>NZ_JARKMY010000009.1:534277-554105 GCF_029360725.1 Chryseolinea sp. H1M3-3 | reverse complement strand
AGCTCAAGACACTTACTACGTTGGTAACATCAAAGGCGTTGGACGAATTTATCAACAGACATTCATCGATACCTATTCCAAAGTTGCTTTTGCTAAACTCTATGATCGGAAAAATGCTATCACGGCCGCCGATATGTTAAACGACAAAGTGGTGCCTTTCTTCGAGGAGCAACAGATTCCTTTACTACGCATTCTTACAGACCGTGGTACGGAATATTGTGGGAAGGCTGAATATCACGAATATGAGCTGTACCTAAGAATCGAAAATATTGAACACTCCAAAACAAAAGTTAAAAGTCCGCAAAGCAATGGCATCTGTGAACGTTTTCACCGAACTATTCAAGACGAATTCTACGCTGTGGCTTTTCGAAAGAAGCTCTATGACTCATTAGAATCTTTACAGACTGATCTTGATCAATGGATCAGCGAATACAATGAGCAGCGGACACATACAGGAAAGTATTGTTACGGAAGAACTCCGTGGGAAACTTTTTCTGTTACTAAAGAAATTGCGTTGGCTAAGATGGTAGATCAAAATTATCAACCTGCATGAGTACAGTTTTTCATTACTTCCTCATAGGCCGCAAATTGCCGCAAGCGGAAAAAAAGTCAAGGGTGGCTTTGGCTGTGCGGTTGATTTTGCGCGGCCACTCGCGAAGCCCTTGACTTTTTTGGAGCGGTGGCTACCTTTGCCTGTGAGGAAGGAATGCCAGCTCAACTGTCAGATCAAGTCTTAGCTATTACACTTAATTGCCAATTGCGAAATCATGACGGTTATGAGCTGGTCAGGTCACGCAAAATTTGATACATTCAAAAAATACGTTGCCCTATCCGATGCTTACAAAAAAGTCCAACACAATAAAATCGAGTCACATTTTGATTTTTTCTGATCTACAACCAAGCTTGAAGAATTTAAACAAGAAATGATAAAACAGAATTTAGACCCTGACGCGTCAGGTTTACCTTTTAGTAGTATTTATATATGATTTACAATATCTGGTGATTTGTGGTGGAGAAATTTCTAAATCTGCGCACTAGAAAAAAATCTCCCCTTTTTTATCTCCCTAAAAATCCACCAATACTTTTAACGGTACCTTCAGCGCTTTAGCTAATGCCAATAACGTGGCCAATGAGGGGTTTAATTTTCCAGCTTCGATACGTTAAGGTCATTTTTTTTGTTATCTTAGCTTAGAGTAAAACCTAACATTCATGAAAACTGCTATTCTCTCCTTTGCCCTGACCCTTTTTGCGGGAACTGCTTTTAGCCAGTCATTTACAAAGGGCAGTTTTATTAAACCGGAATCTGAAAAAATATTTGTTAAAGGCTATATGAAAAAAGCGCAACTAGAAAATGTGTTTGCAAACAAATACTTCAAATCGGATGGTACTGCGGTTTTCAATAGATTATTATTAAACAATTTTAAATTAGAACGAAGGTGGGACAGAAGCGGGAATAGATGCAACTAAAAAAGTTTTCTTAACTTAAGGATATTATCCGGTATCCAATACCCGAAGGGAATTACAAATATTAATTCCCTTTTTTTATGGGCAACAATGTGTCTAAGCCGCAAAAACCTGTTTAATATTGATAATATCAAAGTTGTTAGGCTCTTTATCCCTCAACATTTAGTAACGTCCAATATTTACACCTCCCAGACCTGCACTAATTACAGGGCTTCCCGTATTTGGTTCGAAAAATGGTGTAGGTTTATTTCCAGTTAATTTAATTGAGGGTCACCAGTTGAGTTATTGTTATATGTTCCCCCGTAATTTGTGTTGATGGTCATACCATAACCGTAATTATAGCGAACTGTTAAATTTGAAATTACTCCACCGCTTTCTAAATGTATTAGGTCATTACTACAATAAGGGTTTGAGGTTGAAGTATCCACAATAACGTTATTATATATATTCCAATCGTCATTAGTGGATAAACTGTTGTTCGTACCAACTAGTGTATACGTTGTGTTTTGCGTCCAGTAGAATGTGTTGTTATAAATATCGAGGTTCTTAAACGCGTGGTCTTGTCCCCTTATGCAATATGTTGGAAATTTTCGAAAAAATTAACCCGTTATCTGTTATGAGAGAATATCTATTACGAGAAATCCAATTACGGATTGAAGAACTACCAGCACAATAATTCGTACCAGCCCACGAACTTACTAGTACATCCTGTGGCGTTGAATTTTATTGAAGCCAGTACCATTGAAGATTTAAAGGTAGAAACTAGTACAGAGGTTGACGTAAAGAGGTGGTAGTATTTTAAAGCCGTCTTTTACTTTTTCTAGCCTTTTTTTATGTGCCACAAGCCAGGCTAGCAAAATTTCTGGAATGTTAACAACTTGTTGACTTTAAAAATCTTCGTGCCTCAAAATTTTTTTAACTAAGTGCTAAAATCGGGGTGTCAGATTTGGTTGGTGCCCCTTTAATATTTTGGATTTGGGAAAATCCCAATCGTCAAGTTTTTTACTTAAAACACACCTCACACCCAATGAAGAAACTTATTAGGGTTTTGCGTTTGGTACGGTCGATTCTGCGATGGATAGCCGTAATAGTTGGAATGATTTTCTAACGGCGCTTTCACACACAAAAAGAAAAGGTAGGGTTAAAAGCCTACCTTTTTTATTGAACAGTTTTCTTACTAACTTTTTTACTAAGAATGAAAAAACCATGTTTTGATATCAAAAACAGGGTTTTTATTGTAAAAAGTCGGGGCGGCCAGATTCGAACTGACGACCTCTTGGTCCCAAACCAAGCGCGATACCGGGCTACGCTACGCCCCGAACAATTTCATTAAACTACCGGGCAAAGCCCGTCCCAAATGGTAGAATTTGGAGGCGCGAATATCACATTTTTTTCTGAATTCTACCTGCCTAAAGCTAATTCTTTTGGGTTTTTGTGATTCCGTCGAGAGTCGAACTCGAAACCTACTGCTTAGAAGGCAGTTGCTCTATCCAGTTGAGCTACGGAACCATTGCTACTCGTGACTTCTATACATGCCTAACAGCATCTTCGAAATTTTTTCGTATCGGTCGTATAAATTTTGGGCCTCCGCTAAAGGCAACGCTCCAGTTTCTCCGAGGATCTGAAGGATTGCAACACACTCAAACACAGCACTTCTTGAAATGGTGATATAGTGCTTTTTGTCTACGCTTGTCATTCGTCCTGTGCCTTCTGCAAGGTTCAATAGAATGTCCATGCTTGCCTTTTTCCACTGATCTTTTATGTATGTATCGAGATTGGTGTTAGAATAAATGATTTTCAAGGAATCTGTGACAACGCCCTTGGCAATCTGGTAGACTTCTAACTTTTCAAAATCAAACATAATGGAGATCTCCTTCGGACCCTATACACCAAAATGCGGAGAGGGGGGGATTCGAACCCCCGGTACGCTTTAACCCGTACGACAGTTTAGCAAACTGCTGGTTTAAGCCTCTCACCCACCTCTCCTGGTGTAGAATCAAGCCCTTTTAAGGAAGTGCAAATATAAAAGTTGCTTTTAAACTATCGCAATTGAGGCTGAATTAGTTTAAAACAAAAGCATTTAGAATTGAGTGGAAGTCGAGTGACGCAGCTAGGGCACCGAGGTCCAAACCAATAAATTTATATACTTGAACCACCTGACAATATTTCCGGTTCAGAATCCGAACCTGACTCTAGCTTCGCCTTAGCTCCGCCTTGCCTATACTGTCAGTATACCGTAGTCAACTACTTATTTGAAAAAATTGATCTTCAATGGATACTTCCAGGGTTCTTTTCCATTGTACACTTTTATTGCATTTATCGCAGGAAAGATTCCAAACACCAGAACTGCCAGAACCATCCCTACTACGATTAAAACCGGGAAATTCATAAGCAGTTTAATAAGCATGGGATCGCCCGGTAAGAATATAGCTGTAAGCGCCAACACGATCTGAATTCCAAAGAGGAAGCTCATCAGTATGGAATAGGTAAGCTGACCATTAAGAATATCCTTTCCATGTTTGTTAATACCGTTGATTTCCTCGCGTTTCATCATCCAGAAAATAAATGGGAGCAATACATTTCCTATTACAGGAAAAAGAAAAAATCCGATCGGTGTGATGTGAAGAACGGCAAGCTGATTCAGTTCATGTTGTGTTGGTTCGGGAAGTAATTCTTCCAGATTTACCTGCAGAGCATCGGCGATTGATTTCAAGGTATACAACCGTGGGTCTACTTCGCCGGCTTCTATACGCTGAACGGTGCGGACATTCAGTCCAGTCATCTCCGCAAGTACTTCTTGCGTCATACCTTTTTGCTTTCGGTAGTGAACGATTTTTTTGGCAATTGATATTTTGTCCATATTCTTTTTGAACAAATGTCACGGGGAAATGCCTATAAAGTTAACGGTATATACCCGACATTCACCCGACATCGTCTAAAATCAGTCAAAAGAACAGCTGCCTTCAGGTCAACAGACTTTTGGAACACAACACTGTGAGAAGAACTTCGCTTCAAAATGTTCCTCATGTTAAAGGAATTTTAGGCTACTCCATATTAAAAGTTATTAGCCTTTTACGCGTCGGTTAACCCTGCCTTTATCGGTTTTCTTAGTGGTGCCGAATTGCTTATAAAGACTCGCAATCCAGCAATTTACCTCCGCAACGCGTAACACTAATGCTTTGCGCAATTTCTCCGAAATTATTGGAGCTGCAGCGGGGTCGTTAACTATTCCGACTTTAACGACTTCACCGGATTAATAATCGAAACCTTAATCACCTGGTAGCTAATCGTGAGTAGCGTTGTTATGAGCGCGATTGCACTGGCCAATATAAATACCCAGATAGAAATCTCTGTATGGTATTCATAATTCTCCAACCAGTTGCTAAGAAAACTCCATGCAAGTGGTATTGAAAGTAAACAGGAAATAATGATGAGCGAAATGAACTCAAGTGATAACATCTTCCATAATTTAACAACGGAAGCACCAAGAATTTTGCGTATGCCAATTTCTTTCTTGCGTTGCTCGGCCACAAAGGAAGACATCCCGAATAGTCCGAGACAACTGATTACAATAGCGAGCGATGCAAACAGGCTTGCTAATTTTCCGATTCGTTCTTCCGCCGCGAATTTCAAAGCATATTCATCATCTGTAAATTTAAAATCAAAGGGGACGGCCGGGAACAACGCGGCAAATACATTTTCAATCCGTGCTAACGATTCCTTAACACTCAGCAACGGATTCATTCTAATGTTCATCAACGTATTCTCCTTATAATCCAGCCAGAAAATAGTTTGTTTGACCGGCTCATAGGGAGACGTCATGATCATGTCTTTGATAACGCCGATGACTTTGTACTTTTTTCCATTTCGCATGATCTCGGTATTAATAGGATCTTTCAATCCCATAAATCGTACAGCCGTCTCGTTGAGAACCACGGCCGACGAATCTGTTGAGTAATCTCTTGAAAAATCACGCCCTTGTGTAAATTCCCATCCCATGGTCGCACCAAAGTCGTGTGTTACAGCCAGCGTTGCAAAATCACTTTGTTGATTAGGATCTTTGCCTTCCCAGTTAACGCCGGCTTCATTGAACCATATTTCGGTCACCGGGCTCGATGATTCAGCGATATTAATAATGGCGCCGGATCTGAGCAATTCGTTTTTAATTGCATCGAATTTTCCCCATAAGTCGGGCGAGGTTTTACGGATCATGATTAATCCCTCTCGTGTGTATCCGATCGGCCTGTTTTTAGCGTACTGGATTTGCTGCCAAACGATGATTGTTCCGATGATCAACGTGATGGATACTGTAAATTGCATCACTACCAGTACCTTCCTTGGAAGCGATGCCAATCGTCCTGCTTTAAATGTGCCCTTAAGTACTTTTACCGGTTGGAAAGAGGATAGGTACAATGCGGGATAGCTACCGGAAAGCAAACCGGTAATAAAAATAAATCCTAAACCGATGATCCAAAAATATAAGTTACTCCACAGGACACTCATTCTTTTGTCTGCAAGGTCATTGAACAACGGCAACACAACGGTAACGATGCCCAAGGCCAATACAAAAGCAAAGAAGGTTATCAGAATAGATTCCGCGAGGAATTGATAAATCAATTGTGCGCGCTGGGAGCCGATGGATTTTCGGATGCCGACTTCCTTTGCACGTTTCTCTGACTGCGCCGTGCTGAGGTTCATAAAGTTAATGCAGGCGAGCAGCAACACGAATGTGCCTATGATTCCGAACAACCATAAAAACTGTATTCTTCCATTGGTTTCTTTCCCACCTTCCCAGTTGGGATACAAGTGCCACCGTTCCATGGGTTGCAGGAAAAGGCTGGGATTTTCTGCGAGGGCTTGTTCTTTATTTAATTTAGTTAGCCTGATATCTTTTATTTTTGAAGATAAGTCCTGAAAGGTCGTGCCTGGTTGTATTTCAACAAGTATGGTTAAAGCGCTACTCCAGTTATTTTCGTCAGCTTTCATCCATGTATAATTTGACGAAACCCAAAGATCCCAGGTGGAAATGAATTGCAAGGTATTGAACCTTGAATTCCCTGGAAGATTTTCATAAACGCCAGTCACTTTCACGTCTATGGCATTGTCAATTCGCACCAGTTGATTCATTGGATCTTCGTCACCAAAAAGTGCTTTGGCGGCAGATTCTGAAAGTACAATCGACGCGGGTTCTTTCAAGCTTTGCCAGGAACCTTTTAGCATATTAAAAGACAACATTTCAAGCGCTTCGCCATCCATAAAGGTGCCGCTTTGAATGACTTTCCGGTCACCGACAAATAACGTGTGATTAAGTTCCCACCAAACTCTAACCACATGTTTGAAATCATTTTTGTAAACTGTCTTAAGTTCGTGGGCCAATGGTATAGGAGTTGTAGACGATGTATTTAGTTCTCCATTGGCAGTATAGTGCTGATAGACTTGTGCAATGCGGTCAAAATTTTTGTTACTGGTGTTAAATGAAATTTCATCATGTATCCACATCCCAATAAGGATGGTTACACTGATGCCAATGGCCAGGCCGGTAATATTTATAAATGAGTACCCACTTTTTCTCGTAATATTTCGAAATGCAACTTTTAGATAATTGGCAACCATAGCGACTTGCTTGTTATAAGGTTCGGATTCCTAATCCAACTAACGTACCATATCAAAACTGCTGGATTTGCCACCTAAATGCCCTGCACCAAATCGATAAAGTTCGAATACGGACTATTGCGTTCGAATTCAATGCAGTTGTAAAAAAGGAGAACCTTTTACCACTTCGAGACGCGCCCCGAATACCGATCTCCATATTACCTCATTACCGTACCTATTCCTCGACAACTTCCATAAACACCCTGAACCCAATTGTATCATCAGGTTTAGCATAAGACTTCACACTTCGTATCGTCGATTCCTCCGGGATGTCATCCCAACTTCCTCCATATGCTTTGCCTTTTTCATCAATCATCTCAGCAACGTTTCCAACTACATCATACAATCCAATGTCATTGGGGAAATAACTTGTGGTGAGGGCCATTTTTGTCCAGCCATCATGCCCTGGTAAAGTCCCAACGGCACAAGGATCTTCCAACGCCCGCGCTTTAAAATTTCCCAGATAACAGTTTTTAGTATTTGTAACTTTATTCCTGTAGTTATAGTGACCAAACCAGGGATACTTGATCTCACGCGCTGAGATCATAGCCTTTTTTCCTTTTTTTATTTCAGTAAGCGTATCTGCAGGAATTATTACCTCAACCAGATTTTCATCCAGCATCCAGGATTGAAATTTATCATAGCCTAAGGCAGCGATCTGCCATTCGTTTTGGGTGGGCAGTCGGAACCTTACTTTCTTAAACTTCTTCTTTCCTGTGTGATTATTATATTGCTCGCTAAACCATTGGCAAAACAGAACTGCTCCCTCGTGTGAAATGTTGACGGCGGGGTATTCCATATAATTGGTTTCTGACGTGTCTTTTTTATTCACTTTGCCTTTGAAGGGATGGCCGTAGTTTTCGTAGAATGATTTGGTCACGTCATCGTATGCTGTTAAGTCATAATTGCATAGTTTTAATAAGTCCTGTTGGTCTTGTTCTTCAAGAAAATTCAAAAATAAATTGTACATGCTATTCGTAGTTTCATATTCATAGCAGTATAAGTTTCCTTTAATTTTTCGTAGCGAATGATCTACTTCTTTCAGATTCAATTTTCTGGAAGTGATCGTTAATGTCCTTAACTGAAGGGAATAGTCTTCCAATAAAATAGTCAGGGGACTGTGGATGTCGTTGAGACTAATTTTAAATTTCTTATAACCAACATGCGATACTTCGAGTGAATCATATTCCTCGCCAGTAGCGACGTCAGCATTAAACGCGCCGGTGGCATCAGATGCTAATTCAATGGATTGCGTTCTTACACGGACAGAGGCCCTCGATAATGGTAATTTTGTTTTCGAATCAATGACTTTCCCTTGAATGACGCGGCGCTGTTGCTGACCTGACGTCGATGCGAATACAATACAGCAGGACAATACTAAAATTAAAACTTTCATTTTTTAACGGATGAGGTGGTGAACGTGAATTTCATTCTTAACGGATCGAATAACGTAATAACATTCAGGTTTGTATAACAAATATAAAATAACTTTTATTATATTCACGTTTGTATAATAAATATGACAATAAAGGGAAATTATCTGGGCGAATTTGAGGAACTTGTATTGCTCTCTGTCGCCTCGCTGGAAAATGATGCATATGGGGTTTCTATTATGCAGTATATAGAGACCGAAGCCGGAAGAACGGTAAACATTAGTGCGGTCCATGAAGTACTCAAGCGTCTTCAGAGAAAGGGTTTTCTTAAATCCAGGATGGGAGGCGCTACACAAGAGCGAGGCGGCAGAAGAAAACGGTTTTTTCTGTTGACGGTAGCGGGAAGAAAAACACTCGAAGAGGCCATGAGGCTCAAACTTCAATTGTACAAGCAAGTACCTAATTTTTCACTAAAGTTTAGTTGATGGACATCCAACCACCCAAATGGGCTGACAGATTTCTGGCTTGGTACTGCAATCCGGATTTGCTTGAAGAGATTCAGGGTGATGCACATGAATTGTATTTTCAGCGGGTAAAAAATGAAGGCAAGTCATCGGCTGATTGGAAATACATTTGGGATGTTATTAGGTTTTGCAGGTGGTCAAACATTAAAACTTCCACAGACGAACTGAAGCCAGGGTATCTTGGGGTTTTATGGAATCTTAATTTGAAGATTGCGCTACGCCATGCCGTTCATAATAAAATAGCCTTTTCAATAAAAGTATTTGGGTTGTCGATTTGTCTGGCATTTGCATTAGTGATCGCTGCATTCGTTATTCAGGAATTTACCTTCGACCGCCATCATGCCGATTATGAAAAAATCTTCAGGGTGGGAGCAAAAGTTGGATTGCACGGTGTAATTACAAATTATGCGGTATCTCCGTTAGCTCTTGGCGATGGAATGGAGGAGGAGATACCCGAAGTAGAGACTGCATTCCGGTTCATGTTTGGAGGGAATCCAGTCTTCACCGTTGAAGATAACCTTTTCAACGGCGAAACTACCCTGATCCCCTGTGAGGACTTTCTTAAAGTTTTGTCTTTTGATTTTATTCAAGGGACGACTGATGCCCTGGATGAACCTAACAAAATTGTTCTTACGGAAAGTACAGCCCATAAATTTTTTGGTGAAAAGGACCCACTCGGCCAAACCGTCAACTTGCCCTGGACGCAACTGGAAGTCGCCGCCGTTATTAAAGATGTTCCAGTTAGTTCTCATTTGAGATTTGATGCGCTTATCTCATGGGATACGTATGACTTCAACGATAGTTGGTCTAATATCAATGCCTACACTTATTTTAAAATGAAAAGTGGTGCGGATATTAAACCAGTAAGATCGAAGATCAACGAACTTTTTCTCAATCATACAAATGACATTAAGGGCAGTAGCGCACATAGACATGATGAGGAAATATCCATTTCACCGATTGTTGACAACATCGCGGATATTCATTTATCTGAATTTCGTGATGAAGACATTGCAGTAAAAAGGGATAGAACCAATCTGAATATCTTAATTGTAGTAGTGATACTTTTTTTTCTTACTGGCGTTATAAACTTCTACAACCTGTCACTGGCCGAGCTTACCACAAATGTCAGGAAGATCGGCATCCTTAGAGTGTTCGGCGGATCAACAGCCAACCATGGTAAAGTGATCGTCACCAACACGCTCTTGAGCATGTTTGTAATTTTACCTATCACGGGAGTGCTCAGTTATGCAAGCCTGCTTATGGCAGAAGATTATTTCTCCATCTCTGTTGCGAGAAGTGTTTTCACGAGCTTTTGGTTTATGATCGTACTGTCAGGTTCTTTTTTTCTTTTCATCTTTTCTGCAAAAGTCAATGCGTTTGTATTATCCAGAACTAACAATATTATTGATTCCTTAAAAGGGAAAGTTACGCTCGGTTATGAAGGGATTCGTTCACGTGAACTTTTGGTGGCGATGCAATTAGCGTTTTCCATAATCATGATAGCCCTCATTACAATTATTGTAGATCAATTTAATTACGTTAACGGTGTGGATAAGGGATTTGAAGATAAAAACACAATTGTTATAAAGATGCTTAACGATGATTTTTCAACCGCGCAAACCTTTCAGGAATCCCTTCGGAAACTGAACGGAATAAAAAAGGTGGATGGGGGATCTTTCTATCTTGATAATGTTGAGACTAAAGAGTTTTTTGAAGTAGAAACCGAGAATGGGAGAAAGAACATGTTGGTCACTTATATGGAATGTGGATACGACTATCTGGATGTTATGGGTATCAAAGTAACAAAGGGAAGGAATTTTAACGTGGACTTCAGTACTGACAACTTTGGCGCGTATATCATCAACGAAACTGCAGCGAGGGAATTTGGCTGGAAAGATCCCATAGGAAAAAGCATATGGGGACCGTTGGGTACGGATCGCGATGAGGGACAGATTATTGGGGTTGTTAAAGATTTTAATTTTGCGTCGCTTCACAGCAAGATTGCTCCGTTAATTATCTTTCCAGCAAGTGAAGGGTGGGGGATCCGTTATGTATATGTTAAGACAGATCCTATCCGACCATCAAATCTGATGGCACAAATTGGGCTGCAGTACAAAAAGTTATATGATGACCTTCCGTTGGAGTGGGAATTCCTTGATTCAAAATATGCCAGCTTGTACCAAAATGACTATGAAGTCAAAAATGTATTCCAGGTTGGATTGGTGATTTCAATTTTGCTATCATCCTTAGGTATTTTCGGTATGTCGGCGTTACTGGTGATCATACGCGCAAAGGAAATGGGAATTAGAAAAGTGGTCGGTGCAGACCAAATTCAGTTGTTTACACTTCACCTGCATGGTTTTATAAAATTCATTCTCATCGCAGTCGTCATCGCCTGGCCCATTGCTTATTACCTATCCGTCAATTGGCTTGATAATTTTGCTTATCACATTGAATTAAATCTGTGGTATTTTATCCTCCCTTGTTTTGTTGCCTTAATAATCGTTGTGCTCACATCCGGTTATCATGGCCTGAAAAGTGCCAGGGTAAACCCAGTGGATATTTTAAAAAACGAATAGCTGTTGGAGATAATGTCCCGCCGACAACTCTATAAAGACGCAAACAAGGGTCGACTAACGGAGCGAATCTTACGCGAGTTCGCGAAGATCCACCGGCACAACCCTCGAAATTCCTTTCTCAACCATCGTGATTCCATAGATTACATCAGTGGAACTCATCGTGCGCTTGTTGTGTGTAACAATAACGAACTGTGAGTCTTTGCTGAAGTTCCGGATGATGTTATTGAACTTATCGATGTTTGCATCATCGAGAGGAGCATCAACCTCATCAAAAATACAGAACGGCGCAGGTTTCAACAGGTACATGCTAAACAGGAGGGCAGTAGCGGTAAGTGTTTTTTCTCCTCCTGAAAGCTGATTGATCGTTAATGGTCGCTTTCCTTTAGGTTTCGCAATGATATCAATTTCAGATTCCAGAGGATTGTTTGGATCAACGAGCCTTAAATCACATTCATCACCCTCGGTAAACAATGATCTGAATACACGTATAAAGTGTTCCTTGATCTTGGTGAAGGCATCCATGAAGCTTTGGCTTGCTACACCTTCGATTTCCGTGATGGTATTGAGCAGAGAATCCTTTGCTTTTAAAAGGTCATCTTTTTGTGTTAATATAAAATCGTTGCGTTGTTTGATTTCGGTGTATGCCTCCATTGCCATAGGATTAATGGGTCCCATGTTGTCAAGACGATCACGAATTTTCTGCACTTCCTGCCGAACTTTGTCTTCATCAACTTTGCTAAGCTCTTCCGCCTCTTCCGGTGTTGCCTGGCCGACCACTGAATCCAGGTCGGTGTTGAATTCGACCGAAAGACGCTCTTTCACGGAGTTGAGCTGCATCTTGCTTTCACCAAGTTGATTCTGCAACTCCATCAATAACGTATCGATGTTTTGACGTTGATGCTGAATTTCACGAAGTTGTTTTTCTACCTGGTCAATATTTCCTCTTGACTCATAATATTCTTTCTCAGCTTCACTAAGGCCTTTTTCCATCTCCTCTTTTTCTGCGTACATGCCCAGGAGTTCATCATCGTTGGACTGAGTTGTCTCAATGATAAGTTTTACCTCATCCTCATTCTTCTTCAGTTCAGCAACGTTAGTCTCTATACGCAGGCTGCTTTGATCCATGGATTCCTGTTTGAAACGGGTTTCCTGTTCAATGCTTTTAACACGGTTTTCCTGCTGATGGAAAAATATATTTTGTTCATTAAAGGCAGATGACTTCTGGGTTAACAGCTCACTGTTTTCAGCAAGGTTTTCAGAAATCGCACTCAGCTTGTTTTCCTGATCTTCGAGATCATGTAAGGCTTGTTTTGCTTTAGGCTTTAGATCATCCAGCTCCTTTAAGAGGGTATCGATCTTTTCTATTATGTCCTCACTACGCAAATCAGCGTTGCTAAGCATCTGTGCAAACTGCTCGCGTTTGGTACGGATAGACACATACTCTTCATTCACCTGGCGTATAGCATGCTGCACTTCTTCCATTTGCTGACGAAGGCGATTGTTCCTCAGCTTCTCAAGATCAGTTTGTTTCTCAAGCAGACTTCCACGAATTTCATCCAGTTTACGGGTTAGCTCTTTAATTTCTTTCTCAAGCTTCTCCATGTTCTTCGCGCGGCCGATACGCTTTCCTTCGAACAAACCAACAGACCCGCCCGAGATACTGAATTTGCGTTTTGTTAATTTTCCGTTTTTAGTAATAAAAATATTTTCATCACTGTTCGGAATATTTTTGATGTCACCTTCATAGATATACACTTTATCCAGAATGAAGGACATCAGTTTTTTATACTTCTGATCGTACTCTATGATTTCCGTTGCGGGAAATGCATTATCATAAATTCGTCCTGGCGTTGACTCAAATTTCTCAAAGGCGTCCAGTATAAAAAAGTGTGCTTTACCTTTAGCGGCATCACTTAAAATATTGATAGCGTCGTATGCTTCAGCTTCGTGCTCAACGATGTAGTAATTCAGATAAGGCTCTAAATAATTTTCAATCGATACGCGAAACTCTTCGGAGGTAGTCAAAATATCGGAAAGGAGGGGAGCATTTTTGCCGACCTTCTTCTTCAAGAATTTGATAGCTTCCGGAAAGCCTTCCAGGTTTTCAACAAGAGATTTAGTCAGGTTATACTCGTTTTGACGCGCATCCAGTTTACGACCCGTGGCATTCATCTCGTCACGGATCATCTCAATTGTTTTTTCAGCACCAACAATGCGTTCCTGAACCCGCTCTTCTTCCTTCTTCAGATTTTCCTGTTCTTTATTTTTTTGGTCGAGCTCTTGTTGAAGAATTTTTAATTTGTTTTCAAACTCGGCGAGACTTGCGCTTTGAGTGGTTGTATCCGTCGCATGTTTTTCAAGTTCTTGCTTCAATGAAGAGACTTGTATCTCACGAATTTCAACACCTTTATTGATTTGAAAACTTTCTTCCTGGCGCTCACGCTGAACTCTCCGAATAGAATCCGACTGCTGTTGAAGTTCAGCAGTAATTCTTTTTTGATCTTCGTACTCAGTTCTTAGTCGTTCGAGTTTTCCAATGATCTCAGCGAGAATAGTCTCCGCTGCTTGCTTTTCAGTTTCAAGACTTTGAATACTAAACCTTGCACGCTCATTGCTTTTTCTATCCTGATCAATTTGGTCTTTTAGGCCGTTGGCACGGTCGTTCAAATACTTGAGGCGCGTGTTTTTGATTTGCTTCTCACTTTCGTAATGCCTGATCTTAGAGACAAATTCATTAATAGCTTTTTGCCGTGTTGAGAGTGTCTTTTCTTTTATGATAAGTTCGGCCTTTGCTTTTTCAATCAATGCTTCTTTCTCAGAGATATCGGCAGTAAGGGCAACCTTCCTGTCGTTCTCTTCCTCCATCTGCTTATTGAGGATGTTGAACTTATCCTTTTGTTTATTGACAACGACCTTTGCCAAATGAATACTTTTCTGTTTGTATTCTTCCTTGACGCGGTAATAAGTCTCAGTTTGTTTGGCCTGCTTTTCAAGGCTTTTCATATTCTTTTCAATTTCGAAAAGAAGATCTTCCACACGTTCGAGGTCAGCATCGGTATCCTCGAGTTTTTTTAGCGTTTCCTTTTTACGCTTTTTAAACTTTGAGATTCCTGCAGCTTCTTCAAAAAGCATTCGGCGGCTGTGGTCTTTATCGTTCAGGATGTCATCGACCATACCCAACTCAATAATCGCGTAGCTGTTGGATGCGATACCGGTATCCAGAAACAAATTCGTGATGTCTTTGAGACGACAGACGACACCATTTAGCAAATATTCACTTTCACCAGATCGATAAAGTCTCCGCGTAATCGTGATCTGGGAATATTCAGTAGGGAGGATATTTTTTGTGTTGTTGATGGTGAGGGATACCTCCGCCATTTGTTGAGCGCCGCGCTGACTCGTTCCATTGAAGATGACATTTTCCATCTTCTCCGACCTCAAGGCACTCGTCTTTTGTTCACCTAATACCCAGCGTATTGAATCTACAATATTCGATTTGCCACATCCATTTGGTCCAACAATCCCGGTAATCCCTTCATCAAAATTGATAACGATCTTGTCGGCAAAACTCTTGAAGCCCTTAATCTCCAGTTTCGCTAATTGCATGCTCTTATTAGTGGTTGTATGAGTGGTTAAACTGATTATGGTTTAAGGCTCAAGCTTTAGTCTATTGGAGTACAGTTAGATATGTAACTTTAACCTCAAACCTCAACCCTGGGACCTTAAATCATGTAAAGTCGGCAAATATAGGGTTCTCATTTCGGCAATTCAAAATAAAAATTCTCGTTCAGAAAGTACATGCATTTTCGCCCCTCAGACGCTTGAAATAGCGTTTGTGAATTATTTTCATAATTTTGTGTATGGGCGATTTTCAGTTTTGGTTGTACATCATCATCGGGGCTATATACCTGTTGAGCAGATTTTTGAAGAAGCCCGAGCAAAAGCCTACCGATGTGCCCGAATACGCGCCTGAGAAACCAGCACCTCGTTTTGAACCACCTGTTGCCAGACCCAGGCCATCTACTACAGCAATGCCAACATTCGAAGAGTTGTTAAGAGAAATTACGGAATCAAAAAAGCAAACCAAACCCGAAGGCCGGTCTCAGGAATATACCAATTATGAGGAAGTTCTTGAGGAAGAGGAAGAAGACCTTGAAGACGTTGACTATGATTATAAGAAGGATAAGGTTGCCTTGGAGTATGAAGAAGCTAAACAACACGCTTTTTTGAGACCCTCGTTGGAAGAAACATTGAATATAAAAGATACCGATACCAGGTTTGAGAAGTTCAAGGTGTTCAACCAGGAATCTCAACCCAACGCTATGGATAGGTATCTCATCGACTTTAACGACATGGACGGCTTGAAAAAAGCCATCGTGATGAGTGAAATTCTACAGCGGAAATTTTGATTTTTTAAACTAAATATTACAAGGCTTAGTAAACCTGTTCTTTAGAGATTACTACTTTTTGAGCTGACTACTGTAACACCGATCTTTACTTTTATTTAGTGGGGTTACATTAATTTTTTTAAGGTTATTCACAAATGATTTTTAAACCTAGTCCTAAGTAAACTTATGCATTTCATTGTCCTCTTATTTTTTGCACTTCTACCAGGGGTAAAATCTGATGCTCTATCACCTGATGATTGTGGGAAAATGGAAGTTAAACATTCTGTTACGCAGATAACTAATTCTCAAACCATAAAAATTGAATTAAAAGTAACTGGTGGTTCAGAACCCTACTTTTACTTCTTTTTCGATAAAAACAATAATCCCCTGACTTGGGACTTTAAGCAAAGTTCTTGCATTGTTGAAAAAGAGGATGCTCCCAAGTTCGCAAAAGTGCTTGATTCGAGTGGCTGCATTAAAATGATTGATTTTAACGAAAGCGATAACCGATAATGGATAGAAATTTACTTCTAAAATTAGGTCGGCTCGCCGTTTTTTTTGGCTTAATTTTTTGTTTTACGTATACGAGTTCAGGGCAATCCTTTACCTATTCTTCGGGGTCATTGTCCGTGGAAATAGATGTGCTGAATCCTTGTTCAGGGAATAATGGTGCAATTCGTTTTACTGTAGTATCGACGGAGTCTGGACAAGATGCCTCTCTTGCCATAGTGGGTCCGACTAATCTTTTTCCAGGTCAGACTATTCCGGCGGGTGGTACATACTTATTTAACCCAAGTGGAACATTATCAGCTGGCGGATATAACTGGATTTTGGGAGATGGAACTAATACCATTGGATCCATTCAAGACGCTGTTCTTTACCCGATAATAACGCTTTCAGATATTTCTGCTCCCCCTCTTTCAATTGCAAAAGACATTGAATTAAATAATTCATCTTGTGTAGCTCCTAATGGCCAAGTCCAAGCCTCAATCAATGGAGGATCTGAGACTATTGGAACAGGCTCGTATTCTTATTCATGGAGCTCTACAAATGGTACACCGGGTCTGCCTCTCAGTGGCACTACCGACGGAAGCTCGCCTCTGAATTTGGCGACTTTATTAGGAGTTGGTGGGCTGCGCGGAGGAACATATACAATTATAGTTTCTGATAACTATTCAGTTTGTTCCGTTAATCAGACTTTTACAATTACCGATCCTTCGCCTGCGATTTTTAACGTTACAACTACTTCCCCATTGAATATATGCTCTGGGGAAGATATCTCGCTTACATTGAGTAACACTGAACTTGGTGTAACATATGAAGTATTAAGAAATGGAGCTTCTTTGCCAGCCCCTATCACCTTTGTTGGTACAGGTACAGGAGCATTTGCAATGACCTTTTCCTCTTCCCAATTCGTTTCGGGGAATAGCATTCTTGTCCAAGCCACAAATGGGTTTTGTACTCCTGTTTTAATGAATGGAACAATCAATCTTGTCATTAACCCCCTTCCTACAATATCAGGTATTGTAGTAGGGTCTGTTTGCGCAGGAAGCACGTCCACAAACTTGAACTACACCTCAACGACTGGGTCACCAAACCAATATAGTATTGATTTTGATGCTACAGCAGAAGCGCAGGGATTTGCGGATGTTGTTAATGCTGCTTTGCCAGCAAGTCCCGTTTCGATTACTGTCCCGGCGGCCGCATTACCTGGAAATTATAACGCCGTTGTTTCAGTAAGAAATAGCACAACCAGTTGTTCTAGCACACAAACTCCGATTACAATCACGATCATTGCTAACCCTACGATTACCCTGGGTGCAAATCCGTCGGTGTGTATCGGAAGTACCACGGCTAGCCTACCGTATTCGGCAACAACAGGAACTCCTAATCAGTACAGTATTGATTTTAATGCAGGCGCTGAAGCTCAAGGTTTTGTTGATGTGGTGAATGTTGCATTACCAGCGTCACCGATCGCTATTACTATTCCGGGTATTGCTATTCCAGGAACATACAATGCTACCTTAACCGTAAGAAACACGGGCAGCACCTGTTCTAGCTCTTCTCAACCAATAACGGTTACTATAAACCCAAACCCAACAATAACACTAGGAGCAAATCCTTCAGTCTGTTTTGGGAGCACAACGGCAGATCTTAGTTATAGCGCAACAACGGGAGGTGCTAATCAATTTAGCATCAACTTCAACGCAGCTGCAGAAGCGCAAGGATTTGTGGATGTAGTCAACGCAGCTTTGCCTGCAACCCCGATTGTGATCACAGTGCCTGCAGCGGCGGTGGCTGGCACCTATAATGCGACCCTTTCGGTACGCAATAATGTAACAGGCTGCGTAAGCGGAAATACGAATATCAGCGTAACAATCATTGCTGCGCCCTCCATTACACTAGGTGCTAATCCGTCCGTTTGTTTTGGAAGTACTTCTGCGAATTTACCATATACTGCTACGACTGGAAGTCCTAGCCAGTATAGTATAAATTTCAATGCAGCCGCTGAGGCGCAAGGCTTTGTAGATGTTAGCAATGTTGTATTGCCAGCGAGTCCAATTATTATCACGGTTCCGGGAGCAGCGGTAGCAGGTACGTATACAGGAACGTTAACCGTCCTAAACACGGTAACAGGATGTGCAAGTAGCCCACAACCGATCACGGTGACCATTGATCCGGTACCTACAATAACATTAGGAGCTAACCCCTCGGTATGTACAGGCTCGACCACGGCACCCCTAGGGTATTCGGCAACATCGGGAAGCCCCAATCAATATAGTATAGATTTCAATGCTGCTGCCGAAGCACAAGGATTTGCAGATGTGGTCAATGCTGCATTACCTGCAACACCTATTTCAATTACTGTACCTGGCGCGGCAGTTGCAGGTATCTATAACGCAACCATCACCGTCCGCAATAGTGCCACAGGTTGTGTGAGTGCATCTCAACCCATTTCTGTGACAGTTGTCGCAAGTCCTACGATCACACTGGGCGCAAATCCTTCGGTGTGTGCCGGAAGTATCACGGCAAACTTACCGTACTCCGCAACGGCTGCGAGCCCCGATCAATATAGCATCAACTTTAATGCAGCTGCCGAAGCACAAGGTTTTGTGGATGTTGTGAATGCAGCTTTGCCAGCGACTCCCATTGTTATTACAGTACCTGGCGCTGCTGTTGCCGGAACTTATAATGCCACATTATCCGTCCGGAATAGTGTAACAGGATGTATTAGCACTAATACTAATATTAGTGTCATTGTCGTTGCCAATCCGACAATTACCCTTGGTGCAAATCCGTCGATATGCATTGGGAGCGCAACAGCGAACTTACCTTATTCTGCAACTACCGGTAGTCCAAATCAATATAGCATTGACTTTAATGCAGCAGCTGAAGGGCAAGGTTTTGTAGACGTATCAAACGTAGCTTTGCCTGCTAGCCCGGTCGTTATTACGGTTCCAGGAGCTGCTGTAGCAGGAACTTACAACGGAACATTAACAGTACGCAATACAGTAACAGGTTGTACAAGTATGTCTCAACCTATTAGTGTAACAATCAACCCGACGCCAACAATTACTTTAGGTGCTAATCCATCGGTTTGTACAGGCGCTACGGCGGCAAGCTTACCTTTTAGTGCTACCACCGGAACGCCCAACCAATATAGTATCAATTTCAATGCTGCTGCTGAAGCACAAGGATTTGTAGATGTGGTCAATGCTGCATTACCTGCAACACCTATTTCAATTACTGTACCTGGTGCGGCCGCCGCTGGTACTTATAACGCAACCATCACTGTTCGCAATAGTACCACAGGTTGTGTGAGTGCATCTCAACCCATTTCTGTG
>NZ_JARKMY010000009.1:0-534149 GCF_029360725.1 Chryseolinea sp. H1M3-3 | reverse complement strand
AGCTAATCCTTCTGTCTGCGTTGGAAGTACATCAGCGAACTTATCGTACTCAGCAACGGCTGCGAGCCCCGATCAATATAGCATCAACTTTAATGCAGCTGCCGAAGCACAAGGTTTTGTGGATGTTGTGAATGCAGCTTTGCCAGCGACGCCCATTGTTATTACAGTACCTGGCGCTGCTGTTGCCGGAACTTATAATGCCACATTATCCGTCCGGAATAGTGTAACAGGATGTATTAGCACCAATAATAATATTAGTGTTACTGTCGTTGCCAATCCGACGATTACCCTTGGTGCAAATCCGTCGATATGCATTGGGAGCGCAACAGCGAACTTACCTTATTCTGCAACTACCGGTAGTCCAAATCAATATAGCATTGACTTTAATGCAGCAGCTGAAGGGCAAGGTTTTGTAGACGTATCAAACGTAGCTTTGCCTGCTAGCCCGGTCGTTATTACGGTTCCAGGAGCTGCTGTAGCAGGAACTTACAACGGAACATTAACAGTACGGAATACAGTAACAGGTTGTACAAGTATCTCTCAACCTATTAGTGTAACAATCAACCCGACGCCCACAATTACCTTAGGTGCTAATCCATCGGTTTGTACAGGCGCTACGGCGGCAAGCTTACCTTTTAGTGCTACCACAGGAACTCCCAACCAATATAGTATCAATTTCAATGCTGCTGCTGAAGCACAAGGATTTGTAGATGTGGTCAATGCTGCATTACCTGCAACACCTATTTCAATTACTGTACCTGGTGCGGCGGCCGCTGGTACTTATAACGCAACCATCACTGTTCGCAATAGTACAACAGGTTGTGTGAGTGCATCTCAACCCATTTCTGTTACAGTTGTCGCAAGTCCTACGATCACACTGGGAGCTAATCCTTCTGTCTGCGTTGGAAGTACATCAGCGAACTTATCGTACTCAGCAACGGCTGCGAGCCCCGATCAATATAGCATCAACTTTAATGCAGCTGCCGAAGCACAAGGTTTTGTGGATGTCGTGAATGCAGCTTTGCCGGCGACTCCCATTGTTATTACAGTACCTGGCGCTGCTGTTGCCGGGACTTATAACGCAACGCTTAGCGTCTTTAATTCGGTAACAGGGTGCTCAAGTCCTGCTCAAAATATAAGCGTCACACTGGTGGCGAACCCGTCGATTACGTTGGGTGCAAATCCGGCGGTATGTATAGGCGCAACCTCAGCAAATTTAACATACAGTGCGACGACTGGAAGCCCGAACCAATACAGTATAGACTTTAACGCAGCTGCGGAGGCTCAAGGCTTTGTCGATGTAACGAATCTAGCGTTACCCGCTAGTCCTATTGGAATCACTATTCCCGGCGGAGCGGTGGCAGGAACATATACTGCTACGTTAACCGTCCTGAACACTGTAACAGGATGTATCAGTACTAATCAAGCTATAAGCGTAACAATAGATGCTACGCCTACTATAACGCTCGGCGCCAATCCATCGGTTTGTCTTGGTAGCCCAACAGCTAACTTGCCATATACAGCAACAACGGGAACCCCAGACCAATATAGTATCGACTTTAACGCAGCAGCGGAAGCACAAGGATTCGTAGATGTAGTTAACGCAGCATTGCCAGCGACGCCAATTTCAATTACGATACCGGGCGCTGCAGTGGTTGGTGTTTATAACGCAACGATAACCGTAAGGAATAGCGCAGTTTCATGTTCAAGCGCAACACAACCCATTACAGTTACCATTGATGATGTTCCAAGCATAGCTGGAATCGTGGTAGGGTCTGTTTGTGCGGGAAGTACGTCTACGAACTTAAATTATACAACACTTATCGGTAGCCCCGATCAATACAGCATCGATTTTGACCCGACCGCGGAGGCCCAGGGATTTGTTGACGTAGTAAATACGGCATTACCTGCAAGTCCTATTGCCATTACGATCCCTGCTTTGGCTGGTGCCGGTAATTACAACGCAATTGTTACTGTTACGAACAGTTCTACCGGATGTCCTGGTACAGGGGTTCCTATAACGGTAACCATACTTGCAAATCCGACGATCACTTTAGGGCCAAGCCCAGAGGTATGTGCTGGGACAACGACCGCTGACTTAACGTATACGGCTACCACGGGTAGCCCGAATCAATACAGTATTAACTTTAACGCCGCTGCGGAAGCTCAGGGATTTGTCGATGTTGTTTTATCAGCTTTACCCGCGTCGCCAATCAGTATTACTGTTCCTGGTGCGGCTGCTACTGGTACGTATAGTGGAACATTGACGGTGTTGAGCACTAGCAGTACCTGTTCTAGTACATCGCAGCCAATTTCTGTTACCATTAATCCAAGTCCTACCATTACGCTCGGTCCGAATCCGACGGTGTGCTCGGGCCTTACTACAGTGGACTTAGGCTATACTGCCACTACTGGAAGTCCCACTCAATATGCGATTGATTTTGATCCCATTGCTGAGGCACAAGGATTTGTAGATATTGCCAATACAGCTTTACCTGCCAGTCCGATCGCGCTTACTGTTCCTGCAAGCGCAGCGGCAGCAATATATAATGCGACAATTACTGTTATTAATACAACTACTGGATGTGCAAGTTCAACCCAGGCATTTACAATCAGGGTTATCCAGAGTCCATCTGCTGCCATTTCAGGAAATGCTACTATATGCAATGGGGCTTCAACAAATATCACCATTACTTTCGTGGGTGACAGCCCTTGGGCTTTCAGATATTCTGACGGAACAACTACATCACCTTTGATTCCTTCGTTCTTCAGTACCATTAGTTTCCCTGTTAGTCCTTCAGCCACGACAACTTATACATTGGTTACTGTTTCTAACCTTTCCGGATGCCCAGGTACTGTGAGTGGAAGTGCGGTAGTTACCGTCAATCAAAACCCTCAAACCAATCTTCCCGTCGCAGTTACGTTGGATCCACTTTGCTCCGGTGGAAGCAGTGATATCACCGTAAGCAACTCCGAGGTCGGGGTAAGTTACCAATTGAGGAATGATGCGGATGATAGCCCCGTAGGCACCGCTGTTGTAGGAAATGGCGCAACCATTTTGTTGCCCACCGGCCCACTCGTTGCTACAACTACTTTCAATGTTCTGGCAACAGCTACTGGTTGTGCTTCAGTTGAATTGAATAATGTTGCCACTGTCAACGTATCGGGTGTCATTAACCCCAGCCTTGCCGTTACAGCATTGGCAAATCCGATATGTGAAGGAAATGCTACCATCATTCAGGTCACTAATTCTGAAAACGGTGTATTATACCAGCTGCGTGACGATTCCAACAATAATGCAATTGGTGCGTCCGTTGCCGGCAATGGTTCTACGATTGATTTGCCTACTGGAAACTTAACAGCAACCACGGTCTTCAACGTACTTGCAACAAATGGTTCTTGCTCGATCGAACTGACGGACATCGAGACGGTAAATGTTAATGTAAATCCTGATGCTTCTTTAGCAGTAGCAGTTTCCTTAGACCCTATTTGCGTAGGAGGTTCAAGCGATGTCACCGTTGCACTTTCTGAAACAGGCGTGAGCTATCAGTTAAGAAATGACGCAGACGATTCAAATGTTGGTGTAGCCGTACTCGGTAACGGTGGCACAATAAATTTGCCCACAGGTGTCTTAAATGCAACCACAGTATTTAATATTTTGGCAACAAGTGGCATTTGTCCTGCCGTTGAATTAACAGCTTTAGCAACAGTAAACGTTTCAGGTACGATCGATGCTTCCCTCGGTGTTACGGCAGCTGCGAGCCCGATATGTTCAGGCACGGGCACAAATATTCAGATTGCAAATTCAGAAAATGGTATATCGTACCAATTAAGAAATAATGCAGATAATAGCCCTATTGGTCTTCCAGTTGTTGGTACTGGTGGAAATATTGATTTACCAACAGGTAATTTATCAGCCACTACGACCTTCAACATTCTGGCGGGCAATGGAACATGCTCCATACAACTTACCGATACTGAAACCGTAGCAGTTGATGTAGCTCCAAGCGCATCACTAGCAGTAGGTACTACGTTAGATCCACTTTGCGGTGGTGGTATTAGTGCCATTACCGTTGCGCTGTCGGAAGTAGGAGTAACCTATCAGCTACGAAACGATGCTGACGATAGTAATGTAGGAGTTGCAGTCGCCGGCACGGGTGGCACCATAAACTTGTCAACAGGTGTATTAAATGCAACAACTACTTTCAACGTTTTAGCAAGCAGTGGCGTTTGCACAGCAGTTGAACTAACGCAACTCGCGACGGTCACTGTAGCGGGGAGTGTTAATGCGGCTTTAAATGTGACAGAGTCAGGAAGCCCTATTTGTGAAGGTACAGCTACCTTTATACAAGTAGAGCTTTCAGAGGTTGGTGTAAACTATCAGCTAAGAAACGATGCAACTGATACAAACATCGGAACTGCAATTGCTGGTACAGGAGGAACAATTAACCTTCCAACTGGAAATCTGACCGCAACCACCACCTTTAATGTAGTGGCAAGCAATGGAACATGTTCTATCGAATTGACTGATACGGAAACCATAACAGTAAGCCCTGCACCTGATTTAACATTAGCTGTGGCTCCAGCCTCCGGGTTAATTTGCCCTGGCGCTGCAACAAATATCATTGTCACTGCCTCGGAGTTGGGGGTGAGCTATCAATTGAGAAACAATGCCGATAATTCTTCCGTAGGCGGAGCAGTGGCTGGTACTGGTGGCAACATCAATTTACCAACTGGGAATTTATCAGCCAGCATAACATTTAATGTCTTTGCTACTGTTGGTACTTGCTCAGGACAGCTTATTGCTACTGCTTCCGTTGCTGTACGTCCAGTTGGTGATCCTGCCTGCGGACCGGGCGGTTCGGATTGTGCAAACTTTAGCGCAATCATCCCTACCATCGTCACACAGCCAAGCTGTAACGATCGTGACGCTGGTGAAGTTTCATTCAACATTGCGAGAGCAAATGGAACGCCTACAACTTTCCGTGTGATTTGGTCTTACAATGGAACAGATCAAACCAAATTTACTGCAAGCACAGTTTCATTTGACGACCTGAGTTCAGGTAACTATCAATATACAATCATTGACGAAGGCAATGGTAAAACCTGCGGACCGGTTGATTTCTTCTTAGATCTTAAAACGCAAGTAGAGATTCAAGCTAAACAGGTGCTTGCCAATGTTACTTGCTTTGAGGGCACCGACGGCAACGTTAAGCTTACCGTAGATGGATCTACGACCGGTGAATACTGGTATAAATATGTATTGGATGGACAGGAATCTATCGCACAGACTTTTACACCAGGCGCACCTCTACCCGGTGGATTACCCGCTGATGATAACGACTTTATTATTATCAAAGTAGACCAAAGCCCAGCGTTTGCCTGCCCTGATACTGTCATGGTCAGAATCAAACATACCTATGGAAAAATAGATTTTGCGGTGGCGTCTACAGAAGTTACCACCTGTAACGGTACGGATGGAGCAATTCAGGTTACTGGAATTACTGGCGGAAACACTACGACAACTGGACTTCAAATCCGATTAAAGAAAGAAGTGCCGTTAAGCACCGACCCTTCCGGATACATTGTAGTTGCGGATTATGAAACTGTAACTGCAGGTGCGAAGGAATACACAGATCTTTCGCAAGGAAATTATATCATCGATATTCAGGATGAGTCGGATTGTAGGCAAAGTAAACCAATCGCGATCCAGGCACCTGGTCAAGTTCCTCTTGCTGTAATTGATATGGTAGCGACCGACGCAAGCTGTGCCAATGAAGGTGCAAGCGGTACCATACAGGTCACAATCAATCAGCCAGGTATATATCAGGTTGCAGTCAGTCAAGACCAGGTAAACGTCCCTGCAGACGATCAGTTTGTGGCTTACAATTCACCAAGCTTACCGAACATTACGTTCAACAATCTTATCCGCGGAAGGTATTTCTTATATATCAAATCAAGCACAACGCAATGCCCTACACGCACAGACGTGATATCGATTGGTGGTGTGTTTGCAGTGAGTGACTTCGATGTGATTTCAAATTGCGAAAATGTGAACCTCACATTGAACAACATTACCGGACAGGAATCAACGCCGTTTGTTATAAGGGTGTTCAATAACAATGACAAGTTCTTTAAAATCGATAGCTTAACGGCGTCGGAAATTCCGTTGAGTAATGCTGTGTCATTTGTTTATTCCGCTCCATTGCAGCATAAATTCCTTACAGAACAAGGTACTTACCGTTTTGTGATGATTCAGAATCAGACTACAGGTTCAGGGACGTGTACACTGGTGTCGGATACTGTGGTTTATGATGTCAGAGAACAAATCGGAATTGTGCTGGGTAACGTGGTTCCTTCCTTCCCCGATCCTAAACGCACCGGAAGTATTGAAGTTGAGAATATTATAGGCGGCACCCGTTTTGTATCCGGTACGAATGAACTCTATTATGAAATTTCGCTTACCACGGCAGACGATGATATCGTAGTATTCGATTGGGCGCCTGCTAAGCTTAGCCCTCAGAATAAATTTTACGCTAAGTTCGATTACTTGTCACCGGGCGTTTATCGTGTGAAAGTCCGTGATGCCGGTGGTTGTATTAAAACGCAGGATATAGAAATTTCTCTGGACCCAAGTGTTTACGTTCCTAACATTTTTACACCTAATGAAGATGCTGTCAACGATGAGTTTGAAGTCTTGAACCTTCCATTACAAGGAAAACATGAACTGATCATCAGCAATCGGTGGGGTAACGAAGTATTCAAATCCAAAGACTACCGCGTAGGCAACTTCTGGAAAGCCGATGGCGCTTCTGACGGAATTTACTTCTATCGCCTTCAAGTAGAAGGAGGAGAGACGTATACCGGTTGGGTTGAGGTGTTGAGAGGGAATAAGCCTTAGGGAGTGGTGAAAGGTAATCTGTTATCAGGTAATCAGGAGGGCGGATGTCAACGTTATTGATCACCGGTTCTGGGGTTTTGGGTGCAGAAGGACGCTGATTTACTGATCATTGAATGGAGCATTCTTCCAATTGAAGCATACTGTGATAGCAATATGTGGGCTTCATCTGTAGAAAAGTATGATGCATCTAGAGCTGTTTCTATCCAATGTTGGGTTTCTAACTGTTCGCCATCTGCATCTGTAAGCTTGCTAACGAAATGTTTTTCATATTTTCGTTTAGCCCACGCCTCAGCAATTTGCGCACCTATGGATCGGGAGGAACGCCTGATCTGATCCGTTAATGAATACATCTCTTCTTTAGGAAACTTTTTCGTGGCTTCAAAAATATCTTTCGACAACTGTCTTGAAAGTCTATACACTTCCAAGTCTCTAAAACTTTTGACATACTGCATTCAATAAATATTTACACAACGTTTTTATAAAGGTAATTGATAACTTTCGTGACGCATAATTCTTGGATTAAATCGTTTCAAATGCGAAGATTTTTGAAGCACCCCTGATTACAAACTGGGCGTTGCGGCTACCGACCCGATCACCCGATTACTGAATACCCTATTACCTTTTAATCCAACCCTCTCAAAAAAAACATCACATCAATCCCATCCGCATAATCATTCAACCCCGGACACTGCGCTTCACCAAATTTTACGGTGGCTGGTAAAAAATTCCCGACGATGCATTGAAGTTTGTCTTGAACGGTGTTGAGCTTTCTGCTAAGATCTTCCTCAGCATTATAATATTCATAATACAAAACAGCGATTGGAGAGACCAACCTTTCGCTCTCTTGGAGCAACACAAAACCAGTATCGAGATAGGGGATAGTGGCTACGAGAAGAACGGTTCTCTGATAGTGATAATTGTTGTGATATTTGTGATGCATATCCAGGTCTTTATATACCTGCCAACTTTTAAACAGACGCTGAAAATCATAACCCCGCGGCACGTAAAGTTTAGAGACGTTTCGACAGCCTAAACCGAAATAGCTAAATACATCTTTGCCTAATTTTTCTAAATCCTTTTCATCCTCGTGTCCATTTAAAATAGCAACAGAGGTTCGGTTCTTACGGATGATGTGAGGGTATTTGCCAAAATAATATTCAAAGTATCTGGAGGAGTTGTCGCTACCGGTGGCGATAACAGCATCGAAGTCTTTTAGACGCTCAGTATAGATGATCTTGTCAGCAAATCCCGGGTTGATGGCTGCTAGTTTGTCGGTAATGATTCGTAGCAAGATGGAATCTTTTGAACTTGGTTTGATGAGTGCAATATCTCCATTGATTAAGACGCACAGCAAATCATGAAACCCTACCAATGGAATGTTTCCTGCCATAATAAGTGCAACGATTTTTGGACTTCGGGTCACCAGGGGATATGCCGAAAGCCATGATCGAAGTTTTTTTTCATCGAGAAAGCTGACGATTCCACTAACGGCCATTCGTAAATTGGACTCCGTAAACCATGCATTTTCGATGCGTATGCGTTCTGCTAACGTTTTAAACTTTTCTTCCGGCAGCGATTCGATAAATTCACCTAACTGGACGAAGGCCTCAATCCTTTCTTCAATATTCATGTTGATTAAACTTTTAGAAGCGCGTGTCCGTTAAGATTGTTTGATGTATTTTTGTGTTATAAAATTGGTTCAAAAATAGGAAAAGCATGGCAATAATGATTACGGATGAATGCATCAATTGCGGTGCATGCGAGCCGGAATGCCCTAATACAGCTATTTATGAAGGAGGCCAGGAATGGAACTGGGCTGGGGGCACTAAATTGGAAAAAGTTGAATTAGAAGATGGAACGGCTGTCGATGCGAAAACGCCTCAAGCTCCCGTATCTAATGAATTTTATTATATCGTAACCGGAAAATGTACTGAATGTACCGGTTTTCATGAAGAGCCCCAGTGCGCTGCCGTTTGTCCCGTAGACTGTTGTGTACCTGACCCTGACAATGTAGAAGAGAAAGAAGAACTTCTTGCTAAGAAGGCTTGGCTTCATCAGGAAGTGGTACAGGAGTAAAGGTATTGGTAATCGGGTATTCGGTGGTAACGTATCCGCTGGATAGTTGGTAATTTCCAACGACCCGCTATACTAAATTTTGCGTCACAAAGTGCCAGGAATAGTGGTTATAATTCCCTGCGTATTGCTTGCCATTCACGCTATAGCCTCCCTTATCGCATCCTTCCCCTTTTGATCAAATACGTTTGAAGTATCAGGTTAAAATCACTCTGCGTATCGGCTTCAATAAAATCAATTTTATATTGGTTGCATTTAAGTTTTAACGCTTTGTGGAAATGATCGGCGGATGCTTTGTAACTTTCTTTTACATCACCCGGATTTAATTTTAACCGTTCCCCGGATTCCAGATCCACGAATTCCATTGGACGATCGTCAAAATCAAAATACAATTCTGTTTTGTTGTCCATCACATGGAAAACAATTACTTCATGTTTATTGTGTTTCAGATGTTGTAAAGCCCTGAACAGGTCATCCGTATTTTCCGCGTTGTCAAACATATCGCTGAAGATGATGACCAGCGAACGTTTATGAATTTTCTCCGCGAGTTCATCCAACACTTTTGCTACGTTGGTTTTCTTCGGAGTGGTTGCCTGTGTATCTATATCATTCAGTGTTCGAAAAATTTTATCGAGGTGGCTAGACGTAGACTTAACAGAAGTGAGGGTTTGAATCTCATTCGAAAACAAGCACAATCCGACAGCATCGCGCTGCCTGTGCAGCAAATAGCCTAACGCGGCAGCAGCAAATTTCGCGAACCGGATTTTTCCTTTTGTTTGCACCGGATAATACATAGAAGACGAAGTGTCTATGGCGATCAAACACCGGAGGTTAGTTTCCTCTTCATAACGTTTGGTGAAAAGCCGGTCTGTTCTGGCATAAACCTTCCAATCTATATGGCGGGTGCTTTCTCCTTCGTTGTGCAAACGATGTTCAGCAAATTCAACAGAAAAGCCATGATAGGGAGATTTGTGAAGGCCGGTGATGAAACCTTCGACTAGCTGGCGCGCCAATAACTCAAGGCTGGCACTCTGTTTTATATCGTTTTGTGTTATTTTCACTTTTTATAAAAGAGGGTTTTTAACGTTTTTTAAAGGGTTTTAGTATTGTCACACAGGTAATAAAAAATATTTAAATACACAGTTATTTGCAATCCTTTTCCAAAATACTACCTTAGACTAAACCAAACTTAAATCTAACCTTAAAATTTGAAGGATTGTGGAAGAAAACAAGACAAACGGCAGGGACGAAATTTACTCAGAGAAAGTAAAAGCCGGCAAAAGAACTTACTTTTTTGACGTTAAGTCTACCAGGTCCAACGACTATTACTTAACGATCACAGAAAGCAAAAAGCGTTTTAAAGAGGATGGATTTACGTACGAAAAACATAAGATTTTTTTGTACAAAGAGGATTTTAACAAATTCCTGGAGGCCCTCTCCAATACGGTAAATCACGTAAAGAATGAGCTGATGCCGGGTGTTGATTTCACGCAGTTCGATCATTCCCATGAGCGGGAAGAGGCTGAAGCTACAACCGGCAAAAACGGATTGGATACCGATCTTAAATGGGAATAAAATTTTAACGAGACCACACTACCTAATCTAAATCTATAAAAGGCCCCTGAGAAATCGGGGGCTTTTTTGTTGCTGTTTCATGTTTGGCAGCATCTCTTTTAAGTGCCCTCTGAAATTAACTACATCCTTCACGGGATGATAGACGATCGACCATGGACTTTTTTTATATTTGCGCCCTTAAATCAGAATCATCACCTATATGGGACTTAAGTGCGGAATAGTAGGACTACCGAATGTTGGAAAATCTACCTTGTTTAATGCGATATCAAATAATAAGGCGGAGGCGGCTAACTTTCCCTTTTGTACCATCGAACCCAATGTTGGTGTTATCTCGGTGCCGGATAACAGGCTAAAGATCCTTGAAGCCCTGGTAAAACCTCAGCGGGTACTGCCCACCACGATAGAGTTTGTTGACATCGCAGGATTGGTGAAGGGTGCCAGCAAAGGAGAGGGATTGGGTAACCAATTCCTGGCAAACATTAGAGAAGTTGATGCCATCGTTCACGTTGTAAGATGCTTTGAAGACGACAATGTTGTTCACGTTGATGGCAGAGTTGATCCGGTTTCCGACAAGGAAATAATCGATACCGAACTCCAGTTAAAAGATCTTGAATCGATTGATAAAAAGATTTCCAGGGTAGAGCGAGCAGCAAAAAGTGGTGACGCCAAAATGAAAAAAGAACTCAGCGTTCTTCAACAATTTAAAGACGTGTTGTCGTCAGGAAAAAATGCCCGCACCTTGGTTGTAGATGAAGAAGCAAAAAATGCCATTGCAGATCTACAGCTGTTAACTGCCAAACCGGTTATTTACGTTGCCAACGTTGATGAAGGTTCCCTTCATACAGGCAATAAATATGTTGACGCCCTTAAAGCGCATGTTAAAGATGAAAATGCTGAAGTGGTGATTATCAGTGCTGCTATAGAAGCCCAAATAGCGGAACTCGAATCAGAGGAGGATCGACAGGTATTCCTTCAGGAGTACGGTTTAAAGGAGTCGGGACTTAATAAACTACTCAGTGCTTCCTACCATCTATTGGATCTGATCACTTATTTCACGGCCGGAGAGAAAGAAGTAAGGGCCTGGACGATAAAAAAGGGTTGGAAAGCACCTCAGGCAGCGGGTGTAATTCATACGGATTTCGAGAAAGGATTTATTCGGGCAGAGGTTATTAAGTTATCTGATTATCAGCAATATAAGACTGAACAGGCGTGTAAGGAAGCAGGTAAAATGGGCGTGGAAGGGAAAGAATATGTCGTAAATGATGGGGATATCATGCATTTTCGATTTAACGTATAAAGATTCCACAAAATGCGTTAGAACGTTTAGGATTTTTTATTAGTTTTATAAACTGCTCATATTCAGTATTCAGCAGGTTTTTAGCTGTGGTATTTTTTTAACCCCACTTAACTTTTTTGGGTTTGAGAACCAGAATTATTTTTTCACTTAAGAACCGGGGGGCGTACGTTCCATTTCACCATCAATATCTGTTAGCTCAGGTAATAAAAGGTTTGCTGATGTTCGGCCCGCAGAAGGAGTTTTTGGATTTTAACCAATACAACTTTTCTGGATTAAAAGGTCAAACAAAAGTAAGTCGTAAAGGACTTCATTACTTTTCTGCGAAAGTAACGTTGGTATTTTCCTGTTCTGATCAACGCTTCCTCGAATATTTTCTGGCAAGGGTCTTAGAACAAAAAGAAATCATCGTCGGCAACCTCCACCTCATACCGGAATCAACCGAAGTAGAAGAGCCGGTAAAAATTACAGATGAGTCACGCTTTTTATGCATATCACCGATCGTCGTCATTCCGGCCGCATTTAATGATGATTCCAGTAAGAAATTTGTGTCTCCGGAAAGCGATGAATTTTCGGATTTGCTTTATGAATCCACATTAGGAAGGATGGAGGCCACGGGGAAATATACGGCAGAACAACTTACCTCATTTTATAAATTTCAACTCGTCGCTGATCATGAATACATTCAACGTATTCAAGCCTCGCATAAGAAATTTGCGCGAATCTATCCGCTCTTTGACAATGACGTAAAGTTTGAAGTGAGAGGTTATACGTTTCCGTTCATATTGTATGCCGCTCGCGAAGTGCAGGAGTTTATATATGAGAACGGGCTCGGATATTTTACGCACAAAGGATTCGGTATGCTAGATGTGGCGAATAACGATTCTATCCAGCGTACGCCGCAGCACGATGTAAATTACGCTTAACGCGGATTTTTGTCCAGTCGTAAATACCCGATAAGCAGGTCCGCTCTTGGTTGATACGGCCGGTGGTAGACAAATATTTCGTAGTAATTCTCCGTTTCAAAATGGCTTCCTTCAAAATGGTAATACGGGAGTTCGGGAGACTTCACAACATATTGATAATCATACCATCCTTGCTTCAATAATAATCTTGAGGTATAGATATTTTGAGTCGTGTCATACGCCATTTTATTTTCCTCATTCAAGTTCCAATTGTGAAACGCACCTGTGACATAAACGTCACCTTTAACCCGAGGGCTAGCTAACGCAAAGTTTACATTCACATAATTCGTAAAGGCGAGATCCCGATAATCAAGATTGTCAATATTGAAGCTGCCGTTCAAGTCATCGTATTGGCTATACGCTTCGTCCGCTCGTGATTTGTCTTTAGCGATATACACTTCGAATGGCTTTGTGGTTTTGGTGACATACGCTACATTCCGGCCGGGATAATTCAGCGAGCGCAAATCAAAAAAGCGAAATTCACTTCCTCCACTGAACATCTTCGACTCCTCAAAAAAACGATACTCCAGCTCTTTTTCAATTTCACGGACAAAACTAGGTTTAACGTCCCTGATCACGTTGTCCCATCGATGGTTTTGGGCGATGTTAACATGAACATCTAACATCGGATTGAGGATATTTAAGTTTTTATAGTCAATGGTAAAATTCAGTTGCTGATTTAGATTAGCGATGTTTCCCGCGCCGATCAAATTTCCTTCACGTGTAAATGTTACTTGATTCGTATAAACCATAAAGCGCTTGGTGAGAATAATGTCTTCTTTGTTACTACCGCGATATACCAATAAGACGTAGTTGCCGGGTAATTTTACCGGCGGAACATTAAACCAGTAATGCACGTAAGGAATATGGGTATCTACTGAAAACTCGTTATTTGTTATAGGAAACTCATTATATAATGTCATGAAGTCCAGATCCTGAAGATCTGATTTCGTCCAATCGTAATTGCAATGGATGACCTTTGCATAATAAGTATCCCGTTGGTTCCGAAGGTCGTCAAACTCCAGCATCAGATCCCATTTTCCAAGTGCTGTAACCGCAGGCTGTATAGGGCCGTTCTGAGGATGTAATTGGATTGTCTTTATCTCGGGTTCATATGCTATATCGATAAGTTTCAAGGCTTTAGGATTGCTTTCGGAATTCACCGAACTTTGTGCGATAGGCGTACATGACCCGGCTAACAGCACTATAGAGAGGTATAAAAACACGTATTTCATGATGCGAAGATAGGATCATTTCCAACCTTTTTAAGTGCGACCGTGTCTAACATGCAAAACGACAGCTTAAACCCCATTCATGCTCAGTGAGGACGAGCTAATAGAAGGATGCCGTAAGGGAAACAGGGCTTCACAAAAGGCTTTGTATGAACGCTATTGCCGTAAAATGCTGGTAGTATGTCTTCGGTATTCCAAAACCACCGCTGAAGCTGAGGACACCTTGCAAGAAGGCTTTGTGAAAGTTTTTAATGGCATAAAAGACTTTCGCCAGGAATCAAAACTGGAAACGTGGATTACCCGGATCATGGTAAACACAGCGCTCAATGTGCAACGCAGAAAATTATATCTCTATCCCATGGTTGATGTTCAGGAGGTTAATCTTCCTGATACCGAGCTGTCTGTTTCGGGTATACATTTCAGTCAGCTGCTGGAGATGATTCAGACATTACCCCACGGCTGCCAGATCGTATTTAATTTATTTGCGATAGAGGGGTTTAGCCACAAGGAAATTGCTGAACAGTTGGGTATCTCCGAAGGTACATCCAAATCACAATATGCCAGGGCTAAGAGCTTGATGCAAGCCAAGTTATTAAAGGAATCAACGTATTATGAAAGATATGGAGAGGCGAAAATTTGAGGATTCATTCCAGGAGGCGTTTAAGGATGCTGAAGTTAATCCTTCGGAGAACGTATGGACTAACATTGAACTGGATCTTGAGAAAGCCGAGGGAGGAAAAATGAAGCGGAGACTTCTGTTTTTTCAGACCCTTGCTGCTGCTTCTGTTGTATTTGCGCTGAGTGTGGCTGGTGTAGGATATTTAATGCTTAAGGATTCAAACACCACTGAAACTATTGCAAAGACCGGTACCAACGCATTGCCTGGACGAAACCTAACAACTGAAGAAGAAGCCCCACATCAGAAAGATATCGATGGTCAGGATACTGGCTTAGCGAAAGGAAAGGTCAATGATCAATTGGACAATGCTGCGAAATCCCCGGTAACAAAAAGAGACCTGAATGAAACCTCATCTTCGCAGCAGCAACTGGCACTTGGAGAAGCAGCGAATTCGGAAGGAAAAGCTACTGAACAATCACGTTTAGACAATCAAAAAGATCCGACAGCATTTACTCCTGCAGTCGAAAATGAAAGCGGAGAAAATGCTGTCAACGAGAATTTGGCTGCTTTTGACCGAAAAGAACAAACCTCCAGTGTTACTGTGGTTAATAAAGATAACAAGTCCATTGCCAATACTTTACCGGATGAAAAATCACAGACTACTTTAACTCAAAAAAACAATCTTGTTGGTGTTAAGCCCGAGCGTCCGCTTCCCGCTTTCTATGAACCCAAACAACCAGAACTTCAGCTCCCCGTTTCAACAGCTGACCCCGGCATGTTATTGCTTGCTAAATTAGATGCAGAAGAAAAGAAGTACGCCAAGGAAGAAAAAAGGCAGCAGAATAAATCTGAAAAACTGTGGACGTCGGTAGGGTTTGCAGCTGGTGCATTTAATGCTAATAATCCGAGCATTTCCCCCGTTCCTTCCAATAGCTACTATTCCCTGAATGTTGCTAATACAGCATCAAAACAATCCAAGGCTTCAGGTTCGGCGTACTCTGTTGGTGTTAGTATAGGAACCAAACTCTCGGAACGGTGGGTGCTGCAAGGCGGCGTCAACTATTTGACACAATCCTCAGACTACACTGCTAACAACGTGGTGGTTATGGGCGGCAACTTTGACGCACCCAAGGCTGAGTCACTAAATGCTTTCAACTCCCAGTTAGCGGATGCATCTGCACAAACCAGGGTAGCGCAAACATATCCGTACAATGTAAATAATAGTGTGCGGTTTGTGAGCGTTCCCCTCCAGGCTGGTTACCTTATTCTTAATAAGAAATTTGGAGTTCAGCTAAACGCCGGTGTATCGACGGATCTGTTTCTGCAAAATACAATCACTCCCGACGGCGGTGGTTTATCTAAGACGACGCAAGGCCGAGGTGATGATTCCCCTTATCGTTCGCTGAACTTTAGTGGATTGATGGGAACAGAATTAAGCTATAAGTTGGGTTACCGTTACAGAGTTTCTGTTAATCCGGGACTTCGCTATCCTTTTAGTTCTGTATATAAATCGGCGACCGGTGTTGATGCCACACCACTTACCTTTGATGTCGGTTTAAGATTCCGTTACATTTTTCACTAGGCTTTCCAACTTTCAATCTGCTGCCGCTGTCTAAGCATTCAAATAACCTACCGTTATATGGATACCTTAGAGAATCGATTACAAAAGAGGATGCATGTTTCCCTCTATGCGCTGCTCTTCCTGACGATACTTTTGGCGATAAGTGTTCTTTTGGAAAGTTGTACGGATAAATGTGAAATCAAAAGTCAATACGTTTATCTTGAACCGGTATACACAACCGTCGATGAACTCAGGGCGAGTATTAATCTTTCAGCTCCTGAACCCATTAAAGCGGTAGGTAAGATCTATCTGAAAGACAATTTTTTATTTGTGAATGAACCGGGCAAAGGTATTCACATCATTGATAACCACGATCCAGCACATCCGAAGCCTAAAAGTTTTCTTAAGATCCCGGGTACTTATGACATGGCTGTCAAGGGGAACGTCCTCTATGCAGATAGTTATGTCGATTTAGTTGCCTTTAACATCTCTGACATAAATACTATTAAAGAGACCGGGAGACTTGAAGGCGTTTTCAAAAACTATAGAAGTTTTGGAATGCCAACCGACGTGAATTGTTGTGTCGTTACCGACTGGACTCAAAAACAAGTTGTTGAATTATATGAATCAGATTGTGATGTCAACATGCAGCCATGGGGGGGCGTTTACTATGAAGATGGTATAGCAGTGCGTATGGACATGGTTGCAAGCTTCAGTTCAAAGGCCGCTGTCACCCCAGGTTCTGGCTCTGGACCAGGTGTCGGCGGCTCTTTGGCTAGGTTTACGATCAGTGGTGATTATCTATACATGCTGGACGGCAGTGACCTGCAAGTCGCAGATATTACGAACAACAATAACCCTGTGGCTAAGGGCAGGTCTGTATTAGCCTGGGATATTGAAACCATTTTTCCATATAAAAATAATTTGTTCATTGGTTCCGCCAGTGGTATGCACATCATGGACATTTCATCACCGGAGACTCCAGTGAAGTTAAGTACTTATGCGCATGTCAGAAGCTGTGATCCGGTAGTAGTGGATGATAACTATGCTTATGTAACGCTTCGCTCGGGAAATATGTGCCAGGGCAATAACAATCAACTTGAAGTGATTGATATAAAAGATCTAAGTTCTCCCACGCTTTTGAAAGCATATCCAATGACTAACCCCCATGGACTTGGTATAGACAATACGACGCTGTTCGTCTGTGATGGTGATGACGGGCTAAAAGCATTCAATGCTTCTGATATCAACGCTATCGACAAAAATTTGTTAGCACATTATAAATATATCAATGCGACTGATGTTATTCCCCACAACAATACTTTGATCATGATAGGAGAGGACGGCCTGTTTCAATACGACTATACTAGTCCCACAAGTATTAAATTGTTAAGTACGATTGCAATACAGCATGAGAACTAGCCTTGTAACCCTAGCTTTCATGATCACTGGATTTTCGTTGTCTGCGCAGACCGAGACAATTGAAACATCCGAAAACAAACCGAGATACTTTAATAACTTTTTAGCCGGCGCACTACTGGGCGAAGAAGGGAAGGGGACCGGCGTTTCACTTTCAACGACTCATGGTGTCCGTTTAAAAAGATGGACTCTTGGGGCTGGCGTTGGCTTCGATTCATATCTAAATTGGAAAGCAGTTCCTGTGTTCGGTAGTATTGGATTTGACTTCGCAAACATTAAACGCAATGCTGTTTTCCTACAGTTCAACGCCGGCTATTCCAATGCCAGAATCGTCAACAGAAATAATCAGCAATGGGTCTCGGATTATAGAGATTATGGGAGTGAAATGATTTCTTCGCTGATCGGGTATCGGATTGCCGCAGAGAAATTCAGTTTATATATTATGGCGGGGCATAAATTTCAACGCGCGCATTATTCCTACAATCCCGAACCATGGCGTAGTTCGTATCCAGCAACAAAGATTAGCGTGGAGGAAAATATGAACAGGTTAGTAGTGCAGATCGGATTTGGACTCCACTAATGCTTATTCAACTCATCAATCGCGGTAGCGATGTGTTCCCATTTGTCGTTCACTTCTTTTAATTCCTTTTCCACTTCATTAAAAGTTTGCTGAACCTGTTGCAGCTTTTCAAAATTTCCGAACACTTCAGGCTTAGCCATCTCGGTTTCCAAAGAAACTTTTCTTTCTTCAAGCGATCCTATTTTTACCTCAATATCCTTCAGGTCCTTTTCCAGCAGCTTTAACTTATTATCATTTTTTGGTGGTGCTGGTGTAGCATCTTTCGGCTTCTTATCTTTTTTAGGTGGCTCTGCCTGGCTAATGCCGTCTACTGCATTTTTCTTTCTCCAATATTCATATTCATCGTATGTGCCAGGATATTCTTTTATCTTTTTGTCTTCTATGTACCAGATTTTGTTTGCGATCTGGCTAATGAAATGTCGGTTGTGGGAAACAACAACAAAGCTTCCTTTATATTGTTGAAGGGCTTGTATGAGGATGTTTTCCGAAATAAAATCCAGGTGATTCGTAGGCTCATCCAACAATAAGAAGTTCGCTTCGGATATCAAAGTTTTCGCAAGTGCTACACGCGATTTTTCTCCTCCAGAAAGTACTTTGATTTTCTTAAATACATCTTCGTCGGAAAACAAAAAGCATCCTAGGACGCCTCGCAGTTCTTGTTCCGACTTCCCGGAGCCCGCCTGCTTGAGTTCTTCCAAAATTTCATTTTCAACGTGCAAAGATTCCAACTGATGTTGCGCATAAAAAGCCTGGATTACATTGTACCCAATAATACGTTCTCCATCTACAGGCTCGGTATTTGAAATAATTCTCAGCAAAGTTGATTTACCCTTACCGTTAGCACCAATCAGCGCGATTTTGTCACCACGTTCAATGGCAACAGCAGTATCTTTCAAAATTTCCAGCGGACCATACGCTTTAGAAACATTGTTCAGCGTGACAATAAACCTGCCTGGTTGCTGATTGAACTTGAATTTAAAATTCACAGCAGCAGTATCGTCTACCACTTCTTCAATCATGTCCATTCGTTCGAGGGCTTTTACTCGTGATTGAACTTGTTTCGATTTTGTTGCTTTTGCTCTGAAGCGTTCAATAAACCGTTCCGTCTGCCGTATTTTTTGTTGTTGATTTTCGTAAGCGTTCTGCTGAATTTCCTGACGCAACTCTTTCTCTTGTAAATAGTAACTGTAGTTACCCTCATAGGTGACGAGTTGTTGTTGGGTAACATCAACGGTTTTCGTTATGACATTATCCAGAAATGTTCTGTCGTGAGAAACCACCAATACAGCGCCATCATAATTCCGAAGGTAATTTTCAACCCATTCAATTGAAGGCAAGTCCAAGTGGTTGGTGGGCTCATCGAGCATGAGAAGGGAAGGTTTTTCCAATAGGAGTTTGGCTAACATAACACGCATTCGCCAGCCTCCTGAAAATTCCCGAAGGGGACGGTGAAGATCTGCCGTAGCAAATCCAATTCCCTCCAGCACTTCTTCGGCTTTGGACTGAATGGTGTATCCTCCGAGATGTTCATATTTTTCCTGGAGCTTCGAGAGCTTGTCAACCAGACTGTCAGAATATTCAGTCTCAAGTTTTTTAATAACAACCTCAATTTGTCTTTCGATATTAACCACTTCCTTAAAAGCGCCCATCGCCACGGTTAAAATCGAGTCGTCGGATTGATAGGAAAGCAAATCCTGATTAAGAAAGCCAATCGTACAGTCCCCACTCTTACTTATCGACCCCGCGTCCAACGTCAATTCGCCATTAATTAATTTTAGTAAAGTCGATTTACCCCTTCCATTCAGGCCAATGAGACCTATTTTATCATTTGGTTTAATAAACATGCTGGCATTTTCGTACAACGCCCGACCGCCAATGAAGTATGATATGTTTGATACTGAAATCATGGGCGCAAAATTAACGGATTTGGGTGATTTTTAGGCGTCAAAAAGTTTTTAAAACGATCTTAAGACTCGCTTTAACCATTTATGGAATGATGTGTTTTTGTAAGTTGTTAATGCCTTACATTTCCGCTACAAGTCAATATTCGTCCTTTCTTTAATTTTGTTACTAAATTGATTTCCGATTAAAAGAGATAAACCCTGACTATGAATACATTAAAATCGATTCCTGTTATGATGCTAGCATTTGTGCTGGCCTGTAGTAACACAAAAACACCTGATGACTCAACTTCAGATTCAACCTCAGCATCGGCTACGGGCCACAATGCCGCTAACGACGAAGGAGGTGAAGCCGCAATTACTGACTATGCGAAAACGCTTCCTCTGGATAAAATTAAATTGCCTGCCGGGTTTTCTATTGATGTCTATGCTGAAGTAGAGAATGCACGTTCCATGGCATTGAGCCCTTCGGGCGTAGTATATGTAGGGAATAAGGATAAAGACAAAGTGTATGCGGTAAAAGACACAAACGGTGATTTTAAAGCAGATAAAAAGTGGGTACTGGCTTCTGGATTGAATATGCCGAATGGTGTAGCATTTAAAGATGGAGACTTATACATAGCAGAGGTTAGCAAGATCTCGAAGATTGCCGGTGTGGAATCAAAATTGGGCAATCCTCCAGCACCTACTACAGTAAAGGATGATTATCCAACAGAGACGCATCACGGATGGAAGTACATTGCATTCGGTCCTGATGGAAAGCTATATGTTCCAGTTGGAGCGCCATGCAATATCTGTGAATCAAAAGACGAAGTGTATGCCAGCATTACACGGATTAATCCGGATGGGTCTGCGCGCGAAATATTTGCGAAAGGTGTTCGTAACTCTGTTGGTTTTACATGGCATCCGGAAACAAATGAGTTGTGGTTTACTGATAACGGTCGCGATATGCTCGGAGATGATGTACCTTCTTGCGAGTTAAATAATGCATCGAAAGCAGGAATGCATTTTGGTTATCCGTACTGTCATGAGGGCTCTATCAAAGATCCTGAGTTCGGAAATAAAAGAGCATGTTCGGAATTTACACCGCCTGCCGATAAACTTGGACCTCACGTTGCGCCCTTGGGCCTGAAATTTTATAATGGCAATATGTTTCCTGCAGCGTATAAGAATCAGCTGATTGTCGCAGAACATGGATCCTGGAATCGGTCAAAAAAGAGTGGATACAATTTAAGCCTGGTGAAGATGAGTGGCAATAATAAAGTTACGAGCCATGAAGTATTTGCCAGCGGGTGGCTGGATGACGCCACCCAAAAAGTTTGGGGGAGACCTGTCGACGTGCTGTTACTTCCCGATGGATCAATGCTTGTTTCAGATGATCAGGCAAATGTGATTTACAGAATTACTTACAAGGGTTGACCTCCACCAAATTATTGATCAGCCATTTTAGGTAGCCCAGGCGTTGTTGATGATGCGAAATATTAAGTCTGAAACATAGCCATAAAAAAACACTCAATATTCAAACTCCATGCGAATTGAATATTGAGTGTTTTCTTTTGTACGATGTTACTTCAATTCCCTTAACCAGATGTTACGGTAGCTGATCGGCTCACTTGGATCGCCATGATCTTGTAGTAAGATTGGGCCAGGACCATGTTTCTTATAGGATGGTTGTCCGCGATAAGTAGTTTCTCCTTTTATCTCCACATTATTTTGTACCAAAACGCCATTATGGAATACAGTAATTCGTGCAGGGCTTTTTAATGAACCATCATCATTAAAACGAGGTGCAGTCCAGACTACGTCATAAGTCTGCCACTCGCCTGGTTTCCTGGAAGCATTGGCCAACGGAATATGTTGTTTGTAAATACTTCCTACCTGGCCATTCACATAAGTTTTGTTGTTGTAACCATCCAGGACTTGAAGTTCATATCCGGAATCACCTTGACCGGTAGCTGCAAAGAAAATCCCGCTGTTACCGCGAGCTTGTCCTGATCCTGTAATGTTCGCGGGAATACGATACTCAAGATGAAATTGATAGTCTTCGAATGACCGTTTAGTGCGGATGGGGCCTGTTCCTTTTTTTACGGTAATTATACCGTCACTTAAAGTCCATTTTGCAGGACCTGTTGGTTCTTTAGGTGACATCCATTCATCAAGATTCTTTCCATTAAATAATATAATGGCATCAGATGGCGGCTCACCTGCTTTCGCGGCGGGCGAAACAAGTTTAGGTACAGGTTCCCAGACTTCTGTCAGTTCTGGTTTCGGTAAGTTATCATCTTGCGCAAAGGTAGCAGTCGTTGCCATGATACATGCTAAGATTATGAAGGACGTTTTCATGTTTTATAGTGTTGAAGTGTTGAAGTTCGAAGTGTTGAAGTTACTGGTAATTTTCATGGTGGTGTACTATCTCTTTTTCGCTAAAGTGTTTAGAGTTATCAAAAGTCATCGGCGATATCGTCCACCTTTTTACTCTTATCATCACGCATCATTTTGTGTACACCGTACGAAATATATAACATCCGAAGTTGACGTTTATTTTCTGCACTAAATTTTAGAATTAGATTGTCAGTCTTCCAAAAGTAGGTTTCATTTTTCATGTCGTAATCCGATTTACCATAAAGTGATTCCAGTGCTTTCATCAAACGTTCATCTTTATCGGTGATGACATTGATTTCATAAATAAGATCCTTATAGGTCTTTAGTTCCACCTTGTAAATTTTGACTTCGCCAATTTTTTCGTAGTCCACATTTTCCACTTCATAAAGCTTGGCGGGGAATTCGTCTCGCTCTTTAAATTCTTTCTTGAGTTTAAAACCCTTTACAGAATCAATAGATGTTCCAAGTTTGATGTCCTTGAAACCATTACGTTTGTCGAGTTCCGATAAACCCTGACCGAAGCAAGTCGACACCCCAAAAAAAACTAGTGAAAGAAATCTAAGTTTATACAGCATCAATTAATAAACTTAATAGGAATCGAAATTTTAGTTTTATCCCAATAAAGCAAAAGATCGGCCACTTCGTTCCGATGATCAAATTGCATGGTAAATGATTCATAAACCATATCCGTAGTCGTCACGGGAACATCAAAACGCATAACATCGAGCTTGGAATTGTAATTGTAAGCACCCCATAGTCCAACTTCGCTATTTATTATGACTGTCCATTTATCTTTTTGAGGAATGGTAAATAAAGAATAGGTTCCTGCCTTTAATAATGTGCCGTTAATCTGGATGTTTTTTGTTGTCGTTATTTCAGTGGCCTCATTGGCTCCTGTACGCCACACTTGATCGTACGGAACAAGTTTGCCAAAAATGTCTCGATCTCTTTTCTGTGGCTGTGAGTAGGTGATTTTTATATATGCATCTTTATATCGGATAGCAATAATGGCAATCGGACTCGGACGTGGTTTCACTGGTTCCTGACCAAATATGTCCGGCATGGCACACACCATCAGAAGCATGAGTATGAAAGAGTTTCGTTGTATCATGATGTTTTAAAGATAGTAATTTGTGACAATCTACTGATGTTGCACGACTTGCAATTTCTAAACCACGCGAGAGTAGGATGGAAAGCGAAGAATCTGTTTATACCGGATTTTTTATTCGCTATAAGACTTATAACTTCGAAACTTTATTAACAATTATGGATCGCCCGGCATTTGATGATATATATATGGAGTTGGCGGTAAATTTAGCCAGACGTTCTCATTGTATTAAGCGGCATGTTGGTGTGGTGCTGGCAAAAGACACTCGAATTATTTCGATTGGCTATAATGGTCCACCTCCGGGTACACACAATTGCGATGAGGAGTGGCCGGAGATTGGCTGTCCCCGCGATTCTAAAGGAGGATGCTCATTAGCGATTCATGCCGAGCAAAATGCGATATTGTATGCCGTAAAAAATAATGTATCAGTAGAAGGTGCTACGCTATATACGACCCTTTCACCTTGCCTTGCCTGTGCGCGAATTATTTTTACCATGCGTATAACAAGAGTGATCTTCTTAAAGTCATACGCCGAACATAAAGGTATACCTTCGGATGAAGGCGTAGATTTTTTAAGAAAGTTTGGAGTAACTGTTGACCGATATATTGGCCAACTCAGTAATGTTACGCATATGATCTGACCACCCAAGGGCAATTCTATCCCTTTTCATCCGTGGTGATGATCCAGATGTGAATTATTATTTTGCGAAAAACGAAATGATCAGTCCGCCACAGGCGGATTATTGAATTACCTTTTCTAAATCACTGATTAATTTAGCGGTAACGCCTTTATTGTTTTTATTTTCTTTAAATACAGCAAGTGCGCGTCGTGCCATTTCGTATAAGCCAATGGGATTCTTATCTGCTTTGTAGCTGCCGATGCACCATTCTAAGTCAGCCTGAAGTTGATTGTCAAGTCCGAGAGTTTTCAATTTCTCTAACGCAGCTTCTGTAGTTTTTACTACTGGATTTGATTCGGAAACCGTCGTTGTTTTTGTTGCTCGTTTTGCTGGAGCTTTGCTTGCAGTTTTTGTTGCTGTTTTAGCCATAATAGTGTGGGTTAATTTTTTTTTTCGAAAGTTACGTGTGTTAAGTCGGTAAGACAAGTGGTTGATTTATATAATTTTATGCAACCGAATGAAGTACCCTAAGTGTTAAACAGAAATTTTGTACTACGGTTTAAAAAATGTCGCGGTGGTGAAATGTTGTTGTGAAGAAGTCTATGGTCCAAGTCTACCTGCTGTATCTGGTGAATTAGTTTCCGTTGAATATATAGTAAGTCGTCTAGATCCTCGTGTCCAATATTGGAAATGGCGACGGGCTTAGGTAAGCATCAATAGAACCGAGCGACACATATCAAGGACTAACGATAATTAGTTGTTACCGTCAAGTTCGCGAAGGCTGTTCATCAGCCAACATAAGTTCAAGCTGAACTAAACGATGGCTCGACTTTTTTGTAGGAATAAGGAAAAGATGTTGAACAATGGTTCGATGCATGTTCACTGCGAGCCAATTTCTACCAAAGGATCCACTTGATATTGAAAGCGTATTTATAAACCCGAATAAGATTCACTTGTTTGTTTTCGTCGACTTGCTACGGATAGTAGTAAGCGTTATCTCGATATACGGCAATCATTCATTTCGTAACCGAGGTTTCATCTGCTGAGTAATCACACCTCACCCTAAAGTAAGTCCGACGCGCTCTGAGAAATGAAACTCCTTGCACTATGTGAATATGCGATGCCTTGAAGAAATGTTTGAGGAGGTATTGTTTGGAAGTTATCCGGAGTGAGGTTCCCGTTATTAAGGAAGGTAATTGAAATTAGGTGATGATGTTGACTATTCAAGGAGAGCGAAGTGGTATAAAAAACGAAAGGGAAGTAAATCTAATTTACTTCCCCTCGCAAAGTTTCCTTAGGCCTTGCCTAATTACTTCTTCTTTTTAGCGGCCTTCTTAGCAGTTTTCTTTGCTGCTTTCTTTGCTGCTTTCTTCGCTGTTTTTGCCATAGCGTTTTTTATTTTTGTGTTAAACGATACGAAAAGTTATAACAAATATTTTATTCGCAAAAATTTTTCGCAAAAAATTTTTCATTCAGCGTTTTTTTTCGGATCATAAAAAAAGAAGAAGTGATCAACTTCATGACTTATATTACATTCACTTCTGCTTGAAGAGTGATGTTAAATTTTTCTTTCACACTCTCTTTAATCTTCATCGCGAGCTCCCAAATTTTTTCTCCTTTACCTCCACCGTAATTCACTAACACGAGTGCTTGATGTTGATGAACACCGATGTTGTCAAAAGTTTTTCCTTTCCATCCGCATTGTTCAATCAACCACGCCGCAGGAATTTTTACAAGACCATTTGTTGATGGATAAGATGGAAGCGATGGAAAATCCTTCTTAATAAAATCCATTAAATCAGCTTGTATTGAAGGATTTTTAAAGAAACTTCCAGCATTACCGATGCGTGTGGGATCAGGTAATTTGTTACTACGAATGTAAATCACGGCATCACTAATTGCTTTGAGTGATAAATTTTTTGCGCCAAGTTGTTTCAATGTTTCATCAATAGCACCATAACTAACATTGAATTGATGATCTTTTTTTGTGAGTTGAAAAGTAACACTTGATATCAAAAATTTGTCTTTCAATTCTTGTTTAAAGATGCTTTCGCGATAACCAAACTTGCAGCTTTCGTTATCGAAATATCTTACATCACCTGTGCTGATTTCGACTGCCTCAACACCCAAAATATTTTTTTTTATTTCTACCCCATATGCACCTATATTTTGCATCGGAGCAGCTCCAACCGTACCTGGGATGAGTGAAAGGTTCTCGATGCCACCATAATTTCGATCCACACAATACATCACAAACGCATGCCAATTCTCTCCGGCGCCGACACGTAAAGTGACAGTTGAATCATCTTCACGGACAATTTCTTTTCCATAGATCTCTACTTTGATGACTAATCCGTCAAAATCTTTTGTCAGGAGTAGGTTACTTCCGCCGCCGAGGATAAAATATTTTTCTTTTTTAAAAATTTCAGATGCAAACAGGCTCTTAGCTTCTTCAACCGACTTGATTGTTGTAAAATATTTAGCTGTTGCTTGTATTCCGAACGTGTTGTAGGGAAAAAGATCTACATTTTGTTGGATCGTCATGAGAATAATTTAACGGATGTTAATAACGCGAAGGTATTGAGTGATCAGGAAGGCGCCAAAGGATCGACATGATGCATAAAAAAATAAAAGCTATGTTCCCCATAGCTTTTATCCTGCTCAAGTCATACGCAATCAATTTACATTTTCAGCAAGCTTGTCTTTTGATAATTTAAAGATGCATATTCTTGGAAAGCGACCCGCTAAATAGGTAGTACCACATACCGCAAGTCCTCCGTCGGCTGTCTGTGTCAGACTGGCGATCTCAAACGGGTTAGAGAAACCCAGGTATCTACTGCTGATAAACGTCCCGGCCGCTTCATCGTAAAATAGAAGTCCGATTTGTTTTGTTTTCGTATCCGTGCCGTAGATCAAAACATTTTTATTGTCGATAGATGCGCGCAAAATCTTGACTTCAGCATTTTCAACCATCTCTGGCAAGCTGTATCCACCAAGATCGGTACTCGACGTATTTCCTGATGTAGACAAATCTTTGTTAGGTAAAAGGTAGTTGTCGCCAAAGTTGAATCGTGATGTAGCAAACTTGCTTCCTCCAAGAGACGTGACTGCGCTAAAACCTCCATCATCCTGTTGACCTTGAACAACTCCTATCGGATCATCAGAAGTGATATTCGTGAAGACTAATGAAAACGTATAATTGTAGAAGCCATTAAAATAATAGAGGCTGCTGCCGGCGACACGACCAACTTCAAATGGATATTGTCTGCCGGTTCTGATAAAATGATTGATAATAGGCTCTTCAATATCTTCTCCGGTTCCGATACTGTATCCTTTTGAAATTTGTAGCGCTCCTGAAACACTTACTAAAGAAATCACTGATTCCTTACTGCCATTGTTATAGCTTAAGAGTACGAACTCATCTCCTTCGAACGACGAAGCCGCCGGATAAGTAAGACCTCCTTCCACCGGTGTAATGTTAACTGCACTGAGATCAGCATCTACGTCAACAAGTTGCGCCTCTTGTGTTACAGCATCCATGCAAAAGAAATAATACTTGTCTTGATATGCCGCGAACTTAGCAATAGGATTGACGGAGCTTTCCTCCACCTCAATTTCGGTAACGAATTTTCCGAATTTGTCGGCTTTCAATAAATATATACCAGTAAAATTCGAATTGGTTAATTTGCGGCCGCCTAAAACCAAGTAGCCGCCATCTGGTGTCTGTCTTATATCAATAGGAAAATAAGAAGCATCAAACTTACTGTTGTCAAAAATACTGGTGAAGTTATTGGTATCGAATGCCGGATTAGATTCTTCGGTACATGAAAACATGAAGCCGCCAAGAAGTGTGATAAGTATTAATATTCTTTTATTCATGACGCAGCTCATTTTAGATCTAATGTTTTGAAGCCACTGGATAAAAAGCGTAATGGGAAGAGGCATCCGATAGAGATATTTAAATTATCGAGCGTGAGATCATCCATAACGTCCCCAACTCCTGATAAGCGATCGCTGTCATAACGGTTTTTGGTCGAAACGATGTTACTCATTCCATGCCGATACAGTACGTCAAAGTTCAGGCGAACATTGTTTCCTAAGTTGTAGTTTAAACCAACGCCTCCCATCAGACCCCAATGATTTTTAGCAAAAAGATCTTTCGCTCCGAGGTTGATCGTCTCCTCAGTGAATTCGTTCACACCACCTGCAGCATTATCTATACCTTTTACTGATACCGATTTACTCGCGTTGATCAGCATTGCGGAGTAAACTCCGATCTGAACATATGGACGAATCTTGTTTCCCATGATGTCATACTTTACGATTAAAGGAATAATCGCATGGTCAACTTTTTGTTCTTGCTCAAAGTCCAGTTCAACATGATTTGTTGTTTCTATGTCCGACGTCCACTCATAGGAGTTTGTATACAGAAACCTGCTGTGTTGATAAGTTGGCTGGAAGCTAAATGAGAATCCCTTAAAGTAAAAAGTTACCTCCAACGTCGCCTGCGAGCCGACTAAATCATAGTTCTTATACTGCTTGGCAATGTGATCGAACTCATAGTTGGTTGGTGCAATGACACTGTACGATTTCTCCACACCAACCTTTGACCAGTTAGGTCCGGCTTTTAATCCAAGCCACCATTGTTTGTTCAGAAATTTTGCATCCTCCTTCGCTTTCTTTTCCTTGTATGCAGGCGATGCAGGTTTCTTTCGTTTTTTTTCCTGAGCCACTCCAGCGGTGATGATCAGGCAGCAAAGTAAAAGGAGAGAAAGTCTTTTCATTGGTCCAAAAGTGTTAAGGTGTTAAGTCTCGCTGATGTTTTGAGTTTAAGTTAGCTACTTTAAAATCACCAGCTTCTTAGCTTCTTTATAAAAACCTGTTCTTAATTGATATATATAGTGTCCTGCGGGAAGTCCTGAAATATTCACATCCACTTTATGTTCACCGGGGTTATAAATACCATCGACCATGTTTAGTACTTTCTTTCCATCGTTGTTGAAAAGATCAACGTTAACATGATAAGAACTGTTGACTTTAAAATGGACGGTGGTTTTATCCCTGGCAGGATTAGGATAGCAGTCTTCAAGCGAAAAACGTTCGCCGATAAATCCTTCGGTACCAAGAATGACTTGTTGGGCGAGTGGAAGTTCCTGGAATATTGTTCCGTCAGAAGTTCCGGTGGTCATCAGACCTTTTGTGTCGTCGTTTTCAAAATTTCCGTCCGGAAATATTTTATTCAGTTTACCGTCATCGACCAGCATCCAGTCACGAAGGATGTTTGCATAGACCACCCGGTAGTCATACTGCATGGCTAGATTTGTACCGGAAGCATTGGTAAGAAAAGCATCACCAACGACACCGGGCTTAACACCCTTTCCAAAAATAAACATCGGACCGGCAGTACCATGATCGGTTCCATAACTGCCATTGGACCCAACTCTTCGTGAGAACTCTGAAGTAGTAATCGTCAACGCGCGATCTTCAAGTCCACGCGCCCTCAGATCTTCCTGAAATGCTTTCATGCTGGTTGACACATGGTACATGAGTGCGGCGTGACTTCCCATAGTCGGGTCATACTTTTCTACCTGATCGGCATGTGTATCGAATCCCCCGATTTTGACGAGGAACACTTTTGTTTTACATCCGCCGGCGAGTAGTCGTGCTACTAACATCAACTGTTCCCTTAGGCGATTAGTCTTGCTGCCATTGGGTGCGTTGAACGGATAAGAAGAAGGGTAGACCACGCTGGATGGGGAAGTGCCATTAAGGACATCACGGAGTCGTTTCGTGTAGTCTTCAGTTTTGTCTTCCAGATCCAATATCCACTTGAGCTCTTTGTAGTACGAGGAGTCTTTTAAATACTCAGGTGGAATTCCGCGTGGGTCTACCGTTTGATCTTCAAAGAAACCTTCCAGATTGGTTAAATCATCTGGCCCGTTTCCTGATAGTGTAAATGATGTTGGAATATTTCCTTCTTGATGGAATAGCAATGACACATCACCACCAATTTCAATGGCGAGCGGGTCGATCATTTCATTTTCCGGAAAATTCGGATTTAAAAATTCTTCGGGATATCGGTAAGGTGCATATTCACCTTGTAAATAACGACCTACCCAACCGGATTGAAAATAGTCGTCATACGATCCACCCATAAATGTTATATCGCGTCCACGAAAGTGTGAACCATTATTATTTTTATAAGAGACACCCTGAACTACCGCCATCCGTCCCTGATCATACATCGCTTTCATTGCAAGCATGTCGGGATGAAGTCCGATGCGAGAACTTTCTGGTAATGTGCTGTCCAGCTCTACATATTTTCTTAGACTGTTAGCGGCAGGTATTGCAATGTTTGCCCGCTTGCTGTAGTACTCATCGTACTTCGCCACCGGAATACAACAATTCAATCCATCGTTACCGCCATGCATCTGAAGGATGATCAGCACACGATCATTCTGACTGGCGGCTGCCATACGCGTCAATACGTTTTGTCCCATAACACGCATCGAAATACCTCCTAATGTAAAAGGTATGCTCATGGCCAGCGGAAGCTTTTTTAGAAAATCTCTTCTGGATTTGTTCATGATTTGAAGCGTTTAGGATAATTGATATTCCGGTGACTGTAATAATGAACCAAAAAGACGGTTGAGCCATTCGCGCAGTTCGCCAATATCGGTGCCCTGATTCCAGGTGTCGGTCCAGTATGCTTCAGGATTCATACTAACATCCGTAAGAAAACGATTTTTAAAATACGTCAGCCGTGGTGCTGTTAAACTCGAAGTATCATCCGCGGTGTCGTCAAATGTCAATGCATCGTGGTGTGGTAGTAGATACGTTGCAAGCGCAATCAGCAGTGCTTCGGAATCAGCAGCCACGGCAGCGAAATTATCGCGCACATATTCGTACGTGTTCACATTGAACGCCATCATTCCCTGGGGATCGATAAGCGTCCGGATGAAATCATACCTTCTGGATAATGAGTTTGTTGTGATCCAATAGCGATGGTACACTGGGTACTGGTGGTAAGCTTCGTAACCGGCCACGTCGTATGGATTATAGAAGTTCATCCCCTGATTTACAATATGATCGAGTATTTGCCCTGTCGCTTCATAGTACTGTTCCGTCTGGGTCATCATATCGGGTAACTGCACATTAAAGAAACGCAACGTACCAACTACCAGGTCGATTGGCGATTTTATAAGCCCGCCGAAGCTATCGTCGGTAACACCTCCGGCGGCTTCGTAGAAATGTTGACTCCTCAGCAAGTTTTCAATAACCGGTTGGATCTTGAAATTATTTGCGGGAGAAACAAAAAGATCTACCATTTGATCAATGATACCTTCAACTACAAGTGCTTCCTGCTGGGTATGCGGCGCCCACAAATAGAATCGATAAATTTTGCGGCAAATATTTCTTGCTGTTTCTGGTTGCTCGTAAATAAGATCGATGAGTTTGGCGATTTCATCCAACGCACTTTCTTCTGTTGGATTCCCGCCCGGCATGAGCAACGGATCGGGTACTATCGTATTTCCAGGGAATAATGTACTTGTAAAACGATCACTGAATTGTTTAGGTTGTGTAGTGTCATTGTCATGTGCGGAAGCATTGGTAGGACTTCCTTTCACGATACCCCTTGGTAGATTTGTATCGGGGTCGATATTTGAAAATTCGTCATCGTAGTCCCAGCCCGTTAAAATTCTTGCAGCGGTCTGTACATCCGATTCCCGATAGACACCATAGTCACCTATTTCTCCCGAAGTAGTGGGAGGGTTAGCGTCAAGACCTCTTCCTATTGTGTAAAGTTCGAGAAGCTCGCGCGCATAATTTTCGTTGAAGCTCCCTTTAACATTCAGAGCGCCATCCAACAACTGTAGCATAGCATTGTCGACGCTTACTTTAACCGTTAGCTTTTTAAAATTTATGTCGATGTCAGCAACATTGCCATCCAGTGCGAACTGACGGAAGAGTTCATTTTGAAAATAAAGTGCACGGGTGTTATTCACTTTTTCCATGATCATGGTAAAGTGGGTATGGAGAAATAAAACAATTTTTTCGCGAGCGGAATATGCAAGCGATGGATTCATCATCTGTCCGACAAACCAGCGCAGTAGTAGCGAACCTAGATCTTCGCTGTTGGCATCAGTGATCCCTGATATTACCCATTCTTGGCCGGTCTTCGGATCAATCGGTAAAACAGGTGCGGGCAGTGCTTGCCCAAATAATTGCGTAGTTGCCTGTGTGGGCGTTAATAAAGCAAATGAATCAATCTGCTGTTTTGTCGCCCCGAAGGTTGCTCTTCTCAATAAATGAGCCGCCCTTTTTAAGCCCAGTGTACCACCAAATTCAGGTAATGGCATATCATAGATTGGTTTCTTTCATCAATTAATCACCAAAAATTGGTTCCATTAGAACAGGAACAGACAAAATGCATTTGAGGCCGATTTAGCGTTACTATTTTCTTTTCAGGGTGATTTACTTTATTTGATAATTTTTGCGGTTCGGTGATGCCAATAGGTCTTGTAATGCTTTGGAATGGCAGAATTCTGAGTGGCAAAGCGAGGCGTGGCACAAATAATAAACGCGTTAACGAAAAATTCTTTTATTCGCTACGAGTGCTTCTTCTTGTCAAAGATCTTCGGCATAGTGCTTAATATTAAGAAAGAGCCCGGTTGGTATTATCACCATTTGTAGTTGAAGACTTGGCTGAATTTCTATTTAAATTTAAGTGCTTTATATATTCTACTTTCAACAAATCGCTTTATGAAAATAATCGAGTGCCCACGTGATGCCATGCAGGGTCTGGAAGAGTTTATTCCGACAGCAATAAAAATCAAGTACATTAACCAACTGTTACGCGTCGGTTTTGATACGATTGATTTCGGAAGTTTTGTCTCCGCCAGGGCCATTCCACAGATGAGAGATACTGCAGAAGTTATGAACGGGTTGACCTTAGGTGAAAGCCAAACGAAGTTGTTAGCTATTGTTGCCAATACGCGTGGCGCATTTGAAGCGTGTAAATATGATGCAATACATTATTTGGGATTTCCACTTTCATTGTCTGATACATTTCAACAGCGCAATACCAACAAGTCAATCGGGGAGGCATTGAATGTATTGGAAGAAATAAAATCTGAATGCGTAAAGACAAACAAAAAATTAGTCACTTACATCAGCATGGGTTTTGGTAATCCATACAATGACCCATATGATGTTGACTTGGTGTTAGGATTTGTTGATGTTTTAAAAACGTTGGGATCAGATGTGATTTCAATAGCCGATACCATTGGTGTGTCAACGCCAGAAAATATCCGTTATCTTTTTACGTCTGTCACACAACAATATCCTACTTTGGAAATCGGTGCGCATTTGCATTCTACGCCGCATACGGCTATTGAAAAAATCGAATCTGCCTATCAGGCTGGTTGCAAAAGATTCGACGGCGCTATCCATGGATTTGGTGGGTGTCCGATGGCGAAGGATGAGTTAGTGGGTAACCTTGCCACGGAAGAAATTATTATGTATTTACAAGCTCAGCACGAAAACACGCACATTAATTCCAGTGAATTTGCATTAGCGCTGCGGTTGGCCGAGGAAATATTTCCAAAGCACTGAAAATATTACCTTGTAACGATCCTTCCCGAATTATCAAAGTAGTTGTGCGAAAATTTGCCTTGGTTTGGCATTGGATAATTGTCCAAAGTCACTTTACACACGCATCTTTTGGCTTAAATGAAAGGCGAATAAATTATATAGAAATGAAATGTTATCACGTGATCGTAGGGTTGGTTTTATTTTCTTCCTCTGCTTTTTCTCAGAATGCAAAAGACTTAACTCAGAAGGGCAGGGAACTCTATGAAAAAAATGAATTCATGGAGGCATTATTAAACCTTAATAAAGCGCTGGAAATTGATCCAAATTATTCGCCGGCTTACTACTTGCGAGGTAATATCAAAGATAACTTTGAAGATCGGCATGGTGCCATGAAAGATTATAACATCGCGGTGGAAAAAAATCCAAAGTTTGCCGATGCTTTTTTTGCGCGTGGCAATGTAAAGATGAAACTTCAGGATTACTATGGCGCCATTGCAGACTATAGCGCAGCCATTGGCGTAAATGAGAATTATATTGAAGCATATTTTAATCGCGGGAGGGCGAAACAATTTTTATTGGCATACGAAGACGCGATTAATGATTGTACCAAGATCATTCAGATCAATTCCCGTAATGTGGATGCCTACTACATGCGCGGAATTCTTCGCATCAATTTTGGCGATTTAAAAAATGGCTGCCTCGACCTCAGCAAAGCTGGAGAATTGGGTGACCATAAAGCTTACGAAGCGATCAAAGAAAAGTGTAATCAAAAAAATCAGGAAGAAGTAAATTAAGGCGTCGCGATTCGCCTAGGCGAAACATCTATCAAGCTTTTACAATCTTATAGACCTTGCCGGGCAACGGGGAGAGTACACCTTTAAACTCCAGATTCAACAGTAAGGAAGCTAACTTTCCAATGTTCAACCCCGACCGCCAACATAATTCATCAATCATCAATTGGTTATTGTTTTCCATCATCACCCTTAAAATGGTTTGTTCTTCCGGTTCATAAGCTTCCAATAACAAGGGCTCATTTTTTCTTGCAGGATTTTTAACTTCCGAACTCCAGTTTGCCACGTATTCCAAATCATTAACGGATGTAATCAGGTGCGCTTTGTTTGCTTTAATGAGACTGTTACAACCTTCAGAGTAGCTGCGGCCAACATTTCCAGGGAAGGCTAACACATCCTTATTATAAGAGTTAGCAATTTCTGCAGTGATCAATGCGCCACCTTTTTGCGCCGCCTCGACAACAACAAGGACATCACAAAGGCCGGCAATAATTCTGTTCCTCGCGGGAAAGTTGTGAGCGTCTGGTTTTGTTCCCATGGGGTTCTCAGAAACGAGACCTCCTTTGAGCAACATCTTTTTTGCAGTTTCCATATGTGATGCAGGATACATCACATCGATACCACTTCCCATAATGCCTACAGTGGGTAAGTCGTTTTTTAGGGCTTGTTTGTGCGCCTGAATATCAATACCATAAGCAAGTCCACTAATAATAAGTGCATCATGTTTTTGTAATCCGTAGATTAATTGTTCAACACAATCTCTTCCGTAATCAGTTGACTTTCGGGTGCCGACTACTGCTACTGCTTTTGGATTTTCAAAATCGATATTTCCAGTAGTATACAGGAGTGTCGGGGCATCTGGAATTTGCTTTAGACGTGAAGGATATTTTTTGTCTGTAAAAAATATGAGCTCTACTTTTTCTTTTTCCGTTTTCTTGAACTCCTTTTCAGCTAATGCGAAAGGTTTACCTTTTACGATAGCGTCTGCCGTAACATCACCAATACCTGGTATCTTTTGAAGTTTCCCTTTTGGAATTTTAAAAACTTTTTCAGCACTGCCACAATAACTGATCAACTGCTTAATGATGTAGTTACCAATTCCCGGAATAAAATGAAGGGCTAATAAAGAAAGCCGGCTTTGATCCATAGACAACGGTGAAGAAAATTATGACAATAAAAACGTGAAAGGATCTATCTATACTTACGAACAACAAAAAACTTAACAATTTTTAATGTAACTTTTCACGGAGCTCAACGAGAAATCCCCGAACGCGTTTTAATGAATCTATAAATTCCATTTTATCGCGCACAGCTTGCGTATCATTGCGCAACATTTCTTTTGCACCCTGAAGGGTAAATCCTTTTTCTTTTACCAGGTGATAAATAGTGCGGACACTATCAATGTCTTCTTTGGTGAACTGCCGATTTCCTTTACGGTTCTTTTTCGGTTTGATCAGTTCGAACTCCGATTCCCAAAAACGGATGAGTGATGGAGCTACGCTAAATATTTCTGCTACTTCTCCAATGGAGTAGTAAAGCTTTTCTATTTCTTTTTCCTTGTAAGCCATGTTATTGAGCAAGGTAAGTAATTAAACCATTTTCGTCAATCCGAATTGGTGATTCAGGAAAATCTTTTTTTGTAAGCTCTTGAATTTTCTTAATTACCTGATTTTGAGGATCAATTCGGACACCGGTTTCATAAGTTTGATAAGTAGGGATGATCTTTCCGTAAAAAAACTTTCCCTTTTTATCTGTAAACACTTTGACGATGGGCGCTAATCCATTAACGCCATTCACACTGATGCCGCGGTAAGTACAAAAGTTGCCCAGGCTATAAGCAATAAAACGTTCATTGTAAATTTCAATAGCACGTGTAACATGGGGCCCATGACCGAAGATTATATCCGCACCTGCGTCTATTAATGTATGCGCGAACTTGTAAACATCTCCACGGTTTTCACCATAATATATTTCATTCGTGCGTGGTACACTTTCAAATTTTGCTCCCTCAGCGCCACCATGAAATGAAACAATGACAATGTCACATATCGAATCCAATCTTTTCACAATTTCAATAGCGCCTTCAATATCATTTATGTCAACACAATTGCTATTCGGCGAGAATGCAGCCAGGCCATATTTGACACTGTCCTTTTCAAAAATAACAGTAGGGTGTGTAACTTGTCCTGCGTGTAAAATATTTGCTTCCTCTAAAGTTTTGATGCTGCTCTTTCTGCCGGGGTCTCCCATGTCACCAGCATGATTGTTTGCAAGGCTCATCATATCAAAACCTGCCCTCACAAGATTATTCACATATCGAACAGGAGTCCGAAAGGCATAGCAAACTTTAGGGTCATTGCATTTTTTTGGTACACCGCCTTCATCGAGTAATGTGCCTTCAAGGTTACCAAAGGTAACATCTGCGTCTTTTAAGATAGACTCTACATTTTTCAATAGGTGAGCGCCATCATTTGGAGGCAACTTATCTTCCGGATAGTTGGTGCCCATCATAATATCACCCACGCCAATAATAGATACTGTATCAGGGACGATAGCAATGGTATCAATAGCAACATGGATAGAAATCGAAAGACTATCGGAAGGTTGAGACAATGTGTCTCGTTCCTGTGCTCTTATTATAGAAGAGACAAATAAAATGGAAAGAAAAAAGTAGTATCGCATCGTAAATCTAGGCGCAAAGAAATAAAAAAATCCTGGATACGTGGTGGTTTAGCGGTAATTGACGCTAATTTTGTGGGTTGAATAGGAAAAAGTGGAATGCAGAAAGCAAAAAGCTTCAGCTCATGGCTTAAAACCTGCTTTCTTCGGGTTTCTGCTTAATCTTTAGCCTTGAGCAACAATGCTTTTTTGCTTTCATTCAACGTTTAACGCGCATTAATATAAGATTCATGGATTCGGCCTCGATCAGACGAAAGTTTTTAGATTTTTTTGCCAGCAAAGGTCACGCAATTGTTCCTTCGGCACCTCTCGTGCTAAAGAACGATCCAACACTGCTTTTCACTAACTCAGGAATGGTGCAGTTCAAAGATTATTTTCTTGGAAACGCCACCTCCAGACAACCGCGGATTGCTGACACGCAAAAATGTTTGCGCGTAAGTGGCAAGCATAACGACCTGGAGGAAGTAGGAATTGATACCTACCATCACACCCTGTTTGAAATGTTAGGCAATTGGTCATTCGGTGATTATTTCAAGAAGGAAGCAATCGAATGGGCTTGGGAATTGTTGACTGAAGTATATAAGCTTCCGAAAGATAGATTGTATGTCACCGTATTTGAAGGTGATTCAAAAGAGAATTTAAGTTTTGATCAGGAAGCGCATGACTATTGGAAACAGTTTATTGCTGAAGATAGAATACTGAATGGAAATAAAAAGGATAACTTCTGGGAAATGGGGGAGATGGGGCCTTGTGGTCCTTGTTCTGAAATTCATGTCGATTTAAGAACGGAAGATGAAGTAAACAGAATCCCCGGGAAAGAATTGGTAAACAATGATCATCCCCAGGTAGTCGAGATCTGGAATCTTGTATTCATGGAGTTCAACCGTAAAGCTGATGGCTCTCTTGAAAAATTACCTGCACAGCACGTTGATACCGGGATGGGTTTTGAACGCTTGTGTATGGCGATTCAGAAGAAAACTTCGAATTATGACACCGATGTATTTTCACCACTCATTGATTTTATCGGCGAGGCCGCAAAGGTAAAATACAAACAAGATGAGAAGTCCGACATAGCGATGCGTGTTATCGCCGATCACGTTCGGGCTGTTTCATTTGCTATCGCTGATGGTCAACTCCCTTCTAACACGGGCGCAGGGTATGTTATTCGCCGGATATTAAGAAGAGCCGTACGCTATGGATTTACATTTTTAAATTTCAAAGAGCCATTCATACATAAGTTAGTGCCGGTTTTAGGAAACCAGTTGAAAGATGTATTTCCGGAATTAGAAAAACAGAAGGAGTATGTGGGCAAGGTGATTTTAGAAGAAGAATCATCTTTCCTGAGAACACTTGAAAAAGGTTTAAAGCGATTGGAAATTATCGAGACTGACCTGAAGAATAAAACTGTTAGTGGCGAACAAGCATTTGAGTTATACGACACCTTTGGCTTTCCGCTTGATCTCACTTCTTTAATAGCACGCGAGCGTGGATTTTCCGTTGATGAGCAAGGCTTCAAGGCGGAAATGGAAAAGCAGAAGTCACGTTCGAAGGCAGCCGCAGCAAAAGAAACAGGCGATTGGTTTTTGGTTGGAGAAGATCAGAAACCGGAATTCATCGGTTACGATCATTTGAGTACGGACGTGAAAATTGTGAAGTACAGAAAGATCAAACAAAAAAATAAAGAGCTCATTCAACTCGTATTTGATCGTACACCCTTTTATGCGGAAAGTGGCGGCCAAGTGGGAGATATCGGTTACATCGAAAATGCAAATGAGAAAATTTTCATTATCGATACAAAAAAGGAAAATGAAATGATCGTTCATTTTGCTGAAAAACTTCCTGAGAATTTAAATGCCACTTTTCACGCGCAAGTAGATAAAAGAAAGCGCATGCTTTCGATGGACAATCACTCTGCAACGCACCTGCTGCATGCCACACTGCGTCAGGTATTGGGAAAGCATGTAGAGCAGAAAGGTTCTTTGGTGAGTGACAAGATTTTGCGTTTTGACTTTTCGCATTTTACGGCCATGACAAATGATGAAATTCTAAAAGTTGAAGACATCGTGAATCAAAAAATCCGGGAGAACATTAAACTCGACGAAAAACGAAATGTACCTATAGAAAAAGCAAAATCGCTTGGTGCGATGGCTCTGTTTGGCGAAAAGTACGGTGACTTTGTAAGAGTCATTACTTTTGACCCTGATTTTTCGGTGGAACTTTGCGGTGGAACACATGTTCCGGCGACAGGTCAGATCGGTTTGTTTAAAATTATTTCTGAAAGTTCGGTAGCTGCCGGTGTAAGAAGAATTGAAGCTATTACGGCCGATGGGGCTGAACAATACGTTCGTGAAGAACTACGGGTGTTGGATAAGGTGCGGGAATTATTAAAGAATCCGAAAGACCTTATTACCACCACCATGAATTTGTTGGAGGAAAAGCATGCGCTGGAAAAGAAAGTTGAGCTCTTCCAACAAGAGCAAGCGAACTTATTAAAAGATCAGCTTGCAAAAAAGGCAGTAAAGAGTAATGGTTATCATTTGATTATAGAGCGCGTAACGGTAGCTAATGCAGAAGCACTTAAAAACATTGCTTATGGTTTGCGAAATCAATTTGATGATTTGCTGCTGATTCTGGCTGCAGACGTTGAAAGTAAGCCGCAAGTCACAGTGATGATCGGTGAAAAACTTGCGCTGACCAATAAATATCACGCAGGAAACCTTGTGAAGGAGCTCGCGAAAGAAATTGAAGGTGGTGGGGGAGGTCAACCTTTTTTTGCAACCGCCGGCGGCAAGAACTTGAACGGATTAAACGCTGTTTTAGAAAAAGCTCGTAAATTGATAGCCTAATATATGGACAAATCAATCAGAGACAAATACATTTCAGTTATCGGCCTGGAAGTTCACGCACAACTTCTAACCAAGAGTAAAATATATAATACGGACTCTACAGCATACGGTAGTCTTCCTAATACAAATGTTGGCGTTGTTACGCTCGCTCATCCTGGAACACTACCGCGACTCAATAAAAAAGTTGTTGAGTATGCGATAAAAATGGGAATTGCCTGTCACTCTGAAATAACACGCTTTAACATCTTTGATCGAAAGAATTATTTCTATCCAGATCTTCCGAAAGGCTATCAGATTACGCAAGACAGAACGCCCATTTGCAAAGGTGGCTATGTTACCATCAACACTAAAGAAGGAGAGCGGAATGTTGAATTGCACCGAATTCACATTGAAGAAGATGCGGGTAAATCTATGCACTTGGCTGCAGAGCCGGATACACTCGTCGACTTTAACCGTGCAGGCGTACCGTTGATTGAAATTGTAAGTCAGCCGGACATGCGAACTTCCGACGAGGCGTATGCATACTTAACCGAAATCAGAAAACTTGTTCGTTACCTGGATATTTGTGACGGTAATATGGAAGAAGGATCTTTGCGTTGTGATGCAAATATTTCAGTAATGTTGAAAGGAGCGAAGGAATTTGGTAAAAAGGTAGAGGTAAAAAATATGAACTCTATCCGAAATGTTCAGCGCGCTATCGATCACGAAATTGAGCGTCAGATTGAAGAAATTGAAAAAGGTAATACGATTCCATCGGAAACACGAACATTTGATGCGGCCACCGGACTCACCTTTGGCATGCGCACAAAAGAGGAATTAAATGACTATCGATACTTCCCTGACCCTGATTTAAGTCCATTGGAAGTATCTGACAAATGGTTGAATGAAATCAAGGCCACCATGCCGGCGCTTCCACGCGAGTTGTATAACAAATACATCGCTGAACTGAATCTTCCGGAATACGATGCGCAAGTGTTGACCGACTCGAAAGATATAGCTCTGTATTTCGAGGAATTATGCAAGCTTACCAAGAATTATAAGGCTGCCTCCAACTGGGTAATGGGACCGGTTAAATCCTGTCTGAATGACCTGAGTTTGTCGGCAGACGAACTTCCTATTAAGCCAAAAGAGTTGGTCGATTTGATCGCGCTCGTGGATTCTGGTAAGATTAGCTTTTCTGTGGCATCCCAGCGTGTATTCCCGGAGTTGTTAAAGAACCCGAATAAATCGTCGCTGGAAGTTGCTCAGCAGTTAAACCTCATCCAGGAAAGTAATCAGGACGCTATCATTCCCATTATTGATGAGGTGCTGAAAGAATTTCCATTGAAAGTGGAAGAATACAAAAATGGCAAGAAAGGAATTGTCGGTATGTTTATGGGGGAGGTAATGAAAAGGAGTAAAGGGAAGGCAGACCCGAAAGTTGCAAATGCATTGATCACAAAAAAATTAGAAGAGGTATGATAAGAGGAGAAAACAGCTTAGAGCTTACCGTCCGAAGCGAGAGTTTGAGACGCACTTTAGGAAGGCTATTTACATTTGGTTTATTGCTTTTTGCTTTCTGCTTTTCCTGCTCGTCGGCGAGTAAGGAAGACGCCAATGCTACTGCGAGCGCGGATAGCTGGGAAGTGACGGTGAGTGGGAAAGTCGGATTTCCACAGCAAGGCCAGATTCTTATTCAGGAAATCATTAATGGCGGCATGGGCTGGCAGGATACAGTGAAGTTAAAGAGCAATTACACGTATTCGAAAAAGATTAAGCTTTCTCAGCCCGGTTATTATAAGATTACATTCTTCAACAAACAGTATGTTGATTTTATCTTATATAAAAGCAACGTGGAGATCAACGTGGATGGTAATGATCCTAACGGCTTTATTGAAATCAAAGGTTCACCCGATATCGATATCATCCGCAAGACTCAAACCATCTTGCGCGATGTCGAATCGTCACCAGAAATGGCGAAGATCAGCCAACAGTATTCTGAAGCCGCCCAAGTGAAAAATGAAGCTAAAATGGCGGAATTACATGCAACGTATATGAACGAGGTCGCTAAAGGCCAACAGCAGGTCGCCGACCTTTTAAAGAAGGAACCGCCATCGCTCGGTGTTATCAATCTTTTGCAGAGCAAAGCCATCGATGCCGACCAGCATTTTGATACGTATCTGGCAGTAGCCAACAAGCTAAGAAAAGAGTGGCCTAACTACGAGCATGCGAAAGCCTTTGTCAGCATGGTCGATAAAATGAAGACCATCGCCATCGGCCAGCCGGCACCAGAGATTGCGCTGCCTGATACAACGGGCCAGGTAGTTAAACTATCGAGTATGAAAGGTAAGTATGTGTTGGTGGATTTTTGGGCAAAATGGTGTGGCCCTTGCCGCCAGGAAAATCCCAACGTGGTACGTGTCTTTCATAAATTTAAGAATCAAGGGTTCACGGTATTTGGAGTATCGCTTGATCGTAAAAAAGACGATTGGTTAAGAGCAATTGAGGAAGATAAGCTGGCCTGGACACATGTTTCTGATTTAAAGTACTGGCAGTCAGAAGCTGCTAAAACTTATAACATCACAGGTATTCCATTCTCGTTGTTGCTTGATCCGAATGGTATAATCATCGCGAAGAATCTTCGTGGACCAGCGCTTGAAAAGAAGTTAGCTGAAGTTTTTAAAAAATAGATTTCGAATGAAGTATTTTGTTGGCTTTATACTTCCGTGCGTTGTAATTTTTTCATGCGGTAGCCCGAAAGAAGAAAAGGAAACGCCCATAAGTTTTGAGACTAAAACGTTTCGAATTGAATCACAGGGCGGATGTAAGTCCGATACACTCGCTTGCGCTTATTTCGAAGTTACCTACCCGGAATTTTCGGGCATTGATTCAATGGTCACAAAAGTTATCAAACAGCGAATTGATGCAGCTGTATCGCTCGGTAATCCTGAGTCGCAGGGCTTAAGTATGCAGGAGATAGGTAGGATCTTCATTCAGGATTATGATGATTTCAAAAGTGAAATTCCGGAGGCTTTTGGGGGGTGGCACTATACAGCCAACGTCAACGTGGAAGTATTAACCGATTCCTTGCTGAGTCTTTCTGTTAACGATGAATACTACACCGGGGGCGCCCATGGTGGCTCGGGCGTTTATTTTATAAACTTGAATCCAAGAACAGGTGCAGATTTTACCTTAGATAATTTATTGAAGCCAGGATACAATGAAGCACTTACAAGTGCCGGAAATAAAATATTCAGACAAAGCCGCCAATTAGCCGACACGGCTTCTTTAAGTGAAAACTATTTTGAATTTCCGGAAGATAAATTTGAGCTGAATAAAAATTACGGTTTCAAAAAAGAGGGTATTGTATTTTTCTATAACAACTATGAAATCGCACCGTATGCCGCCGGGCCCACGGAAGTTTTAATTCCGTACGAGGAATTGAAAGCGTGGGTGAAGTGAAGTGTTGGGGTTTCCGTTCTTAATGTGCGAAGTCAGGTGTCTATGCGCGGTTCTTTTGTGTTCTGTCAGGTTGAATGTTCTGGTGGTTAGTGGCAATCTGGTATCGATACTTCGGTGTTTCTGAGATTTAAATTTTTAGGGTAATTTAGGTTCATTAGCATTATCCCTGACGAACTTACGCCACCAACCCTATGAAAACTGACAATAAAAATCTCCTCCATAAAATCGTTGATGGTCGTACTGACTTAGTGGTTGAGTTCCTTGCAGAAGGTCAACCGGCAACAACAAAGAATGAACATGGTGTTTCATTAATCCAATGGTGTGGCTACTTCGGAGATGTGAGTGCCATTAAGATTTTAATTCAGCATGGGGAGGTTCTTCATTCGTTAGGTGAAAATTTTGATTTAAATGGTGCTGCCTTCCACGGTCATGCGCAGCTATGTGAATACTTGCTTGAAAATGGTGCAGCCGTAAATTTTCCATTGCGCGATACCGGCGAAACGCCGTTACATGCAGCATTAAGTAAGACGAGTCAACCAAAGTTTGATGAAGTGATCAAAGTACTCCTTCGTTACGGCGCTAACCCGAACATCAAAACGAATGATGGAGTAGAGACGGGAGCTTTCATGCGCGATTGTCGTACCAAAGGAGAAACACCGCTTCACCGCGCTGCGGCTTTTGCATCCGAAGAAATTATTCAGCTGCTTCTTGATTCAGGTGCAAAGCCAGACATAAAAGACATGCATGGCGATTCGCCTCTTACCTGGGCAAGTTGGTACTTACGACCCCGGACTATCCTTCGAAAACTCTGTTACGGTAATTTTAGAGCGTAGGCTTTTTACAATTCCTCAGTCTAAAACAAAAGCTGGCGCATCCTTGAGAATGTCTCCATTCTCCCTAATTTGTATTTCAAATTAATGATCATGTTTGATTTTTTATCCAGGACAAAGATGCCGCTAAGACGCTGTCTCATCCATGCTTTTGGATTTCGAAGCGCACTTCGATTTTATAAGCGGCGATCATTCATACTGGCAATATTTCTTGTGTTGGTTTTAGGAAGCTGTTCTAAAAAAATACAAAAATCATTTGGCTACATCCCGTTGGGAGTTGGCACCTTATCGAATGAGCTAAAAGTTTTTCATGATATCTCGTCACTCCCACAGTACGTTGAAAACGTTTATGACGGACAAGTATCCACCTATGATACCACCTGGAAAAATAATGATGGCTTCAATGGAACGTATTCGTTTTTAAGAAGAAATGCTGACAGCAGTCTTGTGATTTTTGATGTCAAAGGTAGCGGTGTTATTAACAGGATATGGACACCGACACCAACAGAAGATACATTGGATTTTTATATTGATGCTGATCATCCAACATTCTCTATTAAATACATGGATCTGTTTTCAGGAAAGGAGTTTCCTTTCGTAGCTCCCTTGTGTGGAAACCAGTTAGGCGGATTTTATTGTTACGTGCCCATTACGTTTGAAAAAAGCTGCCGAATTGTTTCAAGAGGTAAGAGAATGCAATTTCATCAGATTCAATATCGGCTATATCCGGAAGGAACAAAAGTGAAAAATTTTTCGATGGATCTTTCTGCAGAGGAAAAATCAGCGTTTCAAAAAATTGAGAGCCTATGGAGTATGGATGAAAAGTCTGTTCGTGATTTTTATCCCCGCGAGATGTCCGAGTCGCATAAAGAAATAACGATTAAGCCGAATGAAACGGTGACAGCTTTCGAGACTTACAAGGGCGGCAGGATCCTCGGAATCGAAATTGAACCGATTCATGTTTTCACTGGGCTGAACAAAAATATTGACATTCGAATAACCTGGGACAATGAACCGCAGCCTGCTGTGTTTTGTCCCGTAGCAGATTTTTTCGGGTTTGCATTCGGATCTTCATCTATGCAAAGCTTGCTGTTAGGAACGCAAGGCAGTAAAAATTACTGTTACTTTCCCATGCCATTTGGTAACGCAGCGAAAATTGAATTTGTCTACAGGAAGGACAACAATAATTTAGCGCCAGCAAAGATAAATATAAAAGTGTGGCATTCTTCTCAATCAAGAATAGAAGAGCGGGAAGGAAAATTTTATGCGCATTGGACTAATGATCGCCCCGCAAAAGGAAAACAACATGTGTTGTCGAATGTGAAAGGCAAAGGGCATTATGTAGGCACTGTTTTACAGTCACAGGGGCTAAAATCAGGAATGACTATTTTTTTTGAAGGCGATGACTCCACCGCCATCGATGGTGGTTTTCGGATGCATGGTACCGGATCAGAAGATTATTTCAACGGCGGCTGGTATGCGATGCTCGACAGGTGGGATGGAAGAATGAGTCTACCCCTACACGGGTCGTTAGATTATTCATTGCCGTTTGCCCGTACGGGTGGTTATCGTCTCTTCCTGTCGGATAAGATATCCTTTTCAAAAAGTTTTTACCATGGCATTGAACATGGTCCGGTTGGCAATGCTTTTCCCGTTGAGTATACATCGATTGGTTTATATTACGCTGATCAACCCCCGGCATCAGTCATAGAACCTGAGTCAGCAAGCACCCAAGTGTTTTTACCGGATACACTTGTAATTTATCCACAGCTGATGGACTACAATGTTTTTGGTAATCTCGACATCAAGACCACGTGGAAGTTTGGAACAGGAGGTGAGAGTTATTTCTTTACAGCCGGAAATGATACGTGGTTAAGAATATCTTTGAACGAAATCCCTAATGCTAGTTACAGGCTGCTATTGGATATTCAGAAAACCCCGGAAGGGTGCGACTTCTCAATGTGGCAGCGCCAGTCACCATTATCTCATTGGATATCCACCTACGACGCCAATGGAGCGCGTATAAAAGACCTTTTTATAGCGGATCTGGAAGTAAAGGAGTTTAAGAAAACCATCACTATCCGATTTAAAACAGATGCATTGAAAAAGACGCTTTTGCTTCATCGACTGATTTTGGTAAAAAAATAGGCCGTCTCGTTACGACGCGTACTACACTTGAGGCAATACAATAATTTTTATCGTCAAATAATCTAAATTTAACATCCAATTAGTTATTGCAAGAAGAGTAATAGCAGCAACGCTGCTTTATTGGTCTTTCAAGAACAGTTCCAGTTCAACTCGTCTATTTTGTGCGCGGCCGGTGGCCGTGGCGTTGGTAGCGATGGGCTTTGCCTCGCCATAGCCTGTTGCTTCAATGCGGCTTTCGCTCACACTATTACGGGTGAGGTAGCTTTTTACAGCATCCACTCTATCTTGGGACAATCTTAAATTCGTGGCCTCGCTACCTTGTGAATCGGTAAATCCGCTGATGCGCAAGCTGTAGTCGGTATATTCCTCCAGGATGCTGATGATTTCATTCAGCATCGCATATGAATTGGATTTTAATGTAGCCTTGCCTGTTTCAAAATAAATTCCGCGTGTTGCAAAATTCAGCCGTTTTTTAACTTCCTCACGAACTTCGGGGCAGCCATTAGCTGTTCCGTTGCCTGGAGTAGTCGGACAACGATCAATTTCGTCAATAACACCATCGCCATCGGTATCGGCAGGGCATCCGGTTTCATCCACCTTGATCCCAGCAAGTGTATTGGGGCATTTATCTTTGGCATCTTCCACACCGTCGCTATCAGTGTCAGGACAACCCTGGAATATATCAAGACCGGCCTGGTTAGGACATCTGTCGTTGGCGTCTTCAGTTCCATCATTGTCTGTATCCGGGCAACCATTAAACCTGGCGGCGCCGGCTACATCGGGGCATTTATCATTAATATCTGCAACATTGTCTTTGTCTTTGTCAGGACATCCTTCAAGGTTAGAAAGGCCCGCAATCGCAGGACATTTGTCCAGATAATCTGCAACGGTGTCGCCATCCGAATCGATCGGGCAACCTTTTGAATCAACGGATACCTGACCAGGCGTATCCGGACACGTATCTTTTCGATCCGAGACTCCATCCATGTCGGTATCCTTTGACTTTCGAAGTTTGAATACCAACCCTGCGCTATGCTGTAGATAAACATCATTGTCACCCTTTGTAACACCATCCCACGCATCGTACAACGGCATGTTCAGTGTATTTGATATTTCAAAACCCAGCCGTTCACTAAACTGAAATAAAATGCCTGCGCCCACTGCGGCATTTGCCTGAAATTCTCCATCTGAAATTGTGCTGTTATCAAAGTTGGTATACACCTTTGAATCGATGTAAGTACCGCCGATGCCAGCTACGAGAAACGGCGCAATGACGGCATCCTCTTTGAAGATATGATCATTGTTGAATTTATATTTGATCTTGACATTGAGGGTTAAAAAATCCGCGTCCACACCGTATACTTTATCATCATTTTGATATTGGACCTGATTAAAGGAAAATTTTTCAACAAGGTTGAAAGAAGGACTCAAATACTGTTGCAACGATATCGCTGCGCCTGGTTTAGGGTGATAAAAGTTATAGAAGTGATAGTGGTTTCGATTTAAGTCTCCGGTATACTCATTCAACGTTCCATACACACCAATGGAACCGCTTTGACTGTATGCAGAGACGGTAAACAATATCAATACGCATAATGAGAAAGAAGATTTGCCTGCCTCTTTTAAGTTAATCATAGTCTTTAATGAAAATTTCACTTCCGATGATTCAAATTGAAGGCCAGATCAGACATTCACTTTAAGCTGTTGTATAATTCTATAAAATGCATGTCTCGAAAAATATGTGAGGTATTATTCCACAATCCGATTATTGAACGTAACACCTCATAATCTTTCCTTAGTTCTAACATTTCTTGTTATATATTGTTTCATCAGTGTCGTGTCCAAAGGCTATGAAAATTCTATTTATAATTAATCCCATTTCTGGGGCAACCAGTAATGACAATGCGATTTTAAAAATTCATGAAAAAGCGGCAGCAACGCACATAGATTTTAAATTCTTTTACACGTCGTCTGATAATGACGACGCCCATATCCAAGACCAGCTTAAAGACTACAAACCAGACAGGGTAGTGGCTTGTGGTGGTGATGGCACTGTCCAGGTTGTTGCCAAAAATATTATGAATAGAAATATTCCGATGGGAATATTGCCGTTAGGTTCCGCCAACGGTTTAGCCACTGCGTTAGGACTATCCGAGGGATTAGAGGAGGCTGTTGATCTGGTCTTTGATGAGGCTACTACCATTATGCTAGATCTTCTGAGGTTTAACGATAAACATATCTGTACGCATCTTGCCGATATTGGTATCAACGCGAAGATGATTAAAAACTATTCTGAGCAAGGAGAACGGGGAATGCTCGGTTATGCCAAATTTTTACTGCAGGCCATAAAAGAGAGTCCACTATTGACCTATACCGTTGAGACGCCAGACGAAAAATACGAAAAGGAAGGATATATGATCGTTATCTCAAATGCGAATATGTACGGTACAGGTATACGCATATCGGAAGGGTCAGTCTCGGATGGAAAATTTGAAATATCCAATATTGAACGAATCGCATTGGACGAAGCAATCAAGGCTGGGCTTACCAAATTCAATGTATTTATAGATAAGAACATGTTTTCCGATGTGATCAGCTGTAAACAAGCCGAAATAAAGATTAATCAAAAGGTCGACTTTCAAATTGATGGAGAATATATGGGTAAAGTAGATCACCTTAAAATAGATATCTTTCCTGCGGCAGTGCCTGTGCTTATAAAAAAATGAGCGCGACCGTGCCGATATTGTTAAGTTTTTACGCATTGTCAAATGGAACAAAGAACCTTTTTACAGGACAATTGACATATTCGTCGCTAAGAGACTTTAGTTTCATATCGTATAGTCCCAGAAAAACATTTCGAACGCTCCTGGCGCTTTATCGCACACGTTTTTTTGCTAATAAACACATTATCCTTCATTTTGATCATGGATCTGCTGTAACTAAAACCGATGCCTCAGGATCCTTTTTTTTTATAGCGGAAACGAATACGAGCCAAACCCACTTAAAAGAAATAAGTCTTTCCAACGGCCAAACTGTACGCATCATTAAGGATTTGTATACCTGCAAAATAAATCATGTTGATGCCCCGTTCATCGTGGTGTCCGACATCGATGATACACTTCTTCACTCCCACATATCGAATAAGTTATTAAAATTCCGGACGCTGATGTTCACGTCAATGGAGAAGAGAAAGGCTGTGACCTCAATGATGAAGTTGATTCGTGACCTTCATGAATCCGGTGCGGCTTCATTCTATCTGTCTAATAGTGAGCAGAATTTATATCCATTAATTTATCGCTTCCTGATACACAATGGGTTTCCATCTGGACCACTATTCCTGAGACAGATGCGGAAGGTACGCGATATCTTTCGATTCAGGTCTTTTGAGGCGCGAGAGCTTCACAAGACTAAAATGTTGCATGAGATAATTAAACTGTTTCCCGAAAAAAAATTTTTCCTTTTAGGAGACAACACGCAACTGGATTTAAAGATCTATTTAAAGATCGCGGCACATTACCCGGAGAACATCAGGTATATCATAATTCGAAAAGTCCTGAGCCGGTCGCACGATGAAGCATATTTAAAAGACACTGAGGAGAAGTTAAAAGCAAAAGGGATTGGATTTTATTATGCTAACACTTTCCCGTCAACATTTGAATTATGAGGAATGATTGTGGTATAAAATACACATTGAATTGTCAAAACCCCGATCGTTTAATCCGTACGAAGGGGATCTTTACTTTGGCTTGATTTTTTATCAAAGGGTTTAAAACTTCTTGATATGAAAAATTTATTATCCTTTCTTTATTTCTTTTTGCTGCTGTTCACAATGACAAGCTGCGAGCTTGTTGGAGATATTTTTGGAGCAGGCGTGTACACAGGAATTTTTATAGTGATTTTCGTTATCGTACTAATTGTTGTCGTCGTCGCTAGAATATTTAAACGATAGTACAGTAACGTAAAGCATTGACTATTTCTTCGGTGTAACTTTGCCAGGCGCCGGCAACATTTGTGGCTGCTTAAAATCTTCTTTGCCGACAGCGCTTTCTTTTCCCAAATACATCCAATTAATAGAGGAAGAATATTTTTTGAAGACATTGTTGATGTCCTGTATGCTGGTCTTCTCCACATCAGACATAAAGGATTCGGTCTTTCTCCAGTCTCCACCTACTTCGGCAAGTCCTAACGACATGGTTTGAGAATCATTTGTTTCTAACCCAAGGAAATGTTCTGTAAGATAACTCTCTTTCATGTCCTTCAGTTCCTTCTCTTTAAACCCTTGATTCTTTACTTCATTGATCTGCTCAATCATTACTTGCAGCGTTTGTTTGGGATCCGTAGTGGATGCATAAAACATAGCGTATGGATTATTGAAAACAGTAGACGCATAGCCGGCACTGGGTGCATAAGTGAGACTTCTTTTTGTTCTGAGCTCAACAAAGAACCGGTCTCTCATAATTGCCATGGCTAACATCATGGGAACACCTTCCTTTTCACCAACAGCAGGAGCACTCATTACTCCTCGAATATAGTTGGTAGGAATTTCACGATTCTCGATGGTAGCTTCCGCTTTAATTTCAAGCTTGGGTTCTAGCATTGGCTTTTTACCGGCCGGCAACGAAGCGAAAGCCTGGTTCACCCGTTCTTTCAGATCTGCCTCAGAAATGTTCCCAACAACTACCAGAAAACAGTTTTGTTTACCGATGATTGACTTGAAATGATTCATCGAACTCTCCAGTGATAATTTTTCCAAGCTAGCTGATGTGCCACTCGGAATCTTCGCATAGTTATGATTGGTAAAGGCCGATTCCATGCTCCGGTTTCGCAAGTGCGCATCAGGATTTGACTCCGCTTGTTTGGCTTGTGCTACAGCTTGGGCTTTAATTAAATCAAACTCCTTGGCTTCAAATCGTGGCTGCGTTATTACATCAGCAAACAGGTTCCAGGAAGGAGCCCAATATTCTTTAATGCACGACATACTGATTTCGCTGTAGTCATATGATGTACTAAAGCTGATGTTAGTCCCTATCTTTTCTAACGCGGTGGCGAACTCAGTTTTGTTCATGTTTTTTGTTCCGCCCTCAACAGCAACAGCCAGCGCCAGGGATTCGATTCCCTCTTGTTCTTTGGAATAATTTGCCGTACCTCCCTTAATAAAAAAGCGAACACTGATGATGTCTTTAATAGAAGGCTTTAAAATGACTTTTAAACCATTTACAGTAAATTCAGTAGCCTTATCTTCTGCTGTTCGCAATGAAAAGGACGTTGCTGACAACATAATTGCAAACAGAAAAATATAACGATTTAAGTTTTTCATGCGGTTAGTTTTTTGTCGTTTTTAAGCTGGCCTCCAGGGCGGGTCTATTCTCTGCCGTTGTTAGTATACCGGTTGCGTTAGGCTTACCTTTTATATATTTTCTGACATACTGCTGGATGTCTTCGCGCGTAACTTTTTTTATGTTCTCTACATAGGCTGTATAATAATCAATAGAGGCGGAGGCCCACCAATACGTTACCGTATGAATAAACTCCGATGTTTTTTCACGGCTATGTGCGTCGTCAATGGCAATCAGTGTTTTTGCGGTCTGCAGTTGTTCATCCGTAAAATAATCATCACTATCCCATCGGTTGATATGCTCCTCTATTTTACCCAACACTTCCTTAATTTTTTCAGGATGCGGTACTGCGAAAATCAATATTGGACCCGTGTATTTACAGGTCTGATAGTTAACACCTATGTCAAAAGCTAAACCGCTGTCTATAAGATCCTGTTGCAGTTTGGAAGATTTTTGGCTCAAAATAAAGGAAAACACATCTGCGGCATACGTAGCTTTTAGGTCATTGCGCGTATCGGGACCGTGATACCCGCGGGCGATGATCGGGTTTCTTGTGTTAGCGTTTTCGGTGAAATAAAGTTCAGACTTTTGCAAGGGTTTAAATTCAGGAATCGGATACTTGACAAAAGGATCAAAATCCGAAGGAGCCCAATCTTCAAATATTTCTTTCGCCCTGCGGAAACCTTCCTCATGGTCAAGATCTCCGGCCAGAACTAAAATAGAATTATTAGGATAATAATATTTCTGTTGAATGGTCTGCATCTTCTCTTTTGTTGCTGTCAAAATGATTTCATGGTCTCCAATGACATTTTTGCGACTGTAAAGATCTCCCCAAAGTTTTTTATTCATATCATTGATTAACCAGAACGTCGGGTTAGATTCTGCCCGTTGAAATTCTCCGTCCACGACAGGATTTTCCTTTTTCATTTCATCTTCCTTAAATAAAGGGTAACGGATGGCCGAGTTCATAAACTTCAGTCCTTCCACTAGAAACTTCTTGTTGTGGGTGAAAAAATAATTAACGCGTTCATTTGAAGTAGTGCCATTCCAGTCAAGGCCAAGTTCATTCTTCCGGTTTAGAAAAGCTTCTTGTGACGGGAGATCTTTATTGGCTTTGAAGAACATGTGTTCATATAAGTGCGAAAGGCCATTGTATTGAGGGTCCTCCGTGTAAGATCCATTCTTCACGCATATTTCTACAGTAATTAAAGGGACTGTTTTATCCTCAATGACCAGTACCTCAAGCCCATTTTTCAATTTTGTCAGGTGAAAGTTGGGTGGCAATTTTTGGGCGAAACTTATCTGAACCAGCAAGAGGCCGATAATGAGGCAGAGGAGTTTTTTCATATCATTTGATTTTAGTCTTAAGAAAACGAGGGGTAAGTCCTGCTCAAAAATAAAACAAAAATTATTAGTGCGGTCATAGGGGTAACTCAACGTAGGGTTGTCTAACGCATAAGAAACAAAAAAACTATGAAAAGACAATTAAAAACAATCGTGCTGATGTGTTCTATTCTTTTATCGACAGCCGCAATGGCGCAGGAAAATGACATAAACGAAAAGAACCATATCGAAACCGTTTTCAAGAATGATACCCGTTCCGTCCGCGGATATGGTGCCCTAACCAATAAATTCACCACCCTTGGGGGCGAGTACGCTAACTTAGTGGGTGCTTATGGAGGTGTCTATATCAACCATAAATTTTTAATTGGTATTGGGGCCGCTGCACTTACAAACAACCTTTCTGTACCGCTACAATATAGTACCGATCCTTTACGCAACATGAGTTACGAGTATGGCCAGGTAGGATTGGTTACAGAATATGTACTGGGTTCCAACAAAGCATTTCATATCGCTTTTAATCTTTTCTCGGGCGCTGGATTTACGTTACAACACGAACGTTACGATTGGCATAATCATGATGATGATTTTGACTTTGATGATGATGAAGTAAATGACGAGAACTGGTTCTTTGTTGCCGAACCTGGCGTTCAATTTGAAATCAACGTATTCAAGTGGATGCGTTTTAGCCCTGGAATCTCTTATCGCGCTGCCTTTGGTAGCGATGGACTTGGAATGAAAGATTCCGATATCAGTAACTTATCATACAACGCGACCTTAAAGTTTGGAGGATTCTAAAAACCGCTTACGCCTTTGCTGTAGTATCAACAGCAAAGGCGTAAAGCTTTTAAAAGTTCTCGGGAAGGGTATGAGTTCTTCCGCTGTTTTCTTTCTTCAGCCACACCATCAATGGGGAAAAATAATCGAGTATTGCTTTGGCACTCACGTCAGTTCCGAGGTTTTTCTTTAGGTGATCGCGCCAATCAACACTTGCCCCAGGCGCCATTAAGGTTCGTAAAAAATCACCGACTTCTTTACTTCCCCAATAGTTCGTAGCGTGTACATCTTGCTTCAGAATATTTTTTGCGATGTGATCATGGAATTGAAAAAGCAATATCTCGGCCATGGCGTAATCATAATATTGGGCAGGATCGTCAATGATATGAGTTTTTGTACAACCATCACAAAACTGTTCGTCGCGCGGTGAAGGAGGAACAATGCCCTGGTAACGTTGCGCCAAATCCCACCAGGTTTTGTTAAATTGATCTGGCGGAATATTTTTCGAGTAGAGCGCTTCTTCAAAACGGGTCATCGTACCGGACGCCCATGGAAGTACAATGATATGCTGTAGAGCGTCCGTTAGTAGTTCGAGCGTATCATCCGATACAATATTTTCTGGTATTAATTTTAATGACTGTAGCAACGGCTTCTGTAAGGAGGCCAATCCAATTTGGGAGCCGATTGCTTCGTGGTAAGCCCGGTTCGCCCCGTTTCTCAACAGAACGGGAACATCAGGCGTGGAATAAGATTGAAAGTAGTAAATATGCCCGAGCTCATGAAGGCTCGTTTCCCACCACTGGGTGTTTGTCTCGACACTCATGAGTGACCGAACATCCTGGTCAAGGTCGATGTGCCATGCGGAGGCGTGATTGTTTTTCTTATACTTTGCGTCGGGAGGAAGGGGATAAAGACTTGATTTCTCATAGAAAGATGCAGGTAGCGGGGCAAACCCAAGCGAAATGTAAAATTCTTCACCTTTCTTCACGATCCATTCAGGTGTTTTTTTATTGAGTGTATCGGTCAAGTCGATACCTGTTGATTTTGAGTCGACAACGGCTTCCCAGTTTTGAGCCCATTGATTTGGAAGCCAGTGTGCAGGAATGAAGTCGGGAACCTTTTGATTAAATTTCTTTGCCAGCTCATGCCGTGCCCAGGTATGTAGTTCACGATACAAGGGCCAAATCTCTTTAATGAAATTGTCGTTCATGGCAAGCATCTCTTCCGTAGTCATGCCGTATTCTGAAACCTGGTATGCGAAGTAGTTTGGAAATCCTAAATCCTTGACGGACTTGTTTCGCAGGTCGCGCAATTGTTCCAAGCCTGGTTTAAGTGGTTTACCTACTTCTTTACTGGCATTCCAAGCTTTTAATCTTTCATTAAGATTATCGGATGAAGTCAGTAAATTTGAGATATCGTTTTTGGTAACTGACTTTCCATCGATCTTGAAATCAAATCCGTAAAGTACTTTGGTCTGTTCCGCATTTACTTTGATAAGTTCTTTCACTGTTTCTGCCGCGGTAGCAGGCGCGCCGCCTGCAAGGAAAAGTATGTATTCCATCTGCCGTTTTTGAAGCGGTGACAATTGATCCGCGATAGCGAGATATTTTTTTGACGAATCTATATTGGCAACGCTTCCGGTAAACTCAGTAAGCTTTTGTGCCGCGACTTCATATAACTTTTGAGTAACAGTATCACCTTCCTCAATTTTTGTATTGAGAAGCCAGGCTGCTTCATTAGCTTCGGTGCTGAGCCGTTTGTATTCCAGAGCATAGCGATCAAGATAAGCGGCCGCCAGGGAATGAGAAGGATCGGCTTTTTTTTCCTCGGATTTATTGCAAGATGAAAGGGACAAGGCCATTACAACTGCCAGGGCACAATGGTGTAGACGCATAGGTGAATGAGTTTCATTAAAAGTAATTATAAAATCAGAGACCGTGAATCGGGAATGACAAAAACTTAGGGAAGGCTTCGTGCGAAAGGTCAACACTTTATTATATTACGCCCTTAAATCTAAACCATGAAAAGAACCGCCTGGCTTTTGTATGCCTTCGCATTAATAGCATTGACTTCCTTTACTCACATTATGCAGAAAAAGAAAATCGTTTTTTTTGGTGATTCGATCACTGAGGCGGGGATCAAACCCGGCGGTTATGTTGTTCGTATTGCTGAGCTGGCGGCGGCGGAGAAGTTATCCGATCGCTATGATTTTGTCGGTGCCGGTATTGGAGGCAACAAGATTTATGATTTATATCTGCGCTTCGAAAGTGACGTACTCAGCAAAAGCCCTGATATCGTTGTCATTTATGTAGGTGTTAATGATGTGTGGCATAAACGTTCGCATGGAACGGGGACAGATGCAGACAAATTTGAAAAGTTCTATTCGGCACTCATTAAAAAGTTTCAGGAAAAAAACATCAAGGTGGCCCTTTGTACGCCCGCTGCGATCGGAGAGAAGACTGATTACAGCAACGAGCTTGATGGAGATTTGAACCGATATAGCAACATCATACGCGGATTGGCAAAAAGTAATAATATTCCACTCATCGATTTACGACAAGCATTCTTAGACTACAATAAAAAATTCAATGCAGAAAACAAGGAATCAGGTGTACTTACTACTGATCGGGTGCATCTGAATGAAAAAGGCAACCAGCTTGTGGCTGAAGAAGTTTGGAAAGTAGTAAAGACCCTTTAGTCATTAGTCTTTGATCTCTCTCTTTTCTTACGAGCTTACGTACCTCCAGCTTATCCTCGTATTGTTAGTCGCTATTTTTACAGGAATGTCTAAAACCGGCGTTCACGGCGCAGGCATGTTGGCGGTACCGTTGCTTGCAAATGTTTTTGGAGGGCAATCTTCAAGTGGAATTTTACTTCCCATGCTTGTGATGGCAGATGTTCTTGGCGTTTGGTACTATCATCGTCATGCATCGTGGTCGCATTTGAAGATCTTATTTCCCTGGGCTGCGTTGGGAGTAGTCGTGGGTACCATCGTTGGGAAATACATTAACGATGAGATATTTAAAATCATCATGGCGGTTATCATTTTGGTAAGCGTTGTCGTGATGTTGTGGCTTGAACGTGGTCATAAAGAAGATGTACCCCATCAAAAAGCTTTCGCAATAACAACAGGAGTACTTGGCGGGTTTACGTCCATGGTGGGAAACCTCGCCGGAACCGTGCTGGCTGTTTATTTACTTTCCATCCGATTACCAAAAAATGTATTCATTGGAACAACGGCCTGGTTCTTCATGGCTACGAACTGGTTTAAGGTACCGTTCCATATTTTCGTTTGGAACACAATAACGTTAAATACATTTCTCTTTAATCTTCTCGCAATACCATTCATTATCGTTGGCGCTTACTTCGGTATAATAATCGTTAAGCAATTATCTGAAAGAACCTACCGGTGGTTCATTATTTTTATGACCATCATCGCTGCTGTATTCATGCTGATCTGAAGATAAATTGCAACCTGCTGTATTGTTACCTTGCAATTGTTGATGTTAGGAACTCACACCGGAACGTCCTATCTTAAATTCATGAAATGTTATATTCAATGGTGGCTCATAACAATTGTTTTATCAGCCTGCAATCAACCTGCGCAACGCAAACCGATTGCCTTACATCCTGAGAACCCGCATTATTTTATTTACGATGGTAAGCCGACAATTCTGATTACTTCAGCAGAACATTATGGCGCAGTGCTCAACCTGGATTTTGATTATGTCAAATATCTGGATGCGCTCTCAAAGAGTGAGTTAAATCTTACCCGTACATTTACGGGCGTATATGTAGAACCAGTAGGGGCTTTCGAGATTGAACGTAATACACTTGCACCGGCCCCACAAAAATTTATTTGCCCGTGGGCACGGTCGAAAACTCCAGGTTATACCAATGGTGGTAATAAATTCGATCTCACCAAATGGGATGAAGCCTATTTCACACGCCTTAAGGATTTTATGGCAGAAGCGGAGAGGCGAAATGTTATGGTAGAGCTGGCATTGTTTTGTCCTTTTTATGAAGACTCACAATGGAACCTCAGTCCCATGAATGAAGTCAACAATGTTAATGGGAAGGGACCAAAAGACCGTACGCATGTCTACACCGTTGATAAATCAAATGGGCTGCTTGAAATTCATGAAGCATTGGTTCGGAAGATTGTTAGTGAGCTAAAAAATTACAGCAACCTGATCTATGAAATCTGCAATGAGCCATATTGGGGCGGAGTAACCATGGATTGGCAGCATCACATCGCGTCCGTTATACGTGATGAAGAAAAAGATTTTTCGCAGCAACATCTTATCTCTCAAAATATTGCAAATGATCATCTTAAAATCGAAAATCCACATCCCGCTGTTTCGGTTTTTAATTTTCACTATGCATATCCACCCATTGCTGTTGCGCAGAACTATCATTTTAACAAGGTGATCGGGGATAACGAAACAGGGTTTGATGGTCAGGCTGACAGCACATATCGAAGAGAAGGTTGGTCTTTTATTCTGGCAGGTGGTGCCTTGTACAACAACCTGGATTATTCTTTCACCGCTGATCACGAAGATGGATCTTTTCAATATCCGAATACGCAGCCGGGGGGAGGAACTCCTGCACTCAGAAAGCAACTCAGCTTCCTCAGAAAATTTATCGATGGTTTTGATTATTTGAAGATGAAACCCGACAGCACGTTGATTCCTGGTGACCAAAATAAAAGAGCATATGTTCTTTCTGAGCCGGGAAAACAATACGCGATTTACATTTTCGGCAAAGGGCCTCACGTCTTTGAACTTACGGTACCTGCAGGAAATTATACCGTTGAATTCATGGATCCGCTTACCGGAACATATGCGGCAAAGCAAAATGTTGCTTCAGATAACAAATTGAAACTAACTTCTCCTGCTTATCCGGAAGATCTTGCGGTCAAGATTACTTCCGCGGATTAAATAACAACTGCTCTTATTTTTACCACAGCTTTTTTTAAATATTCACTGAAGCTCAGCATTTCATGACGGTTCCTCAGCGGTGAATTGTATTTTTTTTATTGTGTCTTTTGCAGCCATACTTGATCTTTCCTCCTGATCCATTTGTATATAAAAAAATTAATTGTCTTATTTACTTAACAAAATATAAGGATATGGCGAAAGAATATCTGGGCGAGTTTGAGGAATTGGTGTTAACACTCGTTGCAGCTTTACAGGAAGATGCTTACGGCGCTGCCATTTCAGAAGAAATTGAAACGAAATTTAAACGTGAAGTAAACCTGAGTGCAGTACATGTAACACTTTATCGCCTGGAGGATAAGGGATACATCAAATCGAAAATGGGCGGTGGAACCAATGAAAGAGGAGGGAGAAGGAAAAGAATCTTCACCATTACTTCTGCCGGTATGGCGATGTTGCGAGCAATGAAAGAGACGAGGTTGGAGTTGTGGAACATGGTGCCGCAGCTCAAGATGTCGGGATTATGATTCATCTGATGATATGATTCTATGAAACTGTATCCTTTTATTGAGGAGTGAATGCTGTCAATTGTTCTAACGTTTTAGATAATTTAATCATGCCGTAAGCAAAGTGCTCTCTATAAGAGCGGATCATTGTAACTACGCATTGGTGAACAATATGCCGAAGGAAAATAAAAGACCTATGGGGCGCAACAAGTGGTTACGACTGCTTGAGTTCATTTGCCCTGAGCATTTATATGAAGAAATCGAAGGCGATCTCATTCAGAAATTTAATCGGGATGTTGACAAATGGGGTGAGAAAAAGGCTCGCCGACGGCTCGCCTGGCATACGGTAAGTTTTTTCAGACCTGGGATTATTCTGAGGAATAAATTTTCATTGCATATACCCTCATTCCATATGTTAAAACATTTCTTCAAAATCTTTTTCCGCACTTCTTTAAAGAATAGTGGATATTCTTTTATCAATGTTTCCGGATTAGCCGTTGGCCTGGCTTGCAGCATTTTCATTATACTCTGGGTAATGGATGAAGTGTCGTATGATGATTTTCATCAAAACAAGGATCAGGTATATAAGATTATGGCGCACCACACTTTTCCAGATGGAACGCAAACATATGATAACACGCCTGGTCCACTTGCTCCAGCATTGAAGGGACTTCCCGAAGTAGCTGAATCCGGACGAATAATATTCAGAAACCAGGTATTGCTGCAGAACGAGAATAAATCCATTTATCATAAAGCTGTCTATGCTGATTCATCCATTTTTAAAATCTTTACGATTCCACTTCTTTCCGGAACGACAAACCAATCGTCTCAAGACAATAATTCAATTGTAATCTCAAGAAAAGTGGCTGCGTTATATTTTAAAGATGAAAATCCTATTGGAAAGGTATTTCGCGTCGATAATACATTTGATGCAAAAGTAGCAGCAGTCTTCGAAGACCTTCCTGAAAATTCCACACTCGAATTTGATTTTATTATTCCCTACCGGATTTATGCAAAGACAGATCAATATAACAATGAGTGGGGTGCCTGGAGTGGTGGCGTGACCTATGTAAAACTGCATGAGAAGGCGAAGGTAGAAGCATTAAATAAAAAGATACATGAAGCATTTACAAAACCGAATATCTGGGTTCGATGGGATCCAAATGTCGAGTTGTTTTTGCACCCTATGTCGGATTGGAGACTACACAATAATTTTACAAATGGTGAACAACATGGCGGACGTATAACCTATGTCACTACTTTCTCAATTGTAGCCATATTTATTCTTCTGATAGCATGCATCAATTTCATGAATCTTGCTACCGCTCGATCCGTCAGCAGAGCTCGTGAAATTGGTGTCCGAAAAGTTGTCGGTGCTGGGCATAATTCATTGGTAAAGCAATTTATGATGGAATCCGTTTTGACGGCGTTCATATCACTTTTCTTTGCATTACTTGCAGTCCATTTACTCATGCCATTTTTCAATGAGTTAACCGGAAAACAAACGCGGATTGATTACACCAATCCACTAGTCTATGTTGGTCTGTTGGGAATAACGGTCCTAGCTGGACTGATGGCCGGTAGTTATCCAGCAGTTTTGCTTTCCTCATTCAAGCCTGTGAATGTATTGAAAGGAACAATAGCGGGTTTAAGCGGGGCAGGTCTACGAAAGGGCTTGGTGGTTTTTCAATTCAGTTTATCCGTAGTGCTTATCATTTGCGCCATCGGCGTTTACCAACAGATCGATTACATGCGGACCAAAAATCTAGGGTTTAATAAAGACGATGTTTTCTATTTCAGGAGCAATGCCGATCTGCGTAAAAATTTCGATGCTTTCCGAAACCAGGTGCTTCAAAATCCGGCAATAAAAGTAGTTGGCCAAAGCAACGATAACCCTACTGACCTTTTAACCAGTATTGTACTTGCCGATAATGCGTGGCCAGGGAAAACAAAAGAAGATAACATCGCTTTCAAGTCACTTCAATGTGATTACGATATGTTGCCTGCTTTAGGATTTACATTTGTGGATGGTAGAAATTTCTCAAGGGAGTTTGTAGCGGATTCAAATAACTACATCATCAATGAAGAAGCCGCCAGAAGCATGCGACTTGAGAATCCTATTGGTGAGGAACTCGTCGCACCACGAAAAGGAAAAATCATTGGTCTTATAAAAGATTTTCACAGCACAGATTTGAAAGGACGTATTGCGCCAGTGATCATTGCTCTGCGTCCTGAAGCCACCAATCAAATTTTTATCCGCTATGAAGCCGGACGCCTTGAAGAGGCGATGGAATATGTCAAAGATGTTTACAAAAAACTGGAACCGAATTTCCCATTGGAATATGCGTTCATGGATCAAACTTTCGATCGACAATACCAGGATGAAATTTTGATGAGCAAACTCTCCACATGTTTTACAGTGATAGCAATTTTTATTTCGTTTCTAGGGCTTTTTGGACTTGCATCCTTTACAACTGAGAAACGTGCAAAGGAAATTGGCGTTAGAAAAGTTATGGGTGCATCAGTCACCGAATTGCTTTCATTGGTGTGTAACGATTTTGTTAAACTCATTGTACTGTCATTAATCCTTGGCTTACCCGTGGCCTGGTGGGCAGTGCAAAAATTTCTGCAAGAGTACGAATATCATACCGAACCCGGTGTAAGTGTATTTTTGATTACTGCGTTCTTACTACTGTTCATTACAATCGTCACAGTGTCGTGTCAATCGTCACGTGCTGCACTTGCTAATCCTGTTAAAACATTGCGAACAGAGTGATATCGTATGGCAGTGGGTAAAAAAAATATAGGTCCACCGAAATGGCCATTACAATTCCTTCGAAGGATTTGCCCTGAACATTTGTACGAAGAAATCGAAGGCGATCTCATTCAGAAGTTTAATCGGGATGTAAAAAATCTTGGTCAGCGGCGGGCGAAGAAAAAATTGTTATGGAATACTATAAGATTCCTCCGGCCTGGAATTGTGTTGAGAAATAAATTTTCGTTCGAACTTATTCAACTGCATATGATATGGAGCTATTTTAAGCTAGCGGCCCGAGGCTTGGTTCGTTACAAAATGTTTTCAACAATTAATGTGCTCGGACTATCCGTAAGCATGGTGGCTTGTATTTTAATTCTGCAGTATGTACGGTTTGAATTTAGTTACGATGATTTTCACAGAAACGCGGAGAACATCTATCGGGTTGCTACTAAAGTCACGTTGCAAAATGAGGTTATTGTTCACGAAACAAACACATACGACGGCATTAGCAAAGCATTAAATACTGACTATCCTGAAATTAAAGCGGCCACAACTGTTCGCGGATTCAATTCAGACAGAACTTTCATACACTATCAAGACAAAAATAATAAGCTGGTTCCTCTTGAAAATTTTAAAGCGTTTGATGTCGACAGCATCTTTTTTAAAGTCTTCTCATTCCCATTGTTACAGGGAAATTCAGAGGTTGTTTTACAAGACCCATATACTGCCCTTATATCAGAAACATTCTCAAATAATTATTTTTCGGGCGATGCGATTGGAAAATCCTTCCAGGTGTATAACGGTGAGGAAACTCAGCATTATAAAATTACCGGCGTTTTAAAGGATGTCCCATCGAATTCACACATCAAATTTGACATCCTTACCCGCTCTGACCCAAGAACAAAAAACTTTTGGAACAATGATGTAGGATTCTGGGATTGGGGCGGTCAGACTTATGTTTTGTTAGCAGACATTACGCTTCGTGGGGAGCTTGAAAATAAACTCGCTCAACTAGCGCTTTCAAAAAACGGTCTTAAGAATAACAAAGACGACTACGGACAAATCAGCACGTTCGAACTTCGACCGCTTGGGAACATTCATTTGTACTCACACCTTCAAGAGGAATTGGAAACGAACGGAAGCAGTTCGCTGGTATACGCATTGATCATGCTTGCAATTATCATTCTTATCATGGCGTGGGTGAATTATATTAATCTATCCACGGCAATGTCGGAAGAAAAGATAAAGTCTATCGGGGTTCGTAAGGTGGTTGGTGCAACCAGGTTTAGTTTGGTTTTACAGGTCTTAACAGAGTCGTTACTTTTTAATGTGCTTTCTGTTTCGCTCGCGGTTGTTTCGGTACACATGTTATTGCCATCGTTCGCTAGCTTCTCCGGTGTCCCGCTGACTTACGGCGTTCTGTATGATAATACAATGTTAATAGGTCTGCTCGTTTTTGTTCTGGTCAGTGCGTTGATGTCGGGTTTATATCCTGCGTTTGTGATTGCTTCTTATTACCCGGTGCGGGCACTGAAAGGAAATTTGAATACAAGCCGTTTTGCTTTGCGAAAAATATTGGTTGTATTTCAGTTTGCTGCCGCGATCAGTTTGATCATTACGACATTGGTTGCCTATCAACAGTTATCCTTTATGCGCGATAAGGAATTGGGCATCAACATTAACCAGGTAATGATCATCAAGGCAATGAACTTCGACAAAGAAACTTGGTCGGATTCGGAAGGGGGATTTACAATTGATTCAACGTATTCAAACAAGGCTAATCTTTTTAAAGAAGGAATTCGTGCGCAGGCTGGATTTCTTAATGCAACTTCATTATCACATATACCGGGTCAGCTACCCAACTGGGGAACTGAATTCAGGGCTGAATCTATCGATCCTCAGAAGGCTTATCGGCTTATTGCCATGGGCGTGGACTACGATTTTCTTTCAACATTACAAGTTAAGATATTGGCAGGCCGAAATTTCTCGCACGATTTTCTATCGGACCGTGGCAACGAAGGCAAACGCGCTGTTCTGATTAATGAGGCTGCAACAAAATTACTTGGTTTCAAAACACCACAAGAAGCAATTCATAAGCACATCTCAACTTATTGGGGTGCAGATTATGAAATTATTGGCGTGGTAAATTCATTTCATCAACTTTCGGTGAAGGAAAATGTCCAGCCGATTTACTTTATTCTTCAACCCAGGGCCCTCGATTATTTTGCTATTCATTATCAAGGTAGAAATGCAACGGATGCTATAGAACAAGCCCGGATTACATGGAACAATTACTTTCCTGATACTCCATTCAATTATTTTTTCCTGGATGAATATTTTGACCAGCAATATCAATATGACCGCAAGTTTCGTGACATCGTCAGCTTGTTCTCGGGACTTACCATATTTATTGGTTGCTTAGGTCTGTTTGGGTTAACCTCGTATTCAATTTTAAAGCGAACGAAAGAGATTGGTATCCGAAAAGTGATGGGAGCGACTGCTTCAAATATTATTGCTCTATTTACGAACGATTTTATGAAGCTGATATTAATAGCTAATGCTGTGGCCTTGCCGTTGGCTTATCTTGGACTGAAACGTTGGTTGGAAAGTTATGCATATAAGATTACGCTGTACTGGTGGCTATTTGTAATTCCCGTGATTTTGGTTTTGGTTATCGGAGTGATGACGATCAGCTTACAGATTCTTAAGGTTGCGTTGAAGAATCCAGTGAATAGTTTACGGAGCGAATGATAAAGTGGGAATGGAGTTGTTCCTGGATACGCCAGCACTTTTCTCTCGATCCGATTTGTTGAGCGCCTACCAAACTGTCTTCAAAGCGCCAAACATTCTCGCGAAACATCCGGAATTTGGACGCATGCGAGCAAAGGACTGCTCACCCTGTTCACGTTAGCGTCCGAACTATTTTTTGATCGTGTTTTAATAATACCGGTGCCAACTCAACGCCACCTCATCAATTTTGATACATCATAGCACCCCTCTCTCGATCCGATTTGTTGAGCGCCTACCAAACTGTCTTTAAAGCGCAAACATTCTCGCGAAACATCCCGAACCTCGGCGCAGCCCCTTAAGCAGTACTCATTCTATATACTCTAGACTTGATGAGTATTTAAATTGCCCAGACTTTTGCGACCTCGAACAAGATTAAAAAGCATCTATTCCGCGCCAAGAAATGTGAGGATCGATTGAGGTTCTCTGTGGCGCGGCGGCACATTGGTCATTAACACGGCGGGCTTCACCCGCCGCTACTGATATGTCGCCCCGCTGGGGCTATGCGTATTGCGCATGTATCAGAATTGCAAAGACAAAAGACTTTCATCCGGCGATATTATTAGATAAATCACAAAAAAAACGTCACCTCGTGTGTTATCAATAACAAATTAATTCATGCTTAAAATGATCAATATTCATTCCTCTAGCGACAATTTTGGAACGTATCCAAACCTATCCAGTTAGCGAATAAGCCAATCATAAATGGCTGCAAATGGAACAACAATTTGAGAAGAATTATTTCCTAATTCGGGCATAAATCGATTGACTAATTCTGGTTTAATATAGCTGTCGAGATCAGAATGTTTTCAAAAATGGTTTGGATGATAAGAAAGAGGTCACAATATCGTAGCTATATTGATCCATTTAGGCCACTTCCCAAAGGAATTCACTAGAGACAAAGCTGAGATCCATTTAACGTTCGTACAACCCCAACCAACAATTATCCGTTTGTCCAATAACCGTCATTAAATTCCGATTTTTATTATTTCCTTTACAAATGAACCTAACGGTGAAGCATCTCAATTTATAGTATGGACAAAGAATTTTTAAAGAAATTATATCAATCGCACCAAGCTTGCCCTACATGTCCCGCGCCGACGGAGGTTTCTAACTTTTATGTAGAGCTATTGGGAGCGCTTTTTGCCGATTTTACACAACTGGCTTCGCTCTCCGAAGAGGAATTTTTTCAATTGATGGATCGGCTTCAAAAAGAACTGGAAAGAATACTTCGCCATAATCCGACAAGGAGTAGCGGTAATCCCACCGACATTGCCCAGCATTTTTTTGACACGTTGCCAGTCATCTGCGAAAAATTGGAGAACGATGTGACGGCCATGTATGAAGGAGATCCCGCAGCAAAAAGCCGGGGTGAAGTGATACGTACCTATCCTGGATTTTACGCCATCGCTGCATATCGCATTGCACATCAGCTTCACGATTCAGGCATTCAAGGTATTCCCAGGATAATAACAGAACATGCGCACAGCAAGACCGGTATAGATATTCACCCAGGGGCAAAAATCGGCGAGCATTTTTGTATCGATCATGGCACCGGGGTAGTTATCGGTGAAACGTCCGTCATCGGCAGTCATGTGAAAATTTATCAAGGTGTTACCCTGGGAGCTTTAAGTGTAAACAAAGAAGATGCTGAAAAGAAACGTCATCCTACAATTGAGGACAATGTGGTGATATACGCCGGCGCGACGATTCTGGGAGGCAACACGGTAATTGGTAAAAATAGTGTGATAGGAGGGAACGTATGGCTTACGCGAAGTGTACCTGCTGATTCAAAAATTTACTATCAGGCAAAAATGTATAATGGAGATACCAATGAAACGGACCTTGTTATTTTTAGATCTGAAATATAAATCCTTCCACCTAGAGATCATCTTTTAAGTATCTTCAACGCATGACCTTATCTGAATTAATCGGCAATACACCACTCGTTGAATTAGAACACATTCCAGTGAATAAACGAGTTACTATTTATGGCAAGCTCGAAGGCAATAACCCCGGCGGAAGTGTGAAAGACCGCGCTGCATATGGTATGATTACGGCTGCTCTGGATCGGAAAGCTATTAAGCCTGGTGATAAGCTTGTCGAGGCAACAAGCGGCAATACAGGTATTGCATTGGCCATGATTGCCCGTTTGAAAGGATTGGATATGACCCTTATCATGCCGGATAATTCAACGCGAGAACGTGTACTAGCCATGGAGGCGTATGGGGCAAAGGTGATTTTGACTCCAGCATCCAAAACGATAGAGTACTCACGTGAACTTGCTGAAGAAATGGCACGCAAAGAAGGTTACTACATGCTTGATCAATTTGCCAATGCGGATAATTATGCGATGCATTATAAAACAACGGGTCCTGAGATCTGGCGAGATACCAACGGTAAGATCACACACTTCGTTTCGGCAATGGGCACTACGGGTACCATTATGGGCGTATCTCGTTTCTTAAAAGAACAAAACCCCGCTGTACAAATTGTGGGTACGCAACCCACGGACGGCTCATGCATTCCCGGTATCAGGCGGTGGTCAAAGGAGTTTTTGCCTAAAATTTTTGATGCAAGGCGCGTAGATCGTACGATGGATGTAAGTGAAGCAGATGCCCGAACCTATACCAAACGGCTGGCGAAAGAAGAAGGTATTTTAGCAGGTATGAGCAGCGGCGGCGCATTAAGCGCTGCGATGAAGATTGCCAGCGAAATCGATTCAGGTGTCATCGTATTTATAGTGTGCGATCGGGGTGACCGTTATTTAAGTTCTGATTTATTTGAGTAGTTATGATCCGTTTAAAACGAACTTTAGTTACTGATCCGGATTTTCAAATGCTGGTAATCGATCTGGATAAAGAGCTTTGGACAAGATATCCTGACACACAGCAAAATTTTGCGCCCCATAACAAAGTTGATCATACTGTCCGTGTTGTTGTGGCTTATACGGGAAACGAACCTGTGGGCTGTGGCGCATTCAGGCCAACGGAAGACGAACATATTCTCGAGATTAAGCGAATGTACGTTTCTCCAAAAATGCGCGGGCGGGGAATTGCCAAACAGATTTTGCAAGCGCTCGAACAGTGGGGAAGAGAAGAAGGCTTTACACATTCAAAATTAGAGACCGGAAACAATCAACCCGAAGCCATTGCCGTTTATAAACGCGCCGAGTACAAAGAGATTCCCAATTATCCACCTTATACCAACATGACTGAAAGCATTTGTATGGCGAAATCGTTGCTTTGAACTGAAACCGTTTATATAAACAAAATTGTTTGAAACTAATTGTTGTGTAAGTTTCGATTATGAAACTGCCATACGCTATCCAGCTTTTCGTTTTTCTATTTTTATTTCTTACCGTAAATGAAATCCAGGGACAGAATTCGGATCGGTTTAAGAAGGAAGTAGATTCCATTGTTGCTCTCAATCAGGCTGTCAACAAGTCTGATCTGATTTTATTTACCGGAAGTTCCAGTATTCGTTTGTGGAAAGATCTGACTTCATCTTTTCCAAACTGCAATATCGTGAATTTGGGTTTTGGAGGATCAGAAATGGCAGACCTACTTTATTTCACCGATCAACTTATCTTGTCTTTTAAGCCCAAACAAATTTTCATATACGAAGGTGACAACGATATTAGTGCAGGCCGAACCGATGAACAAATTCTTTTGGCTGCCGATAAGATCTTAACACGAATAAGAAAAGACCTTCCACAGGCTGAGGTTATTTTTATCTCACCCAAACCAAGCCTTAAACGATGGGGGCTAAAAGAGAAATACGAGACTTTTAATGCAAAACTTAATGCGTGGACGCAGAGCAAGAAAAATGTACGTTATGCCGATGTTTGGACACCGATGCTAGATCAAAACGGTACCGTGATGAATGATATTTTTATTGAAGATGGATTACACCTAAACAAAAAAGGATACGCCATTTGGACGACTACCTTGAAAAAATATGTAAACGCGAAATCAACGCAGTAACGACTACGAGTTTTATTGAGTTTAAATTCGACCCTTTATCTGGCTTTGATGCCACTATCCACATTCTGATAAATGCGCATTGTTTTGTTTCCAAAGGCCTCGTTAATTACTTTTTTTAAGCGCCCTGATTTTGTCGAGATGGGATTGTACTACGGGAAGATACTTTGTTGCAAACACTTGAATATCGGCATCGCCGTAATCGGCTGCATTCTTTAAAATCTTTACGTCTCTCTTGTGATCGATGATCATCATCCTGATGAATTTTTTATCAAATGACTTGCCGTGGAGCGCTCTTAGATCATGTAGTCCATCGGCTTTTTCGGGCCCCAACGATACTGGTAATGAAACATTTTTTTTCTGCGCAATTCTTTTCAATTCTTTAAGCATTTCTGTCTGGTCGTCTTCCATCAATGAACCGTATTCTTTAAGTGAACGCTTCGTACTTCTCTGCTTGGCAATTTTACCTTCCTCTAAATCCATTAATCTTCCTTCTGTAATTTCATTTAGAAAACTGATTACGGCTTCATCCACCGCGGGTTTTTCTCCGGATATTTTTTTTCTATTAAAATCGGATTTAACAACAGCTTTCAATTCTGTTGGTCGAAGTATATTTTCTTTTGCTTGAGAATTGTCGTTCGTAGAGATTTTATCCGACTGTGTGAGGATAGTCGTGATCAAAATGATGATGCTCAGATTAATAATGGTAATAAGATTTCTCATATACGTTAAAGATTAATTAACATATATTAAATACTATGCCATGATACATTTTCCGCATAAAAAAACTGGAGCAGGATTTCTGGTCAGATCGGGTCATTCAATAGTGTCACCCTAACGCATAGTTAACTCAAGCAGATGAGACGATTATCCCTGAACCTGTGTATTAATTCCACGGCTAAGGAAAGTTTTTCTACTACAAGGGTTACATCAACGTCGTTTATACATAGAACTTCTGTGGAATGCTTTTTGAAAACTTTATGTCGACATCAATAAATACATATCTATGGCAAATGTAAAGCATGTTGAAAACGTACCTCAAACTCAGTTGGACACCAGCATGGCAAAAAGAAAACCTGTTAAACTAGGATGGTCTACCGAGGAAATTGACAAGATCACGCACGCCTTAAATTCTCTATTAGCAAATTATAACGTACACTTTCAGAAGCTTAGGAATTTTCATTGGAATGTAAAAGGTTCCGATTTTTTTGATCTTCATGAAGCATTCGAATCCCAATACACCGAGGCACTTGCAAATATTGATGAGATCGCTGAACGTATTCGCGTCTTTGGTGAAACGCCGCTGAGCACGATGCAGGAATTTTTACGCGAGTCAGAAATTAAAGAGGCGTCTACGCAATTGACTTCAGATTTAATGGTTCGGGAATTGTTGAACGATTACAGAGTACTGCTTCAATATATGGCAGCAGTGGTTGAAATAGCCGGTGAACAATACGATGCCGGCACAGAAAACATGATAAAAAGCTTTATCAGAAAAATTGAAAAGCATCACTGGATGTTTACAGCATTTCTCGCAAAATAAAGATTGCAACTATGATTGAAAACCAACCTCGTGAATTGACACTGATATATCATTCTGAAAAACCGGATGATAAAAAAGCTCGTGGCTATGTTGAATCTCTCCGCACTGCGGTCAAGACCTTAGATCTGGCCAGAGAAACAATCACTGAAACACAGCTTGCACAACTCGCTGACAAAATGCAACTGCCGGTTGAAAGTTTAATTGATCCGACCTATGATGATCGGGCCAACACTGCTGAAAACAAAGAAGGTCTTAAAAAAATGGACACCACCGAATTGCTAACGCTTATCAAACACAACCCCAAATTATTAGACACACCTATTGTGATTCTGGGAGCCCGTGCCTATAAATATGGTACGGGTTATAATCTCATAAGAGAATATATGGCGGAAGGAGTCAACTCAACTTCTAACGCTGTTAACATAGAAGAAAGAAAAAGTGATTTTTAATAAATTTTAAATACCACTATGAGTTTTGAGAAGTACGAGACAACCATCCAAGCGTGTTTAGCCTGTGCTACGCATTGTGAAAATTGCGCCTCCGAATGTTTAAAAGAAAAAAATATTCAAAATGTTACTCGTTGTATAGAACTAACGAAAAATTGTGCAGCCATCAGTTTGTTGACAGCACGATTTTTATCCAGCAATAGTGAGTTTATTCCGCAGGTATGTGAGCTTTGTATAGAGATCTGTGAGATATGCGCCGGTGAATGCGCCAAAAATTACATGGATGCTTGCGCGCAATATTGTCAAAATTGTGCCGATGAGTGCCGGGCATTGACATTGGAATTTGCATAAAATATTTTGTATCGATTAATTCATCAATGCAAGAACGTCATACACGGAAATTAGTACTTTAGGGTCTCTAATTTCCATATGGCGGTTTCAACTGAGAATGTTTTATTGCTGGGATCTTTGCTATTGTTTCTGAGCATAATAGCAAGCAAGACATCCTTTAAACTTGGTATCCCCACATTAGTATTATTTCTTGTTGTTGGCATGCTGGCTGGATCGGAGGGACCTGGCGGCATCTATTTCGATGATCCAAAACTATCACAGTTTCTTGGTGTAGTTGCGCTCACTTTTATTCTTTTTTCTGGCGGACTTGAAACAAAATGGGAAAGTATAAAACCTATTTTGTGGCAGGGTATATCATTATCAACAATTGGTGTGTTGATCACTGCCATATCAGTAGGTGTTTTTTCATCTTATCTGCTAGGCTATACGATCTATGAAGGGTTATTATTAGGAGCCGTAGTATCCTCCACCGATGCCGCTGCGGTATTTTCAATTCTTCGTTCAAAAAGCATCGGCCTTAAAGGCAGCCTACGGCCCACACTTGAGTTTGAAAGTGGTAGTAACGACCCGATGGCATATTTCCTTACCGTTAGCATGATCTATTTGATTTCTGATCCAGATGCTTCGCTAGTGTCGTTGATTCCACGTTTTTTCAAGGGAATGATTTTAGGCGCTATATGCGGTTACGCTTTCGGCAAGGCAATGACCTGGGTGATCAATCACATTAAGCTAGACATTGACGGTTTATATCCTGTGCTGATTCTTGCGTTGGTTTTCTTTACTTTTTCATTTACCGATTTCATTGGGGGAAACGGCTTTCTTGCTGTGTATATCGCAGCCATTATTCTGGGAAATAGTAATTTCCTACACAAGAAAAGTTTAATCAGGTTTTACGACGGCCAGGCATGGTTGATGCAAATCGTGATGTTCTTAACCCTGGGCCTATTGGTATACCCTAGTGAAATGGTACCCGTACTCGGTCCAGGAGTACTCATTGCATTGTTCCTGATATTTATCGCGCGCCCTGTTGCTGTATTAACATCCCTAATATTTTTTCGTGATCTCAGCGTCAGAAAAAAGTTATTTATTTCCTGGGTTGGCTTGCGTGGAGCCGTGCCCATCATCTTTTCAACTTATCCGCTCATAGCAGGTATTCCAGTGGCAAATAATATTTTTAACCTGGTGTTTTTTATATCGGTATCTTCTGTGCTCTTGCAGGGAACCACGCTTCCGTTGGTTGCCAAATGGCTTCATGTAAGTGTGCCGGAAAAACTTAAGCGCAAGTTTCCCCTGGACATCGAGCTTAAGGAAAATTTCAATTCCGAACTGGTCGAATTGGATATTCCGGATAACTCGCCAGCTATTGGAAAGCCAGTAATGGAATTGGATTTGCCGAAATCAGCGCTCATTGTGTTAATCCATCGCGATGGAAAATACATCACGGCAAATGGTGCCACTCAAATTGAACCTAAGGATCACCTGTTGATTTTAGCTGATAGCAAAAAAACGGTCAACAAAATTTATGATCGGTTTAATATTGCGCACACGTAGCCGCTCGCGACTTTGAAAGGACTGGACTAAACCCTATCAGTCACTAACCAATAATATATTTGACAAAATATATACTAATAAACGAAAGCTTTATATATTTGTTTTACAAAATATATAGAAATGAGCAAAGAATACTTGGGCGAATTTGAAGAGTTAGTTTTGACCATGGTAGGAATTCTCCAGGACGAAGCGTATGGTAATGCAATTGTAAATGAAATCAAAGAACGCGTCGGTCGGGAATCCAATCTAAGCGCAGTTCATGTAACGCTCTACAGGCTTGAAGATAAAGGATTCATCAAATCGAAAATGGGTGGTGCCACAAATGCAAGGGGAGGAAGGCGTAAACGGATTTTTACGATAACAAATGCGGGGTTGTCAATGCTGAAAGCAATGAAAGAAGCAAGGATGGATTTATGGAAACTCATTCCTCAATTGAAATTTTCAGGTTCTTGATCTTTCCACAGCGCATTACCAAATGGATAATCAGTATAAAATTGAAAAGAACATAAGACCGCCGCGGTTCGCATTAAGATTTCTTCGTTGGTTTTGCCCCGGTGATCTTTATGAAAGCATTGAAGGTGACCTGCTGGAAGAATTTGAAAACGATCTCAGATTGTGCAGCATTCAAAAGGCAAGACGCCGATTTGCATGGAATGTTATTAAATTTTTTCGACCGGAAATTGTCTTTCGAAATAAGTTTTCATCCGAACTAAATGAAGTTTATATGCTACAAAATTATGTGAAGGTAATGTTTCGCAATCTCATGAAACGCAAGGCATATTCAGCCATTAATATTTTTGGACTTACAATAGGATTAACATTTTCGATGCTGATTGGTGTTTATGTATGGCAGGAAATGAGCGTTAATCAAAATCTTGAAGATGTAGACAGGCTTTATATTGTAGAACAAGCACAAGACGATGCGGGTGTAAAATTTTTCGCTCCTGCCGATCTTGTAAAAACAATGCGCGATCAGCATGCACCCGCGATTGAAAACTATTACAGGTTTTGGGATCGCAACATCAAAGTCTCCAAGGATGATAAACACTTCATTGTGCAAAGTATTATTGGTGATTCCACTTTCGTCCCGATGTTTGGCTTCCCGGTTTTGTATGGTGATATAAACTCGGCGTTATCTCAACCTTATAAGGTTGTAATCACCGAAAAAATTGCTCTGCAATTCTTTAATAAAGCCGACGTTGTTGGAGAGTCCTTAATACTTTCAAGCGGCACTGCCGATAAAAAGGAATACATCATAACGGCGGTCGTTCCTGCACTGAAAAGAAATTCTGTTTCCGATTTAGTTAACATCGATGCCCAAATATTTCTTTCTCTTCAAAACTGGCAGGATTTCCGACTTCCCGACCCTCAGGGATGGATGATGAACATGGTTAGTTATCTAAAGGTGGGACCGGGCGTAACACAAACTGAAGCCGAGGATATTATGAACGCCACCATTCAAAGTCATGCACCGGATAGTGTGAAAGCAAATCTAAAACTGAAATTATCCGGGCTAGACAATTATTATTTGATCACGAATAATGGAGCAGCAAAAAAAATGATTGGCATTATGGCCGCCATTGCAGGATTTATTTTGCTATTGGCAATCATCAATTTTGTTAATATCTCGGTTGGAAGCGCTTTTGTCCGGCTGAAAGAAATCGGCGTACGAAAAGTGATTGGAGGCATCAAAAGACAACTGGTGTTTCAGTTTCTGAGTGAATCTGTATTGCTAACATTAGCTGCCGGGTTTATATCCATTATTCTTTATGAATTATTGCATCCTACCGCAGAAGACTTGTTGTCAACTTCACTTTTGTCAATCACTGAACTTGACGGCGGATTTTGGAAATGGAGCATTCTGCTGCTGATCTTAATTGGTTTGATTGCCGGCGGATATCCAGCTTTCTTCATGTCATCTTATAAAATTATCGACTCTTTAAAGGGGAGGATAAAATCAACGACACGAGTTCTGCCGCTACCCAAAATTCTTGTTGGCCTTCAATTTCTGATAGCGATTTGCATTTTCATTGCAGCGATCGCTATTACGGAACAAGTCGCCTATTTCTTAAAAAAAGATTTAGGTTACGACAAATCGTTTGTACTCACCGTTTCATCTGTACCAAGGATCTGGACGGAGGAAGGTATCAATCAAATGAGTTCAGCAAAACAAGAATTTTTGAATTCCCCTTACGTAACAGCAGCAAGCCTTTCGTGGGAAGTACCCAACGGAAATGCAGGGGGAGATGCAGGCATTTACCCCGATGGGTCGGAGCCTGCAAAAGCGGTGGCAATGCCCGTGCTGAAAACCGACGAGGACTACTACAAAGTATATGGAATAAAGCTATTGGAGGGAAGTTTTTTTTATTCCGACCAGGAATCTTTTCAACTTAATACATTGGTGATTAATGAAAAAGCACAGAAGGCATTGGGCGTTCAGGTGGGAGATAAAGTAAGAATAACAGGAACAGATAATATAGTTTATACCATCAAAGGAATTGTAAACGATTTTCATTTTAACTCCTTACGGGATCAAGTTAAACCGTTGGCCCTGATGCATACCAAGGAATCCAATTTTTATAGGTTTTTTTCATTTCGCATTAAACCCGGTAGCGCGTCAGAAACTGTAGCAGGTATCGAAAAGCTTTGGAATAAGATATTTCCGGACGATCCATTTGATTACGCATTTATGGATGAGCAATTAGAACGATTGTATAAGACTGAACTCCAGTTAAAAAAAGCTTCTGCTGTTGGCACTGTACTTATGTTTATTATTATGTTAACGGGTATCATAGGCGTAGTTTCCTTGAGCGTTTCAAAACGCACAAAAGAAATTGGCATTCGTAAAGTGCTTGGAGCGTCGGTTTATAACATCCTGGCCATGATCTCCCGTGAATATCTGGCGTTGTCACTATTTGCTTTTGGCGTAGCCATTCCGTTAGCTTATTATTTAGTCAGTAGCTGGCTCAGCGGTTTCTCTTACCGGATTGAGCTGAGCTGGTGGATGTTCTTAATGCCTGGTTTATTCACCATGTGTATGACGGTGATCATTGTTGGATGGCAATCTTTAAAGACAGCGTTATTAAATCCCACCCGGACTTTAAAATATGAATAACGTCCATCTCCATAAACAAAAAAAGCTGCCGACTTTCATCGGCAGCTTTTAGCGCGGGGTATAATTACTTTGAAAACTTCCGAAGGCCTGGTTGTTTCACTTTTGACTTAACAGTTCCGGCCGGAATTTTATACATCGGTGCACGGCTTCCTGTAGTTGGTGTTGATATGGTTGAAATATTGGTATAAGCACCGTTCGCGTCTATTTCAAATGTTTGCTCGATGTTGACAAGGTCATCAAATGTGGTCCACTCGTTTATATTTGCAAGTGTATACGGCACGTCGTTTTTGTAAATCTCACGGTCTCCTATTGCTCCATCAGCAAAATCAATAAAATGAGACTCAAATTCCAATGGATCGACATCACCTTCATAGTAAAGATATGTAACGCCGAATTTCACATCGTTTATCTTTGCAGGAATAAATACAACTTCAGGGGCTTCTGTTCCTTCAAAGGCTGAAAGCGCAATCAGGCCAAGGTCTGCAACATCATCACCGATATCGCCAATCCATAAGAATAAATCCATGTCAACAGTACTCGCTACACCTTCCTCTCCCCAAAACAATGCAATTACTTTTCCATCCTCCTGATTGACGCCAATTTGAATTTCGTCTTTATCCGCTGCGATTTGCACGCCGGCACTTGCCTGCGTTAACGTAATGATGATTGTCTCAGGGTCCCATGGCGCCGTATCAGGATTGCCGTCCTCTATTATGAAATCCGAATACAGACCGAGCCGGATAACACCGGAATTCTGGCCACTTGCAATTTGCAAAGTTCCAGAGTTGCCACCCCAAATGGAATAGTCGGCTGGAAGAACGGGGTCTGCTGACCTTGCTGTAACGCTGTCGCGTGCTGATCCTGACAGGGTATATTGCAATGTAGTATTGGAAGTCGCTGCCTGACTAAGCTTAACGCTTACTTCAACAATTCCATCAGCCTCGTTTACGGTCATCGTAGTTACATCAAACGACGCTGTGACCTGTGGATCGTCATCCGTAATTGTAATAACGGTTTCATCATCATTTGTTATCACGACATCGTCACTATCGACATCGTCTAAAGAAACTTCAATAGTTTCATTCCCTTCGTACGACGCATCGTTTACAATTTGAATTTGTATGGTTGCACTCGTTTGACCTTGTGCAATTTCAATTTCACCTTCTTTACCTACAATGGAGTAATCTGCAGGAGATATAGCTGAACCACCCAAATTATATTCAATCGTGATATCGGCAGGGGCGCCTTTATCGAGAACAATTTCCACTTCAATCGTCCCGGCAGATTCGTTGACCGATAGGGTTTCGGAACTTACAGAAAGATTTGGTTTTACAAATGGCTCATCATCCTTACAGGACGTCAAGCCGATACCGAGCACCACAACAGCGCACAGGGAGCAGATTAAAAGCGTAAATTTTTGCATGACTATAGATTTAATTATTGATTTCCATTGAACAAAACTGCGCTGAATCCTGTGCATGGGTTATGGAGTTCAAACACATTGTCATTGATTTTAAAAACATAGGTGTTATCACCTTCCGTAAGCGCATTGAGGTAGATATTGATGTTATTAATATCGGCATCCGGATTTGGATTACCAAATGCAGTTATTTCCGGGGCAAATTCAAACACTAAATTATTGCCTGTAAGGGTAGGTGTAAATTCCCGCAGCGCAAAGGTGGGTTCTCCATTTGCATTTGCGAGATAGAATCCAATACCATACAACACGTTCCCACCGCCAAGATTATAATTATAATACAGTTGCAACGCTTGAGCTCCTGTAACATCTTCGGCGATTTGATTACCAATAAATTCACCGTTCGTTGTAATGTAACCAAGAGGTCCGCTAAAGAAATCGGATACCTGCGCGAAGGTGCCTCCACTCGCGTCCTGGATAGTTGTTTCCAGTGCGACAAGGTCGCTAGCTGACGTAATACCAGCGTATGAATGAACCATTGTGGGATCTGCACAGATATTTATGGTGCCTTCTGTGAGTGTTGATAATTTGATCCCTTTTATGGTGATGTTGTTACCCAAAACATTTCCGCTAAATGCATCATCAAATACAATTGAATCACCTTTTAGGACGAACGGAGAGGTGAAATTCATACCCTGTGTTACAGCCAGATTGGTTTTACGGGAAGCCGAATTGAAGCCAACCGTTCTTCTAAAATTATCAACCACGATGTACAAGACAAGATCCTTATTTTGATAAGTGATTTTCAGAGACGAAGACCATTTTTTGAAATCTTCGGCAATGATGTTCAGATTGCTTGACAGTTGCTGAGCCAGCAAATCTTCGTCGCCGGCATTCGCTTCTTCGAACAATAGAATGGTCGGGGTATCGGGATCCGTTTTACTGTTAAATACCAGGGCGTCATCCGGTGTTTTATTGACAAAATTAAATTCGTACTCGGCGAGGTAAGTCGCATCGCCCTGTTCAAATAAAAAACTAAAAAACGAATAACTTTCAATTATCAATTCAAGTCCTAACGAATTGTCTATACGGTACGTAACGGTCTGTTCAAAGAATTCACCCTCGTTGAAACCCAAATCACTTTTGATGGTAACCGTATTGTCTTCATTGAAATCCATGAGTAAGTAAAAGGAACCGGATTCGGATTCGGGTCTGTATTTCACCCGCCATCCGTTGGCAGGTGCTACGAGATCCTGCTTGAGATTCGCGATTGCTTCGGCTGCCCTTTCATCTGCTGTCTTATCGAATAACGCAATTTCATCGTCTTTACATGATGTCAATGAGAACCACGCCAGACCAAAAAAATATAGCCACTTTTTCATATATAAAAGTGTTGAAGTGTTGAATTTCGAAGCCTGCCTTTCGCAGGCACAAGAGTATTGCTCATTAGTTTATTCTATCCTGAATTATTGCCCGAACTTCTAATAGGTCTACGCCTGTAACCTGTTCATAATGAGAAAGTACGGAAGTGTATTTTCTTCGTATCAATGCTCTTCCTTCGTTTCTTGCTTCACAGTCTGCCGTTGTACAATTGGGCTCATCATTGATGAATGTTTCATAAAACTCGGGATGATACAATATGTAGGCCACCATCTCAGCAAAGTCTTCATTATAAGTGCTGGTTCCATATGGCGATACAAATCCCCGTTCTATAGCTTGTGCATCATTCAATGTATACCATGACCCCAACGACGTGTAGCCTTCTGGTGAAATATCCTGCCAGTTTGCAGGAAGGTTATATCGCTGATGAACAATGTGTGCAAACTCGTGATATATTGTATTTAACTGCCTAAAAAGCCACAACTTGTTATCGATGTCAATATTATTTACTTCGGTCAACGTAATGCGTGCACCAGCGTCGGCAGTACCCAATGTGACGGTTCCATCGTTGTTGTAAATCGGGGAGCCGATGAATACAATTTCCGCTGGAACATGTCTTTCAAAGAACCGTCTGCCGTTTTGGACACCTGTAAACGGCTCGATCCATAATTGTGTTAAAAAATTAAGCATGGGCTCTACAAGTTCACGGCGAGGTGGCGAAACCCGTTTGTTCGGATCCACATAACGATCAACAAATTTATAACGAACTGCAATGCCATATTTCTCAATGAAGTTTGTTTGTATAAAAATATCAATCGGGTCATCCGAAGCAGTTTGTTGTATTACTGGCGCCTCAACGCTTTCATCTTTGTAACAGGAAGTTACCAAGGTGAAAATCCCCACCAGCAAGAGTGAAAAAACCTTCGTGTTCATATTTTTTATGTCAACTTTCATAAGTGGATATCATCTTGGATTTGCTTCAAGACCGCCTACGTCCAACGCTGTTTGTGGCAGTTGTAACACTTGCCTTTTATCATCGCCTTCCAATTGTATAGGAGTACCGTTCTCCAAAAAGTGACGCACGGGGATTTGATACCTTTTGATATCAAACCAACGCAGCCCTTCATGCATAAATTCCTTTCTCCTTTCGTCAATAATGAAGGATAGGGTTACGAATTGATTGTTGTTTGATTCGTAGTAGGTCCGCAATTGCTGTAGGGTGAGGGTTGGATTTCCTTCATATCGTCGGCTGATGTACAGCTGAAGATCTGCCAAAGCCAGTGAGATCTCATTTTTAAATACATAACTCTCCGCGCGGTTCAGTAAAACTTCTTCCCCCCGGAAGGCAGAAATGATGGTGTAATAAAGTCCTACATCAGAAGTTAAGCTGGAACGTTCAAACAGAAACTCAAATTTACCTTGTGTCAGACCACCTTCTCCGCGTTGGTACAACGGAAATTCTGCGCTAACCCGAATGTCGTCTGCATCCATAGGGTTGTTATTAAAGATCCCAAAGAACAAAGGCTGATCTGGCCAGTGGCCAACGTTTACAGGAAAGTTTGTGACGTTCCGGATCATCAATAAGTTGCTGGGGTCATTTGGTGAAGTGTATTGGCGAATGAAGTCATCCGAGTTCGGCGTTTGAGCCAACAGTGTAGCAATATCTTTTATAAAGATAGCGGGCTCGGCTCCTAACATTTGCGAGCTATACTTGATGCAATTATCCCAGTCACCTTTAAACAAATAAAAGCGCGATGCAAATGCCAACGCTGCATTAGGGGTAAAGTGATATTTGCCGGACCCTGCATAGTAACTTGCATCGACTAGGTCGAGTCCTTCTTCAATATCATCTTCTATGTAATCGTACACCTCTTCAACCGTGCTGCGGGTATATTTTTTTATGAACTCGGTTTCAGGCTCCAGCACATAAGGAATGCCTAAGTCCTGGCTTGCGGTTTCCGGATTGTAATGTTTTGCAAAAAGATTAACCAGCATAAAATGTCCATAAGCCCTGGTTAAATAGGCTTCACCTTTCACCGCGTCCTTCAATGATTTTTCGCCAGTTAAATTGTCGATTACGGCTAGCACCTCATTGGCGTGTGCGATGGCATCGTAAGTGGAAGTCCAAAAGTTTGTAGGTGTATCCTGCTCGATGGACGTTGGTTCTTTCCACTCATACAACTGATTATGTTCAGGTTGCTTAAATGTTCCCTGCGTAAAACTGACATTGTCGCTCATCCATTCTGTAAACAAATATCCCGCACCAGAATAAGCATTGGTGAGAAGTTGCGCTGCCTTCTGCGGTGTATTCAGTTCAACACGATTATCAGGAGTTTCTTCAAGGTACTTGTCGCATCCTGAAACAATCACCAGAGTGATCAGGCAGAAGTATATTTTGGAATAACGTTTCATACAATTAAAATCCTAAAATGATTGACGTCGTTATTAATCTTGGTTGAGGTAATGCTACACCACCGGACGAGAAAAACTCAGGGTCTTGACCGTTTAGTTTTTTATCCGAATAAAGGAGCATCAGGTTTTGTCCTTCTACAGAGATCTGTGCATTGGTTGCACCAATTCTTTGATACCACCTGCCAGGAATTGTATAACTCAAGCGAACAGATTTTAAACGTATGTAGTCTCCGTTAGCTACTCTCACAGTACTCTTGTTGTACAAATCATAAGCTGATCGAAGATCTGCGTTTGTACCATTTGCAATTTGCCGATCAAGAATCACTGGCACATTCGTAATATTCTCATCGCCAGGAACCATCCAGCGGTTGATAAAACTCTTGGACAAGGAATTAAAATCGGTATAAGTCGGTCTGAATGCATCATCGAGCCTGATTTTGTAGTCGAACTTAAAGGAAAGAAAAACATTCAATGAGAAATTCTTGTAATTAAAAATGTTGCCAAATCCTCCGGCACCTCTGGGTTCAGCAGGGCCCTCATATTTTAAAATTTGGGTAAGATTATCACGATCTTGAAGATCAAAATTATAGACAATTTCGCCATCGCCATCATAAAATTGTGGAATGCCCCGATAGTCCAGTCCGGCAAATTTAGTGGAAAACAATCCGCGGCGTGGTCCGCCCAATACAGCCGCACCCCCTTGAACAATGGCATCGCCCAATCGCGGATTAAATTCCAAACGGGTAATACGATCACGGGAATATCCGATATTAAAATTCGTCATCCAGCTGAAATCTCCCCGCCGTAGATTTACCGTATTAAGGGAAACCTCGAATCCTTCCGATCTCATGTCGGCATAATTACCATTTTTAAAAGCGTTTCCTCCAACACCACTGGTCTGGAACAGACCAATAAGGTCGTATGAATTCCGCGCGTATACATCGACGGTACCAGTGATGTTGCTATTGTAAATTCCATAGTCGATACCCACATTAAATTCCTTTAACTTCTCCCATGTTAAATCTGAATTTTCGAGATCCTGAATGTAGAGATATGATTCCGCATCGCTTGGCCTTAGGGTGACATCGGAGCGCAAGTTCAAAAGTGCACTGGTATTTGGCCCCAGATTAGCAGATAGCCCATACGTGGCCCTGAGTTTTAAATAATCCAGAAATGAAAGATTCATGAATGATTCCTTATCCAGGTTCCAGGCTGCGCTGACATTCCATGTGGGAAGGTATCTTGCCGCGTTACTTTTTCCCAACCGGTTCGAGCCATCATATCGTATGGTTCCATTGAAGACATATTTATCATTGAATGAATACGCTCCGTTAAGAAAAAAACCGGCGAAACGTTCACGGTCAGTGGACAATTCAAAAATGCTGATGCCTTGTCGGTTTAGGAAATCGATCATCAAAGGATCAGTCCGTACAACTCCTCCACTTTCATAAACAACTCCAATACCATCCGCTCTTCGGCTTAAGCGATTTGTATATTTTATTTCCTGACCCGCCAGGACTGTGATGTTATGAATTGAATTAATGGTCGTTGACCAGTCCAAACTATTTCTTACGTAGAAGTATTTCAGCTCGTCTTCATCAATATTATTAAAACCACCTTCAGGCAATACCACTTTAGGGGGTGCAGTGGGATCATTCGGATCTTTATAAAGGAGCGTATTTGCATCCTGAATATATTGCGTATCATCGGCGCGATAAGCTTCTGCCTGATTCGAACGTTCATGAATCACATGTTCGCGTTTCGTGGTGGCATAACGTCCCTGAATCGTACTCCTTATAGATAAATTTTCAAGAATATTATAAGTCACATCCGCCTGGGTGGAGATGTCTCCCACATCAATGTTGATGTAATTCAATTCCAGCTCACGCAGGATATTAAAAGGAGCATAGTTTCTGCGAAAATATTCGAGATTTCCCCGGCTATCATAAGGCCTTATCGCACGACTGGTATTCAGCGCATAGCTTAATGGGTTGATGTCGAAATCTCTTTTAAATCTACCGGTGATAGGATCAAAATCTCGATTTTGCGTACCTGGCACACGTTGGTTACGGTAATTGGCTGTGAGTTTTAGGTCCAAGGATAACTTAGGAGAAAAGAGAAAACTGTTTTTTGCCGTCGCAGCATATCGCTTAACATTATCCGCAATCGTCTGACCGTTATCGTTAAGAAAGCTTAAAGAATAATAGCTGTTATGCTTCTCAGTTCCGGAAGTCAGGCTTACCGAATGTTGTTGTTGTAGGGAATAATCCTTAAAAAGTACATCGAACCAATCGGTATTTGCCGTTTCATATTGATTTAAAAATTCTTCATTCAATGTTCCATTAACTCCCCAATCAATCTCGTGTTCAGAAATCAAAGAGAACATTTTTCCCAGCGAACCATAATTTTGTGCCCTTACTGAAGTGGTAATATCGATCAATCCCTTTTCGTACAGTTCGCGGTAAACCGACATCTCATCTACGGAGTTCATGATATCAAATTGCGAATAGGACGGTCTTAAATGAAAAGAGAGATTGCCAGAATAATTTACACGGGTCGCACCACTACGTCCTTTTTTTGTCGTGATAACAATAACACCATTCTTAGCGCGCGTACCGTAAAGGGCAGTTGCCGAAGCGTCTTTTAGCACCTGGTAAGATTGAATATCGTCTGGGTTGATACCCGCAATAGATGAGGTAGTAAGTGTGTTCGCATTTCCTGTTATGATATCGTCGGCGCTGACTGAGTTCAAATCTTCAAGGATCACGCCGTCGACCACCATGAGTGGCTGGGAATCTCCATTGATAGAGGTATTTCCGCGAATACGGATCTTGGGATTCGTTCCGAAAGTACCTGAAACATTATCGACGGTAACACCTGCTACGCGACCTTCCAGCATCTGACTGGCATCCGTCATTCCAGTAATCCGGAGATCGGCCATTTTCAAGTTGACCGACGAACCAGTGAATAGCTTTTTCTCAACATCCTGAAAGCCGGTAATAACAACCTCTTCAAGTTCGGTTGCATCTGTTTCTAACTGAATGTTTACAGTTGTCCGCTGGCCGACAATAGTTTGTTGAGTCAGGTATCCGATAAATGAAAAGATTAACGTGTCGTTGGGAGATCGTACCATCAATTCAAATGTGCCCAAACCGTTGGTTATGGTTCCCTGGCTGGTACCCTTGATTTGAATATTTACGCCCGGCAGTTCGGAGCCGTCCTTGGCTGAAACTACTTTACCGGTGACTTTAGTTTCTTGTGCAGAAACGGAAATCAGGCTTCCAAAAAACAGCACTATTCCTGAGAGTAGAAATTTCTTCATTGTAGCGTAATTGAGCTAATACCAATCTTTTAGGGTTTTTAAACCCTGGTCCACCGTACAACTACAGTCCACTTGGCTCTAATAAACAGCTATTTCAGGGGGCTCAAAACCTGGAAGCAACTGAATGAATAAAGAAAAATATGAATAGGAAAGTTTAGTAAATTCTATTCATAGGCTATGCGTGTACTTTTTCTAAAATTAAATATTTAACAAGAAAGAACAAGTTACGGTTTTGAAACCTCGACATAAAGGTTTCAAACTGCGACATAACGGGACACAAGTTATTAAATCCTGACGTCGTCCTGATCGAAGAACGTTATCCCATCATTAATTTATACATAAAAGTGGAGAATAAAGTAACTTTTTTTGTTTTAGATACCGGTTGGCGGCTTATCACAATTCAATATTGAAAAATTATACCTAAAGCATCGCTGCCAATACTGGTCACTCAATCATTTTCAGCATTTGAGCTCGGTGACTTTCGGTGGGAAGTTTTCCAAAAGCAGCACCAATATTATCTGCCATGTGATGAGGCTTGGACGTACCTGGGATAACACATGTGACCGCCGGCTGAGCGAGTATAAACTTTAAAAAGAATTGCCCCCAACTGTTACAGTCAAACTCTTTAGCCCATACCGGTAACGTTTTTCCTTTGACGCGACTAAAAAGGGCGCCTTCTTCGAACGGTTGATTAATAATAACAGCAACTTTTTTTTCCTGAGCCAACGGGAATAATCTTTCTTCAGCTTTCCGGCTCAGCATGGAATAATTGATCTGCAGAAAATCTATAGTAGTGGTTTTTAAAATCCGTTCAATATTGGGATATGCGCTTTCGGTGTAATGCGTAATGCCGATGTATCGTATTTTTCCCTGCTGTTTCCATTCTCTCAACGTTTTAAGGTGCGTTTCCCAATCCATCAGGTTATGGATTTGCATTAAGTCGATGGATTTTCTTTTCAATAATGACAATGAATTCGTCATCTGGCGAATGCCCGCTTGCTCACCGGTAGTCCAAACTTTAGTGGCAATAAACAATTTGTCATTCAATCTTAATTCTGTCGAAAGATCACCGACTACTTTTTCCGAGCTGCCATACATTGGCGAGCTATCTACCACGCTTCCACCTTTCTCAATGAGTATCTGCAATACCTTTTTGAGTGGGTCGCGCTCAGCTTCATTATCACCCACATCAAATGTCTGCCATGTTCCTAACCCAACGACAGGGATCGTTTCGTTTGAGGAAGGAATTGCGCGCTTTGTTATTGAATCTTCCATCAACAGCCATGGAGTTGTAAAAGGTAACAAACCTAACGCCGAGATCGAATGCAGGCAATTTCTCCTATTCATACCCCAAAATAAATTCTTATACCAGAAGAAACAATCGAACGATATAAAGTTCTAAATGCAGAAAAGACTAGGCAGCAGAATAAAACCAATACTAGCGCTTCATGTTCTTAAATACCAGGTAGAAAGAAGTTCCTTCATTTACCTTGGATGTGACTCTGATTCGGCCGCCATGTGAACTCATGATTTGTTTCGACAGACTGAGCCCAATGCCAGAACCCTCTTTCCTGGTTGAGAAAAAAGGAATAAAAATGTCTTTTAATTCTTTTTCAGGAATGCCCTTACCGGTATCGGCCACTTCAATAATTCTATTCTTACCTTCTTGATAACATCGAATGTTAATATGTTTGGTCGTACTGGTTTCTAAAGCATGAATGCTATTTTTTAACAGGTTGATAATAACCTGTTCGATCAGCGCTCTATCAATTTGCAACACCTCATTGTGGTTTTCAAAATGAAGTTTAAGCTGAATGGATTGTCTGGCTAATTCTTCGCGCATCAGGTCTTCAACTGATTCCAGCATGGGCTTAATAATAACCGATTCAACGTTCGGTTTGGGTACCCGAGTTAGCTTGCGATAATTGTCAACAAAATCGAGCAAGCTTTCACTGCGTTTTTGAATGGTGCTTAAAGAGAAACGGACATCTTTTATTGTTTCGTCATGAAGGTCATTCAACGATTTTTGATCTCCGTGCTTATCACTCAACATACTTTGCATCGTTTCACTCAATGATGAAATCGGCGTCACAGAGTTCATTATTTCATGCGTCAGTATGCGGATAAGTTTGTGCCATGCTTCAATTTCTTTTTGTTCTATTTCTGAATTTATATCTTGAAGGGTGATTAGTTTGTAATGCTTATCCACCATCATCAGCGTGCTGACTTCCATTGCAAGAATTTTTGCCCCATTTTTTGATTTTATTTCAACAAGTTTTTTCCCGTCTTCATGGAGTTCGGCAGCCAACGCAGGGTTAAGCTGTTCAAATATTTTCCAATTTTTGACATTTTGCACGCCTGCAATTTCCTCAGCCACAGGGTTCATAAAAATGATTTTTTCGTCTTGCAACGAAATAATTCCAACTTGAATTTGATTAACGAGTTGTTGAAGGAAATGATATTGTGCTTCCTTTTCGATTTTTACATGTCTGTAGGCTTCAACAATCTCAATCATACTTTCCTGTAAGCCTTTGAACGATTTACCAAGTTTGTTTTGATTAAAAGTAACGGAGAAATCAGCATACTTGATTGCTAAAAATAATCGCGTTAGCTCGCGATTTGTATGATTGATATAGTGGATCAATTCCCACACCTGTATAACGAGTATTAGCACCAGTGTAAGCTGATTGAAGAAAAGGCGCATATCCCCAATTATCCATGCGATCAGGATGGCATTCAGAATGATCAATACAATTCTTAGGATGACTTGGAAGGAGAATCGTTTCATTTAATCGGATTTCTAATAATTAGTTTTTTCACCGCTGCATTCTCAAAAGAAAGTTAGAAGTTATTGCCGAGCTTATTCCACTATATTATTTAAATGTCTAGAGCGCTAAAGAAGCATGTATTAGTGCAAAGCAGGTTAGTGCAATCCATGTTTTTTCATTCTTCGATACAACGCTGTGCGTGTCATTCCCAACGTTCGGGCGGTAGTGCTTACATTTCCGTTGTGATCCTGAAGCGACTGCTGGATAAACTGTTTCTCCATATCGTCCAGTGTAACCGGGTGATTGTCTTTTTTTGGCAACGGACGAGTCGTGGTTAGCAATAGCTCACTTGACTGTATAACTTTACTATCGCATAAAATTACTGCGCGTTCTACGGCGTGTTGAAGTTCGCGAATGTTACCCGGCCAGGGATATTTTTGGAGTTTGTTGATGATTGATTTATCAATTCTGATACCAGGACGCTTGTATTTCAAAGTATACCGTTGCAAAAAAAAGTCGAGCAGCAGCGGTAAATCCTCGGCCCGCTCGCGAAGGGGAGGTACCCGAATTTCAACGGTGTTGATCCGGTATAAAAGATCCTGTCTGAAATTCTTTTCATAAACCATTTCATGCAAGGGCATATTGGTAGCGCAAATGAGGCGGAAATCAATCGGGATTGCCACGTTTGATCCAACGCGTTGCACCTTTCTGTTTTGTAATACTGTTAGCAATTTCGATTGCAACGGTAAGGTTAGATTACCGATTTCGTCCAGGAATATTGTTCCTCCTGAAGCGATTTCAAAACGTCCGGGTTTATCGTGTTTAGCATCGGTAAAGGCACCTTTTACATGCCCAAAAAGTTCGCTTTCAAAAAGTGTTTCCGTAATAGAGCCCAAGTCAACGCTGATGAATACATTACTTTTTCGTTGCGATTTTCGGTGTAGTTCCCGGGCAACAAGTTCTTTTCCGGTTCCATTCTCTCCCAGAATTAATACATTGGCATCTGTTGACGCCACGCGGTCAATGATTTCATGAACACGTTCAATTGCCGCAGATCCGCCGATAAAATCCTGGAAGGGCAGATCCATTGCGTCCGCCAGTTTTTCTTGTGTGACTTTTAACTTTTCTACTTCCTTTTTGGATTTTCGAAGTTGGATTGCTGATAAGATTGTACCCAATAGTTTCTGATTCTTCCATGGCTTAAGAATAAAATCTACAGCGCCGTTTTTCATTGCCTTAACAGCCAGATCTACTTCGCCATAAGCCGTTATTAAAATAACTACCGCCTGTGAATCATACGTTAGAATCTGGTTCAGCCAATAGAAACCTGCTTCTCCATCATTGACGCCTTTTTTAAAATTCATGTCAAGCAGTATGACATCGTATTCGTTTGATCTTACAAGCGTTGGGATTCGCTCAGGATTTTCTTCGATCTGAATGTTTGTGAACTCTTGTTTAAGAAACATCCGAGCGGTCTCCAAAACATCGCGGTCGTCATCAATTATTAATATGTTTGCTGCTATCATATGCGGGACAGAATAACGATAAAGGTCTTAAAAAATGTATCAAATGCAAACAGTACAATGTATCGTAAACGATACACATTTTTTTATGGATGCGCTTGTAAATAGGTGTAATTTATTGATCTATAGTGATTTACAAGCATGGCATCTCCTTTGGTAGCGAAGAGCAAGGTAAAACTACGTGGCGTTGTAGATTACCTTAAGCAATTTGGTCTTCAATAAACTTGTCAACTGCTATGGTCCGTAACTATCTTTTAATAGCCTTTCGCTCCATCATTAAAAACAAGGGCCATGCACTTGTCAATGTTTTTGGTTTAGCGCTGGGCATCACTTGTTCTATTGTCATTTTTCTAATTGTTAGGTTCGAACTTAGCTATGATAATTTTCATCCGGAAAGCGATCGTATCTATAGAATCGTGACCATGTTCACAAAGTCAGACAAACCTGGATATGGTTCGGGAATGACTTATCCGCTACCCGAAGCGTTGCGTCAGGATTTTGCTGATCTTCAATATGTGTCCATCGTGGATAACAATTTAGACGATCCCGTGATCACCATTACAAAAGATGATGGCAGTGAAAATCGATTTAAAGAAAAAAAGGTTGTCTTTGTGGACCCCGAATACCTTAAAATTTTTAAGCATGAATGGATTGCGGGCAATGATAATTCATTAACAGCCGAAAAGACTGCTATAATCACAGCCTCCCTCGCGAGGAAATACTTCGGTAATGAACCTGCTTTAAACAAAGTCATTAATTTCAACAATCAATTTGATGTTACGATTACCGGCGTAATAGCAGACCCACCGCTCAATACCGATTTTTCGTTCGAATTGATTTTATCATCCCGCCTGGGAAAAGATAAACGGGGGTGGGAAGGTTGGGGAGCTGCGGCTTCCTCTATAAATTGTTATGTTAAACTGAATAAATCAACTACCCAAGAAGATTTTAATTCAAAGCTTAAAGACTGGCATTTAAAATATTTTACGGGGGATAACGAGGAAGATGGAAAGTCCCGAAGATATTTTTTGCAGCCACTCAACGATGTTCATACGGATACGAGGTTTCACAACTTCAGCCACAGGGTTGTGTCAAAAGTAACATTGCTGTCTCTTTCTTCCATTGGTATCTTATTGTTAATGACTGCCTGCATCAATTTTATCAATCTCAATACAGTATTGATTATCAAAAGATCAAAAGAAGCGGGTGTAAGAAAAACTTTGGGTAGCAGTCGCAGTCAGCTTATCTGGCAGTTCATGGGCGAAACATTTCTTATCTCATTACTTGCACTAATTATTTCCGCGGGACTATCCGAATTGTTGTTAATTAATCTTCAGCCTGTTCTCACATACCGTCTCAGTTTCTTTTCGATGTTTGATGGACTGACCATCGCTTATTTGGTTTTTCTGCCCATACTTGTAACCACACTGGCGGGAATATATCCTGCCATCAGGCTTGCAAGATTTCAACCTGCAACCACATTAAAAGGCATCGCCTCTTATGGTGAAGGCCTTATTCTCCGACGAACATTAATTGTGTTTCAATTATTCATAGCACAAGGGCTTGTTATTACCACGATTATTACCGCTAAGCAAATTAATCACTTCATGTCGCAGCCGCTAGGCCTCAATAGTGAAGCCGTGATAGAATTTCCTTTGCCGGAAAATAAAAAGGAATTTATTCAGACATTAAAAGAAAGGCTGCTTACAATTTCAGGGGTTGAATCTATAGCCATGAGTAATACTGGGGCAACGTCACAAAGTTCCTGGGGTGGTGAGTTTGCCGCTACAGTAAAAAACGATGTTGTGAAAGCATATACCAACGTAAAGTTTGCTGATGAGGGTTTTTTAAAAACCTATGGATTAAACCTGACATACGGAGAAGGTATTATTCCATCGGACACGGCTAACCGTTTCGTTGTAAATGAAAAGTTTGTCAAAACGTTGGGATTCCAAAACCCAGCAGACGCTATCGGAACGCCTGTGGACATGTGGGGAAAAAAATCAGTTATTATGGGTGTCGTTAAAGACTTTAATCCAACTCCATTACAGTTTCAATTATCACCCGTTATCATTCTGGCCGGCATGGATAGCTATTATGTTGGTGCGGTTCGTTTAAATACTAACGACCTGCAAAATACTATCCGGCAAATTCAAAATACATGGGAGTCGGTTTATCCAAAATATGTATTTGAGCACACTTTTCTAGACGACCAGATAGACCATTTTTACGACGCGGAGAAACGCAATTCGTACATTATGGGCTTCTTTTCAGTAGTTGCTATTTTTATCGGATGTATCGGTCTTTTGGGACTTGTTTCTTTCATGGTACAACAGAAGATCAAAGAAATCGGAATCCGGAAAACTTTTGGCGCGTCGGTTGGTCAGATCGTAGGTTTGTTATCCAAGGAGTTCGTTGTGTTAATCGGAATCTCATTCCTGTTATCCGCACCGTTGGCGTACTACTTTATGCAAAAATGGCTTAGCAACTTTGCCTATAAATACAGCATGACGGGTCTTGAATTCTTAGCCGGGTTTTTATTGACGCTAATAATTTCTATGCTAACAATCGGTTACCGCTCGATTCGGGCAGCAAGAGCAAATCCGATTGATGCATTACGAACGGAATAAATTTGATCTACCACACTTCAACGCCTCGAACGTCAACCCTTCAACACTTTTTCCCATGTTACAAAACTATTTCAAAACCGCACTTCGTACCATACTTCGCGAACGTTATTATGCATTGATAAAGGTAATTGGCCTGGCATTAGGTTTGGGTACTACAATGGTCATCTTCGTATATGTATCACACGAAGTCAGCTTCGACAATTACCACCGGAATGTTGACCGCATGTATTGCATCGTACAAACCAATCTTTGGGATCCTGCTGGTGGATTGTTTAACTCCACCGGCCCAGCCGTTGCGTTCGGCTTGATTAATGAGTATCCTGAAATTGAAGCGGTGATGAGAATCAACACACCAGGCGCACAGCTCGTGAGATATACAAAACCCGATGGCGACATTATCGCAATTAATGAAGAACGTTTCTTTGCCGCCGATTCTAATTTCTTTTCCTTCTTTGATTATAAACTTAAAGAGGGCGATCCCCAAACGGCATTGAAGGGTATTGGGAAAGTTGTACTTTCCGACAAAGCCGCCATCAGACTTTTTGGAGATCAGCCCGCCCTCGGCAAAATTATTTTAGTTGGTAATGACAGAACGGCCGTTGAAGTGACAGGTGTAACCGAAACGCAACCAACAAATACTCATTTTCATTTCGATTACATGATCTCCATGTACACAAATCCAAATATTAAAGAATTTGACTGGAGTTGGATATGGACTCAGGTGGTGACCTATGTTAAACTGAGGCCAGGTGCAGACGCGGTGGCGCTTGACATGAAGCTTAAAACATTCGCAGATCGTTATGCTCTTGCTACGTTCAAAAAGCTTCATATGGATTACAACAGTTTTGTTCGTGAACGCGGCGAATGGAAATTATATCTTCAGCCTGTAAAAGATATCCACCTTCAATCTTATAAGACGGGCAACAGGTTAGGCCCTGAAGGCGACATCAGATATGTGTACGTGTTTAGTGCCATTGGCATTTTTATTCTGCTCATAGCGATCATAAATTTCGTTAACCTTTCGACAGCGAGAGCGGCGAAACGTGCAAAAGAAGTGGGCGTAAAAAAGACCTTGGGAGTGTTGAGAAAGTCGCTTGTCATGCAATTCCAGGTCGAGCATATTATGATGACTTTTGTTGCCATGCTTCTTGGACTCGGTGTTATGGAAATATTACGTTTGATCATTCAACCTGTTGTTGGAATCGAGATACCGATATCTGCCATGAATGGTGCTTTATCGGTTGCACTCATTTTAATAACACCGGTGCTAGTAGGTTTTTTTGCAGGACTATATCCGGCATTTTACTTAACGTCATTTCAGCCGGCACAGGTGTTGAAGGGAAGACTTTCGTCCGGATTTAAGAAATCCACATTCAGAAATACCCTTGTGGTATTTCAATTTTCAATTTCCATCGTATTGATGGTCGCCACTTTGGTTGTTTTTCAACAGCTAAAATTCTACCAAACAAAAGATATCGGTTTTGATCGAGAAAATTTGATCGTTATTAACCATGTTGATAAAATAGGGCAGCAGTTAGAATCTTTTCGCGAAGAAATTTCACAGATACCTGGCGTCACCAGCGCTTCGCTCTCGATGGATATACGCGAAGGTTTTGAAGATATGTTTATGCGTGAAGGAGATGATACGAAGCATTCTATTTCGATTATCAAGGTCGAAGAACATTTTTTTGAGACAACCAAAATGAAATTACTGTCAGGAAGGGTTTTTGAAAAAAACAGGCCGTCGGATTTGAATGCTGTTGTGCTTACCGAAACGACTTGTAGGCTATTAGGCTGGACGATAGAGGAAGCTATTGGTAAACGAGTCATTTATATTGGAGATGATCTAGGTCCTCAGGAAGTTATTGGTGTTGTGAAAGACGTTCATCTTCAGCCTTTGCGCAACACAATATTTCCCTTCATGTTTTTTAACATTCAATCCAATATTAATGGACCCGATCGGATCGCGTTGGTACGGTATAACACCGAAGAGGTATCCGAACTTACAAATAAACTAGAGGCGAAATGGAAACAATTATCGGATTCACCGATGTCATTTTCGTTTTATGATGAACAACTAAAACAGCAGTATGTGCCGGAGCGAAGGTTGGGCGCCATGTTTATAATTTTTACAGGTCTTTCTATCACCATTGCGGTGATGGGGTTAGTAGGACTGGTTTCTTATTCAGCGGAACAACGCAAAAAGGAGATTGGAATCAGAAAAGTTTTCGGCGCATCTTTACCTGGGATTTACCTGATGTTTAATAAAGAATACATCCGACTTATCATCATTGCTTTATTTACAGCAGCACCTACGTCATGGTATTTGATGCAACAGTGGCTTAGTGCCATTCCCGAGCACAACCGAATAACTATCAGTCCGCTTATTTTTGTTAGTGCCTTCATCGCTGAATTAATACTTGCGGTAATTTGTGTAGGTTACCTGGCGATCCGGGCAGCGTCACTTAACCCGGTTGAAGTGCTGAAGGAAGAATAAATAAAAATCAACGACCTGCGCACTCATTGTTTATACTGATTGAAAATGGAAATATTTAGTGGAGAAGCAGCGTTCCGTTTTTAATTAAATGACAACCAATATCTGATTGTATTCAATGTACAAAGTGCAGCAGACGTAAGAACGTAGGATCATTTCTCAATCTTAACCAACAATTGACGGTTAGTTAGTTTTCCGTCGTCAGTATACATTTCAGATTTGACCATCCCTGCATCTTTCGCATACCACACCGCTGATTTGGAAGAATTTCGCCCTTTGTCGTCGGATGTTATGTAGGTCACTTTGTAACAACTAAAAGTGCCCGCAGGAGTTGTAATATTTTCCTGGGCTTCAACTTTTCGATCTTTTACATGGAACGTACGGTTCATCAGTGTCATGTTACCCATGGCCATTTTAATGTTGTAGGATACATCCTTTAACGTTTGCCCTACTGAAAGATTTGAAGGGAGGTCGAGGCGATCACCAGTCACATCCATACTCATCCCCGTTTCACCCATGTTCATTTGTTGACCATTGTCCATCGTTAGGGACATTGACTTCATATCAAAATGCAATACACCGTTTTCACAGGTCCAATTTAATTCTGACGAGGAAATCTTATCGCCTTTTTTTGGATCATACATGTCCTGAGCTAACGTTGCACTCATGTTGTCTCCGGAGCCGGATACATTTTTCATCGTGTGAGACATTTTAAAAGTCATCTTCTCTTTTTTGTCGTACATCTCGTATTCATACCGGACATTCTCCTTTAAAGGAAAAAATTCGTTGCATTGTGCGAAGAGTTGTGCCGACAGAATCACGGCAAGGAATGTTATAAGCAGGCGTGTCATATTGATCAGTTTAGGAGCAGCAATATTCAAAAGTTATTACAAATAGACCATACCAGAATAAAGGATTTGATGCTAATTTTTTTGTCTCCGACTTTTAATCAAAGACGATAACCATTCAAAACTGCGATTATTGCCTAAACGCCTGCCGCGGCATCGTACTTAAGTTCAAGTATCCGACCTCTATCTTCTAAAGTACTCCAATCTGTGGTATTCGGGAACGTTTCCCAGTAAAATACCATTGTTAACATCGGTTTTGCTTTTATATTCGTGGCAAACTCATTAACCCTTATGAAAAAAATATTGTACCTCGTACTGGCAGGAGGGGGATTTCTAATTGCTGCTTGTGCTTCCCAAAAAACTGAAGAAAAGCTTACTGGCGTGGGAATTAACCTGCAGCATGTTGATTCCGCTGTCAGGCCGCAGGATGATTTCTTCAAATTTGTTAACGGTGGCTGGATCTCAAAGGCTGCTATACCTCCGGATCAAGGTCGTTGGGGCTCCTTTAATGAACTGCGAGAATTCAATAACGAAGCGGTTTTAAATGTGTTAAAGAAAGCCGGAGCGGATACGGAAAAGTATTCCGAAGGAACCGACCAGCGCAAGGCTGCCGATTTTTATTCCATAGGAATGGATTCAGTTCTTGCCGAGAAAGTAGGCACAGAGCCTCTAAAGCCTTACCTCGAACAGATCAATAATATCAAAAGTAAAAACGATATTCAGAATTATCTGGTGGCAGATGTGAAGACCGGCGGAGGAGCCTTCTTTGGTTTTAGTGTTTTTCCCGATCTTAAGAATAGTAAGAAGATGGCTGCTTATCTGGAGTCAGGCGGATTAGGACTACCCGAACGTGATTACTATCTGAATGAGGATGCAAAGTCAAAAGAAACGCGGGAGAAATACAAAACATTCATCGCGAACCTGTTTAAGTTAAACGGTGAGCAAGAAGCGCAGGCCAATGCAAACGGGGCTGTTGTACTTGCTATAGAAACACAGCTGGCCAAAAAAATGCTGAGTAAAGAGGACAGAAGAAATCCGACACTTCAATACAATCCAAAGTCGGTGGCCGATCTCTCCAAACTTGTTCCGTCAGTCGATTGGAAAAAATATTTCTCCGAACTTAACGTAAATGAGGATACCCTGATCGTTACGGAGCCTGCTTATTTGCAAGAGTATGAAAAGATCGTTAGCACATACAAACTGGATGATATAAAAACTTACTTGAAAGCAGCATTGCTCCGCGGCTCGGCACCCTTCCTGAATAATGCTTTTGTGACTGAGTCATTTAATTTCAATAGCAAATATCTGCGCGGCACTGATAAAATGCGCCCTCGTTGGAAACGAGTCCTTGATGTAACCGATGGATTCTTAGGTGAAGCTATAGGCAAGCTGTATGTTGAAGAACATTTTCCCCCGGAAGCAAAGCAAAAAGCATTGGATATGGTGGAGAACATTAAACTCGCATTTGCCGATCGTCTGAAAAGTTTGGATTGGATGTCGGATTCAACCAAAGAAATGGCGTTAAAAAAATTAAGCACTTTTACGGTTAAGATTGGATATCCTGATAAGTGGAAAGATTATTCCAAGTTGGAAATTGAAAAGTCGCCGGAGAAGGCGTCTTACTTTACCAACGCTGTGCGTGCTGCCCGGTTTCAGGTAGAAGAAGAGATTGCAAAACTTGATAAACCGGTGGATAAGACAGAATGGGAGATGACTCCTCAAACGGTGAATGCCTATTATAATCCGCTATTTAATGAAATCGTTTTTCCTGCCGGGATTTTGCAACCACCCTTTTACGATTACAGGGCTGATGAAGCTGTTAACTATGGCGGCATAGGAGCTGTAATCGGACACGAAATATCGCATGGTTTTGATGACCAGGGAAGTCAGTTTGATGCTGAGGGAAACCTTAAAAACTGGTGGGCAGAAAAAGATCTTGCGCTGTTCAAAGAAAAGGGGAAAGCGTATGCCCAACAGTATAATAAATATGAACCACTACCAGGTGTCTTTGTGCAGGGTGAATTTACGCTCGGTGAAAATATTGGCGATCTTGGCGGAATTGTAATGGCGTATGAAGGTTTGCAACGTTTCTACAAAACCAATAAAAAGCCTGGCCCGATTGATGGTCTAACGCCTGAACAACGATTCTTTGTGTCATGGGCTACCATTTGGCGTATCAAGTTTAAAGATGAGTTTTTACGCACCCAGGTATTGACAGATCCCCATGCTCCCGGTATGTATAGAGCAAATGGGCCTTTAACTAACTTTGAACCCTTCTATGAAGCATTTGGAGTGAAAGAAGGGGATAAGATGTTTAGACCAGATAGCGCGCGGGTGAAGATTTGGTAGAAGTAAAGGTCCATTGTTTGAGTGACAACGGTGGACTTGCCGCAACTTTTTTCTGATCTCCTTTTGCAATCAATGAAGACTTTCTTATAATTGCGCTCTCAAATCACGAAAAATTCCATGGGAAAAGGAGATAAAAAATCGAAAAAAGGAAAAATCTGGAGAGATTCTTATGGGAATTCAAGAAAGAAAAAAGCTCTTAAAGCAAAACTAAAAAGAACTGCCTCAAAGAAAGTTGCTCCTGCAGCATCAGCTGCTGACGCTGCTGCGAAGCCCAAAAGAACCGCTCCAAAGAAGAAAGCGGATGCTTAATTAAATATGAAAAGATTATCAAACATAGCTTGGTGGTGGCACAGATCAGTACTCGATTTGTGAACAGCCTTGTTATGACTTTAAAATAAGCCGAAGGCCTGCTGTTCACAGCAGGCCTTCTTTTTTTGTTACTAAATAAACTTCACCCTAAGTGAAAAATTAAATTTGACATGAAGTACAAACTGAAAACGTATTCTAAAAAGCTGTTAGCCGACACAATTACCCCAGTGAACATTTATCTCAAGCTCCGGGATGTTTATGCAGGAAGTATTCTCCTGGAGAGTTCCGACTATCACGGACATGAAAACAGTTTGTCTTTTATCTGTTGTGAACCGATCGCATCTTTTCAAGTGAGTGATGATGTAGTGGAGTCACGTTATCCTGATGGTCAATTTTTTAGCGCACCGATTACGAGAGTGGGCCAGGTAACGGAGTTGTTTGATAATTTTAGAAGTGCATTTGAACCCGATAAGGTTGTCTCCAAGTATGTAAACTGTGGTTTATTTGGCTACATGGCTTACGACTCGATCCGTTACTTCGAAGACGTGGCGATTACCCAAAAAGAAAAACTTATTCCTGATATCCTTTATAAATTATATCGATACGTAATTATTGTTGATCATTTCTCCAATGAGTTAAGTCTATTTGAACATTGCTATGAGGGAAACGTCGAATGCAGGAGTACGTTGGATAGGATTGAACAAATTATTTTCAGCAATCGTTTTGCTACCTACCGTTTTTCGCTCACCGATGGCGAAACTTCCAATGTTGACGACGAATCTTTTTTAAAGATCATTGAAAAGGGAAAAGAACATTGTTACCGGGGCGATGTCTTTCAAATTGTTCTCTCCCGGAGGTTTGTCACGGGGTTTAAGGGCGATGAGTTTAATGTTTATCGTTCGTTGCGTTCTATAAATCCATCCCCTTATTTATTCTATTTCGACTATGGCAGTTTTAAATTGCTGGGTTCTTCTCCCGAGGCGCAACTGCAGGTAGCAAACGGTAAAGCACACATCTACCCTATAGCGGGCACGTTCCGAAGATCTGGTAACGATCAGGAAGATGCTGCCCTCGCCGAAAAACTTGCTGGGGATGAGAAGGAAAATGCTGAACATGTCATGCTTGTTGATTTGGCGCGAAACGACATGAGCAGAAATGCAGCGCACGTAAAAGTAGAAGTCTTTAAAGAAATTCAATTCTATTCTCACGTTATTCATCTGGTTTCTAAAGTAACCGGGACATTGAGTAAAGATGCTTCAGTTATTCGCATGGCAGCGGATACTTTTCCTGCAGGAACATTATCCGGAGCACCAAAGCATATGGCGATCACACTCATTAATAAATATGAAAATATAAACCGGAGTTTTTACGGTGGGGCTATTGGCTTTATCGGGTTTGATGGTTCTTTCAACCATGCGATCATGATTCGAACATTTTTAAGTCATGGTAACAAATTGATCTTCCAGGCTGGTGCTGGTGTGGTCTCAAAATCAAAGGCTGAGAGTGAACTTCAGGAAGTAAACAATAAACTTGAAGCGCTGCGGAAAGCAGTGCTAATGGCGGAAAAGATTTGATTGAAAATAATGACGATTGGAAAATTAGAAGATTAAATACGATGAAAATTTTAGTACTCGATAACTACGACTCATTTACATACAACCTGGTGCATATCTTAAGGGAGCTTGGACAAACTCTGGACATCTACAGAAATGACAAAATAACGGTGGAGGATGTAAAAAAATACGACAAGATTCTATTATCACCTGGTCCCGGTATTCCAGACGAAGCTGGTATCATGAAACAAGTGATCAAAGAATACGGCCCGACTAAAAGTATTTTAGGGATTTGTCTTGGCCACCAGGGAATTGGAGAAGTCTATGGAGCTTCACTGATTAATATTCCTAAAGTTCTTCACGGCGTTACTTCAACCGTCGAAGTAAAGGATGATGATGAATACCTGTTCAAAGGGGTGCCAAAGACATTTCAAGGTACGCACTATCACTCCTGGGCTGTCCGTCCAGAAGGATTTCCGTCAGACTTAAAAATAACGGCAGTCAATGACGAAGGTCTCATCATGGGCCTGCGGCATTTAAAGTATGATGTCAAAGGATTGCAATTTCACCCGGAATCCATCATGACCCCAGAAGGTCCAAAGATGATTTCAAATTGGCTGAAAAGCTAAATGGGCGGCATCAGACTGTAACGCAACCACGTCAACACTTAGAACCACAACACTTCAACACCTCGATGAAACATATTCTAAACGAACTGATCGACCACCGATCTCTCACAAAAGAAACCGCACGACAGGTACTCGTAGAGTTAGCACTGGGTAAATATAATCCCAGCCAGACTTCTGCTTTCATGACTGTTTATATGATGCGAAGTATCACCGTCGATGAACTTCAAGGGTTTCGTGATGCGATGCTCGAGCTTTGTGTTCCTGCCAGATTTGATCAACCCGTGATGGACGTTTGTGGTACAGGAGGAGATGGAAAGAATACCTTCAATATGTCAACGCTGTCTTCATTTGTGGTGGCGGCCGCTGGGCAGCCCGTTGCAAAACATGGTAACTATGGCGTGTCATCAGCTTGCGGCTCGTCCAACTTGCTAGAATATTTTGGATACAAGTTCACAAATGATATTGACGAGTTAAAACGCAGTCTCGATCGTGCAAATATTTGTTTCATGCATGCGCCGTTGTTTCATCCTGCCATGAAAAATGTCGCGCCGATTCGAAAGGAACTAGGAGTGAAGACATTTTTCAATATGCTGGGCCCAATGGTAAATCCTTCTTTTCCAAAGCGTCAGCTTGTAGGCGTTTTTAGTTTAGAACTCGCGCGTCAGTATGGCTATCTATATCAAAACACCGATAAGGATTTTGTGATTCTTCATTCTTTGGATGGTTATGACGAAATCTCTTTGACGGGGGCATTCAAATTTTTCTACAACGGAGGGGAGAAAATTGCAGACCCACGTGATCTTGGATTGCCTCAGCTTAAGTACGAGGATATCAAGGGTGGAGACACTGTTGAGGAGTCGGCAAGTGTTTTTATGAGCGTACTGCAAGGAAAAGGGACACCAGCACAAAATGCTGCAATCATAGCCAACGCTGGAATGTCGCTTTTTGCAGGGCACCAGGATCAGGGTATAACGAAAGCTATGGAACGCGCAAAAGAAGCATTGGTGTCAGGAAAAGCATTTGAAGCATTTAAAAAATTAATTAACGCATAGAACTTGTGGGTACGTTTGATGGCCTTTAAACTCCAACACGCCGAACCCCAGCACTTCAACACTTTAATCATGAATATACTAGATACGATCATCGAGCATAAACGCAAGGAAGTCGCGGAACGTAAAGAACTTTATCCGGTAAAATTTTTGGAACAAAGTATTTACTTTCAGAGTCAACCAGTTTCTTTAAAGAAATATATTCAGCGTGAAGATAAATCTGGAATTATTGCCGAGATAAAACGTAAGTCGCCGTCGAAAGGCATTATCAATCCACATGTCTCTATCGAACGGACTTCCATTGGTTACATGCAGGCCGGCGCGTCGGCGTTGTCTGTATTAACTGATAAAGAATTTTTTGGAGGAAGTAATGAAGATTTAACGACCGCGCGTAAGTTTAATTTTTGCCCGATCCTCAGAAAAGATTTTACCATTGATGAATACCAGATCGTTGAAGCCAAGTCGATCGGAGCAGACGCGATTTTATTAATTGCTGCTGTATTAGAACCCTCTCAACTAAAGTCTCTTGCTGCTTTCGCACACACTTTTGGACTGGAAGTTTTGTTAGAAGTGCATAATGAAGAAGAACTCGAGAAAAGTTTGGATGCAGGTGCTGATTTGATCGGTGTTAACAACCGTGATCTAAAAACATTCAACCTGAGTATCGAGGTGTCGAAACGACTGGCTGCCCTTATCCCATCTTCTGTTGTAAAAGTATCAGAAAGCGGAATCGAATCCGTGCAGGCTATACTTGATTTGAAACAGTATGGTTATGAGGGATTTTTGATGGGTCAAAACTTCATGCAACATAGCCGCCCGGAAGCTGCGTGTAAAGAGTTCATAGATGATTTGCGAAAAGCAATTGGTCAAAAAGTAGCGTAACATGGGAGAGAAAAAAAATATAGCAATCAAAATATGCGGCATGCGTGATCATGAAAACATCATGGAAGTTGCAACACTGAGCCCACAATATTTTGGTTTTATATTTTATGCCAAGTCACCACGCTTTGTGGGAGAAGATTTCTCACTTCCAAAAAATTTGCCACGTTCTATCAAAAAAGTAGGTGTCTTTGTGAACGAAGGAAATGCTACAATTTTATTAAAAGCAAAAAAAATTGGGCTCGAGTTTATTCAATTGCACGGAAATGAAAAGGTAGCCCAAGCCGAAGAGTTAAAGGCAGCCGGCCTCGGTGTCATTAAAGTTTTTTCGGTGAATGATGAATTTACATTCGATGAGACAACACCTTTTAAAAAAACAGTAGACTACTTTCTTTTCGATACCAAAGGAAAATTCTACGGCGGCAACGCGGAGACTTTTAATTGGAATATTTTAAGAAAGTATGACCAGGAGATCCCTTTTTTTCTCAGCGGTGGACTTTCCCCTGAGAATGTACATAACGTAAACGACATCGTTAGTATGAACATTCACGCACTCGATTTAAACAGCGGTGTAGAATTTAGCCCCGGATTAAAGAGCTTAGAAAAAATTAAAAGCATAACACAAATAGCTACGAACTTCGAACTGTGATAAGTCAAAAAAAAGAGATTTTTACCACTACTTCAACACTTAGAACTTCAACACTTCAACACTTCTAAAACATGAAATATACCGTCAACGCAAAAGGATACTACGGACAATTCGGAGGCGCTTTCATTCCCGAAATGTTGTATCCCAATGTAGAGGAATTGCGCACAAAATATTTGCAGATCATTAATGACCCTGAATATCAGCGTGACTTTCATAAGTTGCTAAAGGACTATGTCGGCAGGCCAACACCGTTGTACCTGGCAAAGCGCCTGTCCAATATTTACAATGCCACGATCTATTTGAAGCGTGAAGATTTGTGTCATACTGGATCACATAAAATAAACAATACCATAGGCCAGATCCTTTTGGCACAACGCTTAGGCAAACAAAAAATAATTGCAGAAACTGGGGCAGGTCAGCATGGTGTCGCAACTGCTACGGTGTGCGCACTGATGGGTATGGAGTGCGTTGTATACATGGGGAAGGTGGACATGGAGCGACAGCGTCCTAACGTAGAGCGTATGCGTATTTTGGGGGCTACAGTTATTCCTGCTTTGAGCGGAAGCATGACATTAAAAGATGCAACCAATGAAGCGATGCGGCACTGGATCAATAATCCAACGGAAACACATTACATCATTGGCTCCGTTGTAGGGCCGCATCCATATCCTGACATGGTTTCAAAATTCCAGTCGATTATAAGCGAGGAAATTAAAAAACAGCTTCAAGAGGAAATCGGCAATTCCTTTCCTGATTACGTATTTGCCTGCGTCGGAGGAGGAAGTAACGCGGCTGGCGCTTTTTATCATTTCCTGGATGACGAACACGTCAACCTGGTTGCCGTTGAAGCTGCGGGTAAAGGATTGACATCTGGTGAGTCTGCGGCTACCACCGCGCTAGGTAAACCCGGCGTGTTACATGGAAGCAAAACCATCTTGATGCAAACAGACGATGGCCAGGTTGTAGAACCTCATTCCATATCTGCAGGTCTCGACTATCCGGGTATCGGACCGATGCATGCGCATTTGTTTGAGGGGGGGCGTGTAAAATTCATTAGTGCAACGGACGATGAATCGCTTAAGGCCGGCATCGAGTTAAGTCGGGCAGAAGGTATTATACCGGCGTTAGAGTCCGCCCATGCATTGGCAGGATTAAGCCAATTTAAGTTTGAGAAAGATGATGTCGTCGTCGTCAATCTCTCTGGCCGCGGAGATAAAGATTTGGAAACATATATTAAGTGGGGAAAGTATTAAACACGATAAATAACTTCCGAAGTTCTGCCCAGGAAGTACTGTACTTCAACACTATGAACTCCAACACTTCAACACTTTTAACACCGATGAAAAATAGAATTAAAACCCTTCTTTCTAATAATAAAAAAGGAATTCTCTCGATGTATTTCACAGCAGGGTTTCCAGCCCTCAAAGATACTGTCACAATAGCCGAATCGTTAGCGAGCGCAGGTGCCGATATAATCGAAATTGGGATACCATACTCAGATCCTGTAGCGGATGGCCCCACCATTCAAGCCAGTAATACAGTGGCATTGAAAAATGGCATGAGACTTTCAATGCTGATCGAGCAAGTAAAGCAAATCAGAAAAACAGTTGATATACCGATTATATTGATGGGCTATATCAACCCGGTATTACAATATGGAATTGAAAAGTTTGCAAAGGATGCAGCCGAAGCAGGAGTCGACGGTGTAATTCTTCCCGATATGCCGATGGATGAATATCTTGAACATTATAAAAAATTGTTCGATTCGTTAAACCTTAGCAACACGTTTTTGATTTCACCTACGACGTCTGAGGAGCGTATCCGAAAAATAGATCAGGTAACCGATGGATTTATTTACGCAGTTTCTGCATCGAGCATCACCGGCGCTAAGGGAAAATTTGAAAAACAACAACTCGATTACTTCGATCGCATTAAGAACATGAAGCTTAGGAATCCTTACCTAATTGGTTTTGGAATCTCGAACCACGATACTTTTTCAATGGCCACTAAATATGGTGCAGGTGCCATTGTTGGAAGTGCCTTTGTAGATCTGCTAAAAAATTCAAAAGACCTGAAAAGAGATATTTCAGCATTTGTAAAATCATTAAAGAATGGACAATCTCATTAAGCTTTTTATCCCGTCGCTATGATCATACAACTAAAAAAGAATATTGCTACATCGGAAAAAGAAGCCATTCTTAACAAAGTCAAAAGTCTGGGTTATAAAACAACAGAAGTAAAAACTCAGCAGGGCGACTACCTGGTTTGTATTGGTAAAAAGGAATTTGATCTCCGACAACTCGGGCACATGGCCGGTATTGAAGATATCCACCGTGTCTCTGATGACTATAAACTGGTATCACGAAAATGGAAAGTAAATCGGACACATATAGACCTTGGTGATGGCGTCACAATTGGGAATGGTTCGTTATCTATTATGGCAGGTCCGTGCTCCATTGAGAACGAGGAACAAGTTCAACAGACGATTGGCCATTTGGTGAAGAACAACGTAAGGATTATGCGCGGCGGTGTGTTTAAACCACGAAGTTCCCCGTATGCATTCAGGGGAATGGGAGTAGAAGGTTTGAAGATGTGGCACACTTTAGCGCGAAAGGCAGGAATTAAGATCATTAGTGAAGTAATGCAGGTTAGTCAGATTGAGGCGATGTACGATTATGTAGACGTATTTCAGGTCGGTGCTCGTAATACGCAAAACTTCAACTTGCTTGATGAACTTGGACGCGTTGACAAAGCAGTCATGATTAAAAGAGGTATCTCTGGTACAATCGAAGAACTTTTGTATTCGGCGGAGTATGTTTTTTCTGCTGGGAATGAAAAACTAATCTTATGTGAAAGGGGAATCAGGACCTACGAGCGGGCAAGCCGTAATACCCTTGATGTCAATGCAATCCCTATATTGAAGGAGAAGACGCACTTGCCAGTTGTCGCTGATCCCTCTCACGGTATAGGTATACGTGAATTTGTAGATCCTATCGCTTTGGCAATTGTTATGGCTGGAGCAGATGGAATCATTTATGAAACACATCAAAAACCAGAGGAAGCAGCCAGCGATGGACAACAAACCTTGAACTTTGAGGAATCAGAAGCGCTCATAAGAAAGTTGCGTAAAACATTTGACCTGAGAATAAGCTTCTGAAACACTAATTTTACATTTGTGCTCAATTAAACAAAAGATATGATCGTTTACGGAATCAAAAACTGTAATACCGTTAAGTCAGCGATTGAATGGCTGAAAAGACATAATCTTGAATTTGAGTTTCATGACTATAAAAGCAAGGGAATCACGGACGCGAAACTCAAAAGCTGGTGCAAGCAAGTAGGATGGGAGAGCCTTGTGAACAAACGAGGAACCACGTGGCGACAACTGGACGAATCCGTTCAAAAGGAAATTACCAATGAAGCTGCTGCACTTGTCTTGATGAAAGAAAAAACCAGTGTCATTAAACGACCCTTGATTGAAGTTAATGATAAGGTAATCGCGCTAGGTTTTGATGAAACAGCCTTCACGAAAACTTTTAAATAAAAAAGTTTTCATGCGACGGGCTGTTTCTGAATAGCCTGGAATAATTCTTTCTCATTGGTTAAATCTAATCGCAGCGGTGTGATTGAAACGTAACCCTGGTCAACGGCCCATCGATCTGTGCCTTCTTCAGCAGGTTCTAAGGGCACCACTGTAAACCAATAGTGTTTCCTTCCCAACGGGTCTGTTCCCGGTACGACTTTGCCATCGTATTGCCTTACTGATTGTCGTGTCCACCGTATGCCTACTGGTTTTTTTGGAAAATTCACGTTAATAAGTTTCAAGTCCGGGTTTTCTAACAAGAGCGCTAGTGTCTTTTCAACGAACGGTTCCAATGCGTTGAAATCAGGTTCAGACTTTCCTGCTGGGGTGCTGAGGGCAATTCCCTTCATTCCCAATAATACAGCTTGTTTGGCACCTGCCAATGTTCCTGAATGCCACATTGAGTTTCCTAAGTTTGAACCCATGTTGATACCTGATAAAACCACATCGATAGGCGATAAATGAGATCCCAAGGCCACACAGTCAGCAGGCGTACCGTTAACTCTGTAGGCCTCTATACCTTCAAAGTTTATGGGCGACTTTTTATAGAACAACGGCCTGGATGCTGTAATAGCGTGTCCCATGGATGATTGTTCAACGTCGGGAGCTACGACCCGTACTTCACCGAACCTGGAAGCGATCTTTGCCAGGGCGGCAATTCCGGGACTGTAAATGCCATCATCATTTGTTACCAGTATTTTCATGTATATATATTTTTAAATGTTAATGTGTAGTCAGTAATTTGAATAAGACTTAAGACAAAGCACGGAGTGACGGCTGTTTTGTTAGCCTGTAACCAAATATTCATGCCACTTAAAATTTCCTGGCATGTAATTGCTAATATGTCTTGAAAAAATATGATTCATGAAAAGTGCAAAGGTTTTACACAATCCGAATGCTGGCGATGGGGACAATTCCGACAAAGAGTTGATGGACGCCATTGCGGCAGAAGGCTACAAGTGTAGTTATTTATCCACAAAGAAGAAGGGCTGGGATAAGGCTTGGGATAAAATTGAGTCGACAGATATTGACTTTATAATTGTTGCAGGTGGAGATGGCACCGTTCGGAAACTGGCCGGTGAGCTGCTGGATAGAAAAGTAATTGACAAAAAGCTTCCCATCGCGCTTTTACCCTTAGGAACGGCAAACAATATTGCCAAAACACTTGGCATCACAGGAGGTGCCGAAGAGATTATTAAAAGCTGGAAACAGCATGAGGTGAAAAAATACGACGTTGGTAGAATTGAGGGAATAAAGAATCATAAGTTTTTTATAGAGAGCTATGGGCATGGTGTCTTTCCCAGACTAATGAAAGAGATGGGAAAACTGGATAAAAGCTCATTCGAATCACCGGAACAAAAGATCAAAGTTGCATGGCAAATTCTTTATGACATTATTCTTAGATATAAAACAAAGCTTTGCAGATTAAATATTGATGGCGAAGATTACACCGGAAAATTTTTGTTGGTAGAAATTATGAACACGAGTTCGATTGGTCCAAATCTTCAACTTGCCCCTTTCGCCGACCCTGGAGATGAGTCGTTTGATGTGGTTCTCATAACAGAAAGCCAGCGCCAGCAGTTCGCTGACTATTTAAAAGGAAAACTGGAGGGAAAAAAGGAGGCGCCGTTTTTTACAGTGCTCAAAGCAAAAAAAATACAGATTTACTGGGAAGGCACGGCGCTTCATGTAGATGACGAACATATCTTATTAGATAAACCCGCCGACGTAAGAATAGAACTTCATCCTGGTTTGTTGGAATTTTTGGTTCCACAACCGAACAAAGTAAACGTTCCTGGACCAAACTCTAAAATCACGGATTAACACGTTATAAAGCTGATGAGCGCATGAGCCGATAAGTAGAAAGATTTGTCATCTAATCGGTTGAAAATAGAATTGCGCTCTCATTCAGTGAACCGCCGTGTAGAGAAATGTACACATGTATACTATTAATACATGATTGCATTAAGCGTTTTGATAGCGATTTAGGTGGCAAGGAAATTGACTTTACTTACGTCATTAAGACTCATCTAAAAAAACTACACTATGATACCAAGGGATGGAAATTGTTCGAGTTTGTGGCAAGATACAACAAACGGTTACGCAAGCCTTTCAGCTAAAATATTAAATTCTGTTTTTGATGTAGCGATTGTGGGAGGTGGTATTACAGGAGTTACACTGGCACTTCAACTCCAAAAGCAGGGAAAGAAATGCATTATTCTTGAAGCCAAAAATTTATGTTTTGGCACTACCGGTGGGACTACTGCTCACTTGAATACCCTTATGGATAACCCATATCCTAAAATCATTTCAGACTTTGGAAAGGACGGAGCACAACTCGTTGCGCAGTGTGCAAAAGACGCAATATCCCTTGTCGAGGCTAATGCGGTTGCATACAAGATTGATTGCGGCTTTGAACGGACTTCGGCATACCTTTTTTCTCAGGATGAAAAACAGACCAAAGAGCTTAACGACATACAAAGCGCTTGCAATGAGGTTGGCGTGGAAACCAAATTCTCCAATACAATACCACTTCCCATTAATTTCCGTAAGGCTCTAGAGATTACTGGCCAAGGTAAATTCCATCCTGTTCGTTATGTCCAAGCATTGGCAAAGGAATTTGAAAACCTAGGCGGTCTGATCATTGAACAGTGCAGAGTGATTGACATTGAAGAAGGCGATATAATAAATATTGAAACTACGCTTGAAAATATCAACGCCAAAACATTGGTATATGCTACCCACATACCGCCTGGCATCAACTTGCTTCACCTGAGATGTTCTCCTTATCGCAGTTATGCAATGGCTGTAAAACTTCAAGGAGACGATTATCCGACAGGGCTTGTTTATGACATGTACGACCCATATCACTATTATCGAACACAAGAAATTGATGGCGAACGATATTTTATTGTAGGCGGTGAGGATCATCGAACGGGTGAAAATTCAAATACAAACAAAAGCTTTTTACAGCTTGAAAGCCATATACGCACCCACTTCAATGTTACGGAGATCACGCACCGCTGGTCGTCTCAGTACTATGAACCAGTCGACGGGTTACCCTATATCGGCAAATTGCCTGGCGCAAAAGACAACGTTTTCGTTGCCACGGGCTACGGTGGTAACGGAATAACATATAGTCATGTCGCAGCTTTGGAATTAAGCAGTCTTATACTAAAAGGCGAGAGTCGCTATTCTGATTTATTTAGCCCAAGCCGAATTAAGCCAGTCGCTGGCTTTACTGAATTTGTAAAACATAACACTGATGTGGTCGCTCAATTTGTGGGCAAGTGGTTCGCTACTGAAAAGCTTGAAGAAATTTCTTCATTGGCCCTGGATGAAGGGAAAGTGGTGAAACTTCACAATGAAACAATGGCGCTTTACAAGGATACAACGGGATCGTTACATGCAGTTAATCCTGCTTGCACACACATGAAATGCTCTGTAGCATGGAATGCGGCAGAAAAATCCTGGGATTGCCCGTGCCACGGTGCACGCTACTCGATTGAAGGAGAAGTGCTCAACGGACCTGCAGATGCGAATTTGGAATTGATCGAGTTAAGATCATTGATGGAAAAGGAGGATTGATTTTTATCCTTCATCATCAACCGGTGAAAGTCGTTGAGTATTTGATTTACATAAAATACCTGCACTTTCATCGGGTCATCTTTTTTCGCTTTTATTTTTTCTACCGCTTTCAATGTCCCGCGGTATGAAACCGCATAATACGCGAAGAGATCGTTTATTGAACATTCCGGCACTGGTGCTGCGTATCCGGTAACGGCTATTCCCCAATCACTCGCGAAGAGTTGAGTTACCTCCAGAGCCATCTGAGCTGCGATCCTATCTGATACGCAATTACAACGCTCGGCATGGATAGGCTCGATGTGTAAATGACGTGCCTTTTGGCCGATATTGTATGCTGTAATTCCACCCTGGAAAAAATTCGATGCATTTTCTGCTGAGCTAAGTGCTGCCTGTAAAAAGCCAGCCGTCACACTCTCGGCAACAGCGATAGTTTCATCGCGTTTAATCAACACATCTTTTAATGCGTTTATAACTGTTGAATCGTACATGTTTTTTAATTTGTTTTAACAGGGCAATTTTTATACCCGCTGCCTATAATAATTTCATAAGACCTATTTACCTACCGAGTGCTAGTTATTCCCGCAAACGGTGCCAATTGCTCTCATTGTGGCTTATCGGGTAATTATTCTACAATGCTTCCCGCAGATCAAGGTCGTATCGCCTAAAATGTACATGGTATAATTTTTTCTTTAAAGTCTGTGTCTAAAGTTGGAACACTTAATTAGGAAAAGCATGGTACGTTCAGTTATAATTGTCGGAATCGCGGTTACCACCATAATATTATCGGGTGCGAATTTTAAAAATATTGAAGCCAAGGAAATAGCAGAAAAGAAGAATTGCCGAGGATATTCCGTCATTGAAGTTGATAAGGGAATTGATTGCAATGGGGATACAATAAAGCTGACAAAAGTTAACGGATTTTTTGAGCGGGTCAACTAATGCGTTTCATGCACACCACTTTGGCAAGTGGTCTTTTCCTCATCAAGGTAGTCTTCGAAGAATTAAATCTCGTCCGTATCTCTTCTTCTCTTTAGCAATCCTACTCCCGATCCGAAGAAAATAAGACCCAAAATAGCCAATGCCCAAGGACTTAACGCCACCAGGTCCTTTCCAAAAATACCTAGGACACCCAGAATTAATCCGACAAATCCTACCAATGTTAGAATTAAGGCAATCACTTTTATCATAATTATGCAGTTATGATCATCAACCGGTCAAATCATGTGCCTCTTATGCAAAATAGTGTTAATGTTGCCTGCACGAATGAAATCTGCCAGCTGTAGAAAAGATTCATAAACGCAATGTTGCATTTCTTCTACAAAAAAAACGTCCAGCTAATTGCTCAGCCAGACGATTTTTTTGAGTGCGAATTGATATCAATATAACACTCTGAACTTGATGGTATCCTCAATGGCTTTAAGCTTAGCGATTACTTCTTTATCATATTGTTTATTAATATCCGTAATAACATAGCCAATAGACTCATTGGTTTTCAAATATTGGCCAACAATGTTAATTCCATTTTCAGCAAGCACTTGATTGATCTTTGCCAAGATACCCGGGACGTTATTATGAATATGAATTAATCGATGGGCGTTTTCCAGTATTGGCAACGTAATGTTCGGGAAGCTAACGCTATTGGATGTACTGCCGGTGTTAATGTAATCCATAATTTTTCCCGGAACGTAGTTACCGATGTTTTCCTGTGCTTCAGAAGTGCTTCCGCCAATGTGAGGCGTAAGAATGGTGTTGGGAAGTCCACGGAGGTCAGATACAAACTCATCGTCATTGCTAACCGGTTCCTGTGGGAATACGTCAATGGCACAACCAGCTACTTTGCCGCTGAGGATGTTTTCGCGTAAGGCTTGTATATCTACGATGTGTCCGCGGCTTAGATTAATAAAGATTACCCCTTTTTTCATTAGGGAAAATTCTTTTGCACCAATTAAATTGGCATTAGAAGCGCGGCCATCAACGTGGAGTGAAATAACATCTGCTTGCTCAAGCACTTCCTTCAGAGATTTGCATTTCACTGCGTTGCCAAGCGACAATCTTTCTTCTACATCGTAATACAATACTTTCATTCCCAATGACTCTGCAATGACAGAAAGTTGTGTTCCGATATTTCCGTATCCTACGAGTCCCAATTTTTTACCTCGAACCTCGAAACTTCCTTTTGCAGATTTGTCCCACACACCTTTATGCATCTTCACCGATTTGTCCACGATGTTTCGCATGAGCAGAATCATTTCTGCGATTGCCAACTCAACAACGGAGCGGGTATTGCTAAATGGCGCATTAAAGACAGCAATACCTTTTTTTGTAGCAGTCTTTAAGTCGATCTGATTTGTTCCAATACAAAACGCGCCAATGGCCATTAGGCGATTCGCATTTTCCAGTACTTTTGCCGTCACCTGCGTTTTGGAACGAATTCCTAACACCGATACATTCTTAATTTTCTCACACAATTCATCTTCCGTGAGGGCGGCATGGTATGTTTCCACATTGAAGCCTTCAGCTTTTAACAAAGCTACAGCAACAGGGTGAACATTTTCAAGAAGGAGTACATTAATCCTGTTCTTAGGATAAGAGATCACTGTGTTCAATTTATTTAAGTATAAAAATTCGTCTAGGCTTGGCGTTATGTGGTCAGCTTTACTTTTTATATTTTCACGTTCTACGTTTTCGGTGAAGGCAAAAAATTTGTTGGCAAGGCCCGCATGTTTAATTTCATAGTCGGTGTAACCATCACCAATAACGTAAATATCACCTGGCAGGTTAAGCTTTTTAAGTTGTTCCACCTTGCCGCCGTTTGCAGATAGCGGATTGTCCTGATCAAATCCGATCACTTTTCCAGTATCATCAAATCTGAATTCGTTAGCCAGAATGTTTTCGGGTTTAACACCAAACTCTGTGACGATAGGTTCAATAAATTCTTTGAAGCCATTGGAAATGATATATATATTGTCAGCGTGTAGTTGAAAGAATTCTTTATTTCTTTTAAAGGATTCTGAAACAGAACCCTTGAGTTTTGTAATCAAAAAGGGCAAATGCTTTTTATTCGGAGCCAGTAAATTAAGTCTTTTCTCAAGTGATTCTCGAAAAGAAATGGAGCCGTCCATTCCTTGATTAGTGATCTGTACAATTTGGGCTTTCCTGGCTTCCCGTTCTGGGTGGTCACTTAGGGAGATGTCCGCTAACACATCAAAGGCTTCAACCTTCGTAAAAGTGCTGTCGAAATCGATTACAAAGTACTTATTGAGTTTCATGATTTGGAAATGAAACGCAAATGTAATGGATTTATGAATTCAGATGGAATGCGGACAATTTTTGTTATTCCTAACAGTTGATCGTCGGCAAGGACATTTCAGATCTTCATGAAAGATGATAGACCATGCATTTGGCCGATGCAGGACAAACGAAAGAAAACTCGGAAGATGTCTTAAGCGCAATGGGTACCTCATCCCGCGACAGATCTGTAAATCCTTTTTTCAAAAAAAAATCGTGGGCCGTTTCAGTCAGCAGAAATACGGATTTAATGCCTGATTCTTTTGCATGCTGAAGGAGCTTGTTTACAATTTTTGATCCGAGATTTTTGCTGCGCTCGGCTTGACGTACGGCCACAGATCGCAGTAGGGCAACGTCACCATACATCTCAAGTCCTCCTGATCCAACCATATTTCCTTGAGGGTCGCAATATTTCCAAAAGACATTGCCTTCTAATGTTAGGTCTGTAAAAGGAAGGTTGTTTAATTCAAGAAAAGACTCCAGTTCTTGAAGTTTAGTTGAATCCGTTACCTGCTGGGGTTGTGTATCCATTTGTTTATTGGTGGTAGTGACGCAATCAATGCTAGTTGCCGATCAACTAGATAAAATTAACGAATTAAATTAGTTGAAGTTACTAATCAAAAAAATCTGCCTCATTGGCGCGGCAATTATTTCAATGATGAATATTTATTATTAATTTACTAACAGAAGTTGTATGTGATTGTAAGCTGCGATAGTTGAAGCCAAGCCATGGATTCATCTAATTCCGATTCCTTAATTTTCAATTAACTCCTATTAATTATATGTTACGTACTGTTGTAAATTCCGCATTATTCAGTCTGTTGTTACTCTTGTCACTTAAGACGCAAGCACAATTTACGGAAGGTGATAAATTTATCAGAGGCAATTTCTCCTTCAACAATCAAAAGAACTCAGAGGACTCAAATATTGCCGGATCGAACTATAGATCAAGCTCCTTTGAAGTGATGCCAGCAGTTGGCTTTTTTTTAAATAATAAGGTTGCAATTGGGGGAGCCATAAGCTACACTTCTTATTATCAAAAAAATGCTGACAATTCATTTAAAAATACCACTCAGAATTATTCTCTTGGTTTTTTTGTGAATAGGTATTTTGTGATTTCTGAGAGGTTCTATTTTATGTTGGGCGGAAACGTAAGTTATAGCAGAGGCCGTCAGAAAACAGAAAGCCAGTTTTCAGGAGGCGATGAAGTAAAATATCATGGTATAAATATATCCATTAAACCAACTTTTATATTCTTTCCAGACCCAAAGTGGGGCATTGAAGCGGGCATAGGATACCTCAATTATGCATACACAAAAAATCTTTCACGTGATGGGAAATATAATAGCTTCAATCTCAACTATGGAACGTTCTCGCTGGGTTTTGCCTACTATTTTACACGGGCCAGTGAATAAGCCTGCTTATTTTTTAAACCAAGTTCTCTTGAAAACAAAATTGTTGTATAAATTTTAATTGCCCAAAGCGCTGGTGGGTTTCTCCAAACGGCAAATCCCTGAAAGGTTTTCGTATTATTTGGCAGAAGTGTTGAAAGCAATTGACGGTTGTAATGACCCTTCTACTGGTCATTCGTATTTTATGATGATTGTCATCTGCTTTTTACAATAATTGTCATCTCTTTGAAATCAGCATCAACTGATCTTTAGAAGGTCATCCCCTAAAGACGTTGTTATGAAAAAAATTACCCTTTCCATCCTTGCTTTTTTTGTTCTTATTATGTCAGTGTCAGGCCGGTCCTTTACGGAGGAGGTATGCCACGGTAATGTCACGTTTAGTTCTCAAGCGGAAGTCGACGCCGTCACCTGTACACAAGTAGATGGAAGGCTGAATATTTCTGGTCCTGACATTCATAATATAGTTAAAAGCTTCGGCAACGGTACTGGCTACCTTACCAATCGCATAGTAGCCGCAGCATTGCCCTCGGCCATATCCTGCGAGGGTGATGTAATCCTGACTTCTCAAGCCGAGGTCGACGCGTTTCACTGCACGGAAGTGGGGCGGTTCCTAAGAATTACAGGGAATGATATTACAAATCTTGATGCGCTCTCGTCTTTGAAAAAAGTGGGAGCCTTAGTTATAGAAAATAATCCTAATCTTAGAAACGTCGATGGGTTATCAGCGCTTTCGAAAACTGGTGTGCAAGACCGATCGGCAAGTTTTTCTATATCGAATAACCCAATGCTCACCAACTTGGATGGATTTCAATCGCTGGACAGCGTTGGAGGTAATATTATCATCTATGGAAATGAGTCGCTTACTTCCATTAATGGATTTCCCATGCTTAAGAAGGCACATAGTATTTCGATTACCAACAATGCTGCGCTTGTGTCAATTGATGGATTTAATAATGTGACGGAAATGTATTCATATTCAGCAGGGGCAATTTATCATCCTGTCGAGCTTAGGATTGAGGAAAATTTCTCATTAGAACGTGTCAATGGCTTTTCGTCATTAAAATCTCTTTCTGGTACCGGCGGCGCTTTTCTTTACATAAATAATAACGATGCATTAACTGGTTTTAATGGGCTGTCGTCGCTTCAGGAAATTGGAACAATTTGGAAAGACGCAGGTCTGTTCATCAACAATAATAAATTACTTAAAAATCTTAATGGGCTTGCTTCGTTAGACGGACTTAGATGGGGAATCTTGACGGCACCAAAAGGCACTGGTATAATTTCAATTTCGAATAACGCTGCTCTTGAAAATGTAGATGCACTAGGACATGTTGTATTTCGGAACGAATACATATCTACATTTTCATTGAAAGTAACAGATAATCCATCATTGGGTCGTTGTTGCGGGTTGTTTGGTTTACTTAAGATTGTTGAAGAAGAAGGGTTTACCAATGTTGACATTTCGGAGAATGGGGCAGACTGCAGTGTCAACAAAATTCTTATAGGAGGAGCGTGCACCCCACAAGTATGTGAGGGTAATATAATACTTACGTCACAAGCAGAGGTCGATGCCTTTCAGTGTAATAAAATAATTGGCTCCTTAACAATTTCCGGAGGTGACATAATAAATATAGAAGGGCTGTCTTCATTAAAGACGATTGGTGGGACTTTAACCATTGAAAACAACCCCATGCTCACAAATCTCAATGGTCTCTTTTCTCTTGACTCAATCACCGGCACACTAATAATAAAAGAAAATAATAGTCTGGCTTCAATTAATGGATTTGGAGAATTAGTTTCTGTCGGCGGAACTGTTCCTTATGCGGTGACTATTTCTTCCAATCCATCTCTTGCTGAGGTTAACGGTTTTTCAGCACTTGAAAGTATCCAGGGAATTTCGATTAAGAATAACGCTGCATTGGTTTCTGTTAGCGGGTTTTCAAAACTAGTCATTGATTATGGAATTTTAGAAATCACAAGTAACAATTCGCTGATTGATATCAATGGATTTAAAAACTTAAAAGAAATCAGACCAGCAATAGCGTCGGCTGTGATTATTGATAACAACGCTGCGTTGCAAAATCTTGATGGTCTAACCTCATTGGAAATCATTGAAGGTCCAAATGTAGCCTTACGCATCACTAACAATCCTTCACTTTCAAATATTGACGGTCTATTTGCGCTTACTTCAATATTGACTACAAGAGGGGGCGCGAGCCTCGAGGTTGAAAACAATGACGCACTAAAGAATATCGACGGCTTATCCTCATTTTCAAAGATAAAATGGGATATCGCCGGAAGCGTAATTATCCGTGGTAATGAGTTGTTAGAAAATGTAGATGGTTTGTCCTCCTTAACTTTTGACGGTAATTCGATCATAGATCTTTTTAAGCTTATAGTAACCCAGAACCCTTCGTTGGCTCGGTGTTGCGGACTGTTTCCATTTTTAAAGAGTGTAGACGAAGGGACACTTGCCGAACTTAACATTTCTGAAAATGGTGCGGCATGCACGGTGAATGATATTTTGATTGGCGGTGCATGTGGCCAAAAGGTTTGCGAGGGTGATATTACGCTCACCTCGCAAGCAGAGGTGAACGCTTTTAATTGTTTTGAGATTGTGGGCAGGCTGATAATTTCCGGAAATGATATCACCAATGTTGATGCACTTTCCTCGTTGCGATCTGTGCGGTTTGGGGGCCTTGTTATTGAAAATAATCCTAACCTTCAAAACTTGGATGGACTTTCCTCACTTACGGATGTCGGCGGTTTTGTAGCGATCCGGATCGCTAACAATCCCAGCTTGCACGAGATCAATGGATTTTCAGCTTTAGTAAGTGCGGCACCCGGGGGGATCTTCATTGAGAATAACAATTCCCTCACAAATATTAGAGGATTTAATGCGCTGAATAAGATCGGCAGTAATGTTTACTCTGTGATGATTGTTGATAATCCATCGCTTGTTGGTATTGATGGTTTTACTTCGGCAGACACTATTGGTGGCATAGTAATTAAGAACAACAATGCCCTAGCTGATATTAATGGATTTTCTAATTTGACTACCGTCTATGGCCTTGTGGAAGTTGCTAACAACAATTCACTGGCAAGCCTCAAAGGATTCCAAAAAGTCACATATGTTACAACGGGCTCAGTGGAGCCAGCAGTATTCATAGAACATAACGTTTCGTTAGAAAATCTTGATGGATTTTCGTCTTTGAAAATTATAGAAGGACGGGGGGCGCAGCTGCGGATTGTTAATAACGCTGCTCTCACTAATATCAATGGGCTGTCTTCTCTAACCACAATTTTAGGTGGTGGTAGAGGCGCGGGTTTTGTTATCGAAAATAACGATGCATTAAAAAATCTAAGCGGGTTACAATCACTGGCAACATTCGAATGGGGTATTGCAGGTAGCCTCGTAATCAGTGGAAACGATTTGTTGGAGAATATTGACGGCCTTTCTTCCTTGAGATATAGGGGAACTACCGGCATCCTGGAACTTCTTACTATTCGCGTAAAAGATAACCCTTCGCTAATAAAATGTTGTGGCTTGTTTCCCTGGTTCAAGAGTATAGGAGCATCACGAATTGCAGATATAAGAGAATTAGACTTTTCTGGTAACGGTGGTGGCTGCACGTTAGAAGATATTCTCGCGTGCGAGGGACAATCAATATCTGATTTTTCAATATTTGATCGCGGGTTTGATGATAATGTATCTACTTCCGTCAACGATACGTTAACAATTGACGTTGCCAATTCCCGATTCCCTTATTTGGTGCTGCGTGCAAATACGCTACCCACCCATGTCGGAAGTGTCGAATTTAGATTTGACAATTCCATTACTCATGTCGAAAATGTGTTTCCATACCATTTTGAGTTTCCTGTTATGGAATTAGGTACCCACAGGGTTGTGACCAATGTCTATTCCGGTGCAAATAAAACCGGCGAAAGAGGAAATAAAAGGACACTTACCCTAATCGTTGTTAACACTGCTGCCATCTCTAGCTTTGATGTTGTAAATACATCTGGCCAGTACCTAATGCAGCTCACGGAAGATTCACGAATCAATATTAAGAATCCCGCATTCCGATCAGTCAGCATCAGGGCCAACACCTTTCCGGATCCTGTTACCAGCGTAAAGTTCTGGTTAAACGGTCAGTTTTTTAGAGTCGAAAATATCCCGCCGTACGCATTTAACGGCGACATCAATGGAATTTACAATCCGTGGGTAGTTAATCCATGGGACTACACCATTAAAGCTATTCCCTACATCAGGATACGAGGTAAGGAATACGCAGGTACGCCACTTGAAGTGCATTTTAAAGTCGTCTCAGAAAACGTAAACTATGCAGTTGTTGGTTATGATATTGTTGATACATCGGGAAACTTTATCGGGCATTTAAATGAAGGCGATGTCATCAGCAATGATCAACCCATGACTATCATTGCCAATACAACGGGACAGGTAGGCAGCGTTAAATTTACTTTGAATAATCAGTTTTATAGAACTGAAAACGTACCGCCATATACCATTACAGGCGACCAAAATGGATATTTTAATCCGTGGGTCCCGCAGGCTGGTAATTATACATTGACGGGTACTCCGTACTCCGCTTCCTCGGCTGGTGGTAACGCAGGTAGTTCTCGCACTATTCATTTTAAGGTCGTTAATAAAAAGACTAATAATGAGTCCACAGCGCGAGTTATCCCAGGTAACACGGAAAGTAATCCCTCAAAAAATGAATCATCAGTCCTAACACTTTACCCTGTACCAGTAGACGACCAGTTGAACGTTGTAATCGAAAGCGCTTCCTTAGAAAATATTTCGATTGCCATCTTAAATGTTTATGGATTGGTCGTTTATAAAGACACCTACAAAGGGCCTTCTGCGGTAGATACGTCTAATCTTAGATCCGGCGTTTATTTCCTGCAGGTTGTAGGCGCTGAGGGCTATCAAGAAGTGAAAAAGTTTATAAAGAATTAACCATCAAGGAGGTAACTATAGTTACATACGCAGACCATTCCAAACTTTTTATTTTACATTGCTAATGATTCCCGCAAAGCAGTTTATTGTTTGCATCATGTCAACATTAAGTATCGCTGCCTTGTTAAACAGTAGTCAAACAGAACGCGCCTGAATTGTATGTGACACCATCAAATATTCGATTAGGAATGAATCAGGCTATAAGATGATGAAAATCATATTTGTAGAAGGCGGGAAGAATATTTTTGTAGATATTTTTAAATGTTGGTATGAAAAAAAACTTTACCCTCTCAGTTCTTTTTGCTTTCTATTTTTTTACAGTGACCCATAGTTACGGGTTCGCGAGTGTTTGCCCAGGTAACATTGTACTTTCCTCGCAAGCAGAGGTCAACGCGTTTAATTGCTCTGAAGTAACGGGTGACTTAACAATTTCAGGTGAAGATATAACAAGTCTCCAACCACTTGCTGCGTTGCAAAAAGTAAATGGAAATCTTTTGATTGAGATAAATACCAGCCTGAAAACGCTGGATGGGCTCTCTGCACTAACCAGGATTGAGGGCTATTTATCAATTCGATATGACACTGTCCTGCAAAACGTGGATGGTCTTTCCGGATTAACTCATGCTGGCGGCGTGTATATACTCGACAACTTTAACCTCTCAAACTTAAATGGACTTTCATCACTAACGGAGGTAAATGGCCCTTTGTCTATTCAATACAACTCCGATTTGATGGAGATCGGGGGATTCACATCGCTTCAATCCATTCACGGCGAACTCCGCATAGCAAGTAATGATAATTTAGAACACGTAAGTGGATTTGCAAACCTTACTACGGTAGGCCAGGTCAGCATAGCCAATAATTTAAAATTGATTACTGTGAGAGGCTTTGATTCCATGATAGCCATCAAAGATGATCTTGGCGCTACAGGAAGCTTATCCATCGAGGCAAATGGTGCATTAACCAATCTGGACGGCTTTTCAAAACTCTCGAGTGTAAATCATTTCAATATTAACGGCAATCCACACCTCTCAGATTTAAATGGGTTTTCATCCTTGCGTGAAATTTCCGGAGATATATACATTAATGAAAACCCTGAATTGGTCAACATAAATGCACTCTCGTATATCGATTCTATTGGAGCAAATTTATGGATACAAAACAACGATAAACTGCTTAATCTTGATGCCTTTGCGTCCCTAACTTATGTAGGAAGTTTAGCAATTTATGAAAACGAAAATCTTTCCAGTATCAATGGTTTGTCTAATGTGCAAGAAATTGGGACAGGCATGGGTTCCTCCGTCTGGATCTCCAACAACGATGCCCTTACTCGCGTAGATGGTTTTTCTTCTGTAAAGAAAATAAAGGGACCTGTTCAGATCAAGTATAATCCCGCGCTTGAGTCCGTAAACGGATTTGCTGCGCTGACCGAGCTTGAAGGACATATTGAAGTTAGTAATAATGGAGTACTCGCAACCGTCAATGGATTTAAAACATTGGCAAAGCTTTCAAATTCAAGTTTCGGTGTAGGTTTAATAATTAGCCAAAATCCATTGTTAACAGAGCTTGATGGATTTTCATCTTTGAAAACAATAGACGGGTACGCGCGTGTATTTGTTGAAATCGGAGATAATCCACTGCTTACTAATATCAACGGGTTGTCGAAGCTCTCAACTATTTCTGCAGGTGGCCGGGGCGTTGGCGTTTCTATTTATCGGAACGCCGCACTCAAAAACATTGATGGTCTATCATCTTTATCCACCTTCAACGTAGGTTTCAGCGGAGGATTAAGCATTACCGATAATACAGCACTTGAAAACATTGATGGGCTTTCGGGATTGAGGGGTAATATTTCAGATCCTCCACTATATATCACAGTGACAAGGAATTCTTCCCTCACAAAATGTGATGGCTTATATCCATATTTCGCTAGTCTAGGCGAGGACGAAGTTTTGAAACGCGTCAATAACGGCACTATTGTTATTGCTGAGAATGGTGCTGGGTGTACTGTTGAGGATATTTTGGCTGCGGGGTCACTTTCTATTTTGTCCTTTACAGTAATTGACGAACGGACTGGTGAAGAAGTCCGTTCATTTGCCAATGATTCCGTGATACTTGATATCGCGGATCCCAATTTTATACATTGGCTGATTCAAGCGAAGACACTACCTGACCATGCAGCTAAAAGTGTAGAATTTCGTTTTGATCAAAGCCCATCGAATTTTGACAATGAAGAGCCTTTTGTATTCACACTTCCCTTGTACCAACCTGGTAGCCATACGCTAATGGCTGATGTTTATTCTGGTGAAAACGGCAAGGGCGTTAAAGGAATTGGAAAGTCAGGCGTTGTGCAAATAATAAATAGCGCAGTTGTTGTGAGCTTTGACGTTGTCGATTCGTCTGGAAAAATATTGATGCCGTTGACAGAGAACGCTCAAATAAATATTAAGGATCAGAACTTCAAAAATTTCAGCATCCGTGCGAACACAAAGCCGGACACCGTTAGCAATGTGAAATTTTGGTTAAATGATAAACTCTTCAGAGTGGAAGACGTCGTTCCTTATGCTTTCAACGGCGATGTTAATGGTGTATTCAATAACTGGAACACAAGTCCAGGAGGATATACCATTCGCGCAGTTCCCTATATTAAAATTGGAACTGAAGAATATGCTGGTAAACCTCTGTCAGTACATTTTGATGTTGTATCGGATGATATGAACACATTGATTGTCGATTTCGAAATCGTTGATACCTTGGGAAACAGGGTAGCTGAATTAAAAAACGGTGATGAAATAGATATCGATGATCCGAAGTTTAAAGCCATGACAATTATCGCGAAAACAACACCACAGGTAGGAAGCGTTAAATTCCATTTAAACGGTGAGCACTTTAGTACAGAAAATGAAGCTCCCTTCACCTTGACAAACGATCAAAACGGATATTTTAATCCCTGGTTCTCAACTGCTGGAGATTATATCCTTTCCGCAACTCCATATTCAGAATCTGGTGGTAGCGGGATCGAAGGAAAAACATTTACAATTGCGTTCAGTGTCATTGACAAAAATATTGTCGGTATAGAAACGCCATCAAATAACGGTGAACCCTTAGCTAACAGTGTACTCGATGTCATCCTTTACCCTGTGCCAGTAGGCAATGAGTTATTTGTGGATATTGCGGATCAAATCGGTGAAGGGGCTTCTCTAACAATTGCCAATATTCATGGCATTAGTGTTTATACGGGAATCTATTCGCGGGCGTCAAGTATCAACACGATACACCTCCATCCTGGTGTGTATTTTCTGACAGTTGACAACGGCAGGGGCGTTCCGATAATAAGAAAATTTATTAAAAAGTAATATTAGCGTATTTAAAAAGGAAGCACCAGAATTTCTCAGGTACTAACCCGACGCCTTTGAAACCTGCCTGTATTATCTTGAAGTGATAAGCGGAAATGATTTAAGACGAACGGCCGAGTTTGTCAAGAAATAGCAGCCAGTCATTACCATGTAAGCGCTTATAAAAAAAATATTTTAATCCCCACGTTCTGATAGTAGGAAGGATTTATATTTAGTAAAAAGTTGATTGCCACTATAAAAATTAGCCATGAATACAAAATCTACCCTCCTCACGTTGCTTGCTATTTTCTGTGTATGTTTTAATAGCGAGATATGTTTTGCTCAAGTTTGCTCCGGAGACGTTATCCTATCTTCACAAGCTGAAGTAGACGCGTTCTCCTGTACCGAAGTAACGGGTTCCTTAACGATATCTGGAAGTGACATTCAGACATTGGATGCCCTCTCCGGGTTACGTCGAGTTGGAAGACTTTTTATAAGGGAAAACCCAGCTTTAACAAATATTGATGGCCTTTCAGATTTGGAGGAGACGACGCTTCATGTTATCGCTATCCCTGAAGGCAAGAATTCAATTGAAATTACGGATAACCAACTGCTTACAAATTTAGATGGCCTTTCATCGCTGAGGGCTGCGGGGGGAGCTATATTGATAAAAAATAATCCTATACTTCAAACCGTCAATGGTTTTTCATCCCTTACAAGGATCAGTGAGGCTTTGACAATCAGTTATAATGACCAACTGCAATCGATCGATGGTTTTGCTCAAGTGGAATTTATTTTCAGTAATGCGTTCGCCGCTTTGCAAATTGACCACAACCCGTCGCTCAAGAATATCGATGGTTTAGCTTCTATAACAAGCGTTCATGGTAAGGGTTCAGATGTGATCATTACCGATAATACGGTCCTCGCCGATATTGATGGTTTATCGTCTCTGAATTTCCTCAATAACTTTGGCGGTTTCCTTATCATTTCGAGTAATCCATCATTAAAAAACATTGACGGGCTATCTTCGCTGACGGGACTTTACCAAGGAGGATCTCTGCAAAATCTAGTTATTGAAAATAATGCATCACTTGAAAACCTCGACGGGTTGGCAAATCTAAAAGGACTCTTTGGCGGCGGTCCTAGCTATCAAGGGTTAAAACTTAATGTTTCACAAAACTCTTCCTTGGCAAAATGCGGTGGATTATTTCCATTATTTGCAAGCATTGGCGAAGACATTCTCAACCAATTGGTTAGTCTGGGGAATTTTAAAGTCGAAGCCAATAAGGGTGGTTGTAGTGTTGCTGACATCATCAGTAGTGGCCCTCCATCAGTAACAGCTTTTGGAATACTTAGTGGAAAAACTGGAACCACTGAACCAATATTTGGCGATTCGGTAGCAATCGATCTTGTGAACCCAAATTTTTCTGACTTGCTCCTCCAGGCACACACTTTCCCAAAACATGTCGGAAGCGTTGAATTTATTGTAGACAATCATATCAGGCACGTCGAGAACTTGTATCCCTATGATTTCGATACACCAATCCTTGCCCCAGGTATTCACACCATTACGGCTGTCGTATATTCCAAACCCAATAAGCAAGGTTTGAAAGGTGTTGAAAAAACTATTAAGGTTAATATTATTAATTCGGCGGCGGTTGTTTATTTCGACGTAGTTGATACAAAAGGAAACATCCTCATGCAACTAACAGAGGGTTCAAAGATTAATATCAAAGATCCGGCATTCAAATCTATCAACATTGTTGCTTATACCTATCTTCCTACTGTAAGCAATGTAAAATTTTATTTAAACAATCAGTTTTTCAGAGTGGAGAATGTTCCACCATACGCTCTGAATGGCGATATCAATGGTGCGTATAATGCATGGGTGGTGAAGCCCGGGAACTATACCGTTCGTGCAGTGCCTTACATGAAAGTCGGACGAAACGAATATGCCGGAAGGTCTCACGAAGTTCGGTTCAAAGTAGTTTCAGAAAGTTTGATTGCTGCTGAGAGTTTTGACATCGTAAATACATCCGGAAAGTTTATCAGACGCTTAAATGACGGTGACATCATCGATATCCTTGATCCGGTATACCACGGAACCACGATAGTAGCTAACGTTAAAGGAAACCCAGGCAGTGTTAGATTTGATTTGAATAACCATTTTTTCAACATGCAAAATGCATTTCCTTATACACTTACAGGTGATAATTATGGAACGTATTTTAATCCGTGGTTGCCTAAAGTGGGCCACTATACGGTTACTGCCAGACCATACGCCAGGCCAAATGGGGGAGGAGAGGCCGGAAAACCGCTTACCATTCATTTTAGGGTGATCAATAAAAATAAAGATAGCAACAGCCGTCTGACGGCATTTGAGGAAGAAATCAATCATGGAAAAAATACACGTGATTTAGTCCTATATCCCGTGCCAGTAGAGACTGAGTTGTATTTAAAGGCGACTTACGAAGTGGATAATAATGCTATCGTATCGATTACAGATGCGCATGGATTAAGCGTGTACAGAGGATCCTATGCAAGTTCGAGGATAATCAGTACACATGATCTTAAACCTGGAGTCTATTTATTACAGACAGTTGAGAGCAATGGGACCCGCAGTAGCATGAAGTTTATTAAAAAGTAATAACAGCTTAGATATCTATTTAACAAAAAAAGCAAAGCTCTACGGGCTTTGCTTTTTTTGCTTTATTTATGAAAAATTATTTTTTTCTCTTCAATACTTTTTCAACAGCGGCAACAATGTTTTCGGGGCCAAGTCCATACTTCTTTAACAATTGAGTAGGCGTACCACTCTCTCCAAACGAATCATTCACTGCTACCATTTCGATGGGTGTAGGATTGAATCTTGCTAATACCTGCGCAATGCTATCTCCCAAACCCCCATTGATTTGATGCTCTTCACAAGTTACAACACACCTAGTTTTTTCTACAGACGCAAGAATCGCTTCAACATCCAATGGTTTAATAGTATGAATATTGATTAATTCAACACTGATGCCTTTTGCTGCCAGCTGCGCTTCCGCTTCAACAGCATTCCATACAAGATGGCCACATGCAAATATGGTTACGTCTTTACCGTCGATCATTTTATCGGCTTTACCAATAGTAAATGGACGGTCAGCCGTAAAAATTGGCCAGCTGGGCCGACCAAAACGGAGATATGCCGGACCTTCATGGTCACCCAATGCGATGGTCGCTGCTTTGGTTTGATTGTAATCACACGGAACAATGACAGTCATGCCAGGAAGCATTTTCATCATTCCAATGTCCTCCAGTATCTGGTGGGTTGCCCCATCTTCTCCAAGCGTTAAGCCCGCGTGAGATGCGCATATCTTAACATTTTTTCCCGAGTATGCCACCGATTGACGAATTTGGTCGTACACCCGGCCTGTGGAAAAATTAGCAAATGTTCCTGTAAAGGGAATTTTGCCCCCAATGGTCATGCCGGCGGCCAATCCGATCATATTTGCCTCAGCAATTCCAATTTGATAAAATCGTTCAGGAAATTCTTTCTTAAAGGCGTCCATCTTTAAGGAACCTGTTAAGTCGGCGCAGAGTGCAACAACGTTGGAATTCTTTTTTCCTAACTCGTGTAAGCCAACACCAAATCCTGATCGGGTATCTTTCTTTTCAGTAAATGTTAATTTTGTCATGGGTTTAAGCGCTCTTTTCCAGTATTTTTAAAAATTTAAGCGGTGCGAAAATCGCTAAAGTTTTGGATTCTTCCGAAAGGATGCGCTGAAATAGTTAGGTTTTTAAGCATGGCTCCAACCCATAAATTCTCTACAGCGGATTACAACAAGGGCGTCATAAGGCGGCAAGTTGAATCAAGAAGTCGGTTGTAAAATGATCTTTTAGACCATTCCTGGTAATGGATTTCGTTGCTGTTTTGTAAATCAACTTCGAATGACCGGTCAACCTCCTCGCACAGTTTACGATCGTAAATAATGGCAGCAATTTCGAAGTTTATGTAAAAACTCCGGGTATCCATATTGGCAGTTCCAACAATGGTTAGTTGATTGTCGAACGTCATTGTCTTCGCGTGAGCAAATCCTTTTTCGTACAGAAATATTCTAATACCGCTTCGAATTAATGGTTTTACATAAGATAGCGATGCGTGTTTAACAATGTGAGAATCTGATTTGCCAGGCAATATCATTCTAACATCTACACCATTGCTTGCTGCAATCTGTAGCGCAGTAAGAATTTGATCTGTAGGGATAAAATAGGGAGTAATAATCCAAATACGTTTTTTTGCCTGGTTAATAGCTGCGAGAATTGCTTCCATGCAGTATGGTCGTGGCGAATCAGGCCCACTTGCAACCAGGGTAGCCGTTGCGCCTTCCTTGTGTTCAAATTTATTTCCAAAGTATGGCTGCTCAAAAGGAAAATTGGTTTTGGAGGTAAAATGCCAGCTCAAAAGAAATTGTAGCTGCAACAGATTTACTAATGGGCCTTCCACTTTAATGTGGGTATCTCTCCAGTATAATTCATGTTTGCCGCTGTTTAGATAACGTTCATCTATATTAATACCACCTTCAAACCCAACCCTTCCGTCGATCACAATAATTTTCCGGTGGTTTCTGAAATTAGCCTGTGCAAGGAAAGGAAATACGACTGGCATAAAGCGATAGATTTCGATTTTCGCTTTGCGGAGCCTTTTAACCATCTTCCTTTTTTTAGGAGATCCGAAATCATCAATAATCATTCTGACAATAACCCCTTCTTTTGATTTACGGATTAAAGCATCCACGATCTTTTTACCTACGTCGTCATAAGTAAAAATATAATACTCAAGGTGGATATGGTGCTTCGCCTCTTCAATCGAACGCAATACTTCCGGAAATTTTTGTTCTCCATTAACCAAAAGTTTTATTTGATTATTTTCCGTTAAAAATCCCTGGTGCTGATTAAAAATCAGGCGTGCCGGTGCAATCAAATCGCCTACGGCTGCTTCCGTTTGTTCAAATCGTCGTTCGAATTCTGCATGATGATCGGTCCAAAAACTTTCTATTATCGGGCTATCTACTGCTCCTTTTAAGTTAAACAGTCGCTGCTTTCGATAATCTCTTCCGAAAAAAAAATAAACTACTAAGCCAGCAACTGGCACCAATGCCAGCAATAAAATATATGCTATAGACTTCGTGGGATTTTTGTTGTCTAACAGGATGGTAAAGATTACCCCGATCCATGCCAGAATAAAAGGAACAACCCAATACCATTGATGTGAAATGCGCAGAGCAAGATCCCAAAGTGTCATGGATAGGTTGAGAATTAAAAAAATATCAGGTTCAAGTCAATAATCTTGGGGCGTATATAAGCAAATCCTAAACGTCCTTTGATTAATATATGCAATAAACAATAATCTACACCCAAGTTCTTAATGAATCAAAAAAATCAGTTTAAACAAAAAATTAAGTTAGTATGCGAAAGTTAGCGAAGCCTTCTTAGATTTTTGACTGTTTCACTTTGCTAATTGAATACGCTCACCATTAAAGTGACACCTGATTTGACAGAAAATTTTTTAAATCCAGTGTATTTACTTCCCGAGGTTTGTTTCACACGAAAGACAATTTTGTATTGACCCGGTAAAAGACTCAAAGTGAATTGGTTCTTCAATTCATTTAAGTTGCAGACCCATGTTTGAGTTCCGTCAGCATTAATTTCATACAGGCTTCCATAACCTGTCGAGATGGTATTAAAATTGACAATACCGGGTGAGGGTAGAAGAACGGATTGAGTTTTATTTGGTTGAATGTCCACGCTAAACACGCGGCGTGGAAGTGTAAGTGTTTCAACTTCATAGCTTCCTGTAAGGTATCGTACGACTTCAGTGCTGCCCTGGGTGTGAATAATTTCGGTCTTTCCTTTTTGGCGTATCAATGCCTGTAAATTATTATCGCGTCTGCCTTCTTGCCGGACGACGAGATTACCCTGGGGTGCAGGTATAGTCAATACGTTGTGTTTGCCTACCACCAAGGCAATGTTACTCTTTATAATAGGAGGAATAGTATTAACTACAAGGGTATAGTCTACTACAGGATCAATCTGAACCGTATCAGGTTTGCCCTGCTTATCTCTATAGTGTACAAAGTCATACATAGGAAGGGACGTCATCGAATTTACAAAGCTTACGTTCACATTCGTTTCGTTTGGCTGATTGTTCGCATCGAGTATTTCTACACTAACTGTTGTTTTAGCAAAACTTGTTTCGATCGCCTCGTTAAGAACATTATTGAATTCACCAGGTGTGTTCGCATCAATAAATTTGCCGGCGCACTCAAGTGACTTTTCTGTGCGTAACCCCAGGCCAATGATATAAGGTCGAAGAAAAACTCCTTTTTGCTGCAGTGCTTTTGAAGTAGCGCATAAATCACCACCACATGATTCTATCCCATCGGTAATGAGAATGACAATGTTTCGATAACCAGGGCTCGATGGAAAATCATTAGCTGCCTGTTCCAGCGAGTAGGTGATGGGCGTAACACCTTTGGGCCGGATCTCCTCGAGTTTCTGAATAATTAGTGTGTGACTTCTGGGTTTGAATGGTACTTCCAGCCATGTGTCTTTGCAATTTTTTATTTCCTGTGGTGAACGGTGACCATATACCCGCAGCGCTAGTTCTAACTTCGTATTCTGACCCAGTGAATCAACAAGTTTAGTGAGAATGGACTTCGCCACGCTCCATCTTGTTTGATTGGGACGTTCCCATTGTTCCAGCATACTTCCAGACGCATCCAAAAGAAATAAGATGCGCGTTTTCTCTGGCAGCTTCTGCTGGACTTTTGTTTGGCTGTAGGAAGAATAGAAGGGAAACAGAAGCAGGACTAAAAGTCCGGGCTTAACAAGAAATTTGGCAGTAAAATCCATTCTCTAAAGTAACGTTTATGAATGGAATGAATTGCATTTGAGGTACAGTTCCTCAATAGCGGTCAATTAGTAAATCAGTGACGGTCTAATAATCTCCGAGGCACTCTTCCAACTGTGCTAATGCCTTGGTTAATTCATCATCATTTGGCGATACACCATGCCATTTATGAGATCCGATCATATAATCAACGCCGTAACCCATTTCGGTTTTCATTAAAATCATAATAGGTTTTCCTTTTCTTGCTTGACTGTTGGCGAGTTCTAAGGTTCTGATCACATCTTCGAGATCATTTCCCTTGCAATCCAAAACATTCCAGCCGAAAGCTTCCCATTTTGCTTTTAAATCCAGTAACGACAAGATTTTATCCACAGGGCCGTCAATCTGTTGTCCATTATAGTCGATGGTAGCGATTACGTTGTCCATTTTATTGTGGGCTGCGTACATAGCAGCTTCCCAGATTTGTCCCTCTTGTTGTTCACCATCGCCCATTAGAACGTAGACAAAGCGATCGTCCTTATTGAGTTTTTTTGCTTGCGCGGCACCAAGCGCAACTGACAGTCCTTGACCCAGGGAGCCAGAAGCAATACGAATACCGGGGAGGTGTTCGTGCGTAGCTGGGTGTCCTTGCAATCTTGAATCAAGTTTTCTGAATGTCGACAGCTCTTTTACGTCGAAGTAACCTGCTCTCGCTAACGTTGCATACCAAACGGGTGAAATATGTCCATTAGAAAGGAAGAAAAGATCTTCGCCTTCGCCTTTCATATTAAACTTCGGATCATGTTTCATGATCTTGAAATAAAGGGCCACGAAAAATTCCGTGCAGCCTAGCGAACCACCCGGATGACCTGATTGACAGCCATGTACCATGCGGACAATGTCCCTACGAATTTGATTGCAAAGTTTTTGGAGATGGCTAACGCCCGTTGATGTGCTTGTCATTTCTTAAAAAGTTTGCGCGAATATACCGGATGACTGTTTAGCGTGCAAATGTGAAATAAAAAAGTCCCTCTTCCACAATCCAGGAGAAAAGTATTCCCACATAGAACCTGTTCCTCAGATATCCAAGAAGCTAATGGAGTATGCAACCTTGACGAGCAGTCGATCACTTTAGAATTTGTGCGGCATGATCTTTTGTATTCACTTTCTGAATAACGTCTTCGATAATTCCTTTTTCATTTATTAAAAAAGTGGTTCGCGCAGTGCCCATGTATTTTCTGCCATACATAGATTTCTCAACCCATGTACCATACGCATCGTGAAGTTTTCGATCGGGATCAGAAAGCAAGTGAAAAGGAAGTTTTTCTTTCGCGATAAATTTTTGATGCGATTTTTCTGAATCGGTACTCACACCCAGCACCTCATAACCCTGCTTTTGTAATACTTTATAATTATCGCGAAGATTACACGATTCTGCTGTACAACCAGGTGTCATGTCTTTTGGATAAAAATAAAGCACCAGCTTTTTACCTTTAAAATCTTTTAAGCTCACCACATTTCCGTTTTCATCATTGACAGAAAAGTCTGGCGCTTTATCTCCCGGCTGTAGTTTCATGGCTAGGGTATTTTTTGTTTAAAAGTACTTGTGTTTCCGGCATTATCGGTCACTTTTAATTCAAACACTCCTCTCATTGGAATTTTTTTGTTCAAAGTTTCCGACCAGATAACCGCGTTTTTATTGTCATAATGCATTAACACCCATTCTTCATTAAGCGTAGCTTCAAAGCGATCGATACCCGAAAGGTTGTCTTTGATTTTAAATCTGGCCGACGAACTATTTACAAAAACCGGCCTGATTGTAGGGGGAGTAGAGTCCTGTAAGATCATGAAATCTCCAAATTCACGAGTATGAAAATTAATGCGATCGTTCTCCCATTCCCCTCCAAGGTAAGTATAACCTCTACCGGCGACGCGATATACACTTAGGTTACGTTCTCTAGGATATTCTTTTCGTGTCTTAAGTGAGACAAGTATGCTTTTATTTAGTGGCACAGTGCGTGTTCCGATGGTGTATATTTCATTGCCGCCAGGCGTTAATGTGTAATTGGTATGCAGATATAAGGTATCGTATATCGCATCGCCCGGGAACGTAATGTCCATAATGTTGCCGTAAAACTTGTATTCGGTTCCCGACGGAACCGTTGCGTTTATCTTCGGCAAAAATGATTTGTCACAGAGGGTAACTGAATCCGGAATCGTTGATCGCAGATCAATCAGGTACACTGCTTGATTTTGGTTGTAATAATCAGGTTCTATCTCTTTTACAATTCCGTCGCGATGTATTTTAGCTTTGTTGCCAGCAGCACAAGGTTTAGCAGTTATCATCAGAATGTTTTCAACAACATCCGAACTTACTTCTTCCTTAAGATTCTCTAATGTTGGTACTTCCTTTGCCAACTCCTCTGGCTTCAGATGAAAAGAAACGTAGCTGGCATTTCCATTGCTATCATTCATTTTTATTTCGACCGTGGATTGTTTTGCCGGATTGACTTTGATTTTGCCAGATCCAGGTGATTCATTGTAGAACTTTAAACTATTACCATCGTCAATGTAAAGTTTATAGAAGCGAGTGCCTTTATTTCGCATGGTTTTAAAATCCATGAGCGTATAGATCGCCCGTGTTTCAGCAATGTTTACCTTATCAATAGCTTGTTTGAAAATCAACTGACTGTCTACCTTCAGTTCAATGTAATTCACACCTCCAAAAAACTGACTGTTGTAGGCAAGTTTATCCTTAGCAATTATCTCGACGCCAATGTTACCGGTTACGGATATTGGGTTGGCGATGATAAAATCATTACCCACACGTTGTGCATAGAATTCAAACCTTCCGAATCGGTCATTTACCCGGGAGTGGATGTCAAGCGTCCGCAGTGCAATTTTTTCAGCGGCTGGTGGATATTTGTCTACTAATTCTGAAAACCCTGCAACTTTGATTGGATCGAGGGCATTGTTTTCAGCGTCGCGAATATCATAGTGTAAATGGGGCCCACCGGACGATCCGGAATTGCCGGATAGCCCAATCGTGTCACCGCGATTTACGGTAAACTGATGGGGTTTGAAATAAAGATCAATTTCTCCTGATTTCAACCGATATTGCTCTTCAAGAATGTGCTGGGCGATAGCGCCCTTGAATTTATCGAGATGCGCATACAATGTAGTGTTGCCATCGGGGTGGGTGATATAGATTACGTTTCCATAACCTACACCGCTTGAAGTGATTCTCGAAATATATCCACTCTTTGATGCCCGCACGGGCATGCCGATCATATTGTTCGTGCGTATATCGATACCGGAGTGAAAGTGTGTTGTTCGAAGTTCGCCCATGGTCCCCGCGAGCGAACCGGGTTGTCCCGGATAAATCGGATATAGATACGTTTCTTCTGCAGGAAACTTTTCTTCCGGTTTACTGAATTGTGCTTGTGCTAAGCATGGCGTGGCCGTAAAAAATAAAAATAAGAATACGAACTCACCTGACCTCAAATTCCAATAGTTTCTCATGCTCGATACTTCCTGATAACACGTCGCCAACCTTGACCGGACCAACACCTTTTGGCGTTCCCGTAAAAATATAATCACCGGTGCGCAGCGTAAAAAATTTTGATAAGTACGAAATTATATAATCAAAACTAAAAAGCATAAGACTTGTATTGCCTTGTTGTTTGATTTCTCCGTTTACGCTCAAACTAAAGTTGATATTCTTCAAATCTTTAAATTCGTTTATAAGAATAAATTTGTCTGAAACGGGCGCAGAGCCATTAAAACCCTTTGCAATATCCCATGGCAATCCTTTCTCTTTTGCTTTCTGTTGCAAGTCTCGCGCCGTAAAATCGACACCGAAACCGATGGCATCGTAATACTTTCCGGCAAATCTTTCTTCTATGTTCTTTCCTTCTTTGCAGATTCTCAACACAAGCTCACCTTCATAGTGGACGTCCTTCGAAAAAGATGGATAGTAAAATGGCGCATTATTTCGAATCAGGGCAGTATCTGGTTTCGTAAAAATAACAGGCTCATCAGGTTTTTCATTACTCAATTCTTTAATGTGCTCGGCATAGTTTCTTCCGACGGCAAAAATCCTCATAGATGAAAATAAATTTATACTTTAACTTCTTCTCGTAAACAATTGAAAACCAAATATTAATTTTTCCTAAATAATGTAAAATTACAATTTATTCTAAATCTGATTTTCATTTGGTTGCGCCTGTGCTGTTCCGACGGTTGGCGGTTCAGCGTCTTCCGTAAAAGTAGGGCATTTTAAGATCACCGCATGTATTCCGTTATCATCAATTAGTTTAATGATCCCATTGGATTGTTCAACGCCGTCTACCATCGCTGTTTGATTATGGTCTGTGCTCGAAATCACGTCTATGTAATAATGGGTGTTCTTAAACCGGTACTTTACTTTGAATGAGTTCCATTCTGCAGGAATACATGGCTCAAACCAGAGCTCATCGCCTTCACGTTTTAGTCCTAGAAATGATTCGAGAATCAATTGATACATCCAACCAGCAGATCCGGTATACCATGTCCAGCCACCCCGACCTGTATGCGGATGAACGCCATACACATCCGCCGCCATCACATAAGGCTCTGCCTTGTAGACAGATACATCTTCCGCTGTTTTCCCATGGTTAATTGGATTGATCATATTGAGTAGTTCCCACGTATGCTTATGATCTTTTATTTTAGCAAAGGCCATGACCATCCAAATAGCGGCATGGGTGTATTGGCCACCATTCTCTCTGACCCCCGGTACATAACCTTTGATGTATCCCGGATCCATGTCAGCTGTATTGAACGGAGGTTCCAAAAGTTGAATCAGTCCTTTTTCCCGATTGATCAGATACTGCTGCACCGACTTCATCGCCATTTCGGTTTTCTCTTTGTCACCGGCATTGGAAAGTATAGACCAGCTTTGGGCGATTGAATCAATCATGCATTCTTCGTTTTGAGATGAGCCAAGGGGAGTACCATCATCAAAATAGGCGCGGCGATACCACTGTCCATCCCAGGCATGTTTGTCGATATTGTTTTTCAAATCGGCCGATGCTTTTTGAAGTTGCTCAACAAACGAGGCGTCATTGTTTAGTTCAGCGATTGGAATGAAGCGTTGCAGTACATCGTAAAGAAAAAAACCTAACCACACACTTTCTCCTTTTCCATGAATCCCGACCATGTTCATTCCGTCATTCCAGTCACCTGAACCCATCAGCGGCAGTCCATGCTCGCCAAAACGAAGCCCATGCTGAATTGCCCGTTTGCAATGGTCATATAATGAAGCACGCACTTCTGAAATGATCGGCAGGTCGTAGTAAGATTCCTCCATAGCATTCAGAAAGCGTCCGTCAAGAAACGGAGTTGATTCCTCCAGAATTTTAGTGTCACCGGTGTTCGTAACGTATCGGCTAGTGACATACGGTAGCCACATAAAATCATCGGAGCATAACGTGCGGACACCACGGCCTACCGGGGGATGCCACCAGTGCTGTACATCACCTTCTTTAAACTGTCTGGATGCTGCCATCAGAATTTGATCCCTTGTTAACTGTGCATCGGCATGCATCAGTGCCAGCACATCCTGAAGCTGATCGCGGAAGCCAAAGGCACCTCCTGATTGATAGAACCCGCTTCGTCCCCAAAGCCGGCACGATAATACTTGATATACCAGCCAACCATTCGACAGAATATTTAATGACGGATCAGGTGTTTCAATTTGAACAGCGCTTAAGGCATGTTGCCAATAGGCGTGTACCTTCTCGAGGGCTTGGGCAGCGACCTTTACTCCTCTGAATTGTTTTATAGTGCGCTCAGCTTCGAATCGATCTTTTCCGGCTCCCATTCTGAATACAACTTCGCGCGTACCTCCGTCTTCAAGGTCAAACGCGACTTGCAGGGCAGCACAGGGATCAAGTCCCGCGCCCCATTTTCCTGAAAGTTTCGTTCGTTTGAGAGCTTCGGGATTACGCAAAGTTCCATTCCGCCCGATGAATTCCGTTCGATCCGCAGTAAAGCTTGAGCGAAGTTCGTCGACATCAAAGAAAGCCACACGATTAGAAAACTCAGTGTTATAAGCATTCCTGGCAATGAGGGCACCTGTCATGGTATCCATTTCAGTCACGACATGCATGGATTCCTTCCCACGGATACTTCCAAGTACCCACTCCATGTATCCCGTGGCGGAAAGTTTGCGTGCCCTGCCTGACACATTCCTGATTTTTAATACTATAAATTTTACAGGTGCTTCTATGTCTACATAAATGCGTGCCTCCGATTGGATACCATCATTCGCATGTTCGAACCAGCTGTATCCAAATCCATGGTGCGAGCGATAGAGGGATTTACTCCTGTGCGGATAGGGCATGGGTGACCAATACATTCCATTCTCTTCATCACGGATATAAAAGGCTTCGCCACATCCATCCGTAACCGGATCGTTGTGCCAAGGAGTAATTCTGAAACCATGCGCATTTTCTGACCAAGTATAAGATGAACCACTTTCGCTGACAATCGTACCAAAATTTCGGTTAGCGATGACGTTGATCCATGGTAATGGCGTAGTGTGTTCCCGCTTCGTGGTAATGATGTATTCCTTTCCATCTTCGGTAAAGCCACCGGTTCCATTCGCAAAAAGAAGATTCTTAATGGCGGGCAGTTTGCTGGAAATGGGTGCATAGGTCTGAATTCCCGCAAGATAAGGTATCGTTGTCTTCGTGGATATTTTCCGGTTAACCTGGTCCACCAATGAACCGCGGCTATCGGTAATAATTACACGTGCCACGGCCTGAAGCAAAATACGATCCTCCGTCGTTACCTGATCCACCGGCCGAACATAAATTCTTCCTTGTTTTTCTGCGCTACTAATTCCCATACCGGCAGCAATGAGCCCCTGTATCTGTTCTTGCAGCACCTGTCTGTATCCGCTGGGATCTTCGTTTAGGATAACAAGGTCTACAGCCAGTCCTTTCAATTGCCAGTAAGCTTGGGCTTGTACCAGTTGCTTAATAAGGGTAATGTTATTGCTGTCGGAAACCTGGAGGAGCACAATCGGCAGGTCACCTGAAATGGAGTAACTCCACAAGGCAGACTGACCACGCTGATTTTTGATCAGGATGTTAGAACTTGCGCGTAATGCAGGATTCATATAGATCACTGAACTTGCCAATCTCCCGTACAACTCCGCGTCTTCTTCTGTAGCATTGATTTGCCGTAATACGACCTGGCTATGCGTCCATGATAATTCAAATGCACGATCGCGCATGTTTCTATCCTGGTATTTGTCGATCAGATATTTGCTCGTCTCACGTGTCTCGGATATGCCCGTTACAATGTCGATAACGATCGTGTCATCTGCGTCGATTACTAACCGATGCTGTATCGATACGATAGGGTCCAGTACCGACCCCTGTGATCCTGATAAAGGTTCTTTAACGGTAAGTGCTTTCGGTTGCAACAAACTTTGGCCTCTTCCGATAAACTTGTGTCGATCTGTTTCGTATGAAATCATATTCTGATCACCCTCATGCATTTTCATGAGGTGGAACATCCAAGGTGGACGCTCATCTTTTGACCGCGCGCGACGGGTACATAGAATCGCATGTTGGTGCTGGATAATTTCTGTCTGAACAAACAGATTGCTAAAAGCAGGGTGGGAGGCATCTGCTACGGGAACAGCCATCACCGCCTCCGCATAACTCGTTAATTCCAGGTTGACTTTCTTTCTGGACCGGTTCGATATATGTATTCTTCTTATCTCAATATCATCCTCCGGTGATACGATAATTTCAGTATAGGTTTCAATATCATGGTCACGTCTGCGATACTCCACGCGTCCTTGTGAAAATACTGCAGAATATTGGTCAGCCTCCTTTAAGGTCGGCTGATATGTGTTAGACCATAGTTCATTGGTATCCAAGTTTCGGATGTAACAGAAAGATCCCCAGTTGTCAAGCGTGCTGTCTTCGCGCCACCGGGTTACCGCCAATTCTTTCCAGCGGCTATAACCACCTCCCGCATTGGTCATCATCACATGATACCTGCCATTGGATAAGAATTGTACTTCAGGTGTTGGCGTATCCGGCGTATGGATGATACGGATCTGTCCATGGGATGAAATCGGCGTAATGTCTTCCATTTCAGCAGATGCCGTATAGAAGCCAGTGGTCTTTGGAACTTGCTCTTGAAGTAACAACAAGGCTGTTTGAAATTGAGGATCTGCCTCAAATCTTTTTTGCATGGGCTTATCCAATAACAAGTGTGCCAATGCAAGCAGACTCATACCCTGATGGTGGGCCATGAATGTTTGTATCACGACGTGGGACTGACCGCGTGGCAATCGGGCAGGCGTGTAATCAATGGCTTCAAAAAAACCAAACTTACCCTCAAAACCCAATTCGCGCATAGTCTCCAGGTTGGTGCATGCCGCCTGAGGATCCACCATTAAAGCCAGCACTGTTGCATAGGGCGCAATAACCAAATCCATTCCAAGCCCGCGTTTGAATCCGAGTCCCGGTACGCCAAAAGCTTTGTATTGATAGATTAAACTTGAATCGACAATATTATAGCAGGATTCAGAAATTCCCCATGGCACATTTTGTTGTTTTCCGTATTCGATATGCCGTTGTACTGTGCCTTTGCATGTTTCATCGAGCAACGTATTTTCATAAGATGGCATGACTAACGCAGGCATGAGGTATTCGAACATGGACGCACTCCAGGAGAGCAGCACAGGGATATTATCAGCGGTGGTTAGCCGACGGCCCAGGGCAAACCAATTTTCCTGCGGAAGTTTCCCCTGCGCTATGGCGACAAAGGAACTTAAACGAGCTTCAGACGCAAGCAGATCATAATAGCTGGAATCGCGATGGTGATCGTCCACGTTATAACCGATGGCCAGCAAGTGTTGAGCACTGTCATACAAGAAGCTGTATTCCATGTCAGCAAATTCAGTACACTGAATGGCCAGTGATTCAATATGATTAATTCGTTCGCGGGCACGAGAACTTCCAAGTTCGAGGGCGTCTGTAAATGCGTCAAGCCAATCAGCTTCCTCCGGGCTAGCGGAGCTGCGTAAGTTTTCAAGATCTGCCTGCAAGACATTATCAGCTTCTGCCAGTTCGCCTAGCGTGGGTATCTGTCGAAATATGCTTAGTGATTTATATTTATCAGGAATTGGCGCCGAGGATATCCACGGTGCCAGGAGAATTATTTCGTCAAGAACTTTTCTTATTTCTTCGCCGAGGGAAGACAACCAGCGGTAAAGTTCTGACCTGCTATTAATAGCCAGGCTTTCCATTAAATGATTGTGCTGGTCTGCTACGCTTTCTAGAAAACTTTTAACGTTTTTCAAATTGACAAAAGGGGTATTCTTATTCTCCTCGAACGCTTTTTTAAACTGCAGAAGTGTTGAATGCTTCTGAGGATCAGACGTTATGGCAACCCGTAAGGTGTCGTGCAACGCATCCATCAATCGGGGATGTACGATCTTTTTATTTTTGAGACCCAGCAATCCTTGCCTTAAAGTGAGTAGATGACCGGCCAGGTTTCCACTGTCGACAGAAGATATATACCGTGGGTGCAATATGTTTAATGACTGTGTATCGTACCAGTTATAAAAATGGCCAAAGTAGCGATCCATCTTTTCCATTGTTGCGAACGTGTTACCAGTACGTTGGAGCAGTTGTCCCGTGGTTGCATAACCAAAGTCGTAGGCAGCCAAATTTGAGAGGAGGGAAAGCCCAATATTAGTCGGAGAGGTCCGGTGCGCAACGACCTGTATTGGATATTCCTGAAGATTGTCCGGAGGAAGCCAATTATCCGCTGGGCCAACGAGATTTTCAAAAAACGCCCACGTTTTGCGAGCAAGTTCATGCAGATAGTATTGTTGTTCGTCCGTGATTTTAGTTCTCTTTGCTGGCAACGGTAGGCCTAGCCACCATTCAATAGCTGGTGAAACGGCCCACACAATCAATACAGGTATCGCTATAAACAAAACCCCAGGGTTATTGATGACGAGGTATATAAAAATGATACCTGAAACAATGGGCGCTACGGCCATCGACCCGAACGTGTCCAAAAGACTTTTATCCCTGATTTGTATAAGTCCCGAGGGATTCCATTCCAAAAGTCTTTTACGCGAAATTATCATCCTCCATAACGTGCGGCCAATGGCATCAATGCTTATGTATGCTTCGTATGGTAAGCACACCAGTGTAAATAGCGCTTGCAATAAACTTTTGTAAGTAGACTCAAATGCACTTGTCAGATGTTGAGTTCGTTCTACTTCAGGAGGTTTTCGCATAATCGCATTCCAAGCTGAAATAAGTACGGGTGGTACTATCACAATACCGGTCAGGCACAAAAACCAAAATAACGCATTAGGCAATACAGTCCATGACAAAACAATCAAAGCAAAAAGCGCTATGGGTACAAGACTTCGACGCAGGTTGTCGGCGATCTTCCAACGCGCCAGCGCATTAATGGGATTTTTTCTAAACGACTTATTTTTTTCCGGAACAAACGGCAAAAACCAATTGCCAATTTGCCAATCGCCCCGGATCCAACGATGACGCCGCGAAATGTCGATCAGATATTTGGAAGGGTAGTCTTCATAGAACTGGACGTCACTGGCGAACCCACAGCGTGTGTAAGAGCCTTCAAGCAGGTCATGACTAAGAATCCGGTTTTCGGGAAAGCGGTCGCACAATGCTTTTTCGAAGATATCAACATCGTAAATACCTTTTCCTATAAAAGATCCTTCAGCAAAAACATCCTGGTATACATCCGACACTACACGGGTATAAGGATCGATGCCTGTATCATTTTCATTGAGGCGACTGTATCTGGATCTCACCGCATTATGCAGGCTTATCGCTATCCGAGGTTGTATGATGCCATACCCCTCATCCACTCTTTTCTTTTTCTCATTATAGACAGGCTGATTCAATGGGTGAGCCATGATGCCGACTAACGTACTGGCTGAGTCCCGTGGTAATTGCGTGTCACTGTCCAGCGTAATTACATACTTCACTGTGGAATAGACCTGTGCATCACCCACGACAACTGAAAAACGGTCTTCACCTTCGCCTCTCAGTAAACGATTCAAGTCACCCAGTTTGCCGCGTTTACGTTCGTAGCCCATCCACATGTTTTGCTTCGCGTTCCACTGTCGCGGACGGTGAAACAAGAAAAACGTGTCGTTGCTTAGCCTACCATATTTTTGATTAAGCTTTTCAATTCCATTTTGGACGTGCGCAATTAAAGCATCGTCTTCGAACAACGCTTGTTCCTCACTGTCAGTAAAATCTGTTAATAAAGCAAACAACAGGTTACTGTCACGGTTAGCCAGGAATCTCACCTCGAGATCCTCTAATAATTTTTCTGCCTGCCGATGGTCAACAATCATTGAAGGGACAACCACCAGCGTACGAAATGGAGCTGGTATGCCCTTGAAGAAATTCATTTTTGGAAGGTGCTTCGGCTTTATCCAAAGGGTTGCCCACCAATTTACGAGTATCAGTGCGAATTGACTTGAAACGAGGGCAGCGAGTACAGCAACGACCACCAGTAAATTTTCATTTACGCCATCATTGTAAGCTTTATATACAAGCGCACCGCTTATGCCAAGCGTTATCAAAAAAGTTACGACGAAGTATAACGCCGGTGCCGACCGAACCAACGCTTTGTTTATAACTTCCCAGGGTGTTAGCGAAGTGCGAGCAATGTACTCCGTCAACGGTAGTCCTTTGTCTATAAGGTAGTAACCTACGTGTGCTTTACGCTTATTGTTTACTTCTTTGGCAGCACTTTTTTTAGCCAGATTAATGGCGGCACGGGCGACTTCGTATTCGGAAAGGTTACTATTTTTGGCGATTTTTTCTACCGCATGCCTATAACTGTCACGCGTGCGAAAATCCATCAGTGCATACAAGCCGCCAATATCTTCACGCAATGTCTGCTCCACAATACTCATGGATTCTACAAAGTCACGCCAGTCCATTTTCGCAAGGAAGCGGAGACTGTTGATGCTGTTACTCATGGAAAGTTGATCAGCAGCCTGCTTTTGATTTTCGGCTAACACCATGATGTTGATGCTGCTTCCCATCTCCGACAGATGTTGTTCAATCCAGGTTAAAGGTAACGTGAGGTCTAAGCCTTTCCATTGAAGTTTACGGGTTAGTTCTGCAACAAATGCGCTCACCATCGGAGGTTTTGAACGGGCCATGTCCGCGGTGACAAGAATCAACTCCTTTGGATTTTCTTCGACCACCTCCATAATTCGACTGCCCCATTCGTTCGCCAGCGTTGTATCGATACGATCGACCGCAATGCGGGCTGCAACACGACTTAAATTTTCGAGCAATGCCAACCTGATCATAATTGGAATTGCCCACAGTTCACCAATAGTCAGGTAAGTCGTTTTCTGGTAAGCCGAAATAAAATTGCTAAGGCTTTGGATATCGACCCTGCCATCGCTGTGCGAGATAATCTGAATAGCAATGTCGTATACTCGGGGAAATCCGGCGGTAGGACCTTTACTTAAACGTGGAAGAGCCTTGCTGTAGCCTTTCGGCAAGTATCGTTTAGCAATCCGGATTTGTTCTTCTATGAGATAGAAATTATCGAGAAGCCATTCACCTGCCGGTGTTATTGACTTTTTGTTCCTGACGTCATCGTGTAAAAGATTGGTTACTTCAAACAGGATATTTTCATTTTCCGCCAGACGTTTCAAAAGTAGTTCAGGGCCCGGCTCTTTGCTTAACTGATGGCCCTCGGCAAGATGAACTGCGTGCAAAGCCATTTGCTCTGTGTTGAAAAGTTCCGATCGCAGGGGCGGTTTTTCGTTTACTTCTTTACGAGCAAATGTGTCTTTTTGGAAACGTTGCAAAAGGGGAGATAATATTTCATCGATTGTATTTGCCTTACTTTTCATCGTAACTGTTGTGGTTTAATCAAGGCATTCAACTGCCCATGCGGTGATCGTGTACTTGATCAATTTTTAAAGTAACCCTTCCGACTTGCCTGAATCGGTTTCAGGCTCATAGAAACATTTTAGGAAGTTCCTTGAGGAGCATTTGTTTCTCCAGGATTCTAAAGGTTGAGGCGGAGGTTTTGGGAACATTGAGCGCGCTGATTAAATTCAGCTGCGTATGCGGATAAGTAGATAATATAAAATCCGTCTTATCCCACCCATATCCATCCGGCAGGTTATTATCCAGGAAAATAATATCCGGTTTCTGCTCATCCAGCAACTTCATTCCATCGGAAATATTATGCGCGACATACACGTCATAATTTTTTTGAGAGAAAAAACGCTTCATCAACATGCCAAAATCTTGCTCATCATCAATGATTAGAACCTTCCTATTTTTCATACTTGCTTACGATTCCATATTTAGTGTCTCCTGGGAAAAACTACTTGCAATGTTCGTCGTTATTTAGTCACTAGCAACCCAGGATTTGCAGCTTGGCAGATAACTTCTTGTAACCTGTTAACAATTTTGGCAAGGATTTGTATAATTACGTTAAAAATAAATTTATGAAACTCCGGATTCTTTTAATTTTTGTTGTCGCCATTGCCATTTATGCGTGTACGTCCGTGGCAGTGACGGGCCGAAAGCAGTTAAGCCTGGTATCGAATGCAGAAATACTTCCTATTGTGAACCAGCAATATGATTCTGTGATACGTAAAGGGCCGCTCTCCACGAATCGTGAGCAGACTGAGATGGTAAAGCGCGTTGGTGTCAAGATACAGAAAGCGGTCGAAGAATATATGGCTAGCAAGAATTTATCTTCCGAACTTCAAGGATTCAGTTGGGAATTCAACCTCATTGAAGATCCAAAAACAGTGAACGCTTGGTGTATGCCTGGCGGCAAGGTAGCATTTTATACTGGTATAATGCCGATCTGCAAAAACGAGACCGGTGTAGCCGTGGTCATGGGACACGAGGTAGCGCACGCTATCGCGAATCATGGGAGGGAGCGAATGAGTACACAAATTCTGGCACAATACGGGTTAGGAACTTTAAGCGCACTAATGGGTCAAAGTCCGGGTGCAGGAAAAGAACTGCTCATGCAGGCCGTCGGCGCCGGCACTAACATTGGATTGTTGAAGTTTAGTCGCGAGCACGAATCAGAAGCAGATCATATCGGGTTGATCTTCATGACAATGGCAGGTTATGATCCGCATGAGGCACCAAAGTTTTGGGAACGGATGACAGAAGGATCAGGAGGACAAGCGCCCCCGGAGTGGTTATCGACCCACCCCTCGCATTCTACCCGCGTAAAAGATCTGCAAGGCTGGATTCCTGAAGCGCTTACTTATAAGAAGTGAAAGTAGCCAGCTATTGTCGGCTTGCGACTTGTGTGCAGTTGAAGAAAAGCGGTAGGTTTTAAAAATCTGGCGGCAAGAAAAAACGGTGTTGCCTACATGCACGCCGTTATAAATCCTATTTTAAAGTGATGAAATGCATTTTCACTTTTCTCGTGCTATCCCTTTCTATTTCGCTATGGGCACAGCTGGATTCTGCCGTCCAGGATATTCAAGCACATCGGAAAAAACAGGACGAAAAGCTTCGCGATCCTAGGGAGTCTCCGCTAAGCAAAAAGCTGAGAAAAAACTTCAATGGCCTTAACTATTATCCTATTAATCTGGACTACCGAATCACCGCCCGATTTGTAAAAACTGAAAACCCGGTACTTTTTAAAATGAAGACAACAACGGACCGGTTACCTGATTATTAAAAGTATGGTGAAGTTCATTTCACGCTAGACGGTGAAGACCGAATACTAGAAGTTTATCAGAGTCCGGAAATCTCTCAACGGCCAGGGTTTGAAGACTACTTATTCATTCCGTTCACGGACGAAACCAACGGTATAGATACTTACGATATCGGCAGGTACATTGACATGAGAATCCCGCAGTCAAAAGACGTGGTTTTAGATTTTAACAAAAGCTATAATCCTTACTGCAGCTACGGTTCGGCTTATTCTTGCCCGATTCCCCCAAAAGCCAATCACCTTCCTCTAAAAATTGAGGCTGGAGAAAAGAAATTCATGTTAGCGGAAAACAAGTGATGTGTTTAAGGAGAAGGCGACCCTTCACAACGGCCGAAGTACTAAATGCAATCCGGTTTTTTCACGCTATGTCATAACTGCATCCCCCGGAGGATAAAATGAAGACAATGCCTGGGTCGGAACGCGATGTTCTTTACCAAACCAATCTTCAATTTTTATCTTCGCTACATCAATGGTCTTCGCATCTTGTAAATTGAAATCCTCGTATGAACCTTTTGGAACGCCTGAAAAGAACTTTTGAAAAAAAATGTCCATAGCACGCATCCGTTCTTCCTCCTTCGAGAGGACTTCGATAGTTCCATAGATAATAACACTTTGGTACTCACATCCGAAATCAACAGCGCGTTTAGCAGTATATAGTTTTCCGTATTTATAAACTGAAACACAAGCCTTTTTTCCGCTCTTTATTTCCTCACCGGCAAATCCGTGTTTAGAAAAATGAAATATAATTTCATGCTCGGCCTTATTATACACGAAGAATGCTACGTGATTGAATGGATAGCCCTCCTTTTCAATTGCAATTGTACAAGCGACAGTGTCATCCATTAGTTTTTCAAAGAAAGAAAAGTCTCTTTGTTGCCTGTCTTTTCTTCTCACATGTTTTGCGTATTCTTCCACTATTGAAAGGTTTTAAACATTTGACGTCCCGTATTCGATCTAATTACAAATTAAGTAAATCGAACCATCTTAACAGCTACACACGTTAACGGTCTGGTTGAGAAACTGGTTTGGAGTTAATCAACGGTGAAGCACGGTACAGCTCATCAACTATAGTTTAGAAATGATGGTCTGCAAGGTATCTTGCTTCTCTTCCATCTTTTTTAAGAGCGCTAACTGATTGCCTGCACGTACAAAGTTATGATCTTCATACCGTGCGCCATAGTAGATGTCGTTGTTGAGATGATCCGTGAGAAAACGAATTGCTTGCATATAAATGAGAAATAGTCCTGAGTAAAAGAATAAATTTCGTTCTGCCGCGGTCAGTTCTTTTCCCATGGCTGAGACATAGCCTGTGACGATCGCACTAAAAACATCGTCCCGAACTTCTATAAATTCAAAATTTTTAACCTCCTCATTCGCAGGTGAGAGGTATGTGCGCATCATATCACCAACATCGCTAATGAAATACCCAGGCATAATGGTATCGAGGTCAATAACGCACATTCCCTTACCGTAGGCATCAAACAGCACATTACTGATCTTGGTATCGTGGTGCATTACACGTTGTTTAACATCTGCTTTCTTCCGGATCTGCTCATACTGCTCAACAATGTTCGTGTGCTTTTTAATCGTCCGAATAAGTTCGCCGGATTGTTTTATGCGTTGAGGACTTCCATTTTGTAATGCGGCTTCGAATTGCTGGTATCGCAATGTTAAATTATGAAAGTCAGGAATCGTAATATGAAGCTTGGATACATCAAAGCCTGCCAGTAAGCGTGTAAATTTTCCAAACTGGTACGACGCTTCAAACGCTTGCTCCGCTGAGGATACCACCTCAATGGTATGAGAACCCTTTATGAAAGGAAAGAGCCGGAAATAACCAACGTCTTTTACATAAATCAGGTCGTCATTATTGCTATTTGAAATTGGCGATACGAAGAGGTAATCCGGTGACTGTGCTTTCAGGTATTGGTGAAGCATTCGAATATTTGCAGCTAACTCAGTTGGTCTTTTAAATACATGATCATTAATTTGTTGAAGGATGAATTGCTTATCACCGTCAGTTACTTTCCAGGTACGATTAATTAGGCCACTGGTTAATGGCTCAACCATGCTTTCGCCGCGAATATTGAAAGTTTCTAGAATGCTTTTGATCATCTTTAAAGACACAAAAATAATCTGTAATAGACAAATGTTCCCGCATTAGTTGAACAAGTTGTGTAAAACACGATTTAGAATTTCCTCTGATGTTGCAAACTGGATATGCAATTCTTCGAGCGAAAAGCTACTAACGAGAACAGAGAAGTTCAGGATATACCGGACTTCCAAAGATGCCTGGAAAACGCAGAATGAATTTTTAGTGCAGGATGAATAGTGGGCCAATAAAAGGTGTTCGCTGATATTATGCGACCTAATTTGCGCCTGCTATTTATAGCTATAAAGGACCACGTTTTTAATCATACTTTTTGAGAATGCATAGGATAATCCCTTGTCCACAAAAGATTTGCCCGTATCGTTAAACACGAATGATGCTGCATTAGGTACATTAAATCCCCATGTTCCCGAGTATTGTAATTTCCCCGGCAGAATAACAGCGATGTGCCCTATGCCATTCGACGTTGTATAAACCGCGATAACAGCTTTACTGGCATTTGCCTGGTTTTGCGCCTCAGCCAATGCTTGTTGATCATAAGCATAACCTATCTCATGCCACTGACCATTCTCAACTAATGACTTGGAAATTTCATTGATGCGTAAGAAGCGGCTATCTTTTTGAGAGAAGAATGCATTTGTTTTGTAAACCTTTGCGATTGACTCCCCAATAAATCCGCTGCATTGATATTTTTCGCCTGTTGTATTAGTACACTCGATAAATTTTTCGAGAGATTCTTCAAGATCTTTTTTCCAATTCTGATTGATGCCCTGCCCAAAAGCAGCTGAACAAAGAAATAGAATAGCAATAACTAATATAGTACTCTTCATTAAATTCATCGCGACAGAAGGTTTGGTTCTTTTCATATCAAAATTGAAAATTTAGTATCTTAATAACGTCAGGAAAACCCTGATTTTACATAAATCAGGGTTATCTTAAATCCCACAACAGGGCCCAAGGAGTCTTCAGACAAACGACTAATACAGCATCATATCGATTATAGTGAAACCACGTGGTTTTGGTCAGGGAGATACCGGTTGACTGGGGGCTTGCCGCCATGCTGCCTTCCAAAAATTTCATGTTTGTAAGAGACTAGCATGCCTGATTTCGCAGCACTCCAATGGCGGCGACATCCTGATATAATGCAATGAACTTCAGGATTGAACAAAAGCCGGTGTAGGATGTTAATCATTTAAGTAAATCATCTGATGAATATTTCCCATCCAAATTTTTTCTTAATAGCTTTGAGGTCATGTGTCCGTGTTACCATTTAAATATTCGAAAATCTACGGCCTTTTTATGATCAATTTGCGTTCTACGGGTAACGAGCCGTTGCAATGCCTTCTCATTGATGACGATGTAGATGATCAGGAGATATTTTTCATGGCTCTTCAGGAATATAACGCTTCGATCCTTTGTCATTTTGCAGGTGACGGTGTCATAGCACTTGACAAGTTCAGTGATAATTCGTTTCTGCCAAATTGTATATTTATTGACATCAACATGCCCCGCATGAATGGTGTTGAATGCCTGGAGGAAATTAAAAAGATCGAACGGTTGCGCTGTATACCCATCTGTATGATGTCAACTTCTGTTGATCCGAACATGGTGGCCCAAACAAAGGCACTTGGTGCTGCTGATTTCATCGTTAAACCTCCCAGCATTTCGATTTTGACCGAATTGCTAAGGCAGTTTATTGTTTTAAATGTTCCTTTGGCATGAATGACGATAAGGCTGTCCGTTTTTCCTCAAGCCTGGTAATTCTCAATCAAGAAGCTAGAGATTTGATCGCCCGGAAGAATTGGAAAGATTCCCCCTTGGGAGATATTAAAACTTGGTCCGGCCATTTGAATTTCTCAGTTTCCTTGTGTTTAAATGCTACACAGCCAGTAGCCCTATGGTGGAGCAGTGAATTGGTTATTTTTTATAATGAAGCTTTTCGAGATCTTTTCTGCGTCGACCACCCGCGACTATTTGGTTCCAAGGGTGAACAAATTGGATCGAAATTTTGGGATGTCCTTTCACCTTCCCTAAAAAGCGTATTGAAGAACGGGAAGGCTACTGTTGCTCAGCAAATTACCCATGAAAACGCTGGCATTCCGAAGGAGCACAGTTTTGTGTTTCATAATACGCCCGTATTCGAAGATGGAGGCAAGGTCGGTGGTGTATTCACCGCGGTTCTGGAAAACACCAAAGCTATTTTCAGTCAAAAAATGTTACAGAAGATCGAAGAGGATGAGGCGAGATTAAAGATCTTGATTGAACAGAATGAGGAATTAAAGAAGAGCGAAGACCGGTATGTCAGGATGACTGAAGAAATTCTGGACTATGCAATTATTTTACTGGACAAGGATGGGAGTATTCTCAACTGGAATCGGGGAGCAGAAAAAATAAAGGGTTATTCGGAAAGTGAAATCATTGGAAAGAATTTTTCAATTTTTTATTTGGATGAAGACCGTCAAAACGGTTTGCCAGTGGAGTTAATCAGTCGGGCGAAGCAAGAGGGACGTGCAATGCACGAAGGTTGGCGTAAAAGAAAAGATGGATCTAAATTTTGGGGAAGTATTGTCATCACAGCGCTGCACGATGAAAAAAATAATGTAATTGGGTTTACAAAAGTAACACGAGATCTTACTGAACGTAAGATAGCAGAGGATAAAATGCGCCAGCATGCGCTTGAGCTTGAAGTGAAAAATAAGCAGTTGGAACAATTTGCCTACATCGCTTCGCACGACTTACAGGAGCCTTTGCGAAAAATACAGACGTTCGTGCAGGTGTTGGAGATGAAATTAAATGATCCTGAAGCCAGAAAAAAATATTTTGAAAGGATCAACTCATCGGCCAAACGGATGAGCGCTTTAATTCAATCGGTGCTGAATTATAGCAGGATATCACAGCATGGTGAGCTGTTTACAACGATCGATCTAAATGCAATTTTAGAAAATGCTATTTCAGATTATGAATTAGTAATTTCCGAGAAGGATGCAATCATTCAGCGCGATAACCTACCCACGATCAAGGGAATACCACTTCAAATGAGTCAGTTGTTTTCCAATTTGCTCAGCAATTCTCTGAAATTCTCCAAAGGCCAGCCGGTAGTTAAAATTTCTTCAAGCCAAGTAACGGGCAAAGAAATAGTCAGGCTTTTTCCGTCGGTCGATACCGCGCAACCTTATGTTAAAATTGTCTTTGCTGACAATGGTATTGGATTCGACCAACGATATGCCGACAAAATATTTACAATTTTTCAGCGGCTGCACAGCCGGGATGAATACGCCGGCACAGGAATTGGATTAGCACTTTGCAAAAGAATCGTCGATAATCATTTTGGGTATATCGCAGCGAAAGGCGAAGCTGGCAAAGGGTCGACGTTTACAATTTATTTACCTCTTGAATGATGATGGACTAGGGCGCAATCGGTACCGGCGTCCACTCATCAATTAAAGCAGCCCTTTTTATCAACTACAACAAATATTTTCTTGTGTTTTCGCATCCCATTTCGGTTACTTTGCGTTTTAACAAAATTGTTAAACAAAAAAGACAATGGGCGCCGAAGAAGCACAGACCGAGAGATTAATTAAAGAAAAGGCGAAGATTCTCTTCTTTCAGAAAGGCTTCTTAAATGCTACAACGCAGGAGATCGCAGATGAAGCAGGCGTCAATCGCGCATTAATTCATTACTACTTCAGGTCTCGCGAACAATTGCTTGATACACTTTTAGATGAGACGCTTCAGGAAAAAAAAGATCGCGTCAGGAATATTCTGACCTCCGAACTTCCATTTCGGGAAAAAATCGCCTATTACATCGATACCGTTGTAGATTACGGGTTAACGTATCCATACCTCGATAACTTTATTATCAGCGAAACAGCACGGCATCCGGACAAGGTAAAGATGTTTTGTGCGAAAGACAGGTTTAAGTCAAGCGATCTTATTCGGGACGCGCTGAACAAGGAAGTGAAGAAGGGAAAAATCGCGGCCATAGCACCTGAACATTTCATGGTGAATCTTATCTCGCTTTGTAATTACCCGCTACTGGCAAAATCCGTTATACAAACCATTCATGGAATGACCGATGCCGCTTATCGTAAGTTTCTCGTAGAACGAAAGCAGATCATTTTCCGTACCATCTTCAATGAAGAAATGCCCGAGCTCAATCGAAAAGAAGAATCTACGAAACACGCGTTTAAAAATTGATATGTCCTTTTATATAGTAAAATTGAAATTTATTTTTTGGATCAGCTTATTACTTGTAGTCCCTTCATGGGCTCAAAGTCAGCACGCGGCCGATAGCTTACTGCAAGCAGCTACCCTTGATAAAGTAGTTCTCTATGCACTAGATCATCAGCCTGCTGTTCAGCAGGCCATAGTTGATGAAGAAATTGCAAACAAAGTAATTAAGGGTAAACTCGCTGACTGGTATCCTCAAATTAATTTTTCATACAACTATCAGCGATTCTTCGACTTGCAATCATCTGTGATCGACGGCAGGGTGATTCGATTTGGTGTTAACAATTCATCGTCCACTCAGTTCAATGCGACGCAAAACATTTTTAATCGCGATGCTTTGCTGGCAAGCAGTACAGCGTCCAAAGTAAGAATACTTGCAAATCAGAATACCAGCCGCAGTAAAATCGACATTGTAGTGGATGTAACAAAAGCATTTTATGATGTTTTGGCAACAGCTCAACAGGTTAAGGTGAGTGACCAATCCATTACAAGGCTTGAAAAAAGTCTTCAGTCTGCCTACAGCCGCTATACCTCAGGCGTCGCGGATAAAACGGATTACAAACGCGCTACCATTCTTTTGGGAAACGCTAAGGCTGAACGAAAAGCAAATAGTGAGGCATTGATTTATAAAAAACAATTGCTGAAGTCCCTCATGGGTTATCCACTTCAACACGACCTTCCCATTGAATACGATACGGTGCAGATGGAGCAGGAAGCGATGATGGATACGCTTCAACAAATTAACTACACAGAACATATTGAGTATAAAATTTTATTCACGCAGCGTGAACTACAGCAGGCCAATGTTAAATATAGCTATTGGGGATTTTTGCCGTCGCTTAATGCTTTCGGTGCCTACATCCTCAATTTTCAAAACGACAACTTTGGTGAACTCTACAATCAGAAGTATCCTTACTCATATGTAGGCGCTACGTTGACCTTCCCGATTTTTCAAGGCGGAAAGCGAACAGCACGAATCCAGGAAGAGAAATGGCGTCGTACGCGACTGGATTGGAGCCTCATTGACTTGCGAAATAACCTGAATGCGGAGTATGCGCGTGCCCTCGCTTCTTACAAGAGTAACCTCGCTGCATACCAAACGCAAAAAGAAAATGTCGCGCTGGCAGAAGAGGTATATGACGTCATTCAACTCCAGTATCAAAACGGTATACGTGCGTACCTGGATGTAACCATTGCCGAAGCAGATCTTCGAACTACGCGCATAAATTATTTCAATGCATTATATCAGGTACTGGCAAGCAAAATGGATGTGCAACGTGCGCTTGGTCAAATTAACTATTAAGAAAAAAAATACTTTACTCAATATGTCGTCCCATCATCTAGTATACTATAGCTTTATTGCATTACTGTTTTTTGCTACTTCTTGTGGCAATGGAAACCAGCCGCCCGCTGCGCAAGGTCCACCGGCCATACCTGTTGTCGTTCATCAGGTTGAAACTTCCGATGCGATCTATTATGATGAATATCCCGCCACAGTAAGAGCTTTAAACGAGGTGGAACTCCGGGCACAGGTAAACGGATACATCACGGCTATCCATTTTAAGGAGGGTGATAAAGTAAAGAAAGGGCAGAAGTTGTATTCCATCGATCAGCAACAGTCTGAAGCAACTTACCAACAGGCTCTTGCAAATTTGTCTGTTCAAGAAACCAACTTACTCAGGGCTCAAAAAGATGTAGAACGCTATCGGGAGTTAGAGAAGAAGGATGCGATCGCCAAACAGCAAGTAGATTATGCCGAGGCTGAATTTATATCCGCACAAAAAATGGTTGACGCAGCGAAGGCGACAGTTCGTAGCGTTCAAACGAACGTGAGATACAGTACCATTGTTGCTCCTTTTGATGGCACCATCGGTATATCCATGGTGCGACTGGGCGCCGCTGTTACCCCAGGCCAGACGTTATTAAATACCATTTCCTCCGATGACCCGATGGCCGTGGATATTGCTGTCGACCAACGAGAAATCTACAAGTTCACGCAATTATATTCTAAAAAGGCTGTGAAAAACGATTCTACTTTTCGGCTGGCGTTTGGAAATCAGGTTTATCCTGAGTTTGGAACCATCAGTGTGGTTGACCGTGCTGTTGATCCACAAACCGGAACGATCCGGATGCGCGTAAGCTTTCCCAATCCTAATCATGTACTGCGGGCCGGTATGAGTGCTACGTTACGGGTATTGTCAACATCAGCGGAAAAATCCGTGCTCATTCCATTCAAGGCCGTGACGGAACAGCTAGGAGAGTTTTTTGTCTATGTGGTAGACAGCTCCAAAGTCTCTCAACGCAAGGTTATACTTGGCAAACAGATCAATTCACACATCATTGTAAAAGATGGCTTGACGGTGGGGGAGACTATTGTAAAGGAAGGCGTACAGAATTTAAGAGAGGGAGCCGCCGTTGCTGTATCCGTACCTAAAGAAAATAATTAACATAAGCTATTAAAGAAACGCATGATTGCAGATGTTTTTATAAAAAGACCAGTTACCGCTATTGTCATATCCATCGTGATTGTTTTAGTGGGACTGATTGCCATGAGCACCTTACCGATATCGCAATATCCGGATATTACACCGCCGACTGTTGCCATCACTGGTAATTTTATTGGTGCGGATGCCCAGACCGTTGAGCAAACCACAACGACGGCCATTGAAACGCAAGTGAACGGCACACCAGGCATGTCCTACATTTCGAGTAACAGTACCGCCAGTGGCGCCAGTAGTATTACAGTAACGTTTGACATCGGAACGGATATCAACATCGCGACGCTCGATGTTCAAAATCGTGTAAGCGTAGCTGAACCGACGTTACCAGAGATTGTGAGACGTCTTGGATTAACAGTGCGCAAACGTAATCCAAGTATTTTCATGGTACTGGGTTTATATTCACCAAATGGCACCCATGATGCAACCTTTCTTGGAAACTTTGCCAACATCTATCTGAAAGATCAGCTACTTCGGGTGAAAGGCGTTGGAGATATTTTTTCAGTCGGTGATGATTTCGGAATGCGTGTTTGGCTAAATCCTGAGAAGCTCGCCAGTTTGGGAATTTCTCCGGCTGAAGTCAACGCGGCCTTAGCAGAACAAAATATACAAGTTGCCGCTGGATCGATAGGCGGGAATCCTCAACCGAAAGCGCAGGTGTTTGAGTACAATGTGCTTACCAATAGCAGGCTCAACAAGGTTGAAGATTTTGAAAATATTGTTGTACGCACGAATCCGCAGTTGGGCAACATGGTGTACCTAAAAGATATAGCACGTATTGAATTGGCGAAATTCAATTATGGCAACAATCCTTTTGTAATGGGTAAACGGAGTGCATTCATGCTGCTCTATCTGGCTCCGGGAGCGAATGCCTTAGAGACAAATGCCGGCGTCATGAACACATTGGAAGAGCTGAGAAAAAGTTTTCCAAAGGATGTGGATTTTCTAATTCCATTAGAGACTACATCGGTCGTAGAAGTCTCGATTAAGGAAGTGATCTTAACGCTTGTGGAAGCACTGATACTCGTAACCATTGTCGTATTCTTGTTCCTTCAAAACTGGCGAGCCACGTTAATTCCTGTTTTGGCAATACCCGTGTCGTTGATTGGTACGTTCATTTTTTTCATTCCGTTCGGGTTTACAATTAACACACTAACCTTATTTGCATTCGTTCTTTCCATTGGTATAGTGGTAGACGATGCCATCGTGGTTGTTGAAGCGATTCAGCACAACATGGACTATGGAAAACTTTCAGCGAAAGATGCCACGATCAAAGCGATGAAAGAAATATCCGCTCCCGTTATTGCCATCGCGCTAATTCTGGCTGCCGTTTTTGTTCCGGTGGGTTTTGTTCCTGGTATCGTAGGCAAATTGTACCAGCAATTCGCCATTACAATTGCTGTGTCGGTAATTATATCGGCTTTCGTTGCATTATCACTGACACCAGCCTTAAGCATGCTCTTGTTAAAACCTGCTAACGAAAATGGAAAAAAGAATTTTCTAGATCGCTTCCATGAACGATTTAACAGCTGGTTTGACAAAGTAACGAACTCCTATACGCGCGGTGTTAATACCTGGATTCGCAAAACACCTTACGTGTTGGTGATGATGGTATGTTTGTTTGTCGGCCTTTTCTTTTTGTTTAAACAGAAACCAACAGGCTTTATTCCGACAGAAGATGAAAAACGTTTGTTCCTCACCTATGAAATGCCGGAGGGAACATCTACTACACGCAGCATTGAGATGCAGTTAGAATTACAAAAACGGGTGCAGGCGATACCAGCCGTGAGCGTCGTAGGAGGACTAGCGGGATTGAACATTCTGACATTTTCCAATAAGTCAAATGCCGGAACATTGTTCATTACTTTAAAACATTGGGACGATCGCGATTTAGAAAAAGAGAGCGTTGCAATGATTACGGCAGAAATTCAAAAGCGAACAGCGGATATTAAAGAAGCGCGTATTCTTGTTATTGCTCCTCCGGCTATTCCAGGACTTGGTGCTTCGTCGGGCTTCACCTTTGAACTGCAGCAAACAACAAGTACGGATGATATCCGGCAGTTTGAAGGAGTATTGCGAAAATTTATAGCGGCAGTTAACCAACGCCCTGAAATCGCTGTTGCCTATTCGTTCTTTTCAACAAGGACGCCTAGTTACCAGGTTGACATCGACCGGGAGAAAGCAAAAAAGCTGGGGGTTAACATTGCGGAAGCATACAGCACGCTCTCAACGCTACTTGGTAGCAGCTACGTAAATGATTTTAATATTTACGGCAGAAACTTCAGGGTTGTAGCACAAGCCGACACCATGTACAGAAAGGACATTAGTGATATTGGAAAATATCATGTGCGTAACAGCTCGGGTGGAATGGTACCATTGGGTGCATTAATCACAAGTAAAGTGGTTGAAACCCCGGCGCTCGTTTCACATTTTAATCTGTACCGGTCGGCGGAAGTTATTGGATCTGCAAAACCTGGATTCAGCAGTGGACAGGCACTTGAGGCACTACGGGAAGTAGCAGCAGAGGTACTGCCAGCGGGCTATAGTTATGAGTTTGGCGGGATGAGCCGCGAAGAAGAAAAAGCAGGAAATACAACGGGCCTGATATTCATGATTTCCATTGTATTTGTTTTTCTGTTCCTCGCAGCACTTTACGAAAGCTGGTCTGTTCCATTTTCAGTTTTATTTGCGGTGCCCATTGGTGCATTTGGGTCCATCCTTACCCTAACACTGATTCCCAGTTTAAATAATAATATTTACGCTCAAATCGGTCTGATAACGCTGATCGGTTTAGCTGCAAAAAATGCGATTTTGATTGTAGAGTTCGCTAAGGAACGTGTAGACCGCGGGATGGAAATCATTCCTGCCACCTTGGAATCAGTTCAATTGCGCTTGCGCCCGATCATCATGACATCGCTTGCTTTTATCCTTGGTGTAATGCCGCTGGCGTTTTCAGAAGGTGCAGGAGCAGAAGCTCGCAAGACCATCGGCTGGACTGTCGCCGGTGGAATGATTGCAGCAAGTTCGCTGGCCATTTTTGTAGTGCCTGTACTTTTTGTTTTGATAACTAAATTCTCGATGAAATTGTCTGGTCAACCACAGCTTAAGGAATAATAGCATAAAGCCATGGGGCGATTATCGGTCAAATGTGTCTCGCCATGGCTCTTCTGTACATTTAAGCACAATATCAAAGCATCCACCGAAGACCCTAAATGCAACTTTTTTCACATGCTGGCTAACGAATCCAATCGCACTTTAATCATTCTTATTCTGGGGGCATTGTCAACAGTGACTCCTTTTTCAATTGATATGTATCTGCCGGCATTTTCAGAAATCGCAGAAGATTTCGGAACTACACCCGCACGCATTTCACTTTCTGTAACAAGCTATTTCATCGGTATGGCTATTGGACAGATGATGTATGGACCGTTATTGGATCGCTTTGGAAGAAAAAAGCCACTATATGTCGGACTTACGATTTTTATCATTACCTGCATTGGTTGCACACAAGCCCAAAGTATTGAGGCCTTAGTGGCGCTTCGTTTTCTCCAGGCACTAGGCGGTTGTGTTGCCTGGGTTGCAGCTCTGACTATGGCGCGAGATTTCTTTCCTGTTCGTGAAAGTGCCAAAATTTTCTCATTGCTAATTTTAGTAATCGGCCTCTCACCTTTACTTGCACCGACGATAGGAGGGTTCATTGCAACGGCGTGGGGATGGCAAGCTGTGTTTATTGTATTGGCAATAATTGTCTTTCTTATCTTAATAGTGAGTGCTTTTTTTCTACCACCTGCTCAAAGCGCAGATGAAAACGTATCGTTGAAAGCTAAACCCATGCTCCTTACGTTTCTATCCATTTTAAGAAATCCCCAGTTTTATACTTACAGTTTTTCTGGCGCTTTTGCCTTTGCATCGTTGTTTATCTACGTTGCAGGCTCGCCAGTAATCTTTATGGAAATTTTTCAGGTCACACCACAGGTGTATGGAGGCATATTTGCGCTGTTATCGATTGGATTTATCGGAGGCAGTCAATTGAATATTTATATAAACAAAAAGTATTCGAGTGAACGAATATTTAGTGCTGCTTTGTACACACTTGTTTTAACGAGCTTGCTGTTTTTGATTGGAGCGTTAAACAATTGGTATGGATTGGAAGCCACTATCGTTATGTTTTTTATTGCGTTAACCTGCCTGGGCCTAACAAATCCGAATGCTACAGCGCTCGCATTAGCACCGTTTTCAAAAAATGTAGGCAGTGCTTCGGCTTTATTAGGGTTTATTCAGATTGGCGTAGCTGGATTGTCGTCGGCAGGTGTCGGTTTATTTAATTCCACAAGCAGCCTTCCCGTTGCAGCCATTATGGCGTTCACTTCACTGGTTTCATTCTTTATCCTGATTATTGGACGCAAGCGGATTCTGATGGAGGTTCCCGTTCAACAGGCGTCAGCTGAAACGATAATACATTAGTCGGATTATTGTTTTTTTTTCTCGCAAGTAAAACCGCTATAAAGGTTATTGCCAAAGGCGTTTGGCAACCAAAAGAGCAAGCTTAACCTGGCGCGAGCGTTTTTTTTGCTCATTGTTTTAGAATGCCGAGATATTCAACCCACGGACCTACAGCTGTTTTGTATTGCTTAGCCATTACACGACTAATCTGAGCAATGTGATTAAGGTCATGTACAACCCATGTCGAAAGCAACTGGGACAGGGTAACTTCCCCGAAAGCCGGATGGATTCCTGTCAATGCAAATTTTGGTTCAGTGACTTTTTTTGACCGAAGTTGATCAATGTTTTTCTTTCGCAAGTCCTTAAATTCTTCTAAAAGCTGAGGTAACGATTGTCCCTTACTTTCTTCAAACTGTGCGAACCTGTCGAATGGCTGAAAGTCTTTATCTGCGTTTTCCGAGAGAATAATTTCTGCCCTTGGCATCCAGTCAGTTTTCTCTCCGTGAATGAGATGGCCGATGATATCGTAAACGCTCCAGGTCCCGTCGCCTTCGTTTTTTGTAGTCCAATCATCCGAAAGATTTGAAAGCATCAGATACAGAACCTCCGGAGTCCTCTCTAAAATTTGAATAGATTTTTCTAAGCTGAAGTTCACTGTGATTTTTTTTTTGATGGTAATCTTTATGACCTGGCGTTTGATCAGTGTTCAACGTATTTACGTCAGACAAGGTTATTACATAAACAGTATCACCTTAACTTGGCCAGCGCCCTGACGGGAAATGTTCCTACACCTTTAAACTTCGGAGGAACGGCGCTAAACGTAAAACCATCCGCGGGTAGCAATGAAAGGTTGCAAAGGTGTTCCACAATTAAAATGTCTGCTCCTAAGAGTGTTGTATGTACGGGTCTGGATTTGCCGTTCGTATCGTCTATATTGTGACTGTCGATACCTACCAATTTCACATGACAATCGCGTAAATATTCAGCTGCGTCTTGCGTTAGAGAAGGATGATTTTCATAATATTTTTCTGTATTCCAAAATGCATCCCATCCGGTGTGAATTAGCACAGCGCGATTTCTCACTTCATAACCCTTTACATGTTCTTTGGTAACTTTTAACGTATCCGTATAGGGAACGCTAATAACCGTAGCTTCAAGATCGGTGAAATTTTCCAAAGCAATTTCTGAAAGGTCTTTACCATGTTCGAAGCGATGAAATGGAGAATCAATGTATGTACCTGTGTTGGTGACCATTTCTATTTTTCCTATTTGAAATTCGGTCCCGGGCGCATAGAATTTTTTCGAATCTTCACGGCTTAGGTAATCGCAAACAATCGGCGCTGGTAATCCTTTGTAGGTAATCAAACCATGTTCAATGGTATGACTCAAATCAATTAACATCTGATTTCCAGAGGTAGCATTGATTGATTTCCGTTTATGCTTTTCCCCAAAAACCTGCTTGTTTAAAATTCGGGTTTCACCTACCATTAATAAACGGAGATCCTTTACAAGGTAGTCAGCCAGTTCCTTATCCGAAATGTCATTTCCAGAAATATCAAGACGAAAATCTTCTCCTTTTATGCTACCACCATTCGTAAAATAGATTTCAAAATTAAATTTTACTCTTTTGTCCATGACGTAATGGGGCGCTTTGAAGCAAATATAGATAATGATCGTGCCAGAGAATGATAAAAATTTAATCTATTTTTTTTCTAACTGCTTCTTCACCTGATACTTTACTACTTTGGTAATTAGCGTTAAGGGTATCGGCTGATCCAATGGAATTTTTAAGGTGCTTTTGTTCCCATCATAAGCCGACAATTCTTTTTTGAATCTCTCATCACCTCGAGGTACGGGATAAATCCCAATGTGATTTTTATAAGCTGCGAAATGGATCAGGTTCCCGTTAAGCGTGAAGGTAGGCATCGCATATTTAATAGTCTCTTCAGCTTTGGGCGCCGCTTTTTTAATCGTAGCACGTATTTCCTTTAACTTATTCTGAACATCTTTAGGAAACGTGGAGATGTATTGATCGATGTTTTCAGCAACTGTATCTTTCATAGTTTGCAATATTACTAGAGGTGGAATACGAAAGTCAATCTAGTCATTTGGGTTTAAAGCTGACGGGGGTGAAGGCGGCATTTTGAAGGGGATTTACGATGTATTTTTCGTGCGAAACTTGGTCCACAGGTTACTTCGGTTTAATGGGAATCCATATTTCTTCCTCGGAGGATGGGTCTTCGTTTTTATATTTTTCACCTAATAATTCGAAATGTGGCCTGTTGTCTAACACATAATCAGATTGCGGCAACCAATTGGCATGAATGTATTGGAATGTCTTTGGCCCGCTGCTGGCCGCCCCTCGATGTAAAAAGATTGCGTAGAGTCCCGACTTGAGTATAAAAGTTTCCATTCCCTCAGGTACGAAATTAAAATCCGATACTTCAACGGCCGCCCATTTCTCAAACAGGTTGTCAGGATTAAAATGCTCGAAATAAGTCGTATCAGGAAATTGCTGCAAAGAATATAACTGAATACCAATCACATTTAGAATTTCTTTGCGCTGCGTCATAAAGCTTCGCCAAAGTTCTCCGGTTTTATTGTTGGCTAATGACATAGTCATCCGTTTTCCGATCAGTTTTTTTACGGGAAGTATTTCGATTCTTGGTACCATTTGAATGTTAGTTTCGGCTAAAAGAAGAAAGTTCTGCTAAAATTAGAATTCATCAAAAGATATCCGATTGTTCCTGAAATTTTGTTTGGCATATCCCGCGAGCATTGTCGAGGTCAGCCGGACGGGTATTACGGGATTCTATTGAATTCTTCGAAGTTTATTCCCTCCAATTATTTCGGGGAAAATTGGTAGCTTTAATAGACATTCTATTCAAAAATGAAATGAGTATTCAGGAATTTGCAACGCTCGCCCTATCCTTTCCAGGCACGGAAGAAAATCCTCATTTTGACCGGAGGGCGTTTAAGGTTGTCGGCAAAAGAATCTTTGCAACGTTACACGAAGCGAGTCAAACGGCAAACCTGAAGTTAACGCCGGTTGATCAATCTGTCTTTTGCTTATATGATAAAAGTTCTATTTACCCTACCCCCAATAAATGGGGGGTTCAAGGTTGGACCACCTTTGAGGTTAAGAAAATTCCCAAAGAATTTATGTTGGACGCCTTAAGCACTGCGTACAACGGCGCAGCATTAAAGAATAAAAAGAAGTGATTTCACCACCCTATGTCTTAGCGCAATCGATCGCGGCATATAATTATCAAAAATTTGTTGATTGAAAATATTTAATAAGTCCCCATTAAAGGTTTTTTCATTTTATGAATTAACTTCGGGCATATTTGCTCTACCCATGCGTTACCATCTCAGTTGGTTGACCGAAAAGTTTGATAATGGAGAATCCCTGGACTATATTTTCTTTTGGGGACACACGAACAAAGGCCTAAAACCCGTTGGCGAGTTTATGTTGAGCCAATGGTACTATTCGCCTTTTTCCGTAAATGAAATTGTTTATAAAACTGCGGGGCATTGGATGATGGCCCGAAAGGCTTATTTATTTGGCGATCGCGATGCTTTTAAGAAAATTATCCAAGCGGATAGGCCGGAGGATGTAAGAGCACTTTGCCAAAAGATTAAGGGCTTTGATGAATTGAAGTGGAGCGAGTGGAAATATGAGATCGTCAAGGAAGGCAATTTTCACAAGTTTCATCAAAACAAAAAGCTACGCGCATATTTGTTGAACACGCGGGAATCAATATTAGTGGAAGCGAACCCGGTCGATGAGATTTGGGGCATCGGTCTGGCGAATGACTCCAAGTTTGCAAAAAATCCTTATACTTGGAACGGACTAAATCTCCTGGGCTTTGCCTTAATGGAAGTCAGGGATTATTTGAAACAGTTTGATGATTTTGGCGTACAGCTAAAAGCAGAAAAGGTTCAACATACAGTGTAGAATTTCGAGTGACTTTTTCCTAAGAAAAAGAACGACTACACTAATTCGAACGTTGTATAGTCAAATCACATTTATATTATTTTGAATGTCAAGAGGCAGGATAAACAGTGCCTCGGTAAACATTTATTATTATGACCTGTTCCATTGAAGACGAGGTTATAAAAAGTTTGATTTATAAGTATAATTTTTAACGCAGTAAAGACTACTATGGCAGTGATCAAAAAGTTGAAGCTTCTTCCAAAGGAAAAATATGTTTTACTTCCCATTAAGAAATCTCCGAAGGGAAATGCTTATGCGTTAACAAATTATGGCCGCGTAATAAGTTATACCACCAAACCGGAGGAGGGACATTTTTTAAAACATGGGTCTATATCCAACTATCCAGGTATCGCCGTACGCTCTAAGGACAAGAACTATACTTTTCTTATCCATCGCCTCGTAGCAAAACATTTTGTGAAGCAACCAAGTTCAAAACATAAATTCGTTATTCATCTCAACTACATCAAGGATGACAACTTTTATAAGAATCTGAAATGGGTAACGCACGAAGAAAAATTTAAACACGCTACACTTAACCCGAACCGGAAGCGCATTGGAAATCAAAAGCTCAAAGAAAGCCAGGTGCGCATGATAAAAAAGAGATTGAAGGCCGGCAAATCAACGCTGAAAACAATTGCAAGCCAATTCGGCATTACCGATATGCAGGTACATCGAATCAAAACAGGTGAGAACTGGTCTCACGTGGAAATTTAGCAAGGCCGGAGCTGCGAACCAAGGTTGCAACTCCTAGTTCGCAGCTTCGTACTTTATGCTTTAAAGTGCTTTAATCTTAACGTTTCTGAAATATACGGGGGCTCCATGGTCTTGTAAAGCGATCGATCCCTTTTTGAATTTATTCCATCCCGGATATTCCACCCATTTACTCTTCTTGTAACGTTCCATAAAATCGGCATCACCATCTTCGAACTCGACAACTTTCTCACCGTTCAGCCAATGTTCAACATGACCTTTATTGTAGACGATTCTCGCTGAATTCCATTCGCCGACAGGGTTTATTTTCTTATCCACCGGTGCCGCATGCATATCATAATTGCTTCCAGCCAACTGTTCAGGCTTCAATGGATCCTTCCATCCTTTATCATCCATGATCTGATATTCAGGTCCTGTATCAAATTCATGTTTGTACTCCGGCTTTTCTACAACATGATAATGAATCCCACTGTTGCCACCGGGTGATACCTTCCATTCGAGTGTCAAATCGAAATTATCATATTGTTTTATAGTGATCAGAGATCCACCGTTATTGGCGGTCCCTTCCGTGAGTCCTGTGCCGTCGCATTTTATCGTTCCGTTCTCAACTGTCCAGAGCGGGCCTATAGAGTCCTGGTTGTATCGCTTCCATCCATTCAGCGTGTTTCCATCGAAAAGAAGTTCCCAGCCTTCAGATTTTTCTTGCTCAGTCAGTGCGTTTAAACCTGTTGTTTCCTCAGTCGAAGCTGCTGTACTATCTGCCGACGGTACGTCTTGCGTTGATTTCTTTTCACATGCGAGCGGTAACAGCGCAGCGAGCCCTATCACCACCGTAAAACGTAAATTATTTTTCCGATGCATAAGTTGGTTGTTAGTGTCAAAAGATAATCATTAAAATATATTCCACTTCAGAAAATATTACTTTTTGAAGTGGTGAATGTCTTGTCGATAATGTGTTGTGTGCTGACTGATATAAAGGCCCCCATGCTTCCAAGCCGTAGGAGGCTTTCACAAACTTAATTTGCGTTTAAATAAACATCGTCAATTTGCTTCCTCAGATTTTGAATCGCCGCTTGTCCCTGTGTTGCAACATTTTCCCAACGGCATTCAATTACGATTTTGTCATGATAGCCTACTTTCTTAAGTGCAGCAAAGTAGGGCCTGAAATCATCTCCCTGAACTCCCGGTGGCGTGCGTCCCTCTTTTTCTGCAACCTCACAATAAACAACAAAGCCTTTCGCCTTCTCAATGGACGCAGGCCCTTCTCCATCTTTCAACATATGATAAATATCAACGCATAACCTCATGTTTTTGTGATCCACTTTTTTGACAACATCAGCTGCTTCCGCCACAGTGTTAATAAAATTGGTTTCCGTACTGTTTAGATTCTCTAGCGCTAGCATAATATTATAACGTTCCGCTAGTGCGGCAATTTTTTTTGCTACTCCGATGAATTGTTCTTTCGCCCTTGCAGGATCAAATCCTTCGGGTACTCGCCTCGATCCACCGCTTCCCCAGATAATTCTGTTTACACCAGCTTTCTTACAACGTTGAAAAACAACCTCTACGTATTGCAGGATAGCTGCTTCGTTAACATCAGGACCAACGACTTTCAATTCCCCGGGAATGAAAATATTTAACGCATACATGGGTATGCTCATGTCCTTAATTCTTTGAACGTTGTTTTGAAACTGTTCTTCGCTCACGCTCTTTGGGGATACCATTCGTCCGACGGACTCTACTAAATAACGATAGCCAAACGCATGAAGCAGACTATCATGCTCAATACTTTGGACGATGCCAATTTCCGGGCTATTGATTTTCTTTTGGCTTTTCGCTGCACTTAGTGCAGCAACGACTAATACACAGGTGTAAAGGATTCGATTCATAAATTTAAATGTACACATAAAGCGAGTATTTAAATACAGCCAACGGCCGCCCAATAAATTTGAATTAACCTATACGAAAGGCTTATATGTGTGTCTGTTTTCCCATGTTGCGTGGAATATTATTCTCAGCTAATAATATTTTATTTGTTAAAACAAACATTTTCGAACAAGCCTGCTTGGAATAGAAATTGACAATGCCTCATCGGATCGATCCAAGTCTATAAATTATCAAAAGTCTAACAGAAGACTTTGTTTGAAGTGCTTACAGGTACTATCCAGCAACAGGATAGCTTATCAATGTAGTGTTGATACACAGAGCAATAGTGCGTTGAATGTAAATGTGTTTACGGCTTAAATCCGTGTATTCAATTCAATTTATGTTTTACTATGAATTTAAAATTTAGGTTTTACAGTATTTTATGCATCAGTGCTTTATTGGTAATCGGTATCTCCTGTGATGATGATAACGATGGTACCGACATGACAGGCGACAATGCCATCACGCTCGATCTGGTAACAGATGGATTGTCTTCTCCATTGGTGGTGGTAACACCGCCTGATAACTCTGACAGATTATTCATTGTCGATCAGGGTGGTCAAATTTATATTGTTAAAGACGATGAACGATTACAACAACCGTTTTTGGACATATCGGACAAGATTGTACCTCGGGAAAGTCCTCAGGACGAGCGGGGGCTATTAGGATTAGCTTTTCACCCCGAGTTTGAGAATAACGGTCGTTTCTTTGTTTTCTATAGTGGACCGTTAAGCGCTAACGGACCGGCTGGATGGGATCACACCAATTATGTGGCCGAGTATTCCGTCATGCCTGGTTCCGATGAAGCCAATGAACCATCTGAGCGGATAATATTGTCAATGGATCATCCGCAGGCAAATCATAACGGAGGAATGATTGCTTTTGGACCTGATGGATATTTATACATTTCTGTAGGAGATGGGGGTGGTGCCAACGACACGGATGAGGGGCATGTTGCTGGAGGCAATGGCCAGGATATTACCGACAACTTATTAGGTTCAATTTTACGTATTGATGTCGACAACACGGAAGATTATGGTATACCGGCCGACAATCCTTTTGTAAATGTTGACGGGTTCGATGAAATATTTGCGTTCGGTTTAAGAAATCCCTATAGATTTTGTTTCGATCCCGAGGGCCGTGTTATCGTGGCAGATGCGGGACAAGAATTATACGAAGAAATCAATGTAATTGAAAAAGGTGGCAACTACGGATGGAATATTAAAGAAGGAGCACATTGCTTTGATCATAATAACCCGGATACGTCTCCCAGTTCTTGCGCAAATGAAGATGCCAATGGAAATCAACTGAGGGACCCTGTTATCGAATTTAAGAATTCAAGGAGCTTCAGCGATGGCCTTGGAAATGTATCCATCGGAGGCTTTGTGTATCAGGGAGATGATGATTCAGATCTAAATGGAAAATATATCTTCGGAGTACTCACGCAAAATCCAAACGGTATGGATGGCGCCGTGTTTGCTGCCGACCGTAATGGAACCACATGGAATTATGAAAAGTTGAGCATCACCAATAAGGCCAACAATGAGCTTGACGAATATATCCTCGGGTTTGGTCAGGACAATTCCGGCGAGGTCTATGTGCTTACCAAGGCAGGCGCTGAGAATTCAGGCAAGGTTTATAAGATTAATGAATAGTGTCTAAGTGTTGAAGTTCGAAGTACCAGCCTAACTTCAACCCTTCGGACTTCAACACTTCAACACTTTCATTATCTTAGCGGCCAACTTAACCAAATCATGTCGGTAAATTTAAACGAGGTACGTTGGGGTATTATTGGAGCGGGTGATGTATGCGAGGTAAAAAGCGGTCCCGCATTGAGCAAGATCAAACATTCTAAATTGGTTGCAGTCATGCGGCGAAACGCTGCTAAGGCACAAGATTTTGCAACCCGTCATGGGGTTCCAAAGTGGTATGATGACGCAGAAAAATTAATCCATGATCCGGAGATAAATGCCATTTACATCGCGACGCCTCCCGGCTCGCATGAAACATATACGTTAATGGCTGCAAAGGCAGGCAAACCTGTGTATGTAGAGAAGCCCATGGCTCGAACGCATAAGGAATGCATTTCGATGGTTGAAGCTTGTCAGCGGGCAAACGTACCGTTGTTCACAGCTTATTACAGGAGAAGCCTTCCTAATTTTCTAAAGATACAATCCCTGATTAGAGATGGCGTTATTGGCGATGTTCGTTATGTAAATATATTGCTTAACAAAACTCTTCAACCTGATATCGTTTGGGCCAGTGGTAATGATGACAATTGGAGAATCGTACCGGAAGTTTCCGGAGGAGGTTATTTTTTTGACCTCGCGTCACACCAACTCGATATGATGGATTTTCTTTTTGGTCCGATAAAAGATGCCAGGGGAATTGCTAGAAATCAAGCTGGTTTATACCAGGCAGAAGATATCGTGATGGGGAATTTTCAGTTTGAAAGTGGTATCATCGGGCAGGGTACGTGGTGTTTTACTACCTCAAAGGTTTCCGATAAAGAAGTCACCACGATTGTAGGAAGCAAAGGACAGATCTCTTTTCCATTTTTTAGTGATCATTCTGTTACCCTTGAAGTTGAAGGCAAAGAAAAGGAAGTTATGAAATTTGATATTCCTGTTAACATTCAACAGCCGTTAATTCAAACTATTGTGGATGAATTGCGGGGAACCGGGCAGTGTCCCAGCACGGGTGTATCTGGCGCCCGGACGAACGCGGTAATGGAAATGCTGAGCCAGCGGTAACGCCGCATTCTGAAGTAAAAATCTATTGCAGGCCTGAAGGGCCGTGATCACTGACGCAGGTCTTCAGGCCTGCGCTAAAATCAACAAACGACATCAAGCCCTGAGGGGGCGAAATAGACCGTTGTAGAAAATCAAATGTTTATATGCCCTGATCCCTCATCACAATACCTTACCGTCTTTTTGGGCCACACCAACGAAGCAAAATAGTAGGGGCAACCGTCGGGTATTTTTGTTCCGAAATCCTATATCAACATGTTGACCAAAATTTGACTGGACGTTGACACGTAAATAATTTAAATCAAATTTTTCTTGTTCATCGAAATGCTGATAAAATCGCCTAACTTATAATGAATGAGAAACAATTTTGATTTAGCCGTGTATTATCATCACAGACTGTCAAAGGTTGATAGCAAAAGTTGTGGGAAATCATGAGAGCTGTATTCGTCTTACTGATAGTATTGCTGCCGGTTCTTCTGTACGGGCAGTCTTACATGGATATTGGGAAACGGTTGAAACTGTTGGAGGAGCAGACAGATTTTAAATACGACACCGCCGGATTTTCTTTACTGCCCAAGTTCGATTTCCGTTGCGACAGAAAAAATAAAGCTGGGTCTGAATATTTTCATGTGACAGACATCAACTCTGATGATTTGCCGGATCTAATTTTTTCCGGGCCATGTTCACCCCATCATCAAACCGGCATATTTCTGAACACAGGAAAATCACTCAAAAAGGTATTCGATTACCCTGGTAAAATAGTTTCTGTCGAAAAAAATTCATCGATAACCACAATAAACATTTTGAAAGAAGCGGCTGATTGTGATTTCTATTCTCAATTTATCCAGGTTGTTATCAATCATCAGTCACAGGTAACAAAGCATACCATTGTTTTCGGAGCGAAAACAAAGATTGCTGTTGGTAATAAATTTAAGGAAGACAAAGTCATGGGTACACTGCGTACCACGCCGCATATAAATGATGTGGTAAAGCGTGATCTGTGTAATAACTCCATCAAAGGAAACCAGTTAACCCGCATTCATGAGTTTAAAGACATCATTCAAATAAATCGATCGGGGCCGTGGTGGCTTGTTCTTTATCCGGAGAATAATGAACGATCTTGGGTCGGATGGATAAGACTGGAATAATCCATTGACTTTTGAATTGATTTAATTAATGTTTGGACCCACTTCGAAAGATCAGGGAACCAGGCGCAAATCTTTGCTAAGGCTTTAATAAAGGTCAGACATTCCATCGTATATGCGTCTCATAGGCATATTGTATCTCGCCCCACAATCCTTTACTTTGTATTAAATATTTGACTAATGGATTTTTCCTTCCTTTTTGCTTACATCATTTGGAATGTTGATAGCGATATCTTCACAATTCCCTTTTTGAACCATCCTGTTAAATGGTACGGAGTTTCATGGGCGCTGGGATTATTAATCGGTCAACAGCTTATGTATTACATCTACCGAAAGGAAGGAAAATTCTCCAAGGATGTAGATACGTTAACCTTATATATCCTTCTTGCGGCATTTCTCGGCGCTCGGTTAGGGCATTTCATTTTCTATGACCCCTCCATGTTTATCACTGATCCACTTTTTATTCTATTGCCTCCATATGCTGGGTTGGCAAGTCATGGTGCTGCTATTGGAACTTTGATAGCACTGTATTTTTTCGCGCGAAAAACGAATGTAAAATATTTGTGGATAGTCGATAGGCTGGTAATCGTTTCCGCCTTAGCCGGATGCTTTATTCGGTTGGGAAATCTGATGAATTCCGAAGTGATTGGATTACCAACGGAGTTACCCTGGGGCTTTATCTTTACCAGCATTGACAATACGCCAAGGCACCCAGCCCAATTGTATGAGGCAATCTATTGCTTTTTTCTATTTGTGTTTTTGTTTTGGTACTGGTATCAGAACCGAAGCAGCATAAACAACGGTACGCTTACTGGCTGGTTCCTGATCATTTTATTTACACTCCGGTTTATTGATGAGTTCTTCAAAATAGACCAGGAAGCGTTTGAAGCAGATCTATTATTAAACATGGGTCAAATCCTGAGTATTCCATTTGTTATTGCGGGCATATTTATTCTTTTATGGAGCAGATACAAAAACCAACCGCATGCTGATATGGAAACCGCTACTTTAAAGGAAAGCCCTGAGCCGGAGAGCATTTGATCCGTGATATACTGCAATGACAACAATATTTTGCTCCAAAAAATTAGAGGGGTTTTTAAATAATTCTGATCCATATTTAGAACCCGATTATGGAAACAAGTTTGGTAACTGGAACGCCCACACATTTTTAATCGAGCGGAAAAGATTTATCCTTTTTACCAACGACAGAACTACCTATTCGATTGTCTTTATCGATATCCGTAAGGCCGATCTGAAGGATTTCGACCATTTGTTTAGAGAATCATTGATCCGTCAGCTCGACAACGATGTAAGAATCAATGAGCGCCAGGAAATTGAACTTAGAAATTCACTAACAGACATTCGTCTTACCAGGACAAATAATAACAAACGGGTTCTCGGCACCATGAATGAATTCGTTCACATTATAAAATATTTCGTTGCAAACGAAGGGGGCCCTGCACACATCTCTGCCATGGAGCTAGGATATCGTATAAACAACCAACTGGTCAAAGCACCACTCGAAGTGACATCGGAAAAATATTCTGTTCCTAAGGAGCTGATGTTACAGTTATTGCAAAAAAATACGAGCTTATAAAAAAGTGAACAATGCTGTAAGCTTCAATGAGAAAATTCCACATTGAAGCTTACAACTTTCTTAACTATTCATTTGCAATGAACGGTGCCTTCCTTACAAATCGGTCATCATGCAGTTGTTGAATCATAAATTGCGCAATATCACCGGCGGTAATTTTTGTACCGAGACAATCATCCAAACTAACTTTTATATCCCCTTTCCCTTCTGAGAATTCGATCATCGGCACTCTTACCAACGTCCAGTCTAGGCGCTCATCCCTGCTCAACAGCCTATAGGTCTCTTGGCGGTTTTCGTGGATGGCAGGAAAGTGTGTTTTCATGTATTCAGTTGCCGCCAATGTCTGAGGTCCTTTCTTGTCAAACGGTGTATCGATGTTGATTCCGGCAACAAGTATGTATCGACGGATATTAATCTCGTGCATTACCTTATTGATATTTGAAGTGGCTTGTAACGACACAAGTGGCTCATCCGCCCGTTGGCCAATGGTGCTTAGTACCGCAGTACAACCCTTAAGCAACTGCCGGATTGCTTCTATATCTAACGCATCGCCTTCGACTATCTCAATCAATGATTCATGATTAACAAAGTTGGATGGTTTTCTAAGAAGAACATTAAGTGAGTAACCTTGTTGAAGTAATTGGGTGACAAGAAATTTACCGGTTCTGCCACCGCCGCCAAGTACGGCTATTGTTGAGTTCTGATTCATATATTTCCTTATAAAATTTAAATAGAAAAAAGCATGCTTCTTGCAGGAAGCACGGCATGTCACAGGATGTAACTGTGTACTGGGTCCGAGTTTTTATAAGGATTTTTTGATGGTTAAATATAATTAACGGAGTGGATGCCTTGCAAATCTTTTATTCATTCCGTGAGGCACGAAATAAAGATTTCCTATTTTTGGACGTTATGAACAAAAATTTCAATCAGAAAGAGCGTGACCTGGTAAAGCTTGCCGGCTTTTTCAAGAAAGAAAGTATTCGTTTAATGAACGAAGGAAAGTTGGGCGAAGAGCATAAAGGTGTTCAGGATGCCGTTGACCGATTCCTCGAGCACCTGGAGAATCATGTAAATACACGTGCATTTATTTTGGAGCAACGCGATTACCTGAATAAGTTGGTAAAGGATAATGCACAATGTCCCAAGTGTCATACCAGTGACAAACTTAAAGTCGTGGGAACAGAAAAAAATGACAAAGGTTGGAAAAGTAATCGTTACCGATGCCGAAAGTGCAACATTGAATTCACCTGGAATATGCCTAACAACCCCTGGCATATGATCGAATACATTCAGCAGATATTAGGAGACATGCAAGCGAAAGCTGAAAACGGATCAGCGGAAGAAAAAAGCCAGTCCATCCAGGCAATCGCTAGCATGCAAGGTAATCTTGATAAGTTAAAACCAGTAATTGACGCTCATGAAAAAGATTATCAGGCTCTACAGGCGCGTGAACAAGAGATGGAGCGACTGTTACACGAATTTAAAAACTCGCTGATGATTGAAAAAATCAAAATGGACACCTGGGAAAACAGGCAAAACCAGAAACATAACTAGATGGGGTTCCTATCCGTTTTCAACATCTCAAAGCAAGGCCTGGGTAACTTTAAGCTGGAAGATATTACGTTCACGCAAAGCAAAAATCAAAAAATTGCTATCGCAGGAGAAACTGGATCGGGTAAAAGTACCCTCCTAAAAATTATTGCAGCACTTGAACAACCTGATGCAGGTGAAGTGATTTTTAAAGGAGAAATTGTAAAAGGTCCTGAGGATAATTTGATCCCTGGCCACTCCTCAATTGCTTATCTGACACAAGATTTTCTGCTACCAAAATTTTTGCGTGTTGAGCAAGTGTTATCGTACGCGAATCACCTTAGCAACGATGAAGCAAAAGCTTTATTTGAAGTATGTGAGATAGCGCATCTTTTAGAACGGAAAACGGATGAATTGTCGGGAGGGGAGAAGCAACGCATTGCACTGGCGAAATTGTTGATTACGTCGCCCGATTTGCTGTTGTTAGATGAACCATTTTCAAACCTGGATATGGTTCACAGAAATACATTGAAGAAGGTATTGAAGCGTATTTACAAAAGTCTTGATATAACGTGTATACTGGTTTCTCACGAACCGATGGACGTGCTCTCCTGGGCAGACAAAATCATTGTGATGAAGGATGGTAAAATCCTTCAAAAAGGTTCTCCTAAAAAGATATATCGACGGCCTTTGAATGAATACGTTGCAGGACTATTCGGTAATTACAATTTGATAGAGAAATCTCAAGCACACTTGTTCTACAAAATGTGGGGAAAAGAACCAAAGGAAAAAAAACTTGTTGTCCGCCCGGAACATTTTAAAATCACGAAGAAGAAATCTGATGCCTTAGAAGGCAGGGTGATCCACATCACCTTTTTTGGAAGCCATTATGAAATCGCGATATCGGTAGGTGATATTTTGATAACAGTAACAACTCGAAAAAATAACGTTAAAAAAGGAGAAGCAGTATACGTACACTGCTCTCCTGAAAATGTTCGATTTATTAAATAAGATATACCGTTCCCGTCAAACCGTAACAACGATTTTCCCTCTCGTTTTATGCGTCTCCACCTGGATGTGGGCGTCCGGAAGTTGATCAAATGGATAAACTTTCGTGACGTGTGATCGGAGCGCGCCTTGCTGCAATAAGTCGGCGAGTGACTTCATATCATTGCCATTCGATTCCACGGTCATTCTATACGCCTGCGCTTTTTTATGGGCAATCAAGGCTTTCAATTCATCATCAAAGAAAGTAATAAGACTGACCAGTCTGCCGCCGGTTTTTAGCGCGGAAAAAGAACGTTTCAAGTTTTCCTTGTCCAGCGAATCCAGAATAACATCTGCATCCCTTACGATCTCCTCAAATTTTTCTTTTTTATAGTCGATAAACTGATCGGCTCCCAACGAAAGAATGAAGTCCTTGTTTTCGGAAGATCCTACGCCAATGACAAACGCGCCAACATGCTTGGCGATTTGCACGGCATAATGCCCAACCCCGCCTGAGGCTCCATGAATAAGTACCTTGTCGTCTTTTTTAATTTGCGCATGCGTGACCAATGCTTGCCATGCGGTAAGGGCAGCAAGCGTAGCAGCACCTGCCGCTTCGAATGAAATGTTACCGGGTTTCAACGCAACTTGCGCCGCATCAACAGCCACATATTCCGCGTATGCTTTTCCATGACCTTTAAAGTTGATCAGGCCAAATACTTCGTCCCCGGTTTTTAGTCCATTAACTTCTGATCCAACCGTTTCGATTATACCAGCGATATCCCAGCCCAAAATTACTTCTTCACCCTTGCCCGGATTTACAAAAATCGAAAGTCCTTGCTCACTGCTTCTCACAAAGGCGTCAACAGGGTTAATTCCAATAGCTTTTACCTTTACAAGCACCTGGTTATTTTTTATTTGTGGTGTTGGAATTTCTTTTTGGACGAGGTTCTCTACGCCCCCAATCTGTTTCAATGTGTATGCTTTCATAGATTAAAAATTTATGGCGTAAAATTGCCACCTCCATGCGATAGTATTCTTGTAAAAATTCAGGTTAATGCTGTACTTTACGGGGTATGCATACCGAACAGCTCTTCCAACCTTTTGAGATCACCATTAAGAAATCAAACGAATGCCCTGTAGAACAGCACCGCCATACCTTTTTTGAGCTGATCTACATCATGCAGGGAAAGGGAAGCCACAAAATCAGCGGCAACAAATTTGATTATTCGGCTGAGCACCTTTTTTTGATCATGCCTGAAGTGCCGCATCATTTTGAAGTAAATGAAACGACGACATTTCTTTTAATCAGATTCAATAATATTTTTCTTAAGGCACAAAGAGCAAAAGAAGTGCATAGCGATCTTGGGGACTGGATTCAAAAATTGGAGTATATTTTTCAGAACAATCACTCGCCGATCGGATGTGTCATCAGGAATAAAAGCGATAAGCCTTTGGTAAGAACGTTAGCCGAATCAATCATTCATGAATACGTAAACCAAAGTCATTGGCATAAAGAACTGGTGCAGCAGCTAGTCAACACCGTTATAACCATTGTGGCACGAAATATTTCAATGTACTTGCCGGAATTGAAAAAGGTTCAGGATAAATTATCACAACAAATGATCTTTTATATTCACCAGCATATTTATCATCCGGATCATTTGAAAGCGGAAACCATCGCTTCTCATTTCAATGTTTCGCCTAATTATGTGAGTGAATATTTTAAAAAGCATACCGGAGAAAGCCTGCAGCAATATATTATTAATTATAAATTAAAACTGGCGCAGATCCGTTTACAATACAGCGACATGCGGATCAATGAAATCGCCTTTGAACTAGGCTTTACCGATGAAAGTCACCTGACAAAAATGTTTCGAAAATATCATGGACAAACACCCACTGTCTTTAGAAAGGCTAAGACACTCGCGCCGGTGTAACGCGTGACACCGTCAAATTAAAAAATACAATATGAAAAGATGGCCCATTCCCGTTGTTGTGATATGCAGTATTATTTCTTTCGCTGCAGGAACGCTATGGCAAGTACGGAATTCAAAACCTGATCTTGAAAGTCATATCAGCGGTGTTGGAATTTCTTCCGGAAAAACAATTGCAACCTCCGCACGAGCATGCCGAGGAGGAGTTTCAGCATGTGATTTCAGGAAGTGGTACGTGGACGTTGAATGGAAAAGAATCGCCGATTAAGAAAGGAGATCTTATGTATGCCAAACCATGGGATATGCATGGAATCTCTAATACTTCCTCTGATACGTTGAAGTTTTTTGTAATGAAATGGGTGAATAAAGGAGTGGTGAAGCCTGTAAAAAAATAATGGCCGACGATTGGAATTTTCACCACAGAGAAATGAGTATTAAATCATTTCTCTGTGGTGATCATAAGTTAATTTAAGAAATGAATTACAGAGATTTCTTCGAAGCGATGAATTTCCCAGGGACGATATTGATACGCGAAACGGTTAATAATTTCATTCATCGTAAATACTTCGTAGATGGAATACGGGTTAGCACCCGCCATACGATAGCGTTTTGTTTTTTTCATAAGAGTTGATTCGCATTAAAAACCATTTTTCAATTTTTCTAAAAATTCCAGTGTCAGTGCACTGAGTAGCGGTTAAAAAAGTTTATTAATAACCGAATATACAGCTACATACTTTGATATAGAAAGTTATCATCTTTGATAGACACCTTCGTACCAAAAGTTGATGTAATGTAGGCGGGTCTATCAGTCGTTTCCAGCACGCTTCCAAAGATGCCAGAGCATGTGTGCTTCACCATTTACGAGACAACCGGTTGTTTTTGTCGAACAGATTCCTTTAACCGAGTCGAATGAATGCCTCTAACCTAATCCATAAACCGATATGCAATAATAGCGTGTGTAAGATTTTCAGGAGACCGGTAAGTGGCAAACGACTGTTTGCTGAATGCTAACCGAACGCAAATAGGCTGTTAATAATTTTGAAGTGTCCGTTACTGGGAATATCGGCAAATTAAACAACAAGGCACCGCCATCGAGGAATGTAAATTCTAGCAAAGGCGATAGCGCTATGTAAACAACTGATGCAGAAAATATTCAAGCCATGGTTAAGGAACTCCAATGGTCACTCCCATAGTCCACGGATCATCGTCGACGGGTGGGTAAGCACATGACAGTTTCCTATTACCCCTTATTTATGTTTGACGAATTAGACTTTATAATCGCGCCATTCAGCCAAACGAAATGATCACCGTTCGATCTACCATATTACTTTCTTCTCTAGCTATCTTCCTCCAGTGTTGTTCCCCAAAAACCGACGTAGAAAAGATTGATAGATTCGCACTGGTATCCCGTCATAATGTAGTGCTTCATCAATCCGATACGCTTGGATCACTCTCTGTTGGAAATGGAGAATTTGCTTTTACGGTAGATGTAAGTGGTCTTCAATCTTTTCCTGAAGACTATGAAGGTGGTATTTCTTTAGGGACACAATCACAATGGGGCTGGCACAGTGTTCCATCAAGAAACTTATACAATGTCAAAGATGTGGCGGAGGAATTTTCGTCGTGCGATGGTGCAATGATCCCTTATGCAGTTCAACACTCGAGTGGAAAAGCACGAGAAATCACCGATGTGCTCCGCGCAAATCCGCACAGGCTTCACCTTGGACTGATCGGCTTAAGCCTGTTAAAAGAAAATGGGAAGGAAGCACAACTGAATGAACTACAAAATATTCACCAGAAACTTGACCTCTGGACCGGCGAAATAGAAAGTTCCTATGAAGTGGAAGGCATTCCTGTAAAAGTGACTTTGTATGCCCATCAGGAAACCGATGCGATCGCTGCACGTATAGAGTCACCGTTAATTTCGAAAGACCGTTTAAGAATTAAAGTTACATTCCCTTATGGAAAAGAATGTCACGTATGCCCCGGATACGATTGGGACAATGTGGAAAAACATACATCTGACCTGATATTATCGGAAAGCAATCGCGCTGCCATCAAGAGAACATTGGATTCAACAACGTACTTTGCCCATCTCAACTGGAGCGAAGGGCAAATCGCCCAGGATCAACATACGTTTATTTTGAATCCTTCCGACGGAAGTCAACATTTCGAATTTTCAGTTTCGTTTCGAATGGATGATGTGAGGAAGAATTTGGATTTCAAATCAACCCAGGAAAGCAGTGTAAAACAATGGGAAAGTTTCTGGACTTCAGGAGGCGCCATCGATTTTTCAGCTTGTACGGACCCAAGAGCCAAGGAGTTGGAAAGGCGCATAATACTGTCGCAATATCTTACGAAAATTCAGTGTGCAGGTTCGTTGCCTCCGCAAGAAACCGGACTGACAATGAACAGTTGGTACGGCAAGTTTCACCTGGAGATGCATTGGTGGCATGCCGCTCATTTTGCCTTGTGGAATCGTGCGGCATGGATGGAAAAGTCAATGCCCTGGTACACCACGGTAACGCCAGAGGCAAAAGCAACTGCACAATGGCAGGGTTATGACGGGGCCCGGTGGCAAAAGATGACAGATCCTCACGGAGATGAAAGCCCATCTGATATTGGCGCATTTATCATTTGGCAGCAGCCACATCCTATATATTTAGCCGAGTTATTATATCGAAATGATTCCAGCAAGAAGACGTTGGAGAAGTACAAAGATCTTGTTTTTAATACTGCAGATTTTATGGCCTCCTTTGTGAAATTGCGCGATGGGAAGTACCGTCTATGCCATCCGTTGATTCCGGCACAGGAAATTTTTAAACCGATGGAAACAGATGATCCCGCTTATGAATTACAGTATTGGTACTACGGTTTGTCAATCGCAAGGGAGTGGCGAAAACGCCTGGGATTGCCGGCAGTGGAAAAATGGAACGACATTCTTGATAATCTTAGTCCCCTGCCTGTAAAGGATAATTTGTACTTACCCAATGCCACCACACCTGAAGCATATACCGACGATCAATATCGGAGAGACCATCCTGCGGTCGTGGGCGCATATGGTTTTTTACCCTGGAATGAACGAATCGACACGGCCATCATGAGCAACACATTTGATAACATCATGAATCGCTGGCAATGGGAAAGTACTTGGGGCTGGGATTATCCATTGTTAGCCATGACTGCCGCGCGACTTGATAAACCTGGACAAGCTATCGACGCTCTATTAATGAATGGACAGAAAAACACATATCTGGTAAATGGTCACAACTATCAGGATATGCGCCTTCGACTTTATCTGCCTGGTAATGGAGGGCTGTTGGCTGCAGTGGCCATGATGGCCGCAGGGTGGGATGGAAGTGACGGGAATAACCCGGGGTTTCCAAAAGACGGAAATTGGAACGTGCGTTGGGAAGGACTGCGAAAAATGCCTTAGGCTTCAGTCGGCAAGATATATCCTCGCCGGTATTCAAAATTTTTCCAGAGAACTTATCTGTAAAATTTTACCCTTTGTGTAAAAAAACTATATATTGCGCAATCGATTGCGCATTTTGACAAAATATTAACCCTTATCAAAATCTTATCCCAATGAAAATGACAAAAAGTGTTACACGAAGAAACTTCATTGCTGCTACGGGAGCATTGGCTGGTACGATGATGCTGGATCCGTTAAGTTCAGTTGCCGGTATACCGCTACATGCAGAAAAGAAAATGAGAATTGCCATTGTCGGAACAGGGGTACGTGCAAGAGGTATGTGGTCGAAGAGTGTACAGGAAGCATATAAAGATAAAGTGGAGTTTGTTGGGTTGTGCGATATTAATCCCGGCAGAGTTGAATATTTTAAAAAATGGACTGGCTTTACTTGTCCCACATTTACGGATTTTGAAAAGATGATGAAGGAAGTGAAACCGGATTCACTCATTGTAACAACAGTTGATGCTACCCATCACGAATTTATTATCCGGGGAATGGAGCTTGGCGCTGACATCATCACAGAAAAACCGATGACAACAGACGAGCAAAAATGTGAAGCCATTTTAGCAGCGGAGAAGAAGACAGGAAAGAAAGTTACCGTTACATTCAATTATCGCTATTCTCCTCATCGTGCACGGGTTTACGAATTACTGCGCAGTGGTACTATTGGTGATATTACTTCTGTTGATTTTCATTGGTATCTCGATACAAGTCATGGCGCTGATTACTTCAGACGCTGGCACCGCTTAAAAGAAAAAGGTGGAACATTATGGGTTCATAAAGCAACACATCATTTTGATTTGCTCAACTGGTGGCTGGAGTCCGATCCCGAAGAAGTGTATGCATCGGGCGCATTGAATTTTTATGGAAAGAATAATAGCTTCCGTCATACCAATTGCCGTCCATGCCCGCATAAAGACAAGTGTAAATTCTATTACGATATTACAAAAGACAAAGGGAACATGGAGTTGTATGTGGATCATGAAAAGCATGACGGATACTTAAGAGATGGTTGTGTCTTTAAGGAGGATATCAATATCTATGATAAGATGGCGGCTACAATCAAGTATGCAAATGGCGTACACGTAGCCTATTCGTTAACAACTTATTCTCCTTATGAAGGCTATCGAATTGCATTTAATGGAACAAAGGGCCGCATTGATGTTTGGATTGAAGAAAGCAACCCGGTAGAAGATAAGCCATACGATGAAATTATGGTAACGAAGAATTTTGGGCCTCGCGAATTCATCCGTATTCCGCAAGGAAGTGGGCACGGTGGTGGTGACAAACTTTTGAAGGACAAGATTTTTGCAGGTGTTAAAGAGGATCCGTTAAACCAATCGGCCAATGTCCGAGATGGTGCGTTGTCAATTCTGATTGGAATCGCGGCGCGTAAAAGCTGTGAGACAGGACAGGTTGTTAAGATTGCGGATCTTACCAGTATTAAACCTGGCGTTAAGAGACAATCGGCCTCAATCTAAAGGGTTCGCATCTGCGAATAAATTTGGTAGGCGCCCAAAGGAATTTGGTTGATGGTAGCGGATTGCACAAAGCAGTGCTGATCTAGTTTATGACGTAGTCTTTTACCATGCCATCGGAGCATCACCGGGCTATTCGAGTGAGTTTTTTTTCTTCAATAAATTAAGACTCATAGACAATCCTGCATTTATTGAAATCATCTGGTAGTGGAGGGCATGGCCACTTGCGTTAATAACAGGTGCAATTTGAGCGATTCCCCTAAAGGTCTTCCATCCAATGTTTACATGTACTCCTGGCTCAATAAAAAAGAGATGGGCTTGTTGCCGTGCGCTAAAATATTCGATTCCGGAATCAAAGTCGGGTTTCGTTGGGTTGGTAGGAAATCCTGACACAGTTTGTGTCTTGATATTGTGATAATAAACTTTGTTAAACTTAGTAAAGGCAGCTACCGTGATTTTAAATTTTTTAGCATTATTAAAAAGTTTGTAACTAAGGTTTGGTTGTATAAAAATATTACTTCGATCAGCTTGCATCTCGAATAGATAGTCCAGGTCGCGATTCTTGGCACCATGATGATCATTTCTAAAGGTCATGTCTCCAAATCCTCCGCCAACCAAAACTTCATAAAGAAATTTATTCTTATTTCCGAAGTAACTCAATCCAAGATTGATCTCGCGTGAATCGCCACTTCGGTCATCGGTACCCTCAGTGCCGATAAAAGGATTGACAGCTCCTACTGTCTTATATCGCATGTAGCCGGTTGTAAACACAGAGAAATTGTTGCTAAAAGCATAGCCAATTTGGGCCCCGCTTAGGTAGACATTGGCAGTCAGGTTCCCTTTTTTTTCATTTGACGGCAGATACCGTGGGCTGGCAACATATTGATACCCCGAACAGCCAGGGAGCAAAAGGAAAAATACCCACCACGCCAGCGGTCGCGATTGTAATAACATATGTTTAAGGAAATACATAACTGTTAACGCAAAAACTAGTTCTGCTAACGATCCGTTGTTCAGACTTTATACCCTTTTGCAAATATAAGGTAACTGATGCAAGCAAAAAACCATGAACTACCCAACGATAGGTGTATACGATAATGCGCTAAATAATGACACAGCAAAAATGCACTTATTTTCCGCCGATAATGTGCCACGAAATTGCACGAGCAATTTTTCAACTTCACCGTCTGCCTTGTGGATCATCGAACATTTCACCGCACGTCCTCATTCATCTCTTTTGCATACGCTTTTGTTTCATCGCGCTTCTGCGACGCTAAAGCTACAAACTGCATTCCCTGCAAAATATGATTTAAGTAAGTAGGATCTTCATAATCCTTTTTGTCGTGACCCAGCGTCGTGATCCAAATTGTACCGCCATCAAAGGTGTGGTACCAGGAAGCAGGGTAGTAACGCGCGAATGAACCAGCGTTTGCTTTCATTTTCTCTTCTTCATCCTTTCGGAGTGAAGTTAAATCGTGAGCAAGGGTAACCTTGATGCCAGGGTACATTTCTTTCATGAAATAACATTCATCTTCTTTGCTCCATGTTGAAGGAACATTTTTAACCGATGCATGCGAAGGATCTATTACTTTAATCGAAAGCGGTTGAAATTTCGGGTGCCATGCAAAGGATCCGCCAAGCATCATTTTAAACCACGTCCAGTTTCTTTCCGTGCCCAGCACAGAATGCAGGCCAACAAATCCACCGCCGGCCTCGATATATTTTCGAAATGCCAGGCGCTGATCATTGGTATCGAAAACGTCATTATTTGTGTTAGCAAATAACAGAAACGTATACTGTTTTAAATTATCTTCTGTAAAAACAGCGGCATCGTTACTGGCCACCACAGAAAAGCCTTTCTCCTTTCCTAGCTTCTCAATTGCTTTAACTGCACTTTCAATATTGTCGTGAACATATCCTTTTCCATTTTTCGTATAGACAAGAACCTTAACATTCTTCCATTTTATGTCGCCGTTTTTTTGTGCGTGAGCAAAGACTCCTACACAGAGCATCAGCAGGAATGCGATAAAGAATGGAAATTTTTTCATGATGTGATTGATAAAAATTATTTCGGCATACTGGGTCTTACTTCTATTTTGCTTGGGAGCGTTCTGGGATTCATCTGCAATAAGTCAACTACGATCTGGCCAATATCTTCCGGTTGAATTTTCCAGGACTCATCACCTTTTGAATTCGAACTGAATTCTGTCGCTACCGAACCCGGCATGATGGTCGCCACTTTTATTCCATAACTGCGGAGATCGAGCATTGCCGCTTGTGTAAATCCGACCAGGCCAAATTTGCTGGCATTGTAGGCAGATGCGCCCGCAAAGAAATTAGTCCCCGCCAAGCTGGCCATGGTAATAATATAACCTTTCGATTTTTTTAACGCCGGAATACACGCTTTTATGCTGTAGAACACACCGGTTAAGTTGGTATCAATAGTTTCGTTCCATTGTTCAATCGTCAATGTTTCAATGTTACCAAAATGACCCAGCCCTGCATTGGCGACCAATACATCGAGCGATCCCCATTTTTTCACGACGGCATCAACCGTTTTTTGTTGTGCCCCAGCATTTCGAACATCAGCTTCTATTCCGATTGATTCACCGTTTCCTATTTTGTTAAGCTTTTCAGCAGCTTCCTGCGCAGCTTTCTGTGATCTGCTGGTAATGGCAACTTTTGCACCTTCTTTGACCAGTGCTTCCGCAACACCATAGCCAATACCTTTACTTCCTCCGGTGATGAGAATAACTTTATTTTTTATTTGTTCCATAGACGGGTTTTATTAGCTGATGCAATATATAGTGATAAATGTTAAAAGTTAATGGCGTTGTTTACCGCACGTATTAACTTTTAACTGTTCACGATTAACCTTACTTTTGAGCACTTAAAAAATCATGACACACTTACTTAAATCTCATACAGGACGACTTCGAATTATTGCATTTCTAGAAGGCTGCTCGTTGCTCTTGCTAGTGTTTATCGCTATGCCTGTGAAATACTTGTTGAAAGTTCCAGAGGCAACGCAAGCCATTGGACTTATCCATGGAATTTTATTTGTCCTGTTTATTTTTGCAACGCTCTTCATCAGCATCTTACAAAAATGGAACATCGGCAGAGTGCTTATGGTTATGGCATCCTCAGTTCTTCCCTTTGGCACGTTTTATATCGACAAGAAAATTTTGAGCAAACTACCCGAGTAAATCAGGGATCTTGATTTTCCTAGTTTTTCTACATTTAATTCGTAACCTCTTGTGGTTTCGAATCCCTATTAATCCAATGCTACCCCGTGGACTTCTAGTCTATCATCCTTCTAGGGCCAGTGTAGCCTTTGTAATCCTTGCGTCAGAATCGTGCTTTTACGAAGCCGATCGAACGAATATGCATGCGTGACGCAAGCTTGAACGAAGCTCGACGCATGCTGGACTAATGTAAAGCTGATGGGCAGCAGTCAAAAGAAAACTCCCTCGCAACATGTGCGCCGCCATTCCATGTTCTGAACCTTTTAAACCCCGAACAAACGACTACGTAATCCAATGCAGGGTCTTCGGTTCAACCGGATTTTTAAAAGGCGTTTTGCTTTGCTGGGAAAGGTCCCACTGCCGTTTCAATTCATGATACCAGCGGGCTTGTGCATCAGGCTCGCCCAATAGCATCAGCGTGGGTTTTGATTTTAAGCCTTCCCCAAGTTTTTTGAAAACGCCCAGATCCTGGTGAATAAACTGCTTTCCTAATTGCCGCAGTGGCCACCAGATGAACTTGACAAAATCCAGGGAAGTATAAAAGATGTGATTAAGTTCGGTTTCATGATCATTGATCGGCGTCAGGCATGTGATGGAAATGATCTCATTCTTTCCCACCTGAATATGCTCTGTGCGTATGCCAGGTAATTGAAAATTAATTTCCGTAGAAGTTTCACCTTTCAATATCGAATAGCCTTTGGAATTGGAAGAAGGCTTATGCCGCTTCATGATAAATCCCAGATCGATGGGTTCGAATTTTTTCTCTTTCAGCTTTAATTTTTTTGCCGAGCGCCAATACCAGGATTGATGAACAAAGGTAACGTGCGCTGGATCTATTAAACCGATTACAGAATGGTCAATATCAGCAGGCATAATTACCTTCTCTACAAAAAGGAATTTTTTGCTAGCCGGTGCGAGCAGGTTTGGAATATGTTCATCCGCACCCTGTAGTTGTGTTTTATTCTGAGGAATGTAAACCCAGACGGTTCCGCTAATTTCTTTGCACGGATACTTAAAGACTTTGATTTTTTTTGTGTCGAATGTTTCATCAGCAAGCGCGGGAATTCCAGTACATACACCGGTATGATCGAATTTCCATCCGTGGTAGCAACACTGTAAAGTTTTGCCGTCATACCAACCTTGCGACAAAGGAACCCCGCGATGCGGACAGTTATCTTTCAAAGCGAAGGGTACATCATTTTCGTCTCTTCCGAAAACAATTCTTTCACCCAACACTTCTTTTGCGATCAACTTACCTTGTTTTAAAAAGGAGCCATGCATCGCAAAATACCAGAGGTTTTTAAGAAAAAGTGATTCTGTCATGTGCAGAAAATTGGGTGAAAAAGGTAAGTAAACAACTAATGGCGTAGTTTCCAAAAACCACCTGTAAGAATCTGTATTGAAAAAAAATTCCCCCTGTTATCTTTGTCGCAATCGTTTCCGATTATTTTTATTGTTTTATTTTTCAATCTTTAGGCCTTAATTGAAATCCAAAAATCATTAACTAATGAAAAGAAAACTACGCATGGGGATGGTAGGCGGCGGGCTTACCTCTTTTATTGGTCCTGTTCATCGTAAGGCAGCTGGCATCGACGGAGAAATTGAATTGGTATGTGGCGCCTTTAGTATCATACCTGGTGAATCGAAAGAAACCGGTGAAGCTTTGTACCTGAACCCGAACCGGGTATATGAAAGCTACCAGGAGATGTTTGAAAAGGAAAAAAATTTGCCCCCTGATCAGCGTATTGATTTCGTTTCAGTCGTAACACCAAACCATGTTCACTTCGGTCCCTCGCAGATGGCGCTCGAAAGTGGTTTCCATGTGCTGGTAGAAAAACCCATTGCCTTTTCGCTTGCAGAAGCAAAAACCTTAGAAAAAACTGTCGGCAAAACCGGACTTTTATTAGGACTAACACATACCTATACGGGTTATCCGCTGGTAAAAGAAGCGCGTAAAATGGTTGCCGATGGTGCCTTTGGAAAAATCAGAAAAATATATGTCGAATACCCACAGGGTTGGCTTTCAACATTGCTGGAGAAAACCGGCAATATGCAAGCATCCTGGAGAACCGATCCTAAACAGTCGGGTATGGGTGGTGCTATTGGTGATATTGGAACGCATGCAGCAAACCTTGCTGAGTACATTACCGGTCTGCAAATTACTGAGGTATGCGCGATGTTAAACACCGTAGTAAAAGGTCGTCACCTGGACGATGATAGTTCTATGTTATTACGCTTTAACAATGGTGCTTCTGGCGTGTTAATGGCGACACAGGTAGCAGCAGGTGAAGAGAATAATTTAAACATCCGTATTTATGGAGAGAAAGGCGGTCTGGAATGGAAACAGGAAGAACCAAATACAATGATTTTGAAATGGCTTGATCGGCCTAAAGAAATTATCCGTGCAGGACAAAAGTATTTGTCTGATGATGCCAAGGCGTTTACAAGAACTCCTGCTGGGCATCCAGAAGGCTACCTGGAAGCTTTTGCCAATATCTATCGTTCATTTACAAGAGCAGTACGTGACTTCAAGCCTGGCAAAAAGCTGAACATTGCAAAGTATGATTTTCCTGATGTAGCAGATGGTGTGCGCGGAATGAACTTTGTTCAGACCGTTGTAAAATCAGCGAACTCCACCCGGAAATGGACTACCCTAAAGTAGGCGAAAAAATCAATGTTTAATCTTATAAAGTATCTGTTGAGTTAAATGAAAAATCTTAAGGGGCCCGGAATATTTTTGGCGCAGTTCATGGGGGATCAGCCTCCATTTGATAATCTTAAAACTATTTGTAAGTGGGTAGCTTCGCTTGGATATGTTGGTGTACAGATTCCCGCATGGGATAGCCGTTGCATCGATCTGAAACAGGCTGCTGAGAGCAAAGATTATTGTGATGAATTCAAAGGTACCGTCGAATCCTGTGGTTTGCAGGTAACGGAATTGTCAACTCACTTGCAAGGACAGCTTGTCGCTGTACATCCTGCGTTCGGCGATATGTTCGATGGGTTTGCACCTAAGGCAGTTCGTGGAAACAATAAAGAGCGTACAGCCTGGGCGGTAGATCAAATGAAATACGCAGCAAAGGCAAGTAAAAATTTGGGCTTGAATGCCTGCGCGACTTTTTCCGGAGCACTGATGTGGCATACAGTTTATCCCTGGCCACAACGTCCTGCCGGGCTGGTCGATGATGGTTTCAAAGAGCTTGCAAAACGATGGCTCCCAATATTAAATTCCTTTGATAAAGCAGGCGTCGACCTCTGCTACGAAATACATCCGGGAGAAGATCTTCACGATGGTATCACCTTCGAGATGTTTTGGGAAGCAACAGGTAAACACACACGCTGCAACTTATTGTACGACCCAAGCCATTTTGTATTGCAACAATTGGATTATCTGCAGTACATTGACTTCTATCACACCTTTATTAAGATGTTCCATGTGAAGGATGCTGAATTTAATCCTACCGGGAAAAGCGGCGTGTATGGTGGCTATCAAAGCTGGATTAACCGTCCGGGCAGATTTAGATCACTAGGCGACGGTCAGGTGGATTTCAAAACAATCTTTTCTAAGCTCGCACAATATGACTACGATGGTTGGGCAGTACTGGAATGGGAATGCGCAATGAAACATCCGGAGCAGGGTGCTGCTGAAGGCTCTAAATTTATTAAGGATCACATGATCCGGGTAACTGAGAAGGCATTCGATGATTTTGCAGCAACCGGAAAGGATACAAAGTTCAATAAAAAAGTGTTGGGCATTTAAGAAACCTACAAATGGGGTAGATTGTTATCGATTTCCCTCATTTGTTTTTTTAAATCAAAATTTGGAGCAAGTGAAATAAAAAGTCGTAATTTAAAACCTTCATTTTTTAATCAAATCTATGAAATGTCTTCCGCGAATCGTCTTACAAAAAGCATGCGCACAGACAATTCGTTAGTAACCGATGCAGGATCGTTAACTGCTTTTTACAAACAAAGTCAAATCAAGTAAACATTAAATTAAAACCAGATGAAAAGAATATTTTTTAGTATCGTTATGATTGGCGCTGTCACCTTTGGACTTACTTCCTGTGGCGGTGGAAAAAAAGAAGAAGCGAAAGAAGAAAACACTGAAGAGGCATATGATGATTATGAAACCGCAGATGAAGATAAACCAGCTGACGATGCTGCCGCTGCTCCAGAACAAAGCAATGCTTCTCCGGAGGATCTGATTTCGCAAGGACAGGCTCTTGTTGATGCAAGTGATTGCAAAACATGTCACCATCCAACCAATAAACTTGTAGGACCAGCCCACGCAGAAGTGGCAAAAAAATACGAATTCACAAAGGCCAACGTGAGTTTACTGGCCGGAAAAATTATTAATGGCGGAAGCGGTGTTTGGGGTGAAATTCCAATGTCTCCACATGCTGATCTACCCAAGGCTGATGCTGAAAAAATGGCGATGTACGTCCTTTCTTTAGACGGCGAAAAACCTAAAGATTAATCATATTTAAACTAAACCAACGTAGAGGCTATGAGATATTTCTACCATGCGATTTTTGTGGTACTCCTATTCACTTGTACTTCAGTGACCAGTTCAGCACAAAATACACTTACGGCGAAGGAAAAAAAGGAGGGATGGCAGTTGCTGTTCGATGGCAAGTCAACATCGGGCTGGAGAAACTACAGGAGTGATAAAATTAACACACGGTGGAAAGTCTCTAACGGAGAGCTCTACCTTGACAAAACCGTCAAAGAAACTGGCGACATTATCACGGAAAAGGAATACCAGGATTATGAACTGGCAATGGATTGGAAAATAGGTGCGTGTGGAAATAGCGGCATCATCTTCAATGTGGTTGAAGATGATCAATATCAAAACACTTACCACACCGGACCTGAGATGCAAGTGCTTGACAACACCTGCCATCCCGACGCAAAGATCATTAAACATCGTGCCGGTGATCTGTATGATCTGATTTCTTGTTCCAAAGAAACTGTGAAGCCAGCAGGCGAGTGGAATTCAGTTCGCATCGTTTCAAAAAATGCTAAAATGGAATTTTGGCTCAATGGCACTAAGGTGGTCGAGTTTACCATGCACACCCCGGAGTGGGACGCGATGGTCGCAAAAAGCAAATTCAGCACCATGCCTGGCTTCGGCAAGTCTTTAGAAGGTCATATTGCATTACAGGATCACGGGGATCCCGTGTGGTTTCGGAATATCAAAATCCGTGAACTAAAATAAGGTCTCAAAAATTTTTTCGAGGCTTGAAAACCTAAAACTGTAATTCAATGAAATCTTACTTAGCGATTTTCGTAATGTTTTGCCTTTTGCTTTCCTGTGGGGAAAAGCAAAAGGCAAAAGTCCTTGTATTCTCAAAAACAAAAGGATACCGTCATGAGGCGATTGGCGTGGGCAAACTCACCCTGATTGAACTTGGAAAGCAAAATGACTTCGAAGTTGATACAACGGAGAATGCAGCTTTTTTTAATGAAGATTCCCTCAAACGTTACCGGGCCGTTATATTTCTGAATACCACCATGGACGTACTGGATCCTGTGCAGCAGGCCGACTTCAAGCGTTTTATCCAGGCAGGTGGTGGGTTCATGGGTGTTCATGCCGCAGCCGATACTGAGTATGAGTGGCCCTGGTACGGAGATCTTTTAGGCGCTTATTTCAAAAGCCATCCTAAAACGCAAGAAGCAAAATTCGTAAAAGCCAAAGAAGATGACCTGGTAAAGAATCAGCCGAAAGAGTGGGTTCGTACGGACGAGTTGTATAATTACAAAAGGATTTCCAAGGACATTAACGTACTGTATACGCTCGATGAGACTTCATACGAAGGCGGAGAAAACGGAGATTACCATCCTATCGCTTGGTATCATGAATTTGACGGAGGCCGTTCTTTTTACACAGGCATGGGACACACGCCTGAAAGTTATGCTGATCCACTTTTCAGAGATCACTTATTGCAAGGCATAAAGTATGCTATCGGTTCTAATAAACCAGATTACTCAAAAGCTAAAACAGTACGTGCGCCCGAAGAAAACCGCTTTACAAAAACGGTTTTGGATTTTAACCTGGATGAGCCAACAGAAATGGCCATTATGCCAGATGGCAAAATAATCTTCGTCGAGCGAAAAGGCGCTGTCAAACTTTACACACCGTCGGATGGCAAGGTTAATCTCATCAATACCTTTAGTGTAGGAACAAAGTTCGAAGACGGGGTAATTGGTTTAACCTTGGATCCAAACTTCGAGAAAAATAATTGGGTGTACGTTTTCTATTCACATCCACAACGTTCAGCGAACATCGTGTCGCGCTTTGTTTTTAAAGATGGTAAAATCGATCAAAGCTCCGAGAAAGAAATTCTGGAAGTAGCTACCCAACGTGAGACCTGTTGTCATACAGGGGGATCGTTGGCTTTCGGCCCCAACGGTAATCTATTTATTTCAACAGGTGATAACACCAGCCCGTTCGAGTCCGATGGCTATAGTCCTTCTGATGAGACCCCCGGACGTTCACCCTTCGATGCACAGAAATCATCCGGAAACACGAATGACCTTCGGGGAAAAATATTGCGTATCCATCCTGAACCCGATGGAAGTTATACCATTCCCGAGGGAAATCTTTTTCCGAAAGGCGAACCTAACACCAGACCTGAAATTTATGTTATGGGATGTCGTAATCCGTACCGCATTTCCGTTGATCAAAAGACAGGTTTTGTATACTGGGGCGATGTTGGACCCGACGCCGGACAAAATGATTCCCTTCGTGGGCCAAGAGGTTACGACGAACTAAACCAGGCGCAAAAGCCCGGATTTTTTGGATGGCCGTATTTTGTGGGTAATAATTATCCCTATGGAAAATATGATTTCGCTACGAAACAAGTTTCCAAGAAATGGGACGCGAAGGCTCCTCTCAATGAATCACCAAACAATACGGGTAAAAAAGAATTGCCACCTGTCAGTCCACCGTTTATCTTCTATCCTTACGACCGATCAGATGAATTTCCAATGGCGAAAGTCGGTGGAAGAAATGCCATGGCCGGACCAATTTACTATTCTGAAAATTATAAAGGAGTTGAAACAGCCTTCCCCGAATATTTTGATGGCAAGCTGATGTTTTTTGATTGGATGCGGAACTGGATTTACCTCGCAACGATGAATGACAAAGGGGCCATCACCGACATCGAACCGTTCATGCCGAATACAACATTTAACAACATTAGTGATATGGCATACGGCCCTGACGGAAAGCTTTATATGCTTGAGTACGGCACGAAATGGTTTTCCAGAAATCTTGACGCAAGGCTTGTTAGAATTGATTTCAATAAAGGTAATCGTCCTCCGGTAGCTGATTTGAAAGCAGATAAAACTTCCGGTTCAACGCCTGTAGTCGTTAACTTTTCAGCCAAAGGTTCTATTGACCCCGATGGGGATAAAGTAACGTATGAGCTTGAGGCAGGGGGTAAAAAACATTCTTCTGCTGACGGAAATTTCTCGATAACATTTGATAAGCCGGAAGTGATCAACGCCGTACTCACGGTAAAAGATGACAAGGGATCAAGTCATACGGCGTCAGCCAGAGTAGTTGTAGGTAACGAGGCACCTGTAGTTAAAACAGAGATCTCAGAAGGAAATAAAACCTTCTTCTTCCCTGGTACACCGGTAAAATACAAAGTAACGGTAAGCGATAAGGAAGACGGGTCAACAGAACAAGGAAAGATAAAGCCTGAAGAAGTAACTGTCACTTTTGATTACATGAAGGGCTTTGACATGACGCATATTGCACAGGGTCATCAGGCTGCACCTGTAGAATTGCCCGGCAAAGCGCTGATTGAAAAAAGTGATTGCAAATCCTGTCACTTGATCGACCAGAAATCTGCCGGTCCGAGTTACAAGGATGTAGCAGCAAAATACAATACGCAAAAGGGCGCGGTAGAATTGCTGGCGACAAAAGTTATCAAAGGTGGTTCCGGCGTATGGGGCACTACTGAGATGGCGGCGCATCCGCAGATCAGCGATGCCGACGCATCGAAAATGGTAGAATATATTTTGTCCTTAGCTGACTCCAAAGCGGCAAAGAAATTACCGCTAGCTGGTTCAGCTACTCCTGGAAAAGAACAAGATGGCGTGTATGTATTGACCTCTACGTATATGGATAAGGCGGTTAATAATGTTCCGTCTTTAACGTCAACAGATGCCCTTGTTCTAAGGAGTTCATTCTTACGTCCTAATGAAGCTGATGCCATCCGGATAGCAAGAAAGGCAAGCTGGCAGGGTAATCATTCGCTCCAGAACCTGTTAAACGGTGCCTTCGCTATGTATAAAAACCTTGATCTTACCGGCGTTAAAAAAGCAACGCTGATGGCGTTCATTGATCCGAGGGAATTTTCCGGTGGTGGAACTGCTGAAATTCACCTGGATAAAATCGATGGTCCTTTGTTAGGTTCTGCAACGGTTGTTGCGCCTGGAGTATCGGCGATAACAACACCAATCCAGTCAACTACCGGTCATCACGATTTATACATTGTATTTAAAAATTCTGCCGTGAAGGACCGACCTATGTTTACCTTTACGGGGATGCGATTAGAAAATAAATAGCCAGCTAAACCCTAACCACTAGAACCATGAAAAGAAGAGAATTTGTTCAAACTGCATCATTTGCCGCAGTCGGGATGCTCTCATTGCCTTCCTTTTTGGCTGCAGGAAAAGGAATGAAAAATATGGGATTGCAACTTTACACCCTGCGTGATACTGTTGGCAAAGATCCTAAAGGCGTATTAGACAAAGTAGCAAGCTTCGGCTATAAAGAGTTGGAGACTTTCAGTTATGCCGACGGAAAAATATTTGGAATGGATTTCACGGAATTTTGCAAGTATGCAAAAGGGCTGGGAATGAAGGTTACCAGTGGTCACTATGGTTTGGATAAAATCAAAGGTGACACCTGGCAAAAGGCGGTAGAGGATGCGAAAAAGAATGGCCAGAAGTTCATGGTGATGCCATACATCGCAGAACCTCAGCGCAAAACCATTGACGACTATAAAAGAATCTGTGCTGATTTGAATGCGGCCGGTGAGGTCTGTAATAAAAACGGTATCCGTTTTCAATATCACAACCATGCTTTTGAATTCGAGACTCTTGATGGTCAAATTCCATTTGATGTAATGATGAAAGAGCTCGATTCTAAAAAAGTTGGCATTGAACTGGATATTTTTTGGTTGATCAATGCTGGTCACGATCCGATAAAATACTTTGAAAAGTATCCGGGGATGTTCGAACAATGGCACGTAAAAGGAATGGACAAAAATGATCGTAACAAAAATGCAGATATCGGGACTGGTTCAATCGACTACAAACCAATATTTGAAAAAGCAAAACTTTCAGGAATGAAGCATTGGTATGTTGAGTATGACAATTTTCCGGGAACGCCTATTGATAGCGTGGCGGCCAGCGCTAAATTTTTAAAGAGTCTTTAAGATTTTTCTACAGGTTTATTTTCAAAAATGTCGGGTGAAAGCCCGACATTTTTTTTGCTCTACTTTAAGCAATGCCGTCTTCGGACGGTAACCGATAAGCCCTTGCTGCTTCCTATATAGTTTTTTTGCATATTGCAAACACTCAATTTCTCCTCTATGCGAATCGTAAATTTTATCCTGGCCATCATGTTCCTGGCTTTTGCTTTTGTTCAGATCAACGATCCTGATCCAGTGATTTGGATATTGATTTATGGCGCAATGGCAGTATTAAGTGTTATGGCGATCTTCGAATTTTATCCGAAAAAATTCATTATAGGACTTCTTGTGTTATATATCATTTACAGCTTTGTGTTTATGCCGGGCGTCGCCGAGTGGCTAAGGCAAGATGATAAAGCGTTGTTGTTTGATAACATAGCAAAAATGCAATTTCCTTATATCGAGGAAGCGCGGGAATTCTTAGGTCTGCTGATATGCATTATTGTGCTCGTTGTTTTTTTAGTCCGTTCAAGGAGCGCAACCCGCTGAGTCTAAACAGTTGCCGCAAACGATAATGTCTCGGAGCTTAACAAAAAGCTGCCTTTTCTTTTTAAATTCAGCCATTATGAGGAAAATTTTGGTGTTATTCATGGCAGGTTTACTGACTTCTTGTAGTAAGCCAATGGAAAAAATCCCTCCGGTAGCTATGGTGGAAAAATCATCAGGAAAAATTGTGATTTATCAATTGTTGCCAAGACTCTTTGGAAATAAAAAATCAGATAATACTCCTTATGGCACGCGAGACGAAAACGGCGTTGGGAAGTTTAACGACATAAACTCGAAGGCGCTAAAGTCCATTAAGGAGATGGGAGTTTCTCATATCTGGTATACAGGTATCATCGAACATGCCACGCTCACTGATTATACTTCTTACGGAATTCCATTGGACGATGCAGATGTTGTCAAAGGAAGAGCAGGATCTCCTTATGCTATCAAAGACTACTATGATGTAGATCCGGATTTAGCCATGAGTGTCACGGCCCGAATGAAAGAATTTCAACAGCTGATCAGCCGCACCCATGCGGAAGATATGAAGGTCATTATTGATTTTGTGCCCAACCATGTAGCGCGCAAATATAAATCAGATGCCAAACCTGCGGGCATTAAAGATCTTGGAGAAAATGATGACGACTCTTTATCCTTCAGTCCTAACAACAACTTTTATTATTTACTCGGTCAATCATTTCAAGTACCTCGTGGCTATGAATCACTGGGGCGGGGAAATAGTTTTCCAACAAAAGATGGAAAGTTTGAAGAAACTCCCGCGAAGGCTACCGGCAACAACGTCTTTGATGGCAGTCCCAAAATAACAGACTGGTTTGAAACAGTGAAGCTGAACTATGGGGTTGACGTTTTAAACGGGAACAAAAAAAATTTTGATCCTATTCCTGATACCTGGACAAAAATGAAAGACATCCTTGTATTTTGGACAAATAAAAAAGTAGATGGCTTTAGATGCGACATGGCCGAAATGGTGCCCGTTGAGTTTTGGAATTGGGTCATTCCCCAGATAAAAGAAATTAATCCTGAGATTCTTTTTATTGCAGAGATTTATAACCCTGGTGAATATAAGAATTACATCACCAACGGAAAGTTTGATTTTCTGTATGATAAAGTTCAGCTATATGATACACTTCGGTTGTTAATAAATGGTGAACGAAGTACAACGGATATCCATGATATTTATCAAAGCCTTTCCGGCATCAATGACAACATGCTCCATTTCCTGGAGAACCACGATGAGCAACGTATCGCGTCGAAATTCTTTGCAGGCGACATGTGGAAAGCTGCACCCGCCATGGTGATCAGCGCGACGATAGACCGAGGGCCAGTGATGATTTATTGTGGACAGGAAGTGGGTGAGCCAGGCGCTGGAGCTGAAGGGTTTCAAAGTGATGATGGACGTACCACGATCTTCGATTATTGGGGCATGCCGGAACACCAGAAGTGGATGAATGGTGGTGCCTTCAACGGTGATTCCTTGAGCATGGAGCAGAAACAACTTCGCCAGTTTTATAGTGACTTGTTAAATTTAGCAAGTAAAAATCCAGCGATCAATCAGGGAGGTTATCTTGATTTGACCGCATTCAATATTGCCGCAGGTAACTTCGATAATAAAGTACATGCATTCATTCGTTTTGCCGGCGAAGAGCGATTGCTCATTGTCAATAGTTTCAACGCAAAAAACCAGCCTATTAAAGTTCAACTTTCACAGGATGCCATCGCCACCCTGGGCCTCGATCCATCCGGCGCCTATATCGCCCGTGATTTATTATGGAGGGAAGCAGAAGTAGGATTCAACAAGGATTTTTTATTCGAGTTGAATTGCAAACCTTACAGTTCATATATCTTTAAAATCAAATAACCTTGTGCATTTGAAGCCGACAACTTTCATAAGCGCCTTACTGATTTGCGCGGCAACCTTTTCCTGTAAAAGAACAAATCAATCGACTGTAGCAGAATGGCCTTACGGTGTAAAATATGAAATCTTCGTTATGTCTTTTGCAGACGGCGACGGCAATGGCAAAGGAGATTTCCGGGGACTTACAAGCAAGTTGGATTATCTGAAAGAGCTTGGGATAAACGGAATATGGCTGATGCCTATCATGCCTTCAGATACTTATCACAAGTACCACGTTATCGACTATAAAAATATTGACCCTGATTACGGAACGTTGGCAGATTTCAAAATATTTATTGATGAAGCGCATAAGCGTGGTATAAAGGTTATAACTGATTTTGTAATCAATCACACTGGGAATTTGCACCCGTGGTTTCTCGAAGCACAAAAAGGAAAGGACAATCCTTACCGGGATTATTATGTATGGGCAAATAAAGATTCCATCAGAAATCAGATTTTTAAAAAACCTGTTTCATTTGATTCGGATAACATACGCAAGTGGCACCCGGTTAATGGAGATACATTAAGCGAGCATTATTACGGATACTTCAATGGTCTTTGCCCCGATTTGAACCTGGATAATCCGAAGGTGAAAGAAGAAATTCTAGACATCGCAAGATTCTGGCTCAACGATGTTAAGGTTGATGGCTTTCGCATTGATGCTGCCCGCCACATTTTCATGGATGAAAGAGCAAAAGACAATCATGATTTTTGGGTCTGGTTTCAGGAGGAGATGGAAAAAATAAAACCGGATGTGTACCTGGTAGGAGAGGTATGGTCGGATGCGAAGACCGTGGCGCCTTATCTCAAAGGTCTTCCTTCCTTATTCAATTTTGATCTTGGTTACGCTATAACAAATGTGGCAAATGCTCAAAGAGATACCATCGGACTGGTTAAAACTTACAAAGACATCAGCGATTACTACAAATCGATTACCTCAGAATATTTGGACGCCACTTTTGTCAAGAACCATGATCAGACTCGTTTGTTAACTGAGTTGAAGGGTGATCAAAACAAGGCGCGGATGGCTGCTTCGCTTTTACTGACTTTACCTGGAACACCTTATTTGTATTACGGCGAAGAAATTGGCATGCTGGGAGACAAGTTAAAAACATACGAAGATTTTTTTGGCCCTGATGCATACGTGCGAGAGCCTTTTATTTGGGATATGGATCAAAAGGACCCAGCTCAAACCTCGTGGGAGAAACCGGCGTTCAGCACGGATGAAACAGTAGTGCCCGCAAAACTGCAAGAGGATGATCCAAATTCCCTGTTAAATTTTTATAAACGAATGATCCGGTATCGGAATGCAAGTCTGCCGCTGACACGTGGAGACATCGAATATTCCGGAATCGATGTTTCTGAAATTGTAAGTTTTAAAAGAATATTTAACGACCAGACAGAATTTGTAATGCACAATGTTTCTGATGTTGAAGTAACGATTAATCTCAAAGAAAAGAACATCGATCTCAAAGAGGTTGCTTTTGCCACCAGCGAGAACTACATATTAAAGGAGGGAATATTAGAACTTCCTGCTCACACTACAGTAATTTTAAAATAGATGGAGTTAAAAGGACAATCACGTGTAATCATAGAAAATGTTCAACCGCAGGTAGACGAGGGGTTATATCCAGCAAAAAGGACGATAGGAGAACGTGTTGATGTCTCAGCGGATATTTTTACAGACGGGCATGATCACATTCGTGCCCGACTGTTGTACAAAAAAGAAGGCGAGGCGAAATGGCACGAAAAGGAAATGCAACACGTCATGAATGATGAATGGCGTGCGTCTTTTTATGTAGAAGAAAAAGGTTTGTACCGATTCACCCTGCAAGCCTGGATTGATCACTTTGATACGTGGTACGACGGATTCAAGAAGAAGGTAAATGCACACGTAGACGTTCACCTTGAGTTAGAGGAAGGTGCGCATTTTTTGCAAAACCTTGCCAATAATAATGCTGGCCTCAAGACTATTTCAAAAAAACTCAAAGCTGAGTATGCTTCGGCGGTCGACTATGTGATGACTCAGGAGTTTGCTGCAGTTGTTCATAACAATCCACTAATACAACATGCGCATACCTATCATAAGCAGTTAAAAGTAATTGCTGAACATGATAAAGCAAATTTCAGCGCATGGTATGAACTTTTTCCGAGATCAGCCTCTCTCCATGGTGAACATGGGAATTTCAATGATGTAATCCGGCTACTACCACGGGTGGCTTCCATGGGGTTTGATGTGCTGTATCTTCCGCCTATTCATCCCATCGGAAAAGTGAATCGTAAAGGAAAGAATAACAACGTGACGGCTGAAGCTGGCGAGCCTGGATCTCCCTGGGCGATTGGAAGTGATGAGGGGGGCCATGAATCTGTTCTCCCGGCGCTGGGCACCCTTGATGATTACCGGCGGTTGATTTTGGAAGCTAAGAAACACAACATCGATATAGCACTTGATATCGCTTTCCAGTGCGCACCCGATCATCCTTATGTAAAGGATCATCCGGAATGGTTTAAACAACGCCCCGATGGATCGATCCAGTACGCAGAAAACCCACCCAAGAAGTATCAGGACATTTATCCTTTTAATTTTGAAACAGAGAATTGGCTTTCTCTATGGAATGAATTAAAATCCGTGATCACTTTTTGGATTGAACAAGGCGTTAAGATTTTTCGCGTCGATAATCCACATACTAAACCTATTCCTTTTTGGGAGTGGGCAATACATGAGGTGAACAAAGAATATCCCGATATAATTTTTTTGGCAGAAGCTTTTACGCGTCCTAAAGTTATGGCATCGCTGGCCAAGATCGGGTTCACGCAATCGTATACTTATTTCACGTGGCGTGTAACAAAACAAGAGCTGACAGAATACATGAATGAATTGGTGTTCGGTCCGTCACGAAATTATTTCAGGCCAAATTTCTGGCCAAATACGCCTGATATTCTGCCATATCATTTACAATATCAGGGAGAAAATATTTTTATCATTCGACTGGCGCTGGCGGCAACGCTTGCTTCCAATTATGGAATCTATGGACCTGCGTATGAATGGCATGATAACATTCCCGTGCAGGGTAAAGAAGAATATTATAATTCAGAGAAATACGAAGTCAAACACCATGATTGGAAAAAGACCAATCGGATGACTGACATCATCGCCCTTGTTAATGCGGCAAGAAAAAATAATAAGGCATTGCAGTCAACCTGGAATCTTCAGTTTTGTTTTATAGAGAATGAGAATCTGCTGGCTTATCTTAAAGCAACCGATGATTTATCAAATATCATGTTGGTTGTTGTCAACCTCGACCCCAATACAAGACAATCCGGATACCTGCAGCTTCCATTAGGCACGCTGCGAATTAATGGTGGAGTTAATGTAAAAGTTCATGATGTTATTACCGATGAACAATACACCTGGACTCAGGAATGGAATTATATTGAGCTTGATCCCTATAAGATGCCATTCCACCTATTTAAATTAGAAGTACACGAATCATTCATGTGATGACTACACCACCTAAAAGCAACGACGCACTTTGGTTTAAAGATGCTATTATCTATGAAGTATCGGTGCGGGCTTTTTTTGACAGCAACGCTGATGGAATTGGAGATTTTCAGGGCTTGATTCAGAAACTCGACTACCTGGAAGACCTGGGCATCAACACTATTTGGCTGCTGCCTTTTTACCCATCGCCCTTAAAAGATGACGGCTTTGATGTTGTGGATCATATGGATGTTCATCCTGATTACGGCACATTATCGGATCTAAAGCAATTCTTGAAAGAGGCTCATCGCAGGGGCCTGCGCGTTATTACCGAATTGATTTTAAATCACACGTCTGATCAACATCCATGGTTTAAGCGATCTCGCAAAGCAAAACCAGGAACCCGTTATCGCGATTTTTATGTTTGGAGTGATACGCCTGAAAAATACAAAGAAGCACGCGTCATTTTCACATCTGAAGAAAATAGCAATTGGACATGGGATGCAGATGCGAAAGCTTATTACTGGCACAGGTTTTTCCGTCACCAGCCTGAATTGAATTTCGACAACGCCGAAGTTCAACTGGAACTGATCAAAGTTGTTGATTTCTGGATGAAGCTCGGAGTCGACGGCTTTCGGCTTTCTTCTGTGCCCTACCTGTATGAAGCGGAGGGAACGAGTTGTGAAAATCTTCCTCAGACACACGTGTTCCTGAAACGGCTGCGTGCCCACATCGATAAAAATTATAAAAACAGAATACTCATTGCAGAGGCAAATTTATGGCCGGAAGACGCTGCCGATTATTTTGGTGAAGGACATGAATGCCACATGAACTTTAACTATCCTTTAATGCCGCGTATGTTCCTGGCGTTGCGTACAGAAGATAGTTATCCAATCATCGACATCATGGAGCAGACGCCGGAAACGCCTCCGAATAGTCAGTGGGCACTCTTCTTACGCAATCATGATGAGCTTGGTCTTGAAATGGTAACGGAAGAGGAAAAGGACTACCTCTTTAAAGCCTATGCCAATGATGCCAATACAAAATTCAACATGGGTATTCGCCGCCGGCTGGCACCATTGATGAACAATGACAGGAGAAAAGCAGAGTTGCTCCATGCGATCCTTTTTTCATTGCCCGGCTCTCCGGTGTTATACTATGGCGATGAAATCGGAATGGGAGACAATGTGTACCTCGGCGACAGATATGGCGTGCGTACACCCATGCAGTGGGATATGAATTTAAATGCAGGATTCTCAACAGCGAATCCGCAGCGCCTGTATTTACCCATCATTACAGATCCAGCCTATCGACATGAAACTGTAAACGTCGCTGCCCAGGAGGAAAACCCCTCTTCATTTTTATGGTGGATGAAGAACATCATTTCAATGCGCAACCGACTAAACATATTTGGGCGCGGAGAGATGAAGTTTTTAGAAAGTACAAACGCCAAAGTACTGGCGTTTGTAAGAACCTATGAAAAGCAACGCATCATTGTTGTTGCTAACTTATCTCAGTTTTCTCAATCTACCATCATCAATCTTTCGGAATACAAGGGATGCGACATTACTGAAGTTTTTAGCCAAAACCGTTTCCTGAATGTCGAGAATGGAGATTACCCGATAACCATCGGACCTTATGGATACTTCTGGTTCCAGGCCGATGTGCCTGAGAAAAAAGAAAAAGAAGCCAGTGGGGAATTACATTTATTAAAAACTGAAGTATCGTGGGAAAAATTATTTGACAACTACAATGAACTGCGTTTTCTCGAAAGAAAAATTCTGGTGCCATTCATGAAGAAATGCCGCTGGTTTGGAGGAAAGGCAAAAGTGGTAAGTAAAGTAAGTATCCAGAAAGCCGTTTCCCTTAAGGTCGACGGTGATACACACTTCCTTTCCGTCATTGAAGTGCACTATGCACAAGGCTTGCCGGAGTTATATTTTCTCCCCCTTGCTTTTCTTCCATCCGACAGCATCATGGAGCGTGTAGAGTATACGGTACAAAGTGTGGTCTGCCGCGCAGAAATTCAAGGCAAGGCCGGGTTTATCATGGATAGCAGTTATGATAAACATTTCCGTGACTTCCTGTTTATAAGTATGGGTAAGGAGTTGAAATTGAGAGATGATGAAGGCGGCACGTTGTTATTTAATAGTGGTGTATTTGCCAAGATTGATGTTAATAAAATAATCGACTCTAAAATTCTAAAGGCAGATCAGAGTAATACGGCTATCATATTCAACGATCAATACTTTTTCAAATTCTATAGGAAACTGGAGCATGAAATCAATCCTGAACTTGAGATTGTTAGATTTTTGTCTGAGCATACGACCTTCAGAAACTCGCCCCGGTATGCGGGCAGTGTGGAATACCATCAGGACGGCAAGGTTATCGTTTTTGGTCTTTTGCAGGAGCGTGTTGAAAACCAAGGTGAAGCATGGACCATGTCTGTGGATTCTGTTGGAAGATTCTACGAACGTGTAATGGCTAAGGCAAAGACAATTAAACTCCCTAAGCTGATCAACAAAGCATCTATCAGGTTTGAAGACGCGCCGGATGTCATCCAGGAATTCATTGGCCGCGGGTTTTATGAACGAATGGTACGCCTGGGTACCCGTACCGCAGAAATGCATTTAGCATTAGCATCCAATTCAGCAGATCCGTCATTTGCGCCCGAAAACTTTACAGCGAACTACCAGCGTTCACTATACTCATCGTTGCGAAGATTGGTGAAGGACAGATTTAATTTGTTGAACAGTACCCTATCTAAGCTTCCACCCGAAGTGCAGGAGTTTGCTAAAAAAGTTCTGGACCTCGAGGATGATATTCTGGAGTGTTTCAGTGAAGTATACCAATTGAAGATCAAAGCTAGTAAGATCAGAATTCACGGCGATTACCATCTCGGACAAGTTTTGTTTACTGGAAAAGATTTTGTTATCATCGATTTTGAAGGCGAACCAGGCTTATCTTTTAGCGAAAGAAGGTTGAAGAAAAGTGCACTTAAAGACGTGGCCGGAATGATGCGTTCAATTCATTATGCCGCCTTCGGTAAAATTTTACTGAATGAAAATTACCGCGAACGTGATCGCGAATTCTTAGAAAATTGGGCCGAACAATGGCAACATTATGTAAGCCGTTTTTACCTGGGCGCCTACATGGAGCGAATGAATATGGGTGTGTCATTGTCGGCGGAGGATGACGTGCTCATTCGTACCTTCCTGCTTGAAAAAGCAATCTATGAATTGGGATATGAACTTAATGGAAGGCCTGACTGGACAATCATTCCTTTAAGGGGAATTCATTATATTATGAAACGGTATCACGAGGAGAAAGAGGAGCGAAAGAAAAAATAACGTTTTAAATAGCGTGGCATGAAATTTAAACACGCTATGTGTACCATCAACTACTGAACTATGGCAAAGAAAGCATCTTCAACATCCACACCATCAATTTCTGAAGGCTTCAGTTTGCTAACAGAGTTTGATATTTATTTATTCAAATCGGGCAAGCATTATAAGCTCTATGAAAAACTTGGTGCCCACGTAATCAATACCAATGAGTATGCGGGTACATATTTTGCGGTATGGGCGCCAAATGCCAAAGAAATTTCTATCCTGGGTAATTTCAATCACTGGCAAGACAAGCAACATCGGTTAAATCCCCGATGGGATGGCTCTGGAATTTGGGAAGGTTTCTTCTCCGACATAAACCATGGAGAAGTATATAAATATGCCATTCATTCGAACACGGGTGAATACATGGTTAAATCAGATCCTTTTGCTTCCTATTGCGAAACACCTCCTAAAACCGCTTCCATTGTGTGGGATTCAAAGTATGATTGGAAAGACGACGCATGGCTTGAAGAAAGGAAAAAAGTCAGTGGGAAGCCCAAACCATATTCTGTTTACGAAGTGCATTATGGCTCATGGAAACGAAAACTGGAAGATGGAAATCGTTCACTGACATATCCGGAAATGGCCAACGAGTTGGTGCAATATGTTAGCGATATGGGTTTTACGCATGTAGAATTTCTTCCGTTAATGGAGCATCCGTTCTACGGCTCATGGGGATATCAGCTCACGGGATATTTCGCGCCTACCAGCAGATATGGAAGCCCGGAAGACTTTAAATATTTAATAGATTGTTTTCATCGAGCCGGAATTGGTGTACTGTTAGATTGGGTGCCCTCGCATTTTCCAGGCGATGAGCACGGCCTTTTCAAATTCGATGGGACATACTTATATGAACATGAGGATTCCCGTAAAGGATTTCATCCTGATTGGAAGAGCTATATTTTTAATTATGGGCGTAATGAGGTAAGATCATTTCTTATTAGCAATGCTTTATTCTGGTTAGAAAAATATCACATCGACGGTTTGCGTGTAGACGCCGTTGCATCTATGCTTTACCTGGATTATTCCCGCAACGCTGGCGAATGGATTCCAAATGAATATGGTGGCAACGAAAACATCGAGGCGATCACCTTCCTGAAAGAAATGAATGAGGTAGTGTATAAACAATTTCCCGATGCAATTACGATCGCAGAAGAATCGACATCCTGGAGTGGTGTCTCCCGGCCGACGTACCTCGGTGGACTCGGGTTTGGACAAAAATGGATGATGGGTTGGATGCACGATACGCTGAAATATTTTAAGCTGGATCCGGTATTCAGGAAGTATCACCAAAATGCAATCACCTTCAGCATTATGTACGCCTTTACCGAAAACTTCATGCTCCCGTTATCTCACGATGAAGTCGTGCATGGCAAAGGATCACTGCTGGGACGAATGCCTGGCGATGAGTGGCGCAAGTTTGCCAATCTGAGGCTTATGTTCGGCTATATGTTCATGCATCCGGGATCCAAACTTTTGTTTATGGGAGGTGAATTCGGCCAATCCTCCGAATGGAATCACGATGGAAGCCTGGAATGGCATTTACTTCAATATAACTATCATTCCGGGGTTCAAAAATTGGTAAGGGATCTAAACACCTTCTATAAGTCGCACCCCGCGTTATATAAGCACCAGTTCGAACACCGGGGTTTTGAATGGATTGACTATGCCGATCATGAAAATAGTGTCATCGCCTTCCAACGTCAAGGAGAAACAAAAGATGATCTGCTCATTGTCGTGTGCAATTTTACCCCTGAAACCCGCCAACACTATCGCATAGGTGTTCCGTACCGGGGCACCTGGATGGAAGTATTTAATTCAGATGACCAAAAGTACGGTGGCAGCGGACTCGTGAATATGGCGTCGGTCATGACGTCTCCCGTAAAATATCATGGCAGGGATTTCTCCATTTCATTAACTTTACCGCCGTTAGGAATATCCGTATTTAAACTCGAGAAAGAGATCAATGAATTTGACTTAAATGAATTAAGCACATAGAAGTGATTATCAGTTATCCATTAACCGTATCCGTAGGCGTAGCTGATAATGAAATGTAAAATTCTTATTGGTCACAGTTAAAAGGTATGGAGCGATAAGCAACATTGAATATAACTGAGGCCTTTAGGAACTGCGGATTGCGGACCACGAACAACGGCAAAAGCTACTTTGGAAAAATATATTTGTATTCATGGGCATTTTTATCAGCCCCCACGTGAAAATGCCTGGCTTGAAGTGATAGAAGTCCAGGATTCAGCACATCCCTATCACGATTGGAACGAACGAATTTCCGCTGAATGCTACGCGCCCAATACGGCCTCCCGCATTTTGAATGAGAAGTCCGTCATAAAAAACATCATCAGCAATTACACAAAAATCAGTTTTAATTTCGGGCCAACACTTCTTTCATGGATGGAAGGGCACGACCCGGAAACCTATCAGGCTATCCTTCAGGCAGACGTTGAAAGTGTAAAAAATTTTAACGGCCACGGTTCGGCTATGGCACAGGTATACAATCACATGATTATGCCTTTGGCCAACGCCCGTGATAAGGAGACGCAGATCATCTGGGGCATTGCTGACTTTGAAAGCAGGTTTAAGCGAAAGCCAGAGGGCATGTGGCTTTCCGAAACAGCAGTCGACGTGGAGTCACTTGAATTGTTGGCGAAGCATGGAATTAAATTTACAGTTTTAGCACCACGCCAGGCAAAGGCATTCCGTTTAAAAGGTAGCGCTGCATGGACACCAGTAAATACTGAAACGTTAGAAACCAGAAGGCCATATCTCTATAATTTGAAATCAGGAAAAACCATCGCATTATTTTTTTACGATGGTGATATTTCTCAGGGGGTGGCATTCGATGGGTTATTAAATGACGGAAAGAAGTTTGCCCATCGCTTGTTGGATGGATTTGACAATCAATCCGTGGAGCCTCAGTTAGTTCATATTGCAACAGACGGCGAGACCTACGGCCATCATCATAAACACGGTGATATGGCATTGGCATATGCCCTCGACTACATAGAACGCCATAATCACTCACATCTTACCAACTATGCGGAATTTCTCTCCAAGTTTCCGCCGACATATGAAGTGGAAATTCATGAGAGCAGTTCATGGAGTTGTGTACACGGCGTCGAGCGTTGGAGAGACAACTGCGGCTGTAATTCAGGGAAACCTAACTGGCATCAATTGTGGCGAAAACCACTAAGGGAGACGTTGGATTGGTTGAGAGATGAACTGATATCAATTTATGTAAAGGAAACGTCAAATTTCCTTAAAGATCCATGGCGCGCAAGGGAAGAATATATTCATGTGATCTTGAATAGAAGTGAAGAAAACATCACTAAGTTTCTGAAAGAACATTGTTTCATTGAAGTAGAACATAACCGGGTTTTGCGAATGATGGAGGTTCAGCGAAATGCGATGTTAATGTATACCAGCTGCGGTTGGTTCTTTGATGACTTATCCGGAATAGAGACAACGCAAATCATGCAATATGCGTGTCGCGCCATGCAGCTTGTAAGTCAGGTGAGTGAAATTCGACTGGAAGAGGAATTCTTAAAACGCATAGAATTGGCGCCTAGTAATGTGCCTTCTCTCGGCAATGGAAAGGAGGTTTATCGGAAATATGTGATTCCATCGAAAACTAACTTGCAACGTGTGGGTATGCACTACGCTGTGGCGTCAATCTTTGAGGAAGATCCTGAATCATTTCCAGTCTTTAACTACACGACACAAAACGAAATTTTCATTCGCAAGGAAGCCGGTGAGCAGAAGTTGGTAATTGGAATTACGCGCGTTAAGTCGAATGTTACACGGTCGGAGCAAAAATTTACCTTTGCGGTAATTTATATGGGCCAGCACAATATCATTGGAAACATTTCCATTGATATGGCCCTGGAGAAATTTAATGTAATGCAATCTTTGATTGTAAAGGCATTTGACGAAGCCCGCCTGGGTGATATCATTGGATTAATGCAAATGTACTTTGGTCCTGATAAGTATACAATCTGGCAATTATTCCAGGATGAGAAACGAAAGGTATTTGATTTAATTACCTACCAGAGTATGCGTGACCTTGAAAATTCGCTGCGCAGAATTTACAACCGTGATTACCCGTTGGTGATGGCGCTGGCTAATAATGATGCCCCCATTCCTAATGCTTATAAAACCACGTTTGAATATATTCTCAATGCTGATTTAACACGGTCGTTTCTGTTGGAAAGGCTCAATATCCGGCAAATAGAACGCATAGCAAATGAGCTTGTCAAATGGCGTTTGAATATTGAGGATGCGGACCGGCTCGAGCGTTTAGTAGGGGAGACTATTATCCGGGAATTAAAACGCTTCACCCAGGAAGGGGACAACTATCTGAGAATTGAACGTTTGAACAGACTGTTCCCTTTGTTGTCTAAATTGAATTTGTCTCCCAATCTTTACAAAAGTCAGAATTTATATTTTGAGATATCAAAGGCAAACCCGACGTATGAAGGGCATTCTGCCGAATGGATTAGAGAATTTACGTTACTGGGCGAAAACCTAAGGGTAAAGATTGAATTGTCGCCAATAGGCGATTAATTTTATTTATTCACGCATGATCAGTAAGTCAAAACAATTTCGCATTGGCTTCATTGCATTGGTAATTGTGGCCATTCACATTTTTTTGTCTGTGATTGTTTTTTTTGCCCCCGAACAGATTCTTCCTCACAATAGGGTTGTAAATCTTTATCGCCAGCTTGTTTTGTTAGGCCCCTTCTTTACAGAGTCCAGAATTAAGTATTCTCACCGCCTTGCCATACAATATAAACATGATAACGTCTGGTCTCAGCCCAGGGAATTTGGAAAGGAGCGTTTTGCCGCATACATTGATCAGCCCTGGAAAGTACAACATCTCGCCTATATCGGCTATGAAAAAATGTTAGCAGCAGAAATCGCGCAGGTTACTGAAAAGCATACCATGGAACTGGTTCTGAAGAGTTCATCTTTTCGGGAAATGAATTCTTTTCTCACCAATGAGCTGATAAAATTTCCTGTAGATTCCATTCGGATTTTGTATGGGCTAGACCATTACCATCTGCAACAAAAATCATTTTCGTTCGACACCCTTTTTATGTTTACTTATAATCCTAATACGGTTGGAAAAATTAAGGAATAGGATCATTGAGTTAAGTTTTTCTTTTGTCCGGAATTTTAACAATCCGAGAGCGACAGGCATTTTTTTTAGATCGCTTGTTCTTCTCACCATGATCAAAGTAGTCATGCTTTGGTCATTTAGCCAGCAGGTTATGGACCATCATGATATTACGCTTCCGAAATCATGGTTTGGTAAAATTATGCTCGCACCAGCTTTTTTAGCAGACCATAATATCAGCGTTTTTAATACGGCTGTTGTCGCACTAATGATTTTCATTTTCTTTTTCAAAAGGCATTATATCACAACATCCATTTTCTTCTGGCTTGCGCTGAATTTATATGTTGTTTATCTGCCATTTGCTAACGGTGCGGATATGCTACTGCTCATTCTTGCCTTTTGGTGTATTCCGATGGCAAAACACCCTAAGTTCAAATCCAATACCGGCTCAGTAATTCAGAAAGCAGCTTACAATAGCGGCTTGTTTTTGTGTCAGCTCCAGGTTGTAATCATTTATTTTGTTTCTGGCTGGGATAAATTGGTTACCAGATCCTGGCAGTCTGGTCAGGCCTTTGACTATGTTGTTCATTTCAATTCAATGTTCAACCCTGCATTCAATGGAATGTTTGAAAATCCAACGATACAATTTATACTGTCATGGATGACCATCATTTTTGAGTTGGCGTTTGTGATCTTGGTATGGTGGGAACAAACAAGGATTCCGATCCTGATAATAGGATTGTTCTTTCACCTGTTTATATGGATCGTGGTCAGCCTCCCGGATTTTGCCAGCACGATGATGGTGTCTTATATTCTTTTCTTGAAAGATGCTGACTTGAAATATTTGAAATCTTTTTTCAGCCGTCAACAGACCAGCTTACAGCAGTAGCATTTAAGCAATCGCTTCTTGCGGGTGCTTGTTATCAAGGTAATTCCAAACCAAACTGCTAGCACCTAAAATTGGCGCCGCCTGATTTTGAAGTCCGGATGGTAGTACTTTAATTTTACCTCTGAACAATGGCATCAGGTTGGCTTCCATATGTTTGATGGTAGGTTTGAAAATCAGGTCACCTGCCAATGAAAGTCCGCCGAACAAAAAGATTGCTTCCGGGTCTGTATGGACAATAGTCTCCGCCAATTTCATCCCAAGGATTCGGCCGGTATATTCAAAAGCCGCCAATGCAACGATGTCACCACGAACTGCTGATTCGGTGATCATCTTTGTGGTCAGATTGTCAAAACTGATACCTCTAAGTTCACTTGGTTCTAAATGGTCTGCCAAAAGCTTGTAAACGGTTCTCTTAATTCCGGTTGCAGAAACGTATGTTTCAAGACAGCCACGTTTGCCGCAGTTGCAAAAACGGCCAGCGGGATTTACGGACGTATGACCAACTTCACCTGCAATTCCATGTTTGCCATTGAGTAGTTGACCATTCGTAACAAACCCACTGCCAAGCCCTGTACCCAAGGTAATGACAACAAAATCTTTCATGCCTTTTGCTGCACCATAAACCATCTCGCCTACGGCCGCCGCGTTGGCATCATTGGTAATAATAGCAGGAAGATCAAATTCTTGTTTGATCATATCTGCCAATGGAATAATTCCTTTCCACTTTAAGTTCGTTGCCCGTTCAATGGTACCTTTATAATAGTTACCATTGGCAGCACCAACACCAACGCCCATTAGTTTATGCTCACCCGGAACAGTTTTTATTGCTTCTCTTAACGCGGCAGAAAGCCCGTTAAAGTAATCCTGAAATTCTTCATACTGCGCGGTAGAAATACTCCCTTGATAGACCACATTTCCGTCGCGATCCACAATTCCATATTTTGTATTGGTTCCTCCAATATCAATCCCGATAGTTAATTCTCTCATATTACTTTCTTTCATTGGTGGTTTAGATGGATAGGATCTTTGCGATTCTTAGCGATTCACTGTCGATAACGTGATGTCTGTTCATGATATCATTAAAGGCATTGTATACCATTTTTTTATCATTGACACCTACCATTACGTCGGTTTTCCCTGCCAGCAGACCTTCGACGGCAGCTACTCCCATACGCGATGCCAATACCCGATCGAAATACGTCGGAGAGCCACCCCGTTGTAAGTGGCCCAATACGGTAACTTTAATGTCAAAATAGTTGGAACGGGAAGCGACCTGCTTTGCCAGCGTATGTGCATCACCAATTTTCGAACCTTCGGCAACGACAATCAGGTTTGAGCTTTTACTGGTTTTTCCTCCTTCACCAAGCACTGCATAGAGCTGCTCGAAGGTGAGATCCTCTTCCGGAATTACAATCGCTGCTGCGCCTCCTGCAATGCCACTGTTGATGGCAATGTAACCGGAGTTTCTTCCCATTACTTCAATAAAAAACAATCGGTTGTGCGAAAGCGCTGTATCTCGGATCCTGTCTATGGCTTCCACGGCTATGTTCGTGGCCGTGTCATAACCGATGGTATAATCTGTTCCGGCTAAATCGTTGTCTATCGTGCCGGGAATACAGACTGAGGGCAATTGAAACTGCTCATAAAGCTTGTGTAATCCCGTAAAGGTTCCGTCCCCGCCAATAGCAATCAATGCATTGATTCCTTCGTCCTTTAAGTTTTTAAATGCCTTAGCACGACCTTCCTCAGTGCGGAATTCTTCACTGCGGGCTGTCTTCAAAATGGTACCGCCACGTTGAAGTATATTCCCTACGGAACGGGCACCAAGTTTCACGATATCACCCTCAATCATCCCCTCATAACCACGCATGATTCCAAAGCACTCTTTCTTGTAGTAAGCGCAAGCGCGCACCACGGCACGGATAGCTGCATTCATTCCTGGGGCGTCACCTCCGGAAGTAAAGACCCCAATTCTCGAAATTTTATTGTCCATTAATATCTAAAATCCATCAAAAATAATGGACGTAGCGTACTTTGCAACACACTAATTAATCAATTGAATTTCAAACGTTTGAAATAATTGATTAGGCCATTAGTGGATGAATCGTGCGAGGTGATGTTTTCAGGAGATTTCAATTCTGGCAGAATTTTCTTCGCTAGCACCTTTCCCAATTCAACGCCCCACTGATCAAAACTGAAGATGTTCCAGATCACACCTTGTACAAAAATTTTATGTTCATACAAAGCAATCAGGCTACCCAATGTTCTTGGCGTGAGTAGTTTAAACATGACGCTGTTACTGGGCTTGTTGCCATCAAAAACACGAAACGGGGCATGCCACTTCACCGCCTCCTTATCCATTCCCAAGGCAAACAATTCCTGCTCAACTTCATCTTGCGTTTTTCCTTGCATCAGGGCTTCAGTCTGGGCAAAGAAATTGGAGAGTAGTTTATCGTGGTGATCGCCAACAGCGTTTTGACTCAGCACCGGCGCTATGAAATCACACGGTATCAGTTTGGTTCCCTGGTGAATCAGTTGATAGAACGCATGTTGCCCATTAGTGCCGGGTTCGCCCCAAATAATGGGTCCTGTCTGATACATCACTGGATTACCTTCACGATCTACAGACTTTCCGTTGCTCTCCATATTTCCTTGTTGGAAGTATGCAGCAAACCGGTGCAGCGATTGGTCGTAGGGCAGGATGGCTTCGGATGCAGCGCCAAAGAAGTTATTATACCAAATTCCAATGAGCGCCAGAATAACTGGTATATTTTTCTCAAAAGGTTCTTCCTTGAAATGCGTGTCCATCGCATGCGCACCTTCCAAAAGTTTCTCAAAATTTTCAAAGCCGATGGTACAGACAATTGACAATCCGATGGATGACCATAATGAATAACGTCCGCCTACCCAGTCCCAAAAGACAAACATGTTTTGGGCATCAATTCCAAACTTCGTTACCTCCGCCTGGTTTGTTGATACCGCCACAAAGTGTTTTGCAACCTCGCCTTTACCATTTGTTTTTTCAAGAAACCATGCCCGCGCAGATGCTGCATTGGTCATGGTTTCCTGGGTGGTAAAAGTTTTGGATGCGATAATGAATAATGTTGTCTCAGGGTCTAAGTGTTTGAGCGTTTCAACAATATGCGTAGCATCCACGTTCGATACGAAGTGAGGCGTTATGGATTGCCAATAAGGCTTCAGTGCTTCCGTTACCATATAAGGGCCCAAGTCAGAACCACCGATACCGATGTTTACAATATCGGTAATGGCCTTTCCCGTAAACCCCTTCCACGTGCCGCGAATTAAATTATCAGAAAAGGTCTTCATCTGGCTGAGAACCTTGTTCACCTCAGGCATGATATCCTCTCCGTTAACGAGAATGGGATGGTTAGATCTGTTGCGTAAGGCGGTATGGAGAACGGATCTGTTTTCAGTCTGATTAATTCTATCGCCTCGGAACATTGCCCTGATGCCATCTTTCAGTTCAACTTCATTGGCTAGAGCGACCAAGTCTTTTAAAGTTTCATCAACAATTAAGTTCTTAGAATAGTCAACCAATATATCTTCGAAAGTCAAATGCATTCTGGAGAAGCGCTCATGATCTTCCAAGAATAGCTCCCGCATTGATGTTGCCTGCATGGTGAGGAACTGAACTTCGAGCCGTTTCCAGGCGGAGGTTTCTGTTGGGTTGTGGGTTGGTAGCACGCTGTTAGGTTTTTTAAAAATGCGAAGATAGGTTTTAGAAAAGAAAGTTGTAAAAACCGGTTGTGATTACCACAAAATTATGATGACATGTGTCTTCGGATGGTTTTATTTTTTGATGTATGTTTTTATCAAATAAAGGTGATTCATTCAACGGTTTGCTGGGAACTAATTATACCAAACCTTTAGCAAATTGATTACTTTCGCTACGATAACCGTATAAAAACGTATTGTTTTATCCTCCAATACAATGCTCAAACTTAAGATTCTAATTACCATACTGTTGTGTGTATACCTTGGTAATGTAGGCTTGGCCCAAAAACTCTTTTTTTCGGAGAACGATGTAATTAAAACCATCAATTTTAATGGAACTGGCTTACAGGCGCTGCCTGGAAGTGGGGGCAGGTACCTTTCGGTTGATGCCGGAGAGGGGTATTTGTTTTATTCCAATACACAAGAAATTTATCGTTCGGCTTTAGACGGTTCGGGTGAAACGCAGATTGGTCAGTTTTACGTCTTTGCGGGATATGCACAAATGGATCTTGTTCCTGATGATCAACAGATCATTTATGTCGGTGTTAACGATGATCAGGATGACCTTTGGCTCGGTAGCTTTTACGACACGCCCAGCGATCCGCAAACGAATATCAAACCTGCGCCGATTCCCGAAGAGGATTTTACCGACGTTTCATTTAATCGAAATACATACAACCTATATTTCTCCGATGTCAATGGAAATATTTATGAGTCCGATTTAGGAGCTACATTCTACCAGCCGCTTGTTTCAAACTTTGCAACGGGACCATTATCTGTGGACTACAAAAACAATGTTTTGTACTACGTGCAGCGGCTCACCACCAATTATGAGATCGTAAGGTTAAATCTTACCACGTTCGCATCAGCGGTGGTATGGAATAATGGTAACAATGAGATCATAAGTCTGGATGTTTATCCAGAACTGAACACAATATTTTTTGCACAATATGATGGTCTCTTCAAAGTAAGTTATACTGGTACGGGTCATACAAACATATATAGTGGTTCAAATCTGGGAGACATGGCGTTGGCCTATGATATCACAAGTCCGGTCTTCACTGCGCTATCACCGGCCAATGGAGCGACTGATGTTTTTGTCAATTCAGATCTTTCGATGACCTTCAGTGAAAATGTCAAGGTTTCAACAACATCTGGGACAGCTAACGAAACCTCTATACGAATCTTTCAAACAACGGGAAATGTGTTGGTGCAAACCATTCCCCGAGCGTCAACGGATATAAGCATCACTAACAATGTTGTGACGATTTCCGGCCTCACTACGCCATTGTATAACACGGATTACTACGTGTTGGTCGGTAACAAAGTCTTTAGCGATGACGTGTCCAATGATTTTATTGGAATTGTATTTACAACCGGCTGGACATTTAAGACACAAATTGATGAGAGTAAATTCTATTCCCGACAAAGTGGTAATTGGGACAGTCCTGCAACATGGTCACACCTAAGTCATACGGGACCAGCCGCTACGCTCACGCCCGGAACTGGCAGCGATGTAGTTATTGGCAACGGACACACCGTTACTTTGACCAGCACCACCGGCGTCGTTGCCAATACCACAGGAACAACCATTGCAAGTGGCGGCATCCTAGATGCGGCATCCTATGAACTCGAAGTGTGGGGAGCTCTTACGATCGATGGGCAGCTAATCAATGGTGGCGTGTTATCCGGTGTGTTCGATCTTTATGCAACGAGTGGCATACCTGTTTTTAATGAAATACACTACGGCATTTCCGAAGTTCCGGGTTCTGAGGCCAATATTCATACACATGTAGTTGCGCTCAATGGGATTCAGTCGGTATCAGGTGGCACGATAAACACCAACGGATTTCAAATCTGTGTACCACCTACGCCATCTCCAACCGTTCCCGTTTTTTCCAACATCACGCAAACAAGCATTACACTTTCGTGGACTGCCGGTGGCGGTCAGGCTTTTGTAGTTGGACGTGCCGGATCAACAGCGTTTAAGCCGCAGTTCGGTCAGGCGTATACTGCAAATGCCGCTTTCGGAACCGGCTCGGCAATAGGTACAGGAAATTTTTTAGTGTATAGCGGCTCGGGTAATACAGTAACTATCACTGGCCTCACAGCTGGTACGTACTATGAATTTGATTTGTATAGTTATAGCACCAGCATTGGCGGTTGTTACAGCGTCCAGAATTATCAATTATCCTCAGCAACGTCTTGTATCGTTCTTCCTGCACCTTCTGGTGCAGTAAATGCACAATATTGTACGGGCGATGCAAAACCAACGCTCAATGTCAATAGCCCTGGTGTGGGAAAGAAAATACGATGGTATGATGCGCCAACGGGTGGTAATATTGCACCAGGAAATTCCAGCGGCGGAGACGGATTAGGAGGTGTATTTCTACCCAATGCACCTTCAGGAACTTTTTATGCTGAAACTTACGACGAAACTTTGCTTTGCTCAAGTGCAACCAGAACAGCAGTAACGCTAACGTTGCACCCACCGCTGCTGGCAGGCACACCTTCAGCCAATCAGAACATATGCAGCGGGGGAGATCCCACGGCTATCGATGGTGGTACTGCTTCGGGTGGTACGGGCGCATATACTTACCATTGGGAGTCGGCCAGCGCATCTGCCGGTCCGTACTCTTCCGTTCCAGGAGCTTTGGGTACGACTTATGATCCTCCGTCAGGCATTACACAGACGACTTATTACCGTAGAGTAACCCGATCGGCAACCTGTCTGCAACCTGGCAATCCGGTTATGATAAATGTGATTACAACCCCTGTAATAACGGCTCAACCAACGCCTCAACAAGCCTGTGATGGGCTTGGTGCGACATTCTCCATCAATGCAACCGGTACATCGTTAAATTACCAATGGCAAGCAGACTTGGGAGCAGGTTATGTCAGTCTTTCTAATGGAGGGGTGTACTCGGGTGCTACAACAAATCAGCTTCAGATCTCCAATTCCTCAGGGCTAAATAATGTGCGTTATCAATGTATCGTAACCACTGCATCAGCTTGTCCCGTGACCTCCGCCGCAGTTCCGATAATTGTGAATACAAGGCCGGTGGCTAACAACCAGGCGCAATCTTTTTGTGAGAATGTTGCTGGGTCCGGTTTGGCTTCAATCGATCTGACTTCTCTAAACCCTGGCATAACGGGGGGCGCAGGCGGTGTTACTGTGGCATGGTTTACAAACAGTGGGCTGACAACTCCGGTTGCGAACGCCACAAATGTTGCTGCCAGTAATAATACAATTTTTTATGCGAGGGTTACAAATACCTCAACGGGATGTGTTAATTCTGCAACGGCTGGGATAACTGTAAATGTCAAACCGAGCGGTTCGGGAATAATATCCGGAGCGCTGGCTTTGTGTAGCAACAGCTCGTCCACGTATACGATAACCGGAATATCCAATGCGTTGCGTTATCAATGGCAAGTTAGTTCCGGGCTTCAGATCGAATCACAAAGCAACACATCCGCTGTTATCAAGGCAGTATCAGGAACGTCAGAGACCATTACCGTTACGGGCGAAAATAGCTGCAGCACCGGCGGTAATGCAAACCTGACAATTCAAGTGCTGCCCACACCTGTAATAAATATCGTTGCCCCTGTCGAACTCGGGATAGACGAGCCTGCAAGCTTTTCGTTTGAGCCCTCAAACACATCGTTCAAATCTGTTCTCTGGGATTTTGGGGATAATGCAACATCCAATGAAGCGTCAACTCAGCATCAATACGCGGCCTCGGGAGATTTTCAAGTAACGTTGACCCTTCAAGATGATTCTAATTGTGAAGCCACCGATGCAGTTACGATTAAAATTTTGCCGCTACCAGAATTAAGTGACTTCAATATTAAGAATGTGATCACCGCCAATGGCGACAGTCAGAATGGTTTCTTATATATTGAAAATATTGAAAAATATCCTTCTAACGAAGTTGTATTGTTGGACCGGTGGGGAGTACAGGTTTTTAGAAAAGATAATTATGTAAATGATTGGGACGCTCGTAACAATGGAGAATTTTTACCTGCTGGGCAATATGTATGCGTCGTAAAAATAAATGACACAGGCAAAGTACTTTCCAGAACGGTATCCATCATTAAACGAAAATAGAGTGAAAATACTTTTACAGTCGCTTATTTTTTACATCCTATTTTTTCAGCTTGCAAAAGCCCAGGATGTTCCTGTTTACAGCCAAAAGCTTACGAACTCATTTTTGTATAACCCTTCCGTTGCAGGTAATACGTTAGGCTCGGCTACTTTATCATACCGGCAACAGTGGGCAGGTGTTGAAGGCTCGCCGCGAACGGTTTTTATGAGCCTGCATACACCTTTTGCGCGCCACCGGTTTGGAACCGGCTTCAATGTGTATCAGGAAAAATCAGGCGTTAACGAAAATATTTTTGCGTCAGGAGCATTTGCTTATCATCTCCGCTTCACAGATCGAAACATGATTTCGATGGGTGTATCGGTAGAATACATTAACACCAAAATAAATTATGGTGCCATTGACGTGATTGATACCGATGACGATCTGCTGAATGGAAATCAACCCAATGCCAATCAGATTGACTTCTCCTTTGGGCTCAGCTATTCATCAAAATATCTAAAGATAGGAGCGTCGGCCAATCGTTTAAGCAGCCTCGTTGGGTTGAGTGATGTGACTTCGCAGTTTTCACAATTTTATTCAGCTTTTGCCAACTTTACATTACCGTTGGCTGGCGAACGAGACGTACTCGAACCCATCGTTTATTTTAGAAAATTCGAAAATGGAACGCAGCAAATAGATGGAGGATTATACTATACCTATAAAGACATTGCTACACTGGGAGGCTCCTATAGGACGGGCGGCGCCATAGGGCTTACGGCGGCGTTGCGTATTAACAAAAGTTTCCTCATCGGTTATAGCAGGGAAGTACTTTCGGGTGATTTTTCGAAGAGCCTCGGTGCATCCAATGAGTTTACCATTCGCTTAGATTTTCGCGACCATAATTATTATACAAAAAAGAAAAACGCTCGTGAAATCAGCACGAAAGCACTTGCATTAAGAAGAAAAACTTTGTCTAAGCCGTCGAAAGGTTCTTCTTTTAGCAGAAGCCAGAAATACAAAAAGACGATCAAACGCAATTACATTAAATCACCGAACTACCGCATGGATGCGAGCAAAAAACTGAATACAAAGAAGGTAACGAAAAAACGAACAAGCTCACGCCATAAGCCAAACAGAAAGCCGAGATAAAAATGGAATTGTTAGTTAAACTATTTTTTAAACTTGTTAACCAACATCGCTAGCTTTTCCTCCATCGTCATTTCCTTTTGTTGTGGTTTAGAGGATGGATTTGGCCGGGAAGGTCCAGGCTTCTTCGGCTGATTTTTGGGACTCTTGTCACGTGCAGGTGCCTGCTGTGGAATGGTATCAGCAAAAGGATCGCTCTTCATTGATAATCCAATTCGTTTTCGTGGCACGTCTACTTCAACAACGGTGACTTTTACCTTTTGCTGAACGGTAACAACCTCTTTTGGATCCTTCACAAATTTATCGGCCAGATGACTTATATGAACCAATCCATCCTGGTGAACACCAACGTCCACAAAAGCACCAAAAGCGGTTACATTTGTTACAATGCCCGGCAACGACATGCCTATCTTAAGATCGTTGATGGTATTCACACCTTCGGTGAAACTGAAGAATTCAAACTCCTTTCGCGGATCTCGTCCAGGTTTTTCAAGTTCAATCAGGATATCGGTCAGAGTAGGCAGTCCGACTTTATCAGAAACATACTTCTTCAAATCGAGTTGTTTTCTGAGTTCAGCGCTTGTCATCAGGTCTTTAACAGAACAACCTAAATCTGAAGCCATTTGCTGGACGATCGGATAACTCTCGGGGTGCACAGCACTGGCATCCAACGGATTCGCTGCTTCTTGTATGCGTAAAAAACCTGCAGCCTGAACAAAAACTTTTTCTCCAAGCCTGGCGACTTTCATTAACGAATCGCGGTCTTTAAACGGCCCATTTTGATTTCTAAATTCTACGATATTTTTTGCGAGTGACGGACTCAGTCCTGATACATAGGAGAGGAGTTCCTTGCTGGCTGTATTTACTTCAACACCTACAGAGTTAACGCAACGCATCACCACATCATCCAAACCTTGTTTAAGTTTCGTCTGATCTACGTCATGTTGATACTGACCAACACCAATTGATTTCGCGTCAATCTTAACGAGTTCCGCCAACGGATCCATCAGTCTTCTACCAATAGAAACAGCACCTCTTACTGTTACATCCTGATCAGGGAATTCTTCACGGGCAACATCCGATGCAGAATAAACAGATGCACCGCTTTCATTGACCATCACGATAAGAATTTTGTGCGGAAGGCCGAGAGCCTTCACAAAGGCTTCCGTTTCACGCCCAGCCGTCCCGTTACCTATGGATATGGCTTCGATGTCGAACTTTTCGCAAAGAGATTTGATCAGGGCTCCTGCTTTCATGGTCTCCCGCTGCGGCTCATGGGGATAAATGACATCGTTATGCAGCAATTTTCCCTGACGGTTCAGACAAACAACTTTGCATCCGGTTCTGAAACCTGGATCTAATGCAAGAACATTTTTCTGTCCAAGTGGTGCTGCTAAAAGAAGTTCTTTTAGATTGTCTGCAAAAACATGAATCGCTTCTTCATCTGCTTTCATTTTGGACTCCATCCTGACCTCAGTCTCCAACGATGGCTTTAACAATCGTTTATAGCAATCCTTGATCGCAAGTCTTAGTTGATCGGCGCATACACCTTCATTTTTAATGTATTGGCGTTCCATGGTGCTGATGACCAATTCTTCCGGCGGATAAATGTCCAGTGAAAGAATTCCTTCCTTCTCGCCTCGCCGCATCGCGAGTAACCGGTGCGATGGAGTTTTCGAGATCGGTTCAGTCCATTCAAAATAATCTTTATACTTCTGTCCTTCAGCTTCTTTACCCTTCAGCAAACGAGATTCGATGATCCCTTCACGCCAGAATAATTCACGAACATTTTTTCTGGTGTCCTGGTTTTCATTTACCCATTCTGCAATTATGTCGCGTGCGCCATCTAATGCTTCTTCACTGCTGGATACACCTTTGTCGGAGTCGATAAATGTTGATGCGGTTTCTTGCAGATTAAAATTTTCCTGGTTGAATATTTTTTGCGCAAGGGGCTCAAGACCTTTTTCTTTAGCAACGCTCGCCCGCGTTTTCCGCTTCGGTTTAAAGGGCAAATAAATGTCTTCCAATTCCGCCAGTGTTGCAGCCATAACTATGGTCTGCATCAATTCCGGTGTGAGCTTATCTTGCTTTTCTATTGATGCAATGATGGCTTCACGGCGTTTATCCAGTTCACTTAATTGTTCAATACGATCACGTATCTTACTGATCATCACCTCATCCATGCTTCCAGTCATTTCCTTTCGATATCTCGATATAAAAGGAATGGTGGCATCTTCGGAAAGGAGGGTGGCTACCGCTTTAACATTCTTTAAGGGCAAAGAAAACTCTCTGGCAATCTGCTCAACCCAACGCGCTATATTGTCTTGATCCATAATTTAAACAGGCAGGCAAAATTAGAATAAGGATTAAGGAATACAATCAGCAATACTGTATTTTTAAAAGCTGATAAAAAAGATATGACCAAAAAAAGGATTGCATTAATTGCGCATGATAATAAAAAGCGCGAGCTCGTAGAATGGGTAAAATATAATGAGTCAAGTATGTTAAAAAGTGTAGTTTATGCCACCGGTACAACGGGGCGTATGTTAGAGCAGGAGGTGGGCATATCGGTTACATGTTTACAAAGCGGCCCACTAGGAGGTGATCAACAAATTGGAGCCTTGATTGCGGAGGGAAATGTCGATATACTCATATTTTTTTGGGATCCGCTGGAGCCATTGCCTCATGATCCGGATATAAAGGCGTTGCTAAGGTTAGCCGTCGTTTGGAATATACCCATTGCGTGCAACAGGGCCACAGCCGACTTTCTTTTTTCTTCGCCACTGCTTTTCAGTGATTACAAGCGGAAATTACCGGACTTTTATGCCTACAACACCAGAAAAATCGAATAGAATTTTAGGAAATTTGTGAAAATTAAACACAACGTGTTAAGTTTGCGCTCCCAAATCGAAATGACGATTCAGAAATAAGATTGGGAGATTGTTAAAAGAAAGTAAATGGCGCGGTAGCTCAGGTGGTTAGAGCGTTGGATTCATAACCCAAAGGTCGGGGGTTCAACTCTCCCCCGCGCTACGAATTTTTAAACTAGAAGCTACAAAGTAATTTTGTACTGGTAGAGATTTTCTTTTGTTCCCACCCTTACAATAAAATCACCTTTTTCAGCCTTATTCAGTTTAAGGACTTTTTTCACAATTTCGCCTCCCTGACCAAGATCTTCACTGCTGAGCAAAGCGTTCTCCTTGTATACTTTCAGGGATACGTTTTTATCTAATTTATTTTGCACGATAACATCAATGGAATTGTCTGCTTTCAGTTTAGAAAAGCCTACTACCAATCCCTTGCCATTCTCAGGGTGGACCATTTTGTCAAGACCATCAATCTTAATGTTAGCGGTTTTGGTTTCCACGCCGTTGAATACTTCTACTATATAAGGCCCTGGGGGCAGACTCCCGAGAAAAAGAACTTTCTTAATTTTCTCCACGAACATAAAAGATTCCTGGAATACCGCTTTTCCATCTTTGTCTTTGATGTGAACCGTGAGTTTGACAGCAACGGGATTATTAATGCTCACAATAAAATTGTCGGTAGTTTTAAAGCGGTCAACTTCGAGCGAATAAGATTGGGCGTAACAGCTAATTGAAAAACAAATCAGCAACGGTCCGAAAAGCATGGGTAGGATTTTCATGACCCAAAATTAGCGCGGTGAATAAGAGTTTTTAGAGGTAAAATATCCTATAAAAAACCAGGGTCAGTTCTGATTTTGAAATTTAGTTTTTTTAAAACGATTCACGCGGCAACGGCTTTTATTGCGGTTCGTGCCCTTACAAATGACATAAGGACAATATGAGAACTCACTAGAACATGCTGTCTTACAAGATACCCATGTCACAACATGTTCTTTTGGCCATCAAGGAAACATCAAGGTTTATTTCGGGTAGGCGTAAGATTTCGCAAGGATCAGGTAATTAAGCGCCCCAAATCCTGGTCTGCCGGAACTTTCTCGCGCAATTAAATTTTCTTCTAGGAAATGTAACCGTTTAGTCGCATTGCTATCTAATAAAAAACACATTGTTATGCTGAATAACGTGGCATTGCTTGCAGCCGATGATAGTCTGACAGATGATTTTATAATCAACAAAATCTTGCTGGGCAAACGTGAGTACTATGAAATTTTAGTAAGAAGGTATAACAGTTTGTTCTACAAAACTGCACGTGGAATTCTTTCTGATGAAGAAGACATTGAAGATGTTATGCAGGAAGCTTATATAAGAGGTTTTGAAAAGCTTCATCAGTTTAGAAGCGAAGCCAGGTTTTCCACATGGCTTAGTCGTATACTCATCAATTGCGCTTTGCAACATTTGAATAAAGCGAAAAGAAAGTCCTATGTGAGTCTTGATGCGTTGGCAAGCGATGAAATGGATCACCTCCAGGAAATAAGCGAAGAGAGTAATCCAGAGGTTGGAGAAAATTTAAAGAAGGCCATTGAGTCGGCGATAAGTCAACTTTCGCCGAAGTATAGAGTTGTATTTGTGCTCCGGGAAATGGAACAAGTTTCAGTAGCTGACACGGCATTGATATTGGACATCTCAGAAGAGAACGTCAAGATTCGCCTCCATCGCGCTAAAATAATGCTGAAGGAGATGCTACGGTCAGAACTTAACTCGCTTGATTTATTTCCTTTCCATGCATCCCGGTGCACCCTTATTGCAGAAAGAGTGATGGAACATATTAACTCCAGGATCAACTATCCTTTCGGGAACCTGAGCGAGTAACCATACCGTTGCTTAACCGCGGCCTTTATTTTTCCAGTGTTAAATCTCGGGGCAGCTATGCGGCCGCACGTTCATCGATTGATAACGATTTCTTCTAACATGGTTCACCATGTTACACAAGTTCATTTGCCGTCATTAGTAGCTCTATGTTTCATTTCTGAGGCTGCTTCGCTTACGCTTTACTTGTTTAATAAGTTAGGTGTTATTGAACGTAAAATGTCCAAGAATTGATATGAGCCGTGTTATCCTCTCCAATGGAATTGGTTCCGCTCCAAACAGTCCTCAATTCAAACTTGCCAAGTTTATAGGGAAGTCCAACGGCATTTTACGCCTGATTCCTGGCGGAATAAGGTCGTTCAAAGGAAACGTGTGCACCGTGTGATTGTTTTTCTAAGCATTTCTACTATTTTCACTAAGTAAACCGAACCGCATTTTTTAAACTTAAACCCGTCTACCCTTGAATACCGTTAAACTCGAACACTTTAGGAACCTCGTATCGCTTTCGGCCATCGATGGAAAAATTGAAGATGTTGAAAGAGTTGCACTTTCTAAAATTGCTTTTGAACAAGGCTTGCCATTGGACCGCTTAAATCTTATGCTCAACCGTGCCAATGAGTACATTTATTTAATCCCTCAAAACACTGAAGAAAGAGAAAAGCAGCTAGAGGAAATGATTAAGCTCGCTCTGGTCGATGACGATTTTGCGCCTGCCGAGCTAGAACTTATCGAAATGGTGGCTGAAAAACTTGGGTTTACCAAAAAAGAACTTGACCTCATTTTAGAAACTCACTGCGGATATAAAAGGCGATAAAAATTTCGCTCTTGCAGTCGTTAAACCCACGCTTCTCTTGGTCATGGGTTCATGAAAATCAATCAAGTAACATGTGCGCGCGTGTTGGCATGAACGGTTGCCGATTGACTTTATATTTTTTTCTTCCAACGATTTCTTCATCGTATAAAACCATTTAACACTTCTTTCTGGTAAAATCGTTAATAACCATTGTAATTTGCGCCTTTAATGTAGTGATCGCATTAAAGTAAGATCTTGCAGGAATTTTAGAATATTTTTTGCTGTTGAAATAACAATTTGCCAGCTTAATAAAATTCGAACAAAAAGCTTAGACCCCGGACCGCGACCATGAAGTGTTTCTTAATTATTTTTAGTCTGATATGCATAACTACAAGCAGCATATGGGCTCAAAATGATTCAATAAAATTTTATACAACGGCACGCGTTACCGGTGAACCACCAAAAATTGATGGGCACGCTGAGGATGCGGCGTGGAATGAGGTGCCGTGGGGAGGAGGAAATTTTAAGCAACGTTCTCCTGATGCTGGCCGTTTGGCATCCGTACAAACACAATTCAAAATTTTATACGACGATAAAAATCTCTATATCCTTTTGAAGAATTTTGACCCGGACCCGAGCAAAATAGTAAGCCGTATGTCGCGGCGCGATGGATTTGAAGGTGACCAGGTAGAAATAAATATTGATAGTTATAACGATAAAAGGACTGCGTTTTCCTTTTCGGCTTCAGTAGCAGGCGTTAAAGGAGATGAATATGTGTCTAACAACGGCGGAAACTGGGACGCCAACTGGGACCCTATCTGGTACCTGCATACGCAGATCGATCACGAAGGTTGGATAGCTGAAATGCGAATCCCTTTAAGTCAATTACGGTTTGCAGATAAACAAGAACATACCTGGGGCTTGCAAATTAGCAGGCAGTTTTTTAGGAATCAGGAACAGTCGCTCTGGCAATACATTCCACCAGATGCAACAGGCTGGGTACATTTATTTGGTGAGCTGAGAGGAATCACAGGCATACGACCTCAGAAGCAAGTGGAAATTCAACCTTATATCGTAGCGAAGGCTGAACGGTTTCAGGAAGAGGAGGGTAATCCATTTGTCACCGGTAAATCGTCATCGGTAGATGTCGGTCTTGATGCTAAGATTGGTATTACCAGTGACATAACGCTTGACCTAACAGTCAATCCGGATTTTGGACAAGTAGAAGCTGATCCGTCTCAAGTTAACTTAAGTGCGTTTCGAGTTTTCTTTCAGGAAAGAAGACCATTTTTTATTGAAGGAAATAATACACTTAATTTTCCCGTTACCGGATTTAACAGCAACAATCTCTTTTACTCACGCCGGATTGGTAGAGCTCCGCAAGGCGAAGTATTGACCGATGAGGAGGATGAAGATGACGGTGTCGAAGAGTATGTAAAATCTGATAACAACACCACCATTCTTGGCGCCGCAAAACTTACCGGCAAAAACAAAAAAGGTTTTTCCTGGGGCGTGTTGGAATCAGTAACCTCGCCTGAAAGGGCAAAGATCGACAGCATGGGTGTGCGAAGGTCACAAATGATTGAACCGTTGACAAACTATTTAGTGGCACGGACACAACAGGATATCAATAAGGGGAACACCGTAATCGGGGCCATGTTTACCAGCACCAACCGCCAGTTGAATGACAAAGAACTGGAGTGGCTTCACAAGGATGCCTATAGCGGTGGGGTTGATGTGGTACATAACTGGAACAACCGAAAATATTTTATCAGTGCAAAGACGCTTGTCAGTAGCGTAAAAGGAACACCTGAAGCGATAACGGTCACGCAAGAAGCCCCGGAGCGATATTTTCAGCGTCCAGACAACGATCACGCCGATGTCGACACCACGCGCACTTCCTTGACCGGAACAGCAGGAACATTTATGTATGGTAAACGTGGTGGAAAATTTGTGTATGAGGCTGGATATACGTGGCTTTCCCCTGAACTGGAATTGAATGATATCGGGTTCTTAAACCAAACCGATGTAATGACGCAATGGACGTGGTTTCAATATCGCATATTAAATCCTGTTGGTATTTTCAGATCATTAAGATTCAACGGTGGTCAATCACTGGGTTGGGATTTTGACAGGCGTAATACATCGAAAGGGTTCAACGCGAATACTTCTTTACAATTTAAAAACTTCTGGTCCGTCAGCGCCGGTGCCTCCTACTCAACCCACTTTTTATCGAACGCGAACCTCCGCGGGGGACCTGCTTTGCGATATCCTGGCAGTTATAGCTACTGGCTATGGATTGGAACTGATCAACGCAAAAAATTGAACTTGGTTTTCAGTCCTCATGGAAATCGCGGACTGGAAAGCTACTCCAGAAGTGGGGGTTTCGATATTGTACTGAACTATAAGCCAGTTAATGCGCTGAGCATTTCGTTGGCGCCAAGCTTCAGCCATAACAAGAACAAAATGCAATACGTAAATACCGGCTCTGTCGGCAATGATGACCGGTATATTGTGGGTGAAATTAATCAGACAACGGCCAGGCTATCCCTGCGCATGACTTATATGATTACACCAAACTTATCTGTGCAGGCATGGGGGCAGCCTTTCGGAACGACTGGAAAATATTCTAACTTCAAATACATTACCGATGCAAAAGCAGCAGCATTCAATGCGAGATTCACAGAGATACCCGCTGAAGCAATAAGTCTTAATGATCAGGAAGAGGAGTATGCCGTAGACGAAAACAATGATGGTGTCACCGATTATAAATTCGAGAAACCGGATTTCAACGTTGGGCAATTCCGCTCCAACATGGTATTACGATGGGAGTATATTCCAGGATCCACTTTTTTCCTGGTATGGACCCAGGAAATGAACGGCGACTTCTATGATCAATCCGGACCGCTTCATGAAAAATATAAATTCCAGTTCAGCGACAAGGCGCATAATATTTTTATGCTGAAATACACCTACCGGTTCGTTTTATAGTAGTGTTGGAGTGTTGGAGTTCGAGGTGTTGAAGTTCAGTTTACAAACATCCTTGGTTTTCAATTCGTGAGTTGTTAATGAAATATCCAGACACCAGTAATTAAATGCTCGCAACTTCAACACTTAGAACTTCAACACTCCAACACTTAAGGAATTCTCACGGTGCCATTGCCACGCACAAGCCATTTATATGAAGTCATTTCTCGCAACGCCATCGGTCCGCGTGCATGCAATTTTTGAGTACTGATACCAATTTCGGCTCCAAGTCCAAATTGTGCACCGTCTGTAAAGGCTGTAGAAGCATTCGCATAGACTGCTGCGGCATCAACGTTCTTGAGGAAGGTGGTAATGACGTTTTCGTTTTCTGCAACAATTGCTTCACTGTGCTTTGACCCATAGCTAAAAATATGATCCAACGCCTCGTCTAGTGTGTCAACGGTTTTTATACTCATCTTATAATCCAAAAACTCAGTACCAAAGTGTTTTTCTTCTGCACGTTGCAATAGTGCATCTGGGTACTTGTCTTTTAACGTGCTGTAGGCTTTTTCGTCGGCATAAATACAGACATTTTTATCGGCCAACTTTTTCACCAGCGCAGGGAGGTCTTGTAGCCGCGCGTGGTGAATGATCAGACAATCCAATGCATTGCAAACGCTGACTCTCCTTGTCTTGGCATTGTAAATAATGTCCGCTCCTTTTTTAACGTCACCGCTTTCGTCAAAATAGGTGTGTACAATGCCAGCACCAGTTTCAATAACGGGTACTTTGGAATTGTCTCTCACGTAATCAATGAGACTTTGGCTGCCGCGTGGAATGATGATGTCGACAAATCCCACAGCATTTAATAATGCATGGGTGGCAGCACGATCGGAGGGAAGGAGTTCAATAATTTGTGGATCAAGGTTGTGACTTTGAAGCACTTCCTTAATAAGATTTACGATGTACTTGTTTGAATATTCCGCATCGCTTCCGCCTTTTAGAATGGAGGCGTTTCCGGACTTTAAGCATAACGAAAAAACATCGAACGTAACATTCGGACGGGCTTCATAAATAATCCCAATGACCCCCAGGGGAACAGTGATCTTTTCCAGTGAAAGACCGCTTTTTAAGGTTCTTTTTTCTATTACAATATCGAGGGGCGACGGCAGCGTGGCAACACTCCGAAGGTCGCTTGCAATATCCTTGATACGTTGTTCGGTTAATTTCAAACGGTCATACTTCGGATCACTTTCCGGCATGCGTTCAAGATCTTTCTTGTTTTCTTCTAATATTTTAATGCTGTTCTTTTCGGTCTTATCAGCCAGCGCAAGTAAAATATGATTTACTTTTTCTTCCGGAAACAAAGCCAATTTACGGCTTGCTCCTTGGACCGATTTGAAAATATTTTCTAACACGTTGATAAAGTCTAATTAATCAGTGTAAATATAAATGATCATAGTGGATTAATGGCGGCTGGTTTTTTAATCCCAGGACTTCTTTCGCTTTCTTATAACCATACTTTGCTAACCCAAGGCCCACTTCTTTATCTTTTTCGTCCACTATACGAATAATGTCACCTTTTTTAAATGTGCCTATCACCTTAACTATTCCAACAGGCAACAGGCTATGCGCCTTGGAAGAAGAGAGTAGTACTTCTCTCGCGCCCTGATTGATAACAACCTTGCCCTTTGGTTCCTCATAGGCATGGGCCATATATTTTTTAAAGCTGGAGGTTATTTTCTTTGCCGGAAACCGTGTACCGATTTCGTCACCTTGTAACACTTTAAGGATAATATCCCCGGTCCTCCCATTTGCAATATGGACCGGAATTCCCATGCTGGCGATTTTTTCAGAAGTCTGGCACTTTGTTAATATTCCTCCACGGCCGAAACCGGATTTCTTTCCCGTTGCAATCTGTTCGAGATTAATTTTTTTTGCATCGTAAGTAGAAAGAATGCTCGTCCCGGGAAGATCAGGATCTCCGTTATAGATTCCATCAACGTTGGTAAGAATGATCAGCATATCTGCATTCATCATAGCGCTTACCAAACCCGCCAGTTCATCGTTATCAGTAAACATTAATTCTGTAACGGAAACTACATCATTCTCATTTATAATAGGTACAATCTTGTTGCTCAATAATGCCGATAAACAGTTTTGCATGTTCAGATAATGCGTTCGGCTTTTAAAATCTTCCTTTGTCACCAGCACCTGGGAGCATAACATATTTTGCTTGTCGAAGACATCTTTGTATAAAGAGATAAGTTTAACCTGACCTATAGACGCCAACACTTGACGCTGTATCACCGTATCGGCTTTCTTTTGGAATTGATATAAACTCTTACCAGCGGCCACGGCTCCGGAAGAAATCAAAAGCACCTGATAACCCTGATCTTTTAAGTTTTTGATCTGGCGGGAGATATTAATGATCACCTCTTCATCAGGTAAACCTTGCTTATTGGTGATAACGTTTGAACCAACCTTTATAGCTACAATCTTCTTTTTAGATGCACTCATTTGAAAAGCCATTATAATCGATCCTTCAAAAAATGGCCTCCAATTATACGGCTTTCGCATCAGCTAGACAAAAATCTATAACGGACATGTTCGTTATACCTTCACGAATCTTTTTTGCACCAACGATTAACATGACCAACGATTGTAAGCATTTACCGGAGCCCGTTCATAACATAGTCATTCATATAATTGGACTTTTCTATGTTAATTCGCAGAAAACCCATAAACGAATGCGGAGATTACTTTTTTCTATACCCTTATTATTTGTCTCATTCATCTCATCGGGACAGCAACAGCCTGACGCTGCGCAAATAAAACAAAAGCTAAAGAAGCTGAATGTCCTTGGTTCGGTCTTGTATGTTGCTGCGCACCCGGACGATGAGAACACTCGGGTGATTTCTTTTATGGCAAACGACAAATTAATGGAGACTGCCTACTTGGCAATGACCAGGGGTGATGGAGGACAAAATTTAATAGGCCCTGAAATACGTGATTTGCTTGGATTGATCCGCACACAGGAACTGCTGGCAGCAAGGCGCATTGATGGTGGGCAACAATTTTTTACGCGTGCAATTGATTTTGGTTTTTCAAAATCGGCCGATGAGGCTTTTAAGATTTGGAACAAGGATGAAATATTATCGGATGTGGTAAAAGTATTTCGTCAATATCAGCCTGATGTAATCATTACCCGCTTTCCACCCGATGCGCGCGCAGGACACGGTCATCATACCGGATCAGCGATGCTGGCCCTGGAGGCTTTTGACATCGCCGCACAAAGTAACGTCTATCCTGATCAAGTAAAAGAGTTCGGCACCTGGCAAGTCAAACGACTTTATACCAACACGGGCCGCTGGTGGAATAATTCGATTAATGAAAATACGCCCGGCATCGTGGCGCTCAACGTCGGAACATATAATCCATTATTGGGTAAATCCATTACCGAAATAGCCGCATTAAGTAGTAGCCAACATAAAAGTCAGGGCTGGGGTCGGCCAGGCCAACGTGGCAACGATCACGAATTTTTTGAATATGCAAAAGGGGAGAAAGCAAACAAAGATCTTTTTGAAGGAATCAATACCACATGGGCCAGGGTGAAGGGCGGTTCAAAAGTTCAGACCGTTGTAACGAAAGCCATCCAAAGTTTCGATGACGAACATCCGGAGGCTAGTGTACCAATCTTATTCCAGATTCGAAAAGAGATTTTGAATTTGGAAAACGGGGTGTGGAAAAGCCGTAAACTAAAAGAAGTTGAACAGTTGATCCAGGATTGTTTAGGGTTACATCTGGAAGTGAAAGCATCGGAATATTGGATTTCTCCAGGTGAGGAAATTCAAATAAATGTTGAAGCCATCAACCGGTCGAAAGTCGTAGTAGATTTACTGCAACTGAAGTCGCAGGATCTTTCCATGGATTCGACATTTTTGCTGCAGATGAAGGACAATGTATCCAACGTCCTCAAAAGTAAAAAAAACTTGCTAGCCTCTAAATCGTATTCCGATCCATACTGGTTGCAAAAATCACATGAGCCGGGAATTTTTAATGTAACTGACAAATCTTTAATCGGAAAGTCGCAAAACGACCCGGCCGTTATGATGGAGTTCAAAATAAAAGTCGGAGAGGAGTCTATGGTCGTGATAAAACCTGTCATTTATAAATGGACAGATCCCGTAAAAGGTGAGCTGTGGAGACCTGTGGAAATTGTACCGCCGTTGTCCGTTGACCTGGCAGAAAACGTTTTGATATTCAATGATGATCAACCCCGCCATGTTATCGTAAGAATGAAGTCGGCCAGTGCAAACGCAATGAAGGGGGAACTGAAACTACAGCTACCCACAGATTGGAGTTCAGAACCAGCGACGATTCCCTTCGAATTAAAATCAAGGGGCGAAGAAATGACTTTCGATTTTAATATTCATCCAGCGAAAACGGAAATCACATCCGTGCTTCGTGCGGTTGCAGAAGTTAATGGCAAAAAATACGATCGGGCAATTAAAACACTAGCCTACGATCATATTCCAACACAAACATTTTTACCTCCTGCTGAAGCAAAGCTCGCAAGGATCAATCTAAAAAAGGAGGGCAATCTTGTTGGGTACATCGCAGGAGCAGGCGATGAAATTCCCAAAGCGTTGCGTACGATTGGATATGAGGTTTGGGAAATGAAAGCTGAAGAAATTACGCAAGATAATCTTAAACGTGTTGATGCCGTCGTTTTGGGAATTCGCGCCTTAAATGTTCATGAACGTATTCGATATTTCATGCCAGCACTAATGGAGTATGTTCGGCTAGGCGGTACGTTGGTTGTTCAGTATAATACCGATGGCCGTTTGCAAACAAGCAATTTTGCTCCCTTTCCGATAACACTTTCAAGGGACCGTGTGACCGACGAAAATGCCGGGGTGCGAATTTTAAAACCTGATCATCCTTTGCTCTCATTGCCGAACAAAATATCTGCCCGGGACTTTGAAGGTTGGGTACAAGAACGTGGACTTTATTTTCCGAATAAATGGGATCCTAACTATGAAGCGTTGCTTTCTATGAACGATAACGGTGAACCCGCAAAAGATGGCGGTTTGCTGATCGCTAAATATGGTGAAGGCCATTACGTGTACACGGGATTATCATTTTTCCGCCAACTGCCTGAAGGCGTTTCAGGGGCCTATAAATTATTTACCAACATCATCTCGTTGGGTAAAGCAAAAAAGCCAAAGAGCTGATCTTAACCATTCCACATCAAATATCCACCGACTACACAGTCTTATGAGTAAAACGCATCTTGATGAAAAGCCTCCCGTGTTTAAATCCTGGAGCCGGTGGTATTGGCTTGTATTGGGTGTGCTTCTCATTCAAATTGTTCTTTATTATCTGTTAACGAATTCGTTCTCATGAATTATTTCGATTGGGCTGTATTGTTCGGTACTATATTGTTCATCGTATCCTATGGCGTTTGGAGAACGCGCGGAAACAAAACAGTTGAAGGATTTCTCAAAGGGGATAATTCGATGCGCTGGTGGATGATCGGCGTGTCGATCATGGCTACACAGGCAAGTGCAATTACATTTTTGTCAACACCCGGACAAGCGATTGAAGACGGGATGCGATTCCTGCAGTTCTATTTTGGACTTCCGATCGCCATGGTGATTATTTCGATAACAATGGTGCCGATCTATTATCGTTTAAAAGTTTTTACCGCCTACGAATTTCTTGAATCTCGATTTGACATAAAGACGCGGTCGCTGGCGGCATTGCTTTTTTTAGTGCTACGTGGACTCTCAGCGGGCATTACGTTGTTTGCGCCTGCGCTCGTGTTATCTACAATATTGGGATGGTCTGTTACTTTTACAACAGTTATCATCGGTACACTCGTGATCATTTATGTTGTCAGCGGCGGAACGAAAGCCGTGAGTCTTACACAGCGTCAACAAATGACGGTGATTATGAGCGGAATGATTCTGGCAGGTTTCCTGGCGTTGTATATGTTGCCAGACCACGTCTCATTTGGTGACAGCGTGCAGATAGCGGGAGAGTTGGGTAAAATGAATCTGGTGAACCTGGAGTTCAATCCCAATGATCGATACAACATTTGGTCGGGGTTGATAGCCGGCACATTTTTGTTTTTAAGCTACTTTGGGACAGACCAATCGCAGGTAGCACGTTATCTTGGTGGGACTTCTATCGCCGAGAGCAGGTTAGGATTGATTTTTAATGGATTGCTGAAGATTCCAATGCAATTTATTATTCTGTTCATTGGTGTATTGGTCTACGTGTTTTATTTATTTAATCAACCACCGGTTTTTCACAACCGCGTGCTAAAAGAACGCGCCATGGAGACTTCCAGCGCACCGGTGTTGAATAGTTTGGAAGCGGATTACAATTCTTTATATCAGGAAAAAAGAAAGGCTGTGGATGGATTGGTAAAAGCTATTCATGAAGAAGATGCGGCAAACATTGAAACACATAGTGAAGCTGTAAAAGAATTACAGAAGCAGGAAGTTATAATAAGGGATTCTGTGAAAGCAACCATCGGTACTGCGATTCCCAACGCAAAGACGCAGGACCGGGATTATATATTTTTGAATTTCGTGCTTAGCAATTTACCGCACGGTGTCATTGGATTGCTGTTGGCCGTGATGTTTTCGGCGGCAATGTCTTCCATGGCCGGAGAGTTGAATGCACTGGCATCAACAACAACAATAGATATTTACAGGCGTTCTGTCAATGCCAGTGCGAGTCCTATGCATTATCTGAAAGCTTCCAGGTGGTTTACAATAATGTGGGCGCTTATAGCGATGGTATTCTCCATGCTTGCAAGCTTTGCGGAAAATTTAATTCAATTTGTAAACATCATTGGCTCTTTGTTTTACGGCACCATACTCGGAATATTTTTGACTGCTTTTTATATCAAGTGGGTAAAAGGCACGGCGGTATTTTGGGCTGCAGTTGTGGCCGAGTGCATCGTGCTTTATTGTTATGCTTATACAGACATTGCATTTTTACTTTATAATATTATAGGATGTGCTGCCGTGATCGGGCTTTCCATAGTTCTTCAAGCATTTATGCCCAGCGACAGTTTAAGAAAAAAGTGATTTCTACATTAATCACGTACGCAATTCACTTTTATATTCTTGCCGAATGTTAAAGATATAGTTCAACTCTCATTGGCCATCTGACTGAAACCTGCCTCTACAGCACTTCTGGTATTGATTTGCATAAGCTGCTAATCTCGAAACCTTATTTAAAATTTCCTGCGACAAAAAAACCGGTCTCCTTCTTAAAACTAATAAAATGAGTTTGTATATTTGAATAACTAATTAAATTAGTATATGGTGAGGCTGCCACGGGATGTAGAGAATAGTTTTGAAGAAGTTCATATTCAAAAAATATGGGATGTATTGGAGGAAAAATTTTCGTTTAATATTAAAGGCTGGAAAGAAGATTTTAATAAATATTTGCTCAACCAGTCGCGGGAAATATCCGAACGTCAGGCATTCATTGAATTTGGTATGAAGAAAATTCAACCCCTCCTAAATGGAATTTTAAAACGTACCGACTATCATCCTACATGGATTAATCTCATGCGATGGGTGGTGAAGAGTAAGTGATTGTTAAACAGCTTTTTTTCGTACGCCACTTCTCTCACAACTCAAACGTAAAACCTTTCTCCGCGAGCTTATCATAAATCTTTTTGTCAAATCGGTAAAGGTTGGCCGCGCGATGTGATACATCAGTTTGTTTTTCCTTGCAGGGAACAAGCAGATTCATTTTCATCAATTTCCTCCGGAAATTAGGTTTGTCCAATTTTTTATTCAGCAAGGCTTCATACAATTCCTGCAACTGAAGCAGTGTGAATTTTTTCGGAAGGAGATTAAATCCGATTGGCTCGTGTCTCAATTTGTGTTTGAGATATTCTAAACCTTGTCTTAGAATTTTTGCGTGATCATAAGGAAGTTCGGGTATGCCATTCACCCTAAACCATTTTGCATCAGCGGCTGTGAAGCCCGCCTGCAGCGTATAGTCCTCGGGTTTAACCAGTGCATAATAAGCAATGGTGATCACGCGCTTGGTAGGATACCGGTCAACATTTCCAAATGCTTCAAGCTGCTCCAGATAGATGTTGGACACACCGGTAAGATCTCTTAATATGCGTGTGGCGGCATCATCAATTCCTTCATTGTATTTAATCCAGCCTCCCGGAAGCGCCCACTTGCCTTTGCTAATACCTTCTCCATGCTGGACAAGAAGAATATCCAACTTATTTTCTTTAAATCCGAAAATCAAGCAGTCGATAGACAACGCTTCAATAATGATGTCAGTGGCGGGTATCTGTTTCATGGATAAAGTTTACAGCGTACAACATACAGTGTTGAACTGTGTCTGCAAAAAATATATTTTATGGCAGGCAAAAATAAGTTGAGCTTTTTCGTACCCCAACAGGAAGACGAGGCTCAAGAGTAAAAAATTCATTTTTTTTAGACCCCCTAAAACCTATCTATTGCGTCCATTTGTAGCCGGTTGAGGGTATGTAAGCTTTTCAGCATAACAATCGTTGCCAAATATAAAAATTTAATTACCTTGTAGTCAAATTTACTATAAGTTATTATTGAACATTACGGACAGGGTTTATGGCTCGTTACTTATTGGGTTATGATTTAGGGAGTTCTTCTGTTAAAGCTTCATTGGTTAATTCAGAAACGGGTCAATCAGTTGCATCAGCGCAGTCGCCGTCAGAAGAAATGCCCATGTTAGCAGTAAAACCGGGCTGGGCTGAACAAGATCCTGAAATGTGGTGGGACCATGTAATAAAAAGCACCAAAAGTTGCCTTCAGAAGGGTAATGTACAGGCTTCGGATATTGCTGCGATTGGAATTTCATATCAGATGCATGGGCTAGTATGTGTTGATAAAAATCAGAAGGCGCTTAGGCCGTCAATCATTTGGTGCGACAGTCGCGCTGTTGAAATTGGAAATGAAGCTTTCAGAAAGCTGGGTGAAAAATACTGCCTGGAGCGGTTATTAAATTCGCCTGGAAATTTTACAGCATCTAAATTAAAGTGGGTAAAAGAAAATGAGCCCGAGGTTTACGCGAAAATATATAAAGTAATGCTTCCAGGCGATTTTATTGCCATGCGATTAACGGGCGAGATTGTTACCACCGCGTCAGGACTATCAGAGGGCATGCTTTGGGATTATGAAAAAAATACTTCTCCGGAACGATTGCTGAGTTTTTATGGAATAGACCCTGCGTTGCTCGCTACTGTGGTTCCTACTTTTTCAGTGCAGGGTAAATTAACAAAATCTGCGGCCGATACGCTCGGTCTTAAAGAAGGGACGGCCATTGCATATCGCGCAGGCGATCAACCTAACAATGCTTTTTCATTAAACGTGTTGAATCCTGGAGAAACTGCAGCAACAGCAGGAACTTCCGGTGTGATTTATAGCGTCACAGAAAAAAATGCTTATGATCCGAAGTCCAGGGTAAACACTTTTATTCATGTAAATAATCAAGCAGCGGTAGGCGCCACTAAAAACAAGCCTGAACACCGTAATGGAGTTTTGCTCTGTATTAACGGCACCGGTATACTCAACAGTTGGCTACGAAAAAATACAAGTACCGGTGTTCCATATGACTATGACAGGATGAATAAGATCTCTGCAGAAGCACCAATCGGCTCCGACGGGCTAGTGGTACTTCCGTTCGGCAATGGAGCAGAACGTGTATTGGAAAACAAAAATATTAATAGCTCATTTCACGGCTTAAATTTTAATAGACATCAGCAATCACATTTATTCAGGGCTGCACAGGAAGGAATTGTGTTTGCATTGAAGTATGGTTTTGACGTATTGCAGCAAATGGGATTAAAAACCAATGTAATCCGTGCAGGAAATGCGAATATGTTTTTAAGTCCTTTGTTCCGGGAAGCTTTCGTTAATACCATCGATGCACGTTTGGAATTATATGATACGGACGGAGCGAAGGGTGCAGCATTGGGTGCCGGTGTGGGAGCTGGAGTCTATAACTCATTTGAAGAAGCCTTTAAAGGATTAAAAGTAATCCGGTCGGAAGAACCAAGTGACAAATTAAAATCGCCCTATGCAGAAGCATATCAGCATTGGATGAAACATTTACAATCAAGTATTTAATACGCTTAATTTTTTAATCAAATACAATACAAAACCGGTAACTATGAAAGCTACACTTGGAGACAAGACCTACTTTAAAGGCATTAAGCCTATTAAGTTTGAAGGCGTTGAGTCAGATAATCCTCTTGCGTTTAAATTTTATAACCCGAAACGCAGAGTTGGTAAAAAAACAATGGAGGAACATTTTCGCTTTGCAATTGCATATTGGCATACCTTCTGTGGAACCGGTGGTGATCCTTTTGGACCTGGCACAAAAAATTTCCCGTGGAATGAGGGTGCTGATCCGATGCAACGCGCTTACGATAAAATGGATGCAGCGTTTGAGTTTATTACCAAAATAGGCGCACCCTTTTATTGCTTTCATGATTACGATCTGGTTGAAGAAGCCGAGACATTGAAAGAATCCGAATCCAGACTTGAAAAAATAGTTGACTACGCGAAACAAAAACAGAAAGCATCTGGTGTAAAATTACTTTGGGGAACAGCCAATTTATTTTCTCATCCGCGCTATATGAACGGCGCTTCTACCAACCCTGACTTTAACGTTGTATGCTGGGCTGGCGCACAAGTAAAAAATGCCATCGATGCAACGATTGCTCTAGGCGGATCTAATTATGTGTTCTGGGGTGGAAGAGAGGGATATGTTTCATTATTAAATACTGATATGAAACGTGAGCAAGAACACCTTGCTAATTTTCTTCATGCAGCTCGTGATTATGGACGGAAGAATGGATTTAAAGGAACATTTCTCATCGAGCCAAAGCCGATGGAACCTACTAAGCATCAGTATGATTTTGACGCAGCAACCGTAACTGCTTTCCTTCGTCAACATGATTTGATGGACGACTTTAAACTAAACATTGAAGTAAACCACGCTACATTAGCACATCATACGTTCCAACACGAATTGCAGGTATCTGCAGATGCTGGATTGCTGGGTAGCATTGACGCAAATCGTGGTGATTACCAGAATGGATGGGATACTGACCAGTTTCCTAACAACTTGTACGAGTTGACAGAAGCTATGTTGGTTATTTTGCAAGCGGGCGGTTTCAAAAACGGAGGGGTAAACTTCGATGCTAAAACCAGACGTAGCTCAACTGACCTGGTAGATATATTTTACGCACACATCGGTGGTATGGACTCTTTTGCCCGTGCGTTACTTACAGCCCAGGCAATCCTCGATGATGGAGAATACCTGAATCTTCGTAAAGAACGTTACAGTTCTTTTGATTCTGGAAAAGGGAAGCAATTTGACCAAGGTAGATTATCACTTGAAAGCTTAAGACAACTTGCCCGTCAAAATGGCGAGCCTCAGCAAATCAGCGGCCGACAAGAATATTTTGAAAATCTGATCAATAAATTCATTTAAGATAGTACCCAGTTAACCTGAACCGTCTGCTTTTCAAAAGGCAGGCGGTTAACTTTTTTGTGCTTTTTCAGACGCACTAAACCCCGATTTTCCTCTGCGCCACGACTTATCCCGCGCCTTACCGTGCCTTCTTCTCTGTCCTGCTGGTTACTGCATATATTTAGTAAAAATCACTTGTTATGCGACTGCTAATCTTCTTTCTTTTAGTAACCACTGTTCTTTATAGTCAGCCAACTTCGTACGGCAATTTCAAAGTTTCCGAACAAGAAATCATCTACCAGAAGATTGTACCCCTCGACTCGGTGACTGCTGAAAAAATGGAAACGTTTTACAAATCACTTCCTTATGTTAGCAACCTAAAGCTGAAGGAAGGAGGGGTGACGTTTGATGTTAATGATCTTACGGTCGATTATAAGAAGTTTCAATTTACGCAGGTTGCCACACCTCCCATCATCCAAACAGGAAAGTACAGTGGAAGTGTAGACGTAAGCGTTAAAGACGGCAAGTATAGAATTACTTTTCATACCATCATGCTTACAGGCGATATCGGATACAAAAAAATTACAGTAAAAGATGAACTGACCAGCTATGCGTGCAAGAATAATGGCACTGTGTTAGCACAGGATTGGTGCCGCCCGAACATGTTGGGTTTACTAGATCAAGCTTTTACAGACAAGCTTCAATATGTAGAACTCGCCCAGAAAAAAATCAACGACGACTGGTAATTTATTTTGATGAATTTTGAATTATTGTTAATTGTTTCGCGTACGTTATATTAGCATGTAAGCGGTAAGCTGTACATAAACACTCTAACATCCAAATACATAAACACTTTGAACATAAAAGTAATTGCCTTTGACGCCGACGATACCTTGTGGGAAAACGAAAATTACTTTCAGGAAATTGAGAAGAAATTTTGCGAACTTATGGAGGCGTACTTGCCTCAACATAGTTCAGCTAGAGAATTGTTGCGAATTGAAATTAAAAATTTACCACTATATGGCTACGGTATAAAGGCATTTATGCTGTCGATGATTGAAGCTGCCATGGAGATCTCCAACAAGACAATCCATGTGAGCGTGATCGAAAAAATTATTGAATATGGCCAGGAACTATTACAAAAGCCCATTCAGAAAATTGACGGGGTTGATGAAGTACTTCAAACTTTGAAGGGCCGGTATAGATTGGTTGTGGCTACCAAGGGAGACCTTCTTGACCAGGAAAGAAAATTGAAAAAGTCCGGGATAGAACATTATTTCCATCACACAGAAATTATGTCTGAAAAAGGTGAAGCTGATTTTCGGAAGTTAATCAAGCATCTTGATATTCAACCCGAAAATTTTTTAATGATAGGCAATTCTTTAAAATCAGATATACTACCGGTATTGAACATCGGAGGACATGCATTTCATATTCCCTATCATGTCACCTGGGGCCACGAAAAAATTGAATATGAAGTCAACCATACGAACTTCAAACAATTCACGCACCTAAAGGAGATCCTTTCTCATTTGTAGTCACAGTCATTCACCGTGAATGGCAGCTATGAGCCACTGCTCCAAAACTGTTTCGATCATTACTAATTGCTTCACAGCTTGCCATCGGTTTATAAATCAATGCCCCAATTAAAATTTCACCCTTGCATCACTTTTGTGATTTATGAAAACAAATCGACCTCACACGCCAACACGCTATTTGCATCACACTTCAACACGCAGAACTTCAACACTTGAACACTTTAGCTATGAAAATATTCAGTACCTCCTTCTCCGAATCACTTGCTCATTTATGCCTTCTGGTAGTACGGATTGCTACAGGTGCATTCATGTTAACGCATGGGCTGCCTAAACTCAACAGGCTCACTTCCGGTGAGGAAATAAAATTTGCGGATCCTTTTGGCTTCGGGCCGGCGATCTCCCTTGTACTCGTCGTTTTCGCTGAAGTAATCTGCTCGATACTGATTATTCTTGGATTAGGTACACGCCTGGCGTCACTGCCCCTGATCATAGCAATGGGGGTAGCTGCATTCCATGCGCACGCAAACGATCCGTTTTCCACGAAGGAAAAACCGTTATTATTTCTATTAATCTTCATAGTACTTTTTGTATTTGGAAGCGGTAAATATTCCGTCGACAGACTGCTGAATAGAAAATAAAAGTCACCTCTAGTTTTTTTTAAATGCAAGATACTCGATCCACCCATTCGTGTTCTTACATCAGCGGTGCTAGAGCGGGCATCCATGTTTTGTTGTTCGTCTTTACAGCGCTGATTTTTTTCTTCAGGCCTGGCGTGATTCGGCAGTAAATTTCTTGTGACGTTTCGTTCACCACCACACTCATCCGATTCAATGCTTTCTTTTAGCTTGGCGATCGTACCTACAGGCTACTGCACATTTTGAAACAGCGTCCGAAATCAAAAAGCCAAGAATAATATTAGACGCATTTTAATAGATGAGATTACAAGCAATTGTGACAGGATGAGATTTAGCTTTTACGCGTTAAAGCGCGCATGGCACATTCATGCTGGTTACAATGAACATTTGATTTTTTTATCAGCGCCGGTTAAACTATGAAATATGCAATCCGTGATTACTTTTGTTAAGCAATGTAACGCTACGCATATGGATGATTTTCTGGCAGCCAGATCGCAAATGGCTTTATCGCTTGGCTTCCATATTATCTATGCTTGTATTGGCATGGTTATGCCTTTTTTTATGGCCGTTTCCCATTATCAGTGGATCAGAACAAAAGATGAAGTTTATAAAAACATAACCAAGGCGTGGAGTAAAGGTGTCGCAATTTTTTTTGCTACGGGAGCTGTATCGGGTACCGTTCTTTCGTTCGAACTGGGGTTGCTATGGCCATCTTTTATGAAGCACGCAGGTCCAATATTTGGAATGCCATTTTCCCTGGAGGGCACTGCATTTTTCATCGAAGCGATCGCCCTAGGTTTTTTTCTTTATGGATGGGGTCGTTTTAACGTTTGGTTTCATTGGATAACGGGTGTCGTGGTTGGGGCTAGTGGATTAGCCTCCGGCATACTGGTCGTTTCCGCAAATGCATGGATGAATAGTCCTTCTGGTTTCGACTACGTTAATGGTGAATACTTAAATATCGACCCAATACAAGCCATGTTCAACCAAGCCTGGTTTTCTCAGGCATTACATATGAGCCTGGCAGCATTCGTGGCAACCGGATTCGCCGTGGCAGGGGTTCACGCCATCATGATTCTGAAAAAGAAGAATGTAGTATTCCATTCAAGGGCATTTAAGATTGCTGCAATCTTTGCGGCCGTCGCCGCCATTCTCCAGCCAATAAGTGGCGATTTTTCTGCAAAGGATATAGCGAGCCGACAGCCAGCAAAACTTGCTGCTATGGAAGCGCATTTTCATACGCAGAAATCCGCCCCACTGATCATCGGCGGTATTCCTGACGTAAAAAACAAGAAGGTCGATTACGCTATTGAACTGCCAGGTATGTTAAGTTTTCTAGCACACGGCGATTTCACATCAGAAGTCAAAGGATTAGATTCAATTCCGGAACCAGATCAGCCGCCAGTGTCAATTGTCCATTATGCCTTTCAGGTGATGGTCGGATGTGGTGTGATCATGATGTTGATTTCGATTGTATTTTTTGTGACGCTATTTAAAAGAAAATGGTTTTATTCGGCGTGGTTGCCAAAGCTGTTTGTATTAGCCATGCCGTTGGGATTCATCGCGGTAGAGGCCGGCTGGACAGTTACTGAAGTGGGTCGCCAGCCGTGGATAATACAAGGCATTATGCGCACTGCCGACGCTGTTACTCCCATGCCCGGAATACAGTGGTCTTTCTATTTGTTTACCCTTGTTTATTTTTTGCTGAGCATAGCCGTTATTTATTTGCTCTATAGACAGATTAAAATGGTACCGGTTTTATATGGTAAGTCGGAAAACAACATAATAAGTTGAACATGGAATATGTTGTTATTTCATACCTGTATCTCTCAATTCTCCTGTACCTGGTGTTGGGGGGAGCAGATTTTGGCGCCGGAATTATCGAGATGTTTACTTCGCAAAAAAACATCCGGCACACGCGCAGCACGTTATATCACGCCATAGGTCCTATATGGGAAGCTAATCACATGTGGCTTATAATTGCTATCGTGATTCTGTTTGTCGGATTTCCGATGGTATACAGTACGCTATCGGTTTACCTACACATTCCGTTGCTTATTATGCTGATGGGTATTGTCGCGCGGGGCACTGCATTTGTGTTTCGACATTATGATGCTGTCCGGGATGAAATGCAGGAACTTTATAATAATGTTTTTATATGGTCCAGTTTTTTAACGCCCTTTTTCCTCGGCGTCATTGCCGGAAGCACCATCTCGGGACATATAAACCAAGCTGCGACTACATTTGCTGAAGCCTACGTTTTCTCCTGGTTCAATGTGTTTTCACTGTCGGTCGGATTATTTACTGTTTTCTTATGTGGATTTATGGCTTCAATCTATTTAATAGGAGAGGCTCAAAATCAAAATGACCGTCGGCGTTTTGTTAGCAAGGCGAAACGGATGAATATAGCAGCCGTGGGTACCGGGGCGCTGGTATTCCTTGCGGCCGTCTTAGATGAAATACCTTTATTAAACTGGGTGTTTGGTCACCCTGTTGGTCTAATGGCCGTGATTGTTGCCACGCTTTCCCTATTGTTCATGTGGCGATGGATTGATACACCGCGGGTAATGCTTCCTCGTATCCTGGTAGGTTTGCAGGTTGCCATGATTCTACTGGCAGTCAGTTACGCCCATTTTCCGAACTTGGTAATATTGCAGGGTGATGCCAAAATTTCTTTGCTCGAGAACATAGCGCCTGCTAAAACCATGCAGGCTCTGGGTTGGGCGTTATTAATTGGAAGCGTTTTTATTCTACCTGCATTGTTTTACTTATACTATAGTTTTCAAAAGAAAGAGAATGTATGACGGGTAACGATCCCCGCTCATTTTTCTGGTCCTTAGAATTGATTGCCAGGTAGGACCTTTTTAAAACACGCTTAACCAGATGAACAAAAGAGGCCTACGGAGGTGGAATAACCAAATATTATATGGTTATATGACTTAAGTAAAACTTTTGTAATAAGCTCTAATGAATTGACTTAAAAGATGTTAACATCACCTATATTGTATTTTACTTGATACAATGATGTGGAAAGAGTTTTATTTGGTGTGCTTTTAAATGGTCGGTATCACGTTAAACATCTCATTGATCGTCGAGCAAATCTATAACCTGAGTGTTCAAGGCTTGTTATACTGCCGCGACAAATTCTATTGATTGATTCATGCCAGGCACGAAGCTCCGCTCTTATGTTCGATACCTTCCGTTGTATGGATGCATCTCTACGGCAATGATATATTTTGGAATTGGTACCGTTGCCATTCTGTCTTTTTTTAAGTTGAAAGACGGTGGCGCAGATGAAACCAGCCTTCTTGCATTTTTGAATGAATACATCTTAGGTAAACTATTTGTATGGGCAATTCTCATAGGCACGGTTGCCTATATCATCTGGCGAGTTTATGAAGCTATTACAGATCCTTATGATTATGGCAGCACAGCAGTGGGTTTATCGAAACGTATTGGAATAGCTGCAAGTACGGTGGCCGATATCTTAATTGCCTATTCTGCGATTCTCATTTTACTTGGGGCAAGCAACGTACGCGTGGATGGAAACCCCGAACAGGACCGCCAAATGGTACGGGATCTTTTGGGCCATTCCTGGGGTAGTGCCGTCGTTGTGCTGCTTGGCGGAATCATTTTCATCAGTGCGGGTGTTCAACTTCTTTATGGCACTACACGGGGTTATAAAGAGCGTCTAGATATCGCACATTTTAGCGTGACGATGAAGCACCTGATTCATTTTTTCGGCTTGACTGGATACGTAGCAAGAGGTATTATTTTAGGGATCGTCGGTTTCTTTTTTGTCAAGGCCGGTGTTCTGAAAGATCATAACTATGTTGTAAATACCGACAAAGCGTTTGATTTTATTGGAGATAATGTTGGACACGCATCATTTATTCTTGTAGCAGCTGGCACAATCTGCTACGCTCTTTTCATGGTCGCGCTGGGATTAACTTACGATGCCAATAAAGATTGAACTTGAGCCAGTTATCCTAATAGGCGACCTCATTGTGTCAAAAAAATGAGGCTATTAAAACTTTTCTTCCCACTATTTTTCGTACCTTATAACGCCTTGACCATTAATGGTTTAAATTTATTTAAGAAGTAAATAAAACCTGGCTTGGTTCCACTGCTGCTCCACTCTTTCTCCACACTGTCTGCACTCTAGACGGCGTGACGATTGTGATGCACCGTGGTTATCGGAGGAAGGGTTCCACGATGAACGCAATCGCCTTCTTTGTTGGCTTGCTAGTACTTTATAAAAAATCGGGTAGTCGCCGCCCGCTCTTTTTAGTTGGGCGTTATAAATGCAACCAGATTAACGTAAATTCTGTAACAGGATAATAAATCCAAAGATGCTGAAGATGATTCCCCAGTATTGAAGTTTTATCCAGAATAAACTGTGGTTTGCTTTAAAGACAATTTCTTGTCCCGTGGATTTGTCAATGAATGTCCGCGCGTCTTGTTCATTCCATTTCTTTCCCATAAACCAGCTGAATGCAGCTGTGGCAAAAAATGCTAATATGAAAGCATAATCTGACTGTTCTTTCGGAAAAAGATTTACTGAGACTGCGAATGAAGCAATGAGTACTATTACGGCTAAAAAACCTTTACCTGACCAAACTATCATGATCATTAATTTTAGTTTGCCTACTTCGATTTAAAGTGTCATTTGGCATATTCCCACTTTGCTTGAAAACTGTAAAAAAGCAGTTTAAGAGGGTTTTGAATGCTCTCTTTATGCCTTATTTTTCAAGGAACCATATTTAATTCTATTGTAGCCAGTCCCGTAACCAGATTTGACTAGGTCAAGTAAGATTTATCGTGTAATTAAACCCTTTTGGTATTTAAGAGTGCTGGCAGCGTACGTCGATGTACTGTTATTCACAAGCATTAAGTCCTATGTGTTAAAACTTAAAGATGTGGGCTGCATATAGTCTACGTTGTGTTCGTCTCGGGCCTAGGAAGAATTATGTTTTAACGTCCGAACCAACGGGTGATAATTATGTATTGCGTCTAAGTTTTGAATGCTGGTCACTCCAGCTTTCCTGGGAGCTCTCCTTTGTCCTGCATTTTATCTTTGACAATTTCTTGAATATGCGTGGTGTAAATGAGACCCCTCGCGGCAGCATGTTTAGCGGCTTGGACTGTATTATCGACAATGATCATCTCAACACTTTCCTGCATCAATTCTTTTGAAATCTCAATAGCGATCTTTTCACGCTGTGACAGTTTTACATCGCGGATGTAAATTGCAAGAATACGGCCAGGAAACCTTGAAACAATGAGCCGATAGATCTTCGGGTCTTCCTGTCCTGAGTCTCCGATCAAAATAAAATTAAGATGCGGATAGGCCAACAGTATGTTTTGAATCTCACGCAGTTTATGGCCCATATGATTTGAGCTTTCCTTGTTCTCGTCAAGTCCGAAATCACGCAGTAATAAAGGTCCCTCCGGGATATTGTTGATGTCTAGAAAGTCGACCAATAAGTCATATAAATTCCAGGGGCTGCTTGAGACATAAAAAAACGGATTGTTTCGTTTTCCATTTCGGCCAAGCTGAAGCGCGCGATAAAATTCTGAAACGCCTGCAAAAGGGAGCCTGCTATGCGCATTGTGAAAGAAAGTATTTCTTGCCATTGCGATTAAACTTGTTGCTGTTGTTTTAACAACTGTATCATCAATGTCACTAATAATGCCATATTCCGCATCGGATGTTGGGATAAGAATGGATGCCGAAGTTTTTAAACCCGGCCTAAAGCCAAAAGGGGCTGCGATAAGTTCAACTTCCACTTCCAGCCACATGCTTTGTTGTTCGATCGGATTTTCCGGGTGAATGTCCAAGGTGAAGTATCCTTCCGCGTTTGTAGTGACCACATGTGATTTACCCTGGAATTCTATTTTCAATTGTGCGAATGGAGCTTCTGCACTTTGAAACCGCTTATACATCTCTACCAGGTTCTTCCACACGCTATCTTTTCCGATAGACTTACGAATACCCTTGTCTCTAAGTACGCGACCGGTAAGATACAACCTGTTTACTGTCCCATAGCTGCGGTAGGTAATAATTTGGAGCGGCCTATCCATGTGAAGTCTCTTACGCAACGAGAGGGCTAGCCCGTCGAGGCGGTCTTCAAGTCTAAATACAAGTTTTGAAAAATGGCTCTTCAATTCACCCATAAATTCATAAGAATGCGGCTTTTCCTGTTCGAACTTAATTATTTTTTTGTTCTAATCGGAAGTTGCCCGGACACGTTCCGGTAAAGATAATATCTGACTTTCTTTTGAACAGTCATATATAACACGTCGTTACTTATTTATCAACTTAACAAATAGGTATGGAACTAGCAGCTTCAGCAAGTAAAGAAAAATGGATTGAGTATTTTGCGCGAACAGGGATAATTGCAAAGGGAATTGTATACTGTCTAATAGGGTTACTTACGCTCCTCGCCGCTCTCGGCTTTCGGGGCCAAAAGATGGATAAAGCCGATGCTTTTAAAGTAATTTATGAGCAACCTTTTGGGAAAACACTGTTGATTATCATTGCGATTGGTTTATTCGGATATGTAACCTGGCGCTTGTTCCAATCCATACGTGATATTGATAATAAAGGGAATGATTCGAAAGCCATCATGATTAGAATTGGATACGCCTTTAGTGCATTTATTTATTTATCATTGGGTATTTATGCATTCAAGTTGGCGCTCGAGGGGTCTTCGTCCGGCGAAGGCGATGCACAAAAAACTCTGATAAGCAAACTTCTCGACTATCCGGGTGGCGCTTGGATGCTGGGAATTGTTGCTATCATCATTATTATAAATGGATTCCGCCAGATATATAAAGGGTCGTTAAAACGATTTATGAAGAATGTGAACTTCTATCAAAGTAAACACGCTTCCATCTTTGAAAGAGCAGGGATAATTGGTTATGTCAGCAGGGGAGTGGTATTGCTTATCATCGGTTACTTTTTCCTTCGAGCGGCGCTGAATAAAAATGCAAGCGAAGCACAAGGCACTAAAGGTGTGTTCGATTTCCTTGAGAATAATTTTGGAAGCCTGTTGATGGGAGCGGTAGCGTTCGGTTTATTGGGGTATGGAATTTTTATGTTTGTGAAAGCTCGGTACCAGAAGATTGACATTCATTTTTAAGTGGCCTCAGCCATTCGGTCGTAGCTAGATGATGTCAAAGTAGTGGTATCCCTAGTTCTTTAACCAAGCCAATACTTAATGCATAAACTCGCGACACTGATAGTCAGCCGTTGGTGGTCTTTGGTTTGGTAGCGCTCACGCGCTTCGGCTCCGCGCAATACTAACAACGGCAAAGAAGATTGACATTCACTAACTCAAATAATTGGCCACGCTCCAGATCACTGTTGAAAAAGGGGTCTAGTTCATTAGCCAGGCGAACACTTCATGCATAAACTCGCGGCACTGATAGTCATTGATATTCTTCCAACTGGTCATGTATAAAGAGACCATGCCGTCACCCATAGCGACAATCTTGCCGCCACCTTTTAGCTTGGTAAAAGCTCCAAAGGGATATTTTTCGGACTGGTTATCGTAGCAAAAGGGAGTTCCTCCTGTGACGATTCTCCCACCGTGATACGTCACTTTTAATTTTTTATCAGTAAGTGCGCTTGGCTTGGTATAACCTCCCGAAAGCGTATCAGGGTTGTTATTTCCAAACTTTATATTTGAAATACTAAGGATGTCATTCACATTGGTTAGATCTAACGTCGTCCAGTAATCCTCGTCCATTACCAGAAACAAAGCACCACCTTTTTGAAGGTACCGTTTTATCGCATCTACTTCATCCGCATCATATTTCGACGATGGTAAATGAATGAACAACAAGTTACACGTTGCTAGGTCAGCGGACTTTATTTTTTCTTTTAAGTAACCCAGATCGGCGTTCACGGAAGAAGCTGTGCTGTTTAGTTCAGCGGTCATGTACTTAACTCTTTCGATTGAGTTTTGATCACCTTTCATAGTAGCTGGGTCGTTCCAAAATTTTTGGCCGTGGGCTATATCGATTAATATTCGATTCTTTGAAGCAGTAGTTTGCGCTAATAATTCATCTGCCGAAAATAATATACAGAACATCAGGAGACACGCACTGATATGTTGGTGAAGTTTTTTCATTTGTGAAGATTTTAGTAATCAATCCCAAAGAATTCAATGATGATGCCAATAAATACGGCAAGAACTACAGCAAAATTGCAAAGAGATAATTTTGTGATGTTCGCTTCCGCGAAATATTGCACGGGTATGAACGGTGTCTTATGAACTTTTGCAAAACTTGTCATCGGCATGCGTGCGGTTGCAGCGGGGCTGGTTCACGCAATCTCAGAATCAACGGAGAGATGTATTCGCTACTCCAATTTCATTCCTGTAATCAAAAAATAGTGTTGGGTGTTGTTACATGGAAACCTTGACAATCTGAATTTGAGGGTATCCTGCTGAAACGATGCTTCGACAAATCTGTGCGGACAAGTACCATCATCTACGATAGTATCTGCTAATATACCTCCCGGCGACACAGAGGTGAGAATCAAAGGAAAGTCATTTTGGTAATCAATAGCTATGCCGGTGGAAGAGCCTTTTTGTATTGACACATAACCACTCGAATAAGTGTAACCAAGGTCAAATGTATCGGGATTGTAAGGGTTTACTGTGTAAGCGAAATGATGGGACCGAAATTTATAGTATCCAACAAACGCTTTTCTATAGTCCTCCCCATCCTCTTCGTTATCACATCCGGAAATACAGATGCCTATGGCGATTACGCCTACCATAGTTGCTAAAATTATCGATTTCTTCATTTTAATATAAAATTAATGTACAACAGTTATCATCGAAGGCCTTACTTAAGCAGCAACATTCGTTACTACTTCACAAAGTATGGATTGCATAACCCGTATTCCAACTTGAATCCTTCTCTTGCTCCTAAGGCATCGCTAAAACAAAGTTGTATCTCATCCCTGGAAAAAGCGATAACATTGATCAAAAAATAAGGTGATTAATATCAGGACGCCAATGAAACAATTCTGTTGGTGGCTCCGCACAACTAAGAAGGGAAGGAGGAGATCGTTGTAATGGATTTACATACAAAATGAAATCTGCTTACAGCTTGCCATCCAACCAATGAATAATATTTAACAACAACTGAGCATTTTGTCTTGCGGTCGGTTGGTTCATTCCCATAGGGATTTTATGGGGACCTTGAAGCTGCGCTGTGAACATCGCTGCTTCTCCAAAAATCACTACCCGGCCTTTGCCATACTGAAGCATTGCCCCGTTGGCAAAGTGCCTCCCGGATAATTTTGGATTCTTGTCATTGAATTCCCACGCGACTGAACTTAACTCGATGACATACCGCTCATCCAGGCTTGAAATAACAACAGCTTCTGGAGGAGGGAGGAACGCAGATCCTGTAAACATTTGAATGCTATCTATTCTTTCGGTGATATCTCTTCCTTTTGTTATGACGTTGTCAGAGAGATTTTTTAAGGTTCTCGTAAACATTTCTGGTCCATCACTTCGTCTAAATGCAAAACCATTGATGAAGTTAAAACCAAACGCTTCAGCAAGATTCGCCGCAGCGCCGGCGCAAGGCATATGATCTGCAATAATAAACAAGCAACCGCCATCCTTTACCCATTGTTCTACCGCGATAACTTCTTCGTTTGTGAACGCCGGCCGCGTCGGCAGTTTCCACTCTCCAGTATCACCTAACGCATTGGCTATTACAAGAATCTTCGTTCCTCGAAGAAACGTTAACGTAAATTTTTCCTTGCCCGGTTTCAAAACATATCCATCATTGGCCAAAAGTTTTCCAAAAGAACTGTACCGCCCATCAAGGGTGTGGAAATTAAAATGCGATTCGTCCAACGTAACAACCGGGCCACCTGATTTCATATAAGCCGGCCTTTTGTTTTCATAGCTAAAACTCCTATCAGGAATTTGTTGTCCTTGTGCGATGGTCCATGTTATGTTAATGATGACAAACAAGATTGGTTTGAAAAGTTCCATGAGAAAACGTTATTTTAAATGTTATTCCAACTTCGATGCCATAAGCAAATTCTCGCTGAATTAATCTTAATAGCGTATTAGTTACGTGTCGTCGTGCGATAATGGAAATAATTGACCGCCATTGACCGGGACAAGCTATGAATGATTGACACAAATTATATTTATCAGACAACGCTGACCCACGCCGTTGTTGGTCTTGTGAGTAAGGATCGCGCGAGGCTGACCAACGACCGCACGCAAGTGGATAACAGATTTCGATGGTACTTAGGTTGCCGACATGACAAAAATTGAATTAAACAATAAACTGGCGTAGCGTCGAACTTTAAGCGGTACATTCCCAAGCCTGTCATCCAAATGCGTGCGGTTGTTGGTGGAGCTCACGCACTGGATTCCCGCAACACCAAGAACGGCGAGAGAAAATAATATTCATCAAACAGCGTGGATTTCATGCAACTGAATAAAATCAAATTCTCTTTTGCACCAGCCATTGATGACCAAAAGGATCGGTTACAACTCCCTGCCTATAGCCGTAATCATAACTCTGAACCGGATCCAAAAGTTTGCCGCCAGCAACGAGGGCACTATTAACGATAGCGTCAGGATCAGGAACAAAGATGCCTATTAAAGACGTCACTGCATTTACTGACTCTGGACTCAACTGGCTTTTTCCATTGACTTCCTCATGGATGTGAAATAAGGCGCCATTAATTGACATCTCGGCTACATGCACACTGTTATCAGGATTGCTCCATCTGCGTAGCTCCACAGCGCCAAATGCCTTTTGATAAAAGGCCATGGCAGCCAACACATTTTTGATTGCCAGGTGTGGTGCAAAAAAGGTATGGTGATTTTCGGTTACCTGACTCATTGGATATATCTAATTTATTTCATATAGAGCTTTTCATAGTACTCCTCCAACATCCGCTTTACGGCGAATGGCTTGTGCGTTGTAAGAACGCTTTGCTTCATCATTTCTATCCATTGTTTTTTATTCGAATAATATGTGGGCAGAACTTCGTTCAACAATACCTTATACAATGCTTTTTGATCGTGGGCATCCAATTTCTTTTCATTCTTGTTTTCATACCCATCACCGATCTGCCATCCATTAACGCCGTGGTCACATGCCTCAGGCCACCATCCATCAAGAATACTTAGATTCAATACACCATTCATGGCCGCCTTCATACCGGATGTACCACTTGCTTCTTGTGGTCTGCGGGGGTTATTGAGCCACACATCCGATCCTCGTACCAGCATAGAACCTATCGTCATATCATAGTTTTCAAGGAAGACTACAGATGTCGGATACTTTTTTGTAAGCGCTACGATGTTGGCGACAATTTGTTTTCCGCCATCGTCCAGCGGGTGAGCTTTTCCCGAAAAAACGATTTGAAGCTTACCACTTCTAAACAACCGGTCTACTTTTGAACGATCGCTAAAAATAAAATCACTTCGCTTATACGGTACAGCCCTGCGTGAGAATCCCAACAAAAGAGCGTCCTGTTTTAGTTTGACGCCAGTTCGCTCATGAATAAAACCAAGCAGTGCTTTCTTATTTTCCTGATGCAATTTCCAGATATCCCCGGAATCGTTTTTCGCGGCTTTGACGATTCTGTTATCTACCCAGGTAGGAAGGTGAATCGCATTGGTAATGCCGATGATTTCCGCTCGATCTTTTACGCCCTCCCACATTTTATTAGCGGTTACGGCATGGAGTTGCGCCACTGCATTTGCATTTCGCGAAAGGCGTAAAGCACCCACCGTCATGTTAAAAGGAGAGCCCCCCAGCTGTTTCAGTTGCTGTTTAGAGAAAACGCCATTGTCTGCCCCCATATAGAGAAGACGGTCGAGATAATGCGATTCGTTTCCCTGTACCACTGGTGTATGCGTTGTAAAAACAATTTGCTTGCGCGCAGCGGCAACAGCATCCTCGAAACGCTTGCCACCTTTAATTTTTTCTCGTACCAATTCAAAACCTGCGAAAAGGGCATGACCCTCGTTGAAATGATAAACGTCTACCGGTATTTTTAACGCGCGTAAAGCTTTTACCCCACCGATACCCAATACCATTTCCTGGGCGATACGTTCTTCCCCAAACCAACCATAAAGTTGTCCAGTGGTCCACGCATCTTCATTGCCCGGGACATCTGTGTCAAGAAGGTAGAGAGGGACGTTACCGAATTTATCGCAGAGCCACACTTTGCATTTCACCTCACGCTTGCGTATCATAACAGATACCATAACACCGGTATCTTTCAAAAAAGGATAATTGTAAATGGGATATGAATCAATTGCTTTTCCTTCGGGAGAAATTCGTTGATCTGTATAACCTTGTTTCCATTTAATACCCACACCTACGATAGGGAATTTGTGATCCTTTGCACCCTTTAGATAATCCCCGGCCAGGATACCCAAGCCTCCGGCATACATTTTAAAGTCGCTTTGTAAAGCATATTCCATACAGAAGTAGGCCACGCGGGGCAGAGAGGAAGATGGCATAGAAGAATTGGTTTATGACAATGAAATATCGGTCAATTAAATTGAAAAAGAAATATAGCTTACCATTATCTTCAAATGTCATATAATATTAACATAATCGAAAAATTACCTTGGGTGGTAATGCCACTAGGCCATAGTTTTGAAATGAACTTGAAGCAATACAATTTCACAGTAGTGACGCGTTGCAAGCTTAGGCTATACGTTGTCGTCAAGTAAAATTAGATTATGGCAAAGCAATTTTTTATGATATGTGATTCTCTAAAAAAAATGTATCATATGGAGAATTATGGAATATTGTAGCTTTGTTAAAATGTGAACCTTGAGTTTTTATAAAACCTATAAGCCGTCGTCTGTTGTTTGTTCATTTGTCCGTGAATTTGAGGTTTACCATGCCAATTGGAATATCGACACATTGCTACCCCAGCCATTCATAACTTGCCTCGCCAATACTACTCAGGGTCTATATTTCTATTTAAATGATATTGTAAAAGTTGTGCCTGCCGCGCAGCTAGAAATTCCGGCGCCGCCCATTGTGGTGACTGGCCCAAAGACCAAGCCGATCGGTTTGTTATTTGGGAGTGATCACCTGATGGTGAAAGCTACTTTTCAACCAACGGGTTTGTATCGTCTGCTTGGCATCGATATGCGAACGACCGCAAACAAGGGATTAGATGCCGTTACATTTTGGGGAGACGAGATAAAACATGTATCCGAAACGTTGCGATTAGTCAATGGTTATGATCAAATGAAAGAAACACTGTCAGCATTTCTTGAGACCAAAATCAGGTCTTCAGTTCGTGCAGAGGAGCCCATTGATCGTACAGCCATCAAAATGCTTGATCCTCAAATGCATCGATCACTTACTGAATGGGCAGATGACGCATGCCTAAGCCTTCGCCAGTTCGAACGAAATTTTACTATGCGGGTGGGTCTATCACCTAAACTATTCATTCGTATCGTGCGTTTTGAGAACGCAATGGCAATAAAGAATGCAGCGGCTGACAAGAGCTGGTCGCAGATTGCGCTGGAATGTGGTTACACCGACTCGTCTCACTTGCTCAGGGAGTTTAACGAGTTTGCGGAATTTCCACCCAGCAAATTCTACCTTCACCCTACCAGTGGCCATAGCGACTTTCCTACAGGATAAAATGTGTCGTTTTTTTACTAAGACAATTTGCAACTCCTGAATTAAGTTTGATCCATCATTCAAGATTCACGGGTTCTCCTGGAGAAACGATGATGGATGAAAAAAGATAATATCAAGTCTTCGCGTATGGAAAACAACAACATGCATTTAATTTCAAAAGACAATCCCGGTGTGTATCTACCCCCACCGTTAATTTATGTTTTATTTTTCTTTCTCTCTGTGTTATTACAAAGGAAATTACCTATACCATTTACATGGCATGACACGCTGCTGGCGGAAATTGTCGGGTGGGGGTTTATTGTACTCTATCTCATATTCTTTTTACCAGCCGTCCGGCAGTTTATACTTTCCAAAAACACCCTTGTTACCATCAGGCCGGCAAACGCGCTACAGAAGTCAGGAATATATTCGGTTTCTCGCAACCCGATGTACTTATCGCTTTTGTTTTTGTACAGCGGCATCGCCATGTTTAAGGGAAATCCTTGGACCATGATTGAAATACCATTGCTTATGGCCACTATTCAAGGATATGTGATAAAGAAAGAAGAGCAATATCTGCTTCGAAGGTTCAATGTGGAATTTGAGGAATACATGAAAAACGTAAGACGATGGATATAGCAAGGTCTGGCGGTATAATTTTTCGCACTTCTACCAGAGTCCTTGGTATCTCGAACCGGGCTCACTGTTTTCCGTGACAAAGGTTATTTACAGAGCAGCCTTTATTTAATTCTTATATTTTTTTCTGAGATTTCCATACCTGAAAAAGGTGAAGAACCTTTTTTTAATGAAGTCTTTGCCGCTTCTTTAGTGTCAATGCAGCTGTAAGCAAACTATTCCCCCCGTAACAAACAATCAGACAAGCTTAACGTCCGGAATAATTCATCTACCACAAACAACCTAAACCCAAACATAGGTAAACACGTAACAGCATTTTAATATAACTTTATGTCACTGCTTATCTATTGTTATGGAACCTACAAACGGTGTCGGCGACATGTTCCTGGAAAAACTTAAGAAGGAAGTTGATGACAACCTGACCAACGAACAGTATAGTGTTGAAGAGTTGGCCAAAAATATCGGAATGAGCCGATCACAGCTTCATCGCAAACTCAATAGTATTACTGGTCAATCCGTGAGTCAGTTTATCCGCGAATACAGGTTGCAACTTGGTATGGCTTTGCTAAAGGAGGGAGATCTTACTGCAGCTGAAGTGGCCGACCGCATTGGTTTCGGAAGTGCAACCTATTTTAACAAATGTTTTAATGAATACTATGGTTTTCCCCCAGGCGAAGTCAAAAATAAAAAGACAGAAATTCAGGATAAGCCAGTTCCAATCAATCCAATAATTTCTTCTCCATCAGGTTCGCGGCAGCATAGAAATTTTTCGGTGGCATTAATATTAAGCCTGATTGCTCTGCTGATCACAATTGCGGGGTGGCTGTACTTCAATTACTATGAGAACACAGTTCCGGTGACCAAGGATGACAAATCCATAGCAATACTGCCATTTAAAAATTTGAGTGAAGATCACCGCAATGAGTATTTCAGTGAAGGCGTTATCGAGGCCATCCGGACGGGCCTTTCGCAAGTTGGCGAACTTCGTGTTATTGCTAGAACATCTGTTGAGCAGTACCGCGAGAGCGCAAAATCAGCACGTGAAATTGCGAGTGAACTGGGTGTTGCTGCATTGCTGGAGGGAAGTATTCAGCGTGACAACAATAAAGTAAGAATTGAAGTACGTCTGGTCGATGGAGTGTCAGAACAACAAGTATGGGCTAAAAGTTACGATCGTGAACTAAAAGATGTATTTGCGATTCAAAGTGAGATTGCCCAGCAAGTAGCGAATGAGCTCAATGCCAAACTCTCTCCCGAGGAAAAGTCAAAACTTTCGAAGACCGATACTGATAATCCTAAAGCTTACGACCTCTATTTAAAGGCAATTTACGAATACAGGACTTATACAAATAAGGGAGCACATAATTCCATAGATCTGTTGACACAAGCCATTGCTCTTGATTCGAATTATGCCCGAGCCTATGCTTTTCTTGCCAATAGTTATATCGGATTAGCCGCCATATGGGGAGCTGAACTAAGTGCCTTAGATGCGCTGCAAAAAGGGAAACCTTTCATCGATAAGGCATTGGTATTAGATCCCAATCTCGACGAAGCGCACATGCTCATGGGCTTTTACAAATTATATAATGATTGGGATTTTGAAGGCGCAGAAGCGGAGTACAAACTTGCGATAGATTCAGATCATCCAGACGCGCTAGCTTTGTATATAGATTATCTGAACTTTGTTTTGCGCCACGACGAAGCGCTGTCATTCGCAGAACGCTTAAATGTTAAAGATCCGTACTACCCCAACAGCAGAATGATCTTGTCCTACATATACAATGGCCGCATGGACGAAGCACTTGAATTTTCTGAATCCAGATTGAAGTTATTTAACAACTACTACACGATGGATTCGCATGGTTTTCTGATGCTGAATATGAAGCGTTACAACGAAGCGATCGCGTATTTTAAAAAAGCCATTGCGTTAGAAGGAATCCGCTATCCCCGTATGCTGGGATGGATGGGAGCGGCGTATGCCAAATCTGGCAAGCGGCACGACGCCGTGAAAATTATAGATGAATTAAAGAGTCGTTTAGCAAAAAACGATAAGGCATCCATTGCTTTTTTTATAGCTGTCATCTATTCTGCATTAGATGAAAAACAATCAGCGCTGTTGTGGTTGAAGAATGCCTATGAGAGCCATGATATGGAAATGCCCTGGCTCATGACGGAACCTCAATTTTATAATCTGCACGATGAGCCAGAATTTCAGCAGCTCGCGAAGCAGATTGGATTTAAATCGCACACCGAATAGTTACACCTTGTTTACAGTAACGTTCGTGGTCGATAATACCCATGAGCGTCGGCTGTTTAAAGACCCCTCTTTCTGGATTTCGACCATGTCCCCGCAAGATATGCTATAGGGATGTACCAGCAATTAGATAAACTCACACCTATGGATACACTTTAGGCGTTTTGTGAGTCTCACAACATATTTTAAAGCTTGAAAAAAAAGTTTAAAGTCTTTGCAACATGTGTTGAAGCTGGATTTTTTTGAGCCCCGCCATCTTTACTGAAAATTTAAAAGTCCACCGTCGCCGTTTCGGAGTATTTGGAATTTATGTAACGCCAAACTCCACTGAAGGCGGCGAAATCATTTCAGTAAAAAACAAACAGACACCCGCTATGAAAAAAACCATTTTCCTTTTTTACGGCATTATTGCCTATGTCATTTTTTTTGCAACATTTTCCTATGCAGTAGGATTTGTTAGCTCGTTGCTCGTCCCCAAACACATTGATAGTGTTCCGCAGTCACCGTTGAGCTATGCCTTGCTGGTCAATGCAGGACTACTAACTTTGTTTGCGCTTCAACATAGTGTCATGGCGCGTCCGGCGTTCAAAAGGTGGTGGACAAATTTTGTCCCAGAGCCTATTGAAAGGAGCACCTATGTTTTATTATCAAGCTTGTGCCTGATCCTGCTCTTTCAGTATTGGCAGCCGATTGGCGGAGTGATATGGCAAGTTGAATCGCAGGCAGCACAAATCGTTCTCAAGTCGCTGTGCTTGCTGGGCTTTGGCATCGTCTTAGTAAGTACATTCCTCATCAATCATTTCGACCTCTTTGGCCTGCGGCAAGTATGGTTCTACTTCATTGGCAAAAAATATGAGTCGCTTCCTTTCAGGACACCATTTTTCTATAAATATGTCCGTCACCCCTTGTACCTGGGATTTATGATCGCATTCTGGTCAACGCCTACCATGACCGCCGCCCACTTATTTTTTGCTATCATGACAACACTGTACATGCTAACAGCGATTCAATTCGAAGAAAGGGATTTGATCACAACGTTTGGAACAAAATATCGGGATTATAAACGATCTGCGCCCATGCTGATTCCATTTACCAAAGCATCTAAAAATAAAACCCGGAGCCCACAACCTACCATCGACGGTAATTAGTCTGTCAACCAATGGTCCATGGCACACTGCTAGCTGTGGCTATGGACCATCATCTTGCCGGTCTCAACACATCGTTCGGCATTCAGCTTGGTACGATGGATATCTATTTCGCAATCTTTAAACTAAATGTAAATGAGGACCTCGTTGCTCATCCTGCTATTTTCATATCCACTCATCTGTTGCTTTAGCCAGGGATCAATTAAAGGAAAAATAACAGACGGGCAGCAAGATCTTTCTTCAGTGACTGTGCTTCTTCTGGATTCCGGCGCTGCGCTGGTGAAGGGGGTTACGACGGATAGTATAGGCGAATTTTTATTTGAAAACGTCGGCCAAGGTGTTTACGTTATTTCAGCCTCAATGATCGGATATGCAGATTTTATTTCGCCGCGTGTTTCAATATCGAACGACGCTCATGTTGCTATTCCCCAAATAGTTCTTAACGAAACATCTATCGAATTGAATGAAGTTATAATAAAGGCTGAAAAACCATTTTACGAACAGCGGATGGACAGACTCGTCATCAACGTCCAGGGTAGCATCACCTCAGCCGGTAACACAATTCTGGAGCTCCTTCAAAAATCTCCTGGTGTTGTGGTGAACAAGCAGAACAACAGCATATCAATGAACGGTAAATCAGGTGTACGCATTATGATCGACGGAAAACTCACGCAACTACCCACAGATGTTATTGTGCAGATGCTGGACGGAATGAATTCCTCGAATGTTGAAAAGATAGAGCTTATCACAACTCCTCCGGCAAAATATGATGCTGAAGGAAACGCCGGAATAATTCACATAGTTACAAAAGGAAACGCAGATTTCGGCACCAACGGAACAATAGGGATAACGTTGGGCGCGCACTGGGCGGAGACGCTGGGTGGAAATTTTAATCTCAACTCCAGAAATAAGAAGTTTGCCTACTCCTTAGATTATTCCGTTCTGAGAAATCACAACCTTCACATCATGAAAATGAACCGAAGATCGATTGACAAAGAATCTGTTCAAACTATCAATGGTAACAGCGACCGCGAAAATGTTACTCACCAACAAAACCTCACGGCCGGCTTCGAATGGAACATTAGTGATAAAACAATGCTAAACCTATTGTTAACAGGCTATCGGAGAGACTGGCGGTTAAAAGCTTTAGCAAATGAAATAAATAACGCTGCATGGGATTCCACTGTTATTGCCAAAACAAAGATCAATGAATCCAATATCTGGCAAAGTGTAACTGGGGCAATGGGCCTGCATACCAAACTCAATTCAAAAAATGAAATCAATTTTAACCTGGACTACCTATTTTATCACAATAGCAATCCGTCCGATTATAATTATGAATTGAGCTACTCTCAACGCAACGTCAAAGAAACATCGAAAATTGATTTAAAAAAAAACACGCCTATCCACTTTATTATCGGAAAGATGGATTACGTATATGCAATATCTCCTTACATCACCTTGGAGGCTGGCGTCAAAGCAGTAGTGTCAACACTTAGCAATGATATTTTGGTTAAACGAACGGCAAATGATACATGGGCAATCGATCCAGCGTTTACATCCAACTCAAATCTTCGGGAGTACATCAATGCAGCTTATGTTTCATCGAAATGGACGCCAGATGATCGGTGGCAGATTAGCACCGGCCTTCGGTATGAATACACGCATACATCGATTGGTACACCAACAGAAAAAAATCTTGTGGACAGAAAGTATGGTTATTTCTTTCCAAGCATTTCTTTGAAGAAAGATTTCGACCACGAACGGGATCTGCAATTCTCTTTTTCACGGAGAATTACACGACCCACCTATAATGACATGGCGCCTTTTGTATTCTTCTGGGGACCTAGCACCTTTTCAGGGGGAAACACAACGCTAAGGCCGGCGGTATCTAACGCTTTTAAAATCGGATACCACGTAAAGAATTGGTTGATTTCACTGCACTTTAATCATTCACTAAACGAGATCACTGTTTGGCAGCCTGAAATAGATAGCGAGACAAATGTTATATATCGGGCACAAAATCTAAAGTATTTAAAGACATTTGGAATAACCACTTTGTACAACATTGGGATAGCATCATATTGGGAGGTACAAAGCAATGTCACCGCACAATACCAAATTGCGCAGACCTCACAACATCAACATCACACCAGGTTGCACCAATATGGTATAAACTTTAACCTGATAAATATCGTGAAACTGCCACGAGACTTTACGATTGAAATTTCCGGAATGTATCAATCCAAAACGTTATCTGGAATAGCATGGTTTATGTCTGCCGGCTCCCTGAATGCTGGTATTCAAAAGCAATTTGGAAAAAAGGGAACGTTACGATTTTCAATTGACGACATCCTCAATACGAACAATTGGAGGATCAAGACAGATATGCCGGAGGAAAATTTGTATTCCTATTTTCACTACAATTTTAACAATCGGTTTGTAAGAGTCACCTTCACCCGGACGCTGGGAAACCATAAACCACGTGTAGTGAAATCAAAAACCGGATCCGATGAGGAAAGAGGACGTATAAGCAATTAGGGCCATCAAGTTTTCAGTGAAAAGGTTCGAATGGCATGGATTGCTTATTGCTTCTTATTCCCATACCTTTATTATATCGGTGAATTCCATTCCGACGATTTTCATTAACCTAAACTTGTATGAAATTTCACCTCCAAATATTATATGTTGCTTCCATTCTCCTGATCAGTTCCTGTCAGGAGAAAAGGGATCAAACCCAGTTGAGGAGTGAGCTGAAGTCGCTCAATCTGTTAAGTGGCGATATAGCGCTGTGCGGCGCTGAGCAAGCCAAGTTCGGTAAAGTGGACTTTGGCCAGTCATGCGCGCAAAAAGTGCAGGCAAACTTTAATCTAGCCACAGCGTTGCTTCATTCGTTTGAATACGCCGAAGCCGAAAAGGTTTTTGCGAAAGTCATCGATGAGGATCCCGAGTGCCTGATGGCATATTGGGGTGTAGCCATGAGCAACTTTCACCCTTTATGGGCTCCACCAACCAAAGATGAATTAGAGAAGGGGTCGAAGTCAATCTCGGTTGCGCGTTCATTAGGAGGTGGTGATAACCGCGAGTCCGAATATCTCGAAGCGGCTGCAACTTTATATGACGACTGGAGTAACGTTAGCCATGCCAGTCGCCTTCAAAAGTTTGAAAAAGCTGCCGAGAAGATTTATCAAAAGTATCCGGCAGATACGGAAGCCGCAATATTTTATGCATTAGCATTGCGCGCAGCATCGGATCCGACGGACAAAACATTTGTAAAACAACGCAAAGCTGGAGAAATATTGAATTCGATTTTCGCCAGTCAACCTGATCATCCAGGGATTGCACACTATCTCATTCATATTTACGATTACCCTGAACTTGCCGAAATGGGCTTGCCGGCAGCACGAAAGTATGCCTCAATTGCCTCGTCATCAGCCCATGCGTTGCATATGCCCTCTCATATTTTTACAAGGCTGGGTCTGTGGGAGGAGTCTGCGCAGTCCAACATCAACTCTATGACCGCAGCAAAATGTTACGCGGAGAATGCCGGCATGCAAGGTCATTGGGATGAAGAAATCCATGGACTGGACTACCTTGTTTATGCTTATCTGCAGGAAGGAAAGTATGATAAGGCAAAAGAACAATTGGATTACCTGCAGTCGATGCAGGTCGTTTTTCCTTTTAACAATAAGGTTGCGTATACCATGGCCGCAGCACCTACGCGTTATGCGCTGGAACGCAAAGACTGGCCGGCGGTATTAGCATTGGAATTAAAACCGCATGATTTTCCATGGAAGAATTATCCATGGGAGAGGTCACTGATTTTTTTTGGAAAACTTTTAGGTGCCGTCCATCTGCATCGGAATGAAGATGCAATTGCTGCTCTGGATAGTTTAAAAGCAAACCATGCCATGCTGGTTGAAAATAAAAAAACATACGAAGCAAACCAGGTACAAATCCAAATCAAAGCATCGGAAGCGTGGTTAGCATTTTCCCGGGGTGATCGTGATGAAGCCATTCGCCTGATGACAGAAGCAGCTGACATGGAAGATGCTACTGAGAAGCATCCCGTAACGCCAGGTGAAGTCGTTCCGGCCAGAGAACTTTTGGGAGATCTTTACATGGAGCTGAAAGATTATCGAAATGCGCTTGAAGCCTACGAGGCTGATTTAGAACGCCATGCTGGGCGCCTGAATGCGGTCAATGGGATCAAACAAGCCACTGCAAAGTTGAAGGGAGTCTGAAATTGATACCCACGCTCATTTCAATTTCTTAATGAATGTTTCACCGGCGAAGTATACGCACTGTATCCCACGCCGTTGTTGGTCTTGTGCGTAAGGCCGTGCGCGTCTGACCAACAACCGCACGCAAGCTGATAACAGGTTTCGACAGTATTCAGACGAATGTGATTGAAAATTAAATGGAAGAACAAATAGGCGTTGCGTCAAATTTTTGAACCGTACTACGTTAAAGTCTGTCATCCTAGTGTGTGCGGTTGTTGGTGGAGCTCACGCACCAGGCTCCGCACAACACCAACAACGGCGAAGACGAATGTGATTGAAAATTAAATGGAAGAACAAATAGGCATTGCGTCAAAATTTTTGAACCGTACTATGTTAAAGTCTGTCATCCTAGTGTGTGCGGTTGTTGGTGGAGCTCACGCACTAGGCTCCGCACAACACCAACAACGGCGAAGACGAATGTGATTGAAAATTAAATGGAAGAACAAATAGGTGTTGCGTCAAAATTTTTGAACCGTACTATGTTAAAGTCTGTCATCCGAGCGTGTGCGTTTGTTGGTGGAGCTCACGCACTGGCTCCGCACTACACCAACAACGGCGAAGACGAATGTGATTGAAAATTAAATGGAAGAACAAACAGGCGTTGCGTCAAATTTTTGAACCGTACTATATTAAAGTCTGTCATCCTAGTGTGTGCGGTTGTTGGTGGAGCTCATGCACCAGGCTCCGCACTACACCAACAACGGCGAAGACGAATGTGATTGAAAATTAATAGAAGAACAAACAGGCGTTGCGTCAAATTTTTGAACCGTACTACGTTAAAGTCTGTCATCCTAGTGTGTGCGGTTGTTGGTGGAGCTCACGCACCAGGCTCCGCACAACACCAACAACGGCGACGTTTTACTTACTTGCTGGCTTCCCCGACAACGTATACTTCACTGATCCATTGGCCTTGCGGGTAAGACTGTGAGCAGATCAACAACGGTGAAGTTTCAATAAACGCAAAGAAACCGGAACCAACGTAAAGTCACGGATTAAGAATAAGTCACCAATAATAAAAATCATCGTTTCGAATGCGACTAAGGTGAAATAAAAATAATACCGAGTCTTGTAAAGGGCGAAGGAATAGTCTGGTCATAAGATTCCTCAAGGTGGCGCTTAGTGCAGGGGTTGTTTTGTGGCTATCCATACTCGTGTTGTTTTGTCATGACAAAGGTGACACCTCAATTACGAATGATGCTTGAACAATTGTTACCAATCCCGGTATTGTCGTTGCAAAAACTTCATCGTGCATATTCAGTGGGGGAGACGCCATACTTTTTCCGGAAGCGTTTTGCAAAATATGATTGTTCATTAAACCCAACCGCATACCCGATCTGCGCAACGTTGTCAGCTTTTGCGCGGATCAATTTCGCAGCCCGTTGCAGGCGCAGGTCATGGATATATTCGCTTGGGGACGTGTTGATCAAAGCCTTAAGTTTACGAAACAGTTGTGCCCTGCTGAGATTCATTTCGGCAGCGAGCATTTCAACGCTAAAAAATGAATTGCCGATATTTGCTTCCACTATACTCCTAACTTTCGCAATAAATTTTTCATCTAGTGACGGCTCCTTTATGTCAGCAGTTGAGACCTGTTCATCTGCAAAATCTTGCTTTAACTTTATGGCCAGCCGTTTGCGTTGTTCGATGACATTATTTACCCTTACTTGAAGTTCCTCCATCAGGAAAGGCTTGGCCAGATATTCATCAGCACCGGTTTTTAATCCTTCCAGTTTTGATTGATCGTCCACCTTAGCAGTAAGCAGAACAACAGGTATATGACTCGTACGTTCATCTTTCCGGATTCGGCTTATAAGATCCAGACCGTTCATTCTTGGCATCATAACATCAGAAATGATTACATCAGGTATATGCTCCAGTGCCAAGGCAACGCCTTCTTCACCATCTACCGCTGATAAAATGGCAAACTGGTTTTCAAATCCCGATATAATGAAATTCCGCAGTTCGGTATTATCCTCCACGACCAGGATGGTGTTGTAGAGCTCAATTTCAGCAATCGTCGAGGGGACCGACGCTTCGGTTGGCTCAAACGCCTGTCGAACATCATGCTGTGAGTCTTTTTCTTCTATCGGGAATTCAACCGCATTCTCCATCGGAAAGAGAGGCAGCGTCACGACAATACAAGTACCTTTATTCACCTCACTTGTCAATTCAATTGTGCCCTCGTATAACTTAACCAATTCGTGAACCAATGATAGGCCCAATCCAGTCCCCGGATGATTTTCTTCTTCCGGCTTCAATTGATAAAATGGTGAGAATACGTTAGCGTGTTCTTCCGTTGGTATTCCTTTACCGGTGTCAGCTACCGTCATCACAACTTCATTCTCCTCGGCGAAGACATGCATTGAAAAAATCACCTGGCCTCCAGCCGGCGTAAACTTGAACGCATTGAAAAGGATATTGCTAACAATTTTCTCAATCTTATCTGCATCAAAGCCAACGGGTGTTTCGTACGTGGAAATATTTTTGATAAAATCGATCTGTTTATGCTCGGCAAGCGAATCAAATGATGAGATCAAAACATGAAGATATTTTGAAAGGTTACGATAATGGATGGAAAGCTCCATTTTGCCTGCTTCCAATTTGGAAAGATCGAGCAACTGATTCACCAAATCCAAAAGGCGGTGGGCATTCCGTTGTATCACGGTCAGTTTTTTCCGTTCAGATTCGGGCAAGCTGAAATTTCGGAGTTGTTCTTCTACGGGACTAAGAATCAATGTAAGGGGGGTACGAAATTCATGAGAAAGATTCGCAAAGAATTTCGATTTGAGTGCATCAGTTTCCTTTAATTTATTATTTAATGCCTGCTGGGCTTCCAGAAGCTGCCGGGATTTCGAGGATCGTAATTGCTGCAGCCGGTAAATTATTACGAGGGCAATTACGAGCAACATTGATCCTACGATCAGAACATTTTGCCACAGGCTTTGGATTCTTTTTTCCTGTTCAAGCAACTGAATTTTTTGCTCCTGCTTTTCCTTTTCGAAACGTGTTTCCAGTTCTACAATTTGTCTCGTCTTAGATCCATTGAGCAGGCTATCGCGTACATCATAATATGCCTGCATGTAATTTAAAGCGTCTGTTGTTTTACCTCCAGTTATTTTTAGGTCTGTAAGCGCAAGATAAACATGCCGGATTACACGTTTAAGGCCAAGGGTGCGTGCCAATACTAACGATTGATTTAAGTAACGTTCTGCTTCAGCATATTTCTTTAACCTAAGGAGCGCTCTGCCGACGTCTGCAAGTATTCCGGCTTCCGCTGAGCGATTCTGTGTTTCCTTCGCACTAGCCAAGGCGCGGTTAAAATAGCCGAGCGCTTTTTCCGGATCATTTCTTAAATAGACTTCACCCATATTCGATAGTGCCTGCGATACGTGAAAGGTTGTGATTGCATGCTCTGAAGTTACCTGCAAAGATTTATTATAATATATTAATGCACTGTCATATTGTGCGCGCGAATGCGCTATGACACCAGCAAGATTGAAGACCCTGGCCAGCAAGTCCCAATTTTTTTTTTGCGTAGCCAGCGCCTCGGCGTGTCGTATATAAGCGACAGCTTTCGCCAGTTCCTGCTGATCGCGATAACACATTGCTAAGGTTCTATAAGCTTCGCCGAGCACGTTGGTGAGTCCAGAACGTTCGGCAACAGCAACAGCATGCAACGCTTTTTCTATCGCCCGATCGCTGTCACCCAACGCCCAATAACAATGTGCCTGCCGGTTATAAGCTTGCGCGATACCCGACTCAAAGGATAACTGTTCCGCATACTTTAGTGCCTCCGTGGCATAGACAAGGGATTTATTGAAATCCTTCCATTGGTTCTGGTGACTCAATGCGTTCAGCAAATTAATATGGACGGTGTCAATTTCTGGATGATGTTCAAGTTGCTGCAGCAGGGTATCTTGGAGTTGGGCCTGCGCAAAAGCACTGGATAGGAACAGGTAACAAAGAAATACGAAACAGGTTTTAGTCATGCAACACGGTAAATCCATTAGTACGATATGTTTCGATAACAAGTTGTTTTTCCGGAGATTATGTTAACGTTTACTTTATGCTCATCAATTATTTAACCTTGAATAATTCGCAGGAGCCAAGGCCAAAGCACCTTTTCAAACCGCTTTCGAAAAATTCCAGTATGACCAACTTTGTGTTCGGTATACTGATCAACTTCAAGTTTAATAAGTCTCCAGGGTGCGTTCGGAAAGAATTGCACCATGAGCGGTGCAGTCTTGTCGTTAGCAATATAATCGTCGCTCGTATAAATCGCAGTGATCGGAATGGTGAAGTCATAGAACCGGTCTGATTTAATCTTGTTTTTTAGAAAATCCATGTAGTACGTTTTACTAAGGCACCAGGACCTCCATTCCAGGATTGCATTGCGTGGAAGATTTTCACCCCATCCGATTTTAGTCATCGTCCCATAGCCATAAACTTTAATGAGCAGAGGGCCTATGACATGCCACAGTAGCCACACTACCATTCTCATCGGATATGGGAAATATCCCCAATAGCCCACTGCAGCATTAATAGCAATTACTTTGCGTACATGATGCTTATTTTCAATTAATCCAACCAATTGGCCGCCGATACTGTGCCCCAGCCATATAATCCCCGAGTAACCTTGTTTGATCACGAGGTGATTGATAACCGCATTCATATCTTGCGTGCCCCATTCGTGCATGTAAATCGTGGAGGTTTTCATGTCGGCTGGCGCCGATTCCCCAATACCACGATAGTCATAGAGCAAGACCCGGTACCCCTGGGTTACAAGAAATTGCGCGAAGTTAATATAGAATTCCTTTCGTATTCCTGTTGCGGAACTAATGACGATTGTTCCCATCGGGTTTTTGTCAGGCTCACCAAACAATGCGCTTAGCGGATATCCGTCAGAGGCGTGGATAGTAATTTTTTTCATCTCAAGCCTTGTTTAAAAGCATCCATAGTCGGAAGGGAAAACTTCCATCCGTTAAAAAAAATCGCTAATTGATACTTGCGCAATGCATCACCTTCAGCTTTTGTCGAGGATTTGAACGTAAGAATTGGAAGAGACTACCTTTAATTTTGGCCGAATAATGTTGCAATAGCGGGTAAAATAGTTGCATAAGAAGGATGATGTCCCTGGAGCAATATTTTAAAACGCTAAATCTGTGACGTTTTCCTTTTGCAGGTCAGACTAAATGTTTGAAGTTCAGAAAAAGAGACCTAAGCAATGAAACCTCACATTCCGGTCTGTGGTGTCCCGGCGAACCTAAAAAACAACTAAACAATTTCTGACTTTCTTGTAAGTTTTCCGGCGCTGCGAAGACTAAAGCTTCGACTATTATGATATGGATCAACAGTTTATAGACATAGTCAATAATCAAAGTGGGCTTATCTACAAAGTGTGTAATCCAAATTGCCGGATCCCGAGGACAGGAAGGATTTCTTTCTAGGAATCGTCCTGCTGGTTCGAAAGTCCATTGGCTGAGAATCAATTCTCTTCTCATGCTTGACTAGCAAAAACTGTAATAGAAAGATTATATGCCATCCCTAACGGGATTTGTCTCGAATTTCTATTGATTTTCTAGCGATATATCATCCTGCCGGGACTTGTGTGGTGCATGTAGAATCAGCAGGGAAGTTTATTCACTATCTATTCTATCGCATCGCGCTTATCAATTTTCGCTGTAGCGTTTGATCAATTGAATGCATTTACGCGGCCGTTAGGCATTGAATATCGGTAGCACTCGATTGAAGATTTTATCGGAGTGCCGTAGGCATGATATAACATAGCAAAAGGCAATTGCTCCTATTTAATGGCAAATTATATATTGGTTCGAATGTCGGTTGATTTTCTAGCGATATATCGTCCATACCGGACTTGCGTGATGCATGAAGAAATCCAGCCGGGAAGTTTTATTCCATTATAACGTCAGCCCTATTCTACCTTAAATCAATGCTTTTTCCTTTTCTGGTTCCACCATCATTGAGTTAAATTCATCATCAATCAATTCTCTATTGACTGCAGCACCCGCCATCGACCCTGTAAATACTGCTGAAGCAACCGAACGCATTAACGTAGCATTATCTCCGCCGGCAAAGACTCCCGGAACCGAAGTTTTTTGCAGCATATCTACTTTTATAAGTCCGTGTTCCGTTAGCTCACAGCCTAGCGCTTTCGGTATGCCGCTATGTTGGATGAATGAAGGACGGGCATAAATGGCTTTGACGGAAATAGTCGATGTATCTTTAAATTGAATATTTTCGATCTGCCCATCATTATGACCGAAACTATGAATTTCGTTTTCATTAATTTCAACGTTCTTTCTGCTAATGATCTCGGATTGATCTTTTGTTAAAGTTGATTTTCCATTTGTAAAAACTGTTAAATTTTTAGTCCAATTGGAAATCAACTTGGCGAGTTCAAAAGCTGATTCTCCATTGGCAAGAATCCCTGTCTTTTCATTCCTGTATTCGTAACCGTGACAATAGGGACAATGGATCATGGATATTCCCCAACACTCCGCAGCGCCCTTGATCTCGGGAAGAATATCTTTAATACCAGTTGCAAGAATTATTTTCTTGCCTGTGAAAGTATCCCCTGACTGCGTTTTGACTTCAAATCCATTTGTCGTCTTTGTGCTGCTGATGGCAAGACCATCATAAAATGTTACCGTTTTATACGCTCCAACTTGCTGTTTGGCAAGTGAGGAAATTTCCTTTGGCGTTTTTCCATCCTGAGTGATGAAGTTGTGCGAGTGTGGCGTCTGGACGTTACAGGGTTTCCCACTATCAATAATTATTACTTTTCGTAATGCGCGACCCAGCGCCATGCCGGCTGATAATCCGGCGTAACTTCCGCCAATAATAATAACATCAAAGGTTTTTTCGTTGGTCATAACTTATGGGTTGAAATGTCGAACAGGTTGATCATTAAATGAAAACGTGAGCATCGTATCAACCGTGCACCTGTCTTTCTGAAGACGCTTCTAAACGTTTTCCTTAACCTTCTGGCAACATAAATTCGCGGTAAGAAGTTTTTTTAACCTATATTTTTTTGAAAAACACAGGGTTTACTGCTTCACCTTGCCTGTCACTCAGTTCGCAAGGAGCGAATAGGATTGGCCACTGCTGCAGTAATAGCCTGAAAACTAACGGTTAGCAAAGTAATTACAAGGGTCCCTACACTAACCATCGCAAACATCGTCCAGGAGATCGGCGCACGATACTCAAAATTTTGAAGCCAGTCATTCATGAATATAAATGAAATAGGAGTGGAGATGGCGCAGGCAATGATGACGAGCGCCACAAAATCTTTTGATAGCATTTTCCAAAGATTAAGTACCGATGCACCCAGGACTTTTCTGATACCGATTTCCTTTGTGCGCTGCTCTGCCACGTAAGAAGCCAAGCCAAATAAACCCAGGCATGAGATGAACACAGCAAGTACAGCAAAGGAGCCGGCGAGGCTGCCGATCTTTTGCTCATTGGAAAATTTTCTTTGATACTCAACATCTACAAAGCTGTATCCAAACGGTGCATCGGGATTATGTTTTTTGAATACCGGCTCAATCTTCGCCAGGGCTTCTCTCACCGGCATTGAAGAATTCAACCTCATGATAAATAAACCCTTCCATCCATCGGTGAAAAATATGGAAGGTTCATTCTTCCTGTAGGGAGATTGCGTTGCAATGTCTTCTACCACACCGACAATATTATAATTCTTATTCTGATATTGTATGACTTCCCCCAAAGGTTCCTGAAGGCCCATGATTTTTAACGCCGTTTCATTGATAATGACTGATGCAGAATCTCCAGCGGCGTTAGGGATAAAATCACGACCTTGGCTGATTTTCCAACCTAATGTCTTTCCAAACTCCGGTGTGACATCAACGTTTCTGAAATACACAGTTAACCCCGGATCTTTGCCCCGCCAGTCAATACCGTTGTTATTACTAAAGTGTGCCGGTGATTGAGAGGCTAGTGCCATATGTTCTACGGCGTTCGTTTGAAGTACCTCGTTTTGAATAGCTTCACGGTGTTTCTCCAGATCCGGGGTATTGAGCCACACAGTGATAAGTCCGTTACGTGAAAAACCAGGATTACGATTTTTAGCAAATTCGATCTGACGAAAAACGATCAGCGTTCCAATGATCAACGTAATGGATACTGTAAATTGAGTAACGACTAAAATCTTTCTTGGTAGAGAAGCAAACCTTCCTGCCTTGAAAGTACCTTTTAATACTTTGATAGGTTTGAATCCTGACAGGTAAAATGCAGGGTAGCTTCCGGAGATGATTCCGGTGAACAATGTAAAACTCAGTGCTAATAACCAGAACACAGGATGGTCTAACGGAAGGGATATTCTTTTATCCGCAAGCTGATTGAAAAATGAAAGCGAAAGTTGTGAGAGTATGATTGAAAATATAAAGGCTATCAATGCTACGACAATCGATTCACTAAGAAATTGACCAATGAGTTGGGCTCGCAGGGATCCTACCGTTTTTCTGATGCCCACTTCCTTGGATCGTTTTTCACTTCGCGCGGTAGAAAGGTTCATAAAATTAATACAGGCCAGGAACAATACGAATACACCAATAACGCCAATTAACCAAACAAGATCAATACGACCGCCGGCCGCTTTTGCGTTTTCAAACTCATCATACAGATGCAGCTTTTCCATTGGGTGTAGCATTACCTCTTCCTTAACGTCGGTTATAAAAGGGGTGGGCACATTCTTGATTTTTTCACTTGTCTCTTCCAAATTTGCCTTATCACCGAGTTGAACAAACAACTGACCGCAATGATTACTCCAACTCGTTTGGGAATTCCTCCAATTGTCTTTATGATCCCATGGCAGAAATATATTGGAACTGTAAAAGGTTGTATTGTGAGGCAAGTCTTCATAAACACCACCAATAATCATGTCTAACCTGTTATCTATGCGCAATGATTTGTTTAGCGGATCGCCATCACCAAATAGACTTTTTGCCAGGGATTGTGAAATCAACACCGTAGAAGGATCTTTTAGTACATGGCGGCTTCCCCGAATCATTGCTAGAGAAAACATCTCGGGAAAATCACGTTGCACCCACATACCCGAAGATGATACCGTCTTCTCACCAGTCGTAATCAAATGACCATCAATCCACGATGTTAGCGACACAGCCTTAAGATCCGCTCCGTACTTTGTTCGTAACGCATCCCCTAAAGGCATTGCAACAGTTCCTCCCGTGTACGTCTGGCCGCCAGTCGTTTGATTGACCATGACTTGAGCGAGTTGTCTATGGTTGTGAAAATAGGAATCAAATGAAAGTTCATCATAGACCCACAAACCAATCAGCATGGCGACGGTCATTCCGGCGGCAAGACCGCCGATGTTGATAATAGAGTAAGCTTGGTTTCGTACCAGTTTTCGCAAGGCGATTTTTATGTAACTCTTGATCATAGCGTTAGAGAAGGATATAAAAACCGGAACAATTCAACATGTATGCCATGGTCGAAAAAGCACTGAAATATGCCATTTAGCCGTATCGCTCCAGCGGCATGTGTTCGCCTTCGAATCACTCTGTGCGAATCCGGCCAAATTGAAAATTAAGTGTAAGAGAAATTTAGTGTAAGAGATGTCCTTTGAACGTGCCGCAAAAGTGCGTTAATCAAAACGCACAACAAGGAAACTTCCGTTGTCATGCCACGATATAAATCATTTACGAATGTCCTTGGTTGGCAGATTGCTGGTTCCCCGCAAATACTTTTTTCTGAACGCTAAAGTCATAAGCAATAGCCTTGCGTTATAACGGTAAGGCTAAATGTTGTAAGAGTCTGTACAGGCACAGGATCCAACGTCAGGGCGGGCTTTATTTGTGCTGTCCTTTTAATCTTTCGTATTCTCTTTCTGCTGCATCGCCAAATTTGAATACGCCGAGATAATTAAAAATCACACCGATACCCCAGCCTGCGGTCGGATAAATTGGCCAGGGATGGCTATGAATGCCGCCGGTAAAAAACCACACTACCCACAGTACGCCCATGGTGATGAGATAAACCGTCAAATGAATTTTAAAGTCGGCTCTTGCCTTTGCTTGCTGCCAGAGCTGAGGGTCTTTTTCTTCTTTCATAGTAGTAATGTATTTTTGTTTGAACGTTCTTGTATTTGAAACACGCAACAATAAAGGCAGTCCTGTTACGGCTGTCGATCATTTCAAACCAATATTACTCTGACCAATGTCTGGCAACAATGATTGATGACAGGAAATCAACTGAATTTTGTCAAACTGATTTATGAATTGTACAGATCAAATGGTAACTGTACATCTAATAGGTAGCTTAGGGAAGCAGTGTTCACGACAATCTTGTGCTATTCATTAACAGCAGGCTGCTCTTTTTCGACGTGTAACAATGTTAATCCGTTTGTAATGAGATTATGCAGGTGGGGTTTCTTTGCTCGTTTCGTCTCGAGATATTCGCGGATTTCGTGAGCGGATCGTTGATAGTCGCCTGAGCGTTCTAGTATTTCCAATATTTCCAGCGACAACAGCCAATCGTCTGGAAAATCATGAACAACGATTTTCCATAGTGACGGTAGCCGAGGAATCAGGTGCGTGTCTTGCCTTGTCTTTCGAACAATACGATATAAGTCATGAAGTTTCAAAACCTTCTCATCATAGTGGATCTTGTGCATCTTTTCGTGGGGCACAAAAGCGGTCGGTTGAAACGCCTCAACATCCGCTGGTCCGGCAAAAGCCGAAACAATATGTTGACCCACTGCCATGATATAGGAAGGGGCAACCAAAATTACATTGCCTCGGTGTTGAATAGTTGCATGCTCGAATTCTATCAGTATGATCTTACCAGCACGGCTTCTTAATATCTGGCGGACAATTCCTTCAACAACGATGTCATGCTCAAAATTTAGCAACGCTTGTTTATTTATTTCTATACCATTTCTTCGTAGTACCTCACCAATCATATCTTCCAATGGCATCGGGGATGTTGTAAGTTTTCCAACCGGTGAAGAAAATCCTGACGGAAAATATTCTTTGCCATACTTATTCAGTTGAACGTCGTTAACCGATAGGGCAGCGGGTCCCATGGTTTGAATAAAGATCGGAACACCGTCGGCTTCAATAACTTTTGCAACCGTTCCAGTTACCTGTAGACCCGAACTGTAGACTATGGTACCAATCTGTTCGGAAGCTATCGCTTTTTTAATTCCATCCAGCCAGCCCGTTGTCCAGGCCATGAGTTTCTTAAACTCGCTGAGTACGGTAGTAAGATGGGCAAAATCGGGAGTAACAAAAAGCTGCGGTTGTGGCTTGGTAATATCATAATTGCAGTGCATAGCCTCAAGCGTATAAGGAAGCTTCTTTACTTTTTCATTTAAACAACTCATACCTTCGCCTATCGACGAAAGCAGGCCCGCGCCATATAACTTAAACTTGTCCAACGTTCCGATCAAACCGTACTCAACGGTCCACCAATGCAGGTTACGGATCAGTGCCATTTCGGAAGGCGGCCCCATGTTGCTTTGTATCCTTTCGATCGCAAGTTCAGCCTCGTTGATCTCTGCCTGTTTGGTGTGAGGATCTTCCTTGATGATAGATAAATGACGAATGGCCTCGTAAAGCTCAACGTCCTTTACTGAAGAGAATGCTTTGCTTCCGGCTTCACCAATGTCCTTCAGGTATGCTGCAAATTCAGGAACGGCAATAATGGGAGCATGTCCGGCTGATTCATGGATGATGTCAGGTGCTGGTGTATATTCAATATGTTCCAGCGTACGTATATCCGCGGCAATGACCAGCACGTTGTACTTGGTGAACTCCATAAATGCACCAGGTGGTATAAATCCGTCTACAGCGACTGCTGCCCAGCCAATGCGTTGCAATATCCTGTTCATCCCATACATGGTCGGAATATTTTCAATTTCTACCCCGGCAAGTTTTAGACCCTCAACGTATGACTCATGGGCCACCTTTTGCAGGTGATGATAGTTTTGCCGCATGACATACCGCCATACCGCTTGATCTACAGGAGTGTATTCGTTGTACGGTTGATCTACGACGAATTGCAGCAAGTGCTTCGGAAGCCGTTTGGTTACTTCATTTAATTCCATAACTCTGTTTGATAACTAGCGCTCAATAACAGCAGCCACGCCTTTTTCACTTCACCACGGTCAAGCAGGAGTTGCGCATGATTGTGAATAGCATCAATTCGATTACCTCCGTTATTTCTCCAAAGGAGATTGTAGTCAAAGTTTTCGGCAAATGATTTTACCTCAGAAGGCATCGGAATTTTATCGATGCTGGCAAGCCGTCCGAGGTTATTGCCTGTCAGCACCGGGCTATTCCGAATGTGATCAGGAAGTTGGTCCACTCCTATACCAGCAACCGGCCTTGGCAATTCGAAAATATTATCGCCATTTATCCTGCAATAATAGTCGCCGCCCATACGGGCAACACTGTCAACTTTTCGCGGGTCAACTTTTCCTTTCTCATTATAAATAAATTCTTGCGTGTGTACCAGCAGAACTTCGCAGGTCACCAGGTTTCCTGAACCACCTTCCGTACCCAACGTTTTTATTTCCAGCACACGACATTCGAAAGAGGCCGGCGACTCTTTTACACGTGGTGGTTTTACACGTTCGGATTTTATTGGTGTAAGCCCTGATTTAACAAACTCATTGATTCCCTTAGGATACTCGGCACTTGCTAAAGAAATCTGTTCAACCATCGCGTAGTTGACGGTATTGATCACAACCTCTTTGATGTCCAGCATATTTTCAAGGGTATGCTTGGTTGTATTGTCGCGTTGACGACGTGATGGTGAAAAGACTAGTATTGGAGGACGTGAACTAAAGATATTGAAAAAACTAAACGGACTAAGATTAACATTTCCTTTTGCGTCAACGGTAGAGGCCAGCGCAATCGGCCTTGGCGCTATGGTACCGAGAAGCAGATCGTGAAAATCTTTGTGGTTTACAACGTTTGTTGGATCTATGATCATGGGTACGTTAAATCATTAGTTGGTGCGAGGCAGGGTCGCCTTGTTTTACTCTTATATTTCCGTCAATTTTTAACTTCAAAAGGAATCATGGTATCACTTTTCCCTCCACACTTCCGAAGCCTACACGTTTACCCTCCTTTACTGCAAACCCTTTCATGATCACAGTATCGCCATCTTCGAGAAACTTACGTGTGCTGCCATTTTTCAATGCAATTGGTTCCTGGCCATTGCGCGTTCGTTCAAGGAGACACCCAACACTGTCTGGCGTTGGGCCACTAATAGTACCCGATGCCATAATGTCGCCAATGTTTACGTTACACCCGTTTACCGTATGATGCGCCAACTGCTGGCAGATGTTCCAATACATGTGTTTGAAGTTTGTACGACTGATGCGTTCTGCTGAGCCGCCTTCAGGCTTTAGCTCTACCTCCAATTCAATATCATAGTTATGATTACCCTTTGACTGAAGGTAGGGCAATACCTGAACATCCTGCACCGGGCCTTGCGTCCTATACGGCGCCAGGGCTTCCATTGTAACAATCCAGGGTGACACCGACGACATGAAATTCTTGGATAAGAATGGTCCGAGGGGAACGTATTCCCAGCTTTGAATATCGCGTGCAGACCAGTCGTTAAACAGCAGAAAGCCAAAGATATAATCTTCAGCGTTATCAACGCTGACAGTTTCGCCCAGGTTGGAGTCTTTACCGATTACAAAAGCCAACTCCAGTTCGTAGTCCAGCGCCTGCGTCGGGCCAAACGTTGGCGTCGTGTCATCCTTATTCTTTTTAAACTGCCCTTGTGGCCGCTTAACCGGAGTACCTGACACAGCGATGGACGATGCTCGTCCATGATATGCCACTGGCAAATGTTTCCAGTTTGGTAACAATGCATTGTTGGGATCGCGGAGCATAGCGCCCAGGTTAGTCGCATGCTCCTTACTCGAGTAAAAATCCGTATAATTACCAACCTTCATTGGCAACATCATTGTTACCGAATCGCGCTTGTAGAGGACAAAAGGATGGAGATCTATATTATCCTGCAAATCGTGATGGTTAATGGAAAACAATTCTATCAGCCGATCACGTACGAGGCTGGTATAATCTTTTCCCATTGAAACAAAATAATTGAGGGAGTCTCTACGAAAGAGCAGGGGCGAGACCGGAATCGGATTGAAATAGCCGTGTTCGGCAAGTACGACAAGGTCAACCACATAATCGCCAATAGCGGTGCAGCACCTCGCCGGCACGGTGTCGGTTTTAAATACACCGAATGGAATATTATAGATACTAAAATCACTATCCTCTGATACGTCTACCCAGGAAGTGAGTGGGCTACTCTTCATGCTTACTCGTGTTATCACTGAAAGTAAATTTTATAATGTGCCTCTGATCTCTTGCTCGCGTTCAATAGCTTCAAACAGCGCTTTGAAATTTCCTTTGCCAAAGGACTTCGCCCCTTTACGCTGAATGATCTCGAAAAATAAAGTAGGCCGGTCTTCAACCGGCTTTGTAAAGATCTGAAGAAGGTATCCTTCCTCATCACGATCCACCAAAATATTCAAATCACGCAAGGGCTGTACGTCCTCGTCGATTTTACCTACACGCGCCAGCAAGGTATCATAATAATGATTAGGAATAGTCAGAAATTCGACACCCCTGCTTTTCATTTCGCTGACTGTATGTATAATATCATCAGTAGCAATGGCAATGTGCTGCACACCAGCCCCTTGGTAAAAATCCAAATATTCATCTATCTGCGAACGTTTCTTTCCAGCTGCTGGCTCATTAATAGGAAACTTAATAAACTCATTTTTGTTTGAGACAACTTTGGACATCAATGCAGTATATTCAGTAGAGATATCGTTGTCATCGAAGGTAATCAGTAATTTAAAACCCATGACATCTTCATAAAATTTCACCCACTTATTCATTTCGCCTAAGGCGACGTTGCCAACACAATGATCTATATATTTTAACCCGATGGACGTTGTCTTAAAACGGCTCGTCGTTTTGATATATCCAGGTAGAAATGGTCCTGTATAATTTTTACGTTCCACAAAAGTATGAATGGTGTCTCCATACGTCTTGATTGAGGAAGTGATGACTGTTCCAAAATTGTCTGTTAAGGTTTTTGGTTCAATAACAGAAACTGCTCCTCGTTTTATTGTTTCCGCATACGCCTTAGTGGCATCATCCACCCACAAGGCCAACACTTTCACGCCGTCTCCATGGCGGTAAACGTGTTCCGCAATTGGGCTGTTGTTATTAAGCGCAGTAGTAAGCACCAGCCGGATTTTTCCTTGTTGCAAAACGTAGGATGCATATTCACGCTGACCTGTCTCCGGCCCAGCATATGCAACCAGCTCAAATCCAAAAGCATGCTGATAATAGTGTGCGGATTGCTTCGCATTACCCACATAAAGTTCAATATGGTCGGTGCCATTCAGTGGCAGAAAATCTTCTGCAACATCTTTGTGCAAGTCGCTCAGTGTTGCCGGTGTATTTGTCGTCATATTTTACTCATTGTTTTCAGCAATTGATTTTCAAAATCGAACTTTCTTTTTAAAAGCCAGTCCCAGCATGTATCGAAATGTTTTTCAAAACGCTGTATTTTATTGAGAATCGTCCAACGGAGTCCCTGCTGGTTTGCTTTTAATGTTCTAACCAGGATTTGAAATACTTTCCATCATCAATCTTCATTGCGGCTTCCGTCACCATCAGCGGCTGAAAAGTGTCCACCATCACGGCAAGTTCGTCGGTTTTTGTCTTCCCGATGCTGCGCTCCATGGCGCCCGGATGGGGACCATGCGGAATTCCACCCGGATGTAAGGTCAGTTGCCCTTGCGCAATATCATTACGGCTCATAAAATCTCCATCGACATAATAAATCACTTCATCTGAATCAATATTGCTATGATTGTAAGGAGCTGGAATTGATCGTGGATGGTAGTCGTACAAACGCGGGCAAAATGAACAGACCACAAAGTTATGACCTTCAAAAGTCTGATGAACTGGCGGAGGCTGATGCAACCGTCCTGTGATCGGTTCAAAGTTATGAATTGAAAAACCCCAGGGATAATTGTATCCATCCCAGCCTACTACGTCGAATGGATGCGTGGCGTATGTGTAATGATAAAGGTTGTGTTGTTTCTTAATCTTGATCAGAAAATCTCCCCGCTCGTCATGCGTTTCAAGATCTACAGGCAGAATAATATCACGCTCGCAGTAAGGTGAATGCTCGAGCATTTGGCCAAATTCATTTCGATATCGCTTAGGCGTAACGATCGGGCTAAAGGACTCCACATAAAACAAACGATTATCCGTTGAATCGAAATGAATCTGATAAATCATACCTCGTGGAATGACCAAGTAATCACCGTACTTAAATTCTATCGTACCTAAAAGTGTTCTAAGTTTTCCAGATCCTTTGTGAATGAACAGAAGCTCGTCAGCACTGGCGTTTTTATAAAAGTACTCAACCATCGACTTGCGTGGTGCTGCTACACCAATGTGAACATCATGGTTCACGAGCAACGGTGTTCTGCTGTTAAGAAAGTCGTCGACAGGAGCTATGTCAAACCCAATCAACTTTCTCATGAACAGACTTTTCTGAAAAGCGATTTTAGGTGCTACATCAATAACTTCATTCACGGCTTTAACTTCAGTCGGCCGATGCGCATGATAGAGCAGTGATGCCATTCCATGAAATCCTTCCGTTCCAAAGAGTTGTTCATAGTAAAATCCACCATTTGGCTTTTCGAAAATGGTGTGACGCTTGGCAGGCCTTTTTCCTAAAGCATGATATACCGGCATGAATTATCGCTTTCGGTTAAAATCTATTATTATTAACAAAGATACGACTGCAATCGTTTTAATGACAGTAAAAAATGCGATTTAGCCCCTGTCATCGCCAACCTTTTAATCCGTTTTACTTAAAATATATGACCATTTCTGTCGGAGGGGGAAAAATTTGAGTAACATTTGGTATCCTTTGTCGTCTTTGGTTGATTGCTGCAAAAGTACCCCTTAAACCTGCCTCCAAGTTATGAAAGCCATTGTCTGTGAACGTTACGGCCCTCCGGATACAATGAGCTTACGGGATATCCATCAGCCGATGCCTCAACGCAAAGAAGTTTTGGTTAGGATTCATGCTGCAACTGTTACCACTGGTGATTGTGAAATACGGCGGTTCAATATTCCATTCTTATTTTGGATTCCATTGCGGCTAATCATGGGTATTACAAGACCGCGGCCCGGAATATTTGGACAAGAGTACGCCGGCAGGGTTGAAACTGTTGGAAGCGATGTCCAGGGTTTTAAAAAAGGTGATGCTGTATTTGGTCCTACAACGATGAGGCTAGGAGCATACGCGGAGTTCATCTGCCTGCCAGAATTTTACCTAACGCCATTTAACCCGGATCGTATGACCTTTGAGCAGGCCGCTACAATTCCTACCGGTGGTATTAACGGACTTCATTTGATACACAAGGCAAACATTCATCATGGAGACAAAGTCCTGATCAATGGCGCGGGTGGAAGTATCGGGACCTATGCGTTACAATTTGCCAAGTTGCTCGGTGCAGAGATAAGCTGTGTGGACAAGGGGCCAAAACTAGAGATGCTTCTTGCGCTCGGTGCAGATAAAGTCATCGATTATACAAAGGAAGATTTTACAAAAAACGGCGAGCAATATGATGTCATCGTTGACATTGCCGGCGAGAGTTCCTACTCCCGTTGCATTAAAATGCTAAAGAGAAAGGGTAGATATGTTCTTGGAAACCCAAGCGTGACTGGAATGTTTAGGGCGATATGGACTTCCTGGGTAACTGACAAGAAAGTATTCTTTCAGTTAGCCAAGTATACCCAGTCGAGCCGTATTTACATCAGAGACCAGATTGAAACCGGAACGATCGTTCCCTTCATTGACAAACGCTTTACGCTCGAGCAAGTTCCGGAAGCTCACCGCTACGTGGACACAGGTTTGAAAAGAGGAAATGTAACAATCATCGTGGTCCCTACACATAAAGTCTAATGAGAGCGATTGTTTATCAAAAATATGGGTTGACCAATGTTCTTCATCTAACCGAGCTTCCTCTCCCGGTTCCTAAGGCAAATGAAGTCCTGATTCGAATACATGCTGCATCGGTGAACTCATGGGACTGGGATCTGCTTCGTGGAAAGCCATTCATTGTGCGCCTTGCGGGCGGTGGTATTATCAAACCAAAGTTACCGGTGTTAGGCGCTGATGTCGCGGGGGTCGTGGAATCCGTAGGACAAAAAGTAAAACAATTTAAATGTGGAGATGCTGTATTTGGAGATCTCTCATCGGCGCGTTGGGGAGGCTTTGCTGAATTTGTTTCCGTTCCCGAAAACTTACTGACGCTCAAACCTCCTAATGTTTCCTTTGAACAAGCCGCCGCCTTGCCACAAGCGGGTGTTATGGCGTGGCAGGGCATTCATGATTTCAGGAAGTTACAAACTGGTCAAAAGGTTTTAATCAACGGTGCGGCTGGCGGTGTGGGTACCTACGCCGTCCAGCTAGCCAAAATGCTTGGTGCAGAAGTTACTGCGGTCGACCGTGGCGATAAACTTGAAATATTAAAATTGCTCGGCGCAGATCATGTCATCGACTACACAATGAAAGATTTCACCCAGACCGGTGATCAATATGACTTGGTGCTCGATGTAGTAGCTCGCCGCAGCCTTGCGGATTATAAACGTGCATTGCTACCTGGGGGAGTCTGCGTATTGATAGGTGGATCAACATCAACAATTTTACAATTCATGTTTTTTAGAACCCTGGCTTCCATGACTGACAGCCGGAAATTACGCATACTTATGCACCAACCAAATAAGGATTTAACGGTCCTGATGGATTTGCTTCGGGCCGGTAGAATAAAGTCAATTATTCATAAATGCTTCCCTTTGTCGCAAGTTCCTGAAGCTTTGCAGTGTATTGGAAATGGAGAGGCGATCGGAAAGATTATCGTCCAGGTGCCTTTGTAAGTAAAAAATAACACAAAATCTGCGCTTCAGAATAACCAATGCTCGACGAGCATAATTTTTAATGAAATTTGCTATTCTTGCCGGGACAGCGGTAACATGCTTTCTTGCAAAATCTTGCAAAAATACTGTAGATTATGGAAAGAATTTGTACTTGATTTTTCACTCAGTGTCCCATTATCAAAATCACAGCGGTTGACTATGCATTACCCAAGAAGAAGTTTTCTGCAAAAGTCAATAGCGGCCGGTACGGCAGGCATGCTATCATCTTTAAATTCTTTCTCAACTATGAACAACATGGAACTTGAAAACAGAATCGCAAAAAAGGAACAGCGCGAGAAATTATTTGCACTGTTGGGCGAAGTTCCATCGCGTCATTCGCCAAAACCCCCAAAACTTTTAAAGAAAGAGCAACATGATGGCTATACGCTGGAGTATCTTGAATTCGATTTTAACGGTCTCGAACGTGTTCCAGGCATCTTGCTTGTTCCGGCAAAAATTAAAGACAAAGCGCCATGCATGTTATATTGCCACGCACATTTCGGCACCTATGGCATTGGCAAAGATGAACTGCTCAATGGCCGCACAGTAATGCCGGCATATGCTCCCGTTTATGCTCAGAAAGGAATTCTGACACTTGCGATAGACAGCTGGTGTTTTGGTGAACGTAAAGCAAACACGGAGATGGATACGTTTAAAAAAATGCTGTGGGAAGGAAGAACACTTTTTGGTATGATGCTATACGATGAAATAAAAGCGTTGGACTACTTGTTAGCACGACCAGAGGCTGATTCTAAAAAGGTAGGGGTGTTCGGGCTTTCCATGGGTGCGACAAAGGCGTGGTGGCTCGCTGCTTTGGATACGCGAATTACGGTGTGTCTTGATTTATGTTGCATGACGGATTTTGAGGAGTTAATGAAAGCCAATAACCTGAAAGGACATGGAATCTATTACTATGTTCCTTCGCTGTTAAAATATTTCGACACGAAAACAATCAATGAATTAATTGTACCGCGACCGCACGTGAGTCTTAACGGGCGCTTTGATGATCTCACACCACCCAAAGGCGTTGAGAAAATTCGCGATTACCTCGTGCCGTTGTATCAGAAATTTGGAAAGGCTGAAGATTGCAGGATCGAACTGTTTGACTGTCCACACGAAGAATTGCCTGAAATGCGGGCGATCATTTTAAATTGGCTGGATAAGTATTTGGTGAATGGGTAAGGAACCCATGCCATAACGTTCTTGAATTGCTCACCCATGTTAAACGGATTCACCACAGCGCAACGTATTAAAGCTATGAATCGTCTCAATCATTTGATTTGATATATTCAAATCTGCAAATGCGATAACCTTCTCTAAGGGTTTTAAGAAAATAGCGGATAATAAATGAAGCCAATCCATCTTTTCCGTGTTGGACGGCATACAGTGGGACAGAGGTGCAACCCAGCATCGTATAACTGTTACCTAGAAAAATATCTTCCGGTTGCTCCACCAGGTCTTTGAAGCTTGCACCCAAGGAACGGATTTTCTCGTACAATTCTTTGCTATAGCGTTCAAAAAACGATTTGCGCATCAGGTCACAATACACAATTTGTCTTGGAAAAAGTTCTTGAAGTCCACTTACTAATTTCTGACGTTCCCCATGGGTTAAATACATTAACACACCTTCAATAATAATATGCGTAACCTCTTGTGAAGCATATGGCTGTAGTTTTTCTATCAAAGACTCTTTTGAAAACTCAATCGGTATTCGTGTTAGTGCATTCGGACATTTCAATGTTGGTAATTTGGCTTCTTTGTATTCAATAATTGATGGCTCATCCAATTCAATCCATTTTCCACCTTTAATGCGGTAAGCGCGCGTATCAAATCCGGCACCTATAATGACGACTCTGGAATCAGGGGCCTCACTAAATACGGAACGCAACTGATTATCGATGATGGCATGTCGGGCGGCGTTGCTCATATTTGGCCTTGACTGATCTTTAAATTCCTTCCAAACTTTTTGAGCATCGTCGTTCATAAAAATTTTCGCAAAAGAATCGCTGCATATGGGACTTGGGAGGGCTGCATCCCAGGCACGAACGCCCAGGGTATAATATGCGGTCTTAGAAATTGGATTCATCATTGGTCAACGGGTTCAGGAGATTAATACTGAAATAAAGATAGCCAATGAAATCGGACTTTCGACCAGGCCTCAGTGAGGTGAAAGAAAATATGGCTCAGACGTCACTGTAGCGCGCTGAAACCATTTGTAATTTCCAGTAAGCCAGGAGTAAATATTTTTTTAGGCATTCTTCTAACCAATTTACAGTTAATGTGTTTTAAAAAGTGACTAAATTATACTATGACGACAATTGAAATTGCGCGCCTACTGACTTTTTCGATTGGCTATATCATTATTTTCTTTTCTCTTCTTCCTCTGATCAAAAGCGACTACTGGGCCATCCGGGTTTTTGATTATCCACGGTCACAAAAATTCTGGCTCAATACAATTATCCTTGTGTTGTTTCTGTTTCTATCTGATTTCGGCCGAACGCATGATGTCTTTTTTATGATCGCCCTATTTTTGAATGAACTATACTTGCTTTCATTGATTTGGTCGTATACCCTCTTAGCATCCAATCAGATGAAGAAAAATCCACAAGGAGAAGTTCGGGCCACCATAAAAATATTGATTGCCAATGTTTTTCAAGACAACAAGAACGCTAGCTTATGCAATAACTTAATCACACAGTTTGCACCAGACATTGTCTTGCTGGTGGAAACTGATGAACGATGGGTTAAGGATGTTCAACCGTGTGTTGGCAAATACCCATACCGTGTCCTTCAACCTCAACCTAATACGTACGGAATGGTACTGTTTTCTAAACTTGAAATAATAAAGTATTCAGTGCGGTTTTTGGTAGAGGCTGATGTTCCTTCCATCACGGCCGACATTAAAACAAAAGATGGAAAAGTCTTTCGTTTATATTGTCTTCACCCGAAGCCACCCGTTCCTGGAGAATCAGAAAATTCAACTGAGCGTGATGCGGAGATACTCATCATTGGTAAAGAAGCAAAAAAATTAAGTCAACCGGTTATTGTCGCGGGTGACTTAAATGATGTAGCCTGGAGCTATACCACAAACCTTTTCCTTAAAGTGAGTGAGTTACTTGATCCACGCATAGGCCGCGGATTTTTCAGTACCTATAATGCAAAATATAAATTACTGCGATGGCCCCTTGACCATGTATTTTGTTCGTCGCATTTCTATTTGCATAATTTAAGACGTTTACCAACCATTGATTCTGATCACTTTCCGATTTTTATTGAAGTCTCATTGATGCCCTATGAAATAAAATCGAATGCCGAAGACAAAAAAGAAGCGGACCAAGAAGACCATGAATTGGCTGAGGAGAAAATTGACGCTGCCCTGTAAGATTTACTTCAGCTAAATTTGAAACCGCAAACGCCAGACGTATTTTAATTGCTGACAATAAAATGCTTGTTACAATTCCTTTTTAAAAAATTTTACATTTTTTACACGGCCGCTTGAAACTTTAAACCCGGTAATTTCCGACTTCTCATTTCTGGTGAATTCGATTTTACTCATGAACCATGCGTCTGTGGCAAATGAATCGTTCGCTACCGCTGTCATCTTTGCGGGTTCGTGGCGGATATGGTTTGCTATTAAAGTGTCACCGCTAAGTGCCAATGTGTAACTAGTCTGGAGTTCAGGACTGTAAAATGTCCCGGTAAACATCTTGAGATCTACGGATCTTACGTCAAAAGGCTTCATTCGCGGTGCAACTATGGTATGCCCTCCTTGATATAATGTGAACTGGTTTACAGTGTTATCAGATTCTTTGTTAAAGACAATTTTTAAATCCATTCCTTCAATTAGAAATTCAGTGTCAGAACTGGCCAGCAATGTGACTGGCAGCTGACCAGTAGCCTGAGCGATAAATTTACCGCCATCCAATTTAAAAGAGACAATCATTTCATTGTTGAGCTGATATTGTCCTTCATATAGTTTTAGTAATGCTTCGCTAACCTTCGACACAGAAGCTTGTGTCTTTTCTTCCTTCTTTATTGGTTCTTCTTTCAAATATCCCTTCAAATAAATATCTGCGATGTTGTTGGCCAGCTTAGCTGGGTTAAAAGAGGCAAGGTTACTCAAGACGACGATCGAATACTTTTGTTCAGGAAACCGCAGCAAATAGCTTCTGTAGCCTGCGTCACCACCTGAATGTGAAACGGTTTTAACGCCACGGTATTTTGAAATATCCTGACCGAAAGCGTAAGAGATAGTGTCACCTTTATTCAATATGCCACGGCCTTCCATTTGTTTCATCACCTTAGCATTGCCGACTTTCATTGTATAAAAATTATTCGACCATTTGGTCAAATCTTCAGCCGTCGTAAAAAGGCTGGTAGCTCCAGCGTTGGCGTAACTAAGTACACTCTTTTTTAAACCACCGGGTGACTCCTGAAACGAATACGCTCTTCCTTTTACAATTTTTTCATGATCATCATAGAACAATGTATTGTTCATTTGCAACGGTTTGAAAATATTTTCACTGCACCACTCCGAAAAGGTTTTTCCCGACACCCTGCTCACAATTTCACCCATCAGTGTATAACCAGTGTTACAGTATGAAAACTCGTCACCTGGTTTGAAGTTCAACTCCTCCTGATGACTTATTAGTCTTAAAACCTGATTTCGGGTAATAACGTCATCTAAACGCCAACCGGCCAGCGCGAGGAGGTTCCATTGATCACGAAGTCCGCTGGTATGATGAACGAGATGTCTAATAATGATCTTGTGACCAAAATCATGAAGTTCCGGAAGATATTTACGAATGTCGTCATCAAGCGAAATCTTACCCTGGTCTGCCAGCAATGCAATAGCAAAAGCTGTAAATTGTTTTGAAACCGAGGCTACGTGAAAAATAGTTTTTGGTGAACAGGCAATATCATACTCGGGATTTGCCGATCCATACCCTTTGCTGAAAAGGATTTTATCTTGCTTTGCCACCGCGATCGCGACTCCGCCATTTGCTGGTTGCAGCATTGCGGAAACAAGCTGGTCAATTTGCTTTTCAGGTGTCGCCTGGCCACACGCAACGCAAGTGATGAAAATGAGAGCAAGACCGACAAGGAAGGATTTTTTCATGGGTGCAGATTTAAATTCGGTAACATCTTTCGGATTAGTGGGGTAAACACAGATAACATTACAGTTATTTCAAAGATAAACTTTACAGAAGTTTTCAGAGGTTAATAAATATCCGAAGATTTCGTACCGTGTTGCCAATACCGAGCCAAACGGGAGGACCACAATTACAGGCTAATTGGAAATCATCATTGTTGGGAAGTGAACAAAACTATCCGATATCGAACGATACATGCTCAATATTTTCTTACGATACTCCATATTAGTACGGCAAGCGCCACGGCATTCGTGAGGGTTCTGATCATGTTGTATTTATTCCAGGGAATTTCAAATTCCTTCCTTTTGTTATTTAATTCCTGCAACGTTGCAGTGCTCATATCCCACTTATCCAGGGCTTCATTTAATGGAACATTGCCAAAAATCGTTACACCGAATACCCCCGCAACGTAGAGCATAGTCGCCGCCAGAAGCAGATAGAATGATAAGTCATATCCACCTGCTCTCGATGACATCCAGGTGCTTAAAGGCAACATTATCAGCGAACCCATGAAGCTCATAAAGAACCATGGATTTAGGATGGCCCGGTTGATACTTTGCATGGATCGTAAGTATTCCGCATCCGAGAGCTTGGCCAATCCAAGGTTTACAGAAATAGTATATGAATAGAAAGGCCGGCAATCAATGCCACCATGAACGTTGTAACGAACAATGAAATTTTAAATAGTAGCGCCATTTAGATCCGTTATTTTGCTTGCCAAAAGTACGGTGTCGCGCTGTTTAGAAATAGAAAAAAACCGACAAAAGCAAATGGATTTTATTTTTATCCGAGCCTTTAAAAACTCACCTGCATCACAAAGGAATTCCATGCAAATTGAGAAAAATAAGGCGTTGGCACTATAGAATTGACTTTGGCACTACACCTCGAAACCAAACTTTGGTTTTCTTTAGCCACCCTGCTTCTGAGTCAGGATTGTAAGATATCGTTGTGTTCCATGCATTCTCAGGTTTTATATCTTCCTGCATGGCATTGAACAAATCTTTGGCGATTTTTGGATCATAAATTATCGCCACACATTCGGTGTTCAGGTTTGCACTTCTTGGATCCAGATTAAAAGTACCAATAACGGCGATCTCATGATCAATTACAATCGACTTTGCATGCAGGCCGAAGATTGGTGTATAGTTTATTTTTTTTTGTAACGCTCCGGTCATTATCTTAAAGCGGCACGCCGCATCGGGTTTAAATTCATAAATATTAATACCAATATTTAGGAGTGTTTCCCTTTCCCTTCGATAACCACTGAAAGCTTCCAGATTATCTGTCGAGGATAAACTGTTCGTCAATATATTAACACGAACACCTCGCATCACTGCTTCGCGAAAAAGTTGTTGGCTTAATGCTGTGGTGATCAAATAAGGCGATTGAATGTCGATCGATGTCCTTGCTTTCTTTATAAGATTGATGAGTGAGTCGGTACAAACACCGCCACCTTGGAGTCCTTCATCGCCATTGTTTTTTCCCGGAAGGTCGGATACAAATGATATGTGATCCACCCAGACCAAGTCGCCTGATTCCACTATTTTTCGAAATGCAGCCGGCATCGCTTTTATCTTCTCACGTACCTGAGGCCAGAAGTTTTCCGAATTACAGGCGTATTGATGCAGGTAATCGTATTTTACTTCAGTGTTAAGATTGAAATCTTTCTCGTTGACAACCTGCGTAATTGGAACACTCAATTTGCTATCCCAGAATAGATTGAACGACTTTTGCACATCTCGTGATGTTTTTCCGATTAGCAAAACATCACGGTCTCTGAAATTATATTCGTGATCATAATCAAAATATTCATCTGCAATATTTCGCCCGCCGGTAATAACCACTTCGCCATCAACAATAAAGGTCTTATTATGCATGCGTTGATTAAATCCTGTAAAATTTGTCGTTAAGTTGTACAGCTTTTCCGAGAGGTTTTTCCCAATGTTAGCCGTGGGGTTATAGATTTTGATGGATAGGTTAGGGTGTGCGTCAAGAGCCAATAAATCGTCGGCATCAGCATCTACCATTACGTCATCAACGATGACACGTACATGAATGCCCCGGTCTGCCGCGCGGAGCAAATAGTCAGAAGCAATCAATCCAATGTTGTCCGCAGAAAATATGAAATATTGTATATCTAATGTTCTTTCAGCCGACTCGCACAACCATGCCCGCGAAATCATAGAAGCGTCACCTTCTTCCAATGTATAAACACCGGTCTTTGAAGACATCAATGTTGATAAGGATGCTAGTTGATGCGATAATGTTGAGGGAAGTTCAAGATGCATTTTAGCACAATAATCCTCTGAAATGGGAATGTATTTAGGCTGATCGGGAGAGCAACCAGAAACTATGAATATGATCCAAAGAATAGAAAAAGAAATCCCGATTACATTTCCGGAATATTTCGATAAAAAACTACGCATGTGCCAAATCTATTTTTCAATGGATTTAAGGTCTAAATATTCGCCAATTAAAATTGCTGCCGGGAAAAATATTTCTTCTTCAATAGCGGCATGGTCGTGAAGTTCTTCTTCAAATTTCAGAATCTCCGGATGATTCTCTTTTGCGCCCACTTGCTTTAAATCAGCCATGTAAGCTTTAATCATTTGATGCTCTGCATTCATATGTGTTAGTTGTGCTTTAAATTTCCGGATCAGGGGCAAAATGTCTTTGTGCTGTTCGTATGTATCCCCGCTAGCCAACAAAGGTAATAGCGACAAGGTAGGCAAAACGAAATCTTCCTCTTCGTCAAAATGATGTTGCAGAATTTCTTGAAGATTCCGTGCTACGATGCTGGTACTGTCGTCATACGAAGCGATCTCTTTAATCTGCGCGAGGAGATTGGTATGCTCTTTTTTGATAGCGGAGGGCACTTCCGGCTTTGATGGGAATTGGGTGATATAGTTCTCCTCCTTTTTCTGGCATTGGCTTATCCCGATAACAAACAGAAACGCGTATAAGAGGTGCTTCATTTCTTTTTAATTCAGAATGATAGTTATTCCTGTGGTACGGATATCCACGATCCTGTTAATTATGACGCGCCCCCGCCTAGTTCAATTCCTCAGGCTAGTCAGGTTTAGCACAACAACGGATTGGTAGTTGTATTGTAGTGCTAAAGAAATTATCCAGGCCTAGGCTATACGTTGTAATCTATTGGAAGCGATCTTTTCAGGGTTAGTGGCAGGCGTCAATTCTATTTCGCACATCAATCCTAAGAATCTTTCAACATCGTAGTACGCATTGTGCGCCGAAGGAGAGACCTTTGGCCAGATAAGATCAAATGCGTGATCTATCTGAGGCAACAGGTGCATTACGGTAGGAACACCCGCTTGCTTCAAAAGCGTTACGAAACGTAGACAAGCTTGTACAGGCGTGATCAAATCGTGTTCTCCCTGGATGAATAAAGTCGGCGGGCAGCCTGCATGCACATGGGTGACAGGAGAGAAGCGGAAATAGGGTTCAGGAAGTTCTTCCGGATGTCCTCCAAACATCGCTGCAAGCGTTCCTATCTCTGGAAAATCCTTGTCCATTCCCAATCGATGGGGGTCACCCAATATTTTCTGCACCCATTTGGGTATTGTGCCGGGTCCTTCCTTGTTTTTCTTACGCCTTACTGGTTTACGTGAAAGGAGGTGCTGGCCCGTATGATAATAAAGTGCTTTCAAATCAGGTGGCCCATACATTGCAATCACACTGTTTACACTCGTATCAATCTCTTCCAAATCACGCGGTGTGAATTCTTTATTTCGATGAGTATAAGCTGCAAGCAAAGCAATGTGGCCGCCGGCGGAACCTCCTCCAATTACAATCCGCGCGGGATTCACGCCATAGGCAGAGGCATTAGCTTTCATCCACGCAATAGCATGTTTCGCATCATGCACCATTCCCATCATATTGGTCTCCGGAAAAAGTCGATAAGCTACATCCATAATCACATGTCCTTGAGCAGCCAGGTGACGAAAGAATGTACGCGTGCCATAGTCCTTGTCGAGAAGATACCAGGCGCTGCCGTGAAGATAAACGAACGCCAAACCGGAACGACCGACAGTGTGGGAAGGCTCCCATACATCGCATAAAAGCTGACGCGTCGTACCTGGAATGGTATAAAATGGAATGTCTTTTTTTAAGAGTGGATCGACAACCACTGGAAGTCCAAAGCCCATTCTACTCATCAGAAAACTAGCCCGGCGCCCGCCATGGATGCGTGTTTCCCATCGGATACCAAAAGCTTGCGCGAAGCCTGTAACTACATCAGGAGATCGGGTAACTTTAATGATGTGAATGAAGAGCGTCAGCACACTGATACCACTCAATATACTGATCATCGGTGAACTGAAACTCACCCCGTATAAAAAACAGACCAATGCAGCAAACAATAAGATGGGGGATGGGGCGGTAACAAATACTTTCACAGCCCACCAAGCAGGCGTACTTGGTTGACGAATGCGAAAAAAGATTCGGAGACTCGCCAGTACTGTGATGACCGCCAACAACGTAATGAGAGGTTGCATGATGTGTTAAGAGTTTTTAATGCATATGGAATTTCACTATCAACAAAAACATCAGAGCATAGCGCGTGGGTTGTATGCCCGCCCTCACTGCCGGACATGACAAATTGTAAATCAAAGAGCTACCCTTTTGAGGCAGCTCTTCTTCTCTTCACCATTTACTGAAGCTCTCCCTTATCATTTGTTTTTATCCGCATGCGCTTGTCACCATTTTCCAGCATTAGCTTATACTGTTTCTTAGTTGACCAGCCTTTTTCATCATAATAACTTACTTTGTATACGTCCTTGGAGACGGACCAATTTGGAAATCTCTTTGCCACAGCTTCCATTACTTCTTTTGGTACAGCAACATTCTTATATCTTTCAGCCGTACGTAAAAGTTTCCCATCTTTGTTATAAGCCGCAAGAATTTTGCCTTCAGGAATATAAAAGGAGACTAAATAATTATCATACTCATCCTCGTAAAATTCAGCGCCTTTAATGTCATAAGCTGCAGCATACTGCTCGACCATATTTACAGGCTGGGCTGTTTCTTCCGGACTAATTGCATTGAGATACTTGTAGTTTGGAGCCGTTATTGTGATTTCGGGCAATACCTTTTGAGCGAAAGTCTGTAGTGTAGCAACCAAAACCGCTACGCTAACGAATGCGATTTTAAAAATAAAAGTTTTCATGTTATTTGAATTTTGGAGTTGTTATTTGATTTATGAAAGTAAAAGTGGTTAGCTCACGAGTAAAAAAAAATGACGTCCCTCAGTAAAAAACGACGATAGTTATCAGTTTTCAGAGCGACAATTTTCACTCTTTTAAAATAATAATCAGTTATGTCATTGCAAGATGAGGTTTAGCGGGAGCGATATAAACTGTAAAATTCAAGTGAGGGACACCAATTGGCTTGTAACATTCATCATGTGAATGGTGCAGACGCATGAAGAATGATTCCGATGTAAAGTTTTCTACTGTAACCTGTGTTAGAATCCAATTCTCATTATATTGAGCAGAAAGATATTTGGCATGAAGAAAACATACTTTCCATTGGCTTTGATAATTGTTGTAGTCGCGATGTTCGGATGTGATAAACTAAAAACAGCGCGTAAGACACTACCCCGAATTGCTATTGCCGGACTTGCTATTGAATCGAGTACCTTCTCTCCAGCACTTACTCATGAAGAAGCGTTTCATGCTAAGGTAGGTGACGATATTTTTTCTTCTTATGATTTTCTTGCAACTGACTCAATAGATTACAAACGGGCGAAATGGTTCCCCATTCTTATCGGCCGCGCATTACCGGGAGGTATTGTTACCCGTGAAGCTTATGAATCACTGATGAATAAAATGTTGGAAGGGCTAAAGAAAAATCTTCCTTACGACGGGTTGTTTTTTGACATTCATGGTGCGATGAGCGTTGTTGGGCTTGATGACCCGGAAGGCGACATGATCGTGCGGATACGCCAAGTAGTAGGTAAGGAAACTATCATCTCCACCTCCATGGATCTCCACGGAAATGTTTCATGGAGGTTAGCACAACACAGCGACCTTATCACTTGTTACCGCATGGCCCCTCATGAAGATGCGGTACAGTCGGACAAGCGTGCCGTGGATAATTTGTTGTCTCGCTTGGAAAGTGACAAAGGCAAACCTCCATACAAAGCGTATATTCCGGTACCCATCTTACTGCCCGGAGAAAAAACTAGTACCCGCGTAGATCCAGGAAAAAGTTTATATGCCAAGGTTGCCCCAGCAGCTGCGCAACCTGGTGTAATAGACGCAGCAATCTGGATTGGATATGCCTGGGCGGACGAACCGCGCAATCATGCGGTGGTAATGGTGACCGGCGATGACAAGGGTGCCGTAACGAATACCGCTGAAAAACTTGCCGAAAGTTTCTGGAATGTGCGAAATGACTTTGAATTTATTGCACCCGTTGCTCCGCTCAAAGAAAGTCTCGACATGGCTGTGGCCAGTAAGAAACATCCATTTATGATCAGCGATATGGGAGACAACCCCACGGCTGGAGGCGCGGGCGATGTTACGTATACATTGCAAGAGATATTGTCACGGCCCGAATTCAAGTCTGAAAAAGGTCCGTCGCTCATTTATGCATCTATCCCTGGCCCTGAGTTAGTTGAATCAGCGATTAAAGCAGGAGTGGGAGGAAAGGTCGATGAACATGCCGGGGCAGCAATTGACAATCGATACGCACCTCCTGTACGATTGGCAGGAGTTGTAAAATCAATCCAACATGGTGACGTTCATGCGGAAACGGAAGTAGTGGTTCAGATCGGTAGTGTACAGGTAATTGTAACGAAAAAGCGGAAGCCCTATCACAAAGAAATTGATTTTACCCGGTTGGGATTGAATCCGCGTAAAACAGATATCGTAGTCGTAAAACTTGGCTACCTGGTGCCTGAGTTGTATGACATGCGGGCGGACTGGGTTATGGCGCTGACACCAGGTGGCGTAGACCAGGATTTGCAACGCCTTCCCTTCAAACGTATTGTGCGACCAATGTTTCCTTTCGACAAAGAGATGGCGAACCCAGACCTGACGGCGAAGCTGGTACCTTCATCGGACGAATAGTTTTGGTAATTGACGGTGCTGTTTTAATTCATCGAATGGCTGATCAGTATTGGCGTTGATATTTGCAGATTCAACGTAAATGCACGTTCTGCATTTCTCACAAGCACCAATAGCAGTTTTTAAAATTTTACCAACGCTTTAACCTTGAGATATCGAATAAAACAAGTTGCAGGGACAAAATCAGACCCGTACACTGTATAAAAGTCTAGTGCATACTGCCTGCTAACTAAACCATTCAACGTATATGAAATCAAAATGCGTATGTATCTTTATCTTAATAACCTTACTATCAGGGCCAGCGACAGCTCAAAAATATTCGGAAGGAAAAATTGTGACTAACGATGGGGATACGGTTCACTGCAAGATAAAAATCGCGAAATGGGATATCAATCCCCGTAAGATTGTTACCATTCATAACGAGAAAACTAAAAGGTACTGGGCAACAGAAATCGCTTCGTTTGAAGCTGAAAACAGAACCTTCGTGAGTGCCAGAGTGAAGTTAGATGTTTCAAACCACCTTGATGGAACATTGGACTTGGAAGACTCTCAACCCAAGTTCGTCAATGACAGCATTTTTGCGGAGTTGATTATTCGGGGCACAAAGAATTTGTATCGATACAAATCGCCGGGTTTTAAGGAACATTTTCTAATTGCAGAAAATGATCAACCGCTTCAAGCCCTGATATATAAACGGTTTCATGTTTGGACAGTAGTTTCCGGAAAAATGTACAAGCAGGTCGTTTATAACGAAGAATATAAGAACCAACTCGAAACTTTTTTTTCCGACTGCCCAGCTTTTAAAGCAAAGATCGCGAGAACGGGGTACGAGATCGGACAATTGAGCAGCTTATTCGCACTTTATTATAATTGTTCGAAGTAATCTATCGGATGTAACAGATGTGTTTTAAAGCAAATGCAGAAAATATTTCATCAATCCACAGAATTATGTAGATACCTGCCTCCCCTTTGATGGCGAAATTTCCAAAGTGTCTCTTCATGGGAGAATTGATTTTCGGAAAATTATTCAAAGGTATCTTGGCAATCAGGTAAAAGCGTAGGCTAACGCTTACCTACAAGCGATTCTACCATAGGAACGTCAGGCTTTAATTGTGCGTCTACGATACCAAATGATCCAGCTTTGTAATTCCAGTTTGCATAAGCAATGCCGTTCTTTTCAAAAATAGCGACCATGTCATTGTACCAGGCCAGCTTATCTTTAACCGGACTCTTATTAATTACTCCAAATTCGCCGCAATACAACGGTAAGCCTAATGTTCTCGCAAGATGGATAGGCTTTTGCATCATATTTTCAAGGGTATCACGATTATAAATTCTTTGCTCTTCCTGCGTTTTACCACCCGCAACAATTTGGCCCGGATAATGAACCTCGCCTTGAAAATCTTTTAAATCTGTCCAGGATGCCTGGTAATGTGTCAGGTGAAATGGCTCGTAGAAATGAAAACTCAAGATAATATTTTTATCGCCTGCTGGAACCTTTAATTGGTCAAATGTATTTGCCGATTGCCAGCGGTTAGAGCCTATAACGAGTGTGCGTTCTGGTTCCCAAGCCCTGATGGAGTCTCTTACGCGACTGAGTAAACGGTTCCATTCTTCTGCGTCGTCTGCAACAGGTTCATTCATGAATTCATACGCTACCATAGCATTGGGCCATTCATCAACGGCACTTGAAAGATCTTTCCACAACGCAATTAATTTATCTTGTTCCAGGGGATCAGTCCATAATGGTTTTTCGTCTTCGTTAAAATGATGCGAACGCAAAATATGAAGGTCGAGCACTACACGAAGGCCGGCGTCACTACACCAGGTTAAACAATTTTTCAGGAGACTAAATGCATCGTCATTACGCTTTCCCGACTCGTCCCACAGTTGCTCTTCATCCACGGGCAACCGTATATGATCAAAGCCGGCTGAGTCTATAAATGCAATATCTTTCTGTGTAAAAAAAGCTGCTCGTTCTTCACCCCTTTTGTCGCTTTGAGACAGCCAGTGCGCAATGTTAGTTCCTCGTTGAATTTTGAAAGATTCGTCAGCATGGTTATCGTCCTCCAATTCTGTTGAATTTTTAGGACCACAAGACACCAGCGAAAGCATGAAAAGAATAAACAGTAGCTGGAATTTCATAATAGGATGTTTGAGATTCGACAATATACAGTCGTTAGCCAAAAAAAGAAATAGATATTATAAGTCGGTGTTTTTGGAAAGTGTCTTAAACAATTATCATTATAGACATTAGCTGTAATAACTATTTAAAGACGCGGCAAATAGGTCTATTAAATCCTTTCTATATACAGTAGTCTGCTGTGCGCTTTGCAGCTCAAGTCCATGATGTTCCTTCAACTTCGGAGATGAGGCTTTCGCCAAAATATTGAGCCGGCGTAAAATAACCTAGGCGTACAGGTGTAGAAATTATTTTACTCGCAATGAGCACGGAGGTTTTTGCGGTAAGAAGATAACCACTTATTGTTTTCAGCCTTGCTTCCTCGACGTTGCCCGAATTGTCGGATACGCGCCCCCATAAATAACTCTTTCCAGAATAGAGTTTCTGATCATCAGGACCAGCAGGTCTGGCATCCACTTTTTTTCGTAAATAGCTTTTGACCCAGGGCTTTCGCAAAAGCCAGGTAAACCACCTGCTCATTTTCGCAGCACGGATAGCGCTTTCTGGCTGGCCCGAATAAACTTCAATGTTTGGTATACCTGTACTTCTCCATGCAGTTGAAATATCGCCCCACGGGATACAGATCGCTTTCTTTTTGAAGTCTCCAAAGTCGATCTCCATTACCTTGTCGCCCAGGGCGACAGGAATAAGTTTACCGTGCTGCCGGATCATTCCGCCATCGCCCAATCCTTCGATCATCGTGCGTGCTGTGCCTCTGGAAATTCCACCTTTGGACATCGTAAAACCAAGTGTCAGATGAGTAGCCAAAGGCATCCGGGTCTTCAGGTGAACTGCAAGGCAATCGGAAGGCACAACATCAAAACCTGCACCAGGCATAACGAGTATGTTATGCGCTCGCGCCTGCGAATCGTATCCGGCGAGCAACTCAAATACTTTGTATTCACCGGTGATGTCGATGTAGTGCGTCCCTGTTTTCAAGCAGGCGTCGGCCATTTTTCTGGCTGTCATCTGAAAAGGGCCAGCACAATTAATTACCATTTTTCCTTTTCTCAAAAGATGCACTAAGGCCTCATCATCTTCAATATCAACATTCTCAAAAAGATAACCGGTAGCATCTGATTGTACCGTAAGTTTATTACTATTTCGGCCGGACAGCAATATGTTTAAACCTTTTGCCCTGCATTCGCCTACGATTAAGGTACCCGTGTACCCGTAGGAACCATAAATGATGATATCATACTGCCTCATGAAATAAATGTAAGGTGCGGGATGATGTAATGCAATCTGTTTGGTGAATAGATGATCTTATCACCCTGCCGCAGCGTATAGGTAAGCGATTGCTAAATGGAACTCGATAAAAATTAATGTAGAAGCGAAATCCGTTATCTAACTATAAAGTGCTTGAACTTATCATGTCGCCAGCTACCTGGCGACATGAAGGAAAATTGTGAAACAAAATTTATTACGATGTAACTATACGCAAATAACGCAGAGACGGCTGAATCAACCCGGCTAATGAAATTTACCTACGGTGCCTTTTGTGTTTTGGTACTGATATTCTTCACATTTGCCAACGTGACCGCATTATCCGCGCCATCCGCCTTGAGCTTTTCAATGACTTTTTTGGCCACATTATTTCCAAGTGTTAAGCCGGCATCATTGTCTGAACGAAAATGGATTCCTGCGTGAAAGCGTGATTCTGCTCCGTCGGCGGCAATCTTTTTAAACAACGCTTTTTCGGATGGGAAAAAGTAAGGAAATAGTTCGCCTATAACACCACTCATCATGGCATGTCCAGAGGGATACCCTGGGAACGGCGGACTTTGCATCAATGGTTTGTAAGTAGAATCATACTGATCTGGCCTTATTCCCCAATAAGCATACTTGGCGTCCCAACAGGCTGTAAAGGCGTCGTAGTATGCCACATTCGTCGCAGCATAAACTCTTGCAGCGCGTGGTGGATTCATGTGTAAATTATATTCGAAAATCTTTTTAGTTAGCAAATCTTCTCCTGTCGGTTGTGATGCATAGTGAAATGCATTCGCACGCGAATAGAATGTGTGTTTGAAATTCTTTAGCTCCTCCATTTCCTTAGCGAAATCAGGTGGCGGCCCCGGTCGAAATTGACTTGCACTATCGAGCACCACTGTTTTGTTAAACCCAGCGGTAGGTAACATTGGATCTTTACCATTCCATAGGCCCGGTTTCTGCGGAATTTTTCCATCAAATTTCTTTTTGGTAATGAAGTCTTTTGTTTGCGTGATTTCCATTGCGGCTATACGCTTACCAAGTTCAAACCCAGCGCGTGTATCGCTTGGAAAAGCCGTTCCGGCAGCAATCCGTGATGCCATCAACTGTTGGGCCATACGGTTGACCGAATCGGTCAGGGCGGGATAGAAGTGTGAAATCAGCGCGACCGCGACTCCCGCCGCGACGGAGTGCTCGCACGGATAGGAAGGGCTTTCGGGCCTTGCGCTATAAAGCTTTATGTTGCCGTGGGCAGCAAAGGGACGAGGGCGATTATACGCATACTTCGTATCCCACGCTGCAATGGTAGCATCGTAAATGGCTGTACCGATCAACATATTCGCCAACGCTCCGTTGCCAGTAATATCGGTCATCCATAATTTAAATACCATGTTGTACCACCAATACCCTGGAGCTCCTGCATTCCAGTGTACGACGCTTTGCATGCCGGCAGAATCCAGGGAGCGCTGTGCTAAAAGGACCTGCGCTATTTCATCTTTGTATGAAGGGGGTGGGGGCAACCGATACGTTTTACCGGGAGGGGTGAACCACGTTTTCCAACGGCCAGCACCAGGCTCTACTTGTGCCGATACATGAAGAGTGATCAATACCATGATCACAGGAATAAGTAAACTCTTTTTCATATACTTAGTATTTTTATACAAGCATACGGATGGAAGCAACACACACTAACGAGATGTCAACAAACAGCAAGGTCATGTCAACAAACAGCGGTTTTATGTCAACGCGTCATTGGTGCGGGATAGTCCAATCTGGTTATCTGAAATGATATGTGCTTTAATATTTTTTAATTGACATTTTCATGCGTTTCGTAGACCTCGATGCCAAGTCCGTATGGTGTATCATAAAACTGGGCATTATTTTAACGACATTTATGTACCAATAGCAGGATGAATATTCCCATCGACAGAGAGCGGTTTAAAGTTTACTTACGGATCGGAGCATTTTACTTAGGGCTGACGGTATTAGGAGATCTATTCCAAAGCCAGCCTTTTTTTGCAGTGATATTGAATAATAGTTGGCTGATCATTTATCTTATTGTCCTCAATTACATATTCTACGAACGTATCCTTCCCCTTATCAAGTTTACATGGAAAAAAATCCTGATTACCCCTTTGATAATATTTGTACTCCTGATGGCGTGGTCATTTGGATTTTATGGTTGGCGATCGTTGGGCGTCGCGTTCCACCTCTACACGCCTTTTAAGGATTATACATCGGTATCAAATGGAGTTGAGGCTTATGTTCCTATGAGCTTTTTTTCTGTTTTCTTTTTTGGGATTGGCATACACCGCCATGACTACCGGAAATTAAAATTGACTGCACAGCAACTGCGCATTGAAAAACAGGAAGCAGAATTAAATTATCTTAAATCGCAAACAAATCCCCATTTCTTATTCAATACGCTGAACAATATTTATTCGTTGGCCAGAGATAAGTCGGACCTTGCCCCGGAATCGATTTTGCGCCTTTCGAAAATATTAAGATTTATGTTGTATGAAGCTGGTGGAGAATACATCGCGATCGAACAGGAACTCAAAATTATGAATGACTACATCGCCTTGGAACAATTGCGTTATGATGAAACCTTACGGGTAAATTTCAACTATGACATTGAAGATATGAAACAAGCCATACCTCCCTTGTTGTTGATACCACTGGCAGAAAATGCTTTTAAGCATGGTGTTTCAGAAACAAGAAACAAACCCTTTGTTGATATTCATCTTTCCTTGAAGCACAGACAATTATTATTTGTTGTTAAAAATTCTGCCGAATCTTCTTCATCTGATCAGCGTGTGAAAGAGAACATCGGTTTGGCAAATCTTAGGCGTCAGCTTGAATTACTGTACACTGATTACAATTTATCGCTTCACCCTAGTGATGGCGTATTTACAGCTTCCTTAAAAATTAATCTGGCAAGCCATGTCTAGCATTACCTGTATTATCGTCGAAGATGAACCCTTGGCTGCAAAGGTCTTGACAGAATATATTGAGCAGGTTCCTTTCCTGGAATTGAAAGGAGCATTCAAAGATGCGCTGCTCGCAACGGATTACTTGCGAGACAATTCAGTGGACTTGATCTTCCTGGATATCCATCTACCGAAATTAAAAGGGATGGCTTTCCTGAAAACGCTTAGCCATCCACCCGCTGTTATCATTACCACCGCCTATCATCAATACGCTGTAGAAGGATTTAACCTGAATGTAACCGATTACCTATTAAAGCCATTTGAATTTGAACGGTTCCTGGTTGCCGTCAATAAAATTAAACCCGCATTGCTAAATCAGGCCGAGGACTCGACGACTAAGGTTGATGATGTGCGTGATTATCTTTTTCTGAACGTTCAGAAAAAGAAAGTAAGAATTTTATTTTCTGATATTCTTTACATCGAAAGTCAACGTGAGTATGTCAAGATCGTTACAATAAAAAAAGAATATCTGTCCAAGATCAGTACACATGAAATTGAGTCACTGTTACCTCTCAATCTCTTTAAGCGGATTCACCGGTCTTTTATTGTATCGATAAAAAAGATTGAATCGTATACCTCGGAAGAAGTAGAAGTCAATGGTGTCTGCATTCCTGTTGGCCGAGACTACCGACATGTTTTAGAGAAATTATAGTTTACGATTTTCATCCTGATATGTTCTAAAAAATATTTCCTGACTAATTTGTAGAACAAATACAGAAGCTTTCTATATTTCCTATGGAAATTGGAAGCTATGCTTGAAACACGTTTAGGAGATTTTGAGGAAGTAATCATGTTAATGATTGGTATCCTGGAAGCTGAAGATGCCTATTCATTTCGCATTGTACAGGAATTTAAATCACAAACCGGAAGGACCGTATCCATAGGTGCTGCTCACGCAACCCTGGATCGACTGGAAACAAAAGGCTTTTTACGTTCGGAGATCAGGGAAGGTTCTGCCACACGGGGCGGGCGCCGCAAAAGAATTTATGCAATTACAGCCCTGGGCAAACGAGTGCTGAAAGAATCTATGGAATTCAAGGTTACGCTGTGGAAACAGTACCCCGCTTTTGCCGGGAAATTTAACATGAGCTTTTAATGTGAAAAACACGGATTCACCTCCCAGACTGCCGCTTCGTATTCTCCGCATTTTCATCCGTACGGAACTGATGGATGAAGTGACCGGAGATTTGAAAGAATTGTATGACATGAGCCGCCTTACCCGGTCACGTTTTATTTGCCGGCTAATAATCTGGTACGAAGTCATTCACTATCTGCGACCGTTCGCTTTGCGAAAAACTAAATTCATTTTTGTAAATCCTTATTGTATGTATAAAAGCTATTTCAAAACGTCCCTCCGTGGCATGTTCAAAAACAAACTGCATACCTTCATTAACATTACGGGACTTTCAGTAGCTATGGCGACCGTTCTGATTATTGTAATGTGGGTTGGCAATGAGTTAGCTTACGAAAAGAATTTCAAAAATTATCAGCGTATTGGCCAAGTTCTCCAAAACGTTACAAATAATGGTTATGTGCAAACGTGGAATTCGATACCCTATCCGTTGGCTGATGAGGTCCGCAAGAATTATGGAAGCGACTTCGTTCATGTGGTACTTACCAGTGGAAAGTATCCGCACTTGCTCGCAAGTGAAACAAAGAAATTGAATAAATCCGGCCTCTATGCAGAGCCTGATTTTACGACAATGTTGACGCTAAGCATGCTTGCCGGTTCAGCCGATGCAATTAAAGATCCCTCGTCTGTTCTGCTATCGGCTTCTACTGCAAATGCCTACTTTGGTGAAGCTGATCCAATAGGACAGATCATGACCATTGATCGCGAGTTCACCGTAAAAGTTGCAGGAGTTTACGAAGACATTCCAACCAACTCCATTTTTTCGGATATGCATTTCATTGCTGCCTGGGATTTGCTCTTCAATGGTACGGGATGGATCAAGCACATGGAGGATCCATGGAGACCTAACGCATTTTCTCTTTACGTACAGTTGGCAGATCACGCAACGTTCGAGGAGGCATCAGCCAAGATCAAAGATGCTAAACTCAAAAAAGTAAGCGAAGCCCTTGCTAAAAAGAAGCCCGAATTGTTTATCCACCCGATGAGCCAATGGCATTTGTACGACAAATTTGAAAATGGAAAATTGGTGGGGGGCAGAATTCAGTATGTACGGCTTTTCGGAATTGTAGGTTCCTTCGTGTTGCTGATGGCTTGTATCAACTTTATGAACTTAAGCACTGCCCAATCGGAAAAACGTGCCAAGGAAGTTGGGATCCGCAAAGCGATTGGATCTATAAGAAGTCAGCTGGTAGCCCAATTTTTCAGTGAATCTATCCTCACAGCTTTTTTTTCTCTAGCCTTGGCGTTATTGCTGATGCAACTTATGATGCCCTTCTTCAACGCAGTGGCTGGTAAAAACATGTCGATGCAATGGAATAACGTTTTATGGTGGCTGATTGGCATAATTTTCACCATTGTCATTGGTCTCATCGCCGGCAGTTATCCTGCGCTTTATTTATCATCCATAAGTGCAGGCAAAGCGATTAAAGGGGTGCACAAAGGAGGGCATCATGCCATTCCGCGTAAAGTGTTGGTCACGGTGCAGTTTACCGTTTCGGTCGTGCTGATGGTTGGTACGGCAGTGGTGTTTCTGCAAATCAAGCATGCCAAGGATAGACCGGTTGGTTATTCTGCCAATGGTCTCATCGCGGTACCACCGATGTCACCTGATATCCACAAGCATTTTGACGTTGTAAAATCTGAATTGGTCAAGAGCGGTGCAATCGTGGCAATGGCGGAAGCTGTGTCGCCTACAACAGAACAGTGGTCGAGCAGTAGCCAGTTTGACTGGAAGGGTAAGGACCCGGATCTCTCTGTCGACTTTCCGACATACGGCGTTTCCCATGACTATGGGGAAACCATAGGGTGGGAAATTAAAGGGGGCCGGGATTTTTCACGAGACAGGTTGTCCGATTCTACAGCTTTAATTTTGAATGAGTCTGCCGTCGCATACATGGGTTTAAAAAACCCTATCGGGGAAACTATACGATGGGGTGGCCAGGCTTTTGAGGTTATCGGAGTGATCGGCGATATTGTTGTTAGGTCGCCTTACGAACCTGTAAGCCCTACCATTTATTTCCTGAGCACTTCCGAGGAGAATTTTCTCATCATGCGGATCAATCCTACATTCGCAACAACGGCAGCCTTAGATAAAATTGAGACAGTCTGTAAAAAATACAATGCAGATATCCCGTTCACCTACGAATTTACTGATGAAGCGTATGCCAGGAAATTCGGTAATGAAGAGCGCGTGGGTACACTGGCAACTATCTTTGCTACATTGGCGATTTTGATCAGCTGTCTGGGAATTTTTGGTCTATCATCCTTTATGGCCGAGCAGCGTACAAAAGAAATCGGTGTGCGCAAAGTACTGGGTGCATCACTGTTTGACCTATGGCGCCTGATGTCAAAGGATTTCGTCCTTCTCGTTTTAATATCATGCGTCATCGCAGTCCCCACAGCATATACGATACTCTCATCCTGGTTAGAAAATTTTCAATACCGACTAGGTATACCGTGGTGGACATTTCTTTTGGCAACATTTGGAACGTTGTTCATCACCATGCTTACAGTAAGCTGGCATACGATCAGTGTGGCGCGTGTTAACCCTGTGAAGAGTCTCCGGGCGGAGTAGGTTTATGTTGAGCCCTAACGCCAATCGATTGCTCGCACTGGTAACAGTTGTTAGATCTATGATTATTGACAACAGAGGCACAAAATTTTTAATGGATATTTATTTTTTATATTGGCGGTCTGTACCGTATACACCAAGTTGAAGATGAAAAATCAAGAACCAATTAACCGCCGCAGATTTATCCACAGCTCATGTGCAATAATGTCAGCTTCTCTTATAACACTTCCTGGTTTTAATTCCTCAGCAGCATCGAACAAGTATAAAATGGGTCTACAGCTGTTCACCGTGCGCGCAGCGATGGCCAGCGATCTCACTGGCACATTAAAACAGATTGCGTCGTTGGGATATGAAGATCTTGAAACTTATGGTTACAACGGTGACGAGAGGATGTACTACGGTTTAAAAGCATCCGCCTTCAAACAACTTCTTGACGATAACCACCTAACAACGTCCAGCGGTCACTACGATCTTTTTCGTTATTTGGATACACCAGCAGATGCATTGGAGCGATATGTGGATCAGTGTATCGAAGGTGCTCATGCTATCGGTCAACGATACATCACGTGGCCGTGGTTAATGCCCGAATCACGCACATTGGAAAAATTCAAATTGCTCACAAGCAAACTAAACAGCGTTGGTGAACAAGTCACGAAAGCAGGACTGGGATTTGCATATCACAATCATGATTTTGAATTCGCCGATCACGGCGGGCAGAATGGATACGATATTATTATGCAGGAAACAGATCCGGCACTTGTTAAATTACAAGTCGATCTTTACTGGGTAATGCATTCTTCAAAGCTCACCCCTGCGGAGTTGTTCAGCAAACAACCAGGACGCTTTGTTATGTGGCATATCAAAGATATGGATAAAGTGAGCAGGGATTACACAGAGCTGGGCAACGGTTCCATCGATTATACGGTAATCCTTCCCGAAGCTTCTCGTGCAGGGATGCAGTTGTATTTCCTGGAGCAAGGTGGAAACTTTGCCAAAGACCCGATTCAAAGTATTACCGATAGTGCGCATTTCTTCAAAAAGAATCTTGAGCGGTATTTGTAGGAAATGTCTTTAGCCCAAACCGTTAGGGGAAAGTTTATCGTCTAAACTTAACTTCGCGAGGCATAATAAAGGTGTAGGGGTGTTCTTTATTCAAGTTTTCATACATCGGAATAAAAAAATAAAATTCTTTATGGAATTTGGTCTTACGCTGCATCTTCCGTAAAAACATCACCAATGAAACACTTATCATTAAGCATTCCCCATGCATGCTCGGAAAATTGGAACAGCTTTACAGCGCGAGCTCAGGGTGGATTCTGCGCCTCCTGCAACAAAACGGTTATTGACTTTACCAATATGAACGATGAAGAAATATTTGGCTATTTTACCACCAATGCTACTCAAACCTGCGGGCGGTTCCGACCTCAACAACTAAAAGCATATCAACAACAGGTGCTGCCTAAAATTCGCCCGGGTCTTACCTTGCTTAAGGCCGGGGTGCTGAGCCTGTTGTTTGTTTTTGTCAGCAAGCAAGGATCTGCCAATCTTCCACCGGCAAAAACAAATACAGAGATACACTGTCAAGGCAAGCAATTCAATGAAAGCACACCAATAATTGCAGACGATTATACAATAAGAGGTGTGGTGACGGATCCATACGACAATCAACCGGTAGCAGGGGTTAACATTCTGTTGAAGGGAACCAACGTTGGAGCAACCACAGATATTAACGGTCAATTTGAGTTCCCTCAAAAGTTAAAAGAGGGAGACGTATTGATCTTTAGTTTTATCGGATACGATACACAAGAATATCGTGTGGTTAAGAGCGAGTCGAAGGTATTGGAAGTCAAGATAACACTTGAGTACGTTCACTTGATGGGTGAAGTAAATGTTGATAGCGCCTACACAGAAACTACTTCTGGCATTCTTCGATGGTGGAAAAAAGTTAAGAATCTCTTCTGATCATTTTATGGAGAAACAATTTAAGACTCCTTTACTGTTCTTAATTATCATCGCGTATTCATTCACGCTGAGTGCGCAAGTCCAGGATTTCAGTGAAGCAGATTTTAGCAAAGCCGACAGCATTGCAGCGTTGTATCCTCAGCATTCGCTTCAAGACCTCCCGCTGCTGGCCGACAAACTGACAAGAACACTTCCTACCGAGGTCGAAAAATTCAGGTCGATCTACTCCTGGATCTGCACGAATATTGACAATGACTATGGTCTATACGTAGAAAATAAGCGCGTCCGTGAAAAACTTAAAGATATTAAAGCGCTTGACGCATGGAATAGGAAGTTTGGGAAGCGGGTATTCCATACGTTAATGACGGATCGAAAGACCGTTTGTTCGGGATATGCCTACCTGGTTAAGGAATTAGCATTGCATGCCGGACTTAATTGTGAAGTCATCGATGGTTACGGAAGGACCGCACACGCTAATGTGCGGGGACAAGCTACCGCGAATCATACCTGGAATGCCATACAACTTGATGGCCACTGGTTTTTATGCGACGCAACATGGTCGAGCGGTTCGATTGATGCCACACTGAAGCGTTTTATTAAGAAGTACGACGACAGTTATTTTCTAGCAGATCCTTCCTTGTTTGTAAGAAGTCATTATCCGTTGGATTCATCGTGGCTGTTATTGGGTGAGAAACCCACAATACAAGCTTTCTTAAATGGGCCGCTTATTTACCGAGGCGCCTTTCGCTATAACATTAACCCACAATTTCCCGAAACATTCGACGTGGCTGGCAAAAAAGGGGAACCGATTTCATTTCGCTTTGCAAAGCAGGGTAATGATAAATTTGAAAATGTAACCTTACAGTTCATTCGCGCTGGTCAATCAAACGTGGTGGTTCCCACGGTATCCCATTCCGACGATGGCGTATACAACATCGATCATGTTTTCGCATCGAAGGGAACACACATCGTGCACCTGCTCCTGAATGATGAGTATATAGTTAGTTATTCGGTCAAGATTGAATAAGTAATTTTATCATGCGACCGGATTTCGTGTAATCCACTACCTCCCATACGATCTCCCCAACAGATGTACATCACATGTATCTGTTACACCTTTTAATCGTATGTTGACCGGCTCATTGGAGAACTCAGGATTCTTCAACATCTTAAAAATCTCCGATGACACAATGAAATTGTTGTTGAGCTCTTTCGTCGCTGCCTGTATCCTTGAAGCCACATTCACAGGATAGCCCATTACCACAAAATGATCCTTCGATCCAAGATGTAGGCTGCCGGTTGCAACTTTTCCAACATGTACACCAATCCCAATATCTATGCGTTGATGGAGGTTTTGTTCAAAAGATTCCGAGTTTAGTTTTTCGAGGGTCTTCAATATGGCCATGCCGGCGTTTACCGAATCATTCACTGCCCGGCTCACATCACTGTTAAAGCCAAAAGCAGCATAAAACCCATCACCGGAAGTTTCGATGATCTGACCATGATGCACCCGGATGATATTATGAAACGTTGAAAAAAGTTTTTTGACAAGGTGTATAACATCAAAAGCGTGGTGTTTCTCGGCAAGGGGTGTAAAATTACGGATGTCCAGGAAAAAAAGCGCCATCTCTTTTTCTGAATCTGCCTCTTGTATCCATAAATCCCATCGTGGAGCAGCGGAGGTAGCCGGCCGCACATTCTTCCGGCCGCGTTTACTAATATTTTTCCGTACGGAGCGAGACGTGTTATTGCTGAACAATGTAAGCTGTTGCATGGCTTTGTTGATTTTGATATGCTTCAAAGGAACAAACACTCGGTGACAACCCCCTGTCAGTAACAAAACGCAATGACCTGTTTTTTTTGTAAATTTTTGCTAAATCTCAAGGCTGTTCCAGGTTGGGCTTTCGTACCAAAATCCTCGTGAACAAACCCCGTTATGGATCGTTTTCCTTTAATAACCACTAAAATAAAAACACCATGGAAAAGCAAAGCAAAAACCAAAAAAGCAAATCCGTGAAGGCAGTTCCCGAGGGAATGCACACGGTTACTCCATTCCTGGTTGTGGATGGTGCCAATGAACTTATTCGGTTTATCGAGCAGTCATTTGATGGAAAAACAACAGCGATCATGAAAACACAAGACGGCAAGGTAATGCATGCCAGTATTCAGGTCGGTGATTCACAAATTATGGTCAGTGACGCTACCGAGAAATATCCCGCTGGAACCTGTAGACTATACTTGTATGTTGACAATGTTGACGACACATACAAGAAAGCCTTAAATGCCAATGGTACTTCGTTACGGGAGCCTGTTGACGAGTTTTACGGTGATCGTTCCTCCGGCGTCAAAGACAATTGGGGAAATGAATGGTGGATTGCAACTCACGTTGAAGATGTAGACGACGAAGAAATGGAAAAACGCGCAAGACAATTCAGAGAAGGTGTTACAGCTTAACAGCAATTCTCATAAATGAAAAGCCATCATTCCCGGTGGCTTTTTTAGTCACCTCGCTAAACTCAGTTATCATAATAGATTTATAACTCTTGGTCAGTTAGATCGAATGTCACCAGAGAACTGCCTCCTAAAACATGATCAAGTCGTTGATTGATTCAAAAATGATGATCATGTTTTTTGCTTTTTCTTTTTTGCTGAAGGAAACAATACGTTGTTCAATATAAGCCTGTATCCTGGTGAGTTCGGGTGTTGGTTGAGGTCCGTAGGTTCCCTCCAACGACCTGGAGTTCCTTCCGGGTCATGCCCGCTATAAAAAGTCCAGTGTCCCCGGCCCAATTCTCCATAGATGTATCTGACATTATTGAGCCGTCTGTTCTCCGCCAATACCAGTACAGCGGGTTTTACAACGTACTTGCTAAATGCTGTGGTTTGTCCGATAAACTCCCGGATGGCGTGCTCATGGTTCTGCGTTAGCAGGGACGGGATGATGTCCCACTTTGCGGAAAATTGGAAAAGGCTAAAAAAGTCGTTGCTGCGTTGCCAGTAATCTCCCCAGCCAGTATTGATATCAGAAAACCGCCGACTGTACCCGGGCTCCATTGTAAAATTCTCAAAGGCGAGTGTCTTCGAGAAGTCGAGTTTCGACTGGGCATCCGGATCCACCTCATCACCATCGTACATCGTCTCGCTGATATCTACGCCGTCTGCGGCCAATGCAATGTCAAACGTTTCGGCACCAGAGCACATTGCGAAAAGATAGCCACCGCCGGCGCAGAATCCTTTTATTTTTTTGGCTACGTCCAACTTCATCGCCGTTACATTAGCATACCCCAGTTTACTGGCAGTAATTTTTTGAAGGTCTGCTTCCAGCTGAGACTCCGGTCTAAGGTGCCGCCCTGCCTGGCCAGTAAAATCTTCATGATGCAAGTGAAGCCAGTCATATTTAACCAATTGTTCTCCAACAACTTCTTCGTCGTAAATAATGGTATAAGGTATCTCGGCATAATCCAGCACGGTAATAACTGCATCCGTTTCATCTTTCAGGAACTCGCCTTTGGGAGAATAAACAGCAATGCGCGGGGACTTTTCAAGCCGCACAACATTCATGTTTACTGCAGGAGATTCAATTTCTGTCAGGATAGCATTAACGGCTGCACTAGACAAAACTTCAAATGAAATACCCCGAACGACACACTCGGAGTGAATGTATTGCTCGTATGGAAAGAGAAAACTTCCGCCACGGTAATTCAACAGCCAATCTAGATAGCCACCCCGTTGCAGTGCGTCAAAAGCTAGGCCATACGATTTCAGATGATTCTTCTGAGCCTCGTCCATCGGAATAAGGATAGCGTTGGCAATACAAGCTTGGACCGAGGCCAGCAGAAAAACAGCAAGGAGAGACGCGCGGAACTTTTTCATACAGCACGGGGTAGGTCTTTACTAAAGATGCAAATCTTTTTAAGGAAATTCAACGAAAATGTGATGGGCGTTGCACGGTAACTGAATGAGGTAAGCCCGCATGACAGAAGGAAAAGTAACTACGGTGCGCCAAAAGAAAATGCGTAACGACGCGTGCGGATTCTCAGGTCCGTGCATCTCCTTCATTTCGAAATCCTCATCTCTGAACCCTTAAGCCTGGCTTATAATAATTTTTATAACCCAAAAGTCTCGCAGTCGGAGCAACCGTAAAGCGGATAGCGCGTTGCAAACCAATGGGTGGTCCAGCAATCCATGTATCCATGTCATTGCCGTATACCGACATCTGCAGCGTAAGCCTGAGCAAGCTGATATCTTTTCCCATCTCGTCAATTACAGGATACAGTTGCTTTAAATAGTAAGCGAACTTTGTCGGAAAACTTTTTCTACCATCCTGGTTTTCAACGATTACAATGTGATCGGATTCATTAAAGGGTTTATGCGCCGTTCCTTTTGGGATCAATACCGATTCACCAGCCCTGATCAACTTGTGTTCACCATTAATAAGAACGCTCAGCACGCCTTCCTTTACTGTGAATGTTTCATCAAACTCCGTATGAACATGTTCAGGCGGGCCAGGTGCATGGGGTTGAATCACCAGGCGTGAATCAAGCCATTCACCTTCCACTGATACAACTGTTTGATTAAAACCTTCCGCAACACTGTTTAATTGGTCCCCCGGTTTAAAATAACTTGCATAGTCAATTTTTTCCAAGGGGAATAAGTAATGATGAAGGACGATACTAATGGCCAGGTAGCCGGTAATGATAATGGCAGGGACGAGAAACATGGTTCTAGTTTTCATTTGTTTTGATTTTATGATGCAAAGAAATTATCGTGAGGTGAGTGTTGATTGGAAAAAATGAACATCGAAAAAAATTCTTTCAATGTTCTCAATGCTTTTTTGCATGACTAGTCTCTTGACTAAAAACTGATAAAAAATGAGCGCTGTTGGCAGACAACCTTTTAGAACGTAAATCCGTTTGCCACACGAAAGCTGGCCCGTATGGAAATAGCCTTCCAAAACATCTCACACCATTTACACCCATTTGTTGCTGCTGTTTGGGCTTCCCAAGGCCAAGAGGAAATACGCAGCGAAAGAATCGTGCCCGATGGTGGCAGTTGCTTGATTTTTAATTTTGGCGGTGCCGTTAGTATAACGCGTACAAATGGGGCTCTTGCTACTTGGAAAAATAATTTTTTCGCGGGCCCTGCAACTTCGTATTTGGATTTGAAGTACCACGGAAACTTCGAGCAGGTCGGTGTTATTTTCAAACCCTTTGGAGCATTTCACCTGATGAAGATTCCTATGTCTGAATTTATAGATTCCGAGTTTGAACTGGATGTTATTAACAAACAGAAATTTCAGAAAATCTCCGATGAAATGGCCAGCACCGAATGCCTTCATCGGCGATTAAGCATGTTATGCAATTGGCTAGAGGCCGCTTTTGCCCAAGCAAGTGAAGAATCGTGTATTCCAGCTGTTACCTCCTTATTACAACAACCAGATGAAATTTCAGTAAAAGAAATTGCAGGTCAAATAGGACGATCACAGCAACACATCGCCCGGTTATTCAATAAGCATGTGGGCGTCAGTCCTAAAAAGCTGCAGCGAATTTTTCGCTTTCAAAAAGTATTAAGATCATTAAGCAACCAGCCATGCGAGTTTCTTACGACGACAGCTTATCAATATAATTACTTTGACCAACCCCATTTTAACAATGAGATTCGATCGTTTTCAGGATTTACACCATCTCAGTTGACAAAACAAAATGTGCTAGGGAGCTTCAGGGTAATTCGGTGAGGACTATCGGATACGGAAGAGAAGGGAAATTTGCGAAGTGGCGATGCAGTTTTACCCAATAGCTTCAATTCTGCTAAAGCCTGCTTCAGCGCGTGTCTCGAAACTTGTTCAGCATTGAAGAAAGGCATTTGAGCTCATTCGAAGTTCGACATCCGATATTCCATGTTATTAGTCGAATCACAGAACAACGAACATCGAACATCGAAGCAGCGCAAAATTCTATGCATGTACGCCCTCGGCTAATTCTTCCAAAAGTTTTTTATTGAAGGCTTTCAGATCTTTTGGCGAGCGGCTTGTAACCAGACCATGATCTACAACGACCTCTTCATCTACCCAGTTGACACCCGCATTGATCAAATCTGTTTTAATGGCGGGGTAAGAAGTCATCTTTTTCCCTTCGATCATTTCCGTTTCAATCAATGTCTGAGGACCATGACAAATGGCTGCAACAGGTTTGCCATGCTCCAAAAAGTGTTTTACAAACGTAATTGCTTTCTGATTCGTCCTGAGTTTATCGGGATTGAGTACACCGCCCGGCAGCATTAATCCATCATAGCTTTCGGGATTTGCCTTATCGAGTGTAACATCTACCGGAACGGTAATACCCCAATTGTCCACATCCCATGCTTTCACCTCTTTTGACTGAGGAGACACTATCTCTACCTTTACCCCAGCCTTTTCCATTGCGTCTTTCGGGCTGGTCAATTCGGACTGCTCAAAGCCATTCTCTGTGAGAATAGCGACCTTCATGTTTTTTAAATCTGGCATAAATAGTTTGTTTAGTTTAAAGGTTAACAACTGGAAATGGGCAAGGTTAAAAGTATTTTTCAAATTAGATTATGTAGTTGCAAGGACAAGCTATCCAAGGTAAAATTTGACGCGATAAACGTAATTCCTGATTATTCAAACTTTATATTTAGGAAATTGACTACTGAAAGATTCCGTAGACGATATTCAAGCAGCGCATTATTCAACATTACATTCACATACAATGCGACCCAATGCCATACACAATACGATTGGCTGATGGTTCAAATATTAAACAATTAGCCAAGCTACCGTCCGGAAATAAATATTTTTATTAGGAAAAAAGCAGACCTGAATAAACCATGTTAATATGCATTCAAATGGGGACGAATATAAAAAAATGAAACAACCGCTACCTTGAAATGAGAAACGTAATTCTTTACTGATCATGAAAAACTTGATACCCCTAATCCTTGCCACATGGGTAACCCTATCGTCGTCAGCAATCGCTCAGAAACTGGCAGACCCCATTCTCTTGTGGCCGAACGGTGCGCCTGGTGCAACAGGCACCACAGACGAAGACAAACCAGCGATCATACCGTTTATTCCCGAGCCATCTAAACGCAACGGTGCGGCTATATTGGTCGTGCCTGGAGGAGGGTTCACCATCCGCGCCGTGGACCACGAAGGCGTTCTGGTAGCACAGTGGCTGAAAGATCATGGCATCACAGCATTTGTGCTGCGGTATAGGCTAAGACCACTTTATACGCGAACGGATTGGGTGAAAGACGGACAACGGGCAATGCAATACATACGCTCGAATGCGCGTGATTATAACATTTCTCCCGAGAGGGTAGGCGCGATTGGCTTTTCTGCTGGCGCTAATTTAATTGCTGACATGACATTGAATGCGATACCTGGTCAAGGTGGTACGACAGACCCCTTGGATCGCTTTTCAACAAGACCTGATTTCATGATCCTTGCATATGGAGCCCTGCAGATTCCTTCAAGTGTTGATTCAGCTACAGTTGCCAATTTACCGCCGACGTTCATGTATGGTACGGCCGAAGATAGGGGAGCAACAGCCGGTATGGTAGAATTGTATCACCGCATGTTCCGCGCCGGTGCACCTGTTGAAGCACACTTCTTCCGTAACGGCGTGCATGGATCAGGCTTTGCTATTGGTGATCCTGTTTTAGGAACATGGACAGCGCTACTGTACAACTGGATGGCTGCAGGCGGATACCTGACCGACAAACCGCAGATCGCCTTGTCAGGTGTAATTAAACTCGATGGCAAACCACTCATAAAAGGCATGGCCATTTTAACACCTGTCAATCGACCGGAAGCTCCACCCGTTGTAATCTACATGAACAATACCGGTACGGGTGAAATGGGAAGATTTACCATTCCTGCGAATCAAGGACCGGTGGAGGGGAAGTACCGCATCGAAGTGAGACAAGATGCTACGCGCTGGATAAGCAACTCACGACATCCATTCATGATTGAGATGATGGCCAAACAACGCGATGGCACCCTTACTGAACAAGACAAGCGCGCATGGGGAGAGTTCCTTCGAAAACGGGACCTATCGCCCAGCATTGATAATCAGCACGTATTCGCACGGCAACGTCCCAATGATAAAAGTGATTATGTCGTCGATATTAAAAAGGGAGAGGAGATGGTAATTGAGGTGTTTAGCAAGTAACAACTTCGGTTCCGTCATGCTGACTACAACTTTCAATTAACTAGTTCCCCAGGCTAGCTAACAACCGCGCAATAAAATTTTTCTCCTTAAGGAAATTTGTTTGTCCTATTGCCTCCGTCAAGAAAGTACGGGCTATTGCATCACGGCCTTCAAGATGGTGTAATTTTCCTAAAGTCAAATTGAATAAGTAATACCGGTTGAAAAATGAAAGACGCTGTAGTTCTTGCAGTGTTCTGAATGCGTCTTCCTTTCTGCCATCATAATAGAGCGCGACAGCGTAACTTAACCGGATAAATGGATTCGGATTGTTCTTCAGTAAGATAGCATACATTTGCGTGATGATTTTCCAATCTGTTGCTTCAAACGTAGGCGCCGTACTGTGGAGGTATGCAATATAGGCTTCGAGGTGATAACTCGATAATGTTTCACACTGTGATTCATTCAAATAATGATTTCCTAGTGAAATCAAGTTATGATTCCATAGCGTACGATCCTGGTTTTCCAATTCCACCAATTCACCATTCACGTCAAACCGAGATTTGAAACGGGCACTGTTAAATAACATTAGCGCATGAAGCGCAGCTGTTTCTTTGTTGCCCAGGCCGTTCTCCATCAATGCTCTGTTCAGCAGCAAAGCCTCCTCGCAAAGCTCTTCCCGTATCAGTTCGTTGCCCCACGATGACTTGTAACCTTCATTGAAAATGAGATAAATTATTTTGTGAACCGTTGGAAGTCGCCGCTTCAGTTCTGTCAACCGTGGTTCCTCCAACAATATTTTTTCATCTTTTATTTTCTGGCGTGCGCGGACGAGCAACTTATCCACACTGTCAAGCGTCATCGCCAGGCATTTGGCGATAGCTTCTACTTTCAGGTTTATCACATACTTCAACGTTGTAACGATCTGTATTTTAGGCGCAAGGTCCGGATGGGCAGCGGCAAACAGCAACGAGAGTGTGTGATCGTCAAGTACCGATTCAGTGAAACGAGACTCCACCGTCTGAATCGGCGTGCGCTCCGACAATCCTTCCATCCGACCTTTGCAGCGGAGCGTATTGAGTGCTTTGTTCCTGCACACTTTGAAAATCCACGCGGATGGGTGGAGTGGGATGCCGTTTTGTGCCCAATGAGAAAGTGCCACTGAAAACGAATCCTGTACAATATCTTCCGCGGTCGCCGGGTCAATGTCACGCGATGAGTAGAGCAAGGACGCAACAAGTTGCCCGAAACGTTCTTTGTACAATTTGTCAACGGCGCGCTGGAGGGTATCCATCGGAAACTTCAACTTTAGGAATTTTTGAAAAACTCATCTTGGTCTTGGAACAGAAATGGCCTGATTTCTATGATGGCAGCACCCGATGCAACTAGGGGATTGGTCTGAGCAATAGAAACAGCTTGCTCAAGGTTTTCCGCCAGGATGATATCAAAACCACTGATACCCTCTTTTGCTTCAATGAAAGGACCATCCGAAAGCACTTCATTTTTTGACACATACCGTCCTGTCACTGCCAAGGCCTCACCGGTAACATAGTTACCCGATTCAGCAAGGGAACGTAGCCATTCATGGGGAATTGGTACATTCGAAAGTCTTTCCTTATCGGTGAGTTTACCAATTTTTTTTAAGTCTTCACGAACAATGAACATAAATCGTTGCATAATGAAATCAAATTTAGTTTGATGAAATATTTATAAAATTATTAACATACCGAAATTCCATTTAAAGCCCGTCGTTGGAAAATCTGCCCATAGTGGTAAAACACCCTGGGTAAAAACGGTTAATGGAAGGTTGATGTGTTTAATGTCTAAGGCGCTGGCGGCAAAAAAACCATCGCTGTTACTATTGAAGTTGAAATAGAATAATTGAGGCTTTAGATTGAAGAAGATCTTTTCCCTGATGTGCACCGCAGTGAACTCCCCGTGTATATTAAAAAAATTTCCCGACAATGTTCCAGGATCACACCCGTTAATGTTCATAAACAAAAACCCCAGATTCCAGCCGTTAGATTTATACGTAACAGCAGCTTCAAACGTCAGGTTGCGTTGTGTACGAATAATCTTTTCACCTGAACCTAACGTTTCGTATTCGAAAAACAGGGAAGGATTCACGCCAAGATTAGCTTTCCATTTATTTCGGTCGAATACAGTAAACCTGAACCAGTTGTTGGTCATCCACGGTTTACCATTCATCCCCACCGCGACATCCGGTTCAAAGCTAAACGCTTGTTTTTTGACGGTTAAAAAACCAAAGACAATTGGACTATTAAACGAGAATGCAGGTACGGGTGCCAGTCCGACGTTGGACACCTGTAATTTAGCCGATACACGCACATTGGAAGTAGTATCGTGCAAAACATATCCATAACATGGAATGATGTTTGAAAGCGCGAAGACAAACAAAAAAAGAATTCTCATGCGGGTAAGACACGCTCATTTCAGAAATCCGGACATCGGTTCGAATTTATTTTTGCACAGACACTGTCGGCACATTATTATTAGTAAGCACAACCACCAAGATACTTTAGAAAGACGAGAGCGATAATGGGAATAATGGGGTGGGCTTAAACTAGAGGAATCCGGTAGAAGGGAAGCATCTCGTTTACTATCGGGTGGTGCTTTATTTAATGAATTTGCCCTTTTACTATTGATTGTTTATCGAATAACCTTTATCCTGCATCAATCTTTTTAGTGGGGAAGCTCCGTACGATGGATACTCGAGACATACCGTACAATAATCAGACGATCAACGATGAATCCGTTATCAGCTTGGAAAATATTGCTCAAGGCTATGGCGACAAACGGGTCTTAGCAGACATATCTTACAACTTTCAAAAAAATAAAATCACCGCTATTCTCGGCAAAAGCGGGAGCGGGAAAACAACATTGCTGCAAACCATCAACGGTATGGTGAAACCTAAGAGCGGCATTGTTAAACTGTTTGGGCAGCCGATCCGCTATGAATCCATTCATGCCACAAGACTGAAGATCGGCTATGTCGTACAGAACATTGGTCTGTTTCCACATCTTACAATACAAAAAAACATGAGTGTGTTAGCGCATATCGCCAAGGCGGAAACGAAGTCCATTGTGGCCCGAATAAATTACCTGATGGACTTAGTGCAACTTCCTTCCACATACTTAATGAAATATCCTCATCAGCTTTCGGGTGGAGAACAACAACGCGTAGGGCTGTGTCGCGCGATGTTTCTTAATCCCCCCGTGCTGCTGATGGATGAACCGTTTGCTTCGCTGGATGACGAAACCAAAGGTTCTATTTTTCAAGATATGTTAAAAAGTCAAAAAAATGAACCGCGTACCGTAGTGCTGATTACGCACAACAAGCAGGAAGCCTTAACACTTGCCGATTACTTCGTTTGGTTAAGGGAAGGAAAGATAGTCAGGCAGGGCGACAAGGAACAACTGAAGCAGTTACTTTCTGAAAACATCGATCTATGAGGCTTATATTCCTGTTATGCTGCATGCTCACTTTCCGGGTCTCGCTTGGTCAACAAACCATCCGGGTAGGAGCAAAGCATTTTAACGAAGGGTATATTTTAAGCGAAATGATCTCTCAAATACTCGAAGCGGGTGGCTATACCGTTGATCGAAAATTTAATCTGGGAGGAACAATGGTAAGCTTTGAAGCACTTCGCACCGGCGCGATTGACGTATATCCGGAGTACACTGGAACCATTGCTGCAGAAATACTCAAGTCCGAACGGTCTGCGCCTTGGGAAGTTCTCAGTGCGCAACTTCTCAATAAGTTCCAGTTGGAGATTTCTCCTCCTTATGGTTTTAATAATACGTATGCATTGGTAATGTCTGCTGAATTGTCGGAGCGATTAAACGTTGAAAACATTTCAGATCTTAAAAATCATCCCGGACTAAAAATCGGCGTAAGCTATGAATTTTTGGAACGAAATGACGGCTGGAAAAACCTTGCAGTTGCTTATGGGCTTCCTCAGCAGGCGATTGGCCTGGAACATGGTTTGGCCTATCAGGCAATAATTGAAAATAAGATCAACATCACGGATGCCTATGCGACCGACGGTGAAATCAATCATTACAAACTCGTGCTTCTGAAGGATGATAAAGAATTCTTTTCAGCGTACCAGGCCGTTTCGTTCTATTCAGCGAAACTTCCGGACCGTGCAAAAAAACTTTTGAATTCCTTGTCATCGAAAATCACCGAAGCAGAAATGCAGCAACTCAATGCGAAGGCTTTATTTGAAAAGAAGAGTCATTCGGAAATCGCTCGGAGTTTTCTAATTCTAAAAGGTATTCTAAATCAAGATAGCAAATCGCAGTCACGCGATAGCGCCCTCATTCTAAAAAAAACCGGAGAACATATTACTTTAACGCTCATTGCGCTGCTGGCTTCCATCAGCGTAGCGGTACCGTTGGGAATACTGCTATACAGGTTTCCAAGGTTATCAAAAGTAGCCTTGTATTTTGCGGGAATTCTCCAAACCATTCCTTCGATCGCGTTGCTTGCGTTGATGATTCCTCTGGTCGGAATCGGAAAACTCCCAGCCGTGATTGCACTGTTTTTCTATTCCTTACTTCCCATTTTACGCAATACAGTCGTCGGACTTCATACGGTAGATCCCGTATTAAAAAATGTAGCTTCTGGTATAGGACTTAATGCATGGCAAAAATTATGGCTAGTAGAGATACCGTTATCGAAACCCATGATTTTAACCGGTATCCGCACGGCTGCCGTCATCAATGTAGGCACGGCTACACTCGCTGCCTTTATTGGTGCCGGAGGATTAGGGGAATTCATCGTAACCGGGCTGGCGTTAAACAACATGAACATGATTTTAACCGGAGCAATTCCATCAGCAATTTTAGCAATCATTACTGAATTAGTATTCGAGTTCATTGAGTGGGTAGCCGTACCCCGTCATCTTCAGCGGCGTACCCTTTAATCGTTCATCTCGGCTTCACAAAAATTACATTCGTAAAATTGTGTTTTCCGTCCCAATACTGTTTGATAATTTGAAGCCCGCTTATTTCCGCAAGTTCCTCAAGCATGGGCTGATCGTACTTGAGGGAAACTTCCGTGTGGATATATTCCCAACGGGCGAAGTGTATGTTGCGGTTCAACGCGTCCACATAAACATCCTGTTCGCGCAGACTAACCAGGTAACTTTTAGCCTCTCCTGTTTCGGGATCATATGTAGCATAGTGATCAAACTGATCCAACATAAAATTCGCCCCCAGTTCCCGATTGAGTCTCGAAAGCAAATTCATATTGAACCGTTTTGTAATACCCGTTGCATCATCGTATGCGCGACGGATCACGCGCGGATCCTTTTTTAAGTCAACACCTAAGAAAAAGAGATCATCAACATGCATGGAAGCGCTAACGTGCTTGAGAAATTCCTTGGCACGTTTGAGCGTAAAGTTGCCGATGTTGGAACCGAGGAATAAAATCACTTTTCGTTGTTCCGAACTCAGGTTGAGCTTGCTGAGCGCATCGATGTATTCACCTTGCTGCGGATAATAACGCAACGCTGGCAGACTTTTCTGTAAACGTCGCTGCAACTGTTCCAATACGGACGATGATATATCAATCGGATGATAGGAGAAATCTGTCTTCTCGGCTACGAAATGCTTTAGTAAAATTTCAGTTTTCATACCGTCACCCGCCCCAAGTTCAACCAACTGAAATGGTCCATAACGATGAAAACGTTTTAAAATATCTCCCTTGTTCATCTGGAGAATTTCATATTCACATGCCGTGAGATAGTATTCAGGCATACGCATGATCTCCTGGAATATACGATCTCCATTTTCATCATAGAAAAGCCAACTTGGAAGTGACTTACGTTCACGGAGAAGACCTTTCTCCACGACGTGAATAATATCCGACGTTACCTCAATATTCATTGTTATGGTAGATTATTTTTTACAAAGGCGTATACCGGTAAATTGCCATTGCATGGGTGGCTGAAAAAAATTGCGATAGGTTTTTCGTGCATGTCCTGGAGGTGTAGCGATGGAAGCACCTCGCAGCACCATTTGGTTAACCATAAACTTCCCATTGTATTCGCCGAGTGCACCTTCCGGTTTTGAATAGCCTGGATAAGGTAGATAGGCGCTCGCGGTATGCTCCCAACGCTGCCCCCACTGGAAATGGTCGCAAGCAGCCTCCCATTCAAATTCAGTTGGCAGTCGCATCTTGCACCAGTCCGCGTAGGCCGCTGCTTCATAATAGCTGATGTGCGTTACCGGTTCATCCAACGGCAACTCCTGTAAGCCACTAAGCGAATACCGGTTCCATGCATTGTCTATAAAATGCCAGTACATAGGGCTATTGATGCCGGTCTCCTGCAGCCATGTCCACGCATCGCTGTGCCAGTACGTGGGATCCTGGTAACCGCCTGCGTCTATAAATTGTAGATATTCATAATTCGTTACAAGAGTCTGACGTATTTCAAACGCATTTAGATAAACCTGATGCTGACTGCCCTCATTGTCGAACGCAAATCCATCGCCGGCATGGCCGATGGTGTACATTCCATCTTCAATTTTCCTGAAATAATGATCCTTCTCAAGGGAGAAAACCTCTTTAAAATTTTTCTTGTATGGTGGAAAGAGTGGATTATGACCGAGGATGTATTTTATGTCCGTCAATAACAGTTCCTGATGCTGTTGTTCATGATGCAAAGCGATTTCAATCAGATCTAATACTTCATCGCTGGCTTTCGGTATCAGCGTGAGCATGTGTTCATCTACGTGCTGCCTATACGCAAGGATTTCATCGACTGTTGGCCTCGACATATTTCCACGTTGTGGTCTTAATACCCTATCGCCCAAACTATTGTAGTAGCTGTTGAAAAGAAAAGCGTAGCGCGGATGAAAACGTTGATAGTCCGGGGAATATTTTGCAAGGATCATTTCTTCCAGAAACCAGGTAGTGTGTGCCAGGTGCCATTTTGGTGGGCTGACATCTGCACTTGGCTGTACCACATAATCTTCGGTGTACAATGGCGTGCAAACCGAAATGGAATGCTGTCGCACTTTATTATATTGATCGATCCTCGAATAAATATCCACGGAAGAAGAGCGCGTGACGGGTGTCGGTGTAGCTAAATCATTCATAAAAGATTAACCAAAAATTATATAGGATAGTTTAACCAAAAACTCAGAACAATCGATATTGTTTTTTGATTGAGGGGTTAAAACCAATTCAATTTTTATCCTTTTTGCAGTAGTAATCTTTTTCTGTTATTATTATCGAAAATCCCCTTATCAATGGCCAAAGAGCTCTTTCAAACGTTGAAAGCCGTACCGGAATTTGCATCGGTCCCAGATCAGCAGATTCAATGGTTAGTCGACCATGGCACGACGCGAACGTATGCGGATGGAGAAAAAGTCTTTAGCCACGGTGATATGATCGACAGTTTTCAAATCGTGCTGGAAGGAGGCGTTACATTGTACATCAATCAGCCCAATGGCCGTCGGAACCTGGGAACCTACGAACCACTGGATATCTTAGGGCGCCTTCCGTACTCACGAATGAAATCGGCTGTGGCTGAGGGCATTTCGGAGGGGAAGTCAATTTTGTTTTCACTTCATCGAGACAACTTTCATGATCTTATCTGTCAATGTCACGATATCACCGAAGTGCTTGTCCATAACATGACTGATCGTGTGCGTAGTTTCACCAAACAACAGCTTCAAAATGATAAGATGATGGCGCTTGGCAAATTATCCGCAGGACTGGCGCATGAATTGAATAATCCGTCAGCCGCGGTAGTGCGAAGTGCGCAAGAATTAAAAAAACATTTGTCTAGTACTCCGGAAAATTTTAAACGCGTTATTAAAATCCAGGCTAATGATGAAACCGTTGACCAGGTTAATGACTGGGTCTTCTCAAAAATAAAGAGTCATGACGCGATACCACTTTCTTTAATACAGAAGACGGCGCTGGAAGATGAGTTAACAAGTTGGCTTGAAGCTGCCGGAATTTCAAATCCTTACGAGCTAACTGAAACGCTGACCGACTTTGCCGTTTCCGTTGATGATCTTGATCGTCTTAGAAGTTTGCTTCGGCCGCAAGACGTAGCACCAGTGATCGGTTGGATCAACCAGGTACTTACCACTGACAAATTAGTTTGTGACATTGAACATGCATCTAAACGCATCAACACGCTGGTAACATCCATAAAGGGCTATACGCACATGGATCAGTCTACGGAAAAGCAATTGGCCGATATCCATTCCGGCATCCGGAATACACTGACGATGCTTGGACATAAGCTGAAAAAAGACAGCGTTAAAGTCGTTGAGAACTTTCAGGTGGATTTACCGCGCGCTAGTATTTTCATCAGTGAAATGAATCAGGTCTGGACGAATCTCATTGACAACGCTATCGACGCCATGGAAGGAATTTCAAATCCGGTGCTGGAAATCAAAACATCAAAGGATCGCGAGTTTATAAATGTGTCCATCATTGATAATGGCCCGGGTATTCCAGCGGAAATCGAGGATAAAATATTCGATCCGTTTTTTACAACTAAACCGATGGGCAAAGGTACTGGATTGGGTCTCGAGGTTGTGCGCCAAATCATCAATCAGCATAATGGCAAAATTGAACTGCATTCAAAACCAGGCAGAACAGAATTTAGAATTTGTTTTCCGATTAAATAACTATGAATAAACCGATACTCTTAGCTGTGGATGACGACGCGCAAGTGCTGCGCGCCGTGTCTCGGGATTTGCGAAGTAAATATGGAAAAGAATTTCGCATCCTCAGCACTACATCGGCCACCGAAGCACTTGAATCGCTGAAAGATTTAAAGAATAAAAATGAAGTCGTCGCATTGTTCTTGTCTGATCAACGAATGCCAGAAATGCTGGGCGTAGATTTTTTGCAGCACGCAAAAGAACTTTATCCCGATGCACGTCGGATTTTACTTACAGCGTACTCAGATACCGATGCAGCTATCCGTGCGATCAACGATGTCCAGTTGGATTACTATCTTATGAAACCTTGGGATCCACCGGAAGAAAAATTATTTCCGGCGCTGGACGAACAATTGGAGGAATGGCAAAGTAATCACGTGCCACCGTTCCAGGGTATACGCATTGCCGGATATCAGTGGTCACCACGATCGCATCAAATAAAAGATTTCCTTTCCGGTAATTTAATTCCATATCAATGGCTTGATGTTGAAAGCAATGAAACAGGGCGCGAGTTGGTCGAGCTTAACAAAATTGACACGAAAGAATTGCCGGCAGTTTTTTTTGAAGATGGATCATTCCTGCTAAATCCAAACCTGCAGCTGGTAGGAGAGAAAACAGGCATGCGGTCGAAGGCATCGAAGACGTTGTACGACGTAACAATTATTGGCGCTGGACCTGCAGGATTAGCCGCTGCTGTATATGGTGGGTCGGAAGGTTTGAATACCTCAGTGGTCGAAAGACGTGCTCCCGGCGGACAAGCGGGCACCAGTTCACGAATTGAAAACTACCTGGGATTCCCTAATGGATTGAGCGGTGCTGAGCTTTCACGCCGCGCCATTTCGCAAGCCGTCCGTTTTGGTGTCGAGTTACTCACCCCACAGGAAGTGGTCGATATTTCTTTAAAAGATAAATATAAAATAATCACGCTTGTTGATGGTAGCGTAATCAATACGCGGAGTGTGATTATCACGACCGGTGTAGACTACCGTTCATTGGATGCAACGGACGTCGATAAATTTACCGGTGCTGGGATTTATTATGGTGCGTCGACCACCGAGGCGCATGCTTGTCGCGAGCGAGACGTTTACATCGTCGGTGGTGGAAATTCTGCGGGACAATCGGCAATGTACTTATCGAACTTCGCAAGGAATGTTTTCATTGTCATCCGCAAGAGGGATCTGTCGTCGACCATGTCACAATATCTCATTGATCAGATCAACAATACGCCCAACATTCATGTGCTGGGCGAAACGATCGTGGGGCAGGTATATGGCAATGAAAAATTAGAGGAGATCTGTTTGGAGAACATGGTCACAAAGTCACGGCGGCAGGAAAAAGCCTCTGCATTATTTATCTTCATAGGTGCCAAGCCAGTGACCGATTGGCTTAAATTGGACATTATAAAAGATGAAAAGGGATACATTGAGACCGGCCGCGATCTTTTCAAATACGAGTCGTTTAAGAAAGCATGGAAATTACAACGCGAACCCTATTTGCTGGAAACTTGTAGCCCAGGGATTTTTGCGGCCGGAGATGTGCGCGCAGGTGCAATGAATCGGGTGGCATCGGCCGTAGGGGAGGGTGCGATGGCTATTAAATTTGTGCATGAATATCTGGCCGAGAATTAACCGAATGTGGTGAAGCATCATTACAGAAATTATTGATGAGCACCTACCAATGGGAAGAATTTGTTGCCTTACATGATGAGTCCTGCAGTAGACAATTAAAGAACGCGTGTAAATTTGAACGTAAGAATTTAGTACGATAAGAAATGGAACCAACATGTGAACATCTCGAAAACTGGAAAGACATTAAGAAAGCCCGCATGCACGAGTGCGAAGAATGCGTAAAAACCGGATCGAGGTGGGTGCATCTGCGGACCTGTCAAACATGCGGCGTCACGTTGTGCTGTGATTCGTCGACCAGTCGTCATGCCTCCAAACATGCTGCCGCGTCCGGTCATCCTGTGGCCATCTCGGCGGAACCAGGTGAACGGTGGGCCTGGTGCTATGTTGATGAACAATTTATAGAATATTAAAAACCTGACCCTGTAAACAATGATTGTTTATGAACCTAATAAGAATTGGTTCCGGGATATAGGGAACCTGGCTAAGAGCTGGACCATGCAAAAAATTCTGCGCGGAGTTCTACTCATTGGTGTTGTCGCTACGGCTATTTGTATCATTATGTATCGTTACGGATTTATGCCGCATCTGCACTCCGGAATCTTTTCTTTGCTGGGGATTGTACTAAGCATTGTACTGGTCTTTCGCACCAACACCGCTTATGACCGTTGGTGGGAGGGCCGTAAGCAATGGGGAAGTTTAGTAAACAATACACGAACCCTAGCAACGTTGTTACATGCCTGTTTACCGGCAACCGATAAAGAGAATCGTTTCTATTTTGCCCGGCACATCTCTAATTTTGCCATTGCATTGAAAGAGCATCTACGCAAGGGCGTGAAAATGGACGAACTGGTACATCTGCAAGCGGAAGAAATTGAATCTTTAAATCGTAAGCAGCACAAGCCCAATTACATTGCTTTGCTGATATATAATAAAATACGCGTCGTCTATGGTGCCGGAGCATTAACAGATGCTGACCTAATCAACATCAAACCGCAATGTGAAGCTTTGATTGATATTCTGGGAGCTTGCGAGCGTATTAAGAAAACACCAATACCGTTCAGTTATTCTGTGTACATCAAGATATTCATTTCTTTATACGGATTAATTCTGCCATTTGGATTGTTCAGTGATTTTGGTTTTTACGCAATACCGCTGACCATGTTTATTTTCTTTGCCATGCTTGGCATCGAACTGATGGCCGAGGAAATCGAAGACCCTTTTGGTTTGGATTGCAACGATCTGCCTACCGGGGATATTGCGCTCACCATCAAGAAGAATGTCTTCGAAATATTGGAGCAGGAAGTGGTGAAGGAACCCGCAGCCGTTGAGATTTACACGAAGGTATTCTGAATCAGGTATTGGAGTTATCAGAATCAAAACAACGCAAGGTCATCATTATAAACTTTAGCATGCATCGCCGTTCACAATTTCTCCGTGTCCTCCTCGATGTAACGTCCATTAATTTTAAATTAGGATCTGACTAACAAGTAGCCCCATGATATTTAAACTTTCTGATCTTGAAGGTATAAAAGCAGGAAAAATTACACTTGCATTTCGAAAATGGAAGAAGCCTACAGTTCGCAAAGGGAGCCTGATACGGACTGAAATTGCAGTGGTCGAAATTTCTGATGTGTCCGAAATATCGTTGACCGGCATAACGGATAGAGATGCCGTTAGCGCAGGATTCGATAGCGCGGAAAGCCTGTTAAAATCACTTAACAAGGTAAATGAAGGAACGATTTATAAAATAAAAGTACACTACTATTCCGAAGACCCCCGCATTGCCTTGAGAGGGCAAACTACACTCACCGAAAACGACTTTCAACTACTGAAAAAGAAGTTGGAACGTCTGGACAGTCATGACAAAGCAGGTCCATGGACCCTGACCGTCTTGAAGACCATCCGCGACAACCCCAAATTAAGGGCCGCAGACTTGGCGGATAAATTAAATAGGAAAAAGGATGAATTAAAAATAAATATCCGGAAGCTAAAAAATCTCGGACTCACCACTAGCCATGAAGTTGGTTACACGATTTCCCCGCTTGGAGAGCATTTTCTTAACAGGCGCCATGGCTGAATTGTGGAAACGATAATGTAATTTTAGTAGTGCATCGAAACTACATTTCAATTATTTTTGCACCTTTTTCATTTTTGCCTGTTTGAACTGCATCACTTAACCAAACATCAAAAAAGTAAATCATGCAACAGGAATATATCCAGATCCGCGGCGCTCGCGAGAACAATCTCAGGGATGTTTCTCTTAAAATTCCAAAGCGAAAGATTACCATTTTTACAGGTGTATCCGGTTCGGGCAAATCCTCAATTGTTTTTGATACCATTGCGACGGAAGCTCAGCGACAGTTGTATGAGAACTTCAGCATGTTCGTCAGGAATTTTCTGCCGCGTTACGCGCCTCCACAAGCTGACGCAATCGAAAATTTAAGTATGCCTATCGTGGTAGACCAAAAAAGGCTGGGAGGTGGTTCAACATCCACGGTTGGGACTATTACTGATATTGCGCCGGTGTTGCGACTGCTGTATTCGCGTGTTGGAGACCCGCATGTTGGATATTCCAATGCTTTTTCGTTCAACGATCCACAAGGAATGTGTCCCGAATGCAACGGCCTTGGAAAAAAGATGGGTGTGATTGCTGACAACTTTCTGGATCTCAACAAGTCACTAAAAGAAGGTGCCATACAAGTACCCGTATTTGCTTCCTGGGAAAATGCGATGTATGCAAGCTCAGGGCTTTTTGACTTGAACAAAAAACTGCGCGACTATACAAGGGAAGAAATGGACCTGTTGCTGCACAGCGGACCTCGTAAGGTGAAGATGAATTTCGGTGGCGGAATCATCAACGTCACGTTTATGGGCATCGTTGAGAAGTTTACGAAAGCATACATAAAAAGAGACCTGAAAACACTTTCAGAACGCACACAAAAGAAAGTAGCTCCTTACATCGGAATGCAACCGTGTCCGTTATGCAAGGGAGCAAGGCTAAGTCAGGCAGCGCTGAATTGCAAGATCGAAGGACTAAACATTGCCGAACTTTCTGCGATGGAAATCACGGAACTGATTAATGTTCTGGAAAAAATAACAGCTCCCATAGCTGTACCGATGTTAGCTACATTGAAGGAGCGGCTGCAGCATCTTATCGATATTGGTCTTGATTACCTTAGCCTTGACCGGGAGACAAGTACGTTATCGGGTGGTGAATCACAACGCATCAAGATGGTGAAGCATCTCAGCAGCAGCCTTGTCGACGCCATGTATATTTTCGATGAACCCAGCGTTGGTCTACACCCGCGCGACGTGCATCGACTCAATGAGTTATTGCAGAAACTGCGCGACAAAGGTAATACGGTTATCGTCGTAGAGCATGATCCTGATGTGATCAAAGTTGCCGATCATGTCGTTGACGTAGGACCACGCGCCGGTAGCGGTGGTGGGAAGATTGTCTTCGAAGGCAGTTACAAAGAACTTCTAAAAGCTGATACACTTACGGGGAAACATATGAAACAGACTGCGCTGCTCAAAGATCGTTTCAGAAAATCTACCGGTGTTTTGTCAATCCGGCATGCGAAGGTTAATAATCTTCAAGACGTAAGTGTTGACATTCCTAAAGGTGTGTTCACGGTTGTGACAGGCGTGGCAGGTTCGGGAAAGAGCTCACTCATACATCAGGCGTTTTTAAAACAACATCCCGATGCAGTAGTGATAGACCAGTCGGCGGTGGGAACATCCTCGCGGTCGAATCCTGCAACCTATACTGGCATCATGGATGACATCAGGAAAGCCTTTGCTGCAGCCAACAAAGTTAGTGCTTCACTTTTTAGCTTTAATTCCGCAGGGGCGTGTGAAAAATGTCAGGGTGCCGGAGTAATGTATACTGATCTTGCTTTCCTCGATGGCATCAAAATGCCTTGCGATGTCTGCGAGGGCAAACGATTTAAGGAAGAGGTACTAGCCTATGGGTTGGACGGGAAGAATATCGCCGACGTCCTGGATTTAACCGTTCACGAAGCACTTGATTTTTTACAGCAAAAGGAAATACAAAAAAAGTTACATGCTATGCGTGATGTTGGACTCGATTACTTAACGCTTGGACAACCTTTGAGTACGTTGTCAGGCGGGGAGTGCCAACGCATCAAACTTGCCAGTGAATTGTATAAAAAAGGCAGTGTCTATGTACTGGATGAACCAACCACCGGCCTACACATGTCGGATATCAACCATTTGCTTTCAATTATCAATCGGTTGGTGGACGCCGGTAATACCGTCATTACCATTGAGCACAACATCAGCGTTATCAAAAATGCTGACTGGATCATTGATATGGGTCCGGAGGGTGGGCATAAAGGCGGCCGCGTGCTGTTTGAAGGAACTCCGAAAGATTTGAAGCAAGCAAAAGATTCCCTCACAAGTGCTTATTTGTGATCTGTACTGTAAGAGAATAGGCTTGAGATCGTTTGTCAGGCCAGATATTATGCCTGGAAACGCAAGTAATCTTTAATGCGATTAATACTTTACAAAATTAGGTGAGCGTAGGTGGAATGGAGTTTATGTGAACAGTTGACTTACTCTGACAAAAAAATGATAAGCAATAAAAAATGAATGTGATCATCGGCATGCTCACATTCATTAATTACATTATCTTCAAAATCAATTACTTGGCTTGGCTCCAGGGTGGGGTGATACCATTCATGCGCGCATAAGCTATCAATTGGCCGAGGTGTTCATTCGAGTGGCCAAGAGCGATCAGAACAGCCGTCATACTAGTAAATTCGCCTGGAAAGGGAAATTCTACTTTGTTTGAAAGAGACGCATCCTTGGTGTTTTTAATGGCACCAATAACCATTTCGTACGACCGTTTGAATTCAGCTTCAATCGCAGCTTTTGTTTTTAAATCTTTCTCGATGGTTTCCATTTTAACGCCCTCAGGTATTTTTCCGCCAAGCTTGGAGCCAAAGAAATAATTCGCTGAAATAATATGAGCGCAAACTTCAGCTATCGAACGCACTCCTGCTTGCGGCGCCCATGAATATTTGTCAGCGGGAATCGCTTGCGCAAGTTGCATTACCTGGCCTGATACATAAGTGAGCGATCCCGAAGTTTCTTTTTGAAACTGACCTTGACAAAAGCCCTGTAGCGAAACCAACAGGAAAGCAATAATTAACAATTTTTTCATAAGTGGTTGGGTTTATTTTAAATAGTTAGCATTGATCGAAAGTTAAAAAAAAAATCAGTGGACTTATCCTATTGAAAAAAATTCTACCGAAAAAGGTAGACACTAACTCTCTTCATTAATTTGCTGTGACGGATTGCAGCATAAGCAAGAGTTAGCAGCACAAGCCGACTAGAAATTCGAACGAATAGCTACTACACCAAAGACGGACGGTCAGTTAACAATTAGCAATTGTTCTTTTATCCACGAATACGCTTCCTCCTGGCTCGAGAAAACACCTAGATGCACGTTGTAATCCTGAAATTTTTGTTCGGCATCGCGCTTGAAATTTTCCATTGGATAATCTGCAAAGATGCTTTCTCCTAAAATAACTGCGTGGATTTTTACATGTGCTTTAGCAAATAGCAAGTCCTCCCATTCCTCTACCAACCAGGTTTCCATTTGTTCATCAAGTTCGCCAAGTTGTGTTGTATCGGCCAACCAGGCAAGGTTCTGAAAAGATTTTCTTAGCGCTTTGTATTCTTCCAACACTTTAAGCAATTTCAATTTGAATTGCTCACCTGGTGGCGCTTTCTTCCAATAGTGCCTTAGAACGGGTAATGAATCATCCAGTTCACATGAGAGAAACTCATTTTCAAATATGCTTATAACCATACGACAAATTTACAACATTGTCACCAGCGAGCCGGCTGCCGGCATACAAATTAGTGAAGAACAAATTAAGTGGCGTAAGCTGCTAACATGCAAACCAGCTTTGTTGTTATTTGCAAGTAAGAGAGGATGAAAGAGCCTGGGAGCGACAAATCAAAATTCATGCACAGATTTGCTTTTATCAACCAACCCACGGAAATTTTTATCGCAATTAGCTATTAAAGCATACCATTTAAATGTGTTACCGATGATTAAGAAGAAGAAGTTTAGATTGTTCATCTCAGGATTAGTTATACTGTGCCTTTCTTCACTTTGCCTGAGTGCGCAGAATCTCAGTGGTGCATGGAAACTGATGAACATCAATGGAAAACCTTTTGCGGAAGAGAGCATCAAAATTTACAGTGATGGGTATTTTATGGTTGGCGTATACACGGCAGAGGGTTCTTTTGTGAGAGCAGGCGGAGGTAGCTTCAAAACCAATGGCACAGAATATACTGAAGTGCCGGACTTCTATACCGACGATAGTACGCTGGTGCGCAAACCCTTGACTTATTCGTTCTCACTTAAAAAGGATGAACTCACCCTTTCGTCGGAAGGACAAAAAGAGACATGGAAGAAAGTGGACGATACATCCTCTCCAGTAAGTGGTGCCTGGCGTTTTGGTGCTCGTGTGAATGATGAAGGGGTAGCGGGCCAACGCCGCGGACAAGACTCACCACGCCAAACTATGAAAATTCTTTCCGGTAATTATTTTCAGTGGGCAGCCTTTAATTATGAAACAAAACAATTCTCCGGAACCGGTGGCGGCAGTTACAAGCTCCAAGGCAATCAGTATACAGAAACTATTCGCTTTTTTTCACGCGACAATTCCCGCGTAGGAATTTCACTTACGTTTGAATGTAGACTTGACGGAACGGACTGGTACCACAAGGGTAAAGGAACTACAGGAAATCCTGTAAGTGAGGTCTGGGAAAAAGTGAAGTAAAGTTAAATTTACGCTGCGGCCTATCGAGCTTCCGATATGTTGAACTCCACGCTTGATCGAAGTTTTACTAGCACCGAAAACATCTTACAAGTTGATCAACAACATCCACAAAGGAAGTCTCCGATTGTTGAGCCGTTCCCACTCTGACGTTGTGATGCGTCAACCCGCGCAACATTTCCGGGATCTGAGGCACGAACGTTCGACCATGCTGCACTTGTTGATTTGAAAGCTATTGATTTGATCATGCAGGCCTTCGCTGGCGGAGTCTTTGCAAATTAAGACCCTAACGCTCAATTCCGGCCGACAAAGTCGCCGTACCAAGATTCGATTTTATCCATTGAAGGGTAAGCTCCATCAACGATTACCACCTGATGTCTGAAAGTTACTGAGTCGCCTTTCTTTAGCTGAAAATTGAACTGCTCTTTTCCATCCGTGTAGACATTGCTGCCGAAGTGATTCACGCTGTATAATCCATAATCGCGCGCCATCCAATGCGGAGGATGGTTAAGATTATCCGGGTGATCAAAAATGCAGATAGAGATGCTGTCCGATTTGACCACGCCAGCAAGTTGCATCCACTTAGCACGCTTGCCCCACACGTCAGGGTAACCTTCCAGTCCGTTGCTATTGCGATAATGTCCGGAAACATTCCTTCTGTCTACAACAGCTATTTTATTAGGAGTATGGTTATCGTTTAAAATAATTGTCGAATCATCAGTCGGTATTTCGAGTTCACGTCTCACCCGCATGGCAAACATGCCTTCCTTGGAGTCCTCAAACAGCACGTCTACGTTTGGTGCCGAAAAGGTAGAAGCGTGCGTGATTATCCGCCGGTTTGCATCGCCGCTGAAAATGTATTGTGTTCGTTCATTGAGCAATAAATCGTTGGTGCTGCTTCGCCATTCCTTTTTTACTTCCAAGGTGCCGGTTTTTCCAGAAGCAATTCTCAGAAACTTCACATGATTGATTCTTCCATATCTCGGGTCATTATTTTTTCTCTCCACAGAACTATTCCAAAAATCAATGCCGTTGACATCACCATGATTAAACCACAATCCGTAATGATGCGGGTGGTCTACTCGCTCCCCAACATGAGGGACAAATGGATAGCCCCGGGTAATTCTTTCTTCGCTTGCTGTGTGTAGCGGAAATAGCACAGGTTTTCTCAACAGGGTATCTGCATATAGGTAAGAGGTGAAATATTTTCCATCTACAAAAACATCAAGTTTTTGCAGCGAATCATTTTCGATCAGCGAAACATATTCAGATGAATTTTTATCAACATTCTCCTTTTGCCTACAAGCTGATATCATCGACACCGTTAACAAAACAGAAAGGACAAATTTGATAACCCGTATAATCATAATCATTTTTTAGTGATGAATGCTTAAAATAGTGTACTGCATGAGACATTATAAAATTTAATCGGTAAGCAGACTGCAGCTTTAACGTAAAGTTCTGCTTCTTTCATTTCCATATCATTATAAAATACGAGCACGGCTCATTGCTGGCATTTCGAACGCCATGCATCAATTGAGAATTGATGAAGTAGAAATCTCCAGCCGTACCGTTATATTCGGTGTTATCAATAGTCATCTCTGTTTTACCCGATAAGACCATAACGATTTCTGTTTCTTCATGTGCGTGAGGTTCATGGCTCGGGCCTTTTGTGTTTAGCTCTGTCATATGCATTTCAAACCGGTCGCACATGGCTGTTGGCCTGTCAAAATAACGACGGACAACGCCACGCGAATTTGGCTTCAAGGTAAGGGAGTCCGCGTTCAACATCAACGATCCTCCGGCAGCCTCACCCCGTGCTATTTCCATTTGCTTTTTGGATTTATACCGCATGACATAGTAGGTAAGATTACTGTTGCCGGCATTTTCTACGGAATGCATTTGCTTGGGCATTAATAAAATTACACCACCGGCACCAAGTATCACGCTGCTGCCTTCAATAATAACCTTCATAGTTCCCTCTTTCACAATGATGCATTCTTCAATATCATCGTTCGCATGGGCGGTACTCGGCTTAGCGCCAGGAAATTGTGTAGTAGCATGCATTTCCAAATAGGCGAGATGCGTTGAAGTACCTTCCAATATTTTTCGGGATTCCCTGTCTTCACCAACCTGTACCGGGTGATCAGACCATTTATATACACCGGAGTTTACTGGTTTCAATTGCGCCATAGTTGTAAAAGTGAGAAAATATGAGACACAAAATACGGCAATTTTCATATGTAACGATGCTTGATAGAAAGTGCAGAAAACTTCATTAAGATTTTATAGGGAGCTTTTCTCAACAATATAATATTTTGGATACAGCTGGAAAATAACTTATTATTTGTGCGTCCACATTTGATCGAACCGCTTACGCTGGTAGAACGGGCGTTATGATGGTGAGGCTGCCATCGTCTGTATTCGAACAGTAATGTTCGAATGCGGGTGGTTAAAGAAATTGGCAGTCCGCAAAACAGCACGGCAGTCGTTCTTTATATGATGGCAATGTTATTGTGTATCGATTTTTAAAGCCGACAAGCCATGATGTTAAATTACATTAAGATTGCAAAACGCAATCTTGAGCGCCAAAAGTTATCAGCCTTCATCAATATAGTAGGCCTTTCTTTGGGATTAGCTTGTTTTAGTTTATTCCTGCTGTATGCAGTCAACGAATTTAACTATGACCAGTTCCACTTACAAGGACCAAATATCTACCGTGTATACGACTGGTGGAAATTTACAGATCGGGAAGGCGCTGAACCTTCTTCAGCAACGCCAATCGGACCTGCGATGAAAAATGACCTGGCAGATGTTAAAAATTTTGTCCGCATTCAAGGGGGCGGAGAAGTCCTTGTGCGGTCCGAAGGAAACATACAATCATCGAAACTTTTGTTTGCTGATCCTCAGATTCTGTCGGTTTTTTCATTCCCACTGATCGCTGGCGATACAACCCATGCCCTACAGGATCCGCATAACATTGTATTGACAAGGAGCAAGGCGATGCAGCTCTTTGGAAAAACGGACGTGGTCGGAAAACAAATTGAGATTAGAGAAGACGGGCAATACAAACCTTTCACGGTGACTGCGGTAACAGAAGACATTCCAGTAAACTCGACCATCACATTCGACATGCTGGGGAGCTTTGACCGTATACTGAATACGCCCATGGGACGGGCAAGCGCCGACAGCTGGACAATGACAATCGGAATCTCCGTATACGTGCTGCTACGTCCTGGCAGTAACCTGATGAACCAGCCCGCACAACTTGCCGCATTCCGAAAGAGGTATTTTCCCAATGAAGGTGCAGATTTAAAAAAAGAGGGATTGTGGAATGGTAGTGGTGATCTGCCTACGGGATACGGACTTCAACCACTGGAGGATGTACATACCAATGTTACGATTGACCGCGGAGCGTCAGATCCCAAACATATCTGGATGCTCATCAGTATAGCGGCCGGGGTGCTTGCAATTGCCTGCATTAACTTTATTATTTTATCAGTAGGGCGGTCAGCAGGAAGATCCAAGGAAGTTGGTGTTCGCAAAATTTCGGGAAGCCGTAGAAATCAACTGGTCTTTCAGTTTCTGACAGAGTCCATGGTTTTGACGTTTGTCTCAGCGCTATTAGCCGTTGTTATCGCACAAATGTTGCTGCCTGCGTTCAACGAATTGTCCGGACGAAACCTCATCTTTTCGTTTGGTAAGTACCCGGAATTAATAGCGTTCATGCTGATAACCATAATCGTTACCGGTTTACTTGCAGGAAGTTATCCCGCGCTTATTTTATCAAGACTAAAGCCTGACGAAGTATTGAAAAACAAGATCAGACTTGCCGGTTCAAATTTCTTCACGAGGTCATTGGTTACGTTTCAATTCATGCTTTCGGTGTTGCTCACTATCGCTACGGTGGTAATCCTGCAACAACTTTCATTTATGCGCACCAAAGATCTTGGATTTCAAAAAGATCAAGTAGTAATGGTGTCTGCGCAGACCACCGATACCTACAGACAGTTCCGGCAATCACTGGAATCTCATCATGCGATCGCCGGTGTTACAGGTTCTGTGATGGGTATGGGAGCGGACGAGGGGCAAATGGGAAGAGCTTATGATTTTGGCGGGAGAAAGGAAGTGGTGATAGAATATCCTGTTGATGCAAACTTTGTCGACGTGATGGGCATGACATTAATTGCTGGCCGCAATTTCAACTCTGAACTGACTTCCGATACTGTCACTTCGGTGATTGTGAATGAGTCTCTCGTAGCAAATGCATTGAACACGACACCCACGAAGGCACTGGGAATGCAAATCCAAAACGCGAGAAAAGATCAACCTCCTAAGACCATCATTGGCGTGGTAAAGGATTTTCATTATGAGGCTTTGACGCACAATGTACGGCCCCAGCTTTTCTTGCAGCCGGCGGACTTCAAACCATCCAGTTACTTTGTACATATGAAGCCAGGCTACCCGGAAGCGCTCCACCTGATACAATCAGCCTGGAAAAAAGTAGCGCCTGATTTGCCTTTCCGATACAGCTTTGTGGACGAGAAGTTTGATGCTTTCTACAAAACCGAGGAACGGTGGGCCAGCATCATCGGCTGGGCTGGTAACATTAGTATATTTCTGGCTTGCCTCGGTTTGCTCGGACTTGCTTCTTTAGCGGCCGTGAACCGGACGAAAGAGGTTGGCATCCGCAAAGTACTCGGCGCTTCGGTTGCGAGCATAGCCCGATTGTTGTGTCGCGATTTTGCTGCAATGGTGATGGTCGCCGTTGTTATAGCCTCTCCGTTGGCATGGTACGTCATGGATAAATGGCTTGCACAATTTTCCTACAAAATTGAACTGACAGGCTGGACGTTTGCGCTAACAGGACTGCTGGTTCTCACCATAGCGATTCTCACGGTAAGCTTTCAGGCCGTACGGGCTGCCCTGGCAAACCCAGTTAAATCCTTGCGAACTGAATAATCGTGATCTGACTTAATCTATTACAGCATTCAAATTAGAATTGGACACAACAAAAAAGGCGGCCTGTTTCCAGACCACCTTTCGAAACTAAATAATCAATATGTACTTTATTTTTTCAAGTCAAAGCGGTCAAGGTTCATCACCTTGTTCCATGCGGCCACAAAGTCACGCACAAACTTTTCTTGAGCGTCTGCGCATCCATAAACTTCAGCAACGGCTCTAAGTTCTGAATTAGACCCGAAGATGAGATCGACACGAGTACCGGTCCATTTCACTTCACCTGTCTTGCGATCACGGCCTTCGAACACGTTTTGAGAACCGGAAGTGGCACCCCACGTCGTTCCCAGATCAAGTAGGTTCACAAAGAAGTCGTTGGTGAGTGTCTCAGGTCGCTTTGTGAACACACCATGCTGTGCTTTATCAAAGTTGGTATTAAGAACACGCATACCACCAACAAGAACGGTCATTTCAGGTGCAGTTAACGTTAACAATTGTGCTTTGTCAATCAGCAATTCCTCTGCGGATGCTTTATGATGTGACTTCACGTAATTGCGGAAGCCATCTGCCGCCGGTTCCATCACCTCGAATGATTCCACATCAGTTTGTTCTTGCGACGCATCTGCACGTCCAGGGGTAAAAGGAACTTTAATATCATGGCCGGCATTCTTTGCTGCCTTCTCAATTCCCACACATCCACCCAACACAATCAGATCAGCCAGTGAAACCATTTTACCACCAGCCTGGGCGTTATTGAACTCTGTTTGAATTCCTTCTAGCTTGTTAAGCACCTCCGCCAACTCGTCTGGGTTATTTACTTCCCAATCCTTCTGCGGAGCGAGACGAATGCGAGCCCCATTGGCGCCGCCGCGTTTATCCGAGCCACGGAACGTCGAGGCTGACGCCCATGCGGTAGTTACCAACTGTGATACAGTCAAGCCAGAAGCAAGAATCAGAGTCTTCAGTGCAGCGATATCATTATTATCAATCAACGGATGTGTAACAGCCGGAATAGGGTCTTGCCAGATCAATTCTTCTGCGGGTACCTCAGGGCCAAGGTAGCGCGCAATTGGTCCCATATCCCGATGCGTCAGCTTGTACCATGCCCGTGCAAAAGCATCAGCAAATTCATCCGGATTCTCGAGGAAGCGTCTGGATATTTTCTCATAGACAGGATCAAATCTCAGGGCGAGGTCGGTGGTCAGCATCGTTGGCGCGTGCTTCTTAGATGGATCATGAGCGTCTGGCACTGTACCAGCCCCCATACCATGCTTCGGCTTCCATTGATTCGCGCCGGCCGGGCTCTTGGTCAATTCCCACTCGTATCCAAAGAGATTCCAAAAAAAGTTATTACTCCACTTAGTTGGTGTAGTAGTCCATGCACCTTCCAGTCCACTGGTAATTGTGTGAACGCCATTACCGGTGCCTAAGGTGTTTTTCCACCCAAGACTTTGTTCTTCTATACCGGCGGCTGCTGGCTCTGCAGCGACGTATTTGCTTGGATCGCCAGCTCCGTGAGTCTTACCAAAAGTATGTCCTCCGGCAATAAGCGCCACTGTTTCTTCATCATTCATCGCCATACGGCCAAACGTCTCACGGATATCGCGAGCCGCCGCCACTGGATCAGGTTTTCCGTTCGGTCCTTCCGGATTTACATATATGAGTCCCATCTGCACAGCTGCAAGCGGATTCTCCAGTTCGCGGTCGCCTGTGTAACGTTCATCTCCCAACCATTTGCTTTCAGAGCCCCAATAAACTTCTTCCTGTGGTTCCCATGTATCTACACGGCCGCCACCGAATCCAAAAGTTTTGAAGCCCATTGACTCAAGCGCACAATTCCCCGCAAGCACCATCAAGTCCGCCCAGGAAATTTTTTTGCCATATTTTTGTTTAATTGGCCAAAGCAGCAAACGTGCTTTGTCAAGGTTTGCATTGTCGGGCCAGCTATTCAGCGGAGCGAACCGCTGTTGCCCAGCGCCTGCGCCCCCACGACCATCGGAAACGCGGTAGGTACCTGCGCTGTGCCACGCCATTCGGATAAAGAAAGGCCCATAGTGACCGTAATCCGCTGGCCACCATTCTTGCGAAGTAGTCATCAACGCAAAAATATCTTGCTTAACAGCCTTTAAATCGAGCGACTTGAACTCTTTTGCATAGTCAAAGTCTTCGCCCATTGGATTAGAAAGGGAAGATTGTTGGCGAAGAATATTCAGCTTCAACTGGTTTGGCCACCAGTCACGGTTTCGCGTTCCACCACCGGCGGTTGTCTTTAGCGCGCCGCCATGAAACGGGCATTTTGCTTCGCTGTCATTAACCTTTAATGACTTTTGCTTAATAGGGGCACTGTTTTCCATTTTTAATTGATTGGTGATCTTATTGAATGAGTTTTTATAATCTGTGTACAACATTACGGCAGTTGTACTAATAAATCAAATTGATTATTTTTATAATCTTATAGCCATTCTCTATGACCATAACGCAGCTGGAATATATTGTTGCCTTAGACACCTGCCGGCATTTTGTGCTCGCATCCGAAAAATGCTTTGTCACTCAGCCTACCTTGAGCATGCAAATACAAAAGCTGGAAGAAGAGCTTGGTGTGAAAATTTTTGATCGCACAAAGCAACCTGTTATCCCTACCGAAATTGGCATTAGCATCATTGCGCAGGCGCGTACAATATTGCGTGAAGCCAACATGATCAAACAACTTATCAGTGACAAGAAAGATACCCTTACCGGTGAACTGCGCATTGGAATAATTCCCACACTAGCACCCTATCTGTTGCCTCCGCTCTATAAATACATGCGAGAGAAATACCCCCAGATAAATCTTATCATCCGGGAGGCCATCACCGAAGAAGTAATCCATGAACTCAAAAATAACCGGCTCGACTGCGGTATCGTGGTAACGCCATTAGAGGATGCTTCAATAAAGGAAGACATACTCTTTTATGAAGAACTTTTTGTTTATGTCTCGAAAAAGAATTCTTTGAGTGACAAAAAGTACATCCTGGCCAATGAAATTGATCCCAGCCAACTCTGGCTGTTGGAAGAAGGACACTGCTTTCGATCGCAGATATTAAACTTGTGCGAATTAAGAAAAAGCACTGATTTTCATTTCAAGTATGAAACTGGCAATATTGAAACGCTCAAACGCATGGTAGAAAAAAGCGATGGTATTACCATCTTACCAGAGTTGGCGGTTATGGAATTTAGCAAGCCGCAGTTGAAGCTCGTCAAACGATTAAAGGATCCAACTCCCGCACGGGAAGTTAGTCTTGTAACGCATCGTGATTATATTAAAAGCAGGCTCATTAAAACATTGAAGGAGGGAATTTTAAATATAGTTCCTGCCCAGATGCAAAAGCTGCACAATAAAAAGGTAGTGGAGATAAATTATTGACTGATAAGTTTACAACATTGGCAGGGTTATCATCTTTCACAATAGTCACCACGTTATAGGCTTCAGGCCATTTCCCATTGTGCAAAATGCGACACAGGTGTCGTAGCGATCGTACACCGGTATACTTCAAAAACACAATCGATCATGAAGTTACAATCTCATATATCCGCTAACAACGAATAGGTAACCTCAATGCTAAATACTGGCTATTCAGCGAATTGCCATTGCTAAAAATTACTATATTTCGAAATTATGCGATTTGCACCGTTGCTTTTATTGATCTTATTGTTGATCTCGTTTCATGCTATCAGTCAGAATAATCAAGGCCTCCGGTTTATTCAAAACAAAGGCCAATGGAATGAAGAAATTGATTTTCAAGCCCCATTACAAGGTGGACGCATAGGTGTTTCGGCAAATGGTTTTTCTATTCTACTGCTCGACATGGAGGAAATGGAGCAACGACATTTGACAAGTCATCATGCAGTTAATGAATCAAATGGACAACCGGATACCGAATCGATCAACGGACATTATTTCCAGATAAACCTTCTAGGATCGAATCAGCACGCAAAAGCAGTCGTGGAAACGCCGTTGGATGGACACTACAATTACTTCCTTGGCAATGACTCTTGCCGGTGGGCAACGAATGCGTTGGCTTTTGCATCAATTCTATACCAGGATGTTTATGATGGCATTGATTTTCGTGTATCGTCGGTCGGGAACAATCTGAAATACGATTTCATAGTAAAACCGGGAGCCGACCCAACACAAATTAAAATTGAATATTCCGGCGTAGACGGCATTGAAAAAACAGAGGACAATTTACAGATCGGAACCGCGATAGGATCACTCACGGAGCTAAAACCCTTTTCATATCAGGTCAATGGCTACCATAAACAAACCGTACCAAGCGAATACCTGCTTGACAATAACATTGTTTCTTTTTCTTTTCCAGCCGACTATGACGCGTGCCGTGAGTTGATCATTGACCCGCTGTTGATTTTTTCAACTTACTCCGGCTCAACAGCAGACAATTGGGGAAGTACCGCAACACCGGGTGAACATGGTACGCTTTATTCTGCCGGGGTAACACGTCAAGATCTTGGTGGCTCATTTCCTGCCACCGTTGGCGCATTTCAAACTGCCAATCATGGAAGTTTTGATATGGCTATTATTAAATATGATTCGGCAGGAACGAAATTTTTGTATGCAACGCATCTCGGCGGCGCTAATAACGACTCTCCGGAAAGTCTTGTAGTTGATAAAACTTCTGGTGATTTGGTAGTATTAGGTATTTCCAGTTCCCCAGATTTCCCTACAGGTTCAAATGCTTTCGACAATACATTTAATCTTGGCACCACTATATTTAATCGCGTACTCAACACCAACGACCAATGGGACATTGTGATCACAAGATTGTCTCCCAATGGAAATCAATTGGTGGGATCAACATTTCTTGGAGGATCAGGCAATGATGGCCTCAACTTGCCTAAACAATCCGGCGGTGCATTGGTGGTGAACTATGGTGATGAGATGCGTGGCGATGTGATTACCGACGAGAACGGCAATGTGTATATCAGCTCCGTGACGGGATCGAATGATGTACCAATCGTTAACGGCTTCGACGCAACCTTTAACGGTGGGACTACGGATGGGCTGGTGGCTAAACTGACGCCGGATCTATCATCCATGGTGTGGTCCAGCTACGTGGGGGGATCAGGTTTTGATGCTGCTTATTCTATAAAATTCGATAGGGATAAAAACATTGTTTTAGCCGGAGGAACTACCAGCGCTAACTTTCCGGCAACGTCTGGCGCTTATCAAACTGTCTTTAATGGTATCGTTGACGGTTGGATTGCCCGTCTGTCCGCCGATGGAACCACCCTCATGAATGCCACGTTTACAGGCACTACGTCGTTCGACCAGGTTTACTTTGTAGATCTCAATGCAAATGGAAATATATTTTGTTATGGTCAGACAGCTGGCCATATGCCCATAACATCCGGTGTTTACAGGAATATAAATAGTGGACAGTTCGTTCAAAAATTTTCTCCTGATCTGAGCACATTGGAATTCTCAACCGTTTTTGGTTCTAGCTCCGGAAGCGGACTGGTCATACCCAATATCTCACCAACGGCTTTTTTAGTGAACGACTGCGATAACATCTACATGGCGGGTTGGGGAGGCTTTGTCAATTCAAGTTCTGAAACAGGCTTCTGGCAGAGCACCACCAACGGTATGCCTATAACCAGCGATGCCTATCAGAAAACCACATCCGGTTCTGACTTCTATTTCATGGTCCTTAACGGAGACGCTACACAGCTTGTGTACTCCACTTACCTGGGTGGCAATTCCTCAAAAACACATGTGGACGGAGGAACATCGCGTTTTGATAAATACGGTATCGTGTATCATGCCGTGTGCTCCGGCTGCCAGTTTGGTAATACAACCGGCCAGGCATCATCTGATTTTCCAACCACTGCGCGTGCTAAATCGCGCTTAAACCGTAGTGCGAATTGTAACAACGCAGCATTCAAATTCGATTTGTCATCACTGCGGGCAAATTTTCAGACCAATTCTTTAGATCTAACGACACCAGGATTTAATAATGTTTGTTATCCTGATTCTATCGTATTCCAGAATCTCAGCACAGGAGGAAAAACTATTAGCTGGGATTTTGATGATGGCACCGTTCTCGTCCAACAGCACACCGACCTAAGATTGCCTATTCATCAATACAAACAAGCTGGCCAGTATCATGTGAAGCTTAAAATTACGGACCTGAGTACGTGTAGTCAGACCGATTCTATAACCAAAGTCATTAATTATTTTAAACCTAATATAACCGTGGGTGATGATGGAATGGTGTGTGAGGGTAGCAGTTTTCAACTCACAGCAGACGGTGGCGTTCACTACACCTGGACCAGTGAAGATGGAACATTCACGTCTTCTCAACAGTCTCCAACGGTTCAGCAGTCCAAGGCAACATCCTACTTTGTGACCGTGGTGGATGCCAATGGATGCTCGAAAAAAGATACGCTGTTCGTAGGCTTCACGCCAAATGTTCGCGCTTCTTTCCAAACCTATAATCCCGATCTTTCCATACCTGACTACAATAATGTCTGCTATCCTGACCCCATACGATTTAAAAACCTTAGCGCGAACGGTGTGTATTTTATCTGGGATTTTGGAGATGGAACAGTGCCTATTCAAATGAATGATTCAATTTCTATTATTCATGAATACCAACAGCCAGGTGTTTATCAGGTAAGGTTAAAAGCCATCAATCCCACCACTTGCAATCAGGAGGATATCGCTGTAAAAACGATCAACTACTTTAAGGATAAAATTCAGGTAGGCAACGATGGAGAAATCTGTGAAGGAGCTCAATTCCAATTAACGGCCACAGGAGGGAGAGTGTATTCATGGACCAGTGAAGATCATTCGTTTACTTCATCCAGTGCTTCTCCACTTGTGCAACCGCTCGTCTCCACACTGTATTTCGTTACCGTGACTGACGTGAACAATTGTATCAGGAAAGACACCGTTCAAGTAGCAGTGCTGGATAGTGTCGACTTAAAATGGGCACATCGTTTGGAAGGCAACTGTATCGATCGTCCTTCGCTGGCAGTTCAAAACCTGACAACCCTAGCAGATGACATAATGTTTCGCTTTGACTTTGGAGATGGAACAACGTCAAACGAAACCGAGGTCAAGCATGTGTATGAAAAAGATGGTTCGTATGCTTTGAGATTTATCGCGCAAAAAGAATTCTGCTTGTTTGAAGAGGTTGTACAACTTCCAGTCTATAAGCTATTAGTTCCTAATGTATTTACACCTGAGGGCTCGCCTGGCTATAACGATAATTTTGAGATCGGCTTCGGCACCGACATGATAGCGCCTGCCGATGCGGGATTACCCATACAACTAACTGTTGTCGACCGGTGGGGCAAGGAAGTCTTTGAATCGCAAGACTACAAAAATGATTGGAATGGGCATGACCTGGTAGGGGGCGTCTATTATGTACATATCAAGGTTGGAGATCTCGCGTCTTGTAAGAGCTGGTTGCATATAGTGAAATGATATGCTGTAGCAAACAAAACTTGGAGAATAACGAATTGCAAAAGTTAACGATAACTAATTTTGTGATACTAAGAGCAGTAGGATTTGCCTACAGAGAAGCAGGGGCGTAGAATTTTTTTTGTAGGTAAACACACATTTAAAGTCATAATTCCAATTTAATAAATAGTTGTCCAAATGCCCAGGCGAATTCTACTCTTCATTTTGTTTGGCTTTTCTGTCGGCCACATCATGGCACAACAAAGTTTGAGTGTAAATGCCAACACGCCAAGCTCAACTAATACGGGCGTCGATAAATTTTACTATGGTAACCGAAATGATCCGCCGCGCGCAATCGAGTTTAAGGAGAAAGCCGTTAGTGTCTCTTACTTCCTGACCAATATCAATCGATATTTTAATATACCGGCCGAATTCACTTTTATAGAAGTGGAATCGAATACCGATCACCTTGGTATGCGTCATCGCCTGTTGCAACTATTTTATAAAGGCATTTTAGTGGAAGGCATGGGCTACAGGGTTCATGAAAAGGATGGCTTTATCACCGCCGCTAACGGTAGAGCAGTACGCGATCTCATTCTGGATACACAAACTACTATCAGCGAAGAAACAGCATTCCAACTGGCCATCAACTATCTCCATACAAAAGATAGCGTTTTCAGGCACGGTAAAAAATTGATCGTCTCTAAAGGATTTACATTCGCACCCGAAAGTTTCTCCGTCGCCTTCCAATTCGATATCGATGTCTCGCTGATCGAACAATGGAGAATCTCTATTGATGCACGCAACGGGAGATTGATCAATAAGGTTAGTCTGGTAAACAGCTGCTTTAAAGACCCACTGCCACCGCTTCCCTACGGCACCGGAACTGGCCTGACAAGGTATTATGGAAATAAAACGATTCAAGTTGAGAAATATCAAAACGGTTCTTCGCGCCTGGTTGGTCGGACAAAAAGTGGAGGAGCCATTGAAACCTACGATTTTCATCATGCTAGTTATTTAGCGTGGGCTTTTGGCCTTAATGTTCCTGTGTATGACTTCTATTCCGCAAATAATATTTACAACAGCTCATATCAACAATCGGCAGTGTCGGTTCAATGGGCAGCCGAACATGCCTATGACTATTATTTAAAAAAGCATAACCGTAATAGCTTTGATAATAATGGCGCTGCAATTATATCTTATGTGCACGTCGATCAAAATTTTAATAACGCTTTTTGGTCGCGTAATAAATTACTTTTCGGAGACGGCAGCAACAACAATCCATTGGTTGAACTAGATATCGTGAGCCATGAACTTACTCATGGCGTAACGCAATTTGAAGCAGGCCTTCAGTACTATAACGAGTCAGGAGCACTCAACGAATCGTTTTCAGACATTTTTGCTAAAGCTGTTGAGTTCGAAACATTCGGTGATACTGCCACCTGGCAGTTGGGCAAATACTATCGCGATGGTGGGTTGCGGGATATGAGCAACCCCAATCGGCGTGATCAACCTGACACGTACGCTGGTGACATGTGGTATACGGGCTTTGAAGACAACGGCGGCGTGCATTACAACTCCGGTGTACAAAACTTTTGGTATTATCTTTTATGCGAAGGTGGCAGTGGCGTAAATGATCATCAGGTAAGTTACACAGTAAATGCGATCGGTATTGACGCCGCCACAAAAATCACTTATAGAAATTTAACGGAATATTTAAGTAATTCATCCGACTATCTTGATAGCCGCATTGGATCATTGTTGGCTACAGCCGATTTGTATGGTAAAAACTCCGCAGCTTATCAGCAAGTCGATAAGGCTTGGGATGCAGTGGGGGTGATAGATGAGCCGATTATTACCAGCCTGGAAGTATATGACATCACTGGCACGACCGTAAAGCTAAAAGGCAGCCTGCTGCCACGTGGCAATGTCGTTACATACCATTTTGAATATGGAACAACACCAGCCCTTGGAAGCTCATCCACGGAGTACAGTTATACCAATAACATCGAAGGTATGCTGACCGGATTGCAAAGCGAGACCAAATATTATCTAAAACTTGTGGCCACAAATGAGAACGGAAATACTTCTTATGCGTCCGGATTCACTACCATTTCGCTTGCGCCTTTGGTAAAGATAAAACAGACCGTTGACGTAACAACATCCACAGCAATTTTACATGGCGAAATAAATCCCAATAGTTTACAAACTTCATTTTACTTTGAGTATGGACCAACCGATGCGTTGGGTTTAGTAACGCCTACATACCCGCTTTCAAACGGCACGGAGTTTACGGACGTTTCGGCACCCGTGGCAAACCTTCTTCCGAAGCAAACTTATTACTATAGGTTGGTTGCCACTAACAGTTTTTCATCTTCCCACACCGAGTCGGTAAGTTTCTTTACGGCCGTAAAACCCGTAATCAGTTCTTTTACCCCTGTAACGGCACGCATAGACGCAGAAGTTACGATTACCGGACAGAACTTTAACGCAGTTTCGGAAAAGAATTTAATTTACTTCGGCGCCACCCGTGCCGTAGTATTATCTTCAAGTTCCACACAAATAAAAGTGAAAGTGCCGTCGGGCGCATCATTCGGTCCGATATCCCTGGTAGATGGTCAATCAGGCCTGGCCGCGGAATCAGGGCAGGAATTTGTACCAACGTTTGAAGGTGGATTTAAGAAAGGAAGTATGCATCTGAAGGTGGGCATCAACGACCCTGCCATTTGGAGACCTTTGGTGCACGATATGGATGGCGATAACAAACCAGATATCGTTACCATTCATTACCAGGGATTTTCGATTTTTCAAAATGTAAATCAGGGAGGTGATATCACAGAGGAATCCTTTATTAGAAATACATTTCCTGTCCCGGACTTTGAAACCAGTGCGGATTTTCAAGTAATTGATCTCGACGGCAATGGTCTCAAAGATGTAGTGGGGCGTTCTCCAAACGGGCTATGGATTTATCCGAATTTGTCTGTGCAAGGTTATATATTTTTCGGAACACCCGTGCATTTGTCCTTCAACAGTTATTTGAGTCAAATAACGTTCGGTGACTTCGATGTGGATGGCCGCATCGATTTTGCCGGTATCCATTCGCTGCCGGGTGGAAGTGGGCAGTTCACAATTTACAGGAATCAAAACCCAAAAGGAACATTAGCAGCCGATAACTTCCCACTTCAATACACGAAGGTTTTACCCTACTACATAGAATATCTAACAGCGGCTGATTTGAACAATGATGGCAAACCCGATTTAATGGTAGGTGTAAACTATAAAAAATTTGTGCCGATCCTAAAAAACAACAGCAATCCAGGAGCTTTTGAATTTGAGGAAGGTATTGTTCAGGATCCCAACAGGGGAGACCGATTTGTTCGATATTTTTCCCACGACGTAAACCAGGACGGCTGGCGGGACATTATAGCACACTCGCCATACCTGACTGAAGACATGACCATCATGGAAAACAAAGGGACTTCATCAACGATTTCGATGGAAACGCCAACTGTTGTCCTGGCCGATAAAGTCCAGTCGGCCGTTAAGCCTGCTGACATTAATGGAGATGGGAAAGTGGATTTTGCGGTCGGTTTTTATAATAGAGAACTTCTTTTTCTCGAAAACAAAATAGGAACGGGGCAGCACCTGTCAAATTCTTCTTTTGTCCCAAATGAAGTGTTCGGTCTGCCTGTACCAGGTACGGGAACTGCTGATATGAGAATGGCAGTTGGTGATTTAAATGGCGACGGCAGACCAGATATCGTTAATGCATATTCCTATAATTATGGCCCTCATGACGGATACCAAATGGAGATATGGCAGAACTCGTCAAATAATAATTGCGTCGACCCCTCGCTCATTACCGTTAGCGTATCAAACTCCACAGCAACGATAGTGCTTCCTCCTAATACAACGGTGGATCAATTCGAGATGGTGTATGGTTCTGCCAATGATACTCATCGGTGGACGGTTTCCTCGACCACGCTATACAACCTTTCGCCCGGCTGGTCTTACGAACTTAAGGTACGCGCCAAATGCTATCTTGGCTTTACCGGTTACCATTATATAAATTTTACAACGGATTGTGTAAATACAAATAATTTTTCGCTAACCGGTATCGGCGTTAATTCTATCACCATTGCGACATACGATTACAGTTCATACGAGATACAATATTCTCCAGCCGGAAAAGACCAATGGGAAACACAGCCTCGTTATGTAAACGTCATTTCAAATCTATTGCCAGGTACCACGTACGATATCAGGTACAGGGGCCATTGCAATACACCCGCTAATTTTAAGTATAAACAGTTCACAACCCTATGTCCTAAATTATCCACGCTCACCATCGCAGATATAAAGTACAACAGGGCCATGGCGAATTGGAAGAGCAACTATCAGGGAAATGCCATTCTTGAGTACAGCCCAGATAATGTTAACTGGACATTAATCGATGAATCAAGAACGATGGCCCAGCTTATCCCTGGGAAACAGTATTATGTGAGGGGAAAAATGGCATGTACAAATATCAATTCCGATTTTATCAACACTTCGTTCACGACGCCTTGTCCTACCGTTTCGTTAAAAGTTGAAAACGTTACACCTTTCAGCGCCAGGGTAAATTGGGTCGATGAATCACAAACCGGGAGCTACACGTTAACTTACTCGCTGACATCCGGCGGGCCAGTAAAGAAAGTGGAGACTAGTGCCACTTACTTTAATCTTGAGGGTTTAGCGCCAGGAACGCAGTATACCGTGTCCGTTGCGCCACAATGTTTGGCGACCAACGATTTTAAATCCATAACTTTCAGTACTGTTTGCTATGCGCCTTTTGATCTATTGGCGAGCGACATCACGCACACTTCAGTAGAATTATCGTGGCGTGATCATTTCGGTGGACTTCCGTATGCTGTCGATTATACAATCTCAGGTAATAATGTCTGGGAAACAAATAATACACCATTAACAAATATATCGCTTACTGACTTACGGCCTGGCACCCAATATGAGGTGAGGGTTCATATCACCTGTATAAGCGAAACAGCTCCATATGTTTCGATACGATTCGAAACCAGCCTTTATGAAGAAACGCGTCTTGCGCCAAATCCGACAGCGGATAAAATAACGATATACCCATCGAAAAATTTAATCGGAAATCATTTCATTATTCTCGACAACACCGGCAGGATAGTAACAGAAGGTGCCCTTCGAGATTACACCATCAACCTGTATAATTTTAACCCAGGTTTGTATACCCTGAAAATTGACGGAGAAACTCCGATGAAGATTGTGAAGCGGTAAAAGGGGACCAGGATTTTTGGTGGATTAAGAGATTGACAGGATTAAGAGATTTGAGGTACTATCTTTTGCAATTGAGCACCATGAGCAGCGATCTTTTCAGATGTGTGTTATTGCATGTTCGTACCTAGCGTTCAATCGGCATTCAGAGCAATTAACGCTGCGCATAGCCCCATCGGGGCGACATATCAATAGCGCGGGGTGGAGCCCGGCATATGGATTCGTGCAGTGTTAGCGCGCCACGGAAAACTCTAAATCGATCTTCTCATTCTCTGGCGCGCAACAGGTTCATTTCGATCGGGCGTAAATGTCTGAACTGTGATTTCTTGGATTAGAAGACTGTTAGAATTATGTTTTGCGATTGAGGCTCAATGATTTAAATCGATTCAGAGGGAATATTATATTTATTGCACCTCGTTCAATCGGCACACCATAAAATTAAGGCTGCGCATAGCCCCATCGGGGCGACATATCAATAGCGCCGGGTGAAGCCCGGCGTTAGGATTCGTGCAGTGGTAGCGCGCCACAGAAAAATCTAAATCGATCTTCTCATTCTCTGGCGCGCAACAGGTTCATTTCGATTGGGCGTAAATGTCTGAACTGTGATTTCTTGGATTAGAACACTGACAGGATTATGTTTTGCGATTGAGGCTCAATGATTTAAATCGATTCAGAGGGAATATTATATTTATTGCACCTCGTTCAATCGGCACACCATAAAATTAAGGCTGCGCATAGCCCCATCGGGGCGACATATCAATAGCGCCGGGTGAAGCCCGGCGTTAGGATTCGTGCAGTGGTAGCGCGCCACAGAAAAATCTAAATCGATCTTCTCATTCTCTGGCGCGCAACAGGTGCGTTTCAATCGGGCGTAAATGTCTCACCCAAAAATTTTAGGTTTAAAAGTTACGCCACGGCTAAACGTTAATCAAACGGGTTGATTACAATGTTGTTATCCACATTACACTCCGGTATATCACCGTCTGGAAAATCATAAAGCGTTATGATGAGATACGGATGGCTTGTGGTATTGCCCCCAACGATGCCACACGAGAAATTTGGGGTATCATATGATTGCCCTGGCGCCAATACTGGTCCGGAAAGGCTATAACCACCGGCGGCAACATCACTGCCACCATAGGCGTTATCTGCCGATGCATAATTTTGCATACCGATTTTTATCAGATTCGCATTTGCCGCACCTACGTTGGTTACTTTAAATGAAACGTTGTAACTAGAGGCACCACTGCTGTTGGCGATCGCAACATCACTGATCACCAATTCTGCTGAACCGCTGCAGATATTGAAGTTACCTGAACTAGTTGCAGTGCTGGTGCCGACTTTTACCGTTATGAGTCCGGTCGTTGCGCCTGACGGAACTGTCACCGTTAATTGATTGGAAGATGCTGCTGTAACGGTCGCTTCAACGCCATTGAATTTTACAATGTTATTAGATTTAGTCGATGAAAAATTCGTTCCGTTTATCGTGATTGAAATACCGGCAGCAGCAATGCCTGGAGAGTAATTGGTTATCGTAGGAGCAGGGACAGTAAAATTACTGGCCGACGTTGTTGTCTTGCTATGGATGGTGACAGTGATTTTTCCAGTAGTTGCATCTGCAGGGACTGTGATGGTAAGTTCCGTTGCCGTCGCTGCCGAGACTGTTGCTGACACACCGTTGATCTTTACGATATTATCTGCAAGCGTTGTGCTGAAATTTGTTCCTGTAATGGTCACGGTAGCTCCGTGCGTGCCAGAGGCGGGCGTAAAAGTCGTAATTGTAGTTGCCAGGACCGGGAAATCGGTTGAAGATGTAGCAGTTTTGCCGCCCAGCGTCACCGTGATTTTACCGCTTGTTGCCGTTTCCGGAACTGTCACCACCAATGCTGTTGAGGTCGCATTTGTCACCGTGGCTTCTGCACCATTGAACTTCACAATGTTTTCTGCTGGCGTCGTGCTAAAATTTGTACCGGATATCGTAACCGTGGTTCCCACCGTGCCAGATGCAGGGGAAAACGTGGCGACCGTGGTTTCTAAGATTGTAAAATCGGTGGCTGAAGTGATGACTTTACCACTCACGCCAATCGAAATTTTGCCTGTTGTTGCTGTTTCGGGAACTGTCACTACGAGTGTTGTCGCGGTGGCGTTTGTTACCACTGCCGCAACCCCATTGAACTTCACAACATTTTCAGAAAGTATAGTGCTAAAATTTGTCCCGGTAATGGTCACGGTAGTCCCGACCGTACCAGATGCAGGCGCAAATCCTGTAAGGTTTGTTTGCAAGACAGTAAAGTCTGTTGATGATGTTGCTGTCTGACCATTGACCTTGACAGTTATTTTTCCCGTTGTTGCCGTTGCAGGAACACTTACCACGAGCTGTGTTGCTGTCGCGGCTGATATTGTTGCTACGACACCATTGAATGCAACCTGATTGTTCGTAGCGGTGGTGCTGAAATTATTGCCCGAGATCGTTACACTCACACCAGGCAATGCGGAGGCTGGTGTAAAACTATTAATGACTGGTACGATCACTTCATTGTCGTCATCACAAGAAAATGTGATCACCGAAAAGCTTGCCACCAACAAAATAATTGATAGCGAACGGAAGGTATTAAAATGCTTCATAACGAAAATTAATGAGTTCAAAAAACGATAAAAATGACACTGCATGGAGTGCATTTTGGTGGCATATCATACATAGAAAGATGAAGTACATAAAACAGCAGTCAGGCTACCTAAAATGAAGTCATACCGCTAGTGAGGTGATCCATTGACGCCAAATGTCTGAACTAGAATTGTCTGGATTTGAAGATTGGTTGGATTATTTTTTTGATTGGTAAGTGCACCGCGTATCATTGGGAAATAGCAATTTACATTGCGCATAGCCCCCGTGGGCGACGTATTGGTAGCCCGGTGGCGCCATATCGATCTTCTCATTCGCTGGCGCACAACCGATGCGTTGCAGTCAGCGCATGTGCATTAAATTAGTTACGGATAAGTTCAAAATGACTTCATTAACACATCTAGTGGAAGATGATCGCCAACGAATTTTCCGTAGTGCGCTACTAGGATCTTTCCATATGGGTCGATCACGAACTCCGCCGGTATCCTATCGAGGTGACCATCCTGTCTCATTGGTTTTGCAAAGAGCTTATTCCCCGCCAATACTTTGCTGAGCAAGCCATTAAATAATCCATTAATTACTTTCAAGACTGAGCGCTCCACTCCATAAAGATGATATAATTTGTTTTGAGGATCGGCTATAAAGTGAAATGGATAGTTATTTTCCCCGAGGTAGGCTTTCATCATTTCTTCCCCAGATTCATAGACCATCAGAACAGTTATCCCCCGTGACTTGAAAAAGTTCGCGTGTTTCAAAAGCTCATGTGTCCTTAGGTTGCATACGGGGCAGCCAACGTTTCTTTCAAAGGTCAGATAAATTTTGTGGTTTCTGAGCTTTTGCAGGTCGGTTTGATTTCCAAAGACATCTTTAGTACTGAATGAAGGAGCAAATTGATTTACGTTTAATCTCATGACTGATATAGTTACAATGCTGGTTATAATACCAGTACGCTATCATCAATCACCCAACCTCCGTAAAACTTTTTTTCCTGGCCTGCTCCAGGCATTTGTATTTTTGATTGTCGAACGTGTGGGAATTCTTATATCCCATTTCCTCCATGAGTTGTTCGCGCGACGCACCGCTTAAAAATGTTTTCGTCAGGAAAATAACACAGTGCCGAGTAAGCCTTTCAAAAATGCGCTGCAACAAATTGCGTTCCGCCAGTTTTTCCTCTTTCTGTTCCCACTCGGTCAATGTCATGTCTTCCAACTCATACTTCAACTCAAACCTGGTTACTCGCCTGGTGTCGCGCAACCGTTTCAGCCAGATGTTATGTGCTATCGCGGTGATATACGTTCTTATGGAAGAAGTAAGTACGAAATCTTTTTTCGGAACTTTTTCTAATAAGACCATAATGGTTTCCTGGAACACGTCTTCAGCATCGGCAGGAGTTCCGTTATTTTGTTTTACAAACTTTTCGATACCAGCATAGTAAAAAGTATATAGCAGTTTGTAAGCCGCATTGTTACGGCTTTGAAGCGCGTTAAGCGTTCGGTCATCATCCATCATACGAAGTACAAATATCTGTTTATTCCTTTCAACATCAAGAAATCACCCGCAGGATTAGATTTATTTTTCCTTACGCGGGCTTCGATCACGCGTCCGCTCAACAACCCCACAACAATGAACTGAATCAAGTGAGCCCAAACCTACAAGCAAATCGTTGATCTCCGCGACAACAACGTGCTGGTTACGTATTTTCTCCAGCCATCTCCGACTGTTTTGTGCAGCCGATCTCATCTCCAATGGTAATCTTATGATAGGCGTGTTTGTCTAAGACCAGCAAATGGAAACATCTATTTTTGTAAAATCAATGCGTTTTGGAACCGCTGCCGCGCATGGGCCTGAATAAACAAGGCTAATTTTTATTTTTAATCAATGCCGCCTTCTAAATTACCGCCATTCTTATCCGCATCTTTTTTCCGATATTAGTCCACGGCGCTTTTTGCCGAATATATCACGATGTGCAGTTTGAAATAGATTGGAAGGAAAGGGTATTGACTTACATAAAAAGACTATCCAAAAATGATAACACAGTTTTCAAATTATTGGAATATACTTCTTCGGATCGGCTATCATTCAAAGATGGATTACGGACAGCAGATGCGGTTGTTTGCACTAAATGCCTTTCTTTTTATATCGATTGTACTAACACTCCTTTTCGTAATTACTTTTGCGTCATTAGGTTCCTATAGCGCCTTGCAAGGCTTATCCGTTATACCGGTCTTGGCACTCATTCTTTATCTTAACTCAAGAGGACGACTCAAACTTGCCGGCTTCCTGGTTATCTATGGTCTTCTAGGATTAATCTTGATACTTGCCCTTCTGGACAGGCGAACAGGAACGGAGTATGTGCTTATCGCGTTGGGCTGTTGCTCCGTTATGGTCTTTGACCGGCTTGTTTCCATTCTTACAGCTTTTATGTCTGCCTTTGCGTGCTACGCTTTCTATGTATGGTATGATGCCACCCATCCTTTTGTACCTGATCCGAATGTCCCTTATATCATCATTCAGAACTCACTCATGTTTCTGTCGGGATTCGGTGTGGTGGCGCAATCCCTTGCGTTTCGGGCATTGGTAAACAAATATGCAGACAGCCTGAGCGTTGCGAATCAGGAAATTAAGTCCGTAAATCAAGCGTTAAAAGCATCTAACGAGGAGCTGCTTACTTTTTCCGAGAACCTGGATTTGCTGGTGAAACAAAAAAGTGCTGAACTACAGGCTTATATGGATGCCATCAACGTTAATCTTTATTCTGCTACCACCGACTGGCAGGGTAACTTTATAAAGATGAATGCACCATTCGTTGAAGCTACAGGGTACGCTGTTGAGGAGTTAGCTGGTCAAAATTTTCTGATCCTGAATTCGGGCCATAGCCAAAGTGAAATCGACGCCTTTTTTGAAACAGTTCATTCTCATCGAACCTGGCGAGGTGAGGTGAAGTGGAAGATGAAGCATGGATCATTCCTATGGGTTGACATGGTGGTGATGCCGGTAAAAGCTCAAAATGAAGCGTCGCCTTACCTGTTAATTTTGGGTTTGTCTATTTCGGAACGGAAGGTGTTGGAAGAAAAAAATCGAAAAGCCGTTAGCGCATTGGAGTCAGTAGCCTTTCGTACATCGCATGAAATAAAAGGTCCGCTTGCCCGCATTATGGGACTCACGAATATATTAGACAGAGGTTTTTTCGATAATAGTGAGATGCCGTATATAACCAGACAATTGGCATATTCGTCCAGGGAGTTGGACATGGCCACTCACGCTTTGACGGTGTTTGTCAACCAATATCCTGGGTTTTCTGAGGACAAGAAGATTATTGATAACGGTCATCTCTGAAGAACGCTGGTACATATTGTCCTGTAAGACACAATCATCCACAAGGGCAACGCTAAATGTGATGTCATTGCGTAAATTGTACACCGAACAATGAACTATGAGAAGAGTAGAAAAAATATCGTCGGGCCGCTATGTTTGCAACCCCGGCATACTTGTAATTTTAATCGTTCTGTGCTCAAGCTTTATTTCCAGCTTTGCACAGACCAAACCTCGCATCATCATTACTGCAGATCCCGAACTAGATGATTCGAATTCACTGATCCGCTTTTTGCTTTATAGTACGGACTACAAGGTAGAGGGACTGATCTATGCCAGCAGCCAGTTTCATTGGACCGGTGATGGCAAGGGAACAAAGTTGTCGGTTCCAGGTCGTGAGTATACACGTTTCGGTTTAAATCTCTGCCCATGCGAATCGTACCGGTGGGCCAAAGATGAACGCTTCATTCACGAAGTCGTTGAGAACTATGAAAAGGTATATGAGAATCTGAAAGTTCACCATCCGAATTATCCGAGCCCCGGAGAGCTGAAATCCAAAATCCGGTTTGGGAACATCGAGTTTGACGGCGACTACTCCAAGGATACACCAGGATCGGATTTAATTAAGTCGCTGATGCTCGATGACAATAATGAACCCTTGTACATCACTGCCTGGGGTGGACAAAGCACCATTGCCCGTGCGCTCAAATCCATTCAGGATCAATATCAGAAAACACCACAGTGGTCATCCATCCGCAAAAAGATTTTGAACAAAGTGATTCTGCTTCCATCCGGAGACCAGGATGATACCTACGCGACATACATCAAACCAATTTGGCCGGAAATTGATTACCGGCAGATGGGCAAAGGTCCTAATTATAGTTATGGTGCGCAGTTACGAGCTACCCCCGAAAATGTCATCTACACAACCGCAGCGTGGATGACGGAACACGTTACCAGCCGGGGACCTCTTGGCGCGTATTATCGTGTTTGGGGCGATGGCAGGCAAATGGTGAAAGGAGATATTTTCGACTACTTTGGATTATCCGGTTATACGAATGAGGAATTGAAGAAGATGGGATACGTTGTGTGGATGCCTGTTCAGGAAAAAGGCTCGTGGTTAGGAGAGGGTGATAATCCTACTTTCATGAACATGCTCGACAATGGATTGCGCGCCTATGAAGATGGCGCATACGGTGGGTGGGGAGGAAAGCAAGTTACACCTGGTGTGGGTATGGGTTTCCCTGATCCATCGCAAAAGGAAACCGGCCCACCTTTTCCAAATTTCTGGCCCGCAGCCCAACGTGATTTCGCAGCCCGCATGAAATGGTCGGTCACACCACGCTATGAAGATGCCAACCATGAGCCTACTGTAAGCATTCAAGGACCGCTTAACATTACTGCGCGCGCAGGACAAAAGATCGGACTCAAAGGAGTTGTCTCCGATCCAGATGGCAATGCTGTGTCGGTGAAATGGTGGCAGTTTAAAGTAGGTACATATCCAGGTGATGTAACAATCACAAATTCTGCATCGCTTTCGGCTGAGGTTGTTGTCCCTGCGGATGCTAAAGTTGGGCAAACAATTCATTTGGTATTGGAAGGGACAGATGATGGCGTTTTGTCGCTGACACGATATCAGCGTATAATTCTAACTGTTGAGAAGTAGTAACATTTAATTCATTGGCGCGGCATGTCCGGGTTATGGCAAGTCGGGATGTTGCTATGCCGAGCGCGGTTATCTTGACGTGATCTTAACTAAGAATTCACTTATTTCTGGCACGCTAACATTGTACCCTTACAGCTACCACGCAACCAGTATTATTCTGTACTGAGCTTCATGCTCGAACGTAAGTCTTCTACTTCGTCCTTTACTTTTTTGTTAATATCAATTCTTGCCCCGGTGAATACAAAAATGACTGTTCCATATTCTCGTGCAAACGAATTTGTGACGGAATCAGCGGCAATCGCAGTTTTAAAAAATGGAGTTGTTTCCTTCAATTCATCTGCCCGTTCTGAACGTTCTTTTACGCGAATGAGATGCGTGTAAGGCGTGTCAAAATCAAACCAGTATAAATAATCGCCTCGGTTGAAACTGCGCGTATGCCTTTCGTTGTATAATAATTGATCGCTCCTGCCTGACCGTAATTATCACAAAGCACCAAAGTTTTTTGAGGGTCACCTATTCGTATATAGGCTTCGTCTACTTTTTTTGCAAGCTCTTTCCATCCTAGCATATCAGCGTAGTCCTGAGGAATTGCATGATCTTTTCCGTCTTCCCATCGAAGTAAACCGAGCCGTCGATATTGTTCTGCATCCTTGGCGATTTCGACAGGCCCTTTATTTGGGAATGCATACTTCCACATCGGAATAAAAAAAAGAACAGGCATGAAAACCAAAATCGGTAGTGCAATCTTCTGCCATCGCACGTTGAGTGCATTTGTCATTGCTGCCGATCCGAAAGCGATGTACAGCGGATAAAGGCCAATCGCGTAATAAGGTTTCGCCTTAAAATATACGAAAACAGTAAGCGTAAAAAAGAAAGACCAAAAGAAAAGCCGATACGGTCTGAATTTTTTGACCATTAATAAGGCAGCCAGCCCCGCGATGATGACGAACCATGAGCCGGTGAAGAATAGCAACTGAGTCTTCAAAAATCCTGATCGCTCCACGTGCACCAAATGTCTTCCCGCAAGTTCTTTCATATGATAAATAACCGGGAAATGATTTTGATATTGCCATATCAGATTAGGAAGAATCAACAGCAACGCCAGGGCTAGCGCAAGGTAAAACTCTTTCCGGGTCAGGATATTTCTATGTTCCGTCAGCAGAATAGCAGGTAAAAGGCCGATCACCAGAAATGCAATGTTATATTTGTTCAGGAATCCAATAGCAAAGACAATCGAACCAAAATAAAGCCATTTAGATTTCTCCGTCGAGATATATTTAATAATCGCAAAGTACAGGGCAGTCCAGCATAACACATCCAGTGAGTTAGGCTGATACAAGGTGTTTAGTCGCAACAGCGATGACAATAGTATACATGTAGCCCCTAAAATCTGCGCCCATATTGTTCCATCGAGCTCCTCAATGGTCTTCCACACAACGACTATCGTGAGTGCACCGAACAAAGCCGGAAAGAATTTGACCCAAATCACAGCATTGCCCAATAGCATTATCAGGTAAGAAATCCAGGAAGTTACAGGTGGAACTGAAAGATACCCCCAGGCTGGATGGTGCGCCTGGTCAAGGTGAAGATACTCATCCCGCTGCAGATCATATTCGGGACTTATCAAAAAAATCTGCAACAAGAACTTAATAAGAACAAAAGCGATTAAAGGCAGGATTCGTATTGCTTTCATCTAGAAATTGTATGGCTACAGTAATCTAATGTTAATTGGTCTTGAACTTAGAAAAGTTTCATATACAACCAGCTGAAAAAAATGACCAACAGCAGTATGAATGGATGATATATGATCACAAGAAATATCATACCGCTTTCTCCAGAACCATCAACATTTGCTATGGATGTATACGCAGATGTCAGTCCGCTGATAACCAAAATATAGGCTACCGAACAACCCAACGAATAAAGAAGATAAAGCCATTGGTGCCCTGCACTCCAAATAAAAATAGCGTTAGTGATAATGAAACAGATATAAAATAATCCAGCCATCGTCCACAATGGTTCTGCCTGTCGCGGACGTACAATGATTAGTACAAGAAGTGTAAGGGATAAAAACGTAGCGAGCTGGCCATAGGGTTTCTGAATAAATTCAATGAAAGTCATTTATATTAATTTTTTATAAATTAATGTCCAATCTCGCCGCTGAAACCTTGAAAATAGGAACATATACCTTATTCACAAAATAAGCGTCTGAAAGGAATTTGGATGATTAAGAGATGAGCATGATTGGCACATTGGCGCCTGGTTGCCTGCGATTGGGAAACCGAAGAACAGAATTTACATGCATTTACATTTCTTTTACAATTCATTTACAAGGAGAAGCAATGCAGTTGTGTAGGTTTGGGTAGGTGAATTTGGTGCTCTTAAATAACAAGAAATTACAAAACCAATAGTTAGCACGTTATCAAAAACAAAAATCAAATAATGATGAGTGATCTTAAAAGAACAATTATGAAGACTGTTTTCCTCGGTGTCTTTATAGTAGCAGGCATCGTCTCTTATGGACAAACCAAAGTCAATAGACTCGAGAAGTTAATAAGTACGTATGCCGAATACGGAAAATTTAATGGATCTGTTCTGGTCGCTGAAAAGGGTAAAGTAATTTACAAAAAAGGTTTTGGGTTAGCTGAAATGGAATGGAATATTCCTAACCAGCCTGACACTAAACATCGGCTAGGTTCTATCACGAAGCAATTTTCGTCCATGTTGATCATGCAATTGGTGGAACAAGGTAAATTGAAATTAGATGTACCCATCTCCACCTATCTTCCCGATTATCCTAAAAAAACAGGTGCTATAATTACTATACATCACCTGCTGACGCATACGTCCGGAATTCCGAACATGACTTCGTTTCCGGGTTTCCTTAAGAACGTCAGCATTAATGCATACACGCCAGAGCAGCTTGTAAATATGTCTGCCGACTCAACGCTGGAATTCAAACCAGGAGAGCGTTTTGCTTACAGCAATTCAGGCTATCTGCTATTGGGTTACATCATTGAAAAAGTAACAGGTAAATCTTATGAGCAGGTATTACGTGAAAATATTTTGACGCCGCTCAAGATGAATAATACCGGATATGATCATCATGAATTGCTGTTGAAAAACAGGGCTAGCGGCTATGAGAAAAATGGAAGGCAGTATGTCAATGCAAAGTTTCTTGACATGTCGGTCCCATATGCTGCCGGAGCAATGTATTCAACAGTCGAAGATCTGTATCTATGGGATCAGGCATTGTATACCAACCAATTGCTTCGGAAGGAAAATATGGAGCTATTGTTTGCCAAACATATTCCGTCGGGTGGGGGCCACTATGGTTATGGTTGGGGTATTGGTGAAATACCCTTAGGTAACACGGCAGCGAAAATTGAAACCGTCGGCCATGGAGGCGGCATAAATGGTTTTAACACTCAGATCACTCGAGTTTTATCGGACAAATCACTCATTGTATTATTGAATAACACCGGAGGAGCGCCTCTCAATGAAATGACGAATGCCATTGCTGCCATCCTTTATGATAAACCATACGACTTGCCGAAACGATCTGTTGCCTATTCGTTGGCAGACAAGATAGAGAAAGACGGAGTTCCAGTAGCGTTAGAATATTATAAAGGCGTCAAAGATGCCGCCGGATATTATCTCAATGAACACGAAATGAACAGAACAGGCTACGAATTTCTTCAGTCGGGGAAAATGAAAGAAGCCGCGGCAATTTTTAAACTCAATACAGAAGCATTTCCTAAATCATCGAATGTTTATGATAGTTATGCTGAAGCACTCATGGCCATGGGAAACAAAACGGAGGCCATTGAAAATTATAAGCAGTCTGTAAAGCTAAATCCAGGCAACGTAAATGGTGTAAAAATCTTAAAAGACAATGGCATCAACACAGATGATCTGATCAAAAAAGTACCTGTTGAATATTTGAAACTACTGGAAGGTGAATACATGAACGTTGACAACAAAGAATGGAAGATCAAGTTTGAGGTAACGGATGGGATATTGTATGGCAACGACAGGGGCTACAAATATAAAGTACTTCCGGTGGGAGGCGAGGGTGAATTTGTCAATCCCGATGATGGCGCATCATTGGTTTTCGATACCAAGGACAAGAAGGCAATAACGATGGTACTTTTTGGAAGGGTCAGGTTTAAGAAGGTTATGTGAGAGAAAAAGGAAATTTTCACATGGGCTAGGGAGGTCATTTTGAATAGGGTAGAAGCAAAAAATTTTTCTGTCTCTCCATTTAATTTTCACAGCAGGCACTTGTCGGGACATGTAACGATTTTATAAATCCTGCATCGGCCAACGAAAACGGTTGGGGCCAGGATTTAATTTTGTAAATTGTTGTATGTTGGAAATGAGGGGGCGTTTGGGACTAGGCTTTTTCTAAAATTATCCCTTACCGTATGTTGTATAAGAGTTTCCTTCCTGGACCGGCCTTACATGAGTTTGTAAGAAACTATACCCTGATCCATTTTCAATTCAATAATCATGAACCTATTCCGCGCAAACAACGATCCCCCAAGCCGGAAGAGAAATTAGTTTTCTATATACAAGGGGGAATCAAGTTATCCAACCTGAAAACCGGATGCACCGAAAAGCCGCCGGTAATTTCTATTTTCAGTCATCAACTCGACCCAAGAATTTTGCAGGTAACGCCCACGTTTTTTGCCTTCATCGTTTTCTTTCGACCCGGTGTTCTACACCGATTGATTCACTTGCCAGTATCAGAGATGTTCGATCAGTTTTGTGATGCCGAATTATTTTTCGGATCGGACATCAGCGTTGTGCGTGAACAACTTGCGGAAGCCGCTGGCCATGCTTCCATGATATCGATCGTGGAAAGATTTCTATTCTCAAAATGCAGAAGCATGAAGGAGAGGAATCCGGTAGATGATATTGCTAATTATTTGCTGGCGGATCCTACCGGTTTTTCATTGGATGCCTTAGCGGACCAGGCCTGCCTAAGTACAAAGCAATTCTACAGAAGGTTTAAGGAACGCATAGGCACAAGTCCCAAATTGTTTAGCAGACTATCGCGCTTCAATCATGCCTACCGATACAAGATTGTTTACCCGGATGTTCCGTGGTCATCCATTGCCCAACAATTCCAGTACACGGACTACCATCACCTCGAAAAGGAATTCAAAGAGTTTGCTGGTCAGACGCCAAAGGAATGGGTAGATACACACATGGCATCTCCGGAAAGAATTCTGAAGCTCCGGTAACAAGTTAGTAAAAAAGTCCATTTTTTACCCAATCTTCAATCTCCTCCGATAGAACTTTGATGACTGGAAAATGAAAGTCGAAGGCCATAAATAAGTGCCTTAACGTTCGTGTTTCAAACCATCATTAACCAATTATTTAATTTATGAAAACTGTACACATTATTATACTCATTGGTGTAAGCTTTACCAGAATGGCTTCCGCTCAAGATCCTAGAGAAGCGGAAATCAGGCGACTAGACAACTTGGAGCGGGTGTCAGTATTGAAAGGAGATTCAGCAGCACTGTTCGACAAAATTTGGTCGCCCACCATGATCATTAATACGCCTGCCAACGTGGTGGGAACGGTAGAAGGAACAAAAGCACACTTCAGGGCTGGCGGCCTTAACTATCTCTCCTTTGAACGGACCATAGAAAAAATTGTGATTCACGATAATGTAGCTGTCGTGATGGGTGGTGAAGTAATAAAACCTCAGGGTAAACAAGCCAATGCCGGCAAAACGGTTACCCGTAGGTTTACACATGTCTGGCTATTAAAGAATAATTCATGGAGCATTATAGGTCGGCAGGCAACCATTATAAAAGTCGAATGAATTTCACTTTAACGCAAATAAGGTAGCAAACATAATGCGCGTACAACCATCGCTAAGCGTATTGGTTTTAAGTCCTACAGTAGTCAAACGGTTGTAAGACATTTAGCGATGTAGCAGGCAACGTCAGTCACGAGAATGTCCTTACACCTAATCCTTTTTTGCTGGTATTCTTATTTTATATTTTTTCCCTTCTGTTAATACAAGCTTGTAGTCGGTGTTTTGAATCCAGGGATTATGTTCTTTTAATGTTTGGTAACTGACTCCTAACGATTTTGCGAACGTCGGTAGATCTTCAATGGATTTGTCTATAACGATAGTTTTATACGCAACCGGCTGGTAATAATCAGAAGGGGAAAGATTATAGCCATATTTTTCCGGAGCTTCAATAATCAGCTTTAGGGCAAGAATCCGAAATACATACCGAGCTGTTTCTTCGTTCAGGTAAAGCTGGTAATAGTTCTTGGTGTTTTGACCCTTTATCGCATTTTCAATTCCTTTAGATCCTCGATTAAAGGCTGCAGCTGCTAATGTCCACGAACCAAACTTTTTGTATGCACGTTTCAAAAACTCGGATGCGGCCCGGGTTGATTTTTCAGCATCTCTTCTTTCATCCACATAAGCCGAAATTTCAAGACTGTATTCTTTTGCAGTACTTTCCGTAAAGTGCCAAAATCCTGCAGCTCCTGCGCCTGAGCGAGACATAGGATCTAACTCACTCTCAATAACGGCCAGATAAAAGAATTCTTGGGGTACCATTGCGCTATCGAGCATTGCCTGAAGATAAGATTTCCATCGGCCACTTTCTTTTAATATAAGAATGGTGGAAGCGTGCTTATACATATTTATAATAAGTTCCTTTTCCAGTCTTTCCTTTATATACGGATCATCCAACGGAACAGGCTCACCGCAAAAAGTCAATTTGATTGGGATTTCCGGTAAGGATATTTGTGCGTTTACATATTGCATCAAAAAAGATAATACAACGACGATAACTGAAAATATTAGTTTGGATACCCTGTTTAGATAATGCATGCTTTAATTGATTGGATAAATTGAATCTATCAAAATTACAGGCGCTGCGCCGGGCAAGTTATATAATGTCGGCCGTGGTGAAATTTTTTTGAAGTTTTTGTGTGGTAGCTTTTCAAACTCAATCTCGTTGTTTACAACCAGTTTGCGCAACGATACTCTTTGCGCAGGCTTAGGCTGTGCGTTGCTGCTGTGAAGGATTATTACCAATTTTCAATTTGTAGAGTTTCAATACTATTAAAGTGCTTGTCCCGGGTCACTAGGGTCAATCCATGCTGGTGAGCGAGGGCACCGATCCAAATATCATTTTCCGGAATTGGCGTGCCCTTGGCTTTTAATTGACTTTTCATAGTGGATTGTTCTGCACCATAAAAAAGTTCTCCTAAAAAAATACTGGGAATAAAAATGCTGGAAGGCTGAGTTTTAATTTTTTCAATAATTGAGGATTCATTTGCGAAAAGGCCGATAACAATGTTGGTATCGAGCAGATAATTCTTACCACTCATTCTTATCTATGTTTTCACAACCAGCTTCGATAGCTTCGCTCATTTCCCGAATATCTTTAGGGTCAATGCTACCGGCTAATTGTAAAAGTTCCTGGTTGGTATTCTTAGTCCTTTTCAAGAGAGATTTAGCATAAGCCAAGACTTTGCTTTGTTGCTCTTTGCTGAGCAGCGTTAGATTTTTGAAAAATTCGTTTTCGAAGGCTTTGGACAGCATTTTATTTAAATAAGGCTCTTAAAGATACAATTTTAGCTCGAATTTGGTTCTCAAATAATCACTACAAATGAGGCTAGTAGGCGGTATTCGGATAAAAAGTGCGCTGCCAAGCGCGAGGGAAGTGTGCAGCTATACACTGGGTGTTGCTGCAGCACTGGCAAAGCAATAGGGGTAGAAGCGTAGCCACGCTGTCGCTGACCGCGTGCGCTAAAGTTACAGGCGGCGGCGCAAGCTTTCGCGTAAGCAACCAAAGTGCGCTGGCAGGAGCGAGGCCGGCTTGTAGCGGATAGCCCGGGCCGGAGGCGTTGCCCAAGCCAAAACACACTTTAGAATGGACGCTATGAAACGATCATCTTAAAGTCCATCGTTGATGGTCCATGGCAGTGAGTGCAACGCCGGCGAGAGCCTACAAAACGAGATGCCCTTCCTGACATCGCTTTTAATTTATTATGAGATCTACTTTAAATCCCCGACCTGCTCCCAGTTTTCAAGCTAGCGTTGCCAAATGTCGGCGTCCCACCACTGCTCAGGGCATCGGTTTTAAGTTTCAGCATAGTCAAACCGTTGTAAGATGTCTAACAGGGTAGCAGGCAAACATTGTCGGCACAATTGAGCCGCGCACTTTCCTACTCACAACAGGCTTTAGGAGGGAAGGAGGCGCGACTTGCAACGTGGCGATGCTTGGGAGTCCGATCAGAATTCTGGAGATGGGGGAACAAATATTAAATATGCATTCGGCAAGTCGAAATCTACCATCGTCCAACAAAACTATCTCAATGATTTTGAAACCATTTCACCACTTATCAAGTGTTTTTTTCGATGTAACGCGCGTACTAATTTTTGATATTTTTTTTGCCTTATATTTAGAACTTGTTCCTATTAGGCAGGAGCGCGATTACGGCAGCGCTCACACCTGACTGAATAAACAATCACTAGTAACTATGACTAAGAAACGAATATTTTTTACTGGAGGATCGGGAAAAGCAGGAAGACACGTGATACCTTACCTGCTCGACCAGGGACACCGCGTGATGAATGTAGACCTTGTGCCCTTGAATTACCCAGGCGTAAATAACCTGATCGCGGACATTACGGATTCCGGACAAATGTTTAATGCCATGAGCTCGTATGCCGGGTTAGGTGAGTTGGAGTCAGGCAATGGCGTACCCGCGTTCGATGCTGTCGTCCATTTTGCTGCCGTGCCCAGGATCCTGATCAGACCGGATAATGAAACGTTTCGGGTCAACACCATCGGCACCTACAATGTGATCGAAGCCGCTGTTAAACTTGGCATTAAGAAGATCATCATTGCTTCGTCTGAGACTACCTATGGTATCTGTTTTTCGGATGGCCAAACCAACCCTAAAGCGTTGCCGTTGGAAGAGGACTATGATGTTGATCCCATGGATAGCTATGGACTATCGAAAGTCGTCAATGAGAAAACGGCGCGGAGCTTCCAGCGACGGTCCGGCGTTGATATCTATGCCCTTCGAATCGGAAACGTGATTGAACCTCACGAATACAGCGAACTGTTTCCGCATTATTTCAAACATCCCGAAGTGCGCCGCAGGAATGCGTTTTGTTATATCGATGCGCGTGATCTTGGGCAGATCGTCGATCTATGCTTGAAAAAAGACGGCCTTGGCTACCAAGTCTTCAATGCTGGAAACAACACCAATGGCGCGATCATTCCCAGCAAAGACCTGGCGGAACAGTTTTTCCCTGGCGTTCCAGTGACCCGCGACTTGGAAGAGCATGAAGCCTTATTTTCCAATCGCAAAATCCGTGAAGTGTTAGGGTTCAGGGAGCAGCATAACTGGAGGAAGTATGTGAAAGAGAAGTGAGCAGGTGTTTGCGCCATCTCCTGAACGATCCGTTTTGCATTCAATCTGAATTTCAACATGAAAACTCCAGGCTGACTTTTGCCTGGTTCGAGTCTTCCAACGTGGGTAGCAGCGATGGCGTGACTCGGACCCAACATGCTTCGCGATTACGGGCCAGACATTGACTCGGCTTTATCATGTTCTCAGTTTAAAATTGACGTTACAAAATCCCACTGCATATTTCGAATTTACCCGGGCGATTTTTTTAAGCGGATACATTCTATGCTATTGTTTTTAGGCGGACAGTTAATCGGCAGGATTTCGCCAAGCCAGGACATATATAACCAACGCTAAGGGTATTGCTTTCCGATTCAGGATAGTCAAACCGTTGTAAGACATCTAACGCGTAGCAGTCAACGTCAGTCAAGAAGATCGTCAGAAGGGTGGGTACGGCCTGTCAAGGTTTTTCCGGATCGGACACTTTTAATGTATCAACCTGTATAGCTCCAGCCGGACTATTTCTTTAACTGTAAAGCCCTGGCCGGATTAACTTAGACTGTAAAGGTTTTCTGTACCAGACAAGCATTTAATAAGTATGCGTTGAGCTTCGGTCATCCTTCGGTCAACGTTCGGTCAACTATCGGAAAATCGGCTTTTTTCCGTAGCTACACCCTGTTTTCACCGGAATTACAGCGTTTCTCCGAGCTACCTCATCTAACCGACGCCTTACCCGATGCTTATGTAAAAGGCGTTTGTTTAACATTAAATGGAACTGCTAAATTTGTTTCTGATCAATTGCGAAAATAGTTGATCATCAGCAGCGCACTTTCCTACGCGTAGCGCCAGCACAGATAATTATGCAATCCAAAACGAAAGGCTGTATAAACCTGAGCCGCTGGACACAAGCATTTTTTTCCATATCTTAAAAGCATGAAATCCAAGCGTAATCTATGAAAGCAGTTCGTGTTCTTGCAGGCACCAAGAAAGGCGCATTTATCATAACTTCAAACGCCCAGCGTTCAAGCTGGACCGTCGACGGGCCTTTCTTTGGCGGATGGGAAATTTATCACATGAAAGGATCTCCCGTCGATCCAAACCGAATCTATGCCTCGCAAAGCAGTGGCTGGTTTGGGCAAATCATTCAGCGTTCCGACGACGGCGGCAAGACCTGGTTCCAGCCCGGATTCAAGGATGGCGAACCTACTACGGCGCCTGACGGTATGCCGGCAACAGAAAGTAATCGGTTTGCCTATGATACTTCTGACAAAAAAGGCAAGCCGCTGACCACGCACCAGTGGTATGATGGCACGCAGCATCCTTGGGAGTTCAAGCGCGTGTGGCATTTAGAGCCTTCGTTAACAGACCCGGACACAGTCTATGCCGGTGTCGAAGATGCTGCGCTTTTCAAGTCGACCGATGGTGGCAAGAGCTGGAAAGAATTATCAGCACTGCGCGGGCATCCAACAGGAGCGAAGTGGCAGCCAGGTGCCGGCGGTATGGCGGTACACACCATTATCCTGGACAAGGCAAATCCCGGAAGAATATATGTGGCAATATCTGCGGCCGGTGTATTTCGATCCGACGATGACGGCGAGACGTGGAAGCCAATCAACCAGGGATTGTCGTCGAACTATATTCCTGATCCACACGCTGAAGTTGGTCACTGTGTTCACCGCATCGCCATGCATCCGGCAAAGCCGGACGTATTGTTCATGCAAAAACATTGGGATGTGATGCGTACCGATAATGCCGGCGAATTATGGACGGAAGTCAGTGGCAATCTGCCATCCGATTTTGGCTTCGTCGTCGACGTGCATGCACAGGAGCCCAACACGGTGTACGTGATTCCGATCAAAAGCGACTCCGAGCATTTTCCGCCGGAAGGCAAATTGCGGGTATACCGCAGTCGCACGGGCGGCAATACCTGGGAAGCACTCACGCAGGGTCTCCCACAAGAAAATTGTTATGTAAATGTCTTGCGCGACGCCATGGCTGTCGACACGCTGAATCCATGTGGCATCTATTTCGGTACCACAGGCGGACAAATTTATGCGTCACCCGATGGAGGCGACAACTGGACGGCTATCGTTCAAAACCTTCCCGCAGTGTACTCGGTGGAGGTACAAGCCTTGCCATGATACGTGTAATACTTCCATATCATCTTCGTAACCTCGCCAGGGTGCAATCGGAAATTCAGGTTGACGTGCCCGAATCAGCGACTGTCGATGCATTACTCGATGCGGTCGAGGCGCGTTACCCAATGCTCAAAGGAACCATCCGCGAACACGACACTAAAAAGCGCCGGGCTTTTGTCCGGTTTTTTGCCTGCGGCGACGACTACTCGATGTCCGACAACAGCACGGTGCTTCCTGAAAAGGTTTTGAATGGGAGGGAACCGTTTTTGATTGTGGGGGCAATAGCAGGTGGGTAGATGCTGACAGTTAAGTGGTCCATAGCTGTCGCATTGTGTTTGGTTCGAAGTCTTCCAACATTGGTAGGAGCGGTGGCGAGACTCGGACTCATCATGTGCTCAGTTTTTCAAACCGGCGTTGCAAATTCCGGCAGCATTTCCGCCGGCCATGTCGCACATCCAATCACCGCTCTGGGCATCGGTTTCTAAATTTGAGGATAGTGAAACCGTTGTAAGATATCTAAGGATATAAGCCGGCAACGTCAAGCCTATGAGGCTGACGGCATGGTAGGCACAACTGAGGAGATAGTTTAATTATCGGGACATCATAAATATCAACGTTGAGCTTCATTGTTTTTAATTATTATTCAGAACAAAAGTGATTAATAATCATGATCATAACTATTTAATTATCACTATTATAATATCATTTACTTAAAATATTTAACGATTTAATAAAATTAAGAATTGATTAAATTATAATTTTATCTTTCGCGATGCGAACTGAAGGTATGAAAGAGTATTCCAATTTTACCGATAGCCTTGACGATTTCCTGAAATCATTTAAGTCAGGTAATAACGAAAGCTGGAGGTCCCAGGCATGTAAATTGGTTGATGGCTTAGCGTCCGAAGAATTAAGAAGGCTAGTAAGTATAGAAGCCAGGAGGGATTTTGGAGCATTCTTTACCGAAAGTGCGCTTGCAGAAAAAGTGCTAAGGCATTCTAAATTTAGGTTGAGCAGAGGTTCATTTTGTTATGATCCAGCCTGTGGGGCCGGAAATCTTCTAATCGCAATTGTCAATGTCATAAACCAAACTAAGTTTAAATTTTCTATTACAGATAAGGTATACGGAACAGATATTCATAACGAATTTGTAAATGCCACGCGTTTACGGTTGGCAATCAATCACCTGCTCAGAAACGATTCAGAATTCGACAACGCCCAACTCCACCGACAAATATGTGTTGCGGATGGATTAATCAACAATAAGTTTTATGAACAGGCTACACATGTTTTTGTGAATCCACCCTATAATGTCGCTGACGCGAATGAAAGCTTAACTTGGTCAAAGGGAAAGGTTTCTCAGGCAGCCGTTTTCATGGACAAGATTATAGAATTCATAAGTCCTGGAACTGCGATAACTGCGATTCTTCCAGATGTTCTTAGGAGCGGATCTCGATATGAAAAATGGCGCGCCATTGTAAATAAAACCTGCAGAATTGAAGGCTTAGAACTCCTAGGGCAATTTGATAAATACGCTGACGTGGATGTTTTCGCTATCAATCTTGTTAAAAGAAAAAAAGCATTAAGCTTGAGCGTCCCAACTCTGCTAGAGCAAGGTGCCAACGTTGAGCCCGAGATAATGGAATCATCTTTTGATGTTTGCGTTGGTCCTGTAGTTGACAACCGTGATCCTCGCAAGGGACAGTCGTTAGGGTATCTGGTGAGTAAAAAACTTAAAGACTGGAGTGAAATAAACTCGTTGAATCTTAAAAGGAGACATTCTGGAAGATCTTTTAAAAGCCCTTTCGTAGTTATAAAGCGAACATCAAGATTGGGGGACAGACATAGGGCTGCGGCTGTCATTGTCAATGTTCCAGATCCTATCTATGTGGATAATCACTTGATAGTTGTAAAACCAAAATCTGGAAGGTTGAATGACTGTAAGCAACTACTGAAAATTCTTAAAGATAACCGAACAAATAATTGGCTGAATCAGCAAATTAGGTGTCGACACTTAACTGTTAAAATTTTATCCAAATTACCCTTATGGCGGTAAAAGCAGGAACGACTGAGGCGCAAATTAGGTTTTCCACGCAAATCATCAGGCGGTTGGGCGAGGAACTCAATCCGAGTATAGATCAAAGCATACTTGAACTTGTTAAAAATTCTTATGACGCAGATGCAAAGTCGTGCACCGTTGAACTATATTCAATAACAGAAATTGGTGGGACAATTAAAATTAAAGATGATGGAAAAGGAATGGATGAGGGCGACATCATTAATGGTTGGCTTGTACTAGGTGAGTCATCTAAGTCTAATGTTGGAAGAACAGAATTAAACAGGATCCCAGCAGGCAACAAAGGTCTCGGGCGCCTAGCGGCTCTTAGAATGGGCCATGTAGCAGCTTTAGAAAGCGTCCCCAAAAATTTGCCAGAAGCTCGATATCAACTTGAAATTAATTGGGATGAATTTGATCGAGCAAAATTAGTCGAGGACGTTTTTCTTGACGTTACGCGCTCCCCAACGGGAAAAAAGATCCTACCTGGGACTACTATAACAATAAAAAATTTAAAGACTCGGATAGGTGAACGGGAGGCTAAGAAGATAGCTCGGGGTTTGATTCTGTTAGCGGATCCATTTGAAGATGATCCGAATGGTTTTAAACCAATACTAAAATCAAAGGAGTTCCAAGACATGGAGCGCTTGGTGTCAAGAAGGTACTTCGATGATGCTGAATATCATTTGTCTGCGACAGTAGACAATACTGGTTTCGCAAAGGCGGCTGTTTTGGATTATCGCGGACAGGTAATTTTTGAAGCACCACATAAAGAAATTGCAAGAAGAAGAAATGGTCAGAAGTATGGTTGCCCTGCAACCACCTTTGACTTATGGGTATTTCTTTTGAATTCAACTTCGTTTAGTGGAAGACACACATCAATTGGGGAGGTGAGGGAATGGCTAACTGAGTTTGGCGGAGTTCATCTTTACGAAAATGGTCTCAGGGTTAACCCTTATGGCAATGCAGGGAACGATTGGCTTGACATGAATCTATCAAGAGCCAAGAGTCCCGAAGAACGCCCTTCGACGAATACCTCTATTGGAGTTGTGAAAGTTAAAGATTCAAAGGGGTTGCTTTCGCAAAAAACCGACAGATCTGGTTTTATAGAAAATGACGTCTTTCATGAAATTAGAAGTTTTTGCCAGGATGCTTTAGACTGGATGGCAAAGCGGAGAATTGAGGTCGCCGAACAAAAACGAAGGAATACAAGAGAAACCGCTAATACCGCCGCTGGCAACACTAAGGTTACATTGCAACAAGCAATTAAAAAACTTTCACGGAAAAATAGGAAGGAGCTTGAAAAGGCTTTCGCTAAATTTGAAAAAGCGCAAGAAAACCAACTAACTTCTCTTCGCTCAGAGGTTCAATTATACCGTACGCTGAGCACAGCAGGCATCACAGCTGCAACTTTTTCACATGAATCGCGGGGGAATCCATTAAAGGCAATTACCCAAGCTATAAAATCAATTGAAAGACGAACGAAAGAACATCTGAAATCAAAATATGAGGAGCTTTTTGAAAAACCTGTTCAAAGCATTTTACGAGCTGTAAGCTCATTAGCTGTTCTCGGAAGTGCCACGTTAAAAATATTATCGCATGAAAAAAGAAGGGTAACAAGGGTAGAAATTCATGAAGTAATTTCTAATGTTCTAGAAACATTTCAACCATTTACTGATGGTCGCGACATCATATTAAAAACGGAACTAACTCCAGGCAAACCATACATGCGATCAAGTGAAGCAGCAATAGAATCAATATTGACAAATCTCCTTAACAACAGCTTGGTAGCACTTGAGAATTCAGTGAGTAAAAGTCGCGAGATATTGATACAGACTTTTGTAGAACAAAGCACTCTTTCATTAACAGTTGCAGATAACGGACCTGGGATTGTAGGAATAGATGTAAACGATATTTGGTTGCCAGGAGAAACCACTAACCCCAATGGGACTGGATTAGGTTTAACTATTGTAAGAGATGCTGTCCATGACCTCGGCGGAACTGTAAGTGCTATGGCGCATGGACAGTTGGGCGGGGCAGAAATAATCGTTGAATTACCAATCATTGGAAAATAATGGCAGTCACAATTGACAATGTTACTATTAGCAAAGTTTGTGTCATCGATGATGATGAAACAAGCAGGGAGACAATGCAATTGACTGTAGAGGACACAAAGCTTGTCCCAATTTCGCAGTCAGATTCTGTATTTGATCTAGAAGCATATCTTTCCCAACTAAGATCAAAAGCAGATGCTATCGTAACTGATCATCACCTGCGGAAAAGGAAAAATTACTTTCCAGTAAATGGAGCTAACTTTGTTTATAGATGCTATGATCAAAAGATTCCGTCAGTTCTTGTCACGCGATATGAACAAGCGGATATTGACGAAATAAGAAAATTTAGAAACAAAATCCCCACCATACTAACACCAGCTGAATTCACACCTGACTCCCTTTTGATGGGGCTAGAGACTTGCATTAGAGAATTCAATGGTGTTTTAACCCCAATCCGTAAATCCTGGAGAACCTTAGTTCGTGTTGATGATGTAAGTACAAAATCAAATTTTTTTGTTGTTATCCCGGCTTGGAATAAGAATGAAATGATTTCTTTAAATAAAAATGATTTACCAGAAGTGTTGAGAGAAATGATCAAACCAGATATGAGGTTGCATGCAAATGTAAACATTGGGGCTGAACATGCAAATGAATTATTTTTTACCGACTGGGAAGTAAAATAGCATGCAATATCCAGTTCCATATTTAGCGATATTAGATGTTGGTCACGGGAATAGTACAATTCTAAGGGATGGAGATTCTACTATTGTCGTCGATTGTGGATCACAAGGCTCCGCTTTGCTTGAGTTTCTTACTGCCGAAGGAATCAAATCAATTGATGCAGTATTTCTCTCACACGCTGATCAGGATCATATTGGCGGCCTTGTAGGTCTTTTGGCGTCCGATGCGTTTGAAATAAAGCGAATCTTGCTAAATGCTGACGCAACAAAAGGAAGTGATTTATGGAACGATTTAAGCTATGAAATAAGTCAACTAAATGAAAGAAAACAGATAGCGGTTACGGTGGGAATTACTCGAAGAATGGAAGATTTTAGCTGTGGCTTATTAAAATTAGAAATAACCGGACCAACACCTTATTTGGCAGCGAAAGGAGTGGGGGGACTAGATAGAAATAAGGATCAGATAACATCCAACTCTATTTCTGCGTCATTTCATGTTAAGTGGAAGGATAACGTTATTGCATATTTGGCTGGTGATATTGATCAAATTTCGTTGAATGACCTAGTAGATCATAAGATTCCATTAAGAGCTCCCTTGCTAGTTTTTCCCCATCATGGAGGTAAACCGGGACATTTAAAATCCAACATAATTTCTTTTACAGAAAAGATATGTGAGTTGATTCAACCTTCCACAATTCTTTTTTCCATTGGGAGAAAAAAACATGAGAATCCACGTACTGAAATAGTGTCCACTATTAGAAAAAAATTACCTAAAGTAAGAGTAGCATGCACACAGCTTTCAAAGCATTGTGCACATGCTCTGCCAGGCGCTTCGCCAAAACATTTAGTTTCCGTTTATGCCAAAGGAAGGCACGCCAGGGAATGTTGTGGCGGTACGTTTATAGTTGATCTAACAAAAGAACCTGAACTATTACCTGCGGCACCACCTCACGTTAACTTTATCACTAAAGAAGCTCCGACATCCATTTGTCTGAGTACACTAGACTGAGCACTCTCGGTTGGCGGATTGTAACTGCTGTACAGTGGGCACTAAACAATGACGAGCCACACCAGTACTGTGATTCAGTTAAGTTACATATTAGGATATATAATTTATATTATGTTAAATAGACTTGGGGCCGGATTACGTTAAACCCCGCCGAGTCCATTTACGTTTCGCTTTTGCAATACTTGCCCCCTAACCAGCAATGCAAATAACATTATTCGATTTGTTAGTGATCATAGGCATTTCTCAAGGCCTGTTTACAAGTTATTTGCTCTTGTTGTCGAAGGAATTTAAGCACAGAAACAGGCTGCTTGCACTAGTGGTCATCACTTTTATTCTGTTGAGTTGTAAAATCCTGTTGCATACGCTCGGCTTATGGAACACGCATACCTTCAGGTACTTTCCCTTGGCATTAGACCTCGCCATCCAACCCTTAGTCTATTTGTTTATTTATGCGTCTGTGAATCCGCATGCTCGCCTTCGACCGCAACAGCTTCTTCATTTCATTCCGATGCTTGTATTCCTGGTACACGCTACCATTGTCTACGGCAAGGTTCTGTCAACGCCAGTAATGTCTGAAAAGGATTTGATTGCCGACGCGCTACACTTTAATAACGTGAAATCAGTCGAAGATTTTTTGTCAGTCCTTTCGGCGTGGATCTACGGAATCCTAAGTTATGGGAGCATCAGAAATTATAGCAAATGGCTCAATAACAATATTGCCGACATGACGTATCCGACGTATTCATGGCTGAGAAATGTGCTTATCTTATTCGGTTTTCTTATGCTGACGTTGACCATCAACCTGGCACTTGATTCTTTTGGATTTGGCTTATACAACTTTTATCATTGGCAACTCTTCTACCTGATTATTGCCGTAATCATTTATTATGTCGGGATTCAAGGTTACTATAGTCGGCAAGCTGCTCCCCTCACCGTCCAAAAAAATGAAAGTATTGCACCCGCTAACATTTCTTACGAAGCGGAAAGTATCAATCAGGTCAAAGAAAAGATCCTTGATGCCTTAGAGAAAAAGAAACTTTATCGTGACCCCGAGATCAGCCTTGTGAAATTGTCCGAAAAAATCGGCACCTCTCCTGGTACAACCTCTTACGTAATCAATACTATCATTGGGAAGAATTTCAGGAACTTGATTAACGATTACAGGATTGATGAGGTAAAGGCTAAAATTTCGGATCCAAATTTCCGGCATTTATCTATTCTCGGCATCGCACTGGACTGCGGGTTCAATTCTGAAGCGAGCTTTTACCGGGTCTTCAAAAAAACAACGGGGATGTCACCCAAGGAATTCATTGACAATCGTAATGACAATTAAAATTTACTCTCAAAATATCTTTTGAGAACGCTCTCAAAACGTGATAACTCTCAAAACATATTTTGGGAAGCCTGACAAAAAAGTTTTCTCTCTTTTAGCGCAATAAAAAAGATGAACAATGAAAAAACAATTTCTACTCAGGCTGGCGATGTGCGTATTTGTCTGTAGTGTCAACGCTCAAAATACTGAAGTTAAGTTTTCCTACGAGGACAAGATTGCGAGTTGGTTAAGCGAAAGTCTTGTGCCTGCTGTCGGAATTGGCATCATTGAAAATGGCGAACTGAAACATACCAAGGTATTTGGCAAGCTTAAAGCGGACACCGATTCACCGGCACCCGAAAATACGGTTTTTAACGTTGCTTCCCTTACCAAACCTGTCACAGCCATGGTGACATTAAAATTAGTGTCTGCAGGCAAATGGAATCTAGATGAACCGTTGTCAACCTACTGGATCGATCCGGATATAAAACGTGACCCGCGACATGCGAAACTTACTACGCGGTTTGTTTTGAGTCATCAAACCGGTTTTCCAAATTGGAGATGGGACGACGGATCGAATATGCTTTCCTTTAAGTTTGATCCTGGTAGTCAATACGGTTATTCAGGCGAAGGTTTTGAATACCTGCGAAAGGCTATCGAAAAAAAGTTTGGCAACTCACTGGAAGAACTTGCGAGCGTGTATCTATTCCGCCCGTTGTCTATGAACAGCACGTGGTTTACCCGGAATACGTCAATCGCTTCGAGGTTTGCCCATTGGCATGACAAAGCAGGAAAAAACACGTACGAAACAAAGATGCGCACGGATGTTTCTGCTGCCGATGATCTGATGACCACGATTGAGGATTACGCAAAGTTTGCTGCCGATGTATTAAAGGGAGGAGGCTTATCCCACGGACTTTTTGCGGACATGGTACGTCCGCAGGTCCACGTGAAAAATCACATAGAATATGGGCTGGGATGGTTGATCGTGAACGATTTGCCCAACGATGAGTACGCGTTGGTACACACAGGATCGGATGTGGGCGTGAGAACCGCTGTCATTCTATTGCCAAAATCACTGCGGGGAATTGTCGTAATGACAAATAGCGACCGAGGTATGGAGGTGATAAGGAATGTCGTTATTGAATCTCTGGTTGAAGGTAGCCATATCGTTAGTTACATGCAGTAGCGTAACACATTTCCTAAGTTCCAGGCAAGTCAAAACTTTTAGAAACTATTAGAATATGAAATTCATGGTAACCCGAATTATTCTTGTACTATTTATTATTTCCGGTCACTCAACGCCTGAGAATCTACTCGCAAGGATGCCAAGTCGGGAAAAACAGAAAGGCAAGTCCCCTATCCTGCTTGCAATATTTGCTCACCCGGATGATGAACTCTTAACTGGAGCTGCACTGGCTCATTACGCGGCGAAGAATGCCAAGGTATATGTCGCGATTGCAACGGATGGCGCGCTCGGCACAACGGATTTTGCAAATATACCAGCAGGCTCAAGACTAGTTGCTGCCCGTCAAGAAGAAATGAAGTGTTCCGCGAAGGCACTTGGCCTGGAACCGCCAATTTTTATCGGGCTACCGGACCAGATGAATGCTGCAACTGGTGGACTACCAGCACAACTGGATACGCTCCGACGGGCGGTATCGTCCCTGCTCACCACATTAAAACCGGATGTAATCGTCACCTTTGGTGCAGAAGGATGGACCGGTCACCCTGACCATCTTCTTACGGGAACAATAGTGACGGAAGTTTTTGCATCCAGACAATGGCCTGGAAATCCCAAGTTGTATTTCTCGGCTTTACCAACCGGAAGCATCACAAAAACCAGCTGGGCGAAATACCGTACTGTTGATTCGTCCTACCTGACTATTAAAGTTTCTCTTGACGAAGCGGATTATTTAAAACTTCGGGCTGCGTTCAATTGTCATCAAAGTCAGTATCGCGAAACGGTAAGGCAAAAACTGCCGGTCTTTTTGGAGAACACGCAGAACCATGTCGCTATGTTCAGGCCGTTCCTGCATAATAAGGTAATCGGCAACTCACTTTTCGAGTAAATTTATCTGCCGCCTATGCGTCAAATCAAGTTGGATACTCCACCTTAGTGCCCGGCGCGCCCGAGTTCGGTTTCGGTCACATATCCAATTACACCTATCATCATCAACCAAGACTTTCGTCATTTTGGAACTTTGAGCAATCCCTTTATCTTGGTATTAAAATGTTAATTGTGCGCCATTAAAAACTTCTCTCAAAAACAATTTTTAACCAATAACGATAGAAACTATTCATTAAATTTTACCGCCGTTTTTTGAATGAGAACTTTTAGTACTGCACTGCTATGCCTGGTATTTGGCATGGCCGCAGCTCAGCAATCCCTGAAAAAAATCACTTCCGCCAGCGCAAGCGTCGCTGTGGGTAACAAAGTCTTTTATGCTGCCACAGGCGATTCTTATGGCGAAGAGTTGTGGGTTAGCAATGGCACACCTGAAGGTACTGTTATGGTAAAGGATATTAATCCCGGCTATAACAATGGCGCTCCACAAAATATGGTAAGCTTTAAAGGCCGGTTGTTCTTTACAGGCCATACCGGGCAACACGGCGGCGAACTATGGACCAGCGATGGTACGCCTGAAGGTACTTATATGGTCACTGAACTTAACGCGGGCCGGGATGGAAGCAATCCGCAATCGCTCGTGATCTTTAAAGACTATCTCTATTTCACCACCGAACAAGGCGGTCTTTACAAATCCGACGGCACTGCAGCCGGTACCATTCTACTCGAAAAAATAGACTACTACAGGCCTCGAATATTAGCTGTCGGAAACAATTATTTGTATTATTCCATACACGAGTCCGGCATGTTCAGACGCACTGATGGTACCACCGTAACTACTGTAAACCACCCTTTGCATGACCCCGATGATGGCACCAGTTTTGGTTCGTTGTACGCGGCAGGCGATCAGTTGTATGCCTTCAGAACCAGCAGTTATCAGCAAAAAATTAAGCTGTTTGTCTATGATGAAGCGCATGCGCAATGGCCGTTGCTGCTTTCAATTGTCGCTCCCATATACGGCAATCACGAGCTTGATAATTTTATAACGGTCGGCAACAAACTTTTCTTCAGCTTGCGGCAGGACTATGAGCAAAAAACGCCCGCGGATGAGCTGTGGGTATCTGATGGTACAGTAAGTGGAACACAGAAGCTTACTTCCTTTACATGGGATCCCCACCTTTATGCATCTGAAATGGACCACTTTGCAAAGTACCAGGATGCTGTTTATTTCCGAAGCAGCAAAGGTGGTTCGCATGCATTGTGGAAATCCGACGGTACGCCCTCAGGAACGATGAAGGTACATGATGTGATCATTACCAGAAGCAATTCGTATCTGCAAAACCGTCCTGTCGTTTCCAATGGACTACTCTGGTTCTGCGGCGCTATGGGCGAGTATGGAAGTGGTGAGCTTTGGCATACCGATGGCACTCCGGAAGGTACCAAACAATATGCTGACCTGGATCCGAAAGGTAGCGGTCTGCCCTATCTTCTCACGGATGCAGAAGGCGTAGTCTATTTTGCTACCGGTGACTCCTACAAGGGAACGGTGCTTTGGAACTCTTCAGCAGCGGGCGAAATCAATGTAACCACGCGTTACAATAGTCAGCTGCTCAGTGGAGAAACCCTTTTTTTGAATAACCTTCAAACGGCTATACCTTGTATTACAGTACCGCTCATCATACACAATAGTGGATACAAAGAATTGGCACTGTCCAATCTATTGGTAACAGGTGCAGAGTTTTTTGTCAAAGGCGAATTACCGGAGTTCCTTGAACCAAATGAGAAAGTAACAATAGATGTTTCCTTCATTCCGTTTTCGGCGGGTAAAAAAACAGGGGAAATTGTCATCTGTTCCAACGACCAGAATGAACCTCGCTTTACAATAAAATTACTTGGAGAGATCAAGGCATCTGGTGAGCAGAAAATCTGTGAAACTTTTGATGGAAAGCTGGTAAAGTCATTAAATGCCGTTTCGTCCGACAAGAAAATTACGCTTAGCAATACCGTTATAAATGAATTGCTTCCGTCTCCCACTCTTGTAGGCACACTTTCTTTACCTGGTTTTTCAGAACCTGTTACGTTTAGTCTGGCGACAGGTAAAGGCGATGAAGGCAACGCACATTTCTTTATTGATGGAACTCAATTAAAAGCGAGTCATGCATTTGACTACGCGGAAAAAAATATCTATGCCGTGCGGGTGCGGGCGTCCACCGCTGAATCTTCCATCGAAGAAGCATTTATTATTCGGATATCAAATGGACCAACACCAATAGGGTCCGAGCCCTGCGACGATGTCGTTGAAAACATGAACTATGGTTTCACGGATACGGAGTTCAACTCAGCCGGTGAATTATTTGCGTTGACGAATGACGGCAGGATCCTGCGCTCATCCAATGAAGGCGTGAATTGGGAGTTTTTGAATACCGGCCGCTGGGGCAGACTTTCACATATCGTCTTCAAAGGAAATACAGGATACATTACAGGTGACTTTGTGCTGCTTAAGTCAGACGATAATGGGGCTACGTGGTTTCAGCTTTATCTTCCGTTCGGCATGTCGTATGTCAATAGAATTACAGCATATTTTCTGGACGAGAAAAAAGGCTTCGTCGCGGGAGGTGACGGGTATCTGGTATACACCGAGGACGGTGGTAACAGTTGGGATATACGCAACACGGAATCCTTTGACGATATCAGGAATCCCTGGTTTTGGGATGAGAATAACGGATTGGCTTTTCGTGGCGGAACCATCCTCAGTAAAACGACAGATGGTGGACGTAGCTGGAATACCGTTAACGTAGGAACAAGTCCGCAATGGACCGGTATGTGGTTCCTCAATAATAAAGATGGATTTATCATTAGCGCATACAACACCTACCGGACAAAAGATGCAGGCAAGACGTGGATAGGTATTCCCAATGTCGCGGGCGAATATTTCAGGGGCATCGAATTCAAAGATGAAAAGAACGGGTACATCTATGGTGGCTATTATGGCTCACTGCTGTTTGTTACCAACGATGGTGGTGAATCATGGACACGGGCAAGCAATCCATCCGGTCCAGGAGCTATCATGGGTATGGCTCGTGCTAAGACTGGGAAGTTAATTTCTGTTCATTCAACAGATTATAACAGTTATGACGGATTGGGCAGGTCAATAAATTTTTCGGTGGATGAAGGATCAACGTGGGAATCGTTGCATTCCTTACCAACTGAAGATTTTTATAAAATTAATTTCGTCACTGAAAATGTGGGTTATCTGCTCAGCGAGGAAGGCCAGTACAAAACTGTTGATAAAGGAATGACCTGGAAAAAATTTGCCTGGTCAAAAGACATATACAGCTTCCATTACTTCGACGAAAACAACGCATTACTTTCTGATGGATTCATTATTTACAAGACAACGGATGGTGGTGTCACCTTAGAAGAGGTTCTTGTTACGACAAGTTCCCCAGATCCTTATTATGTTCCAGCCGGTCAGTTGTATGCAGTCAACGATGATGTTATTTTTTCTTATAGCGATTACGCCTTGTACCGAAGTTTGGATGGCGGAGATACCTGGGACTTGATGACATACGATTATGGTTTTTATGCGCGTGATATGCAATTTATTTCCGGGACGATTGGCTATCGCATGGAACTTTTCGGAAGTATTGTAAAAACAGAAGATGGCGGCACAACGTGGAACGAGTTATACACCCGGGATGGCCAGGATTCAAATCCTTATACCACCCTCTTCTTTGTCGACACGAATATCGGTTATAAAGCCGGAAGTAAATTCAGCAAGACTACCGATGGTGGTGTCACCTGGAATATTATTTACACCAACTTCAATGGTGATGTCTTTGATGTTTATTTTACCGATGCATTTCATGGTTATGTGGCTACGCGGCAACGATATCTGTATGAAACGTTTGATGGCGGCACCACGTGGAAGGAAATTCCAGTAGGTGGAAGTTCTTCCAATGGACTATATGGCATTCAGTATAAACATGGCAACATTTATCTAGTAGGACAAGAAGGCTATTTTTCGCAAATCAGCAACCCTGGAAAAGCACCAACGCAGCCGGGGTATGCCGTTGGTCCGGATATTGTCTGCGCCGGCGATTCGCATATCTATTACTTATCCGAAAACTATTCAGGCAGTTATCAATGGAACATTTCTGGTGGTGCAGTATTGAATGATGTGGGAACAAGCGCGTATGTTCAATTTCCCCTTGCAGGCGAGTATACAATGACGATCAACAATGTTAACCATTGCGGGGTCAGCACGTCACGTATTCAAACCATTACTGCGGTGGCATTACCTGCGCCAGAACTCACCGGCCCTGAACACATCGAGTCTCTTTCGTTACCAGCGCTTTATGAGGTGACCAATCTGGATGAAAATTTACTGTTCGCATGGGACGTCACTGGCGCAAAGAGTTTCACCAACGATAATTCTCAGCAGTCAACGGTCATGTGGGAGCTCGATGCAGACACGCCTCTGGTAAAAGTTTTGGTGACTGACGCTGTCTCCGGATGTCGCGTCCTTGAAACGCTTCCTGTCGTTGTGGATGTCCAGCTTGCCGTCGAAGAAGAAAGTAGCAACATTATTATGCTATACCCGAACCCTACACGAGCAGAAGTAAATATCAGACTTAATGAAAATGGGCCAAGGCTACTGAAACTGTACAGCAGTACGGGGAAAGCGTACTGGGAGAAAGAATTAGGTCCTGGTCAGGAAGCAACCCTCCAGCTACAGTATTTTCCCGCTGGGTTATACCTTATAGAAATATCAAATGGTGACGGGAAAAAAATAACAAAAAAAATTATCAAGTATTAGGTTTAAAACTGTTCAGGATATGCCCCTCGAGTTCACAAATGAAAGACATCCGATGAAGACATTCGCGTGTTTGCCGGAGGTTGCGTATTTTGATTATTATCCAACGGGGAAGCGTCTGAGCAAACTAACCGTCGTGGTATTATTGCTCATTACTGCGATACCTTTTCAGATACTGGCACAAACCTTCCAGGAGGAAGAGCCGGCGATCCCTACAAATTATTCCAGCCGGTATCACTGGGCGGATTTCGACGGCGATGGGGATACGGACGCCCTGGAGTTCGGCTATCAATACGGGGGCATTCTGCATACTCGTACAGGCAATTCTTTCTCTGCTGCATCAGTTGACGTACCCGGATCTTTCTTGACGGAGAGCGTTAATTTTAAGCTGAACGATTATGATCACGACCACGATCTCGACATACTTTTTGCCAGATACAACGACGTGGCTATAGCCGTCAACGCCGGGGACAATACTTTTACAATAGTCACCACCAACATCGCATACAATGACAATGAATACGGTCCCACCGATTGGCAGGATATTGATGGAGATCTCGACCTGGATGTTGTACATAACCGCAAGATATATCTGAACGACAATGGCACCTATCGTGAATCGTTATATAAACTTACCGAGGAAATTCGAACGATGGTCTGGGGTGACATCAACAACGATGGACTTATCGACATTCTTGCGACGGCAGGATATGACCAATGGTTTGGGAATCCACTGCAGATTTATCTCAACCAGGGTGGCGGAAATTTTCAACCATTGGAAAAGGAATTCGGAATGAAAGTTCGGGATCGTTCGGGATTGTTGTTATTTGACGCCAACAATGATGGCAAGCTTGATATTTTGGCGATGGACGTAACCAAGGGTAAGTGCTACGTCATAGCAAATACCTCAGGCAGCGAACAGCTTCAGTTTGCACTCCCCTATTCAATCGGATCCATTGCTGTAAATGATGCTACAACCGGGGACTTAAACGGAGATGGATTGGCGGACATCGTCGTTGCAGCCTATTCGTATACAGATAACGAATACCAGACGATGGTGTTTGTCAATGCAACAACCAGCAACCTCTCCTTCTCAAAAACAAATTCCTTCGAGGCAACTGAATTCGTCAACGCGCTTCATTTAATAGACTATGACAATGACAACGACCTGGATATCCACACGAAGTTTTATAATCAAAATCTTTCCGTTGAAACCAGCACGATGCTAATCAATACCGGCACCGCGGCGGGATCCCCTCCTGCCGTACCATCGAACCTTACAACGCTGGTCGGTACGCATGTTAATCTTTCCTGGAATGGTGCTACAAATAACGTCTACAATATTGAATTTAAAAAAAATGGTCAGACCATCCAGATCACACCGACGACGGCCTCGGGAAAATTGTTACTTACCGACAATTCAACATTGATTTCCTCGTCGGCCTACACTGTATACAACCTGCCATCAGGCAATTATGAATGGAGGGTGCAGGCCATAAACAAAAGCCGGCGCACTTCGGCATTTTCTTCTACCGGGACATTTGAAATCGGCGCTGCTCCATCTGCGTTAACGCTGACAGTAAATAGCAAAACTTCGATAGATCTTTGCTGGAGCTTTGCTGGAAATGCAAATTCTTTTATCGTTTTTCGAAGAGCGAATAATTCAGTGCTGGAGCAAATTGCAGACGTGCCTGGTACTACATTGTGCTATACGGACGGCTCGCTTCAAAAAAATCAATTCTACGAATATTACGTTAAGGCCGTGACGGCAGGTGCCCACTCTGCACCCAGCCAAACCGTTGGACATCATAGTTCGCAATTCATCCCCGTGTCTTTTGGAACTCACGAGCCTAATATTGTTACAGCTTCCGCGCACCCGGCGGATTACGACCTCGATGGGGACTATGATATCGAATTTATGGGGCGCATATCACACAACTACGGCAACGATTTAAACTTTAAAAATGATGGGACCGGAAATTTTACGCAAATGGTTTCCATTCTACCTACCCTCCCCGATGAATTTAAACTCAACAGGGTAGTCGATGCTGTGGATATGGATAATGATGGAGATACAGACTTCTGCGTCATTCTTGGAAACGACTATAGCCGGCAAAAGCTTGCAGTGCTTTTGAACGAAAATGGGACACTCGCCTTAGCCTATCAGGGCGACGCATATCTTGCCCTTTACCAGGCAGGCGTGGCGGATTTTAACAACGATGGCCGCAGAGATATTTTGTACCGTCACGCAGTGGGCAACGCGTCAGGTAATCCACATGTGTACGAATTATTGTTGCAGACACCAGATGGAAACTTTACAGACAGTAAATTCAAATTCACAGATGGTGACTATGGTGAACTTGGATCGTTTCACATTGCAGATCTGAATAATGACGGTTTTATGGATATCTGTTTCGTCGGGACAGAGTATGAGCCGCTTCGCTTTTTTGTGAACGCGGGTGGGATGGCCTTCATAAAGCATACCCCGAAACTCCCGACCACGCCTGTGTTTTTCATGGATATCGATGGCGACGGTATCACTGACTACATTGGTAGTTCAAGTGATGGGTATCGATGGTACAAAGGGTCCGGAAATTTTCAGTATGCCTGGCAACAACTGATGCATCAATCGTATGGTTCATATGCCATAGCTGGCAAGGCCGGCGACCTTGATCTTGACGGCCTTCCAGATATAATCTTTACCGATGGATACCGCTCTTCTATCGCGATCAATAAAGGTGGCGGAAGCTTTGAGGTCAGCAACGTCGAATTAGATGAACACTGGGATAGTTCCATTGCATTCACGGATATGGAGAACGATGGTGACCTTGATCTCGTAAAGCTCGGTAGCGACGACTGGCATCAGGGATATAACTATTTCTATTTGAATCAAGCTGAAAAGCTTGGAGCTACTAACACCAGCCCCTCCGTACCGACATCCCTGACAGCGAAGTTTTCATTCGGAAATCTCACTATAGGCTGGCAACCTTCAGCCGATGACAAAACGCCCGCAAATCTCTTAAGCTACAACCTCTGGATTACAGATGCGACTGGAAAGACGTGGCTGCACGGAGAGACCAATGCTTCAGGTCTTTTTAGAAACCGACTAGCCGTCGGCAATGCAGGAAACCGAACCAGCCATACCATCCGCGATCTGCCTGCAGGCGCATATAAGATCCGTGTACAAGCCCTCGACGCAGCGTTCGCTTCGTCGCCTTGGTCGGCTGAATTGCCGGTAACTATTGATCACGGTCCCACCAATCTAAACGTGGAACGCATCTTGCTAAATAAGATCAAACTGTCCTGGACAGGAAGTTCTTTTCAAGAACAACATGTTGTCATTGAAAGAAAGTTATCGGAAAGTCCCTTCGAAACGATAGCGGAATTGCCAGCGGGCAGCACAAGTTTTATCGATGAAAACCTCAGCTATAACAAGCAATACCAATACAGGGTTACTGAAGTATCCAACGGTACATCTACCTCTCCTTCGAATGTTGTAGAATGGAGTACAATGATGTGGACCGTAGAAGAAACAACACTTCCAAACATATATGGATCTCTGGATATTGCCGACTATACGCAGGACGGTAAAATGGATATTCTTTTAAACGGAGGAAGAATTTATAACAGCCAGTATGCAGAACTAACCCGAGCGGCTTTTGAAAATACTGGTTCTGGCTGGGTGAAACACGATATTACACCTTCTGAGTTGGGAACAACCGCTTCATTCAAGTTCTTTGATGTCAATGGGGATCATAAACCCGATCTTTATCAGCACGGTTATATTTGGAATGAAGGATACAAAACAGAGGTTTTCTTAAACAATGGAGACAAAACCTTCAGTCCGGCAATCAATACATTTACTCAGAACGCATATGGGATTCAATCCCGGTATGATGCTGATATGGATAATGATGTTGACCTGTCCGTTGTAGATCGCGCGAACGGTGACGTGAAAAAATTCATGCGAAACGATGGCGTTGGCAATTATACAACAGAAGATCCCAATTGCAGCGGCTGTGGTGGTGTAACAGCTACAGCCGACTTTGATGCCGATGGGGATGAAGATTTTATTATCTATGAAGGCAATTCTTTTGCTCTTTATCTGGCCAGCCCACAAGGCTTGATAAACTCGGGCATTACTTTTTCTACCTATGAAAACCAAATTGCCGTACTAGATTACAATGGCGATGGCCTGCCCGACATTGCACTGCTTACCAGCAGTCACTATACAAGCGGCAAACTTTATAAAAACCTGGGAATAAAAGACGGTGTCCTGACATTTGAAATGATTTCAAGCGATCTGCTGTCCGGTGAAAATACTTTTAACGTAGCCGATTTTGACCATGATGGTTACCAGGACATCGCATTAATATCTCCCTATGGAACATTCTATAGAAATACCGGCAATGGCGCTTTTGAAGTGTATCAAATGCCCTACTACACGTTTAGTTTAAACCAGTCGGGTATCATTGATTTTGATAACGACGGCGACCTGGACGTGTATGTCACAGGGTATATTAATTATCAACAAAATTCGTACGATCAACCGTTCAGCAGAATCTTCCTGAATCAAATAGTCAATGGCGGCAAAGGGATAAAGAATGCACCACCTGCAGCACCTTCTAATTTGTCGGCTGTCCAGGATTCTCTGGGAATTCATCTGGGCTGGCGGGATGAAACTGATGACCACACCACTGCCTCTGGAATGACTCATGACGTTGTCATCTATCGCAACGGAACGCCTATACTGAAGGGCCCCATTGACCCTGTAACCGGTGAACGGCAGCGGCTTGAGCCCGGAACGTTCACGGATAAGGCAATCTTAAACAACCTTACCGTTGGAGAATATACCTGGAAGGTGCAGGCAGTCGACCAATCTTACCTGGGATCAAAACTTTCAGCAGCGGGGACATTTATATTTTTACCGCCACCGCCACTAGTCAACGATACCGTTGTTTATCGATGCGACCGCAGTGTCACCATTAAAGCGAAAGGCATTGATATACGATGGTATCGGGACCGGCAGAAAAAAGATCTTATCGCCTCGGGCGACTTCCATCCGGAGAAATCACAAGTTGTGTATGTTACACAAAACGTCGATGGATATGAAGGCATTCCCCGAAGAATAGCGATAACAATTTATGACACCCCACCTGCGCCGGCGGCAAACACACTTGTAACATATTGCGAAAATTATTCGGGCAGTCTTTCATTATCTGCTTCAGGGCAAAACATCCGATGGTACGGGGCAAAAGACAAAACGCAATTGTTGAGCAACAACGCTTATTTTAGTGTTGAAGCGACAAAACGTTCTTATTATGTCACCCAGACCTTGGATGGATGTGAGAGCGAGCCCATAGCGGTGACGGTAACGCCAATTACGATTAATACAGAGATATACGGCTCGGAAAACACACTCGAGGTCGGCGAGAAAGATGGTGACTACTATGCTTGGTCTATGAATGGTTCGTATATTTTCAACTCGAACAGCGCCTCCATCCCGTACAACGGTGAAACTGGAACGTATAGGGTGTTCGTTATGAAAGGGGGTTGCTCCGAGTATTCTCGCTCGTACAACATGCCGGCCGATCTCATAACAGGTATAGAAGATATCACGGATGCCGGTTGGTCGGTTTACCCGAATCCAGCACGAAAGTATTTCTCAATTGATGTTGGATCGCTCCGGGGCATTGTAAAAATCTATGAAGTGACCGGCCGATTGGTGCATACAACCACTATTGACCATCCGTTAGGGGTGATTGAAACATATCCCATACAGCTTCCGGCGGGTGTGTACCTTATTATATTTGAAGATGGGATTGTAAATCGAAGCAAACGGGTCGTGGTGTATTAAGTTGGTCTTTTGCGGGAATTTACTTAAGCAGCAGGCGATTTTATTCCAATAATTATCAGTCCCCAATGGAAGCCTCCGACAGTTTGTATTTTCCTTACTGGCCACCTAACTCGTGTCGCATAACTTTCGCCAGCGCCTTGTCATTTGATTTTTCAACAACGATGCCTTCACATTGATTGAATTGGGCAAAACTTCTAACAGCATCACAAATTTTCATGATCGTTGGCTTGGTGAGTTTCGTCGGTTCGATGTGGATGTTGTGAATATTCAAGATTCCATTTTTTCGATCTGCTTTAGAATCCATCCGCGCCACAAATACGTCACCGACGAGAATTGGCAATGAAAAATATCCATACTTCCGTTTCTCCTTTGGTACGAAACATTCCACCTGGTAATCGAAATTGAAAAAATCTTTCAGGCGGTGTCTGAAAACATTCAGCACGTCGAAAGGTGAAAGGATAAATGCATCGCCGGATATGGTGACTTTCTTTTTAACATATTGAGGAAGCATGTAAAGAGGTCCTTTCAATCCATCAACTTCTACAGGATAGATTTCTCCGTCGTCCGCCATTCGCTTTATCGTTTCCCGCACACCATTATCTTTCACATAGCGAGCGCTCCATGCTATTTCCTTTACATAAGCGATGCCGAGTCTGTGCAATGAACGGTGCACAATATGTCTTGCAAATTCTTCGGCTGTTGGCAATGTCGTGTCTGTATCCGAGGGTACGGCATTGTACGAGAGGTCGTAGACTTTTTGAAAATTCTTTTTCCGCAATGTCATCAGGCTTCCTTCAAGATAAAGCCGTTCCAATGCGATCTTGGAAGGGCGCCAATCCCACCACCCTTTGCTTTTCACTACACGGTCGTTTTCAAAATCTTTTGCCATCAGCGGACCTTCACGGCTGATTCTGTCAAGTACTTTGTTCATCAAATTTATTTCTGTAACGGTCATGTTTTTCCTCCTGGCTTTGAAGGTTTCTTTTAGCGGCAACGAGAATCGAAAATCGTTGGTAGGCATGTATCCGGCATCGGAAGTCAGGAATTCGAAGATCCTTCCCTCCGACTGCAACTCTTCGAGCCATTCTGGTCTATAATTCGGCACCCTTGTAGCGAGCATGTGATGATGAGCACGCTCTACGACATATTGCGTGTCGAGCTGAAGAAATCCAAGATGGTTGATGACTTTGAATACAGCTTCTTTCCCCTTTCCAAACTGCGCTGGTTTTGACAATCCTGCCGCGTAAAGGACAATTTTTCTTGCTTCGGATGGTGTGAGAATGACTCGGCTCATCGATGATTTAACTTTTCCAAATCTAATGAGCGTCGGTCGTTGAAGCGTTAAGTTTTGACAAAATTATCTAATCATGAGGTTGGAATGCGGGTGTTGCGCGGAGTACCAACAAAAGCACGAACCCGGATGACAGGAATTGAAAGTGAACGACAAGTGCGCCATACCCGCCGTTGTTGGTGTTGCGCGGAGCCAGTGCGTGAGGTCCACCAACAACCGCACGAACTTTGATGACAGGGTTTGGAAGTTTACGGTTCAAACCTCAACGCTACTTCCGTTTGTTCTTCCATTTGAATTTTTCCATTCACAGGAGCCCGTGTGCTATCAAAATCTGATATTCCTCTTGCCTGCAGTCGTTGGTCACAACGCTCGGTCTCACCCACAACACCAACAACGGCGTCGGGACAAGCGCGCCATACCCGCCGTTGTTGGTGTTGCGCGGAGCTTGTGCGTGAGCTCCACCAACAACCGCACGAACTTGGATGACAGGATTTGGAAGTTTACGGTTCAAACCTCAACGCTACTTCCGTTTGTTCTTCCATTTGAATTTTTCCATTCACAGGAGCCCGTGTGCTATCAAAATCTGTTATTCCGGTTGCCTGCAGTCGTTGGTCACCAACGCTCGGTCTCACCCACAAGACCAACAACGGCGTCGGGACAAGTGCGCCATACCCGCCGTTGTTGGTGTTGCGCGGAGCTTGTGCGTGAGCTCCACCAACAACCGCACGAACTTGGATGACAGGATTTGGAAGTTTACGGTTCAAAGTTCAACGCTAATTCCGTTTGTTCTTTCACTTGAATTTTCCCATTCACGGTAGTCCGTGTGCTATCGAAATCTGTTATCCGACTGCCTGCGGTCGTTGGTCAGCAACGCGCGGTCTACCGCACAAGACCAACAACGGCGTCGGGACTAGTGCGCCATACCCGCCGTTGTTGGTGTTGCGCGGGGCCGGTGCGTGAGGTCCACCAACAACCGCACGAACTTGGATGACAGGTTTTGGAAGTGCGCGGTTCAAAGTTCAACGCTAATTCCGTTTGTTCTTCCATTTGAATTTTTCCATTCACAGGAGCCCGTGTGCTATCGAAATCTGTTATCCGATTGCCTGCGGTCGTTGGTCACCAACGCTCGGTCTCACCCACAAGACCAACAACGGCGTAGCGGGTCTATACTCCCCTACTCTATTACCACGCGAATAATCTCTACTCCTTTCGGGCCAACTACTTTGAGATAGTGAATGCCCCTTCCCAATCCCTTAACATCGAGTTGTTCAATTGATTCCTGACGTAAAGTACGATCCAACACAACGTTTCCGCTGAAGTCTAAAAGCGTAATGTGAGCCGTGGTATTTGCTTCGTTTTTGATATTGATGACATCCGATGAAGGTATAGGATATACCTCAACCTGCCTGTATGTTGCACCTCCTTTTATAACTGTAAAGGTGATGGCATGGGCACTCCCCTTGATACTACCGAAGTAAGGTACAGCAGTGAGGGTATAAGTACCCGGAAACATTTTAGCCCCGGTGTAGTCCGTGGAACCATTCTGTGTTACATCCCCGAATAAAGCATAAGGATAAACCCGCTCAGTACTCGCATAAGTAAAAGGACCTTGCAACGTGAGGTCTACCTTCTCCAGTTGAAGCGGGTCGCTATCAGCACGGACGGCGAGCTTATGGTCGTTCAATATCGATAGATCAATAACCTGGCCTTCAGCAAGTGCACCTATTGGTTGATCCAACGTTGCATCGATGAGCGTAAAGCCTGTGATGTTGAAGCCTTCGGTAACTGCAAACGAAACGGTAAGGCTAGCTGCTTTGCTATTGTTGATATAGGGCGTAACGGTGAGGGTATATGCGCCTGGTAATATATATCTACCGTTGAAGTTGCCTTGAAGGTCGCCAAACAAAGCATAAGGTGCTACGCGCTCTGTCTGCTGATGCGTAAGGGGGCCTTTTAGATGAAAATCTACCTGTGTTATATTAGCAGCAGGAATATCGGCCCGAACGTCTAGGAATCTGCCGGTTTCCGTTAGGCGGATAACATCGCCGTTTTTGAGTTGCTTGATTGGTTGCTCGGTGTAGGCATTTATTAGTGTGAGACTTGTCACAGCAGCTGGACCCGATTCCTGTAGCTTAACGATCCAAAAATCCGGATAAAATCGTTCGATTTCGGGAACGAAATCACTTTTGCTATCCGTAGTTTTATCTCCAGAGGCAGCTGAGTTGGAAGATCCCGCCAGCAGATAACCTTCGTCAGTTACAATCATACTTGCAATGGCCTCACCGTCATTGCCGCCTATAGTTTTATCCCATAATTTATTGCCAACGGCATCAATCTTAACTACCCAATAATCAGGGACATCAAAGAGGTCACTTCTATTATCTTCACTTTTATCTCCGGATGTATCTGACCTGGAATAGCCACCCAATAGATAATCTCCATCCGGAGTACGGGCGAAACTGGTAATGCTTTCATGTTCATTTCCTCCAAAAGTTCTATCCCAATGTTTGTTGCCGGAAGCATCGATTTTAACAACCCAAAAATCACCTACCCCTTGGCTATCCTCGCTTTTATCTCCCGATAAGTCGGAATTAGAATACCCTCCCATCAAATACCCACCATCATCCGTAGCAATGGCAGCCTCAAGTTCCTCGATATTATAACCGCCGATGGTTTTGTCCCATACCTTGTTGCCCTGATCGTCAATTTTCACCACCCAGTAATCCTTCAATCCTTTACTGTTCTCACTCTTATCGCCCGACAAATCCGAATAGGAAAATCCAAACAGCAATGAACCATCAATTGTAGCAATTATTGAATTAAGGTAATCCCGGTCTGAACCCCCAATCGTCTTATCCCAAATTTTATTGCCATGGCGATCAATTTTTACTATCCAGTAGTCGTAGCCGCCTTGGCCACCTTCCGTTTTATCTCCAGACAAATCAGACGACGAAAAGCCACCAAGTAGGTAACATCCATCAGGAGTTGTTGTGGCTATACGAAGCTGATCTTGGCCTGAGCCTCCAAAAGTTCTATCCCATTGCTTGTTTCCATACTTGTCAACTTTAACCACCCAATAATCATAGTCACCCCTGCTGTCTTCGCTTTTATCCGCCGATCGCCCAGACGTAGTATATCCTGCCAGAAGATAGCCTCCGTCAAACGCAGGTACGACACTCCAAAGCTCATCATATCCATCTCCTCCAATGGTTTTGTCCCATTCCTTATTGTACTCTGAATCGAGTTTAAGAATCCAATAATCTGCAGAACCCCTAGCATTTTCCGTTTTGTCACCTGACATATTAGAATCGGACGTTCCGGCCATCAAATAACCTCCGTCGTTAGTGGCAATCATTTTACCTTGATAGTCACTACCCTTGCCACCAAAAGTCTTGTCAAATACTACTACAGGAGGCGATGTGAGATTGCTGTCTATTACCCGGAAGAAGACTGTCCGCGAAATTCCCTTTCCGCCAGACGAGTATGGCGTCGCCGTCAACGTATAATCTCCCACCAATAACTGTTTACCATTGTAGCTACCAGGCGGATTATCCCCAAACAATGAATAAGGTGCAACGCGTTCTGTTTGTTTATGGTTGATTGGACCGGTAAGTTCAAATTCGATATGGTCTATAACGACACCGGATGGTTTGGCTTCAATACTAAATGTTTTACCTTTCCACGCGCTATATCGTATCACCATATTATTTTGCATGACCCGAATAGTGCTATCATTGTCCGCATCGATCAATCTAAAGTTTTCGATTGCAACATTTTTCTCCCCTGGAATCTTGACGCTCACAGGGGTGGAAACCGTCTCCGCCCCCGCGTCGTCTGTTAATTTCAACCTGATCAAATAATTACCTCCACTTTGATAAAGGTAATCCGTCACCATGTTGGTCGTCGGCGGCGTATCATATTGCCCATCGTTGTCAACATCCCACGCTGCCGTCAAAGAGAAAACCGACGATGATCGCGAGGCATCCAAGCGGACAGGCTGATTCAGGCCCGGAACAGGTGGCTCTATACGAATAAAGGGAATAGGAGCCTTGTTGTACCCTGCCGGAATGAAAAAATCCAATGGACCACTAAATGCTCTGTTGCCTTGCTTGTCATACACACTGAAATCAAACGGGTTAACTTCACCGGGTATAAAATATGGCACTCTAAACGCAGTGTCAACTGCATTGCCATCTAACACCAGTTCAGCCACAATTTCTCCGCGGTAGCCCAGATACGCCATTGCAAGGGAATCTTCATCCGTGGCCTGAAATTCAATTTTTACGTGTCCGTTTTCAGGCGTGATTGTGCCAGAGTTTGAGAATGATAAACCAGGCCCCGACGTCACGATCTTGTCGTTGTTAAAATAGTGACTACCATTTAAGATTAATGCAGACGAATATTCCAATCGCGTGTAGTCTTGGGGATACTTTTCCGGGAAAAGGCTACCTCTGGTACCTCGCAAGCCATTCCCCATAATGTTGCCGTGAAAATTTTCATCGTTTCTGAAGTCGTGAGGAAGAGCAGCGACAGCATGGCCCATCTCATGCCATAACGCCCCTAGCCACGTCGAGGCTAGGGAACTAAGCGTGGTTCCCTCAAACCACGAAAACGTGACGTCCTGTTTCATGGGGAAAGGTCCGAGGGCGGGCAATACTTTTCCATCATAGGACGTATCATCGGTCATAGCTCCCGGCCGAAATAAGGGTAACGCATTGCTTCCGATCATTGCAAGGCCCGGATTATCTCCTGAACCGAAACTTGCACCGCCGGCCATACCTCCCGTTACCGTCCCATCAGACAACATCAAATGGGCCTCTGGAATCACTACCCACACTTCGCCTGTAGCCCATAAACTAAGACCAGCGTTAATGGCTGCTGTCTGAGTTCTGCCCCAAATATCCCCGCGTAAATAATCATCTGTCTCTGCAACATGCACTACATGTACCAGGGGAGTTACTCCATCCGCTTCCGTTTCCACGGCAAATGTCTTTGGACCAAAGCCGAGTTGCTCCATTTGTTCTTTGAACCATTGTTGTCCGATTTTAATAGCATTTTGAAAATCCGCTACACCATCGGGCTGTGCAGTACGGTTGGAGGGAATTACATACGCTAAACGTATCTGGGCAGATGAACTCGCGGCTCGCTGTCCTAAGCGGATGCTGGTCGGTTGGGGAGAACGCAGACAAGAATCACCTTTCGGCAATAATGCAGTCGACTTCTGCGCGTACGAGGCAAAGAAAATAAGGGAAAATAGAAATCCTACCAACCATATTTTCTGTGACGCCTTCATAGCTGATAAAGTAATTGACCATGACTGCCATGCATTACTCATGAGCTTTTGAACAAGGCCTTTTGGGAAGTGGAGGGTAACTTTCATTTAATTGTTTGTTTAAGTTTTGACACAATGGAGTGGGAATAACTGGCGAATTTTGTGACTCATCACTCATAAAACCGCATGATAAGGTATCGCTTATGAATGGGCATGTTCAATGATTTTAAATGCTGAAATGCAATGATTGAAATCAGTTTTAGGAGCTAGCGTGCTTTGACGATTTAAAGAGAATGTTTGAACGTCTGCAAAAACGAGGGTTGGACTAAGCCACACCTTTCTTTTTTTTGATGGAGCAAAAGATGATGTGACCAAAAGAAAGCCTAAGAAGGTAAACGATTGGTCGTCTTTATCGCAATACCGATCGATCACCTCAATGGAGGACATCATTTCATTTTGTCGCATGCTACCCCGGACGATGGCGTTTTAACCACCGGTAATTTTTATTTGATGTGCTTACCTTTAACCTGGATAAATTAAGAAGTAGCGATGGCTAAAAAAATCAATAAAGCATTTACTGCGACACTTAAGAAGAGCACTGCCAAAGGCGGATGGACTTATGTAACCTGGCCGGAGTCAGTGACTTTCTTCGGAACGCGCGGCCTGGTAAAAGTGAGTGGCACGGTAGATGGCCATCCATTTCAGAGTTCATTCATGGCGCTGGGTGATGGCTCGCACAAACTCCCCATTAAAGCAGAAGTCAGAAAGGCTATTGGCAAGAACGCTGGTGATATGGTTACCGTACGGCTACACGCGAAACGCTGAACTTCAAACTATCATCGGTGCGCAGCGGTGCTAACAATCAAAAAAACATACGAAATAACTTCTAATAAATTGCGAGATTGCAGCCCTGTCGTTCGCCAATTTTTTAATCCTACATCCAATGATTATTCAAGAAAAAGCTATAAAACACTGGATCGATAATTTTTATGGCTACGGATCATGGCATGCAAAGCACTGGTTCATTGCGCACGAAGAGAGCGGCGGTGATTTACCTGAAGAAGAAGCAGAGAAGTTTAACTTTTTTTATAACAACTATACATCAAGTTCAAATGCCACGCTTTGCGATATTCGGGAACTCTATCGGCATGTAGCCGCCCGGTTGGACGGACCACGTGCAAATATATTTTCAAATTTTTACGACTACCGCTTTGGCCCTAGTGCCGTACAACATGGCCTCTGGAAAAATCTCATCGCTTTTGTGCATGGGTGCAGCGGCCAAAAACTGCCTGATCTGCTGGAGTATCAAAAGGTCTCGTTTCTGTCGCCATCAAGACACCATGAAGCGTTGATCCCGTTGTATCCGCTACCTACCCATAACCATGCTTGGTACTACAGCTGGCTTGATCTGCCACAATTTCCTTTCCTGAAAAGTCGTGCGTTATTTCAAGAACACGTATACCACAGTCGCATGGAAAAAATTTTACAAAACATCAAAACATACAAACCTGCAGTTGTATTGATGTACGGCATGGATAACATCAATGTGCTGAAAGAAACTGTTCAGGGATTTTTTCCAAAAGTGAAGTTCAAACAAATCAAAGCGATAAAACGGCAGATTCCCCAGCATCACCTGGCCGACCTTGCGGGGACGAAACTGATCATTACAACGCAGATACCGGCGCTGAGACACAATAGAATTGAAACAGGATTTGATTGGGAGGCGATGGGGAGGTCTTTGGGTGTTTAGGTGTTTACGTGTTTAGGTGTTTAGGTGTTTAGGTCTTCATGGGTTGCTAGCTTACGGTATTTGTGCCAAATGATGCAGGGCATGAAAAGGGAAAACTTTTATCATTGTCATTATTTAAACCCTCCGTGTAGCTTGCAGGATTGTTGTACATATGCGTATCGATACTTGGCTTATTGCGTTGATTCTGTTATTTTTAACTAGTTGTACCTTTAGTTCCGACGAAGAATATTTTAATACCGTTGATCCGCCAGACGTTTCGAAAGCTTCGATTTCATTGTCGGAAGCGAATGAAGGTGACACTATCCGAATTTATGAATCAACGAAATTCCATTACAACATTAATACGAATGGCGGCAGAATAAAATCGGTTCGCGCAAGCGTCGGTCGAGTCGCCTATGTCAGTGGATCGAATTCATCGATCGGAGAATTTAATGTTTACTCAACAAGCCAATCCGGAACATTTGAACTATTGATAGAATTTACATCCACTACCGGTACCGGCAGTCTTGCTGATGTACTCGGTGGCGAGGAGTTGAGCGGTTTCAAAAAATGGGTACTGGTTTGTGATTTTTCCAGGCCTGCTACCCCAACCGTTGACTTGCGAATAGAAAATGGACTTTTAAAAGTAACCTGGCCAAAATATTTAAAACCAAATTTCCAAAAGTATGTTGTCTACCGCTACGCGGATGGCATTTCATACGCTACAGAAATCAAAGATGCCAATCAAAATTCTTGGTTTGACGACGGCTACAGCGGCGGCCCCAAGTCCGTTAAATATGGTGTTTCCATTCATAGTGCCGTTGGGTCTTCTAATGCTGAACGAAATTATTCATACAACCCGCTCATCCAATTTACTTTCAATAAACAGGACACTTCAGCGACCCTCAAGTGGAATAAAAATCCATTCCATAAGGCATTCAAAGAATATGTAATTAGTAATCCTCCCAACATCGCAGTAACAATAACAGATATAAGTGATACAGTCAGAACTATCAAGCTGTCAAATTTATTTTTTGGCGATCAACAGGCGGTAACATTCGAGGTAAATGCTATTAAAAATGACATTGCATTTAACACCGTCCAACATGCGTTCATCTTAGGTGATTCAATTCCTGTAGCCAGATCGATCTACTATAGTCCGCATATTCACGCATACGTTTTAGCACAAGACTACCCTCATAAGATCCTGTTCATGAATAGTGATTTTAAAATAACACGTGAGCAAAATGCTGAATTGAGCACGTTTCCGTACCCTGGAAAGTACTACTATAATTTTCCAACAGATAGAATTAATCAGGTTGATATTGAAACAGGGACCATGAAAACGCGCGTTACGGGATCATCCGTTATCGGCTGGAATGTTGCTGGTAATGGGGTGATTATTGTAAAGGCCTTTTATAGAAATTTTGGAAAGTTTCATTACAACGCTTCCGTCTATGACCTTCAGAATGACAAGGCATTATTCTCCACGGGAATCTCCAGCACGCAGTTCGATGTAACCGCATTGCCAATGCGAATGGCTGACGATGGGAAGTATTTTATCACCCTATCAAACCATCAGGTGTACAAAGTTATTCCAGGTGATACAAGTACGCTGATCGGCTCCCTAAATCCTGCTGCGCAGTTTATCGGTTTCAGAACCGATAAATCCAATGAAGTGATGTTCAACAAGGGTTCATCTATGGCCCTGTATGACGCGAACACATTGTCATGGCTACGAGATGTGGGGCCACCCCAGAATGGTTTTCAATTCAGTTCCTACGATCATCAAACAAAGTATATGTTGTGGACTAGGCGAAACTCGAATGATGCATATTTAGTAAACATTGAGACGGGTGGCTATAAGCATATCAAGCTTACCGCACAGGCAGTGCTTTTAAATGGATTCCTCTTTATACCGGGCCGGGGCCTTTACATAGAAGTTTTGGAATGAAATATTTTTATATACTTCTTTTCCTCATTGCCCAACACGGGTTCGCGCAGCAAATCCAGTTTACAACAGGCATAGGTACCTATGCGATGAAAAGTATGAAGTACCATGGCGAAAATCTTCAACAAAGCTTTCCTGTCGATGCTAGATTCGTTGACAAATTTCCTCCATATCCGTTTTATACACTATCCATTCTTCAGCGAATAGGAAACTGTTATGTCGGGGGTAGCGGTAGCTATGGATCAACCGGGTCCAGGATCAATTATACCGATTATTCAGGTTCGATAAGTGCGGACCAGAATGTACGATATTTCGAATTTGGCGCCCCCTTCGCTGTGCTTTTAAATCGAAATGCCTCATTGGGATACTTAAAAATTACTGCTAAGCCTACCGTTGTGTTTGGCCGGTATGTTTTATTACTTACCACCCGGCTAGGCGAACCGCTAGAAAGCGAAAAAGTAAAATTTACCTCCGTAAACTTAGGGATTGAATCAGGGCTTTCTTATTCACGCAAGGTATTCAATGCGTTTGAGCTTGAACTTCAAGGCGGATATAATTTTAACTTCTATAAAGGTGAGCTCCTTTACAGTACCAATGATTCTTATTCTCTTGAAGATAAAGACGGGAAAAAGGTAACGTTGGACTGGTCTGGATTTCGGGTAGGGTTAGGAGTAGCTTATCATTTCAAAAGATAACTAGAGGCTAAAGAAACAACTTATGCATATGAAGAAAATAACGGTGGTCATCATGCTGTTCCTTGCAACATTAAATGCGCGTGCACAAAAATTATATAAAATTTCATTGGATGAATTTAAACTCGACATCCAAGGTATCAACTTAACAGTGGCTGAAATCATAGATGCTCGAAAGGATAAAAACAGTATTGGACTTATTCAAACGGGGTTAAATAACAAACCTGTATTCGCAACGTTTGAAAAACCAGGTCTTAAGGAAATAGAATCGCTGTTAGAAAACGCTGGATTGTATCCACAACCCAGCGGCTTATCTCTTAGAATTACCGCTTTAAAGATTTCAGAAAATACAACCTTGGTAAAAGAGACTGCAAAAGCAGAGCTCAGCATTGATTTTTTTCTTCGATATGAAAACCTTTATTATCATATAACGAGCATTTTTACCTCCGCAGAACCGAAAGGCTTAGATGTAACGTCTAAACAGGCTGCCAATATTGTTACAATCCTGGAAAAAGCACTTACCACTTTTAGTCAAAAGAAAAACGACGTTAAAACAGATCGTTCGTATACACTGGAAGAATTGTTGGATCCCATGGTCACCTTGCGGAATCCACTATCGATGCCTATTTTAAACGACACAGAATACAAAGACGGTTATTATACTTCGTTCGATGAGTTTGTTAACAACCAACCCTCTATTCCTTATGGATGTAAAGTGAAATTATCATCACCAATAAAGGTCTTGTGTGGCGAAGAGGAAACGGAGGTACCAGCACTGTATGCGTTTGCCAGTAACAATAAGTTGTACATTCTTTATCACCATCATTTTTTTGAGTTAAATAGACGAAACGGTACCTTTTATTTCAATGGGCCTTCCAAGATGTCTAAGACTGGTGCAAACGACGTAACACAAATGTATTTTGGAGCCTCATCGATTGCTACATCCTATGTCCTTCCGGGTGGAAGGTATTCGGCAACGTATGTGTTAGATATGGAAACGGGAGCGATTCGAAACATCACGGGATTTTAAAACTTGAGTTGACGGCCGTACTTTAAGACATTATTTTTAAATTTCGGAGATGAGCTTTTACCAAATATTGAAATTCATTCACGTTTTTGCGGTCATCATCGCCGTAGGTTTCAACTTTTCTTATATCATCTGGATGGTGAAAGGGAAAATGGAAAAAAATCACCTGATCTTTGCTCTGAAAGGAATCAGGTTCATGGACGGCAAGGTCGCAAATCCATGTTATGGCCTTATCCTTATCTCAGGTCTTACAATGGCATACATCGCTGATTACAATATCCTATCCGTTACCTGGATTCTTTACCCGCTCATCCTTTTCGGAATTATGGGCATTCTGGCATTCGCCGTGTATTCACCTACTTTGAAGAAACAAATTTCTATGCTAGAGAACGACACCATGGATACCCCCGAATACAAAGCCATTGAAAAAAAGCAAATGGGTATCGGTGCAATATTGTTTTTATTGGCTGTCACCATTGTTGGGATGATGGTGATCAAACCTTAAACTATCCTATAACAGGTAAGTAAAGTTCGAACGGTATCTCTATTGTTTAAATCCACTTCAACTTCAGTTTCAAAGTCATTTAGATTACTCCTAAAGATCGGCGGCATCTGTACAAAACAGGGCATCAATCTGTACAAATATGAACAATCCTGTTTTTAGCGCGTGATCTTTTGTGGCGAATACTGACTTTCTAACGTCGGCACGGGTGTTGCACCGGCCATCCAAATAACTTTACACAATGAAAATATTAACCGCCGTACTCATGTTGATGTGTTTCACTGCAAGCGCACAAACAGGTCCCAAAGATGATCTATTTCAAAAAATAAAATCGCTCGACAGTATCATGTTCGCGGTTGTCTACAAATGCAACGCTCAAAAAGTCGAATCGTTCTTCACTGAAGATCTCGAATTTTATCATGACAAGGGTGGGCTAACAAAATCGCGTGCAGCATTTATGCAAATGCAAAAAAACAATTTTTGTGGTGAACGTCCTTTTTACCTGAGACGAGAACCCGTGCCAGGAACAATGAAAGTTTTTCTAATGGACAAGTATGGGGCCGTACAAACGGGTGAACACGTTTTTTACGTTAAAGGTGAAGATGGAAAAGAGAAACTCGACGGCAAGGCAAAATATACACACCTCTGGAAGTACGAACAAGATCAATGGAAAATCGCCAGAGTGATCAGCTATGATCATGGGCCGGCAAATTAAAGCTCAGAAAAGTCTAACCATTACAAACACTAGTTGAGTGCCACCACGAAAATAAACCGGACTCCGTGGTGGCATTCATTAATAAATATGTTTATTCCGACCTGAGATTATTCGCCGGATTCGCCAATGCTGCACGTATCGATTGGTAACTCACAGTCAGCAATGCAATCAATACAGAAACTATTCCAGCAACAACAAACACTTGCCATCCAATCTCAATCTTGTATTCATAATCCTCCAGCCACCTTTGCATTACATACCAGGCAAGCGGAATAGAAAGCAGAAAGGAGATCAATACCAGTTTTATAAACTGATCGGTTAGCAGCCGGAATATATTTTGAAGTGAAGCACCCAATACCAAACGTATACTGATCTCTTTGTTTCGTTGTTCAACCATGAAGGCGGAAAGCGCGAATAATCCCAGGCATGCTACAATGATTGCAAGAATGGCGAAGCTGGCAAATATGTTTCCTGTCCGCCTTACGTCATCATACATGCGCGCATAGCTTTCATCCAAAAAAGTATAACGAATGGTCTGATGCGGAAGAAATTTTTTCCATACTTCCGTGATTGATTGTATGGCGTCCTCCATCTTGTGGGTTTTTAGTTTTATGGCTGCGATATTACCCCAGCCGCCGCGGACAAAACACAACGGCTCTATCTTGTCCTTCATATTTTCGAAATGAAAATCTTCCACAACACCAATTACCGTCCAGGTCCGCCAGTTCATGATCCGCTCACCCAGGGGTTGTTTGAACCCAAAGACCTTTACCATAGATTGGTTGATGATGATAGCACTGGAATCCGAAGCCAGATCTTTTTGAAAATTTCTTCCTGCAACAAGCTTCATTCCCATCGTGTTGATATAGTCCTCATCAACATACCATACCTGTGCGCCATTGCTTTTCTCTTCTTGTGATTTTCCGTCGCGCCAGAATTGATTCATATCGCGCTTTGTACCTGCCACGGGAAAATATTGTGTGAGGGTAACATTTTGAACGCTGGCAAGTCTTAGCAACTCATCCTTAAAAGTTCGTTGCTGATCGCCAAGCGTATTTACGCCCTGCACCATAATAACCTGCTCTTTGTCATAGCCAATTTTTTTGGTAAGGATATAATTCATTTGCTGGTAAATCACAAACGTACCAATGATCAATACAATGGATGTAGTGAACTGGAAAACCACCATTACGCTCCTGAGCCTTGAGTTCTTCATACCTCTTGCAACACTTCCTTTAAGTACGTCAATGGGCTTGAACGCAGACAGATAAAAAGATGGGTACAAGCCGGCGACAAGGCCAACAATGATGGATGCCCCGATGACACCCGGAAGAAACCACCATTCCTTCCACGGTACGTCAATGACTTTGCCCGCCAGCTGGTTGAAATAAGGAAGACCAATTGAGAGTATTCCGAGCGCTAATAGAAATGAAACGATGCTGTATAAAATCGACTCGCTTAGAAATTGATTAACCAGCGATGAACGATGGGAACCAACCACCTTTCTTAGCCCCACTTCTTTGGCGCGATTGGCTGACTTTGCTGTTGAAAGGTTAACGAAGTTAATACACGCCAACGCAAGAATGAAAATAGCAATACCGCCAAACATCCAAATGTATCTAATGTCACCGTGTGGGATAATATCACCAATGCCATCGGAGTATAAGTGAACGTCTTTGACGGGCTGAAGTCGAAAACCGTAGTATTTGCGCACGTCGTCGACAGATTGATTTTTTTCTTTAATTAGGTATTCGATGTATACCTTTTTGAGGGATAACATTTTCTTTTCAAATTCAACCGGATCTGTTCCTGCACGAAGCTTGATATAGGGATTATAATTCCAGCAACACCAGCTCGTTTGTTCGCCCTGCCAGAATTCTTTTCCGGAAAGTGTGATAAAAAAATCAAATTGTAAATGAGACGTCGGCTTAAAATCCTCCATGACACCGCCGATGGTCAGGCTGATTTTTTTATCATCATTCAACACAATAATCTTCCCAGTTGGGTCTTCTCCCGGAAAATATTTGTCGGCTTTCTTTTTAGATATAACGATGGTGCTCGGCTGACTCAAAGCACTCGATCGATTTCCATACACCATCGGGATCTCAAGTATCTCAAGCAATTCTGGATCGGCGTAAGCGAACCCCTCTTCATAGGTGTTTTCTACTTGATCATCTTTGCGCACCAGATTAGTGCCGGCATTGAACCATGAATAAGGAATCAGTCTTGCCGCTAACTCGACTTCAGGAAAACTTGATTTTAACAAAGGCACAAAAGGTGCGGGGAAGGCAGTCCATTTCCCAGCCTCAGGCGCAGTCTGTTCGTTGTACACCCGATAGATATCATTAACGTTTTTATAGTGATTATCATAACTTAATTCATGGCGGATGAAAAGCGCTATCACAATGCATGTAGCAAGTCCCAGTGCAAAGCCACCAATTTTGATGGCTGTATACATTTTTTGCGCAGACATATTTCTCAACGCAACTTTGAAATAGTTTTTATACATGGTGAGGTTATTCAAGTTTGACATATTTTTCTTTCGGAGTGCAAATGGCTGTATGAATTGAACCACATTCCAGACAAACAAAATATCTGCTTTCCATTTTCCCACTGTGTTGATTCTTCTATCGTACAGGTGGAGCAAGTCACCTAATACTGCTTCTGATAAATGATCATTGCAAAACCATTCGAAGAAACGGATTGCCCAACGAGGCGGTGTGTTATTTTCTAGCATATTATTTTACTTCCCAAACAATTTTAGGAACCTCTTTCCACATCTGGTTTCGTAGCTCTTTCATTTCTCGGAGCACACTTACTCCTGCGGGTGTAAGGGTGTAAAGTCGCTTGTCTCTGCCACCTCTTATGGTTGTTGCCCCACCCATTCGGGACTTGAGATAACCTTTTTCCTGAAGGCGGACTAAAGCTTTGTGCACCGAACTGATCATGATATTTCGTCCGGTTTTATTTTGCAATTCATCGACGATCGCCAGCCCATAGGCATCATCAAACAAAATGCCCACGGATAACAGCACTAATTCTTCAAATTCTCCTAATGAAGTTCCTTTCATAAAAAGGTTATTTGTTTCACCTTTGCCTAAGGTACCAAAGATTTCGAAAGAGGTTACAAATCCAATAAAAATATTTTCACATTTGAGTGACCTGTCAAAATTTATTTGGTAGTTCCCTTATTACAATTAAAATAAAACGATCTTGTCGCCGTCATTGATTCTATGTTCGGGTGTTACGCACATTGATGTTTTCTAAAAATGATTAAAAAAGGGATCAAACTATTTGGAATTGCGATAGCGGGTATGGTCATCATTGTTCTCGTCACGGCAACACTATTTATCAACCTCAGCCCGCAATTTGGCGGATCTCCTTCTAAGGCACAACAACAACAATACGCGCAGTCAGCACAGTTTAAGGATGGCATTTTTGTCAATGCAATTCCTACAACCCGTGACATCGGTTTCGTGAATACAATTCGTGTGCTCTATGACTTTTTATTTAAAGAACTCCCTGGTCTTGAGCCGGCGTCTCCTCTTCCTGTTCAGAAAATAGACTCTCTTCAAATCATCGGAAAGCCACCAGCTTTAAAGCGCCTTACCTGGTTCGGCCATTCAGCATGTCTGCTGGAAATGGAAGGAAAAAGAATTTTCTTTGATCCGATGTTAGGTAAATCTCCGTCTCCTCATCCCCTCTTAGGCCCAAAACGGTATAGCAAAGAACTTCCTATAAATATTGACAAGTTGCCCTTTATTGATGCCGTTGTGTTGTCTCATGATCATTATGATCACCTGGATTATGAGTCCATCATCAAACTCAAAGACAAAGTGGGAAGATTTTATGTTCCATTAGGTGTCGGCGTTCATTTGGAGAAATGGAATGTTCCTGCTGAAAAAATTATTGAGCTTGACTGGTGGCAGGAATCTAAAGAAAATGGCTTTACTTTTATTTGTACGCCTGCGCGCCACTTTTCTGGCAGAGGTTTGTTCAACGGCTTCACCACTTTATGGGCGTCATGGGTTGTGAAAACTGACAACAGCAACGTGTACTTCAGCGGCGACAGCGGATATGGTCCGCATTTTAAAGAGATTGGTAATAAGTATGGCCCTTTCGATTTTGTTATGCTGGAATGCGGGCAGTATAATGAACTCTGGAAGGATATTCACATGATGCCTGAGCAAACGGTAGAAGCGGCACTTGACTTGAAGGGTAAACTGATGATGCCTATACACTGGGGCGCCTTTACCCTGGCCATGCATACCTGGACGGACCCTATTAACCGGGTAACCACACGCGCCCATGAAAGACTCGTCCCGATTACGACGCCCAAGATCGGTGAAGCAGTTGTATTGCAGCAGCCTGAATTTCCTCATTCCACATGGTGGAAATAAAAAAACAGCAGCAAAACGGATATTAAGGAATTATACGAACCCGCTGGCATTGTTCCTGGATTGTTTATCTGAATTTTTTCCGGCTATCATATGCAAGACCAATTCCAACGCTTGACAATTTATTCTCATCTGCTACGGCAGCCTGGGGAAATAATTTCTTAAATGCCAATTGTACAAGAGGAACTTCAGTTGAGCCTCCGGTAAGAATTACAAGATCTATTTTATCAGCTTTAATACCGGATTTCAGCAGGCACTCCGTTGCAGCTTTGGATATTTTCCCGACCTCGTGTTGAATGGCATCTTCAAACTGTTTCCGGCTTATTGGAATTGCAAAATCCTTTTCCAGAAAATCGAATGAAGCAGTATGGTCGGCTCGAGTGGTTAGTGCGATTTTTGTATCCTCGGCAGTGCTTAAAAGACTGTGTCCTCGCTCCTGTTCTAAAAGTTTCAGCAATCTTCCAAACCTTCTTTTATCATGCGATTCGTGAAAAAATTGCCTTACCTGTGAAAGGACTTTTGGGGAGTACAGTAGATTCACCTTACTCCATTCCGCAAGATCATGGTAATATTTCAGTGGCACTTCCAAATTCTTCTTACCATACGTACTGAGATATCCTAACTCGGGCATAATGCTCGATAGTGCCAGGTCTTTGTCAAAATCATTGCCACCAACCCGTACACCGGTATTCGCTAATATATCCTCAGCACGATCCGCCTTGGCTGCGTATTGAGAAGACAATCGGATCACTGTAAAATCGGAAGTTCCTCCGCCGAGATCCGCAACAATGGCTAGCTTTTCACCTTTAATATTTACTTCATGCGCAAACGCAGCGGCGATGGGTTCAAATTGAAATTCAACATGCTTATATCCTATCCGTTGTGCAATGCTTGTTAACTCCTCCTGTGCCCGGTGATCCGCATCTTTGTCGTTGTCGACAAAATGAACCGGACGCCCCATCACCACATTTTCAATCTCTTCCTTTGCAAGAATGTTGGCCCGTTCTTTCAAATTCTGAATAAAAGATGCGATGATCTTTTCAAATTTCAGGGGCTTACCATTGACCTGAGTGCCATGTTTCATCAGCGGTGTTCCGAGAACACGTTTTAAACTTCGCATGAATCTTCCCTCCTGTCGATCGAAAAACATTTTGACGGCGGCGCGGCCATAAATAGGGTTGTAACCCTGCGGCGGAATAAAAATCGCGCTCGGTATAGTTATGTGCGTCTTCTCGACCGGTACCAGTATAACTTGATCATGCTGGGCAATGGCCACACTCGAATTAGAGGTACCGAAGTCGATTCCGCAGGAGATGGCCATAGTGGAGAAGTGTTTGGGTGTTTAGGTGTTTAGGTAATGCATCATCAAGGGTAACGTGGCCATAGCTAGACACTTAAACATTTTTCAAACTCCTGTTCGATATTCTTCATCTGTATTAAATGGCGCTGTGCATGTAAGGCTAGAAAATAAACGTATTGATAAACATCCAACTTTCCCAGGCTGTTCACCGACATTGTTGTATGGTGCAATATACCTTCGCCACGCTGAAGTAATTCAAGTGTGATTAAACATTGGTCAAGTTGATCTCGAATCTCCCGCCTGACGTCATGCAACGACTGACTTCCCGTGGGTTGATGATGCTCAGGGCGTTGCCATTCAAAAGCATTCGGGTCCCCGATCTGTAGCAAACCTGGGGTAGCCAGGACGTAGTCTTCAGGTACGATGAACTTGCCGTCGATATTTTCGCTTTTCTTCAGTGCCTTTAACGTTCCTTTTTCAATAACGATAAGCAAAAAATGATTGGTAAGCATAATATGTTCCAGCACTTCGCTAACACCCCATCCTCCGTCGGCGGGCTTATAACTACGTAACGTATGTGCTTTGTCGAACCATTCATCCACAACGGCAAACGTGCGTATGAGTTCGCGTTTTAAGTTAATAAGTGTATGTTCAAAAGGCATAAGATTCAAATCTGTTGTTAATAAAAAAAGCCCGGGCGTTTGACCCGGGCTTCTATATCGTTAGTAAGTTGTTTCATCTTACCGACATCGATAATTCCCGGGCATTGAAGTCATCTTCACGTTTTTGCGAAGCTGAATCATTGCGTCGATATGGAATACTGATGTGTTCATGATGTGACAAATGTAATAGTTTTTTTGAAAGTGGAAAACGATGCTGCAGAGTTTTGTTATTTAGATGTTTATTCCGATCTCTTTCGGGCTGTTGGAGAAACACTTATCTTGCACATATGCAAAAAAAATTAATCCTTTTAACAGTCGTTTTAATCAGTTGTCTTTTTATCCGGTCGCATTCCGTGGATACCAAAAGGGAAATTCGATTTCAAGAAAAGAAAATTTTGACTGGCGCCGACCAGGTTGATCAATACCTGCCATATCTAAAAAATAAACGTGTAGCTATTCTAGCCAACCTTACGTCCATCATTGGCGACACTCATCTAGTAGACAGTCTGAAAAGCTTGGGCGTCAACATCGTCAAAGTATTTGGTCCGGAACACGGTTTCCGAGGCAAGGCAAGTGCGGGTGTTCTAGTTTCGGATGAGACCGATGTTGCTACAGGTATTTCTATTATCTCTTTATACGGAAAGAAAAATAAACCTACGAAGGAAGATCTTGCTGATGTCGATATCCTGATTTATGATTTACAGGATGTAGGATGCCGGTTTTATACAAACATTAATGCCCTTGCGCGATTAATGGAGGCTTGCCACGAAAACGATAAAGAACTTTTAATCCTTGACCGGCCAAACCCCAACGGCTATTTAATAGACGGGCCCATACTGGATATGAAATTCACATCAGGCATCGGAATGTTTCCGTTACCAATAGCCCATGGGTTAACCGTAGGCGAGTTTGCGCAGATGGCCAACGGTGAGGGATGGCTCACCAATAAAGTGAAATGTAAGCTTCGGATTGTGAAGGTGGCCAATTATAATCATGATATGCCCTATACCCTACCCGTTAGCCCATCGCCGAATTTGAATACGCAACAAGCTGTAATGTTATATCCATCAACTTGTCTGTTTGAAGGAACATATCTCAATCATGGCCGGGGAACATATTATCCTTTTACCGTCTTAGGAAGTCCGGAATTAAAAGGGATTTATGAATTTTCTTATACGCCGGTGAGCATTAAGGGAATGGCAGAAACACCCTTGCACATGAACCAAGTGTGTTACGGATTAGATCTCAGAAAGTATGATATCGGCCTGCTTCGTCAGCGGCGGCAGATTAACTTGCAGTGGATGATCGAATTGTACAATTCATACCCTCATAAAGAAAAATTCTTTGATTCCAGTTTAAGCAGGGAAATGGGAACGATTGAAAGGCTGGTAGGCGTTGAAACTTTCCGTCAACAAATTCAGGACGGAAAATCGGAGAAGGAAATTCGGGCAAGCTGGGAGCCAGGACTCAGCAATTATAAAGAAATGAGGAAGAAGTATTTGCTGTACCCTTAATGGATGTAGTAAAAGGGTTGGTTATCGTACTAAATTTGAAAGAGTCACTAGCTAACGGGGAAGCTAACAATATTCAGTCTTCAATTAGTTTGCCATCAGCATCAAGATAAACAACTTTTTTGCTTTGCACAGTGTCCCCCTTCCCGACATTCATTTTGGACACTTTGTTCTCTTGCAAATTTTTTTCATTAGGACTTTCGCTCACTGCTCCGAAAATCATATATCCAAGCAGTACAATACCCAGTAAAATTTTCATAGATCAAATTTTTTTATGTATCAAATGTCGCTTGAAACGAAGCAGTTGTCACTGACTTTCAGAAGTTATTGAGCAAATACAAATCAGTCTTTGTTACTGACGTTTGACAGGAATTGTGTTTTTGAAGTAAGTGTTTAGGCGTTTGAATAATGGAACGTATCGTTCGCGTTATGCAAAAACCTAAACACTTTGTTACATTTAAACCTGGTTGATCTGTGGCGGTATCAGCTTGTAGACCACCGGCGTGACGATTCTGGAGAGAAGTGTAGAACTGATCAACCCACCGATCAATACGATCGCCAAAGGAGCAATCAATGGATTGGTAGAGAGCGCAATGGGTAATAATCCGCCAATGGCAGTCAATGACGTCAGGACGATAGGAAGAAAACGTACCTCTCCTGCTTCCCGTATTGCTTCATCCACGGATTTACCCTGGGCGCGCAATTGATTGGTAAAGTCGACCAATAGAATGGAATTCTTTACCTCCACCCCTGCCAATGCAATGAGTCCGATAATCGCGACAAACGACAACGGGTTTCCAGTGATAAGCAACGCTATGGCTGCACCAACAACTCCCAATGGTATTACACTTAAAACGATCAACATGCTTTTAAATGTCTTGAACATTAATATCAACACCGCGACAAACATGAATACCGTTACAATAATGATTGGCCCCAGGCCACCAAAAGATTCGTTGCTAGCCTCCACATCACCGCCCATCATAAAACTGTATCCATCAGGCAATTTCAGATGATTCATTTTCTCAACCACCGTGCTAATGACTTTGTCGTTTAAATAACCTTTTTGAACAAAGGCTGATACAGAAACCATTCTGATCTTGTTGTAATGATCTATTCTGAGTGGCGACGATTCTAATTTCAGTGTGGCAATCTGCTCTAACGGCACGGCCGAACCATGACTCGTATTTACAAAAAGGTTGTCAAGAGATGCCAGTGTAGCCCTTTCTTTTTTGGGGGTTGTTAAAAAAATATCGAAGTCCTCTCCATCCGCATCCGAGAAATTGCCCATATCCAAGCCCGCAATAGCAAGCCTTACTGTACGATCAATGTCTACGGTATTTATTCCACTCATACGCGCTTTGTCCTGGTTGATAACGACGCGCATATCACTTTTCAGATTACTCACAGGATTATTCACATAGATCGTTCCCTCGGTTTGAGCGAGCAACTTTTCAATGTGTGACGCATAGTGCCGAAGCGAGTCAAGATTGTCTCCAAATAACCTGACTTCTACCGGTGCAACAATTGGTGGACCTTGCTCAAAGTTTTTTACTTCAATTTTAGCGTCAGGGTATGTTTTAAATTCATCACGAAGCGCATTGATTATTCTGACCTTTTCCGCAGGTGATGTGTCATCGTTTAGTTGAACAAACACTTGTGCGAAATCAGTCCTCTCATTTTCCTGAACAACATTATAATAAATGCGTGGATTGCCTTTGCCGACATTTGTTGCATAATAAGACACCTGTGGTATTCGGCTAACAGCACGTTCAACAAATCTGGCAACCGAATCCGTACGATCGAGATTGGTTTGCAACGGGGTAATCGCATTGATAATGAATTGTGGCTTTTCGGAAGCTGGAAACAATGCAAAACCTATCACCGGAAACAACTGCAACGACCCAAAGAAGATGACGCCTGCCACAACCGTTGTGACAACAGGATGCTTTAATGCTTTATCCAACAGCCGGGAATAACTTCCATGAATCACCTTTTGAAGGGCCTGCATAAAAACGTTCCCTCCTGTATGACCATGATCTTTTAACAATCTGCTAGACAAAAATGGAATAACCGTTAGAGACACCAGCATCGATGCCAATACCGACATGATCACAGCAAGTGGCAAACCTCTGATGAAATCTCCGGCGCCTTCTGGCAAAAACACCAGAGGCATAAATGCAATGATCAACGTTGCTGTACAGCCTACTACCGCCAGGCCTATCTGTTTTGTTGCTTTGATAGTTGCTTCGAATCTGGAGTGGCCCTCGCGCATCCAACGTTCAATATTTTCTACTACAACAATACTATCGTCAACTAACAGGCCAAGCGCCACTACCAGACCTACAATACTCAACTGATTCAAACTAATCCCCAGCAAATTCAGCAGCACCAGACCAATTGCCAGGGATAATGGAATGGATATCATCACGATGGTGGCAGCACGAAATCCTAAGGGCAAAAGGGTTATGGAAACCAGAAAAATTGCAATGAGAAAATCTTTCCCTAAACCTGCCAGCCTGCCATTTACATTATCTGCCTGGTCAAAGTGATGTACCATATCAATGTTCGATGGCAGCTTTTTATCATAGGCTTCCAGCACGGGAGCGTATACCTTTTGAGTTTGGGTGATATTTAATCCGGGTTTTTGTGCCGCGATGACAAAAACACAACGATGACCGTTCAGACGTGTAATGTGTTTGGTTTCATCAAATGTTATGTACGCATCAGCGACATCCCGAAGTAAGATATTTTTTCCGTTCGCCGCATACACAATGGTGTTCTTAATTTCATCAAGACTGGTATAGTTACCACTGGTTTTTATACTGAATGTTTTTGAACCTGCCACGATACTACCGCCAGGGATATTTGCCATTTCACTTTGGAGTGTCCCGATTACAGCATCTAAAGGGATATGCATTTGAGCAATCTTTTCAAGGCGCAGTTCAATACGAACAACCTGTTCCGGCAGTCCTTGAATTTCAACATTTTTTAATGCAGAGATCTTCTCAAGCTCATCTTGCAATGCTTCTGCATAAAATTTCAGTTTAGTGCGAGAAGCATTTTCAGAAATCAATGCTATCTGTACGATGTTAACATCCGAGGGCTGAAACTTTTGAATTTCGATGCTAAAAATATCCTTTGGCAAATCCGGTCTAAGACTGTTTATTTCACGAACCAACTCCTGGTATTTTTCATCTGGATCACTTTCATATTTATACTCGACGCGAAACACGGCAAGCCCATCGCTGATCGTGGTTTTGATCCGCTTCATGTCTTCCAGTTCATTTATTTTTTCCTCCACTGGATCAACAACTAATTCTTCCATGTCTTTTGGACTAGTGCCAGGATATACAACTACAATGGCATACTGAGGCGCTTCAATATCAGGATCTTCACTTCGTGGCATATTAAATAAAGTAGTCACACCTAAGGCAACCGCCATCAAAAACATAATGAGTGTGAACTGATAGTTCTTTACAGCATATTCAGAAATTTTCATATGCGCTTATTTAATGATGGAGATGGGTGAGTTATCGGTAAGATAAGCGCTGCCGGAAACGATTAAGGCATTTGTGTTTTCCAAGCCTCGGCTGATTCTAATGGTTTTACCGTCAAACGACGCTATGACCACCGGCTGCTTCTGAGCTTTTTTATTATCATTGGTTATGAATACGAAACCATCATTGTCGTTCGCATCCAATACAGACTCATAAGGAACACTCCATGACGTTTGCTTAATTTTCGACGAAAGTTCAGCTGTCCCAAACATGCCATTGGCAAATCTTGCACGGCCCTGCTTAACTTCCAGCTCAATGGTAAACGCGCCGGTCTGTGGATCCGCACTTTCCCATTTACGCACAACTTTGGCTTCGAAAGTTCTGTCTGAAAAAGCATCGATTGTTACTGTTGAACTATCGCCAATATTGATATCCGACCATTGTTTGTCGCTAACACCAATTTTTAATATCCATTTTGCCGTACCGGCGCCGTTAGTCATTACGATCGGATCTCCAACGTCGACCACTTGGCCAGGGTTCACAAATTTTCGTAATACATAACCATTTCCTATTGCATAGATGGATGAAAAGTTCCGATTAAAGCCTGCAGCAGCGAGTTGTTCTTTTGCAACCGCTAGTCCCGTTTCTGCATCCTGCAACTGCTCTAAGGTAGCGACGCTGTCTTGGTACAAATTTTTAACGCGATCAAAATCTCGTTGGGCTTTTTCGTAACCAAAACGTGCCTGGGCGACGTGAGCATCAATTTCGCGTAGGTCAAGGGTTGCAAGCAGTTGACCTTTTTTGACAAAGTCACCTTCTTTAACAAGAATAGAGTTTACAATGCCACTGGTCTTGAAGCCAAGGATCGTCTCGTCATTTGTTGTGAGCTGTCCAGATGCCTTAATAATTTGATGTCCTACGGATTTTTGCAATTCAATTACTCGTACGGGAATAGGTTCTGAATTCTTTGGAATGGTTGCATTTCCTTTACTGTCAGTACAAGATTGCAAAACGACTGCTGAGGCAAGTGCACCGACAAATGTTAATGTGATAATGATATTCTTTTTCATAGAGCGTGGATAGTGGTTTAATTTTCGATCGCATAAGCAGCTGTTTCTCTTTCGAGATTCGCTTCTGCTGTCAGTACTTCAAGTTGACGTAGATTGAGTTGCAGTTCGGATGACGTAAGCTGGTTTCGTGCATCAAGGAATTCAATGAGCGAGTTGACACCTTCTTTGTATCCCTTTTCAACCAAATTGAAATAGCTCTTAGCAGACTTCAATTGTTCTTGCGCCGCATGGAAATTCTGAATAGACGTCTGCAATTGATTCTTTGAAATAGCCATAGCCATTTCTAATTGCTTACTTGTATATCTAAGATGCTGCTCCGTTTTTTGAATCTCAAGCTTATTTTGACGAATAGTTATATCGTTGCGAAAGCCTTGAAATACGGGGATAGAAAGTTGTACTCCGACAAGGTAGTAGCGCGAATCGTTGTTGTATTTCCAATCCTGTGCCTGGGTACCGAGATCCAGGAAGGCATTGACTTTAGGCAAACGGCTAAGCCTGCTCATTTGTAAGGAGGAGTTATTGATCTGCCGGACTGTTTTGATCATTTGAATTTCCTCCCTTTTATTAATCATATTGGAAGCTGTATCGGTTAGAACAATGCTTTCCAATAAAGATGTGGTGACCACCTCATGATTGAGATCTCTATTCAATAAAAAATTCAAATATTGGCGTGTGTTGCTTAATTGATTTCGAGCGTCGTTAACATCGGCCTTTACGCGTTCCAATTCACTTCTTGAACGCAATACATTTGCCGGTAGCGCTTTCCCATTTCGTAACAACGATTCATTAATCTCTACATTTTTTTGCACCAGGGTCAGCGCACTTTCATAAATTTTTATTGCCGATAATGCTGCGAGATGATTGTAGTAGCCAGTTTTAATGTCCAATACCAGTTGGCGTTTATAAACATCGAGCTCATATTGTCTCAACATGAGTTGCTGGCCTTGAATGGACCGGTTAATTAGGAGGTCGGTATTAACCAACGGTATGGATGTACGTATCTTTGCATCATAAAAATTCTTAGGGAAAAAGTTTTGGTTTACATTTTCCACTTGCGGAAATGCATCGCTTTGCGTCATTTCATTTAACGAGGCATATACCGGGTTTAATAAGTCCCCCACGGGAATGCCGATGCTCCGACCCCCTTCCCCTGATGTATAATCAGCTAAAACATTTACGGTAGGAAGGAAATAACTTTTAGCGATCCTTAAGGAATGCTGCGCCTGTTGAAGGGTGACGTTTTTCTGTTGCAGTACAAGATTGTTTTTCAAGCCTTCCTGCACATAGTCCTCTAAGGTTTGTGCTTCTGAAATGGTGGCAGCGAATAATACAAAGGTCCAGCACCATTGGAACGCTTTTTTGCTGATAGGTAGAGAGTTAATTAGCATTGATTATTTAGTTTACACTGTTAAGTCGTATCGCAAAAAAATTTATTTTATTTTTTGTGCATGCGATCTAATATTTCATTTACCATATCGCTTGCTTTAAGGGCCAGGTCTTTTTCATTTAAGTTTTCTACAACAGGGCAACGATTACGGATCTCAAGGGAAGCAATACCATGCACCATAGACCATACCGTAAAAGCCACTACTTCCACTTGCATATTTTTGAAATAGCCAGCATCTATACACTGCTGGACCGTATTCACCAGAAAACTAAACGCGCGTTTTCCTTCTTCCCAATCCGATTCATCTTTCTGAATCGACTTCATTGGGGAATTAATAATGAACATTAAGTCATACAATTCACCATTCTCCATGGCGAAACTGATGTATGCCTTATTAATGGCTTTCAACCTCTCATATGGATTTGAAACATGCGCGAGGGGGCGAAAGTATTGATTTAAAAGAGAAAATCCTTCCCTGTGAAGTTCACAAAAAATGTCATCCTTATCTTTAAAATATAGATAAATAGTGGTCGGAGAATATTCAATCTTCTCGGCAATATTGCGAATGGACGTGTCCTCAAATCCCTTTTGCATGAACAGTTCTTTGGCCGCCTGGAGAATTTTACCCTTTAGCTCTTCTTTCTGACGCTCTTTTCTCGTGCTTATAGTCATATCCGGAATCGGTAAGTTACTTAACGGTGTTAAGTTAGTTAGGTTGCGGAGATCTGCAAAATTTTTTGTCCATTTTCTTTATTCACAACATGGTGACTTGAGGGAAATTTGGCGGGATCGGCCCTTTACATTGCCGTAGTTACACCGTCCTGTCTACGCTAATGCCCATACTTTTGTAATTAAAGGGAAGGTATCTTTCTCAAGACATTTCTCGTCAATTCAATTTTGCACCAGCGATTAAAATAATGATGGAAAACCTGAGGCCTACTGAAAATCCGCTAACAGACACAATTTTGGAAACGCAAGGACTCCGCGCCGGAAGAAAGGAATGGATTGGTCTGGCAGTTATTGCTCTGCCTTGTGTACTCTATTCAATGGATCTTACCGTACTAAACCTGGCGATCCCGCATATTACAATAGATCTTGAACCTAGCAGTTCTCAATTATTATGGATCGTCGACATCTATGGATTTCTTGTTGCAGGTTTGCTGATGACGATGGGCACATTGGGTGATCGCATAGGACGCCGAAAATTATTGCTTATGGGTGCCGTTGCTTTCGGAGCAGCGTCTATTTTTGCCGCATCTTCTAAAACACCGGAGATGTTGATTCTTGCCAGGGCCGTGCTCGGAATTGCAGGCGCCACGTTAGCGCCATCAACGCTTTCACTCATCCGGAATATGTTCCTTGATCCTAAACAAAGAACGGTCGCTATCGGCGTATGGGTTGCCAGTTATTCTGCGGGCGGTGCGATCGGGCCGGTGGTCGGTGGCGCTATGCTGGAATATTATTCATGGGGATCAGTGTTCCTTATTGCAGTTCCTGTAATGATATTACTTCTTGGGCTCGGCCCTTTTTTATTGCCTGAGTTTAAAGACCCGGATGCAGGTAAGCTGGATTTTCTAAGTGCGTTGCTTTCCTTAACTGCTGTTCTCGCAATGATTTTTGGTTTGAAGAAAATCGCTGAAGGCGGCGTTGGGTGGGTGTCAATAGCATCGATCGCGGTAGGAATCTTCATTGGCAAAATCTTTTTACTGCGGCAACGGCGTTTAAAAGATCCTATGATTGACCTTAACTTATTCAAAGTTCCGGCCTTCAGTGCTGCACTCACGATATATACGCTGATAACGTTCATCGCTTTTGGCGGATTCATTTTTATATTTCAGTACATGCAGTTCATTCAAAAACTTTCACCAATGAAAGCTGGATTGTTGGCGCTTCCCTCCTTTGGTGGCTTTATTATCGGATCCGTTTTTGCACCCATGCTTGCACACCGTGTTCGCCCTGTTCATGTAATTACCGGTGGACTTGTTATCGCTGCCCTCGGCTTCGGGCTGATCACACAAGTCGATGTCGATAACGGAATGGGATATCTGGTTGTGGGTATGCTGATTTATTCATTAGGATTAGCGCCAGTGATTACATTGACCACTGACCTGATTGTTGGTGCGGCGCCACCTGAACGTGCAGGTGTTGCCTCGGCGCTTTCAGAAACCAGTTCTGAATTTGGTGGCGCACTTGGAATTGCAGTCCTGGGAAGTATAGGAACAGCTATATACCGAATACGAATAACGCGTGATATACCACCGATTTCAGCCAACCTAGCTGACGAAGCAACGGAGACCCTGGGCGGTGCAGCAAGCGTTGCAAGTAAATTGCCTCAGGAACATGGTATTCAACTTCTGGGTACAGCGAATGAAGCGTTTGTCACAGGTATGCAGGTTAATTCTGTGATCGGTGCTATTATCGCGGTCGGTTTAGCTTTATTGGCCGCAAAGTTTTTAAAGACAGTAAAACCCAGCGGACATTAAGTATTATTACTGGCGAGTGACCTCAATTGCTTTTTAATGGTATAAAGAGCACTGCATCGGCAATCACAATTCCATCTGCATTCTTTGTCGATATTTCGACTGTGCTATCTTTTCCTTTGCTGAAGTCATATTTCCCGGCAGCGATCCACTCGCCGGACGTCTGACCCTCTACCTTTATTTCATTGGGACGTAAAACGACCTCTTGTTCTTTTTTTCCAGTGTGAATAATGGTTGTTACGGTTGTCGAAGCGCCTTCCAACCGGGGAAAATAAATGAATACTTCATACTTACCGGCGCTCTTGACCAAAGGATTAAATCTCACACTTTGAATTGTTTTGTTGTTATCCATTGGAGACTTTAGAAACGAAAAGGCATAGCATCCCCTGCCATTCTTTTCATGGGTCCAATTGCCCGTGGTGGTTATCGATTCTTTGTCATCGTTGTCAATCAATATTTCAGGCGTGCTTCCATCCACGAGTGGATCTTCCATCAGCTTTTTCTGCAGCGTTTCAACATCGACTTCCTGAACACTTACGTTCCGGTCGATAGCCTGTACGGCGGCCGTTGCGGAAGACTGCGCCAGCACCATGAAGACAGGTTCCATGCGGATTGATCCGTAGGCAATGTGTGTTGCCGACAGGCATACTGGTACAAATAGATTTTTGCAGTCGCTTGCTTTTGGAATTAATGAACGATAGGAAATCGGATATGGTGGAAATCCTCCAACCTGTACATCGCCTTCATTTTTCACCATGCCGTTGATCACGATCCGACTGGTGTTATGTGAATCCATGGTATAAGCTGCCATGCCTACACCGTCGCTTACTTTCTCTTTGCCTTCACAATTTGCCTGGGTCATAACGTATGACCCTACCATACGTCTTGCCTCACGTACGTACATCTGTGGAGACCAGTGGCCATTATCAGTGTACTCGTCTTTGGGGTAACCCCATTTCAACATTTCTTCTCTCAACGGTTTAGGTATACGTCCGCTGTGCCCGATGAAGTACAAAAGTCCTTTGTTATAGTTTTCGTGTTCCTTAACAATCTTTGTGCGCTGATCATAGCTGGCTTCCGGATAATTGTAATTCATGCCAATCATGTCTGTGGAAAACGGACCGTTATTATTGATGTCCGTTTTTTCATTTGGCATCAGGTCGGGCTTCAGAATTAAATTGAAAGGTCGATTAGGTTCTTTCTCCAGCATTCTGATCAACAATTCATAACGCGTTGAATCGTAGTCATCTGGCTTTACAATCGGCATCAGATTCTTCGGATCACGGGAGAGACATATTCTAAAGTTGTAAGCCTGTACTTTCTTATCACCGGAACCTTCAGGTAATAAAGTTTCGTTGCTTATTCCCCACAGCAACCCACTTTCAGGTTTTCCGGGAGTTTTATAGGGATCAATGCCATCAACGAATTGATGCTTATCTTTTAATTGTACTCCGTTATAGGTTTCATTGTATAGATCGTTCGCTTCTCTTCCCACAAAATACGAAACCCCTGCCTTAGCCATTAAATCACCTTCGTAAGAGCAATCAATAAACATTTTTGCACGGATGATTTGGTTTGTTGATGCAACAGGGGTCGTTGAATTTTCAACCATAATTTCCTGGATGTATCCATCTTTTGTTCGAGCGTCAATTATGCGATGGCCAAACAGTATATTTACCTTCGCTTGCTTTACGTATTCCTTATAAATATTTTCTGCAACATGTGGTTCGAAGATCCATTGTTCAAACTTCCCATAATGATTTCCTATTCGGCGATAAAAATCACGGGCTAACCCGGAAACTGCGTACTTGTTACCGATGTCGGTAAAACCTAGCCCACCCGATGTAAGGCCACCGAGGTGTTTTCCAGGCTCAATAACGATCACAGATTTCCCTAGCTTTTTTGCCGTGTAAGCCGCGATGACCCCGGCGGAACTTCCTCCATAGACACAAATATCTACCGTGGTCGTTTTTTGAGACCAAGCTTGCGAGATAAGTAAAAATGCGAAGGCGTTGAACAGACAAATTCTTAAAAAAATTTTCATACCAATAAATAGCTTTTAAGTACTCCAGAAGATTGTCGTCGATGGCGGTATTAAACAAACCAACTTCAATTTGAAAACAATATATTGATAAATTGCCAATCAAGTTCTATGGTCGTCTGGCGTCAGCTGTAATACATGTATCGTTCTCATGCGATCCAATTCAAACTGCTTCCATTGTTAAAACATTCAAATCGAGTAAAAACTGGTAACGGTTTCCTACTCGCTTCTCCTCACTGTGTTCTATTCGACGACGGAATTTAATCACATGGAAGCGTCAACAATGGAGACCGCTATTTCATTTTGAAACTGATGAAGCGGTGAAGTTTAAACAAAAGAAAGGAAAGATGATGTACGGAAAGCTTATCAAACTGATCGAGATGCTACGGTCACAACAAAAATGAAGCGATTGTTTTTACGAGGCTGAAAGAATAAAAGAACATGTTGTCTTTCATTCTTTCACACTTCAATTATGTTAATGGAATTTCGAAAATTAATTCCGGTTCAAAGCATTCAACTCCTGAAATGCCTGGGCCAGGCGATTCTTGATAGAGACTTCACCTTCACGCAACCAAACCCGAGGATCATAGTACTTTTTGTTGGGAGCATCATCGCCGGTTGGATTGCCAAGTTGTCCCTGGAGAAAACCTTCATTTTTCTTGTAATAGGCACGGATACCGTCCCAGTATGCCCATTGAAGGTCAGTGTCAATATTCATTTTTACAACGCCATAGCTGATGGCTTCACGAATAGCAGATGGCTCAGAACCTGACCCGCCATGAAATACAAAGTTAACCGGATTGCTTTTCGTTTTAAATTTCTTTTGAATGTAGTCCTGAGAATTTTTCAGAATGGCTGGCTCAAGCTTAACGTTACCTGGTTTATAAACACCATGAACATTTCCGAAAGAAGCCGCAATTACAAAATTGTCACTTACTTTCATCAACTCTTCATAAGCGTACGCCACTTCCTCTGGTTGCGTGTATAACTTTGAACTTTCAACACCTGTATTGTCAACACCATCTTCTTCACCACCAGTTACGCCTAACTCGATTTCGAGATACATGTCCAGCTTCGTTAGTTTTTCAAGATACCTTTTGCTGATTTCAATATTTTCTTTTAGAGGCTCTTCTGATAAATCTAACATGTGAGACGTAAACAATGGCTTGCCATATTGCTTATAGAACTCCTCTCCTTTTTTAAGCATCCCGTCCACCCACGGCAAAAGTTTTTTTGCAGCATGGTCCGTGTTGATCAGAACCGGAATGCCGTATAAGTCACTTGCTTCATGCACGTATTTTGCACCAGATACAGCTCCAGCGATAGATGCGGCTTGCTCATTGTTCGAAACTGATTTTCCTACAAAGAAAGCAGCACCACTATTTGAAAACTGGATGATTATTGGAGAGTTTACACTTTTACCAGCTTCGAGGCTAGCATTGATTGTATTTGACGTAGTAACATTTACTGCAGGCAGTGCGAATTGCTCTGCTTTTGCTTTTTCAAATACTTTTTTAGCCTCGGAGTAATTTAAAACAAGTGACATAGGACTTATTGGTAAATGATTATTTTGTTTTTTATATAGCCTTAAAAAAAGAAGTGCAATGTTAGGCAATATGACGCAATTTTATGCAGGAGATTTGAATTTATTCCAAACATTCCAGAGCGCTGCCTCATCGCCAACGTTTCCGGGAAAGACTATATAGATCATTTCTGGAAATTTGCTCTCCAGGTCCAGTTTCCAGACCGGCACACCGGCAATCGCTTGTCCAAGTATTAACGCTGATTTAGACGATAGTCCCTTGGAAGCGACATCGCTGGATGTGATACCCCCTTTCGCGATGATGAAGGAAGGCCGTATTTTAATTCCCTCAACGATCGCTACGACAAATGTCGAAACGACACTATGTATCTTCAGACTGCTTTCAGTATCCGTTCCAACCTTTAATTCTCTGCTGGTGTAAATCACAACGTCCCTTCCATTTGAAAGCCATTGATCAGTTTGCTCGATCATACGGCGTAAATGCTGTGTGGAGTTTCCTTTTGTCAAAAGCTCGTCAACATCAATTTGAATCGTTTCATGTTTCTTCTGACCGAGCAGGAAGTTGAGCTGACCGGTTGTCTTAGGTACATAAGAACCAACAATAAGTAATGATCCATGTTTAGAACTGATGTCTTCCTTCGTTGGTAAAAAAATCTTTCCCGGCGCAATACCTGCGCGAATGGACACGAATGTAGCCGAGCTTCGATACAAGAATTGTTGGCCAGATCTTTCCGCAATAAGTATCGCCATGGCAAGAACCTCAAGATCTTTGTAAGCAGCGGCGTTAACAATTACAATTTTACCAGGTTTACAGTCCAGTAATTTTTTGGCAACCAATTCCGGACCGCCTCGTCGAATGTCTTCAATCGAAATTGACATGATATCTCCTAATCCAATTTTTCCATTACTTTTTTCCTGGATCCATTCTTTAAGATTGGAGTGGATATAACCGAATACACTGTCTTTAGCAAAGGGTGTATCAGCAACGGGCACCAGCTCGCCATGTTCCAAAATATAATGCACATCATCGATTGTATAACGGGCACCTTCTATAAATGCAGGAATCAAAAGCCATACGGCATGCTGGGTTTTTAACGCCTTGGCTATCGCATCAACTTCATCCGGAAAATGTCCACGCAACGTGGAGTCGCTGCGACTGATGACGATTACTTGTCGACCACTTTGTTCTACGGCTTCATTCAGGTTTCGCCCAATTTCCAGCGTGCGATCAACCGCTTTTTCCGTGCTAAGGCTTCTGGAGTTCGTAAGAATAAACAATATAGATGGTTTTTTTTTCAATTCAGCCAGCAACAAGGGCACCGTCCATGCTGTAAGAACGATTACGTCGTGACACGTTTGTGTGCCAGTGGGATCATCGTCAAACACGACGACAGTTTTTTCGCTCTGCAGAAATTCTTTTCGTATGGCTGGGAGCAAGTCGGCCTGATATTCGACGGGTAGGCGAGTCAGTACATCTTGTGCTTTTTTGTACATTCTTATGGGTAATCGTTTGGTTTAAAACTACAAATTTACAGCGGCTAAGTTAATGGCTAATAAATTTTGGCCAATCGGTTTTGAGTCACTCAAAATTACCAGCGATCCGAAAAGTAGTTTGAAATTTTAATAAATTATCTAACTAGCAGAAACGTTCTGTGTCGTACCACACTGAGGCGTACATTAACTTTAACTAATAACGGATAACGTTACGCTATGCAAATCATCATTACCGGTGGCGGAGGTTTTCTCGGCCAGCGTCTCGCCAAAGCGCTTTTAAATAGCACCATATCTTTTGATGAATTAACACTGGTTGACATCGTCATGCCAACCAATCCAGGTATGGATTCCCGGATTCACTGCAAGCAATTAGATCTTTCTGAGCAAGCGGCTGCTAAAACGCTGATAACTGCACAAACTAGTATCATATTTCATCTCGCAGCAATCGTGAGCAGTCATGCAGAAAAAGATTTCGATATTGGCTGGAAAGTAAATCTTGATATAACGCGGTACCTACTGGAAGCCTGTCGTTATACCAATCCACATATTCGTTTTGTTTTTTCAAGTTCCCTGGCAGTCTACGGCGGCGAGTTGCCTGCGATCGTAAACGACGCAACTGCCGTTACACCACGGAGTTCCTATGGTACGCAAAAGGCAATGGGAGAACTCCTGGTTAATGATTATTCTCGAAAGGGATTTGTCGATGGTGTCGTATTGAGACTGCCTACCATTTGTGTTAGACCAGGGAGACCTAACTTAGCCGCGTCCTCCTTTGTTAGCAGCATCATCCGTGAGCCGATAAAGGGTGAAGCTGCCATTTGCCCCGTCTCGCCCGACCTTCCTCTTTTCCTCTCCAGTCCTGAGACTGTTATTCAGAATTTGATTCATGCTGCCACACTCAAAACAGAATCTTTGAGCTGGCGAACCGTAAACCTTCCGGGAATAACGGTTACCGTGAAGCAAATGCTCGATAGTTTAAAACGCGTTACAGATGAAGCCACGATCGCCAGAGTACAATTCAAAGCTGATGAAGGCGTCAACAAAATCGTATCCAGCTGGCCGGGTGCCCTTGATACTAAACGGGCATTGGAATTGGGGTTTCGGGTCGACAGTAGCTTCGATAATTTTATACATCAACACATGGCCGAAAATAAACAAAGCGCGTGAGCCCCATGTTTCTGCCAATCATTGGCCTGGTGGTCGCGGTCGCAGTACTTATTCTCCTTGTCCTTCGAACCAAAGTCCCTCCGCTGATCGCAATGATACTCGCGGCTTGCATAGCGAGTATGAGCGGAGGAATGTCTTCTGAAAAAACAATTGATGTAATTATAAAGGGGTTCGGTTCTACATTAGGAAGTATAGGAATAGTCATTGGACTGGGTGTTATGATGGGCCGCATTCTGGAGGTCTCGGGCGCGGCTGAACAAATCGCTTTTTCTTTTATCAAATGGCTGGGGAAACGACGGGAAGAATGGGCGCTTGCTTTAACAGGCTATATTGTTAGTATTTCCATTTTTGTTGATTCGGCATTTGTCATCCTTTATCCTGTAACAAAGGCGTTAGCAAAAAAAGGGAATCGATCCGTGATCGCTCTGGGTGTAGCGTTGGCGGGTGGCCTGGTCGTTACACACACCATGGTACCGCCTACACCGGGTCCCCTCGGTGCAGCGGGAATTTTTGGTGTTGACATTGGTGCGATGATGCTTTTGGGAATGGCGCTTGCCATTCCGTGTGTGATCGGTATTGTGCTTTATGCGCAATGGCTTGAAAAAAGATATCCCATTGTTACAGCGCATGATGTATCCGACAAAGCGCTTCAGGTAATGCATGATACTTATCTAACTGCGAAGGCAGATCGCCCACTTCCGAATCTTACGTTGTCCCTTCTCCCTATTGTTGTTCCGATTGCTCTCATTTTCATTAAGGCGATTATTGGAATCTTCCCGAACAGCGGCGGAGATTCGTTCATTACCTCATCTTTCAATTTTATTGGAACACCCATCATTGCGCTTTCGATTAGCACGTTGCTGGCGGTGTACTTGCTTATTCCCTACATGGATCGTCAGTCAACTTCCGCACGGCTTGAAGAAGGTCTTCAATCTGCCGGAATTATTTTAATGGTGACAGGAGCTGGCGGAGCTTTGGGTGCAGTAGTACGCGATAGTACGGCTGGTGCAGCGTTAGCCGAGCGCGTTACAAGTTTGCCGCTGTCACCCATTATGATCCCTTTTGTCGTTGCAACGCTAATCAGGCTAATTCAAGGATCTGGAACCGTCGCGTGTGTGACCACCGCTTCTATCTGTGCGCCAATTCTTTCTCAAATACCTGATGTAAACATGTTGTTCGCGGCCCAAGCCACCGTAACGGGTGCCTTTTTCTTTAGTTATTTTAATGACAGTCTTTTTTGGGTAGTCAACCGAATGATGGGAATCATAGATGTAAAACAACAAATGGCGGTGTGGTCGGTGTCCACAACTATAGCCTGGGCAATAGGTGGAACTAGCATTGCATTGTTAAATTTATTTTGGGGTGCGCACGGCACTATTTTGGACCCGTTGCTTCCACTAGGTATACTCATTGTTGTCTTTATTGTGATGTGGAAATCATCTCGCGTGTAATCATACCGTGGTATTTATTCAATTTGACGTTTATGATTGCCAACAAAAACATGAATTCACCGGCCCAAAAGATATTCCATGCATAAGGTTTTGGTGTTAACATCGCCGCTTTAGCAACGAAGTCCGGATTTTGCATCAGGTTAGGATAATCTTTTACAAAATCATTTAAGGCGATCAATTGGGCATAATCCCTTGTAAATGTAAACAGAATCAGCAACGTACCTAAGACCAAGCACGTCCAAGTAGCTCTTGTCATAACTGACTTGTAAAGAAGAAGAAACACCGCTAGCACGATCATCGTCAGTGAACATATAATCGGCGCAGCAACGGGACCAATCCAGGTTATCGGAATCAAAAATAAAATATCCCAATCCAAAAATGAAGCAGGCCAATCGATAAAAACTTTTAGCCATCCATAGTAGAAGACATCCCACACGGCAAAACTTATTAGAAAATACGCCATACGTTCTCTAAAGTTATTACCAGCTATAAAACCGATTGAGGCCAGCATCGCCAGTGTTGCAATTTCCCGAACGATCTCAATCAGGAGAATATGCTGATCAATAATTTTAAACTGTACAGTGAATTCTTCCGGATAATAAAGTGCTCTCAAGTATACGACAACAGCACTTTCCAAAGCCGCCATGGCGATGCTGAAAACACTGACGGCAACTACGGTTCTCAATATTGGCTTCATGCATTTAATGATTTTATACTTTCTAATAGCTTTATCCTTATGTAACAACTCCAAAGAATCCAACCTCCAACAATGCCGAACATGCAATCGATAAAGCGCCAAAAGATCGGAATTCCCCGAACTGCACCTGCAATCAAAGCAAATGGAAAAATTGCAAGGCAAGCAATTAATCCGAATTCTATTATCCATCGGTTTTTAACCGGATCTTTTAACGGACCCAGAAATGCTATGGCGATTATAATGTGGGCAAATCCTAACCAATCACTCCCATAAGAGATAAATGGGTATGCGCTATTAGTCTCATGTACGCCCTGATAAACACAAGCGATCCATTTAGTAAACACATTATCCCATTCATTACGAGTGATCCATTGATGCGCAATGCGTAGCTCCCCTTCAATTGGAAAAGCTGTTACCCCGCTAAAGACCAGCCCCGCAATAAAAAGAACAATCCTGTTACTAATTTGATTTTGCAATTCACGAGTGTCTCTATAGTGCAACATCGCTATCCGCATTTTTTTTCATTAACCAGTGCTTTTCAAAAATCATTTCTATGTTAGTCATAAGTGTCCGTGGGTCTTTGGCCGTTACATTAATAACGGAGAATTTTTCTTCGCCTTTGAACATCCTGAGTCTCCAATTCCACTGATCAATTGTTACGATCTTCCCGTTTGAATACCACCATGCGGTAAACAATTTATCCTGGTCTTTCACGAGTTGTCCGGTATAAATTTCATTCCCGGCGACCTTGGTTTTAGTAACACGTTGAAATTTATATCCACTCCCTTGCCAGCATAACAAAGGCGTGTGCTCACTGGTAAAAAACTCTGGTATGGGTTTTACATATACTAAAATTTTCTGGTTGGACAATTTGGTTATTCCGGCATCCATCTTTACAACTTGAGCACCCGGAAGTTTTACTGAGGCATGAGAAATTGTCGGTGGTAATTTTCTTTGAAGATCGAGGCGGATGCCAATCATCATAACGATAATAGCGGTTGTTGTCCAAAGTGCTTTTGCGAATTTAGCAACTGGCCTTCTTTGCTCTAGTGCCTGAAATGATTTTCCAAACTTTGTAATCACCCAGACGCTGATAAAATAAATGGGTACCATTACATAAAGCAGTAAGCATGCGATTCCTACAAGTTCGTGCATCGGGTCTTCTGGAGGAACGCGAAATATCACGAGCAACATAATTCTAAATATATTTGAAATCACATTCAGTATAGCTACGAAACTGAAGAACGAAATGAGATGAATTAAATTCAATCGCAGTCCCGATATACGATACTGATGCGCTATCGCTGCGACGCCCATCAATAATGAAGTGGCAAGCATACTTAAACCCATGCAAGCTTCATCCACTTCAAAAACACTTCCATTCATCAACATGGTGTTTCCTTCAACCTGAACATTACACCCTGCAATGGCGAGCATACTTCCCGCCCACTGACTGAGTTGTAATCGTATGGGGAAACCCAAAATGACGGACACCTGGTGGAAAAACGGAGACATGAAAGCGAGCAGAAATAAGATGAGTGGATTCACTTTCCCAACAAACCTTTCCAGTAAAAGCAACAAATAAAACGCTAACATGAAGAAGTAAAACATACGAACGCTGTACACAAAAGCGAGTATGGCAAACAAAATCATCAGTCCCATGTAGGTATAGTTGATGCGCTGCTTCTCCTGGAAAAATATCGTGAAAGGAAGCAGGCAAAATCCTAACAGGACATTGGTGCCAGTGAGGAATGTACCGGTGAATGCAAACGCACCGCCGACGGCTACGATTATCAACAATACAATCAAAAGTAAATAACCCTTTGCTATCAGTTGCTGCATGCCAAATTTCAAAAGTGGATTCATAGAGCGGTGCAAAGTTTATAGCGACGAACTTTCAGGTAGCATATAAAACCAAGGAATAAAATTATCAGAGCCCATTCATGAGGTTCGGGTACGGCTCCTGTAGATTCTTTGGTCGCGTTATGCAAACTGTTCACCGACTCCTCTATCCCAAATCGATCATAATCTTTTTGCGTTTCAAGTACAATGAGGCTTGACACGGGCGAAACCACATAAGCGGAAGCAGCTTCATCCACTAATTCCTGGGAAATGAAATCATCGTTGAAATAATGCGCACCAACTTTCCGCATGATGTTGTTGTAGGCAAAGAGTCTCGCAAGGTGATCAGGTGCATTATTCTTTATTTTGCTTTCCCGGTTGATTTTGTTTTTTGTGATTTCAAGTTTCGAATCATGTAGGATGATGTTTCCATCAGATTCTTCGGGGCGCGGATATTTCTTTTGAATAAGCCAATCGTTGAGCTGATCAAATTTGCCTTGCGCATATTGCAAGCCTCTTAACTCACGGAGAGAACTGACATAGGTAGATGTGCCTCCCTCAAGATTGTATACCTTAACTTGCTTCCCGCTTTCAAAATAACGTCCAACGTCCTCGGCAAACTGACTATCTTTAAAATCACTTAAGTGAGGCGATAGTCCTTTTCCCTTCGTTACGATTAAACTATTTTCTAAATTATGTATTCGATGAAAAGGGAATATCGAAAAATTATACTGCCGCATTACACCTGTTAAGTCGTCCCAGTTTTCATCTGTCAATTGAACAAACCCATCATCGACCGTGGCATATATTTTATGGGTATCGAGAAGACTTTCTGCAGCCTTTACTTCTTTACGTGTCCAACTATTGTTGATGTCTAAAAAAATTTGACTAATGTTTGCCGGTTGAAGGGATGGTCGATGCGGACGCAAAGCGTATGTGTATCCGTCGAAAGTGAATTGATTGGAAGGCAGAGGCACCTTTTTGAAGGCAAACTGGAAATCAGGATTGTAACGCTGCTCAGTGATGTAATCACCCTTAGCATCTTTTTTAAAGTAATGAGGTAATACAACGTCTTGAGATTCTCCAATTAACCGAATGCGAACCGTTTCATTTGCATGATGTGCAAATGGTCCCCGGAAGGTGATGTTCTTAAAGATGATGTCGTCACCGTCGTCAACCAGGGGACACGTAATACCTATTTTAAATTTTCTTTCTTCCTCTGGCGTACATGGGAAGACACGGACTGTTACGGTATTGCCCTCCTGCCAATGGATAACAGATGGGTCTCGTTGCTCTACCCCTACGATGGTTTTGTATGCGGTTGTTGCTTTTTGTTTTGAAGTAAGTATGCCTTTTTCTTCTTTACCATTGATCCACAAAGAAAGCGCGGTCACCACCGAACCTTCCGGCAGTTGAAAAGTGTAGATCGCTTCCTGGGTCTGTTCTCTCCAACTGTTATCGGAAATATTATTTCTAACGCTTAGATACTTTTCAACATAAGCCAACCGCAGGGCTGGATAGATATCGACATCAGACACGATGTAGGACGTGGTGAGGTTATCGCCAGACCAAAGGCGCTCATTGCTCTGATGCCTGTCGGCAAAAATCGATTGGAGAATCTTTACCCGATCATCATAGGATATCGGACATCTTGATATTAAGCTGGAAATAAATACCAACGGATCATGTTTCCTCGGTTCGCCCCAGAATCTGTTGGCAGGAAAAAAGTCCCATTGAAAATCTTTGTTGTGTGTTGTATAAACAAGGTCCGATTTTAATATTTTTTCAGAAATCCAATCTTTTTCCAAATGCTGTGTAACCGCCACCCAAGTAGGCAAACCGTAGTTTTGCCGCAATACGGATTGATTGTTCATGGCTTCAATTTTGGAAATTCGGCTGTTCCATTCCCCCATGAATACCAATACGAATGCAAGCGTTAACATAGCACCGGCACTTGCCCAATAAATAGATGTTCTCTGCTGATCTGTTGCATAACGAATTAAGAATGCACACACCGCTGCCATGGTGAGCGGGACAAAAATATGTGTACCAATCCCGAAGAAAAGTATTCCTATAATCCCGATACCATAAATGTTAGCAACATATGCGGCCAGGTAAAAATGGAGAACAACGGCACTTCCTGCCACGAGAAGTTGCAGTCGGTTAATCCATACGTTCAATCTGTCAAAATATTGAAAGCTTAAAAGAAATAGACTTGTAATGATGAGATAGGCACTCAGCCAGGTTGTAGATTCTGCAAACACCGGTAGACTGCGATTCAAAGCAAATGCGCTTATTAAAAAGAGGCTTAATAAGATTACTGTTCTGTTGATGTTTTCCTTTCTCCAACTTTTTCTGATTCCGTAAGCGTCATTCCTCGCTAACACAATCGCATACACTACAGCGACAACATAATGCAGCACAAAAACAGTGAGCGAATCATCTCGCCTGTTTAAATCCAAATGTTCAAATAGAACAAAAAGAAAAAAAGAAACGGTTAAAAGTACATAGCCCAATCTGATGTTTTGGCTTGTTCTTTCATGTTCGGTATTTGCGACACCGGGATTAATCGAAGGAAGTGGTTCTGTGATCGTGTTCATGGTATAGATGAATATGTTTTCTATTCTAAAAGTACTTTGTAGTTCAAAGTTGAACGACAAATTTTTTAATGGGTTTGACTTTTTATTAAATTTTCTAATGATTTAAGATGCGCGTTGAATGCCTTCTTCCCTTCTTTGGAGGCGCTATAATTTGTATTGGGTTTGCGTCCGATGAACTGTTTATTGACGGTGACGTATTTCAATTCTTCTAATGCTTTAATATGGCTCGCCAAATTACCATCGGAAAGATTCAGCAAATCTTTAAGTGTGTTAAAGTCAGCCTCATCATTTACCATTAAGATGGACATGATACCTAATCGGACCCTACTTTCAAATGCCTTGTTAAAATCAACTAATATTTTCTTCACTTCTCGTATTTAAAATACATGTAAGTACCATAAACAATATGCAGCACACCAAAGCCCAGCACCCAAAAAAGCAATCCGTATCCTACGACGAATGATGCAATCAATCCCAACAACACTTCCGCGAAACCTAGTGTTCTTATATCGTTACGAGTATACTTACTGGCGTGCACCAATGCAAGTCCGTAAAATATCAACATTGCCGGAGCAACAAATATAAAAGCCCCGTGAAAATTAAGCGCTATGCAAAAGATTCCCCCGGCAATCAATGGAATAGCAAGATTGATAATTAACTTTTTCGCTGTCGCGTCGAAGATAGAATTTCCATCTTGTTTAGCTTTTCTTGTTGTAAGAAAAATTCCAGTGCCGATCGCTAAGACAAGAACAATCGCCGCATCTGCCATTAAAAACCCTAGTGTGTCTGCGCCCCTAAATGAACTGACAACCCGTTGTCCAGAGTAATAGCCCAATCCTTCTAACCCAAGATACCGATATGCGGCATAAGCGCCTGCCAATGCATAAAGCCCGGCAAATACCCCGGATAAACCACTTAAAGAAATAAATCTGGAAGACCGCTCCATTAACTGGCGAATTTCAGTGAGGGTCTCAAGTGGTGATGTTTTATCTTGCTTCATCTAAAAGTACTTTGTTGTTCAAAGTAAAGTTAAATAACTGTAAAATCCAAAAATTTTTAGGTTTGCCTGCAACTTCCTTTTGGTACGACGCATCTAACGGTTATTCCATTAATGATAAATGTGCCTCATCGCGCACTGTACATTTCCGTTCACTGGATGTTATTATAATGAACATTGTCTGCTTGGGAATGTCTTTTAAAGTGTTGATTTTCAGGTATGTGATATTTTGGAGAAAGATTAGCTAGCAGTATTCCTTTTTACCCCAACCCCTACAAATCCATGCTTAGAAATTACCTTCGTGTCGCATTCAGAAGCTTTCTAAAAAACAAAAGTTTCGTTGTTATTAATGCCCTTGGACTTGGTGTCTCGCTCGCATGTTGCATGGCAGCTTACTTGTTGTTAGCCTATAACATTGAGTTTGATAATTTCCACGACGATCAGAAAGTTGCACGGATTTTTCGCGTACAAACCATGTCAAGCGATAAAGACGGAAAGGTTAACAAGGACTGCCAGGCACCACTTGTCCTTCCGCCCATCGCCGCAGGTGAGATAGCAGGTATAGAACGTTACACCCGATTTCTTTACGGCGGCGGCACCTTGCGTTATGGCGACGAAAAGATTTTCAACGAAGGACTTGCCTTTGCCGACAGTACGTTTTTTGATTTATTTGATTACCCGTTGAAATCCGGCAGCCATAAATTTTTCAAGGATAAGAATAGCATTTTCCTAAGTGAAGAATTGGCAAAAAAATATTTCGGAGATGAAGATCCAGTTGGAAAGCTAATGGTGCTTTCATCTGTAAATGAATCTGTAATTGAATTGCTGGTTGGCGGTGTTGTGAAAAAGTTTCCCATCAACAATACTTTTAATTTTCAAGGATTAGTCCGAATTGAAAAATTCATTGACATACACAAACTGAAAGAAGACGACTGGGGCGATTGGCGCAACCCGAGTACATTCATGGAACTAGCATCTCCTCAAAATGCGGCGCAAATCGGTAACCAGTTTAGCAAATATATCCCCACCCGGAATGAGAAACGAACCGATATGGTCGTTGATTCGTATGTTCTTGAACCCTTTAAGACTTCCGACGACCAAGGTGATATTAGAAGTAGCTGGGTTTCATATAGAATAAGTCCTGAGCCACTCGTTATTTTTACATCAATGGCGTTAATTATTTTGTTGATCGCTTGCTTCAATCTTACCAACACATCCATTGCCATGACTGCAAAACGGCTAAAGGAAGTAGGCGTTAGAAAGGCAATCGGCGCCGCACGTAGCCAAATTATTTCACAATTTTTATTTGAGACACTAATAACCATTTCGCTGTCACTCGTTGTCGGTTTACTGTTAGCGCAGATAATCGTTCCTGCCTTTGCCGATATGTGGCAGTTCCCTTATGGATTGGAGGACATGAACGGTCTTAATTTATTTACGGCGTTAATCGTGCTTGTTTTTGCCGCTGCCTTAATTGCAGGCTTATACCCCGCGCTCCTAAGCAGTAAATTCAAGCCGACGCTGTTATTGAAAGGATCTGTAAGGATAAAGGGTACAAACATGTTAACCAGGACGTTGGTAGGTTTACAATTTGCTTTATCTGTTATTGTGTTAATAGGTGGTGTCGTATTTATCCAAAACACCCGGTTTCAGGACACGATAGAATTCGGATACGACAAGGATATGGTCATTACTGTGGGATTACAAGGTGAACGCGATTTTGAACTCATGGAAAAAGCGATTCTGACTAATCCGAAAATTTTAAGTGTTGGTGTAAGTGATGGAAATGTCGGCAGCAACAATTATGAAACACCGGTTACCATCGACACAGGCAAATACAACGTACAGGCCATGGGTGTTGGCAAGAATTATTTTGAGACGATGGGACTTCGAATTTCGGAGGGCCGTACATTCAATCTTGATAACTCCTCTGACCAAACTGAAGGTGTGATTGTCAATAAAGCATTTGTTCAAAAAACAGGTTTAAAAGATCCACTTGACAAGATTGTGACATTGCATGATAACAAACGCAGAATCCTTGGTGTCATAGAAAACCACGTGGATAATTTATACCGATCAAAAGACCCCGAGCCTTTTATCTTCTACCCGGCGGGAAAAAATCAATATGTGTTGATGCAAGTACGAACAGAACATGCAAACCTGGGAGAAGTTCAAAAGTATCTGGAAGCCACCTGGAAAGAATTATTCCCTGCAAGATATTTTGAAAGTAACTTCCAGGAGGATCTGGTGCTGAAAAACAGCAGGGAGACCAATGCAAATCTTGAACGGATATTTCTTTTCATAACTGTGTTAGGCGGTCTTCTTTCTGCCTCCGGTATTTTCGCGCTGGCTTCCCTTAACATTGCCAAGAGAACAAAAGAAATTGGAATCCGCAAAGCATTGGGAGCCTCTATACAAAATGTCGTGGGACTACTGAACAAAGAGTTTGTAATTATTCTGGCTGTAGCAGGATTAGCAGGTTCAGTCGGCGGGTACTATCTAACCAATGCCCTGCTGAAAGAGATCTACGCCTTTCACATTCCTGTAGGAATTGTTTCGGTCGTAGTCTGCACACTTTTCATCTTTGGCGTAGGAATATTTACAACCAGTACCACGATTTTCAAGGCTGCAAAAGCGAACCCTGTAGATACGCTTAGAAATGAGTGAGCAATAGCCCAAGCTATAATCTGCAGGGGCCAAGGAGCCGTATGCATTCAACGTAGCTTGGGCCAAGCTCGACCGTTTGCCTTTCATGGAATTACTTCCCTCCCATCACGCTATTTTTATACCTTCGCACCACTTACAAGAGAAGTTGGCAATAAATTAAGCGTACCTAACCTTTAACCTTCTAAAAGTAATGCCCCGGCTGGTATACCTGTTGTCATTTTTTTGCATTGCATTTTCTTCTGAAGCGCAAACCGTAAAAAATATTAAAGACATAATTTACGCCGAAACCGGCAGTCGCAAGTTGCTGCTTGATCTTTACATGCCCTCCAATCCTAATCCATACTTGATTGTATGGATCCACGGCGGTGCCTGGCATTCAGGGTCAAAAGAATCCCCTCCCGTCATTTTTTTATCGTCGGGTTATGCAATAGCGAGTGTAGATTACCGGCTCAGTATCGAGGCAAAGTTTCCAGCACAAATTCACGACATTAAAGCAGCTGTCCGCTATTTACGCGCGAATGCTACAAAGCATGGTTACCATGCTGATAAAATCATCATTGCAGGCTCATCTGCCGGAGGCCATCTTGCGACGCTTGTCGGTGTAACTAACAACGATCCCGCTTTAGAAGGAACCTTAGGTCTGTATACGCAAACAAGTTCATCGATCCAGGCTATCGTTGACTATTATGGTCCAAGTAATTTCACATCTATCATGAAACAATCTACACCGCATGGTGTCGGCGTTCGTGGTCCAGCCATAGCGTTGCTTTTAGGACATACCGTCGACAATGCTACCGATATGGCCAAGAAAGCCAGCCCCGTGATGCAGGTTGAAGCCAGTGATCCACCGCTGCTAATATTTCACGGTGATCAGGATATTCAGGTTCCTATAAATCAGTCACATGAACTAGTCGGCGTTTACAAAGCGAACGGCCTTAAAGTCCAACTGGAAGTTGTTCATGGAGCGGGGCATACTGAGAAGCCATATTTTGATCCTCAATATCAGCGCATTGTCGAAACATTCCTGGCCGATGTACTGAAGAATTGACCTCTCGTACAATCATAACTAATTGTTTAACTAATATTGATTTTACCTAACCAACCAAAGAGAAGCGACTATATGATGACCACAAAAAGTAATTTCCTTTTTATCCTTCTTTCGATTTTTTCACTCATCAGTTGCAATCAGGTAAAAGAAAAGAAAAGCAATGAATGGGTAACATTATTTAATGGTAAAGATCTTTCTAACTGGGAAGCAAATGAAAACCCCGGTTCATTTAAAGTGGTCGATGGTATGATCGTCGCTAATGGGGAACGTTCGCATCTCTTCTATGTGGGCGACAAAAAAGAACCTGCCAATTTCAAAAACTTTGAACTTAACCTGGATGTGATGACACATCACCTGGCGAACTCTGGCGTGTATTTCCATACGGCACATCAAAAAGAAGGTTGGCTTGATCAGGGATACGAAGTTCAGGTCAACAGCTCGCACCGCGGCGGTGACGGATATAAAGAAGTTAAAAAAGGAGGAAGTCTTTATGGGATACGCAACTTATACAAAGCATACACGAAGGACAGCGTATGGTATAACTTTAACATTCGTGTAGAAGGTAAGCACGTTCAAATAAAAATCAACGATCAACTCGTTGTGGATTATACAGAACCCACCCATCCAGCTCGCGCACAAACGAAAAAAGTTTTATCAAGTGGAACGTTTGCTTTGCAGGGGCACGATCCCGGAAGCACTGTATATTTTAAAAATATAAAAGTCAAAGATCTAGGTGATACACCTGCTCCATCAACCGCTATTTTAGACGATGATGTTGCACCGCGAATATTAGATTATCAGGCAAACCACTTAGCATTTATTGATTATCACATTCACACCGGGGAATCTTTTAATATTGATTCTGCTATGCAAGCCTTTTACAGAACGGGAATCAACCTAGGGCTTGTCGTTGACATAGACAAATTAGAGAAAGGTAAAGAAGATGCTACACTCAGCGCGCACGTTAACAAATACGGCAAACTTCCATTGTTTCTGGGTATTTTCAAGAACAACCTACAACCACTCGGGGGTGTTCAGAAAAAAACGATAGAGCAGTTTGATTATTTCATAGGCGATATTACGAGGTTCAAAAATGCGAAAGGTCAGGAAGTGGATGTTTTGAAGAATGAAAACATCGGTGATAAACAAGCCTTCATGGAAGATTACGTAAAAGCTATAACGACTGGGTTAGACAAAGGTGAGATAAACATATGGGCGACAGCCACCCTCCTGCCCGAATCTTTGTCCTCCGAGTATGACCAATTATGGACCCCAGAGAGAATGGCCAGTGTAATTGATGCGGCAAAACGTAACAACGTCGCAATTGAAGTTTACAACCCAAAAAGAATACCCAGTATTACCTTCTTAAAACTTGCAAAAGACAAAGGCTGTCTTTTCACAACGGGTGGCTTATTCAAAGAAAACAAAATTTCCGAACCGGATTATTTTTATGATGTGATTGATCAATGCAAATTAGAATATAAGGACATCTATATTCCAGGTAATCCAAACTAAAACAAAGCTTAGCACATTTCTTTTGATTCTGACGTCTCATCCATCAGATGGAGCCCAAAAGAATAAAAGATCTTACTGCTAATTAGTAAAAGCTTTAAGCGCCGTGTTGATCCGGTTTTCAATAAATTTTAAATGGTAAACCGTCATCGCCCCTTTGGTCCGCGGAAGCGCTCGTTTTATTCGTGCCTGAATCTCTGTTAATTTGTTTACAATGATAGGCGGAACATCCCGCAATGTTTTATCTGGTTTCGCAGGCTGTACGAGATCAATTAATTTATCAACATAAAGCTGTTGCAAATTTCGGCGATACATACTAATAGTGTCATAGGTTTTTAATTCCGCCCACATCGCATTGTCGAGATCATCTATAAAATTGATTAACGGGTATGCCTTCTTACCATAAACAAGTTGGGCATCCGACATCTTCGATAAATTGTTGGTACTCAGCAGGCTAGTTAGCACCATGTTTTGTGAGCGGTTAACGATTTGTGTTGGAGATTTCCCGGTCCGGGTGAGAATCGCCGTATCCAGCAGCCACGTCGGCGTTGTAAAGATATGCCGCGTCAGGAAGTCCATAGATTCCCATTGCAATTCTACCGGTACAACATCATATACTCGCCCTGGCTGATCAGACGATTTAACAGTTTCATACATGCCTCCCACGTATGCCAACGCATGCCCTAGATAATAATCGAATTGATTAATCGCAGCATTATACATCTGAGACAAGCTTCGGTAATTTTCATGTTCCTGATGTGTCCATTTAATTAAATTTGGAATCACCCGTTGAAGATTTCTTATGCCATACTCCCCTGCCTTCATGGCATTATCTCCAATATCTTCAGTTTGCGTGCGTGGGTCATCGGCGGTAAATTCGGAACCAAACCTTAATTTCTCATTTTGTAACTTTTCTACCACCCAGTTATTCATAACTGGAATTTCCGCCTCTGCACTTTTTGCTTCCGGAAACAATCTGTAACCCCATTCGATGGCCCAATGGTCATAAATGCCAATCCTGCTGATGAGTCCCCGCTCTCCCACGCTATCCTGGGGCTGCGCGACATAATTAAACCGTGCATAGTCCATGATGGAGGGCGTGTGACCGTTGGCTTCAAGCCATACCCGGTCACGGAGTTTTTCGACCGGCACCGACGAACTTGCGGCATAGTTGTGCGTGAGCCCTAAGGAATGCCCTACTTCGTGTGATGCGACGGAACGGATAAGTTGTCCCATCAATTTATCATCAAACTGCATTTTTTGAGCCCTAGGGTCAAGAGGTCCACATTGAATCATATACCACTCTCTGAGTATAGACATCAGGTTGTGATACCAGTTAATATGACTTTCAAGTATTTCTCCACTCCGCGGATCTGTAATTATCGGCCCTGCGGCATTCGCAAACGACGACGGTTTGTAAACAATTGCCGAGTGTCTCGAATCTTCCAGACTCCAATTTGGATTTTCTTGTTCTGTGGGGGCTTCTTTTGCTACAATAGCATTTTTAAAGCCGGCCTTTTCAAAAGCAGCCTGCCAATCGTTTACACCCTGGATTAAATAAGGAACCCATTTTTTAGGCGTGGCTGGATCAATATAATATACGATGGGTTTCTGAGGCTCCACCAATTCGCCACGCATATACTTGGGCATGTCGCCGGGTTTAGGTTCTAACCGCCATCGCTTGATATAACTTACAACCTTTACGCCTTGAGGATTAGCATCATAATCGGTATACCGTTCTGTAAAATAACCAATGCGACGATCCGCAAACCTTTTCTTCATTGGCCTTTTCGGTAACAATACCAGTGAAGTGTTTAATTCCAGCGTAAATGTGTTGTCTGTGACGGTATTCCTATACGTTTTGATGGTCCTTATTTCCACATTCAACGGAAACGAACTTATATCTTTGATATAACTCATGTTGTAGAGCAAGCCTCCCACACGCATCGTCTTTTTCGAGGCAGAGCTGAAAAAGAAAATATCGTTATCACCATTGATATAGTCAGTGATCTCAATAACACTACCCCTTCCGTTGGGGCTATATGCGCCAATACCGAATGCTGATACGAGCGGCTGAAGATTAGAACGGGTAACCGCACTGTACATGGCATCGGTACTATCACCCGCATTTTCTTCAAAAGTAATTCTGCGCAAAAACAATTTTGAGCCGGGGCCTTTTTCAAAACGTACAACGGTATTGCCGACTTGATCGCCTGCATATCCAGTATATTCAGGACGAATACCCGCAGCGCCTTGCGCGATTCTGCAAACGACGAGTATGTCTCGACCTAAAAGGCTGTCGGGTACCTCAAAATAATAATTGTCATCAACTTGGTGGACGATGAATAACCCCTTTCTTGTAATTGCATTTGAACGTATGAGGTTGTTGTAGTTGCGCGGTGCCGATAGCTGTGTATTTCCTGCAGGAACCGACGAGGGTGTTTCCTTTTTGGTAGTATCCAGCGGAACGGGGAGTGCTGCTGCAGGTCTAGTTTGGGTTTGAGCTACGGTGGTATAACTAAAAATAGATGCTAAAAAAATTAATCCGATATATCGCATTCGCTGTGTATATTCTGATAAATGGTTAATCAGAAAAATAACCAATTTTTAATAAAGTAGTTCCACAAGCGCCCTTAAAATCCCTGGTCTAACATATTCTTCTTCCAATGGCGGCGCGCTATCGGCATTCAGGGACTATTGGTGCAAGTTTCACAATCATGGACTTTTCTCTACAGAACCATAAGTTTTGATTCATAACGTTTGCTGATACCAAGGTATTTTACTTGTGGCATGATTTTCCTCTAATCGTTTAAGAATCAAACAAACAAAAAAATGAAAGACCTTAATAAAAGGAATGAGGAATCTATTGAAATCATCAATGACCTCATTAAGATAAATCATGACCGCATTAAAGGATATGAAAAAGCGATCGAAAATACAGAAACCACGGATGTAGAATTAAAAACACTTTATTCGCGTATGCGGGAGGAAAGTTATGATTATATCCGTGAACTTTCGGAATACGTAGCTACGCTGGGTGGCGACCCTGCCGGAGACACTACGGTTCCCGGAAAAATCTATCATGCCTGGATGGATGTGAAAGCAACCTTTTCCGGTAACGATACGAAATCGATGTTATCAGCTTGCGAATTTGGAGAAGATGCGGCGCAAAAAGCCTACGCGAAAGCACTTGAAAACGATGGCCCGCTTTCTTCGGATGCTTATGACTTAATTGCCCGTCAAAAAAGTTTGTTGAAGGGATCACACGATTTGGTTCGTCATTTCCGTGACCAATATGCGGAAGCATAATTCAAACTTGTACCGAAATGAAACCCGCAGGCCAATTTTTTCTTTTCTGTCTTTTTGTTTCTACGCTCATAAGCTGCGAGCAGTCGTCTCCGAGTAGCAGCAAAGCCCTCGCTGACGAGAAGAATAAAGAAACGTTTGAAACAAAAAAGGGAGAAAAGGAAGCGGAATTTATCGCCGATGCAGTACAACAAAAATTGGGAGAAATAAAATTAGCTGAACTTGCTAGTGCAAAATCCTCGAATAAGAAACTTCAGGATTTTGCACAGCGAATGGCAGCGGATCAGACGGAAAGTTTGTCCAGGTTTCAGGACTTGGCAAGAAAAAAAGGAATAACACTTCCCATTGAGGAAGGTGACGATGCGAAAGAAAAGGTTAACGAATTAAGTGAAGTAGAAGGCAGGCAGTTTGATGAAAAATGGAGCGATGAGATCATTTCGAAGCATGAAAAAACACTTCGCGATTTCAACAAAATGTCTAAAAAATTTGAGGATGCGCAACTGTCGGAAGTTTTGAGAAGTGCAACCAAGACTCTTGAAATGCAGCTTCAGGAGCTTCGTAACTTTCGTGAAAATATTAAATAATTGTTACTGCATTCCCGACGATTTTTGCATTCGCCCAAAATCGATTGCAGGAATTTTTAAATATCAGCGCTAATTCTTGGCATTATTTTTCACCTACATGCCTGACGTTGAACTGCGGTGACTTAAGGTACTGCAAAAAGGTGTAGGCCTCCGGTTAGAAGCGACATGGAGGATGCATACTATGAGTGGTCAACCTTTATATTGTAGAATTAATGCTACAGTGTGGAACGTTCCGGGCATGTTCAAATGAACTAACCAAAATTTCTTGTATGACTCCCGTACTAACGCAAAACCTGAATACGCCTGTACTTTTTTTAATTTTTAACAGGCCTGCTCAAACCCAACAAGTCTTTAACGCTATTCGTGAGGCAAGACCCAAGAAACTTTATATTGCTGCAGACGGACCGCGGCCTTCTAAAAAAGGTGAATTAGAAAATTGTCTTTCGGCGAGGAACATTGCCTTGGATGTGGATTGGGAGTGCGAGGTAAAAACAATGTTTCGGGATGAAAATCTCGGTTGTGGTAAAGGTGTTTCAACAGCTATCACCTGGTTTTTTGAACACGAGCCGGAAGGAATAATCTTGGAAGATGATTGTTTACCTTCTCCAGATTTTTTTCCCTTTTGCAGCGAATTGTTAGAACGCTACCGCGATGACAAAAGAATTATGGGAATTGGCGGTAGCAATCTTGTCCCCGAAAATTTTCGACCAAATGATTATTCATACTTCTTTTCAAATCATAATAACATTTGGGGATGGGCCAGCTGGAGACGTGCCTGGAACCTGTATGATTACGAAATGTCAGAATACAAAAAAATCAAGAAACTTGGGTACCTGAAAAATCATTTTGCTTCCCCATACGAATTTGATTATTTCCAGTGGGTTTTTGAACGAACCTTCTTATTCCCTTCTATAACGTGGGATTACCAATGGGAGTTTGTTCGAAGGATCAACTCAGGGTTAACAATTCTGCCTCATAAAAACCTTATTTCGAATCTTGGGTTCGGAGAAGATGCAACGCATACAACAAATCCGGTTGACAAGTCCAGTAAATTAAAATTGGAACGCCTGGATTTTCCGTTGTCGCATCCTGAGTATATCATTGTAGACCATGAAGCCGATAAAATGGCCTTCATTGAACATTATACGAATTTAACTTCGAGATTAAAGACGACTGTAAAGACCCTTTTACCTCCCAGTATCAGAACCAAATTATTTAACAAATCCATGGAACGCTTTATTCAATCGCAACTTCCACAAGAGGAACTTGAAAAGGATTACAATCATAATTCGCTACACCGAAAACGCCTTGAAGAGTATTCTACACCAAACTATAGATAGTAAAATAAGCTATGAACAAACGTGGCATGTTAGCTTACTCGATTAATTATTTATTCGCTTTATTGATTTGTCTGGTAAGCTTCCAAAGTTGTAACAGAAAACAAAACAACGTTCCGGCGCGTGACTCGCTGTCGATACAGTCGTCACATGATTCGCTTCCTGCTCCCTACGCAACTAAATCGGTAAAAAACTATAGTAAAGTGGTTGGATGGCCGGCTGGGAAATTGCCGCAAGCTCCGACCGGTTTCCAGGTTATAAAATTTGCAGATGGTTTACAAAATCCCAGGTGGATTTATGTAACCCCTAACGGAGATATCTTGGTATCCGAAGCGAATACCGAAACGAAAGGGCTCAAAAAAGTTGCCGAGAAAATTTCGGGAAAAGCAGAATCACAAAATACCGGCGAAAGCGCAAACCGAATCACTTTACTGCGTGACAAAGACAATGATGGCAAACCTGAGTTGAAGCAAGTATTGTTATTTGGTTTGACTCAACCGTTCGGAATGTTGGTACTTGGCAATTCTCTTTATGTAGCCAATACAGATGGACTCGTTCAATATCCTTACCAGGCCGGACAAACTCAAATTAAGTCAGAAGGAAAAAAGATCTTGGAATTGCCTGCGGGTGGCTATAACAATCATTGGACGCGCAACATCATCGCGAATCAAACTCAGACGAAAATTTACATATCTGTTGGTTCCGGAAGTAATATCGGCGAACACGGCATGGAAAATGAAATTAGAAGGGCAAATATTCTTGAAGTAAATCCGGACGGGACTGGCGAGCGCGTTTTCGCAAGCGGCTTGCGCAACCCAGTGGGTATGGGCATATCCCCCGGCACGAACGAGCTTTGGACCGTAGTAAACGAAAGAGATGAACTTGGCGACGATTTAGTCCCTGATTTTTTGACAAAGGTGAAGGAAGGCGGTTTCTATGGATGGCCTTACGCGTATTTTGGACCAAATGAAGATCCCCGGCTTAGGGGCCAGAAACCAGAACTCGTAAAGCAAACATTAAAACCCGATGTCTCTTTAGGCGCGCACACTGCTTCACTAGGTTTTGTATTTTATAATAAAAATTCTTTTCCAGCCAAATACCATGGCGGCGCCTTTATCGGTCAGCATGGATCCTGGAATCGATCACAGCTCAGTGGATATAAGGTAGTTTTTGTTCCCTTTAAAAATGGCAAGCCCTCGGGCCCTCCAGAAGACTTTCTCACAGGCTTCATTGCTGATGCTGCAAAAAGTGAGGTGTACGGGAGGCCTGTCGGAATCGCTGTACTGCCCGACGGTGCAATGTTGGTTGCTGACGATGCGAGTGGTATCATTTGGAAAATAGTGCAAGGTGATCACTGAAGAATAAATCCAAATACACTTAATTTAGTGTCCTTAAAAAAAACGCTTATGGAAACTGTCCATTACGTCCCTAAAGGGCTTCTCGCCCTAACACCCATGTTGGCAATAAGAAATGCAGATCAAGCAATCGCCTGGTACGAAAAAGTATTCCACGCCAAAGAGGTGTATCGACTGACGGAGCCCAATGGTAAGATTGCCCATGCAGAAGTCCGTATTAACGATTGCCTTTTAATGATTGCTGAAGAGCATCCCGACTATAACAAAAGTCCCGAAACTTTAGGCGGTACGTCAATTATTATGAATTTGTACGTGCCCGATGTAGATGAAACAGTAGCGAAAGCGTTGGACGAGGGTGCTACGATGATCTTTCCTGTCAAGGATCAGTTTTACGGCGATCGCGCGGGTCGGATCAAGGATCCTTTTGGGCATATGTGGATTATTTCAAAACATATTAAGGACGTCGAGGTAGAAGAATTGCAGAGACAAGTGAATGAAATATCGAATTGAAGGCTAATGACGTCCTATGAACAAGAAGCGATGGAAGAAGCTTCTCAATGGCAACAAGAAATGAAACTATCCCCATCCCTTTTTGGGGGGCTGGCAAAGCGACTTCAAAATCGCATTAATAAGATAATCCCTGAGAAAATTCATGTTGCTTTTACGGTCGCTATTAAGCAAATGACGCGGGCTGTTCTCTTGGGTTCTGAATTTACAACGTCTAGGCCACTCGCCGAAGGCACCCTCGAGGAGCGCGAGTTAAAAATCAAACAGCGAATTAGATTTTATAAAAATACCGCTGCCACAGAGGGCGCTATTACTGGTGCTGGCGGAATATTGCTAGGCCTGGCGGATTTCCCGATCTGGTTAACACTGAAAATGAAAATGCTTCACGAGATCGCTGCGTTGTACGGTTACGATGTTAAAGATTACAAGGAGCGTATTTACATTTTGTATATTTTTCAGATAACATTTTCAAGCCAAAAGCAACGAAACAAAGCAATTCTTTTAATTGAAAACTGGCATCAAACATTGAATGAATTACCACCCTCTATTAATGAATTTGATTGGCGAACTTTCCAATTAGAATACCGCGATTACATTGACGTTGCAAAATTGCTTCAGCTTGTACCTGGTATCGGCGCGCCCATTGGCGCATATGTGAACCATCGGTTAACACAAAAGTTGGGTAAAGCAGCGATGAATGCTTATCGATTGCGTTGGAAAACTAAGAAGATGTTATCGTAGGAAGCATTTTATATTACTAACACAAGACAATTACAATGGATCTTGTATATTGAAACATGGCTTCAAAAGCACAGCTCTCCGGTTCTAAGTTAAGGTTGTATGAGATAGTTTTCGAATCCGACACGCCCGAAGGAAAAACTTATGACATCGTATTACTCTTTTGCATCGTTGCCAGTGTTATCGTGGTGGCTCTAGAAAGTGTCCATACACTCCCTAAATATTTTGACAAATGGCTTGTAGGGCTGGAGTGGTTTTTCACCATCATCTTCACCATTGATTACATCAGCAGAATTTGGATTGTGCCCAGCAAAAAGAAATACGTTACGAGTTTCTTTGGCGTAATTGATCTGCTTTCCATTTTACCTACATACCTCGGATTATTTTTTGTTGGCGCACAATCTCTGATGGTTATTCGAAGCATACGGCTCCTAAGAATATTCAGAATATTTAAACTCACCAGGTATGTGGGCGAAGGTCAAAATCTTGCGCGCGCCCTTAAATCAAGCCGTCATAAGATCACCGTTTTCCTGGTTACCATTCTTACGTCTGTTATCATCGCCGGTACCATGATGTATCTTATTGAAGGGCCCTCACATGGTTTTACCAGCATACCAAAAAGTATTTACTGGGCGATCGTTACGATGACAACGGTCGGTTATGGTGACATTGCCCCTCAAACAGCAGTAGGCCAGACGTTAGCATCATTAATTATGATTTTAGGATATGGTATCATCGCTGTCCCTACCGGAATCGTATCTGCCGAAATGGTTTTTCAACGCAATAAAGAAATTATTACGACACAAGTTTGTCCACACTGCCTAAAAGAAGGACATGATGTAGATGCAATCCATTGCAAGTATTGTGGGGGAAAGCTGAACTGATGTCAGCGCGTAAGTGAGAAGCAATTTGATGGTTGACCCACAATCATCCAACACTATTGACAAGAAGAGAACAACTGACTACGAGTTTCATAGCTCGCAACCAAAAGAAAAAAAAAGCCCACTGGATTTGGTGAGGTGTTTCTGAACCCCATAAAAGACAAGTTTTGAGCTGCTGTCATCCGCAATCTTCTTCTGTTAACCTGCTTTTTGGGCGAGGTCACGCCAAATGGCGTGATGAGGCCTGATTTTGCATGAAAGCTTCACTCGGTATTGTTTATAATTGTTAGGTTCAGCAAACGTGTCCCAAACCCGAGTGGGATTTGCATGCAACTTAGGTAAAACACTTTTAAAGCGCACCATTGACTAATTTGTATTTTTTACCTAGCGATGTAATGTCCCAGCAAATTGTCAAAAAGTTGCCGTCATAATATACGCCGTCGTACACAACAGCTCTGTTAACTATTAACTTTTTAATTACATTTGTCCCCCGTTATGAATCCTAAAATTAATTTCACGCCAGGTCCTTCTCAACTTTATTTTACCGTCGAAGATCATGTTCGAACTGCCTTTCGCGACGGTGTACCTACGTTATCGCATCGCAGTAAGAAATTTGAGAGCTATTATAAGGACACCGTAGAGGGGCTGCGCGAATTGTTAAAACTTCCCGCTGATTATCACATCTACTTCACAGGCTCAGCTACAGAAATTTGGGAACGACTCATCCAAAATCTGGTGGAAGAAAAATCCTTTCACCTTGTTAACGGATCCTTCTCAAAACGCTTTTTTGAAATCGCTCAGCAGCTTGGTAAGATTCCCTCCAAAAATGAAGTAAGCAACGGAAAGGGTTTTGAGGATTCACTCTCAATCCCGACCGATACTGAATTAATCGCAGTCACCCACAACGAAACGAGTACGGGCGTTTCAGTTCCCCTGGATTATATTTATAACCTCAGATCTAAAAATCCTGGTGCATTGATAGCCGTGGATGCTGTCTCATCCCTCCCATTTCCCGATTTCAATTATTCCAAACTTGATTCTGTTTTCTTTTCCGTACAGAAAGGATTCGGGCTGCCAGCAGGGCTCGGTGTGTGGATGGTAAACGATCAGTGTCTGGCAAAAGCGGATGCACTTTTATCTAAAGGTATATCCATCGGATCATACCACAATCTGCCAAGCCTGAAAGCACATGCAGTTAAAAATCAGACTCCCGAGACTCCCAACGTGTTGAGCATATATGTTCTGAGCAAAGTAATCGGCGACATGATACGCCGCGGAATTTCCAACATACGAAAGGAGACCGAATACAAGGCAACTTTGTTGTATCAAACGCTCGACAGCCATCCGCATTTGAAACCATTTGTGGCAGATAAAACCTTTCGGTCTAAAACTGTCATTGTTGCCGATTGTGGAGAATACACTGAAAAAATCACAAGCAAATTACTGGAAAATGGGATGCAGCCAGGCGATGGTTACGGCGCCGCAAAAAAGAGCCAGTTGCGTTTCGCCAACTTTCCAACGCACTCCAAAGAACAATTTGAGTTGTTGGCAGACAGTCTTGCATAACTACTTTTTATAGAGCTCCTTACCGATTATCTTAACAGCTTTTAAACCTTTGTTTCAAGGGTTAGTCTAACTTCCATTACGCCATTTTTTCTTGGAAGACAAGGAACTGTTAAGTAAGCTAAGAAATCCTGAGACCCGGAACTATGGGTTCAATTTACTGGTACGAGAGTATCAAAAGCGGGTGTATTGGCATGTTCGTAAAATGGTTGTTGACCATGATGACGCTGATGATCTTACACAGGAGATATTTATAAAAATACACCGGCACATTGACAGGTTTCGCGAAGACGCCCAGTTATTTACATGGATATATCGCATAGCAACCAATGAATGCCTTAGCTTTTTGCAGCGAAAAAAGCGCAGATTTTTTCTTCCTATTGGAGACGTTGAAGCAGAACTGAGCGACAAGCTTCAAAACACGCCGGGATTATCTGGGGATGAAATTCAGCTTAAACTTCAAAAAGCGCTCTTAAAACTTCCTGACAAACAACGATTGGTTTTCAATATGAAATACTTTGATGATATGCCCTATGAGCAAATTTCGGAGATTACCGATACAAGCGTGGGTGCGCTCAAGGCAAGCTATCATCACGCAGTAAAAAAAATAGAAGATTTTTTAACGAATGATTAAACTTTCAACAATTTACCTTGTCAAATCGGCATGAAGAAACTGGAGGACATACCTAAAAAGCAGCTTTTTGAAGTCCCGGAAGGGTACTTTGAGAAGCTTCCGGGGATTATCCAATCCAGGGTAGCGCAACATCATGAAGAGAAAAGCTGGTGGTTGAATTATCGCGTGAGTCTCCGATTTGCAGTACCGGCAGTGATCCTTATTACCGTGGGAATTTTTTGGTTCAATCGCCCACAATCCGATCTCAGTGCGGAGGGCATATTGGCTTCCATACAGACAGAAGATCTAATATCCTATCTGAACGAAACCGACTTGACGACAGATGAATTGCTCGACCAAGTCGAATTGGACGCGGAAGATGCAACGATTATCGAAGAATCAGTTTATGCACTCCCGCTTAACGATTCTGACTATGAAGAAATACTAAATGAAATTGAATAATAGCCTAAGACAATGAAAGCTATCGCAAAAATAATATTCCTCAGCTTAATGACGATCTCTGCTTTTGCTCAGGATGATGATGATTTACCGCCGCCACAGGACAAAAAAGTTCGCGATAAAATTGAGGCCGCAAGAATCGCTTACATTACCGATCAGTTGCAACTTACGCCGCAAGAAGCAGAAAAATTTTGGCCGATCTACCGGGAGTTCGCGGAAAGACGCAGGGAAATCAGGCAACAACTTCGCGATGCATCAAAGAATCCAACACCAGGTCAGTCTGATCAGGAAGCTGTCGAACAACAATTTAAAGCCAAACAAAAGGAACTGGATCTTGAAAAGGATTATTCCGGCAGATTGCTTAAAGTTATCTCAGCACAAAAATTAAGATCCCTCCCACAGGCAGAACGCCGTTTCAGACAAATGATATTGGATCAGGTACAACGCAGGCAAATGCAGCAAGAACGACAACAAAATCTCAGAGAACGAACGCAACAACAACTTCAAAAGCGCAACAATTAAATTAATTAAGATCGGCTATTGATGAATTGTTGCAGACGTCTTTTATTCAGCTTACTGCTGTCAGCATCCTTTGCAGCTTTTGCTCAGGATGCTGACTCTTTAATTCTGTCCGATGTCGAAACGGATCTGACATTTGAGGATTCCCTTTCAATTTTCAATTTAATTGATAGCTTACTTCAGCAAGGCGACTTGGATGCCTCGCAACTCGCGCTCAGGCTAAGTTACAATAGTAACGTGATGTCTACTGGAAGGACCTTAGGCATAGAAAATTTTGGAATTGCTCCGGGAATATCGTACTACCACAAGTCCGGATTCTTTGGCGATGTGTCTGGCTATTGGAGTAAAGATTTTGATCCCTCCTATTACCTCACCGTTGTCTCGGTCGGATATATGCACGATTTCTCCAAATATTTTTCAATGGCTGCCGGATATGACCGGTATTTTTATGTCGTCGGTGAAGACAGCTACGTCCCCTATACAAACGCCTTGTCTGCGACTCCAACCTTGGAATACAAGCCCTTCGCTTTAAGTGCAACCTATTCTTTTTACTTCGGGGAAGCCAATGCACACCGTATAATGCCCGGTATCAGTATCATTTTTGAAAAAAAGAAATTTCTTAACATCGATCGGGTAGCAATTTCTCCCGCATTCTTCCTGTTGCTTGGAAATGAAACGTTAATCGAATTTGAACAGGTAGATCCCAAAAATTTAGCGGAAGCATTACAAAACCGCATGAAATATGGAACGCGATATAAGTGGGTACAGCACGAAAGAAAGGTCTTTGGTTTAATGAATTATGCTATCAGTGTCCCGTTGAGCATTAGTCATAAAAATTGGGGTTTTTCCTTCTCTTACAGTTATAACATTCCTAAAGCCCTGCCCGGGGAACCTTTGACAATGTCGGAAAGCAGTTATTTGTCTGGCAGCCTTACCTACTTTATCAGCATGAAACGGAATAAATTGTCTTTGTAAAATAAAGCCCTTTCAATATTTTGCATGTGCAACGAAAACTGTGGGCATGCTAAAACTACATATTGTCTCTTTATTTCTTTTTACACTTGTTCTATCTTCTTTTTCGCAGGATTTCCGGTGGCAACAACGTGTTGAATACAACATGGATGTGCGGCTCGATGTCACAACGCATAAAGTAACAGGCATTCAAAAACTCACTTACTACAATAACTCCAGAGACACTTTAACAAAAGTATTTTATCATTTGTACTGGAACGCATTTCAACCTGGTTCCATGATGGATGTTCGTTCCATCAATATTACAGATCCGGATGCGCGGGTCGGTGATCGTATTTCTAAGTTAAAAGATGATGAGATCGGCTACCAGCATATTCAAAGTCTTAAACAAGACGGAAAAGATGTTAGCTATAAGGTTGACGGGACTGTATTGGAAGTAATCTTATCCAAGCCAATCCTTCCCAATGGCAAAACCATCTTCGATATGAAATTTGAATCACAAGTGCCGGTTCAAATCAGAAGGTCAGGTAGGAATAACAAGGAAGGTATTGCCTATTCAATGACGCAATGGTATCCCAAGATGGCGGAATATGATTTTCAGGGATGGCATGCCTATCAATATGTGGGACGGGAGTTTCACAGTGTATGGGGAGACTTCGACGTTAAGATCACCATTGACCCCACGCACGTTATCGGGGGAACAGGCATGCTTCAAAACGCCGATAAAATTGGGCATGGTTATGAAAAACAAGGAAGCACGGTAAAACAACCTTCTGGTGATTTAACCTGGCATTTTATCGCAAAGAATGTAATCGACTTTGCTTGGGCCTCAGATCCTGACTTTGCGCACGACCGCCTTAAAGTTCCAGATGGGCCTGAACTTCATTTCTTTTATCAAAAGAATGAAAAGACGACACCCAATTGGAAAAAAATGCAAGAATATGCAGTAAAGCATTTCCAATTCATGAACAAAACTTTTGGCAAATATCCTTACGAAAGTTATTCGATCGTTCAGGGTGGCGATGGTGGCATGGAATATCCAATGTGTACATTAATCATGGGAGAAGGTTCGCTAACAGGTCTTGTAGGACTTATGGCACACGAAGTTTCACACAGTTGGTATCAGGCTGTCCTGGCTTCTAACGAAGCCCTCTACCCGTGGATGGATGAGGGATTTACTGATTTCGCACGACAGGAATCTATGGCCTCCATGTTTGACTCGCCCATTCAATCGTCGCATCAGAGTAGCTATGCCTCTTATTTTGGATTACTTTCCAGAGGACTTCAGGAACCAATCAGCCAACACGCTGACCATTATACAACTAACCTGGCTTACAAGGTTGCAGCCTATGCAATGGGAGCAATATTTCTTGAGCAGCTCAAATACATCGTTGGCGAGGAGAATTTTTATAAAGGCATGCGCAAATATTATTACAGCTGGAAGTTTAAACATCCTGAGCCGAATGACTTTAGGAGAGTGATGGAAAAAACCTCGGGGATGGACCTGGGATGGTATATGTCTTACTGGATCAATACCAATAAGACAATTGATTATGGAATCAAGAATGTTGTTGAATCGGAAGGCTCGACTTTTATTTCATTAGAGCGCGTAGGTGAATTTCCTATGCCGGTGGACCTTGTTATCACTTACAAAGATGGATCGAAGGAAATGTATTACATACCTACCAACGAAACTTTGGGCAACAAACCGGTAGAGGATAAAACGATCCAACGCGTTGACCTGGATGCATGGCCATGGGTATATCCGACTTATACGCTGAACATTCAGCGCAAATCCGAAGCAATAGCTTCCATCGAAATAGATCCATCTCAACGCATGGCCGATGTAGAAAGAAAAAATAATGTTGTGGATTTTTCTAAAGACCTCAAGCCTTACAGTGACAATACAAAATAAATTTCAATCTCCGGAGGGAAAGACTTTACGTTAATTTTTTTGCTTTCCGCGTTTACTTTTTAGATTTATGCTCACATGACTCCGCAGGAAGCAAAAAAAGAAATTGAGCAATTAACTGAGAAGATCAATTACCATAATGATCTATATTATCAACAGAACCGCACACAGATAAGCGATTTTGAGTTCGACCAACTGTTAGAGAAACTCATTAAGCTCGAAATTGAATTTCCGCAGTTCAAGGATCCCAACTCCCCCACACAGCGCGTGGGCGGCACTATCACAAAAGAGTTTGCAACGGTATATCATAAATACCCAATGCTCTCGCTGAGCAATACATACAGCGAAAAAGAGTTGTTGGACTTTGATGCCCGCGTTGCCAAAGGGTTAGAGGGTGAGCCGTATGAATATTTTTGCGAATTGAAAATTGATGGTGTTTCTATCAGTCTTACATATGAGAATGGTTTATTAACGCGAGGTGTAACAAGGGGTGACGGTGTCCGCGGCGACGACGTTACGGCTAACGTGAAGACCATACGAAACATCCCTTTGTTGGTGAAAGGAAAAAAGGTCCCTCCTGTTTTCGAAGTGCGCGGCGAAGTTTTTTTATCAAAAGAGGTTTTTATCCAACTGAATAAAGAGCGCGAAGATATTGGAGAAGAGCGGTATGCCAATGCCCGGAATACCGCTTCTGGTACCATGAAAATGCAAGACTCCTCAGAAGTAGCCCGCCGAAAACTGGATTGTTTTGTCTATTATTTATTGGGTGATGAAACGGGCCTGGAGACTCATGAAGAAAGTATTCAGAAACTGGAAGCGTGGAGATTCAATGTTTCTCCAACTTATAAAAAATGTAAAACCATTAAGGAAGTTTTGTATTATATCAATCACTGGGAAACGAAGCGACACGAACTTCCGGTTGAAACGGATGGTGTCGTTATTAAAATCAATAACCTTGAACAACAGCAACTCTTAGGGTATACGGCGAAAAGCCCGCGGTGGGCGATTGCCTATAAGTATAAAGCTCAGAATATGAGTACCCGCCTCAATGGTGTAACCTACCAGGTAGGACGAACGGGCGCAGTGACACCAGTGGCGGAGTTAGAACCTATATTCCTGGCAGGTACAACGGTCAAACGTGCATCACTTCACAACGCCAATGAGATAGCACGGCTCGATTTGCACATCGGCGATTACGTTTTTGTTGAAAAGGGTGGTGAAATTATTCCTAAAGTCACCGGTGTCGACGAGGAAAAACGCACGGATGAGTGCAAGCCGATAATTTATGTTACTAAATGTCCTGAGTGTGGCTCTAAATTAGTTCGTGTCGAAGGTGAAGCAGCATTTTACTGTCCGAATATTAACGGTTGCCCTCCTCAGATTAAAGGCCGCATCGAGCATTTCATTCAGCGGAAAGCAATGGATATAAATTCCATCGGTGAAAGAACCATTCACCAGTTGTACGAGCTTGGCCTGGTAAAAAGCCCTGCCGATTTATACGACCTTAAACGCGAGGATATTCTTAGACTGGAAGGTTTTAAAGAAAAGTCAGCTAAAAATATATTAGATGGAATCGAGGCATCTAAGTCTGTGCCTTTTGAAAGTGTTTTATTTGCTGTCGGCATTCGTTATGTCGGGAAAACGGTGGCAGAAAAACTTGCCCGCTATTTTAAATCCATTGATAAAATTGCCAATGCATCTGTTGAAGAGTTGTTACAGGCGCCAGAAGTTGGCGGAAAAATAGCACATAGTATTCATGAGTTCTTTCGGAATGCGGAAAATAAACGTGAGATTGAGCGTCTGAAGGCAGCAGGACTGCAATTTCAGAGCGATGCTAAAGAACCGGAGAAAGAAAGCGACGTTTTGGGAGGTAAGTCATTTGTGATATCGGGCACATTCGAACATTATGAACGTGACGAACTGCAGGACATCATCTTAAAAAATGGTGGGCGTATATTGTCCGGCGTTTCCGGGAAGTTGGATTATCTGGTAGCCGGCGACAACATGGGACCTTCCAAGCTTGCGAAAGCAGAAAAACTTGGCGTGAAAATTATCTCTGAAAAAGATTTCGAAAAATTATTAAACAGCTAGCGCAACGTTCAACAAATGAGGCAGAAACTTTTGAAGGTTAGAACAGATTGGGAACTTAAAAAAAACAAAGTTCTCCATGGTACCGTGCCTTACAAAGAAGCCTTAAACGTTGGTGTGATCTTTACTGTTGAGGACAAACAAAAACATGAGGCGATCAAAGAGTTTATAAAAAAACTTGAGCATGATGGAAAGAAAGTCCAGGTCATTGAATTTCTTCCCAAGGACAAGGAGAATTATGAATTCAAATTTGATTTTTTTTCCGAAAATGATTTGTCATTCTGGGGTCAGGTAACAGCAGAGAATGCAATCCGTTTTTCAGATGCCCCATTTGATTATCTGTTTTATATAGATATTACGCCGAATCCCTTCATTTTGTATTTGCTGGCCCGGGGAAAAGCCCGTTGCCGCGTAGGCAGATCGTGGCCAGAAACCCGCCCTTATTTTGAGTTCATGATCGAATCCATCAACAGCAATCAATCATTGATTGAGGGTATGTATAAGTATACTTCACAACTGCGGTAATTTAGAATCGCGCTGTGAGTTTCGAACGGTCTGACGGTTTTTCCTGCGATCCCCTAGGAGGTATCTATAAAAAATTTCCTTAGGTAACGAAAATTTGCACTTCTTCAAATGCAAATGTCTTACATTCAATTTGTAGCTTGCGCCCCGAATTGCTGACGCTTTCTTCAACAATTCGAACTACAACGCTTCAACACTTTAAAAACATGAAAAAATTGTACGGAACAGGGGTAGCCCTGATTACTCCGTTTACCGAGTCATTAGAAGTTGATTTCAAAGGCTTAAAAAAACTTCTTCAACATACTGCAAAGGGTGTTGACTACTATGTTGTAATGGGTACCACTGGCGAAGCCGCCACATGTTCAGAGGAAGAAAAGAAAGCGGTACTGGAGTTCATCAAAAAAAACAATTCGTCCAAGTTGCCAATTGTGTATGGCATTGGAGGAAATAATACGCATCACGTAATTGAATCCATTCGGTCAACGGATTTCACCGATGTTAGTGCCTTGCTTTCGGTTAGCCCCTATTATAGTAAACCTTCGCAAGAGGGAATTATTAAACATTTTCAGACTATTGCTGATCAGTGCCCCGTACCTGTCATGCTATATAATATTCCTGGAAGGACCGCCAGCAATTTGACTGCGGATACCACACTCCGCCTTTCGGAGCATAAAAATATCATCGGTACAAAGGAAGCTTCGGGAAATCTTGAGCAGTGCATGAAAATAGCGAAGTACATGCCGAAGGATTTTCTATTGTTATCTGGTGATGACATGCAAACGGTAGCAATGTATTCGATCGGTGCTAAAGGAGTAATTTCCGTTTTAGCAAATGCGTTTCCCCAAATCTTTAAGAAAACAAAGGAATATGCTTTTGCCGGCGCGTTTGACAAAGCAAGTCAACAGCTTTTCAAATTATTGGAAATCAATGGGCCAATGTACGAGGAAGGAAATCCGGTGGGTGTAAAATATCTATTGGAAACGATGGGCATTTGCAATGCAAACGTCCGCTTGCCGCTGGTGGAAGCTTCAGAGGACTTACAACGGAAAATACAGGGGCTGGCTTCAGGTATAAAAAAATAAGGGATAATCTTGTTATCCCTTATTTTGAACTCAAATATCCAAGGTTTAAGCCTTGTTCTTAATCTCTTGAACCTCTGCACGAATAGCTTGAGCGAGATTCTTAAGGTCTTGCATACCCTTTCTTACGCGGGTACCGGCAGCGCTATTGCCCTTATTATAAAACTTGTCAGCATCTCCTTCAAGTGAAGCTATGAGACTTTTGAGCTCTTCAAATTTTTGCATTTTTATTAGATTTTAAAGATTGAAAATTTAGTTTCTTACGCCAATTTAAATAAATACCTTTAAAAACAACCCAAAAAGCGGTTTTTTTTAAACTCCCTTGGTTACAGACACTAAAACTTCCTCCTTATAAAAGCCACTATCAAGCTTCTCTTTCAGCTTCGAAAATGCGTTTAACGTAAGCTCTACATCCTCTAATGAGTGAGCTGCCGTAGGAATAATCCTAAACATGATAACATCCTTAGGCACAACAGGATAGATGACAACTGAGCAGAATATATTGAAGTTCTCGCGCAGGTCCATTGACATGTTTGCAGCTTCACCTACGCCACCTTTAAACAATACCGGTGTAACAGGTGAATTGGTACTTCCAATGTTAAAACCTCTTTCTCGTAAGCCGTTTTGCATGGCGCCTACGATTTTCCACAAATTGTCCTTCAGGTGCTTCTCGGTTTTAAGAAGTTCCAAACGTTTCATACCCCCAACTACCAGGGCCATGGGCAGGCTCTTCGCATAAATTTGGGAGCGAACACTGTAGCGCAGGTATTTTAATATTTTCTTGGAGCCGGCAACGAATGCCCCAATGCTTGCCATAGATTTCGCAAAAGTTGAAAAATACAGGTCGATCTGTTCTTGAACACCCTGCTCCTCGCCTGTTCCTGCACCCGTTTTGCCCATGGTGCCGAAACCATGCGCATCATCGACAAACAATCGGAAGTTATATTTCTTTTTAAGCTCAACAACGCCTTTTAGATCCCCTTGCTTTCCGGACATGCCGAAGACACCTTCGGTGATTACCAGAATACCTCCACCCGTTTCATCGGCAAGTTTAGTAGCACGTTGAAGTTGTTTTTCCAAACTCTCCATGTCGTTATGCAGGTAGACAAATCGTTTACCCATATGTAAGCGAACGCCGTCGATGATACAGGCGTGTGACTCGGCATCGTACACAATAACATCCTTGCGATCAACCAATGCATCGATAATAGAAACTACACCCTGATAACCGAAGTTGAGAAGCATCACATCTTCCTTCTTGACAAATTCGGCAAGCTGACGTTCAAATTCCAGGTGATTCAATGAATTACCGGACATCATGCGCGCGCCCATCGGCAACCCCAATCCATATTGCGCTGCAGCATCCGCATCTGCTTTTCTGACAGCGGGATGATTGGCAAGACCCAAGTAATTATTTAAGCTCCAATTCAACACTTCGCGGCCATTGAATTTCATGCGCGGGCCGATGTCTCCTTCCAGTTTCGGAAAGAAAAAATAGTCATCTGGAAGGTGCGAATATTTGGCAAGTGGCCCGGCTTCCATTCTCAGCTTTTCAAATAAATCTACCATGGTGTAGTATTGGTTTTATAATTCCTGCAAAAATAAGGAAAAAACCTTAATTTGAAGATTTTGGGGTTTATTCAATTCACGCTAAGTCTGTCAAAAGACAGTTTTATTATCAATTGTTATTATGTCAAAGATCAGGAAGATATTGGTTGCTAACCGCGGTGAAATTGCCTTACGAATTATGCGGACCGCACGAGAGATGGGCATCAGCACCGTGGCGGTTTATAGCGAGGCTGACCGGCGGGCGTTGCATGTACAATATGCCGATGAAGCTGTATTGATTGGCCCACCGGCTTCATCAGAATCCTATTTAAAGATAGATAACATTATTGCCGCGGCAAAAAAAACGGACGCGGACGCAATTCATCCTGGATACGGTTTTCTCTCGGAGAATGAAATGTTTGCACAGCGCGTGGAAGATGAAGGATTGGTCTTTATCGGTCCCTCTCCAAAAGCGATTAATATCATGGGAAGTAAATTGGCAGCTAAGGCAGCCGTTGCGAAATTTAATGTACCGCTGGTACCCGGAACGTCGGAGCCAATTACTGATATTAACAAGGCGAAAAAAGTTGCCTCAACTATTGGTTATCCCATCCTGATAAAGGCAAGTGCTGGCGGTGGTGGAAAAGGTATGCGCATCGTTGAGGATGAAGCCAGTTTTGATGAACAAATGGCACGGGCGGTCGGTGAGGCGACCTCTGCTTTTGGTGATGGATCTGTTTTCATTGAAAAATACATTACCAAGCCAAGACATATTGAATTTCAGATTTTCGGAGATAAGCATGGAAACGTGGTTCATTTATTTGAACGCGAATGTTCCATACAACGACGACACCAGAAGGTCGTGGAAGAAGCACCTTCATCAATAGTAACGCCAGCCATACGCGCAGCAATGGGTGAAGCGGCCATTAATGTTGCGAAATCGTGCGGGTATTATAATGCAGGAACGGTGGAGTTCATCATGGATGATCAGCTTAACTTTTACTTTCTTGAAATGAACACCCGTTTACAAGTAGAACATCCGGTAACCGAAGAAATAACGGGACTCGATTTAGTTAAGCTGCAGATCAAAATTGCCGAAGGGGAAAAACTTCCGTTTCAGCAAGACGAGCTTTCCATTCACGGACATGCCATCGAAATCAGGGTTTACGCAGAAGATCCGGCCAATAATTTTCTACCCGATATTGGCACACTCAATACCTATAAGAGGCCTCAAGGCCATGGAATAAGAGTTGATGACGGCTTCGAACAGGGCATGGACATTCCGTTTTATTATGATCCGATGATCGCCAAACTAATTTGCAGGGCTGACAATCGCGAAGCTGCTATCCAAAAGATGATTCGTGCTATAGATGAATACGAAATCACGGGACTCGAAACGACACTCGGTTTTTGTCGCTTTGTGATGAAGCATGAGGCGTTTCGTTCGGGGAATTTTGATACCCGTTTTGTCGAAAATTATTTCACTCCCGCGGCGCTGCAAAAATCAGATGCGACAGACGACTGGGTTGCCGCCGCACTAGCCATCACGTTGGAGAATGGAAAAAAAGTATCTCCAAAAATTGAAACACCAACGATGCAACCTTCGGAAAACAACTGGCGAAAAAGGAAATTTGATTCTTAAGGTTTGTCTACGATTACCTGGGTGATATTCAAGGGCGCCGGACTAAAACATATCACAAATATGATCAGTGATAACCAACCGATAATAATTCGCTTGGTATCTAACGGCTCCTCTATCTCTGAAGGTGGATGCTGAATGCCGATAAACCTGCCGATGAGAAAGCCAAACAAAAGCCATCCGGAATAACCTTGCAGCGTTGGATAAACCCACGATAAAACAAACAACGCCGCGAACATCAATACGGCATACATCATCGTGTCCCTTTTTGGCAGTCCTAAACCTGATAAGGCAAGGTATAAAAAAGCAATTCCGCCGGGAACCCAAAACAATAAGTCATCAGGACTATCCCGTGGCGTTACAACGCCGATGCCAGCATAAAAGAGCAACGCCACAAACACAATACTGGCGATGATCCTGTGTGTTTTAAAACCGAATAAGCCGTACACTACATGTCCGCCGTCCAATTGACCAATTGGCAGTAGGTTTAAAAAAGTAAAAACCAGTGAAAGAAATCCTGCGAATATTACCGGATAATGCATGATCTCATGCGGATTAGGCATGCGACTGGGATCTGCAACATAGGTTTCAAAAAACAGAAATAAGAGATTCTTTCCGATGGTAATATCGATGATACTTTCTTTCTGATTTTCGTAAACATGATCTGCATAGTTCAATCCGTATTGTTCATATTCAGGGTGAATTTGAAAAATATACTGCGGGTCAGGTAAGGTTGAGAATCCATAATACAATACGATCAAAGCTGTAATAAATCCCGCCAGCGGGCCAGCAATTCCAATGTCAAAATTTTGTTTTTTTGAAAATATTTTTTCCCGCAGCCGTATCACAGCACCCATCGTCCCGATAGAAAACGGTAGTGGCGGAATTGGAATGTAATATGGAAGGGTTACAGATATTTTATGATACTTGGCAACGAAGTAGTGTCCAAACTCATGTACTGTTAAAATTAATAGGAACGGGATGGAGAATTCGAAACCGCTGAGAAAATCTGCCCACTTATAATCCGGGGCAAATACGGAACGGCCATACGTCCATTCCGCACCAGCAATCGTCGTGGTGATAAGTGTTACTATAAATAAACCGAGTTGTAATAAAACTCTTTTTTGATCACTGCTCATTAAAATAGTCGAAGATCATGTCTGGATTCACCACGTGCACCGTCTTGATGCCGAGTTTTCCGGCCCCTTTTATATTGTCTGAATTATCGTCCAAAAACAACGTCTCCTCTGGCCTGAAATTTCCTTCCTCCAATACTTGTTGAAAAATCTCGGCATCCGGTTTTCTTTTCTTCATCTGATGCGAATAATATGAACGATGAAAAAAATCATCCAACGAGTTACATTCTATTCTAGGGAGCAAAGTATTGTTGATATAGTGCACGTGGATATTGTTTGTATTGCTTAACAAATAAACATTGTACTTTGTCTTCAATGTTTGCAATAGTTCCAGTTTCTTAATAGGAATATTCGCCAACATGGCATTCCAGCATGCATCCAGCTTTTCATTTGACGTCGAAATGTTGTAGAGCCGTTTAACAAAATCCCGGAATTCATCATCAGAGATTTCACCTTTTTCATAGGCCTCAAATCCTTTCGAAGTCACGAAAAGTTTTTTGACCGTCGCTGTGTCAATACCCGAAAGATCAGCAAATGAACGGAGCGTAGTTTCGACAGATAGATCAAGAATAACGCCACCAAGGTCAAAGATTAGATTTTTAATGGAACGATCAGTCGCCACGCAGTCAATTTTTGTGTATTCAAACCCAAATATGTAACATTGCGGCTCGTTTGCAAAACGGAGACGGTTATCAGTTAATACTTAAAGGATTAAAGTTACAGAAGGTCCGTGCAAAGAGATTCTTGTGTTGAAACAGGTTGTGTTTTAACATTAAATATGTAAAATTGCCCCTCAATATTTTAGGGCCCATAGCTCAGCTGGTTAGAGCACTTGACTCATAATCAAGGGGTCGCTGGATCGTGCCCAGCTGGGCCCACTTAATAATAAGGCAGTTGCAATGGTGGACTGCCTTTTTAATTTCTCTTCCATAGCCTACAAACCCGGTTAGTTAGCTCGCAAAAATATACTTATGCCGTTAACAGGTGGCTCAGTTTCTACTCCTACGATTTCGCAATCCTGCGTTTCATTAGAAGGCATTATTACCAGATAAAATATACCGAGAGAATATCAATCGCAGAAGATGAAGCAGCACAATAACGTCAATACTAGTAAAGATCCCTCTGGACAATGTCTGCAAGAAAATTCGTAAATTGAAGAAAATTCCAAAAATGAAAAGGGATAAAGCGTTAGAGACGATAAAGGAATTCCCCCAAGAATTTGAGCTGGAGGAACTGATCGAGAGACTTATTTTTGTAGAAAAAGTTGAAAAAGGACTTCAGCAACTTGACAATGGAAAAACAATTCCTCATGATCAAGTAAAAGAGATAGCAAAGAAATGGTGAAGATAATTTGGACGGAGTCTGCGATTGAAGACCTCCGATCAATTCACGAATATATCTCAAAGGACTCAAAGGTGTATGCCGACAAGTTTATTGAAAAATTGATTTCCAGAGTTGACCAACTCGAAAACAATCCTCACTCTGGCCGAATTGTCCCGGAAATTAATACTGAACCTCAGAGAATTAATAGAGGTTAATTACAGAATTATTTATAAAATAAATTCGAGTGTCGTCGGAATAGTTCGTGTACATCATTCCGCGCGACAACTAAAAAGCATATAGAATTCATCGCGCCCGCGCGATTCCATCCATGTAAGCGGATATCAAATTTTTTTAAACTCTCTACCGTTGAAGGCTTTCAGAAAGTGGCATTATCTTGCATCAGTTACCCTTCAAGCTTGCGAGTGGCACCATTTCCCAATTCCTCTTCATTTTAATTCAACACTAAAGACGATCCGTTGTTTTAACATTGAATCAATCACCCTTTAGTTTACAATGCGCTTGTTTCACAGTGACAAGGAATCCCTAATATCATAGCATGAAAGTTTTTTATTTTTTATTCATTGCTGTATGCAGCACGGTAGATGTGTATCCTCAATCCAAAGCGATCTTTATTCGGCGCGATTCATTGCTAAAAGCAGAGACTACGTCATTTCATCCAAAAAATTCTAACCCATTTGCATTGGTAGCCGGAGGAAGTAAAGGAATTGGTTATGCTATTGCCGAGGCATTGGCTCTACGGCAATATAATTTGATCTTGGTTGCGCGACACCATACACCGCTTTTGGAGGCAAAGGAAAAGCTTGAGAATAAGTACAATATCCAAGTGGAGATTATGAGCTATGATTTAAGCAAAAGAACGTCGGCGGCCGAAATCTCAAAATGGTGTATAAAAAATGATATTCCACTAAAAATGCTTTGTAATGTAGCTGGATTGGGCGGTACCAACGATTATCTGAAAGTGCCGCTGGATACGCTTTACTATATGGTGAATCTGAACATCGAATCCTGTATGTCCCTCAGTTTGCAATTACTTCCCTTGCTGGAAAAAAATGCGCCCTCCTTTATTTTAAATGTTAGCAGCATGGCAGGCTTCGCTCCCATCCCATCGAAGAATATGTATTCAGCAACAAAATCAGCCGTTACATTTTTTAGCTATAACCTCAGACATCAACTTAAAAAAAGAAATATCAGTGTTAGCTGCTTACACCCCGGGCCTGTGTTTACAAAGCCAAGTATTAAAGCAGATACCAAACGGCGGCTTGGTTTCATCGGCATGCAAATGGCCGTACCCCCTTCACGTGTCGGCGAGACTGCCGTAAGAGAAACACTGAATGGTAAAATGATTATCGTGCCAGGTACTTTGGCGAAGATCACATCCGGTTTCACCAGAATAATGCCGCGCGGTATGCTTGCCTCCATCTATGGCAGTCTCGGCGAAGAATAGAATCCATAAAGCACAAAAAACTGAATGGCGACCTTCAACACCTCGAACCCCAACACCGCATCACTTATTTAAAATCACAGAACTTCAACACTTCGAACTTCAACACCTCAACACTACTGAAATCCTAACACGGTCTTAGCAGTCTGCGCTTCAGGAGCCGACATAAATAAATCCCATAACAATCCAGTTCGATAATTTTCAATCATCACAATAGTCGGTCCCTGGTCGATGGCCAAATATGAGTTTGCCGTCCATCCTTCAGTAACATTAATTGCATCATAAAATCCATACTCACCCCACAGCCGGTCACCGAGGGTGTAATAAAAAAACTTAAGTGCCTTCATCGACTCCGTTGGTGTATAAGGAAAAGATGATAAGGCGGCCGTTGGTGCGATCACACCCAGGTCATTTGTTGGTGAGTGCGCCGCGTATCCGTTTTGGTTATCACTCGATGTAAGTCCCCAAAAGGAATCACTGTAACCGACGTAATTTTTCGGGTTGTCGATACAATAAGCCTGGTTGATCAATGTTGCATTCACATTCTGGTCCCAATAATTCGCGAAGTCGTCCGTGAAATGTGGATCTAATCCGAGGTACGAGTAATGCACCCAAAACAACGGGCTCGGACTTTCGAGAGGAAGTGTGTAATCATAAAATGTATTTCCTTTTTTAATCGCGCCATTTTTTCCATAACCATTGGTATATACGCTTTTTGGTATTGAATGCGATGGCGAGGCAGCAGCCAGTACATAGGTGATTTGTTCTTCGAAGTATCCGTACAATGGAAAATTCATTGCCCAATCAAATTCCGGCGACCAATGCCAATACAAAACCTGCTCATTATTTTTTCGGTACCAATCCCACTCAACCGTTTTCCACATCTCGTTAATGCGTTTAATTAAATTGTTTCCCACGGTATCTGCAGGCTGCAGATATTGGCGAAATGTGAGAAGGCCCTGAATCAAAAAAGAAGTTTCAACAAGGTCGCCGCCATCATCCTTTGCACTGAAGGGAACAACTTGGCCGGTGTTTCCATCAATCCAATGTGACCAGGCTCCGTGAAAGCGATCAGCATTTTCCAGGAAAGTAACAATCTTATCTAATCGTTCTACCCCCTGGTTGCGGGAAATAAAGTTTCTTTCCATACCAACAATGATGGCCATAATTCCAAACCCAGTACCTCCGCTGGTGACTATATTTCCAGAAGAATTTCGCTCGCGGGCCATACCACTGGCCGGATGGGCAAAATCCCAGAAGTATTTAAAAGTCTGCTGTTGAACCAACGTCAACAATGCCTCATCTGCGATGACCGGAAAATCTGGTGTAGGGTCTGGTGCCGTATAAAAAAACTTAGAGAATTGCTGCAGGCTCTCCTGCTTATTACCCTTCACCTTATCGGTAATCAGTAACTGGTATCGTGTTAAGTCACGAAATTTCTGATTAACTGAAATCGAAACTTTTTTATCTTCCTGTGATAACGCGATGGATATGGGCAGTACAATATTATTACCCGATACTTTGAAGTTATCGGGCGTTACTGTCGAGGGATCCAGTGCCTCATCGAATGTAACTTCCAAAACAGCGCCTTCACAAGGAACATCGGTAATGCGACCAGCCTGCAAACCATCAACGCCACCCAAGGTAAGCGATACAACTTTCAAGGATTTAGGAGTGGTCTCAAATTCAATGGAATATCCTGAAAATGTTTCGCCAGCGGCCCCCCTCAAGTCGCTTGACAGTGTCAAATCGTATTGTTCGCCTTCAGCCAGCGGCTGATCTGGCAAAGCTGAAAAAGTTGCGTTGTTATTCAGGAACGAAAAAGAAAGCGCAATATCAGTACCTGTTGAAGTTTGCGTTAGCCGAACGTTTTGTTGTAGTGTCGCAATTTCCAGTGGTACCGAAAATGTAGCAACGATCGGCTCGTTAACAGGTGCTAACGTATTATTTCCAAAATTATTCAAATCAAGATTATAGTCCCCAACTTTAACACTCGATAACTGCATTAACGCGCCCTCTTTCCCGTCATCTTCGCTACAGGAAATCTGAAAAACAACGAGCAGTATCGACCAGAAGAAAATCTTTCTTGAATTCATATGAGGAAACAAAATAGAAAGGTTCCTGGAAAATCCAGAAACCTTTCCAAAGTTTAGGTTAATAATTTCTTTTAGGGTTTTTCAGCATTGAATAAAGCCTGTACCTCACTTTCAGTAAGTGCAGTATCGAACATTCTGAAATCGTCCATAGCTCCTTTATAGGTATTAGTTGCCGTAGAATAATTCATCCAATCAGGATTGGTATTTGCCTTGCTGGCACCGAATCCCAGGGCTAGTTTTGCATCAACGCCGGTTAATGCGGTATTCGAATCATCTTTATCAGCCAATGCCATCTCCTTCAAAAGCCATTCTGTTGTATTCAAATCAATGTCAGCTTGCATAATTTTGACACCGTCAATAAAGAACGTCTTTAGTGATGTAGTCGCATCATAGGTTAGCGCCATTTGGTGCCATTCACCATCTGCTACGAGCGAAGAAATTGCACCAGAATAATTAAAAAGCAACTGTCCGGCTACGGGTGATCCGCCATTGATGAAATCGGTCCAAGCGGTGCCATAGTTATGATCAGGTGTACCAGCCTCAGCTACTTTGTGATTGGTCGGGAATTTCATCCAATCGACGCCACCTGAGCCAACCTCAAAGAAATACCCATGCAGCGCACCTAATCCAAACATTACGCGACTGCCATTAGGATCATCATAATCTGCTGCGTCGATCTTAAACCATACGCTAAACGTAGCGTTAGGATTGATCAGCGCATCGCCGGAAAGTTCAACAATGTCACCATTTCCTGCGGCCGTTGCGCCTCGGAAGTTTGCGGCGCTATTTGCGTTCCCAAAGCGGTCATCGGTATATCCAACTTGCTCAGATACCGTAGTAGCATTCGCCGTTGCATCTTCAATCGTTCCGTTAAATTGAAGATAAAGAACCTGATCGGACGACTTAGGCGCAGTACCAATTCCAATCCCGGGTGTGGCGAAGGTTCGCGTAACTGCTGACATTGGTTTGCCCGCAGTTGATTGTAGTCCTATGTTGAAAGCGACATTATATTGATCGCCGGCAAACAGATCGTCATTCGGTGTAATCGTAACGGTATTCCCCGAAACAGCAATGGTCTTTTCTACTTCTGAATCATCAAACTCTCGCGACAATACTATGTTCGCATCTGTAGCTGTTGCAGCATCAATATTATCGGAGAAAGTCGCCGTGATGACGGCATCAACAGGAACATCGGTTGGGCTGGTAGCGCCATTTAAATCAGAAGTGCCGGCAGTCAATGCAGTCAGCGTAAGATCAACGGGATCATCATCATCACTACAGCTTACAATTACTGCAGTGGCCAGGGATAAAAAAGCCATAGTCAACAGCACATTCAAAAACAATTTCACTTTTTTCATCATTCTTCAATTAAAGGTTTAACATTCTATTTACTTTTTCCTATTGATTCCATCCAGGATTTTGTTCCCAGGTGTTATTGGTTAAATCCATTTCAGACTGCGGGATCGGCAACAATTCATGCTTACCGGCAATGAACCCTAGTGGTCCCAGGACTTCCTGCGCTTTTCCCGTCCTGAGAAGATCCCAGAAACGATGGCCTTCTAATGCCAGTTCATGTCGACGTTCTTCCTGTATGATATCGCGAAGCAGCGTCTTGTCGGTTGATGTGATCTCCGGAAGAACGGAGACATTGCCTTCACGCGCTCTTTCTCTTACTTCATTCAAATACAGCAAAGCTTCCCCAGGCTTTCCATTTTCGTTCAAGGCTTCGGCTGCCATTAACAATACATCTGCATAGCGAAGTATCCGCTTGTTGTGATCATGTTGTGTAGGAACGTCTGAACCTGGCGTCCACACTTTTTGATTGTAACATTCGATCTCGAGAAGGTTGTTATTGGCATCCCGAAGTTCATCAGGTGTTCCGCCATCACCGCCGATGGTTATACCATCCAGCACTTCACCAAGAAAAATGATCGTTGCCTCTTTCCGTGGGTCCCCGGTCTCAAAAGAATTTTGCAGATCAAGCGACGGGCGGTTAAAGCCCCATCCGCGATTTGGCGTACCACGTACGCCCTGCACGTTGGCGTATTGATTGCCACCATTTCCTAATCCTTCAAAGGGCAAGGCGCCGATTTCAAAAACCGATTCATCACCAAATTCACCAGCTTTGCTATTGGCATCTTCAAAAGACGACATAAGGTCGTATTCGCCTGAATTAATTACTTCCAGGGCATATCGTTCAGCGTTTAAAAAATCATTTTCAAATAAATATACTTTTGCGAGCAGACCTTTCGCTGCCCCTTTCGTTGCCCGGCCTGCATCTGCCGAACCATACTGGGATTTTTCCGGAAGGGCGTCAATAGCAAGTAAAAGATCCTGTTCAATAAAATCATAAATTTCACCGGCGGGTGTGCGTTCCATGCCCCGCTCTGGTGTTACCGTTGTAACAAGCGGCACATCACCCCATGCCCTCACCAGGTCAAAATAAATCAGCGCACGGATGAAATGAGCTTCTCCGATATATCGCGCTTTCAGTGCGGCATCCATTTCGATCAATGGAACCTTTTCAATAACAACATTGGCGCGCTTTACGCCCTCATACAATGTACTCCACCATGTATTGAGGCTCGATTCTGTTGGGATGTGGGTGAAATTATCGTAAGTACCTACCGTAGAAGCGCCATCACCAGGATTACTTCCTTTACGAGCATCATCCGACATAATATCAAGTATCGGAAACAGTCCCTGGTGGAAGCCGGAACTCCGCAGCATGTTGTACATCGCATTCGTCGCAAGTAACGCATCGTTTTCTGTCCTCGGAAAAGTTTCCTGCGTCAACTCACCTTGCAAAGGTTTTTCTAAAAAATCACTGCAACTTGTAAGCAGGAGCAAAACATAAAGGAATCTTTTGTTCATAACTTACTGTTAAAATGTGACGTTTAAACCAACGGAATAGATAGCGGACACCGGATAGGTGCTGATGTCAATACCACTGTCGATAGGATTTCCACCTGTCGTACGGTTTACGGTATTTCCTCCTGCGACCTCAGGAGAATAGCCTGTAAAGTCAGTCAACGTGAAAAGGTTGGTGCCTCTTACATATACCCGCGCCGAACGCATTTTAATTGTCTGGGCCAACGTCTCAGGAAGCGTATACCCTAACGTAATACTCCGAAGCCGAACAAAGGATCCATCTTGAATGAACCGGCTTGAAGGCAACCAATTGTAGCCGCCGGCTGTGGGACGCGGTTCAGTGTTGGTGCTCCCTTCACCTGTCCAACGGTCGTATACGTGTTGCTCAAAATTATACAAATCGGGCCGTATCGTTTCTTTGGCGTTGTAAATCTTGTTACCAGTTTGTCCTTGAAAATCAGCTGAAAGGTCAAATCCCTTATAGCCCACCTCAAGGTTTAATCCGTAAACAAATGTTGGAATCGGCGAGCCCAGGTATGTTCTGTCGGCATCGGTTATTGCGCCGTCACCATTGACATCCACAAATCTCAAATCACCTACACCAGCGTCCGAGCGATGGGGATAAGCATCAAGTTCGCCCTGATTTTGAAAAACACCATCAGCTTGATAACCATAAAATGCCCCTAACGGAAGCCCTGGACGTGAGGCTGTGGTCTGTGCCTCGTTAAATAATCTGTCTCCCGCCCCGCCAGTACCCATTACTTTAACAGCGCGGTTATGAATGGTGGTACCTACCGTTCCAATTCGATAAGTGAAATTATCGGTTTGACTGGTCCAAGCCAGATTATATTCAAATCCTCTGTTAAGAACTTCTGCCGCATTGTAGGTTATGGTAGCGCCGGTGCCATTGCCGAGGTATCCAGGAACTGCTAAAGCAATCAGAATGTCTTCGGTGGTTTTGCTATAGTAATCAAGTTCAGCTGTCAACTGATTTTCAAAGAATCCCAATTCCAGTCCAATATCAGTTTGATAAGTACTTTCCCATTTCAGATTTTCGTTGCCGCTTACCCCAAAAGTGGATCCGGGATACAACGTTTCATTGTTGCCAAAAACACCGCCAATGGAGTTGAGTACACGCGAATATCTTTTGTTGTAATCAATTTTTTCATTTCCAATAATTCCCCAGCTCGCCCGTAGTTTTAAATTAGTGATGAATGGATGATCCGCCATAAATCCTTCATTGATCACATTCCACCCCAGCGCTACTGATGGAAAATCTCCATACCGGTTTTGTTTGCTGAATTTGGAAGAACCATCCCGACGATACGTTGCTGTTATTAAATACCTATCATTGAATGAATAGTTGACGCGAAAAAGAAATGACGCAAGACTATAGTTCAAGTCCGCCTCTACGCCGTTCGGCGTAGCAATACCTGTTTCATTGATGTTGTCGGAAGTGAAATACCAAAAATCCTCTCCTTCACGGATCAGGTTCTGACCCTGCAATTCCAAAAATTCCGAAGATGCCTCCTGCAATGTGTAACCAGTTACAGCACTGATACGATGACTCCCTATTTCCTTGTTATAACTCAATGTATTCTCCCATAACCAGGTAAGTTGATCGCTATTTTTTTTGGTTAAAGTGCTGATCGAATTCTGTTGCTGCGGTGAAACAAAAAATACCGGTGTAAAACTTTTATTCTTTCTATACGCCATATCAACTCCAAAACTTGACCTGAACGTAAAACCTTCCAGGAAATCGATCTCTGTAAATACATTGTTTACGGAACGAATTCCACGATCAGCGTTATTGTTGTATTCAAGGCTCGCCAGAATGTTACCTACACCAGGAACGGGAGAGTAGCTTCCATCGTTCTGATACGGTGTGACTACTGGCTGCGCACGATAGACAATAAATGGTGCGGAAGCGTTAGTGTTTTGCTGTCGATACGGTGTGAAGCTAAGACTGCCGCCTAAACGAACTGCATCCGACAAATGATATGTGTTATTAAACTTTATGGTAACACGTTCATAATTAGATTTAGGAATTATTCCATCCTGTTTAAAGTATCCGAACCCCGCATAGTATTGATTCTTCGAAGACCCCCCGGAGGCTGAGAATTGATAATTTTGTATAGGGGCTGTCTGAAAGATCAAATCCTGCCAATCGGTACTTGGAACAGCGTTCACATTATTGTAAGTACCTGGATTAATTTCATTAACGATGGTGGCAAACTCAGGCCCATTCAACAAATCAATTTTCTTTTGAAGTTTCTGAATGCTGTATTCGCCGGAGAAGTTGATGACCGGAGTTTCTTGTCCGGCCTTCCCCCCTTTTGTAGTGACTATAATTACACCGTTAGCTCCCCGGGATCCATAAATGGCGGTGGCGGAAGCATCTTTTAATACTTCCATAGATTGTATATCAGCTGAATTTAAATAATCGATGTTGTCCAGGATCATGCCATCCACGACATAAATCGGATTGGAGTTATTAAACGTTCCCGTACCGCGAATACGAACTACCGGCGATGACCCCGGTGCACCGGAGGGGCTAGTGATCTGAACGCCGGCTACTTTCCCTTGCAGCGACTGCATCGGTGATACAGCCGGAATACGCGTTAAATCCTCTCCACGAATAGATGAAACCGAACCTGTGAGGTCCGACTTCCGGACAACTCCATATCCGATCACTACAACTTCATCCAAGGTCTTGGTGTCAGGCTCCAACACAACGTTAAGGGTAGATTCACTTCCCAATGCAATGGTTTTTGTGGCATACCCTACAAAAGTAAAATTCAATACACTTTCCTGTGGAGCCAGGTCAATTGAATAATTCCCTTCTATATCTGTTACTGTTCCCTTGGTCGTGCCTTGGACAACAACATTCACGCCCGGGAGAGGCTGACCGTCTTCAGACGAAGTTACTTTTCCGGAAAGCGCTCTGTTTTGTGCATGAGTGCTTATAGCTAGTAGTAAAACAGCAATGATTGATAAAAGTCTTTTCATATTCAATTTCTCCAACGCGTGCAAAAAAGGCAACACTAAATGATGCTCAGTTACTTAAGCAATAGAAAGTCATTTTGTTTTTTATAAACCGGAAAAATATTTTTAATAACGCACGGGATATTTGGCCTTTCATGATGAACAATTGATCTTCTCAAACGTTAGCGTGTGCGCATGGAGAAAACTTTTCTTGCTGGCAAAGGAATTACTCTCTGAATGACTATCTTTGCAGGTTTGGAAGGGAACGGAGGGAGCTAAATGGTCGTCTCTTGCTTGCTCACACAGATTTAGAAATTAAGATCGCTAATGGAATTTGAATTAAAAACACCAATACTTTTTTTAGTCTTCAACCGTCCCTCTACTACCAAAGTAGTTTTCGAGGCCATCCGGCAGGCTCGTCCCTCAAAACTTTACATTGCAGCAGATGGCCCAAGAAAAGACAAAAACGGCGAAGTTGAACTATGCAATGAAGTACGTGCGATTGCTACAAATGTCGATTGGGAATGCGAAGTAAAAACTTTATTCAGAGAAGAGAATCTGGGTTGTGGGAAAGGCGTTTCAGAGGGAATCACATGGTTTTTTAAAAACGAACCGGAGGGAATAATTTTGGAAGATGACTGTCTTCCGAATGCCACCTTCTTTCGCTATTGCGCCGAGCTTTTAGAACGTTATCGCCATGATACGAGGATTATGGAGGTAAGTGGAAATAATATTCGCCCTGAAAAATATTGTAACAGTCCTTATTCATATTCTTTTTCAGATCATAATGGAATTTGGGGATGGGCTTCCTGGCGAAGAGCTTGGAATCTCTACGACTATGAAATGAAATATTATAAAAAAATTAAAGAGCGGGGATATTTCAGGAAACATTTTAGCTCTGTCTATGAGGAACATTATTTCCAATGGGTTTTTGAGCGCACTTATTTATTTCCTCACATTACATGGGATTATCAATGGGAATTTGTGAAGCGAATTAATTCTGGTTTAACGATCGTGCCTCAAAAAAATATGGTAGTTAACTTAGGATTCGGTGCGGATGCAACCAGTACTACCAATTCAAATACACCATCAAGCAACTTAAAAGCGGCACTATTGGAGTTTCCGCTCAAGCATCCGAAGTATGTGATTGCAGATAAAGAGGCAGATAAACATGCATTCATTACACACATGACGACAAAAACTTCCAGGCTAAAGTCACGAATTAAGAATGCATTGCCCTACAGCATCCAAAATAAAATATTTCATTTTACCATGAGCAGGTTTATTGAATCTCAGGTAAAGGATCAGGAGACACTGAAGAAATTAAAGGAAAAAAGTACGTTAAAGATCTTCTCCTTTACAAGTCTATTCATGTACTCATTAAAACTTGAGCCGGAGATAATGGTCTTGGCAATGTTATAAACTTATTGCCCCTGTATCGCAGGTGGTATAACGGCGTGTAAGCTTTCATTTCACAAGATGAATCCAGCTCTTGCAGGTGGCATGGTCGTCTACAGAAACTTCGTAATAGTAAACACCAGCCTCAACGTTATCCCCGTCCCAATCATATTGGTAATCCTGCGATTCAAAAACTTTTCCACCCCATCGATTGAAGATCGTAACCGATGTTTTAAAGCCATAGTCTGCCGGCGTTAGTCCTTTTTCATCCCCAAGTTGAATGGTAAACGTATCGTTAGCCTCATCTTTTATCTTGGGTGTAATGACATTAGGAATTAACAATCGAAAAACCGGCATTGGAATTATTTTTTCTGTTACACAAAACTCGCGTACGCCTACAAGCTTCACATTAAAAAGCCCATCTTGTTTGAACTCATGTTCTGCCTCCTCTTCGTCCAACGTTAACCCATCACCAAAATCAAAAAACATTCTATCTCCCACTCGTAGGCTATCCGTTAGATTACTAACCGTGATCTTTGGCCTGTTAAAGCATTCCGCGCTTCGGTCAATTTCAAATGCTGGCTCTATAGTTGGTATGACTACAAGATCTACGGTATCTTTTCTGACACATCCAGATGCTTCGGTCATGGTTATAAAATAACGAGTGGTGTCTTCCGGCTGTACCACCGGGCTGGGAAGATCTGATTGAAAGCTTCCATCTTCACTTACCCATGCATATTGCTGGGCACCGCTGGCTTTCAACTGGTACGATGTACCGAGACAAAGGGCATCATCCTCCTGTACCTTACCCTGTGCCAGGAAAATATCTACTTTCGTAGAGACGGAGTCTTTCACTTTGCACGTGCCCGGGTCAATCGCTTTGAGAGAAACTGTATAACGCCCGGTCGCTTTATATTGATGGGGCACCATAGAAGTATCAGTTTTTACCAAGCGTGTTCCGTCGCCGAAATCCCATTCAAAAATTTCTCCACCGGTACTCAGATTTTGGAATACAATTGTATCCGGCATACACACCTTGTTTAAACCCGGCATATTGAGCTTAACGGAATTTGATTGTAAGCGAGCTTTGAGCGATGATAAGTCAAACTTGAAAGCTGCATTATTGCAATTGCCACTTCGATTTGTCCTGGACCAAGCCCCTGCACTCGTCGGAAAATCCGAAGTCGAATGCCCGGTGGCATTATACGCTGCACATCCGGCGCAAACCGCATGATACACTACGCCACTTTTATCAAATCTACTTGTGCCGCCATCCACATGGGTGGTAGATTGACCCCCACCAAGGTATGTACCATATAGAAATTCGGATGCGTCATCCGTCATTACCATGAAATAGAAGTCTGAACCCGACGTCGTAGATTGAAATGCGTCACCCGTAATCGGCATACCACGCGTGTTGCTTTGCCAATGAAAGGTTTGAATATTTACAACGCCACCCCAACCCGACATATAGAGATTGTTACATTCATTAACCAGGAATGCCGTGGGCGAAATGTCCGGCGTACCCCTGCCCGAACCAAACACCGTAGAAAATACCAATGTAGATAAGGATCTATCAAATTTTTGAACAAACTGACCGCTGTTGGGATTGTTATATACGCCAGGGGTAATCGGAAAAGCACCGCTAGTTTGACCATAGACATATACTTCTTCAGCCTGGTTGATATCTACAAAGTAAATCTGGTCGAAAGAAGGTGTGCCAGTATACGTAGCGTTATAAATGGTGTCTCCGTTGTTACCTATGTGGGCAATCCATCCATCGGCATCTCCTTTATGCACGCTTTGATAAGCCGTTGCTTTTACAGGAAAGTCGGGACTCGTAGTGCCACCGGCCATAAAAATGGCATTGTCCTTATCGAGCTTCAGGGTATGCGAAGCATCCGCACCGCTCCCGCCTATGAATGTCGACCACAAAATTTCCGACAAGGTTGCGTTTAACTTGATAAGTAATGCGTCGGTAGCGCCACCGTTATAGGTAATATCCAACCCTTTGCCAACTGGAAAATCAGACGATGCTGTAACCGTGCTGATATAAACGTTGCTTTGATTATCAGTAATTACATCTCCCCGAAGTTCGTCGCCATAGTTTTTTGTTAAAGCACCAAAAGTTGCATTCAATCCATCATTTTGGGCTCCCCCTAAAAATGTCGATCCTAACAATTGGGAACCGTCCTTACTAAACCTGGACACAACGATGTCAGATCCATTGGTGTACTCAACAACATGTGAAACTCCGGTGCCGCCGTTGAAGGTTCGATCGATAGCACTCACGGAGGTGGGGAAATTGTGCGAACTGGTAGTTCCTAATAGAATAAGTTCTTCATTTGCATTCATCACCAGGCTATGTGGTGATTCTGAATTTACACCACCCAAGTAAGTCGCATACAAAAGTTGCTTTCCTGCGGAATCGTATTTTAAAATCGCGATATCATAGAGTCCGGCATACGTAGTCTGAAAAGCACCTGGCGTTGCGGGAAAACTTCCGCCGGCGTTTACGTGACTTGTGACACCCGCAGAATAAAGATTCCCGTTCTCGCCAGGCGTCGCGGTGCTGCCCCAATTGTCTGCAGTCGATCCAGAATAGGTTGAGAAAATGAGCAAAGGGTCAATGGTGAGCTCATAACAGGGGTCGTATCCTTGCGGAAAGCAAAAGGACAGGCGATTCCCTATGAGTTGATATTCACAGGGCACTGTCACTTTCTGACCTTCAATCCATTGATAAGCGATTGGTTTTTGTTCAATAATGTCGCCGACTGATGTCTTCACCGTCAACTGCTGGCCACTCAATGTTAACTTTTCCGCGCCGGCATATTCTAAAATTATTTGCGATGGATCAGCGTAAGGTGCGAGGATAAAATCATACTTAACTTGTTTATCCAAAGCGTAAACCTTAAGATCGATCTTATCATAAAGGGAGGGATAAACAAATCCATCATAACCAAATGCTTTCGATGCCCAGTGGTTATGATCATTTCCAATAAAGTAATTATAATATTCAGATGACTGCCCAAACGGAAAAGGGACGGACGCCCTATTCGCGCCAAGGAAACTTACGCTGATAGAATGTCCATTGATCATTTCGCCAAGCTCACCGCGACCGCTTGATTCCACGACATCGTGATGGCCTCGCTCGTGCAGCTCATGCATACGATTTTCATCCAGCAAATAGTATTGAAACGTGCCCGGCCGAATAACCATGGTGCCTCCAGGAATCTTTGCCGCATAGTGGACGGAAGAAGGCCATTGATTTTTATTTTCAATAAATTTTATACCAGGCGTAGCGTTGGCCGATGCTAAAATCTCCGAAAAAATAAGCCCGATAACCAGGAAGGGGAATCTGTAATTCCTGAACATCCACACCATATCAAAAAATTAAGTAACGGCTCTGAACAGGCAAGATAAGCATAATCAACCGAATTAAGCAGCGTAATTCCACAAGCAGCGTTAGATTGATGACTCTTATTAACAGACTGATTAATAATGAATTACTTACTTGCGCGGGAAGTAATGCACGAGCTGGTGTAACGAGAATGGCTAAAACATAAATCCCATCCTGACATAGGCAAGTGTTCCTTCATCCGAGTGTCCAGCCTCTACAGAAAGAACGGTCAGATTGAAAGGTGTAAACCAAATGCCTCCACCCCATCCCTTATGCCACGCATTTGATTTCCCAGTGACAGCGGTCGGATCAATTCCATTCTGATCTTTATACCAGACTCTTCCTAAGTCGTGAAATCCCAGAATACCCAGGCTCGCAGGGAATAAATAAGTCCTGATGCTTAGCAACTTGATTCGCATTTCAAGGTTGGTATAAAATTTTCGATCGCCATAAAATCTTGTCTTCCGAAACCCGCGTAGTTCCGTTTTTCCGTCCAGAACCTGCGCCTGATAAAATTCATAATTGCCGGCGTTCAACCCACCACCTATACGTGCGGCGAAGACAACCCTTGCCGGTACACGAAAGGATTGGTAAAGGGAGATGGAACTTTCATAAGAAGAAAAGTTATGCGCGCCGGCGTCAGCACCGGCCATATTTCTGCCCGTTAGATTGAACACGACACCGCGCGAAGGCATTTGAGCGTGGTTCTTTTTATCAACGGTAAAGTTCCAACCAACCCCCAGGTAATTATTGTATTCGGTATAAAGATCATAAGGCAATCCGTTGGCAAACTCATCGATAAACCGGTTTTCGTCGGGCTCCTCGATTTCAATTCGCTGGAGTGCTGGTCCTATTTTTAGCGCTGCAAATCCTCCAAACTTCCTGGTCAAAGAAGTTTCAAGCCTGATCTCTTCAAATCTGAACCGGTAATAATCTATGGCTCGATCTAAGTCATATTGAGGATCTTCATCGATCTCTTTGTTGAAGACACTTTCATTTCCCAGCCCGAAAAAGTTATTTACATAGTTTGGGGCTTTGATGTCTGCATTAATTTCCAGCCCCCATTTACCAATAACATCTGTGAAATCACCGCGGTAAAGAAAATTGTATGAATTGGTTCTGGGGGCCACACTAGCCAGAACGATATGGCGACTCTTAAAAGGGTCTTTACGAAAGCCTTCAGTTTGATAATAAAATCCACCCCCGACAAAAAGTCCATCATCAGGATTGAAATTTCCAAAAACCAGTGGCGCTAGCCGGTCATATTTGAATGCTTTCCGGTCATAGACATTTACTGCTGGATCAGCGGATAATTTGTTGCCCGTCTCGCCCCGAGAGATTAGTTGACTTGTGGAATCTTTGGTGTCATAAAAAATCGTACGATGTCCCAGCCCTCCCACATGTGAATTATCAACAAGTGAATCTCCTCCACCACCTCCAATAACTCTCACCAAAATGCTTTTATCTGATGTGCCGTCCACGGCAACCTTATCGTCGCCACCCATGCCATATATGCGAATTGAGCGCGTCTCTGAATTTTTAAACAAGCGCTCGTAGAGCTTATTGCCTTGCTCCCCTTCTTTGGTGATCTTAAGCATTTTCACCATTACATTACCGTCTGGCAAACGCTTAACGTCAATGTGTTCGCGTTTATTAGAGCCTACAATATCTACATCCTTTGCCAGGAATTTGTAATGTGCGACGGCGTTCGCGACCAGTTCTGATCTTCTCGCTTTTAGCTTCCTGATGATGTCGTGTCCGTGAAGTTTGTAAATTTCATCCGGCCATTCACGAATAGCATTCTCAATGACTTCATCTGTTAACCGACGCTGGAGATCCAGCGCCGTATTGATCCACGTTTCTTCATCCGGCTCGGTTAAAAAAGACCGATCGAAGTAACGTGCATTAAAAGAAAGACCCGAGGGCCAGTTGATTTCTTCATCGAAACCCTCAAACTTCGGTAGTGCCCAACGCCTGCTCCATACTTTAGGAATCACTCCTTCATTGACAAAAAACGCCTGATCCCGATCACGTGGTATCGGTCTGAATAGATCACCTTTTTTACTTTCAAAGGTTGCCCATCGCCATTGGTCGTCGTGTCGGTCCCAGTCACCAATCCACATATCAAATAGCCTTGAGCGAAGTACAAAATTCTGATCCACTTGGTTGTCGTTGTCTTTTTCGAGCTTCCGCAAAACTTTACTCGTGTTAACAATGTCACTGGAATTGCCAAAAAACGGCTTATCTGACCAGTCTCCAGCCGGACGCTCTTCGTATAGGGCAAGGGTGTTGGCGAACTCTTTTCTGTAAATTCCCAGCCTCGGATCGTCGGGTATGAATACAATTTTTGGATTTGTGTGATAAATTCCAGCAGCCTCAGCGAGTGACGGGATAACGGTTGCGGCATACGGATGTGCCGCAGATATCTGATCCTGGACTAAATTCTGGAGAAATGTTTTTCGAAACATTTCCGGCACTGCCTTCTCAGGAAATTTTTCAATGGATCGCAAAACATACTCGCGTCCTGCAGCATTTTCCAAGCGCAATGAAAGGGTCTGCATCCCTCCGCCTTTTTGAAGAATTTTAAAACCGCCGTCCTGACCTAAGTCAAAAACCGGCACCTCAATTTCTTGTTGCCAGGCCAACCTATAATTGGACCCTAGAATTCTTTTTTTGCTTTTGCCAGCTGCATATTGGTCACTGGCTTTAACACGAACGACTTTGTTTTTAAAACTCAGTGTGTCATCCTCGGTTGCCGTGAGAAGTGAAGTTGAAGCACCAGGGATTGAATCTTTATAAATCACGCGACCCTTAGGGTATTCAGCATCCACCTGAAAATAAGTCAGCCGCACTTTTCCACCTTTCATAATATCAGCTTTTACAAAGCCAGTAGTACTTGCAGCAAACGTTGAATAACCCTTCTGCTTGACGCCTGTAGTTTTTATCCCTGACCCGCTACCAACGAAATAGACGCTATCCTTTTCTATTGCCTGAAGCGAATGCTCGTGACCGGCGGCATAAATTGTTCCCGGATACTGAGTCATTACAGACGTGAGACTGTGTATCAGTTCTTTATAAAGAGGATGTGCGGTGTCCTGAATGTCGCCGAACCATTTCCGGTAAAAAGGATAAAAAGATCCGACAACCGGAAAAGGAATGTACAATCTTGAATGCAACGCAGTTAAAGGAAAGATATGATCCTTTAATGTAAAGACGCCGCCATGATCTCCATAGGTGATCATCGGATGATGGCCGGCCACAATCATTCTTTTTCCTGCATTGCGCGCAAAAATATCGTTTACCATCAGCAACGCTTCCGCTGGTGTTTTCGCATCACAGTTACTTTCTTCGCCAGGCTTATCCCAGGGGTGTAAAAACCATTGGGTGTCAAGTATCACCAGGGTTGCGTCGCTGCTCAATGAAATTTCAACTGGCCCAGGGCAACCTTCTCTCGGGTAAATATTTACACGGTTGTCATTTAACGAGTCAAGCCATTCTTGTGCATTTGTTAGTTGCTGCCACCCTTGCCGCCTGCCTCGCATCCAATCGTGGTTGCCGGGGATAAAAACGATTCTTGCATCTACATCTTTTAGCCAATCTACTTGAGTCTTTAATATTCTTTCGGCGACATCTCGGTATCTGTCGTATATGCCGGGCATTCCCTTAGGGTAAATATTATCCCCGAGAAAAAGTACTGTAACGTCTGCGTCCGACGTTTTAATAGCTTCGCGAAGGACATTTCCCAAAGTACTGTGTTCATTATAAGGTTCACCAGCATCCCCAATAAAATACAACGAATGAGTTATTGCATCCTCAACAGATTGTGCGCTAGCGCAATACGACAAAAGAAAGAAAGTGTAAATCAGTATAGATCTTATCATGCCCGGCCCATCGAGGTAAATTCAATAATACGCTTCCGATACCTTGAAAGTTTACAATCCTTTCAAAAAGCAAGTCGGAAGGAAGGCAAAAATATTTTTACCTTTAGCAATTAACAACATCATGGATTCAGAATTCATACGGCAAGCAAAGAATTTAGCCGAGCAGGTTTTTAAGAAAAGGGCTTTTGAGAAACATTTATTTCATAATTACCAACACACCCAGGATGTTGTCGATGCTGTCCAGATTATAGGTCAGCATACAAACTTAAACGCCGATGAAATGGAGTCAGCTTTGGTTGCTGCATGGCTGCATGATATTGGCTATGAGCATGGATCAAAAAACCATGAGCACGTTTCCGCCCAGAAAGCCAAAGATCTCCTGGAAAGTCTTGGTGCCCCACAGCACAAAATCACTGATGTGACTGAGGCTATCCTGGCAACACACATGCCGCAAAAGCCCAGGAGCCGCATCAGCCAGGTTTTATGTGATGCTGATCTTTACCACCTTTCGACTGAGCAATGCCAGGAAAAATCAAACATGCTGCGTGAGGAATGGAAGGCCTTGGGAACGAAAGAAATGTCTAATGAAGAATGGGTGAATTCAACCATCCAATTCATGGACCAGCACAATTATCACACAGCCTATGGCCAAACTGTTTTGGAACAGCATAAACGACAGAATATTAAGAGGTTAAAGAAGTCACTTAAACCGGAAATCAGTCCGAAAAAGTATAGAAAACTAGAAGAGGAAGTTGAAAAACTTCGGGGCAAACTGGAGAAAGAAAGAACCCTAAAACCTGATCGCGGAATTGAGACCATGTTTCGTACCACCTCGCATAATCACATTATGCTTAGCCAGATGGTCGATAGTAAAGCGAGTATCCTGATCACAATCAATTCTATTATACTTTCGGTTGTTGTTTCTGTACTGATTCGCAAACTGGAAGAGAACTCTTACCTGCTCATACCAACCATATTGCTCATCACCGTATGTTTAGCAACAATGATTTTTTCAATACTTGCCAGCCGTCCGAATGTCTCTTCAGGTAAGTTCACGCGAGAAGACATTAAGAACAAGCAAACCAATTTGTTATTCTTCGGAAACTTCCACGCCATGAAAGTAGAAGATTACGAATGGGGCATGAGAGAAATGATGAAAGACGCGGACTATTTGTACGGTAGCTTAATAAAAGATATTTACTATTTAGGAAAAGTGTTAGGACGAAAGTACCGTTTTTTAAGAATTGCCTATAGCATCTTCATGTATGGATTCGCGATAGCAATTCTATCTTTCATCATCGCGTTTCGGCTATCGGCCCACGCCAGCCTGTGAACGTTTTTTAAGAAAGCAGAAAATACAGATGCCTAGCTGGACGGCTACTGTAGAGACAATCGTTAAAAGTAGTTCCATATTCAGAGTGGTTGTTGATACTTCGAAATTACCGCATCGAGGCAGAGCATTCGTCACCAATTGTTTATTTGACTTATAGTCGCGATGACCTAACCAAATATTCCTTCGAATGGATTTGAAAAAGAGGCTTGAATTGGGACGTTCTGGGACGCAAACGAGTGAAATAGTTGAATATGTGAGTGGTAAGCCAAAGCAATTTAAAGAATTGCTCGAAGTGTTCATGGAAGGTCGCTATCGCCAGTCCCAAACTGCTGCCATGCCTTTAACTATTTGTGTAAAACAGTGGCCCTATTTAATTGATCCTCACATTAAAACATTGATAAAAATATTGGGACATTCAAGCACTCCTCCCGCCATTGTTCGCAACATTATAAGGTTGTTCCAGGTTTTTGACATTTCCAAAGCGTTACCAAGGGGCAGGCCGCAAATCTTTGCTTCAGTTATTTGCTGGATGCCAATGCGGCGATTGCTATTCGAGTCTACGCTATGACTGTACTCAGTCGCATTTCAAAAGGGCAACCGGAAATGGAGCGAGAGTTGAAGATTATTTTGGAAGATCAACTTCCCTACGGAAGCGCGGGATTCAGAAGCCGCGGGTTAAAGATTCTTGAATCTATAAAATCTTAAAATCGTTCATTTTCAATCTTTACCTCATAATGTTTCAACCGTATATGAAGGGTGATCAGTGGCGTGACGTCTTTAAAAATCTAAATTAAGCAGGAAGCATGGACACCATGGAGCTAACATGGAGCTATCATGGAGCTAACATGGACGAGACACGCCTATGCCACTCCGGAACCAATATAGTCAACGGGCTGTCAGCAACTTTTGGATCAGGTCATCCGCCAAACGCTGATCATCGGCTTGGGCCAACTTCCTGAATTGCTTGATGGCTTTAATGGCCTGATCAAATTCTCTGTTCATGGCAAATGTTAGCCCTAGATTGAAATAGCTATTGGGGAATGCCGGTTCCAGCTGGATTGAAATTTCATAATGCGCCTTGGCAAGAGAGAAGTTACCTATTTCGCCATAAAGATTTGCCAAGTTGTAATGAGCTTCAAAATGACGCGGATCTAACTTCAGACATTTGGTAAAACTGTCAATGGCTTTGGCATGGGTTCCCTCCATACACTCTATAATACCTAGGTTGCAATAGGCATCAGCCAGCGAGTCGTCCTGTTCAATAGCTTGGAGATACCCAACTTTTGCGCGTTGTTTATCGCCTTGTTCATCAAGCATTAACGCCTCTTCAAATGCAGTGAGCTGGTTAAGTTTAACTACTTTGCCTCCTGTAAAAAGATTCAATTGACCGCTCGGGTCACGGCGCGGCTCTTTCCTTTTTCGAACCCGTTGAGGTCCAAATTTCTCCGGCGTAGGAATAGGAAATTTGATGATCTTTGCCATGCTCATGCAAAGTTAACTGTTATCTGTTAACAGCAATTGATAATGTTCTGGTTCAGCGAACGAAAATTAACTCGCTTTTCTTCGAACTGTTTTAGCAGGCTTACCCGTTTTTTCTTTTTTGGCCGCTGCACCTTTTGCTTTTTCCATCGGTTTTTTGGCTGCATCTATACTCGCCTTCAAGGCCGTCATGATATCGACAACTTTGGGTGCTTCTTCTTCAATAGAAACAATTTCTTTACCGGCTACTTTGGCATCTATTATTTTCTTGAGTGCGTCGTAATAATGATCCTTCATTTCAATGTTCGAAAACTTAGTGGTCATCGAATCAACCAACGTTTTGGCAAGCTTTAATTGCTCTTTGTCCACCTTTACATCCAAAAGCTGAGGAACCTCCCGCATGTTTCGAACTTCGTGCGGATAGCGTAACCGATACATTACCATGCCACCTTCATGCGGTGAAATCAACACGGGCGTCTCTCGATCACGCAGCACAACTTTACCTACCGCGATCCTTCCAGTTTCTTTTAATGTTTGACTCAACAAGCCATAAGTTTTCGCAGCCATATCACCGTCGGGCCCGATATAGTAGGGTGCCTCATACAATGTAGGGTGAACTTCTTCCTTGTTCACAAAACCTTCAATTTCAATTACCTTCTCGCTCTTCAGTTTTACCTTATCCAGGTCTTCCTGTTCAATAATTACATATTGACCTGGTTCATATTGATATCCCTTTACAATTTCATCAGTCTTTAAAGTCTGACCGGTAACCTTATCTTTCTTCTCATAACTAACCGGGTTATGACCTTCTTTCGAAAGCAAATTAAAACTGATCGTTTGACCGGAGTCAATTGCATTGTAAATCCTAATGGGAATGGTGACTAGCGAAAATTGTATGTGTCCTTTCCAGATTGCTCTCATACACTTGAGTTAGATTAAAAAATGAATCAGGTGCAGCTAAGGTATTGAAAATCTTTTAAGTAAAAAAGTGTTGAGGTGTGGAAATAAAGTGTTGAGGTGTTGACGTTCGAAGTGTTGAAGTTGCCCCGCACAGTGTTGAGGTTCGAGGTGTTGGCGTTACCGTATAACCTCGCAGCCTACGTCTTCATATTTACCAAGGTGTACCGTGAAAGATGTAATCGCTATACAAAGTGTGAGGTGTTGAAGTTCGAAGTGTTGAAGTTGACTATAACACATCAAAACTTAAAACCGCTAATTTACCACGTTGTATTGATCTTCGCTTTCAGGTCGTGAAGAATAGTGTACAATCCAAAGTAGGTACGATTTAGATACACTGCTTCTCCTACTCCGCGCGCTCGTTTTGATTCCCGGAGTTCTTTCATCGTAGAAAGTTTTTCGCCAAATGAATAAAGTTCATTGAAGTAGGCATCGTCTGCAAAGTCAAAAGTTTCCGACTGAAAAGGCCTACCCAAAAGTTCGACCAACTTCATGAAAATTGCAGTGAAAAATTCCTCTTCCTTTTTAGTATCCTGTGGGTGTATGAATCGAAGGTCGCGAAAAGTCTTTTCCCGTTTTTCCAGATTCGTCAATACATCAACTTCAAGTAGCTGAAAATAGATTTTATAAAATTCTTCAGGGATAACTTTAACACAGCCGAAATCTATAATACCCAATTGATAATCGTTCGTAATAATGAAATTGCCCGGATGCGGATCTGCATGCATAGCTTTCAAGGTATGCATTTGAAAATGATAAAAGTCCCAAAGAGCCTGACCAATTTTGTTGCGCTCGGGCTGAGGAATCGGACCATTTAACAATTCGCCAAGAGGCTTTCCCTCGATCCAATCCATGGTTAGAATCTTGTCGGACGAATACGCAGGATAGTAAGTTGGGAATATGATATTTTTAAGATGTTTGGTCCTGGCGGATAGATCCATGGAGCGTTGGAGCTCAAGCGCATAATCAGTTTCTTCCAGCATTCTGGACTCCACTTCCTGAATAAATTCATCATACTCAACAGGATTTAACCTGAACATTGTCAATGCAATAGGCTTGATCATTGCCAAATCAGATTTAACACTATCGCCGACCCCGGGATATTGAATTTTAACGGCCAGTTTCTTTCCTTTTAGCAACGCTTGATGGACCTGACCCATTGATGCAGCGTTCGTGGCTTTGGGGGTAAACGAATCAAAAATTTCGGTTGGTCCTTTTCCGAAATATTTTATGAAGGTCTTTACAACCAAGGGATATGAGAGTGGGGGTGCGCTGTATTGTGCCATGGCAAACTTTTGCTGGTAAGCTGTCGGCAGAATATTTTTATCCATGCTCAACATCTGCGCAACTTTTAACGCCCCACCCTTTAACTCACTTAATGAATTATAAATATCTGTAGCATTATCCAGGTGCAACTCGTCGCGGTCGGCCTCACCGTTAATAAGCTTTTTACCGTAGTGTTTCAGGTAGTTAGATCCAATCTTGGCTCCGGTGGATATAAATTTAGATGCCCGTTGTACTTTGGAAACGGGAATACGATCGTATTCTTTCACGCAGTGTGTTTATTTAGTTTTGTTTTGATACAGAAACTTGGCAAAATCAATCGCTGAGTCAACCGCTCCTTTACCGATAAGGTCAAATGCCAGGTTAACCGATTTCTCAATGGCAGCATCGGTTTTTTCAAAACCGGGACTGCTATCTTCCTTCCAGAATAATAGTATAAAGCCAAGGTGTAACCAGAAAAGCTGGGGATATCGTTTATCCAGAATTGGCCTGTTTGCTACTTCCCCACTTCCTTTTGCTGTATTTAATACTGATTCAAAAAAAGACTCGAATTCCGCTTTAAAACCTCTAACATAGGCTGGTACCAATTCAAACTTTTTGGAATGTTCCAGTTGAAACAGCACATAACTGCGGTTGGATTTCAATTCCTCCAGTAACGTGAAATAAAATGCCAGAATTTTTTCGCGGGTGATAAAAGTATGGAAAGCTTTGTCGCTTTTCAGACGACCGATAGTTTTATCGATAAATCCCTTCCAAATATGATTTTCTAAACCATCAAAGGAACCAAACAGGTTGTAAAACTCTTCCTCTTTTATACCGAGGTCGACACAAAACTTGTAAACTGATACAGGTCTTGTTCCTTGTGTTAACACTGCCTCGATGTATGATGATTTGATTTTATCCTCCAACGTCTTGCTGTCGGATTTACGGGCTGGTTTCTTGGTAGTTTCCATGACCCTATAAACCGTAAATGAGTTGAAATGGTTTGCACTTTGCTTAGGATAATTTCGTTAATTTCAAGATCATGAAATCTTTCTGTCGAAATTGCCTGAACCTAAAATACACGGTCTGCGGAATGAAGTATATAACATTGCTCTTAGTGTACCTGCTTGTCAGTCAAACATTGTTAGCGCAAGACAAGCGGAGCGATTCAAGAAGCTTGTATGAACAAGCAGAGGCTGCGCATCATGCAGGTAATTATAAACTCGCGTTGGAATATCTGAATAAATGCTTGAAAGAAACACCGGGCTTCGCGGATGCATACTATACCAGGGCCTCAGCCCGTGAGCAATTGAAAGACTTGGCAGGCGCTAATACGGATTACAATATTTATCTCGAGTTAAAGCCCGATCAGCCGGAGGCACTTTTGAGCAGGGCTACAGTCCGCTATCAACTCGGATTATACGAGCAATCAAAAACTGATTTTCTGAAACTGCTGACTTTGCCAGCAGGCGAAACCCAGACCGTCTTTTACAATCGATCCGCTGCCCGGGCCGGATCAAATCAAATCATGACGGCGCAAGGGTCCATTACGCCCTTGATATTGAATTACCTAGGACTGGTAGAAACCAAGCTGGGCAATTACAAACAGGCTATTGTGTGGTTAGATTCGGCGATACAATTACAAGAAAAAAATGCTGATTACTTTGTTAACCGCGGAATTGCCAAAGAGAGTATCAACGATTCTACCGCTATGCAAGATTACATGAAGGCAGTCACTTTGCGTCCAGACCACGCGGTTGCGTTGCACAACATCGCTGTTTTAAAACGCAAAAAAGGCGAAACAGTGTCCATGGAAGATGATCTCGAGAAAGCAATTGCAAGTGATTCCAGCATGTTATACCCATACCTGGAACGTGCCTATCAGCGCATGGAAGGTGGATATTACAAGGGCGCTTTGGAAGACTATAACAGTGCGCTGAAAATAGAAGATAAGGATCCTGAAATTTGGTTGAACCGAGGTCACGTAAAAGAAAAACTAAATGATTTGAAAGGTGCCTACACTGATTATACAAAAGCAATTGAGTTGGATGAAAAATTTGACAAAGCCTGGCTTAACCGCGGAAACGTATTGAGCAAACAAGGTCGTATTGAAGATGCTATCGAAGATTACTCCGTAGCCATCACACATAACCCGGATTATGCTGCTGCTTTTTACAATCGTGCCATCGCCAGACAACGGGCAAAGCAATTTGGAGAAGCTTGCCTGGATTTACGAAAGGCAGAATCACTTGGACTTGCGGTCAGCGAAAAAATGCAAAAGGAAATCTGCAAGTAGTTTTAAATAGTCAGGTCAGGCCGCATGCGGATGAACACTGGCTCGCGGAACATTTTATCAGGTGTGAGCTTGGAATAACTTACTTCCGCCATAGCATGGGGCTCGAGCCAAGTGGACACTTTCTCATCTAACAGCTTGCCAACTACATCGGGTCTTTTGACAGCTTTAATTTTTTTTAATGTGGAAGCTATTTCTTTTGCTGTGTCGTCATCGAAGCCTGTGCCCACTTTGCCGCGATAGTGCAATGTATCACCCACTTTTTCAGCAATGTGCATGGCACCAAAAGTTTGACCTCTGTCTCCCTTACCCTTTGTAAATCCGATAATGTAGCATTCACAGGCCTGGCGTACCTTCACCTTTATCCAGCAATCACTTCGCTTTCCTACGGTGTATTTGCTGTCTTTCTTCTTTGCCATAATACCTTCCAGGCCATGACCTTTGGCTGCTTCAAATAACGAATGACCATCGTCCACATGTTCACTGAGACGGTATGGTGTATCAGGGCGGATGGCGTCGGCTAACCATTCCTTGCGCTTTAATAATGGTTCATTGACCAGCGATCTGCCGTCGAGATAAAGACAATCAAAAACATAACAATGGACAGGATTCGTTTTGGTTAATTTTTTAATGGCGGCTTCCCCCGTACTCATCAGTCTGTTGATCACCTTTTTAAATATCGGTTTTCCAGAAGGATCAAGCGTAACGATTTCAGCATCAAACAATCCGTTGGTGGCTCGGAACGCTTTTTCACCGATCAGCAGTTCAGGAAATTGACCTGTAACATCATTCTGATTCCGCGTCCTGATTTTAATCTCTCCGTCTTCAAAAGAGATCAATGCCCGAATTCCATCCCACTTGAGTTCATAAATATAATCGTCACCAACGGGCGGCTTATCCGTCGATTCAGATAACATGGGCATCACTTCATCTTTTAAGAAATCCACCTGTGGCTCGTCGACCCTTTCCAACAGCCATTCTTTCTCTTTCGTTTTATGAATGCGGTACTCGGCGGTGATTTCTTTACTGTTTAGCCGAAAGTAGAAGCCGTCTTTTTTGTCTTTTGTGATTTGATATTTGCCGAGTGCATAGATCCACATTTCGCCGGCACCGTATTGGCCTTTCGGGATTTTGCCATCGAAGGTTAAGTATTCAAGGGGATGATCCTCCGTTTGCACTGCCAGCCGTTTTACTCCGGGATGTGGCGGTAACCCCTTAGGGACAGCCCACGATTTTAAAACGCCATCTTTTTCAAGACGCAAGTCATAATGCAAACGGGATGCATGATGACGGTGAACCACAAACCGATGGCCTTTGTCTTCAACTATTTTTGCTGAAGGCTCCGGCGTTTTATTGAAATCACGCTTTTTGGCATAGGCCTCCAGTTGTTCAGGAGATTTGTGTTTCGGATTTGGTTTTGATACACTTTTTTTTGGTTCACTTTTATTTCTCTTCGTGTGTAAAGGAACAGCATATGCTTCAAATCCTTCCCACGCATCCCCGTCATTTGAAATTTTTTCTACGGCGTTATGGATATTATAATCCAGCGGACTTTCCGCATCCTTTAGTTCATCCCAAGTAAGCGGCATGGATACAGGTGCGCCTTCTCTACCCCGAAGACTATACGGCGAAACGATGCTTTGTCCTGAGCGGATTCGAAAAATATCCACCAGTACCCGGCCCTTGCGTGCATCTTTTTTGATTTGGAGGGTCACTGTGTTCGGGCGTTCTTCAACAAATGGTTTTGCAATAAGGTCTGCAGCTTCAAATACAGAATGAAAATCCCATGATGCTTCAATGGGACAACATATGTGTAGTCCTTTGCCACCTGTAGTTTTCACATAGGGCGTGTAGCCGTACGATTCTATGTACGCTTTGAGTTCAAATGCGATAGGAATTAATTTCTTGAAAGAATATCCCTCCGGAGGATCGAGGTCAAACACCATGTAATCAGGACATTCAAAATTCGGTTGCCTGCTATGCAGTTGATGGAGTTCGATGGCTGCGAGATTTGCCAGCCAAACCAGGAGCGCAGGTTCCGTAGCGATGATATAATCTTTTGCCTCTTTGCCGAGGGTCACAAATTCTATCCATGACGGTGCCCACTCCGGCCGGTTTTTTTGGTAAAAGCTTTCTCCATAGATACCATCCGGAAAACGGATTAAAGTCAGGGCGCGGCCTTTTACATACTTCAACAAAGTCGGTGCTATTTTCAGGTAATATTCAATTACTTGCGCCTTTACAACATGATCATTTGGAAAAAGGACCTTATCAAGGTTTGACAGTTCAACCTCGCGTTTCCCTACTTGAGCCCATTGTGATTTTCGTTTAGCCATTCAGGCTTTCTGATAAAGTATGTTGTTCTTAAAATTAATGAATCCACAACATACTACACCAACTAATAATCCGCTAATGCCGCTAACCACTACGTTACCCAAATTGTAATCGGAGGAATGAATAAAAAAACGAATTCGCAACACGGCGATACCAATTGCAAACACCAAGAGCCAATAGCTAATTTTAGGTGCTACCAAGGCTACATCCTGCACAGGTTTTTTAAAAAGAATGTACAATGTAACGATGGTCATACCCACTGCTGTACTAACTTGTTGAAGAACATAGAAAAGTGGATAGTTCGCTCCTTGAAAAGGCACTGACGTTGATTGATAAATTTCAGCAAATTGTCTCACGAAAAACCTGTTGTTGTGGGTAAAACTATCCCAAAAGATATGAGATGCTGCGCCTATCAATGCCGATGTCAGAAAAATCAACCAGTTTTTTTTCAGATAGTCGAGAAAGTTTAACTGCACCGTATCCTGAAATCGTCTTTGCAAAAACAAGGGCAGGTTTCCGATAAAGTTCGCTTTCACGATCTGATGAAAGACGATGGCGAGCATGATGGTCACCGGCAAGTCAAAATAGAACAGGCCGGCTTTTGTATGACTGTGCAATCCACTCACACTCATTTTAAAAAAGTACTCAAAATCAGGACTTAAGCTCCCAATGATTAATCCAGTCGCAGAAAAATACCTTGACCTTATAAAAGGCAAAATAATTGCAGAGTGAGCTGGTGTAAATGGCATAGCAAAACAAAGTTAATACTATCGTTGTAAGTCAGCCAGTGAAGACTTTTACTCTACAACGTCAGCAACTCTTTTGTTACTGAGGAATATCATTCCGATAATAAAACAAACGGCCGCCACGATAATGGGGTACCATAATCCTGCAAAGGTGTCTCCTCCTGGTGTCGCCGGTGATTTACTGCCCTCATATAAGGATGTTGCAATAAAAGGCGTCAAGCCACCAAAAATTCCGTTCCCTATATGGTAGGGTAATGACATGGAAGTATAGCGTATGCGGGTAGGAAAAAGTTCGACGAGGAAAGCAGCAATAGGCCCATACACCATGGTTACCATGACAAGTTGGATCAATACAAGACCAATCATCAGCCAGAAAGATTCACTACTCAGCAGCACTTCTTTTTTCGTTTCGGTTTTTGATTTAATCTGGCTGTCGCTTCCTGGAACAGTTTTAACCGTTCTATCGATCACAGTGTTGCCTTCAGCATACAATTTAATATGCGATTGCGTTATAATAGAATCTCCTTGTGCTGTAATGACCTTTGATTTTTCAATTCGGCTTTGATCTACAATTTCCTGCTGGCCCGAGACGTCTGCGAGCCCATACATTTGTTTATAAATAGGCCGGTATAGCAGCACAGCCGCAAGCATACCAATCATCATAATCATCTTTCTTCCTATCTTATCAGACAGCCATCCAAAATAAATAAACAATGGTGTCCCAATGAGAAGCGCTACAGCGATAATATTCCGCGTCTGAACAAATTCGACTTTACAAGTCGCTTCGATAAACGTCATAGCATAAAATTGTCCGGTATACCAAACGACGCCCTGGCCCGCCGTTGCTCCGAACAGTGCAATAAGAACGAGTTTAAGATTTTCCTTTTTACCGAAACTTTCCTTGATAGGATTTTTAGAAATTTTTCCCTCAGCTTTAATTTTTGTAAACAATGGAGATTCTTCCATGCGTAATCGAATAAATACGGATACCGCTACCAATATTGCCGATACGAGAAACGGAATACGCCAACCCCACACATTAAATTCTTCAATGCCCATAGTCTGACGCACCGCCAAAATGACACCAATAGAAACAAATAGGCCAAGGGTTGCAGTAGTTTGAATGAAACTCGTGTAGAAACCTCTTTTGGATGCAGGCGCGTGTTCTGCTACATAAGTTGCCGCGCCACCATACTCACCGCCTAATGCCAGACCTTGTAACAAGCGAAGAATTAAAACCAATATAGGTGCAAATATTCCGATCGTACTGTATCCTGGGATGAGGCCAATGGCGAAAGTCGATCCGCCCATAAGGATGAGGGTAATCATGAATGTATACTTTCTGCCCACCAGGTCGCCTAGGCGCCCGAAAACAATAGCTCCAAAAGGCCGGACAATAAAACCTGCAGCGAATGTTGCTAACGTCGAAAGAAACGCGGCTGTCGGATTTGTCTGGGGAAAAAACTGTTCTGAAAGAATGATGGCAAGACTTCCAAAGATGTAAAAATCGTACCATTCGATTAATGTCCCAACGGACGAAGCTGCGATAACAAACCAGAGCTTTGATTTCTCCTGGCGGGTAAGGACGGTAGTTTCCATTTACGTTACACGATTGTCAAGTTGGAAATATAAGTAGAAATAAACCTGTTGCAAACAATAGTTACCTGAGGATAAATGTTAACTGTTGTCTTCTTAAACATTAACCATGACACACCCCGACAGACTCCAAAAAAAGAGGCTGTCAAAGCGCATCGCTTTACAGCCTCCATAAGATCAAGCCAACAAATAAATTCTATTCTACAATCAGTTTTTTCGTCAAGACGTCACCTGAAGCAGCAATCAACTTGAGAACATAAATGCCTGGGTCGAGGTCACTTATCGATACGACGAAATCCCCATTATCGGTATCAAAGCTTTCTGACTTTTTTAAAGTACCCAGGTTGTCATAAAATTTCACTGCATACTTTCCTGCCGCGAGGCTTTCATTGGAAATAGTAATGTGGTCAGTGGCAGGAACCGGGTAGGCACTGATGTGATAGGTTGTGTTCTCGACCTCCGGTATCATGGTTTGGTTCTCTGCAACACGCGGCGACTCGTCTAGTGGAACACATCCTTTTGTGCATGGTGTAGCATCAACGTTCATACTGCCGTGTCCCTTCAATGGTAACCGGCTTCCTTTATATCGCAGTGTTCCCTTATAGGCAAAAGATCCACTTATTCCACGATCCTTATCCCATCCGTTGGCACCCTCGCCTAATTGGAATCCAAGTTTGAAATTAGCTGGTGCATGAGTAAGCTGGAGTTCACCAGAGAGTTCTCCTGTCCCTTTCAAATAGCTTTCGCCCGAAAGCTCCCAGAACGTCCAACGGGTATGTGTTCTTTTTGCCGTTAATATTGCCTCAAGTGTAAGGGCACTATAAGTGCGTCCCTTGTTGCTCCAGGCATTCCAATCGTGTTTGTTTACAAGCTTCAGGTAAACATCAAATCCCATCTTCTTATTTTTGGTATTGACGATGTGGCCTTTGATGTAGGCGGTCTCTCCCTTGTCTACCAACTGCGCAGGACCGTCCCATATGTAATACTGTATCGTTCGGTCAAGCAAAGTAAACGACCAGGGGCAACTCAGGCAAACCGGAGGAAATGGCCTCCATTCTTCAAGCCAGTAAATATCGAAGTTGGGAAGTATTATGCCACCGCGTTCATACGCGCCCATGTCGACGTTGGCACCAAGGATTCTGTCGGCAAGCGCGAAATCTATTGTTATTCCCGCAAGACCGACAGCGAGATTGTTTCCTTCGTTAACTGCGGGCGATGTATTACTTAATCGTAAACCATCATCTCCCGTAGCCGGAACATTATCTGCTCCATCTGGATCGCTTTCATTCACGAAATCAGGATCTTCGTCAATATTATTTCCACCATCCGTTCCGATCGTATTATTCCATCCACCACCGCTTCCACCCGAGCCTTCAATCAAAGAATAGGCAACGATATTGATTCCGCCGGAATTATGAACTTCGGGACCCTGTACTGTCGCTCCATCGTTCCACAGAATAGAATTTTCAATCCTTGAATTTAGAACTTCAACCCCCATGTGAAGGTAGCCATCATTGTAGATGGCGCCGCCCCTGGACCCAGCCTGATTTGCTGTGAAAGTGCAGTTGGTAAATGTTGGCTTCAATTCAGGAACAAATGCTTCGTCATTCAAACCTATTACTCTGGTAAAGTTTGCAATCGCGCCGCCATCATGTTGTGCTTCATTGCCAGAGAAAACACAATTCACATATTTAGGCCTAAGTTGGCCGGCGTCACTCAAGTGAAGCGCAGCGCCACCCCATGCTGCAGTATTTCCATTCGCAACGTTGTTATAAAATCCGCAGTTAATAAATTTTGGCTCCGATGCACCAAGCGTTGTATTTTGTGGCTCATTCGTTGACATATAGACCGCGCCACCACCACCGCCTTCAAAAGCACCCGTGGCATTTCCTGTTGCACTATTACTATCAAAAATACAATGGTTAAAAATGGCATTGGAAGTTGTCATCGCCACGGCGCCACCGGAACCTGGCCTTGTTTCCCCTGGCATAATCACGGTAACGCTATTGCTAAGGAATTTGGTTGAATCTATTGTAATATGGTCGCCTACTAAATAAATCGCACCACCACGTCTGTAGGCTTCATTAGACGTAAATTCCGAACTAACAATGTGCATTTGATAATTGCCTGGCTGAAAGGATCCCAAACTGATTGCACCACCGGCAAAATTTGATTCATTGCTGATGAACTTACAATTCTCGATGAGTGATAGCACAGCACCGCCTGCTAAACCATTTGTGTTATAGATCGCGCCACCTTCTGAAGATGCATAGTTGCCCCGAAAAGTAGTATTCTTGATGGAAGGACTGCTGGCATTTATCACGCCGCTTAGTCTGTTATACCATGCACCGCCATCCTGATTGGCATCGTTGACATCGCCTGCAAATTCGGCCTTCCCTCCGGTTACAATGAATCCATCAAGCGAAGTAGAGCCATTGACGTTCTCCGTATAGATAACGTGATAAGCATTACTGCCTGCCAAATCACCGGTGGTCTCCGCGATATAATTACCGTCAAGGTTAACGTCATTATTATCGATGTCTCCACTGAGAATGGTGACGTTACTTTGCCAATCACGTTCCTCTAAGGTTGCCTCTGTGCCATTGAAGCCTCCGTAAAGTGACACGCCATCAGGAATGCGGAAGGTAGCTTCACGGGCTTCAAGTCCGCCGTTTAAATTAACATCAACCTGGGTTGTAGGTTTATAGACACCCTGTGCAACCCAAATTTGATCACCGTTAACGGCTGATGCGAGGGCGCTGTTAAGAGAAGTATAGGCATTCGCCCAACTGGTTCCGTTGTTCGAGCCAGCGGCCAACGGATTAACATAAATGATAGCAGCGTTCGAGATAAAATAAAAACAGCAGCATACACACAGCAACGCTGTGCGTAGCAAAAGTCTACGATTATAATTCATGTCAGGGGTTGGTTTTAAAAACAAATGTAAAAGAGTGCCCGAGTCTTGTAAACGATCTCAGTCATTACCTGTTGATGACTTTAGGCTTGATCTGCTAAAAGCCTCCATGAAAATGGGGATAAAAAAAATTCGCGCGCAAGAGTTCTGTTCGTGCTCCAGATCGTCAATGATGATTCATCTCGCCGTGCGAGCCGTACCACGACTCCTGAAGCTCATGAAAAAGATCGTGCAGCTTGGTAAGTGATTCCCCTATTGCTTTATCATCGCCCGCCTTTACGACGTCAACGAACGTTGCAGCATCAACTTTTAATTGATTTATTTTAAATTTCACTTCATCATCTTCCTCGAATTTTTCTGGTATAGGAGCTTGTGCCCACTTGTCAGCGGCTTCCATCAACTCGGCAGCGTTTTGTTTTGCTGGCTCCAAATTCGACGAATCTTTATAGGGATGAAAGGCTTCAGCCATCACCATGTGAAAGTCATCCATTTCTTTCCAATCTTCACCCATTGCCTCATGATCTTGATGATCGTTGCCAGATTCTTTATTCTTGGTCGAGCAACCAAATGCCATTATTAACGACAGCGACAGTACTGGAATGAAAAGATTTTTGGTCATGATCAAAATAGTTAGTTACAATATTCAGGTTAATGAAATTATTCTTTTGGTTTCCTTTTGTATCTCCGGTTCCCTTCAAGCTTGGTGACAATTTGTTTTAACACATCAAAGTAGAGTGTGATAAAAAGAACAACCGTCATCGACCAGATAACAACAATGTTAAAATATAACGTGTTCCAGTAAACGCCACCAAAATGTTTTGTTGGCTGGTAAAGATTTGCTGAAAAATCTAAAACATGTTTAGGCTTATGATCGTCTTGAAAGATGGGATAAATCTTTTGAATTAATGCACCGTTGTATTCAAGAATTCTTTGTGTGGCAGAAACATTCATGACCGCATCCGTAACTGCATCATTCGTATAATTCATTCTGTCTGCCTCGTACAATAGATTCTTTGTAGGGGTCGATGTTAAATCAGCAACACGCCGATCTTTTTCTTCGGTTGCTTTTTGCAGTTTAATGCCATAATATTTTCTAAGTGTAGAAAGAAAAGCTGCCGTGCCTTCATAGGCTGTAGAATCAAATTTTCCAATGGTTAAATTATCGAGATATTTAAAATGTTCTGTTCCAATAAATTTCAATTCGTTACCAATTTCGCTTTTTAACAACGATAGCGCTGCTGTCATCTGGGTATTGCGTGAATTTCTCCACTGGGACCGGTTATGTAGACAATAAGCCAATTTGGATTCCAATGCCGGTATGTAGTATATGCGTTTATATTCGGCGTCTCCTATTGTTTTATCCAGATCATAAAATTTCTTTTCAAATTTATTGTCACGGAATTGCGTCACCATAAACGCTTCAAAAGCCCAACGGGATGCCATTATCTCGCCCGCCAACGGTACCCCAATGGGCTCGGTTACACGCGGATTGAATTTATCAAAACTGATAACAACACCACTTAGTAACAATTGAGGAATGATCAACAACGGAATAAGAATATAAATGGTGACTGCAGAATTAAAAGATGCAGATATATTTAATCCCAGCATATTGGCAAAACATGAACAAGTAAAAAGAATTACCCAATAACGCGCTTCCTGCAGCGGAATTTCCAGAATGCTGTTACCCACTAATATGAATAAAAAGGTCTGGATAGCAGATATAAAAAACATGACAGCAACCTTCGAAACAAGATAACTGCTCCGGCTTAGATGCAGAAATTTTTCACGCTTAAGGATTTTACGATCTTTAAAAATTTCTTCAGCACTCATGGTAAGTCCAAAGAATAGGGCCACCACCACACTCATAAAAAAATAGACGGGTATATTCTTATTGTGGTAGAAACTATAGGCTCCGGTGCCTTCCGTCGTATTGTAATACTTCACCATAAAGGCTATGAAAAAAGCAAGTACCGGACCTTCAAATAGGTTGATGTACAGGTATTGTTTGTTCGCAAGCTTGGCAAGAACGTCTCTGGTGATGAATATCCGAAGTTGCTTCAGCCAATTGGGAATTTCCTGCACAACAGGCAAGGTTTCCCTGACATGCTCGATCTTTGGTGGCTTAATTTTCTGTTTGAAATATTGATACCACTGACCTGGCGAAACTTTTCGTGTTTGCGTTAACCTGCCATATTCATTAACAACGCGGGTCTCGATGATGCTAAAAATTTGTTCCGGATTGATGTTACCACATTCGGGGCAAGCGCCTTGGGTCTTATTGGCGGCGTTGATGATATCCCTAAAATAGATAACAGATTCAATCGGGTTTCCATAATAAATTTGGAAACCACCGACATCCATAATGATCAATGTGTCAAACATTTTAAATATGTCGGAAGAGGGTTGGTGGATAACAACAAACACCATTTTTCCACGCAAACTCAATTCCTTTAACAAGTCCATGATGTTTTCAGAGTCCCTCGAGGATAGGCCTGACGTTGGTTCATCAACAAAAAGGATGGTTGGTTCACGGAGTAGTTCCAATCCGATATTCAATCTTTTCCGCTGGCCGCCGCTGATAGTTTTTTCCAGCGGAGACCCTACTTTCAAATTTCGTATTTCAGTAAGTCCAAGGCTTGACAATACTTTCAGGACGAGTTCTATGATCTCATTTTCCGAATAGTGTCCAAAACAAAGTTTTGCAGCATAATACAGGTTTTCAAAAACGGTTAATTCTTCAATCAGCAAATCATCCTGAGGAACGTAGCCGATAATGCCCTGCACATCGTTGGGCCTCTCGTGAATATCAATTCCGTTTACAAATACCCTTCCACTCGATGGTTTTTCTGTTCCGTTAAGTACATTCAGCAACGTAGACTTTCCCGACCCGCTGGCTCCCATCAAACCGATTAGCTTGCCTCCTTTTTCCGCGATGTTTATATTTTGGAGGCCCGCTCTCCCTGTTTTAAAATGATAGAAAATGTGGTCGGCGGTAAATGTTATCTTCGTCTGGCTTTCATCGGTAAGAAACTTGCCAATAATATCGCTGTAATAAATAGGCCCTACCTTATCACCCCGTATAGTGCTACCGGTCGGAAACACATCAATTTTCCGGCTTTTAAGGATAATGCTGTTAAGATAAAGTGTTGTGATGCCGAGGTATTTGATAAAGTAAATCTCTGAGTCTTGCAGGCGGATGATAGCAATAAGACCCGTGAGATCCTTTTCAATAATCCGAGGTCCCGGATATTCTCCTGATCCTTCATCGATGATTAAAACATTCTTTGAAGCAAGATCATCAATGTCTTTTCCGATTACAAAAGATTGTAATGCCTGAACATCTGCCAAAGGAATTTTCAGCGACTGCCCGATATAAAAAACGAGATTTGCCTGTCGTTCGGAAATATGCTCATCGGCATATACAAGCTCAATAGTCTTCACAATCAACACTACCTTCTGTTGCATGGTCAACGCCTGGTTAACCTGCTTCACAATTTGCATGATCTTCGCCCAGTCGTCAACGAACTGCTGTGTGTCAGCATCCACGTTGGTCAAATCCTGTCGCTTATCGATTTGTGTGGAGGAGGCAAATTCATCAAACAGTTTTAGATAGTAATTGATGGAATCTCTATTCAGATGGAGACTCAGGAATTCTTTAATGTTACTGCGTTCGGCTTCCGTAACATGTTCACGAGCAACAATAGCAAAAAGTTGTAAAATCGCTTTGAGTAATTCTTCACTCATGAGGTTTCTTTATGGCTCGCTCAAAAATAAAGTTTAAAATATGAATTAATGAGCGATTCCAGCAAACCTAAAAATAAAAAAGGCAGGTAATCCTCCTGCCTTTTTTATGATGTCAAACGTTTATCAGCCCAACTTAGTCGTAATCAAATCGCTTAGCACAAACAGTCCTTCCCGGAGGTATTCATCATCCATCTCCATCAGGTCTGTTGGTGTACCTTCTTTACCCACGATTTTTGTATTTAATTTGTTCGCTGCCTTTTTCTTCTCAGCTTCCTCCATTTCTTTCTTACGGGCCACTTCATTCAATGAGACTCTGGTCTCTTTATAACTTTTACTGGTTTCTTGAGTTTCACTCACAAAACGTTGCAGCGATGCATCAGACTTCAATCGATCCTCATAAGATTTTGTGAGATTCGTTATGACCTTGTCATTGATCATCGGGGTCTTTTGATATAACGTGCCTCTGATTTCATCCCATGGCAGCGCACTTGGACTAGAGCTTTCTCCAAACTGTTCGGGGCTTAGCGGTGTAGGTAATTTAATATCTGGCGTAACGCCTTTGTGCTGAGTGCTGCTTCCAGTTACTCTGTAAAATTTCTGGAATGTTATTTTGAGTTCACCAACCTGGTTATTAGGGTCATTGATAAATCGGTTCAAATTGATGACCGTTTGAACAGTTCCCTTGCCGTAACTGGATTCACCTACGATTACACCGCGGTGGTAATCCTGGATGGCACCGGCGAAAATTTCAGAAGCTGAAGCGCTGAAACGATTTGTTAACACCACCAGCGGACCATTATATATCAAAGAAGGATTGTCGTCGGTTAACGTTTCAATTTTATTCGCGGAGTTTTTCACCTGAACGACGGGCCCATCTTTTATAAATAGTCCTGTTAAGTCAATTGCTTCTGTTAAAGAACCGCCACCGTTGTTTCTAAGATCCAACACAATTCCTGCTACATTTTCAGCCTGAAGTTCCTTCACTAGTTTTTGAACATCGCGCGTGGTACTCGTATAGTTGGGATCACCCTTTTGATAGGCTTCAAAATCCATGTAAAAAGTCGGTAAGGTAATGACGCCCAATTTCTGATCTTTACCATCCTTTTGATAGTGAATTACACTTTTCTTTGCTTGTTGATCCTCCAGTTTGATTTTATCCCGAACGATCGTGATCATTTTTGAAGGTCCGTTAATACCGGTTTCAGCTGGCAGGATTTGTAGCCTTACCGTGGTGCCTTTGGGACCTTTAATTAATTTAACAACTTCATCTATTCTCCAGCCGATTACGTCGACGACTTCGCCGCTGGCGCCTTGTCCTACGCCAATAATCCTATCGCTCACATGAATGAGGTCGCTCTTTTCAGCAGGCCCACCGGTAATTATTTCAGCAACTTTGGTATAGTCATTTTCCGTTTGCAGCCTGGCGCCAATGCCTTCCAACGACAAACTCATTTGTTGCTTAAATAAGTCAGCTGCTTTTGGCGACAAGTAATTCGTGTGCGGATCGTAAGATTCGGTTACCGAATTCATGTACATGCTGAAAACATCTTCGCTATTAAATTGCTTGATGGATTTGGCAAATCGCTCGTAGCGTTCTTTCAATGTCTTCTCAATGTCAGGCTGTGACTTTCCAGCTAATTTTAAACTGAGTGCCTGGCTCTTGATCGCCTTCCTCCAAACTTCATTCAACTCAGCCTCCGATTTACACCAGGGTTCTTTGTCCCTGTCAGTTTCATAATATTCTTCGACCGAATAATCAAATTGCTGGTTGACGAGTTGCGTCATGATATAATTCATTCTTTCGTCGAAGCGCTTTCTGAATGCATTGTAAATCAGATAGGCAACTTCAACATTTTCAGCGCGAATAAGGTCGTCCATCTTTGTACGATACTTTTCAAACTGCTGTAGGTCGGCCGTTGTAAAATACGTCTTATTATTATCCAGGCTTTTAATGTATTCGTCGAGGATAACCGATGACAGTGAATCATCCAATTTGATTTTTCGGTAGTGATTATTATCCAGGATATAGGTTATTACTTTTGCTTCCTTTCCGTAAACAGGTTTTGATCGCAATGTGGTGGTATCTGCGACTGCTCCAAAAGAAAGTTGGCAGGCCAACAAAGCGACCACACTGAACCCTGCAAAAAATAGTTTTTTCATTGTCATTGGATTTAACTTTTCATATACACATGGCAAATGTCATGCCCTCCCCTACAAACGCAAATTCATTCAAATAGATTACGGATAGTAGCAGAGATCTGTCAAAAAATTCTATATGCGGTTATTTAGCGGTTTTATTCAGGACACTTTTTCAGTATCGTATCCATCTAAAAATTTCTGTGCTTGGCCAATGGTCTGGAACTCAAAAAACTTTTTACCACCGGTAGAACTATGAATTTCAACTCTCACTAAGTCAATGTCCCGGTTTTTCTTAAAATTGTGTTTTGCCATGCTTCTATAATCATCGGCTTCCCGTGTTGAAATATTAAACGCAGTGGCCCTGACTGATTTGCAATAGTAACATTGATAGTGCTTGATGAGTTCGCCTGTGACATCCTTTCCCGGCTGGCGGGTGATTTCCTCCCGGACCACTTTCATGGTGTAAAAACCACAGCTGTTGCACTTTAAGGCCTGCAGATGTCCAGGATATTTTTCAATCTTGACTTCCCCTGTCTTTTCGTCTATCCAAACATCGTAGTCAATTGAAAAGACATTCTCTTCCGCGCGCATCCCTTCGGCCAGATGAACATCTTCTTCCTCTTCGCTTAACAACCTAAGCGGCGTTCCTGAGCTCCCAATTCTTGGCATGTATCTCCATTTGTTGAGCTTTCGGTTCAACACTGTTGGATAATAATATTCCAATATTAAAAATGCCACGTATGCTACCAGCGTGCCCCCGGCAACGGAAATAAATAGCCTCACAAAAAACCAAACACCAATGCTATGAAGCTTTCCCATGCCATACATGTTGATGAGCAGCATGCTGGCAAGTCCAAGGCATACAAATACGCGCTTGTAGTTCTTAATCTCATGCTCACTGATATAATTGAATTTGCCCTTGTAGTCCTTTATCGTCGACACCCGGATGTTGTGCATGACATAAATGATGATTGCAGCAGCGGTCATCACAATTGCGCCGGTGATCATCGCTAAATGCCAAAGATTTAAGAAAGGACTTGAGGGTACGTTTTCCATAAGCAGTTGAGAATTTTAAATATAATAATTAAAACGAATTAGTTGGTTTATGCATATCCGAAGGTGCAGATTTATGGACGTAAGGTGCTTTCGGTATTATAAAAAAAATGAAGCTGATTCAATTTTTGTCCATTCAAAAGAGAAAAATATAATAGAATTTACCTTCGGTGTTTTCATTAAAAACTTTCTAATAACCTTATCAATTCTCTTTTATTCAGAGGGTTACGAAACCGTAGTAAAGCTAAAAAGTAAATAAACAGGTGAGCATACCTATAAAACTTCCGTGCAATATTTCACACAAAAAGTTTCAACAGAGGCTTTCAATTTGCTATAATTGTGTATTAATGCACAATATATGGCAACACTGAATCGAAAAGAAGCCGATCATGAGCTAAAAAGGTTTACCTCCCGTAATTTTGAAAAGCCAGCAGATTGTAAGGATTTAGAGCAAATACGCTTTTACGTGCGCGAATTGTGCATCAAAATCGAAGAACTGGAAAAACGATTTGAGTATGTACCCAACTCAGCATATGCCCTGCTGGCACAGTATAACTCCATGCAAAACTCAATTATAAGTAAGGACTTTAGTAATTCATATAAGTAAATATGAGGTACATTCCCTCGCCTATTGGGTTACAGTTCAGCTACCTGTATAGTGCTACTGCGAATTCATCCGGAAGGATGCAATACCATCGCATTAAACCCGGGCAAAGCAAATTGCGGATAAGCCGAACAGAATTCATTAAGGCATACAATGATTCGCATATACTTGCTATTAACCCGTTACAGATGCGCGGCCAGGACACGGTATTCCAGTTCGAGTTTTATGTTTAACTTTTATGATAGCCCTAAACAGTATGCATTCCAAGTACATATAACTTCTTTCCGCGAACGGTCTAGCCAAGAATAATTTTGTCCAGACTTGCGGGACTATAATTAATCGACTTCAGCGTCTTATTATCCACCTTTCGATAGATGAGCCATAAGTCTCCTTCTTTGTGATAATAGCATTCTGTACCATCCTTTTTCTTATAGTGTTCCACTGTAGCTATCGCTTCCTCTTCTGATTTGCATGCCTTGCTCATATTGGACCGTTGTACTTCCTCAAATAGTGTTTTGAACTTTTCACCCAATCCAAATTCCAGAATGGCGCCGGAAAGCACATATTGAATATCGCATAACGCGTCGGCTACTGCTACAATGTCTTTTTCAAGGATCGCAACTTCTAATTCTTTTAATTCTTCAGCAATTAACGCCACACGCAGCTTACACCGATTTTCATCAGGAATCGTGGGGGTCGAAAGAATGGGATGTTTAAAAGTCTTGTGAAACTCGGCTACGAGCTCTAATGATTCAGGCTGTTTCATAAAGATGTTCAACTGTTGGGTGGTGCAGATAAGGTTGTTACTTAATAATTGATTTGTGTATTCAAAGGGAAAGATTCTATGCGACACACGATTGAAACTTTCATTTCTTTTAGTCGTTTCATTGAAAGCAATATCAATTCATACATGATCTGAGAATCGGTTTCAAAAATAAACTAATCTGAGAATGTATGGTTAAATATTATTGTTTGTCAGGCGCATCTTTTAAATCAAACGGATTAACCGGGTTTTTATCCGGTGGAAAGACCGTTTGAATAACGGAATAGTTGTAACGAATAAAAAAAGGTATTTTTGCAGCATGTTGATTTTTAGAAACTCCTTATTCAAGAATATCGCGACCGTTTTTACGGGCCTGATTTTTCTTAATATGAGTTTTTTCTTGTTTGAAGTTTCTGCGCTGAAACTTAATCAGGATAAGGATATGGTAGCAAACATCGCGAAGCTTATTTCCAGCAGTGCTGCCGAGGAAGAAAAAGATGTTTTCGGTGGCGCAGATGAGGATCATTCTGCTAAAGAAATTGATTTGATCTTCAGCTATGCAGCGCACACCATTCACAGTTTCAATGTACAGATAAGTAAGAAGAGATCGGTATTTAATCAAGGTATACCGCTCTTTGGAAGTTACGAAATATACAGCCCCCCTCCCGAAGTCTAGTTAGTTTCCAACCATTTTGACGAAAGCGTTTTCGTCGCTTAACATTCTATTTCGGCTCATTTCAACAGGTAATCAAACTTGATTGGGTCCGCTGCCAAGTGAATGTTAAAATTTTGATTGATCAAAATCAGAAGTAAGCAAAATCTATAACAGGTTAAACTAACTAAAATGAAATTATATAATTCATTACTTGAAGGTAATAAAGAGTGGGTTAAAAAGAGACTCCAGCAAGATCCCGAATTTTTTGACAAATTGTCTAGAGGACAAAGCCCTCAATTTCTTTGGATAGGCTGTTCCGATAGCCGAGTACCCGCCAATGAAATTACAAACACCCAGCCCGGTGACATATTTGTTCACCGAAATATTGCCAACATGGTTGTGCATTCTGATATGAATTTGCTTAGTGTATTGGATTATGCTGTCAATATTTTAAAAGTAAAACATGTGATCGTTTGTGGTCATTATGGATGCGGAGGCGTAAAAGCCGCTATGCAAAATGAACAATACGGTCTGGTGGATAATTGGCTTCGCTTTATCAAAGATGTCTACCGCACACACAGTGACGAACTGAATTCGATCAAGGATGAGGAAAAACGGTTTGACAGATTCGTTGAGCTAAATGTCATTGAGCAAGTGCTGGATTTGACCAAAACTACAATTATTCAAAACGCCTGGCAAGAAAGAAATGAACCGAAGGTTCATGGCTGGGTATACAGTCTCAAGACTGGTTTAATAAAAGATCTTGGTGTGAGTTTCGACAGTTCGGCAAAATTGGAGCCCATCTTCCGCGTGGAAAACAAGTATGTCCCGGTTACACCAGTTGAAGCAGAGGAGGTTTAAATGAGTGCTGATCAATTTAATCCGTTAAAGAATTTTAAGCACGACCTGCCATCCAGTATAGTCGTATTTCTGGTAGCCTTGCCACTCTGTTTAGGAGTGGCACTGGCTTCAGGAGCACCATTATTTTCTGGTATCATCGCAGGTGTTGTGGGAGGAATTGTTGTAGGTTCTTTGAGTGGCTCCGCCTTGAGTGTAAGTGGCCCGGCCGCGGGACTCACCACGATCGTTCTTGCTTCAATTACAAAGCTTGGCTCCTTTGAAGCGTTTCTCGTCGCCGTTTTTTTGGGAGGACTTATTCAATTCATCTTAGGCTTTTTGAAGGCCGGTACAATTGGAAATTATTTTCCTTCCGCCGTTATCAAGGGTATGCTTTCGGCGATTGGAATTATTTTGATCCTAAAGCAGATTCCGCATGCCCTAGGCTATGATAAAGATTTTGTTGGAGATGAAAGTTTTGTACAGGCTGATGGTGAAAATACGTTTACTGAACTTTTGAATGCCATCAATTACGTAAGCCTAGGAGCTGTTATCATTTTCCTACTTTCGATGTTTATTCTCATCCTCTGGGAAAAGCCGTTCATCAGAGACAAAAAGTTTTCAACGATCATACCGGGACCTCTCATTGTCGTTGCACTGGGCGTTCTGGTAAATCTGTTATTCACAAGTGCCTTTTCAGACATCGCTCTTGGTAAGGAGCATCTTGTGTTATTGCCGGTTTCAGACAGCGTTTCTTCATTTATCAGTCAGTTTACATTTCCGGACTTCTCTAATGTCATGAACGGAACGATATGGACAGTAGCTTTTACCATTGCAATCGTGGCTAGCCTGGAAAGTCTTTTGAGCATTGATGCGGTGGACAAGCTTGATCCTTTTAAGCGGTCAAGTCCATTGAACCAGGAATTAAAAGCGCAAGGAATGGCTAATATGGTTAGTGGATTGATTGGAGGTTTGCCGGTGACTGCGGTAATTGTAAGAAGTTCAGCCAACGTGGCGGCTGGAGCACGAACAAAGGCTTCAACCATCATACACGGCATCCTGCTTCTGCTTACGGCCTTTCTTATTCCAAATGCACTTAACCAAATTCCATTAGCGTCGCTGGCTGCCATTCTCATTATGGTAGGTTATAAGCTTGCCAAACCATCGCTTTTCCAGAGCATGTATTCCAAAGGCAAAGATCAGTTTATACCTTTTGTCGTAACGATATTGGCAATTCTTGTAACGGATCTTCTAATTGGAATCACCATTGGTATTCTCGTGGGATTATTCTTTGTCTTAAAATCTAATTTCCATAAGGCATTATTCAGTGTAAATGAAAAAAATAATTACCTGATCCGTCTGACAAAGGATGTTTCGTTTCTAAATAAGGCGTTGTTGCGCCAAACGTTCAAAGATATTCCTGCTGGCAGCAAGGTCATTATTGATGGCTCGAGGTCAGTATTTATTGATCAGGATATTTTGGAGACCATCAATGATTTCCGTGAGTCTGCATCCAACAGGGATATATCAGTAGAACTAAAGCAGTCCGTCGCCGCTAACAATTCAATATTTAAAGCATGACAGCAAAAGAAAAAATGTTTTTGGAAAGTAAGGCCTGGGCATTGGAAAAGCTCAGCCTGGATGAAAATTATTTTCACCGTTTAGCCGCAGTAAGTAATCCGGAAATATTTTGGATTGGCTCCCTCGATAACTTGGTGCCCGTGCGTGAATTAATCAGCTCGGGTCCTGGCGACTTATTAGTATACAGAAATATTGGAACGCAGGTAAGAGAGGATGATGCCAGTTTAATGGCAACCCTCGAAATGGCGGTTCAGGTTTATGATGTAAAACACATCATCGTTTGTGGTTACAGCCACTGCACGGGGATCAACGAAGTGCTATCTGAAAATCACCAGACTCCCCATCTCAAAAAATGGCTTGAGGAACTGCGTGAAATTTATGAGGTAAACTTTGAAAAATTCCGCGGCCTCGACCTGGATCAAAAAAAACAGCTTTTATCTGAGCTGAATATCAAAGCACAGATCCTTAAACTGAGCCAGTTCGAAGTCATTCAAAAGTCCTGGGAGAAAAGTGATCATCCTATTTTGCTGGGTTGGTATTTCGATTTAATCAGCGGTGGCTTGAAAGAAATTTTTACAATGGAAGAGAATCACCGCGTGGAACAGGTTGCAACATTGACTCAAAACATTTAGATCCACACCGTTGCTTTTTTATATTTGTGCCAAATTTCAAAAATGGCGGCTAAAAATTTTGTGGAAGAACTTCGGTGGCGTGGCATGTTGCATGATCTCATGCCCGGCACCGAAGATCTTTTAATAAAGGAGCAGGTTTCAGGATATATCGGGTTTGATCCGACTGCTGATTCTCTTCATATCGGGCATTTAGCTCAAATCATGACCCTTTTAAACTTTCAGCGTGCGGGTCACAAACCTTATGCCCTGGTAGGAGGCGCGACGGGTATGGTCGGCGATCCTTCTGGAAAATCCGCTGAAAGAAATTTGCTATCAGAAGATGTCTTGCAACACAACGTCGCTTGTGTGAAGCAACAGCTGGAGAAGTTCCTGGATTTTAGTGGTACAAACGCAGCGGAGATGGTGAACAATTACGATTGGTTCAAGAATTTTACATTCCTGGATTTTATTCGTGAAGTTGGTAAGCATATTACTGTGAATTATATGATGGCAAAGGATTCCGTTCAAAAGCGACTGGAGTCCGGCTTATCATTTACAGAATTTACTTACCAGTTGGTTCAGGGTTTTGATTTTTATTGGCTCTACACAAACAAGAATTGTAAGATTCAAATGGGGGGCTCGGATCAATGGGGAAACATTGTAACGGGCACTGAACTCATCAGAAGAAAATGTAACGGAGAAGCCTTTGCATTAACAACTAATCTGATTACAAAAGCGGATGGCACCAAGTTCGGAAAGACAGAATCCGGTAACATCTGGCTGGACCCGAAGAAGACATCACCGTACAAATTTTACCAGTATTGGCTGAACACCTCCGATGAGGATGCTGCAAACTTTATCAAGGTATTTACTCAATTATCGCGGGAAGAAATTGAAAGCTTGTTAAAGGATCATGCGTCTGCTCCACACTTGCGGAAGCTTCAACAGGTTTTGGCCAAAGATATCACCACCCGTGTTCATACCGAGGCGGAATACACCCTGGCAGTCAAAGCATCAAACATTTTATTTGGCAATTCTACTACGGAGGAATTGCAAAGCCTTAATGAAGAAACCCTCTTGTCGGTGTTCGAAGGTGTTCCACAAACGACGATCAGCAGTGCTGCGTTTGAAAGTTATGCTAACGTAACCGATTTATTGTCCGTAACAACGAATGGGCTGGTGTTCAGCTCAAAAGGTGAGGCGCGAAAAATGATCCAGGCGGGAGGTGTAAGTATTAATAAAATAAAAGTTGAAGACGCAAATAGTAAGGGGTCGTTTTCATTATTGCAGAATAAATACCTGCTGGCGCAAAAAGGGAAAAAGAATTACTATTTGATCAAGGTCGATTAGATAAAAAAAAAACCACCCGAAGGTGGTCTCTTTCTTTCGCTTAAAATCAATTACCTGATCTGAACAACTTATAGCCTACTGAAAATTGCCACACTTGGTTCTTAACACTACCAGGTGCTGCACCGCTATTAATGTCGGACAGCCCCCAATTATACCGGCCATCGATGGTTAACCCGAACGGCAAATCCCATCCCACCCCAAGGGCTAAACTTATATCGGTTTTCTTCAGGTCATCCTTAATATCTTGAGTACCTGTCGGCAGTTCTTGTTTAGCCGATGTCAAAAAACCTATCTGAGGACCTACCTGCAAATTGATACCCGCTATTGTATAGAGTTTTAGAATGAGCGGAATATTCATATAACTAAAATTGGTTTTAATATCAGGATTACCGCTGTATTTTAGTTTGGATCCCTGTTGTGAGAATAACACTTCCGGTTGAAAACCGACCCTCTCCCCTTTTATTAATGCGAACGCACCTAAGTGAAAACCAGTCCTGGCATTGTAATTTTCCCCAGCACTCGCATCAGTGTTGATGTTAGCAAAATTAGGCCCTCCTTTTATACCAATAGCAAACTGAGTTTGCCCAAAGGAATAAAGGGAGGCTCCTGCAAATAATAACGTGATAATAATCTTTTTCATAGATGAATAGTTTTTTGAATACCTTAATCAAAGATGATGCCTTAAAAAAAAAGACCTCTGCTATAACAGAGGTCTAAACGTTTTATTGTACGATAGGTTATTTGTTCCCGAGATAAATTTGGAATCCTATGCGCATGAATATTCCGGAGTTGATATCTTTTGTGTTCGAGTCGTCCGCTTTTGACTTGGTGGTACCATATCCAACCTCGGGTTCCAAGGCAACATTATCTGTCAGGAAGATCACATATCCAGCTGATAGTGCGAAATTTGAAGTATTGTATTTGTAATCTGCAAAAGAGTCATCGTATGAAGTTTTTGACGTCCCTAAGCCAAATTTTCCTTGAAAGAAAATGCCCATGGGCAAATAGTACCGGACAAATGGACTGAAGGTAACGGCTGTTCCCGTGTAATCCGCGCTGTTATTATTTTTAGAATTCCATTTGCTAAGGGTCAAACCAAGCTCAGCTCCAATGGCTAGGTTATCAATGATGAAATATCCAAAATCCGGTGAAACGGTAAACCTTGTTTGGGTACCTTGAGTGACAGTGGTAGATCCGTTTTTGTCTTTATTGGTGTTTGTACTAAATTCTGCACTTCCTCCAACCAACATTCTACCTTGATTGAATTGGGCGAACGCCCCGACTGTTGCAAACAATGTGATGGCTAAGATTGGAAATTTTTTCATGCGCTTTGGTTATAGTTTTAAAATACAAAGCTAGTAAAACAGCTCTTGTAAATTGATCGAATCTACAAAGCAGCACTATGACGGTTAAAAATCATTTAATTACGACTAACCGTCAATGGTGGTTGTGTATTAAAATCCTCAGCCTGGTGTGAAGAATTATGGTCATTATAAACTTTGTAAGTTATTTTCACACCACTGACATGAGCAATGTTAATAGCGCGCAACGGTTTAGGTACTGTTTAATTGGGTCTTGCTCCTTTCATTTTAATTGCGCTAGGTAAGGTCGCGCCTACAGCAAAATAAAAAAAGGACCCCTATGGCTAGAGGCCCTTCTTATTATGGCTAATTGCGTTCTTATTTGTTACCAAGATAAGCTTGTATACCTACGCGTACAAAAAGTCCATTATTGATATCTTTGTAATCGGCATCTTTGTATTTGTCACCGCTTGATCCGTAACCAATCATTGGTTCGATAGCGATGTTGTCATTCAGGAAGATCGCATAACCTACTGCACCTGCAAAACTAGTTCTGGTAAATTTTTCCTCGTCAACATTCCCATCTTCATCATCCTTGTACTTACCTGTACCGATTCCAAATTGACCTTGGAAAAATACACCCATAGGAAGATAGTAACGTACGGTGGGTTGGAATTCTAAAATGGTAGCGGTGCTCTCATAATCTCCATCGTCGTCTTTCCATTTAGAAAGTGTTACGTCTAACGTAGCGCCTACTGCCAGGTTGTCAATTACAAAATAACCAAACTGCGGTGCGATCGAAAAGTCAGTACTTTTACCTTCCGTAGTAGTTTGTCCATCGAATTTGTATTTACTAGTAACGGATTGAAATGCGAGTGAACCCCCTACTAACATCCGCCCTTGATTAAATTGGGCATAAGCCCCTACCGTTGCACACATCGCAATCATTAAAATTGTAATCTTTTTCATATTGTTGGTTATAGTTTTAATTGATGTGTTGTACGGAGAACTTTAAAAAGGGTTTACTAAAAGTTCCACTAATAAAGATTTTTTTTCCGGTGCGCATGGACTGCCAATCACTCGAAATCTTCTTTTACAAAATTCCTCAACATAAATTCATAACCGACGTTAAATAAATTCCGCGCACTGCGGACATCAAATGCACTGATATTCCCCAACTCGGTAGGCTCAATTAAAATATCACAAATATTTTTACTATTGATTGTATTTCCGCTGATTGCTATCAGTAAACTTCTTTCAACAACCGATCGAAAATTCTTTACGTCAAATTGGTTGCTGATAAAATTGCAGTGCGATCCGATTAATAACTCGCATTGGTTTCGAAGGCATTGCGTTGGAAGGTTATCCACAATACCACCATCTACGTATACACCTCCATTGAATTGGATGGGATTAAAAAGTACAGGCACACACGACGATGCCAAAACTGCTGGAATTAAATCTCCCGTGGTAAAATATTCGGCCTTTCCCTGGTTTAAGTTAGTAGCCACAACGGTGACGGGAATTTTTAACGATGCAAAATTATTTTCCGGAATGAATTTTAAAATCAAATCCTTAAGCCCATTCATGCTTACAAGTCCGGTTAATGTCCAGGCGGGACGTAGTGAAGCAAAAAACCTTGTGCCGATAATTGCGTCCAGAATTTTTTCTGGCGACAATCCATAAGCGTACAGCGCACCTACCAACGCACCCGTGCTGGTGCCTGCGATGCAATCTATTTTAACCCCGAATTCGTCGAGTGCTTTTAGAACACCTAAGTGGGAAATCCCTCTTGCACCGCCCCCGGATAATGCGAGTCCTATTTTCATAGTGCTAACAATCTCTGTTTAATTAAAAATTTCTTAAAGGTAATGAAAAGCCTACAGCAGTTGCCCTACGCTTCAGGCGCTACGATTACAGAGATCTTATTGTCGATAATGGCTTTTAGACGGAAGCCTCCTGTAAGGCTTCCCTTAATTTAAAGGTGCGGTCTAATCGAACCCCTTTTTCGGTGTGCTTCACGGTGCAGCATTCGTTAACGGCATCATGCTCAAAAAAAAGAATGTATTGTTTGTCCGCCGCTTCATTTAAAAACTTTTCCTTTTCTTCTAAGGTGATCAACGGCCTCACGTCGTAGCCCATTACATACGGTAAGGGTATGTGCCCGACTGACGGAAGCAGATCAGCCATATAACAAATTGTTTTTCCATTAACCTTGATTTTTGGAATCATCATCTTCTCGGTATGTCCGGACGTATAAAAAATATCGAATTGTGGAAAAGGAGAAATCCCGGGGTCAATGAATTTCAAATGACCGCTTTCTTTCATCGGCAAAATGTTTTCTTTCAGAAAGCTGGCCTTTTCACGGGCATTAGGTTTTACCGCCCAATTCCATTGATCAGCATTCGACCAATATTGTGCGTTCTTAAATGTGAGCTCAGGCTTACCGTTGGCCAGCTTCACCCCTCCTCCACAATGGTCAAAATGAAGGTGCGTGAGAAACATGTCGGTAACATCATCTTCACTGAAGCCTGCCGCACGAATGGATTGTATAAGATTGTCATCACCATGAAGGTAGTAATGACTCAAAAATTTTTCATCTTGTTTAGTGCCGATTCCATTGTCAATCAGGATCACCTTATTGCCATCCTCAATCAACAGGCAACGCATGGCCCAGGTACACAAATTTTTCTCATCTGCCGGATTCGTCTTTTGCCAGATCGATTTCGGCACGACGCCGAACATTGCCCCACCATCAAGCTTAAAAAATCCAGTTTCTATGATATGAAGTTTCATGGATGTAAAGTGTTGGAGTGCGAAGTGTTGGAGTGTTGGGGTTCTGAGTGTTGAAGTCTGCAGTCTGAAGGTGACGCTTATTTAAAAAAAAACCAACTCACCCATCCGATCACTCGATCACCTGATTACCGATAACCCAAACCTGATTACCTGATTACCCGATTACTGATTACCTTACCCACTACTCCTTCACCACTCCCATTGCCGTAAACTTTGCAATGCGTTGTTCTATAAGTTGTTCAGTAGGCAGTTTAAGAAGTTCACTAGTTTTTATAAGGATCACCTTTTTGACTTCGTTCGCCATCCATTTTACATCGACATGCGCACCACCGAGTGGCTCTTTTACAATTCCATCGATGAGTTTGTTTGACAGCATATCTTTGGCGGTAAGCTTTAATACTTCCGCGGCCTGTTCTTTATAGTCCCAGCTCCGCCATAAAATAGATGAGCATGATTCGGGTGAGATCACAGAATACCAGGTATTTTCGAGCATCAACACGCGGTCGCCAATAGCAATACCCAGTGCACCACCTGAGGCCCCCTCTCCGATGATTAAACAAATTACAGGCACTTTCAGCATGAACATCTCTTTCAGGTTTCGCGCAATCGCTTCACCCTGCCCACGCTCCTCCGCTTCGAGGCCAGGGAAGGCTCCTGGAGTGTCTATGAAAGTAACGATAGGCTTATTGAACTTCTCGGCCATCTTCATCAGCCGAAGCGCTTTTCTGTATCCTTCGGGATTTGCCATTCCGAAGTTTCGCATCTGCCGTTGTTTCGTGTTTCTGCCTTTTTGGTGGCCAATCAACATAAAAGTCTGGCCATCAATGCTACCGAAACCACCTACCATGGCTTTGTCATCGCCCACGTTTCTATCTCCATGAATTTCAATGAAGTCAGTTGTGATCTCATAAATATAATCCAGGGTATAAGGCCGGTCAGGATGCCTGGACAACTGCACACGCTGCCATCCCGTAAGGTTAGCAAACGTCTCCTTCTTTAACTCTAATATTTTCTTTTCCAGCGCCTTTACGGCGGCTTGGACTTCCGGATCGCTGTTGCTGGTCAGATGCGTCATATCACCGAGTTTCGCTTCCAGCTCCGCGATTGGCTTCTCAAAATCCAATAGCATAGGGTTTATTATGTGGGCACAAAGTTAGAAGGATTGCGAAATATCCGTAATTAATTGGGATAGAATTGCCAAATGAGCTCTTTTTACTTTTCATTCAACATCCTTAAGGCCTTTAAAACGCCTGCTTCCGACCCAGACCACATTTGATGCCTTCCTCAGCTAATTCGTCATTTCTTCCACCAGGATGGCCGTACATTGGTTGCATCTCCGAAGGGATATTCTAAACAATATTTACAAGGACACGCTGGGTACGCCGGCGTTGGCTCGGGACATCCGGGGGCGGGAGGACCATAATACACTTCGCATCCCTCTTTAAAAGCGTTTTTAACGGGGTAGCTTAACTGACTTTTATTGAAATACCACCTTGTAGCCTGCTCCTGTACAACTCCAAAATATCCAATAATCTTTTTCTCGCCCGAGAGTGATTTAAAATTGGACTGCAAATTAAAGGGTGGCTTGTCTACCAAAACATTTCCTTCATTTTGGTCATACATTTCTTTCCAAAAGAAATAGTTGTTTTCTGTCATCGCGTATTGCTGTATCAGAACCGAAAAGTCATCCAGAATCCTTTCGTTAGCGATAGTGGGAATACTGAACAGGTCTTTATCATATCCGCCGGCATTGTCGACTTGAAGCGAATATGTTTTCAGATAATCGCGACTCGTTACCCAGCAGATGTAACCTGGTCTTGTTTTACTAGGCGACAAAGGTGCAATGAAGACCCACATGGGCGTAAGTTTCCACCTGTAGTAAATCGTTTCTCCTGAATTATTTTCATTTATAGAGATGTGTGTTTTTATTTCTTTGATCGTACGCAATACACTTTCATTGGCTTCGATAACGTATTTCTGACTTTCAGTTTCTTCAAATCCAACGGTTCCGATAGGCGGCACGTGGGTATTGGGCATCGCTTCCCAGGAAGATTCGTAGGTCTCCTCTTCTGTAGATATCCGTATTTTATACTTAACCCCTGCCTTTGCCTCAAAGGCAGAATCATATAATTCGTATAAACCACGTTCGGCAAAAGACTCCTGGTATGACCATTCTTCATTTGCATCACTAATGAGTTTAACGCCAGCATCAGAAACTGGAGTAGGCCTCACGTTAGTAACGTTGCTGGTGGTGGTGAGTTTGATAGTGAAATACCTTCCATCCGATGGATAGGTACGCGTATCATTAAAAGATTGATCTGAAATATAACCTTCCACCACGAGCGCAGGTGATTCGTCGGTGATCACAAAATGATATGGTTCTATACAGCTAAATACAATTAAAAAGATTCCGAAAAATTTAAAGGCCCGCATGACTTATTCTTAACCCCCACTTATACGTTAAAGTATGAACCAAGATATGTAAAACACCTTTAAAATAATATCCAAAAAAAGGAGTTTCTAAAAACGGGCGTGTGCCCTCCAGCACATAGATTTCATAAGCCCATCCCAACAATATAATCTCAGCCTTGTTAGCCCATTCGAGAGCGTCTGTTTATTCATATTTTATTAATTATTGAATTTCATAAATCAAAACCACAATGGAAACGATGGACATTGCAAAAAAACTAGTTGCCTATTGCCGTAAGGCTAATTGGGAGGGTGCGCACAACGAATTATATGCTGACGATGTCGTGAGCATTGAACCTTACAGCACCCCGGAATTTGATAAAGAAACCAGGGGCCTGAATGCCATACGGGAGAAAGGTCGTAAGTTCGACGCTATGGTTGAAAAGATGCACAGCATTGAAACTTCAGAACCTTTGGTCGCCGGCAACAGCATTGCCTTTACCTTAACAATGGATATGACCATGAAAGGCAAAGGTCGGATGAAGTCGCCGGAGCTTTGTGTTTACCAGGTTAAGGATGGAAAAATAATTTCCGAAGAGTTTTTCGTCTAAGGCCTCACGCTGCCAAGATGTGCATAGCGCCACCACTTGAGATCGGTAAGAACTTTTAGGTTGAATGTCTAAATCTAGTCGACCTGAAGTCAATTCCAAGATCACCCAAAAAGGTTATTGAAGGAAATGGTATTCCGTTGTAGCTTTAGACAATTCAATCCTTTCAGTTCTTTCCTTCAATCAAAGCGTGTTTATGGTTAACCGGTTACAATTCTTTTTACTTACTTTATTTATAACACTGGTTTGCCTGAACTTAAATTTCAGCAACGCCTTAGCACAAACTAGTCGCCCAAATATTATTTATATCATGGCAGATGATTTGGGCTATGCGGACTTGAGTTGTTACGGACGTAAAGATTATGAAACACCTCACCTCGACAAGCTTGCCTCGGAAGGGATTAAATTTTTGAATGCCTATTCAGCTGCGCCCATCTGCACACCTTCACGTGTAGCATTCATGACTGGTCTTTATCCCGCGCGAACAACTGTTGGTCTATATGAACCATTGCGAGGAAGTCCAAAGGAAGCAGCTGTAGGATTAAAACCAGATTCGAAATCCGTTGCAGGCATGTTGAAGCAAGCTGGATATGAAACGGTGCTGATTGGGAAATGGCACCTTGGTTTAAAGGAACAATTCCATCCAGTAAACAACGGCTTTGATCAGTTTTTTGGATTTCATCCTGGCGCAATAGATTATATATCGCATAAAGTAAAAGGCAAACCTGCGCTATACAAAAACTCAACAGTCATCCAGGAAGAAGGATATATCACTGATGTGTTCGCTAAGCATGCCGCCGAATACATCGGACAAAAACATTCAAAACCATTTTTTTTAAGCTTGCAATTCAACGCACCGCATTGGCCCTGGATGGCGCCGGGTGATGAACCACTGGATAGTTCGTTAGTTGGCCCGGCTATGAGGGAAGGAGGATCGCCCGACAAGTATAAAGCCATGATGACAAGCCTTGATAATGCCGTAGGTAAAATTATGTTGGCTTTGGATCAGGCGAATCTATCACGCAATACATTGGTGATTTTTACCAGCGACAATGGTGGTGAAAAATTTTCAGACATGGGCCCATACGCCGGGTATAAGACTGAGTTGAAAGAAGGTGGTATCCGGGTGCCAGCGTTTCTACGATGGACAGGTACAATACCTGCAAATACTACTACAGATCAATTGGCCATTACGATGGATTGGACCGCCACCATTCTTGCCGCAGCAAATGCATCCAGTATAGCCAATACGTTGGATGGTGTAAACTTGCTGCCGGTTTGCATCGGAAAGCAGAAAATTTTTGATCGTACCTTTTATTGGAGAACTTTTCAAATTGGGAATCAAAAAGCAATTAGAGAAGGAAAATGGAAATATCTGATGAATGATGAAGGAGAATATCTTTTTGATCTTATAGCCGATCCAGGCGAAAAAAATAATCTTAAAGAAGGTAACCAAAAGATGTTTGAAACGCTAAAAAACAAGCACAACGTTTGGCAAAGATCAGTGTTACAACCTATTCCACTTTGAGGGTCATTTTGATGTCAAAAATGACCATTTTTCGTAAGTCCAATTCGACCTGAATTTTGTTCCTTTCGCCGAGGTAAAATCCAATTCCCTGTATAATGGTGAAGTGCGCCCTGGTTACCCTGTATACAGAGCAAACTAACCACTATGAAACGATACAATACTATTTTAATTGGGCTTCTATGCCTGCTCTTTGCTACAGACGCGCTAGCAACGAAGCGAAAAAAGAAAAGTAGTCCTTCGTGTAGTAACGAAAGTTACTCTTCTGAAATCGTAAAACAGACACCAGTTTCTGAAACGTGTGTTGAATACGAGATCAAAGTATCCTATGATGGTGCACGCACCTATGGACTTTCACATTATTCAATTGCAATACCTTGCGGTGAAATAAAAAATGCGACGAATTCTGAAAACTGGAAAATGGTTTTTGGAAAAGATCGCACGACAGGCGTATATGGATTGAAGGTTGATGACATTAGTGGCTTTAATCCAGGTGAGAGTTTCACGATTAAATTTACTTGGTGCTCCAGTGGCACTTGTACAAAAGAATTAGGCATAGTGGCTGCCAAATTCGGACAATGCGTTGACATCGATACATTGCAACAAGAACAGCCGGAACCTCCTCAAAATTGTTCTGCGCTGTTAGCTACAATACAAAAGAAAAATTTAACCTGCCCCACAGGTAATGATGGCGAAATGCAAGTCATCATTCAGGAAGGTCAGGAGCCATACACCTATTCATGGTCAAATGGATCGATGGCTGCCACCGCACAAAATCTTACTGCCGGCAACTATGCTGTAACGATTAAAGATGCTAAAGGCAATACGCTTACATTAACCGATCAGATTACCTCGCCTGCACCTATACTCATTAGCGAGTCGATTATTAATCCTTCATGTTCGGGCGTTGGAAACGGTATGATAGACCTCAACGTTAGTGGTGGGACTGGAAGTTATTCATTTGCATGGAGCAATGGCGCATCTCTTCAAAACCTGACTAGTCTTGTCAGTGGTTTATACACAGTAACGGTTACAGATTCATTGGGCTGTTCAGTACAAAAAACGTTTATGCTGACCAACAGTTCATTGTTAACACTAGGATCATCGTTGCGTCACGCATCATGTTCTAAAACTGATGGCGCCATTGACATCACTCCATTCGGTGGAGTCGCTCCTTATACTTACTTATGGAGTACAGGTGCTACCACTGAAGACCTTCAAAATGCAGGAGCAGGAACTTACACGGTGAAAGCAACTGATGCGTTGGGATGTTCAGTGGAAAGGTCGTATACGCTTCGGGTTAACAATTCAATGTCGGTTACTTTTATAGTGACACCAACAAGCTGCTTAGGCGATAACTCAGGTGCAATTGATTTAAGTGTATCAGGTGGAACTGCGCCTTATACCATTCAGTGGCAAGACGGTCCTACATCAGAAGATCGTTCAGGATTGGTTGCAGGTAACTACAAAGTGACTGTTACCGATGCCGGCGGTTGTTCAGTACAACAAACCATCAGTGTGTTTAAAAAACCATTACAGGTTAGCAGCATCGTTAACCAACCTACATGTTCGGGCGACCTTGGTACCATTACCGTAACCCCTACCGATGGCGTTGCTCCTTACACGTATACATGGTCGAATGGTGACACAGACAATACCATTAGCGGCCTGGTGAATGGCATTTATTCAGTTACGGTTACTGACGCCAGCGGATGTACCCGTACATTATTCTTTGCCATCTTAACACCTACTCCTATTGAGGTGACGAGTGCCGTAAACAATTCACAATGCGGACAAGAAGGTTCTTATGCAATTGATCTTACAGTTATGGGCGGAAAATTCCCTTACACTTACAACTGGTCTACAGGTGCGACAACACAAGATGTTACTGGCCTGAACACAGGTACCTACTCCGTTGACATAAAGGACGGATCAGGTTGTGTGGTTACAAAACAATTTGTTGTTGAACCTGCATCTGTCAGCTGGTCATGTTTGATCACGCCGATTACAACTCCAGTAGTTTGTAAGTCTGCCGGTAATGTGCTTTCAACCGGTGTCGTCGGAGCATCTGCATTCGAGTGGACAGTAGCAAGTACCGATGGTAGCTGGGCTATTACTTCCGGAAGCGGCGATTCTACAGCAGTATTTACTGCAGGTAATGCAGGAAGCACCGCGACGTTTACACTGACGATTACGAAAAACGGATGTACACAAACTTGTTCTTATACCGTATCCGGCGGATGTATAGTTCGGGATAATACCGGTGGTGGTGATCCTTCTTCAAGCGAGCCATGTGTGGTTACACAGCCTCCTCCAGTAGATCCATTACCTGAAGAACCGCAAGAAGAACCTGAACATTCATGCAAGCCGAAGATCCATGTATATCCTAATCCTTTCAAGGACAAGGTTAAGTTTGAGTACAAAGCCTCAGCAAATGATAAGGTTCGCCTCGAGATATACGATGCACGTGGTAAACGTATCGCAGTAGTATACGAAGGACATGTTAGCGCAGGCAAGACTTACTCCTTCGATTGGTCAGCCATCGGTTGTGGAAAAGACAAGTTCTATTACTATCGCCTGACTACCTCGAAGTCGGTAGATCACGGAAAACTGGTTAGAAAGTAAAATAGATTGAATTTTGAAAAGGCCTGCCGGATGCAAATCTGGCAGGCTTTTTTTTGAGTGTATTGAGTCAGCAGTTTACGGGACTAACAAGTGCAATGGAGTTCATCTTTGTCTCGCATGGTATCGTTCAGCTACACATAATGCATCAGATATTAAATCGTTAAAGGTGGACAGCCCTGGTGCCGTAGGCATTAGATATTGGTAGCACGTTATTAACAGTTGAGTCGAAGTGCCGTAGGCATGATATACACACGCACGCGGTAACCTGATTTATCAAATCCTATTGGTCTTGCATTGTTCAGGTACTACACCTACGCCCATGTGCGTGTTTCTCACCAACAAGCGCAGACACTTGGCGTACCACAAACGAGCCTCGCGCTCGCTTCGTTGAAATCCGTCTTCGGTTAACATTTTCTACCTCAATGTCGCGCTCCCCTACGCAGGAAGACTCATATGCACTGCAGTAGATGAATAGTAGTAAAAAACACTTGCAGTAGCGGTGGTTCTGCTGGCATGGAGCAATCCTGAGGACACTCGCCTTCTAACAGCTTTCCTATGGTGCAGACAGTGTGGAGAAAGAGTGGAGCGAGAGTGGAACCAAGCTAAGGTTTCCGATCGGTCTTAATTCTATTGAATGACTAATAATGAATACTTTACAAGATAATAAAAATCAGAATCGGGCTCCCAAAAAGCATTAATATGCTCAAAAGAAAATATAACATGAGAATCGTCATTTTAAAGGCCTGAGCGACAAGCATGGAGACATCGCTTTTTCCGCATGCCGTGATGGGAAGAATTTGAATCATCGCCTTTCAACACTATAGGTACTTGCGACGCAAGTAAAGAATCAATTTGGATATACGATAGTTTGTGCCGCTTTTAAAGATGCCAGTTTGGTTACAGTCAGCACGTTGTCTGAGTACAAGAGGCGGGAATTAACTTTTAGTCGATTTCGGCACTTCGACGCAACCCGTGAGATATGTAACATTGAACTCAATAATTGTAACGAATCTCGTCGTGGAACCGCGACCTTCGCAACCGACGAATAAATCCGTTTATTAAATGAAACATATTATGAAAAAATTTATCATGCTTTTAGTTTTAGGGTCAGCGTTGGTCATAGGCCAAAGTTGCACATCTAAGGTAGAAGAATCCACAAGTGACACGACCGAGGAAGAGAATGAAGCAGCTGAAGGAACTGAAGGGGAAGAAGCAGAAGCAGCTGTTGATGTGTCCAAATCGGACGAAATCGTAGCTAAAAGAGAAAAGATTGCCAAGGCTAGTGTTGAAAAAGAAGCACAAAGAAAACTGGCAATGGAAGAGAAGGCAAAGTCTTCGCCTACATACAAAGATGCTACTGGGAAAACTGTTTATTATAAAGCAGAAATTTCCCCGACATACGTTGGAGGAATGAAGGAATTGAAAAAGTATCTCAGCAAAAATTTGAAATATCCTGAGGAAGCTCGCCAAAATGGTGTTGAAGGAACTGTTTTTGTTGACTTTGTTATTGATGAAAAGGGACAGGTGAGAGAAATCGTTGCATCTGATGTTGTTGGCGAAGTAGTAGATGCTTCTTTTAAAGAGGAGTCTGTGCGTGTAGTGGCAGCGATGCCAGCATGGGAACCTGGTCGTCAACATGGAAAGGCAGTCGACGCTTCATACAGTATTCCAATCACTTTTGAGATAGGAAATTAATTTGATTTATTGACCGATCGGCTGGCGTGTAGAGATGCTAGACCCATAGTTTTCTACGCGCCAACTTCGGACAAATGTTAGCATAATCTTTAACTGCCATATTCAAACGATTCTATCTTTCCATCGCATCCGCGAAGAGGATTTAATTAGGCATCTTGAAATGCTCAATCTCATAAATGATTTTTCAGGCTGGAAGTTTTTTAGGTAAGAAAACCTTCTCTCCCTCTCGGTCAAACCTTTGGTTATTAAACATGCCGGTGGAACCGGATATGTAATTCCAGGCAGATGGTACAGACTTGCAACGCCGCCTGAGGAATATGCGTATAATTTTGCGCAGTTCTACCAATCCCGCCTACCCATGCCATAATATCCACCGATCAATCAGATGTACAAACTCGGTGCCGCTAGGCATCAAATATGGGTAGCACGTTTGGCAAATTGAGCGAAGTGCCGTAGGCATGATATATAAAGTGCCGCGAAAGGTATTAGACGGAAATCGCTCTGTTCCATAGCAGGACCATCAAATTGAAAAATAGATTTAAGTGAGCGCAGATATCTCCCGTGGCTGTCTAGCAAGTAGCTTCTTTTTTGCCCGCAACGGGTATTTTGGCTTTATGATAAGCGATTAATTGCTCAACGCTTTATCAGCCCGCTGCAGAACCAATGCCCATTTCTCAAGAATAATAATGAGATCTTCAATTTTGATAGGTTTACTGGTATAGTCATTCATCCCGGACTGAAGGCACGCTTCTTTGTCACCTTGCATTGCATTAGCAGTCATTGCGACTATAACTGGCTGTGATTGCTTTAAAAGGCGGATTCGCCGTGTTGCTTCTAGCCCATCCATTTCAGGCATTTGAACATCCATGAGAATTATGTCAAATTGTTTTTGTTGGACTGCTTCAACGGCAAGTACTCCATTAGTAGCTTTATCTACTGTATATCCAAGTTTGCTAAGAACCCGTTCAGCAAGTTTAAAGTTTACCGGATTGTCTTCGGCAATAAGAATACGCAGCGGGTATTGGCGCGCGAAATCAACAGAAAGTTTCTTCTTATCATTAGTATCTTCAAAGGTTAACTTCTCCTCTTTGAGCTGCATGAGGATATGTTTGCAAAGTGTGCTCTGCCTTACTGGTTTTGTTAAGACAGATGAAAATAGTTCGGGATGAAATTTACAACGATCATCACCAACCGAACTCAATAAGATAATGGGAATTCTCTTGTTAAAATTTCTGACCGATCTTGCCAACTCCATACCATCCATTTCTGGCATTTGCATGTCCGTCAACAACAGATCAAAATCAGTAGATTGTGACAATATTTCGAGTGCCTGTTTCCCTGAAGTGGCCAACGTTGGTGTTAGCTTCCAGGATTCAAGTTGGCTTTTGAGAATACTGCGGTTTGTAGAATTGTCGTCGATTACTAAAATTCTTTTCCCTTCCAAGGCGGATGTATTGTAATGCACATAGGTTCGGGTTGATTGGTTACTTACTTTCGTTTTCATAGTAAAGGTAAATGTCGTCCCATACCCCACGACGCTCTCCACCAGTATTCTTCCACCCATTAATTCAACAAGTTTCTCGCAGATCACTAATCCTAAACCTGTGCCACCATATTTACGTGTTGTGGAAGAATCCACCTGAGAAAACGCTTTAAATAGCCGATCAACTTTATCTGACGGGATTCCAATCCCTGTGTCTCTCACTTCAATCCCTAAATCAACCTGATCATCTTTGGAATTTAAAAGATGAACACCCACAAAAATTTCCCCGCGCTCGGTGAACTTTATGGAGTTACCTACGAGATTCATCAAAACCTGTCTAAGCCTGAGTGAATCTCCAATGATCTGTGTAGGTACATTGTAATCAATTTGATAAATTAAATCCAATCCGACAGCGGCCGCTTTTCCTGCAAACACATCGAGAACTTCTTCAATGCATGTTCGCAGATCGAAGTCTTTCTCTTCCAGTTCCATTTTGCCGGATTCTATTTTTGAATAGTCCAGTATATCGTTAATGACTCCAAGAAGACTTTCACCGCAGCTCTTAATTGTTTCGGTGTATTCAAATTGCTCTTCACTTAAATTTGTTTCTGAAAGAAGCGACGCCATTCCGATTACGCCATTCATCGGCGTGCGTATTTCGTGACTCATGGTAGCAAGGAATACACTTTTCGCCTGATTGGCTCGTTCAGCTTCAGCTTTTGCTCTCTCAGCCTCCGCCCGTGATCTCTCCGCTTCAATTTGTGCACGCTCCGCCTGCCCTCTTGCCTTTTCAGCTTCCTGTTGTTGCTGCAATATTTCTTCCCGTTGCTTTATCAGGGTGTTATTGGCGGTTTGCAAATATTCAGATTGTGTTAGTAGATCTTCTTTTTGTTGAACGACTTCCTTGGTTCTTTCTTGTACTTGTTGTTCGAGTTCATCTTGTTGTCGTCGGATTGCTTTCATTCTAATACCATAAAATGAAACAGCAGCGCCTGTAACCAATACGAAAAGGCCAGACCTAAACCACCATGTACTCCAATAAGCAGGCGTAACGGTAATTTGTAATCGAATTTCCTGTTTTGACCAGTCGCCGGTACTGTTTAATGTTCGCACGCGAAAAGTATAATGTCCGGCATCTAAGTTTGTGTAGGTTGCACTATGCTTATCCGAAACAGTGTTCCATTCACTTTCGAAGCCTTCCAATTTATAGGAATATAATTTTCGGACTTTGCCATAATCCAGGCAGCTGAAATCGAACGTAACAACGTACTGGTCATACGCTAGCGTCATTTCTTTTGTGTCTGTAATATTTTTCTTTAAAGGTCCATTTTCCGTGGAATCCACCCGAACAGGTTTATTGAAGATGTGGAAGCCTGTCAATACGAGTGGAGACTCGTGGTTGTTGTCTTTTATGCTATCCGGGTGAAACTCATTGAAGCCATTTGCTCCACCAAAGAATAATTTTCCTGTGCGACTTTTCCACGCGCTCTTTTTAAATTCTGTCCCTTGTAAACCATCGTTCACGCTGAAATTTTTAAAACTTTTTATTGATGGATTATATTTGGAAAGACCATTATTCGTACTGATCCAAACGTTTTCCTTGTCGTCGATCAACAAACCAAAAATTGTATTTCCCGGGAGCCCATCGCTTAAAAAATAATTGGTAAAAGTATTCGAAGCTCTGTCAAAATAATTGAGGCCTACTTCGGTACCTATCCATAAATTGCCTTTCCGGTCTTCAATAATACAAAACACGTGATCATTGCTAATGCTATTTGATTTCTCATCGTGCGAGAATTTGGTGAAAGTTTCATCTTTTGCATTAAATAAATTCAAACCGCCGTTTGTTCCTATCCATAATAAATTATTTCTATCCTCATAAAAATAACTTACGGTGTTACTACTTATACTCAAAGGATTAGAACGACTATGTCGGTAATGAATAAAGCGATCTTTTTCTCGGTCGTACCGGTTTACACCACCACCATAAGTGCCCAACCACATATTATTTTTTGAATCCTTAAAAACCGTCCATACATTAGGACTGCTCAGACTGCCAGGATCAGACCGGTCGCTTTTAAAATGCTTGAAAGTATTTTTTTCGGGATTGAAAATCGAAAGTCCATTTCCCCAGGTTCCTAGCCAAAGATTTCCTTCATTATCTTCAGCAATACTTAAAACATAATTACCCGTGATGCTGGGTTTTGAGGGATGATGTTTGAAAGAGGTGAAAGTAGATGTCTTTGGATCAAATTTATTGAGCCCGCCGCCGTCAGTTCCTATCCATAAATTCTCTTTGGAATCTTCCACGATGGACCACACACTGTTGTGGCTCAGGCTTTGTGAAGAAGATGTGTGCCTATAGTGGACAAACTTATTGGCATCATGGTTTACAAAATTTATCCCTCCACTAAAAGTGCCAACCCACATGTTACCTGTTTTGTCTTTATAGAGCGACCAGATCGAATTATTGTTTAAACTTATTTTATCAACATCATCCTGCAAATAATTATCAGATTTTCCGCTCTGCGGATTTAAGATGCTTAAACCACCGTTTTCTGTTCCGATCCAAATGTTTCCGCGATCATCTTCAGCGAGCGAAAGAATAACGTTACCACCTATGCTGCTATAGTCCGCAGGGTCGTTTCTAAAATGGGTGAATGTCTCTTTTTCCTTATCAAATAAATCAAGTCCTTCACGTGTACCAACCCAAAGTCGATTCTTTTTGTCCAATAGAAGTACGGTCCCGCCATCAGCAATCAGCGAGTTATTATCTGTAGGGTCATTCTGAAATGTCCTGAATGAATTTATCTTTGTATTAAAAAAACTTATACCGCCATCGGAAGTACTTATCCAGAGGTTATGCTCATTATCTTCTATGACATCATTGACCGAATTACCGCTCAAGCTGTTTTTATCGCCCGGCTGATTTCGATATACAGAGAAATTTTTAGTGTGTTTGTCGTAGATATATAATCCGTTACCAGCAGTGCCAATCCACAGATTACCTTTGTGATCCTGCAGAATTGAATGCAAGTAGTTTGTGGCATAGATGTCGGGGCTAAGGGGATGATGGACGAACTTCTCTTTTTGCCAATCAAACATATTGAGCCCGCCTCCGAACGTCGTAACCCATATGTTGCCGTCAAAATCCTCGATGATATCTGTGATATAATTGTGGCTCAGGCTATTTTTGTCATCGGGAATATTTTTATACACAGTAAAGTTGTAGCCATCGTATTTGTTCAAGCCATCTCTCGTGCCAAGCCACATAAATCCTCTACTATCTTGAAAGATTCGGGTGATGTTGCTTTGCGATAAACCCTCATCCGTTCCGATATGATCAAATTTTAAGTTATTAGCTTGAGCATGCGCAGCATAACTGATAATTTGGAAAAGAAGTGCAATTAAATAGGAATGCGATTTCATGATGTGCCTTACCCCACTAATAGAGCCAATAGCGATTATGTAAAAAATGAATTAGCCCCACTGCTCCACTTCAAAAATCGCTGTTAAAACCGACGTTTCTATTAGGGCAAACCCTGATTTGACAGAATCAGGGAATAGAGAAAAATGTTTATACAACGTCGATTCAGGCGTGGAATATTTAACCCGCACTGTTACTTGATGTCATTAAGCATCAAATATCGGTAGCAAGTCGTTGGAAATTTGAGAAGAATGCCGCAGCATGAAATATAACGGCAACGGAGTCCAAACACTTCATGGGTGCAAAATGAAAAAGCCTCAATTCAAAACGAATCAAGGCTTTTTTCTGCGGACCGGACGGGACTCGAACCCGCGACCTCCTGCGTGACAGGCAGGCATTCTAACCAGCTGAACTACCGGTCCATTCTATTTTTCCCATTGAGCTTCGACTAAGCCCGTAAAAGGGAGTGCAAAGATAGCTTTGCCTTCGTTTTCTCCAAAATTTCGAAGAAAAACTTTCGAATTTAGCGCCATTAATTAAAACCGGAAGTAAAACTCGCCAATGATGTTGGAGCTGTCCCACGTATTTTGACGGTTTCCTGAAAGGCGAAGCACATTGGCCCTCACGTCTTTAAATACCTGCTCAATGGTAAGGCCGGGCTTGCGTATCGACTTAATGAGCTCTTGGGTGTAAAGTCCGTTTCTACCCGTTCCATCCGATGCGACTGACCCAGGGGCTGTAGCAAATGCCATAAACGAGCCACGTGCCCGCTTCATTTCTCCCAGTCCTTGTTCACCTGCTGATCGGGTCAACGCCGGAAATGGGTTATTGCGACAAGCATCGAGGATAACGATATTCATCCTGGAATTGGAGCGTTCCATATTCGCCAGCACCATGCGCTGCACAGCAAAACAGTAGCGGGCGATATCATCTTCGAATTCAATGGTAGCATCGATCGGTACCAGATAATTCTCGTCTTCATGTTGAAGTCCATGGCCAGCAAAGTAAAATAATGCGACAGTTTTGTCGCGGTCGTTTGCATCCACTTTTTCTTTAAACTTCAACATAGCGGCCCGCATTTGTCCGTAGGTAGCATTGGTTAACAATTGCACATCAAAGTTGGATAGCTCGAGTTCTTTTGCAAAATCGGTTGCATCGTTCACTGGGTTTTTCAGCAAACCAATAGATTTAGGATAATTGGAATTACCGATAACCAATGCAAAACGTTTTTCGTCCTTATAAAAGTCAGCGAGCGTATTGGCAACTACCGCGGATGGCGTCGCCGTTGTGCCGGAGGTTGTTATGACCTGCTTTGTAGTTGAACTCTCCGTTTTTGCAACATCAGCTTGGGCAACAACTTCTTCTTTTTTTACAGGGTTTTCAGTTTTGATTGTGTTTTGTTTTGCAGGAACATCAGCTTTGGCAGTACTTTGATTTACCGGTGTATGTTCTTTTTTCGTATCCGCGTTCTTTACCACTCCCCCGTCCCTAGTGGTTTCCGGTGTGGGCGTGTTATTATGTGCTATGCCATGCTTCTCTAACTTATCTAGTTCACGTTTGATGTCATGATTTGCAGGATTCAACGTATGGCCTATCTTCAAATCGTTATAAGCAAGCGCCTGCTCTCCTAACTTGAGGTGCATGTGTGCGCGCTCCGAAAAGAGTTTTGCTTTTGATTCTTTGTTGTCATTCAATTCTCTTAGGGCATTGGTGTAGGCACCGATAGCTTCCTTGGTGTTACCCATATGGTCATAAGCTTTAGCCATGAACCAATAGATGTTTCCTTTATTTTTATGATCTAATAAAATAGTCTCCTCGAAATCGGGAATTGAATTTTTATAATCGCCGGACTTATAATAAGAAAGTGCACGCAAGTAAAAAACTTCCACATCAAGGGACTTGTCGCGTGTGGGCTTGGTTAGATATTGTGAGAAATTGATGATCGCATCCTGATATTTTCCAGCCGTATAACTATCATGACCTTTCTCATAAAGTTTGAATTGAGCAAAGGACTGAATGCTCAGCAGGGCAAGGAAAAATATTTTAATACAATTTGAAAGCATAACCAACTACACCAATTCTAATTTACGAAACTCAAAAGTTAAAAGATACTCCGAACTGAAGATTTACAGAGGGAAATCCTTTTTTAACCATAGGAAATTCCTCATCAAAATAAGAGTCTACCGTTGGCTCGTACGATCTCGTCGCTACATAAGTGATCGGAAAGGTATATCCAAAGGCCGCCTGCACATAAAACGACACTGCTTTCGCAGGTGAGATTTCAATGCCAGGCCCTATGAAAATTCCGCCCGTGATTTCCGTGTCAGATTTCAATGCATCGTAATCATCAGGTCCCCAGGTACTCGAGGTACCATCAGGATACCATGTATCATCTCCTTGATTGTAGTACAAGATATCATCGTTGGTCTGGGCCGTGTTCTGGTCATCGACATAAGTCTCATAAGCGTAACGCACTGCTGATCCATTCACCTCTTTTCGCATGGCAAGCGTCACAAAAGGCTTTGCAAATCCATACACCGATATTTTTGAGTTATCCCGGATAGGCACAAAATTAAACTTCAAATTTACAGCGAGGGAAAGCAAGCTTAAATCTCCGCCTTCCAGGTTCAGAACATATCCGTAGTCATAATTCAGATTAGGCACGCCAGTAAATGTTGTACGCCAATTATTCGGGTCTCCATAACCAACATAAGCGCCTCCCTCTTCTGTGGTTATCTCAGGATCATATTGGAAATACATATAAGAAATAGAAGGTCCTATAGATAAAACTCTATTGAGTCTTTTCTGAAAACCTGCTTCCACATTAAATCCAACACTATAGTCGCCAATATTTTTACCTAAGGTGAACGATGGACCTAGTCCAATAAAAATCCCTTTGTTTCGATCAATCCTCGATCTCTTTTCAATAACTCCTTCTTCCTGCGCCATCAACGCATAAGCACTTAACAACATGCAGCCAGCCAGACAAATAAATTTTTTCATTCGTATAAGTTTAGTTCATTCAATTTGTGTTGATATGGAATTTAAAAAAGATGGGAAACGGTCACGAATTCTTGCAATGATTCCTGCATGACACCATGATACGTAAATCCGGCACGTAAGGTACAATCGCTTTTGGAATTTTTGAATTAGAATTTTTACTACTGGAGTTTAAAATAGAATTCCCCAATAATATTTGAGCTGTCCCACGTGTACTGCTTATCACCGGAAAGGCGGAGTACATTCATCCGAACATCTTTAAAAACCTGCTCAATGGTGAGATTTGGTTTTCGTAGGGCCTTTAAAAGTTCCTGGGTATAAAGCCCGTTTCTACCCGAACCATCGGAAGCAACCGATCCCGGCGACGTGGCATACGCTATGAAAGATCCGCGCGCGCGTTTCATTTCGCCTAAACCTGATGACACTGACCGCGTCGTCGCGGGGAATGGATTATTTCGACAGGCGTCGAGAATGACGATATTCATCCGTGTGTTAGACCGCTCCATGTTTGCCAATACCATGCGCTGCACCGGAAAACACATCCGCAGGATATCATCTTCAAATTTCACATCCGCATCTATGGGAACCAGGTAATTTTCATCCTGGTATGCAACACCATGGCCGGCATAGTAGAACAATCCAACTGTCTGATCTTTTGGGCCATTCGTTAATTTCTCATGAAACTTCCGCATGGCTTCGCGCAACTGTACATACGTACAATTAGTGACCAGTTGAACTTCGAAATCGGATTTCCGTAACTCTGTTGCTACATCTGTCGCATCGTTCACCGGATTCTTCAGTATGCCAATATCTTTATTGTAGTTGCTATTGCCGATCACCAGCGCATACCTTTTCTCATCCTTATAAGCCGTCGCTAGCGCGGGCACCAAGCCTGTATTAACTTGTTGTACCGCGGTAGACTGATTTTGAGGGGCGCTTGCTGCGGGCGTTTCTTGTTTCTTAGTCTGGCTGGAATTGTTCTTGACAATCACCTGCGTGTTTTTCTTCTCTTCACCCGTGTTTCGTGAAGGGACGTTTGCAGTAGGCTTCACCTTAGACGCATTGACCGTTGTGCCGGCGATCTCTTTGTTCGATGGGTCCAGGCTTTTTGCTAAGGCCAAGTCCTCATCGGCGGCCTGCTTGTCACCATGTTTAGCATGAAAGTTTGCACGATCAGCCAGAATCTGTGCCCTGACTTTTTTATTTTTTTCAGCGTAAGAAAGCGCCTGCTTATAATTCGATTCTGCCTCGCTTTTTTTACCGAGGCCGTCGTAACAACGCGCCTTATACCAATGGATAACGCCCAGATTGTAGTGTTTCAAAAGGATGCTTTGCTCCAGGTCATCCAATGATTTTTGGTACTCATCCTTGTGATAGTAAGATTGGCCGCGATAAAAGTATAAATCCTCATCCAGCTTTTTGTTGTGCGATGGATTTGATAGTATCTGTGAAAACGATTCAATCACAGCCTCATAATCCTTCGCCCTGAATTTTGCAACACCTTGATCAAATTCCTGAAAATCCTGGGCAATACCCAAGGTTGTTATCATCACTAAAACAAAAAGACTAAAAAGTGCAGGTTTCATGGTAGTGTTGAAGTGTTGGCGTTCGATTTATTGAAGTTACTATTATGAAGATTATTTTAAAGGTAGTTATACGGTAAAAATTAATGAATCGTTTCTTTAAAAGAAGTTAGCGCCCCAATGCCCAAAAATGCTATTTTTAGGGTTTCCAATACATGAAAAGAATCCTTTTATACGTTTTCCTGTCACTTTTCCTCCTGCCCTCCTGCAGCAAACGAACCGGCTCAACATCTACGGTGGTCAAACCCAAATACCATCACCGCTGGTACGATCGCAAAAAAGACAAACGAACCAAACGAACAAAATCCCTTCGCGTCCAGAGCTGATTTTCCTGCGTGAATATCGTTTTTGAGCGAAAGGTAAACCTGTGGGGAGTGGTGATCAGGTAATTGGTGAAAAGGTAATCAGGTAGGAAGGTATTCGGTAATCGGGTGAACAGGTAATCGGTAATCATGGTATTCTAGTGAAAATCCGACCACAGTTTGTAATCGGTGGGGGCTTCGTAATATTTGCACCAGGAAGGGTATTACCGGAGGGAATGGCTTATTCGGTTGGATTCCATTGATTTTATACCTTTAACCACCCGATCACCAACCACCTGACTACCGATCACCTGATTACCCGATTACCTGATTACCCGATTACCACCCTAAACCAACCCCCTCATCACCCCATCAACATTTTTTCTAAAAAACATTTTAACCGGACTTAACTGACGCAATCTTGCCGTAACAATGCCGCCCATGAACACCGTTGTAAAAAGATTTGCTATGTCTTGCGTGCTTGTCGTTTTTGTGATTTCTTTTCTGAATATGGCTTCGAGAATAAACTTTTCAAGCATTTGTTCGAGGGAGAGAATTTCAATGGTGGTTACGGAAGGCACATGAGGAAAGAGTAACTTCTTTTCTTCAGCCTTTACCGGAAACGGTTTGGGTGATCGCTTATAGTTAGAGAGGTAGCCCAGCAAGCTTAGCATCAGTCCAGGATAGTTTTCGTATGCTTCGGCCATTTTATCAAATACATAATAGATTCCTTGTAAACCTTCTTTCGGTTTGGTCGCCAATTCCACCGAACGATACAGGCACCAGATGCGGAAATAATAAAGTAAAATATCTTCTTTCTGAGGAAAGTATTTGAACAATGTCACTTTTGAAATTTTAACTTTATCACACAACGCATCGATGTATAAGTCCTCAAACGATTTCTTTCCAATTAATTTAAGGGTATGCTCCAGAACCTGCACTTTTATTCGTGCCGCCTTTTCTTTTCTAAGATTCATCTATCATCAAAGTTTACCGGAATTAATACTTTTATAAACAATTTAAAGAATCCACGTGATGAAGCTATACATTTTTCTTTCATTCCTGATAGTTGCCGGATGCAGTCAACAGACAAGTCGAACAAATACTGTGGGCATACTGGCAGATTCAGCGATGGTAGTTTCAGCGCACCCACTTGCTTCTCACGTCGGAGCAACAATACTTCGAAAGGGCGGTAATGCAGTCGACGCAGCCATTGCTACCCAATTTGCGCTGGCAGTCGTCTATCCTTCGGCAGGCAATATTGGCGGCGGCGGATTTATGGTGTTGCGCCAAAAAGATGGTACAGCCACTACGTTAGATTATCGTGAAAAAGCTCCGGCTGCAGCGTCAGCCATCATGTATCTCGATAGCGCGGGGGAAGTGCTGGAAGATCTGAGTGCGCGAGGCCATTTGGCCAGCGGCGTGCCTGGTACAGTTGCTGGTCTGGCAGAAGCTCATGTAAAATACGGGTCTCTACCGTGGAAAGATCTTGTGCAACCTGCCATCGACATTGCACTTAAAGGTTTCGTGCTGACCGAACGGGAAGCGAAAAGTCTGAACAATCTTCAAGAGGATCTAAAGGAGTTTAATTCTATCGAGCCTACGTTTCTCATAAAAGAATGGAAAGGCGGCGACAGCATCTTCTACACCGACCTTGGCCATACGCTCGAACGTATCCGGGACAACGGGGCCGCTGGATTTTATGAAGGGAAAACTGCGGACGACCTGGTCGCTGAGATGCAACGCGGCAATGGTCTAATCACCCATCAGGATTTAAAAACATACAAAGCTACCTGGCGTGAACCTTTGAGATTCAAGTATAAAGAATACAACGTTATATCTATGGGTCCACCTTCCAGCGGAGGCATAGCCCTGGCCCAGTTGCTGAAATCTGTCGAACCTTATCCGATTGCTAAGTGGGGACACAATTCGGCACCAACCGTACATTTAATGACCGAGGCAGAACGGCGCGCTTATGCTGACCGCTCGGTGTACCTGGGCGATCCTGACTTTTTTGACGTACCCGCTGAAGAGCTACTCTCCCCGATGTACATCGCAGAGCGCATGAAAAACTTTAACCCTGAGCGTGCAACGCCGAGTCACGAAATTAAAGAAGGTTCTATTGCAGATCACGAATCAAAACAAACTACGCACTTATCAGTTGTCGATTCGAAAGGTAATGCCGTAGCAGTAACAACAACGTTGAATGATAGCTACGGTTCCCGGGTAATCGTAGCGGGTTCCGGTTTTTTTCTAAATGACGAGATGGATGACTTCAGTGTAAAACCCGGAGTTCCGAACATGTATGGCGCTATCGGTGGTGAAGCGAATAAAATCGAACCTGGCAAAAGAATGCTCAGTTCCATGACGCCTACCATCCTGGAGAAGAACGGCAAATTATTTATGGTTGTAGGAACACCGGGCGGTACCACCATTATTACTTCCGTCTTTCAGACAATACTTAATGTCATTGAACACAAAATGACTATGCAGGAGGCTGTAGCGGCAAAACGTATCCACAGCCAATGGTTACCAGATTCTATTTTTGCAGAGACTGGCGCACTGTTGGCAGACGACAGCGTTTCGTTATCCAGGTTAGGTCATGCCATTCATTTACGCACCGATGGTATAGGTCGTGTCGATGCGATACTGGTACAACCCAATGGAAAATTGGAAGGCGGCGCTGACCCGCGAGGTGATGATACCGCGGAGGGATTTTAGAAGTGTTGAGGTGTTGAAGTTCCAAAGGTTGAAGACCTCGAGTCGGCAATTTTGAATTTTAGAGCCTGGGCCGGTGCGCACGAAAAAAAGTAAATCGCGAAGCAGGCCGTGATAATACCTATGACAATGAAAAATATCCTTCGCATAATCGTCCCTTTAAATGTCAAGAAAAGATACGATGGGAACAGGCGAAAAGAAATCGTTCTGTCCTGATGATGGCATATACCTTCCAGTCAGCCTTTACCAAACGACAAATGTTGTTGGGGGGTGTGAACAGGAATTTAGACAAGTGAAACAAACCCTTCAGGCGAAGAATTATTCCGCTTCCGAAAACTTCGCGTTATTTGAGGTTGGTTAACTCGTTTACACTTGAAACGGAAATTAGACTGGCTTTTTCGAAATCGAATCCTGCAGCATATATTGTTCTGGGTTGCGCATGTCGTTTTTTATGCCTGGTTGTACGGTTCGTTCGAAGATAAGTATCAGCAATATTTTTTCGAAGAACTCATCTATCTCCCCGGAAAGATGTTGTTCACCTATTTCGTCTTGTATTTTTTACTTCCTAAATTTTTATTAACGGGTAAATACGGAGGTTTCGTCACGTGGCTTATTGTTTCATCCTTTGTTATTGGAATTTTTCAGCGGTATGTCGCAATGACGTTCGATTATCCTATTTATTATCCAATTGCGATAGCCGATCCCTTCTTTTACTTTCCTAAGATTGTAAAAATGTTTGTAGCGATATATCCCGTTACCTTTGTGGCGGTTGCCATCAAGCTGCTAAAATTCTGGTACGCCAATCAACAGGCACAGCAGGTTTTAACACGCGAAAAGCTGGAGGCGGAACTGAAATTTTTAAAGACACAGATCCACCCCCATTTTCTTTTCAACACTTTAAACAATCTGTATGCATTAACTTTAAAGAAGTCGCCGCTTGCACCGGAGATGGTTCTTAAATTATCCGAGCTTATCAACTACATGTTATATGAATGCAACAGCGACGAGGTTCCCCTGGAAAAAGAAATAAAATTCATTCGCAATTACGCGGATATTGAGAAACTTCGATATGGTGATAAACTCGATATTGATATCCGCGTTACAGGAGATGTAAAAGATAGAAAAATTGCCCCGTTGGTGTTATTACCTTTTGTTGAAAATTGCTTCAAGCATGGTGCAAGTGAAGATCTACAACAATCATGGGTAAAAGTGAGTATTGATGTGCAGCCTCATGCAACGATCACTAAAGTAGAAAACAATAAGGCAACTGAAAACGGTATCAGCAGAAAAGAAGGCATTGGTATTCAGAATGTAAAACGACGGCTTGACCTGATATATCCTGATCAACACGAATTAAAAATCATGAATGGTGAGGAAACTTTTCTGGTCATTCTTACAATACAAAATCTACAATAAAATTAATAGACGTATGGGTGTAAGATGTATCATCGTAGATGATGAACCTTTGGCTATAGAGATTCTGGAATCTTATGTTAAAAAAGTTGAGCAGTTACAACTTGTTGGTACTTTTCGAAATGCCGTTGCCGCGTTTACTTTTTTACAACAGCATTCTGTCGATTTAATTTTTTTGGATATTCAGATGCCAAAGCTCTCAGGCATCGATTTTCTAAAAACACTACAACAGCCGCCAAAAGTTATTTTCACCACCGCATTCAGAGATTATGCGGTACAAGGTTTTGAACTGGAAATTGTTGACTACCTCTTGAAGCCAATTCCGTTCGAGCGTTTCTTAAAAGCGGTTGCTAAGGTATTACACCAGCCTGCCAGTCAGGCAACGCCAGCCGCAAAAGAGGTCGCACCCGACAACTATGTCTACTTCAAAGTGGACAAAAAAATGATCAAAACGAAAATGGCAGACGTGCTGTTCATCGAAAGCATCAAAGATTATGTGAAAGTCAAAACGCCTGACAAAGAGATTGTAACGCAACAAAAGATAAGCTACCTCGAAGAAAGTTTGCCGCGCGAACAGTTTCTGCGCATCCACCGTTCCTTTATTGTAAACCTTGAAAAAATCGATGCGTATTCAGCCACCGATGTAGAGATCGGAAAACATAGTATTCCTATTGGGCGGAACTACAAAAATGATGTTATGAAGATATTAGCGAAGAATATTTTTTAGGGCTTCATTCACCAATATTTTTTCTACTCGGTGATTGCCTGATAAATCAAAGCGCGCAACTGCAATTGATCCGGTACAATGGAACTAGGCCGCACTTGTGTGAAATACACGACAACCATTTGTTCAGCTGGATCTACCCAGTAAGTAGAACCATAAGCGCCTCCCCATCTGAATTCGCCTAGAGAACCTGGAGTACCACGTTGGCCTATATCTTGCACAACTTCAAACCCTAATCCAAATCCAAGGCCTCGACCAAAATTTACCAATTTATCCAAGTGATTTACCGTCATCAAGCGAACTGTTGAAGGGGCAAGGATTCTTTTACCATTCAGTTCCCCACCATTCGCTATCATCTGAAGGAAGAGGTAATAATCTTTTGCAGTGGAAAGAAGTCCTGCTCCTCCGGAAAAGCTCTTGCGTGGACCGTTTACATATTCACCCTGCGCATCCATGGTTCCTTTTTCAGGTGCCGGTTTTAAAGGTTGACCCTCTTGCGGTGTATAAACTTTGGTGAGCCTGGATACTTTTTCTTTGGGAAGATAGAATTGGGTATCATTCATACCAAGGGGATCAAAAATCCGCGTTTTAAGGAATTGATCCAACAGCATCCCTGAAGCACGTTCGATTACCACGCCAAGAATGTCTGTAGCATAACCGTATACAAATTGTTCGCCGGGTTGTGCCTCCATCGGCAGCGCGGCCATTCTCTTAATGGTTTCTGCAATGGGCTCATTGCGGTGAGCAAAATACCATCCCTGTATGTCAGCCTTTTTCCACTCTTCCGCAGCTGCTCCACCACCATATCCAACGCCGGCGGTATGCGTCAAAAGATCACGAAGGGTTATTTCGCGTTTGGCTTTTACCACGTCATATCCACCTCCTTCTTTGCGGACAGCAACTGTCGTTTCTTTAAACTCGGGAATAAAACGGCTCACCGGATCCTGGATAAGAAGCTTACCTTCTTCCTGTAGAATCATGATTCCCGCACTGACGATGGCTTTCGACTGAGAAGCTATTCTGAATATCGATCCTAACTCCATCTTGGCATTGGATTCTTTATCCCGAAAACCAAAAGCTTTGTAATATCCCACTTTCCCTTTTCGCGCTACCAGGATTACACTACCTGCCAATTTATTTTCAGTCACATACGCATTGAATTTTTCATCCAGTCTGGCAAGCCGGTCACTGGAGAACCCAAGCTCTTCCGGCTTAGCGCTAGGAAGCTCCTGTGCTATAACGGCGAGGAATGTAAATGAAAGAATAAACGAGGCAAGGAAGAATCTTAGCGAGAAGTGTTTCATGGTTATCAATTTTTAAGCAACCTAATTATAGGAATAGTTGGCTTAAAAACCGATCCGCTGTATAAATATTTTTAGCGTTGAAGTTGGAAGTGTTGAAGTGTTGAGGTTCGAAGTGTTGAAGTTCGGATCGCTCGAGGTGGCTGTTGAAAGTTAATTGGCAAGTGTGCCATGTGCAGCGATGAAGGAGTTATGTGAAGTAGTTTCGACTTAATCTGACAGTTGGGTTAACTTAGAAGTGCAAACTATCAAAAGTTGAACCCTTTAAACTGTCAGAAAAATGAGAACAGAAACGAAGTTAATCAAAACGAAATTAGGTCTTATCAATTTAGCTGAGCATTTAGGTAATGTCAGCCAAGCATGTCGCATGATGGGTTATTCGCGCGACAGTTTTTACAGAATCAAAGAACTTTATGATACCGGTGGAGAGCTCGCTCTAAAGGAAGTGAGTCGTAGAAAAGCTATTCCTAAGAATAGAGTCGAGCCCGAAGTCGAAGAGGCCGTTGTTCAGATTGCCATTGAACAACCCGCACTGGGTCAAGTACGTGTGTCCAATGAACTTCGTAAGCGAGGCGTATTCATTTCTCCATGTGGAGTCCGTTGTGTTTGGCAACGGCACGATATGGAAACATTTCCAAAACGCTTGGCAGCACTAGAAGCAAAAGTGGCTCAGGACGGACTCATCCTTACAGAAGCGCAGATGATTGCTATGGAGCGTAAGAGAGAAAAACGGGAAGCTTTTGGAGAAATTGAAACTGAGCATCCGGGTTATCTTGGAGCTCAAGACACTTACTACGTTGGTAACATCAAAGGCGTTGGACGAATTTATCAACAGACATTCATCGATACCTATTCCAAAGTTGCTTTTGCT
>NZ_JARKMY010000008.1 GCF_029360725.1 Chryseolinea sp. H1M3-3 | reverse complement strand
GTTAGCGCGTAGTTCATCGGCTGCCTTTTTTTTTGTGGATAAATGGATAACCGAAACGGTTACCCACTTACCCACAAAATTTACGATTATGAATAAAGAAAGTTAATGAAGTGAATCTAAAGGTTATGCACAATGCCGCGCGGACAGAGTAGTGGCCACCGCGCATTGGCACATTTGCTTGCCGCTCATTCCAGGGCGCCACCAAAGCAAGCAAAAGAGCCAATTCTTACCACGCACATAGGACAATGGACAACAAGACAATTCAAGATTTATTTATAAGGAATTTTCTGCCAAAGGACCAGCGGGATCGAGCGGAGTACCTACTCAATGATTCAAAGAAGAGAGGAAAGTTTACTGACAGGTTAAATCATCAATGGACCAAAGTTTTGGATATGCGATTCATTTCAAAAATCCCTTCAGGGACAAATGATTTTGAATTCGCTAAAAAGGAATTGAAAATTAAAGACGATGAATTGTGTTATGTTATTTCCAACTACGATGATATCGATGGACAGGTGATTGGCTTTGCAGAAGCATTTGAAAAGATATATGGCCGCGGTTTTGGTTCATTGATCATTAATTCAACAGCGGACAAGTTATACCTTGAGACAGAATTGGTACAAGGAAAACAAAATAGGTTTATTGGAAAGAGATAGATTTGATGATTAATGGACAGCGTTTTCTTCAACAAACAATATGCTGAATTGCTCGATAAGAATTTTCCAGAGCCAGAAGCAGATCTGAATTTTATATCAGGGAGGCTCGGGAATCTAAATCAGGAACTAAAGTACAAGGAAGTCAAGCGACTCTTTTTTGAACTGGACGACCTAGTGCAACAAGCGAGATGGCACATTGGCATTCTCATTAATATTGCAAAGACATTTCCTGACAAAGAGATTTCAAAAGATGATCCATCCGGAGGACGAATGGTTATTGAAACGATGCTTCTCCTTCGAGAATTTGTCGTAAATAACAAGAACGTGAACTTTGAAGATTTAAATGAGGATAGAAAGGGCGGAAAGGTCTATGGATGGATATATCACATGTTTGTCGACAATGTAATTTTTAGGGTATTTGGAGTACTTGATCGAATCGCCAGAATTTTAGCCGAAATAAGGAACGTCAAATTTTCTAACAACAAGGTATACTTCAAAAGTGGTAAGCTTGAGGCAATACATCGAGAATTTAATTACGAAGAGACACAGAAATTGCTCGATATGTCTAAAGAACATGCGTTTGAATTTCTTATCAGCTATCGGGACGGATACAGCCATTCAAAAAAAGAATTCTCTGTAGTTGCCGGGTCTGTTCCCGCCATTTCCTACACAGATGAAGGGGGAAAAAGAAATCACGAAGACGGACATCTCTGGAAGACGCAAGACCTATTAGCTCTTACAAACATGGCGTACACCTACACAACAAGAGCAGTTAAAGAATTGAAGATCATAATAGAAAAAGAGTATAGATAACTACACTACCTTCATCACAATGAACAACAATGAAAATTTTGACTGTATTTTTTAGCGGAGTTCTTGTAGTAGGATGTTTTCTCCTGATGGTTGGTATTGCTGGATCACATGGACATTTTAGATTTCGACCCCATATGACTGAGGACTGGTTTATTTTCGGGACGCCTTTGATTGGCGTACTCGGACTTATCACTGTGACGGTTCTGAGGATCAGAAATAGAAATAAGTAGGTCTTCGAACAACCACACCAATGCCAAAGCCGCACATGCTGACACACATCCAAAGCTCTGGCATCCGTGTGGTTAAGAGTACGGTGGATGCGCGGCACTGTGCATAACACTGTGCATAATCAATGGCGGGGTTTGGTGTAAATTTGTAGTTTTAGCTTTCAAACAACGTTTGGTGTCGTGGGACAGTGACGTGCAGGTCGGGCAAAACATTTCGCTGCGCTACATTTTTTTGCCCTCCTAAACCCGCCACTGCTTATGCACTCACGTTGTATGCAATAGCCTCAAGAAAGACTTTGTCTTAGCCCCCTAAATGACTGTACAAAATCTAACAAACAGATTTGTAACAGTTAAATTTAGGAAAATATGCCAAGAACAAAACGATCCTTTATACCTGAAGACAGATTGAGCCTACTTCAGGAAGCTGAACGGGAAGGCTATATGCAGACTTGTCGGAAATACAATTTATCTCCTGCCTTATTAGCCAAGTGGAAGCAACGGTATCTTAACAAAGGCTCTGAAGGGTTAAAACCAGCTTACAAAAGAGTTGATCCTGCCCTTCGTGCTTTGGAAGAGGAAAATGAAAGGCTTAAACGAATTATTGCTAAGCAGGCTCTAGAGCTTGAGGTTAAAACCGAGATGCTAAAAAAAACTCCTATCCAACCCAAGAGAAAGTAAGTATGGTAAAAGATTATATGCATCAAGGTTCTATACAAGACCTTGTAAGATGGGTCGGACTACCTAGGAGTAGTTATTATTACAAATCCCATCCTGGACCCCGTGGCAAGGTAGCTACTACTCAGACAATAAAGCATGGAGTACTGGTGAGCAACGCGTTAGTGCTCCAAGACATCAAAGGAGTGATTAGTGATCCTTATAACGCCTACGGTTATGATATGGTGAACGATGAACTGCGGCTTCTTGGATACGATATAAACAGAAAGAAAACCTATCGCCTGATGAATGAAAA
>NZ_JARKMY010000007.1 GCF_029360725.1 Chryseolinea sp. H1M3-3 | reverse complement strand
GGAGGTACACCATATTCAACTACCACAGCAATTGCCAATACGACACAAGATCCGATCTATCAGACTGAGCGATTTGGGAACTTCAGTTATGCGATTCCTGTAGGACAAGCGGGTACCTACGCCGTTGATTTACATTTGGCAGAAATTTACTTTGGTCAACCTGGTCAACGGATTTTCAATATTAATATCGAGAACGGGCAGTTTGTGAGGAACAATCTGGATTTGATCCAAACGTATGGTGCTAACAATACAGCACGTGTATTACGTGCAGATAATCTGAACATCACGGATGGAACCATCAACATCACTTTTACCAGTGTTGTAGACAATGCAAAGATATCTGGTATAGCGGTGGGTCGGTACAATGTAGCTCCTGTGAACACCCCGCCTACGATTACGGCAATACCTAACCAAACCATTAACGGAAATACTTCTACTGGTTCGATTCCATTTACCATAGGAGATGTGGATAATGCCATCGGATCTCTTACAATTTCCGGAAGTTCTGGAGATGTCACTATTATACCGAACGCCAATATCGTATTTGGCGGAAGCGGCGCGAACAGAACGGTAACAGTTACACCAGCTACGAATCAAATTGGCGGACCAGTTACTATTACGGTGATGGTCAGTGATGGAATAGCGTCGACCTCAACAAATTTCAACGTTACCGTTGGACCGGCCAATACAACACCGGTTGTAGTGCAGGCTTACCCAGATCAAAGTATACCTTCTACACAGTCAAGTTTGGTAGTGAACCTCGCTCAAATTTTTAACGATGATGGAGGTGTAAACAATTTAACTTTCACTGTTCCTACCAATACGAATGCGGCGTTGATCAGCAATACACAGATTGTTGGAAGTCAGTTGACCTTTACCCTTACAGGAACCACCGGTACAGGGACTATTACTTTAAGAGCCACAGATGCAAGCAATGCTTTCATAGAAGATGTCTTCCAATTGACGGTTACTTCATCGGGAGGTACTCCGACGCTGACAAACGTGATTCGAATCAATTCCGGTGGAACGGCTCAGAATTTTGGAGGCGAGGCTTGGGTAGCGGATCAGTATTTTAGTGGAGGTACCCCATATTCAACGACGACGGCTATTGGCAATACGACACAAGACCCGATCTATCAAACTGAGCGATTTGGAAACTTCAGCTACGCGATTCCGGTAGGACAAGTGGGTACCTATGCCGTTGATTTACATTTGGCTGAAATCTATTTTGGTCAATCAGGTCAACGGGTTTTCAATATTAATATTGAGAATGGGCAGTTTATTAGAAACAATCTTGATTTGATCCAGACCTATGGTGCTAACAATACAGCGAATGTATTGCGTGCGGATAACTTGAATATTACTGATGGCACCATCAACATCACTTTCACCAGTGTAGTAGACAATGCGAAGATATCAGGTATATCGGTAGGACGATACAGCAGCGCTCCTACAAACACACCACCAACGGTAGCGCAGGCACCAGCAGCACAGAGTGTACCGAATACACAAGCAAGCGTAGTGCTTCAACTTGGACAGATCTTCAGTGATGATGGAGGCGTAAACAATCTGACCTTCACGGTTCCAAATAATACGAATCCAGGCTTAATCAGCAACACGCAGATTGTGGGCACACAATTAACGTTAACGTTGAGCGGAACAACAGGAAGCGGAACGCTTACACTACAAGCGACTGATGCAAGCAATGCATCGGTACAGACTACCTTTCAATTGGCGGTTACCTCATCAGGAGGTACTCCGACACTGACGAATGTGATCCGGATTAATGCTGGCGGTACAGCTCAGAATTTTGGAGGAGAGGCTTGGGTAGTGGATCAGTATTTTACCGGAGGTACACCATATTCAACTACCACAGCAATTGCCAATACGACACAAGATCCGATCTATCAGACTGAGCGATTTGGGAACTTCAGTTATGCGATTCCTGTAGGACAAGCGGGTACCTACGCCGTT
>NZ_JARKMY010000006.1 GCF_029360725.1 Chryseolinea sp. H1M3-3 | reverse complement strand
ATCAGGCACGCCGCAGTTGGTAAACGTTATCAGGATTAACAGTGGTGGAGGAGCACAAAACTTTGGAGGAGAAGCTTGGGTTGCTGATCAATACTTTACCGGCGGAACACCATATTCGACAACATCCGCGATCAGCAATACAACACAAGATCAGATTTATCAAAGTGAACGTTTTGGAAATTTCACCTACGCGATTCCCGTACCGAGTTCCGGAACGTATGCAGTGGATCTTCACCTGGCCGAGATATATTTCAATGCAACCGGATCAAGGACATTCAATATTAATATAGAGGACGGCCAGTTTGTGAGAACAAATCTGGATCTGATCCAGCTCGCGGGATCAATAAATCGTGCGTACGTGTTGAGAGCCGACAACTTAAGTGTTTTGGATGGGACGCTTAACATTACCTTTACAACAGGAATAAACAATGCTAAAATATCCGGCATCTCGGTTGGTCAATACATTCGTGAGACGGCTATCGCAAGGAAAATATTTTCTGATGAAATCCCGCAACTTCCATCTCCATCCGAAAGATACTCGGCGGAATCTTTCATATTCCCAAATCCTGCAGGGGCAAATATTACACTCTCTTTGAATGTCAAATCTGAAGGTGAATACAACTTGAGCATGTGGAATTTGTCAGGAGCCGATCTTCAATTGGGTGTGTTTACGTTGTCAAGGGGTCACCAACTCCTTGATCTTGATTTATCGACGCTTGGACTTAATGCTGGTCTATACATTTTAGCAATTGAAGGACCTGGCGAAAAACAATATTTAAGGTTTGCAATAAGGTAACGGAATAATAAATTTTTTATGGAAATAAGAACATTGCCGGCAAAAGTATATCGTAAGGGATTACGGCTGCTTTCCAAATTTGTGCCCCGCAATATAAAATACAGGCCGGTAGGAATTACGAATGTGTCGAAGGAAAAGAAATATGATTCAATCGAATACATTGAAATTGCACCACCCTACACCCTTACGCTTGATCTGGAGAAAAGATTTATTGAGGATTGTTCACCCTATGCGAAGCCCATTATGTCCGTTCAATTTCCGGGTGATTTTATAGTAGGAATTAAGGACGGCCGGTTATATTCATATGATGCGGCAAACATGGCTGTGATTTCACGGGAAAATTTGCTTGTAGAACAAGTGTCCTTTCAATGGAGTAATGATAACGTCCTCAGTGGAAAGCACAATATCTTATTTCGTGAAAAGCAATTCATAGCACCAAAGAAATATAAGGGAAAAGTGTTCAGTATGTTGGCTGGAGGGGGCGCGATCACCTACTATTATCATTGGGTATTTGATGCTATCCCCAAAATATTCTTGTTAAAGCAATCGGGCTTGTTTGATGAAATTGATTATTTCCTCGTTCCAAATTATATATATCCTTATCAAAAGGAATACCTAACGCATTTTGGCATTTCGCCTGATAAAATCATAAACGGTGAGGCCGTGAAGCACCTTGAAGCAGATGAGCTTTTTGTTGCTTCCTATGTGAGAATTGACGACCATCATCCCAAATGGATTTGTGATTTTCTATACAATAGTTTTGTTAGACCCAAAAAAAATATTGTGCGCGACAAACGCATATACATTGCCCGCGGAGATGCTGCTGTGAATAGAAAGGTAATTAATGAGAGTGAGTTGATTGAAATGTTAAAGGAGTATGACTTTGAGATTCATTATTTGTCTGGGCTTTCCGTTGTTGAGCAAGCGGATATTTTTAATTCTGCGAGCTTAGTTGTAGGCGCACATGGCGCCGGCCTTTCAAACCTTGTTTTTTGCGAGCCTGGAACAAAAGTACTTGAGTTTTTTCCGGATAGATATGTTAGACATCTCTTCTATGATCTGGCTAATAAGCGGGGCGCTGAATATCATTACCTCCTCTGCGCATCTGAGGGCACTGCAAATAATAGCTCCGACGGGCAAAAATTAAGTCTTATTGCCGATGTAAAAGCCATCCAGAGAAAAATAGAAACACTGATCTCAAAAACGTAACATATCTCAAGATGATACACCTCATTGCCAATGGGACAAATTGTTCCTGTTAGCAATTCTTTTTAATCTTTTAAGACGCATGACCATAGTCATTACGCTAAAAGATTATTATCATTTATGAAAAACGCCTCTCGAAATAGCTACAATCTGACACCTTTTTTGAAGACCCGTGAGAGAAATCATGATACATGAAGACGGCGGTCATCTTGCCAACGAACATACTTTCATAAGTTGTAGTCGATTTTTACAAAGACAATAAAATACTCCTTAAACCATCACACCAATATGAAATACTTTTTACTGTCTGTAGCTTTTCTTCTTGCAATTGGCTTTGCTTGGGATGCTCAGGGGCAAGCTGGTATAAGTTTTACCACCAGCAAATTGACCGGAGCAACACTTGACTATCCTACGACTTTGGCTTTCGGTCGCGATAACAGGTTGTATGTTACTCAACAAGATGGAACCATCTTCGCTTACACTGTGCAAAAAAATGGTGCGGGTAATTATGCAGTCACCAATACAGAGACCATTAATCTTATAAAGACTATCCAGAATCACGATGATCGAGGTGGGCTTTTTAATGTCGCCCGGCGACAGCTTACCGGACTTGTTGTCACTGGAACAGCAGCGAATCCGGTATTATACATTTGCTCCAGCGATTTTAGAATCGGAGGGGGTGGAGAGTTAGGTGACATTGACCTTGACACAAATTCAGGGATGATTTCAAAATTGACAAAAGTTGGAAACACATGGCAAATGGTTCATGTGGTGCGAGGCCTTCCCAGAGCCGAAGAAAATCATTCACCAAATGGATTAGCATTGGATGAAGTTAATAACATTTTATATGTAGCGCAGGGAGGAAATACAAACGGCGGTTCACCGTCCAATAATTTTGGATTCCTGGGAGAATATGCGTTGTCAGCTGCGATTCTTGAAATTGATTTAGATATGATCGACAACCAATTCGGAGGGTCTTATACATTACCCACTTTGGATGATCCAACCCGTCCCAATAATCCTGATGGCACTGATGTTGGTGATCCTTTTGGCGGTAACGATGGACTTAATCAAGCTAAACTCGTTATCGGCGGGCCAGTTCAAATTTATGCGCCAGGTTTTAGGTTGAGTTACGATCTTTTGATTACCAAAACACCTGGTAAAAACGGACGCATGTATACCATCGGCAATGGTGGAAATCCAGGTTGGGGAGGGTATCCGGAAAATGAAGGCACGCCTAACGTTACCAATAACCGCCTTTTCGACGAACCCGGCTCGATTGAACCGACCTTAAATGATGATAAAATAAACAATCGCGATGGTTTGCATTATGTAACCGGCCGTGGCTACTATGCTGGGCATCCGGTTCCCATCCGTGCAAACCCTGCCGGGGCAGGTTGGTATTGGTTTGATAATGCAACCGGTCAAGGTCACTTTGAACAAAATCCTACAGTAGATTGGCCGCCTTATCCAGTCTCTTTGGCTAACCCTATTGAATCAGATTATCGCAACCCCGGTGTTAATGATGGTGCACTCTATACGTGGGGTGGTTCTACCAACGGAATGGCTGAGTACACATCCACTGCTTTTTTTAATGGCGCTATGGCAGGAGACCTGTTAGCCGCATCGTGGGATAGTGGAATACATCGTATTGAACTAACAGAAGATGGAACTGCGGTAACGCGTGTGTCAAAACTGTTTAGTGGCTTTGGAGGTCTTCCATTGGATGTCATTGCACAGGGAGACGCAGACGTCTTCCCGGGTACAATTTGGTCTATTGTTTATGCTGAACCTGGTGTAACTGTTTTTGAACCTGTCGGCACCCCGACGAATTGCTCTGGTGATATTAACAATTTTAGCCGTGACGATGATGGAGATGGTTACAGCAATGGCGATGAAACAGTTAATGGTACAGATCCATGCTCAGCAGCTAGTAAGCCAACGGACTTTGATCAGGATTTTACATCAGACCTTAGGGATGCAGATGATGACAATGATGGACTAAACGATATTATGGACAAATTCGCATTGGATGCGAACAACGGTAAGAATACACAACTTCCTTTGGATTATCCTTTTCTGAATGGTAATCCAGGTACTGGTTTATTTGGTATTGGGCATACGGGGTTGATGGCAAACTATGTCGATAACTATGCTAGTCAATTCGACGTTGATAATCCAGCTTTAATTGCTGGAGGAGCCGTGGGGGCGCTATCCGTTCCTGCGCAGCCTGGAGATGCTGTCACCAACAACCAGCAATATGCTTTTCAATTTGGAATTCCAATTACACCGGCCACATCTACATTTACGTTACACGGCAGACTTTTAGGAGCACCTTTTTTTAATGGTGCAACAGGGTCTGCGCTGGGCACACAGTCAGTCGGCATATATTTCGGAAACGGTGATCAGGATAATTATTTCAAGTTTGTCTTGCATGCCAATAACGGCAATTCTGGTTTTCAAATTCTTTCCGAACAAAACGGCGCCGTCGTTCATCAGCAAATGATTCCCGTCGCAAATATTCTCGGGACATCACAAATCGATCTCTTCATTGAGGTAAATGCAGAAACAGGTTTGGTTCAATGCCGCTATCAAAGTACCAGTATGCCGACTCCAGTCAATGTCGGCGAAAGTTTTACGGTGTCAGGAAATCTTCTCAGTTTATTGCTTAACCATACCGATGCTGTTGCTGTAGGCGTTATCGCATCTTGCGGAAATAAAACACCTTTTTCCGCTACCTGGGATTTTATGAGGATAACAAGTACCACTACTGGATCTCAGTTGACAAACGTGATTCGAATCAATTCCGGTGGAACGGCTCAGAATTTTGGAGGCGAGGCTTGGGTAGCGGATCAGTATTTTAGTGGAGGTACCCCATATTCAACGACGACGACTATTGGCAATACGACACAAGACCCGATCTATCAAACTGAGCGATTTGGAAACTTCAGCTACGCGATTCCGGTAGGACAAGTGGGTACCTATGCCGTTGATTTACATTTGGCTGAAATCTATTTTGGTCAATCAGGTCAACGGGTTTTCAATATTAATATTGAGAATGGGCAGTTTATTAGAAACAATCTTGATTTGATCCAGACCTATGGTGCTAACAATACAGCGAATGTATTGCGTGCGGATAACTTGAATATTACTGATGGCACCATCAACATCACTTTCACCAGTGTAGTAGACAATGCGAAGATATCAGGTATATCGGTAGGACGATACAGCAGCGCTCCTACAAACACACCACCAACGGTAGCGCAGGCACCAGCAGCACAGAGTGTACCGAATACACAAGCAAGCGTAGTGCTTCAACTTGGACAGATCTTCAGTGATGATGGAGGCGTAAACAATCTGACCTTCACGGTTCCAAATAATACGAATCCAGGCTTAATCAGCAACACGCAGATTGTGGGCACACAATTAACGTTAACGTTGAGCGGAACAACAGGAAGCGGAACGCTTACACTACAAGCGACTGATGCAAGCAATGCATCGGTACAGACTACCTTTCAATTGGCGGTTACATCATCAGGAGGAACTCCGACACTGACGAATGTGATCCGGATTAATGCTGGCGGTACAGCTCAGAATTTTGGAGGAGAGGCTTGGGTAGCGGATCAGTATTTTACTGGAGGTACACCATATTCAACTACCACAGCAATTGCCAATACGACACAAGATCCGATCTATCAGACTGAGCGATTTGGGAACTTCAGTTATGCGATTCCTGTAGGACAAGCGGGTACCTACGCCGTTGATTTACATTTGGCAGAAATTTACTTTGGTCAACCTGGTCAACGGGTTTTCAATATTAATATCGAGAACGGGCAGTTTGTGAGGAACAATCTGGATTTGATCCAAACGTATGGTGCTAACAATACAGCACGTGTATTACGTGCAGATAATCTGAACATCACGGATGGAACCATCAACATCACTTTTACCAGTGTTGTCGACAACGCAAAGATATCTGGTATAGCGGTGGGTCGGTATTCGGGTGGATCGGGCGCAAGAAGTGCGATGGCAACCAATCAGAAGCCAATCGTTCATACGCCGCCAAACGCTGTCATACACGAAGGACAAGCCTGGACGTACCAAGTTATAGCGTCAGATCCGGAGGGAGATCAATTGTCGTATTCAACTATTAATTTGCCGGCATCACTTTATATAAATAAAGCAACGGGATTAATAAAGGGCACAATTGAGGTCAATGCTAATACGTTCCCCGTTACAATTAAAGTAACGGATGGTAGCGGGCTTACCACCGAGGTGAACTTTGTTTTAACGATCGCGCCAGCCAAGCCGATTGTCCGGGAGGTGGTCGACGAAAAGTTTATAGTGTATCCGAATCCTACACAAACCGATGAGTTCTCTGTTAAGCTTGAAATAAAGCGGCGGGATGAATGGAATTTTACGTTGATGGACTTCACGGGAAAGCAAATAAATCTTGGTTCTTTTGAGTTGGATAAAGGCGTCCAGGAATTGACATTTGATCTAACCCCATACAATGTAAGCTCGGGACTTTATTACTTGTCAGTGCAAAACGGTCAAGGCAAAAAGGTCATCAAAATTGGAATCAAATTGTAACCTTTAAACGGTGGTAATAAAAGAGGCTGTCTCAAAAGGACAGCCTCTTTTTTTGGGGGAAGAACGATAGTCCAGTTCAAATATCCTCTTGTTCCCACAAAATGAGAAGAAAGGTTTCGAAACCGAATGCTTAACAGGCAATGGTTTCCGCTCAATTTAATCATTAATAAGAACACGCTTCGTAGTGATGCAATCGATAGGGTAGATGCCAACCCCAAATGCTTTATTACATATCGTGTTAGTTCTTCCCTTTTCTGGGAAATCCAGAGGCACCTTAATTCTTCGGTGGCGGATTGATCATGATATGCGCGCGATGTGTTCCAGGGTCCATGATCCACGGCATACCCGGTGCCTCCGGTTTTAATGGTAATCCTGTGCTTTCAGCCGTAGCAAAAGGTATGTAAACTACATATCTCAAGTTGCCGTCCTTAACCTCACCGGTTGTGCGATTGAACTGGTCATCTTTTGCAGCATATACATAGAGCGTTGTTGGCTGTGAGGGCATGCTTAGTTTTTTGTTTTTCACTTCTTGTTCACGGATGTCAAAAATTTCCTGAAAAGATTTTCCTTCTTTTTTCAATTCCCGTCCACGTGCCATGAATGGCTCAAGGTCCTTGTGATAACAGGAAACATTTAGTCCTGCTTGATTCGGATCATCAGCCATGCAAACCATTTCATTTTCACCTTTTCTTAAGACAATGAATTCTCCTTTTTCAGAATAGCCATATACCATCGCTTTTTCGCGCAGTGCTTCAGGTGCTGCTAGAACAGCTGTTTTAAGTTGAACCTCTTTGGATGGGACTGTCTGTGCGGAGACGGCACTTCCATAGCATAGGATTGCCATCAATATCAGTTTCGTTTTTTTCATAAGTAAAATGTATTAGGGTGTTTTTTTTGTTGTTTGCTATTGTACTTCATTCATCAGCGATCCGCCAATAAAGGTATTTTGGTTCCGAATCACCATCCAATCCCATAATCTTCTCCGTGATTGCTGGAACCTCCCCAGAAAGAACCATGCTTCCAGTCAAAATAAATTGCATTGATAGGACCTGATGTACGTTCATCAAAGGATAATTTATAGCCCATGTTGAATAATTCCTTTCGAATAAATCCCGGTGTGCTTGAATGCAGCAGGATCGCTCCAGGCTGGGGCTTCCGATTTTCATCGCCCAAAGAGAGATACAATTGGTAACTGTTTATGTTTGGTGCTTCTGCAGCTTCCTGAACATTCATTCCGAATTCAACCACATTTAGAAAAAACTGCAATAGGTTCTGGTCCTGAGAGTCGCCGCCCTGCACGGCAAATGATAGAAAAGGTTTTCCGTCTTTCAAGGCAAGCGTAGGCGTGAGGGTGACACGTGGCTGTTTGCCAGGAGCCACTACGTTGAAGGGATTTAATTTTGGATCAGTAACAAAGCTTTGCATGCGTTGACTCATTCCTACACCAGTTTTTCCAGCTATGCAGGCGGGCATCCATCCGCCACTTGGCGTAATGGATACAACCCACCCTTCCTTATCGGCAGCTTCGACCGAAGTTGTACCAAGCCAAAAATTTTGAAGGTACTTCTCGTCCATTGGGCTCGCCGGTCTTTGGGATGATGTCTGCGTCCATTGCTTTAAAAAATCCTGGTAAGGATTCACTTTTCCTTCAAATGGATAGGGATCGCCAGGTGAAGCCTTTGCATCGTTCTTGGTTTGATTGATTGACTTCGCTCTCTCTTTGGCATATTCCTTTGATAACAAACCTTTGATAGGTTCCTCGGGAGAGACGGCGGGATCTCCGTAGTAAAAATCACGGTCAGCAAATGTTAAGTTCATTGTTTGATATAACGTATGAATATATTTTGTAGAGTTGTATCCCATGCTCTTGAGATCAAAGTTTTCAAGTATGTTGAGGGCTTGCAACATCATAGGACCCTGCGTCCATTGAGATAGTTTATAAACATCGATACCTTTGTAATTAACTTTTAGCGGCTCTTCAATTTTAACTTTCCATTGCGCCAGATCGGCCGAAGTAATTAAACCTCCCTGTTCCTGACAACCACGGACAAATTCTTTTGCGATATCACCTTTATAAAACCTGTCATTGGCAGCATAAATAGCCTCTTTTCTGCTCTTTCCTTTTTTTAGTGCCTGCTGTTCGGCTTCAACCATCTTCTTCAAGGTCTCTAATAAATCGGCTTGTTTGAAAATTTCGCCGGCTTCCGGTGCCTCACGTTGTTCGCCAGTGTGTGGAAGAAATACTGCCTTCGAATAAGGCCATTGCTTAATCATGTCTTTGCCGCGTTCCATACTGTTCGCGGTTTGTGCTTCTATTGCATAACCTTCGGCCAATTTCATTGCTGGCGCTAGCACCTCTTTCAGACTTAATTTTCCGTATTCTGCCAGCATGGTACAAATTCCACCCGGCGTACCCGGGGTAACTGCAGCCAACGGCCCATACTCGGGAGGAAAATTCATTCCTTTACTCTTAAAAAATTCCGGCGTTGCTCCTGTAGGTGCCACGCCCAGGGCATTGATGGCGATGACTTTGCCCGTCTTGGGGTTATAAATCAAGGCTTGCGTTTCACCGCCCCAACTGAGCACGTCCCACATCGTACAAGTTGCCGCGACCATAGCACATGCTGCATCAACAGCATTCCCGCCTTTTTGAAAAATCATAGCGCCTGCCGTAGCTGCTAAAGGTTTTCCAGTGATAGCCATCCATTCGTTACCATGTAAGACTGGCTTTTGTGTGCCTTCAGGGCGAGCATTAAATATTTGTGCTGGTAGACATGTCGTTATGAAAAACCCAAGAATAAATAAGGAGATTTTTTTCATGAAATGTTAAGGTTTAATGTGTTCCGTATACATTTTCGGATAAAAGTTTTTTAACTGAATTGCGAACCACACGAACTAACAAGACGGCCGCATTTCAAGTGGTATTCGACCATTCACATGCGTGCGTCCTGTATAGAATTATGAGCCCGGAATTGGAATATGCATCACATTTTCTCACAGCCTTGTGACATGTGTTTCGTTTCATAAACACTTTTTTACACAGATTGATTAATACGAATCTAACATGATAGATTTCATAAAGCGAGTAACAACAACGTAATTTTTAACTGCGCAATCAGGCAATTTTATATGCGGTCATTCAATCTTCATCCAATGATTCAAGAACCTCGTGCATGACTTCAATATCCTTTAGCCCGGGCTTGAGTTCAAGGCCACCTTGCAGCACAATTCCGCTTACCCGCGAATCGGTGAGCGCCATATTTACGTCTGTTATGTTTTGTATTCCAACCAGCAGCGGAAGGGAAGATTCAAATGGTTTTTCGCTGATGAAATAGGCCGGGGCAAACGGAAGATTTTTCGTTTGGGTGGATTCGTCAATTTTAAGTAAAAAGGGGAGGGGCATGAAGGATAGGTATTCCAATTCAGCTGTTCCCAAGGCGAGGTAATCTGGTTTGTAGTTTTCAATGATAGCAGTTAATTCATCGGCATTGGTCAATCCATAGATCTCAGCAACAATCAACGGCCCGGTAATCCAGCCACGAATTTCCTGAAATTTTGATGGTCCGATGTAATTTTGCTGTCCTTCTACAGTGCGAAATCCAAGCATATCAACACCCATACCAGCACAATAGCGTGCGTCGGTAAGGTTTGTAATGCTTCCAACTTTTACGAATGTTTTAAGGGGCATAGTTTTAGTGTGTAAGAAAAAATAACTTTGTAAGGCTTACGTTCAAACTGTTGGTTGGATTCACGTAAGCCCGCCGCGGGGCAGGCCAATTAGAAGAAAAACAAATTATCGGTGAAGCATTTTTTGAAATATTTGATCGCAATTCTATCAATAGCTGTTGTCTCATGTGATTCTTCAGATGAAAACCCATCTTTTGATACCGGTAAAGACTATTTTCCTATCCGAAAGGGAGTATTTCAAATCTATGAAGTGAATGAAACGGAATATACGTTGGGCGTACCACAAAGCGAAATTTACGAACTAAAGGTATTGGTAGCTGATTCGTTTAAAAATGCGGAAGGCGATTATTCATATGTGATGTACCGAAGTAAACGTGCGGAGGGTGAAGCTGAGTTCTCATACATCGATACATGGTCAGTGAGAATAGGTAGTCGCGAGGTTGTGGTGAATGAAGAAAATATCCCCTTTCTAAAAATTAAACTGCCCGTAGCAAAAAATTTGGAATGGGATGGAAACCAATTTAATGCAAACGGTGAAGATATTTACACCATCGAAGAGGTGAAGACATCCTTTGAGACAAACGGAAAAACGTATGATGATTGCATCGTGATCAATCAAAATGACAACGAGGATTTTGTGGTCACGTTGGATCAGCGAAAGGAAATCTATGCGCGACATGTAGGCCTTGTTTCCCGCGAAATTAAGTTTTTGAATTATTGTTCCGTAGGCTCTTGCCTCGGTCAGCAGCAAGTGGAGAGTGGGGTCATTTATACGCAAACCATCAAATCACATGGTGTGGAATAGTGGTAAACTGGTAGTGATTTTTTTGTTCGCTGCAGCTTCTGTAGGATTGGCTCAGGTCAACCGTTATATTGTCTTTTTCAAAGACAAGGCCGGGACGACTTTCACCGTCAATAAGCCATTAGATTTTTTGTCACAACGTGCGGTCGATCGCCGGATTCGTCAGGCAATTTCTGTTTCAGAGATGGACTTGCCCGTTAACCCAAATTATGTAAAAGGTGTTCGTGACCTTGGTATAAACACTTTCTTTACGACGAAATGGATGAATGGTGTATTGGTGCAATGTGATGCTTCATCAATCCCTGCAATTGAGAATCTTTCTTTTGTTGATCGGGTAGAATTTGTTGCACCATATGAGCGATTATTAGTGGAGGGCCGGAAGCATGTTGATTTAAAGACAAAAGAGTTAAAGACCGCATCTTCTACGAAAGCACAGTTGCAAATGATAGGTTTGGACGAAATGCATGCCGCCGGATATGAAGGTGATAATATTTTAATCGGGATTTTTGATGGCGGCTTTCTTGGAGTCAATACAGCCCCGCCTTTTCAGCACATCTTCGATGAGAACAGAATTAATCTTTCAGCTTCGAAGGATTTTGTCACGAATAGTAAAAACGTTTTTCAGTACGATGAACACGGCACGGAGGTGTTTTCAGTTATTGCTGCCTACCAGGATGGTTTTTATTCTGGCGGATCGTACGATGCTGACTATCAGCTTTTCGTCACGGAGGATGTTGGTAGTGAGTACCGCATAGAAGAATACAATTGGTTATTTGCTGCGGAGCGCGCTGATAGTGCAGGCGTTGATGTTGTAAATTCTTCCTTGGGATATTATGACTTTGACTACACCTCTATGGATTATGAAAAAGGTGCTATGGATGGAAAAACTACCATCGTTAGTCGCGCTGCGCAGAGGTTGGCCGACAAGGGTGTCATCGTTGTTTGCAGTGCAGGAAACGAAGGAGGGATTTCATGGCAGATTATTACAGCGCCGGCAGATGCGAAAGACGTGTTGGCGATTGCCAATGTAAATAGCGCAGGACAACGCTCTGGCTCAAGCTCCATAGGCCCATCCGCTGATGGCAGGATCAAACCTGATGTCGCTGCTTTAGGAGTAAATACCAGCGTGATCAGACCGAACGGCACCTTGGGCACAGCCTCAGGTACATCACTAGCCGCACCGTTGATAACAAGTTTGGCCGCAGGCGTGTGGCAGCGATATCCTAATCTCACGAATATTGAGGTTATAGAGGCTATCCGCAAATCGGCTTCCCAAGCCAATAACCCTGACAAATTTTTGGGCTACGGCATTCCTAATTTTAAGGCCGTTGTTAACTATGTGGAAGATTCACATCAGGAAAACATCTTTGAGATTTATCCCAACCCTATTACCAAAGATACTATTACAATTAAGCCCAATGACCCCGGCCAGGTTGGTTCATGCAAGGTAGAGGTTTTAACAGCACAGGGTCAAACTGTTTATCAAGCTGATGTTAACTTTTCGTGGCTAAACCGGACGTATACCTCGAACGTTACAGGCTTGCCGGCAGGGTTATATTTTATGCGGATTTTATGGGGCGATAGAAAGTTTACGTTTAGAATGATCAAAGTCTAAACATGCATGACTCCCACGAAATGCTGAAAATCGTCAAGGATAGAATGCATTTCTAATCGTTTGTTTCCATACATTTTAATTGTGTTTGATGGATTGCATGATGAGCGTGTAAAAAGCGATGTCTGCATCATTTTAGGAATAAAGTCAACCGCGATAGTAGTTTATCGGAAAGGTTAAGACGAAGGCTTGATAAAGGCCATGAATTGTACAATGATTATTCATTTAATTTTTGTCAGCGGTGGACTAGGCCAGGAGGGATTTTATGAAGGAACAAAATGGCCGAATACTTAGTTGAAAATGGTGGGCTCCACGACAGGGTGATCGTTGACAACGAGGTAATACCACAAAAGCAACGGCCGGAAATTTTAAGCGATTAAATTTTAACGTGAACGCTATTCTAGTAGCTTCACAATATTACCATATTATGCGTACGAAGCTGGTGTTAAAAAATGTCGGCTATGACAATGTAAACGGCGTGCACGCGGAGTATTTTGAGACCAGGGATTTCTATTCTATCGTCCGGGATTCGCGGGTTATTACAAATACTTGCTGGATTAGATTTTAATCACTGTATAAGCTTTTTCAAACTTTCCTGTATTTTTAAACTTGGAAATATAATTTCGTCCTCAACCCACAGCCCCACGGCTTAAGACTGTAAGCTAAAACACAACATGTCCAATCACTTAGTCGCACCCTCTATACTTGCCGCAGATTTTGCAAACCTTGAACGTGAAGTGAAAATGATCAACAACAGCCAGGCGGATTGGATTCACGTTGATGTGATGGACGGAACATTTGTTCCCAATTTTTCATTAGGAATTCCGGTAGTAGAGGCGATTAAACGGCATGCAAAAAAACCATTGGATGTGCACCTCATGATTGTGAATCCGGAACACCACGTGGAGGCATTTAGAAAGGCTGGTGCTGACCATATTTCCGTTCATGTCGAAGTTTGCCATCATCTTCAGCGAAACATATCGCAGATCAAATCGCTGGGTTGTAAAGCAGGCGTCGCTATTAATCCACATACCCCGATCTTCGATTTGGAAAATGTCATTGCCGAATTGGACCTTGTTATCGTCATGTCTGTGAACCCAGGCTTTGGCGGCCAAAAATTTCTTGAACATACTTTCCAAAAAGTAGCACAGTTAAAGGAATTAATAACACAAAATAAATCTGGCGCCAAGATCGAAGTTGATGGGGGAGTTAGCCTGCAAAATTCCCGACGACTGCTTGATGTTGGTGTGGATATTCTTGTTGCCGGCAACTTTGTATTCAATTCTGATAACCCCACTGAAACAATTAGGCAACTAAAAGACCTTTGATCCGTAAAGTACTCCAAAATGAATGCTTGAGGCACTTTTGTTTCGGCAGGATTTTTGGATTTATCTACCTACATTGAATAACATCTACATGCGAAGCCGAAGCCATTTCATCATCCCGCTACAAGCGGCTTGTTCGGCGTCAACAGTTAGTATCGTATCTCGTAAATAAAAAAATACATGAAAAAATTATCCTGGATAGTTTTAATACTGATTATCTCCGTGTCTTGCCAGCGTAGTGTTACACGCATTAGTCCCGACACACAAATTGATTTAAGCGGACGGTGGAATGATTCTGACTCCAGAATGGTAGCGGAAAAAATGATTAATGAACTGTTTACCTCTGAAAGATTTAAAGAGTATTCTCAGGAGAATGGGAAAAAGCCTACCATCATCGTTGGTATAATCAAGAATAAGACCAGCGAGCATATTGATGCTGCCAACTACATCAAGAAATTCGAAATGGCAATCTATAATTCCAATTTTGCGGACTTGGTGGAGTCAGACGAGTTTCGTGATAAACTGAGACAAGAACGTGCGGAACAGCAGGACTTCGCCGACCCAGCAACTATGGCGCGATGGGGAAAAGAGACGGGAGCAGACGTGATGCTGTTTGGTGAGATGACTTCTGAAACTGATACCTACAATAAGAAACGGGTTGTAAACTATATCACAACGCTCTTCTTAACCGATATTGAAACAAATAAACGCGTTTGGTACGGTCAGCACGAGATTAAAAAGTTTGTTAAAAATTAGTGATGCCCTCGCTTACAAAATGCGTTTATTTTTTTAGCCTCTGTGCTGTTGCATTAGTCGTGAGCGCCTGTGCCACGTATTATCAAAGTCATTTTGATTTCAATAAAGAGTTTGAGCAAGGTGATTTAACAAAAGCACTGGAGACCCTAAAGAAAAGAGAGCGTGAAGGCGAAGGCAAAACAAAATTTCTTTATAATGTAAACAAGGGATTATTACTTTCTATTCTGGGTGAATATGAGGAGAGTAATACGTATTTTGAAAAGGCGTTTCTCTTTGGAGAGGATTATCACATCAACTACGTTGCCGAAGCCACTGCATACTTCAGCAACCCAAATGTAACATCCTATCGGGGTGAAGATCATGAACATCTGATGGTGTTATATTTTAAGGCAATTAACTTCATCAAAATGAATAAACCGGAGGAAGCATTGGTGGAATGCCGGCGGCTGAATATTCGTCTCAATCAACTGAATGATAAGTATGTTTCGGAAGAAAAATTCCAGAGGGACGCATTCGTCCATACCCTCATGGGAATTATTTATCAATCTACGCAAGACTATAATAATGCATTTATCGCTTATCGCAATGCGGTTGAAGTGTACGAAAACGAATATGCTAAACTGTTTGGCATGCGGGTACCGCTTCAGTTAAAAAAAGATCTTTTAAATACGGCATCGTGGACTGGCTTTAAAGATGAGTTCGAGCAGTTTAAAACAAAATTTGAAATGCACGATTTTACAGTGAGCAAGCCAGACGCCGAGTTAGTTTTTTTCTGGCACAACGGTCTGGGTCCTGTAAAAGATGAGTGGAGTATTAATTTCGTCATTCATCCTGGCGATGGTAATACGATGGTTTTTGCGAACGCGGACATGGGATTGAATTTTTCGTTTGCCGTGCATGAATCCAAGGATCGCGCAGACTTGTCGAAGCTCGAAGTATTCAGGGTTGCGTTCCCGCGATACCGCGAACGCGGTTTATATTTTCATACGGCGCATTTGCAAGTTGATTCCATGGAATATTCTTTGGAGTTGGCTGAAGATATCAATAAGATAGCCTTTCATAGTTTGAGACAACGGATGTTGCAGGAGTTTGGCAAGGGCCTGCTTCGTGCCGCATTGAAAAAGGCAACGGAACATTCTCTTAGAAAGGAAGATGAGCGTCTGGGGGCCGTCATCGGAATTGTAAATGCCATCACAGAAAAAGCCGACACCCGAAATTGGCAGACACTTCCACACAGTATTTTTTATTCGCGTGCGCCACTTAAGGAAGGCATCAATCCGGTCAAGTTTACCTTACAAAGCCATAATCAACGGAATATCGACTATAACTTCACTTACACGGCCAAAAAGGGGCAAACACTATTTCATACCTTTTCGTCGTTAGAAACTGTGACTGCTCCTTACAGGTATTACTAAGATAGGATCATTCGGGATTTTCAATTACCTTTAGCCTTCAATGGCCAGATTATGAATGGCTTACATTTTTTAATTTAAGAGATTTAAATCTTTTTTTCTGAAGCGTTATATTTTTATAGCCACGCTCTTTCTCTGTAGCTTCTCAGCTCTTACAGAGGCATTCGGCCAATATGAAAATGAATCGGACGCAACTGTTCCGCTGGATTATTTTTATATTAAAAGGCAAGGCAATGGTGTGCTTCGGAAAATCCTAAGCAAAATAACCTTCGGCCTCAGCACAGGTTATGGCAGTACAACTTTCAAACATGAATTAGACGGATTTGGAATTTTACAAAACCCTGATTCCGTGCCTAAATTATTTCAACCATCAAGTCCTTCGTCAGGATATTCTAATTGGTTTAATGCGGTTAATCCTTCCGGCAATACCACTCAAGCGGGTGCTTTTCTAGTAAACTCTGATACAGCAAGTATAGGATTCAAAAGCAAATCTTTTAACATTCCCCTGCGGGCAACACTACATGTCGAGTTTGACCGGTACAGAATCGGCGGAGGATATTCTTTTGAGTTTACGCGGGTTGGTGAATTCAAACCGTTAAGTTACGGCGACAGGATCAATAATTTTTCTCCCGATGTTTCAAGTTTCTTCTTAAAAAAATATTTCGTCTCATTAGGTGCATCGGTCTATCGCTATTACGAATACCTCCTGGTCGTTGATGCAAATATCGGAGGTTATAAACTCGGAAAAGATTTTGATTCCGGTTCCATTAAAAAAGGTATGTTCGTCAACCTTGGAGTAACCGTTGAACGTGAAATGTCGGAATATTTTAAATTGTTCGTCCGGCCTTCTTATGAAATTAAAAGCTACAAACTTAATTTCCCTGAATCAGGCCAAAGTATCACGCATAAGTTCAACGCCTTCTATTTAAATGTTGGTGCAACATACCGTATTCCTGAACTTCGTCGATGCTTTTTAAAAACATGTAAAGCACAAATGAACCATGCTCATGGAAATAGGGAATACAGGAGTAGGGTCCATCCGATCTACAAAAAGCAAAATCCCCACTATGGGGAAAATCACCCCGTTATTATAAAGTATAAGGGAAGAAATAAGAAGAAGTTGAATCCCTATTAAGATTAGCCCCTCGTCTCCGCCTACCCACTTTCATCACAGATTTTTTTGCCGACCCAGTAGCCCTGGGCCCAGCTAATTTTAGAGTGATAAATGTAAAAGATAACCTTAAGCTGGATATAATTTAGGAAGGTGTATAAGCACTATCGATCTTATATCATCTGCTATTAATTTTAACGTACAACTATTAACATTCCCGCCTTGTTCAATACCGTTTTTTACTATCTTGCACGATTCTAAAAAAAGCCCAATTAAGTTTAACAATTTCAATTCTACATGGCAGAAGAGAAGAATGATTTACCTCCCGCAAGACAGAGTATAATACCGATAAATATTGAGGATGAAATGAGGGGAGCGTACATCGATTATTCGATGTCGGTAATTATTTCAAGGGCGCTTCCCGATGTTAGGGATGGTTTAAAACCTGTTCACCGTCGCGTACTTTATGGAATGCAGGAACTGGGTGTTAACTACAACAAACCATATAAGAAATCGGCCAGAATCGTCGGGGAAGTACTTGGTAAATATCATCCGCACGGTGATGCTTCAGTTTATGATACAATGGTGCGTATGGCTCAGGATTGGTCATTGCGCTACACCTTGGTGGATGGACAGGGAAATTTTGGATCTATCGACGGTGATTCGCCGGCGGCTATGCGTTATACTGAAGCCCGTCTGCGCAGAATCGCGGAGGAGCTCCTGGCAGATATTAATAAAGATACGGTAGACTTTCAGCCTAACTTCGATGACTCACTAACCGAACCAACTGTACTACCTGGAAAATTCCCTAACCTGTTGGTGAATGGCTCTTCGGGGATCGCCGTAGGAATGGCAACCAACATGGCACCACATAATTTGACGGAAGTCATCAATGGTGTTATTGCATACATCGATAATAGTGAGATCACCATTCCGGAATTGATGAAATTCATTACAGCTCCAGATTTCCCCACAGGTGGTATAATCTATGGGCATTCTGGCATTCAGGAAGCTTATCTGACCGGGCGAGGGAGGATTGTTGTTAGGTCTAAAGCAGAAATAGTTACCTCCAGCACAGGCAAAGATCAAATCGTTGTCACCGAAATTCCATACATGGTGAACAAAGCGATGATGATTGAGAAAACTGCAGCGCTTGTAAATGAAAAGAAAATTGAAGGCATTTCAGATATTCGTGACGAGTCGGATCGTGAAGGGTACAGGATAGTTTATGATTTGAAGAAGGATGCTATCCCCAATATCGTTCTCAATAACTTATTTAAATATACACAGCTTCAATCGGCCTTTAGTGTAAATAACGTGGCCTTGGTAAAAGGACGACCACTTACACTTAATCTGAAGGATCTCATTAAATACTTTGTCGAACATCGCCATGAAGTTGTTGTTCGCAGAACTAAATTTGAATTAGCGGAGGCCGAGAAAAGAGCACACATTCTGGAGGGCTATTTAATTGCCCTAGATAATCTGGACGAAGTGATCGCATTGATCCGTAATTCAAAAGATCCTGAGACGGCAAAGGAGGGTTTAATGACCCGCTTCAGTTTATCCGAGATCCAGTCAAAAGCTATTTTGGATATGCGGTTGCAGCGACTCACAGGTCTGGAGCGCGATAAAATTCAGCAAGAATATAACGAGGTAAAGCAGCTTATTGAGCGGTTGAATAATATTCTGGCCAATGAATCTTTAAGGATGCAAATCATCAAGGACGAGTTGACAGAATTGAGAGAACGATATGGAGACGCCCGAAGAACAGAAATAGTCCTCAATGAGGATGATATTTCATTCGAAGATATGATCCCAAACGAGGATATGGTAATAACCATCTCCAACCAGGGTTATGTCAAGCGAACGTCATTGTCGGAGTATAGAACACAGGGAAGAGGTGGTGTTGGATCAAGAGGAGTTTCGACCAAGGAAGATGATTTTACCGAGCACCTGTTTATCGCACAAGCCCATAACTACCTATTGATATTCACCAACCAGGGGAAAGTTTATTGGAAAAGAGTTTATGAAATTCCGGAAGGCACAAAGACCTCCAAAGGCCGCGCTGTCCAAAATCTCATTAACATAGAGCCGGGCGATACGGTACGTGCAATTATAAACGTAAAAAATCTTGAGGATGAGCAGTATACCAATAACAATTTTGTGATCCTCTGTACCGAAAAAGGAACTATTAAGAAAACCTCTTTGGAAGCTTATTCAAGGCCTCGCCAGGGTGGTATAAATGCAATTTCCATTCAGGAAGGGGATAGGCTTTTAAATGCCTCGTTAACAAATGGAAAGAACCACATTATTATAGCGAAAAGTGAAGGCAAGGCAGTGCATTTTAATGAACGAGATGTCAGGCCCATGGGACGTACCGCCACCGGTGTACGCGCTGTAACCCTCGAGTCTGAAAATGACAAAGTAATTGGAATGGTTTGTATAAACCGTGAAGACGCAAATTTGTTAGTTGTATCAGAGAAGGGCTATGGCAAACGATCGTTGATTGATGACTACCGCATCACCAAGCGTGGCGGTAAAGGCGTGAAAACATTAAATATTACGGAGAAAACTGGCAAGCTTGTTGCCATCAAGGAAGTGGTCGACGACGATGAGCTTATGATCATCAATCGATCAGGGATTACCATCCGGATAAAAGTAAGTGAGCTTCGCATTATGGGACGTGCCACACAAGGCGTCAGACTAATCAAGCTTAATGAGGATGATCAAATCTCGTCGATAGAAAAGATACAAAAGATTGAAAAAATAGAAGACGAACAACAACAACAACCCTAATCAATTAATAATAAACCTGTATTTAAAATGAAACGAATTACACTTTTACTGTTATTGTTTGCTACAGTATCTGTCTATGCACAAAAGACGCCAAAGCCAAACCTTAACAAAGCGTTAAACTCCTGGAAAGAGGGAAAACTCGACGAGGCCAAAGCAAATATCGATCTTGCTACAACCTATGAAAAAACAAAAGACGATGCGAAGACCTGGTACTATCGGGGATTGATCTATGCATCTATAGACACAACGACCAATGAAGCACATAAGGCACTTGCAACGGATGCGTACAAAACAGCTGTTGAATCGTTTAAGAAGGCGGATGAACTAAACAAAGGCGATAAAGAATTATTTATCACCGATGCAAGTGGATTACCTATCCTGAAATCTCAGCAGCTGACCAACTGGCAAGGTGGATATCTTAACAAAGGTGCAGCACAATATCAGGAAGAAGACCTTGAAGGTGCATTGAAAAACTTTGAAAAGGCACAGGAAATAATGCCTAGCGATACTACTTCGTATTTCTATGCTGGATTTGTATCCAACAGCCTGGAGCAATACGACAAAGCACAAGAGAACTTCAAAAAATACATCGAGCTTGGTGGAAAATCTTCTGATGCTTATTCAATTTTGATCAACATCAATAGCGGTCCAAAAGAAAATAAGGAAGAAGCGCTGAAGCTTGTTCGCGAAGCAAAAACAAAGTTCCCTGCCAACCCTGATTTCCCAAAGGTTGAAATCGGACTGCTGATCGACCTTCAAAGAATTGATGAAGCTAAGAGTGGTTTGGAAAATGCTATCAAAAAAGAACCGAACAATAAGATCCTTCACTTCTATTTGGGATACGCAAATCAAAGCTTAAATGATAATGCAACTGCCAAAAAGAATTATGAGGATGCTCTTAAAATAGACCCGCAATATTTTGAAGCCCAACTTTACCTTGCCAAACTCATGAGCAGTGAAGCGGTAGCAATCAAAAAAGAAATGTCAAATTTAGGTATTTCTGCTGCTGACAAGAAGAAAAAACTTGAACTTGATAAGGTGCTTGTTGAAAAACTAAAACTCGCACTTCCTTATTGGGAAAAGGCTGAAAAAATTAAGCCGGATGATCAGGAAGTTTTGGATACCTTATCAAGCATCTATTCTGACCTTGACATGCAAGATCAAATTGCCAGAATTCAAAAAAGATATAAGGAACTCGGCCTCGAAAACTAAAAGAATCACATTGATTTAAAAGGTTGGTTAACACCAACCTTTTTTATTTGTGGCTATCCATGAATCATTAACTTAGCCCGATGATTAGAAGCTGACATATGAGGGTAGCCTTATTTATACCTTGCTACATTGATCAATTTTATCCCCAGGTTGCAATCGCTACTTTGCAACTACTAGAAAAACTTGGGGTGAGCGTTGAGTTCCCGATTAATCAAACTTGTTGTGGGCAACCGATGGCCAATGCGGGCTTTGAGGTCATGACAAAAGATGTTAATGAGCTGTTTATAGATAACTTTAATGAATTTGACTTTATTGTTTCACCCTCTGGTAGTTGTGTTCTTCATGTAAAGCATCATTTGAAGTCGGTATCCAGGCACGAACAAGCCAAGATCATTCAAAACCGAACTTATGAACTCACCGAATTCCTAACGGACATCCTTAAAATTACAGCTCTTAATTCCCGGTTTCCATATGCTGTTGGGCTGCATCAAAGTTGCCATGGTCAACGTGGACTGATGCTCTCTCAAATGTCAGAGATTGTTGGTCCCGCTTTTTCGAAAGCGGAAGTGTTGCTTAATATGGTTGAAGATTTAAGATTGATTTCCCTCGACCGGAAGGATGAATGTTGCGGGTTTGGAGGAACGTTTTGTGTAACCGAGGAAGCGGTTTCGGTGAAGATGGGAAAGGACCGTGTGAAGGATCACTTGGCTCATGGCGTAGAGGTTATTACTGGAAGTGACATGTCTTGCCTGATGCACATGGAAGGGATTCTTCGACGTCAAGGAAGTCATGTTAAGGTCGCTCATATCGCTGAAATACTAAACGCCACTTCATGAAGCCGGGAGATAATATGGATCATGCTGGCTTGTCTTCCAAGTTTAACCGCGATGAGGCCCGTGTAGACTGGCATGATAAAACTTTATGGTTCATTCGTGAAAAACGGGATAAGGCTGCATGGCAGATCCCTGAGTGGGAGCAATTACGAGAACAGGCATCTCAAATAAAGGAAAACGTTTTGAGTAACCTGCATGCATACTTGCTTCAATTTGAGCAACATGCGACTGAACATGGAATCAAAGTTCATTGGGCGTCTACACCACAAGAACATAATGCTATTGTTTTTGATATCATTCATAAGAAAGGGGTTGAGAAGATAGTCAAGAGCAAGTCGATGCTGACGGAAGAATGTCATCTGAATGAATATTTGGCGGCACAGGGTATTGAGGTAATAGATACCGACCTGGGTGAACGAATCGTGCAACTTGCTCATGAACCTCCAAGTCATATCGTGCTACCGTGCATTCACAAGAAAAAAGAAGAAATAGGAGAGTTGTTCCACCAGCATTTGGGAACACCCAAAGGTAATGCTGATCCACAGTTCCTCACAGCAGCGGCAAGGCAACATTTACGGCAACGCTTCTTAACAAGTTCAGTAGCCATCACTGGTGTGAATTTCGCGATTGCTGAAACCGGCGAAGTAGTGGTATGCACCAATGAAGGGAATGCCGATCTTGGAACGCAGCTGGCGGATGTGCATATTGCTTGTATGGGAATTGAAAAGATCATCCCACAGCGGAAGCATCTTGGAGTTTTTCTTCGCCTGCTCGCGCGAAGTGCCACAGGCCAACCGATAACAACCTATTCAAGTCATTTTAAAAAGCCACGTGCCGGGCAAGAGATGCATGTTGTACTTGTCGACAACGGCAGAAGTGAACGTCTTAAGAGTGATGATTTTAGAAATGCTTTAAAGTGCATACGATGCGGCGCATGCATGAATACTTGCCCTGTATACCGTCGAAGTGGAGGGCACAGTTATCATTATGCAATCGCCGGCCCCATTGGGTCTATACTAGCACCCGGATTAGACATGAAAAAATACGCAGATCTTCCTTTTGCGTCAACCTTGTGCGGCTCTTGTAGCAATGTTTGTCCAGTAAAAATTGATATTCATGATCAGCTCTATAAATGGCGCCAAGTGCTCGTTAAAAATGGATATGTAAATTCAGGAAAAGCATTTGGTATGAAGGGTATGGCTGCAGTTTTGTCTAATTCCAGAACCTTTAAGTGGAGTGGTATTGTTGGACGGATGGTCATGAAATATATTCCATTTGTGTTGAATAATAAATTTAACCCATGGTATAAACAGCGTGATATGCCGAAACCTCCTGCCCAATCTTTCAATCAATGGTATCAGCAAAACAGAGGGAAAAATGGCAAGTAGGGAGAAGATACTTGAAAACATTTTACGCAATCAGCCGCCTCAGAAAACATTACCTGATTTGTCCAAGGCAGCAATTGGTGCGGGTGACTATTTTAATGATTTTAAAAGTATCTTAGAGAAGATTGGAGGCGCTGTAATTGAGATAACCACGCTTGAATCGATAAATGAATATGTGCAAAAACACTATTCGTCAACGAACAGAATTGTAACGACGATAGCAGAATTACCATGGTTTAATAGCGACCTTTCGGATAATGCACATTCATTTGAAGACGTAGATCTTGCTGTTTTGCGTGGACACTTCGGTGTTGCTGAAAATGGCGCAGTGTGGGTTACAAATGAACTAATGGGTGACAGGGCAATTCCATTCATCGCTCAGCATTTGGCGCTGGTTATCCATAAAAGGGATATTGTTCCCTCCCTTCACGAAGTGTATGAAAAAATAGATCCCAGTTACGATTACGGTACATTCATCGCTGGCCCGTCTAAAACTGCTGATATTGAACAATCACTAGTGTTAGGTGCTCATGGCCCAAAAAGCATGGTTGTTTTTGTGTTGGCCACTTAATGCCGACGGTTTCTTAACCCAAATACCTTCATCTAACAGGAACTTTTCACGCTATTGGTGGTATACCATTCCATGATTTTATTTTTCATTTTGAGGTAGACAAAAGCATTTTCAAGATGTTGAAAAAAATAGCCTCTGTAGTGCTGCTGCAGTTAGCCGTTATACTGCTGTATGGTCAGACTGAATCGGATGTCGTAGCTGATTTTGAGAAGCTCCCTTCAATCGAATGGAAGTTCAAAGCGAAAGGTCCTTTTTTTTCGTCACCGGTAATTTCAGAAAACATTGTTTACGCAGGGAGCTTGGACAGCACATTATATGCTGTTGATATTTTTACGGGTAAACTAAAATGGAAGTTTAAGACCGGCGGTGAGATTAGATCAACGGTAAGCCTGAACGGAGATTATGTTTTTCTTTACAGCGGAGATGCAACTTTGTATTCCATTGATAAGCATTCCGGTAAAATAGCTTGGACCTTTAAAACGAAGGGTGGCTTGCTCGGAGATCGTCGTTACGATTTTGCGGATTATTTTCAATCTGCGCCGGTGATCAATGACGGCAAAATATTTTTTGGCGCCGGTGATGGCAGGGTATATGCATTGGATGTTAAAAATGGGGCGGTAGTCTGGGTGTTTAAAACCGATGGTATTGTTCATACTACACCTGTGATATATAAAGACAGGTTGTTCATCGGATCCTTTGACGGAAATCTCTACGCCCTCGGTCTGGAAAACGGCGACTTACTTTGGAAATTTAAAACAGTAGGGCATCGATTTTTTCCTGACGGTGAAGTACAGGGGTCACCCGTTGTTGTAAATGATTTGGTTTATTTCGGCGCGCGCGATTACAACTTATATGCAATAGATGCCATGCAGGGATATGCGCATTGGAATAAAACTTTTCCCTTTGGGTGGGCGATGGCTGTTACGCCTAGAGACTCCGTGATATATGTGGGTACCTCAGATGATCGCGTGCTTGTATCGATGGATAGCCGATCTGGAAAAGAGTTATGGAGGACAAACGTAAAGTTTAATATTTTTGGACCTTGCGCGCTGACTAGAAGAATGGCTTACGTTGGTACCCTCATGGGTAAACTTTTTGGCATCGATTTGATTGAAGGCAAAGTCAAATGGGTTTACACCACAGAAAATTATCAGAAACATCATCTGAAGTATTTCAAACCCGATGATTCCTTCCGCGATGATATCATGAATTTCATAAAAACACCAGCTGATTTTATAGGCATGGAGTACAACTTGGGAGCGATCTTTTCTACTCCCGCAATTAGTCACGATCGATTATTGTTCACCAGCAGTGAAAGCACAATTTATTGCCTGAAAAAATAATTATCGACTGTCTTCCGTTGCTTCGGGAAAGTGAATAATAATGTCCTCGTCTCCATACGGATATCCGGTGCAAGTAAGGATTCTTCCTTTTTCCAATTCACGATCCATTAGTACCTCATTATAAGCATGCCAAACGTTTCCTTTCAAACAGGTAGCTGAACATGTGCCACACTTTCCTACTTCACAACTGTACGGCAACATGATCCTTTCTCTTTTTGCGGCTTCAAGGATGGTAGTCGGATATTGGACAGTGAGGTGATATTGTTTGCCCGAAAAATTTACTTGAACATGATGAGGTTTAATATCAGGGGGTAATTCTTTGATGACCGGCTTTTCAGTGCTAAAATTTTCCTTTCGAATATTTTCCAGCGGAATTCCTTCCGTCAGTAGGGTAATCGTGGCCATCTGCATATAGTCGAAGGGGCCACAGATATAAAAAAGCGTTTGATATTTTTGAGTAACATTTTTTTGAATGAACTGTAACAGTACAAATTTGGTAAGCCTGGCTTTGAGTAAATTCTGCGAAACGCTAAACAACAATTCAAGGTTAAATTGGTTGGGAAATTCCTTGCTCAGAAATTGAAGTTCATTCAAAAATATTGAATCTTCTTTCCTACGATTGCTGTAAATTAAAGTGACGTGTACAGCAGGACTGTTGTACAATACTGTTTTTATTAATGGAAGAATTGGTGTGATTCCGCTTCCTGCGGCAAGAAAAAAGGTTTGTGGATAATTCGTAAGATTTTCAGGTAATGTAAAATATCCAGAGGCACCTATTGTTACAAGAACATCACCCACTTGGGCTACATCAAAGAGATATCTCGAATATTCACCATTATCTATCCGCTTAACCGTTATGGTCAACGGTTCATTTAAAAAAGGCGTGGATGAAATGGAGTATGACCGCCGCTCCTCAGCATTTGGTTTCTTGAATACTAAGGTTAAGAATTGGCCCGGCTTGTATTTAATTGCAGGGCCATGCATTTGTTTTAAAATAAAGGACTTGGTGTTGCTGGTATCTTTTCTGATTTGAATAATCCTTAAGGGAATGTACGGAGACTGCTGCATGCCATTTGAAATAGCTAAGTTTTTCAGTAAAGGCTAGAAAGGTTTGAATAAATCGCGAAACATAAAAGCTTGAATCAATTTCATTCGTTTGCCCTAACTAGAAAATTTCTTTTACCTTTACAGATTAAGATGGACAATGCCACTTTAAAATCAGGGAAAGTTATTAAAGTAGTGTGCATGATGTTGCTCATCATCGCCAGCCTTCTTTTCGGGGCGCAAGCTAACGGTTATTCGCATTGGTCTAAAAGCCTCCTCACATGTGATGGTGAAATGCCAGATACAATAATATCGGTGCAGGAACGATTCAGAGAAAGGGTACACTTTGAAGCCCTGAACAAGATAACTGTTATGACCCATGCGATCAGAACCTGTGGTGGCCTTTTTCAGTTAGTCAATCCATTGGCATCAGAATCCCTTTTCATAAATGCATATCAAAGAAATGTTTTTTATATCTATGCATTTTCTACGGTTCCGTGATAGGTTGACATATATTTAAAGAAGTTATTAACTGGAATATTTTATTAACTGGGAGCTTGAAGTCATAAAGACTCCGATTTAAAAAACTTGTAATGTCATTATCTGAATTAGTAAATCCTGAAGCCCTTATTCAGTATGGTGGATTAGTACTTTTGTTATTAATCATCTTTGCTGAGACTGGGCTATTTTTTGGATTTTTTCTTCCTGGAGATTCTTTGTTGTTTGCCGCTGGTTTGCTGTCGGAGTCCCCATATTTAGATACTCCCGTTACCATCCTTATAATTCTTTTGGTTGGAGCGGCGGTTCTTGGAACCACTGTCGGTTACGGCGTAGGACGTTGGGCAAAAACATACCTGGAGAATCGATCGGAAGGTTTTTTCTACCGGAAGAAATACATTGAACTGACAGAAGCATTTTATCAGCGACATGGTATGATGGCGTTTGTTCTTGGAAGGTTCTTGCCAATTGTTAGGACATTTGTACCTATTCTGGCGGGAATGACACACATCAATTTTAAGAAGTTTTTGATTTACAACTTCCTCGGCGCGACTGTTTGGGTCGTCACCATGGTAATGGCAGGTCACCTTTTGGGTAATGCATTCCCCAACTTAATTGAATATCTGGAGTATATAGTTTTTGGGATGATACTCGTAACGGCCATACCACTGGTCATTTCATTTTTTAAGAGTAGAAGACGTAGCAAAAGCTAGCTGTTCTTTTGCAAGTCCCGTGTACGAGGCTAAAGCGAGCTCTTTAATTTTTTCTAACGACAAACGTATGCATACCGGCTATGTAATATTTTAAACGTCATGATTAAAAAGTTTAGCAAGGATATTTTGTAATTTCGGGCCCATGGAAGAAGGTTCCCTAGTTCAATATGCTCCTATAGCGCTTATGTTCCTCGTTGCAGCTGGCTTTGTCGGTGTAACGATGTTGGCAACCCACCTTTTAGGCCCAAAGCGCAAAACAAATGTTAAGTTAGAGTCTTTTGAATGTGGAATTGAAGCAAAAGGAAACGCTAGAATTCCCTTTAATATCAAATACTTTTTAGTCGCGATTTTGTTTGTGCTATTTGATATCGAAGTCATATTCATGTATCCGTGGGCAGTTAATTTTAAAGAGTTGGGCACTGAAGGATTTGTTGAAATGTTACTCTTCATAGCTGCATTGCTGATTGGGTTTTTCTATATCCGAAAAAAGGGTGCTTTAACATGGGAGGATTAGGCGGGCGACTATGGAAACATCAGGAAAAGTAATTATGAGTGAAAAACCGGATGGCTTGGAAGGCGCTGGTTTTTTTGCTACAAGTTTGGAGAAAGTTGTTGGTCTTGCACGAAAAAATTCGATATGGCCACTGCCCTTTGCTACTTCTTGCTGTGGAATTGAGTTCATGGCAACAATGGGTGCTCATTATGATTTGGCTCGTTTCGGTTCCGAAAGACTAAGTTTTTCACCGCGCCAAGCTGACTTGTTAATGGTGATGGGCACTATTGCAAAAAAGATGGGTCCGGTGCTTAGGCAGGTGTATGAACAAATGGCAGAACCCAGGTGGGTTTTGTCTGTTGGTGCCTGTGCTTCAAGTGGAGGAATATTTGATACTTATAGTGTGCTTCAAGGGATTGACAGAATTATTCCCGTTGATGTATATGTACCGGGCTGCCCGCCACGACCTGAACAGATAATTGACGGAATTCTCAAGATACAACACCTGGTGGAATCGGAGTCCTTGCGGAGACGGGATTTACAGGAGTACAAGGCTATGCTCAACACTTACGGAATAGAGTAAATGGATGTAAACCTGCAGGACAAAATTCTAATTGCGCTGAAGGAACAATTTGAAGATCAAATCCTTCATGCAGGAATGCAATATGACTTTTTTTCGATTACGTTGAAGAAGGATAAGATCACACATATCATTCAATTTTTATACAATCATCCGGAGCTAAAATTTCAATACCTCACAACGTTATGCGGAATCCATTATCCTGAGCTGCAACAAATCGCCATTATGTATCAGCTTCATAATTTGTATACCAATGCAAGGCTTCGGTTAAAAATATTCCTCCCTGAAGATAAACCAACAGTATCTACGTTAACTGGTGTGTTTGCAGCGGCAAATTGGATGGAGCGCGAGACATATGATTTTTACGGTGTTATATTTGAAGGCCACCCGAACCTCACGCGCATATTAAATGTTGACGAGATGATAATTTTTCCGATGCGAAAAGAATATCCATTAGAAGATCAGATTCGTCAGGATAAAAATGATACGATGTTTGGCCGCTAAGAAATGGAATTAAAAGAAACACCAGATCAATTTTATCAGCCAGAGGAGAAACAATATTCTTATCTCAACCTAGGGCCTACACACCCGGCAACGCATGGCATTTTTCAAAATGTTTTGAAAATGGATGGGGAGATGATCGTGGAATCAACACCCACTATTGGTTATATCCACAGGGCATTTGAAAAGTTGGCTGAACGACGTCCTTTTTATCAGATCACGCCCATCACCGACCGATTAAACTATTGCTCGGCGCCCATCAACAACATAGGCTGGCACATGACCGTCGAGAAACTGTTGGGAGTGGAGATACCCAAACGGGTGCAATACCTTCGCGTCATCATCATGGAACTTGCGCGCATTACCGATCACCTTATTTGTAATGCCGTAATTGGTGTAGACACCGGCGCGTTAACAGGTTTTGTTTACATGTTCCAACAACGTGAACTGGTATATGAAATTTATGAGGAAATATGCGGTGCCAGGTTAACATCTAACATCGGGCGCATCGGTGGTTTTGAACGAGACTTTTCGCCAAAGGCATGGGATAAAATCAATAGATTTTTAAAGGAGTTTCCTTTGGTCCTGAAGGAATTTGAAAATCTTTTGAAGCGAAACCGAATTTTTATTGATCGAACTGTTGGAGTAGGAGGCATTACCGCGGAAAGAGCCCTCAACTATAGTTTTTCCGGGCCTAACTTGCGAGCTGCTGGCGTTGACTACGACGTTCGTGTAGCCCTGCCGTACTCATCCTATCAGGATTTTGATTTTATAATTCCCGTAGGATCCAACGGAGATGTATATGATCGCTTTATGGTTCGCCAGGAGGAAATGTGGCAAAGCCTAAACATCATTCGTCAGGCCATCGATAAATTGCCTGATGGACCGTTCCATGCCGATATTCCTGATTTCTATTTGCCTCCCAAAGAGGAGGTATACAATAACATGGAAGCGTTGATCTACCACTTTAAAATTGTGATGGGCGAGACAGATGTTCCAAAGGGTGAAGTATACCATTCTGTAGAAGGTGGTAATGGGGAACTTGGGTTTTATCTAATCAGCGATGGAGGCAGAACACCCTTCAGACTTCATTTCAGAAGGCCATGTTTCATTTTTTATCAGGCATATCCTGAAATGATCAAAGGGTCAATGTTGTCAGATGCAATCTTGACAATGAGTAGCATGAATGTGATCGCGGGAGAACTTGATGCGTAACGCTCACAATATTGATGAAAATTGAAAATAACTAAACTGATAAATAATTACTTGAACTCGACTCATAGTTAACAAACGCATGCGATTCTCAGAGGAAACACTTGCATTGGTAAATAAAATCATCAGACGCTATCCGGAAGGTAAGCAAAAGTCTGCATTGCTTCCGGTTTTGCATTTGGCGCAGGCAGAGTTTGATGGATGGCTAAGCCCTGATGTGATGGATTATGTTGCCGGATTGCTTGCAATAAAACCAATTGAGGTTTATGAAGTAGCGACCTTTTACTCGATGTACAACCTTAAACCGGTAGGCAAATGTTTAATCGAAGTTTGTCAAACAGGACCGTGTTGGCTAAGAGGATCAGATGACATTGTCCATCATCTGGAATCGAAACTTGGAATAAAAGTAGGCGAGACAACACCAGATGGAATGTTTACCTTAAAAACGGTAGAGTGTCTTGGGTCGTGTGGAACAGCACCAATGTTACAATGTGGCTCTAAATTCCATGAGAACTTAACCACCGATAAGGTAGATACCTTGTTAGAAAACCTGAAATCTACAAACCAACGGACCTCATACATGCGATAACTAATGTTTAAAACGATTCATACGTTAACATAATTTATTAAAGAATATGCCTAAAAAGCTCTTGTTAGAACATATCGACGTCCCATCCATTGAAACTTTCGAGACTTATCGAAGGCATGGCGGATATGCTTCTGTCGAAAAGGCTTTGAAGACGATGACACCCGACGCTGTCACGGAAGAGGTGAAAAAATCGGGACTACGAGGAAGAGGTGGAGCAGGATTTCCTGCGGGGTTAAAATGGAGTTTTCTGGATCGAAAATCAGAGAAACCCCGATACCTCGTGTGCAATGCAGATGAAAGTGAACCAGGAACGTTCAAGGACCGGTACCTCATGGAGAAGATCCCTCATTTACTGATTGAGGGTATGATCACCGCTAGTTATGCGTTGGGCGCAAAAACATCCTACATCTATATTCGCGGTGAGTACATGTACATTGTTCGCATCCTAGAAAGGGCGATTGAGGAAGCTTACGCCGCGGGATTTTTAGGACAGCATATTCTTGGCACACCTTACTCTTTGGATTTATATGTTCACCCTGGCGCTGGCGCATATATTTGTGGTGAAGAAACAGCCTTGCTTGAATCGCTTGAAGGAAAACGTGGAAACCCAAGGTTGAAACCACCATTTCCTGCGGTGGCGGGATTGTACGCTGCCCCAACCGTTGTAAACAACGTAGAAACAATTGCCGCTGTTGTGTCAATCGTGAACGGTGGAGGAGACGAATATGCTAAGGTTGGTCTTGGTAAGAGCACGGGTACAAAATTGATTTCGGCCAGCGGGCACATTAATAAACCCGGTGTATATGAAATCGAATTGGGACTTCCGGTGGAAGAATTTATTTTTTCAGATGAATATTGTGGCGGTATCTGGAAAGGAAGAAAATTAAAGGCGGTAGTGGCTGGAGGATCTTCAGTTCCTATTTTACCGGCTCATTTGATTTTAAAAACTGCGAAAGGGGAGCAACGCTTAATGACTTATGAATCGCTTGCCGATGGTGGTTTTATAAGTGGTACAATGTTAGGTTCGGGCGGATTTATCGTGATGGATGAGACCGCATGCATTGTACGAAATCTTTGGACATTCTCTCGCTTTTATCACCATGAATCGTGCGGACAATGCAGCCCTTGCCGCGAAGGCACTGGCTGGATGGAAAAAGTACTTCATAGAATTGAGCATGGTCATGGGCATATGCACGATATTGACCTTTTAGTGGATGTTGCGAAAAAGATTGAAGGCAATACCATTTGTCCACTTGGCGACGCTGCTGCCTGGCCAGTAGCCAGCGCGATACGTCATTTTCGTGAAGAGTTTGAGTATCACGTCAAATATCCTGAAAAGGTAGCAAATCCAAAGCATTTTGAACTAGAACCTTTTAGGTCAGAAAGACTTGAATTGTCAAATGCATAAAGAGCATAGCTATGGTTAAGGTAACAATAGACGGTATAGAAATTGAAGTTGCGGAGGGTACGACAATACTCAATGCCGCAAGGCAAATTGGCGGTGATGTTGTGCCTCCTGCAATGTGCTATTATACGAGTCTGAAAGATAGTGGGGGAAAGTGTCGGGTATGTTTGGTAAAAGTGACACATACGTCTACCAAAGATCCTCGCCCTATGCCAAAACTTGTCGCATCCTGTCGAACAAATGTTATGGATGGTATGGTGATTCAGAATATCACTTCACCTGAAGTCCTTGAAGCACGCAAGGGTGTTGTGGAGTTTCTATTAATCAATCACCCGCTCGATTGTCCCATCTGTGATCAGGCCGGAGAATGTGACTTACAGAACCTTGCTTATGAACATGGCGTAGCGAAAACACGTTACGAGGAGGAGAGAAGGACTTTCGAAAAAATTGACATCGGCGATAAGATTAAGTTGCACATGACGCGTTGCATTCTTTGCTATCGATGCACATTTGTCGCCGACCAGCTTACAGACAACCGTGTTCATGGGATTTTAGGAAGAGGCGACACATCGGAAATCAGTACTTACATTCAAAAAGCCGTTGATAACGATTTTTCGGGCAACATGATCGACGTTTGTCCAGTAGGAGCGTTGACCGATAACACCTTTAGATTTAAAAGCCGTGTATGGTTCACGAAGCCCCTAGACGCACATCGAAATTGTGATAAGTGCTGTGGCAAAGTGGTCCTTTTTACGAAAGGTGATGAAGTACTCAGGGTATCTGCCCGAAAGGATAAGTATGCAGAAGTGACTGAGTACATTTGCAACGAGTGTCGTTATGATCATAAAAGGTTAAGTGATTGGGTGATAGAAGGCCCGCGTCATATTGATCGAAATTCAGTAATATCGCAAAATCATTATGAGAAAATAGATCTGTTGAAATTAAAGCAGGAGATTGAGCGCCAAATCGACTTTGAAAAAGGAAAACAATTACCTGAACCAAACCAATCTCTTACAGCATGATCTCTTTCCTCATTTATAAGGCCATTCTTGTAGGGGTTGTGTTCGGGATAACTTTATTTATTGCCGCTTATTCAACCTATGCGGAACGAAAAGTGGCCGCATTTCTTCAAGATCGGATTGGTCCTGATCGTGCGGGTCCATTTGGTATTCTTCAACCGCTCGCCGATGGATTGAAGTTTATCATGAAAGAAGAAATTATTCCCAACGTCTCAAATAAAATACTATTTGTCCTCGGGCCAAGCATTGCCATGCTCACAGCGCTGATGGCAGGGGTAGTGATACCATGGGGCAGTACACTTGTGATCAATGGTGAAACATATTCATTGCAGATTGTTGATTTGAATATTGGTATTCTCTACGTCTTTGCTGTTGTTTCCATAGGGGTTTATGGGATTATGATTGGCGGTTGGGCTTCTAACAACAAATTCTCATTGTTAGGTGCAATACGAGCGTCTGCCCAGATGATAAGTTACGAGATAGCCATGGGTTTATCGATTATCGCATTGATCATGATGACAGGGACACTTAGTCTGCGGGAGATAACAGAATTGCAGACAGGTGCAGTGGGAAGCAGCTGGAATTTTTGGAACGTTGTGTACCAACCGGTGGGATTTTTGATTTTTTTAGTCTGCGCTTTTGCGGAATGTAATCGAACGCCATTTGACTTGCCTGAATGTGAAACAGAATTAGTTGGTGGATATCACACTGAGTATAGCAGTATGAAACTTGGGTTTTATCTTTTTGCCGAATACATCAATATGTTTATCTCTTCTGCGGTGATTTCTACCTTGTATTTTGGAGGGTATAATTTCCCGTTTATGAATGACCTTGGTATGGATCAAAATATCATTACTATTATCGGCACAATTGGGCTTTTTATAAAAATAGGGTTCTTCATTTTCTTCTTCATGTGGATTCGCTGGACAATCCCGCGCTTTCGCTACGATCAGTTAATGAATTTGGGCTGGAAGATATTGATACCGTTAGCCATAATCAATATTTTCATAACAGGATTATTTGGAATTTTGTGAGGATGTATATACTCCATTAAAGAATGTTGACGAACCGATCGAAACTAGTCGTAAAAAAAGAAATGACCTTCTGGGAGAAGATCTATCTTCCCGCAATATTTAGTGGCATTGGAATCACAATAAAACATTTATTTAAGAAGAGCGCCACGGTTAGATATCCTGAACAAACCCGGGAGGTAAGCGAAATATGGCGCGGACAGCATGTACTTAAACGTGATGAAAAGGGCGCTGAAAGGTGTACAGCCTGTGGGTTGTGTGCAGTAGCCTGTCCAGCAGAAGCGATAACAATGGTTGCGGCCGAAAGAAAAAAAGGAGAAGAGAAATTATATCGCGAAGAGAAATATGCTTCAACCTATGAGATCAATATGTTACGTTGCATATTTTGTGGTTTATGTGAAGAGGCTTGTCCGAAGGAAGCAATTTTTTTAACAGATAGACTCGTCTCGACTGATTATGGGCGAGATGGATTTATTTATGGCAAAGATAAACTGGTGGAGTCCGTAGATAACAGGATTGATGTATCAAAGCGTCAAACGCCGGCGGTTCTTCAATTCAAAAAAATAAAACTTTTTAGTCATAACAAATAGAAGACAGCGTGATAACTAACCTGTTTTACTTCCTTTCTTTTGTAGCGGTTTTATCCGCGTTGATGGTGGTGTTTTCCCGAAACCCTGTATACAGTGTTTTGTATCTTATTATTACTTTCTTTGCCATTGCCGGTCACTATGTTTTAATGCAGGCGGAATTTCTTGCCGTGGTACATGTCATCGTTTATGCCGGTGCTATTATGGTGTTGTTTCTTTATGTAATCATGTTGCTGAACTTGAATAGAGAGTCAGAGCCGCACAAAAGCAACATACTAAAGTTTGCTGCCGCCATTTGTTCTGGATTACTATTGGTCGTGTTGGTGGGGTCTTTAAGAGGAACTGAACTTCTAAAACATTCCGAGGCAGGTGAAGTTTCTTCCACGATGGGAGGCGTAAAGAACCTTGGAAAAGTTTTGTTTACGGATTTTTTATTTCCATTTGAGATTGCCTCTGTATTGCTACTTGCAGCTATGGTGGGTGTGGTAATGCTTGCAAAGGCTGAAAAGAAAACTAACCTGTAACAATATAGATTCTAGCGAATGGTCCCTATTGAATATTATTTATGGCTTAGTGCAACATTGTTCAGCATAGGTGTGCTTGGTGTACTCTATCGACGAAATGCCATTGTGATTTTTATGTGTATAGAACTCATGCTCAATGCTGTGAACCTCGTGATGGTTGCGTTTTCAAACTACCTCAACGATCCTGCAGGTCAGGTATTTGTCTTTTTCATAATGGCGGTCGCTGCTGCGGAGGTAGCCGTCGGGTTAGCAATATTGGTAATGACTTTTAGAAATACAAAGTCGACGGATATTAACATGTTGAATCGCTTAAAATGGTAAACATAAACGTGTTAATTACTTTAATTCCGTTGCTTCCATTGTTGGGTTTCCTCATCATTGCCCTGAACGTCCATAAGATTTCTCATAAGAAATCATCCTATCTGGCGTGTGGTACCATATTGTTTTCATTTATCCTGTCTATAACGGTTTTCACTCACCTGTTGAGTTTGCCTGCGGATCAGCGTGTATTATCAATTACACTGGTAAGCTGGATTCAAACCTCCGGCTTCTCCGCTGACATAGCTTTCCTTATTGATCCGCTTTCATCCATCATGTTGCTGATTATTACCGGTGTTGGATTTTTGATTCATGTTTATTCCATAGGCTACATGCACGACGATGCCGGATACAGCAGATTCTTTTCATACCTCAATTTATTTGTCTTTTTCATGCTCCTGTTGGTGATGGGCGCTAACTATCTTCTCATGTTTGTGGGATGGGAGGGAGTAGGTCTTTGCTCGTACTTGTTGATAGGATTTTGGTTTAAGAACCATGACTACAACAAAGCAGCAAACAAGGCCTTCATCATGAACCGCATAGGTGATCTGGGCTTGCTATTAGGGGTGATCCTCATCTTTATTAATTTTGGCAGCATCGATTATCAGACTGTTTTTACAAATCCGTCTGAAGTGGAGGTTACAACGCTAACCTGGATCACGGTTTTGCTTTTTATCGGTGCTATGGGTAAAAGTGCTCAGATACCACTGTATACCTGGCTGCCGGATGCAATGGCAGGGCCAACGCCGGTCTCTGCGTTAATTCACGCGGCAACAATGGTAACGGCTGGCGTCTATATGGTCGCTCGAAATAACGTATTGTATGCGCTTTCTCCCTTTACTCTCCAACTTATCCTAATCACAGGACTTGCGACTGCCCTGTTTGCTGCTACGATTGCACTGGTTCAAAATGATATTAAGAAAGTACTTGCATACTCCACTGTTAGCCAGTTGGGACTAATGTTCGTAGCCTTGGGGTTGGGCGCATTCTCTTCGGGAATTTTCCACATGGCGACGCATGCTTTTTTTAAAGCGCTGTTATTCCTTGGTGCCGGAAGTGTTATTCATGCTTTGCGCGGCGAACAAGACATTCGAAAAATGGGCGGATTGAAGAAACTCCTGCCCGTAACCTACATTACATTTTTCGTAGCTGTCCTGGCAATATCTGGTATACCACCGTTCGCGGGGTTCTTTTCAAAAGATGAAATTCTGGCTCATGCATTTGCGTATAACCCGTTTGTGTGGGGCGTTGCTCTAATAGCGTCGTTATTAACCGTTTTTTATATGTTCCGACTTTTTTATTTAACTTTTTATGGAACCGCGCGAGACGAAAAGCAAACAATGGATCATATACATGATGCTCCAAAAAGTATGGCCATACCGTTGATCGTTTTAGCCGTTCTTTCAATAACAGGTGGGTTTATGAACACTCCGGAAGTACTTCTAGGGTCATCGTGGCTTCAAAAATTCTTGTCGCCGGTTTTCGCATCTGCATCTGGGATCGAAATTCACCATCTTAGCCATACCACGGAATACGTGCTTATGGCATTAGTTGTCGCGCTTACCCTCGTGGTGATTGGAATTGTTTATGTGCAATACGTGAAAAAGGGCCATGTTCCTGCTGGTGAAGGCCGATTGACAGGTATTCAAAAAGTACTTTATCACAAATATTACATCGATGAATTCTATGATATAATTATTGTCAAGCCGTTATTCTGGATTTCAAAGACTGGCGATACAATTGTTGAAGCACTGGCTATTGACGGCATCGTCAATTCAATGGGTAGACTTGTAACTGGAAGCAGTAATGTCTTAAGGAAGCTTCAAACCGGCAGCATCGGTTTTTATATTTTCATAATGGTTATTGGTATAATTATGATTTTAACACTTACCACCTTAACTGGCGTTGCTGGACAATGATAACTTTGTTTCTCATACTTTGGCCTGTAGTCGTCTCGTTGACGATCTTTATTTTTCGTCCAAAAATTTCTAAGCAAATAGCTTTGCTCGCGTCACTTGTTGAGTTCATTTTGTCGTTAGTTGTAATTTTTCAATTTGATGGATCCGGGGCCGCGGCGTTTTCTATGAATATACCATGGATTGCTTCGCTTGGCATCAATTTTCATATTGCGATTGATGGCATCAGTCTGTTGCTAGTATTACTTACCACGGGTCTAATGCCCTTCATCATACTCTCGTCGTTCAATGGCCCGCGGCAAAATTCGCCCAACTTTTACGCCTTGATTTTGATGATGCAAATGGCACTGATTGGCGTGTTTACTGCGTTGGATGGGTTCTTGTTTTATGTCTTTTGGGAAATGGCCCTGATTCCGATTTATTTTATATGCCTTATTTGGGGAGGTGAAAATAAAAGTCGTATTACGCTGAAATTTTTTATTTACACCCTCGCAGGAAGTTTATTGATGCTGGTGGCATTGTTGATTTTATACTACAAAACCCCCGGGCAACATAGTTTTGATATTCAGGCGTTGTACGCGGCTGGCCGCAGCCTGGGCGCTGCGGAGCAAGGGCTTGTTTTTTGGGGATTATTTCTGGCATTTGCTATCAAAATGCCAATTTTTCCTTTTCATACCTGGCAACCAGATACCTATACCGTTGCACCGGTGGAGGGAACAATGCTTTTGTCAGGCATCATGTTGAAAATGGGATTCTACGGAGTCATCCGCTGGTTGATCCCTATGGTTCCATTGGGCGTAACCGATTGGGGTTTTGTAGCAGTGTTGCTTTCCGTAGTAGGAATTGTTTATGCCTCCGCACTCGCCATTTATCAGCAGGATTTCAAAAGGTTGATTGCTTATGCGTCTATTGCACACGTTGGGTTAATGTCGGCAGGTTTATTAACCTTGAATAAAATTGGAATGCAAGGCGCACTTATACAGATGATAAGTCACGGGATCCTAGCTTTTGCATTGTTTTATATCTGTGAGATTATTTCGGTCAGAACAAACACACGTGTTATCGCTTCTTTAGGAGGACTTAGAACTAACGCTCCCATACTAACAACGGTATTGATGATAGCGATCTTAGGAACAGTTGCGTTGCCACTCACAAGCGGTTTTGTCGGTGAGTTTTTGTTACTCAATTCTCTTTTCCAGTATAACTTTATTATAGGTGCAACTGGAGGATTAACAATTATTCTTGGCGCGGTTTATTGTCTCCGGGCATTCCAATATATGATGCTTGGAAAAAACACTACGACAACTACGAGCATATCTGATCTTACGGGAAACGAAAAGATTGTTTTATACCCGATTGTAATCCTGATTTTTGTTATTGGCATTCATCCCGACCCATTATTGAAAATCTCAGAAGCTGCTGTGGGAGATTTGCTGGAGTTATATGTTAATTTTTCCGCCAAGACCAAATAGTATGAATGCATTGCTCATCGTTTGTGGATTAGGTTTTATTTCCCTTGTGGCTGAGATAATAAATCTTAAAAAAGGATTGCACATTGCTATTGTTCTCGGACTCGTTGTAGCTGTGGCGGCAGTGATCGGTGATTGGAACACTTCTGCGACGTTCTTTAATAACATGTTGATCTTTGATCCATTTTCCGTGGCATTTACTTGTTTGATAATTGTGGTTGGGATTTTTTGGTTTTGTCTTACTTCACCATTTTTCATTGGTGAATCCCATCAAACCGATCGCACCGCGTTGATCATCTTTACAATGGTAGGGGGTATCATGATGGTTTCGTTTCATAACATGGCCATCTTGTTTTTAGGGATTGAAATTCTTTCTATTTCATTGTATGTCCTTGCGGGAAGTCACAAAGAAAGTTTCTTTTCAAATGAAGCCGCTTTTAAGTATTTCATCATGGGAAGCTTCGCGACTGGTTTCTTACTTATGGGGATCGCACTTGTTTATGGTGCTACGGGCTCTTTTGATACCAGTGAAATTACGATGCACATTGAGGGACATAAGGCGGGATTGCCCGGGTTCTTTTACGTAGGGATACTTTTAATGCTTGTCGGCCTTGCGTTTAAGATTTCAGTTGTGCCATTTCATTTTTGGGCACCGGATGTTTACGCAGGGTCACCTACCATGATTACTGCGTTTATGTCTACCGTTGTGAAGATTGCTGCAGTTGGGGCATTTTATAAAATATTCGGCCTTTGTTTTTTTTCGGTACAAATGTCGGTTTTGCCGATAATTCAGGGAATCATCATATTGACGCTTTTGGTAGCGAACATCATCGCTGTCTATCAAAATAATGTAAAGCGAATGCTAGCTTATTCCAGCATTGCACATGTTGGTTATATGCTGCTTGGTTTTATTTCCGGAAGCGTTAAGTTTGAAGGGATACTCTTTTTCTATCTCGCATCCTATGCCACAACTTCTTTGATTGCGTTTGGTATACTCTACGCAATTGAAAATGCAAAAGGCTCGACATCCATTGACGCCGTGAAAGGACTTTATAACCAAAATCCCTTTGCTGCAACTTGTATGACTATTGCCCTATTATCCTTGGCAGGTATTCCCCCTTTTGCAGGTTTCTTTTCAAAGTATCTGATTTTTGGAAGTGCAATCGAAGCGGACCACATAATGCTGGTCATAGTTGCTGTTGTTACGTCATTAGTCGGGGTGTATTACTATTTCAAGCCAATTATTTACATGTTTAGTCCTGCACAAGCCAGTGACAAGCTTTATTTGTCTGCTGTTCAAAAGGCGTTTCTGGGCATGCTTACTGCAGCTGCGTTATTGTTGGGATTGCTTCCGGAATGGATTATCACCATACTTAGTTAAGCCTATGAGCCTTTGGTTTATAGGAATTATGACCGCTTAGAAAGCGTCTTGTTTTTTCTGCAATTATCTAATATATTCAATCGTTTGAAACTCTAATATCTATGGGAAAAGTTAAAGATATTCTGCGGACAAAGGGTAATAAGGTCTATTCGGTTGAACCATCCATCATGGTTTATGAAGCAATAGCATTAATGTGCGAAAAAAACATTGGTGGATTATTAATCCTTCAAAATGATAAACTAGAGGGAATATTCACAGAACGGGATTATGCCCGGAAACTGATCCTAAAAGGAAAATCGTCCAAAAACACGCCCATAAGTGAATTAATGACAAGAAACCCCATTACAGTTTTGCCGGAAACCAGCATCGAGGATTGTATGGACCTCATGACAGGCAAATTCATTCGCCATTTGCCAGTAGTGGAGGAGGGTCGGCTGGTTGGCCTTATTTCGATTGGTGATGTTGTTAAACACATTATTGAAGAACAAAAGGACATCATTGAGCATCTCGAGAATTATATTTCTCGATAACTTTCACACGTAAATTGTACTAACCATTTTTTATATTGCATTTTTGGGGTTGGGGGATGACCATAGGTTAACCACCTGATATTATCCTTTTGATCCAATGATGGGCATTTCCAAAACCAAATGACGGCGATCATTGATGGACTGAATGCTTAGGAATACTTTTGTTTAATTTTTGACCCATAAGAGCCAATGCGAATTTTATCTAAAAATCCTCTTCTGTTTATCATTTGTGCGTTTGTGTTTACCTCCTGTTATTATAATAAAAGACTTGTATATCTCCAGGATAATACCTTTTCCGAAACTCAGCCTAAACTGGTAGAGAATAGGAAATCCACTTATCAACTTCAGCCCAATGACATTTTGTCTATTAAGGTTAAGAGTTCTACAGACGCGCAGGTTTCGGATATCTTTAACATCACCACAACCACGCAGGCGCCCATGTTCACCAGCCCAGGTAATTTGTATCTGGAAGGCTATTCAATTGATGAAGAAGGAAAAATTACTTTGCCAATTATCGGGGCGTTAACAGTTAAGGGTATGTCTGTGGAGCAAGCACAGGATCTTATACAGTTGAATGCAAATAAGTATTTAAAAAACGCTACTGTTATTGTAAAGTTAATAAGCTTTAAAGTAACGGTTTTGGGGGAGGTAAATAACCCTGGTTATCACTATGTTTACAATAATCAGATAACCATTTTGGAAGCACTCGGCTTAGCTGGGGATTTAACCCCTGTTGGGAGCAGAAAAAATATAAAACTTGTTCGGCAGGTTCAGGGAGGTTCGGAGGTCGTTTTGCTCGACTTAACAAATCCAAACTTACTTAAATCAAAGTACTTTTACTTGATGCCGAATGACGCACTGTATGTTGAACCTCTGAAAGCACGGTCAAGGCGGCTTAACCTCGAGCACCTTACTTTAGTTTTTTCGGCAGCAACCACTGCAATACTGATTTTAAACTATTTGGATAATAATAATTGACAGAAACGGATAATATAAAGCGGGGATATGGACGGAAAAATTAATATTAAAGAGATAATTCTTAAACTTCTTTCCAAATGGTATTACTTCTTGATTGCGATGTTCATTGTAATACCGTTGGCATATGCGTATTTGAAATTTACTCCGAAGCAATATCAGGTTCGTGCATCTCTTTTATTAAAGAGCGAGGATCCCAACGCAATGAGTTCCGAGCAGTTTTTGAAAGGGATGGATTTGTTTACACCTAAAACTGAATTGGAAGATGAAATTGGTATTCTAAAATCGTATAGCATGGTGGAACAAGCCATGAGACAACTGGATTTTGCAGTAGCGTATTATACCAAGAAAAATTTCGTTGAAACCGAACGATATGAGGATTCCCCATTTACCATTCAATTGGACTCTGCGGTAGATCAATTTATTTATCTACCGATTTACATCGAACGCATTTCCTCGACAAAATTTCGAGTTACTGCCAGTGGCAAAAAAGTAAGTGCTTATAATTATGTAACCAACACCGTCGAAAGTCTCGTCGAAAAAGTTGAAATCAATGAGGAAGGTTCTGTCGATAAGCCGTTTGTTACTAAGAATCTTAGCTTCACAATAAAATTCAATGATCAGTTTAAACCAGATAAAGACACGCAAATGTTCTTCGTGCTCAATACACTGGGATCTCTTGTTGAGGGCTATCAGGGTAAGTTGGGCATCGAACCCATTGCACTTGAATCTAATATAGTTGAGCTGGGTGTTAAAGGCCGGGTAGTTGAAAAAGAGATAAGATTTCTTGACAAGCTCTTGGAGGTGTATCTCGAAAATGAGCTTTATAAGAAAAATCAATTGGGATTAAAAACAATTCAATTTATAGATAATCAATTGGCCGGTGTTTCCGATACGCTCAGGCAAGTTGAAGGTTCTCTTGAACATTTCAGGTCAAGAAATAACATTCTTGATGTAAATTCTACAGCGAATAATCTTACTGCAAACCTTGACAAACTAGAAGAAGATAAAGCTGATCTCGAGGTTAAGCTTAAGTACTATACATTTCTTGCAAATACTTTAAAGAAGGAAAGTGACATATCGGATATCGTAGTGCCTTCCGCCTTAGGACTGGACGACCCATTGCTTAATAATTTATTGCTTGAACTTTCTAAGCTTTATCAGGAGAGGACTGGCTATAACTACAATGCCAAGGAAAATAATCCACTCATTGAAATTGTGGATATGAAAATCCGAAATTCAAAGAAAAGCATTTCTGAGAATGTGAGTAATATGATTGAAGTGACCGCCATTGCACTAACAGATGTGAACAATCGTATTTTCAAAATTCAGAAAAATCTTAATGCGCTTCCGAAAAATGAACGCGAGTTGGTGAAGATTCAAAGAAGCTTCGAGTTTAACGATAACGTCTATAATTACCTATTAGAAAAGCGCGCCGAAGCTGGTATCGCTATTGCGTCAAATTCAATTCAAAAAACAATTGTAGACCGCCCTTATCAAGTGGGCAGCGGACCGGTATCACCGAATTCAAAAGTCATCTATGGACTTGCATTGTTTGTCGGACTCGCGGGAACCATTGCTTTTATCGTTATAAAGGACTTTTTGAATGACAATATTGTAACCCATGAAGATGTAGAAAGAAATACAAAAATTCCTTTCATCGGCGCAATTACTCACGGAAACAAACGAGAGCAAGGAACAATAATAGCACATGCCCGTTCCCCTATTGGAGAGTCATTTAGGTCTTTGCGTGTTAATTTACAGTATTTGACGCTTGGTAAAAATGCAAACGTAATAGGAATTACCTCTTCACGAGAAAGCGAAGGAAAAACCTTTTGTTCAGTAAACCTGGCCGCCGCGATGGCGCACTCAGGAAGGAAAACAATTTTGATAGATACGGATATGCGTAGGCCGAAGGTTGCTTCCTACTTCCAGTTAAAAAACAAAAAGGGTTTGTCGAATTTCCTGATAGGAGATTGCTCCATAAAGGAAATAATTAATCCTACAGAGAGTAAAGGATTTGATGTTATCGGATCCGGACCGATTCCTCCTAATCCAATTGATTTGATCGGGCACCCTAGAATGGAAGAACTGATCAATACGCTAAAACAAAACTATAGCACTATAATTCTTGATTCACCGCCATTGGGTTATGTTTCTGAATACATTATTCTAATGAAATATACCGACGCCAACATTTATGTGGTAAGATCGGATTATACCCATAGAAATAGCTTATCCAAAATCAATAAGCTTTACGAAAGAAAGAAAATCAGCAATGTAAGCATCTTATTGAATGATGTTAAGACTTCTAAGCGTACCGGATATGGTTATGGCTACGAGTATAAGTTTTAACTGCAACAATAGCATTAGCTTTTGAAGTCGAATTATGACTAGAGTCGATGTTTGCCTATGACGCGTATCATCGATAAATGGAGTTGGTATTTATAACTTTATGATCCAATTCAATGATGGCTGTATATGGCTGAATTTGTTTTCAAGACACCTGTCTTATTACTCATATTTAACAGACCTGAAACTACCAAAATCGTTTTTGATGAAATTCGGAAAATCAGGCCCGCTAGGCTTTACGTTGCGGCTGATGGACCACGGGAGGGGATAGAATCTGATAAGAAAAAATGCGCCGATACGCGCAAAATTATAGAGAACATTGATTGGCCCTGCGAAGTCAAAAAACTATTTCAGGAACACAATCTTAACCGTGGTAAGGCTGCTTCAACAGCATTGACTTGGTTTTTTTCACATGAGGAAGAAGGGATAATCCTCGAAGATGACAGCTTGCCTTTACCGGGCTTTTTCAGGTACTGCCAGGAGCTGCTGGAGGATTATAGAGATGACAATAGAATAATGCACATTGGAGGAAGGAACTTTTTGGGAAGGAAGAACAATGATTCAGAATACTCATACTACTTTTCAACCTGCGGATATATTGGTGGATGGGCGACATGGCGCCGGGCTTGGGAAACTTTCGACTATGACATACGCTTATATGACAGAATAAAGCAAAATGGTTTTTTTGAAAATTACTTTTTAAACCCAATTGAAAAAACATACAGGCTTCGGAGGTTAGACAGTACACTGGCCAGTAGGGGCAAGGTTGACTGGTGGGATTGTCAATGGGATTTTGCTAGATATATTAACTCCGGATTAGCCATCGTTCCAAATAGAAATTTAGTCAGGGACATAGGTACCAAAGATGGGGTTACTCACCGTGACAAAATAGAATTAACAGATTCAGAAATGGAGTTTCCGTTGAAGCACCCACCATTTGTGATACGTGATTTAGAATCGGATAAAAGGTACTTTTTTGGATTCATGAAAAGACTTATTTTTTCGAAATTTAAAATTTGAGTCAGTGATTAATAAATAACGCTGACAAGCTGTAATGGAAAAAATTGGAACACCTTATTAAAATGAAACAATCTACTTCCGATGTACCTGTTCTGTTCATGATCTTTAATCGTGCAGAGACAACTAGAAAAGTATTTGATGCTATTCGGCAGGAAAAACCGAAACGTCTTTTTGTAGCTGCTGATGGTCCTCGGGCAAACAAGCCAGGAGAAGCTGAAAAATGTGAGGAGGTCCGAAAAATTGCAACAGCCGTCGATTGGGATTGCGAAGTAAAAACGTTATTTCGAAGCGAAAACTTGGGTTGTGGTAGAGCGCCCGCCGGTGCAATAACCTGGTTTTTTGAACACGTTGAGGAAGGCATTATCTTAGAGGATGATTGTCTGCCTTCGCATGATTTTTTTCTTTACTGTGCTGAACTCCTCGAAAGGTATAGAAACGATAATCGTATAATGGAAATTGGTGGAAATAATTTTCTGGATACAGCGCATAAACAACTTGATTATTCCTATTATTTTTCAAATCATAATATGATTTGGGGATGGGCAACGTGGCGCAGGGCGTGGAAAATTTATGATTTTGAGATGAAGCTTTACAACAAAGTACGCGATTCGGAGTATTTGAAGAGTTGTTTTAGATCGGACTATGAATTAGATTATTTCAAATGGATCTTTGACAAGACCGTCGGGGCAATTCAGAACGTAACCTGGTGGGATTACCAATGGGAGTTCATTCGCAGAATCAATTCAGGACTTACCATAATCCCACAGAAAAACCTAGTCGTGAATTTGGGACTTGGCACCGACGCAACGCATACACTCGATCCCAACGGTGCTGGACATAACCTCAAATTAGAACCCTTAAGTTTTCCGTTGAAACATCCTGAGTTCGTAGTCCCTGATGTTAAAAAAGATGACAGCTTTTTCAGAAATACCTTTACAACCGGGTTATCGAGAATAAAGTGGAGTTTGAAAAAGGTAATTCCGAATTTTATATTGGATCTAAGATCCAAACTCATACACGCGAATGCTGGATAAGAGAGAATTTATTAATTTTTTATACACTGCAAGTTTTCCGATGTATGGGATTGGAGCGTATATCTCCGCCAACATCAATTCGCCAGCCGGACAAGTTGTAAGCATTGGTGTACATGTGTTCATCTTGCTTTTTTATTTAATTGATATCCTTTACAAAAAGCAATTTGAAATTCGCGTCAACAGCCTCTTCTTTTGGATGGTAGCATTTCAAGTTTCGTGTGTCGGCGCTTTTTTTATTGCACTTAGCAAGAACCCACCCTTCATCAATGAGGTTGTATCTTATACGCGTTCCGGTATTATTCTCTTTCCCTTCTATGCTTTCATCGCGGTATGTCTATACAACGAGAAAGACCCTGAGAAACTAGTAAAGCTGACTTTTAATAGTTTAAGCATAATGCTCTTGCTAAATCTGTTAGGTTATTATGTGTTTGGATTAACCAATGGAACGCATAACATAGAAGGAAGATTAAGCCTGCCCTTCATTGATGGAATGTATAGCGGGGCTTGTATGATTGCTATTCTAAATTTGATGCTACTCTATTACATGCGAAATGCGATTGCCGAAGGCGATGGTTTTAGATTCACATACTTGCTTGCATATTTTTGCTTAAATCTTCTTTTGTTATTTTTCATTAATTCGCGACTGGCTAATTTAATTTTCCTTTTCGTCTTTGCGCTCGCTATCCTTAATATCGTCCACAAATTCAAGGGTCTTTTTTTGATAGGTGTATTTTTTGTGCCGCTTTTATTAAACCTGGGTTATGTCTTATACCTTATATTAACCTTACCGGTTTTTAAAGTCATCATGCAGCGCGTCGACTTGAAGGATGTAACTACATTTAATGGGAGGGCTTATGCATGGCAAAGTGCGTTAGATTGGTTACTTCATGATCAAACAAATCTCGTTTTTGGTAATGGTCATAACGGTCACTATTTCCTGCACCTCATGACCAATATTGCAAAACTGTGGGGCGTTAAAGAAACAGATACCCACCTTCACAGTACGATGTTAAGCATTCTGGTAGACCAGGGAATTGTGGGAGCTACGTTGCTGATAATAATTGCTTACTTAACGTACCGCTATTTTCAAAAGAAGATGAACCTTGGTAAAAAACAAGGAATTTTATTTTCTGTGATGGCATTTATTCTCATCGTCATGCAGGTTGATATGTTCGTATACAGAGAGTGTACGGGCGCTGTGATTTTTGCTGTTCTAGTGGCAATCGCCTCTGTTAATTGGAAAAGTGCACCAAGGTGATCATGATTGCTTGTTTTCACTTTTGGGTTTCTTGTCAACGTCCCAAAGGAATGCATTTAAGAAGTTACTTTTTTTTCGCGCTTTCGAAGCCCTACTGGTTATCGGATAATTCGCACGGCACCTCTGATGTCACTGTCGCTACTTAATCTGATGACGTAATAATAAGCGCCTGCCTGCAAAGGCTTTCCATCCAAAGTACCATCCCAGTTATTTTGATAGGAGTCCACTTCATAGATTTTCTGGCCTGCCGGATTAAAAATTGATAAAGATGAGTTGGCGTAGAGATCAAGGCTTGGCCATTCCCATACATCATTAATACCATCGGCGTTTGGAGAAAAATAACGCGGAATATTTCCTTCACTAAGCATTGGCGGATTTGTTACTTCAACTGCCACCTGGTCGCTAGCTGTTACGCCATTGCTGTCAGTAATAGTAAGTTCGAATACATATAAACCTTCGATCAAGTTTTCGAACGTTGGTGAACTTGAATTGGCATCGGATATAGATGCATCGTTTGGACCTGAAATTTGACTCCAGCTGTAAGACAAATCCGATCCATCAGATGACTCGCCTTTTCCGGAAATTTCAACCGTTGTTTGGGGTAAGACAACTGTAACATCGTCTCCCGCATAAGCTATTGGTGTACTCTTTACGAAAATTTGAATTTCATCCGTTTGATTATTGCCTAATGCATCCGTTGCTTTTGCGGAGAGCGTGTAGGTCCCTTCCTGAACATTGGACCAACTGTAGTTATATGGACTTGTGTCATCTTCCCCGAGCTTAACGGTACCGTTGAAAAATTCCACTTTACTGATGGTGCCACCGGACGATAAAGCCTCGGCTACAATTGTGATTGTCGAACCAACAGGCAGAGAAGCATTATTCACGGGGCTAGTGATATTAACGGTAGGTCCACCAGGATTGCTGACGATAATATTTACAGCAGCCGAAGTAACAATTTTTGCTAGATTATCAGTTGCTCTAGCTGTCAAGTTATAATTCCCCGCAGCAACATTATTCCAAATAAAAGTATAGGGACTTGTTAAATCTTCACCTATTTTGGTGGTGCCTCGGTAAAACTCAACCTTCGAGATAGCGCCGGATAAAGCAGTAGCAGTTGCTGTTAATTGAATAGAGCTTCCGGCATCAAAGGTAGAACCATTTAAGGGACTGGTCAACACAACTGAAGCGCCTGTAGTTGAATTCTGAACGGAAAATCTGGTGATCGCAGAAGTACTCACAGCACCAGCATTATCAGTGGCTTTTGCAGTTACTGAATAATTGCCCGCCGCTGGATTATTTATAACATAACTATAAGGTGTCGTCAAATCCTCACCCAGTTTTACCGCTCCATTGAAGAATTCAACTTTAGTTACTGAACCATTTGGGTCGGCAGCATTTGCTGTAATAGAAATTGGTGTTCCAGTAGCGAAAGAAGCGTTATTAGCCGGCGAAGTTAGAGTTACTGTGGGCGGTGTATTGCCTGCGGTGACAATAATCGTAATCTGTTGAGAAGTGCTTATGGCCTGTTGGTTATCCGTTGCCCGGGCGGTAATTCTATAGGTACCTGAAGCAACATTTTGCCATGTAAATGAATAGGGGCTGGTTAAATCTTCACCTAACTTTGTGTTTCCGTTGAAGAATTCAACCTTGCCAATAGACCCGTTTATATCAGACGCCGTAGCGGCAATGCTCACTGTGGCACCTGGTGCAAATGTAGCATTTGGTAGGGGGCTTGTAATACTAACAACGGGTGGGGTATTTGCAGTGTTAACCGTTATTCTGATGGCGGTTGATGTTGTAACGCCGCCTTGATTGTCAGTCGCTTTAGCGGTTATTGAATGAGTTCCTGCCTGCACATTAGTCCATGAAAAACTATAAGGACTTGTTAAATCCTCTCCCAATTTTACCGCTCCGTTAAAAAATTCAACCTTACTCACGGTACCATTTGCATCTGATGCGTTAGCGGTTATGTTAACAGTTGACCCAGTTGTAAATGTGGCGTTATTGACTGGTGATGTGATTGAAACTACTGGCAATGTATTGGCATTTGTAACTGAAATATTAACAGGCGATGAAGTTGTTGTTCCAGATTGGTTATCCGTCGCCTTTGCACTTATTGTATAATTTCCTGCCGGAACATTAGCCCATACAAAACTATAAGGGCTAGTGAGGTCTTCACCTAACTTGGTGGCTCCATTATAGAATTCGACTTTGCTTACTGAACCACCTGGATCAGATGCTGTAGCATTAATTGTAATGGATGAGCCTGCAGGAAAATTCGTGTTATTTGCAGGCGCCGTCAAACTTACAGTTGGCATTTGATTAACCGGAGGTGTTGCTGCGCCAAACTCATGAGCACCGATGTCTGGCGCAGAGCCCTGGTATGGCAGACCCACATTTACCCCTGCGTCAATAAGTGGACTTCCCGCCCTAGGTAAATAATAAGGACTTGGTTTTACGCCGGATTTTGTGATTTGTGGGTCCACCGTTAAATTGTTTGAATAGCTTCCACTAATTGTTCCGATCGGCATTTTTTGAAAAAGATTATGGGAAACAACCAACCCAGACATTGTTGCACCACCTTCCATAAAAATCAAGGGATTCGGCCACCACGAGTAACTCGTATTCGAATCTATAAAAAGATTGTTTTTGATATCAACGTTATCGCTTGGTCCCGCATGTAGTCCGATCACATTAATGGTTGTAGTTCCAGACAACTCCACGGTATTGTTATAAAATTTTACGTTGTGAAGACCGCTTATGTTGGATCGCATCACGGTCCCCGGCCATCCACTATTCAAATTGGTAAAGGTGTTGTGGTGAATGTACCAATTTGCAACGCGTGTAGGGCTCCAGTTAGCTATTCCATACGATCCACCATTAAACCAGTTGTGGTCGATTTCAACGTCATTCACGGTAGATTCAATTGAATATCCGTGACCACCGGCGCGTGTTAGAAGATCAAATACATTATGATGCACACGAACCGACCGCCCGCCTGTGGGGGTGGTGGGTACGTTTACAAGGGACAGATGATTGTCCATGTAATTATTGTATATCTCGCAGTCGGTCAGCAATACTTCCCAAAGCTCAAAGGAAATATTGGGTGCCGATCCGTTGGCCCATTTTCCTGCAGGATTTACTGTAATGCGACTATCGTGTACTTTCATGCGGGTGATTTTGTTCCCACCGCCACTCAATGCTTTGATACCATATCCTGTGTTCTCATCGATATTTAACCCAACGAGTTCGACATCTTCCAGGTGTGCAAGCTGTAGTGCACCGGCAGCCCATCCCGTACTACCCCACGAACAATTGATGATGGTTACATCTCTTAAAATGGAATTTTTTACATCCCATATCCAAATACCGCAAAAATTCGTGCCTTGTACCTTTACATTCTCGATAAGAATGTTGGATCTATTCTTTACATAAATCCCACCATGTAATCTTTTTCCATCGCCGTCCAACGTAAAATTTTTCAAACTTTGATTCCCGGCAACTGCGTTGGCTGAATAAACCCACATCAGGAATTTGTCGAGCCCAAATCCTGGTGATGCTGGATTATAATAAAATCCACTTGCAGATTTGATGATCGTTTGATCAACGCCAGCCCCTTCGATGTTTACGCCAGGAGGCACATTAAATTGACCGCTCTCAACAAATGTTCCAGCGGAAAGTTTTATGGTGTGGCCCTGACCGGCCGGCACTTTTGTAACAGCAACTTTTAATGTGCGCCAAGGGTTGCCAACACTTCCATCACCGTTATCATTTCCGGAAACGCTCACATGATAAACAGTAGCAAATGCAGATTGAAAGCATACTATAAACAACAATAAAATGCCTAGTCGCCTCATCATATTTTGTTTAACGATTTCAGAAAATTTTGAATTTTGAGATCAGTATTAGTTCTAATTCCTTTGTAAGTGGAATCACAAAAAAGTATACTGGTCATTTACTGATTTCTGACAATTTGAAGCTAAACCCTTGCTTAGTAAAGGTCTACTCGATGAGCACAACATTATCAGGGATGTTATGTAAATTTTGTCCGATTAAAGCGAATTCCTATTTGCTTTCGTATGCTCCAATATCGGGAGCTAATCCATTATAGGGAAAGTCCAGTTTACATCCTGCATCTTTTAGCGGGCTATTTAGGGCCGGCGAATAAAATGGAAAGGGGCGGTTGCCTGAGCGACTAATCTTTGGGTCAACGAAGTAATTATTTTTCATGGTTCCTTCAAGCTCTCCCAGCGGCATATTGAATAGAACATTATTTTGTACCAGCAAATTTTTTATGGTCGAACCTGCTTCGAGATTAATAAATCGATTTGGATAGTGAACATATTCAGTATTTGAATTGATGATTAAATTATTCTGAATTTTGACGTCGTCACTTACACCACCGTTATTGCATTCTAAAAAGTTTATCGTAGCCTTTCCATGCAACTCAACTGTATTATTGTAAATATTTACGTGCTGTAAATTTCCCTTGTAAGCGTTAATGATAGCGCCGGGATTCACATTATTTAATTCATAAAAAATATTATGGTGAATGCTCCAATTTTGTTTTGGTTGCGCCCAGTTTACAATACCCCACATGCCACCTTTAAATATATTATGATCGACCTCGGCGTCGTGAATGGTTAACTCAAGACCATATCCCTCGCCGCCTGCTCTTTTGGTTAGATCAATGGTATTATGGTGAATTCGAAATTTTTCACCTGTTGGCTCGACGTCATGGTCGACATTGACAATTGAAATATGATTGTCCACATAGCAATTGTAAATTTCACTTTGCTGAAAGGCGTTCGCCCAGATCTCTATTGAAATATTCGGAGCTTTGCCATTCTGCCACAAACCTTTTGGATTCACGGATATATGACTGTCATGAAGTTTGAAATTCTTCAGAACATGGTCTTTACCTTGCCCTAAAGTTTTTATTCCATATCCCTTGTCTTCATCGATGGTTAGCTGATCAAACTCAACGTTATGGGCATACGCAAACTGTAAGGCCCCGGAACACCAATCAGTATTGCCCCAAGCACAATTGAGCAAAGCAACGTTTCGAGCAGTTGAGTTCTCTGTTTTCAAAATCCAAAGTCCGCAAAAATTGGTGTATTGCACTTTTACATTTTCTATCAGAACGTTATGTCTGCCATGAACATAAATTCCTCCATGCAGTTGTTTAGATGCGCCATCGATTGTAAAACTTTTTAAATGTTGATCGCCAGCCGTGTTCTCCCGCCCGTCTAACCGTATAAGAAATTTTTCTGGCGCCAAATCGGGGCTGGCCGAATTGTAATAAAATGATTTAGCAGCTTTTAATATTGTCAAATCAATTCCTGCGCCGACTAAACTAATTTTAGGGGGAACCTCAATAGCATTGTTTTCATAGAACGTTCCGCTGGAGATTCGAAGCGTTTGGGGCTGATTTGCAGGAATCTTTTTTATCGCATAGGCTACTGTGCGCCAGGGTTTTTCTTTGCTCCCGTTGCCTTCACTATCATTTCCTTCTATGTCGACATAAAAATCTGAACCATATACAGTTGAAATAGATATAAAAATGAGCAAAAAGACTTTAAAAGATTTCATCGGACTTTGTTTATGGGATGTGGTTTGATACACACCTCTTTCTCCAGTTAAAAAAACCTAATCTATATTCTAAGTAATTACTTATCAGATAGTTGAAATACATTCCTTTTGGCTTTTAAGTTAATGATTAGAATCACGTGAGTAATAGATTTTCATCATTCATTCGATGCTTCAAGATAAATATGTTTGTGAGGTCAAACACGATAAAAGTTAGTTATAAAAGATAAAATAATTAAGCCGAGAAGGTTACCTAAGTAGTTTTTTAACCATTCCTAATAGATTTTTTAAGCATATGGGAAACTTACAGACAGCGGGCAAGTGTAGATTTTGCCAAACACCATTACAACACACTTTCGTAGATTTAGGCATGTCTCCTTTGTGTCAGGATCATGTTAAACCAGAGGAGCTAAATAGGATGGAGGCATTCTATCCGCTTCACGCATATGTATGTGAAAATTGTTTCCTGGTTCAACTAGAGGAATTTGTCGCTCCTTCTGCAATTTTTAACGACTACGCATATTTCTCGTCATATTCTGATTCGTGGTTGCAACATGCGAAGCGGTACACGGAGCAGGTAGTAGGGAAATTCCAAATCAACCAACAAAGTCTTGTTGCTGAAATTGCCAGCAACGATGGTTATTTATTGCAATATTTCGTCGAAAAAGGAATACCTGTTTTAGGGATAGAGCCGGCCGCCAACGTTGCAGAATATGCCATTACTAAAAAAGGCATTCGGACAGAAACAAAATTTTTTGGATGTAGTACAGCCACCACGTTATTCGAAAAGTATGGTAACGCCGATCTGCTTATAGGGAATAATGTATTAGCACACGTTCCTGACATAAACGATTTTGTTTCGGGTATGAAGATATTCTTAAATTCCAAAGGTCTGATAACAATGGAATTCCCACATCTTCTTCGACTGGTTGAGCGCAATCAGTTTGATACGATCTATCACGAACACTTTTCGTACTTGTCGTTTATGTCTGTGGACAGAATCTTTCAATATCATGGACTTCAAATATTTGATGTTGAAGAATTGCCTACTCACGGCGGATCCCTCAGGATTTATGCAAAACACATCGAAGATGATTCCAAACTCATTTCTTTTAGGGTGAAGGAACTCTTAAAAAGAGAAGATGAGGCGGGCCTATCTAACTTAAGTTATTATAAAGCCTTTGAAGAAAAAGTGAGAAGCACTAAGCGGAAGATTCTTGATTTCTTAATTCGTGCTAAAAACGATGGAAAAAAAATCGCGGGCTATGGAGCCCCAGGTAAGGGAAATACACTTCTGAATTATTGCGGTATACGAACAGATTTCATTGATTACACAGTAGATAGAAATCCGCATAAGCAAGGTAATTTTTTGCCAGGCACGTTAATTCCGATTTACGAACCTAACAAAATAAGAGAGACCAAGCCTGATTATGTATTTATACTTCCCTGGAATTTGAAGGAAGAAATTATGGACTCAATGTCTTTTATTCAAGAATGGGGCGGAAAATTTGTTGTTCCTATTCCCGAAATAAAAGTCTATGACCCGCTTTGGTTGATTCACAGATTTAAAAAAGCTTCATAGAGAATACATTGTATAGCTAAGCAACCCCCAATTTTTTTTAGTTATAACCTTAAATTTTTATCGCATGAAAGTCGTATTATTTTGCGGGGGTCAGGGTATGAGGCTGCGGGAGTATTCAGACAAAATTCCTAAGCCAATGGTTCCAATCGGATACCGGCCAATTCTTTGGTACATCATGAAATATTACGCTCATTACGGGCACAAGGATTTCATTTTGTGCTTGGGCCATCAGGCGGATGAAATTAAAAATTACTTTATTAACTACAGCGAGTACGTCTCCAATGACTTTGTATTCACCAAAGGTGGGGCAAAACTTGATTTGCTCAACAAGGACATTGACGATTGGAAAATTACCTTCGCAGATACTGGAGTTACTGCCAATATTGGTGAGCGATTAAAGGCTGTAGAAAAATATTTAGAAGGAGAAGATGTTTTCTTGGCTAATTATTCTGACGGCCTGACTGATCTGCCACTTCCCCAAATGATAGAGCGCTTTAAGCAACTTGATAAAATAGGGATGCTCATGTCATCAAAGCCGTCACGAACGTTCCACGTCGCTTCTATGGACCGAGATAATAACGTGCAAGAGCTTTGTTCGCTCAACAAGCTATTCGGTGTTTGGATCAATGCTGGGTATTTTATTTTCAAGAAAGAAATTTTTGACTATATCAAGCCAGGGGAAGATCTCGCAGAAGAACCGATGCAAAGGCTGATTGCCAAGAAACAACTTGCTGCTTATCCATATTCCGGCTCATTTTTTACAATGGACACTTTTAAGGAAAAACAGATGTTAGATGACATGTATGCCAGAGGAGATGCACCTTGGGAAGTGTGGAAGAGTAGTAGTTCACAAAAACGTGTTGCTTAATCATGCTTTCTGTTGACTTTGGGAATAGTAAAAAGTTAAATCTGTTACTGCTGGGAGCGCATTGCGATGATATAGAGATTGGATGTGGAGGTACGTTGCTGAGATTGGTGGAAGAGAACAAAATAGAACACGTAAAATGGGTTGTCTTTGCCTCCACAGCGGAACGAAAAAAAGAAGCAATAGACTGTGCTGAGTTTTTTCTACGTGGCGTCGAATCAAAAGAGATTGTAGTGTTGAACTTTGAAGACACTATACTCAACGAAAGTAAATCTGAGATTAAGAATGTACTCGTTTCAATTAAGAACAACTTTTCTCCTGATTTAATTTTCACGCATCACCGCCATGACCTCCATCAAGATCATAAATTGTTGAGCGAACTGACATGGAATATTTTTCGGAACCATCTTGTCCTTGAATATGAAATCCCCAAATATGACGGTGATCTGGGCCACCCTAATTTTTTTATTACTTTGGAAGAACGATACGTCACAAAAAAGATTAAAGCGTTGTTGAATTATTATGTTTCTCAAAAACAAAAACATTGGTTTGACAATGAAACGTTCGTGTCGCTTTTAAGAGTAAGAGGGTTGGAGATAGCTTCCCCAACAAGATATGCCGAAGCATTCCATGTGAAGAAAGTAAGTTTTTAAAAGCGATGTTATTTACAGTAAGAAATTCAATGCAAAAATCCGCAAATACCCTGGGGGTTGGTAATGAAATGTATTCTTTGATAGAAGATATGTTTCCAATTTGCAGAAGTATTACCGGTGACGGAGTAAGAAAAACACTGGAGATTATTAATAAAATCATTCCGCTTCAAGTGCATGAGGTCCCGTCAGGCACGAAAGTGTTCGATTGGGAAATTCCCAAGGAGTGGAGCATCAGGGAGGCATACATTAAAAACTCAAAAGGAGAGAAGATAGTAGACTTTTCTAATTCGAATCTTCATGTATTGAACTATAGCGCCCCTATTCACGCAAAAGTTTCCTTGGAAGAACTTAAGTCCCATTTATTTTATCTTCCAGAACATCCTGAATGGATTCCTTATCGGACCTCCTACTATAAGGAAGATTGGGGTTTTTGTATCAGCTATAATCAATTTCTGGATTTGACAGATGATATCTATGAAGTTTTTATAGATTCTAGTCTTCAACCCGGATCGCTTACGTATGGCGAGTACTATATTCCGGGAGCAACAACTGACGAGGTTTTGATATCGACGCACATTTGCCATCCTTCATTGGCAAATGATAACCTTTCGGGCATTAGTGTGGCGGCTTTCCTGGCACACCATTTATCCCAGTTAAACCTACGGTATTCATATCGCTTTGTTTTTATACCGGGAACAATAGGCGCAATTGCGTGGCTCTCCATTAATGAAAATAAAGTATCCAGGATTAAGCATGGTCTCGTGCTGTCGCTTCTGGGTGATAGTGGTAAATTTACCTACAAAAAATCAAGGCAAGATTCTGCAGAAATAGACCGTGTAACTACACACGTGTTGAAATCAATGAACAATGAGAACCGAATAATTGATTTCATACCTTATGGTTATGATGAGAGACAATATTGTTCGCCCGGTTTTAATTTACCCGTTGGGTGTTTATCGCGAACCACGTACGGCCAGTATCCAGAATACCATACTTCCGCAGATAATCTGGATTTAATAGAACCATTTTGCTTAGAAGAATCTTTAAGCGTCACAAAGGAGATTGTTTTGAAACTCGAGAATAGCAAGAAGTTCGTTAACTTGAACCCAAAGTGCGAGCCTCAACTTGGCAAAAGGGGGCTGTATAACTTACGCGGTGGAAATAACGATCATAAAGAATTTCAAATGGCATTGCTATGGGTGCTCAGCTTTTCAGATGGTAAACATACTTTGCTGGACATTCAAACACGCAGCAAATTGAATTTGCAGTTAATTGAAGAAGCCGCCGAGCGGTTATTAGAAGTGGGGTTAATCGCGGAGATTATTTAATGCCTTCGCGATTATGAAAATATTAATGATCCATAATAAATATCAATTCCAGGGCGGAGAAGACTCGGTATTTCAGATTGAATCTGATATGTTATCAAAACATGGTCACAAGGTTGAACAATTGATATTTGACAACAAAGAAATTAAAGGAGCTTTTGAAAAATTTTTATTGGTGTTGAGAGGGATTTATAATTCACAAAGTGCCAAAGAACTAGAGAAAGTGATTGCGCGTTTTTCGCCGGATATAATTCATGTGCATAATTTTTTTCCACTCGCGTCGCCTTCAATTTTTTACGTAGCCAAGAGAAAGCATATCCCAGTCGTTGTAACCCTTCATAATTTTAGGCTAATATGTCCAACAGCAGTATTGTATTTCCATGGGAAAATATATGAAAAAAACATACATAGTATTATACCCTGGGATGGCATTTTAAAGGGAGTATATCGGAACTCAAGACTTCAAACGGCTGGCCTGGCCGTTATTACAACATTTCACAATCTTATTGGAACATGGAGAAACAAGGTTAATAAGTTTATTGTCCTTACTGAATTTGCTCAAAAGAAATTTAAGGATTCTATCCTGCGCGTTTCGGAAGATCAGTTTGCTGTAAAACCTAATTTCGTAGAGGACAATGGGTACGCTCAAAAAGCGAGGGAAGATTTTTTTCTAATTGTTGGCAGGCTATCAGAGGAGAAAGGAATTCTTACCATTCTGGAATCCCTTAACCTTGGTACTTTCAAACTGGTGATTATTGGCGATGGACCTTTAAAGGACCAAGTTCAAAGCGCTATACGCGCGAAACCCAACGTCACGTATTTGGGATTTCAGCAAAAACCAGTAATTATGGATTATTTAAAGCGATGCAGAGCCTTGCTGTTCCCTTCTGTTTGTTATGAAGGGTTCTCAATGACGCTTTTAGAAGCGTTTTCTGCTGGTACACCAGTAATTGCTTCAAAGTTGGGTTCCATGGCAGAGATTGTTCAGGATCATGAAAATGGGTTACATTTCGAACCGGGAAATCCGCAAGATATGGTCGACAAAATAAATTTGATAAACGAGGACCCTGATCTTGCCCAAAAACTCTCACAAAATGCACGAAAAACTTACATGGATTTATATACGCCTGAAAAGAACTATACGATTTTACTCGATATTTACACCCAGTTGCTGCTGCGTAAAAACCCAGCGGTTAAACAGTAGAAATTGAATATGATTAATAAAAATGAATACCCGTTGGTCAGCATCGGTATTCCTACTTATAACAGAAATTACGGAATTAAAAGAACACTGGACTCTATCTGGGAACAACAGTATCCTAATATAGAAGTCATTATTTCAGATAATTGTTCTACAGACAACACCCAGGAAGTAATTCAATCCTTTTGCGAAAATCATCCACAAATCAGTTATTATCGACAAAAGTCAAATATCGGGATGATTCCAAACTTCATGTTTACCTTGAGAAAAGCCCAGGGAAAGTATTTTATGTGGGTTGCCGATGACGACAAGCTAGAACCAGGAATCATAGAAAAATACGTGGAATTTTTGGAGAGTCATCCGGATTATTCACTTGTCTCTGGTGAAATTAAATATTGGTATGCTAACAAGGATACACATTTTTATGAACGAGGTTTTACTTTTGAGCAAGGCTCATCATGGATCCGAGCAGCAGGTTATTACTTTAAAGTGGTGCACGGAGGAATGATTCATGGAATGATGAAGAGATCCTTAACTGAAAATATAACACTAAGAAACGTCATTGGAAACGACTATCACTTTATCGCTAACCTCGCATACTTAGGTAAAATAAAGAATTTTGATTTTGTTGGATATAACAAAAACTTTGGAGGAACCTCTAGATCCTTTAAACAATACGCTAAGGCTATGGGTGATTCCGAATTCGCAGGAAATTTTCCTCATCTTAAGATGGCATGCGACGCGTTTTTGGAAGTGATGCAGAACTCAAAGATATTTCTGGCTATGCCTGCAGTACCCAAACTGACGTTAGCCGTTTCGTCGTTTACAGGTATTTTCTTGGGCTATTATGCAAAAATTTTTCCTTTAACCATTGGTGGTAAAATTAAAAGATTAATTAAAAGACCTTTTAATTGAAAAAATGTGCTACCGAAAACCATTGTTATACCACATGAATGATTTCAATCCAGCAAAGGCATGATGCGAATCATTGGTTGTGGTATTCAGATGTTATTTGTTTGCAGTAAATATTGTTCGTGCATAAAAAGCGTTTGTTTAACTTAAACTAAAGTATGAAAGCAGTAATTTTTGCTGGTGGATTCGGTACCAGAATTAGTGAAGAGAGTGGCGTCCGGCCTAAGCCAATGGTTGAAATTGGTCACAAACCTATCCTTTGGCATATCCTGAAAATCTATTCACACTATGGAATCAATGATTTCATCATATGTTGTGGTTATAAATCTTACGTTATCAAAGAGTATTTCTCAAATTACTTTCTTCATACTGCTGATGTTACTTTCGATATGAAATACAACAAGATGGCAGTTCACAATGCTTTTTCTGAACCTTGGAAAGTAACACTGGTGGATACGGGTGAAGATACAATGACAGGCGGACGTCTTAAGCGTGTAAAAGATTTTATAGGTAACGAGACATTCTGCTTGACGTACGGTGACGGTGTATGTGATATTGATATTTCAAAACTAATTGCCTTCCATAAAAGTCAAGGGACAAAAGCTACATTAACAGCTGTACAACAACCAGGTCGATTTGGTGCTTTCACATTGGGAAGTGAAGACGTTAAAGTTTCAAATTTTCAAGAAAAGCCTCTAACTGGCGAGTCACCGTGGATTAATGGAGGATTTTTTGTGTGCGAGCCTTCAGTTATAGATCTAATAAAAGACGATACTACCACTTGGGAGCGTGAGCCGTTGGAAGCGTTAGCATCTTCGGGAAATCTAGCCGCTTTCAAGCATTCTGGATTCTGGCATCCAATGGACACACTCCGCGATAAACATTATCTCGAAGAACTTTGGAAGTCGGGAAAAGCTCCCTGGAAAAAATGGTAGTCCACCACAACTAAATCTTTTAACCCTTTTATAAATTTTTGCTATGAAGATCATCATTTTTGGAAACATGGGTTACGTTGGCCCAGGTGTTATTGAACGACTTAGAGAAACTTACCCTACTGGAACTTTAATTGGCTATGATACCGGCTTCTTTGCAAGTTGTCTTACCAATGTTGATTATTTACCTGAAAGAAAACTTGACCACCAATATTTCGGAGATATACGTAACGTCCCTGACAGTGTACTTGAAGGGGCAGATGTTGTTGTAAATTTAGCTGCAATCTCGAATGACCCGATGGGTACGAAGTTCGAAGAAGTCACCCTGGACGTTAACCATAAATCGGGCATTAAGCTTGCAAAAAAAGCCAAAGAATTAGGCGTAAAATCTTTCGTGTTTGCTTCGAGCTGCAGCATGTATGGAGCAGCAAGTGACGGTGCTAAAACAGAAGATTCTACACTCAACCCTTTGACGGCATATGCGCGTTCCAAGGTGTTTACCGAGCAGGACTTAAGACCGTTAGCGGATAAAAACTTTACGGTTACCTGCTTACGATTTGCTACGGCATGTGGAATGAGCCCTCGTTTGAGATTGGACCTTGTGTTGAATGATTTTGTTGCCTGTGCACTTGCATCAAAGCACATTACCATACTAAGCGACGGAACGCCGTGGAGGCCATTAATAAATGTTAAAGACATGGCGATTGCTATCGATTGGGCTATTGGCAGATCGGCATCACTTGGTGAGTTTTTAGCCGTGAATACTGGAAGCGAGGCATGGAACTATCAAGTTAAAGATTTAGCTGAAGCCGTTGCCTCCGTTATCCCCGGTGTTAAAGTTTCTATTAATACTGACGCTCCTCCAGATAAAAGATCTTATCGCGTAAACTTTGATTTATATAAAAAGATAGCGCCAAATCATCAACCTAAGTTCGATCTGATCACAACCATTAAAGATCTTAAGAAAGGTCTAGAGGAAATGAAATTCGGCGATGCTGATTTCAGAGATTCGAAACTGATGAGACTTAAAGTGCTTACATCTTTGCAAAGTTCATCTCAATTGAACAGCGATTTGAAGTGGCAGAAATAATTTAAAAAAATATCAAACAAAAAAAGCGGAGGGTAAATTGATCTTTACTGAAACTAAATTAAAGGGAGCTTTCATCATTGATGTTAAACGGCTCGAAGATGAACGCGGATTTTTTGGACGCGCTTGGTGTAAAAAGGAATTTCAGGAACACGGCTTAAATCCAAACGCCGTGCAAGCGAACGTATCTTATAACAAAGTTAAAGGTACGATTCGGGGAATGCATTATCAGGTAGCACCTTATATGGAAAGTAAAACCATACGATGCACATCGGGTGCGATATACGACGTTATTATTGACATCAGGCCTGATTCACCTACTTTTAAACAATGGATAGGGGTAGAATTAACAGAAGAAAGTTTTAGAATGCTTTATGTCCCCGAGGGATTTGCACATGGATTTATCACGCTTAAGGACCATACTTCCGTGCATTATATGGTAACAGAATATTATACGCCAGGAGCAGAAGCAGGAATAAAATTTGATGATCCGGCTTTTAATATTCAGTGGCCCATTAAGGCCGATGTTGTGTCGGATAAAGATAAAAGCCATCCATTGTTTGATGAAAAACTATTTAAATTAAAATAAAAGCCCAACTTAAAAATTTCACGCTATGATTATTGTAGATACCGCGCTCGCCAAACGCCATGAAGAAAAAAATCCGATAAGGGTAGGCCTGGTTGGCGCAGGATTTATGGGAAGAGGAATTGTATTGCAAATAGCAAACTCCGTTCCCGGCATGGAGCTGGTAGCCATTTATAATCGGAGTGTTGAAGGATCCAAGCGGGCTTATCGAGAAGCTGGTATTAACGATTTTCAAATTGTTAACACACAAGCTGAATTGGAAGACCGAATAGCAAAAGGAAAGTACTCCATCACTGAAGACCCTTTTCTGCTGTGCAAAGCCGAGAACATTGACGTTTTGGTTGAAGTTACAGGCGCGGTTGAATTTAGCTCCAGGGTAGTATATGAAGCGATCAAAAATAAAAAGCATGTCGTCATCATGGACGCTGAGCTCGATGGAACAGTAGGCGCGATTCTAAAGGTCCATGCGGATAAGGCAGGCGTTGTAATTACGAACGCCGATGGTGATCAACCTGGGGTTCAAATGAATTTGTTCCGATTTGTAAAAGGCATAGGTGTGAAGCCGGTGTTATGCGGAAACATCAAAGGGCTGCAGGATCCTTATAGAAATCCGACCACACAAGAGGGATTCGCAAAAAAGTGGGGACAGAACCCCGCAATGGTTACTTCATTTGCAGACGGCACCAAGATTTCTTTCGAGCAAGCTATCGTAGCTAATGCAACTGGAATGACAATCGGACAGCGCGGTATGTTTGGGCCTACTGTGCCCACAGGCACTCCGTTAAAGGAAATCATGAGTAAATACCCGTTGGATGTTTTAACCTCAGGTCCAGGCATTGTGGATTATTGCGTTGGCGCCGAACCAGGTCCTGGTGTCTATGTTCTTGGTACACATGACCATCCGTTACAAAAACATTATTTAAACTTGTACAAGTTAGGCGAGGGGCCTTTATACCTGTTCTATACACCATACCACCTTTGTCATTTTGAGGTTCCGATGACGTGCGCAAGGGCCGTACTTTTTAACGATGCAGCGATTACGCCGCTTGGTGCACCATTGGTAGAAGTTGTAACAACTGCTAAAATAGATCTTAAAGCAGGGCAAAAACTCGATGGCATTGGATTCTATATGACCTATGGACAATGCGAAACGGCGGAGATCACCGGAGAACAGCGTCTGTTACCAATGGGGCTTTCAGAAGGATGTGTATTGAAACGTGATATCGCTAAAGACCAGGTATTGACTTATGACGATGTTATTCTCCCAGAAGGAAGATTCAGCGACAAGCTAAGGCAAGAGCAAAATGAGTACTTTAAAGTAACTGCCTGAAGAAATCAAACCAAGTAAACGTATTTTTGCTTAAGTATCTGAAGGTTGATGTGCAATTTTCAGATACTTTGCACTTTTTATAATCATTTTAATCGCTAGTTTCACACAAAAAAATTTCTGTGCAATACGATGTTATCATTGTAGGCGGTGGTGCTGTAGGACTCGCCACGGCCTTGCAACTTAAAACCCAAAATCCAAAGTTAAAGGTTGTAGTTATTGAGAAGGAACCGGTGGTAGCGAACCATCAAACTGGGAATAACAGCAATGTAATACATTCGGGTATCTACTATAAACCAGGTAGCCTCAAGGCGAAAAATTGCATCCATGGGTATAATTTGCTCATTGATTTTTGTCAGAAGAATGGCGTGCCTTTTAACCTCTGCGGCAAAGTTATCGTGGCCACAGATGAGAAAGAACTTCCACTCTTAAAAACGATTTTCGATCGTGGACAGCAAAATGGGCTACCAAACTTAAAGATGCTTAATGCAGAGCAGCTAAAGGAATATGAGCCTCACGTTGCTGGAATAGCTGGGATACATGTGCCTCAAACTGGCATCGTCGACTATCGGGTTGTTGCTGAAAAATATGCTGAGGTGTTGCAACAGCAAGGCGGAGAATTAAAATTGGGTGAAAAAGTAAATGATATTAAGTTGGGGGGTAGTGAAGTCAGTGTTGTTACTCAGAAATCTACCTATACAGGAAAGTTGATTGTAAATTGTGCTGGGCTTTATTCAGACAAGATTGCCAAACTTACTTCTCCCAACGTGGATGTAAAAATTATTCCCTTCAGGGGTGAGTATTATAAATTGCGAAAGGAAAAGGAATATTTAGTCAAGACATTAATTTATCCTGTTCCCGATCCTAACTTCCCATTCTTAGGAGTTCACTTTACGACTATGGTCGGAGGGGGGGTAGAATGTGGCCCCAACGCCGTCCTTGCTTTTGCTAGGGAAGGCTACAAGAAATCAGACGTAAACATCTCTGAGTTGAGTGAAACGTTAATGTGGCCCGGTTTCCGAAAAATAGTTTCAAAATACTGGCGCACGGGCTTGGGTGAGATGCACCGATCTTACTCCAAAGCAGCATTTACAAAAGCTCTTCAAAAGCTTATGCCTGAAATCCGAGAAGAGGATTTAATTGTTGGTGGCGCAGGGGTGAGAGCACAGGCATGCGATCGAACTGGCGGACTCCTTGATGACTTTTTAATAGTGGAAGACAAGCAAGTGATCAATGTGTGCAACGCACCGTCGCCGGCAGCTACCTCTTCTCTTGCCATTGGACAAACCGTGGCCGATTGGGCAAAAAAGAGGTTGTAGAGCAAAGGAGATTGTAAAAATTCCGTTTGTTTGAACTAAAGATTTCCCCTAAGAGACAATCTTGTATTTGCTAAGCTATTTGCGAATCAAAGGCAATTGGGGTGTGATGAATCGAGTCTTTAAGACCCAGTGGTCTTGCTTGCTTGGTTCTATTGCTCTATTGCATTGAATCAGTGACCAGGGGTCTGGCCAAAGATAAATATACCTACAAATCAATCACGACTTATCTTTTACAGATTGCATCGCTTTTCGCTGCGAAGCATTCACAAGGATACCGTCGCTTAATGAAATTTGTTGGCGGTTCTAGCAGTTACACTTCCCATTCTAGAATGGATAAAGTATTTGAAGGTGAGAAGCAGGAAGTAAGTATTGGTATAGAAGTATCTCTTCCAAAGCCTTCCTGGTTCAAGGTATAGGCGGTAAGCCCACTCTAAGGAGAATCTTTGCATCCATGCTGGTGAGCGTTTCGCGGTTTCGGCATACACATGAAAAGCCTGTCCAAGTCCTAGCATGCATCCATGAATTTTACCCTTATGTTCGGCCATCCAGCGTTCTTGCTTAGGACATCCCAACGCAACAAATATTAAGTCCGCCTTAGATTCGTTGATACGATTAATGATTCCGGCTTTCTCGTCGCTTGAAAGCTTTCTGAAAGGGGGCGAATACAAGCCACAAATATTAAGCGCTGGGAATTCACGACTGGCTTTTGCAGCGATTTTCGCCAGAACATCATCCGTTGTTCCGTAGAAGAAAACAGATTTTCCTCTCGCAGCTGCTTCTCTTAGCAGATCAGGAAAAACATCCATGCCGCATACCCGTTCCTGGTTAATATTCTTCAGGTACTTTAGAAAAATAGATAACGGTTGTCCATCCGGAGCGACGATATCAGCATTTTTTACTACTGAGTTGAAATCGTTGTCCTCGTACGCTTCTATCGTCATGTGGACATTTGCAAAACACACGTATGACGAGGGTTTGCTTTCAGCGAGATAAAAGATCTCATTAATAAACCTTTTATAGGATCCTATTGATATAGGGAACGTAAAAATATTTTCTTTCACCATTTCTCGTGGAGGCGTTTGTAAAACACTATTTAAGAAAGCTCGTTCCAACCAAGATATTTAGAAAGCTCAAATCGAAACGAGTAAGCCAATGGCTTTGTTAATAAGCACTCTTCTCACCGTTTACCATATTCCATACTGTCAAAAATATGATCTTGATATCTAAAGAAAGGCTCCAATTTTCCATGTAATTCACATCATACTCAACGCGTTTTTCCATCAGGCCAACTTCCTTTGTCTCTCCACGGAAACCATTTACCTGTGCGTACCCGGTTATACCTGGCGTCACAAAATGTCTCACCTTGTATTTTTGGATAGTTTTTGAATATTGTTCCTGTTGCGCACTGATGTGTGGCCTAGGACCTACAACCGACATGTTACCCATAAGCACATTAACAAACTGAGGTACTTCATCCAAATTCGATTTTCTCAAAAAGCGACCAACCTTTGTAACTCTTGGATCGTCTTTGGTTGCCTGCCGCTCGGAGTTATTATTAACATACATTGTTCTGAATTTATAGCATTCAAACAGTTTGTTCTTTTTGCCTTGGCGTAATTGCTTGAAAATAATCGGCCCAGGGGAATCCAACTTAATGGCTATTGCAATGATCGGAACGATAATGGGGAAGATAAGCAGGATTACCAGGCTAGAAAACACGATATCAAAACCTCTCTTCAACCAAGCGTTTAACGTCACGCCTAGAGGCTCTCTCCTGGTTGTCAATACCGGGATTGAATCCAACATGAATACGTTGTACTTGTCTGTTACTGCTTCACCCAGATCTGGAGTAATTCTTAAGTAGATAAAGTTATCATCAGCAAATTTTGAGATTTCCTTTAATAACTCATCATTTCCAGGAGGCAAAGCGAAGTAGATTTCATCGATGTTTTCTTTTAAACAGAAAGCAGTTACATCTTTGATTTTACCTTTTACCAATTCTTTGTGAACCAAAAGTGGATCTGGATTATCATCAAAAAATCCTTTGAAATTGTATTTCGAAAAATCGTGTGATTCAAAGAAATTATAAAGAGCTCTCCCTGAGCGGGTAGCCCCAATGATGATTACTTGGCGTTGATCGAATCCGGAGAACTCGAAGTACTTCCACGTAAGTTTATAAACTACTCTAGAACCGATGAAGAATGCCGCAGTCAGCAAATAAACAAAAGGTAAAAATTGAACATTAAGCTGATAGGATTTCGTCGTGTATAAAATAATACTTAGTAAGCAAAAATGTGCTAGTAGCGTTCCAAATAAGCTAATGCTTATGCTTCTGATTAAGCTAAATTTATTAATACGATAAATCTCATTTAGAAAGCCCGCGATTACCCAGACAAGGCTAAAGATTACAAAAAATGAAGTTTCTTGATTGGTGGGTATTCCAGACGTGAACCCTAATTTCTTGGTTAGTGAAAACGCTAAAGAGATGAGATAAAAATCTAGGATAAATACCATCATCTTGATCAGGCGCGAATAATATTTATCTTCCATAAAAAATGATTTTAAAGCCAAACATGATGTAAAAATATACGGTGCAATACTCGTTTTGGATGACCAAAATCATCGGTTCGCAAAATCTTTCTCATCTGATTGCGAAGCTCCGTGAGCGGAACCTCAATGATTAATTAACAATTTGAAAACCAGAATGTTGGACAAGGGTAAAACGGCTTTCAAAACCTCGTTGGACGAGTTAATACCTGAAAAAAGGTTGAATATATTTTAATCTGCAATGCAGAATAAGCTTTTAAAATTTTCACAATCGATTTCTAACCCTGCAGTGTAACAAACAGTGAACGGAAATTGCTACCGCATTTTCGAAATTTTGTTGGCAAAAACCATTACCAAATGCTCAAGCTTTGCCTTTTCTTTGATCTTAATGCCCTCATCTGAAATTTCAATGAGACCTTCATCTTTAAAGTCAGCAAGGGTTCGGTTTAGAGATTCGGTAGCCGTACCGATCATATTGGAAATATCTTTTCTTGCAATGGTGATAATTTCCTTTTTGTTCGGGACATTATGCTGATTGTATATTTTAAGCAAAGCACCTGCAACGCGTTGACGAACTGATTGATAGGCCAAATCCAAGAGACGGTTTTCAGCCTCCATCAGGTTATTCGACAGCATCTTGATAAATTTCCTTGCAATGTCTTTGCTGGAATAAATTACCGTAAGAAAATCCTGTTTAGGGATAATGGAGATTTCTGCTTCTTCCAACACTTCTGCACTTTCGTTGTGTTGTTTTTCTTCAAGCAGGGGAACATAGCCCAGGAAATCCCCAGCGGAATGAATACCGGTAATTAGTTCTTTTCCATCGTAATTCGCCTTATAGGTTTTCACTTCCCCACTTATGATGAAATAAAGATCGGAGGGAGTCTGACCTTCCATGAAAACAAATTCCTTTTTCTTGAATATGCGCGCAGGCCTGTTTTCGGAAAGCTTTTGAAATTCCTTTAGTTCTCTTGCCTTATTGAAAAATGTATTAACATCGTAAAGGTCATTCTTCACGTTGGCTTTAAGTGATTCATTTTTCTTTAGCCTTATTTCAACAACCTTCAATAGGTCATGACCTTCAAATGGCTTGGTGATGTAGTCATCGGCCCCTAAGTTCATGCCCATCCGCAAGTCGTTTTTATCAGCCTTCGCAGTTAAGAAAATGAAAGGGATATGAGCGGTTTCCGGGTCGTTATTAAGGATGTGCAATACCCCATATCCATCCAGTTCGGGCATCATCACATCGCATAATATGAGATCAGGATGCTTTTGTTGTGCAATTTCGACCCCTATTTTGCCATTTGGGGCACTTAAAACGTTGTAATGAGCAAGCTTCAATATACTACAGATGTTCTCAGCCATCTCCTGATTGTCTTCAATCAACAATACGGTATATTTCATAAAATTTGATAGTCATTCAGGATGCTATATTAAGCTTGTTTTTCTAAAACATTTATATTCATTACAGGAATAATGGCAATAAAAGTGGTGCCTTTGTTAAGCTGGCTAGTAAATTCGATGGTGCCTTTTAAAAGGCGTATGTATTTCTTGGCAATATTCAGTCCCAATCCGGTTCCTTCAACGTTATTGGCGTTCTGTCCGCGGTAGAAACGTTTAAAAATTTGATGCTGTTCATTTTCGGGGATACCGATACCCTGGTCGGTCACACGAATCTTTAAGGTGTCTTTTTTGAGTTCAGCTGATAGCTGTATCTCAGCGTCATGAGGGGAGTATTCAATGGCATTTGAAAGCAAATTTGTCAGGATATTTTTGAGCAGGAACTTGTCCGTCATCACAGTGCAGTCTATTCCATCATGCGTAAAATGAATTTTCTGCTTTACCTTTTTTATGGATCCAATCTCCTGTAGAAACTCATCAAAGAAAGCTTTGACGTTAGTCTCTGTATAGGTAACCTTTAGCTTGCCTTCTTCCAATTTACCAAGTGATAGATAATCGTTAAGCAAGGCTGTAAGATTATGGACGGATCTTTTTATTTTGTCAAAGAAAGCTGTCTTTTCCAATTCATAATCCGCATCAGTATAATTTTCAAGAAGAAAGACTGAGGAAAGGATGGTGCTTAGCGGCGTTCGGAATTTATGGGAAGCCATTGTCACAAATTGTGATTTCAAAGCGTTGAGTTCCTTTTCTCTTTCCAGTGCTTTGATCAGATTATTCTCCAGATTTTTCTGATCTGTAATATTTCTAATAACTACCAGGACCTCGTTGATAACCCTATTGGTGTCTGGGATAGGTACCGCATTCAGCGTATAGGATTTATTATTAATTTTTATTTCCATGGACACTTGCTCGCCTTTGAAGGCATTTTGAAGTTCTGGTATACCGGCTAAGTTGAGCGCAGTATTTTCGCTTTTCTTACTATTTCTTGCCAATCCCAATTCTTTTATTTCACCACCATCTGCCAATATAAACTTCATGTCGGTATTGAGCACGCAAATAACGCCATCGGGAAAATTATGAGCCATCGCCTCTTGCAACGTTTTCCGTTTGACCAATTCTTTTTCGATTAGTCTTTTTTCATCAACTTGCCGCAGTAGATTCCCAGAAACTGATTCTAATTTTTTTAATGCATCATCCTTTTGAATTGTAAGTGATTGGATCAACTCACGCTTCACCATTTGATCTTTATCGTATTTTTTAAATCTGGAATTTGCATACACTGCTAACCATGGAAGCGACAGGGAAAGTAGAGGATTGATTAGACTATTAAAATCTGAGCTGTTATGTGTTATAAAATGTCCAGTTAGTATCGCTATCGTGGAAATGACTCCGAGATAAATAACATGCCGAAATGCCCCCGTGTATCTTAAAAGATAAAGTGCAACTATTAAATAAGATATGTTTCCTAAATGGCCGAAATATTCCAAAAAGAAAATTCCCAACACCAATATTAACCCTACGCCGAGCCTATCAAAACGATTTACCTGCATAATCTATTAAAAATGTTCCTTAACAGACTCATTTTATTCCCTTAACAATTAATTTCCAGCGAAGGTAGGGCATTTCGTTTTATCAATTAAATGACCCTCGTCATCAAATTCAGAGATATCTAAAAAGGTAATACACCGGGGTAAAAAAACAAAAGCGGGATTACCCCGCTTTCGGACCAAATAGTTTAGTGCCTTTTAAAACAGTTATTCTATTGGGTCTTTCTTAATCAGGGATACCTCCTTGATCAAACCCAGTTTTTGTTTCTGATTCCAGATGATTAGTTTTTTATCTGTTACGATAATTATCTCTACCCATCCTGACCTGACCGGACATGCCTCCCTAATCAAGACGATGAAAAGGTACAGCGACGGTTAACCTGGGGTCATGACTGCAATCATCATAGATCAAGATTTTTATCGAAAGGGTATAATTCTTCTATCTACGCGTTATTTATTGCTATGATGCCTTCTTCAAGCTGGCTTTTAGTTGGCTCATAAGATCCTTCGTTTTACGGTGAGTGACTTTCAACGGTTGATGCTTGATTTCTTTACCCTTTGCCTTTTCCTTAATAAGTTTTAATAATTCAGCAGTATAAGTGTCTTTAAACTTTTTGATATCAAAAGGTTTGGTAAGTTGGTCGATAAGACTCAGTGCCATTTTCATTTCGGTTGCCTTCGTTTTGCCAGCGGGCAAGCTCAATTCGCCGGGGTCGCGTACCTCCTCTGCAAATCTCAGGCGATTTAAAACGATGGCGTTTTTATAAGGGCGTAGAATGCAGAGATGTTCTTTATTTCTAAGGACAAAACTTCCGAGTCCTGCCTTCCCACTTTTTTTAAGAGCTTCCCGTAAAAGGGCATAAGCTTTCGTACCCGATTTCTCTGGCTCGAGAAAATAAGGCGTTTCAAAATAAATGCTGTCGATTTCTTCCTCCATTATGAATTCATCTATCTCGATGAACTTGCTTTTCTTTGGGCTTGCCTGTTCAAAATCCTTATCATTTAGGATAACATATTCACCCTTATATTTATAAGCTTTAACAATGTTATTCCAACTAATTTCCTTTCCTGTTTCTTCGTTTACTCTTTTGAATTTAATGTGCGCGTGATCTTTCTTGTCTAACATGTCAAGGTCGAGATCACTTTGCTGCGCAGCACTATATAATTTCACCGGAATGTTTACCAAGCCAAATCCGATTGCTCCTGTCCAAATTGCTCGCATAGAAGTTTTTTCATACGGCGTAGAAAAATAATGCCAATCTTATCATCTGTCGAGAGCAAGCTCATCAAATTAAACTGCCGCTTGCTCACCTCCATGTTATTTATCATTTTCGTCTAAACCATCAGCTAATGAAAACAAAACTCATGCTTTCGCTCCTGTTCTTCCTGCCATTCCTGGTGCTTGCGCAGAGTGGAAAAGTATTCGATAACCTCTCGTTGCCAAGTAAAATATTAAAAGGAAATAGAAAATATGCTGTATACCTACCGCCTGATTATGAAATATCACAGCGTAGCTACCCCGTCCTTTATTTATTGCATGGAGGAGGAGACGACCAGACGGGGTGGGTTCAGTTTGGTGAGGTATTAACGATCGCTGACCGGGAAATATTGGCTGGCCGAGCAACACCAATGATCATTGTTATGCCTGATGCTAACACTGGCACAAGAGGATATTTTAATGATTTGAAAGGTGAGTGGCGTTACGAAGATTTTTTCTTTGAAGAATTCATGCCCTTTGTTGAAAAAACTTATCGGATAAAGGGTGACAAACGGTTTCGTGCAGTCGCCGGACTTTCCATGGGTGGAGGAGGATCTTTTATGTATGCATTACACCATCCGGAGTTATTTTCATCTGCATGTCCGTTGAGTGCTTCTACAGGTCCGATTTCACTTGAGTCTGCAAAGGCATGGCTGGAACAACGAAACGTAAAAGGCACCGACGAGCAGATTGAGGCGTATTATAAGAAGCACAGTGCATTGGCGCTGGTGGAGGCAATGCCTGATGAGCAGAAAAAATCCGTACGCTGGTATATTGACTGTGGCGATGATGACTTCCTCTATGAAGGTAATTCTCTGGTTCATATTGCAATGCGGAAAAAAGAAATCCCACACGAATTTAGAATTAACAATGGAGGTCACACCTGGACTTATTGGCGAAACGCACTGCCTACAGTGCTGGGTTTTGTATCAGAAGGTTTCCACCAATATTAATGGATGATTCTTGTAACAAGCCAATGGTCTTAGACTTTGACTTGTTACAAAAACTTGATTCTTTAATTAATTCTCATCAAGAATAACCACTTTTTCCATTACGTCGCCTTGCCGGATGGAATCGATAATTTCCACACCTTCATAAACTTTTCCGAACACAGTATGGTTTCGATCCAGATGTTTTGTGGTATCGCGCGTGTGGCAAATGAAAAATTGAGACCCGCCCGTGTTTCTTCCTGCATGTGCCATTGAAATTACGCCACGGTCATGATACTGGTTCTTTCCTGTTAATTCACAATCGATGTGATAACCCGGGCCACCATTACCTATTCCATTTGGACATCCTCCCTGGACCATGAAATTTGGAATTACCCGATGAAAAGTTAGTCCATCATAAAAACCTTTTTCTGCCAGACTAATAAAATTTTTCACTGTGTTTGGCGCGTCTTCTTCAAAAAATTTAATTTTCATAACGCCTTTCTTGGTGTGGATTTCTGCTTTCTTCATTGCTTTGGTTTAAAATGCTAATTTAGAACAGATATTTATTTTAACACGTTCCTTAATGAACGATTGAATCATAAATGCGAGTTTTGCTTTGAATACTTGCCCAAGCCATAAGAAAATGTATGCATCCGAATCTCTTGCGGAAGAAGCTTTGGTGGCTGCCTGGGTAACTTTTGAATATTCATCTGGCAGTGGCCCCATAGGCGTGTACCGCTGTGAAGATTGTGGAAATTATCATTTAACCTCCAAAGGAACTATCAGCAAGAAGTTGCAAGAACATCTTGCCGGCGGAAACATAAAAAAAATGAAGGAGGCGAACGATTGGATTGAAAAAATCAAGCGAAGGAATAAACATTGGTAAGAATATTATTCTACACATTCGCGTGGAAGTTCTTCCTCACAATTTATGGCGAAATACTAGGGTGAACGAAAATAAATAGCTACGTCGTTGGCTTGATTTTATTTCTCCACTTGTGCCTCTCTTATAAAGGCAACACATGAAAAAAATCTTGCAGACACTGATAATTCTCGCCGCGTTTTTATTACTTGATTCATGCGCAAAAAATCCCGTGACCGGAAAACGAGATCTCATGCTTTTGTCTGAAAGTCAGGAAATTGCCATGGGTCAGCAATCCGACCCCGATATCATTAAATTTTTCGGTCTTTACGATGATAAAAATCTTCAAAAGTTTATCGAAGAAAAGGGGCAGCAAATGGCCGCTATATCACACCGTAAGGATTTGAAATATGAATTTAAAATTGTCGATTCGCCGGTTGTAAACGCATTCGCGGTTCCGGGTGGCTATGTCTATTTTACGAGAGGCATCATGGCCCATTTTAACAATGAAGCAGAATTTGCAGGCGTATTGGGGCATGAAATCGGTCATATTACCGCCCGGCATTCTGCAAAACAATACAGTAACGCCATGCTTGCTCAAATAGGGTTGGTAGCCGGAATGGCGCTCGCTCCTGAATTTGCGCAGTTCGCGGACTTGGCACAAAACGGGATTGGTCTTTTGTTTTTAAAATTTGGAAGAGATGCCGAGAGCCAGTCCGATAAGTTAGGAGTGGAGTATAGTACGAAAATAAATTATGATGCGCACGAAATGGCTGGCTTCTTTCAAACTTTAGATCGGTTGCAATCGCAGTCCGGAGGTGAGGAAGTTCCAACATTTCTTTCAACACATCCTGATCCTGCCGACCGGGAAAACAAAGTGGCGAAGCTTGCAGATGATTGGAAAAGGAAGACAAAATCCACAACACTTAAGGTCAATCGTGAAAGTTATTTAAAAATGATTGACGGAATTATCTATGGTGAAGACCCTAAACAAGGCTTCGTCGAAAATAACATATTTTATCATCCAGGTCTGAAATTTCAGTTCCCTATTCCACAACAGTGGTCTATCCAAAACACTCCAGAACAAGTACAACTAGCCTCCAAGGATGGCAAGGCAATGATGCTTTTTACATTTGCTCCAGGGCAATCGTTAGAGGCGGCTGCAGAGGCGTTGTTAAAAAATTATCAGCTTACTTTAGTTGAATCTCAAAAAAATAACGTGAACGGATTGCCGGTGATTGCTATGGTTGCTGACCAGACTTCGCAGGAACAGCAAAGCCTGCGAACGTTAATTTATGTAATTGAACACGGAAAAAATATTTATGCCATGATTGGTGTTACTTCGATTCCCTTGTTCAATTCATTCGCACCAACATTTAAAGCATCAATGCAGAATTTTAATACTTTGAGCGATCCTTCGAAGATCAATAAACAGCCGGAGCGTATTCGGATTAAAACAATAAAGCAAAATGCATCATTGTCAGAAGCCTTACGAAGTTTGGGTACTAATGAAAAACGACTGGAGGAGGTGGCTATCTTGAACGGTATGCAATTAACGGACCGGGTGGATAAAGGAATGCTGATTAAAGTGATCGACTGAGAGAAGATCCTATATTGCTTCTTGTCCTCGTTCTCCGGTTCTCAAGCGAATGCACTCCTCAAGATTTGTAATAAAGATTTTACCGCTTCCAATCAAACCATCATCATTTGCTTTAGTAGCGTTGATAATAGCGTTGCATGTTGCGTCAACAAATTCGTCGTTAACAGCAATCTCCAGACGAGAGTTCGGGACCAAATTTGGCACAACAATTTGCCCGCGGTAGATTTCCTCTGTTTTGCTTCGGCCATGACCGGCCACATGACTCACTGTAATTCTGGTTATGCCCGCTTCGATCAGTGCTTCACGGACCTGGTCTAATTGATTTTCGCGAATTATTGCTATAATGAGTTTCATGGATTTGTTCGTTTGTAGGAATAATGAAATGAATATAGGATTAAGCTTAGCTAGGATTAATCATGCCGTACCCTCTTTCCCCATGATAGTAGTTGTCAAGCCCTTTCATTTCGGCCTCGCTGTTAGCTCTTATTTTGGTAAATCTGTTCAATATGGCTAAAATCACTAAAGTACCAAATGCCGAGTATGCAACGGCCATCAACACAGCGAGTGCTTGGATGCCGAGCTGCTGAAATGCTGTCCAGGAGCCGCCCGCAATTGACGCCGCATCAGCCATCCAACTATCGCGGATAAAAAACGATAGGAAAATTGCCCCAACTATACCACCCACACCATGTATTCCAAAGGCATCCAATGTATCATCGTAGCCCAATTTGTTTTTCAGAATAATAGCCAGGTAACAAATTACCGTCGCGAGTGCCCCCAACGCCAAAGCTCCAGCAGGTTGTACAACACCAGCAGCCGGTGTTATTGCTACGAGGCCAGCCAATATACCACTGACAAAACCCAATGCCGTTGCTTTCCCCTGATGTACACCTTCAATGATGACCCAGGCAATTGCACCAGCAGCCGCAGCAATTTGGGTTGCTGTGAGTGCTTGAGCAGCGCTTAATCCGCTGGAGATACTGCTTCCAGCGTTGAATCCAAACCATCCTACCCAAAGCAGTCCCGCGCCGATCAGTGTCATCACTAAATTGCTCGGGCGCATTGGCAAATGAGGAAACGATTTTCTCGGGCCTAAATAAATTGCCGCCACCAAGCCGCTCACACCCGCCGATATATGTACAACTGTTCCACCGGCAAAGTCAATTGCCCCCTTTGGTCCCAGATTAAATAAGAACCCATCGGGCGCCCAGACCCAATGACATAATGGGTTATAGACTAACAATCCCCACAAAGCAATAAAAAAACAATAAGCTTTGTAAGAAACTCGTTCGGCAAAAGCACCAGCTATAAGCGCGGGTGTAATAATTGCAAATTTTGCCTGGAACATTGAAAACACGTATTCGGGAATACCTGCTTCCAAAATCACATCGTCAATGCCCTGCAATAGGAAGTAGTCCCAGTTCCATCCAAACCATCCACCCAAAATATTAGGTCCAAATGCCATAGCATAACCACAAATCACCCAAAGAACAGTCATAATGCCCATCGCCGTAAAGCTGTGCATCATTGTACCAAGTACGTTCTTAGTCCTCACCAACCCTCCATAAAACATTGCCAGACCGGGAATCATAAGCAAAACCAGTGCGGTAGATGTTAGCATCCATGCTGCGGCGCCCGAGTCAATTGCAGGGGTGTCAGCAGCAAATACGCCAGAGGGAATGGTCATCATTAATAAAAGGAGGGCAGGTCGTAGAACTGTTTTCATTGGGCGTTGTAGATTCCGTTATGTATAGCTGATGTTTTATAAATGTGCGATCCGGAAATACATGCTCGTTCTTCACCCTTCCATCCTTTCAGGAACATGATTTTTTATGGCTTCCAAATTATGACGCGAAATTAACAGACGATAATTATTTCGCAAGGAGGGGTCAAAATTAATCTGAAACGAACGGATGTTAATTAGTTTTCTTTAAAAGCGGGTAAAAGTAACCCCGAGATAGTAAAAATCAGATAATATTAGAAATATAGCCCTTAAGTACTAACGCAAGATCGTTACAGAACCTTTATAAGTTTTTTTAATGAAAGATAGTTTTAGATCTATTGTATAATAATAGGTATCAACTGGAAGTTGCTCGCCCTTATAAGTTCCGTCCCATTCGTTCTCTAAGCCGACAGTTTCAAATACCAATAATCCGCGTTTATTGTAAACGCGTACAACAGTGTCGTTAAACTGATCTGTCTTTGTAACAGGCTGAACAACCCAAGTACTGTTTTCTTCATCGCCGTTAGGAGTAAATGCATTTGGGATACTAAGTTCGACCGATGTTTCCAGTTCGATCGCCCGTTCTTTGTTTTCGCTAACCAATAAGCCATCACTGATATTAATATATATCCTTTTTGATTCGGTGGATATCTGGGAAGGTTCACCATTTGGATCTAGTGTCAGTCGATAATTATATCTAATTGTCTTTATTGCTTGCATATAATCAGCGGCGGTTGCATAGCCTATTAGCGATAATACGCCTTTGGAGGCATCGTAAACGCTTCTGATAGGCGATGCGTCATTGTTTTCAAAAATCAACTCATCGTTAGCCGCACTATAATTAACATCGATTAACCCAACTTCTGCGTAGCTTAAAAATTCATTATCTGTGTCAACGCATTCAAACATTTCAGTAAGCTGAATTGAACCGGAACCTGGCTCATAACGAATCGGCGTTGGTTCCAGATAAGTGATTTGCGGGGCGTCATTTACAGGTACGACATATACTCTCACTGCAAATGGCTCGCTTAAGTTTTCTCCGTCGCTTACCGTTACGTTTACTGACAATATACCGTTGAAATTTGCAGCCGGTGTAATCTGATTACTGACTACAGAATAATTTGGCCCGTTTCCCACATTCATTGTAAATCCGGTTGGATAATTATCGTCCGTATCTGTCACGCTGAGATGTTCGAAAGCCAATGTAAGAACTTCATCTTCATTTATAATCAATGGCTCTTGTCCGTTAATCAAAGGGGTTGCGCTGGGTAAAACGATATTAATTTTAAGCGTGAATGGCGCACTTTCCGCTTTGCCATCACTGACCCTTACTACAACGTTGAGTGGACCTACATAATTAAGCAGCGGTGTAACGGTTGTCTGATCTGCTCCTGATAAAGAATAATTTTCGCCAGGCGACACAATTAATACCAAATCCTTTATCTCCGAATCCGGATCCTGAATCGTTAAAGAACTCGTAGCGGTGGTCAATGTAAAGGATTGATTCATAGTTCTGATAACTGGGTTTGGAAATTGACCGGTTATTGACGGTGCTACATTGACATCCGTCACATTGATAATGGCCACAAACTCCGGGCTACTGGATTTTCCATCCAGGACCCGAACAAGTACCTGCAACTCACCATCAAAATCAGTTGGCGGCGTCACTACATTAGTAGAAACGCTATAATTGCCAGGAAGTATTACGAGGCTAAAGTCCGTTGGTGTGTTGTCTGGGTCAACGATTGTAAAATTTTCGGGCAGGAGTGTGATGGAAGTTTCTTCTTGGGTAGTGAGCAGATCCTGACCCGTAATCACAGGAGGGTCATTAACCGGGTTAACGGTCAATTCAAAGGTCGTTTGGGCACTTGCCGAGCCATCGCTAACGGTGAGTGTGATCGTCGATTTTCCGTTTTGATTGCTAGCGGGGGTTACCGTAATTGTACGTGTAGCCCCAGTGTTGGAAATGCTGATGTTAGCATCAGGTATCAGTGATTTATTGCTGGATGTGCCACTAACGGTTAGGCTATTTATCGGTGAATCGCCATCACCAATAGTAAACGTGACAGCTGTGGTTGCCACATCTTCATTTGTTGTCTGAGCTACTATACTGGTTATAGTAGGTGCATCATTCACGGATGCTACAGTAAGTTGAAACGCCGTAGAAGAGGTAGCTGAACCATCACTTACACTAAGGGTAATGGTGGTTGTTCCGCTTTGTCCACTGGCAGGTGTTATAGTAACTGTCCGATCTTCACCCGATCCCCCTACGACGATGTTTGCATTAGGCACCAAAGCTACGTTACTGGAGCTTCCGGTTACAACCAAGGCTGCACTGGCAGTTTCAGCATCATTTACTTTAAATGCAATGGCGTCCGTTGGGTCATTCTCACCTGTTGTCTGATTGTTTATCGCTGTTATGGATGGAGGATCATTAACAGCTGTTACAGTAACCTGAAATGAAGTAGAAGCACTTGCTGTTCCATCTGTTACTGTCAGCGTGATGGTTGTTGTCCCAGTCTGGTCGGAGGCGGGCGTTATTGTTACGGTTCGGCTGATGTTATCGCCAAACAAAACAATGTTATTATTCGGTACCAACGTTTCATTGCTTGAAATCGCAGTTACTGTAAGAGATCCAATTGGCGTATCTGGGTCACTCAATGTAAAAGGTAACGCAGCCGTTGCAACTTCTTCATTGGTGGTTTGATTGGATATCGAAGTTATCGTTGGCCCATCGTTCACAGAGCTTACTGTTAGGGTAAAGCTTGTTGAAGTAACGGCGGAACCATCGCTAACACTAATAGTAATTTCTGTTGAGCCATTTTGCCCGGAGGTTGGAGTGATGGTAACGGTCCTGTCGGAGCCACTGCCTCCAAAAGTAATATTGCCGTTGGAAACCAACGTTGTGACGCTTGACGTAGCACTTAGCACAAGATTAACAGCGGGTGTTTCAGCATCACCAATATTGAAGGGTATAGCTGGCGTTGGTGTATTTTCAGCCGTGGTCTGATTGCTTATTGGTGTAATGGTGGGATTATCATTGACTGGCGTGATCGTTAAATCAAAACTTGTCGAAGTACTCGATGATCCATCACTTACGGTAATGGTAATGGTGGCAGTACCACTTTGACTGGCACCTGGATCGATCGAAACAGACCGATTTGCCCCACTGCCGCCGAATGTAATATTGGCTGCTGGGACCAAAGAAGTATTACTGGACGACGCCGTAACGGTTAGACTGGACGCCGAAGTCTCGGCGTCTCCAATAGTAAAAGGAATAGCTGCTGTCGCCGTATTTTCAGCAGTTGTTTGATTGGCTATCGTGGAAATTGTTGGTGGATCATTTACATCGTTCACACTCAATGTAAAGGATGTGGATGCGTTCGCAGTTCCATCGGTTACGGTGATGGTGATGTTTGTTGCACCACTTTGACCGGCAGCAGGTGTAATGGTTACTGTTCTATTTGCACCACTGCCTCCAAAAACAATACTTGCATTCGGTACGACGGTTACATTACTTGACGAACCCGATACAGTGAGATCACCTACAGGATTGTCCGGATCACCAACGGTGAAGGGAATAGCGCCCGTGGCTGTATTTGCAGGTGTGGATTGATCGGTGATGGCTGAGATAGTAGGGGGGTCGTTAACAGCATTAACTGTTAATGTAAAACTTGTCGATGCATTATCCGCGCCATCGCTTACTTGAATCGTTATGGTAGCAGTCCCACTTTGGCCGGTAGCCGGTGTAATGGTTACAGTGCGATCAGCACCGCTTCCTCCAAAAACAATGTTCCCGTTAGGAACTAATGTTGTATTGCTTGATGACCCTGAAAGTGTTAAACCGCCCACCGGATTGTCCGTATCACCTACAGTAATAGAAATCGCACTCGTGGCTGTATTTTCAGGTGTGGCTTGATCGGTGATGGCTGAGATAGTAGGGGGGTCGTTAACAGCATTAACTGTTAATGCAAAACTTGTCGATGCATTATCCGCGCCATCGCTTACTTGAATCGTTATGGTAGCAGTCCCACTTTGGCCGGTAGAGGGTGTAATGGTTACAGTGCGATCAGCACCACTTCCTCCAAAAACAATGTTCCCGTTAGGAACTAATGTTGTATTGCTTGACGATCCTGAAAGTGTTAAACCGGCTACCGGATTGTCCGTATCACCTACAGTAATAGGAATCGCACTCGTGGCTGTGCTTTCACTTGTCGATTGATTGCTGATTGTTGAAATGGTTGGGGCATCATTGGTAGCGGTCACAGTTAAAGTGAAACTGGTAGATGCTACATCGGTTCCATCACTTACTTCTACAGTTATGGTAGCTGTGCCGCTTTGGCCGGCGGCAGGAGTAATGGTTACAGTGCGATCAGCGCCAGTTCCCCCAAAAACAATGTTCGCGTTAGGGACTAACGTTGTATTGCTTGATGACCCTGAAAGTGTTAAACCGGCTACCGGGTTGTCCGTATCACCTACAGTAATAGGAATCGCACTCGTGGCTGTGCTTTCGCTTGTCGATTGATTGCTGATTGTTGAGATGGTTGGGGCATCATTGATAGCAGTCACAGTTAAAGTGAAACTGGTAGATGCTACATCGGTTCCATCACTTACTTCTACAGTTATGGTAGCCGTGCCGCTTTGGCCGGCGGCAGGAGTAATCGTTACGGTGCGGTCAGCACCACTTCCTCCAAATGCTATGTTCGCGTTAGGGACTAATGTTGTATTGCCTGAAGACCCTGAAAGAACTAGATCTGCCACCGGATCGTCCGTATCACCCACAGTAATAGGAATCGCGCTGGTGGCCGTGCTTTCGCTTGTAGATTGATCGCCAATTGTTGAGATGGTTGGTGCAACGTTCGAGGCTGTAACAGTCAATATAAATGTTGTACTTGACGTTTCAGAGCCATCGTTTACTTCAATGGTTATCGTGGCAGATCCCGTTTGATCTGTTTCAGGAGTTATCGTCACATTTCGATCACTATCAGTGCCACCAAAAATTATGTTAGATGAGGTGACCAACGTAGTATTGCTGGAAGAGCCAGAAACTGTAAGATCGGCGGGAAGCGTTTCTGCGTCACCGATCGTAAAGCTAATGGCACCGGTTGGTGTGTTTACAGGCGTTGTCTGATCCCCAATTGATGAAATCGTGGGGGGTACGTCGTCCGAACCAGTTATGCTGATTGCGAACTGGCTGCTGCTAACGCGAAATGAACTCAGAAGACAAAAAGAAATGAACAATAAAAGATAGAGACGCATCATAGGACCCTAAAAGTAATTAAATATCTTAACCCCATTATTACTTTTGAAAGTAACGCATGAAACACAGCTTTGTTTTTTTCAGCAGCCGTAGAAGCAAACGTTTTAACGTTTTAAAAGATTTTAAATGGCGGCAAATTTCTTTAATTCAATGAAACAAGCAATAACCATTTTCACTGATGGAAGCTGTCATACTCAAATAAAGACGGGAGGATGGGCGTCAATTATTTTACACCAAGGCGAAAAGATTATACTTGAAGGCACATGTCATAAGACAACACATCAACGGATGGAGCTTACCGCAGTTCTTGAATCCCTAAAATACCTTCAGCTGAAAAATCTTATTGAGGAAGATATTTGTATTTATTCTGATAGCCAATATGTTGTCGATTTTCTAAGGCGGAAAGAAAAATTGAGGCTCGCTAATTTTCAAACGAAGAAACTGAAACCAATCCGTAACGCAGATTTGGTCCATATGCTAATGGCTTATATCGATTATCCCAACATCCAATTTCAAAAAATCAAATCTCATCAAAAACTTTCAAGTAATGAGTCGTACCTAAATCGGGAAGTTGACTTGTTATCTAAAAAAAATATGAGGGGACATAGGTAATGGCTTGATATCAAGCCGCCTATTTCCGTACAGCGCGCTGTTCAATATTGTACACCCTGATTGCCATTGGGAATCAATCAACAAGAAAACATTAGTGGCACGTGGATAGCGGTAAGCTATAACAATTTTAGAATATGTTTTGCGTTAAAGGCTTGCATGCATAAAATAACCTTTTTTTTCCATCGCTGTTCAGGCGCTGATATTAATCTCCTAGAAAAATGTCCGACCGAGTCTAGCAAATATGTAGGCATAGGCGCTACAATATTCTTTACGGGTTTGTTCGCTGCATTATCCGGAGCGTATGCACTCTTCACTGTTTTTGACTCAGTTTTAATTGCAATTGCTTTTGGTTTGGTGTGGGGTTTAATGATTTTCAATCTTGACCGGTACATCGTATCGAGTATGCGTAAAGAAGGGAAATTCTTGCGGGAATTTCTATTGGCTTCACCTCGACTGGTACTAGCCATCTTAATTTCTATCGTCATCGCCAAACCATTAGAGCTCAAAGTCTTTGATAAGGAAATTCAGCCCGAACTTGTGATCATGGAGCAAGAAGCATATGGCCGACAAGAGAAAGAGCTTCGCGCGCGTTTTTCTCCGACGCTCGATAGCCTTAAAAGCGAGATTCAATCCTTAAAAACGGAGATAACTGAAAAAAGCCGCCGACGCGACGAACTAAAAAAACTCGCGCAAGAGGAAGCCGATGGCACTGGAGGAAGTCGTAGAAAAAACCTTGGACCAATATATAAAGTCAAAAAAGCAGATGCTGATGCCGCCGAACAAGAACTGATGCGCTTAACCGAAAGAAATCAAAAGAGCATTGCCCTACTGGAGAAAAATATTTCCGTAACCGATTCGGCGATGGCATACCAATTTAACGCACTGGAAAAATCTAAAATCGATGGATTAGCGGCCCGAATGGAAGCGCTGGACAGAATAACAGCAAATAGTGATGCGGTTACATGGGCGCACTGGTTTATAATATTATTATTTATAGCCATAGAAACCGCTCCTGTTTTTGTGAAGCTCATTTCGACCAAAGGTCCCTACGACAATCTGCTTAGGATAGCTGAGCATAAATTTGTTGCGCAGGAAACTGAAGACCTGGCGCAAACCAATGCCGAAACAAAGGGCCGGACATCGTCCCTGCCTGAACATGAAAAGAAATTCGTTGCTAATTCTTTAGATGCGGAGTTGAGAACCTAGAAATGCACAATTGTGTTTCTTGGCCTCTCCGTTTTTAATTATCGCATTTGTAATGCTACCTTAAAATTGTTACTGCTCCCTTATAGGTTTTCTTCATGTAGGAAAGATTGAGATCGATGGTATAGTAGTAAGTATCGACGGGCAATTGCTGGCCGTTGACGATGCCATTCCAGTCGTTTTCCAAACCAATGGATTCATATAGCAACAGGCCCCGTTTGTTGTAAACACGAATTACTGCTTTATCTAATTGATCTTTATTGATGGTGTGAATATGCCAGGTATCGTTTGACATGTCACCGTTGGGCGTGAACGTATTTGGGATATCCAGCGACACCTCCGTTTCCATGTTTACTTTAAGTTCGTGCGTATCGCTCACCTGTTGTCCGTCATGAAGATTAATATAGATCGTGCGGGTCCCTGCCAGGATTTCCGATGGATTACCATTTTCATCCAGCGTCATCTTATAATTATAATGGATCGAGCGGATAGCGGTCTTGTATTCATCCAATGTTGCATATCCTACCAGGAATAGAATTCCTGCTGGGTCGTAAATGGCTTTAATTTTTGCTGAATCACTTGTGAGAAGAAGTTCATCATTTATTGCGCTATAGTTATCCTTCTTAAATCCAATTTCAGCCATGCTAAGATGATCATTGTCAACATCGGTTAAATCTAACGCATCAAAAACAGCAATCGGTTCACTGCCGGGTTCATAAGCAAGTTCAGTGTTTGTGAAATTCAGAATCTCAGGCGGATCATTAACAGGCGTCACCAAGATTGAAACCTTGAACTCATTGCTGGTATTTACACCATCACTCACTTTAACGCCAACTTCGATAAACCCATTAAGATTTGAAGCGGGTTTAATGGTACTGCCTGAAACAGTATACATATCGTTGTTGGCCGGTAATAGAATAAGTGAAAAACCTTTGGGATAAGCAGGGTTGTCGGCGTCTGTCACTTCTAAATGAGAAAGTAAAATTACGATGGAGCTGTCTTCTTGAATAACAAGCTCTTTCTGGCCATTTATTATAGGAGTTGAACTGGATGGAACTACCTGTATTTTTAAATCATAAGGGGGACTATCATCAGTCCCGTCATTTACGATTACACCAACAGATAGCGTATTGTTTCTAAAAGTGGGCAATGGCCTGATGGTAGTTCCCTCAACGCTGTAGTTATCGCCGGGTAGAACCTTTAGCGTGAATCCCGTCGGATATTTATTGTCGGGATCACTTACGATAAGGTGCGATAAATGTATAGCCAACGCAGAATTTTGAACGATGCTAATTGTTTTCTGTCCAGTGATAACAGGCGGTTTATTTTCGACAACGGGGGCGACATTAATTTTCAGCTGGTAATTGTCACTCTCTGCAAATCCATCGTTTACGCTCACGCTAACTGTCAGTATCCCTACGAAATCCGGTGCAGGATGAACATTATTTTCAATTACCGAATAGTTATCGCCCTTGGATATTTTAAGCGTAAAGCCATCAGGATAAGTATTATCTACATCACTAACCTTTAAATGCGAAAGATCAATAAGCAATGGTGTGCCTTTATTAGTGCTCAGGGGTACTTGCCCCGTAATAACCGGAGCGTCGTTAAGCGCTTTAACAGCTATAGCCAGTTTGAATGGAGCACTTTCACTTTTGCCGTCATCTACCTTTACATTAACCGAAAGGGCGCCTGAAAAATTTTGCTTAGGGGTAATTGTGGTTCCGGTATACGTATAGTTAGATCCTTGTGAGACTATTAAGGAGAATCCGTTGGGATAGGTGTTGGCCCCGCCGGTCACAGTAAGATAAGAAAGTTGTAAAGCAATAGGTTCGTCCTCATTTACATTTAGTTCAGTTTGCCCTGTAATTATCGGCGGTTTGTAGTCATCATTAACTTGAACTTTCAGATCGAATGCCTCACTATCGCTGTGACTATCATTTACTTTTACTTTCACTGTTAATTCACCAACGAAGTCATTCAATGGTGTGATGGTAGTTCCATTCACAGTATAATTATTTCCAGGTGAGACTTTGAGTGAAAAATCATCGGGATACTCATTGTCAGGATCTGTTACAGTAAGGTGGCTCAATGTAATCTCTACAGGAGTTGCCCGGACAGTGTTCACCGGCGCTTGGCCCGTAATTACCGGGGCAGTATTTTGCACTTTTGTGACTTCGACAGTTAAATCATAACGTCTGCTTTCGATCATGCCATCGTTAACAGATACAGGAACCTTTAGATTGCCTGTGAAACCCGCTCGTGGTTTTACTGTGGTTCCATCTAATGAATAGTTGTTTCCGTCAAATACATGGAGCGTAAAATCGTCCGGATATAGATTATCTGGATCATTAACCTGCAAATGCGTCAACGCTACCGTTAGGGTTTGCTCTTGATTGATTACCAGGGGAATCTGTCCTGTTATCTCAGGCCTTGCGTTGCTGTTTCCGGCAACTTCAATTTCTACCTCAAATCGCTTGCTGTTGAAACGGCCATCATTTACGCGGACTGGAACCTTTAGCCTGCCGCTAAAATTATCATCTGGAGTTACTGTGGCGTCATCGAGTTTGTAGTTCTTACCCTCAGAGACCTCTAGTGTAAAACCATTTGGGTATACCGGAAGAGCATCGCCATCCAATACAATAAGATTGCTGAGTTGAATTGTGATGGGCTCGTTTGTATTCGTTGTAAGTGGTGACGGCGTTTGGCCAATAATTTCGGGTCGGAATAAATTGAATTGACTAAATGAATTTATTGAAAAAAATAAAAATAGAAATAGGAGCACTGCCCGATTGAAAAAAGGTCTCATGGTGCTGAAGAGAAAATGATGTTCTGAATTTGTTCATTCAAAACTGTGCCATCGCCACTATGGTAGACGTAAATGGTTTTTAACGATATAGGTAAAAACGCCACAGCGTTTACTGTAGATTTTAATCCACAGCAGTAGAAAGAATTTGCCCTGAAATCTCCGATTAGTTTACCTTAAGATGGTAACGGTACCCTTATACGTTTTTTTTGTATAGGAGAGTTTTAAATCAATTGTGTAATAGTAGGTGTCAACTGGCATTACCTCACCGTTGAAAGAACCATCCCAACTGGAATCGAAGCCCTTGGTTTCAAAAACCAGCAAGCCTTTTTTATTATAAACTTTGACGATGGCCTTATCGAATTGTTGCGTGCTGACCACTGGCCTTACCTTCCAAGTGTCGTGGGCCTTATCGCCATTAGGCGTAAATGTGTTTGGAATATCAAGGTCGACGGAACTTTCAATCGTGAGCGTTCGGATAGCTTTTTCACTTGCAAGTTGGCCGTCACTTAATGAAAAATAGATCTTTTTCTGACCAGGTAGAACTTCTGACTGATTGCCTTGATCATCACGAGTTAGTTTGTAATTGTATTTTACCGATCTGATAGCCGAGTCAAATTTACTTAACGACGCATATCCAATCAGCGATAAAATTCCTCGGGAAGAATCGAAAATGCCTCTTATTTCATCCGTATTTTCAAAAAGTAATTCGTCATGCAACACATTAAAAGTAGTGTCAATTAATCCGATCTCAGCGAAACTCAAAAACTCGTTATCGATGTCTTCGGCTTCAAGTGCTTCGGTGATAGGGGTAGGGTTGACGCCGGGCTCATACGGTATGAGTGTTGACTCGAGATTCGTTATTCGTGGAGCATCGTTCACTGGAATAACATAAATCTTCAAAGGAAATACCGGGCTGTCTTCATTTCCATCGTGAACTGTAACATTCACAACCAGTAGACCATTCATATCTTGCGGAGGTGTAACGATAAGACCGTCGAAATTATACTCGCTATCTGGCCCGCCAGGGAGCACTTTCATGGTAAATCCATCAGGGTAGTGATCATCTTCATCGGTAACAAAAAGATCTCCCAACTTTATTGTTATGCTTTTGTCTTCATCAACAACCAGCGGTTGCTGGCCGGTGATAAGGGGTTTAGAGCCCGGTGGAACTACCTCGACCTTGAGGTTAAAAGGCGCGCTGTCGACCACCCCGTCGTTAACCACTACCCTTACCGTTAATGTACCTGTAAATCCGTTTGCGGGAGTGATTGAATTTCCTGAAGCCGTATAATTTGTTCCCGGCAGGATTTTTACCGGAAAGGCCGATACGTCCTGCTTGTCGGGATCGCTTACGCTTAACCGGGAGATGTCCAGAGAAGTTGTCCTGTTCGCCGGTACGAAAATCGGATTTTGTCCCGTTATAACAGGCACGTCATTTACAGGGGTAATAGTAATGGATAACTGAAATGGCTCACTATCATCAAGCCCGTCGTTGACTCTGGCTGGCACAGTTATAACTCCGTTAAAATTTACGGCAGGTGTTATTTTAGCCCCCGAAACGGAGTAAGAGGCGCCGGCTCCTTGCGGTATTTTTAAGATAAAGTCGGTAGGATAAGTATTGTCGGGATCCGAGACGATTAAATCAGCCAGTGTTATTGTTATGCTTTGGTCTTCATTGGTAACAAGCGCATCTTGTCCGTTTATTTTTGGGGCAATATTATTTTTAGGTAAAACTTCAATCTTTAATTCAAATTTTTTGCTTTCATCCTGACCATCATGAACCGTTACTGGGACTTTAAGGGTACCTGTAAAGCTTATGATTGGTGTGATTGTATTCCCGTTAACAGCATAATTGGTTCCTTCGTAAATTTTAAGTGTAAAGCCAGTAGGGTATGCGTTATCAGCGTCCTCAACCGTCAAGTGGCCTAATTCAATTGTGATTTTTTTTCCTTGATTAACGGAAAGCAGCACCTGCCCTTTGATTACGGGAATGATGTTTGGCTTAACCTGAATTTTAACTTCAAACTTATCGCTCTCTTCATGACCATCGTTCACACTGACCAGAACTTTCAGATCGCCAGTAAAGTTTGGGTCAGGAATAATTGTATTTCCGTTGATACTATAGTTATTCCCATCCGAAACGGTTAAAGTAAAATCGTCAGGAAAAATGTTATCATCATCTTTCACTTTAAGATGAGAAAGCTGTAGCGTAACAGAGGATCCTTCTTTGATGCTGATTGATTCCTGGTCGGTTATTTCAGGTTTAATGTTTATTACATCAATTTTTAAATCGAAAATATTACTATCGAATTTTCCATCATTTACTTGTACCTGTACCGTTAATGTTCCGACGAAATTGGCATTCGGGGTTACAGTTGCATCTACCAGCGTGTAATTACTTCCCTCAAATATCTTTAGTGTAAATCCCTGAGGGTATGCGGGTACAAAAATATCTGGGTCGGATACTCTAAGATTTTGAAAAGCTATTGTTATCGCAGTGTTCTTTTCGGTGATGAGTGGGGTAGGACGTTGGCCGGTAATTGTAGGGGCATTTAAATTAAATAATTGACTGAATGCAACTGTGTTAAGTCCGTTGGATAGAGAAACTATTAGTAATGTACGTACGAGGAGCCGCATAGGGTTGTTTGATCTTAGCCCACCAATCGGAGATCGGCCATGTAATATATTTCTTTAATAATGTCAATTTTAAGAAGGTGACCTCTAATAACCCTTCTTATTTCCGTTCATGATACAATATCTACGGTGGATTGACTTTCTTGAGAAAGGAAAGTTTAATGGAGTATTGAAAAAAGGCTATTTTTTGAAGCTTCTAAGCTTTATTTCGGTCAGTTTGCGTTTGGTGTCGAGCGGAAAATCTCCATTCATCATCCAGTCGTAGTAGGAGGGTTCTTCTTTAAAAACGGCGGTTACAAGCTTATTTTTGTGTTTCCCGAAGTTAAAAACTTCCTCACCTTTGCTATTAAGAACCATTCTACAGGCCAAATCTACCATTCCGGAGGATGTAAGCTTACTTAAGGTTTCTACATCATTTTGGATTCGCCCGATCTTTTTATCCAAGGAGTCGACCACATCTTGTCCTTCGTATTTTGCAACCTGGGCGAGTAGGACTTCCATAGTCGCCTGCGTGTCGGCTTCTGCGGTATGTGAGTTCTCGAAATCCTTATTTAAGTAAAAACGATAAGCGGCAGCCAATGTCCTTTTCTCCATTAAATGGAAGATCTTTTGAGCGTCCACGATTTTCTTTCGACCATAGTCAAAGTCTACACCCGCTCGCAGAAATTCTTCAACCAGCATGGGGATGTCGAACTTCAATACATTAAAACCAGCTAAATCTGCACCTTCAAAAAAACGTATGTAATCTTTGGCCACCTCTTTGAAGGTAGGTTTGTCTTTCACGTCGTCAGGACTGATTCCGTGGATTGCTGTTGATTCAGGAAGAATTGGAATTGTAGGATTCAGTACGTTTGCTTTTCGGATAGTTTCTCCGTTGGGCATTAATTTGATAACAGCAATTTCAATAATACGATCTTGGGTTATGTTTGTTCCAGTAGTTTCCAGGTCAAAAATGCAAAGTGGATTTCTTAGATTGAGTTTCATGAAAGGAACCGGCGGATTATATCGAATTTATTTTTTCAGCGAGTTGGGTAATATTCAGGCCACCAAAATTGCCTGAGCTCATCATGAGAAGGTTTTTATTTTTCCATGACTGTTGAAGTAGAAACTCTTGCAATTTTTGCTGGTCGTTGAAGATGTGCGCGGCCGGCGCAGCAAAACTTTTTCTTATTTCTGTATCTTCTAACGGTTCCAATTTTTTAAGTTTCATTTTTTCTGAATTCACGTAAATAATTTGTACCTGGGCAGATTTCATACTGTCTTTATACTGTGGTAGAAAATTTTTACTTAGGCTACTCAGGGTGTGAAGTTCAAGACAGGCAACCAAGTCCCGGGTAGGATGAATTTCTTTAAGTGCCTTGACAGTTGCCTTTACTTTGGAAGGTGCATGTGCAAAATCTTTGTAAAATGAAAATCCATCCACTTCCTTGATTTTTTGCAGCCTTCCGGAAGCTCCTTCGAAACTTGATATCGCAGCAAAAAACTGGTCGTCTGTTACGCCGATTTTCTTTAAGACTTCTTTTGCCCCACTGATATTTTGATAGTTGTGGCTACCAAATATTTTGATCGGATATTTTTCTTTTCCGTTCGTCAAGAAGAACTGAGACTTCTCATAAACGTGTGGGTGACTGCGATAGGGGATGGCGAGAACATCAGCTCTTTCTTTTTTGCTAATGATGAGGGCCATTGAATCCTGTTCGCAATAAATCAGGATTCCTCCTTTAGGAGTTTGGTCTGCAAACAAGTCGAATTGTTTTACATACTCTTCTTCAGTAGGAAAGACATTGGCATGATCCCATGAGATTCCACTGATAAGCCCCAGATGATGTTGATATCGTACAAATTTCGGCGTGGGATCTAACGCAGAAGATAAATATTCGTCTCCCTCTATTATTATAATAGGAGCATCAGAAAGCTTAACCGTGTATTCAACCCCATTAACTTTTGCACCAATAACGTAATCAAATTTGTGCTTCAAAAAATTAAGCACATGCACTATCATGGCGGTAATGGTAGTCTTACCATGACTTCCTGCGATGACAATTCGTTGCTTATTTTTTGATTGTTCGTAGATGTATTCCGGGAATGAAAATATTCTCAAGCTGAGTTCTTGTGCTTTGATAAGTTCCGGATTATCCTTCTTGGCGTGCATACCGAGGATAACGGCATCAAAAGATTGGTCTAATTTCTCAGGCCACCATCCTTCTTTCTCAGGAAGTAATCCATGCTTAATTAATGTGGCGCGTGAAGGGTCAAAAATTTCATCGTCCGATCCACTCACTTCATGCCCGGCTTGTTTCAAAGCTATTGCCAGATTATGCATTACGCTTCCACCAATTGCAATAAAATGTATTTTTTGTTTTTTACTTTGCATGAAACCAAAAAATTTCGGCTAAAGTAACTGAAAATGTTTGGTGTTTGAAAATTGATTGATGATCGCACAACAAGTGGAAATTATTTCACATTATATGAAAGGATGAAATTTATTCACACACACATCTGTTAATGTTTGTGGAATGTTTATAAGTTGTTGATATTAAAAATCTAATCATGTTTTGGTTTTTATACGTTTGTCACCCTTATAAAAGCAACTTAAATCCAACAACCACTGTATGGAGCAAAGCAGATCAACGTCACTGAGGTTCGGCAACAAGTCTACTAAGTTAATCCCGAGAGATATTTCGGAAAGTCTTGGTAAGCTGCCACCTCAGGCGCTCGATCTGGAAGAAGCAGTATTGGGTGCGCTCATGTTAGAAAAGAACGCACTTAATGCTGTTGTTGAATTTCTTAAGCCAGATCACTTCTATTCGGAAATGCATAAAGAGATATACAATGCTATCATTGATCTCTTTAAAGCGTCCGATCCTGTTGATATGCGTACAGTCGTCAATCAGTTGCGTAAGACAGGTAAGATCGAGTTGGTAGGAGGTGCTTACTACATTGCTGAGTTAACGTCGAAAGTAAGTTCTGCAGCAAACATCGAATACCACGCACGTGTGATCATGGAAATGGCGATCAAACGGGAGCTTATCCAGGTTGCCTCTGAAATTCATCACAATGCATATGAAGATACCACCGACGTATTTGAGCTTTTAGATAAGACTGAGCAGTCAATTTTTGAAATTTCAGATTCGAACTTGCGCAAGAACTATGATAACATGCGCAACTTGATGTCGCGTGCTATTCAAGAGCTTCAAATATTAAAGGAGCACAAAGATGGCTTGACGGGAGTTCCGAGCGGTTTCACTGCACTTGACCGGATGACATCGGGCTGGCAAAAATCGGATTTAGTCATCATCGCCGCAAGACCTGGTATGGGTAAAACTGCTTTCGTAGTCTCGGCACTTCGAAATGCATCAGTTGACTTTAAAATTCCAGTCGCCATATTCTCGTTGGAAATGGCGTCTATTCAGTTAGTTAACAGAATGATTTCTGCCGAAGCAGAGTTGGAAGGTGAAAAAATAAAACGGGGACAATTGGCTGATCATGAATGGACTCAACTCGTCCATAAAACCAACAAGCTGGCAACCGCGCCGATTTTTATTGATGATACGCCAGCCCTATCTGTTCTTGAATTAAGAGCTAAATGCCGAAGATTAAAGGCGGAACATAATGTCCAGTTGGTGGTCGTTGACTATCTTCAATTGATGCGTGGTGACCAGGGTGGAAATCGCGAGCAGGAAATCGCTTCCATATCGCGTGCATTAAAAGGCATAGCAAAGGAGCTCAATGTACCTGTACTCGCACTATCTCAATTAAGTCGTGGTGTGGAAACCCGCGGTGGAGATAAGCGTCCACAGCTTTCCGACTTGCGTGAATCTGGTTCTATCGAGCAAGATGCCGACATCGTTATGTTCCTTTATCGTCCGGAATACTATAAGATCACTGTCGATGAGGAAGGCATGCCTACACAAGGCGTTGGTGAAGTTATTATTGCCAAGCACCGGAATGGCTCTGTCGGAACGGCCAAATTGAAGTTCATTGGTAAATACACTAAGTTTGGTGACTTAGATGCGCCATCGTCATCTTACGAAAACCCGTTTTCTGGAATGATAACAAGGGAAAGCAGACTGAATACCTTTAAACCTGATGCTGAACCGCCAACACCATTTAGCGGCGATGAAACTCCCTTCTAAAAAGCGTATTTGATATTTTAACCCTTTTATCATCACGTTAGAAGAACGTTGTTCTTCCGTTTGCATTCGTCTTCATAACTTGATGATAAGTTATTTATGCAAAAATATTTCGCGATTTATTTTCTCTTGATCCTGATGGCTTGTTCGTCCGATGATGATCCGGTGGACTGTGAGGCTTCCGGACCTTCAATTAGTCTTGGCCAGGTTGTTAATGCAACCAGCTGCAGTACTCCAGATGGAAGCATACGGGTTTCAATAACCGGTGGTACGGAACCTTACCAAATATTCGCTAATGATATGCCTACGTTGAGCACTGGCCAGATTGAAAATTTAGCCGCGGGCAGCTACTCAATATTAGTTTCAGATGCAAATAGCTGCACGACATCCTTGGATAACATCACCATATTGTCAGATGATTTCTCTTTCACCACCAGCATTGTCTCTAACACTTCCTGTTTATCGGGCAACGGCGCCGTTACAATAAATGTCGTCAATACCAACCCGCCTTATAGTTTTAAACTAGGTGGCGGTAGTTTTACATCCGACAATCTCTTCACCGGTTTGACAACGGGCAACCATGTTATCACAGTCAAAGACAACAACAACTGTACGGTTACACTATCTGTTACAATTCCACAAGGGACTACGGGTACCAGTTGGGTAAGTGATGTCAAGCCTATCCTTGAAAAAAACTGTGCCATCACCGGGTGCCACAATGGAGTTTCCCGCTCTAATAATTTTAGCGATTATACCTCTGCTAAAACACATGCTAAAAGTATTAAGTCGAAAACTCAGGATAGGAGCATGCCTTTTGACGGAACGCTCACGCAAAGTCAAATCGATCTTATATCGTGTTGGGTTGATGACGGAGCAAAAATGAATTAGGTGAAAATTCTAGCCTTTAAGTTTTTTATTTTTTTGGCTAAAGTTTGAAACTTTGAAATGTTGCAACCGTTTTTAATCGTCATGACGTTGGAACTTATTATAAAAATAGCAGTCGTTTTAGTTTTACTAGCGACTACTTTATACATTCATTTCAGGGGTAAAGTAAAATATTCTTTTTTCAGGCAGTTGTTTGACCATTCAACATTTATGGCGCCGATCAATGCCATGATGTATGCATTTTCATCGGTTCCTAAAACTCCCTATTTGCCTGTTACCAGCATACCTTCATTAAATCAAATAAGAGATAATTGGGAAATCATCAAGGGCGAAGCGCTTACCCTGGAGAGTAGCAAACTTATCAAAGGTTCGAATAAATATAATGACATCGGTTTCAACTCCTTTTTCAGAAGAGGATGGAAACGTTTTTATTTAAAGTGGTATAATAATTTTCATCCATCTGCGGTCGAATATTGTCCTAAAACAATCGAGCTTTTAAAGTCGATGCCTAATATCAAGGCAGCCATGTTTGTAGTATTACCTGCAGGCAGCTATCTACCCGTCCATCGCGATCCATATGCTGGTTCCTTACGTTATCATTTGGGATTGATTACACCCAATTCAGAGAGTTGTAAGATTGTTGTAGATGGCGAAGGATATTTTTGGCGTGACGGTGAAGATGTTCTTTTTGATGAGACCTATATTCATTATGCCGAAAATAAAACCGACAAGGACAGGTTAATATTTTTCTGTGATGTAGAACGTCCTATGAAGTCGAAAGTAGGTGTTATACTTAATCGTTTTTTTAGTTGGCTAATACTTGCCTCTGCGGAGTCACCAAACTTGCCCACAGATAGAACAGGAGGCCTCAATAAAATATTTGGATATGTTTATCAAATCAGGTTGGTAGGCAAACGCCTGAAAGAATATAACAGAACGCTTTACTACATTTCAAAATATATTCTCTTCGCTTTAATTATCTACCTGGTATTTTTCTGATGTTCTAGGCGGAAAAATTATTAATCGTCATTCAGCTCCTCCAAGACGGAATTTAATTCTCTAAGGGTTTTTAAATCTTGTTGTTGACGGGCAACTATTATACCCTCATTAACTACCTGAATGGCTTCCTCTTTCTTTCCTAGTTGTTCGTACAACTTACCGAGCTGGTAGTAGGTAGGCAAGTAATCTTTTTTTGTTTTACTCAGTTGCAGAAATATATCAAGCGCTTGATACTGATCAATGTGTAGCAACTCCAGTCCAAGGGCATAGTGATTAAACGGATCGTCCGGTTCCTCCGTTATGAATTGCTTCAATTGCTTAATTCGATCAGACATGCGACAACTAATATTCTGCCAATTAAAAAAATAAATTGAATTCTTCTGACACTATCAATCAGTTACTTGTACTTTCCTTCAAATTTGAAATTTGTTGGGTTTTTCTTAATTGGAAAGTGGTTTTTTGTATCTTGAGCCGTGTTTCCAAAATGAGTTTTGAACTAATTGATTTAGAGAGAGATGAAGATTTTAGTATGCATTAGTCATGTGCCCGATACAACCTCGCGAATCAATTTTATTGATAATAATACCAAGTTTGATACCGCCGGAGTTCAATATATCATAGGACCTTATGACGATTATGCTTTGGCGCGTGCCATTGAGCTAAAGGAATCAACAGGTTCAACTGTCCATGTTTTGAATGTTGGTCTCGCTGATACAGAGCCAACACTGCGTAAAGCATTGGCTATTGGTGCAGATGAAGCAATTCGTATAAACGCTGAACCTACCGATTCATTTTTCGTGGCATCTCAAATAGCATCCCAAGCAAAGGCAAATGGCTATGATTTGATATTGATGGGCCGGGAATCCATCGATTATAATAGCGGTGTGGTTCATAGCATCGTCGGAGAACTCTTAAGCCTGCCGTCGGTTTCTCCTGTTATGAAGCTGGATATTGAAGGTAATAAAGCTAAAGTCGCCCGCGAGATTGAAGGTGGGAAAGAATATCTTGAAGTCAATCTTCCTTTTGTAGCCGGATGCCAGGAACCTATTGCCGAATGGAAGATACCGAACATGAGAGGTATTATGTCCGCAAGGACGAAACCATTAAAGGTGGTTGAACCAACAACCATTGATGGCGGCGTTAAGCTCACCAAATTTGAACTACCTCCGCCAAAAGGAGCGGTAAAAATGGTTTCCGCTGATAAGGTGGAGGAGTTAGTGACCTTATTGAAAAACGAAGCAAAAGTTCTGTAGAATAATTGAAGCCTATGCCCATATTAGTTTTTGTTGAGACTGCAGAAGGAAAGATAAAAAAAACATCTCTTGAGGGGGTCGCTTATGCTCATGCAATGGGCGGCCCGGTTACCGCTATTGCGTTAGGCGATGTTGAGACTGCGGAATTAGAAGGGCTCGGAAAATATGGCGCGTCAAAAGTTTTGCACGCTGCAGACCCCAAACTCAACAAAGGTATTATCCAAGTATACGCCTCGGTGTTGTCGAAAGCGATGCAGGATGAACAAGCGGATATTTTAATAATATCGAATTCATCTTTAGGTACACCGGTGGCGGCGCGTGTAGCCGTGAAGGTAGGAGCTAGTCTGGCGGCGAACATTGTATCTTTGCCTGAAACAACCTCCGGATTTGTTGTAAAGCGCAGTATCTATTCCGGTAAGGCGTTTGCGCACGTAGAATTAAAAAATCAAAAGAAAGTTCTAGTGTTAAGAAAGAATGCAGCCGATATTAAAGAAGTTGGCGCACCAGTTAAAGTAACACCCTATTCAGTATCGCTCTCTGATGCCGATTTCGCAGTAACCATTACTTCTGCAGAACTGGCGACTGGTGAAGTGTTGTTGCCAGAAGCTAATATTGTTGTATCGGGAGGACGGGGCATGAAAGGGCCTGAGCACTGGCATCTGCTGGAGGACCTCGCGAAAACCCTTCATGCAGCAACCGGTTGTAGCAAACCTGTCTCTGATATGGGATGGAGACCCCACCATGAACATGTTGGTCAGACCGGTATTAAGGTTGCTCCTCAATTGTATATTGCTGTTGGGATATCAGGTGCAATTCAACATTTGGCAGGAGTTAATTCTTCCAAGTATATTGTCGTGATTAATAAAGATGCAGAAGCCCCTTTTTTTAAAGCTGCTGATTATGGTATTGTGGGCGATGCCTTTGAAATCTTGCCCAAATTGACTGAGGCAATCAAAAAAGCACAGTAGAACTAATTATACTAAGACCCTTCGAAGATTAAATTTGAATTGATGTGAAGAAAATTAAATTAGAAATATTAGGGTTGTCCTCAAGCCAATCACAGACCGGTTCCTTTGCCTTAGTGCTTGGAGAAACAGAAGGAAACCGGCGATTGCCTATTATTATTGGAATGTTTGAGGCGCAAGCCATTGCTATTGAAATCGAGAAAATAATTCCGAATCGTCCAATGACCCACGATTTGTTTAAAGCATTCGCAAGCAATTTCCATTTTACCGTTGAAGAAATTATAATTTCTGATCTTAAGGAGGGTGTATTCTTTGCCAAAATAGTTTGCTCCGATGGCTTGAAAAAATCCGAGATTGATGCCCGTCCGTCCGATGCGATTGCCATTGGTCTTCGATTTGATTCTCCTATTTATACATACGAGAACATTCTCGCTGAAGCAGGCATTGTGTTGACTGATGAAGCCGAAGAGGATAAGCCAGAGCCTAAGACGGAAGCTAAAGTGAGGGTAAAAAAAGAAGCGTCACGAAAAGACGATTTCAAAAATTACTCCATCGAAAAACTTAATGATCTCCTCAAAGATGCTATCGACAAAGAAGACTACGAACGGGCGGCAAAAATCAGAGACGAATTAAGCAAAAGAAATTAAGAAGCAGAAAGCTCTCAGCACGTTGATCTGTCAGCTAAAGGCTTTTCAGCTTTAAACTAAACCCGGATGGCATACCTGCACGGACTTGTTGGGATTATTGTTCTTCTTTCCATTGCTTATTTGTTCTCCAGTCATAAAAAAAAGATTGATTGGAAACTGGTAGGAGCCGGTTTATTTCTTCAAGTTGTTATAGCGATCCTGGTTTTAAAAGTTCCATTCATCAGAAATGGTTTTGAGTTAATAGGCAGCGGCTTTGTGAAATTTCTTGGATTCGCCGCTTATGGTGCCGAGTTCTTATTTGGAGACTTGGCGCGCAATAGCGACGTCGTTACTCACTCGCGACATAACCTGGGTTTCTTGTTTGCTTTTCAGGCACTCCCCACAGTGATATTTTTTTCGTCCATCACCTCTGGGCTATACTATCTAGGAGTCCTTCAAAAGGTAGTCTATGGCTTCGCATGGATTATGACAAAAACCATGCGGCTCTCGGGTGCTGAAAGTCTCTCAGCCGCAGGTAACATTTTTTTAGGTCAAACCGAAGCGCCGTTGTTGGTAAGGCCTTTCATCGGCCGTATGACACAGTCGGAACTTCATTGCCTTATGACCGGCGGAATGGCAACGATTGCCGGTAGTGTGATGGGAGCTTACATCACTTTCCTGGGTGGAACAGATCCAGAGCAGCTTGTGAAATTTGCAACTTATTTGCTCTGCGCATCGATCATGAATGCACCAGGTGCAATTGTAATGTCAAAAATATTTCTTCCTGAAACTGAGCCGGAAAAAATTGACAAATCTCTTCGGGTAAACAAAGAATCCATTGGTGTGAATGTCATCGATGCGTTGGCTACCGGTGCCGCGGATGGTATTAAACTCGCCTTGAACATTGGGGGTATGTTGTTGGCATTCATTGCTGTTATTTATGCAATGAATTGGATACTGGTAGATGGTATAGGTTCATGGACAGGTTTAAATGCCTGGGTAGTGGAATCAACCAATGGAGCTTTCACCGGATTTTCACTGCAATATATTTTTGGTCAGATATTTCGTGTTTTTGCCTTTGCCATGGGAGTAAGCTGGTCGGAGGCCCTTCAGGTAGGCAGCTTGCTCGGACAAAAGATGGTGATCAACGAATTTGTCGCTTACTTAAGTTTGTCTGACATGAAGACTGCCGGTCTTCTTAGCGACAAAGCCATTATCATTTCAACTTATGCCATCTGTGGTTTTGCGAACTTTAGTTCGATAGCAATTCAAATTGGCGGAATAGGAGGGATGGCCCCTGATCGTCAAAGCGATCTATCAAGGCTGGGCATGAGGGCGCTGTTAGCGGCTTCACTTGCAACCATGATGTCTGGCACTATTGCTGGCGCTTTGTTCGGTTAATCTCAAAAAATTAACACGTTTATCTTATCATCATTTTAACCTAAAAGAATTACTAGCTTCATCTATGACCGATCGTGAACGATTAGTTTTTGAGCACCTTTCCCAATTCGTTTCTGATCATAAGAAAGAAGTTATTGAAAAGGTTCTGAGTGCGAGAACAAGACAGGTCACAGTTGTCCTGGAAGATATTTTTCAATCTCAAAACGCAAGTGCGGTAATAAGAACTTGTGAATGTATGGGGATCCAGGATATTCACATGGTTGAAAATATTACCAAGTACAGCACCAATCCAAAAGTCTTGAAGGGTTCGAACAAATGGATTGACATCAAGCATCATGCATCTAAGACTCTTAATAATACTGAATTAGTTTTGAGTCAACTAAAGGATCAAGGCTATAAAATTTTGGCAACCGACCCTGCCGAAGATGGCATTTCTATCGAAAAAATTAGCCTTGAGAATAAGATAGCATTTGTCTTTGGAAATGAACTCCGCGGCGTTTCGAAAGAAGCATTGGCGCTTTGTGATCAAAAGGTTAGAATTCCCATGTATGGATTTACGGAAAGTTACAATCTATCGGTAAGCGTAGCGATTTGTCTAAGCATGACCATCCCTAAAATGCATGCCGAGGGTCGATTTATTGGATTGACAGATCACGAGAAAGACTTCCTTAAGTTGAAATGGTACCGTAAAATAGTTAGGAAGTCAGACCTTATAGAACGAGAGTTTATCCGCACAATTGAGTAAATTTGGTTGTCCTATAATGGCTATTTCGTTGATGCGCTGGATGAAGAGAATATTTCTTACACTTTTTATTTTATTTATTTCGCTTTTCATATTCTCTAATCTATGGATCGTCAGAAGTACAAAAAGCAGGGTATTTTCTGATTTGAACAAGGTACCTCATCATCGAATTGCCTTAGTGTTAGGAACGAGTCACCGAACAGCCAAAGGCGATCCAAACCCCTTTTTCGAAAATAGAATTGAAACCGCCGCTGAACTCTACAAAAAAGGTAAAATTGATCACTTGATCCTGAGTGGCGATAACCGTTCCATATACTATAATGAACCTATGGCGATGTTGAAGGCCTTGCTTAAAAAGGGCATACCAGCATCCGCGATTACCCTCGATTACGCCGGTTTGCGCACTTTAGATTCCATCGTACGCTGCAAAGAAATTTTTGGACAGAACAAATTCATCATTATTACTCAACCGTTTCATAGCTACAGAGCGTTATTCATCAGCCGTTATCATAACATCAACGCGATTGCAATGGTAGCCGAGGAACCCGATTTTGAATACTCTTTCAAAGTCAGAATTCGGGAGTATCTTGCAAGGACGAAAGCTGTACTTGACCTCTATGTTTTAAAAACCGCGCCGCGGTTTCTAGGGCAGAAAGAAGAGGTGAATGTACAAGAAGCTCAATAACCTTATAGGGTGTACATGGGTTTAATAACTGTTTTTTAATTACTCACGCGTGCAGAACATTTTTCATCGGTTATTTTTTTATTCATACCGCATCTTAGTTATCGTTTTCTGTTTCATGACGGGTCCTGTTCTAGCGCAAGAAACGATTGTCAGGGGAAAGATTACAGATGTTAACTCCGGCGATCCTATTCCTTATGTAAATGTCATATTCCAAGGTACAACCATTGGCGTTACTTCAGATTTCGATGGCAATTATGAATTGAGGTCCAATACACCTGCCGATACGGTTGTTGTATCTTATATCGGTTATAAGGTAAAGAAAAGATTTATTATAAAAGGAACAACACAAGTTGTCAACTTTCAGATCGAGGAAGATATTACTAAACTTCAGGAAATCGTTTTTGTTGCAGGCGAGAATCCAGCTTTTGATATTTTAAGAAAGGTTGTACGCAATAAAAACAAAAATGACAAACGAAAACTGACTGCTTACGAGTATGATACCTATACGAAAATAGAAATCGACGTAGACAATCTTTCGGATAAATTTCGTCAGCGTAAAGTTGTTAAAAAGATCACACAAGTACTCGACAGTATTGAGCGGATTGCTGGCGAGGACGGCAAACCGATATTGCCCTTATTTATTACGGAAAGTGTTTCCAAAGTTTACTACCGTGATAATCCATCCCTTAAATTCGAGAACATTTTACGTTCAAAGATCAATGGTGTGGGTGTGGAAGATGGAACTACCGTAACTCAACTGGTAGGATCTTCATTTCAGGAATACAACTTTTATCAAAATTGGCTCAATATTTTAGCCAAAGATTTTGTTTCGCCGATAGCCGATGGATGGCGACTTTATTACGAATACGATTTGATGGATAGTCTTTACGTTGGTGATGACTATTGCTATCGACTAGATTTTTTTCCAAAGAGTCCACAAGATCTTGCCTTTACAGGAAGCATGTGGATCACAAGGGACGAGTTCGCATTGAAACAAATTGACGTAAGTATAGGGAAGCAAGCCAATCTGAATTTTATCGAAAAAATAAAAATTCAACAAGAGCTTGAACCCACTGCAGAGGGTGCATGGCTACCTGTAAAGAATCGGGTTCTTATTGATGTTAGTGAGGTCACAGGAACTTCGGCAGGTATGTTGGCAAAGTTTTACACGTCGAATAAGAATTTCGTTATCAACAAACCACGCCCTCTATCATTTTACGAAACACCCATTGTTATGGCGGAGGATGCACGCGCCAACGAAGAAGAAGATTCTTGGGATTCATTGCGTCATGAGCCACTAACGCCGACAGAAAAAAATGTGTATAAGATGATCGATACACTTCAAAACATTCCGGTGGTTAAGACTTATACAGATATTTTCAAACTCATTGTGGGTGGCTATCACCCCGTTGGTAAACTTGATGTGGGACCGTATATCTCGTTGTTTGCGGTCAATAACATTGAGGGGTTGCGGATACAACCTGGTTTTAAAACCAATGAAAAATTTAGTGGGAAATGGGTATTCGGGGGGCAGCTGGGGTATGGATTTAAAGACGAACGAATTAAATACATGGCATTCGTTCAAAATATTATGTCGAGGCGTCGATGGACAACCTTAACCGTCCGCGCTCGAAGCGATATCAGCCGTGTAGGAATTGATGACGAAAGCGCTGCTGATAATTTTTTGCTACTCGCGTCGCAGCGCTTCGGTGTTTTCAGGACGGGCTATTATTTTAATGAGGGGAGAATTGATTTCAGGCGCGAACTCTTTAAGGGGTTTCAACAACGTGTAGCCTTCCGTTATTCCACCTTTGAGCCTACTTTCAATTTTGCCTATTACGATCGCCCGGATGATATAGCCAATTCACAGATCAGAGAAAACTTTGAAACTGCTGAACTGATTCTTGAATCCAGGTATGCACGAGATGAACTTTTTATACAATCGGACAATGAACGCTTAAGCCTCGGAACCGTTAGATGGCCCGTTATCACTATTCGATACACCCGGGGATTAAAGGGTGTTCTTAATAGCAATTTTGAATATGATAAGCTGCGATTAAGTGTTTATAGACGCCTTAGATTTGGACCCCTAGGTGCGGGATACATGAATCTAACAGCTGAAAAAGTATTTGCTACATTACCGTATCCCTTAATGGCTTTGCACCTGGGTAACGAGTCTCCGTTTTATACATCGGTCACCTACAACCTCATGAACTATGGCGAATTCATCAGCGACCAGTTTGCATCTTTGAAATATGAACATCACTTCGAAGGATTTTTATTGAACAAGATTCCACTGATGCGAAAATTAAAATGGCGACTGGTCGGGACCGCGAATGTGATATATGGCTCGTTGAGTCAAAAGAATAAAGATATCATAGCCCCCATAACACTTGAAGGTGAGCCAACGCGGACTTTCGGATATTTTGATCCGAATCGTCCATACGTGGAATTAGGATATGGAGTCGAAAATATCTTTAAATTTTTTCGCGTGGACTTTGTCCACCGTCTGTCCTACCTCGGTAATCCCGACATCCGGAAATTTGCCGTACTCTTTAGCTTTCAATTCACTTTGTAATTCGTGCCTTTTCTACCATGACTTTTTGCATATTTGTGCCCGAATTAATTTTGTAGTTTAATTCAACTCTGAAATGAATATAAAAATTTCACTCCCCGACGGAAGTGTGCGTGAGTATCCGCAAGGTGTAAAAGGTTCCGAAATAGCCGCCAGCATCAGTGAAGGGTTAGCCCGTGTTTCATTAGCAATAGAAGTAAATGGAGAAGTGTGGGACCTCTCTCGTCCAATAACACAAGATGCTTCCATCAAAATTCTAACCTGGAATGACAAGGGAGGTAAAAATACATTTTGGCATTCCTCTGCACATTTAATGGCAGAAGCATTGGAAAGCTTATACCCGGGGGTAAAGTTCGGTATCGGACCGCCCATTGATAATGGATTCTACTATGACATTGACCTGGGGGATAAACCCTTCGGAGAGGAAGATCTTTTGGCGGTAGAGAACAAAATGAAAGAGCTAGCCAAAAAAGACAGTGTATACGACAGGAGGGAGGTTAGTAAAGCAGAAGCGCTCGAATACTTTACGAAAAAAGATGACCCTTATAAACTTGAGTTGATCGATGGTTTAGAAGATGGCAAGATTACCTTTTATCAACAAGGAAGTTTTGTAGACTTATGTAAAGGGCCTCATATTCCACATACCGGTTTCATTAAGGCTGTAAAACTTTTAAATGTGGCCGGTGCCTATTGGCGTGGAAATGAAAAAAATAAAATGCTCACCCGGCTTTACGGGATCACCTTCCCGAAGCAAAAGGAATTAGAGGAATACCTTCATCTTTTAGAGGAAGCCAAAAAACGTGATCATCGCAAATTAGGACGGGAACTCGAATTATTTGGATTTTCCGAAAAAGTAGGGATGGGTTTGCCACTTTGGCTACCAAAAGGTACAATACTTCGTGAACGCCTCGAACAGTTTCTTCGGAAGGCTCAGATTAAAGCCGGCTATGATCCGGTGGTTACTCCGCACATCGGTGGCAAATCGCTATATGTTACATCCGGACATTATGAAAAATATGGAAAGGATTCTTTTCAACCAATTCATACCCCCGATGAAGGCGAAGAGTTTTTGTTAAAACCGATGAATTGTCCGCATCACTGCGAAATTTATAAACTTAAGCCCCGATCTTATCGCGATCTGCCGGTTCGGTTAGCCGAGTTCGGTACAGTGTACCGTTATGAACAGAGCGGCGAATTACACGGTTTAACGCGGGTTCGTGGATTTACACAGGACGATGCGCACATTTTTTGCCGGCCCGACCAGGTAAAAGAAGAGTTTGTTAAAGTGATCGACTTGGTGCTTCATGTCTTTAATTCTTTGGGTTTTGAGAATTACACAGCCCAGGTTTCTTTAAGAGATCCTGCAAACAAGGAGAAATACATTGGCGAAGATCATTTATGGGAAAAGGCGGAACGTGAAATACAGGAAGCGGCTGACGAAAGAGGCTTAAAAACTGTGGCGGTTCAGGGTGAAGCTGCTTTTTATGGTCCGAAGCTTGATTTCATGGTAAAAGATGCATTGGGCAGAAACTGGCAGTTGGGGACCATACAGGTAGACTATCAACTTCCGCAACGATTTAATTTAGAGTATGTCGGATCAGATAATCAGAAACATACTCCGGTTATGATTCATCGTGCGCCGTTTGGCTCGTTGGAAAGGTTTGTCGCCGTGTTGATCGAGCATTGTGCGGGTAATTTTCCGCTTTGGCTTGCTCCTGATCAGATCGCGGTATTACCCATCTCAGAACGTTTTAATGATTATGCAAAGCTTGTATACGACAAGCTTAAGGAACAGGACATCAGGGGTTTATTGGACGATCGTGATGAAAAAATCGGACGTAAAATCCGTGACGCCGAGACCAAAAAAATCCCTTATATGCTTATTGTGGGAGAGAGAGAAGTCGCAGAAGGACTTGTCGCACTAAGGAAGCACGGGCACGGAGATCAGGGGAGTGTTCCACTCGAAGAGTTCGTAAATAGATTTAAGATAGAATGTGCAGCGCCAAATTGATTTTGAAAAAATGAAATAATGACGATATTTGCACCCTGTTTTTCAAAACGTAAATAGTAGCCACTTAAATAATAATAGTATCGCAATTTTTAATAACAACAAGCCGAGTTACAACAAACCACTAAGAAGGGGGCCTCAACGCCCGGAGGAACCTTATCGAGTTAACGAAAGGATAACTGCTCCAAAGGTTAGAGTTGTAGGTGATGAAATTAAAGTAGATGTCTATCCCATCCAGCAAGCCATTAAATTGGCGCAGGACCAGGGTTTGGATTTAGTTGAAATTTCTCCTAACGCAGATCCTCCTGTTTGTAAAATTGTAGATTATTCGAAGTTTAAGTACGAGCAGAAGAAAAAGCAGAAAGAGATAAAGTCGAAAGCAGTAAAGGTCGTACTCAAAGAGATTCGTTTTGGACCAAATACTGACGAACATGATTTCAACTTTAAGTTAAAACATGCTCAGAACTTTTTAAAGGAAGGCGCTAAAGTAAAAGCCACGGTTTTTTTTGCCGGAAGATCCATCGTATACAAAGAACGTGGGGAAATTTTACTTCTGAAGTTTGCGCAAGGGCTTGAGGATTTTGGCAAAGTGGAACAGTTACCAAAATTGGAAGGCAAAAGAATGGGCATGATTGTGATGCCAAAAGCAGGAAAAAAATAGAGTTTAATTTTATAAGGATGCCAAAATTAAAGACAAAATCAGGAGCCAAGAAACGTTTTAAAGTAACGGGCACTGGTAAAATAAAGCGCAAGAATGCTTTTAAGAATCATATTCTGACAAAAAAAGAAACCAAACAAAAAAGAAGACTCGGTAACAAGTCTTTGGTTCACAAGGCAGATATGAATAATGTAAAAGACATGCTTGTTCTTTAAGGTTTAGATGTTTAACCCGATTGCTGGCCGTAAAGATCACTCAATAGGTGTGACGCCATCCGTCAAAAATTCAGCAAAATGCCAAGATCAGTAAACAACGTAGCTTCAAGAGCAAAAAGAAAACGCATCTTGAAGTTGGCCAAAGGTTTCTTCGGCCGTAAAAAGAATGTATGGACCGTAGCTAAAAACGCTATTGAAAAGGGGTTGGTGTACGCCTACCGCGACAGAAAGCAAAAGAAAAGAGAATTTAGGGGCATTTGGATTGCCCGGATTAACGCGGGTGCCCGCCTGCATGGTCTCTCTTATTCCGAATTCATGGGTAAATTGAAGAAAGCCGATGTAGATCTGAATAGAAAAGTTCTTGCCGACTTGGCAATGAATCATCCGTCGGCTTTTGAAGCCATCGTGAATAAGATCAAATAATCGCATTCAAGTAAGGTAAATAGTGAAAAAGGGACGTAAAGTCCCTTTTTTTCATTTCAGAATTTTTGCTATATATTCGAGCGCATCATTTTTTTTCGCGAGGTATTTTTTAAACTGTGAGGTGTGCAACCAAGGATTTTCAGTGTCGATTCTTTAAATGTTAACGCGATAGGCTGACATGCAAAACCAGCCCTCTCATAGCGGCGATCCACAATCTAATTCCGACGTTTTTTCAAACGTTCCGCTTTCTGATGCTAACCCATTTCCGGGATTAAGGCCATTCTCCATCGATGACACGCATTTGTTTTTTGGTCGCGAACATCAGATTGATGATATCCTTTTAAAGATTTCTAAGAATCGATTTATCACCATCATGGGGTATTCCGGAAGTGGTAAGTCATCGTTGTTGTTTTGCGGATTAGTCCCTATCCTGTATGGGGGATTCGTTACAAACTCAGGGCCCTATTGGAATGTAATCACCACGCGTCCGGGTACATCACCGATCAACAATCTGACGGAATCTGTACTGGATTTTATGCTGAAGACAAATCGACTGGATGCCGACGGTGTTGAAATGCAACGCGCGATCATTAACTCCGTTCTGCGGAGTGGTTCGGATGGGTTAATAAAAGTCTCACAATATCTTCAACGTGGTCAAAGTGAAAATGCCTTTTTTCTGGTTGATCAGTTTGAAGAAATCTTCGGCTATCGTGAGCTAGCTGAGAGTAGTGAAGCATTGAACGAAGCACAGTTGTATGTAAACTTGTTATTGACTGCCATACAACAGGATAAAGTGTCTACCTATGTGGCACTTACGATGAGATCTGATTTCATTGGTGAATGCTCCATCTTTGCGGGCCTGACGGAACAAATCAACAACAGTAATTACCTGGTTCCACAAATGACGCGCGAGCAAAAACGAAGCGTTATTGAAGGGCCAGTAGCGGTTGCAGGCGGGAAGATTTCACAACGTCTTGTCAAGCGTTTATTAAATGACATAGGGAACACCCAGGATCAACTCCCCATTTTCCAACATGCGTTGATGCGTACCTGGGATTACTGGGTAGCAAATCACGAGCCCGGAGAGGTGATGGATATCCGGCATTATAATGCCATTGGAAAAATCAGTACTGCACTGGCCCAACACGCTAATGAAGCATACGAAGAATTGGCCTCACGTGATAAAGAAATCGCCGAAGTGCTTTTCAAGAATATCACGGAGAGAAACCAACTGAATCGTTTTATGAGAAGACCCTGCCGTTTGGGTATGGTCGCAGAATTGGCGGAGGCAAGTGAAGAGGACGTAATTCGTGTGGTCGATCATTTCAGAAGACCAGGCCGTTCCTTTCTGATGCCCGCGGCGAATATACCTTTACACAGTGATTCCATGATTGAGCTTTCGCATGAAAGCTTAATGCGCATATGGACAAGGTTAGAAGGATGGGTCAATGAAGAGTATGAATCTGCTTCCATGTATAAAAGACTTTCGGAAGCAGCCGCTATGTACCAGATCGGAAAGACTGGCCTATGGCGGCCTCCGGATTTGCAGCTTGCACTTAACTGGCAAAAGAAACAAAAACCGACCCGTGAGTGGGGTCAGCGTTATGATGAAGCGTTTGAACGTGCCATTGTATTCCTTGATACGAGTCGTATTACCTACGATGCGGAATTAAAAAATCAGGAGATGATGCAACGGCGTGTACTGAGACGTACACGTGCAACCGCCGTTATTCTGGGAATAGCCTTTATCGTCGCGATTATATTTTTCGTGTTCGCATATCTTCAAAAAATTCAAGCCGACCAAGAACGGCTAGCTGCTGAATCAAGCAGGCAAGAAGCAATCGCTCAATCAAAAATAGCGGAGGCTAATAAACTTGAGGCAGAACGAAAGACGATAGAAGCTGAGAATGCGAGAGAACAACTCCAGATTTCTAACGATGAATTAAAAGAAGCATACATAAAATTAACGTTCGAGAAGAACAGGGCAGAGTTAGCATTTTTAAAAGCGAAGGAAGAAGAAGCTAAGGCCATCGCGGCGGGTGAAAAAGAGAGAGCGGCAAAAGAACTTGCCGAACTTAAATCTGAAGAAGCGCAGTTAAACTACAGGCTTGCAAACAAACTCTATATGCTGGCGGTTGCTCAAAACCTGGCGACCAAATCAGTCCAGGAAGATGACGATAAGGACCTGAAGGGATTGATGGCAATGCAAGGATTTATTTACAACCGCAGGTATGAGGGAAAAGTATACGAGCCATATATATACAACGGTCTGTACGCGGCCCTGAAAAAAATTAATGGAACCACTTACAATGCGATGAAAATTGATGGCCCCTCCAGGACACATTTGCGATCGCTGGCAGTCTCTTCAAAAAGCGGTTTCTATATTGCAGGCGCCGATGGACGAATCTACGAGGGTGATCTGACCAAGCTTACGAATACTGCGACGACTTACGCTACTCCCTATCCGTCCAAAGTTATTGCATTGAGTAAGGATGAATCCTTCGTAGTCAATGGCAGCGATTCCTCCTTTGTCCAAATTTATAGTGTTTTGAATGGGGGTAGGGCAAAGGTTGTAGGAGGTTTTGATGGTCCTACAAATGATATTGAATTTTTGCCCGACAACTCCGGTTTCATTGTTTCAAGTGGAAGCAAAAAGTTATCGCTGGTCAATCAAAATACCGGCAACGTTACAACACTCGTAACACTGCCTTATGAACTCAAATCCATTTCCATCAGCGCTGATGGAAGGTGGTTGGCAGGTGCGGCATGGTCAGGCCAAGTTGTTTTATACAACTTGGATAACAAGTCAATTTCTATACTGGCACAAGAATCACCCAGCAGAATCTTGTCAGTCAAGTTCAGCCCTTCAGGCAAGTATTTGGCTTATGGCGTTGATGATATCAGCAATAAAAGGGGACTCGTTAAATTGTATGATTTGAATACCAGAGAGGTCCGCCAATTCTCAGGCCATCGCGCTGGCGTAAATGATGTCGCATTTAGTCCCGATGAAAAGTTACTTGCAAGCGCTGGATTGGATAAACGGCTTCAGCTTTATGTGCTGGACTTGCCGGAAGATTTGCCTGTAGTCATGGATAACAACAGTGGATTTATTTGGGATATCGAATTTGCCAAGGGATCTGATTATCTCATTGCCGCATGCAGTGAGTCTGAGATAAGGATTTGGCCCACCAACCCTTCATTGTTGGCTGAACAAATTTGCCCGAAGTTGAACCGAAACATGACACAGGAGGAATGGAAAAAGTATGTTGGCTACGGTGAGGAAACTCCATATGAGAATACGTGCGTACGTCTCCTAATAAAAGACTACTGATGTGTAAAAAAATAAGATGCTCAGTATTGATGGTGTTGTTTTTGTTTGGGGTTAGTCACATCCAGGCACAGACCGAATGTGAATTAGCCCTTACGCTGGCCACCGACGAATTTAATGCTGGACATTTGTATGGTATTCCTGCCATGTTAAGTGATTGCCTTAATAAAAACCAGAATGATGAATGGCGACAACGTGCTTACCTGCTTTTGACTGAAACTTACTTGCTATTAGAAGATCCTATTGGTGCTGAAAATAGTTATCTGGAAGTTTTGCGCGCTAATCCAGAATATGTAACTGATCCGCAGCGTGACCCTATCGACCTTGTTTATTTAAGTAAAAAATTCACCGCCACACCGATATTTGAATTCTATGCAATGCTCGGCCCTAACACATCCCCTATACGCGTTATTCACGATGTAACTATCGGTGGAGAATCGCAAACTAAGCAATCATACAAGCTCCGATTAGGATGGCAAATGGGGGCAGGGTTAAATTATAACTATAATAATAACGTTACTTTTTCAGCCGGCTTTAGCTATGTCTTTACCGGGTTCCAACACATAACAAACAATCTTTTTGGACCCAACAAAGATATTGTTGAGTTTTTAGACAGACAGACTTGGGCAACCTTGCCTCTAACTGTAAAATATGGCGATGATGAAGGAAAAATTCGACCATATACTTATGTCGGGTACTCTCTCAATTTCCTGCTAAGAGATAAAGGTATATTAAACGTTTTCAATCGTGATTCCCGAATGAGTTCCACTAACGGGCTTGGAGAAGAATTGTCATCAGCAGACAATGAAACACCAAATCTGAATTTGAACTCACATCGTCGGAGATTAAACGGATCATTTCTTTTTGGTGGAGGAGTTAAATATAAATACAAGCTTGATTTTTTCTTTGTGGACCTACGTTATGCGCTGGGTACCAAAAATATCGCGAATACTGAAAATCGATTTAACAATTATGCGGAGGGTCTTCCGTATCCATATGTCGATGATGATTTCAGATTGGATAATCTTTCAATATCCATAGGATATGTTCACCCGTTTTACAAGCCCAGAAAATTGAAAAAACCCAGGACGAAATCAGTATTCAGGTTCATTAACAGACAACGTAATGCGACTGATCAGTCTTAGCACGCTCGTTTTTATTATTTGTATGCTGTCTTGCGATACCGCAAGCAACGTTGAGCCTATCTTCGAAAACTATTTCACTAAGTATTACGGCGAAGACGGTGAACAAGAAGGTGTAGATCTTGTAAGAAACAACGACGGATCTTTTGTTTTATTAGGAAATTCCTATTCGCAAAGCGACCCCGTGTCTCCATTTATTGTAAAAACGGATGCATTGGGGAATGTTCTTTGGCAGCGTGAATTTAAAACAGATAATGAAACCGCTGTTGATATTGAACTGATAAATGGTGGGAGTCAAGTAGCAGTGCTCTCTAATGTTGAAAGAGCTACCACAAATGCATGTTTATATGTTTTGGGACAGGACGGGAATTTAATTGATAGCATTTTTATTACCAATACAAAGAATCAGGTAGCTAAAGCGGTAAGCGAATCTTCGGACAACGGTTTCTTGATAACTGGTTATAAGGATCCTAATCCCGAACGAAATCCGGACTTACCGCCCCCGGATCAAGCCGACATTCTTCTTCTTAAAATCAATAATACGCTGGACCTTGTCAGTGATTTGTCGCCAGGCGGTGGTGAGCATCTCGGGTCAGGGACAAAAGCGTTTGAAATCAGCCTGAATGATGCTATTTATTACATGGTTTTTGGTTATTCGGACAAGCCACGGAAAGGGTCAGTCGATTATAAGCTTTGCTTTCAATTAATCGCCTCGAACATAAACGGCGTACCAACCGGGTTGCATGAATTTTCTAATAATCAAATTAACGAGGAGCAAGTAGCTTCTTCCACTTTAAAAATCCCGCAAACATTAGGCGATGGCTATCTCATGATTGGAACCTCGACGTCTAGCGGATCCAGTGATTTGTATTTGACCAGATTCGGCAAACCTCAGAACCCCGATGTTGCAACGCGAACATTTGATCAGAAAATTCCACTTGGTAAAAGAATTGAAGGTATTGCAGGGGCAAATGCATCACCAGATGGGTATTTCATTGTGGCAAATGAGGTAAGAGATAACAACAAAAAGGATATTTTTTTACTTCGAGTGGAACGCGACGGGGCCGTTAGCTGGACAACAAGTTTTGGGTCATTAGAGGGCGATGATACCGCCGGAGGCGTAGAAGCGCTCCCTGATGGGCGTATTGCTTTATTGGGAACCATTCAATTGGAGACCCAAAAAAAGATGGCATTCATGATGACTAATGCGAATGGGCGATTTTCTGACTGATGTAATGCCGAAGCGGTTTGCGGCTACTTTCCTACGCCTTTAAAAATTAAGTTTATCCGTTCAAATTATCCCTTCTCTGGATGTTGAGATTTTACAAGACAGGGCTTATTTTTTTGCTATCCTTTCTGGGTATTTTACTCAACAATGCGGCTATAAACGCTCAGTGTAATTTTACCAATCTCGGTGCTGCTTATTGCATCAACGAACCTAGTTTCGCGTTAACCGGTGGAACAAATTATTATGGTCCGGGTGTAACAGGAAGTACATTTGATCCTGCTGGTGCAGGAGTTGGAACACATCAATTAGTTACAACGGATGGCAATCCCACTTCTTATGCTGTGGTAACTGGAGTTTACAATCCTGAGTCTCCGGTTGCTCCTACTTCCGTGATTTTAGGTGATAATTCTGAACAACTCGTCAACATAGGTTTTACATTTAATTTTTTTGGTACGGATTATACGCAGCTGCGAATTGGCAGTAATGGTGTACTAGGTCTTGGGGGTGCTCCGACAGTAACGTCTCTCGACGATAATCAGGCATTAGGCGATGCGGTCAATCCAAATAATATCATTGCTGTGGCTTGGGATGATTTAACCCCGGACCTCGGTGGTGCAGTAAGTTACTTTATTACCGGTAGCGCACCTTTTCGCAAATTTGTGGTGGATTATATAGCTGTAGATCGGGCTGGCGCTTTCACGATCACGGCACAAGCGCAGCTTCACGAGACCACCAATATTATTGAAATACATACGTTGGATGCGCTTTTTGCGACAAATACAGTGACCGCAACGCAGGGCATTGAGAGTCACGATCTAGGCTCCGGAATCACAACTTTTTATGGAATCGCTTCTCGCAATGATGCACAGTGGGACGCAATGAATGATTTCGTTTCTTTTGTGCCCACATGTTTGGACATTCAAACTGTAACGATTAACGCCCTTCCATCTGCAGCGTTAACAGTATCGCCAGCCACGCCGGCGGTTTGTTCGGGCAGTAGTGTTCCTGTCACGATTAATACTGCTGAAGCTGGTGTTCTTTATCAGTTGCAAGATAATGCTACAGATGCTCCTTTAAGTGGATTTTTTCTTGGTACCGGCGCAAATCTCATTATTAATTCTGATCCTGTTTCGGCTAATGTCACGATAAAAGTATATGCACGCCATGCAACCACACTTTGTGAAGTTGATTTAACAGATGTTGTCGCTGTCACAGTGGATCAATCACCCACATTAGCTACAGCAGGCCCCGACCAGACGTTATGCAGCACTTCAACGACATTAGCAGGTAATGTTCCAGTAATAGGCGCAGGGTTGTGGACGATTGTGAGTGGAGCGGGAGGAAGCTTTTTAGATGCTACCGATGAGGCTACAACTTTCAGTGGTGTATCAGGCACAACTTATGTATTACAATGGACGATCAGCAATGGGGTATGTGCCTCAAGTTCGGACCAGGTAACCATCCGTTTTGATGCTGCCCCCTCACCAGCAGCCAATGCAGGTGCAGACCAGACTTTATGTACAACTTCAGCCACCCTTGCCGCCAATACAGCGACGACAGGTACAGGCATCTGGACGGTAGTGAGTGGTGCAGGCGGAAGCTTTGTGAATGCAAACAGTCCGACGACGGTCTTCAATGGGGTAGCAGGAACCACTTATGATTTACAATGGACGATCAGTAGTGGTGTATGTGCACCGAGCAGTGATAATGTGCAGATACAATTTGATCAATCACCCACATTAGCTACAGCAGGCCCCGACCAGACGTTATGTTTAACGTCTGCAACTTTAGCTGGTAATGTTCCAGTGATAGGCACAGGGTTGTGGACGATTGTGAGTGGGGCAGGAGGAAGCTTTTTAGATGCTACCGATGAAGCTACAACTTTCAGTGGTGTATCAGGAACAACTTATGTATTACAATGGACGATCAGTAATGGGGTATGTGCCTCAAGTTCAGACCAGGTAACCATCCGTTTTGATGCTGCTCCCTCACCAGCAGCCAATGCAGGTACAGACCAGACTTTATGTACCACGTCAGCCACCCTTGCCGCCAATACAGCGACGACAGGCACAGGTACCTGGACGGTAGTGAGTGGTGCAGGAGGAAGCTTTGTGAATGCAAACAGTCCAACGACGGTATTCAATGGGGTAGCAGGTACCACTTATGATTTACAATGGACGATCAGCAGTGGTGTATGTGCACCGAGCAGTGATAATGTGCAGATACAATTTGATCAATCACCAACAATAGCTACAGCAGGCCCAGACCAGACTTTATGCAGCACTTCAACGACATTAGCAGGTAATGTTCCGGTGATAGGCACAGGGTTGTGGACGATTGTGAGTGGGGCAGGGGGAAGCTTTTTAGATGCTACCGATGAAGCTACAACTTTCAGCGGCGTATCAGGCACAACTTATGTATTACAATGGACGATCAGCAATGGGGTATGTGCCTCAAGTTCGGACCAGGTAACCCTCCGTTTTGATGCTGCTCCCTCACCAGCAGCCAATGCAGGCACAGACCAGACCTTGTGTTTAACGTCTGCAACATTAGCAGGTAATGCTCCAGTAATAGGCACAGGCATCTGGACGGTAGTGAGTGGTGCAGGAGGAAGCTTTGTGAATGCAAACAGTCCGACGACGGTATTTAATGGTGTAGCAGGAACGACTTATGATTTACAATGGACGATCAGTAGTGGTGTATGTGCACCGAGCAGTGATATTGTACAGATACAATTTGATCAGTCACCAACAATAGCTACAGCAGGCCCAGACCAGACTTTATGCAGCACTTCAACGACATTAGCAGGTAATGTTCCAGTAATAGGCACAGGGTTGTGGACGATTGTGAGTGGGGCAGGCGGAAGCTTTTTAGATGCAACCGATGAGGCTACAACTTTCAGCGGCGTATCAGGCACAACTTATGTATTACAATGGACGATCAGCAATGGGGTATGTGCCTCAAGTTTGGACCAGGTAACGATCCATTTTGATGCTGCTCCCTCGCCAGCAGCCAATGCAGGTGCAGACCAGACTTTATGTACGACTTCAGTCACCCTAGCTGGTAATGCTCCAGTAATAGGCACAGGTACCTGGACGGTAGTGAGCGGTGCAGGCGGAAGCTTTGTGAATGCAAACAGTCCGACGACGGTATTCAATGGAATAGCGGGTACCACTTATGATTTACAATGGACGATCAGTAGTGGTGTATGTGCACCGAGCAGTGATATTGTACAGATACAATTTGATCAATTACCAACAATAGCTACAGCAGGAGCAGACCAGACGTTATGCAGCACTTCAACGACGTTAGCAGGTAATGTTCCAGTAATAGGCACAGGGTTGTGGACGATTGTGAGTGGAGCAGGAGGAAGCTTTTTAGATGCTACCGATGAAGCTACAACTTTCAGCGGTGTATCAGGAACAACTTATGTATTACAATGGACGATCAGCAATGGGGTATGTGTCTCAAGTTCGGACCAGGTAACCATCCGTTTTGATGCTGCTCCCTCGCCAGCAGCCAATGCAGGTACAGACCAGACTTTATGTACGACGTCAGCCACCCTTGCCGCCAATACAGCGACGACAGGCACAGGTACCTGGACGGTAGTGAGTGGTGCAGGCGGAAGCTTTGTGAATGCAAACAGTCCGACGACGGTATTCAATGGTGTATCAGGAACGACTTATGATTTACAATGGACGATCAGTAGTGGTGTATGTGCACCGAGCAGTGATATTGTGCAGATACAATTTGATCAATCACCCACGGTAGCTACAGCAGGCCCAGACCAGACCTTGTGTTTAACGTCTGCAACATTAGCTGGTAATGTTCCAGTAATAGGCACAGGGTTGTGGACGATTGTGAGTGGGGCAGGAGGAAGCTTTTTAGATGCTACCGATGAAGCTACAACTTTCAGTGGTGTATCAGGAACAACGTATGTATTACAATGGACGATCAGCAATGGGGTATGTGCCTCAAGTTCGGACCAGGTAACGATCCGTTTTGATGCTGCTCCCTCACCAGCAGCCAATGCAGGTACAGACCAGACTTTATGTACGACTTCAGCCATCCTTGCCGCCAATACAGCGACGACAGGCACAGGTACCTGGACGGTAGTGAGTGGTGCAGGCGGAAGCTTTGTGAATGCAAACAGTCCGACGACGGTATTTAATGGTGTAGCAGGAACGACTTATGATTTACAATGGACGATCAGTAGTGGTGTATGTGCACCGAGCAGTGATATTGTACAGATACAATTTGATCAATCGCCTACGATCGCTGCCGCAGGCCCAGACCAGACCTTATGCAGCACTTCAACAACATTAGCTGGTAATGTTCCAGTAATAGGCACAGGGTTGTGGACGATTGTGAGTGGTGCAGGCGGAAGCTTTTTAGATGCTACCGATGAGGCCACAACTTTCAGTGGTGTATCAGGAACAACGTATGTATTACAATGGACGATCAGTAATGGGGTATGTGCCTCAAGTTCGGACCAGGTAACGATCCGTTTTGATGCTGCTCCCTCGCCAGCAGCCAATGCAGGCACAGACCAGACTTTATGTACGACGTCAGCTACCCTTGCCGCCAATACAGCGACGACAGGCACAGGTACCTGGACGGTAGTGAGTGGTGCAGGCGGAAGCTTTGTGAATGCAAACAGTCCGACGACGGTATTCAATGGTGTAGCAGGAACGACTTATGATTTACAGTGGACGATCAGTAATGGTGTATGTGCACCGAGCAGTGATATTGTACAGATACAATTTGATCAATTACCAACAATAGCTACAGCAGGAGCAGACCAGACGTTATGCAGCACTTCAACGACATTAGCAGGTAATGTTCCGGTGATAGGCACAGGGTTGTGGACGATTGTGAGTGGTGCAGGCGGAAGCTTTTTAGATGCTACCGATGAAGCTACAACTTTCAGCGGTGTATCAGGAACAACTTATGTATTACAATGGACGATCAGCAATGGGGTATGTGCCTCAAGTTCGGACCAGGTAACCATCCGTTTTGATGCTGCTCCCTCCCCAGCAGCCAATGCAGGTACAGACCAGACTTTATGTACCACGTCAGCCACCCTTGCAGCCAATACAGCGACGACAGGTACAGGCACCTGGACGGTAGTGAGCGGTGCAGGCGGAAGCTTTGTGAATGCAAACAGTCCGACGACGGTATTCAATGGAATAGCGGGTACCACTTATGATTTACAATGGACGATCAGTAGTGGTGTATGTGCACCGAGCAGTGATATTGTACAGATACAATTTGATCAATTACCAACAATAGCTACAGCAGGAGCAGACCAGACGTTATGCAGCACTTCAACGACATTAGCAGGTAATGTTCCGGTGATAGGCACAGGGTTGTGGACGATTGTGAGTGGTGCAGGCGGAAGCTTTTTAGATGCTACCGATGAGGCCACAACTTTCAGCGGTGTATCAGGAACAACTTATGTATTACAATGGACGATCAGTAATGGGGTATGTGCCTCAAGTTCGGACCAGGTAACCATCCGTTTTGATGCTGCTCCCTCCCCAGCAGCCAATGCAGGTGCAGACCAGACTTTATGTACAACGTCAGCAACCCTTGCCGCCAATACAGCAACAACAGGCACAGGTACCTGGACGGTAGTGAGTGGTGCAGGCGGAAGCTTTGTGAATGCAAACAATCCGACGACGGTATTTAATGGTGTAGCAGGAACGACTTATGATTTACAATGGACGATCAGTAGTGGTGTATGTGTACCGAGCAGCGATATTGTGCAGATACAATTTGATCAATCACCCACAATAGCTACAGCAGGAGCAGACCAGACGTTATGCAGCACTTCAACGACATTAGCAGGTAATGTTCCAGTAATAGGCACAGGGTTGTGGACGATTGTGAGTGGAGCAGGAGGAAGCTTTTTAGATGCCACCGATGAAGCTACAACTTTCAGTGGTGTATCAGGCACAACTTATGTATTACAATGGACGATCAGCAATGGGGTATGTGCCTCAAGTTCCGACCAGGTAACCATCCGTTTTGATGCTGCTCCCTCCCCAGCAGCCAATGCAGGCACAGACCAGACTTTATGTACGACTTCAGCTACCCTTGCAGCCAATACAGCAACGACAGGCACAGGTACCTGGACGGTAGTGAGC
>NZ_JARKMY010000005.1 GCF_029360725.1 Chryseolinea sp. H1M3-3 | reverse complement strand
ACACGTTCATTGAATGGATGGAAATTGATAGCGGACCTGCGGGGAATTGTCAGTGATGGCAAGACTCTGCGATTGATTCTTTTGAGAGATAAAACTTGAAAGAGGAATGAAAAGAATAACGAGTCCAGGTTTCAGACAAAACAAGTAAGCTGGTAAGAAGGATGACCGAGAGGTTTTCTAACGATACTGGCGGTAATGTTTACAAGGCTCAGAGCGATCTGGGGTGAGTGGGCATTGCGAAGAATTATTACAATGGAGAGTTTGATCCTGGCTCAGGATGAACGCTAGCGGCAGGCTTAATACATGCAAGTCGAACGGTAAATATTATAGCAATATGATATGAGAGTGACGCACGGGTGCGTAACACGTATGCAACCTACCCTTTACAGGAGTATAGCTCGGGGAAACTCGAATTAACACTTCATAGTATAATTGAATGGCATCATTTGGTTATTAAATCTGAGGAGGTAAAGGATGGGCATGCGTCTGATTAGCTAGTTGGTAGTGTAACGGACTACCAAGGCGATGATCAGTAGGGGAACTGAGAGGTTGATCCCCCACACTGGCACTGAGATACGGGCCAGACTCCTACGGGAGGCAGCAGTAGGGAATATTGGTCAATGGGTGAGAGCCTGAACCAGCCATGCCGCGTGCAGGAAGAAGGCCTTCTGGGTTGTAAACTGCTTTTGCCAGGGGCTAAAAAGTCCATGCGTGGAAAATTGAAAGTACCTGGTGAATAAGCCACGGCTAACTACGTGCCAGCAGCCGCGGTAATACGTAGGTGGCAAGCGTTGTCCGGATTTATTGGGTTTAAAGGGTGCGTAGGCGGCCCTGTAAGTCAGTGCTGAAATATCCCGGCTTAACCGGGAGGGTGGCATTGATACTGCGGGGCTAGAGTACAGATGAGGTAGGCGGAATTGACGGTGTAGCGGTGAAATGCTTAGATATCGTCAAGAACACCTATAGCGAAGGCAGCTTACTAGGCTGTAACTGACGCTGAGGCACGAAAGTGTGGGGATCAAACAGGATTAGATACCCTGGTAGTCCACACTGTAAACGTTGATTACTCGCTGTGTGCGATATACAGTACGCGGCCAAGCGAAAGCGCTAAGTAATCCACCTGGGGAGTACGCCGGCAACGGTGAAACTCAAAGGAATTGACGGGGGTCCGCACAAGCGGTGGAGCATGTGGTTTAATTCGATGATACGCGAGGAACCTTACCTGGGCTAGAATGCCCTTGACTGGTGCAGAGATGTATCGTTCCGCAAGGACAAGGAGCAAGGTGCTGCATGGCTGTCGTCAGCTCGTGCCGTGAGGTGTTGGGTTAAGTCCCGCAACGAGCGCAACCCCTATCTTTAGTTGCCAGCACGTCATGGTGGGGACTCTAAAGAGACTGCCCGCGCAAGCGGAGAGGAAGGAGGGGACGACGTCAAGTCATCATGGCCCTTACGCCCAGGGCTACACACGTGCTACAATGGCGTATACAGAGTGTTGCAAGCTGGTGACAGTGAGCCAATCACAAAAAGTACGTCTCAGTTCGGATTGCAGGCTGCAACTCGCCTGCATGAAGTTGGAATCGCTAGTAATCGCGCATCAGCAATGGCGCGGTGAATACGTTCCCGGACCTTGTACACACCGCCCGTCAAGCCATGGAAGTTGGGAGGACCTGAAGACAGTTGCTGCAAGGCGCTGTTTAGGGTTAAACCGATGACTGGGGCTAAGTCGTAACAAGGTAGCCGTACCGGAAGGTGCGGCTGGAACACCTCCTTTCTGGATCCGCCAAATAGGGCGGAAAAGAAAACCGAAGACTCGGAGTTTAAGAATCGCAAGGGTTCGCTATCAATTACATTTATTCGAGAAATTATGGGAGGGCTGAAAGCGGAAGGCTAAAGGCGGAAAGCTAAAAGCAGAAAGCTTACGGCCACAAAAGGAACCGAGCAAGCACACTGCCGTTACAGGCGCAAGCTTTATGCTTTAAGCTAAAAAGCTTTCAGCTTAAAGAGGGCTTGTAGCTCAGGTGGTTAGAGCGCTACACTGATAATGTAGAGGTCCGTGGTTCGAGTCCACGCAGGCCCACTGAAAAGCAGAGTGAGACAGGAGAGCGGGAGTGAAAGGATGCAAGACATCAAAACTCACACTCACACTCACACTGAAATCAATGGGGGATTAGCTCAGCTGGCTAGAGCGCCTGCTTTGCAAGCAGGAGGTCATCGGTTCGACTCCGATATTCTCCACCAGGAGACACCGGCAGGAGGAAGTGGGGAAAGAGGAAGAAGGCAGAAGAAAGACGAAAGAAGCAGAAGGCAGAAGAGGGAAGGAAGAGAAGAGAGAAGGTAAGGAGAGCAGATAGGAAGTATTTGCTCGCAAGTATTTGAAAAGAGAATTGATAAGGGTTTGCCTGTAGAATGTTTACAGCAGATAGCCTTAACACATTGTCAATTCCTGGGCATTTGTTCAATGAAGGTAAGCCACCTTCGAACGACGGTTTAGGGTAAGATTGACAAAGGAGTTCATTGACATGGTGATGAAAGAGTAGTAAAAAGTAGAGATGCAGCAATGCATTTTTATGAAAAGGTGTAGAGATACAAGATAACTTGTATCGATACAACAAAATATGTAAGGCGCGAAAAGGTAAATGATGTCACAGTCATCTACCAGGGATGCGCTGAACAGCGAGCACATAGGAAAAATCCCAACGAATCCACGCTAGCAAAAGGGTGGAGGAGGTGATAAATCGTTTTAAAAGAAGTAAATAAGGGCGTATGGGGAATGCCTAGGCTCTCAGAGGCGAAGAAGGACGTGATAAGCTGCGATAAGCTACGGGGAACCGCAAATAGGTTTTGATCCGTAGATTTCCGAATGGGGCAACCCGGTCCGCTGAAGGCGGATCATGACGATGCAAATCGTTAAGCAAACCCAGGGAACTGAAACATCTAAGTACCTGGAGGAGGAGAAAACAATCTAGTGATTGCGCAAGTAGTGGCGAGCGAACGCGCAAGAGCCCAAACCTGTTTAGTTACGGCTAGACAGGGGTTATAGGACCACGATACTCGACTACACAATGAATCTGAACTGCGTGGGAAAGCAGGCCAAAGAAGGTGAGAGCCCTGTAAGAGTAAAGTTGTGTTACGTAGTGGTATCCTGAGTAGGGCGGGGTCGGAGACGCCCCGTTTGAAATTGCCAGCACCATCTGGTAAGGCTAAATACTCCTGAGAGACCGATAGTGAACCAGTACTGTGAAGGAAAGGTGAAAAGTACTCCGAATAGGAGGGTGAAAAAGAACCTGAAACCATACGCTTACAAGCGGTCGGAGCTAGGAAATCTAGTGACGGCGTGCCTTTTGCATAATGAGCCTACGAGTTACTGTCACTGGCGAGGTTAAGCGGTTAAAGCTGCGCAGCCGGAGCGAAAGCGAGTCTGAATAGGGCGTATAGTCAGTGGGAGTAGACGCGAAACTTTGTGATCTACCCTTGGTCAGGATGAAGTTCCGGTAACACGGGATGGAGGTCCGAACTAGTAAACGTTGAAAAGTTTTTGGATGAACTGAGGGTAGGGGTGAAAGGCTAATCAAACTGAGAAATAGCTCGTACTCCCCGAAATGTTTTTAGGAACAGTGTGGAGGTTGAGTTTAGTACAGGTAGAGCTACCAATAGGACTAGGGGGAGTCACATCCTACCAAATCCTGATGAACTCCGAATGGTACTAAATATACTCTGCAATGAGGGCATGGGTGCTAAGGTCCGTGTCCGAGAGGGAAAGAACCCAGACCTGCAGCTAAGGTCCCAAAATTTACACTAAGTTGAACTAAGGCGGTTCAGTTGCTTAGACAGCCAGGATGTTTGCTTGGAAGCAGCAATTCATTTAAAGAGTGCGTAACAGCTCACTGGTCGAGCGACAGAGCATCGATAATAATCGGGCATCAAGTGTAATACCGAAGCTCAGGATTCGCCAGCAATGGCGAGTGGTAGGGGAGCATTCTATCAGCGGAGAAGCAGACTGGTAATGGTTTGTGGAGCAGATAGAAAAGCAAATGTAGGCATAAGTAACGATAAGGCAGGCGAGAAACCTGCCCACCGATAGACTAAGGGTTCCGCGGCAATGCTAATCAACCGCGGGTAAGTCGGGACCTAAGGCGAACCCGAAAGGGGTAGTTGATGGACAATGGGTTAATATTCCCATACTAGCGTATCGAGCGATGGAGAGAAGGAGGAGTGACAGCTTCGCGCCCTGACGGACGTGGGCGTTAAAAGGTGTAGGTATAGATTCTACAGGTAAATCCGTAGAGTTTGCTGAAACCCAATAGTACGGGGAGGCTTCGGCCGAACTGATAGAAAGCGTAAGCAGACTTCCGAGAAAATCTTCTAAGCATATTGATACGGTACCCGTACCGGAAACCGACACAGGTAGTCAAGGAGAGAATCCTGAGGTGCTCGAGTGATTCATGGCTAAGGAACTAGGCAAATTAACCCTGTAACTTCGGGAAAAGGGGTGCCTCACTGTAGCAATACAGAAGGTCGCAGAGAAATGGCCCAGGCGACTGTTTAACAAAAACACATGGCTTTGCGAAATCGCAAGATGAAGTATAAGGCCTGACACCTGCCCGGTGCTGGAAGGTTAAGGGGGGACGTCAGTGGGGGTAACCCTGCGAAGCGTTGAACTGAAGCCCCAGTAAACGGCGGCCGTAACTATAACGGTCCTAAGGTAGCGAAATTCCTTGTCGGGTAAGTTCCGACCTGCACGAATGGTGTAACGATCTGGGCACTGTCTCAGCCATGAGCTCGGTGAAATTGTAGTCACGGTGAAGATGCCGTGTACCCGTCACGGGACGGAAAGACCCCATGCACCTTTACTATAGCTTCGCATTGACATTGGGTAGATGATGTGTAGGATAGGCGGGAGGCGATGATCCTGGGCCGCTAGGTTCAGGGGAGTCAACGGTGAAATACCGCCCTTTATTTATCTGATGTCTAATCCGCCGCAGGCGGAGACAGTGCGTGGTGGGTAGTTTGACTGGGGTGGTCGCCTCCGAAAGTGTATCGGAGGCTTTCAAAGGTATGTTCAGTACGCTTGGTAACCGTACGTGGAGTGCAATAGCATAAACATGCTTGACTGTGAGACAGACAAGTCGATCAGGGTCGAAAGACGGATATAGTGATCCGGTGGTTCTGCATGGAAGGGCCATCGCTCAAAGGATAAAAGGTACGCTGGGGATAACAGGCTGATCTCCCCCAAGAGCTCACATCGACGGGGAGGTTTGGCACCTCGATGTCGGCTCGTCACATCCTGGGGCTGGAGAAGGTCCCAAGGGTTAGGCTGTTCGCCTATTAAAGTGGCACGCGAGCTGGGTTCAGAACGTCGTGAGACAGTTCGGTCCCTATCTGTGATGGGCGTAGGAAGTTTGAGAGGACCTGACCTTAGTACGAGAGGACCGGGTTGGACCAACCGCTGGTGTACCGGTTGTGGCGTCAGCTGCATCGCCGGGTAGCTATGTTGGGATGAGATAAGCGCTGAAAGCATCTAAGCGCGAAACTTGCCTCAAGATGAGACTTCCATTAAGGGACGTCAGAGACTATGACGTTGATAGGCTGCAGGTGTAAAGGCAGAAATGTCAAAGCTGAGCAGTACTAATTACCCGAACGCTTCAGATAAAGAAAA
>NZ_JARKMY010000004.1 GCF_029360725.1 Chryseolinea sp. H1M3-3 | reverse complement strand
AAGCAGCGCGACACAGTGTATGTGGAAGGAATGTCAAGGCCGAATGATTCCTTTAAAAATAAAATCACAAATCATTCGCTCGTTACCAGCCTTGACAGGCCTGGAACAGACACGTACATTTGCTTAAAAGCTGAACAGGACTCTCACGATCTCACTACACATTTAAAAACATAATTTTGTGCAGACTTTAGGGGGCTAAGACAACTTCATTATGTTTGACGAGTTAAAAAAGACGGACGAGAACGAGAAGGACTTGAATATCGACAGAATATTGAATTCAATGGCATATGGTCGTGAGTTTAAATATACTTACGAGGATCTTTTCGGTGAATTTGACGGGCGAAGCACGAGTTATCAATACTTGATGCTTAATGAAGTACATGACGAAATGGTTTACGAGGACTTAATAACGAGTCAATGGAGGCAAGACACCAGGACAGACGGGAAGTATCGATTGATCTCGTTAACTATTCGGGGTTATCAAATAAAAAAGAAGGGCGGATGGACTAAATACAAAAGGGGATTAAAGACAACGTTCGTTGATGGACAAATAGTGAAATGGAGCATAGTATTCGTTACTCTTGGTAGTTTCGGGATACTCGTCTGGAGCGAATTCATTAAAGGTAGAGTCCCAACAGAGCCTATTCCCATCGAGACAAAAAAGTTAGAGTTAAATACCTCTCAACCCTCAACCAAAAAAGACTCAACTTATCAGGACTCGATACAAATAAAATAGAACATTTACGAGAAGGTCGGCTACTGCATACAACAAAATGTATAATCCATGGCGCTGATAAGGAGGACATTTTTTTATTTTTGCTCAGCGCCACGGCTTATACACAAACGTTGCCGGCAATTTATCTCGGACGATTGCGTGACTAACTAACCTGGACAGGATTATCGATTATAGCGAATGAAAGCAAATAAGAACGTTACAAACGAGGCTAGTGATCTATTACCAAAATATTCGTCTCGCTTAGCATTAGTCTTGGGGCTAATATTTACAGGATGCTCAAGCAAGTACGAAACAAACCAGCCCAGAATAGACGGTGACTGGATACTTATGGAATATCCAGCGGGAATAGAAATTGGCCCGGTTGGACTAAGATTTATGGATGATACTTTATATACGATAACTGACGGCGGATTTGTCAATGAGGGTGTGTTTATAATGAAGGATGACACACTGATAACAAGGGATTTTGACCAAAAATTTGATAAACAAAGAATACAGAAATTAACCGATGATACTTTAGTCTTGACGGGTTTGTATTTAGACAAGAAATACTATTCTCGGAAACTAGAATTCATTGACAATCTAAAATTTGATAACATAGAAATAGTAGCTGGAACTTGTTTCGGAGATTGCCCTGAATTTATATTAAATTTAACAGACGCCGGACTAATTAATTTCAAACCTAAATTGAATTGTAAGTCGACTGAACAAGTGGAATTTATTCTTGGCCAAGAAAAAATGAAAAAAATTGACAGTCTTTTTAAATGGACATATTTGCACAAGCTAGACACAACCAGAACAGGTGCAGCTGTTGACGACTGGGCATTCGAAATTGCAATCATATTTAACCAACAGAAAATAAAACTGAAAACCACACATGATTATATTCCTCACAGGCTAAAGGGAATATTTCATTTGTTGATTGACGAGCTAGTGACCAGGAGATTAATATAAACTGCCGGCAACAGAATATATAAATCATATGCGGGTTCATTTTGGTGCGATAAATTCTGCATGTAAATTTATTAAGCAAGGTTTGATGCCTTTTACTATTAAGCCGCATACGCTTTATATATAAACGTTGGCGGTAATATTTTATGGGACTGTTCGATTTCTTTAAGGCAAAAAAAACTGAAAATTACATTGGACGAGATATTACATTTCGTCTCAATAATCCTAGCAGGACAGTATTGGCTGGATGCAAGGAAGGCGATTACGTCAATTTGTGGACAAAGCCTGAAATGGATCGAGTTAATATTTACGCGCCCAACTCAATTGGTGGCTCCGGTCAGCTGGGCACGATTCCATCTAATTACTTCAAGTTGATTAAGGCTCATATACTTGGACAGAAAGACTTTGAGTTTTCTGGACCATCGACAAATAATTACGACGCTACTATCACAGATGTGTCTTCGACAAGTTGTACAATTTCTATACGATTATTCTCTCCAGAGGAGCACGAGCGCCGGATTAAAGAGATGATTGAAAGAGATAAGGAATTGACAAGAGTAGAGTTAGAGAAAAAATACAGAATGTCTAAGCCTGTAGATATAAAGTTCGACTTGAAAGGAGACAAACCGTTCAGCTTGGATCATGTAAGACTAAGGATTTTCGATAAAGAGTATTACATCGAAAACCCTCACGATTATAAACTTCAGCTTGTAGACGATACGAATGGTGTTATCGCAGAGACCTTTTCCCAGAAGGACAAGGTTTTTAGAGTGGTGAAGGCGCACTTAAATGGTCAACCACTCAGGATTGAACAAATTGAACGGTCGAGAGATCACTTAAAGGTAGTTGTGGGGTGATAAAATACTACCGCCAATAAATAAGGCTTCGCGTGGCCGGCACGGCCCAGCGTGAAGCCCGTGTTGCACGGAAGCTTCGATAGCGGTGAGAATTTTTAGTTATGGGGATTGATGTGCGGGGTGAAGGTGATCTCGCTAACGGTAGGCATATGCTAACACTGTACAGTTTTCTGATTTAAAGCGGCGTACGTTTTTTTCGTTTGATCATCTTGGTAATTTTAAGTGATTATCGGTCTAATTTTCGCAATTTATCCAAAGCAGTGGCCAGGCATAGCTTAAGCTTGCTTACACTGATAGTTTTTAATAAGATCTTTTGTCATTTCCGGACCCGGCGGTCCTCTCCTGTCAAAATTAAAGATGGTGATCATCGTGAGTTTGTTACAAACAGGACAGGCATCGGGATTATATCTTAAAAGTTCTGTACTGATCTGCTTCCATGATTTTTCTTCCGGGAATTCGTAGTAGCTCTCCAATTGCTGATGTAGCAAGGGTAGAATGTGATGCTTTCGACTGCTGCTTAAAATGCCATAGTGCCGAATACGGGTGAATCCTTTGGGCAGAATGTGGAGCGAAAACCTTCGAATGAATTCAAGAGGATGTAAACCCATCTGCTTGACTTTGCTTTCTTCGCGGTAGTCTTTGAATCGAAAGGTCACCAGATTATGTGTGACATGGACAATTCGATGATTGGAGATAGCGACTTTGTGCGTATACCTTCCGAGATATTCGATCACATGTTTAGGGCTTCCGAAAGGACGCTTGGCATACACCACCCAAGATGCTTTGAATAAGTCATTATAAAAAGATGGCTCCAGTCCTTTGAATCGCTCACGAAGTGATGCTACGAATCGGGCTCTGAAGACGTGGCTCATCGCCTTAACCGGGAAGAGGAATTTTCCATTACTCCGGGCATGCTTCCACTTCCCTGATGCGGTCACTCCACCGCCAGGAACAATGCAATGAATGTGCGGATGAAGTGACAGATTTTGTCCCCAGGTGTGGAGAATAGAAATCATTCCGGTATCAGCACCAAGATGATTTTTATCATGCGCAAAACTTTTCATCACACTCCAGGCAGTATCGAACACGAGCTTATACACTAAAGCAGGCTGGTACAAGCAGAGTTTGTTGAGTGCCTCTGGCAAAGTAAAGACGACATGAAAATACGTTGCTGGAAGCAACTCCGTTTCTCTGGATTGTATCCACCGCTCACGTTGCACCTGTTGACACTTGGGACAGTGCCGGTTCCGACACGAATTGTAGCTGATACGCACATGACCGCAGGAAGTGCATAGGTCTACATGTCCACCAAGCGATGCTGCTCTGCATCGCCGAATGGCATCAAGGGTACGCAGCTGCCAGGTATTAAACTGGTCATTGCGCACCATTTCTTTCCAATGTGAATTGATCACATTGGCAAGCTCATAAACCGGACGCACAGCTAAGCCTTTTGCGTCTTTTGCTCAGATGGATAAAGCTTATCGAGTGGAGAAAAAGGAATTTGTCTTCCGGCTTTGGCTACGTGCAAATACACCATGGTGGTGTCAATGTGAGCATGACCCAGCAACTCTTTAATAGAAACAATATCCAACCCCTGCTCCAGCAAATGAGTAGCATATGTATGGCGTAGGGTATGGACGGAGACCTGTTTTTTGATACCAGTCTTTTTGGTGGCTTCACGAACGACCCACTGCGTGCCGCGCGGTGAAAAAGGTTGCTGATGATCCTTTCCATTGAAGAGCCACTTGATAGGCTTTTCTGCATCCAGATATTTTTTTAATCCACGAGCCAGATGTTCACCCAGGGGTACGTATCGGTCTTTCCTGCCTTTGCCTTGGCGCACATGAATCACCTTTCGGTCGAAGTCCACATCTTTGATGAGCAGGGAACGTACTTCCTGGCAGCGGAGTCCGCAGCCATAGAGCACACCGATAAGCACACGATGCTTGAGTAAAGAAGGAGCTTTAAGCAATTCTATCATCTCCCTTGGGCTAAGCACGACGGGAAGTTTTTTATCACGCTTGATGGAAGGGAGTTTAATGGCACGGTCATTCAACCCCTCACATCGAAACAGGAAGCGAAGCCCGTAGACAGTGAGTTTGAAGTCTGCTTCGGAGGCACCTTTCTTTTTGAGAAGAAGTAAATAATCTTCAATCTGTTCGAGGTCAAGTTGGGTGGGAAGGCAATTGTACTTCAAAGCGATATGTGCGATGCACCGCATGTAGTTGTTGAGCGTACTCATGCTCTTGCCACTGACGATTATCTTCTTCTCTAACCTGTTGTGAAGAGCCTTAAAACCTTTTACATTAGCGCATGCGCGCTGAACCAAGGTAGTTCCTTGTTGCTTCTTGATGTTCATAGTAGTAATTGTTATGTGGAAATACAATTTACTACGAAGCGATGAAGAGCTACCGAAGGTTTAGTGCAACAAAATCTTTAAAGGCCGGCTTTGGGGTTCAGTATATTTGAAGTTTTGTTTTCTTAATTTCGTTCAGCAACGTGTGACAGTGGAATGCTTCGAAAGCCCAAGCCGTCATAAACATAAACGTTGGCTGTAATTTTCTAACGACACTTTGATAATGATTAAAATTTGAGATTGAAATTCACAAATCTGACAATTCTTCTGACACTGCTACTTTTCTCGTGTTCGACAAAAAATAATCAAGACCAATGGGACAAAGAAAACATTCGACCACTTGAGGTAGACGACCCGAGAGTTGAGAGAGCAAGGAAAGCTGCACAGGACAGTCTAAAATATTTTGTTGACTATTTTGGGCGTTACCATGGACAAGAAAATTATTCGTTCCATTTAAAAAAAGTGTTCACAGACAAGGACGACTATGAGCACATGTGGTCGACACCATTTTCACTTTATGACAATGGGTTTAATTGCGTTCTGGACAACGTGCCAAATACCATAAAGAATTATAAACTCGGGGACACTGTAAAGGTTCGTTTCGCGGACATTGAGGATTTCATTATCGTGATTTCGGACTCTACCATCATAGGACACTATCTTCAAAAAGAACTCGGGAACTAGAAAACGGCAGCCAACAAAAGTGTTTATGTCAGCTGCGGGTGCGTTGTTGCTGTGAAGTTTAGTCTTCTTGATTTCGTTTTGCGGAAAATTTGACGAACAAAAATTAAAAGGATGGACTGAAATCCCTGTGGACGGTAATTTAATTGATCACAAAGATCAATCACTGAATCTCTTGGACTCGATACTTATTGACTAAATGACATTCAAAAAAATGGAGAAACAGGAATTAGAACTTCGAATAAAGAACGCAATTATCCTTCTTTCCAACGGGCATCCATTTGAGGTTGGAGATTTAACACTTGGGACAAGGGACAAGAATCACTTTTCTGTAACAGGTTGGTCAGTCAACAACGACTTAAAAAACATAACAAAGGAAAGTGCGATCAAAGAAATGAATGAAATAAAGGACTTGTTCAAAAGAATGACATTAGTTTCAAAAGACCTTTCTAGCTTTATTGAGAATAAAAAAATTGAGTATCACTTGCGTTTCGACTATGGAATGGGAGCAATTGGAATCTGCACAGAGAAGGACGGACGGTTAGAATGGGAAACGGATTTGAGTTGGTAAAAACTGCTGCCAACACAAAATATAATGCATGCCTTGCTCTTTGATTTGAACGAGCTGAGAATTAAATTGAAACCATCCAGGTCAACGGATGAATGTTTCTATTTAGAAGCACGCATTATATTCAAACATTGTGCGTAATTTTTTAAAATGAAAGAGACGGAACTAAGAAAGGCGATTTCAGAGAGAAGAATACCCAAGGATAAATTGAGTAACTCGTGGGATCTTGGCATAGGCATGTTACCTGTGACAATGATTTTCTTTGCTTCAGTGGTAATATTGGTTACCCCAAACAATCCAATTTCAACGCGAACGGAGTTAATTCTATTTTCAATCACAGGACTGCTGTTTGCGACAGCGGTTTACTATTTACTTAAAGACAGGAAATTGAAATCAATATCGACTAGCAAGTCAAGGAACGAAAATAGAATACTAATCATTGAGACACTAAGACAAATCGAATGGGGTTATAAGGAGGATCCATTAGGCGTATTTCATGTTGATGTTCCTTTTGTTTTTGGGCACGCCGGGCATTTGTTCATTGTTATTTACCTGGAAGGTGAAATTTTATTTAACTGCAGAAATGTTGGAACCAGTAAAGGCCGGATGCCTTTTTTATTTGGGATTGATACGTTCAAAGAATTGAAATTTATTTGCGATAGAAAAAACTAATGCACAACACAAAATATAATGCATGCCTTGTGCTTTGATCTGAACGGGCGGAGGTTTTAATTGAAAAATCACTCTCGAGGGATGAAGCTCTTATTGAGAGGTACGAATTATATTCAAAGGTTGGCGGCAATTGTACGGTCAATAAATCAGCAAAATTATGATGTTAGGTTCAGGATTTCTTCGACAAATGAATGAAACGATTAAGTACAATAGAGATTTACTTCGTAAAAAGACTCGATTTGAAAAAGACGAATTGAAAAGAACTGAGAAAACCAGATTGACTGATGACAAAAAGCTTAGTGATGAGGAGTCCGAGATTCTGATTAACAATTTAAGGCAAGAAGGCCGCAGACAAAGGCGAAAAGAAGTCTTTTTCTTTTTCTTATCCATTGCAGTCACAGTGATAGTTTTATTAATTTTTAAAGAGACTCTTTTGAAGAAAATAATTGATTTTCTGAGGTAAACACTGCCGCCAACAAAATGTTGCACAATGGTGGGTTACGGGTAAGTTCAAGTGCTATCTTCGTTCAACGTTTGGTCACATGGGACAATGAAGTGTTTCAAATTCACACCACTGCGTAAACACAAACATTATCAAACATTGCTGGACAGAACGGAGTGAAAAAAATGGCCTATATAAGAAGATGAAGAAAGGTTTAATCTGGACGGTCATTGTAGCCGTTGTTCTCTTATTAATTTGGAATTTGGGTTCCGAGCACGTTGACGGTGTTAAGTCCGAGAAGGATTGGTATATTTCTCAACTTAAATTCGATTTTTCAGGAGTTCTAGATAGTGCGGAAAAGAAGGGACAGGCCTTGATTCGCGTTACTCGCGGACATATTGAATTTGACAAAGAGGCGAGGTTAAAGGATAAGTTGCGCTTTAATGGATTGTTGGACTTATTTTTATACCGCCAGGATGGAAAAATTGATTTGATGATTTCTGGTCAAGTCCAGTTGCAGCCCGGTGATAGCGTCTACGTAAATACTGAATTAAAGACTGCTAAGTTTTTCAGAGACGGTGAAATGATGTATGAACAGCCTCTCCTGAAATCTTTAAGGGGAAGACCATTCTAAAGTATGCGATGCAACGTTTGCTAACAATGCATATAAATCATGCCGGCAGAGTTTGATTAATTTTAATGGTCTGCCGGCACGCTTTATATACGAACGTTGTCAATAATAGAGCTCCAGACAATTCTGAATTCAATTTAGTTCAGCGTCTTCAAAAACTCCAACAACTTCATCTCCTTTCTTAAAATCCGAACTAAGAAAAAAGCAAAGATAGTTAAGAATCCGTAGCCACTTAAAACACAATAAAGATACATACCATAGGATAGGTTAACTTTGAAAGCAGGAAGCAGCAACGTAAATCCAATCACATAGAGAATGTAGATGGTGGGAATAAATATAGTATGAATCTTTTTTCTCCATGCATAGTACCCCTGCATTCTCGCACTAAACTCTGCCAACGAGTTATCTGGCCTAATGCTTCCAAATCGATTGGCACTCATCCATTCCAAAACCACTCGTGCTATCATCACCACAATCATCAAGGTCAATCCGATTGTTAAACCATTCATCTGATAGGCTTTCATACTAACAAAATACCCTATCAAGATGAGAATCAAAACGGATATGATGATAATAGTGCCCCAATGACCAGCCCGTACTTTTTTTAGATGAGCTTCTCCTTTTTTCATTAACTCCGTAGCCGAAGTATTACCTGTGACATTCGGCTGTCTGTTCCAAATATTTTGTAAGTCATCAAATGTTTCCATGTTGTACACATTGTGTTAAGTGTTTTTTAATTCTGTGAATCCGCACACGAAGGGCTTCTTCGGTTATTCCGACAACTTCAGAAATTTCCTGGTAGCCAATTCCTTCCAACATCATTAGTGTAGTCATTTTGTCTTGCTCTCCCAGCTTTTGAATGCAGCTATACATTTTCTGGATTTTCTCTTCCTCTTCAAAAGAATATTGCTCTGTTGCAATAGGGGGGAAGATAGTAGTCGCTTTTTCTTTTCGGGTAGACTGCTTTCGTAAATAGAGCAAGCAAGTGTTCACCGAAATCCTATAAATCCAAGTGCTGATGCTCGATTCACCGCGAAATGAATCCAGCGATTCCCATATTTTTATAAATACTTCTTGAGAAGAATCAGAAGCCAAAGCTTCACTACCATTAAAGTATCCTTTACAAAGTCTGAATACTTTAGCATAATGCTGGTCAAACAATTCGTTAAAACGCAGGTTTTTATCTACCGTGTTCAATAGGTTTATTTTAAGTTATTTAATAGCTTCTCCATAAACCAATTAGGTTGGTCGTACATCACAAAGTGAGCAGAATTTTCCGCGTAATGTATTACCACCGAGGCTAATTTTTCATACTGCGCTTTGTATGTTTTCTCAACAGTAGTTTTATCAGGATTGGCAGCACCTAAAACTATCACGGGAATTTTAATTCTGACAATCGCTTCGCGCAAATCTAAATTAAGCATATCGACATATCCATACACGTATGTTTTTCTATCGGCCTTGTTCATCCAATCGATCAACACTTTTTGCTTCTCTGCATTCTTGCACATGTATGGAACAGTCTGGGCATTCATCGCTGCAAAAGAAGCACTGTCCATCCTCAACATCATCTTACTTTGCGGATTGTCGTACGAAATTGGCTCTCCTTTGTAACCGGGAATCATCAACGCAGCCGAAGAGGGCAGCGCCTCCACCGCGATAATTTTACTAAACATATCTGGCTCAATAGACGCCAGCCACAAACTCAATGTACCCCCGAGGCTATGCCCAAGCAATATGGGCTTTTTTAATTTCCTCTCTTTCACATATGCAAGTACGTCATCCTTTATTTTCGCTAGCCACTGCCCTTCGATAGGCGCCACGTTGCCAAACCCGGCAAACGTAAAGACATGGCACTGATGTGTTTTCGAAAGTTCAGCCACCGTTTCGTCCCACACTTCGCCCGTGCAAGCAAATCCGGGGAACAACAAGACTGGTTGCCCCTGACCTTTCACCACAACTTGAAAGGCCGCTTGCGATTTCGCGGTCAGAACAGAGACTAATAAGAGAAAAAAGATAAATGCTGTTGTTTTTATAACTATTGGATTTAAAATTTCCCTTTTGATACATCCAATCAAAAATTGTTACAAGATTTTCAAATTATTATCATTACTAAATTTGTGACGAAAGACAAGCTTCGAATGGAGTGAAGAGAAGGGCCTTACTACTGCCAACAAAATGTTCCATAAAACATAGCGGGGGCGCAGTGTAAAATTTGTAGTTTGGATTTCTTAATTTCGTTCAGCCCCTTGGGAGGACGCAGCTTCGTAAACCAGGCACATTCATACATAAACGTGGTGGCCATGCGCTATTAGGATGACAGACTTTAAATTGACGATAGAGAACGTAAAACCAATTTTTGACGCTTCCGGATTCGAGGCCGTTGAAAGCCATAGAAACTTTATCAGGCTAGAGTCGACCAAAGTTTCAGTGATAATTGCCTATGACGAGAGAGAGAAATCTAATTTGTTTTTTATCGGGCAGATTGGTTCCACGGCGCACCTTTTGCACAGTAAAAATCTTAAGGAAGTATTTGACTACGAAAATGCTCCTGGAAATTTTACCGAGTTCTTACTGGATTTTTTAAACAACGAAGGAAAAGGAATTTTAAAAGGTGACTTCGATAAGCTACATAAGCTCGAGGATCATGAGGAAAGCCAGGCCAAAATCTATACCGACGATCTGCTAAAAGAACAAAAAGTAATAGCTGCTGACAAAGCCTGGACAAACAAGGACTATTTGACGTTTGTGAAAGTGATTGAGGGAATCGATTTGGACCAATTGCCTAGTTCATATAAGTTAAAATACCAAATGGCGTGTGGGCGCATTCGACAAACAAAGTAGAGTTCGGACTGAAGCGCACAGGTCTACAACAATGCATATGGCGCATTGTCGTTTTGTTGTTAATTTGAAAATAAAAATTCCAACGCACCGCATGCGTTTTAAGTAATAACATTGGACAATTTGAGTTATGTCAATATTGAACTTCTTCGGACTAGGCTATCCGAAAATCAAATACGAGCCGCGTGGAGAAAACATTACTTACAAGCTGGAGGATAGAGAATTGTTTGTAGCAACGACTTATCACGATGGAGAACGGATTTACACTGACTCAATTGAAAAATGGGACAACGGGCGGTTATTGACTCACGAGGAGAAAAGCAAAGCTATCTCAGACCTTGTTGACTTCGTAAGAAGGACAAAATCGAAAAATCCAATTATTGTTATCAATGTGGATAAGGACAAGCAACTTTGGGAAAGGGAAATTGAAAGACTAAAAATTAAGATAAAGTCAATCGAGTACACTTCAGAAAAAGAAAAAGATGATGTCGAGTACAATATGTATTTAGGATTTTTGCCAATGTTGACTATCGGAGGTTACGAGATTAAAACAAAGGAAGATCTAGATAATTATTGGATAACCAGGAAGAAGCGGTGAATGTTACTAACGCACAATAAAATGTATAATCCATGGCACTAATAAAGAAGACATTTTATTTTTGCTCAGCGCCACAGATTATACATATACGTTAGCATGCATTTATCTATGAAAACCAACTCATTATTTATTTTTTAGTCTTGCGCTACTCTTTGCATGCAGTAAGGCCCAGGATCGAACAACTTCAGAGAAAGTTTCAATGGATACTATCTACGCAGGAGATTTTATTTGGCGACAAAAAAAGGAGGACAAAAGACTAACAATATTGTTTGACAATGGTAAGGACCGTGAGAAACCGGTGTTCAAATTGAACGAGGAAAACTTATTTCGAATTCGTGTTAAGCGACTTTTTGAATACGAAGTTTATACTTCAGAGATACATGGTGCTGAGATTATTAAAGTTGACTCAGCCACTAACCTCTTTCTTGTTACCCCCATTGATTCTAGCGTCACCTTTGTGATAAATCAGTATTATCCAAAGGGAAGAGTAATACGATGTATCAAAAACTGGAATCAGGAAACTAAAGAATTCGAGGAACAACTGACTCCGTTGAATGGTTTTAAAGCCGTAACGCATTTTGAATGGAAAGTCAAATAGAAAGTCTGCTAACACAAAATACAGTAGTTCAAGGGGACACAATAACGTTTACTATTTCTAAGGGACAATTGAAAAAATCCGGTACTGACGACCATTACTTAGTTACCTCAATTGAGAGCGAAGGGACTATTTACTTGGACAAAGACGAAGTCCTTAAAATCGAAAGAAAGTTAGCAGCTTCGAACGCTGACTATTATTTTGGGTTAATGTACCCCGTTGTTGGACTGTTTGTTTATTTCAGATGGAGGTTGAAGCAAACAAAAACTGCAGCCAACAATTAACGCTTAAACGAAGTGCCAACTTACGATGCGAGAGACTACGAAGTAGTCTTTTTTTGTTAGTGCTTCGTGTAGGCCTGTGGTGAACTGATAACAAACCATAGTGACGGATCTTCCGGAATCGGGGAGGATGAATATGCATACAAAACGCCGCGGGAATTCTTCGCCGCGCAGCGTCATATGTATTTTAAGAAGACTGTGCTTCGATTCGCCTTGCGCATTTGGCACATGCCATAGCCGCGCAAACCCACCACGTCACAAAGCTATGGCAAGAGCCGAACCTAATGTTCCTACCAAATTGGCCATACGACTATGTTCTAATTCTCAAGTTGAAAATAAATTTAAGAAAACTTGCGCAACCAGATAATTGCGCTTATACTTGCAACTACTTGATTGCACATAAAAGCACGATGGAAACAAGACGCGACGTATTTCAGGCAATAGCTGACCCAACAAGAAGAGCGATTTTGCTGTTGCTGGCCGCCCAGGCCATGACACCCAATGCCATCGCTGAAGAATTTCATACCAGCAGGCAAGCCGTTTCAAAACACATTCAAATTCTTACGGAATGCGAAATAGTGAGGCAAGAACAAAAGGGGAGGGAAATTTATTATCACGTCAACGCAACTAAAATGAAAGAGGTTGATAAATGGATTGAGCAATTTAAGAGCATTCTGGAAACTGAATTCAATCAACTAGACAAAGTATTGCTAACACTTAAAAAACAAAAAAAATGACAAAGAATTTGCTATTTGATTTTAGCGTTGACAAAGCAGCGAAAACCGTATTCGTAACAAGAGAATTTGATGCTGACCAATCGTTAGTATGGGATGCTTTTACTAAAGCCGAAATTCTTGACCAATGGAATGCACCTGCACCATTTACAGCAAGAACAAAGTATATGAACTTTAAAGTAGGCGGAAAAAGATTTTATGCAATGGTAAGCCCCGAAGGGCAGGAACGCTGGATAATTCAGGAATACACATCTATTACTCCCAAAACCAATTTCAAATTGTTTAACGCATTTGCTGATGATAATGAAACTCCACAATTACCAGGCTCACATTGGAACTACACTTTCAGCGAACAAAATGGAATTACAAAAGTTAGTATCATCATTTATAATGAATCGCTTGAAAGATTGGAGAAAATGATTGAATTAGGTTTCAAAGAAGGATTTACAGTTTCATTAAACCAACTAGAAGACATATTATCAGCTTTGAATAAGTAACGCGATGCGAAAAGCATACACTTAAATTTCTAATAGCATTAGTAATAGCGGCCCTAATGGCTTGTGGGAATTCTCAACAGCATTCTCGGAAAGACAGTAAGACTGATTCAACTTCCATTCAAACCTTAATAAAAAACCTGAGATGACTACTCAAAAGATAGCGTCTTGTCTTTGGGTTGAGATTATTAATTGCAAAGACCAAAAAGAAGTAGATTATTATTGGGGTGCTTTGACTGCAAACGGTGGCGCAGAAAGTTCTTGTGGCTGGTGTAAAGACAAATATGGTTTATCATGGCAGATTGTTCCTGTTGAATATTTTGACCTCATTAACGGTGATGACCCTATGGTTAGAGAAAAGGCGATGAAAAATACTCTTGAGCAAAAAAAAAATTATTTTATCAAAACTTAAATAACAACCAAAACCAATAAAGACAATGGCACAAATCAACCCACATATCAATTTCAACGGAAATGCAGAAGAAGCATTAAATTTTTACAAGTCTGTATTTGGCGGAGAATTCTCAAAAATTATCCGATTCAAAGACATTGCCAGTGAGGAATTCCCAATACCGGATAAAGAAGCTCATAAAATAATGCACATTGCATTGCCTATTAAACAAAACTTTTTGTTTGCAAATGATATTCTGGAAATTATGGGGCGAGTAAATGAAAACGAGAATCGGAGTAAAATTGCAATTACTGCTGAAAGTAAAGAAGAGGCTTACAAGTTATTTAATGGACTTTCAGCAGGCGGGCAAATTGAAATGCCTATTGACGAAAATCCCGATGGTACTTATTTCGCGATGTTTAGAGATAAATACGGTATTGAATGGATGGTCAAGTTTGACCCAAAACATAAAGGAGAATAATAACAACGGACCACTATCAGCGGTAGACTCGTTACGTAATGCATAACCGAAAGTATTTAACACTCTCTGTAAGGCACACACGTGGCCTTGCCACACTTTCAACCCCGGACCAAGCAGTCAAAGAATGTGCTCGGTTTACTATAGCTGGCTAAATTGGTTTTGAAAAATGCCCTACCGCATTACTAACATAAAAATGTTTGGCGTCAATTAACGAATTAACGAGGGACAAAAGACAAGGCTACCAATGAAGTGAGGAGAAGGCCCTGCTACTGCTAACAACAAATATGCGCCATTGTATTTTTATTGTTAAATTTGAATGAAAACGGTTGTGCCGCATTTAATTTGATGACGATGATAAAAGTATTGACTATTTTGACTTTAATCTTCGGATTGCTGTCCTGTGATAGAATTAAAAGGAAGACAGAACAGGTTACTAACAATGTGAAAACAAGAACGAAAGAGGAGATTGAGAGACAAACAAAAAGAGTTGTTGATACCATACTTCCGACCTTTAACCATGATAAACCGGACACTGAAAATAATAAGGAACGATTTAAGGATTTTATAAAAGTTGAAATTACTCCCGATGTAAAAAACATCTACTGCTTTGATGACGCAATTGGAATAGATGCTGACTATATGTTTTCTTTCGACTGCAATTCGTCAACATCAAATAAAATCATTGAAGTTAATGGTCTAGAACTTGATACAGTTAATAGCGACAATGGATTTTACATACAACACGATTTTGACTGGTGGAATAAGGAGAAAATTGCAAAACTGGCAAAGTATAGCTGGACGAATGGGGATCGATTCTTCAAGTACTATTGGTATGATAAAAAAAATGGTAAGGCTTATTTTTTCGAATTTGATTTATAAGGAGATGTGCAAACGACCGCACAATACGGTATATAAATCATATGCGGGTTCATTTCACTACCAAGGGTTCTGCAGGTAACTTTATTCAGCACCGCCCGGTCGTTGTATGCTTTCACAGCCGCTTACGCTTTATTTACTGATCGTTGTGTATAATGGCTCCTATGACGATTGAGTTAACAGAACAAGAATACAAATCCACAATGACGGGAAAGATGACAGATGTCACGGCGTCTGCCAAGCCAGTCGTAGACATCTGGCCATATGTCGAAATTTTGAGAAATGAAAAAATTGTTCCTGACTATGTATTCGCCAACGAATTGGTTGAATCGGTTTACACAAATGGGGATGGATCATTTCATCACGTTCTATTACCGACTGACAATAAGAATGTATTAATTATTTTAATTATCGATGTGGTCGGACAGAGGATTAAGGGACACTTTAAATTAGATCTAACTCAGCAGTATGGACTCTCCTAAAATTGAACCAGAAGTTGAAGTGGTCAGCTGCTAACTATGTATCTGCGCTATTTAAAATTGGTTTATTATTTTTGGAGGAAAATTTAAACAGCCTATATACTAGCGTTGTATCCATGTGCCCCACAATAAATACCCATGAACAACTATCAAAAATTTGGATTGATCTCAGGACAAGTTCTCATGGGACTGTTGTTTGGATTTGTAGGAGCGATAGTTACAACACTTACGACAATTCTGTACTTTGAAGTTAGAGGGCAATACTTGGACTTGTTTCCTGAAGTGCTGTCAGCGGTAATTGGCTGCTACCTCGGGATACAAATTGGAATTGGTTATAACGGTTTTAAATTCTTAAAACAAAAAGGCAAACAGCAGTACTTCCCTAAATTTTTTTTTCAAAGTACTGGCGGTCTGATTTTGGGACTGATGATATCTTATTTTTTGACTATTTCTCCTGGTATCAAAATGAGTGAGGCTATCGTAAATTGTTTGGGAGTTGCCTTACCACTGACAGGGTCGATAATCGGGTTTGACCTTGGACTTTTAAAAAGAGTAAATGACAATTGAAAAAAGACGCGTGACGCGCACGTGCTACAACAATAGCGATAAAACATACGCCGTTGTAGGTTCCTAAATTGTGTCTAATTAAATTTCGGCAGCAACGCTGGACAACGATGTGGGTATGACACATCGCATACGTCCCATAGCTAGGCGTTGTGCGTCATACAAACAAAAATCGACCTGAGACGACTAAATATTACTAAAAAAATCTACAAAGCATGGAACCTAGAATCACGGTATTGACATTAGGGGTAGATGACTTAGAAAAAGCAGTTGAATTTTATAGAGATGGACTTGGATTGTCCACAGACGGAATTATTGGAAAAGAATTTGAATTCGGAGCCGTAGCATTCTTTGATTTGCAGCATGGCGTAAAACTTGCCCTATGGCCTAGAAAAAGTATTTCAAACGACACTCAATTAACTCAAAAAGAGCCTTCTGCAACGGATTTTACAATTGGACATAATGTTGCAAGTAAAGAAGAAGTAGATGATGTTATGGAACAGGCAAAAAATGCCGGAGCAAAAATTGTGAAACCAGCTCAGGATACATTTTATGGTGGTTATGCTGGGTATTTCCAAGATCTCGACCAACATTTATGGGAAGTAGTTTGGAACCCAGCATTTAAAATTGAGGAGTAGTTTGATTGAAAAGTATGAACGCGCAACAACATGTATGCGTCAGTTAAATTGTTTATTATTTTTTAACACCAAGGCAAATTTAAACGCCGCATTCATCGGCGTTAGCCGCCATAATACGGCACCAAAGAAATGAGGAAAATAACGACAATAATATTTCTGTCCATTGCGAGTTTAAGCTTTGGACAAAAGACTATTCAATTTGCCGACTCAATCCGTAAGGCATACAATATTCCCGAGATCAGCTATGCTGTAATTGATTCCAAATCCGCATTAGAAATTGCTGCATTGGGGAGGCACTCCATAGATCTGCCAGACACTGCAACTCTAAATGACCGATTTCATATTGGCTCTAATACCAAAGCAATGACAGCGTTTATTATTGCTAAATATGTGGAAAAAGGAAAATTGAAATGGACCACCAAATTCTTCGATTTATTTCCAGAGTGGAGAGAAAAAAGCAAGCCCGAATATACGAGCATAACACTACAGGATCTACTTTCACACAAGGCGGGAATATGGCCATTTCAAGGAGAAGGCGACCCACAAATGCCAGACTACAAAGGAACAAAACCAGAAAAAAGAAAACAATTTGGACAGTTTGTCCTAACGTTAGAACCTGTAAAACTTGATGAACAAACACCGTTCATCTATTCAAATGCAGGATACACCTTGGCTACATTAATGTTAGAAAAAGCGACCGGTAAGACTTGGGAGGTGTTAGTCGAGAAAGTATTCAATAAAGATTTAAAGTTAAATGTAAAATTATCTTGGCCCGAAAATCAACACCAGAAAGATACGTGGGGACATAGTTTTGAAAATGGTAAATTATTACCAGTTCCTTCAAATACAGACTATCATTTGGATTATACAGAACCAGCCGGTGATATGAACATCAAATTAAAAGATTATGCAAAATTTATTCAATTAAATATACAAGGACTAAAAGGGCATAATAATTATCTAACTGCTAAAACATATCAATTTTTACACAAAGGAATCGACCACTATTCTTTGGGTTGGTATAATATTTATGAAAACGGTAATGAACTTTCAACACATTCAGGTACAGCAGGGACATATTATACGCTTGTTCATATCGACAGAATAAAAGGAAGAGCCTACATAATTTTTACAAATTCCTTTAATCAAGAGACGCAACAAGGGGTAAGGTTTTTGATGAGAAAACTAAAAGAAAATTACGGCAGCTAATAAACAAGGCTTACGCGCGCCTGGCACGGCCCAGCGTGACGCCGGTGTTGCACGGGAGCTTGCGCCGCCGCTAAAGCTAAGGCGACACGCGGTCGGTAGCGGTAAGTACATTTTTTCTGGTTATGGGGATTGTTGTGTAGATGGAAAGTGTTTTTTCTAACGGTAGGCATATCCGAATGCTGGAGAGTTTTCTAATTAAGCAACGTACTGCCGGAACGATTTATATTCGAACGTTGGATGTCATGCGCAAAATGAGATCAGATGACAGAGAAAATCTGACTTAGATTAATTTCACAGATTAAAAAAAGGGACTCCGATAATTGGATTCAAGGGATTCTCAAAGGAGGGATCCATATGGACAAGGTTCTTTTGCAAGAGCTCTCGCTGTTTGTCCGAGCGTTGCTCTTCAACGAACTGATGGAAGTGGATCTCAACTCAGGCACAGTATCACATGCCTGCTTCACGACGGTGAAGAAATCTTTCTTTTTGAGGCTCATAAAGTATTGATTAATGTTAGCATCAAAGGTGTGAAAAGTGTATCTTCAGATCAGCAGACAGGAATGTGGAGAGACAAACTGCCGAAGGTTTAGTTCAACATAGACTTACTAACATGGGGCCATCGACGACAAAGAAATATTTAATCCGATAAAGGATAGGCTGGCCGACGATTTAAGAAATCGATTTTAGGGGAAAGGATTCCACCCACATGCACACAGTAATCGTTACACGATATGGAATGCAGAATTTTATTTACAATGCTCCTGGTTAGCGAAATGGTTTTGTCAGCATACGGACAAGACTCAATCAAAGTGACCAATAAAGAAGTGGCCAATAAAAAGGAGTCCCGAGTAAAACTAATTCCTTTGCCTGTGGTTGCAGCAAATCCTACTTCCGGATGGATGTTCGGGTTTGCACCAGGCGCTTATTGGTTAATGGGTGATCCTTCTAACACAACACTTTCTAGTGCACTGGGTACGCTGATCTATACTACAAAAAAGCAGCTAATTGTTACTGCAAAAGCAAATACCTTTTTTGAAGGTGACAAGTGGAACATGATGACTGATATTCGCTTTTTTCTTACCTCTCAGCCTACCTACGGATTAGGCACGGGGCCGCAGTCATCAAAACCAGCTGGTACCGGATTTGCCGACTATACCGACAATCCATATAAACCTATCGACTCTGAACAGATGATGGAGTTTAATTTTTTCCGCATTTACAACACCCTGTTAAAGCGAATTAACGATACCCGTTTTTTTGCCGGGGTGGGATATCATTTTGATTATCATTATCAGATTAACGATCAGCTTTTATACTTCGACAGCATTCCCAATACGATCACAAGCCATTACGCTTATAGCACCAGGTATGGTTTCGATCCTGAAAAATATACTTCTTCAGGTATATCATTGAATATTTTGTACGATAGTCGTGACAATGCTGTAAATCCCTATAAAGGCCGGTATGCTTCGTCAACTTTAAAGTAAATCCTGAATTTTTAGGAAGCTCAAAAAACTCGACCGTGCTTTGGTTGGAATACCGAGACTATCTTCATCTATCCAAAAATCGACCGCGACATTTAGTTGGATTTTGGACCTATGGATGGTTTGTGACCAGTGGTAAAGTACCTTATCTGGATTTGCCCGCTTTAGGATGGGATCAGTTTGGGCGGTCTGGCAGAGCCTACACACAAGGCCGGTTCAGAGGACAGAATTTGATTTATAATGAATTGGAATACCGTGTGCCGTTGCAAAAAGTAAAGGACACCTGGGGCATGGTTGTATTTGTAAATGGTACTACCGCGTCCAATACTGATGCAAATATTAAATTGTTCGACTATTATGATGTTGGTTATGGGGCTGGCCTACGGGTGATGATTAATAAAAAATCAAGAGTAAACCTGAGTATTGATTATGCTTTCGGGCACTACGGAGCACAAGGATTCTACTTAGGATTGAATGAAGTTTTTTAATTATACAGTCGACTACTAACCCAAACACCGAATCAATAACGCGATAGCCCAACACTGCTTTCGTGCCATCGCTTGCACCTTCAAATTACCCCAACCTAAACACCAAAACACCTAAACACTTAAACACCTAATTCCCGCTCGAACTGCCATCGAATCATGATCGAATCATGATCGAATCAATAGTCAGACATTTTAAAGGCCTGCTATTTTGTCAGGCATCTGAAAATTAATTGAAAAAAGAATTTTAAAAAACACACCGAAAGTTGGCTGCGGTGTGCGTCGATTCTTTTGCAGCATTAAGGTAAATAAACAAGCTTTGTGTATCGTAAAAGAAAACCGGGCAACCAGGGGATTTAGTGGCAGGCCCGACGATGAATTCATCTGCGGTCAAATCAAGAACAGGTATCGTTCAACGTTATTTTACACGAAATCCATGAGTGCATGCAGCAAATCAAATTGTGGTGTTCCATTGCTAATCTTCTTTTAAAAGATTATTTTTTTGCTTGGATTTTGTATAAAACACTTTTTTGTTGGCAGTCATTGCAAGCTAACTTGCTACCACAATGCATCACTTAGTCGATAAATGGAAAGTTTAACAATTAAGCAGATAGTTAGGAAATATGCGGTTTTGATATGTATGGTCATTTCCGTGATTTTGATCGTAATAGCAACCATAGTTTATCCAGGCGGCTCGTTGCTTGACAAAAATTCTATAGGGTTTGACTGGTCGAAAAATTTTCTAAGCAATTTGTTTGCAACAAAGGCGATAAATGGTTCGGAAAATCCTGGCTGGATTTGGGCACTTATTGGAATGGCATTCCACTCGGTTGGTTATGGAATTTTTTTTATCAATATGTCAAAAAAGATCCCTTCAAGACAATGGGCAAATATTTTAAAATTCATAGGCGTCGCTAACATATTATTTATTTTTTTAATTGCAACACCCTTTCATGACCTGGGAACGATATCGATCATTTTAACATTATTTGGTTTATTTACGATTACAGTATTTATCCTAAAGTCAAAACTTCACTTACTTAAATTCTGCTGTATTATTTGCTTATTAACTTTTTACTGTTTCTTTTCCCTATTTGGTTTTGGTTATTTGGGTTTGGCAGTCATCATGCAGAAAGTATATAATCTGAGTTCGATGCTATTAGTTTTGGGACTGGAGTATTTTACCAAGTATGAAGACTTTGTACAAATTAAATCGGGAGTGCAAAAAATATATGCAACGAACCGCTAACGGCACCTACAAAAAATTGGGTTCGGTGGGTAAATGAAGCTTTGTGCTTCGTACCCAGTTCAGTGCTGGTTGACAGTTCCGATGGCTATCGGCATGTGCTTCGAAAATGCGCCAACTTCTTGTTGCTGTAAACCGTTGTAGCTCATGCGCTGGACAGATTAGTGAAGTGCTAAAAGTAATTTAGGATCGATGGGATTTTTTGACTTCATAAACAAAAAAGAATCGGCAATAGATTTCTCCGATGAGAAGGTTGAATTGCTCTCAAAGTTAATAGACCAACTTGGCGACACACTTATAAAGTCAGGATTTGGATTCTATGTAGCCCGATTATCTGAAATAAGACTCTCAGCAACTCAAAGGGACAAAGAAAAATTTAAGGAACTTGTTGTCAGCCCAGATCTTTTTGGTGGAGCAGGGGCATTGTGGGAAATTTGGATTGAAGACACTGACTTAAGGAAAAAATTTGAAAGGGAGTTTTGCCGACTAGTTGACCATCTGAAAGATATTGGAATAAAAAATGGACGAGTTGATCAAGTGAGAAAGGGTTTCAAAATTTAGGTTGGTGAACGCGCACCAGCTACAACAAATAAGGCTTAAACGAACGGCCAACACACGATGTGAGAGACTACGAAATGTAGTCTTTTTTTGTTGGTGTTTCGATGTAAGCCTGTGTTGAACTGAAGAACAGGAGGTTTGCCTACAGGCTATAGGAGTTGAATTGCTTTTCTTAACCGTTTTTTAGGTGATGAGTTTTGACTTGCCGATGTGTTAGCCTTTCCGTTGCAGCGCGTGATTCGGTGGCTGTTGTTGTTAATGGTCAAGTGCGATGATTTCTGTGATAAATTCCTCTTTTCAGAATGTGAAGCCAATAAACTGCCGATCTCCTGAAAAAGCCGGCGAAACGAAAGCTGTTCATTGAAGTGTCCTTGCCTATATTTCTATAATTTTGAGCAAACTGATAATATGTTTCGAATTACGATACTTGTCTTTGCCAGTCTTCAATGCTTCGCTCAAACGCAGTTACCCATTGCCACCAATTTTAAGAACAGCTATCTGACTCATGTTCGCGCGATGAATGGTTTGCCGGGGAAGAACTATTGGCAAAATCGAGCTAATTATTCCATCCGTGTTCGATTTTCTCCTGACACAAGGCAAGTGTCCGGGCATGTCGATATTGAATATTTAAATGACAGCCCTGACACACTCTCCAAAATTATCTTCAAGCTCTATCCTAACTTATACAAAACTGAATCAGTCCGAACCAAACCAATTTCAAAAGAAGATCTGGGCAACGGTGTCGAGATAGACTCCATTTTTATTAACGGCCGCTTTGTAAATTCCAGCGCAATCTCCATCCGAGGAACAAACATGACGTTGGGAGGCGTGACTGTTTTGCCGCAGACCAAGACAAGCATTAAGGTAAAGTATTCATACATACTAAACCAAGGCTCTTTCATCCGCACAGGCCAGGTGGATGATGGTGCTTTTGTAGTCGCCTATTTTTTTCCTCGTGTTACGGTGTATGATGACATCGATGGATGGAACGAATATCCATACACCGGATTCGATGAATTCTATAATGATTACGGAAATTTTCATGTCGAAATTACTGTGCCCGGTGACTATCAGGTTTGGTGTACAGGGAATTTAGCAAACGCGAACGACGTTCTGAATGAGAAATACGTACAGTTAATTCAAACAGCGAGTAATAGTGAACGTATCGTTGACGTCATTACAAAGGATGACATCTCTTCGAAGGATATTTGCAGGAAAGGGAAACACCATACATGGATATTCGACGCCGCTAATGTTCAAGACGTAGCTTTCATGACAAGCAATCATTACATCTGGAAATCTTCCAGTGTACTCGTTGATTCGGTGGCTAACAAAAGAGTTCGTGTCGATGCTGTTTACAATCCTGATCATGTTCAATATGATTCGGTTATCAAATACGCGCGTGGTACCGTATCAAGCATGAGTTATATCTTTCCGAAAATTCCATTTCCGTATCCGCACATAACAATTTTTGAAGGACTTGACGCAATGGAGTATCCTATGATGGTTAATAATTTGCCTTTTGAAGATCCACAGCAAATAGTAGAATTTACGGCACACGAAGTCTTTCATACCCTGTTTCCTTTTTATGTTGGCACCAATGAAACCAAGTATTCTTTTTTGGATGAGGGACTGGCAACACTGTCGGAATTTACGTTACATCCCATAATCGCTCCTGAAGTTCCTATGCATTATGATATTAGCGATGTAAACCAAACTGCCGGAACCGATTATGACAACCCTGTTGTTACGCTTACACCACAACTGCATCGTAAATCAAGATTCTCAAATAAAGATTTGAAACCTGCGCTTGGATTTCACTATGTGAAGGAGATGCTAGGTGATGAAAAATTCTCAGAAGCATTGCGTTTTTTTATAGATAATTGGAAAGGAAAGCACCCATCTCCCTATGATTTTTTCAATTGCCTCAACACTGGGTCAAGAACTGACTTAAACTGGTTTTGGAACGACTGGTTTTTCTCAAAGATATCCCCAGACCTCGCTATAAAAAGCGTATCAAAGAAAAGGCACAACTACATCATAACGATTCAAAAAATTGGTATTGGTATGGTGCCAATTCATCTCACCATTTTCTTTGAGGACGGCACACAGCAATCATACAAAAATGACATATCGTGCTGGTCAAAAGGGAATGATGTGTATACCATTAAAATGCGCTCGAATGGTTCAATTAAGAAAATTGCATTAGGAAACGACTTTGATGTTGATATTGACAAAAGCAATAATGTCTGGACTGAGACAAGGGAAAATTAGATTGGCTGACTTACCGATTTGTTGAGCGTCTGCGTCTTCATTCGAAACAAGCACTTCATGTGAAATAGAATTGGCAACTCATTTCAATTGTATTCTGGTTCTGGCGGAAAAATGTTGCTAGATCTTCGGGAATAAATGCGGGCAGCATGGTAAACCGATCGTTGTTTTCTTTTCCTTGCGCGACTTTGATTTGCATGGCAGCGCTGTTTATGTTAGAGACCTCGGGCATGCCGAACTCATTGAGTCGGTCCGGCACCATAGAGCAGACCTATCATGCAACGATGCTTGATGTTTGTAACGATTGACACGAGCTTTTTTTACCAAATGACAAATGCCCCACAAAGAACAATTCCTAACTTTGCTGAATGGAAAAATTTATTGACTATGTTTTACAGTTTGGCAATTTGAACAAACAACAAGTTGACCTTATTAAAAGCAAAGCAGGGGAGTTGGAACTTCGCAAAGACGATTATTATTGGGAAGCTGGAAAAACGGTTAAACAAATAGGTTTCCTTACTGATGGTGTTCTTCGTGTTTATTACTACAACAACAAAGGCGAAGAAATTACTCGTTATTTTATTGACGAAAACCATTTGATCTTGTCGGGCAGCACGATTGACGAAGTTTATATCCCTTCTGAATATGTATCGGCAATTACGGACTGCAAAATGGTTGTTTTTTCAAAACAAGATTGGAAAGAAATTACCGAAACGGTTATTGGTTGGGATGCGATTATTCAAAAAATAACTGCTAAATATCATAGAGAAAAAATTGAAAGACGAGGCGGATTGGTTTCGCACGATGCGACTACACGCTATCGTGACTTCATTGAAAAATTCCCGACGTTGGTAAATCGTGTGCCCTTGTCATTCATCGCTTCTTATTTAGGAATTACGCAATCTTCATTGAGCAGAATAAGAAAAAATATCCGCTAAGATCACTTTTTGCCTAATGGCAAATGGTTTCATTTTTTATTGAACAACCTTTACGGTGTTAGATAAAATCAAAAAAAAATGAAATCAAGAAAATTAGGAAACGGCGGATTAGAAGTATCTGCATTGGGTTTCGGTGCAATGGGTTTAAGCTTTCCAAACGCACCGACAAAAGAAGAAAGTATAAAATTAATCCGGTCGGCCGTTGAACTCGGCATTACGTTTTTCGACACGGCACAAGGTTATGGCGAAAATGAATTGTTGGTTGGCGAAGCACTTGAACCATTTCGCAACAACGTTAGAATTGCAACAAAATTCGGCTTCAAAGACGGAAATGTAAGATTGGGTTTAGACAGTCGCCCCGAAACAATAAAAGCCGTTGCCGAGGCATCTTTGAAAAGATTAAGAACTGACGTGATTGATTTGTTTTACCAACATCGTTTTGATCCGAATGTGCCGATTGAAGACGTTGCAGGAACGGTAAAAGATTTAATTCAACAAGGTAAAGTAAAACAATTTGGTTTGTCGGAGGCCCCTGTCGAAATCATTCGCCAGGCACATAACGTTTTACCTGTAACGGCTCTGCAAAGTGAGTATTCGATGTTTTATCGCAAACCTGAAACAGACATCATTTCTACATTGGAAGAATTAGGAATCGGCTTTGTTCCGTTCAGTCCGTTAGGCAAAGGTTTTTTGACCGGAACAATCAATGCAAATGTTGAACTTGACAAAGACGACATAAGAAATTTTTCCCCTCGTTTTAGTAAAGAAAACCGAGAAGCCAACCAAGCATTAGTTGATTTGGTTGTTTCCATAGCGACAGATAAAAATGCCACACCTGCACAAATTGCATTAGGTTGGTTGTTGGCTCAAAAACCTTTCATCGTTCCAATTCCGGGAACATCAAAATTACACCGTTTACAAGAAAACATTGGTGCTGACAACATCGCTTTGACAACTGACGACTTAAACAAAATCAATGCTGCGTTGGCGACAATCAAAATCGTTGGCGAACGCTATTCTACACAAATACAAGAAGCGACAGGACGAAAATAGACAGCAACGTAACGACTGGAAAAAAACTGCCTTAACAAAGGTTTGGCGTTATGGCGTGCGAAGTGCTTCGTATGAACATTATTACTAAATTTGAACGTTGCTTCGTATCAACGGTGGCGCTATAACTCCGAGACGCCTAGGCCAGGTGTAAGCTTCCTGTGAAACGGAAGACCAATGGGCCGATAACAATTTTGCGTATCTAACAAAAAAGTAGCTTTTAACACCAGAGGTTCTATGTACAAAAGGTTGGGCGTTATTTTGATAAACTTTGAGCATATGAGACAAATAAAACTGATTCTGACTTTAGCCTTGCTTGCGACAATAACTTATTCCTGCAGTTCTTCTAACAAGGACAACAATCCTGAGCCAGATACCGCTGCGCAAGTAGAGACAAAAGTCCTTCCGAAAGCATCATCAAAAGTTAAGTTTGATCCGTTCAATAACGTTGAAGATGTTCGGCAAAAACTTTCTGCCGTCGGAATTGGAGAACTTGGGGAGTGGCGAGATGATGAAAAGGGGGGTTACATGAGTGTTACACCTTATTATCAATTTGGTGATGGTGACATGCCAAACAACCTTGCTTATTATTTGGAGAGCGACGATTCAAGCGCTATCAAAAATTTGAGAATTGTGCTTAATATCAATAATGGAGATAGAAAGTCTGCGCTATTGAAGTTAGGTGACATCATTGAAAAGACTTACAGGGCGCTAGGTATGGAGTCCGACACCAAGATAATAAATGAACTTAAGTTTGGTAAAGAACTCAAGTCGGAAAGCGACACCTATAGAACGAGAACCGAGGTGGAAAAATCCCGCATTGAAACCTGGAAATTTGTACTTGAGACAAAGTGAGACGAACGCATAACTCCGTATATAAAACATGGAACTGGAACGGGTGGTAAACATCGATTGAGACTGAGTAAGCGCCACTACTGCCACATGGTATAAATCATGCGGGCAGAGTTAGAGGATTAATTATAAATTAGGACTTCCGGCGCGCTTTATATGCGAACGTTGTGTGCACTTCGCATGGGTAGATGAGACGTCTAATCATTTACATGTTTGTTGCCCAACTGCATATAGACAGATGAGGAAAATAAAACTGTTGTACTTCAAAAATTCCGCCTGTGACGGGGCGACGATATCGAACAGCCTATTAACTGGAATAGTCAAAAAAAAATCAATGGAAAGATACTAACGGTGGACATCGCCACGGTGTCGACGTGTTGTGTTAACGTTGAGCCAAAACCCTTCGATTGACAAACGGTGTTCCAAAAGTGTAACCTTTTACCTTTTAAAAGGTAAAAGAATCGAATTAACGCCATAGAAATGAGGATTAGTGCCCAATTTGTCTTTATAGCTTCCATTATTTATTTCATATTAGTATCAATACCGGCATGGACACAGGCATCTCTCGTTCAAAAGGATTCGTTGTACTCCAAATATTTAAAAGAACAGAGACCTGTCGAGATTTTTTTTCCAAAAAGTTATAAAAAGAATTCAACCGAAAAATACGATGTTTTATATGTGTTAGACGGTGAATGGAACACATCTTTGGCCGTAACAGTCTATGGATTTTTGGAATTTGCTAAATTTATACCTGCCAATATTATCATTGTTAGCGTTCCTAACTATTACAGGAATGAAGTAAACATGAGGGACAGGGATTTTACTCCTACGTTAGCTGAAAATAGTGATGGAAAGATTAATCCCATCTCAGGAGGTGCAGGCAACTTCCTGCTGTTTTTAAAGGATGAATTGGTTCCGTTTGTAACTAAAAAGTGCCAGGTAAAAATTGACAACAGCATCCTTTATGGAACTTCATCGGGCGGCTTATTTGCGATTTATACCTACTTAAACGAGCCAACGCTTTTCACATCATACCTGACGGTTGAGCCCAGTTTATGGTGGGGAAACGAGTATATCAATAAAATTGCTCCTGAAAAATTAAAAAACAAAGAAGGGATAAAAAATTCACTTTGGATAAGTTCACGGGATGGGGGAGCGCAGGTTGGGATGGGGATCTCACGTTTTGATTCATTGTTAACGCAAAGCGCACCAAAGGATTTGCAATGGAAAGTTGAAGCTTATTCAAATGAAACTCATTTCTCGGCAATTTGGAAAGGAATATATGATGGATTAAAGTATACCTATGTTAAATCTCAGATAGACGAAACGTTGTTGAATAGGGCTAATGTCTCCTGGAAATTTAGATCAGAGAATGGAAAATATATTTCTTTTTCCAAAATGGATACATTTCTAAGATCGCAAATGGATTCAATTGGAATGCCGGGATTGTCGTTCGCCCTGATCAGCGATGGACAGCTCGTATATCGCCGGACATTGGGTGTTACAAATGTCGAGACAAAACATCGGGTATCATATAGAACTCTTTTTGATGCGGCCTCCATGACAAAAACACCATTTGCTTTTTTAGTAATGCGATTGGTTGAAAAAGGCGTTTTGGATTTAGATGATCCCTTATACAAATACCTGCCTTATCCCGACATTGCTTACGATGACAGGTATAAGCAAATTACCGGTCGGATGGTTCTTAGCCATACAACCGGTTTTCCAAATTGGAGATTTTTTAACAAGGATGGAAAACTCGATATCAAATTTACGCCGGGCACGCAATATCAATATTCAGGAGAAGGCTATGAATACCTGGCAAATGTTATTGCACATCTTCTCAACATCAGAAAAAATGACCTTCAGGAACTGTTCAATGAGGAAATTGGAAAACCCTTAGGGATGGAGGCAACATATTTTACTTGGAATAGTCAGGTTGAGGAACATCGGGCTACAGGGCATGTAGATGGAAAAGTCGCAGATGGGTATGGCGTCGATGCTAAAAATCCCAATTTTTATGCTTCTTATAGCATGCAAACAGAAGCATTAAATTATGCCAGATTTTTAGTTGGGTTGATGAATGGAAATGGGTTAAAAAAAGAAAGCTATGATGAGATGCTTAAAGTACAATTTCCAAATACCAGAAAATCTCCAAATGAACAATGGGGTCTTGGTATAGGTATTAGACACACGGAGTTCGGGGATGAATTTTTTCATGGCGGATTTAATTTGAATTTTACATCCGAATTCATGATTAATAATGAACAAAAATTCGGATATGTATTTTTCACCAACTGTAATAAAGGGTCAGACTTTAATAAAAAATTATTGAGGTTCATTAAATATAGTGGTGAGTAATATTTAAAAGTACGGTTGCCGAGAGTAGGATAGCTTTTTCCTGACAGATTAGACTTCGAACAAATGAATGACTTCTATTTACCGTTGACCATAAGTTTGACCGAGAATAACGTTCGACATCATTACAATGAAACGTGGGCGCTATCTGCACACGACAATGTAATTAGACCATTGCTCGTAAATTCATTCGATACGTTTATCTACGGGCTTACAGACAAAAATGATTTATTGCTTTCCAATGCGGATATTCTAATCAAGGATAAAGGGAGACATAAACTCGACAAAAGTATCCGGGGTCATTTTGAAAAGAGCTCTTCTGCTGGTAAATTTATTCAGAAACAACGGATAGATATGTGAATTTAAGATCCATAGGCTTTTATGTATCGGCGTTGCCAGTCATGCTTTCACGAACATTCAAATTAATCCAAGTGAGACGTTTTATTAATCAAACAGGCGATTCAAATAAGTTTTGGAACATTGACCAATTGGACAATTCTTACACCGTGACATGGGGAAAGATTGGGACCGAGGGACGAACAAATGAAAAGACATTTTCATCAGGTGACGATTGCAGTAGGGAGGTTCAAAAATTAATCAAAGAAAAACTTAGTAAGGGATACCAGGAAATTTCGGAACACGGCAACATTCCAATCAAACCAAGTCCGAGGTACAAACCAATGGATGAGAATGTGTTCTGGGATATCATCTCCACTTTTGACTGGAAAAAAACAGGAGACGATGATGCAGTATTGAGACCGGCTGTAAAAAGACTAGCGAGTATGACAATTGACGACATTTACAAGTTCGCTGACATACTTGCGGAAAAACTCTACATGCTGGACGGAATTTCTTATGCTTCAAATATTGGAGAGGATAGTTATAAGGGCGAAAATGAACATTTCTCCGTGGACTATTTTCTGTACGTCAGATGCTGTGTTGTAGCTAACGGAAAGAACTATTTCGAATTGGTTGTTTCAAACCCCAAGCAAATGCCAAAAGAGATGGACTTCGAACCATTATTGTATCTGCCTATGGAGGCTTATAACAAAAAGACTAAAACTGATAACTACGACTACGTTACAAAATTTGACTACGAGACATTTAGCAATATTAATGGCTGGAAAAAATAGGTATGAGAAGAAAGCACAAATGCTAGTAAATAAGACTTCGCGTGACCGGCTCGACCAGCATGCAGCTCGTGTTGCAAGGGAGACTTGGAAGGGGGAGAGTACTGCGTTTTATTTATCGCGATAGATATGCGGAGGTGATTTTACCCACGGTAGGCGTACTGGTGATGGTGAGCGGGATTTATCGGTGCATAGTATTTTTTGGTTTAAGCATCTATATGATTTTAACCTTTAATCCATTTTATTTCTACGGACAGAACCCAACTGAGATGGCATAGCCGGCACCACCAGAAAACCACTTTCCTTTCGTCAATAAAAGCGGGTATTTGATACACCCTTGGCCTCCCTTAGTCAATCTGATTTCTTGCTTCTTATCGGCTTGATACTTTTGAGCAAGTGCAAGTACATAACTCCATTTTACTGCGCACATGAAACTGAACTTTGAAACAGATAAAGCTTAAGAAATATGAAAATGATCAGCCTAATATTAATTGTCGCCTTAGCAGGTGCTTCAAACATTGACTTAAAGAGCCAAAGTATCACGAAGACCTTAGATGATTCACGAATAGAACTGGAAGCGATAAACAGTAGGATAGAGCAGTTATACGTAACGGAAGATGTGAAAGCTTTGACAAGCTTATATGCCAGTCAGTTTACTTTTTTTCCTGAGTATAAGCCTGCCATTTTTGAAAGTAAAGCGTTGAATAAATTTTTTAAGGACTGGTTTGCGGCTGGAGATGTTAAGATATACAAGAAAAAAATATATGCAGTGGAGGTCTATGCTGATCATTTGCTGGAATTAGGCACTTTTAGTTTTCATTACGCATCCCTTAAAACTCCGCAAGGTGAATACAAAGGAAATTATATGGTCTTATGGAAGAGTGACAACGATGGAAAATTGAGAATTATATCAGAAACATTTGGAGCTGATAAATATATTGAGCCTGAAGTTGTGCCGTATGCGGATGTTCTGGTAGATGAAACCAACTTCACAGCAATAGATAATGTGAATAAGAAATTGGTTGCTGAAATTGAAGAATTTGACGCAGGGGTGTTAAACGCCGTAGCGAATGGTGATGGAAATGCGAGAGCTGGCGGATTTACAAAAGATGCAATCCTTATGTCAAATTTTGATTCGATTCGGGTGGGCATGGAGAATATCAGACCAAAAATGCTCAAAACCTATACGCCAAATATCTCCTTTAATGTAAAGCACTATTATAATAGGATACATGATCTTGGGGATTATGTTTTTGTGGTTGGTCAATATAAAGGCGGGTGGGGCGATTCAACTAACGGAGGAAGGTTTGAAGGTAACATGTCTAATCTTTTGAAAAAAACAAAAAATGGAAAGTTATTGATGCATAGACAAGCTGGAAACAGGGACAGGGCGCTAGTGCTTTTTAATAATTAATCATCTGCTAATGATTATTTCAATAATCCTGAATTATCCGCAACTCGCTGTTTGAAAAATATCGGCCTCTAAGCATCCAATGCAAAGCCACACAATCGAACACGCAATTAACACTTCACATTTGTTAAGTGGTCCTTTATAATAAGGTCTTAGCCAATAACATGAAGGCAGAATATTTTCTTCTTCCTTACCATAATTCAATATTCTATATTGACCTATTTACGATGGTTCAGTGTAAATTAGTAGTTCGGTTTTCCAAATTACCTTTGATGCTGTGAAACGCTTCGACCACCCGCCATTGATTATGCCTGCAAGCGCAAGACAAGACACAACACAAACGACTTGACAATGAACACAGATTTGATATTCGTAGTGACAGTTATATCAATGTTGTTAATTGTATTTATTGGTTTTCTAATTAAATGTGTTGGACTCTTTAGCTATGAGACAAAGAAGGATCAGGATGAATATAACGACTGGTTAAAAAGAGAGGGAAAAAAGAAAACAATATCAACGATTATAGTGATCTTTTTCTTATTGTTCTGTTTAGTGTTTTCATTAATGAATTTTTAGACTGAAGTAATGAAAGACGTTGGATACTCTTACATCAACGTCTAAACCACTGCATTTCACTTTCCCTTTTTATGAAAAATTCAAAGCAATTTCGCATAAATAATTAACAAAAAGAAGTTTTTTGAATGCCCCAATTTTCGAGGGAGCTTACACTTAAAGCAATACCGACAAACTGACAATGTTTTTTTGACGATGTACTTGACCACGACCTTATTTGCAAGCAGGGCTCAAAATAATATTTAAAAACAGACAACCGAAGACATGCGTCGTTATGGTAACCTGTGTCGTGTTCTAGCCCCTTGAGTTGCCTGCTAATTATCAGATTGCAAGCGTGACATCATCAGCGACATAAATTTTGAGGCAGTGAGTGGCCGCCAGAAAAAAAGTAATTACAGCGCAAGCTTGCAGATCAGGGTTGCTATCACGTTTTGTTTTCTTAATTTCGTTCAACAACGTGGGACAGCGACGCGTTTCGAAAACCCAAGCCGTCATAAATATTCGCACGTTTAAAGACGTGGTTTTTGTTATGAAGGAAGGAGAGGTGATTAAAAATATTCGTAAACGCCAATGTAAAGCCACACAATCGAACACGCAATTGGCATTTCACATTTGTTAAGCGGTCCTTGGTTTATTATTTTAAGATTTTAACAGGAAGGCAGAATATTGTATTCTTCCTTATGATAATTCAATATTGTGAGTTGACCTATTTTACGATGCCGAGGAGATTGATTCCTGGCTTTTGAATACAAAGCTTTTTTGATACTAATTTACGAACGATAAAAAATTTGCATAAGACTTCCATCATGAAAAGCAATTTTATTTCGCTGTCATTATTGGCAATTTCTTTTACTTGTTATAGTCAAACTGAGAAAAAGTTATTTCCACTGAAAGGAACGGAAGGGCTGATGGCTGTTCATGTCAAGATACAAGCATCGGATCACGAGGGCAAAAAATCGGTGATGGTGGTCGACACTGCCCAAGGCATAACCTCAGAGTTGAAGTATGCAAAACTCAGAGAGCTGACCTTTCATAATGGCACGATAGAAGTGGAGTTAGCAGGTAAGCCCAAAAATACTGCAGTGGAAGCAGCACGGGGTTTTGTGGGAATAGCTTTTCGAATAAACGGAGGCGATACAAAGTTTGAGTGCATCTACCTACGCCCAACCAACGGAAGAGCAGAAGACCAGGTGCGTAGGAACCATTCCGTTCAGTACATCTCCTATCCAGACTATTCATGGGAAAGATTGCGCAAAGAAACACCAGGGAAATATGAGTCGTATGTAGACCTGGAGGTTGGCAAGTGGACAAAAGTAAAAATTGTTGTACACGATGGCACGGCAAAGCTTTATGTTCATGAGGCGAAACAGCCATCACTTATCGTTTCAGATTTAAAGCATGGCGAACGTGAGAGAGGAGCTATCGGATTATGGGTGGGTTCTGGTACAGAAGCGCACTTTAGAAACCTAATTGTTATACCCCGTGACTAAACTACCGCTTACAAATTTTCTAATTTGGATTGCGGTAGATGTTTATATACGAAGGTGGGTAATAACTTTTTAGGCAGAATGCATATTAAAGTTGCTGTCAAGTTTAGTCTTTATTAATTCCTTCAGCAACTTGCGACAGGAATGCATATCTAAAAAATCAAGCTGTAGACATAAACGTTGGCCCTCGGACAAATTTGACTACTAAGATGGAGAGCGACAGGACAGTTTTTTATGCATTCAAGTATCTCCCATTTGTCGTGGGACTTTTCTTTATAACGACTCCCTTAACCGCACATGTAGACCCGGGGCACGCTACATCCAATGGAGAACCGGGCCACCTAACTTGTCATTGTGTCGTTAAGCAATCAAAACATTAAAATCACAAAGGGTGACAAAGTAATTGAGGCAACTTGGCTGGACGTAGAGACGGTAAAAAGGTTGCCGGCAACTTTCCGCCTCTTTACAAACTGAGACTTAAAACCTACGAGGTCTACTTTTATTCAACGCGACAACATCGGGAACGCAGTTTATGGTCTTCATATGGACTGGAGTGACATGGGACAATAGATAAAAAAGAAAAAAGAAAGAGTTTTGAAATTTAAAAAACCAACAATGACCAGATTCATAATAAAGATTGGGCTCTTCTTGTTCTTTGTGTTCTCTTCATTACTTGTGATAATTTACATTGGGCTACTTTACGACAAAATAACAAGACCGACATTCAAAAATATGAATGACAGAGATGTTATATGGTTTGGCCTTATAGCTTTAGCGTTAGCAATGTTGGACTTTTTAATAATAAGAAGATTTCTTCGTAAACTAAAAAAGTGAGCACTAACGGCAACAAACCGCCAATAAAGGTTCGTGTGGCCGGCACGTTAAGCCCGTGTTGCACCAGAGCTTTCAGTAGCGGTGACTATATTTACCGGGAACAAACGAAAAAGTGAAATTATATGAGACGACTTCTACTTTTAGCATTAGTTTTTAAGGCCCTTGTTAGTTATAGCCAAACTTCTGGTTTAACGAACCGGGAGAATAAGGCGATCATTTGCCTCACGTATGATGATGCTTTAGATTCTCAACTTTCAATAGCAATTCCCCAACTAGACTCTACAGGACTAAAAGGAACGTTCTTCTTAAACTCTATACAAGGGACATCGGGGATATTAGGAAAAGGCTCACCTGCATTTTATGGCTGGAGAAAAGCTGCTCAGAATGGACACGAACTCGCTAATCATACATTGTTTCATTCCTGCCCGGAGAAATTTGGATGGAAAAAGGAAGAAGCAATTGAGAGCTACAACGTCGAAAAAATTCTCAAAGAAATTGAAGTGATGAACTTATATCTTGAGCAAATTGACCAAAAAACTGGTCAAAGATCCTTCGCTTTCCCTTGTAATAATGTGACGGTAAATGGTGTTGATTACTCTACAAAGTTGAAGGAACTCCATCTCATAAATTATGCACGGGGTGGAGGAGACAAACTAAGTGTTGTTGCAGATCTAGATAAAATGAATATGATGCAGGTTCCAAGCTGGCATGTTCAGGAAGGAACAGGCCTCAATGACCTAATAGAATTTGCGGAGAAAGTGAAAGCAGTTAACGGGTTAGGAGTCTTTCAGTTTCATGGCATAGGTGGACCACTTTTTAAAATTTCAAGTGAAACGCATAGAGGATTTTTGAAGTACTTAAAGGACCATGAGAACGATTATTTGGTTTCAACTTTTGCCGACGCTATGGCAATAATTCAAAAAAGGGTTGAAATGAAACTGAAGAAGAAATAGTAGTACACCAGCTGCTAATTGAATGGAGGGGCCACCGGATTTACTGATGTAATTTTAAATTAATCTAACAGTTCGGCTAACTTAAAAGTGAGTACAATAAGTTAAACCCTTTACAACTGTCAGAAAATTGAGTACCGAACGAAGTCATCTGTTCCATTTTTTTAAAATTTAAGGTTTCTGTTTTATTTGATTCGTTCTGCGCTGTTACCTGGCCATGCCGCCAGCGCAAACATGAGTGTTAACAAAAATTTTGTTCATCAGCACCGGCTTTTCTCTTTCCTTCGATAACAAAGCCACTATGCCGATCACAGACTACAGTGAATCAAAGCTTGACGTTTTGATTCCGGCTTACCTCGCATTTCTCGAAAAACTACGTGGACGCAAGTCGCATACTAGCCGGGCAAAGATTGCCGCACTATCCATGGCGTCTCCGGCTTTACCGAGTATCCAGGAGGTTGCGGGGCAATTAACTACAACGTTCGAACCTTTCAGCGGATGCTTGCCAAGGAAAAGATGAGCTATAGGAGTCTATTGGAAGAATTGAAATGTAAATTAAGCAGGCTCTTGCTGAAGCATAACAGCTTTACCGTATCAGACATTTCAGCGATACTTGGACATTCAGAGCCAACCGCATTCGTACGTGCATTTAACAGATGGCAGGGAATATCACCTTTTAAATACCGGTGGTCAGCGCTTTCATAACTGAACTTTCTCGGGTTCTTTAAAGACGCCATGCAACGGGAGCAGGTGCATAGCTGTGATCTTATGGATAAAATTATTACAGACTTGTCGTTGTATGGGATGATGGTTTGTAATCAAACTCCGTCTGCATAGCTCAATTTCGCTATCGAATAGCGTTAAATTAAAAATGTTACATACGTGTCAGCATATGGGAAATATGTGCTAACCGGCCAGCGCAAAAATCAGCGAACGTTGCACCACAAACAAACAAACAAAAAAAGAAATGAAAATTAGCGTAATGAAAAACAAATTGTGGTTAGCTGGTATTATTCTAATCAGCTTCATGTTCATGCAATGTCAGCAGGAGGAAAGTGATGCCCTTCCTCACGATCATCAAGATCATGCACAAGATCATCCAAAGATTGTTTCTGTGCCCACCAAGGATGTACCGGAGATGAGTTTTCCAGAACCTGAAGAAGCAAACTCACCAATTATTGATGACAAAAAGGTAAATGAGACGCAACAGATCTTTCCGGAGTCAGGCAGAGCGATTGGCAACGGTAAAACGCAAGCTTTTGATTACGTGGATTTCGATGATCCGATTGCCCTAAACTGGATACCGGATCAAGCGAAATTTACGTTTGCGACTTCACCGTTTTACATTCAAGCAGTAGGAAGTGTCTGGTTCCACGTAAAGGAGAATAATGGCAATGGGTACAATCCAGATTTTACTAGCGACTATGGCCATTACCATCTCGGCTACCAGAATTTTGTTCCAATTTTTAATTGGACCAACCAAACTGTATGGAAAGTGATCAATGGCCAGCCAATCTTGGTACAGCCTCTCCTGGAACCTAGAACGGTATCCAGCCATTATGGAAATCAATGGATAAAAATATATGCTTACGATTATAATAGCAGCCAAATTCCTTTCGAGTTCTGGGGAATCAAAGTTATCAATGGCCCGATCCAGGTTTGGATGCAGAAGCTGGATGGAAGCTGGAGCAAGTGGTCCAGTTTAGGAGAAGCCACCTGGTCGTTTGATTATGCGCGACACGTAAAACAGATCTTGATCTCAGGTGTTGGTAGTGATTCCTATACGATCGACAACATTAAGGTAAAAAAGCCCTAAGGATAGGAAAATCAGGCGAGCTTGATAAGCTGTGTTCACATGCACCTACATCGTTCTGGTTATTTATACCGGAACGATGTTTTTTAATATTCCGACATGGGTTATCTCGAAATGTTTTTCACAAGGTTGTACAAGTTGTGCGGATAAAGCTTTTTACAATATGCAAGTCCCATTACCTTGGACACTATGGTTGCCATTTGAGGACATGCTTATTCGCCAAAAACTGAACCATGTTATTTCATAGTTACGGTTGACTTTGGGGATCTGCAGTGACTTTACGGTAAAAACAAATAGAATGAAGGCTAACGTCGCCAAAATGATTACACAACGTCAGACTTCTGGGCCCAAACATAAGCTCGTTTAGTGGCATACTCGACTTCAGGATAGGGAAGTCGTTCCACTGTGTCGATGATGCTAAAGTTGTTGTCGACAAGGAGTTTCAGGATCCGGTCAGTCTGCAGGAAGTGCAAATCAATATCAATATCGATACCGTTGGCATTATCAAAATGTACCGTCTCTTCTCCCACATGGAATGAGAATAAAAAATGTGCACCTTTTTTCAACACGCGATTAACTTCCTTAAATGCTTGGTCGATCTGCTGGTAATCAAAATGTACAATGGCATAAAATGCAACTGCGGACGCAAAATGGTTTACGTCATAGGGTAAGGAAAGGAGGTCGCCTGTCTCGAATTTGATGTAAGGAAAAATTCTTCGGGCGACATTCACCATTCCCGGGGAAATATCAATGCCGACAATATCCTTGACACCAGCGTCAAACAAAAACTTGGTTGTCTGTCCCGGACCGCAGCCAAAGTCAGCACATGTACCCAGGTCTTTATTAAGCCGTGAAAACTCTCTCAAAATCATTTGATCAAAATGCTTTTTAGTAAGTTCATCGATGCGTGTAGCTGCATAGCTTTCAGCGGTAGCATTATAGGTCTTTATAATTTTCTCTGGAGGCTGCATTTTAATCCGTATGTTGTAATATCAATCTTATCGGAACTTTCCCTGTTTTCACAAGATCAATGGCTTCATTGATCTTGGAAAATGTCATTACATCCGCAATGGCTTGAATATTATGCTTCGCTGAAAACGCTAACATGTTCATCATATCCTTGCGACTTCCTGTATAATTGCCATAGATAGTTCGCTGGGCGTAATCATATAACAATCCCAGATTAACGTACACTTTATTCAAAGGCTGCGCCACGACACAAAACTTACCCTGAGGTGCAAGCATTCGCAAATATGAATTCAAATCAAAGTCAACGTTTAATGTTGAAAGGATAAAATCAAATTTCCGGTGGTAATCTGTCTTGTTATTAACGGTTGCGCTATCTACAAGTTTTCCCCCTAGACTCCGAATCATCTCTCTTTTTTCCGGCGTGCGCGAAAAAGCTGAAACTTCGTGTCCCATTTTATGAAGAAATTGAATCGCTAAGTGACCTAAACCACCAATTCCCAAAACAGCCACCTTTGAATTTCGGGCAAGGTTTGCACGAAGGATTGCCGAGTATACGGTGAGGCCGGAAGATAACAGCGGGACTGATCTAACGGAATCAAGATTCAATGGAATCTTAAACGCAAATCTCCAATCCACGACAATGTGTTTGGCCAATCCGCCAGGCAAATCAACACCTACTACCTTTTGTTTTAAACAAAATTGCTCGTTGCCATCCCTGCAAGGTTGACATTTAAAACAGGCATTGAGCTGATATCCAACACCGACACGGTCGCCATTTTTCAAGCCTATCACATGCGAACCCGTTTGTTCAACTGTTCCTATGATCTCATGACCTGGAATCAATGGAAATTTGGAATCGCCCCATTCATTGTTCATCATCTGCACGTCGCCCGATGCAAGAGAACAATGCGATATTTTAATCAATACATCATGCTTCCCAATTCTTCTTTCATAAGCGAATGGTTCTACGTTACCGCCGGGATGCTTTACAGCATATGCCTGTATTTTCATATTGATTTAATATCGTTAGCAACAATGGTTAAGTCATTGTTAAATTGATGTCCTCCAACTGAAATTTCGCGGAAGGAAGCCCATGGAAGGTGATGCCTATAAATAGTCAGGTGACCGAATGGTACTTCCTCATCATCACGGCAGTGATAAAAAAACAGCGGCGTTTTCTTATCAAGTTGTTTTGCGAAGTTGGGCCGCAGTTTAAACGCTTCAACCCAATCTTCTTTTCCATTCCAAAAGGGCGTCGCTAAAAGAAAAATACCTGCCACTTTTTTTCTGATCTTATTTTCAGATAGGCATGCCAGCAACATGGAAGCCCCCAGTGAATGGGCAAGCAAAATGATGTTATCTTCACTTGTGGAAATTTCTTCGCTGATCTGTTTGCGTCTCCCGAGGTCGGGAGTTCCGTCGTTATCCAATAGCGGATAGTGAACAGTGTATCCTGAACCCAGCTTAACTTTAAGCGATTCGACAAGTTTTGCGTCGGCTTCATAGTCTTCTTTAGAACCGCCTCCGTGAAAGAACGTTAAATGTTTTTGCATATCGAGCTATAGCATTACCTTTTAAAATTACTTTTTCCAGCTAAAAGAAGATAGGGTGTATTGCGACAAGTTACGGGCTAAGCGTGACGCACGAGGGCAGGGCGTAATCGTTGATAGCGTTATTGCCAACATGCGAATAGTCGGATATGTCATTGAATGTTGTAATCAAAAATAGATACGTGGAATTGCAATCCTAAATGTCGTGCTGGCCTGGCGTAGATGATCGTCGCAATCTGACATGATGAGTTTGTCGTTTATCCTTAAGCAAGTGTAACGTGGCGGTAAGAAAAAAATTAGTGTCACAATCAACAGTATTTTATATTTTACTCACCAAAAAAAACCAACTTCGCTCAACTTTGTTGAAAGGATTGAGAAAGCGGAATTTAAGAAACACTTGTGAGGCAACATGCCTCCATAACAAACTAAACACTACTCGTAAAATAAATTAATAAGCATGAAGAAAATAATTTTTGTTTTGTCATTTGGAACTGTCCTTTTATTCGGATCTATCGTATCGAAGGCGCAACAAGCAACGGCAGGGGTGTCTGTCGAGACGAAGAAGCCAAATTCAGACTATAAGCCTGCTTTTGAGGGGCAGACCCGTATCGCTGCTGTTACCACCAAAACGCCCTATGAGGGGAAAGTGTTAACTAGCTCACTGCGTTTACCTTGGGGTATTACATCGCTCCCGGACGGTAGATTTATCATCACAGAAAAAGCAGGTGCCATAAAAATTGTATCAGCCGCCGGCGCTGTGGGCGAACCCATTAACGGTGTTCCCAAGGTTAATAGCGCAGGGCAAGGTGGGTTGCTGGGTATTTGTCTTGATCCTGCATTCAAAAACAACAGGATGGTATACTGGGCGTTTTCCGAACCACTTGACGAGGGCACTGTAACTTCCGTCGCGAAAGGCAAGTTGTCTGCCGACGAAAAGACGCTGGAAAATGTTACTGTAATTTACCGTGCACTGCCCGTTTACAAAGGGACACTTCACTATGGAGGCCGGGTTATTTTTTCAAAAGATGGTAATCTGTTTTTATCGACTGGAGAACGGTCTGATATCGAGACACGTCCTCAAGCACAGGACCTCAACTCCGGACTTGGAAAGATCATTCGCATTACCACGGATGGTAAGCCTGCAAGTGGTAATCCGTTTGCTGGTAAGGCGAGACCGGAATTGTATTCATATGGTCATCGTAACGTACAAGGAATTGCTTTCCATCCCACGACGGGAGATTTGTGGGAAGCCGAATTCGGACCACGAGGAGGAGATGAAATCAATCGCGTAGAAGCTGGTAAAAATTATGGTTGGCCGACCATTACCTATGGAATTGAATACCGTGGGGATAAGATTGGCGATGCAATTCAACAAAAGGAAGGAATGGAACAACCCGTGTATTATTGGGACCCGGTCATTTCCCCCAGTGGAATTACATTCTATGATGGATCAGGAATAGCTGAATGGAAAAATAATTTATTTGTTGCTGCCTTAAGCGGCATGCACATTTGTCGCCTGGTCATTGAAAACAACAAAGTTACTGGTGAAGAAAGACTTTTATCGGATGAGAAACAACGTTTCAGAGACATCACACAAGGAATTGATGGAGCGTTGTATGCCATAACAGATCAGGGAAAATTATATCGGATTGGTAAGAAGTAAAGGAATTTTTGATTTGAATTCTTCAGGGTAGGAGACTGGTGCATTGCAGTTCAATCCTCATGATTTGAACTGTAATGCAGCCAGCTGCCAGATCACAGAAGTTCTTAAAGACTTGTTTCCGTAATATCACAATGGCTGAGAATAACAAAGAAATATTACAAAAGGCAAATGCAGCTATCATTGCTGGTAACAATGAGGGGTTTCTCTCGTTCTGCACGGACGACACGGAATGGACTTTTGTGGGTGACCAAACGCTACGGGGTAAAGAAGCAGTTCGCCAGTGGATGGCAACGAACTACAAAGAGCCGCCAAAATTTAACGTTTCTAACTTAATTGCAGAGGGCAATTTTGTTACGGCGCTTGGCAACATAACAATGAAGTCTGACAATGGCAAGGACGAGGATTACTTGTATTGCGACGTCTGGCAATTTCGAGACAGCAAGATTGTAGCGTTAACGGCCTTCGTTATTAAGTCAGTCGTTCAAGGAGAAAAACAATAGCGCTTCGCCATTCTTGTTTTGATGCTTCAAAATATAGTTCGTTCGCTATGGAACTTCATCAGCAGAAGCTATATCCGCATTTATTCATTCGTTGCTTAATTTCTCCTCTTTGAGAAAGTCAATCAAAATCAAAAGCTGCGGTGTCAGGATTTTGCTCTCTTTCTTGAAGGAGCTTTTTTCGTTTTTGATGCCTTGGCTTTCTTATTAAAATCAAGACATAACTTCATCCAGTATTCAAAATTTGTCCTCGATTTATATCCCTCTTCGCTAACATAGCAGTAGCCTTTGAGTTGTTTTCCTTTCATGACCATTGGTAAAAAGCCTACGCGTTCCGCTACTTCATTTTCCAGTTCAGGATCAAATCGACACATCAGATTTTCGTGGCTTACATTTACGCACATTTTCCCATTCACTAAAAATGCAAGTCCACTGAACATCGGCTTTTCTTCCACTTTCATTTTCGGGACATTTTCAAGATATGTTCTGATGCGGTCCGCGAGCTTGGTACTATAGGCCATTGACGTTACTTTAATTTTGACATTAAATTAAAACATCAAAGTCTTAAAGCAAGGCCTTCAAAAAAGACACAACCAGTTGATTGTGGTTGTGTCCTTTCGGGAGATAGCCATATTAGATTACCTTTCAGAGAATGCGCAACTCGTATACATGATCCCGTTAGATAACGCGATCACTTAGCTGGCTTGGCAACGAGAAAGTCGTTAACCTCTAGCCAGTGCATGAAAGCATCGAACCAGCGATTACTTGTCCGGTCGGGATTGCCGAGGCCAAAGCCGTGTCCGCCATTCTGGTAAAGGTGAAATTCGACTGGCCGCCCTGCCTTGAACCACGATTCAACGACGCCAAACTGACCACGGAATAGAAAGTCGTCAGAGGCTATCACATTGAACATTGGTGGAGCATTCTTCGGCACCTCGACAGGCCCCATGCCTCCATAGATCGGACCGATGAAGTCGAGTTGCATAGTCTTGGAGTGAAGAGTCGAATGCATGGTGAGGCCGGCACCAGCTGAAAAGCCGATCATACCAAACCGACTTGTATCGACACCCCACTCGGCCGCACGCTTGACGATCATGGCATAGGCTGCCTCAGCATCTTCGAGCTGGTTAGACAGGTCCATGCGTGGCGGACCAGCTGGAGCAGCAGTTCCGGAAGGCGGCGGCGTTGCCGCAGCGAAAGTTCTATTCATGGACTCTTTAAATCCATCGAGTGACTCGGGGGTGGGATGGAGTCTGTATTTAAGCACGAAGGCAGCGATGCCCTTGTCTGCTAGCGCTTGCGCAACTTCCCAGCCTTCATTTCCTAACGACAACCATCTAAAGCCGCCGCCGGGTGCCACGATTACAGCTGCGCCATTCGCCTTGCCCTTCTTGGGAAGGAATGGGGTGAGGGTAGCTTTGGAAATATTCCGCGCCATCGGATCGCCCCATTGGCGGAACCAGGTTTCAGGTGCGGGCTGGTTGTCAACGCCGCCTGTGTTGAGTGGGATAGCGTTCGGTTCAGCAGGAGCATCGAGTGGATAAATCGTTCCGTCCTGCGCCATGGCAAAGGTACTGGTGAAAAGTAGGGAAACGAGAATTGCTGTTTTAGTCAGCTTGGTAAATAAATTGGGCATAGTAAGATGGTTTTGGGTTCAAACGATGTAGATACAATATTAAAAAGTGTCGTCTGAATCCTTTATTGAAATTAAATGTATTCGACACACTTCTTCAGATTGTCGGCGCTTTTGTGGTTTTGGCCGATTGTATGAGATTTTTTTGTTTGATTGCGTGATGCGAGGTGAAGCAAGTTTGTTTGTGTTCCGATTAGGATTGTTAGTATTGAAGGGTATCTCACATTGAGATAGGTTCTTTCCTTAAAACGAAAAGATTAGTTCTTGGGCTTTTTGAAAAGGAGGGGAACAGATAACATCCAGTCTGTGGCAACTTCTTCTGCATACCAATGACCTTGATATTGAAGGTCTGCCTTACGTTCAATGTCGCCGTCACTAGCGCGAGCGTTGTGATCGGCCTTGCGGGTGGCTCACTTGTGAATACCAGGATTTTAATTTTTAGACGTCTGATGTTCACTAATCCCATTGCCTCAAAAAATGGATGCATACGGTCTCAATTTGGAACATGACGGCGTAGTGTATAGTTGTCTATACGTGGCGGATACCGAAGCGGCGATTTGCCTATACAAAACTTTGAAACAAACTTATCTTGTAGTCATACATTGTAATGGTTCGTGTTGTTTCAACAATTAATCGGGCATTAGGTCTTCTCTGGATCTGCGGCTTATATGTAGCAAATTGTCAATGTAAATTCAAAAAAGTGTCAATTACATTTATGATTTTGCTGGAAATCAATACCGAGTAAGGAAATTAATAAAAAATATAAAACACTTCGTTTTAGTATGAATATCACGTTCCTAAAACAATCTGTGCGATTTATTTGCATCTGTCGTTATTCTATAGATGCAAATAACGTTCGATATTTTCAAACATTACAAGTGCGCATGGCTGTCGAGTTGCAACATAGCTATGATTAATTGGTATTATTGTGCGGTTTGTATCTCCGATCGTGCTTTATTCAAAACATAAATTGTTTGTCCGTTGTCTGAATCCCAACGCTTTAATAGTCGTTGTGACACTGCTGCTCTATGGATGTTTCGAACCGGAAGGAGAAAACTTCGTCGTCGTGGATAAACCGTCCTTCGAGGGGTTGGAAATCAACCTTATCAATGCAAATTCGCCGGTCTATATCTACCGGCCGACCCACTTAACATATAAAATCGAACAGGATGGTTATCAACTGGTTCGCTTGGAAGGATACATTGATGGGATATCTATTATCGATCCAAAAAATCCGACAAGGCTATTAGTAGACCCCGCCAAATTTGCCAACGGAAGCCACACACTTGCAATTACTGCGGCTTTTGTAAATCAATCTGAAAGCCTGTCTTCGATTCTCGGCAAAGAGGAGAAGTTGATCAACAGGGACTTCGAAATTGTTGTTGATTTAGTGTTAGGTGATCCAGTCGAGATTAAATCAATTGAACCTGAAATGGGCACGCTCTATGTGCGATGGGACCCTCCGGAGAAATCAAACTTTCTCAATTATGAAGTAAAACGTTTTTTCAAAGACACAAACGGCCAGTGGGTAGAATACCATATGCCAAAACCATGGACCTTAGATGCAACAGCATTATACTTCCGCGATTCACTCTACATCGGCGGTGATGTTCGATACCGTGTGGACCTTTTGGGATACAAATCCACGCGGTCAGGGATTCATAAAGACACGCATTTCAAAACACTACAATTTGAAATTCAGCCAATTAGCGATGATCAAGTCGTTCTTAGGTGGCCGCCATCGCTGTTTTACAACAATATTACCACGGTATCGCTAGGCACGTACAACAAACCTGAGCAAAAATTCGAACCAAATCAATCTGGAGAAGTGACCATTGACACACCGTTCGGACACTCTACCGTGTATTACCTTTCTACTTTTGGTCGCTATAGTGATAAAGGATGGGCTGATCAATTTCATGTTTGGACCGGGGATAAATTGGAGTTTGATGGTATTTCATCGTTGGATACCTACGGCTTTCACCATTATGGTGCGCGCGAGATGTTAATCAGTGATAATTCTAAACCTGATGAAGCTCTTCTTGTGAATTCAGTGACAGGCTCGATCGATCGCCGTGTAGAATTTGAGGCATATTATCAGTCGGCCGGGCACCAGTGGTCTGCAGAGCATTCTATGTATGGAAAATCGTTTGATGGGAAGAATTTTTACTTATTTACCGGGATGGAAGTGATTCGATTCGATCAAAACATGGACTATTTGGAAACGATTGACTTTACTGCCATTAACTCCGGTTTTTCAATGTATGCGCATAGTATCGAAGTTTCCAATGATGGAGTGGCATGTTTCTACATTTCCGGACAAGTTGTTGGCGTGTTTGACCTACAAAAAAAGATCAAGATAACGCCATACTTGCAAGCCACTCCTGCACCCCCGCATATCTCGCCGAATTCAAAATTCTTTTTTAATGATGGGACACTATATACCATTGTCAATGATCAGTTGAGTCAGTTGATCTTGTTAAATGACCGGGCAAACATTCGGGACGCTGTTTTTTCAAGTAGTTCAGATCGCTTGTTTGTGGTTTACCGTACTGGCCACATGGATGTCATTGATCTCTCAACGCGCAATGTAGTGCAGACATTTAGCTTCCAGGGCAATTCGTTTTCCGGCGTATCGTATGATCCATTGACGGGTTATGTTGGCTTCGTTGTTGGTGACACTCAAACAACGTATTTGGTAATTGACCCTATTGGCAATTCATTGGTGAAGAGTTTGAAAGTCGCGTACCCATCTTACGAACAATTCCGACTGTTTAATAACGTCATTTATTCAACGCGGGGATTTGCTTTTCCTTTATGAGAATCAGTATAGTTATTATATTCCTGTCGATCTGTCTGCCTTCACAAGGTCAGAAGTTATCAGCTGGATTGGAATCTGGCTATGGGTTTTATAATATGAGTTCACTCCGGCAAAAGGAAACAATTGTTGGTGGAAATATTATTCCTTATAAAAATGTACAGAATTTTCCTGCAACACCTTTTGTACGAGGATTCGTTCGTGTTCAGATCCGAAACATATGGTCCACGGGGATGACGTTGGGATATCTGCGCACTGGAAGCAGGTCAGCGTACAGTGATTATTCTGGAACTGCATATCGTGACGTGGTTGTAAACGGTTTCCTAGCGGGATCGTCAAATCTCTTTCAGGTTTACACAACGGGCAACTACCTGGTCAACGCGCGTATCAACATTGGTGCGCTATTTAATTCAACGAATTTTCAACATAGCATAAATCTGCACGATCCGACCTATAGTGAGGACAGGAGGTCTAAGTTTACGTCTATAAATTCATACTTCTCATTTGGTGCAGACGTTTCACGAACGTTGGGACGATTCGCACTAGTACTCTTCGTTGAATACGAATTTAATGTGTCCGGTGAACCGAAGCTTAAATCGTCAATTTTTAGTACACCGCCTCCCGCAGACTTTGATGTTGATTGGAGCGGTGTTCGTGCCGGAGTTTCGTGCGCTTTTCAATTTCACAAAGAACCATGATGATAAGGGGATATTTAAAAAAATGTGCAATTATAATACCGGCGATCATGGCTTCGTGCATCGACGATCCGTCCGAGCGGATCAGGGAAAAAGTAAGAATTGACGCGCGACAAGTTGGTAGTGATGTTATCTATGCGGGGCTTCCAGTCGGTTTTGTTGCTTTTTCGCGGGTTAATTCTCGTGATGAATTGTTGTCTGCGATTTGGAATTTTGGAGACGGAAATCAAGGAGACAATGTATTTCAGTCACATACATATTTTTTCCCCGGTAATTACCGTGTCTCGCTTTTCACGGAAAATCCGCAAAATTCCGCAGACACGATACTTACGGTTTTGCCAGAGCGGAAAAGAATAGGGGAAATTAATGCTTCGGAAAACGGAAAAATGCTGTATGAACATCCAACCGCTGGATATCGTGTAGTGCACACGTGGAACCGTAGCAGCAGCGCAGATGCGTGGAGATTTCTGCAAGTTTCATCGTCTTTTGATTCGTTGAGATCAAATAGCCTTTCCTTCGAGTCCTACGCAAACGTGCGCAAGATGTTCATAAACTCGTCAGGTAACCTAGTCGTGATGGAGCAACATTTATGGGAAATTGATGGATCAGGTAGCGTTATTAACAGAAGTGAAACATATACGTATTTCCTGGATGTCATTGAAACCAAAACGGGATACCTTGCCGCTGGCTATAACGGAAGTGGCGAGCGCCTGTTACTAAGATCTTTTGATTCGGCGTTCGACGTCATCTCGGAGGATATGTTGGATATCCGCGAAGAAGGCTATTCGCCGATATCTTTTAAGTTGGAATCTGAAGGCGTAATAAGGCTTTTGTATGCTGAAAACTCCGACGCCGATCAACGGGCTAGGAAAATGGTACTTCGGCAATTGGCAGGCGACCGCATCGGTGAAAAAACTTTTGACATTGATAAACCCGTTAGTAATTCAATAGCATTACCCTCCGGAACGTTTTATCATGGTATTGTAAGCTATGAATATTCTGGCCCGTCGGAATATATATTTGTTAAGACGGATGCGGCGGGCAATGAGCAATGGTCAATCAGGTTTCCAACAAAGCTACTCTACTTAGAATACCAGCATGACGGACGGATCGAGGCCCATGAAGCCGGGGATTTCACGTATATCTTTTTTGACGTTATGCGGGTGGCAAAGGTCAATAGGGTAGGACAAACTGAGTGGGTCAAGCAATACGGCACAAACTATGATAGTTTCAATTCAGCAATTCAAAACATGACGGGAAATTTCGTGATGCTCGGATCTCAACAATTCGACTACAACGAAAATAACTATACAACGGATTATCTGAAACGCGATCTTGTCTTAACAGAAATAGATATTAACGGTAACGTTGTTACAGACTAGCATATCAGTTCCACAATGTGTGATCAAAATTTGGAAAGGTCGCAAAGACAGGGAGTCAAGTAATGATTCTTTTTTTTAGATATTCCTTCTTTTTCAAACGCCCTTAGTCATCTTCAAACTTACATGAAAAATTGATCGCCCTTCTTGAACATCTTTATTTCTCATGCTGATACAAAGCAAATAGTTTCCAAAATCTTTGTGCAAATTTAAAATCGAATCTTTCTTTCTTAAAATCATTTAGCACCAGATCAATTTTTTCATCCTTCATTTCATACTGACCAATCATGATCTCACGCTCGGAAGTAAATAGACCAGTCTTGTTTTGACAGAGATGAATATTCTGATGAGTCACCTCTTCGAAAATTAATACATCACCTATTTGATATTTAGGAAGCGATTCGTGATGCGAGATAGTTGGGTTGAAGCTCAACGCAAGCATGTGGTGATTATTTACTTCAGGCAATGTCAGCTTCGGAAAACTATTCCAATCATTAAATGACAATTCATGGTAACAACATTTCATGTAAATGGCATCGTTGATGAAGGGAACTTGCCTAAGCTGAAGATTGATAATATGATTTTCATCCTCGATCAACTTATCGCCGTTATATTTTAGTATTTCATGTATGGAGAGGTTTTGCGTAATAAATTGATTTAAGGGAATGCTAAAATAATTGGCAATTTGCATTACGGTTTCTATCCTCGGTTCGGCTCGGTTTTCTTCATACGAAGAAATGTTTCCTCTGGTCAATTGAAAAAGATCAGCAAACGCCTGCTGACTCAGCCCTTTAGTCGTTCTAATCTTCTTGATATTGGCCCCGATCTTTGTCATGCCCCAAAGATAATTGTAATTTTCATTATCACAATGCTAAATTTTTTTGCATTTTAAGAAAACAATTAATAGATTTGTTCAGTCAGAAGAAATTATGCTCATGAAAAACTTTGACACCATCGAAGAATTTGCCCTTAGACTTAACTGCAGAATACTGTATAAAGATGTGCAGAATGGCATTCTGAAGATTGATAATCAAGCCGATGGTATCCATAATTTGATTCTCGGCATTGCACCCCCAATTCTTATTATGGAACAGTTTCTCTTCTCGTTTCGGGAGGATAATCTGGATATGTTCAAGAAACTCCTGCAGAAAAACAGGGATACGATTCACGGTGGCTTTGTCATCAATGAAGAAGGAGACCGGGTATTATTCCGCTACACCATGCAGCTACAAAATATAGACTTCAACGAATTTGAGAGTGCCTTGAACTCTCTTGGATTATTACTCAGTGAGTTCTCTCAACAGATCATCGATTTTTCTAAACGATAAACTTAAAAGGGACGATTGTTTTAAACCTAAAAAATTATCAGTCATGAATATTTTCAAAAGAATTTTCAGAATAGGGCAGGCAGAAATCCATGCAGCAGTTGATAAAATGGAAGATCCCATTAAAATGACGGAACAAGGCATTCGTGAACTGCGCACTGATCTTGCAGAAGCGACGGAGGCCTATGCCAAGGTAAAAGCCCTGGCGATCCGCACTGAAAATGATCATCATTCTCGTCAGCAGGAGTCAAGAAATTATGCTGAAAAAGCTATATTGATCATGCAAAAAGCTCAGTCTGGGCAAGTCGAGCTGTCAAAGGCTGAAGAGCTTGCACGCGAAGCGTTGTCGCTCCATAAAAAATATTATATAGAATCAGAAGACATTGGGCAGCAAGTCGCCGCTTTACAGCAATCCTCTAGGGAGATGCTGCGCAATACAGAAATTCTGAAAGAAAATATGGAGAAATGGGAGAAAGAGTTGCGAACATTGAAGGCACGGGTGAAAGTTAGCAAAGCCACGGAACAAGTGAATAAGCAACTTGCCCATGTCGATAACAACGGAATAATTACCATGCTCGAGCGTATGAAATCAAAAGTTGAAGACCAGGAAGCGCTAGCGAAAGCCTATGGCGAAATACATCGTGATACGAATAGTAAGAAAGAGGAATTGAACCGTATACTAAAAGATGATTCGTTATCTATTGAAAAAGATCTTCAGGCTATCAAAGAAAAATTAGGGATATCTTAAATCGTTAACCAAACACTTTCCGATGTCGGGTATATTAGATTTACTTTTCCATCCATTGAGTAATGCGATTATGACCGTTCTCACTGGCGTGACGGCGCTTTACTGGATAACCACCTTCATAGCAGGTGATCTGTTTGGAGATTCGGGAGTTGACCGAGATTTTAGTGTAGAGGGAGCTGACCTGGACACTGATGTTGCTGGTGACAGCGACGAAGTAGCGGCAGATCAATCTTTCGTTCAGAAAGCGTTGGAATTTGTAAACGTTGGGAAAGTACCATTCATGATGGTGTATTCGGTCTTTAAGTTCGTTGCCTGGATCATTACGTTAGCATCATCGGTAGTGCTGGGATTGGCTAGCTGGGGTTGGAAATCTGTGCTCACCCTCATCCCGGTTTTTCTTGTTGCTTATGTTATTACAAGGTATGCCACAAAACCACTGGTCAAAGTTTATCATGCTATGGGCTATAACGGAGAAGAACCACAGGAACTATTAGGAAGAATTGGAAGAATGCGAAGTACTATATCCGGCGATATGATCGGTGCCGCAGAAGTAAAAATTCAAAGCGATATCGTGCGCATAAATGTAAAGAGCAAAACTGGTGGAGCCATCGAATATGATGCAGAAGTAATGGTTGCAGGTGAATCCGCTGATAAAAAATATTACCTAGTAGTCGCCGAGGTAAACCTCTCCAACATCGTTTGACTTTATAACTACTCAATATCGTAAACACTTTCTTTAAACCTTAAATTTTCCCGATCACTATGGACGTACTTGGCGGCATTAGCTTATTGCTTATTGGTGGAATTGTGTTCATCATTTTTATTATCTTCTTTGCTTTTGCGAGTTTCTACAAAAAGATTCCGCAGGGCAAAGCAATTGTGCGCACTGGTGTTGGTGGTGGAAAAGTCGCCTTCAACAGGGGTATGTATGTAATTCCTATTCTCCATAAAATGGAGATCATGGATATCTCAGTGAAAAAATTGCAGATCGATCGTCTCGAACAGGATGGCCTTATTTGTAAAGACAATATCCGTGCAGATATTAAAGTGGCATTCTTTATCCGCGTCAACAAGAATGCTGATGACGTATTAAACGTAGCGCAGATCATCGGTACAGAAAGAGCCAGCGACATCGAAACGCTTTGCATTCTCTTTGAAGCAAAATTCTCTGAAGCCTTAAAAACAGTGGGTAAAAAATTTGACTTTATCGAACTGTATGAAGCACGTCGCGAGTTCAGAACTGAAATCCTGAATATCATTGGAACCGATCTTAACGGTTATATCCTTGACGACTGCGCCATCGATTTTCTTGAGCAGACAGAAATGAAATTCCTCAGCCCGCAAAATATCCTCGACTCCCAAGGTATTAAGAAGATCACCGAGCTTACTGCAGCGCAAAACATAAAGGCTAATTTGATTAAGCGGGAAGAGGAAAAAGTAATCAAGAAGCAAGATGTTGAGGCACGCGAAGCGATCCTGGAATTAGAACGCCAGATGGCGGAAAAAGAAGAGAAGCAGCGTAGAGAGATTGATAATATAAAGTCGCGGGAACAAGCTGAAATACTTAAAGTAAGAGAAGAAGAAAGACTAAAATCAGAAACGGTACGGATCAAAACCGAAGAGACACTTGCTGTACAGGAGGAAAATAAGTTACGCCAGATCATCATCGCTGAAAAAAATAAACAACGCACGGATGCGGTAGAAACCGAGCGTGTAGAAAAAGATCGTGCATTAGAAATTACCGAGCGTGAAAAGATTGTAACGCTGGCACAAATTGAAAAGGAGAAGACGTTAGAGGTAGAACGTAAGAACATTCAGGATGTAATTCGCGACCGCGTAAGGTTGGAGAAGGGTGTTGTCGAAGAGCAACAGGGATTAAAAGACCTGGAGGCGTTCCGTCAGGTGGAGCGTAACAAAACAGTAGGACTCACACAAGCAAGCCAACAGGCAGAGGAAAAACTGATTTACACAGTGAAAGCTGCTGAGGCAGAAAAGAAAGCAGCGGAAGAGAAAGCGAAGCAGTTGATCATTGACGCGGATGCAAAAAAAGAAGCAGCCGTGAAGCAGGCAGAAGCCCGTAAAATCCTCGCTGAAGCGCAGGCGCGGGAGGAGGCAACAATCGGTCTGTCCGAGGCCGAAGTAATGATGGCAAAAGCTGAAGCCGCAGAAAGGCAAGGTATCGTTGACGCGACCGTAGTTGAAAAAATGGCTGAAGCAAAACGCAAAGAGGGACTGTCGCAGGCGGAAGTAACAAAAGAAAAGGCTTTAGCGGAAGCTTCAGGCATTCAGGAAAAAGCGGAAGCAATGAAGAAACTGGATGCCGTTGGAAAAGATCACGAAGAGTTTAAGTTGCTGCTTGCGAAAGAAAAAGAAATCGCACTTGCTCAGATCAATATTCAGAAGGATGTCGCTGAAGCGCAAGCGATGGTATTGGGAGAGGCACTGAAATCAGCAAACATCGATATTGTCGGAGGAGAAACGATGTTCTTCCAGAATATTATCAACCAAGTTTCGACCGCGAAAGGTTTTGATCGCTTAATCAACGAAAGTGAAAACGCGACTCAGATTAAAGCTGCATTATTAGGGGATGGTGAAAATGGCGGCGACCTATTAACACGTATCCGCGACTTCGCTCAGAAGTATAATATAACCACGAACGATATTAAAAACCTGACCATTTCAAGTTTGATCCTGAAAATGCAGCAGAAAAGTTCTGAAGATGATCGTCCATTACTACTCAACCTTGCGAACCTGGCTACCAGTTTGGGGTTATCCAATAGGAAACTGCAGTAAAGGCAAGTGTCAAGGATCCCTATCCCAGCCGTTGCCGCGGCGGGAATTGGGAGTTGACACCGATCCCATTCATCGGATCACACGGCAGCAATTTACACGATGTAGCGTTTATCTTTTTTCGTAATGGCAGGTACTGAAAGCACAAATACTGTATTGGATTCCGGAACATATGAGATCATCCGGAAGCGACTGGAAGAACAGCGGTTGAATTTACTGGAAAGACTGGCGGCGTTAAATAACGCGAGGAAGGAGATATTTAATTCAACAGGATTTCAACTGGTCGGCAATCAACGTATCACTACAATCAACAGCGGCGTAGCGCGTGGTATTATTGCCCTTGGCAATCTTACGATTTTCGGTTACAACGTTCACTTTGGTTTGCGTGAAGATATAAAGCTCAGCGATGTTTTCAGCATTTATAAGTTCACCGGTGACCACTTCAATCCCGAACCCCTTGCGCTGATTGAAGATGAGAATTTTATTACAGACTTCAGCAATCTGTACAAGTACTACAGGGATTCAATCTTTGCCAAGTTCATAAAGACAGATAACTACCTGTACATGATCTTTCAAACCGGCAAGAGTCCTGATGATAGAAAGGCTTTTAAATGGTTGATTAGAGACGGAAAGCTATCATATGTCGATGACAGAAGTATTCATGAAATAAAAAGGGCATCGCAGCACGAATTTAATTGGATTAAAACGGATCTCAGTAATCGTCGCCTGGGTTTGTATCCGCATATTTCGATTTTAGACAAAGTGTTTATTGAAGCACTCCATGGGGATATTACATTCAAAATTGAAAACAATACGGATTCGGGGAAGGGGATTTATTCTGAGCCTGTAACAAACAAAGATCAGCAGCTCGATGACGCGCAATATCATTATGCCGATCTTGGAAATCTTATACCAATCAAGATCAAACCGTATGAAGAAAACTTTCGCGCCTATATTTTTAATGTGCGCACAAAGCAAGTTCTTCCAATCAACAGTCTACTTGACGCTGGCGTATTGTTGCCAGACAATCAGGGAATCATTTTCCCAAGTGGCTATTATCTGCAAAGCGGAGAGCATAAGATATTTGAACTGCACACATCCGACCTGGAATTCAGCAGCAGCGTTGCGTCTCCTAACGGTGAGGATTTTTTGTATGTGTTCTACCAGAAACTTACAAATACCTATGTGTTGATGTCATACAACATGATCGGTCAACAGGTGGAAACACCTATTGTTTGTAATGGCTTTACGATATTTAATGATGGAATGCTGGTCTATTTCCGGTCGGAGAATGAAGCTGTAAGACATCACCAGGTGCAAATCTGGCAAACACCCTACACCGCTACGCTCCAGGAAAATACAGCGATGAGTAACAATGTATTGTATAAGATCGGTAACAAGGATATCGTGAGTGCAATGAGCGAAAGTCATGAAGTGATACAGCTTTTACAAAAAGAGGATAGCTACGAAGATCTTTATGAGGATATACATAAACGAACGAACGATATTGTCGACGCTTATTTTTGGTTAAAAGACGAAGGAACCTTCGATCTCGCTACTCCGCTGACCCAGATCAGGGATATCGCGAACACAGCAATAGATGAATTTGCAAAGGTGCAGGCTCAGCGCCAGCACGCAAAGGACAATCTCGTTTCGATGCAAAGGCGAGTGGACCAGTTGGTAATCGATGTAAAAAGTGCGACCATCACGTCGCTGGATCAACTTGTAAACCTCCTTGCAGCCACGAGGAGCATGCAGGGTGCTGTTATCGATTTGCAAAACATCCGTTATATCGATAATAAGGCGGTTGATGTGCTGAAAGAAATGCTGGCGCAATACAACAGCTCACTTTCCCAAGACACTGTCACTTTCTTATTAAAAGAAGAAGCACTCGCGCCATATGAAGCCAGGGTTGCTGATCTTAAGAAAGTAGCGAGCAGTGTGACAAAAGTGATCGACGCTCAACCGGTAGAGCAAACGATAAAGGAGATTTCCACTGGCCTGGAAATGCTGATCGATATTCTGAACAGCCTGAAAATTGAAGACACTACACAAACTACGCGCATTGTCGAAAAGATCTCGCTGATCTTTGCATCTCTGAATGAGGTAAAAGCAGAATTGGTACGTATCACCACTGCCCTGAGAGCGCAAGAATCGACCGGCCAGTTTTACGCGCAACTTACTTTACTTGATCAAACCATCGTAAACTTCCTTGACCTTTCTACATCACCTGAAAAGTGTGAAGAGTATTTCACGAAGGTGAGTATACAAGTGGAGGAACTCGAAAGCAAGTTCGCTGACTTTGATGAGTTTGTCCTTAAGATAGCAGACAAGCGTGACGAAGTTATCAAAGCCTTCAACACCAAAAAAGAAATACTGGTCGCGCAACTGAACAAACGTACCACCGCACTGGAGCAGATCGGCTTACGTGTCCTAAAAAACATCGAAAATAAAGCCCAGTCGTTTAACGATAAAGAAAGTATCTACGCATTTTTTTCTACAGACCTGATGGTAGACAAGGTGCGTAACCTGGTGAATGAGTTGAAAGAGCTCGGGGATGTAGCGAAGGCAGAAAATCTGGAAAACCTCATGAAGGTGGCACAGGAAACTGCTTTGCGAAATCTTAAGGATAAAACTGATCTTTTTGTTGATGGTCAAAATATAATTGCGCTAGGCAATTACAAGTTCGCGGTCAATAAACAAGTGCTGGATCTGACGATCATCCGCAAAAATGAGAGTCTATATTTTCATCTCCTGGGAACCAGCTTCTATAAACAGGTAACTACTGAATCGCTATATCAGCACAGGGCCATTTGGGAACAGGAATTGATATCTGAAAATACTGAGATCTATCGTTCTGAATATCTCGCCTATCAAACTTATCTCGAAAGTCTTCAGCATAGTGAGCAGTGGAACTATGAAACTTTTCTGAATGATCGGACCGAGCGTGATTATGCCGCCGGCTATCTTAAAGGGGTTCATAACACGGATGCTGCGGCTATTTACCATGGGCTGAAAAAACTACAGGCGGAACTTGGGATCCTTCGGTTTTCCCCTGCCGTTCGTGTAGCTGCTCAGTTGTTCTGGTTTGGATTAGATGAAGCCTCACGGAACAAGCTTCAGCAATTGATTACTGCGGCCTATTCGATACAGGAAAGTTTTCCTCAAAGCAAGCGTGCAAGTTTTGTAGGAAAAGAGTTATCGTCACGATTCTTGCTGTCGCAGATTGCCTACGATTCAGTAGACCCAAATGAAGTAGCGCAATATTTATATTTAGAACTTTCCTCCGCTAAACATTTTACCTGCAGCCAACAAGCACTGCACCTCAAAAAAGCATTCGATGAATATTTACTCGCACAAAGAAGGACTGCATTGTTCTTACAAGAGATAAACAATACGGGATTTGATACGGCCGAGCGATTTTATATTATCCAAAGCTGGCTACATGCGTTTCTGCAAACGCCCTCCATCACAGCAGATAAACTTTATTTAGATGAAACGGCCTGTTTACTTCTTTTCAAAGACCACGCTTACCGAGAAAAAGCTGCCGCAGATGCTATTGACCTCACCGGCTTAAAAGGTACGCATGCAGTGGTACATGGAGAAGGGAAATACACGTTGAACTTTCACCACTTCACGACGAAGATGCGCAGCTATTTTGAAACGATTGTTCCCGCATTTACTTCCTTCAATCAACTTAAAGAACAATTAGTGCAGGCTTATCGTCAGCAATTAAAGATCAACGAACTGGAACCAAAAGTATTGAGTTCGTTTGTTCGTAATCGTCTAATCAACGACGTATATTTTCCGTTGATCGGTGCCAATCTTGCCAAACAGATCGGTGCTGCAGGTAACGACAAACGCACTGCGCGCATGGGGATGTTGTTACTGGTATCACCGCCAGGGTATGGTAAAACGACGTTGATGGAATATTTAGCGAAAACGATGGGCCTTCACTTTGTAAAAATTAACGGTCCAACTATTGGGCATAATATCACATCAATTGATCCGCAGGAGGCAACAACTTCAGGTGCACGCGCAGAACTCATTAAAATAAACCTTTCTTTTGAAATGGCCGATAATGTGATGTTGTATATAGACGACATCCAGCATTGTAATCCGGAGTTTCTGCAGAAGTTCATATCGCTTGCCGATGGTCAGCGTAAGATGGATGGCATTTTCGAAGGCGAAAGCAAAACCTATGATTTGCGCGGAAAACGCTTTTGCATTGTGATGGCCGGCAACCCCTATACGGAGAGTGGCGAGCAATTTAAAATCCCGGACATGTTGGCGAATCGTGCAGATGTATATAACCTGGGAGATGTAATCGGTAGTTCCGAGCAACTGTTCAAACTCAGCTTGATCGAAAACTCCGTAGCCGAGAATAAGTACCTGCAACGTATCAGTAATCGCAGTTTTGATGACCTGTACAAACTCATTAGTTATGTCGAGACAAACAGTGAACTGCTGCCCGAACTGGAAGGAAATTATAACCAACAGGAAATTGACGATGCCATTGCAGTGCTTAAGAACATCATCCGAATTCGTGATGTGGTGATGCGTGTGAACCAACAATACATTGCGAGTGCCGCCATGAGGGATGCCTATCGTACCGAACCTGCCTTCAAATTACAGGGCTCATACCGGAATATGAATAAGATGACTGCCAAAGTAGTACCGCTTATGAACTCCGAAGAATTGAACACGTTGATTCTTTCTCATTATGAAGGTGAATCACAAACCTTGACATCAGATGCAGAAGCTAATTTGCTACGGTTAAAAGAAATTGCTGGTTTTCTCACCGAAAAAGAAAGGAATCGGTGGAATCAAATTAAAGAGATCTTTATGAAGAACAACAAATTTGGAATGCTGAACGAAAGCGATACCTCGGGTCAAATGCTGATACAATTGAGTTCATTTAACGAACACCTCGAGGCAATTGCAAAAGCGATCAAAGGAGGTCGATGATAGCATGATCCCCATCTGAAGACCTATTAGTAATGTTTATAGTGATTATTACAATCACTTCTATCGAGGTGCCGTCAATAACCTGCAGGGTGAGACGCTTCTGGTTTCACTTAAGAGGAATTCTTTAACCGTTGGCTCAATGAGATTTTGTTATTTAGTTTTTCTCAGCGATCAATTTACTCCATCGATTCTTTTCAATCGTCATGTTCAAAGCCTGCCATATTTTTCCATTTACCTCAAAAGTTTGTTTCTTATCAGGGTTAAGAACAAAACCAACTACCTCATAACAACGGATGCCTGCGACATTCCAGTCAAATACATTAAGTTCAACGACGTCCGCATCTAATTTCTCAAATGCATACCGCAGTAGTTCTCCCATTACCTGTTTGCCGATTCCTTTGCCCCGGTTCGCTTGATCACCGATTAATAATTTGTCGATTTTATAAAACCGGTTACCAGCTTTAACAATCTCTGCGTGACCAATAATAGTATTTGTGGACGTGTCGACAACGCTAAAAGAATTGCTTTTGTCATCGGTAAGGTATTGCTGAAGTTGGTCGGTTGTTAGTGGAAATTCAAAATAAGTACCGGCGATGGTCAATAAAAGTTCTTTGGTGTTAATCCATGAAATCAGTGTACTAAAATGTGATTGTTCAAATGGTCTCAATTGTATCATAAAATTCCGTTAGCAACTTTTGTTCTCATTCATATCTCAGTTCCTCCGTTTCCGCCTTGCCCAGCTTTGTTGCTATTAAATTAAGTTTTATGCGATGATTATTCCCTGAGTCTATTCCCGAGTGCATTGCTGCTTCCGGTTCTATATGGCACTGTTAAAACTTTTTAGCGTGTATCACCATCACTCTACAAGGGTCCCTCAAACAATTAAGACGACGTTAGCTTGACGATGAAGTGTAAACCATTAAATTGTGTGCAGGTAGCAAAATTCAGAAAAAATGAAGACAACCGTTCTATTATTTGCAGTGATTTTTGGATACATAACGCCAACATATTCACAACTAAACCGTCACCGTAAAACGGACACGACGAGTGAGCAGTTTCAAAATAAAAAGAATGACGATTTCAGCAATTATAAGTTTGACGATTTCAGCAGGTATAAGTTTGACAAATTCAGTGATTTTTTGAGTAACCGGGCGCACGACAGGTTCAATAGGTCGCCAACAAGACCCGCGCCAAGTAAATCTACAGAGGAAATATATTCAGGGGACAATATGCCTTGTTTGCACCCAAAGTCAGGGGACAATATGCCATGTTTCAAACCAACAGGTACATTCCCGATGAGAGTCTTCAAACCTAAAAATGTTATCTGGGGAATATTATGGTAATTACTAAAACCAGGGACTACAATAACTAACGCTCGATATACGTTTTGAAAATATTTGCAGTGAAAGCGTTATTTGTAACATGCGATATCGAGTTTACGTGATTGAGCTCTCGAAAAAGGTTTTTACGGAGAATACAAAATTCCGTGCCGCCAACCCACAATTCAATGGAGTACTTCAGTGTCTTTATGTGGGTATGACGAGTAAAACTCCTGCAGAAAGATTTTTGGAACATCGAACGGGTTATGTTAACAAAAAAGGTCACAAGCTATCGTCAAACATTGTGCAGAAATACGGAGCGTATTTGCGTCCGAGTTTATACGAGCATATCAACGTCAAGCCGTTAACTAGGGAAGAAGCTTTGATGATGGAGGAAAAACTTGCATGGGACTTGCGGAGGCAAGGTTATGCCGTCTGGTTCAATTAATTGATGAAACGATATCCAACGCTGCTTTCCGGTTACAGAACGTAATTCAATTTTTATTTTTTCAAATCATTGCAGAAGGTCATGGTGATCCTTGAAAAAAAAAATAAAATCTTAAATGCTATTTCGGATAGCGAAAAAAAAATGAAAACCCCTTCCTTAACTACGTGCTAGCGAGTTAGCTGGCATGGTAAATCGTGAGGTCCGACGACTTCTCTTCCTATACAGCAGATTTTCCGGACCTACTTAGTTAGCCCAGAGTTTATTGCTGCTTCCTGTTCTCTAAAGTACGCTTAAAACTTTTTAACGTGTATCATACATCATTCTAGGCACCTCAAACAACTAAGTTATGTTGCAGCGTTACATAAAATCTGCTCTTCGCAATATTTCCCGCCACAAATTCTATTCTTGCTTAAATATTTTGGGACTAGCGACTGGCCTTGCTGCTTCGTTTCTGATTGGGTTGTATATCTATCATGAGCTAACCTTCGACAGGTTTCACAAAGACTATGGGAATATCTATCATGTGGGTATGCACATCAATTTCGGAGGACAAGAGATTATCACATCTTCATCGTGTCCGCCGTTAGCCCAGGCCTTAGTCGCGGGCATGACGGGAATAGAAGAAGCCACACGCATCAACCCGTGGCCAGTCCAAAACCTGCTGATCCGAAATGAGGACAAAACCTTCAGTGAAGACAAAGCTTTTCTAGCCGACTCAAACTTTTTTGAATTCTTCAGTTTCCAATTACTCCAGGGAGACCCCAAACATGTTCTGAAGGAACCACACACCATAGTGCTGGCGGATCACGCAGCTAAACAGTATTTTGGAAACGAGCCTGCCATCGGCAAAACGCTGATTGTTGGAAATGAAAATGAAACATACACGGTTACCGGAGTAGCGGTGTCGCCGCCGGCCAACTCACATATTCAGTTTGATGCGCTGATTTCCTACTCATCTTCGCCTACCACAAGAGATGGCTGGGGTAGCGTTGATGGCACATATACTTATTTCAAAAAAACACCTTCGACGCCAATTGGCTCTGTGACTGCGGCCCTTAGGGCAATGGTTAAGTTACAAGTCAGTCCGGAACTTGAAGCTACTTTTGGCATGACGTTACAGGAGTTTGAAAAGCAAGGTGGCGTATACACCTTCTTTCCGTATGCCTTATCTGAAAGCCACTTGTTTCACCCTGAAATTACGGACGGAACATCACCCTCAGGCGACATTCGCTATATATACATTACAGGAGCCACTGGGATATTTATCCTGCTCATTGCGTGCATCAATTTCATGAACCTGTCAACAGCGCATTCGATGAAACGCGCCCGGGAAGTCGGTTTGCGCAAGGCGTTCGGATCTGATAGAACAACCCTTGTCTTTCAATTTTTGTCGGAATCATTCGTATCTGTTTTCATGGCAACTGTTCTGGCCCTGGTCGCAACGTACCTGTTACTGCCGTACTTCAATCTGTTGTCCGGAAAAACACTTTCGTTTAACACGTTGTTGCTTCCTGAAATTATTCTGTCGATCTGCCTCATTTTCCTATTCGTTTCTTTGTTGTCGGGAAGTTATCCTGCCTTTTACCTCACCTCATTTAAGCCAGTGGATGTATTGAAGGGTAAGGCCAGTACCGGGATGAGGAGCAAGGGCATAAGAAGTACGCTGGTGGTTGTGCAATTTTCCATTTCCATAGCGCTAATGATTTGTACGGTGATGGTATTCAGTCAGCTCAACTACATGCGCAATATGAATGTCGGCTTTGATAAACAAAACGTGCTGATTATTAAAAACACACAGCGGTTAGGAAACAATTACGCTGCATTCCTCGAAGCGGTGAATAACCTGGCTGGCGTAGTGAAGGCGAGCTATGCAGATAATGCTTTTCCAGAAGTGAATAGAGCTTCCACCTTCCGCGAAGCAGGAGCCACGAAGGACGTGGTGTTTCAGGTCTACACTGCCGATTACAATCATCTTGAAGTGCTAAAAATCAATCTTTCACAAGGACGTTATTTCTCACCTTTGATCGCGTCAGACGCTCAAGCCTGCGTGATCAACGAAGCTGCTGCAAAAGCAATGGGTTGGACGGATGCACTCAATAGCAAATTTCAAACCGATGGGGGAGGTTCATCAATACCTGTCATTGGTGTGATCCGTGATTTTCATTTCGAGTCTTTCAAGTCAACGGTACGACCATTGGTCGTTTTTTTTAAAACGCACGCCGATTTCATGCACATTCGTTATGATGGGAACGTCAGGGACGTAATTGCTTCAGTTGAAAAGACATGGAAGCAATACGCACTTCATTCGCCTTATGATTATTCATTCCTTGATGAAAATTTTGATCAATTGTTTCGTGAAGAAGAGCGCTTGAGTAAACTTTCCACGGTGATGAGTGGGGTAGCGATTTTTGTTGCTTGTCTCGGTCTGCTTGGGCTCGCTGCGTTTACCGCCGAGCAGCGGACACGGGAAATTGGCATCAGGAAAGCGCTGGGTGCATCCATATTATCCATTCACCATATGCTGTCGAAAGAGTTCATGGCACTTGTTGGAATTGCTTTTGTTGTCGCCTGTGTACTAGGTTGGTATGGGATGGATACCTGGCTAAGTTCTTTTGCTTACCATATTGACCTTGACCCTGCAGTGTTTTTACTTAGTGGAATTCTGGCTGCCTTCATTGCCTGGCTTACTGTTGGTTATCATTTTATAAAGGCCGCAAGATCCAATCCGTGTGATGCGATCAGGTATGAATAAGATGTAAGATAGATCTTCATGTTAATGCTGCAGTACACGCATCTTTGCCTATTGTACTGTTATGGGTATTCGTTCCAATGTAATTTCAATTCGTCTCGCCAAGGGCGTATAGTTGAACATTGTCCGGAAAAAAACTTGCAAGTCAAAAACTAACAAAATAAAAATCGCTTAAGCGTTGCGAGAATAGCTACGCTCCTTTGAAGCATTATTATTCTTGTCTTTTTTTAATTTACTGGTAGCAAATCCGGTTCAACGGTTTGACCCTGCCAAAAACATCGTCCAATTATTTTATTTCTGCTCAATTGTAAGAACATATAGCCACAAAACATGTTAGGAATTTAATTGATGACTTAATTATTCTCGACTTGTAGGATTTGTATTAGTGTCAAATTAAATATGATACAGATGGAGACAACAGTAAAACCAGGCGAACGCGTAAGATCAAGCACGTCACGGTCGCAAAATGAAAAGATAGATCAAGAAATTATCGCAAATATCGCCCACTATGGCGAGCAGAGTCCAGCTGCAATTGAATCCCGCATAAAAGAATTGGATAAGAAATGGGACATTGAAAGGACGCTTGAAGTTAATGCGGGGTTACTTGGTCTTGCTGGTGCCGTTCTCGCCCTGACCGTAGACAAACGCTGGGCAATTCTGCCGGCAGTGGTAACTTCGTTTCTTGTGCAACATGCAATTCAAGGTTGGTGTCCACCGCTGCCGCTGTTTAGACTAATGGGAATTAAAAGCCGTCCTGAACTTGATCGCGAAAAGTATGCATTGAAAACACTTAGGAATGACTTCAAAGGTGTGCATAATGCTGCTCAAGCGTGGCGGGCGGTTAATAAATGAAGTTGACTTTCAATATCGACACCAATGTCAAAGAATTATTGGCGATGTAAGCAAACAAAGGCGAAGGCGTGCTCGATCCGATGTAGCGTTGATAAAAATTAGATATTGGATTAGCTCAGAACCGTTTCACTTTCACTTTTGCTTTCTTTCAAAAGGCCCATTCCCGGGGCGCCAGATAAGCGTTGTGAAATCACAATCCCGTAAAGCCCGCTAACCAACTGCAGACTGGTTTTTCTGGAGGCTTCAGAACAAGAAACTTCTGACTAGCGCGGAAAGGAGTGGTCTGGTTTTCTTTGTGAACCGTTAGTCTTTAGATCAACCAAAATTCAGGGATTTTATCATAACAGTTACTATGTTCTAGATGCTAATTCCTAATTTAGTATGCTGCCCCTTCAAATGAACAGTTTGATTTAATTAATGCAATGGCTATGCTTTATTCATTTCTTATTTGCTCAAAATGAAAAAATTATCTCACCTCTTCCTTGCTATTATTTTTCTTGATGTTACCACAGGCGTCTGTCAAATTACAACGTTCCATGGTGCGGAATCACCAGGTCCTTTTATTTTTTGGGATGGTCACATGAAAGGGAATTCCATAGCAAGAACGAAGGATGGTAAATATGTCGTTGGTGGAGTGATTGATGAAAGCGGTCTGCATGGCCGGCCGTATGTTTTAAAGTCATCGGTTACAGGTACAAACGCATGGCAGAGAATATACCTGGGCGAGCATGGCACTTATTCGGGTAAAGTTTTATCGCTTCGCGAGTACGGAGCTGGCGGCATTGTCGCCACGGGACATATTATGAATGGTGGGTGGTATCATACTTTATTTTTAAAAATTGGTCCAAATGGTAATACCCTTGTCACAAAAGGGTTTCGATTTTATGCTGATGATTTTGGAACCTGTATTCAGGTAGTAAGAAATGCCAGTGGCACGCCAAGTGGAACTGTACTAACAGGCATCAGCAGTCCGGGCGGGGGTTTTGTTCATGTCACAGATGCGAATGGAGAACCTCTAGCTACAACATTAATAGCAAACTCGATAACGCGGTGGGTAGTGCAAACGCCTGATGGCTTTTTGGTACTCGGCGGAAATTTTGAGAATAGTGAATTGCATCTCTTCAAATTTACGAGTGACTTAACACTGCTATGGTCAAGAGCATATCGCCCGATAGAATCTGGCAGTTCGATATACGGAACCTCCATCACCCAAGTTGGAAGTGTAATTTATGTAACTGGCACAATTTCGGGATCGGCCCTCTTGATGCAATTAAACACAGATGGAACATTCAATTGGGCGAGGACATACGGAAGCAATAGTATCAGTGTAAGCCTTGCAACAAAAAAAGAAGTCAATGGTGTAGGAGGGCTCTACCTGACTGGAAAAGTAAGAAGTACCGAACAAGATAGAGCCTATATTTTAAACACCGACTTGAACGGCAATCGTAGATGGTCGAAGGTCTACCATTTGGAAATTGTCGCATCCGAAGGGCGCGAAATAATAACAACAGCGGATAGCCTTGTTGTTACGGGTGCCAACGGTGACAATATGTTTTTAATACGTACAGATCCACAGGGGCTTTCAGGCGGGCTTTGTGAATATTCTGTTGCTATGCAAGCCACTACACAGGCGATAACAGAAACTGCTTTTAATGTAACCTTTCGGTCGCCGCATTACGAAGAATTGAAAAGCACTTTTTTAGATAAGTTTAATGTAATGCAAGCCTTCTGCAATTGGGACACCACCATACCTCCACACATTGGGGATCTTGACCCAAGCGTTGTCGTATATCCCACCGTTGTTTCTTCAGCAATCAACATTGAACTTAAATCGCCAAGCGATGCCGAAGGTTCTGTCGCGCTATTTGACGTTAATAAAAAATTGCAGGTGCAAGCCATTCCGCCCGGCACGTCAAATGTTACCCTCCATGTAAGTCATCTGGCACCAGGTTTATATTATCTTTTGATTTCAACCAATGGAAAAGAGACAACGGCTAAGTTTATAAAACAATAACATAGGACCATTACAAATTCCTGAGCATTTTATGCCGTGTGTCGCTAGCCAATGTATCCATCACCAATTTACATGGTGCTTATGGAACGCTGTGACATCAAAATAATTTGGTGTAATTGTTTAGATTGCTGTAATGCAGATCTCTCAGATTAATTCAACGTACTCTGATTCATACCCTAAAAGTCGGCATTCGACAAACTTTTTCCCTAACTCAGAAATCTCGAATATCGCCATTGTTTTCATTACCGTACATTTGCCATTTGTATGAGTGATTCACAACAGGGTAAGATAAGTTTTAAACAGGCGATATATCTGGCGCTGACGGTGCTATGCATCTATTATCCTATTACAATTTATTTTAATATCCCGATGGATCGTTGGAATAATGTGCAGTTCCTGGTGTTCCCCGCCATTGTTAACTTTATATTTTATGCTTTGCTGATCATCGCCATTGATCACATTATTGACTCTTCAGAAAAACTTATCGGGCCAGCGATTCTTGAACTGCGGATCAAAACAATTGCTTTGTCCATCGTTGTTGCTGTAGTGGCAGTATTATTATCGCATCTTCTCTTCAAGCTCAATGTCGAGTTCTGGACAATGGTGACCGAGCCTATCAGTCGCGAGGAAATTCGCAGGCCTGGTAACAGGCCGCCTCAATTTGCATGGTGGAATGCCTTGAGACGAACAAACACAGGGCTTACTATCGTCATTTCGATTTCTATTTTCTACCTCATTCTAAATCGGAAGGCGCATTTTAGAATGCGTGATATGGAAATTCAGGCGGAGCAGCTTATGAAGGAAAATGCCCTCGCCCAATTTGAAGCATTGAAGAATCAGGTTAGCCCTCACTTTCTTTTCAACAGCCTCAGCATATTATCTTCTCTCGTTCATGTTGATGCGAATTTGTCTGAAAGATTTATCGGCCAACTTGCTAAAGCATATCGCTATATTCTTGAGCAGAAAGACAACGATACAGTTTCTTTAAAAACAGAGTTGGACTTCCTTCAATCCTATGCGTTTCTGTTGAAGATCAGGTTTGAGAACAAGTTTGATGTGAAGATTTTGATAACAGATCAGGAGGCTGAAAGATATCGCATCGCTCCATTGACCTTGCAACTTCTCATCGAGAATTGTGTTAAGCATAATCGGATGTCGCAAAAAGAACCATTGATTGTCACAATATTGATTAAGGATTCTTACCTGGTTGTCATAAACCCTGTTAGATCCAGAAGTGAGTTTGAAGGAATCACATCGACAGGGATCGGTTTAGCAAATATTAGAAACCGATATCACCTTCTCACCAAAAGTCCCGTACAAATTGTGCAGGATGAGGAATCGTTTACCGTAAAAATTCCACTGCTATGAATGTAGTCGTTGTCGAAGATGAACGGTTAACAGCTGAAAGGCTGATTTTATTATTAAAAAAGTACGATGCTTCAATCCATGTGCTTACTCAAATCTCTTCGGTAGCGGAAGCGATATCCTGGTTCAAAACTAATCCGATCACATCGGTGGATCTTATCTTCATGGACATTCACCTTGAAGATGGCGACTGTTTTCAAATCGTAAGCAAATTGAACCTAACGGCTCCGATAATCTTTACAACGGCTTTCGATGGCTACATGGTCAAGGCCTTTAAAGTTAACAGCATCGACTACCTGCTTAAGCCTGTTGACTACGAGGAACTTGCTGCTGCGATTAATAAATTCCGGTCTTTACGATCCAACAATGCATTACAATTGGCATCCATGCAACTCGACATTAAGGCATTGATGAAACAGTTAAGCCAGCAAGGCAGCGCGCAGTTTAAGGACCGATTTATGATAACAGTTGGAACCAAGATCAGATCGGTCAAAACCGAAAATATCGCCTATTTTTATCTGGCGGAAAAAACAGTTTGGGTGGTTACCCATGATGGTTTAACGCTACCGATAGACTACAGCCTTGATAAGCTTATGCAAATCATTGATCCTGAACAGTTCTTCCGCGTCAGCAGACAATTTATTGTGTCACTGAATTCAATTCACATAGTACACACGATTTCAGCAGGAAAACTTAAGCTAGACTTGATTCCAAAAACAAAACAAGAAGTTGCCGTAAGCGGAGATCGCGTTTCTTACTTCAAGGAATGGCTGGGAAAAGCTTGATTTCGTCAGCTATGGGGTCAATCGATTGGCGGCTCAGGTGGTACATATAAGTCATATAAGTCACTCACCTTTCATTTTTCAATGGCGTAAGATCAAAAACGAAATGAATAAAATCGCCTTAGCATTCTCTATTGTTCTTACGCAAACGCAGTGATTGAAGAAGGGCTGAAACCATTTCACAATGAGGTCGAAGTAATTTTACAATGACGGATCCTTATCCTTTGATTTCGGTTCACAACCAAAAAGCCGTTATTCGGCATTCAACTTTTGGCATCCGGTAAAACTATTTTGTTACTAAAAATACGAAATCCGAAATTCGTATCCATTACTATCAGGCGGTGAAGCGTCGATAGCGACAGAGGTAATGAAATAAAATATCCGGCGGAAGGTACGATCGACAGGGCAGTGTCGTCGAAGTGATTTACATTATGAATGCAGTCACTTTTTCAATAATATACACGGGTGAGTACACCAAAAATTTTGTAAAACTCTTTACCAGCTGATCATGATTGGAAGCTATATCAAAACATCGGGACGCAATCTAATACGCAACAAACTCTTCGCGTCCATCAACATTGTTGGCCTTGCTATCAGCATGTCCGTCGGGTTACTGCTGATCGCCTTCGTGCTCGATCTGCGTTCGTACGACAGGTTCCACAAGAATGGTGATCGAATCTATCGCATCACCAACGTGGCAACTTCCAACGGTGTCGAAAAAGGCAAGTTTGGAACCACATCAATAAAAACCGGAAAGCTCATCCGCGAAAAAATGACCGGCATTGACGATGTCGCCATCATGCGCGATGACTTTTCGCAGGACGCAAAAGTTGGCGACAATATTGTTCCCATTAAGGGCTTCTGGGCGGAGCCATCGCTGTTCAGGATACTTACCTTTCCGATGCTGGAAGGTAATGCTGAAACGGCGCTGAATGATCCTTACTCAATCGTTCTTACAGAGACTGCCGCGAAGAAACTCTTCGGCAATGAATCTGCACTTGGCAAGGCGATCAAATTCGATACACTCGATTACCAGGTGACGGGCGTTATAAAGGACGTTCCGTTTTTTTCACATATTAACTTCGAAGCGCTGGTGTCGTTCTCCACAGCAGAAAAAATAAATAAAGACGATAAACAGTTTGAGGCGTGGACGAGCATGTATTCGAACTATGTGTACCTTCTCCTGCCCGAAGATGCCGATATGGTTTCAATCCAGTCGCAGCTTGATGGAATTGCAAAGGAGGAAAACCTCGCGCAAGGCCCCGACGGCTATCGGGACACCAAGATCCAACTTGAACTTCTTCCTTTATATGAGATTGTGGTGGGTGAGGAGCTCGCCCGCCCCAGGGGACCCGTTGGTCCGCATATGCCGCCCGTTGTGCTTTGGATACTGAGTGGCCTTGCGCTCATGGTGATATTATCTGCATGTTTCAACTATGCTAATCTTTCGATGGCACATGCCATGCGTCGCTTTAAAGAAGTAGGACTTCGCAAAGCTATCGGGGCAGGCAAGCGCCAGGTGCAACAACAGTTTCTCGCGGAGGCAATAATAATATCCCTGGCCGCTCTTCTTGTCTCATACGTCATGTTTCTCGTATTGCGACCGCAGCTGATAAACATTGCTCCTGAAATGCAACGCATGGTAAAGCTGGAACTGACGCCATATATGGTTATCGCCTTTATCGTCTTTTCCATCGCCGTAGGTATTGTTGCCGGCTTTCTGCCTGCCATATACTTTTCAAAAGTCAGCGCGATCAATGCGCTCAGAAATTTGTCATCGGTGAAAGCGTTTCAACACGCAACGCTAAGACGCGTGCTGGTGGTGATTCAGTACACGGTAACACTGATCTTTATAACAGCCACTGCGGTCGGCTATGTGCAGTATAAAAACATACTTGCATTCGACCTGGGCTTTAAAACAGAAAACATCCTGAACATTGATATGCAGGGTGACAACCCTGAGGCACTTTTGAAGGAGCTGAGCGAGATTCCGGAAATAACTGCACTATCCCGCTCGTTAATAGTCACCAGCGTTGGGAACGCATGGGGTGGCTTTATGAAATACAATGATTCGCGTGACTCTGTGTTAGTGATGACCAACCATGTTGATGAAAACTATCTGCCGTTGCATGAGCACAAGCTTGTTGCCGGAAGAAACTTCCTCGCACGCCCGATAACAGCGGAAGCCGCCACGGAAGTAATCGTTAATCAACAAGTCTTAAAACGACTTAACATAGGTGCTAACGACCCGGTGAAAGCAATCGGGGAGGAGATCACCTTTAGTAGTTTTAAATTGCATGGGCACAAGATGACCATTGTTGGAGTAATGCAAGATTTTCACTATGGCAAGCTCGATAATCTCATCGAACCTGTGGCCTTTATGTTCTGGATACCCGGGGACAGGGCAGTCATTAATGCCAAGATACGAAGCGCTGACCTGCAAGCAACCAGGGCCAAAATCGAGTCCGCATGGAATAAGGTCGATCGTGTTCATCCGTTTAAGGCTAAATTTTTTGACGAAGAAATAGAGGACGCTTACAGTGAATTTTCAGTGCAGATCAAGATCATTGGCTTCCTTTCATTCCTCGCCATTTCTATCGCATCCATGGGCTTGTTCGGCATGGTCGTGTTCACTACCGAAACCAGGCTGAAGGAGATCAGTATCCGAAAAGTGATGGGCGCAAGCTCGGGCAGCCTGATATATTTATTGAGCCGCGGTTTTGTAATGCTCTTATCGATATCCGCGGTCATTGCCCTGCCAGTGACTCACTTCTTCTTCGAAAATTTTGTGCTCACTAATTTCCCCTACCATGCGCCGGTGCAATTGGCAGAGCTTTTCGTAGGATTGCTCGCCGTAATGCTGATCGCGTTCACGATGATTGGTTCGCAGACCATGAAGGCCGCGAGAAGTAATCCGGCGGAAGTTTTGAAGAACGAATAGACAAAAGATTAAGTGCACGGAATAATGTACTCCGTGCATTTAATTATATTGGTTTTTGCATTTTACCAGGCTGAAGAAAGTTGACAGGTTACCTTCTACTCTTTCATAAATTTCACGGATTTAAGAAATCCATCCTCACCTGTTATTTGAAGAAAATACACGCCAGCTCGCAGTTGTGAGGTGTTTATTTCTTGCGATTTGGAATAGGAACCATGATAAATAACAAGCCCATGGATGTTGCGAATGGTTACCAACGCTTCTGGATCCGCCGAGTCGTCAATTTTTACGTGCAACTCATCGTCTACTGGAACTGGGTATATAGTTACGTCTGAGATACCATCACGTTGAAGGCTATCCTCTTCCCCGACTCCCGCTATCCTGCTCGAGACAGATTCTTTGTTTTTATCAACAACGGTAACATGTATAGTTAGTGACCGACCAGCGACTCCGCCGGCATCTGATTTGGAATAAGGCCTAGCCGTAATAGCATAGGCTCCCGCCTGGGGTATCCATGGTTTGAAATAAGTTCCATAATTATCACCCGTGAGTGTATATGGGAATGCATTTTGCATCATAAAAAACGCATTGTTCACGGCAAACTTCACGCTGCCTATCTGGCCCGTTGTATTAGCGACGATGGTCTGACCTGCGCCCTTCAAATCATGCAAATAGAGGATATCACCTTCATTTAACCGACGAACAATCTTTCCCGAAGTATTCACGATATCATAACTGACCACGGCAGTTGAACTTTGGGGTTTAACCATAAAGTGTATGGTCAGCGGCTGACCCCCGCATCCAACAGCATCTGGTTTGAAATATGGGGTCGCGGTAAGTGTGTAAGTGCCGGCCTGTGGTACCCATGGCTGGAAATATGTTCCATAATTATCACCGGTGAGGGTATACGGTGATGCATTTTGCATCATGAAAAACTTATTATTCAGGTCAAACTTCACGCTGCCTATCTCACCCGTTATATTGGCGACAATAGTCTGCCCATTGGCCTTGAGATCATCCAAAAAAAGGATGTCACCTTCATTTAAATGACGCAGGACTGTTCCTGAAGTATTTACGATATCATAACTGACAACAGCAGTTCCGGGTTTAACGGTTATGTGTATGGTTAATGATTGACCAGCGACTCCGCCAGCATTTGCTTCGGAATATGGCGTAGCGGTAATTGCGTAAGCGCCGGCCTGTGGTATCCATGGCTTGAACAAAGTTCCATAATTATCACCTGTCAGTGTATACGGGGATGCATTTTGCATCATGAAGAACGCATTATTCAAGTCAAACTTCACGCTGCCTATCTCACCCGTTGTAGTAGCGACGATGGTCTGCCCTTTGCACTTCAGATCATCTAAATACAGGACATCACCTTCATTTAAATGACGCACGAACTTTCCTGAAATATCCACGATATCGTAACCTAGTATCCTTTGCGACGTACAAGCCAAAATATCCTGCAGCGTACAACCTCCGCCATTCTGAGAAATGTCAATATGCAATGAAAGCGGGTCATAGTAACTAATAGCATCAAGCATTGGTTTCAGCCCACAACAGCGCGTCAACTTAGGATTTCCAGTGACATTAATATACGTGTCGCCTGGCCCTTGTTGTAGATTAACTAAGGATGAAAGACTATCAATATTTTCGAGAACAGCGTTGTTGCGAATGGTCAACTTTTTATCTGAGTGTAATGCGAAAAAAGTGGTGAGGGAAGATAATCCGTCAACATTTTTAAGAGAAGCATTGTTATTGATGGAAATTTCAGCCCACTGATCTGATCTAATTTCTTTTAATGAGGATAATCCCTGGAAGCCTTCAAGTAGGGGATTATTTTCAATCAACAATCCGCCTGTGGGTATGTGCTTTGAGATTCCAACAATTGACTCAAGGTTTTCGAATCCATTGATGGCTCGCAATGAACTGTTGTCACTTATAGTCAGCACACCTTCTATTTGCGTAACATCAGGAAATCCCTCCAGACTAGTCAGTTGGTCATTGCCCGTGATGGTGATTGATCCAACTCTTTTAAGAATTTGAAAATCAGGCATTGTAGTCAAAGCATCATTGTTCACAATTGCGATTCCAGCGGGACCGAATGGATCGGCATATAAAGCTTCCATGGTTTCAACGGAATCAAAACCAAACACCGATGTTAGTTTCGGGTTATTTTGAATCGCTAGCCAACCGAGTTTCTTAAGTTCGTGGGAACTACCAATCTGAACCAAATTTTCGTTGTTGGAGATCTCAATTCCTTCCCGTACCGTAGAAGAAAGACCTAGACGGGCTAATGACGGATTATTCATGACAAAGAATGCTTTACCGATGGAATCAAGGAGCGACAGATGCAGGCTTGTCGCATTTACGTTCTCTATTCTTACATGGCCGTAAACTTCTTTTAATGAAGAAAGACCGAAGAGGTCCGTGATGTCTGCTCCAGTAACGGTCAGATTACCTGTTACTTTGGTGCAGTTAAAGGCATCGACTTCCGCCTGCGAGGTAAGTGTAACATCACCATCACATATTTTTTCGCAATTCAAGATGTCCTCTTGCGTACAGCCTCCACCATTCCCCGAAATATTAATGCGCTTAAATGGTGATGGCGCGCCTTCAGAAACCAAAGCATAGAGCAAAGGTCCGAGGCTACAACACTCCATTAACTTAGGATTTCCAGTTACACTAACAGTAACGACGCCCTGGATTGGTGGAACATGCCCACCATCGAGGAAGGCGGAAATAAATCTCAATGAAGATAATCCTGCCAAAGTTTCGAGAGAAGCATTGTTTTCTATCAGCAGTGCACTGTTGAGAATTATTTTTGGGAAACCTGAAATTCCTCTCAATTTATTAAACCCATTTATCGTTTTTAAAGATTCGTTATTACTAATCTGAAAATCGCCGAATACTTCCGTTAACGACGGAAATCCGTCCAGTGCCAAAAGTACTGGGTTGTCAACGATACGAAGAGTTGGCGTGGATCTAAGTGTTTCAAAACCGTGGAGACTAGTGAGGGCATCATTTCGTGCAATTACAAATTCTCCCGTGTTAGAAACCTCGACACTTACCAAGGAACTAAAACCTGAAATGCTTTCCAGCTTGGCGTTATCCTGAAGGTAAATGGAATTCGCATGAAGAACATTATTGAACCCACTTATGCTTTTTAGATTGTCGTTATTTGAAATCGATAAACTGCCTATGTTGGTACCAAGAGTTGGCAAGTCGATTGTTTCCAGGTTGGGGTTGTTCGTTATTTGTAGGTTGCCACTAATTTTTTCCAGTAGAGTTAAGGACTTAAGGTTGGTGATATCAGCCCCAGATATCTTGAGGTTGCCAATTAATTCCAAACAAAAAAAAGCGTCAACTTCCGCCTGAGATGAAAGTATGAAGTCTCCTTTGCAAGGTGGGCCAATAGGATCGCTATCCAGAATTTTCTCGACAGTACATCCTGAACCGTTTTCAGAAATACTTATGATGCCGCTTTCCGTGTCGGACAGAACTCTATCCTCGCCCAAGCTTTTGAAATAGCGTCCTAAAGCTTCGCAGATAGTCAGAAGTGGATTGTTCGTCAGGGTTATGTACAACGGATTACTATTGATGATTTGTTCGTCGAGACCAGCGAGCCCGCTGATATCACTCAATAAAGCGTTGTCCTTAATTTCCAGTACCCTCCGTGTTGTTGCTCCTCCAGTGCCAGACAAAGAAATAGTCCTAAGCGACGCCAACCAATCAAGATTTTCTATTGAGGAACCTGCAATTGTAATACCGATGATCGTATTAATATTGGAACCGGTTATTTCAACCAATTTATTGAATCCGGTGATATACTTTAATGATGCATTTTTCGAAAGGTTTAAATGGCCGAAAACCTTAGTTAGTGATCTGAATACATTTATAGCAGATAGGTTTCCGTTGAATTCAATATTCACATCGCCCACCTCGGGTAAGGAATGAAATCCCGCAATGTCCCTTAGCGCGTCGTTTTTCCTGATCGTTATGTGTCCATGCCCGCCGTCGTCAGTCTTTATTGATGTGAGCAGCGAAAAACCATAGATGTCAATTAAATTAGGGTTTTCAGTAATATGGATTCCACCAGTTATCGTTGTAACATTATCAAAATCTCTGACAGCATGCAAATTACCGTTGCCGGAAATCGACATACCTCCTTGCATACTTGTGAGTAATGGCGGTCCAAATATTTCAAAGAGATTCCGATTATTCACTATAAGCATAAGACCGCTAATCTCAGTTAGTGACGAGAGGGTATTGAAGTTGGGAATATTGGAATTATCAATAGTTAAATCGCCAACGGTTTTCAGTGACGACAGTGCGTTGAGGTCCGATAATTCAGGATTATTTATAAGATATAAACCAAGCCCAACTGATTCAAGCGACAATAAGCCATCGAGACTTTTAAGTCCGTTATTATTCTCTATCGAGAACTTACCGCTTACTTTTTGTAAGGAAGATAGGCCATTAAGGTTCGTAATATCGTTACCCGAAATTGTTAAATTTCCATTCACTTCAGTGCAAGTAAACGCATCAACTTCAGCTTGAGTAGATAACGTAAAATCTCCCTGACAATTTTGAACATTCTTTAACTCACCATAGGCAAGCAAATGACCGAGCAGCGCAACATGGAATAGGAGGGTGGTAATTAATTTTTTCATAAACGGGTCGTTAGTATGACACGACGAAAATACTTTTTTACCATTTTCTATATAATGACAAAAGTCATCTATGGACAAAAACCGGACTTGCTATTAAGGCAAATGCTTTAGAAAACGATTGGAGGCGCGGGTGATGCTTTATCGCCTTGTTCAACTATCAATATTTTTTGGTGTTCCCACCGAGTAAGTCACTCACCAAGTAAGTCACTCACCAAGTAGTCGTCGACTGTTGACACAAACTCCTACGTTGATCCGGTACAAGCATGATCAATAGCATACAAAATCAGAATATTCAGGGTAGACGAATTTAAAGCTACTAACATATGACATTAGTAATTTGCTTTGGCTATGTGGAGTATTAAACAGTGAGGGAGTAGTAACTTTGCTACACCGATATCATGTCATGGTTTTCTAATTTTTTTTCAACAGTAATCCTATTGCCTTAATATGCCGTTTATTAAAGACGTGTCTATGAACAGTATTTACGGAGCGTGCTAGACTAAAATACCATTAATCAGTATGAGAGTTATTTTAAATGTGATCCGTCACAATAGGGGACATTCTTAGTTTTTTTGCAGACACATAGCCACATTTTCCTGGAGATATTAACGGTAAACACCTTCGGGCTGATGCCAGTACCTATATGGGAGTTATCGCAGAAGGGTTGATTCTTGGACCGGCCACACTGACACCATAAATATGTTTTACCTGCTTCAAGGTCCAGCTCGATTGGTTTAAACTCAGTTTTCATAATCGTTAGATCGAAAGCGATAATATAAGTTACAAAATATTCCTGGTCCCGACCTTGCAAGGAGAGCATTGAACAAACAAAAAAATTGAATATTTTTGAATCCTGTTAGTAATACTAACGTATAAGTAGACGTTACTAATGTGGCATATTATGACTAAGAACGGTTTACTGGAGAACATCCGTCATGATCTTCCTGCTAGTATTGTAGTCTTTTGTGTTGCCATGCCCCTGTGCCTCGGCATCGCACTGGCTTCCGGTGCGCCTCTTTTTGCCGGTGTTATTGCGGGTATCGTCGGCGGTATGATTGTCGGCATGGCGAGTGGATCTCCATTAGGTGTAAGTGGCCCTGCAGCGGGACTAGCTGTAATTGTTCTTGGAGCAATTAATAGCTTGGGGTGGGAAGCATTTCTTATGGCTGTCGTAATCGCCGGAATACTTCAGATCATTATGGGCTATTTGAGGATGGGAATCATTGCGTACTATTTCCCGACATCGGTGATCAAGGGTATGCTAACGGGGATTGGAGTGATTATTATCCTCAAACAGATTCCTCATGCATTGGGCTATGATGCTGACTATGAAGGAGACCTTGCGTTTCAAACAGGTGAAGCGAATACTTTAACAAATCTTGAAACCGCTTGGGAAGTACTTACCCCTGGGGTCTTGCTGATATCGGCTGTATCGCTTTTTATTTTGATTCTGTGGGATGCTGTGTTAATTAAAAAACATAAAATATTTGGATTGATCCAGGGACCCGTAGTGGTTGTGATATGTGGAATTCTTCTAAACCAATTGTTTCAGGCAGGCGTACTTCCTTTCTCGCTTAGTAAAGACCAACTGGTGAACATTCCAGTCGCTGCGACGGTAGGAGATTTTTTTGGTCAATTCTCTTTACCAGACTTTTCGCAGCTTACAAACATCAATATTTACGTTACTGCAGTGGTATTAGCATTGATCGCCAGCCTGGAAACTTTACTTTGTGTGGAGGCGACTGATAAGTTAGACCCGTTTAAGAGAACGACTCCGACAAACCGGGAACTCAAAGCTCAAGGACTCGGAAATATGATCTCAGGATTTATTGGTGGTCTACCCGTAACGCAGGTTATTGTTCGTAGTTCCACAAACATTACATTCGGAGGAAGAACAAAGACATCAACTATTTTGCATGGATTTTTCTTGTTATTGAGCGCCCTGGCAATACCACATGTAATCAATATGATTCCACTGGCAAGCCTGGCATGTATCCTGTTCGTTGTGGGATATAAACTGGCAAAGCCAGCGTTGTTTAAGGCGATGTATCAGCTAGGATGGCATCAGTTTATTCCTTTTATGGCTACGGTTCTTGGCATTGTTTTCACCGATCTATTAAAAGGCATTGCGATAGGTATGGCCGTATCCATTTTTTACATCCTACGGAACAATTACAAAAACTCATATGACCTCCAGAAAACTACTGTTAACGGAAGGGATACCTATAAGATCATATTGTCAGAGGAGGTTTCATTTTTGAATAAAGGGAGCATTTTGCACGCCATAAACCAGGTGCCGACAGGATCAAACATTGTGATAGACGCCTCAAAATCTAAGGTAATTGATCATGATATCATTGATATTCTTAAAGACTATATCGTAAATGCGAAAAACCGAGATGTTGGTGTGCAGGTTATTAATATCCCGGCGCTCGAGCCTTTGCGTCATGCAAACAACCATCGGCTAATTGCCAATGAAGTGGCATACAATTCAAGAAATTGACTCCAATAATAAAACAGAAAAGTTATGAGAACACTTACAAAAGAAATGCAGACGCAACTTTCTCCAGCTAAAGCAATCGAGCTATTGAAGGAGGGCAATAAACGGTTCGTGAATAATCTTAAAATTAACCGAAACCTTTTGCAACAGGTAAACGAAACATCAGATGGTCAGCATCCCTTTGCGTTTATCCTAAGCTGTATTGATTCACGCACATCAGCCGAGCTTATTTTTGATCAGGGGTTAGGCGATGTCTTCAGTTGCCGCATCGCAGGAAATATTTTAAACGAGGATATTCTGGGTAGTATGGAGTTTGCTTGTAAAGTGGCCGGCGCGAAGGTTGTCGTTGTGTTGGGACATACAAAATGCGGAGCGATCAAAGGAGCTTGCGATGACGTTAAACTTGGAAATTTAACGACGCTGCTCAGCAAAATTAAACCAGCGCTCGATTTGGAGGTTGCAACGAAGCAAAACAGAAACGCAAGCAACATAGCATTTGTAGAAAATGTAGCTGAACTAAATGTTCGAGAGACATTAAAACAAATCCCGGCACATAGCCAGGTTATTGAGCAACTGCTGCAAAATGATGAAATTGCGCTTATCGGTGGAATGTATAATGTGGAAACCGGAGTGGTTGAGTTCTATGACAAAGAAATAATCACGGCCCAAAGTCTTAAAAAAAACATAGCGTTTACTTAGCGGGTTGCTAGGATTTATTTATGTGTTACATCATATGTTAAACTATAATGCCCGAATTAAAACAAAAGAAGATATTCAAGCCAGTGAAAATTAACATCGATGTAGATGCTAAGCTTTACCTGAAAGATCCGAACTCATCCGACCTGGGTCTGCAGATCATCCGATACGGTATTCAGATGATAGATAAAATTGGTTTTGAGTCTTTTACCTTCAAGAAGCTAGCGGCCAAAATAGGGGCGACAGAACCATCAATTTACCGGTACTTCGAAAGCAAACATAAAATGCTCCTCTATCTTTTAGCCTGGTACTGGAATTGGATGGATTACAAAGTTATCATGGCTACGTCCAATATCGAATCCGCGACGGAACGTCTCCACATTGCAATCCGGCTTCTCTCCGCACCGATCGAAAAGGATCCAAGCTTCGAACACATTGATGAAGTAGCACTATACAGAATTGTGGTATCAGAGTCTTCTAAAGTCTATCTTATTAAAGATGTCGATACGGTAAATGAACAAGGACTTTTTATCAGCTACAAACGATTATGCAATCGCGTTGCTTTTATCGTAAATGAAATCAACCCTGATTACCGTTTTCCTAGAGCACTCATATCTACAGTGATTGAAAGTTCTCATGATCAAAAATTCTTTGCTGAACACTTGCCGTCATTAACCGACGTTACGCATAAACGGTTAAATGACACGACGCAATTCCTGACTGAGCTGGTTTTCAAAGCAATTTCAAAATGATTCACGTTCAATTGTATCGCATGGTCTTCCCGAGAGTTTTATTGGTCATATCATTTTTGTTTTTGGCTTTATTCACCAAGGCGCAAACACGCACGCACGCGTATAACACCAATGCGTGGCTGATGTACTTTGGAAATCATAAGTTCACGGGCCGAATGGGTTTACATGCAGAGTTTCAATGGAGGAGGAGTGACGTCTTTTCCGAAAACCAGCAGTTGCTCCTCCGAACTGGAATTGATTTTTATGCAAAACCGGACGTCCGTTTTACGATTGGCTATGCTTTTGTCGAAACGTACCCCTATGGCGAATTTGCTGTTCAGCATCGTTTCCCAGAACACCGTATATGGCAGCAACTTTTTCTTCAACAGGATTTGGGAAAAGTAAAACTTGCGCATCGTTACCGGCTTGAGCAACGAATGATTGGAAATGCGTCGACGGGTCAATTTGCAAATGGACGATATGAGAACCGGATGAGATACATGGCAAAAGCAACAATCAACATCACCAGCGGAAAGAATCCGGTTTTTGCCGCGTTGTACGATGAAATATTCATCAATTTTGGTAAGGATGTCGGCTATAATATTTACGATCAGAACAGATTATATGGCGCCGTTGGATACACGATTTCTCCGAATTTTAAATTGGAGCTAGGATATCTCTACCAGATCGTTCAGCTGAGAAATCTTGATGGCACCTCGGCAAAGAACAAGATAGAGAATAACCATACCCTGCAGATTGGTTTGTTTTCAAATGTGGCTCTCGCGAAACAGAAGTAGGTAAAGAACTCACTCCACATCTCATCCACCACTCCGGCTACTGAGGTTCCGGATGTTTGTAACGAAGACTGGTTCGACCTCGGAATATCCAAACCATCCATATAAACGAAAGTCTTACCTCACCACGGCTTTGTAATGATGGTTGATAAACTCATCTATTGTCTCATAATAGGCTTCCAATTCCATTTCATCCAGATCAATAACCACACGGCTGCTGTTTTGCATGAGTACCTGCACTTTGTGAAGAACATTCGCTTCGTCTCTGAGCAAGGCGATCTCCTGGATATCCTGCACCGGAAACACACCTTCTTTGTCGTTGTTTTTATATGCGATTGTGTTATTCGTGAGTTTCAAAAAATCGTTGTAGTTCTTTATGCCGGAGATGAGTTTGCCGGCGGGTGAGATAATGCATATTGCTGCCCACGCAATAAACCAGAAATAATTGACCTGGTAATTGAGATAAATAAAGCCAACGATGACTGGAATCACACAATAAATAAGCACTTGTGTTTTCAATTTGGTGAAATGGTTTCTGAAAATGATTTCATCTTCGATGGGTTTAATACGCACAGGAAATAAAAACTCTTCCCATAGAATCAGCGCCATGACAACGACAGCAACTGCTGCCAGGAACATGCCGACCAATGGGCTGCCACCTTCCATTACCACGCGCCACTTCACTGCAAAAATTTCCAGCGATATAAAGGTCGACAATACAAAAATGAGAATGAGAAGACCTATGCTGAAATTTAAAGGATACGTCGGTCGAATGATCTTTGCCATAAATGAGTGTAGTACAATTGCTATGATTAAATCTCGTTTTCTGTGCTCCTATCGAGCAAATAAAATCCCGGTACCAGCCCGACAACATTGCTAGCCAGCACCGGGATCATTTTTAAGAGTTCCTGGTTAGTTCCAGCCTCCGCCCAACGCTCTGTATATATTCACTTTGGAATTCATTTGACGGCGCTTGATTTCCACCAGCTCCATCTTCGACTCCAATGCTTCACGTTGTGTCAGCAATACCTCGAGGTAATCTGCACGTGCCGATCGGAAAAGGCTGTTTGAAATGACAACGGATTGCATCAGGATGTCCACTTCCCGTGACTTCGCCTCATAACTTTTAGCAAAATTCTGGACGCTGGAAAGCTGATTTACAACATCTACATATGCATTCAGTATTGTACGTTCATAATCATATACAGCTTGCACCTGCCTGGCAGTAGCGCTATTATATTGCGCGATGATGGCATTTCTGTTCACCAACGGAGCCACTAGATCACCAGCCATTCTAAACAACATCGACTCAGGGTTGAGAAGATAGCTTGCGTTAAAAGCCTGAAACCCCACGCCGCCTTCGATTCTGACAGATGGAAAAAAGTTTGCTCGCGCTGCTTTTATATCCAGCCTGGCGGCTGAAAGTTCAAGCTCCGCTTGCCGGATATCCGCACGGTTTGCCAGCAATTGAGATGGAATTCCTACGCGAAGTGAATCGAGCGTGATGTCATTAAATTGAATCGAACTCCGCGGGATTCCATTGGGAAAACTACCCGTTAAAAAACTGAGCTCGTTCTCAGTTTCAACAATCTTTTGCCGGATCTCATATTGAAGGTTTGTCGTATTGAGCAGCTGTGCTTCAAATCGGTTGACAGCGAGCTGAGTCAATTTTGCGGCCTCTTTCTGCTGCCTCACAATCTGCAGCGCATTGGTTTGGATCGCAATATTTTTGACAATGATGTCCAGCTGATTATCGAGTGCCATCAATTCGTAATACGAATTGGCTATTTCTCCAATCAGGTTCGTCACCAGAAAGTTTCTGCCTTCCCTGCCAGCAAGATATCTGAGGGCTGCTGCTTTTTTTGAATTTCTCAATTTTTTCCAAACATCTACCTCCCACGAGGCAAACACGCCCATCTCATAGTTTGGTAACGGATCTGGAAATCTTTTACCCGGCATGATTTCACCATTTTCATCTACCGACCCATGCCTGGTATATCGTCCTTCTTTTTCGACACCAGCGCCAGCGCGTACGTCAACGAATGGAAGGTATTCTCCTCGCCTTGTTCGCACTTCATTTCTCAGGATCTCGATTTCTTGCAGGGTGATGTTAAGTTCCTGATTCCTTTTTAACGCGCTGTCTATAAGTGCGACAAGATTTGCATCAGAGAAATATTCCTTCCAGTTCATCCTGGCTACGGTTGTCGAGTCCTGTGAAGAGCCATAAGTCAAAGGGACAACCTTGTTTTCAGTTTTAATCGGCCTTTGCAAGGTTTTGCACCCTAGTAGTGACGATAGTATAAAAACTACCGGGAGGGTTTTATAAATTATCTGTCGTATCATTTTTCTTTCTTAATTTTTTAAGAAGCCGTTTGACCATTCCAGCTTCGGCTGCATCTTCTACCATTTGTTCGCTTAACGGATTTTCATCCTCGTCGCGGATAAGTTTCTTGCCCTCGGCAATCGTACCAACGATGAAATAAAGTCCTGGTACCACAATAACACCGAACACCGTTCCGAGCAACATTCCTCCCAGAGAGGAAGAGCCAATTGTGCGGTTTCCAATGGCACCAGCGCCAGTAGCCACCACGAGTGGAATCAAACCTGCGATAAAAGCAAAAGAAGTCATCAGGATGGGCCTGAAACGAACGCGTGCGCCTTCGATCGCAGCAGCCAATACGGTTGCTCCCTGCTGATGCTTCTGTACAGCGAACTCAACGATTAATACGGCGTTCTTACCTAATAACCCGACCAGCATGATGAGACCCATTTGCGCATAGATGTCGTTAGCGAGTCCCATCGTTTTGATCAATAAAAATGACCCGAATACCCCGGCAGGAAGGGATAGGATCACCGCGAGCGGTATAACAAAACTTTCATACTGTGCTGCCAGCACCAGGTAGACGAAGATTAACACGACGATAAAAATATACAGCGCCTCATTTCCTCGTTTTGCTTCGTCGAAAGACAAGCCTTCCCATGCGATGTCGTAACCTCGGGGGAGCGTTTGCTGGGCCACTTCCTGAATCGCTTCAATTGCGTCACCGCTTGTGAAGCCCGCCGCCGGAATCCCCCGGATAGACGAAGAGTTGTAAAGATTGAATCTCGTAATTTCATTCGGACCTTGCGTTTTTTTCATCTTCATAAAGGATGAATAAGGCACCATCTCATCGCGATCATTCTTGATAAAGAGGTCCAGAATATCGGATGGTAATTTTCGATACTCGGGGGCTGCTTGCGTATACACTTTATAAAAAGTACGAAACCGCGTGAAGCCCTGTTCGTATGTGCTTCCGATCAGAATGTCCAGATTCTCCATGGCCTTGCCAATAGAAACGCCTTTTTGCATAGCCATTTCGTTGTCTATGATCAGCTCATATTGGGGATAGTTGGCGGCGAAGAATGTGAACAACCCTGCCAGTTCCTTCCTCTGGCCGAGGTCGTGCATGAATTGTGCATTTACTTTATCAAATTCCTGGTAATCGGTGGTGGCGCCCTTATCTAACAGGCGCAGCGAAAATCCATCGGATGATCCATATCCCGGAACTGCGGGCGGCTCGAAGAATTCTATGACAGCGCCCATGTCTTTTGTTTTTTCCTCCAATTCTTCTACGATCTCACCTACGGAATGATGGCGCTCCGACCAGTCTTTAAGGTTGATGATACACGTACCCGCGTTTGATCCCCGGCCTTCTGTCAATATTTCGTAACCCGCCAATGAGGATACCGATTGAATTCCATCAACTTCCTCTGCGATCTGCTGAAGTTTCCTGGACACATCGTTGGTTCTTTCTAACGTGCTGCCTGGAGGCATTTGAATAATTGCATAGATCATTCCCTGATCTTCGCTGGGAATAAATCCGGCGGGTAAGGTCTTGTTCATAAGAAAAGTACCTACTGCAAACAAGACAAAGATTCCGTAAGTGACCATCCGGCGATCAACAATACGTGTGAGAAGGCTCGTGTATTTGCCGGTGACTTTCTCGAACTTTCTATTAAACCAGTCAATAAATTTGTCCACCGGTGACTTGCGCTTTGGTTTCCCATAGTTGCTTTTCAGGATCATGGCGCAGAGCACCGGCGTGAGCGTAAGCGCTACAACGCCTGAGAGAACAATCGCACTACCCATCGTGATCGCAAACTGTCTGTAAAAAATTCCCACAGGGCCAGTCATGAAAGATACCGGTACAAAAACAGCAGTCATAATCAACGTGATCGCGATAATCGCTCCACTGATTTCATCAAGAACTTTTACGGTCGCTTTATATGGTGTGAGATTTTCTTCATGCATTTTTGCATGCACAGCCTCGACTACTACAATGGCATTATCAACCACAATTCCGATGGCAAGCACAAGCGCAAAAAGCGTGATCAGATTGATAGTCAAGCCAAAGAGTTGCATAAAAGCAAATGCACCAATGAGTGATACCGGAACGGCAAGGGTTGGGATTAATGTAGATCTCCAATCGCCAAGGAAGACAAATACTACGAGTGCAACCAGAATGAAGGCCTCAATTAGCGTATGCATGACTTTATCGATGGATGCGTCGACAAACTTTGAAACATCATAATTGATATCGTATTTCATTCCCGGAGGAAAGTCCGCTTCCAACTCTTTCAGTTTTTCCTTTACACCTTCTATTACCTTGCTGGCATTGCTTCCGAAATTTTGTTTTAGTACGATGGATGCCGAAGGATATCCATCCTTGTTGGAGTAGATATCGAAGAATTCACTTCCCAATTCGACTTCGGCCATGTCCTTCAGCTTGAGGATCTCACCTTCGGAATTTGCCTTTATGATGATATTCTCATACTCCTCCGGCTCATTGAACCTGCCTTTGTAAACAAGGACGTACTCAAGCGATTGTGGTGTCTTTCCGGACGCCTGCCCTAATCGTCCAGGCCTGCCGATAACACTTTGCTCATTGATCGCTTCCATTACTTCCTCGGTGGAGATATTGTATGCTCTCATCCTGTCGGGCTTCAGCCAAATCCGCATGGCGAATTGCCTGCTTCCAAGTATCTGGGCGCGACCCATTCCACTGATGCGTTGGAGTTCGGGTAAAATGTGAACGCTTGAATAATTGTATAAAAACTTTTCATCCGCATGTTTATCGGTACTGTATAAGTTCACGTACATCAGCATACTTGGCTGAATTGGCGAAATGATCACGCCTTCACGTTGAACAAGCGGCGGAAGGTTGTTCATTACCTGGTCAACTCTTGTCTTCACGTTCACGACGGCAGCATTCGGATCAGTACCGGGCTCAAATACGATTTGAACGGTAGCTTCTCCAGCGCTCGTAGCATCGGAAATAATATATTGCATCCCTTGAACGCCATTGATCGCACGCTCAAGTGGGATGAGGGTTGATTGCACCAGTACGTCGGCGCTGGACCCGGGGTAAGCAATAAAAATATTTACACGCGGCGGCGCGATGTCAGGGAATTGGGAAACAGGTCTCGTATAGATGGCCAGTACGCCCAGGAATATGATTGCAAGCGATATCGATATCGCAAGAACCGGTCTTTGAATAAATTTGCTAAACATTTCGTTTTCTCTTTTAAATTATTCAGCATGTAATCCATTCAAGTCAGCAATAATTGAAGCTGAATTATGAAAATCATATTCTATCTTCTGTTTATTCTTAACCTTTCGTAATCCTTCTACCAGTATTTTATCAGTTTCCTGTAGGCCGTCCGTGATTACATAAAGGTGGGGTAGCTCTGTGCCAATTCGGATTTCTCTTGTCTGGATCGTATTGTCTTTGTCCACGACAAACACATACCTTTTGTCAAGGATTTCAAACGTAGCTTTTTGCGGAATCAGCAACGCATCGTGCAGCGGTATAGGCATGAGGATATTCCCGGTTTCGCCGTGTCGCAATATTCCTTTCGGATTTGGAAACACTGCCCGGAATGCGATGTTGCCAGTCTCATTATTGAAATCTGCTTCAATTGTCTCCACTACGCCGCGGTGCTCGAATAATTGATTGTTAGCCATTTGCAGCACAACCTCCTGTTGTTTCTCGGGCTTGACCCTGTTAACATAATCGAGGTATTCGGTTTCCGGTACATTAAAGTACACCCACATTTTACTGTTATCTGATAGCGTTGTAAGCAACTCACCTTCATCTACAAGACTTCCAAGTCTAACTTGAAAGCGATCCATTATTCCATTGAAAGGCGCGTGTATGGTCGTAAAGTCTAGGTGTGCCTTTGCCAGGGAAAGTTCTGCCTTCGCTTTATTAAGCTTCGCTCTCGAAAGTGCAAGTTCATTGGAGGAAACAATCCCACTGTCGGCCAGACTTTTCGTGTTTAAATATTCGATTTCAACGAAATTAACTTCTGCTTCTGCTTTTTGCATTTCAGCTTGGTAGATCATAGGCATAATTTGAAACATCAGTTGTCCCTTTTTTACAGCCTGTCCCTCGTCTACATAAATATTTTGTAAATACCCCCGCTCGAGGGCCCTAAGTTCTATATGCTGAACAGAACGGATCTGACATACATATTCATGATAAACCAACGTGTCCTTTCTTACGGGACTTGTCACAACGAATTTTGCGTCTTCATGTTTTTCCTGCTCGTCATGCCGGCAACTTGTCATTATCAACAAGACCAGGCAGACGAGAATTGTAATTCTCATCATACTTCGTTTTAATAAAATTGATTTTTGAAATGTGCGTCTGCACCATCGGTCCGCGCAACGGCCCGGATATCTTATCTTAAAAAAAGCTTATGCTTTAAGATTCGATTGGAAGGAATGGAAGTTGGATACGAATGTTTTCCAGGAATGATGGAGAACAAATAGAGGAACTCGTTCATCGTTTGCACTGGACAGTGTTTGTTGACTTAGTTCACGTTTTGTGGCGGCAGTATCAATTAACCGTTTGAGCGACTCCCGAAAAAAACCTTTATCCTGTTCGTCGTCAAGATTATCGACAGTCTCGCCCTCTTTGTCAGTGCTATTTGGTTCCCATGGAACTGGAGCGGATTCGAACGGGAAATGTGGAGGTTGTGTGGAGCTAAGAAAATGATCAGGCTGAGAAAAATGAAGCAGGTTTTCGAAAACGTTATTCTCAATGCTGTGATGCTTGCCTGCAGGGGACGACTGTCCAAAAACTAATATAAACCCAAAAAAGAGAACAATGAGTGCACCGAAGCCACGTTTTAACCTAAATTGTGGCCTGTCATTGGGTGTCCGTTTTCTACCTGTCTGCATTTGGCGCTACAAAAATACGCACAATATTCAGACATAAAAAATACGATGAATGAATAAGAAAGGGTTGGAGGGGCTTGGGCGACTGATTGACAAAAGAGAAAGCCGAACCGCTAACAAAATCTTTGCCGGAGCTGCAGACATTGGGCCCGAAGCTGGGACAACCTTAAAAAAAAGCAAAATAAACCGCATTCTGATGCCTTCGCGTTTGCATTGCGCGAATTTGCGACGAATGCCGTCCATCAGTTCCATCGGTATAAACAGTTTTCCTTTCATAACCTTCACGCGCATAAATCGAAAAACGTAAGTAGTTTAACAGAATGAAAACCTCGCTGATTCTTCTACTCATCTTATTTGCCGGCCGTACAATGGCTCAATCTAACACTGAATCTTATCCGGTCGATCCCGACTCGGAAGTGCAAGAGGGGGTTCCGAAAGGCGAGATTCTGAAATTCACCTTTACAAACTCAAAGATATTTCCGGGCACGTCGCGCGAGATTAGTGTATATGTACCTGCACAATATAAGGCCGACAAGCCAGCATGTGTTTATGTCAATCAGGACGGCATTCAGTGGAAGGCTCCCACCGTTTTTGATAACCTGATTGCTAAGAACAAAATGCCCGTGACAATCGGTGTGTTTATTACACCGGGAAAAGTACTTGCGCAAAGTCCTGAGGCGGGTGATCGATTTAACAGAAGTTTTGAATATGACGGACTCGGCGGGAACTACGCGCGGTTTCTTCTCGATGAGGTCTTTCCTTTTGTAGAGAGCCAGAAGGCCACCGATGGGAGAATGTTACGGCTTTCGAAGAGCGGCAACGATAGAGCTATTGGGGGGTCCAGCAGTGGTGCTGTCTGTGCATTTACTGCCGCATGGGAATATCCGAATGAATTCTCCCGAGTTTTCAGCGCCATCGGAACGTATGTGGGTCTTCGCGGTGCCGACCGATACGATATCCTCGTAAGAAAACAAGAACCAAAACCCATCCGCATCTTTCTCCAGGATGGGTCCGGAGATCTCAATATCTACGCTGGTGACTGGTGGAAAGCAAATGAATCGATGGAACGTGCGTTGACGTTCGCGGGTTACGATGTCAACCACGTATGGGGTAGTGGTGGACATAATGGTCAGCACGGTACCGCTGTTTTTCCAGAGGCAATGCGTTGGCTGTGGAGAGATTATCCGGCTCCAATAAAAGCAGGTAAAACTAAAAATCAGTATTTGACAGATATCCTTCTTGATGACAAAGGCTGGGAACTGGTTGGCGAGAATTACGGATTTACAGAGGGCATCGCCGTCAATGCAAAAGGTGAAGTCTTCTTTCAGGATATCCCGAATTCGAAAACATACAAGGTTACACCCGACGGAAAAGCAGAACTGTATATTGACGATTCAAAAAAGGCAAGCGGTACAACTTTCGCTACTTCGGGAGAGATGCTGATGATCACGGGTGGCTGGTCGGAACCGCCCACGAAGCAACTGCATCGTTATACGAAGCCCATGAAGTACGAGGTTGTCGCTGACGAAATGCCTGGCAATGATGTGACCATTGCTTTCAATGGAAATATCTATGTGACCTCGCCGGATGGGAGAGAGCGTCCCAGTAAGTTGTATCTGATCCGGCCCGATGGCACCAAGCACATCGTTGATGAAGGATTGAAGTTCGCGAATGGTGTTTGCCTGTCACCCGACCAGACCCAGCTTTATGTCACTGAGTCGGCAACGCATTGGGTATGGGCCTACCAGATCCAGCCGGACGGAATGTTATCGCATAAACAACGATATGGCTGGCTGCACGTACGAGATGTGGATGAGAACGCGTGGAGTGACGGCATCAAGTGTGATCGCGACGGCAGGATCTATGTCACGAGCCTTTCCGGACTTCAGGTCGTGGATCCGCTGGGTCGGGTTGAAGCGATCATATCTGTGCCGAAAACAAAAGGACAGGTGTCAAACCTTGTTTTTGGCGGACCGGAATTTAATATGCTGTATATCACCTGCCACGATAAAGTGTACAGGCGTCAAGTAAATGTCAAAGGTGCGAACAACTTTGAGAAGCCGATAAAATTGCCAAATCCTAGATTGTGAGGAATTTGTTGGTGATTACGATATTAGCAAATACAGGACACCTCGCTGAGTGATTTAGCATTCCTTTTGAATTAACAAATTTTTGAGATTCCGTTCCTCCCGGTAGGAAGGAATAGGCGGGCAGATTGGCAAGATCTGTTAAATGACTCCGTTGAATTCTTCCTCATTCCATTGGTGATGTTCTCACTGTCCGGTTTTCATTTTTTCGATGGCTATTATTCCTTCCGGTGTAATGCCCATGATCTCCATTGCAACACCCATTGTTTTGTATGTGTCGAAAAATTTCATTCTCGCGATTGGATGGTCGACTTCACCTATTAGCGAATAGCCTCGATCAATCATATCGTTAATAACTTGTTCAAATCCACTTACAGGTAATTTAAAGGCAAGATGCTGTACGCCGCCAGCTGGATTTTTAGCGAGGTAGTCATGGAAAATACTTTGACCGGAAAGCGGCTGAATGAGTTCGATGAAAGAACCGCCGTTGTAGGTTTGAGTCGTTAAGCCGTCACTGGGCACAACCTTTCCATAATATTTTATGTTTAAATCTTCCGCATTATAACGGTAGGGCTCGGGGAAACTCACACCTAAAGATTTCTCCATGAATTTTACAGTGGCGCGAATATCCGGCACCACCCATCCAATCTGCGCGAATTCAAGTCGGAAGTTTTCAGGTTTAGCAAGCGTGTCGTTGGTTGTGCTCATGTTGTACTTTTGTTGAGTGGATCAAAATTAAATTTTTAAGCCTTGAGCCGCCAGGGTTATTTGCGACCATAAGCAGGTCGTTTGCGGATATTTTGTAAAAGAATAAGGCTGGCGCTGCGAAAGTCGCTAAACAACTTCAACCTCTAACGATCGTTAAAGACCTTCCTATCTCAAACGATATAGTTGAGGGAAAAAAGTAAAAAAGTTGAGTAGGGGCCAAGATCGCTACCTACTTTCTCTTTCGAGTTGTATTGCTTGATTTGATCAACATTTCTGGAATCAGCGGATCAGCCTCGACAAGCTCAAGCGATTTAACCATATCTTTAGTAGTTGTCTTGTATTTGATAAAATGTGGTGTCTGTAAATGTGCCAGGTATGCTGCTGAGTCTGCATATATCTCGAGAATAGTAAAATGTGTTGGATTTGCTTTTTCTGAAACTGCGTACAAAGTCAACACACCCGGCTCTATTTGCACTGATTTTTCAGCTTCTTCTTTTAATGCGACCTTATATTCCTCAAGCCTAGACGAGTCTACAATAATTTTTGCAAGGCGAACCATTGGCGTTGTTTGTTGCCCACGAGCATCCCTATACGCAATAGTCAGAAAAGAAAATACCAAAAGAATTAATAGCCTATTGGAATGTTCGATGAGTTCTATCATTCAGGTCGTTTGAAGTAAAGTTTCATCGACTACATTCTTGACGGACTCATCTCAACATGTTTTGCAAAAGGCTGATCATAGTAACGTTTGCCAGTTGCTTGATACAATGCATTTGCAACAGCCGCAAAGACAGGAGGGAAGAGGGGTTCGCCTAGTCCTGTTGGATCTTCTTCATTTTTTACAAAATGAACTTCAATTTTCTTTGGTGATTCCTTTTGGCGAATCATTTTATATTGATGAAAATTGTTTTTGTCAGGTACGCCATCTTTGAATGTGAGCTCGCCGAACAATGCATTCCCAATACCATCAATGATTCCACCTTCTCCCATATTTTTTGCTGCATCCGGATTCACCACAATACCACAATCAACTGCAGCGATGACATTTTCAATGACCGGGTTGTTGCCTGCGAGTTTAAGGTCAACAACTTCTGCAACGTAAGTGTTGTGGCAAAAATATGCAGCTACTCCACGACTTACATTCGCGGGCGTTTGAGACCAGTTTGATTTTTCTTTGACGAGTTTTAATACACCTGCATATCGATCGGGATCATAATCGTTGTCTTTACCTACGGGATTGTTTTTCGCACGTTCTAATAACTCGAGTCTGAAATCTATCGGATCTTTTCCAACAAGTTCTGCAAGTTCATCCAGGAAAGATTGTTCTGCAGCTGCGTTAAAGTTTGAGCGGGGTGCGCGGAAAGCTCCGATCGTTATATTCGATGGGATCGCCCAGCCTTCTGCAAGATAGTTGTCAACTGCTCCGGCGGGAAAGCGATTCGCGTGAATAGGATGCTCGGGTATACCACCACCTTTTACATGAAAGGCGATCAGGTTATTGTCTTTATCCAGCGCAGCTCTATACGTTGCTGTATAAGCAGGACGATAGATACCGTATGTCATGTCATCTTCCCTGGTGTAAATCAGTTTTACGGGTGCTTTCACTTGTTGGGAAATGACCGCCGCTTCAACAAGGTGATGCCCATAAGCTCTTACACCGAAACCACCTCCCATTCGCGCCAGCCTGATGTGTATTTTTTCCTTTGGCAATCCCAGACGCGCCGCTAGCGTGTCCGTGATAAATCCTGGTGCCTGAATGGGTCCGTAAATTTCAGCCTTATCTGCAGTAACATTTGCAAAACAATTCGCAGGCTCCATGGTGTTGTGAGCGAGATGAGGAGCCGAATATGTACGCTCCAATACCTTTGCCGCATTTTTGAATGCGGCCTCTGGATTTCCGTCTTTTCGGAGAATATCGCCTTTGCGTTTTGATGCTTTTGCCATTTCTGTCCTATGGCCTTCCGTACTCTCCAATCCTTTGGGCATGATGGCCGTAACTTTTCCCCGTCCGAACTGCTGCATGGTCATTGAATACTCCGGCATCAATTCAAATTTAACCTTCAACGCTTTCTTCGCATTCATCACTTCCCACGTTGTATTCCCTACAATCACACCCAACTCCAGGAAACTTGTGGTGTCGAAACCATTTCGTTCGTAATCCTCTGTAAGGGTCTTGATGGTGAATGCATCTTTGATTCCCGGCATTGATTTTACTGATGAAGCATCAAGCGATTTTATCATCATACCGAAAGGTGGATGAACGATCATGGCGATTAACATCCCTTCAACTTTGTGGTCGATTCCAAAGAGTGGTTTTCCCGTCACGATGTTTTTGCCTTCCACGTTCTTTCGGGAAGTACCGATGATCTTAAAATCCCCAACGTCTTTAACAGCAACTTCCGCAGGTATAGGTAAGGTTGCAGCGAGGGATGCCATCTCACCATAACCCGCTTTCTTGCCAGAACTTTTATGATGAAGCATCCCTGCTTCAGTTGTAATTTCTTTCGCCGGCACATTCCACTGTTTTGCAGATGCATCGATGAGCATCTGGCGTGCAGTAGCGCCCGCAGTGCGCAACGGCTTCCATCCTTGTCTGATACCCTGACTGCCACCTGTAAATTGTCTGTCGTACCGCTCGGGGTAAAAATCGGCTTGCTGAACAATTACATTCTTCCAGTCAACATCAAGTTCATCGGCAAGAATCATCGGCATAGATGTCTTCACGTTTGATCCAAATTCCGGATTCGGCGACATGAGCGTAACCACACCGTTATTTCCGATCTTGATATAGCTGTTGAATTCAAACCATTCTTCCGGCACGGTGAGCAACGCTTCATCTTTTGGTTTGCACCCTGCAAGCCAGCTGAAGCTTAACATCAGCCCGCCTCCTGCCAGTGCAGATGCTTTTATGAAAGATCTCCTATTTATTGTCGTCTTAACTTGTGTCATGGTTGATGTTTTTTGATTAAGAGTTTGCAGCTGTCTTGATTGCAGCTTTAATGCGGAGGTAGGTAGCGCAACGGCAAATGTTTCCGTTCATTGTATTCTCAATATCTTCATCACTGGGAGAAGGATTACTTTTCAACAGTGCAGCTGCAGTCATGATCTGCCCGGTCTGGCAGTAACCACATTGTGCAACGTCGTGTTCGAGCCATGCTTTCTGTACCGGATGATCACCGTCTTCGGAAAGTCCTTCTATTGTGATCACTTCCTTGTTTTCAATTTGTGATACCGGTAAAATGCATGATCGAACCGCATTGCCGTTAACATGAATTGTGCATGCACCGCATTGCGCGACACCACATCCGAACTTCGTTCCCACAAGATTTAGATGATCGCGTAACACCCATAGCACTGGTGTTTTCGGATCAATATCAAGCACTTGCTTTTTCCCGTTTATATTTAGATTTATTGCCGCCATATGTTCTGGTTTGTCACCATAATTTAATAAAAAAAAAAGTCACCAATGCTTACGAAAATCAAACATTCCGAAACTTAGTAGGACTGGTGGTGGTATGCTTCTTGAAAAAGTTGTTGAAATGTGTTGGTTCAGTAAACCCTAGGGCATAACCGATTTCAGCAACGCCCCATTTGCTATGACGCAATAATATTTTTGCTTCCTGAACCACTCGCTCTGCAATGACCTGCGTTGTTGTTTTTTGAAGCGTTTCTTTTATTGCCCGGTTCAGATGGTTGACGTGGATGTTCAATTGATCAGCGAACTCTGAGGCCGATTTAATTTGAATAGCGGGATGCTGATCGTCTACCGGGAACTGACGCTCCAATAATTCAAGGAACAGCGCGGAAATTCTTTGTGATGCGTTTGCAGCTTCCTTTTCCTGAACGACCGGTGGTTGAAGCCTCAAACCAAAATGGATCAGCTCTGAGATAAGGTTGCGGATAACATCATACTTGTATTTGTATTCAGAGTTGAACTCTTTTTCAATTCGGCGAAAAATATTATTGACATTACTAACCTGTTCATCAGTTAACTCGAAAATGTGTTTACCATTCGGTTGGAATACTTCATACTGCGTTAGTTGACCGAACTGATGAAATAGTTGCTGATCGAAAATGCAATAGACACCTTCGCGGATTTTATCAAGATGTTCCCACTTATAAGGGATCTGAGGACTCGAGAATGAAAGCCCTTGCGTCTTTATCGCAATTGTCTTGTCAGTGAAATGGACGTCACTTTGTCCCTTCACCAGCATTATCTTAAAGAAATCCCTTCGGCGATAGGGTATATTGGTAGGCTTTCCCTCAACGAACGGCTCAAGCCTAAAGATATTGAAATGGCCGATCTCGCTTGTAAAAGTGCCGGGTACTTCTGCAAATTTTCTTTTGTAAAACTCCTGTAGTGTTTCGGCTTTTTCCATCGATCGACAAAATTATAAAATGCAATTGGGCTCACATACGAAGATCAAACTGAGCCTTACGAAAATCAAATGGTATAAGCTTCAACGCGTTTGGCTCATGTGTTTTGAAAGTAATCATATCTTAAAATCATTGAGAATGAGTAACTATATACCGCGCGATTGTATTGTCTCCCGCTTATTCTTGAACGCTTTCTCAATTACATTCAGTCTCTCTTTACGAGGATCAGGTTTGCTTTGTACTTTGCCGTCTAAATCAACATCAAGGATCTCTTCCGTTTTGATATCGTATAATGGCCAGTTCGGTACGTCTTTACCATTAGGATTTCCTGTCTTTGCAAAGTTTGTCCAATATGTGTTCATGATCCTTGCCAACTCTTTTTCTTCAGCAGTTGATTCTTGAGGTGCTCCCCATCTTGCATGGAGTGTGTTGAAGACAAATGCGATATCTGATCCGTGGCCTGCACCGTAACGTGATCTTTCTCTTGCTGCGGCAGGTACATACCCGAATTGAAAGATGTAAGCTGGAGCGCGTTTCTTTGTAAATGCTCTAGCAGTCATGCGTGCAGGCTCGGCCCACACCCAATCTGTGTTGAACATTGTCTGGACTTCTGCGAACTCATTCTTGCCATTCGGATCGAATGCGGCTGTTGCTTGGTCCTCATTTTCGCCAAAGAGAGCAAACAACATTTCCTTTGATGTTGCAGTACTAACAAATGGTCCACCTATTTCGGCGCTACAATTACCAATCATGAGCGGTATACTCGGAAATCTTCCTGCGTTGTATGCAGTCTCCGCAGTTTCCACGACGAGTTTTCCATCGAGAATTGGACCCGAATATGTTCTGATACCCGAGCTATCGTTTTCCTGTCCGCCATCAATAATTTGTTCTACAGTCAATGCACGAAGTCTCGCTAATGCGTCTGCATCTATATTTTGAATCTTGTGTCGGCGAGCAAAGTTCGTTCCGATGGTTTCTGCTGAAATTGAATATAGAGGATCTGCATTATCCTTGTTGATCGGACGGCCGGTTAGTACGCCATCACGACCTCCACTTGAATGGCCAATAGCTTTATGGAAAAGATTTTTTGCTGCCGGTATTGTTAGAAGTGAATGAACCGCTACACCTCCAGCTGAAAAACCAAAAATGGTTACATTGTTAGGATCACCTCCAAAGGCTGTAATGTTCTCCTTAACCCACTTAAGCGCGGCAATTTGATCCATAAACGCGTAGCTCCCCTTGTATTCTTCTGGATTTTCCTGGCTCAAAGCGGGAAAAGCGAAATGTCCAAGACGTCCAAGTCTGTAGTTAATTGTTACAAGGATAACGCCCTGTTTTGCAAAGGCTTTTCCAGAAGCTCCAGGACCAGAGCCACTACCACCGGTGAATCCACCTCCATGTATCCAAAACATCACTGGTAGTTTTGTTTTTTTATCAATGGAAGAGGGTGCCCATACGTTGAGAAAAAGACAATCCTCAGACTGGAATGATGTAGAACCCGGCCAGGCACGTTGTGGACAATCAGCGCAGTCTTTGGTTGCATCCCGAACGTCTTTCCATGGAGCAACCGGTTGGGGTGGTCGCCAACGATTTGCGCCAACCGGAGGTGCGGCGTAGGGAATTCCTTTAAAGTATGATATGTCTTCTTCAGTGCCCCCGCGTACAACTCCTGATTTTGTGCGTACCTCAGGCCCTGTACTTTGCTGAGCATGCGATGTCGCAATGAAGAGCAACGAGAAAATACTAATAAATAAAATTTTCATATCGTTTAGTTATGGGTGTCGCTTGATTTTGTTTAGTTGCCAGTTATAATTCCAGCGAAGACTTTTCTGGCAGCTTCCGCATCTGCCTTGCTTACTGCTTTCTCAATCAACGCGAAGATTTCTTCAATTTGATTTTTAGTCAGCCCTTGCTTCATCGTCAAACTTAAATGCGACCCGAGCATAGGCTCGACGCCTTTGCCAAGAGCAATCAGAACGGATACGGTTGTAAGTTCTCGCTCAGCAAAAGTCAACACGTCCCTTGAAAAAAGATCTGCAAACAGATGCTCTTTAAGAAATCTGTCAATCTCAGGACTAAAGGCACCATAACCTGATGTTGGTTTTTCGATTGGCCCCTCCGTTGAACGTCCTCCGAGTTTTGCCAGGTTTTTCCACCCCGTCTCATATTTATTGGTATCACTGACAGGAGTGGCTTCTCTTCCGATATTGTCTTTGATTCCCTTGGCTTTCCGTTCATCAAGGGTCGCTATTAAGGTGTTAAGACTCTGGATGCTTCTTGGAAATCCACAGTATGCATATGAATGCAGGAAAACTTCTTTGCACTCATTGATTGTAAGTCCTGCGTCGAGCGCAGTATTGATCGCAGGCTTAAGTTTTTCCAAATCGCCTTTAGCAGTGAACACTGCCATCAGCACAATACCTTTCTGTTTATCTGAAAGTGTTTTTGTTCCAGGCGTATGCTGCGCTTGTGCCGCGCTATACAGCAATATAAGAATGGTTAACAGATATGTTTTTATTTGAAGCATTGGTAATCTATTTAGTGTCTTGTCTCAGCATGTTGATTTTTCGTAACCATTCCTTTATGTCGAGTCGCGCTTCCTTCTTTTTGTCGCCCTCTATTACCAGAAGAATTCCATCTCTTTCCACTCCACCCTTAATAGAGAACCCTTCTACTACCTTGCTATTCGGACATAGTTCTTTTACAGTGCTGAAAGAGCTTCCAATCCCATAACCTCCGTTGGTATTAAAAGGAACAATTGTTTTTCCACTCAGATCGTACTGTTTCAGAAAGCTTTTTATGGGAGGTGGCAATTGCATACCCCATGTTGGAAATCCGACAAAGACTACATCATAGTGTTCGATGTCGTTAATCTTAGTTTTTAACGGTGGGAGGAATTCTGTCTCATTTTCTTTTGCAACCTGCGCCACAGTCGTCTTGTAATCTTCGGGATATGGATTTACCAACACTAACGCCACTAAATCTCCTCCCACATTTTCGTGAATGATTTCAGCAACTGCTTTCGTGTTGTTGGTGCGTGATAGGTAGACAATCAGAACTTTCTCAGAACCACTGCCAACATCGCGATGTAGCTTTGTGTCGTTGTCCTGCGACGAACAACAGATTGAAATGAAACCAAATAATATCGTTAGTAGCTTCAAAATAAAGTTTGTTATATCTGATTATTTCTTGGGCTGCTCTGTTCCTGGTCCCATTGTTTTAGTAAACGATAATGATCCCATTTTCCACTTCCCATTTGCCTTTACATAAACTTCAGTAACGATAAATGGATTCGTAACTTCATTTCCGCCTACAACGGCAAGCAAGGTGATCCTGTTAAGAACAATCGCGGTGTTGCCAATGATCTGGACAGATGCTTCAAGAACGTCTGCCTTTTTATAGTGTATGCCACCACTTTCGATTACATTAAGTTCCTGCTCTTTTCCCCATGATCCGCCCATGTGCACAAAGACAGACTTGTCGTCGAAAAGATCTTTCAGTTTGTCTACATTCTTGTCGGCCATCCATTGCCATTTATCTTTCGATAGCTTTAGTACCTCCTGATCAGCGTTTGAATTTTGCGCGAGGGTCGATGCGCTGGCGAAGACTATCAGTATTGCGTGGAGTATCATCTTCATATTTGAGGTTCTTAAGTATCTATTTTAGTGTTTAATGACATGCGTGTCGCGAACGCTGCTGAAGGTCAACGCGAGTAACTTCCAATCTTTCTTTTCTTTTTGATATACTTCGGTTACTGTAAACTCGGTCACAACATCACTGCCACGAACAAACGCGGTTAAGGTGATCCGGTTCCAAACAATGGCTGTATCATCAATGAGTTCAATAGCTACGTCTTTGACGTCAGCTTTCTTATACCAAATGCTTCCCGATTTAATGATTTCAAGTTCCTCATCTTTCTTCCAGGTGCCGCTCATATGAACAAACTTTGATTTGTCGTGGAATAGAGGCGTGAGCTTGTCTATATTTTTGTCCGCCATCCACTGCCATTTGTCTTTTGAGAGATTGATAACTTCCTGCTCCTCTGTATTTAAGGTTGCAGTGTTCGGTGTTTGAGCGTTGACTGCCAACGTCAATACAAATAAGAAGAGCCCAAATATTGATTTTTTCATAGCGTGTATAAATTGTTTGGTTGTTACTTGTCTAATTTCTTTTCCTTTAACCACTTCGACATTAAATCAGCGACTTCAAGATTATTTAAATCGGAAAAAGGGAAATGTGTGTTACCTTTTAGACCGACTTCGGGCAAGTGAACAAGGGTTACATCACCACCATGACGATTGACTGTGTCACGCCAGAGTCTCGCCATTTCAAGTCGTGCGCGCCAGCCATCAGCGCCTGGATTCGGATCGGGCTTGGATGGAATATTGTCTCCATAATAGATGATGATCGGAATTTTCGTAAGCTTCAAAAAGTCCTCCATGGGTTTACCGACAGCGGCAACCGGACCGGAAGAACTTGCGATTGGTGGCGGAACCTTTCCTTCGGGAAAGATGAAACCGCTGCCGGGCTCGTAGGAGACAATTGCTTTTATTTTGTTATTCTTAATTGCAGAGAGCCATCCGAATCCACCAGCGTGGGAGTGACTGACAAGGATTCCTTCACCAATCTTGTCGAACAATTTTGAAGTTGCATCGGAGATTACGTCGGGATCAAATCCCCCTACGTTAGGCGCCATCTGTCTAAAATATTGATTGAGCGTTTCAGGATCCTTTGCGAATTGGACTCCCGGAAAGTAATCCGGCCAAATCCCAAGACGAAATGTTCCAAACCACATCTGCTCATCAGGTGTCGGAACAATTGTAACGGAGTCGGTACTGCGACTAGCACGGCCTCTTCTCGGCTGATCAATCAGGTAAACGCCAAAGCCTCGTCTTAAAAATATGTTCTGATAACCTTCACGGCCATCGGGTGTTGTCTCCCATGTTTTCGAAAATTGACCGATGCCGTGCCAGAACACAAGCGGAAGCTTCTTTGAATTAACAGGTATTTGATAGAACACATAAGCGTGATCGCCATGAAATGTCTGCCCTTCTGGAGTACGCTTAATCGGATCGAATGTCCCCGGGTTAGTTTTTACCGTACCACCAACTGCGAAGCTTCCTTGATCCTGAATGATAATTGGTTGTTTCGTTTGCCCGTAGCTAAAGCAAGTGCTCAATAATATTAATGCACTCACAAATACCTTATTTCTGTTATGCTTCATATTCATTTATAGTTTCATCCCGATAGCTGCCATTGCCGGAAAGCAGTCGGTATTACTTTATATATTCTTCCTCAGTTACTTCGTGTAGCCAGACGGTTTCACCAAGGTGACGATTTGTTATTGCGACCTGAACGAATGCTGTGTTAACGCTCGCACCATGCCAGTGAGGCACGTTTGAAGGGCACTTGATTACATCACCTTTTCGAAGTATTTTTTTAGCTTGCCCTTGCTCTTGATAATAACCCACTCCATCCGTTACCAATAGAATTTGTCCGCCTGGATGTTTGTGCCACTTGGTGCGGGCACCAGCTTCGAAAGTCACGTTGCCAACGGAAGTGGGGTTGAGACTGTCTGCTTCCATCAGCGTCTTGAGATATGCGGTGCCCTTAAAATTGTCGTTATTGATTTTATTACCTTTGGGAAAAATGGTGTTCGCGTCAGACCGTTTATTGCCGCGTTGTTGTGCGCACGAGGAGAAAATCACTGTGCAAAAGAAAACCAGTGTCAGAATATTTTTCATGGCTTGTTATCTAATGTTTAGTTTTCTTATCAAAGATTTTTATTAAAGAAATCTGTCAGTTTTCTAACTGCTTTATTCACATACTCCGGCTTCCAGTAACTTTGGATATGCGTCGCGCCGTCAAGAACAAACAGCTCCTTACTCGTCGCACTGGTAGCTTTGCTGAACGCATCATCAGTCATATACTTGGTGTCGGCTTTGCTTCCGGCAATCATCAACAGTGGTTGAGTCAATAGGTCCATATTGGTAGTAGCGTCCCAAGTCATTAAATCCAGTAGACTGCTCATCGTATATAGAAAAGTAGAATTCGGATGTGCATGAGTTCTGTAGTAATACACATACCCCTCCCGATATAAATCTGTTGGCGTTTTTGCAATATCTTCGTCGGTAACACTTGCAACCCCCGCATAGATGATCTCACCACCTGCAGCTTCTTGTGCACGTGCATCCGATGCTTTCTTCAAACGCTCCTGGATGGTAGCCAACTGCGAGTTCTGAAATCCATTGCGTCTTACTTCACCTGTATTGAACATACTCAGCGTCGAGACGGCCTTGAATCGTTTATCCGATTGGGCTGCTTTTATTGTATAACCGCCACCACCACAAATGCCGAGCACACCAAGGCGGTTTGGGTCAACTCCAGTGTAACGCGTGATAAAGTCAGCCATACCACGGATGTCGTCAACCCGGTAAGCAGGTTTATCAGTGTGTCGCGGCGCTCCACCACTTGCTCCCTGATAGGCAGCATCCGCAGCGATTGTAATAAAACCAGTTTCGGCCAAACGTTGCGCATATAATCCAGATGCTTGCTCTTTCACGCCGCCATTAGGATGAGCGACTACTACCGCCGGATATTTTTTTGATGCATCGTAATTTGGAGGAGTATAAACATTTGCAGCGATATTAATTCCATTCAACGTGTAAGTCACTGGATGCATGTTCACTTTACCTTCGACATTGCCAGTAATGGCGCCCTCATACACTAATGTGTAGGGGTTTTGTTTAGTGTCTTTTCGATTCTCTTGAGCAGTGATATTGTTGATATTTGATAAGAGTGATAATGTCATTATTAAATACTTCATGATTGTTCTTTACTCGTAAATAAAAAGTCTACCGACCAACTCTTGCCTGGAGGTGTTGAGGATATCGCGCTCCCTGAATTTGAATTTGCGAGAAAGCGCTTTCGATCTCCTCTAAATCTTCATTTGTCAAGGTGATTTGTTCAGCTTTCAAGTTCTCTTCTAAACGATGAATTTTTGTAGTCCCAGGAATTGGAACGATCCACGGTTTTTGTGCGAGTACCCATGCAAGTGCAATTTGTGCAGGCAACGCGTTCTTCTTTTTTGCAAACTCAGTAATTTTGTCAACGACAGTTTGATTTGCTTTACGATTTTCCCCATTGAAGCGAGGAACCACATTTCGAAAATCAGATTTATCAAATTGTGTGTTGGCATTGATTGCCCCTGTAAGAAATCCTTTACCAAGGGGACTGAACGGCACGAAGCCGATCCCTAATTCTTCGAGCGTTGGAAATATCTCTGGCTCAGGCTCCCTCCACCATAAAGAGTATTCACTTTGAAGAGCGGTTATTGGAAGAACTGCGTGCGCTTTTCGAATGGTTTGAATTCCGGCTTCCGACAAGCCGAAATGTTTTACCTTGCCTTCCTTCATCAAATCAGCCACTGTCCCTGCAACATCTTCTATTGGTACGTTGGGGTCAACACGGTGTTGATAGAACAAGTCAATCCTGTCGGTTTTTAAACGCTTCAAAGAAGCTTCGGCGACCGCGCGTATATTTTCAGGTGTGCTATCCAGGCCTGCCGTTGAATTACCACCTTTAAATCCGAATTTTGTTGCCAGCACAACGTTATCGCGAAATGATTGAACAGCTTCACCCAACAATTCCTCATTGGTAAATGGACCATAGGCTTCAGCAGAATCAAAGAAATTCACTCCAAGCTCGTAGGCTCTCCTGATCAACTTTATTCCTTCCTGTTTTTCAGTTGCCGGTCCGTATCCAAAACTCAATCCCATACAGCCAAGACCAATCGCTGATACTTCCAGGCCGCTTTTCCCCAATTTTCTATATTTCATGCTCATCATTCTCGTGCTTGCGATTTTTTTATGTACAAAGATGTTACAAACCCTAGCCCGTAGCCTTATACAGATTACTGGTTTACCTACCAATTTCACTGATTAGCGCTTGTTGCTGTAGAAAATGGCCGGGGAACGTGTAATTTTGAGCAAGAAATGAAAGCCAGCTATGGAAGAGATATTGAAATTTGATACGGTCAGTCAGTACAATGCCTTCAACAAAAATGAGACGCTTCACCCACTTGTTAGCGTTGTTGATCTTTCAAAAGCAGCACCCCGGCAGCTAAGAAAGATGAGCTATGGATTTTATGTAGTATTCTTAAAAGAGATTAAGTGTGGTGATCTTAAGTACGGTATCAGCAACTATGATTATGAAGAGGGGACACTCGTCTTTTTAGCACCTGGTCAAGTCATTGGGTCGCAAGGTGAAGAGTGGTATCAACCAAAGGGTCTGGCATTGGTATTTCATGCTGATCTTATTCACGGCACTTCATTGGGTCGCCATATCAACGATTACACTTTTTTCTCTTACACCACGAATGAAGCACTGCACCTGTCGGAACGTGAAAGACAAATCATTCTGGATTGCTTTTCCAAAATCAAATTCGAGCTGGAGCATGCTGTCGATAAGCACAGCAAGACGTTGATCGTGTCCAATATCGAATTGTTCTTAAATTATTGTGTTCGATTCTACGATCGCCAGTTCATCACGCGCGACAACACTAACAAAGGAATTCTCGAACGCTTCGAAACATTGCTAAAAAATTTCTTCGCATCAGAAAAACCACAAGAAGTTGGTTTGCCGTCTGTCGCATACTGCGCAAGTGAATTGAATCTTTCTGCTAATTATTTCGGAGACCTGATAAAAAAAGAAACCGGGAAGTCAGCCAACGAGTACATACACCTCAAACTCATTGATGTAGCAAAGGAGAAAATCTTCGATTCGACAAAATCTGTGAGCGAGATTGCTTATGAGTTAGGATTTAAATATCCGCAGCACTTCACGCGGGTGTTTAAGCAGCATGTAGGGGTAACGCCTTTAGAATATCGGAGTTCGATGAATTAAACTTGTATCAATGGATTAATGCTATCCAACGATGGTACTCCATTTGATCTCCATGGCTTTCTGATTTATTACAGATTGCGAGATCGTCTGGGAAATAGGTTTTCGTCTTAAGAGATAAATAATTTTAAAATAAAAAATACCTTTCCGTACATTGTACTTCCGTGAATTAATTTTGTTGCAAACAAAACAAATGGAAGAATGAAAGTACAAAAGCACGTTCCACCATTTCCGTTGTCAAATTTTATTGAACACATGGTCTTCGTGAGCGGATCTTTGCCCATTCCCTTTCTCAAGGAATTACCAGATGGCGGCGTCAATCTTGTAATCGAACTTAATGATCGTACCGTCAATACTATTTATCCTGACGAAGGATTGCAGAAAAAACAAGAAGTAAAAAGGGCATGGATCTCCGGTTTACAGAAACAGGCCATCGTATATAAGAACAACATCGATTCAACGATCATCAGCGTCAGGTTTACAACCGGTGGTTTTTTTTGCCTTACCAAAATACCGATAACAAGCATCGACCACGTCGGCATTGAAGCGGAAGATTTGCTCGGCGCGTCGTTTCGCCATTTGTATCAAAAAATAATCAACGCTCCGTGTGTTTTGGAAATGTTTGCTTTACTTGAAAATTACTTTCTGCAATATAAGATGGAAGACTCGATGGAACAGGACATTGTACGGTTCATCGATAAGAATATCGGAAAGCCTATTGATTGGCTAATTCATAAATCTGGCTATTCACAAAAACATGTGATTCACGTTCTTAAAAAACATACAGGCTTTTCACCTAAATATCTTCAACGACTGTCACGGTTCCACGGTATTGTGAAGGAGCTGCAAACCGGAAAAAACAAGGTCGATTGGTTTTCGATCGTGCAACGCCATGGCTATTATGACCAGGCACACCTGATCAAAGATTTTTCGCATTTCTCGGGTATCAGTCCGACAGATTACATAAGGTCTCAGATAGCAATAGAAGAAAACAGGCTTGTGTCGGATGTTATTTTAAATCTTCCTTCCTGAATTATTATCGGTACTTAAAGCGCTACATGTAGCTGTAGGATGAATTGCGCCAGGTAAATTTTTTACAATGACAGCGGTAACCCCATGTGTAGCTTTGATTCATCAAACAAAACGAATCAAACTATGAAACCATTTAAAGTCGAAGTGCCCCAGGAAGTATTAAACGATTTGTCAACCCGATTGAAGCAGACCCGCTGGACAGACGAGCCCGAAAATGCTGGCTGGAGTTATGGCACTGACCCGAATTATTTACGCGAACTAGTGAGTTACTGGCAGAATGAATATGACTGGCGAAAACACGAAACTGAGATCAATAAACATCCACAATTCAAAGTCGATATTGACGGTGTTACCATCCATTTTATACATGTCAAAGGAAAAGGGCAGGCGACAATACCGCTTTTGCTAACCCATGGATGGCCCGATTCCTTCTACCGCTTTCTGAAAGTTATTCCCATGCTTCAAGACTCTTTCGATCTTGTAATCCCTTCAATACCAGGCTTTGGTTTCTCTCAACAAACTGCGATGGATATTGACCGCGTTGCAGTGTTGTTCAACAAGCTCATGACAAAGGTATTGGGCTATCAGAAGTATGTTGCAGCCGGCGGAGATATGGGTGCAGATGTGACCAAGTCACTCGCGGTGCAATACCCGGAAAATATTCAAGCCATACATTTAACAGATGTGGGTTATCCCAACGGCACTGAAGACTGGAGTACAATGACACCCGAAGAACAGGCATTCGGACAGCAGATCCAACACTGGTTTTTCGCGGAAGGTGCGTTTAATATGATACAGTCTACGAAACCACAGACATTGGGATATGGTTTGAATGATAGTCCGGTGGGGCTTGCTTCCTGGATCCTTGAGAAGTTTTATTCGTGGAGTGATCATGATGGCAACATCGAAAGCTGCATCACGAAAGATGAATTGATCACGAACATTATGATATATTGGGTTAGTCAGTCGATCAATTCATCAATTAGGGTATACGCCGAAAATGCACGAGCCAGTTATAGTGGCGGATTAAAATCATCTCAACGCGTTGAGGTACCAACAGGCATATCGTTGTTTCCTAAAGAAGCTCAGTTTCCAAAAGCATGGGCCGACAGAAAGGTTAATGTTGCAAACTTTGCGGTGATGAAAAAAGGTGGACACTTTGCAGCGTTGGAAGTACCCGATGTGTATGCGCAAGAACTAATCAACTTCCTCGGATAGCCAAAGTAAAGTTATCAAACAATTGACCCTGGCGAAGAAGTCGCCGGGTGTTCGGGATTGAGCTGGTCGTCGGATACTGGGTCGACCAATGGCTGGCCTGTATGCTCTTTGATGTACTGCTGCCGGATGTCTTTCGCCAGCTTATGATTGCCGGTGTGATCCCAACCAGGTGGCATGATCAGATACAGGAATTTATTCTTTATGCCGGGAGCCCGGATGACATCTTTTACCAGGTAATAAAATTCGCCAAAGTATACATCGAAAAAATTTCCCGCGTTGATGTTCCGGGTGATACCATATTGGATCTTGATGTTATCCTGTTCCGGTTGATAAGTCTTGAAAACGCGGTCCCAGATATTCAGCAGGTTGCAGAAATTGGTGTCCATGTACAAGGCGTTGCGCGCGTGGTGTACGCGGTGGTGCGAGGGTGTGAGGATGAATTTTCCGAGGAAACCAAAACGCGCATTCTTCATGAAGTTTTCACCAACGTGAATAAATCCGCCCCATGTGCCATCAATAAACATAATGGCGAACAGCATCACGGGAGGAACACCTGCCAGCATGCAAATGGATGTCCGGATAAAATCGGCGTATGGGCCTTCCAGGAAAAAATGAGCATACGTAACGGATAGATTCATTTGCTCCGGCGCGTGGTGAGAGGAGTGGAGGCACCAGAACAATCTCACCTTATGGGCAAGGTAATGATAGATGAAATGTGCAAACTCCCAGACGATGTATCCATAGATAAACCAGTACCACGTAAGGGAAACCGGCACCAATGCGTACGGCGAGAACAGGCCTACACAATAAGCGACTATCCCAAACGAAATAAATTTTCCAATAATCCGATTGAACACGTAAATGAAGAAAGGGATCTTATACTCCGCTCTGTTAAAATTTTTATGTGCAAACGCCAGCAGGATCTCTATCATAACAATGAATGGAATCAGGGGCGAAAGAACTGTTGTAATTCCTTTCCAGGTGCGCAGCGAGTCGTAGTCGCCTGAACGAATGAGGTCGACGATTCCCTTTATGGAAAAAAAGTCGGCGAACTCGTTCTGTAATGTTTCCAGTATTTCCAAAGCAGGCAGCGTTTTTGGTAAATCAAACTTAAGGATTTTCAAGGTAGAAGAAAAGCATCCGACGGGGCAATGGTCCCGGTCAATTTGTTTCACTAAATCCGAATTGTCCGTTACTTTTGGCCATGGTTAGAAATCTGTTGACGGCATTGTCTAGTTGTGTGTTGTGTGCTGCAACCCTGGTACAAGCACAGCAAAATGAAACTGCCTGGTTTAAAGATGTAACAACAACGCACGTGCCCGTCGATGGCAGAGAACATGCGCTCGATGTGGTTTTACTGGACGTGGATAGTGATCGTGACCTGGATGCGATACTGGCACTGGAATCGGAACCCAATCGCTTATACCTGAACGATGGTAAAGGAAAATTCACATGGAAAAAAGGCGCTTTTCCAAAGAAGGATCACGATTCAGAACATGTACGTATTGCAGATTTTAACAACGATAATATAGCCGACATTATTTTCGTAGCGGAAGACGACCAAACGCACGAATATTACATTGGCAAAGCCAATGGCACGTTTACTGACGTAAGCGACCGCCTGCCTGCTAAAAGCGAGGGTAATGGTCTTGACGTCGGTGATGTGAACGGTGACGGACTACCTGATATTATTATCGGCAACTCCGGTTCTAATGCGCAGGACTTTTTATGGATCAACAATTCCGAAAAACCCGGCTACTTTATCGATTATACAACGGCTGGTCTGCCGGCTAATGAAGACCAAACGCAAGCCATAAAACTCGTTGATTTAAATGGTGACTATAAGCTGGATGTGGTGGTAGGCAATGAAGCGCCGCCAAATCGTTTGTTTTTTAACGATGGAAACGGAAAATTTAAAGAGCATTCCGAAAAACTTGAACTATTGGTACCGTTGCACACCCGTGATGTGTTGGCGTTTGATGCTAACCGCGATGGACATACAGATATTTTATTTATAAACCTTACCAGTAACGGCGGCCCATGGGATAAAGATCCAACAGCCCGTTTGCTGATCAATGATGGCAAGGGAAGTTTTAAAGACGAAACAGAAAAAAGAATTCCGGCGCAGAAATTATCCAGCTATTCGGGTACGATTGTAGATTTTAATCACGACGGTTACTCGGATATTATTTTAAGTGCAGTTAAAACACCACCGTTCGAAGCCGCGCAGGTGCAAGCTTTGCAAAATGATGGCAATGGCGTATTTAACAACGTGACCAGCAAAGTAATTCCAGGCACCACCGTATCTCGCGGCTGGGGCATTGCTGTGGGAGATGTAAACGGCGACGCTGTGCTGGATTTGATGATTGGTGGCTGGGGGTCGCAGGTCCGTTTATTGCTCGGAAAAAAATAAAATCTATTTGGTAGCGTCCCGCTTCAATGTCAATGCCGTATCGCCCATAGGCGTTCCGGTAGCTTTCATGCTGATGGTATCGTCCTCTTGTAAGGTACAATGATGCTTGATTGTCATATCGTTGAAGGAAACATCAAATGAAAATTCTTTACCATTCACGTTGGTGTTTGTAATTTCAGTATCACCGTTCGGTGTTCGGACGACACCACTCAATTTTCCGTCTGTCAGTTTGAATACGAATGTCAATTCCATGTCGCCATCGGGTCCTTGCATTTTCGCTTTCCAGGTTCCTTCTATACCCGCCGCGTAAGTGGGAATTGCGGCTACCAATAAAATAATTGCAGACAAAATCTTCTTCATGGTCTTGATTTTTTAAGTGTTAATAACGAACGATAACCATTTCAGGACGATTAGCATATCCTGGAATTTCGCTCAAACTATCGTAAACCGTGAATACTTGAAAACAAATGAAAGTTTACTAGACCATCGTCCTCATTTTATCGATCGAAGCAACCTAATATTCGACTCTGGCGCCAGTCAAGTAATGAAGCAATGCGTGATCGTCTCTAGCGACAATATTTCACGCCTCATTCACTCAGCTTTTACGTTAGCGTTGTATTAGTGTAATTTATACATTTGTTCAAAAACGAAAGAGTAGTGGCAACCCGGCTCTTAACATGATCCCCTTTTCAAAACAGATAATCACTTCAAAAGAATCTTCGATGAACAGAAAAAACCAATCCCTAATGCCCGCTTTGGCTTTTGTCGTTTTATCAGTATTACTGGTAGATGCCAATACAGCTTTAGGCCAGCCGCCTGGTGGACGACCACGGGTAGTATTGCCTCCCATACCCATCAAGGGCGATACGACACATACCCTAACGAAACATTTTGTTCAGGCTTCCAACGTTAAGAAAACTCCGGACGACAATGGATTCATTCAACGTTGGCTGGTGCTTGAACCCATCAGGAAAGAAATTGTCCGAAATAATATACTCACGGAAAAATATCTGCGGACAACCTTTTCCGCCGATAATTTTTCCACCGATTTTACTGTCGTTCCTAAAAATGGCAAAAAAGTAAAGGTGGGAGGACAGGAACTAAAATGGTATGCGCTGGACAGCAAGACATACAACTTTAATTTATATCATTTTACGTATGCGATAAATAAGCCGCCATACGGTGTCCTCTTCTGGCTTGTCACGGTCATTGATTGCCCGGAAGAAATCAAAAATGTGAGAATGACTGCAGGCGTTAATTCGGGAGGCATGTTTTGGTTGAATGGCAAGGAAGCCCTGATACTTTCCGGTGACAGAGACATGATCGTTGATAATGTTACCTCTCCACTTTTAACGCTTAAAAAAGGAAAGAACATCGTCCGTGGGGCGGTAATCAACGGACCGGGTATGTGTAACTTCTCTGTTCGTTTTTTGGATGAAAAAGGATCGCCGGTAAAAAACTTCAGCATCAGTTACGAATAAAAATTTACGGGTCTATTTAAGGTATGAATTATTCTGAAATAAAAGCATTTATGATACGAATGAAAATAGTCGGCATGACGGCCTTGTTAGCAATATTGATAACACAGACAACAACAGCGCAGATCGGAAAGCCATTTATCCATGACCCCTCAACGGTTGTTGAATGTGAAGGAAAGTATTACACGTTTGGTACTGGTGGCGGTGGATTGATATCCGAAGACGGATGGAAATGGACAGGCGGTGGTGTAAGACCTGGTGGTGGCGCGGCTCCGGATGCCATGAAAATTGGTGACCGCTACCTTGTCGTGTATGGCGCAACGGGTGGTAGTAGCAATCATAAGGGTGCCATCCTTACCATGTGGAACAAGACGCTTGACCCAACTTCTCCCGATTTTAAATACACAGAACCTGTGGTGGTTGCTACATCCGATGGCTATGAGGAATGCGATGCCATCGACCCCGGCCTTATGCTGGATCCCACTACCGGCCGACTTTGGCTCGCCTATGGTACCTATTTTGGATTCATTCGCATTGTAGAGTTAGATCCTAAAACAGGCGAGCGGGTAAAAGGGAACGAACATGTTGATGTAGCCATTGTCTGCGAAGCTGCTGTTTTAACTTATCACGATGGATGGTACTATCTTCTTGCCACGCATGGCAGCTGCTGCGATGGCGCCAATTCCACCTATAACATTGTCGTGGGTCGTTCTAAAAACGTGACCGGCCCTTTCATAGATAATGTGGGAAGAGACATGATCCAAGGTGGTGGCAAAATGGTTGCTGCAACCAGCGGAAGACTTATTGGACCTGGCCATTTTGGACGGATTATGCTGGAGGATGGAATTGAAAAAATGTCTTTCCATTATGAAGCAGATCTGGATCAGAGCGGCCGCAGCGTTCTAGGCATCCGTCCGTTGGTATGGAAAAATGGATGGCCTGTTGCAGGCGACAATGTTAAAGCAGGAACTTATGAAATTGAATCTGAGCGAAGAGGATATGGGTTGGAACTGGCCGTTGATTTAGTAAGAATGCCTGGTGGTATGCGATTCGGCCGTGACAATAACGAACCAATAAAACCAGTTCCATCACAGGAATTAGCGGATGTCATCAACACCTGGCCTACCGGAAACATTGACGCAAGAATAGGCGATTATATGGCCCGCCCGAATCAAAAATGGACCATTACGCCTGCCCCTGATTCAAGCGGATATTTAGGCGCTCCGTATTATAAGATAGTTGTCGCTGGAACCGATAGGGCATTGGCTGCAACAGCAGATGCACGTGTTATAACAGTTCCAGCATTTACCGGTGCCCCTGAACAACTATGGCGAATTGATCAATTGACCGATGGAACATATAGAATAATGCCTAAGGAAGTTCCCAATTCAAAAGAGAAATTAGCGCTGGTATCTTCCGGTGATAGCACACCGACCCTTGCAAAATTTGATGTGAACAGTGACAACTCGAAATGGAATTTTAAAGCCCCTTGAAAAAATTCACACGATGTAGATCTGACATAACCACAAAACAATAATTTGATGATGAAAAAAATTAGCATGCTAGTTCTTTTACTGATAGGCACCGGATTTTATTTTATGAATCCTGTTTCGGCACAGAATTCTGCGCCTACCGCAGCCGTTACATCAAGAGTTATAGAGGACGGTGGAACAGGACCTTTCAAAGCCATTATGGTTTCAGAAAATTCTCTTCCGACGCATACGGTTTTTAAACCCGCAGACTTAACTGCTGCAACAAAGAAAGGCAAACTTCCAATCATTGTGTGGGGCAATGGTGCCTGCGCCAATTCACCGTGGGAGCATGTAAACTTTTTATCTGAAGTAGCATCTTACGGCTTTATGGTAATCGCGATTGGACCTATGCCGAAGGAAGGTGAGCGCACTCGCGATCGTTCGACATCATCTCAAATGACAGATGCTATCAATTGGGCTATCGCTCAAAACAGTGATAAAGCAAGTCCTTATTATGGCAAGTTAGATGTCAAAGAAATTGCAGTAAGTGGGATGTCATGTGGCGGACTCCAGGCGCTGGAGACTGCTCCCGACCCACGCGTCACGACGACAGTTATTTGTAACAGCGGTATTCTGGCTAACCCAGGAGGTGGAATGCCCGGTATGCCACCGCTGACGAAGGATCAATTGTCTAAGATCCATACACCAACACTTTATCTTTTAGGTGGAGAAAAAGATATCGCCTATGCAAATGGTATGGATGATTTTAATCGCATTAACCAAGTTCCTGTTTTTGTAGCCAATATGGATGTAGGACACGGAGGAACATACGGGCAACCTCACGGAGGAGAATTTGCCAAAGTTGCCACAGCATGGTTTCAGTGGCAGCTGAAGAATGATAAAGGTGCCGGCAAAATGTTCACTGGAAATCCCAGCGGTCTTTCAAAAAATCCTAACTGGAAAGTGGATAGCAAAAATTTCAAATAACAACAAAAAGCATGATCGCCTTCTTGATATCAAATGCAAGTAATTATCATCGAGCAAGGATATAGAAAGCGCGAGTGAATCAACTTAATACTTCGTCGTTAAAAATCAACAAGACTAGTATACCCCTTATGATGATGACATTAATTTATAAAATGAATCGAACAAATATTTTTGTTCTCATTGTTGCCATGCTAATGAGTGGCTATAGTTTCGCGCAATCGGATCAGGCGAAAGCCGTAGAGGATTTTAAGCCTGCGTCTACCAATCAACTAGGTAAGCAATTTCCCCAGGTGAATTCGGAGGGTCGCGTTCGCGCCAGTATTTCAGCGCCTGAAGCAACAAAGGTACTGTTCGATATTGGTGGCGTTAAATATGAGCTAGTCAAGGATGCCAACGGAGTATGGACGGGTGATACTAATCCGCAAGATGAGGGGTTTCACTACTATCAAATATGGATTGATGGCGCAGCCGTACCTGATCCGAATAGCGTATATTTTTATGGTGCAAGTCGCTGGGGAAGCGGCATTGAAATTCCGGCAAAGGATCAAGACTTTTACAGTTTGAAGAATGTTCCGCATGGTCAAATACGCGAGCATATCTATTTTTCGAAGAGCAATAACGCCATGCGCCGCTGCTTTGTGTATACACCACCGGGATATGATAAGGATGTTAAAAAGCGCTATCCTGTTCTTTACCTTCAACACGGCGGTGGTGAAGACGAGACGGGATGGGCGAGTCAGGGAAAAACTAATCTTATTATGGATAATCTGATCGCTGAAGGAAAAGCAAAACCCTTTATCATCGTGATGGATAATGGAACATGGCGCATGCCAGGACAGGCGGCACCCCCACGACCTCAGGATCGTGCTGCCGGTACTTGGCCTCCTAAGGGTTGGGCTGATGGCTTTATGAAAACTTTGTTAGAAGACATTATCCCCATGATCGATGCCGATTATCGTACGATAGCAGATCAAGGGCACCGCGCGATGGCAGGACTATCGATGGGTGGAATGCAGACCCGCATTATCACGCTTGCGAATCCTGATAAGTTCTCGCATATCGGAATCTTCAGTGGGGGAAGCATTAGTATGGAAGATGTTAATGAAGCACCGGCTTTCAAAACGAAAACAAAGCTTTTATTTGTCAGCTATGGCAGTCGCGAGCTTGAAAATCGAAGAAGCGGCATGGGTGGTGATCCAAAAGCAAATACGGAAGCACTTCAGGCAGCAGGAATCAATACTCATTTTTATGTTTCGCCCCTTACAGCGCACGAGTGGCAAAGCTGGCGAAGAAGCCTTCACGAATTCGCGCCATTGCTTTTTAAATGACAACAAAATAAAATTATGAAGCCGAATTCACCTCGGTTGTTGAAAACAATCGTAATTTTTATTGCTTTCTTTTTAACGTATTCCGGTGTTGCATCAGCGCAGGAAATCATTAATCTATATCCGGGAGATATCCCAAATTCGAAATCTCCAAAAGCGAAAGATTCGGAGAAGGAACCAACTGCCGGGCTAGTCCGAAAAGTAATTATCCCAACGCTGGAAGTTTATCTTCCTGAAAAGGAAAAATCGACTGGTACTGCGGTGATTATTTGCCCCGGGGGTAGTTATAAGGTAATTGTTTTTCAAGGCGAAGGTGTTTCTACAGCAAAGGAGTTGGCTAAAAGGGGTATTGCCGCATTTGTTTTAAAATATCGTCTTCCGGAAGATTCTATGCTTGTGGATAAGAAAATAGGGCCTCTTCAGGATGCACTACAAGCAATTAAGATAGTAAGGACAAATGCAGCGCGATGGGGACTTGATGTCCATAAAATTGGAATAATGGGTTTCTCTGCTGGGGGTCACCTGGCGTCGACCGCGGCAACGATGTATAAGGAAACATGGATTGAAAATAAGAGCGGTACCTCGCTTCGTCCCGACTTTCAAATATTAGTTTACCCCGTCATTAGTATGCAGGATAGTTTAACGCACCTGGATTCAAGGAGGAATCTTTTAGGAACAAATGCTGACAAAGAACTGATAGATAGATTTTCAAGCGAGCTTCGTGTTGATGAGCATACCCCTCCGGCATATATTACACATGCTGCTGATGATAAGTTGGTCGATGTTGATAACAGCATTGTTTATTTTCAAAAGCTTAGACATCATAGGGTTCCGGTAGAGATGCATATTTATCCCGCGGGAGGTCATGGATTTATTTTCAAACATCAAGGCTGGATGGAGCCACTCTTTGAATGGATGAAAAACTCAAAAATGATAAGGTAACATTTGACGTTACTGCTACGAATAGCATTGAACCTTACTATCCTTTTTCCATATAGGTACGAATTGCGTCTATATCCATTACTAAACTGTAAGGCGATCATGGATCATTATCCAACAAAATCATTACTTGATTGGATGCTGCATAACATTTTCATTCTCTCAGCCGCCATCCTGCAAGAACAAACGGATTTTAATTTTTTTAGCGACTAGATAAAGGCGCTGTGTTTGGTAACCCGCCACTTTACGCGCAAATTTTTATCTTTGCCCGCTGTTATAGACCGGAGCATTCATTATGAAGAAAATTGGATTTTTGTCTTTTGGACATTGGGCTAACCACCAGGGTTATCAAACGCGTACGGCAAGCGATGCATTGCTTCAGTCTATCGACCTTGCAGTAGCTGCTGAAGAAATTGGATTGGATGGCGCGTATTTCCGGGTGCATCATTTTGCTGCGCAGCTAGCGTCACCGTTTCCTTTATTGTCAGCCATCGGCGCGAAGACAAAGAAGATAGAGATCGGAACTGCTGTGATTGATATGCGCTATGAAAATCCGCTGTACATGGTAGAAGATGCGGGAGCTGCTGATCTCATATCAGGAGGCAGGCTGCAGCTGGGCATCAGCAGAGGTTCGCCCGAACAGGTCATTGATGGATGGCGCCACTTCGGTTATGAACCCGCGGCAGGCGAAACGGATGCGGACATGGGACGCAGGAATGCAATACAATTCCTGGCTAAGTTAAAGGGTATTGGATTCGCCCAGCCCAATCCAAATCCGATGTTTCCAAATCCTCCGGGGTTGCTGAGATTAGAACCTCACTCTGAAGGCTTGCGCGACCGGATCTGGTGGGGTGCTGCATCGAATGCTACCGCAGTGTGGGCAGCCGAAAATGGAATGTATCTGCAAAGTTCTACATTGAAATTTGATGAAAGCGGCAAACCTTTTCATGTACAGCAGGCAGAGCAAATCAGAATGTACAAAGAGGCATGGAAAAAGGCAGGGCATCAGCGTGAGGCAAGGGTTTCTGTAAGCCGATCCATCTTTGCCTTGGTAAACGATCAGGACAAGTATCTCTTTGGACAGGAAAGGAACCGCGCAGATCAAATCGGTTATATCGAAAGTGACAAACGTGCTATTTTCGGAAGAAGCTATGCTGCCGAACCTGATCAGCTCATAAAAGAGTTATCAACGGATGAGGCGATCCAGGAAGCGGATACACTACTCTTGACCATACCCAATACGTTAGGGGTTGATTATAATGTTCACGTATTGTCGTCCATTTTAAAGCATGTCGCACCCGGATTAGGCTGGCGGTAATTTTGCATCCATTCGTTCAAACGGTTTATGATCTCCTCTGTGAATAACGGGTGTTCTGGCCTTGAGCCGATGTGGCGATAGAAGAAATGGCACATTACCACTGGTGTCGATATATCCGTTCGGTCGTTGGAATTCTGCGCGCCGTCTTTTCATGTTATGCACTAAAAGTCCACAGCTAAAGACTGCCCAGTACATAATGGAATAATGGAGCCTTCTTGAATAGTTGTGTCCTATGCATATTTTTTCCTGTAATTATTCGCGCCCTTGAAAGTTATGTAAGTTGATGTGGAAACAAGTCGCCAGAAATAAAACCATTGTAATAATAACTGTACATCACAGGGCAGAGACAGATATCCTCAAGGCCTCGTTTCATCTATCCACTGTTTGTTGCTGTGCAAGTTTTTTGCTATCGCGCAATTGCAATTAAAAAGTTATATAACTTTTTTCCTCTACACTTTGCTAGGTGACGCGACTTATGGAATGAGCGCCACAATTTTAAGCCACATGCATATAATAAATCGTTTCGCGTAGTTTTTTCTCCTTTTAACGTAGGTCCCGTAGTCAAGCCTTTTCGTGTAAGCCTCAAAAAATGTGAACCTCAAAGCTTGGGTGGGTGACGGTCCCGTGGCGTCCGTAACTCGCCTTCACCATGTTGAAACATTTAAATCTTTTTAAACCATATGACAAACTTTCTTAAGCCCTTACTATTTGTATTTATTGTTGCCTTCATCGCCTCGTGCAAAGATGATGAGGACGAACCAAAACCAGTTGTTAATCAAAGCCCAAGTGCAAAGGTGGTGGGAACCCCATCAAATCTTTCTGTTAAAGTTGGGGACGATGTTGTACTTGATGGATCAGGTTCCAGCGATCCTGAAAAAGAAACACTAACATTCAAATGGGAGATTCTTTCGCAGCCCCAGGGAAGCACTGTTGTTCTTACCAATACCACCACCGACAAGATTACTTTTAAACCAACACATGCAGGCTCATACAAACTGAAACTCACAGTATCCGATGGAGAGAACACGTCAAGCGTTGAGGTTACCATTACTGCGACGGCCCCCGACGTACAATTCCCGGTGACGATCTCCGAACATGTCAACGCCGATGTTGTCTGGAAAAATATTAATCCAACACCAGGCGGAACCGATTACATTGTAACGAAGTCTATACACATTCGTGCGGGCCTGACGGTTGAGCCTGGCGTCGTCGTGCAGATGGCCGCAGGAAGTCAGCTTACCGTAGATTACACAGGCAAATTCATAGCTATTGGAAACGAACAAAACCACATTATCTTCAATGGAGGTCAATCAACTGCGCCAAGCTGGACCGGGATAATTGTGAACTCACCGAGCACGGAAAATGAATTCGATTTTGTAGAAATACACCAGGCAGGCAGTGGTTTACTGGAAGGACTTACCAATCTTTCTGCAAGTCTTGCTATCGACGGAGGCAACAACTCGGTGATGAAAGTTAAAAACACAACGATCGCCGACGGTGGTGGCTATGGTATCTACGTTGAAAATTACGCATCGCTCTCCGAGGCAAGTCACGTAACAATTAGTGGTAACGCAGGAACAAGTATCGCTTTGCCGATTAATCAAATTGGAAACCTTCAGTCTGACAACAGTTTCACAGGTAACAACGGATATGACGCTGTGGAAATAATAGGTTCGTTAACGTTGCATCAGAATGAAGTAGTTTGGCATGCGTTCCACGATGGAACTCCGTACTACATTTCGGGCAATCTCGATATTCGGTCAGGTTTAAAGATTCAGGCGGGTGTTAATATTGAATTTGCAGCGGAAAAGGGTCTGAATGTTTTGGATGCTGCTGCCTACATCAACGCAGTGGGTACTGCTGATAAGAAGATTACGTTTTCAGGCCGAACACATACGAAAGGATTCTGGCGCGGAATTTCAATTTCGTCAAGCAATGTTCTGAACGCTCTTGAGTTCGTCGAAATATCAAATGCTGGCAGCGGAACTTTGCCGAACATTCCAGGCATCACGGGCAGTATAGGCCTCGATGGAGGAAATGTAACAAGTCTCTCTATCAAGAACAGCGTGATTACAGATGGGAAGGGTTATGGACTTTACGCCGAATTAGGTTCAGTGATAGCATCGTTCTCTAACAATGAGATCAAGAACATCGATGGTGCTCCGCTTGCGTTGCCGGCCAACGAAGTCGGTAAACTTGACCCTGCTTCGCTTTTCTCAAATGGCAATACTACAAAGACAGTGGAGATCCTCGGCTCGGTACTACAACGTGCGGCGGAGGTAAGATGGAAAGCGTTCGCCGATGGGACAAAATACTATGTCAGTGGAAACGTTGAGATCAGATCCGGCGTAGTGATCGATCCGGGGGCGGTGTTTGAATTCGCTGCCGATAAAACTTTCATCGTGCAAAGAATCAACAACTCTTATATCATTGCTAAGGGTAATGCCACTAAAAGGATCGTCTTCACGGGTGTGAACAAGACCCAAGGTTACTGGGGAGGAATAGCAATCATTTCAAACGATGATCGTAATGAATTTGATTTTGTTGATGTTGCTTATGGAGGTAGCGTATTCTTAACAGGTTTATCCAACACGAAGGCAAACCTGGGTCTCGATGGAGACAATTCTGCGAAATTGATTCTTAAAAATTCAACGGTTGCTAACAGCGGTGGCTGGGGATTGGTGAAAGAATCCGGTGCGACGATGAATGGCGATTTCAAAACTTCGAATGCATTCGTTTCGAATATACAGGGAGCGGTTAAGGAATAGTTTTAGGCGATCAACGTATTGCAGCAAGGGAATCAAATTTGGTTCCCTTGCTTATTTGTTGGACGTTCCATATTTTCTTTCAAATATTTGCCTGCACAATTTCGCGTTGAGCATTCAGGAAACACTCTTTTCAAGTTAGCATTGCTTTTTAAATTGAAATAAGGAGTCATTTCAGGAATAAAGATCTCACATTAAATGAAAATTCTATTTATATGAATGACGCACCACACGTGAATCTGGTGATCTGCCCGATCGAATGTTGACAACACGTATTCCTGTTTCATTTTATTTCAACGGTCGTTTTAATAATCAGTTTACAAAAAAAATGTGTGTTAATTTTTCGGTAGCGACTGCCATCGCGATTCCCTTTCATTGCAGTATAATTTTAATCAATGAAAAAGATCGTCACGCTAATGCTTGCTTTAATGTTTTTTAAACAAGTTTCCGGCCAGGAGGTAAAAGTAGATTACTTCGTTCGCTTGCCCCATGTAGTAAATTACAATTTCACAAATGAAACTGCGTCGTATTCACCTATTATTTCCTCAGGGCTGACAATTAAAATGGGAAACTATTTCGCTGATGTGGGTGCGTATATAGATGAAGGGGATTCATATGGGTATTACACTTATCTTGGATCGCCGGTATATAGTAAAGCAATTGACCAGCAGTGGACATTTGTTACAAATTGGTTTAGTGAAATTTTGTTTTTTCCGCAACAAGCTGAACTTCCTGATTCATGGACTTACACGTTCGGAATCAGTCCTGTACTAGTTCGGCCGATTTCTTTCAGTACCTTTGCCATAGCCTTAACAGTAGGAGCTGGATTTAATGAGCATACGACCAGCGTTAACACCCGACTAATAATCAATTACTCCATCCCCCTTATAAAATAGCTATTACATGAAAAGTAATTTGTCTTTTGAGGAGAAATATAAAGCGATGCTAAATAGGGATGCGTCCTTCGAAGGCGTTTTTGTTACCGCTGTTAAGACTACTGGAATTTTTTGCCGCCCGGTGTGTGCGGCAAGAAAGCCGAAGCCTGAGAACGTTATATTTTATGACTCAACCCAGGAAGCATTACAGAATGGATATCGGCCTTGCCAAGTTTGCAAACCATTGGAGAAAGCCAACGAAACCCCAAAACATATCCAGGACTTGATGCACGAACTTTTGATAGACCCCTATTTACGAATAAGCGATTTGGATTTGAAAAATCGGAATATTGAGCCGAGTCAATTGAGGAGATGGTTTCAAAAAAATCATAAAATGAGCTTTCATTCGTATCAAAGATTACTTCGCATAAACTCGGCCTACCAAAGAATTTCGGTAGGTGACGCTGTTACCACAGCAGCTTTTGATGTAGGGTATAATTCAATGAGTGGGTTTAATGAACGTTATCGTTCTGTGTTTGGCAATGCTCCAACACATTCTAAAAGGAAGGCCGTAATTCATATTGCGAGATTCACTACGCCGCTGGGACCAATGTTTGCTTGTGCAACATCAGAGGGTTTGTGCTTGCTGGAATTTACAGATCGTAAGATGCTTGAAACCGAATTTAAAGATTTAACAAAAAGATTAAATGCGGTAATTCTACCAGGAAGTAATCATCACATTGTTCAAACGCAAAAGGAACTTGATGAATATTTTGAAGGCAAACGCATAGCGTTCAGCGTTCAAGTTTTTATGCCTGGCACTGATTTTCAACATACCGTTTGGAATTCCTTGCGTACTATTCCATATGGAGAAACAATATCGTATAAAGAACAAGCGATTAAAATGAATCAACTTCAAAAGGTAAGAGCAGTTGCCTCGGCCAATGGATGCAACAGAATATCAATCATTATACCATGTCACCGGGTGATTGGGCAGAATGGAGACCTTACAGGTTATGGGGGTGGTCTTGCAAGGAAAAAATGGCTGATTGACTTCGAAAGAAGCAACCTTCAAAAAGATCTAGCATAATTCCCATGCTACTAACTTCTGTCGGATTAAAAGAGATTCATTCTATTTGTATTTTGGTGATATTCCATTGTTCCAGAAGATTTAAAATTGAATCGTTCTTTTAGTAGCGATAAGTTAAATGAAGGTCACAATGCTGGACTAAATTGTAAATACATTTAACACGCAAAAAATATAACATCCCTAACGGGATTACGAGGCGCACAGAAATATTTTTTCTACCGATATGTCGTCCCTAACGGGACTTATGAAGATCACAAAAAAATTAGCATTGGGAATGTAATTTTCCTTGCTGCTCTATCTCATTCTGTTTCCCAATGCATGATACCATGTGACCGATGTGCTCTGACTGGTAAGCAGGTGCTATAAGGCATTTCAATTTACTTTAAATTCGACATGAAAGTTAGTGTGTCGAAGTACAACGTCAGTGATTGAAGCTTTCCATTTTTAACCGTCCAATTCTCAGAGACGTTACCATTAATTTTCTGGCCGTTCGGAAACTGAAAATCATAATTGCCAATTACGCTTGCCTTGTCTTCGTCGACGACCATTTGCTTTACTCGCATTGATTCGAACCTTTGTGAAAAACGTTTTATGATTTCAATGTATGCTTGTTTTCCGACTACTGGCTTTGTATTAGTCATGTCACCGCCTACATACTGAAAGTCATCGGCGATAGTGTCTTCCCAATTGCTCTTGGCAGCAAAACCTTTGTAATAGCTCTCGAGAAGTTGCTTTGTGATTGCTCGATTTTCCATAGATATAGAGTTTTAATTATTTGTTGTTGCAAAATGCAAGTACAAATATAGGAAGTTATTGCATTTTGCAATAACTTTGTAAATATGGACAAAAAAAGATCTGATTGCCCAATAAGCTGTTCCCTTGATGTCATTGGGGACAAATGGTCGCTTTTGATTATCAGGGATGTTATGCTGAGAGGGAAAATGTCTTACAGTGAGTTTTTGAAGTCAGAAGAAGGAATTGCTACAAATATTCTTGTCAGCCGGCTGGCCATCCTTGAAGATGAAGACATATTAGTTAGAGAAGTGGCGCCTGCGAATAAGTCAAAATACATTTATAGTCTTACCCAAAAGGGCGCGGACTTAATGCCAGTAATAATTGAACTGATGGACTGGGGGGCAAAGTATAATAAGAATTGCCCTAGAAAGGAATTGGGACAGAAAATCAAAAAAGATAAAGCCGCTGTTGTTCGAGAATTAAGTAAGGTATTAAAAAATAAGGTGAAGTAACTTAAACAAGTGAAAACTTTGACCTGTATTCTATCGGGGTTAGTCCTGTCTCTGATTTAAAAACTTTGTGGAAGGAACTTATATCATTGTAACCCACTCTCCAGGTAATTTCATTAAACGCTACCTTTTTTGATTCGAGCATGCGTTTTGCATTTTCCACTCTTAGCTTTTGGAGATATGACATGGGCGAGTCCCCTGTTACTTTTTTGAACCGTCTCGTCAAAGTTTTCTTGGTAAGGTTGCAAACCTGCGTCATTTTTTCGAGTGTAACGATCTTCGTGTAATTTGCCTCCAGCCATTCCTGCACTTGTATAACTTCTTCATCGCCATGATTTTTTGTTACATGAAACATTTGATAAGGTGTTTGAATTTTTCGCCCGGAGTCGACAAGAAAAACTTTTGCACTAGCAAGAGCCAATTCTTTGGATCCATATCGTTCTACCAAAGAAATCGCAAGGTTAAAATAGGCTGTGACGCCAGCGGCTGACAGTACTGGACCATTGTCGATCACGATTTTTTCAGGTTCTACAGTAATCTTTTTGTAACGCTGCTTAAACGTGTTAACCAAGCTCCAATGTGTGGTGGCTTTTCGTTTATCGAGTGCACCCGTTTCAGCAAGTAAGAAATTGCCATTGCAGGCAGCAGCCAGCGTTACGCCTTTTTGATACTGTTTTTTTACCCAGTCAATCAATTTTTTTTGTTGGATTATTATGCTTTCCAGGTCACCAACAAATCCTGGAATATATATGAGATCAAATTCGGATTTAGTTTTAATACTCCGCTGCGCTTGGATGGGAAACTTACTGAACCCATTCGCTGGTTGTCCGGTTTCAGTGATAATGGAAATATCAAACAAATCTTCCTTTTTGTTAGCTTGATAGCGATCGTTCGCAAAGGATAATATATCGAGTACGCCTGCGATCATTGAGGGTGTGCATCCATCATAAGCCAAAAGTCCGACTTTCATAGTGCATTATTTTATGAACAAGATAGCCTCGCAATTATGTAGTCACAAGGCTATCGCGTATTGTAGGTAAAATTATTACTTGCTCATCTCCGATTCAACCGTCACGCTTCGAAACACATTTTGAAATGTTTCCACAAAGTCTTGCTTGACATCACCTGCAATCCCTCTCTCATCCATTGCATGCGTCAGGATTTGCATAAAGACATTCCATTCCTCAGCGGTAATATTTAGCCCTTTGTGCACGGCATCCAGTGGTCTGCCAAGGTATATCGTGGGACCTTCAAGAGTACTTACTAATTTATCAATGATCAATTGTCTTTGACGGTATTTGCTATTGTCAGCGTGACCAATAAAATACTTCTGAAGTTGAGGATGCACAGATACACGTGGAAATGCCAGGTCTACAAATCCCGCAATGGCATCATAACCGCCAATTCTCTTGTAGAGGGATGCCTTGAAGAAGCCGTTTTCGTGGGCCATTTTTTCAGGCATTTCCTGTAACACATCCCAGTGTTCTACAATGACGCCATCCTCTATGCGGAACAGATCAAAGAATGCCGTATGCTTGCCCGCGAATTTTCCTTCAGAGCAAACCAATGTAAAATTGCCTTCGCCAAACACTTTAAAGATCTTCTTTATTTCGATTGAGATACCTTTCTTTTGCAGTTCTTCGACTCCCTTCAATAAACCAGGCACCGTGTTGTCAATGAATGGATTGTGCTGAATAATATCCGGATGATAAAATTCTGATAGTTTATCAAATTGGCTATTGATCAATACAGTTTGCATACAGGAAGCTGCAAATTCCTTATTCTTTTGAGTAAGATTCTTATCGGCAACTTCTGTTGGACCGTCGACCATTGAATGTCCATTGACTGTTGTTTCGGGGTGGTCAGCGATGCCACTCCAGTGCTCCGCAGCCAGGCCATTTTCAAATCTGTAAATTTCAAACATAGCTTTCCTGTTTGGCCAATTGACGTCGTGGTGGAGTATTACAAATTCGCCATCTTCGAAGACTCTTACATTGTTGATTTTCGGAGCAGGAATTTCCTTGTTCTTGATTTTGGTTACAAGTATTCGTAATCCACCTTTTCCATCAGGAACATTCGGGGTGTGTTGAATATAATTCTCTGTCACCAAAGCCGCCGCGCTTTCCGCGTCGCCGCTTTGAACTGCTTTGTTGATTGCAATTGCTTTTTCTTTGTTCGTTTTCATTTTGCGTGGTTTAAAGTCATTTCTAGAGTCGGCGCTTTCACTTTCGAAACTGATAAAGAGCAGCGCCAGCAACGAGTACGTTGTAAATGATTTCATATACGATTATTAACAAGGCAAATTTATCTGGATACGTATTGTACATTACTTGGCTAAATGGACAATAGACTGGGCGGGAGGGACAGTGGCTTTTTTCCTGCAGGTCGGGCCATGATCCTTATGCTAATTTAGCTGAGGGTCTGCGAAATACTTTTTAAAGCGAATTCAACTGTAACAGTCGTGTTTGGAAGGTGTCTAAATGAAAAACGGAACAATTATGAATTTAAAATTCGTGCTATTAACGGCCGGCTCGCTAATGGCTTGCCTAGTCATTAACGCTCAAACAAAAAACACTATGGAAAAAGTAAGAACATTCACCCCGGAACAAAATGAAGTCATGGAAGTCATCCTCAATATGACTGATGCGTTTCACAAGAAAGATCTCAAAAGCGTACTGGCAAGCTATGAGCCAAATGCCGTAATTGTCTTTGACCCGGAAAAGCCTTCTTCAGGAATAGACGCTATCAGCGAAGGTTTTAAAGGGTTCTTCGCTGTAAATCCAAAATTCGAGTATTCCGGCCATGAAGTATTTCTGAATGGAAGTCTCGCTATGCACTTTGCTCCATGGATAATGACAGGTAAGACGCCTGATGGAAATGAGATCAAACAATCTGGACTCTCCGTAGTCGTGCTGAGGAAACAGGTAAATGGAAAATGGTTAATGGTTTTCGATAATCCATTCGGACAACACTTGTTGGATCAACGTTAAACAATCGGAGACTTCTGTCAGCCTTGCAATCTGGCAGAAGGTTCTTAACTATAAGTTTATGGAGGATAGCGAATTAATCAATCGAGCAATAGAAGGGGATAGAAAAGCACTTGAAAACCTTCTCGAGCGATATCGGGACTGGATATTTAACGTGGCATTATCCTTTATTGCACATAGGGAAGATGCCGCGGATATCACGCAAGAGGTTTTGGTGAAGATCATGACTAAGCTTAGTACGTTCAGACAAGAAAGTGATTTTAAGACGTGGGTTTATCGGATCGTTAAGAATCATTTTCTTAACATGAAGCGGCGTCGGTATGAAATGTATTCCATGACATTCGATTCTTTTGCCCGAGATCTTGATGAAATACCAGATGAAGAATTTCCAGGGCATAAATATGAGGTAGAAGAAAATCTTTTAGTTCAGGAAGCGAAACTCGGCTGCATGAAAGCCATGCTGCTTTGTCTGGACAGGGAGCAAAGACTAATCTTTATTTTAGGGGAGTTGTTTGAGTTTCCTGATTCTGTTGGCAGTGAAGTCATGGAGATCTCCAAAGAAAACTTCAGGATTAAATTACACCGCGCGAAGCAGCAGCTTTATAATTTTATGAACAACAAATGCGGTTTGATCAACAAAAAGAATCCGTGTCGTTGTGCGCGTAAAACTGCCAGTTATATTAAACTAGGTTTTGTTGATCCCGTCAGTCTGCATTTTCAAAGAGATGCCATTGCCACAATTGACAGCGTCTCTCCTGATAAGGTTGAAACCTATTCTAATGATGTTCTGTCAGAGTACAGGACTTTATTTGCTCAACACCCATTTCTCAAACCGAAGGAGGTACAGGAATCCATCCAAACCCTGTTGTCATCGGAGACAATTCGGAAGACGTTTAATCTTGATTGAGTTCGCTGGAGACAAGGTACAACTTTCATTTCAACCCTCATCCCATTTGGGAAGAAACGAGCCCAGAAGGAGCAAGACAAGCCGCTGATGCATTTGCCGCCGGCGTTGTGCGAGGAATTCGGGAGTCTACGAAGAGAAACTTCTCGTCAATTCTATGTAAGTTCAGATATCGCGTGCGACATCTCCAGGAGTCTCAGCGCATTTTCAAAACTGCACAGGGCCACAGATAAAAAAAATCCCAGGTTACGTAGCCCTGCCTGTTTAATGAAGGCACAATATTTTATCTTTACGCTCTTTTAAAATTCAATATGGCCGAAGAAAAGAGTTTGAACTTCCTGGAAGAGATCGTTGAGTCTGACTTGAAGAATGGAAAATATAAGAACATTGCTACGCGGTTTCCGCCGGAACCCAATGGCTACCTGCATTTGGGCCACGCCAAAAGCATTTGCCTGAACTTTGGTCTGGCGTTGAAGTATGGCGGCAAAACAAATCTGCGTTTTGATGACACTAACCCGGTAACAGAAGAAACCGAGTATGTGGAGAGCATTAAAAAGGACATTCAGTGGTTGGGATTTAATTGGGCTGAAGAATTATATGCCTCCGACTACTTCGACCAACTGTACACCTATGCTAACATTTTGATCGACAAGGGACTGGCCTATGTAGATGACAGCACAAGCGAAGAGATGGCAGCTCAGAAAGGAACGCCTACGCAGCCAGGAACAGACAGCCCTTATCGCCGGCGATCGATTGAGGAAAACAAAAGGCTTTTCGCCGAGATGAAGGATGGTAAATACCCGGATGGGTCAAAAGTTCTTCGCGCCAAAATAGACATGTCGCACACCAATATGCTGATGCGCGATCCCGTGATGTATCGCGTCAAACATGCCCATCATCACCGAACAGGTGACAAGTGGTGCATTTATCCGATGTACGATTTTGCACACGGCCAAAGTGATTCTATCGAGCAGATTACGCACAGCATTTGCACCCTGGAGTTTGTTCCCCATCGCGAATTGTATGACTGGTTTATAGCCAAACTCGAGATATACCCTTCCCATCAGTATGAGTTCGCCAGACTCAACATGACGTATACCATGATGAGTAAGCGCAAACTTTTGCAACTGGTGAATGAGAAGCATGTCAATGGCTGGGATGATCCTCGCATGCCAACGTTAAGTGCTGCACGTCGGAGGGGCTACACGCCCGAGGCTATCCGCGAATTTTGCGATCGGATTGGGGTGGCCAAACGCGACAATCTGATTGATATCGGTTTGCTTGAATTCTGTCTGCGAGAACACCTGAATAAAATTGCCGAGCGGCGAATGGTAGTGTTCGATCCATTGAAAGTAGTAATCACTAATTATCCCGAAGGGAAATCTGAGTTATTACGGAGCGAGAATTTGCCGGAAGGAGATTCCACCCGCGAGCTTCCCTTTGGGCGAGAACTGTGGATTGAACGTGAGGACTTTATGGAGGTGCCAGCGAAAAAATATTTCCGCCTTGCGCCAGGGCAAATGGTGCGTTTAAAGAGCGCGTTCATTATCAAGTGCGAAGATTTCATCAAAGACGCGAATGGAACGGTAACAGAGCTGCGTTGTACTTACGTGCCCGAAAGCCGTAGCGGTTCCGATACGTCGGGAATTAATGTGAAGGGCGTCATTCATTGGGTGAGCGCGCAGCACGCAGTACCAGCGGAAATTCGCTTGTATGATCGCCTTTTCTTAACAGAGGACATGAATGCTATCGAAGATGATTTCACAAATCACCTTAATCCCAACTCACTGCAAATTTTGAAAACTGTGTATGCTGAACCCGAGCTTGCCAAATCAAGACCAGGTGAACATTTCCAGTTTTTGCGCATGGGATATTTTTGCCTCGACGCTGATGCTACTTCGAATAAGTTGATCTTTAACCGTACCGTGACGTTAAGGGATACGTGGACGAAAGGGGCGGGGAAGTAATTCTTTTACTCCCGATAGCTATCGGGTTAGAGGTTTACATTTTACGGTTTGAATATCCAACCGATAGTTATCGGTTGTAAAATGTGAAATTGTTTCCATACCGCACACCCTTTCCCCCCTCAGAGTCACCGGTCTCCGGGACTCTGAGGACTACAATCTCTCGGTTGTAGGAAAGACCAGCATGAATTAACTTCCAGAAAAAATAAACCCGTTGTGCTACGCGCTTTACATACCAAGTGTTTCTGGTTCTATATCACCTTAAAGACTACTCGCTCTTCAACGTAGTGGCCGGGTTGATTCTTGCCAATGTCAGCGTGAGGTAGCCTAATGTAATCCATGAAAGTAAAATCAAAAACATTCCCGCGCCAATGAAAGTGATTGGATTCAACGTAACGCGATACGCAAAATTCTGAAGCCAGTTTTGCATGATCCAGATTACAACGGGTGTAGCGATGATTACGGCAATCAAAATCAGCATAGTAAAATCCTTAAGCAACAAAACCACGAGATTATGGAACTCAGCACCGAGAACTTTTCTCACACTGATTTCTTTAGTCTTGTTGCGGAATGTGAGCGCTGCGATTCCCAGCAGTCCAAAGCAGGCAATCAAAATGGCTACTCCGGAGAATGCAATGATAACGCGATTGATATTTTGCTCATTGCGATATTGCTGGTTAAGATTATCAGCCAGAAAAAAGAACTCGAACGTAAACCTGTTGTCGAATTTTTTCCAGGTCCCCTCTATTTCCTTAATCGTTTTGTTGAAATCATTGGTGTTGAGTTTTAGAACGATGTAATTGAAACCATTATTTCCCAATTTGATCAACAATGGTTTTACTGTGTGATGCAGGGATTGAAAATTAAAATCTTTCACAACACCGATCACAGTCGCCTTCAGGGCATCGCCGTCTCGCTCCCAGGTAATTTGCTTTCCAACCGGATGATCGAGATGAAGATTGCGCGCCGTAGTTTCGTTAATCAGAAATGCATTGTCTGCATCTGCAGGATTCTCCCTTAGAAAATCACGTCCTTCCGCCAGCGAAATGTTTAATACTTTAAGAAAATCGTGATCAACAACGAGTTCGGAAGCATCAATGTCATTTTCAGGATGAGTCGATTCAAAAATTTCATTTTGATTGAATGATCGACCCGGAATGCTAGATGCGGCTGAAACTTCCTTCACACCGGCAAGTTGCCTGAATTCTGTCTGAACGTGTGCGAAGCGATCTCTCAATGCATCCTGATTTTTTACTGGTATGACGATCACTTCTTCTTTGTTAAAACCAACGGATCTGTTTTGAACTGCCTGAAGCTGATTGAAGATAACGACTGCCGCACAAATCAGTACCATCGATGCACTGAACTGAAAAACAGTAAAAGCTTTGCGTACCAAAATTCCCTTTGGACTTTGCAGAAATTTTCCTTTCAGCACTGCGGTTGGTTTTACTGACGATAAGTAAAGTGACGGATAAATACCGGCAACAAGTCCAACCACTATTCCGATGGCTATCAAAATCGCGATCAATGAGATCATCGAAAACTGAATTGCACTTTCCGTCATAAAGTTGAACATTGGAACCAGTGTCTGAATCATAACAAGCGACACGAGCATCGCTGCCAAAGCCACCAGCACCGATTCACCGGTGAACTGAATGATGAGTTGCCTTCTTAAAGCGCCAAGTGATTTGCGTATACCAATCTCCTTTGCGCGCTCTGCTGATTGTGCGGTCGTAAGATTAATAAAGTTGATGCACGCGATAACAAGAATCAGAATTGCAGCAGCAATCATCATATAAACATAATCGATGTTGCCATTGCCCTCCAGTTCCCAGCGAACATTTGATTTGAGGTGAATATCCGTAATGGGTTGAAGTTTCAGTCCATAGTGATTGTCCTCAAAGTATTTGAAATCTTCAGCTGACCAATCCACATAATTTTTGAGCCAGGGCATTAACTGACTTTCAAGTTTTTTTGCATCTGCTCCAGGCTTCAGTCTTACATAATTATAGTGTCCGAAATCTGCCCAGGTGTAGTACTGACTTTGCGGATCTTCGTCAGCTTTTTCAAGAACATAGGAAACGAGGAAGTCGAAATGAAAATGCGAAAGCTCAGGAACATCTTTGAATACCGCTACTACCTCGGTAAGCGTTTTGTCGTCATTGACCGAGAGAAATTTCCCGATAGGATTTTCATCACCGAAGTATTTGTGTGCGGCTTTTTCGGATATCAGCAAGCCGCCCATTTTTTTCAGCGCCTTGTCGGGATCACCTTTTACGATCGGAAATGAAAAAACTTTGAAAAATGTGGTGTCAACTGCCAGCACACCGGTTTCATCGTATTGAATATTTTTCTGTGGGTTGCGGATGGAGAACGTTTCGCGTGTAAGGCCAGGGCCCCAGAGAGGAGAAAGGCTTACGGCATTTTCTACTTCAGGAAAGTCATGCACCATAGCCTGTGCGAGCGGATGAGGAGTTCGTGTTTGTGGATTATCGTTTTCCCAGATAACGCGATAGATATTTTCTGAACCTTCATGAAATTTATCGTACGCAAGCTCTCTGCTAAGATATTGGATGATGAGGAACACACATGTAATACCCAACGCAAGTCCCAGAATGTTGATGAGACTGTAATATTTGTTCTTGACCAGATTGCGAAGCGAGATATTTAAATAGTTGATGATCATAAGTCAGGTTAAGGGTTCCGATGCTTTTGCCATTTTCGGGCCAGTGTGTAAAACTTGCAATTACTGGATGTATTAAGGTATTTTGAAGATTTACCGTTCAGTTGCGAGGTTTGGTGTTCGGTGGCGGCCATTGGTCCCGTTTCTTTACGTGTCTGTTTCTGCCTTGCTGCGTCAGCAAGTGACTACGTGTGCCATCATTCCTCCGTGTCGCAACTTTTTTGTTACTCACCGCTTCCGGATTTCGAGTAACAACATGTAACAAAAATTGCCTAGACCTGCCATAAGAATGCCTAAGCATTCCAGATCTATTCATGCTAACGCATTGTGAAAGAAATAAATGAGTATAATACTCGATGATCAATTACTTGCCGATACAAAATGTGCCCTTCATTGAACGCCAGTACCTTGCGTACTGTGAGTAACAAAATGGTAACAAGAATTACCAAGAAAACACTTAACATATGTAAACATGCGTAAAGATTTTTTGAGTGTTCTGTTACGCGATGCAAAGGTAACGGAGTGAGGCGAGGCCGTCTAAGTTGATCAGTGGAGGCAGTGAACCTCCGCTACATTTTTGCAACAATCGTTCTCCGCCTCCTTGTATTCTTAAATCACTATTCGTCTCAATCTGTTTTCGCGAATTGCTGATCGCAAAACGTTACTGATGCATTATAATATGATAAAGTTTGATATTATTTACTACAAAGTAGTATTTAGTCCAAACTCTGACTATTATTACTTCAAAATAGTATTATTCACAGATGAAACGTATTCAACTAGGTGAATTTGAAGAGATCGTCCTGTTGACTGTAGGGATTCTTCACGGCAACGCGTTTGGGGTGACTATCAAAGATGAGATCGAACAACGATTGGATCGCGAGGTAGCCATCGGTGCGTTGCAGGTCACATTGCGAAGGCTGGAGTCGAAGGGTTTTCTAAAGTCAAAGCAGGGAGATACAAATGAAGCAAGACGCGGCCGTCCGAAGCTTTTTTTTGAAATCACTGCGTATGGAAAGAAAGCGCTTGACTATAGCAAGGAATCACGAGATGAACTTTGGAAGGCGCTTCCTAAACTGGTGTTGAAGCTTAAATAACTGCAATGAGAAGAGCCGATCCACCGCGTTTTATCATGCGCTTCCTGAAATGGTTTTGTAAACCGGAGTATCACGCTGACATTGAAGGCGATTTGCTTGAGATCTATGACAGGAGAGTAGCAGAACTCGGCCGAAGCCAGGCGAATTTGCGCCTGTATAAAGACGTCATCTTACTATGCAGACCCGGAATTCTCAGGTCCGCAACATTCGATCAACCACTAGCCAATAACGGTATGTTCAAAAGTTATTTTGTAATGGGGTGGAGAAACCTCTGGAAAAGCAAACTGTATTCTACACTTAACGTACTCGGCCTTACATTCGGGATGGTCTGCTTCCTATTGATAGGCCTTTACGTTTATGATGAACTGAACTTTGACACGCAGCATCAGAAAGGACATAGAATCTATCGGGTGATCACACATGAGAAGAATCCGAATAACGAAGCCACTACCGTTGCGGCCGCCGGATATATGCTCGCGGAAGAAGCGCCACAGGCGTTGCCGGAAGTAGAGATGACAACGAGGATGCAGAGATCAGGCAGAAGCAATCTCATTGATCCTGAAAATCCTGTTCACGTGCAGGAGACGGTTACCGTCGCCGATGAAAACTTCCTGATGGTATTTGATTTTCCAGTTCTTGAAGGCGACAGACGGAATGCCTTGAAGGAACCTAATACTATTGTCATCACAGAGGACCTTGCCATGCGAATCTTTGGGCGGAAGGATGTAATCAACAAATATGTTCAGTTTGACTACTCGCAAACTCCGCTAAAGATTACTGCAGTTTTGAAGGATCACCCGCAGAACTCAAGCTTTTCATTTACGAGCGTGATGTCTATAGCAACGTGGTTAAACGATGAGGATTTCAAACGCGAAGTACAGAGCGATTGGGCTTCCACGGGCTTCACGGTCTTTGCCTTGCTACGTCCCAACGCTAATCCCGATTCTGTTTCGCGAAAGATCACCCGGCTCGTACACGCCAATGCAACGCTGGAGCCGGGGGCAATCCTTTCACATTCAATGCAACCATTAAAGGACATACACCTCAAGTCGGCGGGGATCGCTGATGGCGCCCGCAATTCAAATGTTGATAGCATCCCGCAGGGAAACCCTGTCTATATCACCGTGTTCTCTTTTACAGCAATTTTTGTTCTACTCATCGCTGGAATCAACTATACAAACCTCACAACCGCAAGGGCATCGAGCAGGCTAAAAGAAATTGGTGTGCGAAAGGCAATTGGTGCGGTTCGTGGTAACTTGGTTAAACAGTTCCTGGTTGAATCGCTGATCACAACGGTGATTGCTTTCTTTTTTTCTGTACTGATTGTTGCCCTTTTATTGCCGGTGTTCAATGATTTCGTCCACAAGAAGTTTGAGCTTTTCACCTCTGTTGGCTTTCAGTTCTGGAGTGCTGCCGTAGCGCTTATCATTGCCATTGGATTGTTGTCGGGAGGGTATGCAGCGATTTTACTTTCGCGCTTCAATCCCGTTTCGTTGTTGAAGGGTTTGAAGTTGAAGTCAGGAGGCGATTTCTCGGTGAGAAAAGCTCTGGTCGTTCTGCAGTTTACCATTTCTACAGTCATGATCATTGGTACAATCGTGCTGTTCATGCAAGTTCGTTTTCTGAACGACAGCGAACTTGGCTTCGACAAAGATCTGATGGTGGTGATCGATGTGAATGTTGCAAAGGCGCGTTCAAACTTCGAGTGGGTAAAGAATGAGATGTCCAGGGTAAGCGCCGTGAAGCATGTTTCAGCAACATCGCGCGTGCCAGGAGAGTGGAAATCTATACCGAGGATCAAATTGAAAAAGGAGGGGAGCGTCCGTGAACTGCAAACGGCCTATACCATTGCAGCTGATAGGGATTTTCTCAGCACCTATGAAATCGAGTTACTCAAGGGGCGAAATTTCCAAAATGATACAGATACGATGTCTGTCATTATCAACGAAGCTGCTGCGGGGATCCTTGGCATCACCGATGTTTCCGATGAAGTAATGATACCGCAGGTGGCGCGAAATCAATTCTTTACGCCAATCTATGATGACGCGAATGCTTCATTTAACCCACGGGTCGTAGGAATCGTGAAAGATTTTCACTTCCAATCGCTGCGTGCGAAGATAGAACCTTTGATCCTCACGTATCATTCCAACCCGATCTTTCCGATTGATTATTACTCTGTGAAGATCCACCCGCACAACATCCAGGCAACGCTCGACAAACTGAAGGCGATCATGGTGGTCAATGATGAGCACGAGCCGTTTGAATATCACTTTCTTGACGACCAGCTTGCCTTGTTCTACATTGAAGATCAGCGGAGCCAAACTATTCTTGGTTGGGTGGCAATTGCCAGCGTCGTGATTGCATGCCTTGGCCTCTTTGGGCTTGCCACCTATTCCGCTGAACAGCGGTTGAAAGAAATCGGTATGCGAAAGGTGTTAGGTGCGAGTATGTTAAGTATTATGGCATTGCTGTCGAAAGACTTCGTTAAGCTGGTTCTGATTGCCTGCTGCATTGCATTTCCGGTTGCATGGCTTGGTGCAAGCCGATGGCTTCAGGAGTACGCCTACCATATCGATATTGAATGGTGGATCTTCGCCCTCGCAGGTGTTATTGCAACAGGGATTGCTTTACTAACCGTGAGCTACCAGGCGATCAAGGCTGCAGTTGTAAATCCAGTGAAGATATTAAGGTCGGAGTAAACGGATTGAGTTAGGCATCTACAGGAAGACGTTTGATTTCAGACTAAAAGCAAGAAGCCACAAACAAGGTCAGACAACTACTTCCGATACAAAACTTCCAGAAAATATTACCCAATAGGTCATCCGTTGGAATAGTGCCAGTAACACAGCCAAGTTTTTGATTATTCCCATTTCTTTGTTCGCGGTAGCCTTCACTCGTTATCATAGGCAACCCCGCATCCCAATGCAATGTTAAAACGCAAAACCTTCCAACTGTTCACTACCGTCCACCTGCCGTTATTTTTTCGTACACAAAGGCTTCTGATTTCCTTTAAAATCCGCTGATTTTGCATCGGCCTGCTATTTGGTCTACAAATGTTGAAATAATAACGCATGTCCGGACGCATTTACCTTGGCGAACTAGAAGAACTCATTTTATTAATGGTCGCCCTCATCGATAAGGAGGCCTATGGAGTTTCGATCACAGCAGCGCTGGAAGCGCAAACTGGCCGCGTGATTTCCATTAGCGCCGTGCACGCTGCGCTGCACAGACTGGAAGAAAAAGGATTTGTCAAATCGAAAATGGGAGGTGCTTCGATGGAGCGTGGCGGACGACGAAAGAGGTTGTTTCAAATCACAGCATACGGTCGCCAGACATTGGAGGAACTTCGTGATGTGCGCAATATGATCTGGACGCAAATACTAAATACCTGATGGCGACTTATCCGCAACCTCCGAAATGGGCTGAGACGCTTATCGAACGTCTGGCTCCTGAACATCTCGCTGAAGAGATCAAAGGCGATCTGTACGAGATGTTTTTAACGGATATGAAACGTTTCAATGAACGCAACGCGCGACGAAGATATGCATGGCGCGTGATTGGTTTTCTTGGTAAAACATTTTTTTGGAAAGGACCAACTTATCAAACGCAAAATATGACCGGAAACTATTTTAAGATGGCGAAGCGAAGCCTGCTCGCCAACAAAGGTACAACCACCATTAATGTTCTTGGATTGGTGATCGGAATCGCATCGGCACTAGCGATTATTTCTATCATCCGATTCGAACTGAGCTTCGACACATTTCACACCGATCATCAGAACATTTACAGACTCGTGAGGGTAAGCGGTGCCGACCTTTCCGAATTTCGCACGGGCGTCCCTTATGCCATCACACCTGCGATGAAAGATATTTCTTCCATCAAGAAAATGACGAAGCTGGAATACCTGCGCGGCGCCAGTGTCGATGTTCTTAGTGCCGATGGTAAATTCGAAAGACAGTTCATTGAAGAAGAGGGTGTGGTAACGGTCGAGCCGGAATTCTTCGATGTTATTGATTTTGCAGGCAGTCCGATAAAATGGATTTCCGGAGATCCAAAGACATCGCTGCGTGAGCCCAGCAGTCTTGTGATTACCCGTACCGTTGCGAAGAAATATTTCGGCGACGAAAGTCCCATTGGCAGAACACTTCGTTTTCAAAAAGTCTTCGATTTTAAAATTACAGGAGTCATCGAGGATTTTCCATCGAATACAGATTTTCCGTTCAGGATGCTGGTGTCGTATGCATCGATGCCGTTGTTGTTTAAAGACCGTATGTCGGACTGGGTGAGCGTGAATGATGGACATGCGGTGTACGTTGTGCTTCATGACGGCGTGGAAGTGAAGGATGTGGAAGCACAAATTGCAAAAATACATGCGGCCAACGTTGGAAAAGATTTGGCGGAGTATCGTCATTATTTCCTCCAGCCGCTTCGTGAAGTGCACTTTGATCCGAAGTTTGGAACATTCAGCAGACGAACCATCACACATGAAACTATTTTAGCATTGAAGTTGATCGTACTTTGCCTATTGGCAGTGGGTTGTATTAACTACGTAAATCTGTCAACAGCACATTCGACGATGCGCTCGAAGGAGATCGGCATGCGCAAGATCATGGGAAGCACGCAGGGAAATTTGATCCTGCAGTTTCTCGCGGAGACGTTGATCATTGTTCTTGTTGCATCATTCGCAGCGCTCGGACTCGTCGCCGTGTTCATGCCATCGCTTGCTGCCATGCTTGGCCTGCAGGTAAGCATCAATTTCTCCGACCCCTTCCTTTGGATTACGCTAGCATTGATCATCGCGATCGTTACGATTTCCGCGGGACTGTATCCGGCATTATTGATCTCGAGATTCAATCCGCTCACGGCTATCAAAAATCGGTTTGCTGCGGGACGTGTTGCTGGAATCAGTCTTAGGAAAACGCTGGTTGTTTTTCAATTCACAGCAACGCAGGTCCTGGCGGTTGCGACTTTTATTGTTGTCGCGCAAATGGATTTTTTCAGGAACGTTGACATGGGCTTCGATCGAAACGCCGCTGTAGTTACCATCAGGCTGTTGAACAACGATCAAGCTTCACTCAGTTCATTCGAATCTGAACTAAGAAGACTTCCTTTTGTAGAGAACGTTGCTAAAAGCTTTACGTTGCCTTCCGGTGTAGACCGCAATAGAAATTCGCGCAACATTGGTAAACCAGAGGCGAATGATGTGCAGGATTTTCAGAACTACGAGTACTCCGCAATTGACGAAAATTTTCTTGACCTGTACGGGATCCGATTGATCGCTGGACGAAATCTCACGCCGGCTGATTCCAGCAAAAATATTCTTGTGAACGAGGCGCTGATGAAAAATTTAGGATACACCAATCCGCAGGATATCGTTGGTGCAGAACTAAAGTTGGGCGGTGACGGTCTGGTTCATGTGGTTGGTGTGATCAACGACTACTACGGGAATTCTTTAAAGGAACGCGTCGACAACATTGCGCTGGACGCTAACGCTGATCGTTATCGGCAGGTGAGCGTCAGGCTCAATCTTGCCGCCGGTCAGAACATGACCGATGTGCTGACCCAGTTGGAACAGACATGGAAATCGATTTATCCGGAACATGTGTTTCAGTTTCGTTTTTTGGATGATAACATCGCGATGTTCTATGAACAGGAATTGAAGTACTCCCGGCTGTTCCAGGTCTTTTCAACGATGTTCGTTCTTATTGGATGTTTGGGTTTGTATGGCCTGATCACATTTGTAGCGAACAGAAAAGGGAAGGAGATTGCAGTACGAAAAACACTTGGCGCAAGTGTCGCTAATATTATCGTAATGTTTTCGCGTGAATATATTGTACTGATAACGGTATCATTCGCGTTGGCGGTTCCGATTGCCTGGTACGGAGTCAATGAATGGCTAATGAATTTCGAGAACCACATCGATGTGCAATGGTGGTTATTTGCTGCACCGGGTGCTATCGTATTGGCCATCGCGCTGGCAGTAGTATGCATGAAATCATTCAACGCGGCAATAGCCAACCCGGTAGATAAACTCAGGAATGAGTAAACGACCTTCGGATGTTAGACGCTTTCAATCAGCGGGATTCGATTGGACCTGCAATCTACTTTAAAACGTTGACTATTCGTTGACGAGCGCTCGTGACCAACGGTTTTGTAGAGTAGTATTTAAAGTAATTGCCTGCTTCCTCGAAGCCGTCCAGATCGTTAAGCTGAAAATATTTTAATGTGAAAGCTGACAAGTCGAGTTTTGGCATAGGAACTACGCCAGAAAAATCGGGTATCGAAAAATTGTTGGTGTTCTCAGCGCCGTAAACATGTATGAATGTTTTGTTATCTGCGGTCGTGTAATACGCATAGAAATAATCAAACTTACCGGTAAAGGTTGCGCTAAAGTTAGCTGGGTTTGGATTTACGATTTCAGCATTGAAGTCGATCGGCTGATAGTCCAGATTAAGAGATCCGTCCCTGACTTCGATGTATTGGTGTGTATCCGTGTAGTAAGAGAAGGAACTTCTGTATCTTGAGAATGACTTTGATGGATAGAAAACATCTAATCCAGCACCAATATAGGATCTTTCCATAAACAAATAGTTTGATTCATAACCTCCAACTGTCTCGAAGCCCCAAAGAAAGAAGTGGCCGCTCAATACACCAGAAATTGGTGCGACAACATTTTTCTTCACAGATGACTGCAATGATGAAAGGTCAACGGTTGCGCTATGGTTAGTTTCATCGATATCAAAGAAACCATGTTTGCCTTCCCCGTTGTGGATGACTTGCGCGTAAGCTTTCCCGGCCTCAATATAATTAAAGCTGGTTCTCCCGGTAGTATCACTGATATTGCTCGCTGTCCACGAAACGTAGTTCGTTCCATAAGTCAGGTACGAGAAGCTCGGGATGTTTAATAGTTTAATTTTTATTGGATTCTTAACACCACGTAAACCCTCGGTTGACGGAGGGCCCCAATCGCTTCCGCGCTTTATATTGAGATAGGCAGAAGTATGATAATAAGGCGGCGTCTGATTGACCACATAGAGGTTGATTGTCTCGCCCGCATAGTCGTCCGTTGCATAATACGAAGTATCTGTGCCATTAATGATTTTTTGGGCGCAAAGTACATTGGCATCCATGTCCGTGATCACCACGTACGCATCACCGTTATAATATCCAGGTGTCACGTGCATCCTGATCAGCGCTTGATCTGGTCCTTTATCCGGTGCGGGATCATCGCTGGAACAGCTCGTCAACAGGCAAGCGAGCGATAACAAAAAGATTGCTTTCAATGCGATATTATTGATCATAAACACAACATTTTTAGGTCTTAATCAAAATTGCCAGAAGATAGTAACCAGGAGATTATTTAAAAAATTTGATGCTGACATTGTCCTTTAGTACCCCCTCAGAGTCACCGGTCTCCGGGACTCTGAGAATTCTGAGCATTACAATCTCTCGGTTGTGGCAAAGACCAGAATGACTTAACTAGAGTTTTACATTTTGCTGGTTTCATATCCAGCCGAAGCTATCGGGTGGAAAAATATAAAATTGTTTACAGTACTTCAAGGAGTTGAACAGGTAGGCTTAACGTTGGTAGTCCTCAGAGTCCCGGAGGCCGGTGACTCTGAGGGGGAAGAGGTCTGCAGGTATTCAAGTCTCTCGGTTGTAGGAAGGACCAGAATGAATTAACCAGAGTTTTACATTTTGCGGTTTCATATCCACCCAAAGCTATCGGACGAAAAATGTAAAATTGGTTTCCAGTACTTCAAGGAGCTGAACCAATAGGCTTAACGTTAGCAATTCTCAGAGTCCCGGAGGCCGGTGACTCTGAGGGGGAAGAAAGGATGTTACATTCCTGAAGCTTTGCGGGAAACCGCCTTTATTCCGACGTTAAAATAACCTATAGCCAAAAATGATTGACATTTTCTGATAGTCATTACTCAACGGAATAAAGATGGTCTCATTTGGAGTAGAAATATCTGCCCGGCCGTCAGTGGTTCGAGTGGTGTAATAGCGGGCTTCAACAGAAAATCGTTTGAAGGTTCCACCCAGCCCTGCTGCAGCACAGATGGAAGTTGTCTCCATCCTGTTGGAGCTTTCCTGATAGCTTGATAGATACTCAGTCGGTACGTCGAGTACTGCAGCACCGTTTATAAAAATGCTGGTTTTTTTATTCCGGATGAAATAGTACCGTAGTCCCATCGCCAGTTCAATGGAGGTGTATTTTACAGTGAGTTTCTCATCGACGTGACCTTTCGACGAATAGGATTGGATGGCCGGCTCTAGCAGCAGCGCCCATTCCTTACGATGAAACGGTAACGAAAATTCAAAGTCAGCACCTAATCTCAAACCTGTACCTGGGTCATAATCCTGGTATTTTTTACCTGCAGCATATCCTTCAGCATGGGCAAAGCTAAGACCAGGTGTCAATTTAATATGGAGGATCCCGCGGTCTGTGGCATCAATAGACGATACTTCACTTCCCCAACATTCGTTTTGTTGTTTAAAAAAAGTTATCAGCACACCGATGTTATAGTGGAGACCTTTCAATCTTTCATCCGAAAAACCCCGGCAATTGACCTCATTTTTTAGCTGATTTCTATAGGTGTTATTTGTCGCAATGCGCGGTTCCTGCGTGTTACCTCTAGGAACCCGGTAAAGTTTATGGACAAGTTGTGTAACTGGCCCATCATCAACCCTGAAGAAAAACCTGTCTTCACCCTTTCGTTTGCAGTAAAACAAGTCAGCTTTACTATCCACCAGGACGGATAGGAAGAGCGTGTCGCGCGTCCATTGCGGCGATGAATTTTCTTTGATGCTATCAGGATTGCTTGAAGACTTATCAACCTGCACGTCAAATCGAAGATATCGTGTCTCGCCAATGCCAATTTCCCTTACGGTTCTGATCGAACCCAGCATGGCCTTTCCTTCGGTTAGCTTGTAACTAAATATCTTGGGATCTTGGGACCATTCTTTGTCATTGATATAACATTCCGTTCGTGTTCCTTCATTGTCGATGAAGTAGCCTTTCTGAAAATATTTCTGTGCGGAGGTTGAAAATGAAATGAAAACGGAGAAAAGAGCAATACAAATGCGATACATCAGGTAACGTTTATAAAGTTAATGTAAGGTCAAGTAGCAAAAAGCTTACTATACGACAATCATTGATGTAAATATTGTCGATGAATCACCTTTTCTGTAGCTTGTTTGATATTCATTACATGTTTTAAAAATATCCTTCCTATCGTACCGTAATTGGTGAGATTTTCGATGGAAGATGTAAGGCGCTAAACGCCATGTGCCGGCGAATATTTCTGAATACCTCGGTAAATCTCCTCAAGAGGAGGTGTATGCCAGGCAGTTCGTGCCTCAGGCTCAACGTTACGAGAGCTGCTCCAGCGTGTCCATGTCTATTTTGTTGGGAACAAATACTTAATGCGAACAGATCCGTAATCAATCTAAGGCCGTTGTCGGTTGGTTAGAACCTAATTTAAATAATTCCCCATTCTTTTTACTTGCTGGATTGCTCGTCTGTCACAGGCTCCAGCCATGTTACAATTCCGTTTTCTGTTTTCGGTAAATATACAGTTGGGTAGACTGCTGTTTTCTGTTGCCCCGTGCCAATGCTTTACGGTCGGTGGGCACTTTAGTACCCCCTCAGAGTCACCGGTCTCCGGGACTCTGAGGATTCTGAGCACTACAATCTCTCGGTTGTAGGAAGGACCAGAATGAATTAATTAGAGTTTTACATTTTGCGGTTTCATATCCACCAGAATCTATCGGACGAAAAATGTAAAATTGGTTTCCAGTACTTCAAGGAGTTGAACCAATAGGCTTAACGTTAGCAATTCTCAGAGTCCCGGAGGCCGGTGACTCTGAGGGGGAAGAAATGCATGAAATCATTCAACGCGGCAATAGCCAACCCGGTAGATAAACTCAGGAATGAGTAAACGACCTTCGGTTGTTAGATTTCTGAATCTTTGCGGGCAGGTAGGAGCAGTGCTTTCGCCGTCTTTATGGTTATCTTTCAATCCAGCTTTATCCAGGCATCTCCCTTGCAAGTACTGCAACGTGTCCCGATAGTCTCCGTTTTTGTTTCCCACTCGCGTGTGTACAAATAGATATTCAGACTCTTCTGTTCCCAATCCGACCAGCCTGATGTTGTCTGTTTCGAAAACTCCATCGGATAGCCGTGGCACAACGGACAGACTGCATGCGACTTTTTAACTTTGATATATCCCTGGGAAGAAAGCTCTTCTTCTGTAATGGGAAAAAGCCGACTTACCTGTACCATGCTATTAGTTCCTGGGTAAAGAAGTGAGCGTCTAGCCACTACGTAAGCTTTTCGATCGCAATCGTATCCAAGCACAATCGACGCTGGGTGACTTGCCGATCCAATATTGTCACCCGGGCCATAAGACCTTTTCTTCTCCTCACATGGGAGTGACGCGTACTTGAACGCCGCCGCTTTTTCTGCATTTTCCTTCTCGATGTATGCGGATCTTGGTTCGGACATCAGATATGGAGTGATCTCCCCGGTTTTCACGTCAATGGTAAATGCAGAGGCACCCGGGTCGTTTTCCGTTGCGTTGGGCCGTGTGAAGACCGGCACCGAAGTCCATACCAAAAGCTTATTGATTCCTGGTAAAAATATTACGTGGTTGTCGGTCATCCAACCAGGATAAATTGGTTTTTCATTAATTGTCTTTTTCTGTTTCAGGTCATAAATATAATAGCCTTCGTTAAAGTAAAACGCAATCAGAAAGTTCGATTGAACCTTTGATTCATCTACCCCTGTCAATGGTTTGATTCCGGGTAACACTGTTTCATTTCCAGTGGCATTGTCTACTAAGGTCCAGCGTTTCAAGTCGTATCTAGCCGCATCACTCTCCGGAAGCTGAGTGATAGGAGTATACCTGATTTCGGATGGAGAAGCAGGATCGATTATTCCGATCCGTTCTTTTTCTTTGATGGTGAACACGCCTGGATTTATCCGGGGATCTGCGCCTACTGCATCTCTTTCACCCTTAGTCTTAACCTTGCCTATTGTTTTTCCTGTAGCTGGATCAACGACAATCACATCCTTGTAATTATAGTCGCTTAACAAGGCAGCATTGTCTAGTAATCCCAGTAAAATCCGCTTTGCAAATACAGATGTCTGAACCTCACCTGCATAAAACAACAAAGCCCCATTTGTTTCCAGGGCGATAACTTTTCCCCCAGGACTAATAGAGGCTTTCTGAATATTTCCGGGAACAAGAACTGCCGATTCTGACGCGCCGCGCGCTGAACTTAGTTGGTCACGAAAGGCGGCTATCGGCATGCCTTCCGGGAATGACCAGACAATCACAGAACCGCCATCTCCGTATTTCGAATACACGACAACCTTTCCGTTGTCCGAGTAGCTTGATATCTTGTGTGTGATATAGGGCTCTATAACGTTAACGATAGGCGGCGTCTTCATCGTGCTTAGCTTCTCCAGCGCTTCATTGCCGATTTTCACATTGCGCTCGCGATCTGATACCTCTGCATTCAAATCTTCCTGGGACGGAACATAGGCAACTGAAATCGGGACTTTGATCTCATGCGTTTTGATATCCCGGCCTCCGCCAGCGCTATAGAAGACGCCTTTATCAGGGTCGAAATTAAGGCTGTGCGGGCTTGCGAAACCAGTCCATCGTGTATCAATCCGTTCCAGTTTTTTAAAGTCAGGATATCCAAACGTCAGCGCATGATGAACACTGTATGTCCCATCGTTCTCCCATGCAATACTAAACACATAAAACATCGACAGATCCGACTTAAAAAACACACGGCCGCCGTAGTGTTTAAATACTTCGTTTCCAGTTTTGCGATCTACAAAAGATAGTCCGTCCCGGCCAGAGAATACGATATACTTTTTATCAGGCGTTACGATCGATGCCTCAAAACCGCCAGTTGCGGTAAACTGCATTTTCTCACCCGTTACAAAATTGACCAGGTACTTTTTGTCCTTGGGACCGAATACGACAAGTGTATTGAGTTCGTTAATGAAAGGGCCCGTACTTCCTTCAGAGATCAACTTCATCTTGCCGGTAGTTACCTCCACCTGATAAATTTTTCCGACGGTTTCAGCGAGTGCCGCGAAGGTAGAATCTGCATTGAAATAGATATTAAAACTTGAGGCGCTTAGAACTTTCCGAAATGCCTTTCGCTTGTCCTCGGAGAGCAAATTAAGAAACGCTATCTCAGGGTTAACAACCAGACTCTTACGCCCGAGATCATAAAGGTCATTGTTCCCTTGTATCTGTACACCTGACTCGCGTATTACTCTCACCAACCGCGGGTTGTCTGTTCCGCCCGCAAGAGGATGCATGAACCCAGGGATCTCTTCCACAACTTTGCTCGTCGCGATGTCCCATTTTTTTAGTGTCACACGGTCAGACGTGTACAAATATTTTCGATCTGCAGAAAGTGCAGACGTCAAACCACAATTCCCGTGGTATCCGCCCATCGGATAGCTTTTACAAGGTATGTTTTGCGAGTAGGAAGTGCTTACAATAAAAACGAGAATCAGGATAGCAGGAACTCTGAACATGCGTTAGGATGATTATATGTTAAATGCAACGTCACAATCACGAATAAATAAAGATGCCAACTTCGGGCAATACAAGGAAATTTTGTCGGTGCCGTAAACAAGGGATGGATGTAATGAAAGTTATCGTTGGTGAAGATTTCGATTTGTTTTTTTGTTTTTTGATAAGAAAATTCTCGAAGGCGACCTTTTTAACGGAATGTTGGATTTCCTTTTCGGCTATCAGAATCAATCTTCTGTTGATATTTTCTTATTGTCAGGCATCGTAACTGGATGCTGCATTTCTTTTATTGTACTCGATTTATTTCCCATTAGACGAATCTCCCTGCGCTTAATTTTTTTTTGAATTCAAAACTTATACGCTACCCGAGTGGAAAAATTATTTTGCTAAGGCTGAGGTAAGTTGCTGCTGAAACCGGCAACTTCTGCCAGGCGGGCCGGATTTTAAATTTTTCGCGGAGATTTGTGGCGGTTGTCAGAAATAAGTTGACTCAGACATATAGGGGATCGATTATCGAGAAGAAATTGAAATTCGATTTTTTGATAATGATGGGATGTCGTATAAACAAAGGATATGCCAAGCAGTTCGTGACTCAGGCTCAACATTATAAGAACTGCGCCAGCGTGTGCATGTCTATTTAGTTGGAAACAAATACTTAATGCGAACAGATCCGTAATCAATCTAAGGCCGTTGTCGGTTGGTTAAAACCTAATTTAAATAATTTCCCATTCTTTTTAGTTGCTGGATTTATACTGCTCGTCTGTCACAGGCTCCAGCCATGTTACAATTCCGTTTTCTGTTTTTGGTAAAATATACAGTTGGGTAAGACTGCTGTTTTCCGTTGCCCCGTGCCAATGCTTTACGGTCGGTGGGCACTTGATCACATCACCTTTCCTCATCGTTTGCCTGGGCTGTCCCTCTAGTTGATGATATCCCTCACCATCAAGTACGATAAGAATTTGTCCACTAGGATGCACGTGCCAGTTTGATCGTGCGCTTTTCTCGAAGTACACATTACCGACAAGCGTATTGTACGTTGAATCCGAAGGAACCAAACTGAAGTTATACGCATTCCCGGTAAAATTTTCCTTTGCCCCAGGTTCGCCTTTAGGAAATATCGAATGTTCGTTGATGTCCGCATTTTCAGTACCACATTGCAAAAAGAGCGTGGACAAGCATAATGCTAAGATTGAAACATGCATAGCGTTTTTCATGACATAGTTGTTTAAGCGTATTATTTTACACTGATCGTAACGGTTACGTTCCCTTTCCCTACGGCTGCGGCCAAGCCCGTAGACTCGTTGATTCTTCCAAGCTTCGTGTAGCGATATGAGGTTGAAAAACCTTCGTAAAAAAGTACAAATGTATTCGAGCCGTAAAGCATCAAGTCACCGGTGTTGATTGTTCCAGGGGTCGACTCATTCGTCGGCAGGCTCCTTGAAAGACGAAAGTATTTTTCGTTTCTATTTAACTCCACCATGTTGACCGTTAATGGCAGCAGCGCTTTGAATGCAGCTGTTGTCGGATTATGAAGGAGTGTAGCTGTAAATTCCTTATCGCCGATTTTAAGTAGGAGTGTATCGTTCATCGCGTTAAGATTTTCGATGCTCGCATGTTGCTTGTCATTTGTCGGCATTGGTGTATACTGATCACATGCAGCTCCCATCAGAAAAGGAAAAAAGAACAGGACGACAACACTGGTGCTTTTCACAGTTTACTTTATTTTTTTATAGAAGCCATATCAATGACGAACCGATATTTTACGTCGCCTTTTAATAACCGCGCATAGGCCTCGTTGATCTGTTGTATGTTGATCATTTCAATGTCGGAAACAATATTATGTTTTCCGCAGAACTCCAGCATTTCCTGTGTTTCCGGAATGCCTCCGATCATTGATCCCGCGAAACTTCTTCTCATCGGTATCAGGCTAAAGGGTGCTACCGGGAGTGGATGCTCAGGAGCGCCCACCAGCGTGAGTGAACCATCGACGCGCAAGAGGCTGAGATATTCATTGATGTCGTGCTGTGCGGAAACCGCATCCAATACAAAGTGGAGCTTCCCTGCATAACGCGCCATTTGTTTTTCATCCTTTGACAGCACAACATCATCCGCGCCTAAACGCTTCGCGTCTTCTATTTTGGAGGAAGAGGTAGTGAAAACGATCACCTCTGCACCCATCGCTTTTGCGAGTTTAACACCCATATGACCTAGTCCACCGAGACCAACCACACCAACTTTTTTTCCTTTGCCGACATTCCAATGCTTCAACGGAGAATAGGTGGTTATACCTGCACAAAGTAGCGGTGCTACGGCTGCGAGATCGAGGTTCTCAGGTACGCGCAATACGAAGTCTTCATGCACAACGATACTTTCTGAATAGCCACCGTAGGTTGCTGTCCCGAGATACGGATCGACAGAATTATATGTTTGCACCTGGCCCGCTTCACAATACTGCTCCAAACCGTCATTACAATATTGACATTCCCGACAGCTATCGACAAGACAACCTACTGCACCGACATCACCGACTTTAAATTTCTTTACATGGCTACCCACGCTTACGATTCGCCCCACAATTTCATGGCCGGGCACACACGGGTAAATCGTTCCGTGCCATTCGTTTCGGGCGGTATGAAGATCGGAATGACAAACACCACAGTACAAAATTTCAATTTCCACATCATGTGGTGTTGGCTTTCTCCGTTGAATATTCAGTTGGTTCAGGTCCGCGTTTGCCGCTGCTGTTCCATACGCTTTTACATTTTTCGTAGCAATTTTTGTCGCTCCTTCTGCCGTTGTTTTTACTGCTTCCATCTTAAATTTTTGTTAAACCTTCGACTAATATGGTGATTTATTTTCCTTTTGTGGGTTCTGCCCTTGCTTTACTTTTGACTCAACTTTCAGGTTTTCGTTAAAAAATGTCTCCAACTTATTGAATGGGATGACATCAATTTATCGTATAAATCCACGTGCGCTTCACCAGGCATGATTACCAATGCTTTTGGTTTGGCTGCTGCTTTATAAGATCCTCACTCCGGTCCCCCTCAGAGTCACCGGTCTCCGGGACTCTGAGGATTCTGAGCGCCACAATCTCTCGGTTGTAGCCAAGACCAGAATGAATTATCGTACAGAAAAAATAAACTCGTTATGCTACACGCTTTACATCTTGTATCCCCTCAGAGTCTTAACGTTAGCAGTCCTCAGAGTCCCGTAGACCGGTGACTCTGAGGGGGAAGAAGTCCATTGGCATCCATGTCTGTGATCACCAGGTACGCATCATCGTTATAATATCCAGGTGGTACGTGCATCCTGATCAGCGCTTGATCTGGTCCTTTATCCGCTGAGGGATCATAGCTGAAACAGCTCGTCAACAGGTAAGCGAGCGATAACAAAAAGATTGCTTTCAATACGATATTATTGATCATAAACACAACATTTTAAGGTCTTAAACAACATTCACGGAAGATGGTAACCCAGAGGTTATTTTATGTGCTGCAACGCCATGCTTTTCAATCTTTATAAATTCCTTATACTGGTCTTGAATGATTTAATATTTTCTTTATAAACGTAGGTGTACCTTCGTTTTGTCAAAGGGAAAGAAATGGATCACAGGGCATTGAAAGTTTACTTGTTTCATAAACCTGGCAAGGCAACCCAGTACGTTGTCAGTGTTGGGGGAGTAATCCTTGTAGTATTGCTCGGACTCGCGGTCAGGGATTACGTTGGATACCGTGTTATAGCATTATTACTAATGCTAATGGTTTCAGTAGTTGCCATCTTCCTCGATATCGTACCTGTTCTTGTCGCTGCGTCGCTGAGCGCAGTGCTGTGGAATTTTCTTTTTATTCCACCAAGGTTCACGCTCACGGTAGGAGATGCGGAAGATCGTTTGTTATTCATCATGTATTTTGTGATCGCCTTAATCAATGGTGTTGCTACCTACAAGATCCGAGAGATGCAAAAGGAGATAAGGAGAAAGGAGGCGAGGGCTAATGCCGTAAAGTTTTACAACGCGCTGTTCAATTCGTTATCACACGAGCTCCGAACACCCATCACGACTATCATTGGCGCTGCCGATAATCTTCAGGCATTGAACGGCAAGTTAAAGGCAGAAAATCGCAAAGAGTTAATAAACGAAATCTCCGTGGCGGGACTGCGGCTCAATCAGCAAGTTGAAAATTTGTTGAGTATGTCGAGACTTGAGTCTGGGTTCCTACAAGTGAAAAAAGATTGGGTAGACATGCACGACCTGATTTACAAAACATTAAACCAGCTTGACGTTCCATTGCAAAACTTCCACGTGGCTGTTCACATCCCTGAAAGTTTTCCACTCTGTAAACTCGATTATGGATTGATGGAGCACGTGCTTTTTAACCTGGTCAGCAATGCGGTGAATCATACACCCGAGGATTCAAAGATCACAATTCAAACAGAGATCGAACAGAATGAAATGGTATTGATTGTAGCAGATAACGGACCTGGATTTCCACAAAAGGAGATCGATAAAGTGTTCGATAAGTTTTACCGACTTCAGGGCGCGAAGCCCGGAGGAACGGGACTTGGCCTTTCTATCGCAAGAGGATTTGTAGAAGCACATGGTGGGACGATCACGTTAGGGAATCTTCCTGTTTGTGGTGCCAAGTTTACAATCAGAATTCCAACAGAGTTTTCATATTTAAGCGGACTCAAAAATGAATGACGCCAACATTCTGATAGTTGATGATGAGCCGCAGATCAGGAAGATGCTTTCAATAACCCTGCAGTCAAGCGGATATCGTGTGATAGAAGCGGAGACAGGCAAAGAAGCACTTACACTGGTTGCAAACCATCCGCCTGATCTGATTCTTCTCGACCTCGGGTTGCCTGATCAAAATGGACAGGAGGTGTTACGCCATTTGCGCGAATGGTACTCGAATCCAATCATCATTCTATCTGTCCAGTCCAGTGAGACTGAAATCGTGACTGCGCTCGACAGTGGCGCGAACGACTACTTGGTGAAACCGTTCCGCACGGGTGAATTGCTGGCGAGAATAAGGTCAGCCATCAGAAAAACTTCTGAGCGGGAGAATGCGCATGCAAGCGAGTTCGGAGACCTCACCATTGACTTTGCTTCACGAACAGTAAAAAGAAATAATCAAATCTTAAAGCTGACATCGACCGAATACTCGCTTCTGATTCTTTTCGCAAAGAATGAAGGTAAGGTATTGACACATCAGTATCTTCTTAAGCAGGTGTGGGGACCGACCTACATCAACGAGTCGCAATACCTGCGGGTATTCGTTGCACAGCTAAGAAAGAAAATTGAAATGAACGTAAACAGACCAACACATATCGTAACGGAATCCGGTGTCGGGTACCGATTCCTCAGTAATTAACTAACACTAATATTGATAAAAAATGAAATCGAATAATCATTCGAACAGGATCACTATTGCCTCACTGCTCGTAGCCCTTGGGATTATTTATGGAGATATTGGCACAAGTCCATTGTATGTTCTCAAGGCAATTGTCGGTGAGCGCGAGATAACAGAGACACTCGTGCTTGGCGGAGTTTCCTGCATCTTCTGGACGCTTGTGCTTCAGACGACAGTTAAGTACATCATCATCACGTTGATGGCAGACAACGAAGGGGAAGGCGGAATTTTTTCTCTGTACGCGCTGGTGAGAAGATTCAGGAAAGGCCTCGTGATCCCGACAATACTTGGAGCTACAACATTACTGGCAGATGGAATCATTACACCGCCCATCTCGGTAGCGTCCGCTGTTGAAGGGCTGGAGATAGTGGTTCCGGATCTTCCGACTGTGCCCATTGTAATTATTATTCTCTCTGGTCTTTTCTTCTTCCAACGTTTTGGGACGGCGAAAGTCGGTATCACCTTCGGTCCGGTAATGATGATATGGTTTACGATGTTGCTCGTGATCGGCATTAGTCAAATCATTCACTTTCCTGAGATCATCAAAGCCCTGAGTCCACGTTATGCGTACGAGCTGCTCGTAAATTATCCTCACGGTTTTTGGTTGTTGGGTGCTGTCTTTCTGGCTACTACCGGAGCTGAGGCTCTTTACTCAGATCTAGGCCATTGCGGAAGAAAAAACATCAGGATAACATGGGGGTTTGTAAAAGCAGCATTGATGACAAATTATATGGGACAAGCTGCCTGGCTGATGCATCAAGGAGATCAATTTCTGAGTGGACGAAACCCCTTCTATGAAATGATGCCACATTGGTTTCTGATTCCCGGCATCGTCATCGCTACATGCGCAGCGATCATTGCGTCGCAGGCATTAATCAGCGGATCATATACATTAATTAGCGAAGCCATGAGCCTGAACTTCTGGCCGCGCGTTACTGTGCGGCAGCCAACAGAACTGAAAGGACAGATTTACATTCCGAGTGTGAATATTATCCTTTGGGTGGGATGCGTGCTCATGATCTTATATTTTAAGAGCTCCACGCATATGGAAGCTGCCTACGGATTTTCTATTACTGTCGCGATGATGATGACCACTATTCTGCTTTCATATTTCATGATTTACAGATTGAAGTGGAACATCATCTGGGTTGTGCTGTTTGTCGTGGTGTTTGGAATCATTGAATTTTCTTTCTTCATCACTAACGCAGTCAAGATAAAAGAGCGGTGGATGTTCCTCTTTTTCGAATTGTTCATTTTTACGGTGATGTATGTCTGGTACTATGCGAGGAAAATTAACAACAAGCATGTTCGATTCGTTGAGCTTGGCAAATACACATCGCTCATCAATGAATTGAGTGAAGATGACGCCATCCCCAAGTTTTCAACACACCTGATCTTTTTAACCAAAGCCAATCACCGTGAACAAATCGAAGAAAAGATCATCCTGTCAATTTTTTCAAAGAAACCAAAACGTGCCGATGTCTACTGGTTCTTGCACATTGAACGAACTGATGAGCCTTACACACTAGCATACGATGTATCCGAACTGCTCGACGACAAAGTCATAAAAATTAATATTAAAGTCGGCTTCAGAATTCAGCCGAGATCAGAAATGTTCTTCAAGAAGATCGTGCAACAACTGGTAGCGAACAAAGAATTAAATCTTCATGTTCGTCCGGACGGCTCGACAAAGTACAATCCCGAGCCTGACTTCAAGTTTGTCGTGATCGAGAAATTTATCTCGGTGGAAAACGAATTTTCATTGAAGGAAGGCTTGATGTTGAACAGCTACTTCTTTCTAAAATCCCTGAGCTTAAATGATGAGCGCGCTTTTGGACTAGACAAGAGTGATGTGGTAGTGGAGTACATTCCGCTGGTGTATAACAAGAATCAGAAGTGGGAGTTGAAGCGAGTTTAGGAGTCTGAGGACTGATGGCGCCACCGCACGATTAAATGATTCTTTCTTCCTTCGTCAAGTGGTGCATTTATCCCCTGTACGATTTTGCCCACCGCAAAGTGATTCTAGCGAGCAGATTACGTAGTACCCCCTCAGAGTCACCGGTCTCCGGGACTTTGAGGATTCTGAGCACCTCAATCTCTCGGTTGTAGCAAAGACCAGAATGAATTAACTATCCATTTTGTATTTTACTCGGTAGCCATCGGGTTAGCGTTTTACATTTTGCGGTTTAATTTCCACCCGATGGCTATGGGGTGTAGAATGTAAAATTGTTTACAGTACTTCAAGGAGTTAGTACCCCCTCAGAGTCACCGGTCTCCGGGACTCTGAGGATTTTGAGCACTACAATCTCTCGGTTGTAGCAAAGACCAGAATGAATTAACTATCCATTTTGTATTTTATACCCGATAGCTATCGGGTTAGCGTTTTACATTTAGCGGTTTAATTTCCACCTGATAGCTATGGGGTGTAGAATGTAAAAATTGTTTCCAGTACTTCAAGGAGTTAGTACCCCCTCAGGGTCACCGGTCTCCGGGACTCTGAGGATTCTGAGCACCACAATCTCTCGTTTGTAGCAAAGACCAGAATGAATTAACTATCCATTTTGTATTTTACACCCGATAGCCATCGGGTTAGCGTTTTACATTTTGCGGTTTAATTTCCACCTGATAGCTATGGGGTGTAGAATGTAAAATTGTTTACAGTACTCCAAGGAGTTAGTACCCCCTCAGAGTCACCGGTCTCCGGGACTCTGAGGATTTTGAGCACTACAATCTCTCGGTTGTAGCAAAGAGTCCCGAGGACCGGTGAATCGAGGGGGAAGGACATTCAAGTGCAGGCTTCTATGAATTGGGTAACCGTGGAAATTTTGATGTTGTTCATTATAAGGAGTTGAACAGGTAGGGTTCACGTTGGTCCTTAGCGTCACAGAACTCCTCAGAGTCCCGGAGGCCGGTGACTCTGAGAGGGAGGTAAGGCCGGTGACTCTGAGGGGGAAGAAGTCCGCAGGTATTCATAACAAAAAAAAGCGTCCCGCAACTTCAGGCGGGACGCAAAGTCATATTGACTCATAGGTTGTTTTTGATTTAATGGTGATACGTTATTTGTCCTTCTTTTTCTTCATGCAGTTTTTGTTTAAAGTTTAATAATAATTTCCCGTTTTACGTCGACAACAGACGGTTTACAATACCTGATCAACAGTCGACTCTTTTCCTTGCCTGTCGCGGGCAACAAGCACAAGGCGTGATCCGCGTACCTGTGGATTAGGGGTGGTAGCGGTATACCGCCACTTGAGTTCAAACGGTACAGCCTTGCCCGTTTCAATCACCGCGCCTGTTGCGCTAAGGATAGTCACCGTCAGGTCAACGATCTTGAATTTTACTTTTCCAATGATCGTGATCAAATCACCAGCGTTGCCGTTGTATTCGCCAGCGAATGCGTTGCCAATCTCCGGCATGGTGAGGTAATCCGTTACCGCTGCGAGATAGGCGCTCTTTAATCCCTGGAGATCGGCCATCACTTTGTAGTCCAGACTTCGCTGCGGATGTGCAATCGCACTGGAGGCATACATGGATGCGCTGTTGAAGCGCGCCCGCGCTGCCAGTTGACTTTCCGTTGGCGGCTTGCTACTAACCGAACGCCTTGAAAAGATTGTCTGCTTGTCAACCTTACGAAATACCAGGTCTTCATTGTACTTACCACGAAACCCTTTCGTGATAATGTTTTCATCGATTTTTCCCATAATTTTTTAAGTGTTTAAGTGTTTAAGTTTTACCACCTGCAGTGTGATGACACAAAACTATGGCGTCACTCCGCCAGCTAGTGTCGGAGTGAAAATAAAGGGAGAGATATTGATAAATATTTTTTAACTCGTTGAGTTACAGTGAGATTTTTTTTCTGTGGGGAGGGAGGTGCTGATAGTGCCGGATGGAAGATGTAAGGCTGTGTGCGAACACGACGCTGTTTTGTTGCATCAATGGAAAATCACGTTTGAAATTTTACACGAAGCGAACTATCTTGAATGATAAAGTTTACATCGGGTCATTATCCGGAAGTTACCTTGATGTTTATGCTTTTAGCCTTTACACTTTACCTATGCCTGTTGGAAAGCAACCGTTCATGCGCTACAAAATCATTAACGCATGTCTCACTAATAAACAGAAACCTTATCCTTCACTAGAGGAAATCAAATCAACGCTCGCCACACACGACATCGTGGTCGACACCCGGTCCATTGAAAGAGACCTGGAGGCCATGCGTCACGACCGGCGATTAGGCTATAATGCACCCATCGCTTTTTGTCGCAGGAACAGAGGCTATCATTACACCGACGCTGACTACACCATCGACAACCTTCCGTTGACGCCCGGAGAAATCGAGGCCTTTGCCCTGATTGTAGAATCCTTAAAAAGCTTTCGCGGTGCAGCGGTGTTTAACAGCGTAGCCGGTATCTTCGACAAGCTCGATAAAGTAGTCATGCATCAGGCGAGGCGGGAGAGGAGGGACCCACAACATCCTGTAGCCGATTTTGAAAAAGTGCCGTACGTCAAAGGCATTGAGCATTTCGATAAGCTCTACCACGCCACAACGCGCAAGCAACCTGTACTGGTGACCTACCGGAAATTTAACCAACCTGTTCGCGACCATGTCTTCCATCCCTACTTGCTAAAGGAATATAGATTCCTGTGGTATGTATTAGGCTATAGCGAACGCAGCAAAAAGATTATCATCCTGGCGCTGGACCGCATCGAGACCATCTCGAACAAAAAGGTACCTTTCAAAGACAACACTGGCATCGACCTGCAGAAATACTTTGATCACACCATCGGCGTCACCTTGCGGCCTGGAGGTGTGAAAGAAGTGCAGTTGTGGTGTTCCGTATCGCAAGGCCACTATTTTAAAACACAACCCTTGCACCCCACGCAGCAAATCGTACGCGATGATGAAGCCGGCCTAGTCCTCAGCCTGCAACTCATTCCCAACTACGAACTGCTACAAACCCTGCTCGCCTTTGGCGCGGAAGTAAAAGTGCTGAAGCCGCTTTCTCTCCAGCAAGAAGTAAAAGAAATGATCAGCCGCAGTACGAAGCTTTATTCGGTTGAGTCTGATGTGTAGCAGGTTCACTTCGAAATTCGGTTTTCGGTGTTCGATATTCGGTGTTCACTTCGTTTCTGGGGAGTTGAACATCGAATCATGAATTTTCGAATATTGAACACCGATCGGAAGTTCCTTCGAAATTTATTTTATATACTGTAACACACCTGGAATACAAACACACTACGCTATAGCAAGCCCCTTCGACATTCGGTGTTCGGTGTTCGTTATTCGGTGTTCAATTCAAGGCATGAACACAACGAACTGCATATCCCGAGCGTGTGCCCAGAGAGTGCCTGGCGAGTGCCATGCGAAACGATGCCTGGCATGAAGGCTGCTATGAACCACATCTGAACAACATCTATACAACATCTGAACACCATGCATCTCCATCGCATGCCGGATGCATGAACAATGCATCAACGATGATACATGAATGATACCTGGATGCATGTTTATCGCTAGGCACTCGGTAGGCACTCTATAGGTAGTCGGAGGGATGGGCATACAGAACTATGTGAATGCGCCAGATATTGCTGGGTTTACTGATTGCCCGTGTCTATCAGTATATTGGTGTTGATAAAACTATTATTGACAAGAGATTGCAGAACAGATTTCATTTCGGAGATCCCCAGCAAAAGAATAAATTAGGTCAGGTAATTCGTAAACGTAAATAAAACTTAAGATGTCTCAAGTACCTCAAACACCACCAAAAGTATTCATCTCTTATAGCTGGAGCAATCAAGACCATATTAACTGGGTCATTAATCTTGCCAAGCGTCTCCGGTCTGATTTTGTCGAGGTCATAATCGACAAATGGCATCTCAAAGAAGGGCACGACAAATATCATTTCATGGAGCAGATGGTAAACGACCCTACTATTTTTCGAGTACTTATGATATTAGATCAACAATATGCTGAAAAAGCAAATGAACGAAGAGGTGGTGCCGGAACGGAAACACAAATCATCAGTGCCGAAATATATAATAAGATAAGGCAGGAAAAATTTATACCGATCATTGCACAACGAGACGATGAGGGTAACCCATTCATTCCTACCTATCTAAAAACAATCATTTATAGAGATTTGTCAAGCGACGAAACATTCGAAGATGAATACGATGAAATTCTGAGGAATATTTTTCAGCAACCAACTTATGTAATGCCTCAACTTGGGAAGCCACCGGCTCATTTATTTGAAGAATTACCAAATGATTTTCGCACCAGTGCAATACTTCGAAAAATAGATACGGTCACATCCAAGAATCCTTCTATGCTTGGTGTTCTTACGCGTGATTTTCTAGAAGAATTATATTCTCTTCTGTCTAACTCGGGAATAATTGAGAAACCCTCAAAGATATATATGGAGTTAGGAAAGCAACTTTATGATAACATTCAAGTATGTTTGCCACTTCGCGACGATTACATTAAGCTTGTCGATTATATTTCAAAGTCACCTGTAGCAATTGACTTCGATATTATCGCAGGATTCTTTGAGAAACTTACTCTCCTGAAAGACTCTCAAGATGGTTGCGGAAGCTCGTTTGCTGAAGCGTTCTCCAACTTCGTCTTCATGTATCAAGAACTTTTTCTCTACACGGTAGCCATTGCTCTTAAAAATGAAAATTACATTTTACTTGGAGACTTGTTCCATTCGAAGTATTTTTTTCAAGACAAATATGAAAGAGAAGCTCAGCCACAGCCGTTCACAGAATTGAATAGGCCAATTAGCGCTTTCGATGCATACATACGAAAAACATTTAATAGCAACTTTATATCGCCAAGGGCGGAAATAATAATTCGAAGGCTGCATCCGAACGTATCAAGAGTTACGTTAGTAACCGCCGACTTGCTATGCCACTATATTGCAAGTCTTTCCGGGCATCATTGGTTTCCATGGACATACATTTATCTTGAAAGAAGCCGGATCGCTTTATTTGACCGATTAATCTCGAAGAGATACTTTGATAAAGTTAAGCCAGTATTCAACGTTTCGACCATAGATGAATTGAAGGCCAAACTTTCTGAGTTAAGCTCAAGACCATCAGAGCAACGATCCTACGGTTACTCAGGGGCATGGAATAGTGTAGTTCCACTAACAAGACTAATTAATGTTGAAGGGATTGCCAAAGAAAGGTAAGCTCATGTGAAAGCCAAAATATTACTTCTAATGAAAGATTTAATCCCGCTGCTTATTTATTTAATGTCTATATGTAATCGGTAAACAACAATGTGCAATTATTGGCAATTAGGATTGTCCAGTTTTTGGCAACAAGGTTGTCCAGTTTGGAGGTTTAAAGGAAGGGATTAATTGGCAGATTCAAAAATAGTTTTGCGGTTGTTTATCCGATAACTTTTGCCGGATAGATTAACGACCTCACACCTAAACAGGAGCCTGTCCAGTAGGGCAGTTGCGAGCACTTCATCGTCAAGGGTTTTAGCCCAGTCAGCGGGCATTTTATTGGTGGTGATGATAAAGGAGGTGTTTTCATAAACCTGGTTGACAAAGTTAAAGAAGCTCACTGCTAGATTTTTTTCCATCGGGAAGAGCATGATATCATCAATGACAATCAGATTTGCTTTAGCGAGTCGTCTATGTTCATTCATGGCAGTCCGGGTAACATCCTTGAGTTTAAGCATGTTGATAATTTCCTCCATTGTTCTGAAGTAGGCCTTGAAGCCTCGGGCTGTGGCATCTGCACAAAGACCTGCAGCTAAAAACGTTTTCCCTGTTCCTGATGGACCCATAAGCATAAGGTTGTATATCTGATCTACCCATGCCAGGTCGCGCAATTGATTAAACTGCGTTCTGCTCAATCCATTTTCCACGCCATGGTTATATGCATCCAGGTTGCTGTTGAGCGGAAGTTGTGCAGCTTTCAACCTGCGTTTAAATTCATTTTGCTGTCGATGATGCGTCTCAGCTTCAAACAGGCTGATGATAAAATCCAGGTAGGATTTATTCTGCTGTTGCGCAGCGATTACAAGCTGATCGATGTTTGTGCTGACACCGGTAATCTTAAATTGGTGACAGTAATTTTTGATTTGTTGGTTGTGTTCCATAGGTTTTATTTGTTTGTAAAAATTAGTTTTGTGTTTCCTTAACGGCGCCATGCTGATGGATATACCTTGATCACGATGAGCAGTTGGCTTGTATCATCCCGATAAAAGCGAAAAGCATTTGGGTTGCTTACGAACTTTTCAGGCGTTGCTGATTTGCTTTTCCCTTTTACCGGGACGTGAACCTTTTTACTTTGATGTTTTCTTGATAATATTCTGATAGTCGGCTATCGAGCTCTTCTCAGGTTCAATGATGGCACTTGTTAAATGGTTACCTGAGAGTGGATTTAGAGGAACCACTTTCTGATCATTATTAGTACTGGTACGGTGATGCTGTTTTATAATGGCATCAAAATCAACTGCGCTTGCGATTTTGTTAATACGACAGTATTGAATGGTCCGGGTAATTAAGTTAGTGTCATTAGCTTGAATCGTTTTTCGGATCATGAGCAACTGATCTCTTACGTAGCGGGGTTTTGCTGCATAGATTGTTTTAAGCCATTCTATGGCCTGATCAGGAACTTGCGTGAGCATGGATATGCCCTGAATCAACTCTTCAATGGCCGTTGTCCTATCGCGTTTATGGTGGGTATTGATAATTTTAAGTCCTTTACCCAATGCCAGTCTGTGCATGCAGATAGCCTCTCCGGTAGATGATGAGATTTGCAATGTATCATTTAAAATCGTTACGGAGACTTGTGTTCCTCTGCCCGCATAGGTGCCAAGCGGAAGTGAATAAAGATTACTCTTGAATGAGATGGTGTTATCTTTCCGGACGGTATACAGCACTGTTTCTGGTTTTTTTGGAAGATCGGTATGCGTTTTCAGAAATGCCTTTTCTATTACCCATTCACTATGCGGAACTTTCTGAGTGAAGCTGTGCGGGATCATATTGGCAGTTCTGCCTAACCACCCCAATGCTTCCTCATTGAGTGTCTCTATGTTGTAGTAGGTGCGGTTGTAGAGGAAGTTTTGCTTGACATACTTCACAACGTTTTCAACCTTACCTTTACTTTGAGGATCAGACTTACGACAGAAGTGCAACCTGAACGACTTATCGCGGATGTAGCTTCGGAATAAATCGGTGAGAATAATATCTCCACTGTTTTCGGTGACGATGAAGACTTTGTCCTGATCGTAAACAATTTCATCGGGCACACCGTGGATGTAGCTGAAGGCAAGTTCATGAGCTTGTATAGCCAGATCAGTAGTAAAATACCGATCGGTGAACCACAAGTACTTATAACGCGAGCGGGACAGCACGAAGGTGAAGAAGAAAACTTTTACGCGTTTTCCTGTCGAGGCTCGCATATTATATTGTCCGAAGTCAACCTGAGCTTGCTGGCCATAAGGTAATTCTTCAACTACCTGGTGCTGACGTTTTACCGATAGCTTCGGAATATTGTATTTGTTTCTGACCCAGTGCACGAAGTTGAATATGGTTTTGGAATTAACGCTAGGAAACGAGTGGTGATGTTCCTTCAACCAATCGTGCATCTGCGCAGCCGATGTTTCAGGATAAAGCCTAAGGCGTTCTCTTACAAATTCTTCGTAAGGATCCAGTTCTTTCCTTCGTTCACTTTGTTTGATCAGCAGGGCCTCGTAATCCGCTTCGCTCATGGAGAGATAGTTGCGGATTGTGTTCCGGTGAAGCCCTAATAAGTCGTTGATTTTTGAGATAGAATACCCCTCGCGGTGCATTCGGTGTACTTCATGATACATGATCCATTTGGCTAAGTGTGCATTCATTTTAATTCGCTGGTTTTAAACCTGCGAATCTCCATTACCTGGACACTATTGTTGCCATTTTCTGTACACTCTTATTTGCCAAAAACTGGACAATGTTATTTACCAGTTACAGTCTATACTAAGTTTCACCTACGAATCACACGACGCGTGATTACTTCATTTGACTTACTGGTGAGCGTTTAGGTGAGTTTGATTTTTCGCTTCTGTTTCTTCTTGTAAATGAATCGTTAGAAAATATTTACGATCTCTGCCAGGGCTACAGATTTTTTCTTTTTTAAAAAATGCCAATTATTTACGAGAAAAATTCTTCTTTTTGTGGATGCAGTTACGGACATATTGGCTCTTTGCACTCACTTAAATAATAAGGCAGTTCTAATCCCAGCGGGATTACAAAGTATTTACAAAAAATGACTCTAGGACACCCCCGGAGGCATTTTTCATTTAACAGATACACGCTCCCGAACTTGTATCTCCCGAATCAGTATAGACTACCTTGAGTCTATTGTGGTGTCTCCTCAACCCATATGGCGTACGGAGTAACGGAGTCCAAAGCTTCTAGATGTTTCAATCTTTTCCCCCATTCGCTGTCAACCCAAGATGCAATGCGACCTTCTCCGTCCATGATTTTATATACTGTTATCCAATGGTATTGTCCTTTTATTTTTTGAATAAACATGAATGCCGTTCTCACTTTGTTATTGTAGAGTGAATCACTAAATCCGTAAGATCTTTGTGTTCCTCCGGCTGGTATCTGAACATAAATAAGTTCTTCGGAGCGAAAGTAGTGGTAATGGTCGCTCCAATAAAAAGGAATCGTTTTCTTTTCGCCTCTAATTGTCACTTCACAAATTAAAGTGTGTCCGTTATCTTCAATTACGAAACATTCCAGCATCATTTGATTTTTAAATATTTCAAAGATAGGCAGAAATAGCCAGCTTGGATTTTTTGAAACACCTTGTGATATTTGCAACCAGAATTCTGTTCCGATAGGACATGTCATGCAACTCTCTGCATGACGCTATAGACGGCCCTAATTCATATCGCACATAACTGTTGTAAGAGTTTTCAGGGTTCAGTTTTCCGCGATGTGCGCCATATGAGTAAAACAAGTGAAGTATCTGAATTCTTCCAGGAAGAAAACAGATTACAAGCCGCGAGAACCTCTGATGACCTTTTTGATCAGTCGCCGTTTGAACCAGCCTTCGTCTGTCATGGAGTTGAAGTTCCTTTGAGAAATCCGTATGGCCAGGAGAGAATATTTGATATTCAGATGATGTTTCGAATTCATCGTATTTCCATTGTATTCCGATAAGATGCGTTATTTTTATCCGTTTCAAAAGGGTGATCACGAAGTCATACGCAATCCTGGGGGTTTTAAAATTATTTAACGTCGGCCTCTTGACTAGCTTCAGGAAACACTCCACGAAACATCTTGTTCAAAAAAGATTCCATATCCGCCAAATCAGGAGGTGATTTAAAGATTTCTAATCTTGCTTTTATTTTTTTAGCAGTTTTGCGATCTATTTTTTGTGTCAACTCAAGTATAATGTAGTCGATATCAGATATTGTCTCATTGACAAGATTTGGTTCTATTTTATTAAAGGCATTTTTGAACTCCTCAACATCGCTTACATTGTTTGTTAGTTCCCCTACAATTGGATGAGACTGGACATAAATGCTTTTAAGCGCCTCTCGGATGTTTTGCTTTCCATGAAGGCGGAAAGCAAGGGTAGGATCAATTTCTGCTAACGTATCTATACACTCATTGAGTTTGCTATTCAAATTTTTTAAGTCACTGTCATTGAACAATGGATTATGGCTAGCTACTTGTTTAATGTATTTGTTTAGAAGCTCTCCAATATTAAAATTGTCATACTGATCAGAAAGGCGACTGAATTTCTTTTTAAAGATGGCAATAAACGCGGCTATCTCGGCGTCGTGTGTAAATAAAAAACCAAGACCGTGTCTAACTTCAAGTAGATAGAATATAGTTCGTTTGATTTTTCTTCTATCTTCGCGATTAACTTTGTTGCGCTCACCCCACTGGGTTAATAACCAGCCAATAAACACCCCGAATAAAGGTAGTGTACCAGTGAATAGTTTTGTGATTTCTTCCATTCACAATTGCATTTTATTTAGATGAATTTCAGAAAAAAGTTGTAAGATCCAAATGCCATGATCAATAAGCGTCAATTTATAGTCTCGATGATCAATGATTTCAGAAACTTCAGGCAACCGTTTTATTTCATCAATTGACAGTTCTTTGTCCGACTTGATAAGATAGGTATTTGATTGAGGTTCTGACCATAGTACACAATTATTAGACAAATATTAATTGCTTTTCTTTTAAAGTAAATCAGGTTTTCCTGACAATATCCGTAGATTGTAAGTCTTAACAATTTTAACTGTTATGGAGTTAGGCGAATTAAGAGCTGTTTCAGCTAGACAAAAATGGACAAGCGAAGCTAGGGAATTTACACCTTGGCTATTCCAAAATATTGAACAACTAAACGAGGCAATAGGCGTTGAATTAGAGGTAGAAAACATGGAGGTGGCTTGTGGCCCTTATGCGGCAGATATACTGGCAAAGGATACAGGCACAGGAAAATACGTTGTAATCGAAAATCAGCTTGAAAGAACTGATCACGATCATCTAGGTAAAGCACTAACATATGTATCAGTGCTGGATGCTTCAACAATAGTTTGGATTGCAACTGAATTCACAGAAGAGCACATTAAAGCGCTGGATTGGTTAAATGATCACACTACTGAGGACATTTCATTTTACGGAGTTCAAATAGAGTTGTGGCAAATCGATGATAGCAAACCAGCTCTGAAATTCCAAGTGCTTAGTAAACCTAATGAAGCAGTTCGCCAAGCCGCTCGAACCAAATCAAGCGAAGAGTTATCAGACAGTAAAAAATTTCAGTTTGATTTTTGGACAAAGTTGCGCGCTAAACTTGAAAAGACAAAAAGAATCCCATCATTGCAATCTCCGGCACCTCAATATTGGTATAACATCGCGTTAGGAAGAGCGCACTGCCATTTATCCATTACTTGTAATACGGATCAAAATACAGTTGGTGTTCGGGTTTATATCGGTAATAAAGTTGTGGATACGATATTGCCGTACTTGGAAACCAAAAAAGAGGAAATCGAAAAAATGATTGGCCAAAAATTATTATGGAATCCAAATCCCCAAAACAGAGATAAAATAATTGTTCTGCATCATGTGACAGATTTCGACAATGAAAAAAAGATCGAAGAAGCGTTAGATTGGCTTGTAGAATATACTATCAGATTTCAAGACGCATTTAGGAAAGCATTGCTGCAAATGAATGGTCAAATGAATAGTTCGCTAACGTCTAAATGAGTTCGTTATGTTAATGTGAAGTAGTTTCGACTTAATCTGACAGTTGGGTTAACTTAGAAGTGCAAACTATCAAAAGTTGAACCCTTTAAACTGTCAGAAAAATGAGAACAGAAACGAAGTTAATCAAAACGAAATTAGGTCT
>NZ_JARKMY010000003.1 GCF_029360725.1 Chryseolinea sp. H1M3-3 | reverse complement strand
GTTAGCGCGTAGTTCATCGGCTGCCTTTTTTTTTGTGGATAAATGGATAACCGAAACGGTTACCCACTTACCCACAAAATTTACGATTATGAATAAAGAAAGTTAATGAAGTGAATCTAAAGGTTAGCGGCCATTTAAAAATTATGGATACTACTGGAATCAAAGAATTTGACTTTACAGCTCATAAGAAGTGGGCTATGGAAGAGTATCGACAGGTCTACGCTTTATATAGTGCCTTCGGAGGATGCGTCAAATCAATCTTAGAAAAGAGTTTACAAAATGCAGGTATACGATATCACTCTATTGAGGCACGAGCAAAAGATATTGAAAAATTTGGGGAAAAAGCATCGAAACCATCCTTGGAAGACCCTAACGAGCCAAAGTACAAAAAACCACTATCTGACATTACAGATTTAACTGGGGCGCGGATAATAACATTTTTTCCAAAGACGGTTATCGAGGTTGACAAGGTCATCAAGGCCGAATTTGAAGTGATCGAAAAAAGTGACAAAAATGAAATTTTAGAAAAAGAAGAAAAATTGGGGTACCAAAGTGTACATTACTTAGTAAGACTCATGGCCAGTCGAACCGGGTTATCAGAGTATTCAATTTTTAAAGACAGAATCGCCGAGATTCAAGTAAGAACTATACTTCAACATGCATGGGCTGAGATCGAACATGATATCGAATATAAATCTAGTAGCATAATACCTAAGAGAATTAAAAGAAGATTCATGGCGTTGGCAGGTATGCTTGAGATTGGCGACAGGGAATTTCAATCAATTCATGATGAGAATTTAGAGTTAAAACTGCAAAATCGTGAGTCAGTTGATAAAGGTAGGCTCGATAAGGTCGAAATTACGGCCGACGCACTAAAAGCATATTTGGATAAAGAATTCGGCACTGATGGTAGAATGACTGACTTTTCCTACGATTATACTGCAAGTAGGCTGGTCCAATTGGGATTTAAAGATTTGAAAGAAGTAGACCAGTGTATCAAAGGTTATGATAACGACAAAATTAGCCGAATCATATGGAATGCAAGACAGGGACAACTGAGTCGTTTTGATGATACAATCCTAGCGGCACTTGGGGAGGAAATAATAAAAAGACATCCTTATTGTGCTACGGACAATGCTCACTCACAATTTTGGATAGAACTGTTTCAGAAAAGACTTAGCCGACTAAATGAAAATGGTATAAAAACTGGGAATTTCAAATTTGAAAATTGAACAATTTGAGCGTGCCTTACATATTTCGCTTTTAATAGTTTGGTGATACAACATTATTAAAACTCAATTGACGATTCTACAAGAAAGAACGAGATTTTGAATTTTCAAGGGCAACTGGACATCAACTAAACGGCCGCTAACAAAAATGCATAATCAATGCGGGGTTCAGTGTAAATTCGTTGTTTAGTTCTTCAAATTACGTTTGGTTTCGTGGGACAGTGAGGCGCTTCATACACCTGCCATTGATTATGCACAAACGTTGGCGGTAATGCATCCAAGATATATGAGAAGAATAATCCTCCTTACTTTTCTAGTTTTCCTGACTTTCAAATCAAAGTGTTGTACTTGCGATCCTGAACTAAAAGAGAAAGACTTAGTGCGTAACTCAGAGTACGCTTTTATTGGCGAGGCAATTTCCAATATCTATAAGGATGAATGGACAAAGCGCTCCCATGAAGAACGAGGTTTAAAAATGGATGCTATTGTTAGAGTAATGAAGGTCTTGAAAGGAAAAATGGTGAGTCAGGAGGTGATTGTGATTTCGAGTGAAAGTTCTTCGTGCCAAATAAATTTAGTTCCGTGGAAACGCTACTTAATTACCGGCTCAAATAAGCTGAACAAATTGCCTCCTCCGGAATTTCACCCGCCTCCTGGGTTTGAAATTGACTCATCGTATTTCACAACCAGACATCAAGTACTCCGACGAGTGGATTAAGGAATTACAGCAGAACCAACTTGTGATTTTCACCAGCGTGTGTCGGACCGATATAAAAAGTGAATGGCACTACCGCCAACAATGTGCAGTAAATTCGTAGTTTAGTTTTTTTACAGCCGTTCGGTTACGGCGGACAAGTAAGCGGTATCTATACCCGCCACGCCTCATGCACCAGCATTGGCGGTCATGCTAAAACAGGGACAAGCGGACAGTGAATATTTACGTTGAATACAAACTAGGTCGACTGCGACTGAAAACCGGGGAAGAGGAGATTGAAGTAGAAGTTCAAAAGAACTTCTATTCGTCGATTCCGGGGACTGAATCGTTCGAAATGTTTCGTGATGAAGAGACAATCATGAAATTGAGTGACTTCATTAGTCGGCATAGAAATAAGTTGGGACCTCTAGCTAAAGTAAACTATTGGTTCTTCCGAAACAGAGTTCTTTCATTGGTCGACAAAGACGTGCAGGAAAGGGCGACCATTGGACAGCTATATGTTTACGGGACACTATACCTAGACGGAAGAATTGTATCCATCATTAAGAAACCAGAAACTTTTGACAGTGGTAAGCTTGAGAGCATTGAATTAATTGATAACACAGCTCTTAACAGACGAGGCAAGATAATTGGAGATGTTATAATCTCTAAATTAGGTTGATCGCACGAACCGCCAACACCATATATGCATCATTGCCTGGGATGTGCGGAATCACTAGATTGCATTTCATAGACGGTTTGTGGTTGAGAGAAATGTTGGAGCCAGAAAACGGCAACGCTGCATATACATACCGTTGTATGCAACCAGGCCTAAGACAAACATGGTTAACAAAATCGAAGGACTCGAACGACTAATTCAATCAAGGACACCTGAGTTGACCGAGGACACGACATTATACTTGACAGTTGCAGACGAGTTAGAGAGAACGGGCGACAAAGAACTAATTAAAAGAGCAGAGTTCATTCGCAGACAGTGTAACGGTGACAAAGCCGATAATTTATTCAACGATAACAGGGAAAGTTGGGGAATACCAAATTTCAAAGAGGGCTTAGTGACTGTGGCCGACTTTGAAAGAGGATTCCTGTTCAAATTTCGTGACCACACGACTTCTTGGTCGGACAATCTAAAAGCGAAGGAATGGTTTCTGAATTCAGAGGAGGCAAGATTTGTACAGGTTTACGAATTTTGGATATGTGACAATGGACCAGATGAGATATTCATGACCAAGACCGGAGACTACAAAACTATTTTGAACTCGCTCTTAGCTGACACTGACTACGAAGTGCTAACAAGTCCTGCTTATAGTAAAGAAGAACTGGACAGCTTTATACGGACACATCAACCCAAGAAAGGTGACTATCCAATGGACGAGCTTATTGAATTCTACATAAGCAGAAATCCCAATTATTAAGATCGGACAAGGGCTGGCAGTCTACAACAAAATTTATAAAACATGGCTGCGGTTCAGTGTAAATTTGTAGTTTAGTTTTTCAAATTTCAAATTACGTTTGGTGTCGGACCAGTGACGTGCTTCGAAAGCCCAGCCACGTTTCATACATAAACGTTGTAAGCTCTCCTGAAAAATTGGACTAATGGAAAAATACTTTGCCCTATTATTACTAACGCTGACAATTAAAGCAAAAGCGCAGGCACCTCTGGATTCAGTTAAGTTGTTTAAGGATTTTGAGTTGCATGGTAGGACGACTGCTAGCGCTTATACTCATTTTACCGACTTAATACACGAGGGACGAAAGACAAAACTGATTTCATCGACCGACTTACAAACACTAAATTCATTAATTCTCGATAGTAAAATCAAAAAACACAAACAAACTAAATTTGGCTTAGACAATATTTTTATTCTTGGATACTACAACAGACACGAGGACAGAATAATAATCGCAGGCGGACAGAGAATTATAAATTTAACCTCAAGACAAGAGTACCAATTGAGTGAGAATCAAAAAATAGAATTAAAACAAATGACAGACTCCTGGAAAGAGTAAAAAGCTGGCCATAACAGTAAATATGCGCCATTGCAGTTTTGTTGTTAATTTTGAAGGGAAACTGCTGCGGCGCATATTCAAACGTGATGCGACTATCATAAAGACCATGTCAAAATTGCTAAAGTGGAATTTAATGGACTTGAAGAATTCATCTATAGTACGTGCCCTTGTTTTCCATCTGGTAAGTCAAACTTGAACAGGGGACAGAAAATTGATAAGATACGGTTATTGGATATTTTGCAACAGAGGGAGGAGATATTTCCTAGACAAACCCTACGCACGAATAGAAAGAAATTAAGGGAATGACAGAAAATCAAACTACATCATGGATTTTTTTGGCAACTGCCATTGCTTCGCGAACAGGACCAGCGGACTTCAATTCCATTTCAAATATTGCTGACGGAATAAATCATGCTATTCCGAGCCACAAAGAACTTCAGACGTCCTTGGCTTGGTTGACTCACACTGGACTTGTGACAAAAAGAGGAAGTAATTACTGTTTGACAGACAAGGGGAAAGAGGACTACGAAATGGCGTCGCGCGAGACTTCCACTCTTTTTAAAATTTGGGACAACATTGAAACGTTATTAAAGAAGTATCGGAGTTAAGGGCCAGTGCAATGACAAAGCTATTCGCAATTTGCAATGGCTGAGTGAGGTGTAAGCAAAAGTTTAATGGGACAGAATGCGGCTTCAAAAGCGCAGCACTGCAGAACACTAGCGTAGGAAGCAATAGAGCCCACGCGAACGGACTCGTGACAATCCGGACTTTGAGAAAGTAAAACGTGTGACAATTAAGAAACTAATACAGCCGAGCCTTCGCATTTTTTAACAAGATTCAGCTGCGAATCGTCAGCGTCCCGAACGGTTTCGAGAGCATATTTCATAGCCGCGAAAATCCACTGCGACACCCATGCTATCAAGAGCCAACATTTACACACAGGATGATAGCGAGCTAATACCGGTTTCGAACGTTTCATGTTCGCACGTGGACATAACCTACTTTTAATTAGCCAAACAAACTCAATTATTCGCTTGCCTGATTTGGCACAATTATTATTCCTACATTTAGAAAATACTAATTCCCACACGATGAAAAAATACTATCTCGGTGAGTTTGAAGAGATCGTTTTGCTCACTATCGGTATATTAAATAAAGAGGCCTATGGGGTGTCGATCAAAAATGAAATTGAAGCACGCCTGAAACGAGATGTGAGTATGGGAGCACTGCATACTGCGCTGATACGATTGGAAGACAAAGGTTATATCCGATCTTCTAACGGTGAAGCTACGGAAGAAAGAGCTGGCAGGCCTCGCAAATATTTTGAGATAACAGCCCTTGGCAAAAAAGCTATCGCCTACTCGAAAAGTACGCGGGAGAAGTTATGGAATGCTATTCCAAAAATTGTATTGGAGCTGAAGGGTATTCGATAAGCAATGAAAAATTCTCCTCCAAAAGTATTTCTCAACTTCTTCCGGTGGTACTGCCATCCGAAGTTGGTTGATCATATTGAGGGTGATTTGATTGAAGTATATCAACAAAGACTAAAGAAATCGGGAGAGAAAAAGGCAAATATAAAATTTATCATAGATGTCCTACTTCTCCTCCGACCAGGAATTATCAAATCCATCAATAGATCAACTTATTCCTTAAACCCATATGCTATGCTCCGCCACAATTTTTTAATTTCTCTTAGAGCTTTCTATCGGCATAAAAGTTCCTTCTTCATCAATCTTGTGGGACTTTCCTCCGGAATGGCCTGCGCCCTGTTGATTTACTTGTGGGTCCATGACGAACTTATTATTGATAAATTCAATAAAAAAGACAGTCAACTATTTCAGGTACTGCAAAATTTTCATCGTGATGCAGGAATACAAACCATTGAAGGCACACAGGGTCCGTTGGCCGTTGCATTGGCACAAGAGATGCCAGAAGTGGAATACGCTACAACCGTAGTTCCGCCTCATTGGTTTTCGGGCAAAGGTATTATCACCTTTGGAGATGCTCATTTAAAGGCAAGCCCACAGTTCGTGAGCAAAGATTATTTCAACGTTTTTTCTTGCAACGTTGTCCAAGGGGATATTCGTAATCTTTTACCCGACATAAATTCAGTTGCCATTTCAGAAGAACTCGCGCTTAACTTGTTTCATACCACAGACAACGTTATTGGCAAACTTGTACAATGGAACCATCAGGCGTTCACGGACACCTATCACATCACAGGTGTATTTGAAAAAATGCCAGCCAATGCAACAGCACAATTTGATCTGTTGTTCAATTTTGATGCCTTCGTAGCGAAAAGGCAGTGGGATCAAAACTGGAGTAACAGCGATCCATCCACATTTCTCATCATCAAGGAAGGTACAGACATGGCTTCGTTTAATAATAAGATCTCCGGATTTATAAAATCGAAGAACCCGGAAGCGGAGAGCACGCTTTTTGTGCAGCGATTTTCTGATCGGTATCTGAATGGCAGTTATGACAATGGTGTTCCTTCAGGTGGACGCATATTTTATATTCGCCTGATTTCGATCATCGGTTTTTCTATTTTGACGATTGCCTGCATCAATTTCATGAACCTGTCCACGGCCAAGGCTACACGCAGATTAAAGGAGGTAGGTGTGAAGAAAGCACTTGGTGCCGCGCGCAGGACGTTGATCTGGCAATATCTTAGCGAATCGGCCCTCATTAGTTTTATTTCGCTGCTTCTTGCACTGGGTGTTACGTTCATGTTGCTCCCTCAGTTTAATATTTTCTCGGGCAAGAATATTTCATTGGAATTCGATTTTACCCTTGTTGTAAGCATGGGTGTTATATTTCTTTTGACAAGTATTTTGGCGGGAAGTTATCCTGCATTGTATCTATCGGGTTTCAATCCTGCCGCTATTGTCAAAGGCAAACTCAATACTTCCATTGGTGAACTGTTTGTGCGTAAAGGACTGGTCATTTTTCAATTTACCATTTCAGTGATATTGATTATTGGTGTTTTAGTGGTGTACAAGCAAATGGAATACATCCAAAACAAAAACCTTGGGTACAACAAGGAGAACATTATCACATTTGAAATGGAAGGTCAGCCTCTGGAAAAAGTGGAGTCTTTCAGGACAGAACTAAAGAAAATTCCGGGAATCATTCATGCCGGTACGTTCGGTCATAACCTTACAGGTGATCATGGCAGTATCGAATTGGACTGGGAAGGAAAAACTCCCGAGCAGCGCATGAATTTCGCGAATATCGAAGTAGGTGTGGATTTCATTGAAACCATGGGCATTGAATTCAAGGAAGGTCATTCGCCTACTATGAATGGTAATCCTGAAAGTCAAATCATCTTAAATGAAGCGGCCATTCAGATCATGGGGATGAAAGATCCGATTGGTAAAAAAGTGAGATACTGGGGAATTGAAAGTGAGATAGTTGGCGTGACAAAAAATTTCAATTTCGAGTCCTTACACGAACCGATTAAACCATCTTTTTTCAGAGTGTATCCGGTAATGCCTTATTTTATTGTTAAAATTCAGGGAGGAACAGAAGCAAACACCATTCAGCAAATCCATAAATTGTATAAGTCATTTGCTTCGGGTTTCCCATTCGAATATAAATTTCTGGATGAAAATTACGCCAAGCTATATGTAGCAGAAGAAAGAGTGTCCGTGTTGTCGCGCTACTTTGCCGGCATCGCTATCGTCATCTCTTGCCTCGGCCTACTAGGCTTGGCTGCATTCACGGCCGAAAGAAGAGTAAAGGAAATTGGCATAAGAAAAGTACTTGGTTCCAGCGTGTTCGGGATTATCTATCTTTTATCAAGTGAGTTCACCAAAATTGTTTTGGTGTCAATTCTTATTGCGCTGCCGGTCAGTTATCTGATCACCAACTATTGGCTCGACGGTTTTTCGTTTAAAATACAATTGGAATGGTGGTACTTTATTGGTTCTGGATTTTTTGCTTTGTTCATCGCCTGGCTAACAGTGGGAACACAAGTATTACGGACAGCCAAGGCAAATCCTGTGAATAGTTTAAAGTCAGAGTAACACATGAATAAACACAAAATCATAACAACCTAAATTTTTCCTTCGGTTTTAACTTCACCAATTTGTCAATTGCCCGGTCGTTTCTCGCGCCCGCGAGATTGGTGTGCGCAAGGTGACAGGTGCAGCACGATGGCAAATATTTGTTCAGTTTTTAACTGAGTCCGTCTTGATGGCTATAATAGCGCTCGCGATTTCTTTTGTATTGCTATTGCTGGTAAAACCACTCTTGCCCCAACTAAATTATGCACGTATTTTCCAGTGGGAGCTAGAGTCTGACTTTGTGGTATATGGCATCTTTGTTTTCTTTGCATAACTGTAGGAATTGTTGCTGGCCTTTTTCCGGCCATTGTTCTCTCCGGATTTCAACCGTTAAAGTGCTGAAAAGCATAAACAACTTGAAAATATTTTCAGGCATGGCTATACGCAAAGTATTGCTGGTGTCACAATTCACGTTGTCGCTATTCATTAACCTTTCTGTGATTATCATGCAACGTCAGTTCAAGCTTTTTATCAGTAAGGACCATGGTTTCAATATGGGCAACAACATCATGGTGAAGCCTAAAGTCAAAACTTCACTTACTTAAATTCTGCTGTATTATTTGCTTATTGGCTTTTTACTGTTTCTTTTCCCTATTTTGGTTTTGGTTATTGGTTTGGCGGTCATCATGCAGAAAGTATATAATGTAAGCACGATGCTATTAGTTTTAGGACTTGAGTATTTTACCAAGTATGAAGACTTTGTTCAAATTAAATCGGGAGGACAAAAAATATATGCAACGAACCGCTAACAGCACCTACAAGAAGGTGGCCGGTCGGTGGTTAAATGAAGCTTTGTACTTCGTATCAAGTTCGTTGCTGGCTGACAGTTCCGATGGCTATTTGAATGTACTTCGAATCGCCAACTTCTTCTAGCAGCAAACCGTTACCAGCAACCTTAATGTGACATCGCACATTATCAAATTGACAGACATAAAACGCATCGATAAAACAATTAAATATTATTCAATGGGAATGAGAAAATTGAAACTTCAAGTTGTAATAACCATTGACGGGTTTATAGCCGGACCAAATGGTGAAATGGACTGGATGGTTGGAGATTGGGATGACAAACTCAAAGATTATATAAGAGAAATTACTGAGCCTGTGGACTGCATAGTTCTTGGGCGCAAACTTGCACAAGAATTTATTCCTCATTGGACAGCTGCTTTTAATAATCCCGCTGGAGCTGAAGAGGGTTCAAAAAAAATGGTGGAAACGCCTAAAATTGTTTTTTCAAAAACCCAGACAAAATCAGAATGGGAGAATACTGTTATTGAAAATGGCGATCTTGTTGAAGAAATTACTAAGTTAAAAAAACAGAATGGTGGAGACATTATCGTTTATGGCGGAGCAAGTTTCGTTTCTGCTCTAATCAAACATGGACTCATAGACGAATTACATCTTTTAATCAATCCAACTGCAATTGGAAATGGTATGCCGATCTTCAGGGAACTTGATAACACACAAAGTTTCAATTTGATACATGCAATTCCTTTTGAGTGCGGAATAGTTGTTCTTTATTATAAACCAAAACGAAGCTAGTAGAAAACACAGAGATAACGGCAAACTCTGGAAAGGTATAGGATGCCCAAAGAAACTGGCCCTTTCGTCCGGTACCGAACGCATCGATTCATTATCGGTCTATAGATTCAATGGCAGTCTACTAAATTGCTTTTAAATCCGCATTCGCATATTTTGGATTAATTGTTGGAACGCTCGTATCAAAAACCCGAGTTTATGCTTCGAAATTTCTTTGTCATCGCTGGCCGCAAAATCTGGAGAAGTAAACTCTTTGCTTCTCTCAACGTCCTGGGACTTTCATTGGGGATCGTGTCGTTTATCCTGATCGATATGTATGTGCGCTATGAAAAAAGCTTTGACAACTTTCGTTCTCCTCAGGTCTATCGCGTGGCGCACCATGGTTATGAGGATAATGTGGAGACAGGAAAATCCGCACAGTGGGTTCCTGCCCTTGCACCTGCATTAAAAAATGATCTGCCTGAGATTGCCGATGCGGCGCGTCTGGCACATACCAGTCCTTTTATGGCTGATCCTGTGATGCAGGTCGGTGAGAAGACCTTTCGTGAAATCAGAATCTATTATGCCGACTCCTCTTTTCTTGAACTGTTCTCCTATGAAATGGTGGCGGGCTCAGCGGCTACTGCACTGGCATTACCCGATCAGGTTACGCTTTCTGAGTCTGCCGCGAAACGTTATTTTGGCAATAAGGACCCGATGGGCGAAACAATGTTGTTTCATCGCGGTGAGGGTGGCATCAGCACACTGAAAGTAACGGGAGTATTTAAAGATGTTCCCTCCAACGCTCACCTTCATACTGATTTCATTATATCATTCAAGTCGCTGGAATTTTATGAAAGACTAACCACCGATTGGGGCTGGGGCAATTTCTATACGTATGTGAAACTCGCTTCGCACACCGAAGCGGCGGCAGTTGAAGCAAAATTTCCTTCTTTGCTCAAAAAGTACCTTACGTATTTAGCTGACGATCCTGCAAACGGATATACAGTTAAACTAACCCTCCAACCTGTACAGGACATTCACCTCGATTCAAAGCTCTGGGGAGAGCTCGAACCCAATGGCGACCGTAGAACAATTAACTTCCTGGCGATCATTGCGCTCTTCATCCTGGTGATTGCGTGGGTGAACTACATCAACTTCGCCATTGCGAAATCGGCAGAGAGCATCAAAGAAATCAGCATCCGGAAAATTTCCGGTTCCAACCTCTGGCAACTGATTGGTCAGCTGATGACGGAGTCGGCCCTAGTGAACGCATTAGCAATTTTTATTTCGGTAGCCATACTGGAGTTAACGCTACCCCTATTGAAAAACATACTTTCACTTCCCGTGGTGTTGGCACTGGGGCAGAGGGAAGTGGGCATCATTTTGTTATTGTTTATCATCGGTACGTTTGCGTCCGGGCTCTATCCGGCCTATGCCATTTCTTCTCTCAAGCCGTTGGCGGTGTTGAAAACAAAAGGCTCACGCTTGTTCAACATCTCATTGAACCGTACCCTGATCATCTTTCAGTTTACTGCGTCTATGATTTTGATGATCAGCACGGTGACGATCTATCGACAGCTGGATTTCATGTTGCACCAGCATACCGGTTTCGACCTGGAGCAAACACTCATTGTGAAAGGCCCTGCTATCAAAGACAGCACGTACCGTGCGAGTCAGGATTTTTTTTATAACTCCATTGATCAATTGCCCAACGTATTATCCATGGCGATGGCCTCATCGATTCCCGGTGAACACGTGCATTGGGGAAGAGGTTATAGCAGAGCAAGTGACCCGCAGAAAAGTATCGGTGCAAACATCGTCGCGGTTGACGAACACTACTTCCCGCTATTTAAAGCGACGTTTGTTGCAGGTGCAAATTTCAGTGATGGGGGAAAGGCCAATCAGCATACCATTGTGCTCAATGAAACAGCAGTGAGGCAGCTTGGCTATACGAATCCGTCAGACATCATCAATGAGACCATTATCTGGCACGAATCCGACAAAAATCAGGTGCCAAAGAAAGTAATCGGTGTGGTAAAAGATTTCAATCAGACTTCCTTCCGAAACGAAGTAGGTCCGATGGTCTTTGCGTTGAAAAAATATTTGTATGCACCCTGGGCAGGAGAATACTATGCGTTTAAAATTCCTGCACGCGACATCGATCAGTCTATTGCCGGGATTCAGCAGGTGTGGGAAAAAGTGTTTACCGATAACCCGTTTGATTATTTCTTTCTCGATGATTATTTCTTTAACCAGTATAAAAGCGATCAGCGCCTCGGGCGCGTGTTTGCCGTATTTTCGTTCCTTGCTATGATCATTGCTTCGCTGGGGTTGTTTGGTGTGTCTTCTTACCTGATCCTGTTGCGCACCAAAGAGATCGGTGTCCGCAAAGTACTCGGCTCGTCTTCTGCAGGCGTGGTGCGGCTGCTTACCCGCGACTTCATGGGGTGGGTGTTCATCGCCTTTGTGCTTGCTTGTCCCGTTGCAGCTTATTTGATGAACCAATGGCTGCAGGAGTTTGCCTTTAAAATTGCATTAAGCCCGTGGATATTCATTGCTACAGGTGCTTCGTGCATGACGCTTGCCCTCTTAACCGTTACCTGGAAGAGCTGGCACATGGCGAATATCAATCCTGCGGAAGCGTTGAAGAATGAGTGACGCAATGTAGTTACCGTCTCATCCTGAATACGTTTATACTTACGTGTAGGCAAGATAAAAAAAATAGAAAAGACGATCTAGGAACAAGAGGCTATTATAGCCGACTATTTGTTGGGCGATCGACTTATTATCGTAAGCTGGCAACCAAGCATGGCTTTGAGGTGTAACATTAATGGGTGGCTTAAATCATCCTAATTATTATTTCCTTCACAATCGTTCATAACTTAATAGCTCGTGTAGGCGATGGGTGAGATACACGTTTCCACCCCCAACGGTCATGTGCTATGTGATTGCGATCCCTACGACAATACTCCCGTTTTGATTGGATATCAGGACAGCATTACTTTATTGGACCCATGGGACTTTACCGTAACCATATCGTTGGGAAAGGAAAAAGTTATGGTGTCATCTTCAATGAGAAGACAAACGACTTGAAGTATTTACAAATAAGATTGGGTATTGCAAATTAAAGAAGCGAGCTGAAACCAATCTATACGCTTCGGTGTGATATCTCGGACGCACCAGATGCATTTAATTTTGCATTACTGTTATCTTCATTTATAATTGTGCCAATATTCATTATCGTTATATTTTTATCATTCGATTTACCCATGTAAAAAATGATAATTTGGAATAAAAAAACGGGGGTTATTGTATCAGCACTAGTTGTGCGCGGTGGTTTATTCCTTACTTATTGTCTAAATATTCAGAGTTTTTAATGTAGCCTTAACGCCCCACAAGCATATGCGGTCCTGCTTCGCTATTATAAATCATATAAGTAAATTAATTTGAAACGGTGGATGTTACTGTGGTCTTTTAATTCGCATGGGTTTTATAGAACCATCGTGTGCAACCGTTTTTGCTAATGACACCAAAAGATTTTATCCACATATGGTCAAGTACGGGGGACAAGGTCAGACCCATATCACCAGCTAGCCTTAGTGGTCTTGGCTTAAAGCCTTCAACGAAGGAATTTTTAATATTATCAGGCCTCCCTGATAGCGCTGCACCAATGTTGTCCTTCGTTGATAACTCCACAGACACATATAATTCAATAGGACGTCTGCGCGATAGGTTTGATTTATCAGGCAATGAATTTGAAAAATATATATACATCGGCTCATGCAGCGACGGCGATCCCATTGTGGTTAACACAGCCGTTGATGACCAAATCGAATGGTTGAATCATGACAAGGATTTTGAGCCCGGATTCTTTAATAGCTCGATTGAGGCATTTGTTGAATGTCTTGTTATTTGTAGGGATTTTATAACCCGAGTTAATAGGGAGAACGGTGATTTTGCTTTTATAGATGGAAATTTTAGCGATGAACAACTTGAGGATTTCCGGCGCAACCTAGTCAAAGCTGACAAACATGCGCTGTGTGACAATAGCTTCTGGAAAGAAGAGCTGGAAATGTATCTTGCGATGAGAGATCAGTTTAGAAAGAGTGAGTAGCAACACCAACACACAACATCTTATATCAACCACACCGGTTGTGTTTAGTTATAAATATTAAATTGGACCGCAGCGGGCTTGATATACAACGATCATTATTGAACGAAACAACAAGGCAGAGAAAAAATTTGGAAAAATCTAAATCAATTGCTGGAATTGTTGGGCCTACACTAATAGTTATGGTTTTGTCGGAAACGAGATTTTGGAACCCAACACTCTATAACACACAAATTGAGCCGCTCATTTATTTGAATGGTGTACTTCTTTTTGTTGCCGGATTGGCCATCGTAAAGAACCATAATATTTGGATTTATGGTTGGCAAACCTTGCTAACGATAGTTGGATATTTTGCGCTAGCCGTTGGGTTATTCCGGATGTTTTTCCCCCACCTGCAAAAAACGAAATTTGATAATAATAACCCTATTTTGATTGTTGAAATAATTTTAATTTTCACAGGAATGTTTTTAACGTTTAAGGCGTACCGTCCAACAAAGAGATGATGCCTAACTTAATTAACGTTGCTATAGGAAGGTTTAATAAAAAAACGGTGCCAGGGTATACATACCGTTGTGCGCTGCTATAATATGAATATATGAAAAGGAAAAACCCACGGTTTCTTATTTTGGTTTTGCTATCGCAAATTCTTCTGAATATACCCACCAAGGCTCAGGAGCAGGTAACAAAAGTTGATTCGCTGTACTCGCAAGTTTTACAGGAGCAACGGCTTTTGCACATCGTTCTTCCAAAAAATTATAATCCTGCGTCTTTCAATAAATATGAAATAGTTTACTGCCTGGATGATATTGCCAACTTTCTTCCCCTGGAATGGGACATGTTGCAAGGGGAAGGATTTATTCCCAAGAATATGATTATGGTAGGCATTACCAATCCTAAACCGAACGGAGTGGATATGCGCGACAGAGATTTTACACCTACAAAAGCCTGGGATAATACGGGGGGTGCAGCAAATTTTCTGTCATTTTTTAAGCAAGAATTGATCCCCTACATTAATAAGAAGTACCAAGGCTCGAAAGATGGCAATGTTTTATACGGTGGATCGCTGGGAGGATTGTTCGTGATGTACACCTTCTTAAATGACCCAACGCTTTTTACTTCCTACATAGCGATCGATCCCAGCTTATGGTGGGACGATTTTCTTTTACCCAAAACAGCTGCCGCCAAATTAGATAGCTATAAAACACTTAACAACACACTTTATATTGCTGGCAGAACAGGAAACGCTTATAAAGAAATGGGTGTAGCGGCTATGGATACCGTGCTTCGCAGGAAGGCGCCCGAAGGACTCGACTGGACGTGCGTTGCATATCGTAATGAGACACACTATTCTACAAACTTCAAAGGATTCTGGGATGGATTAAAGTTTTCTTACGGTGGCTTCTATGCTTCCACGGGCGGCTACACAACTTCCAGGAAGATTGCATTAAAACCCAAAGGAGGTATGGTGCTGAAGGGTGTACCCTTCAGGCTAATTTGCTACAACCTGATGGCCGATAAATACTTGCATTATACAATCGACGGCACGGAACCCACTTTATCGTCGCCTACGCTTGCTGAAGATGAAACGCCTATTTCACTTTCCAGCGATTCAAAAGTTATCGTGAAGTCAATCGGAGCTAGAATGGAATATAACAGAATGGATAGCGCCAGTTTTGTTGTGGGCGAGACTTTAAGATCTATAGCTGAGCCAAAAAAGATAAAGCAAGGCGGATTGCATTACGCTTACTATGAAGGTTCCTGGGATTCTCTTCCTTCCTTTAAAAAAAGCAAGCCGGTTAAACAAGGCGTTGCCGACAAAGATTTTAATGTCAACAAGTTTAACACCAGTAAAAATTTTGCCTGTATCATGACCGGCTACCTTAAGATTGATCAGGCAGGTTATTATATTATAGAAATGGGTGGAGGAAATGGTCGCTCAAGAGTTTACCTTGGAAACCGTCAGGTATTAGGGAATAATTTTATTCGGGACGAAGGCGAGATGTATTTGCTACCTTTAGAAGCAGGATTTTATCCGTTTCGTGTCGAATATTTCCATAAACAAGGAGAAGCAGAACTTGCGCCTATCTATCTAAAGCCTGAAGGGATAGAAGACTTTGCTATACCTGACAAGATGTTGTATAGCGATATGAGGTAATCCAATAAACGCTTTGCTAAGCAAGGCGTCGTTGCAGTTTTTGCGTAGATTTAAAAGTAAACTGCAACGGTATAGGTAAGCGTTGGGCTCATGCCGCCAGACAAGATAGACAGCTAACAAAATGAGTGACTTCAGGGAAAAACAACAATTCATTGACCATTACGAGACGGTCGCCAATCACATTGACAATCATTTTAAAGATAGCAAGATCAATGTTTTTCACGAGATACCTACGCTGGACATCCACTTAGACGTATACCATATAAGGCCTAAGAATTCAGCATTTGAAATATTACTGACATCTGGAATGAGTTCAATTGCCATGAATGTTAGTGAAATCGCGAAAAGTCCTGAGTCCTATAAATTTGCCGAGTTAATGACTTTGATTCCGAAGGGAATTGATTTCGGAAGAATGTATCCAAGCGGGACCAAGTACGACTGGATAATTTCAATGTTAAAGCAAGCTGCAAAGTTCCCTCATTTCTATGACACTTGGGTTGGTGTTGGCCACACATTTCAAGCAGATGAGGAAATAAAGCCTTACTCGAATGATACAAATTACTGTGGCTGTCTCCCAACGATGACATTTTCCAAGGAATTTCAAACAATAAATTCACCCAACGGGGCCATTAATATATACGGGCTCTTCCCATTGTACAAAGAAGAGCTTGAGTTCAAAATTAAAAATGGTTTTAACGAATTCATGAAGTTTCTTATTAATAACAACGCTAAAGAGATAATCGATTTCGAAAGGGTCAACTATTGTAAAAACGTTGACGCTGTTGAAAAATTTAAACGTTGGACAAAGGGACTTTTTAAAAATTAGTTTGGAGAAGGGGGCGGCAATCACCTTATGCTGCAACGGCGTAAACATACGCCTTGTTGAAAGATTGAGTAGGATAAGAACAAAACCTGCAATAGTAACGAAGCCAGGTTTATCGTAAGCGGTAAACAACGATGTGTACTTTTTTCGCAATTGGAATTGTCCCTGGGTGATAACAGGGTTTCCAGTTCTGCAAATAAATCCGCCAACTTTTGTAATTTAACTGCATATCAACGCTTATGTCAGAAAACCTATTTAGGACTACGGTATTTCCGAAAATATTGGACATCGCCGTAGTTATTGTGGGTATTACGATTGCTTTCCAAGTGGATCGATGGAAGGAGAGTAGTGACCGTGCGTCACGGGAAAAATCGTACCTGCAAGCCATGATGGTCGATCTCGACAAGGATATTAAAGAGTACCAGACTAATATCGGAGGCCTTCGTCGACATCGCGATCTGATTCATCGCTCGTTGATCAGGTTGACTAAGGCTGAGGATATTTCAGACTCGTTGGGCTTCATAGTAATGGCGGTGCTGGGTACCCAAACATTTGAAGGTCACAACAATACTTATACAACAATAATAACAAGCGATGGCATCGACATCCTTAGGAATGCTGACGTCCGGGAGCTGGTAATTGAACATTACCGACTCTATTTGTCCCTGTCAAAATTTGAAGCACGTTACCTGGACCTCCTTGCACAGTTCAAAGTTTTCTTCACACCGCATGTATATTTCAACCGGTCGGGAAAGCTGGTGAGCAGCGAGGTTGCGAAGGATGTGCAGACGGAAAACCTCCTTACATTGGCAGCTATCCAACAACAGGAGGGAATCTTCCGTTATATGGGATCACTCGACAAGGCGATTGCGTTGAAAGAAAAGATCGCGTTGGAGTTGAAGTAGCAAAATCCACTTCTTTGATTTTGTTTAGCGCCTTATTCAACGATATAAAGTTAGCCCCAAACCGAAGGTCAAGGTGGCTCACACAATAAACGCTAACACAAATTGCCGTAGCATCGATAAAATCTAAAAATTAAGTAGAGATTTTGCATCGATGGGGATCAGTCTAGCTTGCGTGGTACATGCGTCAAGCTTGCGATAGGTTCCCTGCTGACGCAAGGTTCCTGCATCAAAACCGATTCTGACGCAAGGATTACCAAACCGATAAGCCACCTTTAAGCCGGCTCCATGATCGGCCAATAATTGGCTTCCAGAATTCTAATACGAGGGGCTAAAGATTTTTTCCCTGAAACTCAGCCAGTTACGAATATTCATGTGGAATATTTTATTTATTTTTCACTCCGCACATGCCATGCGGTGTGCGACCATACTTTTGTGTCAATCTCGCTACAGCGAAAAAGAAAACATGAAACTTAACATCTAACAAAAAAATTAAAAAGTATGGGAAAAGTTAAAAATAACCTTGTTACACAAGGATTCAGTGGCAAGTATGGCGAAGACATTACGTTTCGCCAGATCGGTGGCAAAACGTTTTTTGCAAGGCGCGGTGTTTCTTCAGCACCACCGAGCACACGACAATTGGAAATGAGAGATAAATTTTCTCAGGCATCGATGTACGCCTCCCAGGTGTTGTTAAATCCACAGGTCAACCAGTATTACCAGCTCATGGCAAAGTTACAGGGGTTTAGAAGCGCCTACCTGGCAGCTTGCACCGATTTCCTCACCCCACCGGAAATAGGAGGATTGAATACGACTGCCTACCATGGAAAAGCCGGCGACCAGGTCACGATAACTTCGCTGACGCCGTACAAGATCACGGAAATCGAGGTACAAATTCTGGCATTCGATGGTACCTTGCTTGAATCGGGAAAGGCCGTTGTACGGGAACCTAAATGGCGGTACCTGGCAAAGGTTGACAACACCCAGGTACAAGGTTCCAGGCTTATAGTAACCGCCCGCGACCGACAAGGCAGAACATCGACACTCGAACGGGTTTTATAAATCGGGATCATCCATCGATTACCGATCACCCTGATTACCAATTCACCAGACTACCTACCTGCCAACTACTCACTCCGCAACGACCGCGCTGGATTCATCATGGCTGCGCGGATGCATTGATAGCCAATAGTAAGCAGGGCAATCAGGAGTGCAGTACCTCCCGCCAGCGCGTACACACTGAAGCCAATGGTGGCACGGTACGAATAGCTTTGTAACCACCACTGTACACCGTACCACGCAACAGGCGTGCTCACGACAAAAGCAATGAGCACGAGCTTGCCATATTCCCTGGAGAGCAGGAACACGATACTATTGACGGACGCCCCCAGTGTTTTGCGTATGCCGATTTCTTTGGTACGTTGTTCTGCCGTGAAGGCTGCTAAGGCGAACAACCCCAGGCAAGCTATGATGATAGCCAGACCGGCAAATACCCCAAAGATGGTGGCAAGTCTTTTCTCAGCATCATACATTTTTCCGTAATCTTCGTCGAGGAAAGTGTATTCAAATGCATTGCCGGGTGCAAATTTTTTCCAAAGCGTTTCAATCTTATTTAGCACCGCCTGCGTGCTTTTGCTTTCAAAGCGAAACGCTACGTAGCCGTCAGAGCGCTGCAGGAACAAACCCAGCGGCGCAATATTTTCACGCATATTGGCAAAATGAAAATCTTTCACAACGCCGATCACCGTCCACGACTTCACGGAATTGGGATCGGGTGAACCATCAGGACGTTCACCGGTAAACGAGCTGATCTTTTTACCGAGCGGATTGGGACCTAACTCAAATTTTTCTACTGCTGATTCATTCAATACAACGCTTTCGGTAGAGTCGGACAGGAATTCAGGTGAAAAATTTCTTCCGGCCTTGATGCTCATTCCCAGTGTAGTTACATAATCGTAGTCTACGTGCCAGCCCTGCATAGAAACCATGTCTTCAACATCCTCTCCGGTCGGGATCCTTCCCTCGGGCCAATAGGTATTGTTGTTACGCCACGTACCGTCTACGGGTAAATAGCCTGTGATCGTGCCGGCGGTAATAAAACTATTTTGTAGTGCCTCATCTTTAAAGGCCTGAATGTGATTCTTAAGGAACCCTGCCTGACGAACAACGAGGACCTGATCTTTTTTGAATCCGATCTTTGTATCCTGCACATAATGCAGCTGCTTCTGAATTGCAATGGTTCCCACCAGAAGGAATATGGAAATGACAAATTGAAATACAACCAGGCTACTTCGTACAATACCGCTTTTGGTGCCAAGCGCCAGTTTTCCTTTTAACACATTGACGGGTTTGAACGACGAGAGAAAAAAAGATGGATACAGTCCGGCACAAAATCCAACGATTACGAGCGCGATCACCATGGCGAGGTAAAAATAAGGTTCACTAAACGGCAAGGAAAGTTGTTTAAGGGCCAGATCATTGAAGACCGGTAATGACAACCAGGCGATGCCCACAGCCAGGACAAAGGCGACGAAGCTAAGGACGAACGATTCCGTAAGGAATTGACGCACCAAATGCGTCCGCAGTGACCCCATTACTTTGCGTATCCCCACTTCGCGGGCGCGATTGGCAGATCGCGCAGTAGAAAGATTCATGAAATTGATGCAGGCAACGATGAGGATAAAAAGAGCAATGGCCGCAAACAAGTAAACATAAGTGATGTTTCCATTTGCATCGAGCTCGCCTTCCAGGTCGGAATGAAGATGAATATCACGCAAAGGCGTTAGCCAATATGACCATGAATTTCCCTGTGACTTGAATTTATCCATAGTGAAATCTCCTTGTAGCGCGTCTGCCAACTGGGGGCCTACGTACTTTTCGATAAAGGTCGGAAACTTTGCTTCGAGCAGGTGCGGGTCAGCACCTTCACGAAGCAGCAGATAGAGGTTCATCCAGCCTCCGCCTATCAGGCTCATGTTCTTTGCTTCGGGCAGCTCCACGATTGAACGGAACATGTCGAAGTGAAAGTGACTGTTCCCGGGAAGGTCTTCAAAAACTGCGGTGACACGCGTGTTCACGTCTTCATCAATAATCAGGGATTTACCCACGGCATTACCTTCCGGGAAATATTTCTTTGCCATTGTACTGCTGATCGCGACGGTGTTAGGTTCGGTGAGTGCTGAGCGGGCGTCACCTTCCAGCAACGGAATGGTAAAGACCATGAATAAAGTACTGTCGGCCCACACAACATCTTCATAGACACGTTCATGAACTTCGGGACGGCGAACATAACGTGGTCCCCAATCCCATAGCCTTACGGCAGATTCTATTTCCGGGTAGTTCTGAAGAAAGAGATCATTCAATTGGGCACCCGCCAACGCAAGCCGCTTGTGCACGGCTCCAAAACGAAGTTCTGTATTGACGCGGTAAATGCGCTCAGCCTTAACGTTAAAGCTGTCGTAGGCGGTTTCGTGCTTGACGAAAAGCATGATGATGAGACAGGAAGCAATGCCGATGGCGAGTCCTGCAACATTGATGGCAGTGTAAAACTTGTTCCTGAGGTGATTGCGCAGGGCGAGGAGAAAATAACTCTTAAGCATAGGAGATGATTTTGTTCGGATATGAATAACTTGTTTTTGGGCGTCTTGCAACCCATCGGTATTGCCGAATGATCGCAGGGCAGCATGGTATGCGTCAACGAATTTTTTTCCTGAATGCATCTGTTCTTCCACGGCGCTGCAGACGTGGTCGATGATCTCATCATCAAAATCCTCCAGTACGATGCCGCGGTAATGGAGGTCTTTGATGATGTAATCGATATTGGCTTTGGTCAATTCAGCCATGGTGAGTATAGTGTTAACTCAATTTTAGCTACAGCACGCTTCTCATGCTTTGAATAAAAATCACCCGACACCAATACATGGTATTCAGATTGAACTTTGCCTGGTGGTGTAAGCATCTGATATTTTTATTGTAGTAAATGCCCAATACATAAGTGATTTATGCATAAGACGCCGCAAGAACCTGGTAGGTTGCACGCGTGCAGTAGTTATTTTTTTGTAACGAAACCCCGCACACCTTCTAGGACGTTAGCCCATTTCTCTAAACAATAATTATGACAAGAATCATATTTTCTGTGTGACTTAAGTTACCAATTCATAGAACATAAAAATTCAATTTTGAATAGGTGAGTGTTCACAGCAAAAAAATTACAGTCAAAGAAAATATAAAATATGGAAACAATAGAATCAGTAGTAGCAATGCCCAGAATTGGGGATAAAGCTCCTGCATTTAGGGCAATCACCACACAAGGTGAACTTAACTTCCCTGGCGATTACGAGGGTAAGTGGGTAATTCTTTTTAGTCACCCGGCAGATTTTACACCGGTTTGTACTTCTGAATTTATGACGTTTGCAAAATTGGAGCAAGAGTTCAATAAACACAACTGTCAGTTGGTAGGATTATCTGTTGACGGACTGTACAGTCATATCGCATGGCTACGGACTATTAAAGACAAGATCGAATACAAGGGTATGAAAAATGTGGAGGTGAAATTTCCATTGATTGAAGACATCACTATGAACGTTGCGAAGAAGTATGGAATGATACAACCGGGGGAGAGTTCCACAAAGGCAGTAAGGGCGGTATTTTTTATTGATCCTAAAGGAACAATACGCGCCATTATTTATTATCCGTTGTCGTTGGGCAGAAATTTTGACGAACTGATGCGTGCCTTGATAGCCATGCAGACTGCCGATAAACACAGCATTGCAACACCCGCTGATTGGCATCCCGGCGATGATGTAATTGTACCTCCAGCTGGTTCATGTGGCGTCGCCAAAGAACGAATGGAAAGTGCGACGAAAGGAGTAAAGTGCTACGATTGGTTTTTCTGTACGAAGGAGTTGAAATTGGAGGAAGTTTAAGGAGAATCTTTTTTCGAATAATCATCTGTAAAATTAATTACTATGTCAAAAATAGTAGTGCTTGGCGCAGGGATTGGAGGTCATGTAGCTGCAGCCCATCTACGACGCAAGCTTCCTAAAGATCATGAAGTGCTGGTGGTCTCACCCAACCGAAACTATCAATGGGTTCCGTCCAATATCTGGGTTGGGATTGGACGAATGAAACCTAAGGATGTATTTTTCCCCCTAGAACCTGTTTACAGAAAAAAGGGGATTGGTTACAAGCAAGCGAAAGCAGTATCATTCCATCCGGAAGGCGATGCTTCCCAGAACAAACCCTATGTCTTGGTTGAATATGTATTTGGCGAAAAGGCAGGAATACAGGAAAAAGTAACGTACGATTTTCTGATCAATGCCACAGGACCGAAGCTTGCATTTGAGTTAACGGAAGGGCTAAAGCCCGGAACGAACAAAGCATTTTCGGTTTGCACATACGATCATGCTGAGCAAGCATCAACAGGCTTGAATGCATTAGTCGAAAGAATTAAAAAATCCAATTCGAGGGCGAAGATTCTCATTGGTACGGGGCATGCCAAGGCCACTTGTCAAGGAGCAGCATTTGAATATATCCTAAATGTTGAGAGGGAATTAGTAAGATTAGGCGTTAGGGATAAAGTAGAAATCACCTGGATTTCAAACGAGTATACACTAGGTGATTTTGGAATGGATGGAATGCTCCTGACCTATGGAAACAGTACATTGAAATCCAGTGATATGGTAGAGATGATTTTCAGGGACAGAGGGATCAAATGGATTTTGGGTGCTGGAGTTTTCAAAATGGAAGATGGGAAAGCCCATTATGAAAATCTGGAAGGTGAATATAAAACAGAGGAGTTTGATTTTGCCATGCTCATTCCAGCATTCTCGGGACATGGCTTTAAAGCTTTTGACAAGGACAATAAAGACATTACGGAAAAGTTGTTCAAAGGCTTTATGATTGTTGATGCTGACTACACAGCAAAACCTTATGAAGAATGGACCGTTCAGGATTGGCCGGAAACATATCAGAACCCAAGTTACCCGAATATCTTTGCGCCGGGCATCGCCTTTGCTCCGCCGCATGCCATTTCGAAGCCAAGAAAAAGTAAAAACGGGACAGATATATTTCCCTCTCCGCCCCGAACTGGTATGCCATCGGGCATCACCGCAAAACTAGTGGCGGACAATATTATAGATGCTATCAAGCAAGGTAACATGACGCTGAACCATAAGGGCTCCCTGGGAAACATGGGCGCAGCTTGTATTGCTTCGGCGGGTTATGGAACAACCAGTGGAAGCGGCATCAGCATGACTACTTATCCAATCGTCCCCAACTATAATAAGTATAAGAATACCGGGGGAAGAGATTTAAAGAAAACTTTTGGAGACATCGGGCTTGCCGGCCATTGGCTAAAACTGACACTCCACTATGCCTTTTTATATAAAGCAAAGATGAAACCCTTTTGGTGGTTAATTCCCGAATAAACAAAAACATTATGAGACAAGAAATATCCGAGTCGCAGCGTTTGAGGATGCAAAATCCTTTCATTCAAATTTTCAAGTACATTTATCTCAGTTTAAAAATTTTGAAAATTGTGGCGGGTGGACATGGTGGGACAAGGAAGGTTATCGCGAATCCCCGGCCTTAAAATTAGATAGAAAGTCTTCTTCAAATTGAGAAAACTAACACCTGAGACAATTGATGGTTCGCTGAGTCTGGCTTGTACTGGATTCGGTGTTTGTTAGTCGTTTCCCGGCATTATTTGCAGGGCCTCTGCAAAAACCTTTTTTCTCTCGAAATCTAAAGCCTTCGAAAATATACACCAACGATATTGTTTTCTTCCATTAAAAAAGCACTCAAAAAACCTTCTTTTGTTTGCGTAATAACCGGCAGAAAGGCATTCATATCGGTGGGGGTCAGGGTGTTTTTATCGACTTCAGTTCCATCTTTAACGATCCGGTATTTAATCAACGTTGTTGACTTTCCGAGGCTATCAATGTTTTCCTCCCATAACATCGCGATGCGATTATCATTAGCGCAAAGCTGCGGATGGCGGCCTGCATTCGATATGAGCTGTCGCTGAGAAAATTCGCGCTTGCCTTCGGGTTTGTGAGCATAATAAATTCCTGTCCCACTTCCTTCTGTATACCACAAAGAAAGCAGGCCTGCCTTGTTGCCGCATAAGCTGGGTCCGGTATGAGGACATCCATCAATATTCCAATTGTCTGCACTGATTAATAAAGGAGAAGAAAAACTTGCACCATGATCGGTGGATGTTGCAATCATCATATCGCGTATCTGCTTTCCCATATCACCTCGCTTTAGGCCACGGTATGCTATGAAAATGTTCTCGCTTTTATCAGTATAGACGTCAATCCGGCAACACTGGCATGCGGATGAATCCACTAGAATTTCATTGCCGAAACCTTTTGATTTCATCGTTCTCGCGAACCGGACCGAGCGTCCACCCGTCGCGTTGTTTAATTTTATATCCAGCCATGATGCTCCGATCTCGCCGTCGGGCAGCCGTTCAATATCAAAATAGGATCTACTTCGACCAGCCACTGTATCGCTATGCAAAAATCTTTCCTCCGTCCATGATTGGCCCCCATCTTCGGACATCATGTAATAAATCGCGCCGGCATATTTATTCTGCTGGGTAGGTGCCTTCTTCTCATAAGCTGCAATGATGCTGCCGTCTTTTTTAAATGCGACTTTTGGCATCCCTTCCGCATGCGTTGCTACGTCGGCAGAAATCGGAATACTTACTTTTTTAGAAAATGATTTACCACCGTCGGTTGATACAGCATAAAAAAGCGTCAGCGAATCATTCTTTTTTTCGGTCCATACAACTACCGGATTGCCCTGTGTATCATGGGTGAGGTAAACAGATTCCGCTGAGCTTTCTGCAGATGAAATCTTTTGATGCACTTTTTCACTGTAACAACCAACAAGTAATAACGATGCAAAGATCAGGTATATGCCGTATTTCATAGTGCGAGATTATTTTTTGCCAGTGAATGTATATTGAATTCCGAATACAAACGTACGTGGTGCAGCAGGGGTGTAGGTTGTCCTATCTGAAGACGAGTTTCCTCGCGTAGCAGCATTTGCATACAGCTCATTCGTTAGGTTCATCACGTTGGTGAAGACTTCAAAGTCCTTCCATTGATAGCCAGTCCTGAAGTTCAGGTAGCTGACGCCCTTTAGGCCGAGAAAACCTTTGTCGTCGTATTTGACATTGTTAACCTGATCTTGATACCAGGAACCTATGCGTTGCCATTCTATCGAAATCCTGAAGCCTTTGATATATTGCGGCTTGTATGTCAATTCACTGTTCGCAATCCAGCGGGGTGATTGGGGCATGTATTTGCCGTTGACATTTTTTACTTCATCTGTGCTTCGGTTGCTCACATTAAAATCTTCGAAACGGTGTATTGCATTTGTTCCCCCGAACCTGAAAAACCATTCGTTATCCGGTTTATAGGTTAACCCATATTCGATTCCGCGGTGCATCGTTTTTCCGGCACTTTGATAATCGGTTGAATTATCGGGTTGGCGTATGTTTAGCAATTCGCTGTGTCCAATCATTTGATAAGCAGCGATGTCGAGATAAATTTTGTTGTCAAGGAATGCACCCCAACCGCCGATTTCGATATTGCTGAACTTCGCCGGCTCCAGGTTGTAATAGAATTCATTTGCACCCGAAGGATTGGGCTTTTTCCGGAAAATCGATGTGAGGCCGGGCGGGGAAAATCCTTCACTATAATTAACGTACAAACCTTTGTCATGAAGCAGGTCAAGTGTTGCACCGATCTTCGGCGTGAATTGTTCGTATGATTTGCTTCCGATGCTGGCATCCAGATAATTTTTATAATCAAAAGACATGTTATCATATCTCAACCCCAACGTGATTTTTAGACGTTCCAGTGGATTGATCTCGAACTGTGAATACGCTGCGTAATTTTTGAGGTTAGCATGGTAGTTCGATAAATAGGTGTCGGGCCGCTCTTGAACAATGGTATACTTTTCTACTGACTTGCCATCCGGACGCAGTTGAGCGGCCAGGTCGATGCGATATGCCCAGTAATTTGTAGGTGAATAATCGATGCTTCCGCCGCTCAATAATTTTGCGTCTAGGAAGTTGAACTTAATCCGATGTTGTAACAACGCTACCTTGCTGTAAAAGCTGTTTCGGTTTCGTTCGCCCGATGCTGTGGTGCTACCCGGCGTCCAGCGTATACCATAGTTCGGATTTTGTTCAATGTAGTTGTCGCGATATGCTAATGTGATGGAAGTTTCCTGCTGCCCATTCCATTGATGTGATACCGTAAATCTCGTGCGTTGTGCATGAACTTTTCTGTATGTAAAATCAGTGGTGCTCGTATATTCCCTGTTGTAAAATGAAATACTGTCGACACTACCGGCCATATCAGCATCATATTCATTACCCGAAAAGGCTGCGATTAGTTTTGTCTTATCGGAGATAAGATAGTCGAGGGTTAAATTGACCGATGACTTATCATAGTCTGAAGAGGTTTGCCAGGCATCGCGTTGATAGCCCTGAAAACCGCTCAGGTATATGCCGAGTTTCTTTGCAACGGTTCCGCCGGCTGCATATTGAACACGTTTGTATCCCCATTGATCAGCCTGTAATCCAAGTTTGGCGGTGGGCATTGGTGTCGGCCGATGAGTAATGAAGTTTATGGCACCGCCAACTGCTTCAGGGCCGTACAACGAAGAGGCTGGACCTTTAACAATTTCAATGTTTGAAATACCAAAGACGTTCATTTCAATCAGTGCATTGTGATTAAAAACGCCCATGGGTCTTACAGGAACACCGTCTTCGAGATATAAAAAATAAGCCGACGTTCCCATCGGTTGCCGGATAGCCATAGCGTGTTGCTCATTGTTATAGTTTAGCATGACGACTCCGGGGACCTTATTGATGAGTTCTGCAATCAGCACAGGTTTTGTGTCATTGATTGTGACCGAAGAAAGTTTGCTGATGGCGACAGGGGTTTCCGTACGCAGCACCGCTTCACGATTTGCAGTAACCACAATCTGCTGGAGATTGCTTACGGATGGGGATAATGCCACGGCAAGCTGCGGTGAAATGTTATTTATCAGTTGCTTGTCGTACCCAATGTATGATACTTCAAGCGTGTCAGTGATTGATGTAGTTTGAATGTTAAATTGACCGTTCGCATTCGTAGCAGTCCCTTCCAGGGTAGGGCGAATTATGATGTTTGCTCCAACCAGGGGTTCCTTAGTTTCATTGTCGAATACATAACCTGTAATGAGTTGTTGGCCGGAGAGGTTTATGGATATAGTTATAGTGAATACTATAAGAAATAGTTTTTTCATCTTAGTGAACTTGTTGAAGAGAATGATGGCATTATTTGACGCATCACTCCCGGAAATAATTTGATACCTTAATTAGATATGCGCCGAATTATGGCGTTACAATATTTGTGAAGGAGGGTGGAATGGCGCGCGGCGATGTTCCGATGAAATGCCGGCGATGTAATGAGAGTCAGTCCTGTTAAATTGGGAGCGCACTTGAGGTGCGTACAGACATTCACTGACGATAAACACGGGGAAATCGACCTTTTCTTTCCCGACGGGCACAGTACTTTCGTTATGACTGGCAGTGTCGGCCAGGCCAAGATTTTTTTCAAGGAAGCATTGCCCATAACAGGTCGTAATGGGCTTCTCTTTATTGATACAAAACATTTCAGCAATGTATTCCCTGTTGATTTGAAAATAGGTTATCACGCCAAGCTTGTAGAAGCATTGAAGCGACATTACCATAATCAGTCCGAGGGATACAATTTTTTTCACGACAGTAAATGTAAGCGCAAACCAGTATATGCAATATGATTTAAGTCAGTAAATCTCGTTGGTGGCACAGACACAAACGTAAAGCGTTGATTTACAGACTTAAGTTGTAGTTTGCATTTTTAACGATGTATGTTTTTTCTTAAAAATTCATTTCATGCCAAGTAAAAAAGTTTGTTCGGAAATAAGAAATGTCAAACAGAATAGCGTCAGATAATTTTAATCGAAGGTTTTTATCTATTTCAACAATTCAGGTTATGCTACTTCCACTACCTGAAGCAGCGTCTTTCAAACCGGCGAAGTCTTAAAGTGTTCTCGTCCAACAAAGTTTTGTTTAATAGGAGTGGTGCGCTCTCTAATGAAACGCGCTAGACGCATAACGACGAAGCAGTTTTCTTAGTAAAAGAATTGTTCCAGTATGATCTGGCCATCTTTCACTTCATATAGCATTATCTGATTGATTTGTATTCTTCCATGTCCCTTGACGGTAAGATCTTTTTCTCTTCCTACGGCAAAATGATTTCCGGTGACAATTGGTTCCGTGGTGTGAAGTCTGTGAACCTCTGTTATGCGTTGAATAAATTCTTCGGCTTTTTTACGGACGGTTGTTTTGCCTTCTGCATTTTCAAGATAGGGAGAATTGGCCGGCTCTACGCTTTTTACGTTATCGGCAAAAAGTTCGTCCTGGATTTCAAACCATTTTTCTTGCTGTGCCAGTTCATTGAACCTAGCTGCAATTTCAAGCGTTGTCATTGTTTTACTATTAATTGCTTTTGTCATAGTTAATTCATTGCTCGTTGAGTTCTCAAATACCGATTTCAATTTTTTTTGGCCGTCGCCAATGGTGCCGACGGTCCCCCCGGAGTTCATCTATAAATTGTAATGGTAAAGTCTTAAGACTATAGTTTTATTGCTTCTATTCGCCTCCCTTCAAGGTTTGGATCTCCTTTACCTGTTGTTATCAAGCTCATCAGGCTATGCTGAACATACTGGGTCCATGCAGGTGAACATGCGGCATAGCATTCAACTTCTGGACGTAAACCCTCGTGGGTAAAAACGAGCTGGGTCTTGTTACCCTTTTTAGAAATTTCAAAAATAACTTTGGTGTCCGTCCATTCGTTCTTGTCTTTAATGAAACTCAAGCGGCTATCGGTAATATGCCAAACAACTTTTTTATCCGAGATTACCTCTACTAATTTTTGTTTTGAGTAATGGACATCTTTGACTTCGAATATAAACTCATCATTGAGGTTAGTAGTGTTGCCTTCGATTCCTTCCGACCACCACCCGCGAACATCGGTGATGGCATTGAATACTTCCTTAGGAGTCTGGTCTACCATAAGTGTAGTCGTAAAACTTTGATCTTTCATAATTTTATTTTTAAGGTTTAACTCATTACTATTTTGATAAGGCGCTCCGGTTCCGGTTTCACAAAGGTCTTTAAGGCTTTTCAAAAATAACGCCCAGTCATAATTGCAGCCCGCAAAGGTGTCTGACACCGTCTTCCAGCCCGAATGAGCAAAACGCAAAATCGTACGGCCGTCTTTTTCTTCCAGGTCGAAAGAAATGTTGGTGTCAAGCCATTCTTCAATCGAATTGATACATTGCCATTCAACCTTTTTATTGTCTTCGAGTTTGGTTACCCTCATTTCGTTTCGGAATTTCCCGAAAATGAATACGTTCACAAATCCTAGTTCAGGTTTCGCGGTTGCGTTATTCGTCCACCACTTAGCAAGCCCTTCCTGGGTAGTAAGTGCTTCATAAATTTTTTCGGATGGAGCTTTTATGGATACGTTGTGTCTGATAGCCGTCATTGTCTTTTCTGTTTAATGATTTTCGTAAATGCGTTGGCAAAGCAAAATTAATGTCCGATAGAGTAACCTATCCGGTGCAGAATGGACCTTTTAAAGGGTTGATTTGGACATATTGACCATAAAAAGCCTATGAAACAAATCAGGTAGCGTTTTGGTAAATCTAATTAACCACGAAAACCAGCGCGGGCGAAACAAATACGCGCGTAAAACCATGAACTGGCTCACTTTGACATTGGGTAGGGCATGCGTGGTAAAAGATGAAATTGAGCATCCGCGAATCCGAGCGACATGTAATGCGTTTGGTTTTACGATAGAACGAATCAGTAATTCTGATCTTTCCTTCGACAGCCGACGCTCATTCTGAACGCAGGCTGTTAACTGGGTTCATCATCGCAGCTTTAATAGCCTGATGACTTACCGTCAATAGTGTAATTACCACAGCGGCCAGCGACGGTAGGGCAAATATCCACCACGGTATTGCCGTCCGGTATTCATAATTTTTTAGCCAAGCAGATGAGAGATAGTACGATGCCGGAACGGCGATCAAGCAGGCGATTACCACCAGCATAACAAAATCCTTTGACAACATTTTCCACAGATTGAATAGAGAAGCTCCCACGACTTTACGAATGCCGATTTCTTTGGTGCGTTGCTCGGAAACGAAGGATGCGAGCCCGAATAATCCCAGGCAACTGATGAGGATGGCCAGTCCGGCAAAAACACTTGCGAGTTTTCCAACGCGTTCTTCTGCTGCAAATTTTAATGCATACTCCTGGTCTGCAAACTTATAATCGAAAGGTGCAGCAGGAATTAATTTCTTAAAGACTGCTTCCACTTTTGGAAGCGCTTCGGCCGTACTCATTTGCGGATTGATCCGAATGTTGATCCAGTTAGTTCCATATTTACTTAGGAAAAATACCGACGGCACAGGTTGGGCGTACGGGGATTTCATAACCATATCTTTAATGACACCAATGATTGTAAAGCTGGTGAATTTGCTTCGCCATCCACCTTGCCATCGGATGGTTTCGCCCACAGGATTTTCAAAACCTAGTAATCTTGCTGCGGCTTCATTGATCACAAAACCGGCAGAATCACTGGCGATGTCTCTCGAAAAATCGCGGCCACTGACGAACTGCCATCCTATTGTTCTTCCATATTCCGATGTTACTGTCAGCGTTGCAAACTGCGGTATAAATGCAGGGTCCTTTCCACTCCAATCAAAACCACCGTTCTCAGTCCATATCGCTGTCGGCGGGCTTGACGATTCCGCCATTTCGATAACCGCCCCTGTATTTTTTAATTCCGTGAAAAGGATATCACGCTTTCCGTAGAAGTCCGACGTGGTCATTTGGATCATTAGCAGACCGTCGCGGCTGTAGCCTACCGGACGGTTTTTAGCAAACTGGATCTGTTGGTGTACCGTGATCGTCCCGATGATCAACGTGACGGATACCGTAAACTGTGTAACGACAAGTACCTTACGGGGAACAGATGCAAGCCGCCCGACGCGTATAGATCCTTTCAGCACTTTTACGGCGTTGAAAGAGGAGAGGTAAAGCGCAGGATAGCTGCCCGCCAGCAATCCGGTGAATAGAATGAAAACAAAACTGCTTATCCAGAAATAACCGTTCGTCCAAGGTATCTCCATTTGCTTTCCCGCTAATTCATTGAACGTGTTTAATGAAGTCGACACGCCAACAAGCGCGGCTACAAAAGCAAGGCTAACCACTAAGAACGATTCACTGAAAAATTGATTCATCAATTGAAAGCGCGCGGATCCACTTGCTTTTCGTATGCCAACCTCTTTGGCTCTTTTTTCTGAACGCGCGGTGCTAAGGTTCATGAAGTTGATGCATGCCAGCAACAATACAAATCCACCGACAATACCGAAAAGCCACACCATATGAATAGCGCCTCCTGCAACGACACCATTCTTCCATTCGGATCGAAGATGCCAATCCTTCATCGGATGTAAAGTGAGTTGTGGGTTAACAGAGACGTAATTTTTGTTTTCACGAATGTTATTAAGGATCGCATCCTTGATCTGAGCAGAAGCGGCTTCGAAAGTCGTGTGATCATGGATCGTTACATAGACATTGAGAAAGTCATTGGTGAAGCTCAGGTTTTGCATCCACTCATTGGATGCCACAGCCAACGCGAACGGCGCATAAAATTTCATACCATGGAAATCGCTGTTATCAGGCAGGTCTTGGTAGACGCCTGTAACCTTCACGTCCATCCGGTCGTTGTTATCGATTTTTAGAAGCTTACCCATAGGGTTATCGTTGCCGAAAAGGGCTTGCGCGGCAGACTGTGAAAGTAAAATCGAATGTGGATCATTCAATCCGGACCTGGAACCATGAAGCATATTCAACGTGAACATTTCAGGTCCGGCAGTTTCGATGAACTCACCTCGCATCGATAATTTTGAGTCTCCTGCCGAGATGATATGGTCTCCATCCAATGCCGCCATCACCACGCTATTAAATTGGTTTCCGTACTTTTCCCTAAGCTCATCACCGAGGGCGTTAGGCAAGATCTTGGTTGAAATAATTTCTCCGTTCATGTTGAGATTTCTCATGACACGTGCTATGCTGCCGTAATTCTTATGATATTTATTGAATTCCAACTCATCATAGATCCATAGACTTATCACCATGGCAACAGCCATTCCCAATGCCAGGCCACCGATGTTGATGAGTGAGTATCCTTTGTTCTTTATCAGATTTCTCCACCCGATCTTGAAATAGCTTTTATACATACTAAAGTTGTTTAAATTTTTATACGGTCCCGCTGGCTTTATGATGCCTGGCCTGAAGAGCAGTAATACATCAATGACAAATTTCCAGTCTGCCTTTGGTTTTCCGAGTTTATTCTTACGTTTTTGGTAGACCTCCATTAAATCGCCTTCGATGTAATCGCGAACCTTTGGATCGCAGTACCATTGGAAAAAGCGAAGAAAGAACTTAGGTGGCGACTCCGTTGGGTTCATAAAACTTATCCCCCTATGTTGATTTGTAGGACCGTTTTTGGTATTGCTTTCCATAGCTCATCTCTGGATGCTTTCGAATACTGCAAGGCTTTTTTTCCGAGTGCCGTAATTTCAAAATAGCGTTTGGGGCGGCCAGCTCGTTCCTCTGTTGCTTCACCAGCAAAGGATTTCAGGTAGCCTTTGTCTTCGAGCCTTCTGAGCGCCGTGTGGAGTGCACCCATGCTTACACTTCTCGAAAGCCTGAACTCGATTTCATCTTTGATTGACACGCTATAGGCTTTGTTGTTAAGTATGGCTATTGTGAGTACAACGATTTCTTCAAACTCACCTAACTGGTATTTCTTCATGGTGGACACATTATATCTAATTGTAGGAATAATAATTGTGCCAGGGTCGATTCCTTAGGAATTGCGCCAATTTAAAACAGTTTAGGTAATCCATCAGTCCACTGCCGGGCAGAGGTGACCGAATACGTTCATTTCTTGAATTTGACGTACACCTGGATGAACGGATAGGCCATACGATATTACTATTGTACGACAAACAAATATGTAACTGTAATGCCAATCAACTTTGATTTCTTTCTGTCGGATGATGGACCAAATACCACGAGCATTAAAAAATACGGATTAAGGTATTGAAACTCAATTTTCTTAAACTGGATAATTTTCTTCAATACACTTCGGTTGGGTAGGTTAAAAAAAAATAACAAGAAACACTTGTGCAGTTAAATGACTGCATATATATTCGCAGTCAAATAGCTGCATAATGGATTTGCGAAGAGATGTATTTCAAGCCATAGCCGACCCGACGAGACGGGCGATCATAACATTGGTTGCACTGCAGGCAATGACGCCGAGTGCAATAGCTGAAAATTTTAATTCGTCGAGGCAAACGATTTCCAAACACATACAAATTCTTACAGAGTGTGAATTGCTTGAGCAAGAGCAAAACGGCAGGGAAATTTATTACCATTTTAACCCGAAAAAGATGAAGGAGATAGCGGACTTTATTGAGCCGTTCCGCAACATGTGGGATGACCGCTTCAACAAGCTGGAGGCCATCATGAAAAAATATAAATCCCGATAGTATTAGAAAAAAACCAGAACCATGGAAAGGAAAACAAAAATCAGTGCCGAGGAAGGCAAACAGGATTTACTCATAACGAGAGAATTTGAGTTACCGGTAAATTTACTTTTTAAGGCGCACGTAGACGCTGACATTCTGGAACAATGGATGTCCCACGAATATGGCACAGCGAAAGTGCTGAAACTTGAAAGTAGAAAGCATGGCGGTTGGGAATACCAAACAACAGATGCACAAGGAAACGTTGTATTTAGCGCCAATGGAGTTTTTCATGAGTATGTTCCCAATCGTAAAATCACGAGGACATTTGAAATGCAGAACTCACCGTTCGATGTGCAGCTTGAATTTCTGGAATTTGAACACCTGACGGATGACACCAGCAGGTTGACGATGCATACTATATATCGAACTCAAGAACTCCGGGACCAAATGCTGAAGTTGCCCTTTGAGTACGGTATAAATATGGCACATAACAGGCTACAAGACGTCGTGAGCAAACTAAGTAACATAACCTACCATGACAAAGCGAAATAAAATTATCTATTGGGTTGCTACGATCTGGCTCTCTTTAGGAATGGTATCAACCGGAATAGTGCAGTTTTTAAAAGTGAAAGAAGAGGTTGATCTTTTTACACACTTGGGGTATCCCATTTATTTTCTTACGATGTTATCGATTTGGAAATTTTTGGGAGTAGTTGCTGTGCTGATTCCGAGATTTCCTTTGATAAAGGAATGGGCTTACGCTGGTTTTTTCTTCGCGATGTCCGGTGCAATATTTTCACACCTTGTATTGGGTGACGCTGTGAAAGACCTATTTGGTCCTGTACTGTTATTGACGCTCACTGTAGTATCATGGTATTTCAGACCAGCGGATAGAAAACTTGTCTCTGTTAGTCAGTAGGTAAATAATCATAACCCTCGTCGATAACCAACCGAATTTATATTTTATTATTTTGTCTGTCGATAGGGAAGACACCTTAAATGAAGTAAATACAGATGAACAACATGAATCCCAAGGTCGATTGGTTTTTTAGCAAAGCAAAAAAGTGGCAAAAAGAATTCGAGCAATTGAGGACGATAGCTATTGGGTGTGACCTGAATGAAGAATTGAAGTGGGGCCACCCTTGTTACACATTCGAGAAAAAAAACATTGTTCTCATACATGGATTTAAAGACTACTGTGCGCTTTTGTTTTTCAAAGGTGCGTTATTAAAAGACCCCAAAGGTATTTTAATCCAACAAACTGAAAATGTGCAGGCGGCGCGGCAGATCAGGTTTACAAAGCTCGCGGAAATAGTGAAGATGAAGGCCACGATAAAGAAGTATATTTATGAGGCGGTTGAAGTGGAAGAAGCTGGTTTGAAAGTACCTTTAAAGAAGACGACAGAATATACAATTCCCGAAGAATTTCAAAAGAAGCTAGATAAAAGTCCTGCATTGAAAAAAGCTTTTTATGCATTGACACCGGGGAGGCAAAGGGGATACATACTTTATTTTTCGCAGGCTAAACAGGCGAAAACCCGCGAGTCACGGATCGAAAAATATCATCATCAGATTCTTGATGGGAAAGGGTTAGATGATTAGTGGTTTGTATTCATTCGCACATTTTTACGCAAAGAATATAAAGAAAGATGAAAAAAAATAAGGCAAAGTTGTCACAAGGTCAACGTGAAGATTTACTTATAACCTTGCGCACTCGTTTTGAAAAAAACATGAACCGCCACAAAGGCATTACATGGGAACGTGTAGCTGCGAAGTTGGAATCAACAGCGGGCGAAGAAAAATTGTGGTCGCTCCATGAAATGGAAATCAGTGGCGGTGAACCAGATGTTGTAACTATCGGGACCGAAAACGATAAAAAAAAGCAGGAATTCATTTTTGTCGATTGCGCCGCGGAGAGTCCGAAAGGGCGCAGAAGTGTTTGCTATGATGATGAGGCGCTTGAGTCCAGGAAAGAGCATAAACCAAAAAACAGTGCTGTTGGGATGGCCGCTGAAATGGGCATAAAGCTTTTAACAGAAGAACAGTACCGTGAGTTGCAAGAATTTGGGGAGTTCGATACTAAAACGTCTAGTTGGGTACAAACTCCTCCCGGTATCAGAGAACTTGGAGGCGCCATATTTTGCGATCGCCGTTATAATCATGTTTTCGTATATCACAACGGCGCGGAATCTTACTATGCTGCCAGGGCATTCCGTGGCTTGTTAAGGGTATAGATTTTCATAGACGACGTCTCTTTAAACCTGTGTGCGCTTCAGGTGCGTACGTGCCGAGCTCTTTGGTTGCTCCAATCCTGTAAGGTGATGGTGACATTAACGACCCATCACCTTGAATTCAAAAATCGTCGTCTACGCCCAAAAACTCTTTTACGAACCGGTTTACGTTTTCACGTCATGTTTGAATTTCGCAAGTAACGGTTTGAATTGGGTAAGAGCCGCTTTATTTTGTTTTTCTAACTTTGAAGCAAAAGCCACACATCCCATAAATACCTTGGCGTTTGGCTCACCCTGAATATATTTTCCTTCGGGAACGTTAATGATAAGCATAGGAACGATGAAAAAGACAGAGACAATTGAAGATTTCTACAAGCAAAAGTTCAACTGGATGCCTCAAAACCTGAGAAGGGAGATAGGGCATTTCAATGTTTTTCGTATTGAAGATTGTGTAGGTCCTAACAGCCATCCCGTTGCGTATAGCCGGCGTGACTATTATAAGGTCGTGCTGATCCGTGGCCGCCATGTTTATCATTATGCCGAGAAAAGTGTCGAAGTGTCAGGCACGTCGCTCATCTTCTTCAATCCCCAGGTTCCGTATACATTCGAACAACTTTCCGGCGACCCCACAGGATACTTTATCATTTTCAAAGAAGGTTTTTTTACAAGACATCTGCCCGGTGGTATTGGCGAATTACCGATGTTTCAACCTGCGAATAAACCCAGTTATTTCCTGAGCAAAGTGCAAGACAAATATGTAAGCAATGTGTTTGAGAAGATGTTGGAGGAAATTAAGTCGGATTATGTTTATAAGTATGATTTGCTGAGAAATTATACCATGGAGATCGCACACTATGCGTTGAAGATACAACCCACGGAGACGTTGTATCAGCATACATCAGCCAGTGCCCGAATCACTGCGATCTTTACAGAACTCCTGGAAAGACAATTTCCCATTGAATCACCTACGCAACGCTTCACCCTTCGTTCGGCAAGGGATTATGCAGAGCAGCTTTCTGTGCACGTGAACCATCTCAATCGCGCTGTACGCATTACCACCGGACGGACGACCAGTGATCATATTTTTAACAGACTGGCCAATGAAGCTAAAATTCTGCTTAAGCATACTAATTGGAATATTGCTGAGATTAGCTACTGCCTGGGATTTGAAGATCCTGCGCACTTCAATCATTTCTTCAAAAAATATGCGGAGGTTACACCATCAGCATATAGAAAGTAGGACATGCTTACCTTAACGAGGAGGAAGGGTCAATTTGACATTGCGCACGTATCAGAATATACAGGACGCCGGATTGTATATTCCTTCCCAAACGATTTCCTTCCTGCACCAGCTATGCGTCACATAAACACACTTGGGATCTTCGGTCGTAAGGAAGTTACCTATTTGTTAAATTCAAATGACGATAGTGCGATCATAGAAGTATTGCATAAACTTAATGGTGAAAGGAACTCGAAATATATTTTCTCCGACCATCTTCAGAAGACTTACTTGATGGAGTTCTTCCATCTTATTACTAAAATACATTTTCGGAAAGCTGTTTGAATTGAACAAGTATTGGTTTCAGCGTCACAATTGTAGGAGAGCCATCAGTGATAATTTTGTTGAATAAATCAAAAACAAAATGTCACATATGAAAACATGGTTTGTTACCGGCGCATCCAAAGGATTAGGATTGACAATGGTGAAAAAATTGCTGACAACAGGTTATAACGTTGCGGCTACTACAAGAAACTTGAAAGAACTGCGGCGTGCTGTTGGCGAGGCCTCTGGCTTCTTACCTCTTGCTGTCGACCTCGTAGATGAAAACAGCGTAGGTAAAGCTATCGATGAAACGATAAAAAAATTTGGTTCGATCGATGTAATTGCTAACAACGCTGGCTATGGATTAGCAGGTTCTCTGGAAGAACTCTCTGATGCAGAGGCCCGCGCAAACTTTGATGTCAACGTATTCGGTTCATTGAACGTAATTCGAAAAGCGATGCCATATCTGCGTAAGCAAGGATCGGGTCATATTTTTAATATCGCTTCTGTAGGAGGGTTCACCGGTGCGTTCCCTGGCTTCGGGATTTATTGTGCGACGAAGTTTGCCATGCACGGTTTCTCTGAGTCGCTCGCGGCTGAAGTCAAACAATTCGGAATCAATGTTACTATTGTTTCTCCCGGATACTTCCGTACGAACTTTCTTGAAAAGGATTCGCTTCAAGTACCGAAGCATGAAATCTCCGATTATAAATCTGTGAGAGAGTCACAGGCGCTTCACCAAAACAACATAAACGGTAAGCAACAGGGGGATCCTGAGAAAGCTATTGACGTAATCATCAAAGTAGCCGAAGCTGGGAAACCATTGACGCATCTTTTTCTTGGAAGCGATGCTTACAATTTTGCAGCGCAGAAGATTGATGCTGTCACCAAAGACATGGAAGAGGTAAGAACGCTTGCAACGAGTACTGATTTTTAATGAAAAACAGGTCCCTCACAAGGAGGGACCTGTTTCATCATACAGGCAATCGAAGGTGATGATGTTGATATTGAACAGCACTGACAAGAACCCATTCCAATCTGTTGTTTTAGTCAACAAATTCGCGCCACTTTACCATCCGTTCGCGTAAGTCAATGATTTTGCCATCCACTTTGAACGTGCCGTTTCCTTGATGATGAAGTGTTCTTTGTTCCTTTCTTCCGGGATTCACCCATGCTCTAACGGCCTCCAAAATGAAGAGGTTATACCGGCTTACCATCCGCGTATCGACGACTTTACATTCGATGTTTGCAATGCAGGCCTCTATTAACGGTGCGCCTACATCTTGGGAGGGTCTCGACGTCAGTCTGAACTTTTTGAACTTATCAATGTCCTCTCCTGAACAATTGCCGATGTCAACAACTTTTTCTGCCAGATCAGCTCCCGGAATACCGATAACACATTCACGTGTTGACTTTAAAGCTTTGTAACTATAGTCCCACGGACCGATGACTGCCCCGATAAGAGGTGGGTCATGCTGAATCATCATGTGAAAGCCCATTGTCATAACGTTTGGTTTTCCACGATGATAAGTTGTCACCAACACAATAGGACTTGGCTCCATCAGTCGGTATACTTTTTTAATAGGATAATTTTTCATAATAAATCTCAGTCTAAAATCTTTGGATGTTATTTACAACGCAATTCCATAACTTACCCACTTTGTCGACCTCTCTAAAATCTGTAGGAGAGCGGACTACGGTCCAACTCAACATTCAAAAGTAAAAAAATACAACGAGCTGTGCTTGCTGATGGTCCTGATTGAAATGGTATTTCATGTGAAGTCTCATCATGGTGATACGCTGAAGTTAAAACTGGTGCACCTCGCTTTTGGCCCGGTAATTTGTCGCATACGCCCTCTGCGTAGTGTGTTATTTTGCCGAGCTTTGTAAAAAAAATACAACATGATGAATACGCATTTTATAACCGGTGTCTGGATTGCCATTGTTGTACTTATAATAACATCTTGCCAATCCCAACAGAACGAAAACCAGGTAACTTCAGCGGCGCCTAAGGATACCGTTGTTAGTCACCACATAAAGGCGACGGAAAGCGGCCATGCCGATGTAAACGGATTGAAAATGTACTATGAGGTGTATGGTAAAGGTCAGCCCATCGTACTCATCCACGGCTCTTTTATGAATATACCTCTGAATTGGTCGCATATCATACCCCTGCTCGCCAGAGATCGAAAAGTAATAGTTGCTGAAATGCAAGGGCATGGTCGGACTAGAGATATAGCCCGTGAACTAAGTTATGAAGGTATGGCAGACGATGTATCCGGCCTGCTTAAGCACCTCAAAGTAGATAGTGCGGACATCTTGGGATACAGCATGGGCGGTGGTGTAGCCTTTCAGGTAGCTGTTCGTCATCCCGAACAAGTACGCCGGCTCGTGGTACTGTCAGGCACCTATACCCATGATGGCTGGTGGCCCGATGTCGCGGAAAGCTTTTCCACGTTCACAGCAGACATGTTTAAAGGCACGCCAATTCAAAAGCAATATGATAGTCTCGGAAACGATCCGGCACATTTTCCCGAATTCGTGAAGAAGGTTATCAGCATTGATGTGAAGCCTTATGACTGGTCCAGGAATGTAAAAAATATACAAGCACCGATATTTATGGCGATTGGGGATGCCGACGGCGTACGATATGAGCATGCACTGGAGCTCTTCCGTGCAAAGGGTGGTGGAAAAATGGGTGATATCCATGGACTTCCTAAATCCCGCCTTGCCATTGTACCGGGTACTACCCATATAGGCATGATGCAGCGGACAGATTGGTTGATACCCATGATCACCGATTTCCTGGATTCTGATCTGAATGCCAAGCCACCGACATTTTAAAACGCGATTAAAGACTGCGTTTCTTAAATTAAGCTTAAGAGTTTTTCGATGCACCTATTGGGATCCTACGCGCCACCTGGATGTAGAAAGTCATAAAGGTGGCTTTTTTTAGGAGGGTTCTCGCTTTAACATTGGCCACACGAACGCCAAGCTTCCAAGCGATGTGAAACGCCTGGAATAAAATTCAGGCTGTTTATGAAATAGAATCGGAGCGTCCCTCACGTTGCTCATTTATTTCAATCTTTTGCAGCAATAGCTGCCGGATAGTCTTAGTGTGTTCTTCCCGTACTTAATGCCCGCCTTAAAATCAACATCACACCATATCTATAATCCGGCCATTAAGAAATGTATTCAAGAGCCGGTAACAAACACTTTTATCCGATGCCAGTTGCTTCTCAATTTTTAAGGATTAACATTTTTTTCCGGCCATTAACCCTGTTTTAACCGGATTTTTAACCAATACATGACAACGTTAGCAGTCGAATTGCAATCGATAGAAGGCGTCTCTTCGCATCGGAAATGAAGAGGCTTTTGATGCAAACGAGATCATGTTAAACCTTAAACCATCCTAACCGATTATGAATAGAATTCTACGAGCTATCGGGTACATTCTTTTGCTGGGAACGGTCCTTGTCATACAGAGTTCCTGCGACAACGAAGATGAACCTCTTAATGACAATTTCGGGACAATAACCGGCAATGTGACCGATGGCGCCGGGCAACCTGTTTCGGATGTGACTGTTACCATTTCCGGTATCGACGAAGAGGATGTGTCGGTCACAACGGGCGCGGACGGTAAGTACACAGTTGAAAATGTATCCTTGAAATTACATGCCGTCACTTTTTCCAAATCCGGATGGCTAACCGTCAGCAACTCAGTGCAATTTGGGGATTTTGATGAGGGCAAAGTAGCCACAGTAGATGTTACGTTGGTGAATGCTTCAGCAAAAATCATTGGGGCTATTACGGATGCAAAAAGCGGTGGCGGACCGCTAGCCGACGTCAATGTTACCGTGGGGGTTGCGGGTACCGTGAAGAGTGGTGCCGATGGAAATTACGCCATTGAAAATCTTGTTGTCGATAACTATACCGTAACGTTTACGAAAGAAAATTATGTTACGCTTACTAGACAGGTAACTCCCGGCGACTTCATTGATGGCGTCGTAACAATGAACGTGACGATGGGAAGTCAGGAGCTTTTGCGTGGACTTACTGCGGACGACCTTTCGTCGGCTGACAAATGGTATTACAATGAATATCGTGGCGGACGCAATGCCGATGCTTATCCTCACTGGGACTGGGCATGCGATTATATGAGCACACTTGATTTCCGTGGTGCATGGCAGGAGCAGAACGAAGGAACAACACTGCAGATTCGTAATAATGAAGATGAGCGGACCAATCCAGCCGATCTCAATGTATTCGATTCGTTCGTGTACGGAAGTAAATTGATCACTGCGGATAACAAGATCTTATCATTAAGATTACGCACCCACAATGCCGACGAAGCAAGTCCTGCACATTTTGGCGTACAAGTAATTGACCTATCTGCGGCCCAGCCTGCTACCGTAAAAATTGGCGACAACCGAACCTATGGATCCGGTGATTATACCGACTTCGAATTTGACTTAAGCGAGTATGTAGGTAAAGAAGTAATTCTCGCAATAGGCATTTACCGGCAGGCTACCGGCGACTATTGGAAGCAACTTGTTCTTCGCGCGATTCGCTTTGCCGACAGAAAGGTAACAAACTGGGATTGGCTGCCGGGTACCGAAGTCATTCCGGAATGGAAGCTTACGCAGGAAACGGCACGCTCCACCATGCCGCATACAAAAAAATCATTTACAGGTTTAAGTCCGGTATCTGGGAACCGCGATAATTATGTAGATGCTTATCGTGCATGGCGTGACGTCGGCCACGTAGGCGCCGAGTGGTCTTTTGTTCCACTAAAGAAAGATCCGGAAGTGTTTCCTGCTGAAGGTTATATCCTCAAAACTCGTAATACACCGGAGGTCAGTACAACAGTGCCGGATGCATATATGTACGCGAAATTTGCCATTGCATCAGGCAGCAACCAGCTGACGTTTACAACGCGCAATTTCGGGAGCAACTTCACTTACTTCAAACTTACCGCTATTGAAGACAACGGTACGGTTACGCATGTGGCGCCTCAATCAAATACCGCCCAGGAAGCAAGCGCGGCCGCAGATGGTTGCTGGAAATTTAAGCATGGGGATGGAGGGTCGGGCAACCCGGAAGGTTATGCATCATTCGTGTATGACTTGTCACAATTCGATGGAAAGAATGTAACGCTCGCTTTTGGCGTGTATAACGGCGAGGCGAATACAGGTGAGAACAAACTTGTTTTTCACACAATCGATTTGAACTAAAGCGTGAATATAGCAATGACAAAATTTCGCACCATTACTTTTAAGATCACGACATGCATTCTCGTGTTTCTAATAATAGTCTCAGCGTGCAGCGATACCGTATCAGAAGAAAGCCCCGTGAATCCTCCGGGGGAAGTAAGCCTAGCTGAAAAAAATCTTCTTCGTGCTATGGAGCTAACCGACAAAGCCGTCTCGTCCCATTTTACTGGAGAAGGTATGGCGATGGCGAGGTATTACAATCCGTATACAGGTGTCCGTTCCGAAGAAAAAGGTAGTATATGGATGTACACCAGCGCCATTGAAGCGGTAACTGCTATCCTTCGTGCGCTCGAAACACAAAAAGAACACGGCAACCCCGCGCTTTACGACCAACATTTTAACAAGTATTCGGAATTGCTGGACAAGTTGTATGACAATGCAGATTATTACATGGGCACCTTCCAACTTGTTTCCTATACGCAAACCCGGGATTGGTCCGTATATGGGGTGAATCGCGGTGGTTCGAAAGGCTCCGCACAGGTCGCAGCAATCGATAACGTGTATGATGATCAGATGTGGCTTATTCGCGAACTTCTCGAAGCCTACAAAGTGACTGGTCAAGCCGAGTATCTGGAGAAAGCAGAATATTTAACGGAGTACGTGCTTGATGGATGGGATTGCACACGTGATGAAAATGGTGCAGAACGAGGCGGTATTCCTTGGGGGCCCGGCTATGTTACAAAACATGCATGCAGCAATGGACCCATGGTGAGTCCGCTTGTGTGGCTGCATGAATTGTACAAAGATAAAAGCGATGAAGTAGCCTACCGGTACATCGATGAAACCGATAAACAAACACGGCAGACAAGGCAGTTAAAGAAAAGCGATTATTACCTGGATTTCGCGAAAAAAATATATGCGTGGCAAAAGAACGAATTGCTTCGTGCCGATGGCGTGTACGATGACATGCGGGGTGGCTGCACTCCCGGGACCCCGCAAACAGAAACAGTTAACGGATTCGTCTATCGTAGAGGAAGTACCTGCCCGGATCGTGTAGGCCCACCGATAACTTATAACAGCGGCACCATGCTTTCAGGGGGGGCGGATTTATATCGTGCGACTGGCGAAAACGTGTATCTCGAGGATGCGAAAAATTTGTCGGATGCCGGTTTCCAATATTTTGCTAAGCTAGGACAAACGAGACCGGGCTACTATACCTATGACATCAGTGGATTCAGAAACTGGTTCAATGGCGTGCTGATGCGTGGCTATGTAGATGTATATCCTGCTTACGGAGGTGTTGCAGACTATATTGATTCATTCCAAAAGAATCTCGACTACGGATACGACAACTTTCTTTATGAAGGCGTTCTCCCTACAAATTTATTGGTAGGCTGGAACCTTGACAAAGGCAAGAACAACACAGAAGGCATGTTCAGCTTTGCTTTTGCCGCCGAATACGCCGTGCTCGCGCGATATGAACTTGAAAAATAACTAAAGCCAGTTTAGCCTATGCAGAATAAATACAAAAAACTATTGAGAAAACTGATCAGGCATTCCTTGTTAGGAATCATTGTTCAGTGCGTTGTTTTTTCTTCCGCTATTGGTTCGGAACCAATACAGCAGCAAGAGATAACAGTCACCGGTACAGTTACCGCTTCTGAAGATGAATCCGGCTTACCAGGGGTGAATGTAATTGTAAAAGGTACCAACAGAGGAACCACGACAGACACCAACGGAAAGTATACGATACTCGTTCCGGAAAATAACGCGACGCTGGTTTTTTCATTCATCGGTTATACAACCCAGGAGATAGCAGTCGCTTCACAATCGGTGATTGATGTGGTCCTGGGTGCGGATGTTCGGCAACTGAACGAAGTAGTCGTGGTTGGTTATGGTACCCAACAAAAGGTAACATTGACCGGAGCTGTAGCTAACATCAAAGGCGATGAATTGCGTCAAACTAAAAACGAAAATCCACAAAACATGCTCACGGGTAGAATTGCCGGTGTTCGTGTATGGCAACGAAGCGCTGAGCCGGGAACATTCAACAACAACTTCGACATCCGTGGACTAGGGTCTCCGTTGGTTGTAATCGATGGTATTCCCCGGTCAGTAGACGACTTTCAACGATTGAATCCAAGTGACATTGAAGATATATCTGTATTGAAAGATGCTTCCGCAGCTATTTACGGCGTACGTGCTGCTAACGGGGTTGTACTTGTAACTACAAAGAAAGGAGAAAAAGGAAAAACGTCGATAATCTACAACGGTTCGTATACGCTTCAGAAACCTTCAGGAATGCCTGTGCTTGCCGATCCGTATGAAACAATGACGCTCTACAATGAGAGGTCAATGAACAATATCAATGGGGGGAGTATCATATATGGAGAAGATGATTTCGAAGCTTTCCGAAGTGGTGCTCGTCGCACGACCGATTGGACTTCCCTACTGTTCTCGGATTTTTCGCCTCAGACTCAACACGATGTGAGCATTAATGGTGGAGCCGAAAAAACCCAATACTACGTCGGGATGGGATACCTCTTCCAGGAAGGTTTTTTCAAGTCAGGTGATTTAAACTATAATAAAATAAATCTTCGGACCAACATTACTACAGAGCTTGCAAAAGGATTGACTTTCAATCTAAACCTCAGTGGGATTGCCGATCAGCGTAACACACCGTACTCCAGCGCAGTGGACATTATTAGAAACTATTGGAGGCAAGGCGTATTGTTTCCAGCCTATGCCGATCCTGAAAATACGATGCTGAACTATGAAGGGCTGGATCTCGAGGAAAATACCGTAGCCAAAATGACTTCCGATATATCCGGGTATCGAGAATATAATCAGAAATATTTCCAGTCTTCAGCAACACTCAACTTCGATTTTGGAACAGTATCGCCTGCACTCGAAGGCCTATCGGCAAAAGCATTGGTCAGCTATGATTATCGCAACGACGACAATACAATTTATCGAAAAGAGTATTATCAATATGCATACAATACATCAAGTGGTTCGTACGAGTCTAAACTGTACAACTCCAGCTCTCCCAATCAAATACGCCGCGAATTGTTTGGCAAGCAACAGCTACTAGGTCAGTTCATACTGAATTATAATCGCACGATCGGAGACAGACACAATGTGAGCGGTCTCGTAGGTTATGAAACACAAGAGCGTAAGGGCGATAACTTCTATGCGCAGCGCGACCTTGCATTTGGTATGGAATATCTCTTTGCCGGCGTGAATGAAAACCAGCTTGGCGGCATGCTAAGCGGCTTGGGTGATGTTTACCAGTATGCCAACGCAGCGTTGTTCGGAAGATTGAATTACACCTTTGCCGATCGTTATATTGTCGAAGGTCAGTTTCGCTATGATGGTTCATCAAAGTTTGCTAAAGGTCAACAGTGGGGTTTCTTCCCGTCGGCGTCAGTAGGCTGGCGTATATCCGAGGAATCTTTCTTTAAATCATCTTCGGCGCTGGCGTTTGTCGATCAGTTGAAAATTCGTGCAAGCTATGGTGTGCTTGGCGACGACGGTGAACTGCAATACGATTGGGCTACAGGCTACACTTACCCTGCGGTGGGTGAGAATGCGGGCGCAGGGTATTACAACAAATATGCGCCGGGTTATGTGTTCGATGGAGATTTTGTATTTGGTGTGTCTACGTTAGCACTTCCCAATGAGTTGATCACCTGGTTCACTGCGAATACGTTTGATGTCGGTGTTGACTTTGAAGGATGGAATGGTTTGTTTGGATTTTCATTCGATTATTTTGACCGTAGGAGGGAGGGACGTTTTGCACGCCGGACAGGCGCTTTGCCTACGGTAGTCGGGGCTCAGGCTCCAAGAGAAAACCTGGACAGTGATCGTCATTTTGGTATCGACCTTGAACTCTCACATCGTAACACAATAGGAAATTTTTCCTACCGCATAAAAGCAATTGGTTCCATTACCCGCCAAAAATATCTGACAGCATCAGAAAAGGGACCGTGGGGAAACTCCTACGACCGCTGGCGCAACGACAATCTTAATAACCGCTTTCAGGGGTTGGAGTTCGGATACGAAGGGGCTGGACGTTATGAAAACTGGGACGACATCTGGTCATATCCAATTTACAAAGAAAGAGACATTCTGCCCGGCGACTACAAGTATGAGGATTGGAATGGCGATGGTGAAATTAACGGTCAGGATGAGCACCCTTATGCCTACAATCAAACACCATGGATGAATTTCAGTTTGGCCTATGACTGTTCATATAAAAGTTTTGACCTGAACTTCCTCTTCCAGGGAACGGCCCTGGGCTCTATGCAATATAAAGAACCGTTGTATTCTATTTGGGGAACCAACGGAGGGGGTACGCTTGAACAATATCTCGACCGATGGCATCCAGTGGATCCGTTGGCAGATCCATACAATCCCGAAACGGATTGGGTCGATGGTTATTATGGTTTTACGGGAAGATACCCACGGGAGAATTCTGATTTCAACCGTGTGAGCACAACCTATCTCCGGCTTAAGAGCATCGAACTTGGTTACACGCTACCCAAAAAGATCAGGGCATTCTCTTCCATGAATGTTCGGGTGTTTGCCAACGCCTATAACCTATTCACAATAACAGGGGTGAAGTATGTTGATCCGGAGCATCCCGATGATGACTTGGGTAGGATGTACCCGATCAACAAAACGTATACCGTTGGTGTGTCGGCCAAGTTTTAATGCATAGAATGTAAGACTTATAAAAAATTGACGATAACTATGAAAAGGAAATATACATTACTCCTGATCGCCTTGATTACTTTCTCCGGTTGTACGGATCTTGATATTCCACCGCAGAATATTATCAGTGATAAAGATCTGATGACAAGCGATTCGGGAATGAAAGTTTATCTGGCCCGGATGTACAGCAGAATGCCGTTTGAAGATTTCAAATACATGGCGGAGTGGGGTATCGAATACAACGCATGGCTGGGCTCGATGGGGATTGAAGGTACTGGAGAAGCTGTGAACAGGGACGGCATTTCAAGGGCGTTTACTGGTGAGAGAACTGCATACTGGACAGATGCATTTGTTTTACTTCGCGATGCCAATTATTTGATCGAAACGTTGCCTCAATATCAAAACGTTTTTCCGGAAGTTACCTATAATCATTATTTAGGGGAAGCTTACTTTGCGCGCGCCGTTGTATTCTCTGCCATGGCACGACGTTTTGGGGGTGTACCTTTGGTGACAAAGATTCTTAACTATCCGGCAGAACAAGATGAATTAGAAGTGCCACGCGCCTCCGAGGAGGAAACCTGGAACCAGGTGCTCGCCGACTATGATCAGGCAATTGCCTTATTACAACCGATTAGTCCTGAAAGAGGGTATGCAAACAAATATGTTGCCTTATCTTTCAAATCAGAAGCCATGTTGTATGCAGGCAGTGTAGCGAAATACAACGAGACGGTTACCGGTCGACTTACCGGATTTGGTCAGAAAACCGGTGTACGCGTAATTGGATTTGCCGAGGAGACAGCACAGGAGGCTTCGAAAAAATATTTCCAGGAAGCTTATTCAGCTGCCCGCGAAGTGATCAACAGTGGCCGATATTCGCTTTATAAAAGGAAATGGGCTGCAGGCGATCGTGACGCACAATATCAAAACATGGTTGATATGTTCAGCGATCTCACAAGTCCTGAAAATATCTATGTGAAAGAATATGTTTATCCTACCTTTACGCATGGCTACGATGCGTATAGCGCACCGTTTATATTTAAGGCGCCGTTAGCATCGGGCACTTGTCCTACGCTAGACTTCTTAGAATTATTTGAAGGTTTTGATCGCTATCCTGACGGTACGATTAAAGTGACCACCGGTTCTTCCAATATGGAAGGCGAATACCTGATGTACGATTCGCCGCTGGATTTTTTTGAAAATGCCGAACCACGTCTTCGTGCTTATGTAATTTTCCCCGGCGATGTATTCAAAGGAAGGGAAATTGACATTCGCGCTGGCGTGTACACAGGTGCTACGCCTGTAACTCCCTTATTTAACGACTATTCGTACGCAACTGCTGAAACACGTTATCAAAATCTGCCTGCTTATACCGGCGGATCCAAAACACTTTTTCTTAGTCCACGGGAAGGCAATGGTCAGGAGACGGTGCCTTATGGCGGGGGCAACATAACAGCTGCCGGTGCCAATGGTCCATTTTACGACAACGGAGAAGGCTGCCTTACAGGGTTGTATGGTCGCAAATGGCTAAACCCCAATCCTTCTTTCGAAGCCGGTGAAGGTAGATCAGCGCAGCCCTTTATTTTAATGCGCTATGCTGAAGTATTACTTACGGCAGCAGAGGCAGCAGTAGAGCTATCGTTAGCTGGAGAAACTTCCCCCGATGGTTCCGATCTGATGCTGGTCGCAACGGAAGCTGTGAATCAGATTCGCGAAAGAGCGGGGGCAACGCTTCTTGCTGGAGGCATCACACCTGACGTAATGGGTCGTAACATTGTGCGGAAAGAACGCCGCAAGGAACTTGCGCTTGAACACAAAACCAAATGGGATTTGCGGCGATGGAGAGTGCAACACTATGAAGAACGAGATGGCTTCTGGGGTGAAACCAGAAACAAAGATTTGTTTAGCAGCAACGCGCGTTATCGCTTCCGCGGCTTGTATCCGTTTTTTTCTACACAAACTGGTAAGTACTTTTTCGATGCCCGTTTTCAATGGGTAAGCCTGAAGACCTTCGAGTACAACATCGTCGACTATTACTTTCAGATTCCCGCGGGTGAAGTATCAAAAAGTGCGGTAATTGACCAGCAGCCAAACCGTTAAATAATGACGAATTATTAATAACCATAGAATTACAGAAGATGAAAAAGTTATCATCATATATACTATTGCTCGCACTGTTTCCTTTCAGTTCATGCAGTTTGTTTGAGCTTGACAACTATGAAGAACCCACCGAAACACTGCAAGGCGAAGTGGTGGATTCAGAAACGGGTGAACCGGTACTTACTGATCACGGGAGCGAGGGTATTCGTGTGCGACTCACTGAACTCAGCTGGGGAGATAATGTTACGCCCAATCCTGACTTCTTTTGCATGCCTGACGGAAAATTCCAAAACACAAAAGTATTTAAAGGAACCTACAACGTTCGCATTGACGGACCTTTCATTCCTTTAATTCGTGAAGATGATCGTGGAGTTCCTCTTGCTGATGAAACTCAAACGGTAGACATCCAGGCCGTCACCAATGTTAAGTTTGAAGTGCAGCCTTTCCTCAAAATAGAGTGGGTAGCAGCGCCTGAAGTTGTTAACGGTAAGGTTAGAGCAAAGGTACGTGTTACACGCGGCGTGACTGAAGAAGATTTTCGAGCTAAGGTTGAACCGATGGGGGGTTATAGCAACAGCTTTCTAAATGTTACCGATATACAGCTGTTTATCAGCTATTCCTCTACTGTAGGTTATCGTGCGCGCGACGAACGTTGGTCAAGCGTGTTAGAATATTCCGGTTCAACTTTCAACGCATTGTTAGGCGAAACGATTACCATCGAATCGAATGGAACAATCCCTTCCGGAAGGGCCGTCTTCATCAGAGCTGCAGCGCGCATCAACTACGACACACCCAGAGGCAGCGGCACCAGGAGATGGAATTACAATGAAGCTAAGCAATTGCTGATCCCATAATTTGGTTTGGGTTGGAAGTCACCTCACAATGGGGTGGCTTTTTACCTTTTCATTATGGGCCGGCGGGTGAGCTGTTCAGATCTCATCGCAAGTTTTTCACATGACTTCGATCTGCCGGGATAATCACTTCCCTTCCTAAGTAAAACGCGATTAAATATCAAATGGAAAAAACGATCATACTTTATCTTCTGCTAGCCCTTTCGTTTCAAGTTTGTTCTCAGTCACATCAAAAGGAGAAGCTATCACGAAGTACGCCAGGAGAAAAAACAATTTTTCAAACGGCTAATCCATGGAAACCTGTTACCGATACCCGGGCTGATGTTGCCATCGTGTACAGTGTAAAAGAGCATCATGAAAAAGGCAGTTTAACTTTTGAACAACGCGTTCAAACCTGGCGTGACAAAGGATACAAAACACATTTCATGACTGGAATCGCCTGGGGTGAATACCAGGATTACTTTACTGGCAAGTGGGATGGAAAGAAGCACTTCGACGAAGGGCAGGTAACTCAAAAAGGTGACACCATTTGGCACGGGCGCATGGTGCCATACATTGTGCCTTCCATGAATTTCATCAAGTATTTAAAAGAAGAAGTGATTAGACGTGTGATCGACGCCGGCATTGACGCTATTTATCTCGAAGAACCCGAGTTCTGGGCAAGGGCGGGCTACAGCGCAGCATTCAAAAAAGAGTGGAAGGAATACTACGGGTTTGACTGGAGACCGCAGCACGAATCACCCGAGAACACATACTTATCCAACAAGTTAAAATATCACCTTTATTACCGGGCAGTGAACGAATGTTTCACCTTCGCGAAGGCGTACGGTAAAACCAAGGGAATGAACATCCGTTGCTATGTCCCAACGCATTCGCTAGTGAATTATTCACAGTGGATGATTGTCAGCCCGGAAGCTAGTCTCGCTTCCTTGCCTTGTGTGGACGGTTACATTGCACAGGTCTGGACGGGTACGTCACGCGAGCCCAATTTTTTCAATGGGCAAAAAAAAGAACGCGTGTTTGAGACTGCATTTTTGGAATATGGTTCCATGGAGTCGATGACATCGCCTACCGGAAGAAAGATGTTTTTTCTCACCGACCCGATCGAAGATTGGCCACGCGATTGGGCGGACTACAAGAAAAATTACGAGGCAACTTTTACGGCACAGCTACTCTATCCGATGATTGCCGATTATGAAGTGATGCCATGGCCCGATCGAATTTATGAAGGTCTCTATCGCACAAGCGCCGAAAACGATAAGAAGGAGCGGATCCCGCGTTTTTATTCAACGCAGATGCAGGTGATGATCAATACCCTGAACAACATGCCGTTGTCTGAAAACAAAGTGAGCGGCTCGCAGGGCATAGGTATTCTTATGGGGAACTCACTGATGTTTCAGCGTTTCCCGGTTCACAATGGCTACGAAGATCCACAGCTGTCAAACTTTTATGGTCAAGCGCTTCCATTATTAAAGCGAGGCGTTCCCGTTAAAACAATTCACATAGAAAATGTTTCCGTTGCCAAAACATGGAGTGATGTAAAGATCCTGATCATGTCTTACTCCAATATGAAACCCATGGATAAGGCAGCGCATGATCACATTGCCGAGTGGGTAAAAAATGGAGGGGCGTTAATATACTGCGGTAAGGATGATGACGCTTTTCAAAGCGTACAGGAGTGGTGGAATACAGGTGCAAATACTTTCAAGACGCCATCAGCGCATTTGTTTATTAAGCTAGGTTTGAAAGAACCTTTCAGCGCCGGTGAATATACTTGCGGCAAAGGAAAAGTTTATATCATGCGGAACGATCCGAAAGAGTTTATTATGAAGGAGAAAAATGATAGCACATTTGTAAATGCTGTTAAACGATTGTATGAAGCAGGGAGAGATCAGGCAAAACTTGAGTTAAAAAATCACTTTAGGCTTACGCGGGGACCTTACGAACTTATTGCTGTTATTGATGAAAATTCCGATCAGTCTCCCTTCACCATTAAGGGAAAGTTCATTGATTTATTTGATCCGGAAATCCCTATTCTAGATGAAAAACAAGTGCAGCCCGGAGCGCAAGCATTTTTATACAATATCAGCAACGTTAAAAATCCTGGAACACCGCAGGTACTGGCAACAGCTGCGAGAGTTTATGAAGAAAAGGCGATGAAGAATGGTTATTCATTCGTTGCGAAAAGTCCATTGAATACCACCAACGTGATGAGAATTCTGCTTCCTGAAAAAGTAAAAAGTATTGAAGTGACAGATGCTGACGGTAATGTGGTGCAGGCGAAAACATCGTGGGACGAATCGAGCAAAACGTGTTTTCTAAGTTTTGAGAACAACCCGGATGGAATCCATGTCAAATTAGGCTGGTGAATCATTATAAGGATAACGGAGAGGCTATTTAATTCAATGCAGAAAAAATAATGAGCTAAGATGAGGAGGAAGATTAAATTATTAGGGCAGACGTTTTTTGTATGTTGTTTTATCGTGAATGTAAATGCGCAGGTCGCTGACCCTGTTGATTATGTAAGCACAATGGTAGGAACGAATTCCAAATTCGAGCTTTCAACAGGAAATACCTATCCCGCCATCGCGCTTCCCTGGGGCATGAATTTTTGGTCCCCTCAAACGGGTAAGATGGGCGACGGGTGGATGTATACTTATACAGCTGATAAGATCAGGGGATTTAAACAGACCCATCAGCCAAGTCCATGGATGAATGACTATGGACAATTTTCCCTTATGCCCATTACCGGCAACGCGGTGTTTGATGAGGATCAAAGAGCAAGCTGGTTTTCACATAAGGCAGAAGTTGCCAAACCTTATTATTATCGGGTACATCTAGCCGATCACGATGTGACGACGGAAATCACCCCTACAGAAAGAGCGGCCATCTTCCGCTTTACTTTTCCTGACAGTAAGCACTCTTTCATTGTTACGGATGCTTTTGACAAAGGATCGTTTATAAGAATTATTCCTGAAGAGAACATGATCGTTGGCTACACAACACGTAATAGCGGTGGCGTACCTGACAACTTTAAAAATTATTTTGTAATCGTTTTTGACAAGACTTTCTCTTACTTCGCGACTGTTCAAGATGGCAAGATAATAGAAGGAGAGAAGGAGTTCAAAGGAAATCATGCAGGCGCAATTATTGGGTTTCCAACATCAAAGGATGAACAGGTCCACGCTCGCGTGGCTTCTTCTTTTATCAGCGAAGCGCAGGCACTCATCAACTTGAAAGAGCTGGGTTATGAAGGCTTCGACAAAGTAGTTGACAAAGGAAAACAACGTTGGAACGAGGTGTTGGGAAAGATCAAAGTCGAAGACGATAATATCGACAACATAAGAACTTTCTATTCTTCTTTTTATCGCTCGGTTTTATTCCCTCGGAATTTTTCTGAAGTTGACGCAAATGGTAAAATCATTCACTATAGCCCATACAATGGAAAAGTTTTGCCAGGTTACATGTTTACTGATACTGGATTCTGGGATACCTTTCGCAGCTTGTTTCCATTCTTGAATCTTTTATTCCCTTCTGAAAATGTGAAAATGCAAGAGGGTCTTGTCAACGCGTATAAGGAAAGCGGTTTCCTTCCGGAATGGGCCAGCCCCGGACACCGGGATATCATGGTAGGAAATAATTCGGCGTCTGTTGTAGCCGACGCTTACTTGAAAGGCTTGCGCGGATATGATATCGAGGTATTGTGGGAAGCGCTTAAGCATGGCGCGAACACGGTACATCCGAACGTTTCCGCTACGGGTAGAAAAGGTTATGTGTATTATAACAAGCACGGTTATATCCCGAGCAACGTAGACGTTGACCAAAATGTAGCCCGCACGTTAGAATATGCTTATGATGATTGGACGATCTACCGGCTTGGCAAAGCACTTCATAAGCCGCAACAGGAAATTTCGGTGTATGCAAAAAGAGCTATGAATTATAAAAATTTGTATAATCCGAAGCGTAGATTGATGGCAGGGCGCACGACAACTGGATCTTTCTCTGATTTGTTTAATCCGACAGATTGGGGCCGTGATTTTACTGAAGGAAACAGCTGGCACTACTCGTGGTCAGTATTTCACGATCCCCAGGGATTGATTGAATTGATGGGCGGGCAAAAAGAATTTGTAACAATGCTCGACTCTGTTTTCACTATTCCCGGATCGAAGGGGATGGAGAGCCGTTCGATGATTCACGAGATGCGAGAGATGCAAGTGATGAACATGGGCCAATATGCGCATGGCAATCAGCCAATTCAGCACATGGTGTATTTGTACAACTATGCAGGTGAACCCTGGAAAGCGCAATACTGGGCGCGGGAAATCATGGACAAACTTTATGCTGCTACACCGGATGGATATTGCGGCGATGAGGATAACGGACAAACGTCGGCGTGGTATGTGTTCTCTGCTTTAGGATTCTACCCATTGTGCCCGGGTAGCAATGAATATATTCTAGGGTCTCCGTTGTTCAAGTCTGTGACGATACAACTTGAAAATGAAAAAGAGATAGAGATAAAAGCAGATGGTAATTCAAAAGAAAACTGCTATATCGCGGAAGTATTGTTAAATGGTAAGTTGCACACAACAAACTATCTGACACACGAAGATTTAATGAAGGGAGCAAAAATCAATTTTAAAATGGGCCGGGTTCCCAACAAAAGCCGGGGAATAAATAAGAGTGACTTCCCATATTCTTTCTCAAACGAAAAATAAACAGCAAAGGAATTAAGTTTTATGTTCAAGATATCTTTAAATAAAATACTCGCCGTTTTTGTTGTAACCTTCAGTTTGGGTTCATGTGCCCAACAGGAGAAACAAAATGAGGAAGCCGGCCGCGAGTTTCGTGCGCCAGCCTATCCGTTAATAACAATTGATCCTTATACGAGCGCATGGTCAACCTCCGACCAGTTATTTGACAGTCCGGTAAAGCACTGGACAGGCAAAAATCATTCGTTGATCGGTGCCGTGCGGGTTGACGGGCAAACGTACAGATTCCTTGGAAAGGAAGAAACTCCACTGCAGCCAGTTTTACCCAACGCGAAATATGAAGCCTGGGAGGGTAGATTCGTTATCAAAGAACCTGCAAAAGGGTGGGAGAAACCGGGGTTCAACGACGCTTCATGGAAAAGTGGCAAAGCAGGTTTTGGCACACCCAATACCTTCGAAACGAATACGTCTTGGGAAACAAAGGAAATATGGGTGCGCAGGGAATTCAACTTACCAGCTAACGAAAGCAATGAACTCTATTTAAATTATTCTCACGATGACGATTTCGAGTTATACCTGAACGGAACTCAGATCGTTAATACAGGCAACCGCGCCAGGAGCAATGTGACGCTGAAACTTGATAAGAGTCTGTTGAATGCTGGTGGGAAAAATATTATCGCTGCCCACTGTCTTGATCGCGGTGGTTTGGCTTATGTTGACTTTGGTATTTTTAAAGAAAGTGATCAGAAGCCCACCTTTAAACAAACTGCAATTCAAAAAAGCGTAAAGATCACAGCAACACAAACGAAGTATGATTTCACCTGCGGCCCTGTGGACTTACACCTGGAATTTGTTTCTCCATTGCTGATGGACGATTTGGATTTGCTTTCGCGACCAGTAAACTACGTCAGTTATGAAGTGGTATCTAACGATGGGAAATCACACGATGTGGCGGTATATTTTGATGCAACACCCGAGTGGGCCGTTAATGAATTAAACCAGGAAGTTGAAGTTACCGCTGGAAAAACTGGTGCGGTCAATTTCGCTAAAGCCGGAACAACGGAACAATCCATTTTGCAAAAGAAGGGCGACAATGTGCGTATAGACTGGGGGTATTTTTATCTGGCTTCCACTGAATCTACAAACACCGCTGTAGCTGTTGGAGGCTTCTCTTCGATGAAAGAATCTTTTGTAAAAGGAGGCAAAATAAATTCTGCAAGCGACAAAATCACAGCAGTCATGTCTAATACAATGCCTGTACTTGCTTATACTGACAATCTTGACAAAGTTTCCACTACACCCGAATCAGGCTATGTGATGCTGGCATACGATGATCTTGAATCGATACAATATTTTGGAGATAATCTTAAGGCGTGGTGGACGAAAGACGGTCAGGTCACGTTTGACAAAGCCCTGATTGCCGCTGCCACCGACTACAAGAAAATAATGGCTCGGTGTGATGATTTTGACAGCAAAATCTATCGCGAAGCACTTCAAGCAGGCGGCGAAAACTATGCACGCCTTTGTCTGCTGGCTTATCGTCAATCCATTGCGGCGCACAAATTGGTTAAGGATACGCAAGGCAACACGCTGTTCCTATCAAAGGAGAATTTCAGCAATGGATCCATCGGTACGGTGGATGTAACCTATCCATCTGCGCCTTTATTTTTGAAATACAATCCAGAACTTTTGAAAGGAATGTTGAACCCGATCTTTTACTATACTGAAAGCGGAAAATGGACCAAACCTTTTGCCGCTCATGATGTAGGCACTTATCCCCAGGCCAATGGACAAACGTATGGCGGCGATATGCCAGTGGAGGAATGTGGCAATATGTTAATTTTGACAACGGCTATTGCTGATGTAGAGGGGAATGCCGGCTACGCTGAGAAACATTGGGAAGCCCTGACGACCTGGGCGAATTATCTTCTCGAACACGGACTTGATCCCGAGAATCAACTTTGTACCGATGACTTCGCAGGACATTTTGCTCACAACGTAAATCTTTCGGCTAAAGCTATAATGGGCATTGCCGGTTATGGAAAGCTGGCGGAAATGCTTGGCAAAAAAGATGTATCCGAAAAATACACATCGGCAGCGAAGGGCATGGCGCAGGAGTGGATAAAAATGGCTGACGATGGTGACCATTTCCGATTGACGTTCGATCAGCCCGGAACATGGAGTCAGAAATATAATCTTGTTTGGGATAAATTGTTAAACCTCGGAATTTTTCCTGAGGAAGTGTTGCAGAAAGAAGTTGCTTATTATCTAACGAAACAAAATAAATATGGATTGCCATTGGATAACCGGCGCACGTATACAAAAGCAGATTGGATTATATGGACCGCCACGCTAGCAAGTGATACGTCCACTTTCCGGAAATTTGTTGACCCGGTTTATGGTTTTGTTATTGAAACGCCTGACCGTGTCCCAATGAGCGACTGGTATGAAACACCCGATGCGACACAGGTCGGATTTCAGGCTCGTTCGGTAGTGGGAGGTTATTTTATTAAGATGCTGGATGAAAAATAATTAATTTGATAAGCTAACTCGAATAAAGAGTAATAGATAATTGGAATCGCGAAGCATTCGCGGTATAGCTCATGTTGAACCTTTGTAAGGATGAGAATAATCATTGCCCATTGCTTTTCTATATTCAATAACAAAAGCCTGATAGCGGATTCTGGCTTCGTCATTCATTTTTAATTTTTGCATCGCCTTAATTTGATACGTCAGCGCTACATCATTGAGTGGATCGATATTAAATATAGCTTCTGCTAAGGCAATCGTTGTATGATAGCGCTCCGCTGAAAAACTTTTTTCCATTTCTACAATCAATACCGGTTCCAGTTTCTTTTCCATCTCTTCTTTAAATGAATCATACAGCGGATGGTCAGAGAGTTGCAGAAACTTGCCGCGCGATAATATTTCAACGAGTTCATCTCTGTGTCGTTCTGCATCCTTCGTGAAGATTAACTGTATGCAACGGGTATAGTCACAGTAGACTCCCGGGCCTTGCTCTATTTTAAAGTGGCCTTTTTCATATATTAATTCTATGCCGTCAAGTTCACTTAAAACTTTACGCAAATGATTTATAGTAACTCCCCTGGAATTTTTCACTTTGTCGGCAGGCTTGTCGGGCCATAGGATATTGCTGAGTCGCTGTGACGCAATGCCCTCATCGGTTATGCTGTATTGCAATATCAGACAGAAGATTTGCTTCAGCTGAGCGCTAAACATGTAAGTAATGTCCCGATTTTTTTTGTCACGTACAGTGAAATCTCCGAAAAGGTAAATGCTGTTAGCTCTTGTTGGGCCTTCAATCTTATTTGCCGGCGTTTCGATTTTATTAATAGCAATGGAGTCTGGCCCAACAGGATATCTAACCTCCCTGGATTTTTTGTATCCCAGCTTCTTATAAAAAAGATAACCCAGGATAGCTACCAATGAAAACGAAAGTATAACTACCGCTAAGGTGTAGTTGTTTTTCTCCATTGAATAACTTGCCAGTTCCTGCGCCGTAAGTGGAGGGAATGACAAGGAATAAACTTTCACATTTGAAGAAATGTCATCGTCAAATTCCTGAACAACAGCAAATAAATTGTTTAGTACACTGTCATAGTAGAGATTAGCGTTGGTTGTAATTTTATCTGAGCGTATCGGAATTGAATCTCCAAGTATCTCGTAAGTACCATCCTTCAGTGAAAATTTGTACAGCTTAAGAAGTGATTCAGAAAAATGCTCTGGATAGCATAGCGTATAAAAGCATGAATCGTCGAGAATAACCATTCCTCGTACGGGAACCATATTGTCCTGTTTCCATTGAATTTCCCAAAGCTTTGAAATATGTTTTGTATCGAGGTCTATCTTGTACAGATCATAATAGTATTTTCTTCCAACGGTCTGCTCTCCCGATTCATTACCCATTCCGCCAAAAACATAGATGGAGTTGGTTTTTTTTAAATAGCCAACCGACGAAAAGTATCGGGGTGATAGAAAGTCTCCGGTAAAACCTGCCACGGTATCCCATTCCTTTTTATTTAAATCATAGGAGAAGAAATCCTTACTGTAGCGCATGCGTCCGAAACCACCAAACAAAGTGAATTGCTCTGCAGAGGGGTTGAAGTAAGCGCCATGGTGATGCAACGGACTGGGTAGTTGCTCGGAGCTTTCGGCTGTCCATTGATACGAACCCAGGTCCAGGCTCGCTACGGTTGGGCCGGCATAGTCATCATTGTATGTTTCATACGCATACAGTTTCTCATGTTTTGTATCAATGAAGTTGGTTCCTAATACGAGTTCAACCGGACATTTTTCCTGGAAGACTTTGAGGTTTGTGACACCCGATCTCGTGTTGTAGATATACAACGAATCGCGGTTGAAATAATATATCTCCTTCCTTTCAGGATTATAATTTGCGCCGGCTACCGATTGCGACTTAAATGATGTTTTATATCTCCAGTGGTACGCGTCATTTACCAACCACTCCGGATTTAAAACTGCACCAACGGCTTCGCCTCTGACATCATGGACGATGCTGCCTTTGCTTTCATCTAAAGCAAAGGAGTGCTTCTCATGATTGCCGACAGAAAGGTTTTTTATCGCGAATGAGGGTACATCAATAATATGATCACTTCTGCCGAAAAGTATGACCGGCGAATACACGTCGGGAAACTTTTCATTTCCAGTGCTAAATGTTTGATTGTTTATTGTGAGTTTTATGGAATCGCCTTTCAGGTCGAATGAGATTTTCATTTTGAACCAATGCATGTTAAGCAATTCCGCCCTGTCGATGTTGGCTACGATCAGATTGCTCTTACCTTCTTCATTAAACTTGAAGGTGAGGTTATCACCTTGACCATCATAAAAAAGATTATAGATTCTATTGCTTTCTTTGTTTTTGATTCGCAGAATATAGCCGAACTCCGATTCAGGGTAAAGTGAGAGGCTAAAATCAATATCGAAATAGTCTGAGAACGTGATAGTTTTATTACCGAAAACATTGTACGACGTCCGTTGATTGATGGGTTGTTCACTGCCATGAAACTTCAATCCTCCCGGCGACGACGCATGCAGCGGCATAAACCCAAACATTAGCAATACACAGCATAACGATTTTAACGACGAAAGCATAACTTCAAAATTCCGAAAGAAAATACACACATCCCCTTGCATTCCACGTTTATTCACGGTTTTCGGAGACAAAATATAAAAAAGCAAGCATTTAATTTCGAATGCAAGCGCCTGCCTTTTTTTGTCACAGGTTTTTATTTATTAAAATCGGTCAGCTTAAAGAATGTTTTTGCAAAAAGGAACGATGCTTTCAAATAGTCAAAGGACGACAGGCGGGCGGTTTACAGACATTCACGAGCATCATCCGGATAATCCCAAAAAATCATCAACATAGACTGGCCCCGCGACGACCAGAGACAACACCAGACCATTCGTGAGAAAACACTACCGTTGTGAGCTTGATTGCCCAGGTCATTTTGGAGAAGATGGGTAATATCCCCATGATTACTCAAGTCAATCTATGGATTACCGCATCGAGACCGAAAATACCTCACTAGTGAAAGTCCAAGAGCAATGTTGCAAAGGAGATTATGAATATTCCGATCAGGTGATGAGGAGAAACTTTTTTTAACATAACGTCAATCTTTAAAAACGATTACCATCAAAAAACTAATTCCTATTTTGAAGTATTTCTAACGCTTTGGCTGGATGGCATGGTTTTTAATTCATCGATAAATGCTTCATAACCTTCTATGTCATTTACGATTTCCCAGGCACGTTTATAAACAGGTGGAAAAAGATTGCGATAACGGTTGTCCACCCAGTTTAACAATTCCCCTCTATTAAGTTTTACAAGAATCATTTTTTCAAGGGCCATCTCATGAAGATGATTTAAAACTACGGGCGGTTCTGATGCATATTTTTTCCTCAGTGGTGAAATGTCATAAACATTTCGAACATAGGTATGCATTACTTCATGAAAAACGATCTCAGGGAAAGCCCACAGGGGATGTTGATTTACCGCAGACGACAGGAAGCCTTTTACATTAATGATCAGCGGTGAACTCACAGACGACAAATCGCAGACGGTAAGTGTTGCTTGCATCTCCCTGTATGGGAACGGAACACCTACTTCTTGTAGTGCCGTTTCCATAAACAATGCACCATCTTTGTCCCATAAATCCTGAAATTCTCCAAGGCGGCTTGCCGCCTCATCAATCGAAGATTTTTCAACTGGCTTCTGCATAAAGCTTCCGCATTCTCGGTCAAACGGAGTTCCGTTTTTGGGGTACACCAGAAAAATCTTTGGTGCGGATATGTTTTGTCCGGACTTTACGGTTTGAGAGGTACTTTGAAAGGGAGATAATATTACTAATGAAAAAAATGCGATGGGTAAAATGAGTTTCTGCATGGTTATAATCCCCCATTGTGTGGACATTTGACAAAGCAATCACTTCTTTTCAATAAAGAAAAATACTTAATTTGAATAGACTTATTCCCAAATGGAATAACACGCTGTCCTGTAAGAATGAGCGATACAAACTTCAAAGGCCGAAGATCATGGACATTCAAATCCTGCAGAACTTCTTAAAGGTTGCTCGAACATTGCATTTTACAAAAGCATCGGAAGACGCTTCCATCGCCCAGCCGGCCTTGAGCCGTCAGATCCAACAGCTTGAAGACACACTAGGGGCGCAACTGTTTAAGCGTAACAAGCGCAAAGTTGAGCTTACCGAAGCCGGGCTTTTTTTCAAAACCGAGGTAGAGCGAATATTGCAGCAGTGGAATGATGCATGTACCCGGACGGAGCAAATTCACAAAGGCGTTGCGGGTGAGATACGAATTGGCTATACGCATTCCGCCATGCAAGCATTTTTACCCGACATGATCCGGCAAATCAATCAGGTATTTCCGAATATGAGAACCCGCATGTTTGAACTCACCAACCTGCAGCAGGTAAAGGCGTTGGAAAATAAAGAGCTGGAAATCGGATTTACTACCAATCCGGTGATAGAGGGAAGTATAAAAAGTAAAGTTTTACTTCATGATAACTTCGTAGTTGTTGTTCCCATAGGGCACCCCGTATCCCAGGAGAATTATAACGACTTTTCGGTATTTGCGGAGGAAGGATTTATTCTCCCACCAAAGGATGAAAGTTCACTGTACGTTGCTACCATTGAATCAATTTGTCTTGACGCAGGTTTTATCCCGAAGATCGTGCATGAAACTTCATTCGCAAGTACAGGTATACGTCTGGTTGAAGCTGGCATTGGTATAACTATAGAACCAAAGTCGGGTTTACGCGGACAGCCTCATGGCGTAAAATATATCGAACTTAAAAATATTCCTCAGAAAGCTGATTTGACAATGCTCTGGCATAAAGACCTTGAAAAGCAAAAACCACAGTTGCTGAATTTGTTGCTAAAGGCGTAGCAATTACTGAGCGTTAGAAACCTGCGAGCAAGTCCAATGCCCTCGGAATTACCTGGAGATACATCACTTGTGAATCTCCTTGTGTTAGAGTATCCAAGCTGATCAATTAAAAGATCGTCTAAATTCCAAGGGCGAAAGATTTGTTTTTGTCTTGAAGAATTTGCTGAAAGATTGGGGATGTTCAAAACCCAATGCATATGCAACTTCACTTACCGTTAAGCTGGTGCCTGATAATTTTTCTTTCGCTTTCTCAATTAATTTGTCGTGAATGTGCTGTTGCGTATTCTGTCCTGTTAGCGCACGCAGCATATCGCTCAAATAGCTTGGCGAAATGTTTAAAGTTTCGGCAAGGGATTGCACGGTTGGTAAACCTGCCCGCAATGATTTTTCATCATTGAAATGTCCATCTAAAATTTCTTCGAGTTTTTGTAACAGATCGCTATTGACCGTTTTTCGGGTAATGAACTGACGCTTGTAAAACCGATTGCTGTAGTTTAGCAATAACTCAATTTGAGAAATAATTACATCCTGGGTAAAATCGTCGATCCTGCTTTTCAACTCTTCCCCGATTATTTTAAAAATAGAAATGATCGTGGCTTTTTCCTGTTCCGACAAATGCAATGCCTCATTAGCTGAGTAAGAAAAAAAGCCATACTGTTTTATTTTTCTTGCCAGCGGATGATTCCACAGGAAATCAGGATGAATCAGCAATGTATACAACGAGCATGGCGTAGCATCGTTTGCATCATTGCCGATCACCTGGCCGGGAGCGGCAAACAATAAGCCGCCCTCATCAAAATCATAGTAATCCTGACCATATCTTATTTTCGCACTAAGTTTTGGTTTATACGATATCTTATAGAAAGTCAACACATGGGGATGCGGAAACCTATTCATGGGAAATGAAACATCCGCGTGATCTATCAGACTTAGCAGCGGATGCAATGGTTTGGGTAAACCGAATGCCCGGTGTACGTCGGATAAAGAATCAAATTTGTGAGGGATATTTTCTACCTTCTTCATAGTTAAAATATAAGACGATGGTAGCCGAATTATATTGTTTTTAGTTATTGGATATTAAAATTGATTGTTCTTGACTAGGTTTCCCTGTGCTTCAATCGATACGGATTCCCATGCTTCCCAGGTTGCCAGCCGTTCAGCATAGGTGGAGCGCACCCAGGGTAAACTGTTACTTCCCAGAAAAAATCGAAGCGGTGGATTCTCTGCATCGACAATTTTGAAAATCGCTCCGGGCGTGGCGGCAGGATCGCCTCGTTCCATGGTTTGTAGCCCGTTGAGAAATTGTGTTTTAAATTCCTCGTAGATGGCGAGACCCGATGCAAATTTTAATGAGTCCGGACTGCCAAACTCCGTGGCGTACGCACCAGGTTCTATGATCGTTACTTTGATTCCGAAGGATTGAACCTCTGCGGCCAGGCTTTCGTGAATTGCCTCAAACGCCCATTTAGAAGAAGCGTAATAGCCGATCACCGGCAGTGTTACATGACCGACGTTACTTGATATTCCAAGGATGTGTCCCCAGCCCTGCTTTCTCAATAACGGTAGCGCTGCTTGAATCACAGAAACCGAACCGATAATATTTGTCTCGTATAGTGCGCGGATATCGTCTGCGCTGGCTTCCTCAATAGTAGCGATAAGTCCATAGGCAGCATTATTGAGAACGATATCAAGTCGTCCAAAGTGAGCGTGTGCTTTCGTGATGGCAGTTTTTACTTGATCTGGCTTGGTGACGTCTAGTTCCAGCGTTAGAACGTTTGTGCCGTATTTTTCCTTGAAGTCGGCGATGCTTGACAACGTCCGGGCTGTCGCTGCTACCTTGTCCCCACGCTTAAGGGCGGCATCTGTCCAAACGCGTCCAAAGCCGCGGGAAGCACCCGTGATGAACCATACTTTATTTGCACTTGTGTTGTCGTTTTGATGCGTCATGATTTTATGTTTAAATTCCTGATGCAACAAAGGTCTGGATCTGCTATATGACAGATGTAGTCAAATTGAGGGTTTCTGTATCTCAAATGAGGTAATAGATGCGCGTAGTGTTGTTATCATGTTTTATCGTTACGTAGTGAATAAAACATTCGCTGAAAAAGTATGATCGTGATAACCCACGAACCCGGATGTGGATTTGTAAACTTGCGATGTTGTTAACGCAGAAACAAGCTTTTGACTAGACACATAAAATTACATCTATAGCGCCGCAAAGTTTTTCGGACGTAACATCACGCTTGTTAAAAGATTGAAACGGCGCCGACCATAACCCTGTTTAGCATCGCTGCTTTGCTGCTATTTCTTTTCCCGAACATTTTGTACAGCCATGCCGGGAAGCTGGTTATTGCCGCTCTGTTTTTCTAATTCAAATTTAAGCATAGTTATAAACCAGCTTCCGTGCAGATTTTTCAGATCCGCATGATAACGGCCTTCGACGGTCCAGCTGTCGTTACCGATAAAATGGTCGGCCTTGCCTTTAAAGGTAGCGGTGGCATGCCCATCATTATCCTGAATGGTAAAATCAGAAAGCTGATGATGTGTCCGATCAAAGCCAGGCAAAAAGGATTTCCAGGCATCAATAATTTGAACCGATGGTTGGACCGAAGCAGGGTTCCCGGAGAGCGATGAATAATCAAGAAGAACATTTTCAGCAAAGGCCATCTTCACTTTTTCCCAATTGCGTTCATCCGCGCCATTGAAAAGGTCTAAAACGCGTTGTTTAATTGTTGTGTTTTCCATAGCAGTAGCTGTGTTTAAAGGAAATGCTACGATAAACTGCAAGGTGCGTTTAGCACTTCAGAAATTCAACATTTAGCCTATAGCAAAAAGTTACTTACGAGATTCGATACCTCTCCGAAATTGGTTTCCAGCGCATGGTGACCACCGTCCAGAATGTGTACTTGAGCATTCGGCAAGTCTCGCTTATAACAATTGGCTTCTTTCACACTGAAAAATGCGTCATGCCTTCCCCAGATAATTAACGCGGGAGGCTGGTAAGTGCGGAAATATTTTTGGAATGCCGGATACATTTCAAGATTGCTTTTATAATCGCAGTTCAGCTCAAATTGCATATCAATATTGCCTGGCCTGCTCATGCGGTCCCAATCGAAGATCCAAAGTTCAGGACTAACACGCGCGAGTAGTTCATTGGATAACCCGGCCGTGTACTGCATCTTAATCCCATCCTTACTTAAGAATGCTGCAACACGCTGTTTCTTTTCCTCGGTAGGATGCTCCCAATAATCCCGTGTTTCATCCCATTCGGGGCCAATACCCTCCATATAAGCATTACCATTTTGAACAATTAGCTTTTCAATCTTTTCAGGCTGGTTCAAACATATCCGAAGGCCAATAGGGCAACCGTAATCATGGAGATAAATGCTGAAAAATTTTAAATCTATCGCTTCCGTAAACCTGTGGATGTGTACGGCAATATTTTCAAATGTATATTTAAATCGTTAGCGCTCGGAAAGGCGCTAAAGCCAAAGCCCGGATAATCGGGAGCGACGAGGTAAAATTTATCTGAAAGTAAAAGCATCAGATTCTTAAAAATAACGGATGATGACGGGAAGCCATGAAGCAGCAATAAGCATGGCTTTGTCCGATCCCCGGCCTCTCGATAGAAAATTTCTACCCCGTCGACAGGAATGGTTCTGTTAAATATTTGCCTCGTCATACTTCAGTACTGTGAAATTATTCTGCACTAAGCACAAGCTATTTACATCACGGTAATAAAGACAACATTGTTCCAGGCGAATTGTTAAGCTGCTTATTAAAGATCAAGGACGTCGCATCATGGGTTATAAGTTCATCTAAAGTTTTTTGCTTTTAATTCTCAGTATCCGGGTACCCGCGTCGCGTATTGGTATTTGCTCGAAAGGGAGTAGGGCGTTATCATTTTACCACTGTTGCTTCCAATTCGACTGACAACGTTTCGAAGAGACTTTTAACTTCCAAGAACGTCAAAGCCTGTTTCATGTCATGCTTTGCAATCCATTCTTGAAGGATGTTGAAGTGAGGCCAAAGCGCTGCTGAGGAAGTGGTATAAATATTCAACCGTACCATGTTTTTCGGATTGTAGCCAGCTTCCAGAATAACTTTTTCAAGATTCTCAATCGCAAGCATCAATTGTGTTTTCATATCCGCATCACTTGATTTTCCATCAGGGTGGATTGCGGTCTGTCCCGACACATATAGCGTACCCGTTACATTTTGCACTTCAACCGCTTGTACGTAGCTGCGGGCATCTTGCCATTTCCAGGGATTAATAATTCGTTTCTCCATTCGATTTTGTTGTTTTGTTGGTGGACATACCTAGGACATTAAAAGCCATTAACAGGCGCCTTTTTTAGTTGCATCTTTTTACTGTTGCTGGGGCAAAGTTGTAAAGAAGAAATACTCCTGTTGTGTGATAAATATCACAATTTAAAATCTGTGACGAACATCACATGGCAAAGGTTAGGAAGACAACCTGCTCAACGTTTCGCGCGAAACCCCTAAGTATGATGCAAGCAACGTTTTGGGCACACGTTGAAATAGGGTGGGATGCTGCTTAAGTAATTTCTCATAGCGCTCTTTTGCGTTAGAGGTGATGAAAGACAATATTCGCTGCTGAGCCGCTATATGGCCGCGGTTTGCTTTTTCAAGAAATAAATGCTCCATCTTGTGAAGTTTAGCACACAATGTCTGATAACCTTGAAGCGAAAGACACAACACTTCGGTATCTTCAAGACAACGCAATGACATTGTTGCTTTAGCGCCAGCATAAAAAGCATAATAATCCGTTTCCCACCAGTCTTCCATAGCAAAGGAAACTACGTGTTGTTTTCCTGAACCATCATCGTATGTAAGCATGATAAGACCTGACACAACAAAATAAACATAGGGTACGTCGTCTCCTTGTTGAAAGATAGATTCTCTTCGTTTATAATGTTTGGAAGCGAAATGAGCAAATATGTAGTCAAATTCCTGGTCGTTGAGTTTAACGATTTCCTCAATGTGTTGTCTTAGTTTATGCTGCACGGATTCAAGATAATTAAGGCGGATAAACTGAAAAACCTCGCCGCCTGCCTACGGAACCTTTGTGCATATAGGGCAGGGTGAGTGAATGAAATGATTCCATCATCACAAATTTGATAAAGGGATACTATACTGTCAATCTTAGAAGCTAACAATCCAATTGCAAATAGTGCTAAAAGTGCCAGGCGGTTTATTTAGTTACCATCGTTTGGTAAGCTGTTAAATGCATTTCTTTTTTCATTCATCCAGGCATTGGTTGCTTCAGGAGAAGTCATGGTACTGCGCATTTCATTCATGGCAGCGATGTGCGCTGCGTCGCCTTGTTGCACCATCTCACGTGCGTGCTTACTCACCATCATGGCGATCTCATCAAACGTATTGGCACTAAATGTTTGGTTGCAGGCGCCGCCCAGTTGTTTACAAGTCATCGTTTTCATGTCGCTTTTGTTTTCTGTCTAGCCAAAAGTATGAAGTTTTATGTTAATGCGTTTGCAACGAAACCAGAGCAGCTCACCCCAAGTCACTCGGTCTTCATTTCTTACAAAATGAACTTCAATTGATTTGCGTGTACCTGATGAGTGCCACTCTTCTAAAAAGAGGTCCGTTGTAGTTATTCTCCAACACCTTTTTTGTGTGGTCGTGTTAAAATATAAACCATCATGATGGAAGAAGCGATAAAATTTATTCGTTAGGCTAATAATCTTGTTTTGACCTTGAACAAAGAGTGGCAGAATTTTTTTATACATGTAAGCGATTCATTTCTGCTAGCAGTAGGAGAAGAGCGCCGTTGGGTATCGATAACGATTGTAACGAATCCTGAGGCGATTAAGGGTTCACAAGCACGCGTTTTTGCCCTTGGCCGTACGCATTAACGCCGGAATTAAAGGGGATAATTTTTCCTGCGAAGTGACTAATTGATTATCAGCTCGTGTGCGTACACACACGCATTGTGTGCGGTTACAATTGCATAAATTCGTTTGCTTTTTATTAACGCTTCTTCTAGCTTTAGTGATAAGATGGCCTTACATCCGCAAGGGTGGACAAGTGCGGGCGTTTTTTTACCGATGACAAATAACCGAGCAAACGTGAAGCGCCTCACAAGATCATCTTAACTACAACCAGCAGTTCAATAATTCATTATTAACCTAAACATCAAAACCCAAATGAAAAAACGTTTACCAGGATTCATGATCATCTTCCTGATATCGTGGGCGAGCGCCGTGGCGCAGCACACCGTGACGGGGAGAGTCACACAATCGTCGGATGGAGCAGCACTTCCAGGTGTTTCCGTTGTTGTAAAAGGCACTAACACCGGAACGTCAACAGATGCTGATGGAAAATTTACAATTGGTGTACCAAGCGACAACGCGACGCTTGTATTGTCTTTCATCGGTTTCACAACCCAGGAAATTCCAGTAGGAAGTCAGACCACTCTGGATGTAAGCATGAGTGAAGACACTCAACAATTGAGTGAAGTTGTTGTGACAGCACTTGGTATTCAACGCGAAGCAAAATCGTTGTCTTATGCGCAACAAAGCGTTGATGGAAGTGACCTCGTGCAAGCTCGCGATATCAACATTCTGAACAGCCTTTCGGGGCGTGCAGCAGGGGTGGATATTAAAAAGAGTAGCTCTGGCCCAGGTGGTTCTACCAAAATTGTTTTGCGTGGAAATAAGTCCATGAGTGGCGGCAGCCAGCCTTTGTTCGTGATTGACGGTATTCCTATGGCGAACAACACAGGTACCCAACCAGGAATGTGGGGTGGAACCGATCGTGGCGATGGTATGAGCCAGATCAATCCGGATGACATTGAAAGCATGACGGTGCTGAGAGGGTCCAATGCCGCAGCGCTGTATGGAAGTCAGGGTGCCAACGGTGTGGTCGTGATCACCACCAAAAAAGGAAAAGAGGGAGCAGCTAAAGTTGAATTCAATACCGGTGTAACAATCGAGACGGTGTTGAAGAAACCTGAACTTCAATTTAAATACGGTTCAAAAAGCGGTACTGAAAAAGAAAGCTGGTCAACCACACCTGGCAACTATGCCAGCAATTATGTGGATGACTGGTTTCAAACAGGAACGAATGTTATCAATTCGCTTGCCGTGAGTGGCGGAACAGGTAAGACAAACGTGTATTTTTCGTATGGTAATGTTTCAGCCAGAGGGATTACACCAACGAACACGTATGACAGAAACAACTTTACGTTCAAGCAGTCCACCAAACTATTCAACGACAAGTTGACGATCTCTTCAAATGCAATGCTTTCCGCTGAGCGTTCAAAAAATAGAATGCCTGCAGGATACTATCTGAACCCACTCACCGGTTTGTATATGTTCCCTCGCGAACGCGATTTTTCTTTATATAAGGAAAATTATCAAACCTTTGATGATACGCGAAACCTGTATGCAATGAATTGGTTTGTTACTGATCATCATCAGTCAAACCCCTACTGGATCATTAATCGTGAGCCAAGGAAGGATTTAACCAACCGCGTTATTTCCAGTCTTGACTTAAACTATGCGTTCACGGAAAACTTGAGTTTATCAGTACGCGGAAATATTGATTATGCGATCAAGTCTTTTGATCAACAACATTCCGCTACGTCTAATACTACCAACGTTCACCCTAACGGCTCATGGCAATATCATAAATACACTGATCAGCTAACGTACACCGATGCGATTTTAAAGTATAATAAAAAGGCCGGTGACTTTGATTTTAATTTGGTCGGTGGAACAAGTTATCAGAAAACCGTATACGGCGATGGCGTGCAAGTAGAAGGCGACGCGAATAATGGTTTGTTCTATCCAAATGAGTTTCATTTTGGAAATCTTCAAACCAACGTACGTGTTAAGTCCACGTTGGCGAGCCGTTTGATCAAACAGGCTGTATTTGCAAACGCGACGATCGGCTTTAAGGAATTGTTGTACCTGGATATTTCCGGCAGAAATGACTGGGCATCGAGCCTTGCTGGCACAGGAAACGATTCTTATTTCTATCCTTCAGTGGGTATGACCGGTATTATCAGTGAAATGATTACCATGCCAACGTTCTTCAGCTTTGCAAAGGTTCGTGCATCTTATTCGTCAGTTGGTAACGAGGTTCCATTTAACCTTGTGAACCCGGGCCACGAGATTCTTGCCAGTGGCGGCGTTAAGCGCAATACCAAAGCAGCGTTTGCTACCTTAAAGCCGGAAATGATCAAGAGTGTAGAGCTTGGAACTAATCTGCGCTTTTTTGACGACAATCTAGGCCTGGATTTCACGTATTACCATATCACCAGCACGGATCAGTACATTGAACTAAATGCACCTTCCGGTTCTGGATTTGAGAAGTATTATGTAAACGCTGGTAAAATTGTAAACAAGGGTGTTGAGATCACAGTTGACGCTACGCCTGTTTATAATGAAACGTTTTCATGGAAGACTGCTGTTAACTTTTCAAAGAATATCAACGAGGTGGTTGAAACCCATCCGAACCTCACAGCGCCTATTACAACAGGTGAATCTGAAGGTTATTACTCGCGGTTCGAAGCTGGTGGATCTATCAATGATGTTTACGTCTACAAATATCAGCGTGATGATCAGGGACGCATCATGTTAGGAGGTACTGGTGCGCCGTTGAAAACAGCACTTGTTGAGTACGCAGGAAATCTGAATCCGGACTGGATCTTGGGATGGAGCAATACGCTGACTTATGGCAATTTCTCTTTGAACTTTATGGTCAATGGAAAATTTGGAGGGGTTACATTCAGCCAGACTGAGTCTATGCTGGATGGCGCAGGAGTTAGCAAGCGGACAGCAGATGCCCGCGATGCAGATGGTGTGACAGTCAACGCTGTGCAAGCTGGAACTCCAGTCAGTACGGTGGACGCTGAGACATGGTACCGTGCCATTGGCGACCGGAACGGAATCGGTGAAGCATATGTCTACGATCGTACGAACATCAGACTTACGCAGCTTGCGCTTTCTTACAATTTCCCTATGAATGGAAAGTTTGTGAAGGGCTTAACTGCATCACTGGTGGGTCAGAACTTGTTCATCTTCCATATGGAGGCCCCATTCGACCCTGAATTGACAATGAGCACTGACAGGAACAGCCAGTCGCTGGATAACTTCAACCTGCCAGCTACACGCACAATGGGTTTAAATTTAAAGGTCACCTTCTGATAGAGAGTTTATGAAAAAGAAAAAATATATAGGGTATACCCTGTCGACGGTGTTTGTACTACTATTGAGTGCCTGCACCGATAATTTTGAGAGCACGAATAGAAATCCTTATGAAATAACGGATGAATCGCTGGAGCAAGACTTCAATCACGTCGGGGCGTTCTATCCTACGATGTTGGACAATATCTTCCAGGATCAGATTGCTGACAATCTTGCCCATGAGTCATTTGTTGGACATCTGGGAACGCCAACACCTTTTGTGAGTAACCGGAATAATACCACGTACTATGTTACCTGGGGGGATCCATACTGGAACGGCGTATACAACAATATTATGGGACCAGCCAGACAGGTTATTGAGATCGCCGAAGAAGGCGGTTACGACATATTTGCGGCCTGGGCGAAATTGATCAGGGTTATCGGTGCTTCGCGTTTATCCGCGTACCATGGCCCTATCATCTATTCAGAATATGGGTCGACCTCACAGTCCATCAAATATGATAGTGAAGAAACACTTTACAATACATGGTTTGCTGAGCTGGATGAAATTATTGCAGTTCTCAACGCTGATAAGGCGTATGCGGGACTCGGCAAGTTCGACGCAAGCTATGGTGGCAACGTGAGCAAATGGATAAAAGTAGCTAACAGCTGGCGCTTGATCCTGGCGATGCGCCTTTCAAAAGTAAAACCTGACCTTGCCAAAACACAAGGTGAAAAAGCGATCAGCGATCCCGGAGGTTTGATCACCTCAATGGCAGATGGTTGGTATCTTTCATTATATGGCGGACCTTTCAAGCCAGGACGGATTGCTTTCGGCTGGGGCGATACGCGCATGGGTGCTGCAATGGAATCTGTACTGGGTGGATACAATGATCCCCGGGTGGAAAAATTCTTTGATCCTGCTACGGACAACACGCTTTACGCTGATCATCCGAATTTTCCCTATAAAGGAATTCAAAGCGGTGCTTACCTTGTAGCAAAAGATGACAGACTTACTTACTCAAATCTGGATGCGCAATTTGACCCTGCAGGAAACAACGCTGGCGGCAAGCGCAGAATGCTGATGCCGAGCGATGTGCTCTTTACACTTGCTGAAGCCTCTTTAAGGGGATGGGCAGGCGCCGGATCTGCGCAGGAAAACTATGAGAATGGTATTCGGGCATCATTTACAGAATGGGGTACCGGCGGTGTAGATGACTATCTACAAAACGACACGGATTTACCGCTTAACTATATTGATCCAAAAGATCCCAGAAATAATTTCGCGAACCGGATGACGGTTACTGTAAAGTGGGATGAAGCGGCAAGCAATGAAGTTAAGCTTGATAAGATTCTTACCCAGAAATGGATATCCAGCGTGCATAATACGCTTGAAATCTGGGTAGATCACCGTAGAACCGGTTATCCTAAACTTCCTTATGTCTCTAAAAATGACAGCGATGCAACGTGGGGTATTATACCTGCAAATGACTTTCTCAGAAGGATGCCATTTATAAACGCCGAACGAGAAAACAATCCGGCTGGAGTTGCAGATGCAACAGCAAAGCTTGGCGGCCCGGATCTCATCAGTACCCGCCTGTGGTGGGATACAGGAGGACCTAACTTCTAATTTTTGCTGAATTGAATTTAAAACACCGACTGCCTTGACCTGGTGGTCGGTGTTTTTTTTTTATTATTGCCTGTATAGAAATCGGATTACCTATTAATGAAATCGCGCTTTGTAAAAGATACCTTTCCCATTGTATTTTTTCTCGTCTTTATTTTTTCGTGTACAGATAAAAGGTCGGACAATTCTTTATCGATTGATGCGTATAAGGAACTCGGTATGCCAGATGAGAAAAAGAAATGGGATATGACGGACTACACACAAGCCCGCAACGTGCTGACCAGAATAAAATGGGAAAAACCAACTCAATTACCTGTTAAAGGAAGTGGAAAATCCGGATTGCTTTTTGAACACATGCTGAGCCTTGAATATCTGTCGTTTCTGAAGGACACCACAATTACGCTAAGTGAGAAGGCTCAGCTGATCTCCGAGTTCGGTGTCGTTTATGACTACTGGATTGATGTCTACACAATTCCAACCCTTAAGCAAAATTACTACAATCGTGAAATAATTGATATCCAAATATTTAATCTCCGGCTGACAGAGGCCGCCCTAAGTTTGGCTCATGAGATAAATAAATCTGACGATCCTGCCGATATCGCATTACAATATGGCTATCCCTCCATTAAGCGGGCTTATCTTGAATGCCTGCATAATTATTTGCAACCCCAAAGCTATGTGTCGGAGTTTGCTGAGAAAGATATGGAGAGAATGGTTGACAGTATTCATCATTCCGTGATGCGAAATAGGTCGTGGATGGACAGCAGTACAGTCAATGAATTGAAACACGCTTTGCGGTTAGCAAGGGATAGTACATCTTCTAATGCGCTCAAGGATAGATACAAGCTTTTGGAAAATCACTTGTCATCATGAATTATTAAAAGTTACATCGCATGATGAAAAACAAGCCTTATTACACACTCATTGTAACAATTTTATACCTGCTTTTTTCCTGCACGCCGGAAAATAAAACGCTGTTTTCAGAGGTTAGTCCGGACGATACTGGAATTAAATTTAGAAATGACCTTGTCGAAACGAACGAAAAAAATGTGCTAAGCTACATCTACTTCTACAACGGTGGAGGAGTGGCTGCCGGCGATTTGAATAATGATGGGCTGGCAGATTTGGTTTTTACAGGAAATCAAACAGGAAACAAACTGTACATCAACAAAGGAAAACTTAAGTTTGAGGATGTCACTAGCGCTTCAGGCCTTGAAGATCAGAAAGGCTGGAGCACAGGAGTTGTACTCGTTGATATCAACAACGATGGGTGGAAGGATATTTACATTTGTCGTTCCGGAGACTCAAATCCTGAAAACAGAAAAAATCTTCTCTACATTAACAATCACAATAATACTTTCGCCGAGCAAGCAGCGTCTTTTGGTCTCGATGATTCCGGCTATTCAACGCACGCCACTTTTTTCGATTATGATCGAGATGGTGATCTGGATATGTTCCTGCTCAATCATTCTATACACTACTTTCCGGTCGACAATGAATTTACCAGGCTTAGGAACCGGATCGATAAAAATTTTGGAAGCAAGCTGTACCAAAACAATAACAACGTTTTTGTTGATGTCAGTGAAAAAGCCGGGATTGCTTCGAATTTTATCAGCTTCGGATTAGGTGTAGCAGTGGGAGATGTGAACAGTGACGGATGGCCGGACGTGTATGTCTCAAACGATTTTAAAGAGCAGGACTATTTGTACATCAACCAGCAGGACGGCACTTTTAAAAACGAATTGGAAAAGCGAATGGATCACGTGTCTTTGTTCTCGATGGGATCCGATATGGAAGATGTAAACAACGATGGTTATACTGATTTGATGACACTCGATATGCTGCCGCCCGATAATATGAGATTGAAAATGACCGCAGGTGCTGAGAACTTCGATAAGTTCAAAATCCTCAATGATGCGGGATTCTACTGGCAATACATGCGCAATATGTTCCATCTCAACAATGGTGATGGTACTTTCAGCGAGATCGGAAGTCTGTCCGGTATTTCAAACACCGATTGGAGCTGGTCGCCTTTGTTTGCTGATTTTGACAGTGATGGTAACAAGGATCTGTTTGTTACCAATGGTTATGTTCGCGACTATACGAATATGGACTTCATGAAATTCATGGTCGATTATCAGAACCAAGTCCAGGTAACGGGAAAAGAACTTCCTATTCTTGATCTCATTGCAAAAATGCCATCTTCCGAACTCAATAATTTTATTTTCAGAAATAACGGTGATCTCACGTTCACATCGAAAGTCGTGGAATGGGGTATGGAAAAGAAAAATATTTCATCCGGAGCCTCTTATGCCGACCTTGACAACGATGGCGACCTGGATTTGATTGTTAACAACGTCAATGATTTCGCATCGATATATTGTAACAATAGTGAACGTCTGTTAAAAAACAACTACGTCAAAGTGCAGCTGAAAGGAGCTTCGCCTAACGTCCAGGCTATTGGTGCCAAAGTATATATGTATTCAGGTGATCTGAATGTCTATCGGGAGCATTTCATGTCGCGGGGATACGAGTCTTCAGTAGATGACGTGATACATTTCGGACTGGGGACAAGGACAAAGGTCGACTCGATTGTTGTAGTATGGCCTGATGGGAAGCATCAGAAAATTGAATCTGTGGCTATCAATACTATCACTACAGTGACAAAAGATGCGAATGGCGTCATTGCCGATGAGAGACCGGTCGTACCTTTCTTCACTCCAGTGGAGGATAAGATCTCAGCTTTTTATAAAGAGAATGAGTTCAACGACTTTAAAGTACAGGCACTCCTGCCTCATTTTCTTTCCCGGTTCGGACCCTGTATGGCAAAGGCTGATGTGAATGGCGACGGACTGGAGGATCTTTTTGTCGGAGGGGCGAAGGGATATCCAAGCAAATTATTTAAGCAGACAACCCGTGGTTCGTTTCAGATGTTGCCATCGAAGGCATTTGAGTCGGATTTACATAGTGAAGATGTAGACGCTTTATTTTTTGATTGTGATAAAGATGGTGACCAGGATCTGTACGTGGTGAGCGGAGGATATGAATTTGTTCCCGGCGACGAAGCGCTTCAAGACAGATTATATATCAACGATGGGAGAGGCAACTTTATGAAGCGTAAGAGCTTGCCTGAAATGAAGGTGGCCAAGTCTTGTGTCAAGCCAATTGATTTTGATAACGATGGCGATATTGACTTGTTCGTCGGCGGCCGTCTGATATCAGGAAGTTATCCCATGACGCCTCCAAGCTTTTTACTTGAAAATGATGGCAAAGGTATAATGAAAGATGTCTCAAAGAATTTTGTTAATGGAAATTCTCTGGGAATGATTTCGGATGCCGCCGTTGCCGATCTTAATGGCGACCAATGGCAAGATCTGATTATGGCAGGAGAATGGACACCAATAACGGTTTTCATTAATGACTCTGGAAAGTTTGCAGAACGTACGAAGGAATTTGTAACACAACCAAGTAACGGATGGTGGAACAAAATACTTCCCGCAGATTTTGATAACGATGGAGATTTGGACTTCATAGTGGGTAACCTCGGTGTCAATGCGCAGATTAAAGCAGATGAACGAACACCATCAAGATTGTATTACAGTGACATCGACAAGAACGGTTCCGTCGATCCCATCCTTACCTATTACATCAATGGTATAAGCTATCCCGCTCCATACCTCGATGATTTGATTTCGCAAATTCCATCATTACGGAAAAAAATATTTTACTATAAGGATTATGGAAAAACAACAATAGAAAATATTTTACCCGAGAACAATAAAGACAGTGTGCCCGTTCTTTTTGCGAATAAACTTCAGAGCGTAGTCTTGAAAAATGAGGGAGGAAAACTGACAATGATCGACCTGCCTATTCAGGCGCAGTTCTCCCCGGTGTTTTCAATATTAAAAACAGACGCAAACAAAGATGGATTTGACGACATCATCCTTACAGGCAATCTCACTCAGACGCGCGTACTGTTCGGAAGGTATGACGCCAACCACGGAATGCTTTTCCTGGGAAATGGAAAATGCGGGTTTGAATATATATCCCAGCCACAATCCGGATTAAAATTGAAAGGCGACGTAAGAAGTTCCGTCGAAATCAATGACTGGCTGATATTTGGTGTTAACGCTGATTCTATTCAGGTTTATGAAAATACACTCCCGGACAAAAATCGAAATCAATAGATAGCTTAAAAAATATACTACGCAAACTCTTAGGCCTCAAGTTTTTTAATTTCGTTACAAGTAAGATTGAATAGATCCACATGATATGGAAATCGGAATAGATAGTTTTGCCTCCGCGATGTACGGCAATCATGAACTCAGCAGCACGGATGCGATGGAGCAATTGCTTGAGCGGATTGTTTTTGCCGATGAAGCCGGACTTGATGTTTTTGGTATAGGCGAACACCATAGGAAAGAGTTTCTGGATTCTGCTACAGCAGTGATATTGGCGGCTGCGGCAGGTCGCACAAAACGCATCCGGCTTACGAGTGCGGTTAGCGTTCTTAGTACTGCCGATCCCGTGCGCGTATACCAAAATTTTGCTACACTAGACCTCGTTTCTAAAGGTAGGGCCGAACTCGTAGTGGGACGAGGTTCTTCCGTTGAAGCCTACCCGCTTTTTGGATTCAGTCTGGATGACTATGACGCTCTCTTTCAGGAAAAGCTCGACTTGCTTCTAAAGATTCGCGACAATGAGTTCGTTACGTGGTCTGGAAAATTTCGCCCGGCGATGAACAACCTCCCTGTTTATCCAAGGGCTGTGCAAAAGAAGCTACCGGTATGGCTGGGGGTAGGGGGAACACCGGCATCGTTCGTCCGGGCTGGAACACTTGGCCTTCCTTTAATGGTCGCTATCATCGGAGGACGTACGGCCAGATTTCGCCCGCTGATCGATGCCTATCGCGAAGCTGGTCTCAAAGCTGGCTTTTCCCTCGATCAACTAAAGGTTGGACTGCACTCGCCGGGATATGTTGCCGATACTGACGAGCAAGCTGTTGCGGATTATTATCCAGGTTATGCCGAACTTTGGACTAAGATTGGACGTGAAAGAGGCTGGCCCCCGGTAACAAAAGATCATTTTAATTCTCTCATTGGCCCACAAGGGGTATTGGTACTTGGCAGTCCGACGGTCGTCGCTGAAAAATTAATTCATCACAGCAACGCATTAGGTGGTATCGATCGTTTTACCTTTCAGATGGATAACGCCGGGTTGACGAGTTTACAGTTGATGAAATCAATTGAACTGGTGGGTACCAAAGTTATACCCTTAGTCAATGGCGCAAGGTAGCCGTTGAGGGGCGCGAGCGTTTCCCATCAACTACCGATCAAAGAACAATATCTCGCAGAAGCCTAAACTAAAAAATTCACTTTAGCTCAATCAATTCTTTTACCTCGCCATCCTGCGTTTTTAAGCTCAGTATATATAGCCCTGACTTCTGACCTTTTAGATTTACAACGACACTTCCAGGTTCTTCGATGGTTTGTTGATGCACCTGTTTCCCCTGCATAGACAACACGCTTACCTGGGCAGGCAATTTTACTTTTTCGTCTATGGACACCGTTAGCTCCTCAGAAAACGGATTGGGATAAAAACTTAATTGCATGTCTTTTTCGATGGCAGACAATTTAATGGTCGAAACGGGTTCGTTCATAAATTCGTTGATTTCTTCTGATATCGGCCCCATAAATTCTTTGCGCCATATTGGTGCGCCGCTCTTGTTAAAAAGTGTCATTGAAAAAGGAAGAGATACTCCGTTGATGGTTTCGACTTTCATGCTTAACATTTTTTCTGTAGGGTGGGCAGAAAGCGAAACAGATGAAAATCCACTGCTTACCAGATTGTCGTCGAGCACAATAACATCTTGTGGTTTTTGATTTACGTCCAATGCAAGCGTAAAAAGCTGCGGTTCTTTAAAATCGGGCAGTGACATTTGAAAAGGCTGTTCGAACTGCTTTGTCCAACTAAGCTCACCTTGTAACCACAGCGAAGCTGAGACCCTTGGTGTCGGACAAATTGGTGGTATCAAACAAATAGGATTTAGTTTCCAGTCGATCAGGAAATCGGTCCAGCACCATTCACGTTCATTGTGGTAAGCCGAAAAGTCGAAATTGTCAAACGGCTCGAATGCTTCAGGTACCACACCCATACTTGATGAAGACGGCTGCGTATATTTCACAGCCATTTCCAGTGATTCACTGACAGTGGCATCCTTCCGACTTCCAGCAAAGTACACGTTATTGCTGGCGTCAACATGAACGGCCTTTACAATCATTGCCACCGGTTCATCGGGAGGACTAATCACCCATTTTAAATTTCCTTCATCATCGTACTTAAGTATACTAGATAATGGGACATCGTCCGCCCTTGAAGCTATAGCGACATAAACATTTCCTGTTGCGTCAAGTGTAATATCATTGGTCCGAATATTCTCATGTCGCGGATGTGTATATGCTTGATGCCACCTTTTACTTCCTAAATAATCAAATCTGATAACGTCAGCCGTAGCGACATCCGATTTAGGATATGCAACATAAACATTGTTTGAATTATAGACAGCGATCTTTGGGAACTTTGTATTTAGGTCACCTGCTACGAGGGGCTCGTGCCTCGACCATTGAATGGCGCCATCAGTCCTGCTTTGTTTGACAACAGACATAAACAGCATATCTTTTCCTACAATGTATACATCACCAGATTCGTCGAGCGTGATGTTTGAAGCTTCGCCCGCGGTGGCCGAAGTTCCCCTGTAGAGACCATGATTAAAACGTGACCTCCATACTTCTGCGCCTCCAGGACTAACTTTTAGGGTTGTCCAATCTTTCGCAGCAGCGAACGTTGGGTGAGGTGTAGTACAAGCGACATAAATGTTGCCGCTGTTGTCCACCACGAGGTCTCTTGAACTTCCCGGACCGGTGTTAACCCATAATTGAGTACCCATCGCGTTGTATTTAACGGCAAAATATTTAAAATCATCCCATGTCCTTGAATTGGAAGTGCCGGCGATTACTACCTCATTGGTGCGTTCATCTATGGCAATAGATCGAGCCTCATCACTGAAGTCTGAAACATTATAGAACCTATCCCAAAGTAGCCGGCCGGCAGAGTCAAATTTCAATAACACTGTATAATTTTCGCCCAGGAAAGCTGGTGCTTCCGGCCATACGTTACCCACGACATAAGTATTTGCTTGGCTGTCCTGAACCATCGCAACAGGCATCGCATCACCGTCGGGGTGGCTATAGAACCTGAACCATTTATCTGCGCCCCCTGAGCTGAATTTGGCAAGTTGTAAGTCAATCCGGCGCCCCGATCTGACCCATCCGGTAGCGTACACGTTACTTGCTCCATCGGTCGTAATATCAACGCGCTCGCCAGTGTGAAGGACCTTTCTCCATGCAAACACAGGATCCTGCCCAAAAGCCGAAATTATAGCCAGGAAAAGGAACACACAAAACAGAAAGAAACGCATAAGAAGTACGGTTGTGATTGAAGAAGTAGGGGTGAAAGCAATTTTCATGGGAAGGTTTTTTGAAGGTGTGCGTTGCGGTTTAGGTAAATATGAACATTGGTTTGTAAAAGACGGGAATACCCGGCTAATGTACCATACCTTAAAACAGGTAAATCGACAACAAGCGTGAGGCTACTGCTTGAATCTTCGCTTCAATTTTTTTATTGACTTCTAACGTTATGCCTATCTTCTCCAAAAATAAAACCGAAGCGAGGGGCGTCTTTTACAAGGAGGAGTTCACATTAAAAACTCGTCACGCCAAAGCAAGGGTTGAGCACCCAACACGTGCACAACAATTTTAGAATAAGAGACATAGAAAAGAACAAGTGATTTGATGATGTGATTACTTGTTTCACCATACGAGTCCTCACGATCATAAATCGATAGTTTCGCCCAGGCCGAAGAATTTGTATCCGTCTCCAAAGATCTTTTGAAACACAGAAAATCCCAGATGGCCTGTGCAGTGTGCTGGCGCTACTTGTTTGACTTTATAAACATCTTTCATACGTTGGGCCAGACCTTCAATATAATCTCGTTTATAAGGAATAAGATGGAATCCGCCGCCAACCAAATATATTTTACTGTTGTTAACTTTTACGACCGCCTGAATAATGGATTCTATGGTACTGTGTGAACATCCTGCAATGATAACCTGGCCGCTTTCGGTTTGAAATGAAGCTGATAACTCTGGCATTCCAATCAATTGAGGGTTGTCTTCAAAGGGTGGATATTTTATGTACGTCCCCATGAGCGTGGATGTTGTAGGAACCAGTTGGAGGCCGGGGAGAACTTCTTTCGCTTCACGCAGATATTCCACGTTCCCTTTCGAAAACCTTCCTGTAGGGACAGTCACCATTCCTTCAATCACTTTTTCTCCGCGGAAATATTGTTCGTCTTTTCCCAGTGTTTTCGCTATCGCAGGTTCGTCCTCCTTAAAAGGAAACTTGGTAGGAGCACCAAGAGAAAAGAAATCGTAAGGCAAATAGATTTTAACATTGGGATTGACACTGATGAGATAATCGAGGCCGCCCATATGGTCATAGTGCCCATGAGACAGGACAGCAACATCTATTTTACGCAGATCAATTTTAAGTGCCTTTACATTCTGCTCAAATAATTGAGTGTTTGTACCGGCATCAAACAAAATTATTTTACCATTATATTCTACGACACATGAAAATCCAAAATCCTGCGTGAGCGATGGATTTTGTTTTCCGAAGGCATCATAAGCGTTGATCAACCGTATTCCTTTTACTCCAGCACTGGTTTGCGCGATGCTTATCGAGCTTACACCCATCGCTAAAAGCAACAAAGTATACTTCAGGATTCTATTGAATTTCATCTTGTTCATGTATAGGGTTTATCAAACATCAAATTGCGCTAAATGCAGGTCGAATCCTAGCGGCTGAGTCGATTTGAGGATCGTTAAATATGTCTTGTTTGTTGCACTTGCGGTCAGACTTAAAAAAAATTCCCAGCGAGTATCCCACTATTACTTCCTGAGTTCAGAAAAATTTTTGACCGGTTTGCGTGGATTGTTGGTGACAAGGTTGAAATCGCTCGCGGCAAACCGAATACAATGTGCTGCGTGCAACCCGATGGATACTGGCCGAGGGAGTCATGAAGCATGCTTTTGCCGAAAACAGGTTCCTCGAGTTCGAGGAAGTTATCTCCCGTGCGGACTCATTCGAGTAACAAAGTGAAACAGGAAATCCTAAAGAATCGCTTAACTCTCTAAATCGTTGTTATGTCTTTGATGGAAATTAAAATTAAAAAGCTCTGACAGGTCTAACCATAAAGACCCAGCTTTTTTGTGAATTGAAAGCGCTACGGTGACGGACATCCCATGCATAAGCGGTAAAATCGACTTGCTGCGTTGAACTCCAATAACTTTGATTTTCCACGAAATTTCCCACACCATGGACGATCAGGTTCTCATCAATCAATTGCAACTCATCGATAGCGGGTAAGAACCAGTCATCGTAACCATTCATGGTTAAGTCGCTGCATTCTTTAGCTGCAATACCTGCCGCAGTACAACCCGCTAAGATATTTGTGGTATTTTGACTTCCGCTGCCCACGGCATTGCTCGTGCTGATTGACACATTTTGGCAACCCCACGGCATACTGGTAGCGAAATCATTATCTGCTACAATCAATCCATGATTGCCGGACGGATCAATATAAAAGATTATCCCACCCTGATATGTATCTCCGATAGCGATTGATAAAGTGTTAAAGCTCATTTCAGATCCATATGCTGTACCGACACTGTTAGTGGCGTAGGCTCGCACATAATAGGTTGTCGTTTTTGCGAGACCGGTAAGTTGACCTTCAAACTGTCCGGTTCCACTTCCCTGACTTATTTTACTATCATTTACTGTTGGATTAGCCATGGTACTCCAGCATATTCCTCTATCTGTTATTAATGCTCCACCATCAGATGTAATTTCACCTCCGGAAGAGGCCGAAGAAGCGGTGACAAGCGTTACATTCCGTGTTGAAAGAATCGGTAGGGTCGCTGGCAATGTGCTGAACGTTAGCTCATTTCCGTAAGAAGTTCCTACAGCGTTCGTCGCAAAAGCGCGAACATAATAAGTTGTGCCGGCCACCAGGCCCGATGCGTTCGCCGTAAAATTGATCAGACCATCTCCGTTCACGACTTCATCGTTCAGGGTAGGAGTTGGTGACGTGCTGTAGCAAATACCAGCTGCTGTTATGGGAAGTCCCCCATCGGCACTTATCGACCCTCCCGATGTAAAAGTTGTATGAGTAATTAAAGACACTTCAACTGTCGTAAGTATGGGTGCAGTTGATGCTATTGTAATAAAACTTATTTCATTTCCATACGCAGTCCCAGCGCTGTTGACGGCATATGCTCGGACATAATACGTTGTGCCTTCATTTAGTCCGGTCATTTGTCCAATAAAGCTCCCTGCTCCACCGGCATTTGGTACCACAAAATTTTCAGTAGTCGGGTTAGTTGACGTGTTATAACACAGGCCTCGATTGATAATTGTTCCTCCTCCATCAGATGTAATGTCACCCCCCGACGAAGCAGAGGTCTTTGTAAGTTGAGAAATTTCTAAAGTAGATAAGGTGGGTAACATTACGACATCATCGTCATCGTTGCAGCTCGAAATAAATGTTATTAGGAGTAATGCGAAAAGTTTTCTCATTGCTAACTGGTTCACTGTTTATTGGTCAATTCCGTAGGTTGGCAGCCTATGGTTAACTATCCGGCAATCAAGGAATTTTAATACCAGAAAAACTATTAAGGTAACTCAATAATGAGACAACTTGCATGTGCTTTGTGCAAATTCCAATATCATAGGGTAATCCGCTATGCTCGTATTGCTTTAATATCGTTAGCAACAATTGTAATGTCGTTGTAAAGCAACAACAAGAATATGCTGTGACGAAATTCAAATCCTCGTCTTGTATTGTTTTACAAAGGTACACCTCGCTCTGAAGGTTTTTTTAAAGTTTCCCTCGTAAAAAAAAAATTGTTTACTTACAGATTGTTTTTAGAATTATGATAAGAAACTATTTTAAAATTGCCTTAAGAAGTTTGTCGAGAGACCTGAACTATGCACTCATCAATATCCTCGGACTTGCTGTTGGGATTACATGTTGCATCATCATCGCTCTTTATGTACGGTTTGAAATAAGTTACGAGTCTTTTCAGGTTAACCGTAAGGAGATCTTCCGATACATTCCACGTTCGGCCAATGAAGGAGAATTGGCAATGCAAACTTATACACCCGCAGGAATGGCACCTCGGTTTCATAATGACTTTAAGGAAGTTAAGGCTTACTCAAGATTTGCTGTCGTAAACGAGGAACCGAATTTCAAGTACGATGAAAAACAATTGGGCGCCGGTCAGTTTTGCCTGGCTGATAGTGCTTTTTTTCAAATGTTCACTACGCCTCTCATCAGGGGAGAGGCTGATAAGGTTTTGAGTAGGCCTTCAACAATCGCCATCAGCCGCAGCATTGCAGAAAAATTTTTTCCAGGTGAAGATCCAATCGGAAAGTCAATTCAATTTGATAATAAGATGCTATTCGAAATCACAGGCGTGTTCGAAGATGTTCCCCGCAATTCGCATCTGCAATTCTCTTACCTGGCTTCTTTCACTTCGCTGCCGGCGATGATGGAACAACTTTTCCAGTTTAAGAATGACAAGGTGCTAGAAGATATGGGGTCTTGGAACTACACCACATACTTGCATATTCCTCACGGAGTTTCTTCAGACTTGGAGCGGAGGATGAGTGAGAAACTCCACGAATACCAGACAAACAGTCCGGCCAAGGGGGGCAACGTTGAAATTGACTGGCTCCAGCCTTTAGACGATATCCACTTCACCTCGGGAATAAAGGGAGACACTGGCGGCACCGGTAGTCTTGTGTATATAAATGTGTTTTCTTCCGTTGCTATCCTCGTCTTGTTAATAGCTTGCTTTAATTTCATGAATCTGGGTACAGCCCTCGCGTTGGTCCGGGCTAGGGAGGTTGGTTTGCGTAAATCGATCGGTGCTTCACGCATGCAATTGATATGGCAATTCATAGGAGAGAGTCTTTTTCTCATCGCCCTAGCCTTTACAATGGCGTTGCTGATCGTGTCGCTCACACTGCCGTTATTCAACAGACTGATGGGCCTTACGTTAGAACTTAATCTTATTGATGATCCTGTGTTTTTCCTTGTACTCATAGCCATCGGCTTGATCACTGCTTTGGTCGCCGGTGCCTATCCGGCATTCTACCTATCCTCATTTTCTCCTGCCAAGGTGTTGAAAGGCGACAGGATAGTCAGCAACAAGGCAGGGCTAAGAAAGACGCTAACCATTGTTCAATTTGGCATTGCCACGTTTATGATCATCGCTACCATTGTCGTATTGCAGCAAATGTCGTTTATGAAAAATTCCAGCGTCGGTTTCGATCGTGAGCATGTAGTAAGCTTTCCAGCAAGCATTGAGGTGCACCAAAATTACGATCTCTTCAAGGAACGTCTTCTCAATCATAGCGGCATAAAGGCAGTTACCATTTGTAATGCCGTACCTGGCAACACACTCGGACACTGGAGATATGGATTCCCGGGTCAGGATCGGGAGGATGTGAGTATTAATACTGTCGCTACTGATCACGATTATATTGACGTGATGGAACTGCAATTGGTTGACGGGAGGAAGCTTTCTCGCGAGTTTTCAACAGATGATTCGCTTGCGTATCTAATCAATGAAACTGCCGCTCAACAGTTTTTTTTGGATAAGCCAGTAGGCACACCGTTCCAGGTCCTGGATGGTGCTCATCCGGTAGGAACTATTGTGGGGGTTATAAAAGATTATCATTTCCGGTCATTGCAGCATAAGGTCGATCCCTTGGTTATACGCATAGATAGGAACAATGCTTATGTTATTGCAATTAAACTGCAGGGCAACCGGTATAAAGAAACCCTTGAGTTTATAAAAAGGGAATGGGATCAGCTTTCTCCGGATAATGCTTTTAAATACTCGTTCCTCGATGATACATACGACAAGCTTTATAAATCCGAGGAAAAGACAGGTATACTAATGACATCTTTCGCAGGTCTTGCGATCTTCGTGGCCTGTCTCGGGCTGACAGGCCTCGCCTCATTTCTGACCCATCAAAGGAGAAAGGAGATCAGCATTCGCAAAGTACATGGTGCGTCTATCCGACAGGTGGTATCACTGCTCTCATGGGATTTTATGAAACTTGTGCTTCTTGGATTTGCCATGATGGCGCCGCTCGCCTGGTATGCGGTGAAGCAATGGCTTACTAATTTTGCCTATCAGGTTGATATCAGCCCGGTTATTTTTGTGATATCCGGGCTGATGGTGTCTGTCCTTGCTTTTATTACTGTGGGATATCATACTTATAAAGCGTCGCTCAGCAATCCTGCACAGGTATTGCGGGATTCGTAGAGCAATTCTTGTCGTACTTGGGTTTACTCATACGCCAGCGCTTCACGTGTGGTTACTTTGTTTGTTCTGCGGGCTGGAAATACAGATGCGAAATATGATCCCACAGTAATTAATACTACCCAGATTGCTATCGCTATGGGCGAGATGGTTAAGGTTAATGGCGTTCTAAAGGAAATGTTGCCAATGAATACTCCCATAAAGTAGGAGAAGGCAATTGACACGACGAACGCGATCATAATGCTCAGCACACCAATGGTGATACCTTCCCAGACGATCAGCGATTTGATTGTCCCTGGCGTTGCTCCGATAGCACGCATAACCCCGATTTCTCTCGTTCTTTCCAGAACGTTCATGCTAATCGTAGAGGTCAAACCTAAGGTTCCGACAATCGCCATGAGTAAAGCCATCGCAAGAAGTGAATTGACCAAGACTTCCATGTGTGCTGCAACTGCGTTATGCAATAGCCATACCGGTATACTGGCACTGACTCGTATATTGTTGTCTTCAAGAACATCATCAATCTCGCGACTTTTATTTTGTGAATTGTTCCTCGAGCGATCGGAATATGCGATCCGTAGCATTCCTACTTTGCCGGATGACCCAGCGATTTTTGCAAAGGTTGTAATTGAAACATACGCTGTTGCAGGCGAGCCAACATCTTCCGTAAATCCTATGATTTTCCATCGCGTGGGTTTTCCGTCTATAGCGAGCAACACGTCATCACCAATAGTCATTTCGGAGGTCCTCGCCAGTTGGTTAAGCACCACCTCATTTGATCCTGCGGTTTTTAGCCACTGGCCTTCGACTACAGTTGGATTCAATAATTGAGTAGGAACGGGTAGTGCCTGGATAGAGAAACTTCCATGGCCCTTGTCGGGATAAGTTTTTGTGATTTCATATTTGCTATCCTTAATGATGGAACTGGAAGCAAAGTCCCAACCTTCTACTTTAGTTACACCATCGATGGCTTCAATGACGCTGAAAACCGAGTCTGGCAAGAGACGTTCATTTAGTCTGATTTCCTGATCGTATAAGCGCTGCGTGTAAATGCGTTTCAGGTTTGTTTCCCACGCGTCAGATACATTCAATGCAGTCATGAACATGGCGCCGCCGGCGGCTAGTAGTCCTAGCGTTAGTACTAATCTGCTGCGTTGCCGGAAAACATTTCGTAACGAAAGCCTGTATGTGTCTGTGAACAGGCTTGTACGGGAAAGAAATGTGCTCCACCGGTTTACTTTTTGTGTCGACACACCGTAGTTGTCGAGTGCGGCGCGGACCGAAACGCGACTTCCTCGAATGAGCGGGATGGCAGCGGCAATCATCGGAATTAATATGCCCGAAGCAATTTGAATGAACGGTACCCGCAGTGGAATTGATGAATCGGTGATTTCAAGATTAAGCAGCTTTGCTATCTGTGTGTAAAAACCGAACGCTGCCAGTCGGCTTAGGGGAATGCTCACGAGAATGGCAACGACACAAACTACGAGCATCATGAAGAAATACATCGTCGAGATTTGATAAGAACTCCCGCCAATCGTTTTCATTATGCCGATCTGTCTCACCTGCTTGACCATCAGCGTCGCCATTGAAGTAGCCACGAGGATCGAGCCAAGGAGAAGAATCATAAAACTGAAAACTGTAAAAATAGAAAGGACCGCTTCCATCTGGCTTTGATGCGGGTGCTTTCCTGGAGAAGGAACCTGGATTTCGTGGATTTCTATTCCGCGTTGCTTCAGCCAATCAGCCACTTCTTCAGCTTTTTGCGTTATGTGTTGACGTGCGTATTCATTTTCGGATACCTGAATTCTTAAGAGATCGAATCGTGAATTTTCGCCCAGTGCTTTCAAAGTTGCCATCGTGATGTAACCGTACCCCGCTTGCTCTTGCCATGCAGGCGCCAACGCCGGGTCATGTACCACACCACCTATTTTTAACGTCTGCTGACTGCCGTGCGGTGTACGAACAGTGATGGCATCACCTTCACTTGCTCCCATGACCATCAATGCAGTCCGCTCCACCAACATCGTTCCCTCCGTTGGTATTTTTGTCCCTGAGATGTGCCGAAATCTGCTGATCTCCATCTTTTCAAAATCATCAATCACAAAGAAAAGGATCGGATGCCATCGTTCATGGACTTTCATTCGACCAACAATCGTAGAACGTCTCTCAGCTTTCTTTATTCCCGGAAACGTTCGAACGCTGTCAAGCAGCGTGGAAGATATGTCCCCGTCAATTTCAATAGTCGCTGATGCCGGCGCGGTGCTCATATAGTTCGCGTTCATTTCCCGGCTGAGGACCGCATAGCCGCCAAGGATAGATCCTATTCCAAATACACCGATGGCAATGGCCAACACCAGCATCAGGTTTTTAGAATAATCTGAAGTAAGATCACGGATGACCTTCATGTATCTTGGTCTCATCGATAGCGTGTTAAGCGTGGACAGAAATTTGTGCGTTGACCATGCCATCTGCAATGCTGATCGTGTCTTCGAAGTAAGCGGAGAATTCGCGTTCGTGCGTTACTACGATCACCGTCTTTCCTGATTTAGCCAGTTCTGCAAACAACTCGAAAATTGAAGTTGCGGTATGCGAATCAAGGTTTCCCGTGGGTTCATCAGCCACCAGTAGCGGAGGATCATTCGCCAATGCTCGGGCAATCGCCACACGCTGTTGTTGTCCACCGGAAAGTGCTGAAGGAAACTTGCCTGCTTGTTCTTTGATGTTAACTTTTTCCAGCAACGCAAGTGCCTTATCCCGACGTTCTTTTTTTGAATAGGTATTACAAAAGTCCATCGGAAGCATCACGTTTTCGAGAATCGTTAATGTGGGCAGAAGTTGGAAGAATTGGAAAACTACACCAACATTCTTTCCACGCCACGACGCGAGTTCCGTTTCGGATAGCTTATCCACCTTAACGCCGCTAATCGTCACGCTACCTGTTGACGGCCGGTCTATTCCGGTGATAATATTGAGGAGCGTTGACTTGCCGCTTCCTGACTTGCCAGTGATGGCAACGAGTTTTCTGCTTTCGATAGTGAGCGAGACATCGTTCAATGCCATGAAGGTTCCAGACGCTACAGGGTAGGCCTTGCTGACGTTTCGCAGTTCAATGAGGGGTTTGTGTTGCTGGTGAATCATAATGTTTTTTTTGCAACAGTAGAGCACCATGTCTCGAACTACGCTCAAAGGGATCCTGTTGGACGTCCAGCTACATACTATTTTTCTTATACTCCGTCGGTGTGAGGCCGGTGAACCGTTTAAAGATTAGGTTGAAGGTAGACTTCGACTTAAATCCTGCCTCCAGCGCCATACCAAGCAAGTTGTAATGCTGCTTTTGCGGATCAGCCATCAACCGCTTCACTTCTTCAACCCTGTATTTGTTAATGAAGTCGTAAAAGTTTTCGCCCACACCTTCATTAATTAATTGAGATAACTGATTTCGATTTAGTCCAATTTGTTTCGATAGCGAACTCAGTGATAATTCAGCGTCAAGATATGGTTTTTTGTCCTCCATGAATTGGATTAGTTTATCAACGAGGTCCTGACTTGGCTTTTCAGGTTTGGGTAACTGTTGGAATATACGCGGTTCCGGAGGAGTTAGATCCGTATAAAATATCTCACGTTGGAGAATACCTTTATAACCTAACGCAAATATCGAAAGTGACAGCAGGACTCCGACTGACTTCCACACAACGTTCATGATATCAAAGTGTATCACGGCAAACAGACCGAACAAAAAGAAAATGTTGATGACCAGGAAAACACCCATAAAAAATTGCACCCATGAAATGCTAACATTTTCAGTGTTGGAAACTTCCTGTTTGATGACATGTTGATAGTCACGCCACTTTCGGTGAATCAAATATTGATAGCATGAAAATTGAACTACAACGAACACCCAGAAGAGCGTATAAGGCAATCGAGGATGTTCATCGAATATATTCACCAATGAATTTCTGCTCAGGAACGAACCAAAGGAGATTGAACAGAAGATCATTACCAAGAACGGCAGGAAGTGCGCTACAGAACCGGGTGAAAGTCGTACGCGACCACCGGTTAACTCCGTGATGTAAAACCAAAGCAGGGGAGGAATAAGCAGGAAAGTAGGATCGCCCAGGCTGTAGGCTTTGAATGAGAAATGGTGGATGACATCACCTGCATAACGCAAGTGAAAGGTGCTGAAGGTCAAAGCCCCCAGGAGTACCGACAGAAATGTATTTGCCCGCGACTTGCGGACACCTTTATTGTTCAGCAGAAGGATAACAAATACACCGAGGACGATTCCTCCATTGATAAAAATCTGGAACAGTTGACTCATGAATGCTGGCGATGGAGGCTGACGACCGGCCAAATTTAGTACAAAAGACTGTCACAAGCACGTGCGAGGCGTCCATTAGGACGTATTGGACGTGCGTTGAAACAAATTTGTTGCACTTAGTGAGATTGAAAATTTCCATTAGCGACATTCCCTCTTGCTTACAAATGGACCATCCGTGCATATCCGGATATATGCGGGTAACAACACGGTTAAGATAAATCATAAAATAGACCTGTAAATTAAAAATGCCGCGAGCCGCAGAGGTTCCAGGTGAGCTTCATTCAGTACAAACCGCCGAAATTTATGGCTATGTATCTTCAAAAGCCTTCATGATGTTGTAAGTCCGATAAAAAAATTGAAGATTAGCTTTTAGAGCCGACAGATAAAAAAGAAACATGCGAATTCGCATATATTTGGTTGGCTAAACGTAATACGTATAGTAAGTTGTTGTAGGTAATGCGCTAACAAAGACATGAGATTCCCGATCCTGACAATATTGACATTTGCGACAACGACTCTCTTTGGACAGACAGTTCAAAAATGTGACGGCCCGGTTCTTAGTATTATCGCGGACAAAATTGGAAAAGCTAATCAAAAAGAGATAGCTGACTTCTTGTTGACTTTTGGAGAAGAATGCCGAAACAATATTGAATATTCAGAATGGAGCAATGAATTACTTTTCTCCCTTCTGGACAAACAGACAGATTTGACAGTTAACACAATTGAAAAAGAAGAAAAAAGACTTGAAATGGAAGCAATTCTTGAAGACTTGAGTTCACCTCTTCTTGACCCTAACATCAAGGACATAATTTCAAGAATTGAAAGGGTAAAAATTAAAAAAGAACTGAAAGACAAAATAATTGAAAGACTTAGGACGGCAGACGGAAAAGCAAATTAGTGTGGACGCGCACTACCTACAACAAAATGTATGTGCCATTGTGGGGCTCGGTTTAAGTTTTTAGTTTTCTTTTTCAATCAATGTTTGGTGTCGCGGACAATTTACTAATCTTAAACCCACAACGTCACATACATAAACGTTGTAGGTAATGCGCTAATCAAAGGGCAATGATTGGTATTAAAGTTACAATTACAAAATACATTAGTGACGAACCCCAACCAGGGATGGTGGAAGGAAAATTCAAAGATGCGTGGGCCAATGAGTTCATCATGGTTGCGAAAACTGCAATTCTCAGCAGCGAGTCATTAGGGCACGATTCCAAATACCCTCGAGATGGATTTATAGCATGTGAAATTGTTGAAAAATGGACGGACGAAAAAGGAAGAAGATTGGTTAGGATAGACCTCGATAGCCCCTGGGGTGTGGAGACAATTGACGGATTGACAAAATTTGATTTAGAAGAAAGTGCTCTTATTCATTTGAGTTGACACAACGTAAGAGAGCGTGTGACGCCACTACCTACAACAACAAATATGCGCCATTGCAGTTTTGTTGTTAGATTTGAAAGAAAAACTGCAACGGCGCATATTTAAGCGTTGGTGGCAATTTGGCCAGGACAGGTATGGACAACACAAAATTTGACAAGACTAAACAAACTTGAACGAAGTAGCTAAAATAATCACCATTTCAATTTTCTTAACTGGCGTTACTCATCTTGCCCTGCTGATTATTACGAATAAAATTAGAATTAAAAGACTTGTGACTTACGTAGAGAATTTTAGAAGCGCAAATGTCTTGACAAAGAGTGATTACGAGTATTTACGGGATAGATACACGAGTTTTATGGGTTACATGGAATCTTTTCCAGATAAGACATACTATAAAGTAATGTATGACAATCCCGAATTTGATCAATTCGTTCACAAAATGCGGAGAAGACTTAGATACTATGCAATTGTTGCCGCAGTGACATTGATAGTATTGATTTTTATTTTACCGACAAGTACCTAGAAAAGAACCAATTGACGTTTGGAATTATGTAGGGGGGGTGGCCACACAGCCACCAACAACATGTATGGTCCATTTAAATTTTTATTATTTTTAACGCCAAGGTAAATTTAAACGGCCCATACATCAGCGTTGTGGGCAACTCTTTTATGGAAGTTAGCATGAGATATTTGGGACTTATTTTCGGACACTTTTTTCTATTTAGCTGCGGACAGAATAGAACCAAACAAAATGAAAACTCATCTTTTGACAGCATGATGATCAAACCAGATTATTCCAGTACTACTAATTTGACTGGAGAGGAGCGCAAACGCAGGACGAATGAATTCTTAAAGGAATTAAAGATCCCAACCTTGGAGCATCTTCCGCTAGTAGAAGATTTCAAAGAGGCTAGGTTTAGGAACGATAGAGAAGTTGCGGAGAGATGCATCATCTTATATGGAATCATCTTCGTTGTACATGGAGAAGCTTCAGGAGAGGAAATGACTGAGTATTTGAAAGAGTTCGCTCTATGGGACAAAGTTTCACCGAATGAAAAAAAATTCTTAGAAAACAAGAATCCAAGTGATCAGGATAAGGTAGAACATAGTTGGAAGATAGAAAGCTTAAACGTTTTATTATGGTCACTTAACAAATTTGATGACTTAGAATTACCTATTGACATGTGCGACTTCGAGCATATCGAAGATTTGCCTGACCTAAGTATTGATCCGACCGCTTGGATTGAAAAATCTAGATTGCGTAACAAGGAAGAAATCCTGAACCAAGTTGACCTTATTTACAGAATGCATTGGGCAACGAGAGACGCGGAGTTAAATAACAAAAAAATTCCGGGAGACTTTCATCCTGGAATAGTATTCGAGAGACATTATGCTTTGAACTGGTTGGTAATGTATGCTGACGAGTGGGACGACATAACGACTGACACGTAAAAGAGCAGCCCACAACAATGCATATAATCAATGGTGGGGTTCAGTTTAAGTTTTAAATATTTATCTTCGTTCAACGCTCAGTTAACGGTTGACAGATTCTACTTCGAACACCCACCACTGTTTATATGTTAGCGTTGCCAGCAATTGTTAAAATGAGAGAAGTACACGAATTATTACCGACTGAAGGACTTTTACTTCTGGACATTAAATTGACAACCGGACAGCAACTCCTTGCCAAAACGATAGAGGAATTTGTTCTTTTAGGAGTTATCGGAATTGAGACAAGGCACTTCGAAGATCAAAAAGTTGTAGTAGTAAGTGAGAAGAATTTTGAGAACTCTTACTTAAAAGACTATCATAATTTGTTCCTGGCATCAATTAGGGAACACTATCAAGCGTACAGCGAAGTGACAGCTAAAAATGCATTGACTCCGAAAAAGCTTATTGGTTCTGTACGGTACAAACTTGACTTCAATGATAAGAATTACAAATTTGGACACATTTACGACAGACTAAAACTTTGGGAGTTAGCTAAGAATAGATTTCCGCACTACTACATTAACAAACCTTTGACAAGAAAGGGTGAAGAGTTAAGGAGCAAATTAAAGGGACTTATTGACAGTCTTGACCAAGAAGTTAAAACAAATAAAGATAAAAACAGACTTAGTGAATTAAGTAACGGACTTGGATTTAATGTCATTTTGATCCCTGGAGTATTTAAAGAACTAGGACAAAATGAGTTCGACAAACCAAAATACTTTGTGGGACCAGGACTGGAAATTCAAAATTCCTTTCTGCAGTGGGAGATTTTAGATAGAGCAAATTTGCATGTACTTGAACCGGAACTATTTGACTTACCCGACGACATCGATGACTAACAACAGCTGGCAACAACATGTATGTGCCATTGTGGGGTTCGGTTTAAGTTTTTAGTCTTATCTTTCAAGCAACGTTTGGTGTTGTGGAACAATTTACTAATCTTAAACCCACAACGTCACATACATAAGTGTTGGCGGTAGTTGCAACCGGACAAGGATGAACAACCAAGAAACATTTATTCAATACTCTCTACCAGACTCAAGAATTGGACAAGCTGTTAGAGAAAAGGGAATTGAAATGGCTTGGCTAAAAATTGAATTTTTTATTAGACAATTTACGACCGCCTTGCCCGAGAGTCCGGATGATTCTCGTTGGGATGCTATTGAGTTGCATATATTCAGTGGCTTTGAGGATTTGAAGACAGACGACAAATGTTGGACTGCGATCAATTCAGCAAATCAAAAATTTGGAGAAGGACAAATTATCAATGTGCAGCAACCACAACTTTACGACAACCCACCAAAAAAAGAGACGATTTGGCGACTTAAAAAAGAGACATTTAAAGATGCAATAGACCTTTTGATATCTGGTGATCCATGGCCAAAGCAACAACTCGGGCCAGTGGAATTAATGTTTAGTTATGACTTTCATCTAAAGGACAATAAATCAAAGAAAATTTTGGACGGCTCGCCCTTCCAGTCTGGAATAATGTTTTGGTTGACTCGGACGAGCTTTTGTTCACCGACACTGAATTTTCCTTTTCAAAACGCAGACGAGTCTTTTTGGGACTATGTGAAAGAGATGGAGCCTTATATGCCTTTTAAATTTGACAAGAAATATTTAAGACTTGTAACAAAAAATAAGAAAGGCACGGGGTACAAATGGAGAAAGTTGTGAGATTGCAACAACCGCCAACAAAATATATGCATCATTGCCTGTGACGTTCTAGTTTGTTAAATTAAAGGTCAAATAACGTTTTGCACGTGGGACAATGATGCGCTTTGAACACGGCAACGCTGCATATATAGCCGTTGGCAGTCATTTCCGTCACGACAGATAGTTATATTATAAAAATAGACCACATGGCAGCAGAAATACCGTATATGTCAGCACCAGGATCAATCTCCAAAATTCTGGAAAAGATCAGGGAGGCTGCAACTCCTGAATCGTTTAGCCAAGATTTCCTGAGTACGAAACTTGGATTTAATGGAGGAAACTATTTAACCTTCATTTCATGGGCAAAGAAATGCGGATTGTTGAACAGTGATGGAAGTCCTACTCAACTTTACAAACAATTTAGGAACCCTGCTACATCGTCTCACAGTTTAGGAAAGGCTCTGCGCATTGGGTATGCAGAGTTATATTCCAGAAACGAGTATTGTCATGACCTCGATAAAAAGGGATTTAAAGGGCTGGTAATGGAAGCCACCGGTGAAGCACATGATTCAGCGAAGGTCGACAGGATTGTTAGCACATTTTTTAATGCAAAAACCCTAGCAACGTTTGACGGCTCTCCGGAGGTCAAGAAAGAAGATAATAAAGATGACAGTAAGCCGAACAAAGAAGAAACTCAAATTCATGCACTTAGTCATTCGCGCGGGAAGACATCGATTGGATTAAACTATACAATCAATCTCGTGCTTCCTAAAACAGATGACCCAGCAATTTATAATGCGATTTTTAAATCTTTAAAGGAAAATTTATTGAATGACTAAACCGGACATTGAATCGAAGATTAAATTGTTTGCATTAGCGAATTCCTTGACTGAGAATGCGCTTGATAACATTGAAAGGGAACACCTCGTCGACCTCGGAAGAAAAGAGCCCGTTCAAGCAAAGCGCAGGGAATATTACTTGCAATTTGACTCAAAGTTCAGACAGGAAGCACAAATTATGGCAGAACATTATGAGGTGTTTTACTGTCTTGAGCGTTCAATACGAAGTTTGGTGATGCAATTGATGTTAGAAAAGTATGGTGAAGATTGGTTCAATACCAACGTTGACGAGGAAATACGAAAGAATGTCGAAAAGAATATCCAGAGAGAAGAGGATTCTGGTTTTACGATCCGGTCGGAGGAAAAAATTGATTATACCACTTTCGGTGAACTAACTCAAATCGTAACAAAGAATTGGCCAGCGTTTGAAAATCTATTTAAACGTGGACAACGTGCCTTTCAGAGAATTACCAATAATCTAAATCAATTAAGAGGCCCGATTGCCCACTGCTGTCCATTGGCTGACGATGAAGTTGTGCGTTTAGAGCTGACGGTTAAGGACTGGTTTAGACTTATGGAATAGGAAACAACTGCCAACAAAGTGTATAAAACATGGCTGGGGTTCAGTGTAAATTTGTAGTTTGTTTTCAAATTACGGTGGGTCACGTGGGACAGTACAGCGCTTTGAAAGCCCAGCCACGTTTCATACACAAACGATATCTATGATCAAATCAAGAGATTTGTAAATTATTTTTCAGTGTGGTTTGATACGGAGTTCCACGTTTGATGACAGCCACAATTCGATGAATTAATTTATTTCTTACTGCATTGATGA
>NZ_JARKMY010000002.1:1188729-1389150 GCF_029360725.1 Chryseolinea sp. H1M3-3 | reverse complement strand
TCATCAATGCAGTAAGAAATAAATTAATTCATCGAATTGTGGCTGTCATCAAACGTGGAACTCCGTATCAAACCACACTGAAAAATAATTTACAAATCTCTTGATTTGATCATAGATATCGTTTGTATATGCAGCGTTGCCGTGTTAAAAGTGCATCGCTGTCCAAAGTACAAACCGTTATTTGAAATACAAATTACCGAAATAGCACGTCACAGGCAATGATGCATATACTTTGTTAGCGGTTCGGGCTTTTGGTTTATCGCTCCATCTTCGTAAGCTTAATACTGTCAAGTGGGCTTCTAAAGCCAAACAAATAGTCATCCTTTATTCTATAAACTGTAGAGTCCGTTGTTAAATAATACTCGTTTCCTTTTTCCTCAAATTTTCCATGTAAAAAGCTCGTCGAAGAGCCTGGATTAGTACTTTCACTGATGTCATACGTATCTTCAAGCTTCCAATGATCGATTCTGAACGTAGTGTCTTGAATATTAAAAGTCCAACCTTCAACCCTTTTGTTCAAATACCGATCAACTCCCATCCCAAATAAGTAGTACATTAAAATACCAGCTATTATCGTGTTAATTAAAAATAGGGAAGAAAGATTTGACTTTTTAAAATAAAGAATCAATGCAATAACTAAATTTACGAAGACCACAAATGGAACAAGTATAATTAATGCAATTGACACGCTCGGATCTGGATCCATCAGTTTAACACACCACCAAGTGACTACGAAATCAATTATTGCAAGGCATATTATTCTGACCCAGAAATTTCTTAATAGTTCTGTCATCTATTTTCGGAGTTACTCTCTAGCCTGACCGCTAACAACTTACTAAACATATTACGTTTAGCCAACCACGGGTATGCGAATTCGCATATTTCTGTTTTAGGCGAAGTGCCTTTCAAAGTTCGGTTTTGAATTTTTCTATGGGAATTACAACATCACGAACGTGCTTTGAGAGCAAGACCTCGAGGGTGGCGCGAACTTGGTACTAGTTATCAGCCTTCCCCATATAAGGATCGGAAATTGAATCGACGCCGGTCTCCAGTCTGCCGGCGTATTGAACTTTGATACTTGCCGTTCCCTGCGTATGCACGGAGAAGTTATACCAGCCCTGCACCGAAGTTGTATCAATGACGAAGTTTCCTGTAGCGCCAGCTTTCAAGACAGTATCTTGTTTTTTGTTTTGATATTTATCGTCAGCCAATTGTAATTTCAAGGTTTGCTTGCCTGTGTTTTTCAGATTTATCTTCAGCACACCTGTAAGCTTTTGTCCCTTCTTCAGTGGCTCACAATTTATATCCAGCTGACTTGCATTGTTACCTTCAAATTCCCTGAAGTATCCGTTCGGTCCATAGACCCTCAGATGATAAACACCTCCTTCAAATGACTTCAATGGCCACCGGTATTCAATTACGTCTCCCGCCTTTACAGCAAACGCCCATGACTTTACCGGTTCAAATGCCCGCGTGTCGCTGTTCCAATAATTGCCGGGCGCGTAGACATTAAAAGGTGCACCAAGAGCTTCGTTACCAAACAGATCTTTGCCGGCTTTAAAGCGAATGATGAAATCTCTACTGTCGTCGCTGAGTTTGCCGTCTACGTGAAGCTCATACTTCAAACCATTGGAAGGTTTTGTACCAGGTTCCTGCTTAGGGAGAATCGAGATTTCAGGGCGCGCTAACACCGCTTTAACCTCGTCACCCGTGAGACTTTTAAAATTATTCGGCAACTTTTTAAACCTGGCGCTATAAATTTCCTGAACATGTTTGTCTCGATCCAGCCACGCAGGTAGTGATATAGCTTCACCGTTGTATGGCCTGAATGCCGATGTCAGATTGCCACTCACGGCCCTTCTCCACGAACTGATGTTGGGTTCCTCAACCTTTTTACCTGTCTTCTTTGAAAGAAACTTTTCCATGAATTGGATGGTAGACGTGATGTCACAGACTTCCGAATTTACCCACCCTCCTCTCGACCACGGCGAGGCGATAATCAAAGGAACACGGAATCCCAAACCAACAGGACTGGTTCTTGAGTCTTCCGCGTCAAAGCCAGCTTTCATCTCTGCTTCCTTCGTTACGAATTCGCCGTCGACACTAAGCCCGGTTGATACTTTTCCGTTATCGGTGCTGCGTGGATCAGGTGCTACGAAGGGAGGAATGTGATCGAAGTACCCATCATTCTCGTCATAGTTGAGAATGAAGATGGTCTTCTTCCATACTTCCGGATTTTGTGTCAGAATATCCAGCACCTCAGAAACATACCACGCACCGTACCATGGTGCGCTGGGGTGATCTGAAAATTTCTGCGGCGCTACCAACCATGAGACTGCCGGAAGATTTCCTTCCTGAACATCTTTGCGGAATTGATGAAGTATGTCGCCTTTTGGGATTTTTGTGGAGCGCTCTTCGCCACTATCAGAATAAGTCATGTCCTCGACTTTGTGATAATCCGGATCTCCGATGTTCGTTGCAAAAGCTTTCTTGTGAAGGTTCTGTTCCCTTGCTGAGAGCTGTTTGAATTTTTCCGGATTCCATTTTTCAAGATGGTGTATGACTTGTTCGATTTCGGTTTTCTTTTCGGATATCTTTTTTGTCAGTTCATTTTGATTTACACCGGCACCGCTAAGCTGAGCTTCAAGTTCCTTTAATTCGCCAGGCAGTTCTTTTTCTTTCTTCTTCAGAAATTCGTAAAAACCCGTAGCATAACGAACGCCATATTGTGTAAACCATTCCAGGTTATTGTCTGTGAAGTTTGCCAACAGTGAATCGTCTTCCACATCGGTCGGGAGACTCACTTCATTTTGATAAACTTTCCAGGAGATACCATGATCCTCAAGCCGCTCCGGAAAAGTTGCCCAGTTTGCCTCATGCTCATAGTTGAGTTCTCCGTTTCTCACCTTGGCTTTGTCACCCGGTGCGCCATGTGTTTTTCCTGTCCAGAAATAACTTCTATTGGTGGTGGTGCCGGTTAATGCTGCGCAAAAATGTTGATCACAAACAGTGAATGCGTCTGCCAGTGCATAGTAAAAAGGAAGATCTTCACGTGTGTAATAACCCATCGTAAGCGGGATATCTTTATACTCCTTATTACCCGGTCGTTTAGCTTCAATCCATCCATCATATTTACCTTCATTGCGGGCATCAACCTGATCATCCCACGAATGTGGTACACCGCCCATCCAAGTCGCTTTTGTGTCTTTGATATCGAGGCGAAATGGAACAAACCGGTTTCCTGCTTTGTCGGGTTGAAACCACACCGGGTTTTTATCGGGTAGCGAGATGGCCAACGGATCATTAAATCCGCGTACGCCTCTAAGCGTTCCGAAGCTGTGATCAAAAGAACGGTTTTCCTGCATTAGCAAAACGACATGTTCGGCGTCGTAAAAGGTTGTTCCTTTGTCGGGCGAAATTGCGAATGCTTTTTCTATTGAAAAGGGCAAAGTGTTCAAAAGGCCAGCACCGCCCGCAAGCATAGCTGCTTTCTTCAAAAATATTCTTCTCGATTCGTTCATTCTATCTTTTAAATAATGCGCTTGAGGTTTTCAATTTATTAATAAGTTTAGCAAAATTGGGTAGCAAATCACGCTTTTCATCTCCCACTACACAACTTATTCGCGCCTGGTTATTCAAGAAAATATGGTCTTCCGTTTGATCTGTTGTTTATACATCAATTCCTGCACGTAATGTTATGGAATGATAACTCATTTAAGATAACTTGTGTATTAAGCTTTTTTTAAGAATGAACGAATGCCTCAAACCAGCCTTTGTAATAATTGATAAAGCGATTGCCCAGATTATACTGGCTGGTTCGTCTTCTTCAGAAACGCAAAAGGTGCAGTCATGAGAAATTGTGGCCTAAACTAGAATCTAAAATCTCATGGATCTCTAAACCGATGTGATTTCGAAGTTCTTTCATCGCCTTTTTTAAACTTTCTTTTAAGATAAACCAATGTGCTTCTTGAACACACTGCACGAAATGTGAATTAACTGTCACTTATCATGAACTATCGGCGCATCACCACCAAACAAAGAAGCGCATCGCGGACTTGCCTGTAATTCGATAGTGAATCGTAGTCTTGTAAGGTTTCCTCCGTTTAGGATAGGAACCGATTCCTGTTGCATCTTTGATTCTACTATATTTATAGCACAACGATACGCTACACGTTATACAATGATCCACAATTTCCGCCCCGACAATCTCCTGGAAAATATTCGTGAAGAACTTCAAACATCACGACAGATATTGAAAGCCATTTTCGATAGCACCCAGTCCTCCATATTTTTATTGGCTCCAAATTATCGAGTCATTTTTTTTAACAAGTGGGCCCGTGACGGGAGCAAATTTCTGTACGGACGAGATCTGTTTGTCGGTGATAGTTTACTAAACTACAGACGACCCGGAGATGAAGAAATATTTCAAGCTTTTAAGCAGAATTTTGAGCGCGCCGTAATATCAAAAGAACCAGTAGTCGCCGAGCGCGAAATGCATTATCCACAAATGAGTTTTTGGGTACGCTCGGAATATACACCGGTTTATGACGATGACAATAAATTTATTGGCGTTCTGTTGAACGTGCAGAATATCAGTGACCGGAAAAGTTATGAAACGGCAAGCGATGAGATGCAGGACCAGCTTAAGCAAATTGCATGGTCTCAGTCGCATGAAACACGACAACCCGTTGCAACAATCCTGGGGCTCATCAATATCTTTGATAAAGAAACGCTAAGCGCCGAAAACAAAGAGATCCTGCTGCGCCTGAAAGAAACAGCCTGTAAACTTGAATGCATTATTCAGAAGAATGTACTTCTGGCAAACACGCACTCACAAGACCACAAGCGAAAAAAGGAAATGCAGCATGTTCATTCATCTCAACCAGATTCACCGGTATCCTAATAATTCAACTAGCGCTAGCAAAGACTAATGCCGTATGGTAAAACCTTTATACCAAATCGTTTCGACGGTGAAGGCTTTCTCGTTTTTGTAGGCTATTGAGAACTTCGCTACGAAATGACAAGACGTTCAATCGTCAGTCAACAATTTTCCTGAACACATGTTTATCGGAGATCTGACCGAAACCGACCAGATCTTGATCAGAAAAGGACAAGAGCCCAACCACGATTCGCGATTACCGTCACTTTTCAATGCATCCGGGTGGCATGCGGTTTGTCATTCGCAAATTATTCCCTGGCCAAACCTTTCAATATGATGATTGCTAACTCTGCGACGATCGCTTTCCGCCATCTAAAAAAAAATAAACAATACACCTTACTTAATGTATTCGGTTTATCTGTAGGTCTGGCATGTTTCATCATGATCGGACTTTGGGTTCGGACTGAATTGAGCTTCGACAGATTTCACACCAAGGCGGACAGAATTTTTCGGGTCGGCTCCGCCCTGATGGATGAAACTTCGAGTACGCAACAAGCCGTCACAGGTCCGCCATTAGCGGCAGCAATGATGAAAGATTTCCCCGAGGTAAGGGATGCCGTACGTATTGACCCAGCCGACGCTACTATTCGAATCGGCGGCGAAACATTTGTCGAAGACAACATACTCGTAACTGAATCATCATTCTTCAACATTTTTGATTTTCGCCTCTTAAAAGGCGACCGCCGTACCGCTTTATCTGAACCATACACGATCGTGCTTTCGGAAAGCCTGGCAAAAAAGTACTTTTTAGATAGCGACCCCGTTGGAAAAATAGTCCGGGTGTTTCGCTATGACCCAGATGGTACCGGCATTGAGTTTAAAGTGACGGGTGTTATTGAAGACGCGCCTCACAATTCACACATCACCTATCATGCGCTCATCTCATTTAAGACATGGGAAACCGTCAGACCGGAAATAAACGGGCCGGGTGGCTGGTCCAATAATAGTGTCCACACGTACGTGTTGCTGAATAAAGATGCATCGGCCGATGCGTTAGCGCGAAAACTGCCCACGTTGGTCACGAGCTATATGTCAGAAAATGGAGATGGTAAACACGCGCAGCAGTTTTTTCTGCAAAAGATGACCGATATACACTTGTTTTCACGTTTGATGTTCGACTTCGGGCCAAACGGGTCTATGACGCATGTGATTATCTTTGGCAGTGTTGGCCTTGTTGTTCTTCTTCTTGCAGCCATAAACTATGTCAATCTCGCGACGGCCTATGCGACGCAACGTTACAAGGAGGTTGGTATCCAGAAAGTCATGGGTGCGCGCCGGCGGCAATTAGTTTTACAATACCTGGTTGAAGCCTGGATACTTTGCATGCTGTCTCTTCTGATTGCCATTTGTTGGGTTGAATTTGCGCGACCACTGTTTCAAAGTATGACAGGGTCTGAAATTTTCGGACTATATCAATGGCAAACCCTCACCACTCTCGTTGGACTTGCAACGTCCGTAGGATTGGCAGCCGGATTTTATCCGGCGGCAATGTTGTCGAATTTCCATGCCATCGATATGATGAAAGGTGGCCGTGGTACGCTATCCGGCGTATTGGTACGGAAAATTCTAGTCGTTGCACAATATTCCCTAACCACCATATTAATTGTGGGCATCGTGGTAATACAACTTCAGCTGAAGTATGTTAGAGATCGAGACCTTGGGTTCGACCAGGACCAAATCGTAGTGTTTGGGGTGCATGGAAGTCCGGAAGTGTTGTCTGGTTACGAAGTCTTTGCAAATGAGCTGATACGCAACAACAAAGTGAGCGGGGTAACGCGATCGAATACAACGATGGGTGGAGGCCTTGGAAATTCACTTTGCAACGTCCAGAATGCTGATGGACGATATGTATCTACCACGGTATACCGGTTGCGCATAGACCATGCGTATCTTGATGTTTACGGCATCCGTTTGGTAGCAGGCCGAGGTCTTATTCCAGGCAACCCGGCTGACTCCAGCGGGGCATTCATTGTGAACGAAACCATGGTCAAACAAATGGGCTTTCGCGATCCGACAGAAGCGCTGGATCGTCCACTTGAGTTGGATGGTATCAAAGGGGAGATCATCGGTGTCGTAAAAGATTTTAATTACGACGGACTGCATCAAAGGATTGAGCCGATGTGCATGTGGCTCCTTTCGGGGGGATACTCCAGAATTTCCATTCGACTAAAAGGAGACATGAAGGAGAGCTTTAATGACGTGGCGGCTACGTGGAAGGCACATTTCCCCTATAGCCCGATGCAGTGCCAGTTTATGGAGGATACGCTCTCAGGGGAATACGCATCCGATAAAAGGTTTTCAAAAGTCTTCCTTATCTTCTCCGCCATCTCGCTTACGATCGCCTGTCTTGGGCTTTTTGCCCTTGTTTCATATAGTGTACAACGACGGGCAAAGGAAATAGGGATAAGAAAAGTACTCGGCGCATCAGTTGCCAATATTCTGTCATTAGTATCTCGTGAATTCATAGCGCTGGTAACCATAGGGTTGATTATCGCAACACCTGTTGGTTATTATTTAATGGATCAATGGCTTATCAATTTTGCTTACCACATTACACTTGAACTCTGGATGTTTGCTGCGGCGGCGGCATTTGTGCTTATCATCGCGTGGGTCACCATCGGATATCGTTCTGTTATAGCGGCATCCGTCAGCCCTTCAGATACCTTACGAAGCGAGTAGGACTTTGCCCTAGCCTTCATGTAAGCTTCTGGAACAGGCGCATGGATTTACAACAGACATTATCGCGTACATGGTGTCCATGATCTATTCTCGCTTGATTTAAGCAGTAGCGTGGCTGTATTGTTATCAGAATCTAAAGAAACCTACTTTCTTTTATGCGAAAACATCCACGAAAGAAATGCAGGATCAGCAAATGCATTATCCCAGCTGTTATGATTGACACCTGGATATTCCGTGTATTTATTTTTTACTTTTAATGACTTTAGTTTCGCAAGCATTTCGCGCGATAGGTTTACATCGACGACTGCATCATCGGCGCCGTGAAAAAGCCAGAAGGCAGTTTTCTTTACACGTTTATCGTACGCTTTAGTATCGCCACCGCCGCAGATCGGCAAAGCGGCGGCATACAGATCGGGGTACCGGTAAACAGATTCGAATGTACCCATGGCTCCCATTGAAAGTCCGGTGATGTAGATCCTTGACGGATCAATAGCCTCTTCGTTAGCTATTTTTTTCACCAATTCATTGGCAGCAACCAATGGCCATTGCGGCGGTGCATTGTAATCGAAACTGATCTTAAAAGGTTGGGTTGACCGGTCTATGTTTGCTGCAGCCCAATAAGAATCCTGAGGACATTGCGGAACTAAGATGATCGCAGGAAATGCTTTACGGCTCTCGTCTTTCAGGAACAGCTTCGCGCCATGCACCAATTGTTTGTCGTTGTCGTTGCCTCGTTCCCCGCCACCGTGCAACAAGAGTATCAACGGATACTTTTTACTTTTATCATAATTGTCCGGATACAAAATTCTATAGGGCAGAATGTTTCCTGCATGTACATATTCTTTTCTTACATAAGGTTTGAGCGCCGGGTCAGGAGTTTTAAGAAGTCCCTGAACATCGAGCCATTCTGCAAATCTTTCGATCCATTTGTCTGTGGGAAGATTTTGTGTTCTCATTCCAAAGCCGTGATCACCCCGGGCATACATGTGAAGCTCCACATCTTTTTTTGCTTCAAGCCAGGCGCTGTACAGCCCAACGCTGTGAGGAGCAAGTCCGAGTCCGTCATTGGACGCGGTAAGGATGAATAGCGGTGGCGCGTCTTTGGCTATAGCACCGATCATGTCTTTTGAGAAATATGGGTACACGGGTGCGGCAAAATCCGGTCTGTTCTCGCGCGAGTAATTAAACAACGTTCCTGACGTTACGGTGCCTCCAGCGGAGAAACCCATGATACCGATGCGGTTAGGTATTACGTTGAACTCCTCTGCATGTTTGCGTACGTAGGCAATGGCTTCCCTTCCGTCGGCGATAGCGAGCGGAATAACTGCCGCGTTCGCTTCATCAAATTCTTTCTTACCCCACTTTGCAGTAACTTCAGCTACCGGGTCCGTTGTAAAGCTACGGGCCAGCCGGTACTTCAATACAAAACAGGTAACACCTTTTTGGACTAACCATTTCGCAACGTCATATCCCTCACTGTTGATGGACAGCGCATGGAACGCACCTCCCGGCGCGATGACCACCGCCGTACCATTTGCTTTTCCCTCTTCGGGCTGGAATACGGTCAACGTTGGTCTGCTTACATTGTACACCACCTTCGTTTGCCAGAGGTTGCTGTCATTCTCTGCTTCCGACCATGTCCAGGATTCACTGCCGGGAGGCGCGCCACCATAAAGTTGAATTACTTTCTGCTGTGCCACGACAGTGGCGGTCGATATCACAAGGTAAAGAACTACGCAAATTGTTTTCATGGGATGGTTATGTCTTCGGTTCATTAAGGTTCCGGATCTTCCTGCGATCGTGAAGAAAAATACGAACTTTTTACATATGACGAATGCTGCTCATCGAGTTTGTTATCTTCGCCTGGTCGCCGGTGAGTGATAAAGATATTACGCAATGTTAATTCGCGATGGAAGTTGCCGCGTTATCCTGGAACATCAAATAGCTTTAGAATAGTAAAACCTACCGCAGTAGTTCATTGCATAAGTTTTGCCGCTGCCTCATTTGCTCTATCCAATAACCTTGGCTCATTCATTTTTGTCGTTAGTTCGGCAAAAGTTGAGGTAGGGCCAAGCCATTGCAGTTGGTTGACGTTGTTAAATAGTGGTGCGTCAGTTCTTAACGAGGCGAGTCGTTTGAACAACAATGCTCGCTCGCGTTGTCCCACCAACACCTTCGGTGGAAAATTTTCAATGGGTCCATATTGATTCAACATCTGCGCAGCGCCTACCTCTCCAACGCCGGATATTCCCGGATAACCATCTGCGCTGTCGCCAACAAGCGCAAGAAAATCAGGAATCAAATCCGGGCTTACACCAAACTTTTTACGTACGGTGTTAGCATCTCTGATTACGCCGGTTCTACGGTCGATCTGTACTACCCGATCGTCGCGCACACATTGAGCGAGATCTTTATCCGGCGTCCAAATACAAACCTTCAGAACGCGCGGATCGGCGGCAGCGAGGCGGGCGGCAGATGCCAGTGCATCGTCAGCCTCGAGTTCAATCATAGGCCATACAACAATGCCCATGGACATTAATGCTTCTTCCAGAGGTTGAAATTGCTTTCGGAGCGCCCAATCGATTCCTGCTCCTGTTTTATAGTCTGGCCATAACTCGTTTCGAAAAGATTCGATCACATGGTCCGTGGCGACGCCGAGGTGTGTGGCGCCCTGCTCAATCATTTCCAACACACCATGCAATACACCAATCACAGCACCGGAAGGTTTGTCTTTACCTTTATTGTAACTGCGTTGCCCGTAAAAGTGCCGGAATAGTTCGTACGTGCCGTCGATGAGATGAATGATCATGAGAGATGTATCGTTGATAACTTCTTTGAGCACATTGCCACGGTAGAGATATTGATAAATCCGGACATGCAAGAATAAAAAAACAATGTGGCCGGACAATGCAAACTGTCTATTTAAAAATTTGTGGGCGTTACGTTGGCTACTTCGTTCTTCATAAGTATCAGTTAATTTCCTGGACCTTTGTGGTTATTTCCAAGCTTGTGCGACTTGAAGATTTAACCGCAGTGGACGCCGAGTGAAATGCACGCAGCGGAAGCGCAGAGCCCTCGATTTAAAGTGCCTCTGCGATTCGGGTATTAGCTCAGCGTGTGTCTGCGGTTATTGCATTCCTGGTAGCGGGCTGAGGTTGAGATGAGGGTCATACCTTATGCCATACGTCTTCGAAGTTTTTTTTACCGCAGTGGCCGCGGAGGAATGCTACGCAAAGATAATGCACGCAGAGAGTAGTTGAATGAAGTCTCGGCGCCTCTCAGCGGGTATTAGCTCGGCGGAACTCAGCGCTTATTTGTATTTTGAATTGTTTGAGCACTTTCTGGATACGGAAATACGGCTAACGCTTTATTTCTTTAATGGCAATGTTCCTGAATCTATGTGCTGCGCCAGGCCTCCAAGCACCTGGCATGTTGAATCCTCCGGGAATGGGTTGATATAAAGCAGTCCAATGCGATTGGAGGCCGATCATTCCGGCCACTGCCCCGGCGGTGAAATCATTTTGTGGCTGGGTAACTTCCCACATGAAAACGTCATTTACCCAGAGAGAAATTGTTGGGATTTCACCAACCATTCGTATACGAAAAGAATTCCAATCGTCGGCCTTCCATACCTTTGCTATTTCCTTTGCCTCCGCCGATTTACTAATCTGCATTGCTTCTCCGAATAATGAACCAGTGCCTCCCGGCATTGCCAATTCAATTTGATACGCCTGACCGCTTTCTGTCGACCGAAGAAAAATTCCGCCGTTACAGAACGAATCTATCTTTACTTCTACGTACAGTTCAAAATCTTTGAATTTTTTATCAGTTAACAGAACACCTCCCTGGCCATAAGGATTTTGTTTTAAAACGATCGCACCCTGCTGAACATAGAAATTTCCTACCGTACCTTGATGAGAAGTTCTGCTGACATGCCACCCTTGCAGATCTTTACCATTAAGCAAACTCTTGAAACCTTTCGGCACCTGCGCGTTCACGGCGCAAAACAAAACGCTAAAAAATGGTATAATGAAAATAACACGTTTGATCATTTCGATTTTATTTCTACATCCTTTACAATCCGGAAACCAACATCCCAGCCGTTGCCGGGACCTCCGGCATGGGTCATGTAAGTGGCATTTTTTACATCACCAACAAATGAGGCACCCTTCAGTACATGCTGCTTACCTTTGCGCAGTGGCTTAGGATCGGCAAAGAGTTTTTCGTTGTAATAGTCGTCTACCCACTCCCATACATTTCCCAGCATGTCATATAAGCCCCATGCGTTTGGTTTTTTGCTTGCAACATTAATCGGTGTTTTTTTATTGAGGTTCGCGGCAATTTGTATTTCGTCCCAGGGGATATCTTTGGTTGCGCCTGCACGGGCTGCATATTCCCATTCAAATTCAGTTGGTAAACGATAGCTTTTGCATTTTTCAGACCGGTTGAGGTTTTTAATAAATTTCTGCGCCTCCTTCCAGGATACGTTTTCAACCGGGAGGCTATCGGCACCTGGCGTTCCCTGAAACACCGAGGGATTGTAGCCCATGATTTTTTTCCATTGGCCTTGCGTTACTTCTGTCGTTGCGATGTAATATGGCTTTTCAATCATTACCGAAAATCCAGGTTGCGAATCTTTCATTGCCATTTCCCGGGCTAATTTAAATTCTTCTTCATTATAAACACGGCCATCACCCATCCACATCGTATAGGTGTGGGGCAATGATTTCACTGTATCGTTTGGAACCGGATAGGGCGGTTGAAATTCGCCAATAACAACAGCCCCTGACTCTATTAACACGAACTCCATCCCGATGCTGTTGGTAATCCTTCCCTGTCCCATTGCGAAATGCGTAACGAAGAGACAAAAACATATTAAAAATCTTTCAGTCATTCAGAAAAGATTATTTTTTCTTTGAAGTCGAATTCATCAAGACAATTTCAGCCAACGGGAATAGTGCATCTGCCTTGCCCGGCTTAAAGTTTCTGAATACAAAATAGAGATCATGTACCCCGTTCGTCTCCTTGATTATTGTTTCCGACGGAATGGTAAAGGAGTTTTTGTCTGAGCCTCTCGCAAAAAACCTGGAGGGATCCAGCGCCGGATATCTTTTCATTCTCTTTTGTTGCTCGGCCGATGGATTTTTTAGTCCATCAAATAATCCGCGGTAACGCGTGTTAAATTGTTCAGGCTCGAAAGCAGCCTCACCAATTAATTCGCCATCGGGTTTATCAATCCGTACCTCGACTTTTCCACCGGGGTAAATATCGTATAAGTGCCAATTTGGGTGAAAGGAAATTTGTTTTACAGTTGTAAGATCAACAGCCTTGTAGCCGATATATGCGTCCGGTTTTGCCGTCAAAAAAATATATTCATCAAGCTGATCTCTTAATGCACCGCCTTCAATTATTTCTGCCTTTACCGGGTTAAGTTTTGGACTTTTCAACAACACTATGGTATCTGTGGTTTGTGGTGGAATAGATCCGGCACCACGGTCGGTATAGGCAGCTCGAAAAATATACGTTCCACGTCCATTATCATCGGAGGGTACTTTGAGGCTGTACTTTCCTTTTACCGGAAGAGATGAGGGCTTTGGATTGTTAATATTTAAAATATAATTGGCGATCGTCCGTGCATCGGTCACGCTCATGTTGGGATGCGCAGGCATATTGTTATCCGTTCCCCAAAGGCCGGAACTGCCCTTAATGATTCTCTGCGCCAAAGTGTCTTTGCTACCAGGGAGACCGTTGTATTTTTCTGCAATCTGCTTGAAAGCTGGTCCTACGGCTTTAACGTCCACCGTATGACAATTCCGGCAATCACTTGATCTTATCATACTTTGTGCTACAACGTCGCGCGAAGCCGCATCAAGGTCTGCATGACCTAGTTGAATGGGGGCAAAATCAAAACCTTCCGACGTATAATCGAAACTCACGACAACAGCGTTGTTGTCGATTCCGTTACCCAGCGTTCCATCCTCTTTGTCACTTACTTTTACATCATATTCAAAAGTCGTTTCCGGAAAGAAAAATGTTTTATTGCCCTCAGATCTTAAAACCACAACAGGCGGCTCGTTTCCAGCAATCAATCGAACCGTTGCACTTCCTGATTCACCTTTTCCATCAGTAACGGTCAGGGTAGCTGTGTAAACGCCAGGATCCGTGAGCGTAATCACAGGACTTTCTCCTTTTTCATTCATCGTACTATTATTATCGCCGCTAATTTTCCATTCATATTTTAATTCATCGTTGTCGTAGTCGACGGTTCCCTTCGAACTTAAAGTGATAGTAAATGGAACAGCCCCTCCACGCTTAGAGGCTGACGCCTGCACCACTGGCTTTCTGTTACCAGCGTTATACTCCACACGCACTAATCGGGATTCTGCTGCAGATCTAACGGTGTTGCTACCGTACTCCAAGACATAAAGATCTCCCGAAGGACCAAACTTAATATCCAGTGGTTGTACAGGATGGTAGTCCGGAGCAAAACGTTCCATGGATACGTAATTTCCATCATCGTCCAGTGTAACCGCCATGATCCAGAATCTTGAATAGTCGCCCATCAGCCATTTGCCTTCATAATACTCAGGAAATGGCCGCTGCGGATTTTTAAAATCACTTCTGTGATAAATGGGGCCGCCAATCGCACAACGCGAGCTTGAACCAACAAGAGGAAATTTGTCGGACGTTGCATATGGATAATAAATCAAAGCGGGTTGTGCAGGCGGCAATTCTTTTAAGCCGGTATTATTTGGTGAAGTATTAACCGGCCTGGTTGGATCAAGCTTTTCTCCTACCCTGTCATTTGCAAAATCATATTTAGGAATCGCTTGATTGTCTGCAATGAAATAAGGCCAGCCAAAAAAACCAGGGCCTTTCGCTTGATTTTGTTCATCGTAACCCCGGGGACCTGTCTCTGAATCGGTATCCTGATCAGGGCCAACCTCACCCCAATAGATCCAACCCGTTTTGCTATCCACTGAAACACGCCAGACATTTCTATGGCCCATCGTGTATATTTCAGGACGTGTCTTAGCGGTATTCTCAGGAAACAAATTCCCTTTTGGAATGGAATAACTCCCATCCGGTTCAGGATGAATGCGAAGTATTTTTCCGCGCAGGTCATTGGTGTTAGATGCACCACGCTGGTCATCAAGGTAACTGAAACCGGGACGTTCATCCGTCTGCGCTGTTAATCGATTGCCTGTATTGTTTCCAACAGTAAGGTATAAATTACCATTTTTGTCCCAGGTCATTCCTCCTCCCGTATGATTTGTATTTTCACGATCGACAGGAATTGTTAATACAACCTTTTCGGAGCCTTCAACGAGTTTATCATTTGACACCTCCCATCTAACCAGTTTAAACACGTTTTCTTTTGCCGGGGCGTATTGGAGATAGATCCAATGATTAGTTTGAAAGTTTGGATCAAGCGTCAACCCGATAAGTCCTTGTTCATTGCCGGTAAATACATCGAGTGTTGTGATCAGGTTCATGGTTCTGGTCTTCAGGTCGAACCTTTTGAGAGCACCCTTTCGCTCGATTATAAAAACTGAGTTCTCATCGGCAACTTCGAACATCATCGGCTCGTCCAACGCACCTTCGGGTGTAAGGATGACTGGCGTAAACCGATTGTCTTCCGGTTTTAACACAGAAACCTTCTGGACTTGTTCTTCCTTTACTGAACAGGAGGCCGTCATGATCAAAACCAATAAATACAGACCTTTAGTTATGATTCGCGCGTAATTCATTATCTGTTATAAAATTTCTTACTCAATACATTCAATGTAAGTAATTTCCTGCAATGCCGTCATTAGCAAATGGATGCATGATACCCAACATAAATTCGCAAGTTCCTTCCAAAACATTTATTCTCAAAGAATTTTACAGAGACACAAGCTGCTCGAGAACTCAGGCAAACTTGCGGACGAATATCTGCAATGATATAATATTAAATACAACACGCGGAAAAATTCATCACCTTCGCGGAAATCGGATTCATGAGCATCATCAAATATACAACGGTAGAATTGTCGTCGATCGTAAAAGAGGCAGACCTGATTCTGCAAGTCGCGTACCTGGAGCGGTATACAGAAGAGGTTCCCGTCAAAAGTGTTGACCCTAGCAAACCAGCTCCTCCATTTGAGAAAAAGGGATTTGTATTCAGCGTAAAAAACATTCTTAAAAATGCCAAGAAGATTGATGTTCCGCCAACGATTCGTGTTCCAGTAGAGGAATGGAGAAGATCTTTAGGTCAGTATAAAGAGCGATATGCCAACGGAGCTAGCAAATCATATATCGTAAAGAAGTACGAAACAAGTTCAGCTTCCCTTCAAAAAGCAACGATACTTTTCCTTCATCATTTTCAAGGCGTGTTTGAACTGGAAGTCAAGGGCTCATTTGAGTCTGAAGAGGCGCTTGAAAAAATAACGATCCTGATTGACGCAGATAAGGATTGACGAAGATGCATTCCCAAATTAGTTAAGAGAAAGAGTAATATTTTCTCATCGCAACCTAACATAACCATTAAACTCAAGCAGTGGCGTTCTGCCGGTAAACCAACGGAATGTATGTCACCCATTATTCCCATCAAATCAAGAATGGCATGAAACAAAATTACCATTCGTTGCAACAAGCGTATTTCATTTGAAGACCAAAATCGGTCCAACTTCATTGCTTAATTCAACACCGCTATGATTATACATCTTATTACTATACTGCTATTCGCAAATTGCATTTTTTCCGTTTCCGCCAATGCTCAAAACTTTCCCACTCCAAAAAAGGGATTCTTCATTGTGGCGGATGATTCCGTCGTCATTGAAAAAGGGACATTAAAAAAAATAAACGTATCCGTGCTCAGAGCAAAGGGTTTATCCAATGAAAATGTTCGTATGGAAACCACATCATTTCTGCCAGACGGTGTCGAAATATCGTTCGCGCCCGAACGCGGTGATATTGATTTGAGTGAAGCGATCATAGCGGTAGCGCCATCAACCAAGGTGGGCTCCTATTTTATCGTGTTAAGTGGAACCCTTCAATACAAAACCAAGGGGAGAGTCATCAAATTGGTCGTTACGGATAACGCGACGGTCAATGCATCGGGGCATTGAAAAGACCGGACACTAACATTTCTCAGTATTCTCACCACGATGCATATCTTTTCTCCACGGGACAGTAAATCAGCCTCGGCTTGCTGTCCGCACTGACATTATACTTTCAAATTTTTACGCACGCAACTTTTTTGAGGCGCGGCTCTGACACTCACTGCTAAAGCTGCCATCCTACCATACGCAAGGGATTTTTGTCCAGGCATTGCGTTGCTCCAATAAGAATCAAAGCGTAATCGAACACTTGATTGCGTGGTAATGCAACGAATCTATCCTCCGTTGAAACCATAATACCCGAGCGACATATTGATTACCGGTAACTTTATCCTACTAAAAAAACAGGTACACGAAGGTCGAGTGTGTTGTGTCTTCCTGTTTTTGAAGCGTAACAAGCCAGCCTAACCGAACCTCGTTTTCTTTTCACGAAAACGCAACGCCTTTTTCCACTCAAAAACCAGTAAGATTTATAATAAAGATATGCGGTACTATCTCCTGCTTCTATGTTTGATCATCCTTCCTTTTGCTTTTGGACAGAATCGAATTTTGGACAGCCTATACATTGCGTTGAAGAATCACCCTGAGAAAGACACCATTCGGTTAGCCATTATTTTCGACATCTGTCTTCAGGAGTATACGAACCGTCCTGAAGTGCATAAAAGACTAGCAGAAGAAGCACTGCAAATTGCCGAACAAATAGATTTTCCAAAAGGCATCGGTACGGCTAACGGGGCTATCGCACTTTATTACTGGGTGATAGGTGAGTACGAAAAAGCCACAAGATACGCCTACAAAATGCTGAGCATACATGAAAGCATCAACTACCAACGAGGCATTGGTCAGTCCTATCAAATGCTCGGCCTTATTCATCAATTGGAAGGAGAATATAGTAGAGCAAAAGACTTCTATGACAAGGCCGTTGCTATATATTTAAAGGAAAGTCTTGACGCTGATTTAGCGTGGTGCTACAATTTAATGGGAACATTTTATTTAAAACTTTCTCAGCTTGCGTTAGCAGAAGAATATTTTTCAAGGTCCCTACAAATAAGGCAACGGCTAAACGACGAGGATGGGATTGGCCAGGTATTTGCAAATCTCGCGCGGCTGTATACGTTGAAAAACGACCCAGAAAATGCATTAGCTTATTTCAAAAAGTCACTCGGCATTGCATTGAAGTTTAATAATAAATTCCGGATGACCACTATATATACAGCCATGGGGCAGTTGTATACACTTACCGCCAAATACGATACAGCAGAATTCTATTTATTCAAATCGATCGCATTGGCCAAAAGTTTTAACGGTAAAAAGAAATTGGAGGAAGCTTATAATCAACTTGTCGCCCTTGAGAAAAAAAGAGGAGGATTTGCAAAAGCAATTGCCTACCGCGATTTGGAATCCGCTTATCAGGACAGTCTCTATACTGAAAGTAAGAGCAGGAAAATCGCTGAGATTGAAGCGTATTATGAATCTGAAAAAAAAGAACAAGCCATAAAGCTATTGGAGCAGGAAAAGAAAATTCAAAAGCTGTGGACAAATGCACTTATTACCGGATCACTACTTTTACTCGTGGCGCTCATCACGATTTACAGGCTACAGCACTTACGGTCTCGCAAGGCAAAAGAACTGTTGGATATACAAAAAAAACTTAATGAAAATCTAAAAGATGCTCACCAATTAAAGTCAAGGTTTTTTGCAAATGTATCACACGAATTCCGAACACCTTTGTCACTCATCCTTGCGCCGATAGAAAGCAAATTGAAGTCCGGTGGTTTGAGTCAGCAGGACCGAGATGATCTTAGACTTGTCAATCGAAACGCGCATCGCTTACTCGATCTGATTAATCAACTCTTGGACATGTCCAAGTTGGAGGAAGGCAAAATGGTACTCAAAATTCAAGCGGGCAACCTGAATGAATTTGTAAAAATGCTGATAGCTTCTTTTGATGTTTTGGCAGAAAGGAGGAACATTTCATTTCTAAAAGACATTGAGATCACATCAGAAGACGCATGGTATGACGCCGACAAACTGGAGAAAATCATCAACAATATTTTGTCGAACGCAATTAAATTCACTCCGATCGGGGGTACGGTTACGCTCTCGGCTTTTACATCATCCGAAACAGGAATTCTGACGATCAGGGTAACTGATAACGGCAGGGGTATCCCTAAAAAGGATTTACAACACATCTTTTTACCATTTTATCAAATCGGAAACACCGCCGAAGATGGACAGCAAGGAACCGGTCTTGGGTTGTCTTTGGTAAACGAATTGGTAAAACTTTACCAAGGGAAAATCGAAATAACCAGTCAAGAAAATGTGGGTACAAGAGTCTCCATCGCACTACCTTTTAATAAAGAAAAATTTCCTAAAGCAACACAAGCCGGTACGACCCGACACCATTATTTCTCACAAGACCAAAACGTCGAAGTTTTTCTTCACGACCGTTCTGATGAGCGGTGTTTTAAAGAAACTGACAGCGATGAAATGCACGCCGAGTCAATTCTTATTGTGGAAGATAATCCTGAGTTAAGAAATTTTATCGCGGGAAAATTCCTTGACAATTTTGCAATACTCGCTGCAAAAAATGGTGAGGAAGGATTTTCAATAGCCATAGAAAAGATTCCAACACTAATTCTGTCTGATGTGATGATGCCAAAGATGAATGGTATAGAACTCACACAAAAGCTCAAAGCCGATGAGCGAACCAGTCATATTCCGATTATTCTGCTTACGGCAAAAACTGACTTTGAATCACGGATCGAAGGATTAAAAACGGGCGCTGATGACTATCTGCCAAAACCATTCTCGATTGAAGAGTTGCAGGTTCGAATAATCAATTTAATTGAACAACGAAGAAGATTAGCGGAAAAATTCCAGGAGGAATTTAGTGCACTACCCAAAGAGCCACGCGAGCTATCTCTCGACGATAAATTCATCATGAAGGCAACATTGGTTGTAGAGGCGAACATGAGTGATGCAGGATTCGGTATTGAAAGATTCGCAGCGGAAATGAATTTAAGTCGTACGCAATTATTTCGCAAAATGAAAGCGCTTCTTGGTGTTTCTCCTTCAGACTTCGTTAACAACCTAAGACTGCAAAAAGCTTCGGATCTAATTCTCGCCAAAGCGGATACGCTTTCTCAAATCTGTTATACTGTTGGCTTTAACGAACCATCTTATTTTGCCAAACGATTCCGCAAAAAATTTGGATTGTCGCCAAGTGAATATGCTAAATCAGCGAATTGACTTCTTCCTGACGAACACGCGGGAATATTCATTAAAAACACGGTACGCATTTAAGATTTAGCGGGTTGCAACGAAAGTACCTCTTTTTGAACTGATCCTACCATTCCGTTTGAGGGTTTTAAACGTCCTTTATTTAAATAAATTCTATTGCGAATGAAAGCACGCACCCGCTCGTTTTTAACGTATCTATCCCTGTTAATTTTATTTGCCTGTCAGTCGGAAGAAAACCACCCTTTAGACACCGGTCAGGTGACGTTCTCATTTTCGCCCACCACGAGAGATAATGGAAAAGGAAATGAAACAAAAGCGCCTGCTTATGTGCTGCTGAGTTTTAAGAATAGCGATGGCGTTTCGCAAGAAAATATCAAACTCGCGCTATTCGATTTTGGGCAAGGATACTTAAGCGACAAGCTTGAGCTCCCGGCCGGCAAATATCAACTTAACGGATTTGCAGTACTTGATATAACAAACAAAATTGTTTACGCCGCTCCCACTGAAGATTCCGATATGGCCAAGTACGTGGCACATCCACTGCCAATACCATTTACGGTCAATGATGAAAACACATTCATTACGCCACAAGTATTGGAAGTTTTTGAAGACGATAAACCGGAAATATTTGGATATGTAATCTTCGGATTTGAGGTTATTCAAAATAATCTGGTAAGGAAAGTCACGCTGGACGGTATCGGTGTTCAGGACTCGTTAAGTTTTTATTATGACAACGGAAAAATAAGTACCGTTAACTGGTGTACACATATTAAAGGCGCATCGTCTACTGACGGCTGCACAGTGGGATATTCGGAATTGAGGAGCTACAACGACGTGGGACACCTAAGTTCTATAAGCGGACGATGGGATCTGTCCTACATTTACGAAAACGGTCTCCGAAAGAAAATTCTTACCTACCACGACGATCAATACTTCAGTACGACTACTTTTCTAGAATACGCCGGAACATATCCAAAGCGGTTGAACGTGGAGGAAAAAGAAACCACAGCTGATGTCGAGCTCACCTTTAACACTGATGGCAATCTCATTCGCCAAACGATAAAAAAGCAAGGAACACTTCTTGCCGATTTCCAAATTGAATATACCAGCATTATCAATCCGCTCTACAAAAAGATGGAGGCCCTCTCCTATGCTGTGGAATTTTCAGGGTTCAACAATTTTGTTTTTTATTATTCACAACATCTTCCCGCAACGATTACCAACGCGGCGCCTACACAACCGGGTCACCCTGTGCTCATCAGTCACATTCAATACAATTATACTGTAGACAACTCGGGAAGATTCATTTCAGGAAAAGCTTTTTCCAAACAAAACAATGTTCACAATATTATCATCAGTTATGTCAAATAATAGCAATTTCTATTTGGGCCTGTTTGTTTTACTTCTCACTTTTTCTTCTTGTCAGCAGGAAGAAACACTATTACCGGTGAAAAGTCAGGTGAAATTTTCCATATCCGAAGTGATCGCAAGCAATGGTCGTTTGAAAGAGACCGTCACTCCCGCGTTTGTAAAACTCAGCCTTGTAAATGGCAGCGGCGACGTGCAGGAACTCATCAAACTACGGCTATATGATTTTGGCCAAGCCTACCTCAGTGAAAGCCTTGAGTTGTTAGTTGGTGAATATCAATTGACACATTTTGAGGTCTTGGACGAATCAGGTAAAACTATTTATGCCACGCCGTCGGAAAGTTCTGACCTCGCCAACTATGTTGCCGATCCGTTGCCGATAACCTTTATGGTTAAGAATGAAGGCATCCGTGTTACGCCACAGGTATTGGCTGTACAAGATGATGATCTAGCAAAACAAGTCAACCTTAACATTCATCTGCGGTATCCGGCTTTAACTGCTTTCGACTCCGCATATGTTGTTTTTACAAACGATTCGACCGAACTTAAATACACGCTAACGGTAGACAATTTACTGTACGCGGCAACCGGTCATGTTCGTATTCCAGTAGGTAATTGGAAGATCTCAACTTCATATTTCGGGAATATAATAGCGAACTATAAAAGTCTGGAAACGGCGGGGACAGTTGAACTCCAGATCAGTAACGCGGCTACAGATTTAATTTCCAACGAGACCAATGTATTCATTAAGGATGGTTCGGGCCCCGCTGATCTAAAGACGTTTCTTTGGGAGAAATATTACTATTACCAATTGTTTTTGGGCAATACCATAGAAGGCTTCGCGAGGATTCCAACCGATCCAACAAATCCATTTATCGAAGTGACTACATTTCAGTCCAAGTGGATTTATCTATTTACATCACGATCGTTCTACAACCGCAGTCAGGACGGAAGCAGCAATTATCACCAGGGAAGTTGCGCCTTTGAAGTTTATGGGAAAAGTGGCGACAGTCATGACCGTCTCGAGAAAAGAATTATCGATACAACTTCCTTGCAAGCTGGTATTCTTCAGGTCAAGGATAAAACATGGAATTATGTGGATGGCCTCATTATCCTGTACGATGATCAAGGTAATGAATTGTTATTTTTTGATGAATGGGATCTAAGAACATCAACAGGTGGATGACAATTGTACGATGCCATTGCAAATGAGCATAAAATCTGCAGGGGTCTTACCGAATTTCCTTTCTAAAGGGCAAGATGAAACAAATTCATCGGTGTATGCACTAAAATTACCGGCGCACACTTTTCAGTGAATGTACTTTTGAATGTGGTCTTTGGTTGAATTCTATGATCAGATCAACGTTTAGGCTATCAGCCGTGTAAAACATTAACAACATTCAAAATAGTATGAAGAAATGAAGGTTAGCATTGAGTGCCACGACAGGCTTCAATTCCGCATGCAGCTAGCCCCCGGGTGATGCATTTCATCACCGCATTAAAAGGAATCGGGTTGCGTTAAGATATTTTGCGAGGTGGTATGAAAATCATCTGTTGCAAGAAAAATTGATGTCGTTGAAATGAGTTCTCCAACAAACCACGCGGCGTTGACCATCTCACTAATGCGCCGTTACATGCTTATTAATTCACTTTATAAATATTAAAAAAAACGAAAGCCATACTTATGCGTAAAAATGTATTTCTATTAGCCTTTATCTTTTTGATTTCAGCGACCTACAGCTTGCACGGGCAAACAAATGATGCACGTAGGAGAATTTCGGGAACCGTTACGTCCGCCACCGGAGAAATATTACAAGGAGTTTCTGTAATCGTGCCCGGCACTACGCAAGGGACCATTACTGATTTGAATGGCCGGTATGCCATGCTCATTGCCCCAGGTTCGTACAGCCTTCGTTTCAGTTTTGTAGGCTACGAAACTGTTACCCGTGAGGTTGTAATCGGTCAGACCGACCAGGTCATGGATATCTTACTAACAGAAACAGCTGCCTCATTAAATGAAGTTGTAATTCTTGGATCCAGGGCAGCAACAGCGCGCACAAACATTGATAAACCCGTTGCGGTAGACGTTATCAATACCAGGGAAATAAAGAATTTCGCGCAGACTGATCTCTCTCAAATTTTAAATTACGTCGCGCCGTCGTTTAGTTCTAACCGTCAAACAGTAGCCGACGGAACGGACCACATTGATCCTGCATCGTTGCGTGGTTTAGGAACGGATCAAGTTCTTTTACTGGTAAATGGTAAACGGCGCCACACAACTGCGCTTGTGAACATTAACGGCACGTTTGGTCGCGGAAGTGTGGGAACTGATATGAATGCTATTCCTGTAGCAGCGATTGATCGTATTGAAGTGTTGCGTGACGGAGCTTCGGCACAATATGGATCGGACGCCATCGCCGGAGTTGTCAACATCGTGTTGAAAAAAAAATCACCACTTATTTTGTCAACTACCTATGGACAGTCACTGTCTAACACCTTTGGAGAAAAATTTACAGATGGGAAAACTTTTCAACTGGATGGAAACAAAAGTTTCTCGTTGGGCAAGAATGGGTTTATCAATGTTGGCGGTCAGTTACTCCACCGGGATGGTACCAATCGCGGGGGTCCTGATACACGTCCCTTGCTTTATTCCGCATTGCCATCAAAGGCTGCCGGAGAATCGGAAGCTGACTTTCTAGCCCGCTATACAACTTTAAAAGCTGCGGATGACGCCAAAGCGAGCGCGGCAGGGCTTGACAGGAACACGATGCTGGTAGGCAACTCACAATCAACGAATGCAGGCGTATTCGCAAATGCAGAATATAAAATCTCGCCAACATTAACGGGCTATTTTGCCGGAGGTTATAGCGCACGCAAGGGAAAGGCCGCCGGTTTTTACAGACTTCCTGTTCAAACCTCCCAAGTCGATCTCTCTTTGTACCCCAATGGATTTCTTCCCTTCATTAATACAACCATAAAAGATTTGTCGGCCATTGCCGGTATTAAAGGCGAAGTTGGAAAATGGAGCTACGATGTAAGCAATACCTTTGGGACAAACTCCGTGGACTTCCATATTACCAATACCATGAACGCGTCGCTCCCTGCGGGAACAAGTCCAAGGGAGTTCGATGCCGGTATGCTGAAGTTTTCACAAAACACTGTAAACCTTGATCTGGCGAGAAGATTTAATTTGACAAGCGGCATATTAAGCTCGCTGAACATTGGATATGGCGCCGAATTTCGCCTGGACAAATATCAGATTACAGCTGGAGAAGAGTTATCCTATTCTTACGGACAGCCCTCTAAAAATATCGATGGTCTTCCTGGCAAAGCTGCCGGTGCGCAGGTATTCCCCGGGTTCAGGCCTTCCAATGCAATAGACCAATCGAGAAATAGTAAAGGTATATATGCAGACATTGAAGCAGAGTTTGGTCCGCGACTGCTTATAGACGTGGCGGGGCGATTTGAGAATTTTTCAGACTTTGGTTCCAACTTCTCCTACAAATTTTCAGGACGATTTAAAATATATAATGAGTTCGCGATTCGCGGCGGCATAGCCACCGGCTTCAGAGCACCTTCCCTGCATCAGCATTATTTTAATAACGAGAGCACCCAATTTGTTCAGGGGCAGCCGACCCAGGTATTAACAGTAAACAACGACCACCCTATTGTACGTGAATTTGGAGTAGGATCGTTAAAACCAGAGATCTCCACGTCTTATAGTTTGGGTATTACCGGTGAACTGCTGAACTCGATAAACTTCACAATAGATGCATATCAAATTGATATTGATAACAGGATTGTATTTTCCAGTCAGTATGCCCGGGAGCGCGACGCAGGAAATCATCTAATAGCAACGGGGAAGGTAAACCAAATTTTAAATACCGTTGATCCCGGCGCTACGGTAAACAGTGTGCAATTTTTTACAAATGCAATTACCACCCGAACAAAAGGAATTGACATTGTCTTAACCGACAGGATAAATACAACGGCAGGCAACTTCTTCCTGGTTGCTGCTGCCAATTTCAATAACACCAAGGTGACTGATATTCGGGGTACAGATGTGATTGAAGGTGACCAAGGCTTAAAAACAAAACTGTTTGACCGTTTAGAGCGGTCACGCTATGAATCCTCAGTTCCAAAAAGCAAAATCACATTCAGTGTAAACTACAACGTAAAAAAATGGAGCATCCTTTTACGAACCGTTCGCTTTGGCGAGGTCACTTATTTAAATGCGGTTGATCCTCATGTTGCCGCAAATAATTTACCCACTGCGATTGATCAGACGTTTTCCGCCAAATGGATAACAGATGTTTCCATTAGTTACGCCCTTCTTAAAAGTCTCAACCTTACGTTGGGTGCAAATAATATCTTCGATGTATACCCCGACAAAGCATACATCGATCCACGAAATAATCAATTTAATTTAAGCGGAGATCCTTCCAGCAACTATACCACCGGACGTGATAACACATCCAACGGTCATTTTCTTTACAGCAGAAATGTGTCGCAATTTGGATTCAATGGGCGATATGTGTTTGCGAAATTTACGTTTCAGTTATAACGTTCAACGTTGGTGTTATGCTTTAATATACGGACCTTAAGTAACCGATCGCATCGCGAACATCGTTACATGAAAATAAAAATAACACTCCCGAAAAAACAGGAGTGTTATTTTTATCTATCGATTATGATATACAACTCATGATCGTCGTTTTATGTCTTAAAATTTTTCAACACCTCGCACATTCATTTCTATCGATGTTACACGATCCACCGGACCGGTGATGAATAAGGTTTTTTCATCTTTACCTGCAAAGACGTTGTTGGTGGCGCCACCACCGGTATCGATGGTCATAATTTTATTTCCCATCGGATCAAACACAACAACTCCCAGACTATTACTTATATAAATATTTCCTTGTTCATCCATTGACATACCGTCACCGCCCATGTCCACAAACTTGTTCATATTAGAAAGTGTTCCATCGTCCTTTATATCAAATACCCAGGTACCACCCATGTTATCGCCAGCCCATTTGTTAACGTAGAGTTTTTTTCCATCAGGCGTTCCGACAACACCGTTAGGCCATGAATCAGCATCCCATCCGTCTGTGACACGAACCAATGTAGAACTGCCCGGCGCGAGATAGTAAACATGGCCACCCTTACCTGCGTCGGCTTGTTCCGAATGAGTTGGAGGCCAATTTTGCTTACGCGGATCGTCATCTTCCCAATAACCTCTTGGGAACAGGGGGTCAGTGATGTACATACCGCCGGTAATGGGATTTATCCACACGTCGTTAGGTCCATTTAACCGTTTTCCCTTATAGTTATCTACCAGCACCTGGTGAGTGCCATTTGGAGCGATTTTCCAGAGTTCGCCATACATATCAGCACAAGCAATGAGATTCCCGTCTTTGTCAAAAGCCATCCCATTGGATCTACCTGTTCCTTCTAAAAAGGGAGTGACATCACCCGTTGATGCATCCCACTTGTAAATTTTATCATTAGGCTGATCTGTAAAGAATACATTTCCGTCCTTATCAACGGCAGGCCCTTCTGTAAAGCTAAATCCCGTTTCATGAGTTTCTAAATTTCCAACGGTACTAAGCGTAATTTTGGGATCATCTGAATCGCAAGAATAATATCCTAAGGATCCCATAACTCCAAGGAGAAAAAAAAGTCGTTTTTTCATAAAGAAGAATTTAGGTTTTAATAGAAAATGAGAGTTTATGATACAGCATATATAAACTCCGTTGTCGGGGCGTAAAGCTATAGGAACTTGGATGATAAGAACTTCCAGTAAACGTCGGCGACAGATATTGAACAAAAGCCGTTTGTTCAAAGTTTTTTACCAATAGCCAAAGTGTACCGTGAGTGAATTGCAGTGTACTACCTAGATCCACCCTTGCCTGGCCAGACTAACGACATAACCGGCAACTTTTCACTTGCAAGTTTACGTTTTGACAGCCATGTATGCCTGTAGAATCCCCAAGGGTGCTCTTTCGAAGGAGCAGATCCTTCGCGCCGCACCGGCCATTGCACGGGCCCTTGCTCAGGACATCGGTAAATTGGTAGGGTGGGCTTTCGAACAGCCGCTGATTATCAAAGAGTGCTGGCTCCTCATTTGGATCGAGTTCCTGAGTGGTGTATTGTGTAGCGCAAGAGCGAGCGAAGGATCTGTTGCGGGTTAAGGTGCTGTTCGAAGTGTGCTCTTTCGAAGGAGCAGATCCTTCGCTCCAGCCTTTAATATTTTTTCCGTCCACTCCATTTTATCATAGGTCACCTGGAGAATGATCATTACTTCGGTACGAATGGTGATGGTCCTCAAAAAACCGATTTGTTTTCGCAGGTCAAAAAACGGAATGATTTTTTAACGGCACCATTCAAATTCATAGAACAGGTAAAATAATTTCATCTGAAGATCGGACGTATGATGATAACTGCTTTTAAAACGCTATTGCAGTAACAAATTTTATTTCATTCTTTGGGAGTTATCTATTGATGATAATAAAATATTCTTTTACTAACTGATCCTACGTGAATGGCAAAGCGATTTGAATACACGACACTCGCTCAACGATATACTGCGAGATTTCCTGTACTTACCTATGTGGGCATTCAGGTGAACTTTTGGATCATTGCAAACATCTTGCTTGTTGCAATCATATACCTGCAGCTCCAGATCATTGGCCAGACCTTCGAGATACCGGTAGCAAAAAGCTTTGGTCCGATTCTATTGATCGCTGTCATCTTAGGTATTGTATATGGGGTGAGCCTAGGACTAACGAGTTATTATCTAGACAAAAAAGTTTTCAGGAGGCTATCATTAGGAAAAGTTATTTTATTCAAAGCATTGGGGTCGCTGGCTGTTCTTACGGTTCTTGTAGCATTCACAAGATTTGTTTTATTCGAACCCTTCATTTCTCCATCGTTGTATACGCAAGGCATTACACTGAATGAAACGTCCTGGGAGTATACGTTTTACGTCCTGTTAATCTATTATTTTTTCATGACACTCGTGATCAGTTTCATCAACCAGGTAAACAAGAAATATGGTCCGGGTGTCCTGGTGCCTTTACTGATGGGGAGATACCGAAATCCGAGAGAAGAAGAAAGAATTTTTATGTTCATGGATTTGAAATCATCCACAACGACGGCAGAAAAATTAGGGCACCTGAAATACAGCTCATTCATCCGGGATTGTTTTATGGACATCAATGATGTTTTGCTCCCCTTTCATGCGCAGGTCTATCAGTACGTGGGGGATGAAATCGTCGTTACCTGGACGGAAGACGAAGGGCTAAAAAATCTGTTTTGTATCAAATTTTACTTTGCCTGTAAAAAGCAGTTTTTGAAAAGAGCCGAATATTACCGAACAAACTATGGTTTACTTCCGGACTTCAAGGCTGGTATTCATACCGGAAAAGTAACGGCGGTAGAGATAGGAGACGTTAAAAGAGATATTGCGTTCCACGGCGATACATTAAATACAGCCTCCAGAATTCAAAGTGTTTGCAACGAATACGAGAAAAGTTTTCTCGCTTCCGAATATTTAATTCAAAAAATCGGGTTGGATGACGGCATTAAAACGCTGCCGTTGGGAATGATTTTGCTGAAAGGAAAGGCAGAGAAGATCGGGCTCGTTAGTATCGAAAGTAACGAACTTCCTGCACCTTTTTCTTAAGCGAAGGTCGCTCCAATTACACGCACGGAATATTAATCTCATCCACGGTACTATACTGACATTATTGCAGGGCTTTTAGCAAACCTGACTCTAGCTAAGGGGTAGCTAAGGGTTGGCTATACTGACACTATGGTGAAGCTGTAAGTTGCAAAGCCTGCGTTGTGGGCTACAAGAGAATCGCAAGAAGCGGGTTTTGTTGAAGATGCGGCTGCGTGATCTTTGAACAAAAGACAGCACTATGCATCAATCAAGTCAACCTTCCATTCTGTATTTTGGGACACCGGTGGTATTAATCAGCAGCGAGAATGAAAACGGTTCGTACAACCTTGCCCCTATTTCTTCTGTTTTTTGGCTGGGTTGGCGATGTATCATAGGAATAGGGACGAACACCAAGACGGCTCAAAACCTAAAACGAACAAAGATGTGCGTGCTCAACCTGCCTTCCGTAGAACAAGTACATGCTGTAAACAAATTAGCATTGCTTACCGGTTGTGATCCGGTACCTGAAAGGAAGCGTATAAAAGGATATCGTTACGAACCCAATAAGTTCGAAACAGCGGGGCTTCACCCCATGGATTCGGAGGTTGTAGCAGTGCCGTCGGTTAAGGAATGTCCTGTACAAATGGAGGCAATAGTTACCGCTTTTAACCCCATTGGGGAAGATGATGAATCCCTGAAAAACCGCCTCGTTTCTATAGAACTAAAAATTATAAAAGTTCGGCTGGAAGAAAACATTCTGTTTCCTGGCGACCGTAATCATGTTGATCCTGACAAATGGCGACCATTAATTATGAGCTTTCAACAATTCTATGGATTAGGAAAACAAATTCATGAGTCGGCGCTCGCGCAAATATCAGAACACCTGTATAAGACCTAGTGACAAAATAAATCTCCGAACATTAACAAAGTCTTCCCTGCGAAGATTGGCCAATTTTGGCGTCTTTGCTTTGACCGGCGTTACACGAATTGAATTCCGTAGTCTTCAAGACATGCCCGAATCACATTTACGAAGACCCAGAAATCCGTTGTAGTGCTATTGCGTCTACCCTTACGGTTATTTTTCGTGAAGAATGATTTTCTTAAGGAGGTGGTCAACTCTACCTGTATCCCCTGTTTTCGCTTATTCTTGTTAACGATATTGTTCGGCAGACTTCCGTCAAGCATATCCTGAGTTGTAATATAGGCATTGAAACCCGCGGTCATCAGTTGAACTTCAAGAATCTCTTTTAATTCCTCATCAAGGCCTCCGATAAGACAAGCTTTATATCCTTTTCCGGTGGATTCATCGGGTTGCAGATCAGTGCAGCCATGAAACGCGAGACTGATTACGCTATTCTTTACGATTACATTTGCGTCAACGTCATTGTAATGGGAAGAAGTCACGTGTAGCTTTCCATTTTCACCGCTTGGATTTGTTCCGTTGAATATAAAATAGTCATAGGTGTTACTTGTGTCTGTAGCGCCGTTGAAATTTTTAACAAACCCGGCGGTTGCAAGGGCAAGTTCTGTGGTGCCACTTTCGATACTGCCACCATGAGGCGCTATGATAAATATTTTGTTTGCATCAACATAACCCTTCAGACTTTTATAACGGGCGCGGTGGCGGTACCACTCTTTGGTAAAATTTATTCCCTCTGTTTCATTGGCATACAGCGCGCTCATGCTATCATAATAATCAGGTCCTTCAGGCATAACGTTATTTTTAAATGGTTTAACTCTCCGGCTTCCGATACACCAATCACTACAAAATTATTTATCTATTGAGGAATTCCCAATTGTTCCGCACACTTGACTTGATATTTCTTCTCTCCCTCTTAACATACCCAAATCGGTCGCTGGTCGCAATCACTGACACGCTCAACAAAGCGAAATTGAAATTTTAAACAAAGTCGGTCGTAGTAGTAGACTCTACTTTTGTATAAACAAAAACAATTTCAATTTATGACTCAAACAAAAACACTCGACAATTATAATGGGCAGCTTCAAAAAGCAGTTGGTTCAGGATTTACGGCAAGCTCAACAGCAAGTGATGTCATCAATGGCATCGACCTTACCGGGAAAGTTGCAATCGTAACTGGGGGTAATGCCGGTATTGGTTTGGAAACTACGAAAATCATGGCTGCTGCTGGCGCCACCGTGATTGTTCCTGCAAGAGATATTAAGAAGGCAAAGAAAAATCTCGAAGGTATTGCCAATGTGGAACTCGCCCCAATGGATTTAATGAGTCCCAAATCCATTGATGCCTTTGCGGAAAATTTTTTAGCGTCTGGCAGAGCGCTTCATTTACTGATCAACAATGCGGGTATCATGTGGGTGCCCATACGCAGGGACAGCCGGGGCATCGAATCTCAATTAGCCACTAATTATCTAGGACAATTTCACTTAACGGCAAGGCTATGGCCAGCAATGAAGAAAGCCAATGGCGCCAGGGTTGTAAACCTGTCATCTTTCGGCCATCAAATGGCACCGTTCAACTTTGACGATCCGAACTTTCTTCATCGCCCGTATGAGACATTGCAAGGCTATGGACAATCAAAGACCGCGACGAATTTATTTTCGCTTGAGCTTGACCATCGTGGTAAACCTTTTAACGTCAGGGCCTATTCAGTACACCCTGGTTCCATTAACGGCACCGAACTGGGGCGTGAAGCTCCTATTGAATTATTTCAGCAAATGGGTTTTTGTGACGCTCAGGGTAACGTGCTTCCGGAAGTAGCTGCCAAGCTGAAAACAATCCCTCAAGGTGCCGCCACTACCGTGTGGTGTGCAACAAGTCCAATGCTGAATGATATCGGCGGTGTGTATTGTGAAGATGCAGACGTAGCTGAACTGGATTTGGGGATTGAACATCGGTACGACGACCCTTCTTCGTCGCGGGGCGTGCAGCCCTATTCGTTGGACGAAACGAATGCAAAACGTTTGTGGAAACTAAGTGAGGAGATGACTGGTATAACATTCCTCACGAACAGTTCGTCGTTGTAGGGCATTACATCAGATGCCTTTAATCATAGGTCAAGATTTTTTATAGATAGCGATCAAACCATACTATCAATTCAACAAGATGTACCTAAAATACTACCTGGGGTTGTCGTTTGGGACAACCCCACTAAATTGTAAATTGTATGCCAATGACAAGAGATATGGAATTCAAAACAAACTATATCACTCCAGATATCAAGCTTTCAGTTTTTGAGGACGAATTGTTTAAGACCGAAGTGCTTTTTGAACACCACTTGCTCATTTGGTTTATTTCCGGTGAAACAAAAATTATTCAGGCTGGAACTTCATATGTGTTCAACGCGGGAGATATTTTCCTGATCCCGCGTAATCAAGTGGTAACCATTATTAATTATCCCAAAGATGGACTTCCGCACAAAGCTGTAGGAATGCATCTCACGATAGAGCGACTCAGAGATTTTTATTCAAAACTGGAAATGAAATCCGAGGCCGGCTTTACTGACAAAATATATTCGTTCAAGAATCATCCGCTTCTCCAGAGTTGTTTTTCGTCACTACTTCCCTACTTTGACTTGCAAGAGAAATTTCCGGAAAGCCTGGCCGCACTAAAAATTACAGAAGCGATCACCATTTTAAGAACGATTGACAAAAACGTGGATGGGATCCTCGCAAACTTCGACACACCTGGGAAAATTGATTTGGCAAAGTTTATGGAAAGTCATTTTATGTTCAATTTGCCTTTAGAAAAGTTTGGTTATCTCACTGGCCGTAGCCTCTCAACATTCAACCGCGATTTTCGAAAAACCTTCAAAGCCACGCCGCAACGTTGGTTAACAAAGAAAAGGCTGGAATTAGCGCACTATCAAATTGCAGCTCAAGCGAAAAAGCCCGTCGACGTATATCTGGAAGTTGGTTTTGAAGATCTCTCCCATTTTTCGTTCGCGTTCAAGAAACATTTTGGTTATATCCCCACTGCTGTTGTAAGAAACTAGTGCTTCATTGGAAATCCCAAGAAGTAGGGATACTGATTTGCTTCAATTTAAAACTGGAAACGAATTGTGGAGCAAGCTTTTCATTCCTTTCATTGCCGATAAATTGTCATTCACGTGAAAGTCATAACTTTGATGAACAAGCTTCCTTAAGGCACTAACTCACAAGCAGCTCCTGAACTAGAAAGGTCTTGTATACCGAATGACGTCTGATCAATCTCATACACCAACAAAACGATTGGTATCCATCGATGCATTGCGCGGTTTTGATATGCTCATGATATCTGGCGCCGGATCGTTTATTTACCTTTTACATGGCAAAACGGATTGGCCGTGGGTAGACGCGCTTGCGTTGCAGTTCGAACATCCGCCGTGGAATGGTTTTACCTTTTACGATTTTATCTTTCCACTTTTTCTTTTTATCGCAGGCATGTCAATCCCTTTTTCCACTCGCAAAGGGCTAGAACAAGGGCTGTCGAAATCTCAGCTTTACTGGAAAGCTTTTAAAAGGATGCTGATTTTAATCGCGTTAGGTATACTTGATAAAAATGCCCCTGTTCCTTTTTTTGAGTGGTCTGAGATCCGTTTTGTTGGCGTACTTCAACGGATCGGATTCGCGGGATTTATAGTGACGATTCTCTACCTAAATTTTAATGTGCGAAGCAGAATGTTTTGGGTGGCAGGGCTATTGTTGTTATACTATGGAGCTATGTTTCTTATCCCGGTTCCAGGATATGGTGCTGGTGACCTTTCGATCGAAGGAAACCTCCATGGCTGGATCGACCGGAATTTCCTGCCCGGCAGACTACTGCAAAAAACGTATGACGAAAATGGAATACTTACACAAATTCCTGCGTTGTGTCTTACCATACTTGGAACATTGGCATCAGATATCTTAAGAAAGGAAGAACTTTCTGATTATGCGAAACTTCGGAACCTTGTGGTGTCAGGAGCTATCTGCGTCGCAATCGGACTTTTATGGAGCTTACATTTTCCAATCAACAAGCATTTGTGGAGCAGTTCATTCATTATGCTCACAGGCGGAATGGCGTTTCTGTCCTTCGCATTGTTCTATTGGATTATTGACATTCTGAAGTATCAGAAATGGACCTTCTTTTTTATTGTGATCGGCATGAATAGTCTGACTATTTATCTGGCGTACCGGTTTATTGATTTTGGCCATACGTCAAAATTACTTTTTGAAGGCCTTTATAAAGACACCCCGGAAGAATGGCACCCTGTTTTCGAAAGCATTGGCGCGTTGGCTATCGTATGGATCTTTCTATATATTCTATACAGGCGAAAAATCTTTGTCAAGATCTAGCCCTTACGTTATTTTTGGTTAATGCAGGAAATCCAATGCTTCCTCAAACTTTTGCAATACCTCGCCCTTAGATAAGGTGCTGCTATCAATCACCACCGCCTTAAAGTCCTTCGCTTGGTCTCTTAAAAACTTAAGCCAATTTATCATATGTTTATTAAACAGCTCAGGCTGTTCCCGTCCGTGTGTGAGCCTGTAACGCATTTCATCTTCACTGCAGTGGATGAGGATGATTGTATAGTTGTCGAAGTGGTGTTTTGCAAAACCACTGCGAATAAATTCCAAGTTCACCTGGCCTTCCAAAAAGATTTTTTCATCCGTGTATTCATGCATAATTCGGTCGATCCATTCGTGTGTTTTAATTTCCTGCCACCGAACAGGCGAGCTGAATTTTTCTCGCATCTCTTCTAACGAAGGGACTCCAATCGTGTCAAAGTGCAGGAATGACCAGGGTCTGTTGCTATACTTTTCCTCTAGCTGGGTAACTAAAGTTGTCTTGCCGACACCAGAGGCACCTGTAATAAAATACACCATCTTTCCTTCACTCCTATTCATTATCGTGACGTTAAATATCCTAGATAGCTTTTACAAGATACTCTACAAACACACCCGTCATTCCTATAGTCATAGCATAAATATTCAAGTAAGGGAGATGAAAAGAGAAAAGAGAAAATTCATACTTACAAAAGAAATGAATAGTTCGCTTCCATTCGTTCAAGCAGAACATCTGCGTTAACCTTTTTCCTGAAAATGGGTTCCAACGGATCACCTACATTCTTAAGCCTCTTAAAAATCTCCACATGGTTGAACTCATCCAACCGAAGGTCCTCCTTTATTTCTTCCCATAAAAGCGGTGCCGCAACCGTTAATGATTCTCCTGCCACAAGAGAATAAGGTGTAATGATATTTTGACCTCCTTCGTTAAGGAAATACTTCAATGACACCTTCCCGTAACTGTTGTCTTCAGACCCTTCCAGGAACACAAATTCGGGTATTTTAAGCCTGATAAGTTTACAGATGTATTGAGCTGCCGCCTGGCTTGTTTCAAATTTACTTTTGGCATCGAGTGGTATATAAATCTGCAGGCTGGACCGACCGTCTGTTTTAACAAAAGATGGCAGTTTCAAACCCGATAATATCTCATTAGCAGCAAGGGCGACCTTGATTGCGTTTCCAAGTTCTGCTTCCGGAGACTCAATTTCGATAACAAAATAATCAGGCAATTCCAAAGACTTCGTACGCGAAAGACCACTCATAAATTCCACACAACCAATCTCCGCGTAGTACAACAGATGTTCTTTGTTATTGCAGAGCAGCGATTGTTCTTTCTCTTTTGGCTTAGCGGCGTTTGTTGTTTGAATCCAGTCTGGCGGTTCCACATTTTCAGGGAGCGCGCCTAAAGTTTTATATTCCGTATGCGAGCCATCAGCTGAAAGAATTCTAATGGCAATGGGTCGATCTTTAAGATAAGGCAAGATGTAATCAGCGATTTTATTATAGTACTCCAGGACATCTTTTTTAGTAAGTGATGGTTTCCTGAAAACAATTTTATCGAGATCGGTAAACTTAATTTTATGCTTGAGTTTAAAGTCCGGCTGCCTGGGCCCCTTATCGATAACTTTTGCAGGAATCTTTTTCTGATCTTTTTCTTTTTTTACGTGCTTCGATTCTGTCTTTATGTTCGCGGCAGGAAAAGCATACTTTTCAGCCTTCTCCTTTTTTCTGAATACCGGCAGATCCGGAAGAGAAGCAAAATCTTTTTTTACAGCCTCGTCAAATTCGAATGGCGTTTCATCCCATGCTTTATTTGAAGTGCTGTGGAAAAAATAAATTCCCGGAGTATCATCACTTGCATGCAGTTGGCGATTTGACGATTCCAAATTACTCAATACGGCATAATAATTCATTTCATAGAACAGCGCTGCTTCACCCTGAATTCCTTCTACGCTTATTCTGTCTTCTATTGAATGTCCAGCTTTTGTAATGTAAAGACGTATAAGTTTTTCGCGGTCGGGCCTGTCCTTACACTTTGTTATTATTTCATAAATAGTTTTAAATGCCTTTGTGTTTTTTCGAATCAACATAATTGGTTGGTGACTTCAACTTAAAGATAAAGTTAAAAACTTGACATTCGAGATGGGTCCGTCCTCAACAAAGCTGTCCAGTTAGTCGCGTTTTTATGTTCTCGTCATATTTTTTCAACGCTCGTACCTCTCGTCTACATTGCCGGCAGCAGCCGACACATCGCACATCACTGTTGCGGAAGTCAGTCTGATGCGCTGGTGGACGATTTATGCGCATACATTATCGCAAATCGATAGTGATAATCTGCGTAAGAATAGTTTTATTTAGGCGTCTGAACAATGGTTAAATCGTTCAAATCTTAAAACGCTAAAACGAAATTTATATGCCTGATTTTCAAATCAAGGAGACTTCAAAATCATATGACGTTTGTATTGTTGGATCTGGTGCCGGCGGAGGTATGGCTGCTTACGTGCTGGCGAACGCTGGTGTAAAAGTAGTTCTGCTGGAAGCGGGGCCGTTATATGATCCTGCTAAAAATGTAACACAACTAAAATGGCCGTGGGAGTCCCCACGACGTGGAGCAAGTACACCTTATCGTCATTTTGGGGATTTTGATGCCGCTTATGGTGGGTGGGAACTTGAAGGCGAACCATATACACATAAAGATGGAACGCAGTTCGACTGGTTCCGGGCCCGAATGGTGGGAGGGCGTACCAATCACTGGGGACGAATTTCGTTGCGCTTTGGTCCGAAAGATTTTAAACGTAAAAGTATTGATGGCTTGGGTGATGACTGGCCGATTGGATATGAAGATGTGGCACCTTTTTACGACAAGGTTGACCGGCTGATTGGGGTTTTTGGTTCGAAGGAAAATCTTCCCAACGATCCGGATAGCATTTATCTGCCTCCACCAAAACCAAGGTTGCATGAGCTCATGATTCAGAATGCTGGAAAAGCACTCAATATTCCTGTCATTCCATCGCGGCTTTCAATCCTTACGAAGCCTGTCAATAAAGACAGAGGGTCTTGCTTCTATTGCCGTCAGTGTGGACGTGGTTGTACGGTATATGCAGATTTCTCTTCTTCTTCCGTGTTGGTAAAACCGGCGTTAGCAACAGGCAACGTTGATGTAATACCCCACGCCATGGCGCGCGAAGTATTAACCAACGGTGAGGGTAAAGCAACAGGCGTATCATTTGTCAATACGCAAGACTTACAGGAATATACGGTCAATGCCAAGATCGTCATACTGGCAGCGAGCGCATGTGAATCTTCGCGATTGTTGTTAAACTCAAAATCATCAAGAAATCCCAACGGTCTGGCCAATACCAGCGGCGTTGTCGGCAAGTACCTGCACGACTCGACAGGTGCTTCCATGGGTGGAATTCTACCGCACCTGGTGGGAAGAAAACGTTATAACGAGGATGGTGTTGGTGGTATGCATGTATACACACCGTGGTGGCTTGATAACAAAAACCTTGACTTTGCAAGAGGATACCATATCGAATATGGCGGCGGCATGAACATGCCTGGCTACGGGTTTGGATTTGGAATGGAAAAAACAAATGGAAAATATCCTGGTCGCGATGGCAAGCAAAAAGCCGCGGGTGGATATGGCGCTTCCTTGAAAGATGATTACCGGTATTTTTATGGGGCCGCCATTGGTATGTCAGGACGTGGTGAAGCTATCGCCCGCGAAGATAATTACTGTGAGATCGATCCGCATACGGTAGATAAGTTTGGTATTCCAGTGTTGCGTTTTCATTACAAGTGGAGTGAGCACGAGGTAAAACAAGCGAAGCACATGAAGGAGACTTTCAAAGAGCTAATTCATAAAATGGGAGGTGTCGTTACTTCTGGCGACGATGGTCCGGAAAATGATTACGGTCTGCTGGCACCCGGGAGGATCATCCATGAGGTTGGTACTACGCGTATGGGTAATGATCCAAAAAAATCGGCCTTGAATAAATTTAATCAGGCGCATGACTGCAAAAATTTATTTGTTGTTGATGGTGGGCCGTTCGTATCACAGGCAGATAAAAATCCAACATGGACCATCCTTGCGCTTTCAATGAGAGCGTCTGAATATATCCTTGATCAGTTGAAAAAACAGAATATCTAATGCTTTTATAAACTGCCGTTGTTGATGTGTATACTTGTAACACATATCAACAACGGCGTAATTTCTAACAAGCACCCCGTCCATGAATTCCACACCGTTGAGATAATCATCCTCCCCTCGGTTACATCGATTGAAATACATTTCTTTCCGCGGAGCAATCGAAAGCCGCGAAAACATGCAACAGTATCTGGCTTTGTATCGTACCACACACATGCTGAGACGAACATTTCTTCAGTCCTTCATGTTGCTGGCTGCCCCGAAAGCAGTCTTCGTTGGCGAACGCAAAAAAATGAAATCAACAAGCTATATACAGTTAATCAGGCATGCGACGCTGGTACTTCAAATCGAAGGAAAGCGAATGTTGATCGATCCCATGCTGTCAGAGAAAGAACAACTGGATCCCGTCAAAAACTGTGGCAATGAAAAACGAATTCCAATGGTTCCGTTGCCCTTCGAAAGAAGCAGCATATCCGAACTCCTTGCGGATATCGACGCCGTTATTGTAACGCATACTCATCGGGACCATTGGGATATTGAAGCCCAACATTTAATTCCAAAAAGCAAACCTATCTTTTGTCAGCCGTCGGACGAAGAAAAAATACGCGCTCAAAATTTTCTAGACGTTCGCGCAATTCCGCAGGAAATCGTGTGGAAAGGTTTGCTCATTCACCGCACAAGCGGACAACATGGGACCGGTGAGGTTGGGAGACAAATGGGAGAAGTATCGGGCTTTGTCATCAGCACTAACAAAACCAAAATCTACATTGCCGGAGATACCATCTGGTGCAAAGATGTGGAGGGAGCCATTAAAACATTTAATCCTGACTATATTGTTTTAAATGCGGGCGGTGCGCAGTTTCTTACAGGAGGACCAATAACAATGACGCCTGATGATGTTATTGCTGTGAGTGAAGTATCTCCGAGTAAATTGATTGCAGTTCACATGGATTGCGTAAATCATTGCTTCGTCACCAGGCAAGATCTGGCTAACAGCATCCGACACAAAAACATAAATATCCACATACCTGTGGATGGAGAGATCATTTCTATCCGGTAAGACTTACAGCGAGCGTCGGAGTTGAATGGATAACGAGGAAGATGTACTCTGCAAAGAATCTCAGAGCGCTATGCTAGACCTGCTTTACGGCTTCAGCCTTATCAACTTTACAACCTCTTTTGTGATTAAGTAATTAGTCAAAAGCACGACCGTAGCAGTTAGCTCACTGTTTGAGTTACTTAGCATACTTCCTCGTCACTTCTCAGTCTTCAATTGATGGATAAAGGGGATGCTCGGCCCGATAGTTAAGAAAACTGAAACGAATTTGTCGTATTATAGAATGAAATTTTGGTTCAGTAAGTGATGAGAAACGAATTGACGAAGATAATACCGGAAAGCAGAATCAGGGATCGGTTCATTGATCTGGTATCCTTTGCTGCCGACGCAGGATTTTATTACCTGATGCCTAAAGCTGTGGTGCAGCCGAATACGGAGGAAGAAATAATTGCATTGTTTGAGTTTTCTAATAAAAACAAAATCCCTTTGGTATTTCGTACCGGAGGAACGAGTCTTTCGGGGCAGTCGATCACGGATGGTATTCTTGTAGACCTTAGCAAGTTTTGGAAGAAGGTAACGCTCCAGGATGATGGAGCACTGGTGCGCGTGCAACCTGGCATAACCGGTGCCATGGTGAATACCTATTTAAAAAAACATCAACGTAAAATTGGGCCCGATCCTGCCAGCATCAATTCGGCGATGATCGGAGGAATCCTATCCAACAATGCGAGCGGAATGTGCTGCGGCGTAAGCCTCAACTCTTATCACACAACAAAATATATCCGGTTCATTCTTCCCAATGGAAAAACGTTCACGACAGAGTCCAAAACAGATTACGAAAGATTTAAAATAGAATGTAAAGAGATTTCGGAAACACTTCAGACTATCCGGGATGAGATCAGGCAGAATAAAATGTTATATGAGAAGATACGTGCTAAATACAAAACAAAAACAACGGTCGGTTATTCTTTAAATGCTTTTGTCGATTTTGAACATCCGCTTGACATCCTAGCGCATCTATTGATCGGAGCAGAAGGCACGCTCGCATTTATTTCGGAAGCAGTTTTGGAAACCGTGCCAGACTATCCTTATAAATCCACAACGCTACTTTATTTTCCCGACATCTACGCGGCCTGCAAGGCGATTGTACCACTCAAGCTAGCTGGCGCGATGATGGTCGAGCTCATGGATAGGGCATCACTTCATGCAGTGGAGAACCTGGCGGGTATGCCTGCCGTTATTAAAACACTACCGGAAACGGCCGCTGCGCTTTTAATTGAATTTCAGGAGAAGTCAAACACAGACTTGACGGAAAGAGTAGACCGCTTTCTAAATTCGATCCATGAACTGTCATTGCTGAATACACCACAATTTACCACAGACCCGGATGAGCAAGCATTCTTATGGAAAGTCCGCAAAGGACTTTTTCCTGCCGTAGGTGCAGTCAGGGCTAGCGGAACAACGGTGATTTTGGAAGATTTGGCTTTTCCAGTAGAAAGGCTTGGAGATGCCATACTCGATTTGCAAGTACTCTTTAAAAAATACAAATACTTTAATGCCATCATCTTTGGCCACGCTAAAGATGGCAATATTCACTTTGTCGTCACCCAATCATTCAATGATGAAGATGACATACTTCGGTATGATCGATTTATCCGGGACGTAGTGAAACTCGTTGTTGATAAATATAACGGTACCCTTAAAGGTGAACATGGCACCGGCCGTAACATGGCGCCTTTTGTTGAAGTCGAATGGGGCGGTGAAGCTTACGACATGATGAGAAGGCTTAAAAAAATTATAGATCCCGAAAATCTTCTCAATCCGGGGGTTATCATCAACGACAATTCCGATGCGCACATCAAATACCTGAAGAAGTTACCCGCTGTTGAAGAAGAGGTAGACCGATGCATAGAATGTGGTTTTTGTGAACATGTTTGTCCGAGCCATGACCTTACGACCTCTCCCAGGCGACGAATCGTGATACGAAGGGTAATGAAAAGCCTGCAACTTCAGGGAGACCAATCGAGGTATAAACAACTGCTGAACGAATACGAATATGATGGGAAAGATACTTGCGCAGTGGATGGAATGTGTGCAACGGCATGTCCTGTCGACATTAATACCGGCGACCTTATCAAAAGGCTAAGAAGGGAAAATCATTCGCCTTGGGCGAATCGAATTGCTTTAACGGTGGCGAAGAATTTTAAAACAATGGAATGGCTTACCAGGGTGGCCTTGACGACGGGACATGCTGTCAATAAGATTTTTGGAATCAACGCCATGCGAAAAATGACGAAGGGAATTAAAACTGTTTTTCCAGGCATGCCGCTTTGGTCAAACGCGCTGCAGGCTCCTCCTTCCCTGCCGTCCATCAACGGAAAAGACAACGCAGTGACTGATCGCAGCGAAAGATCCATTGTGTATTTTCCATCGTGTATATCAAGGGTTATGGGAAGCTATGCGGGAAAAGAAAAAAACATCATGGAGACGTTTCTAAGCGTTTGTCAAAAAGTAAATGTTAGCGTTAGCATACTGGATGAGGCTACGGGAAGTTGCTGCAGTCAAATATTTTCTTCTAAAGGATTTCAAGATGCTTACTGCTTCACCGCAAACAAGATTGTGGATCACCTGTGGAATGCTACCATCGAAGGGCGAATTCCCGTGGTTATCGACATCAGTTCATGCGCCTATACACTCCATCAGATCCGGCCAGCACTCGATATTGAAAGAGCCGCAAAATATGATCGCTTGGTCATTTTTGATGTTGTGGATTTTTTACATGACATGGTAATGCCTTATGCAGATGCGAAGCAAAAGAGCAGACGTGTTGTCCTGCACCCGGTATGCTCATTAACGAAAATGAAAACCGAAAACAAGTTCGTTGCAATAGCAACGTATTTTGCCCAGCAAGTGACTGTTCCTAAACACAAGGGATGCTGTGGTATGGCAGGTGATCGAGGTTTTCTTATTCCCGAGTTAACGGCGTCAGCGACATTTTTTGAAGCGGCTGAAGTTCGAAAGGAGCAATACGATGGTTACTACGCTTCAACAAAAACATGTGAGATCGCTATGACGGAAGCGGTGAACGCAAACTATGAATCTATTCTATACCTGGTTGATGAATCTTTGTGAGGGTGATGAGAAGACGGCTGGATTCAGGCATGATCAATCAACGTCGTTATTGACGATTATGTTCAACCCAAACCAAATCAGAAGTCTTGTAGCCAATGCCTTCTGCCTTTTTTAGGTAGGCCTGTTTAATATTTTCCGGCATGGTTGTTTCGCGTGACAGTAGCCACAGGTATTTCATACTCTCCCCTGCTATGAGGGCATATTTGTAGTCCGGATCAATGGCGATAACGTTGTAACCTGAATAGAATGGTCCAAAGAAGGAAACTTTGAGCCGTCCCTCATCCTTTGCTTCCACAAATTTTGCTTTGCCTGTAGCTTCTACCCACTTCTGTTTTTTATAGTTATAACCACGGTTGACAACTTTAATGGTACCGTCATCATTTAGTGAGTAATCCGCTGTGGTGTTGTTCAGGTTCTTTTCAAAACGAAAATCAAGACGCGCAATTTCGAACCAATTGCCTGTATACTTGCTGATATCAAACGACTTAACAACTTCAACATTGTTAGGTGTTGTTTGGCACGCGGTAAGGATCAATAGCGTACCGATGAAAACTGTTAGCCCAGTGATAAATATTTTGTATTTCATTCAGATATCGAAGTCTTAATGGGAGCTGTTACCCGCCAGTGCTTAAACTCGAAAACCATAACATTGTTAGAAATTGACTTAGAAATTCCTTAGTCACTGAAATTGAATTTGTCGCAAAATACCCTTTAAAAGGCCGAATTACCCCCCGGTTGAGTCAACGGCCGCGGCTAATTTTACTGTTAAGAAAGAAGGAAACGCAAGTATGAGTCGATCCACAGAAATAAAAGTCCGGCAATTGTTCATCATCATTTTATCTTGGATGGTGGTTGGAACCTTTATTTCGTTTTATGATCACCTGGTGCTCCTGACACATGATTCGAAAGGTCTATCATCCAGCTATTCATTTTCAAATTCGCTCAGTCAACATCTGGTCTCCGCGTTGATTGGTGGATTATTGGGGGGCAGCTTTCTCGTTTTTTACATTAATGTCTGGTTCCAGGATAAACCGTATGGCTACACGATCCTCGCCATTATCTTTTCGTTCGCAATCATTATCTTGATTATTATCATAGTGAAAGCCACAGCCTTTGGAACATCCAATGGATCTTTCACTTATTTTCTACATGACACAAGTCGCATCAAAAATATTATGGCATGGTTTGTAGTTGTTGCGTTGACCCAATTTTTACTTCAACTAAGCTGTAAGGTAGGACAAAATGGTTTCGGAAATATCTTGCGTGGAAAATACCATGTACCGCAAGAGGAGAAGAGAATTTTCATGTTCCTGGATCTAAACTCATCCACAACGATCGCGGAAAAACTCGGGGACGAATTGTATCATCAATTGCTCCGTGATTTCTTTGCCGACATGGCAGAACCGATTCTCAACAACCAGGGGGAGATTTATCAATATGTAGGTGATGAGGCCGTTGTAGCGTGGGATCATCAGGATGGCATCGTAGACAACCGCTGCATTCGTTGTTATTTTGATATCATTGAGAACATAAAAAGAAACCAGCAGAAATATATTCGCCGTTACGGATTTGTTCCAAGTTTCAGCGCCGGCTTGCACAGTGGAAAAGTGGTTGCGGGTGAAGTTGGCGTATTAAAAAGAGAGATCACGTATTCGGGCGATGTTCTTAACACAACGGCTAGAATTTTGAGCAAAGGAAAAGAAATTGGTGCAGGAATTATTTCATCTTCGTCGCTCCTTCGCGAGTTGACATTTGATGCCGGTTTCAAGATTCGTCCAATTGGCGCGTTCAAATTAAAAGGTAAGGAACGGGAATTGGACTTAAATGAGATCCTGTTAGCATAGCGTATGACAGCCTTATTCCACTTGCATCAACGGAAATAAAAAAGCACGACTTTATGCCGTGCTTTGCTTTACGAACAAAACGTTAAATGATTAAAACAGTTTCTCTTGTGGAGGAACAACCTTTGCAAGACGAAGATAAACTGTTGTTTGTCCCCGATGATGCGTCTGATGTTCGAACAATTTAGTCAACACCATCCCCTTCGTCATATCAAACTTGTTGAACAACTTTGTTTGCTCGGCAAGTTGCTGGGGCGTCATTTTTTTAATGGTGTTGATAACAAAATCATACCCGGCCATCACGAGTTTTGTGACATTAGCCTTGGACTTATCCGTTGCCTTCTCTGACTCCCCGAATGCAACGGGACTTTTCTCACCAGACGCCCCGGCAGCAAAGCCATAGTTAGCGTCAGTCAGGTGCAGCATTTGGTCAGCAAATGAGCGCATCTCCGGCGTGGGTTTGAGCGCGTAACCAGACTCGGGCATGACATCCAGATATTCTTTGGTATAAGCCTTGGCTCGTTCCCATTCTTTTACCATGTCGTCGATGGACTGTTGCGCATGAACAAAAGTGGCTGTTAAAAGAAGCAATAATGCTGATAAAAGGTTTGTGAGTTTCATAATGATAAGAGATTTATTGGGTAAAAGTTGGCTGTTTATGTTAAAGATTCATGCAAATATTGCTCATTAACCGATAAATACGTTTCGTTGATTTGTTATTTATCATTCAATACCGTTTCGAGCTTAGTTACATCGTTGCAATTCAAAACAACGACTTTGAGAATTTCCGGTCACGATACCTATAACACGATTGGAAGGCACATCTCACCTCCTTTGCTCACCCAACGTTGCTTGAACAATTTTGTCTTAAAAATATAGTCTGGATCCATGAGCCAACAGGGGTAAAGTAGACATTGTAAGGGGTTGATTTGGACAACCTCACGAAGTATCTTTGTTCAAAATTCTGCAATGAAACAAGTCACCATAGTTGTTCCGAATGGCAATGTTAACCTGAGCAGTATAACAGGTTCATTTGAAATTCTCACACGGGCAAACGAACATTGGCGCTCGATGGGAAACCAGCCAAAAATTGAAGTTCGCATTGCAGGTCTCGTAAAAGAACTCAAGTTGGATCTTGGATTCTTTTCGATTTATCCCATAAATATTAGCGACATTAAAAAAACGGATCTGGTCATTATACCTTCATTTTATTATGACGAACATTTGATTGAAGACAATCAACGACTGATTAACTGGATCGGAGAACAATATAAGGGTGGCGCTGAAATTGCGAGCATCTGTTCAGGCGTATTTTTACTTGCAGCCTCAGGTCTCCTAGATGGAAAAATCTGTTCAACACATTGGAATGCAGCAGCAAATTTCAGACGAATGTTTCCCCATATTAATCTTCAAACGGACAAATTGATCACTGTTGAAAAGGGAATTTATACCAATGGTGGCGGCTACTCATTTTTAAACCTGATTCTATTGCTGGTTGAAAAATATTTTAACAGAGAGATTGCTATCTTCTGTTCAAAACTTTTTCAAATTGATATTGAAAGACACTCTCAATCACCTTTTCACATATTTCAAACGCAGAAGAATCATGGTGATGAGTTGATAAGCAGAGCACAAACTTATATTGAAGAAAATCTTAGTGAAAAAATTTCTTTCGAGGAACTGGCTTCCAAGCTTGCTATCAGCAGACGGAATTTTGATCGACGTTTTAACAAAGCAACGGGAAATACGCCGGTAGAATATTTGCAACGTGTAAAAGTGGAAGTCGCGAAAAGTACGTTGGAAAAAGGGAGGAAAAGTGTTTTTGAGGTGATGAGTGAAGTGGGTTATTCTGATGACAAAGCATTTAGGGAAGTGTTTAAAAAAATAACAGGCTTGTCTCCTTTGGAATACAGGTCGAAGTATAGTAAAGAAGTCGCTATGGTTTCGCAGTGATTGGTAAACTGCGTAATCTCACTTCTCGGCCCAGAAAATCCCTTATAGTTAGGATGTAAAATACTCTTCAGGACGCAACGTGTAGCAGACAAATAAACTTCAAGCCGAACGATGGAACCAGCAAGTTCTTTATGGCCAATTCATGCTTAGGTGACTCAACTCCATATCACATCATCCTTGGCGATAAGGTCTGCGAAGCGCAAATATCAGGGCGCATTTATCCAGGTACTTTTCTACAGCCATGAGTGTAGCATCGGCATCATCGGGTGTGAGATTAATTTGGGCATATTGTGTTTTTAGCATTTTCTTGTTAAAGGGGACTTCATGTTCGCGAAGAAAGGTATTATAGTCTTTAAGCCAAATTTTAAATTTTGCATTAGGTGAGGTGAAGTATGCATCACAAATCGATTCATAGGTTTTGTTATATGCAGCCATCAACTCCTCTCCTTTTTTTATAGCCCACGCCGGTGTGCCTTCACCATCGGGAAGCTTTTGATATTCCTGTTCTATCGGGCCCAGTTTTTTACCAAACTCAGCGCGGAAATCTGCTTCAAGTTGATTAAAACTGTTTTCATATTCCGTAGCCTTTTGCTGAAAATCGGCCTGTAATTGTTGCATCTCCATCATCTCATTTTGCATTTTGATGATTTCATCCGGCTTCATCTGCTGATATTTTGTGGCGATGGCCATCCTTTCTTCATTCGTCATCTTATTGGCCTTTGCCTCTGCTGCTTGCTGGCTTTTTTGCAACTTTTCTTTAATCTCAGATTTGAGAAGGTAAATCTTTTCCCCAAAATCATCCTTGTCGGAGTAACACTGGCTAGTAAGTGCCGGGATCTTTTCCCAATAATTTTGGGCCTGCACGGGTGCAGCAGCGATAATAGAAAGTAAAAACAATAATGACAGCGTGGGCTTAATAAAAGAAATGGGGTGTATCATTGAATTTGTTGGTGATTTCCGAATAACAGCATTATACGGAAGGATCTAGGAAAAGATATAGTAGTTTATCAGAATTAATTTGAGCCTTTTGTCAGATGTTTAAATTAAAGTTACGAGTGCGAGGATCAACATCTTGATCCTTGAAGAAATTAAGGCCCTAATAATATGGAAAGACAGTGGAAGGTTTGTTTACCAGGTTGGTGGGATATCTTATTCTGAAATTCGTTATGATCGTGGCCCGAAAATGGTCAAGTCCTTCAACTATCCTGGGGTAGTAAAATATTCGTGCTTCAAACGTGTTGAAAATAAGATTTTCATTGCGAGCCCTTAGGCCCACTGACAATCCCGCAAACAAATTTCGTGCTTGCAAAAATTTGCCGCTGCGCTGAATCAACGCAAACTCAACTCTTCCGGTAGGCGCCATTCGAAATCCCAAAACTTTCCATGGCGTAAAAATCGTTGCTTCCTGTGCAATCGTGAAACGCTGGAGCCCTACCAAACTGTCAGTCAAGAAACCCGCAATTCCATTCAAGTCGCGAATATCAATTCCCCTTTTTACATTTTGATTAAAAAGTACAGCATACCCGGACTCGAATTGAGTACGGATAATCGATCTCCTTATCTTATTTATCTTACTGTATTTGGTAAAATCAAATGAAAACAGACCGTCTTCAGCGTCGCTTCCATTCCAAAAGGAGGCAACCTTCAGATTGAAGGTCAAGATGGTTCCGGTAGCCTGAACTTTGTTATAATTCAATTCGCTGCCTACATAAGGTCTTTTGCTTTGTAATTCTCTCTCCCACCCTCCCGTAAAGGATATCCGGTAGCCATGAGGCACATCTTCTGTTCGTCCGAAGCCTAACACATATTGCGTCTTGTAGAAATCTTGCCGGAAGAATGTCAGCTGCGCCAATATTGACAACCTATCCCTATATGCAAAACGATCAGGCTCAGTTAAATCAATATTCGTTGCGCCCTTCAGAAAATACTGCTTAAAACTTCGTAGTGCGAGAAATGTTCTGTTCCTGTTTTCCCTTAGGTTTTTCGGCAATCTTTTATGACCAATTGAATACCCAATCCAATAATCTTGAATTCTATAATGATATCTGGAAAAAGTGCTATCGGCTTCGCTGTAAACATTCCTTGAAAGGTTATCACTGTACTCAATGGCCCCAGCGAAACGGGCAAAAGGTTGGTATAGCGCTCTACTCAGCTTGAAGTAAACAGAACGTTCATTCTCGTTTCCAACGCTGATACCCCTATTGAGTTTTGTGTAGCCAAGGCTCGCGTCGATAAAACTCCCCTTTATATTGTTTATCTGATAGAAACCCTCGTAAGCATAACGAGGTGTTCTTCGCTGGTCGTAGATTTGGCCGACCTGAACATAATGTCCCAGACCTGCAATATTTATATCGCGAATTCTTATTCTGTATTTTCCGGGCAGGGAAGTACTGACAGATCCACCAAGACTGAATACATCTCTTGTGACGATAAGCAAATCGACCGAGTCTGAACTTTTTGAAATCGGCTTTACAAAAATTCGCGCATCCAAAATAAATTCCAGGTTACGAATTGTGCGTTCATTATCCGCCACCCGATATGCATTCAGTGGTCTGCCTTCTCTAATGAACAAATGATTTCTGATCACAGATTCCTTAGTATCCGTATGGAGATTGTTGGCTGTGTTGGCAATAAAACTTCGAAAAGTGTAGGCCGTATCTAAAACAATTTTGTCAAACCCAATGCGTCGTATGTTGATCTTCCGAATAATTTTTCCCTCGTATTTCAAAAAAGGATCTTCACTTTTGATGGTGAAAGGTGATTGGTCCACTTCAGGTACACGCGTGATAAGTCCCAAGAGCTTTTTGACGCCTTTGTTAAATTTCGTCGTATCAATTCCTGCTTGCGAGCTAACCGTATCCTTTTTTTCCTGTGCAAGGCTGCCGATATTAAAACCAAAAACGATAAGCAACAAGGTGCACCACGGCCCTGCAGTTTTATGATACATCGATGTGATTACGGCTTCCAAGTTTTCTCTGCTCCAAAAATTTACGTATGACGTTCGATAGCCCCTCTTCGTAGTAGACCTGTAAAAGTGGGAATATAAAGCGGTACTTTCAGGGTTTTATTGAGTTATCCCAGGAGGTTATCGGCAGACCTGATGGATGGAATTGTCTCCGCGTATCAAAAACCACTTGAGTGGATGAGTAAAAAATATGCTGAGAAAAAGTTCCCTATTTGCGCAGGAGCATAAGTTCAACGGACCAAACCTGCACGTACACAATTACAACGTAAGGAAGAAACCTAGAAAACTTAGTATTCAAAAATCGATATATTTGAATTTTACAAAACAATGAGCGCAACATCCCTGGAAGAGTTCTACCGGCAGACGGCAAATCTAATCCCTGAAAATATCAACAAAGAGATTGGCCATTTTAATGTTTTTCGAATTGATGAACTCATGGCCAAGTTGCGGGAAAAAAAAGAAATGCCGTACAACCGTCGAGCCTACTACAAGATCAGTCTCATTATCGGTCGGAACCGTGCAGAATATGCGGACAAGGTAATTGACATTGACAAAAAAGCGTTACTGTTTGCAACGCCACGAATTCCCTATAATTATATACCCCAGGATGAGAATCAAACAGGACACTTCTGCATTTTTACAGATGACTTCCTCATGCAAAGTAAAAGTGGTGTAGTGCTTGATGAGTTGCCAATTTTTCGGCCCGGAGGTTATCCTGTTTTTAAACTTTCTAATGATGATGCGAAAGAAGTGTCACGCATTTTCCTGAAAATTCACAAAGAGCTTTCCTCCAGCTACATCTATAAATATGACCTCATCAGAAATTACGTTCTGGAACTCATTCACTTTGGACAGAAACTGCAGCCAGCATCTACTTTATACAGTACGCACAACGCGTCTGCGCGGGTGACATCACTTTTCATTGAATTGCTTGAAAGACAATTTCCAATAGAATCGCCACAGCAAAGGCTAACCCTCAGAACGGCCAAGGATTTTTCAGAACGGCTCGCCATTCATGTTAACCATCTTAATAAGGTCTTGAAGGAAAACACTGGCAAGACTACTACAGAATTGATTGCTGCGCGCACCCTGCAAGAAGCCAAAATCCTGCTAAAGCAAACGAATTGGAACATCTCTGAAATTGCCTACAGCCTCGGCTTTGAAGAAGTCGCACACTTTTCCAACTTCTTTAAAAAACAAACGAAGTTGGCGCCGCTCGCTTTTCGTAGCTGATTTGATTTTTGCAAACTTCGGATTGATCCTTGCAACAAAAACAACGCTGGTGCGAGTGAATTTTGTGTCATTAAAAAAACAAAACCATGACACAAAAAAGTAAGATCGCGTTGATAACCGGCGGGAGCCGTGGCCTCGGCAAGGATATGGCTATAAACCTTGCGAAAAATGAAATTGATGTAATCATCACATACAACACAAAAAAAGAAGAAGCGATTGCTGTCGTAGATGAAGTGAAAAAGTTTGGAAGAAAAGCTACCGCTCTTCAATTGGATGCAAGTGACATTGGAAGTTTTCCTCATTTTATAAACGAGGTAAAGAACGCTTTGAAGGAAACTTTTGAAGTTGAGGCATTTGACTTTCTTATTAACAATGCAGGCATTGGCATTCATGCGCCATTTGCCGAGACTACGGAAGCGCAGTTTGATGCACTAATGAATATCCATTTTAAAGGTGTGTTCTTCATCACTCAAAAGGCGCTGCCATTGTTAAGTGATGGTGGAAGAATTATCAACATTTCTACTGGGCTAGCCAGATTCTCAAATCCCGGATACTCAGCTTATGCTTCAATGAAAGGGGCTGTGGAAGTGTTAACCAGGTATATGGCGAAAGAATTAGGGGCTCGAAAAATAACAGTAAACACGGTTGCGCCGGGTGCCATTGAAACGGATTTCAGCGGCGGAGTGGTACGCGATAATGAGCAGCTCAACAAATATATCGCCGGCGTCACAGCTTTGGGACGCGTCGGTGTTCCCGAAGACATTGGTGCAGTCGTGGCGTTTTTATGCAGTGAAGGAGGCCGTTGGATCAATGGCCAACGCATTGAGGTGTCAGGTGGAATGAATTTGTAAGTGTCTGTGATGCTGATTGCGACCTTGTTGGAAATCACCGATAGCTTCAAGGATGACAAAGAAAAATACGCTACACTGGGTCGAACATGCTTACGCAACATTCTCTCCTTGATGGATGAGAACAGGATGCATCGGGAAACCGTGGAGCTGCTCGGTAGCTGCGGTATTTCTTCGGAAAAAATGCCTTTTAGCGCAGATTTACCGGGCGTTCACCGAAGCCCAACCGAAGCTCCATGCTCGAAACTAAGGTGAGATACTAAGCGTGGATGACTTCTTATCCTGCCCGCTCTCGAAATAATTTGGGTTACAGAATAGCGCGATTGGAAAAGTATTTGAGTAAAACCTGAAAGGCACGCCAAAAGAATTTCGGGTTTGTTAACACTGCATTATTTCCAGATATTTATTTGGAAACGTACGACCGTTGATGCGCGTCGATTATTAGAGCGTCCACGTTTCTTAATACGTTTAGTATAATGCTTAGCTAGGACCATTCTATTTACCGTAACTAAAAAATGTACAATGAGACGACAAGAAAAAATGAAAACGGCAGTGTTACTCCTTCTGTTTTCCGCTTGTATATCCTGTTTTTCACAGACGAAAACCTCAATAACAAAGTTTAGAAATCCATCATCGATAGCAACACCCAAAGGATACTCTCATGCGGCTATTGTAGATTTGGGAAATTGTGAAATGATAATTTTATCCGGCCAAGTTCCGTTCGATCAAAAAGGCGATTTGGTTGGGGCAGGCGATGTGAGCAGACAAACTGAACAAGTATTCTTAAATATCAAAAATATTATGTCTGAACTCGGCGGGACAATGGAGAATGTTATAAAGATTGGAGTCTTTATGCGTGACGTTTCTCATATACAGAATTTTCGAGATGTTAGAGACAAATTTGTTAATAGCAAAAACCCTCCGACTAGCACATTAATTGAAGTAAACAAACTCTTCAGGGAGGATGTTTTAATTGAAATCGAAGCAACAGCAATAATTCCTAAGCGTGATTAATGCATTAACCTCATTCGAGCGGAGAGGTTATACTCACTCATGATATTTCGAAAGGAAAATCAGAAAATAGAAATTGTTAGCAGCGCGATTGTGTTTGCTACCAGTAAGAAACTCTTTTCAGCTAATCCAACGTGGTGGCTGGAATGAGCGGCGTGGTATTAGGAATTTTTCGGCATTGATATCAGGAGAAGTTCCAAATGTCATCTAATACTTGTTGACCCGTTCCCGTACGGATCACCTAAAATCCCAACTTGTACTCATCAATCAGACTGGTCTTTTTACCGTGCCTGAAAGCGTATAAGTCAGCAGGTCGTCTTTTATTCGAATTGTCCTGACCTACTTTCACAATCATGTCGGACTTTAGAATTTTCCTTCTGAAGTTAGGTCTGTCGATTGTTCTGCCCAGAATCCCCTCAACCAACGCATGGAGGTCGGGCAACGTAAATTTAGGCGGCAGCAGGTTGGACGCTATAGGAGCATACGGAAGTTCTTTAATCAGCGATTCTCTGGCACTTTCAACAATATGACTATGATCCATTGCTAAGGTCTTTGCCTTCTCTACGGAAAGCCATTGCGCCGCATCCAGAAACTGTGTTGGCTTCAGTTCAATTTTACTAAAATCCACAAGAGCCAGATAACAAACACTGATAAATCGTTTAGAGAACCATTTTAATACCTCGGCGTCGCCATCAAGCTTAGAAGTTCTGAGTACCTTGAATTCTTTTTCAAAGGATCGTGAAGCATCGCCAAATACTGCAAACTGTTTAAATAATATTTTTTCTAATCCCGTACTTTCCTTAACAATTCGCTGAACCGCATCGGTCAAATTCTCCGTCTGCTTAACATAACCGCCGGGTAACACGAACATCGTTGACTGGCCAAGCGCTATTTTATTAACAATCACTTTGAGCGTCTTCTCATGAAAACCAAAAATGACGCAGTTTACAGACAACTGGGGAATAGCTTCCTTTTCAAGAGATCTAATATATTTTTTAATCTTATCAATCATGTTCTCGTTCCTCAATAATCAAATTACCGGTTCATCACCCATCGGGCAAGTACAGCACAAAATTGCATGGAAACAAATTTCATGTATATTTGAGTCATATTGACTCAAATTGTTTAAACGTCTCCTACCTGCATGAAAAAACGCTATATAATCCTGCTAATCATCATTGCATTATGTATTGGGGCATACTTTTATTTTACCCGCGACACGCGAGATATAAAAGTACTGGTATTTTCAAAAACATCGTCGTTTCGGCACGAGTCAATACCTGCAGGAATTGAGGCCATCCGCACTCTCGGAATGCAGCATGGCTTCGTGGTAGACACGACTGAAAACAGTGCCTCATTCAATGAAAATACATTGAAACGTTATAATGTAATTGTTTTCCTTAATACTACCGGCGATGTATTGAACGACACGCAGCAGCTTGAGCTGAACCGTTGGGTTCAGGCAGGTGGCGGGTTCGTCGGGATACACGCCGCTGCAGATACCGAATATGAATGGCCGTGGTACGGTGAGCTAGTCGGTGCTTATTTTAATGGACATCCCAATGATCCCAACGTACGCGATGCAACAATAAAGGTAATTGACAAGACACACGTTTCAACAAAGCATCTGCCGGAAACCTGGAAACGTACAGACGAATGGTACAACTATAAGGACATCAGGCCGGAAATCAATGTATTGCTAAACCTCGATGAAAAATCATATCAAGGTGGCACGAATGGAGACAACCACCCCATGGCATGGTATCGCGATTTTGATGGAGGAAGAACATGGTACACAGGACTCGGACATACAAATGAATGTTACCAAGACAAGGACTTTCTTGAAATGCTTTGGGGCGGTATACAGTACGCAGCAGGCCCCGGTTCGCCTGTGGATTATAACAACTCAAAGGTCGCACCAGAAGAAAACAGATTTCAGAAAGTTGTTCTTGATTTCAACCTCAACGAACCCATGGAGCTCGACATGCTCCCGAATGAAGATGTGCTTTTTATCGAACGAAGAGGTGGCATCAAGCTATTCAAGAAAGCTGAAAATAAAACAAAGCTCGTTACCACATTTCCTGTATTCAATGAATTGGAAGATGGGTTGCTCGGGCTTGCAGTGGATCCAGAATACGAGAAAAATCATTGGATATATCTTTATTATTCTCCAGTCGGAAAGGAAGCTGTCCAGCGTCTTTCACGTTTCAGTTTCATCGGCGACTCTTTAGACCGATCGAGCGAAAAAATTATCTTGACGGTATCCACACAACGTGACGAATGTTGTCACTCCGCCGGATCAATTGAATTTGGTCCGGACCGATTGCTTTATCTGTCAGTTGGCGATAATACAAGTCCGCGGGCTACGGGTTATGGTCCGATGGACGAAAGCCCCGGTCGTTCAGCCTGGGATGCACAAAAGTCATCCTCAAACACAAAGGATCTGCGAGGTAAAATTCTTCGCATCAAACCTGAAGATGACGGCACTTACTCAATACCCAAAGGAAATCTTTTCACTGATCCAGCCAAAGGAAGGCCGGAGATCTTCGTGATGGGTGTTAGAAATCCATTCAGGATCTCGGTCGATTCAAAAACCGGATATCTTTATTGGGGCGATGTAGGACCAGATGCAGGTAAGGATAGCGTTGGATTTGGTTCTCGTGGTTATGACGAAATCAACCAAGCCCGGAAAGCGGGGAACCATGGATGGCCATACTTCGTCGGAAACAATTTTCCATATAACGACTACGATTATGCTTCTAATAAATCCGGTCCCTTGTTTGATCCAAAGAAACCCGTTAACAATTCCCCTAATAACACAGGCGTAAAAGAACTACCGGAAGCTGTTCCCCCGTTAATTTATTATCCTTATGCGACGTCAAAAGAATTTCCTTTGGTTGGTGAAGGCGGTCGCAACGCTATGGCTGGACCTGTTTTTTACGCCGATGAATACCCTGAATCCGAACAGCGGTTTCCAGTGTACTACGACAAGAAGTTTTTCGCCTATGACTGGATGAGAGGATGGGTCGTGGCTGTAACCCTTGATGAAGATGGAAACTATGTGCGAATGGAAAGATTCCTTCCCACCATGCCGTTTAACAATCTTGTTGACATTGTCTTTGGTCCATCCGGTGACATCTACGCCCTCGAATACGGCACCAATTGGTTTTCGCAAAATATGGATGCACGACTTATCCACATTACGTATTCATCAGCCAATCGTGTACCGCTCGCAGCAATTAGCGCAGATAAGACCGTGGGAAAAACACCATTTGCCATTCAATTCAGTTCTGATGAATCCAAAGATTTCGATGGTGATGAACTGACCTATGAATGGGCGTTTGGTGATGGAGAAAAATCTTCAGAGAAAAATCCATCGCATGTATTTACGAAGCCGGGTGAATACAAGGTAACATTGATGGTAACGGATCCGGCAGGCGAAAGTGCCACACAACACTTACTTGTTGTTGCCGGAAACGACCTCCCTGAAATCAAGATGAGTTTTAAAGGTAATAGCAAGTTTTATTGGGACAACTCAACGTTCGACTACAGCGTCGATGTAAAAGATACCGAAGACGGGAGCATTAACAATGGCATTGATCCTTCGTCAATCACTTTTACCGCAGATTACCTTCAGCGAGGGCATGACGTTACTGAAATTATTCAGGGACATCAAGCCAATATGGAAGCATCAGCCAACCTGGTGGGAAAAACCCTGCTTGAAAACTCGGACTGCAAATCATGCCACAACCTGACTGAAAAATCTGTTGGTCCATCTCTAACACAAATTGCCGACAAGTATGCTGGAGATGAAACGGTGATCAAAGGTTTGGTGGACAAGGTGATTAAAGGAGGCTCGGGTGTATGGGGCAACCTGATGATGTCGCCACATCCACAGCTTACCACAGAGGAAACGGAAAAGATGATCCGCTATATCCTTTCCATGAACAAAAAAGGTATTACGGCAGGGCTACCCTACAAAGGCTCCTATGCGTTGAATAAACACAAACCCGAAGACAAAGAAGGAGCTTATATTTTCACTGCTTCTTACACTGACAAAGGTGCTAATGGAATAAAACCTTTAACAGCAACTAAGGTAATATCACTTTCATATCCGTTGATCAGCGCCGACCGATTCCACGAGCGGAAGAAAACAACGACCTTTAAGGTTACCAAAGATATCTGGCCCGGGTTGGAAAACGAGATCATGATTGTGTTGCCAAGTGATCAGGGCGTGATACGTTACAACGGTATCGATCTAACGGATGTAGGTCAGATCAAATTTAATCTTGCCGTAGCGCCAAACTATTTCTCCGGAGGTGAACTTCAGTTGTTTATCGATAGTGAAGACAGCCAACCCATCGGTGTTGCCAACTTCGAGCCTGGACTCACAGATATGGGCTTTAAGGACTTAGGCGTGGACATAAAATCGACCCAAGGCATTCATGACCTTATTTTGAAAGTAAAATGCAAAGACCCGAGCAAAATATTTGCGGGTATTGCGACACTTGAATTTGTTAAGCGAAAATGACCATATAACAAACAGGTAGTTATAAAAAGAGATAGACCTAACGAAAGAAATCAGCACATGAAAAAATTCCTAAAGATTTTACTCTGGACGATCGTGTCGATTTTCGCCTTGATTGTGATCGCTTTGAGTGTCTTTATGTACAAAGTAAAAAATGGCTTTCCGGTTTCATACGAAACGGAAATACCTTCTATTGACTTTCCGCAAGATCGTACAAACGTACTGCTCTTTTCCAAAGCCACCGGCTTTCGTCATGGTGAATCCATTGAAGCGGGTAAAAAAGTTTTTGACAAGTTGGCGAAAAGAAATAACTGGTTTCTCTATAGCACCGAAGAAGGCGGTGTATTCAACCCAGATCAACTTGCCAGGTTTGATGCAGTGATATTCAACAACTCAACAGGTCGTGTGCTAAATGAGGAACAACAGAAAACACTCGAAGCATACGTTGGAAACGGCGGTAAGCTTATAGGTATTCACGGGTCGGGTGATGACTCGCATCATTGGGATTGGTATGAACAGAATTTTGTGGGTGCAAAATTTTCACATCACCCAATGAACCCACAATTGCAAGAGGCGACCCTTATACGAAATGGTATTGGAATAGACAGTGCGTTGTTACAAGGTTTGCCTTCAACGTGGCAACATACCGATGAGTGGTATGTATTCTATAAAAATCCGCATGACAAAGGTTTTAATGTACTCTATGAAATTGATGGTGAAAAAATAATTTCCAATGGAAACTTTCTTTGGATAAGAGACAAGGATTTCGGCATGGGAAAAAAACATCCGGTTGCCTGGTATCGAGTAACGGGCAAAGGAAGAACCTTCTACACATCCATTGGCCATGATGCTGCCGCCTGGAAACAAGAGCCCTTTGTGCGAATGCTTGAAAACGCAGTAAAATGGTGATCTGTTAAAACGTTATAAATAAAAAAACCTGCCGCCGTTCAGTTGCAGGTTTTTTTCTAAAGTAGTCAACTATTTAATTGAACACGTAAGAAGCTCCCAACATATAAATACTTCCCGTTTTGTCTGTTCCAAAAAATTCCCTATTCTCATTATTCAAAACATTTCTGCCATTCAAAAACACATTGAAATTTGCCAGCGGGGTATAATTTATTTTGGCATTTACTAAAACTTTTCCTTTGATTTGAGCATGCTCACCTAAACCATTTGGATCAGTTGCGTCGTATTGAACGTGCGATTTGTAGTAATAGCCGTTCACATTGAAATTGATTTTTTCATTCAATTTATAAGTCAAAAAATAACCCCCATAAAAGGCGGGCGTGTTTTTATGCTTTTCGTCACGGTAAGTCAAACCGGGCATTGCCGCTGGTGAAATAAATGCATCAGGAAGGTTTTTTACTTCTGTTTCCTGGATGGTGATGAATGGCTTGAATTGTAGTTTTTCATTCGGCACAAGGTTCACTGATATTGTACCCCCGAGCTGTATCGCTTCCGTTGGCACGTTATTAAATTGGATTTGAGATGGGCTGAAGGGAGGAGCGGGAGGAGATGGAGCAAATCCAGTGACCAGGTATGTTCCAAATTCACTACCCGTCTGATGGAAGAGGTCAACGTCAACCTGAATATTCTTATTAATCTTCACGCGGTAGCCCACTTCGAGCATTTGAATTCTAAAGAGATTATAGTTTCTATTTCCACGAACGTTGATGATGTAACCAGGATACGGCTCAAGATCAAAATTTCCATAGTTTTGGCCGATGAATGAGCCCGTGTTAGAGCGCGTTACTGCCGCGCGGACGATATGCGCTCCTCCAATTTTATAGGTTGATGCAAATTCATATGCCAGGGTCGTTTTATCCGGCGTGGAAAATTTATCACCGCGGATCGCGGTAAGAAATCGCCAATTTTTGGTCAGGTTAATGTCAGTGCGAACAAAGGCAGCGGCGGTAGCAATGGAATAACTTCCGTTGAGATACCCGGTGCGGGTGTCACCCGCTGTTGCATAGCCATTGTCGCTGTAATTGACATCTTGGAATGCCAGTCCCGGTGTGATCATTATTTTCTTGGTGACCTGCAATACGTATTCAGCATTCACGTCAAAGTTTTTATAATCGTAGCCATTCGGCGTCGCACCCACGTTCAATTCATCCACACCCATCAGGTATGATGTGCGTATGGCCAGACCGTAAATTTTAGCGGCGAGATTGATGTATTCTGTTTTAGCGAGGTTCGTCGTGAGCGGAACATCCATTGGCGCCAGCAGCGGCTTTTGTGCATCTGATTGCTGTAAGCCAAGTGTGATGTCCAAGTCAATATTCTTATTCGGGTTGTAATTTATGAATGCATTCGCGCCCCACTTCTGCATTGCCCTATTCATATTGGGATACCTTTTGCTTAGCATTGGATCGGATGAAAAATCTTGGTAAGTATTTGTGAGCGGGTTAAAATATTCGGTTTGAAAACGTTCCTTCTGCTGAAAATTTGCAGAGGCTAGGATCGCCAATTTATCCGTCACCTGTTTTCCAAAACTTGCCTGACCGATGAATGTACCAGGTGTGCCGTATTGAAGTGAGGCATATGCATGTTTATCACGCGTCACTTGCCTTGTAATAATATTAATTACTCCTGATGCAGCATTTGGACCGAATAAAGGTGCTGATGGCCCCCGCACGATTTCAATTCGCTCTACGTCGTTTATATCTACAGGAAGCGTTTCCCATGCCGTGCCTCCAAGGTTGTGATTAAAAACCGGACGGTTGTCAATCATAACTAAAGTCGTAAGATTGCTCTTTTCGACAACTCCAGTAGTTCGAAGAATATTATCAAAGCCTCTGATATGGATATCATAGTTTCCGTTCGTCTGTTCCCTGACAATTACACCGGGAGCCAGCCGAAGTGCTTCCATGATAGAAGTGGATCCAGCCTGAAGGATGTCCGCACGAGTAATGGTGTAACTTGACAAGGGTGCATCAAATAAAGTTTCATCCTTCTTTGAAGCTGAGTTAATCGGAATATTCATTAATTCTTCCAGCGTCAAAGCATAAAGATCCTGCTCTTCGCTCGATTGAGCCTGAACGACTGGTGGCATTCCAAGCACCAGCGCCAGGACCGCGCCATGGTAAAATTTTTTAGTCATTAAAATTTTATTTAGTTATAGACAAATAGAGGTGTGCAGATGAGAGGAAGCCAGACAACCCGGTGCAAAGCTGCATCAAAGACAGCGATGGAAAAGTTGAAAGTGAGAAGCAATCTAACGTTGACAGATTTACGTGTACTTAATACACAACCCTATCCGTATCTGCCAAATGGCGTTTTCTTCGTCCAATGCGGCCTTAATATCGATTCACACACTTAAGTGTTTTCTATTTTTTTCGCTCTTAGGCATTGAGCGTTTATGCCTCCCCATTAAAGACACAAAAACTTGCATCGCTTGCTTGTAATCGCATAAAATCAACAACAGACGTCGGGATTAGAAGAAGATCTTAAAACAGTTCGTTGCAACGATTGCACCATCTTTTACTACAAGATTGTCGTTACATCACTCAACTGCTCGTTGTTTATTGGTATAATTCAACGACAGGTTCTGCTTCATGAACGGAAACGTGAAAGCTGACTTCCCGTGAAAATGGGTATAAACCTGAAATGAGGCGTCGGGCTTCATCGCAGACTCCGTGTGGTTGAAACATCGTGTCAAATGTTCTCGTGCAACGACTAAATTTGCCCTAACTCTTACAAATATCCGATGCATTGGTATTGCAACTGCCTTCCGGTTCAGTACCTTCGAGGACGTGGTTCATCCAATCATTAAACGTTGTTCGTATGCTAAGAAACTATATCAAGATTACCAGTAGAAATCTTTTGAAGAATAAGTTATTTTCTTTGATTAATATTTTTGGACTTGCTCTTGGCATGAGCTGTAGTCTTTTGATCTGGTTGTGGATTCAAAATGAAAAAAGTATTGATAAATTTCATGCTAATGATGCACATTTATATGCTGTTGTAGAGAGGCAATTCTATGATGGAAAGGTTGAAGCAGGATACTTTACTCCTGCTCAGCTTCCGGAAGCATTAAAAACCACTTTCCCTGAGGTTAAATTTGCTACTGGAATGTCGGCAGCTGGCCTCAACACCTTTGAAGCCAACAATAAAGTTTTGAAACAAAGCGGCGCCTACGGTAGCCCGGATTTCTTTTCCGTATTTAGTTACCAACTTATCAAAGGTCAGCCTGAAACAGCAATAAAGAACCCTGGCGATATTATCATATCCCGCAAAATGGCTGAAAACTTTTTCGGCACGCCCGAAGCCGCAATGGGCCAGGTGATACGGTTTAATAATAAAAGAGATTTTAACATCTCTGCCATCTTTGAAAACTTACCTCCGAACAGCTCCATGAATTTCGATTACATTTTACATTGGGAAATTTTCATGGAGGAAACTTCATGGGCAAAAAATTGGAAGGCCAACGGTCCGGCTACTTACATTGTACTTCGCAGTGACGCAAATCCAATCGAATTTGAACTGAAGATCAAAGAATTTCTTGATCCATATCTTGATCAAAAAAACTTTGTAATCCGCTTATCGTTGCAGAAATACAGTGATATCTATCTCAATTCCAATTTTAAAAACGGAGAGAACACAGGAGGCCGAATACAATATGTTAGACTTTTTACCATTGTGGCAGCGCTAGTGTTGCTGATTGCCTGTATTAATTTCATGAATCTTACAACAGCAAATTCGATAAAAAGAGGAAAAGAAATCGGCGTGCGAAAAGTTATTGGGGCCCGTCAAAGCGGCTTAATTCGTCAATTCATGGGAGAAGCACTCTCGATCGTCGCACTATCATTTCTTGTCTCCCTGATGATTGTATCACTTTTGTTACCCATGTTCAATACGCTTACCCAAAAACAGATAGAACTTCCCTTTGATCAATATTCGTTCTGGGTAGGCATGCTCTTTCTGATTATTTTAACAGGCATCTTATCCGGCAGCTACCCAGCGCTTTACCTTTCGTCGTTCAAGCCCGTGACTGTTCTAAAAGGCATACCGAGATTCAGCAATAGCGCTTTATGGTTTCGTAAAACCTTGGTGGTTTTTCAATTCACGCTGTCAACAATACTGATCATCGGAACAATTGTTATCGCCCGACAAGTGGATTATATACATTCAGCAAATCTGGGGTACGATTGGGCGAATCTCATCATGGTGCCGCTAGAAGGCGACCTAAAATCAAAGTACGATCTTTTCAAGAAACAACTGACGACCCTGTCCGGAATTGAGCTGGTAAGCAGTATGTCAGACCCCCCAACGAATATTTTTAATAGAACAGGAGCTGTCAACTGGGAAGGAAAAGACGCAAATTCAAAGCCGCACTTTACGCAAATTCCAGTGGGTTTAGATTTCGCCAAAACCATGGGTGTACAAATGCTGCAGGGGCGTGATTTTTCTGATGGAGATTCTTCTGATTCTGTAAGCTATATTTTAAATGAAGCTGCGCTTCAAATTGTAGGCTTTGAAGATCCCATAGGAAAGCCGTTCAGGTTTTGGGGCAAGCAAGGGAAAATCGTAGGAATTATAAAAGATTTTCACATCAACTCCCTTCATCATGCCATCACCCCTACGCTGCTACACCTGGAGGAAAAACAACGATCAGGGTGGGCGCTGATAAGAACTGCGCCTGGCCAAACAAAAGAAGTGTTAGCCAGCGTTGAAGTCCTTCATAAAAAACTGAATCCGCAATTTCCGTTCACCTTCCAGTTTTTGGACGAGGAATACAAAAAGTTATACGGTAACGAACAGGTCGTTCAAACGCTTTCAAATACCTTTGCGTTCCTTGCGATTTTTATTTCCTGCATTGGTCTGTTAGGCCTTGCAATGTTTACAGCAGAGCAGCGTAACAAGGAAATTGGAATTCGTAAAGTGCTTGGCGCCAGCATGGCCTCTCTTTTTGGACTACTATCGAAAGAGTTGTTCATTCTTATTGCAATTTCATTAATGATCGCATCACCCCTGGCATGGTATCTCATGGAAAACTGGCTGCAGGCGTATGCATACCACATCGGAATAGGCTGGTGGATATTTCTACTGGCGGGGACCTTGACCGTTGCGATCGCTCTTATCCCACTAGGCATCCAAACCTTTAAAGTTCTTGTTGTAAATCCGATAAGTAGTTTGCGATCGGACTAGAGTAGTCTTTCGTTTATTTCAGTCTACTACCTGCAGAGAAATTCTTTGAACGACTGCATATTTCTAAACGAAACTACCGCAGTAGGAACAGGTTTAGAGGTGAACATCATAATAGCAGTTCCGCAACAGTCTAGCGGCGCCTGCACAAGACAGGAAGCTTGAGGCCAGTTCATTGCTCGGTTGCTCTTCATTAATCACTAATTCGGTGTATTTCTAAAGCTATCTCCGTCTGTGTAAAACAATGACGATTGACAAAAAAATCTCGTACTTTAATACTAATGTGTACCGCATACGCAATAATCCCTATTACCTACTTAACTGATAAAACTCATGAATACCAATCGCAGAAAATTCATTCAAAATGCCGGGCTAGGCGCAGCAGCACTTAGTGTTGGAGCTCCTTCCCTTGCTGCCGTAACACGAGAAAGTGCAGACAAAGACGGGCAGATATTATTTGTGGGCGACAATATTGCTGTCGCTAATACTGCTTACGGAAAAGTCAGGGGTTTTATTCTTCGGGGCATTAATACTTTTCTTGGAATACCTTATGGTGCAGATACTGCCGGAGCGAACCGTTTCATGCCGCCTCAAAAACCAAATCCGTGGGCCGAAGTGCTTCCGACAGTCTGGTGGGGAAACACGGCGCCTCAGAATATGGAAAGAAGGTATGCAAATGTTTATGCCTCTTTCGTGGATCACTGGAATTATGATGATGTTAGTGAAGACTGTCTTAAACTGAATGTGTGGACACCTGCTATCAACGACGGTAAAAAACGTCCTGTCATGGTTTGGTTGCACGGCGGCGGATACGCTAACGGTAACGCTATAGAACAAGATGGATATCATGGTGAAAATTTTTCCCGCAAGGGTGACGTGGTGTTCGTTTCCATAAACCACAGGCTTGGCCCTTTCGGTTATGCCCACTTTGGACAGGCAGGTGAAAAATTTGCAGCTTCAGGAAACGTGGGCATGTTGGATTGCGTTGCAGCCCTGGAGTGGATACGCGACAACATCACCAATTTTGGAGGTGACCCAGCCAATGTTACCATCATGGGACAATCCGGAGGAGGCGCTAAAGTATGTGTGCTTACTGCCATGCCTGCCGCAAAGGGATTATTTCACAAAGCCGTTGCATTAAGCGGATCATCCTTAAAGGCAGTGGAAAAAGGTAACGCAGAAAAGCTGGCATCATACATTCTTAAAGAAGCTGGCCTTACCTACAACGATATGGATAAGCTTCAGCAAATGCCATGGAAGCAATATCATGAATTTGCAACGCGTGCGCTAGTCAAATACAGGGAAGAAATGAAACTGCCGATGTTCGGCGGAGGTGGTGGCTTTGCTCCTGTTGTGGATGGAACGCACCTGCCGCAACATCCTTATAACGTTGATCCCGCTCCAACAGCATCAGAGGTACCAATGCTGATTTGTTCAACGTTCAATGAACAATCGCCTAGCCGGACCGATGCCTCTCTTGAAAAGATCGATATCAATGGCGTGAAAGAAAAATTAAAGGAACGTTTTGGCGATAAGACGGGATCCATCGTGGATGCTTATGCAAAAGCCTTCCCTGACAAACGTCCCATCGAAATATGGTCCATGATTGCCAGTAACCGCCAGAATGCAATCGCGCTCGCAGACGCGAAATCAAAACAGTCAGCCGGCGTTTATCTGGCATGGTTTGGCTGGCAGCCTCCCATGTTTGATAACCGCATGCGCGCATTCCACTGCGTAGATATCTGCTTCTGGTTTTATAATACAGACTTGATGCTTACCCACACGGGCGGCGGCGCCAGGCCGCGGAAGCTTTCAACCAAAATGAGTGATGCGCTTCTTAATTTTATGCGTACTGGCAATCCGAATGGCGGATCATTACCAAAGTGGCCATCGTACACCAGTGCCAACGGAGAGACTATGATACTGGATGACAACTGCGTCGTGAAGAATGATCCGGACCGTGAGGCACGTAAGGCTTTTGTTTGATGTATATATTAAAACGCTCTGAGGGTATCTTATATTAGATACCCTCTTTTTTTGCAGATGGTCCTGGTCATGTACCGCATCAATACATCGGTATAGCCAGCTATTTAATTACCAAATGACCAGAATATTTTATTGCTTAAGTCCTGTCTCCATATTGCCTGATTCAATCCGAACGTATCACTAACATACGGCAAAGATGAAATTTATTGTATAACGGTTAAGTTCATTATACATTGCGCCGGTATAGTTCAGAAACTTAGATCATTGAATATCTGAATATCTTATCTTGCGCAATGGTCAATTCGTTAACATACCTGTCTTAATCAAATAAAAAAAGTTATTTTTCATTCCCGTTTCCAAACCCAAAGGACCTATGAGCCGGACAATAACAACGAACGTTATCGGCAGCGCTTTGCTTGCCATCATTGCATTTGCGACGACAGAATGTACGTCACCTTCTGCGCCTGAATGGCAAAAGAAAAATAAAGAACTGATTAGTAAACACAATTTGACGGTACGGGATCTTCCGGGTCTTCCCGAAAATGATATTGAGTCAAACCTCGAAAGCGGAAAAGTAAAAAATCTTGATACGGTGGAGCGCATTGAGTTGCATCCGGGCGTTAATGCCAGAATATTCTGGGGAAGCGGTGGAATGGCCAGTATTCTCCAACTGAAACCCAATTCAAACATCCCGGAAGAAGTATTGCCCGCTGAAAAGTTTGTTTTTGTCCTTGAAGGATCTGTCGTTCAGCTTATCGATGGAACAGCCCTAACACTGACCTCAAAGGAAAGAGAGAATCCAGACGGCATCCATAGCGGGACGCCGAGAACTGACTTTGTTTACCTGGAAAAAGGCAGCAAAAGTGCCGTGACTGCAGGGCCATCGGGTGCAAAACTGTTGGAGGTTTACAGTCCACTACGGTTGGACTATTTGCAAAAGGCGGGAGTAACAAACCTTCCACGTGACATAGCCGATGTGGCAACTGCGCTCACCCCTAATGTTGAACCAAACAAAGTTTATGATTTGTATGATATTCAGCTTACAGCACTTGCCCCAGGCGCGCATTCAAGATTGGTTTCAGGAAAGAATATCCAGCTCAGTTTTATAACGATGGATCCAGGATCAAATTTTCCACATCATATTCATCCAGAAGAGCAAATGATGCTGGTATTGCGCGGAGACTGTAAGGAGACTCTTTTGGAAGACGAAACCGACATGAAAAAAAATGATATGGTGCGTATTCCGGCAAACATGGTCCACGCTGCAAAGATCGGAGAAGTCGGATGCGATGTACTGGATATTTTCTGGCCTGCAAGAGCAGATTATTTGGAAAAGGAAAACACGACCATGGCAGCATATCATGCTATTATTCCAGATGACGCCAAACTGGAACTGGTTATCGATGGCAAGAAAACGAAACCTGAATTATATTTTAGCGAAGGCCCAAAATGGCTGAATGGCAAAGTATATTTTTCAAACATGTTCTTCGATCAGAATTTTGGCGCCAACCCCAAGAAGAGCTCTATTGTAGAGCTCAATCCCGATGGCAGTTATAAAAATATTACTGAAGGTAAAATGCAGGCAAACGGACTTTACCCTTATAAAAATGGCCACTTGCTGGTCTGCGATATGATGGGACACCGGGTAGTCGAAATGACAACGAGCGGGGAAGTAGTAAAGGTAATCGCCGACAAATACAACGACAAGCCTATTGACGGCCCTAATGATGTGATCGCAGATGCTAAAGGTGGCGTTTACTTCACTGACCCGCAGTTTACTATGGAAGCGGAAAAATTTCAGCCCGGGCGTGCTGTATATTATGTTTCGCCTGACGGCAAAGTGACAAGACTCGTAGAGCCCAATGAATTTGCCATGCCTAATGGAATCGTACTATCGCCGGATGGCAAAACACTTTACATCAATAATTGCTACGATGATGAGTCATGGTACCCTGTTAAGAGTGAAAAAGATAATTATGTTTGGGCCTATGATGTAAACCCCGATGGCACTATCAGCAATGGTCGCAAGTTTGCGAAATTATTTCTAACTGGAAACGTACTTGATAGAAAGGGGAAGTCTTCCAGCGCCGATGGCATGGCTATCGATAAAACAGGTAACCTTTACGTTGCTACGTATTATGGCGTGCAGATTTTCAATACTAAGGGCGAATACGTGGGCATGATCAATCTACCTTCATTCCCTGTGAGCCTCTGTTTTGGAGATGCTGATATGAAAACGCTTTATATCGTGAGTTATAGTAAGGTGTATAAGATCCGAACAAACATGGAAGGCTTTGTGCAGTATTTGTAGGACGAGAGGGTTGCAGGATAGATACTGCAAGGAAACCTGGTGCCTGCGAATAATTAATCACGCAAGGCGCAAAGTTTTTTTTAATGTTATCCTTTTGCTTGGTCGTTGAAGAGACTTACCACGTCCTTTTGCTCATCACCTTTTCCAATTCTTCCCGGGTCATTTTACCTAACTCGGGATGTTTTTCAAGCCATTTTAAAAAATCGGTTTTCATCACATCGGTCCACTGACTATCGATTTCTCCGGTGCTGTATTTTCCCGTGCGTACCATCTCAAAACCGAATTGATCTTTTCGTATCACAAACTCCGATGTTGTTACGACTTGCTCTGCCATGTGCGCCGGTACAAAAAGGACACCTTCGCTTGTGGCTATAACAAGATCTCCCGGAAGCACCAAAGCCGTTCCAATACGAATGGGAGTATTGAGGCCCATCAAAACCATTTCCTCTACGAAGGAAGGATGAAAATCACGAACAAAAGCATTGAACCCTTTGATGTTTCCTATCTCCGTCAAATCCCTTGCGGCGCCGTTGAACACAACACCATTACCGGATTTACTGTAAATCGAGTTGGCTAAGGTAGCTCCCATGATACTGCCGCCGCTAATTTTTCCATACGCATCAGCAACATATAAGTCGCCTTTCACAAGTACATCGATCGGCCAGGAATTGGTATTTCCTTTTCGTCCTTCTTTGGCACCGCGGGCCTTAATATTTTTTTCTACATCGGGACGGCTGGGCAAATACATCGCCGTTAAGGCTCGCCCTGTCATTGGCGTATTGTTAACTGTTTTCCATCCACCTTCGAATTGATTTAAGTAGCCTTCATTCTTCAACACGGTCCACGCATCGTCGATCATGATATGCTTTGCTCTCTCCAACAAGTTGTCTGGAATTTTTGGTCTGCCGTCTGCAAATCGTTCTCCTTTCCATTCCGAGGTAAGAAAAATCAATTCATCCTTCGAGATGGTTTGTGCTAACAACAAATTTTCACAGGAGATGCTGCTTAACAAGAGCAACAGAATAGCAAATTTTAGTTTCATGGATGCATCAATTTTAAAATAGTTATATAGGCTCTAAGTTATCAAATCTACTGTTCACTTGGTTACATAAATGGTCATCGCTGATCGTCATCACCCATCACATCGTAACCACGCCATTTATATTCCTTCGCCAGCGCAGTAGCACTTGGCCATGCAATCTGGTGTTGACTGCTGGCTACCCACTTCCGGCGGTTTTCTTCCGTGTCAAACGAAATCTGAATTTGGTAATTATAGGTGGTAGGCTCAGCTTCTATCGTTTTAGAAATGTCAGCCGAAAAGAGGCGCAAAAGTTTTGAACCGAGATAGCCCTGCTGCACTGTCATGGCGGGCACATAAATAGAATAATACATTTTCTCAAAAGCATCAGCATTTTCTTTGGCAACAACAAAGTCCATTTGCAATGCCATGGCTTTTGGTTTCGTCAACGGCTTGGCTAGCATAAGACCTTTTTCTTTTGACGGAGCTATACCAATCACCAATACTTCAAGGTCTTCGTTTCCAGCATTCGACAGTGCTACCTTCTCACCCAAACCACCAAAGAAAGTGTCATCCGCTTTAACGCTCATCTTTGCTTCATTAACTGCAACTTCGCCTGACCCTTTTATCACATAATAAACTTCTTCGACACCTTCCAACTGACGGGGGGGAACAGCACTACCGGCTGGAATTACAACGTGATCAACATGCGCCCAATCAGTGCTGAAGACTTCAGGGCCCAGCATGCGACGATAAAGCACACCCTTGCCACCATAAGCGGCATCATTTGCTTTGAGTTTATCACGTTCCAAGCGAGCCGAAACAAACACAGGCGTAGGATCGGTTTTCACACCTACTCTTGCATCACCAAGATCAAAAGCATCTCCGCGACCTTTGTTTACGCTTACCGCAAAATTGAGCCAGCGAAGCCTTTCCCCGGAGGGATTGTAAATGGCATGCGCATCGCCCATCTTGCAGGGAACAATCGCCGGCGCCTTTATCGTTGACGTGCGTCCATTAATTGTGAATTCTGCCGCACCATTGAGGAGCACATACATCTCTTCAATATTATGATGAAAATGATGACCAATACCTGACTTAGGATGAATCACCCCCGCGTGCAGGTAAAGAAAGTTTGTTGACAACTCATTGCGGCCAATCAATTGGGTGAATTCCATTTTTCCTGCACCGGCATGCACAGCAGATAGCTCTTTGTATTTAGCCGGATCGTTGTGTACAACACGATCTTTGACAGACTGAGCAATGGCGTTCATGGCTATGATCATCAGGAATAATACAAACAATCGTTTCATAAGGGTCAGCTTGGGTTTTTATTACTTCTCGAAATGTATCACTTGTTTTAAAAAATGTCCTCCGCTTATAAATTAAAAAACACAAAAATAGTTTAACTACCTCTCATCCATTGCAACGCCCGTGCCCTGTAGATCACTTAGCATCTGGAAGTGAATACACGACATAACCTCTCGGCAAAGCTCCCTCCTTTTTAGAATGATCATAGCTGTCTTTCATAAAATTAGATGTTGCATTGATCACCAGGTATTGTTTTCCATTGAGCGTGTACATAATGGGTTGTGCGTTGGTTTCGTGACTCAGCGTCGTTTCCCATAAAATATTACCGTTGTCTGCATCAAATGCATACACCTTCCCTCCTTTGGCTGTGGCAAATACAACGCCCGTTGACGTAACAACCATGCCTTTTCTTTGTGTACCATTCGGAGCACCTTTGGTCTTGTCGCCTTGAACATATAATGAGTCTTCGCCGATGGGTTTTCGCCATTTAATGGTTCCATTGTTCAAGTCATACGCCAGAATGGAAGACCATGGCGGCGATAATAAACCTGGCCATTCAAGTCCGTAGTCGGTGGTATAACGATCTGCAGGATGCTGCACACCTTCCGGATAATCCAACATCGGCGCGTTTCGTTTGGCATCAGGCCTGATTTTCGCCCCACCTGATGCGACTACCGGGCCCTCCGGTGTTGTGTTGTCCCCGCCTCTTCTGCCGAAATTAAAACTAATGGGATTACCTCCCAAATAGCGGTACAATGCTTTTAACGTTTCCTCATCAACATGAGTAAACCCAGGCATTTGTCCGCTGCCATTAGTGACGATGCTTTTAAATTCGCTGTAAAAAATACGCTGCCCTACATTCACGAGTGATGGACCAACGCCGCCGGCCATATTTTCACCATGGCACGTCTGACAGTTGCCAGTATAAAATGATTTTACTTTTTTAACGTCATTTTCAGATAGGTCAATTTTCGGTGGTCCTACTTTCTCCAGCTTGTAAACCGATGCATATTCCTGCGTCTGTATGTACATGATGCCGTTTTCAGGATCTGCCGCTGTATTTCCAAAATTGGCACCACCCAAAGCACCGGGCATCATGATGGTCTCATACTGATCTGAAGGCGGGACATATAATCCTGATTTCGCAGACTCCAGTCTTTTGTACCATTGTTGTTTGATGCTGTCGGGGAAATAAGGATTCAATGTCTCCTTCGTTACTTCGTGCCTGGTAAAACTTGGAAGCGAAGATATCGGTTGCGTAGGCCACGATACTTCTTCCGGCATTTCACTTTTAGGAAAAGGTTTTTCATCGATGGGAAATATCGGCTCACCGGTTACCCTGTCGAATACAAATACGAAACCATGTTTAGTAGCGATCGCCACGGCATCAATATTTTTTCCATTTCGATTTACCGTTAACAACTGTGGCGCTGGGGAAAGATCATAGTCCCAGATATCATGATGAACAGTTTGAAAATGCCACAACCGTTTACCAGTACGGGCGTCCAATGCTACAAGGGAGTTGCCAAACAGGTTGCTTCCTTTGCGATCACCGCCATAATAATCGTAAGTCGGAGATCCCAGCGGCAAATAAGCAATCCCTCTTTCGGGATCTACTGAAATTTCACTCCACACATTCACGCCACCCACATATTTGTAAGCATCTTTTGGCCATGTATCATAACCAAATTCTCCTGGATGAGGAATGGTATGAAAGGTCCATTCCAGTTTGCCGGTAACAACATTGTAGGCCCTCACATAGCCTGGGGGTGAGAAATAACTTTCACCCGGTGCAGAACCCATGATAACGAGATCATCATATATAACGCCAGGCATCATGGCTTGCATTCTCCGGATGGACGAAGGATCCCGGTCGAGGCCCTGACGCATGTCCACATACCCGCTGTCGCCAAAAGTGAGGATGGATTTTCCGGTGACAGCATCAATAGCCTGCAAGGAATTATTGAGGGTAAAAATCAGGCGTTTGTCTTTTTTGTCTTTGCTTTCCCAGTAGTTGATACCCCTTCTTGTCATTCCAGTAAGATTCGCGTGAATCCAGATTTCCTTTCCGGTAACTACGTTTACAGCAATGAGCGAAGAATTTTTTCCCAATACATACATCGTTGTATCCACCACTATGGGACTAAAGAAGTAAGGAAAGTTATCACCGGAAGGATAAGTCCACGCTACCGCCATTTGTCCCACGTTTTGCTTGGTGATCTGGGAGGCTTGAAAATATTTAGATTGGTCTGCACTTCCTCCATAGTGGGTCCATGTTGTATGATCCTTATTGGATGTGCGGTTATCACAGCCTACGTAAACAACCAGGGAAAATAACGAAACAAAAGTAATGATGGTTCTGCTAGTCAGCTTGTGAATGTAGATAGTCGGCATGAAAATACTTTTCAATGACAAGTATACAAACTAAGGCTGGGATCTCGATTAATGACTATGCAACAGGTTGAGATTTAGGAAGACTGGACAAAAAAACTGAAAAGAGCAGGAAAAATTGGTTTGATTGGGTACCCACAAGTGGAGGGATGCGGCGTTGGGGGAATCGACGACTAAAAGTCTACGAATTAATTCTGTTAAATTTAATTGTATACGTATATGCATCAAAAGTCTCACCTAGGATTTCAATCCTCTGGTGTGCCATCTTCTTGCACTTGCTTATATTCAATAGTAATAACGATGTCATCGGGTGTCTTGTTTTCACCTTTGTAGAAATTGTGCATGCCCAACATGTAAGCGACAATGAGTGCCCATAGTTGTCTTCTCAGATATTTTATCAATTGATAGAAGAGAGACTTCATGGTTATTGTCTTTGTTTGAACTATAGTTGGATTCGCTACCAATTAATAATCCAATTTTATTCTATGTCAGTCTGTCATTGCAGAGAATTAACAGAGTAAAATTAATGCCGTTTCGTGCTGCATCCACCATCTCTTTAATCTTTCTCAATCCTAAAAAGTCCTGGTTCGCAGCTTGATTTGAACGAGATCCTGCTCGGGTTCAAACCTACACACTTCCGCTGCTCAGGATATCGTTTCATAGAGGGCGTGAAGAAAGGCTGAATTCAGCGATCTGCATTTTGGTTGAAGAATTAACAGAGTAAAATTAATACTCCGTCATGCTGCATCTACGATCCCTTTAATCTTCTCAATCCTAAAAATCAAAGTCTCCACTTTGATTAAACTGGATCCCTTTCGACATGTCAACGACTATATGAAACCTCTCTCAGTTTAGTCTCTTCAAGATCAACAAGTGAGAGGTATTTCCTGACTAATTCCTCATCGTATTCTTGTTGATGATTGAGTTCATGAAGCGCTTTTCTTTGTTCATTCAATATGGCAAGGTAAATATCCTGGTATTCGACGAGCACACTGCGACTCACACTGTTGAAGTCATCAACATCTTTTTGAAATACAGTTAAGTCGGTTCGAAGCTTTGATGACAAATTTCTTAAATGATCATTCAATTCTTGTTCCTTACCATGTGCTTGTTCAAGAAATCGCAGTGAAGTTTCAGCGATCGTTTTCCTAATACTCAATTCATGTTCTTGCTCACGAATCGCAGACTTATCTTCTATGTTTATTTTTTTAATGATCCACGGAAGCGTTAAGCCTTGAAGAACCAACGTCACCAGGATCACGACGAAAGTGATAACCAGGATCAGGTTCCGGTAGGGAAAGGGGTGGCCTGGTTGAATGAGCACCGGGATAGACAAAGCTGCTGCGAGAGAAACAACGCCACGCATGCCCGACCATCCGAAAACAAAAGGTATTTTCCACCCCGGATTTCGATCGGCCACGGTAATGAAGCGTCCAATGAACCGCGTAAAAAGTCCTGCGCCAAAGGCAGAGCACAATCTCGTAACAATGAGAACCAGCGAGATCACTACTCCATACCAGATTGCCTGGCCAAGACTTACCTCTTCAACCTGGTTGGTAATGTAGGGTAACTCAAGGCCTATCAGCATAAACACAACACCGTTGAGCATGAATCCAACAGTAGACCATACGTTTGATCCTTGCACTCGTCCCTGGTAAGAGAGCATCTTATCACGTTTATTGGAAAGCAAAAGTCCTCCGGCAACGACAGCCAGAACACCCGAGAAATGGAATCGCTCGGCAAAATAATACATACAATAAGGTGCTAAGAAACTTAGAATGATTTCTATGCTTGGTGTTGTGGGTAACCAACGGTAAATACCATAGAAGATCAATCCAATAGCCAGTCCGATAAGCGTTCCCATAATAATTACGAGAAAGAAATCACCCACTGCCTCGGTGAAATAAAACTGTCCTGTTACTACCGCCGCCAGTGCAAATCGGAAGACGATGAGTGCAGAGGCATCATTGAGCAGGCTCTCTCCTTCGGCTACACTGACCAAAATTTTGGGCGCCTTCACTTGGCGCATGATGGTCGTAGCAGATATGGCATCGGGTGGAGATACAATACCACCTAAAAGAAATCCCAAGGCAAGTGTAAATCCCGGAATCAATGCTGTTGATGCAAAGGCGACGACACAAGACGTGATGATCACAATCGGAAAGGCGAAGCTTGTGATAACGCGCCTCCATTTCCAGAATTCTTTCCATGATGTCTGCCATGCAGCATCATAAAGTAAGGGAGGAAGAAAAATGAAGAAAATCAATTCCGGGTCAATCGTGATATTCGAAAAGAACTTTGTAAAACTTAGGGCTAATCCTCCCAACACGAGTACAATCGGGTAGGCAATCTTTAATTTATTCGCCAGCATCACCAGCGCTATGATGATAAAAATAAGATATACGTATTCAATGAAAATGACCTGCATAATGGATAGCAATTTGTAAAAGTAAAAAAAGCAATTGGGCCGACAATACGCGAGGAATGTTGTCTCAAGGTTACTTTTTCAGCGGGTTGTTAAATACACACAATTGCAATCAAAGAAGGGATTTACGGCGTTTGTCGAATGATACAGTGCAGGAGGATCGGTTTATACCAATATTTACCAATTGGCAAGATGAAGCGGAATACTTAGCAACGGTTAATGTAGTAATAACCAGTGATTAATACTCATACCTCCACACTTGATTACTAAATATGTGCGAGTTGGGAATGGTCCCCCCTACCAGATAGCCAAAGGACTGTATAGAAAACATAGTCATTCCTCCATTATACTCATAAGTCAATGACGACATCTGTTGCCATTTATCACCGGCAGGATCATATTCAAAAAGTTGGAGTGTCTTACTGTTTTCCGAAGAAATACTTTGGATAAATGGCTTATCATTGATCGTTACAGCATTTGCTGTCTGGCTGCTGAACACGAAAGAAGGAAAAGGAACTGGGGTCTTTTCTTTCCAGGTATCAATCTTTGGATCATACTCCAAAAATTCATTTAAGGTATCAATATTGTAATAACCGTATGCTAAGTACCCATGTTGAGAGGTAGCGCACGCCAGGCTAAAATATCTAGCCCCAAATAGCAGGTCAGCCAGTTGTGTCCAAGCATCAGTAACCGGGTCGTATTCCCACGCGTCGTTGTAGTAAGTAGGACCAATTTTTTCCCGACCACAGGTCACGTACATTTTTCCACCAATAGTAAAGGTACTGGTTGAAGATCGATAGCCGCCAGGAAAATCCGCCTTTCTTGTCCATGTATCATTGAAGGGATCATACATCCAAAATTGAACAGTAGATTGTGTAAAAACATACGCTTTGGTATCTATTACTGAAATTTTCATGATTGCAAATATCCCTGGCACATCATTTTTTCTTGTCCACTCATCACTGTCCGGATTGTATTCCCAAACATCTCGATATGATGTATAATGATTGTATTGGTTCGACGAATATCCTCCAACAAGATAACCTTTTCCATTAATCGTAAATGACTGTGCTTCAAATCTCGCCTCACCTGGAAAATCACTCATTCTTGTCCATACATTCTTTCTCGCGCTAGAATCCACTTCAGAATCAGAACAGCCAGGCAAAATCAATGCTAACGAAAGGGCGAGAACAAGCGAAATTTGGCATACACCTTCTTCTCTACTAAAAAGAAAACTAAAATCATATTTCATAACGGCCTGTCTATGCTAACTTTAAGTGTTCTCAATGTTAATGAATGCAGCAGCTTCATCCAATGATTTAAATCATGAATGGAATAATCAGAATATGATATATGTTATGTTCCAAGAATTACGTGCACGGCGGTTGATATCAGAAACTATAACCATTAGCTTTGCTGCTCATTATCTTACCTCCTGCCCTGCCTTTATCTCGTCGCTCCCTTTTTTTAACAACGTGTCGTTTTCAGCTAACGCACCAAATACTTCCACCATCCCATTTGCTTCCAATCCTTTTTTCACTGGAACGTATGCAGCTTTTCCATTTACAATTTTTATCACGTAGACGCCTTCTGCTGCATTTACAACCGTGCTTTTAGGAACGATGAAGGAATTGCTGGAAGAATGAAGCGTTGTACTAACATCCGCCACCGTACCAGCCAGCAGCTTACCATCGCTGTTTTCAATATCTGCTTCCGCCCGTTGAGAACGAAGCCGAAGGTCAAGGGCACCTGAAAGCCTTGTCAACTTCGCTTTGAAATTTTCCGAGGGCATCGATCGCACTTTGAATGCCACCTCATCACCTTGCTTGAAATAACCAGAATAACTTTCCGGAATCGAGATGACCAATCGGAGTTTGGCCTGCTGCTGAAGTGTAAGCGCCGGGAGCTCAGATCCTTTGCCGCTAGGCCCAACATACGCCCCTACATTTACATTTCGCGCGGTGATTGTTCCGTCAAAGGGTGCCCGAATGACCAGGTAGTTTTTAATATCCGTGACTTCTCTGAAACTGGCGCGTGCAGCCTCAAGGTTAGCATAGTCGGCGCTTTTCTTCGCCTCTGCTTGTTCAAGATCATTTTGTGAGATCGTTCCCGGTGTCTTGCTGGTTTCTACAAGGCGGTTATAATTAGCCTGACTTGCGGTAAACAATGCCTCCTGAGATTTCAGTCTTGATTGTGCTGCCGAAAGTTGTGACATCATCTCCGGTGCCTCTAAGGTAATCAACACCTGGCCCATCTTTACTTTTGAGCCGATATCAACTTTCAATTCCTTCACAAATCCTGTCACCTTAGCATAAAGGTCAACCTGTTGGTATGCCATAAGCTCGCCGGGAATCGTCAAGGTAGTTTCTAATGTGTCTTTTTTCAGTATGATCTTTTCTGAGGCAGCGTCCGCGGGCTTGGTATCAGATTTTGATTCATCCGTCGCCGGAGAATTATTGCAGCTGCTGGTGACAATGCTCAACAGCATAATAAAAAATAAAGATGGGCTTACAATTTTTAACATATCAATTAGTTCGGAGTATAAAATTTACTTTCATGATCGGTTGGATCGAGCGACACAGAAGCAATACTTGCCTTGTTTTGAATCCAGGAAAAAATTAAGGGTAGGACAATCAGTACTGCTACGGTTGAAAACAACAAGCCTCCTATGACTGCACGTCCTAAGGGCGCAACTTGTTCGGCCCCCTCACCATGTCCAATCGCCATCGGCAACATACCGGCAATCATAGCCACGCTGGTCATGATTATTGGGCGCAAACGCAAACTTACGGCCTCCTTCGCTGCCGACACAGCATCACCTGTGCGTTTCCGTATCTGTTCTGCGTTGGTAATCAATAATACAGCGTTGGCGATGGATACGCCCACAGACATGATGATGCCCATGTACGATTGAAGATTTAAAGTTGATCCCGTAAGCAAAAGCAACAACAACGCACCCAGTACAACGGCAGGGACAGACGTAAGCACAATAAATGAAACTTGAAACGACTGGAAATTTGCAGCAAGCATCAGGAAAATAACCACCACGGCTACCAATAATCCTCCCTGAAGGCTTGACAATGTTTCGTTTAAAACTTTACCCAAGCCGATCGATTCAATAAATAATCCTCTGGGCAATTCTCCCAGGGATTCGATAGCGTACTGTACATCCTTTTGAGCCGATCCCAAATCCGTTTGGTACACGTTAGCTGTCACCGAAAGAAACGAAATTGCACCCAGGTTATCATTTTCACCATAGGTAACCCCGGGCGTAATGGTCGCTACGTCGCCAAGTACGGGGCGGTTCGCATTCCTAAGCAAAGGAATAGCGTTGATGTCCTCTTGACTTTTCATTTGGTTCAACGGTACCTGTACCTGAACACTGTAAGAAAAGCCGCCCTTCTCGTCAACCCAAACATTTTTCTCTGTGTAACGCGACGATGAAGTCGCAGCAATCAGCGACCGTGAAATGTCATTCATGTCAATACCCAACTGCGCGGCACGCGTACGATCAATGTCTATGTTTAACGCGGGATATTCCAACGGTTGGGCAATCTGTACATCACGGAAGTAGTTAATATTTGATAGGTTTTCCACCAACTTCTTTGCATACGTTTCATTGATCTGTTTGTTTTTTCCAACAACCCTCACTTCTATTGGCGTTGGGGAACCTTGGCTTAACACTTTTTCTGTCAGTTCAATCGGTTCGAATGACAGCTTCACGTCTGGCATTAACTCCCGAACCCGATCACGCACCTGGTCTTTGAAATCATCCATATCGCCATCATAATTTTTTAGACTTACTTGAAATACGGCTTCATGGGGACCTGCTGTAAAAAGGTAGATTGGGCTGATCGAAAATAAAGCCGGATGCTGCCCCACATAAACAGAACTGATGGCAACGCGTTCTTTCCCAACCATGGTTTCAATTTCCTTTAGAACTGTGTGCACTTTCTCTTCGGTACGTTCGATCCGCGTTCCATTCGGCGCCCGAAGACGCAGCTGGAATTGACTGGAGTCTACGCGTGGAAGTACATCTCTTCCAATGTTTTCAATGAACAATACCGCCAGCGCCGTGACAACAATTAAATATGCGATTCCTATAACCCTCCTCGAAGGGGACAACCGATCAACAAAATTCACTATCCTGTTTTTGAATTTGTCAAACCGGGATAAGTTCGTACTGCGTTTACCATCACTAATATGTGCATGGCCTTCATGCGGTTTCATTAACCAGTTGGCCATTACTGGAACGAAGGTCTGCGATAGCAGGAATGATACAACCATTGAAGACCCAATGGCGAGTGCAAGTGGCAAGAATAAAGCGCCAGGTATTCCAACCATCGTAAACGCAGGAGCAAATACAGCCAGGATACAGAACAGGATCAGTAATTTAGGCAGTGCAATTTCACGACATGCATCCCAAATGGCGACAGCCTTAGGTTTCCCCATCGCGAAATGCTGGTGAATATTTTCGATGGTTACCGTGCTTTCGTCAACGAGTATACCGATGGCCAGGGCAAGTCCGCTGAGGGACATAATGTTGATTGTCTGCCCAAATAATTTCAAGAACAGCACGCCCGCAATTACTGCGGTGGGAATCGTGAGAATAACAATCAACGCAGCTCTCCTGTCACCCAGAAAAAGCAAAACCATCAGGCCGGTAAGAATGGCGCCTATTGCGCCTTCTGTTATCAGACTCTTGACAGAATTGATTACATAAACCGATTGATCGAACTCGTACGACAACTTAACATCTTCCGGTAACGTGCTTTGGATGCGTGGAAGGTTCGCCTTCAACTGGTTTACAACGTCCCAGGTAGATGCATCTGCTGACTTTGCAACGCTAATATAAACAGATCGTTTCCCGTTGATCAACGCATAACCTGCCGTTACGTCGGCACCATCGTTGATCGTGGCCACATCCCGCAGGTAAAGATTCTGAACCGCCCCTTTAAAAAGGGGAATATTTTCGAAGTCTTTAATCTCTTTCAACGTATTATTCGTTGGGGTGATGTAGTTCGTGTCACCTATTCTAACGTTGCCTGACGGCGCTGTCTGGTTATTCAGCCGAATAGCTTCTACAATCTGATCGGGCGTGAGATTGTGCGAACGCAGTCGTTCAGGGTCGACATTGATCTCAATGGTACGCACGTTACCACCAAATGGCGCTGGTGCCAATAATCCAGGTATCGATGTGAACGATGCCCGGACATAAATGTTAGCCAGATCTTGTAGTTCGTTGTTGCTGCGTGTCGGACTACTCAAGACCAACTGACCTACCGGTAATGAAGATGCATCGAACCGGATGATAAAAGGAGGATTGGAACCAGGAGGAAAAATTGCCTGAATCCTACTGGACAACGAACTCAGTTCGGCAGCAGCCTGTGCCATGTTCGTACCCTCATAGTACGTCAGTTTCATCAAGGTAAGGCCCTGAATATTTCTTGTCTCAATACTTTTCACACCATTCGCAAACAGCAGGATGTTGTTATACTGTTTACCGAAATAAGTTTCCATTTGATTGGGAGTATATCCGCCAAACGGGTGAGCGATATAAATGACCGGCAAATTCATTCTCGGCAGAATATCCACTTTGATATCGCGAATAGCCAATATACCAAAGAAGAATAAGCCTGCTACCAGTACTAAAACAGAGATTGGTCTGCGTAATGCGAGTTGTATTAAATTCATTATCTGGTCAATTCGTTTGTAAATAAATTAAGATCGCCAGTGGCTGCGGCTTTTAATAACAGGGCTTGCCATACATTGATAAAAGCAAGATCACGATCTGTTTCTGCGCGGTTAAGTGCATATAATGTTTGAGTGACGTCTACCAGCGTTGTTAGTCCATTTCGATACAGCGCGCTTTTTTGCGTATAGGCATCCGTTGCAGACTGTACTTGGATAGGCGCCTCTTGTTGGATGTGAAGCGCATTAGAAAGCTTTGCGTTAGCGATCTGTGTTTGTGTATTTATTTCCTGAGAGGCGAGCTCCAGTTCGGCTTGCGCCGCCATATTCAAATAACTCAAAGACTTCACTTGTGCATTCGTGCGCATTAGAGATGTCAGATTCCATGTCAGCCCGATGCCTACCAGATAGTTAGCCCTGGTTGGGGATATACCATCGCCATAACTGTGCGTAAACGCGGTTTGATCCTGCACATACTGCGCTTCAAAGCCAGAGGCTCGTGCTTGAAAAATACCGACAAGGCTAAGCGAGGGAAAGTAAGACTTCCTGCTAAGATTAATTTGCGCCTGGCTTTGCTGCACCCTGCTTTGATAGAAATTAAGTATCGGATGAGAACTTATCACGCTCGTATCCTTTGGCTCCAGGGCTGGCGTTATAAAAGCAAAGCTGCTGTCTAATGGCGTGTTGGAACCTACCGTGCCCAACAACAGTACAAGTTTTTTCTCCTCCTCCTGTTGGAAATCCAACGCTCGTAACAAAGCGATCCTAGCATTCGCAACTTCTGCGTTCGCAAGTGCAGAGTCTACGCCTGCGACCAATCCACCTTTTGCACGTGCGGAGACCGAGCGCTGAACAACCTCCGCACGTGCAAGATTTTTTTGTTGGGCCGCCGCAAGGCGTTGCGTACCCAAAACGTTGAGATATGCCGCAGCGACTCTAACCTGATGTTGAAACTGTTCTTGTTCAAGGTCACGCGCAGCTATTGCCTGCGTGGCCCGCGCGACTTGAATTCTCCCACGTGCTCTACCAAACGTAAACACTTCCCAATTAATATTTGCGAGGTATAACGCACCAAAGGCGGCATTCCAATTTTGTTCCGGCAATGGCAAACCAGAAGATCCGACACCAAAACCTCCGAAACCATAAAGCGGACCATTCTGTCCGTTGATGGTGCCATAAGTTTGCTGTGCTGACAAAACAATGTTAGGCAGGTATTCCCGTTTTGCCTGCGACAACGCATGTTGAGAACTTTGAACCTGAAAAGTTTTAGACTTTATAGTTCCATAGTTCATAACGCCAAGCGTGAGCGCTTCCTGCATCGTAAGGACATCCTGCCCTGAGACGTGATGCGATAGCATCGACAAAAAAAACATAATCAATAATAGCTTGGATCTGGGAGTCATATCTCTGTAGTGGGTAGTCCGTCTAAAATGCAAAGTTTGCATGAATGTTTGGATTAAAAATTATGGAATTCAAACGATCTTTTATGGCTTTCAAACAAAGACTAAGTTGCAAACGATTGTCGCAAACATCAACGGCAGAAACGCTTTATGGTTGAGCTTTTGTACATGCGGCGGCCGACGTTAAAACGGAGAATATTTGGGTTCTTAATCCAATTGGCAAGTGGAAGGTCGAATCAACAAAGTTTAGTGGATCGAAGATACTTTTAAACGGTCCTTTTTCTTAGTTACTCCGGCATCTGCGAGGCTGTACGAGAACCTGCAATAATTACATTTTCCTTTGAAATACCGACTGTCATTTAAGATCTCCTTTTAGAGCATTTTATAATTCTTTACAGCATTTCCTTCTGAACAAAAAACAATTCTGATAGTTAAAAAGAAGAACCAGTCACAGCACCTCGGTTCTGCCTACACTGTACTATGAAAAAAAATACCCTTCAGTCAAACCTGAAAAAAAATATTTACAGACTGAAACATTGGGAAACCTGGCCCTGGCTGATAAAGTACATTCCCATGATTCCATTCTGGATTCTACACTGCATTAGAGCAAGGTCTTGTTGGTTTTTTACGGCGGCGAATCCAACGCTGACTTTCGGCGGATACGAGGGAGAAAATAAAATGGAAATGTATAAAAGGCTGCCAGAGGGTACTTATCCACGAACAAGATACATTTGCACTACTGCATCAGACACAGAAGTTGAAGCTCAAGCAATGTGTTTCAATTTTCCAGTGGCTGTGAAGCCAGACGTGGGACGAATGGGCCTGATGTTCCGAAAGATCCATTCCCTTCAGGAGCTCCTTGAATATCATGGTAAGATGAAAGTCGATTATCTTCTCCAGGAATATATTCCATACCCCTTAGAAGTAAGTGTCTTTTACTATAGGTTTCCAAACAACGTAAAAGGTACTATTACAGGATTCGTTCGAAAAGAATGTCTTTCGATAACAGGAAATGGGGTTTCCAACCTGTATGAATTAATGCTGAAATATCCACGTGTTCAATTCCGACTCGAGGAAATGAAGATAAAGCACGCGACATCTTTAAAACACGTTATACCATGCGGCGAGAATTTCGTTCTATGTGATGCGCTAAACTTAAGCCGCGGCGGAAAACTTGTTAGCCTCGAACACGAAAAGGATGAAAAGCTCCTTGAATTTTTCGACAACCTAAGTCATGTTGGTGATTTTTATTTCGGTCGCTATGACATCAAATGCCGAAGTATTGACGACTTAAAAAATGGGAAGAATTTTTCGATCCTGGAATTCAATGGAAGTGGTGCAGAGCCACACCACGTTTATGGCGATGGCAACTCCCTTTTAAAAGCAATAAAGATTTTACTGGAACATTGGCATATACTCTTTCAGATTTCAGTTTTAAACAATAAAAAAGGCGTTCCGTACTGGGGTTTCCTCCGAGGCGTTCGTCATCTGCTGAAAGCAAGAAAACATTTCAAGAAGTTGAGAGCATTAGAGTTCAAGTCTTTCAACGAAATACAAACTGACAACCAGAAAACTAAACGCGAAGTGCATCACTATGCATTAACCCTAAATAAGCAAGAAAGTCATGAAATCAGAAGTGTTGATCGAAAAGAAGTACAGGGAATTTCTGGGTGAAAAGAGCTTTCCATGCGTTGGCGCCAAGGCAGCGCTTGCCAGAAATCATATTAAGTGTATGGTGGTATCCGATATGAAAAGTCCTGGACAGGACACTGATATTTTGCAATTCATTTATGACTTTGTAGATGGATACCGGTCATCAAATGACATGTACTATAGCGCTGCCGTAATTTTTAAAGAACCGCTTCACATATCTGAAAATGATTTTGATGAATTGCTGTGGCAGCGATTGAGCGCCCTCTCAGCTTTGGACAAGAAATATTTTCAACACGATCCACGGGTAGCTTCAGATCCTCTGTCAACCAGTTATAGTTTCAGTTTGAAAGCAGAGGCCTTCTTTATCGTTGGACTTCATGCTTCAAGCAGCAGAAAGGCACGACAATTTACTTATCCAACGTTGGTTTTTAATCCTCATGCTGAATTTGAAAAACTCAGAGCGTCGAACAAATTCCAAAAAATGAGAGACGTGGTTCGCCAACGAGATATTGTTTATTCCGGATCTGTCAACCCGATGCTTAAAGATTTTAACGAAGCATCGGAGGTTTATCAATACAGTGGCAGAAAGTATCCCACCGATTGGCGCTGTCCTTTATTCAAGTAATATGAACATCATTCCACCACGGTCAGGTGTAGCCTTTACGTTAAAGAAAGGTGACAAGCTCCAAGTTTACGACGTTCAGGGTGAGCAGGTTTCTGACTTTATATGTTATAACCTGCAAGACAGAACAGAATACCTCTCGTCAGGTCGTACACTGGACTATGCCGAGACGCTATTTTTAACAAAGGGGCATGTATTTTATTCCAACAGGAGCAATGAAATGTTTCAAATTATCGAAGACACGGTGGGCAGGCATGATTTTCTTTTAGCGCCTTGCAGTGCAGAAATGTTTCGAATTACTTATGGGCACACAGATCCTCATCATGGATGTTTTGGTAATCTTAAAGGTGCCCTTGCAGAATATGGCATTTCAGGCGACACCATTCCAACGTGCTTCAATATCTTTATGCATGTAGATGTTAACGGAGAAACTGGTAAACTATCTGTTCTGCCGCCGAAGAGTAAAGCAGGCGACTCCATAACGCTTGAAGCAAAAATGGATCTTATAGTGGGTATGACCGCCTGTTCAGCAGGGATGTCTAATAACTTTAGCTACAAGCCTATCGGCTACGAAATTTTGTAACTCGTCCGACGTTAGCCTTCGTTTATAAAAACGGGCCTCTCAATAGCAGTGCCAGAAATAGGCGATAGCCCGCTTTTTTTAAATTTTTATTTGCCCAGAAATAAACACTACCCTTGCCCCCGTGTTATAGTGGAGTAATAAAATAATCTCTCACCTAAAAAATTATCAGTTATGAAAAAATTATTATTTGCACTAGTTATGTGCTCCGCTTCGATTGCCGCTCTTGCTCAGGACGCTTCTACCCCTGCTGCTCAACAACCTGCCACCCAAGGTCAAAATACCAGTACTGAAATGCAACCTATTGCCACAAGCGATCTTCCTGCAGCTATTACAGCATCGCTGCAAGGTCAGGACTATAGTGGCTGGACGGTAAGCAATGCTTTTAAAAAGGAAAAAGATGGAAAGACAATTTACAAAGTGGAATTAAAAAATGGTGCCGAAACAAAAACAGTAAAATTTGATGCCGACGGAAATATGATGAAGGGCAAAGACAAAGATAAAGACAAAAGCGTACAGAAATAGTCATAAGGACCACTCAAGTGTAAAAAGGCTGCCTCAAAAGGGCAGCCTTTTTATTGATTATCTATCCTGGGATATTATTCACGGAAGTTACACTGGCAAACCAATTACTTGTAGCCCATGCGTTGCAACTCCGTTTAATTCTCAACAAACTTTAGCTGACCTGTAACACCATTTACTTATCTCCGAGAATGTTTTCCTACGGTGCTTAGATACACTTGAACCCCGCTCGCTCTAGCCTTTTTCAGACCGACTATTAAACGAAATATAAAATTAAACGGGATCAAAGAGTTACCCGACGTAAAGGCACGACGCTATTTTCTCTTCACATAACCACCTTTGTGGTCCCTCCTTTTGTAAGCGAAATGTCAACCGGAACATTTTCTTTCCAAGAGCCTGATGTAAAGTCAGGAATATCCACAGAATTTGATCTATTGGAAACGGATTTCTCGCTTAATGGTGCAATAGCACTCCAGAGCGCGGCATCATAAACATCCATGTCCACTGGTAAGCCATTGCGAAGGCAGTCAATCGTACGCCAGTCCATTAAAAAATCCATTCCGCCATGTCCGCCCACCTGCTTTGCCATCTCCCCGACTTTACTCACGATAGGCGCCACGTATTTGCTTTCGAGATTTTTAAATTCTTCCTCGTTCACCCAGTCTCCATGACCGAAAGCAATTTTCCCAGGTTGCGGATACTTCAAACAAGAGGCTTTGGTGCCACTGACTTTATGAATGCGTGAATACACTGCCGGAGATGTTACATCATGCTGCAACATGATCGTGCGACCTTTGCTGGTTCGGATGGTTGTTGTATTCATATTTCCCCGGAACTTTTTATTTGCAAAAGGCTTATAAAAGTCATCCTTGGAGGCCAGCTCATTTGCCATAGCTGCCATTTGAAAATCCGCACTAGAGACTGCAACTAAGTAGTCCATTTTATCTCCGCGATTAATATCCATTGCTTGCGCGATAGGTCCTAAACCATGCGTCGGATATAAATTGCCGTTGCGCAAATTTTCTTTCAGACGCCACATGTCATAATATTGATCTTTTTCAAAATTTTCATGAAGTAACGTATGGATATAAGCGCCTTCACCATGAATAATCTCTCCAAACAAACCCTGCCGGATCATGTTCAGTGTTAATAATTCAAAAAAGTCATAGCAGCAATTTTCCAGTATGATACAATGTTTTTTTGTCTGCTCTGATGTCTCGACCAATTGCCAGCACTCCTCCAACGTTTTGGCTGCAGGCACTTCAATACATACATGCTTTCCGTGGTTCATGGCATAAACGGCCATGGGTGCGTGTAAAGACCAAGGCGTTGCAATGTATACCAGATCAATATCCGAACGGTCACACATTTTTTTCCATTCTTCTGCATGACCTGTATATACTTCCGGATGATGTATCGATCCTTCCAGTTTTTTCTTCACCGCGTTCACCTTTTCGGGACGTATGTCGCATAATGCTTTTATTTCTGTCCCTTCCACATGCGTCATCCTTTCAACAGCCCCTGGTCCTCTGTTACCCAATCCGATAAAGCCGATCCGGACGGTCGGAATTTTTGGCGCGGCATATCCGCACATATTGAATCGTTTGGCCTTAGGTCTGTTAAGGGTCGCTGCCGCCACGTTGTAATCATTCAATACAGAGGTGCTAGCTAATCCCATTCCGGTAAGGCCCGAAATTTTTAAAAACTCCCTGCGACTTGTATCCATTTTGTTTTTTTTAAGTTCTCCCGAAAATATTAATGTCCTGAGTTCTGAAATCTTTATAAGTACGAGAGACACAGTTTCGATTTTTCTCCTCGTATTTCATAACTTTTTTTAACTTTTTCATCAAAATTATCCGTCACAAGGAAATGGAAAGGTTGCTAACCTGAACTCAAAATAAAAACTACTTAGAAAATTCAATAAAATGCTTCATGGAAGGTACCGCCGAAAAATGCACACCGCACAGTGATTTTAAAAATATTCTGCTTGTGATACACCAAAAAAAATTCGTGTATTCATTTACGCGGTTCCATAATTGGAGGCAAGTTCATGGGCTCATCGGGCAGTCAGTCTCCGCGCGTGCGGGATTGCGTAAAATGACTCTAGATCTGGAAGTAGTATATCTACAATTGTGATCTATAATCAATTATACGCATTTTTCACCGCTGTAATATTTGAGCTCATCACGGAATTTAAAGAAAGCTATTGCTTTGAAGGGGAGATAGGTGAATTATCAAAATGAATTAGAGACGTCTCAGTTGACCTTTTTAAGCCCTTTAGTAGGATCGTTCTGTTGTGACTGATCGACACTATCATCCAAATTGATTTTAATTTCCTCGTTGTCCTCATTCAGATCAACTTCTGAATTAGACTCGTCATGGCGGTAGTCAACTTCGTTATCCTGGACCCAGTCAGCATCGATTTCAATGTCAAGATTCATCTCATCTAAATCAATCTCAATGGGCTTAATTTCGATGTCTATGTCCTCGATGATGTCTATGTCCTCGATATCAGCATTGGTTAGTTCCAGATCAACGTTCAGCTCGTGAAGGTTGGTTTCGATGTGGTCAATCTCGGTCTCGATATCTCCAAGGGCAAACTCAACTGACTCCAAAGCCTCCTCGACAACTGCCTCTATGTTGACTTCCTCCACCGCTTCCTCAATATGGATATTGATATCCATCTCCCCGGATCCCGTCGCTATTTTTCTCAAACCCCTGTGTCTCGATGATTCTTCGTCAGTCTCTTTTATCTTGGAGGGTTCTTTTTCAGATTGTGGCTCGTCAGCTTTTGGATCCACTTCCTGGGAAAAGCCGTAAGTTGAAATGAGTGACATGGTCATGCAAACAAAGAGGGCGTAGATGGGGAATCTCATAGCGTAAAATTTTGGGTATAATGGGAATACTCGCACGCTTTAAAAAGGTTACAAGTTTTCTTTATTATCCGAATTTTATGAAATATGGGAGGCTATTTCTTCCCCAGACGGTAGATACAGTCTACTACTGGCACAACGCAACTTATGCGCATCATAATAGTTTGACGTAATTGGTGCTCTTTTAAAACCTTGCTTACTGTATCGCTATGCAAAATCACCACAAAATTTGCCATACGGGATTGGATGATCTTCCCTTTATCTACCAACTGTTTGAACATTCAATTTTATATCAGGAAAAGAAAGGTTTTCCGGTCTGGAGAGACTACGATAAAGGCGCTATTGTAAAAGACATTGAAAATAAAAATCAATACAAGATCATCATTGATAACACAATTGCGATTGTCTTTAGCGTTGCATACAGTGACAAAATAATCTGGAGAGATTTAGATAAAGGAAATTCTATTTATTTGCACAGAATCGTAATCAATCCGCTATTCAAAGGACAAAAACTTTTCGGAGCCGTAGTTCGATGGGCAATCGGGCATGCGAGGGAGAAAGGGTTAAGCTCCATTCGGATGGACACTTGGGCTGCAAATCCAACGATCATCCAATACTATAAAAGTTTTGGTTTTGAAACGGTGGAAAATTATACCACACCAAACAGCACAGAATTGCCAGTTCACAATAGAAATTTATCATTGACGTTACTAGAGTACCGAGGAAAAGCAATGTAGGAACTACACCCGAAAAATCGTAGGTACGATGCCGCCTTTCGTTAGGTTAAAAAAAAGATGTAAGCTGAGAATGATCAATTGCATCACAAACAAAAGAGCTAACTGGCTGCCATTTCGTTCGCTATCAGTTCGTAACGTTCCTGGCTTCCGCTGCGATAGTAGAGCGGTGACTTACCGAAAGTCTTCGTGAATGCGGCAGTGAAATTTGCGGCGTGTGTATATCCGATTTCATCCGCAATCTTTTTAATCGTCTTGTCAGTGTCACGTAACAAAAAGCGACTGTATTCCAACCGCTTATACTGCAAATATCTAATCGGAGAAGTGTCGAACAGCATTTTGAAACCATGCTTCAATTTGAAGTCATTGATACCAAAGTGCCTCGACAGCATCTCAAGTGATGTAGGGTCGAGAAAATGTTGATCTATATATTTCTTTACTTCATGCAGGATATCCGCATCACGTCTATTGATTCTTCCATCCTGCCGGATTTTTTTTCCGCTGATGATTGGGTTGAAGTGGAATAGTTGCAACGTAAGCAGGGCCCTTATGTGTTCACGGATAAAAGCTGCTTTCATATCCCCTTTGTAAGGACAGTCCATGATATTTTTCAGAATTCCGAGAATTCCTGCATCTGCCGGAATGTGCTCATTGATGGTATTGAATTCTGTTTGATGAAGTATCATTTCAGGCATCCTGTCTTCGGATACCGAAAGATGATTTGTAAGCAGATCAGTATAAAAACTCTTTTTCAGACGGAAAGTAATATCGTTCTGCCGCGCATGCTCATCCAGCAAATTGCGGCACTCATAATGCTTAAAAAAGTTTATACAATGGCTCACCGGTGATAAAAGAAACGGATCAAACCGGTCATTGAAAGCCGAATAGCCATTTAACGAAAAAATCATTTGTATAGTCGCCTCGTTGCAAGAAAACGGGATACTCATCGCGTCGCCGGAAGTCTCAAAATCTCGCCGGACGATACTAAAGTGATCATAGTTTTCAATGGAGCAGACAAAGGTTCCGAAATCAGCAGACTTTGTAATTTTGCCATCCTGAACTTTTGATAACAGGGAACCAATGGAAGAGATGATGTCAGCCTTGATTTCTGATTTATTCACAAAACGAAGATTAACAGAGTAGTGGAACGGGGAGTTTGGAATTTCGTTACGTGTGCGAGCTGAAATAACGTTTAATAGCTGTCTCCAGTTTGGAGACAGCTATTATTCGAATTATATCGCAAGATTTTTTATTCGGAATTGTCCTGCATGGGTATTTCGATATATTACATTTAAACATAAAAAAAGAGACTTGTAGTGAGTCTCTTTTTTATCATCTCAAAATCCTTTGTTATCCGGTTTGGCTTTTAGCTGATGCTCAACAACCCAATTCCCGATTTTTTCTCCAAGCTCAAGGCCTTGTTCGCAGGAGAAGCGGAAGTGAATTCCGGCGAACACCCGTGAATCAGCATTTTCTTCAGCAGCCTTCGAGAAATTCACAAATGTACGGGTACTGTTTGCAGGCTCGGCACTGGTAGACGTCATGGTAAAACCCGTATTAGCACCGATCAATTCATTTAAAACAGTAGCCGCAGCGTTACCCAAAGTACTATGAGTTGATGGATAGTCGTGCACGGGCGGCGTGTTCATCAGTGGCTCCCAGGATGCATCTTCGGAGGTGTTATCATTTCCGTCGGTTGCAGCAGCACGTACTGCAGTATACGGGCGCCAGAAGTTATAGTGAAATTTGGAATCCCAGCCAGCGATGTATGAATCGGCAAGCGCGATATTTACCAACGCAAATAGGCGCGCCGTTGATATAAGGTCGAGGTTTTTGTCCGCGGCGGCAGTAGCTGTTACCCGGTTCCACCCGATCTCTGAGAACTCGTACCAGAATTTCGCGATGGTTGTTTCTTCAGATGTTCGCGTACTGTTTTCCTTTATCCCTTTTGCCTTTACTTCATTAAAATCTTCGGTATACTCCGCACTATTGAGCGCTGGCATTGCTGCAATGCGAAACTGGTTTGGCGACTCAAGTCCAAATGTCGGAAGTGTTGCCCAAAAAGGCGCATATACAAATGGTGTTGGAGGAACGGGTTGATATAACCCTGGTTGCTGAGGGTTGTTGATTTCAGCAATTGGATTTTGGAAAGCACCATCATTAATTCGTCGCGTAATGATTGCCTTTCCTGCCAATGCTCCTAATGCCACACCGCGTTCCTTCGCGTCGGCAGACTTAACATCCTTGATGGCTTGTGCAAGCGCGGCATCCAGTTGGCCCTTCTTATCTGGAAACGTTTCGACAAGCACAGTATACGCTGCCGAAGAAATCGCCGCTATCGGATCTGCCTTCTTATCTTGTTGCTGCAACGTGTATGTTTCATACATGGGCGCAATACCATTGAGTGCATCATGCATGGCGATGTGAACCATAGCAAAAATTCGCGATGCAATCATCGGGTCGTACGTTGGCCCTTGCATAGTTTCAAAAGCAATGGTGTTCCACTGAAGAACAATTGCATTTGAATGGTTCCGGAAAGGGTTCTTCTTACGCGGCGACTCTCCGTAACCAAAACCTTCGGAATCCGAGCAGGCGGAAAAAAAGATTGCTGTAAATACCAGCAAAAGAGAAATACGTTTTTTCATGATCGTTATATAGTTTTTTGAAGATTCAAACGACGCATGATCACTCCGGTACTTATGAGAAAAGTAGCTTCATTTATGCAAAAGGTATTTTATAAAAGGTAAATGCCGTGGAACGAAACTTTCAGAACATAGTTATACGCTCCACGCCGGTAAAAGACGTGTAAGGTCTGCGTAAGTAGGTTGTACAGTCTTGTATTTCCTTGAGGCAATCGGTATTATCAATTCTTAGATCGGAAGAGACAGGGTGACCCCTAAATCCAAGTTATTAGGCAACTGACAACTCTAAATCATGTAATCTGGAAAAGCGTAACCCAGCCATCACCATATCTCATTCATCTCCGTCAACACAATCGGCTTACCATCTGTGACTACAATAGTGTGTTCGTGCTGTGCCATAAAACCTCCTTTGTTTCCAACCATTGTCCAGCCGTCCTGTAAAGTTTCAGCGTATGTTGACGTGGTAGAAATAAAAGTCTCAATGGCAACGACCGAATTTTTCTTAAACCTGGTCAGGTTCAGGGGATTTCTGAAGTTTGCTATCTCGGCAGGCGCTTCGTGAAGGCTTCGGCCGATTCCATGGCCTGTCAGATTTTTGATTACACGGTAGCCTCTTTTCTTCGCCTCTGTTTCCATGAGAAACCCAATGTCGGAAAGGCGAACGCCACTTTTTATATTGTAGATTGCCTTATGCAAAATCTCCTTTGAAGCATTGACTAACTTTTGATGTTGGTTCACTTTTGTACCAAGAACAAAGGAACCTCCGTTGTCCGACCAATAGCCATCCAGTTCCGCAGAGACATCAATATTAATTAAGTCCCCTTCACTCAGAACTTTTCTATCTGATGGGATACCATGGCAGAATTCATTGTTTACACTGATACACGTCCAACCAGGGAAACCATAGGTCAAAAACGGTGCAGATTTTGCGCCGAAGTTCCGGAGAATTTGTCCACCATAGTTATCCAATTGTTTTGTCGTCATCCCAGGCCGCGCATAATCTCTCATTTGCTTCAAGGTATATGCAACGGCTTCGCTTGCCTTTTTCATTCCGATTAAATCAGACTCTTTTGTGATGGACATACTTCTATTTTTAATGAATTTATGCGCTGCTGATGCGTTTTATGATTAATCGAATTCCAAAGATAAAAGGAATGATTAAATGGTTTTAAAAGATTCAGGCAAATTCCTCCAAAGTCATTTCTCTATTTACCATCATACCAGCGGTTGTGCCCATCGCTACAGCATTGGCCACCGTGCGCATACGATTTACATTATCACCACATGCAAAAATTCCGGAAACAGTAGTTCTTTGAAAAGAATCAATCCTAATGTATCCTTCATCCGTTAATTCACATCCCAACGTTTCCGGGATAACACAATGTTGTTCAAACGGGACACGTGTATATATGACTTTAGTAGACGCTGTTGTGCCATCTCTAAAAATTACGCTATGCAGATGCCCTTTTGTATGCTCAAACCTATCGATTTCAGTCTCCACAATATTTATGCGATGACTTTTAATTTTTGCAGCTTGTTCGGTTGTTAAAGTAGATCTTCCGTTGGTGAATAATGTGAGATCTTTTGTCCAGTTTGAAATTAGACTCGCGAATTCAAACCCATATTCACCGTTACCAACGATGCCTGTTCGCTCATTCCTAACTTCATACCCGTGGCAATAAGGACAGTGAAGTACTGAGATTCCCCAGCACTCACCAAATCCTTCCACGTTGGGCAGTATATCTTTGATGCCGGTGGCAAATATTAATTTTTTGGCGCCAAACCTTTCACCTGACAATGTTTGAATCTCAAATCCACTTTCTGTTTTAGTCCCTTTAATAGCCATACCGTTAAAGAACCGTATTGTATCGTACATTTGCACCTGGTGTTTTGCAAGAGTGGCTATTTCCCCAGGTGGTTTTCCGTCGTGCGTAATGAAATTGTGTGAGTAAGGCGTTTGCCTGTTGCATGGTTTGCCACTGTCAATAACCATCACTTTCCGCAACGCTCGGCCTAGAGCCATTGCTGCCGCGAGGCCCGAATAGCTCCCTCCGATTATTATGACATCGAATTTATTATGATCTGCCATCGATTTTTTTTGCTTTATTAAGATGAAACGATAAGAAACTTTCCAACACCTTCTTATGCTTCAAAGAAAGGCTGTGAATAACAACATGGCTATCGCGTTTACGAATTATCTTTATTACGGGTCGGTGAAGCCAGGCGGATCAATGACTCCACAAGCGGCATACCGACAAAAACTATCCATGGAACCAATGATAGGGTAAGTAACAACGTCCTTTGATACAATGGCAGGACAGATAATGTTTCTCCAAACAGATAAAGAAACAGAGTGATTGATGGATAGATTACAATCCATATCTTTAAGGATGCGATTAATTTTACTTTTGTTTTCATGCAGATTTTTTTTTTGATTATTACTTTGTTAGCACAAAGGTATTTCATGCAGAAATCTGAAGAATAGGACAAAAATAAAGTTGAATAGGACTTACCTGAAATTGTTTCTAAAAGACTCCGGTGAATGTCCCGTGTGTTTTTTGAAAAATCTGATAAAGTATGAGACATCTTCGTAACCCAGGTGATATGCTATCTGCGTTACCTGGTTGGAAGTCGCAAGAAGGTATCTCTTGGATTCTAGAATAATATATTCATCAATAAGCTCTGAGCATGTTTTACCAAGTGTGCTCTTCGTAATTGCGTTCAGTTGAAAATTTGAAAGGTTTAACATCTCTGCATATTGAGACACTTGCTTATGACTGGCAACATGGGTCTCCAAAAGTTCAAAAAATTGTTCAAGACGGTCTTGCGCGTAGTTGTTGGCATCAGGTAAAGGCCTTTTGCGTTGTTTTCGTTGACGGAGAAGCTCTATAAAGAAAATACTGAGATTCGCCTTAATAACGTCTAAATAACTCTCCTGCTGATTCACATACTCCTGAGAAATATTCCTCAATATCGCGTCCAATTTTTTGAAACCATTAGCATTCGGTTGGCAAAAATTTACATGGCTCGACTTCCGCAATAACTGATGTGAGATCTTGTCATGAGAAAAAAAGCCATTATTAAATTCTAGCAAATATCCCTTGCTGCCTGACTTTAATGTAAGCTGATGTACCTGACCGGGGCGAAGGAAAAAAACAACGTGGTCGGCAACTGTATAGGGTGTAAAATCGATTTTATGGCTACCGAGTCCCTTTCTCAAGGCTAGAATAAAAAAGAAATCATGTCTATGAAGCTCTTGGGTCATGTCTTTTCCACCAAGCACATTCTGGACATCGCGTATCCTGAAGCTTTCAAAAATACGCTGCTCTTTTTGAGTTGCCTGAATATGCCTTATTGGAATATTTCTCATTCGGAATTTCGTCTGGAAGAGTCCCCGCTTATATGAGGGTTTCAATTCGATGTAGTTACATTATGACTTAATCAAGGTCTAAATAACTTGCCACTAATTTACAATGGTTTTCCACTTCTTGATGTGTCTGGTTAAATAGCAATACACTTATAAAGGTTGAGAAAGTTAGAAATGCATAAACCGGCGGCACGACCATTGACTGATTGGCGGATCCAGATTCGTACCTTTTTCAACTTTAACAAAAATCGATTTAAGATTCCTCTTCTCTCATATTTCCTTCCAAATTATTAATTTCAAGCCTGCTTGATTTTCCATTATGAGGCGTTTGCTAAACATATTGCAGGAATCGTTTCCCTACTACCTTAATGATGATAAAAAAAACGCGTGGCTGATTGCCGGCTTCAGTGTTTTTATGGTAGTATTTCTAATTGTATTGCTACCCATGAAGCTGATATGGGTTTTAAAGTTCAGCCTCATTGGCACCGTGATTTTCGCTGTCCTTTTTCCGACCATACTCTGGTTTCCGAAAATTTTTCCAAAAATCATCAACCCTGAAACCTGGACGATTGGGAAATACATTCTCTTCACCTTTTTTCAACTGATGATCATCGGGATAGTAACTCCGATACTGATTCATGTTTTGAATTTCCACCCAGAACTATCGCTCTGGATGAATGTGAAATATTTCTTTATCGAAATGATGATGTATGGAAGCTTCTCCATCATCCTCTTTACATTCATTTTGCGAAATGTCATGTTAAAAAACAGCCTTAGAAGAGCGCTTCATGCCAACGAAGAACTGGAAAAGATACGTGGTCTAAAGTATACGCCTGCCATCACTAATGCTCAACAAAACATTACGATTCAATCCGACACAAGTGAGACGGCGCATCTTAACCCGGAGGAGCTTCTTTATATCGAAGCAAGCGACAATTATTCTACCCTATACTGGAAAAACACAAACGGACTTCAAAAAAAGATGTTGCGCGTTAATCTTAAAAATATTGAGACGCAACTGAACAACCCACTTGTAGTACGATGTCATCGCTCGTACATGGTGAACATCAATGCCATCACAGAAGTGGAAGGGAATACCAATGGTTACAGATTATCACTCCGGGACACCGACTTCACCGTTCCGGTATCCCGCGGAAAGGGCCGGGAAGTCATTGAGAAGATAGAACAGATCAGAAATATGGCCGAATCAGCCTAGCTGTTCGCCCCAAGGCTTTGTTATTCGTACCACGCCTTAGCAATTCGCCTCAAATTTCGCGTCAGATTCAACAATAAAGGGCTCCAAACTAACCCTGATAATTCGCTCGCGTTTTCAGATCCAAATCAAAATTTCACATGATACACAATCTGAAAACCACCGGTTTCCTGAACGTCTTGCTCCTGATGAGTACCCTATTTGTTTCACATGTCACGTTTGCGCAGTCCACCCAAATCCTCCGCGGACGCGTGACGGATGGTGTGAGCAATTCAGCACTCATTGGCGTCACTGTTCGTATGCCTTTAGATTCTATCACACTAATGGGAAGTATAACCGACGAAAATGGAGATTTCAAAATTGAGCAGGTACCGTTAGGCCGCCACACGCTGATCATCTCTTACATTGGTTATGAAACGCAGACCCTCCCGAATATTATCGTAACGGCCGGAAAAGAGGTTGTGCTTAATATAGCACTACAAGAAAGTATAAGCGAACTTTCAGAAATTACGATCACCGCCGACGCACACGATGACAAAACCGCAACCAACAACGATCTTGCAATGGTTAGCGCGCGGTCATTCAATACCGACGATACGCGACGGTATGCTGGATCGATTGGTGATCCCGCCCGTATGGCCGCCAATTTTGCAGGCGTGGTGGGTGGCAACGACGCCCGCAATGATATTGTCGTACGGGGCAATTCGCCAACCGGAATGTTATGGCAACTGGAAGGGTTGAACATTCCGAATCCCAATCACTTCGGCACGCTGGTGAGCACCGGTGGACCGGTCAGCATGCTGAACAATAACACGATCGATAAGTCAGATTTTATGACCAGTGCATTTCCTGCACAGTATGGCAATGCAACGGCCGGGGTATTTGATATAAAACTTCGCCAGGGAAACAATGAAAAAACGGAACTCATGGCACAGGCGGGTTTCAACGGATTTGAACTCGGCGCCGAAGGACCATTCACTAAAAATTCAAAAGGCTCTTACTTAGTTAACTACCGTTATTCAACATTGGGTGTATTCAATGCCCTGGGCATTGAGTTTGGGACCGGAACTAGTGTACCGCTTTACCAGGATCTTAATTTCAAGATTGCACTTCCGGCAGGAGAAAAAGGTAAGCTTTCCTTTTTCGGTATGGGCGGGAGCAGTGCCATAGACTTGCTGGGAAGCGAAGCCAAGCTTGACGATGCAAACCAACTATACGGAAGCGAAAATGTCGACAGCTATCCGCGTTATAAAACAGGCGTCGCTGGAGTAGCTTATGAACGAACATTGACAAATAAAACATTTATTCGACTGGTGACGGGCGTCAGTTATACCGACGAACAGCTCAAAAATGATTCGCTGGTGCGCAACGATCAGCAGGAGGTTATCAACAAATACCTTTGGAACGAAGCTTCGTTCCAAACAACCAAATATGCTGCGAATCTGCTGACACGCACAAAATTCAACCGCAGAAATTCACTTACCTCGGGAGTCACGATCGATATGATGGATGTTGATCTCTATCAACGTGATGTATTCGCCAATGTGTCCAGCGACACCGTTAGGCTTAATGTCCAGGATAAGACGGTTTTGTATCAATTCCATACAACGTGGAAACATCGTTTCAATGAACACTGGTCCTGGCAGAACGGCATTCATGCTCAATATTATAGTTTGAATAACGAGTGGGCCATCGAACCCCGGATGGGATTGCAATTTATCCCAGGTCAGGGCAACCAGGTCTTTAGCCTGGGCTATGGAATTTATAATCAGGCACAAAACATCACTACGTCTTATGCACAAACAAGGCAGGGCGATGAATCCATTCTGACGAATAAAGACCTTGGCTTTACTACCAGCAATCATTTTGTTTTTACTTACGATTGGAACATCTCCGAAAAATTGAGATTGAAAGCGGAAGCATATTACCAATCCCTGAAGAACGTGCCGGTTGAACAAAATGCTTCTTCCTTCTCAGCATTGAACACCGGCATTTCATTTGGTCCTTCAAACCAGGACAGCCTTGTAAACAAAGGCGTTGGAACCAACTATGGCATTGAACTTACCCTCGAACGTTTTTTCAACGATGGATATTATTATCTCCTTACCACTTCCCTATTTAATTCGCGTTATGAAGGCAGTGATGGGATCGCGCGCAATACAGCCTACAATACCAAGTTTGTATTAAATGTATTGGCTGGAAAAGAATGGGCGTTGAACGGTGGAAAATTTTTCTCTTTGAATTTGAAAGCTACTACAATCGGCGGACCTTATCTTACACCATTAAACTACGAATTGTCGCAGGCTCGTGGCAGAGCGGTTTATGAAGAAAGTAAAGCCTTTAGTGTGAAGCAGGATCCGTATTTTCGTGTTGATCTGAGATTGTCCTTCAGACAAGAATTTAAAAGAAGTACCCTGGAGGCATCGCTGGATCTTCAGAATCTGACAAACCACAAGAATATTTTTTCACAAAGCTATAATCCACGTACCAATTCCGTGATGACATTATATCAGCAGCCATTCTTTCCAGTTCCGTATGTGAGGTTTACGTTTTGATGGGATGCCCGGTTGATAAATGAGATATTACGTTGCAGCAGCTGAGACGCAGCGATTAGTTTCCAAACTTTTCGACGCCTCTTCGCTGCTGCGATTTACTTGCAATTTTTCTATTTCACGAGCTGATAGGATAGTATATCAAAGTCGTAAAAGCTGTCGTCCGGCGATCTGGCATTTCTCGTGCTAATCATTCTTACAACTACCAATTTTTTTTGAGGAAATATAGTCATTCGCTGACCGAGGTATCCTCTGGCTGCAAAACCTACGATGTCAGCATCATTTGTTACGAACGTGTAGATGTTATCAAAATAAGATTTATTGAAAAGTAAATCTCGTAACCGTGTCCATCCCCCCATTTTTTTCACAGACTCAAGTGTGTCGATGGCATTCCAAAAGTCGATATCATTCTGGTATCGACCCGTTACTTTTTTTAAATCGTTAATTAGTGTATCCTTAAGACCAACTTGTTGCAGCTTCTGAATGTTGTGGTCGTCAAACGTAAGATAACTTATTGCCGGGTCGTGCACCAACCACCACAGCAATCCATTCGTCGGCACATACGGTTGTCCCGGTTTCATCGATTCATCAAACCAGCTTTCATTAATGATTTGCATTCCCTTCCAACTTCCCCTATGAAGCACGAGTAGCCCAACTTTTGCCATATCATCAGCTTTAATAATAAGTTCTGCCATACAAATCGGGTTTCCTTTTTCTAGGAAAGCAGAATCATATTTACCTCGGGAATTGAACAAAAAAGCATCGGTGAGCCATGTATAATTTTGAATTTCGAGAGGTTTAAAAATGTATTGATGAATATATTTATCCATTCTCATTCCACTTGCTTTTTCAATTATACCTGCGAGCAAATTCACAGCCTTGTTGTTATAAAAAAATTTGGAACCGGGATTGTCAGTTATATCCGCATCTAAGGCAAGCTTCACATAATCCGGACTCGAATATATTTCACTCGTATAGCGTTGTGATTGAATGCCTGATGTATGATTTAAAAGATGCCGAATGGTTACGTCCTTTTTTATTCCCTTATTCCACTCTGGGTAAAACCGATGAACAGGCTCATCAATCGACTTGATTTTTCCGTGAGTTAATAGGAGGCCAACGCCAAGATTAACAAATGATTTTGTGGCAGACATTGACTCCAACGGGGAATAATTATCATCAAAACATTGATTTAAGATCAATTTATCGTCGTGATAAATAACGAGCGCACTTGAATGGGTTTCCTTTGCTCTTTCCACCAGAACATCTAACGCCCTTTTGTCAATTGACTGCGATGACAACCCTAGCGGAAAAAGCATGATCAGCGTAAACAGAAATTTGGTCATCATGCTACATAACGTTTATTGCTGGTTCATGGCTTAGTAAACTCTCGCCGTTATCTCAGCTTACCTGACGGCGTTCCAATAGACTACTGTCGAACCAAAATTACGACATCGATCTCCTTCAACCAATCACCGAGATAAGATCACAACACAGCATCCGCCGCAGCTTCACCCGTGTTAATGGCACCTTCCATAAATCCTTGCCAGTCTGCCAGGTGTTCACCGGCAAAATGAGTATGCATAAAGTGCTTTCTCAAATGCTTCTGCACAGTACTCCATTGACCTGGCTTGTAGACAGCGTAAGCACCTCTTGTAAAAATATCGGAGCCCCAATTGTAGTTTGCCTGCTTTTCAAAATTAGAAGCAATTGAGCCGAATCCACGTTGTAATGAAAGCTGTACCAGGCTTAACCGTTCTTCGTCGGATTGATTTCCCATTACATCCGCTTTGTCACCAATAGTATAAGAAATTAACGCCCCCTTTTTCGAAGGTTGATTTTTTGTTGCGTGATAAAAATAATGGGCTGGCATATCGGTCAGGAGATCAAAGCTTTCTGCTTCCCAAAAACGTGTCGAGAAAAGCAGGGGGTTCTTATTTATCCTGGCATACTGCAAAGCATGCATGGCGTCCACCTGCTCCGTTGGCAATGCAGGTTGCCAGGCAACTTTTCCCAGCGCAAAGGTCGGCATCGTACAAATAATTTTATCTGCTTTAAAGCTTTCTCCATTGCTGCAAAACACCTCAGCGCCTGCATGACTTTGAATTATTTTAGTAACGGTACAATTAAGCCTGACTTTATCCATCCCGATCTTTTCAACTATTTTTTTTGCCAGCATGCCGTTGCCGCCTTTTATTTTGTAATCCATTTCATTCTTCTCGCTGCTAAGGGCATATTCGTTCAGCGCTGCCAATGCCGAGACTTGCCGAATGGTTTCTCCAAAATCCGTGGTGTCATTTAACTCATGCACCATCAGATCAAATCCTTCACATCCATTATTGTTTAAGAAGCGCCACCAATCCATGTTATCCAATTTATTCCGCTCGGCCGCCGATAACGTGCTGTATCCTTTTTTTAGCTGATCAAATTTCTTTTTCCATTGTTCCGAAAAATCCCACTCTCCATGTTTATAATAACGGTTTGCCAAAATAAGGTGACTGTCCATTTGATTGTTCTCAATGGGCAGTTGCATTTCATCACAAAGTTGTCTTAACCGCGTGTGCGATTCACCAACCCATTCTGCACCGAGCTCGACTACTAAATTCTCGCCCTCATCCAAAACGTGCGAAAACACCCTGCCACCTATTCTATTCCGACCTTCCAAAATTATGAACTCGCTGTTTTTTTGATAAAGTCTATACGCTGCAGCCAGGCCTGAGAATCCGGCTCCTATAATTATGAACCTGGGTTTCTTGCCAATAGCAAATGAAGGGTTGAGCGCCAGTGCAGAGGCAGCAAGCGAGGTGCGCTGAATAAATTCTCGTCTGTTCATTTTGATATTAATACCGGAAAGCTTGTATACTTTTTTGACGTTAGATTAGCAAGCCAATCATTTTTACAACAATATCTTAAATTATCTTCTTTGAGAAATCATTCAGCATAAAAACTCTTCACGTCCTTTTTCAAGAGTTCACCGCTGGCTGCATACAGGTTGAACTGAATTTCTTGGTTCTTCGATAACGTCGGCCGGATAGTCTGCTAATTCCAGTGTTTTAATCGCATTTCGTGTGTTAAATGGCCAGCCTGATATTATAGTCAAAGTGAAGTTTGTTGTTTGAATCGTTTCCGTGAAATGAAATCATTTCACTCCGAAGAAAACGCCAATTAATTTTACCCTTCGTATCAAAAATTCATATAGCAACATGGTAAAGAAGAAAGTCCCTGTTACGATGATAATGTATTTGGCGGTTATGCTCCATTCACACCTGATCACATAGAATCCTATTGCAATCAAAACGGTTTGATGAAGAATATAGAAAGGGTATACTGCTCTATTGGCATACTGAAGTCTGGCACTGTTATGGGCAAGATAATGCCGCGCATAACCAAGTGAACAAAATATCCAGGAGAGGATATTTACACATTTAAGGAAATCAAAAATATATCTTCCTACTACAAATGTTTCAAGAAAATTTTTCCCCGGTTGGTGCCAACCAAAATAGATCATGCTGAATGAAAAAAGTCCAAGCAAAAGATACATGCTACGACGGTGTTCCAACATGTCCCAAAAAGATCCGGCCGTTGCGAAAAAAAAGCCATAGATAAATATCAGAAAATAAAATAAAAAGTTGTACCAGTCGCTAACAAGATTTCGCGTATCCGGCCAATGCGGACGAAGAAACAATTCTGTTAGAAAAAGCGGGATAACAAATAGTGATAGAAGATAAAATCTTTTTGAGAGGCAAGTAGAGATGGGCGCAACAATCGACGTCCCCGCTTTGCTTCGCAGATACAAAAAAAATGGCAGTGCAATAAAAGTAAATACAAACAGGTACGCCAGAAACCAGAGATGGTTCCAAGTAATGTTACTAAAGAATAGCGGGTAAAACTGCCAATAACTTCCTTTGAAAGTTTGATGATGCAGCCATTCGAAATATACCTGTGGGGGAATGATCACCACTATACCAAATACGAGCGGCAGAAAGATGCGTTTAAATCGCTCCTGAGCAAAAATACCGGCAGTACGCGTACCCAATGCAAAACAAATTCCGGCACCTGAAACAAAAAATAATAACGGGAGCCGCCACTGATTGAGAAATAACATGGGCAGTTTGAGCGTCTCGCTAAACGAACTGTTTTGTATATGAAAGCCCCAGTCTACAAACATAAGACCAGTATGGTAAAAAACCAGAAGCCCAAAAGCAATCACGCGCAACCAATCCAGAAAATAAAGCCGCCGTTTAGGCGTTCGTTCTTCCATATCGTACTTTATTTTCAACGACCCGGATGGCAGCGAAAGGTTGCATTGGGCTTTTTATTAACTAAGGGAAAATGATTAATACTTTCATTTGCGTCTGGCGGAAAATATCAGTGTTGTACGGTAGCAGGGAGCTAGTTTGTTATACTTAGTACAAAATTTTTACTTCAGCTTAAACGAAAATACATCACGATTAAAACAACGGACGCAAAAGCGTCATTCAAATGCGCTTTTTACGACCATCATAAACTTGGAAAAAGGCATCTTAAGTAGCCGTAAAAACTCTACACGATATTTTTGTTATGGATATGAGGTGAAAAAACCGTGCCGTGCATTCGTGATAGTACATGACAGGTTTCTTGTTTTAATTCTGCAACTTAAAATCTGTTTTATATAAAGAGATTATGATACCTCTTTTTTTCATCCTTTATAGATTCATGAGTTAATAAACGTAGTAATGTGTTCATGTGCCTCACAAGTGTGTCACTATGAATAACGATTTAAAAAATACTTTAAACAATTTAGCAACAAATCAACATGCGTCGGAAGACTCTCCCACAACAATTTATCCTTATCCTTTCTGTGATTGTCCTGATTTCAAGCTCTTGTAAACAGGAAAAAGAATCACCAAAACAAAACGAACCAACCGCGACAACCAAACTGGAAAAGTTGAAGTTGGCAGACGGATTTCGAGCTGAGCATCTTTATAGTCCGTCGGCAAACGAACAGGGCTCTTGGGTGTCTATGACCTTCGACAACAAAGGACGCCTTATCACATCGGATCAATATGGTGCGCTATACCGTTTGGAGCTTTCTCCTATCGGGTCAACAACACCACCAAAAATTGAAAAACTGATTATAGGTACCCAAGATTCACAACGCCAGGACACCACTACCCTAAAGATCGGCATGGGCTATGCCCAAGGCCTTTTGTATGCGTTCAATAGCCTGTACGTTATGGTTAATCATAACAGCAATAAAGATTTTGACAAAAACACTGGGCTTTACCGGCTTCAGGATACAGACGGCGATGACCAGTTTGACAAAATTACCTTGCTCAAATCGCTCAAAGGCGAACCTGGCGAACATGGACCACACAGCATTATCCTGGCACCAGATAAGAAATCGATTTACATCGCTGCAGGAAACCACACGGATCTTCCTGCCATGGACGCTTACAGATTGCCTCCCGTTTGGAAAGAAGACAATTTGTTTCCTCAAATCAAGGACCCAAGAGGTCACGCAAATAACCGCGAGGCACCTGGCGGGTGGATTGCTCACCTTGATTCATTAGGACAACGCTGGGAACTGATCAGTGCCGGCTATCGCAATGAGTTTGATATCGCTTTTAACCAAGCCGGAGATTTGTTCACTTACGACTCCGACATGGAGTGGGACTTCGGAATGCCCTGGTACCGACCAACACGTATCTGTCATGTCACCAGTGGAAGTGAATTCGGCTGGCGTACAGGAAACGGAAAATGGTCACCTGCATACCCCGATAACCTGCCACCGGTCTTGAACATCGGACAAGGTTCTCCTACAAATTTAATTTATGGAATGAGTGCAAAATTTCCGGCGAAATATCGCAATACCTTGTTTGCATTTGATTGGAGCTTCGGGATTATTTATGCCATTCAACTTACGCCGAATGGTTCGTCTTATGATGGGAAGGCCGAAGAATTTCTCTCGGGCTCACCACTGCCTTTAACCGATGGCGTAATTGGTCCAGACGGTGCGTTGTATTTTCTAACGGGGGGCCGCAGGTTGGAGTCCGACTTGTACCGTGTATATTATGACGGCGCTGAAAAAGATGGGGGCGATAATATCTCGAATGAAATTACTGAAGAAAACAAGCTAAGAAGAAAATTAGAAGAATTCCATACCGGCCCGCAGCAAGGGGCGGTTGATTTTGCATGGCCTAATTTGAAACACGAAGACCGGTTTGTTCGCTACGCTGCACGGATTGCCGTAGAACACCAACCTGTAAGCGAGTGGCAGGAACGTGCGTTGAAAGAAACAGATCCGCAGATTCTGACACAGGCTATCATCGCGCTCGTACGTCATGGAAAACAGGATCTTAAAAATAACTTGCTGCAAGCCCTCATGAGGGTGGACTATGCAAAGCTTTCACCTCCACAGCAAATAGATCTACTGCGCGCTTTCGAACTCGTTTTCTTTCGCATGGGAAATCCTGCGGGTGCTGTAAAGACGCAGGTCATTTCGTATTTGGATTCACATTTTCCTTCAAATGCAAATGATTTGAATCGCATGCTGAGTAACCTGCTGGTGCACATCGAAGCGCCCGGAGCAGTGAAGAAAACGCTTGCCCTACTGGAAACCGCGAAAGACGATCCCTTGGATAAAACAGCCAGCGCTTCCTCTGACCTAATTTTAAGAAATCCACAATATGGCTTGGACATCGCAGGCATGTTGTCTAAGGTTCCGCCAAGGCAACAAACGTATTATGCTGTAGTCTTGAGTCAGGCTAAAAGTGGTTGGACACCCGATCTCCAGGAAAAATACTTCAAATGGTTTGCCCAGGCATTCACTTTTAAAGGCGGTAGAAGTTATATTGGTTTTATTGACAAGGCACGCCAAATGGCATTAAGTAAAGTTCCTAAAAATCAGTTTGCGCATTTTAACACACTCTCAGGCGATTCGTTGGTAGACGGTTCCGGAATCGATCTTGCAGAGTTGCCTCGACCCAAAGGACCCGGAAGAAGATGGAATGTAGAAACTGCGTCATTGGTAGCCGATAGCGGACTCGTAAACCGAAATTTTGACCAAGGTAAGATGATGTTTGCTGCGACGTATTGCGCCACGTGCCATACCATGCAGGGAGAAGGAGGAAATATCGGTCCGGATTTGACGCAACTCGGCACACGCTTTACAACAAAGGATATGTTAGTGTCCATTCTCGATCCTAATAAGGTTGTATCTGATCAGTATGCAGCGACCGTATTTGTTATGAAAGATGGTAGTTCAATCGTCGGCCGACTTACCAATGAAGATGAAGAAAAGTATTATGTCTCTCAGAATCCATTTTCGCCACAGACATTGCGCGAAATTCCAAAGAAAGATGTGACGTCGACTAAACTATCACGCGTTTCTGTGATGATGCCTGGGTTAATCAATAGTCTGAACAATGAAGAACTCAAAGATCTGCTAGCCTATTTAATGGCCGGAGGAAATAAAGAACACGAGCTCTATAAAAATAAAAATCAGGCTGCAAAATAAACAAGCTAAACTGAAACGATATGGTAAACCGCATCCATCTCAATTTTATAAACCCGATGCTGATACTCATCGCTGTGATGATGAGCAGTTGTTATACCGCTGGTGTTGCTCAATCCAAAAAAGCGGGATTTGTAGAGCTTTTTGATGGGAAAACATTAAACGGCTGGGAATGCAACGCGAATTATTGGCGCGTGGAAAACGGATATTTGGTGGGTGAAATAACACCGGAGAAGCTCCTCAAAACAAACTCCTTTATCATTTGGAAAGGCGGAGAGCCTGCGGATTTTGAGTTGATCGTAGAGTATCGCATCACAGAAGCAGGCAACAGTGGCATAAATTACCGAAGCGAGCAACTAACGGATGTACCACACGCACTACGGGGATACCAGGCGGACATCGATGGCAAAAATAATTATACAGGACAAAACTATGAAGAACGCGGACGGACAACATTAGCCTACAGAGGCCAAAAAACCATAATTGATCCTTTAGAAAAACCCGGAGCCACTTTGCGGGATGACGTTAAAAATAACGCATGGACAGGATTAAAAGTATCAGAATCTTTGGGGGACAGGGACGCATTAAAAAAGCATATCAAAACCGGCGATTGGAACGAAATCCACCTGATCATAAAAGGGAACCGGCTGCAGCATTTTGTCAATGGTATTCTTATGAGCGACGTCACGGACAACGATGTTGCCAATCGAAAGATGAAAGGGCTGCTCGGCGTGCAGGTACACGTAGGCCCACCAATGAAAGTAGAATTCCGAAGCATTCAACTTAAGCAATTATGATTTAAAGATCTGCTGAACTATCTTTTGTTTAATCTTGAACTATAAAGAAACCCGCTTGGCACATCAACCCTGGAAAGAGAAAATAATTAATCCCACCCAATTAGGTGGTATCGAAATGTCGGTACTGGATAATGGTGCCGGACGGGGAACGCGCATCGCGTGGATCAACACCGGTACAGGGCTGCGATACAAAGTGGTTATCGATCGTGCCATGGACATCGCAGATGCTTTTTACAATCAGCATAGTTTAGCCTGGTTGAGTCATGGCGGTGTTACTTCGCCACAACCTTTTTCTCATCGTGGAGCAGATTGGATACGAACCTTTGGCGGTGGCTTAGTTACAACGTGCGGACTGGATCATGTGGGTGGGCCAGAAAAAGATGAATATGGTGAACGCGGACTGCATAGCCTGATCAGTAACATACCTGCAGAACTTGAGTCCATTATACAACCCGATCCGCTCCATGATAAAATGGATTTCAGCCTGACGGGAAAAATAAAACAAACGCAGGTTTTTGGTCCGAGCTTCGAATTAAAGCGCACGCTGTCGGGATCAATTGGGAAGCCGGCCATTCACATCCACGATGAAATTACAAATTGCGCGAACACGCCAGCACCACACATGCTGCTTTATCATCTAAATTTTGGATGGCCCCTCGTCGACGAAGGTACTGACCTTCTCTGGCATGGCACATGGCAATCTCCGGGAGAAAAAAACGCCAACAAAATCTTCCAGGAGGGAAATAACTTCCGAAAATGTTCACCGCCCTTACCGTTGCATAACGGCAACGGTGAAGAAGTTGCCTTTATTGATATTGCGGCAGACCCATCGGGGCTCTGTACTGCTGGGTTATATAATGCGCAATTGAATATCGCAGTCGCGATCCGGTTTAACAAAAAAGAGCTGCCGTGGCTAACAAATTGGCAGCATTGGGGAAAAGGAGAATATGTAACAGGCTTGGAACCGGGTACCAACCCTCCTATCGGCCAGGCTAAAGCAAGAGCACAGCATCAGTTGATTTTTTTGGAACCGGGAGAAACACGTCACTACGATCTGGAGATAGAAGTGCTAGACCAGGAAGCCACCATCAAACGGCTTTTACAACATACACATCATCAAAGTCATTAATTTTTATTTATGGAAACAATGGAAAAAACAAGCTTAGCAGAAAAAGCACTGGATCAGGGCAAAGGAATTTTGCGTCTGGCGCCCACGTGGGTTCCTCGGTCGTTTTGTGTTCCCGGACGACGTATCAAATTACATCCGGACGACTACTACGTCCTTGGTGGACAGCGCGGAGGTATTGATGAGCGTTGGTTGTCGTCTACGACGCCTGCTAAGAACGGTCCGCTCACAGGAAAAAACGAAGGCTTGAGCGCTGTTGTTTTCAGTGACGGCACGCAGGATAAACAAATTTTATTAAAAGACGCGATCGATGAATTAAAGGCAGAAATCATCGGCGCGCGGTTATGGAAAGAATATGGCAGTTGGCCCATGTATTCCAAATTTTTTGACAACAAAGGGCCGCTGCCTCATCACATTCATCACAACGATGAACATGCCAAGTTAATCGGTCAGCTGGGAAAGCCCGAGGCCTATTATTTCCCTCCTCAACTGAATAATCACGGCGGAGACTTCCCCTATACTTTTTTTGGTATAGCCCCGGGAACAACAAAAGAACAAATCCGTGAGTGCCTTGTGAATTTTACCAAAGGCGATAACAAGATTACAAATTTTTCTTCCGCTTATCGTCTTGAACCAGGCACCGGGTGGGATGTTCCTCCAGGCATGCTTCACGCGCCAGGAAGCTTGTGCACGTATGAACCTCAAAAAGCTTCTGATGTATTTGCCATGTATCAATCGCTGGTCAACGATGCCGTTATTCCTGAAGAGTTATTATGGAATGGTACTCCGAAAGATCGGATTGGAGATTTTGATCAGCTGATGGAAGTAATTGATTGGGAGCTGAATGTAAATCCACAGCTGATGGCAACACATTTCATGCGTCCTAAAGCCGTACGATCGGCAGAAGAAATGAAAGCTGATGGGTATATGGAAAAATGGATTTGTTACAAGTCACATGCCTATAGTGCGAAAGAACTAACGGTGATGCCGGGCGCAAATGTTACGATTAAAGACAACGCTGCCTACGGCATGATCATGATGCAAGGACATGGGAAAATGGGAGTTTGGGATATTGAAACACCCGCCCTCATCCGCTATGGTCAACTCACCCATGATGAGTTCTTCGTGAGTGAAAAAGCTGCACGTGAAGGCGTCACCATCGTCAATTCTTCTAAAACAGATCCAATTGTAATGCTGAAACACTTTGGCCCGGGAAATCCCGACCTGAAGCTTGAATAGAATACATTTCAATAATTATGAAAGAAAAATTACGTTCCACTTAAATCATTAATGTATGCCTGATAACAATTTCCCCAAACTGCATAATGCTACTTGGCCCGGCGTTGTCGGAAAAGGACAAAATTCAGAGCCACCCATCCCTTTCGATACCATGCTTGAGCTGACAGCAAATGCTGAAGTAAATGGAACGAGATTCGATGGCGTCGACCTCGGATTGCTTGAACCTCATATTGATTTGCTGAACAGCAAAGATGATGATATCAAAAAACTTGCAGATAAAGTTAGTTCGCTGAATCTTAACATCGGTAGCCTGGTAGCACCCATTTGGGGTGGTCCCGCCATGGGCAGCAAAGAAGACCGTGCATTGTTTGTTGATATGGTACGCAAATCCTGCAAGTTCGGACAACGCTTGCGCGAATTAGGGGTACGGCCTTACGGCATCATCCGGATCGACTCCGCATGCTCGCCTCAAAGTTGGGAGGCTGATCCTGTAAATAACACGAAACTTATTGCACAGACTTTTCGAGAAGCATGCGATGTCGCTGCAGGCTATGGTGAAAAATTAGCTGCCGAAGGAGAAATTTGCTGGGGCGGTATGCACAGCTGGAAGACAATGGTCGAAACTTTAGAAGCTGTTGATCGTCCGAATATTGGATTTCAGGCAGACATGGCGCATACTTTATTGTATTTGCTCGGCTACAACCACCCTGAGGATAGAATTCTTCCGGAAAATTTTGATTGGAACGATCGTAAAACCCTTACAGAAGGGTTGAAAAAAGTTACGGCGGCCCTTCGTCCGTGGACCATTGACTTTCATGTGGCACAAAACGATGGGACTGTATTTGGTTCAGGTTCTCATGATAAAACCGGTCGCCACTGTCAGGCTACTGATCCAAACGGAAAACTGGATATCGCCAAAGACGCAGGTTATTGGCTTCGAGATGAAAAAGGTAACCTTACCAGAGCCTTCAAACACATTTGTTGGGACGGATGCATGTTTCCAAATGCCGTCATGATGGAGCAACAAACCTGGAACGATGTGCTGGCCACTTTAATCCGTGTGCGCGAGTTGCACGGTTGGTATCAAACTGAAAAACTGGCGGTCGGAAATTAATATTTTAATCTACTAACAGAAGTTAAACATGAGTGAGAAAACGCTAAGAATTGGATTGGTCGGCTGTGGCTTTATGGGCCGGACGCATTCTAATGGATATAAACGTGTCGGTGATTTTTTTCCAACATTGTCGTACCGCCCGGTGTTACAAGCAGTTTGTTCGCGAAGCAGGAATAATGTTCAAGCGTTCTCCCAACAGTGGGGCTACGAGTCGTTTGAAACAGATTGGAAAACCCTTGTTAACCGAAACGACATCGATGCCGTTGATATCTGCACACCCAATGACACGCACGAACAAATTGCAGTTGCCGCTGCTAAAGCAGGTAAAATGGTACTTTGCGAAAAGCCGCTATCCAGAACGCTGGAAGAAGGAAATCGCATGGTCGATGCTGTAAAAAAAGCTGGCGTTGCTAACACGGTATGGTACAACTACCGCCGGCTACCAGCCGTGTCGTTGGCCAAGCAATTGGTCGACTCGGGTAAATTGGGAAAGATTTTTCACTATCGTGCGAATTTTTTACAAGACTGGACCATCAATGCAGACCTTCCCCAGGGAGGAACGGGTCTATGGCGGATGGATGTAGACGCTGCAGGATCCGGTGTAACGGGCGACCTGCTTGCCCATTGCATCGATACAGCCATGTGGTTAAATGGTGCCATCAAAGATGTTTCAGCGGTTACAGAAACTTTCGTGAAGCAACGACTTCATCAGCTTACAGGAAAGGTCCAGCCAGTAGGCATTGATGACGCCTGCATTTTCCATTGCCACTTTGAAAACGGTTCATTAGGACTTTTTGAATCAACCCGGTACGCCAGGGGACATAAAGCGCTGTATACTTTTGAGATCAATGGCGAGCATGCTTCCATTCGATGGGACTTGCACGACCTGAATCGCCTCGAATATTTTGATCATCGCGATGAGTCTATCGTAAGAGGATGGCGCTCGATTCATGTAACCGATGGCGACCAACCTTATATGGACAAATGGTGGGTGCCCGGCTTAGGAATCGGTTATGAACACAGCTTTGTTCACCAGGTAGCAGATTTTCTGAAAAGCCTCGAAGATGGAAGCGCGTGTCACCCTACTTTCGAAGATGCCCTGCAAACTCAAAAAGTTTGTGAAGCTGTACTTTCATCGGCATCTTCAAAAAGCTGGAAGGATACGGGGGTGAAGGGGAAACAGTATTAAAGGTGATCGGTTATCAGGTAATCGGTAATCGGTGGGACAATGGTACTGCCGCTGATTGCTAGATGTTGATCATTGATTATCTATAAAATTATGATATGAAACTCACAATCATCACACTCACCATCGCCCTGGTTATAGCGCTTACCGTCTTCGCGTCGGCGCAACCAGCTTCGAAAAAAACAAAGATAGTTTTTGTAACCGGTGATCATGAGTATAGCAGCGAAGCAACGATGCCGCTATTGGCGAAAGCGCTTGAAGAACAGTATGGTCTGCAGGTGACCGTGCTTAAATCGCATCCGGACCACAACGCGGAAGAAAATATTCCCGGATTAGAAGCGCTAAAGGATGCAGACCTTGCTGTATTCTACCTTAGGTGGAGGAGATTGCCGGCAGACCAGGTAAAATATATTGATGACTATCTGAAATCCGGAAGGCCTGTCGTGGGTTTACGGACCAGTACCCATGCGTTCAATTATCCAAAGGGTCATCCATTGGAAAAGTGGAATGCTTTCGGAGAGTTTGCATTGGGCTCCCCTCCCGGCTGGGGTGGAAAAGCGGGGCATACCCATTGCGGCCATGGATGCAGTACCGACGTTACTGTCATACCAGATGCTGCAAAACATCCCATTTTAACTGGAGTAGATCCCTCCTTTCACGTGAGCTCGTGGCTTTATAAAGTGCTTCCCGATTATCCAGCGAAAGGATCTACCTGGCTCCTGATGGGAAAAGCTGTCAATCCGGACAAAGCCGGATTTGAAGACAACCCGGTAGCCTGGACGTGGCAGACTCATGCAGGTGGAAAAGTGTTTGCAACAACGCTGGGTCACCCGGCAGATTTTAGTGTTGAAGCCTTCCAGCGTGTTTTAGTCAACGCCATTCATTGGACACTTGGCAAACCGGTACCAAAAAAATGGAAGGGAAAAATCGCCATTGACGTTCCGTATAGAACAGAAACAAAATAATGCATCGGCCCGAAGTGAAGCTCGGGATAATGCAATTAAATATCAACATGATCCAAATACCGAAAAAGCACCTCGTCGCTACGTATAAAATTTTTGGAATCTTCTTCATTTCATTATTTCTTATTCAGTGCTCTCAATCTCCTTCTCCGAAGATTGACATTAAGAAAAATTCTCACATTGTTTTGATCGGCAATAATCTTGGATCACGAATGATGAACTTCGGCCACTTCGAAACAGAAATGCATCTTCGTTATCCCGACAGTTTGTTATTTATCCGTAATATGTGTGATGGAGGAAATACGCCGGGCTTTCGTCCTCATGCTTCAAGGGTATCTCCGTGGGCATTTCCAGGAGCGGAGAAATTTCAAACGGAGCTAGGAAATTATTCCGACAGCCAGGGTCATTTCGAAACAGAGGATCAATGGCTATCAAGACTTCAGGCAGATGTTATCATCGCATTTTTTGGGTTCAATGAGTCTTTCCAGGGTAAAGAGGGATTGGAGAATTACAAAGATGAGCTTGACGCATTCATCCGGCATACGAAAAGTCAACAATACAATGGAAAAGTGCCACCCCAGTTAATCATTGTATCCCCTATCGCCTTTGAAGATCTTTCTTCGAAATTTGATTTGCCCAATGGTAAAACTGAAAACGATAACCTTAAACTATATGCAGAGGGAATGAAGGAAATCGCCGCGAAAAACAATGTTCCGTTTGTGGATGCCTTTACACCATCTAAAGCCTGGTTTAACAACAGTAATGAACCCCTAACCATCGATGGCTCACAGCTAACAGACGAAGGATACGCTAAATTTTCTAAGCTCCTGGCAGATGAAATTTTTGGTAGGGTTACACCAACAGCAGAAGCGCACCGGGAATTGGTTCATGCCGCCGTACAGGAAAAAAACTGGATGTGGCACAATGATATTAAGATCCCCAATGGTGTCCATGTTTATGGTCGACGATACAATCCTTTCGGTCCGGAGAATTACCCTGCTGAAATCAGGAAGATCCGCGAAATGACCGCAATACGGGATGAAGCCATATGGCAAGCAGCTAAAGGAAAAAAAATGGATCTCGCAGAAGCGGACAAAAAAACTTCTACGCTTCCTGAAGTAAAGACAAATTATAATCCCGAAAAAAATGGAAGTCTGGAATATCTGTATGGCCAGGATGCTCTTAACAAAATTAAAGTAGCCCCAGGTTATAAAATTGAATTGTTCGCTTCCGAAAAGGAGTTTCCAGAACTGGCCAAACCATCGCAGATATCATTCGACAACAAAGGTCGGCTGTGGGTAGCAACCATGCCGAGTTACCCGCATTATAAACCAGGCGACAAGCGCCCCGATGATAAACTTATTATTCTTGAAGACACTGACGCCGATGGTAAAGCCGACAAACAAAAAACGTTCGTGGGCGGTTTACATCTTGCTAATGGCTTTGAGATTGCACCGGAGGGCGTTTATATCTCGCAAGGAACTAACCTGGTTTTATTTAGTGACACCGATGGTGATGATAAAGCCGATAAAAAAGAAATCTTATTGAGTGGTTTTGATGACCACGACACGCATCACGAAATTCATGCCTTTTGTGCCGATCCTTCAGGCGCAATCTACATGGGGGAAGGTGTATTTTTACATACGAATGTCGAAACATCCTATGGTCCCGTGCGAGCAACGAACGGGGGCTTCTACCGTTATAATCCAGCACGTCATCACTTGGAACGGACGGCGCAACTCTCCATTCCTAATCCCTGGGGGATTGCCTTTGACGAATGGGGACAGAACTTCTTCGCAGAAACTTCAAGCCCTGATGTAAGGTGGATGATGCCAGGTTCCGTCAAATCACGATACGGTGTTTCGAATCCAAAATCAAAACAACTGATTGAAGAAAAACATCGGGTACGTCCAACGTCCGGCCTGGAGTTTGTTTCAAGCCGCCATTTTCCGGATGATGTTCAGGGTGATTTTCTGATCAACAATACCATAGGTTTTCTTGGCACCAAACAGCATACCTTAATTGATGACGGCACAGGCTATAAAAGCAATCATCGTTTAGACCTGATAAAATCAGAAGACAGAAACTTCCGACCCGTTGACATGGAGTTTGCCCCCGATGGTTCATTGTATGTTGCCGACTGGCATAACATATTGATTGGTCACATGCAACATAATGCAAGGGACCCACTTCGTGATCACGCGCACGGCCGTATCTATCGCATTACCTATCCATCACGGCCGTTGATTACACCTGCAGTAATAGCCGGCGCCAGCATCGAAGCCCTTTTGGATAACTTGAAGCTTCCGGAATATCGGACCCGCTACCGGACGCGCCGGGAATTAAGAGGACGGAACGTATCCGAAGTTCTGTCACAACTGACCACCTGGATGAAGAAGCTGGATAAAAACGATCCCCGTTACGAGCATCACTTGCTGGAAGCGCTTTGGGTAAGCTGGGGTATGAATCAAGTGGATCAACCGCTCCTTCGACAATTACTCATTGCAAAAGATTATCATGTAAGGGCAGCAGCCGTAAGAGTCCTTCGTTATACCGGCCATCAGGTAAAAGATCAAGCCGATTTATTAATGCAAGCCGCAAAAGACGACCATGGTCGGGTACGATTAGAAGCTATAGTAGCTGCGTCATGGTTGAACAAAGAACAAGGACTTGAAATTCTTAACGAAGCTGCCAAACTTCCACTTGACGAGTGGATGGCGCCTGCTCATGAGACAGCAGTGGCGCATCTTAACGGAAGGTCGGTAGAAGAGAAGAAAGAAGAAATAATCAAAACGCATCTTAAAGGAAATGATTTAGCACTGTTTACAAAAGGCAAAGCAATCTATAGCCGTGATGGTTTTTGTAATACCTGTCATCAACCGGACGGTGCAGGCCTTTCTGCGTCAGGCTTCCCTCCGCTCGCCGGGACTCCGTGGGTAACAGGCAGCAGTGAGCGCCTGATCAAGCTTGTACTGAACGGGCTCCATGGACCGATTGAAGTGCTTGGACAAAAATACGGAGGACAAGTTCCAATGACACCTTTTGCGGGATTGCTTAACGATGAAGAAGTAGCTGCGGTACTTACCTACGTACGAAATTCATTCGGTAATAAAGCATCCCCGATCTCTCCTGAACAAGTGAAAAAAATACGGGAGGCCACCAAAGAAAAATCCGGTTTCTATTCACCAGCGGAGTTGCTAAAGCAACATCCGATGGAGCGGTAACGTAGTGATTACGTCAAAATAGTTTTTTAAATATGCAATACAGCAAAGGATTATAGCGATGATAAAAATAGGATTTAATGTGCTGGCCTGGACAGCCGATGTTTCTGATAAAGTATTGCCCACCGTCGACAGACTAAAAAAAATAGGCTACGATGGTGTCGAATGTTTTATTGGATCACCCGATGCCAACGCTTACCGGCGCTTTGGTGATCATGCACATGCTTTAGGATTAGAGACTACGGCAGTAACGGTTATGGATAAGGATACTAATCCTGCTGACCCTTCTGCAACGGTGAGGGCAAAAGCATTGGACCGGATCAAGTGGGCCATCGACAGAACGCATGGTATGCATTCAAAAGTACTTTGTGGGCCTTTCCATTCTGCCCACGCAAACTTTTCACGCAACGCTCCGCAAGAGCAGGAATATCAATGGAGCGCAGAAGTACTTCACACTGCCGGTGAATATGCAGCACAAGCCAACATAACGTTGGCCTTAGAGGCGCTGAATCGCTTTGAATGTTATTTGTGTAACACCATGAACCAACTGAAGTACCTAGTCTTGACAGCTGATCATCCCCGTGTTAAGGCCATGTATGATACACATCATTCAAACATTGAAGAAAAAAAAATAGCAACGGCCCTCGATACCATTGCACCAGTTTTACATCACGTCCACATCAGCGAAAATGACCGTGGCACTCCCGGTAGTGGACATGTCCTTTGGGATGAAACGTATTCTGCCTTAGCAAAAATAAATTATGAAGGATGGCTTACTATAGAAGCCTTCTCGCGCAACGACCCCGATTTTGCAAATGCCATTAACGTCTGGCGTGAATACGATAAGCCCTGGGATATTGCTGAAAAGGGTTACGCATTTATTAAACAAATGTGCCAGGTTCACGGGTTGAAATAGATGGGCGCTGAAGTATAACGGCTTCAACGTACCACAATATTCAATAAGTTCTGGCGGCTTTATCAATCGCATAAAATTCAGGTCACATTTTTGTTCCTGCACCCGCCGTTGTTGGTGTTGTGCGGTTGGCCTTGCGCGCCGCTCATTAACAACCGCACGCAAGTGGATAACAGAATCTCTATGGCACAATAATGCAGAATGAAAAAAACCAAATGGAAGAACAAACAGGCCGTACCTTGAGATTTTAATTTATCACAACCAAACCTGTTATCCAAGTGAGCACGGTTGTTGGTAGAGCTAACTCACTGGCCACCCGCAATACCAACAACGGCGACGTTTTTACGTTCTTCCTATTCACGACCGTGAAGGACATCCAACACCCGCCGTTGTTGGTCTTGTGGGTAGACCAACAACCGCACGCACGCTGATAACAGACTTTCTATGGCACAATAATGCAGAAATGAAAAAAACCAAATGGAAGAACAAACGGGCCGTACCTTGAGATTTTAATTTATCACAAATAAAACCTGTTATCCAAGTGAGTGCGGTTGTTGGTAGAGCTCACGCACTAAGCTCTCCCGCAATACCAACAACGGCGACGTTTTTACGTTCTTTCTATTCACGACCGTGAAGGACATCCAACACCCGCCGTTGTTGGTCTTGTGCGTAAGATCGTGCGCGGCCGACCAACAACCGCACGCACGCTGATAACAGACTTTCTATGGCACAATAATGCAGAAATGAAAAAAGCCAAATGGAACAACAACAGGCCGTACTGTAAGACTTTAATTTATCACAACCAAAACCTGTTATCCAAGTGAGTGCGGTTGTTGGTAGAGCTCACGCCCTAAGCTCTCAGGCAATACCAACAACGGCGACGTTGTTACGTTCTTCCTATTCACGACGATGAAGGACATCCAACACCCGCCGTTGTTGGTCTTGTGCGTAAGATCGTGCGCGGCGGACCAACAACCGCACGCACGCTGATAACAAACTTTCTATGGCACAATAATGCAGAAATGAAAAAACCAAATGGAAGAACAAACGGGCCGTACTGTGAGATTTTAATTTATCACAACCAAAACCTGTTATCCAGGTGAGTGCGGTTGTTGGTAGAGCTCACGCACTAAGCTCTCACGCAATACCAACTACGGCGACGTTGTCACGTTCTTCCTATTCACGACGATGAAGGACATCCGACACCCGCCGTTGTTGGTCTTGTGCGTAAGATCGTGCGCGGCGGACCAACAACCGCACGCAAGTGGATAACAGACTTTCTATGGCACAATAATGCAGAAATGAAAAAAACAAATTGAAGGGCAGACGGCCGCAGCGTTAGATTTTTAATTGTAAAATTCAAAGACCGGTTATACAAGTGACTGCGGTTGTTGGTAGAGCTTGGGCACTAGGCAACCCGCAATACCAACAATGGCGAGGGCGGCGTTTTACGGTCTTGTTGTTCTCAAGAAGAAAAATTTGTACCACCGTTGATCCCGTACTCGTAAAACCACGCGACCGATCAACCCCACGCCTACTGCGAAGTACAACCTACCTTATCACCGCCACTCCAACACTTCGAACTTCAACACCCCAACACTTCCCATCATGCAAACAATTCCATCTCCGCCACCCCCTTGCCATCAGGTGTTGTATAGAATGGTCTCTTTTCGATTACGTAATGCGTATCTTCTGCAATCCCTAACGCATGGTACAACGTCTGGTGTACCTGATCAATTTTAATGGGCTTTTCTATTGTCTTACACGGACGCTCATCGGATGTCTTCCCATAAACAAAGCCTTGCTTAATACCGCCACCGAACATTAATATGGAACACCCATCTGTAAAATGACGATGCATGCCATAATGTTTTATGTTATGGATTACGTCCGGCTGATCGACCTGCTCCTTGACCTTTGCTCCGGGGCGACCTTCCACCATCATATCACGACTAAACTCACTGGCGAGAATAACCAGCGTTCTATCCAAATGTCCTGATTGCTTCAGGTCTTTTATTAACTGCGACACAGGACCATCAATTTGTTTTTTCATACCCTTTAACCGCGTATATCCATTTTCGTGCGTATCCCAACCTTTAAAGGGTTCATACTCCGTGGTAACACTTATAAATCTTGCACCTTGTTCCGTCAGTCGCCGGGCAAGGAGACAACCAAGTCCAAATCTGCCGGTGTTATATTTAGCATAACTTTCTTTTGGCTCCGTACTCAAATCAAACGCCTTTGCTTCCGGAGAATTCAGCAACCTGTATGCTTGTTCCATCGAACGTTTCAGCGACTCTTTTTGATAATCACTACCAGATTCATTGTAGGGACTCTTACTGATCAGTTCATTATAAAGTTGATTACGCTTTTCAAAGCGCTGATAACTCATACCCACTGGAGGCTTTACACTTTCCAACCCTGCACTCGGATCAGGGATAAAGAATGGACCAAATTCATTTCCCAAAAAACCTGCGGTATGAAAAGCTTTTAGTTCTTCGGCCTCCCCTACGGTAAATCTTTGTCCAATATCAATAAACGCCGGGATCACGGGATTTTTCGGACCCAATTCCTTCGCGATCCACGAACCTATGTGTGGAGCAGCGACTGTCTGCGGAGGTTCATAGCAAGTATGCCAGTGATATTGATGTCTTGAATGCAAAATGTGACCAAGGTCAGCGGCTACATAAGAACGAATGATGGTACCGAGATTCATTACACTTCCAATCGACTCAAGGCCCTCAGAAAAATGAATACCATCCAACGCTGTGGGTACTGATTTAAAGGTGCTTAAGACACTGTTGGCCTGCATACCTTTCTCGAACGGCGTATACTTCTTTGGATCAAAAGTATCTGTATGTGCCATTCCTCCCGCCATCCACAGCAAGATCACGGTGTCGGCGGTTGACTTGATCTTGTTTCTGCTGCAAGAACTTAAAAGGCTTGCCGTGGGCATTCCTGCCGCTAAGGCAGCGATCGTAGCAGCACCGGTCCTTTGTAAAAATTCTCGACGATTCCAGGTTCTATTCATACACCCTTTTCATGTCGATTAATAAATTAATTGAAATTCAGGTAAGAGCATTACCGCCCACAAAAAATCTTCCACGCTATCGTCATCGGGTGATTGCCCAAGTAGCTCTAAGGCCACCTTCACTTCATCAGGTTCAGGTTCGCGACTCAAAGCTTCTTTATAAACTGAATGAATCAGTTCCAAGCTTGTACCGTATTTGCGCTTCCATTTTTTAGCGCCTGATTTTAATACCTTTGTAAACAGATTCCCATTGGTAAGCTCCAGCGCCTGCAACAGATTAGCTTCTGTTGTTCTTCCTGTTAAAACATTCTCACGGTTAGGACGGCCTAAGGCCGTTAAGAAGCCATCATTTTTTACTAATGAAGCCCTCACGAATGGAGAAGCTGATGAAACCGATGCCGTTTTCTTGATTGGATTAAATACCTTAAGGGTATCATCGTACACCGGGTAAACAACAGCGCTGACAGCATCTGCAAATTGTTCGGCAGTTAATCGTCTGCGATGCATGCCTCTGAAAGTATAATCGTCAGCAATAAGCTCGCTTTCACTTTTGATTTCTACAGAAGGTAGTTGATATGTTATGGAGGTTGTTATTGTAAAGATTAATTGCTTGATGTCATTTCCATTTTCAAAAAAATCTGAAGCCATCCAGTCGAGTAAGTCCTGGCTCCAGGGTATATTATCCATCAAGTCTACAGGTGCTATAACTCCTCTTCCCATTAACTGCGACCAGATCCTATTCACGATCGTACGGTAAAGTCTTCCGTTTTTTGGTGATGTCAGGTATTCAGCCAGTTGCTTTAATTTTTTGTCGACACTCACCGTACTGTCAATGGTACCCAGTTCCTCGAAAATAATTCCAGTACCTGCCATTTCTCCAGTGGGCACATCACACCGGTTAATTTCAAGAGTGGTATCCGAGAATATGTTTGCAAAGGCATACGCTTGCTTAAGCGTTAAATCACTGATGAAGCTATCATGGCAGGAAGCGCATTTCAGGTTTAGTCCCAGAAATACCTGTGAAATATTTTGTGCTGCCTGCATTTCAACACGCTGGCTGGCGTTCACTGTTCCCCTCCATTCTATTCCTCTGATAAAACCTTCTGAGCTCTTATTTGGGCTAATGAGTTCCTTCACAAAAACATCATAGGATTTGTTGGTTTTTAGTGATTCGTATAGCCATTGGGTGATTGAAAACCGTCCCTCCGTGATGTATCCGGTCCCTGTATAATCATTTCTAAGTGCATCATTCCAGAATGTCAGCCAATGCTGTGCATAGTCGTCATCTCTCTGGAGCAACTCCTTTACCAATCCAGCGCGTTTGTCTGGGTCTAAGTCTTTAACAAATGCTTCTACAGCTTCAGGTGGTGGTAGCAGTCCGATAATATCGAGGTAAACGCGCCTGATATAAATTTTATCATCTACGATTGCTGGCCATGCGATTTTTTTTTCCTTAAAGTAAGCATTGGTAAACAGATCAATTGGATTATTGAATCCTGACTCTTCCTTTGGCAACGCTGGCATTCTTGGTGCTAGTTCAGCAACACGATAAACGCTTTTCTCATCGGCGTTATCGGGCCATGGTGCTCCTGCTTTGATCCATAATTTCAAGGTGGCAATTTCTTTTTCACTTAACGTCTTTCCTTTGGGAGGCATTGATTCTTCGTCTTCCCTGGGTAATAATAATCTCCGGATCATTTCACTTTCTTCCGGATGACCAGGAACGATCGCAGCTCCTGATTTGCCACCCTTCATAACAAATACTTTTTTATCGAGTCGGAGTTCACCTTTGATTTTTTCCGAACTGTGGCATTTATAGCAGTTGTGAGCAAATATCGACCTTACTTCCAGATTAAGATCAGCAATTTGTTTGGCGTTCATCACCGGCGTGCTTCCATCATTCGTGAATTGTGTAATATCAAAATCAGCGTTGCGGGGCATGTTCCTCCAAGGCAGCACACTCGTTAAAAAATCGGCGCCGTGGGTTAGAGAAGCGCCATAGTGGCCCGCAACCGTGACACTCAAGACCGTAATAATAAGAACCGCGCGGTAAGTTTTAAGAAGATGCTTCTTGTTTTGCATGACCACGCGCCGGTGTAGCGCAACCGTTACAAGCGAAAATATCAAAGTTACTATTCCTGACCATTGATGAATCGCGAGCACACTTCCGCTGTATTGATCTTGGGTTTTCAGTAACAGTCCAAATATTACGGCGGCAATAGCGCTCAAGGAACCTATGATCAGAAGAAGATTTATTCCTGAACGTAGCTCCTGATTTCTTTTATTTAACGTGAAGACTTCCAGCACCAGCGCGACAACCAATAAGCCAATGGGAAAATGAACAATCAACGGATGCAGACGGCCTAAGAACTGCCAAAGCCAAAAGTTTACCATAATAGAACTTCCCATAGCAACCCAGCTCATATCACGGATGCTTTAAAAGAAAAAAGAATATACCGACCGCCGAATAGAGAGTCATCATTGTTTTATCAAAGTAGAAATTGTCTCGATCTGAAGATAACAACGATCCGAATGATGTGTGCGTGTTTTTACCACGGCATCACATGAATGGTTTTAAATAAATTTACGCGCATCCGCCGACATAACAAAACATATATTACTACTTGCAAATGCACAGTCTACAAATTTAAATTTTCACCGGAATTTTAATGCCCTGCTCTTGTCCAGTTCCCGGAAGTTAAGAGGACGATGGCTTATTGATTTCATGCCTATCCATATTAATGATATAAACTAAACGCTCATATGTTGCACCCATTAGTTTTACAGTTTCTAAACCTCGAAATCCTAACTTTTCATAAAGTCTTTTTGCTAAGGGATTATTGTTCTCGACTAATAGGCTCACTTTATGATGCCCCTCATTGGCTGCATGGCGGATCGACGCCCATTCCTTGCTTGTGAGGAAATACACTTATTGTATCAAGATAAAATTCTCCGCCACTCGTTTCTTTTTCGGGAATTCTATCGAAACCGAATTCTTTTTTCAAATAATTTAAAACCGGTTGCCGCAGTCCAAAAAATTTGGCTCCGTCGTATGCTGTGATGCAGCCAGCAATTCCATCTGCATCTTCACATACAAAGGTGTTCTCATAGCTATATAAATTATCCTTTTGGATGACGAAGTTTTCAAACAAAGGATAAGCTTTATCGATCTTTTCACCGTTAAGGTATTTTAATGCCAAGTCACCCAGCGCCTGAACTAATAATTGGGCTATCTCTCGGGCGTCAGTTGTTTTCGCTGGTCTGATGGTCGTCACTTCTCTCAATTTAATTACTTCAAAAATTCGTCTTTAAAAAGCCAAGATTGTTTGTGCGGGACTAATGTGGTAAATGTCGTCCCTGCATATGAGGCTATTGCCGAATATAGATAACTTGTTTGGCCAACTGTCACACGTACAAAGATAGTCCGGCATCCCAAATCACGTACGACCCGGTCTTCAATCCATTGGCTGAAGCCCGGCTTTCAACAATCGCCCGTACGTGAGCACTTATTCCAATGAACAATAATTTTCTTTACATACTGCTATTTTTATCGCATTTTAGTCTAACCTAAAGCCATGCAAACAATTTTCTTGAAAGACATTTTCCGTTGCGTCCTGGTAGTCTTTGCTTGTTTTCTCACGCTGACTAGTTGCCAGTCAACTTCCAGCAATGAGTCCGAAGATATTTTTGCAATTCCTCACGTAGTCAGTCAAAATCCCATTACAGTACCACAATCTCCATCACAAGCACTTCAATCCTTCCGGCTTCCCAAAGGCTATCGGCTGGAAGTGGTTGCCAGCGAACCGATGATCCACGAGCCAGTAGCCATTGCATGGGATGGCAATGGCCGCATGTATGTTGCCCAAATGGAAACGTATATGCAGACCGTTGATGCACAAGGTCAGGATGAACCCATGAACAGCATCCTGTTACTCGAAGATACTGACAATGACGGAAAGATGGATAAGCGTTCCGTCTTTCTCGACAGCCTGTCGGCGCCACGCATGTTACTTTGCGTTGGACATGAGTTGTTTGTTAATGAAACGAACACTTATAATATTTATGCTTATCAAGACCGTGATGGAGACGGTCAGGCTGATCAGAAACGGCCAGTGTACGAAAACCCAAAGCGTGCTTTTGGAAATATCGAACATCAACGTAGCGGACTCGATTGGAACCTGGACAATTGGATTTACGTGACCACCGATCCTGTTCGCTTTAAATACAAAGATGGCACGCTAATCGTTGACAGTCTTGTGAGTGGTTCCAACGGTCAATGGGGTTTAACGCACGATGATTTTGGCAGGCTGTATTTTAGTCGCGCTGCTTCAGGAATGGCAGCCACTGGGTTCCAAATCAATCTCGCTTATGGCCAGCTTGACCTTGAGCGATCGTGGGATGAAGATTTCGCGCAAGTATGGCCTACCGTGAAAACACCGGATGTCAACGGAGGACCCAAGACGTTACGACCTGACAGTACGATCTTTGGTTTCACGTCAGTGACGGGCCAATCTATTTTCAGAGGTGATCGCCTGCCGGAAAACATGGTCGGCAATTATTTTGTAGCAGAACCTGTTGGCCGCTTTATACGAAGAGCCTATATCACAGACAACGATGGGAAGATCTCCCTAAAGAATGTCTATCAACAAGATGAATTCATTACCTCAACCGATATGAATTTTCGTCCCGTCAATACATACACCGGTCCGGATGGCAATCTATACATTGTTGACATGTATCGGGGAATTATTCAGGAATCAACATGGGCTCAGCCTGGGAGTTTTTTATATGATCAAATCTTGAGCAAAGGACTGCACAAGAATATCAGACATGGACGGATCTACCGCTTGGTTTATGATGGCATGTCCCGGGGAAAAACTCCGAACATGCTCGATGCGGAAGTCAGCCAATTGGTTTCTTATTTAGATCATCCCAACGGATGGTGGCGCGACAATGCACAAAAAGAACTCATTGTCCGCGGCGACAAATCGGTCATCTCCGTGCTCAAAGAAAAAGCTATTGGGCCGGATGCCAGTAGCAATCTAACTGGACGGTTACATGCGCTATGGACGCTTGAAGGACTGAACATGCTCGATAAGGAGATGTTACTATCTGCCTTAAAAGATAAGGAGGTGCAAATCCTAAAAGCTGCTATCAGGATGAGCGAGCCATGGCTGGAAAAATCCGATGCTGAAGTAATGACGGCCTTGGAACACCTCGCCTCTCATGCAAGCCGGGATGTACAAAGTCAATTGCTGCTTTCGTTAAGCCGGTCTGACGCTCGAGTGTCAAAAGCAATTGGCCAAAGGATTCTCGAAAAAAAACCCGAAGATGAACTGCTGGCCGGCATCAAGACGAGTTTGAAAAAAACTGAAGATGCCCGTCACCACGGTTATAAACTTGTGGGACTCCGACCGGAGGCGCGCCAGTCCGTTATCGAGGGTGCGACTATTTTTAAATCACTTTGCGCATCGTGTCATGGACCGGAAGGACAAGGATTGCCAACGAATATTGCACCACCATTGATCAGCAAATTTAAGCTGATTGAAAACAGAGACGAAGTAATCAAAATTATGTTGCATGGACTGACCGGGCCCGTGGACGGCGTAACTTACTTGGACCAAATGCCTCCCATGGGTGCCAACAGCGATGAATGGGTTGCTTCTGTTTTAAACTACGTGCGATATGATTTATGTATGCGCAGCTTTCCCCAGATGAATGAAGGCTACCTGAACTGGGTTATCATTACTCCGGAACAGGTAAAAAATATCCGTGAAAAAAATCCTGGGCGTAAGGCTCCCTGGACATGGAATGAATTGATGGGCGAACGCGCCAAACCCCAGCAGTGATGCAAACACGATTAAAAAGAAAATGCAAAGTAAATAAATTATGAACCGCAGAACTTTTGTCCGAACAACATTTCAGACCACCTCGTTGGTAGCAGCGGCTTCTGCCCTCTCTGGAATGATCGCTGATACTCCAACCGTTCGCCTGGGCGGTCCGTTGTTTGAACGCACTGATGATCCCGATTCGTGGATCGCGGCGGTTAAAAGGCTTGGATATCGGGCTGCCTACTGCCCTCTTAAACTTGATGCAGCTGCGGATGTTGTTCAAGCATATGCCTCGGCGGCGCGAAAGGCAGACATTGTTATCGCGGAAGTGGGAGCCTGGAGCAATCCGTTAAGTGCCGATGCTGAAATGGCACAACAGGCGTTTAAGCGTTGTGTTGACTCGCTGAAATTGGCTGAACTATCGGCGCAAACTGTTGCGTCAATATTAGTGGATCGAAAAACCCAAAGCATTGGGCAGGCCCTCACAAAGACAACCTATCTGAAGCAACATTTGGTCAGATCGTAGAGGTTACACGCAAAATCATTGATGAAGTAAAGCCAACACGGACGTATTTCACACTTGAATTCATGCCCTGGATTCACCCTGATTCCGCTGACAGCTACCTACGGATCATCAAGGCGGTCGACCGTAAACAGTTTGCAGTGCACATGGATCCCGTGAACATCATTAATAGTCCTAAAGCATATTTCGGCAATGGTGTGTTGATCAAAGAATGTTTTAAAAAGTTAGGACACCTCATCCGCAGTTGCCATGGCAAAGATATTACTTTGAAAGAAGATGCTTATTCGACGCAGCTCGAAGAATGCCGCCCAGGTTTAGGGCAGTTGGAATACCGCGTATATTTACAAGAGCTAAGCAAGCTGAAAGATATTCCGCTGATGCTCGAACATTTGCCTACAGCAGACGAATACGAAAAGGCAGCGGCATTTGTGCGATCGGTAGGTAAAGATATCGGTATAACGGTATGATTGATTTAAAATCGTTGTTCGATTTAAAATGAAACGCAATAACGATTAATTTACTTTATTCCTTTTCAGCAACATCATTAATTTAATCTGGTAACATTTATTTATGGAGACCTTATATCACCTGGGTGTTGCTGAGAACACCCTGACACAAGCTGAAAAAAAATTCCTCGATGAAAAAGGATATCTAAACCTTGGGCAGTTGCTGTCGGATCAGCAGGTTAAAATGATAAATGAGAAGATTTATTCGCTGATGGAAGCCGAGGGTGACCGGGCCGGATCAGAATTATTGGACTCTCCTTATATCAGACATCCGAAAGAAGCTGGCGCCGACCGTCTCGCTGACCTGGTAAACAAGGGAGAAATTTTTGATATGTTTTATACACATCCACGCGTGCTGGCTGGTCTAGCCCATGTGTTAGGACAATCCATAAAACTTTCTTCGTTGAATTATCGAGCGGCAAAACCTGGGATGGGTTTACAGAAACTTCATGTCGACTGGCATGAAGCGGTTGCTCCAGGACAGTACAAAGTGTGCAATTCAATTTGGTTATTGGACGACTTCACAAAGGACAATGGTGCAACCCGTATCGTTCCAGGTACGCATCTAGCCGGAACGTTGCCACAGGATATTTTATCTGATCCGGAAGCGCCACATCCGGACGAGGTGATAATAGAAGCACCGGCAGGTTCCGTATTCATTTTTAATTCGCATACCTGGCATGGTGGCACAACTAATCATACAAACAAAAGCAGGCGATCGATTCACAGCTATTTTTGCCGATCGGATCAACCACAGCAAGTCGACCAATCACGCTATATTAAAAGTGAAACATTGAATCGATTGTCGCCGGCGGCGATAGGAATTCTGGGACTGGCGGATAAGAAGGATATGAAATAAGGCGCAGGGAGTTTGCATTATAAGAATTCAACATCGTCCAGTATGCTTACTTCCTTTTGAGATAACTTTTTATTTTTTAACCCATTAATTGTTAAGAATAAATTCTTAACATCACGACTAGTCCATAATGCATTGCTGTGCTGTCTAAATATTTTCTTTTTCATGTCATTTTCTGTAATCCAGAAGTCGATACTTAGTCGACTAGCACCATTTCTATAAGAGCGTTTTAAGGTAACGTCCAAGTTATCCTGGTTGACAATCACCCGCGCCAACTTCTCAAAATCCGTAAACTCGATTAAAAAATTATTATTCGCATCAATTCCTAGTTTGGTCATGGTCTTTCTTTCCTTATGGTATTCAGTGAGTAGTCTGATCAACAAGATTAACCCCAAGACTATTATGAAGATAAAAGATATTAGCTCTAGATTTTCCTTCGTGCTTTTTATAGCAACTATTAGCGAAATTGTTCCCCCTATAAATAAAATTGAAAGGACAACGAGGTGTGGTTGCACGAACCGGCTTAAGAATGATTTTCGGCGTTTAGTTATAATTAATCGTTCCATGAAATTTAAATACAAACGACTTGCTAAACAAAGCTGCACTTACATATCCAAATTGGTATCTAACTTAACAATTATGAATTATTGCCTGACTTGCTTTTTTCTTAATCCAATTCCTGCTATCAAACCGCTTCTGGTTGCTTCCAGGGTTGTAAAGGCCGTAGAATCAGGTAGACCATTTTTTATTAAACTCCAACTTTTTCCCCAATCTTCAGATGCATAGATACCGTCCCATTGAGCGGCAAAAATCTTGTTATTAAATCGCTTCACCTCAAACGTGTAAAGCTTCTGTTTGCCTAATCCGTTGTTTGCGTTCTCCCAAGCCAAACCGGAATTATCCGATTTTTGAAGTCCATCACCCAACGTCATTGCATAGATTCTTTGACCATCTGTGGAGATGTCATGCAACGTATGAGGCTGGTAAACGTATTGCCAGTTTGCTCCATTGTCCCTTGTCATGACAGCACCATTCCTCACGGCGGCATAAATCGTATTATTCATTTCCGTAAATCCATTGACCTGAATGTCCTTCCACACATGTTGCCAAGTGTTGCCATTGTCAAATGACCTGTAAATTCCGTTGTCTGCACCGGCAAATAAAGTATTCCCTGTTGCGTGAAGAGTTCTGACGGCCGTGTTATTTATTTGAACAACCGGGTTGTCCCAATGCCGTCCATTATCCTTTGATATCATAACGCCATGCTTCCGTGTTCCTATAACGAAAACATTTTGAAGGGTAGATATTGCGTTGACATCAACGTTGTCTGGTAAGTTTTCATCAATGCGTCTCCATTCCCTGTCACCTTCCCTACTAGAATAAACTCCATCGTAATCTGTTGTGGCAAAAATCTTATCATCCACCACCAGGAACGAACTTACAGTTGCGTCTTCTGGAATTCCATTATCAAAAGGCATCCACGTTTTGCCTCCATCGCTTGAAATATAAATAACTGAAATGTCCTTATTCCCCATTGTATTTGCACCCGTCAACATCGTAAATGCAAACAAAGAAAATACTAACGTTTTGGTGAGCCTCATGATAAGTCTGTTTTAGTTCCCCTTGCTTTCTTCCCCCTAAAATAAAAAAAGATGCTGAATGCAGCACCTTTCCTATTGGCTCCTATTTTCGAATTGACAACATATAACTTAAACATAACTAACCCACCATTTTTTCTTGTTTCGAATTTTAAATTCGTTCCAGTATACACAGAGTGGGTGAAGAAGTAGTAGCACCACGATCCAAACCAAATAGACCATCCACAGACTGAAACCGTAACTTCCATTCAGCAATGGATTACCTTTCGCGGGCGACGCTGAAAATATCATGGCGTACCACGGAAAACCTGTGAAAACTGCTGCCATTACTGCCAGCAAGTGGATTAGAAAAACATGGGCCACGTAATAAAATAACGCCACGTTGCCGAATAGCGCGACAGGTTTCCAGCGCCTTAAATTTCTCCCTTCCATCGCACCGAGCAATAACAACGAAATACCTAATGTTACCAATAAATAAAGCATGGACGGCGGGTACTTCTCGAGATTGAAAAAGGACATAACAGTGGCTCCTACTTCAGTTTGTTTACTCCAGGGAAGCGGATCGCCATACTTATTAATAGCCCTCATGATAACAAAGACAAGTAGACATAGGATACCTAAATCAATGATTACTTTTTTTCGTTTCCTTGATGAATAATCGGGATGATAGAGTAAACCGAAGCAATAACCCAACGCCATAACACCTACCCAGGGAATGACAGGATAGAGGAAAGTAAAAGAGTAACCTCCGCCAAAATCAAAAGATTTGTTTACATGAAGAAACGACCAAAGCACATCGGCAACAGATCCGTCTTCAAAAGATAAGCCGTCAAATAAGTTGTGTCCGAGTACCAGGACAATTCCAATGATGAAAATTGTTTTCATCCGGAGATAGATGAGTCCTGAAAGAACAATCATGCAGATGCCAATGACGGATATGATTGTGTTGGAATTATAATGAAAAGCGGGATCAAAATTCCAGGCGAAACGAATCAGTGTGAGTTGTAGAAGAACGAGCCACATGCCTCTGGTAAGTAAAAAGAAAGAAGTTTCATGTATCGTTTTCTTTTGCGCGACAAAATATGCCGACACGCCTGCCAGAAAAATAAACGTAGGTGCGCAAAGATGTGTGATCCAACGCGTCAGGAATAAGGGCGCCGAAGTTTGATTTACATCCACAGGGCTATACAAAAAAGCATCGAAATGAAAATAATCCCTCACGTGATCTATCGCCATGATGATCATCACTATCCCCCTCAGCGTATCAATTGATTCAACTCTGATCGCTGGTTTAATGCTAGCGACGATTCGATCACCCAGTGTGTTTCGATCCGCATGCTCCCGCAACCCCGCATCTGGGTTTATGAGCCCTTCGTGAATTTTCGTCATATAAAGTTGTAGTTAAAAGTGATCAAACCTGCTCCTCCGTGTTTGAATACTTTTAACGGCAAATCTATTGGCCAGCCTCATTTGCGAGCCGTACGTTTGTTGCAACGACAGATACTATTGTTGAATTTAATGGCGATTCAGACTTAATAGCATACTTTCAGGCAGGACGAGCGTGAAGTTACTGTTGCAAAAGGTTAGCCGGCCTCAGGACTTGCGTAGCAAAAACAACGTAACTTGTTCAAAAATGTAAATATTAATTATGCTTCTCAGATTGTGCAGCATACTCACGTGGTGACATTCCAAATTTTTTCCTAAAGCGTTTCGCGAAATAAGATTGTTCATTGTAACCAACAGAGTAGCCGATCTGTGTCAGGATATCCGCTTTTGCTTGTATAAGTGCGGCGGCTTTATTTAACCGGATATCGTTGATAAATTCAATGGGAGAAAGTCCAGTGATACCTTTCAGTTTACGAAATAGCTGAGCACGGCTTAAATTGATCTCTTCCGCCATTTGCTCGACACCAAAAAGTGGATTACCGATATTTGTCTCCACTATTACTTTTGCCTTTTGTAAAAACTTTTCGTCGAGTGAATTTTCCCGGTGCACCGGGCCTGCTACTGCCAATCCGGCCTTGTACTTGTTCGCTAACTTTTTTCTTTGCGCTATTAAATTTTCAACACGCACCCGAAGTTCAACGGTAGAAAAAGGCTTTGAAAGATAATCGTCGGCACCAGTCGCTAATCCTTCTATACGCGATTCTAAATCTGCTTTCGCTGTTAGTAGTACAATTGGGATGTGACATGTACGCTCATCCGATTTTATTTTCTCGGCGAATTCAATACCATCCATTACAGGCATCATTACATCGGAAATAATCAAATTAGGAATATGATTTACAGCCATTGTTAATCCCTCTTCTCCATCCTGGGCAGTTAAGATCGAAAATGCGTCACTCAGGTTTGCTGAAATAAAATTTCTCAAATCACGATTGTCTTCTATAACGAGTACAACATCTTGCTGCAGTTTTTTTATTTCCGTGTCTGACTCATCAACGGATGGGCCATCGGTGAGAACTGATCCTATCTCCCTTGATGCAGTAGATTGAACCTCATTTACGATCACCTTAACCGTTGAAGGCGGAAACCGATTTTCAACGATTGGCAGCGTCACTGAAAAAATGGAGCCCACATTTATATCGCTTTCCACCGCCACAGTGCCGCCATAAAGCCGCACCAGCTCATGCACCAGCGACAATCCAATACCCGTTCCTGGATGTCCATCATCTACTGTATAATTTGTTTGATAAAACGGAGAAAAGATGTGAGGCAGATCTACTGCAGGAATGCCTTTACCGGTATCCATTATGCGTATATTAAGTTCACCAGATGCAGCCGAGCCATTCACAGACAATTCCACCTTGCCACCAAACGGTGTGAACTTAAAAGCATTCGATAAAAGATTATTAAAAATTTTTTCAAGTTTATCGTGATCATACCAGCCATCATCCATATCAGAAGGAAGGTTTTTTAAAAATTGAATTTCTTTATGCTCCGCAAGCGAGTCAAACGATGCACATATTTCTCTAATCAATTTTATGATGTCGCCTTTTTGTATTTGCAACTCCATCTTACCCGCCTCAAGCTTGGACAAATCCAACAACTGATCGATCAACGCGTGCAACCTGTTAGCATTGCGCCGAATAAGCATGAAAGACTCTCGGTCGGACTTCATCAGAGCAGGTGACAATAATTTTGCTTCAACCGGAGCAAGGATGAGCGACAAAGGTGTACGAAATTCATGGGAGATATTTGCAAAAAATTTTGATTTTAACTGATCGGTCTCCTGAAGCTTCTGATTGAGTGATTTTTGAACTTCGAGAAATGACCGAATCTTTTTATTGTGCGACCGTTGTAGTAGATAAATCAATAAAAAGACCGAAATAGCCGTAAACAATGCAATTAATAAATACCGTTGTTTCAACTTTTGAAATTGCTCATGCTGCTCAAGCTCAAGTATTTTTCTGTCCTTTTTTTCACTTTCGTACAAAGCCTCTGCTTGCGCTATTTGTTTCGCCTTGTTTTCGGTGTAAATGCTGTCTTTGTAAGTATGCATTAATTCCGAATAGTCCATTGCTGATTTAAATCTACCCCGTAAATTTTCCAGTAGTCGTAACCGACTATACGTCTCAACCAGCACTTCCTTGTGACGCATATTTTTTGCCAACGATTCTGCCTTAAACAAATACGATTCTGCCAGTGCATATTTTTTTAAATGACTATAAATTTCTCCAAGCGTAGAAAGATTGACTGCAATGCGATATTGGTTGGGTGAGTTTTGAAGTAGCTCAAATGCTTTTTGCGAATACTCCAGCGCGCGGATGTAGTCTTTTTTTGTAACATGAACAGCAGCAATATTTCCATACGTTTGGCTTAAGGCTTCTTCATCGTGTATTTCTTTTCTTATCTCCAGTGATTTATGAAAGTATGCTAAAGCATCATCATATTTTCCCTGACTGAAACTCAAACTCCCCAGACTGTTATAACTGTAGGCAACATCTTTTCGTAATCCGGCTTTTTGCCGAACTTCCAATGCTTTAAAATAGTATGCTTCCGCTTTGTCAAACTCTTTGTTTCTTTCATAGATAAGACCCAGCAAATTATAAGACTGACTCACTCCAAGTCTGTCGGAGGTCCCTTCAAAAACCTTTAGCATCTCAATCGCGTAAACAATCGCCTGCTCGTAATTACCATTTACCCAATAGTAGAGTGAATGATACTTTAAAGCCATCCCTATACCTCGAGTATAGTTGATGTTTTTTGAAATTCTCAATGCTTCAGCCGCAAGCGCTTTGTTCTTTTCATTGTTAGCAGTGTATTCATAATAGCAGATGCTGACCAATAGCAACGCACGTACAGAATCCTCGCCTGTGTGGTTTCGCAATTCAGTATAGAGGCTGTCCAGCTTTTTATTCTGACACCACGCTCCGCAGCTCATACATAGCAACAGCAATGCAAAAAATAATCTGTTCATAGAAAGTCCAAAGAAAAAAAATGGCTCAGAGATAATCACACGGGCTCTTGATCCGCTCTGGTTTGATTTTGATGTACAAAGCAAATTTGATTTGACCTCAGTGCAAAGACATGTTACGTAACCAATTTGTAAACGTTTATACGAAGCTCCATTATTAATGCTGTTATAAAAAGTACGAGCAAACTTGTTACCCCGGCGTCATCAGCGTTCACCCTATTTATACTTCGCCGACAACCCCTTTGTACAAGAGAACGTTGAGACATCATTCTATAGAATTCACACATCCACCACAAATAACCTTTGAAAACGCGTCCGGCTTACCCAGCTGCTATTTTCTTGTGTTACAGTACCGTGTAACAAGAATATCCGGGTTTGCAACAATTGTCTCGCTATATCGTTGGCTTTGTCTATAATTTTGGACGTTTAAAATAGCGCACACAACCTTTATGAAAACAATAAAATTGATTGCCAGTTTGGCTGTTATCCTGATTTTACATTCTTGTGACAAGCCTGATGAAGTGACACCCACAAAAGCAAGCGCTACTTTCACTTTCTCCGAAAAACAAAAAAGTACTGGTGGCAGAATATCCGGCACGTCAGTTCCAGCTTTCATTCTTCTCAGTCTGGAAGACATTAATGGAAAAGAAATTATAAAAGATAAAAAGCTGACGCTGCATACTTTTGGGGAAAGCTATGTAACTGAAGCTATTGAATTAACACCTGGTGATTACAAACTCACCAAATTCCTTGTTCAGGACGCAGCCAATATTGTAATCTATGCCACACCTTTAGAAGGTGCTGATCTTGAAAGCTTTGTTGACGACCCCCTACCCATCAATTTTTCCGTATCACGAAACATTACAACCCGGTTGTCCCCTCAGGTATTGACTGTAAATGAAGATGATAGACCAGAAAGTTTTGGCTACGTTGGTTTTGGATTTGAGATCGCAAACGTATCTCTGAAATGTAACGTAAAGATTGATATCGGCGGTGTCCATTATGAAAATGTGGATGCAACGCTCCGGGTTAAAGGTTATGATATATCCAACAGTGTGCGCTGGACAAAGGACTATAATTTCGTAGGACCCGAAGACAATATCATCGCGATAAAAAACGGATTTCACCACTACAGCATTGAACTCGTAGACACGTGGGGCGTTAGCGCCGTTGTATCCGATATTCCGGCGCAAACCATTTGGGAGGGCAGAGCCGATGGGCCGCAACCCCATACATATGCGCTGGTGGGATCCAAGGCCGCAAAAAAATTAACGTCTCTTATCACGTCTCGCGAAGTCAATGTTCCTACAGGAATAACTTATCAACCTGAGTCCAGAACATTTTTTGTGTACAAAGGAGACGGCCGTCTGGACCAAATTCGTTATGAACTATTCAATGCTCAAACAATGCAATTTGAAGAATTCACCACAGAGAATTTTACGTACGAAGGCACGCGGGTTTCAAAAATCGTAGGGCGTCAGCAGGGTAAATACTTTAAAGAGCTTAACTATACTTACGGCGAACAGGATAAAATCGTTGAGACAAACTTAAATAGCGGAATTACCACTACCCTGGTAGTGACAAACAATGAAGATACCCACAACGGAAGTGTAGCCTTCACATTCTCCAACGGTAATTCATTCCGTTATGATTTCAACACCAGTTTTAACAATATCGTCAGCGATCAAATTATAAAAGCCGGACAATTGTGTAGCAAAGGAATCTATGCCTTCGATAAGCAAATCAATCCTTTCAGGCATCTTGGGTATTTAGACGTTCAATTCCGAAACTGGGCGAACAACAATAAACTCACAGAACGTGTCGACCATCAAGCTTGTGTATTTCCAACGCTTATTCCGGTATCATATGATTATACATACGATTCGGATGGCTATCCCACAAAACAAATTACATCCTACAAATCCGGCTTCGGAGATGCTGATCCGGTTTCTCCGTATCACAGCAAAGCAGAGTTTTATTATGAATGATAAGTAGCAAGAAGCAATCAACAATGCGAACTAACGTGATGGATATATCAAATATTATAACCGTGGAAATTACTCCCGGTACGAATAGGCATGAAATCTACGCTTCCAACGTATAAACGCCATAGCTACCAACGCAACGGCAAAATTTCAGGAAAACACAATATCAACGATTCTAGTTAAGTTCTTCGACTACATAACCAGGGACTTCTATGTCTGATTTTGTTAACTATATTGTATATTCTTCTCAAGATACACTCGAACTGTTTTTCTGAAAGATCTTAGAATCCATATCGAGCACCCTAAATTTTTTATCGTCTATTAAAGGAAGAACTGCGTCGTAAAATCCGATAATCAACAGGCCATTATCATTGAGGGAATTATAAAATTTATCAAACAATTTTAACTTCGCACCATTATCAAAATAGATCATCACATTCCTGCAAAAAATTATATCATACCGCGCATTGAAGTCACCGGTAATCAGGTTGTGATACTCGAACGTAACGTGACTGACTAACTTTGTATCCATCATGCCAATCCCCGCATTTGTATCGCTGAAATATTTCCTTAACGTCCCACGTGAATTAAACGAGACATAATTTTGTTGATACTCATCCATTTTCATATTTATATATGAACCAGCCCGGGCTATCTCTATGGCATTCTTGCTAATGTCTGTTGCTTTTGCTATTACTGGCTTCGAAAAAGACGATTCTTTTAATACAATCCCCATCGTATAAACCTCTTCCCCTGTGGAACATCCGGCATGCCAGACCGTCAAGTCTTTGCTCGAAAAAAAATCACTATTGAGTAGTTCCTTTAGTTTGATCCACAGAATGGGATCACGGAACATAGCTGTAAGGCCGACACTGATTTCATCCATAAAGGAATAAATGAATCCATGTTCCTTTAAAATTTTTACCCACAGCTCGTGCACAGAATTAAATTTCAGTACATGAAGTGCCCTTATTATTCTTCGTTTCAATGACTTCGGTTCGTAACACGAAAAATCAATTCCATGACGTTGCTGGATGGCATCAGTCAGAGATTTGAGCTCTTCGTCTGAAATGATCATTACCTCATTCAGTGTTTCGATTTTCATGCTCTTGGTTTGTTAAATTACAGGGCCTTCAATTACCACCCAGTGACTATTTTTTTTTTAAATTCCCGGCTCTTGTAAATGAGCCTTTCAACCATTTGCTAATGTTTTTCGCTACCATTCCTTTACCATAAGGCGTTTTTAAAAACTGTTGATGAGCGGAGGCTGATATGATACTTTTCAACTAAGCTGTTTTGGCCAAAGTTTTACTATCCAGTACCCATACAAAAAATGGGCACACATGATTATTATTATCAACCACAAAAAATGTTGTATCGATATACACTTCTTCACTTTCATCTATAAAATCATCATAAATAATATCACTAATTCTTGCCGTAACTTTCTCCAATAGCGTTGGTACGTTACCATACATCTTTAAGTGCAATTCATTAGAGAGTCGTGTGATAACAGACGCAGACAATATGTTATCTAACTCCTTTAAAAATTCTTCTTTTAAATTGATTGAAGGATCTTTGCTTTCTGGTATCCCGGCTGAAAACAAATTGTAGTCGCTTTCCGAAAGAAATAAATAACTTTTTCCGGTTACATCACCAAAAATTTCTGTAATGATTATCCGATGATTCCCTCTGGCAATAATTTCATTACCAACAGAAAAAAAATCCGACTCAAGACTATGAAATCCATTGTCGGACTTCCTGAAGCCAATTTTGTTTTTGGTTAATTGCGCTAATGAGTTCGCTGCGTTTGAGTAACCAGATTCAAATGCATTAACTAAATTATTTTCAATATCAGATTTATTTTTCATTATGGATTTAAGCATTAATTGTTCTATTGACTTGGCTATTAAACAATGCGTTGAGGACACCTGGTATGCTTAAGGCAAGACATACATTCCCATTGCCCAGAATCGTTACACCACTTAAAAAAGAAATGGAGTCAAATGGCTTCTTCAATGGTTTTTCGACGATCTCTTTCTGTTGTAGGAGCTTGTCCACGATGAATCCGATTCTATTTCCACCAAAGGATACAACAACTACCTCGAGCTTCGCCTTCGACTGTAGCTTGTCAAATGATTTATATTTCCCGGCTTTTTTGTCATAGCTGGGATCAAACAAATCGCTCAAAAACACGATGTGAATCGTCTTATTCAGATATATTGTAATTAATTCATTTCCTGTCTTATGAATATCCGATTTAAATATTGAAATAACGGACTCGGTATACGAAAGTGGAATGGCATAGGTTTGAGAACCAAGTTCAAACAGCAAGGTAGATTTTACTGCCATTGAAGAAGGTAATGTCAAGGTAAAGATAGTGCCTTCGCCAATCATAGAATCTACCGCCACGGTGCCTCCCACAGAGTCAATAGCTTTCTTCACAACGTCCATTCCAACACCTCTACCCGAAATCGCAGTCACCTCATCGATAGTAGAAAAGCCGGGCTCAAAAATCAACATAGTCAAGTCCCTGTTGGTCATCAAAGCTGCGTCTTGCAAACTAATTAGACCCCTTTCTATTGCCTTATTTTTTATACGCTGTGGATCAATTCCAACACCATCATCCTTAATCTTAATAATTACAGTATCTGATTCGCTGCTGGCAGAAAGTGTCACGGTGCCTTCTTCAGGTTTACCGTTTTGTTTTCTTTGTTCAGGTCTTTCAATTCCATGCCCAATAGCATTTCTAATCAAGTGAATAAGAGAATCGCTAATAACCTGCAGAATATTTCGATCAATCTCAGTCTCAGAACCTTCAAGCTTTAACATTACATGCTTGCTCTCCTTAGTGGATGCATCACGAACAATGCGATGAAATTTATTAAACAAGAAGCCAACTTGAACCAAGCGAACATCCATTACAGAATATTGCAAGTCTGAAGAAATCCTATTCAATCTGGAAAATTCATTTGTCGAATGCGATCTCATATTATTTGCAATGATTCGATCACGCTCAATCACTAACTCACCCACAAGGTCAAGAAGATCATCAAGCTTTTTTACAGGAACCTGGACGAGGTCTGAGAAAGAGACCACCACTGATTCACCGGAATCGGCATCCATTTCATTCTCCTCACTGGGGTCAACTTTTACCAATTCAGACTTACTTTGAGATTGGCCATTTGGCTGAGACAACGAGTAACCTTGCTTGGCGGCTTTGATTAACACTTCCAACTTGGTTTTGATTCCACGATACTTAACATCTTTTTGAGTTTTTATCGAATCTATCAGCTGACCCAGCACATCGGCAGACTTAAATACTGAGGTAAAAATATCTGTACCCAACACAATTCTTCCATCACGTACTTCGCCGAAAAAGTCTTCCATCACATGTGCCATTTCAGCAATTTTTTCGTATCCCATACCCGTAGCGTTACCTTTTAACGTATGAGTAAGGCGAAAGAGCGCCTGAACCACTTTTAAATCACCAACACTTTTCTCTAACGCTGTAAGCAGCCTGTTGATCTCTGTGTAATTTTCTAATGCTTCAGCTAAAAAAATCTCGCGGTACTCTTTCTCTTTCTGTATACTCATAAAGCACTAATAATAAAATTGGAAATTTCAGTAACTGGGATCTGATGGATGGCGGCACCAGATTCCATTGCCATTTTAGGCATTCCATATACCACGGAAGAATGTTCGTCCTGAGCAATTGTAAGCCCGCCTGCATCTTTTATTTTGTTAAGCCCAACGGCTCCATCTCGGCCCATACCTGTGAGTATTACGCCAACTGCCCGCCTTCCATAGATTTTTGCTACCGATTCAAACAGGCAATCAATGGAAGGCTGATTGAACTCTTTGTATTCATCTGTTACATATTGTACTACAGGGCCGGAGTCCGACATTTCAATTCGCATATTTGCTGTACCAGGAGCCATATAAATGTGCTGACCAAGCAGCTGTTCTCCATTTTTAGCAACACTAACCCTTATACCCGTCGACTCATTAAGTCTGACAGCAAATGATTCTATAAATCGTTCAGGCATGTGTTGTGCAATTACAACTGGAAGGGAAAGGTTGGTAGGGAGATTACTCAAAATCAATTCCACCGCGCTCGGTCCCCCTGTTGATGCTCCAATGGCTATAATCTCATAATTAAGTTTTGCCGCAAATGTATGCTCAAATGTATTTTTGCCTTTCAGTCGCTGATTTAATTTCAAGTAATCAGTGAGAGAAGCCTCGCGTACCATACGCGTTAGTGGCAGGTATCCACCAAGAACTTCACTTTCCGCTGGTTTATCTACAAAATCAAAGGCACCTTCTTTAAGCGCCTCAAATATTTTAGGGTCAGTTCTGTCTAGCGAACTCAAAAGGATAATAGGCAGGGGCAAATCTTTCATTAGCTGTTGAACAACATATAGCCCATCATAGCGTGGCATGACCATGTCTGTTATCACAACGTCTGGCCTAAGCACTTTAACTTTTTCCACGCCATCTAACCCATTGGCTGCAGTGCCTATCACTTCAATATTACTATCCCTTCTTAAGAGATCTGATAATAATATTCTCATAAAACCAGAATCTTCAATGAGCAGTGTCTTGACTTTATGACTCCCCATAATTAGGTATTAAAGCTTATTTATTTCATGCAACAGCTGCTCAGAAGTGAAAGGCTTAACGATATACGCCTTTGCTCCCAGACTTAGCCCCTCATGAATTACTGATTCCTGCCCAACAGCACTGATCATAATTACTTTTGACAACAAGCCTTCCCCGGAATAGACTTTTAAAATATCCGTTCCGATCATATCCGGCAGTATATTATCAAGTGTAATGATGTCCGGTTGAAGTTCAAAAGCCAGATCTATTGCTTCCTCTCCATTGGCAGCTTGGCCAACGACATGAAACCCGGCAGATTCCAGGGCATCTTTGATCACTGTGCGCATATACAATGAGTCATCGACGATTAATACATTTTTTTTCATTATATTCTATTTTAAATACAATACCGCTTTTGATCTGAAGTAGAAATTTGCACCACTCTGCTTAAACTGTTGAAGCGCGCTGTACGGGAAACATTTCCTCCAACATCTGCTCCCGCGATAAAAATTTTCCTCTTCAATAATTCTTGAAATACAATTGACGTATTTAATTTCCCAATGTTCATTGAGCTGGTATACACTTGTGCCCCGCCAGTAACCTTAGCACAAAGCGATTTCAGGTTACTGCCCTTCGTGCTGAATGAAGAGAGTAGCGCCTCTATCATGCTTGTTGCATCCAGAAATTCACTGCTTTCCAGAGAACACGGCAATGGAATATGGGCGCCTCCAGATAGTCCGCGTATTCTATCGGTAACAAACAAAGCAATACAAGAACCCAAGCCGTAGCACGTATATATAACAGGTCTACTTGTTGCATCCACATCATTAATATTTAGGGTCTGCTCTCTCATTACGCTGCCAGTCCATTTTGTTTTTTAAAAAGCTGAACATCCTGATCATTAATAACCTTGAAAATGTCAATCATGATGATTAGCCGCTTTTCCAATTTCACTATACCTGTGATATACGATTGCCCTGCCTGGTTATCACCTGTAAAAACAGCATTCTCAATACTCGCAGATGAAATGGAAAGCGTGTTTGGAACATCACGCACCAAAATACCCATCTTGTATTCATCACTTTCAATTACCAATGTGAAGTTGTTCTCACTTACAGCATGGTCGTTACTGCATTCGAGCCCAAACTTGTTTTCTAAATCGAGAATGGCAATGACATTGCCGCGTATGTTAGCTACGCCTCTCATAAATGATGAAGTCTGAGGCATTCTCGTAATGTTTGGAGTAATGACAACCTCCTTGATTTGATCAATGTGTAATCCATACTCCTCCTGTCCGAGTTTAAACACCACTATTTGAGTGCTACGTTCGTTGCCAATACCGGTCTGTTGGCTATCATTTTGTTTTGAATCAATCATGTTGTTCAGCGTTGTTTTAAAAGAAGACAATCCCTCCGGCAAACAGGCTACTTTGGGCGGCCTGTTTGTTTATGTTGCCGGATAACAGGATTCATTACTTTTTAAGTTTGAATTGTGTAACACCTGCCTGCAATTCTGCAGCTACTGCCGAGAGCTCATCTCCCGCCTTGGCGATTTCCATCATTCCGCTATTCATTTGCTGACTAGAGCTGGCTACTTGTTGTGTGCCCGCAGCCGTTTCTTCAGAAACTACCACAATCTGCTCTATGTTCTTCACGACACTCCCAATGGATTCTTTCTGAGTGAGCGTGGCAGCTTGTATTTCTTTCGATGCGCCAAACGTCTCATCACTAGATTTGGCAATTTCCTGAAATATTTTTTCAGCTTCTACACTAGACTTGTTCCCCTCCTTCACACTTGCCTCCATTGCATCAATTGCTTTACCGGCCGCAAAAGTATCCTTCTGTACATCTCCAATAATTTTTTCAATTTCAACGGCCGACTTCCGTGAATCTTCTGCAAGCTTCCGGATCTCTTCAGCCACAACGGCAAAACCCCGTCCTGCATCTCCCGCACGTGCAGCTTCAATTGCCGCATTCAGCGCTAGCAGATTTGTTTGACTGGCAATGTCTGTGATGACATTCAACGTACGGCCTATTTCCTCAGTACGTTTTGTCAGGACGCCAATAGATTGTGACGTCTGCCCAGCCGATTCACGTATACCACCCATGTTTTCTACCAACACTCTTACAGTCTTTAAACCTTGCGTAGAACTTTCCAATCCTCGCTCTGCCGCTTTGTTGATTACGTCTGCCTTTTTTTCCATATCATTGGCAGAGGCCATAACATAGTTCACAAGTTTCGAAGATTCGTCAGTTTTTTGGGCTTGATCTTGAGCACCTTTGGCCATTTGAGCGATCGCAGTAGCAACTTCACTGGTATTCCTGCGCATGTCGTCTACTCTCTTTTGAAGCAGGTCGGATGATTTCGCTACAACTTCAGAACCCTGGCTTATATTTCCTAAAACTGAATTCAGGTTTTCAAGTGCCTTATTAATTTCACCAGTAAGCCCACCGTTGTCGACGGACATATCGCAACGCGCACTTAAATCACCATTAGCCATTGCCTTAATCACCCTAATTACTTCGGTCATGTCCAAAGCATATTTAACAACCTTGAACGGCTTGCCATTCATATCTAATATTGGATTGTATGAGGCCTGGATATATATCTCCTTGCCACGCTTGTCAAGACGGGTATAGGTACCCACCAGGAATTCACCGTTATTTAATTTCCTCCAAAAGTCGGCATAGTCACTACTGCGGGCATAAGTCGCATCAACGAATATTTTATGATGTTTGCCTTTTATATCAGCAAGAGAATACCCGCCGAGCGCCGTTAAAAAATTATCATTGGCGGTAATAATTGTTCCATCCATGTTAAACTCGATTACCGCATTCGACTTTCCTATGGCTGATAGCTGCCCCTCATAGTCCGCATTTTTTATTTTTTGTTGCGTTACATCTGTCGCAAATTTTACGACCTTAAAAGGATTGCCGTTTAAATCAAGAATAGGATTGTAGGATGCTTGAATCCATACCTCCTTGCCTCCCTTGCCAACCCGCTTAAATTCATCTGCAATAAATTCGCCCCGATTTAGCTTGCTCCAAAATTCAGTGTAGGTAACACTTCTGCCATAATTGTCTTCAACAAACATTCTGTGGTGCTTACCTTTTACTTCTGAAAGGGAATATCCCATGGCAGATAAAAAATTTTGATTTGCCGTAATCACTGTGCCGTCCATACCAAATTCGATGACCGCCTGTGACTTTCCAATTGCATCCACCTGGCCGCTATACGCTGAGTTTTGAACCTTGGACTCGGTAATATTCGTTGCCAACTTAATAATTTTGAACACATTACCTTTCTCATCTTTTACAGGGGTATAAGACGCAATTAACCAAACCTGCCTCCCATGATTTCCTAAACGGGCGAATTCCCCTGACTGCGACACTCCCGCTCTTAAGTCATTCCAGAATTTTTTATAGTCATTGGTTTTGCTGTACGCTTCATTGACAAACATGCTATGATGACTGCCTTTTATTTCGTCGATAGAATAGCCCATCGTCTCTAGAAAAATATCGTTTGCCGCTAAAATATTTCCCTGTGTATCAAATTCGATAAACGCGAATGCAGCGTTGATCGCATCTAACTGACCTTTCATATCGAGTTGATGCTCGTTAGAATGGCCTTTGCTTTTAGCTCTTAATTTCTTTACAGCAGTTTGTGATACATTTTCCATAGTTGAATAATTTTCCATAAATATTTTTAAGTGACTTATTGGTTTGCGCTTCCATGCGCTTCATATTCTCCTATAAAAATATGAGTCAGACAGGGACATGGTCTTTTTATTAGCCAGTCGATGTTATCCGAACGTCGAATAAGGGCTTATACACGGTGGGAATGCTCGGTAGATGCAACAACAAATGATTACTGATGGACTTTTTGTAACTCGAGGTTTCTTAGCTTCGTGATTCGATCACCTTCACACACCTGTAGCTGATGAATGAAGACTAGACGAGGAAAACTGACGGATATCGTCCTTTCAAAAAGAAGTAATCTACAGGAGTTGAACCCGAGAAGTAATCGACAATTACTATAAGATACTGATTCGGCTAAGTAATTGCTCCTTGTAAGTAGCGCTAACGGGAATAATTTTTTTGTTTATCTCAAGGTTGTTTGGATCGATATTGCTGATCTTGGAAAGGTTGACAATAAAGGACCGATGCACCCTCACAAACTTTTTACTTGATAATTTTTCCTCAAGCTTTTTTAATGTGGCGTAAACAGTATAAGTTTTTTCAATCGTCTGTATTTTAATATAATCACCAAACGCTTCGATCCACAAAATGGCATCGACATTTAGCTTCAACAACAGTGAATCAACTTTTACGAAGAGGTGTTCCTCCTCCTGTTCTTGCCCCATGTTGGTATTACGCTTCGCAATAACTTTGTTGACCGCGGCAAGGAACCGGGAATAATCTTGCAAGGGCTTTATCAAATAATCAATGACTGACAAATCAAATGCCTCAACAGCATATCCAGGCTTTCCGCTAATGACGATGACATCTGGCTTATATGGCAGTACGCGAAGCATTTCTAATCCAGACATACCAGGCATTTCAACATCCAGAAATAATAAATCAATTTCATTTTTCGCCAACCATATCATTGCCTGTTCAGGCGAGTTAAATGTTGCTTCGATCTTAAGGAATCGTGTCTTTTCAGCCAAGGAAGTTACTACCATCAACGACAAATCATCGTCTTCAACAATGGCACAAGTGAGTGTATTATTTTTCATGTTTTGTTGCGAACAACTTAATTATGAATTTTGGGGATAGTGAAACTAAAAGTACTTCCTTTTCCGATTTCAGAGACAAGTTCGATCGTACCTTCCCACAACTCCACCATTTTTTTTGAAATGGACAGCCCCAGGCCAATACCTCCCTTAGATCTGCTTATCCCTTCATGCGCCTGCCTGAAGGGTTTAAAGATATGTTCGATTTTACCCGGTTCAATACCAATGCCGGTATCAATCACATGAATGATATAAAAGTCGTTCGAGTTTTCACAGTCCACGGTGATGCTACCCGAATTTGTAAATTTAATAGCATTCCTAAGAAGATTGGTCAAAACCTGATGTAAGTGCTGCGGATCTATCAAAGCAAGTGCATTCTTAGGCAAGTTACTCTCAAATACAACTTGAATCGGTTTTGCCGTAAGGGAAAAATCCTGCTTGGTTTTTGTGAAAACATCCAGAATAAAATCATTCAAATTCGTTTCTACCGGAAAGGATTTTATTTCACCGTTTTCCAGACTCGCCATGTCAAGCAAAGATTCAATGATATTTTGCATATCAGAAGTTCTCCGCTTAATAATATTTAAAAACTCCTTTCTCTTAGAATCAGGTAATTCAGCATTTTCCAGAATCTCAGCAAAACCAAGAATTCCTTGCAAAGGTGTCCGTACTTCATGCGACAGATTGCCAAGAAAAATTGTTTTTAGACGATTAGACTCTTCCGCTTCCTCCTTTGCCTTTTGTAATTCTTCCATTATTTTGCTTTCCCGGTATTCTGATTTTTTCCAGTCCGTTACGTCCTGCGCCGATCCAAGAACATAAGGTGTTGTACCTTCTTCTTTCAACAATACGTTTCGGCAAAGGAAAATAAGCTTACGTTTATCCTTTGCAAGGATGGTTAAAAATCCTTCAAAAGATCCATGCTTTTTGATGTGCTCGAGATAGAATTCAAAATCAGCTCGAAATTCATCAGGAAGAAATTCACTTAACCTGTGTCCGATAAGTTCTTCCGGTGTATAGTTGATTAGTTTTGCTCCAGGTTTATTTACACTCAACAGTATTCCGTCCATATCATGAGAACATATCAGCACCATGCTTTCCTCAACAAGCCGGCGATACCTGCTTTCACTTTTGCGAATCTCGATGTTCAGTTCATGCTCTCGTTCCTTTCCTCTGCGCAATTCTGTAATGTTAGTGTTTACCGTCAGCACTTCGATAACATTGCCCTGATGAATTATAGGAATTAGCTTTGTCAGGTAAATCTGATCATGTAAATGTTCTTCTGATTGAATAGCCTTTTTCGTTTCAAATATTTTTTTGATTTCCGCGACAAACCTTTCTCCACGTTCAACCGGCAAAAACTCACTTACTTTTTTACCAATGATATGCTTAACGTCAAAAAAATAGGATCGATTCATATAGGCGACCCTTCCTTCTCTGTCCAGTATAGAATAAACGTCTGGCGAATTTTCCATCACCGAAAGAAGCCTGTTTCGCTCTTGTTCAGTCTCCAGGCGGGCTTCATAAGCATCCGTATCATCTAGCGCAAATGTTATGACGTAAGACTCGTTCTGATTGCTTGAGAGTATTTTGCTCTGAAACCTCAAAATGCGTATAGTCCCTTGAACGTTAACCACTTTAATCCAACCTTTGCTGCTACCGTGTTTTTTCAACTCCCTTAGTATGTTTGGAAGTTTACTTTTAAACTCCGGATGAATAAAATCGAACACAAACCTTCCCATCAAGTCCTTTGGTCCTGATTGAAAAGTATGATGAAATGCCATGTTAGAAGATATAATTTTTCCGTCGAGTGTATGTGTTAAAATGAGGTTTGAGCTGTGATCAAACAACTGACGAAGAAGTTGTTCACGTTCTTTTAAATTCTGCAAGACAGAATTTAATTCTATTTTTTGCGCACGAAATATCCTAGTGTTTTTGCGCAGCCAGAGAATAAACAATGAAAAAGATAATATTGACATCGCCCCAACGGCGATGTATATAAGGATCTGTCTATCGCGATCCCGAGCTTCCTCTATCCGCAGTCGAGATTCTTGTTGTTTAAACCTTGATGCTGCGCCGCTAACCTCAGTTTTCAATTGATCAGTAAATAGCTGTGAGCTTAGTTTATCGTACTCGTTCATCAGTTCTAAGGCATTTTGAAATTTCTTTTGGCTTTCTCGTAATGCCGCCAAGGTCTTTAAAAGAAAAAGGTAGTGTAACTTGTTCTTACTTTTTTGATGAAGCGATAACGCCTCCTCCAAATAATAATTTGCTGAGTCCAACCAATGGATGTCCAGGTATGCAAGACCTAATTCACTATAAAGAAAACCCAGCGTATCGCTGTTAGTCGTTTGATATTTTAAAGCAGTTTTTATACTCTCCATCATCTTTTCAGGTTGCTTGTCTTCCCTGTATACTTGAGCTTTTTTATATGATGCCTCCATTATTCCATGCCGGTAGCCTTTTCTTCTTGAAAGCAGAAGAGCGCTGTCGTAAATCATCAGAGACTTTTGAAGATCATGTTGCAAACAAGCAAGTTGGCCTCTCGAATTCAATATATCTATTTGCATTATTGTATCAGCACTGATTGTGGCGTCCTGATAGCCACGCAACAGGTAAGTATTGGCTTCATCCAATAATTTCAATTCCAAATAAAAGTTACCAATAAGCCTTTGCGCTTCAGCCTGTCCGTTAACATCGCCACTCTTTATAAAATACCAATACGATTTAAATAAATGCTCAATCTCACCCGATTTTAAATAGTAAAATGAGGATATCGATGCCATTAACCTGTGGGTTTTCGCCTTGATTAAAATGTTCGCAGACCGATCTGGAGACTGGATAATCTTTCTGCCTATTCTCTCAGCTTCATCATAAGCGCCATTTCGAAGTGCGGCGCTTGATAATTCAAAAAGTTCACTTTCGTTCTGTTCCGGTTGGGCATGCGCAACGCATGTACTCAGAAACAGAAAAAGAATGCACCTTCTAAAGAATGTCATTTTGAAATCAGGTATTTTAATAACGCTTTATTAATAGTATCGCGATTGGCAGGTTTAACAAGAAAATCATCAGCGCCGGCATCCAGAGAGTTTTGTTTCTCATTAAGTCGTGTAGATGCCGAAAGCGAAACTATTGGGCATGAAATACCTTTTTTCCTTAACTCCTTTATGGCATCAAGTCCACTAAAAAAAGGCATGTGCACATCCATGAATATCATATCCGGGTAATTATCCAGCGCAAATTGCAAAGCTTCATTTCCATCTCTAGCAACAATAACAGTGGCTCCTTGCTCTTTTATAAAGAGCTCAAATACCATCGCGTTAATTTCATCGTCCTCAGCCACGAGAACACATTTGCCTTGCAACAATGAACCGCCGTCTGCTTTTACATGCTTATAAAATCTGGTCTCCTTTAAACTAAATATGATTTCGGCATTATACTTCTTTAAAAGATTCAACCGTTGACTATAATCATTACCTGTACCCAGACGCAGTGAGGTCTCCCATTCCGTTAACTGATCCATGACTTCTGTCAAATCCAGGTAACCATAACGCGGTTTTAATCCATGTATTAAATCCGCAGCATTCTGCCATTTTCCATCCAATAGAGATTTCTCAACCTGTTCAGTTATTGACGGCGTGCTTTTTATAAAAACGGCTATAAAATTTTCTATCCGCTCAATATCATCATCCATTGTATGATGCAATTTTCTGAGGTCGATTTGACGTTGATCCATTTTAATTAACGTTTATAAATAGTTAGCATTTTGAAAGCCTTGTTATGCATTACTTTTTTGATATCGACCCTTCATCGAAAGAATAGTTCTTTAGCTAAAACGCTGCATAATACTAGGAGTACCAAACAGCCGAGGCACAATATCGGCTTTGCCATGCTGACTTTAGTTGTCAGATGGCGTGTCATTCCGTTTACTCCTTACTGCTGCAAGATTACCGACTATATTGCTATCAAAGTGACTAGTTAGGTGATTCACCATTTTTACACGCTAGAATCGGTATCTTGCACGACAATACAGCGCTGTACCTTGTTTTACTTTGGTGACGAATAGTAATCACTAAATTACCTGCCGTGTCATAGCATGAATTCATCGTCTAATCTGAGGCCCGTATCTAAAATTTGACCGTTTGGATCCCGTGGATGGTAAGTTTGGAGTCTATTATCAAGTCCAAACATTAAACTAAAATCTATTTTAATTGAAAGCCTTTTTTAATAACCAATGGGTTTGGATAACGAGCATTGGCTTTTCCGAAAAAATGAACTACGGGCAACAAGCACGATTGCTCACATTAAATGCCTTTACCATTATTTCAATTTTAATACTAATTACCTGGATGATTGTTTTTGCTTCGCTAGGCTGGCACCAAGGATTCAAAGCCCTCTTCCTAATGCCGATATTTGTTACTGTACTCATACTTAATGCCAGTCACAAATTTCGTTACTCCAAATTTCTTTTTATCTACGGCGTTTTGCTCATTGTCTTTGTAATGACGCTGGCAGACAGACGTACAGGAATCGAGTATTTACTGATGGCTACCGCATGCTCATCTGTCTTAATTTTCGAAAGTGTGTTGGCAATCATTACGACGTTTTTCATTGCCGCGGGATCTTATATGTTCTATGCATGGTTTGATACGGTTCACCCATTCGTTGAAGACCCGTTAATGCCATATTCAATCGTGAAACAGACCTTCTTATTTATCTCCGTTTTTATGGTTATGATTCAGTCTGCACTTTTCAGATCCATCATAAATACTTTTGGTAAAAAATTAGAAAGTACTAATCACGAACTAAAAGCTTCCAATCAAGAGTTACTAACCTTAAAGGATCAGTTAGATTGGATCGTGAAACAAAAAAGCACCGAGTTGAAATCCTATATGGATGCAATTGACATTCATGTCTACTCCGCAGTGATCGATAGAACCGGAAAAATTTTGAAAGCAAATGTCCCCTTTTTGCATGCTGTTGGATATTCAAAAGAAGAATTGATCGGACAAAATTTCGAAATACTAAATTCAGGATATCACTCTAAACTTTTCTTTAAAGAGCTTTATCGTCGGATATCTGACGGACAAACGTGGCGTGGTGAGATTCAGGAAAAAACAAAAAGCGGCAACCTGATTTGGACCGATTCAGTGGTGCTTCCACTTACGCAGCAAAAATTTCCTTCTAATTATTATCTTATCCTTTCACTGCCTATTACTCAGCGCAAAATAGTAGAAAACGAAAGAATTAAAGCCAGCAATATACTGGAAACAATTGCATTTCGAACCTCACATAAAATCCGAGGGCCATTAGTACGTCTATTGGGATTGACAGATTTAGTTCAAAAGGGTATGATCCGACAGGAGGAATTAAGCTTTATAGCGTCGAATATTCTTCAGGCAGGAAGAGACCTCGATACCTATACCAGCGAACTCACGCAGTACGTAAATGAACGTCAGAAGACATTTGCCACTAACCCACTCGGATCATGAAATTCATTAATATCATTAATATTATTTTCTTAAAAATATTGATAACAGTCTCCTGTGTTGGAGCACAGCCAAATCCGTCTACCGCCGCCATTCATATCTACAGCAATAGTAGCGAAGAGAGTTTTGCTCTTTACGGTCCTTGGGAATACTATCCCTTCACATTTTTAAAACCGGGAAGTTTGTTACCGCATTTCGAAGAAGTATATATTCCACATTTATGGAATGCACAAGGGGTCGCCGAAGGATTTGCTACCTATCGCACAACGGTACACATACCCCAAAATTTGATTCACACCAACTTCGTGCTAAGGCTACCGGATGTTTACAGCAGCTACCAGATTTGGATAGATCAAAAATATTACACTGGGAATGGAAAAGTTGGCACCGAACGCTCTCATAGTGAACCAGAGTGGTGTCCTCGAATAATTCAGTTTATTCCCACAGATGAAGCTATAGAAATAATTATTCATGTTTCAAATTTTCACCACGCTTACGGAGGCATTGGGAAAATGATTTATCTTGAAAAAAAAGCAACGGAACCAAAATTTAGCATAAAGACAATAATGGATGAAGGATTGTTCATAGGACTAACACTTTTAGTGCTCGCGAATCTATTTTATTTCGTTGCTTATAAGAAAAAAGTCTTCCTTTTCTTTACGTTACTCACTTTTTCGTGGGCGATTCGTTCAGCATTTTCTAACGACTACCTAATTGCTCAATACTTTCCCAATTTTCCCTGGTCATACTTGGTTAAGGTGGAGTACCTAACGATATATTTAAGTACGCTATTCGGCTTGCTGTTTGTTTCGTCATTCTTTCCGAAAGATTTTAGCAATGCGTTCAAATGGTTTTACATCGTTGCTTCAGTATTGTTTACACTTTTCACAATTGTAACGGACCCGATTCTTTTTACGAGATATTTAAATATATATTTAGCATTTTCTGCGTCGCTTTTGATTGCTATTGTCTTTGTGATTTTAAAAGCCTTTATTAATGACAGAGAGGGTTCAACCTTTTTGATGAGGTGTATTCTCGCCGGGACACTGTTGTTCGGATATACTATATTATCCTACAAAAATTTCATTGTTCTTTATAAACCTTTTTTTAATACAGCATTCTTTTTGATATTTCTTGCTGTATCTGTTGGGTTATGGATTGAAATAATTAAAACAAAAACATTGCCCGACCAACAACGCGTATAAAGTACCAGAATACATTTGCTGATCTCAAACCGCATTCAATGCCAAGTTTGGAAAGAAGAAAAGGTGGCGTGTTTTTTTTGGCAGCACCTTTCTTACTGAATATTGTTTCTACACAGCAGCTATTTGAAATGAGAAAAAATCGAAAGGGCCGACGCCTTTCATTGAGTGAACATTCTTGATCCTAAATTTGCTTTAGGGACAAACCCGGCAAACACTTTGCCTGCGATTGACATGTTCATTACGAAAACTAAAGACATATTTTTTCTACATACTTTTCTACGTATAGGGATGGTGAATTCTTCACTCCCTAACACAATAAACGAATTCATTTTTTTAACCAACTGAAAGCCCTAGGCTACTTCACCCTGGTTAGTTTCATTTCACCCCGCTCGTTCTTAATCAGAATTTCGTCATTGCTGATGAGTTCGCCCGTGCTGTTAATGGTCATGTCATTGAAAGAAATACTGTAGGAAATTTTTTTACCGTCCACTTTTCCGTTTTCTAATTTAGTTTCTCCAAAATTACTCTTCCATGTCCCTGTCAACACATCGCCCTCAACTTTAAAAGTGTAGTTGACTTCAAAAGTGCCGTTAGGTGTTTCGCGGGAACCTTTCCATTCGCCGTTAATCGGGCTTTGGGCGAACGCGGTCATACATCCTACCAAGAGTGCTACTGTAAATAGAATTTTCATAACGAGAAATTTTTTGGGTTTATACAAAACTGATTTTGTTATTCAATGCTATAGATGTTGTTGGAACACAAGTGATCCGTTGTGCATGAGTAAAAGTTTGCGCCACGTCAACAGCTAATTTTTAAACAGCAGGGGCGCAAGTTCATGCAGGCTGCGTCTCCATGTTTGAAACTCGTGCGCTGTACCTTCGGAAATGTAAGACACCGCGTTAAAACCTGCGTCCTTAAGAGCAGTAGCTGCACTCTTAACATTATCCGGTCTTTCTTTACTGCCACAACTCAAAAAGATCAACTTAACTTTTGATTTGTCCTTAATATCTTCCGGCTTGTAAACGCCGCCGCTAAGCAGCGCGAAGTGTGAAAAAACCTCTGGCTTATTCATTGTAATCGTGCGCGTTTCCATACCACCCATGGAGAGACCGCCCATTGCGCGATGAGCCTGATCTGCAATCGTACGGAAGTTGGCATCAACATAAGGAATCAGTTCGTCCACTAAGACTGTTTGAAATGGTGTAATGTCAAAATTTCTTAATCCACCGAACTTAATTTCATTCGTCATCCCATAGGTCATTACAATGATGAAGGGTTTGATCTTACCTTCAGCAATCATGTTGTCCATGATCAGGTTAGCGCGGCCTTGATTAGTCCATGCAGTTTCATCCTCACCCCATCCATGCTGTAGGTATAACACAGGATATCGTGTTGACTGATTCTTATCATACCCGGGAGGTGTATAAACAAATGCCCGGCGTGACGTATGCGTACTTTTTGAGGGAAAAAGGATCTGCTGCACGTTACCGTGAGGAACATCTTTTAGCGCGTAGAAGTCCTGATCATGGGCAGGTATTTCTATACCGCTCTCCCAACGAACAGAACCGTAAAAATTCAACGCACCGGGATCATTAAATTTCCCTCCATCCATGATCACATGGTAGTAATGAAAGCCCTCGTCCATTGGCCCGGGCGTGGTGCCCATCCAGGAGCCATCTTCTGTTTTCATTAGTTTCGTGCCACCCTTTCCGCCTAACCCCAGACTAACTCTCACGCTATCGGCTTGAGGAGCAAGGATTTTAAATCTTGCATAGCGCTGTGAGTTAACCTGAGGGTATTCTTGCCCGGGCTGATTTAAGGTTGACGGTTTGAAGTCTTCTTTTATTTCCTGGGTGGTCTGTGCAAAACATAATGAACCCATTAATGACAAGACTAAGAGGAGTGTATAATACTTCATGTTCTTTTTGATTTTATAGGATGGTTGGGGTGAAAGTCGTTTAGGCTTGCATGCAAATGTTACGGATATCGACATCTGAAATCTATTATAACGTATCCAGGCTGATATTAAGTGTTATTTATACAATTATAAGTAATGACACTTAGGAAAGCAAGTTTCGATTGTGAAAACGATTGTGATGAGGGTTGATCAAGTAAGTTTTGCGCTGGATCGAGAAGAAAGATGTTTTACCGATGAGGCATTAAACGCCAAGGTCGGTTATCACTCTTAGCACAGAAACCGGGCGAACAATCAGCGCGAACGGGCGCGGATAATCCGGATGTTTTCCTGTACGGCAGCAACGACAGACAAATGATCACGATTTTTTAATTCTGATGGCCGGGAACATGCGTTTTCAGAACTAACGAATTATTTAAAACATAGCCTATTGCTAGCATTGCAAGTCACGCTACGCAGTGCGAAGTATCTTCTCCATTTTACGACCTTTCGCCAATTCATCCACGAGCTTGTCAAGGTATCTCGCTTGTTGGGTCAGCGGATTTGCAATTTCTTCTACCCTGTAGCCACAGATTAGGCCGGTAATGCGATTAGCCATCGGGTTCAATGTAGCCTGCTGAAAAAATACTTCAAAAGTTACCTTTTCCTTAATGAGCTGCTGTAGCTTTTTTTCATCAAAACCAGTTAACCACTCAATTACTTGATGCAATTCTTTTTTCGTTCGACCCTTCTTTTCCACTTTAGCTAAATACAAAGGATACACCGAAGCGAATGTCATTTGTGCAATACGGTCATCGTGTTTTTTTGTGGTGGTGCTCATACAATGTGTGTAACGCTACGTTCTTATCTTATTGCAATCTTTCCAGTCGGCCTTTTCTTTTCATAATATTTTTATAGTCCCACTGAATTGCTTTTGATTTTTTTAGCCACCGCCTAAGATCCTTTGTATTAATTTGTTCACTTGTGGTGTAGAAAATAGACGCGTCTTTAAATTTTTTGCCAGTCACATTCAATCTTTCTTCTTCAAAACTTGCGCCACTCCAAAACATCAAACGCAAGCCAGCTTTCTGTTTACTGTAGCCAACAATTGGATTGCCATCTAAAAACCAAACCGGGTGAGCGTGCCAAATTTTACTTTCTGCCTCTTTCATTTCGCTGTCAATTTGCTTTGCAAGTAAGTCGCAAATTTCCTTGTCAACGGTTACTTGGCGATCGTTATATGCTTGGATTTCTAAGTTCATCTTGATCGACAAAAATGTTGTTGGGCTAAAGCAATACGCACTGCCTCCGCTTGGCTATAGAAAGCAGTTGTTGTTAAACTACTAGGAGTCTTGGCCCGGTTTGCAGACGAATTTAATAGTGGATATGTTAATAACCTACAAGCAGCATATGTTTTATGCATTTCGTGATGGCTTCGTTACCGCATTTCAGATGGTTAGCAGTGATTGAATTAATAAGGTGAAGATCATTTGACCTATCTGTTATCCAAACACAAGCGGCTGCTCGTTTATTGACCCGTCAATTATGCCACGCTGGAAAAAGTAACGTTTGCCGATGTGAAAGTTCAGTTAGGTAGCCGGTAACTGTTTGGTAAGCTGATTTAAATTCTTGCAACTCAGATACCGATGAAAAATCAATTCTGGAGATAGCCGTTCATTTTCAGCGTTTTTTTAATTTAAAGAATGTAACCCCAATTTGTTTCCTTCGGAGTCGATGAAAATTGCAAAGAATCCCATGTCAGGGCCAATCTCACTTTTGGGTACAATAACTTTTCCGCCATTGGCTTCTATTTTGTCCGCGACTTTTTGCAAGTCATCGCCCCCGTTTAAATAAACAACTATGCCATCGGCTGAAGGTTTATAATCACTCCCATGAATTAATTGGACAAAAACGCTTTCACCAGCATTAGGAAATAATGCCATTTTTATCCCATCCATATCCGTAACTTCGACATTAATATTTAAAACCGTTTGGTAAAACGTAATTGCTCTCGAGAAGTCTGCCGTTGGGATTTCAACAATTGAAATTAAATTTTTCATGTCGTTAATTTTATTTACCGTTGTTTGAACCTTTTCTGTTTGTTGTGTAGAGTTGTTTTTAGGGACGCATGCGGTAAGACCAACTCCAAGAATTATCGCTGTGCTCAACATTGTCTTTCTCATTTTACTTTTTTTAAATGACAATGCAGATTTACAGGATCTTCACAAATTGAAATTGTAAAAATGCGACAGTTAATCGGTTTTGTAGAAAAGTGCCGAGAGAATCATTTTATCATCTTCTAAAAAATCTTTCGGTGTTGTTCCGGTAAATTCTTTAAAATCTTTGATAAAGTGTGCTTGGTCGTAATACTCGCTTTGATAGGCAATATTCGTCAGGTTTTCAGATTCTCGGTTAAGCAACATTTTTAGCGCAGTTTGCAACCTGATGACTTTACCTAATTGCTTTGGACTAATACCAATCTGTTTTATGAATTTCCTTTCAAGCTGTCTTCGTTTTGATAAATCATCTTTGAGGATGGCGTTGATCGAAGCGCTTCCTTTTGTTAAAAGTATCGCGTCGATGGTTGTTTTTACTATGTTGTCGATGGTTGCCTTTTCACTTAATTTATCTAGAAGAAAGTCCTCTACAATTTCTATTCTTTCTTGGATGCCAGTTGCATAGATTATTTTTTGCTTTAATTCTTTTGAAGGTTCTTCGCCGAACAGCAACCGCACAGGAGTTTCTTTGTTTGCTAATTCTTGAATTGGCGTCGTCACGAAGTTAGCGAAGCCATAGGGATAAAATCGAACTGCAAAAGTATTGACGTACCCTGTCGGTTCGATAAAAAATGGTTCTGTAATTTGTCCGAGTACCAATTCACGAGGTTGTATGATAAACTTGTCTTCGTAAGTATATCGCTTTACGTCATCTGCAAGGATAAAAATCATTTCAATACATCCGTCAGGTATAATGCGTTGTCGTTGAGGATTTTTTTGAACTGGAACCTCTAAAGTCCAATAACATTTTACAAGAGACGCTAAATCTGAACGCGGTTGAAATGTTTGATAGTTCATCAATTGTGAGAGAAACAGTTAATATAAGAATTTCAGGTCTCATCTAATTCGAAATTTTTCATTGTCCCAGTCAAGTCCAAGAAGTCAAGCCCATGGCCTCAAATGATTAGTGTATAAAGCATATGCGTCTTAAAGAACACGTTGCTATCATTGATGATGAATAATTTTTGCTAGAAGAATTAAAGGGCCATTGAAGCCGAGAAGCAAACTTGAATATGAAACAATATTTTTTCCATCGTTGCCTATAACTTTAATTTTTTAGGATGTTGTCGCGGATCAAAAATTGTCACAACAGTTACGGAGTTTTCTTTCATATCGTAATAGATAACGGTATGCTTTGTTAAAACTGATCGTCTGATATTCTTTCTTTTTGTAGTCTTGGGAAACAATCTCGGGTTACCTGAAATCAGTTCAAGCCTTCTGTCAAGTCGCCTGACAAAATTTCGAATGTCTTTTTGGGTCCATTTTTCGCTAAGGTAATTGAGAATGTTTTGTAAATCATCTAACGCTCTGTCTGACCAGAAAAGTTTATAGCCACTTTGCATACAGCTTTTTCGCTTCCTTGTGTGGTTTAACTCGTCCAGCTTTAATATCCTCTATCCCCTTATCTATCGCCGTTTTCTCCTCATCAGCAATCTCGTTCCACCAGTCCTGTTTCTTTGGGCTGTCTCGCAACATCCTAAGTTTTTCAATTGCGTCCCTGTCTTTTAGACCCGTGACCCATTTGATAATCTCAAGTTTCTCCCTTTCAAAGTTTAATTCTTTTAATTTTACCCCCATAATGTCACCAATTTAAGAATTTTTTATCCGCTTGACAATCCGAACATTCCGTCTACCGTTCCGCAAGTGTTTGATATTCGGCTGTTAGGAATAATTATCAATCTCGGGTTAACTGCTTTGGATTAAATGATTAACGAGTCGGTTCATGCGAAGCTTAACATTACTATACACAATGCTGCAGCCGCCTTCTACTCACTCACTTCTAATTTCGTCAACAGGGTTGGTCATTGCCGCCCTGACTGTTTGTAAGCTAAGGGTTATAAGGGCAATAAACGTAACCATGAGGCCCGCTATAAAAAAAATCCACACGTTAAGTTCAATTTTATTAGCAAATCGTGTCAGCCATTCATTCATTAAGTAATAGCCTACTGGAGCGGCAATCAAAAAGGCGAGGACAATGCGTGTTGTAAACGTCAAGGTCAATAAATTCAATATGTCCAACGGAGTTGCTCCAAGAACTTTTCGAATGCCCATTTCTTTTGAACGACTTTGAACCACAGCCCAGGATAGCGCAAACAATCCAAAGCAAGACAGCACCATACTGATAACAGAAAATGTAATTACAATTTTATAGAAGAAGGTATCCTCTTTATATTTCCTCATTAATTGTTCTTGAATGACGCGATAGGTAAAGGTGTAATCTGGGAAGGCGCTCTCCCATTCTTTTTGTATTTGTGGAAGTATCTTTGATAGATTGATCCCGCTATAGTCAATCAATAAAGCTTGTCCCTCCTTATGAAAAGAGATAATTGACGGAGGAATTTCCTGTTTGAATGAGCCACATGTAAAGTCTTCCACTACGCCGACAATTACATCCTTTGTTCCTGGAACTTTCTCACCTATCGGCTTCTCGAGATTAAACTGCCGGACTAATGTTTGATTAACAAGTTTTCCATTATTCATTTCCGAAGGCAGCTCACCCTCTACTAACTTCAAGTCTAATGTTTTTAAATAATCTTCGTCACCACCAAACAAATACGGCGTATAGAACTGCTCATGCTCAAGATCATAACGAACTATACTATTGCCAAATATGGGATTTCCGTTGCTGATTGTTACATTATTAACATCCGGCAATTGAACGATTTTCTGCTTGATAACGGTGAGCGCATGCGCATATTTTTTATCTGGTGCATCAATTTGAACGATGTGACGGTTAAACCCAAGGGGAGCATTTTCTATATGGTTCATCTGTTGCACGATAGTTACCGCGCAGATGGCAAGCGTGATGGAAATAACAAACTGAATAGTAAAGAGAAGCCTACTGAACCTAACCTTTGAAGAGTCCTTAGTCATCAGGTTGATTGACTTCATACTCCACTGTTTCGAAACTGACAATATAACCACCAACGAGCCGATGAGAAACAGAACGATACATAATGATGCGATGATCTTTACATTTAAAAAATATTCAGGCAATAAATTGGCTTCAAAAACATTATTAAAAACCGGAATAGTGTAATAGGTGATAATCATCGCAAGTAAGAAGCCAGCGAAAACGTAAACACCCGCTTCCGTTATTGAGAAACTAAACAGGCCTTGACGGGTAACGCCCAAAGTCTTCTTGATCCCAATTTCTTTTTTTCGGCTTTCCGAGGAAAGTAAGAATAGATTTATGAAGTTAAAGCTCGCTATAAAAAGCACCAAGCCGCAAACAATATACCCGACAGTCAAAAACATAGGGCTTCTTGTTTTTACATAGCTCATCTTGTTGTCGGTATTGAAATAGGATTCAGTCAAAGGATTAAAGAAGTACTCCGTTTTTCCAAGACCGACAAGTCCCGGACGCCGAGGATCGTTATTAATTTTTTTTACCAGAGGCTCCTGAGCATCCGCGCTTGTCAATAAAACGTAAGTAGCGCCACCCCTCCACTTGTTGGAAAACGTTGAGTGATGCACGAGCATATCAAAATTCAAATGACTATTCTCAATGGGTCTGTCCACAACAGCGGAAACAATTAATTCTTTCGTGGTATCGGAAGAGGATACGGTGAGCAGATTTCCAACAACATCGGTATGCCCAAACAACGTCAAAGCTTTATCCCTTGTGATAACGATTTTATCAGATGTCAGACACAAACCTTTTCTTCCCTGCAGCAAGGGGAAATCAAATAATGTAAAGAACGAACTGTCAACGGATAGTATTTTGAAATCATCAAATGGGTCATTTGATTTTTTTATAGTGAATCCCTCTAAATCCCAAATCCGACATACATCTTTAACTTCAGCATAGTTATTGGTCAGATATTCAAAAAAGTAATCCGGTATAAAGGCAATCCGGTCGTTACCACCAAACGGATCATTACTGAATACCTGAAATGTTTTCTCTCGATTAGTGTGGAACGTATCTGTATTGGTTTCAAAAACAAGAAATGAGATAAGGATATTGCTACACACAAATCCGATAGTCAAGCTGAACAATATAATTATCGAGTATATTCTCTTTCTCCATAAGCTTCTTAAAATAAGTTTGAGATTGTGCTTTATCATAAACTCGTTGGCTGTGGATAATAAACAAAAAATGTACTCACATAATAGAAGCTCCGGTAAACCGGCCTTCAGGAGATTGGGTTGATTTTACTCCATTCCAAAATACAAAAAACTATTTAACCGGTTCATGGTGTTGCACCAAAACTTCCGGAGCGTCGGCGCACTTCGTAGTTCTTTGGAGTAATAAACCTAAACAGGGGCACAATGAACATCTAAAAAAGCTGCTAGAGCAGGGCATTTGCGCTAACGGAACAGAATTCAAAAGTTATTAATAAACTAACACACATTCTTCGCATATTGGCAGTCTCTTACCTGAGCGAACGAAATGCGGAACGAATGTCAGACGAGAATTACACAGTCACACTTACATGATTTGACAGCCTGCAAACGCAAGCGCTAAAGATCCGATTTTATCAAATCTGCTTTTTGTATAGGCAATCGTCTAACCCGGTTTCCCGTTGCCGCAAAAAGAGCATTAGCCAACGCAGGAGCTATTGGAGGAACGCCTGGCTCCCCAGCGCCGCCCATCTTCTCCGAACTAGGAACAATATACACTTCGACTTCAGGCATTTGATTCATTCTCAGCATTTGATAATCATGAAAGTTTGATTGCTGTACCTGACCTTTTTCCATGGTTATTTCACCATACAATGCCGCTGTAAGACCGTACACAATACACCCTTCCATTTGTGCATGAACACCATCAGGGTTTACAGCCAAACCACAATCTATGGCGCAAACCACACGATGAACCTGCAGCTTATTATCGTCAATAGATATTTCAACAACTTGTGAGACATAACTTCCCATTGCTTCATGAACTGCTATACCTCTAAATCTTCCTTCAGGCATGGGCTTACTCCATTCTGCTTTTTCAGCAGCCAAATTGAGTGCCGCTAAATGACGGGGAGAATTTTTAAACAGCGAGCGTCTATATTCAACAGGATCGATTTTAGCTATTGTAGCCAGTTCATCTACCAATGTCTCCATTACGAAAGCCGTATGCGTATGGCCTACGGAGCGCCATGCTGAAACCGGAACCTCCACGTGAGTAGTAATCAATTCAAAAGAACAATGAGGAATACTGTCTGAGTATGGGGCAGCCGTTGTTACAGAACTATAATCGATTCCATTCTGAACAATGTATTCCTCTAACGGCGTGCCTGTAAAAAGAGATTGGCCAACAATGCGATGTTGCCATGCCACGGGGTATCCATCTGTACCAATGCCAATATTAACCCGATGCAGATAAACAGGTCTGTAATATCCTCCCTTAATGTCATCTTCACGGGTCCATACCAGTTTGATAAACTGCCCGCTTGCCTTGGCAATATGAACGGCTTCCATAATCCAGTCAGAACTGAAAGTACCGCGCCTGCCAAAACTTCCTCCAAGATGAGGAGTATGAAATAAAACCTGCTCTGGCTGGAGACCTAAAAATACTGCGACTTCGGCCTGCCGATGTTTCGGAGCTTGGGTGCCTGCCCAAACTTCACATTTATCTTTTTCTATTTTAACTGTACAATTTAAAGGCTCCATGGGTGCGTGAGCCAGAAAAGGAAAACTGAATTCCGCTTCAATTGATTTGTTTGCCTTTTTTAAACCAGCCGTTACATCACCCTTTTGTTTGACAACTTGCCCTTTTGTTTTTGATAGTTGCACATACTCATCCAGCAACGCCTTACTTTCAATATTTTCATTTTCACCACGCTCCCATTCTATAGTTAATGCATCACGTCCTTTTTGAGCAGCCCAAAAGTTATCTGCAAGAACAGATATTCCCGTTGGAATTTGCACAATATGCCTGACTCCTTCTATCGCCTTTGCTGCCTCTGCGTTAAAGGACTTAACCTTGCCACCCATAACCGGGGCATGTGCCACAACAGCCGTAAGCAAATCAGGAAACTGGATATCCATGCCATACTTTGCTTTTCCATTGATCTTTTCTAAACTGTCTAACCGTTTCTGAGATTTACCAATATATTTCCAGTCTTGTGGCTCACGAAGCTTAACAACAGGTTTGGGTAATACGGAAGCATCATTCGCCACTTTGCCAAAGCTCAACTTCTTGTTTCCTGCTATCACATATCCATTTTCTGTGCTGCAAATTTCAGGCTTTACGCCCCATCTATTTGCAGCAGCATTTATTAACATTATGCGAGCGGTAGCACCAGCCTGACGGTAAATATCAAATTGCGATACAGTGGTCTCTGAGCCTCCGGTAAATCGATCTACCACTGGTTTCAGAAAATCATCCGCTGTTCCCGGCGGACTATGCTCAACCTTTATTTTTTTCCAATCACAATCTAATTCTTCAGCCATCAACATAGGTAACGTTGTCCAGATGCCTTGTCCCATCTCAACCTTTGAAAGAATAATCACGATGCTATCATCCTCTCCAATACGCAAGAATGCATTTGGAGAAAATATATTCGGAGGGGCGCTCTTTGTCGATAGGACATCTTTGAATGGTATTGCCATCGAAATCAAAATTCCACCACCGACAAGGGTACCCGCTTTAATAAAATCCCGGCGATTAATAACTGCTTTTTTATCCATCTATCGAATGTTTCTTCTTGAGTGAAACTTACCAATAAATACAAACTTTGAGGATTCTTATTGTCTCATTAACATCTATTTAACAAAACGTCACTTAACCTGAGATGGCTCACAGAAAGAAAGCTTAAGATCTTAAACTATATTGAATATCTCCGTTAGTATAATTATCAATGCGCATAACCAATTACTTTTTATCAAAAACAATCCCTCCACCTAAAATTTTCAAACCAATTACATCATCGGAATCATCTCGCACAAACTGGAGAAAGCTAAACTGATCTTTACTTGAACTTTTAAGTTTAATCGGATGGATGCGAGGATGATGTATCACAAGCTGGCCATCTTCATTTTTCAACGTCCAGACGGTTGACAACTCTTCTGAAAAATAAGTACCCACATACGGATTTACATCCACGGTCTCCCTATACTTTTTTGCATTCTCTATTTGCTTTAAAGCGCCCTCCACCGTCGGCATCTTATTCAGATCGGGCAGGTTCTCAGTATTTGTTCCCAGAAAAATATCCCTGATTTTCCAGGCACGCTGGTAGGTGGCATCATTACCATCATTGCTCAGGTAAACTATAGATAATTTTTGATCAGGGTAACGGAGTATTGCCGTTCTGAAACCCAAAACCAGTCCCAAATGAGCGACCTCATTCTTGTTATCGTTTTTTACCACTTCGTTCCCAAAAACATACTTATTTGGACTTCCATCCTTCAGGGTGGTAGTGGTATTCAACAGCTTATAAATTCGATCGTTCATGTGCTGCCTGCTTTCTATACCAATCAGCCATTTTTCAAGATCGTCGATAGAAGTTTGCAATCCTGAAGCGCCTGTAGCCGCCCAGTTATTTTGCAACTCCACGAAGCCATCTTTAGTGCCTGAATAACAATGTACACCATGTTCTGCAACCTGTCCGATGTCAGTTTTAAACCAGGTATTGTTCATTCCGTAAGGCCGGAAAATATTTTCCTTACACCATTCAGAAAAGGGTGTCCCGGTTACTCTACTGACTATCTCGACAAGTAAATTATAATTGGTATTGGAATAGTTGTAACGTGCTCCAGGATTAAAGAGAAGCTGCTTTTGTGCAAAGGCAAAGTTTAAACAGATAGGAAGCGTCGTTATATCCTGAGGGCCGAAGCCGGCAAACTGCAAATCGTCAGTACTTCTAATTCCCGAAGTGTGATACACCAGATTGGCAATTGTGATCGGTGTTCCATAGTCAGGCATTTCAGGTAAATATTTCCTGATATCATCCTCCAAACTGATCTTACCTTGATCAACAAGCAAAGCTATCGTAACCTGTAAATTGTTTGGAACAGGAGGCTAACTCAAACAAAGAGCTGGTCCTGATGGGTATGTTGTCCTCAAGGTTTGCAAGGCCTTTGGTAAGTTTCAGTACAACTTTTTCATTCTTAATCACCAGAAGCGCTGCACCTGGGGTATACTTTTCATACCAGCCATCGAACAATTGTTTCGATTTTTCTACGGCATTATTTCCTGCGCCCTCCAACTTATCAAGCGTAATTGTATATTTTCCTGTTAAAGGTTCGTTAAAGTTCCACCCGACAATAATCTTATAGATACCTGATTCTTTAGAAAAAATAGTTACTACTTCTTTATCTCCCATCTGGTTTTCATCCTTGTATTGAATCAGACTATTCTGTGGATCATATACACGGGCATTAATTCTTACATGCTTTTCGGTAATGCGGATACTGGCAAATTCATTTGATCGCATCTGCACATAAAATGTATCCAGTTTCTGGGGTGAAATTTCTGAATAAAAAGTTTTACCAAGAATCAAAAAATTTTGCGGGTTGGAGCTACATGAACAAATGGTTATAAAAACAATCAATATGGAATAGAATACCTTTATTTTTTTCATAGATGAAGAGAATTATAAATTTAATAGCAGTCAAATAACAATAGGGGCACCAGTCATGATGTAAGCTTTACCACGACTACCCTACTCGATTTTCTTACCCGATAAGGGCCGATGATTTCGTACCGGCAGAAATCATAAGAAAATGCTTAAGCAAAATTAGAATCTCAGAAATTAGAAAAATTGTATTTTTGGTATGGACGATTACCGTCTTAAATCATTGCAGGAATAGGAAGGTGTTTTTACGAACATTGAAGGGGTAACACCGCAGACCTTTCTGAAATCATTGACGAAATGAGCCTGGTCGGAGTATCCGAATTTATAAGCGATCTCTGTAAAGGAAGATGTAGGGTTAGCGAGTTTGTATTCTATTGATGCCCGCATTCTAATGAGAACCAGAAATTTTTTTACCGTGTGTTTTACATGCCGGAAAAATATCTTGTTTAAAATTTGTCGTGGCACATCGAATGTTTCAGCCAGTTCATTTACACTTACACTCCCTTTGCAATCGTAAATTTTTTCGCAGACCGATTTGACAAACTCCATTTCAGCAGATAAGCAATATTCCTTAGCGATTAAAAACTGTTCTGCGAGTGTCACCATCTCATTAAAAGATTTGGAACTAAAGATATTTTCATGCAGATCAAGTATTTCTTTTCCGAATAATGTTCTCAAATCCAAAATCCCTTGCGGCAGTGAATTCGGAAAAAACATTCCGTTGTTCCAGGGCTGTAGTTTTATACAAAAGGTGGTAAAGCAAGCTTTAAAATCGATCGAGAACGGCTGGGGTACTCTATTAATAGTGTATGTATGTGGGATTTTGCTCCTATTGTTTATACCATAACTCAAAAAAGCATCGGTCTCTTTTACAAACATGATTTCATAGCACCCGTCATCGGCAATGAGACCCGAATTACTTGCAACATTCCGGTTGAATTCCTGATAATAGAAACTATGTACAAGATGCTGAAGGGTTTTATCTGTTCTCCGATTTATAAAAGTTCCACCTGATTTCATTTTTGGATTTTAGAAAAGACTTACAATAAATCAATAGGTTACAAATAATGCATAGATACTATAGATTACATTTTTTGTATTGTAGACGCTTAATGTTGAAAATATTTTCTGCTTCAACTGCCACTAGTCCTTTACGCATCTCACGTACATCCCGCCCTTTTCTTCACCAAAAACCTTACCTATACCAGGTGCCCAACTTATACCGAAATGGATTGACAGAAGATTCGAGTTATTCTGAATAGATGAAGTGTCTTTTGAAGCGCACCAGAATGCGGTCTCCATTCCAATTCCGCCAAAGCTAGATTCGCCACATAGACCACCTCCTAAAACACTAAAGCCAGTTTCGTTCGAGGTTTTGGACAGTCCTTTCATCCATCCGGCAGCGTCCACCATCTTATCCCAAACCTGATTAGGCCCAACAGCACTGATCAGGCTTTCCCATTCTTGGTATTGAGGAATATGCCAACCCTTAGGAGCAAGTCCCCTGGGATCATTGACGGCGTACCAATTATAAAACTTTCCATAAACCAAACCATTGGCCTCATTAAATTCATAATAACACCATGCAGGCTTACCTTCATTGAGTGCTTTCTTCCATTCATCTGCATTTTTCGCTTCCTGAATAGGATCCATATTTCTAAAATGCCCCACATTCAGATTTTCAGCCGTCCACACCTGAGCGCCAATTTTAACATTTTTGGGATTTTTGTCTGTAGCTGATGTTCGTTTGCCCGGCTCGCTCTGCCCAATAGCTAACGAAGCGTGAACTACTATTCCGAATATCAAAACTGTAACTGCGTTCTTCATAATTATTGATTTTGATTTGCTATATAGAATCTTCAATTACCGCTAACTCAAAACCGTATGAGGCGACGGGATATAAATACTGATACACTATCCCCGTAACCCGATGTTGCAATGAGACTATGATCTACTGCTAATCCGGTAATGAAAAAATCCGGGGAGCTTTGACAAATACCTGGAATTTCACTCAACGGTTCGGCTATATTGTCGCCAATATATCCATTGCGTTTTTCTCTTTTATTGAAAGTTGTTTTAAAATGTCTGACGCTTGTTGTATATACTTGAAGTCTTTCGTTTGGCTTACTTTCTCAAATAGTTGAGAAACTGAAGTCCAAAGTTCGGCAATTTCCACAAATGCTTCGTGTCCTGATTTTAGTTTGCCAACTTTAAGCAAATCGTAACTTTCCTTTAAAAAGTCACGGTATAAATTTCTGAATAATGCACCACCTGTTCCTGCTTTCTCCATAAGCATTGCAGACATTTTGAAATCATTTTCAATGTCTTTACTTGCCTTGAACCATTTGATTATTTCAGTGCTTGTTTTCAAAATTCCCTTGTAGCCGATATTGTTGATGGGTGGATTGAGAAACTCAGTTGCATTGTTACGAATTGCAGATGGAATAGCCGTTTTTAAATCAAATTTCCTGGCAGTTTTGCTAAAAGTATAATACAAATTTCTTGAAGCCATCGGACCTTTTTCGGCTCTTGCTAATGCTAAACTTTTCAAACTGGTTTTCACTTTACCGCCTTGTTGTTTTGTGTCAACCAAGTATGCCGTTTCGTTGTCGTAACCATACATGGCTGCATAATGGCCTGCAAAATGAAAGGGTCTTGAAAAATACTCTAAATGATAGCAGTCTAATTTCAGTCCTACCACTTGGCCTTGGTCAAGCAATAGCTTTACATTGTCCCAAGCCTTTTTTGTTGAAGAAGTCTCCTTAACATTCAATTCAAGGTTTAGGTTCTTGGCTATATTTTGAGTTATTAAATCAGGTTTAATACGCCCACCGATAAATGGAAAATTCATGGATTTCATATTCCAAAAAATGAAACCAAGTCCTTCTCCAAGTCCAAAAAGCATTGGTTCAGAAAGTTCAATTCCCAATTGTAGCAATAAAGTTCCTGTTGCTGTTGTTTCGCAATGTTGACCGTCAAATGGTTTTAGATTCTCAATTTTCATTGTCTACCGCAATGTTGTTTTTAGCTGACCGATCACCTTGAATAATCTTTATACGCTGATTATTTAGCTCAACGATAACCAGCTTGTCCATGTACAAAAAAGGTATAAGTCCCATAAGCATTCCAATTAAAATAAAAATCACCGTTGTCGAAAAATCCGGCGCTCCAGGTTCTCCGTTAAACGTTGAATTCTCGGGATTTAAATGTGCGATTAGCGGAGCCGTGATAAAAAAAAGTCCCATGGCAATGGGAGATATTTAAAAGTATAAAAAACTGTTCTGTCGCTGTCCATAAAGTCACACAATTGGTTCGATGGCAAGAATCCCCAACGCCAATGCAAACGCATTTAATCTGCTTCATCAAATATATCGAAATATGCTCAATAGAAGCCTGCTGAATTTATTCCTATTCAGCAACCTGGAGATCAAATCTCGTAACTTGATTATCTTTGGTTTACTGATTTACTTAACCAGATGCATAATACTTCTCAAATCGCCACATCGCAACCTTTACTTGAATATTTCAACAAACTCATTCCTTTGAATCAGACCGAGAAAGAGTTGGTCCAATCGAAATTTCATCCACACTTGTTTTTGAAAAAGCAATTCGTTCTTCAGCACGGAGACGTTTGCGAATATTTTAACTTTGTGGTGCGTGGTTGCCTGAGGCTCTTTAAAGTAGATGAAAAAGGTGTCTACCACATTTTGCAATTTGCAACTGAAAACTATTGGATGCTTGATCTTACTAGTTTTCATAAAAGAACAAAGTCTGTCCTTGATATTGATGCTCTGGAAGACACTGTCGTTTTAAGAATCACTTACAATGATTTAATTGACTTATATGTAAAGGCGCCAAAATTTGATCGCATTTTCAGGGTATTATTGGAAAACCATTTCATGCAACAACAAGACCGGATTGGTCAGCTATTTAGTTCTACCGCTGAAGAGCGTTACCAGTTATTTTTGGAAACATATCCTCACCTTCTTAACCGTTTGTCGCAAGTACAAATTGCTTCATATCTTGGTGTCACCCCCGAATTTCTGAGTCGCATAAGAGCACGTATCGCCAAAAACGACATACGATAGCTATCTGGATATCGGGATAATCTTAAACCAGATCAATACTTTTTCTTAAACCAGGTCATTGGTGCGACCTCGGTGTTTGACGTTCCTTTGTGTCAACAAATTATCGATCAACAAAACGAAAAAGAATAAGTATATGTCAACTAACAAATCAACAGTAGCCATTATCGGCTTGGGAAACATCGGAAAAGTGGTTGCGTCAAACCTTGTAAATGGAAATCGCGAAATAATTGTAGCGAGTCATAAACTGGAAGATGCCAAAACATTCGCGAATCAATTGGGAGGCCTTGCTAAAGCTGCGGAAGTTGCAACGGCCATCAAAGAAGCAGACATCATAATACTGGCAGTGTGGTTCAGCACCATTCAGGAACTAATCGCTACATATGCTGCAGAGTTACAGGGGAAGATCATCGTTGATCCATCTAACCCAATTGCACCGGATGGCAAGGGTGGGTTCAAAAAAATTATTGGTGCTGAAGAATCGGCCGGGCAAATTATCGCTGGCTTACTTCCCAAAGGCGCTAAATTAGCAAAGGCATTCGGTACGCTCGGTGCTGGTTCATTGGCAAGTGCAGCATACCAAAAGCCCGATGCGGCTGTTCTATTTTATGCCACGGATGACAACACCATTGATGCACAGATTGAAGCGTTAATTAAAGATAGCGGATTCGAACCTGTGCGTATAGGAGGTATAAATCAGTCGATTCGCATTGAAGTATTTGGCGAATTGCATGAGTTTGGCGCGATTGGCAAGCCGATTACAAAATCCGAATTAAAACTGGCTGTTTAGTTTCACCAAAAACCTGAATTCCTATGAAGATGTCATTTTTTGTTCTCTTTGTGTTGAACTTTTGTGCGCTCAGTGCCTCGAGTCAGAAAATTGTTTTTCAAGAGCAAAACTTTGAATTGAAAAATGTTACTGCATCCGTTGTTAAGTTCAATGGAGAAGATGTTATCAAGGTTGAAAGAGATTTGAAAGCCTTGCCTTTTGATGTTAATCGTTTAGAAGCAACCGTGGACGAACCAACGTATGTCAAGTTAATGGATCTGGATTTTGAGAATGGGACAATCGAAGTGAAGATGCTGAGTCAAATTCAAAACCCTTCTCCATTCCAACGCGCTCAGGGATTCATCGGAGTTGCCTTTAGAATCAGTGAAAATGACACGGAATTCGAATCCATTTATCTCCGGCCCAGGGTCGGACGATCAGACAATCAATTAGCCAGGAATCGTACCGTACAATATTATTCTTATCCCGATTTTAAGTTTGAGACTTTAAGAAAAGAGGCACCGGGCAAGTACGAAACGACCGCCCCTGTCGACTTAAACGAATGGATCACTATGCGAATTGAAGTGAATGGGGAAAAAGCATATATGTACATCAATGATTCAAAATATTCAACATTTGTGGTTGATAAGTTGAAAGGAAAAACAACGCATGGTGCAATCGCATTATGGGTAGATATTGGTACCATCGGATATTTTAAGGATTTAAAGATTGATAAACGTTAATACCTTAAGAAGCCAATTTAGCTCTTGCCTTAACTTTATAGCTTGTATGTCGCGTGATCACAGATAGGGATTGGGTGGCGAGGCTCTGGTGTGTACCAAACGGACGGACAAGTCTAAGCACAATCTTCTTAACGTACGAAAGGTCAGCTTCTAATTTGTGTCGTGTGATTCTACCGGATTTGCCATTTTCCTTAAGCTTTTCTTCCGGAAGGTTTGCCATTCAATAAAATTGAACCAAAAATATTTAAGAGGAAGTCCATCCCATCAAAAAAAGCCGCTGATCACCGGCTTTTTTTTGGGTAGATATCGCTTCGTTGGTTAACTCGATTGGTTTATCGTCACAATCAATCAAACGAATGGCTCAAAATGTTTTATTGCCTGGTAAACTCATATAGCTGATCGCCGGGCTTAAAGAAAAGTTTGTTTTCTTTCGGCATAAAAACAATTTTCAGATTAGCAGTTTTATTTTCAAACTCGTGATTGCCTCTGTAATTAAGTCCGAATGTATTTTCGTTCGATGTCTTACCAACGAGTTGACCGTTCTGCTCCGTAAATTTTAAAGTAAAAGGGACAGCGGTAGTTTTATATTCTCCAAGGTAAAGCGCGATGTTTTCAATGGCGACCTCTGGTGCCGGAACATACGGCTCTATTGAAAGAATGTTATCAGTACTTTGAAGTCTGACGATAATACCCCAGCCGTAAAAATCATTGGCCACGGCAATCGCCAGTTCATTCGTACCTTTTTTTAATCGTAGCGGAATTTTTGCATTTTCGATGGAAATCCGGCCTTTCGGATATTTCAGGATTTGATGTTGGAAAAGATTTTTATCAACACTCAGCAAGCTGTTGTTCAGAAAGATCCAGACCTCATCACTGAATCCAATGTCAAGACTATTGGGCTGATCAATAGCGCTTTCTATGACTGCTTTCAACCAGATTACTTTTCTTTTTTCATTCATGCCATATTTGCGGGTGAGATTGACTAATCCCTCCCGTTCGGCGCGAATGTTTTGTTTGAACAACCTGTCGTCCGGCAAATTTTCGGTAGTCACTTCTCTTCCAGTTTCCAACAACTCCGGCTGTGTAACTGCCCAGGTTCTGATATAATTTGACCGGTGGTCCGTTAGGTCAGGTGCGGCTTCGGCACTCAGCCCATCCGTTTCATTGGGCCGGACCACTAAATTGGAAATATAACCTGCACCATCGAAAGCAATCGTACCTTCGGTAAGGTTGCCCTCAAGTTGCGGAATTTCCAGTACGGGCCTTGAGACGTCGTTAACATATACCCGCATTCTCTTGCCATGGATCACCAACTTCATGTGATTCCAATCATCTTTCTTGATCGGCGCGGGAGCCTGGTATTGTGGGTACATGTCCCACATGTTCACGCCATCAAAATATGGCGCGTATTGAATGGCTTCATTCGCGAGCTTATCTCCTATTTTTGTCACGCGCAGGTAAACAATTTCCTGTTCCTTTTCATCTTTGCGGTGAAAGTAGACTGACTGCGCAAAGCCAGGAAGAATAGACTCTACGTCAAATTCGATAATACCGTTTTTGAAATTCATATCTTTGATGACAACCTGCCCCGAGTTAGCAGCAAGCTTCATACTTTGCCGACCTTTATAAGTAAGAAATTCAACGGTACCTGCCTTGAAATCAAAATTCCCGGCTTTCATCTGGATAGCCCCCTTCTGGGCGCTTGAATCAATTCCCGCAAATAACAGTAACAGGATTACCACAATCTTTTTCATTTTCCTTTAATTTTTGGTTTGAAGATGTCCTGCAATTTGGAGGACACAGTGAATTTCAACTGCCCAAATCGAAGTCATGTTTGGTTCATTTTTGGTTCACGGAAGTAAATGGAAAGTTGAACGCTTGTTTTCGCCAAGAATTTTTAGTCGTGACAGCGTGTGGTCGTTGGTGTGGAAATAATAAATGATCTTATTTAAACATCGTTGTGGTCAGGCTCTTGAAGCGGCAACTTAGGTTTGGGAGCGCGTCACACTTGTGCACGTTACCGAACGAATTAGGGAAACTAAACTTGAAAATTTGCACTTTACCTAAGCTGCCGCATGGTTCCCATCTTAATCATACCGCCACAGACGCTCTGGTCCAACAACGACTTCATGTTCGGTCCCTCCGGCCAAGGAAACGCCTTATTTATACTTTAGGCAGACTGAAAAAATCCCTAAGGTCTTTTACTAACAAGTCGGGAACTTCCATGGCTGGAAAATGTCCGCCTTTTTCGTGAAACACATACCAATCTGGCTCTCTCGTAAGGGATAAGAGTTTTTTAAAGAGTGATTCATCGGCACGTTTTCCAAAGACGGTCATGCCAGATCGCACCTTTGGTGGTGTCCATTGACTGGATTCATTCGCACCACTGTCTGTGCCCCAGTTGAAAGCCATGCTCATATTTTCATACAACATTTCCGCACTGGAAGCACCGATTTTATTAAACCAGTACAACGATACAGTCGTCAACATCTGATCTATATTCATAGCCTCTTCTGGCAACTCCTTGTCTTCATCCGACCATTCCTTATATTTTTCAATTATCCATGCCAGTTGTCCTACCGGACTGTCCGACAGTGAATATGCAATTGTTTGTGGTCTTGTCGATTGTATTTCGAGATAGGCAGTACCATTCTTCTTATATTCTTTCATGCGTTCCAGCCGTGGCTTTTCCATATCAGATAAAAATGAAGTATCCGATGGAAACATACCCAGTCCGGCCACCGCGTAAAAATCAGTATTCACATGAGTTCCAATGAGTTTGTGTGCACCCAATGCCGACATGATACTGGTTATCCCGGCGCCCATATCCCCACCGTGAACGGCGAATTTTTCATATCCTAATTGCTCCATCAGGGCAGTGAAGGCAGACGCAATACGAAACATATTCCATCCTTTTTCTTTAACCGGAGTTGAAAAACCAAACCCTGGAATAGACGGAATAATTAGATGAAATGCGCGGACTTCATTCTTCTTGTCAATCAGCGGATTGGTTAGTGGTTCAATGATGTTTACAAAATCCGCGAAGGAACCCGGCCAGCCATGAATCAACATGAGCGGGGTGGCATCGGGATTACTGGATTTTATATGAAGGAAATGGATATTTTGGCCATCGATTTCAGTTATAAACTGAGGATACTTATTTAGCAATGCTTCTTGTTTTCGCCAGTCAAATTTGTTAACCCAATAATCCACCAGGCTTTTCAAATAATCTGCAGGTGCGCCCTTTTTCCACCCCTCCTTAATCATTTCACCTGGCCATCGAGTTTTTAATAGTCTTTCATTCAGATCGTTGATCTCAGCATTAGAAATTTGAATTTTAAATTGTTTCATCACTTTTTGGTTTTGTTATGCAACAAAGCTGGCTTGTGATGGTGTCTTAAAACGATAACAATTGTTAATAAATGCTACTTCCTGTTTCTGATTCGGCTTAGCGACACAGACGTAATTCCCAGAAAGGATGCTATATAATGTTGGGGTATCCGTTGCAGGATGTGGGGACTTTGTTTGAGCAACTCTTTATACCTTTCCTCCGGACTGTTTTTTATCCTTGAGAGAAACAATTTTTGATAATACATCAATCGCTGAAAGATCTGTTCTTCCAGTTCATGTTTGATGAGTGGGGAGCGCTCTATAATAATTGCATAATCTTTTTTGTTCAGTGTATGAATGATGCAAGGTTCAATCGTTTCAATTGAGAACAAGCTCGGTTCGTTGCTGCGAAAACTCTCAGCCGATGAAACCCCTTCACCCTCAAAGAAAAACTGAAATGTAATGTCCTTCCCATCCTTATTAAAAGATAACCTGATACATCCCTTCTCGATGTAAAACATTTTTTCAGAGACCTTACCTTCCTTTAACAATATTGTTCTGGCAGCAATCTCTTCGCGCTTAAAAAAATGCCGGAATTTTTCCCATTCGGCATTTAGTTGCTCACGTTCTTTTACCATGGGCTGAGTACTTAACAAATATCTATTGTTCGTAATTTATGTATTAATGACTTATGCTCATATGTTGTAGAATGAAACACCAAAAATTTGAACGCTGTTAAATTAGAAAACCGCCCGTGTTAGAATACACCTACCGTTAGCGAAATCACCTTTGAAATCTTTTTTATTTTATCTTTCTTCCTTGTTTATCGATGAAGAGCCAATCCGCACTTTCCCACCTGGAATGTTCACCATCACTAATAGTCACGCAACTTTTACCGGTGAGCTGTGCTTAGTTCTTGAGAATTTGCTTACAAACAGTCATGGATACAAATTCTTTTATCACCACTGCTGTAGATCAACCCATTTTTTCAAAATATTCACATTCTCCCTTCATCAATTTATAAGCCCTTTATCGCTAACATTTGTCAATCGGCAGTTACGGGCATGGGAGGAGATAAAGGTGAGCACAATAAATTATCAAGCGCGACCTGAGGAGAAGTTTACAATTGGGAAATTTGCTATGCCTCTGTAGCAACCCCGAAACAATGGGAGTGACCATCATCGTCTGTAACGAAGAACTCAGTTTGTCCATAGTCTCTCTCGGCAATTTCAGACACGTCATATCCAAGCCTCTTCAAACGCTCGCGTGTCTGATGAATATTAACCGGCGCCCAGTAAAGCCTGATGCCTTCATAATCTTCTTGTTTGATCGGTGTTCCTTCCCTCTTGTTGAGCCAGCAGTAAATATGTTCATTGTGAACCATGCAGCCGACCAACTTGCCTTCATATCTCATTTCCCGGTCTACCGAAAGGCCGAGTCCGTCTACCCAAAAGCGTAAACTTTTCTCAAGATCAGCGCTGGGGATCACAGGTATGCAAGAAGTCATAAGAACGTTCTTTGTGATATTGTTTACATCCATTATTCAAACTGCCTTGGAACTATGACCGCATTTAAACGCAAGCGTTTTAAAAAAACTTGCCATCAACCCCAGGCGAATAAATTTACTTACAGAAAAGGGGAATAGCAAAGTGGCCTGCATGCGATTTAACCGGTGCGGATAAATTTTCTTGTAGGAATTAGTAATCAAACAAACCCTATTATCTATTGGCATGAATTATTCACCTTGCTTTTCTTAATATATCTACGCAATAATTCACTTCCTTTATCAAAGTACTCTCAATATCGATGGTGTCGTCCTCGAAACGATTATGTCCGGTAGTCTCAGAATCTATAAGCTTGCCATTCTTAAAATAGTAGCGCCCGACAAAATTTCTTTCAGTCTTTGTGTAGTCGAATTCTCTTGAACGCTCAATGTGACGGAATCCGTCGAATGTCTCATACACAAAAATTAATTCCCCGTCTGTGAAATAGTATTCATAAATCTCCACACCATAAGAAAGTCCTATTCTTCTCGTTATCTTTTGAATTTGGCCGCTCTTAAAGAAGCCTGTTAGTTCTCCACCTCCCTCTGTCATTTGCGATAAGAATGCTTCGTTTTCCAACGTAGTTATCGTTAATGATTTATCCTGGTTAATTTGTTTAACTCTTTTTATAAGGCTGGGATATTTGTCAGAAATATCTTGTGCAATAGTGGACAAGCATACTATTAAACAAAAAAGTAAAATAAAGATGTTTTTCATACTTGTTTTAACAATGGGGGCTAATGGTTGGCTATACACCATGCCACCAACAAGCATCACCTTTTAAATCTTCCTTAGTCATATTACAGTACACCAATTCGATTAACTGAGCTTTGAACACAGTTTGTACGATTGTCTTTTCTCCTACGGTTATAACACACCTTCAACCTGGGCATCAATTCCCATCAATAAAATGCATACTTCACTAGCTACCGCGTGTCGTCTCAGCTTTAGCGCCCGGCGCAAGCTCCCATGCAACGGTCATGCCGGGCAATGCCGGCGCGGGAAGCCGGATTAATCATGGGATGCGGTAAAGCCCTAGTTCATTAATCCAGTCCACTCAAATTCTGTTTATTCAATAGTGATTGAATGCCATTCTCGAATGTTGGGATAGCCGTCCCCATATGTTCCATGTTCTTATACACTTTTGATCGCACTCTAATTTGTTCCTTTTCAGCTAATGTTTTCAACAAATCTCTTAAACCATTTGATTCATTTTCTATGATTTCTAATTCTCCAATTGTCAAGAAAAGTTCAACGACGGGCTGACGCTTTTTGTAATTCAAAGAGCTTTTAATTTGTTCAATTAAATATCCGTCATGATAATAAATTGAAGGACTTGCAGCTACGAAATTATTAAAGACTAAAGTATCTGTCAGTTCCTGGGTTAAAGCAAAGAGTACAAAGTATCCACCTAAAGAGTGCCCCATGATAGTTCGATTAGTTTTATCAGTTCTATAGGATGAATCAATGTGTGATATGACCCGTGTTTTAATGAATTGGTGGAAATTGTACCCCTGTCCACTTATTTTTAAACTGTCTGTTCCAAGAGCCGCCGGGAATGTGTAGTCACGGTGGCGTAATGAGTCCATGACGTAAGCATTTTCATAGCCAATTCCGACAATTATCGGTTCATTAAATGACTTTTTCTTTTTACGATATCTGGCCACCGCATCGACAGTTGGGTCAAAAAATGCGTTGCCGTCCAGAAGGTAAATTACCGGATACAGTTTTTTACTGTTCTTTGCGTAATTCTTTGGAACCCTCACAAAAAAAGAAAACGGTTCATTTGAAAAATCTGATTTTAATGTAAAGGTAGGAGTTGTTTCTACATCGTCAGGTTCGTTTGGCGCATTCTTATTTGTTAATGCTGTTACAAAGAGACAATAGTGATGGGGAGGTCTTGTCCATTGACCTAAGCTGGTTCTACGAAAAAAACTTTTTGAAGCACCCCCAATCTTGACTTCATAGAATATTTTCGATACGTCTTTTGTATTATCAGGAATAAACTCGATTGCTGCCAACACACTTCCCTTTAACAGTATGTTATCTTGGGATAAATCAAACTTCAACCAGCCCTCCTTAATGGGATGTCTTTGCAGAATACTTTTATCAATAATTCTTTCACGAGGGATGTTTTCATCTACGTCATATTTGTAAAAATTAATTCTAAAATTTGCACTGTCACTTCGCGGTGAATTGATATGAAGATTGATAGATGTTATATGTGCATGTGAATTACCCAGGTTAATGACTTGTCCTATTTCAAAACTGTCATCCTCTTTAAATATTCCGTCAGTAAAATGGATTAAACCCCTCTTTCTAATACCGTATTTTTTCTCCACAAGTTTTTCTGCTGCAATTACAATTTCCTTCAGTTGCGTAATTTTTTCACTTAATCTGATGGTAAGTACTTTATCTGTAACAAAGTTTTGAATTGGCAGGGTGGATTCATAATATCCCACCATTGAAAATGTTATACTGTCGAATTGAAATTTTGATGGAATTTCAATCCTAAAGGAGCCATCTTCCCTCGATACAGTTCCGATATCTTTATTTTTTATACCAATATTAACATAACTCAAATGCTGGCCGCTCCTTGCATCAACTACATTACCCGTAATTTGAATTTGTGAAAAGGTATAATGGGTACTCGAGGTCAATAGAAGAATTATACAAACAGGGACAAGATTGGATACAGTCATGCGTTTGGTTTCTATTGGGATGAATTGATTGCCTCAATAGTTGTGCATGTTGAATTTTTCCTCACACCAGCACGGAGCCTTGCAGTTGCTACTATCGTTTTGTGCGCCGGTTACTTGTTCAACTTGTACATCAATCCAATTCTGAAGGTATAGGCGCTTTCAAAAAAACTATTGCTATAGTTAATGGTCGTTTGTTGATGGATAGGAATAAGAGGATTTTTTATCCTGCTTTTTACGGCCTGGAGATCATAAATTTTCAAAGGGACATTCAAGTCAATAATAAATCTTTGGCTGAGATTGTATTTTATTCGCGGTACCATATTCAATACAAAACCGTACAACTTAGTTGACGAATAGTAACGGGTTTCAACATTTGGAATATATTCCACAAGCACGTAATATGGATTTATCCCTATACCGAGATTAAAACCAAGTCGGTTAGCTTTGTTTGTGAGTGTTTTGCTCAACTCATATCGTAGTGAATATGAACTAGCCTGACCCTCAAAATCTGGCATCTCTTTTTTTAATTCGTAATTCATCGGATACTGAATATTGTCATAGGATTTCGATACTTCAGGAATCAGAAATTCGATCTCATGCGTGTAGCCCTTCTTTGTATCGATATCTACAGCAAGACTTATCCTGGCGAAATTAACTTTATCAGACTCCTCCACCCTATTGGGTCTGCTTTCAAAGTACCGAATTTCAAATATATCGGTGTTCTGATAAATCTTAATTCCTAAGTTCTTTTGCCCGAAGGAACAAATGGTGTTCAAAATGAAGAGTGCTGTAATTAATATTCTTGTCATTACGGATTTTTCATTTGTCTGTTTGAAAAGTCGTGAATAGTCTTTGCAGGTATCCTTAAAAATGCTCCTTTTTCCACATCGATCCATTTGTCGCCGACAAGTATTGATGTGGTGCCTTCCATGCTGTAGAATACTCTGTCATTGTCTTCGTGATGGTGTGCACCTGGTCTGCTACGTTTGGTTCAATCCACCATTCCGAAATGCTGTATTTGTCCGCTGTTTCATTTTCGTCTGCCATGAAAACCTGCCGTCATTGTCCCGCACTTATAACTCTACCATCTCCCGCTTTAAGAAATAATTTGTCTGTTTCTTGTTGCTTGTGTTTCATGTTTTATCTCATTTTGCTGTCGTTCGGTGTCGTTCTACAATTCCGGCCCAACGTTTGTGTACCAGCAGTGATGGGCTTTCGGAGCCGCTTCTTTTCCACGTAACCAAACGTTGAACGAAGATAAAACTTAAACCCTACTCGTCACCCCAATTGCAGAACATTTTATTGACAACTGGTGGTGATCATTTATATTCAATTAAGTCCCACTTATTCCCGTAAAGATCCTCGAAAACAGTCACACGCCCATAAGATTCGTCTGACGGTTGTCGAATAATATTTACATTTTGTTTTTTTAGGTTTGCAAAATCGCGGTCAAAGTTGTCCGTTCTTAAAAAAAGAAATACTCGCCCACCGGTTTGATTGCCTACATACTTCTTCTGGGTATCTCCTTCCGCCTTGGCCAACAGTATTGAACAGTCGCCTTGTCCTTTAGGTTTAACTAATACCCATCTCTTTGTTTCGCTTAACTTCTCATCACTTATTAAGTCAAAGTCCAACTTTTGAGTATAAAACTCAATTGCTTCATCGTAGTCGTCAACTAATATCGAAATATGTACCAATTTCTGATTCATAAGTAAGCGTTTATCGCAAGCTAAGCAGCCTGGGCCGTGAAGCCGATGACCAAACCCAATATATTGATTAAAGAATAGCTAACTTTTTTTAATGAAGCCCTCAAAAACATTTTGATCATAGCAAACTGATTTCGTCTAACTGAAAATTTATTTCTCAACACAATCCCTGGCCTGAAAAAACCAAAACATCGCAGGATAAAACGCAGCTTCGCTTTTCGCTTCCCTATTGTCTTTACCTCGTAGTTGTATATCTATCAGGTCTCCCTCAATCTGTTCATACAGCTCATCAGGACAAAGTGCCCGAAGTAATCTCTCTGACCATGCGGGAAGTGATTTCATTTCAGCTTTGTGAAAAGATGATGGCCTTCAACCCCTCATTCATTCTTTAAGTGATCGATAGGATTGGTACTAGCCGCATTGATTGTTTGAAATGAGCTTGCGAATGCTACCAACAAAAGAAGAATCCCCACTGGAATTACAAAAAACATCGGGGAGACATCAATCCTCATCGGATAGTTCGACAGCCACTTCTGTGCAATACAATAAATCAATGGTGCTGCGATAATAGCAGAGAGCAAAATCAACCGCACGTTGTCTACCGACAGCAGACCGATCAAACTGGCTACCGACGCGCCCAATACTTTGCGGATGCTAATTTCTTTTTGCCGAGCACTTGCTTCAAACAACGTCATCCCCAAAATGCCAAGGCATCCTATAAAAACGGCTATTCCGGCAAATACAAAAAAGATCCGCTTTGTATACCGTTCTGATTTGAATTGCTGGTCATAATATTCATCGAGAAACGAATACTCAAATGGTTTATTGGGGAAAACTGCTGTCCAGCTTTTCCGAATGTCGTCAACAGCTTGTCCACGACTGCTGGCTGAATTTAAGCGGATGGAATAATACACCTGCTGAAAACTTCCGTAGTTGGGTGAAAAGATCATTGGGAAGATTTCTTTCTTCACCGCTTCGTGATGATAGTCTTCAACCACACCAATTATTCTATGCTTTTGGAAATGATCTTCAAAATTTTTGAACTCCACTATTTTATCGACTGCTTCTTCGGGCGAGTTGAAACCCAATGCGTGAATAGCACTTTCATTGAGAATCAATGTTAACCAGTTTTCATCGTCCCATGGATTGATCCATTTCTGAACTGGCCGGGGTGGATCAAAATTTCGTCCTGCTAAAAGTTTGAAACCATAAAACGGAATGTAGTTATCGTCTACAAAAAGCGTTTTAAATCGTGTGGGATTATATGGATCATGGACATTTCGTTTTAAAAGATTGACATAGGTGAAGCCAATTTCTGTGCCTGGTATAGCCGATGAACTGGTGACCATTTGTACGGAAGCATTTTCCATTAATTTATTTTCCAGTGTTCGATAGGCAGCATGTTTTTCAACTACCGCTTCGCTGGAATAAGCAGTCGGATTTCGCAAAGTGACAACATGGTCAACATTAAACTTTTTATCGATTGTCTGCATAAAGTCTAACTGGCTGCGCATTACTAACACACAAGCAATCAAGATGAGTGATGCGCTGAATTGAGTTATGATAAGCGTCTTTCGAATGGTACGTCCATTGCTCGTATTACCAAATTTTCCCTTCAGGGTTGCCACAGGGTTCAACCGAAGCAGGAATATCGCCGGATAAATGCCGACCAAAATCGAACCAACAACTACCACTGCAAACGCAATGAGCCATATCGATGGCTGAGACCACTGGATTGAATCAATGGGAATTCCTGTGAGGTAACTAAAGCGGGGAACAATGAACGTTATCAACGAGGTTGCTAGAGCAATGGCCAGGGCAAGAACACAGAAATATTCAATGAGGAATTGAAGTGCAAGGTCGGACTTGGCAGAACCTATGATGCGTCTCACACTCACTTCGCGGGCACGTATTGCAAATCGGGCCGTTTCGAGATTAATATAGTTTATCCATGCAATGATGAGGATAATAAACGCAATGGCTGCGGCAATGTAAACCAAATCTTTGCTGCCGTTGACTTCCAACTCATCCCCCATGTGAGAAGAGAGATGAATAGAAGTGAGTGGTTGAAGAAATGATTTTGTTTCTTTCATTTCCGGGTACTTCACCGCCATTTCTTGATAGAATTGGTTGAGGCGATTGGTCACCATTGCGGGGTGGTCATCTTCTTTAAGAGAAACATAGGTATGCAAAAAGGCCTGACTCCATTCGTCTCCATCTTTTATGAAAGGTTCCAACGGCATCACAAAATTGGCGTGCATGTGTGAGTTGGGTGGAAAATCTTTGAAGATACCGGTGATTACCCGTTCACTTTCGCCACCATCATCATTGGGCATTTGAATGTGCTGGCCCATGGGCTCTTCATCACCGAAAATCTTCTTGGCCATCGACTCAGACACTACCATGCAATGACGTTCGCGAAGAGCCGCCGCGGCATGACCTTTCAGCAACATACCCACGAAGACTTTAAAGAACGTGGAGTCGGTCTTGAGTTCACCGCCCAATTCATTAAAGATTTTTCCGTTATAGCGAAAGAATACGCCGGTATTTGCGGGTGTTTTGTAAAAACCAGTGACAGCATCAACTTCCGGAAAGTTTTCATGAATCAATTCCTTCAATCCTGCAAAATTTGTAGCTGACGATGTTTGGAGTTCGTTATTCTTATACCGTTCGAGACCTACGCGGTAAATGTTCTCGCTGTTCGTGTAGAAGCGGTCGTAACTCATCTCGAAACTTACGTACTGGATAATGAGAAAGGATGCCGTTATGCCAACAGCCAGACCGGTTACGTTAATCAACAAAAACGTTTTGCTATTCATCAGATGGCGGCAAGCAATTTTAAAGTAGTTAAAAATGATATCTATTGAATTGATGTTCCATGAAAATTTATTTCTTAAAAAAATCCCTGGCCTTACGAATCGAAAACATGCCAGGATAAAACGCAGCTTCGCTTTTCGTTTCCCTATTGTCTTTACTTCGTAATTGTATATCTCTATCAGGTCTCCCTCAATCTGTTCATACAGCTCATCAGGACAAATTGCCCGAAGTAATCGCTCTGACCATGCCGGAAGTGATTTCATTTCAGCTATTAACTATTTTCAACAGTGGAACTAGTTTCCAGATTTCCGTTCTTGTTTCTTTCATGGAGCGAAGTACAGCAAGGCCTGCATTCGTAATGGAATAGATTCTTTTTCGCCTTCCGCCACGTTCCTTAGTTGCGCCTCCAACTGTTGATTTTATGTAGCCTTTGTCTTCCAACCGGTAAAGTATTACGTGTACGGCACTCAGCGTTACTTTCCGACCAAGCCATTGTTCAATTTCGATGGTAATAGCAGCTCCATAGGCGTTTTCCCGGAGGGCAGCAACCAGCGTCAAAATCAATTCTTCGAAATCATTCAGGAATTCTCTCCTCATTTCATTCTTTTTTCAGAAGCAAATAAGTAAATTAATTTCGGCGGTACAATAAGCTGTTATAAATTATGTTAGTGGATGTGTCTACTGTGAGAAAATTATTTTCCAGCTTCACCTAAATCCCGATAAAAAAAATGTACTCACCCCTACCCTCCGCATGCCGTCTTAGCTTAGCGGTAGCGCAAGCTCCGTGCAACACGGATCTCACGCTGGGCTCACCACGCCAAGCGTTATTTATCGGAGGTTGTTTTATTTAGTGGCATCCAAATGTCATTTGCGATTTTTCTTCCAGTCAAACTTTCTAACGTTTGAAATATGAAGTCATTGTCAGAAAGTCCTTGTTCAGAAATCATTTTTGTCAACGCCATATTGGTCTGGGGAAATATCGATGTTAAGTCAACCTTCCATTCATTTTCTTCTTGGCTGAACTGAAAGTATAGAGGAGTTTTTTGTCCATTCGAAATCATTTGCCCGTTGGCGAAACTACCTTCTACGGTAACGTCACCAATTTGAACGGTGACAACAGTATTCTTTCCTATCATTCCATGGTCTACGGCATAAATAAAGAAATCTCTACCAGTCATTTTTAAGAGGTCTTTCTTAGGAACCCTATGCCTCGCTACAAAGACAGTCAATTTATCTATTACGCCTAACGAATTTATTGCGCTGCTATCACCATTGATTACCAAGTCTAATTCTTTGTCGTAGTATTCTATTGTTTTGCTATTAACATATTTCACCGCTTCTTTTCCTTGTCCTTCAAGAATGGATTTTTTGTAATTGTTAAAACTACCCCTAACTAGTTTACGCGCATCCTGTCCAAACGCAATTACCGTCAGCAGGCTCAAACTTATTAATATCAAAATTTTCCTTTTCATATTCATGTCTGATAATATAGCACCAACGTTGGTGTTTGTACAGTATGATACAAGAGCCAAAGTTAAATGAACAGACGCGAAACGACTTTCGCGACCATAGGTATCAATCAACCGTGACCAATCGTAATTAGAACTAATTTACAAATAAACATGAAATAAAACCACGCAGAAGAGGACCGAAAAATCACTACGCTGCTTTAAACTGGAAAAGGACCGGGTGTTCGGATATACCTTCCGTTAGCAGAATCACTTTCCAGCATTCAATCTCCATAAAAATATACCCAACGCTACCGGAGTTCCGGTACACACGGACTTCAAACTGGGCAATGTGGGTCACGCGAAGCCTTATTTATTATCCCAGTTTATTCTATCTCAATCGCTTTTCCAAAGGCTAAGTCTATCAAATTAATTTTCTTAAAATACAATTCTTTATCCTCAGTTTTAAATGATTTGTCGTTGTTCGTGTCCCGTTGAATTTTAATTAATAGAAATCCTTGCTTTTCAAAGTTTTCAAATGAAATAACATTTTCAGTCTGGTCAGTCAGTTGTTTTAATGTCTGTCCATCGGTTGAAACGGCAAATAAAATAGAGGGATCCTTTTCGTCAATACGGCCACTATTATTTGTGTCCTTCAACTTAACGAGAAGAAAAATCCATCTCTTCGTCAGATTTTTTAATACGTCAGCCGTTCTGGTGCCATAGGAATAACTATTGCTATTTCTTACAGCCTCTATGAAGGTGTCCTTGTCGAATATTTTTCTATAGGTATCTGTCTGGAAGTTGTATGCCACAATGTTTGCATAATAGCCACCCCAAAAAGCTATTTTATTGGAAGACAAAAATTCTTCGTTGTACCTTGTCGGAATAAATAGTGTAGAAGCCGAGTCCGTGAGGATTGGTTCTCCAAAGTATTTTGCTGGTCCCTTTTGGCAAAGCCCGTCACTTGTAAAAATTGCTAGTCCAAGCAAAACTGTTGCGAATAAGCGATTCATGGTTAAGTTGTAATTAAGTAATTGGCTTAGTCGAGTCACTCAAGGAAGTTCGTGAAACTTCCTTCGCTAACTGGCGGACTCTTCCTGTTAATCACAATGTATTTCTACATTATAAATATACCAATTCCATTGTGCGAATACATTCGGGTTCTGGTAGTTGGTCCGGAAATGATAAAAGATCTCATTCAAAAGCATCAGAGCAAGCTAAAGACTATGCTTAACTACTGCTTTGGGCAAGGCGGCCCGGAATTAAAAAGAATAACGCCTTATTAGAAAACTCTCCTAGTGTCACATATACGTACCGTTAACAAAATCTCTTTCCGGCTACACATCAATGCCCATTAGTAAAATGAACTCACGGCTACCGACCGCGTGTCGCCTTAGCTTTAGCGGTGGCGCAAGTTCCGCTGCAACACGGCTTCACGCTTTGCCCTGACGGCGACAGCAGGCTTTTGTTATTTAATGCACCAATTTTTTAAGCCCAAAATGAAAGAAGCGTTTAAATTTCATTAAGAAGCATCCATAACGTTCCAAATTTATCACGAAGCATAGCAAAGCGATTCGCAAAGAATGTCTTTTCCATCTTCATAAAGATTTCACCCTCATTGGAAAGCAGCTTATAGATGTTTTCTGCTTTTTCAGCCGTATCAAGTCTAAGCGTAAGATAGACGCTACGCATAGGTTCGGCACCAGGAATGTCAGCACCCCTGACGGTAGTACCGCCTATCTCCATTACGGCATGAAGAACTGGTTTCTTCCATTCTTTTGGAAAATTGGGTGGCGGTTGGTCGTGGGGCGTTATCATATTTATTTTTCCGCCAAGATGCTGCTCGTAAAACCGGAATGCTTTTTCACAATGTCCTGGATAGTTTATATAGATGTCAAGTTTTATTGAAAGATCTGTATTCATGACTTATGATCTTATTTAGCTTGTAACTATGGGTTAAATTCTCGTAAAGATGATTTTATCTTTACCAATTCAAAGGGTGAAGTTGCGACAAATTGAAGGCATATTGAGACAACTATAAAATGTCTGATATGCCTACCGTTAGCAAAACCTCTCTCCTGTTGAACATCAATCCCCATAAGTAAAAATATACTCACTGATACCGAAGCTCCGGTGCAACTCGGCTTCACGCTGGGCCGTGCCGGCCAACGCGAAGGCTTATTTATTAGCCCCAGTTACCCTTCCATTTTAAAAACTCGAGGAAATGTTTAAAAAGATCCGCACCCGGACAATTAGCCGTCCATTAAATAGCCCTTTCGGATTCCTCCTGTGAGTCAATCTGATCCCAAGCTGAATATTGCAAAGTAAATAAGTCAGTCCGCTTATCGTACCATACAGCCAATGTTTGTTGATAGTTTAACTTTCCGTTAGTTGGTTTGCTTATCAGTAATTTTCCAAGCGAAAAACCTGGAAACAACACGCTCGAATATGCATTCCTATTAATCCAAGCTACAAAATTAAAAATATGATGAGACGTCCATCCCGCATCAACTAACTCTTTGGCGGCGCTCTGAGTTTTTTGCCAGACGTCCCGTAGCATAGGAGCATCGTAAATTAATTTTTCGAAGTCGGCGGACATTTCGTGTTTCGGAATCATTATCCTAAATTGGGTTTAACGTTTGTATATGCAGCGTTTCCGTGATCTGGCGGATCACTGCCCCACGTACAATCGGTCGTTTGAAATACAATCTAACAAACAGCACATCACTGCAATGATGCATAATATTATCTTGTGCGTCTGTCCATTTACACTCTACCATAAATTACTTTGATTCGAGAAAGTTTTGTGACTTGTTCATGTGTCACATTTGCCGGCACAATTGTTATGTAAGAATCACTCATTTATTAAAGGATTGCGCCCCACGGTCAGAATATAAAGTGTATCACGGTTTCGAACAATTACTATCAACCGTTGCGGACTTTTCCTGCTTAATCGAAAAGATATTTTTACTTTATAAATATACCAATTTCTAATGTGCGGAAAAAAAATTCGAATTTTGATAATTGGCTGTAATCTCGCTTCAAGACGAGATAAAGTCGGTTTGTCCGCATCCGCTGGCCATCGAATTGCAATGGTTTTTAGTAGGCAATTATATGGAACAGCCCGACCTTGCATCCGATTTCCTGAGTGGTGGATGAGTGCTGGCAAGCGTGAACGAAGGATCTGTCGCAGGTTAGTCAGTGTGCTGTTTCCGGGGGCGCTCTTTCGAAGGGGCAGATCCTTCGCGCCGCACAGGCCATGGCGCAAACCCTTGCTCAGGACATCGGTAAACTGGGGAGGGAGGTCTTTCAAATATCCAATTCGCTCAGATTCGTTTCCAATGTTCGATGATGCAGTCGGGACCGCCGGCGCCGGAAATGATGAAAGATCTCATCCAAAATATCAGAGCAAGCAGGCTTCTTAAAGACGACACTTTGGCTGCTGCTTTGGTCGGACTATAGAAATATGGATTAACGATTTAAAATCACACGAAATGGTCAAACAAAAAATCCGTGGACTGCTTTAAATTAGAAAACGTTCTAGGGTTCAGATATGCCTACCGTTAGCAAAATCACTTTCCAACTGCACATCAATCCCCATAATCAAAAGCATATTCCCGCTACCAAAGATCCGTGATGTTGACTAAGAGTTAAAAACTTTTTGGCAATTCATTTCATCCTTTATCCGATTGACGTTTACCTAAAATTAACCCACAGTTCTAATGAACAGAAAACCTCTTTATATTTTTTTATTTGCCGTTTGCTTTATGGTGAGCTGTGAAAAGCTTAGTGACCCAAATCCAAATTACACATACAGCATTCCAGAGTCAGAACAGAGTGAATTTGTAGTCTCATCCTTGGAGGCAGAAGGAATGGATGAAGCATTAATTATTCAAATGACTAATTTGATAATAAGAGAAGAATATAAAAGGATTGACGGCCTTTTGATTCTCAGAAATAATAGACTGATTTATGAAAATTACTTTCATGGATACTCCAAGGATATCCGACATAATATATATTCAGCAAGTAAAAGTATTACTTCAATTTTGATTGGGATTGCAATTGAAAAGGGATTCATTAACAGCGTGAACACTCCAGTGACACAATTGCTTCCCGAATACGATAGCTTTAAAAATCCAGATTCCCGAAAGGATGAAATTACAATAGAACACCTGTTGAACATGAGTGCTGGTCTGGACTGTGAAGATTGGTATCAACATACGGAAGAGCAAATGCAACAAAGTAATGATTGGGTAAAATTTACGTTTGACTTACCAATGATTAACGACCCAGGAACTCATGGCAGTTATTGCACAGGATGTCCCGTTACGTTAGGTCGTATTATTGAAAACGGGAGTGGATTATCTCTGGTAGAATTTGCAAACAAATATCTTTTTAAGCCCATGAATATAACATCATACAAGTGGCACATTATGCCGGACGGAAAAGCTTCGGGCGGAGGATTGTTTTTTCTCAAGCCAAGAGACATGGCAAAGATAGGATTACTAATGCTCAATGATGGCATTCATAATGGTGAGCAATTAGTATCAGAGGAATGGATAAAACAATCCAGTCAAAATAAAATAAAACTATTAGGTCCTTTTGATGGCTATGGTTATCTCTGGTGGAAACAAGCTTTCGTAAACAACATAGAAACATTTTTTGCTGATGGCAATGGAGGTCAGCATATCTTCATTGTACCATCGAAAGAATTGGTTATCATATTTACAGGGGGCAATCAAAATACGGGAGTAGGACTTCAAAATTTTCAGATAGTAAATAATTACATTCTAAAAGCTATTAAATGAGCATCAGAAAATGTTGCATAAGCTTTGTGATTGCCTTAGCGTTGTCAAATGCTATTCATGCTCAGGACAGTTTAAAATATTCGACATTATCATTGGGTATTGGCGTCAATACTGTATCTAATAAAGATGCATTTCAATCCCCTTATACTTATAGAGGGAATAATTTACTTTTCAATTCTACCTTTACAAGATTTAGAACGAAGGGGCAGCACACTATTAATTTGACCTATTCAGGAGGGCAAATAAAATCTAATGTTTCGCCAAAAGCGGGTAACAAATTGCTCCTTTTTAACTACGACTATTTATTTAATCTCAAAACGAAAAGTACAAATGCGAAATTCATGCCTTCATTGGGCTTTGGTTTACATACATTACTGAGCAACACTAATTATCTTACAGACGTAGAATCGCCTAAAAGTTATTTATCAGGAGGAGCATTTTTTACATGGAGCGGATACATTCTATATCATCTTAACAGAAAGAGTGGTGTACGAATGCATGTAGGACTCCCCCTCGTTGGACTTGTCTATCGACCAGATTTTGAAGTCAACGGAAAGATGTTGACTAAGACAACGCTAATAGGGAAAGGTAATTTACTTTCCATTACGTTGGAGTATAATTATAAGTTAACTCCCAAGCTTAACTTCACAGCGACCTACAATTATGACTATTTTACCTTTGACGAGCCGCGACCGATTATCATTTTGCAAAATGGTTTGTCAATCGGACTACGGAAAACATTTTAAGGACTGTAATGAGGTCAACTATCCATTAAATGTCAAAAATATCGTTCCATCATTCAAATGTCTATTTGGATGGCACACAGTCGAGTGGCGCAAGCGCGTTTCACCTCTTTTCTACTTTTACTCAGCCAGACTTTATAAATTTCTTTAAGTCCAACAAATATTTCTCGATTTTTTTCAGGTCAAATTTTTTAGGGTTCAGAATTTCTTCAAACTGTCCGTCTTCGGTGTTAATAACAATCCATAAGTCACCAGACAAAAATTTGAGTCCGAATCTTTGATTGTCATACCAACCGAACTCTCTAAACATTCTGTTCCAAGAAAAGTTGTATTCATCTGTTAGTAACAACTCATAGCTTTTTCTAAAATTATTATCCATGTGATTGATTTCAGCATTGAAAATCAATGTGCGTCCGTTCAAGTTCAATTTTAATTGTCCCGAAAGTTTTTTCCTTCTATTTAATTTGCTTTCAGTCAGATATTCAAACGTGCCCAGTTGGGTTATAGATTTTGAATAGGCATCTCGGACTACACTAATGGCCCATTTATGTTCTCTACCCACTGCATCAAAGGCTTCAAAAATTAGATTCAATAATTCGTTTCTTTTTTCAAACTCTGATATTCCGTGAAATGGTCTGGCTAGTTTAGTTCTGTACTCATAAATGCTCCCGAACTTTGAAATTCTCTTCGGCTCCTCTGATTCAGAGATATAAATGTTTAGTCGATGTTGGAATAACTTAAGCCTATTGTCAATATTTTTTAAGAATGTCCAAATAACTTCCGTGCAAAAAGGCAGTTGATTAATTGCCTTATCATCCGCATATATTGTGACGTATGGATTAATAAAATTCATTGCTTACTACTCATGTTCTAGGGAACTCCGCCGGTTCGGATCAAGGTAATAATTTTAACACAAGGAAAATAAGCACCGCTGTCACAAGAACGGAAAACATCAGAATCATTAACGATTTTTTAGCTTCAGCCCTTCCCTCCGAAATAACTTTTTTTCTAATTTCCTCGCGCTCTGCTTGGGTAGCATTTTTATAATCAACATTAATCGATTGTGAAGCTTTTGTGTAAGTTTCCTTTATTTCAAAATAGTTCTTTTTCTTAAGGTTTCCATTTTCCTTAAGCCTTTTTATCATATCAAAAACATGCGTCCCTCCCGCCATATGTGATCATTTACGTTCGCGCAAACTCTGTTGTCATTATTGCGCCAACGGTAATGTATACTCAGTATCGAAATACACAATCCCGAAGTTCGATCAAATCTACGTATTTCGCTTCACTCTTTCAAGATTGAGCGCTTGTCCGATGTGTTTGCCCACTATCGAGTCTTGCAAGAGAATTTCACCCTTAGCTTGAAAAGAACGGTTCTGCAATTCTATATTTTAATTCGATGGCTATCTCACCTTCTTTGTCAATGTAACCCGAATAAATGTTGTCACGTTCTTCGCATATACCAATCAGTCCACAAGAAAATTTTGGAGAATGCTCGGAAAAGAAAAATCCTTTGTCTCCTACTGCTCGCAAAAATCTTTTTTGAAGCTTGAAATCAATTACGACTTTGTTGTTCTCGTCAATTACACCCCAAAGTCTACCCTTTCTTGCAACTGCTAAACCCTCTGCGAATTCTAATATCTCATCAAATGGTCTATGTTGCAATTCAGTATTTTTGGAGTTTTCAATCGTGGATGAATTTAAATCTTCAAATTCCCCTTCCTCATTCACAACGCCTTTCCTGCCGTCTTTGGTTTCTACAAATAGTTTTCCATTGGCAAATTGTCCCGTGTCAAATAAGCTGTCGGACGTTGTATAAAATTGAGGCTTTGATTTAATCCTTCCCTGCACGTCCATAAAACCATAAAACCTTTCACCTGGATTTCCACTCGTCGTTCCGATTAAAATTAATTTTTCTGAAACTGGTTTAAACCAAGTCCATTCTTTAGGGAGGTCAACCACTTTATTGCCATTGGAATCAATAATAAAATTATGTTTTTCGTTTAATGCAAATCCATTTTTTGTTGAGGCAACACCAAGTCCAAAAGCAAAGTCCGATAAACTTTCAAATGTATTTTCAAGTTTCCATTTTCCAGTTCTATCAATCAATCCCCACTTATTGTTAAGAGATACAACGCAACCTTCTTTTTGAAAGGAATGAACTTTGTCAAACTGAAAAGGAATTGTAACTTTTCCATCCTTGTCTATAAAGCCCCATTTTTTATTTTTGTTTACAGCGGCAAGCCCGTCCGAAAAGTCGTTGGCATCCCCGAAAGAAAAATCCGTAATCATCTTTCCGGTGGCATTTATAAAACCATAATCTCCGTTATAATGATTCGTCCAGTTGCCACCTAAATCAATATTAGTAGAGACCTTTTCAAGGCGGGCAATTCCTTCCTTCCAGTCATAAATACTACGACAGATTGGTTCAAGCAGATAATTTCCATTGATGTCAATTAGCCCCCAAAAGTCCCAGTTGGGTTTAACTTTTGCGATTCCGATATGTTGCTTGTCTGTTGTCATGGTGTTGCAGTCTTCCTGCCAGTCGAGTGCATGCAAGGAAATTTCACGTAGCGTTCTCCCGAAACCATACATGAAAGCCTCTCTGCTAACTGCGGGCTCTTCCTATTTTCATCTCCAGTCAATCATATCTAATTACGAAGGTCTGGCTCACATCAATGTCTTTAACCTGCCCTCCATTAAGTAATAGCCGGTTGATTGACTTAAACTCTGCGCTACGCCCTGCTACATTCATTATAATATTTTTATCTGGCCTTTCGTTGCAGTATTTTTCAGTCAAAGACTGAATGATTATATATCGTGGGTTGTCGTTATATAATCTTTTAATTTGTTTGTCTTCTGCGTAGAAGTCTACATAGTCAGGATGCCAATTTATTTGCGGTAATAATTTTCGGCAGAATGCAACTGGCAGGAATAGCATTATTTCAATCGCTTCAAGTTCTGGTATTCCGCTATTTACTAACAGCTCTACCAACTTATCGTTTTCCAATCCTTTCCCCTCTGTTCCGATCAACGTAATACTCTTCTTAACATAAGAATCAAATTCCTTATCCATCGTTAAGGATTGCTCTGGGCTAGTTTTAAATATTTTCTTAATAAAATTCATTTGTCCGGCGAATGCCTACGCCGCTGATGTTTGTGTTGTTTAAATTTTCCTTGATGTTAAAATAATAATAATTTATCCAACAACCTCACAGCAAGCAGGCTTCTTAAAGACTATGCTTAGCTCTGCTTTGGCAAAGCGCAGAAATAAATCGATTAATGACTTAAAACCACACAGATGATCAAACGAAAAATCCGTACGCTACTTAAAATTAGAAAACTGCCCAGTGTTCGGATATGCCTACCGTTAGCAAAATCACTTTCCAGCTGCACATCAATCACCATAAGTAAATATACTCACCGCTACCGACCGCATGTCGCTTTAGCGGTGGCGCAAGCTCCCGTGCAACACTGGCTTCACGCTGAGCGGTGCCGCCACGCAAAGCCTTATTTCCTATGCGTTCCTTACTTCCACTTAAATCTACTGCCGAATTTGACTGACAAACTCGATTCCGCCAATTCGTCCATCTTTAAGGATATCAAGAACAATTGTCCCTTCGGTCTTATGTTCCAATACAACATTCTCGTAAAATTGCCAGATTGATCCTGGTTGATTTGCATTTTCTGCGGATACGAATCTGACATAGGGTTGTCTTATCCATCCCTTAATACCAGATTTTCGAAGTTGCTCTATGAGATAAAGCCTGTCGGGCACTTGCTCTTTAATGAGCTCAACTATCCATTCAATATCAAAATATCCTTCCATCATTCAAATGTCTATTTGCATGGCGCACAGTCGAGTCACTCAAAGGATTTCACCTCTGCGTTCTCATAGAAATCCGGAGAGAAAGTCATACGACTCTTCCCGTTTAATCACAAATGTATTTCTACATTATAAATATACCAATTTCCAGTGTGCGAATAAATTCGGATTCAGGTAATCGGCTGTGATCTCCTTTCATGCTTGTCCTGTTTGTAAGCAACTCACGATGATCACAATCTTTAATTTTGACAGGCGAGGGCCGCCGGGTCCGGAAATGATAAAGGATCTTATCCAAAAACATCAGAGCGAGCAAGCTTCTTAAAGACTATGCTTAGCTACTGCTTTGGGCAAAGTGCAGAAATAAATCGATTAACGACTTAAAACCACACAGAAGATCAACCGAAAAATCCCTACGCTGCTTTAATTAGAAAACTGCTCAGTGTTCGGATATGCCTACCGTTAGAAAACTCTCTTTCCGGCTGCACATCAATCCCCATAAGTAAAATGTATTCACCGCTACCGAAGCTCCGGCGCAACATGGCTTCACGCTGGGCGGTGCAGGCCACGCGAAGCCGTGTTTATTAGGTGTAGTTGTGTCTATCTAAGTTGGTGTTCCAATTTCTGGTTAGTGTAAATCTTAATCCAATTTAAGGTGTCGCATGAAAAATGTAACTCCAGGTAGTCATAATATAGGTCGACTTGACCGGATATTTGCTCATAAGCCTTTAACGGTTCACCTAAATGTTTAATTACATTTCCTCTGGTAGCAGAGCCAATGCACAAGTTATCCGACAAGCATGCATTTGGAGTCTTATACAATGACACATTAACAAAAACTTGTTTGGCCGAATCAACGTGTTTAACGCAGGGGGTTGAAAACACAAAGGTTATCCCCAAACTGTCATTGATGAATCTTGTTGATTGCTCGTAGCACGCCCATGCCGGACCGTCAACAACAGATTTCCCAGAACGTTTCACAAAATCAAGTCCTCTATATTTTCTAATATCATTAGTATCTGAATTGAGAAAGGTCAAATTATCAATGCCAATTCCTGGTTTTACATTTAATCTATCAACATCCCGACAGCTAACAGCAAGCACGATAATGAATGTCAAATAAAGGCTCAGCTTCTTCATGCCTTCAAATTGCACATAGTTGAGTCACGCAAGGGATTTTCGCCTCTGCACCCTCACCGAACTGTTCGTGAAAGCGTCCCCTCACACGGCTCTTCCTGTTTAATCACAAATGTATTTCTACATTATAAATATACCAACTTCCAGTGTGCGAATAGATTCGGATTCTGGTAATTGGCTGTGATCTCATTTCATACTTACCCTGTTTGTAAGCAACTCACGACGATCACAATCTTTAGTTTTGATAGGCGAGGGCCGTCGGGTCCGGGAATGATGAAAGATCTTATCCAAAAACATCAGAGCAAGCAAGCTTCTTAAAAACTATGCTTAGCTACTGCTTTGGGTAAAGCGCAGAAGTAAATCGATTAACGACTTAAAACCACACAGAGGATCAAACGAAAATCCGTACGCTGCTTTAAATTAGAAAACTGCCTTGTTCGGATATACCACCAGTAGAAAAACACTTTCCGGCTGCACGTCAATCCCAAAAGTAAAATATATACTCACCATTACCGACCGCGTGTCGCCTTAGCTTTAGCGGTGGCGCAAGCTCCGGTGCAGCACGGGCTTCACGCGGGGCCGTGTCGACCACGCGAACCATATTATTAGCGGCTGGCCCTCTGTCCACGAAGGCGATGTATTCAGTTCCTACGGTTGTTCGCAATAGTCATAGAATTTGTTTGAGTAATAAATAATACCAAGCGCCAAGAAAATCAAATTAATTACCACTAACATTAAATACTCGCGTGTTGTTCTTCTCTTCTCCATTTTTCTCTCTATAAATAGATTTAGTCCGGTGATCAATCCGAGAAAAATTAAATAGAAGAATGCCAAACCCTTGCGCATATCCGCTTGGTGTTGGTACAGGAAATATCTGTACGAACGGGAAAGGGAAAGCATATTAGCCCAGTAAAGCGCGTAGAAAAGAAACCTCTACAGGCTGATGAAAGATAAGTTTGCGGCCATCGGGAAACAACAATTCTACAGGAGATGAACATGGACTTTGTTCCTTTAATTTTATCTGCTTAAAGAATTTTGTGTCGGTGCCAATGGATGAGTGCAAAGCTCTGTATTTCCTAAACCAATAGCTAAACTTATGATATTGGATATCTTTTTCCTTGCAGAATTCCTGCTGAGATTTATTACTACCCTGCCAAATCTCGATAAGTGAAAACATTAATTGCTGCGTAGTGACTTCTGTTGATTCCATGAGTACCATTTTTTTTCAGCAAACCTATAGCACCAATTTCTTAACTAAAAGATGTACTTCAGAGGAGGGTTACGTCGGAAGGGATTCATGGACATTTTGTTGCCAGACGTAGGGTCTTACCCTCACTTTAGTTTAGTTGTTGCCTTCATTTGCGTCAGTAATAATTTTCAATTTTAATAGCATTTCCTCGTTCCTTTGCTCATAGATTATTTGTTGCCTGTTTGGATTCAGTAGTAATTTAAACTGTTCATTAAAAAAAGTTATAATACCACTCAGTTGTAAATTGTTATAGAATTCACCTAACTCGGACCATGCTTGTCCCAGGTGTCTAAATTGTTCCATACTTGCCATGGGTGTTCCGAAGTCAACGAACTTAACACCACGTCCCAAAAAATTGTCCTGAAGGTCCCTGTGCTTAAAGCCACTTGCAAAGTCTATGTAAACACAAATAAAAAATGGCACTTTGTACTCTGAAATTATTGAATCATACTTATGAAGCTTTTTCGTAATCTCATTTGGTTTTAAATTTCCTGACTGTTTCACTTTTTGCGATTTTATTTCAATTGGGCTTACATTTCCTAAACAACAAACATTCTCGGTCTCTGTTTGTGATTTAATGACTTCAAATTCAAAATTATTTTGTATCGAAATCCTTTCTCCAACTTCTTTTTGTGAACTAGTCAACCAATCTCTTACTTCGTTAGTTATTAAGTCAACATTATAAAAAGTCGTATCGAAGTGTGCGTCCACAAAATATATTTTTAAAAAATACCTTTGTTGTATGCCCTCTATCTTCTCAATCAATCTATTCTCAAAGTCACTCCTAAATTGATCTTTCTCACTTTTACCCAGCCTGTAAACATCGCAGATAGCCGAAGAGCCTCTAATTCTTATTTCCCAGTCAGGTTTTTGATTATTGGGGAACAGCTTGTCGTATTCGATTTGAAATCCTAGCTCATTGAACAATTTTCCAAATCTTATTTCACCAATGGTGGAAAGAAAATTATTTCTGTCTTTTTCGTTTTTGAGCCTCCTTATAATTTTCCTCCTATTGTCCTCCGAAAACACTACCAGCGAGTCCATAAACTCCGGGTGGTAACCGTTATATTCGTCTAATAGCAAACTTGTCATTTGTCTAGAATCTGTATGGGTCAAAGTGTCATTCTATAATGTTTAAACTACTTTTCCGACCGTGTCGAGGGCAACGCCGGTGGGTTTCGAAGTCGACTCTTTCCACAAGTTAAACGAGCGTTGAAGGGCGATAGATATTTAAATCTAAACTAAACCCACCATTGGTTATATGCAATCTTGTGTGCTCGCCCAAAATCTACATTATTCTGGAATTCCCTTTCTTTTTGAGTTTTCCATCCAAAATTTTATGACCCAATAAAATCCCAAACGTGTTATTTTCAGAAGTCATAACAGATTTGTTTGTTGATGCTCTTCAATAAAACTTGCGATAACGTTGGTATTTCTGCAATGTGGCCTTCTCGAAGCCACGTCCCTGTCCCACGCGAAACTAAACGTTGAACGAAGATAAAACTTAAAACCACTGGTCCGGCACCATTGCAGAAACATTTTGTCAGCGGCTGCTGCTTTTCACCCAAGTCAAAATTTTGCTAGCATATATCAATTTAGAACTTTCTTTTTCAGCATTAAAGAAGTCGGATGGTAGTAGACTTAATAGTTCTTTAGCTTTTAGTTTTGATTTAATAGTCAAAAGATCAGCTACTTGTTTCACTTTTGGTAATTTAACGGCAGCCAGTCTTATCATTCTAGGAACCTCCTCGATATCGCTATTAATTATTTTTCTTCCAAAGTCCGTTATGTCCCTTTGCTCATTTACAATTCCCAAGATCAGGAGATCTCGATATCCACCACTTGTTATTTTAGAAGGAGTCGTTTTGAGAAGCGCAAGAGATTTAAGAGTCTCCGAAAATGATCCTCTAAGAATAAAATCTTGATGATCGTTACTTAACTTTGTTGTTATCCCAAATCTTCTACCTTTCCGAGGTTCCTCAAGCTTATTCTTAATTGAAAGCTGAGAATATGCTAACCAAGAAATAAGATTTTTTGCATAGAAAGACCATGTCTTATGCTTAAAGTCGTACCCTTTAAAAACATCTTTAAATACTTCGATTACATCATTTGCTGTTAATAATTTCTTGTCAATCTTGATAAGCTTGAGGTAGGGAGTATAGTTCAAAAACTTATCACTTATAAACTTAACAAAACCATTTTTGGAGGTTTCTATGCTCTGATGTGCAATCCGATATTTGTCTTGACCATCTACTTTCTGAACCAAACCCAAATTCCGCAATTCGATTAGCACATTTTCGATTGTTTCTCTTTTTACAGTCTTTGATCGTTTGTCTTTAATTTCACCAATCGTAAGTTCCTCTCCATGATTAAACAAAGAGAAGATCTCGAAGCAGACTTTTACTGGCTGTCTTATTATAAAAGATTCTCCAATTTGTTGAACTTCATTATTAACTAAATAATCTCTGAAGATATCCCAATAGACAATGTAATTTGCCCCTGACCTTATTATAAGTCGCTTGTCTCTTAAAGCTTCGACAGTCTTTTCGGAAATGTTATCTCCAAACTCTGTAATATCAAATAGATTTCCATCGAATGCCCTTTTTGCAATATATTTTAATGCCGCCAATTCTTCCGGGGTCACCCCTTCTAAATCAGTTTTAAAGAGAGATACTATATTAAGATTGTCATCAATGAGTTTTGTTGAGGGAATTCCCGATTTAATTTGATGATAGAGGTGAATACATAACTTTTTTGTTAACCAAGGGAGGCCTTGTGATCCTTCGACAATTCTTCGTTTAAGATCATTTCCAATTTTAGATGTACTCGCTTCCAATTGGTTAACGATTCCATTTACTTCTTTTGAACCAAACTCCGGAATCATAAAATTAACCGCCTGCTCTTTAGCCTGCTGCCAATAGTGATAAGCTTCATTATCGATCGGAATTGTAATCTCTGTTTTCCAAGAGAAGCCAATCACTAGATTTGATTTGGCATCCGTTACATCGGAAAGAAATTTATAAAAAGATTTGAATAAAGATTGCTTTCTAAACACATCCTCAAACTGATCAAATATCAGTACCAGAACCTTGTGTTGTCTGCTTAATTCGGATAACACCTCGTTAACTGAATCAGAACTCAAAAGGTCGAAATTGGATGTAAATGATACCTTTGCTGACAAAGGTGGCAATTTTAAGAAACCACTTGAGATAGATTTTTTAAGTAACTTATCAAAGGCCAATGCGACAAAATTACTTGAAGTAGCACTTCGTGTATCAATAGCAGTAACGTAAAATCTGTTCTTGTAGAATTTATTCCTAGACCTTCCTCGGAGCTCAGCAATTAAAGAACTTTTTCCCCAACCTGATTTTCCTGTGAGATAGAATATCCTTTTACTGGTTTGACAAGTGCTCACATCTAAGAAAAAATTAAATATCTGATTTCTAATTTTGTCTCTTCCAACGAAATGTTTAGATGAAGCAGGTAAATAATCGTACCAATTCGTGCTTTCTTGTACTTCCGAGATAGTTTCGATTTCTTTCTGATGAATCGGAGCTATGCCTTGCGTTGTTTCATTCTTCTCTTTTCCAACTATCATCTGATCTAAGTCCTGAAGATCATCAATTCTATTTTTTAAAATATTGAGTTTGTCTTCTGCGATGTCTTCTTCGTTGGATTTTGAATTAAACAGTAAGAAATGAGTTTTAACTAGACTACTATTGTTAACAATGTAGATAAGAAAATCACCAAAATAAGTCACCGCAAATATACGTTTGGAGATCTTGTGGGAGCTTAAAATGGCCGATGGTTCAAATATTAATTTAGCATCTGACAAGATCTTGATAATATCATCTGGTTCAAAAAATGTTAAATGTCTGTATCGGGAATCGTCTTGCAATTCCCTTAAATACCCACCTGCCTGACTCTCTAGTTCCTTAGTCCTGAAAAAATATCCAGCACTTGCTTTTTTATGCAATGCATTGAAACAAAATTTTGATAATTCATCAGAAGTTACTTTTTCTTTTGCTTTACATTCAACATAGAGAGTTTCATCTTTATGCTTGTGATTTGCAATAAGGTCTATCTCCATACCCACAAAGTTTATGTTAGACCTGACTTCGTATTGATGGGAGGTTAGTATATTCCGAATCAGAGTTTCAAAGCAGTTTCCCTGCTGTTTGTTTGATGCTCCTTCTTCTAATATGATTTTTAGCTCAGTTTTCACATGATTCTATTTTAAGCTGTTGCCGCTAACAAACAGCATACTATACGTATTACATTTTAGCAACCAAACATATACGAATTCGCATTTCCCTTTTACCCCGCAGGGTTTTCATCCCTGTTTTTCAATTTCTCACTTCTGCCGCTCACAGCGCGCCCGACTCCCCTGAACCGCGTTCACCCACCCCTCACCCCCACTCCCACCTTCTGCCTAACATAATTACTAAACTCTTCCGGCCCCTTTATTTCCACCTCATCCAATAAGCCCATCACAAATCTCCCAACGCCGTTGAAGCTGGATACGGGCCCACGAAAGGTGTAGGTATTGTCTTCTTGTTTTAGATATGGAACAGCAAGCGGAAATTCTTCTTTCAGCAGTAAGTAGGCACGGGCGGTCAGGAAATGTAACGTTATCCAGATGGTTGTTTCTCCGGTAATGCCGAAGATGTCGGCGGGGCGTTTTTCGTGATGGTCAGCGTGCGCGAAAGGTGTGTGGGTTTCGTTCACTTCACCGATGCGGTCGAGCTTGAAAGATTTGCAGCTCATCTCGTTAACATCGAGGGCTCGGATGGATTGGTAGTTGTCTCCGAAATAAATGGGCTCTACGAGGCGGTCGCTGATGGTGCCGCTGTTCGCGCTATGATATTTTTTTAGTACGACCTGGTGCTTGTTGCGTAGGGCATCCGTTAGCTGACCCACGAGGTTGGCGAGGTGCGCCTTTAATACCATGCGTGGCATGGTGTCGAGCTCGGAATGCAACGAAAGTTTTTTAAGCAACGAGCCGCGCAACGGATGGTCAGGGTCTGCAATGATAAAGTTGCGCAGTGTGGTCATCTCTTCGATGGTAAAGTTCGACTGGTCCGGGTTGTCTTCCGTGGTAACGATAAAATAGCGGTCGTGTGAATCTTTGTCCAGGTAGAATCCTGCTTCTTCGAGTGTCTCCAGGTAGCGGTACATGCTACTCTTCTTTACTTCGAAACGTTCCATCAGCTGCTTGATCGTCCAGCGGCTGGCTTTTAAAACAGAGATGAGCAGCAACAGCTTAAGGAGTTTAGCGGGCATCGCGCTGGTCTCCTTCGAGGCATCGACTTTCATAAGGATAACGTCAACGGGTTGGTTTAAAGGTTTGGTTTAGGGGTCTTACGGGTGAAGGTAATAAATGATTTCGGAAAAGTCCATGGACGATGGTCCAGGGGTATGGGGTAGGGATTCAGGGCCTGTTTTCCAAAAAAGGGAAAATAAATTTCATCTTACACCGATTCATTTTCACGTTATACATCTTTATAACGCGGCTACACATATTGATATTCAGGTTATACATCTGTATAGTCTGGCTAT
>NZ_JARKMY010000002.1:0-1188719 GCF_029360725.1 Chryseolinea sp. H1M3-3 | reverse complement strand
TGGCTACACATATGTATAACCGGAAGTTCAATATGTATAGTCACGTGTACAATATGTATAACGTGACTACAAAGATGTATAACCTGACTAACAATATGTATAACGTGAAATACAATATGTATAACCTGAAGTTACAGATGTATAACGCGGTGCCAAAGATGTGTAGCCTGACTACACAGATGTATTTTCACGTGTACAATATGTAAAACGTGAAAATCAATCGGTGTAAGATGAAAATTAAAATGATTTTGAGGGCGCAATGGGGTCAAGATGTTTCCCTGCCTTCTTTACATTCAATTCACGCCCGGCATTCAGCAAGGAACCGTCGAAGGTCCTGTGGCCGCTAATGCCTGATTTCCAAGGCTTTTTCTCAGTGCCGGCCGGTCTCCGCTGTTTTATCCATCAAAAATTCTTTTGACCTCATCCAAATTCCCAGCCGGGTGGAATGACCGCTGTTATGTTTGAATCATTATTCACTTAAACCCCTTCTTATATGAAGAACAAAGTTAGTCTCCCGGGCAGCTCCAAGGAATTATTGGACCTGGCCAAAAAAGTGCAACAAAAGCACAACGCAGAAGGTACAGCGTCGCCTTTAAGTACGCTGGATTGGACCGTCATTGGTCCGCTGATCGACAAGGTTGTCGCCGCACACGATCGTGCAGAAGCCGCGCGCATTGAAATGCATCAAAGCTTCCAGGAGCGCAACCTGAACTTGCCCGCGTTACGCGATGCCATCCGTGGTTTCCGCGATGCATTGTCGGGCAAGTACATGCGACAGCGTCGCGTGTTGGCGCAATGGGGATTTGCTGTGCAGGATGTCAAACCGACAACGCCGGCAGAAACTGAAGAGCCAGAGGAAAGCGGTGATCGGGTAAGCGGTAATCGGTAAGCGGTTATCGGTAACCCACTGCCTAGTGCGTGATGCGTTGTATTTTTGTGTTAAAAAAAGGAGCTTCGTGCTCCTTTTTTATTTGTTGAAGTTTCCAGTCAGAGATGCCAGTAACTATGGTCGCTTACTCCTAACGCCGACCACTTCCTTTTAAATACAAATAAGCGCAGAAAACGCGGAGGTGATACCCGCTGAGATACAGAGATTTCGGTCGAGCCTCTCTGCGTGCATTTTCTCCGCGGTTATTCCTCCGCGTTCGCTGCCGTTAAAAAAAACCTTTAAGACGTACGTTAGAACTTTATATTATCTAACGCCTAGCCAGCAAATACAAATAAGCGCAGAAAACGCTGAGGGAATACCCGCTGAGATCCGCAGAGATCTTGGTCGAGCGGCTCTGCGTGGATTTTTTCTCTGCGTGTATTCCCTCCGTGTTCACTGCGGTTAAAAACCTTTAAGACGTAGGTCAGAACTATTTTGTGAAAGTTTTCACTAACACAACCTTAAATCAATATGGAGGAGGTAAGTAGTGATCGGGTAAGCAGTGATCGGTTCGCTCGATCGAAGTTTGTGCAGGTTTTATGAATCACGCAAAGGCGCCACGGCGCAAAGAGTGACAAGGAGGTAATATGATGTTGAGGGCTGGTCGGGTTTGAAGGAAAGGGTAGCGGTGTTCGGTAGTGGGGCGATCTTATGCGTGTTGGATTCTTTTAAAACCAAGCGTCGCTTTCAACATCATATTACTTCCTCCTCGCCCTTTGCGCCGTGGCGCCCTTGCGTGATTCATAAAACCCTGCACAATCGTCAATCGAGCAAACCGATTACCGCTTACCCGATTACCGATAACCGATTACCGATCACCTTTACAAGAGTCCGAATATTCAAAAAATTAAAGTAACCTATTGGCCTTTGCTTGCGTCTAACACAAATAGCATACTCCAGCCAAAATAAAACTCTATGCTCCGAAACTACCTAAAGACTGCCATCCGCAGCTTGCTTCGCCACCGGTTTTTTTCTTTTATCAATATTTTTGGCCTTGCCGTAGCCATGTCGATCTGCATGGGCATCATGATGCTGGTAGCCGATCAGATGAATCACGACCGTTACAATACAAAAGGCGACAGGATCTTCCAGGTCACTACGCTTGAAGCTGATAGTGTGGACAAAGGCCATAGACCCAGTTCTGCATCTACCATGAAACTTAAAGAGGAGCTGCTGGAAAACTATACCGGTGTTGAAAAAGTCGTGCGTATAAAAAGAGGCTTTGGCAATGGCTGGCTGGAATTAGAAAACCAGAATGTAAACATTCCGCTGGCAGGTTTCTTTGCCGACCCTGAAGTGTTTGAATTTTTTGAATATGAATTCCAGTATGGTGATCCCGCCACAGCACTGAAAGATCCTTATACAGTCGTCCTCACCCGGAAAGCTGCCAACAAACTTTTTAAGGAAGAAAATCCGCTGGGACAAACCATAAAAGTCGGCGATATAGGTACTTTCACTGTTACCGGTGTATTGAAAGAGACTGACAAAAAATCGCATATTGTATTTGAAAGTCTGGCCAGTATGGCGTCCGTTAAAAGCATACTGAATGAGCATGATTATAAAGATGAAATGGACAACTGGACCAACTTCTGGAACGGCTGGACGTACATCATGATAGAGGAAGGAAAATCTCCTGAGGACATCCAACAACATCTCGATAAGATTTACCAGCAGCACATCGGCTCCATCACCAACCCTGGCGTGTACAAAATGAAGTTTAACTTGCACGCGATGCTGGACATAACGCCCGGCCCTATGATGGGCAATCCCATCGGTCCCATGTTACCGTGGGTGTTTGTGTATTTCCTGGGTGGTCTTGCACTAGTCATCTTGCTTACATCGTGTTTTAATTTTACCAACCTTTCCATTGCACGCTCCCTTACGCGTGCCCGTGAGATTGGTGTACGCAAAGTTACCGGCGCCATGCGCGGACAAATCCTCACGCAATTTCTGACGGAGTCAATACTCGTGGCGCTTATCGCACTCGTTAGTGCCATGGGTCTCATGGTTATCATAAAGCCTTTGATCCTTCAACTGAATTTCGCACGGATGTTCCGTTGGGACCTTGAAGCGAACTATGTGGTTTACGGAATCTTTGTTGTTTTTGCCGTCGTCGTAGGCGTACTGGCGGGATTATTTCCCGCAGCTGTGTTGTCCGCATTTCAGCCTGTGAAAGTCCTGAAGAATCTTAACACCATGAAAGTTTTTTCGCACCTCGGGCTGCGAAAGGTTTTGCTGGTAGCACAGTTCACACTTTCACTTTTCTTTATCCTGTCGTTGATCGTGATTCACAACCAGCTTAACCTGTTTGTCAGCACAGACCACGGCTTTAATATGCGCAGCAACATTCTCGTGCGTCTCAACAATACATCGCATCAAACATTAAAGAACGAACTGCAAAAACATAATAACATCACATCGGTGACAGCGACCTCTCATATACCTGCAGCAGGAACATCTTATGGTATTGGATTTAAAAGAACGCTTGAAGATCCGGAATGGAACAGCTTTAGATATTTCCTGGTGGACGAGAATTACCTCGACAACATGAGCATTGAGCTGCTTGCCGGAAATTTTTTCAAAGAGGCAAGTGGCGAATCGAACAAAAATTTTGTCGTCATCAATCAGGAGGCGGTTAAAAAACTTCAATTCAGTTCCGACCGCGATGCCATCAACCAGGAGATCATTGCAGAGCAAGACTCTTCACGAAAGACCATCATCGGTGTTGTGAAAAACTATCATCACAGCGACTTGTTCAGAACCATCGGACCAATGGCGCTGATGTATGACCCGGGCAGGTTTAACCTGGTGCAGGTGTCCTATGCCGGAACATACGAGAATGCAGTTAAGTCGATCGAAAAAGCCTGGTCGATTGTCAACCCCGGATTAAAGGTAGATTACAAAGAAGTTGAATCGGAGATCAACCAATACTATGAAATCTTCTTAGGAGATATAGTAAAAGTGATCGGATTCATTTCTGTGCTGGCCATTTTAATCTCTTGCCTGGGATTGCTGGGCATGGCTACCTACAGTACCGAGACACGCATGAAGGAAATTTCTATCCGAAAAGTATTGGGTTCCAGCAGCACGGCATTGGTACTGCTTTTATCAAAAGGATTTTTAGCCATGCTATCAATAGCCATTGCGTTGGGTGTACCGGCAGCATACTTCATCAACGGCCTTTGGTTAGAACAGATCGCTTATCACACCTCGCTCGACTTACCAGCCATAGCAACGGGTGTGCTGATCCTGATTTTATTTGGCATCCTCACCATCGGCTCACAAACGATTCGCGCTACGTTTGTAAACCCGGTGAAGAATTTAAAGAGTGAGTAAGTAGCTGCGAAACAATCAATACATTTTTACTCAATCACATCGCCTTTCCCGGCATTTGCCGGCCAGTGAAAACAAAGGCCATAGCCGTCAGGATCGGTAATGTTTAAAGCTTTCCAGCCGTAACCGGTGATCGCAGGCTTTTGCAGTTTCAAACCCTTTTCAGTGAGGAACCAATAGGCTGCGTCGGTATCGGGGCAGCCAAAATACAAAACAGTATCACGATGGCTTTCATTGCGTTTTAAATCTGGATGCGATGGCCGGTTTGGTTTTTCATAAGCAGTATTGAGCATCAAATCAATCCCATTAAGTTCTAACAAAACCCAGTCGACATCATCACCTTCTCCGGAAGATTGTACCACCTTGAAGCCAAGAACATCCCTGTAAAAATGTAAAGACGTCGGCATATCAAATACCTGAAGCAACGGTGCCAGTCCTTTCAGGTTTATCGCCTTTGTTTCGACTTGTTCCTTCATAGCCTGATTTTTAGAATGACTGAAAATACTAAAGCGGTTGTCTGCAAGACGCTATCCTAAATATCGGAAACTAGCTGGATGTTATCAACAGCCTCGAATTACTCACCCTCGCTCATCACTTGTTTGCATCCAGGTATTCATTCAACTCTTTTCGTGGCATCGGCAATTCAGCGTCTGGCATTTTGCGCAAATGATCATGAAATTCCTTCGTCATTTGCGGGGTGTAGTTGCTATCAATTTGTCCTGTGGTCCAGTCGCCGGCACGGTTGCGCATAATGCCGTAGGCGTGCCTAAGATTGCCGATCTCTGCTTCCAACACAATCGAACCAACCAGGTACGCCGGAAAAAAGAGTGTTCCGTAGGGACTGGCAAAAACAACGTCGCCAGGTAAAACGGTAACATCCCCTACCCGGATCGGCGCATTGATAGACGTGAGCATCACTTCTGTAAGCGAAGAAGGATGATCGCCCAGTATCCAACCGTTAAAACCTTCTACTTTTTTTATCTCCTGGATATTTCTTACCGTACCCCAAAATACAACACCTCTTTTCGATTTTGAATAAATGGAGTTCGCTAACCGGTCGCCAATAAGCGTTCCCTCTTCAACTTTAGCAAAACCATCGGCAACATAGACATCACCGTCACGGAGCATTTCAATAGGCCATACGTTGGACTGCGCTTTTTCGCCATGTCCTTCTGCGAGTCCTACTTTTCTGATGAGGTCTCCAAAATCAGGACGCAGTGGCATGTACTGCGCGGTAACAACACGGCCGGTCATCACGGTGTTCTTGTCGGGATTGATCATCATCCAGTTTCCCTGATACTGGTTGTTGAATTTATGTTTTCTCAAACCACCCCAAGCATGTGTCAATACGATCTTCTTCAGGCGCTCAAGCAAATTATCCGACACAAAAGGTCTTCCATCGGATAAACGCTCTCCTTTCCACTGGGAGGTTAAAGAGATAATGTATTCCCGATCCATGGCAACCCGGTCGAATTGCGCCTGCGCGGTGATGGTGGTGCAGGCAAAGCCCGCGAAAACTAGAAGATTGAAGATGATGCGTCTCATGATTTTTATTTACAAAGGTGATTTCAAATAGTGTCTCCAAAAATTGAATTATTTTGGTCCTACTATTTACGGAAAATTTACCTTTTGTCAACCTATGTAATTCGGAAGTACGCGACGTTGTTTCCTTTATTATAGTAAAACGTACAAGTCAATACAATGTGTAACGCTTAAGATAAAGATTGTACGCGTATGGAAAGGAAGTGAGTGCTTATAGTTACTGGTGTAAGTCTTCAAGGTTCTTTTTAACCGCAGTGAACGCGGAGGAATGCAACGCAGAGAAAAATGCACGCAGAGCGGTTCGCTGAAAAGCTCCACGATTCTCAGCGGGTATCTCTCAGCATCCGCTGCGATTATTTGTATTCGGAGATGGTACTATAATTTTTCTGGCGTACGGCTTCATGGTTTTTTTAACCGCAGTGTACGCGGAGGAATGCAACGCAGAGAAAAATGCACGCAGAGTGGTTGGCTGAAAAGCTCCGCGATTCTTAGCGGGTATTCCCTCAGCGTCCGCTGCGATTATTTGCATTCGGAGATAGGTACTATAATTTTCAGGCGTATGGCTTAATGGTTTTTTTAACCGCAGTGAACGCGGAGGAATGCAACGCAGAGAAAAATGCACGCAGTGTGGTTCGCTGAAAAGCTCTGCGGTCCTCAGCGGGTATTCTCTCAGCGTCCGCTGCGATTATTTGTATTCGGAGATGGGTACTATAATTTTTCTGGCGTACGGCTTCATGGTTTTTTTAACCGCAGTAAACGCGGAGGAATGCAACGCAGAGAAAAATGCACGCAGAGAGGTTCGCTGAAAAGCTCCGCGATTCTCAGCGGGTATCTCTCAGCATCCGCTGCGATTATTTGTATTCGGAGATGGGTACTATAATTTTTCTGGCGTACGGCTTCATGGTTTTTTTAACCGCAGTGAACGCGGAGGAATGCAACGCAGAGAAAAATGCACGCAGAGTGGCTCGCTGAAAAGCTCTGCGGTCCTCAGCGGGTATTCTCTCAGCGTCCGCTGCGATTATTTGCATTCGGAGATGGGTACTATGATTTTTCTGGCGTACGGCTTCATGGTTTTTTTAACCGCAGTGAACGCGGAGGAATGCAACGCAGAGAAAAATGCACGCAGAGTGGTTGGCTGAAAAGCTCCGCGATTCTCAGCGGGTATTCCCTCAGCGTCCGCTGCGATTATTTGCATTCGGAGATAGGTACTATAATTTTCAGGCGTATGGCTTAATGGTTTTTTTAACCGCAGTGAACGCGGAGGAATGCAACGCAGAGTAAAAATGCACGCAGAGTGGCTCGCTGAAAAGCTCTGCGGTCCTCAGCGGGTATTCTCTCAGCGTCCGCTGCGATTATTTGCATTTGCCACTCAGGATGAGAAATTGAAAAATTGAAAGATTAATGTAGTAGTCCGACCGATCGAATTTTAAAAATAATGTTAGCAAAATGGTGAGAAAGTCATGCTGGTTTACTCCTTGATACTATATGCTTCGGAATATATATGTAGAGACAACCAATTCGTTGTGGTGAACTTCCGGCTTTCCGAATTGATGATGGCTTCAAGGTCATTCAGCGCACATAAAAAAGATTTTTTATAGAGACATTTAATAATGTGAATAATTTGATTTTTATAACTAACACCTAACCTACAATGAAAGTATGAAAAATGTAATTCAGACAATTATCAAAAAAAACAAACAGCGCGAGCAGGAAGCCGCGCTTTCTCGTCAGGCTGAAATGAGCAATCCGTCTACGTCGGATAACAGGCGTAGTTTTCTTAAGAAGACAGCCCTTGGGGGAATATCACTGACCAGTGTTATGGGGTTATCTTTTGAAGATACGATGGCACAGACTACTTCGAAAGTGAACAAAGCATCAAAGCCGTCGGATTTAAAAATAACAGATCTTCGCTACTGCCTCACTGAAGTAATGGGAGGAACCGCCATCATCAGGATCGATACCAACCAGGGTCTCTACGGTCTCGGCGAAGTTCGCGACTATGCTGATCCTCGCTACGCACTCATATTGAAAGGCAGGATCCTCGGAGAGAATCCATGCAACGTTGAAAGAATATTTAAAATCATCAGACAATTCGCGGGACAAGGGCGCCAAGCCGGTGGTGTTTGTGCCGTTGAAATGGCCCTATGGGATTTGTGTGGAAAAGCATACAATGTTCCAGCATGGCAATTATTAGGAGGACGGTATCGCGATACGGTTCGTATCTATGCGGATACACCTGAATCGAAAGATCTTAACGTCTTTAAAGAAAAAGTAAAATTTCGTACCGTCGACCAGGGCTACAGTTGGCTGAAGATGGATGTTTCGATAAACGTGCTCAGAGATACTCCTGGGACACTCGTCAATGAAAAGTTCTGGAAAGGTGGTTCACAGTTTTCTGGTGACTACATGTCTTATGCCAATGCAAAACATCCTTTCACAGGAATTCAGATCACACAAAAGGGATTGGATATCCTGGCACAACGAGTCGCTGATGTGCGCGCAGTTGTTGGCGACGAAATTCCATTGTCAACCGACCACTATGGTCACTTTGATTTAAACAACATGATCAGGCTGGGAGAATCGCTGGAGAAATATCGCCTGGCGTGGTTGGAAGACATGGTGCCATGGCAATATACAGAACAACATAAAAAAATCACGGATGCGCTGGAAACACCAACGTTAACCGGTGAAGATATTTTTTCGCTGGAAGTCTTCAAACCATTGATCGATAACCATGCCGTTGACATTGTTCACCCTGACCTGGCCTCCTCAGGCGGATTGCTGGAGACCAAGAAAATCGGAGACTATGCAGAAGAAAAAGGTATAGCCATGGCGATGCACCAGGCCGGTACACCGATTTCCTTTATGGCAAACGTGCATTGCGCAGCAGCTACTCAAAACTTCCTCGCGCTGGAACACCATTCAGTAGACTTACCGTGGTGGGAAGGTCTCGTGAAAACAACGGACGGCAGAAAGTTAATTGACAAAGGTTATGCTCCTGTTCCCCTCGATGCTCCAGGACTTGGAGTCGAACTGGTGGAAGAAGAAGTTAAAAAACATTTGCACGCCAAGGACAAAACTTATTTCGCGCCAACGAAAGAGTGGGACGACAAACGTTCACACGACCGGACGTGGAGCTAACAGGATTAAGCTAAAAAAGGGAGTGAGAAGCTCCCTTTTTTTATGACCTTACAATTTTAAGGACGTGGCAGCAGTAACCGCGTTGTACAAATTTGTACCTACAAATAACATTAAATTGTTATCTGATTAAATGCCCTTAATTCCCTTTTCCCGCTCAACATCCTTCGGGTGACAATGAAACATTTCATTAAAGGATTTATAAAAATAAGAGCGGCTGTTGAAGCCCGTTTCGTAGATCACCTCGGAAACACTCATGTTTGTATTCTTCAGCAGGTCCGCTGCCTTTTTTAAACGGTACTGTTTGATAAGTCCATGTGGCGTAAGACTTGTTATCGTCTTCACCTTTTTATACAAGGAGGTCTTGCTCATGCCTACTTCGTCGGCAATCGTATCCGCATTAAATTCGGGTTCACTTAAATGAGTTTGAATGCACTTTGTGATTTTAGAAAAGAATGCGTCATCTTTTTCTCCCATTCCGCTGGAGAGACTGGTAAGTTCGAGGTCCGCAAAATTTCTGAATTTTTTTCGGATTATCTCCATGCGTTCAATCAGTTTTTCAATCCGGATAAAAAGATGTTCCGGATGGAAAGGTTTAGGAATATAAGAATCAGCACCTACCTGTAAACCTTCAATGCGGTTTTCAATTTCCCCTTTCGCCGTGAGCAAGATGACTGGAATGTGACTGCTTTGAATATTTTCTTTTATCTTTTTACACAAGGTTAAACCATCCATATCTGGCATGATCACATCGCTGATCACAAGATCGATTCTTTCCTCTTCTAAAATTTCGAGCGCTTTTTTTCCATTCCGTGCCTTATGAACTTTATACTTATCGGACAGAATATTTTCGAGTAACGACAAAATGCTCGTATGATCATCGACTACCAACACGGCATATTCATGTGGCGCGCGTTCCGCATCGTCAGGTGTGGATTGAGATGACTGGTAATGATCCGTCTCAAATTCGAGCGAAACTTTTTCTGGAAGATGTGACAGTGAAAGAATCATCGAACGTTCCTCGGGCAAATCACTGTACGACTCCTTTGAGATCGGAATGGTCACGGTAAATATGCTCCCTTTTCCCAGTTTACTCTCCACGGCTATTTCACCGCGATGGACCTGCACCAGGCTTTTTGTAAGTGACAATCCAATACCCGTACTTTTCTCAATACCGTTTGTGTTGATGACTTCGGCGTTATGATAGAAGCTTTCAAAAATTTTTGTTCTGTTCTCTTCGGCAATCCCAATACCTTCATCGCGTATAGCAAAAACAGCTTTGCCTGATGATTCCTTTAAAGTCACGCTGACCATGCCACCTTTGGAATTGTATTTGATCGCATTCGAGATCAGGTTAATCAGAATTTTTTCAATTTTTTTGTGATCCACATATGCTTTTAATCGCTCGGGCTCCGGATAAAATTCCAACTGCATTTCGCGGTCGGCAGCATACTGCTTAAAAGACTCGACAATTTCATGGGTAAATGGAACCAGGTCAACCGTAGCAATCGACAGATTTTCCTTGCCGCTTTCTATTTTCCGAAATTGAATAAGCTCATCGATTAATTTCTGAAGACGCAATGAATTGCTATAAATTGTTTTCAGCTGTTGTTGCTCTCCCGCATTATTGTTGGTATGAAGCAACGACGCCACTGGCCCTAAGATCAACGTCAGGGGTGTACGAAATTCGTGGGCAATATTAGTAAAGAACTGTAGCTTATAATCGTTCAGTACCTTTAACTGAAGTGTCTTGAATTTCTCCATGGCCATCGCCTTCTTCGCGCGGGCTCTAAAACGTATGTAATACACAATTGCAACTTGTAAACCAATGAACAACAAAATATAAAATGAATAAGCCCAGGCTGTTTTCCAAAACGGTGGTGTGACAATTAAGGTGATGATCTTTGGGGCCGTACCCCAATCGCCATTCTCATTTTTGTAATTGATCGTAAGCTTATATTGACCGGGCGGAATATTGGTGAGTGTGATGGATTGCTGCTGACCGATATCATTCCAGTCTTTGTCAAAGTTTTCCAGGAAATAACCATAAGCACTTTTTTGTTTATGCCAGTAGTCAAGGGTTGTAAAAAAGAAACTGATAAAATTTTGATTGTACTTGAGTGTAATGGTATCTGTATCGTCAATGTGGCGGTTAAGAATTTTCGTTTCGTCTCCCACGCCTACCGGCACGTTGTGAACATGAAAATCTGTTATTTTAAGTTTTGGGAAATAATTTTTCGCATGAAGTTTATGGGGATATACGATGTCGAGTCCATCAATTCCCCCAAAGAAAAGCTTCATGGCATTGGCTGACTGAAATGCTGCTCCATCCGCAAACTCATTATTTTTTAAGCCGTCATTTGCATCGAAGTTTTTGAAAGCATTCCGTTCACGGTCATACATTACCAAACCATGGTTAGTGGAGAGCCAAATGTTGGTATTGGGATCCTCCAGGATTCCGTGAATCGTATTATTGGGAAGTCCTTCATACTGGGTGAAGTGTTCAATTCGGTAGGGTTTGTTCTGAAGGTACAACCGATCCAAGCCTCCGCTCGAACCAATCCACAATTGTTCTTGCTTGTCCATGTGCAAGGTGAGTACGTCATTGTTACTCAGACTATTTACTTCGCCCGCGTTTGCCTGAATGTGCGCTTCAATTTCCTTAGTCAGGGCGTTGTAACGGTAGATTCCGCCACCGCGTGTACCAAACCAAAGCAAGTTTGGTTTTTCTTCGACGATGGTATAAACAATGTTGCTTTTAATGGCGATGGCGCGCGCATGTGCAGGATGAGAGATCTGATCGAATTCTTTCATTTGATATTTCCCCGCAGGCGTCTTCGCTACCTTAAGATGGATGACCCCATAACCACTTGTTCCTAACCAAATATCATTAAACGCATCTATGCAAATGGAGTACACTGAACTGAAAACAAGATCTGTATTACCTTCAAAATCGCGGGGAAAATGAAATATTTTTCCTGTTCCCGATTCAATCATATCAATTCCCTCGCTATCGAGTCCAACCCAGATGTTGTTATGATGGTCTTTATTAATCGACAACACGGCATCGTTACTCAATCCGTTCCGCGTATTTAATACAGTAGTCTTACCGTTAACCGGATCGATGATATTCAGTCCACCACCACGCGTACCAACGTAAAGACGTCCTGAAACATCCTCATATACGGACCTAATAATGCTATGAGAAAGCTGACCGGCCTCCGGGCGCCCTTCAGCGATTGAATAAAAAGTTTTTGGACGAGTGAGAAATTTATAAACACCATCACCATCCGTTCCCACCCACACAATATCCTGTTTAGTTTCCTGAATGCTGAGTATTTTGATCCTTGCTTTCGAAAAAGTCGGAAAAAAGGCGTTCATCGAAACTACATTAAAACCTTTCCCCTCCGGAATCACTTTTAGGATATCTCCTGACTCTGATCCAATCCAAATTGCGGTGTGATTAGAATTTTCAGATAACGTCGATACCGAAATATTTCCGAGACTAAGAATGACAGGTTCTTTTTCAATATCAGCCAGATCGTATAAGAGAAGCTGTTTCGATGTATTGACAATCGCCAGAAAAAAACGGTCGCCCATGTGAAGGAACTTGTGAAATTTGATCTGGTCACCTTCCAAAATTTGTTTTCTAAAGACAGACTTGTTATTTACCGCACATGCAAGTTTTCCATCTGATCCAAGCAGGTATTGCATTCCGTTATTTTGTCCAAGTCCGACAATAGAGGTCAACCAGTTGGCGTCCAAACCCTGTAAAGCGACAGGAAGGAATTTATCTTCCTTATATGCGTATCGACTGATTCCCTTTCCTATCAAACTGATCCACACGGATGAATCTGCACCAATGCAAGCTCTTATGTTATATTCCAGAAATGGAATATCGGTCAAACTATCCAGGAATACCTGAAATGAGTTTGTTGTGCGATTATATTTATTGATGCCCAGGTGCGTTACAACCCAAAGGTTACCCCTTCCATCCTCCAGAATGTCGCGGATCACATTATTGCTAATCGTTCCTTTCACAAACGGATCAGGCTTATAAACCTTGATAGCGCTACCGTCATAGCGGTTTAGTCCATCCCATGTGCCGAGCCAAACATAATCATCCTGATCCATGTAGACTGACGTGATGGCGCTGTTGGAGATTTTCGCGGCTTTGTCAACATGCTGGTAAGGCCATGGCGACGTACTGTCACCTTGCATCAGATTTGTGAAAAGCGTAAAGACTGCGAGTACACAATACATAGTTGCAGACTGTTTTCGGATTAGCTGTCAATTGAGCATCGACATATTTGCTGAAAAGCTATTACAAACGTATGCATTCCCTTTTCAACAAACCTGAAATGTTTGTCCTCTCTGTTAATTAAGTGTCCTCTGGGTTCTCCAACTGCCGATTATTTATATCCGGGCGTACTTTTTAAAAAACCCACCGGACAGGCGCTGCTTCATAAATGTCCAGCTTGCGATGTGCAATCGTATGTTATCCGGTTGTATACAAACTTATGCAAACTGTGTTACCCGTCGATTTGGCCAGGCGATTTGAAGAAAATCCGCTGGTGCAACCAAAAAATATTGCCCCCAGCATGGAGGGAATGATAGTAGAATGTCTGCTTAATCCGGGTGTTTTCAGGTTTAACAAAAAGATCTGGCTGTTGGTCCGCGTTGCGGAGCGTCCTGAGCAGCAGGAGGGTTTTATCAGCCTGCCTGTGTACGACAAGGACGGAGAAATTGATATACTTCGATTTGACAAGAACGATCCGCACCTTGATTTTTCCGACGCGCGGGTTATTAAATACAAAGACAAAGAATACCTCACCACGTTGTCACACCTGCGCCTGATGTGCAGTGAGGATGGCATATCATTCCACGAACCGGAAGGTTATGCGCCAATCTTCGGAACAGATTCCCTGGAAGCGTATGGCATTGAAGATTGCCGGGTTACAGAAATCGACAACGTATTTCATCTCACGTATACGATGGTTTCTTCGTATGGTGTTGGCGTTGGCCTGATGCAGACACGTGACTGGAAACATTTCGTTCGTCACGGCATGATTTTTCCGCCACACAATAAGGACTGCGCCATTTTTGAATATAAAATCAAGGACAAATATTTCGCTTTGCATCGGCCTAGTAGTCCGCAGCTCGGCGGAAATTATATCTGGCTCGCAGCATCTCCCGACCTCATTCACTGGGGCCATCACAAGTGTATCGCTACTACGCGCAAAAATAAATGGGACAGCGCCCGCATCGGTGCCGGGTGCTCCCCTATCCATACGCCTCAGGGTTGGCTGGTGATCTATCATGGCGCTGATGAAAATCACCGCTATTGTCTCGGTGCAATTTTGCTGGACCTGATCGACCCGAGTAAAGTCCTCGCCCGTAGCAGTGAGCCCATTATGGAACCGACAGAAGAGTACGAACTAAAAGGATTTTTTGGGAATGTCATTTTTACCAACGGTCACGTCGTTAACGGCGACACTATCCGTCTTTACTATGGGGCAAGCGACGAAGTTATCTGTGGCGCCGAATTGTCAATACGCACGATACTGAGCTCGCTTACGGTGAAATAACATTTCGAATATTTATGGCAATGCAAATTTCTTAGCACACTTAAAGTTCTATCATGACCTTAACCGCACTGTTAAAAAAACCACAAAGCGAATATCAGTTCTTCCTGCAAATGCCGCGTGATACGCGTGTGCTGCTGGTAACAAATATGATCTATGCGTTTGTATTGCCCGTCATCGAAATATTTGTTGGTGCTTATATCATGCGCAGTTCAAACGATCCGGCGATCGTTGCCGTTTATCAACTCACGGTCTATACGGGAATCCCGATCACATTTCTGATCAATGGCTTTCTACTCAGTCGTATAAAAATCTCAAGCCTTTACAGTTTTGGTATGTTACTGAGCGGTCTTTCCATGCTCGTGATGATGAGCTTGGAAAATCTTTCTGTGATCGGCGTCGGCGTTGCCGGAATACTCATGGGCTGCTCCTTTGGTTTCTTCTGGTCGAACCGTGATTTCCTGGCGTTAAATACTACAAATGACAGTAACCGCAATTATTACTATGGTCTGGAAACTTTCTTTTATACCATCACTTTTATTTTAGTGCCTTTAATCGTCGGTGCTTTCCTGGCAACCGCTGATACACGGGGCTGGTTCGGTGGAAATATTAACAGCGGATATCAAATCGTTACGGTCGTTGTATTCCTGATGACAATACTTTCCAGTATCGTTATTCACAAAGAGAAATTCAAAAACCCGACACATAAACGATTCCTGTATTTTAAATTTCATTCCCTCTGGAATAAAATGCTTGCCCTCGCCGGATTAAAAGGATTAGCACAGGGATACCTGGTCACAGCGCCAGCTATCCTGATCATGCGCATGGTGGGCAATGAAGGTTCATTAGGATTGGTACAAGGCATCAGCGGTATTGCTACTGCGGTTATGTTGTATCTCCTCGGGCGTACAACAAAACCAGAACATCGTATTTACATTTTCTCGGTTGGGCTAGTAATTTTTTTACTAGGAACGCTGGCCAACGGAATTCTATTTTCAGCCTTCGGTGTCATGATCTTTGTTTTATGCAAGGTGCTGTTTCAACCGCTTCACGACATTGCTTATTTCCCTATACAAATGCGGGTAATCGACGTCGTTTCTAAAATCGAAAACCGGAATGAGTTCACTTACATATTCAATCATGAGTTTGGATTATACGTCGGCAGATTTCTGGGTTTAGGCCTTTTCATTTACTTCGCCACTTATATCTCCGAAAGCTTTGCTCTCAAATATTCATTGATCGTCATCGCGATTGTGCAATTGGCATCTATCCCACTGGCCAGACACATTGTAAAGGAATCTTATAAACTAAATAAAGCATGAGGCAATTTCTGATCTACTGTTTACGATTTACAATTTCTCATGCATCGTCATGCAGACAAAATGCATCGCGCCTGGCATTGCTCATATTTATATTTTTTGCTTTTTCCTGTCATCAAAAACATCAAACCACCCAATTGGTGATTGATCGGATCGCGTTGATGCCTGACCAACCCGAGCCCTATAAGATGACGGACTGGAACGAAAAAGCCCATCATTTTGATCAGTATGTATTTAATCTCGAGTTGAACGAAGCGTATCAACCTTTTATCTGGATCGACAGTTCGCAGCGCAACTTTCGACAAAACACCTTTGGCATGTATACCGTGATTGGCGATATCCGCCAGGGCCCAAAAGGAAGCAAAGAATTTCATGAAGCGCTTTGCACCATGGGTTCTATTCTCGGTGCCGGACTAGTAGGCATTGATAAAACAAACCAGGACGGGTTCAACTATGTGAAGATGATCCAGAACTATTTTAATGCAGAGAATGGATGGAACATCATGATGAACAACACCCATCCCTCTGTGGCATTGCTCGGAGGCGGATACGGCCGTGATTGGTGGTACGATGTCTTCCCTAACGTTTTATACTATGGCGTTTGTGAACTGTTTCCGAATGTTCCACAGGCCGATAGTCTTCAACGTGTTATCGCAGAACAATTTTTTAAAGCTGATTCTGTTCTGCAGGAAAATTACAACCATTCCTACTTCGACTATAGTAAGATGAAAGGCATGACCAACAACATTCCGCATCAGCAGGATGTTTCGGCTGGTCATGCCTATATACTTTTATGTGCCTATAAAAAATTTGGTGACGAGCGATACCTGCGTGGCGCTATATCGGCGATGGACGCCTTTGTCAATCAAAAAGAAAGTCGTTTTTACGAAGTGCTGATGCCTTTTGGTGCATTAGTGGCGGCACGTTTGAATGCAAACCACGGAACAAAGTATGATGTAAAGAAAATCCTGGATTGGACTTTCGAAGGATGCAAAGCTGCTGATGGCAGAATCGGCTGGGGTGTTATTGCAGAACGATGGGGCGACTATGATGTACATGGCTTGCAGGGAAGCATCACGGACGGCGGTGGTTATGCCTTTCTGATGAACTCATTCGATATGGCCTGGCCCCTGGTTCCGATGGTCCGTTATGACAACCGATACGCTACGGCTATTGGCAAGTGGATGTTGAACGTAAGCAATGCAGCACGCCTTTTTTATCCCTATGAAATAGACGATCAGCACCAATGGCTTCCTGAGAAAAAGGACCTTACCAAAAACGTTATTGCTTATGAAGGCATCCGTAAATCCGATGACTACAAACGAGAGGATTTAAAAGGTATTTCGCCTGTAGCAATAGGTGATGGTCCTAAATGGACCAAAGGTCAACCGGATGTTTCAATGTTTAGCCTCTATAGCTCCGCGCAGGTCGGAATATTCGGAGCGATCGTCAAGAAAACAAACGTAGACAAGATCTTGCAGATCAACTGTACAGCTACTGACTTCTATGCAGACAAATCATTTCCTACTTTCTTGTATTACAATCCTTACGACACAGCAAAAACAGTTTGTTTTTACGGAGATGATAACTCCAAAACAGACCTGTACGACGCGCTGACGGATACATATCTCTTCCGCGACGCGGGACAAGAAAGTTGCTTTGAAATTCCTGCAAAGTCGTCGCGACTGCTGGTCGTACTCCCTGCAGGCAGCAAGCTAAAAATGCACGACGGCAAGTACACCTCGCACAATATCATAGTATCCTACCGTCCAAATAAATTACGATAACCCAGCAATGCAGTGAAAAAAACAAGAATGTATTATTTGCTTTTCCTGGTAACGTTCGCGTACAACGCAGTTGGCCAGGTAATGGTGACCGGTTCCGTTAAAGGAACGGCCGGGGAACCCCTTATTGGCGCGAGTATCTTAATTAAGAACACAACTTCAGGAACCACTGTAGATGTCAATGGAAATTTCGCTCTTCAACTTGAGGAAAATCAAAAAACCTCTGCACTGATTATATCTTTCATAGGATACCTTACCCAGGAAGTCCCGATAGGCGAAAGAAAGGTATTTGACATTGTCTTGCAGGAAGACGCAACACAACTGAATGAAGTTGTGGTCACTGGTTATAGTGTCCAGGAAAAAGGAAAAATAACAGGCGCCGTCAACATCGTGGGCGAAGAACTGATCAATAAGCTGCCGCTGCCAAGCATAGACCAGGCGTTGCAGGGAAGGGCTCCTGGAGTTGTTGTTACGCAAAATACAGGCGCTCCCGGTGAAGGTGTGTCGGTGCGCATCCGTGGTGCCGGCTCCATTAATAGCGGCAACAATCCATTGTATGTTGTCGATGGCATTCCAACGCTCGATATCAACTCAATCGCTACCCAGGATATTGCCAGCATAACGGTGTTAAAAGATGCTGGTGCAACGGCAGTGTATGGCTCGCGCGCAGCAAATGGCGTAGTAATCGTCACCACAAAATCCGGGACAGGCGATGCACCTCGGATTCAAATCAGCAGCCAGGTGGGTATTCAGTCGCCTAGCAGGATGATCGACATGACTAACACAACTGACTATGTGTCTATCTACAACGAAGCGGCGGCCAATGACAATGCTAATAAGAATCCACTGTTACATCGTCCGCTGATCACAGAAGACATCAGCTCCTCATTACCCAACGTCGATTACCTGGATGCTATCCTGAGAGATGGTGTCCTTCAGTCGCATAGTATTTCTATCGCCGGCGGAGAAGGCAAAACGCGCTATTTCATTTCCGGAAATTATTTCAACCAGGAAGGGATTATTAAAAGCAGCAACTATAGCCGCTTAAGTAGCAGAATAAATATTGATACCGAAGTAAAATCCTGGTTAAAGACGGGTATCAACTTAAACATCACAAAAGCGACAACAGATCTTATCGGCAGTTCGGGCGATGGTGCAGGAGGAAATGGCGGGAGTGTAATTCGCTACGCATTTTTTCGCACACCTGCGATTCCCATTTACGATGCTAACGGTGAGTATACTGACAAACCTGAACGGTTCGACTTCTTTGGCGACGGTTACAGTCCCGTGGGAATGCTGAAGTATAACAACAACAAGAAAATCAGCAACCGCTTGTTCGGAAAATTTTTCGCAGACATATCTCTTTTTAGGGGTTTGAAATTTACTTCCAATGTTGGTGTTGATTTTACCAGCTCCAATCAGCGGCGATTTGATCGAAACTGGGGCACGGGCAACCGGATCAATAACCCTAATCAATTAGCGGTTAGTGATGGCCGATTTCAAACATTGACCTTCAGCAACTTTGCTAATTATACTAAGGCGCTGGGCGAACACCACTTCATCTTTTTACTTGGTACGGAAGCGATCAAGGTTGAGAATTATGAACTGAGTGCTTCTGAAAAGAATTTTCCAGACCAAACTCCTGGTCTTACTTATCTAGGCAATGGGTTAGGACAGAAACTGATCAGAGAAAGTAAATCTGGAAGTGCGCTGCTTTCTTATTTCGGACGTATCAATTATGACTTCCAGGAAAAGTACCTGCTCTCCGCCACGTTAAGGCGAGACGGATCATCGCGCTTTGGCGTTGATAACCGGTGGGGAACATTCTATGCGGGCTCATTAGGCTGGCGCATAGACAAGGAGGCGTTTCTTTCCGATAACAGCTACATTGACAGGCTGCTGCTACGGGCAGGCTATGGCTCCATTGGCAACCAGGAGATTGGAGATTATCCGTTCACCGACATGATAGACGCCGGATATAACTATCCCTTCGGCGACGTTAAGGCTACGGGATATGCCGTATCAAATCTTGGAAACAACATCGTAAGATGGGAAACCAGCAATCAGTTGAATGTCGGACTTGACCTGGAAATGTGGAATGGCAAATTCTCAGCTTCTTTCGATTACTTCAACAAGATAACTTCGGATCTGCTCGTACGTCAGCCGATCGCTTCTTCTGCTGGCGCTGCGCAATCACCATGGGTTAACAACGGCAAAGTACTGAACAGTGGTTTTGAGCTTGCGCTTACATACGCGAACGTCATTGGAGGGTTTCACTATTCATTGAGTGCCAATGCAGCAACGCTACATAACGAAGTTCAGGAAGTCAATGCGCCGATCGCCGGCGGAGCGATTGGTTCAGACAGAATTACAAGAACTGAAAAGGGATATCCAATCGGTTCATTTTATCTCTATGAAATGAATGGAATATTCCAGACCACCGGAGACATCTTCACGAACGCGTTTCAGGGAACAGGAATACAACCCGGTGATGTAAGGTATAAAGATCAGAACGCAGATGGCGTGATTGATGGCAACGACAGGCGGCACATCGGTAGCCCTATACCAAAAGTTACGGCAGGATTGAACATCAATTTAAGTTATCACAACTGGGACTTATCGATTTTTTTGCAAGGGGCTTACGGTCAAAAAATATTCTCTGTCCTGAATCGGGATATCGAAGGTTTTTACCGGCCATTTAATGTCACGCAAAGGTATTTTGACAATCACTGGACCGGCGCCGGAACCTCCAATACATTTCCTCGCGCTTCGTGGGATGCTTCCGGAAATAACACAAAGTATTCTACCCGATTCCTGGAGGATGGTTCTTATACCCGTGTGAAGAATGTTCAAATCGGCTATGCAATTCCAACAACAATACTGGAACGATATGGCTTTTCGGCAGTGCGGATTTATTTGTCAGGAACCAACCTGTTCACCTTTACAAAATATCAGGGTCTTGATCCCGAAATGACCGTCAGCAACAATGCACAAGGTCAGGGTGATGGATCTGCAGGTTTGGATTGGGGTACATATCCTGCAGCCAGATCATATAACCTTGGTGTCAATCTTACCTTTTAACGAAAACATCATGAAATACACAACTAAAGTATGGCTCACAATTTTCGTGGTCGCGTTTGGTGGATGCTCAGACTTTTTGGAAGAGGATTTACAAGGAACCTATTCCAACGCAACTTTTTACAAAACAGAAGCACACGCATTTCTTGCTGTGGCTGCCATCTACAATGCTGCCTCCTTTGCTTCTACCGACAATGCCCTGTGGGTGTTTGGCGATGTAGCTTCAGATGATGCGACAAAAGGCGGTCTTGCAGGCGACCAAAGCGACATTCAATTCATTGACGAGTTCAGCTACTCCAACAACAACGGTGCATTGGAAAAAATATGGAAACATTATTATGAAGGCATCTCCCGCGCCAACTATCTATTGTACTACGGACCTGAGATACCAATGGATGACGCTGTCAAAAACAGAATTCTCGGAGAGGCTAAATTTTTACGCGCTTACTTTTATTTCAACCTCGTCAATATCTTCGGTGATATACCCTTGAAATTAAATCCTCCATTGAATGAAGGAGAAATCAACAAACCAAAATCGCCGGTAGCTTCCATTTATGCGCAAATCGAAAAAGACCTTCAGGAAGCTGGCGATGTGCTAGAAATTGAATATACGGGGACGGATGTTGGTAGAGCAACCAAGGGAGCAGCATTCGGACTTCTGGCAAAAGTTTTTTTATATCAACAAAAATGGGAAAATGCGCTGACTGCTATCGCTACCGTCGATGGGCTTGCTATTTATGGCCTGGAAAAAGTTTATAAAAATAATTTTACAGACTCTACTCAAAATAATTCAGAATCACTTTTTGAAATACAACATCTTAGCAACCAATCACCGAAGCTCGGCAGTCATTTAAATCAATACTTTTCGCCTCCAAAAGACAATGGTTATTATTTCAATGTGCCGTTGCAAAACTTTGTAAACGAATTTGAAAAGACGACTGCGGATGTTGTTGATCCACGGTTAGACTATACGGTAGGGCGGGCAGGGCAAACATGGATCAATGGCGAAACATTCGATCCAACATGGTCACCCACCGGGTACTTGCAGAAAAAACAACTACAACCTTTAAAAGAGGAACCCATCATCGGTGACGCCAGTCTTAATTATGTATATCTCCGATATGCGGATATCCTGTTGATGAAAGCTGAAGCGTTGAACGAGCTCAACCGTTCCGCAGAAGCGTTAGGGCCCCTTAATGAGGTTAGGAAACGCGCGAGAGAGAGTTACTTGTACGACAAAGACCTTCCCGGCTTTGGTGTTGTTCCCGCAGATTTGTTACCGGAGATTATTTCGACAGATCAACAAACTGTTCGAAATGCCATCAGACACGAACGCAGAGTAGAGTTAGGATTTGAATTCCATCGCTACTTTGATCTGATGCGCTATGGCCAGTCTACAGCCGAAGCAGCCTTAACGGGTACTGGGTTTAGCTACGGAAAAAACCGCTACTTCCTGATACCACAATCAGAGCTGGATACCAATCCTCAAATCAATAATTAATTCGAATCTTTTAAACAATAATTTATGAAAACACGACCAATTAAATTTATTCTCCTCTCGACAGTATTCCTCACGGCATGCCTATTTGCTGCATGTTCCGGTGATGATGACGGTGCGCCTCCAGTGGTTAAAACAGATCTGGTCAGCGCGATTACTGCAGCAAATGCACTGGTTTCAAGTACAGCGGAAGGCGTTGCAACGGGAAACTATATTAAAGGTTCGCAAGCTCCCCTGATCGCTGCCATTGCCCAGGCGCAAAGTGTAGTAGATGATGCCACCGCCTTACAAGCGACAGTTACCAACGCAACGGTTTCCTTAGCTGCCGCTGTCGCGGCTTATGAAGCTCAGAAGGTCGTTCCGATAGATCCTTCAAATCTCGTCGGCCAATGGACATTCGACGAAATAGCAGCAGCAGCTGTGGGTACCGTTGTTAAGGATTATTCAGGTAACAGCCGCGATGGTGTTATCAAGGCTGGACATGCTTATTGGGGCGGCGGTACACCTGCATTAACAGCAGACCGTTATGGAGATGCTAATAAAGCACTTCATTTCAATCAGGGTGGAAATGTGGAAATTCCTTACAACACTGCGCTGAATCCTACAACCATGTCTATTTCATTATGGGCAAAAGCCGATGTCAACGATCCGATAGTCAATAACCAGTACATGATCGCAATGAATCGCTGGAATGGCTACAAGCTAAATTTTCAATCCGATCCAAAAGCATTCTTTACTGTAAAGGCTGTTGTTCCAGGTGTACCTGACCCGGCCTATTACGATCGTGACAACGCCTCCCCTATTGTAACACAAGGTCAGTGGTGGCACATCGTTGTAACATTCGGCAATGGACATATGATGTTTTATCTCAATGGAGTTTTGGTTAAAGATTGGGACAATACACCAGGAACAGCTATCTCTCAGTCTGCATCGCCTGTAAATCTCGTGTTTGGCCAGGATTTGCCAAGCAATGGTTACTCGCTGAATGAGGCCGATCCTAATTACTTAAACTGGGGCGGATTTTATATCGGCGCGCTCGATGAAGTACGTATATACAAATCTGTTCTCACGGCATCACAAGTGACGAGCATTTTTGAAGTTGAAAAACCATAGGACGGAATTTAATTCCCGAAGTATCATTGTAACCCCGGGGCTTTGGTGAATGATTCATCATCACCAGGCCCTGGCGTTCATGACAAACAAAATTACCGATAGTGGCCAACGTTTTTGTGATTTAAAGGACTCCGGAAAAAATGAACCAAAATGAAGTACATTAAAAAAATTGATTTCATTTTCCTGGTGTCGGTTATGGTTTTGTGCTTTGAATCAAGTGCTCAAAATGGACAGGTTTCCATCCCACGAGTGGCACAAATGCCAAATCTTCCTTCGCCTTACCTGTTAAGGGACTGGAAAACCGTAGCCCTTCAATACGATGAACTAATTTTTTCCTCCAATGTCTCAGGTCAATTTTTTCCCCTTATAAATCTGAAGTCGACGGGGACTAACTATCCAACCTTACAACCCATTTTATTAGACACGTATGTGGGTTCTTCAAACAGTGGCAATCAGGCCGAAGCCATTAATATTATCCCGGCCATCGTCGGCGCATCTTTGATTGGTGTTGATAAGTCTAATCAAAACGGAACAAACTGGACTGAAAAAGCAAAAGAATTCTTTAATAAGGCGAATGGCCAGAACGTGTATCTGAATGGCTACACGTCTACCAGTGGTACCGATTGGTGGTATGATGTTATGCCAAATGTTTTCTTCTATCAATTGTATACGCAGTATCCTGATGTGCCCGACTTTGATTTGCAGTTTCGTACGATTGCTGATCGATGGCTCACCGCTGTCTATGCCATGGGCGGATCTACGACACCCTGGAAAATTCCAGAGATGAATTACCGGGGATGGAATCTTGCCACCATGACGCCTAACAGCAATGGTGTTGTTGAACCCGAAGCCGCGGGCAGTATAGCGTGGCTGTTGTATCATGCCTGGCTCCAGACTGGCGACAAGAAATATTTATCGGGTGCCCAACTGTCAATGGATTTTCTATCAAATCTCAGTTCGAATCCCTCCTATGAACTTCAGCTTCCCTATGGAGTTTTCATCGCAGCCAGAATGAATGCCGAGGTGGGTTCAAATTATGATTTGCCTAAAATGGTAAACTGGTGCTTTGATAAGGGACCGCTCCGAAATTGGGGAGTGATTGCTGGTAACTGGAACGGCTCCGATGTTTCCGGATTGATCGGAGAGGCAAACAATGCAGGCAACGATTATGCGTTTGCGATGAATGGATTTCAGCAAGCAGCCGCACTGGTTCCCATGGTTAAATATGATAAACGTTTTTCACGCGACATCGCCAAATGGATGCTTAATCTTGCCAATGCCAGCCGCTTGTTTTACCCGGAATTTCTGTCACCGACAAGTCAGGATGATTATGAATGGAGTGCTCAACATGATCCTCAATCTGTCATTGCTTATGAAGCTTTGAAGGAAAACCTAAACGGAAAACAATTATATGGAACTGGCGATGCCAAAAGAAGTGGATGGGCCCAGACTAATCTTGGAATTTATGGTTCCTCACACGTTGGTTACCTGGGTGCAATTGTTGAAGCAACCGATGTCGAAGGAATTCTGAAACTTGATCTCAACAAAACGGATTTCTTCGGAGAAAATACATTCCCCTCATTTATATTCTATAATCCCTATCCCGACGTGCGTGAAATAACGTTATCCCTGGGAGCTCAGTCCTATGACATTTATGACGCCATTACCGAAACTGTAATTCGAACAAATGTAACTGGAAATACTCCGTTAACGATCGGAGCTAATATGGTAGCGCAATTGGTTTATCTTCCGTCAGGATCGTCGCTGGAAAATAAAAAGGGTAAGCTGTACACCGGCGACACCGTTGTGGACTATAATTACGGATATAATTTTGAGGGCATGCTTCGAATTAAATCACTAACCGTCAAGGATACGTTAGTAGAGTTTAACGAAGTGGTCCCCTTTTTCGCCACGATAGAAAATAGTACAGACCCTGTTGCCTATCATTGGTATGTAGATGGGGCTATTTCCGACAACACTTCCAGCGACTTCTACTGGACGGCCCCAGAGGCTGTAGGGACGCATAAAATATTACTGGAAATAACATCCGGCACCTTTTCTGCGAAGGACAGCATTTACTTAAAGGTGGTGGAAAACATTCCAGTACCTCCGGACATAACAGGATTTATAAGCAACCAATCATTCTATTACACAGAAAATGAAGTCTCCGTTATTTGCAAAGCAAGCAATAAAGACGGTGGTCCATTGCAATACCATTGGTCATCAGCTAGCGGCTCCGTGATTAGTCAGCAGGACTCGCTTATTCACTTTAAACTTCCCCCAAATGAAGGACTGTTGGAAATTTTCTGTGAGGTTACAAATTCAGATGGATTAAAAGCCAGCGCCAGCACAAACATCCTGGTAAAGAAAATGACGGACGGCAGCACGGAACCTTCAGCCTATTATCCCCTGGATGGCAACGTACTCGACTTCAGTGGCAATGGACATGATGCAATACTGGACGGTGCACAGCTTACCACAGATTCACGCGGTGAAAGCGGCAAGGCATACAAGTTCTCTTCGTCCCGTGATGTTATTTATGTTCCCTACGAGCCAGTACTGAATTTTCAGAACCAGATCACTGTTTCCTTTTGGGTAAAGCTAGATGCGGTCACGCAAGAATCCTTCATTCTTTCTCACGGCAGTTGGGAAGAACGCTGGAAAGTTTCGGTAACGCCAGAGAGAAAATTAAGATGGACGTTAAAGACATCTGCTGGTGTAAAAGACCTCGACAGCTCCTTTCCTCTTCAACTGAATCGTTATTATCATTTTGCCGTCGTATATACGGGTTACACGTTAGAACTTTACGCTGATGGCGCACTAGATGCATATACGGCCCATAGCGGCCTCGTGGCTTCTACAACTAAGGCGATTACGTTTGGGAGAAAAGATATTGACATCAGTAATTATTTTTTACGGGGAAGTTTGGATGAAGTCCGTATTTATGACCGAGCTGTCGCACCTACCGAAATAGCACAACTGAAATCGCTATGGAATATCATTACTGATATTAATGATGAGACACATTCCGGTTTTTCCATCTACCCCAATCCGTCGCATGGAGCGATTCACATCGAAGGTATCAAGGAAATCAACAACGTTGAAGTTTGGGACTTGGCGGGAAGAAAAATTCAGTGCGTCATCTCAAAGGAAGGATTAGTTTTTAAAGTAAAGATAGATTCGTCACCTGGACTCGTAATTGTAAAAATTGAAACTTCAGACAACATCCTGTATAAGAAAGTAATGATTCACTAATCAAAGAAATTTTTGATATCAACAATTGCAGCTTAGCCGGATATTTTTTAGTGGGATAACAACAGTCCAAAAAAAAATTGCGCAGCGTTCCTGAGTCTTAGCTAACCAAAGAACACTGCGGCAATTCAAATATCCTTGAGCTAGAACCTCGGCGGAACTTTTGAAGTTATTTCAAGCAATTCTTTGTCTGGATGATTTCTGACGGCAGGAACATTATCGAACATCATCGTTGCGCCAACGGCAGCGTTATACTTTGGCCAGTTGGGTAATCCTTTATGATTAGGGTCACCCGACCTGGCGAAATTGATCCATGCATGACTCATCTTATCTGCCAGTGCATAAGCCTCTTTTCCGCCACCGGTCATCTCCTCACAACGGGCAATGTTGTTCATCGTAAATGGAATCTCCATACAATGCACAGCTTTATAATCACCGTTCATGACGGGAGATTGCCACGTAAACAAATACATGTACACCGGCGCACTACTGTTCGACGACTTAGTATTTGCCTGAGCTACCATACCAGGTCTGAAGAATGCATCGATATCCATTAGGTCAGTCGGACGCGTATCATTCGGATATGCTTTTTTAACCGCTGCAATGTAGGCATCGGCTTTATCTCCCCACTGCTTCTGCAGATATACTTTTACCTGTTCGGCATTACCCTTCCGAAGTTCCGGATTGCGTAACGAAGGCATAAATTCATTTTTGGTTGAACCAATCAGCAAGGGGATATTCGAAGATATGGCAAGCGCCTCGGGATCACTCATGTTGTTTTTCAAAAATTCTCCATCAATCGTTGGCCCCCAGCCAAACCGTAGTCCAAAGCCGACAGGTTTCCCCTCGGCAGCCAATTGATCTTTTACTTTTTGTAAAGCTTTATTCCCTGCCGCCACGAGCTTATCATAAGGAACTTTCTGAATGGAATCCACCTGCGAGGGAATTAAGCCAAGCTCATTCAGCACAGCCGATCCGATCCTTTTGGAAATAGCTTGCTCCTGAAAATCTGCCCACACACCGCTTTGAACAATCGCCTTATGAAACAATCCTTTTGCCATCGGTGAACTCATAAGGGTCGAAACCTTTCCACCTCCACCTGACTGACCAAAAATTGTGACGTTGTTCGGGTCACCACCAAAATTTGCAATATTATCTTTTACCCATTGGAGTGCCATAACGAGGTCGAGAAAACTCGCGTTTGCAGACGACTTATATTTGTCCCCAAATTCTGAGAGATCGAGAAAACCGAGGATGTTGAGTCTGTGATTTACAGAAACCAATACCACATCGCCTTTTCGACTGATCGATTCACCATCATAGGAAGGAAGTTCTTGCGACGAACCTGCTGTATATCCGCCCCCATGTATCCAAAACATCACTGGTCTTTTCTTGCCATCATTAATTCCCTTCGTCCAAATGTTTAACCTGAGGCAGTCTTCATTCGTATAGCCCCAGTCATGATGAAACAAAAACTCTGTCTCGTCCGCAACTTGCGTTGTTGGTGTCATCAGTGGACTTACAGGGCCATAAGTCATTGAACTCCTAATTCCATCCCATGACGCAGGTTTTTGCGGAGGTTGAAATCTTTTTGCCTGTGCATAGGGAATTCCTTTGTAGGTAAAAATTCCGTTATGCACATAACCCCGGACTTTCCCGGAACCTGTTTGCACAACTGCAACATCACTTCCGGTTTGAATGGGTAGCGATGATGATCTTTGAGAATACAATGCTGTTGTGTACAGCATTAAAAGTAGCATAAGACTTATCGTGACGTGTTTCATAATTTAAATTGCATTGTGTATATGCTACACAATGTAGAATATTTTTATGAATTCTGAATACGCAATTGTGATAGCCGGTCCTGGCTTCAATGCGTTATCTCCCATTTCAAGCCTTTTAAAGTTAAGATGTCAGAGAATCTTGATAGGAAACCAATGTATTGGAACTCACTTCTTTGTTCCAAAAGGATTTGTAAAGATTAGGTCGATTCCCACATGCGCAGCGTATTCACCGCTCGCCTTTATTTGGTGCATAATACCTACATCGGTTGATAAAAAATGATTGAAGGTATGCCTGAAATATGTCGACAATCGGTTTTCAGTAAACGAATAACGAGTCCAATCATACGTGTTTTCTTTTCTTTCACGGTCTGTTGCGGTGAGAATCTCATTGGCAACAATCAATTGATTAGCACCTGAAGGACTTAACGGTATGGACACCTGCGCCTTTAACCGGAAGCGAAGCCCTCTATCGAGTGGACTCCATCGATGCCCACGGTCGGAATAAAAAAGTCTCAGCTCGGGGCGTAATGAGACAGTGAGTTTGATTTTATTAAAATTCTCATTGAAGTAAAATCTCAGATAATAACGATTTTCAATTTTTATACGGGGGTCATCTGAAAGAAACGGATGCTCCGCTTGGTATTCATTTTGTCTCCGATAGCTGGCGCAAAAAGACAGAGACCATCGGTCACTGATTTCAAATTTTGTCTCCTGATTTAAAATAAACATCGCCTGTTTCTGTGTTAAGAGAAAGTTATCTGGATTGCTTTTAGTGGAATTACCTGCATATGCGGAAATACTCCAACGCTTCGATATCTCCTGATTAATCCCTATCGCAGACCAGAGCGCAACATTTGTATCATCAAGGCCAGGAGGGGAAATCTGACCATACGATTCAACAGTAGATGCAGCGATCAAAACCCAAAGAACGAACTTCACAGCTAATTTTTACTAATATTTTTTTTCAAAGAATACAAATACAATGACGATGGTTTTTTCTTTTTCATTTCACTCAAGGTGTAAAAGCCACTCCCATCTCTTTTCCATGTGATTGACTCTCCTTGTGGCTCTTCAACGTAGGGAATTTCCACGGGCTGTTTTTTCAGAAGCGTAATTAATGGTTCATCTGAGGTGTTCTCCCAATAATATATGTGCTGATAATTCTTCATTAAAACATCACCACTTGCAGCCATGTAATCTGCAGCAACGATTTGATGAAGTGGCAAAGAAATTTTCTTTTTAGCTACAACCGTATCCTTTGCCATGTCTGAATATTTCAACTCGTAAACATAAACCGGGTCCTCACGCTTTGACACAACATACAAGTTCTTCGTGCCGGAGTCTATCATCAATGACTCAGTATCTTTAATACCATCATCAAGCTGGAAGATGATCGTATCAAAATCTGAAATCACTACCACTTCAGCATTCGCACTATAAACAGGTTCTTCAAAGCGGTAAATATATTTATATGGATATACTGCATTATTGTCGCCGATATCACCGACGTAAACATATGTTTTTGATGCATCGGGCCCGGGTCCGACTGCAATATCTTCCCAGTCGCGATTCTTAATGCCGGCAAGACGAAAAGCAGATTTGATATTGAGGCTTTCATCGAGTAGAAAAATCTCAGCATCGTTGCCGCTATCATTGTGCGTCCATAACATATCTTTATTGGCGATGCTTGTCGCTAAACCCGATACTTCTTTTAGTTTCTTATTACGATGTTGCGATAATACCTTCCCCTTTTCAAACTTGTCAGTTACTTCATGATTTTTTATTCCTTGACTGCAGGCAGCCGCAATAAAAAGCACAAGCGGTACAAAAATTAAATATTTTACCTTCATAGCGTTATTTCATTATGATTGATTCCTAATGTTCTGTTTTCGGGACAATCATACGCTGCAAAACCGGAAACATTTGGGAAAGGAATTAACATGATCAGCACTCTCAAACATTTTCAATTTTTTTGTTTTTACTGGGAGAATCATTCTTTGAGCTATTCAACCAGGAGGATTCCCAAATGTTTCCGGATTTTACTTTTACTTTGCTCGCTATATTTGATTGACTGAACCGCAGGTCAAATGAAAATACTACTGATAGAAGACGAAGCCGAAATGCGTAAGGTGATAATTGAATCACTCGAAAAAGAGCGGTTTCTTGTGGAGACGGCACACGATTTCCATGCTGCATGGGATAAGATCAGCACTTACGACTACGATTGCATATTGCTTGACATTATGCTTCCCGGAGGTAGCGGCCTCTCGCTATTGGACGAACTAAAAAAAATGAAGAAGCAAAAAAGCGTGATCATTATTTCAGCGAAAAATTCCGTCGATGATAAAGTGAAGGGACTTAATCTGGGCGCCGACGATTACCTGGCGAAACCTTTTCATCTGGCAGAACTCACTGCCCGTGTAAAATCTGTGATCCGAAGACGCACGCTTGAAGGTCATGCTGTAATTGAGTTGAAAAATGTTAGCATCGACATGGACAACCATACTGTGCATGTGCAAAATCAACCGTTGACGCTCAATCGGAAAGAGTTCGATATTCTCAGCTACTTTGTTTCAAATAAGAACAGGCTCATCAACAAAACAGCTTTAGCAGAACATATCTGGGGTGATCATACTGATCAGTCGGACGACTTTGAATTTATTTACTCACAAATCAAGAATCTCCGGAAAAAGTTAAAGGATTCAGGAGCGGATCTGGAAATTCAAGCAGTGTATGGACTCGGGTATAAACTCGTTACGGATTGAAACTACAAAATCACACACTCTCATATTTATCCATTATCCTATTGCCGGTGATCGGCGTTTGGGCAATTATTTTTTATGTGAATATTTTCGATGAGATCTACGATAGCATTGACGATGGACTGGAGAATTCAAAAATACTTATTCTTGAAAAAATTCAAACCGATACCACGTTACTGCATCGGAAGGATTTTCTGGAAAGCAATTATGCCATTCATGAAATTTCAGCAACTCAGGCGGCTCATTTTAAAGATGTCTATCTGGATTCAACGCTTTACATGCAAAATGAAAAAGACTATGAACCTGTTAGAATATTAAAATCCGCATTTAGAGCCTTTGATGGAAAATATTACCAACTGGAGGTGGTTTCTTCTATGGTGGAAGAAGATGACCTCATTGAAGATCTTTTCTACTCTATTATCTGGCTCTATCTTATTTTACTTGCGGGCATCTTGGTCGTTAATAGTTTCATATTAAAAAGAATTTGGAAACCATTCTATGAAATACTTGACCGACTGAAATTTTTCTCCCTTGACAAACGTGAAACCTTGCCGGAAACAAAAACGACGGTAACTGAATTCAACATGCTCAATGAAACGGTTTCATCGCTTTTGCAAAGAACAGTCCATACATTCAACAACCAGAAACAATTCATAGAGAATGCATCTCATGAATTGCAGACGCCGTTAGCGATTACCATAAACAAACTGGAGTTACTTGCAGAAAAATCCAATAATGAAACACAACTTCAGGAGATAGCATCCATTATAGAATCGCTTGAACGACTCACGAGGTTGAACAAGACGTTGTTGTTGCTATCGAGAATCGAAAACCAACAATTTACAGAGCAAAGTTTAGTAGGCTTTAATGAACTATCGGAGCACCTGATGTCGGAATATGCTGACTTGGCTGCATACAAATCCGTAGCGCTTTCTATCAACCATGAGGGAAATCTAACACAACAAATGAATCCGGAACTTGCACAGATATTGGTTTCCAACCTTTTAAAAAACGGGATACTACACAACCACGCAGGTGGTACGGTAGAAATAAAAATTCAGTCAGGCGGAATATTTATTGAAAATACTGGAAACGCTGTTAAACTGGATGAGTCGAGGATATTTGAAAGATTCTATAAGAACACCGGTGCCAATACCTCCACCGGACTAGGTCTGTCTATCGTGAAGACAATAACAGACTATTATCGATTCGGGTTAAGCTATACTTACAATGGTAAACATCAGTTTGCTGTTCGAATCCCTGCCTCCGTCAAAAATATCGGAACAGGAATTAAAAGTTAAATCACATCTTGTTTTTCCAACTTGTTTCCGGATTTCACTTGTACTTTTGCTCTTATTAAAAAAAAACAAAAATTATGAAAACATTAATGATATCATTCGTCTTAGGCGGACTCGCGCTTACCTCCAACGCACAGGATATACCTAAAAGCCAGGTACCTTCACTTGTACTCAACGCCTTCCAAACGAAATTCGCAAATGCCACAGATGTGGAATGGGAACTAAAAGGAGATGACTATAAAGCGGAATTTGAAATTGGAAAGAGGGATCACGATGTATGGATCGATAAAAGCGGAAACATCAAAAAGCATAAAGAAGATTTTCCTAAAAGCGATTTACCTGCCGCAGTCAAACAAAAACTGGAAAGCGAATTCTCCAACTACAAAATTGACGATGCAGACAAAATAGAGATGGACGGCAAAGTTTATTACCAAATCGAGCTAGACGGCAACAACGAAGAGCGCAAGATATTGCTCAGTGCCGATGGTAAGGTGGAATCAAATAATGTAGACTGAAGTGAAGGTGATCGGTAGATTGGTAATCGAGTAATCGGTAATCGAGTGATCAGGTGTCCGGTAGTTTGGGTAAGCTTATGAGTATGCAAAGGCGTATTAAAATAACGGCCTCTTCGATAAAGCAAACTTCAACACTTCGAACTTCAACACTTCTAGAGGTGATCAGGTCGTCGGGGTCATTCGATAAGGTACTGGGTTCTTTAAAAAAAAGTCTCTTTCATATAACAAAACTCCAACACTTCGAACCTCAACACTCCAACACTTATTTTTCACTTCGAACTTCAACACCTCAACACTTATTTTCCAAACATCTTCAATATCCATTGATCAACTTTTTCCCGTTGCTCGGGGTAAGTCCAGTGGCCGGTTTCAAGTGCAAGATAAAGTTCACGAGGTGCATGAATGACATTATAAACTGCATACATAGAAGTTGGCGGGCAAGTTTCATCATTGAACCCCCATGAATAATAACCAGGCACTTTTATGATCCTCGCGAAATTAACGACATCGTAATATTTGATCGTTTCAAGTTTGCCGGCTGTGTTATGGAATTTCGAATTGTTCCGGTCCAGTAAATGTGGCCATCCTCCTGCCCTTCCGTGAAGATATCCGGTGAAGTCTGACAAAGCCGGATAATATGAAGCAAGAAATTTTACGCGCGGGTCGAGGGCAGCCGTAATAATAGAAAGCGCTCCCCCCTGACTTCCACCTGTTACGGCAAGATTCCCATCGAACTGAGGAAGTGAAAAGATAAAATCATTGGCACGAACACAACCGAGATAGACGCGCTTGTAATAATAGCGATCACGGTTGTCTAAATTGAATGTGTAGTATTGATTTAACGCCCCACTCCCGAGGTCGGTATATACTGGAGGGTCCATCGTGACCGGGATGCCGTGAATACCAATCTCAAAAGTTATGACACCCTTTTGGGCCAGTGTAACGTCACCGTTATACGCACGAACACCTGCACCAGGTACTTTTAGCATCGCCGGATATTTTCCGGTTTTTTTCGGCACGCACAAAATACCATACATACGCGACCCGATGCGGTAATTTTGAAAGCTGACGTGAAAAACATCAACGGTCTCGGTACACCTTTCAGGAAGCAGTGTCATCTTTGTTTCCATGGGTATTTTCGCAGCTTCACTTTTAGCGGTCTCCCAGAACTGAACGAAGTCCCCTGGATTTTCTACGGTAGGTTCAATCTTCAAGGGGTCGATTCCAGCGGTTGCAAGTCCCCGGTACATTTTGCCATCAACAAATGCTGTGACGATGCAACGAACAAACCCCGGTTTTTTTAACGAAAGACCTTCAACGGAATGCGTTCCATTTTTCAGGATAATTGAATCCTTGGCCACAGGCTCCATCTTCTCCGGCCCGGCCTCATATTTAACTGTGACATTCTTAATGGGATTCCCATTCCGCAGAACCGTTATACGAAAGTTTATTTTCTCTCCGGATTTGTAACTCCAGTCATCATGATCGGGAGCAACAACAACTTTCACTGCCTGTTCCGTAGGCTGAGCATGTGTGTGGAAGGACAAACCGATTAGAAATAGAAAATAAACAAGCGGTTTTAGAGTGGCGTGCATATGGTTTAGATTTTTGACAATTTACTTTTTTCAAAGTGTTTTGCAAACGAAGTTGCACATGAGCGGAGACTTAAGATACTTTATCACGTTCCATCGGATTAAAGTCAATGGGTCGCTTTTTATCCTTGAGGGTACGTCGTTTGAACATCAAGGCGCCGACAACCATGATCAGCCCCCCTATACAGGTAACGATGATTGTACCGTTGTCGGCGATAATACCAAGACCAATGATAATTAGGCTGACGAGCAACAACGTTATGGCCAACACCCTTATTCCGTATTGGTTCGCATTATCATTAGCAGCAGGTTCATTGGTTTGTGTTAATTCCATCAATTTCAATTGTTCGCGGTAGAAAACGTAATCCGGATGTATCGGTAACATCGCCCGCGCCCAAACTTCATATACCAGCAGAAGTAGGAATGGAAAAAGCGCGCCCAACAACATTTCGGTTGACCGTGTCAAAGATATACCGGCAATTAGCGGAAGTAAAAACTTGCAGAAGAGATTTACAACGAGACTTATTAACGTACACATCCAGATTGATTTTCCATTATGGCGTTTGGAAAACAACGCCCAGATTGGAGGTCCATAAATAGAACACCCGGTTACTGCGCCAATGGTCAACACCACCTCTACTATACCGCCAACATAAGGCACAAGCAAAGCAACCACGATCGTAATGATGCCGAACACAACGGTAGAGGTGCGCGCAATTGTCATTAAAGTCTTCTCAGAAGCGGCAGGTTTCAATGGTCTGTAGACGTCGTTCGTAAATACTGCTGCTACAAGATTGAGTGTCGTGTTAACAGAACTTGCTGTAGCAAAGATCATTCCTCCTAGCATCAGACCCAACATTCCGTTTGGCAAAACAGTTTTACACATCAACAGGTACGCTCCTTCATTTTCCATCCCTGTCAGATCGGTACTTACTAACCGGTACAGCATCGGCGGAAGCATCCAGATCACGGGACTAATGATGTACAATGCACCAAAGAGGTAGGCAACCTTGCTGGCGTCACGTTTCGTATTGACCGTCGTATATCGCTGCACGTATGCCCAGTTGCCTCCAATAAAAATCATGTTGTAAATAGCGAATGCAAACAAAAACCATCCATTATATTCTGAGTGCACCAAATCGAAAAACGATTCCGGAGACTGTGAAATAAAGGCATCTACTCCCCCGACTTTTTCAAATGCCAGCGGAACAACGATCACTACAGCGGCAGTAAGTATTACAAACTGTAGAACATCTGTTATTACAACGGCCCACAAACCACCCACAGCTGTATATATGATCACCATTAAACCCAGCACCACTATTGAACTATTGATGGAAAAACCAGATGAAACATTTACCAGTTTAGCTACCGGATAAAGGAAGGCACCTGTATACCCCAGGGAAAGAAATAAGATCAGGTAAGTATAATATCGCTGCGTATTCGCACCAAGTCTCTTTTTGATAAACTCGCCGGCTGTTAATATTTTTGCTTCTTTCCATCTCGGCGCAATGTAAAGGCCGATCAAGAATCCACCTATAGCCATCATCCATTGAATGCTAACAGCAACCATTCCGTGTTTGTAAGCAATTGAACCCCAAACAACAAATGTACCTGCGGAAAAAAAACTCATGAACAACGAAAGGCCATTAATCGGCCACGGAACATTACCTCCCGCAGCAAAAAATGATTTCATGTCCTTTCCCTGGTTTCCAAACGAAAGCCCTGCCACAAGTATTAACAAGGAAAACAAAACGATAACAAAAATGTCAAGTGGATTCACCGCTCTTAAGTTTTTTTGATTGGGGAAAATATTAGGGTTGTTCTTTGTTTCATTGATAAGTGACACGGAAGACTTTTAATCCATAAGGATCAATTTCAGTCTGCCATGTTCCCTGAGGTTCCAACTGTCCCTGTCCAGTAACATCATGAACCGCGCTGATTTTTCTTTCTTTTTCAAATAATTTTAGGGTAACAGATTGTTTTTCACCAACGTCATTTAACAAAATGATAAACACATCTTTTTCAACGGATTCCGCGAGAATGTATTCAATGTTGGGATTGTCAACATCGACAATTGCTTTTGATATAATAAGCTTTGCCTTTTCACCAAAAACATTTCCCGTTTCAAACCCGTAAGACTGATGTGGCCCGACTTTAGGAGTAACAAAACCTCTTGGAAAAATAATCTTTCCTGCTGAACGTAATTCAGCTTCTGCCATCAGGTAATCCATAATCCATCCGATCTGCCACCAGGCATGGTGGGGATATGGACCCGCGCCCCTACCCATAGCGTTCCAATAATACGATGCAACTTTTGTTTTGTTGTCCAGAAAAGCATCACGACCAATGGCGGCAGCACGTGCCATTGTAATAAATAATGAATCGCCAGTGATATTAAACATTCTTACAAATAATCCAGCATGACTGGCAAGTTGAATTGGGCCATGGCGTTGCGCTGAGCCCATGATACCACCGTGTTCAAAACTTAAACCCGCCTGGGAAATTTCCCAGTCTTCCCGGGTATTATCTTTTACCGTCTTAAGAACTGTTGAAGGTACTGGATGCGTGTAGACTGACGTTGTATATATTCTGGCAGCAGCAATAGCTGCTGCCTTATATTTTTCATTGCCTGTGATGTCAAAAAGATCCAGCAAAACCTGAGCAGTCTGGGCCGTAGCAAAGTCGGGTGCATACCTTGCGTCTCCACATACACCTATGAAATGACCTTTATTCACGCTGTGTTCAATGAGCCAGTCTGCCCCTTTAATCGCACCGGCCAGATAACGTTCATCTTTTAGAATACGGTACGCGACTACAAGACCATAAAATGTTGGACGCAGATCTTTAATGTCTTTAAAAAGTGGTTGTTTCGTTTTACGATCGTATGCAACTTCCCAATACCCATCTTCATGCTGCCACTTCAATAGTAATTCAGCACCATGCCTGAGCCGCTGATGAAGTTCCTGATCTTCCGGCTGAAACAAAAGAATATTTCCAAGATCGAGCATGGTGTAGTAGGTAAGACTTATAGGTTCGATAAAATCACCCCATTCCTCTACAAACGTCTTTCGTTTTGCGAGATAGTATTGACCCATAGCGGCACCGTTAAAAAAGCCCGGTTTGTCTTCTTGCTGAACGAGCTTGAAATTGCGAGCATAAGGCAACACTTTTTCATTGATTGCCAAATCTCCGGTAGCCTTACCCAACATCCACATGGCGCCATAATCAGCGTTTTTCATGGCATCTCCCTGTGAACCAACGACGCCACCCAGGTATGACTGCGCGCCAATGGTGCGGCCTTCATACTCTTCAAGATTCCACATGGACGTTTTCGGATCTGTCAGATAGCTATGCATCGCTTCGATTCTTTTTGTCAGCGACGTTTGATTCCTTCTCAACTTGAGTTTATCAGAAAACTGATACACATCATTGATGGCATGATCAAGGTTATCCATCCAGTATCCATTCCTTACACTGAACCTGAATTCCACTTTCAGTGTATCCCCAGCGGCAAGCTTCGATCCCTTTTCGCCTAGCACAGGATAATACAACGTCGGTGATAAAACGCCTTTCCTGCTCATGTGAGAAAATGCTGTGTTCCATTTTAAATGCGTATTCTGATCCTTCTCCCAGGGATCTCTGGTAAAGCCAGGTTCAACGGTCACCGCCACGCTCAGACTATCCTTGATGTCGGCAATGCTCGTTGGTGTAGTCATACAACGGTCTGGATAGATCGCAGGAAACGTTGGTATGCCCTGACCATATGCGTATGCAAGGACAGAATCCGGTTGCAAGGCGGCGCCATGAAAATACCCAGGAACAGTAGCCCAGGTAATGTCACCCGTGGCAATGTTCACCAACGACGGACTTGTCGTTGAATAAAAACCAGGCTTTTTTGCTATCAAGCTCTGGTTGACGATAATATCGTTTTTATGTACCGGGTCCACATTCCATTCGGCACTTACGATAGCAATTTCATTTTCCGATTGCAGCAAGATACCGTCTTGTGTCTCTGATATTCGGCTGGGGAAAAAATGATAGGCCTTTCCGGCTGTATTCATTGATACCGCAGATGTCGCAGCCTTCCAGGGTTCTTTCTGATAACGGTAAATTTCCTCCGGAAACACCACGCCTGTATTAGCGTGCATGGTGATAGAAGTCGAGTCGGGCTTTGTTGCGCTGAACAAAATGGTATGTTCTCCCGATGCACCTTTTACGACCTTCCAGTCATTGTTGCGCTTCACTTTTAACGCTTTAATTTTCCATTGTTTGTCAACTTCCTCCCACTCGACACTTAAATTTTCAGAAGCCAACCTACGGGTTTTGCTCGTATTGCACGCCGTTAAAATGAAAACAGAAAAAAAAATTAGGAATGTTAATCTCATATGAAAATAATATACTTAACTATTAATGTTAGAAACACCAAACGCCAAAGACAGAAGCAGGAATGTCTTCCGCAGGATGATCAACCTGGATGATCAGCTGTTTAGTAATGACTGGGTCATCGAATTCGATTATGTTTCGTGTCTGATAATTATTATTCTTTTCAAAAAGAATTTTATTGCCATCTCCAATGATCCTGTAGCTTCTTACGCAGAAAGGCATAATCGATTCTGGATGGCCCATCAATACCGTCTCCATGGGATGATCAAAATCAGTATCAAAACTCAGAACAATTTTACGTATCGTTTTTTTCGTTTCCCAATTGAGCCTGAGCTGTGGCTTGTCGTCATGCAAGTCTGCAACCCATGCGTTAGGCGCCAGAACAGGTCTGTCCACTCCATTGATCACATTACCAGGTGAAAAACAATCCAGCGGAGGATTTATTTTAACTGCAATGTTCTGTCCCTGTGGCCTTCGTTGCGGACACCAAAACTCAAATGAATCTACCCCAATCCCATCGGGTGGTGTTTGCTTTCCGTAGTTTGAAACGGCTTCGTTGACGAGATTGAATACAGATAAGATCCCGGTAATTCGCTGAGCTGAAAAATGCAGGTGTACCCGAGGGTTTTTCTTGAATAATATGAACGCGTACCCCTGATCGTCGAGTACGGTTTTGAAATTCAGATGTATACAGTTCCGGCCTGGCGACATACTGATGCTTATTGCTTCATGAAATCGATCCGGAGTAAAGCTTCCGCTTCGCTCACATGTGCGCAATTCCACCTGCAACACGGTCGACTCATCCGCCTCGGCGTGAACAATCAATTCAGGTACTTTGCCCTTCTTGAAGGGTAACAGCTGGCCGGCGGCAGGATCGAGTGTTTTCAGGATGCCACCTTCAGGAAGTTCTGCCAAAACAAAATTACTGCTTGCATCTACATGCGCCTTTGCCGCCAGATTCTCTGGTGCTATTACCTCTATGGCCGGTATGAACTGCCCTGACATTAATAAACGCTGTTGCATTTCCTCAAGTACCTGCTCACTGATCTGCCGGGGCAACAGATTCCTTTCTTTGCAGAGTGCGGCAGCTATTCCTACCGCTTGTCCTCCATATGCACTTGTTCCCATTACCCGCGACGAACCAAATGCAACATGGCTGACACTGATAATTCTTCCCGCAAGAAAAAGATTGTCGATGTTTTTACTATAATAACAACGATAGGGAATAGAATATATACCCTTGCTATGCCACTGGTTACACCCTGGGCGCTCACTGAATACACCATCTGCAGGATGGAGGTCAACAGACCAGCCACCGTAGGCAACTGCATCCCGGTGGAATCGCTGTTCGATAATATCTTGCTGGGTAAGTATATAGTCTCCTTCAAACCGCCGGCTTTCCCGCTTTCCTGGTATCGTGCCAACCCATTCCAGCGTCAGGTTCTCAGCTTCTGGAAACAAACCCGAATTCTTAATGTGATTCCATACCCCATAGACTACACGCCACAGTTCCCATTTGATATTTTCGGTATCATGAACAGTATCCAACCTTCCCCCATATTCAATCCACCATAGCTGGCAGCCCTGTTCGCTAGCGTTGAATTTTTTGTAACGTGGTATTTTCGTGATATCATCCAATGCGAATGAAGGTGGAACAAAATTTACAGGCCTGCCCGTATCTTTTGTATAAAAGTATATGGAATGACCCAACAACTCTCCGTATTCATTGTCTGGAGCGAACAATTCACCGAATTCTTCCCTTGATTCCGCTCCCATTCGAAAGGCGGCACCAGCCAGGAAACCTACAACGCCGTCACCGGACGCATCACAAAACAAGGGTGCTACTAAGTTATACGCCGTGGAGTTTTGACTGCAAAATGCTTTCAGTCCTTTGATCTTCGTGCGATTAAATTTTTCAACTTCTATTACTGCAGTATTTAATAACAACGTGATATTTTTTTCATTGACGACTTTATCCAGCACGACGGTGTCGAATATGACGGCATTACCTTCGGGATTCCGATACATATTCTCGACAAGTATTTCGTCAATCACGCCGCCCTCACGTGCCCACCGGTTGTTATTTCCCATGTGTGACGTTGCTCCTAATACCCATAACCTTATCTCGCTGGAGGAATTACCACCAAGCACCGGTCGATCCTGAACAAGAACTACTTTCATGCCTTCCCGGGCTGCGGTGATGGCACAACAAGTACCCGCCAGACCTCCTCCAGTTACAACCAGATCTGCATGTATAGTTTTTTGGAGAAAACTTCTCCGTTCTTCATTTTCTGATTTGATCATTTCAGTTCTGCATTAACCCATTACTATTCAACACTTTTTTCAGAATGACAAAACCTCCGGGTTTCACCAGTTCGATAATATTCTCTTTATTGCCAACGACGGAAGAAACCTGTTCAGGAATTATTTTGGATTCTCCTGGCTTAAGAACACCAAGCTTGAAAGCATTGCCATTGATACGAAGTTCATAGTTGTGTAACACATATGAAGGGAAGTCGGCGCGGGCGTGAACAGTTATCTGAAGTTTACCGGATACATTCGCAACCTGAATGGTAGCCGGTGAAAATTGCTCCTGCCATGTTACATACATTTCACGCAACTGGCGATTTGCATCCACAAGTCCCCAATGACGATATCCATCGATGTTAGTTCCGGGATAAAGACTCTGGTAATCATTGAAAGTCCAGATGGAAGCGCCAATCAAAAAATCACATTTTCTGAAATCCGCTACAGCTTTGATTAAATGTTGTATACGCTCATCCTCACTTTTAACATGATCAGCGCGAATCCCAAACTCACTGACATAAATAGGCTTGTAAGGATATAGTTCGTGAATATGTTGCAAGTGTTTCAAGTGATTACCGTATATATTGGCGCTGATGAAATCAACATATTGAGAAGCTTCATCTTCAGGCTTCTTGATAACATCCCGGAAAACCAACATACTGGCGAACGTCACCAAACGCGAAGGGTCAAGTTCTCGGGAGTAAGCAATCATGTCCTTTGTCCACGCCTGTCCCTCAGGTGTACTCGACTGATATTCATTGCCAACGCTCCATGCAATTACTGAAGGATGATTCCAGTCCCTTTCGATCATTTCCCGGAACTGGCTTTTAAACTTCTCTCGCATGACGGGATCTGACATTTGCTGCGGTGTCATTTGCCAGTTACCTGCTTCAAGTATAAGTAACATTCCATGTTCATCTGCCCAGTCCAGCAATTCAACGGAAACAGGATAATGACTGATCCTTGACAATTCCATGCTTCCATTCTTGATCAACGTAAGATCCTTTTCGAGGATTTGTTTTGGATCCATAGAACCAAAACCGGGATAATCCAGGGGACGGTTGCACCCTCCCATACGTACAGGCTCCCCGTTGAGAAGAAGTTTTGTACCGCTTATTTTCACCGACCTTATACCAAACTTCTGTTTCACAGTATCAAATCCACAAATCAACTCAGCTTCATATAATTCCGGTGTATCGAAGCTCCATAATTTCACATCTCGGCGAAGGAGAATCGAGGTTTCAAAAACAGCTTCCTGGCCCGGCAGAATATCCTGTTTGTCAACCTTGTATTTAACCTGCACATTTTTTCCTGCCTGGTATAAGTTGACACGGACATCTTGCTTTGCCGCTAGAGAACCGGAACTATTTTTGACGAAGGCCCTAATGTCTATCCTGGCAGTTTTGCCAGTGAGATCAGGCTCTGCAGATATTTTTAATTTTCCCAGATAAACTTCTGGCCGAAAGATAATTGATACGTTCCGGGTTATTCCTCCATAATTTATCCATGGATAAACCTGGGCGCTGCTACTCGTTTCATAATTAACTTTTGTCTTGGCACCTGGAATTGTTGTAGTATCCCAAGCGTTAGTCACCCGTATGGAGATTGTGTTTTCGTTTTTAACAATCTCGCTGATATCGAACTCAAAGGGTGTGTAACCACCTTCATGCTCACCTAGCTCAGTTCCATTCAGCCACACTGTGCATTTATAAAAAACAGCTTCAAAACGAAGAAATGCACGCATGCCTTTGCGCAAATTTTCCATTTTAAGTTGCCGAGTATACCAAACATCTCCAGTGAAATTATGGTAGCGTCTATCAACGGAAAAGCTATGCGGCACATTGACTTTATCCCATCCTTTTGGTATGAAGTCATCTCTAAACCATTGCTGGTCCTTGCCAACGGATACAGGATCTAATGCGAACGACCATTCACCATTTAATGACATCGTTCGTGGGAACTGTGCTAAAAGAAAATGAGGTAGCAGAAGAAATAATAAGAATATCTTTTTCACTTGTCTTTTGTTCTGTGTCGATCAAACTTAAGAAAAGGGGGGACTGATCTGAGGATCAGCCCCTGCCCAACCCAAACCAAATAATTACTTCCACGGGTCGTTTTGCGTCAGTACAGGGTTTGCATTTAATTCATCCTGTGGAATCGGAAAGTATTTATTACGCGCTTGTGGTGTACGTTGTGGGTACACATTATTCACGGCGGATGGTATTACCGTTAGGAATTTATCAGTCCGGGTAAGATCATACCAGCGGTCCCCTTCTGCAAACAACTCCCACGAACGTTCCTGGAGGACAGCTTCGATAAAACTGTCTGAGTTTAATCCGTCCTGCAATGGTTCAAGACCAGCACGACTGCGAACCATGTTAACATACTCATAGGCCAGTGGTGTAGCTCCGTTTAGATGAGCTTCAGCTTCTCCCGCGATAAGATACACATCGGCCAGTCTGAAAATAGGAATGTTAATGCTGTTACCGGAGACCGCTAGTGGATCTTGGTACTTTTTAACAAGCACCCCCTGCGTGGTAATGGGTGTAAGGTTCTTCTGTGGCACTATTGCCCCGCCGTTATTTACATAAGTTGTATCAAGTAACAAGCGGCGCTCATCATCGGGATCAAACGATGTAAAAAAAGAATAATATGCAAAGGTTGATCCATAGGTTGGTCTTCCATAATCCCTCCCAGCATTGTTTGGCGGCCCATAAAGTCCTGTTAATTGGTGTCCATAAAAAGTAGTCGATCCAGAAACCGTTGTTGATGATTCCGCTTCGTACGAAAAGATGTTTTCAGTCCTTGCCGCATCTTCACGTGTCACATTAAATACATCACGAACATCATCCAGCAGTTTTAAATATGGATTGGCTATGACTGCCTGTGCGTTGGCCAGCGATAGCGCCCATTTTTGGTTATACAAGGCAGCTTTTGCATATAATGCATGAGCAGTTTCCTTCGAAGGCCGGCCTTTCACAAGTGTTGCTGAATGAACTGGCAGTCGCGCTATCGCTTCATCAAGGTCCCTAAAAATCTGTGCATATACTTCGTCAATAGAACTTTTTTCAACAAAAGCTTCCGCTTCGGTTAGGCTGGCTTGAATTTTTATAGGTATCTCACCAAAGTTTTTCGTCGCCATCCAGTGATAAAATGCTCGAAGAAAATATGCCTCACCAATGATCTGCTGCTTTCTACCGTCATCCATGGTAGCAGCCTCAGCGCGTTGAATGACCCAATTGGATTTTTCAATGCCATCGAAACATGATATCCAGATCTGTTGCGGCGATTCGTATAGGCGGCCCGCAGCGCGCTGAGCAATGTAGTTTACATCGTATGTAAAAAGCGTTAATGTATTTCGCGACACGGCTACACGCGGATAAACCTGATCAGCACTGAAATCGGGAACCATCACTGCCGCCGGTCCAGAATAAAGTCCGACCAATGGTCCATACGCTGCAGCTATCGCAGCCTCCGCGTCAGAGGCAGTCTGAAAAAAATTCTCAGTATATATGGAAGAATATACTTCTTCCTCAAGTTCGCATGATGTGCACACTAACGCCAGTGCAAATGCGATTGAAAAGACATTTTTTATGTTATTAGTCATAAAGGATATTAATTTTCAGTTGAACTTAAAAAGTAAGCTGTACGCCTCCGATAAATGAACGCGCGGATGGGTACACGAAATTATCTACCCCTATCGTTGTGTTTGATCCCGCAAATGTATTTACCTCCGGATCGAAGCCACTGTAATTGGTGAGTGTAAATAAATTATTTGCGCTGATATAAATTCTAGCTCTTGAAATATGTTTGATCACTGGCAATACATATCCGAGCGTTATGTTCCGGCAGCGCAAGTAGGAACCGTCTTCTATAAAGCGATCGCTGATGGGAAGACGTCCGCCTTGCAATGGGCTGGCAAATTCATTACTTGGGTTAGTTTCCGTCCAACGATTTGCCACGCCCTGAAGGACATTACGCTGCCCAAGCGGGTTTTCAAATGAGGCACGGCTTACATTATAGATTTCATTGCCATAGGTTCCCGACAGAAACACACTCAAATCAAAGTTTTTCCATTGTAAATTGGATGAGAATCCGTAGATGAAATCCGGATTTGGGTCCCCGGTAATAACTTGGTCGGCAGAAGTTATCACTCCGTCTCCGTTAATATCCTTTACCTTATGGCCGCCAATGCGCCCATCTTGTCCTGGAATTATGGTTTCACCCGTTTGGTAAATTCCATCAAACACATAAGTCTTAAATACTCCTAGCGGTTCACCAACCTTTAGTAGCGTATACGTTGTAATGAATCTTTCCGTGGTTGTGCCGCCATCAATATTTGTCACCTCATTTTTGTTTACAGAAATGTTGGCATTTACCCGCCACTTCACCGGGCCATCCAAAATATAGGCCCCTGTAGAAAATTCAATTCCCTTATTTTCTATGTCACCCAAATTGGTAGTAATGAACTGGTATCCTGAAGTAAAAGGCAATGCTTTATCAACCAAAAGATCTTCTGTTTTTTTGTTGTAGACGTCTACTGTAAAATTGAGCCGATCTTTTATAAGACTTATATCTACACCAATGTTTGCCTGTGTTGACTTTTCCCAACGAAGATCGGGATTTGAAATTCCCAGCGGACTTATGCCTTTAGCCAGTCCGTGGTTGAGGTGATAATTGGCACCAGTAGCCATCAGCGACAATGATTTATAGGGATTAATGGCGCCGGCATTTCCTGTCATGCCATAGCTCACCCGGAGTTTCAGATCCGATATGAGTTCCTGATTTTGCAAAAACGGTTCTTCGATAATCCGCCAGGCTGCAGAAGCTGCCGGGAAATATCCGTATTTATGGTTTGCGCCAAACTTGCTGGATCCATCGGCGCGCATGGTAAAATCGATGAAGTATTTATCCCGATAACCATAATTCACCCGACCCATGTATGAGTCGAGTCGTTCCTTACTGCGGTAACTTTGCGTGGCGACCGTTTGCGCAAGTTGCAGTGCCTCGTTGCTCGTTACATCATTTGGAAAACCATTTGCCGATATAGAATGCGATCGATAATTGGTACTCTGCGTTCCGTAAACAGCCGTAAATTTCAAACTGTGTTTTTCTGAAATTAGTGTTGAGTAGGTTAAGATACTTTCATGCAACAGCACATCGGTTTTTGCAGTACCCTTCTGAGCTGAGCCGGAATTTACGTTACGGTCGCCTGTGGCAATTATATAAATGGGCGAATAGTACTCGCGGTCATCATCCTGCATATCAGAATTAAATGAAGCACGGTACGTTAGTCCTTTGGCGATTTGAGCGTCGAAGTATACATTGGTAAGTATACGGTCTATCTTTTTTTGATTAAGAATACTTGCAATACCTAACGGATTAGTGACTTCACGATAGCGACCACCAAACTGTTCTCCAAAGGGAAATATGGTACCATCATCGCGATAAGGTTTCAATGTGGGTGGCGCTCCTATCGCCGCACCGACAATACTTGAAGTAACGACGGCAGCATCACCTACATTTGTAACACCTGTGATCGTGCCATCATTAACGTTACGGCTACCCATGATGCTCGTGCCCACCTTGAATCGTTCGCTGATTTTATGGTCGAGATTTACCCGAAGGGAATAGCGGTTAAAAGATGAATTGATGATTGTTCCTTGCTGATCAAAGTAATTCGCAGATAACGCAAACTGTGTCTTTTCATTACCGCCTGTAATGCTTAACTGGTGATTTTGAATCGGCGCATCACGAAAGATGATATCCTGCCAGTTAATGCCTTCGCCTTCTGCCGGAGGATCAGCGTATAGTGCAGTTTTGTAAACATCGTTTTCAAGCTGGGCATATTCCGCAGCGTTCAATACATCGAGTGTCTTTGTGTTTTTCTGCACGCCATAGTAGCTCTCGATGGAAACATTTGTTACACCATTTTTCCCTCTTTTTGTGGTAATCAGCACGACACCGTTGGCGCCCCTGGCACCATAGATCGCAGTTGCCGAAGCATCTTTCAAAACTTCCACAGACTCAATATCGTTGGGATTTATCGTAGCAAGTGGGCTCACATCGGTGATACCGCCGCCGTTAGAGACTTGTATGCCGTCAATTACATATAATGGCTCTGACGTTCCATTGATGGAATTTGTTCCTCTTACCCTGACACTGATATTTCCGCCGGGAGCACCCGAATTCTGTGTGATCTGAATACCAGCAACTCTTGCCTGCAACCCTTGGGCTACATTACTTATGGGCAACTGGTTGATCTCTTCACTTTTGACGGAAGCAATGGCTCCTGTGGTTTCGATTTTTCGTTGGGTTCCATATCCCACCACGACGATTTCACTGAGTGTTTGAAGATCAGGAGTAAGCTGAACATCAATTTGTGTTTGTGCTCCTACCGTGACCTCCTGTGTTTGATATCCAATAAAGGAGATCACAAGCACGTCCTCTGCTCGCAGGTTATCAAGCACATAAATTCCATCGGTGTCGGTAACAACACCACGGGTGGTGCCCTTTACCAGAATGTTTACCCCTGGTAAAGACTCTCCTGTTTCAGCAATAATCTTTCCTGATACACGCTGGCCCTGCGCCTGAGCACTGATAAAGTGTCCGATCGAACAAATCCAAAGTATCAGCAAACATGCTAATCGACTTGGAGTAAAAATTTTTTTCATAGGCTGGTTTTATTACTGGTACCAAAATAGAATGCCGTTTCGAAACGACTATAGTAATCGATTGAAAAGTAAAAACAATAAGTACCGGGAACGCTTTCGGAACCGGTCACGATACGTTTTTAAACTATTACAGGGCAACATTTTTTTAGAACTGAAACATAACTGGCTTATTCCCTGGCTTTTTAAAGGAACCTTAGATCACAACGTTTGGCTATACATTTAAGAGCTTCAGGGACATTTCGTAGTCGAAAAAAAAATAAACGCCTCCCGTAGATAAGGCAGGAGGGTTTCTAGTCTACCATCTAAAATTGGTTATCAGAAAAAGACAAATTACAGGTGTGACACGTATTAATATTTACTGAAAAATTCATTTTCCCGATATTGTTTGAGCATGGCAAGACTAACATTCCATGAAGCGTTCCAATTGATCCAGCCTTCGGGATGCCGGTATTTGCCATCAGGGTTATAGGGATACATTTCCGAGCCTGGTGACGCATCAAGGCCACCTCTGCAAAATTCCAGACGCGCACACACATCCAACTTATAGCCTATTGGCCATCCCCGCTCAACCAGCTCGTATCCCTTCTCCGGCCGATGAGAAGCAGCAGCCATTTTTGGATTTCGACCAAAAAGATTGTCGATATGCGCATAGGCCACTTCTCTAATTCTGGCTTTAACATGTTCATCCTTGACGACGCGATAAGCAGCAAGTGCACACGCTGGAAACCCCGCGAGATTACCCGTTTCATTCATCACCGGAATGGTCCAATGATCCTGCAAGTCATATCGTCTGAAATCCCACATATTATCAGAACGGGACACAACTGTCTTTGCCCATACCTCAATTTTTTGCTGCAGGCCTTCGGGTGCATGCTCCGGCATTTTCTCAAGAAACCAGACAAGATTGAGGATGGTTTGAAATTCACTTCCTCGTTGTCCTTTTGTTGTACCAGGATGGTTCCAGTCAAGGTGTTCGATGATCCATCGCGTTTGTTCCTGTGCTGCGGCAAGAAAGGTTGCTGATAGCTCAGGATATTTATCCTTAACAACTTGTGACATATACAAGTTGGGAAGGATCGAGTGACCTGGAACATGTCGCCCCTTATAAGGATGCAAGTCCTTGTCAAGTTTCCATTCGCCAGCGGCTTTATCCGGATCCGTGTATGTTTTGGTGTCCCATAAAGGATCAACGCCAAAGCTTCCGGAAGCCTTCCAATGTGTCAGCGCAAAATGCAGGCACTGGTCATAGAAGGACTGCGGAAGCCACCGGTTCAACTTCAGACGATCCCATGCGTACAGCAGATGCGAAAACTGCTCAACGACTTGGCTATGGATCTGGCGAGGTGCAGGATCAGCCGAAGGATCCTTCGTATAAGGTTTCATCAAATAAAATCCCAGGCCCCAGTGGATCAACTTTACGATATCAGGCGCATCTTCATGAGGAGCTGCCAGTTCTGTATAATATCTTTTCACGGACTCCATGACCTGGTCACTTTCTGGATTATTTGCATCGAATATAAAACCGCTCGACAAGATCCGTTGTTTGTCATCTTCCCAGTTGATCTGTTTCGTCATTTGTTCAAAAAACGCCGGATCAGCTCGATAGAGCCAAATGAGTGATGGAACTTCATAGGCATAATAGACGCCGTCACGCCAGGGACTTCCCCCATAAGCACTTGGATGGCTACCTGTTACACTTCGGCTATCGACCATAAAATTCAATGCACTATTCCAGAACTGCTCCTGGTAAAAATTGCGCTCTATATTGAAAGGAAAGGATGTTTCAGTGCCGCCTTTCAGCACTACCACAAAATCTTTGCCCTGCGCATTGAAAGCCGTAAAATCACCGATGTGGTTTTTAACTTTAGCCTGAAAAAGATTTTTTGAATCGTTTTTTTTTCGAATCACAAATACTGCACCATCACTGGTGAGCGGTGCTGTAAATCTTTTGGGTGCATCAGGTTCAAAACCAGTTTGATTTAGAATTACCGGTTCATGCTTATTTACTAAGGCCTGAAAGGATGCAAGTATTAAAATGGATGAACCCAAAAATAACTTCAGAATAATATTGGTCTTTCTGTTTGTCATGGATTTAATAATGAACAAGTGTTAACGTTTAGCTTAATGAAGCCAACTGCTTCGCCAAAATAGTAATCGAAATGGTAAAGACACTTGTTTTTGAACTTGTTATAGCCCCATGATCTATCGGGAACGCTTTCGGAACCGGTCGCGATATCTTTTCTTCAACCGCCAAATGCCGGCGCTGCAATCCTTTGCATTACTGGGTGCATCTTGTTATTTTTCGAGTCCCTAAGGGAACATTGATGATCAAGTGTGTTAAATGCAATGAGGTGGATGCGATCGCGAAAGCGGGCATAGTCCGGGGCAAACAACGATACCATTGTGAGCATTGTGATTATTATTTTACGCTTCCACTTGTAGACGCTGCCGCTGAAAAAACTCCTACGCGCAAGCATCAGACCACGATCATCGATATCGCCAGGACGCTTCAAGTCTCTAAATCGACAGTATCCCGGGCCTTGCGTGGACACGCTGATATCAACCCCCAAACAAGACAGGCAATATTGGAACTTGCCAAAGAACTGGATTATCAACCCAACCTCCTTGCGTATGGATTGGCCAAAAACGTGAGTCTCACCATTGGCATTATTGTGCCGGAGTTCATCAACAGTTTCTTCCCTTACGTAATTATCGGTGCCCAGGAAATTGCAAATCCCCGTGGTTATCATATTCTGATCTGCCAATCAAATGAATCGCATGCCATTGAGATCGAGAATACAAAAGTACTCATGGCAAGCCGGGTGGACGGCATCCTTGCATCGCTTACTGGAGAAACACCTGACGTAGAACATTTTCGGAAATTTGAAAAAGCTGGTATCCCCGTCGTTTATTTCAATCGTGTATGTGACAATGTAAACGCCTCAAAAGTTATTGTCGATGATTACGAAGGTGCTTTCAAGGGCGTAGAACATCTGATTGAAAACGGATGTTCTAAAATTGCGCACATCGCCGGGCCGCCAAATCTTATGATTAGCAAAAATCGTCTTCAGGGGTATGTGAATGCCCTGAAAAAGCATAACCTTACCGTTGATGAGTCCTTAATTGTTAGGACCAACCTTACCACTAAGAGTGCTACAGATTGCGCACGTCATCTTTTTTCCATGGCTGACCGACCAGACGCGGTATTTTGCCTGAACGATCCAGCTGCAATTTCAGCGATGCTTGTAGCGAAAGAACTTAAAATTAAGATTCCTGACGATGTAGCGTTTGTTGGATTTAGCGATGAACCTGCTGCTGCACTTATGGAGCCGGGTCTTACTACACTAGCTCAGCCAACAAATGAAATTGGCAAAACTGCCATCGGTCTTCTTTTTGATCAGATGAACGCATCCAGGGAAACATTTGAGCACGTCACAAAAATTTTACAGACGAAACTGATCGTTCGAAAATCATCGCTACACGGAGTAACTAAGATTTAGCAGCAAACCCTTGTCCAGGAATTCACAGAATTTTTTTCATAACAATTAAACCCGGCTTCCTTAGCAGCCCAATATTCACGCGTTTGTATACCTCACCGTAGGGTAAATCAATATTGTGGGTTGACCTGAATTAACCATGTCTGATATTATATTACCAGGATAGTTGACACTCCCCGTAATTTTTTGAATATTTAATACCGAACCAACTCCTCTTATGTGAAGATTCTACCATTTAAAATTCCAAAAACTTCCCAGGAATCATTCCGGTTGCAGGAAGATCATGAGAGTCATTTTTATGATTATCTCCATCAGCATCCGGAGGTTCAGCTGACACTGATCCTCAGCAGCGAAGGAAAAGTAATTGTCGGAGATTTCGTCGGTACATTTAAACCCGGGGACATTTTTTTGGTTGGCCCAAATCTGCCACACGTCTTTCGAAACGATAGTAAGTATTATGCATCAAATAAGGACGGGCAGGCGCACTCTTTTTCTGTTTTTTTTGAATGGCAAACCTTTGGAGATAAATTCCTGTCTCTGCCGGAGCTCGCGCACTTGCAAGAGTTTTCTAAATTATCCGAACGTGGCCTCTTTATCCAGGAGCCTGTAAAATCTCGGATATCACAACTCATCAAGCGAATGTTTAAGAAACAGGGAATGGACAGGTTGATAGTCCTTCTCAAAATTCTGAACATTCTGTCTGAATATAAGCATGTGGAACCACTCGCTTCATCAGGGACTTATAATGATTTTGATGAGATCGATGGAAAGAAGTTAGCGGACATCTACCGATTTACAATGAATGAATATCACCGGAAGATTTCATTGGAAGAAGTTGCCAGCATTGCCCATATGACTACTAATTCGTTTTGCCGGTACTTCAAAAAAAGAACACGGAAATCCTATATCGATTTTCTTACAGAAATACGGATGGGCCAGGCGAAAAAATTATTACAACAAAAGAACCTTAGCATCTCACAGATATCCATCGAAGTTGGATTTAATAACCTCTCTAACTTCAACCGAAAATTCAGGGAAGTATGTTCCATTACGCCGACAGAGTTCCGAAAAATACAGGAAAATAAAGTTATGGACAGTTAAAAATTCAATTCAAAAATCTTTTTAAAGTTTGATAAACTTCCAATTGGTCTTGTAATCTGCTTTCAACTCCTGTTCGAGAAGAACGGCCCTGATCATTTCGATAGGAATGCAATTTTCCTTTAACACAGCATCATGAAATTCTTTTTCAGACATCTTCCCGGCAGTCACGATTTCTTTTTTCAACTCATACAATTGCAAGCCACCAATCATGTAAGCGATCTGGTATAACGGGCCATATCCACCCATAAATGATCTGCGAACCTCAGCCTCTGCGTTGGCATACTCATGTCCGACACGGTTCACTAAAAAGTCAATGCATTGCTGCGGTGTCATTTTTTCAAGGTGGTAATTCAACGAAAAAATTATCCTCGCACAGCGATGCATTCTCCAGAACAGCATTCCTATCCTATCCTCAGGACTTTTCGCAAAACCTTTATCCCAAAGATTCATTTCCCAGTATAACGCCCAACCTTCAATCCAAAAAGGAGTCTCGAAAATTGCGCGATAAGGCTTGTATCTTCTTTGCATAAATTGTTGAAGGTGATGGCCGGGAATGAGTTCGTGTTGCACCGTAGCTTTTGAAAAATGTGGATTGTTTCCGCGCATGCTCATCATTTTCTCACGGTGTTCCATGGTGTTTGTCGGATAAGAAATAATAATTTCTTCGCCACCCAAAAAGAAAGGATTTATCTTTTGAGCCGCCGGAGACATCATACGCGTGCGCCACGTTTCTTTGGCTAAAGGAGGAATGGTAATCAGATCCCGTTCTTCCAAAAATTTTACGGCATCTTCCGCCAGTCCTACAACCATCGCAGGCTGATCACCGGGTGCGACGTAACTATTTTTTACCCTTTCCAATGCTGATTTCCAATCATCACCAAAGCCCATCTCTTTTGAAGCTTTTAGCATTTCGCTATCACACCATGCAAATTGTTTTTGAGCAATGGCAATTAACTCTTCGGGCGTGTAAGGAATAAATTCTGTTTGCAAGCTTTTTATTATTGCCTCTCTTCCGATGGGCCTACCAATAATACCGCTACCGTCATCTTTTACTGAAGTGTTCTTAAAGTTCTGCTTCAGAAAATCGGCATATAAAGTCATAGAAGAATCGAGAACAACAAGAGGTCTTTCTGTCCACCATGTGAATAACGGATCGTAATTTTTATAAAAATGGAAGGCTTCCAGCATTCCCTTCCGCAACGAAGTAATAATTTGATAGGCCTTATCTGCTTCTTGCCAGCTGGCAAAGGGCAAACCACCTACCTTTTTTTGGTTCGCTGAAAGTGACCTATTCATATCGTCAAACATCTTCGCTGTTTGTTCGGCATTTACCTTTCTACCTCCCGCTCGCTCGTTAATAAACTTATAAATCGGATCCGCGAAATCAATCACATGTGCTACTGCCAGGAATTCTTTCTGCTCAATTTTCAGAAAGTACAAATCTTTTTCGACTTGATTTTTTAACAGAATATAATCAGCTTTTTCATCTTTCGAGAGATTATTAAAGTTTACGGCTTTTAGTTCATTGTTGAATTCATCATGATACTTCACCATCCGGTTATAAAATTCAGCAGACTCGTTTACCGGATACTTTCTGTAGAGCGCATTCTTGTCCTCGCCGTATTTATGAATTAAATTATATACTTGTTGTGCATGAACGACATGTACCAAAAGGACAATGAGCAAAGAAAGAAATCCCTTCACTTTAAAATTTTTCATACTTTCTTCATGCGTTTACTTCGATTCCTTGACAAGGCGGACACCATACACAGGCCCCGCTTGATTACCTGGTTTTGCCTGAAAAGTAATCTTTATTATTGATTTACCTTCCACAAGCCGCGCTGGAATTCTGTAGGAGATATCGTAAAACCTACTCTCCTTGTACTTATTAAGATCCTCGGTTGCAATTTTCTCACCGTCAACAAGAATATCAAACGTTCTTCCGCGGTTATCCATTCCCCAATAAGTGCCTATCAGGTTGTAAGAAAAACCAGCAACAACTTTCATATTAAAGCTAAAATATCCACCACCATTAGCTACCCTGAATTTTCGTGTATGCGACTCTCCTGTTTCCAGATTTTCGCCCGTAAAATTATGATCGCGTTCTGGCTGCATCTCTCCCACCCTAAGCATATCCAAGGTACTTTTTTCCATTTCGTACACCGCCCTTTTCTTTTCTTCATAACGCTTCTGTTCTTCCTTCCATGAATATGGTGTGAATACATCTAGGTATACAGAATAATATTCGTCGTCCAGTTCATAAAAAGGCTGAAACTTAACGTCTTCAGGAAAACCGACACCTCTGGTAGAGAAGGCCATTGAATCAGCTGGGGTGGCAACAATTAATTTCTCGATATTTTTTTCGTCCGATACAAGAACAGGAATTCCATTCATGGGATCGGGCTCTGTAGTTCCGAGGTTAGCAGCAAGCAAAACAGGTCCGAAGAAGAACACCCGACGTGAAGCATTATCTGGCATTGCTACGTCGTACAAAGATGACTTTAAGCTCAGCTCTACAATATCCTTGTTATGCCACTTACGAGAAATCAAAAGATAGCCATCGGGTTGTAAAATTGCAGGCGTCTCTTCACCATTCACCCTAACAATAATGTTTTCGGAAGCCCAATGCGGCTTGCGTATTCGGAGGTTCATGGATTGAGCTTTTCCGGTTTCAATAGTGAATGAAACTTTTTCATCGGACGGCAAGTTGCTTTTTAACGTAAGTTGGAAATCCTTTTCCTTCCATTTCAACACAGATGGAATGAATAGGTTAATAAACAAACTTCCATCACTTCCTTTGAAGTAAATACTTTCACCATACTTCACATGATTTTCTATTCCCGAACCGACGCAACAGGTAAACGTGTTGTATTCGTCACTGAACTCTTTTCTGGTCCCCATGCGCAATGGCACAAAGTAACACATCATGCCAGTGTTATGATTTTGTGACGCGAGGATATGGTTGTACAAAGCGCGCTCATAATAGTCCATGAATTCCGCTTTTGGCTGTAATGCAAATAAATGTCGTGTTAATTTCAACATGTTATAAGTATTACAAGTCTCCATCGTATTATCGGTCAACTTCTCATTCAGCTTATCGGGTTCGCTGAAGTATTCATAATTGCTGTTGCCGCCAGGAGCATAAGTGTGATGCTGTACAACGGTCTTCCAGAAGAAGTCACCAGTTACGTAATCATTTTTATTACCAGTCACTTCATACCTTCTCACTGTCCCAATTACTTTTGGAATCTGCGTGTTAGAATGTCTTCCAGATAATATATCAACACCTTTTGCAAGGGAATCCAATACAACCCTATCATGAAATTTGTACGAAAGGTCCAGATACTTTTTATTATTGGTAAAAGCATAGGTATTCACTAAGACTTCATTCATTCCTCCATACTCGCACAATAACATTTTTTGAATTTGATCGTCGTTTAGTTTTCGAAGTACATCGCCTGTCCAATCTGCCATTCGTTGTTCAATTAGCAACGCCTTCTGATTGTTGCAGTATAAATAAGCATCAAGCAAACCAGCCATTACTTTATGAATGGTGTACCACGGCGACCATGCGCCGTTTAGGTCGAACCCACGGGAGCGAATATCTCCTTGCGATACCTCCAGGAAAACAGAATCCTCCCTTGGGATTGCACCGATGTAACCCGTCTTTCTTGCACGCTGGCATTCTTCTAATTCGTCAACGATGTAATTGACACGCTTTAAAAATTCAGGGTTCTTCGAAACAGCATATTCCATCGCGCAGGCAGAGAGGTAATGTCCTAATGTGTGACCCGCTAATCCTTCGCTTTCCCATCCGCCATATTTTTGCGCCTTTGGTTTCAGTCCCGAGTGCGTCCGGAATTGCGACAGCAAACGGTCCGGTTCAATCAGCAAAAGATATTTAACATCAACGTCGTGGGCACGAGCAAAAGGACTTGGAAGTAAAGTCACATCGCTTAAAGGAAAAGCAAATGCTTTGACCTTAACAACCGGCTTAACTTTGACGGCGGGATTATTTTCCTCTGGAACATACGACTGGGCAAAACCTTCCGGACAATTAAAAATCGTTTGTCCAAAAAAGCACATCAGATATAAACCACTTCTTAAAGTCTGCCAAAACTCTTTAAATCGTATTCTCATTGACCAAGGTATTTTATGAATTTAGTGCTGAACACTCCACTCCATTATGCCGCTGGAATGTTCTTTGGGAAGTGTTACTTCCAACCTCAGGGCTGTTGTTATAATAGCCTCGAATGATACCTCAGCATATTGATCCTTCACGATTGTGTAAGGTGCTTTCGGATCAACTGGAATCCACGCTTCTCCTTTCTTATACAATAGTCGCCAGCCGGCGGGAATGCGGCAGCCTCCGTAGGGACCATCATCATACCAATAAACCTTTGAGGATGAAATCGTCTCGGCTTTTTCAAAGTCATACTGTACCCAATGGGTTGTATCTTTCTTTGGCCACCAATGATAATACATGATAGAATGATCGCTTGACGACTTAGGCTCCATCTGGTCATTCAATGCTTTTAATGTTAATTTGTTATAAGAAGCTGAAATCTTACTGGATGAAGCAATCGATGGTGCGGGTAACGGTTGAGTTGCTGATGCATCCTTTGGTATCCAAACAACCATTTCACCAGCGCCGCGATGCGCCCATGCATAATAAGGAATTAATTTTACAGGTACTTTTGCGGAATTAGTTGTTGAAGCAGAAGTTCTCGCGCTAGCCTGTCCTTGCGATTGAAGAACATACACACCTTTCAGCAAAGTAGAATCGTAGACTGCATTTACCGTGGCATCTTCAGGAATAAAAAGATTGAGCACTTTTTTACCAGAATTGTCTGGCCATTCCGCACAATAAACCAATGGTCCGCGTTGATAAGCGTATTTATTTCTGTCGGACACTATTTTATCATTTCCCTTTACCCTGTGTACTGGCATGGGGAAATTGATATCAATGACATCACCCTTTCTCCATTTTTTCCGGACTCCAGCATACCCTTTATCCAATTTGTAGCTGAACACTTTTCCATTAACGGAAATCTTGGGTTGCTCAACAGATTTTTCCTTGAAGGAATACAGATCGCCTGGAATGGGTTTATCAATTGCCCATCCCGGAATGCGTATTTTAATTTCTGCGTCTGCCGATGCCTGCGGGGTTACTAAAATTTGAACCTTCCCACTCCAGGGATAGTTTGTCTTTTGTTCAAGCTTTATCTTATTCGTGTTAACCATAAGTTCAGCTGTACTTCCAGCAAACAGGTTCACATAAATGGCATTGTCTTTTTGCGCATAGAAATATCCACCTATGGAGGGAACAAATCGTGTAACATTGCTGGGGCAGCAGGCACAACTAAACCAGGGACTTCGTTCATGTTGTCCATGTGACTCTAAAGGGTTCGGATAAAAAAAGCGATCGCCGGTCAACGATACGCCCGACAAAAAAGCGTTATAAAGTGTCCGCTCCAGTACATCATAGTATTTAGAATCTCCATGCAAAAGGAACTGTCTATAATTCCAATAAACATTTGCAATAGATGCGCACGTTTCGTTATACGCGGACATATTCGGAAGTTCATACGCAGCTCCAAAAGCTTCGCCATTGCCTGTTGAGCCTATCCCACCCGTTACGTATATTTTTTTAAACACTGCATCCTCCCATATATCATCAATGGCTTTGATGTACAACGAATCATTGGTAAGCGCGGCAATGTCAGCCATACCGGCATACATATACGCAGCCCTTACCGAATGTCCGACGGCTTCATGCTGATCTACAACTTTTTTGTGCGCCTGATTGTACGGTTCTCCACCCGGCCCTCGCGCATCTAAAATAAATTTGCCGGCATCCAGGTATTTTTTCTTCCCGGTCACTTTATACAATTTCGCCATGGCGAGTTCAACGATCTGATGGCCAGAATATGTGTGCAATTTTCCGGGACCGAAATCCTCACATACCAGATCAGCAGCTTTTACGGCAATATTCAACAATGTGGCCTTGCCCGTAGCATGATAATGTGCGACTGCAGCTTCGATTAGATGACCGATATTATATAATTCATGACTTAGAATTTCCTCCTTCTCCCACCGCCTGGCTCCTGCCCACTCATGGGAGTTGGAACCCATGATTGTTCGGTTTGTGTAAATATATCCGTCTGGTTCCTGGGCTTTCCCAATAACGTCAATCAATGAATCAACTTTCAACTCGAGAACGGGATCTTTAAATATTTGCAGAGAATAGCTGGCACCTTCGATGATCTTGTAAACATCGGTGTCATCGAATGTGAACTCCGTACAAAACGTACCGGTTTTCAAACCCGCGGCGATTTCAAAATTCTTGATCCTGCCTGTTGATTTGCACTTCTCTAATGTAAAAGGAATTGTAACCTCATGATTTGTTTTTATGCGACGTGCCCAAAAATCATCCTGAAGGTGTACGGCGTTAAATAAAACAGGTTGAATTGGATAGTCACCTGATTGAAGCTTCGCTTGTGAAAAGGAGACGCCACTTCCAACAACGCAGCCCAACACCATTAACATCAACTGATAAACACACTTCATACGATAATATTTAGAGATACAAAATACCTAAACAAATCTAGCAGATAGAAATACCTACGATTTGTTGAATCTTATCTTGATCTAGTGAAATCTTAGCTTAGGAATCTACGCTGGTAATGGTAGCCAAAAAAATTTAATTAAACCTCTCTGGATTAAATGGAGAAATGTCCATGCTGGTTTCCGTTTCGTTAACAAGTTCAGTCACAAGCTTGCCAGTTGCTAGCCCCAAGCTCAATCCCATCATGGAATGCCCCGTAGCAATGATGAGATTTTTATATTGACTTGACCTGCCAATGTAAGGCAATCCATCAGGGGAGCATGGGCGTAAACCATTCCAAACTTGGTTAGGAATAGGAACGTTCACCGACATCTCGGGATAATATTTAGGAATGGTTTGAACAATACCTTTAACCCTGTTCATGTTAACCGATCGATCAGTGTCTCCGATTTCCATTGTTCCTCCAAATCGCAACGAGGTGCCCATGGGTGTTACAGCCACGCGACCTTCCAACAGCAGTGACGGTATGCGTACATTCTTTTTTACATCCTGCAGGTTAAAACTATACCCTTTGCCCGACTGCATCGGAAGATCAAGGTTTAGCTTTGAACAGAAAATTCCCGACCAGGCTCCAGTGGCAATAATATACTCATCGAACGCCGGTCTTTCTTGTTGTACCTGAAGACTTGCAACCCGCTGGCCAGCGACCATGAAATCATCCACGCGCGTCTCGGAGAAAATTGTGACACCCCGTTTTTGCAAGTGTTGAATTAAATTGCTGATCAGCAACTGAGGAATCAAATGTGCATCTCCCGGAAAATAAATGCCGCCTCTTGCTTTTACCTGCACGTCGGGCTCAAGAAGTTGAACTTCAGAAAGCGAAAGCACACGCGCCTCAACTCCGTTTCTATTGGCAAGATTTGCAGCCTGGATTTCTTCCTTTTCCGTTTCGCTGGTTTGATAAAGCATGAGCAAACCCCGTTCCTCATATCCAAAATGAAAATCAGATTCCTTCGCAAGATCCCGATACAGACTTTTGCTCATGGCACTAATTTCTTTCAACACTGGAGCAGACTTTTCGACATGCTGATGATTTGCATGCGCATAGAATTTTAATCCCCAGCGAATAAGATCACCACTCAACCGCGGTCGGACATAAAAAGGACTCTTTGAATTAAACATCCAACGAATACCTTTGGAGATCATGCCCGGAGCAGCTAAGGGTATGATGTGACTGGGCACAATCATACCTGCGTTTCCACTTGAGCAATTATCTTTTAGATTTCCCTGATCAAAAATCGTGACCTTATGACCAGCTTTGTTTAAGTAATAAGCAGTACTCAATCCGATAATGCCGCCGCCTATAATTGCAATGTTCTTCATTTTAAAATCAATAAGTCAGGGTGCGGGGTGCTACGTTTATCATTCCGGATAATATCAACAAAAAAAATCTAGATAACCTGGAAGCCATGCGCATATGGATCGCTATCGTCAATGATAATGGTATTGTAACCCGTAACCATGGCCCAACCTTCTACACTGGGAACGATAGCCGGTTTACCATTCAACAAAGTTTCCTCTTCCACCCTTCCAATAAATTTAGACCCGATGATACTTTCGTGAATAAAAGCTTCGCCTCTTTTTAATTTTCCTTTTGCATGCCACTGTGCCAGTCTCGCCGATGTGCCAGTTCCGCAGGGTGAACGATCAATTGCTTTGTCGCCATAGAAAACAGCATTCCTCGCGGTTGACGTCGGATCGATTACTTTTCCCGCCCATAAGATGTGGCTGCATCCGTTAATGGTGGGATCTTCCGGATGAACAAATTTGTATTTCGTGTTAATATTCTTTCTCAGCTCCCGACTCCAGCCCACGAGTTGTTCTGCGCGATACTTCTCAACGCCTTGGAAATTTTTCTGCACATCGACAATCGCGTAAAAATTTCCGCCATAAGATACATCAAATGAAAGCTCGCCCAGGTCAACACATTCTGCAGTGAGTGCCTCAGCAGCCAGAAAAGATTTAATATTCCTTATCTTAACAGATGTTACTTTTTTACCATCCTGTTTATATTCGACTTGAATTAATCCAGCGGGGACTTCGATGTTTAGCAGCCCCTCTTTCTTCGGAACAACTAAACCTTCTTCTATGGCAATCGTCACTGTTCCAATAGTGCCATGACCACACATCGGTAGACATCCACTGGTTTCAATAAACAAAACGGCAATGTCATTATTTGGATCAGACGGCGGATACAAAATACTTCCACTCATCATATCATGACCGCGCGGTTCAAACATGAGACCTGTCCTGATCCAATCAAATTCTTTCAAAAAGTGCTGCCGCTTCTCGCTCATGTTTTTTCCTTCCAGCAGCGGTCCGCCGCCAGCAACCAGGCGAACAGGATTTCCACAGGTGTGCGCATCAATACAAAAAAATGTTTTCTTCATCAGCTAATGAATCAACTATCCATCCCTAATTTAAATTGTTAATTCGCAGCAATAATACTTTTCTTTTTACCAGTCGTGGTCGTAGAAAGTGTCGGCCGTGTTTTGATTGCTTCGCGGATAATGTGCAGCACTTCCGTACGTTCAGTACCAGAGAGAACAAGTCTCGGCGCGCGGACTATTTCCGTTCCGAGTCCAACTTCAGCTTCGGCTAATTTGATATACTGGACTAGCTTGCTGTAAGTGTCGAGTTCCAGGAGGGGCATAAACCACCGATTGATCTCTAGCGCTTCTTTTACTTTCCCCTGCATTACCAAATCATAAATGGCAACGGTTTCCCTAGGGAATGCACATACCAGACCCGCGACCCAACCGTGTGCGCCCATTATCAAACTTTCCAAAGCCAACGTGTCAACACCGGACAATACTTTAAACCGGTCACCAAACTTGTTTATCATTCTGGTTACGTTCACAACATCTCTTGTTGATTCTTTCACCGCGTCAATATTTCTGCATACCGTCAGTTCTTCAAACATATCCAACGTAACGTCTACCTTGTAATCAATGGGATTGTTGTAGATCATGATTTGAAGATCGGTGGATTCTGCCACCGCCTTAAAATAGGTAACGGTTTCGTGGTGATCAGATTTATAACGCATCGGGGGTAACAGCATTAACGCGCTGATCCCATTCCTCCTGGCTGACGAAGCAATCTTCACCGCATCACGGGTTGCACCTTCGGCAATATTCAGCACGACAGGAACACGGCCACCGACCTTTTCAATGGTAAAACTTAACAACTCCTCCTTTTCCTGGCTGGATAAAACACTCGATTCCCCCAATGTTCCACCAATGATTATTCCATTTACGCCTGCCTCCAGTTGAGCTTCCAGGTTCCTCTCAAAAGTTTTAAAATCAAGTTTATCATCCGGAGTAAATTTTGTCGTTAGTGCAGGGAAAACGCCTTTCCATGTAATCATGATCAGTTTATTTTTAATTAATACTTATTATAACCATTCTCCTCGGATTATTTTTATCCGCCTTTCACTTTCTTAGCTTCCCGGCACTTTAACCGTGGCATCCTTTTTACTCATGATGAAATAGTATACCGGAATACCCAACAAAATTATCCCGAGCCCGGGAAGCGTAAAATTTGTTTCAAACACCAATAACAAAAGTGCAAGTACGGTTGCTGTGGCGATGTATAATGCAGGAAGAACCGGATAGCCAAAAGCTCTGTAAGGTCTTGGAGCGTGAGGCTGAGTTCTTCGTAAAATAAAAATACCCAGAATCGTCAATGCATAAAATACCAGAACCCCAAAAATTACAAGCGCAAGCAGGTCGTTGTATTTGCCGGTTAAGCACAACAATGAAGCCCACGCACCTTGCATCCAAAGGCTGTTAGCAGGGACGGAGTATTTGTTTAACACACCGGCCTTCGGAAAAAAGAGCTGATCTTTAGCCATCGTGTAGTAGACACGTGCCCCGGCAATGATTAAACCATTATTACAACCAAAGGTTGAGATCATAATCATGATTGCGATCAGCAGCGTGCCATACGAACCGAAAATAAGTTCAGAGGCAACCACCCCGATGCGATCGCTTTTCGCAAATGCGATTTGAGGTAATGGAACGACAGCCAAGTACATGATATTTACCAAAAGATAGACTCCTGTTACAAGGGTCGTTCCAAGCACCAAACTTAACCCAATGTTTTTTTTTGGATCCTTTACTTCACCAGCGATAAACGAAATGTTGTGCCACGAATCACAGGAAAACAATGAGCCTTTCATGGCAATGGCTATCCCGCTGAATGCTGCAAGGCCCATCAACGGTATATTACTAATTCCAGCATCATCTTTTATCCATCCCGATAAATTCCAACCATCTTTCCAGTTGGCAGTCCACACGTCAGCATCGGCACCCCATGCAAAACCAAAGACTATCAAGGCCAGGATAGAAACAATTTTAATAACCGTAAGTGTTGTTTGAATTAAAACACCGTTTTTTACACCCAATGAATTGATGTATGTGAGAAATACGATTACGCCGATCGACAATAACTGCGACGCCGCAATTTTTACACCACCGATCGTGAGGAGAATGTTTTCTTCCGCCACGCCGGGAATGATATAAGCGGTAAATTTTGCAAAGGCGACCCCGACCGCAGCAATTGTTCCTGTTTGAATGATGGTAAAGAAAGTCCAACCATACAGAAAACCAACGAGTGGACTATAGGCCTCGCGTAGATAAACGTACATGCCGCCAGCCTTAGGAAACATCGCCGTGAGTTCACCGTAGCTTAAAGCGGCTATGATGGTGATAAGTCCGGCAAAAAACCACATCAATAAAAGTAAGCCAGCACTTCCTACATTTCGTGTAATTTCTGCACTAACAATAAATATTCCAGAGCCAATCATAGAGCCGGCCACGATCATAGTAGCATCGAGCAAGCCAATACGCTGCTTAAAGTCTCTCTTAGCTTCTGCCATTCTCCCTGTGTTTAGGTCTCTACGATGAATAAAGGTATTGCCATTAGCTCAAACTAACCCCGTAAAAATTATCCTACTTTGATACAATTTTCACCTGTCTCAAACGAACTAGCTGCCATATTTTAGCCATTAACTTGTTTAGCATGAGGTGCCAGCTTCATCAGATTTTTATTGATAGAAAGAATAATAACTGCTACCACAAAAATTACTAGCGCTATTGACATGAATAAATTTACAAGAACCTGTGGATCGACAGATATCAATTCAGCATCCATTTCTCCCGCAATCAAACCTGCCAGCAAGTTTCCTAATGCCAAAGACATAAACCAAACACCCATTAACTGCGCTGAATACTTTTTGGGTGCGAGTTTTGTAACCGCGCTCAAGCCAACCGGGTATAAACATATCTCTCCAAACGTCTGCAGTACGTATGTCATGATTAACCAAAGCGGTATCGCCTTCTGACCACCGAATGTTGTAAGCGCGGCGGCACTCATTAATGCGTAACTTGCTGAGACGAACAAAAGTCCAAATGAAAGTTTCACCGGCGTTGAAGGATTCAATTTACGTTGCGACAGGTATACCCACAGCCACGCAAAAACAGGTGCAAATATCAAGACCGAAACAGCCGGAACGGATTGCAACCATGATGCCGGCATTTCGAATTTTCCAATAAACATATCTGTGTAGCGTGATGCGAACAAATTCAATGAGGAACCTTGCTGTTCATAACCCATGTAAAAAACGACAGAGATAAAAAAGAAGACCGCGATCGTCAGTACACTTTTACGTTCGGCATTTTCAAGCGCAGCAAAAAATAAAAGAAAGATGAAATAGAGTACGGCACATGCTGCGATTACATATGCAGAAATTCTGGCAATCGACACAGGGTTAGGCTTTATGATGCCTATCATCATCAACAAAACGAATAAACCAATAATCAGCATAGCGAAAAAAAAGATCGTTTTGTTCTTGGTAAGTTGCTGCCTGTCTTCTGCCAAAAATGAGGGAAGCGACCCCTTGCTTTGAAGAAGATGTTCTGATAGTTTATATTGAATAAGGCCCAATACCATTCCTATCCCGGCCGCTCCAAACCCATAGTGCCAGTTAATCTTTTCACCAAGGTATCCGGTAATAAAAGGCGCCAGAAAAGCGCCAATATTAATTCCCATAAAAAAGATTGAATACCCAGCATCACGCCTTGCATCTTCATGAGGTAAATACAAATTACCTACAAGGCTGCTGATATTTGGTTTAAGCATCCCGGTTCCAACGACAATAAACAATAGTCCAAGAAAAAATGTCTCCAAGAATGGTAACAACAGAAGAAAATGTCCCACCGAAATTATGCATGCACCATAAAAAACAGTCTTTCTTAATCCCCATAAATTATCTGCTAGCCAACCTCCTGGCAATGCTAACAAGTACACGAGCATAGTGTACAAGCCATAAATTGCGCCGCCGGTTTTTTCATCGAAGCCTAACCCACCTTCCTCAACACTGGCTACCATATATAATAAAAGCAAAGCGCGCATCCCGTAGTAACTGAAGCGCTCCCACATTTCCGTGAAAAATAGTGTTGCGAGACCCCGCGGATGACCAAAGAACTTATGCTCCATCAAATTGTTTAAAAAAAGTCAATACAACGAAGATAGGAATTAGGAGATACGGACATCGATCTTATCGTGGTTTTGAATTTAGATAAGTAAGGAAATTTGTGCTACCTAAACGCCTTGATTAGAAGTCATATTGGTGCGCGCTATCAGGATGGTGATAGCACGCATCAAAGACGAGTTTGTATTACATTGATTAATTATAACCAGGATTGTGCTGAAGGTTTGGATTCGCATTCAGTACAGACTGTGGAATATCAAAAATCGTCCTATGTTCTCCGTTAGGAGAATGGCTCAGCCATGACTTTGAAGTAAATACGCCAAACCTTATCATATCCTGTCGTCTATGAAACTCCGCTGCGAACTCCCACCCCAGCTCATCAAAAAATCTGCCGTATTGTATGTCAGCCCCTCCTTCCGTTGTTAGCAATACACCGTTTTCATACTTTCCATAATTGTATTTGCTGCCTGCCATGAGTTCACTTCCAGTAACCACCGCGTTAGCAGGATTTTCCAGAAACGCTCTTTGCCTGACTTCCGTCACTATTGTGGCCGCAGCGTCGGGTTGTCCAAGACGTAGTAAACATTCCGCTTTAATCATCAATGCATCGGCATAACGGAACAAAGGAACATCATTGCTGATAGCAGTCCCTGTTACACCACGCTCAATTTCAAATTTACCAACGCGGTATCCTTCATACTCTTTAGTTTCATCTACGCTCCCAATTTGTTTTGTGTAATTCAATTGAACACTGCTTAACGCTGGGTCCATCGAATTATAGACTGGCGTTCCATTGCTGGCAAATTGCAGTCCTTTAATCCAGATATTTATTCTCGCGTCATCAGTATCATATGTGTCAATAAATTGAGGGATGGCACAACTCCCTCCCCATGGTTGCTCTGCGAGATCGTAAGTGGCGGCACTGGAAGGGTGAAGCGTTTTCCAGGGGTAGTGTAACCAACCAGATCGCGTAGCATCATAAACAATAGAAAAAATCTGTTCGTTGGATGTTTCATTTTTCACCGAGAAATTCGCGCTGTAACTCGCTTCCAGATTGTATAATCCACTTGCAATAATATCATCCACCTGAGCGATTGCATCATTCCATTTTGCCGCTCCGATATAGACTTCCGCATTCAAGTAAATCTTGGCAAGAACCATCTTTGCTGTCCACTTATTCATTTTGCCATACACCTTTGCTTCATTGAGCAATGGCATTACTTCAGTCAGTTCGTTCTCCACAAATTCAAAAACTTCGAGTCTGCTCTTTTGTTCTGGCGTCGCGTTTTTGTTTAGCAAATCAACTTCGGTTACAACTGGCACGTTTCCAAAGTTATCAAGGAGGAGGTAATAATATAATGCACGCAAAGCCCGTAATTCAGCAATTGCTCCTTCGAATCCTTGCTTAGTCTGATATTGAGCAATCCGTGTATTTAACAAGTTAATGGATCCAAATGCCCGGTTCCATAATGAATTAGGCTGACTTTGAAAAGAGTTCCAGGAATGCATGTGTAAATTACGATAGGTTCCGCCATCAACCCAGCCGTTGGGCCTTGCCGGTGTTACGATGATATCAGAACATTCTTCCTGAAGATCAAAATAGCCATGCCATCCGAACATTAAATCTGTTAAGCGGGTGTAGACAGGCGCTGTCAATGCCTCCAACACATCCGGCGAAGGCGTATCGCCGATGTCTGACTCCGTTAATAGATCATAAGGATCCTCACTTAAGTCAGTACAGGAAAAAACAAACAGGAGAAGTGTAAGTACAAGCGGATTGAGTTTTATAAATATTGATTTCATAGTGTTAGCTTTGAATGAATGGAAATTAGAAGGTAAGATTTACACCGAGTGTAAAAGAACGTACCGTTGGATACTTGTCTCTTTCATCCACTCCCGGAGCAAGTCCGGCGCGATTTACTTCAGGGTCGATACCTTTGTAGTCGGTAAACGTTGCGAGGTTTGAAGCCGAAACATAGACCCGCGCCGCCGCAAATTGCTTCACTTTCGACGCATTAAAATTATATCCCAACGTGACGTTGTCAATTTTCCAGAAGTCACCATCCTCCACATATGCACTCACATACGACTGCGGTGAGGTTAACACTTTTCCATCGATGGTATTAAAAGCAGAATTAAGTCTATTGTAAACGATGGTAGGATTCTCATAAAACATTCGCTGCGTATTTAATATCTGATAGTCGAACGCGCCACGCATCGTGACATTCAAATCAAAATTTCCATACCTGAAAGTGTTATTCCACGCCAGGTACCATTTAGGCAAACCATTTCCTAATATCTGACGATCATCTTCGGTAACATCAGTGATGGGCTTTTGCTCTCCTTTCGAATTTTCGATCAACCAAATGCCATCTTCGGTAATGCCAACACTTTTATAACCAAAGAAGCTTCCCATCGGCCTTCCGGTTTCCAATTTGTGAGTGGACATTTGGATGGGATCGCCCGTATATCCTTCAAATAAAAAGTCATTCGCCAATTTGAATTCACTGCTTGACAATGAGCTCAGTTTATTGGTGTTCCTAGAATAATTAATACTTGAAACCCACTCAATTTTTGATGTCGTGACAGGAACAAGGCTCAACGAAATTTCCAGCCCTTTATTTACCATAGAGGCCGCATTCGCCAACGTTGTGCCTACCAGGTTTGGTGGCACTGGTACGGGATAATTGTATAAGAGGTCTTCAAGGCGTCTGTCATAATAGTCGATGGCTCCATAAATGCGGTTTTGGAGAAATCCATAATCCACACCAATGTTATATTCCGTATTGGTTTCCCAACCAAGGTCAGGATTTGCATTCCCGACAGGGGCCAAAATATATACCCAATCTTCGCCATTAAAATAATAGTTACCCGCATCGTACCTGTACCGAACCAGCGATTGATATGGATCATTTGGTGTAGATCCTGTTTTACCAAAACCAGCCCGTAGTTTTAAATTGCTAACGAAATCTGCATCGGCAAGAAAGCTCTCGTTACTGAGCGTCCATCCAACGGAAACAGACGGAAACAATCCCCAACGATTATTGGCACCAAATTTAGACGAACCTTCATATCGCAAGCTTGCCAGGATGTTGTACTTATCATCAAACCCATACCCTACTCGACCAAAAAATGCAATTAGTTTGGAATAGTTTGGCCACATATCACTAGTAGCGTTCTTGTCAATGTTTACACCCGATCCATTCAACCCTTGCGCTAGTGCCTGTCCTAAATGAATGGCATGGTAAGAAAATTCATCGGTTGGGAAGTTAAAGTTGGTGATGGTGTTTCTCGAATAATAGTAATCGAGGTAACTATAACCTAACAATGCGCTAATTCGATGTTTGTCAATTGTTTTAGAATAATCTGCCGTGAGATCAAGGAATTTTTCTGTCTGCTCGGCATTGCTTACATACGCCACCCCATTTTTTCCGCGTAAAGCAGAGATGTGTTTTTTTGACTGGTACCATCCGATATCTTCTCTCCAATCATGCTGTGATCCTGCGATCTTAAGTTCAAGATCTTCGATGGGATAATAAGAAAGTGAAGTAGTTAGCCAGGTCCAATCTTGTTTATTATCTGTGATTTGTTCTTTAATCCGCGATACAGGATTTTCATACTGGAACTGATCGGTGTGTTCTACCCACTCACCATTGTTATTTTTCACGTTGTCAGTCGGATTTCTAATCAGTGCCTGACGATAAATATCTCTATCAAAGCTTCCGATATGCTGAATACCTTTTAACACATTCACATTTAACTTCAATTTATCTTTTACCAAATAGTGGCCCAGATCGAGGCGGAGCTTTAATTCCTCATTATCAGATTTAAGAAACATACCTTCCGCTTTTTGGTAGCTTGTATTGATGACATAAGTAGATCTACCGGTTCCGCCGCGGAGTGAAACATTGTGAAAATGATTTATGGGGTTCCTGGTAATTTCGTCCAGCCAGTCGGTATTTCCACCGAGGTCATACGCAGGTTCAATATTTCCGGCTGCAATCTGGCTACGAACTTCGTTTGCATCCATAAAATCAGCTTTTTTCAGAAAACGGTCGGTAGATACATAGCCCGAATATTCGACAACAGGTTTCATTTCTCCCTTTGCTTTTTTCGTGGTAATCAAAATGACACCATTTTTTCCGCGAGTTCCATAGATAGCTGAGGCCGATGCATCTTTTAAGACATCTACAGATTCGATATCACTCGGGGAGATGGAATTCAGATCACCCGTAAAACCATCAATAAGAACCAGTGGCTCTGATGAACCCAACAACGAAGTAATACCTCTCAATAAAAATTGGGCATCTTCATTAGGGTCACCAGTAGGCGTACCGATAGACAGCCCTGCCACTTTCCCTCTCAAAAGTTCGCCAACATTGCGAACGGCACCGGGCACAAATTCCTTGGGTTTTACCGAACTAACAGCGGTAGTAACATCCTGAGCGCGTTGTGTTCCATAACCTATAACGACAACTTCTTGCAAAGACGCTATGTCGGGCGTCAGGTTAACTGTAATATTCGTTTGATCACCGACTGGAATTTCCGTATTGGTATAACCAACAAAACTTATGACGAGAATTGCCTGGGGGCCGGGGACGGTAATTTCAAATTTTCCATTCGCGTCCGAAATCGTTCCTTGTGTTGAACCCTTAAGGACAACGTTTGCGCCAGGTAACGACTCACCATCTACCGAAAGAACGGTTCCGGTAACATTGTGTTGAGCGAAAGCACCTTGCATCGCTGTTAACATGCTCAATAAAAGCGTTAACCGCAATACATGTTTAAGTTTAGTAATTGATTTTATCATACGTTATTATTTATGGGTAGACATACTAACAAACTGTCTCCTTCAAAAGTAAGGACACACTTCTTTATGAAGGAGTTTCTAAAAATTAACTAATACGCCAGGTTTATATCAGGACGTTACAAGTCGGACGTCACTCATCCGAAATTGTATCTGTAAGGTAGGCTCGCAGGAAAGCGGTTATTTATCAAATTTTATCATTTGATAATATTATTTTGTCCAGTTATATATTTTTGAATGATACTTGGAATGCCGTAGAATATTTTCAGCTAACTAATTTATCTAACGGTATGCATATATCAGCCACAGATTATGGAACGTGGCGCAATGCTGTTGGTTGATGTGGAACATGTGTCATTGGTTCTTATCTAGCAACCTCCTGTGATAATTAATTTGTCCGAGATGATAGTTAATATGACTTACCAGATGAATCATAAAAAAACCAGTTGTCATAGACTTCCCTCCCGGTTTTTCCGGAAATTCGTCTTCTAAAATCTCCAATGAAATTACCGGTAGAACTTGGTGTATTGTTTCAATCGCGGATTTAACCTTGGATAGGATTTCGTCGCGGGTAATATTTTTTTCAGAAAATTCTTTATCCCTTTCCCTGACATAACCGTTCCTCCCCAATACTGCACCGATGAAATGATTTATCGCTCCTGCAATATGAAGTGCCAGGTTACCGCCTGTATTACCGATATTACCGGCAAGCGACCAAATATGATTTTCATTCTTGTAGGATTCAATTTCCTGTATCACTTTATTTAAGTCACGATTAAGAATTTCCAGAACAGTTTGGCTAAGGGATGTATTTCTCGTATTCATAATAGATTAGTTATAATTGCTTTTCTTCGTTATGAAATAATAGATTGATATTTAAATCATGACAATTAGATTGTAGGATTCAAGGAAGAGTATTCAATAAACTCAGATGACAGTCCGAACATATTGTCCATGAGAATCCAACGATGTATTGTTAAGGACCACGATCTATTTGTTCCTGACGTATTTAATGAAAGATCGGGAAGCTGCCAGTGTATCTGAACGTTTCCGATGATTTGAAGTGTTCTTTTTGATTCGTGATCCAACAGAAGTATTCCCGCGTTCGGATTAGTTATAAAGTTTCCCAACGTGTTAAACATGCCGTTACCGGGATAGTCTGGGATTATTAATGTAACCGGGTTGGTGATGTGAATAAATCCGGGTAGCCCTCCCCGGTGTGATGCATCCATTGAACCGCTCAGATCTGCGCTACCCACGAAAATACAATCTGCAGATTTGACTAAAGAAATTAACTCTGGTGATAATTCACGTCCCTGAATGATTGATTCGGGATAAATATTTTTTTCAACGCGCGCAAAACTTCTTTTCTGAATATATTTTGGACAGTTGGGATAAGCCTGCTCCAAAACAATTTGAATTTTTTTACCAGTTGAATCGATTTTGCCATTTAATCGATATCGCCTTCGTGTCAATGGCTCGATGAAGAGAAATCCAATATGTTGACCCAGTTGCGCATTGCGCCAGAATTGATCGTTAGGATTTGAGGAGCTTAATTCAACGTTGATCTCTATGTGACTATCGTTGATAACCCTGATAAAGCCTTCTGATCCCGAAAGGAAGGAAACGAAAATTTCTCCAGCCTCATTTCTGGAACTCGCGATTGCAAACGGAAGCTTTTCGATAAAATTTATAGCGCCGGGAATTATTTTATTAGTAACAGCCCTTCCGTTTCGATCAGCAATTGTTCTTTCATTCGCTTTTTGCTGTACCAAGATTTCTCCTGGATGATAAATATTCTCCATATAGGGAAACCCAGGAACAGAAATTGTTCCTGGGGAGTTTGATTAAAAAGTCAATACATTAAAACCCTGTTTTTGAATTGCATAAACGCTAGGAAGTCCTGTCGTACCAGGAACCTTATTGTCAGTAATAAGGTCGAAGCCGGAAGCATTAGCACCAAAGACATCGGCACAACCGCACGAAATGCCTACTACGTTATCCTGAACCGCTCTAAATAGTCTGTGTCCAGGATGATCTTTTTTAAGAAGCTCTTCGGGCCATCGGGTACCGGCGCCCTGAAAATAAATTCCGACTTCTTCACCTGCGTTCTTAATTTCATATGCAGTAGCCATGGCGTTAAATACCCGCCCGAGTGCTTCCTCCGACCCGGCCTTGGGATCAGAGAAAACCAGTATTGCTGTTTTCATAGTGTATTTGTATTCGTAAAAAATATTAAAGATGTCTGTCGGCAGCCTGGATTGATAGATCATTGATGCTTGCAAACCTTCTACTCATGTATCCATCCTCATCAAACTCCCACATCTCATTTCCATACGAGCGAAACCAATTGCCATCAGGATTATGCCATTCATATTCAAACCTGACGGCAATTTTATTCGCCGTGAATGCCCAAAGTTCCTTTCTAAGTTTATAATCCAACTCCTTCCTCCACTTTCTTTCGAGAAAAGCTTTCACCTCGTCCCGCCCTTTCAAAAATTCAGAGCGGTTTCTCCATTCGGTATCAGTTGTATAAGCTTTGCTTACACGATCGGGGTCTTTCGAATTCCAAGCATCTTCGGCAGCCTTTACTTTTTGAAGTGCTGTCTGCTGATTGAATGGTGGTACAGGGTGTCGCTGTTCTTTCATATAATTTTTTTTTTACCGCAGGTCATTTTATTTAAAATAGAAAGACAAGTCTGTCTATTTAAAAGACAAAATTTTTTACGCTTCTTCCAATATCATTTTTACCATTTTCTTTGCTGACTTAACGGGCCATGCATCCTTGTAAATTTTCGATTCAACGATAGCACCTTCGAATAATAGATAAATTGAATCTCCCATAGTTTCGATCCTTGCGGAGTCTTCCATCATGGCGTCCTTTACAAATGTTTTAATGTAATCTCGCAGCTTAGCTTTATGCTCAACGATTTGCTTTAACATTGCCGGACCAGCATCCGCTAACTCTGATAACATATTGATAAATTTGCATCCTCGAAACTCGTTATTTCTAAGGGCATATTCGAGGAAGTCAAAGCATGCATAAAGTTTCTGCAAGGGCGTACCTTTACTTCCGGTCCATTTATCCAAACCTTGGAACCATTCTATGCGAGCAGCTTTCAGGTATTCAAGTCCTACATCCTCTTTTGACCCAAAATGTTGGTACAAACTCGCCTTTGCTACTTTCGCCTCATCCAGTATCTGGTTGATTCCTGTATTGTTGTAACCTTGCTTGTAGAATAGTCTCGAAGCCGTTTCCAGTATCCGGTCTTTTGGTCCTGTTTCTTTACTCATATTTACTCCTGACAGCAGCAAATGTAAAACGATAATATTTAATAGACAAGTCTGTCTATTAAATATTATCGTTTAATTTAAAATCAGTCGATCCGGAATAATACGGACGATAATCCCTTAAACCTTATTCTTCTCTAAATCCAGCTCATCTAACATTTTCCTGGACGCAGTAATGTCTGTTGCAAACTTTAATACTTTAATAACTTTTCCTTCCGTGTCTAGTATGGGATTATAAATAGCGTTTAACAATACCACCGAATTATCAGAAGCGACACGTTTAAACACTCCACTCACAGGTTTACCGGAAGCCAGCGTAGGCCAAAACTGTTTATAACTTTCTGAGTGCCTGACTTCCAATGGAACAAATTTGCTGTGATGCTCGCCTTTAATTTCATCCAATGTATATTTCATGGACGTTAAGAATAGCTTATTAGCATTAACGATGGTTCCATCAGGTTTAAATTCTATTGTTGCCATTGTTGTCTCAATACCTTCCATAGTACTTTTTATCTCGGCCAGCAGCTCCTGTTGCTGTGTGATATCCGTTGCAAATTTGATGACCTTTACGACATCTTTGTTGGCGTTTAGGATAGGATTATAAATAGCATTCAACCACACCGTTTTGCCAGACGAATTGATACGTTTAAAGACGCCTGCGATAGCTTCACCCGATGATAATCGTTTCCAGAATGTCTTATAATCAGGCGAGTCTAATATTTCTTTAGGGACAAATTTACTATGGTGCTTTCCTTTGATCTGGTCAAGACTGTATTTCATTGCCTTGGTAAAATTCTCATTTGCTGTAAGAATGGTACCATCCGGAGTGAACTCAATTAACGCCATCGTAGCATTCATACCACTTATTAGTCCTTGATTTTCACTAATACGTTCCTGTTGCTCGGTAACGTCGGTCGCAAACTTGACAACTTTTGCTACTTCGCCTTTTGCATCAAGAATCGGATTATATACGGCATTCAACCAAATGATTTTTCTTTCAGCAGAAAGCCTTTTAAAAATTCCGGTAAAAGATTCACCTGCCGCTAATCTGCTCCAGAATTTTTTGTAATCATCAGAATCAATGATCTCTTCTGGAACCAATTGTTTATGATGCCGACCCTTAAGTTCACTGATCTTATAACCTGTCACTTTTAAAAAATTCGGATTTGCTGCTAATATTAAACCATCAGGCGTGAATTCAATCGTCGCCATGGAAGCATCAATACCATTTTTAATGCTGATCATCTCCGCTGACGCCTTCGCGATTTCGTCACTTTTACGTTGCATTTCTTCCTGCGTTGCCTGTAACTCTTCCATATTCTGCCGCATTTCTTCTTCTTGCGCTCTCAGTTCCTCAGCTTGTTCCTGACTTGAGTGGAGCAAGGTGAGTATACGGTCACCTTCCTTTACATTTTTAATTGCAGCGGCTATATTTTCTGAAAGCTTTTTCAAAAAATCTATTTTGTAAGGCGGAAATTCTTCGAAGGACGCAAGCTCTATTACACCGAAACTTTTTTCATTAATGAGAAGCGGTACAATCAAAACTTCTTTGGGTGTTGCCTGTCCCAAACCAGAAGTGATGCGCACATAATCATCGGGAGTTTTCTTTAAATAGATCATATCCTTTTCAAGTACACACTGACCTACTAACCCCTCGCCAAGATTTATTCTTTTTTCCAAATATTTTTTCTTTTCATACGCATAGCAGGAGATCATCTCCAGGTATGGATCTTTTCCTTCGCCCTCTTCATTCAATACAAAGATTGCCCCTTGGTTAGCGCCTAGATACTGTACGATATTTTTCAAAATCTCATCTGATAGTGCAGCCAATTTCTTCGATTCCTTGTTTCGAAGGATATCTGAAAAATTTGCCAGCCCTGTATTTAACCAATTACGTTCGTTATCGCCTTTCTTTATGTCCTGCAAATGAGCTTTAATGCCGAGAAGAGATTTACCCAACGTTGCTTGTATCATTTTTTCCGAAAGCGGCATATCGAGATTACCTCGTTCAATTTCCTTCATAAAGGAAGCAGCTTCATTTAATAAATTATTTTGCTGTAATAGTTGTTCGGCAATTTCTTTATGTTTTGCGCGCGTCTTAAAAATTTTCATATGTATCTCTAATCCTGAATGTTTCGAGATCACGTATACAACTATTAAACCCTGCCAAAACGTATAGCATTTTGTTTAATGAATGGCTTTCGGAGCTTCTTCCGTAAGAAGAAAAAAGGTTAGACCATTTTCGTCCTTAAACAAAACCTATTTTCTGCAAACCAGTTGATTCAAAATTACTCCGTGTAGCATGTTTTACTTCCAACCTGGGGAATGATGATGACCATATTGGGAATGTGGTAAAACGCATGGTGGGCAATAGAAATTACCATTTAAGGAAAGCATTTTAACTACAAAAATTCATTTAGCTCGTTCAATTCAACCGTTTAAGGATATATTATTTCCAAACAGACGAAAGTGGTGAAATGGCAAACTGCGGGTCGCCCTGTTCTAAGCGTATTTTATTGTAGGGTACAGAAGGAAACACAATTTCTGTCAGAACACGTCCGCCGCCGTTGACAAAAACCTCGATTGAAGCCAAGTCTACATACACGTCCAACGTTTCGATGTTTATGTCATGCATGTTCACTTTGTGTACAGCTGGAAAATCCTTGTTAAAAGATGTTAAACCAGATTGCCTGCGATCGAAGGATAAAACGCCAGCATTCAAAGACATCATCACCTTCTCGTTCTTTTCATTGTAAATCGTCAGGAGAAAGGTCTGCGAGGAATCTACTTTAAATGAAATTTTACACAAAGGATTATCAAGGGTCGCATCTTCATTGAAGTTTTTAGGAGTCCCTTCCAGGTTCTTCACTTCACGAGCCGGAGAAAACTTCAATTCGTAGACATCCACATTTCTTAATAAGGAGATTTCGCGTGGCAGCGTCATGGCGCTTCTCCATTTTTCAGTGGGCACCACCTGACCGTATTGCCAATTGCTCATCCATCCCAAAAACAATCTTCTTCCGTCACTCTGGGGAATATCAGACCAAGTAACCCCTGCGTAATTATCAGGACCATAATCGATCCAGCGGGTGATCGTATCCTGAGACGTGAATTTTTGCCCATCAAAATTGCCAACAAAATACTGCGTGGCAGATCCGCCTTGTGGTCCACCCGGGTTAATGCTGACAAACAAAATCCACTTTGTGTTTCCGTTTTGGTCCTTGAGGGGAAACAGATCGGGACACTCCCAAACACCACCATGAGCACCGACTCTTTGCCCGAACTCGCTCAACTTATTCCATTTCTTAAAATCAGGAGAACTGTAAAATTCAATATGATCTTTTACGGCCAGCGACATTATCCATTGCTTACTGCTTTCATGCCATGAAACTTTTGGATCTCTGAAATCCGCTATTCCAGGATTGTGTAATACCGGATTACCATCGTACATCTTCCAAGTCCGTCCCTTGTCCAAACTGTATGCAATGCCCTGTGTCTGAAAATCGTTCCTACCTTTCTCCGCTTCTGCTGCATCGTGAAAAGTAAAAATCGCTACCAACGGAGGGTTGGTTTTACTGCCCAGTCCACTGGTATTTTTCCAATCAACAACAGCGCTTCCGCTGAAGATATATCCCAATGAATCAGGAAACAACGCTATGGGTAGATGCTCCCAATGCATGAGATCTTTACTAGCTGCATGCCCCCAATGCATCGGTCCCCAAACCGTACTATCCGGATAATGCTGATAAAACAAGTGATATTCGCCTTCATAATAAACCATGCCATTTGGATCATTCATCCACCCGGACGGAGGCGTAAAATGAAATTGGGAACGATAGGGTTCCTGAAATTGGGTCTGATGATTATCATTTGGTTTATCCTTTTCCGGCTGGCAGGCTACTGAAAAGGAAAGGGTAAATACCAGTAAACATATTCTAATCATATCACTCGGGGTTGGGTCCAGGAACGCCGTAAAATTTAAAAGTAATGGTGATTCGTTGTCACCTTCAAGGTTTACTTATTTTGCTTTCATTGTTTATCCGGTCGTGTTGCTCTCTGACTAAACACATTTTTGATAAAGAACAAAGATCAGTGATCCGTCGACAATGGATACCAATCTAACTCAAACCTTATTTCCATTTTCAAATACGTTAATGACCACATTTCCCTTCTTATGAAATGTTTCAACATAAGCATGTGCTTCCCTGATTTGTGCAAGCGAATATCGCCGATCTATTACGGTTTTTAACTTTCCGGATTCAATAATCTTTTTTAGGACCAATAAATCATCCGGGTTTTCCTTAGGAGAACCTGATACCGATACATATTTGCCCGTGGGTTTTAATAATTTCTTGCAGACTGATTTCGATGTTTTCCCAACAGCATCCAAAATAATATCGAAACGCGTTTCTGTTTTTGTAAAATCCTCCTTCGTATAATCGATAACATGATCTGCACCGAGTGATTTTACCAGGTCCAGATTTGTAGTACTGCATACCGCAGAAACATGCGTACCAAAATATTTTGCAATCTGTACAGCAAACGTTCCGACACTTCCGGATGAACCATATATGAGAACGTTATGTCCTGGGCCTATCCCCCCTTGTTTTAAAAGTCGCAAGGCGGTAAGGCCACCAATCGGCACTGTTGCAGCTTCCTCGAATGTCATGTTGGAAGGCTTTATGGCAATCACATTGTTTTCAGGGAGACATTTGTACTCAGCATATGCACCAAATTTAAATCCACATGAAGCAAACACCGGATCTCCGATTTTAAATGACTTGACAAGTTTACCAGCTTCCTCAACCACGCCAGCTAATTCAAACCCAAGTATTTTTACCCTCGAAGGTTTGAATAAACCACTGAAAATTCTTACCAGGAATGGATCCGCTTTACGCATGCGCCAGTCTCCGGCAGTCACGGTTGTCGCATATACTTTCACCAACACTTCATTGTCTCTGGGTGCAGGCTTATCAATATCTCTAAGTTCAAGAACTTCTGGTGGCCCATATTTCTCGTAAACAACTGCTTTCATTGAATGAGTCTTAATGTTGAGATCACACTGTTAATTTAATTTCAGAACTAATATTTTACATCGTGTTCTCTTAGGAATATTTTCAAGACAGCATGCAGAGAACGGACCTCTTGATAATTTGTGGTTTCCGATTGTCAAGAAAGTGCCTGCGGCGACGGGTTACCTGCCGGCCTCGTGCGATCTTCAGGAAGGGGAACGAATTCATGGTTATCAGCAGGCGGCAAAATTATTCTTCCTTCTTTCCAATCTGCTTTGGCTTGCTCTATTCTTTCTTTGCGGGATGAAACAAAATTCCACCAGATAAATCTTTCGCCAACGGGTTCTCCCCCCAACAACATTAGTGTAGCAGGTTCTTTAGAAACGATCACAGGGTCTACTCCTTTGCCAAAAACCAATAGCTGTCCGGCGACATAAGTTTGCCCCGAAACCTCAATACTTCCTTTGGCTACATAGACGCCACGTTCGGAATGTTCCTTAGGTAATCCGAACCGTGTTTCTTTCTCCAGTAAAACATGAACATAAAACAAAGGGGAATGAGTTTTAACTTTATTCATCAAGCCAAAAGCATCTCCGGCAATCAATCTCATCCATACTCCTTTATCTGTAAATACAGGTAATACATCCGGTTTATAATTTACAAATGTCGGTGTGGATTCTTCATCCTTTTCAGGAAGCGCTACCCAAGTCTGAATCATTTCCAGTTGACCTCCAGCTAACGCAGCGGGATCTTCAAATCGTTCGGAATGAGCAATGCCCTTGCCAGCTGTCATCCAATTTACTTCGCCGGGCCGTATGATCTGCTCAACGCCAAGGCTATCCCGGTGCGTAACCTGTCCGCCAAATAGATAACTTACAGTAGACAGACCGATGTGCGGATGGGGCAATACATCCATGGTACGTGCCTCTTCCGGACGGACCGTCACCGGACCTGCATGATCCATAAAAATAAATGGGCCTACCATTCGTCGCATCCGAAACGGAAGTATTCTGCGAACTTCCATTCCTGGTGCCAATGACGCCTTTCGCGCTTCTATAACAATCTCAAGCATAGTCTAACAAAACCCGATAAAGGTAAAACAGAATCTTTCTTATTGACGCCAGTGGCGATTCCATATATCGTCATATTGATCAGGGTGCCTGTTAAATTGTGCACTAACGTATTGACAGAGTGGTACTACCTTCAACTGTTTTTGTCGCGCATATTCCACCATCTTGGACAATAGATCTTTAGCGATCCCCTGCCCTTTTAATTCTTCCGCCACCTCTGTGTGGTATACCATAAGGTTATTACCCGAAATTCCAATTTCCATTTCAGCGACCCGTTCGCCGGCATCTTCAATTATAAAAGCACCTTTTCCGTTTTGCTCTAGCCTCAATTGAATTTCATTCATCATGCCAACTTTTTATTTAGATTTTCAGCATTCTTCGAAATTAAATAAATTTTATGAACACGACGCCATTCGTCTCCAATCACTTTTCGACAAACCCAGAAACGAAATATTTGTTGATGCTTAACATCTATTTTCTTAAACTATTCCAGGGACCCGTTATGGCAAACGTTAACCCCTGTGTCTGAACATTTACAAAAAGTGTTTTTCCGGAAGGAGAAAAACAAAGGCCTGCAAGTTCTGAATCCGATCCCACATTTCTACCGATGTTATATATCTTACCTTCCGGAGTAATGCCACGTATATAGGAATCTTTAGAATCTTCAACCAGTATGACATCTCCCCAAGGGCTTACGGTCAGATTATCACAAAACTTCAGAATATCCATGTTGTTGGGTTCCGCGAATAAAACCAACTTACCCGGATTATCCTTTTCTTCTTTTTTCCCTTCACTGGGTGAAGGAATATACTTAAAGACCTGCCCGCATTTTTTCGCTCCACCATTCGTGCATGCGAAATAAATCTCTTTGTTACCATACCACATCCCTTCTCCGCGCGCAAACAACGCAGCGCCTTGTGCATGTCCACGGAGTCGAAGGTCATCCGCGTCAGCATCAACATCCGACAAAGTAATCCATTCCACATCAACCGTCTCGCCAACGTTTAGGGTAGGTGTTTCCCAATTCCGGGTATCAAAGGCTTTTGATGCGCGGATAACGAGCGCCTGTAGCGTACCCCCTAAATGCAGCTTCTCTGGTTCTTTTGGAATGAACCGGTAAATTAAACTATCAGATCGATCTTCTGTCTGATAAACAATTCCAGTTGTTGGATCAACACAAACCGCTTCGTGATTGAATCGTCCCATTTCTTTTAATGGCACAGGAGTCAACAATTTTTTATTGGCAGCTGGAACTTCAAAGTTATAACCATGTTTTGTTTCTGAAGTCTCACTCTTGGGAGAAGTATCTTCTTCGCAGGAAAGCCAACTACCCCATGGCGTTGGTCCACCTGCGCAATTCCTGTATGTTCCGGTTAAGCTGAGAAACTGCTGTTCAACCACTTGTTTGCTTTCATTGTAAATCAATGTAGTTGTACCGCCTAGCCCGGGCGTTTTTCCATAACCGTAATCAAATGCATTCAGTTTGTTTACTTTGCTGAACAAGGCCATATCTTCACCATAAGGACCAAACTTTGCAGGCAAAGGACTATTTTCATGATTTCGTATCACTACTACTTTTTCATTTAAATTAAAAGCGGCCATACCATCGCCTTTGCCTGGAACGAAAAATCCGTCAGACATTTTATCTCCCCATTTTGAAATCATCCTGGCTGTAAATCCTTCCGGTAGCTCAAGCCATTTTTCATCAGTCTGCATCATCCGTTTAGGCATTGCTAATGCGGGAATCGAAAGGAACTGATTTAATCCGGCAATGCCTGCCGAAACTGCAAGAGACTGTCTGATAAAATTTCTTCTTGTGGTCATAAACTACATTTTAGATGAACTAATTATGGATTAAAGATTGACATTTCTTGTTGTACAAATGAACTGGAGTTTTGCAGACTGGCCTTTGATTCTTCAGGATAAAATTTCCTTCTGAAAAATACGTAGTGTTTATCTCTAAAGAATTCTGAATATAATACTTTATGAAATAAATCAATCTCCAATCAAAAAACGTTGCAAGGAAATTTTTTTACAAAAGGCCCTAGCAAATTGAATGTTATCTTTTTATTAAACAATCACGATTGAAATCGACCAAATAAAAAATCAACAATTACAAGGCACAAAGCACATTAACGAAATAATGACTTGTGCCTAAAGAAATACAGACCAATGCCATCATTCCTGCTTATGATATAAAAACAAACAAACAATGAGGAAGGCCATGAAAGGTCCCTGCAGTGAATGTGGGCACAATCTAATTAATCATGCCCTGCATCTTCAGCCATTCGCAAAACAGGTTTATCCAATTGTGTGTTGTGTTAGAAGGACTTCCAATACCGAATCCATGTCCACCTTTTCCAAAAAGATGCATTTCGACGGGACGCCTGGCAGCATACCATTTTTTATACATATTAAGAGCATGAGGAGCAAATCCAAACTCATCGTCTTGTGCACATAACATGTATAATGGAGGCGCATCTGGCGAAACTGCACCAACTCTATTTTCGGGCATATCCGCATACACAGGTACGACAAAATCCGGGCGATTTTCAATCGTGTAGTCAAACGCAGAAGACGCAGCCACCATTCCTCCTGCAGAAAATCCCATGATCCCTATACGTTCAGGGCTTACGTTGTACTTCTTTGCATGTTTTCTCACATAAGCAATCGCCTGCCTACCATCTGCTATGGCTAATGGTATTATCGGCAAACTCTCCTCATCCCATGCCTTTTTATCAGGCGCGTTCAGCATATCATCGAACGGATTTTCGCTGTAAATACGCACAAGTCTGTACTTTAAAATAAAAACCGTTATACCTTTTTGTATTAGGACTTTTGCGATGTCGTTTCCCTCGTGATCAATCGCTAAAAAATGGAAACCTCCTCCTGGACAGATTATGATGGCTGTTCCATTAGAGGCTGAAGCCGCCGGCGAAAAAACTGTTAACGTTGGATGAACTACATTGAAAACAGTGGTAACGCTCACACTATTCCTGTTATTCACTCCTTCTTGCCATGTCCAGCTTTCGGAGCCAGGAGCTTTACCATCGTATAGTTGTATTTCCATTTGCTGGGCATTTACAATCGTTGTTATCAACATCAGAATTAGTATAATATTTTTCATCTTCTGTATCTCCTATCTTTGTCTCCTCAAAAGCTGATTGGACACCTCACAAAGGTAGAATTGTAATATTTTTCATAAGCGCTTATTCACGGCAATTTGGGGGCGAATTACGACAGAATGGTGAACGCGATCAAATTCCAAACTGCTTCTCGACTACATTTTTAATGATCCCAAAAGTTGTTCTCCAATAAAAATCAATATGTTTATAGATCGTCTCCGTTGGAAAATTACTAAGGGTCAATGTTAAGGATGTCTGATTTTCTAATGGTGCAAGTTTAAACGTTACTGTCGTATAATTTTCAGGTCGATCCGGTAAACGTGACAATGAACTTAGAAAATTATACTGAAGAATAGTATAAGGTTCAAATTTTAACACCCTTCCTTTGTTCTCGAAGTGGATATGATGAAATCCTTTCATAATGATTGGTCCACCCTCCATCCAATCTGTAATAATTTCTAAGGCTAACTCAGGCTCCGCTGCCCACAATTTCATGAGTGCTGGCACTGTCAGCGCTTTCCATACATCGAAAGAAGATGCGTTTACGATGTCGGTCATGCGAATTTTTTGCTTCATTCTTCTTTTTCTTTGAAGTAACTCATTTTTTCCAGAATGATGTGATAACTTTTGAAGTGACAGAAAGAATTTAAATATCTGATAATTCTTTCATTGCCCTTTTTCGTGATTGATGTCTAATTTGTTCCAAAACAATATTCCCCACTGTAGAATCAATGCATCAGCACAGCTTCAATTAATGTTTACGATGATTGATTTAAAATCGGCACAATGTTTTTGCAGGAAAATAAAAAAGTTTAAAAAAATTATCTATGAAACACATAGCAATTCTATTCGTATGCGTAGCTGCCACAAGTACGATTTCGTATGCACAACAAACAGACTCCTCTTATAATCGCGCAAGCTCTACTGGAATTAATCAAACCGACTCACAGAATGGAAACTTAAACCAATCAGCAACGCCGCAATCTATTCAAACCGCGCCTGCCAATCGAAATCAAAACAATGGCATGCAGCAATTCCAAAGCACACCACAAGCACAAGATCCAAATTCCCCAGTGGCCCAGCCGTTGCCTCAACCTCAAGGGCAAACACAACCCCAACTCCAACCGTCGTTACAGCCGCAACCTGAAATCAACTCGCAGCCAGAATTACAGGTATTGCCAACACAACCTCAGACACCAACCTCCGGGCAGCCAGTACCGAATAACCGGGACCTCCAAAATCGCTACAATGAATCCGTACAACCGACAACACCCCAATCGACTAATCCGGCAAACAATAACGGTACGAAACCCCTTAGATAATAGGCATTACCGATGCTCTATACGGACCTGAAAAATATCCGATCGTTTTACAGTTGACAGTAGGTTTAGGACTTAACTTGCCAATTACCTCGCCTTAACAGTATTCGAATTTCCTCGCCCAATAAACAATCCATATACGTTACACCGATTGTTTCCCAATTTCGTCGGCGATCAAATACCGCATAACTTCAAAGGTAGCCTCCCTTAAACCAGTTATATATATCTTATAATAAGTTTATTACCTTTCCTGAAAAACATTTAACCCTCTAAATCACAATATTATGCCGGACAAAACCGATGATTTAAAAGACACCAGACCTACGCGAATTGTAAAGAGAAATTCTCCAGAGCAGGAGAAGTGGGAGCTTGCACAAACTTATATGAAATCAAGTGACCTGGACAATGCACGAAAGGTATTAACAGAACTACGAGGCAACGCTAACCCATATAGTTCAAAGGCAACAAAATTACTTAAAGAGATTGGGGAGTAGTTCATACTCCTATTTACCTTCATTAACAAGCTTGCGAATTTGACACGTCACGGGCTTGTTTTCTTTTTCTTCGAAGAAAAAATAGAGAAGCTGCAGTCGCCAGAACCGTCATTATTGAGACTGCGTATATCTGCACCGATATGTTTTGATCATTTAGCTCCTTGTAATTACCCCATAACACTAGCCCAACCCAAAAGCGTGGGTGCGCCGTATATTCATCCGCCTCCTTTAAATACGTTAGTTGGGATTTACATAAAGCACTGCTCGCATATTCATTCTGTGCAAGGTTTTTATAAAACTGATGTATCAATGACACATTCTCGCCATCATTAATTCTCCAGAGCGTCATTAGTAAACTTTTTGAGCCTGCGTAGAAAAAACCACGGGCAATGCTGTATACACCTTCCGCCGTGAAAATCTTTCCATAACCTGTCTCACATGCACTCAACACTGTAAGATCAGAACCCAGGTTATATCCGTACAATTCATGTGCAAACAACTTTTCATCTCTGAACTGTAAATAATTATTATAGATATCATGTTCGTCGCCTACTCCGTGAATTGCCAAATGAAGTATCTTATAAGAGGAAGCTTCGGCCATAAATTTTTTCTTAACAGCGTCCTTTCCCATACTGAAGTCGCCCGGAAAAATACTGGCAATGGCTTGCAATTCACGATACGTTCCAGGAAGATCGTCAGTTGTATATTTTTCTTGCTCGCCATCTGACCACCCGAAAGCTAGCAATGGTTTCTCCGAATGGCTGCGCGGGTTAGTTAGAAATGGAGAGACCGCATCAAAAGAATATGAAATCGTAAAATGCTTAACAAGATAGTCCAGATCGCGGTAATTTACATGAGTTGTATTTGGCTTGGAAGCAAGTAATGCCTGAAACGGCAATAAAGAAAGCGGGCCGTCTGGCACAACCATGAGCTGGTGACGGTCATCTCCTGCTTGTAAGCCGAAACGATTAATTACTGGCAGCAAAAGATCTTCATATAAACTTGAGCCTAGCATTACGTAGTTCGCGAAATCCTCTTGCAGGTCTTTAGTTTGTAAGCCGTTTTTCAAGAGTTCGCAAAACTTATAAATATCCTGTGTCAGGTTTTTAGTCTCAATGGCTTCAAACCCCTGCGCTCCATCAAATGATGCGATCGCATATATCGTTTCTGCACCAAAAAAATATTCAACAAAGATCATATCCTCTTCTAATGCTTCCTGTAAACGGTAGAGCGTCATGACAGGCGACCTTTTTACTCCAAAGGTATATTGCGGAAACTGCTTTTTTATTTGCCGCTGCCAGACCGCTAACTCCTTCTGTCTGTTTAGCAGCTCTACATTCAATTCACTCTCTACCTCCAAGTTTTTTACCGAACCAAGCTTATTTTCTACCGATGTTATTTTGGCCTTGATATTTAACTCTTGTGTTAAGATGCTGTCAGGAATATACTTTTGTGCACGTTGACTGGCTTGCTCAACACCTTGTCGCAGAATACGCGCTTTGCTTTTATCCATTAGTTCAAAAGCAGATGCGATGTACTGCTCATCCGATGTAAGCCCGTAAAGTTTATACAAAGCGCTCAGCGCCCGTTCATAAATGTAATAGGTATCGCTTGCAAAATGGAGTTTTGAATTTTCATTCTCCTGAGAATCCCAATACCTGTCCATTAGCCTATCCGATAGATAAAAACATTCAGCAGCAAGTTTCAAAGTATTCACTGCATTTCTTCCTTCCGCAAGTTGCATCAACACGGTACCTTTATGAGCTAAAATATCATACAATCTTGGTTTATTCTCAAGTACCTTGTAAGACGGATTTGATGTGGAAGAAAGCGTTGTCTCTGAACCTAGCGCAGACTGAATACTTTGCTGCGCATAGAAAAGAGCCGAATCAAATTGTTTCATCTTGTACAAAACCTCGCTAAGATGTTTATAAGTATTCGAAATATCTGCAGTGTTGCTTTGTGAAAATGCATTTCGTATATGCAAACTCCGCCGGTAGTTTTCTAGCGCCTCCTGGTCGCGGTTCGCTTCACGCAGTGCTTTACCTTTGACAAGATAAATATCAGCCATTGTCGTTGAGTCATAAGCATTCTTATTTTTTATAATCAATAGTGCACTGTCAACGCAATGTAATGCCAATAAATGCTGTCCTGTTTCTATATAAGCCTGCGACAAATTTGTAAAATCATTGGCCATCTCAGCCGACATTTCGTGACGATCAAGCCGCAGGGACAAGGCCCTTCGATAATACAAAATTGCCTTCTCAGAAACATCCTGATTATTGTAAATATTGGCGATGATACCATAACATCGTATGAACGAAGTAGTGTCAACGGGGTCGATAGATTCGAGTGTTTGAATAGCACTGAAGGCAAATCCCAGCGCACGTTCAAAATCCTTCTTTAGACGGTTGGTAGTTGCGAGATTATAATAAACGCGGTAAAGTTGTTTGAGATATTTTGGTGGTGTTGTCTCCAAGATGTTGACTGACTTTTGAAAATATTTTTCCGCTTCAACATAATCCCTTAGCGTATAGCGGTAAACCTCCCCAATGCCGTTGTAACTTTCTGATACCAGGATGTGATTGGAACCCAACAAACGCACTCTAATGTTCAAGGCATGCTGATGCATTGCCAAGGATTCATGAGGCTCGTTGAGCAAGTCCAAAAGAATACCATATACATAATAGATTCTAGCAACCTCAATACCTTCTCCTATATTGTCACCGACAATTACCGCAGTGTCTAATAGCAGCCTTGCATCATCGAATGCACTCAGCCGGACTAAACAATAAGCCTTGCCTGCTACAGCGTTTAAGTAGCCACTCCAATTCTTTTGTATTTTAAAGTTGTTAGCAGCACTACTGTAATGCTGCAATGCTTTTTTGTAATTGCTGACTTCAAAAAAAACTTCAGCGCGTTTCATCGCTATCTCTGCTCCATTGCCAGATTGAAAAGAAAATCCCTGGTAACAAGGACATACTACGCATAAGGCAAAAAGAATAAAAAAAATATTATGTTTCATAGCACCTCCTCGATAACAAGAGGAACAGGGTATGAAGGTACAGAAATTATCGAAAAAGCTGTTACAACCCATACACTACCCTTAGCGCCTTCAACCTATGCTCATTCTTTTGAACTTCAATATATCATCCATTTCAATGGACATATCTGATGGCTTCGTTTGACCCAAAGTAGAATGCGACATCAACACAGCAGGGAGCCATAACCGAACCAGCCACAACGATAGGAAAAATCGCTGCCTCAGTTCGATGTGTACACCCTCACCCAATCAACCATCATCGTTCCTTCTTCAATGGTTGAAGGATCAAGGTTATTGAAAAACCATCCTCCTACTGCAACATTTAACGTTACCCTTTGCTGCTTTCCAAAAAGTTGCGGAATGTATCCACCCGATGCTTTCACTTCAACGACGGTACCATCAAGGATGGAAGTAAGCTTAGATTCTTCCCATATCAATTCATAAACATGATAACATGTTGTGAGATTGGCATCCGTTTCAATGACATGTTCTGCTCCTTTTACTAAATTGTTATTCGTGGATGTTCCAAAAAAATAATTGGTCTGATACTTCGTAGGTTCGTTTCCACGGGCTTCAAGAAAATCGATTTCACCTTGTGTTGGCCAAGGATCTCCGTAACTCCAAAATGCAGGCCATAATCCTTTCCCGCTAGGAAGTTTTATTCGCGCTGCAATTCTGACTTTGGGAGCATTCGGATTTGCAGATATATTTGTTTTGCTTTCAATTCGTCCCGAGGTAAAACCAAAAGATTTTTGCGTCGGATCCTGAGGCGTTGTATTTCCAGTAACAGATTCTTTTTTTGCATTGATCAGCAGTGTGCCATTTGCAACTTCAAGATTCGACGCCTGATAATGCTGAAGTTCTTCGTTATACGCTCCACCTGTCCATACATTCCATTGAGAAAGGTCTGATTCAAAATTATCTTCAAAAACCTTTAACCATCCTGTAGCTTTCATCTCCACTTCCTTCTGTTCGTAATCACAAATAGCCGGAGCTATGGAGGGAATGAGGGCATCACCATTCTTAGTAGACTCTTTTGAACAACTTACAAATAGCAATAAGAGGGCGACCGACCTACAGTTCATATCAGATAAGTATCTAAGTAACAATTTCCAGATATCCATAAGCGTCAATTTAATACTGGTAAATTAGATAAACTTTTCTGAATTGTATCGGGCTGTCCTGAGGGCTTCGTTTACAACAAAAACCTTCGCTGTGTGAGACTATAAATGTGCGCTTAGTTTTTTTGATGATGCGAGCACGTAAAGCCGGGTATCATATTTTCTCAAGCTTGCAAATCCCTAACAAATCTTCTCTAACTCAAATAAATAAAACTTTAGCTAAAAATATCTCAATGTGATTTTTGTCACTGTAACTGATACTACCCAATAACGAAATTTGTATAGTCATTCAGAAAGACATTTTCTGAGCATCGAAAAAAGTAACTATAAAAAGAAAACCATATGTTCAATCTATTTTCAAGTCCTGCCAAAGACTACAGCTCATTGAGTGGAAGGGAATTCAAAGAAAAATTCCTTAACACTAAAAAACCGGTTCTAATTGATGTCCGGACTGCATCTGAATATTCTTCCGGAACCATTAAAGGTTCAAAGAATATTGATATCATGTCGCCGAGATTTAAAGATGCCATTAGCAAGCTGGATAAGACTGTGGAATATTTTATCTTCTGCAGAAGTGGCGGCAGAAGCGCACAGGCTTGTTCTATTATGGCAAAGGAGGGTTTTAAAGTTAATAATTTAAAAGGTGGAGTTGGTGAATGGCCTCAGTAACAAGGCCATTTTTAAAATATGTATCACATCATTGCAAAGCCCATTATTGCAAATCATCAAAAACTTATTTTGTAACTGATGGTTGGTAACATTCCTAACTGTCTTCCTTTCGAAATTGACCCCGTCGCATGGACATATTCTTCGGATACTACTGTCTGATTGTTAAATATATTCTGAACATCAAATTTTAATTCTGAAGTGGTCCGTTTCCTATTCCTTCTCAAACCTATAGATAGATCGGTTCTGAAAATATCGTCACCTTTCTTGGAAAAAGGTTCTACTTCATCCGTAACTTCGTCACCGGCCTCAATTGATTTCTCAAGATCAATAGGAGAATATCTTTTTCCACCGATCAACGCAATTTTTGTGTTAATAAAGAAAACTTTGTTCTTGGAAGGAGCACCAACATTAAATTCCTTCCCACCAATCAGATTAGCAACATAATTATTATCGAAAGCGGATTTACGCTCAATGCCATCCATCGGCGTGTATAATGAGCGGAACAATGATAACGTTCCCATATAATATAAACCTTTGTGGAGATATCGTTCAACGGTAATTTCGACGCCATAATTCTTTCCATAACCTTCATTGACTAGCTGCCGTGTTGTATAACCTTCTGTTTGATTAAGTAAGGAAAATGAAGATGGACCGTTCTCTACAGGCACGTCATACAAATATTGGTAATACGTTTCAATTTTAACATGTGTATTGTTGGCAATTTGCCGATCATATCCTATGACAAAATGCGCAGCTTTGGTGATTTCGAGATCTTTGTTTGGCTGCGTGTAACCACCATCATTATCATATCGTTTTGCCAGATAAGTAGACACCGGCTCCAGTTTGCTATGCAGTCCTACCCCCGCATTAAAAGATTGTTTTTCATCAAATTGCCATTGCACTGCCAAGCGTGGTTCCAAAGAATAATTTTTATTTAATGCAAAATGAATGTAGTGCAAACCACTGATCATTGTAAATTCTTCACTCATTCTGTACTTCCAACTGGCAAATGCCTGGTATGTATTGGAGTTCCCTTTTTCCGAAAGTTGGTTCTCCAATAAATCCCTTTCAAAATTAAATTCGTCGGATCGGAGGTTATAATTCAGTCTTGTCAGGATAATTCCTGTTTCAACTTTATGTTTTGAATTAAGCTTATAGTTAAAAGCGCTAGAGGCTATGACAGATGATTTTGAGATTTTACCTGTTTCAATGGTATAAAATTCTTCCAGGTTGTTTGGAATGTCGTAATTGAAAATACTTTCACTACCAGTACCTGCGATAGAGCTCTTAATATACATATCGTCGTTCACCTGAAATGTATGTGAAATGCCTAACACGCCTAATTTGTTCTCGCCATTAAATTTCCCGATAATCCGGTCTTCATCTTCCTCGTCTTTGTCTTCCGTGTCAATGCTACTCATTCCCCCAAGGCCGAATAACGCAAAGTTATGTTTGCCGCTAACAGGCAATTGAATTTTGAAAGATAAATCCTGATATCTTGGCACGCCACCAAAATCTACAATGCCCGCTTTATCCAGGAGGTCAAGTGCGGAGTATCTGTAGTTGGCTATATAAGATCCTTTTCCTCCTTTTTTAAAAGGTCCTTCCGCCGTCATGTCGAGTCCTAACGTACTAATAGATGCAGTATATTCACGCTGCTCGTTATTACCAGCCTTCAGTTTCATATCAAAGACGCCAGATGTAGCATCTCCGTATTCGGGCGCAAATGCTCCCGTGAAAAAATCTGAGTTACTCAACATTTTACTGCTTAAAGCATTAATGGGACCGCCAGTAGAACCTTCTCCGGCAAAGTGATTTGGATTTGGAATCGCTATTCCTTCCAGTCGCCACAAAATTCCCTTAGGTGAATTGCCCCTTACGATAATATCATTATTACCTTCAGTGTTACCGTTGACACCTGCAAAGGCAGAAACCATTCGGGCCGGATCATCAAATGAACCGGCATAACGTTGGGTTTCCTCTACTGAAAATGTATGGGCACTTACTATAGCCATCTCGTTAAGAACTTCCCCTTTTTGTTTATTCGCATTAACTGTAATTTCTTCCAATGTACTGATAGATTCTATTAAACTAATATTTAACACCTCTTCCTTAGCCGCGCCAACAAGAAGATTCGGTATGATGCGATCCTCATATCCGATAAACGTGATCTTCAGCGTAACGCGGCCAATGGGCACACTATTAAGCCGGAAGTCTCCATTTACATCAGTAACCGCTCCTATCAACGGATTTGAATCTAGCACTACAACGGTTGCGCCAATGAGCGGCATTTGACTATCCTGGTCCAGGATACGGCCTCTTACCGTTTGATTAATCTGTTGGGCGTATAAAAACGTCGCTTGCAACGTCAGGAGAAGAGAAATTATTCTAACATTCATGAGTAGTGTGATTTTTGGTTGGTTTGGTTAATGACAACTCTATTGAACGATACCCCTACGGCAATTTTAAAATATTAGCTATTTTTTCAGGAGTCCAAGAGCGCCACGCCAGAATGTGCTACACTTTGTTCTTCCATCAAAAGCTGCTAATTTTAAATAACTCCTGTGATCATGAAAAGTATTCTTTTATTCACCTTATTTAATATTTCAAGTCTCTATGTTTTACATGGCCAGAATTTAGTCCCTACTGAAAAACAGAGGATAGATCTTCAGGTCTTAATTGACAAATACTCCCAGGCACGGGAAAACAGAGATACCCTTCTGCTTAAAAATATCTTATCTAGAGATGTGGATCAGTTGGTTTCTACAGGCGAATGGAGAAACGGAATAGCTTCATCTGTACAGGGAATGCTAAGAAGCTCTGCTACCAGTCCTGGAACCAGGACCCTTACTATTGAAAAGATACGCATGCTTAATTCAACAAGTGCTATTGTCGACTGTAAGTATGAGATACAAAATACAGATGGGAGCATTCGAAAAATGTGGAGTACGTTTATTGCCGTTTCTGATAAAGGTGTTTGGAAAATCAGTGCTATTAGAAATATGCTCCCGAGTGGGGGTTGACTTGCTCTTACAAACCTTTAAAACAAAAGACCTCCCAACGCCTATCTCTGCCGTCCCTGCGCAAAGTTGAACAACGTTTCCGCGAAAAAATCATCCGGCTACATAATAATGTTCTATTTTGACGGGTTGAGAAATAAAACAACATAACTATACGTTTATATGAAGCCCATCGTCCAAATTTCACTAGACTTAACCAATATTGATGAAGCACTGGAAACCGCAGCAATGGCAATGCGCGCCGGTGTTGATTGGCTGGAAGCCGGAACACCTTTGATTTTAGCTGAAGGATTGCACGGCGTTAAAAAATTACGGGAAGCGTTTCCCAATACACCTATTGTTGCAGATCTTAAAACAATGGATGGTGGCTACCTTGAAGCCGAGATGATGGCAAAAGCTGGCGCCTCCTATGTAGTCGTGATGGCGCGTGCTCATGAAGAAACAATAAAGTGTGTGGTTAAAGCTGGCAAAGATTATGGCATTGGCGTAATGGGTGATAATCTTGGGTGTCCTGATATGGTAGGCGCTGCCAAATGGTTGGAAGATTTAGGCTGTGGTTATATCATTCATCACATTGGTTACGATGAACGTCGTGGCATCGCAGCTGCTGGAAAGCGTATGCCTAGTCCGTTAGACCAGCTTCGTGAAGTGGTTAAAGCAGTAAACGTTCCGGTGCAGGCAGTTGGCGGCCTTACCTTAGAACAGGCGATTCAATGTCCTGCATATGGTGCCCCTCTTGTAGTACTGGGTGCACCTTTAACTATTGATGCCGACGCTTTTAAAACCGCAGACGGCAATCTTGAATCTTCATTACGTTTAATTTGCGATAAGATCCACGCTTATGGAGATATTCGTGTAGGTAATTAAAATAAAATTTATCAAATGAAATTAAACTGGGTCTATTACTTATCATTCTGTGTTCGTCCATATTTGAACCCAATAAAAGAATTAATGTATGATTGAATTCCGACGCTTATCTTTAAAGTCATCAAATTAAAACAGCATCTATCTGAAATTCCTTCCTTCTGGAAAAATTTTACCTTGGATAACTTCCCGTATTTTTGTTTTATCCTTCTTTGGAGGAACAGGGGCTGTTCTTTCATCCGCTCGTGACATTGGCGCCAAAGATAAATCCTCCGCACCAAATGCGATGGACTGTCTTAACAGTTTTGAGAAATTAAAACAACGCTTTACAATAACGTGTATAACTTTACCTTCACGCTGCATTGTTCCTTCCACCATTAACAAACTGGATTGCAAAATTTCTTTGCGATATTGATTAAACAGTTTTTCAAAAACAACCAGATTGATGCAACCTGTCTCGTCTTCGATGGTTATAAAACAAATGCCGCTTGCAGTTCCTGGTCGCTGTCTTACAAGAATAAGCCCTGCAACTTTTACCGCATCCCCGTTTTTCTTTGTATTAAGTTTCGAAGCAGATGAAATATGAAGCTGGTCAAGTTTCTCCCGGATAAAACTTACGGGATGTGCTTTAATAGATAATGAGGTAGTAGCATAATCATGCGCGACATGCTCTGAAAGTTTCATTTCAGGCAGCACCACTTTTTCTTCGTCAATACCCCCAAATTGTTGAACAGGGAAAATTGCTGTAGGACGATCTTTTGTCGACACCTCCCATAATGCCTTACGGCGGTCAATTCCGAGTGACCTGAACGCATCGGCATTTGCTAATTTTTCGAGCGCTGTTTCTGCAAGTCCAATTTTTCGAAGTTCATGGATTGATGAAAACATTTTTTCTCTTGCATCCATCAATATTTTTATATCATCTTCCCGCAGTCCTTTTACCTGACGAAATCCCAGGCGAAGCACACAGTACTTTCCGGATTTTTCTTCTAAGGTGTTATCCCAGCTGGAATAATTGATATCTACGGGGCGAACATCTACACCATGTTTACGTGCATCAATAACAATTTGTGCCGGCTGATAAAAACCCATAGGCATACTGTTGAGCAAAGCACAAGCAAAAATATCCGGATAATAACATTTGACCCAGGATGATACATACACCAACAAGGCAAAGCTGGCGGCATGACTTTCCGGGAATCCATAACTACCAAATCCCTCGAGTTGTCTAAACACGCGTTGTGCATACTCCTTGCTGTACCCATTTTTAATCATACCGCTGATTAATTTCTCTTCAAAATGAGCGACCACGCCTTTTGCTTTAAAGGTGGCCATACTCCGCCGTAGTTCATCTGCTTCAGCTGGTGTAAATCCGGCAGCAACAATCGCGATCTTCATGGCTTGTTCCTGAAATAACGGTACACCTAGAGTCCGTCCAAGAATTTCTTCTAAATCTTTTGAAGGATAATCAATCGGCTCTTCACCATTCCGGCGGCGCAGGTAGGGATGCACCATATCACCCTGGATGGGACCTGGGCGTACAATGGCTACTTCAATTACCAGGTCATAAAAACATTTGGGCCGCAGCCGCGGCAACATCGATTGCTGCGCACGACTCTCAATCTGAAATACACCAATAGTATCAGCTTCGCTTACCATATCATAAACAGCAGTATCATCCTGCGGGATGTTAGCAAGCGTTAAAGCTAAACCATAATGTTTACCCGCAAGATCAAACGCCTTGCGGATACAGGTTAGCATGCCCAGCGCCAGTACATCAATTTTAAGAAAGCCCAAGACGTCGATGTCATCTTTGTTCCATTCAAGGCAGGTACGATTTTCCATTCGCGCATTGAGGATAGGACATAAGTCAGATAATTTGGTTTGCGTAATAACAAATCCGCCAGTGTGCTGCCCCAATTGCCGGGGAAATCCCATAAACTGAGATGTGAGTTGTAAAGCTTTTACCAATGTGGCATCATTAGGATTGAATCCTTGCTCTGCAAGACATTTTCCATTCACCCATTCGTCGGTAAATTCCCACATTGCGCCAGACAAACGATTAATGGTATCAACCGAAAGTCCCATAGCCTTTCCTACATCCTTAATCGCTCCTTTATGATGTTGTTGCGTTACAGTTGCTACAATGGCTGCACGGTGACGGCCGTATTTTTCATAGATATATTGGATTACTTCTTCGCGTCGTTCGTGTTCGAAGTCCACATCGATATCCGGCGGCTCATTGCGCGCCGATGAAATAAATCGTTCAAACAGTAAATCGAATTTTGAAGGATCGACAGCAGTAATACCCAGACAATAACAAACAGTGGAATTTGCCGCAGAACCACGGCCTTGACAAAGAATACCTTTCTCACGTGCGAAGCGTACAAGATCATGAACCGTCAGAAAATATTCGGCATAGTTCATCTGTTCCATAAAGGCTAACTCATACTTGATGTTTGCTTGTATCTTGTCAGGAATCTTATCTCCATAAATATGTTGCGCACCTTGCCATGCTAAAAATGTAAGTTCTTCCTGCGGCGTGCGCCCATCGCTGGTGATTTCTTTAGGATATTGATATTTTAATTCATCAAGCGAAAAAGTACAAGCTTCAGCAATTTCAAAAGTACCTTGAATAGCCGCGGGATATTGTTGAAATAACCGCATCATCTCCTCCCCGGACTTGAGGTATCTTTCCGCATTCGGATGCAAGCGAAAACCTGCATTTTGAATGGTACATTTCTCGCGAATACATGTAACTACGTCCTGCAATTCCCTGCGTGTGGGGACATGGTAATGAACATCATTGGTTGCTACCATAGGCACATTGAATTGTGATGCGAGTTGTGAAATTCGGAATAAGAGTTTACTATCATCACCACTGTACGTGCGCGTTGCCGCCACATATAAATGTTCACCAAATACATGTTTATATTCTTGCAATGTTTTTTTAAACGATGGATCAAAATCCAAAACTCCATTCAACACTCCAGGAGGTAAGACGATCACTTTTGCACCTTGAACATATTGAAACACATCTGCCCTGTAGAGATGACATTCACCTTTTTCAGCACGAAGATTACCTAAGGTGATTAATGAGGATAATTGAGAATAAGCATTTATATCAGTGGGAAATGTCAGGAGTGACGGCCCATCCAAAAGATCAATACGACATGCAGGTATAATCCTGATTCCAAATTTTTTTGCAGCAACATGACCCCTGACAATACCAGCAAAACTATTTCTATCCGTAATGGCAATCGACTTGTAACCTAACATTGCCGCCTGTTCAACAAGTTCTTCAGGATGTGATGCACCCCTTAGAAAGCTAAAGTTTGTTGTGACTTGTAATTCAGTATACTCCATGCGCTATTTCTTCTATGCAAAAAAACCGTGCATAAACCATTGATAGGTTTTGTCATTATAATGACCTAGCCGGAACAGCCAATATCGCTGTCCTTCCTCATCCTCCACGCGGTAATAGTCACGATGTTGTCCTTGTTGCAGCCACCATTCTTGTTCGATTCGCTCAGGTCCATCTGCCTTCATAATTCTATGCAATTTTCCCTGGTATCGAAATAACATGGGTGGATAATCAGGAATAGGTGAAGTAACCTCAATCCGCTCGGGAACCGACAAAATGTTTATAGGCCGAGGCCTGTCCGATCTCCATGCTATTTTTAATTTTTCATTAAGTGACGATGCCGGTCTGAATGAGCGCTCCGGCCAGTAATGTTCATCTGGCAAATAACGAATAGCCTGTACGCCAGTTTTACCAGCCAACCGATCTATAAGTTCCGATATGCTGACGTCATCCAGTCCACCTGGTTTTTGCCACAATTCTTCCTGTTTTGGAGTATGGTCTTCAATTTTAGATGCTTCTAATACGAACAATTCGATACCCAAAGCTGGCTCTATCGTTGAGAGTTTATTTTCAAACAATTTGAAAAGATGGCTGACATTATGCGATGGCTGATGTGTTCCGATATCAACATGCACAACTTTTCCATCGACACGATAACCTTTCAACGTGGCTACACGAAGTCCTTTCTGTTCCTGCTGAAGACGATGGCATAACATTTTCAATACTTGATCTAAGGCGATCTCTATTCCTGTTAACGTAACGATTGGCTCGAGGCAAGGCAATCGCACGTGGTATGGTTCCATTGGCTGCACACTTTGGATTACTTCTTCTTCAAGCCCCAAGGCCAGATTCAAACGATGAATGAAATGCTCACCAAAACGTCTTCTTAAAGAAGAACGCGGCATTCCAATAAGTTGGCTGATGCGATGAAGACCAAGTTTATGTAAGCGATCGATCGTATCCATCTCCAGGCGGAGCGCTTCAGGCGGCAAAGGGAGCAATGCTTCTATATGAAACTCACTTGTAATAACAAAAGGGCCATTTCCATATCGTGCCACGGCCCATGCAGCTCCTGCGGTATCAGCAATTGCTGCGCGCACATCATATCCACGTGCGTTTAATTTCTTAATAATTTCATCCAAATAAAATTGATCGCCGCCCCAAAGATGTGTGCATCCAGTAACATCAAGCAAAAGCCCGTCTGGGGAATCAACGGCTACACTAGGTGTAAAACGAATACACCATTCAGCAAGACGTTTTAATAATCGATCCCCAAGGTCCGACTTATCATCCGCAATTTGTAAAGTAGGAATGATGGCACGTGCGTCTGCCACCGCTGTTCCCGTGTCTATTTCCATAGCCTGCGCAACAGCATTCGCTGCAGTGACTATCATTCTCCCATGTGAAGGGGCGCATAAGACAAAAGGCAGATCACGAAGGTGCGGCTGGCGAAGGGAAAACCAGTCAGTAGTTAAATACCGAAACCAGATAGAAACAAACCGCCTTTCCATTTATCCCGTTTTCTTTTGATATTCCCATGCCTGCTGAACTTTATGAGACCTATTGTATCCAGCCTCACCGTTATGGTCATGAGCAATTGTAGGTATGAATTTTCCATCCTGCCATCTGATATGCCACACACCAGGTTTACCATTTCTGACACGCAGCAACTCCACTCTCCAATGCGAAAAACCTATGCCTGGCAGCTGATCATCCGATTGACTGGTCAGGGATGTTATCTTCCAACGTGCGGCACAGGCAGTTGTATTAAGCTTGCGCGGATTCTTTCTAAGGATAAAACCTGTGACCTTACTATGCTCCACTGCTAATTGCAAGCGTCTCGAAGCGGTAAAACCAATTTCTTGCATCTCCCCTACCACTGCGGTTAGTGCGCTGCACTTCAATGCCTCTTCCATGGACCATATCACATGTTTTTCTTTTTGAAGATCAATAAAGATGAAACGATCGGGATGCATGCCAAAATTTTTCAGCGCCGGGGGAAAAAGTGTACGCGATGAACTAACCCATAATGCTACACCATTTTCATGCATAAGAGGTGTTAACATAGCGGCCAAAAAACCACTGGTTACTGCCGCAGATTCTGAACCTTCAAACACAAACTCATGGACAGCACCGGTTGGAAAGGTGTTATTTGGAAAAGCATCTTTTATTGGCCCAAGCCCCGTATCGATGGAAGGGCTGTTGGCTGGCTTATATCCTTGCAGCAGGAGTATATCCTGCTGCAGTTGGGAGATAATGTTTGCTCTTTCTGTTCGCATAAAGATATACGATGGCGTGAGCAACAAATTAAGACAAACTAATTTTATTAGACAATAAAACTAATATTTTTAGTTTAATTCTGGGTTTTAAAATATTTAAACCACTTTATGAGAAATAAAAAAGTAATAACTGGCATCTGCCAATTAAAAATATGAAGTTAAAATGCCTAAAAGAGGGGTCGAATAGAGGGTCAATTATGTAATAAAATTATACAATCCAGGCCACGTTCAAACGTTACCGCAGCATTCACATTCCTAGTTCCGCCCCGGTTCTAATTTCATAGCGGTTTAGTCCCAAAACAAGACATTTCCTTAATCAAAATGGGACAAGTACACGGAGAATTTCATGTAAGGAAAAGTTTAAAGTTTACATTTTTGATGCTGGGGATATATAGGGTACAAAACATCCGATTTGGTGCGCGCATTGCATCTAGATGGACAAAATGAACCCTAACCATGAAAGTTACCGATTTAATAAAAGGTAGAATTTCCTGTGCTTCGCAGGAAATATTCTATTTTTTTTGCCGGCAAGAATTAAAAGAAAGGCTTTGGATCTCAGTTTTTGCAGCTTCTATTCTTTTTCCTGTACATGCATCTGTTGCGCAAAATCCAACCCTCACAGGAATTGAGGTCACATCTTTAAATTATGATGAAGGACAAGCTGCTACGCATCTCTCAGCCGACATTGAAGCATCAGATCCTGATAGTCCATTGTTAACGAGTGCAACCATTCAGATTAGTGGGAATTATTCAAATACCGAGGATGTACTCGGGTTTAGCAATGCTTTTTCCATCACCGGATCATATGATGCGCTGACCGGAACCCTTACATTGACAGGACCGGCTTCACCAGCTGACTTTACAAACGCATTGCGTTCCATCACATATCAGAATACAAATAATAATCATCCTTCTAATTTAATAAGGACTGTTTCTTTTTCCGTGAATGATGGATCCACCAATAGTCTTACCGTTACCCGTAACATTCAAGTTAACCGGATTAACGACACACCGGTAGGACAACCCGACACATTTGTCATGAACGAAGACACAGACCTGGATTGTGGTTGTTTGTTGTCGAATGATACAGATCCAGATGGTGATCATCTGATCGCACTGGTTGGTCAGCCTCCCGCCAATGGTACAGTAGTCGATCAAGGGGGATTTTTTATTTACACCCCCAATCCTAATTTTTATGGAACAGATAGTTTTACCTATCACGCCAACGATGGTACGCTAAATTCAAGCGATGTACTTGTAACCATTACTGTACTTCCAGTAAATGACGCTCCCATTGCTTTAAACGATGGCATATCAACAGATGAAGATACGCCGATAAGCATTTCCATACTTTCCAATGATATTGATGTAGATGATATATTGGATGCCAGTATGATTGTATTGGTAGGATCCCCCGCAAATGGATCAGCTGCCATAAATCCATCAACCGGACAAGTAACATACGCGCCTAATGCCGATTTTAATGGTTCAGATTCTTTTACCTATAAGCTGAAAGATGCGGCTGGTGCATTATCCAATGTTGCTACCGTAAACATTACAATCAATGCTGTGAACGATGCGCCGATTGCTAATGCAGATTTAATAACAACTCCAGAAGAAACTGCCATATCAATTCCGGTTTTGGCAAATGATGTTGATGTAGACCATACGTTAGATGCCACCTCATTGCTCCTGATAAGTAATCCTGCTAATGGCACTGCGGTAATTGAATCTTCAACAGGTAAAGTTCTATATACTCCCTCAAATAATTTCACTGGAAATGATTCATTTACGTATTCACTGAAGGACGGTGCCGGTGCCTCATCTGCAACAACTACCGTGACGATAACGGTAACTCCGGTAAATGATGCGCCAATAGCTAATCCTGATGTAGCAGTCACACCGGAAGAAATTCCAATATCGATTCATGTTTTAGTCAACGACACGGATGTGGATAATGGGTTAGATATTTCTTCCGTGGTGGTTGTGAGTGGGCCTTCCAACGGTTCGGTGGTTGTACAATCGCCGACGGGAATAGTTCTGTATTCGCCGGCGAAAGACTTTACCGGAGATGATTCTTTTACTTACTCGGTAAAAGATTTGGCAGGCGCAACATCAGCAGCTACCACCGTAACTGTAACGGTAACTCCAGTGAACGACGCTCCAGTGGCAGTTGATGATGAGGCGACAACCGATAAAAACAGTGGAGTAGACATCAGTATTCTCTCAAACGATTATGATGTTGATAGCGATGTGGTGGCAACATCGGTTACGATCACAAGCAATCCGGCACAAGGTATAGTTACTTATAACGCATCAACAGGCGTAGCAAGTTTTACACCTGACAATGATTTCGACGGAAATGATTCTTTTACGTACACCATTAGGGATTCGGATGGGTTAACATCTTTGCCGGCAACGGTAAGCATATCCGTTGCAATGGCTCCGAATCTTGCACCGGATGCCGTAGACGACGGACCCGTGGTAAATACATCACTCTCTCCTATCACGATTGATGTTCTCGCCAATGATTATGATGAAGACAATAGTCACGACGAGCTATCGATCGTTTCTGTGACGAGCCCGGCTATGGGGTCTGTTAGCATCGTCAATGGAAAAATCGTGTATCAGCCAGGAGGTTTAACTTCAGGAACAGTCACTTTTATTTATACTATTCAAGATCCTGCGGGGCTTACCGATGCAGCAGTAGTTACGATCGAAAATCTTTACGCACCACTAACGATCTCTGAGGGCTTCTCACCGAACAACGACAATAACAACGAAACCTGGTTTATCCTTGGCATTGAAAATTACCCAAACAATTCAGTCAAAATTTTTGATCGCTGGGGATTTCTGGTTTATCAAAAACAACGATATGAAAATACAACAGCACCATGGGATGGCCGTGGAAATATGGCACAGCATGCCGGGAAGTTACTAGATCAGGGTACTTATTATTACATTTTAGAACCAGGGGAAGAAATGGAAACCATGACCGGATACGTGGTTATCGTCAGGTAACAAAAAAGGATTACAATGAAGAAAACATTACATATCAATGTAAAAAAAATGGATTCAGTAAAAAAAATGTGGAGGCTGCACCTGGTATTGGTAATCATACTGATCTCGCTTGAAGGTAACGCACAGCAGAATCCATTATTCACGCAATATATGTTTAATGGACTGGTGATTAATCCCGCGTACACGGGAAGTCATGAGTCGATGACAGCGACATTGGCTGCACGTTCGCAATGGACAGGACTTAAAGGTGCTCCTCAAACACAAGTCGCATCCCTGCATTCACCGTTAAAATTTTCGCGGTCTGCAGCAGGTGCGGTATTCGTGCACGATAAGGTTAGTGTTATCAATCAATACATGTTTTATGGAACGTATGCGTATAGGATCCCAGTGTCAAAAAATGCAAAAATTGCCATAGGCGGTCAAGCTGGCGCAACCTACTACCAGGCTAATTTATCCGAGTTAAACATCATTACCCAAAATGGCCAGGTAGACCCTACGTTTGCTCAGAACGAAAGCAGAGTTTTACCCAACCTCGGTATTGGTGCGTATTTCTATTCTAAGAGGAGTTATATTGGCATATCATTACCCACATTGATCAACAATCGCTGGAACGACCAGGATACCTACACGCAAGCCAGACAAAAAAGGCATTATTTTCTTTCGGCCGGGCATGTTTTCGCACTGGGTCCACAGGTTAAGCTAAAACCTAATGTGTTGTTAAAATGGCAAGAAGGGGGAGCTTTTCAATATGACCTCAATGCCAATATGCTATTCCACGAAGTTCTTTGGGTGGGTGTGTCCTATCGAATGAAAGATTCTGTGGACGGTTTACTTGAAATGAATATTAATAACCAATTAAGTCTGGGATATTCATATGGTTATCCAATCAGTTCGATCTCATCTATACAGACAGGTACCCATGAGGTTGTGCTTAACTACCGAATCAGTCGCAATAAACATATTGTTTACTCACCCCGATATTTTTAAGATGAAAAGGATATTTACCATACTACTGTTGTTCGTTGGAGTACAAGGATTTGCACAACACAGTAGCAATGCATATCGTGCTTTGGCTGACTCTCTTTACGTGCACCATCATTACCAGGTTGCAACCGACTATTATATAAAAGCCCTGAAAAAATCTCCACACCAGGGTAACATCATGCTTCAATTGGCAAAATGTTATTATAAAATCAACGGTATAGCTGAATCAGAAAAGTGGTTCATAAGTGCGCAAAAAAACAAAGGTTCCTTCTCCACAAAGGATTACTATGAGTTTGCGCAGGTATTAATCATGTTGAAAAAAAGAGAACAGGCTGATACGTTATTAGAACATGTATTAAAGCATGATCTTAATAATAATGTGGCACGAAAGGCCCTTGAAGATCTCCGGAATTATAAACAGTATTATCGCGATTCATCGGCGTGCACGGTAGTTAACTTACCAATTAATACATCAGCTTCAGAATTTGCGCCAGCATATTACAAAGACGGTATTGTCTTTACGTCCTCAAGGCATGAAGGTGCTTTCAAGAAAAAATCACATTGGGATAATAGTCCATTCCTCAATCTTTATTATGCTGGAAAAACACCTGACCAACGCCTAGGGGAACCCACATTATTTGAAGACGATTTGGATACAAGGCATCACGATGGTCCGGCAACGTTCTATTCACAGCATCAAAGAATGATCATTAATCGTAATCAACGAGTCGAAGTCGAAGGAAGAGAAAATGTTTTTGAATGGCGACCAGGTTTATATGACGCGCGACTGGATGTTAAAAAATCGTCCTGGGAAGTTGTGCCGTTGCCTTTCAATGATCCAGCCTATTCTTTTTTGCACCCAGCTATTTCAGAAGATGGCACTGTTTTATACTTTGCCTCCGATAAGCCTGGTGGATTCGGCGGTACAGACATCTACCGAACTACACGCACTAATGGCGTCTGGGGACCAATTGTAAACCTCGGACCAATTGTAAACTCAGCGGAGGACGAAGCCTTTCCATTTTTAGTTGAGAACACATTATACTTTACATCCAACGGCTGGGGTGGATTAGGAGGTTTAGATTTATTCAAGTGTGAACTATCGCCGGATGGGATTTCTGCGCCTGTGAACCTTGGATATCCGATAAATTCTACCTCAGATGATTTTTCTCTTATAATAAATCCGGAGCAACGGAGTGGGTACTTTGCATCCGCACGCAATGGCAATGACGACATATTTTCATTTCAAATGTTAACCAACGTCGATGTGCTCGCCATGGGACGTGTTACAAATATATTAGGAGAATTGGTAAGTGGGCACAAGGCAATTGTTACTGAAAAAAGTACAGGGGATACACTTGCTGTTGAAACAGATAAAGGATCTTTAACCTTTCTGGGTGAACGTGGTAAAGCATATGACGTAACGGTGGCGCATGAAAATTATCAAACAACCTCCCAGGAACTAAACATACCAAAGAACGGACCGGAAACTGAAAATTTTTCCATACTATTAAAAAATAAAGACGATGGAAGCGGATCTGAACTGCTTGTAGTAGATACCGAGCAAGGTACTTCTAAAATGTACATTACTTCTGGTAAATCGCTTACCGAAATAACTGAGAAAGATAGTCTGTTGTATCTTAAGACGCCTAAAGGAAACGAATATCTGACGAAAGGGAATTTATCAAAAATCAGAACAGATCCTTCGCCAGTGTTAAAGAAGTTAGGCATGGAAAAATCAGATCGCACCAACCTGCGAAATATATATTTTGACTTTGACATGGCAACCTTAGACGAGGAAGATAAAATCTATCTTGATCAAGTGAAAATGATTTTGGAACACGATCGATCTTTGAAACTACTGATTGCTGGCCACGCTGACGACCGAGGTGATGAAGACTATAATATAGGGCTATCGCAAAGACGAGTACAGGTAGTGACTAAATATTTGGCAGGCCATGGTATTTCAAAAGACCGGATTATACAAAAGGCATATGGGGAATCACTTCCAGTGGTACCTTGCTATGCTGTAGATTGTTCGGAAGAAGATCACCAAAAAAACAGAAGAGCAGAATTTGTGTTAAGAAACGATAATATTCATACGTCAGCACCTAGATTTTCAAATACACCCGTCGCAGCGGAATCCAATCAGTAAGAACTATATAAAAGATTTCAAGTCTCATGTAGATAAGCTTCCCGACCATTCAGTTAATCTTAATGAAACTATTGTTTCTGTGTCTGTTAAATACACAGATAGCAATAAACTTACACCATGTTATAATCAGTGGCAGTTTTAGCTACTTTTAAAATTCTAAACTTTATTAATGAAACCGTTTCTTCTAATTCTCGCCTTACTGATAAGTGGGGTATCAGTAGCCCAAAGCTCCTATTGGCAACAGGAACTTCGTTACACAATACAAGCCGAGCTAAATGATGCAGAAAAATCAATAATCGGTTTTGAAAATATCGTTTATAAAAACAATTCTCCACATACCTTAAGCTTCATCTGGTTTCATATCTGGCCTAATGCTTACAAGCATGATTCGACTGCGCTCATGACTCAAATCAAGAATGATAGTGCGCGTTCAAAGAAAGAAAGTCACGCGGGAATCGGATCAATTGATGGCTTGGCATTCAAAATAAATGATCAACCTGCGCAGACAGAGCCACATCCTAATCCACAATACATTGATGTAATAAAGGTAATACTTCCGAGTCCATTGAAACCGGGCGAGTCAGTCACTATTAGCACACCTTTTAAGGTTTTACTTCCACCATATTTTTCAAGATCTGGCCACTCAGGTACGCAGTTTATGGCATGCCAATGGTATCCTAAACCAGCAGTCTTTGATGCCGCAGGATGGCATGAATTTCCTTATCTAGACATGGGAGAATTTTATAGTGAGTATGCAGATTATGCTGTTAGCCTTACAGTTCCATCACACTATGTCGTTGGTGCAACTGGATCGCTACTGACAAGGGAAGAATTGGAAGTATATAAGACCGTGGGAAGAAAGAATACAGCAAAGCGTAAAAAGAAACCTGCTTTATATACGCCGTATTCCAGCAACAGGACAAAAACACTTGCATACGAAGCAAAGCATGTTCCTGACTTTGCATGGTTTGCCGATAAAGATGTGGTGATACAATACGACACCATTCGACTACCCAGTGGCAAAATCATAGATGGCTTTTCTTACTACCACAATAAAAAGAAAACTCTATGGAACAATAGCATAGATTATATTGAAGATGCGGTGAGAAAATATAGTGAATGGATTGGCGATTATGAGTATCCCGTGGTACAGGTAGTCGAAGGGCCTGCAAATAATTCCAGTGGCGGAATGGAATATCCAATGATCACTCTGATAACAGATCCTGATGCAACAGAGGAATCTTTGGACGGCGTTATAACGCATGAGATAGGGCACAATTGGTTTATGAGTATGCTTGGCAGTAACGAAAGAGCACATACCTGGATGGACGAGGGTTTGAATACTTATTTTCAATTCAGGTATGAAGCTGAAAAGTATAGAGGCAATAGCATGTTTGGAAAAAATATCCCTGCTCACATTAGAAAGCTACCCACCGATAAATTTTTGGGAGTAATCTATGAGGTTATCCATAAAAACCTTCCGATGGAATCCGCAATGGATATACCTGCTGATAAATTCCCAAGTAGCGACGAGTATGGAATGGTCTCCTATATAAAAACAGCTTTGTGGATGTACTTAATGGAATCAGCATTGGGTCAGGAGAAGATTGACCTTGCGATTAAAAACTACTTTAACAAATGGAAGCATAAACATCCTCAGCCCGGTGATATGCAAACTGCTTTCGAAGAAGCGGTCGGAGAAGATCTTGATAAATTTTTCATTCTAACAAAAAAGCAAGGAAAATTTTAAGAAATTTTTACACGTCAACTTCAGTTACTTTTCCGCCTACAGTAAACGTACTTCCTACATTCAGCTTCTGCGCCAGGTAATAAGCCATAAAGTTGAAGGGAACGATGTTATTCACCACAGAAAGGTTTTCTGAGACATTTTTTTCTTCTACCTGGATAACATGTGCTCCAGCTTTTTTTAATATTTCGGCCAACTTTATAGTGCGGACATAGGAAGGTCCTTGAGAAACAATTTGAATTATAACGCTATTTTTAGCAGTTTCTTTCGGTCCATGATCGTATTGCGCCATAGGCAAACCGTGAAAGTTACGCTTTGTGCTTTCACTTAATATCAGCGCAGCTTCCATGGCGGTGGCAATATTTGGGCCATTGCCAACAATGTATATCCCATGAATAGTGCCTGATTGCAGTAGTTCAAAAACTTCCTTGGCCATTGCTTTTCCCCGATCCTGGTAGACAGCCATATTATTTACCAATACGTTTAGCCCTGGCGTTACATCTATTCCGAATCCTTTGAAAAGCGTTAGCAATGTATTGGTATACGTTTTACTGGACGAATTATGTTCCTCACCAGCCATAATTGCAATTACCTGCTTTGCATTTTTTGCAAGTGCCAAAGGACTATTAAGATCATTTGTGATCGCCGTGTACGCATCCACCAGCGAAGTACACCAAACAGGTTCACTACTTCTACCCGATTGTGATAAGATAACAGCTTCAGGAATCTTATTTTCCTTTTTTAAGTATGCATGAAATTCAGAAGCTATTTCCGGGTAAATCTCAAAACCCATGTATTTAAAAGCAAGTGTCGCAAAGTGCGATGAACCCATTGCGAGGTAAGGAACATGTAAAGGCAAAGAATATTTCGCGGGATCTTCGAGTAACGTTTTGGCCCGTTCTGGTATTTCCAGAATTTCTGACAAGTTGCTATCCATATCTTATATGTTAATACTTTGCAACTTGACTTAAAAATTCGATAGTTGCGAGGAGTCCAAGGTAATCAACATTTCGGTTAAGCAACTAAGTTTTTTTTAACCTTGAGATTAACAAACCACTTAGAAAAATTGAGAGCGTTCCAACGACAATTACCATATTCATGTGAAGTGGATTTCGCAAGCCATCATACTGGTCGGGAAGTAGACTTGAAAATGTCATCCATATTATTACCAAGATACCAATCATAGTGGCCAGTTTGGCAACAGCATTTCCGGCGGTTCTGCTGATCATACCCAACAGGAATAAGCCGAGCATACCACCAGCAAAAATTCCTGCAAGTTGCCACCATAAATCAAGAATACTTTTTACGCCAATCATGACAATGCCGGTAACGATGGCTAATACGCCCATAGCTGCAGTGGCGATATAAAGTACAAGCAATTCTTTCTTAGGCGATATATCCTTGTCGATATATCGTTGGTAAATATCTTTTAAAAATACGGTGGCACTGCTATTCATACCGCTGCTAATAGTGCTCATAGCTGCAGAAAGAATGGCGGCAATAATTAATCCAAGCAATCCATGCGGCACCTTCGTGACCATAAAATGTGGTAGTACTTTGTCGCCGTAGTCCGCAGGCGTTAGTGCTGTTGCAGGTATACCCTTATCGGTGGCAACTTGTTGCTTGACGGCCTCGATAAGCTCGGGATGTTGGTGAAAGTATGCATACAAAGAAGTTCCAATAAAGAAAAACACCATAGACACCGGCAAATACCAATACACACAAAGCCAGATACTGCGGGCAGCTTCTTTGGAATTTTTTGCCGTATGATACCGTTGTACATAATTTTGGTCGATACCGAAGTTATTGAGGTTGATAAAAAAACCATATAGAAATACAACCCAAAATGTAGACGTGGTAAAATCAGTAAGACTAAAACTTCCCAGGCTGAACTTTTCATCAGCGCTTCCAATGCCGATAATGTCAGAAAAACCATTTTCCATTTCCATGATCACGATACCCAAGACCACCATTGCGCCAATGGTCTTGATAATACCCTGGGCAACCTCGGTCCAGATAACAGCCTCCATCCCCCCAAGCATGGTGTAAATTATAATACAGATTCCACTCACGACCATGATTGTCCGCATATCTATTCCAGTGAGTGCTTCCAACGTTAAGGCTATTCCAAAAAATATAGAACCCATCCGGGCCAGTTGGGTAAGCACGAAACAAAGCATCGCATAAGTTCTGGCCCAAGGCCCAAAACGGTGTTCAAGATGTGTGTATGCGCTGATCTCGCCACTCTTTCTATAAAAAGGGACAAAATACTTCGCGGCTATCCAGGCGGCAGCCGGCATGGAAAGGCTGAAGACAAAAGAATTCCAATTACTTCCAAATGCTTTTCCGGGTACACCAAGGAATGTGTTGCTACTGAGAAAAGTTGCATAAAGACTTATTCCCAGTGCCCATCCCGGTATATGCCCTGAAGCTTTCGTGAATTGATCCGTACTATTATTTTTTCTGGAAAAATAGACGCCAACCCCAATCATTCCGAGCAGGTATAAGGCAATGATCGAAAGGTCAATTAGAGGTAATGAATTCATTTAAATAATTATACACTGAAATTAATAATACCAAACCGCATGTCTACATATTTCATCCCTACTGGATTTTAACTTTGAAAAGTTCGTTCCAGTTTTTTACAACTGCATTGTTGATGATCGGCTTTGCCCATACCCCAATGGAAAGAATGTAACCCAGTGTTATGAATAAAAACAGCATGGCCAATTTAAGTCCTATCAATTCTGCGATGCCACCGATAATCAAGGGAACGACGGCACCCCCGACAATACCTGTGCATAAAATCCCTGAGAAAGTGCCGTGATGATGCGGAACGGAATTCATTCCCAGAGAAAAGATAACAGACCACATTATTGAAAGAAAGAAACCGGTTGCAGGGAAAGCGATTAAGGCAATGTTCATCGATCCGAATAAAGCCATTGATAATGTTATGATGCCACCCGATGCAAATACCACCAACACCCCGCGACTATCAAATAACTTCAACAACAGCAATCCTAAAAAACATCCCACGGTAATCAACCCCCAGAAATAAGAAATGGCTGATGCCCCACCTGTAGCCGGATCGATGCCATGATAAAGCTGAAGAAATTTTGACATCCAGTTTGCGATACCTTGTTCGGTTCCCACATATGCAAATATGCCAATGAAATAAAGGATTACATTGTTATTACGAAGCAGATCTTTGAAGGCAACGCCGGTATCAATTTTCTCATCAGCCTTTAACTCAACTTTTGGAAATTTAATTAAGCCAATGACTACAATCATTATCAGGCAAGTGAGTGCAAAAACCCAATACAGTGAAACCCATTTCAATTCAGGCGTTACCAGCTTATTGAAAAATAAAATAATACCACTAGCATTATTGCTATGGATATTGCTAACCATGGCGCTATACAACAACGGACTTAAGAACGATGCGGCACCGAAAAAGAAATTGGCAAGGACGGAGTTGAAAGCAAAATGCTCCTCTCCTCCTGCATGTCGAAGTAATGGATTAATAACCACCTGTAGCATTGCCATACCAATTCCAATGGAAAATAGCGAAAGCAAGGCCATTTGAAATGTTGGAATTATAGCAAACACTAAAGCAGCCGCGAATGCCAGTATAAAAGCAGCAATCAAGACCTTTTTTTCAGAATATTTTTCAATCAATATTCCGGAAGGAATGGACATTACACCGTATGCAACAAAAAATGAAAAAGGTAAAAAACCAGCTATACCAATGCTGAGGTTAAAGCTGTCAATAATGTCTGGTACCAGTGGTCCAAGAATATTTGTTAGAAAAGAGATAACAGAAAAAATCAAAAAAATGAGAGGAACAATTATTCGATTTGACTTCATAAAGTTGTTTCTACTAAGTTCCTGTTAAAATATCTATCCAAGTTTACATTCCTTTCATCAAACACACGCACCTTTCGCGAATATCATACCTCAAAATGCGTTTTGATGGATTGCGAAGGAAGATTTAAAGGTTGTAAAATTCCACATCAATATGCCGGGGTCAATCTTAAATCTTCAATTTTAACAATCCAATCTTCTAATCCCCTCCATGATTTCTAAAACTCTTAGGAGGCACTCCCATGATTTGTTTAAAGACTTTCGAGAAATGATATTGATCGAAAAATCCAAGGCTATAGGAAATAGATTTTATAGTTTGAGTCCTATTTTGCAATAACTGACATGCACGCTGAATTTTCATCGATGTATAAAGCTGCATAGGTGTTTGCATTGTTTTCTGTTTGAATAATGCGCAATAATGTGATACGGACAATCCCGCAACTTCAGCGAGGTCCTCCAAGGTAACCATGGTGTTTATGTTCTCTCTCATGTATTCGATACTCTGAATGACGCCATCTTTACTACCGTGTTTTCGCGAAGACAATACCATGAGCCTGAAGGAACACAAAAAACTATAGAAGCGACTGTTTGCGTATACAAGGTTCTCAATATTTTCCATCAACTCAAGGTGATGAAGAATGTCATTAAACTGGGCGATTCTTCCAATCAATGGTTTTGCTTTCTTCGGGGAATATTGCTTTCCGACCAAGTGTTGAACAACTTTTTGGGCCTGGGCTCCGGAAAAGTATGCCCAGTAGATACTCCAGGGATTTCTACTCGATGACTCCAAACCATTCGCAAATCGAACCGGCAAAACAAAAAAATCATTCTCCGTAACAGGATATACTTTCTTATTCACACGATACCTTCCCTCACCCTTAGAAACATAGACTAATAAATATTCACTGCCCTTACTTTTTGTAAATGGATGAAAAACCGTTTCATCTTCATATCCAATTTCAGTCAAATATAAATTGCTACACAGTGGGTGGTTAACTATCCGTTTCAGGACACTTTGGGGAATAACACAATACCGTTGATGAAGCGAATGAGTTTGTAATTGCATGCGAGAAATTCAAAGCCAAAAGTCTAACCAATGAAAATCATCCGCTCCAAGGTATAAAAAGGATCGCAAAATTTATCAGAATTTTATACATCTTTTTAGTAATGGCCTCCATTGATTCCCCTGAAAAGGTTGTTCAACTTGAGGTATGCTAAAACGACCAAGTTTTTGCAATGCTTTAAAGCTCTTATATGAATTCTAATAATGTAGAAATCCTCAATGCAACCTTCACTCCCATGGATGAGGATGGAATGATAAATTATGAACGGATTCCCGATCTATTCCGGCACTGTATTAACACAGGTGCAAATGGCATCTTTCTTAATGGAACCACCGGCGAGTGCATGTCACTTAGCGTTGAAGAACGTCTTAAACTTGTTGAAACGTGGACTTTACACCGTAGGGAACTGAATCGACCGGATTTTAAGATATTCGTACATGTGGGGAGTTGTAACCTGTATGAAACCGCACGCATGGCGGAGCATGCGCAATCGCATGGGGTAGATGGCATTGCAATGGTTGCTACATTTTACTTCCGACCAAAAACACTAGAGGAATTAGTCGAGCAATGTGAATATGTAGCCGCTGCCGCTTCCAAGACACCTTTTTATTATTATAATATTCCATTTCTTACCGGGGTGAATTTCCCTTTAATTAGTTTCCTCGAAATAGCATCAAGGCGCATTCCAAATTTTGCCGGGCTTAAAAATAGCTTTACAGACATCGTCGATTATCAACATTGTATTCACTTTGCCAAGGAGAATTATTCTCTTTACTGGGGCACAGATGAAGCATTTATGATGCTCTATGCAGCGGGGAACCGACATTACGTGGGAAGTACTTATAATTACATGGGAGATATCTACCAACAAATGCTGCAAGCACATCAGGCTGGCGATTTGAAATCGGTAGTGACCCTCGAGGGAGAAGCAGACGCCATCTACAAAATTATTTTGAAGCACAACGGTATAACTGCTGGAAAAGAAATCATGCGGTTTCTTGGAATAGACTGCGGAACCGTTAGGAAACCATTAAAGCCCTTTACTAAGGGAGACAGCGAAACACTGTTGAGGAAATTACGAGAGACAACGTTCTTTCACCATAATATCAGACATGTTGCAGTTAGTCCGATATGATTTATTGTATTAATGATGAATCGGATCAGAAGATTTTATATCATGAAACTCATTTACCTAACATACAACACTTATGATCAAACTGATTTTACTAAGCGACTTTGCCGAAGAATATAATAAAAATATTCTTCGCGGAATTACGCGGTACTCCAAAGACCACGGTCCCTGGACGTTCTGTAAAATGCCAACCTACTTTCGCGAAACCATTGGCATCGATGGCATTTTAAAATGGGCAAAGGAATGGGAAGCCGATGGTATTATCGGTCAGTTTTACAATGATGAAGAAGTCGAAAAGTTTACAAAAGCAAACATTCCGGTTATTGCACAGGATTTTAAAGAAAGATTTACTGACATTCCTAACATCACGGGCGCATATAAGGAGACGGGACGATTAGGAGCAGACTACTTCTTAAAGAAAGGATTCAAAAATTTTGCATTCTATGGATTTGGCAACATCGTTTGGTCACGTGAACGCGCAGAAGGTTTTGAAGAACGTATACAGGAAGCGGGATTTAATGTTCACTATTACGAACAAACAAATTCTCATTCCACGGACCTTTGGTATTATAAACCATCGGCGCTGAGTGATTGGTTAAAATCTCTGCCAAAACCTATAGCATTGATGACCTGCGATGACAATCAAGGGCATCATATCACTGAAGCAGCCAAGCATGCCGGTATTCGCATCCCTGACGAAGTTGCCGTGTTGGGGGTGGATAACGATGAAATGGTTTGTGATTTATCTGACCCACCCTTATCTAGTATTGAATTGGATTCGGAGAAAAGCGGATATGAAGCTGCACGTTTAATGGAACAAATGATCGAGGAAAAAACGTGCCATGCGCCTGACATTATCGTTAAAGCGACACAGGTTGTGACGCGTCATTCTACGGATATCTTTGCCAGCAAAGACAAATATATTGTAAGTGCGCTGAAATATATCCATTGCAACCTGGATAAAAATCTTAAGGTAGATCAGGTCTTGAAAGAAGTTCCGCTTTCAAGGAGATCACTTGAAAAGAGATTTATTCTAACAACAGGATATCCGGTGTACGAATATATCTATAATCAACGGATCGAAAAGTTTACACAAAAACTTTTAGAGACTGATATGACCATCTTTGAAATTGCTTTGGATCTTGGGTTAAGTGATAGCAAAAATATTGCTAGACAGTTCAAACAAATAAAAGGTTTGACGCCGATGGAGTACCGAAAAAAACACATGTTAACGAAGCAGTCGGCCTGAGTAAATTCTAAATTTAACTTTTTGATTTGATAATCGGTGTTCCGTATTCAATTATCACGGGCACCGATTCACCGACGAATCGCGCTCCATGATGGTGAAAACCAGATAGGTACAATGGGTATAATCTTAAGATAACGCAGCTTGCTTGATCTTCTTTATCGCTTCAACAAACTGATTCATATCTTCTTTTGTACCTAACATCGCGTGTTGTAGTATCCAAATAGCTTCTTCATAGCATGCACGCTCGGCTACTGGGCAATGAACCTTTGTATAATCTACATTTTCGGGAATCGCGTAGCACATGAAATTCTTTTTCTGAAACAATGGCTGTTCATAAATCGGTCTGGGATACCCCATAAAAGAAGGAACACCTTCTGCCGCAAGCATTTCTGAAAACTCTTTTTTTGGCAAGCCATTAAATTTTGTCTTGTCATATCGAAAAATATAAAGGTGATACGTGTGCATTGTTTCACCGTGACCACGCGTAAGCGGACTTATTCCTTCTACTGATTCCAGTAGCTTATTGAGATATTTTCCATTTTGATCTCGTAACTTCGTTTGCTCATCCAATCTCGTCAACTGTTGTGAAAGCAAAGCCGCTTGAAATTGTGTGATCCGATAGTTACACCCGATATAATGATGCTCATACCATTGACCGTCTTTCACACGGCCGACGTTTCGCAGCGAGTTCATGATGTTGTACAACGTCTCGTCATTCGTTACCACTAATCCACCCTCCCCCGCATTCAAATTTTTTGATGATTGAAAACTGAAGCAACCGGCATGGCCAATGCTCCCTAGTTTCTTGCCTTTATATTCTCCGCCGTGGGCGTGCGCGGCATCTTCAATGACAACAAGATTATGTTTATTTGCTATCGCCATGATCTGATCCATGTCACACGCTTGCCCGGCGAAATGAACCGGAATAATTGCCCTGGTCCGATCTGTAACCGCCGCCTCAATTTTGGAAGGATCAAGATTGTAGGTATCTGGTTCGATATCCACAAAGACTGGAACACAGTTCGCTTCAATCACAATAGTGGCCGTTGCAATAAACGTATAAGGAGGAACAATTACTTCATCACCCGGTTTAACACCTGATGCGATAAGCGCAAGCCGTAAAGCTACTGAACCATTTACGCAAGAGATGGCGTACTTACTATCACAATATCCAGCAAATTCCTTTTCGAATTTCTCGACCAGACCGCGACAATCAGGATTTCCCCATTGGCCGCTTTGCGCTACCTGAGTAACTGCATCCACATCCCTTTCATTAAAAACGGGCCAGACAAAATTCTTCTCGACCGTTTTCTTTCCCCCGTAAAGGGCTAAATTTTTTTTCATAAATCAAATATTGAGTTATCAGCCACACCTATGACTATTGGCCTTCATAGATGATCATAGCACAGTTCAATAGTTTTCAACGATGAGGCTGGTGTACATTCAAGAGGTTCGGTGTCATTCTCAATACAGGAGGCAAAATAATCAATCTCGTTGTAGAAACCATCCATAGCATTTCCGGCAGGAACATTGTCCATTTTCTCATGGGTGCATACCTGAATAAATTCCGGATGCAATGTTGAATAAACAACACTTCCAGTTTCAAATTGCGCCATGTATCCGGCTTGAAACGGAAAAGATGAATGAAATATATTTCCGCCTTCAATTTTCACTTTTGAGTGTGGGTAATTCCAATGTGCAACAATATAATCGTGTACGCTGAGCGCACCTGAATAACATACTGACTCAATTTTTTCCGGTACGCCCAAAGTATAATTCAAAAAATCAATATCATGAATTAGGAGATCAAACAAAGCTCCGCCAGAAGAACCATATTTCGCTTGCTTCTCTTTCCACTGACCCCACGAAGGCAATCCTGAAAAGCGTGTCAATGATATAAACTTCACCGCGCCAAATTCGTGGTTATCTATCCATTCCTTCAGCTTCCGGTAGGGTGGCATGAAGCGAACAACATGACCAACCATAAACTTAACTTTTTGATGCTTTGCATATGCAATCAACAATTGTCCTTCCTCAAGCCGTAACGTGATAGGTTTTTCCAGGAAAACATGCAACTTGTTTTCAATTGCTTCCTTTGCCATTTCATAATGCTGGTCCGTATGAACGCATATTTGTACAGCATCAATCCGCTCTGTCTTCAAGCATTCGTGAAGGGTTTTATATACCGGAACCTGAAGGATTGCGTTCACATCAACTTCTCCACCAGAGAAGTTTCCAACCTGCTCAGCAAGTTTTTCTGAAATCCCGTTTACGTTCCGTGTAATAATGGCGCGAAGAGACAATCTTTTATTCTTTAGTATATTCAAGGCATGTGTGATGCCCATAAACCCAAATCCGATAACAGCTACATTAATCATTTAAATCGAGTTTGACTCCCACCTAATTCGCCATGCGTCTGTATGGCAATTACTGCAAACATGGCAATGAGCAACACGGAAACTAAAGTAGCGGTCACCCATGGTCCCGAAGATTCTTGCTTCACTTCAAAATTATTACGGATACCAGGTAGCACCAGCACGATGACAACAATATTGACGAGATACAGATACTGTTCTATAGGATGCGTATAAATACCGGTCAGAAGAAAACTTAGAAATGTATACACTCCCAGGTATAAGAGAAAAATAGTCCTAACGTCATTAAAATTGAATTGCGAACGATAATATTTTGCTATTATAATTACTATGCATACCACGATAGATATTAAAGCGAGGCTCTGAAACCAAAAAATAGTCTCTCCGTTTCCGCCTAACTCAACTATGAATTTGAGTTTCTCGGTTACAAAGGACTGATCCCACAACACAAAAGGAATAAAAACCATCAGAAACAAAATAGGAAAAAGGTTAGCGTGTTTATTGACATGATCATTCGACACGGCCCATGATGAAGTTAATGTACCATAGGCCATACCCAAGCCACCAAAAAATCCTATCGAATATTCCATTACATTCCAAAAGTTGATTGACAAGGATGAACCTGCGCCGAGCACTTGCAAAAAATTACCGAACGCAAAACCAACGCCTGCACCCAACGCAGACCAGATCGCAACCTTTAATACGCCTTGCTGCCTGTTCCTCAACACATACCATCCTAACGCGATCGATGCTCCTAAACAAGCTGCCCATAATTCAGAACGTGGTGGCGTCATGAACCATTCCAATTGATTAATCAATAGGCCATACGTTAATAATGCAAAGGCTAACATTTCCGCAATTAGTGAAGTCCAGGTCACTTTAAAATCTTTTGAGTCCGCTAACGCAAGCCCAAAAAGTCCGCCTCCTAAAAAACCATACAACACCCCAATTACAAAAAGCATCAGCAAACCATAATAGGCATTTCCAAAATCTACGCTTCGGCCATAACCAACAATTTGTCCATAGCTGATCATACCACTCAATCCCCATCCAACAGCAGCGGCCAATGCAATTTTAAATACATTGTTATACCAGTCACGTCGTTTTGCGACCAGGACAACCGATATGGCACCGATAGCCCCTGCCCACGCAGCGCCCTGCTCATGTCCAAATTTACCACGGATAGCCCAGGCGGTGCCCAGCGCCATACCTACGATCAAAATAGATATAAGCGTTTGTTTATTCTTGATCATATAATACTAGTCTAATAGTTTACTTTATATTAGATCGCTAACAGACTGAACGTTTATTAAGCATTCAATTCTTTACCCAACTCAAAGGAAAAGAAACATACTTCACCGTTTTTCCAGGCTTGATGTCATTTCGATGAAAGCTGTAAGAAACATGGATCCGGCCATCCGCACCTTGAATCACCGATGGATAGTGACTGGATGTTGGTTTTTCCGACCGTGTATCATTCTCGATATGCTTTTTCCATTTCCAGGATTTACCTTCGTCATCTGATACTGCAACGCTCAGGTTATACCTTCCGTTTTCAGTATCGTTGAAAATCATCACCCACTCGCCAGTCGACAGTGTAACAAGATCAAAGCCTGCACCCGGGTTTGGTAGTACATCATCTTTGGGAATGCTCCACGTAAGTCCCTTATCACGAGATTCGGTACGTTGCATCCGCTGTGGCGGTGGGCCATTGTCACGTAAGTAAGCGACTAAAATACTGTCCTTCCCAATTGCAATTGTCGCCTGGATACCAGCACCGCCCAGTACAGGATTACTAAATATCCAGTGCTTTCCCGCGTCATCGGAAATAGCAAACAGCGAACAATCGAAACCGTCCGAATACAACGGTACAACCATACGATTACCAAGAAATACTGCTTTGTTTTTCGTCTGCCAGCCAATTCGCCTTGTTAACGGATAGCCCAACTGAGCTGGAGTTTCTTTATCGCCATCTTCAATCCGTCCCGCCCGAATCATATTCTTTCCTTTCGAAAGACTGTCCATTTTAACTTTATATTTTTTCCATTCTATAAGCAATGGTTTGCTGACACTATCGGGAAGGGTAGGCAACAACGATGCGCCCAGGTATTTCTCATAATCTTCTAATTGCTGATTTACTTGCTGCACAAAACTATCATCCGGTTGAATACCACGCTCTGTTTTGTCGCCAGCTTTTACAAAGAGAACATCTTGCCATGACCAAATAGGTGGCCCGGCAGAAGAATAATTTTCACTGATGCGATACATGGGAATAGAAGTCTCCCACTGATTGGCTAACACGGGATACCACATTAGCCATAACCGTTGATTCCGATCCATAAACATGATTGGATTAATATCCGGGAATCCGGGTACATCAGCCATTTCAAAAGTTGAAGACCAAGTCGTGTCACCTTTTACCAGTCGTGAACCCATAATCTTTACGTCATCTGCCCAACGCTCACCAGAACCTTGGAACCATGCCGTGAGTAAATCACCGTTGGGTAATTCAACAAGCGTTGAACCATGCACATGTTCATCCTGATAAGGAAAAACAATGTTTGAAATAAATGCTTCACTGCTCGTCGTTTCGTCTCTCTTAGTCTGACACGACAAAGTCGACCCGATGATAGCAAGAATTAAAACTATGATTGCAATTTTTCTCATTCAAATTTACGTTAAGGATGTAAACCTCTTTCACGAAGTGCTTGCAGCAACAACTGAGGTTCGTCCGTCTGAATTACATTGGCGCCGTGCTGTAATAATTTTTTAAGCGCACGTTTTTCTTTACCACTTTTTATGTCCTTGTCAGCGTCACCCAATGCGTTGATCCAAATACGTGCATAACTGCTTTGAATCGACTGAACACATTCCGGGTTATAAAACGAAAAGTCAATATGAACGACGGGAGGATCAAATAAACTGATCGCTGAATCGGCTTGTTCTATGGAATGAGCTCGCGGCATAATCATAAAATCTTTATCGGCTGCGTGTATACGGGATAACACTTTATAGTCGCTATCAAAAAAGAATACAATATCTTTTGTATCTGTTTTATTAACCACCCCGATTACTTCTTCTACTTTGTCCGTTTTCAAATCGAGATCAACGAGAATTTTACCATAGGCAAGTTCTAACGCATCTTTTAGGGAAGGAATTTTGAGAGATGTCCTTTTGCCTTTATCAATGATAAACAATTGCTGTAACTCGTCCCACGTAAATTCTTCCGGATCACCTTTCCCTGTTGTCGTACGATCCAGCGTACGATCATGCATCAAAAACGGAACGCCATCTTTTGATACCTTCACATCAATTTCTATAATATCAACACCAATTCTTATGGATTCCTGAATTGCCTTTAAGGAATTTTCGGGATACACGTTATGCGTAGCTCGGTGCGAGGCCACCAATACAGTTCCTGTATTAGCATCCAAAAAGGTTCTTCTGATCGCATCTGCATTTTGTTGCCCGAAAGCGACCGCGCTGCAAAGAAGAAAAAATTGGAAATAAAAGAACCGCTTCATTTAATAGTTACCTTACTTTACAAAGACCTCATCATTATCCGCCACATACATCCGCGTACTTTTTGTATACTCTCCCCCATTCGAATCTTTATATTTCAGATCGAGATAAAATGCACGATATCCACTGGCGGGATAAGGTTGTACAGAAGTGATCACAGCAGACTTCTTCTTTAGCCCAAGACTTTTTCCTTCCCACTTCTCATCGCGAAAATCAGTATCAGTCGAACTTGTAGACCAAAGAATCGCATCCACCAAAACATCCGGCGTCGCTTTTACTTTCAGCGTAATACCTTTCTTTCCGTATGTCAAATCTGGTTGACAAACAGGATAAGGTTTATTGGCTACAGTCGCCCCAAAGAAGGCGCTCAATGCTGCCAACGCTTGCTTTTTATCACCCAAGTCATGACCGACGTTGGGTACATAATGAACAAAGTTCTGACCCGGAATACTATCAATATAATGTTTGATAGCATCGACAGTCCAATATTCATCGTTGGTTCCCATGATAAGCATCTTGGGCATGGTTAATTTTTTTCTGTAGGAATAGGGATCCACCATCGTCGTAATCGCCTGACCTTTTTCAGAAGTCGCTGTTTGTGGTATTCCAAGTTTTACATAATCCTCAATTTGAACGCTGTAATCTTTCCACATTTTAACTTGATAATCGAGATTCACCGGCATATTCAAAATATCAATTACCATTGGAGCGATGGCAACCACCCGGCTATCGCTCGCGCCAGTAAGCCAGGTGGTCCATCCACGTTTGGAAGCTCCGGAAACCACAAAACGCTTTACCTCATGCTGTAAGGTGTTTTTTGCAAATTCTTGAACCGCATCCATGGCACGCACCGCGCTCTTCACCATTGGAAAAAGTAATGGCCAGGAGTAGTCGCCGTCTTCTTTGAATTTATGCAGTGTATATGAAATCAACGCGTCTTCAGTAAGGTCGCCATGAAGCGGTTGATTCGGTGTTTGACGAAGCAAAGCAACAATGCTTTTGTTCTTTGTTGCAACACTACCAAGCGCCTGAAGAAATTTATCATCCTTACTGTTCCAATTGGGTAAACCTTTTTTGTTACTTCCACCCGTGATGAACAACAGGGCGCCGTCATATTCATTTTCAGCAGGAACAAGAATGGTTAACTGATGGGTCCAGATGTATTCGTGCCATTGTTGAGAAGTAAGTAATAAGCTATAAGCTTTAGCATCCCCAACCGTATACGTCTCTTTTAGCTCCCAGTGATACGCTTTATCGCCATTGTTAAGGTATCCATGTAAGGCTGTCTCCGGAGTCAAGGCCGACTGCGCATGAATATGAGATAAAAAAATAAATTGCAACAGCACCGTTATCATGCAAATGAATCGTCTGGTCATTCTGGTTAATTTAAATGAGTGAAATTATTTATGCTTAGAATATCTTTATTTTTTTTCTGCTTTACTTTGATGCCTGTCTTTTAGCCATTGTAATACTTCACTGATGTAGATCTCTCCCGTCATTTCTCCAAGGCTGGTACGACTAACATAATCATATCGTTTGAAGCTATTAAAGTCAACCTTCGTGAGTATATATCCAAATGCATCATTGGTAAGCCCGAAAAGGAAAGCGTTGTCAGTATTCATATTCCGTTTGATATAAAACCCGATATTCGGCAATGCTTCGCCCGGAATGGTAAGTACTTTGGCTGTTCCTATTTCCAAATAATTTAAACGCGTACTGATTATATCATCTTTCACCGAAGTCATTTTAACAGGAGAATTTTTCAGAATATAACGCATCATTTCCGATTCAACAGGGAAATTGATTATTCGGGATTCACAAAGCAGTTTGGGCACCTTTTGAATTTCAGCTTTTTCAATGATGCGAAGCGCCTCGTCTGCCAGCAAATTTCCAATACGAATGCATTCTTCCCAGGTATTTGCTTCCTTTCCGTTTTCAAGTCGGGTATCAGCCGTGACCATGCCTCCCTGAGCACCATTCATAAAAATTGCAACACCACCCGTTTTCGCCTCGATGCGATCGTACAACGGTCCGCATAGATCAGGACTCAGTATGCCTTGACTGGAACCGATAACTTCCGGATGAATGGCATAATTCACAAGTGTAGCAATCACTTTTCCTTTGTCCTTACCAGACTCGGCAATGGCCTGCATCACACCACAACGGGGATCATACAGTTTATCAGCATAATAGTTATAAGAAATTTTACCGTTCGCTTCACCTACAGCAATTTTGAGAGATGCAGGGGTGAGATTTTTTTCCGCCTCCTGAACAGCATCTGCTATTTGGCCTACACACCAATCAAGATATCCCATGTCAGCCTGCGATTTACCAGCCTCATCGGGGAAACCATAGGCATCGGGTGCGCTATGTGTATGTGTGGCGCCGATAAGGATGTTCTCAGGAGGGATTCCTTTGATCAAGCTTCTTGAACGATCACCCAAGGCCGATGACCACCCAAGATTATCAACACTCACGATAGCCACACGCGTTTTTCCACGTTCAAGGACCATGGCACGAACAAAGAGATCACCTTTCTTTTGTGTTGATTTTTTCGGTTGGCCTACTCCGCCGGAAACAGGTAACAGCGGATCTGGCGTAATGACGCGAACGGCAGCTCCAACTTTAAAGTCCTGTGCGCATGCATAAGTGGCAATAGACAACACCCACAGACTAGCCAGAAGGTATTTGTGCAACAGTAAGAAATTACGCGTACTCATGTTATGAAGTGTGCATGCTATCAATTCACAATACTGCAAATACGAACGCAAATCACCTGCTATAAAAGTATCATTATTACCACCTCATTTTTTCACACTTCACGCAAATCGTAGGTCAAATTGCGCAATGTTGTTTTTTGCTATTTGATAGCAGCGTCCACCGCTCTACCTTTAAGTTAGTGGCAAATAAAACCTTTAAGGAACTCATGATGAAAAGCATTGGAATAAACATTATCGTTGTTTTAGTTCTTATACTGCAAAGTGGCGCTTTGACTGTGGATAGTAAACGAACTAAAAATCAAGAACCACATATCACGTGGGCCGAAAAGCTAAATTTCCCCAAGGGAAAAAAAGTGATCATGCTTCATGCCGATGACATTGGCATGTGTGAAGAAGCCAATATTGCTGCGATCAATTATTTAAAACAGGACAAGATCCAATCGGCAGCAATTATGATGCCGTGCGCATATGCACCTGACATGATCAATTGGGCTAAAAAAAATCCAAAGAAAGATATTGGTTTGCATTTGACCCTTACGAGTGAATGGAAAACGCACCGATGGGGCCCTGTCTCTCCGATGGCAGAGGTTCCGACCTTACTCGATCCTGATAAAAAATTGTGGCGAGACGTACCGGGAGTGGTCACCCATGCATCAGCAGCAGAAGTTGAAAAAGAAATTCGCGCTCAAATTGAAAAGTCGATTGCACTAGGATATCGGCCAGACCATATTGATACGCATATGGGTACGTTGTATGGCCACCCGGATTACATAAAGGCATTCTTCAAGGTTGCGGAAGAATACAATATCCCGGCAAATGTTATTGATGTCTCTGATGCAGCTGTGCTTGAAGAATTTCGGAAGATGGGATACCCAATTACAGATGAAGTCGTTAAACTATTTGCGAACTACAAACTGCCAAAACTGGATTATTTCACCAGTGTACCCAATGGCTCAAGTTACGAGGAAAAATTAAAAAACTTCAAAATACTCATTCAGTCGCTTAAACCAGGCCTCACAGAAATCATTTTCCATCCGTCTGTAGAAACGGAGAATCTAAAAACCATTACAGGATCGTGGCAACAACGTGTTTGGGAAGCTAAAATGTTTTCTGACCCCGAAGTTATTAAATTTTTAAAAGCTGAAGGAATCGTATTTACCAATTGGAATGAGATCATGAAACGGTTTAAAAAATAGTGAAGGTTAAAGTGTAACGCAGGATACCTATGGCGCAGTCAATTTTAAAACAGAAACCAATGGAAACTAAAAGTAAGTTTTCACGAAAAACTTTTATCAAACAAATTACGACTACAGGTATCGTTGCTTCGGTTTCAATACGAAACTACGGTAGCCCGACAGTTGAAATAAGCCCAGCAATTTCGCCTACAGCACCTCTGGCAAAGGCTGAAGATAAAAAGTTTGTACCTGTGATGATTACGCCATTTTTGCAGAATGGAAAAATCGATTATGATACGCTTACAAGGCTCATTGATTTCTACCTTGCTGCCGGTGTTAAGGGATTTTTTGCTAACTGCCTCAGCAGCGAAATGTATCACCTGAACGAGGAAGAGCGACTTGCATTGACGAGGCATGTTGTGAAACGTGTCAATGGTGTTGTACCCGTTGTTGCAACGGGGTCTTTCGGCGCAACGATGAATGAACGGGTAGAATTTTCCAAGAGGATTTACGACACAGGAATAAAAGCCGTGATATTGATTTCAAGTCACTATGCAACAAAGGACGAAAGTGACGCCACACTGTTAAGCAATATCGAAACTATGCTGGAGCTCACCGGCAATATTCCGATGGGACTGTATGAATGCCCTTCGCCTTACAAACGAATTGTGAGTCCCGAAGTTTTCAAAGCGTTGCTGGAAACGAAACGAATGGTATACCATAAAGACACATCCATAGATCGCGATAAGGTCAAAGCCAAACTTGCGCTGATTAAAAATAATCCAATGGAATTTTATGACGCGCATACAGCGAACACCGTATTTTCACTGCAGAACGGTGCGAAAGGCATGTCCGCCATTTCTGGAAATTTTTATCCCGAGATTTTAGTTTGGATGTGCAATCATGTAAACGACCCACTTAGACAAAAAGATGTCCAATGGCTTCAGGCTGAACTCGAAAAAACCGAGGACCTGATTTCAAGAGCTTATCCTATGAGTTCAAAATATTTTTTAGAAAAGCGTGGAATTCCGATTCAGCCTGTTAGTCGTTCGTCAGCGCAGCCCTTGACGGCTGAACAAAAGAAAACGCTGGATGGTGTACATCAGACTTTTTTAGGATGGTGTCAGCGCCTTGGTATCCAACATGTGTCTGTGCAATAATTTCCGGAGGAACATGAGCTATAAAGCCCTTATCATTTCATATTCAATTGCCCCGAGCTTCAGCTCGGGGCAATTGAGGGAGTTTTATAATCGCTCTTTGGTTGGGGGAATTCTATTCACTAGTTTATTCACCTTTCTGGACGATTTAAGCAAATCAAATGCATCATACAATTCACCATGGGCTGTAAAAGCTTCATACGACATTTTATCTCCTTCAATGGAGATAATCTGAAACAATTGTGTGCTCCGGGCCTTCCGTTGCATCCAGGGATCATTCGATACATCATACATTTTCGGGCCGCTAACGGATACTACGTACATGGTACCGGATGAATCATCTTTCAAATTTTTCCCGGTAGGTACATTGCTGACAATTCCCCTACCGTAAGCATGATCGTGGCCCTGCAACACAATATCCACTTTATGTTTATCAAATAAGGGTTTGAAGTGATTTCTCAAGTTTTCGTTATCGCGGTTTGGTTTTGTAGAAAAAACAGGATAATGAAAAGTAATGGCCGTCCATTTCTTAGGGTTATTGGATAGCACAGAGTCTAACCATTGTTTTTGTTTTTCCAGGTACATTGGCGACTCATCGATCTGTTCGGCGTCGAGAGAAATAACTTTCAGGTTTGAATAATCCACGACATAGCAAGTTTCTTCCAGCCCTTTTGGGCCGTTCAAGGGCAGGTTAAACTGAGGTCTCCATTGTGGTGAAAGTATTACCCCTTTTCCATACTCATGGTTACCAGGTGTCATCACGCTAGGCACCGTTGCGTGAATAAAGTTTCCTGCGTAGAACCATTCGCCCCATTCAACATCTCTATCGTGACGATTAATCAGATCGCCTGCATGCAACATGAAATCTACTTTGGGCAAAGTTTTATAAGCTTCGCGAATCACCCGTGACCACATCGACTTTAAATCATTCTGCGCATCGCCAAAATAGATGAAAGACAATTTCTGTTTTGAAGCATCCGGCATTTGAATTTGATACCATTCACTCCATGCAATGGCAGAGCCTACTCGATACACATATTTTTCTCCCGGATTGAGGCCTTCAATTTTTCCAGAGAAATAGTTTGATATTACAGTTGGTTCCTCGGGCCGGACTACTTTTAACCTTTCACGCACGGCGTTGACTTTCTGTACACTGTTTAAAAATTCAGGGCCCGCAGTAGCAACAGACCATTCGATGGTTCCTGATAAGACAGTCGTATCCGTTCGCCAGTTTACTGCAATTGAGGTTTCAGGGTTTTCGGTAAGATTTAGTATTACCCTGTCCGGATCAGGTGAAGGAAATAATAATTTTTGTGGGAGTAAGGTTTTTTCGCTGTGAGAATGCTCATGATAATGGTCGCTATGATCGTGATGATGCGAATGAGAATCCATAATGTGATTCTCATACAAGAATCCTGTGTAAACAAAAAGAGCAATAAGCAGAACCGTGAAACCAATTACTTTAAAAAATTTACGATGCATGTTTGATAAAGATATTTACTGAAGTAACATTAAAAAAATAGCGGGGAACCACCCCCGCTATTTAAACCCAATCCTATACCAACTTACTCCCAGGGCTTACCGGTTCCTTGAATCAGCCATGGTTTTGACCATGCACTGTTTTTACCGTCAGCCTGAGTATAGCCAGTGACTTCTAAATTATTCAATGCTTGTTCCGCATTATCTCCATTCAACGTTATTTCTCGCTGCATGTAGTAAAACCTTACGGGTAATACACTGCGTTTCGCAGCTGGTCCGGCCTGCAATGCTGGAAATCCTGTTCTTCTATAATCAAACCACGCTTCAGCTGCAGAGGTCCAACTGGCTATCCACTTTTGCTCCATGATTTGCTCTAGGGTACCGTTGTAAGCAACGCCAGGACCCGCGATATAAGTATCATAGGTACTACCAACTCCCCATGTAGTTAAGGACGCTTTAACGCCTTGTTTATAATAAGTTTCTGCATTCTCACCTACACTCCATCCCTTTAATGCCGCTTCTGCAAGAATGAAATTCACCTCAGCTGCCGAAAGTAGCCTGGCTTTTAACAATGGTCCTGTGGCAGCTTTATAAATATCGTTCAAAAAAGATACATGCGGGTTTTGAGATGTTTGCCCTGGCGTAGGATTCAGATTATAAGCGGAAGGTAGCGCAGAAAAACTTGTGGGTATACCGACGTATTCTGGATCAGTATCTACTGGCGTATCCCCAACCTTGTCTGGAGATAAATACCTAACACCATCAATAATCTCATCTGTATCAGGAGGAAGAGTAGCGTCAACCACTAAAGGAATCTGAACTTTATTAGCCCAAACTGCCAGGCGTGGATCTGATTTTGCCTGAAGAGACTCGACTAACGTAGCCGCCATTTTTATCCTTCGGTAATTGCTTCCGCTTGCGTCGAGCACCGTGTTTGCAGGCCAGGCGTTGTCGTTGCTGCTGCCAGGAAAAGACATTGTCACATCATCACCTTGAGATGTTATAATGGGATACTGACTAGGGTTATTAACAATCTTTTCAATGCCAGCTTTTGCCACATCAGGTTTTTTAACAGAGATTCTCATGAAGTAACGCATCATTAGAGAATTGGCAAACTTCCTCCATTTTGCAGGATCGCCTTGGAAGTATACATCGGTGTTTTTAACGATACCCGTGTACTCAGCTTCGTCCTTTGACAAAAGTGTATTCGCAGTTTCAAGATCCGCTAATATTCCATTATATATAACCTCTTGGCTATCGAATGATGGTTTAATATTTTCTTCACCAAGAAGTTCTCCCTTTAATGCGTTAGTATAAGGAGCATCTCCCCAGAGATCTGTGATGAGACCGAAAACGTAGGACTTCATTACCAGCGCAACACCCTGATGAAATTCGAGCTTTAAATCAACCGCTCTGTCATATACTAGCGCATTATTTCTCAGAATGCTATAGTACGGTCCCCAATCCTGGCTTCCTCCCCAATCGTAATCATTGTGTCCGTTAGACCACGCATCCTTTTGCGTATGCTGCATAACGCCGGCGATATCCTGGTATCCCAGATTAACATAAACTTTACCAGTCTCTGTCAAAACGCTTGGAAGAACCAAGTTAGGATTTACAACCTGAGGCTGTACGCCGTTTGGATTTACATTTGTTTCTGTGAGGTCTTCGCATGCCAGCAATAGTGAACATAGCAGGACAGCGAATGCGACAATTTTTTTATTTTTGATTATCATAATCTTAATTTTTTCAGGTGCTTAGAAAGTTAGACCAAGTTTGAATCCAACAGGTATAACCCAAGGGTTAACATTATACCGCTCGATACCTTGTTTGAATTGTGAGCCACCGTTTTGTATAGATCCCTCTTGTTGGAAAGCGGTTTCCGGATCAACACCAATCTTAGCTTTGGTCCAAAGCATAATGTTTCTGCTATACACAGAAAGGCTGGCATTTTGCAATCCAATTCTTTTGACAAAGCTGCTTGGAAGCGCATAAGAAAGTGATACCTCACGAAGTTTGATAAAAGAAGCATCAAACATAGCCGCCTTTGTAAAATCCCATGGGTAGTTGTCACCATAAGGAATGATCTTGGTACCTGGTCCACCTAAATTTTCTGTATAGCCAATAACGTTGCCGTCATCATCATATTCAGCAATTACGCCGGGATTAAACACACCATAAGGATAAGTATTTCCGCCGTACTCAAAAGGAAATCCACCATATTCAGCTGTGGGTCCGCCTACAATGTTGAATTTGTCGCCTACAACTACCAAGTTGTTATCGATCAGATAATTTCTGAGTTCATCGGCTGACATGTCACCAGGGTTGATCAAGTTATCGAGGAATCGTTGAGTCTTTAAGTCAGATTCGCCATAACGATAAGTTTGTGAAATAAAATCACCACCGCTGCGCCACTCGAAAGCTAAATTCAATGTGAATGCCTTATACGTAAGTGAAGTTTGCAATCCCATAATAAAATCAGGGTTAAAATTTCCGATTTTATTTTTGGTATTACCAGCGCTGATGCTCTGCCATGAACCATCATCATTAAGGATTGGATATCCATAATATGGTGAATTCTTATCCTCCACTGTAATCAATTTCGCATCATATAAATCGCCAATTTCGTCTCCTACATAGGTCCAAGCACCACCTTTTGCATCAGACCATAACTGGAACCGATCCATACCCTCGGTAAGCTCTTCAATTCTTGTTCTATTTTTTGAATAGTTCATATTGATATCCCACCGTAAGCCATTTCGATCAAAGGGTGTACCACCGATCGCTAACTCAATACCTTTGCTGACCAATAGCCCCGCGTTAAAATTAAGGAATGTAAATCCAGACGAAGGTGCAAGTTCATTGCGTACAATCTGATTTTCATTTTCTATCGTATAATATGTTCCGGAGAATCTCAGCCGGTTTCTGAAAAGCGTTACATCCATTCCCAAATCCACTGAGGTGGCCTGTTCAGGTTTCAGATTTGGTAACAGTATCGTTCCTGACTTAGAGAGGCGAGTAAGTGTACCCCAAGCCTCCATGTTATCGAGGATATTTACCAGGTTATAGGGATTTGTGTCATTACCTGCTACAGCAATACCACCGCGTAATTTTAATAAATCAAGACTGGGAGAAATGTCGATCATCTCATTTATCAAAACACTTAACGAAGCTGATGGATAAAAGTAAGAACGATTTTCTTCAGGCAATGTACTAGACCAGTCGTTGCGAGCGGTAAGATCCAAATACACCATATCCTTATAACCCAGGTTTATCAATCCATAAATACTGTGTACGGCTTTTTCTGTACCATAGCTGGTATATTGCAAATTGGCTGGCGCAATATTTTGAATGGTAAACAAGCCCGGAATAATAAGTCCTGTTCCGTTTTTACTTTGTGAGCTTACATCACTGGTTTTGCTGAATCGTACGTTTCCACCGACCGAAGTTGTAAGACTGAAGCTTGATAAATCCTTCTTATAGGTTGCAAGAAAGTCCGCATTCCGTTCATATCTCTTTAAATTAAGGATACCATAGGCGCCTCTAGGCTCACCTGTATAACTGGCACCAATTTTCGTTTCGCGTTGCTCATTATAAGTATCCAACGCATAGCGCGCCATAAAACTAAAGGCAGGTGTTATTTGATATTCCGCTTTGATATTTCCAAACAACCTGTCTCTAACGAAACTATTGTTGACTTCATAAGCGAGGAAGTACGGGTTATTGTAATCGCCAGGCGCTTGAGAAAGTTGTTGTAAGCCTTCCTGACCTGGTACCCAGTAATTTTTTAGATCACGAATGTCGATATGTGGTGACACAGCGTATGCCCATTGCAAAGGATTTGTGCCACGATTACCAGAAGGACGATTATTTGAATTGTTGCGACTAAAATCTAGGTTAGAGCTGATTCTCAACTTTTCACTCGCTTTAATCGATGTATTTAAATTCAATGAATTTTTAAACAGATCAGAATTGGGGATAATCCCTCTGCTATTCATGTTAGAATATGACAAGCGGTAAGAAAGTTGATCATTTCCTTTTGCGATCGAAATGCCATTGGTTGTGGTTATACCTGTCTGAACAAAATTCTTCACATTATTAGGATGCGATACTAACGGTGTGGGTATTGGATCACCGTTTGCATCCAATGGACTGTTCCATTGAATGGCATTGTAACCCTTGCCAAGCTCTGGGCCCACGCCACCTGCTGAACCTTCATCGATCTGTAAAACTCCACCAGGATAAGGATTGTTGTCTGGTGTAAAAGGTAAAATTCCCGTTGCAAATTTTGAATGCATGTCCAGGTATTTGAACGGAATGTCAAACACGGTATTAGAAGTAACTGAAACAGACAATTTATCTGACTTTGCTCCCTTTGTTGTAATAAGCACAACACCGTTACCTGCACGAGAACCATACAACGCCGCTGCACTTGGTCCTTTCAACACCGAGATACTTTCAATATCCTCAGGATTTAAGTTTGAAATGGCATTTCCATAGTCAACCTTGTTATCACGACCAATCTCTGTGATGTTGTTTAGTGTATTGGCGATGGGCACACCGTCTACGACAAATAAAGGCTGATTGTCATTTACCAGAGAAGTAGCACCGCGAATAACCATGCTCACGGATGATCCTGTTCCCCCGGTTGAGTTTATTGTTACGCCCGGCATTTTACCCGCCAGACCATTCAACACGTTTTCCTGCGCGATTCTTGTCAGGTCGCCACCGTCAACTTTTCCGACAGAATAACCCAAAGATTTTTCTTCGCGCTTAATACCCAACGCAGTGACTACTACTTCGTCAAGAGATTCGGCGCTCAGTTCAAGTACAACATCAATAGTGGCGCGTCCGCCGATCAAAATTTCCTGCGTAGCATAGCCGATGTAAGAAAAAACAAGCGTTCCATTCTCGTCTCCTACAGTAAGGGAATACGTACCTTCACTGTCGGTAATGGTTCCAATTTGAGTTCCTTTAACATACACGTTTACCCCAGGAAGTGGATTGCCGTCATCGGCAGCAGTTACTTTCCCGGTAATCGTCACGTCAGCGCCATCGGCACTTGCAAATACTTGGCTGGCAAGCAGCATAACCGTTAGCAGCGAAAATAAAAATCTCCTGCCCGGCCCCTTTTTGTAAAAATTTAAATTCATAGATGGTTAGTTAATACGGTCTCATTTTTTTTACTGAACTGCAGTTCATCTACAGTGGTTTTTCGTGAAATCAAAAGATGGAGTCGCGAATAACCTTTTTAAAGTTCGTGATTAAGTAAGTTGGAGATATCCGCATTTTGCGTTAACCAGTGCAGGGTTTGCGCAAGAGATCTAACATTTAATATTGCGGTAATAGAATGTAAGTCAATTTGTTAAAAAGGAAACAAACCGAACACACCTAAGCAACGGAAAGAGTTAAACGATGGCTGACTAATCAGGATATATTGGCAAGAGAAGCATTAAACTGCCTAACCATAGCGGCGGCGCCCAATAGCGTGATATTTTCGTTTTGAGACTGGAAAATCTTAAGTCTCTTCATGGATTCCGGATAGGTAAAATCCTTTAGGGTGGCATTCATGTTGTCCCGGAATAAGTTAAATGCTTTGGACAAAGAACCGCCTAAAACGATAGCCTCGGGATCATAGGCGTATACTACACACTTTACGGCTTCTGCCATGTGAATTCCAAATTCTTTCCAATATCCCAAGGCTTTGGCATCGCCGGCGAGGGCGCGCTGATGTGCCTCTTCCGCATTAATGTTGAAATACGCACGGAACAAATTTCCGCTGGCATAGTATTCAATGTTGTGATCCAAGTATGGCAACAGTCCGATTTCTCCTGCACCACAATTGTTGCCATAAAAAGGTTGATTGTTGATAATAATACCTGCGCCTAATCCAGTACCTGACGAAACTCCAACCACATGTTTCATTCCTCTCAATAACCCAAATTGGTGCTCGCCAAGTGTAAAACAGTTCACATCGTTATTCACACTGACCGGTATTCTAAATTCTTGTTCAAGAATGTCTTTCAATGGAACCTGTTCCCACGACGGTATATTGGTAACATTGTATACAATTCCTTTCTCGATATCGACCACGGAAGGAACGCCAATGCCCAGGCCTCTCACCTCTGCACGAACCAACGGTCTGACAAATTCTATTAACTGCGTTATCGTTTCTTCTAATGACCGGTCGGTGCGAAATATTTCTTTTCTCTGGTTGAAGACATTCCCACCATTTTCAATCCCTGCACGTATGTGGGTTCCACCCAAATCGACACCTATTGTCATATTGCTTTAGATACAATGTTTAAAGTAATGGAGTACAACCAGCACGCTGTTTGCAAAAGTATTCTATGCCTTTACCCTAATTTGCGAAACTTTGCGTTAATAAAACTTCATTTTGCGTCAAAGGTTTTCAACGGAATCCGTTTTTTCGCAGGACGTCAACGCACACAAATTCATAAGACAATTGAAAATTAAAAACCACTTACTTCAGTTTACCTGAACAACACGACTTGCTTTTCCTGATGCATCAAAACTTTTAAGAAGAATGGTACCTTTGATATCCACCGGGTTTTCATACTTCAACGAATTCAGCGTTGGTTCAGTGCCATCAGTCGTGTATCTGATGATCAAACCCGGATACGCTACGTTTGCCTTCAGCTTGCCATTTTCAACAATCGCGCCCGGAGAAGGAATACGATAGTGATATCCTCCATTTAAATAGCTTAGTCTTGGCAATTCTTTTTTCGCCAGACTATTCGCGTAAACATTCCATTCTTGTTGTATCAGCGTTTCCCGTTGTGTTTTGTCTTCAATCGTTTCCCATTTCCGCTCGGCTGCCCACGCACTTTCCGAAAATCCAATAAGTTTGGGAAGTGTATAATACTCCAGCATCTCTCGTCCTTTTATAGTCTCGCTCCAAACCTGTGCTTCAATGCCTAAAATATTTTTTCTCGCCTCCGGCCTTAAATGCTCTACAATTATTTTACTCTTACCGCCTGCTTTCATGTTCCCTGTTTCGAGATCAAGTTTTTGTCCCATGGAGTTTTTGGTAGTCGTTTTGAACATATCATAAGGAGCAAAGGTCCACGCATGTCTCGTATCCACAAAACCAGCCCAATACAACCCGGGTTCTTTCGGATCTTTGTTGTATGCCAGGTCAAAATAAAAATTCGAAACATTGCAAAGCACAACGCTATAACCGGCATTTGCCAACCGATAACCAAGGTCGGGATAGTCAAACATGTTATTCCAGATGTATGGCACTACATTTTCCTTTGCAAATTCAGGATTGGGAACATACTCCCCTTCTGATGTTTTCATGAGCGCGACTTCTTCCCAGCCATGTACCTGGAGATTTCTTTTCTTCAATCGCTTTAACAATTCACGAAAGAAATATGCTTGCAAATTTTTTGGATCTCTGATCTCAGGATGTTTGGTCATCAGTTCCGCAGCCAGTGGAGATTTTGTCCACGCACCTTCCGGAACTTCATCGCCTCCTGTATGAAATTCATCCAGCTTCAGACCGGCCTCTGCATACATTGCCGTAATTTCATCCACAACTTTTTCATAGAAGTGAAATACTGATTCGCGTGCAACACTGACAACGTTGTCCTTATATCCTTGAGCTGACAGATAAACGGAGGCATCCTGCGGATCTATTAACCGGTACTCATTGGCTTCCGCTTCTTTTCCGTCCTTCATGAATTTTTCGTAACGGGCTTCCATTGCTTTAATAGCTGCACGTGCGTGACCGGGAAAGTTTAATTCAGGAATGACCTTAATATGACGCTCATTGGCATACTTTAAAATTTCTATAAAGTCTTTCCTTGAATAATATCCATGGCCGAATTTACCTTCCGCTTTTGCAAAGGGACCAGACCCATAAGCCGGATGAAGAACTGCTGTTTCTTTACCAGCAGTATGTTCACGTTGGGCACCAACGCTCGTTAATTCCGGAAGGTCTTTTATTTCCAGTCGCCAGCCTTCATCTTCCGTTGTATAAAATAAAAAACGGTTTATCTTGTAAAATGAAAGCAAATCCAGAAGCCGCAAAATGGTTTCCTTCGTTTGAAAATTCCTGCTCACATCGAGGTGAAGTCCGCGGAAACTAAAGCGCGGTGCATCTTCTATGAATACATGGGGCAATGAAACTATTGAAGATTTTTTTTGGTACGCTTCAATAGGTACCAATGCGCGAAGACTTTGTATTCCATAAAATACACCGGCGGCATCACTTCCACTGATAGCAATTCCATCTTCTGCAACTTCAAGGCTATAGGCCTCTTTTGAAACGTTGGAAACCGTCATATCCTTGAGCCACAAGGTGATCAATTTTGTGCTCGAAGGTGTGGTAACGGTTTTGAATTCCTTTCCTGTCAAATCCTTTAAACTGGCCGCCAAGTACTTTGCTTCGTTCTCTAATCCATTCTGAAAATATATTTCCATTTCGTTGCTAAGGTCCAACGTCCCGCGACCCATCCTGAGGTTGACAGGGGAAGGAATGACTTGCTTTAATTCTGAATCGGGTACAACACCCGCGTCGGCATTCGTTTTATAAACCCATTCAGCCGTTGGAATAGGCTCCTCATCTTCTGCATTACGATTAATCTGTTCAGGTTTATCAAAAGCTGCCCAGGTATAATCCATTACCTCGACAATTTTTTTCTCCGCTCCATTATCATCGTAAAAGACAATATATAATCCAAGTGGTCTATCCGTTTCTTTAATTACAGCTTCAACTCCGCGATAGCCAATGGTAATCGACTGGCCAGGTTCTAAATTAAAATTTTCGTTTGGAACCAGCTTATACCAGTCGCCATTGATGTGATGCAAACTTGCCGGCTCTTTTATTTTGGGTTCAAGCAATTTGCGAGGCGCCATATTAAAAAACAGTGTCCAGTTTTTATTAGAAAGAGCAAAATCGCCGTTGTTTGTTATATCAAATTTCGCTTCAAAAACATTGTGCTCGTCCGTGAAGTTTGTGACGAGTTCCCAACGAACGGATATGCTTTCAGCAAAGGACAATTGATCCTTCGGGGATGTGCATGCTACAAGAAGAATAGCAGAAGCAAATAATATAATGAACTTGTTCATAGGGCAAATTTTTTTACCTGTGCGTTACCGCTTCTGCTTGTCGCAGCATCAGAGCCGGATAAAAATTTTCTTTTTGTACAACACATAGGCAATTGAAAAATTGATGCAAACAAAGATGATAGCGTAAAGCATGCTTACCAGTTTAGGTGCGACACCAATTGCTGTCAGGCCCGTCATAAAATGGACGTTCAACGAGGCTGCCCCAAAAGGCAAGCTGTAAAAAATGATAGAGATAACATCAGAAATAACATATATGGCAATAGCATTAGCCCCGAAAATTATTCCCGGTTTCGTGCCTGTAGTATAATGCCTGATATCAACAATGTAGTAAAGTGCGCCCAACAAAAGGGAAGCAAGGCCTGAGGTAACTAACACAAAGGAACTGCTCCACAAATTCTTGTTCACAGGAAAAGTTAAACCCCAAACGTATCCCAGCGTGACAGCTGCGAATCCCAAAATCATCAACAAAATAGATTTGTCGTACGGTGTTCGTTTACTCAGCAACAAATGTCCCGCGAGCAAACCTGTGATACCAGTAACGATGGATGGAAACGTACTAAGAATTCCTTCTGGGTCCCACGTGCCTTGCCACATCCTACCCGGAAGCAGCATACTATCTATCCATGCAGCCAGGTTTACACCTTTTTCCAAGCTCACGTACCCTACCCCTGGCGTTGGAATTAACGTCATGACCAACCAGTACAAGATGAGTGTTACAGCGCCCAGCCAGGCTTGTGTTTTAAATGAAGTATTCAGGAAGATGAACGAACAAACCAGAAAGACGATGGAGATTCGCTGCAACACGCCGGCGAACCGGATATTCATAAAATCAAAGTTTGGGATCAAACTTAGAATAATACCAACGGCAAATATTTTCAGCGCCCGGAACACAATCTTCTTATACAATTCCTTCCTGGAGTTTCCCTTCTCTAAAAGTTTTGTGTACGACAGCGCAATGGATACTCCTACGATGAATAAAAAGAAAGGAAATATCAGGTCGGTAGGCGTAAGTCCATGCCATTCCGCATGTTCGAGTGGCTGATAAATATGTTGCCAGCTTCCCGGATAGTTTACTAGGATCATTGCTGCAATGGTAAAACCACGCATGGCATCTAACGATGTTAGCCGTGTGCCTGCGTGTGATTGAACATTATTCATTCGAAGACAATTGTTAGGTTGGTTACAACATTCTAAAGTAGATTAATGTCATCGAGTACCAATCCGGATGAATCATTTTTTTTTCTCATCCGGCGCACTAATCACATTTAAATACCTTCCCATCCAATAAGGCAAAAGCCAAATATCTCCTGCGCTGTATTCGGAGGCCCCGTTATCTCCGCCATCCAAATCAAAACGGTTAGCATTGTGTCGACTTATTGGCAACTCACTTGCAGGAAGAACTTCTTTGATTGTCTGTCTTCGAAAGTTGGGCTCCATCAGTTCAATATCTTTCCGGTGACTGTTTTCGACCTTCCAGTGAACAAGGTCCATCGGGTATTCCTGCAAATACCAAACTGCTTCATTCAAATCGAATTCTTTCGTACCTGTAAGCGCCGTAAAAATATTCCAGGCACCTTCTTTCTCAGGCCTTTCTATTTGCCAATGATCAAGGATGGCCTCTTTGAATTTTACTTTTAAAGTATCGTTGAACGCGTAACGATAAAGTCCCCAGTAGCCCACAAAGTACATCTCATCATCAGAGTGATTCCAGGACTCTGACAACATTTTGCTCCAATCGTCGGCGTTGGCATCTGCTTGTCGCACCTGACTCATCGGGAACATGAGGTTTTCGTAGTAACCATGCTTTGTCATCAGCTCAAATGCTTTTTCTTTATAAACTTCCTTCTTTGTAAAATGATATGCAGTCTGAAGCATCGCGATGATGTTTGATGAATTGATCTTACGATCACCCACACCAACAGGTCTGGCGTTTACATATTTCGGATTCCATTTCCCCCAAAGCGTAGGCTCCCCGTTCCAGTCCACCAAATAAAAATCATTATCGATCGTGTGTTGCATAAGGGAATCGATTAGCGTGATCGCTCTGGTTTGAAGATCTTTTTGATCGTCGAGAAGTTCTGCCATCACACCAAAGGCAAAGATGTGACCGATTGCTTCATCGCTGCTGGTTGTAGATTTCCAATCCCACTCAGGATCCTTAGCTCTACGCCAAGGTTTATCCTCGTACTTATATCCGGTTCTTTCAAATGACCGTGACGGAAATCCTTTTACGCCGTTGATAGTATAAAGACGCTCCATCGCTGCCATGCACTCTTCAATATTTTGAAGAGCCTCCTCTGATTTCGTAACCGCGTAACGGAATACTTCTCCGCCCAGGTACATCGAAGTCCATAATCCATCGTTATCAGAGTCTTCCAACGATCCGGTAGCGAGGCTACCATCCTGCATATAGCCGAGCGTAGCGTTAAAACCGTGACGGATATGACGGGCGCGAACTTGCTTTTCAAAGTACATGGCTTTATCATGTAAGGTCATTGCTTTGAAACAAATTTGTCCAAGGCCCTTATCCGTAAGTACTAAAACCGAATTATCCGGACCTTTTTCAATATCCACTACGTTGTCTGAGGGAAGCCAGCGTTTAGAGGCATAATAGTCGAACTTACCATCTGCGTTAGCGGCGAAGGCACCTCTGGTTGAACCGAACCAGAGTTTACCATTAATTTCCTGAACTGTTGTAATTTCAGTCCACGGAAGTTTTTTGACCACCTCTCCTTTTTGTTGCTTTGAATCAGCATCGACAATAAGATATCCATCATTTGTTCCAATGACAATTTCCTTCCCCCCATTGGAAAGTGTAAAGCATGCAAAATTATTTCCTGAGAAAGCTGGTGTCATTGTAAGACTTTTTACGGAAAAGAAAGAGAGTGATTGGCCACTTAATAGCCAGAAAACGTTTTTACTCGCATCAAAAATAATGTCGTTGATTTTTTCACCTGACTTTCCTTCCCACAATACCTTGGAGTCTTTGAGATATTGCAGGGCATGACCATCGGAAATTAAGAACGAAAACGTTTCACCGCCTTCAAAGAGGGAAGCCCCAAGCATGGTATAACGCGAATAGAGATTACCAGCCCAAGCGTTGCTTAGTACCGCTTTATCATCGAGGTAAACAAATTGATCATGATAAAGACCGAGATTCAAAATCTTTTTATCAGCAATGGGACGGTATGTTTTATCGGGAACTAACAAGCCGGGATAAAGGAATTCTCCCGCATATGTTTTTAGTAACCCTGCCGAAGAATAAATCTGTATGACACCATTCCTGTCACTATATACTTTTTTTAAACCTACACCTTCCTGCTGTAGTTCAAACTTCTTGCTAAAATCCTGCAGATAGGAAACATCTTGATGGACTGGTTGGCCAGTCCCGGCTTCTTCATTCTTCTTTGAGCACGAAAATGCAACTATCAAAATACCAAGTGCCCACACCCATTGTGCAACTGTTTTCATCTTCAAATGATTTTATTATTCAATCGTAATTCTTTTTACAAGCAAGAATATATAAAAAGCCTCATAGTGGCGTATCGATTTACGTTTATAAAGGGGTGCTTTGCGAAATCCGTTTTGCTGTAAGGAGAGACGCGGTGCGATAGTACCTGTCGCAGGATCATTTAATCATTTCCATGTATCTTCCCATCCAATAAGGCAAAAGCCAAAACACGGGTTCCCGTTCTACATGGTGATTGCCACTGCTAATCCCCCACGGATTTTTGTCCCATCGTATTGTGCCACGGATGCTGGCGGGCGGCAATTCACTTACTTGGATTTCATCCAACACAGGATAATGCACCATACTAATGTCTTCACGCTTCGTATGATCAATCGTCCAGTCAATAAGATCTAAAGGTGTATCTTTCAGTAAATCGACCGATGGTTGAATTTCCACCTTTTTATTCCGTGAAAAGCAATAAATAAAATTTAACAATGGATTTTTATCACCCTTGCGATGTTCCATCCAGGTGTCAATGTGTTGTTGATAAAATGCCAATAGCTCAGGATCTTTTTCACATTTGAGCAGTATGGGATATTGATAAGCAGCCAGGGTAACATCAAAATAAATAAACCATGCGGGGTTCTGATGCGGGATGTTCGCCATGTTGTCCTTGTATCCCTCCTCGTTGATAAGTCTGCTATATTCACGCTGATACTTTTCATCTCCCGTCATGTAATGAGCCAGTTTCAGAAAAGCTAACAACTCCATCGAATTCAGGCTTCGATCAGGTGACCATTCCGGATCTCGATTTAATTTATCCGGAGACCAAACTCCCCAGCGCGTTGCTTTACCATCGAGATCCGTTAAGGTAAAATCATTCGCCATAAGGTGATCTACGATCTTAGCGACATGTTTTCGTACGATATCTTTCTCCGCGTCATCCGCTACCAGCTCATAATAAAAAAAATATCCAAACATATGGCCGCAGATTTCATCGCTGCTCGTGTCACCCTTCCAAAGCCACTTTCCATCCCTTGATTTATGCCATCGTATGGGAACTGGTTTGAAACGTGGTTCCTTTACCAACTCATCGGCTATCTGTCGGTCAGTATAGGTTTGGTTAACATCATGAATAAAACTCCAGTCAGAAGGGACAATGGTCCTCGCAAAGAAGCCATCAGTTTCAGTGACTTCTTGTAGCAATTTTAAAAACTGAAAAGCTTTCTTCGCTTTCACTTTAGCATCCTCATCTTTGGTGACTGCATAACGAAAACTCTCCATTGCCAGATAGTTGCCGGTATATTCACCATCGTTGTCATCATCCTCTGACTCCCATCGTGTTGTATCGCCGGCTACTGGAAGGCGGCATTGACCTGCGATCCAGGGATCACGAATATGGCGCCGCATTAATACATCATAAAAATAGTTTTGCTTGCCGGCCAACGTCATCTTCCTCCGCTTGATGGCACTTACTCCTCCTGCTGTAGCGATCCATGCATTGCCATTGTTATCGAACGCAATATCGTTTACCTGATCATCCAATAACCAGCGTCGGCTAAATAGAAGTGAATGGCTTTCGGCCTGATTATACCTTACTACGCCTACGGCGGTACCCACCCACATTACGCCATCGGGTGAACGCTTCAAGCAGTTTACCTGAATTGATGGAATTCCATCTTTTGGTAATAACCCGTTAACCTTTTTTTCATCCTGGAGAATGGTGACACCACCCAATCCGGCAGCCCACAGTTTATCATCATCTAAGGCAACGCCACGGATATATGCACTAAGCAAATGATCCGGCTTCACAAAATGTTTTGTCGCATTAGCATTACAGTGATAAAGTCCGACGTCGCTTCCTATCCATAATCCACCCCTGCCATCGGAAGTAGCATCACGTACAGATCGTGCAATTGGATAATCCATTTTAGTACAGCCGTTGTCATTATACAGCCAGACGCCATGCGGTCCTAACGCATAAACCCCTTCACTCCCAACACACAAAGTCGAAATGGGTGATTGAGCACCTGGCATGCGTTCAAGTATACTATTCTTAAAGCGGTAAACGCCGTTCCATGTAGTCATCCATACGGCGGATTGGTTGTCAATCTCAACAGAAAAGGAAGGACCTTGCTCTGATTCCGGAATCGCGTGAAGCCAATTTTTATCATTCTCTTTTTTCTTAAACACACCCATAGGTGTTGCAATCCAGACATTATTGGAAGAATCAACAGCAATACTGCGGACCTCATTGGCCTCCGCTTCTTTGCTAACCAAATAACCTTCATGGTATTCTTGCCAAAAAACGGTATCTGAAACGAAACTTGGTGTCTGTGAATCAGTAAGTTTATTTTCCTTTTTGACACAGCATGCCAGAATCATTCCGGATATCACGAGAATGCACAATTGTTTTTTATGGGCGAAAGCAACAGGCGTTGACATTATCATAAGAATACAAAAAGCACCATGACAGGAGTACGCATTTTGCGTATCTCATCTCACACTTTGCTCAAATTGCAAATCATGAGATGAAGTCCCGGCCGAAAAGAGTCACGCCGAACATCTTGATCGATCGTTAGGATAGACCTGCTTACAGCCAATGGATCTTGAGGTCATGTTGGAACGGAAAACAACTGACTCCCACCTTCGGGAGCAAATTTATTTTTGAATTGTAAATGTATCCTTTACTTCACCATTACTATCCACGGTTGTATACTTGAGAACTTTTCCATCAATTTCCATACGCTGATAAAAATATCCTTCATTGAATTGTTTAACAGCATACGGTTCTTCCGTCATATTATCATGTTTGCCAGGAATACTGATTGAAATGGCATAAACAGTTCCTTTACTATAATCGTTGACTACCTTTCCATCAAACATAGGGTGCGAACGCATGTAGTAGTGGATATGACCACCCATCACCATATCCACATGATATTTATCGAAGAGGGGAACCCATGCTTGCTGAATGTCCAGGTATGGTTCTTCAAAATTGTAAGGCGGGAAATGAAACATCACAAATTTCCATGTGGCCTTAGTTGACGAAAGCTTTTCTTCTATCCATGCTGTATGATCGCCTACCTCAGACGTTGCATCAATCATGAGAAACAATGCATTACCATATTCAAAAGCGTACGAACTTTCTTTTTCAACTTTCTCGGGACCATTTTTCGGAAGACTAAATAGATCGTAATACAATTGCGCGCCAAGCCCATCCTGCCGGTCGTGATTACCAGGAACAGGCATCAATGGTTTCTGAGCAAATACGCTCCCTGAGTATTCAAACAATTTATCCCAATCATCTCTGTTCAATCCTGTGCTCACAATGTCACCAGCAATAGAATAAAATGAGATGTCCTTGTTTTCCTTTTCTGCCAACGACACCAGCTTGCCGGAGTCGGGAAAACAATGCGTATCGCCAAACCACACAAATGAGAAATGATCGGTATCAGCCGGCTCGGTTTGAAAACTTTTTACAGCAGACCAATTTTGATCATCACTTCCTACCTGATATTTATAAGTTATCCCTGGCTTCAGCTCTTTCAGCTCAGCCGTAAACCGGTGAATATACCTGTCATTAAAAAGCATCCGGTCCTGAATCACTTTTAGAGCAGCAGAGGTGGTCAAAGTATCTTTGCTTCCCAACGCCCAGTAACGAACCGAACCGGTCGCTACCGTTGTATTTGTTCGCCATTGAATGTCTATTGTAGACTTTGGTGATCCACTCCAGGTAAGCATCACCTGATCAGGATTCTTTGATGATGGAAAAGGCGTCTCGCGAAAGGCGCCGATCACATGCGCTTCACGCGCGCGTCCCCGTACCGTTGTAAAGAACTTCGATCCAATAAGATGCTCTGGAATTTCCGTTAACAAAAGTCCCGACCAATCGTGATAGGTAAAGGCGCCCACCTGCATGGTACTCAGCGCGTATTGCGAGGGATAAATATTTGAGATCTTTAATTCGTGGTGAGAATTCTGTGGTGATACGGCAATAAAATATACCGGACGATGTTTATCAAAGCCATTTATTCCCAATTCAATCTTTCCTTCGGCATACTTCTTTTCCCAAACTTCATATTCATACCCTTCCGCATTTTTTACGATCTGATCTGTTTTTATAAACCCAGATGCGGGTAACCAAAATGGAATTGTTCTTTGCTGCGTGTGCCGCATCAGTGATACAGTCACCGGAACGTTTACGGTAAAATATAAGTACCGGGAGGCCAGCAGTTCTTTTTCATCCTCATTCAAAAATTCAAGCATGAAAGCGTCGTCGATGCTACTATATTGCTCTGCCGGAACCTGTTCGTAAAGCCGCGTGATTACATCGTCCATCACTTCTGAGATTGTATTCTTCTTTACGTCTTTTGTTTGACATGATAATAAGAAAGCAGCTATAGTGAGTATACACGATATTATTTTCATGTCAGTATAAAATATTAATAAAAGTAAAGGGCCGGGGTTACAACATACCACCGGCCCTAACTCATTTACCCAAACCTATAAAACTAATTATGAAGAAAAAGGTCACCACATCCGTCGGCTTTCTCCTCGTTGTTCAAAACAAAATTATAAGTCTATCCGGACATGAATGTTAACTTTTGCGCATAGAAAACTTCAAAACACGCATTTGTACATTATGAATTAGAGTTTTAAAAGGAGCTCGCCTAGTTAGTTTTTTGAAAACATTATGAAGGCATACGGGTCTGCCTTGAACAGCTCTCTACAATGCTCATTGCAAAAATGGTAGGTTTCGCCTGCACAGTTGTATGTCACATTTTTTCTATCAGTTCTTATCTGCATGTGACAGACAGGATCAACGTTTAGGCTAAATTCGTTGTGACAAGAGAGTTCATAGATCTCGACATTATGCATGACGTTTTTAAGTTTAAACGCCCCTATCGATGCAAAAGAAAACGAAGTATCTTCAACAACATCAACAAAATCTGAAGAACAAAGTACCTGGGCCCTCCCGGCAAGATTCATGATTCTGGATGCAACATTTATGGTTGAGCCAAAAAGATTTCCATTCTCACAATAAATAGATCCAAAGTGAAGACCAGCATGAATGGAAAGAAAACAATCCTCCTCCAGCGTGTACACGTTCAACATTTTTGCTGTAATCGCCAGGTCACTTGGATTGTCAGAAATCATCACGACCTGGTCTCCGATACGCTGAACCACCTGGCAGTCACCGTAAATGGATTTGTTCACAAGCTCCATGTACTTGGATACAAGCTTTGCAGCAGAGGCGCCCCCGTGAGCATCTGTCATCGCCGTGTACCCCGAAAGATCTGCCATTAGAATTGCTACATCCTTTTCCATAGGGTTCGTTTTTAGATGAGGAACTGTGTACGTGTAAAGACGCACGGCAATTAAAATTGATTTGCATTTTAAAGGGATGAATTTACATAGTTCACATTTTCCGCAAACCGATGGGGTCTTTGAAGGATGTCTTTGAACACATTTATAAAAAAGAACGTACCTATTTGATGCTGTAAGGGCATAGATTAGGGGTGTCGTTTAAACAGGGGAGCCAATGTTGCTAACAACGGAGGAATGGCAAGGCAATAAACAATTGCTTTCGAGTAGTAATCATGAATGCTAATTCACAACCCTTACCATCCAAAATGCAATACGTTGTCTCTTCCAGGTGTAAGTCAGTGCCACTGTGTCTCCAAAGTGAATGATCGATGGATACGAAAATTCGTCGTCTTCTTTTCCGGTCTCAAGATCGATGGAAGTCGGCCATGTTTTGCCGTTATCGCTGGAGATTGCCAGCGAAATGGGTGACCTGGATCCCCAGTTTTTTCCGTCGCGGTTATAGGCGAGTACCAATGTGCCGTTATCCAGTTTAGTGAGGTCAATGCCGCTATTCGGATTCGGCAAACTTATTTTGTAAACGGGCGACCAGGTTTTGCCATAGTCTTTTGAGTCTGTCCGGCAAATAACACCTGCCGAACTTCGAAGTAACGCATGAACATTTCCTCGCGAAGATTCCCATAATGCCGGTTGGATAATTCCCTCCTCTGGAATAGAATCTCTGTTAACTTCAAAAAAAGACGACACTGTCCACGTCTTTCCCTGGTCTTCACTGCGGTCAACAAATGCATTCCACACGCCCTTCTTTTCATTCGATGCCGGCGCTAACCACGTACCGTCGGAAAGAATGATGGGTTTGTTTCGCACCGGGCCCCTGCCACCTTTATCTCCTGTTACAAGTTCGACAGCTTCACTCCATGTATCGCCATTATCGGCGGAAACTTTGTACCATGTTTCCCAATTGTCAATAGTCTTACCTACTTTGAAGTACAGGATGATTTTTCCGTCTGGAGATGGAAAAAGTACGGGATTCCAATGAGCGTCTTCACGTATTTTTGCAATCTCCACGGGGTTAGTCCACGCCCCGGGCCTGCCCTTAGATAACCAGATGCCGACGTCATCATGTTTCTCGTGTGTCCCTCCGAACCACGCAACAAGAAAATTACCGTCATCCGTCCGAACGACTGATGAAGCGTGGCACTGCTGAAATGTTTGAGCAGTATCAAAGACAAATCCGCTTGAAATAACCATAAGGCTATCCTTCGTTAATTTGGTTTGCTTTTGATCAGCGGTCATCTCCTTTTTGCAGCTAGTTGCCGCCATAAGGATTGCCATATATAGAAAAACATATATTCGTGATGATTGTACAGCTTTATCCATTACCAGGGTTTTTGACATTAGACATTTATAAATATTAAATTTCTTTTTAAAAATAACTGGATCTGGCAGCCGTCCGCTTTTTTTTATTCAGGCTGAGCAACTGCTCCCGGTGAGGTCCCAGACCTACTTTAACCTTGATAATTCCCCGAGCTTCTAAATCGCGCTTCACGACTAAAAAACACCAACTCATATCACCTTCATATAAAAGCGTTTTATTTTGTTCGGCCAGGTCCAATAGTTCTGTAAATAGAATTTCTCCTTTTTCCTTCACGACGTTAAGTATAAATTCTTTAATGGACTCATATACAGGCGTGGAAAGAGACAAAGTCCGCTTTCCGAGTGCATCAACCAACAATATCGTTTTCATAGGCGAGTTCATTACCATCGTTTCAATTTCCGCAACACATCTCAACCGCTCAATAAACCTTAACACTTGAAATCACCGGGCAAGCTTTCGATGCTGTAATATTGATTTTTACTTTTTCTGTGTTAACCGGATCAAATTTTAATATTCTTTTATATCCAATGGTAGTAGCATCAGCAACTTTAGTCCACGCATTGTTTTTCCAAACTTCCACAGTAAACGCCTGTACGCGTTGACCCAACTTAATATACTCCTGAAGCTCTACATATTTGACTGTCGCGGCATCCTCAAGTTCTAACTCCAGGCTAGCCGTTGTAACATCATCATCTGTGGTCCAATACGTTTCCTTATTTTCATCAGAAATATTTAAGGGTGAAAAAACAACATTTTCGTCACGATACGAGGTTGCTTCCACCTTTGCATTTTTAGCGAGGTTGGTCTTGAATTCCTGGTCGAGCAGCGCACGCCACGCCTTAAGAACTTTTACATCATTCTCATGGAATAGTCCCCGTTTGTCTGGTGGGACATTTAGCAGCAAAGTAGAACCACGTCCGACAGAGGTTAAATAAATGTCAAATAGTTTTTCCGCGGATTTAACCAAAGTATCTTCTTTAGCATGATAGAACCAACCAGGTCGGATAGATACATCCACCTCGGCAGGTATCCAATGCGTTCCCTTTTCGTGGCCAGTCTCAAGCAGCTTCTCTATGCCGGCCTTTCCTGCGAATAGGGTATCCGGTGTAATCGAATTCCAATTTGTTTCACCAGCGATTCCTCTCTCATTACCGACCCAACGAACTCCAGGACCAGCATCGCTAAAGAAAATTACATCGGGTTCCAACTCCCTAACCATTTGCAACGTGGCTGGCCAATCATAGTAGCTCGCTCCATTGATTCTCCTTTTCTCTTTCGCACCGCCGTAATATCCATCACCACCATTTGCTCCATCGAACCACATTTCAAACACAGGCCCATATGCGGTAAACAATTCTTTCAATTGATTTCTGTAGTAATTAACATAAGGCGGCGTGCCATAATCAGAACGGTTTCTGTCCCATGGGGATACATAGATTCCGAATTTTAAATTGTGCTTTTTACAGGCTTCAGAAACTTCGCGAACAATATCACCTTTGCCTTCCTTGTACGGACTTTTCTTTATTGAGTGTTCAGTAAACTGGCTCGGCCAGAGGCAGAAACCGTCGTGATGTTTCGTGGTAAGAATGATACCTTTAAAGCCAGCCGCTTTCAACGTCGTCACCCATTGATCAACGTTTAATTGTGATGGATTAAAGAGCGACGGGCTTTCATCGCCATATCCCCATTCTTTATCTGTAAACGTATTGATGGTAAAATGAATAAATGCATTCATTTCCATTTCGTGCCATTCTAATTGAGCTGTGCTAGGAACAGGCAGTAAAGCAGCCGGGGCAATCACTTCCTTTTTTTTCGAACATGAAAGAATTAAAAAACACAGCACCAAAAATTTTATAGCACCAAGAATCCTTAGATGTATTTTTAAGACTTCTACTTTATGTATGTGTTCCATCGATTTAAATAGTGTATACGATTTTACCTTTTGTTACTTTGTTTAGTCTATAACTTCAACGTTCAGTCAAGATATTGAAAACGATGATGGACTAACTTTCTAAAGCCGAATTGTACAAAATCTTTTTTAATAAATCATCCGTTGGTGACTGCGTCAGTATCTTTCAAAATGATTTATTCTCAAATCTTTCATCGTGGGTTCATGTGTGTCGGTTTCTTTACGGGGAAGGTATCAACAAAAATTCAACCCATCGCTTCATACGTTTGGTTGATTTTTATGCCTAATAATTTAATTCTGAAAAAGAAAACAAGAAGTCCGGCTGCCGGACAAAAAAAGAAAAAAATTATGCTCTGGTAGCGAATTGTTTCGCAGATCTTCCCCGCGCATCTTAAGTACAGACGACATTGGTAACGGGGATGCTCGTTAATCGAAAATGCCGGGTGGTCATTTCGTGGAATCGCGCTCAATGAGTACAGACGGGATCATAATTTGTTCCTTCCTGATCATAGAACTTTTCTTCGTTAGACTCTTAATAAGAATCGAAGCAGCCATCTTTCCCATTTCAAATGCAGGTTGTGTAATGGTTGTAAGGGATGGATTCAAAAGATGCGCAATCTGCAAGTGCGAAAATCCGATAATCCTTATATCATTGGGTATCGACAAACGGATTTCCCTGCATACATCGTACGTCTGCATGACTACTTTTTCCACGGAGCCAACGATACCATCGGGTCGATCTTTGCTTTCCAGAATATTTCTGATCTGCTCCTTATTGAAACGCTCATCATTGGTGAGATAGAGAATTGGATTTTGCTGCAAATCGAAATTATACTCTCTCAGCGCTTGTTGGAACCCGTTCAATCTTTTTCGTACTATTGACAGGTCATCAAACAAAGCAAGAAAAGCAATTTTTTTACAACCGCGATGAATGAGGTGGCGGGCAGCATTATATCCACATTCCTGATCATTTGTAACAACACTGGTCGTATTTAAGTCTTCACAAATTCGATCAAAGAAAACAAGTGGTACGTTCCGTGTGGCTAGCTCTGAGAGATGATTATAATCTTTTGCGTCGGATGTTATTGATATCAATACACCGTCTACTCTTCCATTCCAAAAATCCCGGACAATAGCTTGTTCGGTTTTTACATTTTCATGCGTCAAATACACCATGACATGATAGCCTTGAGCTTGTGCAACCTCTTCAATGCCATTGATCGCAGCAGAAAAAAAGCTATCAGCCACTTCCGGCAATACCACCGCAATGTTCCCGCTTCTTCCCCTTTTCAAACTGCTGGCATAGGGGTTGGGCATATAATCTATTTCTGCCGCGTACGCAAAAACCCTGGCTTTTGTAGCTGCGCTGATTTCATGACTATCACGTAAAGCTTTAGAAACTGTTGAAACTGCCAATTGCAAATCCTCCGCAATCTTTTTTATTGTAATATTCATTGCGTTATTTAAAAATAAAAGCTGTTACACACACATCACACGAAAACGGTTTCGTAAATAAGCTGCCACTAAACATTGATGGTGTTGTTTTTATTTACCAAGTTCGAAATATTCTGCAGAGATGTGAAATAAGATTTTGAAAAATAAAATTCGAATTTATGAATCCTGAAAAAAATCCATTGGGAAATTTAGATGAGTGGGAAGAAGATTTGTTAAAAAGATATCCTGATCCCGAATCCATTGCCAATGGAAAATCGACTGCAGAATATCGCAATTACGATACTCCGCAACGCGACACAGTGAAAGAATTTTACAGACTTAACCATACGTATCAAACATACGACTTCGTAATCGAAAAAGAGAAAGACTTTCTCGCATTCAACAAAAAAGAAATGCCTATATGGAAAGCTTTCGAGTACTTAAATGAATTAGTTGACGATTCGGACCCGGATACGAACCTCGATCAGTTGCAGCATTTATTGCAAACTTCCGAGGCGATTCGCCGGGATGGACATCCCGATTGGATGGTACTCGTGGGATTGATTCACGATATGGGAAAGGTACTCTGCTTATTAGGTGAGCCACAATGGGCCGTAGTGGGTGATACCTTCCCTGTGGGTTGTGCTTATTCTGATAAGATCGTATATCCGGAATTTTTCCAGGCAAATCCTGACTATACCAATAAGGATTATAATTCCAAATACGGGATCTATTCGCCAAATTGCGGCTTGAGAAATGTCCACATGTCCTGGGGACACGATGAATATGTCTACCACATGATGAAAGATTATTTGCCAGAGTCCGGCCTGTACATGCTACGTTACCACTCTTTTTATGCGCAACATCGCGAGCATGCATATGATCATTTAATGGATGATCATGACCGTGAAATGTTTAAATGGGTAAAACTTTTTAATCCTTATGATTTGTATTCAAAAAATCCTACTCCGCCCGATTGGAAAGTGTTAAGGCCATACTATGAAGATCTGGTTGCTAAATATCTTCCATCTACATTAAAATTTTAATTGTTCGATTATAAGCGCTTAGCTGAAGGCCTGAAAAAGATCCATACAACGTAAATGAACCAGCTATCCCTTATAGACTACGTTGTTTTTTTTATCTATTTCATTATCGTGTCTTCGTATGGCTATTATGTTTATAGAAAGAAAAGCAAGTCATCCAGCACCACACGGGACTTTTTTCTCGCTGAAGGGTCACTAACATGGTGGGCCATCGGCGCATCATTGATTGCATCCAATATATCTGCAGAGCATTTCATCGGAATGTCCGGATCAGGCTTTGCGCTCGGACTGGCAATTTCTACCTATGAGTGGATGTCAGCAGCGACATTGATTATTGTTGCTATCTTCTTTATTCCGATATATCTCAAAAACAAGATTTACACCATGCCTCAGTTTTTAGCGAGGCGTTATAATGACACAGTGAGTACGGTCATGGCCGTATTTTGGATATTGGTTTATGTTTTTGTGAATCTGACGTCTATTATTTACCTGGGTGCTATAGCCATTACGTCAATATCCAACATCAGCTTTTCCGTTTGTGTGATTGGATTAATTCTTTTTTCTATTGTCGTTACGTTGGGTGGAATGAAAGTCATTGGATACACCGATGTGATTCAGGTTTCGGTTTTATTGATGGGAGGACTCGCCACTACTTATCTTGCACTTAATTTGGTTGCTGAAAAAGCCGGTAGCCCAGGCGATATCTTTGCGGGACTTTCTATTCTGCAGGAGAAAGCCGATTCGCATTTCCACATGATCTTTGAAGACGATCATCCTTATTATAAGGACCTGCCTGGATTGTCGGTTTTGATTGGAGGGATGTGGATCAATAATCTGAGTTATTGGGGATGTAATCAATACATTACGCAGCGAGCGCTGGGTGCAGACTTGAAAACTGCCCGGAATGGGATTCTTTTTGCAGCATTCCTCAAATTATTAATTCCGATTATCGCCGTCCTTCCCGGTATTGCCATGTTTGTTTTGCACCAGGATGGATTTTTCCAACAAGAAATGACCAATGAAGCAGGTGTATTGAAGCCGGACCATGCCTATCCCACACTGATGAATCTGCTGCCTGTAGGCATGAAGGGTGTTGCTTTTGCTGCGCTGACCGCAGCCGTTGTGGCTTCTCTTGCAGGAAAGGCCAACAGCATCTCAACCATATTTTCACTCGATATCTATAAAAAGTTTCTTAATAAATCGGCAAGTGATGATCAGATCGTCTATGTTGGGAAATGGACCGTGGTTGTTGCCTTAACCATCGCTGGCTTTGTTACGCCCCTCCTACGCTCACTCGACCAGGCCTATCAGTTTATCCAGGAGTATGTAGGCTTTATCGCGCCTGGTGTATTAGCTATTTTCCTGCTGGGATTATTCTGGAAAAGAACAACGTCCGCGGCCGCGTTAACTGGCGCCTTATTTACGATACCTGCGTCTACTATATTAAAATTTTTACCGCAATGGACAAATGGAGCTTTCCCCGATTATCCGTTCCTAGATAGAATGACCATTGTTTTCGTTATGATCATTGTAATTATGGTCGGTATGAGTCTTCTCGATCGTAAATCAGAAAATAATAGCAGTCGCATCGAAGTTGATTTACGTCGATTGCGCTTGTCTCCGGAATTTATTGCAGGATCAATTCTGATATTGGGCGTATTGACCGGCCTTTACACTTCTTTTTGGTAACGAATTTATATAGTCCCCGCACCTACTAAGAAACATTTTTGACAAGATTTTTTTTGCAACTTATTGAGAAGATTTCATGCCTATTTCTTTGCGGCTATTAGCCAGTCATTTATAATCTTATTCAAATCCGATTCGCGCGATAAAATATCGGCCAGACTTTTGAAAGTCACAAAGCAGCGATCATTTGCCTTCCATGTTAACAATCCGGAGTCATCAGTAATTAATTGGTTTTGGGCTGCTCCTGAACTTTTGCTCCACAGTGAAAAATGAGTTGGATTTGTCTAGGTGGATGAATTCTCATGGTGATTCTATCTTCACCATGAAATCCGTAGTTGGGGCCATTCCACTTGATATTTTCGGTCAATCCGCTGTTTGCAGATAGAATACTTTTTCGGAGCTGCTCGATTTGATCTCTTAAAGGATGTTGAAGCTCATCCAGAAATTTTGTTACTGCACCATTTAATTTCAGCTTTCCCATTTATTTTAATACATAGTTAAGCATTAGGATTCCGCAATTGTACACAATTGATTTTTTTAGTTTCAATTGTCGATGGGTATTTATCTTGTCAAAGATTGAATCGCCTTTTCCAAGCACAACAGGATTAACAAAGAAATAAAACTCATCGATCAATTCTTCTTTGACCAACTCCGAAACAAAAGAACTTCCACCATATACGACAAGATCTTTTCCGGGCTGACTTTTAAGTCTTTGGATTTCGTTAACCAAATTTCCTGCATTGACGTCGGTATTTTCCCATCTCGATTCGGGAATTGTCTTTGTAAACACGATTTTCTTAGCGCTAACAATTCTTTCAGCGAGACTGTACATTTCACCTTCAGGATTTTTCACAGTGTTAAGCCAGTATGGAATGTAATCGACCGCCAGCTTTCTGCCGATGATGATCGTGTCTGTACTTTCCAGCAATTCTAAAACCTGCGGCTTGATTTCATCTAATGCCCACGTTACCCACTGCTGCTCGTCGTTAGGCCCAGTTGAAACAAAACCATCTAATGACATCTGCATTTGTAATTTCAATTTTCTCATTGTGCTATTTCAGTTATTTTTTGATTGTAGTTTTCTCAGATAGTCTTCCAGAACTTGGTACATCGCGCTGAAACCTTGCCGCATGCTTCCTTCTATCGAACGGAAAGTTTCTTCCTCTTTGTTATTGGCCTCTACCGGTCTTCCTGTCATCGTAATTGTGGTAACTTTATTTTTCTCAGTAAAAACAAGGCTGTAAAGAATCTCCGAAGGAAGTTCAATGTCGAATGGTGCTCTTACGATATTCGCATTTTCATCAGCAAACCCGTTGGTAAATTCTAATAAATCATGGGGCTGGATTTTCTTGAACAAAAAACGACCGTAACTTTTTTTACCATTATCTTCCATTCGATAGTGAAAAATACCGCCCACCCTAAAGTCGAGCTTGATCACTGAATTTTTACGCTCGACGGGCCCCCACCATTCGCCTAATGCTTGTGGATCTGCAAAGGCATTAAACACCAGCTTCTTTGGCGCATTAAATTGATGCGTTATAATCAGTTCGTTCGTTTGATTCACGTTCTTCATGATCTTTTCTTTTTCGTTTTTTTTCGGGCCTGTACTTTATTTAGATACTTTTCCAGCGAAGTAAAGCGCTCTTTCCAGAAAAGGCGATATTGTTCAACCCAGGCAGAAACTTCTCCCAATCCATCCAGTTTCGCCTCGCAGACCCGCTCCCTTCCTTGCTGTTTGACAACGACAAGCCCACACTCTGTTAAAATTTTAACATGCAGTGAAACTGCCTGTCTGCTCATTTCAAACTTTTCAGATATGGCGTTAAGGTTTAATGGATGGTGTGCTACCATATCTATAATTTGTCTTCGGGTAGGATCGGCAATAGCCTGAAATACATCTCGTCTGGTTTCCATAATATGCAAGTAAGTGCTTGCAAATATATATGCAAGCACTTACTTGCGCAAGTTGTCGCGAGACCTTTTTAATCGATTTTATAAAACAGCCAGCAGTATAGGGGTTTGACCTTGATGTTGACGACTCACGTTAGAATATTTGGCGGCGGGATCATCAGGATGTGGTACAATAAAATGAAACAGACATACCAAGGCGTATAAATTGCCGATGGCTGAACTACCGAGCGGCCGCGTTGTAGTTATTGTTTAGTTTGGAACCACGTACGCGAACAAGAATATCAAACGGATATGTTCCTTTCGTTTTTGCTTGGAAAAGCAATTGCACACAACTTTACTTTATCACGCGAAAGTAATCGGGAAAATTTCAGATTCGCTTTTTTCGATCGTTTTGTCTCCCTTAACGGGCTTGATTTTATACTTATACTTTTGCTTGGCAGACGGATCCATAGTATCACCATCTTCAACAGAAATTTCAACAATTTCATAATCCACAAAATCATCTTCCTCGGTCAAATAGACCTTGTCGCCAGTGCTGTAAATGGGTTTCATAATATCATAAGTTAACGTTAAAACGATTTATTACCTGTCCTATTGTATAACGCCAGTTTCTCAAGGTAGTTTTTAAAAGCCCAAATCTTTTTCAATTAATATTGCCGTGGGACACCGCTCGATAAAAACCTCAGAATTAGGTTGTTGACGAATTCCATTGGGCTGTGATTCTGCTCCCTTATTTTTTGATCCCGCTCATATACCTTTCGGAACTTCGTCTCTCCAGTCGTGATACGCCTTGTCAGCGTTAAACTAGACCGTCTAGTCGTGTCATTTCGTCCAATACCTTTCAAACTTGGCCAACGTTGCATTAACCGATATGACCTGTAATCAACCACTCATTTAACTTTCATTCATTTGATGGGCATAAAACGATATCTTTAATTTTAGACGATTTTCCTATCACCCTAAATAAAACCGTATGAAAGAAATCAAAAAAGAAGACATCAAACAGGAAGTATTTGACCTTTACGATGACTATGCACACAACCGGATTGAACGGCGTGCATTTATTGATAAACTTTCTACCTATGCTGTCGGGGGTATTACAGTTGCCTCGCTGCTGAGCTTTATCAGTCCTAACTATCAAATTATTCAAATCCCTCCTGATGATCCCAGATTAAAGTCGGAATATATAAACTACAATTCACCAAAAGGCGGTGGGTCGATCCGCGGTTTGCTTTCGCGTCCCGTTGATGCCAAGGGAAAGTTACCGGGTATTATTGTTGTGCACGAAAATCGGGGCTTGAATCCATATATTGAAGACGTCGGGAGACGGGCTGCACTGGCAGGATTTATCTCTCTTGCCCCTGATGCGCTTACACCACTCGGCGGATATCCGGGCAATGATGATGAAGGAAGAACATTGCAAAGTAAACGCGATCGAAATGAAATGCTGGAAGACTTTATTGCAGCTTATCAACACCTTAAATCGCATGCTGAATGCACAGGTAAAGTAGGTGTCGTTGGTTTTTGTTTCGGAGGATGGATTTCTAACATGATGGCTGTACGCATTCCCGATCTTGCAGCAGCAGTTCCATTTTATGGAGGACAACCTTCTGCGGAAGATGTACCAAAGATAAAAGCACCTCTTTTACTTCACTATGCGGCGCTGGATACACGGGTAAACGAAGGTTGGCCTGCTTATGAGAAAGCATTGAAGGAGAACAATAAAGAATACACCGCCCATATGTATCCCAATGTAAATCATGGTTTTCATAACGATAGTACACCGCGTTATGATAAAGCAGCTGCCGAACTGGCTTGGCAACGAACCGTGGAATTTTTCAAAGCGAAATTGAAATAATCCTCAGGTAGAACATGATTTTAGGAGATTGAATTCATTGTACCCAAATTCAACGCGACCTGAAAAGCTGAAAATACAAGAAGCTTCCACACGTGCGAGTCATATCTAATATCTTCTGTATTTTAGCCGTCCAACATGACTGGGCAAAATCACAAGCGTTACCTTGGGGTGAACCTCCTATACAACGGTTGGCCTGGACTATTTATATCTTCAATAATCAAAAGTCTTACTTAGTCGAGCGAAATTTATACAGCCCTCCTTTTTTAGTTGGGAAAATTGTGATGTAACCCTGGTCATCCTTAACTGATTTTGCGGAGATACCTTCTATTTTTAGGGGTGTAGCTGTGCGCAGTATACAAGGTTCTCCGTTCAATGATTTGATAGCCGCACGTGTTATTTTTTGATTGGACCACGCAAGATTTACTTCAAATCCACCTCGCGCTTTTAAGCCTTTTACTTCTCCATTTTGCCACTCGTCAGGGATGGCAGCCAAAAAATGAAGCTCTTTTAAATGACTTTGCAATAACATTTCCGTTATTCCTGATGTACCACCGAAATTTCCGTCGATTTGAAATGGCGGATGTGCATCAAAAAGATTAGGGTAGGTTCCTCCCCCATTGGAATAATCAGTTCCATCGAGCCCCGTAATTTTTAACTGCTCGCGGATTAATTTATGGGCATGATTACCGTCCAGCAGCCGCGCCCAAACATTTATCTTCCAGCCCTTCGACCACCCTGTTCCACCATCGCCCCGGAGTTCCAAAGACTTTCGGGCAGCATCTGCAAACGCAGGAGTTTTTAAAGGTGTGATTTCATTTCCAGGAAATAATCCAAAGAGATGTGAGATGTGACGATGCTGAGGGTCGGCGTCTTCCCAATCCATATACCACTCCTGAAGGTTTCCCTTCTTCCCAATTTTTAGAGGATACAATTTTTTCTGTTTATCAATCAGCGTTTGACGGAAATCTTCGTCTACGCCCAATTTTTCAGAAGCAGCAATTAGATTCGAAAACAAATCACGAATAATAGACATATCCATTGTGGTGGCAATCGATACGGAGCCCTTAACCCCTTTATCCGTAATAAATTCATTTTCCGGAGAAGTCGAGGGCGCCGTCACCAACAATCCGTTTTTATCCGCTACCAGCCAATCCAAACAAAACAACCCCGCACCCTTCATTAACGGATAGGCTACCTCGCGCAAAAAGGTTATATCGCCGGTAAACTGATAATGTTCCCACAAGTGCTGGCACAACCATGCGCCCCCCAATGGCCAACTAGCCCACATGGGACTTCCACTGACAGGATTTGTTGTTGCCCAAATGTCCGTATTGTGATTTAACGCCCAACCTTTTGCATTGTAAAAATTCTGTGCTGTTTCCTTCCCAGTCACCGACAGGCGTTGGACCAAGTCAAGCAAAGGTGTATGCAATTCCGAAAGGTTGCAGGTCTCCACCATCCAGTAATTCATCTCTGTATTTATGTTCGTTGTGAAATTGCTGCTCCAAGGTGGACGAACATGATGATTCCAGATACCCTGAAGATTAGCTGGGATGCCTCCGGGCCGTGAACTCGAGATCAACAAGTAGCGTCCAAACTGAAAATACAATGCTTCAAGACCCGTATCCGATACTCCCTTTGCATATCTAACCAGCCGTTCATCTGTTGGCATATCTACCGACGGGTTCCCGTTGAGAACAAGGCTCACCCGATTAAAATAATGCTGATAATCAGCAATGTGATTTTTCTTGAGCTGGTCAAAGTCGAGTGGCCACGTATTATTTAAATATTGTTCGACAAGTTTACTTTCATCTTTACCATCTTTATCAGGGCATTTATCAAAACCATTGTAACTCGTTGCAGCGGAAACAAACAATAATACTTCACTGGCGCCACTTACTTGCAAACCATCATCAGTACTATTTACACGGCCGTCAATATTCTTTACCCTTACACGGAATTCAAAACGCATCCCGCGGCATCCAGTCGGATCGTTGTAGATAACAGGCTGCTCCATGGTTTGCATGTAACTGGGATCAGTATGCGAAGGCGCTTTTCCTTTCGTAGCAATTTCTTGCTTGCTGATAACCATATTTTTATGGTATAAAGGACTGGAAGGGTGAATCGTAAAATTCAAAGCTCCTTTTTGGCTCGCCGTGAGGCGAATAATCATTGTCTGCTGGGGTGCAGAAACAAACTGTTCCCTCATAAATTTAATGCCGTTTGCTGTGAATTGCGTACTGGCAATTGCGGTTGAAATATTGAGGTCACGATAATAATCGGTAGGCTCCCCTTCAAAAGTATGTTTTATCACAAGATCTCCAAGCGGCTCGAAAGACTCCGTAAACAATCCATGCATTTTCTTAGCAAGCTCTTCTGCTTTCTGGAATTCTTCATTAAACAATGCAGTCCGAATTTGCGAAAGATATTGAGTAGCCATAGGGTTAGGATTCGTGTTTACGGGCCCTCCTGACCAAAGCGTTTCTTCATTCAACTGAATAAGTTCTTCTTTAGCGTTACCAAAAACCATAGCGCCTACCCGGCCGTTGCCAATGGGTAATGCCTCATTCCAGTTTCGTGCAGCCTGCTTGTACCAAAGTTTAAGGTTATCCTGCGCGTAAACACAGGAAGAAAGTCCAAGGAAGAGAACAAAAAATAAATTTCTGATGACAGATATTAATGAAAGTTGCATAGTGCGTGAAGGTCGATTGGAGTAAAAAGTGGTATCTGCTAATTTAGTTTTACAATATGGTAGCTGCAGCCGGAGTTGAGTAATATATTTTTCCAGCGGAAGATTGTCGATGGATCAATTGAGGGGAAATCACCTTTCTTTGCGGAATAAAATTTTTCACCTTTCCATCCCTTAATTGATCAATGAGTAACTGAGCAGCTGTCGAGCCCAGGGTTTCACTGAATTGATCAACCGTAGAGATAGCAGGCGTTACTTGGGATGAAAATTGTTCATTACTGAAACCTACAATCCCAAATTCCTCAGGAATCTTTATTCCTTTTTCCTGAACGACGCTGATGGCGCCAAAGGCCAGATAATCGCTTGCGGCAAAGATGGCGTCCGGTGGTTGGCTCAATTTAAAAAGACTTTCAGTTGCGTTTATCCCTTCATTGGTATTAGGAGCGCATTCAATTAGATAATCGGGATCGAAAATTATTCCATGGTCGATAAGTGCTCTTTTATAGCCATCAATTCTCTTGCGGAAAGGTAATACATGACTGTAACCAGCAAGATGCGCTATCCTTGAATATCCCCGTTGCACGAGATGGTCAATCGCTTTCACGGCACCCGAAAAATCATCAACAGTAACGGTGCTGATTTTTTCATCTTCAAACGTACGGTCGAACAGGACAACAGGAATCTTTGACGATAAAATCTTATAGAAATCAAAATTTTGTGTGCCCATAGCAAGTGAAGCAATAACACCTTCTACCTGTGCACGCATCATTCCTTCGAGCTGCTTTTTTTCAAAATTATAATCATCTTTTGATTGCGCGATGATAACACTGTACCCTTCCCGGCTTAAAGTTTCTTCCGCACCTTTTATGGCAGTAGCAAAGAAACTGTAGTGAATTGCAGGAACAATTACACCGATGAGCCCACTTTTTCCCTTTCTTAATCCCGTAGCCATAGCGTTGGGACGGTAATCCAATTGTTGCGCTGCCTTTAATACGGCTTCCTTTGTTTGTTCACTGATGCGGGGATGATTACTGAAAGCTTTGGAGACGGCCGATGGGGTGATGCCCAGTTTTAATGCAATATCGACTATCGTGGCTTTTTTCTTCACTTTACCTTTTGAATTGTTCAAACGTTTGAACAAATTAGCGCACTTTTAATAATTATTCCAATACATCTTTGTAATTGACATTATGCACTTTGCAAGCATAACGAAAATGGCGATTAATATCTTTGAGGATTAAGCTTATGGAATGTCTCCATTCTATTAGCTTCGACTACAATACCATGCAAACAGCAAACATTTTATAATACAGATATCATGCATTATTATTTCTATTGGTTCTCTCTTGCTTTTATCGGTTGCGTCTTCTCGGTACAGGCACAAATGAACGAATCATTGTACACTACCATGGCCTTACAGGATCTGAAGGAATTTAAACCCACTAATGGGAATTGGAAAATTGCCAAGGATGTCTTTTACGATTGGAAAGAAGCAGGCAAAGCGAAAATTACCGGAGGGACTGGTATAGTCGTGAATGATATTTCCGACAAAGCAAAAGACCATTTGATCACAACCATGGAACATGGTGACATTGATCTCGAATTAGACTTTATGATGGAGAAAGGTTCCAATGCCGGCGTATACCTGCAAGGTCGTTATGAGGTTCAGATGTTTGACAGCTGGGGAATTTCTCCGGTTAAGGCAACCGATTGTGGTGCGATCTACGAAAGGTGGGATGATAAGCGACCTCCCGGAAAGCAAGGATATGAAGGACATCCTCCTGCGCAAAATGTTTCCAAAGCACCTGGCCTCTGGCAACATTATCGGATCGAATTCAGAGCCCCGCGGTTCGATGCAAGTGGTAAAAAAATCGAAAATGCACGGTTCATAAAAGTTGTTCACAACGGTGTAGTTATCCACGAGAATGTTGAAGTGACAGGACCAACCCGAGCAGCGATCTTTTCCGATGAAAAATCTGTGGGCCCTCTTGTAATCCAAGGAGACCACGGACCCGTTGCCATCCGAAACATTAAATTCAAGGCTTATGGCCAAGAAAAAATAACGTTATCTGACCTCAAATTGAATGCATATGAAGGCAGATTTTCCTCCCTCACAGAACTGAATGCCGCAAAACCTGTAGCGACAGTCGATATTGATTTACTCCAACACCAGGGAACTGAGACGATGGATTACTATGGAGGAAAAATCAGTGGTACCATTCATATTCCTAAAAGCGGTAAGTATTTTATGAATCTCCATTTGAAGTGGATTCCTGACGATACAAATCCTACCAATCCAAACGGCGGCGGCGAATTAAAGATCGACAACAAAGTTGTGATGAGCCTTGATGGGAGGAAAACAGGAAGAGCTTCCGCCGTAGTTGATTTGGAGGCAGGCAACTATCCTGTTGAATTAAACTATTACAAAAAATTTCAGCATTGGTATCAACAGGCCAACGACATCGTATTTGGCGTTGAAACAAATGGCATTGCATATACCAACCTTAATTCAGTTTTACTCTTCGCTGAAGCCGTTGGCGCCATCACGTTACCCGTAGGACAAGATCCGGTGATGCTTCGAAGTTTTGTGAACCATAAAGGTAAAAAGAAAACACATGTTATCTCCGTAGGTGAACCAACCAGAATTGGTTATAGCTATGATCTTAGCTCGGGAAGCGTATTGCAATACTGGCGGGGAGATTTTGTTGAAACCACACAGATGTGGTATGGTCGTGGAGAACCTCAGCTGGCTGTACCATTGGGCAGTGTAATAGAATCATCCGGTAGACCAACCGTGGCAATGCTCCGCGATAAAAGCGAAGTCTGGCCCGATTCTAACACAAATTACAGCTACATCGGCTATGATATCAGTAAAACGGGCAATCCGATTATCAAATATTCGATTGGTAAAACGCAGATCAAAGAACTATTATCTGCCGAAGATTCGGGACACATCCTGGCGCATACCATTACGCTGGCATCATCCGATGGCACACCGGTGTGGTGTAGAATTGCCGAAGGCAGCGCCATCACGAAATTACCTAATGGCCTATACGCTATAAACGATAAACAATTTTATATACAGTTGCCAGACAAGTCAGAACCGGTTATTCGAGGTGCATCCGGCGCGATGGAATTATTAATTCCTATGAAGTCAAAAGATAACGCCGGTTCATTAAAATATAATATCATTTGGTAACAAGCGATCGTACTAACATGAAAGTCAATACACCATTTCACCAAGGAAAACGCAGTCTCACCATAGCCGCGCTCCTGATTATAATTTCTTTTGCTTTGGCCGTCGCGCAAGAAGATCAAAACAAGAAACCCACGGCCATTGAAAAAGAGGAGGACTACTATCGTTTGTTCTCATTACCCGTACCTGAACACATTATACTTGAAGTGGGTGGCCTTGCTACATTGCCAGACGGTGGGATAGCTGTCTGCACAAGGAGAGGCGAAGTATGGATCATTTCAAATCCCTATGTCAAGGGCTTTGAAAGACCCATCTTTAAGCGTTTCGCGCACGGCTTGCATGAACCGCTTGGACTTGCTGTGAAAGATGGTGATATCTATGTGACGCAACGCGCTGAGTTAACCCGCTTGCGCGACACCGATAAAGACGGCATCGCAGACTCGTACGACAAAATTTATACATGGCCATTGTCGGGAAACTACCATGAATACTCTTATGGTCCATTGTTCCTACCGAATGGAAATATGTTAGTAACATTAAACTTGGGCTGGAGTAACTCCCTGGGACATGGTGTTAGTCTTGTTCCATGGCGAGGATGGCTGTTGGAAATTACGCCCGACGGACAAATGACGCCGGTAGCAGCGGGCTTACGATCACCAGCCGGATACGGGTTTAATGCAGTAGGCGATATTTTTTACACAGAAAATCAGGGTGATTGGGTAGGCTCAGGCAGAATGACGCATTTAGAAAAAGGGGACTTTGCTGGAAATGCAGAAAGTCTTAAATGGTCAAGTCTTCCGGGTTCTCCTGTAAAATTAAAACCGCAAGATGTTCCAAGTACAGGCAGACCGTTGTTTGATATCTCGAAAGAAGTTAAAGGCATAAAACCCCCTGCGGTTTGGCTGCCCCATGGCATTTTCGGGATCTCTACGTCAGGATTTGTATTTGACAGTACAATGGGAAGATTCGGTCCATTTGAGAATCAGTTGCTTGTAGGAGATCAGGGACAAAGCAAAATCATGCGTGTAGCTCTTGAAAAAGTAAAAGGTCAATATCAAGGTGCAGTCTTTGGATTCCGCGAAGGGTTTTCTTCGGGTATATTGAGGTTGGCGTGGGGCAATGACGGCTCTCTCTTTGTCGGGATGACAAGTCGAGGCTGGTCTTCAACCGGACAGCAACTGTACAGCTTACAACGTTTAGCCTGGACGGGAAAGTTGCCATTTGAAATGAAAACAGTACGGGCGATGCCTGATGGCTTTGAAATTGAATACACCATGCCCGTAGACAAAACACTTGCCAGCGATCCTCAATCCTATAAGGTGACTGGCTTTAACTATAAGTACCACGCTTCCTATGGTAGCCCTGTGATCAATTCCAAGGCGTGCCCTATCCGTGGTGTTGTGGTTTCGGAAGATGGATTAAAAGCCCGTCTTGTTGTTGATAGCTTACGCTTGGGATACATCCACGAGATTACAGCAGATGGTGTAAAGACGGCTAATGGAAAAACGCTTCTACACGCGACAGGATACTACACGTTGAACGCAATTCCCGACGGAGATAAGTTAAACATAACCTTTACACCCAAACATGATCATGCGGCGATGACCTCTTCAGCCAAGAAGCCGACAACGTCGAAATCAACCACGCCGACAGCAGCCAAGTCGTTGGCGAAACGTGTTACCAAAAAACCGGCTTCCTGGGGTGCTCCTGATTATACGATCAACGTCGGAACTAAGCCTGGACTCAAATTCACCCCCGAACAATTCCAGGTCAAGGCTGGAAGCAAGGTGCAAATTACATTCACCAACAATGACGACATGCTTCACAACCTGGTGGTTGTAATTCCAGGAAGCGCCATTCAGGTTGGAGAAACGGCCATGAAATTAGGTTTGGAAGGCCAGGAGAAAAATTACATACCTGAAACGCCGAAAGTATTGCACCACACCAATCTTCTTGAACCACATAGCAGTGAAAGCATTTACTTCATTGCTCCTGATAAACCCGGCGACTATACCTATGTATGCACCATTCCAGGTCATTTTTATTCCATGCAGGGGATAATGAAGGTGGTAAAGTAAAGAATGCATAACGGTTGGTATAATGAGGTCATCTTGACTTGATTTTACCCATCGTATCGTTTGAAATATTTTCTTTCTTGAAATTTATTTCACGATGGATAGCAGTAACTCCGGCTCATTCGTTGTGATGAAGTCTACATTTTTTTCAAGAAGTTCTTCCATCATTGCTTTCTCGTTGACCGTCCAGACGTTGATAGTTAGTTTATTGCTTTTGGCATCCTGCACCCAGGATGGGTTCTTTTGAAGAACATTGTAGTGATAATCGAGGCCAAAGAAATTATCCGACGCAAGTTCGGCCGGGGTTTTATCGCCATTCAAATAAGCCACCTTTGCATAAGGTGCAAGCTTCATTACTTCCTTGCATACATCGTAATCGAAACTGATGTAATCGACCCATGCCTGCGCCTTAAGCTTTTCAACCAACGCCACAATTTTACGTGTGGCGGCAATGGAGTTTTCTTTACCAAGCTCAGAAGGTTTTATTTCAAGAATGAGCTTTGTTTTACTTTGCATCATCCCGGCTTTCAAATAATCCTCCAGCGTTGGTAAAGGTTCGCCATTGGCAAGTTTCAACTTCAACAATTCTTCAGCACTTGTTTTTGCGATAGATACACCTTGAACAGAAGGGTCATGGTTGATGACGGGAAGGGAATCTGCAGACATTCGCACGTCAAATTCACTTCCTTCACAACCAAGCCTGACAGCATGATTCAAAGCCGCTATTGAATTCTCGGGCGCTCCTGTATTCTTCCATGCACCACGGTGGGCAATCACCTTGTTCCTAATAAAATTATCATTCATTATTCTGAATTGTTTTGAAACCACACCTAAAGAACCACTTACTTTTAGTGTAATTTCATACCATTGCTTCTTGTCTTTCAGTTTGCTGCTGTTAACCGACAGCCGATACGACTTATCAATTCTAAAGCCTCCCTTATCTTCTCCTTCAATCTTTACAGACACGATCTCTCCGGATCTCCATTTAACAAAGCCTATTACAGATTGTCCCTTCATCATTGTATAGTTGGTGAGATACACGTCGCCGGAACTGAAATGTTGTGCATTACAATGCATGCTTACAACGAGGAAGTAGTGTACAAAAAAAATAAATATCTTATTCATAAATAGTCTTCTAAGTTAAGTACCAAATAACTACTGGCTTGAATCAGTGAATTAACTGACTAATATCATATTTAAGGTGACTCAAACATCAGACCTTGCACCAAATTACTAAAGCGTGACGAATATATTGTCGAAATTAAGTCTACGCAAATTATAAGCTGCGCATAAGTACGCATGTGCAGTGTGTTATTAAAAAATCATTAACAATTACATCATGAATATTGAGAGTAAAACTTCTGCGGCATTTGTACCAACCGAAAGCATCAAATACGCTGATAACGCGGTTGTAAGCAAAACCATCGTTAAAAAACCAACTGGCAACATTACTTTGTTTGCGTTTGACAAAGGAGAAGGATTGTCTGAACATAGTTCACCTCATGAAGCAATCGCTCAGATTTTAGATGGCAAAGCCGAAATCATTATTGGCGGAAATGCTAACCACCTTGAAGCTGGCCAGTGTATCATCTTACCATCAAATATTCCACACGCACTGAAAGCGACTGAGAAATTTAAAATGATGCTGATCATGATAAAAAGTTAACTTAACAATTCTCGCTACATCATTGTCTTTATACGTTTAACGAAACCATCATGCACAAACCAATTAAGCGTCATGACTCTTTAAAGCCAGTCAGCAGAGATCACCACCATGGGCTTTTGTTTTGCTGGAAAATCAGAGAAGGCTTTAAACGAAAAATTCAACCCGATCGGATCAGAAATTACGCCGATTGGTTTTGGGAAACTCACCTGACACCTCATTTTGCAATCGAAGAGCATCACGTGTTTCCAGTGCTGGGCAATAACCATGAGTTAGTAAAAAAGGCCCTCGCGGAACACAGAAGACTCAAGCGTTTATTCGAATCCGAAACGGAAGATGCAGTGGCCCTTGGCTTAATCGAAGAAGAACTAGAAAAACATATCCGTTTTGAGGAACGGCAGTTGTTTAATGAAATTCAGGAGGTGGCTACGCCGGAGCAACTTGCTGAAATTGAAAAACACCACAACGAGCCTGCTGCTGGCGAAAACTGGCAGGATGAATTTTGGAAATAGAATTTTACTATATTGAATAAAAAGGCATGCCTTAGGGACCTTCGCTATATCTCCCAAATCTTTTTTCCAACGCGATCGTTCTGTATTCAAAAATATTTTGCAGCTGCCCTTTTATGATAAGTGTATTTGCTATTGCGCCAAAAAATCCGAATGGTGGCTGATACGTCACGATATCCGTCATCAGTGTACCTTTTGCAATAGGTTCTATTTTGTGCTGATGATGCCACATGGCGTATGGCCCAATGCGTTGCTCATCAACAAAATATTCCAAATCCTTGACATGGGTAATCTCGGTCATCCAGTTTAAGCGTATTCCCAACAACGGACTCACTTTATAGGTAATGATCATTCCGGGATACATCTTTTCACTACCCATACCGTTGGTTACCTCGAAGCCCATATGGACAGGTGTGATTTCCTTGAGGTTAACCGGCGAAGAAATAAAATCCCATACCTCCGACACAGAAGCGGGCAATTTTTGGGTTTTGATCATTTGATAAAATGGCATCCGCTCCGATCTTAAAAGATGTTCTAAAAACTGAGATTGACAGTCTTCATAGTAATGCACCGACAAAGTTCACTAGCAATAAATGTCATTACTTCACTAAATAGCATTAGTTTCAAACGGCAAGGTCTGAATTATTTTTTTGAGCGTCTACCAACAGATATCATCTGTTATTTGCGGCTAATCCGTATTTGTTTTTCAGGAACACAGCTATCTCCTTTTCAAGTTCTTTAAGTTTCGACACCGTCGATACCCCAACAAAAAACGGCAACAGAATAGCCAATTCAGTCCAGACCATAAAAGGCATAAAATAGGCAAAGGGAGGCGGAGGTGCTCCTTGAATTGTTATTTCATTTTCATGAATCGAAATTTGTGCTCCCACGGAATTGGATTTGCTTACGATAATACTTTTGTTCTTGCCCAGGCCATAAAGCTCACAGGAATAAGCAGCCGGCAACTCTTGTTTCAAAATTTTGATAAGATCATTTGTAGGCGGGGGTATTTCTTTCGTTGAAATCCTCATGTTATGCAGTTTAACGTATTAGTTTTAAACGAAACCAAGATGGAAAAGTGTACCAAAATCAGCAGAATATATACAATTATTTCGTCATTAGGAAACTAAAAACAAGGTGCCCTAATAAGGCAGTATCCTAAAGGTTACCCTTCTTCATTTCATCGACGGCATGGTTGCCAGCACGTGCCGTAAATGCCATAAAAGTAAGCGATGGATTTTGCGTTCCCGTTGAAACCATGGCTGCGCCATCCGTGACAAAAACATTTTTACAATTATGAAACTGATTCCATTTATTCAACAAGGAAGTCTTCGGATCGTTACCCATTCGTACGCCGCCCATTTCGTGAATATCAAGTCCAGGTGCCTGGCCTGTGTCGTGGATGACTATATTTTTGCACCCGGCTTTTTCAAGCATTTCCTTTCCCTGTTGATGAAAATCCTGAAGAGATTTAACATCATTGTCGTCATAATCAATAGCCGTAGTGAGCAGCGGAATACCCCAAGTATCTTTTTTATCTACGCTTAGGTAAACATGATTTGATGCTTTAGGTATTGTTTCACCTTGCATCATCATAAAGATTTGCCACGCTCCCGGTTTCGTAACGCTGTCTTTCAGTTCTGCGCCGATACTTTTTTCATTTCTACTCCAACCTTGTCGTGCTGCAGTATAAAACACCATGTAGCCCCGTAAAAAATCAGTTTCCTGTTTATGAACATTCCTAAATGAAGGCATCATGATGGCGGTTGGTCGTCGCCCACTATAGTATTGATCTTCATAACCCTCGAATTCGCCATATACATTTCCGCGGTAATTATGAAAAGCAACATACTTGCCTAACAAACCATTGTCATTACCAAATCCATTTGGGAAACGCGAGGAGATCGAATTTAATAGAATGAGGTTACTGTTAAGACATGCCGCATTTACAAATATTATTTTGGCATAAAATTCTACTTCTTCTTTTGAGTTTGCGTCGATGATCCGGACACCTGTTGCCTTTCCTTTCTTTTCATCATAAATGATGGAATGAACAACGGCGTCTGTACGGATCGTTAGGTTGCCAGTCTTTGCTGCCCAGGGCAAAGTGGATGAGTTGCTGCTAAAATATCCGCCGTAAGGACAGCCGCGGTAACATAAATGTCTTGCCTGGCATTTTCCCCTTCCCTGCTGGAGATGTATGTCCTGAGGTTCCGTCAGGTGAGCACATCTTCCGATTACCGGATAACGGTCGGGGTAGTGCGTTTTTATTTTTTCCTGAATATGCTTTTCAACACAGTTCATTTCCCACGGCGGAAGTGATTCGCTATCTGGCAAGGTTTCTAACCCATCACGATTCCCACTGATACCAATAAATTTTTCAACGTGCGAATACCAAGGGGCCAATTCATTATAAGTAACTGGCCACGGTATTGCAAAGCCATCGCGCGCGGGAGCCTCGAAATCAAAATGACTCCAGCGCTGCGTTTGACGAGCCCATATCAACGATTTACCCCCTTCCTGATAGCCGCGAATCCAATCAAAAGGTTTTTCCTGGACATACGGATGTTCAGTATCTTTTACGAAAAAATGTTTTGTTGCATCTTCATACGCATAACACCGGCTAAGTATCGGATTGTCCTGGTGCTCCTTTGCAGTAAGCCTACCTCGGAGTTTAAAGTCCCATGGATCTAATGTTGCCGTAGGGTAATCATTGAGATGTTTTACAGGACGCCCTCGTTCAATGACGAGTGTTTTTAATCCGTGTTCACATAATTCTTTTGCTGCCCAACCGCCTGTAATACCAGAGCCAATAACAATGGCATCGAAGGTATTTTTTGCTTTCGCCTCACCGTGTACGTTCATGCCATTAAATTAGAATTAAAACAGCAGAGACGCAATTAGGCTCCGTCAAATATGAAATGAAAATTGCAGGAAAAAGATGCTGTGTGTTGCAATTAAATCAGCTGGCGACGCTCATGGTATGTTGGTGAATAAATCAGCTCATACCGGTTGCGTGTTATGAATTCTCAGTCGCGAACGTAAAGAAACTGCAATTACTTTGTTGAAAGCGCCTTGATGAAATGACTTACCAGATAGCCAATCAATTTTCCGGTAAGGCCCCCGTCATTAGAAGCTATTCCTTCGCATATATGCAGATAAGCCACTTTGCAATTTCTGGCCATGTAATCAATATATTGAAGAGCTTCCCGGGATTCCACGCCGCAGGGTGTAACAGCGCTTGAAGGGAAATACGAAAGGCTGTCGAGATCCAATTCTATACCGGTGAAATAGTCATTGGTCACAAACTTTCCAGCCTCCTCCAACACTTCGGCCCAGGTTTTTTTTTGCCGGATAAAAATATCCTCATAGGTTATGAAAGCCATGTCTTTTATGTCAGCTACTTCGTTTAAAATATGCTGAGAAGTATAATTTTCATGAAGACTCAAAACAAAATAGTTTTTCAAAAAGCCTTCCTGCTTTGCATACCTGAATCCATTTCCACTGTGTCTTCCTTCTACAGCCCGATAATCCATATGTGCGTCCAGGTTGACACAGTTAATACCTTGTGAATACAAAGGTTCGGTTGATACCAACGCGGTGGCTGTACCTTTAATTAGCGGATAACAGTTGTTATGTCCTCCCCCTATCACGATAGGGATTTTTCGATGCATAACGATCAATCGGACTAATTCCTCTACGGCGGCGTCTATAATTTTTACTGCATCCCGATATTCCTTGACTTTTGCTTCCGGAGAGATCGGCTGTTTTTCTATTCTATGTTTTAATTCATCGAACGAGAGATGTCCGATCACAGCAATAGTTTCAGCTCGCGTAAAATTATTTGATTGAATATTTAAAAACGAAAGTAAAAACGAACGCCACGCTGTTGCTGTTCCACCGTTTCCACAATTAGCCAGGACCCCAATGTCTTCGGCAATTCCAATTACGATGAATGATGCAGGCGTTCTATCAAGAAATGCCGGCAACGACTCTTCGGCGGGAATGGCTACAACTTCACCAAGTTTCTGTTCTCCTGCTCTGCGGCGAATAAACGGATCGATGTCTGATTGTTTATACTGGTGAAAGAAAGAGGTTATGGTCTGTAGCATCTTTCAATTTAAATCCGTAGCACACAGGGGGCAACGAAATCATTCACTTTTTTTGTTAATGGTTCCACGGTAAATAAGGATACGTGCCATCGAAATGTTGTTGGATACGAATCAGCCCGCTAGTAATAACTAGACAAACCCGCCATTAAGCATTACCTGATCAATCCAATTTTCACCAAAAGAATAGGGTAAGTATGCAATTGAGTTAACAGGGGCCGTAATAATAAGATTAGCCCTTTTACCTCGGCGAATACTTCCAACTTCATTCTGCAATTCCATTGCGAAGGCACCGTTGATTGTGGCGGCGTTGATAGCTTCCTCAGGCAGCATCCTCATCTTTATACAGCCCATGGCCACCACAAGGTTCATGTTTCCACTTGGTGATGATCCAGGATTATAATCGGATGCCAACGCTACAGCTGCACCAGTATCAATCAACTTTCTAGCAAGCGGATATTGCATCCGTAAAAAAAAAGCTGCATTCGGCAACATTGTTCCTATTGTTGTGGCGTTGCTTAGCGCTTGAATTGCATGATCATCTAAACTTTCAAGATGATCTACAGAAAGAGCGTTCACAGCTACACCGGCCTGCACGCCACCAGAACAATGTAGTTGATTGGCATGCAGCTTTGGCTTGAGGCCATATTGCTTCGCCGCCTGACAAATCTGGACGGTCTCTATGGGCGAAAAAAAACCTTCTTCACAAAAGACATCCACGTAATCCGCTAATTTTTCTTCAGCAATCCGCGGAAGCATTTCGTCAATGATAAGTCTTATATACCCTTGATGGTCGTTCTTGAATTGTAAAGGGTAGGTATGCGCGCCTAAGAAAGTTGCTTTAACAAGCACGTTTGACTTTTCTTTCAGCTTCTTAATCACCCGCAACATTTTCAATTCCCCTTGAGTTGACAAACCATAGCCACTTTTTATTTCAACTGCCCCGGTACCCATCTTGCTGATTTGTTCCAGTCTTTTCCAGGCTGCCTGGAATAATTCATCTTCACTGGCATCCTTTAGCTTTGCAGCCGAATTCAAGATACCGCCACCTTTGGCAGCAATCTGTGCGTAACTCAATCCTTTTATCTTGTCTACAAATTCCTCTTCGCGCGATGCTGCAAATACCAGATGCGTATGGCTATCGCACCACGCCGGCAACACCAGCCTTCCCGTTAGGTCTATAGCATCACATCCCGCGGGTAATGTCTTTGACATAGCATCCATCGGACCATAATCAATAATTCTCCCGTCCTCCACCAACAGCCATGCTTTTGAAATGATAGGAAGCGCCGCTAGAGCATTGCCGCGCAGCAAGACATCATCCTCGCGCACGTTTACCAATTGGTCAATATTTTTTAATAAGGTTGCGCGCATTATTTCAACCGCTCATTTAAATCCAGACCCTGTTCTTTCGCAGTCTCCATAGCAACTTCGTAGCCGGCGTCTGCATGACGGATAACTCCCATACCTGGGTCGTTGCGCAGCACCCTGCTTAATCTTTTTGCAGCTGCATCAGTACCATCGGCCACGATGACCATACCGGCGTGAATACTATAACCCATACCTACACCACCACCATGATGGAGACTTACCCAGCTCGCCCCGCCAGCAGTGTTTACCAACGCATTGAGTATGGGCCAATCGGCAACGGCATCACTTCCATCCTTCATACCTTCCGTTTCCCGGTTAGGGGATGCGACCGACCCTGTATCCAAGTGGTCCCTACCGATTACAAGCGGAGCCTTAACCTTACCCGTTTTTACCAATTCATTAAATGCCAGTCCCGCCTTTTCTCTTTCACCCTGACCAAGCCAGCAAATGCGCGCTGGTAAACCCTGAAACTGAATGCGCTCTTTAGCCAGTTTCAACCAACGCTGTAACCCTTTATTCTCAGGAAATAGATCTGCGATTACATCATCCGTAACGGCAATGTCGTTGGGGTCGCCACTTAGCGCGGCCCACCGGAATGGTCCTTTTCCTTCGCAAAAAAGCGGGCGGATATAAGCAGGCACAAAGCCAGGAAAATCAAAAGCGTTGGCTAAGCCTCTTTCTTTCGCCCGGGCCCGTATGTTGTTACCGTAGTCGAACGTAACGGCGCCCGATTTTTGGAGGGCTAACATTAACTCAACGTGTCGGCGCATGCTGTCATAACTTTGACGAAGATATTCAGATGGATTTTTCTTTCGCAGCAGATTTGCCTGTTCCACTGTAAGTGTATGCGGAACATAGCCATATAGGGGATCGTGGGCGGAGGTTTGATCCGTCAGTACATCTGGCGTTAACTTTTTGTCCGCCAGGCGCTGCAGAAGATCAACTGCGTTGCAAGCTACGCCGATGCTCAGAGCCTTACCTTTAGTTTTTGCTTGCCATGCGAGGTCAATCCCCTCATCAATATCTTCGACCATTAAATCAATGTACTGCGTCCACAACCTTTTATCTATACGCCATTTTTCTACCTCCGCCGCCAGGCACACCCCTTCATTCATTGTAATCGCCAGAGGCTGTGCGCCACCCATGCCACCGAGTCCGGCGGTTACACTGATCGTTCCTTTTAGACTTCCATTAAAATGCTTGTCTGCTACTGCACCAAAAGTTTCGTACGTTCCTTGTACAATGCCTTGCGAGCCAATATAGATCCAGCTTCCTGCTGTCATCTGACCAAACATCATAAGTCCTTTTTTTTCGAGCTCATCAAAATGTTCCCACGTGGCCCATTGCGGCACGAGCTGTGAGTTAGAAATCAAAACCCTTGGAGCATCCTCATGAGTTCGGAGTATCCCTACAGGTTTACCGCTCTGCACAAGCAGGGTTTCATTGTTCTCCAATTCCTTTAGTGATTTAATAATCAGATCCAGGCATTCAAAATTGCGGGCAGCTTTTCCCCGGCCACCGTACACAATCAGTTCGCCCGGCTTCTCCGCCACAGCCGGATCGAGATTATTCAAAAGCATGCGAAGTGCAGCTTCTTGCACCCAACCTTTGCAATGCAGCGTCGTCCCTGTAGGAGTTTGATATTTGGCAATATCATAGCCTCTTTGTGTAGCGATTGGCATAATGTTAAACCTTTAACGTGAAAACTATAAACGCACTATACGAATGAAATGACACGACAAAACTAAACCTATAAAAACCTTATCCTTAATTCCTATTTCACTTGCGGCTCCGCACTGAATTACTTTTTATAAAATCACGTACTTGGCTTGCTTTAGCATAATAAAGAATTCGGAAAAGATTATCTAATTTACTTTTAGCTAAGTAACAAAGATTGTGTTGGTTTGCTCTTGCAGGGACTAGGAAAACGATATTGCAATGTTAGGAACGAACAAATTCATCCGCGCCAATGACAATGTCGAATGTTACCTGACAAATCATCAGGGGTAAAACACGGGAGCGTTTATAAAGTTTATCTTATTATAACGGACATTTCACAGGCGCTATCAGTGGATTACAGGTCTGATATTTTCCGTTACTTAGTGAAACTTGAAATTTGCCTGAGGGACTAAGACGGTCAAGATAGTAGTCAGTACTAATAACCTGCGCACCGGATGCAATAGCAGCCTCAAGTCTTGACAAGTCACCCGTCCTGGCTTCTTTCGTATCTGCATCAGCACGTGTACGAACCATAAATCCGGCTTTTACTTTTTGCTTAATATCTTCTTGCTGTTCTTTCGGATCATTCATGATAAAAAAAGCTGCTAACGGATGATTTTCATCTTCTATGTTGGGAAACATCGGCTTCCCCTTAATTGAATTTTCAATGTACATGTTGGTAATCGCCGCGCCGGCATCCAAAACAAAAAGTATTTTCCCCTTAACTTTATCGAGCGTCGGCCAACCCGATGATAATATGGCTTCCCGCAATGTGGGAAATTCACCCTGTACCAAATCCGGTGTAATGAGATCGGCTGATGAGAATACAGATAATATTTCCTGATCCAGGCTGTCCAGCACATTTTTGGTAAACGGCAATACCGGTGTTGAACCAGGCTCCTTCAATCCGGAATTTTTAGGATTAATAGTAATGATGATGGGAACATGGTTTGGATTTAAATCAGACCACTCCTTCACCTCTGTCAGGCAACTTATGAACGTGAGACAATGACTACGAAAATCTATATCCGGCACATGAAGGACTTTCAGCCCTGGCGCGGACAGTTGATTTAATGTATCAAATGGTTTTGGGGTTATACCTTTCTCCAAAAGCAACTTGATGCCTACCGGCGCCTTGTAGCGCCCACCTTGAGGGTCATGCAATGCATCGATTTCCAGGCTCCTTAAACCCAAGTCAAGTTGTTCCTTAATAGGGATATGAAAATAATCCAGCCCGATTGTACCAGAGTCTTTACCAAGTATAATTTCCATCAGTGGATCTTCAATTTCCCGTTTGTAGCTGTTATGACTACCAATAACCTGTAACTGGTTCATCGTGATTTCCTTTTCCTTCGGTGTTGAACAGGAAACGGCGAATAACATTGCCACCAGGAGTGTATGTAGAAAGGCAAAATATTTTGGAATCATCGTATTACTAAAGTTTTATTTCTTCGATTTCATTGTGTAGTGTAGCCCAAACGTAAAGCCAAGGCCCTTCCCCATTTACGAAGAAGGGCCAATAAGAAATGTGTGAGTTATATCCTTTTAATATCCTTGATTTTGAACAAGATATCCCGACATGAGCGACGCACCATCAATCGCATTCTGAGGAATCGGGAATAATCTTTTCAACTTATTGTTATCTGTCTTCTCCGTCCAGGTGTCCTCATACTTTCCAAACCGGATCATATCGGTGCGACGAAGCATTTCCCAATAGAATTCAAAACCTCGTTCCCGAAAAAGGATATCAAGATCCATTACTGTAAGCGCAGGAGGAGGAACTCCCCTTGCTGTCCTTGAGGCACGAACAATGTTTACGTCGTCCAGGGCGCCCGGTGCATCACCTTTACGAAGCTTTGCCTCAGCGCGCATCATGTAAACATCGGCGAGCCGAATGATGACAATATCAGCTTCGCCCTTATTTCTTCCCGTATCGGATTTCTTACTGAATTCATATTTTTCAACTCGGTATCCGGTGCTATAACCACTTCCTTCTGTAGTATAGTCAATTTCCCGTGTAAAGTTTACGAGTCGCGTTTTATTTGCTCTTGTGACATTACGCAATTTTCCAATCCGGTAACCAACACCATCATCACATCTAAGGAAAGGCTGTCCATGCGCAGTGGTAAGCAATCCATACTGTTGCCCTCTCAAAATTCCACGATTGATCTCGAAGTCCGCAGCGGCTATACATGAATCTGCTGGGATAATTAAGTTCTCTTTGAAGAACCTCGGATCAACAGAAGGGTCATCAGGTCCATATGCCGCTACCCAGCTATCATAGAAATCAGGCGTAATACCAGGACCATCTGTGCCATTCGCTCTCACAAATTCAGGTAGTGGAAACTGGTCGCCAGACAACGAAAAATAAGCAAGACGGTTATGCCCATTCAAATCCGCGCGCTGATCCACAGCAAAGATCAGTTCTTTGTTGTCATGATTTTCATCATCAAAAATTTCGAAATACTCTGGAGACAATTCATACAGTCCCAAGCCCAGAATTTTATTACTGTATTCGATAACTTTATCCATATCCTCCGTTGCAAAATTAAAATTGTCCGCATATGGATCTCGGTATACAGCTGCATTAAGATGCAGCCGTGAAAGTAAGCCCCAAACAGCGCCTTGAGTTATACGGCCGGGGCCGACAGTATTAATAACTTCGTTCTCAATGGCCAGCAGTTCGCTTTTAATGTATTCAACCGCATCGTTACCACGGAGGATTGTGGACGTCTCATTGGGATCATCTTTTACAAACACCAAACCGAAAAGGTCAAGGCTGAGCAAAGAATAATACGCTCTCAAGCCCCTTGCTTCCGCGAGATACACAGCCGCATTCTCACCTTCAGCAGATGAGAGCACGTTGATTGCCGTAACAGCTCTCGAAATCCCTTGTGTTATGGCATTCCATGCGTCATTAATGCGAACGTGAGAACTGGTGTAGGTGTGCCGGTGCATATCAATAAAAATACCATTATCGCCCCAATCGGTTCCTCCCCGGTAAGGTAGAATGGCTTCATCGGTAGAAATTTCCTGCAGTGTGAAATAATTGGTGTGTTGAAAAAATCCTGGTAACACGGCATATGCGGGTGCTAAGCTGCCATCCAAGACTTCGCTTGGAGACGCTCCACCAGTCAGGGATTCATCAAGAACTTCTTCTTCAAGGTCTGTGCAACCCTCTATTATCATCATGCCGAACAACAGCAGCAATAGAACTATTATCTTTTTCATATAGGTAAATCCCTTAAATTAAAATGTAACATTCAATCCAATTACAAGTGTTCTGGCCTTTGGATAGCTCAGATAATCGATGCCATAGGATGTAACATCGTCAATGTTCCGTTCATAATTCACTTCAGGATCATATCCATCGTAGTCTGTATGAACGAATAAATTCTGTCCGGTTAATGATAGACGTAACGACCGAACCCAATTTTGTATTCCCAATGCCTCGGGGTTAAAATTGTATCCTAAGCTCACGTTGTTCAACCGTAAAAAAGAAGCGTCTTTAAGATACCGGGTTGATACAGAAGCAGGATTTGTAGTTGATTCTTCCGGAAATTCAACGGCAGCGGAAGTAGTATTCAACGACTTGGCTAAACGCGCCTTATAGAAGTTTGAATTTGCCGTGTTATCATAAACTTTATTACCAGATACACCATTAAAATTAATGGCAAAATCAAACCCTTTGTATTTCATGTTAGCCGTAAAATTGTACAATGTATTCGGCAATGCGCTCCCTGCAGACACCCTGTCTTTGTCTGTGTCAAGTCCATCACCATCCGCATCACGAAAAATACTCCGTCCGTTTTCATCAATGCCGGCAAATTCCTTCATGTAGAAAGTACCAATCGGTTCACCGTTGACATAACCATTGATCGTGGCGGATGTTAACCCAGAGCCGGAGGCGCTCCCCGTTGTCAAAACTGTATAAGGGGAGTCTTTCACAACATTATCGATAAAGGTTACGTTGCCACCTACACCAAAGGAAAAATTACCACTGGTATACTGATAGTTTAATGCAATCTCGAGACCTTTATTAGTAATCGTCATGTCCTTCACGTTCGTCCAATATCTTGGTAATGGCTGAATCGGATCTGGCGAAATAACTTCGAGCAATATATTGTCGGAAACTTTATTAAAGTAATCCACGGTACCTGACAATGCTCCATCAAATAATCCGAAGTCGAGTCCGATGTTGGTTTGCGTTGAAACTTCCCACTGAATATTTGGATTGGCAAAACGTACATAAGTTGTACCCGCAGGATATGTACCCGTTGGTGCCAGCGGGTAGCTTGAAGAGCTATTAACAGTTGATCTGAAAAAAGCCTGCGTAATCTTTCCGGGTATTTCCTGGTTACCGGTTTGTCCCCATCCCGCGCGCAATTTCAAATTGCTGAGGGGTGATGACGCCATGAAAGGTTCTTCCGAAATTCTCCAACCCAATGCAAAAGAAGGAAAGGTTCCATATTTATTGTTGGCACCAAACTTTGAAGAGCCGTCTGCCCGCACCGTTGCGGTAAACAAGTAACGATCCTTTAAGCCGTAATTGACCCGGCCGAAAAAAGATTGAAGCTCATTTCTTACAGCTGTGCCTTCAGGCGCATTGTCCGTCAAATCTAGTTCTTGTCCTAACCCGGGGTTGTAACGAGGTTCAATACCCGTAACGGCAAATCGGTCAATGCTCCAATGACGAGTTTGAACAAAGATTTTTTGATACGAATGTCCCGCCAGGAAGGAAAAATTATGTGGACCTGTATTGAATGTATACGTGATGTAATTTTCAATAAGGCTGTTTTTGTTATTGACGAAATAGGAATCTAGATCACCAAGCTGCTGAGGTGTGGTGTTGGGAATAAATTGGACGTCGCGATCCGAACTGGAGTTATCAATCCCAAAATTCAGTTTATAAATAAGACCTTTCATTATTTCAACTGAAGGCGAAATGTTACCGATGATGCGGGTAGTATTCGTGAGATCATCATATAATGCCAGGCGGGTAATTGGATTTATCACGTCGGCAAATACCGTAGGCTGACCATTGGCATCGTAGGCAGGGTACGTGGGATTAATACTTAAAGCACCGCCCAAAACATCTGTGATCGGAGGCCGCTCGGTTAAGGTATTTGTTGCATTAAGGTTTAAGTCGATGTTCAATCTATCTTTCAGTAATTTTTGATTAACGTTAATTCTTCCCGTGTATCGCTTGAGGTTGCTGTTTTTGAGAATTCCTTCCTGATTCTGTATTCCCAGGGATGCATAATACGTCAGATCGTCCGCACCTCCTCCTAAGGTAAGATTATGGTTTTGTGTATAGGCAGTACGTGATATTTCTTTCTGCCAGTTCGTGGAACCGCCTTCATCAATTAGATCACCCCCAATTGCCACCACATTCTCGCGAAATTCATCCGCGGTAAACACCGGAATTTCTCTGGCCATTTTTGATACTCCCAGACTGGATGAAAAACTAATGCTCGAAAAACCAGCTTTACCTTTTTTAGTCGTAATCAGGATTACACCATTAGCACCACGTGCTCCATAAATGGCAGTTGCAGATGCATCCTTCAATACATCTATCGACTCAATATCCTGAGGATTAAGAAAGTTTAATGGATTCGTTTCGCCACCTGTACTGGAATTATCAAGTGGCATTCCATCGATTACGAACAATGGTGTGCTACCACTCCGCACGCTTCCTTGCCCCCGGATGGATATCAGTTGTGCACTACCTGGCTCGCCACTCCCTGAAATAATATTTACACCGGCAACCTTTCCTTGCAACAATTGCTCTGGCGTATTAATTATCCCACGATTGAATTCCTCGCTTTTTACAGAAGACACCGCGCCGGTGATGTCCTTCTTTTCCTGGGTTCCATAACCTACAACTACAACCTCGGATAAGGTTGCTGCATCACCTAACAATTTAATATTGATATCAGTCTGGTTTCCAACAGTAACCTCCTGACTAATGGTTCCGACAAAACTGAAAACCAAAACCGACTGATTTGATGCAACAACTAAAGAATACACGCCCTGAGCATCAGTTACAGTTCCATTGGTTGTTCCTTTTTCAATAATATTTACACCAGGTAAGGCCGCATCCGTATCATCTGTGACGATACCCCGAACAGTAATTGAGTTTTCTGCAAGTAAAACATTACAATCTGCAATGCATAGCTGTACCGTTAACAATACAACAAGAAACGTGAAAGCTTTGAAATTGCCTCGCAGGGGTCTTCTCTTTTGAATAAAATGATAGAATTGCTCCATACGCTTAAGGGTTTATGTTTGATTTTATTTTCTGGCAAGTAGTTCCTTTTCACCTGACATGACGGAACCTGTACATTAATTTTGTATTAATAAACTTGCTGAATTTTGTCGTGAGTTCACAAATGAGGATAGAGCACAAAGCACATAAACATTCTGTTTTTTACTGCCATGTTATTTTAAAAATACGGTATAACATATTAAAGACAGCCTCGTGCAGAAAAAACCACTACGAAAACGGTTTCGTAAATAGTTGCAAAATTTTCATTAGGTTGACCTTGACCCTCATAAATCGGAATGCCCAGATATTTTTCGACGGTAGACAGAGAGTTCATAAAAGATAAACTTCATTTCTACACGCTAACAACTTTGCGCTAATTGATAACGTTGCCAAAACAAACTTAACTGACATTAATTATTCGTCAATTTGTCAACTGCAGTACAGGTTTTACCGGATGGTGACGTTAGATTTACAATTGATTAAAAACCGAAAGGAATTTAAATTGCTATTGGATATTATGAAATTCCTACTTTACATTTTTATTGTTACAGTTTTCATGAGTGCATGTGACGAAGATCCTGCTCAAAAGGCTGTAGACCAGTCCATCGCCGAACATGGCGGGGAGCTTTTTCAAAACGTCCATATTGAATTTGATTTCAGAAATCGTCACTACGTATCGCATCGGCAAGAAGGTATTTTTACGTACACGCGAGAATTCCCGGACAGCTCAGGCCATATCAAAGATGTTCTCACCAATGACCGATTTCATCGAGAAATCAATGGCGGTCTTGCGAAAATTTCGGAAGAACGCGCAAAAGCTTTTACCAATTCTGTTAATTCCGTGATTTATTTCGCGCTACTGCCTTATGGATTAAATGATCGGGCAGTTATAAAAAAATATATAAAAGAAACCGAGATCAAAGGAAAAAAGTACGATCTTATAAAAGTAACGTTCCAGGAAGACGGCGGCGGGAAAGATCATGAAGATGTCTTTTTATATTGGATCGAAAAAGATTCGCATACGCTGGATTACTTCGCCTATAGCTATGAAACAGATGGTGGCGGCGTACGGTTTCGCGAAGCGGTTAATAGAAGAGCTGTGGAAGGTATCACCTTCCAGGATTATATAAATTATGAACCTAAAACTCCGGATGCGACATTAGAGGATATGGAGGCACTTTATAAAAATGGACAACTAAAAAAGCTTTCAGATATCATACTGGAAAATATCGAGGTTAGACTATTGCCAAAAACATAGCCTTGAGTTTTTGAACAACTTGTCCTTCACGTAAAGATTTTCACGATCCTTAGTTGTGTAAAAAATTATACCTGCTGACATACAGTTGTCTTTCTGTCCGTCTAATTTGACTAAGTACCAGAAACTTTACCATATGGAAGCCTTAATTCATACTTTATTTGAATCCGACTTCTATCGCATTTTAGATTTTAAATGCCGGTGTACGGACTGCACTACTTCCAAACCCGAGTACGCAAATTCCTTTTGCATCAGCTTCATTCGAAAAGGAAATTTCCTTTTTAATGTTTTTCGAAACTCATTTGACTCACACACGGGGAGGGTTCTTATTACAAAACCAGGTTATGAACATACCGTGACCCACGTTCATGAGGTACCCGACGAATGCACGATTTTCGAATTTACAGATACATTTTATCAACACTTGTTGGAGCATTACAAAAGTTCGACGTTAGACTTTTTTGGCAATCCGGATGTTCATTCCGTTATGCTAAAAACTGAAGTCGACGTAGAATACCTTCATCACGCAGCACTTGTTGCATGCATGAAGCACCGTGCTTCTCGCATGGAACTTGACACCATTGTGATGGACATTGTCGGTTCCGTGACGAAAAGCTTAAGTTCCATAGACGAGGGTAAACGAATTAAGGATGATCTGAAACGAAATCACCTCAGCACCATCGAAAAAGCTAAGCTGTATTTTGTATCACACTTGGCGGATAATATATCGCTTAAGGATATTGCCGATCATTGTTGTGTAAGTATGTTTCATTTTAGCAGAATCTTCAAAACGTTCACATCTTATTCACCCAATAAATTTTTAATAAACCTGAGATTAAAAAACGCAGAAGTTCTGTTACAAACTACAACGCTGCCTGTAACGCAGGTTTGTTTTTCTTCTGGCTTTCATAGCCTTGAACATTTTTCATTCGCGTTCAATAAAAAGTATGGCATCTCCCCGTCTAAATTCAGATCAAAAAAGACTACCGGACGAAAAATACTCACGTGATTTGATGTTCCGATACAAGCATAAACCTCTTTGCAAACAAAATGACGGTCGCTCCAAAAGAGCAAGATTTCTTAAGTTCTCATTTTTTAGGCCCATTACTTTTACCAAAAAGTAACAAGGAAAATGAAGAACGAATTATTATCAACAATTGAAAACTCCAGGAAGTTTCAATTGCCGTGGCGGAGGCCATGCCTGAAACACGTTATGATTTTAAACCATCACCCGATGTGTGGAATTTTAAAGAACTTATGAATCATATTGTTTACGGGATTTCTTGGTGGGAAAACAACTACCTGAAAAAAATTGAAACACCATGGAATCCTCCTCCAATACTGGGGAAACGTCAGGAAATTCTTGATGCCATGCACAAAGCCTACGACGCCTTAGCCCAAACGATCGCTAAAGGAAAATCAAACGATGGTGTTCTGAAAGGTTTTCATGCCACGCTGGACCACGTTACCCACCACAGGGGACAGGCTATCGTATATTTAAGATGTAATGGAATCACGCCACCTGAATACACTTTTTAAATTTAAACTTCAGTTGATCATGAACGTCTATTATATTATTAGCTACGATATCCATAATTCGGAAGAATATCAAAAATATCCACAAGGAGTACTTCCGTTATTTGAGAAATATGGCGCAGAGATATTAGTCTCGGACAGGGAAGCGATGCTTATTGAAGGTTCCACCAAGACCATGAATGCAGTTGTTAAATTTCCATCCAAGGAAATCGCATTACAATGTTATCATGATCCTGCTTACCAGGAAGTGAAGAAAATTCGAATTAACTCAACATCCAATTGCTCGATTGTTTTGGCAAAAGAATTTGAAAAAGCGCAGTAGTTATCGTTGGATTGATGTTCACCTTAGCGTCATCCCCCATGACGCTAAGGTTGAGTTACAAAATTGCCCTGCCTTGAAGAAAACATTGGGGAAATGAGACTGCTAATAACTTTCCTTATTTGAACCCATATTGTTAGCTTTAGTTTATGAAACGAAAAATCATACTATTCACTGTATACTTTTTACCAATGATCGTCATACAGTATTTAATCGTGGGCAAAGTTACTCCGTTGATCATTGGTACTAGTGCCATTTATAGTTTCTTAATGGTTGCCTTGGACAATTTAATGACACGTTTAATAAAGAAGGTTGTTGTAAAAGTTCTAAGCAAAATTGTTAAGCCTCGCTAATCGATATTCAGGCATCTATCCAAACGAAGCAGCTTCTACGCACAATTCTTTATTTCAAACCTGCATCTTTACACTTTCTAAAAACATTCCATCAAACAATATCTACCGTTATTAGAATTTCCTTTATTGTAAGTTAAAATTAACAGACAATTGAAGTAACCTTAACCAACTTCTTAATACGTATCATATGACTCTCAAATCGTCGAGAAGACAATTCTTCAAAAATGCATCCGCCTTGGGCATTGGTACGCTACCGTTATCGGTATTGGCCGAAACTAAAATTAAAAACGAGGGAGCTAAACTTAAAGTCATTTGTGTAGGCGGGCATCCAGACGACCCCGAAAGTGGATGCGGTGGAACTTTGACAAAATTTAGCACAGCGGGCCACGAAGTAAAGGTGGTCTATCTCACACGCGGAGAAGCAGGCATTGAAGGCAAATCACACAGTGAGGCTTCAGCAATTCGTACCAAAGAAGCTGAAGCCGCGTGCAAAATATTAAATGTAAAATCGTACTTTCTTGGACAAGTGGATGGTAACACGGAAGTAAACAACGAATGGATCACCAAGATGACTGAGCTTATGCAAAATGAAAAGCCGGATATTGTTTTTACGCATTGGCCCATAGATTCACATAAAGACCATCAGGCGGCAAGCTTCTTAACGATACAAGCATGGATGCGCGTAAAGAAGAAATTTCAACTTTATTTTTTTGAAGTGTGTGCAGGTGATCAAACCATGATGTTCCATCCCACCGATTATGTTGACATTACAAAAGAACAGGAAACGAAGCGTAAGGCTTTGTACTGTCATACCAGTCAGGATCCCGCAGGAATATATGCGTGCGGTCATGAGATGATGGAAAAATTCCGCGGCGCAGAAGCGGGTGTGACTGCGGCCGAAGGGTTTATATGCCTCAAAGGACGAAATTCAGTGTCAATGATTTTACCATAACCTTTCGTTAAGCAAGTAACGGTGAACACCTGGCATGACTGCTGAAATTGATTTTACTGGATTAATCGTTCTATATATTTTCTATTTTTGCGGCCGTATAAATCAACACACCCATGAGTATTGAAAAAGTATTGCACGAACGAAGCGGATCTGTTTGTGAATTATGCGGGAGCACTGAACAATTACAAGTTTATAGCGTACCTCCTATTGCTGCAGACGCAGACAAAAGCATTCTCGTTTGCAAAACCTGTTTTGAGCAGATAAATGATCCGGCAAAAATCGATGTTAACCATTGGCGTTGTCTTAATAACAGCATGTGGAGCACCGTACCCGCAGTGCAGGTAATGGCTTGGAGGTTGTTGAATTCATTGCGACATGAAGGATGGCCACAGGATTTATTGGATATGCTTTATCTCGATGATGAAACGTTGGCGTGGGCAAAGTCAACAGAAGAAACAGATGATCTAGCAGCCACTGAAAAAGTAATTCACAAAGACAGCAACGGCACAGTGCTCCAGACGGGTGATACTGTTGTTTTGATTAAAGACCTTGATGTTAAAGGCGGAGGTTTCACTGCCAAGCGAGGTACTGCTGTTAGAGGTATTACGCTGGTTGAGGATAATGCAAGTCAAATAGAAGGAAAGGTTAACGGCCAACAAATTGTGATACTGACACAGTTTGTTAAGAAGTCGTAAGGAGTGGCGCCAGTTTATATTTGTGACTTTCCACAACAGCATAGTTTCGATTTGTTGACCTCTAATTACTAAATCCTCGCGGAAAACGAAGCCATCGTGCCTCGTTGACATTGAAGAATACAACGATTGGTCTAAGGGTTATCGAAACGCCGGTTTTGGAAACTTGATGTCTACATTGCTTCACAGCATTTCACTTCGCTACGCTGTTCACTTCAAACCAATATCCCTCGAAACCCTGAAAAAAAACTTGCTTAATTCCATCGGCACGGATGTTAAACTTCTGGGGATTTCCAGGCCAGTCAGAATAAGGAATCTTTCTTGCATCAAGAATTTTAATGAAAGCATCGAAGTCAGAAGTTGTTAATGCAATGTGTATGGCTTTGTTTGTCATCACATTTTCTTTAACGATCGAGATCAAGTGCAGTTCTCTTCCAGGTCCTAAAGAGAACCATCGAACACCTTTTAATTTGGAACGGTTAGTAATCTCTTCAAGTTTTAAGACATCGGCACAAAATTTTGCAGCTCGATTTACATCCGTAACTGAAAGTGCAACATGATCGAGCGTAAAATTCAATGAAGTAGTAGTTTCTTGAGCTCGAAGTACACCGGTCAATGAGATCACTACGGTAAAAACTATCAGCTTCAGCATTTCGCCGGTGTTATAATTTTAACGTTTTCATATACGCTGCATCAGCTGCTGCTGCTTTCAGTGGTGTTGTGTTATCATAACGCTCTTGTTCTACAATAAAATACTTCATCCCATTTTTCTTAGCTGCTTCAATAATCGGTGGATATTTTATAAAACCAGTTCCTAAGACGCAACTGGCATCACGTTCGTCAGAATTTTCCATTCTGTCTTTTACGTGACCAAGCTTAAACCGGTTCGGATACTTTTTCAACCAGGCAATCGGATCTTGCTTACCAGTAACTACCCAGTAGATATCCATTTCAAAGTCCACCAGGTCAGGGTTCGTGTGCTTCATCAAAATATCTTGTGGAAATTGACCATCGATCAAATTGAAACCGTATTCGTGATTGTGATAGGCGAATCTAATTCCGCTTTTCTTGCATATTTCTCCTTTGGCATTAAAATCATCGGATACTTTTTTAAAATCGTCGACAGTTTTATTGGATCCTCTTGATGGACAGATTAAATATTTCATGCCGATCTCTGCGGCTTCGGCCGCTTTCCTCTCAAAATCCTTATCGATGTTGCAATGACTGGCGATGAACTCCATACCAAGATCGTCCATATACTTTTTAAATTCTTTGTTTGTCATCCCCCAGAACAAACCGGAAGGACCTTCATAACCTTCAATTTGTTTGTAACCAAAAGAAGCCACTTGCTTTAAAACTCCCTTGGGGTCCTGAGGTAAAACATCCCGTAAAGAGTATAACTGAAGTCCGAATTTTTTCGCCTTCTTTGCATTTTCGTCTAACAGGCTTTTGGCGGCAAGGCCAAGTGGCGCAATAGCCAGGCTGGCAGCAAGACCACTGCCGACTTTTAAGAAGTCTCTACGTTTATAATGCATTGTGTTTTAGTTTTATTTTGATTTCGCCCTAATGTAATTAAATGTTTAATGTTTAGTGCATGTCACATTAATAAAGTAAATCAGAATGTAAACCCTAAATTTACGGAACGAAGCATGTTGTTGAACGAGTCTTCTTCTGACCACTAAGTTACAGGTCATCATGCTGGCTCCTATGAATGAATGTTGCCGGCATTTCTTTTGAAATTGCTTTTTTGTAAACCTTGAAATAACATGAAATCAATAATATCTCGGGCACTTTTCATTTTCGTAGTCTTGGTTGTGAACGGCTGTTCAGATAAAGAAGCAAGCATGATTGAAGAAACGCCCTTAAGAAATTATAAACTTGCCATGGCTCAAATGGAAGTCGAGCCAGGTAAACCTGAAGCCAATCTGAATCGTGCGATAGAACGAATATCAGCTGCGGCAGCGAACGGCGCAAAAATAATTTTATTACCCGAGGTGATGGATTTGGGCTGGACAGATCCGTCGGCCAAGAGCATGGCCTATGAAATTCCAAATGGTAAAACATGCCTGCGGTTAAGAGACGCAGCAAGCAGAAACAAAATATATGTCTGTGCTGGCATCGTTGAAAAGTACAAAGACAAAACCTACAATGCTGCTGTCATCATTAATCCTTCGGGCGAGGTGATCTTAACCCACAGAAAATTAAACGAACTGGAAATAGCGCATGATCTTTACGCTCAGGGTGACAAGCTCAATGTAGCACATACCCCCCTCGGAACATTAGGACTTTACATCTGCGCTGATGCGACTGCTCAGGGAAATGTGCTCTCCAGCGCCCTTGGCTACATGGGTGCTGATATTATTTTGTCGCCCAGTGCCTGGGCGGTGCCGCCGGATTTTGACAATAACGTTACACCTTATGGAGATACGTGGAGGAATGTATATCAGTCTGTCAGCAAAAATTTTGATCTTTGGATCGTAGGCGTAAGCAACGTCGGAAAAATAGAAGCAGGTCCATGGAAAGACTGGAACTGTATTGGCAGTTCGTTGATCTTTGCTCCCGGCGGAAACGAATTGCTACAGGCACCTTACGGGGTGAATGCAGATACGATCATTTACGTTGATATTGCACTAAAAGACCGGCCGGCGCGTGGAACAACCTGGACCGAATATTGGAACAGGGAAAAATAGTTAGCTGCCCGGAAAAGTAAAGAGTTTTCTTCTGCGGGAGGCCACATTATTATCACTCATCACAAAAAAGTGAAAGGATTCGTAGATGCAATGTGCGTTATCTTAACCCCGGGAACTTTTGGTTGCAACCATTTAACAGCATACTCCATACCTGCTTCTTCGCTTACAGCGTGACTTAATACAAGCAAAGAAGTCTTTTGTCCCATAAGCTGTCCGTCTCTAACCCTTTCTACTGTTTCCCATTCCCTGGTTTCACCACTTAAAATCAGGTCCGGTTTGTATTGTTGAATGGCAGCGATTTGTCTTTTGCTATCCATATAACCAAACGCAAGATAGACTGTACTGCAACTTTGATTTAAATTACCGATAACGCGAACCGTAGGAATACCCAACCTTTCTTTAGCGAGAGACACGATAGATTTCAATGTCATCGGTTTGGGCAAAGTTAATAACCTCGGACTATTGACATCATGATATTTCTCCCATCCCAATTTTATTAAATTGCCCATAATAATTCCATCGGGCTTGTGCGAATGCCAGTAATCGTGGAACCGCCAAATGGCAATTTTATGTTTGTTTAACAAATCAATTTTATAACGGTAAGCATCGTCTTCCTGTAGCCAATCCGTTTCATCCTGGTTGTTGTAAAAAGGAGTTTCGTGCGCGATGATAAAATTAGCACCAGCCTTGGCTGTATCTTCAATTACTTTGATGGTTGGAAACATCGTTGTAACAATGCCCGTGACCTCCTGGTCGATGCTACCCGATCTTAGCTGATCAACGGTTGTAGCGAATGGCGCGTTTGGAATTTCTTTAAGAATAATGTCAATCACTTGCCTGACTGTGAAAGTCTGCTGCCATATACCTTCTGCGCGGCCGACGCCAGGAATTGTCATTACCAGGGATGTCCCGACCAAGCTGGTGACAGAAGATAAAAATTTCCTTCTTCCATTTGATGTGTCATCCGTTATCTGCTTCATACATTGTTCTTTATTGGTCAATTGAGATTGAATATAGAAAACATTTTTGGTATCGTCATTTACACATGATATCCGTTCATATAAAATAAGGTACTCAGATAGAAAATTTGGATCGTCATGAAAGAGAGAATTTTCAAATCAGTCGGCGTTGTATTCTTTTCCTATGCTAATTACGAGTGCATAATTAAGCAAGAGTGAGTATTAATTAAGTATAAACTGCAATAATTTGCGTCATTGGTTAACTGACTCATTAGTCCCGTATGGCGTTGAATTGCTACCGGTAAAGACGAGCAGCAAGAGCTCCGTATGTTATCGTTTTTTCATTCATGAGACTGCACGGCTCAGAGTCAAATTGACTAATGAATCGATGAAAGGTGGTTCATTTTTAGGATTACAGAGCCGCATTTTAAATGAAACACATCACGAAAAATTTCACGCATTACAAAGCTGATTATTAATTGAATCGCGCAGTTCGATATGGTTTTAGACATATACTTCGACGAATGTCACGGTTCATATTTTTAACCTCAGTCATTTACCATTCGCCGTGTTTATATCGCCAATGTAATGTTTGCCTTTTACGCGTTCATTCGCGATTCGTAATTGAGTTTGAAAAGCAATATCATTGACAAAGTTGCTGAGCTGAACATGAAAAAAATTAACACATGCAAACGCATTGAAAACCACTTCATTGCGTATGCGACCCTCTGGTGTTTAGTGGCCGTGATGTTAAGCGGCTGTCATCCGCTAACCAACCGCACGCAGGTTGCGCCATCTGCAATGGACTCCGTTATACTAATAGATTCTGCGCAAGAAAACTACCTAACCCTTTTTGCCGGGAACGCTGCTTTTGCGTTTTACAAATCCAAGGGTTTCGTTCCAGTTTGGTTAAAAAATAAAGCAAACACGATGCTGGCAGATTCGATGATAAGCCTGATCCGATCCGCCAGAATTTTCGGACTGCTTCCGCAAGATTATCACCTCGATGAAATTGAAACGCTTCTTGACACGACCCAAAGAATAAAGGAGCCATCCAGGATTCAAAAACTTGAACTGTTGTTGACGGATGCTTTCCTAAGTATGGCGATGCATTTAAAGAAAGGCCGCATTGACATTAATACCTTCGAAAGAATTCTGCACGATGATGATGGTTCTCAGGTCACGTCACTCGAAGGCGCCATCCGCGGTAAAGGCATCAGAAAAATGTTGGAAATTCATGAACCCGCCACAATCCAATACAAACAACTACGAGCAGCGTTGCAAGCCATATTAGACAGCGCAGATTTTATGGAGAGAAAACTACTATTGGCAGGCAGTACCATCGACTCTCTCGAAGTCTCCTCAAAAGTCGCGACGCTTGAGGTAAATCTGGAACGCCTTAGAAAAGAACAAATATTATCTGGTTCGTACATCCTGGTAAACATCCCTGCTTTTAAGTTAAACATCATCGAAGGCGATAGCACGGTTTTTGAATCGAAAGTGATCGTAGGCTCCGCCAGAAATAAGACCCCTTTACTTGATTCCCATATTAAACACTTCACGCTATATCCTTACTGGCAAGTGCCCCGCAGAATCGCTGTAAATGAAATCCTGCCGCATATAAAAGAAGATTCCACTTATCTTCATACGCATCAGTACGAGGTAATCGACATTCATGGTCAGATGCTGAACCCGGATTCAATCAATTGGAAAAGTTTCAGCAACAACAATTTTCCAGTCATCATCAGGCAACGTCAGGGCGCGCACAATTCTTTGGGTCGTGTCAAGTATGCATTCAACAACACCTATAATGTTTATTTGCACGATACGAATGCTCCCAAATTATTTAGAAAAGATAAGCGTTCTCTCAGTCACGGTTGCATCCGTGTTGAAAAAGCAAAGGAACTTTCATACTTCTTACTGGAACGGGATAGCAGCGATGTTTACGCAGAAGATTTGGATCAATACTATCAGTTACAGAAACAATTAGATATTAAATTAAAGAAGCCAATACGCTTGCATGTTCAATACCTCACAAATGAATATCATGAAGGTGAGGTGAAATTCTATGATGATATTTACAGCTATGACAAACCACTGCACCGTGCATTGTATGCAAAAAAACCAGAAACGGAAATTGATGTTTTACAGTGATGTCGTTTACTACTTAGCGTCGTCATCTTTAAATCATTCACGATTTTTAGTGCAGCTTTTACCTCTTAGTAGTAGTAGTAGTAGTAAATCATCATTTGTCTTACTCTTTTGTTTGCTGTTCGTTGTACAGCTCCGTTTGTTTTTTCAGCAAGAAATGGTGGATTGCCTCCGCGTCGGCTTCACTTAACGAGTTACTAAAGTTCGCCATGCCATTTTGTTCGAGAATTCCTTTCAACAAAATATCGTTGAACAACAAATGTTTAGCTTCCGTTAACTTCGCCAAGTCGGGGTGCTGGGACAAATGGCGATCCCCAAATTTACCGTGGCAAATGTCGCAATAGAACTGATACAGAAATGCTCCACGTTCAAGAAGCGCTTCCTTTATTTTCATGTTTGATGGTGGCGCCGGTATGGATATCGGTTTTATCTTGGGTGGCAACGGTGTTTCAGTTCCTCCAAGTTTGAAAGCTATGATCCTCGCTTTGTTTTCATACTGATATATAGCAGCATCCGGCAAATAGCCACTGGTTTCTGCACCGCCGTATGCCGCCATCACAGCGACATATTGTTCTCCGTCTATGCTATACGTTGTAGGTGCTGCCATAATACCGTTGCCGGTGAATATCGATTTCAGCTTCTCGCCCGTTTTCGCATCGTGCACATTGAAGTAGCCTGTCCGCGTTCCCTGAAAGACCAGCTCAGGCGTCGACATTGTTCCACCATCAGGGCCACCATCCGGAAATTTCCAGGCGACTTCCTGGGTAATGGGATTATAAGCCAGTAAACTTTCAGTACGTGTGGTATCTTCAGAAGATTTTACCTGATCCAGAACATGTTTTCGAAACTTAAACATTTCGGCATAGTCCAGATTTGTATTGTCTACATCAGGCAGCCATTCGTAAGTTTCGAAAGTTTTGAACACTTGTGGCACAGAACGCTCAGGTATGTACACCAACCCTGTGGCTGGATTAAAAGACATCGGTTGCCAGACATGTCCGCCACCGAGATAAGGGACTACCAGCTTTGGTTTGTCTTTATACCATTGACCTTGTTCCGTTAGCACGGGCCTGCCGGTTTTTAAATCGACATGACTGGCCCAGTTAACTCGTGTGTATTTTCCCGCCGACAGCAATTCTCCCGTGGCTCTATCCAGCACATAGAAGAATCCATTTTTCGGTGCCTGCATCAAAACTTTCCGGGGCTTTCCTTCTATCTCAACGTCGGCCAATACAATATTTTGAGTTGCAGTGTAATCCCATATCTCCCCAGGTGTTGTTTGATAGTACCAGACTAATTTTCCGTTGTCAGGATTAATGGCGAGGATGGAAGCCAAAAATAGATTGTCACCACCGGAAGGACTTCTAAACCAAATGGGGTAAGGAGCAGCATTGCCGGTGCCAACGTAAAGTAAATTGAGCTCTGCATCGTAAGCAGATTCTCCCCACACGGTTCCTCCACCACCGCTCTGCCAATGTGATTTAGGATCCCACGTTTTAGCGGCCATTTTCATTTCTTCACTTTCGTAACCATTGGCCGGATCACCGGGTACGATGAAGAAGCGCCATTTTTGTTCTCCTGTTTTCAAATCGTATGCTGTCACATAACCCCGCACACCATATTCGGATCCCGAATTACCAATCATCACAATATTGCCGGCTACTTGTGGAGGACTCGTAATGGTATACGACTTTGTTCTATCGGTAAACGTATCTACATTCCACAATACTTTACCATCTTGCGCATCCAGGCAAACCAGAAATCCATCAAGCGTAGCGACATAAACTTTTCCTTCCCAAACTGCTACACCACGGTTTACAACATCACAACAAGACCTACGCACATAGGATGGATCAACTTTAGGTTTGTAAGCCCACAGTTCTTTTCCGGTCTTGGCATCAAGTGCGTATACCGCTCCCCAAGATCCAGACGTGTACATAATTCCATCTACAACAATGGGCGTCGCCTCCAGACCTCGCGGAACATTACCGATATACGTACTGGCATCATACTCCCACGCATAGCCTAAGTCTTTAACATTCCCGCGATTGATTTTATTAAGTGGGGAATAGTGTTGCATGTGTTGATTGCCACCGGTGGTAAGCCAATCGGCAGCGTCGCGATTTTCTAACCGGGATTGATCGATCCATGCTTTAGGTTTTTCATCCTTGCAGCTAATGGAAAAAACAATCAGCAGGATGAAGTAAAATATCTTTTTCACTGAGATAGGGTTGGAATTAAGTGGAGTGAATATAGCATAATATTAAATTATCGAATACCCTATCTGCCGATCGATGATCCTCAATTTGCGGAAAAATATCTCAAGTTTTCCTGTCTTCCTTTCGTGCAAACCATTTCGGTTACACGACCATGATAGATGTACGTTACGGTGATGCACATATTCAACGCGCACAACCGAACGACCTGTTATCCAAGTGCGCAGGTTTGTTGGTCCGAAGACACAACAAAGGCGGGACGAGAAGCAACTTCAACGAGGGGCAAAGCGTAAGCGATAATTGAAGCACTTCAGCGATGCGTAATTGTAGCCATCTGAGATTAACGTTGATATCTTTTATTCTGGAGCAACTCCTCAAATTCCCGATACAGTTCCAGTAACTCCGTTTCATTCCCTATTAGCCCAGCCATCCACAGCTCCATGCCTTTTCTATACTCCATCCCCTCCTTTCCTTTTTTAAAAAACGGCGGTCCAAAAACTGTTGGGTTAATAAACGCTTCCTGGTCTTTTAGTTCCTCGCGTTTTGCGTCAATCCGCGAGAGAAGATTAATCGCTTCAAAATTTAACAACCGAAGACTATTGTTATTTAATGAAGTCCGCCAGTTTGTAGAGTGTAATTCTGACAATACAATTCCCTTGGTCTTTGTGCCGATATCGGCGATGCTATAGGACTCATTCTCCGAAAAAAACCTAAGGGAATCCAGAAAAAGTTGTTGCCGCGGCAAGATTTTTTCAATACTCTCTTTATTCTTCGAAAACTCATCGCTAAGCGACGCTAGCGTGGATGCTAATAGTTGTTGATCACGACGATTCTCCTGAAGGCTATTAATAAATAATGCAATAAGGATACCGCCTATCACCGGAATCATATCCAATCCGATCTTAACAAGAATAGGTTTAAGATTTCTTTTTCTATTCACGGTCTTTTCATCGTGCTCAGACCCGGAATCTTGATTTGTCGGAGAAGTCATTATGAATTTTTAGCGCAATAAATTTAAAGCAAGGATGATAATGTTAACACCCATACAAAAGGTTGGATGCAGCAACACAATACTGTGTGGAAAGATAGTTGTTAATCACCTTTTTGCATATTTTCAATGGGGATATTAATCTATTACTCTATTCCCTACAGATAAAAAGTTGAATGGAAGAAGCCACATTATTACGGGATCCGCATACCTTTCCTACTACGGAAGTTTTAAAAGATGTATTGCACGCCAGCTATTCTGTATATGAAGAATTGATCAACGTTATAACAACTCCAGCATACGGACTCGTCCCTGAGTGGAGATACTATAAGGACGGAAAGGCCTGGCTATGCAAAGTGCAATACAAAAAGAAAACTATTTTTTGGTTATCCGTTTGGGATCAGTATTTCAAGATGACATTCTATTTTACCCAAGCAACTTCATCTGGCGTTACAGCATTATCAATTAAAAAAAGTCTTAAGGAAATGCTCATCCAGACCAAACCTACGGGCAAGCTGATACCACTAACATTGGATATCAAAAAGAAAGAACAACTAAAGGATGTGTTAAGGTTAATAGCGTATAAGAAAAGTTTAAAATGAAAAACGTAAATAAAAAGGCTGCAACAGCCGGATGGAGCGCTTACGAAATATCATCAGACGATTTAGCTACTTTAATATGAAAACCTGTCAACAATCCCATCGTTTTTGCCGCGCCTAGAATAAAAATATTGGAACTGATAATCCAGATGTTTCCAATTTGTTTTTTACAGTCGCTCATAGTGGCTTGCCATAATTTTCTGGCTTCTGTGTCGAACCCGGTCATCTCGGTGCAGTCATAAATTAAATTCTTTGACGCCGGGTCATCCATAAGTTCTTTCCAGGTAGTAATCGCGCGTGCTGCAGCGTCGATATTTAGATGTCCTTTGAAGCAGAATTGAATGTACGTTTTTCCATTCTTTGTGACTTCAAAAACCTTTACATGATCAGTAAATTTTCCGGTCGTTGCTATCGTGTTCATAATTTTTAGGATTCCCTTATTAACAAGTTTATCAAATTATCAAAAACGATAAAAGCGGCGGTCGCCATAGGGATTATACGACCGACTGGTAGTCGTTATGCGAGTTTTTTTAAATATCGATCGAATGGCCTTCAATCCCCTGTTTTTGAGCCGTTTAAGAATCGCCACCGGGCGTTAAACAGGATTTATTTTCATCTTACACCGATTCAAAGTCTCGTGAATAATATGTATAACGCGACTACACATATATAACTTCAGACTTTCAATATGTATAATCAGAAGATACATATTGAAAGTCTGATTATACAGATTGAGAACGTGAAGTTACACATGTATAACGCGGCTACAAAGATGTATAACCTGACTATACAGATGTATAACGTGACTACACAGATGTATAACGTGACGCACAATATGTGTAGCGAGAAAATACATATGTATAGTCTGAAGTTTAATATTTAACACCAGACTTTACATATTGATAATCAGAAAAACAATTTGTAAAACGTGAAATCACAAACGTAACACATGAAAAATAAGCCCAAAATGATGAAATGGATTCCGTCTTTTCCAAGGTTATTGGCAAAGGCCACTGTTTCTGGGCAAGGTTTCCTAAAGCAATAATTCATTTACCTCCACCGCTTGACGCTTAAATTTGAAGCAATGGCGTACTCCCACCTCCCTTGAATCTTCGTCCCGGCATCGTTCTCGGCTAGGGGAACATGACAAATGATCGTCCGAACCGGAACCGGTTGAGTTTTGAAAGCTAGTGACCAGTTATCCAACGCAGCAGCGGAGGGGGCGCGGAAATAAAAACCTGATCTCGAATTACTGCGAACAATAGGACGCTAATTGAAACGATGTAATGAATGACTGGCGAAATAATCCTCCGCCAATTTATAGTGCTCCAATTTTTTCAGGCGTTCAATTTTCTAATGTTTTAATTCCTTAACTTGAATCAAAACAACTCCTAAATCATGGCAACCTACCAACTCAACGTCAACGGTGCAAACCGGGAGGTCGAAGCAGTCCCCAATACACCGCTTCTTTGGGTACTTCGCGACAACCTCAATCTTACAGGAACAAAATATGGATGTGGTGTAGCACAATGCGGCGCCTGTACGGTCCATCTCGATGGTACTGCGGTTCGCTCGTGTTCTTTACCGGTTTCCGCTATCGGAAATAAAAAAGTCACCACCATTGAAGGCCTGTCTTCCGGAGAAAATCTTCATCCGGTTCAGCAAGCGTGGATGGATGAAAATGTTCCGCAGTGTGGATATTGTCAGACGGGCCAGATCATGTCGGCCGCTGCATTGATCGAAAAAAATCAGACACCCAGTGATAGTGATATCGAAGAAGCAATGTCGGGTAACATTTGCCGGTGTGGTACTTACGAAAGAATAAGAAAAGCAATTAAGAAAGCATCTAACGCAGCAGCAAAATGAAAGCAGATACAAACGAATCTAAAATTTTCAAAGTCAGCCGCCGCGACTTCGTGAAAACAACGTCAATGAGTATTTCCGGATTATTGCTTGGTATAAGCTTCAGCTGTTCTGACACTGCAAAGAAACTAAGCGGTAATCCCGAATACGTATTTTCACCAAACCTCTTTATCACCCTTAACGGCAATGGCGATGTAACATTGATTGCTCATCGCTCTGAAATGGGAACGGGTATCCGTACAAGTCTCCCACTAATCATGGCAGATGAAATGGAAGCCGATTGGAATAGAGTGAAAGTTGTTCAAGCCGTTGGCGATGAAAAGTACGGCGACCAAAATACAGATGGTTCCTATAGTGTGAGAATGTTTTTCACACCGCTGCGCAAGGCCGGCGCCACAGTACGTCTCTTGCTGGAACAAGCCGCTGCCAAAGAATGGGATGTGGATGTTTCGGAGTGTAAAGCTAAAAATCATGAAGTAGTTCATAGCTCTGGTAAAACGCTTGGCTTCGGTTTGCTTGCAGAGAAAGCAGCAGCGCTGCCGATGCCGGAGGAGAGCAGTGTGAAGTTGAAAGAGCCAAAAGATTTCAAGTACATCTCCAAGCAAAGTTCCATTGTCGATTTAAAAGACATTGTCACCGGAAAAGCAAAATTTGGCTTCGACAACAATCACCTTCCCAATACAAAGATCGCAGTGGTCAAACGTAATCCCGAACCGGGCGCTGGATTGAAGTCTTTTATTGCAGACAATGCTGTAAAAGTGCCAGGCGTAATAAAAGTTTTTACGTTAGATGCGCCTGGCTTCCCTACAACCTTAAATAAACCACTGGGCGGCGTTGTAGTCGTGGCGGAAAACACGTGGGCCGCATTAGAAGGTCGGAAAGCACTTGATGTTACCTGGAATAAAGGTATGAATGCTGACTACGATACCAAGTCTTATAATAATGCGATGCTTAAAAGTGTCAAAACAAAAGGAAAAGTTCGAAGAGAAAATGGCCAGGTTGACAAAGCCCTGGCAAGTGCAAAAAAAATAATCGAAGCAGATTACGTCGTGCCATTGCTTTCACATACGCCGATGGAGACACCTTGTGCGCTGGCGCATGTTCATGATAATGCTTGTGAAGTTTGGGCGCCTGTTCAAGACCCGCAAGGCGTAAGAAAGTCACTTGCGGAAGCACTCGGCATGGATCTAAAAAATGTGACGGTGAACATTACGCTATTGGGTGGCGCATTCGGCCGCAAGTCAAAACCTGATTTCGTTGTTGAGGCTGCTCTCATTTCCCGAACAATGGGCACCCCTATAAAAATACTATGGACACGCGAAGATGATATTCAGCACGATTTTTATCACTTCCCTTCTGCACAGCATATAAAAGTAGGCATCGATGAAAACAACAAGGTAACGTCATGGCTACACCGTTCGGCCTTTCCACCAATTGACGGAACTTCCAATGCTAACGCAAAAGAGGCCAGTGGCGCAGAACTGAGCATGGGTATGATCGACTTACCTTATGCCATCGAAAATGTATGTTGCGAAACGCAGGAAGCAGAAGCTAAAATCCGCATTGGATGGCTAAGATCGGTAGCCAACATACATCACGCATATGCCGTGGGCTGTACGTTGGATGAAGTTGCAAAAGCGAGGGGTGTTGATCCCGTTCAGAACATGCTGGACCTGCTGGGCGATGACCGGACAATTGATTTCAATTCGTTAACTTCAGAATTCTGGAATTATAGTGAAAAATTAGAGGACTTTCCCTGGAGTACGGCTCGTTTTAGACACGTTATCGAAACCGCTAAGGAAAAATCAAATTGGGGAAAAAGCCTGCCCAAAGGAAGCGGTCAGGGTTTTGCAGCCCATCGAAGCTTTTTGACGTATGTTGCGTGCGTTGTAGAGGTAGCCGTAGATGCCAATAATAAAATCCGTATCCCTAAAGTCGACTATGTGGTGGACTGCGGTGTTCCCGTTAATCCCGAGCGGATCAAGGCGCAATTCGAGGGAGGTGCAGCGTTCGCAGCGAGTCTCGCATTAAAAAGTGAGATCACCGTAAGCAACGGCGCCGTTCAACAATCTAATTTTCACAACTACCAGGTAGGAAGGATGAGCGACTCTCCTTACGAGACCGCAGTACACATTATCGAAAGCAACGAAAAGCCTACCGGTGTTGGTGAACCGCCGGTGCCCCCATTTATTCCGGCGTTGTGTAACGCCATTTATGCAGCAACCGGAAAAAGGGTGAGGCAGTTGCCGGTGAGGTTGGCTTAGTGGTGGGTAGTGATCGGGTAATCAGTAATCAAGTATTCGGTAATCAGGTAATCAGGTAATCAGTGATCGGGTAATCGGTAATGAGGAAATCGAGTAATCAGTGATCATAAAAACCTGATTGCTCTTTTAACCATTACCCTATGACCTCCCTACGCTTTTATCCAGCACAATCGCAGCGGCCAACCGACGACCTGATTACCGAATACCCGTTTACCTGATTACCTGGTTACTGATTACCTGTCACGACCGGTCGCCCGCGGACACAAACGATCAGTAATGAAACACCTTACCTAAGATGATACCCTTCCAGTCTAAAAAAAAACGGCTTTTCTCCTTGGCACAATTCTTATATTCCTACAATTAGGAAATAATTATTGTGCCTATGAAAAAATATCGGCTGGGAGAATTTGAGGAAGTCGTGATCCTGACTATTGGTGTTCTCTATAAGGAAGCTTATGGCGTATCCATAAAAAAGGAAATCGAAGCACGACTTTCACGAAGTGTAAGTATGGGCGCCCTGCATACAGCTCTTGTCCGGCTGGAAGACAAAGGATATATCAAATCATTTGATGGGGAAGCCACAGAAGAACGTGCAGGTCGTCCCAAAAAATATTTTCAGATCACTGCGTTAGGAAAGAAAGCAATGGAATATACAAAGAGCACCCGGGATGCGCTTTGGAAAGACATTCCAAATGTTGCGCTGCATTTAAAGTTCTCATAATGAAAACGCAACCTTCTCCTCCCCGACTCTTCCTGCATTTTTTCCGATGGTATTGTCATCCGAAGTTGGCGAAACATATCGAAGGTGATTTAATGGAGGTGTATCATGAACAACTTAGAACAAAAGGAAAAACAAAGGCTGATATACAATTTGTCATCGATGTCTTGTTGCTCGTCAGACCGGGCATCATCAGGTCACGAGGAAAATATCAAGCTATCAACAACACTGCTATGTTTAAAAATTACGTAAAGATCGGATGGAGAAACCTTTTGAAAAACAAAGGGTATTCTTTTATCAATATTGGTGGTCTCTCGGCCAGCATGGTGGTAGCAGCGCTTATTAGTCTCTGGATATATGACGAATTAACAACAAATAAGTATCATCTGAATTATGAACGCATCGCACAGGTGATGCAACATTCCGCCGTGAATGGTGGAACCGTAACGTTCTCATCCTTACCGATGCCTACATCAGCTGCTATTCGAGCAGAATATGGAGAAGACTTTAAAAACGTAGCTTCGACGTGGACCGGTGAGCAAATCGTAGCTTATGAGGACAAGGTGTTTACGAAAATCGGTTGTTATTCTGAATCTTCCTTACCCGAAATACTTACATTAGAAATGATTCATGGAACGAGAACAGCACTGGAAGATAATTCTTCCATCTTACTAAGTGAATCACTAGCCAAAATACTTTTCGGCGATTTAGATCCTATCAGTAAACAAGTAAAAATCAACAACACATTTACCCAACAGGTTGGAGGAGTTTACAAAGACATTCCGAAAAACTCAACCTTTTATGGAATAGCCTTTATGGCTCCAATACGTTTACTTTTTTCAAACGGGACGGCTATGGACAATTGGCAAAGCAGTTCATTTCAGATCATTGCTGAGATCAATCCGAAGAATGATATCAAGGTGACTTCCTATAAAATAAAAGATATCCTTTATAAACATACAAAAGACGCTACGAGGCCGGTGCTTTTTCTAAACCCCATGAGCCGATGGCATTTATACGAATTCAAAAATGGCGAAAGCGTGAGCGGACGGCTACAGTATGTCTGGCTGGTTGGCATCATAGGAAGTTTTGTACTGTTTCTGGCATGCATAAACTTTATGAATCTGAGTACAGCCCGCTCCGAAAAACGCGCCAAGGAAGTAGGGATACGCAAGGCAATCGGATCTGTAAAAATGCAGTTGGTAACTCAATTTTTAAGCGAAGCATTCCTTGTCGTCACGATTGCATTTTCTTTTACAGTCATCCTTACGGCATTTTCATTACCGTGGTTCAATGAACTCTCAGGTAAGCAAGTAGCCATTCCGTGGTCAAATAGCGCGATGTGGGCTATCATCGTATGCTTTATTGTGGGAGTCAGCGTATTAGCAGGGAGTTATCCTGCATTTTATCTTTCTTCCTTTAAGCCGATCCGTGTATTAAAGGGCACTTTCAAAACCGACCGTTTCTCCGTTGCCCCCCGAAAAGTTTTGGTGGTAACTCAATTTACCGTTTCAGTGGTTTTAATTATCGGGACGCTAATGGTCTACAACCAGATTCAATATGCTAAAAACCGTCCTGTCGGATACGACAGGTCTTCGCTAATATCGATACCGTTGCTTACAAAGGAAATTCAGCAACAGTATGATGCATTCCGGCACGAACTGCTAAGAACAAATGGTATAACGAATGTATCGCGGTCATCCAGTCCTACCACGGGTATCTGGTCATCGGCCGATAACCTGGAATGGAAGGGAAAAGATCCAAACACACAGTCGCTTTTTGGTACGATCTCGATCGATCCGGAGTTTGGGGATGTAGTAAATTGGGAAATAACGGCAGGAAGAAATTTTTCCAATTCATTCGCGTCAGACTCACAAGCCTTCATCTTTAATAAAGCCGCCATTCTGCAAATGGGCCTCAAGGAACCTTTGGGTGAATCCGTCACGTGGCATGGAAAAAACTGGAATGTAATCGGTGTTGTAAATGACATGGTAATGACTTCGCCATTTGCTCCAACGATGCCCACCGTGTTTTTGATAGACAGCAAAGAGAGACCTTTCAATATCGTTCACATTAAGTTAAGTAAGAATTCGGATACCCGGAAAGTCTTATCAGCAATTGAAGAGATCTTTAAAAAATTTACATCAACCACACCTTTCAACTACAAGTTTGTCGATCAGGAGTATGCAATGAAGTTCGCTGGAGAAGAGCGCATAGGAAAAATTGCGTCTGCATTTGCAACACTTGCAATTATTATTAATTGCCTCGGTTTGTATGGCCTTGCATCGTTTATCGCGGAGCAGCGCACCAAGGAGGTCGGCATACGAAAAATATTGGGCGCCTCTTTATTTAATATCTGGGGAATGCTCTCTAAAGACTTCGTAGTACTGATCGCGATTTCACTTATCATAGCAATCCCCATATCATATTATTCTTTACTCCAATGGTTGCAGAATTATGACTACCGTGCTGAAATATCCTGGTGGATTTTTTTGGCGGCCGGGGGTGGCGCACTTTGCATTGCACTATTAACAGTAAGTTATCAGGCTATAAGGGCAGCGCTTATGAATCCTGTGAAGAGTTTGAGGTCTGAGTGAGGTAATTGGTAAAGGGTAATCAGGTAATTGGTGATCAGGTGATCGGTGCGCGTGTAGTATGTGGGTTGTATGTAATCCGGTAAGGCACAAAAGTAAAAAATGAAAAATAGTTCACCTCCCAAACTGTTCTTAAAATTCTTCCGATGGTATTGCCATCCGAAGTTGGCAAAACATATTGAAGGCGATTTGATGGAGGTATACCATGAACAACTTAGAATAAAAGGAAAAACAAAAGCTGATATACAATTTGTCATCGATGTCTTGTTGCTCTTCAGACCGGGCATTGTAAGGTCACGAGGAAAATATCATGCTTTAAACAACACTGCTATGTTTAAAAATTACGTAAAGATCGGATGGAGAAACCTTTTGAAAAACAAAGGGTATTCTTTCATTAATATTGCTGGACTCGCCCTGGGCATGGCCTTCACGTTGGTTATTGCCTTGTGGATACAGCACGAATTAAGCTTCGACTCCAGCTATGTCAATGCCCATCGGATCGCCCTTGTTCAAAAGAACACCTTCTTTAACGACGAAAGAAACACACAGGAAGCAACGCCTTATCCTCTCTGCGACGAGCTAAAAAATAATTATCCAGAAGTTAAGAGAGCATCGAAGGTCAGCTACCAACGTAAATTAAGTCTTATGGCTGGAGATCGGACTGTCAGCACAACGGGTAGGTTTGTGGATCCTGATTTCCTTGAAATGTTTTCTTTATCGTTTGCAAAAGGTAACGGCAAAACGGCCTTGCAAAATACAAATTCAATCATTCTGACCGAATCATCGGCAATTGCTCTATTTGGTACAACTGATCCGATGGGGAATACTGTTAAAGTCAATAATCAGTTTGAGCTGCAAGTTACCGGGGTCATAAAAGATGTGCGGCCTAATTCAACGCTTCAATTTGATTTTTTGGCACCCTATGAATTCGAAGCAATTAATTCTCCGTTTATTAATAATAACAGGACAAACTGGAGTAACAATTTCTTAATGAACGTAGTGGAACTGAGGGATGGTGTATCCATGGAAGAGTTTTCAGCAAAAATCAAGACCCTCAACATGGATAAGGATAATACGCTCAAAAATCAGACGCTATTTCTTCATCCGTTAAAAAAATGGCACTTGTACAACGACTACAAAAACTGGGTGAACGTCGGCGGCAGAATAGAATATGTAAAGCTGTTTGGTGCCATTGGGGGTTTCGTGTTATTGATTGCTTGCATCAACTTTATGAACCTGAGCACTGCGCGATCGCAGAAACGTGCGAAAGAAGTTGGCATTCGAAAAACATTGGGATCTCAGCGCTCACAAATTATATCACAGTTTCTCAGCGAGTCTATGCTTACAGCTTTTATCGGCTTCGTATTCTCAATATGCATCGTAACGCTTACGCTACCCTACCTGGAAACACTTGGCTTTGAAAATATCAATCTTAGCGTTGAAAACAGCTTTATCCTGATCTTCGGATTGGGAATATGCATCATTACAGGTTTAGTTGCCGGTAGCTATCCCGCTTTGTACCTCTCCTCCTTCTTACCTGTAAAAGTATTAAAAGGAATATTTAAGCAGGGTAAGAGTCCGATTACTTTTAGAAGGGTACTGGTGGTATCGCAGTTTGCCATTTCAGTAGGATTGATCACCAGCACGATAATTGTGTTTCAGCAAGTCGAGTATGCCCGAAACCGTTCGATCGGCTATAACCCTGACAACCTTATCTCAATAAATGCCAGCAGGGACTTGTACTTAAATTTCGCCGCATTAAAACAAGACCTGTTGACCACAGGATATGTCGAAGCCGTGGCCACTACCTCAAGTCCTATGACAGCTGTCTACAACGTGTGGAGTGACTTCTCCTGGGAAGGTAAAGATCCCGATTCACAGATTGCTCTTGAGGCGTTAATGACCGAATGGGATTTCGAAAAAGTCGCGCGATTGAAATTTAAATTAGGACGACCATTTTCCATCCGGCATGCAAGTGATTCCAATGGAATTATTTTAAACGAATCGGCGCTGAAGGTTATCGGATATAAAGATCCCATAGGCCGCACTATGAAATCTGGCGACCGCGAAGTAACCATTGTAGGAGTCGTAGAAGATCTCTTAATGCGGGATCCATTTAAACCCGTTTCGCCCGGCGTAATACTTTTCAACGCAGAAGCTGTCAACACAATATTAGTTAGGGTAAAGGAGAACACAGATCTAAAAGAAGTGCTGACAGCGATGCAGCCTATTTTTGAAAAGCATAATCCGGCCGAACCTTTCGAGTACACTTTTGTCGATGAGGATTTCAATAAAAAATTCGCCCTTGAAAACCAAGTTGGAAAACTCGCAGGAATATTTGCCGCACTCGCAATCTTCATCAGCTTCCTTGGATTGTTTGGCTTAGCATCCTACATAGCAGAACAACGGGTTAAGGAAATCGGAATCCGAAAAGTACTAGGAGCTTCTGTAGCTAATCTCTGGAAGCTTTTGTCAAAGGACTTTATCATTTTAGTTTTGATATCCTGTTGCGCTGCTTCCCCTATCGCTTATTATTTCATGAATAACTGGTTAATGAAATACGAATACCGTACAGACATTGCGTTGTGGATTTTTCTGGTAGTTGGAGGTTTCGCATTAATCATCACCTTGGCTACTGTCAGTTATCATGCGTTGAAAGCGTCGTTGGCAAACCCTGTTAAAAGTTTGAGATCGGAGTGAGTGAGTTATCGGTAATCAGGTAAGCGGTAATCTGGTAATCGGTTCGGCAAGTAGTATGTAGGTTGTCAGGTAAATCCTGGATGGGCACAAAAGTAAAAGATGAAAAATAATTTGCCTCCAAAACTCTTCTTAAGGTTCTTCAGATGGTATTGTCATCCGAAGTTGCAGAAACATATCGAAGGTGATTTGATGGAATTGTATCATCAACGATTGAAAGAAGATGGAAAAAGAAAAGCAGACCGTCATTTTATCATTGATGTTCTGTTGCTTTTCAGGCCGGGAATCATCAAACCAAGCGAAGGCTATAAAAATTTAAACGCATACGGCATGTATAAAAGTTACCTTAGAACAGGTTGGAGAAATATCCTCAAACAAAAAGTATTTTCGCTTATCAACATTTCAGGGTTGTCACTCGGACTTACCTGTTCCATTTTTATTGCATTGTGGGTATTGGATGAATATAGTATGGATGCATTTCACGAAAATGGAAACCGAATTTACACCGTTACCAGTTGTGAATATTCTGGCACCGAAGTGAATGGAGGTTATGACACGCCTGGAATATTGGCAGACGAAATGAAAAAAGTTTTGCCGGAAGTGCAATATGCCTGCAACTACGGGTGGCTTGAATACAATCTATTTTCCGTAGATGATAATAAGATGAAACTGCCTGGTAATTTTGCGGGTGAAGACTTTTTCAAAATATTCTCCCATCCTTTATTATTAGGAACAAAAGAAACGGCATTAAGAACGCCGGAGAGCATTGCGATATCGCGAAAAATGGCTGTAAATTTTTTCGGCAGCCCTGAAGAAGCGATGGGCAAGGGGTTGCGGTTTGAAAATTACAAAGACCTGAAAGTGACTGCTGTCTTTGAAGACTTGCAAAATAACGCATCTGAAAAATTTGAGTACATCATCAGCTGGGAACTATTCATGGAGCGGAATAGCTGGGTGAAAGACTGGAACAATAGTGGTCCTTTTACTTTCGTCATGCTGCAGGAACACGCAAATGCTGAGGCTTTGCGTTCCAAGATCCGCCACTTTCTCAAAAATTATGATAAACAGTATTCGGATCTCGAACATCTAGAGCTCGGGTTACAACCTTTCGAAGAAAAATACCTTCATTCGAATTTTAAGAATGGCTATGTCTCTGGTGGAAGAATAGAATATGTACAATTATTCACAGGCGTAGCCATTTTTATCCTGCTGATCGCTTGCATCAATTTTATGAATCTCAGCACAGCCCGCGCGTTGAAACGAGCCAAAGAGATTGGCGTACGAAAAGTTATTGGAGCGGTCAAAACGACATTGATAACTCAGTTTATGTTAGAGGCCTTTTTGTTTACGGCCATCGCCGTGTTATTTTCCATCATGCTCGTCTACACTCTTTTACCGCAATTCAATTTGTTAACTGAAAAAAATATTTCTTCCCCGCTCGGCGATGGAAAATTCTGGATCGGCATGACAATACTGACATTCCTTACAGGCTTTATTTCGGGAAGCTACCCTGCATTTGTCTTGTCCTCATTCAAACCTGTTTCAGTTTTTAAGAATAGTTTAAAAGACAACGCTTCCTCCATCATCTTTCGAAAAGGACTGGTGATACTTCAGTTTGCATTATCCATGATCTTTATCATGAGCATGATTGTGATTTCTAAACAAGTTGATTTCATTCACCACAAAAATCTGGGATACGAGAAGAATAATCTAATATACCTGCGATTATCCGGAACACTCTCTACAAATTTTAACACATTCAAACATGAAGCTTTGCAGCAACCTGGAATTATATCCATCAGCCATATTTCTCAACGGCCGGTGGGAATAGCAAACACTACCGGCAGCGTTGAATGGGAAGGTAAATCACCCGATACAAGACCAACTTTTACGCAGGCATCTGTCGGTTATGACTTCATGAAAACCATGGAGGCAACGTTGCTGTCCGGTCGCGACTTCTCAGAGGATCATGCAGATTCAGCAAGTTATATTATTAATGAGACAGCATTAAAGGTTCTCGGCTATAAAAACCCGATTGGGATGCCACTCACCTTCTGGGAAACGAAAGGCACCATCATCGGGGTCGTTAAAGATTTCCATTTTAGTTCCCTTCACGTACCAATTAATCCATTGGTGCTTCGCTTGCACAAGGGGGCAAGTTGGGGTTATGCCCTTATCCGTACAGCACCAGAAAAAACATCCGTTGCAGTCGAGGCACTTGAAACGCTTCACAAAAAACTAAAATCCGGATTTTGTTTTTGCTCATCAGTTTGCAGATGAAGAATATAATTACCTGTATAAAAGCGAGCAGGTAATTAAGCAACTCTCGGCATACTTCGCCTTTCTCGCAATTTTAATTTCATGCCTGGGTCTATTAGGTCTGGTAATGTTTACAGCGGAACAACGAACCAAAGAAGTGGGTATCCGAAAAGTTTTAGGCGCCACCGTTTCACAGATAGTAACACTTCTGTCAAAAGATTTTATGAGACTTGTAATTATCTCAACACTATTGGCAGGGCCAGTGGCGTATTATATCATGAAAGGCTGGTTGCAGGAGTTTGAATATCACATTGTTATTGAATGGTGGATGTTCGCGTTCGCGGCAGCGGCAGCAATTTTGGTAGCGCTGTTAACTTTGAGTTTCCAGGCAATAAAGGCGGCGACAATGAATCCGGTGAAGAGTTTGAGGTCGGAATGAGGTTGGTTGTAAAGTGGTAATTGGTATTCGGGTGATTGGGTGATCGGTAAGCGGTATGGCAAGTAAGAGGACGTCGACGACCTATTCGTGATATCTGCTACTTTCCAGGTAAAATATTATTCTTCGTATAATAGCAACGCAAACCCTACTTTACGGATGAAGAGTTACGAATCATTGCTCCCATGCACGGCATTGAGCGCGTACATTCCGCCCGAACGATAGATCGATTCTCTTTCCCCAATTTTCTCTACTTGAATAAACCCAGATATCAACAAGACCTTTCGCAAATTATCAAAGCGTATGGGATAAGGTACCCATGGATTTGTTTGTTCAGTTTCATATTCAATGATGATCAATTGCCCATTGGGTTTGAGGTGCTTCTTTATCTTACTAATAAAAGCAGGTTTGTCTTTTACATAATGTAAAGCGTTTGCCATTAGGATACCGTCGAGCATGGAGAATGGAAACATGTCATTAACAAAGTCAAGTTTGATAAATTCGATTTGGGCACTATTTCTGTCTGAAGATGTTATGTGCTGATTCGTATTATCGACAGCAAAAATTTTATTTCCATCTCCTAGCAAAACGGATAGGGCTTTGGTGAACGTGCCACTTCCGCAACCCAGATCTGCCCAAATATTATTTTCGATTTCATTTGGCACTGCGGCTTCAATCATCGCTACTGCTTCCTTTTGTTTCATTCGGTATCCAGGCTGGTTATGATATGATGATTATCACGCACAAATAAAATCTCTTCTCAACCATTCCCAGCTCCTATCCCGTTTGCATTTGACAATGGAAGCAGATCCTTCTGCGTCTGGAAAACTCCTTTGCATTCTTTTTGATTCCAATTACCGTTTAATTATTATCAAGGTTCAGAAATAAAATTTACTCAGATTATAGTCAAAAATCATCCACATCTGTAATGAAAAAAATCTGGGCCTTCAAACGTTACACACCCGGAGGAAGTTTGGGAAGCATCAACCTGCGATAATTTAAGACCCTGCCGTCCACCACAAAAGTGCCATCGCCATTGGCATGTATCGTTCGGCGTTCCTTTCGATTTACGTCAATCCATGCATGAACAGCTTCAAGCACAAAAATATCATGCTTTTTGATATGGTCAGTTACATGACATTCGACATTCGCCAGACACTCTTTTATCAACGGTGCGTCTATTGATTTTGCTTTAACAGGCGTAAGATCAAATTTCTTAAACTTATCGGTGTCTGATCCTGAGCATACCCCGATTCCGACAACCTTTTTAGAGATATCCACCGTTGGAATAGAAATGACACATGATTTTGTCCTGATAAGCGCTTTGTAGGAATAATTCCAAGGCCCCGTCAACAGGGCAAACCGGGGAGTGAAATCCATAACCATATGCCATGATATTGTCATGATATTGTTTTTGCCTTTATCTGCTGTTGTTACGAGCACAACCGGTCCGGGCTCCAACAGCATGAAGGCTTTGTTTAACGATAGTTTCCTCATTTGAAAAATATTCAATAATCAAAGAAGTTAATCAAAAAGATGAAACTCTCGATGACTAAAAAACTAAAAATAAACCCCGGTGTCTGCAGGCTTTCTCTCAGCTTCCCCTTTTTGTTCGTTAGAGAGGTGCACGAAATTATTCGGTAATGTGCTCGTCCGTTACATCCCCGTAAATTCCCCTGTCCATCTTAATATTTAATCGGGCCATCATTTTAGAAGGATCAAAGTTTTGTTTTCTATATTCAGCCTGAACCAGTTCCTTTGCGTTATTGACTGCATCCATACTTTCCCATAGGGCGATCGTGATACAATTGAGGTTGCCGTCATGGTCCCTGTTTTCATAAACTGTATCACCTAAAAAACCGGGCAATGTTTTTATGAACTGCCTGTTGATTCGCATTCTTTCATAAAACTCACTTTTCGCTTCGGTAGGGATTATGAACTTATCAATAAAGCTCACCTGATCTTTGCTATTTGTTCCAATTGTTGCCATACTTCTTTCTTTTTTGATTTTTCAAAAGTAGCTTCGGCACGAACGGAAGAATTGTAAAAAATCATTGATTTACCAATAGCCAGAGGATTTAAAAAAATCCTTCGGTGCCTGTCCTGTAAACAACCGGAAATCTTTGATAAAGTGTGATTGGTCGAAGTACCCTGCGGCGTACGCCAATTCGGTAAGCGAAGAAAAAGATTGAAAATTATTAATCACGTTTCTCAACCGGACGATAGAAGCAAATTGTTTTGGTGAACAACCTACTTGAGCCCGAAAACGTTTTTCAAATGAATCCTGGCTGCTGGATAACGTTGCCGCCAGATCTTTTATGCGAATCATTCCAATATGACTCTGGATAATTTGAATGGCTTTCTTGACCATTAAATCCGGCTTCCGGATGATCAGTCTGTTGGTGAGGATCGACTCTATGATTTGAACCCGTACATCATTAGAGGGCGCTGCATGGAGGCGCTCGAGGATTTCATCCAGCTCCGTGGGTTGAAAGAAATTTCCAGCCTCAACATTTAACCCGAACAATTCATGGGCGGGAATTCCGCTAAAGGCATTGAATCCACCTGCTTTAAAAATCACCAACAGGTTACCAGTGTTGTTGTCATAATGAAAGTGGCGGACTGTTTTTCGAATGCCCGCAACGTTGGACGAGAACAATGTTTCCGGTCTCTCGCCTTCCATTCTCATTACATTTCCCTTATACCGGAATGACATGACCATTGTTGTGTCGGGGATTGTTTTATTCAACGCCTCCAGTTCGCTTTCAATAATAATAAGTGCACTCACAAATGGAGCGAGAACAGCAGAGGGTTGAAATTTTTGAATTGTCATTTCCTACAGTTGAATCTTAACGGAAAATTAGTAAACCCTGAACCAAATTACGATGCTTGGCGGACAATGTTTCCACCACGATTTTATCAATGGCGGTAGAACGCGTATACTATTTAGGAAAATCATTAATCCTTATGTAAATGAATTCGACACCGCGGTTAGAATCCGAGATGCCAACCATTTTCAATGTTTGCTCATTTACGGAAACGTTCCACACGTCGTCCTCCCTACCCTGTGTATTTTTGAAAAAAGTAACTTCGGGCCGATGACCATTGATGTGCCAGAAACCGCTTGCTTTTTCACCCTTCGAAGTTCGTTCCACGTACACCCTATCCCATCGGATAAAAATGTAATACTTATCATCAGGGTCGAAGCTCGACTTTTCCGATTTGCCGTTTCTAAGAATTTCTTTTAAATCCCATAAACCAACCAACAGGTCACCCGTTGATTTAGGCAGCCTGGAGGTTCGTTGCAATTTCACCCGCACGGTCATTTCATCCTCGGCCCGTTCCCAAATCATCTCGTCCTTTAGGTAAGAAACTTTAAACGCGCCGTACGGGTCCTTTATACCGTTGGTTTCCGTTGGTAGAAACGAATTATTGGCTTTGTCAAAATTCCAGGTACCTTCTGAGTTTTGAATCCATCCGTTTCCAGATTGATAAGTACCATCTTCGTTTATCCTCGTCCATTTTGCAACGGGCGTTTTGATATCGTTTCCGACTTTAACTTCCAATACTTCCCAAAAGCCAGTGATCTTCTGGGCATAACAAAGTTGAACAACTAGAACGATTAATATTCCAGGGATGAGCCTCATGCTTTTATGTTTTTTATTTATTTCCATGCCGCTAACAAATGTTCCCAGTGCGGTATTATTTTTTTTAGTCTGCAGAAGCCAGTCCGGGTATATTCCCCACTAACTTCAATGTCATTCTAATACTAATTTAATAAACTTGTATAAAGTAGACCTATTGAGCTATATCAATTAAACAGAACAATAATTTAAATACAATGAATAGTTCGTACAAAGTCAGTAATGGAGTATTGAAATTCCTAAACCTCCAGGTCGCATCTGTCGTTTCAATAACAATCAATTGAAATTATCACAACGATAACCAGTTTATCAAGAAGTACATTTTACCATTACTGACCACTATCGATTGAAATAAAGATATTTTTGTCTTTTATTATTAAAATTACTGATTAACTTTGTAGCGTAATCACCAGATCAATGTTTTCAAAGGCATGCGAATACGGAATCCGGGCCATGATGTACATCGCCCAAAAATCCAAAGAGGGAGAACGTGTGGGCATAAAAGAAATTTCAAAAAGCATTGACTCACCGGAACCTTTTATGGCAAAAATTTTACAAGATCTCAGTCGTAAGGGACTTGTTCTATCTATTAAAGGACCACACGGAGGTTTTTACATGGACACGGGTCGTGATAAAATTTCACTCGCCGAAGTTGTAACTGCAATTGATGGAAATGAACTATTTACAGGCTGCGGACTTGGGTTAAAGGCATGTAATGAGAACAAACCCTGTCCTATTCACTATGAATTCAAAGCGATTCGCATAAAATTAAAAACTATGCTAGAGACGACTTACGTAGAAGAATTCTCAGAAAGCCTGAATAAAAAACTTATCCACCTGAAGCGGGCATAAAATTTTTGACTAATTAAAGGACAATTTTATCTTTTATTATATAAAGCAATTGAGTAATATGAAGTTGAAATCAAAATATTATGCCGTATCAATAATCCTTTTACAAATGGCCCTTCCTGTGGCAGCCGAACCATTGAAACCGGCAAGCATGTTTCCGTGGTTACTGGTGATCACTACAATATTTATCGTTTTGGTTAGTCTGATTTTATGGACCGCACTAAAGATCAGAAGTACCCTTACAAGGCATTTTCTAAAAAAAGATGTTAGCAGCTTCGTCAAATTAAATCTTCAGGAATTGAATGACGAGGAAATCGACATTCTCTTGGATGCGCGGAAAAATAAGAACAAGCTTGCTCGGTCATCGTCTTTGAAGAAAGTATCTCTTCTTTTTGGAGGCATTATTGTAACTCATCCGATTTTAGCAGCGCCTATCTCCGGATCGGGCACAACGTTGTTAAGTCAACCCGGCATTATAATTACACTGGTCCTCATTCTGATTCCGCTCTTCCTTCTCGTCCTGTTTCTTATATTCAAAATCAATAAGGTTATTATTCGTTACCATGCGAAAGAAAAGGAACGGGAAGCTGCACAACTGGCTGATTACCTTCTTCACCTGGAAGAACAAGAGATTGAGCCACTGCTGCTCAAAAGAAAAGCATCACTACAGTACCGACTTAGCAATACAGAACTAGCAGGAATTATTGTACCCGAAGATCGTAAAGGCATTATTCAGCGCCCAACCAACGATACGGGTATCCATTTTGTCGCAACGAAAAAGAAAGCTCTGAAGAGACCAAACATAGATCCACAGTTTTCTTCATTAATTCTATGGTTTTTAGGCACGGCTATCTTTTGGCTCGTGTTCGGAACGACGGTGGGAGAATATCTTGGGATTAAATTTGTTTCACCGGATGTTGACCATGTTAGCTGGTTAAGTTTTGGAAGATTAAGACCCGTTCATACGAATGCTGTATTTTGGGGTTGGTCATCCTTGGCGATGATTGGACTTGGGCATTACGTTGTCTCCGTTGTCAGCAATACACCTATTGCCAGTTTGAGAAAAGGATGGATTGCATTGCTACTCATTAACGCCTCTGTAATTATCGGAACTATTTTTTTGATGGCGGGAATCAACAATGGTGGCGGGGAATACCGCGAATACGTCTGGCCCGTCATGGCTTTGTTTGGAGCAGGACTCATCATTACACTGATCAATTTTATTCAGACCATTGCAAAACGAACGACACACGAAATATATATCTCTAACTGGTACATCGTTTCCGCCATCATCTTTACGGTGGTTATTGCATTCATTGCTTATTGGCCAACGTGGCAAAATGGTTTAGGCGAAACAATCGTACAAGGTTACTACATGCACCAGGGAGTAGGCATGTGGTTTATGTTGTTTAGCTTGGGTATTGTTTATTATTTTCTTCCACAGCAGTTGAACAAACCCATCTATTCATACAGTCTGGGTATTCTGGCATTCTGGACACAAATTCTTTTTTATACACTAATCGGTACACACCATTTTGTGTTCAGTTCCATACCCTGGTGGTTGCAAACTGTAGCGATTGTAGGAAGCATGGGTATGCTCATTCCTGTAACGGCGGGCACGACCAACTTCGTCATGACTTTCAAAGGCGACTGGAGTAAGATTGGAAATAGCTATACACTCCCCTTCTATGCAGTGGGCATTGTTTTTTATTTCACGGGGTCTTTCCAGGGAACGGCGGAAGCATTCCGGTATACCAACCTGCTCTGGCATTTTACTGACTTTACTGTAGCACACTCTCACATTACCATGTATGGAATCGTTGCTTTCCTATTGTGGGGAAGTATCTATGCACTCGTTCCGCGACTAACAGGCAGTGAGCCACCACAACTGATGGTGGGCGCTCATTTTTGGTTGGCGTTCATTGGTTTGCTGTTCTACTCTATTCCCCTCATGATTGGCGGAACCTTAAAAGGTTTGATGTGGATGGATGGAAAACCTTTCATGGACAGTGTGAAAATGATGGCGCCGTACTGGCTGTGGCGCGCGATCGGCGGCTCATTGATGTGGCTTTCTCACCTCTTCTTCGCCTACAACTTCTACCGCCTGATAGTGCCAAAGAAGGAAGTTGATATGAAGACGATTGCGTTCGAAAAAATTAAAGAAGCACAGGTGAAGAATGAAGCATTTCTCTACAATTGAAAAGTATAAGCATGGAAATATTCAGTAATCATAAAAAATTGTTTGGCGTAGCTTTTCTGTTCTTTGCAGGTCTTTCGGTCATGGTGGCAATTCTCCCGGCCATAAATAATCAAACTAACAACGCACCTTTGCCAGGAAGTGAAGCCTTGAGTGGCGATGCACTCGCCGGCAAACAAATTTTTATTGCCAATGGTTGCGTATCCTGTCATTCGCAACAGGTTCGTAATGTAGATATGGATAAAGGATGGGGACCACGTCCAAGTATTGCCGCCGATTATGCGAACAACGTTAGAATGCATTGGTGGATGAATACCGCTACTTTGATGGGAACAGAACGAACAGGACCTGATCTTACCAACATTGGCAACAGATTGCCTAGTGCTGATTGGCATTTGCTACACTTGTATAATCCCCGCGCTGTAATCGAAGAATCGATCATGCCGGCTTACCCATGGCTGTTTGAGTGGAAAGAAAACATAAGCATTAGCGATAAAGTTGTAAACCTCCCGGAAGGATTTGAGGGAAGACCAGATGAAAAATTAGTAGCTACAAAAGAGGCACTGGCATTGGTTTCCTATCTCCAGTCACTTAAACAAATGCCGCTACCCGACGGCACTCCTGCTCCAACATTCTTGTATGAAAAAAAATCCGACATCAATACTTCTTCCAAGGATGCTTCAGAATTAGACGGCGCACTTCTGTATGCAAACAATTGTCTGGCGTGCCATCAAGCGAACGGCGAAGGTTTAAAAGGAGCCTTCCCTCCTTTGAAAGGAAGCGCTGTCGTGTTGGACGATAATCCGGAAATACTGATCGATATTATCATGAGAGGTTATAATGCACGCGATGAGTACGCAGAGATGCCGCCTGTTGGAATGAACAGCAATCTTAAACCCGATGAAGTGACGGCAATCATAAATCACGAGCGATCCAGCTGGGGAAACAACGGCAAAAAGATTTCCGTGGAAGAGGTTGAAAAGATCATGACGTTTATTAAAACACAGACTCCAGATCTATGAAACGGGGACTAAAATTACTGCTATTACCAATGTTCATGCTGATGAATATTGTTTCCGTCGCATGCGAAGTTTGTAAAAAACAACAACCAAAAGTATTGAGCGGAATCACACATGGAGCCGGACCACAAAGTGATTGGGATTACGTGGTGGTTTGGATAACAATCATTATCGTTATGATATCACTTTATTATTCCGTCAAATGGATCGTTCGCCCCGGTGAACAGGAAAAGGAACACATCAAGTATAGCATATTTAACCTCGACTAAATATGAGTGAAAAAAGTAAGGTATTGGTTTTCATTGATGACGCGGCGCAACCTATCGGCGAATTTGATACACCCGTAAAATTTGACTTTGACACGCGAAAACTCATTGACGGTCAACATACATTCAAAGTTGTGAGCAAGGATCCATTGGGTAAAGAAGGAATATTAATTGTCCCTTTTACGGTACGCAACGGCCCAGCTATTGCCATTGAAGGTCTGAAGCAAAATGATGTCGTAGATGGCGTGTTACCACTGATGATCAACGCTTATGGGAAAGGCGACCAGACCCGTTTTCTGATTGACGGCAGTGAGACCCCGCGAAGCATACCGTCATGGATCTGGGCGCTTGGTATCCTGTTTACTGGATGGGCCGCCTACTATTTAATTACTTCATTAAGCATATGACACAAGACATCAAAGGCATTGAGGATATAAAATTCCTGGTCGATCATTTTTATGCAAAAGTCAGAAAAGATGAACTGTTGGCTCCGGTGTTTGCGCTTCGCATTACTGGTGACTGGCAACCTCACTTAAACACCATGTATCGCTTTTGGAATGCTGCTCTATTCCAAGTTCGCGAATACGTTGGAAATCCCTTCGCGAAACATGCCATGCTTCCTATTGACGGACTACATTTCGAACAATGGATAAAACTATTTTATGAAACCGTAGAAGAGCATTTTGCAGGTCTGTGGCTGACGAAGCGAAATCCAGAGCCATGATTATGGCACACACATTTTATAGACGGATTCATGAACAGCGGACTGAACATCAATAAATAACTTTATCAGAAATAAGAATTATCTGATCATAAACTTCAAGACGTAAACTACTAACACATGGAAAACATTGGAACATTAACATTAGGAGAAATTGTAAAACAGAATTACAAAGCAGCAGCAGTGTTCGAAAAGTTCGCGATTGACTTTTGTTGCATGGGTAATAGAACCTTCGATGATGCCTGTAAGGAAAGCAAAGTTGATCCTGCACTTGTAAGCAAAGAATTGCAACAAATTAATACAGAAAAAGGTGACGGCGTTAATTTTGATTCATGGCCATTAGACTCACTTGTCGATTACATTTGCAAGAAGCACCACAAGTATGTCGAAGAAAAGACGCCAATTATAAAAGCTTACCTTGATAAAATCTACCATGTACATGGCTCGCGTCATCCCGAGCTACTTGAAGTCAGAAACATCTTCTTCGAAATCGGCGGTGAACTTGCGGTACACATGAAGAAGGAAGAGCTTATGCTTTTTCCTTATATTAAAAAATTGGAGCATCATAAAGACGCTCCTACTCCCCTGACGTCGCCACTGTTTGGAAGTGTAACTAATCCGGTAGAAATGATGAAGGATGATCATGCGATTGAAGGTGAAAAGTTCAGACGACTCGCCGCCTTAACAAATAACTATCAGATACCTGCAGATGCCTGTAACACATTTGCTGTTACCTACCAAATGCTGGATGAATATGAAAAGGATCTTCATATTCACATTCATTTGGAAAACAATATTTTATTTCCCAAAGCTATATCGCTTGAAGATCAAATAAACGCCGCCGTATGATAGCGTTGTTCTCTGATAAGGTATGCCAGCTAAAAAAGACGCTATAAAATTTTTTTTGAATTGCGAAGGCAAAACGTTTGTGCTTGATACCTACACACATGAATACAGAAATCTGATGATGCTTATTTATGACAAGGTGTATCTTGAAAACTTTGGCGAATGCAAGGGAACAGGTAGATGCGGCACCTGTCATATTCTCATTGTAGATTACGACGGAGAACTTCTGACGAGGGAAGGAAATGAAAACACAACATTTAGTAAAATGCCATTTGTAAAGTCAAATAGCAGATTGGCATGCCAGATGATGGTTGACGAAAAACTCAACGGATTAACCATTGAAGTGATTCATGATAATGATTCCGTTTACTAAAGTTTTTTTAAAGAAATTTAGTGAACCCATAATAAAGTCGATGAATAAATTTTCAGTTAAAGAAAAACAAGCAGAACACAACTGTGCCTGCTTGTTTTTTTAAAAATGGTGACAAGTTACAAACCTACGACTATCCCTGCATAGATTGATCTTCCGCCTACATATGGCGTAATTGTACCTTCATGATTAGCCCAGATTTTTTCGTCCAGCATATTCTCACCTTGCATAAACAACGACAATTTTTTATTCGAGTCTATGTTGAACATCTTCATAAAGTCCAGGTTGACATACAGATTCAATACGTTGTGGCTACTGGAAGCATTTACAGAATTTAATCCGTTCTGTGGATACAGATTCTTTTTCAGTTCACCCTGATAAATATTAAAAACACTTACCGTAACACCACGGCTTGCCGTATAACTTAAACCAGCCTTAAATCCGAAATTTGGTATCGGTGTTCTTACTTGTGTGGTGTCCGTTCCGCCAAACATATTTTTAGTTAGGATAGGATCGGAATCGATTTTTTGATATAACATAGAGCCTGTAAAATAAAGCTGTTTCGTTACATAATATTTTCCTTCAAGTTCCAAACCCTGGATGGAGAAATCCTGAATATTGTTATAAGTCGTGATCGGGAAAAAGAATCCACCCCCCAAATCCATCAACTCCGGATTTCCTTCCGCATTCATTTTTGTACCCCGAACAATGCTGTTCTTTTGTGTTGAATGGAAATAATTTACGCCCACGGTAAGTTTTTTGCCCTGATAGTTAACACCGAAATCAAAGTTCTCAAGGTGTTCAGGTTTCAGGTTAGGATTACCAACGAAGAAACCCAGATAGTTTATACCAGTTTCATTTACTGTACCCGCTCTGAAAGCTTTACCATACAATGCCTTTATATTAATGCGTTCCGTCGGATAAAAGATCAACCCTGCGCGCGGAACAACATCGAGATCAAGTTTCTCCATTTTATTTGCCTGAAAACCTGCAATCAATTTCAGTTTATTCGGCATAGCCCAGTAGTCTAATTGAGCATACAATGCATAAGCGCCCCGCGAGTTGTAGGATATTGTATCTATCCCTGAAGTTGGATCTGTGCTGTTTTCCTTTCCCTTCATGTGATTATACAAAACACCAGTAACCAAATTCATTCGTTCACTCAGCGTAAAATAATTGGTCCACTCAATCACCTGGTCCGTACCTTTTCTCTTGATATTAACTGGCTCACCAGTCTGCATGGTCGTCCGGTTCATCGTGACGTTGAATGACGAATTCCATTTGCTTGTGAGCTTAAAATCATAACCTGCGTTATAAAAATTCTTTGTCCACTTGTTCAGACCAAATACATTTTGTTCAAGATATCCTGTTCGATAATCTTGTAAAGAAGTGCTTAGTCTTAGTCCTTTGTACGCAACATTAACGAATGCACCCGCGGACTTATCAGGGATTGATCCAGTAATCGTAGCTGTATCAGATACAACACCAAAAAAATCAGCTACCGGATAAGTATATGAATAATTCCGAACTTCCTTTTCCAGCATACGACCTGCCAGCGTTACCTTCAAATCTTTCACTGCGAATTGGCCATTGAGGGTTCTTCCATTCGCACCACCCTTTCCACGGATTTCGCTATACGCTACATTGTTTCTTTCAACTTCCTTCGTTACAATGTTGATAACAGCGGACATGGCATTAGATCCGTAAAGTACAGACCCAGGACCACGAATAACTTCAATGCGTTCAATGATGTTAACAGGAAAGGCACCCAGCATATCGCTAACAATACCACCTTCGACGATTTCGCGTGTAGGCCTGCCGTCAATTAAAATCAACACGTGGCTAGATGAAAATTTCACCATATCCCCTCGTGAAGCAATTGCATTGCGATCCGTCCAGAAACCTGAAGTTGGCGTAAGACTCGGAACGCGTTCAAGAATATCCCTTAAAGATAGTCCGCCGAAGCGGTCGATGTCCTCACGCGTTAAAACCGATATGACTCCGGGCGCGTCTGAAAGCTTCTCGGACTTTTTGGACGCCACTGTAATGTCTATGTTCATTAATTCTTCGAGTGACAAATTATAAAGACTGTCCGTCGAAATTTGTTCTTGTTGCGCGTACCCGGAATAATATACCTGCCCCAGCAGATAGAGTACTAGTAAACTTTTTTTCATAGTATGCATTTGTTTAATTTGGTTTGTGTTTATTTTTCAGCCAATGAAGAAAGGGCGCCAGATACTTTTAGCCCCCTGGACTTGATGGCCTCCTCGTTAATTTGAAATCTTAGTTTGCCAGACACTATTTTAAAGCTGACACAGGCGCCTTTTTGCGTGAAGTCCGCTTCTTCAGTAACGATCAGAATTGGCCGGTTATTAAAATTTTCGATAAGCTGGTCTGCCAACTTTGTGTTGTTTACAGGCACGAAAATAATTTGACAGGAACCAAGGTCTGATTCATTCAAGGAGTTGATTACATTAATTTCAACGCCAGCCGACGATTTGGCTTTTGCCACTTTTACCAAGTGGTCCTCGGCAGAGGTATTACCAACAACACCGATCTTTATCGATCGCGTTGCCGTCGGCCATTCCACATACTTAGCAAAATTGAAGATGTACAACGTCTGCAACGTATAATCCTTCATTGGCTCAGAAAAGAATCCGTTCGCCAGTGTAGAAAAATACGCGAGGAAAAAAGCAATGCTAAAGAGCACTGCTCGTGTTCTCACTGTTTTCATAGTTCACTTATGTTTAATTTGATTCATTACGCAAAAAATAACCGGGGGTGGCTTTGCGTCAGTAACGGACGGATTAGTAGGAAAATGATGTTCCTTTTGAAGGTTAGAGAATGGGCTAGTTTCTCTTCTCAAAAAAACCAGAAGAAACATATAGGGATAGTCTCTTCTTTTTTTCTAGGCAGAGGCTCCTTCAATTTCTTCTTGAGTCTCTTACTTTTTCCAAACCAAAGGTAGACTGCATTAAAATCTTACTGCACATATCAATACCATCCCACAATACGCTCGTAGGATTGGCAGATTTTTTTATTAAAAATTGAGCCCCTATCAGTAATTATACGGAAAGAAGCGCACAGAAAATTAGTAGAGATATTAAGGGTTAATGCCTTTTATTTGCTCAATAGGGAGAAGGATTGGCTGAAAAGACAATTTTAGGACGAGACTTAGAAAAAAATAATTAACATTTGGTAAGGGCGTCTTAAGTCATATTTTTTGTCCTACTTCATTTTTTTACACCAAAACTGTACGGTCATCGTAACTACGTTATATGATAATTTCACAAGACAAAAATGCACATGACACATTAATCATTCCTTGCAAAACAATACTATAACGATGGGCTTTATGCAGTTCAGATTCCAGAAGCAATTCTACAGCCCGGTTTTTCGCACGGGTGAATGATATTAACAGCCAGCAAGACGCAATGATGGCGTCAGCATTTGCTATTTGATATTGCCGTTAAAGGCATACGAGATCTGTAACTCTCAATGCCAGCCTGATGAATACATTTAATAGCACAATTACAAATAGTCATGAGAACACCAATCGCATACTTTCAACTATTTCAATCTTAAGCCCTCATTCCATCCGTAATAGCTTTTTCATTTTGCCTGTAAACCTTTTAAAGTGAAACTCACTTCTCATTTCTCGCATACACTTGGCACAAAGGCAATCACTGAATTTCTGAGCCATATAATTTCGCTCATCAACGGTAAGGGTAATCGCACTGCACTGGCATAATGTTATTGAGCCCACCTTGCATTCAAAAGGTGAATGGCATCGTTGACATGTTTTTTCTTCGTGTTTTATCATAATTGTAAAAGGAGGTCACACTTTTTTTGAGAATGACCTCCTCTGTTAGTTATCAAACGACGACAGGTTCTCGAAGTTCTTTGGCGGCACCTACCATTTCAATCAATGCTTTTTTTGTTTCATTCCAGTGCCGTGTCTTTAAACCACAATCAGGATTGACCCAAATCTGTGCTGCCGGAATAACCGTCCTTGCTTTGTTGAGCAAGAAAATCATCTCCTCACGTGATGGCACGCGTGGCGAGTGTATATCGTACACACCCGGGCCAATATCATTCGGATATTTAAATTGCCCAAAAGCATCAAGAAGCTCCATCTGTGAACGAGAGCATTCTATCGTAATTACATCGGCATCCATATCAGCGATGCTTTGAATGATGTCATTAAATTCAGAATAGCACATGTGCGTGTGAATTTGGGTTTCATCTTTCACACCGCTGGCCGAAATCCGGAATGCTTTTATAGCCCACGCGAGGTAATTGTGCCAATCCGATTTTCTCAGCGGCAACCCTTCGCGAATAGCAGGTTCATCAATTTGAATGATCTTGATACCTGCTTTTTCCAAATCAAGCACTTCATCTCGGACCGCCAGTGCAATCTGAAATGTTGTTTCTGACCTGGGCTGGTCATCGCGCACGAAAGACCATTGCAGTATAGTTACAGGACCTGTAAGCATTCCCTTAACAGGACGTTTAGTAAGCGACTGTGCAAAAGATGACCAATATACGGTCATCGGTTTTGGCCGCGACACATCGCCAAAGATAATCGGCGGTTTTACACAGCGTGATCCATAACTTTGCACCCAACCGTTTTTAGAAAAGACATATCCATTGAGTTGTTCACCGAAATATTCAACCATATCATTTCGTTCAAACTCGCCATGCACCAATACATCAAGTCCAATCGCTTCCTGCCAGCGTATTGCTTTTTCTGTTTCTTGCTTGATAAGCGTATCATATTCAGCAGGCGAAAGGGCTAGATTTTTTAACTTAGCCCGCCACGATCTTACTTCGGCAGTTTGCGGAAATGAGCCAATGGTTGTTGTCGGGAATAATGGAAGATTGAGTGATTGCTGTTGTTTTTTCTTCCGGATGGTGAATGTACTTTTTCGAGTTGCGTCGGCGTCGGTGATTGCAGCCACGCGTTGCTTAACAGCAGGGTTATGAATCAAGGCGGAAGTTTTCCTATCGCCAATTGCTTTTTGGTTACGGAGATACGAAGCAGATGACCGGTCTAGTGACATCGCAAGTTCTTTCAGCTCGGCGAGCTCCCGCAATTTTTGTTTTGCAAATGACATCCAGCCTTTGATCTCCGGCGGAAGAATGGTGTCGTTGGTTTCAAGTTCAAGATCGCACGGTGAATGAATAAGAGAACACGACGGAGCAATCATGACGCGGTGATCTTTTAATGCACCCAGTGTTTTTTCTATGGAAGAAAGTGATTTCGAATAATCGTTGATCCAGATATTCCGGCCATCTACAACACCCAGTGAAAGTGACATCTTTTCGCGAAGCAACGGAAGCACTACATCAAGTTCCTGAGGATTGCGCACGAGATCGATATGCAACGCACAAACAGGGAGCGATACTGCCAACGCCGTATTTTCGCCCAGCCCTTCGAAGTACGTGGCGAGCAGTGTTTTTAATGAAGGAAACTCTTTTTTGATTTCGGAGTAAACAAAACTGAATGCCTTCTTTTCCTTTTCAGTAAGATCTAAAGCGAGAAAAGGCTCATCAAACTGTACCCACTGTACGTCAAGCCTGTCGAGTTTCCTTAGAAGTTCGATATACACAGGCAACAGATTTTTTATGAGGTCAATCCGTTCGAACCCAGTTTCTTTCTCCTTTCCTAGCAAGAGATACGACACCGGACCGATCAATACTGGTTTGGTAATAATGCCGAGCTGTTTGGCTTCGTAAAACTCATCAATAACTTTTGTTGAGAACAATTTAAATTTTTGATCCTTGTGAAATTCCGGGACAATGTAGTGGTAGTTGGTGTCAAACCATTTGGTCATCTCCATCGCCGTAACATCCAGACCATCTTTTTGGTAACCACGCGCCATTGCGAAATACAAGTCGAGCTCGGAATTGTTTTTGTTCAGGATCACTTCATGATAACGCTCAGGAATCGCGTTTACCATGAGGGACGCGTCGAGTACCTGATCATAAAAAGAAAAATCATTGGAGGGTATGAGATCAATCCCTGCCTGCTTTTGTAACAGCCAGTTTTCATGGCGCAGGTTCTTCCCTACTTGTAAAAGGTTTTTGAGGGTTGACTTTCCAGCCCAATAATTTTCGCTGGCTCTTTTTAATTCGCGTTGGCTACCAATTCGCGGGTAACCGAGGTTGTGCGTAAGCATGTTTGTTGCTTTTAAGTGAAACAATAAATTTAGAATAGCACGCCTTTAGGAGCTAAACGTATTGCTTACACGAAAATGAAACAGACAGGAAAGCGCATATACCCCCGTTACAGAAGGAGATGATATTGTGATTCAATGCCTGACAATAGCTTCAGTCCGCGAAAGCAAAGTCAATACGTTGAAGGCAAGTCTCCTGGCTTTCCCGACTTTGCCCGCCTTCTCGTTCACGGGTAAGTGAACAATGGCATTCTTGAACAAAGCTTATCTCGATTAGATCGAGACGGGATTACAGTTGCGCGACAGCCCGTGAATTACACACGGTTCCTTTTTAATTCCCTGCCAAGGGAAACCACAACGGCTATGAGTGTTTATGAAGTAAAGAACGAACTCGTGGCGAATTTACAATAAATATTAGTAATCGTTTTTTTTACTGGGTGAATTAATGCCATGCCTGGTAAGTAAGTCTGATCTTCATCGAGAATACATCTTTGCATCATATGGTCCTGTATCGATAGAAAGTCCGCCTGATGGAGGTCGGCACGTGCAATTACCATTTTTCGCTCGCTCCGTTGTGCATCACTACTCTACAAATCACTTGCTATAACATCCACCTTTATAGCACTATCATTCATGCACCGACTTCCTTTCGTTGTTTCATTTTCATTATTCCCTTTTGCCAACCTACATAGGCAATTCCACCGAAGAGTCCAAAAAATACTCCCAGGTAACTGTGGTTATGCATTGAGCCTACTGCTATAAAGCTCTTGAAGTCCACTAAATTATCAGGGATAAACCATCGCCCAAAGTTCTCTTTTGGCTGGTGCGCCAAATAGGTGTAGCCTTCGTAAAGTCCGTAGAGCCCGGTGACGAATGCTATTATCATTGTTACAATGAACCCTTTCATAGCCATGTCAATCATTTTACTTCTGTCTGAGTGAAGACTGAAAAGCCCCAAGATTGTAGCAACCGGAATTCCCATCCACCATGTCGCCAGGAATCCCACCAATGAAACATAAAGTCTTGGATTTTCAAAAATCACTTCGCTTCCTTCGTCGGCAAACCCAAACTGATAGAACTTAAACTTGGTGTAGTATTCAGGTGAAATCGTGTAAGTCAACTGGTCATGAATGATTCCATATAGACCAGCGACCAGGCATCCCGTTGCAACTATTCTCAAAAATGTCAGAAATTTTTCATTCTCCTTTCTATAATCAACGTAGTGTTTCGTGCGCATCAATAACATTCAATTATTTATCCATCAATGAGCCCAATACGTATCTAAAGATATTGCGCGAGCGGTGATGCCCGTATCCCAGCCCGTATGCACTTGAAGTCAGACTTACTACCAAATTTTCACTGGGCACAACAAACAACAGATTACCCCCATTTCCAGATGCATAAACGCAGTCATATTTTTTACCGTTGACTTCTTTGGTAGCCGAAAACCAAAAGTATCCATAACCGTTAGCAAATGGATCATCCTTTGATATATCGAATCGTTTTTTGAAAATTTCTTGAATCCATGTCGGGCTCACAATCTTTTTCCCTTGCCATTGACCTTTATTGATTACGAGTTGTCCAAGTTTAGCAAAGTCTAATGTTGATATATACAAGTTCCCCATTGGCCCAGTGCTACCATTTGGAGCGGTGTACCAATAAAACTCTCTTATGCCAAGCGGCGAGAATAAATTTTCTTTTGCGAAGTCCGATAATTTTTTACCCGATGTCTTTTCTATGATTGCGCCAATCAGCATTGGGCAAACATCGTTGTATACATATTTTTCTCCCGGCGTAAAAATCATTGGAAGCGAAAGTGCAAAGTCTACCCAGTTGTCTTTCATCAGCCAGTTCCCGGTATTACCCGGAGAGTGGTCATCGTTATCGTCCGCGTTTAATCCGGAAGACATCGTTAGCAGGTGTTTGATTTTTATGTCCCGGTGCGCTCCTTGATCAGGTTGGGTAAATTTTGGGCGAGGAAAAAAATCGTATATACTTTGTTCGGTGTCTTTTATTAAACCTTTGTCAATAGCAATTCCTAAAAGTAGCGACGTAACACCTTTTCCGGCAGAGCGAATATCATGTATTGTCTCTCTCCAATAGGTATTAAAATATTCTTCAACAACTAATTTATTGTCCTTAATTACCACCAGACCCCTAAAGTCGTTGGGAGGATTTGTCTTTATCAATTGAATAACTTTTTCGATGGTGTCCTGGCTCATTTTAACAGAAGCCAGATCGGCGTGTAGTAAACCCGGGATAGGTTGTTTAAGGGGATCGACTAAATTACTTTGTCCAATACAATTGATAGTTGTAAAGAGGCCAATTATAAAAAATATAACCGTGTTGTTGATCAGTATTAAATTTCTGTACAAAGTCATCAAGAATCATTTACCGTAAGCAGGATGTACTTCTTTGATTTTTTTCTGTAATTCTCTCATTTGTATTTCCTGTCCTTCTAGCACATTATTCAGCTGTTCTTCCGTCCATTTTTCGGGATTTGTTTTTACATAATCTATATTAAGTTTGAGGGTTTCGATCGCCTCTGTATACTGTTTACGCTTTGTTAAAAGATCCACTTTGAGTGCATAGTACCAGGAAGTCTTTTTGTATTCTAATGCTTTGTTAATTAATGCGATCCCGGTTTCCAAGTCTCGATCGAGAAAGTAGTAATATTCTGCACCCATCGCAAGCAATTGAGGGTCTTTGATTTTTCCCGACAGAAGATCCTCGGTGACCATTTTCATAACCAACTGATCGGTTTCTGTTTTAATTTTAAAAGCTACACGGGTTTTCTCCCAGGAAAGATTTAGCTCGGCATCATTTTGTACCACATCAATGTCTATGGTGAATGATTCATAATGCCTACCTGTCATTTCCGGTTTTACTTTAAACCGAACGACGTCTTTACTTTCATCATATCCCCCAGTGCCATAAAGCGTTGTGTCGCTGTTTAAGATAATTGTCCATTCACTTTGACCGGGAATAGTCAATAAAGAGTAAGTTCCTGGTGGTAGGACTTTATTGCTTATCACAACATCACGATCGACTTTGATTTTTGTGCAGTTGCCCGCTCCAGTCCTCCACAGTTTTCCATAGGGAACGAGGTCACCAAAGATTTTCCGGCCACGTGCGGCAGGCCTTTCATACATCACAGAAATTGTTGTTAACCCAACTTTTTGGCGGATACTTCCTTCAGGGCTTAAGGCAGGGAAACGTGGTTGTCCGATTAAACCCGCGGTAAACAACATTAACAACGCCGTCAAATAGTTTCTCATATTTTTATTTGCTTGGTCCCGATTTCTACTTGATCACACGGCACAAACATTTTGCTATGCACTACTGCTACCCTAATCAACCAGCTTAATTTCGATTTCTGCCCCGTCTGGTAAATTCTTGATTTGCTTGTGTATGTATCCAGTGAACCTAAAATGTGCTTCAATATCCATTGGCGCAAAATTTTCTACGGTATATTCACCGCCTAAAATAGGTAACTTTTTGTACGAGTAAAGTTGCCCGTCTTTTAATTTTTTATCAGAAAGTCTTAGGTCTGTGGTTAAGTTAATCATGAACCATTCGTTCAATTGATCAATGTTTTTAAGTTTTTCTTCAAAGCTCTCAATGCTGTTAGCTACTAATTTAAGTTCACCACCTCCTATGTCTAACCAATAAACATTTTTAACGTTATCGGTTAGGAATAAGTCACCAATAGCAGAAATAAGTAATACTTTTTTTTCCATACCCGTTAACCAACTCCAGTTCTCAATCAGCCTATCCGAAAGGTCGTTATTAAATTTTACTGTTAATTCGTCCAGTTTTACTTTCATCTTGTTCTTAGTCGCGAGGTCTATACATTTGAGCTAGCAGCAGTGCCGCTAGACTTTGTTTATATCAATTAAATAATGCCGACTCGTAGTTTGATCCTCGACGTCAACTACTAAAAAATCAGCAAACTCTTTAAGTCCCTTAATGAGCTGAGTTTTATCATTCTTCGTCAATAGGTCAAGTGTTTTATTCTCGTCCAGCAGTAGTGTTCCTGTAAACGATGTCCAGTCGATCTGTCGAGATCGCGATCTTGTATTGAGCACTTGAGAATGATTGTCCTTCGTAATAACAATTTTCCTTAAAATGTTAAATTTTGCTCTCTCTTCCCCAACTGGTATTCCTAGAAAAGATAAAAAATCCCGGTACTCCTTTTTCTTCAGGTCTATTTCCGTCACATACTTTGTCGTCAATATAATAGTTGCAATTAATACAAGCACCGCACTCCAAATAGGATACCCGATAACCAACAGGTAAATCGCCGATCCTAAAATTAGAGGCGTTACATATTTTAATCCCAAGGGAAAATAAGGAATGGTGATTTTCTTCATTGTACAATAGACGCCAACCTACATTGATCACAACGTTTATTTAACCGCAGTTTCAGTTTATAAATTCTTTGTCCGCATTTCAAACTAAACTTAGTTAAAGAAAACTTTTCAACAAAACCGTATATCAGGATAAAAAGATCTAAATTTTAATAGCATTGAAATAATGGTTCTCGCCTTCGTCTTCAAATTCTTCAATCAAAGATAATCCTGATGCGGCCAATAGTTCTTTATACTTCACTTCTCCAAGAGATCTGGAATATTGTCCTGTCATAACATCTTCCCATTCTGTTTCCTGATATGGAGCCGTAAACAATAGTTTACCTCCGGTTTGCAACGCGTCAGATGCCTTTTGTATTAACTCTGCTTGTGCTTCCCTTGATAAAAGGAATATTAATCCCCAAGAGATTATAGTGTCAAATTTTCGATTAAAAAATAAAGAGTCTTCTACCGGTTCGCAGGCAGCACAAGCTTTTGGGAAATTTTGTCGATAAGCTTTAATCAAAGTAGGTGATGCATCAATTCCATAAACCGTGAAGCCTTCGTCAGTTAACACTTTTGAGACTGGGATGCCCGTCCCACAACCAAGGTCTAATACACTGGAACCTGGAGGTAGTGCCTGAGCCCAGTTACGAACAGACGATGTGCCTATCCCATTAAGTGTTCTTCCGCGGGCTTCGATAAACCTTGTCGCAATACCTTCATAACTGTTTGATTTGTCCATGGCGTCTTGCAATTCCTTAAATGTTTTACCCATTCTGGAGAAGTTGTCGTCCCCACTTTTTTGTGAAGTTTGAAAACCAAACTACAAATCAACCTGCACCTAGCAATCTTACTTAAATCTTGTTGGCAGCAGCACCATTCCACCGCTCAACCCATTCAGTGTCAACCTTTAATTTTTTATTAAGTCTTAAGTATTGTTTTGTTTCAAGGTCGTCCAGCATGTGAATAGAAAATAATTTCTTATCAGAAGTAAATCCCACTAGGTTGTTCAATGTTTCGCTGTCCCGAAAAACAAAGTATTGAAGTTTTTCCGATTTGTAAATCCCGAAACTCTTTTTTTCCCCAAGCTCATCGTTGACATGTTGAACCATTAAATGAAAGTCATGAAAGCTAATCCTATCTGGAAAAGCTATAACAGTCCGTGTATCCTTCGAGTTAATTTTAAAATCATCAACAGCGTACTTCTCTGTAAAGACTCCAATAAAGTCACCGATCAGTTCTTTTAAATCTTTAGTTGACGATATTACAAAAATGTATTTGTCGCCGTTCTTAAAATCGATCTTTAGATTCTGGGTTGATGGGTGAGGCTTGTCATCATCGTCAGTGCCATAGTCCAGAAGCTTTGTAATTGTCGGTGTGATTTTCCATTTGTATTTCTCTCCAAGATAAGTTAAGGGAATTCCAATTATCCACATGGGAATAAGCAAGATCGATTTGATTGGCCTAACTATTATGTGATGAAAAATCCCCGTTGGCAGTTTTAAAAGAGTCTCTTTGGGGTATTTGACTATCGTCACAATGAACGCCAGTCCAAGTAAAATAAAGAGCCCTTCAATAAAATAATTTTGCGCCATCGTTATTTTGTAATACTGCTGGACTAGGCATTAACTAAATATCACTAATTTTTTTTCAAGGGTTAAGTTAATGAAGTCAGTCCATTTATCATTTTCGGTCTGAATGCGCCATTTACCTATGATCTTTGTATTTTCATCATTGATTGTTCCATCGAACATTAAACCTTTTCCTTCAATCTTGAATTCATTGTTAATGATAGAACTTATCATTATGCCATCTTCACCTTTTGTGTTGAAGTATTGCATTTTTGCTCTATCCGTTGAGTTATCCAATTGAATGATTTCTAAAGTTTCACTTCTTTCGTTACCCATCTGAACGTCTGCCTTGTGCAATATATAGTTTCCATCAAGTATCAATTCGTAACTATCAACACCAATTAATTTCTGGTTTTCCTGACCAGATTTTATATCACCCGTAGTTTTCCAAACACCAATAAGCCTTTTAAAATTACTCTCACTTATCTTTTTCATTAATTTTGGTTTTTTTGTTTTTGCTTTTACAACCTCTACCGCTTGTGCGTAAGAAAGTGGCATGTAGAAACGGTATTCTTGTCCACCTAGTCTAGCTAAGTTGGTTGAGACAATGACGAATCGTATACGGGTAATGCGAAGAACTTCTGTCGTCCCGAATAATTTATTGCAGATGCGATGATAACAAAATGAATCCGCGTATGATTTATTTATGAAGTTGTGGATCGTTGCCTTGCCGAGTGCGACCAACCAACCATTCTCTGATCTGATTAAACTTCATTTCCCCCTTCGCTGAGCTAATAACAAACTCATACTTCTCATTTTCATTAGCATAGATATCAATACCATTTTCCAGGAGAATTAATCTCATCAAAACGTATGCTGTCCGCTTATTTCCATCTATGAATGGATGGTTTGAAATAATGCTCTCAAAAATTGCCGCCGCTTTGTCAACCGGGAGTGGGTACAACTCATTCTGATCGAATGTCTGAAAAGGCCTATTTATGGCTGATTCTAAAATTCCCAGGTCCCTAATCCCTTTTGATCCCCCGAATCTATCTATCAAAACTGCATGGATACTCTCAACGTCTTTTAGAGTTATCATTTAGCCAACCTTTCAAGGAGGTCTTTATCCTCGGCTAAGATGTCCCGAAGATTCTTACTTAGTTTTATTTTGTCAATCGATTTTCCTTGAATCAACTTCAAATAGTCTAAAATATCTTGAAGTACACTCTCAGGTATGTTGTCTAAAGTTTTCTGAATCTCAGATTTTATTTCCTTTGTTGTCATAGGCTAAATTTACAAATATTTTGGAAAAGTTTCCGGTGACTGGCAATGAGCCACAACAAATTATGTTTATTTCACCTTTAGCCGATAAGCATGCGAATTCACACTTTTTTCGAACTCAACAACACTAACAGGCTCCCTCAGACCAAAATTTAAATCTTTGCTCCCCCTCCTCTTTTCTCCGTAATACAGCTAGGTTCCTCTCACCCATGCATCGTCTCCAAATACTTCTTCCTATACTCCAGCGGACTGTGATGCGTAACTTCTTTAAACTGCCGGTTAAAATTGGAAAGTGTGTTAAAGCCGCTTTCGTAACAGGCATCGGCAATGCTGATCTTCTTTTCGATCAAAAGTTTGCACGAATAGCCGATCCGTATTTCTGTTAAAAAGTCGGAGAAGGTTTTGTTGGCGTGGATTTTAAAATAACGGCTAAACGATGTGGGACTCATGTTGGCAATGGCAGCCACTTCCTCCAGACTGATCTTCTCCCGAAAGTTTTTCATCACGTAAGCATGTACCCTGTTCATCCTGTCGCTTTCAGTTTCCTCCAACAAGTTCGTGTAGCCTTCCGTTGCAAGCAGCTTAAATTCTGTCGAATTCGCCAAGAGGTTTAAAAGATTCAACATGGTGAGTATGCGATCAAAGTCTTCAACGACCCATAATTCCTGCATCAACACTTTTGCTTTCTCTGCCGTTGGACCATAGATTTCCATTCCGCGTTGCGCTTTCTGGAAGAGTTGTTTGATCTTGTACGTTTCATTCTTGTGCAGGAAATCGCTTCCAAGAAAATTTTCGTGAAAGTAAACAACGATACCTTCTGTCTTCAATTCAGTATCGCTATTAAAATATTCAGGATCACTCTGCCAAAGGTGCGGAAGGTTTGGTCCGGTGAAGACGAGATCATTTTTTTTGAAAGCACTAACATGATCGCCAACGAAGCGGGTACCGGTCCCACGAATGACAATAAACAGCTGGTATTCTGAATGAAAATGCCAGTTGGGATCAAAGTGTGATTCGGTCAGCCATTTCACCTCAAAGGCGTGGTTGTCGGAGATCGGTGATTTCTGAAGCGGCGGTTTCATGGTCAAAAATTATCAACTATCGACACCAAAATCAGCCATCTATACCTTTTTTTATCATAAAAAATGGCCGGATTTCGATTCTCATGACAAAATACAGTCATTATTGGATAAAAAACAGTAAACGATTGCATAAATTATACAAGAATTTAGTTGCTCAAATCAACCACACTATGCGATTTCTCAATTTAAGCATCGTCCTCTTTCTAAGTGGCTTTCTCCTTTCATGTGATAGCTCGAAGTCGAAAATACGGAGTGGGCCACGCAGTTTAGAGATTCTTTTTTTAGGGCATAATAGTGAGCATCACAACGCGGCAGCCTATATGCCAATGCTCGCTTCTAACCTTTCGAAAGAAGGAATTCATTTTACCTACACCGATAATCCTGATGACCTAAACGCAGACAACTTAAACAAGTATGATGGCCTGATGATCTATGCAAACCACGAAAAAATTACGCCTGAACAAGAAAAAGCTTTGCTTGGTTTTGTTGAGAAAGGCAGAGGATTTATTCCGGTGCATTGCGCTAGCTTCTGCTTTCAGAATTCCCCGGAATATATCAGTCTGGTAGGTGGTCAGTTTTTAAAACACAAGACCGATACTTTTGTAGCGAAAATCATAAAGAAAGATCATCCTATTGTAAAATCATTGAATGAGTTTTCAACATGGGATGAAACGTATGTACACGACAAAATCGCGAAGGACATAACGGTGTTGATGGAGCGCGTGGAAGAAGATCATCACGAACCCTGGACTTGGATAAAAGAGCATGGCAAAGGAAGGGTTTTTTATACTGCTTATGGTCATGACGAACGTACCTGGAACAATCCGGGCTTTCACCAACTGATCAAAGAAGGGATTCTTTGGGCCGTTGGCGATGATGCAAAAAAAGATTGGGAGACTTTCAAAAATGAAATGCCAAAGCTTGTCTATCGTGATGAAGAGAACATTCCCAATTACGAAAAGCGTGATCCAGCGCCGAAGTTTCAGGAACCGCTATCGCCGGAAGAATCCAAAAAATTAATTCAGATACCCGTAGGGTTTGACCTGGAGTTGTTTGCTTCGGAACCCGACATCATCAATCCCATAGCCATGGAGTGGGATGAAAAGGGACGATTGTGGGTGGTCGAAACAGTAGATTATCCGAATAGCGTTCGCGACGACAAAGGTGCCGGTGATGACCGCATCAAGATATGCGAAGACACTGATGGCGATGGCAAGGCTGATAACTTCAAGGTGTTCGCCGAAAATCTGAACATCCCTACCAGCATCGTTTTTGCAAATGGGGGAATCATTATTTCACAAGCGCCGCACTTCATCTTTTTGAAAGACACCGATGGCGACGATGTAGCGGATGTAAAAAAAATCATCATCGATGGTTGGGGAACGTTTGATACACACGCGGGACCATCGAACTTAAAATATGGATTCGATAATCAAATCTGGGGTACGGTAGGATATTCGGGCTTCGAAGGAACGATCGCCGGAGAAAACAGGGTCTACAAACAAGGTGTGTATCGTTTTAAACCCGATGTATCAAGCTTTGAATTTATGACCTCCACATCGAACAATACATGGGGACTGGGCTTCACGGAAAACAATGATGTCTTTGCCTCCACCGCGAACAATACCCATAGCGTTTTCATGGCCATTCCTAACAAGGTGGTCGACCATGTCAAAGGCGTTCAATTCACGGGTAGTATTAAGCTCGATGGTCACTACGCCATGCATCCCATCACACAAAATGTGAGACAGGTAGATGTGTTTGGAGGTTTCACCGCTGCTGCAGGGCACAACTTTTATACGGCGCGCGCCTTTCCTAAAAAATACTGGAACCAGGTAGCATTTGTCTGTGAGCCAACGGGACACCTGGTGCACATGGCACGACTCGAGAAGGAAGGGGCGGGATTTATTGAGAAAGACAGTTGGAATTTATTTGCCAGCGCTGATGAGTGGGTATCTCCTGTGGAAGCGAAGGTAGGACCCGACGGAGCGGTTTGGGTTTTGGATTGGTATAACTTTATCGTCCAGCATAACCCTACGCCTACACCTGAACGCGGTGGTTATGCTGCTGTGAACGGAAAAGGAAATGCATATGAAAATCCCTTGCGCGACAAAACGCATGGACGTATCTGGAGAGTTGTAAGTCAGGAAGCGAAAAGCGTTGATCGGATTACCCTAAGTAAAGATGAACCGGATGATTTGATAAAAGCTTTTAAGAACGATAATCTTTTCTGGCGATTAACCGCGCAGCGCTTGCTGGTAGAAAGAGGTAATCAGGATGTATTACCGGATCTCTATGACCTCGTCAAAAAGGACCAGGTTGATGAATTCGGTTACAATCATGCCGCAACGCATGCCCTATGGACGATTGATGGTTTAGGTGCGCTGACAAAAGATGATCAAGCCGAAGCGGTAGTCGTCGGTGCTTTAAAACACAAATCGCCCGGCGTGCGGAAAGCGGCCATCCAGATTCTATCAAAATCCAGCTTGTCTGACGATGTTGTGATTAAATCAAACATCCTCCAGGATCCAGACCCCAATACACGCCTGGCTGCCATCGTATCGCTGATGGAAATCTCTCCTTCGGCAGCGCTAGGCGAAATCTTATTTAAGATGAGTCTCGAAGAAAGTGTAAATGCCGACCATTGGTTAGCAAAAGCTGTCTATGCATCGGCGGGTCAACATAATAAAGGTTTTATGGATGCCTTCATGAAGGCGAATCCTGGATATAAGATTGAAGCAGAAGAAATCAAAAAGCGGGAAGCTGTTGAATGGGATGATGCCTCCTGGAAACCAATGGACCTACCACAAAATTTTGAAAAAGCGGGATTGAATATCGATGGCATGGTGTGGTTTCGTCATACGGTTGAACTACCTGCTAACGCTGCCGGGAAGAAGGCAACCCTCTCGCTAGGTCCGGTAGATGATTCGGATGTCACGTATGTAAACGGTGTAAAGGTCGGTAGCATTGAAAGGAAGCGCAATGAAAAAAGGCTTTATGAAATACCCGCCCGGACATTGAAGGCTGGAAAAAATATTATCGCCATACGCGTTGAAGATTTTGGTGGTAACGGTGGATTGTATGGTAAGGAAGAAGAACTTTTTCTGGATGTCAGTGGCAAGAAAATATCCCTTGCCGGACCATGGAGATATGAAGTTGAAAAGGAATATAATCCGAGAGATGTATTTGGAAACAAAACACTCGCCGAAGTATTCATGAACACTTATTTAAATCCTGCAGCCGTGGAAGAACCCGTAGCCGCGACTACAAGCGGTCAGGCTACGGTTATCAAGATCGGAGTAATCAAAAATGAAATGAAGTATGATATTAAAACATTTACGGTAGAAGCAGGAAAACCTGTTGAGATCGTCTTTGAAAATCCCGACTTCATGCAACACAACCTCGTGATCACACAAATTGGTGCATTAAAAACAGTGGGAGCTGCGGCTGATAAATTAGCCTCGCAACCAAATGGCGCCGAGATGAATTATGTACCCGCAATACCCGAAGTACTTTTCTCCACGAAACTGGTGAACCCGCAGCAGACGGTGAAATTAAATTTCATCGCTCCCACGAAAGAAGGTGAGTACCCGTTTGTTTGTACCTTCCCTGGACACTGGTCCATCATGAATGGTGTGATGAAAGTGGTGGCGAAGAAAACGGCGTTGTGAGGGACATTAACAAATTCATAATACGCAAAGGCGAAGCGGTGCAAAAAATTATTATAAATAGTTTTTCTGTGAGCCGCTGTAGGTTGATGCAGTCAGCAAAGTATGTAAAACAATTCGTTTCGAAACTTTGTGCTCATTACGCCTTTGCACCGTGTATATGCTTCGAAAGCAAAATTCTATTTACTAAGTAAACAATCATCAGTGAGCCTGAACATTAAGTTGGGAGTGAGTACATGGTTATGGACCTCTCCTTTCACAACGGAAACCATATCGTTATTTCCGAAAATTAAATCGATGGGATATGATGCAGTAGAAATTCCGGTGGAGTATCCCGAAAAAATTGATGGCAGAAAGGTGAAGGAAGCACTGCAGGCCAATGGACTTAAACCAGTAGTGTGTGGTGCCTTTGGTCCAACACGCGATCTGACGAACGATGATCCAGCAGTACATGAAGTATGTTTCAAATATATTCGTGAATGCTTCGATCTTTGTAATGAATGGGATGCAAAATTTCTTGCCGGTCCCATGTACTCTGCTGTTGGCAAGGCAAGAATGATTTCACCTGAACAGAAAAAAATCGAGTGGGATCGCGCCGTAGGAAATATTCATAAGGTTTGCAAGCTGGCCGGCGACCGGGATCTGAGTGTTGCCCTTGAGCCCTTGAACCGGTTTGAATCGGACTTAATCAACACCGCCGAAGACGTCATGCGGCTTGTAAACGACGTCAATCATCCGTCCGCAAAAGTTCTACTCGACGGCTTTCACATGACCATCGAAGAACAGGATCTGGAAAAAGCGATCACATCTGTGGGTGATAAACTGATCCATGTCCAGGTTTCGGAAAATTACCGCGGCATACCTGGCACAGGTTTAACGCCCTGGGTATCGTTTAAAAAAGGTTTGACCAACATCAATTATCATGGAGTCGTATCCATCGAAAGCTTCACACCGGAAGTTAAAGAGCTTGCCGGAGCAGTATGCATCTGGAAAAACCTCGCGCCCAGTCAGGATGAATTTGCAACACAGGGATTTTCTTTTCTAAAACGACTTTTAACTAATTAAGCTATGAGCAATAAAAAAATCAATGTCGCCATTATTGGATTAGGTTTCGGAGCCGAATTTATTCCCATTTATAAAAAACATCCAAATGCCAATCTTATGGCGATTTGTCAACGGACTAAATCAAAGCTCGATGAGATTGGAAATGCATTCGACATTGAAAAAAGATTTACAGATTACGATCAATTGTTAAAAGATCCTGACATCGATGCCGTGCATATCAACACGCCCATCCCGGATCACGCCATTCAATCGATCAAAGCATTAAAAGCCGGAAAACATGTAGCCTGTACGGTACCTATGGCAACCACGGTAGCAGAATGTGAGGAAATCGTAAAACTGACGAAAGCAAACAATCTCACGTACATGATGATGGAGACCGTAGTGTATGCCCGTGAATTTCTTTTCATGAAAGAACTGTACGAAAAAGGTGAGCTCGGAAAAATTCAATTCCTGAAAGCAAGTCACCAGCAAGATATGGATGGCTGGCCCAACTATTGGCCAGGGCTCCCTCCTATGCATTATGCCACCCACTGCGTTGGACCGGTGTTAGGTTTATTGCGGGCCGAGGCTGAGTATGTTTCATGTTTTGGTTCCGGAACGATACGGGAGGATTTACAAAAGCATTATAACTCGCCTTACGCAGTAGAGACTGCGCATATCAAACTCCGGAATTCGGATGTGAGCGCACATGTTTACCGTTCACTGTTTGATGTAGCGCGCCAATACAGGGAAAGTTTTGAAGTCTATGGATCCAAAAAATCGGTAGAGTGGCCGTTAATCGAAGGACACCCATTGATCATGCATGTGGCGAAGCGGCCCGAACCTGAAATTCCGGAAGAAGTAGAATGTCCGGATTATGCAAAGTTTTTGCCAGAGCCCATCCAACGGTTCACGACAAAGGGCGTCTATGATTCAGACGAACATCAGCATCTTTCATTTACACAAGGTGCAGGCCATGGTGGCTCTCATCCGCATTTGGTGCATGAATTTCTCTCGGCATTAATTCAAAACCGAAATCCGTATCCGAATGCAACACAGTCCGCCAACATTACTTGTGTGGGATTGCTTGCTCATCAATCGGCCCAGCAAGGAGGAGCGATCATGAAACTGCCGGCGTTTACATTGTCCTAGAAATAAAACTCAACATACTTTATTCACGTTAACAACTTCCGGAAATTCTAAAACTTCCGGAAGTTAATATGATGCTGTTCCTTGCCATAGCGTCTTAATGGCAACTGATGTATATTGTATTGGATAACAATATACAATCATGAAAGCGTCAAAGACATTTCGAAAAACTGCTATTGCGTTAGCGGCGGTAGCGATCTTGCTAACCATCGCAAGCTGCGCCCACGTTACACCGATAGAAGAATGCGTTAACGATGAGCCTTATGGATTTTGGTTTGGCTTATGGCATGGCGTTATTGCCCCATTCAGTTTTGTCATCAGCCTTTTCAGCGATGATGTTGCTATGTATGGCGTAAATAATAACGGTGGATGGTATGATTTCGGTTTTGTGCTCGGCGCTGGAATCCTGTTTGGCGGTGGCGGCAGAAATGCTAAAAGGCGACCATGACTGAAACCGGTAACAATATCATCCGCTATAGCCTTAGCTTGCTACTGCTTATCATTGCACTTAATGCACTGGGCGGTGGATACTACGGTATGGCTGGAGCAGAAAACGTTCCAGGAGAATGGTTGGACGACGGACCGTTCAAAACATACTTCATTCCTAGCTTATTTTTATTTGTTTGTATTGGCGTCTACTTCTTTTTTACATCCATCGCTGTGTTCAGAAGAAAAACTTATTCACGGGTTGCCGCTTTGATCTGCGGCTTCATTCTCCTGGCATGGATCATCTTACAGGTTGCCATTATTGGTTATGTTTCATGGCTACAACCTGCAATGGGAATTTCCGCATGCCTCATTTTGATTCTTGCATTTTTTCTTCCTAAGGCTTGAATTGCTTTTGTTATCAAAAAAATACCTCAAAAGGACAGATTGAAGCTTGCACCCGGTAGCTCCTCCCCGGAGCTCATGTACGAAAACCCTGGCAGCTTGATTTAGCTCATATATCGTACTGATAAATCTCATTTCAACTGACAAAGCGATTATGCAGATTGATATTGCCGAACCTAAAGTTCAAGTCAATGACAAATGCAAAGCATCCAGAGACATACCTGCATTCAATTCTCAATGCATTTAGTGATTTGATATTTGTATTTGATGGAGATGGTGTTATTCTCGACTATCTCAAAGACGAAAATTCAGAGTGGCTGTATAAACCCAGGGAACAATTTCTGGGCAGGAACAATAAAGAAATCTTACCGGACAACGTAAGTTCAAAAATCGACCAAGCATTACAAGCATTAAAAAATGGTGAAACCAAATATACTTTTGACTACAACATCTTATTGAATGGTCGGTACAATTGGTTCACCGCCGTGTTCTCCCCTATCCATGAAGACACTGAAAAAATCACAAAATACCTCTGTGTCATAAGAGAGATCACTGCAAAGAAGGAAAGTGAACTTTTATTGCAAGGTGTTCTGCAAAATGCATTTAATTCATTTATTGTTTTACAGGCGATAAGAAACACCAATGGGTACATTATTGATTTCGAATTGATATTGGCTAATCATCAGGCTGAAAAGTTGATCGGGAAGAGCCCCGATGATTTAATCCATAAAAGCGTTCGTGGTTTTGATAACCAGCAATGGATCTTATGGGATAAATTTAGTGAGGTTGTTGAAACAGGCAACGATCTGGATCTTGAATATGATATTAATAACAACGAAACATTTCGGTGGGTGAATGCTCACGCGTCAAAGTACGGCGATGGCCTGGTCATAACCATTCAGGACATCACTGAGAAAAAACGAAGTGAATTGGATCTGCAAGCAGCGTTAGACCAGCTCAAAGTTTATAGTAAACAAATGGATTTGTTTTTCACACAAGCATTAACTGGTTTCTTTTTTATGATGTTCGATAAACCAATACAATGGGACGAAACGATAGATAAAGATGTTGCGATCGACTATGCCTTGAACCATTTACATTTTACGCGAGTTAATGCTGCCTTGCTTAAGCAGTACGGTGCGACTTACACACAATTAACAAATCGAACGCTTAAAGATTTTTTCAAGAATGACCTTGAAACAGGCAAGTCCATATTACGTCAATTGTATGATCAAAAACATATTCATATAAATCGGACAAGTAAAAAATTTGATGGATCTGAGATATGGTTTGAAGGTGACTACATCTGTTTTATGGATGATAACAATAACATTTTAGGTCATTTTGGAACGCAACAGGATGTCACAGAACGCAAACATGCCGAAGAATTGCTCCGGGCAAGCGAAGAGCGCTATCGCCTGCTGGCAAATAATATGCTGGATCTCGTGGCGCTTCATGATCCCGACGGAACGTATAAGTATGTAAGCCCTTCTGTAACCAACATCTTAGGATACACACCAGATGAACTTATTGGAACCAATCCATACATATTATTTCATCCTGATGACGTTTTATCCATTCAAAATCAATCTCACAGCAAAGCAAAAGAAGGCGAAGATGTACCAAGTATTGAATATCGCATTCAAAAGAAGAATGGTCAATACATTTGGTTTTCAACAAACACCAAAGCGATCAAAGATATCAATGGTAAGGTAACAATGCTTCAAACGGTTTCCCGTGATATCACGGAACGTGCAAACACACTTCACCTTCTTGAAGAGCTTAATCAACAGAAAAATAAACTATTCTCCATCATCAGTCATGATTTACGGGGTCCCATTGGAAATTGTCTTGGACTTCTCAATCTTCTTCGAAGCGATGTGCCAGTAGAAGACGTCCCGAAATACCTCGCGCATTTGCACACCAGTGTTTCAAATGTACATAGTTTATTAGATGACCTCCTTTTGTGGGCGGGTAGCCAGTTAGACAAAATTTCCTTTGAACCTACCCACTTTCAAATAAAAGAGGAAGCTACTATCGTTACTAATAGTCTCACAGAAATGGCAAAGCAAAAAAATATTTCGATCTACCTAAACATTGGCGATAATTCAATTACCGGTTATGGCGATAAACCAATGATCAGAACCATTCTCCGGAATTTGCTTTCGAACGCCATTAAATTTTCTAAACCCGGTAATCATGTAATCATTGAAGCAAAAAAGAAAAATAATATGCTCGAGATTTCTGTAAAAGACCACGGTATGGGTATCAAAAAAGAAAACCTTGAAAAGTTATTTGATAAAACCTCAAATTTTACAACCTACGGAACAAAAGGAGAACGGGGCACCGGACTCGGCTTGGATATTTGTAAGGACTTCGTTGACAAGCATCAAGGAAAAATATGGGTAGAGAGCGAATTCGAAAAAGGTAGTACGTTTATTTTTACTTTGCCCATCCCTAGCGCCGCGACGAAATAACAAAAGGCAAGCGCATCTATCTTGGATATTCATTTTCATTAAAAAAAAAATTTCCTTCACCGGAGCATTTCACCCCAGTGAGTAGATTTGGTACAATTTTATCATGTGCAATCCGTCTTAAAAAGTAACAACGGGGGTATTATCTGGCACAGATAGTGCTCACAAATAAAATATTTAAACGTACAAAGCATGATGGATAAGGCAATGTTTATTACAATTAAGGATTATGAACGGATTATGGGGCTCATCACGTCGATCGCCACGAAAAATAAACTTGCTGATTCAGTTGACAGGCTATTAAATAATCTGAAAGAAGCGCGGATGCTTCCACCAGAGAATATCTCCGGCGATATCATCACCATGAATTCACGAGCTTGTTTGAAAGAAATAGTCAGCGGAAGAAAAATCGAAATTACCGTTACGTACCCTCACCAATAATATTGCAAATAAGGTTTCAGGCTTTTCTACTATTGGTATCGCGCTGCTTGGCTCAAGGGCAGGCGATATCGTTTCCTGGAAAATCCCGGCCGGCGTTGGGCAATTTAAGATCGAAAAGGTTATCTATCAACCAGAAGCGGTAGGACATTATCATTTATAATAATCACACATTTTTTTATACTGGGAATGTATAGAAGCCACTTCCAAGAAAGCGAAGTACTCTTCTTTTTAATGGTCGCAGTAACGCCGGTGCGTCATGCCTATAGCGCTGGCGTGCTGTGACCGATTTTTTATCAACAGGTACACTTTAATATTCAATTTATCATGGCGATTAAAATGCTGGAATACTGCAAGACCATACTCCAAAAAATAAGCTTTAACAAACGTCTCTTTAAAAAAGAATACAAGAAAACATTTAAATATCTTACGAAGGACGAACATCTCGAACTTAAAAAATGGCTAAAATCACAGCTTAACGGAACGAATACCCGCATGGCAAAGGCGGAAGTAATTACAAGAGGTAAGAACGATATGCGGTGATAACAAGTTCAAAAAATCTAAAACAAAGTATCGGGCGGCAAGTGTATAAGTCGTTCGATACTTATCATCGATGTACATTCCATACGCAATCGATCTTAATCTGGTTCAATGAATAAGTCTTACATTCAAAGTACCTTTGTTTGTATTAAATGTAAGCTTATGAACACTGAATATACAGCACCGGCGCAAACGCGGATTGGCCATGTGCATTTGAAAGTTGCCGATCTTGAAAGGTCACTTTCTTTTTATCGCGATCTTTTGGGTTTTGAATTAACGACCATGTACGGCGACCAAGCGGCATTCATTTCCGCCGGAGGTTATCATCACCATATTGGACTAAACACATGGCATAGTAAAAATGCGCCACCAGCGTCGCGCCATGGTGTAGGACTTTATCATACCGCCATCCTCTACCCTACAAGAAAAGATCTCGCGGTAATTTATGACAGGCTACGAAAAGCAAATTATCCTATTAGCGGTGCCAGCGACCATGGTGTTTCAGAGGCACTTTACTTAAATGATCCTGACAACAATGGTGTTGAACTTTATTGGGATAGACCAAAAGATACCTGGCAATACAAACCAGACGGAAGCATTGAAATGTACACCAGACCATTAGACCTGGATTCCTTGCTAAAGGAACTTGACTAACGTATTACTATTTGTTTCTAAAAACTTGAAATAAAAAAAGCCCGTTCTTTTCGAACGGGCTACCAACTCCACTTACCTATCCCTAACCAAATTCACACTCTCTTATACAAACTTCTTACCAAATCTATTGCTGCTGTTCGTGGCAACCGTTAAGCGTTTTTGCTTTTCGAAACAATAACTTATCATTCATCCCTTTAGTTTCAATATTTACAATGGATGATAATTTCTTACCATATGATAAGGTTATGAAAGAGAACTATCAAAAGATCATTCTCCAGGAATGAATCGTAAGCTCAGATTACTGGTGCGACAACGACTTTCGTATGCGACTTAACGACTCCGGTGTGATGCCGAGATAAGAGGCAATCATCTTTTGTGGAATTCTTAAAGCCAGAGAAGGATGGGTTTGTATAAAGTTGAGATAACGATCTTCTGCCGTATCACTCAATAATGAAATTAATCTTTTTCGGAAAGCGCGAAAACTATTCAGTTGCAATCTGTCGTTCATAGCTTTTGAAGCAGGAACAATTTCCGGTAACTTTTGAAAAAAATCTTCTTCCATCGAAAGGTAGTCCGTATCCTCGACGGCATCTATAAAATACATACCCGGCTCTTTACTCATCATGCTTAACCGCTCTGATATCCACCAATTTTCAGGCGCAAATTGTATGATATGTTCTCTTTTCTTCTTGTCGACCACATAACTTCTTAAACAGCCATGGGTAACAAAGAAGACAGCTTTACAAATTTCATTGACTTTTAGCAAAACTTCGCCTTTTTCAGCCCTATGCGGTTTACATAAAGCTTCTATTTCTCTTAGCTGAGGGTCAGAGATTTCAATCTTCGATTTCAGGTAGGTGGCAAAGACTTCAAACATGCTTAGACTCCGGGGGCGCCGGCCAACGTTTCTTTACTCTAAGATCGACTTAACAAATGATAATAAAAAATAAAAAATAAACCCACTCATTCGAACGCCGTTAAGCATCGTATCAATATTGATAAAATATCATGGAAGCATATAAAGCGTTAGCCAGGCAAAAATATGAACATTACAAGCAAAGCGACATTGATAAGTCGTTAACTCTTTACCCCGCCTTTAGTGATTTTCAGGTGATCGTTGAGAAGCAAATTGCCGAAGGAAATGAGGTGGCCTCCTATTGGGTGATGCGTGGTAGACATACGGGTGAATATCTGGGTATCCCGCCTTCGGGCCGCGAAGTCATGCTTTCAGGCATGTCCATCGACCGCATTGAAGAAGGTAAGATCAAACCAATTTGTTCGGTAATGGATTTTGAAGAGTTCCTGCAGCGACTAAAATCTTTCAATTGATCTACCGGTTGCCAATTGAAACCATCATGGAAAATTTCAAAACTATTTAACTAGTGACTTGTTGATTGTTTGATAATAAGCAGATATGCATGGAACATCTCTGGCATATTTTTATTTGTTGTTTGGAATGGATATGATGAATGACAGGATTGAAGAAACCTTACCCACAGTTCAAGATTATCACAACATGAAACCGAATGCTTGTGAGCACTGAGAGGCTCATAAATAGAGACCGACGTCAAAGCTCCCTCAGTGCCATCATTTAAGGGGTTTAAATCGGATTAAAGTAGTTGTTACAAATTTTAATACCACTATGTTTTCCATCATCAAATCTGAAAAAGACAAAATGTTAGCCGGCGAGTTGTACAACGCTCTGGATAAGCAATTGTCGGATGAAAGGTTAAAAACCCGCTTGCTCATCAAACAATTAAATGATGCGGCGGAGGATGAGGTTGAACGACGAACAGCAATTTTAAAAGAGCTGATCCCGAATGCCGGGCCTGGGCTATGGCTGCAGCCACCGTTCTATTGTGATTATGGATCCAATATCATCATGGGTGAAAAAGTGTTTTTCAATTTTAATTGCGTGGTGCTTGATGTTACCTATGTAACCATAGGCAGCCGAACCCTTTTCGGTCCAAACGTACAGATCTATACTGCTACACATCCGATGAACTATAAGGAGCGTGCTTCGGGATTAGAGTACGCAAAGCCTATCAGTATTGGTGAAGATGTATGGGTTGGTGGAAGTGTCGTGATTTGTCCGGGTGTAACTATAGGCGACCGAGCGGTAATTGGTGCAGGAAGTGTCGTGACGAAAAATATACCTTCCAATGTATTTGCAGCAGGAAACCCATGCAAGGTAATTCGCTCGATGGAGGGATCTTAAATTTGTGATCCTTGGTTCAACCGGATAACGTAAGTCTTAGATCAAAACTTCATCCGTTGAATACGGATAGCATTCACGATTGCCAATAGGGCAACACCTACATCAGCAAACACCGCCTCCCACATGGAAGCAAGACCCCACGCTCCTAACGCCATAACAATCACTTTTACGCCGAAGGCTAATGCAATATTTTGCCAGACAATGTTGTTCGTCGCTTTACCTATGCGAATGGCTGTTACAATTTTTGAAGGCTGATCAGTTTGAATTACAACATCGGCAGTCTCAATAGCAAGATCACTTCCCAATCCGCCCATAGCAATGCCAACGTCGCTGATGGCGAGCACAGGAGCATCATTGATCCCATCCCCCACAAAGGCAACTGCTTCTTTTTTCCCTTTCTTAATTTCTTCAAGCTTTTTCACTTTGTCCTCGGGAAAAAGATCGCCATAAGCTGCATCAATATTTAATTCGCGGGCAACCTTATCCACTACCGCCTGCTTGTCACCGCTTAGCATGATTGTTTTGATATTCATTGCATGCATTTGCCGTATAGCAAGCCTTGAATCTTCTTTTATTTCATCAGCAATAACAATGTATCCTGCTAACGTTCGGTTTACCGCAACCACTACAAGGGTGTCAATCAGTGTTTCAAGTTCGGACTCCATGGGCACATCGAATTTCTTTAAGAGCTTTACATTTCCCGCGAGTATTTCCTTTCCCTCTACAATTCCCTTTAATCCATAACCTTTAATTTCTTCCAGGTGTGCTACTTTCTTTACAGGATCTTTGGATACATATTCTATTATAGCCTTGGCGATCGGGTGATTCGATTGAGATTCAAGCGCAGCCACATACGATAGCCATCCATTCTCGTGTAAACTTTTGTTTACTACCTGCTGTACTTTAAAAACTCCTTTTGTTAATGTACCGGTTTTATCCATCACAACGGTATCGACCCTGGTTATCCGATCCAGATAGCTGGAACCTTTAAAAAGAATGCCATTTCTTGAACCCGCTCCTATACCCCCGAAATAACCAAGCGGTATGGCAACAACCAATGCACAAGGACAAGAGATAACAAGAAATATCAGTGCTCTATACAACCATTGATTAAAGTTATAGTCTTCCACAAAAAAATAAGGCAGAAATGTTAATCCGACGGCGAGGAAAACAACGATGGGGGTATATACCTTTGCAAATCTTCGTATGAATAATTCTGTCTTTGCTTTCCTCCCTTGTGCGTTTTGCAGGAGAGAAAGAATTCTTGCCAGGGCGCTTTCGTTAAAAGGCTTTGTGACCTTTAAGTCAACAACCTTCGATTCGTTTATCATTCCCGCCAAAACCGTTTCACCGCGTTCAATGAACATTGGTCTACTTTCTCCAGTAAGCGCCGCCGCATTGAAAGCGCTCCCATCGCTCAGCATCTGCCCATCTAAAGACACCCTTTCACCTACCCTGATTTGAATGGTCTCGTCGACTTGAACACCCAGCGGGTCAACTGAGACATAATTGCCGTTCCTCAATACAGAAGCGCTTTCCGGGCGGCCATCCATGAGGGCTTTAATGCTTCGTTTTGCACGGTTAACGGCAGCGCCCTGAAATAATTCACCCACCGCATAAAACAACATGACAGCAACACCCTCTGGATATACGCCAATATAAAAGGCACCCATAGTGGCAATACCCATCAATAAAAACTCAGTAAAGATTGATCCCCGGAAAGCTAATTTAACACCTTTAAAAACTACCGGTAACCCTACAGGCAAATAAGCGATCACATACCAAACAAAACGTATGGAGCCGCTAAACCATTCAGGCCGGGTGAAAGTATCAAACAAAAGTCCGGCAGCTAAAAGAATAAAGCTTCCGATTGCAGCAAGCCATTCGTTTTGGATCCAACGTTCGTCTTTTCCTTTAACAGGTCCTGTGTCACGACTATAAACCTTCTCCGCAACCATTTCGACACTGGCCGGAGGCGTATTATTATTTTGGTTTACTTTTTCGTTTTCTTCCCTCATCGCCTACCAATTTAATGAATAAAGAAGGACGCAACACCAGTCAATACCAGCGTCAAGCCCGTTATAATGCCTGCGTTGTGTTCCAACGCATGCCAATTCCATCTGAAAAGGCCTCTATAGGTAAAACGTACCCATAGTACCATCCCTGAAATCGTCACCGTTGTATATAAAAGGCTTAGAAACACAACTTGTTCCCATCCCTGTACACCTGCCATTAAAAAATAGGCTTCGATTTCCAGGCACGGCGAAAAGAACATGGCAATGACAAGACCTATTATGATCCTAATTTTCGGCAAACTCGGTTGCTGATGCAAATGAAAGTGTTTGTGTCGATGATGCTGATATATGTAGAACAATCCAATAGCGATGAGTATTACCGGAGCAATAAGGTGAGTAAAACTTGTGACCTGCTCCGATATCGTAACACCTAACAACCCTATGACCATGCCTATGAACACTGTACTTAATGCATGTGACAATCCGGAGAGAAAAGTTATATAGGTAGTTCGACCCAAAGACCATTTTTCCTGGCGGCTGATAGCGAGGATAGGCAGCCAATGATTTGGAATTAACGCATGTAGAACGCTTAAGACAACGCTACCCGCTATTAAAGTGATCACGTTACGGAGTTTTGTTCAACAAATCTGCTTAATAAAACAATGCAACACGATTATTTTTTCGCTTACATCCTAACAAATGCATTATCGGATGTTGCGCTTATGACTTCCTCGAGCGCTTCTGTTCAACATTGGTCTGCCTTTGGCTATGCACCAAGATTTTTTCTTCCTTGCTCGCACAGTCAATTTCACAACTGGGTGCCCTCCTTTTTTTAAAGTAGGAAACGACAAAAAAAGTTAGGACCAAAATCATGACAGCAATACCGCCCCATTCCAGGAACCCAGATAAAGCTGTTATTGCGCCGATTCCAAAAACAACGGCAACAATCGGTATCGCGCAGCAGGCGACACAAAGTCCTATGCCTAAAAATCCTAAAAGCTTGAATAATTTTGTTGAATCTTTCATAATCTTTAATCCGTTATCTTAAAAATGTATTTCAAAGTTAAAGTGTGGACTATTGGCCATGGTCAAGAGTTTTCTTAAATAAATTTTCAAATATGCTGATTGGAGAACTTGTCGAAAGAACCGGACTTACCAAAGACACAATCCGGTTTTATGAAAAAAAGGGATTGATCTCCCTGGATAGAAAAAGCCGAAGAGAAAACAATTATAAGGAGTATTCTGAACGAGTGTTTGAAAAACTTCTTCTGATCAGAAAATTAAAGGACATCGGATTCACACTCAACGAAATTGATACTTTCCTTGAACTTTGGCGGGAAGAGGATGCGTCGTGTGAAAATCTCAAATACAACTTAGAAAACAAGATCGCCCTTGTTAATCAACAGATTCAAAAACTTCTTGACTTAAACTCGCGATTGATTACATCACTCACAAAATGTAATGCAGGTAACTGTGAGTTTGAGCGTACAATTCCATCCTGTCTGTGCTCTTAAAAACGCTATTAATATGAAACCGTGGATTATACTACACGGTGTTTTATCTATTAGATAATTTTCAGCAGTATGGCAGCTCAAAAATCAATATCGTGTAAACTCACTGCGCCAGAACTTCAAAAAAGAAAAGCAACAGTAATTATTGAACTCAAGAGACTTCTTCAGTATAAAGAAGAAATCGACAACGGGTTCTCCTATAGCTTTGAGAGCGCCGACGATATCCTCGACAAGATCAATGACTTTATTAAAACAGAAAGAATCTGTTGTGACTTTTTCACCTTTCAATTAAAAGTAGAAGGAAGCAAAACGTTCCTCACGATAACAGGTCCTGCAGGTGCGAAGGAATTTTTGAAAGACGAAATCAATTTTTGAGTTCCTTAGCAATACGCAAAGTAGGCTAAGGCAATGACTCGATGTCATAACCCCCGGTACAACTAAGGCAGGTATTACCATAAGCATCATACTCATCGTAAGCAGCACCCGGTTTGCCAAACAGGGTTATGATTCTGTCGATTCGGATATGAAACTCAGGATTCATAACGATGAACAAACCTTTACCCGCAATTTCTTTCATTTCGACAATCCTGCCTTCAACTGACTCCACAGTATTATCATTAAGAAAAAAGAACACCTTTCCGGTCGTCTGTTTTGCAATCTCTTCCTCAATGATTTCTCTATAAACATATTGAACAGGTGTAAATGAAGTTTCCATATTTTCAATTTAATGCCTCAATATCGTAAACAAGGTGATGACTACAAAAATTCAACTTTGATGTAAAAGTGTTTGAGCTGAAGGGCTAAAATAAAGCCGTATGAATATTAAGTTAAAAAAAATAATGTTGAATATGACGAGCGATATGTGGGACTAATTATCGCGCCCCTTCAGGGCTTGAGATTTCTGCTTTCCTTAGACGCAGGCCTAAAGTCCTGCGCTGATGATTTCGGCCTTTCAGGCCTGCGCACGATCCGTTCTCGATACAACCTCTGAAAGGTTGGTGTCCCGCATTTTGTGTAGCCCAATCGAAATGCAATGCGCTGTTGTTCCTCGTCAAGAAATCCTGATATCAACTGTTTGATATAAAAAATTTACGTTTGATACATTGCAGGCCAGAAAGGCCTTCATCACTAGCGCAGGACTTCAGGCCTGCGTTGAAAGCACCAAGCGGCATTAAGCCCTGAAAGCACGAAATAAAACCTTTATACAAAACCAAATTGTTAGCCTAGAGTAAGTTGTCAAAAATTAATACATGCGCTGTTATACTTTGTCAGGAAATCCTGACATCAACCTGTTTGATATAAAAATTTTACGCAGATAAATTACAGGCCTGAAAGGCCGTCATCATCAGCGCAGGACTTCAGCGTTGAAAGCACCAAGCGGCATTAAGCCCTGAAAGCACGAAATAAAACCTTTATACAAAACCAAATTGTTAGCCTAGAGTAAGTTGTCAAAAATTAATACATGCGCTGTTATACTTTGTCAGGAAATCCTGACATCAACCTGTTTGATATAAAAATTTTACGCAGATAAATTACAGGCCTGAAAGGCCGAAATCATCAGCGCAGGACTTCAGGCCTGCGTTAAAAGCACCAAGCGGCATTAAGCCCTGAAAGGGCGAAATAAAAACCGTTGTTCAAAATCAAATTTGTTATGGCGCAATCACTCGTCAAAAATTATATCCACATCATTTTTTCCACCAAGCACCGCCAACACATCATATCAAAAAATTTTGAAGATGAAATTCATAGATATTTAGCTGGGATATGTAACCGACTTGAATGTAATCCTATTATCATCGGCGGATACACTGATCATATTCACATCTTGTGTTTGCTTTCAAAAAAAATATCATTGGTCGAGTTAATGGGAGAGTTAAAAGCTCATTCTTCGAGGTGGATTAAAACGAAAGACGAATCGCTTAAGAATTTTTATTGGCAAGATGGTTATGGTGCTTTTTCGGTAAATCCGTCCGAGATCGATCTGGTAAAAATCTATATTAAAGATCAACATGAACATCACCAAAAGAGGACCTTTCAGGATGAATACCGTATGTTTTTAAAAAAATATAATGTTGTATATGATGAGCGATATGTATGGGACTAATTATCACCGCCCCTTCCTTGAGATTTTCTGCTTGCCTCAGACGCAGGGCTAAAGTCCTGTGCAGATGATTGCGGCCTTTCTGGCCTGCGCACAGTTCCCTTAGGTACCGGCTCTGAAAGGTTTGTGTCCAAATTTTTGTGTCGGCCCATCGAAACGCAATGCCCTGTATAATATCAGGAATAGCGATATCAACTGTTTGATATAAAAAAAATTACACTAGTGAATTGTAGGCTGAAAGACCGCCATCACTGACGCAGGACTTCAATCGTCAAAAAGGCACAACCGACATTAAGAATTCCATTACAATACACGCAATGTTCGTTTTCGTGGCTTAAAATTTCGCAATTTGAGATACAACTTATCTCTATGTAACACGATTAACTGGATCACGAACAACTTTCATACAATTTCCTCATAGTACTTTTTTTGTATTACTTAAAATTCTTTACTTGGTCGCTATAACCAATGACAACTATGAAATCAGCAGCAGTAGTGAACTTTGCACCCGAAAAAGGCTCCGTTGAAATTCGGGAAATCCCGATGCCTACTTTTGGTGACGACGATATTTTATTGGAAGTAGCCAATGTAGGCGTGTGTGGCAGTGATTTGCATCAATGGACATCCGATCATAGCTGGCCTGTAAACTATCCCGTGGTATTGGGTCACGAATTCGGAGGACATATTGTCGAATTCGGAAAGGCAGTCGTCGGTTGGAAAGCTGGTGACCGTGTTGTAAGCGAAACCGCTGCTGTTATTGATGCCAACAATCCAATGTGCCGGACTGGTCTATACAACTTGGACCCTACACGAAAAGGATTTGGCTATGGTGTAAACGGCGCAATGACGCGATATGTACGCGTACCTGCACGTTGCCTGCATCGCGTCCCGGATAATCTTGCGTTTGAACAAGCTTGCCTGACAGAACCTTGTTGTGTTGCATTCAACTCTGTTGCTCAAAACACCCGCCTTAAACCTGGAGATCGTGTGATTGTGTTAGGGCCTGGAACCATCGGTATTTTGTGTGCTGCCGTGGCAAAACTTTGTGGTGCTGATGTTGCCATTGTTGGATTAGAAGCCGACAAACACCGTTTGGCCACTGCAAAACAATATGGATGCGATGTAATCATTGGTGATGCAACATCATGGGCCAGGGAGCGTGACGGACTTGGTGCAGACTGCATCATTGATGCTGCAGGAGTAAGTGCTACCCTCAAAATTGCTTTGGAACTTGTTCGACCTAACGGACAAATTACCAAAGTCGGTTGGGGACCCCAGCCGATTGGATTTTCGTTGGATCCCCTCGTACAAAAAAACGTTACGCTTCAGGGAAGCTTCAGCCACAACTGGCCAACATGGGAACGTGTGATCGCTTTACTTGCTACAGGCAAGCTTGATGTGAAACCCATCATTGGTGGTGTGTGGCCCATCACCGAATGGCATGAAGCGTTTGAGAAAATGCACAAAGGAGAAGTCATTAAAAGCGTGCTTAAACCCGTTTAGTCCATGCGCCTTTTGGGTAAAGTCATTATTATAACCGGCAGTACGACGGGTATTGGTAAAGCTATTGCAACAGCTTGTGTTAAGGAAGGTGCACGGGTAGTCATTCATGGCCTGGAGAAAGATTGGGGCGAGAATGTAGTAGAAAACCTGGGCAACGATAAAGCTATACTACACATTGAGGATATCAGCAATGAAGGTGTCGCACAGCGACTGGTAGAACTTGCCCTACAAGCTTTTGGAAAATTGGATGCTATCGTCAACAATGCTGCCGCTGTTGTTTCATCAAACATCCACACCACAGATCTTGCATTTTTCCGAAACGTGATGGAGGTGAACACACTTGCTCCATTCTCCCTGATCAAAGCAGCGCTTCCACACCTTCGCCAGACACGCGGCTGTGTTCTTAATATCGGTTCTGTAAATGCCTGGTCTGGTGAACCCAATTTATTTGCCTACAGTGTCTCCAAAGGAGCACTCATGACCATGACACGCAACCTGGGGGATACACTTCATCGCGAAGACGGCGTGCGGGTCAACCAGATTAATCCAGGTTGGGTACTTACAGAGACAGAAGAAGAACGCAAGAAATCGCATGGGCTACCCGCAGATTGGTATAAAAAAGTTCCAAAAGTTTACGCGCCTGCGGGGCGAATCCTGAAACCGGCAGAAATTGCCGCCGCTGCAATTTACTGGCTTGCGGATGAAAGCGGCCCCATCAGTGGTCAGGTGGTCGACCTGGAACAACACCCCTTCATTGGTCGCAATCCTCCAAAAGATGAGACTACTATTTCTGCTTCTTAATATAAAACAAACTCACAACCCCTAATAACGAATGCCACGATTAGCTGCATTTCCGAAAGCCTTTATGCAGGCGCTTTGTAAAGACGGAACCATGAAAGTTTCGCAATGGATTGACCTTGCGTGTAAGCTTGACGTTGACGGACTGGAATGGTACGCCGGTTTTTTAGAAATGTCCGACGAAGCCAACTGGAAAAAATTCAGAAAGCAGGTTGAAGATCAAGGCAGGGTTATACCCATGATGTGCTGCTCGCCTGATTTCACACACCCTGATCCTGGTTTTCGTCAAAAAGAAATTGCCAAACAGAAACGCTGGATTGATATGACCCATACGTTGGGCGGTTCGTATTGCCGTGTTCTTTCCGGACAACGAAGACCTGAATTAACTTTGGATCAAGGTGTCAATCTTGCTGCCGAATGTATTGAAGCTTGTCTCCCCTACGCGCAGGAACGCAACATTACACTCATCCTTGAGAATCACTACAAAGACGATTTTTGGGAATATCCGGAGTTCGCACAAAAGATGGAAGTCTTCGTCAAACTTGTAGACAGCATTCATCATCCAAACTTTGGTGTAAACTATGATCCCAGCAATACATACATTGCAGGTGAAGATCCACTTGAGTTATTAAAGCGCATATCACATCGTGTTGTGACCATGCATGCAAGCGATCGTTATCTCATCGAAGGTACCATAGAAGACCTTCGTCGCGAAGAAGGTGGCTCAGCAGGATACGCCAAACGTCTTCGTCATGGCGAAATCGGCAAAGGCCTGAATGACTATGATGCTATCTTCAAAGAACTGAAACGTGTCGGCTTTGATGGCTGGATCAGCATCGAAGACGGTATTGAGGGCATGGAACAGCTTGAAAGAAGTGTAACGTTTCTTAAGAAAAAGATTGGCGTCTACTGGCCGTCGTTTTAGGCCTTGTTCTAACAGTTGAATCAGATATTTTATTTCAGACACAAACCCACTGTGTGCAGCAAGTGGGAGGTGTAGTCACATCTTCCCGCGAAGCAAGTCAGACGGGTGTCACGCCTTTGGATAATCTTCATCGGCATTCGCGCCTGTATTCCGTTCGACGGCATCATCGCATTTTTTTTAGGGCTTGCCGCACTTGCAGATAAGTTCCCACGGCCATTAAAAAATGGTACCCGAACCAACTCCCTGAAATCAATGATACCCAAATAGGTGATTGCGCCCCCCTTCCTCTATCCGCTACATTTACAATGCAATTGAAGATCAGGTCTCATGTAACGTGATGCCTATCTACACAAAAAAATATTTCATTCAGTTAACCATTAGTATTATGAAAACCTCCGACAACAACAGAACAAATGGTGCAGCGCCGGTCAAAGAACCGCCTGCCTTAAACCGCGGCGAAAATTTTGGTGGCAATTATGAAATACCACAACTCCCTCCTGGCCTAGAAGAAAAAATTGAATTGGCTAAAGGTCTTCAAGAGGATATCACTCAACAATTAAAGGAATTATCCTTCGGCCCTGGTGGCGAACCCGTCATTCCTCCCGGTCTGCCTGGAGAGCTGATACTTAAAGATGAGCTCGAAAAGATCAAAGACATCATCACCGGAAAGTATCGTCTGCCAGCCGGTATCAGAATCGCACATGTGGAATTAACACAGTCAACGCAATTCTGCAACTTTGATAACTTAAGCAGCGGTGCGGCGGACGACAACTCCGTTCCACTCGTTGCAAACAAGGATTTGATCATCAGGGTATATGTAGACAAAAGACCCGGAATGGCTGGTTACGTTCCAAATTTGGTGACCGGCCGAGTCCGTTTTGCCGGTAAGGAATTTACGCCTTTGAACGGGCCTATACCGCCGCGAGACAAGACCCTGATCAGACGGTCCAATTTAAATCATACGCTGAACTTTAGAATACCCGCAGCGTTGTGTCATGGGGAGAGAACATTTCAAGTCAGGGCATTTGACATCGCCTATACCTCCCCGCTCGTAGGCATTGGAATAAACATCGATGGCTCGTTAATGCACTTCAGCAGCACCAGTGAAACATTCTACGCCAGGTTTCGCAATGTTCCTCATTTAAAAGTTTGTGGTGTGATGATAAATTATGCAGGTCCCAATTTTAACTTGCCAGCGCCACTGGGTACTGACCTTCCTACATCGTTAAGCCGGTTTCTTCCGATGTTTCCTATTCAAGGCTTTGATTTTGGTCCATGTACCGTAACACCCTGGGGTGATGACATGCAGATTGAAAGTGGAAAAAAAGGAAGTGGCTGGGATAGTCTTATAAACTTTATTGCCAATCTGCGTTCAGCATCTACAATCCGCGCCATTTATGTGGGATTGTTACCTACAAATCTTGCAGGCCAATTGGGTATCGGTCAGCGCGGTATTGGCAGGCCAGGCATTGCCATCGCAGCGAAAGATGACACGCGTGCTCTATCCCATGAGTTGGCACATGCATTGACGTTGCTCCATTTGGATGATGGCACTGGTGCCGCCGGCCCATACGAAACAAATTATCCGAAATACAAAGAGGGCACCTTCCCATTTGGAAGCATTGGTGAGTTCGGGTTGAATACCAGCAGGATGACCCTTTTTGATCCGGCCAATAGCGTCGACCTGATGAGTTACGGGGACGGTATGGATGTACTTTTTCCAACCAATACATGGATATCTCCTTATCACTATCAGCGCATGTTAAATACAATTGTTGCGTCTGACGGCACTGGCGATATCATCACCATCGTCGCGATCGTAGTCATTGCCAATTTCCGGGTGTACAGAGATGGCAAGGTCGAACTCTTGTCATCGTATATAGTGGATAACGTTAGTAGATATGACAATGCTCCAATTACCGATGCTATATTATTAGACATCCATGGCGCAAATGGGGAAGTGGTGGGTACCCATCGTTGTCATCGACACAATCCATACCAGGACGAGGAAAATGCATTTATTGATTATCATGAACTGATACCTTGGACAAAAGATTTCAGTGGTTTCTCTGTCATTCGAAATGGCAAAGTAATTGACACGATTAAGACCGAGAAAAAGAAATCAAAGATTAAACTTGACAACATTAGCCGGGTGCAACGGAATGGGGACTTGATGCATTTGAAATGGAATACAGAAGCTGAAAACGCAGAACAACCTACGATGATCCGTTACTCGAACGACAACGGTAAAACATGGCAGGCGATTGCCACAGACGTAAAAAATGCAAGTCACCTCGTAAATCTTGACTTGCTTCCTGGCGGCAAAGAATGTCGCCTTGAAGTAATTGCTTCTGGATTACAAAAGGTGTCTGTACAAACAGAACCCTTTGAAGTGCCGGTTAAACCGCGAAAAGCTTTCCTGTATTCACCCCAGGACGGAGAAACGTTCACTGCAGGAACTTCGATCTCATTTCTTGGTGGAGGTTACTCACCGGATCATGATCCATGTGGTTTTGATGAGATCAGCTGGCATTCAAACATTCAAGGATACTTAGGTGCGGGAAATCAGATGTCAAAGAATGATCTGATCCCAGGCACACATCGCATTATCATGAGTATGCCTGATGGAGCTGGTGGAGAAGTTAAAACTGGTGTATGGATTAGAGTTGTAGAAGAAGGTGACGACCGTGAGGCCGGGCATTGCTAAGATTTTTTATCTGCAATCATAAAAAAAGCCCGGTGTTAAACGCCGGGCTTTTTTCATCATCCATTCAATATCGCTAGATAACTCACTTATTTAAAACTCTTTCAACCTTGGCAAAATCCACATACTTGTATTTGCCTAGGATCGTACGTTCTAATGTAAGGTTATAGGTACCACCCGAAAAGACAGTACTCGTCTTTATGATTTCCTTTTTTGGTTGCATCTTTTCGCTTTTATTTTCAGCCAGCAACTCTGTAACTACCCTTCCATTCATCTTTTCAGGAATAGCGATATTGTGTATTGATAAGATCGTAGGGACAATATCGACATTAGAAGTAGGCAATACACTTTCAAAGTTTTTCTTAAAGCTTGGGCCACTGGCTAACAAAGCAATGTCTACTTCGTAAGGGCTTAGTCCGCCGTGGCCGGCTACACCACGCGAATAACTGGTGCCTGCATATCCCATTTCATTTTTACGGTCATCCCAATTCTCATCCACAAGGATATCCGCTGAACGTTCAGGGTGATTCCAGTGAATTGATTCGAACGATAAAGTCCCGGCTACAATACCTTTCGTGTCACCAGCATTTTTTCCTTTGGTAAACAGCGGGCCAACCCATTCCTGGGCTTGTAATGCGGAAACGATTTTCTTGATGACATCGATATTGTGATCTTTTACATAGATAGCACCCTCAGCGACCACCACATCTTCACTTTCTTTGTCTTTTTTGAATCCGTTGCTGATCAGAAATTCTGTCAGTCCTTCTTTTCCAATATTGGTGATAAAACCATGATCTGTTGAAATGATGACGTTAAAATTTTTATCCAGATTTTTTGATTTTAGCGTGGCCATAATCCGTCCAAACTCTGCATCAACAATTCTGATAGATTCCATGGATGAAGCTGCTCCAATCCCATCGCTGTGCGCTGTACCGTCGGGATCGGAGAACCAGATGGCACTTACCAACGGACCATCTAGGGTCAGACCATATTTGATCAATGCATCGGTTACCCATTTGTGCTGACCTGCATTTGGTTTTGCTTTGGCAGGAATCGGCCCGATGTCACGAATGAGCGTATCCTTAAATGAAGCCGGCAAAATCATTCCGGGATTCACAACGGCACCGCCACTAACGGTGTGATTTTGCATCATCGCCTGCCCTGTTGAGCCTGAACTAAAGACCATCATTTTCTTTCCTGCTTGTTGAAGGACCTCGCCTAACGTTACGGCTGTCAGCAAGTGACCATTCGTTGCTGCCATTATCTTATTCAGATCGGCATAGTCGCCGGTGTTCAATCCTTTTTTAGAATCAACAGCTGGGAAGTAAACGGTGTTGCCCATCAATCCATGTGTTCCCGGATAACTGCCGGAAGAATACGAAGAAGCGTTTACACGAGTAACGGTAGGAAAAACACTGTGATGCTGTTTACCATAGCATCCTGCCTTTGAAAAAGCATACAGGTTTGGCATAGCCTCCGCTGTGATATAGTCCGGACGCAGGCCATCAAAAAAAACGATCAGCGTACGTAATTCCTTTTCATCTTTCTTTTGTGCCAAAAGTGTCGCTGAGGAAACAAGAAGTAAAAAGAGAAGAATATTTTTTATCGAATACATAATAGGTCAATTTAAAAATTAATATATCACTTTAAATTGTGCTCGTGAAGGGTTAATTATACTTGTTCAATATTCGTGATACATTCATCATCGGAAATTCATATCTACTTGTTGATATCTTATTGCTTAGTTTAACCGGAATAATTCGAACAAGGAATACCGAAAAAAACCTGAATATCGAAAATAACTTATCATTGTTCCCACCACACCTTCACATCACTATCATCACCACCCATTGCACGCACTGCTGCATCCAGGCTTTCTGCGTTGAGTGATTGAAGATAGGTAGGATATGGCACGCGGCTTGGAAAATTATTTTCAGCAGGAATGCCTGTACCTCGTGGCAAAACAGGATAACCCGTTCTTCTTTTTTCAAACCACGATTGATAATCTACAAAAAAGTAAGCGTAATATTTTTGCAGCATGATTTGCTCCAGTTGAACGTCCGTACTTGCTGCCTCATCGTATGCTATTCCAACTTGTTGCAGAAAATCGGGTGGCATGATAGCACCCCATTGTGTGATGGAAGCCGCAATCCCTGCTTCATAGTGACTCTTTGCTGATTTCCCTGTAGCGTAGCCTTTCAACGCCAACTCAGCTTTTATAAACGATACTTCAGCGTACGTCATCATAACACCCAGTTGGGGTAGCGTTTTAAGTGCATCAGTATAGCTCGAATTCTTTCCAACGACATATTCTTGTGTCGTTGGATATCCACTTTCAATTCCCTGAAATACACTTTCGCCATTTACATTAACGGGAAGCGCCCATATCGCCCGCCTTGGATCTTGTACTTCATTTAACTTACTCAAGAAAAACTTTGTAAAATACGTACCCTCGCGCCAATCCAGGGTGCGCGCATTAAAGTATGGATTGAAATATGGGAAGGTACCAGGGTAACGGAAGATGGCGTCATCCGAAGTGCTTGTGAATACAGGATAGGTAGCGGGATCAGCTAACAGCTGGTTGATCTGTTCACTTACGTTGATCTCTCCCTCGCGTTTGGAAATTCTTAACAAAAGTCTGAGGCGAAGTGAGTTTGCAAATTTCTTCCATTTCAAAATACCTGCATTCTTCCCACCCGACACAGTGTTGGCATTATACACCAGATCACCGGCATAGGTTAGCGCTTTTGTATCGTCAAATAAACTGTTGGCAGTTTCCAGGTTCTTCAAAATATCCAGATAAATGTCCTTTTGTGCGTCAAAGGATGGTTGAAGTACCCCTTCCGTTGCTTTGGTCGCCTCTGTGTATGGTACGTTACCATAGAGATCTGTAAGAATTGAATAGGCCCAGCTTTTATATACAAGGGCAATGGCTTTATAGTTATTTTCGTTCAATTTCTCAGCAAGCTCATAAATATTTTCAATATCGGTCAAGTATCCATAGAAGTTGCTCCATACACCTGCCCCCGGAGTAACCACATACCGGTGTAATCCGGCGCCGCTAGTGCTGGCACGAGGCGCATCCACCTGCATGAGTTCGTGCGTGAATGAACGTGCGGCCGAAATGGATGTGTTAACGATACGGTATTGCAGTTGACCCAGCATTACGCCAGGAGTAATCTCTTTCGGACGATTCGGGTCGGTGTTAATTTCTTCAAAATTATCAGTGCAGGCAACCATCAGGCCGCTTACAAAAATGAGTGTCAGATATATTTTTTTAAACATGATCATCACGATTATATATTACTAAAATTTGAACATTACGTTTGCGCCTATGGTGCGCGTTGAAGGGAACTGTGTCAGCTCGACACCCGGTGTAAGTGTGCCGTTATTCAGGTTGCCCCCTTCTGGATCAAAGCCCGGGAAATCTGTGAAGTTGAAAAGGTCTCTCCCATAAATGGCAATCGAAGCTTGCCGCAAACCCAGCTTGCCGATGATGCTTTCTGGTAAACCATATTCAAGGCGTACTTCCCTGATCTTCAGAAAAGAGGCATCAAAGATGTTTGTCTCTGCGTTGCTGATCTGATAATAGTTATCATAATAAGCGCTCGCCGGCACGTTGACTGTGTTCGGTGCAAATGTCCCGTCACCCTGTGATACAACACCCTCACCCACAATGCCACCATCTCTTCCGGGCAGTGTTACCCGTGTTTTTCCCAGGGTATTATTTTTATGATTGGTTTGTGAATACATATCGCCTCCATATTGTCCATCCAACAGTACGCTGATTTTAAAACGATACAGCCCGAACTCATTCAGGATACTTCCCTTCCAATCCGCAAAGGCATTCCCCCATTTCCGTGCAACAGGATCAAGTGGGGCCGGTAGCCCGGTAGATGCATAGATAATCTGACCATCGGGAGAACGTTGAAAACCCTTTCCATACATATCGCCCATCCGGCCACCAACACGTGCTTCTATAGTGACGTTGCTATTATGCGCGTAAATGATTTGGTTGGTGATCCCTTCAGCCAATTCTTTCACGTAGCTGCGGTTACGGGACCAGATGAATGTTGTATTCCACGAAAAATTCTCCCGAACCACAGGTTTACCGGAAAGTCTTACTTCAACGCCTTTGCTGTTGATGAGCCCTGCATTGATCAATGCGTTCGAATATCCTGTAACCGGATCCAGGGGGATCGCTAAGATTTGATTACGACTTCTATTGTCATATACGGCGAGATCTAAGCCGATTCTGTTTTGAAATAAGCGAAGGTCCAAGCCTGCTTCATAACTGCTCGTTATTTCTGGTTTTAGCTCGGCATTGAACAGGGTTGTTGAATTGGTAAAACTATTACTGTAAATCTTATCATAGTAGCGTGCCGTTTGATAAGGCCGTGTATCATTTCCAACCTGAGCCCACGAGAACCTGAGTTTTGCGAATGAAACAGGCCGAGGCAATGACATCAGTTCATCCAACAAAAAACTGGTACTAACCGAGGGATAGAAAAAAGAATTATTTTTAGCAGGCAAAGTACTAGACCAGTCGTTGCGGCCTGTGATATCCAGGAATATCATTTCATCAAATGAAAACTGTGATGTAGCATACACACTGTTGATGGCCTTCTTTGTTTTTTGCGGGTCAGCTACGGCCTGATCGAGACTGTTCGAAATCTGATAGATACCGGGCTGCGCCAATTGATCCGCATACATTCCGGCAAAGTCGTACGTCTGCCGCATGGCATTCGCACCCGCCGATACAGTAAACGCTATGCGATTACTTAGCTTATCATTGTAGGTAAGCAGGAAATCGGAATTAGATTCATAGCTGAAAACATTTTGCTCGCGAAACATCCCTCTTGGATATTTCGTCATACTATAAGGACGTTGTTGGGAGCGATACTCAAAGGACATGTCCAATCCGGTTCTTACCATCAAGTTCAGTTTCTTGGATATTTCATAGTTGGCAGAAACTGTCCCGATGATACCATGCTTGTTCATCTTGTTTAACATTTCATACATATCCAGGTAAGGATTGTCGGGACCGGGGTTAAATGGATTCTTCTGCTTTACATGCTCCAGCCCAGGCATCCAATATGGTTTGAACCATTCGTGGTTGATGTTGGGCGCAGTGCCGATAATTAAAAAATACATCAACGACTGGTTGTTGTAGCCAGCGGCCGGAAGGTTATCACTCGTCTTGTTCGTATAGTTTGCCTTTCCCGTGATCTTCAGCTTTTCTGACACTTTTTGATTTACCGAAAGCGATGCATTGATACGTTCGAAGCCCGTGTTTGGAATGATCCACTTGTTTTTCAAGTGGGTTAATGACAATCTAGCCGAGCCGTTATCTCCGCCGCCTTCTATAGCGATGCTGTTAGAATAGGTAACACCGGTTTGAAAAAATCCTGAGATATAGTTTTTGTACGGCACCCACGGTGTTCGTTCTACAGGTCTTCCGTCAGGCGCGTCGGGGTTGTATTGGAAATATGATTGACCGTTGAACTTCGGTCCCCAGGCTCTACCGGCCGCAACGGTTGTGCTGGTGTTAATGCCATCTTCACTGTCCAGGTAAGAATAATATTCATCGGTACGGCCTTCACCATACTCAAACTGATAGTCCGGCCACCGGTTCACCTCCTCCATGCTTACATTGGAATTTATCGTAATTCCAATTCCATTATCTTTTTTAGATCCCGATTTTGTCGTGATGATTATCGCACCGCCCGCTGCCCTGCTACCATACAACGCAGTGGCACCCGGTCCTTTCAGCACCGTTATCTTTTCAATGTCATCCGGGTTAAGATCCGAGAGTGTAGAGCCGTAATCTACAGGACTGTCGGCCGACAAATGTGAATTATGCCCCGTGCCTGTTATCTTACTACTCACTGGCACACCATCTACCACGATCAGTGCCTGATTGTTATCAAGGTTTAGAGACGATTCACCCCTTATAGTAATGCGCGACGAGCCCATCGGGCCCGCACCGGCACCTTGAATATTCAAGCCAGCAACTTTGCCGGAGAGGGTGTTCACCCAGTTGTTTGACTTCGCATCCTTTACAGCATTTTCGCTCACGGACTGCGCCGCATATCCCAATGATTTGTCTTCACGCTTGATCCCCAGCGCGGTCACCACTACTTCCGACAACTGTTTTGCATCCGATGTAAGAGTTACATTCACGATGTTGCGGCCGTTCACAGAAACTTCCTGGGCGTTGTAACCTACGAATGAAAAGATTAACACATCTTCCGCGGAGCTTGCGTTAATACTATAATTCCCGTCAGCGTCGGTAATGGTCCCGTTACTCGTTCCTTTCACCAGGATATTGACCCCCGGCAACGAACTTTGATCTTCAGCCACAATTACTTTCCCTGAAACTGTAAACTGACCCTGCGCTGTTGATACGACAAATGATCCGGCAAATAGTAAAAAGAAGATTCGGAATAAGACATGCGTTCTTAGTAGAAGTTTGAGCATAGTGGTTAGGTTTAGGTGTGATAATATTCACACGCAAAACTGCTACCCGCCTGTGTCCTTAGTTTATCATGGAAATTATTTTAAGGTTATGGTTATGTATCGGGATTATTAAATGCGTAATGTTTTTTTAGCATTATAATTTTAAAAAAGACATCGCCGAGGAACTTCAACATTAGTCCATGCAATTTTTTTTTACTCAAATCCCATTCCACGCCCCATTATCGCTGATGTTACAATTGTGTTATCCATAGGGAGACCAGTGTTAATCGCAGAAAATCACCCCCAGTACTTTTGTCGCAGTTATTTTTCAAATCAAAAAATCATAAAAACATGAAAACAAAAGTCCATTTCTTATTGATGATCATTGTATTAATAGGAATTCAAGAGGTGAAATCTCAAGTTGTAGCGACTCCGGGAGGAGGTACAGGGGCAGGTCCGGGAGCCCCTTTTGAAGAGGGTGGCGGGTCGCCTTCTACTACATGGAGTGTAAATGCAAATGGCCTACACGTAAATGGTTATTCTAATATCGGAATTGGCAACATACTCCCCACCCGGAAGTTGGACATTTATGGCGCTTCAAATACGTTTTTGCGTGTAACCTCATCAGGAAGCGAAGGAGGAACCCATGTAGCAGGGCTCGAGTTAAAACGGATTGCAGGTGGCAGTGAATCGACCTGGGACCTCGTCAATCAAAGTCATTTTAGAATTCGAAAAGCAGGTATTGCTGTATTTTCGATGGATACAGATGACGCATTTTTTGGAAGTATCAATGAGAAAATGTCCTTAAATATCTGGGGTAAAGAGACCACTGTCAGCAACGGTACCGTTCAGGATGGTAGCATTGTTTTAAGAAATAATGTTGTAGGGATAAACCAGGTTCTGCGTTTGGATGCCGATCAGTTGGAAAGTGACAGAGACTTTTTTATAAATTTCAATTCCAACAAGAATCTGGACCTTGTTCAGGGTGGCGGCAAAGTTCGTATTAATACGAACGATAACGATGCCCAACTGAATCTCGCATCAACTTCAGAGATGCAACTTAAGCTTATCAATCCTGGCAACCAGGGTGGTTCATGGAGGATCGGCGTTGCAAATGGTGATTGGGCCGCAGGAGCAGGTAAACTCGTATTTACGAAAACAGCAAATTCTAACGATGCGACCATGGTTATTACGCCTGCAGGAAATGTGGGAATCGGATTAACCACACCTTCAAAAACGCTTCATGTCAATGGCGTTACCAGCACGAAAGTACTTGAGATAACAGGTGGAGCTGATTTTGCGGAAAATTTTGAAATCGCAGAGAGCGATAACCTTCTTCCTGGTACCGTTGTGAGCATCGATACAGATAACGCCGGTCAACTTCGGGTTTCCGATAAAGCATATGATAAGACAGTTGCCGGGATCATCAGTGGCGCAGGGGGCATTCAACCTGGTATGTTGATGGGACAAGATGGAACCATCGCAAATGGTAGACATCCCGTTGCTTTGACTGGAAGAGTATATTGCTTAGTAGATGCGAGCTATGGTGAAATCACACCAGGCGATTTACTGACTACATCGCATACGTCAGGACATGCAATGAAAGTTTCCAACCATGAAGCAGCGCGGGGAGCGATAATCGGAAAAGCCATGACTTCATTGAAAACCGGCACGGGGCTGGTCTTGGTACTTGTAAGCCTTCAATAATTCACTGCCATAACTCAAATCCTCTTGTATCATGAAAAAACTAATGATAGATGTAGTCCTTTGTGTGGTGATTTTTTCAACCTCTCCCCTATGGGCTCAAAAGATAATACCCTATAACTTTTATCACCAAACAGATTCTTCAGCGGAAGGTTCGCTGCAAGTGATCACCACCGTAAATGCTTCATCAAATTTTTTGCGATTGTATTTTAAAGGAACCCAGCTAGGAAAAGAAAGCTATCTCGTGCTGGAGACCGCCGATGGTGCGAAGCAGAAATTACATTACCGGGACCTCGAAAATTGGGGTTTTAGCTCAGCCTATTTTAACGGAAATGCTGTGAAGGTTTCTCTATACACTGGCAAAGGAGATATGAATAAGATTATCATTAACGCAGTAAAAGTAAGCGATGGAGAAATGGAGAAATCTACGGTCAAAGATGTGGTGGGAAGAAAAAATGTTTCAAGTCAACCTGCGGTCGCAAACAGTGATATCAATTATGAATTACCGCCCCATGCCGCAGCAGTGGGAAGGTTTACGAATGGAAATAAGTCATACGGAACGGGTTGGATCGCGCCTAATGGCGCCATAGTAACTTCCCAAAGAGTGGCCTATAATCTTGTGCAGGAAGACGGGTATGATGTAATAGAATTTAACATACCACCATCAAATCATTATGGATCGGTAAATCATCCTGGACCAGACGATCAATATCCTGTGAACATTAACAAACGAGATATTGGTTCTGAAAACTACAATTATAAAAGAAAACATGATTTTGATATTGAAAACGAAGATGGCTATGGCGAGTGGCACACGACATGGGGAATAATCGAAGCATTACCGAATAGTACAGGGTTGCGCCCCGGTGAAAGGCAGCAGCACCATTTTCAGATCGTGCGAAATCCTGGCTCCTTCACGCTGGAGTCGACTAATGTTTGGGTAGATATATTTCATTATGGTGAAATTACTACTGATTTGATTTACGAAAGTCAATACAGGACTTTGAAAACACATGTCACAAAGTTGCTTCCCTCAGAAGAATACTTGACAAGCAACGATCATGATAACTTTGTGCTGTACAATAAAGACAACGGAGACATCACACTTTCGGACAGTGATACTGGAGCCCCAATTGCCTATAACCAATTCAACATTGCCATAGGCGTTCATGATGATTTTCTATTCTGGCCCCCAGCTGTCGGTACCGGTTTTAGAAACAGTGAACTTCTCAATGGGCTAGATCATTTTTTTTCGTCGGACGTGGTGTATGTCGATCAAAATAGTTTCTGGGATTCAAGCACGGGCGCTATTGACAAACCATACTTTCAAGTACTTGACGCCATTGATCATGCCGACATTTCAGGGATCGTTAGTATAGCCAAAGGCACCTATGATGAACCGATGTACGTTACGAAAGCGGTGACTTTAAAAGCACCTGTCGGTAAAGTTGTGATCGGAGAAGAAGGCGTTTTCAATACAAGAAAAGCAACGCTTCCACGGGAGCTCTTCCTTGAACCGGAGACAGCAGGTTTACAAGGCAACCTGGAGGAAAATGATAGTGGTTTTGACTTGAAGAGTTTTCCAAATCCATTCACCCTCAGTACAGAGATAAATTATTCGTTGGAAAAATCGTCAGGAGTTGACGTAAGTGTGTATGATAATCTGGGAAATAAAATCAAGTCATTGGTACACGAAAAAATTCAATCGCATGGATACCATTCCGTTGTGTGGGATGGAAACAACGAAAGCGGATTACAAGCAATGCCTGGGCTATACGTAATAAGAATAGAAACCGGATCCCAATCAAAGATTGTAAAAGTTATAAAAAACTAGGAAGGTCAATGATTAACCCTTTCACTTAAAATTAAGATAAATATGGCTAAGGAATCGCAAGATAATAGCTCCCTATTTGAACAGTTAGGGGGCATGCAGGCTGTAGAAGCAGCCGTGGATGTTTTTTATGCTTACGTAAGCAATGACGAACGGATAAGCTATTTTTTCAGATGGGTAGATATGGAAAAACAATCCAACAAAATGAAATTCTTTTTAGCGTATGCTTTGGGATCCCCAATAAATTACTCGGGCAAATCCTTAAAAGACAGTCATGCCCGGCTTGTAAAAATGGGATTAACCGATAAACATTTCGATGCAGTGGTAGAAAATTTAGTGCTCACCCTTCGCGAGTTGGGAATTGCAGAAAACTTGATTGCACAAGTAGGTAAGATAGCGGAAGGGACAAGGGAGGATATTTTACGATAACCTCCACACCATTCTGTTTCTGTATTGACTGGCTTGAGACGATTGTTCGATGAACGCAATTTTGGTCAGAGAGCAAAAAGTAGCCACGCTACATTGTGCTGCTTCGGGGTAAAAATATACAACCGGCTTAAAACGTCCCGGTAATTGATGTCTGGGCTAAAAACACAAGTGCAGTTTTATTGTTCTAAAGTTATTAGCAACAGAACCATGGATGCAGAACTCAAAGTAGGTGACGAAGTATACTACCGGAAATCTCCGGGTGAGGCACCAAAGAGAAAGGTATATCGGATCATTAAGATTGAGCCAATGGAAGTACCGGAGGCTGTCAAGCAAACATCAGTACAACAGCATAACAAATCGCTTTATGGACGAGAAACAGATAAAATCTCGCAGCCGGATTTCTCCTATGTCATTGAACCTTTAGGTGGTGGTGAGAATCTAACGGTGAGGCAAGGCGAAATTGATACGGTCGGGAAGTGACCAAAAGGCCGACGTAAAAATAACCAGCATCGCCTTGCTGCCTTTATACTCACTAAATATTTTTCATTTTTCCAAGAATCTTTCAGCGTACGCTATCAAGACCTTATTCCGATTTCAGCGTCTCTGCCGGATTTGAGAGTGCAGCCTTGATGCTTTGTAAACTGACCGTAAAAAACGCAATAGCAAGCGCCGATAGCGCAGCGATCACGAAGGTCCATCCGCTAATTTCTGTACGGTACGCAAAACCTTGCAGCCATTGTTTCATGAGCAGGTATGCAAGTGGTGAAGCTAGTAAAACGGCAAGAAGTACCAGCATCGTAAACTTACCCGAAAGAAGCTTTACAATATTGACCAGTGAAGCGCCAAGTATCTTTCGTATGCCGATTTCTTTAATACGTTGTTGAACGACAAAAGTGGACAAACCAAACAACCCCAGGCAAGCCAATACAATTGCAATACCCGAAAACAAATTCATGACTGTACCCAGTTGCTGTTCTGATTGATACAAAGAATTATAATCGTCGTCGAGGAAATGATATTCGAACGGAACAAAAGGCAGCAGTTGTTTCCACTTGGCTTCAAGAAATGAAATGGTTGATGATAACTCCTGTCCATTTACTTTTACCAACAAATTGCCGTGACTGCGAATTTCTGTAAACAACACAAGCGGCTTAATATTCGTATGCATAGATTCAAAATGAAAATCACGAATCACTCCCTTGACAAAACCTTCACGATGCCCCATAAACATTTTTTTTCCTACAGCTTCCGCCGTTGACCAGCCAAGTTCTTTGGCGGCGCTTTCGTTCAGAATAAAATGATAAGTTCTCTCCGCAGAATTTTTATGAGAAACATCTTTAATGTCCTGTTCTGTCAGATCAGTTCCGGCGATAATTTCAAGTCCTGTGGTCTTGATATAGTCTTCGTCCACAGGAGTTGCTGTCACAGAGATTTGCTCTTGCTCTCCCATGGCGGCGGACCGCATATTGTAACCACCGGCAATCTTCACCGGCGTGCTTACACATCGGGACACATTTTCAACAGCAGGATGGGTTTTAAACTCCTGTTTAATGACACTGAGGCGATCGAGGACTTGCTCATGCATTGGCAGTACAACAATATGATTGCGGTCGTATCCCAATTTTTTATGCTGAATAAAATAAAGTTGATTTTGGATGATCAGGGTAGCTACAATAAGGAATACGGAAATAGCAAACTGAAAGACGATTAAAGATTGCTGTACCCATTTGGCTGAATCCGTTTTGATGATTCCTTTTAAAACTTTGACGGGTTGAAAACCTGAGAGTATGATAGCAGGGTAACTTCCCGCCGCAAAACTTACCGTCAGTGCAACAAGCAAAGAGAAGCCGATAAAGGGCAGCGACAACAAAGAGGCAAGTGGCAATTCTTTTTTTATGAGCTGATTGAAAAAAGGAAGCGACAGGAAAATAAGTTGAAAGCTGAGTACTACTGCAACCAGGCAAATGATAACAGACTCATTAATAAACTGCCAGAATAATTGAGATCGTGCAGCGCCGATCGATTTGCGTATACCAACTTCCTTCGCTCGCGCTATGGAACGCGCCGTACTCAGATTGATGTAGGTGAACGAAACGATGACAAGAATGAGCATTGCGACACCAGATAGAATGTATAAATATGTAATGCTGGTGTTGGGCACAAATCCGGTGTACTCCGAGTGCAGGTGTATTTTATCAAACCGCTCGAGCATAAAGTTTACAGAGGCACCCGAACCTGCCATCGCCTTTTCCATGAAGGGTGTGATTTTTTTCTGCAACGGATCAAAGGCATTTTCATCCTTCAATAAAAGATAGGTAGTATAATTTGCGTCAAAATATGTTTCTTCCTGATTGGCGCCCAATGACGAAAACGACGCCAGGAAATCAAATTTAATCTGTGAGTTGGAAGGATAATCACGAACTACGCCGGTCACCTCATAAGGTTCTTCATCGCTGCCGGTCAACAGCATCTTACCGAGGGGATTTTCGTCGCCGAAATATTTATTAGCCGTGGATTCTGTCAACACTACTTTATTGGGACCGTTCAATGCGTTGTCCGGATTACCATGAATGACATCAGCGGAAAATATTTTAAAAAATGTAGAATCAGCAAACAGGAAATACGGTTCTGTAACGGCATTGTCATTGTGCTTCACGATCATATCACGATCTGTCATTCGTATGCCGTACTCAACTTCCGGAAAAGTTCTGGAAAATTCCGGCGCTACTTTGGTGCTGGTAAAATTGCCTCGCTTGCTTTCGGTGCTGCCATCGAAACTATATTCCATGATGACTCGTGCAATGCGCTTTCCATTTTTCTGAAACGCATCGAAGCTTGCCTCATGTTGAATGTATAACGAAATCAACAAACAGGAAGTGAGTCCTACGGTTAAACCAAAAATGTTGATGGCCGAGGAAACTTTATTTTTCCCCAGGCTACGCACGGTTATTTTGAAATTATTTCTGAGCATAAGGCGATCAATAAACCATCATTAATTTACTATAAAGACGCCAAAACTATAAAATCGTTGCTTGAGCTGCATTAGTTCGACGAAAGTACCCCATATTTCCTAGCAACGAAAGTTTCACCTAAAACGAAACGCTACTGAGACAAGTTACAGCGCATCGTAATGGATAAAAAAAAGGCACCCCGTCTGGAGTGCCTTAATTTTATTTACATCGAAATTTGTATCGTCTAATTATCGGGATCCTTCAACTGAAGTTCCGTAATAAAAACCTTATTACCTTCATTGTTGATATAGTAATACTTCCCTGCTTCGTTGACATAAACCGTCTCTCCACCAGGCCCTACTTTATCTTTGATTTTTTCATCTTTGATCGCAGCTGCTGCATCATTCACACCTTCCGAAATTTTGTCGCCCGCAGATTGGGCTTTCCGGTCAGCCTCTTCGGCAGTCTCATTTGCCTCACGTTTTACATCCTCTTTAGTCTCCTTAACATCCTGTTTCATGGCCTCCTTTTCATCCCGGTAACTATCGGCGCCACTGGGTTGACCGGTTTTTAATCCGTAAAGAGCCACGTCTGCCTTTTCGCCTGCAGTATTTTCTGTTGTCTTGTAAGTAAAAGCAACTTTATCAATGTCACGGTCGGGATGTTTTAATTTAATAACCCTTGATTCTGAACCAGCCTTCATATCACTCCGGACATTAATTTCTTCCATATCACCGGATTCATAAAACACTTGCAACCGTTCGATATGCAAAGGAGCCTCACTCACCTTTAGTTTAATTGCAGTAAATTCGTCAGCCCCCAAAACTTCGATTGATTCGTTTTGGGTTTTGAAACTTGCGCTCGTCTGACCAATATGCTGCCATCCTTCGTTATTGGTAGAAACCACCGCTGGCTTTTGCGCCTGGGTTGAACCAAAAATGGCGAGCAATGTTACCAACGTTAATCCTAATTTTTTCATAAATATTATAGTTAGTTTATAATTTCTGAGACCGGCAATTTTGCAGCCTCTCCGAATAATTTTTCAATAACTGTGCCATGCAATGTGTTACAGTTGATAATTTAATCTTCGTATAACAAGCCGGATTACTTCGAAAATGGGGTGAATGTTTTATGCCACCGAATACTATAATGTTCACAAACACTGGATAGAATTTCTTGAGGAATAAAAGTCACACCAAGTTGAATTAATCAACAGATACGATTGTAAACGGATCGCACCCTTACTTCCTTCAGCATCCTTGGAATAGATCAAATGGTCAAATATTTTTTTCGTCCATACTTCGCTTTTTGCTTCCAGATGGTCTCAAACTTTTATGGATTTATAATTATGGATTTATAATGATTTATTAGAGATGATGAGTCACACGCACGAGCCGCCTAAGAACTCAGTCTTATAATGAAGACCTTTTCCTTGTTGCCCAACGCTTGGGGTGAAGGCAAAATTTTCCCACTGTGGAATTCATTCAGCATATGTTAAAAAGAATTTAATTTAAATCGATTCGGCACGGCCGTCTGTTAAAATGGCACGATCTTTCTATCAGCCGAACAATAAAAAATTTAAATAAACAATAATTAAGATTACAACATGAAAAAGGTATTAATGACACTCTGCGGTGTAGCAATGATGAGCCTCGCTACAATGGCGCAACAGCAGGATACAGTAAAGAATTCTGCAGGACAAAGCAATGACATTAGAACGAATGAAAGCCAGTCATCTCAAGGAGCAACTCAGGATCAGGGCGTGACTCAAGATCAATCAACTCAGTCTTCACAGGACCAATCCACTCAAACCGGACAAACAAGCCAGGGCGCTGCCGGTCATACTGGAAGTGAAGCCACTCCACAGGATCAATCAACCCAGTCTGGTCAATCAGGACAAGATCAGACAGATAAAAACAGAAAAAAGACAAAGAAAGACAAACCATAGTCGGGTTTGATTTTCATGATAAAGGCCTCTGAGCATTCAGAGCCTTTCTTCATGTAAAGTATTTTAACAGAAAAAAAGTTTTCCCGTCTATGTCCAAGGCAAATACCCAACGGACCACTTGTTGCTTAGTCCATTATCTTTTCTTACGAACTAAACTATCCGCAGGATATTGTTGCTTCATGGCATTCATTTGCTCTTCAGCCCAATGGATAAGAAGATCTTTTTCCTCTTGTGAAAGCTTCGCCTCCGGATGCATGCCCACCCAGGTGTACGACGGCAAAGGCATCTCTCCCTCTTTGACGGTCTCTACTACTTCTTCGAACTTGTGAAATTGAATAGCCAATGGACGACTCGTAAAAGTCGAAAAGTTCAGTTCACCTTTACCTTCCTCCACGTGATCATTCATCCACCATGCAATAGGTTGAACTTGAGAATACCAGGGATATCTTGTGTTATTGCTATGACAATCAGTACAAGCTTTCTCGAGGACACCTTTTACAGGATCCGTTATTGAATACTTAGTGCTGATGTCTGTCGGACTAGGCTCGGATGAAACATTTTTTTCCGGACGAATAAACTGAATGATTACAATTATTGCTATAATAATCAGGAGGACTTTCGATTTCCAGGATCGCATGCGTGATAGTTTGTTAAGGTTTGTAATTAACGTTCAATATAACGTAAAAAATTCTTACGCAACAGCCGCTAAAGCAAGACAGTATTAGAAAGGATTTGTCGGTTCAATTTGTCATCCCTGCATTACATTTCGCATATAAATGTCTCTCGTCATATATTTATGGGAGCAATAACAGGGCTTACTTAATGCCTTTGTGACATCCTTCTCCAGGGTGTGTTGACATTTCTTCTCAATCCCAACAACAGTTGTCAGATAGTCCATTTTAGGAATGTAAAATACTGATACCCATCCTCACTTATTTTTTTCAATAATTTCATTTAGTTCGCTTCATTGGAGACCAATTCATTTAAAATTCTTAAGAAAAAAAATCATCAGCGCCTCCCACTGACCCTCCAATATTCTCTTCGAATTATCATTAAAAATAAGCCTGAACGTGATAAATTAAGGCATCCTTTTAGTACTACTTTTTGCAGCCGGTCTTCGCAGATCAGGCAGTTACTTAAGACGCCCATGATTAAAAATAATTCCTATGGCACACATTGATCAAAACATCATCATAAACTTTCTTTGTACGCACAAACTAGACAGTACCAAAGTGGATTTTGATCCTCAGCTAATGGAAAAGGATCTGATATTTTATCCTGTTAACCATCGAAGATTCCCCAAGCACATTGCTGGTGTAAATGACGATCGGTATTTGGAGCGGATGAACTTTTTGTTTTCTCCCGTCAGGGAAAAAAATTAGTTAAGATTATATCCATTCTTAAACATAGGATTGTTCAACGCAAGTAAGTTCTATCTAACCACCTTCATCACATATCCTATTCCCCGTATATTTTCGATCTTAAGTGCGTGATCGGTAGCCAGGTATTTTCGTAGTCTTGAAATAAAAACATCCATACTTCTTGCTACAAAGAATCCTTCATCTTCCCATATTGCTTTAAGAAAAACCTCTCGTTCTATCAACTTGTCAGAATGCCTGAAAAACATTTGCAGCAGTTTACACTCCTTATACGTCAAACGTGTAGACATACCGTTAGCATTCAATAAAAGATTGTGAATATCCAGTGAGGAGTTTGCAAGTTGCAGGACTGCGCTTTGATGAACTGAAGCGGTTGTTTTAAAGGATCTTTTTAAAACGGCCCCAATGCGATATTTGAATTCTTCAATACTAAAAGGTTTACTCACAAAATCATCGGCGCCCAGTTGAAAACCGCGTATACGATCGTCGATTTGACTTTTTGCTGTTAGGAAAACGATCGGCACGGCTGGATTATATTTTCTGATTTCGATCGCAAGCTCAAACCCACTTTTGACTGGTAGCATAATATCAAGGATGCAAAGATTAAATTCATGATGATGAAATGCCGTAAGTGCTTTTTCACCATCGGCACATAAACTCACCTTCCAGTTAGACGCTTCCAGGGCATCCTTTATGAGAAAGCCAAGACTCTCGTCATCTTCAACCAGCATTATTTGGGCAGTTTCATTCATATCTTCGGAAAAATAATTCTTACCTCTGTTCCTTTATTTAACTCACTAAAAAGGCTGATTTGTCCACGGTGCGAACGTATTATGCTTTTCACAAAGCTTAAGCCCAGGCCGAATCCTTTGACGCTGTGAACGTCGCCCGATGGTACTCTGTAAAACTTTTCAAAAACCTTTGACTTCATAGACTTTGAAATACCAATGCCGTGGTCGGTAACCATGATCTCGATGCCGCCTTCACAATCTCTTGTTTGAACCGAGATATGCGGCTTACTTAAGGAGTATTTCTCGGCATTATCGATAACGTTGTTGATCGCTTGGGCAAGTAAGTCTCGATCCCCTAAGATCAGCCCCTTGGATGCGTTGAAATTTAAAGTCAAGTTGCCATTCCGCTCCTGGATCTTAAGTTGAAACGAATCGGCACAATCGGAGATGAGCTGATGTACATCAACAACTTCTAACATGCGATGCTTCAAATGATCAGAAGCAGATCCTAACAAAACCTGATCAATTTTCTGTCGAAGCTTTTCATTTTCCTTAAGTACAATATCAAGATATACTTTTATATCCTCCCTGGCCGCTGTCTTGTCCCTAAGGATTTCCCCTGCAATTCCAATGTTAGTGACGGGTGTCTTGAATTCGTGAGTCATGTTGTTAACAAAATCATTTTTCAGCTCCGAAAATTTCTTTTCTCGGAGCAGAGAATGAATAGCATAAGCAAAAAAGCCCACCATCAACAAAAGGATGAAGGTGGAAAAAATCCAGATATCAAGCTTCGCCGTGATGTAGCTTCTTTTCGTCGGGAAATAAACAGCAAAGTTTTTTTTGGCCCCTACAACGTGCAGGTTAGAGTTTATATCGCTTTCCTTGGCTACTGTAGCTGATACATAGTTGCCATACACTAACGTATCATCCTCAGCATTATAAACGCCCAACTCATAATCCACCTCCAGATTTCGTTGTGAAAATTCGCGTGCCAGCAAGCTATCAACGTGATGATCATTCATTGCGTGGTTGGTTTGCACAAAAAAGAAATTAGAAGATACTTTCTCCACTTTAGAATATCTTGAAACAGAATCAGCTACTTTTTTCAAGGCCACCTGGACACTGTGATCAAATTGTTTCTCGGTCACATCAAAGGCCTTTTTGAACCAATACACTTGCAAAACCAAAAGACACATGAGAATGAGTGTTCCCAAAAGGATGACCGACTGTAAACGTTTATTCTTCATTCCATTAAGTTAAAGCTTTTAGCGAATTGCAGATGCTGCGTCCGCATTTTTTAACACTGCATTAACACTTCTTTACACTGTTTAACGCTTATCGTGACCAATTGAAAGTATCATTGCCAACCCTTGGAAGTTTATTTACTGTATAAACTTATCCCGTAGCTAATTCGATTCACGCATGTTCACTAAAAAAGATTATAAACTGTTTCTTATTTCCATGCTATTAATATCAGTAGGATATTTATGCATGGCGGTTGACCCAATGGCAAATGGCTTTGGTATACTAACACTGGGAATCGCGCCTCCCTTGCTTCTGCTTGGATTCTTTCTACCGATCGTGGGAATCATTGGGATCCAACAGGTGGCTCAATATTTTGCCATAGGAAGCCTAAAAAAAATCAACCGGTGGAAGGTTGCATTTGGACTGACAGCCTTTCTAATTTCGTTCATGGTCTACCTGATGACGCTGGAACCTACAGCAAGTCTTTGGGATTGCTCAGAGTTCATTGCCTCCGCATACAAGCTCGAAGTACCGCATACACCAGGGACGCCTTTGTCATTGCTTTTCGGGCGAATCTTTACAATAATTTCCTTCGGTGAGTCATCTAAAGTAGCATGGAGCATCAATGTGATGAGCGCCTTCTTTTCTGCGCTATCTGTGTTGTTGGTCTACAATATTATTTATTATGTCGGAGAACGGGCGACGCAGCCAATTAAAAACAAAAATTCGTTTTTGATCATTGCTGCATTGTCCGGAAGTCTATGTCTTGCTTTCTCAGACACATTTTGGTTCTCGGCAGTGGAAGCTGAAACCTACGGAATCGCTTGCTTTTTTCTGCTGCTCATTGTTTCGCTTATTATCAAAGCCAAAGGTCTTAAAGACTCATCGCGCAAGCGTCAGCTAGTCCTGATCTTTTACATCAGCGGGTTATCTTATTGTATTCACCCTATGTGCCTGCTCGCGCTGGCCATGTTGCCTTTTGAGTGGGTTATTCAATATGGCAAATTAACATTCGCAAGATTATGCTCTTCCTTCTTAGGTGGGCTCGTCATTGTGCTGGCCATTAACCGACTGGTAGCCGTTGGGTTGTTTGAATTGGCATTCTCCTTTGATTTATTCTTTGTCAACAAGGTCCATTTACCCTTTTATTCCGGCGCCATTTCTTTATCGGTGCTGCTTGCGATCACATTTGCCTTTTTGGTAAAAAAATACCCTCGTTACTCCTCTTACACCTGGGCTGTAATCTTCTTAGTTCTCGGTTTTACCCCCTACATGATGCTTTTTATTCGTTCCAATCATAACCCTCCGATCGATGAAACAAATCCTGAAAATCTAGCCATGATCAAAGCATACATGAACCGGGAATCATACGGTTCACGGCCATTACTCTTTGGTCCTTACTTCGATGCCGAAATCGACGCTGTCGCCTACAACAAGGAAATGTATTTCAAAAATGAAACACGCTATGACGTTGGTGGCATCCTACCCACTTATCAATATGAAAAAAACCGGAACACCATTTTGCCAAGAATATATAGTAACGATCAAGACCATATTCGTTCTTATCGGCTATGGACAGGTTTGGAGGACCACAAAAAACCAGGGTTTATCCACAACTTAAAATTTATGTTTTCCTATCAACTGGGTCATATGTACTTACGCTACTTCATGTGGAATTTTTCCGGACGAGAAAGTGATCGTCAAAATAGCAGATGGTTGACACCCTGGGACAGTTTCTTGTCTTCCGACCGATATAATAAAGCTCATAACCAATACTGGATGCTGCCCCTAGCCCTGGGGATATTCGGGATCTTTTATCAATACCGGAAAAATTGTAAAGATTTCTTTTCCATTTCTACATTTTTTCTGGTGACCGGACTTGTCCTTGCCCTATATCTTAACTCAACTCCAAACGAACCAAGAGAACGCGATTACATTTATATAGGATCCTATATCGCCTGGTGCATCTGGGTTGGTATGGGTACAGTAGCACTATACAACATTGGATCAACGGTACGGATAGTGAGTTACTTGATAGCCTTCATTTGTTTGGGTATCCCGGTCTGGATGTTATATCAGAACTATGACGACCATAATCGTTCTGGCAGAACATTTCAAATTGATAACGCCCGGAATACGTTGAGCAGTTGTGCTGCCAATTCAATTTTATTTACCGGGGGTGATAATGATACATTTCCGCTCTGGTATATTCAAGAAGTAGAAAAATTCAGGACAGATGTAAGAGTAGTGGTGTTAAGTTATTTTAATACCGATTGGTATATTAACCAACTTAGGAAGGGTTACTATGATTCAAAGCCATTCAAGTTAACACTGAATCACAAGAACTATCGGCAATACGGCCCCAACGACGTGTTGTATGTTCAGGAAACAATAAAAGGAGGAATCGATCTCAAAAAATTTCTTCAATTGTTAAAAGAAGAATATGCAGGGCTGACAATGCATACATCGACTGGTGATAGCTATAACATCGTTCCATCCAAAACACTGAAAGTGACGATAGAGGAGAAAAGTGTGGCAAAGGAAAAATTGCAAGCAACATCCATTTCTGCCGATAACATTTCCAGGGAAATAACACTTCCGATAAAACGAAAACATCTGCCAAAAAATGCCCTTGCTTTTCTCGACATCCTGGCAAGCAACAATTGGGAAAGGCCCATGTATTTCAATTTTACGTCACTGAACACAATAGACCTTGATTTAAGCGCTTATGTTGTCCAGGAAGGAAGTCTTTATAGGCTAACACCAATTAAAAACAATGAGAACAACATTCGGGTTGACACAGAAACCTCTCGCATTAACCTGTTAGAAAAAGCCGATTATAGAAATTTATCCGTTGACGAAATATATTTCAACTATGAGGATTATCACGCAAGAACGATCTCTCCTTTGAGAGAGTCGTTCAATATATTGGCTGTTGCATACGTGAACGAGGCAAATTTAGCTAAAGCAGAGGAAGTTTTATTGTTTGCAATGGCGCATTTATACGCTAACCATCTCAGGCCTTCCTTCAGCAATCTCCAGGCCGCTGAAATTTTTCTTTCGTTAAATAAGAAAGACTTGGCTCAAGCTTTATGCGTCTCCTTATTTGATTTTCATTTTGAGCAACTGCAAGCTAATCTGAAAGCTGATGAAGAGGCAGACAGACTTGACCTTTACCTCGCAAACCAATCCGCAGAATTGCTATCTCGAATTGGTGATGAACAATATTTAAATAAAATGAATGCATTGGCTGTGGGATTAAAAATTGATCGATAACCTCTCTTCTCCCTGCCAAAATCGTGGCCGTGTCTATGCACGGATTGACCCTATCCCGCTACGATCCCCTTAAAAAAATTACTATTGTTGCGTGACCTCCATTTTTCCGGTGCCTTTTCTGAATTTTTCTGACCACCTCATCATTTCCTCCAGTACCGGCTTTAGCGTTAAACCTTCTTGGGTTAGACTGTATTCTACAGTAATCGGAACGGTGTTGAATGTCGCACGATTTATTACACCAATCTCCTCCAGGTCCCTAAGTTCTTTACTTAACATTCTGGCAGAGATCCCTAGAATTTCCCGTTCTAGTTCTTTGAAGCGTTTCTTATCGTAATATAGAATCGACAAAATGTGAATTTTCCATTTCCCTCCCAACACATCCAGTACAAATCGCAGGGAGTTCAAATTTTTTTGACAATTGTTCATACTAATTTATTTCATAATGAATTGAATATCTTGAACGTTACTTTTTGTTTACCAATGCACTTTCAGGTAACTACTTTCGAATGTATTCTTATAAAACTACATTCGAAATCTTAAAAAAGAAACATGTTACACGGCAATACCATATTAATCACGGGTGGTGGATCAGGAATTGGAGAAGCTCTTGCTATTAATTTATCCAAAGAAAACAAGGTTGTGATTTGTGGTAGAAACGAAGACAAGCTGAAACGCGTATCCGCAAAGAGTGACAATATTGATTATGAAGTATCAGATCTATCAAACCCTGAGTCAATCGTAAAACTATTTGCCACCCTAAAAACTAAACACATTCTTCTCGATGTGCTGATCAACAATGCTGGTGTAGTTGAAATATGGAATTTAAGCAAACAACAGCTGACACCTTACGAAATATTTGAAAAAATAAGCACCAACCTGTCAGGAGCCATCGCACTGACACAGGAATTCATTCATCAGGCAGATCACGCTAAAGAGAATTTAATTATTAACAATACGTCCGAAATTGTGATAATGCCAGTACCTATTTTACCGCTGTATTCCGCCTCTAAGACAGGACTGAGCGTTTTTACAAAATGTCTAAGAATTCAATTAAAAAAAACCAAATTTAAAGTCATAGAAATCCTCCCGCCCGCCGTGGACACCGATATGCCAAAACAAATAAATAATCCAGGGGCACTTGTCAATACTGATGCATTTGCATCGGACGTTATAAAAAATATCCGACGAGGTGGCACAGAATATGCGCCGGGAGCAAACATTGTTTTATTGAAATTGTTTAAAAGTCTCTTCCCCAGCGCCGTAATAATTTTGATGGACCGGCTAAGCAAAAAACTATTGACGAACAGTTAAGAGGCATTTGGAATAGTCGGTTAATAACGCCTCGCCTACTAGTACTGGGAATATTCCCCATGTCCGGTCTGCACATTTAGCATATTTATGTATAAACGCTGTCCTCTGCGTAAATAAAGGAGATGTTAATCTAATAAACAGCGTGCGCGTCCCCTTAAATAAATGCCGAATTAGATGTTTAATCATGGAGGTTCGTGTAGGCTGGCTAAAAATATTCATTGCCTCCTAAAAGGTATTTATGGTTTTTCGGTCATTGTTGACTAACTTAAACCGAGTTATCTTGTTCGTTATCAAAAAGCCTTCAAGTGATAACTACTACCTTATTTAAATCCTGATGAGAAAATTAAAAATCGGCGTGATCGATCTGGTGAGCAAAGCTCCAACAAATACCCTATGGGCAAGATTTATGCATGCCAATTTAGCCAGTATTATGCCGCAGGTAGTGGCTACGTGGTGCGAGCAGGAAGGACATAGTGTAACGTTCGTTTGTTATACGGGGCTTGAAAACCTGCATGATGAATTACCAAAGGACGTTGATCTGGTTTTTATTTGTTCGTTTACACAAGCAGCATTCCTCGCTTATGCATTGAGTAACTACTTTAGGGCCAGTGGTGCAGTAACGGTCCTTGGAGGCCCGCATGCACGTTGTTATCCCGACGATGCCGTAAAATACTTTGATTATGTGTTGGGTCTCACGCACCACGCTACTATCAAAGAAGTTTTAGCTGATTGTTCACAACATCGGCCGCTAGGCCTTCACCTTTCTGCCAACAAGCAACCGGTAGAATTTCCAAGTTTGAAGGAGCGTTGGAAGTATATCGAACAAACGCATAAAAAAGCATATTTTCTCAAGTTTGTGCCCATGATGGGCAGCGTGGGTTGTCCATACACCTGTTCCTTTTGTATCGATGCAACGGAACCCTACCAGCAAATTAGTTTTGATATTATAAAAGAGGATCTGAAGTTCTTGCTTACGAAATATGAAAAACCGATGGTGGCATGGCAAGATCCGAACTGGGGAATACGCTTCAAAGAAAACATGGATGCTATCGCCTCGGTAGCCCCTCCAGACCGTTTTCGTTTTCTGGCCGAAAGCAGTTTATCCATACTCACGGAGGACCATTTAAAAATCATGCAGCAACATAATTTTATAGCGTTGTTGCCAGGGATAGAATCGTGGTACGATATGGGAAACAAGTCGATGGCCGCACAGCTGGGAGCAGAAGAAAAGATGAACAAAGTCTCCGAACAGGTTAACATGATTCTCCGCCATGTCCCTTATATACAAACCAATTTTGTTTTGGGTCTTGACTGTGATTCCGGAGCAGAGCCCTTCGAATTAACCAAACGTTTTGTCGATAAGTCACCAGGGGCATTTCCTGGTTATTCTCTGCTCACATCATTTGGTGAAGCAGCACCCATTAATCTGGAATATCAAAGGGAAGGCAGGGTACTTCCTTTTCCATTCCATTTTTTGAATAATCATCTTGCTATGAACCTGAAGCCAAAGAACTATGAGTGGGTGGATTTTTATGATAAGGTCATTGATTTAACAGAATACACTTTTTCCAAAAAGGCGATATACAATAGGTTCAAGTCGTCCACGCACTTTACAACGAAGGTCATGAACGTCATGCGCGCGATTTCTTCGGAAGGGTACGGACGTATTCGTTTTTATAAACTTGTAAAAGAAAAATTAATCAAGGATAAATCGTTCAGACAATACTTTGAAGGAGAAACGACGGAGCTACCCACGTTTTACCATCGTATAATAGAAAGGGATTTAGGAAAATGGATGCAATGGTTGCCCGAAGGCGCCCTGCAACACGATACAAGTGCTTACCTGAAAAAAAGATCCCAGGATTCAAAGACGAAAGCAAAAGCAGGTAAATGGACTGATTCACTTTCCCCGGTTATTCAACCATTGTAACCTCGTAATCTGAATGGGTGATTGAACGGCGTCTAATGAAACGCGGGCGAGCCAGTACCTTCGATTCTGTACGGGAATAAGTTCCACACATCCCATATTAACAAGGCATCTTATCCCATAATTAAAAAGGGATGTCCCGTTTTAATACTTTCCTTCCATATTATTCGATGGCACCCTTGTTGTCCTTTTGCAGGAAACAAACATCATTATGGCTAAGACCTCCACAACAAGAACAAAAAATCAAACAGGCGCTCCCCAAATGGATGACACCACAAAGTCAGCTTTGCAGGAATTATTTACAGATGAAATAAAAGACATCTATTGGGCGGAAAAACATTTGGTAAAAGCACTACCTAAAATGAAAAAAGCAGCTTCTTCAGAAGAACTTAAACAGGCAATTGAAACGCATCTGGAAGAAACACAAGGTCATGTCACACGATTAGAAGAAGTGTTCACCTTACTCGATGAAAAAGTTGAAGCTAAGAAATGTGATGCCATGGAAGGTCTCGTCAAGGAAGGCGAAGCCATTGTAGAAGATACTGAAGATGGTTCCGCTACCCGTGACGTTGGAATTATTTTAGCCTCACAAAAAATTGAGCATTACGAAATAGCGACATACGGCGGATTAACACAATTAGCAAAAACACTTGGACTGGATGACGTCGCCGATCTGTTAGGTGAAACACTTTCGGAGGAAAAAAAGACTGATGAGCTGTTGACCGAAATTGCAGAGAATAATATTAATTATGAAGCAAGTGAGGAAAAAGCCTAACGTTAACTTCGTTTTCAATCTTTAAACATTTTAAAAAATTTTAACTATCCTTTTAACTAAGGAACAAATATGAAACTATCGAAAATAATTTTACCATTAGCAATCGGTGCCTTATCCTTCTTTGCATTCGAATCTTCAGCGCAAGATCAATCACAAACAACGAGACAGGAAAACAGTAGCATGGACAGTATGAAGACAGTGTATGAGCGCGACCAAGCTAAAACGCAACGGCAACAAGAAAGCGATCGTATGACAGACGCAAAAAACGAACGCAGCGAAACAAAGGCAAAAGCGAAAGAAGCTCAGCGCATCGAAAACGATGCTGACGATGCCGCCAAACAATCTAAAGATGCATTGAAAGCTGAAAAGAAAGCACAGAAAAGCCGGAGAAAAGCCGACAAACAAGCTGAAACCGCCGAAGATGCTCGGCAAAAGTCAGATAGAAATTAACCTGTGAGTTATTTATAGGCAAAACCTGTAGGGATAAAGATTATGTCTTTGTCCCTATTTATTTGCAACACGTCGGAAGCAACATATAAAAGTATTAGCGTACCAGTTAAACCTCAAAGCATGATACGAGTTCTAATTATTGACGATGACGAAGATGATGTGATTATATTAGTTGAAGCTATTAACCATTTGTGGCCAAACGCCAGCTGCGAGTCCTCAACCATCGCCTTATGGAGAAGTTTGATTAACCATCTTCCACCCACGTTAATCTTTGTCGACGCTTTTTCCTCCTTAGGCAAAGATTGCCTGGCAGATTTGATAACTATAAGTAACAGGGATTGCACAACGGTGCTGGTATACAGCGACGACTCCAGAACATCGGCGCTAGAGGAATTCAAAATGATGGGAGCCTTCGATATAGTGTTGAAGACCGGTGATTATGACGAATTAAAAAAATCGCTCAGCAGGCTAAATGATATCGTTTTAAAGTCGGCTTAGCACAAATACATCAGTACACGTTACTTGACGTAATTTGGTGATATACATTCCTGCCAATATTCAACTATCGTTTTTACGGTACTTCTAAGCTTTTCGAAATTTGAGGGTTTGATAAAAAAACCCTGAATCGATTTAGAGTATGCGTCAATTACATGTTTTTGTTCAGCACTCGTAGTAAAAAACAAGTAAGGAATTGATTTCAATCTAAGATCCTCGTTGTTGTGAACTTTTTCTCTCAGTTCAACGCCATTCAATTTAGGCATGTTGATATCAGAGAAGATAATAAAAGGTTCAATTGCAGTGTTGATTAAAAATTCAAGGGCTGCTTCTCCATCCCCAAAAAAAATTATCTGGTTAGAATAATTTAGCTCTTTGAATATCTCGGTCAAAATTTCCTGATCATCGCTATCATCTTCAATAATGATTATTGGGCCACGCTTATTCATATTTACGTGAGGGTTAGTTGGTAAGTAATTATTAATTAACAGACAGAGGGTAATGATTCGCAATGTACTTACTCAGCAAAAAAAATAAGGCAACTTGAAAGTCACCTTATGTTATTTTTAAAGTAAAGGTCCCTGGCGTTAGTTTGAATTTGATTTGTCTCTTGAACGTGCCGCTTTCCTTGACTGAGCATCTGCTTTCTTTCGGGATTTTTGGGCTTTTTTTTCATTCCTGTATGCTTTTCTTGACTCTGTTGCAGCTACATCTGCATCTTGTTCAATCCGCCGTGCCTCTCTTGCCTTTGCTTTAGACTCTCGTCTTTCCGATTTCAAATCTGACAAGGTCTGAGCATCCTCAGTTTTTTGGCTGCTTTCATCCTGGCCAATTGCCCCCGTTGCTGAAAGTAATAAAGCGCCGAAAGCGAAAGCAGAAATAAGTGTTTTGATTTTCATAATGATTGTCGGTGCATTGTAGCAACGATGCATTCATAACAATATCTCTCCCATTAACGTTGCAACTTCCCTATAATAAAGATAAACTTTAAGAACTATTTCAAAAGACGCCATAGCGTCTAAAATGTTATAACCATATAGATATACGAACTCATCTTTAATTTGCATTGGTGCTGTCGAGCGGCCTGCTAAGCTATTCCAAAGCAAAACACCTATTTATTTCTTTTCAGGTGAAAAGTTAAGTCATGGACAGGGATGTTGTCAAACTTAAGCATTATTAATAACTTAAGCTTCGAGAGCAGTTGCCTCGTGGACCACCCAGAAGCATGCTTTCCAGGTGCTCCTCTAACCAAAAGTGTTTTGGAAGAAAAGCAAACCATGTTAAATCGTCAGCACCCAGACTTTTGGATGCGGCTTGATAATGCAGCAAAAATATATCCTGCCGTCCAATCTGAAGAACTGACTGCTGTATTCCGCCTTTCGTGTATCCTGAAGGACCGTATTAAGATCATGCCGCTGCTGAAGGCGGTTCAGTTGATTGAAGACCGTTTCCCCTATTATAAAGTGAAACCGAAACGAGGATTTTTCTGGTATTACCTGGAACATCACAATGAAAAAATATCCGTTGTTCCGGATGTCACCACACCCTGCCGGGCTTTTCAAAAGGGTGAATTAATATTCAGAGTGCTTGTGAAAGCTAACAGGGTTAGTGTTGAATTTTCGCACATCCTTACCGACGGATCGGGCGCGTTCGAATTTCTTAAAACGTTGTTAATAACCTATTTTCATTGTTGCAATATTTCAATACCTGAAAAACTTTCTTTTCTTAGTCCACAAGACATACCCTTGCAGGAAGAGTTTGAAGATGCTTATTCCTCTCATTTTCAGAGAAACCTGCCGCTCCCTAAAAATACTCCCAAGTCATTTCACCTGCCCTTTACGCTAAATCCAGTTCCAAGATTTAAAGTAGTTGTTGCCATGATACCGTTAGACGCTGTATCCAAGAGTGCCCGACAAAATGACGTAAGTATTACGGTATTTCTTGTTTCAATTTACCTGATGTCACTACAAAATATTTATAACCGGCTTTCAAAATTTCAGAAACGCAAAAGCAGAAAAATTTTCAGGATACAGGTACCGATTAACCTTAGAAAGATTTTTCCTTCAAAAACAATGCGCAATTTCTCTCTGTTTGTCACTCCTGAAATTGATCTGCGTCTCGGGCAGTATACGCTCGAAGAAACTCTTAAAACGGTTCATCACCTCATGCAACTGGAAACCGATAAAAAACTAATGAATAAAATCATTAGCCGTAACGTTAGTGCAGAAAGAAATCTTCTATTAAAAAATACGCCGTTGTTTATCAAATCACTGATTTTATATTTCACTTACAAGGTAGCCGGAACAAGCCGATACAGCGGTGTAATCACCAACCTGGGCAAAGTAAATTTCAATTCCGGGCTCGACACTCTGATTGATCATTTTGTATTCATTCCGCCCCCGCCTAATAAAACCCTTAAGGTAAATTGTGGTGTATTGGGTTTTGGGAATAAACTAATTTTAAGCTTCGGAAATATCACAAATTCAAAAGAGCTTGAGCGGGAATTTTTCAGTGAACTAATGAAATTAAATATACCGGTAAAAATTATGAATTATTAAAAAGGACCAATATGCTACTGTGCAAAACTTGCGGCGTTGAACTTGATGAAGGATTGGATCACTGCCCTTTATGCGGAAGGTCTGTTCATGACGACAAGAAAACACTGAACGCTCCCCTACCGGCGTCTATATTTAACAAAAAAACAACAGCCGCCGGTGAACTATATCTATTGCAACGAATTACATGGCAAGTTACTGCGGTATTGCTTCTTTCGGGAATTATTGCAACGCTGATCATAGATGCATGGGTGCATAAAAGGATTACCTGGTCTGTCTTTCCGATATCCGTTTGCACCATCTTACTTTCCTATGCTGCTGTTCTGGCGCTTATCCGCACAGGACTTGTGCTACAGCTCATTATTGGGTGGATTATTTCTACAGGTGTACTTATTGGCTTTCATTATATATTTCAGGATACAGGATGGATGTTACGACTCGCAATACCCATACTCTTTATCACAAACTTAATGACTATGGTCCTAATTTTTTTAATGCGATCTGTAGGCACAAAAGGGCTGAATGTCTTTGCCTTTTCACTTTTCATGATTGCCATCTATTGTATTTGTCTTGAAGGATTAATTTCGCTTTATACCCGCAATCAATTTTTTATACAATGGAGTATCATCGTTACAGCTTGTCTGTTGCCGGTTACAGCTTCACTACTTTTTATTCATTTCCGGATAAAAAGAAATAAGCACCTCGAAAAAATATTCCACACGTAAATGACCTGGCATCTGTTTTACGGCTGTTCGTAAGAAGTGGGATTAACTTGAAGATTTCATTTATTACCTCCTTTGATCTATTGTATAAAGTTTCGTGGACATCCGTTGTAATAATGCGAGCTTTACTATTTTTGCATCGACAAACTCACTAGAGAAGAATGAATGAATCGAAAGATAATAAGCATGATAACAAGTACCTGGAAGTCGCTTTAATCCTGTGCAATTTTATTATCCCATTTGTCGGTTTACAATACGCTTTTAAAAAGTACCTGGGAGGCTCTGACCTCTCATTTTCTTCCACCTTCTTGCTGGTATTTATTGCCGGTAATATTATGACCTGGATGATATTTCTTTTGGATGGCAAAGCGCTCAAAATCAAATTAATGTGGGGTGCATTACTCATCATTGCCATGGTGCTCGTCAATTTTTTTGTCAGGTAGAATGACGCATACACCGCCACGTATTGACACGCGACTTTATAGCCGCCGCCATAAAAAAATTCAAGTGAGCCAATAACTTTTTCGGTCGCATAGAGTTTTAGAAATTATGAACGATATTCTCGAACGACCATTGAAGGAACTATTTGCGGCTGTATTTCATAATCATCAAAAGCAGGACAGCCTTAGCATTCGCGCCGATCAGGAAAAAGTTTTGAATGAACTTCTCAATCAACCCCCGGATTTTAGAAATAAAGTTCTTTTAACACCGGACGGGTTGGAAGTGTTCACCCAAAAAGGACAGTTGCAATACATTCATTCAGATAGTGTCGATTCGCGCATTATTAAACTCCGGAAAAATAATTAATCTAAATCGTTTTTAACTTACTGGTACTAAATGCTGTTAAAGCGTTTTTCCTCAATAAGAAGACCCTGTTTTCCTGACTTCTTTTTCTCTATTAATTCTTAAGAGCTTTTCCCTTTTATAACCTTTTAAAATCTCCGTTGTTGAATCGTAAGATAAAGGATACGATTATGCATATAGAAGAAGATCCAAAAAAACCGACCTTTGAAGTAGGTGACAAAGTAATGTTGTTACAAGATTCCGAAACAGTCTGGATCGTGACGAAAGTGCATTCAGAAGATGGAACAGTAAAATATGATCTTAGGCCCAATGCGCCCAAACCGCTAAAACTGGTTCCTCAAGATGAAATAACAACACCAGTAGGAAGTTTATAGTGTATGGCAAGGTTTATAGTGGGGTGTACCTAATAATCAATAGACTATTCTTAACGTTTACTTCATCAATAATTTAGTATTTCAAAGGGCTTCACACCTGCCGTGAGATAAAAATTCTCATCAGTTTATTATCTTGAGAACTAAGCAGGCTCTTAACACCTGTTGTAGTTTACAGTATGCAACAGCACCAGATAAAACCCGAAATTCTCGTTGAGCAAAACGTAGCATGTTATAACAATCGTGATCTTAACGGCTTTATGGAATTGTTCAGCGAAGACATTGAATTGTACACCTTTCCTGAACATGCGACAACCATCGCTGGTATCGACAAGCTGCGTGAAATGTACAAGAGTCTGTTTGAATCTTCTCCTCATTTACATGCAACCGTCCTAAACAGGATCGTATTTAACAATAAGGTTATTGATCACGAACGTATTGAAGGCAGAATGGGATCAAAAGCGTTTATTGAATTCGTTGTTATCTACGAAGTAAGTGCTGGAAAGATCCGCCGGTTAACGGTCATGCGCCAGTAATTCAAAAAGGCGCAACACAATTTTCACCAACCTAATTCAACTAACGCGAAAGATAATTCTGTGTCTATTGCACAACGTTGGTCTATGACGTCAAAAAAGCAGTTTGATTGAACACTTACGTTTCGTCGCTCAACTGTATATATATCCATCACACTAGTTGTTGGAATGTGGAGGTAGTAATAAAAGTGATAGCATCATACGGCACGTATTACGTTGTAGGTCATTCAAAAATGTGAACCAACAATTTAAACAATAGGCAAAGAGGGCGTTCATGGTGAGCCTTCAAAGCTGTAATACACTTTTTAAACGAAAAATGCTATGAAAACGCTATTCTCTCTCGACTTCCTTGATTGCTTTTTGGATGAAGAAGCAAAAATCCTGTTTCACGTTTGGAAGAAAAAACCAAAAGGTGATGAATTCAGAACGGGGCTTACAAAAGTTTGTAATGAATACGTAGAGCTTAAAAAAACAGAGCCGGTTTTGCACTGGCTTGGTGACACGCAGTTGCTCGGCGTGGTACCTATTGAAGACCAAGGCTGGTTGGACAAGACCTGGAATGAAATGTTGTTTGTGAAAGCGGGTGTTAAAACTCACGCGGTTATAATAGGCACCGACATTTTTGCCAAATACGCCATGGAAAAATGGAAAAAGAATATGCAGGCAAAATACGCCGGACAAAGTCTAATTCTTGAAAATTTTGCCACTAAAGAAGATGCTTATAAATGGTTTAAGGCTTCCGAGAAAAGTCGGATGTAGCTCGCTCTTTCTATAAGAGAGAAAGACCATCATCAGGCAAGAGTTTACCGCCTGATAGCCGCGGGGCTTCGTTTGCAGCACCACATCCTCCATTGAGAGATGTATACCGCTAAAGTTATAACAGCTATAAGGATTCGGGAAAAATACGCATATTAACCCCATGATCCGATATGTAGTTTTTGCCGTACTAGCCTTAGGAATTGCTGTTGTTGCTTATCTCCTGACGGATAAAAATGATTATGCTTCCGACGAAGAAACCCTAGTAAAAGGAAAAAACCTCTTTACTAAAAACTGCATGTCATGCCACAGCCTGGAAGGTGATGGCATAGGCCCTCCGTTAGGTGGGGTTACGAACATACTTTCCAGGAAAGATTTAACAACTTTCATTAAGAACCCGGCGCAAGTTATTGAAGCTAAAGGAAAACGGGCCGTCAGCCTCTTAGCACGATACAAGCAGGTGATGCCTCCCTTTGAGGGAATGCAAGACCCCGACATCCATGCTATTTTATCCTACATTCATCATCAAACAGAAGTCCATAATCTCCAGGCTGTCCTACTATCGGACACCACCAAAGGGGGTCTAACTGGTAGACTGGTGCAACCGATAAAACAATCACCTATCAAAATTGAATTAGAGCAAATCGTCCAGATTCCCAGAAAAAAGGATGCGTCTCCTGATTTAGGCATTGTAACGCTCAGAGCACACCCGTCAGGTGATGGCTCCTTGTTTGTTGGGGATCAGAATGGAACAATCTATAGCGTCCGCGATGGTAAGCACGAGATTTTTCTCGACATACGGGCGCACGTTAAGGATTTTCAAAGCGGACCAGGAATCGCTACCGGCGTCGGAAGTTTTGATTTTCATCCCGACTTCCTCAACAATGGGCTCATTTACATTACGCATGCCGAAACATACAAAGGACAACGGGCTGACTATACTATTTCAGATTCTTTAAAGTCAGTGGTACAGTGGGTAATTTCTGAATGGAAAATGGACAATGTAAATGATAAAGTCTTTCGGGGAACACACCGGGAGATGCTAAGGCTACATGCCCCTAACTTTGCCCATGGTTGCCAGGAAATTGCATTTATTCCGGGGCTGGACACAAAGGATCCTAATTATGGCTTGCTATACATCGGCTATGGTGATGGTGGTTCCAATAACATCAAACATCCTGAGCTGGGTCATCACTTGAAATCATTTCTGGGAACTGTTATGAGAATTGATCCCGCAGGAAACAATAGCAGGAACGGTAACTATGGCATTCCCGCGGATAATCCGTTTGTACATGAAACTGATCCTGCCATCGTGAAAGAAATCTACGCCTTAGGTTTCCGGAATCCGCACCGGTTATCGTGGGATCCGACCAATAGCAACAGAATGATGGTCACGGACATCGGTGAAGCCAACGTGGAAGAACTTAACATTGTTGAAAAAGGTGGTGATTATGGATGGCCAAATCGTGAAGGGACTTTCGGAATATCAACATTAAAGGATATGAAAAAGGTTTATCCGCTGGGAAAGAGCGACCGCGACCTGTATAAAAAACCCTTTGTTCAATATGATCACGAAGAAGGTAACGCCATTGATGGTGGACATGTTTATGAAGGTGAATTAATGCCATTGAAAAACAAATATGTTTTCGGTGACATCGTGAACGGTAAGCTATTTTATATAAACATCGATCCCCACCTCAGTGATTCAACCATTTACGCTTTAGCGATTGTTAAAGATGGTAAAGCAACCACGCTTCAGGAAATGTTCAATACCAAACGGCTACACCAGCGGATTGCTTATGACCCATTCAAAAAAGATCTCTATGTAATTACCAAAGCCGACGGAAAGATTTGGCGTGTTTCCAAAGCTTATTGATTCGAAAATTTTTCAAAATCGCTTTGTACAAACTACAAACCTCAGCCCTGGATTGTCGTTATGAGTACAAATCATCACCTGCATAGCATGACTTCTCAAAAGCATTTATTTGATATACCCCCGGACATACACTATCTGAATGGCGCCTTTATGTCGCCCCTCATGAAATCAGTTAGCGAATCAGGTATGGAAGGAATGAGGCGTAAACTTCACCCTTGGGCTATACACTCCGAAGACTTCTTTACGCAAGCTGAAGCAGTAAAGGAAAAATTCGGGCGACTCGTCAATAGCCCTGCGCAGCAAATAGCCATCATTCCTTCTGCATCTTATGGACTCAAATCTGCAGTCAATAATATTCCTGTGAATACCGGTAATCACGTCGTGGTTGTTTCCAATGATTTCCCCAGCGATTACTATACGATCCGGGCATGGTGCCAAATAAATAAAAAGGAAATGAAGGTAATAGATGCCCCGGATATTCTGAATGGACGAGGCGCAGCTTGGACTGAAAAAATTGTCAATGCTATTTCAACCGATACCAACGCGATTATTCTTTCAACCATCCACTGGACCGATGGCACAAAATTCAATTTGAAAGAAATCGGAGAAAAATGTAAAGCAACAAATACGCTGTTTATTGCAGACGGTACGCAATCTGTCGGGGCAATACCTATTGACGTAACCGATTTTCATCTGGATGCTTTGGTATGTGCCGCTTACAAATGGTTGATGGGCCCCTACTCCATTGGCGTAGCGTATTACAGCAAGGCTTTTAGCAACGGTACGCCTATTGAAGATTCGTGGATGAATCGTTCGAATGCCAATGACTTTACCAAACTTACACGTTACGTGGATGATTATAAGCCTGGTGCTGCAAGGTACAATGTTGGTGAATTCAGCAACCCCATTCTGCTGTCAATGCTGGACAGGGCGTTGCAACAACTGCATGACTGGAAAATTGATGCCATCCAAAATTATTGTAGCCAGTTGATTCAGCCGTTGTTACTTTATCTCAAGGAAAACGGATATTGGTATGAGCAGGATCAGTTCAGGGCGAATCATCTTTTTGGATTTTTACTTCCTGCTTCGATTGATAAAGATTTGCTTCTACGGGCGCTGCAAAAAAATAAAGTTTTCGTATCCGTCCGCGGTGATGGTATTCGGGTATCTCCCCATGTTTATAACGACGAATCAAACATTAATGCCCTGATAAATACGCTGAAGCAGCAACGTTAAAATAACAAGGTATCATAAGTGGAAGCGGCCTGACCATAGTTGTGCCGTGATTCTTTAAGGCGTTATATTTTGTTTCAATCCTAAAAATTTAAAGTTTTTAATCTCCGGCACACCTCCTGCCTAAAACGTTTGCATACGCTTATTTTCCAAGATCCCGCAAAAATCTGCTTAATTGAGCCAATTTGGATGAAGTTAAAGTCTAGTAAATCGGTATATTTTAAATATATTGCATCCAAAACCAGATTACGTGAGAGATTCGCATAGCAGAAGTTTACTTAAAGGGGTTAGTTGGAGGACGTTAGGTACCATCGACACCATTGTCCTGTCCTTTATCGTTACCGGAAGTTTTGCCAATTCAATAAAAATTGGGATGACCGAGGTTGTCACGAAGATTATTCTGTATTATCTCCATGAACGGGTTTGGGATAAAATTCCTTGGGGAAGAATCCACGGTGTTGGTCCAACCCATGGCCGAAGCCTGGTGAAGGGAATCAGCTGGCGTACGATCGGAACAATTGATACTATTTTCATCGCCTATCTTATCACGGGTGTTCCACTTAATGCAGTGGCTATTGGTGGTTTTGAGGTGTTTACAAAAATCGGGTTGTTTTATCTGCACGAGCGCATCTGGGGTAAGATCTGGTGGGGTCGGATAATGGATAAACCTGTAGAAGTGCCGGTTAAAATTTCCGATACGACCATAATTCCGAAGGAGTCGAAGCAAAAGGTCTATTAAACGACCACTTTGATTTATTAGCGCCAGACTGCAAAAAGCCTTTAACTTTTACGTCATTTTAATGCTTTGTCAATAGGAAAATTTTTTCCTGAAAAAGCTTTCTTGCTGGTCCATTCAACGGATGGGCTGGACCAAAACTCATCTATCGCGGGTAATCCGAGCGGCAGAAATGCCACCGAACACAGGTATAAACTGCCAGTCGAAATGTAGGGTTCTCCCACTTCAGGTTGGTGTCCCGCCAATCCAATGGAAAGCCATCCATCTTTATCAAATGTACCCGGTGCATATATGGTTCGCGAGATGACGGCGCTTAGCGCACTGCGAATTTGAGCTGGTTGCAATGAATCGGGCAATTGTTTTTGAAGAGCCATCTGTGCCAATAATTGAAAAGCTCCGCAGCGATATGCAATGGATCTTCCAATAGGCGGAAATGTTCCTTCTGGTGATATCAATCGCTCCTGGATTTCCGCATATCGTTTCGCTCTTTTTTGGATAAGGGCGAATTCATCTTTCATTTCACCTCGTTCTTCTACAACAGTTTTTATAATGTCCAGCATCATGGGTTGAATGACGTAGCTGTTATAGTAGTCAAAGTGAAAATCAGGACCATCACCATACACGCCATCTCCTTTGTACCAGACTTCGTGTTGTTTGAGTGCATAGTCAACTCTAACAGCATCGTACTCGTGCGCAAATTTTAGGAGCGCCGCTTCAATCATTGCAGTAAACAGGAGCCAGTTACTATAATATGGTTTTATGATACGCGTGGCCTCCAGCGCGTTGAGGATATTTTCTTGCGCACCTCGATCCATATTCCCCCATAATTGTTTTGGTGCACGCAACAATGCATGCGCGAGGAATGCTGCATCTACGAGTGGCTGGCTTCCTTCTGCAAAGTTCATATAATCCAACGATGATGGATTAACAGCATTTTTTAAAGAAGCTGTTGCCATCTTTATAAACTGCATTCTAATTTTTCCCTCCGATGTATCATCCGGGCCAAGTTCAAGCCACGGCGCCAACCCGGCCATGCTCCTTCCAAAAGCTTCGAGGTATGTCACTTTTTTTCTTCCCTCTATACTGTTAGGATAAGCTTCGACAGGCATTCGGACCTTGAGTTTTTCCTGACTTAGCGACTCCAGCACTGGCGACGTAATTCGCGTTAAGGTATTCACCCAATATGCCCTTTGATCTTCGAGTCCATCAATTTTTGCGGCGACGGCAGCATTGCTATTTACTACACTGCCAGCGCCTAAAAGCGAAAGTCCCTTTAAGAAATTTCTTCTAATCATGATGGCTTAATCATTTACTTTATCTGCCTACGATCATTATAAAGTGGCTGAAAGATGTTTGATGTGTATCTACCCAACCTCAGCAGGTATTTATCCAAAAAAGGCTATAAAAAAGAGCAGAGTCCCTGAAACAGGAACTCTGCATTAGACAAGATAACCCAATTAACCATACCTTGCCAGTTCTTAAATTTCTTATTTACGCCGATATATTTTACATCTTCTGCATATTTTTTTTAAAAAAAATTTTAGTGAGCTCCTAATTAACTGACCTCTAACAATCTGCGTATTTACACGGCGACCGGGTACGGTAAAAGAATTCATGCCAAAACCACTGTGCGTAAGACACAGCGTGCATTTTGTTTCTACATAGAGGCTGATTACGTTGTTTGAAAGGGATTTCAAAGCGGCTTAGTATTCCAGCAACGAGTTAGCTACTGGCACAGCGGAATAAACTGATCAAACGTACGCTAGTGGACGGATAAAAATAAGTCCGCCATTGAAGATCATTCATCAACGGCGGAATATTATCCTTATTTGATAGAATCGTCCTTGTGAAGTTCGGTACCAAGAGAATCGGTCTCTTGCATACTAGCAGAATCTTCCAGTGCAGGGGAAACGGTTTCGCCAGCGTTTTCCTCCACACTTTCATTAGCGTCTACATCCGATGTCCGGTTTTTGCCATCTCCGCAGGCAGCAAGCATTGCAGTCATGCAAAAGATAAATAATAGCTTTCTCATAAATCGTGTGTTTTTAGTGGAACAAGTTATTTTACACAACGGCAGTCAAATTTTATGCCCTCGCTCTGCAATCGAATACATACGCATTTTTCAAAATTTGCGGCTGGTGCCTGTGGCCAGAACTCCTCACTTCCACACGATGTGGGGTACGCAATGTTAGCGCGATAATCTTGAAATAGAAGTGCTTATTGTTACGTATAATAAACCTAGCCCCCAATACCGGATTACCTTATAAGGCAACGGCCTCCGAACTTTTTCAGCAGGAAGCGCGTACATTAAACGATATGAAAAAAGAATTAGCAGATATCCCAGTTTCGGTTTTAGATCTGGCCACCATTATTCAAGGAGATCCTTCAGCCACAGAGGCTTTCAAAAGAAGTATGTTACTAGCCCAACATGCTGAACAGTTAGGCTATACGCGGTATTGGTTTGCGGAACACCACAACATGGAGAGTGTGGCGTCAGCCGCTACCGCCGTACTCATTGGCTATGTTGCCGGCGGAACATCCTTTATCAGAGTCGGATCGGGCGGTGTTATGCTGCCTAATCATGCACCACTCGTGATCGCCGAACAATTCGGAACGCTCGCTTCATTGTATCCGGGACGCATAGACCTTGGGATCGGACGAGCCCCCGGAACAGATGCTGTTACTTCATATGCGTTAAGAAGAAACCTGAAAGGAGATATTAACGAATTTCCTAATGACGTAGTCGAACTCATCAATTACCTTGGTCCGCGAGACCCTCAGGCAAAAGTAAGGGCTGTGCCGGGGCAAGAGACAAATGTACCGGTGTGGCTACTGGGCTCAAGTACCTATAGCGCAGGCTTGGCGGCTTTGTTAGGGTTGCCTTTTGCCTTTGCGTCTCACTTTGCGCCAACGCAGCTGGAGGATGCTTTACAATTATATAAGAAAAACTTCAAGCCTTCTGCATTTCTTGATGAACCCTATTCGATGGCATGCGTAAATGTTACTATTGCCGACGATGATGAAGAAGCAAATTTTCTCGTAACCTCGCTTTACCAAATGGCCTTGGGTATGTTTCGAAATACCCGGAGACCTATGCCTCCACCAGTCAACTCCATGGAGAAAATTTGGACCGAAGTAGAAAAAGCGGGTGTCTTACAAATGATGAAATATACTTTCGTCGGCAGCCCAAAAACCGTAAGAGAATCGTTACAATCATTTCTTAACAAAACAGAAGTCAATGAAATCATGATTGCTTCCCACATTTATGATTTGGATGCGAAGAAAAAATCCTTTGCGCACGCTGCCCGTCTCTTTAAAATGAATCCCTACCCAACTTCTTCAGGCCCGTTTGTCAATGCTGGATAACCTATCTATGGGCGGACATGTTATACCTTCAAACAATGATCAATCCATATGAAAGCCAAAGGAAAAAATACACCAGCAAGGCCGGAAGGGAAAACCCCCGCCGCTAAAAAAACCAACAATAAGCATCCTGAACTGCAGCAAAAAAAGGCGGCACTTGGCGAAATTCAGTATGGTAATACCATCGGACGCCATGGAACTGACGAAGAGAAAAATCTTAACCCGGAAGAGTAAATTGTTGGATTAGTTTCTGAGGAAATTAGAATTGAGGCGATATTTCAACACTGGGAAATGCCTTAGAAACGCTGTACGCTCATATTGAAGACTGGTACATTATTTATTGGAGTCGTTTATATTTTTTGTGAGATGTCAAAAAATAAGCATTCAGTAGAACATATCAAGACTCAGCTTCAGATTGACGAGCACATGTCAATGCAGGAAAGGGGCTGGAAGGTACAAGCTGTCGGGTTGTATTTTATTTTTGCGCTGGTGCTGACTGCCGCTGTCGGTTTATATGGAGATGGTTTAATCAGTGCCAGGAAAATTACCAATGGCCATGTTACGGTTGAGTACCAGCGACAATACCGGTTTCAGGCAAGAATGGAAATTAAAGTGCAATTACAAAACAGCACTGATGGTGCGATGGTATCTTTCCCTACCGCCTATCTTAAAAAGTTTGAAGTTGCATCCATTGTGCCGCAACCAAATGAAAATAAATTTCAGGATGATCGCGTGCATTATTTGTTCAAAGGAAGTGATGGAATGTCGATCACATTTTATTTAATCCCGCAGCATGTGGGTAACATCAATGGCTCAATACAAGTGAACAACAAGGAGTTTGATATCAATCACTTTATATTCCCTTAGTTATGAATCCGGTTATAAGAGGCGTAGCGGTTTACCTTTTTGTCTATGTAATATTTCGAATACTCGGAAAACGCAGTCTGGCTGAGGTTACAACGTTTGACTTTGTTCTGTTACTCATCATCAGTGAAACTACTACTGACGCTCTTATCGGGGAGGATTATTCTTTGATGGCCTGTTTTGTGATGGTTTGTACCCTGGTCGGCATAGACTACCTCTTCTCTCTTCTGAAGGAGAAATCAAAATGGTTTCAAATTACAAGTGAAGGCGCACCACTGGTCATTGTGGACCATGGCAAGCCATTGGTTAAGCGGATGGAAAAATCCAAAGTGGATGAAGAAGATGTATTAGAAGCCGCGCGCGAAACTCATGGATTGGAACGTATGGATGACATCAAATATGCCGTGCTCGAACGGGATGGCACCATATCTATTATTCCCAACGCCAAAGACAAACGTTAGTCCATCAAACGTTATTTCAGAAATCTATTGAGCTGCCTTGAACAGCCGGCGCCACCGTATCTTTTGCAGCAGATCGCCATCCTGGTTAACGGAAAACCAAATGAATAGCGGCTTGCCCACAATATGATCTCCAGGAACAAATCCCCAGTAACGGGAGTCAAGAGAATTATTCCGGTTATCGCCCATCATGAAATAATAATCTTGTTTAAAAGTATATTCCTTCAATGCATGTCCATTAACTATTAATGCTTCTCTCGTCACTGAAATGTCTTCAACATGTTCGTATAAACGGATCGTTTCACCGTACATCCCAAGCGTTGAATCGTTGACTTCAATAGTCATTCCTTTGCGGGGAATAACCAGCGGGCCATAGTTATCATTGTTCCAGGAAGTATTCATGATCGTGGGGAAAATATCTTTGTCAGGACCATCATGCGTTGTATAGTCGTCGCCAACATTGGTTATGTAGGTTGCATTTTTAACACTCTCTAACTGAGCTGTAGTCAAAAGCATTTTATAAATTACTTGATTGTTATTGGTCCTGCCAAGGAAATAGTAATCATCGTCATCCAAACCCAACCTGGTAAGATTGCGTTTATTGATTTCATCTTTTGAGGTCACCAGATAACTAACTTTCATATCGGGTGGAAGACTGAGTAATTTTCCGTTGACGCTAACCGCACGTTCCTTTATCACCAATGTATCTCCGGGAATGCCCACGCATCTTTTCACATAGTATGTTTTAAGATCAATAGGCCGCTCCACCCCTTCATTCATGGTCAGGTCAGGAACATTAAATACCACCACATCTTCTCTTTTAACGTGACTAATACCAGGCAAACGCCAGGATGGCAATTGAATCCAATCCAGGTACGATGGAATCTCAGTACCCCAAATTGTTTGATGCGTCAAGGGTATTTGAAGCGGTGTTCTTGGAGTTCGTGGGCCGTAATGTATTTTACTGACGAAAAGATAATCACCAACCAAAAGTGAATTTTCCATCGATGGTGTTGGAATCACGAAGGCTTCCACTGTTCCCCAGCGAATGAGCGTTGCGACAACCACAGCAAAAACGATAGCCTCACGCCACTCACGAAGCTTTGATTTTGGTTTGCTTTCTGTTTTACCGGCAAAAAATTTCCAATTCATACGCGTCTCGATTATTTCCCCATCAGTAGCCGGTTTAGCCGGAGAATTACAAATTCAGCCAACATTCTAATGTGTTAGAACCTAACTTTTCTTTTCCCGTTAGGCACAATACCATCAATTAACAAATAGTATGACTGGAGACGTAAAATTCTCGGGAGGCATCAACATTGCCATCAAGATTCCAAAAAGCAAATATGATCAAACCGTGGCCTTTTACCGGGACGTGTTAAAGTTGCCCATCGCTGAAAAACCAATTGATAATCCAACTGTATCCAGAACACACCAAGTCGCCTTTGGTCCCAATACGGTTTGGCTTGATTGTGTGGATAATTACACGCACTCGGAAATATGGCTTGAATTAAAAACTCCACAGGTTGAAAGTGCCACCCAATATCTGGAATTGAAAGGTGTTCACCCGTGCGATGAACTTGAGGAGATACCAAATGAAATGCATTGGATCATGGATCCCGGAGGTACAGTTTTTATTCTTTCTAAAGATGATCCGAAATAGGATTACATGCGCGATTCAGTTCCGTTCTGCCTTTAGATAAAGCTGAACTTTCTCCAGTTCTGTGGACATAGATCCTTCTTTGGCAATGAAGGTTAGTTCATAATAATATTTGCTGATGTCTTCATACTGATCTCGCGGCTCGACAACAGCACAACCTCGATATTCAATAGAAACATCCTTTTTAATTTTCCCGGTGACCGGATGAGGTGTGCTAACTCTTATAGTGTCCGATTTACATCCCTTCATTTGCAGACCCAAGCGGTTGTAGAATTCATTAGAAAAAAGCGAGTCTTCATTAAATGCCACCGGTTTATTAAAGTAAAACTCGAGTAAGTTAACGGTTCGGCTATCTGGCGGTCCACTGATACGAATAAACAAATCACCTGGCCGTTTAATGGTGGCCTCCGAAGTTCCAAGAGAATCGGCAATTTGCTTTTTGTCTTTCACTCCTAACACATTCTTGATATTAGAAAAACCGGAGGCGCGATAAGAGATCACAGGGCGGGCGCACTTTTTGCAGGGCTTTAGACCGTCAATATTTTTTGTTTTCCTGATTTTTCCACCTGAACAAAATTGCAACGCGGAACAGCTCGTTTTATCATGATATACGTCTGTGGATTGAAAGCAGACGTAATGGTTTCTATTGGACGCTTGTTGTGCCTGCGTGGCGCCCCAGCTTGATAGGCTGAGGAGTATAAGGATAGTCACTTTCAAATCTGAACGCTTTTGAGTCAGTACAAAGTAAAGTAAAGCATTCGATTTTTTCTAAAGATTTATGCACTACACTAACTTAAGTTGAATGCATCTGAATTGGAATCGATACTTGTTTGCTTCTGCGATTCAAAAATTCTTTCAAGTGTCTTGCATAATTCGGAAAAGGTATTAGGCTTGATTATAAAATCGTTCGCTCCCAACTGTGTACAAATACTAATTTCGTCAGGATTTTTGCTCGTGGAAATCATAAACACTGGGATCTTATGGAACCTGGTAGAACTTTTAAGCAAGCGAAGCGTTTCCTTTCCATTCAACACAGGCATATTAATGTCTAAAAAAATAATGTCAGGTGTAACGGCTTCCAGTGTTTTAAGGCCGTCACGGCCATTTACTGCGGTCACACAAGAACATGCCGGGTCAATTGTCTTTATCGCCTCTACAAAGAATTCGACATCTTCCTCATCATCATCTATATAAAGTGCTACCATTTGTGCTTTATTAATTTTTTCAAAAAGTTTTTAGCCGGACAAGTTGCCAGCCATTGGCGATGGTTTAAATGTTACACAGGTTCTTCATAGGTGTGCAACAAATCGATCCGGGTAACAAATACTTATGGCACGTTATGTAAAACGAGCGAATTTTCTTTGGCAGCCGTCAACTTAAGTTCTGAAAAAAGCTGCCCGTTAATATGGAGATACTTGTTTAATTTCAATCCTGAAATTGACTGGATGTCCACTATCTCCCAATGAAGTTCAGAACGCAACACGATTGCTGTTGCTTTTACCTCGTCACTGACAAACTCCTTTAGCTCCTGAATAACAAAGTATTCATGTGACCACTTACCCGAACGGTTTTTAATTGCAACGCTGATATGTTGATTCTGAATAGCACGTAGCGTTGGTTTTAGTTGGTGGTAGCTAATTTCAAATTTCATACATCATCTCTGGCCATCGGCCTTTAGTTCCTCAAAGGTATTGGCTACCACCCCAAAAAAGCTATCCGTAGATTTTGGGATTTTGTGCCAGTTTTTTCCATATGGCTTAGGTTTAAATCAACATCATATGCTTCTTTGGGTTTTACTCAATATGAACAAAAAGATCAAAGTATTTCATGTCGAGGATTATAAAATTATGCGCGACGGTATCCGTCATTTATTAAACCTTGACGACGAAATTGAAATTGTTGGTGAAGCCAAAAATGGCGAAGAACTGCTAAATGCTTTAGACCAGGTACACATCGATGTGCTGATACTGGATATATATCTCGACGCAATGGAAGACCTGAAAATTTTGAACGGATTTCAAATTTGCAGGCTGATACAACAAAAATATCCGCAGATAAAAATCGTTGCGCATTCGGTCTATGATGATGCCGACCGGGTGGCGCTGATTATCAAGTCGGGTGCATTAGGTTTTGTTTCAAAAAAAGCGGGCTTTGAAGAATTGGTACTTGCCATTAAGGTTGTTAACCAAGGCAAAAAATTCATATGCTCCGAAACTTCCAGCCGGCTTAAAAACTTAAATCAATTTCTATTGGGCCTTGAAAATAATCTTCGAAGCAAAGGCGAAATATTTTCCCAGCGAGAACGTGAAGTATTGAACTTGTTGTCGGAAGGGAGATCATCGAAAGAAATAGCCGACCAATTATTCATTACCGAGCGCACGGTAGAAACACACAGGAAAAATATGCTTGAAAAAAGTAACGTTAAAAACACCGTGGAACTGGTTGCCTATGCCTCCGCCATTGGCGTCATCAAGAAATAAACATGCCACTCTTTCTGAACAATTTGTTTGATTTTTCCTTTTTAAAATATGGAGCAATACAATGTTCAGCTTAATGAGCTTGAGGAAGTTGGCACTTATTTAAAAGATGGTTTGGTTTTATATGATCTGCGATCCCGGCAAATACAGTATACAAATTCAGCCGTTGCAGATCTTGTTGGAGATTATGTAAACCATTTCCCAAAGCACGATGAATCTATGATAGAATTGGTCGTTCCTGAAGACCGGGAATATCTGAAAAATAGCTTTGCTCAGATTTTTGAAAAACGAGCAGTTCAAGACATTGAAGTTCGGTTGAAAAGGGGCGAGGATAAAATACACATCTGTTGCAGTGCTTATTTATTGTCGAATAATTCAACGTTGCTTTTTTATTTGCGCGACATTACGCGAACAAGGGCGTATGAGAATTACCTGGTAGAATTTGGTGCACGCAAAAATACCATGTTGGATACATTAACGCATAACATCAGTGGCGCCTTAGCCTTAATGCAAAACCTATCGCAAGAAGCGGAAAAACATTTAAACGATTCTGGCAATAGTCATCTCCGAACGTATATCAGCCTGCTGCGGGAAAACAGCAAACGTTCTATTGAAATGATTAACGACCTGATGAAGAAAGAGCATGTGGAGTCGCCCGAGATTTTAGTAAAGCAAACGAGGATTGATGTTGTCGATAAAATTAAAATCGTGCACCAGGAACTTCAACACATTTACTCCCACCGGAAGTTTCTTTTAATTCATGACTCAAAATCCATATTTACGTTTACGGATGATCTAAAGCTTTTGCAGGTAGTAAATAATTATCTCTCCAATGCTATTAAGTTTAGTCCGCCAACCGAACCGATTGTAATAAAAATAGAAGAAACTTCCGACGAGGTTATCATAAGCGTTGAAGACCGCGGTATTGGCATTCCGGATGATTTGCAGCCTTATATTTTTGATCGAACGGGAAAGATTGGCCGAACCGGATTAAACGGTGAAAAATCGGTTGGCCTTGGATTATGGATCTGTAAAAATCTCATTGAACTTATGGGTGGCCGGGTATGGTTCGAAAGCGAGGAAGGGAAAGGCAGCACTTTCTGCTTAAGCTTGCCAAAATTAGTTGATTGAAATCTCTAAAATCGCATAGCATATATTGACCGTTATAATTGAATGCACCTTCCACTTGGTTGGAGCCTTTCGGAACCCGGTGACGGTTTCAATTTCGATATTGCCTCCAGCCATAAATAGCTTTGACCAATGCTATAGCACCCGAGATACTGATGTTATGATGGATTTGTGGGTTGACCGGCAGCAGACGCGGCAAAAGTTTCTTTGTCGATTGATAAAAATCCGTTTCCATTCTGATTTTCATCATACACTTTCGATGTCTTCACAGCTAGTTTTGATTAAATAATCGGCGCCTTTCTATTGGAGAGTAATTGCCTTTTATAACCCCATCAAAACACAAATCGTATGAATCTATCCGACATCAAACAATTGCTTACAGAGAAGGGAAATCCTTGTATAACGATAACAGTTCCGACACACCGATATTCACGGGAACGAATGCAAGATCCTATTGCCGTACGGAAAGCCATCGATCACGCTAAAGATTTATTGAACAATAGTGCATGGCCAAAGCAGGTTGGTATGCAGCTCCAGGAGAAACTTGATACGCTATCAGAAAAAATCGATTATCTACGACTGCAGGAAGGCATGGCCATTTTTGTCTCGCCTAATGTATCCAGGATTCTTCTGCTTCCATTCGAAGTCAAAGAGAAGGTCATGCTTGGGAAGAACTTCGAGATTCGCGATCTCTTTTACTTTGCACAATTTCTGAAACCATACTATTTGTTAGCTGTAAGCAAAAAGCGGGTTCCACTTTTTAAATGCCAGGGATGGGATTTACAGGAGATCAGGAATGATGATTTTCCTAAACAGTATTCCGAAGAATATGAGTATGCCAGGCCCAGTATAACAAATGATTCCAGCTCCGGATTAAAAAGTTACGAGCGAGATAAATCCATTCTCCAGGAAACGAGGCAAATCGCCTTCATCAAGCAAGTTGACGAAGCCATCGATAAATATATAAAAGGCGACGTCCCATTGTTAGTGGCTGGTGTAGAAGAACAGTTAGCCAATTTCGAACATGTTACGCATCATCGTGAAAATGTAATTGGAAAAATTAGAGGTAACTACGAATACGATGCACTGCATCCGCTTTCAGAATTAGCATGGTCTAAAATGAAGGAATATATCAGGTCATCTCAGAAGGAAACGTTGCAGAAATTGCAAGAGGCCTTTGGAAAGAATCTGGCAACTGACGGTATTCGGGATGTCTGGAAAGCGGCCAATGAAGGCAAAGGATTAACATTACTGGTGGAGAAGGATTACCAGGAAGCCGCATACAAAGATCCGGGTAACGACACGCGGATATATTTAAGTCCACCGGCTGGCAACTACGAAATAATTAGTGACGCCGTTGACGATCTTATAGAAATCGTGAATGAAAAAGGTGGAGAAATTGTCATTGTTGAAAACGGCGAACTGGAGAAAAATGGCAGGGTTGCCATGTTGCTTCGGTATGCGTAACGTTTATTTATCCTAAGCCTACATCCAATACCATCATGATGATAAATCCGCCGATAAACCCAAGCGTGGCAAAGTCGGCGTATTTATCACGTTGAGTTTCGGGGATAACCTCCTCGACAACCACGTACATCATGGCACCGGCCGCAAATGCCAATGCGTATGGAAGAATGGGAGTGAAATAAATAACGAAGGCTGCACCGGCCACACCTGCGACAGGTTCAACTGCGGCGGACAGTTGCCCCCAGAAAAAACTTTTCGAGCGACTTAATCCACTTCCTCTCAAAGGCACTGCGATTGCAGTTCCCTCAGGGAAATTTTGAAGGCCTATACCAATAGCCAAAGCAATGGCCCCGGTGACTTCAGCTCCTTCGACATTGGCCGCAGCAGCACCGAAGGCAATTCCGACGGCAAGTCCTTCCGGGATGTTGTGTAATGTGATTGCCAAGACCATCAAAATAGTTTTATGCCAACTGGTCGGCACGCCCTCTTTCTCGTGCGTTAAGAAATTCAGGTGAAGGTGAGGAAGTAGTTTATCTAAACCATATAAAAACATGGCCCCAAGAAAAAAACCGCTGGCCGCCGGAAACCATGAAGGTACTCCAAGGTTTCCTGAAATTTCTATCGCGGGTGAAAGCAGTGACCAGAAACTTGCTGCCACCATTACACCCCCGGTGAAGCCCAACATTATGTCAAGCATTTTACGGCTCATATCGGCAAATAAAAAAACAAGGGAGGCACCCAATGCGGTTAGTGCCCAAGTGAAAATTGTGGCAACAAGGGCTGCGAGTAGCGGATCAATGCTTGAAAAAAAATCAATTAACAGTTCCATAGGTCATAAGCAAAATCTGTTTCTTTGTTAAGTTAATACTTGGAGGGTGTCACATCCAATGTTCGTTTATTTGGCGTTCATAACCTTCATGAATATTGTCAGTTTTGCCGGTGACCAATATCATTGGCCGTAGGTACTGAAGACGCTAGTATGCATCAATAAAATCCTTCACAACATGCAATACTACTATTCCAGAAGAATTAAAATGTCCTTTGAGGATGCAGTGAGCAAAATCAGTCAGTCGTTACAACAGCAGGGATTCAGTATAGTAACTACACTGGATATAAAGGATGCACTGAAACAAAACATTCAAATTGACTTTCGTAATTATAAAATTATCGTTGCCTGTAGTCCGCAGTTGGTTTATAATGCCATCAGTATTGAATCACATATTGGATCAATGCTTCCTTGCAACATCGTCGTGCAGCAACATGAAAATGGAGAGCTGGAAGTCTCTGCAACCAACCCAATGGAAGCGTTGGATAATTCACTTGCTACAACAAACCTTCCGAACATTGCCGCCATGATCAGCAACCGAATACGAACGGCGATTGATGATCTTCACCGTCAAGGAGAAGAACCAAATCATAAAGAAGCGCTTCCAGTCTATACACAAGAATCGGACATGTTTTCTTCCCTGCAAGCGGAGGACCATTAATGCCGCTGCTTTTCAACCACCGACTTGACGGTTTACCTCAAACAGTTTTGTTAACCTGTAACAAATCCAGGCAAAAACCGGGGCGGCTATGATGTCAATGGAGTAATGGACATGTTGTATAAGAATCAGTATCGCAACGGCCAGGGTAATCACTACATATAAATACTTCATGAGCGGATTCGGCAGGGCAAGCACCAGCAAAAACAACGTAGCTACATGGCCGGAGAAAAAAAGGTCTTTTGTAATCACATTGTTAGCGTAAAAAAATTGGTCAATCAACGGATCCCTTAACGGAATAATCGACTCCGACGGCTCCAATGGAAACATAAAAATCGTACATACCCTTATAAATACAACCATCACATAAGCTTGTAGTACCCGCAATAAAATCATAGGATAAGGTATCAGATACATAAGCCCAATGATCAATCCCAGATAAATCAGCACAAAAATGTAAACAGACATATCATAAGGTGGAATCTCATTCAGTATCGGATCATTCAGCGGAGCCCCCTGCCTTGTCTGAATAAATGCAAAAAACTTATTGATGGAAAAGGCCAGGAATACCAGCAATAGCGCGGTGACAACTGCCTGAGTTCTGAACTGTTTTGACTGCCATGCATGATGCCATGCCGTTGAAACCTTAGAGAAAGAAGTCGCCATCATCACATATTTAGGAATTTAATATAACACCTGCGCCGTTTATAAAATCTATTTTCATAATCCTTCCAGAAAGAAATCATCTGGCTGTTATTCTCCAAAATTGGATGGGTAATGGCAGTGGTGATATTTTTTCTTCTTAATTTTTTGCTCAGGTCTTGAATCAACAATGCTGTGACTCCCTTGCCTTGCAACTCCGGGTGAATACCGATGAGATAGAGATCTGCAACCGAATTTCTTTTCAACGCATGGTATAGATAAAATATTCCTGCTGGAAAAAGTTTTCCTTTCGCTTTCTGTAAAGCTTTTGATAACGACGGAATAGCAATTGCAAAAGCTACTACACTGCCTTGTCGTAAAACCAACGAAACGTACGACGGACTGATAAATGAAAAATATTGATTTGTATATGCCTCGATTTGCTTGGCAGACAATGGCACAACACCGTATAAGTTTGCAAATGATTGATTAATCAGCCCAAACAAGCCGGATGCATAAGGCAACAATTCGCGCGATGTCCGCACCTTCAAAACCTCAAGATTATACTTTGCCGTTGCCGCATCAGCCAGTTTCACAACCCGGGAAGGAATCACTGCAGGGATCAATACTTCAAACTCAATCCAGTCTACGTCTTTGTTGTAGTTAAATTTTTCCAGGTACTTCGGATAATATGGAAAATTATAAAGGGTGGTCATAGTACCCAGTTTATCGAATCCGTCGACTAACATTCCCTCAGCGTCAAAGTCGGTAAAGCCCAAAGGCCCCTGCACAGCGACCATACCCTTCTTCAATGCCCAAACTTCCAAAGCATTTAATAATGCTTCACAAACGTCGCTATCATCGATAAAGTCAAACCAGCCAAAGCGTGCGTACTGGTTGCCGGATTTAGCTATAAAGGCATGGTTAATAATACCCGCGATTCGCCCGACAGGCTGGTTGTTTATATAGGCCAGCCAGTACGTTGCTTCACAATATTCAAAGGCCGGATTTTTATTCGCGGAAAGCGTAGCTTTCTCGTCGGCTTGTAATGGAGGAACCCAATAGGGATGCCGGGCATAAAGACAGTTTGGAAATGTGATAAAGGTCTTAAAATCCTTTTTCGATGACACTTCCCGGACTATGATTTCCATTGTGTCCAATATACAAAAAAGTAAAGGCGGAATTCCTTCCGCCTTTACAGACAACGATAGCATTGCTAACCTGCAGTACTTTATGTTATCCTCGTGATCCAAACGCCACGCCATAAGCAGACGTTGTTTATCACAACAGTTTAAACGAATAGTTTCATTACTGTTATCTATTACTCAACTTACTTCACCGGAGAGGAGTTTGAATCGCGTGAACAAAGGACTGATTTTTTGATGAAGAAGGGGATGACGAATGTCTTCGAACCAAAAAGATCTTCATCATAAGGGCAAAAAAGTTGTCAGCCGCTTTTGTTATTCCTTCCGCTACGGCCAATAAAAAAGCATTCCCGGAACTCCCGCACGCATGTCATAGAAATCGCCAAAGGGGAATTTAATCCCTTGCTTATTGTGAAAAAAAATCCACAGGGACATTTGTAACTACTTCCTAATCATGATCTTATCCACAATAGTTATACACAATGTGCATAACTCAAGGGTTGTGAGTTTTATTCTTTCCGAAAGTAGCGGCCCTGATGTAACCGGCCAATTCTTTGAACGGTTCTCCACATCGACCAGTTTATGATTATACAGGTCCGTAATAGGCATGATGAACGTACCGGGGCACGCTTGAGGCGTCTGCTAACTTGCTACCACTGTACCATGGCTGGCAAGGTCCATCTTCGGCCGCGAGGCTTGCGCTGAGGTACCTTTTTGTAAGCTTTTACATATAAGTAAAACCCCAAGAGCCCCAGCGGTCAAAATATTGTTGGGTTTAGCAAACACACTAGTCGTGAATTATCATTTCTCTATAAAGCACATTTGAGATGACTCGACAGCGTTCATTGAAGCTCGTGGGTTTAGTTATAAAATGGACTGCGCCCAACTTTTCACATTCCATTTTTTTTCGATGCTTTTCGACGTTGTATAAATAACGACCGGGATGTCCCGTAACAACCGATCGCCTTTGAGTTCCTTTAAGCATTGAACACCGTTTTTACGCGGCATGTTTAAATCAAAAAAAATTAATCTTGGTTTTGGGAATTGATCGAGGCGAGGCTAGTCAACGCTTCTTAACCATTCCGGGCCAGGAAACATTTAATTTTTGGTTCGATTTCATGAATCGCGTCGCAGAGTAAATCTCTGTCGTCTTCGTCGTCTTCAATTATAAAAAGATGTAGCATTTTATGATGGGGTTATTGCAACTCATTACGGACATCGTCGTCACCGCTGTGCGGTGGGTAATGCAATAATATAAAAGAGCTAGCTTTTTTACCTAAACACAGCAAAGATGAAAGCCAGAACACTGGCCTTCATCTTTAACAAAAAGAAAAAAACTAATGCACGTTGTGACCAGCGCTATAGTCATAGCGCGGAGTTACCTCTGTCATGGAGGCTGCACCGATTTCAACAATACCTAAGATCAGGTGCGGTAGATAAACATAGTCGTTAAATCCAAAAATCCATGGCGACGCTGCTAACAAAATTCCCGACATGAGATCAAGCGTTAAGTGCGTCCGCATAGAAATACTTTTAGAAACGCTTAATTCATAATTTGTGAACAAACTGTACATAATCGCGCCGGCACCCAAGGCAACAGGTATCCAGGTCTCTGCTCCACCTCGATTAAAATTTAATAACCACGGAGCTACTATTAAGATAGCGCCCATGAGATAATCCAATACCCCATGAACCTTCGTTGATATAATCTTCATATAGTTATATATTTTTGGTTTTTGAAGAGAAGCACAAACGTTAAACCATATGCGGTTCGCCTTAAATTTGCATAGTTTCATAGTTCGTTAACCCCGGCCTATGGCAATATCTCAACACTTAGAAAACGATTCCACAGCGAAAAAAATACCCAGAACATACGGACTACCATTAACATCAGTGCCATGGAAAATAATGTAGAAATATTAAAAGCTAGTGCCGATGATCTAAACTTATTCAAAGGGCTATTGACAGTTTTTGAAGAAACTTTTGAAATGGTGAATTTTAACATTCCAGATGATAAATATCTGTCGACATTGCTAAAGAATCCAACGTTTATGATATACGTGGTTCGCTCGAACAAAGAAGTAATCGGCGGCCTAACTGCTCATATCCTCCCTTCCTACTATTTTACATCTGCAGAAGTCTACGTTTATGATTTGGCCATCAGGCCAGCGCATCAGCGAAAAGGATTTGGAAAGCAATTGATGTTTCTATTAAAAAAAGATTGTAAGGCGATGGGATTTAAAGAAGTATTTGTTCAGGCTGATCTTGTCGATACGCATGCCTTAGATTTTTATCACGCCACGGGCGGTATACCGGAAAATGTCGTGCATTTTTATTATCCGTTATAACACTGCTGTAAATTAGATATCCAGGGAACAATTTTAACATAACAGGTGTCCTATACAAGAAGAAAACGATCATGGATACCCTTTTTCCTTTTGACAAGTTTCTGCCGGAAGGCTTTGTATATCTCCCGGATTTCCTATCGCCCTTAGAAGAGGAACATCTGTGCAATCAGATAAAAGAAACATCGCTTCATACGTTTATTTTCCAGGGATATGAGGCGAAAAGAAAGGTGGCCAGCTTTGGTTATGACTATAGTTTTGATAAACGAGTCCTAACAAAAGGAGCGGATATACCAACGGATTTTGATTGGCTTCTTCAAAAAGTCAGGCGCAGGGTAAATGCATTAAACGAATTTGCTGAAATGCTTATCACGGAGTACCCTCCTGGCTCTGTCATCAACTGGCATCGCGATGCACCGCCTTTTGATATGATCGTTGGCATTTCGTTAGCAAGCAATTGCACCTTTCGTTTTCGCCCACATGACAAAGCGAAGCAAAATCGAAAAGCAATCATTTCCTTCCCGTTGGAAAAACGGTCATTGTATGTGCTGCAAGGCGCCTCTCGTACGGAATGGCAACATAGTATAATGCCTGTCAAAACCTTACGCTATTCCGTTACTTTGAGAACCCTTAAACAATGATTAATCGTTACTACGGTCTTTATTTTTGTTTCTGAGTGCAATCAAAGCAACAACCGCTGTGGCAACTGCTGCACCAATTACTGCCTTTTTAATTACACCGTTGCGATTATATTTCCATTCTGCTTTCCAGCCGCGCTCAGCCAGAAGGTTAGGGAAGTGTCCTTGTTTTATGTCATCGATAATACCTTCTATTACGTTTACCCTGTCAGCCAGTATTAACGGCAACCAATGTCCCCAACTACCTTCACTGAATTGAAATGCATATCTCCTGATTTTACCACTCAGGCCCGATGGTGGTGTAGAGGTACCAAATACCGCTGTAAGGCCAGGTCTCTCATTAGATTGCAAAACTTCGATATCGGTGGTTTGTAAAGGCGGACGTGCGTAGTTCAGACGCTTTCTGTCGTCGCCCGTAAATTTTTTCATCGGATACGTTGGTTCGTTTTCCCTGTCCGCATCGATGCCCCAGCCTTTAATATTTTCATGCTCGCGTGTCGGGGTTTTAATTGTTGATTCCATATGATTTAAATTTATGAAGGAATGAGAATAGGTTTAATGCAATTATCAAGCTTGGTAGAAAATATATGATAAGCCTCGGACACTTCTTCCAAAGGAATCCGATGTGTTATTATCTCTTTCGGATTAAGGCGTCCCGCCTGCACATGTTCAATCAGCTTAGGCATCAGGCGTTTCACAGAAGCCTGGTTAGCACGAATGGTCAGACCTTTGTTAACTACATTCCCAATGGGTATCAAGTTACCCGTTGGGCCATATACGCCAACGATAGAAACTACGCCGCCTTTTTTAACGGAGTTGATAGCCCAATGTAACGCCGTAGCAGATCCCGCCTGAAGCATCATCTTTCGACCAGTCAATGTCTGCATGCTACTTCCTGCGGCTTCGCATCCCACAGCGTCAATACAAACATCGGCTCCAAAAAAATCAGTTGTTCTCTTGAGAAATAACACGGGATCGCCAAGTTCTTTAAAATTATAAGCCTCGCATTGCGCGTAGGTCCGGGCAAACTCAAGCCGGTAATCAAGCTGATCAATAATAATTACTCTTCCTGCACCAAATAGCCACGAACATTTTGCAGCCATGATCCCGATCGGACCGGCGCCGAAAACCACCACCGTATCACCTGGCTTTATGCCACCCATTTCAGCCGCCTGATAACCCGTCGGCACCACGTCCGTTAAAAGCACTGCATCGTCAAGATCCATATCCGGTGGAATTACCATAGGGCCAACGTCCGCATAGGGTACACGCACATACTGCGCCTGTCCTCCATCATATCCGCCCGCCGTATGAGAATATCCGAATATTCCTCCTACTGCGGTAGCCTCAGGGTTGGATTCGTGACAGTTACCATAAAGCTCCTGTTTACAAAATGGGCAGACGCCACAAGCTATATTAAACGGAACCATGACATGGTCACCAACCTTTAAGTTCTGTACTCCCGAACCAATTTCTTCTACTATTCCTGTAAACTCATGACCGAATGTCATTCCTACACGCGTATCAGGAACAAGTCCATGGTATAAGTGAAGGTCTGATCCACAAATACACGAACGTGTTACACGAATGATCGCATCGTTAGGATGAAGAATTTCCGGGTCAGGTTTATTATGATCTGCGCGGACTCTGAAAGGTCCTCTGTAATTCATTGCCAGCATACTATTTTTTTTTAAAGTGAATTGTCCAAACACTGAAATGTAGTAGAGGGAAGTCAAAAATTATGCCTCACAAGGATATCGCCAAAAATTTTGTATCGACTCATCGTTTAACCACATAATCAGATTTATTGTAAGGGAATATCATCGTATAGAAAGGCTAATTTTTCCACCCCAATGTTTAGAACGAAAAAATTCCCCACAATTGTGAGGAAACCACCCCACCGTTAAAACTCGATTAGACAACTTAGGTTAAGCCGGCATTTTTTCAATGACAGTCATTTAAAAAAATCGGTATCAATTTAGCGCTGGTGATGACTTATCATTTCATATTTAATTCATGCTTTATGAAATACTATCATTATCCCATGGCTTTTTGTTTTTTACTTTTAGTAAACTGCGGCGGAAAGAACACCGGATCGAATGTCGAGGTACCTGGTGGGGAAAAAGATTCAAAATCAAAAACACTTGAATCGGGGGCCGACCTGATACAGAATAAATCGCCTTTGAAGAAAATAAATACTTACCTGGATGGCTTTCACTTTTACAACGGGAATATGAAAGCACAGATGGAAGCACATCATTATGTCTCTCAACTCAATGAAGATTTCCATCAGGCGATAATTTATGACGGAAACGGAGAGGACGCAAAGATTATGGGTGTTGAATATATCGTGTCAGAAAAAATTTTTCAACAGCTTCCAAAAGAAGAAAAAAAATTATGGCACTCGCATCATTATGAAGTGACGTCTGGAACGTTGGTTGCCCCAGGTATACCCGACGCGGTAGAGCATGAGCTTATGGAAAAATTGGTATCTACTTACGGAAAAACCATTCATACCTGGCATACCGATCAAGAAAGAGAGCTCCCTGTCGGAAGTCCAATGATCATGATGGGGTTCACAAAGGATGGTCAAATCGATCCAAAGCTTGTACAGGACCGGGACGAGCGCTTCAATATTTCCACGGATGAAAAAAGAAAAAACAGGGCTGACATTTCTACCCCACAAGTCGATCCGCTAGCCAACGCCTGGGAAAGAGGTGAATTCCGACAATTTATCATTACAGATAAATTAGACTCGGCAAAGCACAAGCATTAAATTTTTAGATGATAGTTTCTACAGAATGCCTATGTCGAATTTTTGTTATTCATTACTTCTCCTCTGAATCAACCTGTCATGGTGTTTCGCTAAAATATAAATCCAACAAAATAGAAAGACAATCTGGACGAATCCATCAACCAGGTAGATGTCAGAAATCACATCCGTTAAGGCGTAGTAAAAATCAATGCTGATAAATGCAAGGCAAGTCAGGACTCCAAGAATGACTGCGGGCCTCCGATCTCTCCAGATCCACAAGAAAGAAAAAAGACATGAGGCAACAGGAATCAATAATGCGCCCACGGTTTTTACCAGCCACACATCCGTCTTATATCCCGTAACTTCCATGAAACTTTGTATATGCACGATGGGCCACGCTGCTGTTATAAATGTGTATGACGATTGAACAATAATCAAGGATTTGAAAACATTCATAACGAATTTATACTAGCTGACGCAAACAAAACGACCATTTAAAAACAGTCATTCTGCACCTACCTAAAATCAATTCTATTGATCAATTCGATCTGCCATTAAAAATCGATTTTCCAATTGCCACCAGCCCTTCTCATACAATGCCGGATGTTTAAAGTAAGGGTCGTCTGCCAACGCCTTTAGAAAACGAGTGTATGCGGTCGGCTTCGGATAACCTGGCGACAGATCGAACACCCCCCTTTCATATTCGCCTGGTGGCTCCGTTAATAATTTGCTCCAGCCATAAGAACCGAACATTGCCCAGGCGGTAACAGCCTTAATATCTACCCCGTTCTTCACTAGGTCCAGGCAGGTACTCCAGATATGGTTGAACCAACGAATCTGATCTTCGGCAGTACCATGTATATGTACTTCCGTTATTACAATAGGAATTTTATACCGGTTCCAGCACTCTTGCAACAAGACTTTAGGTCCATGCGGCTTGTTAAGTTTTATCCGGATCGCTTCCACATCGGCGTACCTGTGCTTTCCATTTGATCCGTGAACATGCGGGGGATAATTGTTTATATGCTCATCCAAAAAGCGTTCGGATGTTGCATAATAATCAGCACCGATAATATCTGGAGGACAGGGATTATCAATAAAAAATGCCAACGCATCTTCTTGTATTCCAACCCAGGTTAAATATTGCCACATAGGATGTCCTGGCTTAACCACACCACACAACAGGTCATAGGAAAGCCAACGCCGTTCATTTTCAAATTCGGCCTGATAAGTCAGCAACGGCGTGCTATAAGTTTTACCTAAATCCTCTGTTTGAACCAGCTTTGCATGTGGGTTGACTTTCCGTACAGCTTTCATGGACAAAACGGTTGCCTTTAATTCATTTAGCAAAATTTCCGCAAAAGATTTCGCGTCTTTTTTGTGCGGATACCAAAACCCATAAAGCCCGCAAAACCGCGCCGTAGTTAGTGGTTCATTTATGGGGGTGTAATATTCGATCCAGGGAAATTTACGAGCCACCTGAGCAGCGAACTTCTCGATTTCCTTACTAAAGCACGGATCATTAACACATGCGTGAATTGGCCCGCTGCCGTGATGCACAAGACCTGCGATCGGTTTTATGTTATAATACCGTAAGGCATTCAATTGCCTTTCAAGCCAATCCCAGGAAACATCGTCCTGGCCAGGCTTATAACGTTCCCATATAATAGGATATCGCAGGGCACGGAAACCAACTTGTGCGATGTACTCAATATCCTGTACACCCCTTCGGTAGTGGCCACAATAATCAAGCTGGTCGCCATAGGAATCGCGGACTCGCGTAAAAGAACATTCCAGTCCGCCCCAAATTTCAGGAAGCCTTGGCATGTCCATTAAGCTCGAGTTTAATTTTCTGTTGTGTCAGCTTTTCAAACAACGTTAGTGATTGTGCAACAACCTGATCCATGTTATAATACTTATAGGTACCTAATCTTCCTGTAAAGAAAGTATTTGTCATGCTGTCTGCAAGCAACTTATATTTTTTGTAGAGTTCGGCATTTTCCGGACGGGGGATCGGATAGTAAGGATCACCATCTGCTTTCGGATACTCATAAACGATGGTTGTCTTTGAATGCCGTTGTCCGGTAAGATGCTTAAATTCCGTAATGCGGGTGTACGCGTGTTCATTCGGGTAATTAACAGTTCCCGTCGGCTGATAATGTTCCGTGTCCAGGGTATCGAATTTAAACTCGATTGACCGGTACGGGAGCTTTCCATAACAATAGTCAAAGTAATTATCAATTGGTCCGGTATAAATCATTCGGTGAAAAGGAATAAAATCCACGACCTCCTTGTAGTCGGTGTTCAGCATCACCTTAATATTAGGATGCGACAACATGTTTCTAAACATTTTAGTATAACCATGCAGCGGCATAGCCTGGTATGAATCTGTAAAATAACGATCGTCTTTATTTATCCGCACAGGAACACGGGAAGCAACCGATGCATCCAGCTCAGAAGGATCCAAATCCCATTGTTTTTTTGTATACCCCTTGAAAAATTTCTCATACAACTCCCGGCCTACCTTACTAACTACAACATCTTCGGAGGTTCGGATCTTATCTACTTTTTCAGCCTTCAGGTTGAAAAAACTTTCAACCTCATCACAATTTAAGCGTAGCCCGTACAGCGTGTTGATAGTAGTAAGATTGATAGGAAGTGGAACCAACTGTCCATCGACACTCGCTAACACCCGATGTTCATAGGGCCGCCACAATGTAAACTGACTTAGGTAGTCAAAAACTTTCTTGCTGTTGGTATGAAAAATATGGGGGCCATATTTATGTACCAGAATTCCGTTATGGTTATAGTAATCATAGGCGTTTCCTCCGATGTGATCACGCTGTTCTACGATCAACACTTTTTTGTTCGCTACTGTAGCCAACCTCTCCGCGAGCACGCACCCTGCGAACCCTGCGCCAACGATCATATAATCAAACATATTCTTGTCTTTTTTCTTCTAGTTTATTTTCTGTAGAATTTAAGGCTGTCAAAATCAATTCATTCATTTTATGCCATGTCTTATCCCATGAATTTTCTTTTAAAATTTCATCAACGTTATCTAACCACATCTGATTCTGCACAATCTTATTTTCCGCGATGTGAATAAACTCTTCTGCCGTCTCCGCAAAATGAACAACAGTACTGTATTGTTTAACTACGTCGTGTATCGGTGTGGATATGATTGGCTTTCCTGCAGCTAAAAACTCCGGAGTTTTAGTTGGGCTGATATACCTGGTGGCCTCGTTTCGGGCAAAAGGCATAATGGCAACATCCCATCCTGCCAGGTATGAAGGCAGTTCTTCATACTTTTTCATTCCCAGATAATGAATATTAGGAAGGCGAGGCAAATCCTGTTCGCTGATTTTGACCACCGGCCCCAGTAAGATAATATTCCATTCACTTCTTTGCTCAGCGATGTCCCGCACTAGGTCAATATCCATTCTTTCATCGATAACCCCATAAAAACCAAAGCGTGGATTGGATATGTTGATTTGGTCAATGGGATCCTCGACAATTGTTCTTGCTTTCGCAAAATGATGGTATTCAATACTACTCGGGAACGGATGTATAGAATGATGCTGGTGTTTTTTAGCTTCATAGAGACTGTACCCACCGGTAAACACCACGTCCGCTTTCTGCAGTAACTTTTTTTCAAGGTCTTTGAGCTCTTGCGGCGCAAATTTAAACCCCGTCAATTCGTCCATGCAATCGTACACGATCACTGATGGATTAAGATGATCCGTAAATCGCAACGCCATCGGTGTGTAGTACCAGGCAACGTATTGGCTAATGTTCATATTAACAAGCATCCTGGAGATGAAGTCCCGCTGGTGCTTGATGATCTCCGAATCGCTCATTCCTTTTCGCAGGTGTGGAACAGCAATCCATAAGTTATCGCTCACGTTGGTAATTTCAAATGAAACCGTATCGTCAAAGTATGGTTCCTCAATGTAGATAACACGCATCGCCTTGGAGAACCGGCTCATTAAATGTTGCGGCCGTTGGTAGACAAAGTTCCAGCGGAGATGCGAAAAGCAAATCAACGTTGTAGTTTCTGGCGTATTCATAATGTTTAAAATTTTAATGAAAGTTAAAATGCGGCTAACGGGCGCCAAGAATTATTACAATTCTATGCCAGATATTATGTATCGAGACGTGGCAATTATTAATGATAAAAAAAAGGTACGAAGAGGAATACACTATTTTCATTCGTGAAGGTTGTTCCTCAATCTGTAGAAAATTCTGAACGACAGATTATTGTCAGAATAAAAAATACCAAAAAATCGGTATTAAAATTCACGAGTGATATGGCCCGCTGACCTCCATACGTTTGAGGCAAAACATTCTCACAGCGGGGAATTGCCTAACCAAAACTGCATGCGCACAGTGAAGCTTTGAAATCCATCAAGCAACTATTTCGAAAGAGAGAGTAGAAATTCTGGTCATTACGGAAAGTGGACGCGAAAAATCACAAGATGACAAACGCGTGGCATATTAGTTGACGCATTAAAAAAAATTAAAACAACACATTATGTTCTATCATGTAAAGGATTTACAATTCAATGCAAGAGTTTCAGGACCAGACCCGCGATTTGCTAATTTACTATTACAGCAATTTGGTGGACCTAATGGTGAACTGAAAGCTGCTATGCAGTACTTTGTGCAAGCCTTCGGTGCAAAAGAGCCATATCCAGATAAATATGATTTATTGATGGACATTGCTACCGAGGAATTCAGCCATCTCGAAATTGTTGGCGCTACGATTCAAATGCTTCTTTCCGGCGTCAACGGAAAACTAAAAGACGCAGCGGATGAATCAGAGATCATGAAACTGCTCGGCGGAAAGGCCTCAAAAGAAAATGTCATCCACGAAGCCATGGCAAATCCGCATTTCCTTGTGGAAAGCGCTGGCGGCCCCGTGCTAACTGACAGCAGGGGTATACCATGGAGCGGTACCTATGTGAATGCCAACGGTGACCTTACTGTTGATTTACGTTCAAATATGGGTGCCGAGGCACGTGCAAAAATTGTCTACGAATATTTGATGAAATTCACAGACGATCCATACGTAAAGGAAACATTGAAGTTTTTGATGACGCGGGAAATCGCGCACTTCCAAATGTTTGATGCTGCATTGCAAACCATTACTCCAAACTTTCCGCCAGGTGTTCTTCAAGGAGATCCACGGCATAGCAATACGTATTTTAACATGTCTAACGGACAGGAAGTACGCGGACCATGGAACGATGGCGTGAGTCCGGAACTCGGTGAAGTTTGGCAATATATCGATGACCCGATTGCCCATGTCGCAGCCACTAATGGACTGGTCGACCAGGAGATCGAAGGTACGGAACGAACTGAATCTACCGTTCGTAAAATGGATGAAGAACTGAGCAAAGAGAGGAGCGCGGAAGTTACAGCAGCTACACCGATAGGAGAAAAACAGTGGAGCTCGTATGGCGGGCCTTCTGGAACGACCCCTGGTGGAGACTTGTCAAGTGGTAGAACTAGAAAAAACCCCGATGCAGCAATTTCAAAAGCAAAATCTTCAGCAAAAAAATCTAAATAACACAGACAAAGTGGGTCAGATAAAAATCAACTATTATACTGACCCACTTTGCTGTTGGAGTTGGGCGTTCGAAATACACTGGCAAAAACTTCTTGCCGAATATGGCGGCCAGATCAGTCATAACTATGTTATGGGTGGCCTGATACCGCATTGGAAAAATTACAATGATCCCATCAATTCCGTTACCAGGCCTATTCAGATGGGTCCCGTTTGGATGCACGCTAGTGAAGTCACACAGACGAAGATGAAATACAGCATCTGGCATGAAGACCCCCCAAGCTCTTCATATCCAGCTTGCATTGCCGTTAAAACGGTAGGGCTACAGTCGCAAGCAGCAGCAGAAAAATATTTACAGCTAATTCGAAAGGCGCTGATGGAAGACGGCCAGAATATTTCGAAACCCGAGATACTTTTGTCTGTTGCAAAAACATTAGAATCCGAGTTGTTTAACTTTTCAACTTTTCAAAAGGACTGGGATCAGGGAAATGGAAAAGAAGCATTCAGAAATGATTTACAAAAAACAAAGTTCCACTCCATAGGACGGTTCCCTACGCTAACCTTCCAAAATCCCGCATCTAATAAAGGGATCATCATTGTAGGTTACCGGCCGTATAACATCCTTAAGCAAGCATTTGATACAATCAATGCTTCTTCCCTTGAACAACAGCCATCCTGACAATAAAAAATTTCTTTTCACATAATTAAAATCCTTATGCCGTATCGATTTTTATTTGCGACTGGAATAGAAAACAGCATTCCAACGATCAACAATGGCCGGGTAAGAATGGACGAATTTGAAAAGTGTGGCCATTACAAATATTGGCAAAAAGATTTTGAGCTGGTACAAGAGCTGGGAATCCGATTTTTGCGTTACGGTCCACCTATCCACCGAACCTTTTTAGGTGAAAATAAATATGACTGGAGTTTCGCCGACGAAACCTTTCAGGATCTTCGTAAACGAAAGATAGTTCCCATTGTAGACTTATGTCATTTCGGTGTTCCCGATTGGATCGGAAATTTTCAAAATCCAGATTTTCCCAGGCTTTTTGCCGGGTATGCAGCGGCATTCGCCAACAGGTTTCCCTGGGTCCAGCTGTATACACCCGTCAACGAGATGTATATCTGCGCGATTTTTTCTGCCTACTATGGATGGTGGAACGAGCAACTCACCACCGATCTCTCCTTTGTAACGGCATTGAAACATATTGTGAAGGCAAATGTACTGGCGATGCAGGAAATCTTGAAAGTTCGGCCGAACGCGATATTTATTCAAAGCGAGTCTTCGGAATATTTCCACGCAGAAAATCCTAAGGCGATCAAACCGGCGGAGTTGATGAATGCCAGAAGGTTTTTATCCCTGGATCTCAACTATGGAAAAAGAGTGGAATCAGAGATGTATGAGTATCTCATGGATAATGGGATGACACGTGAGGAATATCATTTCTTCACTTCCAACAATTTAAAGCGTCATTGCATCATGGGCAATGATTACTACATGACCAACGAGCATCGTGTTGCTGAGGATGGGAGCACCCGTGCATCGGGGGAGATCTTTGGATATCATACCATCACATCTCAATATTATGACCGTTATAGGCTACCCATTATGCACACAGAAACGAATATGCAGGAAGGACCCTCAGGCGATGCCGCTGCTAACTGGCTTTGGAAGCAATGGGCGAATGTCATGCGGGTCCGGAACGACGGGATGCCCATCTTAGGATTTACCTGGTATTCGCTTACCGACCAGGTGGATTGGGATTCTGCCCTTCGGGAAAATAATGGAAATGTAAACACGCTAGGCCTATACGATCTAAACCGAAACATTCGGGCGGTGGGCAAAGCTTATAAACAACTGATCATTGATTGGCAGGATGTGCTACCCATGCAAAGTGTATGTTTAACAGTACCAATCGTGTACCCTGACCGTGGCGACATGGAAAGTTCTAACGTACTGAATCATAAACGACGCAGGAATAAGCGCAGTGTCGAGGACTTATTTCAGGCTGGAAAAATAAATGATAACGATCCCTTGAGGTGAGTGGCTGTGAGGACAAAATGAAACGATTGTTTCGACCCGTGATGTAGCATAAATGATGAGGGAAATATGCCAGCAGTTCCATCGACGAAACAACCCATCTGTGTAGCATCCATAACCCTCCTGCAGCAGGGGCTTAGACGGTAACCCATTAATAAAAATATAACAGCGTGAGTATAACGACCACGGCAATAAAAACGGCAGCCCGTACCCAATTGCGATGCATTGAAATCCATAGCGTAAAACTTTTGCCGGTCGCGATATCTTCAAACGCGCCGTAAGCACCGCGATCTTCTCCTACAGGTTTCCACAAATTATCTTTTCTATCCTGATCTACTGGTACATCGGTTTGTTGACCTTTAAACCCTTGCCGTGCTAAAACCCAATCGGCGTACCAGGGTGCGATTTTATTTCCAACAATAGCTTTGTAGGTAGGGAAACCAACCAGCACTTCCCTTCGATTATGAAGTGCTGCAAACAAAATCGCCCGCGCCGCTACCTCTGGCTGATAGACTTTTCCCATCGGTCTGGTTTTATTCGGCAATTTATTTAGTACCCATCCGAACTGTGTTGTATTCATGGCAGGAAGCTGGACCATACAAGTTTTTACGTTTGACTTCTCGTGCATCAATTCCGTTCTCAATGAATCATAAAATCCCTGAATGCCATGCTTTGCGCCACAGTAAGCAGACTGTAATGGAATACCTCGATAGGCCAATGCTGAGCCGACGAAAACAATTGAACCTCTATTACGCGATAACATTCTGTTAAGCACAGCCATGGTGCCATACACCGTTCCCAGGTAAGTCACTTCTGTCACCCTCGCAAATTCCTTGGGGGTAATCTCCTTGAATGGAGCAAACACACTGTTCATCGCGTTGTTGACCCATACCTCGATGGGGCCCCACTCATGCTCTATACGCTCAACGGCTTCTTCGAGTTTTTGAGCATCTGCTACGTCGATCGGAATAGCCATCGCCAGGCCACCGTAAACTTCAACTTCTTTGGCCGTGTTTTCCAATTGCTCTTTGTCACGAGCAATGAGAACAACCCGCGCTCCCACCTTTGCAAAATGCCATGCCGCAACACGCCCTACCCCACCCGTTGCACCGGTAATAACCACCACTTTGTCCTTGAAAAAAGAATAATCTTCTTTGAACAATGGCTCCCATCCACCGCCATATCTACGGGTAATTTTTCCTTTAATTAACGACAAGATAATAAGTAGTACGCCGGAAACTACACTTCCTGTAATGCCCAATTGCGTTTCATACGGCAGTAACAATGGTGAGATCATCATCCATATACCGGCTACAAAATTAAAGTATCGAGCAGACCGGTTAACTTCCCAAATTGCAATAACAGCGGCAGTTACCACCAAAGGCCCGACGATAAAAAAATTCTTCCCTTCGATGTGGCCAAATGCATAGTATTCAGGCGCAGCCATCATCCACAAACCAATTAAAACGCTAATAACCGCTGCCCACATAGCTATTGCACTTTAGTATGTACGGAAGTCTTACCCCAAAATGCATCCCACCACGAGTGTCCTTCCCGCTTCGCGCGCTTTAAATACTGGAGGCTCGCCAATAATTCGTCCATGGCCGGACTAATCATAACAATGGAAATCACGGCAGTCACGAGGCATAGCGTGCACCATGCGCCGACCAGAACAGGTTGCAATATTACCAACAAAACGCTTGTTAAGCCTAGCGGCCCCGTTGCAAGTCCAAACAGCACAACAATCCATGGTTTTGTCTTCCATCGTTTGGTACCTCCAACGACACCTGTAACCGCATCTAACAAATAGCTAAATGCACCCAGTATAGCATCGGGCACCGGCAACGCCTTTGAAACTGCTGAGTTCAAAACTTTCTCACTTCCTTTTCCGAAAAATGGGTCCCACACTTCAGCCACAATACCCAGTTGATAAAACCCCAGGTACAATGCGATTTGAAAGCCAACCAACGCAATGAGGATGAGTGGCCAACGTTGTGACCATGCAGAAGGATTATAATCCCATTCAGGTGGAATGTAAAGCGCGGATGTTGCCATGTTTTATAAGAATAATGAACTCCTTCTAAACCACCGATATCCGAAAGGTCCAAGTTTCAGTATCCTCGTTGAGACATCGAATGGTGTATAACGCCGATCGGCAAAACATTCGATGAGGTGATCCGCCTGGTCTTTTGTCAAGCGTAATTTCACCTCACACGCTTTGTTGTTAAAATTATGAACGGCAAGGGTGTGACCATTTTGCCAATGACAAAAGTGGGCCAACACCCTGTCGTTATTTGTTTTAATCAGTTCATAATCGCCCCACCCAAATTCCCTGCATTCTTTTCTGACACTGATAGCCCGCTCCATCCAATTTAGCAATGACTTAGGATTTCGCATTTGATCATGCACATTGATTTTTTTGTATCCATTTTTACCGTCTTTAATAGCCGGCAACGGGATGTCTTGTTTTTTAGAAGCGGAAAAACCTCCATGGTTTTCCATGGACCATTGCATGGTGGTGCGTACACTATTTCGCTCCTCCAGGGAAAGATCATCTCCCATTCCAATTTCATCACCATATCTTAATACGGGAGTACCCGGCAAAGAAAATAATAGACTGTAAGTCAGTTCAATCCATGCCCTGTTATTGCCCAGCATAGGGGCGAGACGACGACGTATACCCCGACCGTAAATTTGCATATTTGGTTCGGGCGCAAAAGCTTTGAATACCTCTTCGCGCTCCTTCTTGGTTAAGCGTTCCAGGTCCAGTTCGTCATGATTTCGGATAAAAGTCCCCATTTGTTCCTTAATAGAAGTTTGAGGAATATCTTTCAGCGCTTTTGCAATAGGCTTACCCGATTTTCTCGCAAGTGCCAGGTATATATAATTATTTAAATAGAAATTAAACAACATCTGCACCTGGTCGCCCTGCCCAAAGAAATCTTCGTACTTCTCGGGTTCAGTGTCAACCTCCGCCAGAAGTATGGCGTCGTTCCGTTGATCTTGGATAAAACTGCGAAGGTCCCGCAGAAACTTAAAAGGGTCTCCTTTAAATTTTGATTTGCCTTTGTTTCGGAGCATGTGAGGCACGGCATCCATGCGAAATCCGGAAATACCGAGTTTTAACCAAAATTGAAGAATATACCGTATCTCTTCCTGCACATCCGGGTTTGTAATATTCAGATCGGGTTGGTGCTGATAAAATGTATGATAAAAATATTGGCCAGCCACTTCATCGTATTCCCAATTACCATCCTGATGGTGGGCAAAGATGATATCCTCATGTGAATTGGCTGGCTTTTCATCCAACCATATATAATAGTTGTAATACTTTGAGTTTTTGTTTTTCCTCGCTTCCTGAAACCACGGATGATCCACCGAGGTGTGATTTAATACAAGGTCGATGATAACACGAATTCCATATTCTTCGGCAGCGTCTACAAATTCTACAAAGTGCCCTAACGTTCCAAATTTCTGATCGACGTTTAAGTAATCAGAGATATCATAGCCATGATCTCTATTGGGTGATGGAAAAAAAGGCAACAACCAAACACATGAAACACCGAGCCCGGCCAAATAATCAAGTGATCGCGTGAGTCCTTTAAAATCCCCGATGCCATCGCCATCGGCATCCATAAAACTCTCGACATGCAACGAATATATTACAGCATTTTTGTACCAATATTTACTCATGAGTTATCGTCAGATTTCAGTTGCGAACAATGAAGACAATATCGTGCCTTCGTTCGTGGGCAAGCCATAAACGTTATGTTGTCAAGGTAAACGGCGACCTTCGTTATCGCCTAAGTGTAGAAATAAATCAATAACTGTGGAAAATATTGTGCTTAAAACATCATTTCCCTGGTGACCAAACGCCTTACGCGATTTGCTTCTAGATCTTTCTAAAACGCTGCTTCGCCAGCTGATAATTTGATGCTGCACGATGATGATACAACGCAAGCATTGACCAGGCAAATTAACATCGTGTGCCTTTCCTATGATTAAGTTTCTTGGCTGAAGGTTTTAATGAAATGAGCAATCTTATGTTCATTCATTGGACTTGATAAGTATGTGAGTGAAGATCTTCTAACTGCGCGAATGTTTTTCTGATGAGCCTTTTTTGAGTTTTTTTAGAAGCGACGATCTGACGTACTCTAGACAATCTCATTCACAACCAATAATCTACTGCATCATTGTCGCGACGTCAAATGGCACGCGATTAGTGCACAATGGTTGAGTTTGTATCAAATGCCTTCAACGAATTTTTAAAATGAGACGGTTATGAAAGAAAAAAAGCCCTCCGACATTGTCCCTGATCAACATACGGGAAAAGCAATTGATGCTGAAAGCACTGTTGATTTACCGAGTGAGGAAGATGCGAAAGCTTTTTTTAAAACCGTTAAAAGCCGGCTGCAAAATGTGAACGAATGGAAATCGTATGCTGGAAATTTGTCTGCTGTTTTTCAGTTGGTAGATCCCCAGGGAACTGAGGTGCAACGAGATGTTCAGAAGGGAGATTATTTCAAAATAGATATACCGGGTCCTGGGACTAAAAGTGGCGAAGGTTATGATTGGGTGCAGGTGGAAGACGTTGAAAATGATAACACTCCGAATGGTGACCGGTTTGCATTTCGTGTCCGTCCTACCGACAATCCGCAAAGTAATGAAAACGATGTGGCTCACTTTTATTCGGATCAGTCCACAAGTTCATTTGTTGTTGAACGAAACGGGAACACCATCACGGCATCCATACACGACAGAAATACAAAACCGAACACATCTGCGGAACGTACGTCGGATAAAATTCGTGACGCCGTTGTAGGTGCTGCTGGTGTTGCAAGCTTTTCGAAAATACAGTGGAAAAAATTGACCGATGGGTTGTTGAAAACATCTTAGCTCCTCCTCTCTGATTTTTATCGTTCGATTCCAGAATGAATTAACTGAAGCTATTGTTAAACGATTTACCTTCGTCGTTTAGGGCACGTCACGTCCACCTGTAAGTTATCCAATCAATATCAGGCAAGGTCAACCATCAACCAAATTCTACATTAACCAAACTTTAAAGGGTTCTGAATGTTTCATCTCTAAGTAAATCATTGCGTGAACAGCAATATTATGCAGGAACGAAAACTCTTTAAGACCGCAGCACTCCTTCTTATCATTGTACTCGGTGTTATCATTCTAAAATTCGGAAAACCATTTTTAGTACCACTCGCCTTTGCAGCAATCTTATCGATGCTTCTATTACCCATCTGTAATGGATTGCAGAAAAAAGGGGTGAACAAAGCGGTAGCTACGATCCTTTCCATTCTCCTGCTGGTGGGAATCTTCGCAGGGATATTAGCCTTCTTGAGCTGGCAAGTTTCCGACCTCGCAGAAGATACTTCAAAACTCGAAAAACAAATCACAGAAAAATACCAGCAGGCTCAACAACTCATTAGTGAGAAGCTAGGTGTACCGCCAGAAAAGCAAGAACAGATGTTGAAAGAGCAACAAAAGTCCGGCGGTGGAAAACAGGGCCCCGTTGCAGGACTCATCGGCGGACTTGGAGGAGTGTTAACAAACAGCCTGCTGGTCCTCGTCTACATTTTTCTGCTGTTGTATTTCAGAGAACATCTTGAACGATTCATCCTCAGAATTGTACCGGATAAAGAAGAAGGCAGGGCAAAAAAAGTAATCCATAACATTCAACAAATCGCTCAAAAGTATCTGTCAGGTCTTTCTCAAATGATCATTGGCCTATGGATCATGTATGGCATCGGTTTTACAATTGTAGGCGTCAAAAATGCTGTCTTCTTCGCGGTGCTGTGCGGCCTTCTCGAGATTGTTCCATTTGTTGGAAATATAGTGGGAACGTTGCTCACCATATTGATGGCCGTTAGTCAGGGGGGCGATACGAATATGATTATTGGAATTCTGATCACATACGCCACCGTTCAATTTATCCAAAGTTATATTCTTGAGCCACTGGTTGTCGGTGCAGAAGTGAATATCAATCCATTGTTTACCATTCTCGGACTCATTGCAGGAGAACTGATCTGGGGACTCCCGGGAATGGTGTTGGCGATTCCGTTGATGGGTATGGCAAAAATTATCTTTGACAATGTAGACGCACTAAAACCATTTGGAGAGCTTATCGGAGAAAATAAAAAGGAACCTAACAAGCTTAAAAAGAAAATTGTTACAGCGCTTAAAAAGGTTCGGCAGCAAGTCCCAGGAAAAACTAAACAACACTAAGAGGCGCTGATAATGAGATCTTAAATAGATATTTGAAAACCGGAAATTGGTATCTACCCATATCGTTAGATCATTTTGAGAGACTTCAGTATGGTGCAAGATAATATCCTGCTGGGGAAATATCTTGGTAACCGTTTACTGGAAAATGACCTGGCCCAATGCTGTTTAAAAATAAGACGAGAATCCGAACTGGAAACCTGCAGTCTTTTCTGCGGGGTTACCAAAAATATCGGACTGCCAGTTATACCGGTAATTTAACCGGAGAACAGTTTGTGACGTAGGTCTCCAACTAACGCCAGGAACAACAGAAAAGAAATCATCCCGGATGGTTGTTCCCGTTTCATTAAACTTACCGTTATTCCAATCGACGTACTCTACGCGAAAGACTGCATTAATCATAGACCTTTCGAAACCAAGAATATCCTTTTTAATAACGGGTTGTACGAAATCGACAAAACCTCCCCGTTGTTTGTTTCCAAATTGCTGACTGTACGTTTCGGGGATGTCGACATTAACCCACGCCCATTCCGTATTAATCCAGGTCTTTGTAAACGGTACGGTTGTGTTAAAGTCGACGGCAAACACATGCAGCCTTCTTTTTTTATCAAACACCAACCCGTCCTCTTTAAATTTATTGTAGACACCTCCCATATAAGATATTCCGAGCTCACCTACTTTTTTGTATCGTATCGCAGTTTTCGCTGTGATCAATGGCACACCGTTAAAACTTTCTTCAAACCGATCAGGGTTTGCCTTCGAGGCCGGAAGAAATGTTTTGTTTTCTCCATTTGAAATAATCTTGTCGTCAAACCCATTCGTCAGGTATGCTTCATAGGCATAAACCCAATCTTTCCGGTATAACTTGCCGTACAGACCAAATCCAACATTACTCCAGGTAGCAGGTAGCATCTGCGTTGCAGAAACCGGTCGGTCCACAAATTCCCATTTAGGACCATCATGATTTTGATTAAATGCACCAATGGGATTCATTACAACACCACCCCGTAAATTAAAGAGCGGATGAAACTCAATGTCAATGGAGGCAAACTCAATGTTGATTTCTTTTGTGCCGTCTTCAAATTCTATTTCCGACAAAAATTTAATGCGTCTATAAATTGTCGATGCAACAAACAAGGTCAGCCTGCGCATTTGAAACTGGTGACCCTCACTCACACCGTTGGTACCCAAGTGTTGCCAGTTAGCTTCCACATATCCTCCCAGCGCTACGGGCAATTTGCCAAAGGAAAGAAAAGGTCGGTTATAAACAGCATCCATGTTTAACTGCATCCGGGAGGTATCCGGTGCAGCTCTCCTTAAAAGGGTTGTGTCGATCTGTGCTAAAACATCGTGGCAGTAAAAGAGACCTGATATAATAAAACAGCAGATAAGATTTTTCATGCCCTGAGATCGATAAAGATTTTATCACCTATTGTACTGACTTTAAAAGTTCGGAGGTTCTTATCAGCAGGCCCTTGCTCAACGGTACCCCTGTTGCTGAATTCACTGCCATGGGCGGAGCACTGCAAATGATCACCAGAAGCCTGCAGCTCGTTGCCCTGGTGTGTACATTTCATCAGGAGGGCCGCATACTCCTCATCAGAAAATCTATACAGGTATATTGGAAATTCCATGGAATCGTTTCTAACGATGATGTAGTCGCGTTGTACGGGTTGGTCTTTTTTGAGATACGTAAATTCGGAACGTGCCACTGATATGCCATTGGGTTCCAATACGCCCTTTGCGTAATACGTCGATTGACACGCGGACATAACAGGAACTATTGCTGAACTGGCTAAGCACATTATGCATGTCTTGGTAAATTTCCTTCTATCCATAGTGATTAAAGACTTTCTAAAAATTTGATAAGTTTCGTTTGTTCGTCCGGAGACAAAGACTCATAATTTTTACGGCTGCTATCACCCTCACCACCATGTAAAACAATTGCCTCTTCTATACTTCGGGCTCTTCCGTCGTGCAGTAAAAAATATCCGCCCCCTTGTGAAAATTTTGATAAGCCTAATCCCCAAAGGGCCGGCGTCTTCCATTCGCTCGTTTTGGCAGAGCCTTCTGTATACCCATCATCAAGTCCGGGCCCCATATCATGCAACAATAAATCTGTATAGGGATAAAACGTTTTTTCCGATAATGCAGCAATCGATGATGCGCCGGTTTTCATTTCAGGTCGATGACACCTGGCGCAGCCTATTTCCATAAAAATCGATTTACCCGCAAGAATTTCTTCCTGATGAGATCCTCTGGGTATCGGCGCCTTTAATGTTTTCAGATAGAAGACCACGTCGAGAATAGTCTGATCGGAAATTTCCGGATCCGTCTCAACGCCGGTGTATGTATCGTATGCCTCGTATGACGAAGTGACGCCAATATCCTGGTTATAGGCCTGGGCTGTTTGCTGATGTAAATCATAAGCGGCGCCTTTTTTACCAAATCGGCCGATATACCTACCGTTGACCTCGACCGTGCCAGGTCTTGCAAATAAATACTCCTTCATTTCAACCCAGTTGGGAACGCCGCTAATGCCATCGCCATCCGCATCGTTGGGATCCGCCCAAGATAAAATGTCTGCATCGCTTACAGCATCAATATAACCCAGCCCGGTGTTGGCAGGGGGCGTTAATTTCGAAAACCCGACGCCAGCGGGAAGCTGTTCAGGCTGGTACCCTGGGATTGCACGGTTCTGTAATTGAGGACCTCCCAGGTGGTTGTATTGATTACCGGTATCATCATGCTGACCAAACCGAACCAAAGTGGTGAAGGGATGCCCTTTGCCATCGCCCGGATGACAACTGCCGCATGAGTTCGCTACAAACAAGGGCCCCAATCCTGAGCTCGGAACAAAGACCTCGTCGTTAAAGGCGATATCCCCATTCAAAAACCTAATATTTTCAGCTGCTGACAACCCATCTACAGGGCCATCCAATAACCTATCATCCGGAGGTGCCGAGGGTTCGAAATTCTCACAGGAATACATCCCGACAGTGACCCCTAATACAGTTAAGAAACAAATTAAACGTCTCATACCACAAATATACGACGAGCAAAATACAAATGTTAGACTAATCTAACATTTATTTTAGCTATTTCCTTTTTACATGTCTTAATTTTGAACGAAATTTGAACGAATGGGGTCCCTAACAGAAGAAAATTACATTAAGACCATTTATAGCCTTTCGCTCGAGCCGGGTGAGGTGACAGTGTCAGAATTGGCCAAGAAGTTAAATGTAAAGCTTCCCACCGTTACGAGCATGATCAAAAAGTTGTCCGTAAAGAAACTGGTATCCTATGCTCCCTACCAGGGAATAAAAATTACGGAAAAAGGAAAAAAAGAGGCTTTGTCGATCATTCGTAAACATCGGCTTGCCGAGCTCTTTCTTGTTAAAATTCTAAAGTTAGGATGGGAAGAGGTACATGAAATTGCGGAGCAGCTGGAACATGTTAATTCAGAAAGGTTTTATAACAGAATCGACGAGTTATTAGGTTATCCTAAGGCGGATCCCCACGGCGAGCCTATTCCTGATGTAAATGGCAAAATTATATCGCAAAAAAGTATTCCATTGAGTCAGGCTGTTATAGGATCCTCCGTACGCATCAGCGCGGTAAGCAACGATGAAAAATCTTTTTTGGATCATCTGAACGCTAAGGGATTGCAAATAGGTGATCTCATCACGGTAAAGAAAAAAGAACTTTTCGATGGTTCCCTATCCATTGTTACAAAAGCAAAAAAAGAGACCATGCTTAGCCACCAGGTTGTAGAAAAGATTTGGGTAGAGTTATAATTTAAGATTTACGTCAGGTGGATTTTGTCGGAATGTCGAGAAAATACCGCGCGCTGGATGTTTCATTCCGTTCGTCAACCTTCAAAACTACATCAAGAATTAAGGCTTTGCTATTTTCGGATTTTCCTGTTGGTCCACCCCTACCGATTCCATCATCTTTTTAGCTGCGGCGAGTCTCAGTCTTTTATTTTTTTCCACCAATCTGCCCGTAATAATATTTTCCAACCTGCTATGAATGGGAATTAACAAGCCAGCAATGCACACCATGATAATTAGCATCAAAAAAGGTACGTTATCGGTGATGCCGCTAATAAAAGGACCTAGCAAGAGATTTATGAATTCAAATAAAATCAGTAAAGCAAGAACACCTAAAAATCTTATCAATTGAGGGCTGGCAAAAATACTATGACTTAGCAATAAAAAAACGATTAAAAACAAAACCAGGCTTAAGGCAATCGCTCCGTATTGAATATTATTTCTTCTTTCGGTTTTCTCTATCATTTTTAATGATTCTATCTCTTGCTGCCGCAATGCTTCGCCAAAACTAAGCGCTTGTATTTGTTGATTTTTTTCCTGGCTGAAGAGGCTATCCTGTGCAGCAAGTGCAAGTTTATGATATCGCAGGCTTTCCTTGTCCTGCTTTCCCTCAAACAATTCCGACAACAGTAAACTAGAGTTAAATAAGGTGGCGGATAAATTTGCGCGTTGCGAGATATCAAAAGTTTTTTGAGCATGCGACAAACAGGAATCCAGTTCGCCCATTTTCTTAAATACTTCTGCTAATTGTTGGTGCGCCGCTGCAATTCGAAAATATCTTCCATCCCTCTTACCATTTCTAAGTGACAGTCGTAAGTATTCCAACGCAAGTGGGTAATTTCCTTCGCTTGCATGAATTTCACCCAATCGTGCTGTCGCGAAGTATAAAGGCAACGGTTCATTTAATGTTCTCGCAATTTCATAACTCTCCTGTGCATATTTCAATGCCGAATCCGTCCGGTTTAATTCAAGAAATGCCTTACTCAACCATGAAGCTGATAATGTCTGTAGATTCAAATCTTTATACTTCATGGATAATTGTCGCGCTTTTCGGGAGTATTCAACCGCTGTGTTATAATTTTTGAGATACAAGTAGACTGTTGCTATACTGTTGTAGCTTCTCATCAGTCCTGCGTCGTATTGAAAGCTTTCGGCGAGCTGAATTGCGTGTAAATAACTCTCCAATGCTTTGGGGTAATTGCCTCTTTGATTAAACCAGTATCCCACATTGTTGTAGGCCTCTGCCTCCCCTTTCTTAAAAGAAATTTTACGCGACAATTTAATGGCTTGCTCTGCTAATACTAAGGTAGTATCTGAGTTCTGGATATTTCTGCCCAGATTATTTAAGGCCCAAATCCTGCTGGTGTCATTGAGCTTGCCCGATAAGATGTTAATCAGGCTGTCAACATTATACGTTTGAGTAGTTTGCGCTGTAGTTTCCGTAAAACCAGCGGCGAACAACAAAATCGCCGCGATTATTTTTTTGATAATTTGCATAGCCATCGTCCTGCTTGCGGAACAATTAAGTTAGTCAATTCTAGTAATTTTAAAAACAGAAGCCGATTCGGTTGCTGCACTAGAAAGTCCTCAACCAAACTCGGGCCCAAGGATGGCAAACTGCATTTTTGGATCACCGGGATAAACATTAGCCCCACGATACATTCGAATCAACGGCCGCTGTTCAACAAACCCCAATGACGAAGCAAATCTGATAAATTCCGTATGATGCTGTATCACATCAATAATCATTTCTTTTCCACTGTTATGCTGCATAACAGTTGATAGAAGACGGAAGGCATCGCGTGAATCAAAAGCAATGACCGGCCCCAGGTGATAGAAGTTATAACCCGGTCGTCCGAAACAATATCCTTTAAGGTTTCCTTCTTCTTCCAGCAAGAAAGCAAGTTGTGGAGCAGCCTCAAATAACGACTCAAGAATAAGTTGTCGATCGGCACCAAACACGTCACGATCCAGTTTCAATATTTTTGGAAAATCAGAGATCTCTATCGGTCGGCCAGGAAACTTTGTTATGTTATTGTATACCGATCTGGCTAAACGCATTCTGGTAATGGCGTATTCGTCAACAAAATCCAGTTTTAAATAGACCTCCCTGCCCGCAGGCGTAGCATCGAGTTTTACGGTGTCGTCGTGTTTCGCTAACGCAAGCGCCTCCATCAGCAACTGGGTACCTATACCTTCACGGCGACGATCCGGATCAACGAGCACCATGCCAATCCATGTGAAATGATTTTGATAAGGGAGTGTCGTTACAGTACCAATAACATTTCCCTCGATATCCAGTCCAACACGACAACCGTTTGGGTTTAATTTGAGAAATAGTTCCCAATCTCGCGCCAGTTGGTTCCAACCCGCATGCCTGCACAATGAAAGACCAGCCGGAATGTCCGCGGGAATCATCGTACGAAAAGTGATCATGTTTTTGCTTTGCTTGGCAACATGGCAACAGCAATGGTTCCAACAACCGCCAGAATGATCAGGGCAGCGAATCCATTGGCATAACTTCCAGTCTCATCACGAATCCATGCTGCAAGCATTGGCGCAAGCGCTTCCGCCATACCATCAATCGTGATGACAAGGCCCATGACCCGTCCCATCACTTTAACGCCAAATAATTCTGCTGCCATTAGCGGAATGATCATGTAATCGCCACCTAATGCGACCCCAAAAATAAAAGCAAACACATAGATGATACCCGGAGATGTAGCAAAGTAAAGCAACGGTATGGATAGTGCAACTAAAGAGTAGATCAGAATCATGACATACTTCTTCTGAATTTTATCTGCTAGCCATCCCATCAGCAAACGCCCAACGATACTGGATGCAAGAACGATCGACATGACATTCGCAGCCAGCTCCTGCGAATATTTGAGATCGATGCTTAAAAATAACTTTATGTTTTGCGATGTCCCGGCAACTGCCCCTATTGAACACATGCTGCCGATGACCAGCAGATAGAATGGCCAGGTTTTTAAAATATTACCAAATGGAATCTTTGGCTCTTCCTGTTTGACTTGAGAAGCTCCTTCTGTTGGGTTTTCTTTTACGAACCAGGCCATCGGAAATGCAACGGCGATCATCAGAATACCCAATACCATCAGCGCATCGCGCCAGCCATAACTTGATGTAAGTCCCCTGGCAATTTGAGGAACCAACATACCCCCTATCCCAATACCGAGATAAATAATTCCCATCGCTTTACCCCGCGACTTGCTAAACCACCGGGAGACCAAAACCTGGTTAGGCAACGGACCTCCGCACATGTATCCTAACGCATTGAAGAGATAGAAAACATAAAACTGCCAGAGCGATGTCATTCGGCTCAGCCCGATCAATGCAACGCCGCCCATCACAATCCCGGCAAGCATAAGACGTCGCGGTCCAAACCGGTCAATGATCCAGCCTGCAAGAAATCCAAACAACGGACCAATAATCAGTTTCGCTAAGGCATTACCGGACGTAACCTGAGCCCTGGTCCATCCAAAGTCAGTAAGCCAGAAATCATAGAAAAAAGGAAGTCCGTAAAACATAATGCCAACCAGGGAAAATAGACTTAAGAATCCGGTGGCGGCAACCTGAAACTGGTTTTTACTAAGCTTTTCGACTTCCATTTTTATATTGACTGTTATAAATTCCTTTTTTTGCTGCTAAGTTTCCAACGCACACGATAACATTGTTACATGTTATCGCTAATATAATTAAGTTAGCAGGTGATACTTCCGGCGCTAAATTCACGCTGGGTATCTTTAAACATTTTAAGATATAGAAAATATATTCAAAAACAGTAGGCTAGATAATTATCGATGCTGATAATAGTATCCTGGTCTGAAGCTGGATACAGCCTGAAACAAAAGCGTATGAACAATAGCGAAACCGGAGTATTTATTTTATAGATAAGATCCATCGAAGAATGAACGAACTTACCTGGTATCCGGAATTGCCTTTTACTATTCAAATATACTGACATGCTAACGGAAAAAATCAAAGCGTTGTCACAAGAAATTCATCCCGACGTAGTCGGCATACGAAGACATCTTCATACCTATCCGGAACTTTCATATGAAGAACATCAAACCTCAGCATACATCAAGCAACGCCTGGATGCATTGGGAATTTCATGGAAAGCCGTAGCAGGCACCGGCATACTGGCAATGATTCGCGGAAAACGTAATTCCGATGCAGTCATAGCGTTGCGAGCAGACATTGATGCATTACCCATTCAAGAAAAAAATAATGTCGAATATGCTTCCCGTCATCCTGGCGTGATGCATGCATGCGGCCACGATTTTCATACCGCCTCTTTGTTGGGGACTGCACAAATTCTTCAAGCGGTCAGCGATCAATTTGGCGGAACCATAAAATTGCTTTTTCAGCCGGGTGAAGAGGTTTTACCCGGTGGTGCAAGCCTGATGATCAAAGAAGGCGTCCTCGACAACCCCAGGCCTACTGCAGTATTAGGACAGCATGCCATGCCAAGATTAACGGTTGGTAAGATTGGTATCAGAAGTGGCAAACATATGGCCTCTATGGATGCCCTGATCGTTCGTGTTATTGGCAAAGGTGGCCATGGTGCCGAACCTCATCATGTGATAGACCCGGTGGTCATCGCTTCTCACATTGTCATCGCTTTGCAACAGGTTGTAAGTCGCATGGCACATCCCGGCGACCCCACAGTATTATCCTTTGGAAAAGTGATCGCGAATGGCGCCATTAACGTTATTCCAGACGAAGTTTATATGGAAGGAACATTTCGTGCGATGAACGAAGCTTGGCGAAATGAAGCTCACAAACGAATGACAGAAATGGCCAGGGGAATTGCATCCAGCATGGGTGCCACCTGTGAATTCACCATCAGGCGTGGTTTTCCATTTTTGATCAACGAAGAGAAACTTACCCTGAAAGTGAAGCAATATGCCGCTGAGTATCTCGGACCAGAAAATATCGTAGATGAAGACATCTGGATGGCCGCAGAAGATTTTGCTTACTATTCTCAAGTTGTAGATTCGTGCTTCTATTTATGTGGCGTTGGAAATCCATCGCAAGGCATCACGTCAGCATTGCACACACCGACGTTTAACATTGATGAGAATGCCCTAACCGTAAGCGCTGGATTAATGGCTTACATGGCCGTAAGGCGTTTGGGAAATGATGCTGATTAGATTTCAACTAAATAAAACAATCCGCGCCAACTGTGCTGCCACTGTAAAATACGCGTTTCTATCCGACCAGCATAAGCTTAAATATAAGTTCTGTTAAATCAAAAACCTTTCTCATCAGCAGAAGGACCATAGATAGATGGAACGGCGATATTATTTAACCGCATATACACCGTTAGTTGTCCGCGATGGTGAACCCAATGATTGATCGACGACCTGATGTTTTCTTTTTTGGGAGCGCTGTACAGTACCTGACCATTATTCTTCAGGAAAAAAGTTTCTGTAAGGGCCTCATCTGAAAGTCCGCGAAGGGCTCGTCTGACACCTTCAATATTTTCATCAAAATGTTTAACCAAGTTGGCAGTCGTGCCTGGCTTAAATTGCGGATAAGTAGCCAAATCAATTTCCGACTTTTCTATCGTAAAGGTTACCCACTTTGGAATTTCAGCAACAAGCAGCGCAAGATATCCCATATTCATAGATTTTTCGTGCGGCTTCCAGTCGTATAAGCTTTCAGGAATTCGTTCCAAACATTTTCTTGTCGCCGGAATTTCGTCTTCAATTTCGCTTAGATACTCTTTGCCGAAGTTAATTGTTTCCATAACAGTCATTGGTTTGTTTTAGATATAACATATTTAGCATCAATAGTTCTTACAGCGTAGATCATTTTTATCATTTACATCTGATTTCAAAAGAATATATTTAAATAAGCACACACGTTATTCAAAAACACTTCCTTCACAATAACCTCTTGAACCGTGTCAGGTAAATAGACTTTGACGCATTACCTACCGTCTACTATAGACGACACGAAGTGTTTTATTTTTCTTTGATAATGCTAATGACGGAATCCAGTGTATGCCTGTAAAGTCCGGTTTTGTCTTTGGAAAGCGAATTTACAACTTGCGCATTTGACAAAGTCATGCGTGTAATAAAAATCAAAATCAGTATACTTCGCATGGCAGCGAAAATAAGCATAACCTGGCGCCCAGGCCAGGTTTGGTTACCAGATGTGAGAATAGTTGTATTCAGGTGGATCACTTTCGTGTAAGGGGTGGCGTAGGTCATTACAATCCGATTTCCATCATGAATTACGGAGTATAGTTAGTCTTGATCCAGCATCAGTTACCACGGTATGAAACCGTACGAAATAAAGTTGTTGGAGCCGACCATATTGATAAAATGAAGAAAACTCTACCTTTGCTGTATGTTGTCTAAAGTTTGCTTTTTTTTCCTGTTGAGCGTTATGGTGTCATCCACCACCTTTGCTGAAACCGACACCCTGGTGTTTCGCTCCCCATTCGAAGAAAAAATTATCCTTCAAGCTATCCAACGGCATAATCCTGATTTAGTCACCCTGTTTTCTGTTATTAACACCGACTCTGCCGATGCTGCGCAGTACAACGCGAGGCTCAATAAATTCTATGCTTTTCTTGATAGCAAGGTTAACGCAACAAAGTCGAACAAACAAAAAGCAAAAGTTATTTTCAAGGAAGTACATGACTACTTCCTGAGCCAATATGAAGAACATACGTCCTTTAAAAACGTTTTTGAGAACGGACGCTATAATTGCGTGACCGCGTGTATGCTATACTCCATCGTTTTGAAAAGGTATGGAGTTCCTTATGCGATTAAAGAAAAACCTACCCATGTGTATCTTGTGGCATTCCCGGGCAGTGAGAATATTTTATATGAGACCACGAATCCGAAGGGATTGTTCGTCTTCGACGAAAAACAAAAGAAAGCCTACGTTGACGGGCTCATTGCGGTTAAGTTTACTACCCAGGAACATGTTTCCAATGTAGGTATATCGAACGCTTTCAACGAGTTTTATTATAACAATGATAACATTGACGAGACCCAGTTAGCGGCTCTGCAATACATGAACTTTGCGTTGACTGACCACAATAATGATCGGCATCAAGATGCAGTCAAACATATAGTCAAGACAAATTTATTATTTCCGTCGGCCAAGCATCAGTTTTTACAATTGAATATCATTGGAACGGCTTTGGCCAACAGCAAGTTTGACAATCCGCGGGACGTCATGTATATAAGCGAATATGCGAACGCATGTCGCGATATAGCCGACAAAAAAAGAGTCGTCACGATGTTCGGTGACATCATTCAAAAAAGGCTAATCGAAAACGATGATCAGGCTTTTGTTGTAAACGCCTTCGCGATCTGCAAAGAAAAAATTCGCGACACGACCGTCGTGAAAGATATCTCCTATAACTATTACTACGCGATGGCATACACGCAATCCACAAAAGGTGACTGGACAAGGTCATTGGAATTTGCTAATCACGCATTCGAGATTAATCCAAAGAACATCACTCTGCAGGAATTAATTTTGCGAGGCGTCGTCCTTTCAGCTGATGGTGCGCCGAATAATGAGAAGGCAAGCAAAGTGGAAGGCTATGCTGAGGCTTATCCATTTCTTCAGAACAACAAATCGTACAAGGCGCTACTGATTTACGCCTATGTATTTGAGTCATACACCAAGTTTTCCCAAAATGCCGAAGTCGACGGGTATGCTTACATGAAGAAGGCTGAATCGGCCATGAAATCCGACTGGACCAATATGCCGCTGCTCGACCAGATGATCGGCCTCATGTACGCGGAAGCGGGGGCTTATCATTTCCGAAAGAAGCAGTATACGAAAGCAAAAGAAATCTTATTAGAAGGACTCAAAGTTGCTCCCAATCATTCCGAGATAAAGGCGAGACTGGAGATCGTGGAAGATGAAAACATGAAGCCTACCGTCTATAAGAATTAGCCCCGCCTGTGCATTGGGGCCCCATCTAACGCAAGCCTTCCGCGCTTTCAACAACGCATTGACTGGCGCGGGTGTTGTGTGTCGGCTTGTAGCCCCATCCCTCCGAGTGCCTATAGAGTGCCTACCGAGTGCCTAGCGATAAACATGCATTCAGGTATCATCCATGTATCATCGTTGATGCATTGTTCATGCATGCGGCATGCGATGGAGATGCATGGTGTTCAGATGCTGTATAGATGTTGTATAGATGTGGTTCATAGCAGCCTTCATGCCAGGCATCGTTTCGCATGGCACTCGCCAGGCACTCTCTGGGCACACGCCGGCTACGGGGGATTAAGTTCCTTGTTCTGAGTCAGGTATTGAAATGAATTGAACACCGAATAACGAATAGCGAACTCAAGTGGCGGTATACCACCACCACCGCTAATCCACAATTACGCGGATCACGCCTTGTGCTTGTTGCTCGCGATAGGCAAGGAAAAGAGTCGACTGTTGAGCAGGTGTTGTAAGCACGTCTGCTGTCGATGTAAACTGGTAATTATTATTAAACTTTAAACAAAAACTGCATGAAGAAAACAAAGTACAAATAACGTATCACCACTAACTCAAAACAACCTATGAGTCAATATGACTTTGCGTCCCGCCTGAAGTTGCGGGACGCTTTTTTTGTTCCCCCTTAGCGTCACCGGTCTCCTTCCCCCTCAGAGTCACCGGTCTCCGGGACTCTGAGGACTTCTGTGACGCAAAAGTCCAACGTTAACTCTATTTATTTCAAATCCTTCCACTGGATTGTGGTGGCTATATTCCAATCTCTGTTCCTTTCATGAAATTATAGTGGATATATGCCAACATCTTTCCCCTCCGCGGCACCAGTTTCCGAAACGCTGAGGACTGCCAACGTTAAGCCTACTTGTTTACGTCCCCCCTCAGAGTCACCGGTCTCCGGGACTCTGAGGACTTCCGTGACGCTAAGGTCCAACGTTAACCCTACTTGTTCAGCTCCTTATAATGCACAACATTAAAATTTCCACGGTTACCCAGTTCATAGAAACCTGCACTTGAATGTTCATAGCGCGTAAAATCTTCAACAAGATTCCACTTCCCTTTCACGGGATTATGGTGGATATACTCCAACTTCCTTCCCCCTCAGAGTCACCGGTCTCCGGGACTCTGAGGACTTCCGTGACGCTAAGGTCCAACGTTAACCCTACTTGTTCAGCTCCTTATAATGCACAACATCAAAATTTCCACGGGTACCCAGTTCATAGAAACCTGCACTTGAATGTTCATAGCGCGTAAAATCTTCAACAAGATTCCACTTCCCATTCACGGGATTATGGTGGATATACTCCAACTTCTGTTCTATCATTTTCTCATCGTGACATTCACGTGCATCAAATGATAATCTGAAAACCTGGTGGATTTTGCCTTTTGCCAATTCTTTCTTCTGAACACCAGATCGGAGTTCTTCCAATAAATTTTCTTTTCCTTGCTTTTTCAAGCCTCCTACAATATCATAAGCCATGAATCTTTTACCAGTGCCGACTAATGTATTTAAGGATGTGCCCGTATGCGAGAGAAATAAAAGGACGTGAAAATGGTTGGGCATAATAACATAGCCTACTACGTGACATCCATCATTTTTCAAGTGGTGAAACCATCGGTATACCGATGAATACGTTTGGGATTCTTCAATGAGTGGAAGCCATTTGTAACAGGTGACGGTACAAAAGTATACCTCCTGAATTTGGGTATGTAAAGCGTGTAGCACAACGGGTTTTATTTTTTCTGTAAGCTAATTCATGCTGGTCTTTTCTGCAACTGAGCGAGTGTAGTCCTCAGAGTCCCGGAGACCGGTGACGCTGAGGGGGGAAAGGTGTGCGCAGGATCTGGAAACAATTTTTTATTTCCACCCGATAAGTTGATTCATGCTGGTCTTTTCTGCAAACCGAGAGATCGTAGTCCTCAGAGTCCCGGAGGCCGGTGACTCTGAGGGGGGAAAGGTGTGCGCGATAGCTGGAAACAATTTTTATTTTACACTCGATGGGTAATTCATGGTGGTCTTTTCGGCAACTGAGCGATTGTAGTCCTCAGAGTCCCGGAGACCGGTGACTCTGAGGGGGGAAAGGTGTGCGCATGATCTGGAAACAATTTTTTATTTCCACCCGATAAGTTGATTCATGCTGGTCTTTCCTGCAACCGAGAGATTGTAGTCCTCAGAGTCCCGGAGACCGGCCACTCTGAGGGGGGAAAGGTATGCGCGGTAGCTGGAAACAATTTTTATATTTCACTCAATAATTAATTCATGCTGGTCTTTTATGCAACCGAGAGATTGTAGTCCTCAGAGTCCCGGAGGCCGGTGACTCTGAGGGGGGAAAGGTGTGTGCGGTAGCTGGAAACAATTTTTTATTTTACGCCCGATGCTTAATTCATGCTGGTCTTTTCTGCGACTGAGAGATTGTAGTCCTCAGAGTCCCGGAGACCGGTCACTCTGAGGGGGGAAAGGGCGTGCGCGGTATCTGGGAAACAATTTTATTTTACACCCGATAGTTAATACATGCTGGTCTTTTCTGCAACCGAGAGATAGTAGTTCTCAGAGTCCCGGAGACTGGTGACTCTGAGGGGGAAAGGTGTGTGCGGTAGCTGGAAACAATTTTTTATTTTACGCTCGATGGTTAATTCATGCTGGTCTTTTCTGCGACTGAAAGATTGTAGTCCTCAGAGTCCCGGAGACCGGTGACTCTGATGGCGAAAGGTGTGCGCAGGATCTGGAAACAATTTTTTATTTCCACCCGATAAGTCTGAGGGGGAAAAGGTCTCCGACAAACTATAGACCATTAGTTTTTTAATTTTTCTTTTTCAACATATCCCAAGGCCTTAGCGAGTTCTTTGTTGTCATATAAAAACTCGCGAAATTCTTGGAGTGTTTCAAAGGATTTACTGCCGCGGCTGTATTGATCTATCCAGTATAGGTTGATCAATATTTCTTCGATGGGTTCTTTTACGGGTACTTTCATGGTGTTGTTCTTTGGAGCCCCTAAAGATAAACCAATATTTTTAGTTATTAAAGATGATAATAAACTAATTATATTAGCTTTAATGGTAGCATTTAATTATGCGAATTGCATCATAGTAATGCACTGAAACACACGCCCTCTCTCTCAGAGTGTTATGCGCGTTTGCTTAAATTTTTCTTGCTTGATTTTTGTTTCTACAATGGATATTAAAAATCGAACCTCTTATGAAACATTTAATATATTTTCTGCCATTCGTTTTTGTGACGGTTATCTGTAACGCTCAGGGCGCGAAAAAAGCACCAGAAAGTCCGGATGTTAAAGCGCTCGTTGACGCGCAACATTTTGAATTTGTCGCGGAGTCGGCCAATCCTATGCGCGGAAGATCTATATATCTTTCTCCCGGCTATACGTTCTATGTTTCGAAAGATACCGTTGAAAGTGATTTACCTTACTACGGTCGTGCCTATCAAGCACCCATGAACCCAAGTAGCGCTGGAATTAAGTTTACATCGACAGATTTTACATATACGATAAAGGATCGTAAGAAAAAGGGCTGGGATATTTTTATAAAGACAAATGACGCCTCGCCACCTACACAGGCCAACCTATCCATTTTTGCTGACGGATCTGCCTCATTGCGGGTAACTTCGATGGATAGACAATCTATCTCCTTTTATGGATATATTAGAAAACGGTCGAGCAAATAGCTGCTGCGTTGTACAATGCCATCACTACAATGGCGACCGTTGATGGCCCTCAATGTATTGCCACTTACTACACTGTTGTACATCTGAACCGGGGATTTTCCCGGTACGTATAACTTTTAAAAACTTTCTTAAGGATACTGTTGATAAAAAAACAATAGCGCAGAACTCAACCTGCGCTATTATTTATTTTCAATTTTTATTCTTCATCATTACCTTCAACACCTTAGATTTCTACTGTTGGAATTTTAAGGTAGCTGCCCTCCTATTTCTTCACGCGCTTTTCCAAATCCTCCGCTTTAAGAGAAATCAACCGGCCCATCGGTTTGTTATTTCTATAGGTTATCACGCGTAACATATCAGCACCCTCGGGAAAAGTAATTGTGCCGTCATATTTAGGATAATATTGATTGGGTATGGAATTATCGACGGTATAAAAAATATCTACGTTTTGTACTTCTGAGCTTAAATCAATAGTAAGCTGACCATTTGAATTCTTTTTAACGTCAATGATTGGATCATAAATGCTCGGCGCATAATTAATCTGTGCTTCATCAAATCGTCCTAAATGATCTTCTACACGGGAAACAAAACCATTCCACTCTTTTTTGTTTTTCGGCGACCACACCGTCTCGGATATTGCAAAAGCGCGGGGATAAGTCATGTACTCAGCGTGCGCCTCCGTCGGGATTTGTTCTGTCCACAAATTACCTTGTCCTCCTAATACATATGCCGAGTCAATTCCTTCAGGAAGTAAATTCAACATATAAGTATCTTTTAGTCGTGCCGTACTGTAGACGGGTGGCTCAATGGACGGGTCACCCTGCATCATATCCAGGTAATACTCGGTTGCAGGGCTCATCACCACCGGGTGCTTTAAGTGCGATGCCTCAATCCCGCCTTCGGTTCCGCGCCAGCTCATAACGGCTGCACCAGGCGCAATTCCACCTTCAAGAATCTCATCCCAGCCAATCATTTTTTTCTTTTTACTGGCAATGATTTTTGCGACTCTCTTGGTAAAATAACTCTGGAGTTCTTCTCCATTCTTCAGTTTGTTTTTCTTCATGAACGCCTGAACAGCAGGATCCCTCTCCCAGTATCCTTTATAGCATTCGTCACCACCCATGTGAATATATTCATAAGGAAACAAGGCGGCGACTTCGGTAAACACCTTATCCAAAAATTGATACACCTTTTCATCGGTAGGATTAAGTGTGTTGTCGATATGCATCTCAAATTTCCCTCCACCAAACCACGTAGAGAACTTTGTACCCGGATTTACTTTAATTGATGCATCCTTCGTTACGCTAAGCTCGGGATATGCTGCAATCGCAGCCATGCTATGTCCGGGCACATCAATCTCCGGAATAATTTCTATGTATCGATCCTTCGCAAATTGTACCAATTCCTTAATATCTTCGTGGGTATAAAATCCACCATACGTGGGTTTCTCTCCAGGCTTAGCCGGTTCGTTGCTTCCAAATGTTCCGGTGCGTGGTACGCGCCAGGCACCTACTTCCGTTAACCTGGGCAAACTCTTTATTTCCACTCTCCATCCATTGTCATCCGTTAAGTGGAGGTGCAGGCGGTTAAATTTATACCGGCCGAGCTGCTCAATATATTCTTTCACGTATTCCTTCGAAAAGAAATGGCGGCTTACATCAAGCATGATCCCTCGCCATGCGAAACGCGGATAATCCTTTATCGTGACAGCAGGTGCTTTCCAGGCCACCGCCGATTGCAACTTATTGCTCTCAATTTCTTTTGGTAGTAACTGCAGGAAGGTTTGCACACCATAAAATAATCCCGAAGGCGCATTCGCGGAAATCTTGATTTTATCGGACGTGACTTCCAGCAAGTACCCTTCCTTCCCTAGTTGGGTGTCAGTTTTTGAATTGATCACAAACTCAATTGTCGAACTGAATGACCCAGAAGCTACCTTTAATGTGAGGCCAGTCGCAGGTTTAATTTTAGCAACTAAATAGCTGGCAACTTTCTGAATTTCCGGCTGCTGCGCGGGAACGGTGATCACCGTGCTATTGGAAAGTTCAAAACTACCGTTACCCTTTTGCACGCTTACAGGCATTGGGATGAGCGACAAATCCTGCGCTGCTGCCGGAAAGTAATTAATGGACAACAGTAGGCAACAAATTGCAAAGAATTGTTTACCCCGACCAGACTTCAATTTTGTATTCATCATTTCTAAGTTTAAAACGTTGCTAAGTGATATGGGCAGATACCTTTCAATTATTCGAACGTATCATAGTTTTCTGATTATCGCCGGAAGACATCCATAAGAGTCCATTTGGTCCTGCGATAATTCGTACCTGGTCTATGGTTCTTTACTGCCCGAATTATTTGTGATTTACCTCGACAAAGTATGATGTTTAACTTTGAAATTCCCAAACACACCGAACACATGTTTGAATCGGTAATAAGCAGCAGCGGACGGTTAAATTTTTATCCCTTGTTGCAAACCATTATCTTTTGCGCGAAAACAAATAACAGCCATGACCTACAGTTATCCACCTGATTCAATAACACTCACCGGAAACCATGTGCGACTATTGCCCATGGATTTGACACACCTTGAAGGACTGCAAGAAGCTGCAACAGATGGTGAACTGTGGAAGCTGTGGTATACTTTTATTCCAACGCCCGAAGGAATGGAGGCGTGGATAAGAAAAGCCTTACAGGAAAAAGAGGATCGCGTATCATTGCCTTTTGTTGTTATACAAAACAGTACCAATCGAATCGTGGGATCCACGCGCTTTATGAATATCGAAAAAGATGTTCGGCGACTTGAGATCGGCACAACCTGGTATTCAAAAAGTGTACAACGCTCTCCGATAAACACAGAATGCAAATTACTGCTCCTGCAACATGCCTTTGAAAATCTAAATTGTATCGCAGTTGAATTCAGGACACATCGTTTCAATGAGCAATCGCGTCGGGCAATTGCAAGATTGGGTGCACAACAAGACGGTATTCTCCGAAGTCATCGGATGAGTTCGAATGGAACTGTACGCGACACCGTTGTATTCAGCATCATACAGCATGAATGGGGAAATGTTAAAAGCAACCTGCTTTTTATCCTCAATGACAAATATGCATCGGCCACGTAGAAAGAAATTGCGTAAAAAAAACGTTTAGTTAAAAATTCAAGTTGGATAATTTGAATTTCTTATGCGATAAATATTTCTTTTTATACCGCTCTACAATTAACCTGTTAACTTTTATCAGAGAGATTTAGGTCCAGGGACAAGGTTTTACAAAATCTTATCTAGTTAAAGCATCTTTAATAATACCAGAAAGCTGGGATTGTTAAACTTTAATCGCAAATCTACATTCGTATCGCGAGTCCATTGATCAGGTCGCTCTGTTCGCTAGCGCACTTTTCAATGGTATTTCTATTTGGTGAATCATTCGCCTCGGTGTCAGTTATGTCTACCAAACTTTGTGTGCAAATATTGTCCGAGCGCGCAGAAACTTGCGCGGAGCTCAAATTCTTTGAAGCGGAGAAGTGGACTGCCGAAAGTGAAAAGCAATTGATCATTAAAATACAAGATTTACTAAGTGTTGCAAGACACTGCGGTGACTCCTTTGAAGTTAAGATTAATATGGAAGTGAGAGACGTAGATGAAGCCGTCTTTCTTTTGAAGAAGAAACTCAACAATCATTGCGAAATTAAAAATCAAAAACTTAGCCTCCGCGAAATCGAAGTGCTTGGGCTCATCATGCAAGGTTTCACGAACAACGAAATAGCAGAAAAATTATTTGTCTGCTATGAAACCGTAAAGTCACATCGCAAAAACATCTTGTTAAAAACAGGTGCAAAGAATACAGCAGCGCTTATTAATCATTACCATCAGACTTTTTTTGAGAAGGAGGCCGGTTAGCCAAGATGCCTTTAATTTTTCCCCGAGATCAGGCACAAAAACCCTTTTACATTATTTCAACCCCGAGCTGAGGCTCGGGGCAATTGCGCGTTTACTCCATGATTTTTGGTATACGAATTCACCCTTAAGGGGGATAGCCATAACGTGGCACGCAAGTGTACATTCGTATCATCAAACCATAAAACAATACGATATGAACAGTTATGCAGGAAACGGCATGAGTTCTGAACTTGCCATGTTTGAAACGCCCTTTGCAGATATATCAACGTTAAAAGAAGCAACCCGCTCAAATGAGCCGGCTGAAGTAGCTTACAGTAATTTTCTCCACGAACTGGAAAGTCCCTTTACAAGAACTTACGAAGTTGCAGGTAACAGCGCTGTCGTAACACAGGTGGCAGAAGAATTTGTTCAATTTCTTGGAGAGCTAAACGACGCTGAATTTTCTGATAGCCTGTATGAGCTTGCATCCGAGATGGAAGACAGATGGCTTCCCAAAATCTCTAATGAAGCGGCGATGGGCGATCACTATGTACCCTTTGCAACACAACAGGCTCGTGAATTCATCACGCCATTGTTAATGGAAACCGAAACGATGATCGACAAAGTTGCGCAACACTTTTCTGGCAACAACCTTTCCGACTATAATGAAAAAGAAATCGAAACTTTTTTCAGTGAGCTTGAATTTAGCGACAACAACTTTTCACCAGCACAGGAACAATTTTTTGGAAAGATCATCAATAAAGTAAAATCGGTCGTCAAGAAGGGTGTAGATCTGGCAAAGAAAGGTATTAATGCTGTCGGGAAAATATTACCGGTTAATATCATTCTTAATAAGATCAAAGGGCTCATCAAACCGCTGCTGGATAAAGTATTGAAATTCGCCATCGGCAAACTGCCAAAAAATTTACAACCCCATGCCCAAACGCTGGCAAAGAAATTCTTAAAACTCGAGGCCCCGGCTGCACCAGAATCCACAGAACTGTTTTCATCTGGTGAAATAGATGGCATTCAAACAGAATTCGACACCACCGTGGCCCAGCTTCTTTTTACTGCTGATGAAGTGGAAGGCAATTCCATTGTATCGGAGTATGAATTTTCAGATGAAGTCATCGAACGTGAACTCGCGTATGAAGCTGGAGGAATCACACCCCCCTCGTTAGAGTCCGCCCGCCAGCAATTTATAAATGAGCTTAAAAGTCTTCCACCAGGAGAAAGTCCCGCACCCGCCATTGAACGTTTTCTGCCTGCAGCCATCCTTGCACTTCAACCCGTTATCAAGGTGGCTATTTCTGTTATTGGCAGGCAAAAAGTAATCAACTTCCTCGCTGGCTTGCTTGCAAAACTTGTCGGGAAGTACGTACCCGAGAACGTAGCGAAACCATTGGCAGCAAGCATTATTGACGTGGGCATGAGTGCCATTGGGTTTGAGGTTAACGAAACCAATAAAAGCGATATTGGATATGAGGCAATCGCAAATGTGATCCAGGAAACGGTGCAACATATCGCAGAACTGAATGAAGCCACCATTCAAGATCAGGAAGCACTCACGCTACAACTATTAGAAGCGTTTGAAACAGCTGCCGCTAATAATTTCCCTCCGCAATACATTAAAGAACAACTTCGTCCCTCCATACAACCTGGGGTCTGGGTGCTGAAGCCACGAAAAGGCCCGAAGCACATGTACAAAAAATTTACTAAAGTTTTTAATATCACCATTGATCCACAAAGTGCACAAGCGATAAAATCTTTCAGAGACTTACCTCTTGCCAATTTTCTGAAAGACAAACTTTCGTTAGATCCTTCAAAACCAATTCAGGCAAAGGTTCATCTGTTCGAAACCATCCCGGGCACCAAACTTAGTAAGATTAGCAAATTCGAAAACATACCAGGCTTCAATGCACAGCAACCCTTTGCCTGGGTACAACTCCATCCACTCACGAAACAGGCTGCCGCTATTCTGTTGAAAGAACCTGCACTTGGAAAAGATATCTCACAAAAATCGAACGCTAAGCGCCATCGCACTGGCGTAGGCCAACGCTTTTATTACCTTGAAATCAGCGGCGCCCGTTTAAGAATTCCTGCTGTTAATCGTGGCGCAACCAAAGCTGGTAAGCCCGGCAAGATGCGTGCACCGAAGCCCAGTCAATCGGGCGACATTCAAGGTGTGATTAATTTCGTAAAGTCGGAAATCAGTTTCAGCTACTACTTCAGCGAAGAGGATGCAAAATCTGTCGTAGAAAAAATCAATAAGAACGATTTCCTCGGAGCCGCTATCTCTATCCGGCATGCGATTAAGAATGTATTAAACGGTATGCTTTCTAAAAATGTATCTAACAAGGTCAAGATCATTCATGAAGCTATTCCAGAACTTTATCTTGAACACATCGGCGATCATGAACAGGAATCAGCGTTGGCCTCGCTGGCAAAAACCGCTGGCGGAATTGTTTTGGGAGGCAGCAAAGAAATGCTCACCAAACTAATCGAGCAGCTCGTTGAAAAAATATCGGAGCATGCCTACCAGGCAGTCGCCAATTTCTTCAAGGGCCGCGCCGCAGAATTTAAAGAAGCGCAAGCACAACCTCAAGACGGTGTGACCATAAAAATTAGCTGGTCAAATATTCAAGGGATGACAGCCATAAGAACTGTTATTAATGCCATCCGAAATAAAAATCCGCTTGGAAATATTTCGGAACTCACGCTTCCAAATATTCCATCGCCGGAAATAAAAATTGTAGCCGACAAGAAATTTGACTGACGAAAAAATTATGGAAGTCATTGCTTCACATCATACGTCGTTATTGCGCCAGGTAAACCATTGGCTCCAGGCCGCTACACGGCTATCGTCACTGGACCATCTCGCGTCGGGATATGCCTGGCAGGGTATCGATCACAAAATTGGAACACAGCTAAAAGAATCTTTGCAGCAAAGCATCGGCGAAGTTGTCGCACTCGCAAAAAACCTGCAGAAGCAATTAGAGAATTCACAGGATGGCAACGCACTCCGACACATCAAACGCGGATTGATTCAATTGCGCGACAGATACCTGAAAACGGAAGAGACGATACATTTTTACACTGTCGCGATCAATTCACGGACAACACCCAATGTTTCTGCGCTGCTCAGGGCGTGTGATATACTGTGTGCCAAGAGCATGCAAGACCTGTTACGACCACTTGGAAAAGATACGCCGCCCGTATTAACGTATATCGACAAAGGCGTCGGCGCCTCCATTCTTAAAGCAGGTCTTAGGTTATGGGATGGAAACATTAGTCATGTGGCAGCTGTAAAAATTACGCAACATAATTTATTTCGTCCAACGGCCATCATACACGAAACGGGGCATCAGGTTGCGCACATCCTCAATTGGAATGAAGAACTCTCCGTTGCATTGGGGAACAAACTGACAAACCACTCCAAGATTGTTGGCGCAGCATTTTCCGGATGGTCGAGCGAAATTGCTGCAGATGCCTTTGCCTTTGTTCACACAGGATTCGCAGCGGTAGCAGCTTTACACGATGTTGTCAGCGGAACACCCCAGGCAGTCTTTGCTTACCACCAGCATGATCCACATCCCATTGCTTACTTAAGGGTGCTGCTGAACATTGAAATGTGCCGGCAATTTTATGGCGCCGGCCCCTGGAATGATCTTGAAGAATCGTTTAAGAACGACTACGATGTAAATCTTGTCAACTTTTCATCTGTTGGCTTGATCAAGTTGTGTGTCGATGCACTCCCTGATGCTGTGCAATTAATTCTTAAGTCACCCTTTCATTGCTTCGGCAATCAAGCGCTCTCGCAACTTGTCCCGCCCAACAAGGCTAGTCCCCAGGCATTAGAAAAATTAGAATACCTGGCAGGCCAGTCTCTTTATACTTCGCACGCCTGGATCTGGAATGAATGTATCCGGTTGCTGGCGCTCAACGGGTATAAAATCGGAACAGGCAAAGGTGATTTAACAGCGCTTTACAAACAACAGGAAGACTGGATGACCAAACTCGGGTTCTCTGTGGACATGAACTGATTCAATAATAAAACAATAACAGAAACTAAATTTAAAAAAATATGCCTACCAATGTTGATGAATTAAAAGGAAAAAAAGCAGCGCTGGAAAGTGAAATAAAAAGATTCCAGGATGCGATCGAATACAAATTTTCCAAAGGCGAATTTGACGTTGACAATATGTGCGGCCGCGTAAACCAATTGGAGAGACTACTGCAAATTATTTTAAACCAATTGCGCGCCTGCGATCCTTGCAACCCTGATCTACAAACGGAACAGGACCGAAAAGCAATCGCGATTATCGGTGGAGGACGAGGGGTGGAAATTCGTGCAAAGAACGACGATACCACAAAATACATTGCCAGGAGGCGTCTATCCTACGATGAAATCATTAAGAAGCGGCTAGTCGGTAAACCTAACGGTCAGGCTAAACAACAACAACCACTGCAACCTCAAACCGTCCAAATTTAATATTATAAACATATACTACTATGGATATCCTTGACAATGTCATATTTGCGGCATATAACCGCTCCCTTACCGGAAACCGGCCTATTCAAAGCGACTATGTAGCTGTTCCCTCCGCACCAACCGCAGTGCTCACTAATCCTACCAGCCCCGCCCCTATCTGGACGTACCAGGTATTTGACAAACTTAATTTTTGCACGGTAGAAGATCCGGCTTTCATTGAGACGGCTATCATTCGTCATTGGTATGACGTCGATGCGCAAGACATCTACGAATTCCCTGTAGCCAGTCCTACCGATCAGTATAGTTCCTTCGTGGATAGCAGTACCTATCACCTTATGTACGCATATCTTCTTGAAAACACCAGGATCCTCCAAATCTTCGAACGCGTCATCGAACGTTATATGAATGATGAAGAGCTAGGCATTTCTAACGGTCTGTCTACCTACAATTGGATCCATAATTCTGAACGTTTATTCTTCAAAAGTGATACCTCGAAGGTTTCCAACCTTCGAAGTTTAATCCGTCCCAGCGCGGATGCAAGCAGAAGAAATGCCTACCAGCGTATGTTCGGAATGGATCTCGCCTTTGGTGATGCCGCTTCACAAAGCGATTCGCTGGCGTATGTTCGTTCCAAATCATCTAATCAGCAATTCATTGTACTTTTCGAAAGATATCTCAGTGAAATCTGGCAAGGATACATCAACGCCAGAAATACATCCGGCGCCAATACTTCAGATACTAACATCCTTGTTGAGTATGCACAACAATTGCAGGAAATGATGGCGGCCCGGCGGGGCGATACGGCAAATAATACTTATGCACATTTAAATCTTTCACGCGAGGAATATTCTTCCGTGCTGATGACAAGCTGGTTCAGCTTTATTATTTCTTATGACTCTCCGGTTGTAAATTATCTCAGCTGCCAATCCAGTACCATCGGTGAAAGACTAATAAAAATCGGAAACAAAGTTGGGATTCAAGCACATCGCAAATGTCAATCGCTTTTCGAAATGGCAGGATCAGCGGCCACCATTTTACTTGCCATTGAAACCACTGGTCTTTTGGATGACTCAGCGTGGGTAGGAAGAATGTTGTCGAGTTTAAATCCGCCAGTGCCCACGCCGCTTTCGATCGAAGGAAACTTCATGAATGCGTTCCTGACTGTAATCAATAACTGGGAAAAAGCTACAGGACATAAGATCAAAAATCCGGAAGCCAATGTAATGGGGACCGTAAAGGTGCAACCTGCCAGCAACGGTGCAAGCTTAAAGCAAAAGGTAGCGTTGAATTAATAAAGTAGCTAGGAGCAAGCGTTCTGGTGGCGGCAATCTTTTGACAATGCAATGGTGGTACTCACCATGGTTTGACTTTGATACAGCCAACGTTCTCCTCCTTTCAACATAAACACAACAACATGACAAATACTTCCACGAAATACAACGGGGTGGATACACTTACGTTAGATCAATTTGAAACCCTGGATGAATTTGAATCGAACGGACCGTTTTCGATTGAACAACATGTTCCTGATATTTTTGAAACCCAGGAAACACATACTGAAATCATAGATCAGTTTGACATGGATGAAAGTGAGCAAGCAGATGAGCTTTCCTTTTCTGCGGAAACATCTCATGCAATCTCAGAATATGAAATCGCCCAGGAGATTGAACACCAGGCAAAAGTTGCTAACGCGCCGAAAGCTAAAAAATCAGAAGGCAGAACCAGTTGGGCTAAAGTGGTTTTGAACCGCGTGCTGGGACTAAATTTGACGGATAATAATGTATTAGACCCGGCAACGAAAAAAGCACTTGGTGATTTTCAAACAAAAAACAATTTAAAAGTCACGCAACAAATTGATTCGGTAACGGAACGTTGTTTACTTGAAGCTGACGCATTACTTCGCACCAAAGGCAGCGTCTTGGAAACTGCCACGTCTGATATCATCAGCGCAGCAAAAACAAAAATTGACGACTGGACAAAAAAAGCGGTGAACAACAAACCACAGCACATTTTGAACAGCTATCGTGATCCCAGAAAAGTATATGCGTTTGTCCTGCATCAAATGGCATTCAAAAGGTGGAATCCGAAATCAAAGGGTTACAGCAATCCTGAAAGCTATCTTGCCACAGGTGCGCATTTCTGCATTATGTTCGACGGCAGAATCATTCAACTCCATGCGTTTTCAAGGATGATATGGCATGGCAACTGTGTGAGCCCGGGAAGTGTAGCCGTAGAGTTCGAGGGCAATTTTCCGAACATCAAGGGCGGATGGTGGATTAATAAAGAAGCAAAAGTACCTGACAAAGACCGGCCAACGCAGGCACAATTTGAATCGGGGAAGTTTCTCACAAGCTATCTAAAAACCGTATTGGGAACGACGCATATTCTTGCACACCGGCAAAGCTCAGATTCAAGAGAAAATGATCCGGGACCAGATATTTGGTACAACGTAGGACAGTGGGCTGTTGATAAATTGGGATTAACCGATGGTGGCCCCCAGTTTAAATGCGGAACTGGCAAACCTATATTGCCGGAATGGAAGACCTGGGGAAACAGGAATAACGCACCGGTTACACGCGAGATGACCGACGAAACAGAAGATCATGAGTGCTTTGAATGTGAACAGGAATTTCATGACCACGAATCGAACACCCTTGAACCTGAGAACGAATGGGAGATGGAAACGCTGCAGGAGCCTGAAGATGAAGCAGACGCGGTCTCATCTTATGAAACGGAGGAATTGGTAAGAGATTGGTCTGAGGCAGTGAGACAAAACAGGCATTACGGTGAAAAACTGGGCTGGCATAAATATGCAGAACGCATTAACGACATGTTGCTTCCCTATTCAGGCATGTCGAATGTAAGTCTTGGCGAGGAAGCGTTTGCCGAAGCAGTATTCCAATGGCAAAGCAAGAATGGATTTACCGGAAATAATGTGGATGGCGTCATTGGACCGGGTACGTGGGCCGTTATGCGGAAAACATTAAAGATCGCTTCCGCGCCACCTTCCGGCACTTCTGACTCAAAGTTTGAATTAATCAATGGAAAACAAATTCGATTTGCGCAGAAGAAAAATGGTGGCTGGGCTGCTTATGGCGGTGGGTCGCTACGGGATAAACTTCATGCGTTAAGAAAAGATAAAAAGCTCGACATTACCGACAATGAAATTGATGTGTTTGCGTTGGTGTCGCAACCGGAATCAGGTGGTTTGATTGGCGCCATCAATTCTTACGATAACATGGGCATGAGCATGGGCTTTATCCAATTTACACTTCGGTCGAACGAGCTTGTTGAATTAATCAAAAAAGTACCGCAAGCCTTTAGAAAGCACGGTATCGAGTTAGAGCCCGTCCGAAAATATACGTGGAGCGATGGCAAAAGCACGATCGCCATCAAGAATGCTGCCCATCAAAACGATTTAAGATCATTGGAATGGGGCAAACGGTTCTTTGCCGCTGGTCTCGAGGATGATGTTATCATCATGCAAATCAAAATCGGCCGCGAACACATGAATGCCATTCGAAAACGTAATGATCTGAACGGATATCTTAATCGTTTTAATGATCATTATCCAACCTTGTGGGCGTTCATCTATGAATCGTTTAATTCACGACCAGCTATCCTGCATGTGGCTTTGAAGAGTGCTATTCAAAAATCAGCAGCACAGGGTATAAATGACTATCAAAAATTTGCCCATCTGCTGTTGGAATTATTAAAAAGCGCAACCACTGCTTACTATAGCAAGAAAACCTATAAGAGCGATGAACAAAAACAATCGACTATCAAATACGAGTTGGAAAAAGTAGGTCGCGTGTTTGATAAAACTTTTCTAGGTAAAAAATAAAATCACGCTATCATGAGAGCACTGAATGATACAACTCCTGAGATTATGCTGGAAGACGAAATACTTTCGGATATAGAACTGCGAAAAATGTCTGCAACGAATCCCGAAACCATGTTTGAAGGCGAATGGGACAACTTCCTGGAAGTTGAAGAATGGGAATTTGAAGACCTTGTCAAGGACTGGTCAAACGCTGTAAGACTTAATTACTATTATGGAAGCCAGTTAGGTTGGAATAGTCAATATGACAAAATCAACGACCTGCTCTTGCCATTTTCGGGAATGAAGAATGTGAGCCTGGGGCCGGAAGCTTTTGCTCAGGCCGTGTCCGAATGGCAACGAAGTCAGGGTTTTTCCGAAGCAGACTGCGACGGCATTATTGGGCCACAAACGTGGGGAAAGATGCAACCTTTACTCGAAAAAAAATCCTACGTTCCATATCCGACTGTTCCTGTCATCCCTGGAGGGACTTCCACGGTTCCACCCCTCACCAATATTTTTGAATACAATGCCTGGCACGCAACCAAAATCGTAGATGCAATGACCAGCGGGCTTCTCGGAACAAACTTTGATTCCAAAAATCAGCTTATCAGTATTGCCAATGGACAGCAGGTAAAGAGTGTAAATCCAAATTCTAAAATTGTTGCGGCCTTGCCTGTCATCTACCACATCATGCAAAATGCAAAGGCCGAAAACTTCAGTGACATCATCATCGGTAGTTTTATCCGCGATCCATCTAACGGTTCGTGTACCGGACACTGTGCCGGGCGGTGTATCGACATTAATTATAAAGGCGGCAACTTTGAAACGCCCGGTTCTGTAAAAATGGTTGCCAATATATTGCGCTATCTTTTATCACTTCCATCGCAATACAAAAAAAGCCTTGGCTTTGGTTTACCACTGCAAGGCGAATTCTTCGGCAAAACCAACTTAAAGAAATTCTCATCGGTCAGTCCCTCTCTTTTAAAGGATCCGGATCTCCGCGTATTGGTGCCTCAGCTCGGAATCGTATTTCCGGATAATGACAACCACTTACACATCCAAGTGAACTGGGCATCCTAGATCAAGTACCCTCCAGTAATCTTCCTGGTACAGCACTGCCAGGAAGATTATTTTGACGCCAGCCATACCGTTGCTACGCATCGATAATTACCACTTTGAAGTGTTAAAAATTGGTGTAAATATTTGTATGCGCGTCAAGATTCTTCTCACCTCAAGGACTAATAGCCGCTGGCAGCACATTTCCCCTTGATACCTACGTACTTCATTATCGGACAAATTCCGAAACTATCAGTTCTTTTTGTATATCTTGAGGATACTCATAGTTTTAGGTACCGGATTTGCACTATAATTAGGCATACCACCCCAATTCATTGTAGAAACCATACCAACACATCAAACCTTTAGCGAGGTGTGGATTACTGTAGAAGAAACTCTATTCAGTTGTAGAGTTCGGATGACAAATTTATTTCTACAACCCTTTTATGTTTGAGAAATGGAAGAACAGGGTGGAAAATTTTTATTAGTAGATGATAACGTTGTGGTAAGAACTGGGCTCAAAGTTCTCCTCAGTGATCTATTTCCACGCACAGAAATCCATGAGACGCCCAATGGCGATCACATGCACAATAAGCTTAATGATCATGTATACCGGCTTGTCATTATGGATGTGCAGTCCATCAACACCATTCATTTTAAACAGATCGAATATGTTGTAAATAAGTTTCCAGAGACACCTGTGTTGATCTTTTCCATGTGTTCGGAATCGATCTACGGGAAAAGATTTTTGAAAGCTGGTGTAAAAGGAATTTTATCGAAGGAAGCACCATTAGACGAATTACAAAAGGCAATTAACCTTGTTCTGAGCAATAAACGATACGTCAGCGATGAATTGGTAAAAGTTCTGGTGGACGACGTTTACCAGGATAAGCCGTCCAATCCATTTTCAATGCTCTCTACACGCGAATTTGAAATTGCTGCATTGCTATTAAATGGACATACCGTTTCAGACATCTCCAACAAATTAAAAATTCAACCTACCACAGTGGCAACGCACAAAGCCAGGGTATTTGACAAACTAACCATTAAGAACCTTTTGGAGCTGAAAGACCTTGCAACGGTTTATAATTTTCCTTAATCGTAAAATGGGTCGTTTCTGATTTCTTTTAAAAGCACTAGCAGAAAGAACAACTTTTAGAAGACGGGAATGTCACGTTTACATCGGCAGCCCTTAACATCTAATACTTAACCCCACGACGTAAAGAGGTCAGGCGTACCTGTTGGTTCTCGTTCCAAATTACCAATTGCTCTTTCCAGTCTTTTGCTCACTTCAACCGCCAGATTTTGCAACGATGAATCTTGCATGTCATGTGAAATCAATTCCGTAACATTTACCGGAATAATCTCGACTTCCCCAGGATGCGTCTCTATCATTGTAATACTGCAGGGTAGCACCACACCTTCCAAAGGCTCGAAAGACAACATTTGTTGAGAAAGGTAAGGAACATGAACCGACAATATTTTATACTTCTTGAAATGGGTACCTAACCGGTCCTGAAATTCCTGCTGAAAATCTGTTACTGCTGTTATGGTGAAACCTTCCTTCGCAAGCTCCTCTTTTAATTGGATAATCAGACTTTCAAGTGCAGATTTAATAATCGTTTTCTTAAAAACGCGTGTCATAAAATCAAAATTTATTCGTTCCGCTCTGGTTGTTTCATAGCTTTGATCACTACAAATGAACCTTCTCCATATCCAGGTTTGGCCGGCTGTAATTCTTTTATTTCCTCCAAAGGATTAAAAAGTGTTTGACAAACAGCACTGTGTTTGAATCGTGCCTTGCTCAGTTCATCCAAAACTTTCTCCACTTCATAAAAATTGGCTTGCTTATAGAAAGTACTTTCCGGTTTATGTTCATCATAGTACCGACCTATAATGCTATTTTTATCGATAAAGCCTACTACCAAAACACCATTGCTTTTTGTAACACGATGAGCCTCTTTGAATGCCAAATGCAGATCATCAAAATAACTGATACAAAAATTCATCAACACAAAATCGAAACGATGATCTCCATAGGGCAGGCGCTCTGCAACAGCATTCATTATCTCTATTCCACGTTTGATCGCTAGCGCGCGCATATTTTCGGAAGGTTCAATGCCTTCCTTTATTCCAAGGGCTTCTGAAAATCGACCTGTTCCTGTTCCAATTTCTATTCCGTTCAACTTTTCACCAACCGGTAACATTTCACGCAACGCTTCAACTTCCGATTTAAAAACCCAAGGATACTGGTCGTACCAATCTTCGTATTCAGCCACATGGTCATCAAAAGGTAAATGCTTTTTCATAAGTTTTTTTTTATCGATACATGAAGGAATCAAATTCACCTCAATCCATCAATGAGAACCGTCATACATAAAAAAAACAATTATCATTTTTCCTGTCACGCAAAATTCCCTGCTTGCATCATCACCTTCATGCCTGTGAACCGGAATAAATTATCCAGCATTGAATTTTCTGACAATGCCATCAGGGTATTAGAAAGTCGCTATCTCCAAAAAAATGAAAAGGGTGAAATCTGTGAAACGCCAACTGAACTGATAAAGCGCGTAGCAACATCAGTAGCGGAAGCGGAACTCAATTGGGGAGGCGAATCACAACAATACATTTGGGAAAAGAAATTCTTCGACATCATCAATCAATTATTGTTTTTACCAAATTCACCCACGCTAATGAATGCAGGCACGGCAGCCGGCCAGCTTAGCGCCTGCTTTGTTCTTCCGCTGGAAGACCATCTTGAAGATATATTTTCTACGCTCAAGTTAGCGGCACTCATCCAACAAAGTGGCGGTGGCACCGGGTTTAACTTTTCACACCTCAGACCCAAAAATGATATTCTTTATCACGCACAAGGAGCAGCATCAGGACCGGTTTCATTTATGAAGATATTCGATATCTCCACGGAACACGTTAAACAAGGCGGAAAACGAAGAGGGGCCAATATGGGGATTCTGAATATCGATCATCCCGATATTGAAGAATTCATCACCTGCAAAAGTATAGAAGGAAATCTAAGGAATTTTAATATCTCAATCGGCATTTCGGATGCCTTCATGATGGCCTTGCAACGGGATGACCATTGGTCGCTGATTCATCCCAATTCTCATGTCACCACAAAAACAATTAAAGCAAAATACCTTTGGGATCTAATTGTCCACAATGCGTGGAAAAGCGGAGATCCAGGGTTGTTATTTTTAGATACAATTAATGAGTCGAATCCTATCCCGCACGTTAAAAGAATAGAAGCAACCAATCCTTGTGGGGAAGTTCCGTTATTGCCCTATGAATCCTGCAACCTGGGATCTATCAATCTTTCCCAGTTTGTAGATCCTGACAAAGAGACTTTGATAAACTGGAGGAGACTGGAAGAAACGGTCCATATTTCAGTTCGTTTTTTGGATAACGTTATTGAAGTCAACCGCTATTTATCACCTCAAATTAAAAAGACTGTTCAGGGCAACCGAAAGATTGGGCTGGGACTTATGGGATGGTCAGAAACATTAGCCAGACTCGAAATACCCTATGAATCGGATGAAGCCATTCACCTGGCCGAACGTGTCATGAAGTTCATTGCCGAAAAAAGTTTTGATGCATCAGCTTCGCTGGCAAAGGAACGCGGCTCATTCAGGAATTGGAAAAAAAGCATTTACTACCCTGCCACACCGATACGAAATGCTACACGTACAAGCATCGCTCCTACCGGTACGATATCCATCTTAGCTGATACATCGTCGTCAATTGAACCCTTCTTTGCGTTATCGTACGAAAGACAACATGTGCTTCACAATGAGACATTGAAAGAAATAAATAAACCATTGCTTCAATATTTGAAGAAACACCAAATGGCTTCTCAAGATATTCTTAATCATATTGAGCAAACAGGTACTTTGGAAAAGGTTAGTTCACTCCCTCAGTCGGTAAAGAACATTTTCAAAACAGCCCTTGAGATACATCCCTTTTGGCATTTGAAACATCAGGAAGCGTTTCAAAAATATACGGATAATGCTGTTTCAAAGACCATTAATCTTCCGCAACATGCGACCCCGTCGGATATCGATCACATTTACCAACAAGCGTGGCGAAGTAAACTTAAAGGAATAACAATCTTTCGATACAATTCCCGGGAAAGGCAAGTATTGAAACAGGGTATTATAAGCGACGTAAAATCTTGCAAGGTTTGTATTGAATGAGGGTCGACCTTCCGGGTTAAGTTTTATCTGGGCATCGCCCGAACAAAAATCATTCATTGGTGAATGCCTCTTCAATGAGCGCACGTTCCTGTGTCAGTTTTTCATTTGTATTGATAACCAACACCGGTTTACTCTGATGATTTATAATACTTTCTGCTACACCATGTGCCAGGAGTCGATAGAACCCCCTTTTGCCATGCGTAGTAAGAACAATCAAATCGATTTTACTCTGTTTGCAGAATTCTGTGAGACCCCGTTCTTCGTCGAGTGCATTAAATATTACCGGAGTATAGGATATCCTTGGAAACTGATGCATGAAACGACCAATATCAACCATGCTCTCATGTGTTTCCCTGAAATGATAGGGCGTATTAACATACAATAAATAGATTTCAGCATTCCACAATCGCGAGGCTTCGATCACCTCCTGAAACGACTTGACTGAATCTTCTTCAAAAGAAGACATATAAACAATTTTTTTAATATCAAAATCCCTTTGGTCCTCCTTGATGACCAGCACAGGCACCGGCGATCGCCGAACAAACCGTTGCGTGTTAGAACCCAGAAAAGTCTCTTTAATACCGCTGACACCATGAGATCCCATCACCACAAAGTCGATATGATATGCGATCAGGTAATCTTCGATCCGCTCCTGTCCTTTAGCAAAAATCAAAATTGGTTCAGCACAAATGCCCAACACCTCGGCTTTGCTTACCATTTTATCGAGGGAATCTTTTGCTTTGCCAAGTGCCGCATTTTGGTGGTGGCCATCTGGTAGAGACGATCTCTGATGAGGGACGTGACTGGATATCTCGTTATCAAAATACAGATGCAAAAAGAAAATTTCAGCAGAACCTTTTTGTGCCATGCGTATTGCAACTTCCATCGCTGCGTTCGCACAAGGCGAAAAATCCGTGGGGACTAATATTTTTTTCATGTTCGTCAGCCCTCGCTGTGTTTAGATTTTTGTGTGCAACCTCGCTACGTTCGATGAACATCGAACGTAAGCAACTCTTCAGATAAATAAAGATCAAAAAAATCTTACTGATGCGACTATGATAGCCGACAGGCGGGACCAATGATTTTTATCAGTTTTTAACTCTCCATAAAAACTTTATGGAACAAAAAACAACCAACAAATCAGCCCATGAGGTAACAATTATCATCGACTTGCGCGCTGTTTACCTATAGCTTAGCCTGGAAATATCATTTCCGCTTGCTGTTATGCGCCAGTGAATTTTACAAAAAACTTAAACAGGTAACATTAAATATTTACACACATGAAACGATGGATAAAAATTATTGCTTGGGTTATTGGAAGCGTTGTGGTCGTGTTCTTCTTGTTTGCATTGTGGTACCGGCAGACTTACTCGATGAATGTTGCTGCTGCCTTCGAAGTAAACAATCCTTCCCACCCACAACATATACTTATCGCAACGCAAGGAAGTGATTTCAAGGACTCGGTTGTACATGAACTGATCAGGGAATTTAAATCAAAACAGATGTACATCAAGGTAATTGATATTACAGATTTGCCTTCAATAAACGAAGACACGTGGACCGCCCTGATCATTATTCATACCTGGGAATATTCAAAACCTCCAAGGGAAGTCAAGAGCTTTGTTGATCGAACTAAGGATAAAAAAAAACTCATCGTGCTCACCACTTCGGGTGATGGCAACTATAAAATCGAAGGCATTGATGCGATTACATCAGCTTCAAAGCTTTCTGACGTGTCCATAAATTCAGCCGAGATCATTAACCGTGTTAATAATTTACTATCGACCCAATAGGCATTCATTTAATATCAATAAATAAAAGTTTAAAACGACCCTTTATGAAAACGAACGATGAAATTCAAAAAGACGTGATGGCGGAAATCAAATGGGATTCGCAATTACGAGATGTTTTTCCCGAAATCGGTGTCTCCGTAAAAGATGGTGTTGTGACGCTCACCGGAACCGTGGATAACTACGGGAAGAAACTTGCAGCAGAACATGCCGCACAACGGGTACAAGGTGTTAAAGTTGTAGCATCTGATATTGAAGTGAAGATACCCGCCTTTGGTATGAAGACAGACACCCAAATTGCGGAAGCGATCAATAATGCCTTGCGGTGGAACAGCGCCATTAATGAGGACAAGATTGAAGTCAAAGTAGACAATGGTTGGGTAGACCTTGATGGAGAGGTGGAGTGGGAATACCAAAAAATTGCTGCCCAAAATAGTGTGGAGGATTTACTTGGCGTAAAAGGAGTGACCAATAATATTCATGTGAAGCCAACCATTATCGATTCAAAGGACATTAAAAAAAGAATCACCGAAGCCTTTCACAGGAACGCAACGATTGACTCTGGCGCCATAGAATTGGAAACTTCCGGAAGTGAAATTACTTTAAAAGGAAAGGTAAAATCCTGGGCAGAACGCAAAGAGGCAGAAAGAGTAGCGTGGTCCTCTCCCGGTGTTTTGGCTGTTAATAACCAGATCGAAATCGACGCAGGAATATTCGTGTAAAATATTAAACCCTTCCATTGTAACCGACGGCTTATTCAAGTGTCGTTACAATGGAAGGAAAAATTTATCTGCGTGAAAGCGCTTGTTTCATGTCGTTCCATGATCGAGTATTCAGAATATTTTTTGAAGTACACCACGCTCGTCTTGCAATGTCTATTCCCAGCTGCATACAAAAAAAGTCGCTGTATTTATGACTGTCGGTACTGATCACGATTTTTGCGCCGCTCTTCTGGGCGAGCATAGCAAACTCGTCGTTCATATCCATCCGATCACATTGCGCATTAATCTCTAAAGCGGTTCCCGTTTTCACCGCTTCAATCTTCTTTTCAAATATACTGTCATATCATCAGACAAGCCTTTTATTGTCGAGAAGCATTTTGGTAGGCCATCGCGCGAAACGGGTTTTGACCTCCCAAGAACCGGTACATGGACGCTACATCATGTAGAATGAGGGCCAGTTGATTATTTCTTTCTGTCATATCAAGGAAAAAGGTCAATCAAAAAAACGCTACCTGGGTAACCTAATCAATGATGTAGATCAGATTCCACGTTGTGCATTTGTCATAGGAACGCAACCTGAACCGAAATACTTTCATATCGTGAACCGGATCACGTATGTTGTGTTATAAGTATAGTCCTCATTAGCCATAAAACGATTTGTTGTATGAAGAAAATCTTAAAAATTGAGGTAGATAATATTACCCTGGAAGGTGAATTAACATTGCCCGAGAATGCTTCGGGTCTGGTTATCTTTTCCCATGGAAGTGGGAGCAGCCGATTTAGTCCTCGAAATAACTTCGTAGCACAACACCTGCAGCGGAGGGAACTTGGCACTTTCTTATTTGATCTGTTGACAAAAGAAGAAGATGAGGTGTACAGCATGCGTTTTAATATCGAGTTACTAGCGCAACGGTTGGTGAGCGTTACGCAATGGTTAATGAAATTGCCCGGACTTCAGAAACTAACAATTGGATACTTCGGAGCAAGCACGGGTGCGGCGTCAGCTATTACCGCTGCTGCTATTCTTGAATCCAAAATCAGTGCCGTAGTATCAAGAGGTGGACGACCCGATCTGGCAAAAGATCAACTTTACCTGGTCGAGGCGCCAACCCTTTTTATCGTAGGAGAAGATGACCAGGTTGTGCTTGATTTGAACAGAAGCGCCTTGGAAAAATTAGCAGGCCCAAAAAAGCTTGAGATAATCAAAGGTGCTACTCACCTGTTTGAAGAGCCCGGAACATTGGAACAGGTTGCGCAATTATCCGGAGATTGGTTTACAAAATATTTGATTCGTGAACCTGCGCCCGAAAGTCGGTCTACGGGGTCTGCACCCTCGAAAAAGAAAACACCCTAAGGGTAAAATTGACCCGCTGGTTATGAAAGAATCAAATACTATTTTACGTGTCTCGTTGATAAAGGCGTTACGATCGTTATACGACGCTGAACTGATGTTTTATAACAGCCTACCGGAACTTAGGGCTCTCATCCATTCTCCAAACGTAAAAGATTTTATCGATGAAGAAATTAAGGAGAAGAAAAAACAGCTTCAAAGATTGGAAGGTATCTTCGCTGTATTGAACGAAAAACCTGAGGGGGGCAGTAATGAAGTCGTGAGGACAGCCTTAAAACATCAGTCTATCAATCCCGAATTATCGCAACAGATTCCAATCAAGCTTAACCGTGTGGTTTCCAGCCACCTGATCAATGCATATCAAACAGCGATTATTTATGCGGTACAACTTAAGTATGAGATCGTGGCGACGATCTTGAGAAGATCACTCCAGCGCGAAAAAGATATTGGTCAAAGACTAGAGACATTGGAAGCTTGCTGTAATCCTGTTATACGGACAGAAGAATTTATAGAATGAGTAACGTAATAACGATAGGGCTAACAGGCGATGTAATGTTGGGAAGGACTTTAGACTCCGTGATCGCTAAAAGAGGCTATAATTATCCTTGGGGGAACATGCTATCCCTGATGCAACAGACCGATATCAACATCATTAACCTGGAAACAACACTTACACACAGCCAGCAAAAAGTTGCAAAGACCTTTAATTTCAAATCAACGCCTGCCAAAGTAGAATCACTGCTGAATGCCAATGTCACCGTTGCTAACCTTGCTAACAATCACATTCTCGACTATTCCGCAGCAGGCCTTACAGAAACAATTCGGATATTAGACAAAGCGAATATCAAACATGTAGGCGCAGGAGAAAATTATGATGACGCTACTCGATCTGTTGTCATTGAAAAAAATAATATCCGTATCGGCGTCATGGGTGCTACCGATAATGAGCCAGGTTGGAAGGCCGATTCCGGGCCCGGAACGAATTACGTTGACCTGACAATAGAAGATGAAAGGGAAAAAATACTTGATGAAATAAAACGGCTTCGAGGACAGACAGACATTGTAATAGTATCCATCCATTGGGGCCCGAACATGCAGGAGCAACCATATCCGCATTTCATACAATTTGCCCATGACATGATAGATCATGGCGCACATGTTGTCCATGGTCATAGCGCCCATATATTGCAAGGAATTGAATGTTATCACGGCAATCTGGTTTTGTACGATACAGGGGATTTTGTAGATGACTATGCTGTTGATCCGGATCTTCGAAACGATCTTTCTGCCTATTTCATTTTGCATGTTGACAACCTTGGTGTACATAAACTCAGATGTGTTCCGGCAAGAATATTTCAGTACCAGGTTAACCGGGCACGCAATGACGACTATCAGTGGGTAATAAACAGGCTGAAAAATTTGACTGCGGATTTTGGCACCGAAATGGACGACGGCGTGGTTAGCATTCATCATAAGTTGCAACAAACAAATCAAACGAACAGGGTTTAAATTTATCACCATCATGTTTAGAGACAGAAAAGATGCTGGAGAACAATTAGGACGCGCATTGGAAAAATATCGCGATCAGAATGTTATTGTCATTGGCATCCCCCGTGGTGGCGTTGAAACAGCGTACTATGTTGCAAAACATTTAAATTCAGAAATGTCGCTGGTCGTCACCAGGAAATTAGGATACCCATTTAATCCTGAAGCCGCCTTCGGTGCAGTCGCTGAAGATGGCAGTCTTTACATTGCCGACGCCCCAGATCAATATATTTCGACAGCAGAGGTGCAGCGGGTGCTCAAAGAACAGAAGCAAGAAATCAAGCGCCGTGTACAAAAGTTAAGACAGGGAAAACCGATGCCCAAAATGGAAGGAAGAATTGTTATTATTACCGACGATGGTATCGCAACGGGCGCCACTTTATTTGCCACGATATCCCTATGCAAAAAAATGAAAGCCGCCAAGATCATCGTTGCAGCGCCGATCGCAGGCGAACGCATGGAATCCATTTTAACGGAGATGGTCGATGAGGTGATTATACTGGAGAAGCCATCATTTTACAGCGCAGTGTCTCAGGGATATGAAGATTTTGATAACTTAACAGATGAAGAAGCTTTAGCATTCATGAGCAAGTGGGAAAAAGAATTTCATGAGAAGAAATTTCAATCCCACTCCTAAATGGTACCAGATTACAAATACCCACACGAACAGCGTATTTTTTAATTAATCAATCTGGCACATCTCCAAAACCAAGCCCATCATGTTCGTCTTGAGAAAACGCCGGTTCCACTTCCTCATTGACAAGATCACCATCATCATTAAAGCTTAGCTTATAGATATAATCATCTTTTGATACCTCGATTTCATATTGAGGGTGTTCTTTTACCTGAATAACTTTTTTCAATTCAAATAAAAAATCTTCCTGGAAACGCTCCCGGATGTAGTCGTTTATCTTATACGGAATGGCTTGTGTTACTCGGCTCATAGGACTGTTGTTTTTAGTTTAAAAATTCATTAAGATTTTTTTGGAAGTCGGTCACAATAAACGCGCGCTGCGGCGAGATAATTATTACAGCGGTTTATCCACTTTTGTTTTTCAGTTTGGTATCTTTTTTCGAGTAAATGGTGAATTGAAAGTTTCGCCCGGAGAAATGCCCGTTTCGCTTTATAGAAATTAATCAGCTCCTTCGGGATCTTGTCATAACTTTTCGTTTCATAGACCTTTAGAAATATTTGTCCCACGGCGGGTGAATTTAAAATCTCACATTCTAATGCGAGGAACGAAAGTTCTTCTGCAACATCCAATACCCGAAGATTTGTGTTGAACTCAATCCTGTCGATGATTACAGGTTTTGGGGCGAGGCAGATGTGTTCAGGCCTCAAATCACCATGACCGTCGACAATTCGTGAGCGAGAAACCCGTTCGTCAAAGTAATTTGCATAGTTGAAAACAAAATGAAGAAGGTCTGTTGGTATCCTTACCACAGCGGACTTCTCTAAATTAAATTCCTTGCGCAGCAGTTCGACACTATTCAATTCGATCTCCCGAATAAATTGTTGTCTGAAATGATGAGCGCTGATTCTATTCGCTGCAGATGTCATATAAAAACCAACCAGCATTTCAGCGGCATCTTCTACCCGATCATTGGAGGCCAGTCCCCGCTCTATCGCTTTATCAAGCATGTATTCTTTGGGAAGTCGCTTCATTTTCACCAGCCAATCGATCATGTCTCCTTTACCATCCAATGAAAAGCCGTGATCAGAAAAAGTCAGTGGTACCACATCAAGATATGTATCTGATGCCAACGGCTGGTTTATTCGCAATTCTTCCATGCAAAAAAAGTAACGGGAGGCCTTAGACCTGAAATCTAAAAAATCATATAGCACGGGCTTCTTCAGCTTATAAACAAACTGATCCGCAAAGAAAATATACGACATATGGGTTTCCAGTACTTCTACCGTTGTAGCCGGGTAGATTTTCGGGTTACTCAGAAAATCTACTTTATCCTGCAATGAATACGTACTATCGGATACAGTCGACATTTCATTCAACATAAGTCATTCGATATCCATCAAAGAAACAATCGAGCCTCCGGAATTCAATCTCCGGATAGTCTCAGCAAACAGTGGCGAAACATCTAAAACAACCAACTTATTTTTAAAAAATGTTTCGTCCAGCGTAGCTGTATTTACGGTATTCGTAACGATGATGCTTGTCAAAGATTTTTCTCGAAGTGCCTCCTTTGCTTTCTTATTGAATACTCCATGAGTGGCCACGGCATAAACTTTTAACGCACCAAGTTTTCCACATGCAGCTGCTGCCCTCGCAATCGTACTGCCGCTGTTGATCAAATCGTCAATAATTATAACGGTCTTCCTGTTTACATTTCCCACAACGGTCTCCCCGCTCACGATCCCTTTACTGCGGATTTTTTCCATAAATGCCATGTCAACATCCGCTGCCAATCCTTTTGCCAATCTGTCCCTAAATTGCTCTGCACGTTTTACACCGCCGATGTCAGGCGACATTACCACAACCTGCTCATCCTTTTGCAAGACACTCAGAAAATAACTTACAAAAAGCTGATATGCTACAAGATTTTCGGACTGGCAATGAAATGCATTCTGATAAGCCTGAAGATTGTGCACTTCTATCGTGACTATGGTGTCTACGCGGACAGCTTCAAACAGCGTTGCAACATACCGTGAGGTCACCGGGTCTCTCGCTTTGGTTCGCCGGTCTTTCCTGGCGTAACACAAGTATGGAACAACTGCCGTGACTCGTTTTGCACCGGCGTCTTTTAAGGTGGCAATGAAGAATAACAGCTTGCATAGTTTATCATTCACACTTTCCCGTTCATCGGCATAAAGGGCATGAACGACATATACATCTTCATCGCGTACGCTTACTAATGGACGGATCTTATGCTCGCCATCTTCAAAATTTCTTTCCTCGAGGGAATCAAGCGACCGGTCAAGAAAGTCTGCCACTTTCTCAGCAAAATCCTGACTGGTATGAAGTGCAAATATTCGCATATTCTTCCTGTTCGAAAAGTAATGTATGAAGGGGTCATCAGGGATAACAAAAATCATTGTTAAGAGTGATTTTTGTTATTTCAAAATTTACGATGGTCGACCATATTCGATATGCATTATCCAACTGAAAGAATATATTTCCCACCTCGGATAAACTTTAACGACTAAAACTTACTACTATGTCGATCAACATTCTTACCGCAAGCCATGTGGAACTTAAAAAGAAAATTCTAGACGATGGCATCAAAAAACATCAGACCGTTATTGACGATTTCAGACGAAGTATTAAAGATATGTTATCCAGTGAGACTGTTGTTAATGAAGAGGAGATCGACCTCTCCCAACAAGAGTTTAATACGGCGTTAGTACAAAATTCAAATTCGATTGCCGAGCAACTTACGTTTGCCAATGAGGAAATGAAAATATTATATGACATGGCTCCAACTATTGGCAATATCCACAATACGGTTCAACTCGGTAGTGTTGTAGTAACTGATAAGGATATTTTCTTTGTCTCTGTGAGTATAGAACGTTTTAAAGTTGATGGCCTCACCATCTTTGGCCTTTCTACTCAAGCACCCATTTACCAGGCTATGGAAGGAAAGAAAAAAGGAGAAAGTTTTTCTTTTAAAGATGAGGTGTACAATATCGTAGACCTCTTTTAAATAATCACCTTCTGCAGAAAGATAATATGCAGGCTCCAAGTCATCCGCAGGTTCATATCACGCATACTATTATGTCTGAAATGATGATATTCAACATTGAATTGTTTTAGAGTAGACACATTTGATATCTCATACGTTTTATTTCGCCCTTTCCGGGGCTTGATGCCGCTTCTTACTTTTTAACGCAGGCCTGAAAGTCCTGCGTTGATGATGACGGCCATTCAGTCCTGATGTACCAGCGTAAGGGATTGGTGCCAGATTCCTGCACTCCTTTCCATCCCGATATGTTGGGCGTGCCGCACCCAGCATTCTATCATGGCGGCAACAAAAGTTTTGTTGTTCTTTCTATCATACTGAAAAAGGTTAAATTAAAAATAGTCCACCTACACATTGCTTATACCTACCCTGCTCGGAAGATCACATTGTACTACTTGCCAAATCCTTTTCAGTCTTATCTTCGACAGCAGCAGAATTTACAGAAACGGCTAACACAGGTATATGGGCATGGTAAACAACCGTTTCGGTAACGCTAACAAAACATTTGGGATGATTTTTATGGTCATAGGTGATCATCGCAACATACTCAGGTTTTTCTATTTCGAGAAATTGTAAAATTCCTTTTTCAACGTCAGGATGGTCATAGATCGCTCTTTCAAATTTTAACTCAGGATACCGCATTTCAAACGCCTTCATCCGTAGGTGAATCTCTTCGGTGTTTTTAAAGTTATCCGGCGTGTTGATATAAAGCAATTGAATCGTGGACCCCAATGCCTGAACGATCTTTCTTACCTTTCCGAAGGGTTTGCTGATGTCAAAGTCAAAAGTATCAGGAAGTACAACCTTGTTCCACTTCACATCGCGCTTTTCTTTTTTAACCGCTAATACAGGGCGCGAAGATTCACGGATTACTCTTTGTGTAGTTGAGGCAATAAAGTCTTTACCGGCGGCGGTATTTCCGTGGGACCCCATTACAATAACATCTACATTTTCCTGTTTCGATTGTCGAATAATTTCATCGCTTGTCACACCATACGTAATAACTTTTTTCACAGGGATGTCTTTAAATAGACCACTTCCCGACAGGTCTTGAAGTTTTACCAATGCTTCATTTGTGCTTATGATAACTTCGGGGTGTTTCATCTTTTCTGTCTCCGATAAAGCCTCCCAACGGGTAAGCAGGGTCGGAATGTTGTGCTGCAAAATTATCTCTCCACCAGCTGGTTTTACTATTGCCACAGCCGTAAATAAGGCATTCGTGGAATAAGCGGAAAAATCGGTAGGTACTAAAATGGTTTTCATGACAGTAGTATTATGTTTTCTGACTCGATTAAAAATTCCGTATCGTTAAGATCAAATTTGTCAATGAAAAGTGAGTTTAACAGTGACATTTATTTTATGCCCAACTGATTCTTATCATAAATTCAGCTTGGAACTGGCATACCCTTAAGTCATTTTTTAAAAGGTCATCAATGAGGCTTGGTGCAGAGAAAACTGACTCAAAAAACAGCCAGGTATATTCAAGAGTTTGCGGCAATTGACTATCACTTTGTCTACCTTTCCGTATATGCTGTAAGCGGGCGGAGAATAAGCGGGCGGGATTTTCTCCGCACCGCTGTACCTCAACAGAAACATTATTTAGCAGCAATTGATGTGTTCACGCCGGGTGTTTCACGCTTCACGAATTGATACCAGTGACTTCGCGCTTGTTTTTCCATTTCATTCTTGACTTTGAGCTCAAGGTCTCCCAATACATTCATGTAATTCATAAAGGCTTCGTAAGGAGAACCATAGGGGCTAAAATACTGATGCACATTGCCATCATTATCCTTTTTTGTGCACATATAGTAAAAATGGTCGCTAGTCTGCAAGTAGCGATAGTCAGCTATAAGTTTCGCATTACCAGTGCCTAAAATTTTGCTATGCAGTTTCGTTAACGTATCAAACGCGTCAGCCTGCAAGTCCCCACCTAACCAGGCGGAAAGATCACGTTCCTGATCTGCCCAGGAAATCAGTTTACTTGTTGAAACAACATCGACTGGTTCCAACAGCTTAATCGCTTCTGATGGCGTTACAAATTGAAACTTTTTATCATTGGCCAGGTTGGACAAAACGTTCTGCATAAATTCAAAAATTCCGCAATCAGCTTTTTTGTGTTCACCAAAAGTTTCATAATCCAAACCCAGTCCGATGAAATTCTGATCGGCGGGAATACCTTTCAGCCAAGAGACATATTTGTTCGGCGTTAAAGGATATTCACACCAATTCGTATCTGAATAACGAAAAGCGATATCGTCACTTAAAGCATAATTGCGTGGAAAAAGGATTAGATCTGCAGCAGGGTGTTTATATAATGCATTCGGTGTTTTTCCTTTCAATAAACTCTCCACACCATCCAGGTACATTCCTTTAAAACCCAATTCATGCACAACTTCACCAATACCATTTGAATAAATCAATTCCGTGTTTCTGAAAATTTGGGGCTTGACACCAAAAAGCTCACTAACTTTTTTTTGATGCTGTTTTACCTGTGTAACAAATTCAGTTTTATCTACCATAAATGACAACGAATGATAATAAGTCTCGCCTAAGAATTCTACAGCGCCCGTAGCCGCAAGGGCTCGAAAGCTCTCCAAGACTTCGGGAGCATAGGCCGACAGTTGGTCCAGCGCTACCCCGGAAATGGAAAATGTGATTCTTATTTGCTGATGTTTTTTGATAAGCTTAAGAAGCATTTTATTCGCGGGCAGATAACAATTTTGCGCGATTCTTTTTAATATGTTTTCATTCAAGGCATCATCAAAGTATGAAGCGTTGGATCCGATATCAAAAAATTGAAATTTTTTGAGGCGTTTCGGTTGATGAACCTGGAAATATACATTCAGGTATTTAGTTTGGCTGGATGATGGCTGTGAGTTCATGATAGAGGTCTTTAATTTTTTTTGAAGCTTGAGTCCAGGTAAGTGATTCAAGCTCCCTTTTGCTGTTGATCTGAAGTAAGCTTGAAAGTTTTTTGTACTTTAAGACGTTGAGCATCGCGCTGGCCATCGCGTCGATATCCCAAAAATCTATTTTTATAGCGTGCTCCATTACTTCTGCGACGCCGGATTGATTGGAAACAATAACAGGCACCCCTGATTGAATGGCCTCCAGTGGGGTAATTCCAAAAGGCTCTGAGACAGACGGCATAACATAGAGATCACTAACCGACCATACACGATGTATTTGATCAGCTTTCAAGAAGCCGGTAAAATGAAATCGTGACGACATTTTTAACTGCGCCACCCGTTCCATCATGGCTGGCAAAAGATCTCCGGATCCTGCCATGATAAAATGCGTTTCGGGAAAATAATCCAGGACGATGCGTGCAGCTTCAATAAAATATTGTGGCCCTTTCTGATAGGTGATTCTTCCTAAGAATGTTACGATGTGGTCACCAATCTTCGGTAAGTCTAACGTATTTATAATTTCATCGGGAGTAATTCCATTGTGAACAACCCTTACCTTGTCTTCAGGGATGTTGTATCGCGAAACGACAATATCTTTCGTTAGATGGCTGACCGCTATGATCAGGTCGGCCTCCTCCATTCCCTCGCGTTCTATTTCAAATACCTCCGGATTAATATTTTTTTCTCCCGCTCTGTCGTATTCAGTAGCATGTACATGAATGATCAGGGGTTTTCCGGAAACCTTCTTTGCTTCAATCCCTGCTCTATAGGTAAGCCAATCGTGCGCATGGATTAAATCAAAGGAATATTGTTGCGCTATAACGGATGCTACTTCTGCGTAGGACACAACTTCCTCCATTAAAGATGGACCATACGACCCTGTGAATGCATAACGTTTTCCCCCGACAATCTTCTTTTCGGTGGTGTCTTCAGTTAGATATTCGTAAGTCCACTTCGTGATAGATTTCGTTTCATGCCACGACTCAACATTTGTGTACGGCACTAACGTAGACGCTACTTTTATCTCTACTGATTCCTGTTCAGCGGTATGGATAGTCCCCGGAATTATCACTTCTTCTTCAGTTGCTCCGACTAATATTTTAGATGCGCTGATCATCTCAAACTTTTCGTCTCCATAGGCATGTGGGACTACAAACAGCACGCGGATATTTTCCTCCATCAGGGATTTCGTAAGGCCATAACACGCCGTTCCTAGTCCGCCGGAAATATGCGGCGGAAATTCCCATCCAAACATCAAGACCGTCTTTCTATCCACTTAGGTTAATGCTGATTAGTTGCTGCAAACTGTTAAAAAGAAGGGCCCATGCCTATGATTAATGGATGGACGATGTCCTGATATTTGTCATACAACGGTGTTCCACGAAATGTCTTTTCAAATCTTTACTGCAGATAGATACTTCAACGCAAGTTCATTCACGTTTTAATTTTGTTTATTGATAAAAAGGTGACGGATTGGCTACCTGATCATTTGACTTCATACGTCAAAGATCCGCATACAGGAACAGCAGTCTTTACCGGACGTTACCAAAGGATGTGAATTCCTCTGACCGCTACCGATGCGACCGCTTGTACACACCAACGGTTTCACCATACGCTAATATATGATCGCCCATCGCATCTTCCACCTCACTTCTGGACGAACCCTCCGGAAGGTCAATCAAATCATCTAAAGCATATACCTTAAAAAAATAACGGTGGGTTCCCAACGGCGGGCAAGGACCACCGTAAGCAATTCTTCCAAAGTCGTTCATACCCTGATCACCTGGCGTTTCATCCTCATTAATGTTTTCAACAACTGGTATATTCCAGACGAGCCAGTGCAGCCAAGTACCATTCGGAGCATCCGGGTCATCGACGATGAGCACGAGACTTTTAGCATCGGAAGGGATGTTTTCTATTTGCAATGGAGGATTAATATCTTCTCCATCGCAAGTATATCGTGCTGGTATTGTTCCGCCGGATTTAAAAGCGGCACTAACAATATTTAATGCCTTGCGCTCAATTTGAACGGATGAGGGCATAAGCAATGATTAGTCGATTATTTCGGCCTTAGCTGATGAACCTTCCTTTTTGACTTTCTTTAACTTCCCAGTCACGGTATCCATTACTTCTTCAAACTTTTCCTCAATCTTCTCATTCACTGAATCCATCAAGTCTTCAGTCTTTCTGGAAATACGTTTTCTGGTATTCGAACCCTTTTCCGGAGCAAATAATACTCCCAATACGGCGCCTGCGGCTAGTCCAGCCAAAACGCCTAAAAATAATTTTCCTGAACGCATATGTTTAATTTTGTTTGTGAATCAATTTACTTTCGTCCATTTGATAAAACTATGATAACAATCATAAATACAAAGTGAATTTTGTCAATCTGATTTTTATCTTCGGTTGACCTTCAACATAACTCAAAGGCCTTAGTCCTATTCAGTGAGAGAATAGTTTCAGACGCTACACGCCAAAGGGATAAGTTTCTGGCATTTGGTTTCCGTCCGGTTGAACATGCAACGCGTGCAATGCTTTAGTATGTTCAAAAAATACAAATGCATCATACCGGTAAGGCAAAACGCTGGGAACATAATTTCCAAATCTTTCTGAGTCCGGTTGATATACGACGCCAATTGCCCGGTGGCCTATCGCTTGATCCAGGATCTTTTTATCGGCAAAATCATTCAAGAACAAAAAGCCATTTTGTATGTCGGTATGATGCAATATATCTTCCCAACTATTCGTCACAGCGGGAGGCACATGCATGTGCTGAGGTTCTTCGCCCCAACGCGATGCCGCGATAACACTTCCCTGATAAGAACCAAAACCCATTAAGAAGACATTGCTGTTTCCAAATTTCTTTCGCGCAAGTTCTCCCAGGTTATGCATACCGCTTATTTGCATATCTGTAGCCCGGGCATCACCGATGTGGGTATTGTGTGCCCATACAATTGCTTTGGATTTTTTACCATGAAAATGTAACAGCTTTTCCAATGTCTCCATCATGTGGGAATCACGAATGTTCCATGTCTCGGCACCACCGTGCAACATGGCGCGGTAATACTTTTCAGCATTTAAAGCGATGTGCGCATTTTGTTCGGTGCTAAAAACATTTTCATAGTCAGAATTATTTTGAGGCGATTTTTTCCGAACCTCGGAAAGTAACGCAACAACCTCCTGGGTACACGGTTCGGGAACCAACAAGGAAGCATAGGCATATCCTGTTCCCTCATCGCGTCTATAGGGTTGAAAACACTGAAAAGCTCTTTCTGCAACGGCCAGCGCAGCCGGGTCCGCTTTCTTCAGGTAGTTAATAATCGCCTCCATCGATTCCCATAAGCTGTATACATCCAATCCGTAGAAACCCGCTTTTTTATTGACAGGCAATGACTTGTTATGATCATACAACCATTCCGCCAGTGCAACAGTTTCCCAATTGGCCCACATCCAGGTAGGCCATCGGTTGAACGAATGCAACACATCATAGGCGCTGGTCCCTGACTCCGGATAATTTTTTGCATATCGATTAAGCTTAAAGCAATCAGGCCAGTCACCTTCCACTGCAATGAAATTAAATCCCTTTTCATGGATTAGTCGTTGTGAGATGGTGGACCGCCAGGTATAATATTCGTGAGAGCCGTGAGAGGCTTCGCCCAGCATTACGATCTTTGCATCTCCGATACGGTCAAGTATGGTATCGATATCAATGGCAGTCTGCAGCGGAAAGATGTGCGGACGCAGAAAATCGGCAACCCTTTGTGTAGGGTGTATTGTAGATTGTTGGGTTTGCATAAAACAACTTCATTTGGTAGCAACAAGTTTAGGAGGTACCGTGACACCACGTTTTCCTAACACCTTCTCAATTTCATCTTTATAAATAATCTCCCTTTTTAGCAGGAGCTCCGCGATATCAATCAACTCATCCTTGTGCTCGATGAGAATAGTTTTTGCCTGCTGATAGCAAGCCTCTACAAGTTTTCTCACTTCTTCGTCAATAAGTTTTGCGGTTTCTTCACTATAAGGTTTTTGCAAAGCATTATCGTTTCTACCGGTAGAATCATAAAAACTGATATTTCCGATTTTCTTATTAAAGCCAAAGTACGCTACCATAGTATACGCTTCTTTGGTCACTTTCTCCAGGTCGTCGACCGCACCCGAGGACACTTCGTTAAATGTAATTTCTTCGGCCGCTCGTCCAGCCAACGCGGCGGTTATACGTTGGGTAAGCTGTGTAACTGTTCGGATCTGGCGTTCTTCAGGCAAATACCATGCGGCGCCAAGCGATTTGCCTCGTGGTATAATCGATACCTTTAATAGTGGATCAATGTATTTCAGCAGCCAACTAACAATGGCATGGCCTGCTTCGTGATACGCTATGATTTTCTTTTCTTCCGGGGATATGATTTTGCTCTTTTTTTCAAGACCTGCAACAATTCTGTCGATCGCTTCAAGGAAATCCTCCCTTTCAACTTTCTCTTTTTTCTTTCGGGCAGCAATAAGGGCGGCTTCATTGCAAATATTAGCAATATCAGCGCCTGAAAATCCGGGTGTTTGTGACGCTAGAAAATCCACATCCACATTTTCTTCCAGCACGAGCGGCTTAAGGTGTACCACAAAAATTGCTCTTCGTTCAACCATATTCGGAAGCTCGAGATAAATATGCCGATCAAACCTTCCCGGCCGCAATAATGCCGGATCAAGAATATCCGCCCGATTCGTAGCTGCTAAAACGATCACACCAGTATTTGTCCCAAACCCATCCATTTCAGTGAGTAATTGATTTAATGTACTCTCACGTTCATCGTTCGCACCGGTGTACAATGCATTCTTTCCACGTGAGCGACCAACTGCATCGATCTCATCAATGAATACAATACATGGTGCCTTTTCTTTTGCTTGTTTAAAAAGATCGCGTACCCGCGATGCGCCAACGCCAACAAACATTTCCACAAATTCAGAACCAGACAAAGAAAAAAAAGGAACTTTCGCTTCACCGGCAACTGCTTTTGCAAGAAGTGTTTTTCCTGTACCCGGAGGACCCACAATAATCACACCTTTGGGAATTTTTGCACCGAGTTTCGTATATCTTTTGGGGTCCTTCAGAAAATCCACGATTTCTTTCACTTCCACTTTTGCTTCCTCTAATCCAGCAACGTCATCGAAGGTTACTTGACTTTTTTTGTCGTTTTCCAATAACCTCGCAGTCGATCTACCAAAGTTAAAAATGGAAGATCCGCCGGCGCCATCGCCCTGACCACGAAATAAAAGTCTGAACATAAAGAATACGAGCACTGCCGGAATCACCCAAGGAAGAAAATCAGAGATCGAGCCTTTATCCTGATAACTAACAGGAATACGCTGATCAGCCTCAACATCTTGTTGGGCTAATTCTAATTTATGTTCAAAAGACTCTACCGAACCAATGTTAAAGGTAAAGTGAGGTCCGGGGTTCAAGCCTCCGATGATGGGCGACCTTAAAGCATCGGCAAAAGCTGAATCCTTACTAAATTCTTTTTTGATGTACACTTCAGCAGTTTCTCTGTTTATCACGACAATACGATCCACCGCTTTTCTTTTAAGCATGTCTTTTTGAAATTGATACCATGTGATTTCCCCTGGTGATGAAAAAAAATTAGGAAGAAAGATGAGTACCAATACAAACACCAAAAAAATAACCAATGGAATATTTACTTTCGGCAGCTTCCATTTCGGCCTTGTGTCGTTGCTTTTCTTATCCACTTTGATAAATTTTAAATTGACGAGTGCTTTTAAGTCGATAGGATTGTTAGCTAATGCCTGATCTCGAGGTCTCTGATCAATTGTTCATTGGCGGGGTCCGATGAAATACCGTATCCGTCCACCATCACTCCTTTAATTCCATCCTTGGATTCGATAGCATAAACAACCGCTTGATCATCAGGATTCGTAGCTCCTTCAAATCGATAAACTTCAGTAATCAAAAATTTATCCGGCGAAAGAGAAAATGGCGACTGATGAGATTGGATTCCATCAAACCCAATATTAAAGTCGATCGTATAGCCCCTCCGCTGGAGATCTTCTATTGCCTCCAGAACTGATTTGTAATTCACCATAATTTCAATTATTTACTACAATGAAGATGGCGGGACGATCCAACTATCCCTATGATGTTTTCATGACAAAAAACTGATTTAAATCACCTCTGAGATTTAACAAATGCTGCTGATAAAAGTCATCAGAATCTTATTGAAGTTATTTCGGTATTAATGAAAAATAAAATTCAACTTCGCAATACCTTGAAACGCACGATAAGTTTACTATCCAGTAAAGCGTAACTTACAATATGACCAAAAAAGGCATTTCCATTAACGACCTTGATCTCTCACCAAAGCCCGGAAAAATCTATTGGAGAAATTGTCAACGCGAATGGCGGGAAGAATTTATCTATTTTCTTATGGTTGATCGATTCCATGATGACTACGAACGAAGCCCGTTACCGTCTGCGGGTAAAACAAAAGGCTTTGGGACGGAAGAACAATTGAAGCACACTTGTGGAGGGACCCTTCGTGGAATAACGAAGCACCTGGACTACATACGCGACCTTGGCTGCACATCCATGTGGCTGAGCCCTGTATTTGAAAATAACGCAAACGCATATCATGGTTACGCCGTACAAGATTTTACACAAATCGATAAAAGATTTGGAACGCTAAAAGATTTTGTCGATTTGGTTGACAGGGCACATGCTTTAGACATGCGGGTTTTCCTGGATGTAAGCTTGCATCACTCCGGTGACAATTGGGCTTATCCACATGACTATCCATATTACTATTATAACGGCGCTGTATTTCCATTTGGAAAATGGCGTTACGAAGATAAACCTGTGCCCGTAGAATTACGCAATCCGGATTTGTATTGGAGAAAAGGGCAAATCAGAAATTTCGATAGCTATCCTGAAACACGCGAAGGAGATTTCGAAAACCTGAAAGCATTTAAAAATGATGACTCGCCGGAGGCTTTGTATGTGCAAGAAATATTAACAAAGATTCATTGCTACTGGATACGCGAAACAGATATCGATGGATTTCGATTGGACGCTGTGAAACACATGGGTGAGAAAACCATCAGTCAATTTTGTTCACACATTCGGGAATACGCTCACAAATTAGGAAAGAGAAATTTTTTTCTCTTTGGCGAGCTCGTGGGTCCGGAGGAAATGTATAATAATTACATTGGTCCAAAGACTTCAATCATCGTCGAAGATACGGCAATTTATTATGGCCTGGATTCTGTACTTGACTTCCCGCTTTATCATGTTCTTTCGAATGTAATTCTCGGAAAATCTACACCTGAAAAACTAATAAACCGTTACGAAGCCCTGCGAAGAAGCGCGTTGTCGCGTGGTGAGTTTGGCGAGTTTCTGGTAACCTTCATAGATAATCATGATCAGGTGGGGCAAACATTTAAAAGACGGTTTGGAAATGAGGCAACAGAAAAACAGATCATTGCAGGCATCGGTTTTTTGCTTTGTGCGCTTGGGACGCCCTGCATTTACTACGGCACCGAGCAAGGGTTGATGGGAAGTGGCGAAGGCGAATGGAATATCCGGGAATCCATGTTCAGTCTGGATGACAAAAAATCTAACGTGTTAAATAAGGACAATACCATCTATAAGGAAATTGCAAACCTTGCATCACTTCGACAAAAAAGTGAAGTTCTGAAATTTGGGCGCATGTATATGCGCGATTTTTCACAGGACGGCAAAACCTTTCACTTACCTGTTTACGAGGATTGTCTATTGGCTTTTTCTAGGATTCTATATGACGAGGAAATGTTAATTGTCTACAATGACTCTACCATAGAAGAAGATGAAGAATACATTTGTGTCGACCGGCATTTGAATCCGGAAGGTAGTGTATTTCGATATTGTTACGGCGCAACGGGAAAGATACATGTTTTAAAAAACGAAGATGGAAGCCGCCACTTCATCAAACTGAAATTAAAACCCGAGCAATTTGTAGTATTAACAAATTACCCGAAATCCTTTTCTTAAAAATTTTACCCCAGGTTTAATGATTTTCTAAGGTAACTTTGATCTCAGTACCCTTACCTACCTCACTTTGCACTTCAACCGAACCATTTGCCAGCTCAACGTAACGTTTAAGGATGTGCAACCCTAGCCCAGTACCTTGAACATTCCCAGCATTCGAGGCACGGAAAAATCGTTCGAACAGATGTTTTTGATCTTGTAAAGGTATCCCAATGCCATCATCTTTTACGGTAAGGTGAATAGAGTTGTTAACATGGGCTTTTACATAGATGTTTGAATTCTCCGGGGAATATTTGATAGCATTCGAAACAAGGTTGTCCATAATATTTCCTAACAACGACTTGTCAATATGATAATTATCCTCCCCTTCATGGTCAAAGATTATGTTTTGCCCGGGTTTGGTAAAGTTTTTTAAATGATCACAAGCGTTGCTTATATATTCCCGTACATTCAAAAGGTTGGGCTGGAGTTCAATTTCGCCTTCTTCAATTTTTGAAAGGGATAAAAATTCGTCCAACATTAACGTCATGCTGTTAATCGCGGATTTGATTCTGGACAGTTGCCTTCCAACTTTTTCCTTAAATTCATCAGACGCATACTTCCCTAAAATAAAACTGGAAGATTGAATTGTGGTAAGCGGGGTTCTGAATTCATGGGATGCTAACGTGACAAAGTCCGACTTCATCTTATTTAATTCCGTCTGGGCGTCAAGTGCTTTCCTGATTTCATCTTCCGCCCGCTTGTGTGCAGTTAAATCCGAAATTGCATTCAACAAACACGGTTGTTCTTGGACTTGAATGGCTTGAACAGAAATTGATGCCCAAATCGGGTCACTGTGTTTGGGTTTCAACCACACCTCAACATCTTTTACTTTGCCTGGCAAGATGGAGTGTAAAGCCAAATCATTTTTTGGATCGTCATAGTTTAAAATTTTTAACTGAATTGCAGATTTTCCTTTCAGCTCCTCTCGTGTATATTGTACCAAGTCAGCATACGCCTGGTTGCAATCCACAATAATACCATCATGCTGCCGAGTAATGACAAGTCCAATAGGGCTTTCATAGAATAATTTTCCAAATAAATCTTTTGCGTTTCTTAATTCATGCTGTACACGTATTCGCTTGTTGAAATTATAACGGATTGAAAAGAAGGTTGTGGCCAATAAAACTCCAATAGTTGCCAATAATTGCATAAACGTTCGTTCAAAAGCAGCAACGTTTTGTTCGTTCTCCTGTTGTTCTTTGAACAGCTGTCGTTCCTCCTCTCCAATTACATGTGTTACCAGGCCTCTGATTTTTTCCCGATAAAATTTATTGCCTCGCAGTTTCGACTCGATGCTTCTCTGAATATCCAAATTTCGCTTTTGACTAATGAGAAGAAAAGAATCGGAAAAGGATATAAGTTGACCGAGAACCATCTCAAGCGAATCCATTCGTGCGCGCTGTGGATCACTATCATGAAGCATCAAACGGATAGAAGTAATATCCGAAAGACCTTTTTTTGCCCCATTGTAAAATTCAGCAGCGGATGTATCCTTCATGAAGAAGAATGCATTGCTTTCCAACTGCAGGTCTTTGGATAAGGAGTAGAGTTTTTGCATTTCATCTATAGATGCGCAAGTATTTAAGACTTTAATAGAAGATTGGCGGTATTCCCTGCTATTTTTAAAAGCAACTACTCCCAATATCGACACTGCGGTTATTAGAAGACCAAACAGAAAGCCAATAATAAGTTTGAAGGAGAACATTTACTAAGTCAGCGCTGGTTATTGCTTTGCATACCGTTAAAAATACAGCCGATCGATATTCTCATTCAATGACGTTTATCAGTTTCTGGTTTTTTTTAGTCAGTATCACACGTTTTTATCATCATAGACGCGCAGGTGCCGTACCATTACAACCGGACCGTACTTTACCGCCGAAAGTCACCTACAAAAGGATATTATCGCTACTTAGGAAAAATCAGCAAAGGTTTAGTTGTATCAAATGAAACCTCAGCTGACTTGCTTGACAGGAATAATCGTTCGTACCAGTCACGATTTTGATTTGTAAAAAGTACTACGACGGAGGGTTTGAAGCGACTTGCTGCTTTTTTCAAATGTTCGTCAAGGGTATCTTCAATATTCAATTTCTGAAAATAGAATTTAATACCTGGCGACTCATGAGCCCGCGCGATCTTTTTCAACTTATCCTGGGTTTCATTTACCTGATAAAGATAGTCATAGTGCAAAACGGAAATTTTGGCTTTTATCGTTCCCGCAAACTTTTTTATAGTTTTTAATTCCGTTCTCAGATTATTCAAGTCTGTGGAGTACAGCAAGTGAGAAATGGATGCTTTGCGATAATTTTTAGGAACTGCAAAAACCGGAATCGGCGAATGTGTTAAGACTGAAGAAGTATGCGTACCAAAAATCCTTCGAAGCCTTCCTGCGCCCTGTGTACCAATGCAAATAAAGTCAGCTTTGATTTTTTTTGCATAAGCAATGATTAGCTCACCCACCGGTGAACCCACCTGCGCAACACAGTCGTATTTTCCCGGACGTACTCCAATTTGTTTATAAACATCTTTTACAAAGCGGGTTAATTTGGCTTTGGCCGCTTCCACCTCTGATCTCTCAAATTGTTCATACTGGCTAGTGTTCCACCGTGTGGGCCTTTGCAATTCAATCACATGAAAAAATATGAGAGATGATTTATTTTGAGAAGCCAATTGGATGGCGAACTTCATTCCAGCCTTCGAGTTAGCTGATAGGTCTGTTGTAACAAGGATCTTAGTCACGCCTTTTAGATTTAAGATTATCAAAAATAAATTTCTTGTGTTCCTGTTAGCATGATATTGGTAAGCTCAAAATATGAGTTTTGTCATATTTCCTGAAAGGTTTATTTCAGTTTTTCGGGCAGCAGTTTCCACAAACAAAAGACAGACATGGATACGGCTTTGTTCGGCAACGGCGAAATCTTAATGAAATTAACAGATGAAGTTTCAGAAAGTTTAGATAACCACAACTAGTTCCAGCACCTGATTTTCAATAACGTAGCAATCGCTCAAGCTTTTGTTGATTCAGAACGCGGATCCCTTTTCCAGACATTTCAATCAGACTTTCATCTTTAAAGTCAGAGAGTGTTCGATTTAACGATTCAAGTGCGGTTCCAACAATGTTCGCCATGTCTTTTCTCGCGACGCTGATAATTGCATCCTCCCGTAATTTCAATGCATTTTCATTCATCTTGATCAATGCACTGGCTACACGTTGCCGGATGGATTGATATGCTAAGTCGAGTAACCTTTTCTCCATTTCTTCCAAATTATTGGAAAGCATCGTGATGAATTTGCGGGCTACATCCTTGCTTGAATATATCAATGTGAGAAAATCCGTTTTCGGTACCAGCGAGACACGAACGTCCTCCAGTGCTACCGCGCTTTCGTTATAAGGTTTGTCTTCTAATAACGGAACATAACCTAAGAATTCGCCTTCATTATAAAAACCTGTGATGAGCTCTTTACCCTCGTAATTGACTTTGTACGTTTTTATTTTACCTTGTTCGATGAAATACAAATCATTAGGGATTTGTCCTTCCATAAAAATAATGTCCTTTTTCTTAAAGGCGCGAACAGGTCTATTCTCCGATAATTTTTTAAACTCCTTCAATTCCCTTGCCTTGTTAAAGAACGTCTGAAGATCCTGCGGTTTTTTAGTGAAGGTTGTTTTTAAGAGTTCATTTTTTTTCAGCCGCATTTCAATTACTCTTAAGAGTTCCACATCATCAAAAGGTTTGGTGATGTAGTCATCAGCGCCTAAGCTCATCCCTTTACGAAAATCTGACAGATCGGCTTTTGCCGTAAGAAAAATAAAGGGAATATAAGCCGTGTCGGGACTACTATTTAAAATATGCGCCACGCCATAACCATCCAGTTCCGGCATCATGATATCGCATAATATCAGATCTGGCGGGTCCTGTTTCACCTGATCAATTCCCGACTTTCCATTGGATTTGTGTACAACATGATATCCAGCCAATTGAAGAATGGTGGAAATATTTTCAGCCATCTCTGGGTTATCTTCAATCAGTAAAATCTTTGGAACCAGACCCGCTGTAGTATTACGATCCATAACTCGTGTCATTTTCTATCTCCGAAAAGTATGTTACTAAATATTCTATATAAACAATTCGCTCAATAGCCTTCCCTACGCAACATCAGCGGATTGATTTTTTATAAAAAAGAAAAATAGAATCATCCTATTACATTTGTGGCATTAGCGGTATTGGCTCTTTTTCTTTCTCTCTTTTCTTCGCGATAACACACTCTGTCGTCAACATCATCATGGCAACGGACGCCGCATTTTCGAGTGCAAGCCTTCCCACTTTTGTTGGATCGATGATTCCAGCTTGTAAAAGGTTCTCAAATGTTTCTGTTTTGAAATTGAAGCCGTAATCTCCTTTACCATCTTTTACCCGCTGCAGAATCTCGTTGGCATCTAACCCAGCGTTAACAGCTAATTGCTTGATAGGCTCCTCAAGGGATTTCCTGACGATAAATATTCCAATTTTCTCTTCTTCATTGTCAGCAACAAGCGACTCCAAGGCTGCCATGCATCGCAAAAAAGTAATCCCGCCGCCAGGTATAATTCCTTCTGCCATGGCCGCGCGTGTAGCATTCAGTGCATCTTCTACACGGTCTTTTTTTTCCGTCATTTCCATTTCCGTTGCAGCACCGACATAAATAATTGCGACACCACCAGCAAGTTTGCCTAATCTTTCCTGCAATTTTTCTTTGTCGTAGTCGGAAGTTGTCTTTTCGATTTCAGCGCGGATTTGTTTGATCCTTATCGCGATATTTTCTTTGTCGCCAGAACCATTGATAATGGTTGTGTTATCCTTATTGATAATGATTTTTTCACACCGACCAAGTTGCTCGACTTGCGCTGACTCCAGTTTATATCCGCGTTCTTCAGCGATAACCGTTCCACCGGTAAGGATGGCGATATCTTCAAGAAGATCCTTTCGCCTGTCTCCAAAGCCTGGAGCTTTAACCGCTGCAACTTTTAAAACACCCCGGAGATTGTTTACGACAAGCGTCGCTAAAATATCGGCTTCAACATCTTCCGAGATTATTAACAAAGGAGCGCTTGCCTGCGAAACTTTTTCCAGCAACGGCAGCAAATCTTTAATACCTGAAATTTTCTTATCGTGAATAAGTATAAAGGGATGTTCGAAGACGACTTCCATTTTCTCTGGCTCCGTAGCAAAATAGGGTGATAAATAACCACGGTCAAACCGAAGCCCTTCCACAGTCTCAATAGTCGTCTCCATGCCTTTAGCGTCTTCAATGGTAATGACACTTTCTTTGCCAGCTTTGCTCATGGCATCGGCTATGAGTTTGCCTATTTCATTGTCGTTATTAGCAGATATAGACGCGACCTGTTCAATCTTTGCGCGGTCATCGCCTATTGCAATAGATTGACGTTTCATATCCTCTACAACAACTCTAACTGCCTTCGTAATTCCCCGGCGTACCTCCATAGGATTGATGCCCGCTTCGATACGCTTGAGGCCAATATTCACCATAGCCTGCGCCAACAATGTTGCTGTTGTAGTTCCGTCACCGGCTGCTTCAGAAGTCTTTACAGCTGCCTGTCGAAGCATCTTTGCACCCAGATCCTCGATCGGATCATCCAACTCAACTTGCTTTGCCACGGTAACTCCATCATTGCAAACTTGTGGATCGCCGTTAAGCTTTTCAAATATTACGGTGCGCCCTTTGGGGCCTAACGTAATGACTACCGCCTGCGCCAACGCATTCATTCCCTCCCTTAACTTTCTGCGAGCCTCTATATCAAAATCAATAATCTTACTCATGATTTTGGTATTTATTTCTTGATAAATTCAAAAACACGCTTCTTAAAAATTCTAATAAGCATCTGAATCTCATATATCTCCATGAGTAGTCTACGATGTGCTTCTCTAAAATTCTCTTCTTCCTGAAGGGACGTGCTTTTAATAACTGAAGCTAGTGCGCGTTCGTGACTTTTGATTTCTAGCCTGACCTTGTCAAGTTTCTCACCATAAATTTTGATAAGATCTTTTTCCAAGAACGCCAGATCCAGCGGTGGGCATGTTTCAACCAGTTCTTTTTTGTGCAAAAGCTTATAGTAAAAAGCCATTTCATCTGTCCAGAAACTGATCTCACTCAGCCATGTTAGGCTCTCTGCATGCAACGACTCAAGGCTTGCGTCCAACAAGTACTCGGTCTTGGGGTAGGTTAATAATTCCATAGGCTCAGAGGTTATTTTTTGTATTCGCTGTGGCTTTCACCAAATATTATCTCAATCAATAATTGAATGCTAAAGTATACACGTTAACAAACGGAGTATATGACTAAAGTCAATGCTACATGTGATTTTGAACAGGGAATCGTTGCCTAATCGGTACTTGAGGATTACCTATGGTGTTCGTGGTCATTCGGCCTTATCATAAACCTCCAAGGCAAGCGGAAGACTTGTAGTGACTCCTTTTAGCCCACACACTGTTAACGTAATAAGAATCGTGTCTTTAATTTCCTCCCGCGATGCACCGGCCTTCTTTGCCATCGGCACATGAAAAAAGACAGCCGTTGTATCTCCTAATGCAGCTTTTATTCCTATGTATATGAGTTGTTTTGTTTTGTCATTCAAGCCCGTTGTATGCTTCAGGGCCTCGACCAGTCCGTCAAAAGCTTTTGCAACTTCCGGAGCTTCGCGGTAAAAAGTTTCTATGGGATTTGTTTGTTGTTTCATGGGGGTAAGAAGGTTAAAGTTTTGATTTCTCGTGACCAAATGACCGCATGCTATGTACCGGCGGTCATTTGTTTTCGGCGCCAACTGATACTTTGAAGTATGCCTCCAAAACCCATGCACGCCAATAAGAACATCACCAACGGACCAACAAAAGGTGTTAAAGATGCCAGCTTAAGCACTATAAAAATTCCAAAAGCTGCCAGAATTATTTTGCGGGAGCTCCAGGATGAATTATAATTTGTGTTATTGATCCAATGTGCGATCAGCAGGGCTACAATTACGGTGGCAAGAATAATTACCGTAATAAAGGTTATCATCAATAAAATACCCACTGGTAATCCAACAATGGTTATGAAACACACGATGACCGCTACCGGTACCACGATCAGGAATAAAAATCCAAGCCCCAATGACTTTAAAGAAGCATTCTTAATAATGTTAGCGGCTTTGCTGAAGGTTACTTTAAAAAGATACTGAATAAGGATTATCATAATCAACGCAGTACCTAAGTACCAGAGTCCCATCAGTAGTGAGCCAAAGCCCAGGTAATGCCATTTACCAGTCTCCATCTTGAGCGAGGAATCAAAAGTAGCCTTACCGTTGCGAACGGCATTTCCAAAATCAAGCGATTCAGCGCTGTTCCAATACCTGACATCGTCGTTAAATTGCGCCTGCGATCCTAACTGAATCTCGCGGGCTGCAAGGATTGAAGCCCCGGCAACTGTTCCGTTCATGATTAACGTGCCGCCCCTGCAATCTATATCTTTGCCTGCTTTTCCATTCAAGGTTAACGTTCCTGATGCACTTTTGATTTGACCGTTAACATCGCCGTCGAGAACAACTTCGCCACCGGCAATGTATAGATCTCCTAATATCGATACACCCTTTTCTATAGTAATATTCGAGCCCGCCGCTACCACATCGCCTTCCACATTCTTTGAAAGTCTTACCGTACCTCCGGCGCAACGCACATCATCTTTTACATACCCGTTTATCATGACCGTTCCACCGGCCACCATAATATCCTGGGTGATGGTATCATTAATCGTGACAGTGCCGCCGGTAACAATAAGATCTCCATCAATGGGTGCATTAACAGTAACGTTACTTCCGGCAACGTAAAGATCGTTGGGGACTTTCTCATTGATAATAACATTCTCGCCCGATCGCATTTGACAAAATGCATGAACTGCTGAAAGCAGTATACAAGCTAAACTAAGTAATGCTGTAAGTTTCATAATAGTTGGATGTGGATTGCTAAGCTTTATTGATAAGTTTTATGTCGGACTGTTTACTGAAACAACTGTGGAATCTTCAGCTTTCACGTTGAGTTCCTTCATCCACACATGTAAATAGTTTAGAACGGCATTTAAATCGGGACTGATTCCGTTTTGGATGTAAGCACCTGAAGTAGCCATACCCAGCATCACACACTGAGGCAACGAAAGCCCATACAATAATCCGAGACAATAACCTGCATTCAAATTGTCTCCACCACCCGTCAGTACCTGGGGTTTTCTGACCAACCTATTTTCCAATTCAATGGTATCATTCCGATAATACACAATTGTCTGATCTCTGGTGTGCACCAAGAGGTAATCAATATTCATAGCTTTATGGATATAAGCACCCGCATCGATGACGCGTGGAATTTTACTTTTAGCATCTAATAAATTTATATCCACTCCATTGATTGCAGCCCATATTTTAAGTGTTTCGCTTTCGTTAATACTCAGGGTCACTTTTCCATATGGAGAAAAACAGCTCATCAAGTCGAGTACTTCATCAATTTCCTGCGTTGATTTTTGCGCAGGATCACAGAGATCAAAATAAAATAAGAAGTCTCTCCGCCCGGATGGCTTAATAATATCGTGCAAGATGCCATCCCATATATCGCTGGCGTGTGGAAGGTTAACCCAATCTACAAACGCAAGCAACTGACTTGCCTGAACTGTCTTTTCAATTTTTTCGAGTCCCCATGTTTTCTTGATGGACGGCCAGTCGTAATCATTAAAAGCACTTAAATCTGATAGTATAATTTCTCCATCTTCAAATTCAATGATATCACGCCTCCCTGGATTCATTACATTAATGATGTGGGTATGTCTTGTTAATTCTGAAAACGCCGGGTGTATTTCAGGAATACCAAAGGATCCTGCACAAACGGTGGATACGCCGAGGTGACTCAATGTGTCGGCGAGGTTAGGTGCATTTCCTCCCGGCTTTATTCTTTCGGTTATAAGTTCTATTTCGTTTAGACAGCCAGCATTCATTGAAGCTACTCGCTTAGAGAATTCTGCTTGGGTTTTAAAATAAACCTTTCCACCATTCTCTTTTTTTCTCACCGCTCGTTTTAACGTTTCGACAAAACCGTCAAATCCTACAAAAGCATGGCTATCGAATGAAGCATCTTTGCGTTGTTGAAGTTCACGGATTAAATCAGAAAGTAAGTTGATGGATGGATTCATGTGCTACACCATGTATTGTATGCATTAAAAGTAAACGATGCGCGAGCCGAGAGAACTGATAAAGGTTATTAAAACGAACTGATGTTTATCAGTATAATCCTGCCATCTAGAAGAATTAAGATTCTGGAACACCTTAAAGTTGTCATTGCGAAATTTACAGGAGTTGGATTTAAGGCAATTCAATCACAACGTTTAACACGCGTAAACCTGGAAGAACTTGATGCTACGGAGGTTAATATGAAAGCTTAGAAGCTCTGTGGTACTTGAATGACAAATGTTGTGCCTTCGCCGGACTTACTTGTAAAAGAAATCTTCCCAGACATTAATTCAACATAACGTTTAACGATGGTAAGACCCAAGCCAGTACCCTGAATGCTTCCTGTATTATGCGCGCGAAAAAATTTGGAGAAGAGAAGCTGCTGTTCTTCTTCGGGAATTCCGATTCCGAAATCCTGCACTTTTACTGTTATGAAACCGTCTTTGTTTTCACAATGTACGTGAACATCGGCAGAGGAATATTTGAGTGAATTTGAAATCAAATTCACCATGATATAATAAAGCTTTTTTTGATCGAGGGAGACTTGGATTTCTCCTTGGTGTGATAGATTTACTCGTTGCTCTTTTTTCTGTAGTAAACTAACGTCTTCGATGACATCGTTCATAAAAACCTTAAGGTCAAAATTATCACATTCCACTTCCACTTTACCTTGTTCCAATTTATCGAGCGATAAAAAGTCATTTAAGATTGATCGAAGGCTGTTCACTGAATTTTTTATTCTTAACAGGTGCTTTTCAATTTTTTCATCTTTTTCACTATCAATATATTTTGAAATGAGTGCTGTGCTGGAAAGCACCACGCTCAAAGGCGTTCTGAATTCATGCGACGCCATCGACACAAACCTGGATTTCAATTCATTCAGTTCTTGTTCCCGTCCTAACGCAGCATTTAAATCGTTAGTGCGTTGATGCACGCGAAGCTCAAGCTCTTCCTGCATCATGCGTTGATCATGTATGTCGTTGCATGAACCTACATAACCTGTAAAGGTATGATCCGCCAAGTAAGTTGGTTTTACTACTTTCCGAATCCATCGATATTGGCCATCGTGCCGGCGCAATCTGAATTCCATTTCGAAGGGTTGTCTCGCATCACAAGCTTTATTGTAGTTAACAATACATTCTTCCATGTCTTCAGGGTGTACGCCTGTTAACCAACCTGTACCTAGTTCTTCCTCGAGCTGCCGGCCCGTAAACTGCAACCATGTTTTATTAACATAGGAACACATTTTGTTGATACCGGAAACACATATCATTACGGGAGCATTATCTGCCATATTGCGAAACCATTCTTCCCTTTCGTCAATAATTTTTTTTGCCTTTACCCGCTCCGTAATATCCGTTATAAACGCTACAGCTAACTTTTCTCCATCCAATTCGTAATGCGCTAGGCTTATTTCAACAGGGAAAGATTCTTCGTTTTTTTTTCGCGCATACAACTCCAAACCAAGGCCCATTGGCCTGGTCTTTGGTTTATGAAAGTATCCCTCGCGATGGTGAATATGCTTATGACTTAGGTGAATGGGTATTAGCACTTCGACTGTTTTACCTATTAATTCGGCGGGTTCGTAGCCGAAAAGCTTATCGGCACACGGATTCGACAGCTCAATATTACCTTTGTCATTGACTACCAGTATACCAATAGTAGCACTTTCAAAAAGTATTTTGAAGCCGGCTTCACTTTCTAAAGAAATGGCCTGCTGTTCTGACATATCAACGGAATCTTATTTGAATTTAATGAAAAATCTGAGGTGTTGGAACTTCATTGTCGACTACACGGAAAAAATTATGGTATAATAACAACAATCACTATTTATTGAATCAAACGTCATTGAGGTTAAACAATCAAAATTCTTACTTCGGTTGTTCTCTTTTGTAGTTTGCGAACTACAATATGTCATCCATTAATAACAAAAATGTTTATGAAACTACCAGAAATAAGCATGAACAACCTTGGATCGTTTTTGGGTTCCATCCATCCGCTCAATGTTGAGATTTCAAACGCCAAACTGGGCAAACCAGGGGAGGTACCTTTCCCTGATAAAAATCCTGAAATTATCCCTCCGGGGCCTCCGCCCATAACGTGGCCAAAAAAAGAACCGGAGATCCAACCCGAAAGAGAACCATTAACGATTCCTCCAACGGCTCCGCCAGAAGTACCCAAGCCACCACAAAGTGAAAGTGGCACCTTACATTTCTACAACTGGTTGTCTGCTAATAGAGGTTAATCAAGAAACTTGTTGTTCAGGTTCCTATTACAATATTTCGAAATAATTCTAGCTGAATAAGATATAAGCTACTACGAGTGTTATTAAAATGTTAAATGTCTGGGCAATAAGAAAACCATACAAAGGTCTCTTGCTGTTTTCATTAAAGATGTCGGAGAATTTCGTTTCCAAACCAATGCTTGTAAAAGCAAGTACAAACCATAGTGTCTGAATGCTTTTTAAACTTTCTTTCACTGTACTGACAGTTTCCTCATTTAAGACGAAAGAAAAAAGCATTGAGGCCAATATGAATCCAAGCACGAATTTGGGGAATCGTTCCCATATTAAGCCGAGCGTTGGTCTTTCAGCGCGTTGATTGTTTTTTCCATCGTGACTGTACGTCCAGTAGATGCTAATTGCAAAGGCAGCTAATCCCAACAATACATTCTGCGAAAATTTTACGATTGTACTTATCTTCAGGGCAGTGTCGCCCACCAACGAACCAGACGCGACCACCGCACCCGTTGTATCAATACTACCACCAAGCCAGGCACCTGTTACTGCCTCCGGAAAATTAAATTGCTTAGCGATGTACGGCATCACAATCATCATCGGGATTGCTGTAATTAATACAAGAGAGATCACATAAGATAACTTTTTAGTGTCTCCCTTAATTGCGCCTGCTGTTGCAATGGCCGCCGACACACCACAGATGGACACCGCACTGGAAATCATCATTGATAATTCTTCGTCTATTTTTAGCTTTTTACAAACCCAAAACGCAAAGTACCATACACTTATTACCACCACTAACGCTTGAATCAATCCTAAACCACCCGCCTTTAGAATGTCGGAAAATATCACGCCCGTTCCCAGCAACACCAATCCTATTTTCACAAATAATTCGGCAGATAAAGACTCGCGTAGCCGTGTCGGTAAATTAAATACATTGCTCACGAGCAACCCAATGGACAAGCTGAATATAACGGACTCGAGATTTAATGCCTTAATTTCACTATTGCCAGATATCACCAGCGCGATGAATGTTAGTATAAAGATGAGAGGAAATGTGGCAATGGCACTCTTAACCGATTTATTGATCAAATAAGCGGCAGCCAAAACCATCGCATAAAGGAACAAGAACTGTATAAATGCCTTACCTAAATTTCCAGATGACAAAACCTTTTGGAATAATTCATCGGGGGTGTTCCAAGAAAAGGAAGGCACAGGAACCAATATGCCGGCGAGAGAAATCAAGATGATTAAAAAACCCAGCACCACTACCGCCCAATCCTCATGAATGGAAAATCTTTTCTCACTTTCTACATCTATTGTTTTAGACATTCGCCTTTTGGTCTACGTTAATGGTATCTCCAGAACAACAAATATAAATAGTTCGAAGATAAATTATGAACAGGGCGCGACGCCATTGCTAAGTAATTACGTTTGATGAACAGTAGCAAATAAGTCACAAATTTCACTTTGACGTGCACAATTTTCTACGTTTTAGATATGATGAAGGTAATTATAAATTATGTCAAAGGAGAATTATCTCATTTCGGTGTTGGTACAAAATTTGGCATGGTAAGACAAACAAACCATTGCACCATGGAAAACAAGGAAGAAAAAAAACGTGGTCCAAAAGATCGGGACTATGTGAATAAATCAGAAAAGCATGAGGTAAAATACGAACCTAAGCGTAAGACGCCTGCAAAAAAATTCGGAGACAAAAATTAATGGCTTTAATCTCTCCGATAAGAAACCCGATGCACACCATCGGGTTTCTCTTTTTTCCGGCGCTGTACAGCCCGACGGGAAACATAAACTTTAAGTATAGCTCGTAACCAACACCAATGGTGTATGGAATTATTAGAGCGTTAAATAGCGCTAGCGTTGGTAATAGTATTGTGAATATTTTTACCTATTACGGTGGTGATGTATTGATTTGATTCTACAAGTTTAAATCAGGCACATATACGAAACGTTAGTGCATGGTTGCTTCCATTCTCTTAATTCCATCAAAATCTTCTCCAAATACAAGCTTTAATTTTAGACTGAGGGATAATCATGCTTTTCTTTGCGAGCATTTTATGAATTAAAACTTGTCACGCTTTTTGCAATTGCACTTTCAAACAATCAATTTTTTTAAAGTCACAGTACTTTTTGGATTTTTATTTAGAAACGATGTCGAAAAAAATAACGTTAGTTGAGGACGATAAAGATGCGGCGACGATGCTAACAAAAATGCTTTCTAATGCGGGATACACCGTTAACTCTTTGAACGAAGGCACTTCGCTTGTAGAAAAGGATACCACCATACCGGACATGTTTATACTTGACAATTTCATGCCGACTATCCATGGCGTTGCATTGTGTAAATATTTAAAGTTACAAGAGAGAACTAAGGCTGTTCCAGTCATTATTATTTCAGCAAATCAACAGTTAAAAAATAAAGCCACCGAAGCAGGGGCAACTTTATTTTTAGGGAAGCCTTTTCATAGCAGTGATTTGTTGCGAGTGGTGGAGGAGGTTTTTTCGGCAAATGGGAAGTAAGCTCAGTCCGATTCTACGATAATGTCAACAAAAAAAATGAAGGTTGCCCTTGGACAACCTCTGCACTTACCCTAACTACACTAATCATAAAATGATCAGTTTTTTAGGTTTTTTAAAGAGCAATTATTTTAGATGCTAACAACTCCTCTAACGCTTTTTCAACATCTTCTTGAGGCGCTTTACAAATTTTGTTTCGGCAAACGTAGACGATTGTACGCCCCTTTACCCTTTTATTTTTTAGCAACGGGAGATTTTCATCATCGCCTCCAAGAAAAATTGCTGTCGGCAGATAATGACGCTGGACTTGTTTGCTTTTACTACTTGCCTCCTTACCAACAATCGCTACTTCATAGGGTTTAGATGTTATCATGCCCAAAATAGTGGCCCAATTTGCGAAAAATGGGCCATTGCTTTCAAGGTTGCTAGCTATACTATTCAACATGCCATGGCTCATGTCGATGTAAGTTGACTCCAGGTAATACTCGCCCAGCAAATACAGAACTTCGGCCATCACTGAATTTGACGATGGCATCACATTATCGGTTAGTTCCATCTTTCTAGCGATAAGATTTTCGGACAAGTCAGAGGTGTAAAAAAACAGGCCACTTTGTTTGTCTCGAAAGTGATCAACCGCATATGACGCCATGGACCGGGCTTGGTCAAGCCAATGAATATCAAAGGTAGCCTCATAGAGTTTAATATATGCACGAGCCAATAATGCATAATCATCCAGAAAGGCTTCGGTACCGGGCTTTCCCCCATTGTAACTTCGCCATAACTGTCCATTGGCACGGATCATATTTTGTTCGATAAAGCGTGCATTTTTTAAGGCGATTTCCAAATAGCCATCGTTTCCGAAAGCAAAAAAAGCATCGAGATATCCTTTCAGCATCATCGCATTCCAGGAAAGCAAAATTTTCTTGTCTGTGGAGGGTCGTACACGTTTATTTCGTAAAGCCCGAAGCTGATTTTTAGTTTGTGATAATGCCTTATCAAAGGCCTCCTTGCTTAGACTTTTCGCTGTTGCGAATTCATTCCTTGTCAACGTCGTAAATAGAATATTCTTACCTCCCTCCCAGTTTCCGCTATCCGTTACATGATAGAAATCCGTCACTAACGCCGTAGCCTTTTGATCCAGGGCCTGCGTTATTTCTTTTTTAGTCCAAACATAAAATTTACCCTCCTCGCCTTCGCTGTCAGCATTAATAGAGGCATAAAATCCACCCTCCGCCGATGTCAATTCGTTTTTTATAAATAATAATGTTTCATCTACAATTTCCGCATACTCAGGATTTTTAGTTACCTGGTATGCATGGGAATAGAGGCTTACCAGTTGGGCATTATCATAAAGCATTTTTTCAAAATGAGGCACCCTCCAGTTGGAGTCCGTGCAATAGCGTGAAAATCCGCCGCCAATATGGTCGTATAATCCTCCTTTGCCCATCTGTGTCAACGTCGTGGTGACCATTTGAAGCGCTTCCTTTTTACCGGTCAAAAAATTAAATTGTAGTAAGAATTCCCAAACAACGGGAAGTGGAAACTTTTGAGAACCTTTCAGCCCACCCATGTCAAAATCAAAGTCGGACTGCCATTTTGAAAAAAGCTTGCTATACAATTCTGAATCTGATATTCCATCCGCGGCTTTGAAATTGCGCGCAACATCCTCCTGTAAAGTTCTGGTTAGTTCGGCGGCTTGTTTTGTTACACTATTGTACTGCTTTTTGTAAGCTTCGGAGACTTGTTGAAGTATAGTAGTCCATTGTTGTTTCGGAAAATATGTAGCTGCATAGAACGGTTTGCCATCCGGCAACGCGAATGCATTTAACGGCCAGCCACTATTACCCGAAATAAGCTGGGCTGCTTCCAAATATATCTGGTCAATATCGGGTCGTTCTTCTCTGTCAATTTTAATAGCGACGAAATTCTGATTCATTATTCGCGCCACGGCCGTATCCATAAAAGATTCTTCCTCCATGACATGGCACCAGTGGCATGAGGAATACCCAATGCTAATAATCAAAGGTTTGTTTTCCGCTCTTGCTTTCTCCAATGCTTCACTCCCCCACTCATACCAATCAACAGGGTTATCAGCGTGTTCTTGAAGGTAAGGACTGGATGCGTTGGCCAGACGATTTAGGCTCCCGTTACTTTCCTTTACTCGCTTATCACAATTGATCAGGAGTAGCATTAACAGTAAGGGCACCAATAATCTTCTTTTTTTCTTCATTAATGTTCTCTCCTAAATTTGCCTATTCCTGGGCCAGCGCCAAGTCCTTTTTAGGTGATGGATTAATCCCCGAAGAAAAAATCCGCATTTTATCATCATTAATTCCGACCAGAATTTTTAGCTCATTATTGACGCTAATGGGTTGTATATCCTTCACGTTGTATGGCACTGAAAAACCACTTTCGTAATGCTTCACGCATTTGAATTCCAATCCGCCCATTCCTTTCATAAAAAGTCCTGGGGAAGCATCTGCTGGCGTGGTCTCTACTTCTGTATCAAATTTATTTCCTGCAAGTAAGATATCTTTCCGGCCATCTTTATCAAAATCCCTAACGATGATTCCGTTCACCGCAGAGAGTTGCGCCTCTGTTGGAAGTTTTTTTATTACAAGCCTGCCCTTTTCGTTGATGAGGAGTATGCTGGAAAAAATGCGTGCCTGATAATGCATGGCATTTTCAATATCTTTTCCCAAAATCGTCGGCAGATCGGATTGCGCGAAAGAAAGATACGTGGGAAATTTTTCAGAGATAACGGGCATCTGCTGCGTTGAGCATTCTTTACCGCGGATAGGGACTAAAGAATTATCCTTATAATAACGCGCCAGGAAAATATCGTTTGTACCGTTCCCATCAAAGTCTTTCGCGAAAACCTGAAATGGTTTTTCAACACTGGCCTGGAACTTATAATTTTCCCCAATATTTCCAAGGATTAAATCCTGGTCGCCATCATCATCCAGATCGTCTGCGATTACTTTACTCCACCAGCCTTCAGTATTTTCTAATCCCATTTCAGTTGAAACGTCTTCAAATTTACCTTGGTTAAATTGAAAAACTTTTATGGGCATCCATTCACCTACCACTACCAGTTCCATTTTTCCATCGCCATTCAAGTCTACCGCTGTAGCAGAATGTACCATGCCTACTTCGCTCAATGCGGAGGAAACTTCCTGGGTTACGTCTTTAAACTTTCCTTTTTCATTCAATAACAAGTAACTTTTTGGAGGCTTCGGATAGGTGCCCGCCACTACTTGTCCGCCCCTGAACAAGTCGAGATCGCCATCGCCATCAAAATCCAAAGGAACAACGCAGGACCCACTGCTGGCAGTCTTGGGTAATGATTCCTTTTTAAAATTTCCTTTTCCATCGTTCATGTATAATCTGTCAGCGTACATATCCGATCCCTGAGAAAATTCACTACCTCCACTGACCACGTATAAATCAAGATCACCATCAGCATCTGCGTCAAAAAAAGTCGAACCCATATCTTCGAATGCTTTGTCACTTTCAAAAACTGTGTTTGCCTTCAGTTCAAATTTGCCATGCTTCTGCACATACAATTTAGCGGGTTGGCCAGCGGCACCTCCGACAAAAAAATCAGCTGCGTTATCATGGTTAACATCTCCAGTAGAAATAAACGGGCCGCTTTTCGAAAACATGTGCGGCAGCAGAATCTGTTCTCTGTATTCATTAAAGTTATTTTCCTTATGGACAAAAGGAATGACAGTCAATTGATTCGTTTGATCATTAAATAAAGTAGGTGGAGGTGTGATATCGCTTCCCTTACTTTGTGCTTCATCATATTTAACTTCTACTGTTTGATTGGCTTGAACAACCTTTATTATATTTTCTTTTCCATCATTCCAAAGCACCCTTACACTATCAATCTGTTTAATGTCTTTCAAACCAAAATGAACAATCGGTTCATTAGAGGACAGGTATCCTCGGACCACTTTATTTTCGAAGTATTGGATCTCACCATTGGAATACAAGGTGACTTTAGTCCCGATTCCATCCCTATTTCCATTCGGACCATTTAATTTTATTTTTAAATAATTGCTGTGCGACGCGGATGTGTTTTCATAAATAAAAGCTTCGTCATCGAGATTGTTGATAACCAAATCTAAATCGCCATCATTATCCAAGTCGCCCACAGACGCACCGTTTGAAAAACTCGGGGTATCGAAGCCCCATGAATCGCTTACATTTTCAAACTTCAAATCACCTTTATTCTTAAAGAGATAATTCTTTACCTTAATAGGACTATATACCTCAATAAATTCTTTAAAGCCTTTCTCCAGCATGTCTTGCGGTGACTTGTACTTGTGCATGTTGCTTCTGATGTATTGCGTCAGTTTTTCCTTGGCATCTCCATCAAAAACATCGCGTTTGTAACCGTTAGCAACAAATATGTCGCGCTTACCATCATTGTCAAAGTCGGATATCAAAGTGGACCAGCTCCATTCCGTTTTAGCCACGCCCGACATTTGTGATATCTCACTAAAAAAAAGGCCACCTTGATTCAGATGCAATGCATTGTGCATATACTGTTTGTGCATTCCGCTTTTTACGATGGCATTAAATCCTTCCACATCCATCGAGGGCATGGAAACCTTTGATCTTCTATAATCTTCCGGCAGCATTTCACTCACCATAATATCTTCCCAACCGTCGTTGTTGATATCGGCAACGTCTGTTCCCATAGAATACATGGAGATGTGATTTGTAGCTTGTTTTATCTGCTCTTTAAAAGTTCCGTTCTTCTGATTGATATACATGTAATCACCTTCCGCAAAATCGTTGGCAACGAAAATATCTGTATAACCATCATTGTTAAGATCAGCAGTAACCAGGCTTAGCGCATATCCGAAGTTGCTGGTGATCCCAGCCTTTAAACCAATTTCTGTGTACCTGCCTTTTTCATTTAGGTACAACTTATCACGGCTTTGGCTTGGAGAAAGTTTCTTTTGCCTTACCATTTGTGTCAGGGGAAGATCAAAAGAATCGGGACGATTAGTGACGTACAGATCAAGATCATTATCATTGTCCATATCAAAGAACGATGCATGGATGGAATAACCTGGTTCGTCCAGTCCATATTTACGTCCTTCCTCCTTAAATGTGAGGTCACCCTGGTTCACATAAAGAAGGTTTCTGCGTTGTTCTTCGGTATCTTGCCAACCGCCTTTGCACACATAAATGTCCAACAAACCATCACTGTTAATGTCTACCATAGTGACACCGTTGTTCCACTTTCCATTTCCTTCAACACCGGCTTCTCTGGTGATGTCTTTAAACTTTAAGTTACCTTGATTCAAATAAAGTTTATTGGAAACTTCATTGCCCGTGAAGTAAATATCCGGGAGGCCGTCATTATTAATATCCCCGATGCCAACACCCCCACCGTTGTATACATATGCAAAAACGTCAAAAAAGTTATCAGCATTTTCATTCACAATATTTCGAAACGTTACGCCGCTATGGCTGGAGGTAACGCTTTTAAAAACAGGTTGACTGACAACTGTTTGATCTTCAATTGGAGCCACTTCTTTTTTGTCGCCGCACCCGTAAAGTATGGCTGATAAGAAAAAAAGCTGATAAGAAATTTTTTTAACTAATTTTCTCATAAGAACAAATAAGTGCATTTCGGTTTAATTATAGCTGAGGCTCGTGTTATCCGCTCCCGTATGCTTCAAGTATTTTTTCCATACGGCCGAGGCAACCTTACGGCCAAGATTCAAGCCCTCCACATTATCAGAACGAATGTGGTATCCGCCCAATACCCTGGATAGGCCCGCCATGTTCGCAGTTTCGGTAAAGGTGGGAAATTTCAAGACAACGGTATCGCCAATGTTTTCAGGCTCAGTAAGCAGCCCCGGCACAATTTTTACTTCCTCTCCAAACTGATCATTTCCTGTGAATAAACGTAAAGCTTCAGAACAAGCGGCGCTTACACAACTATGCCCCGAAACATAACTTGGGAAAGGAGGGCATAAGAACGTATCGGGTGAATATGGGCGCCAGTCTGAGCCTTTCATTTCTACCATTCCAACGTCAGGTCCACCCCATCCTTTAATCAATTGTCCTTTATAATAATCGTGTACCAACGCATAAGGTCTTGCAAAGTCGTAATGCATCTTAGCATCCCAGGCAGCTATAAATGCATCCATTGCCGCTACCTCGATTAAAAAATACATTTTGACATCATCATCTAAACTATGATTGTCACGTACGGAAACGTTTTGAGCAAAAATGAACCAGTGACCTGCCTGTTGGACCGATTTAGGGCCGTCGCGCATAAATTCAACGAGTGCTTTTTGTTCGTCTGACAAGTTAGCTTGTAGTTCAACCACTTCCTTAATTTCATCTGCTAATGTTTGTGATCCGACAGCGGGTGGAGGACCCGGCCTGTACTGACTCGCCGACGCTAACGCAACAGGAGTTACTTTTCCCCAATGGGGTGTGAGGCAACCCGGCGCAAATTTTCCCCCTTTTCCATCCGAGAAATATTTTGGTTGCCACTTGCCAATTTCTTTTAAATGATCGGCATTGTTGACTGGAGTATATCCAGTGTAATCACTATAAGCCGCCGCGTTAGAATTGGAAGTGGTATCTTTTTGATTCGATCCATCGAAAGACCTGGACGCAATCACAGTTTTTGCCGCGAGGTTCCCAATACCAATAGCTGTTGAGGGATCTTCTGAATTGTCATCTGGGTCCAACCCAAATTCAATCATTTTTTTTCGTAACAATGTAGAGTCAGAGAAGTAATAATGCTGCATCGCCCGGTAAGCCGCATAGCTTATGGCAATCTCTTTATTCTGCAAAGTGTGCTCTACTGGAGGGCGCCGTTCGATCGAAGTCAAATATAGAGGAGTGGCCTTTTCATCATACCTGCTCCAAGCGTCAAAAACTGATATCCATATCAATGCTAAAATCCTGGAGGTTACGGTAGGTCTTGGTCTAAAATTCTCTGTATCGTTGGCTGTGCATTCGAGGGAAATTTTACCCCATTTGTAGGCCATGTTGTTTTTGCCGGTGGGATCATTTGGCAAGATTGACGTCTTATTCTGAGGAACAGAGCAGCCGGTTATGCAAAATAGCACCAGACAAAAAACACGAAATAGCTTCATCTTTTTAAAATTGAATCGCTAATGCAAATCACGTTGCATTTCTTGTAATCTGCTATTGCAGAGGAGAGGTTATTTTTACAAACAAGGTAGCCGAAAGATTCCGGCTACCTCTGTTTGAATGATTAATTGTCTAAAAAATCCACCTAATAGCCACTATTTTGCGGATAACCACCTTGAGTTCTATCAATTTGTGCCTGCGGAATCGGCCTATGAATATGATGATCCTTTATATTGGCTGCTCCTAGCGGATTATAGGCTTTTACATATTCGACTAATTTCCCCGTCCTTGCCAAATCAAACCACCTAAGCTGTTCAGCGTCCAACTCCAGTGCACGTTCGACTAGAATTCTATCAAGAGTAACATCACCAGCTGATATTTGCATTTCCGCGATTTTTCCCGGTTTTGCAGCCCTTGTTCTAACCACGTTTATATCATCCGCCGCGCCACTAAGGTTATTGCCATGGAAGCGAGCTTCGGCACGAAGTAAGTAGGCGTCTGCCAATCTCATAACAAACCAATCCCGTGAACCTTGCTCATATTGAATGGATGGCCTTTTGGGGTCAAAGAATTTAGCGATTGTTGGGAATAAACGTTCGTTGTAGAAGAAGGCGTCAGCAGGATAGTAGTCCGGATCGGTAGTAGGAAGGGTGCTAGCCGGATAAGATGCTTTCTGCCTTGTAATCACAGTGTATCTTACTTTTAACTTTTCATCACCCAACCATTTAGCATCTTGCCCAGGACCTGGAATAAAAAGGGCCGTGTCGCCAACTGCAAACCTTCGCTTGCCTTTGTCTGCAACAGTAACAAGACTGCCATCGGCCTTTCTAGCGCCCTTGTCTACGTGGATTTGTTTCCATACCGGAATGTTATTAGGGTTATTGCTAATCCAAACGTGCTTATAGGTGTCTTCATACCGCTGATCATTGGGACGAGCTTCAGCCCAAAGGTCGATTAAGTGATCAGTCGGCCTGAAACGTTTAAAAGGTCGACCATTGGCAATATCCCGTATCATTCCTGGCTGAATATCATACTCCATTCCGAAATATAAGTGGCCACGGTTACCCGCGTTTGGAATGGTTGGGTTAATGTACCCCGGAAGATTACCAGTACCTCCGTTTAATATAAGGTCAGTAGAATACTGGACAGCCCATATCACTTCACTGTTTACTTGTTTGTCTTGATTCCATAAATCTTTATGGGAAGGGACCAATGCAAAATTGTAATCTGCGATTACATTCGTCAATAATGTTTCTGCTTGATCAAAATCACCTGATTGTCCGAACTGCTGATAACCTCTTGTCAAATACACTTTTCCTAAAAGGAACTGTGCTGCAGGTTTTGTAACTCTGCCATAATTGGCTTGGGTATTGGGCAAATTTGCAATAGCAAATTCAAGATCGGGAATAATTCCTTCCGCATAAATAGTAGCTTGTTCCGTCTTGTTAGCAGTTACCTCAGCTCCGATAGTTTCCTCCAACGAAAAGTGGACATCACCCCAGGTTTGCACCAAATAGAAGTAATAGAATGCGCGTAAAAAGCGCACTTCAGCCAAACGTTGCGTTTTTACAGCTTCCGACATATCGGTCACGGCAGTAGAACGATTTATTACAGCATTCGCTTGGTTGATACCTTGATATAAAAATGTCCACTGCTGCAATAGTATATCTACCCCAGAATTTAACGTATTGTCGTAAAAGTTAAAACCTTTATAACCGCCATCGGCCCCATTAGTATGAGTATCAGTTCCGAAAACAGATAATGTATAAGCGCGTTCATTGCTATAAATTTCACGCAGGAAAAAATAGGTAGCATCAACCGCATCTTCTAACCCAGCGGCAGTTGTATAATAACTGGAAGCCGCAACACCGGCAATTAAGTCTTCATCCAGATAGTCTTTACATGACTGCGCGCTAAACGCTACTAGGGCCAGCGCCATTAATATTGATTTTGTTATTTTCATTTTCATGATCATTTCGTTTAGGTATTAGCCTTGATTAGAAGGAAATGTTTATACCGCCCAAAAACAGTCGACTAGATGGCATTTCGCCAGAAGTAACATTACCCGCTCTTTCAGGATCAAACAGCTTGTATTTGGACCATGTCGCCAAATTTTGTGCTGTAACGAAAACTCTAAGTTTTGTCATTTTCAGTTTCTCTGAAATGTTGGATGGTAGTGTGTAACCCAACGTAACGTTCCGAAGCTTTACAAAACCTCCATCAACATAGTTAAGGGATGATCCGTAAGTAATACTTTCCTGATTTTTATTAGGTCTAGGGTACGCGTTTGTAGGATTATCAATCGTCCAATAGTCAACCATAAGATTGTTATACCTAGCCTGCATAGTAGCCTGCCCGTTGTTAAACTCGCTGTTGATCATAAACCCAAGTCTATAGTAAAAGAAGAAGGAAAAATCAATACCCTTGTACTCAAATTTATTGTTCAAACCACCGTATGCTTTTGGTACATCGTTGCCCAATATTTTTCTGTCATTGGTTAGATCGATCCTGCCATCACCATTAACGTCTTCCACTTTTATCTCACCGGGAAACTGGCCATATGCTGCGGCCTGATCTTTTTCCTCGACTTGCCAGATTCCTAATTTATTATAGTCATAGAAGACCCTAACAGGTTGTCCAATAAACCAGCCATTCCCCCTATCATCAACAAGTTCTCCATTGGCACCTCTTAAGGCCAGATCAACAATTTTTTCCTTTAAAGTTCCAAAGTTAAAATCCGCTGTCCATTTCAAACTATTTGGCCTGTCAACAATGGTAGAATAAAGTGTCACTTCCAAACCGTCGGTTTCCGTACCACCGATATTTTGCAAAATGAAAGCATATCCCGATGTTGGCGGGAGCTGTCGGTTCAATAACAGGGAAGTACCGGTAGTTGTGTGATAAACGTCCACAAAGCCGGTTAGCCGACCATTAAAGAAACCAAAATCAATTCCCGCATCCAGCGATTCCGAATACTCCCAACTGAGGTTAGGGTTAGCAATCAGATCAAGCCTGAAACCTTTAGCATCGGTGTCATTCCAATCATAGAACGTGTTTGTCAAAGTTCCTTGTGTTTGATAAGGAGCCACAGCGGTATTTCCTACTTTACCATACGATGCTCTCAATTTTAGTTCGCTTACAAAATTGACACCCGACATAAATCCTTCGTCTTTAATTCTCCAACCTGCTGAAACACCGGGGAAGCCATTCCATTTATTTCCTTCCGCAAGTCGGGAAGAACCATCCCACCGCATGCTGGCTTGAAACAAGTATTTACCCTTAAAAGAATAATTGACACGGGCCATATAGGAAAGCAGTTGATATTCTGCAGCATTGGTACCATATGATGTAACGGTTCCTAAATCCAACCTATTCCACAGCGCTGACTCATAAGGAAGATTTTGGGCCCCTACAGAACTTGTCTGAAATTTTTGTTCCGCCGCACTTTGTAACAACGTAACGCCTATGTTGTGCTCTCCAGCAGACTTGTTGTAGGTAAGCAAATTCTCCAATGTATAGCCGGACTGTTCAAACTTTTCCAACGATGCGAAAGGTGTTCCATTTTTTCTCGTATTCGTGAATTGACCTTCAAAAATTCCGCGCTGGAAGTAATATTGATCTTGACCCAGTAAAAATTTATACGTTAAACCCTTCATGATGTTAACGTCAAGATATACGGAAGAAAAGACACGAGTAGTCTTCCTTTCGTCCACACGTTTGCCTGGAACCAGTTCGTTTAGCGGATTGGACCGGATTCCATCCGATATTGGCAAGAAGATAAGTTTACCTTCTGAATCATAAGGAAGTCCCAGCGGCGTTTGGTTTACGGCCTCGGAAATTACAGAGCCTGAACCCCAATTGTTTGTAACGTTAGAATAAATGGACGACACGCCAACCTTAAACCTCTTGCTTATTTCTTGATCAACGTTTATACGTCCTGTGTATCGCTTATAGTCTGTTCCCTCGATAAGACCATCTTCCTGAAAATTATTAAAGGCAAGAAATACTCTTGTCTTTTCAGAACCGCCAGATATACTGAGCTGGTTATTTAACTGAGAACCGTTTTGATAGATCAAGTCTTGCCAATCCGTTGACAATCCGTTTTGGACCGAATTCAATTCAACCGGATCATTAAACACAACGGCATCGTCAGGAATGACAGAACCTACATCACCCCAAGCAGTCCGTCCCGACTGGCCACTGCCGTTAACTCTGTTGGCCTCACGTTTTAAATCTGCAAACTGCGCCCCATTCATCATCGGGATCGTTCTCCACGGCTGCGTTATACCATATGTAGTTGTAAAATTAACGTTGGTAACACCTGGCTGCCCTCGCTTGGTTGTTACAAGAATTACACCATTAGAACCTCTGGATCCATACACAGCTTGAGATGCAGCATCCTTTAGCACTTCAACAGACTCAATATCCGCTGTATTAAAATCAGAAATTGTTGCTTGACCGGCTGTCATCGGAATACCATCAATAACCCAAAGCGGCTCGTTTGAAGCTGTGAGCGACCTTCTTCCACGAACGGTAACAGTAGGAGCTTGTCCGGGTCGTCCACCATTTTGTAAAACGTCCACACCGGCAATTTGCCCTTTAATGGCATCCATAGCATTACCAGTAGGAATCTTTGATATGGCTTCGCCGGACACAGTAGAAATAGATGAAGTAACATCTCTTTTCTCTTGTGTACCATAGCCAACGACAACTACTTCAGTAAGCTCTTGGACGTCAGCCGCCATTGTTACGTTAATGGTAGACCTGTTGTTTATTGGTTGCTCTTGAACAGTGTAACCGATGAAAGAAAATACAAGTGTTCCTGCACCATCGTTGCCCGAAAGACTGAGGCGGTAGACGCCTTCCGCATCTGTGGTTGTTCCATTGGAAGTACCTTTAACAATGACGTTGACGCCCGGCATGCCTTCGCCAGCCTCGTCGACCACTTTACCGGTGATCGTTGATGCTTGAAAATAATTGGTGGGAGTAAAATTTCGGGAATAGCTGCACAATGGTAGACTGCACATTGCTATACCCCATAAAAAAAGGAGTAGTAGTTTTCTCATAGGAGGTTGGGTTTAATGGGTATTTAATTTGGGTAGCGTTGGAATTTCTGGGTAAAGTTTTCAAATCATGCTTTTCGGGTTTAGTGTTTAAACTAACGTTACAATCCATGCGCAATCGATTGCGCACATTAAGTAAAATTATGGCCTGTCTACCATTTAGTATCCTGTACTGTTATGTGAGGGGTTAAACAGTGACCTAACGATCTGGTTTGCAATAGTTTACAGCGGTATATGTGCGATCATGCAACCGATTGAGAAACTTAAAATACTGTTTGAGCTATCGATTTCCCGAAATTATCATTCGGCCGCCCATAACTTCACAGGACCTATCAGCCCTGCCGGTCGCGGTTGCCAATGCGATGCATCGAATTGATTATTCTTTCTGTTTTCGGCTTTGCGGGCAGGAAAGTTAATGTTGTAAAACTTTTTCCAAAATACATGGCGCCGGTCTAAGTCAATGATTCGGTTAGCCATGCCGTTGCATACTCTGATCTCAAGTTCATTTTCTTTATTTAAGATGCTATCTGCTATTGTCACCTGAAAGGAAGGTCCGATCAAACTGCCAACCTCTTTACCGTTGATAAATACCTCAGCGCTTTCCGCTACATCACCTAAGTCCAACAGCCAGGCTTTCGCTTTTTTCTTTGGCTTGGAAAATTTAACAGAATAACTTCCACATCCGGAGAATACTTTATAGGCAGGATTATTTAATTCGGTCCATGAACCCAAGGATGATATTGTGGTTGGTGGAATACTGGGCCCACCATCAGTAGGCTTTAGTGTCCAGTCTCCTTTTATTATGAAGGGCTCGCCAATAATCCTAACATAAGGGTAACCCGCCCCTGTTATTTCTTCATCAGCGACTTCTATAAAGATAGTTTCATGTGGCTTCAATTGGACCAATACTTCAAACTTCCCATTACCGACTCTTGATTTACCGATTCCCACAGCACCCGTCATGGGGTTGTAAAGCTTAACCTCTTGCCCTTGTTTTTCTAATGTTATCCAACCTTCAAAAGCATTGTCCCTGTTTGAAATGAAATATAGAATTGTATTGCGTAATGTATGTTTCCTTAAGAATTGCAATCCGTGTTGTACCAATGCTTCTTTTCTAATATTTGCCTTGCGTAAATTTTTTTCAAGATCAGTTCCAATTATCACCTTACCTTTTCCATACACGGTCTCTCCAAGTTCATGCGTTGTCTGAAGCTTGGCTTTTAATTCATTAAAAGTTTTGCGGTTTTCTTCCAGCTTATTATAACCACTAATATCGTCGGGAAGACCTCCTATCATAATTACAGTCGCGCCATCTTCTGCTAAAGAAAGTATTTTAGAAAATGTACCGAGTGGAATGTATTTGCAATAAGGAAGTACAATAGTCTTGTAGATTGTGTTTCCTTTTGTCACCAGGTTTTGTCCTTGTACTTTTGTCGCCGAAATTTGTTTGTCGGAAATATAATCATAAGTATATCCTTGCGTCAGCATTGTTTCGGCGACTGACTTAAAAACCGTTTTTTCAAATTGCGCGCCTACCCCATCAAAATGTTCGATCATTTCGGGGCCTCTCGTCGCAAATCGATCATAAATAGGATAGTACAATAATATATCGTTGTCAGGAGTCGAGTTTTGTAAAAACGATTGCGTGCGCTCGACATATTTATTCAACGTGGAAAAATGGTTCCATAATGGGTTCCGAGGGTTAAGATGAACTGCTGCGTAGAACAACCACCCCGGCCAAGGCTCACCTGGAGGAGAATAAGCAGTACCGTGATAAAAAATGTGATTCACACCATTGATTAGGAAACGGTCAACGACTGTCTTTATATCTGCAAGATTTGATTCAAAATGTTCGTCTAACCACGTTGCCGATTCGGAGGAAATCAATTTCTTTCCGGTAACATTCCCTGCGGAAGATGCCATTTTAATTCTCAAAGCTTCTACCCCTTCAATTTCGGGTATATCTACCGTTGCATACAGGTCGAGTATATTGGCTGGCGATCCATGCGCCTGGTTTCTAACAACAGCGTCATTTGCATGCGCCCACTTTTTCCACTGACTTGTAAAATTCTCCAACACCAATTCAGAAATGGTCTCCCGATAATCGCTTAACACCCTGCTGTTTTGATCAGAAGAAGCGTGCCCAAACAACGCTGGGATATGCACCTTTAAATCATAACCTCTTCTCGTTCTGAATTCTTCAAAAAGCTGCGGCGTCCAATCAGCAGTGCCGCGTGCATCGTCTACTTCATATGAATCGTTAAAAAAAGCGCGCAAGGATCTAATATCATGTCCTTGGAAGGCATTGTCAAAGTGCGTCAAATAGTTTTTCAAAGCTGCGCCGGAAAAGTGGTCAATTACATTCCCCTCGCCACCTGGCCCAGCACGTTCTACCATCTTGCCATGCCATCCAGCGAATACAGCGTAAAGCTTCCAATGCTCGTCTGGAGCTGTCCATGCGAGCTCACCATTACTATCAACTTTGCTCGTAAGATCAATAGTCTTACCGCTTTCGCTGAAAGCCATTAGAGTTTGCAATGGAATTGGCTTCTCAAATTTTACCTGGTCGAGTGCCAGTGCCTGTAAATTTTTATTCGCGGCTATCGGTTCGACTAACTGACTGATTTGAATTTCCTCCCTTTTAAAAACCGGCGGTTCCTTCACCGTGCCTTTCGCACGTTCACTGGCGATGGTGCTGTCATGAACTTCATAAATTTGATTACCGACAGCTCTCAGATAAGGTTGTTGTATGCAAACGATCTTTTCGTTCAATCTTTGACCAGCCTGAACGTTGTATGTCTTAAATTCCAGATTTCGGCAAGCATCGGCTTCTGTAACCCAAGGACCCCCAAAAGGCCAACCCGTCCCGGTCGCCATATCAATTCCCATATCAAGTCGTTCTGCTTCTTTCAAGGTATACAGCAAAAGCTCAATCCAGTCGGCAGATAAATAATTTACAAACTGTTTCTCAGTTCCTTGTACACCGTATATAGGCGTTATCTCTAGTCCACCGAGTCCAGCTTTTTTATAGGCCTCCATCTCCGCCGTGATCCCTTGTTTAGTAACCGCACTCCCATGCCACCACCAACGTGTCCAGGGTTTCGTTTCCCGATGGACAGCCGGCCATGCTGTTTGCTGATGCTGAGAAAACAAATCTGTGAATAGAAATACAAAAACAATAGAAAGAATGATTTTTTGAGACTTCATAAGAACCTTCATTAATAGAATAGATTTGATGTCAACTTGGAGGCTCCTAAACGGGCGGCACGACGTGGTCATAGCCATAGTTTGTAATGCCATTTATTCCATTCTAAATACCTCCTTTAACGGTACGGATATGGGAGAAAAGTCGGTATTCGTCTCCATAATATCCGCCATATATCGCCACCATCGCTGAACAATTTCATTTCTTGCCAGGTCTTGGGATCCCGCTTTTGTTTCTGTTTTTTGAACCGCAAAGAGCGTGTTCGTTTCTCCATCCAGAAATATAGAATAATCCGAAATCCCTGCCTCTTTTAATAACTGCTTTAGATCTGGCCAGATTGCATTGTGCCGTTTTTCATATTCGCTGACGAAACCAGGCTTCAGTTTCATTTTAAAAGCTATTCGCTCCATACACATTGTAAAGGCGTTAAAGCTATTGATTAAAAAATAAAATGCAATCCTGTATTATCAGTCGCTTTCGAGCTAGGGCTTCCTCAACTTTTTAATTCTTGCTTGCAAAGAAGGTATTGGTTCGTGCGCCACGCGCCGCACCATCTCTTCATACTTTTCCTTCAACATTGGAAACTGGATCCCTAAATCATGAAGACCTTGCAGCGAGTTTACCCTTACGATTTTGCTCTCATTTGGATTTTGGACCCAGTAGGATAAAACAGACCAGACCACTTTCAACTCTTCTTCATTTAGTGGTAGTCTCGATACCAACAGCGCTAGATGCCATTTAAGTTCTTTGTTAACCGCGCTTTTCAACAAACTCAACAATTGACTTTTATGAGGAATCAGAAATTCGCGATGCACAAGTGTTATTTTCTCAATGGCGTCAGCAACCCGCATAACGAGTATTCTTTCATGATGCCATAACAACGAAAACAACGCATCAAAACTGACTTGATCATGAATCGATACGGCAACATCATTGCTTTTTGCGATAGAACGTATGTCTTTCCCAAGCAGAAGTTTTGCATAATCCGTCATGAGATGCTATCAATTGAAGATTGAAAATCGATAAACTAAAAAATATGGTAATCAAATTTAAGTAGACTTGAGGACATAAAAGAAGTATCTTTAAATCAATTCAAAGTGCCATCCTGTAACAAACTCAACATGACAAATTTTTCTGTAACGGCGACATACACCGATCTCTATCAAATTTCCATGGCGCAAGTCTATTACCTGTCGGGTAAACACAAAGATGAAGCTGTATTCGATTACTTTTTTAGGAAAATTCCCTTCAACGGTGGCTATACGGTGTTTGCAGGTTTAGGGGATTTGTTATCCGTATTACAGGACTTACATTTTTCACAACAGGATCTCAGTTATTTAAAAGAAGTAGTTGGTATCGACGCACAATTTGCAGAACATCTTAAGGATTTTAAATTCCAGGGTAAGATTTATGCCATGAGAGAAGGGGAAATTGTGTTTCCGAATGAGCCGGTGCTAAGGGTGGAAGGAAGTATCCTGGAAGCGCAACTGATCGAAACCCTTTTACTCAACATTCTTAATTTTCAATCTCTGATTGCTACCAAGGCCGCGCGTATCCGGACAGTGGCGGGTGATAGAATTTTAAGTGACTTTGGTCTAAGACGTGCGCAGGGTTTCGGCGGATATAGCGCTACCCGGGCAGCGATCGTCGGCGGATTCAACTCAACAAGTAACGTAATGGCTGCACGTGATTATAACATTCCTGCGGTAGGAACCATGGCGCATTCTTTTGTTCAAAGCTATGATGAAGAGTTAACCGCTTTCCGCGACTTTGCCATTCACAGACCAAACCAATGTGTTCTTCTCGTAGACACCTATAATACACTTAAGTCGGGAATTCCAAATGCAATCACAGTTGCAAAGGAAATGTCCCTGCGCTCGCAAAAAATCGCTGGTATTAGACTGGATAGTGGCGACCTTGCATACCTTTCAAAGCAGGCCAGGCGGATGTTGGATGAAGCTGGTTTGCACGACGTAAAGATCACCGCATCGAACCAACTGGATGAATATGTTATTAAGAGTCTCTTAGATCAACATGCTCCCATTGACGCTTTTGGTGTAGGCACAAGTCTTGTAACGGGTCCGCCAGACGCAGCTTTAGATGGAGTTTATAAACTTGCATTTGCACATGGCAAGCCAAGGATCAAGTTGTCCGAAAACCTGAAAAAAATCACTTTACCTGACAAAAAGCAGGTATTTAGAATAAAGAATAGTGCTGGAAATTTTTTCGGGGCTGACGTCATTGCTACACAACAAGAGAGCAAGCCACAAGTTATGTATCACCCTGCCGAACCAGACAAATCACTTCAGCTAAAAGGATTTGAACAAGAGGCCCTTTTACATAAAGTGATGGAGGATGGGAAAATCACGGATACTTTGCCGTCGTTATCTACTATTGCATGTTATTGTCATCAGCGACTGGCGATGCTCCCAGATGAGCATAAACGATTTGAGTATCCGCACATATACAAGATAGGTATTAGTGAGAAACTCAGAGATGAAAGGAATCAATTAAAAAATCAATACAAAAAGTAACCATGTTTGCACTCATTCTGGTAGACATTCAAAACGACTTTGTACCTGGCGGACAGCTACCCGTTCCGTTAGGAGATGAAATCATCCCCCTGGTAAATGACCTGCAGGATTCTTTTGATCTTGTTGTGGCAACACAAGATTGGCATCCGAGCAATCATAAAAGCTTCGCGAGCAATCATCCTGGAAAAAAAACATTTGAAAAGATTGTGTTGCATGGATTGGAGCAAGTGTTGTGGCCGAATCACTGTATCCAGGGATCTGGAGGTGCTGGGTTACACAGTAGGTTAAATCTAAATAAGGTTGAAGCCATTTTTAGGAAAGGTATGGACGCAGAAATAGACAGTTACTCGGCTTTCTATGACAATGGTTACAAAAAATCCACAGGCTTGGCGGGGTATCTTCGCGAGCGCAAAGTGCAAAAGGTTTTTGTTTGTGGCCTTGCAGCAGACTATTGTGTTTTCTTTACGGCAAAAGATTCATTGAAAGAAAATTTTGAAACCTACATAATAGAAGATGCCACGCGCGCAATTGATCCTAACGGTTATGTTAAAGCAAAAAATGAAATTCTATCTTCAGGCGGTCAAATTATAAAAAGTGAGATGCTTCACCGGCATTTATGAATCTTCGCGTTAGGTCGATTACATTCTGACCATCAAATAGTTACTAAGTGTTAATGCTACACCTGGGGTTTTTCGTGATGATAAAAATCTAGGTGGTACCTAACAAACGTCATGGAGATTCGTTTAAAAAGTGATTTTGTTTGTATACTGAATAATAAATCAAAGCCGCTCTTATGAAAACCAATAACGATTTACAAAAACAAGTACCAGTTGCTGAAAGTGTGGTAGAAAATAACCTTGTAAAAAAGGCAACGGAACCTATCACATCCGTTATCCCTTCCATAAATCGATTTATTGATGACATAAGAACGGGTTATCGTTCTGGTAGCCGCCTCGATGTACAATTCGACTGGACTACAGGCAGAATGGCAATTTCACATAGTTTATAGGCTGGACAAAAAATATGGTCAGGTTGTACCTGATCATATTTTAATTTCACGATTTCGCGGCATTAAATTTTTTAATCCTCCCTTATTTACTTCCTGAATATTTTGACAGCAATTCGCTGATTTGCTCGTCCCCGTTTACCGCATGGGAAGGCATAGGATGTCCGTCATCAAAAACGCGCAGGACTGGAGTTGGTTCTGTCTTAACAAAAGACTCATCAATCACACCATTTAAATCAGTTACCTCCTTTATTGACAGGTTTAAATGTTTAGCCAGAAATTGGTACGCACCTTTTCTTTTGTTTATTCCATAGTCATGGCCTTCGTCACGCAAATGAACATTCTCGACATAATTTTCCCGACCATACAGCCTGTAAATGTTTTTTATGTATGGGAATTCAACTTCAGGGGTGTTTTTTGTCCAATCCTTTCCATCAGAAATCAAAAGCATTGGACGAGGTGCGGCAAGTGCGGCAATTTCAACATTACTAGTTTGATGATCCTGGCTTTTATGAATTGGCATTCCACTTTCGCACGAACATCCGCCGAAAAAATGCGCGGATACCATCACAACAGGAACCGAAACTTTAACCCTGTTGTCCAAAGCGGTGAGTAAAAAAGTTTGTGTTCCACCGCCAGACTCGCCTGTGACGCCAATTCGTTCAGGATCAATTCCTGGAATGGTGAGCAAAAAATCAATTGCGCGGATACTATTAATCGTTTGCAAAGTCAACGCTTGGGGGTGCTTATGCTCGCATTGCTTGGAATCACCGTAACCAATCATGTCGTACGTGAATACGATCGCTCCCATTTTCGCGAACATTGCGCAGCGCCTCTGTACATTTTCCTGAAACCTGGGATCCTTGCCATGCCCATGAGGTGAAAGGATGCCAGCATAGGATGCCGCACTCTTTAATGGTTTGTATAAATTGCCGGTAACAAAAAATCCGGGCAAGCTTTCAAAGGCGATATTCTCAACGGTATATCCATCGTATACCCGTTTGCTATGTGCTATTACATTTAACGGTGAAACTATACGCGCCTTAGGAAGGTTCATACCTTTTATAATTCCCTCACGTATTTGAGAAGCTCTTTTTTTCCAACTGTCCAAATCGTGATATGCTTTAGCAAATTCTTCCAATGATTGCCGTCCTTCAGCCTCGGTGAAATAATTTCCTCGGCAGAGCATGGTGGTATCAACCAATTGACTAAATGCCTTGTCTGAAACACTCGTCAAAAAAAACGCTAGTAAAATACATTGCTTGAATGAAAGTTCAGGCTTTTTCATACTTCGAGGTTTAAAGATCCTATGGTTAATATGGCTGATGCCCATTTACAGCAAACAAGTTAGCGCTATTTGTTATTTTTTGAATCTGCGAATGAAGATTTTATCATCAAGGAATAATGTTGGTTCGTCGCTTAAAAAGTAATGATGTTGCTTTCACTCTCACCTAACCAAACTTTATATCATCTCTTTGGAAATACTTATTGTTCGAAATTAAGGCAGTGTTCTCTGTTTTCGGACGACTGTCATATGTCGTATCCGTGAATATGGCGTAAATACGTGATAGTCGTCCCTATAAATTTCTGGTAACATTTTCGCATAGGGCTATACGCCAGTAATCCAACTTGTGAGCGAGATAAGAAAGCGCAGTTATGTGTAACCCATTACCACAATTAAAGTAAATATTATATGTTGAGCAAAATTACAATCTTGTTGAGTGTCTTATATCTATTCATAGGCTCCCCGACTTTAGCGCAAGCGACAACCGGCAGAAATATTGATGACCACCTTCTCATCAAAGACGCGCAAAGGGCGTTAGGAGCGAAAGAGGAGAACATTGAAGGGACACCTTATCTGGACGACTCTTTTACACAAGGTGAAGTCTATTTCGCCAAAGGTAAACCAACAGTTGTACCAGTCAGGTACAATATCTACAAGGATTGGGTGGAGTATCAACAGAATAATCAAACATACATATTGGATCCGAATGAGCGGATTAAAAAAATAAAACTTGGTGAACGCATCCTCATCGTCGAAAGTTTTGAATCGCGTGGCAAAACTAAACAAGGATATTTTATATTGATTGATAGCGGAAAAGTGATGCTGCTATCTAAAAAAACAGTTACCTACAGAGAAAGAACGGAAGCTAAAGCTTTGGAAGCGGGAGCTACACCTGCCAAGTATACCCAAGGCCCCGATCGGTTTTTTTTCAAGGTCGAAAATGGCCAGGTGCAAAGCGTGGAAAATGTTAAATCTGTGATAGCCGCTCTTCCTAATAATCACGACGAGTTAAATCGTTTTGTAAAGGAAGAAAAAATTTCAGTCCGCAAGGAAAAAGATCTTGTCAGACTTATTAAGTATTATAACTCTTTATAGCAAACAGCATACGATCCGTATGACATTCTGCTTATCGGATTACTCCAATTATTCGGAATGGAAATAATAGAACGGCACTAACAAGTTTAAATATCACATCAAGTGTAAGTCCAACAATTTTAAAGGGAAGTAAAATTAGCCAGAATAGTGGAAGCAGGAAAATCATTAGCAAGGCCAAGGGCCAACACAAAACGAAAAGAATGCACCACAAAAAAATAGCAATTAAAGTCTTCATTAGAAATATTTTTCTTCTTCCATTCAAACTACAAACCAATCTAAAAAGTGTCAAATTCCTTATAGGTATGAATCCTTTAAGGAATGGGCGATTCATTCCTGAACACCACAATGTTCAATATTGTACATTGCAACACTGGCGGGCTACTTTAAACTTACACCTGGTTCACTAAAAATTCTGTGGTTAGCTTAGCTTTATAATACCAAAGGTCATCGACATGAGGATAATCCTGGAAGTAGTCGATATTTTTTTCTTTGTATTTCACGTGAGTCTTATTCTCTTTAATCTTTTTGGATGGACCTCAAAACGATTGCGAGGGTGGAATCTTGTGACCCTATCCATAACGGCTTTTTCGTGGTTCATCCTCGGATTTTTTTACGGTTTTGGATATTGTTTTTTAACAGATTGGCATTGGCAAGTCCGTGATGAACTCGGATATGTACCGGCATCAGATTCGTATATACATTTTCTATTGACTACTCTCCTCCCTCTTTCCATTTCAGAACAGATAGTCGATTGGCTGACCTTAATTCTGTTCGTGCTAGCGTTCCTTATGAGCATCATTACCAACCTGCGTGAAAAGAATCATAAAGCTGACATCCATCCTTAATAAAGTATGATAAAAACGATGCCCTTGAATGACTAAAATCAAGGTGGCCGTATAGGCATTGTTTTACTTTTACGTCGTAACAAAATTTTAATTATGGAAACGATAGTAAACTACGATGTGAAACTGACAACCTGGCCTGAAAAAACTTTCGTCACAAAGAGAGGCCGGATAAAGTTTGATGAGCTCTCGACGTTTTTCGGCGAAGCTTATGGAGCCCTATATGCAGTAATTCAAAAGTTGGGATTGACACCAGATGGGATGCCTTATGCAATTTATTATGATATTGATGAATTTAGCAAAGAGACTGATGTGGCAGCGGCAGTAGCTGTACAAGGAAAAGTCCCTGAAATAAAAGGATTCGATAAAGTAGTACTTCCTACCTCTAAAGTTTTGTCCACCACACATTATGGGGCATATGAAAATATGGCATCAGCTTACGACGCGCTTGATAAATACGTCAGACAAAATTCCCTCAAAAAAGAAATGGTGCTTGAGGAATATTTTTCAGATCCGGTACAAGAAAAGGATTCAAGCAAGTGGAAGACAAACATCCATTTTGTTGTCCGGTGATGCACTTATGGTTTGAAGGTCACTTCCTTAGGAATTCAAATATCGTGAGCAGGGTTAGAGCTATGGCCCTGCAGCGAAGGATCTGCCGTTTTAAAAGTGTACGCATGGGCATTACGTTAACCTGCAACAGATCCTTCGTTCGCGCTGGCCAGCACGCATCCACCGCTCAGTAAATTAGATTGAAGGAAACCTGATATAAATCATATTTACGATTAACCATTATCACTTAAAGACATCAGCTATCGTGGTAATATTGCTCACAAAATTTCAAACGCATGGAAAAAACACTTCAAAATAAAGTCGCATTTGTAACCGGAGCTGCCTTTGGTATCGGTAGGGCTACCGCAATTGCGTTTGCCAGCCGTGGAGCAAATGTTGTTATCGCAGATTGGATCGAGGACGACACAACATTAAACGAGATAAAAAAAATCGGTGGCGCTGCCATTTTTCTGAAGTGTGATGTATCGAAGGCGAGTGATATTGAAAGAACGTTAAATGAGTCTTTAAATAAATTTGGCAAAATCGATTTCGCCGTAAACAATGCTGGTATTGAAGGACAAAATGCACTTACGCATGAATGCACAGAACAAAATTGGGATAAGACGATTAACATCAATCTGAAAGGCCTTTGGCTTTGCATGAAAACAGAGTTGCCAATTATGCTTAAACAAGGTAGTGGGGCTATTGTAAACGTCGCGTCTGTGGCGGGATTGATTGGATTTCCCGGATTGCCTGCCTACGTGGTAAGTAAGCATGGTGTCGTTGGGTTAACTAAAACAGCCGCCTTGGAATATGCAAAGCAAGGTATTCGCATTAATGCAGTTTGCCCAGGAGTAATTAAAACTGAAATGGTTGATAGGGTGACAGGCAAAGATAAACTAGTGGAAAAACAATTTGAGGATATGGAGCCCGTTGGTCGCATGGGCACACCTGAAGAAGTCGCTGAAGCGATCGTTTGGCTTTGCTCGGATGCCGCCTCTTTTATTACAGGACACGCACTAAACGTCGATGGTGGCTGGTTAGCGAAGTAACAGTTGTTGTTATCACTGCCGAAGCAGATCACTAAGCAAATTGCTGAGCAACCCTTCGCTTCTCTGATGTTCCTTTGACGGCAACCATTGTGAGTATTGCTGATATTAACAGCGATCCCGCCATGAAAATGTAGGATGCCCCAAATCCACCGGTGGTAGCATTTAAATACCCCACCACATAAGACCCAATAAAAGACCCAAGTGCACCAAAACTGTTTATTATAGCCATGGCGCCCGCAGTTACATTCGAAGGCAAGATTTCAGGAATGATAGCGAAGAATGGTCCATACGGGGCGTACATCGCTGCACCTGCGATGGTCAATAAAATGAATGAAAACCAAAAATCATCTGTTCCCAACAAATATGATCCATAAAATGCCACGGCACCGACGAGCAGCAACGGCCAAACAAACGCTTTTCGGTTCAACGTCTTGTCGGAGAAATACGAAGCACTAAGCATTCCGATTATAGCGAATAAGTATGGAATGGAGGCTAACCATCCAGTGTCTACGATATTCATATTGGGCGCTGCTTTAATAATTGAAGGCAGCCACATCACAAATCCATACACTCCAATGCTCCACAAAGCATACTGCAGGCACAATAAAATAACAACCTTTGATTTGAAAGCCTCACCATAATTTTTTACAGGTTTAATACCTTGCTGTTCTTTTACCATTTGAGTCTCTAACGCCTGCTTATCCTCCGGTGACAACCATGCGGCATCTTTTGGTTTATCATCAACCAGACGCCACCAAAAGAAAGCCCAAATAATAGCAGGTGCGCCTTCGATAATAAACATCCATCTCCAACCTACCGAATTGATTAAGTAGCCTGATAAAATTGACATCCATAGTATAGTCGCCGGGTTGCCGAGAATAAGAAAAGTGTTTGCACGAGAGCGTTCAGCTTTTGTAAACCATCTGCTGAGTAAAATCAACATAGCAGGCATAACAGCACTTTCTACAACGCCCAGCATAAACCGTATAACAATTAGATAATTGATATTGCTAATCATACCGGTGGCCATAGCCAAGGCACCCCAGAGAATGAGCGACCAGAAGATTAGTTTCTTAGCGCTTTTATTCGCAGCATACAATGCACCTGGAATTTGAAAAAAGAAATAGCCAAGGAAAAAGAGCGAACCTAATAAGGAAGAAGTGGCAGCCGTGATATTTAAGTCTTTCTCCATACCACCTGCAACCCCAAAACTAAAGTTCGCCCGATCCAGATAAGCAAGGCTGTAAGTGATAAATGCAATTGGTATCAGGCGGTACCAGCGTGAAGGTGCAATAGTTTTTTCCATGTAATAGTAATTGTTGCTTTGCAAAAGAACCAACATGAGCTGCCCTCCGGGCAGACCATTGCAGCAATGTAATTTATCTATGCAACTTCTGCTAATCCTTTTTTATAAGTGCATAAGCTACCTGTCTATTCTAAGAAGAAGGTCATGAATTTCGTCACAAAAAAAACCGGCCGTCAATTAGACGGCCGGATACCAAACAGTTCCCCAATCTAACTCTATAAAGAATTATAGTAACGGATAAGTTTCAATAGCTCGGCTTCCTTCTTTGGACTAATTTTTTCTTGTCTTGCATACTGACTAAGTTCCTCCTGCTTATCAGGAAAAGTTGAAATCAGCTCTTTAAGATTTCCAACTTGTCTTAGTTCCCCGTCTCCGATCTTGTAAAAATAGGCATCAGACATTCGCGAATATTTCGCGGGTTGATCACCACCGTCAAGCGCTCTGCCTTTTAGTGCCTGCTGAAATTTTATCATTTTTTTGGAGAGCAACATAACTTTGCCACTATCAAGAACTGAGAGGAATCCATATTTTGTTTTGCCATTAAGTTCGTACTTCTCGACGACAAAAGTATTCTCACCGAGATGCACTTTTTTAATTTTATTGGAGGGATCCAACGCCAACGCTTTTCCATTTTGTTGGTACTCCATTAAGTCCTGATAAATATTATATCGTACCGGGACTTTGGTGTTCGCAACTTTGTTCGCTTCACCAAAGAAAATTTCTCCATCCACATATTTATCATCTAAATATGGAGAGCCTTCGATCTTAGGCGCTTCTGCTTGCTGAGCATTAGACGTAAAAAATACGAATAGTGCGAAAATGAAAGTGAAACAACTTTTGGTTAACATAGCTTTGTGTTTTGATTATATGATTACTATTGATTTATAATAGGGTTACAAAATTTGTTGGAACAATTTTACAACCCCGCAATAGCGTAAATCTGCACAGGTGAAGGTTCGGCACGTAGGACGAAGCATGCACTAGCTAATATGCTACCAATTTTTTTTGTGCTATAACAACTGCGTTTATAGGCAGTTTCCGCACATCTTGAAATTTAACGTGTTCGATAATAAAACAATCTTGCTTCAAAATCGCACAACGTCAATTACTAGCGCAGAATAGAGATGCATAGTATAGCGACATAGTTGCAAGAAATCGATTATTTTTTTTCAGAAGAAAATATGAAATAAAAAAAATCCCCTAGATAAGGGGATACTAAATAAGCAACCAACGGAGGTCTATTGTTCTTTGGGGCATACTGGTGTTGATAACAACAATTGGTAAAACTCAAGGTCAAGCCACTTCGAAAATTTATAGCCTGCATGTTTTATCCGTCCGCAAAATTCAAAACCGGACGATTCGTGCAATTGCTTGCTGGGGTTATTGAGTGAATCAATTCCGGCTATCAAGGTATGATATTCTTTATTCTTAGCGTCCTTGATGATTTCATTTAAGACAATTCTTCCATATCCTTTGCCGCGATGATCTTTATGCACATACAACGAGTGCTCAACTGTATATTTGTACGCAGGCCATGACCTGAAGGTGCCGTAACTTCCAAATGCCACCAATGTTTCGCCTTCGTCAACCAGACCAATCACTGGAAAATTATTCTTGCTTTTTACATCAAACCACGGCCCCATACTTTCCAATGGACGAGGTACATAATCGTAAAGCGCCGTGGAATTGACAATGGCTTCGTTCAGAATATCCAGAATAAGTTGAGAATGGCCTTTGTTGCATGTAATGATTTTCATAATGGATCTTATCACTTCGGTACACCAACCTATAAAAAAAGCAAATGGTCAGATATCTGATGTTTGTCTTTTTTCAGTTTCCATACACCACACCCCTTGCTTATTTGGTTAAGATCATTCGCTTGGTATCGGCGACTTTGCCGTCAACAATTAATGCGTACAAATACATACCTTGTCCGAGTTCATCGCCAGTTATGGTAATGGATGTTTCACCCCGACCACGAACCTCAAACGCTTTCAATTGCCTTCCTTCCATATTATAGACAATGACCTTTGCGTTTTGAGCACTTTCCGGAAGACTCATTTTTATTTCGGTATCGACAGTGAAAGGGTTAGGATTATTTTGAAACAGGCGGACATCATCCTTTGATAAAACATCTTCGGTGTTTACACCATATTTTTTCAAGTGATCAGCTAATGTTTGGATCATCTGTTGTTGGTCTTCTACAACCTTTTCCTGAGCTTCCATTTTTTCAGTTAACTCTTGCACAGCCTTTACCAGGGGAACAACAAATTCAGCGTAACGTATGCTATAATGGTCGTTTTCATTTTTGGGTGCTTCCACCCCGGCGAATGTATAGCCAGTTTTTTTAACCAACGATTCAACCTCTTGCGCAACAAATCCTGTTTGGCGTACAACTTTTTGTCGTGACTTAGCTCTTTGTGAGCGGAGACTATCGGGTACCCGTAAGAATTTATCGAATGCATTATAATCAACTGCATAGCTCACAGGCCGGAGTTGCCGAATAAACTCAAGCCCGGATACATCTTCTTTAATATCCCGTTTGAAACGGCCATCAGATAAGGTTGCCCATGAAACCTGACCACCAATGCTGGTTACCGACGAGTTTCCTATCCTGACCTGGTTTGAAGCCGTCACTGTACTTCCCGCACCAATTGCAGTCGTGTTTTCAAAGTTAGAACCGTCAGTCATTCCAGAACCTGTGCCTACCGCTACATTGTTCGAACCGCTTCCGAATCGTAAGGCGCCTGCACCAACAGCAGTGTTCCACCAACCACTGGTGTATTCTGACATCGCGTCTGAACCGATAGCCGTGTTTTGCACCCCTAGTGCTATTCGCTGAGCTGCATTGTTACCCATGGCTACATTACCCCCTCCCCTTCCGTTGTTACCCAAAGCCAAATATCCCACAGCTGTGTTACCACCTCCACGGTTGGAAACTAATGCGCTTGCCCCAACCGCCGTATTCTTATTTCCATATTGGAGAGCCACCCCTACTAAAGCATTCGCCCCAACCGCTGTGTTGTCGTATCCCCCTTTATTAAAATGAGCATTCACACCTATCGCGGTATTGGAACTACTGGACACAAACGAAATGAAATCGACTACCACGTAGGTATTTGTAGCAGCGGGATTTTTGGTTCCTGTAACCCTGATTTTGACAGTATGTCTGCCTTCACTAAGGGCTTCAAACTGGTATCCGTAAAACTCCTTGATGTGCTGTTCACTCTCATAAAGATCGAACAGCTTTTCGGGCTGACTGTCAACTGTGACGCCCATAATACCATGATGAGGTGCCGTGCTTACTGTCAACCGGAAATCATTTCCAGTGAAAGAAATTGTTGCATAAGCGGATGTTGTGTTTGAAAAAGAACAAGTTCTATTATAATAGAGATCTGTGGTACCTGATCCATGTGCCCAATTACCACTGTAACTGAATTGGTAATCAGATGTGCCTTGCAACGCGTCGTCGATATCTTGCTGACCTACGGGCAAAGGTCCGGACTGCGAATAAGCCGCAAATGATGAACATAAAATCGTTGAAATAACCAGAAGAATTTTTTTCATAACATTTTAGAATTTGAAAGCCTGACCTGCAACGAACTTAGAGGCAAGTTTTAGGAATTGTGTGGACAGGAATACAAACCTGGTGTACTCTGGTCCGCGTGGACACGAATGCACACAATGCGGACAATAGCCAAGAGGATAAGACTAATTCTAGAAGAAGGTAGAGCAGGCTAATTATGATAGAACCGGCACGGGAGCTGCGTTGTGATCTTTAAACAAAGTTATACCCCGTCGCCAAGCTTCCGTTTTGATTCCATCCAGCATGAGGAACAACAGAGCTAATACATCACAACAGGCGATGGGGTAAACTTTTATTAAAACAAACTTATAGTAAATGGGAGAAAACGGCGTGTGCTGTAGTCCGAAATGTGTGTTATATAGTCCAAACCATTTAAAAAACATGGATTTGGGATAGTCATTTTATTATTATCACAACTTTCTAACTGCGTGGCATGCTTTGATCCAGGCCTGAGTGCTCGTTCTGATAATGCGATGGAGAGACTCCAAAAAGTTTTTGAAAACATTTCGAAAAGTAATACCGGTCGTTGAAGCCTACACTATAGGCCACTTCATTCACTTGTAGCTGGCCTTTTGTCAAAAGTACAGCGGCATGTTTTAAACGAATAGTTTTTACAAATTCATTTACAGGCAAATCTGTTAATGCTTTTACTTTCGCATACAAATAAGATCTTCCGACTCCGAGTTCCTGGCATATAAAATCGGAATTGAAGCTTGTATTGGAAATATTCTGTTCGACTACGTTCAATAAATTCTTCATAAACTTTTCGTCCAACGAAGTAATGGTCATCTCTTTGGGTTCCAAATGAATATCGGTTGAGAAACGCTTCTTTGTACTTTGCATTCGCTCGATTAAATTCTTAACCCGGAGTAGCAGAATTTTTTCATGGAAAGGTTTTGTAATATAATCATCGGCACCTTCCTCAAGCCCTTTGAGTCTTGCATCCATACTTGCCCGTGCTGTCAAAAGGATTACCGGAATGTGACTGATGTGCGGATTCTGTTTTACCTCCCGCAGGAATTGATAACCATCCATAACCGGCATCATCATATCGCTAATGATCACATCCGGCTGAACCCTATACGCCAGCTTCAATGCCTCTTCACCGTTTGACGAAGACAGAACGTTGTATTCTGGTGAAAGAAGTTTGGAAATGAAGAGCCTCATGTCTTCATCGTCGTCGAGAATTAAAATAGTTCTCGCATGGTTTTGATTCAAAGTTGTTATCGATGGAGATTTGCCTACCGTATCATCTTTTATACCGAAGTTGGCGGTTGGCACGGGCAGTTGAAGAGAACCTGTCTGTAAGTTTTCCTTTTTTACCTCCAAAGAATTTGTTTGCACTGGTAACATCACCATGAACCAGGTACCTTCATTTTCTTCTGACCTTACCTCGATTTTTCCACCATGAAGTTCTACCAGACTCTTGGTTAGGGAAAGTCCAATACCTGTTCCATCGGAATAACTTTTCGTCCGGTAGAATCTCGTAAACAAATTCGGAAGTTCAGCCTTTGGTATTCCTTTACCCGTATTGAAAATTTCAATTTGCAACATGTTGCTGACGCCTTGTTCGCTATCTTGAAATATATCGATTGTCACAGAAATGCGTCCTTCGGGCGGAGTGACTTTAAAGGCATTGGACAATAGATTGTATAGTATCTTTTCAACTTTATCATGGTCAAAATTGAAATAGTACTGAGGTTCAGGCGAATAAAACTCTACCGAAATATTTTTTATGTTAGCCAAGTAGTTAAAAGAGGAGATAATTTCCTTAATAAAAGCTATGAAATCACCTTCCACAGTTTCTAAAGTCAGGTTACCAGCTTCTAACTTTGAAAAATCCATGATCTGGTCCACCAGCCGTAAGAGTCTTTTCGAATTCCGGTGGATCATTAACAAGCTTTCGTTCTCGTTCGCGACTTTACTTTCCATCAATCTGCCAATCGGTCCTATGATAAGCATCAGCGGTGTTCGAAATTCGTGTGAAATATTTGCAAAGAAATTAATCTTGGTCTGATCCGCTTCGTGCAATTGTGCAGCTTGTTTTTGGATTTCACTATTTTGCTGCTCAAGCAATTTCGTTTTACTTTCAATCACGGCTACGCGTTCCTGGGCTAATTTTTCAAACAACAATTTTTGTCTGCGTAACCCAGCAACCCGCATCCAATGCCACAAATAAAGCAGCCCCACACAAGCGACTACAGCCAACACAATAAACCAGGTGGTCTGCCAGATTGGTGGTATAATGTGGATTTTTAAAATTCTACCCTGATCACCGCCCACTGCGGTATTCCGCGCTGTCCTTATCTTCAACGTATAGTCACCGGGAGGGAGGTTTGAAAACGATAAAAAGCGGTTTGATGCATTGGCATAAATCCAATCATCGTTAAAACCTTCTAACATGTACGCGAAAATTTCCCGTTTTGGATTTCTAAGATTTAGCGCGGAAAAGTCGAACGAAATATTTTTTACTTTATATGAAAGCTCTATTGTTTCAAGTTCATTTACAGGTTTTTTCAAAATCACACTTCCATCGTACGACTCACCTGGGGAAATTGATTTATCAAATATTTTTACATCGGTTATAAAAATCCGAGGCGGATCTTTTTGAAACGATAAGTCACCCGGTTTAAAAACATCATATCCCTGACCGCTGCCGAAATACAATGTGCCATGACTTAAGAGTACAGCGTTCGGATTAAATTCCATGTGTTCCAGTCCATCATCTTCTGTATAGTTTATAAAAATTTTTTGTTGATCAAATTTGGATATACCTGACTTCGAACTGATCCATATATTTCCTTTTTCGTCCTGAATGATTGCCCGAATCGTGTTGCTTGGCAAATTTTGCTCTCCTTTTACAATCCAGTTTATTTTCCCGGTTTCCAAATCAAGGATATTTAATCCACCATCGCCGGTACCGATCCATAATTTCTTTTCGTTGTCTTCAAAAATAACGGAGACAAAATCGCTGCTGAGTCCCAGTTGAGGGGTAGTTTCCTGCGCATAAATTTTAGATTGAACACTATCTCCACTAATGCCAGTAAGGCGAATCAAGCCGGAATGAACCGTACCAATCCAAAGCTGATCTTTTTCCGCATCTACATGTAACGCCTGAACAAAATGTTCCTTTGTAGAATACTTTTCATATTTTTTCAATTCGCCATTGTCGGCATCAATGTTGTATAGTCCGCCCTGCCAGGTGCTCACCCACGTTAGACCACTGGTGTTTTTCGAAAATGATGTAAAGGCTGACCGTGAAGGATAGTTTGTTTCTTCATAGGTGTTTTTAAAATTCAATGGATTCACCCGTAGACGAACAACACCTTTGCCGGTTGCGACAAAAAGCCATTGGTCATTAATTAATTTTAAGTCCCAAATGTGATTCAGAAGCTTATTATCGGCATTAATCTTCAGGGCTCGATTATTTTTTTCATCTAACAAATACAAACCATCACGCCATGTTCCAATCCACAAATACTGACCTTGTCTTTCAAAAGCCATAACATTATCAGCATTAGGATCCTTAATCTTACGGAGCCTACGATGTGAAATTTTCTTTTCAACATGTTTGCCAATACCCTTGTAAGTTCCCAGCCAAGTGATATTCTGCCTATCGACAAAAACACTAAAAACCTGCCCCGAAAATTCGCAGATCGACTCAGGGCATTTAGCTATTGACCGTTTTTTGAGATTCAGCAGCCTGACGCCAAAATCCGTGGCTATCCATGTATTCCCATCCGCTGCGAAGACGGCATCGTAAATAGTACAATGTTCGACTTCTTTTATCCCTAACGGCGTAAATGAATCTGAACCTTGATCATATTGAAATACACCCCTTGTTACCGTTGCAATAAAAAAATCACCGTCTACAGGATCTGTAAACATAAACGGAATCACCAATTTTTTCGGGAGGTTATCGCCAACAGCATAGCGCTTAAAATTTATTTTCTTAGGGCTGATATTCGCGGCGTTAAGATTAAGCGCATTTAGACCCTCGTTCCATGTTGATATCCAAAGCAAATTATTTTTGTCGATCAGCAGGTCACTAATATCATCGGACAACAATCCCGTACCATCTGATTTTAAAAAGTGCTGAAATGTTTTTGAGGGAATATCAAATAGGTCGATTCCATGCTTGGAGAGGGCGATCCATAAGTTGCCCTGATTATCCTCAACGATGCTATTGACAATATTTCCATTGATGGATTCTCTATCGGCTGGATCATTTTTAAAGTTTACAAAAAGATCTTTTGCTTTGTTGTATGATAAAAGGCCACCACGTGTACCAACAAATAAATCACCATGCCTTGTAAAATATATCTTGGTGATGATAGAAGACCCCACCATCTTTGGATTGGCTTCATATAATTTTAGGTTGTAACCATCGTACCGATATAACCCTTCATTAGTTCCGATCCACAAAAAGCCCAAACTGTCCTGTTTAATATCGTTAACCTGGATTCCTGAGAGGGCCTCCAGGTCTGTCGCTGGATTTATGGTTGAAACCTGCGCCCATGTGGTATTAATAAAAATGACGCAAAACACGAAAGCGGATAGTAATTTCATTGCAGCCAATTGACAAGTTAATGTTACGCGGTTATTCAATGACTGGCAATACGTATTAAGAATATTTTTTCTTCAGAACGTCCAGACTTAAATTTACGATAACGGAATGATCGCATTTGTCCGAAATTGGAATGCGAAGTACAGTCTACCAGCAAGATCCCATTGTAGTTTTGCTACTACAAAATGAGTATCATAGATGTTCACGAATGTTATTGGCGAACTTTACTACGGGCCACCTATCTTAGTTATCTCCCAAAATAAACTTTTCTCATAGCGAAATTAAATTCTTTGGAAAGCCTATCGAAGGCGCATTAATATCGTCAACCACACATCAACAATATTGCTGTAGTCTCCTGGTTACCCGGTTAATGTAAAAATGAAAGTTAATCTTCGATCCGGTTATTGGGGTCGTCGAACATTTCATCAAAATTATCTTAGCTATCGCTATTAAATTGTATTGATGAACATGTAAGCATTAATTTTCATAACATCAAATGACTTTATGCCGACTTTGGATAAAGAAAACACAAAGCGCAGGATACCAAAACATTTAGCGAGTCTTAACTTAAAACCATTAACCAAAGTTTAACTTTCGATTGCTAAAATCAGTGCAACTTAAAAAAATGAGAACGACAATAGAAACAAAACATACGCAGCGTGTTTCATACCGGATTACCGGCGTGTTGTTATTACTTATATCGATAAATGTGTCTGCACAAAATATTCATTCTGACATTCTTGAAAAGAAATGGAAAGCTTTATGGGTCTCGGTGCCAGGAGAACCAGATGAGGACTATGGTGTTTATAAATTTCGAAAAGTGATTGAGCTTAAATCTAAACCATCTTCATTTATTGTTCATGTTTCTGCGGATAACCGGTATAAACTTTACGTTAATGATCAGGAAGTGTCTCATGGCCCAGCACGCGGTGATCTATTTCATTATAATTTTGAAACCATTGACTTGGCGCCATATTTAATAGAAGGCAAAAATGTTATTGGTGCATTGGTATGGAATTTCGGAAATGAGCGTGCGGAAGCGCAAATCTCCTATCGCACGGCCTTCATTTTACAAGGAAATACTTCCGCTGAGGAAATAGTCAATACAAATAAAAGCTGGAAATGTATTCGAGACGATAGCTACGAACCGTTAAGGCCTCAACTGATTTACACTTTTTACGTGTCAGGACCAGGAGAAAAAATTGATTTTAACAAACATGTAACCGGGTGGAATTCTTTAACATTTCAGGATACCTCTTGGAAAAGTGCGAATGAAATTTTTGCCGGTCTACCCAAAGGAGTTTTTGAATGGACCAATGGTTGGATGCTGGTACCCCGGTCCATTCCACCCATGGAGCTAACGCCTCAACGATTAGCAAGTACCCGTATGGCTACTGGAATTACTGTCCCAAAAATATTTCCTGCTCAAGCATCATCGCTAACAATTCCAGCCAACAAAAAAGTCACGCTTTTACTGGATCAAGGTTTCCTTACCAACGCCTACCCCGTGCTACAATTCAGCAAAGGAAAAAATGCGTTAATTGATATCCGTTATGCTGAGGCGCTTTATGTAATTGAAAACTCCTCAGATTGGAGAGCGGAGCAACAAAAAGGAAACCGGAATGAAATTACAGGCAAACGTTTTGTTGGCGTGAAAGATCAATTGATTAGTAGTGGCGCCAGTCATCAAAAATTTACATCGTTGGCTTGGAGAACTTTTCGTTACCTCGAACTCGCAATTGAGACCAAAAATGAGCCACTGATCATCGACGATTCACATGCAGTGTTTACAGGTTATCCATTTGAATTTAACGCGCAATTTGAAGCCAAGAATCCGGAGTTGAACAAAATATTGGAAGTCGGATGGAGAACGGCACGTCTATGCGCTGTTGAAACTTACATGGATTGTCCTTACTACGAGCAGTTACAATACATCGGTGATACGCGCATCCAAGCCTTAGTCTCTTTATTCAATAGCGGCGATGATGCCCTGGTGAAAAATGCTCTTCGTCAATTGGATAACTCACGCATGGCGGAAGGCATTACATTAAGTCGTTATCCATCTGCAAATGCCCAGGAGATTCCCACGTTCTCACTCTATTGGATTGGAATGCTCCATGACTATTGGCGGTATCGTCCAGACCACGAATTTGTAAAAAACAAGTTAGCAAGTGCCCGGCAGATACTGCATTTTTTTAACCAATATCAGCAGTCGGATGGATCGTTGAAGAAAGCACCTTATTGGGAATTTACAGATTGGGCGCAAGGTGAAGGTTGGGACAGAGGGGTAGCTCCTATTGGCAAGAATGGTAATTCTGCGGCCTTGGATATTCAACTTTGCTGGGCTTATCAGCTTGCTGCTGAATTGGAGGAAGCTTTGGGCATGAAGGAATTTGCTGAAAAATATCATGCCGCAGCTGAACAATTAAAACAAACTATCAAGTCAAAATACTGGTCTTCCAATCACCTATTTGCTGATACGCCGGAACAAACTTTGTACTCTCAACACGCAAATACATTGGCAATTCTGGCAGAGGTAATTTCAGGGGATGAAGCCACTCAATTAGCAAAGAAAATTTTGTCTGATACGTCACTCACTCAAGCAACGATCTATTTCAAATATTATGTACATCAAGCCATAGCTAAAGTTGGCCTTGGTGATAGCTACTTAAACTTGTTGGGCGACTGGCGTGCTCAATTAAGTAACGGCCTGACTACATGGGCGGAGATTTCGGATCATAACAATAGTCGATCAGACTGTCATGCATGGGGCTCCAGTCCGAACATAGAATTTTTCAGGATCATCCTTGGTATCGATAGTGATTCACCTGGATTTTCGAAAGTAAAGATCAAACCACACTTGGGCAGTCTATCTCAGGCGAAAGGAAAAATGCCACATCCGAATGGTCAGATTGCTGTCAATTACTTCCAGGTAAAAGGAAAATGGAAAGCTGAAATTACATTGCCTGAAAAAACGCTTGGTACCTTTTATTGGCAAGACAAAACATACCCTTTGTCCTCTGGTAAAACAACTTTGGATCTCTGATAGTCGATTGCAGTTACTTTTTGAGATCAGCGTAACTTATCAACTGTATTCCTTTGTTTTTGATAGCCTCTTTTACTCTTGGATCCGTCCATGCATCCGTTACACCTTGCCGATCCACAGCGACATTTTCATAACCGATATGGGAAATCGCTCGAAGTTCCGGCGTGTCAATTCCCGGATGATCAACAAACAAATAAGTCTCTCCTGCTTTTAATTCATCGAGCATTTTAATAAAGCTTTGCACTTTTTGTTCTGAAGTTTCCTTTGCTCCTGAATAACTGACGTACTTAACATCATATTCGCTAGGGTCTATGTCTATCTTGTATTCTTTTGCTAATTTTTTGGCTATGGCTTTAACATCTGGATTCATATTATAACATCCCATGTGTGAAGAAATGTGCGTTATACGCGGAATTTTTTTTATGGCGAGTTCAATCTGCGCACGGATTTCTCTTTCAATATCTTCAAGTGAAAATTTATTCTCCGTCAGTGCCTGGCCGGGATAATTCTTATTTGGGTATATAAAAGGATAGAAATATCCGTCTGCATCTGTAAGGCTTGGACTATGCGACACCGGACGGTATTTTACATTATCCCATTCGCTGGTCAATGCAATATGAATCCCTACATCGGCTTTTGGATTTTCTTTCAACAGTCGTACTGCCTCCGGAAACCAAGGTGACGGAACGATAATCTCAATTGAGGTTTGTACACCGTCTTTGTAACATTTAATAAGCGCTTCGTTTCCCGAATGACTAAACCCCATATCATCTCCTCTAACGATAAGCCTCGGCCCTGGTTTTTGTTGTGCTTCCGCAGTAATTGCTAACAGGAAAATAATAATTGAGCTAAGGATTTTTTTCATGGAGGATGGTTTAATTTGGTTATGCTTCTGTTTTTTAAGATGATTAGCTTAAGCCTGCTTCATTTGTCCCCGGATGAATGGAGGGTATTTTCTTCAAACTCTTATAGCGATATTCACTAGGCGTTATCTTCATAACTTTTTTAAACTGTTTGTGGAAATTCGAAAGATTATTGAATCCACTTGCAAAACAAACCCGTGTTACGTCCAGGTTCCCTTCCATTAATAACTCGCACGCATAGGCTATCCGCATTTCGGTCAGGTATTGAAAATAACTTTTACGTGTCCGTGTTTTAAAATATCTGCAGAATGCGGCAGGACTATGATTTGTAAGCGACGCTACTTGGTGAAGCGAAATGGGTTCTCGAAAGTGCTCAATTGTATAGTGATAAACTTTATTAATCTTCTGAGAAGATTTTTCATGCACATCACTAAAATAATTCGCTGCATTCAGTTCGATGAATTCGTCAGAACGGGCGAGTAAATCAAGGATGGCCAATAGTTCCAAAATAGACGCCGTAGTATTTATACTGTTGATCTTCTCCAGCTTTGCCGCAACGTCATTTCGTGTTTTCCCGAAAAATTTCAGCCCGATCCTTGCACGATGAAGAAGCTTTTGAATGTGAACAAATTCTCTTAATTCAAAAAAATGTTCACCTAAAAAATCTTCATGAAACTGAATGACTATTGACTCTGGATTTTCTTGAGGATGATCCAGATAATGTCGCCGGTCACGTTGCCGGGTATGTGGTAAATTCTTTCCCAACAATAACAACTCGCCCTCTTCAATGGTCCTGATGCTGTTACCGATAAAGTTGGTCCCTTTTCCCTTAATGCAATACAGGAGTTCAATCTCTGGATGATAGTGCCAAGGATTGTTCCAGGCAATATCATCCCCTTTAATTACAATGGATTTCTCCATTGGTGGAATGATCTTAAGCAATTGAGGCCTCTGAGAAAGCTGCTTAACCATATGTTCTAAATAAACATTTTATAACTTATCTGATTAAAGATATGCAAAAATAGCATTGATATTAAGCAAATCAGTGGATGCAATCGCTTGAACCTTCGCGTAACATTGTAAAAAATAAATCCAACATGGTTTTAGGCATCAGCAGTTTTACCTATGGATGGTCGGCTGGCGTAAATGGAAGTCATGCCCATTTAACTGAACATGATCTGGTGGCTCAAACTGTAGCCTTTGGTTTGAAATGTTTACAACTCGGCGATAATTTTCCGCTTCATAAAATTCCTGCGGAAAGATTATCCAGTCTCGCCACCTCCATTCACGACAATGGTATCCGGCTGGAAGTGGGAGCCCGTCGCTTAACAGAAGATCACCTGCATCGGTATATTGAAATCGCTGAGTATTTCAAATCGCCTTTACTTCGATTTGTTGTTGACGGGGATAATTATGAACCGGATGATAAAACTATCACCTCGATTTTAAGAAACGCGTTACCTGATCTGAAAAAACAAAAGATCACATTAGGCATTGAAAATCACGATCGATTCAGAGCAAAGGAACTAAGGGAAATCATGGACACGATTTCAGATGATCACATTGGTATCTGCCTGGACACAGTAAATTCAATTGGCGCTGGAGAGGGACTTCATGAAGTTACCGAATGGCTCGCACCCTTTACGGTAAATCTGCATATCAAAGATTTTACGATTCGTCGATTTGCTCATAACATGGGATTCACAGTTACAGGTACCCCTGCAGGAAAAGGAATGTTAGATCTTCCGTTCCTCATGGAAAAGCTGGAAAAATTTAGCAATTGCCAAAGTGCCATCCTTGAGCAGTGGGTTACACCCGAATCTAAATTGGAAGAAACAATTAAAAAAGAAAGGCAATGGGCAGATGAAAGCATTCGATACTTAAAGGATCAAATCTATTTTAAAACGAACACTTAATGGGAATAATATGGCAATGCAAACAGTAGCTTTAGTTGGTGCTGGCGGAAAAATGGGATGCCGCCTTACCGATAACTTAAAAAATTCGTCTTACAAAATGCATTACATCGAAGTAAGTTCAGTCGGTATAGATCGCTTGGAAAAACGGGGGATAAAGGTCTCTAATGCTGATGATATCATTCCAACTGCAGATATTGTAATTCTCGCTGTACCTGACATTTACATTGGCAAGGTCGCATCCGAAATGCTTTCCAAGTTTAAGCCTGGCGCGATTGTCGTTACACTGGACCCTGCTGCTGCAGTAGGTGGGCACTTGCCAACAAGAGCCGATATTTCTTACTTCGTTTCGCATCCGACGCATCCCTCGGTTTTCAATTATGAAGAAGATCCAAAAAAACATTTTGACTACTTTGGTGGAATCACCGCGCGCCAGGCAATTGTATGCGCACTCATGCAGGGACCTGAAGAGCATTATAATATGGGAGAAACGTTGGCTACCACAATGTATGCACCGGTAACCAGGGCGCATAGAATCACCGTTGAACAAATGGCGCTTTTGGAACCTGGTTTAGCCGAGACCTTCCTTGGTGCTGTTATGTTTACGATGCGAGAGGCAATGGACGAAGTGATCAGAAAAGGTGTTCCAAAAGATGCGGTGTTTGATTTCTTTATGGGACATATCAACATCGATCTGGCACTTTGTTTTGATCAAATTCCTGGTGGTGTTTTTTCAGACGCTTGTTATAAAGCCATCCAAATCGGTAAACCACTTATCTTCAAAGAAGATTGGAAAAAAGTCCTTGAGCCCGATCACGTCAAGTACCAAATTGAAGTGATGACAAAAATTCCAAAGACATAAGTAGTAATTCCGGTTGAACGGATAAAATATCTCGTAAAACAAAACACGAATTTCAAAAATTTATCAGTATGAAAGGTTTCAAAATTTTAATATCTACGTTGATCATCAGTATATTTTCAAATATGGTATTTGCACAGCTCCAGGTAAGTCCGAACAAAAGATTCCTCCAAACCGCTGATGGAAAACCATTCTTTTGGCTTGGCGATACAGCGTGGGAGTTGTTTCACCGGCTAAACCGCGAAGAAGCGACGATGTATCTTAAAAATCGAGCCGATAAGGGATTTACTGTTATCCAGGCCGTTGTGCTGGCAGAATTGGATGGGCTTCACGACCCCAATCCTTATGGTGAAAGACCGTTGGAGAATGACGATCCTACAAAACCGCGTGAAGCATATTTTCAACATGTTGATTTTATTGTTCGGAAGGCAGCGGAATTCAATCTGTACATTGGCATGCTTCCAACCTGGGGAGATAAAGTTTTCAAAGCACATTGGGGAGTAGGGCCCGAAATATTTACTGTCGAGAACGCGAGGGTATATGGAAAATGGTTGGGCAATCGCTATCAAAATGACAAAAATATTGTCTGGCTTTTAGGAGGTGATCGCAATCCAAGAAATGAGAATGACATAGCGCTCTGGAGAGCCATGGCCGCTGGTATCGAAGAAGCCGTTGGGAAAAATAATGCATTGATGTCTTTTCACCCGCAACCTAACGGGATTCAGGATGGTGGTACAGCCAAATGGTTTCATAACGACGATTGGCTTGACTTCAACATGTTTCAAACAGGACATTGTAGAGATCTGAGCTTATGGGAGAGAATGGCGTATGCATATAATCTCAAGCCCGTGAAACCCGTGGTCGATGGTGAACCGATTTACGAAGACCACCCTGTGTGCTTTAACGTTCAGGACCTTGGTACATCCAGCGCCTATGATGTGCGAAAGGCCGCTTACTTTGATGTATTCGCCGGAGCTTTTGGTCATACCTACGGGTGCCATGATATATGGCAGATGTATGCGCCAAACCGTGCCCCTCTTAACGGCCCTGGCCGGCCATGGTACATCGCGCTCGACCTTCCCGGGGCAGGTCAAATGAAGTATGTCAGAGCACTCATCGAATCGCGCCCGATGTTTGACAGAATCCCGGACCAATCTTTAATAACGGATGCCCTGGGCGCCCATGACCATGTCCAGGCGACGCGCGGCAATGACTATATTTTTGTATACAGTTCTCAAGGAAAAAAATTCACCGTCAACACCAATAAAATATCTGGAAAGGAGATCAACTCTTATTGGTACAATCCCCGCAATGGTGAAGTGAAAAATAATAACAAGTCGGTTAAAAATGCCCAACAGGAGTTTACACCACCGTCAACCGGATATGGACAGGATTGGGTATTAATTATTGACGATGCATCAAAAAATTATGCACCACCGGTTACTAAAAAATAACCCATGAATAGAAATCTTCGATTTGCAGTAATCGGAACAGGCTTCTGGGCAAATTATCAAATTCCTGCATGGATGGAACTTGAAGGCGTGGAACTCGTTGCATTATACAATCGTACCAAACCAAAGGCAGAAGCACTGGCGCATAAATTCAAGGTACCGCGTGTATATGAATACATCGAGGACCTTTTAAAAAACGAAAAACTTGATTTTGTTGATATCATCACCGATGTTGATACGCACGCACCTTTTACAGAAATGGCTGCCAAAAAAAACATCGCCGTAATTTGCCAAAAACCTATGGCATCCAAACTTCACATCGCCAGGCAGATGGTAGACGTGTGTAAGCAAACAAAAACACCTTTTTATATTCATGAGAACTGGCGATGGCAGGCTCCCATACGGAAATTCAAAGAAATTCTAGATTCAAACATCATTGGAAAACCTTTCAAGGCGCGAGTGACATTTTGTTCCCGTTTTCCAGTATTCGACAACCAGCCTTTTTTAGCAGAGTTAAATGAATTCATTTTAACAGATATTGGATCTCACATATTAGATGTATGCCGTTTTCTTTTCGGGGAAGCGCGTACCTTACAGTGCCATACTTCAACAGTTAATTCCAAAATCAAAGGAGAAGACGTGGCAAATGTTTTTATGAAAATGCATAACGGAATGACTTGTTATGCAGAGATGTCGTATGCGTCTATTCTTGAGTATGAACCATTCCCGCAGACGTTCATCTTGGTAGAAGGTGCTCAAGGATCTATTCATCTTACCAAAGAGTATGAGCTCCATGTCACTACGCAAAGCGGTACTGACGTAGTCACTGCCAACCCGACGTTATATTCCTGGGTAGATCCGAAAAATGCGATGGTCCATTCAAGTATTGTCGATTGCAACCGTAATTTATTAAATGCTTTAACGGGTAAGGCACACGCCGAAACAACGGGGGAAGATAATTTCGAAACCGTAAGGTTAGTACATGCTTCGTATGCTTCGGCAAAAACGGATTCTATCATAGATCTTCAAACATTCTGATGGCTTCCCTCCTGCTTGACGATATCTCAAAACAATTTCCCGGCGTAAAAGCGTTGAGTAACGTATCAATGGAAATTCAGGCGGGTGAAATCCATGCCTTGTGCGGAGAAAATGGTGCCGGCAAAAGCACGTTGATGAATATACTTTCGGGCAATCTTCAGCCCGACGGCGGACGGATTTTATTGAACGATAAAGAAGTGTTGTTGCACAACCCGCAGGAAGCATTTGAAAATGGCATTGCCATCGTATACCAGCACCTGAGTTTGGTCGATAGCCTTAGCGTTGCCGAGAACATTTTCGCCAACCTCCAACCCAGAAACCGGTACGGGATAATTCAATTTAATACGTTGTATGAAAAGACCAATGCGCTTTTGCGGAAGCTAAAATTGTTTGATATAAACCCAAGAACATTGGTGGCTAAACTTTCTCCAGCCGAAAAGCAGATGGTAGAGATTGCCAAGGCGTTGTCAAAGGATCCATCGATCCTGATTTTGGACGAGCCGACAGCTTCTCTCACGGACAGAGAAACAAAAACATTGTTTGAAATTATTCAAACGCTAAAAACTAATGGCGTTTCCATCATTTACATCTCGCATCGGCTGAATGAAATATTTCTGCTATCAGATCGCGTTAGCATATTAAAAGATGGTCAATACCAGGGAACATTCGATTCGAAAGGCCTCACTAAAGAAACGTTGATTAACAAAATGGTAGGCCGTGAACTGAAGATCTTAAAAACATCCAGCTCGAAAAATGACAAAGTCCTATTAGAAGTTAAAAATATTAGCGGAGCGAAATTCAAGGACATTTCGCTGGTCGTTCACCAAGGTGAAATCGTCGGCCTAGCAGGTTTAATGGGTGCGGGACGAACCGAAATTGCACGCGCTGTCTTTGGTATGGACGAAATAAAATCAGGCGAAGTTCGGTTACGCAACAAGCCATTTCATCCGAGACATCCTGCCGCAGCTATTCGAGACGGCGTGGGATATGTCACTGAGGAGAGAAAAAACCTAGGGCTGTTTCCAGGCATGAGCATTCAGGATAATGTTGTTGCCGCCGGTCTAAACCGGATCATGCCTTCAGGATATTATAACACTGAAAAAGTAAAGCAGCTTGCCACAACAGCCAAAGAAAAACTTGGTGTTGTTTCATATACTCTCAAACAACCAGTGATCAATTTAAGTGGCGGCAATCAACAAAAAGTAATGCTGGCCAAATGGTTGCTCACAAATCCTGATGTTCTGATTGTCGATGAACCAACACACGGCATAGACGTTGGGGCAAAGTCTGAAATCTATCAGATTTTAAAATCTCTTGCTGAAGAAGGAAAAGGTATTCTCATAATATCCAGCGAGCTTCCAGAACTTATCGGATTGTGCGACAAAATTATTGTCATCAAAAATGGAAAGGTCGCAGGGGAGCTTTCCGGAGATAAAAAGACGGAGGAACAAATAATAAAGTTGGCGACCTGATATAATTACAAACAATATTTAGGAGGAGGGTAATCACTCCCGAAAAACAAAATACTAAAATGATTCAAAAAATACTTGAAGAGCGTGTATACTCGCTTGGTATTCTACTGGTGATTACAGCGTTGATTACGAGTGCCGTTTTTCCGGGTACTTTTCCTACATTCGAAAATTTCAGCCAGATCTTGCTTAATCTATCAATCGACACGATCGTCGCCGTTGGCATGATGTTGCTATTGATTTCAGGTGCCTTTGATTTATCGGTAGGTTCCATTGTTGCTTTTACAGGATGCCTCACAGCATATCTCATGCATTTTTTCAATATACCTGTACCCATTGCGTTAGCTGCTGGTCTTGCAAGTGCTTTTCTGATCGGATGGGTTAATGGCTATCTCATTGCGTATCAAAATATAAATCCAATGATTCAAACGCTGGCAATGATGGGAATAGTAAGGGGTTGCGCGCTGCTGGTGAGTGGGTCAGGAATTCAAAATCTTCCTTATTGGTTTAATGCCATCGGCCAATCTAAATTGCTGGGTGTTCAAATGCCCATCTGGTACATGCTCGCTACGGTTTTTGCGTTTACATTCCTTTTCAACAAAACAATTTTCTTTCGTCGGTACTATTACATCGGAGGAAATGAAAAAGCTGCTGACTTATCTGGCATACAGGTAAAGAAAATGAAAATGACCGGGTTTATAATTACTGCCGTGCTGGCCGGGTTTGCCGGAATACTTTTATCCTCGCGGCTCGGCGCTGCACTACCCACCATGGGTCGCGGTCTTGAATTGCGCGTCATTACTGCAGTCATTCTTGGCGGTGCGACATTAAGCGGAGGGTTTGGTAAAATTCCTGGCGCGTTACTCGGTGCGCTTTTCATGGGATTAATCTCAAACATCATGGTCATCGCGCGCGTGTCGGGATACTGGCAAGACATAATCCTGGGACTGATTCTCATCGGGACACTTTGGGTAGATAAGTATCTTCAAAAAGAATACGCAGGAGTTGTTTGACGTTACTGTAATGAAATTTTTTACCTTACTTTCTATGAATGAAAAACAACGCTATATCGAAATGCTGGTGCGACGGATTTTTATTGGCGCTATCATAGTTTTGTTTGGAAGCTGTGAGCTGCCACCCAGAAATGAAAACATAACCCGACATGACCTTGGGACAGATTTTGACTCCGTTGACATAGTTAACGAAGAATATGTGATGATCACCACGGCGGTGACAATGCCAATGTACGTAAACCATGATCAGGCCGCGTTTAAACGGTGGGGAAAAAAGATGAATGTGAAAGTATCCATTCTTGGGCCCGCTGATTGGGATGTACCTGCTCAAATAAATACTATCGAGGAGGTAATCGGAACACATCCTACTGGCTTGCTAATTAACGGAACAGATCCTGCAATAGCTCAGGTTATAAATAAGGCTGTAGCAGCAGGTATACCAACCGTTGTTTATGATTCTGATATTCCAAACTCAAAGCGTCATGCATTCCTCGGAACTGATTGGTATGAGATCGGAAAGATGCAAGGCGAAGAAATGGTTAAGCTCATTGCAGGAAAAGGAAAAGTCGCCTACATGGGCATATTAGGACTCACGAATATGGAACAAGGCTTTCTGGGTTTGCTCGATGTTCTTAAAAAATATCCAGAAATAGAGGTAGTGGGAAAATATGATGACAAAGCGAACGTGGAAGAAGCCGCCCGAATAACTTCAGATATTCTTGCAGCACATCCGGACATAGCCGGGATCTGTGGTTTCGATTCCAATTCCGGGCCGGGAATAGCCTTAGCCGTTCGTGAAGCTGGAAAAACAGGAAAAATAAAAATCACAACCGTAGATTGGGAACCAGAACATCTACAGCTATTGAAGGATGGTGTTATTCAAATGCTGGCAGGACAAAAACGTGAACTGTTCACGTGGTACGGCGCTCAATTCTTGTATGATATGGTGCACCGGACAAACCCGCTGGCTCAAAATGATGCAAAGGCGGGCATCACCAGCGTTCCTTATATCATTAATACCGGGTTACTTAAAATAACGCCGGAAAATGTAGATCAGTTTATCAAACGTTAATTTTGAATATGATAAGTTCAACCTCCACTACTACCGCGCTCCGCGAACTCCAGACACTTAAAGCAGGTGTATTTTCACTTGGATATCTGAACGGATTCATTCGTCACATCCACTATGGCGATATCGAAGTTGTTCGTAGTGTATACATGGCGTTGCGTGATCAAAACTGGAATACTTTTGAACACACCATTGAAAATGAAATAATTGATGATCAGGGAGATCATTTCACAATCGAATACGATTGCTATTATGAGGTGCAAGAACAAAGAATATTTTCCTGGCACGTGTTGATTACTGGTTTGGCAAATAGTGTGGTAACCTTTGAAGTTCAAGGTAAGGCAATCACCGATGTATTGAAGAACCGCGCAGGTATTTGCGTTTTACATCCCATAAAACATACAGCAGGTAATCCATGCGAGTTGCTGCATCCAGACGGATCACGGATTAAGAAATTTTTTCCCACTACGATCTCTGCGGACAATCCTTTTAAAAATTTGAAAGGTTTTCGCTGGCGCTGCCAGTATGAATGGTATGTCCTAGAATTTGAAGGAGACATCTTTGAAACCGAAGATCAGCGTAATTGGTCCGATGCTTCCTATAAAACATTTTGCACGCCGCTGGACAAACCTTTTCCCGTTCAACTCAAAGCAGGCGACAACGTGCACCAAAAAATAACCTTCAAAGCAGAATCCGAATTATTGCCTATCCCCAATTTAAACAAGCCGGTGGAAATTATCGCCTTGGAGCGAAAGTCAAAACTACCTGCAATCGGTATTGCTGCCTCAACCGAAGTTGAGGTGCTTTCAGAGGAAATGCTGCAATTACTTCATGCCTTGAGATTAAGTCATTATCGTATAGAAGTGCGGCCTTCAGCCCCAGATTGGATTGAAAAATTTACACTGGATTGCCAAAATGCTACTGCCCTGAAGTTACCGCTTGAAATAGGTTTACACATAGCTGACATAAAAGAGTTAGGTCAGTTTTATCAAATGGTAAATCAACTCAAAGCCAGTGTGAAACAAATCATCTTGCTAAGTACAGATCAGCCAGCTACCGATCCGACACTCGTTCGCGAATTCACATCCATAAAAAACCATCTTCCTTCCACACTGATTGGCGCCGGTACGGATCACAACTTTCGTGAATTAAACTGCAATAGATTTGATGGGAATCTTCTTGACTTCATCAGCTACAGCATTGATCCGCAAGAGCACGCCACCGACGATTTGACGATAATCGAAAATATTGGCGCACAATCAGACACAGTTGAGTCCGCCCGTGCCTTATATGGACAAAGAAAGGCTGTGCATGTATCGTCACTAACTTTGCGCAAACGATTCAATCCTGCCGCGACCGTCAGCAAAGACAAATTCTTGTCTAATGATAAAAAAGCTGATCCCCGGCAACAAACACCTTTTACAGCAGCCTTTACGTTGGGAAGTATAAAAACACTGGCCCATGCAGATGCTAACTCGGTTACTTATTATCAGACAGTAGGAAGACAGGGGGTAATTTCTTCTGCAGGAAAAAAGTATCCGGTCTATGATGTTTTGAAAGAGATCTTATCAGACGAAAAACAAGAGATAGTTCATACCGAAAGCAATAATCCTTTGTATTGCGATGGCCTGCTATTAAAAAGCCAAAACAGTTTCAAACTTATTCTTGTGAATTACACCGATTCACCACAAAGAGTAATTTTTAGAAAAGACGAGTTCTTACTAACACCTTACGAAATTAAAGTTCAACATATTCACTGAAGGCAAGAGATAGGTCTAAGACATCAGTGTAATTTAAAAATTACCGTACTAGACTTTCTCCTTCCTAAACCAAATAGGCGCTGCCACAAACCAAAGGAAAGTCCCAGCAGTCATTAGCTTTTTGTGTAGATCCAATTCAATCGTTCCATTAAACACAAGGATGGATGGAACAATTGTAAGGCCTAATGCAATTATAGCAAGAACAGACATGAGCATTTTCATACGGCAGCTTCGGTTAATATTTTTCGTTGTAATGACTTACTCAGAGCGACGTACAAAATGATAGCGACGAACCATCCGGGCAACCCCAGGAAAAATATTTCTACACCCGCGAACATATTGAGGCCTAAACAAAATGCAAGCGTCAATGTCCAAGTAAGTGCAGCGGCAATGTTAAACTCCGTACCCGCGCGCCATGCATAGTCAGGCAAAAAACCAATTCGTTTCGCCAAATAGAAATCAGCAAAAATAATTGCTCCCATGGGCATGAGGATCAATCCATACAACGCTACAAAATCCAGTAGTCTCATTACCAATGCCGGAAAACAAGCCGCAATGGTTGTAACCAATCCAACCACGAGGGTAACTTTCCATGTCGTTGTTTTGGGCATCATTGCTTGTATAGCTAAGCCTGCTCTGTAGATAGTTGGATTCGCCGTAGTCCATCCGGCGATCACTACACACGCCGCTCCGGCAAAACCCGCGGCATAAAACGAAACGGGGCCAGGAGCAAATTCTCCTGTATTTTTTTGAAGGTATACAGCATAAAGGATTCCAGAAGCCATCCAAGCCAGAAAGTGTCCAACAAACATACCCGAGGCAGACGTAAATCCATGCGTCCACTTTTTAGCATAACGTAGTATCGACATGTCTGCCATACCGATGTGCATGGCCATGTTACAGAACCATGCGAAGAACATTACATGCCAGAAAGTAAATTTATCCTGGCCTTCGAGGGGAATCCCTGTCCAAATTACGCTCTTGGCAACTCCCCAAAAATCACCCGGCGACGTGACCCCGAGTTCGGGTAGCACAGCCAACGCTGAAGCCAAAAAAACACCAATCATCCACGGGGCCGCAACATTGGCGAATCTGGCAATGCGCTCATATCCTAGAATAGCAACAAGCGTAATTACTGTCCCTACAGCAAAGACCGTTAGTACCCATCCTATGCTGGTCGGGTACATATCGGTAAGTTTGGGCATTGGAAAATTAAATGGGATGCCAATTGCAGTCGCTGACACAGCAATCATTGAACCCGCCAAAAAGCAAAACATGAGGCCGTTCACCAAATTATAGATGCGCGTCAGATTAATACCGCAGATCTTCTCTAGTTGATAGTATAAGGTAAGCCTGACTTTCGTAGCAATGGGCGCACAAAGGAACGCCCAGCTTAGAACTGCAAGGAAATTGCCCACGAGCAAACCACCTACGAGGTCAGCGGCACCGACACCATGCGCTACAAACAGCGGCCCGATGACATATTCTGTGCCTGCAGTGTGTTCTCCGGCATACATGCCAATAAAACTTCCGGATGATTTAAGAGCTGAAGCAGGAATGGGCTCGCGCTCATATTCATTAACTTCCGCTAACTGCTGCTTTAAAGTTTTGGCCATAGGTAAATAATGGAAAATTAAGCTTCTAAGCCAAACTTTGGTGTCCTGTGGTTATACGCACGCATGTGTGCATGACAACACAGGACACCCCTTCGTGTATTAATATATTACTTGTTTATTGGTTAGGTACCTCCAGCCGGGGCCGCTTGTCTTTTTTAAGATGAGCGGTCAGGAGGTCCTTTCTTTATACTGAAGTCCGAAACTTCAGTTTTTTTTTGATCTTTCCCCAAACCTTCAAACATTGAACAGACAAGCCGCTACGCTGATATTTGATATTGGCAAAACCACTAAAAAGGTTCTGCTCTTCGATATAGATTTTCATGTGTTGGAGGAGGAAACCACAACCTTCAGTGAAATAAATGATGATGATAACTTCCCATCCGAAGACTTACCTGCGCTTAGTCAATGGGTAATTGAGAGATTGAATCATTTTCTAAGGCATCCGAAATACCTTATTACACATATTAATTTTTCAGCTTACGGCGCCAGCCTGGTACACATTTCAAAAACCGGTGATCCTATAAAATTCTTTTATAATTATCTTAAGCCTTTTCCAGAAGATTGTAAACGAGATTTTTTAGCAAAGTATAACACGGAGGACGACCTGTCCATAAATACAGCATCTCCCTTTCTTGGATTATTGAATTCAGGGCTTCAACTGTATTGGTTAAAATGCAAAAAGCCGGCACTTTTTTCAACTATTGAAACATCCTTGCACTTTCCTCAATACTTTACTTACCTGTTGACTAAAAAGAAGTTTTCAGAAGTAACGAGCATAGGTTGTCATACACTGCTCTGGGATTTTAAAAAACAAGGCTATCATCACTGGGTCAAGGCCGAACATTTACAGGAACTGTTTCCTGTTATTCACCACGCAGACCATACCACTGATTATGTTCAAAACGGTATGCATATAAAAGTTGGAGTGGGTGTTCACGACAGCTCAGCTGCATTGATGCCATATCTGGTTGTGATGAAGGAGAAGTTTCTTTTGTTATCAACCGGCACCTGGAATATTTGCTTCAATCCGTTTAACGATCAGTTACTTACCCATCGTGAATTGACGCAGGATTGTTTGTGTTATCTGACATTCGAGGGTAAACCAGTGAAAGCTTCCCGGATTTTTCTAGGTCATGAACACGAACTTCAGCAAAAAGCGCTGGCAGCACATTATAACCTTGACAAGGATTATTATAAGAATATCGCCTTCAATCCAGAATGTTATTCCCGCTTAAGAAATGCTAATTCGTTTGTAGACTTTCAGCCGCTGGGAATGGAGGGAACAGGGCCGGAGTTACATTCCTCGAACCTTTCCATTGATTATTCAAGGTTTAAAGATTTTGAAGAGGCTCAACATCAGTTGGTAAGTCAACTCGTACGGTGGCAAAAGATTTCAATCGATTTGATTGACCCGAACGGCCAGATACAAAATGTCATTGTAGTAGGAGGATTCACAAAAAGTAAATTATTTCTGGAAATCATGAAAAGGGAGCTTCCTGAAAGAAAAATATTAATTTCTGACCACCCTCGTGCAACAGCGCTCGGAGCCGCCTGGCTTGTAACCGGAAAAAATGCCTATGCGGGCAAAACGGCGCAGGTAAATGTAAATGCCGTCTAGTTTTTTAGGAAAATATAACTCTCTGATGTTTAGTGAAAACGATAGCACCGGCACTTGCAATCGTTAGAACAAGTTTGAATACCCAAAAAGTTTTTCCTATATTTTTGTTTTTAAAGGATCTTCTTTGACCCGGTTGTAACACCAAATTAAACCTAAGCTTATGTTTGAAGGATTTTTAACGATTGATGAAGGATCAAAAATTCCGAAGTATCAACAAGTCGTTGATACAATTGTATCAGATATTGAACTGGGAATTGTAAAGGTGGGCGACAAAATACCATCTATTAATGAGACCAGTGAAGAATATTATTTATCGCGCGACACTGTTGAAAAGGCGTATAAGATTTTACGCAAGCGAGGAATTATCACTGCTGTCCGGGGTAAAGGGTTTTATGTTTCGAGTACAGGCAAAAATGAAGAGCGAAGGGTTTTATTGATGTTCAACAAACTAAGCGATCATAAAAAAACTATCTACAACTCTTTCGTAAAGAATGTCGGAGAAGGATTTACGGTTGACTTGCAGGTGCATAATGCAGATAGCCGTACGTTGGAGAAAATAATTATTGAAAGCCTAGGGCGTTACGATTATTACGTGCTCATGCCCCACTTACGTCATGAAACAGAAAGTGTTAAAGCGGCCATCAATAAAATCCCTAAGGAACGTTTGATTTTATTAAACAAAGATATGGAGGGAATTGACGGAGACTACGGCTGTGTCTTTGAAGATTTTGAACTCGATATTCATCAAGCGCTTTACACGGGTATTGATAAGATAAAAAGATACAATAAACTTGTTTTAGTGTTCCCTACCGACAATTATTACTGTGCAGGTATATCCCAGGGGTTTGTGAATTTTTGTGAAGCTGAAGGTTTCAACTATGAAATCATTGAACGCGTGGGACAACGTGAATTAAGTGAGGGTGAATTATATATCGTTATCGAAGAGGTTGATTTGGTGGAGTTGATAAAAAAATCAAATGCACAAAATCTAAAACTTGGAGAGGATATCGGAACCATTACTTACAACGATACTCCGTTTAAAGAAATCCTGGCGGGAGGTATTACAGTACTCAGTACTGATTTTAATAAAATGGGCGAAACTCTTGCCGATATGATTAAGAACAGAAAGCGGACCAAAATTAAAAATCCGTTTACCCTTATTATTAGAAATTCGATCTAAAGAATTCAACGCTGGTAGTGGTTCCAAGAAGCCACTACCTCGTTTAAATGCGCGACCGGGATCCATTGCTTGCAGCGCAATGGTTTGTTAATCACTTTTGAACAAAGTCAATTTCCTAGCTGCGCCTCCCTACTATTTACAACTTGATCTGCCGCGGATTTCAAATCCCTTGCGTATCTTTGCAGCTTATTTTGTTTACAACATGATTGCTGCTAATAATCTTTCGCTCCAGTTTGGGAAAAGAGTCTTATTTGATGACGTAAATATCAAATTTACCGGCGGTAACTGCTATGGAGTTATCGGTGCCAATGGAGCCGGAAAGTCAACCTTTCTTAAAATTTTGTCCGGCGAAGTCGATCCTACCCGAGGTTCAATCAGCATCGAACCGGGAAAACGCATGGCAGTTCTTCGCCAAAATCACCACGAATTTGATGAAGCGCCTGTATTGGATACTGTCATGATGGGGCACTCCAAACTTTGGAGTATAATGAAAGACAAAGATGCCATTTACGAAAAGGCTGATTTCTCGGAGGCCGATGGAATTCGCGCTTCTGAGTTGGAAGCTGAATTTGCTGAAATGAATGGTTGGAATGCTCAATCTGATGCCGCAGCCCTTCTTAGCGGATTAGGCATTGATGAAGAAGAACATTTTAAGCTTGTAAAAGAATTAAATGGTAACCAAAAAGTCCGGGTGCTTTTGGCCCAAGCGATATTTGGTAATCCCGATATCTTAATCTTGGATGAGCCTACCAACGATCTTGACATCCATACAATCACCTGGCTTGAAGACTTCTTACTTGAATTTAAGAATACCGTTATTGTCGTATCTCACGATCGTCACTTCTTAGATACAGTATGTACGCACATTGTTGATATCGATTTTAGCGCCATCAAATTATTTACAGGTAATTATTCTTTTTGGTATCAATCCAGTCAGCTAGCACTTTCTCAACGTTCGTCTTCCAATAAAAAAGCAGAGGAAAAAAAGAAAGAGCTTCAAGAATTCATTGCTCGTTTTAGTGCAAATGCGTCCAAATCGCGTCAGGCGACAAGTCGTAGAAAGTTGCTTGAAAAAATTAACGTGGATGATATCCAGCCTTCTACGCGCCGGTATCCTGCCATTATATTTCAACAAAAACGAACGGCTGGAGACCAGATTCTGCATGTAGAAAATCTGGGATATTCCCTGAATGGAAATACGCTGTTTAAGAATCTAGACTTTTTTGTCAACAAAGGGGATAAAATTGCTTTTCTGAGCAAAGACAGCCTGGCGATAACGTCGCTGTTCCAAATTTTGGTTAATGAAATCAAACCAGAGAAGGGAACTTTTAAATTTGGTCAAACTATTACGACTGCTTATTTGCCTAACAATAACGAGCAATACTTCAAGTCGAATGACAACTTGATTGACTGGCTCAGGCAATTCGCGGAAGACGAAAATAAAGACGAGGTCTACATCCGCGGTTTCCTTGGAAAAATGCTTTTCTCAGGAGAAGAAGTTTTTAAAAAATGCAATGTTTTATCGGGTGGCGAAAAAGTTCGCTGCATGGTGTCAAGAATGATGTTAGCCGGAGGCAATGTGCTGATTCTTGACGAACCAACGAATCATTTGGATTTGGAATCGATCACCGCGTTTAACAATGCTTTAAAAGATTTTCCTGGTACAGTGCTCTTCACCTCGCACGATCATGAGTTCACCCAAACTGTTGCCAACAGGATTATTGAAATTACACCAAACGGCTTCATCGATAAGCTTATGTCGTACGACGAATATATTACCAGTGAGAAAGTATCAGAGCAGAAAGTGTTGCTTTACGCCTAATTATTTTGTGGTTGCAGTGAGTGACAATCCTTCACTGCAACCATAATAGATTTTGCGGAATGAATTGTTACTTATCTTCTCCTTCAGCTGCTTGTCCCGCCCGCGCATAAACGTACCTCGTCGACGGAGATGTTCCCTCTTTGGATTGCATAGTCAATATGCCATTTCTAATAGTGATATTGTATTCACTTAAGTTTGGCGTATTAACCGCTGAGGATGTCTCACTTTTTTGCTGACTTTCTAGATACAATACGGAATGATTTTCATTCAAGCGGTACGACCCATTATCTTCGTCCTCTGCCTGCAACTTATAAGTTCCGTCTTCATTAAACTCTATTGAAGATTGACGCTCAGCGTTAGGGTTGGCAGTGATTTCCCGGCTACCGGCATAAACTTTCTGCAGCTGCCATTTACCGACGATGCTCTCGATTGCCTTTTGCGGCCCTTCGGTGGATTGTTGAGCTGAAACTTTGAAAACAAGTAACCCCAAAATAAAAGGCAGAATAAAAAGGGACTTTTTGACTATCATAAAAGTATGTTAAGATGTTTGTAGTTATACAGGCGTAAAAATCATGCCTTGTTTTTTAAAAGCGAAATTGGAATTTCCAGCGCATATCTGTGGAGCATTAGTATCACTCACTTGCGTAATGATTCCACATGATGAAGATAAATTTTACCCTTGAATGTGGAGCTTGAGCCCCTCTACCAGAATTTCCTCAATGAGTTTCCCACCTCGCATTCGCAGAATTCGCTGGGTTCGTTGTGCCAGTTCAAGATTATGGGTTACAAGCACTAGTGTAGTACCTTTCTCTTTATTCATTCCAAAAAGTAATTCCGTAATGTGGGTTGCGTTTTCCTCATCAAGGTTTCCGGTGGGCTCATCTGCAAAAAGAATTTTGGGATCCGTAATGAAGGCTCGCGCCATGGCTACTCGCTGTTGCTCTCCGCCCGACAATTGTGACGGATAATGATGAAGTCTATCAGAAAGTCCTACGCGGGCTAAAAGATCCTTCGCTTTTTGATTAACATTTCGTTCACCTCTTAATTCAAGAGGAACCATCACATTTTCCACCGCCGTCAAAGTTGAGAGCAACTGAAAATTCTGGAAAACAAAACCTACATATTGATTACGGACATAAGCCCTGTCGTCTTCACTCATGGCATTAAGCTTAAAGCCCATTAACGAAACAACACCAGACGTGGCGGTATCGAGACCAGCGCAAAGCCCTAATAAGGTAGTTTTACCGCTCCCGGAAGGCCCGATGATAGCGAGCGAATCACCTTGTTCAACAGTGAATGAAACATTATCCAGCACGATAAGCTCTTTATCGGCGGAACGATATATTTTTGTTAGGCTTTCAGCTTGCAGAATTGGAGTTGACATGGTTTTTGTTTGAATCAATACTTTGGTGAAGACGTTAATACATCAAAAATGTTTCTGAGTTGGATAAAAGACGAAATTCATTGTTTCTATGGGGATAAAAACGCTTGTTATTGCTTTTCTTTTAAGTCTTTTCAGCTATGATCCGGCTCCAAAAGTAATTCTTTTTTATGGGGATAGCCTTACGGCGGGGTACGGTTTATCGCCGGAAGAAGCTTTTCCCGCCCTGGTGGAAAAAAAATTAAACCAACAAAAGAAAGTTGCGAGAGTGATAAATGCGGGACTCAGCGGTGAAACATCGGCGGGTGGTCTCAATCGCCTGGATTGGGTTATTCGCCAACCAATCGATGTTTTTGTTTTAGAACTCGGTGCCAACGATGGATTACGGGGCTTGCCGCTGGATCAAACAAAGAGGAATTTGCAGCTCATCATCGATAAGGTGAAGGCCAAGTTTCCTAACGTGAAAATCATAATTGCGGGAATGATGGTTCCTCCTAACATGGGACCCGAATACACTGCTAATTTCAGAAAAATATTTCCGGAACTCGCGAAAAAAAATAACGCTACCCTGATTCCATTTTTGTTGCAGGATGTGGCGGGCAACGAAAAGCTAAACCTTAATGATGGCATACACCCAAACCCGGACGGTCACAAAATCGTGGCTGAAAACGTAGTCAAGGTGCTAGAACCGTTGCTCAAATGACTTGCTATTTGATTTTTAGAAGTCCAAAGTCCATGGCATAAATCACAAATTCTGTCGGTGATTTTATGTTTAGTTTTCTTATAATGCTTTTCCGGTGAGTTTGCACGGTGTGTGGGCTTAAGAACAATTTTTCAGCAATAGCCAAGCTGGAATGGCCATGGGCAATTAATTTGAGAATTTCTGTCTCGCGTGTTGTCAGACCCGATGTTTCCATTTCCGGTTCGACTCCGAAACGTTTCTCCATGATAATATCGAGAATTTTATGGCAAAAGAACTTTTCTCCTTTGGCGGTGGATTGAACAGCCATTCCAACTTCCTGGAGGCTGCAGTCTTTCGTAATATAGCCCTTCACTCCTAATTGCAGCGCATCAAGGATAGTTGCTTTGTTATTATCCGCTGATAAAATAAGGACATTGGTCCTTGAAGAAACAGACATCGCGTTTCGGATGTCGTCTAGTGTCACATATCCAGGTATATTATAATCGACAATTAAAAGGTCGGGATGAGTTTTTTCCATCATGATCACGAGTTGTTCCCCGTGTGCCACCTTTCCCACAATTTTAATCTCCTGTTTGTCAAGAAGAAATGATTCTAAACCTGCGGCAGTCAAGGGTTGTTTATCAGCAAGCAAGGCATCAATCTTCATTGTATACTTGGAATAGACTACAAGTCTATTCGTTATTTAGAATTAATCCAAATAATATATTTGCAATGGTGGGGTTTTGACCTTTTCTGTTACCTTTAATTTTTAGACTGTCCTAACAAATTATAGCGATGAAAAAACAAACTTATACCCCAGCCCGCTCGATTACACCGGAAATTGAAGACATGCTCAACAAACAGATCGTGATGGAAGGCAAATCTTCAGCAGCATATCTTTCCATGGCTTCTTGGTGCGATACAAAAGGCTTCGAGGTGTCTGCAGAATTTTTGTACAAACACTCAGAAGAGGAACGCATGCACATGTTAAAACTTTTCCGTTATGTAAATGCAGCCGGTGGCCATGCCCTTCAACCCGAAATTGCCGGTATCAAACACACCTTTGGAACACTTCGGGAAGTATTTGAATCAGTGCTGACCCATGAAATTGAAGTAACAAAGTCCATCAACAACATTGTGGACCAATGCTTACAGATCAAAGATTTTGCAACATTTAACTTCTTACAATGGTATGTTAATGAACAACGTGAAGAAGAAACACTTGCACGCAGAGCTGTTGAAATCTTTGATATTATCGGCGAAGAAGGCGTGGGTCTATGGATGATTGATCAGGAAGTTGGCAAGCTCGAATCGTACGCTGCGCGAATCTCCGGAAAGTTATAAAGGCATTCCGACGTTCATATTTTAGATTGTGGTTTCAGGTTCCTTGGTTTATGAGTGCTTGCTTAGTGAGCCAGGACCTGAAACTACGATCCCATTATTTCTCTCAATATTAGTCTGAACTCATTCAGCATCATAGCCGTGGCGCCCCAGACAACTTCGTCTTCAATTTTGAAGTGAGGAGCTTGCATGCGGTATTGACCGGCGGCGAGGACCTCTGTTATCATAACAGCATCATCCTTTATCAATTCATTTACTGTGCCACTTAAGATCTTTGCAACTTCATAAGAATCCGGGATAAAAACAGGTCTGTACGGAATTGCCGCAACGACTGGCGTTATTAAGAAATTACTGGGTAGAACATGAAATTCAGTTAATCTGCCGAGAACATTAACGTCAGGGCTATACACACCGATTTCTTCATTTGCTTCCCGCAACGCTGTTTGAATAGAATCTTCACCTGGTTCAGTTTTTCCGCCGGGCAAGCTCACTTGTCCACCGTGGGCGCCCGCATACTCAGGTCGTTTTATCAATGGAAATTTGATTTCACCTTGGTCTTCATACAGTAAAATCAATACACTTCCGGATCTTGGCTGCTCATCGGTTTTGAATTTCGGTCGAACCGGGCCAACCGGAGTTGCCCGGAGTGGTTCATGTGCGAGTGCCGAGGGAAGCTCACGTTCCAACCGTTGAATAAGACTATTAATCAATCGCGAATACATGATACGATTTCATTTGCATTTAGATTCAAACGCATGTTTACTAAGTTCTTCGCGTTCCAATGCTTTTGAATAATAATCGCAAGCTTGTTTTGCGTCATTCTTTTTCAGAAACGCATCTCCTAAAAACAAGTTTACTTTTTCGATAAAAGGATCACTCGACTCAGCCCGTTTGAGAAGCCTGATTGCATCGTCATGATTACCAGACATGAGATAATAAACTCCCTTATTCCTGTAAGCCCAACCGTTGTAAGGATCAAGCGTAATGCTCAAGTCGATGTCATTCAGCGCCATTTCCATTTTATTTAATAGTAGGTAAACGTAGCCGCGGTTATTCAAAAAATATGGATCTTTTGGCTGAATAGAAAGTGCCTTAGCCAATAACGCTAGCGCCTCATCATAATTTCCCAGCTCGACTTCAACCATAGCAAGCGCATTCAGTGCGTTTGCTTCCTGTGGATTAATTTCAATGGCATGTTTCAAATAATGGCGTGCGCTGTCATACTGTCTTTTATAGTAATGCACGGTACCAATATTCACAAGAATTTCATTATTGCCTTTATCCAAGTTTTCCGCTTCCCGAAAGGAATGCAACGCGTCATCAAATTTACGCATACGAGTATGAATAAGTCCCTGTAAAAAATAGCCAGCCGCGGTATCTGGCTTATTTTTAAACACCGTCTCCAGATCTTTTAATGCATTGTAATATTCTTTCAACTCATAGGCTGTGTTTGCCCGGTTAAAATAACCATCGATGAAGTTAGGGTTACACCCTACAGCCGTACTATAGTATTCAAGCGCCTCAGCATACTTCATTTGATTGAAGTATAGTGTACCCAAATTATTCCAGGCATCAGCGAAACAAGAATCAAGCTTAATAGCCTCTTTCAAAAAGCGTTCAGCCTGTTCAACATTTTGTTTAGCAACCATGTCGTTACTTTGGATCAGGAAACGCTGCAGCTTTGTCTCCTTGCTATCGAGGCACGAAACGAGCACGATGCCGACTATCCAGTATAATTTTCTCATATCTGTACACGAACAATATCAGTACAATATTGAATGATCAATCGTTCGCGCTGGTAATTTTACCTTTTTATTATGTTTTTATAGAAGTAAATTTTGAGAATTTGAAAGCATTTGATTTATTTGTACCCGTTAAGACAATGAACAAAGTATCCAACATCGGCTTGCACCATCATCATCATGTAAATTGCATGTGTGGCAAGACTATGTTTTGATCTAACTATAAGAGATTTAAAAAAAGGCTTGTCGCGGTTTGTGGCAAGCCTTTTTTATTGCTGACTCTTGCCTAACGGTTGGCAGCTTGATGTCGGTATTAAAGTTAAACTAACTAAAATAAATCCTTGGCAATACAATAGCCAAGGTCAATACGTATGAGTACACTGCTTCGCATAGCAATTCAAAAATCAGGGAGACTACAGGAGGGTTCACTTGCACTTTTAAAGGAGAGTGGACTTTCGTTTAGCAATGGAAAAGATCAACTTAAAACTCAGGCCAGAAATTTTCCTGTTGAAGTACTCTTTCTTCGCGATGATGATATACCACAATACGTTGAAGATAAAGTCGCGGATGTTGGTATCGTTGGAGAGAATATCGTAGCAGAGAAACAAAAGAAAAATGAAATTGTAAAACGGCTTGATTTTGCCAAATGCAGACTCTCCATCGCCGTTCCACGTGCCGAAACGTACGCAGGAATACAATCCTTAAATGGAAAAAATATTGCCACCTCCTACCCCAACATTGTAAAAGCTTTTTTATCGAAGAATAACGTTACAGCAGGAATACATGAAATTAGTGGTTCAGTTGAGATTGCTCCAGGCATAGGGTTAGCAGATGCAATTTGTGACATCGTTAGCACGGGCAGCACACTTTTAAGCAATGGATTAAAAGAGGTTGAAACCGTACTCCAATCGGAAGCTGTCATCGTTGCTAATCCGGAATTAGATCCCGAAAAACAAAAAATTCTTGATAAACTTCTATTCAGGATTGAAGCCGTTAAAAAGGCGAAGAACAATAAGTATATTCTCATGAATTGCCCGGATACAGCCATTGAAAAAATCACGACAGTGATACCTGGTATGAAAAGTCCGACCATTGTACCCCTAGCCCGCAAAGGCTGGAGCTCGCTTCATTCTGTTGTCGACGAAAATGACTTCTGGGAAAAAATAGATCTGCTTCGAGAATGTGGTGCCGAAGGGATTTTAGTGATACCAATTGAGAAAATGATTGTCTGATTTAACAACGCTTCGAACTTCAACTCTTCCCTACATGAAAATATTCAACAATCCTCCTAAAGAAACATGGCCGGAACTTTCACAACGTCCTCAACTGGAGTTGGAATTTTTGGATAGCGCTGTAAGAAATGTTTTGAATCGTGTTAAGAAATCCGGCGATAGCGCATTGAGAGAATTGACGTTACAGTTTGACAAGGTTATTATTGAAAACCTCCGTGTTACAGACGACGAAATACAAGAGGCCATAAAATTAACTTCACAGGAGTTACAAAAATCCATTAAAACAGCGGCATCAAATATTGAAAAATTTCATGCAGCCCAACAAAGAGATTCTGTACCCGTGGAGACAACGCCAGGGGTACTGTGCTGGAGGAAATCTGTCGCTATTGACAAAGTTGGTATTTATATACCGGGAGGTTCTGCCCCACTTTTTTCAACCGTGCTGATGCTTGGTATTCCGGCTAGGCTGGCAGGTTGTAAGGAAGTCGTTTTATGTACGCCGCCAGATGCGTTAGGAAAAATTAATTCGGCCATTTTGTTTGCGGCACAACTTGTCGGTGTAACTAAGATCTTTAAGGTTGGTGGTGCGCAGGCCATTGGCGCTATGGCCTATGGAACCGAAAGTATTCCGAAAGTTTACAAGATCTTTGGTCCCGGAAATCAATACGTAACTAAAGCTAAGCAACTCGTAATGGAAGACGGCGTTGCCATTGATATGCCAGCAGGTCCGTCAGAAGTACTTGTAATGGCTGATGATTCGTCAAACCCCGCTTTTGTCGCTGCCGATCTGTTGTCTCAGGCGGAACATGGAGAAGATAGCCAGGTAATATTGGTTGTCGACAAAGAATCACTTATTGCGCCGATACGAAAAGAAATAGAAAAGCAAATTGCTAATCTTCCTCGTAAGGCAATTGCAGAACGTTCTTTAGTAAATAGTCGCGTCATTTTATTTGAGAATAAAAAAGAAGCCATTGCCTTTGTGAACGAATATGCGCCTGAGCACTTAATCATCAATACTGAAAATATCGACGAAATAGTGTCCGAGATTACAAATGCAGGTTCTGTTTTTTTGGGCAACTATTCCCCGGAAGCTATTGGTGATTACGCGTCAGGAACCAACCACACCCTACCAACCAATGGTTACGCCAAAGCTTTTGCAGGTGTGGCATTAGAGAGTTTCACCAAGTATATCACCTATCAACAGCTAACCCAGCAAGGCATTATGGCGCTTGGCCCAATCGTAGAACAAATGGCTGAAGCTGAACAGCTCATGGGGCATAAGATGGCTGTTAGCGTTAGACTGGAAAGTTTAAGAAATAAGTAAACTCAAAATGACAGTAAAGAAAGCACCGATCATGCGCAATAAACTCCGTGTTGAAGATGTTTTGAAACTGGTACGAAAAAACATCGTGCAGATGAAGCCTTATTCATCAGCACGCGATGAGTTCAAAGGTGAAGCTGAAATCTTTTTAGATGCCAACGAAAATCCATATCCTACTGGTTACAACAGATATCCTGATCCTTTGCAGTGGCGAATAAAAGAGAAGCTGTCACTATTAAAACATGTCCAGCCCGAACAGATTTTTTTAGGCAATGGCAGCGATGAAGGCATTGATCTGGTTATCCGCGCATTTTGCGAGCCTTACAAAGATTCCATCATAATTACAGACCCAACGTACGGCATGTATGCTGTTTGTGCAGCGTTAAATGCTGCACCGCTAATAAAAGTACCTTTAACATCTAATTTTGACTTAGATGTTGAATCGCTTTTAGATGCGGTAACAAACGAAACTAAGGTTATCTTTTTATGTAGTCCTAATAATCCCACTGGAAATTTATTAAGCCGTGAAAAGATTTTGCGAGTGTTAGATCAGTTTCCTGGCATTGTAGTGATAGACGAAGCCTATATTGATTTCACATCGTCTGCTAGTTTCACCGAACTAATAAATTCTTATCCTAATTTGATCGTGCTCCAAACGTTTTCCAAAGCATGGGGTTTGGCGGGATTGCGACTAGGGATGGCGTTCGGAGCCAAAGAGATCATCGGGGTCTTGAATAAAATCAAATATCCATATAACGTAAATATTCAAACGCAGGAGATTGTTTTGAAAGCGTTGGACAATGTCAACGTGAAAGAAAATGCTGTTAGGGAAATCATTGAACAAAGAAAACAATTAGCTCAAGAACTGCTGACACTTTCAATAACAGAGGAAGTATATCCATCAGATTCTAATTTTCTGCTTGTTCGTGTTAAAGATGCTCCTGCGACCTATCAATATTTAATGGAAAGAAAAATAATTGTGCGTGACCGATCTAAAGTAACACTGTGTAAAAATTGCATCCGCATAACAGTAGGTACGCCGCAGGAGAATAGAAACCTTATCACTGCCTTGAAAAACTTATGAAGAAAGTATTGTTTATTGACCGTGATGGTACGCTGATCATCGAGCCATCAGACAATCAGATTGATAGTCTGGAAAAGCTTGAGTTTTTCCCAGGTGTTTTTTCATGGCTGAGTAAGATTGCGTCAGAAACGGATTTTGAATTGGTCATGGTGAGCAACCAGGATGGCTTAGGTACCTCCAGTTTTCCGGAAGAAACTTTTTGGCCAGCCCACAATAAACTCATGAAGACGCTGGAAAATGAAAGCATTAATTTTGCTGCAGTCTTAATTGATCGTTCCTTACCGAGTGAGAATAAAAACACTCGTAAACCCGGGATCGGTATGCTCACGCATTATCAAACTGCGCAGTACGATTTAAAAAATTCATACGTCATTGGGGACCGCGTTACAGATGTGCAGCTTGCAAAAAATCTGGGAACAAAGGCGATACTTATTAATGACGGCACGCTGAGAAAAGACGTCGATGAAAAAGGTCTTGGTAAATATTGCGCTTTAATGACCACAAGTTGGAGGGATATCTATCAGTTACTTTGCAATCCTGCCCGTATCTCATCTGTTGTGCGCGTGACAAAAGAAACCGATATACAGATAGCCATCAACCTTAATGGACAAGGCAAGTCGAGCATCAACACTGGAATTGCTTTCTTCGATCACATGCTCGATCAACTTTCAAGGCATGGTAACCTGGATCTTAACATTCAAGTGAAAGGTGACTTGCATATTGATGAACATCATACTATTGAAGACACCGCACTGGCTTTGGGAGAGGCTTTTCTAAAAGCGTTAGGAGACAAACGCGGTATCGAGCGCTATGGCTTCTGCTTACCTATGGATGATTGCCTTGCACAAGTCGCCATTGATTTCGGAGGGCGTCCCTGGCTCGTTTGGGAAGCAGATTTTAAACGTGAGAAGATTGGGGAAATGCCAACCGAAATGTTTTACCATTTCTTTAAATCATTTTCGGATACCGCGAAATGCAATTTAAATATCAAAGCGGAAGGTACTAACGAACACCATAAGATAGAAGCCATCTTTAAGGCTTTTGCCAAAGCGATAAAAATGGCAGTGAAGAAAGAAGGGAATTTGTTACCATCAACAAAAGGAGTAATTTAATAGGACTGAGATAAGGAGTCCGAATCACTCTATAAAAACATTAGTGCCCAAGTATATTGCGAACCGTCAAACCTTAGCGAGATCTTGAACGAGAATGTTTAGAGTATAAAAATTTGTCGCAATTCATAACACTGACCTATGAAGCTCGCCATTATTAAATATAACGCCGGTAATATCCAATCCGTCTCATTTGCCCTTGAACGTCTCGGCATAGATTTCAATATAACAGATAACCCGGAGGATATTCAAAAAGCCGACAAAGTCCTTTTCCCAGGTGTAGGTGAAGCAAGTACCACCATGAATTACTTGCGGTCGCGAAAGTTAGATCAGCTCATTACGTCCTTAAAACAACCTGTTCTTGGAATTTGCCTAGGCATGCAGTTGATGTGTAAATATTCCGAAGAAAATAACACAACATGTCTGGGGATTTTTGGTGAAACCGTCAAACAATTTATTCCGCAAAGTGATATGAAAGTCCCACACATGGGCTGGAATAATCTATCGCTCACCAACGGCTGGCTTGATCCTGCTATTGAATCGCAGTTTGCTTATTTTGTTCACAGCTACTATGTTCCTGTAAATGAAAATACTTCCGCCATTACAGAATACATCAATCCATTTAGTGCTGCCATGCATCAAAATAACTTCTATGCAGTTCAATTTCATCCTGAGAAATCCGCAGCGACTGGTGAATTGGTATTAAAATCTTTTCTTAAAGTATGACCGGAAATGCGAATTGACCACTTATCGTTTTTAAAAGCATTCGACCAAAACTTATCATTCAGTGAAAATTTTTAGAAAATGAGAATCATTCCTGCCATAGATATCATTGATGGAAAATGTGTCCGCCTTACCCAGGGCGATTACAATCAAAAAAAAATCTACAACGAAAATCCTGTTGACATGGCTAAACAGTTTGAAGATGCAGGATTAAAATATCTTCACCTTGTAGACTTGGATGGCGCAAAAGCAGGTACGGTAGTAAACTGGAATGTAGTCGAGGCTATTTGCACCCAAACTTCTCTCATTGTTGATTTTGGTGGAGGTATTAAAACGGAAGATCAAATAAAGCAGCTTGTTAGTTATGGTGTACAACAAGTAAATCTTGGAAGTATAGCAGTCAAGGATCCCAATCTGGTATCTGAATGGATTGAGAAATTCGGAAACGAAAAAATTATCTTAAGTGCAGATGCAAAAAATGAAATGATCGCTATTAGCGGATGGGTGGAAGATTCCGAAATACTTATCACAGATTTTCTCAGAGATTATATTCATAAGGGTATAGAATATGTTACCTGCACAGACATCAGCACCGATGGAATGTTGACAGGCCCGAATGTAGAGTTGTATACAAAAATACTTCTGACGTTTCCACAACTAAACCTTATTGCAAGCGGCGGCGTCAGTTGCCTGGAAGATTTGCATGATTTAAATCAAATAGGGGTTGACGGCGTGATTGTTGGAAAAGCTATATATGAAGGAAGAGTCGAATTAAAAGAGTTGCGTAATTTTTAATAATGCTTACCAAAAGAATAATTCCCTGCCTGGATATCAAAGATGGCCGTACCGTAAAAGGCGTAAATTTCATTAACATTCGAGATGCTGGCGATCCTGTTGAACTGGGGGCAGCGTACGCAAAGCAAGGAGCTGATGAGCTTGTGTTTCTCGATATTTCCGCAACAAATGAACAACGCAAAACGCTCGCACATTTGGTAAAAGAGATTGCACGGCATATCAACATACCATTCACAGTCGGCGGCGGAATAAGTTCTGTTGCCGATGTCGCCCCGCTTTTAGAAGCAGGCGCAGATAAAGTAAGCGTCAATTCTTCAGCGGTCAAAAATCCAAAGCTTATTGACGAATTATCCAAGTCATTCGGATCACAGTGCATTGTGTTGGCAATTGACGCACGGAAGATCGATAATCAATGGACCGTGCATACGCATGGAGGAAGAAATCCAACGGACAAAAAACTATTTACCTGGGCAAAAGAGGGACAAGAAAGAGGCGCTGGAGAAATTCTCTTTACAAGTATGGATCATGATGGAACGAAAAATGGCTTTGCGAATGATCCGCTCGAAAAGCTTCATCGTTTGTTAACTATCCCTATCGTTGCATCTGGAGGCGCCGGAAACATGGGGCATTTTATTGATGCTTTTCTCCTGGGTAAAGCTGATGCCGCTTTGGCTGCTAGTATTTTTCATTTCGGGGAAATAAAAATTCCCGATCTAAAATTGTTCTTGCATGAGCGGAACATCAATGTACGTTTATGATAATCACAATAATCCAGTCATGACATAAACAGACGCATTTTCTTTTAAGTAACTTGATAACTTTCGGTAATTCCATAAAGAACGGGGACTAAAATTGAATTAACATGCCAGATATAAATATAAATTTTTCAAAATCCGATGGACTTGTTCCATGCATTGTACAGGACGTAGTAACGAACCGGGTATTGATGCTGGGCTTTATGAATGAGGAAGCTTACAACAAAACTATCCGTGAAAAGAAAGTGACTTTTTTTAGCCGAACCAAACAACGCCTTTGGACTAAAGGTGAAACGTCTGGAAATTTTTTAATGGTGTCAGAAATAATGGTTGACTGTGATCAGGATACTTTATTAATAAAAGCTCAGCCAGTCGGTCCGGTATGCCATACAGGGAATGACACATGCTTCAACGAAAAGAATAATACCTGGGACTTAAGTTCGCTTGAAGGCATCATCAAAGACAGAAAGATTAATCCGGTTAAAGGCTCTTACACAACAAGTCTTTTTGAATCGGGAATTAATAAAGTGGCACAAAAAGTTGGCGAAGAAGCTGTTGAATTGGTTATCGAAGCAAAAGACGACAATAAAGAATTATTTCTTAATGAGGCCGCCGATCTTATGTATCATTACCTTGTTTTACTGACACAGAAAGGTCATTCTCTTCACGACGTATTGGCAATTCTGAAAAAGCGACATAATAAGTAACTTATTATGCCAACATGTTCCAGAGAATTTCAACAGGATGAAGTGCTTTTCTTCCTGTTCCATCTTTGATCTGGTGACGGCAGCTGGTTCCCGCTGCAGCGATTATTACATTTTCAGGTTGCTTTCTTACCGTAGGAAAAAGAACGAGTTCACCAATTTTCATCGACAAATCATAATGCTCTCTTTCATAACCGAAAGATCCTGCCATTCCACAGCAGCCGGAGGGTATGAGATGAACCTCGTTATTTCCCAACCTTGTCAGAATTTTTTTAACCGGTACTAAAGATGAAAGGGCTTTTTGCTGACAATGCCCGTGGAGTTTAATCAGTGCTTTCTTTTCCTGGAACAACTTCAAATCAATATTATTATCATCGAGTTCTTTGGCCAGAAACTCTTCAATCATAAAAGTATGCAATGCTATTTTTTTTGCATTGACTTTTTCCTCACCCCGTAACAAGTCCGGATATTCATCACGAAACGTAAGAATGGCTGAAGGCTCTACACCAACTAGTGGGCTATCTGCAGAAATGATATCCTGGTACAAAGCCACATTCTTCTTTGCTAACTTCCGGGCTTCTTCCAGCATTCCCTTTGAAAGAAAACTTCGTCCTGACTCGACATGCGGAACAAATTTTATTGCATAGCCGAGTTTATCCAAAAGTCTGACGGTTAGTATCCCGATTTCCGCTTCGTTGAAATTGAGCAACTCATCAATGAAAATGTAAACAGTTTTCTTTGGATTCTTTACTGTAGGCCGGAAGTGACGTTTAAACCATTTCTCCCAGGTGATATTGGAAATACCTGGCATGCTTCTTTTTTTCGCAAATCCAATAATAGATTTGGCAAGGGGACCGGTCACATTGTTTCCGAATATTGCACGATATCCCCACGGCACTAGTGAAGCGAGCTTCATACCCAATGCAAAATTACCGATTAGTCGCGTTCTAAAAGGGATTCCTTTCTCTTTGTAATATTGGTACTGCCATTCTTGTTTCAGCTTACCCAAATCAACGTTAGACGGACATTCCGATTTGCATCCTTTGCAGCTTAGACAGAGATCCATTACCTCTTTTATTTCTTCGTGTGCAAAAGGGTTTGCTTTGTCAGACCGTGTGATCATTTCACGAAGTATGTTTGCTCGCGCGCGCGTAGTATCCTTCTCATTACGTGTAGCCATATAGCTAGGGCACATCGTTCCTCCACTTATTTCAGATTTCCGACAGTCGCCCGAACCATTACACTGTTCAGCAGTCCGTAAAATTCCATGTGTCTCCGAAAAATCAAGGATGGTATCGAATTCTTTTGTTCCCTGGTCCTTTTCATATCGCAAATAGGTATCCATCGGCGGCGTATCGACGATCTTTCCGGGATTAAATATATTTTTCGGATCCCAAGCTCTCTTTAATCCTTTGATAAGTTCATAATTATGGACACCGATCATTTTAGGAATAAATTCTCCACGCAATCTGCCATCACCATGTTCGCCGGAGAGTGATCCATTATATTTCTTTACAAGCGAAGCAGTCTCCTCCGCCATGGTACGAAATAGCTTTACACCTTTTGTAGTCTTAAGGTCAAGGATGGGTCGCAAATGAATTTCACCTGAGCCGGCATGCGCATAATGCACGCTATACAAGCCGTGCTTTTTCAGTAATGCATTGATATCGGCAATGAAGTCCGGTAAATCATTTACATCCACTGCAGTGTCTTCAATGACCGGAACTGGTTTTTCATCACCTGGAACATTAGAGAGTAACCCTAATCCAGCCTTTCGAAGGTTCCAAACTTTTTTAATGCTGTCACCTCCCACGATCGGGTAAGAATATCCCAAACCTTTGGACTTCAGGTCGGTCACCAATGCCAACGCATCTTCCTCGGCCTTTTCTTCCGTTGCCCTCGTGATTTCCGCTACCAGAATGGCTTGCGGATCACCCTCAACAAAGAATCGATTTTCAACCTGCCCTCTATTTCTTTTAGTAGCTTCAAAGATATAATGGTCCATAAGCTCCACTGCTGAAGGATTATATTGCAGTGCAACGAGGTTAGCACGCAACGATTCATCTATACTGCGGCAATGAATGCAAACCAACTTTTTATGCGGCGGTTCTAACGGAGTCAATTTTATTTTTGCCGAAGTAACAAATGCAAGTGTTCCTTCCGAACCTGCAATAAGGCTACAAAAGTTAAAACGCTCACCTTTCGCATTAAAGGGTTGCATCCTTGCCAACATGTCTATGGCATATCCGGTGTTTCTTCGCGGGATGGAAAATTTTGGAAATTCCCTTTCGATTTCAGCTACGTTTTTACTGTCCGACAGAACCTCAAAGGCATGCGCATACACCTTTGCTTCCAAACTGTTGCCTTTTACTTTACGCTGAAAGGTGTCTTGATCTACAGGACCGAAAATTACTCTGGACCCATCCGAAAGAAATGCATTTACTTCAATCAAATGCTCTCGCGTGCTACCAAAGACAACAGAATTTGAGCCGCACGAATTATTACCAATCATCCCGCCGATCATGGCGCGATTGGCAGTTGAAGTTTCAGGAGCGAAGAAAAAACCAAGTGGCTTGAGGTAATGATTCAAGTCGTCTCTTACAATGCCGGGCTGAACAACAGCCCACCCTTCTTTTTGATTTACTTCGATAACTTTATTAAAATATTTGGATACATCAACCACAATACCAGCGCCCACAACCTGCCCTGCCAACGAGGTTCCCGCCGTTCTGGGAATAAGTGAAGTGCCGTTTCCGTTTGCAAAACGAATCAACCGCTCTATGTCCTTTTCTGATTTAGGAATTGCTACTGCCTGTGGAATTTCGCGGTATGCCGAAGCATCGGTTGCGTATAGTCTGCGGTGGGTTTCGTCACTGAAAAACTCGCCTTCCAGCTCGTTTTCTAAAGATCCAAAATTCATGTGCCAAAACTAACTAAAAGGTGCCTAACTCGTCAATGTTGCCAGCGTTTGTCAATATTTTTTTTTGGAGGGCTTTAAACTAACGATTGAATTAATCTATTGGCACACATGATGGTTTTAAAGGAAATCTCACTCATTCTGATCACTTTGTAAAATGATTTTCCCTTTCATTACCTGATGGAGGCTACAATAGTAATCTGCACCTTCAGTCACAACAAGCGTCCATGAACTACCTGTTTTTAATGGTGCGGAGCTCCAAGTTTTCTTTGATGTTTCAGTAACATCATGATTCATAATGTCTTTGTTCACCCAGAGTATACGATCACCTTTATGAACTTTGATGGTGTCAGGCACAAATTGCATTTGGCGGATTTCAACGACATGAACCGTTTCCTCTTTTTGGGGACTTAACTGAGCGGGAATATCCTCTTCAACGGCATAAGGTTCCTCATTTGAGGCTGAGTCATTCTTTGATGTGTGTGTACAGGAATATAGGAAGAAGATTATGAAGATCTGTAGTATCAGATTCTTCATAATCCATTTCATATTACTTGTACATCTTTTGAACCATTTCTGCATGAGCAAGGTGTGTTTTTAAAGCAGGAACAACATTTTGCAGCAGCGCTTTGAGCTCACCATTCTCACTTTCAGGAATCAATAATCCCTCTACAGCATTGATAACCGCCTTGTGGTATGCAACCTCATTATCGATATAAGCTTTATTGAAGGACTTACCTGTTTTTCCCTGAAGCGCCTTCTTTGTTTGATCCGCATCAGTCAATAACTTCTTACTAACCGAATTTTCTTTTGGAGTAACACCAAGTTTTTTCACAAGATCGGATGCTTGATTAATGACGGCTTTATGGTCGTTCGCCATGGTTTCTGCAAATTTCAGAATGTCAGCGTCTTTAGATTTTTGCTTGGCGATTTCCGCATAGTCGATATCAATCTGATTCGCTACAACGGCAACATGGGCCACCTCTTCATCTGATAATTTCGGATTATCCTGTCCCAATACCGGCGCGAACAAGCCGGTCGATAGCCACAGCGCGGCGGTGAACATTGTGATTTTTTTCATAATAATTTCCAATTAGTTGTTTTATGGAAATTAGATTATGCGTTTACTGATTGGTTACAATAAACGGGTTAAAAATAGTGGGCGCCATTTTATAATTGCTATATCAAAAAAGATTGAAAAAGACAGATCACACCTTATCTTCTGTAATCCATTTTCCCACCATCGGTGCAATGTACCTTTGCATTTGCTGAAGCAAATCATCAATGTTTCCGCTAATCAAAAGCATCTTATAGTTGATGGCCTTCAAAAAGCCTTTAGCGACCATGTTTTGAAGCAACAGGTTTAAAGAATCATAAAAGCCATTAACATTGAGTAAACCAATGGGCTTTTTATGCAGGCCAAGCTGTGCCCATGTTAGCATCTCAAAAAGTTCCTCCAGGGTTCCAAAGCCTCCGGGCAAAGCAATAATACCGTCGCTAAGTTCATGCATTTTCATTTTGCGTTCATGCATGCTGTCTACAATTAGCAGTTCTGTCAGTCCTTCATGCGCAATTTCTTTGGATCTCAAAAAGTTTGGAATTACACCAATAACTTGTCCTCCATGTGCTATCGCCGCATCGGCAACGGCACCCATGAGCCCGACCTTAGCACCTCCGTATATAATTTGAATATTTTGTTGTGCTAGTTTTTCACCAAGTACTTTTGCTTGATCTATAAAAACGCCTTCTGATCCTGTGCTGGAACCACAGAAAATTGTTACTCGCTTCATACGTGTGAATTACCTTGTGTCATTTTCTTAAGCAATCCTAAAAAATTTTCTAACGGAATTTATACGCAGGACCACCGATATACTTTGTTTCCAAAAATTAGCTTTGAATCAAACGTTGTGTAATAAAATCAATTACCTCACTTGAATTAACGGCAACACAAATGTTTATTTTTGGCCGGTTCTTCCAGGGCACTAGTGCGTCACCTTCTTCATGATCGGAATCTCCTAGTGAAGGCCATGTCTTTCCTTTGCTTATGCATGCGGTGGTCTCAACCCTGACAGGACATTGTACCGTTTCAAAGAGATCAGGCTTGAGGCAATAGACTATGGCGCTTGAATCATGAACGTAGGTACCTTCAATTTTATTTGCCTTTACAAAAAAGTCTCTGTAAAACGGAAACGTTGACGCAACGTATGCATTAAGCGGCGTTCTATTTTCTGCGATCTTTTCAAGGACAGAATTATGCATGAACACTTTGTGTGTAACGTCTAAACCAACCATTGTAACCTGCCAATTCGCACCAAGGACAATATCTGCAGCCTCTGGGTCGGATAAAACATTAGCCTCCGCGGCAGGTGTTGCATTACCTGCGCAAAACGCGTTTCCTCCCATCAAGATTATCTCTTTTACAACATCTGCGATAGTCGGATTTAACTCAAGCGCTAATACCAAATTGGTTAACGGCCCGATCGCAATAAGCGTCACTTGCCCCGGATGGGCTAGTATTTGCTGGACAATAAATTCAGCAGCGGAAAGCTCAATAGGTTTCAGTGGACTTTTTGGTACCCATGTATTTCCTTGGCCATCATCGCCATGCACAAAGGGTACACCATATGTAAATGTCCCTTTCAATGGGTTTGCTGCGCCTATGGCAACCGGGATATTTCGGTTAGCGATATGTAACAATCGCAAGGTATTAATGGTAGCCAGTTCCACATCAACATTTCCAAAGACCGTGGTAAGACCAAGTATTTCAAATTCCTTGCTATTCAATGCAAGCTGAATTGCCATGCCATCGTCGACACCAGGGTCGGTGTCAATAATTATTTTTCTTCTATCCATGTGAATTAATCAGGTCTTTGTCCTTATGTCCTATGTTTTTATGAACTCTTGAGAAGATAATACTACATCAAAACCTTAAATCTGAATACACACCTTTAATATTGCAACGACAGGAAAGTTTCCCTTTTAAGGCATCGGGTTTGAACATGGATTTTCCCAATAACATCCTTACACATTCCTGAACACCTTCAGTGATAGATGGATGCGGATGAACACACTCCGACAATTCTTCAATCCCTTTATCCATAAAAATCAATAATGCGATAGCCTGTATCGCACTTGATGCCTGATTGCCGATAATTCTAACGCCGAGAATTTTCATCGGTTCAGAATTGGTCACCATCAATTTAATAAAGCCCTGCGTATTCCTTTTGGCAATTGCTCTTGGTATACAACTGTAATCGAGCGTGACGACTTTGTAATCCGATCCCTTCTCCCTCGCCTGCGTTTCATTTAGGCCAACACCAGCAACTTCAGGATTAAGAAACATGATGGTGCTGATGTTTTCATAAACAAGCTTTTTCTTTGGCTGACCGAAAATTTTTTCAACGGCGTAGCGTCCCTCGAGTTCCCCCACATTTACCAATGATATGTCGGCAGTGATATCGCCAACGGCATAGATATTGGAAATATTTGTTTGCGTATCATTGTCTTCGATCCCACGTTTCGAAATATGGATAGGGATGTCGCTGTTCCACAAACCCTCTAAATTAGGCGTCCGGCCGATAGCGATCAATGCTTTGGCTACATTGAAAGTTGCCTTTGCTCCATCATTGTATTGCAGCTCATATTCTACTCTCCCATTTTTTATTTCCATGCGTATCAGATGGGAGTTACGATGGATAAGAATACCACTGTTTTCCATGTTGCGTTCAATAACACGAACCACATCTTCATCTTCGAATGGAAGAATTCTGGAACCTTTATCTATCAGTGAAACTTTTGTTTTTCCAAAGCCCGAAAAAATCGTCGCATATTCACAACCGATTACTCCCGCTCCAACAATCACCATGCTTTCCGGAAAATCCTCCATGCGTTCAATGCCATCACTGGTCATGACAATTTTTTCATCGATTGGCAAATCGGGGAGATGTCGAGGATGGCTGCCGGTTGCCAGTATAATGTTGTCAGCCCATATTATTTCTTTTAGCCCTTCATCCGGCTCAATTTCGATTTCATTTTGGTTCAGTAGCCGCGCTTTACCTTTTTTGAACGATAGCAGGTTATTGAAATGAGAATCCTTCATTAGCTGCATGTGTTCTTCTAACATGTCTTTTCTTTCCTGTATGGCGGTCAGCACTGCCAACTGCATCTCTTTGTAATTAATGCTCGGTACCTCGATGTTAAATCGTTTTAAGTTTTTTCGAAACGATGCAGTTTCCCGCGACAACTCCCACCACGTTTTGGAAGACAGTGCGCCGTTCGTTACCCCGGCTCCACCGACTTTGTCTTTTTCAATGAGCAATGTTTTTTTCTTGAAATCAAGGGAACGCATCGCAGCAGCATATCCAGAAGGTCCCGCTCCGATTACAACAAGGTCAAATTTCTCCATACAGGTTTAAGGTCGGCGTAAGTAAATTACAATATAAAAGTAAGTTTTGGGTTTTCGTTTGAAGGTTTCAAGCAGCACAAGACAACCGAATACATCCTATCAGTTCATGTACATGAGTGTACCGGAATTTAGCCATGAACTACATTCATCTCCATAATAATTTGGCGACAGAGGTTTTCGAAGCCACTATTGTAACAATGATTACCAAAAGCCGTACAAGCCCTTGATTCAGACAATCATCGAAACTTTACTAGATTTTTGCCAATCATACGTTATGTTTGATATTTTACGAGTAAACTTTTCTTTATCGGCATGGACACCGATTGATTAAAGTCTAATCCCGATACGGTTAAAATTTGATCATGCGTAATTCAATAACTTTGACACTGGAATAATGGAGAATGGCCCTTTGACAAAGTTTTTTCATTCAATTATTCACTGCGGCACTATTTATTCGAAATCTTCCGCAGAAAAACGCGGCATCATTCTATCCAATGCCATCGGTCTCGTGCTGCTAGCCATCAGCCTGTTTCTGTTTAGTATGTATTATCTGTGGTATGGTTGGAATTTGATCACATTTGCCATTCCTGCTGCCGGAATGCTTTGTCTGCTGGTGATACCACTCAACTTGAAGGGTTTTAATGATTCAGCGCGGATTTGGATCAGCCTCATTATCCCCATTTTCGGCACGTTTCTCTCAGTCTATGCTAAAACAATTTATCCCGAATTTCAGCAGGCACTTGATTATTTCACTTTCAGGTTCATCATCTTATCCAGTTGTGTAATTCCCTGGGTCCTTTTTTCATTAAACGAGAAGAAATTCCTGGTGACCTGTTCGCTTATTGGGCTACTGCTACTCATGGCGTATGATCCACTGCACAATGCATTTGGTGTCCCCTATCACCAAGGAAATTTGAAAGCGACCAACTACTACTTTGCCAATGTTGTTATTTTCGTCGTCTATTGGGCGTTGATGGCGCATATCATCTTTCTGAAAAGGCTTTCAGAAAATACGGAGGGAAAAAACATTGAACTTATCAAACAACTCAATACTGCGAATGAAACGCTGCTTTTGAAAAATGCTGAAATTCAGTTAAAGAACGCTGAAATTTTAGAGCAAAGTCATGTCTTGCAAACCAATCAGGACAGACTATGGGATGCTAATCAAATTATTGAGGGACAGCGGAGACTTCTCCTTCAAAAAAATCAATCGTTACAATCAGAATTAATTGAAGCCAATAAGGTCCTAACAGAAACCAACACTGAACTTATAAAGCATAATAATGAATTAAGGCAGTTTTCATTTTCAGTTTCTCATAATTTACGGGGCCCTGTGGCCAGTTTGTTAGGGTTACTCGCCTTGATTGACCCAAAAAGCATTGTCGCGGAAAACGTGGAGATCTTTAAACACATCCAGTCATCGACAGAACAGCTTGACTACATTATAAAGGACCTCATCAAGATCATTGATATACGCCAGGATATCTTCCAAATCAGGCAGAAAATTTCTTTGTACGATGAATTCAAATCTATTCATGACATTCTGGAACACGAGATTTATTCACACCATGTGGCTTTTAGAAATGATTTCAGCAAGTGCGAAGTAATCTATTCGGTTAAGCCGATGATTCATAGCATTCTGTATAACCTGATCAGCAATAGCATCAAATATCGCTCGTTGGATCAGCCCCCTGTCATTGAAATTTCATCGGAAGAACTTGCCGACCAATTTGTGCTTACGGTAAAAGATAATGGGCTGGGTATCGATCTCAACACCCACCGCGACAATGTATTTAAACTTTATCACCGTTTTCACAGGCACGTAGAAGGAAGAGGCTTGGGTCTTTACCTGGTAAAGCTGCAGTGTGAAGCATTGGGTGGCACCGTCTTCGTAGAAAGCGAACTCAATAAATTCACAAAGTTTACGTTGCATTTACCAAAACCCGACAATTTGCAGATGCAATTGTTGTTGGATGAGCCTTATGCTAAGATCGTTTTCGATGCAACGATGAATTCCACTGGGGTGACGTGGCGGGGACCGGTTTCCAGTGAGCAATACCGTCAGGTTTTTTCTAAGGCCCTTGAATTCTTAACCGCGTACAATACCCCTACTTGGATTTCAGATCTGACTGATCAGGGTCACGTCGCCAAGGAAGACCAACTCTGGATGCTCACCACGATCCTGCCAGAGGCCGCCAAAAACGGACTAAAACGTATCGTATTGATTCAACCACTTGAAAGAGATCTGGAAGTACAGGAATACCTGGAGTCAATTGAACTGAATATCAATAAATTTGGTATTCGTTATAAATCCTTCCGAACTGTTCAGGAAACCGTAGAATGGCTGCGTAAGGAGAATCAAGGGACAACTTTATATCAAAATCATGATCGATCAGTTGATAGAGTATGACAAAGCCGCTTTACGGCTTTTAAACGGCTATCATACACCGTGGCTCGACCCCGTCATGCTTCTATTGACCGAAACAATTGCCTGGCTTCCTCTCTTCATTTTTTTATTGTACATCGTCTTTAAAGACTACAAAAAAGAAAGCTGGATTATTCTTGTCGGCATCGGCATTACAATCCTCCTGGCAGACCAAGTCACTGCAAGTATCATGAAGCCTTATTTTGCCAGATTACGACCGTCGAGAGAACCAACCCTGGAAGGGTTAGTCCATCTGGTAGAGGGCTACACAGGTGGTCAGTTTGGATTCGCCTCCAGTCATGCCGCGAATACATTTGGGGTCGCCACGTTTTTCTTCCTCGTCTTTGGTAGTAAAAGGCCATGGATTATTTGGCTATTCGTTTGGGCTGCATTCATGACTTACACGAGAATCTACCTCGGCGTTCATTATCCAGGGGATATTTTAGTCGGGGGTCTTATTGGGATGCTTAGTGGTTGGATTGGATTTAAATCTACCGGGTGGATAAAAAGCTGGAATGAGAAACGGAGGGCAATATCGACAGGGTAGTAAACAGCGTTATTTAACGCTAAGCAATCTTTTGACATATTTGCCAATTATGTCGAACTCCAGGTTAACAACGCTGCCCATTCCAAGTTGATTAAAGTTGGTATGCTGATGGGTATATGGAATTATTGCCACCGTAAATTCAGCGGGTTTTGAATTAAAGCAGGTAAGACTTACGCCGTTCACGGCAATAGAACCTTTCTCTACTGTGACATTCCCTACCCCTTCGTCATATTGAAAGGTATAAAGCCAGCTTCCTTCCATATCCTTGATGGATGTTACGATTGCCGTTTGATCTATGTGACCCTGGACAATATGGCCATCAAATCTTCCATTGTTTAGCATACATCTTTCCAGGTTTACAATATCACCTTCGTGCAACGCACCTAAATTCGTTTTCTGAATGGTTTCGTCAACAGCCACAACCCAATGAAAGTCCCCCTGGGTTTGAACAACCGTTAAGCATGCACCATTGTGAGATACACTTTGATCCACCTTCAATTCATTGCTTATTGCGCTCTCGATTTTGAACATGGTATTACCGCCTTGCTTTTCCAACCCGGCAACACGCCCTACTGTTTCAATAATTCCTGTAAACATATGTGCGTACTAATATTCAACGACGCAAGTAACACAACAATTTAAATTGCACCAATAAAGACTTCCTTTATGTAAGTGTACTCATGATTTGAAATATCATCTGATTTGAAGAGTGTTAAAAAGTTTCCCACTACAGAAGATCGCATAAAAAATGTATCACGCATTGGCTATACTATGATTTTAACATGAGTGAAACTGACGTTGAACCACCAAGTTAGATGCATGTAAGCACCACAAAATTGAATCAGAAATTCGCGAAATTGATATATTAAAACGAATTTAGCTGAATCTTGGGTATGACCATTGACCTTGCGTATTCAGGACATAGCATTCTAGATTATGGAATTTGGAAAAGTAGATTCTCCCGACTTAAACGGCATAGATTTCACCCTTCCACCCGATCCTGTCGAAACCAAACTATTATTAGACAAGCAAAAAAAACTTAATTCAAGAACTGAATTTTTTGTAGGATGTGCGAAGTGGGGTCGTAAAGACTGGATAGGAAAAGTCTATCCGCCAGGAACAAAAGAAGCTGATTTTCTTTCGCTGTATGCCAGGCACTTCAATTGCATTGAGCTGAATGCTACGTTCTATCGGATTCCAACAAAAAGCCAAACCGCTGCATGGGCGTCGAAAGTCGGAAAGGATTTTAAATTCTCCCCAAAATTCACGGATAAGATATCCCATTTGAAGCGTCTCAAGGATGTGAAAGAACTTACCGATCAATTCCTTGAGGGAATCAGTGGATTTAAAGATAACCTGGGTCCAGTATTTTTAATGCCCCATCCAGGAATGGGGCCTAAAACATTGGAGATAACAGAAGCATTCATTCAGTCATTGCCGAAAGACATTGAACTGTTCGTGGAATTTCGTAATCCACAGTGGTATGCTGACACCGACGCTTTCAAGAATCTATTTTCTATGCTCGAAAAAAATAACGCAGGCTCAATCATTACAGATGCGTCGGGCAGAAGAGATTGCGTCCACATGCGGCTTACTACCCCTACTGCATTCATTCGGTTTGTCGGCAACGGACTTCATCCCACTGACTACACGCGGGTGGATGATTGGGTGACGCGAATTAAATCCTGGATGGATCAGGGTATTGAAAAAGTCTATTTTTATATGCACCAACATGAGGAAATACATTCGCCAGAATTATGTAAATATGTAATTGAACAACTTAATAAGCGTTGTGGAACGAACATTCCGGACATAAAATTTGTAGAACAAACCGGTAGCGACGAGGTTATTGAAAAGTTAAGACCAGGAAAAAGTAGATTTAAAAGCTTCAATAGGACCTAAATGCCATTTGGTCGCCATTTTCGTGAGTTGCCCGCATAGTCATAAATGACTATTCCCTTAACATTTTTTGGTACTCGCATTTTCCTGGTGCCCTGTGAAAGAAATCCGGACCCATAGTAAAACTCCACACGCTGCGTTCGACCATCCGTAAATATCATTTCAGCATACGACTCCATGGGCTTTACATCTAAAATCGGCGCGGCTGGAGTCGTCTTCACAAATACCACAGCTGAGTCTCTATTTTGAGTGGCAACGAATAAATCATTTCCTTGTCCTTGAAGATTGACCAGCGCCTTCGCATTCCCAGGAACATAGAAACCACTTTTAGCTGATGGCACAACGGTAAAGTCACCCTTGCCATTCCCCAAAAGAATCATCCCCGTGAAAGCATCATATCGCCCCGCGAAAACTTCGTTACCATAGTCATTCCCTACCATTACAACATCTAAATTCCCATCTTCATCCAGGTCATTCGTAATCATTCCATTAACCGGTGCGATCTGGGTATACATGGGTAATGCAATAAGAGAAAATTTATTATTCCCTAAATTTTGTATATACGATGAAGCCATGTGATTAGCTTCAAGGATTAATGCATCTTTCAAATCTTCAGTCGAAAGAACCTCATCAATCGTTACTTTACTATATTGCTTATAGCGAGCAAATTTATTTCTGAATTTTGGACTTTGTGAATTCAATTCATCCCAAAAATGGATGGGGTATAACTTCTTAACATCTGCGTTCATAGATTCACGCATGTAGCATGCTAAGACAGGATCTACACTTCCGTTCCCATCAAAATCTTTCGCATATATCTTAAGAGGCAAATTTTCTTTTACCTGAAAATTATTGTTTAATCCCAGATTTCCGGCGATGTAGTCAATGTCACCATCGTTGTCAAAATCACCAGCGGTAATACTACTCCACCAGCCTATCCGTTGCTCGATTCCAGTGGATTTAATTCTTACAAGCTTGGCGTTCTCGTTAGTAAAAAATGTTATCGGCATAAATTCCCCGACAACTATTAAGTCAGGCTTGCCATCACCGGTAAAATCGGTCCAAAGTGCATCAGTAACCATTCCTACAGCAGCAAGTTCTGCACAGACATCTTTCGTTACATTCGTAAATTTCCCACGATCATTTCTCAATACATAATTTTCCGGTGGTAAAGGATAGCTGCCGGGCACTACCCTGCCACCCACAAATAAATCCAGATCGCCATCGTGATCATAGTCGGCTGCCCTGACACAACTGCCGCTGCTATTGACCTCTGGAAGTGCTTCTGCATTCAAAGTGAAATTTCCCTTGCCGTTGTTAAGATATAATCTGTCTTGATAGACAAATTGTCTTTGTTCTTCTATACCCCCACTAACGATATACAGGTCCAGGTCACCATCGTTCTCCACATCAAATAATAGCAGTCCTTGATCCTGTTGATACTTACCCGGGGCTTTAGCTGTCGTAAAATCAGATTCAAAGGTTCCGTCTTGGCGCTGTTTATAAACGGTAAAATCATGCCGCGCTGATCCGCCGATTACAAAATCTTCGAGACCATCGTTGTTAATATCGCCGACACAAATTCCTGGTCCAGTTTGGGAAAATTTATGCGGTAATGTTCGCTGAAGATTGAAGTCGATTTTATCATCTTCCTGGTGTATAAAATTAATCTTGAGCTTTGTATTTGCACGTTCGAATAGTGTGGTTGTGGCGACTGTAAATCTTTTTGGCTGTTCATGATTTTGTTGCGCTTTATATTCGATACTTAAGGCTTGATTAGCGTCTACATTTTTGAAATGATTGCGAGAGCCGTCCGGCCACTCAACAGCAATTGAATCGACCTTAGTGTTATTACCTAAACCAAAATGAATTATTTCATCGACGGAAGAAAGAAATCCACGAGAAAGGAATTGCTCATGATATTGGATCCTTCCAGAATCGTAATAGAGCAGCAATTTTGTACCAATAGCCTGTAAGTTATTATTGCTTCCTTTCAATTTTACATTTAAAAAATTATGGTCTTTTTGAGATGATCCGAGCAAATTATTTTCATACACAAAAGCGATATCGTTTATGTTGTTGACCACATAATCAAGATCACCGTCGTTGTCCAAATCGGCAAAAGCCGCACCATTTGAATACGATGGCGTGTCCATGCCCCATGATTTTGTTACATCAGTAAAAGTTAAATCGCCATTGTTTTTAAAGGCATAGTTGGGAATTTTAACTTCAGGAATTGAATCTAAAAGTAAACGTGTGCTGGCAATGTTACCTACATCAGCCCTGTAGTTGGCAAAGTCCTTATCAGTTATATCTTTTGGGAATCCGTTAGTAATAAGAACGTCCTTGTTTCCATCATTATCAAAGTCAGCCATCAACGGCGACCAACTCCACTCTGTTTGAAAAATACCGGCAAGTTGTCCGATCTCACTAAATTTGATCTGCTGATCAAGACCGTTATTAATATGTAGCATGTTGCGAACGTACTGATATTCATATCCGAATTTTTCGTTATTTATATATGTTAAATAACTTTTATTACCAATCGTAGTCTTTTTCCGGGCATTAGTTTCCGGGAGCATGTCCAGTGTAATGATATCGGGGAGTGCATCGTTATTAATATCTGCAGCATCATTGCCCATAGAAAATTGACTTTGATGCCCTATGAAATCCGCTGTCAGATTTTTGAAAGTGCCATTCTTGTTATTGATGTATAAAATATCATTAGACAAGTAATCATTGGATACATAAATATCAGGCCAGCCATCCTTGTTGAGATCTGATATCGCCAGCCCTAGTCCAAATCCTTCAAATAGAATTCCGGCTTCCAACGTGACATCTGTGAAAGTACCATTGCCTTCATTTCTAAATAATCTATCGTTATTAGCAGCAGATCCGTCTGCAATTTTTGGTCGGTAGTTGGTCGGTGCGTTCAACAGCTTTTGATTTTGCAGAACGTATAAATCTAAATCACCATCAAGATCATAGTCGAAGAAAGCTGCCATAACGCTATGGCCATCGTGATCAATTTTGTACTGCCCCGCCATTTCCTTAAATACAGGTTCACCCGCATCATTTAAGCCTTGGTTAACAAAAAGCATGTTTCGTCGATCTTCAGGATTAGGGTTTGTTGTGGCACAGACATATAGATCTTTCCAGCCATCATTATTTATATCGACTACCACTACACCCGAGTTCCAACGACCCGGAACGTTCACATTTGCCCTTTCAGTTACATCATTGAATTTAAATCCGCCTTGATTTAGATAAAGTTTATTGGGAACCTGATTACCGCTAAAGAAAATATCCTGCTTACCATCGTTATTGAAATCGGCAATACCCACACCCCCACCGTTGTAGATGTATTCGTAGGTTAAAATATTAAAGCTGTCAGATTCAACTACGAGGTTATTAAAATAAATGCCCGTGTCGTCAGCATCCTTTAGTTGAAACAATGTATTTGCTTTCTTATTACACTGGGTAAGGAGGGTTGAAAATGTCAGGACGCCTGCAAGAATAAGTGATCTGAATCGCATGGGTAAAAAAATAAGGCCAATTTACATTGGCCTTATTTAAAAGAGTAACGTTGCTAGGATTATTTAGAATCCTGTATTTTGTTTTAATATATCTGGTCCAACCAAGTCTATTTCAGCTTGAGGCAATGGAAGGAATCGATCTTTTGCTTCGAAGCTAGCACCTGCAAATGCGCCTGAAGGCAATTTTGGAGATTCATAAGTTAAGTAGCCTGTGATTACCCTTTCGATGTAGTCAGGTGTACTTGTCGGGGCACCATAAGCACCGCTCCAACGGGCTAGATCGTAAAAACGGTGACCTTCGCCGGAGAGCTCAAGTTTGCGTTCAAATCTGATTGCCTCAAGCGCAGTTGCGTCTTTTGCCCAAGGACCAGGATATTGATTAATTACATAGTTAGCAGCTGGGTTGCCACCTTTCATCACGAAGCCAGCCGGATTTGCTGCTCTCGCACGAACGTAGTTAACAAGTTCTCTTGCTCTTTCTGGGCTACCAACTTCATATTCTGCTTCCGCAGCCATCAATAGAACATCAGCAAAACGAATGATGGTGTAATTGATTGCTGTGTAACCAGGGGTCCATGAAGTGTTATCCTGTAAGCTTCCTTTATCAGTCTTGTAATAAGCATACTTTTTAGTTTGATAAGGTCCAGCGTTAGGCTGGTTACGGATCCAAGCTTTACCAGGGAAGTCCTGCCAGTCAAGATAAGGAATACCTCTGCGGCCGATAGAGTGGTCCAAACGAGGATCAACAGGACCAGCATCAGGCGTAAAGGGGTCGGCCGTTTCCTTTCCCATATCAGTCAGCAATTCATTAGCAGGCAAGTTATAAGCCGGGTCGTATGCGCCTGTTCCATCTTCTAAGAGTGGAAGACCACCTGATGTACGGAAAGAGTTACCCATTTCGAACGTAGGCTGGAAGAAAGAGCAGCAGTTACCAGGACCGTCAGCGCCAGTGTTATATGGCCAGTTCAAGTCAAACTCAGGGTTAGCGTTGTTAACACTCCCTGTGTTAGCTGCAGCCTGATAAGCCCATACTGATTCTTCATTGTTATCATTTGAAGCCTTAAAGATGTCAGCATAGAGCGGTACCAGTCCATAAGTTTTACCATTGGATGTTTTTCCGCTTCCTGTCCCACCGTAAGCAGCTGGAATGATCAATTCAAATAAATCCAAAGCTGCCTGGTATTTGCCTTGGTACATATAGATTTTAGCAAGGTATGAAGCAGCAGCCCATTTGTTTACGCGTCCAACTTGGGCTTGAGTTTCAGGCAGATTGTTATAAGCAAACAACATATCTGCTTCAATCATTGGCCAAAGTGATTTGTCATTTGGTACTTTCTCGATACCAGGTTCAACCCCAGCACCTGCTACGTCGATGTTTTCATCTACATAAGGTGTTTTATCGAAACCACGTGCTAATTCGAAATAAAAGTGCGCGCGGAGGAATTTCGCTTGAGCTTCAACACTCAATTTTTGAGCTGTTTGGGCGTTAGTTTCCCCAGGTGCGAGCGATACCAGCCTAAGTGTACGGTTAGCCCTGGATACACCTTCATAGTTGGCATTATACTTATCTCGAATAACTCCTTGTGAAGGCAGTGCTTCATAACGTTGAATCGGATTAATATCAGAAAAGTCTCCAGGGTCAGTTCCCTTGTTTGCTTCTCCACCACGAATACTTCCCCAAACCCAGTTTGAAGGAGAACCCATACGGTTATCGCGTCCATTTACCTGAGAATAAACCGCTAAAAGAGCGGCTTCAATACCAGGGCCGTTTGAAAGCAATTCTTCATTAAGAGATCCAGGAGCAGGCACCTCCAGAAAACTGTCCGAGCAAGAATACAGTAGGGAAAGGGTCACGAACACTGACCACATCACCTTACTTTTAAGTGTTCTTTTGATGTTATATTTCATAATTGATTTTCTTAAAATGATTTGTTAGAACCCTACGTTTAAGCCAGCTGTGAAGCTTCTCGTGATTGGGTAATTTCCCACGTCAATACCAAAATTAGTATCGGCATTACCACCAACTGAAGGATCCAAACCATCATATCCACTGATTGTAAATAGGTTATTGGTAGCTACGAAAATACGCAGCTTAGTCATCTTAGCTCTGTTCAACACCGCCGTTGGCAAGTTATAACCTAAAGTTAAATTCTGGAAGCGTAAATAAGAACCGTCTTCAACATAGAAAGAGTTCGATTGAGTGTTTGTACTGAAATTTGACGCACTCTCGAAGATAGGAATTGAAGCGCCTCTATTTTCAGGTGTCCACGATCCTTTCACACGCTCGCTGATAGCTGCACCTTGGAAAGAAGGGTAGAAATCAGTAAACCATTTCGATACGTTGAAAATCTTGTTCCCTAACGAAGTGTATAAGTATCCTTCTAAGTCAAATCCTTTGTAACGAAGAATGAATTTGAAACCTCCGGTAAATTTAGGTACCGGGCTTCCAAGATAAGTTCGATCTTGGTCATTGATTATATTATCTCCGTTGAGGTCCTCATATCTGAACCTCCCTAACCCTTTTCCTGATTGTTCGGGAGCAGCATTCACTTCTTCAACAGTTTGGAATAAACCAAGCACTTTGTAACCATAGAATGCAGAAATAGAGTGGTTAAGTTGATTTCTGATTGGGTTAATTCCTCTAAATCCAGGATTTACAGAAGTCAGATAAGTAAGACCAGGGGCCAAACTTGTGATTTCGTTTCTCAACCAGCTACCATTTAATTCAAATTCATATTTCAAATCTTGAGTGAAATTACCTTTTGTTCCCAACATCAGATCGATCCCCTCATTTAACATTGTACCAATGTTAACAGACGGAACGGTAGCCCTATATCCAGCAGTTGCAGTAACTGGCACTTGTATTAGCAAATCTTCAGTTTCCTTTCTCCAGAAGTCTACTATCAAATCCAATTTTCCATCAAAGAACTGACCATCGATACCAATGTTTTTTGTAACACTGGTTTCCCACTTAGCATCTTTGTTTCCGATACGTGTACGGTAGAAACCTGTAGTAGCTTTACTGTTACTTCCGCTGATGTCATATGAAGACTGCGCCACACTTCCGCCGTACAAAAAGTATTGGTTGGAAGGGTCAACATTGTTTGAGTTACCCATTTCGCCGTAACCGCCACGAATCTTCAGGTCGGTAACGAATGGCAGGTTTTGCATAAAGTTTTCGGATGAAATTCTCCATGCAACTGACACAGCAGGAAATACACCATAACGGTTGTTAGCACCAAATCTTGATGATCCGTCGCGGCGTATCACACCACTAATAATATATTTCTCATTGAATGTATACTTCACCTGACCAAATAATGACGAGAAGTTAACACCTAAGAACTGATCGCTGTTTGGCGGGTTTCTTGAATCCAGATTAGACATGTTAACGTAGTCAGGATCCCAAGAAAATGGATTCAAACCGGATTGGCTCATATTCCAACCCTTTCCATTATTTAGTGCTTCTTGGCCAATTAAAATTTCAGCTGAATGTTTGCCAAAAGTCTTCTTGTATGTTGCCGTATTGGTAAATACCCATGCGAAATAATACTGCTGTGACTGGTTGAATCCAAAAGCTGAATTATTTTCAGAGTTTTCATATTGCCAGCGTGTATATCCTTTTTGGAAAGCGCTTCCATAATTTCCTCCGATGCTTGTACGAAGTGTCAAGTCAGGAATAGGATCCCACTCTAAATAGACATTTCCGAAGGCTGCTGTTTGAAAGGCACCATTGTTTTCTTGGCCCTCTCTGTTAGCAACTGGGTTTCTGGGGTTGTTAAAACCCTTTGCAGCAGTACCCGCATAACCACCGAACACATCACGAACCGGAATAATGGATGGCATCCGGAAAGCTTGCAGGATATCATTTTCATCCGCAGCTACGCCTTGTCCATTTCCAGCTCCACCCTGTCCTACAACAGACCTGTAGGTAACTTGAATGCTTTCACCTATTCTCAAATTCTTTAAAACATCAAATTCAGAATTTACCCTGAGTGCGTAGCGCTTAAAGCTATTATTTAGAAGAATACCTTTCTGATCCTGACCACTTAAACCGATATAGAAACGGCTATTTTCACCTGCGCCTGAAAAACCAAGCGTCTGTCTAATAATTGGAGCTGTACGGGTTACTTCTTTGTACCAGTCGGTTCCTTCCTTATTAGCAGCAATAACCTGGTATGCCGAACCATTCCGTGGGTCAACATTATATTTCAATCTTTCAGCTGCCAAATCAACGTTACCACTTACACCTGGAGTACCCCCAACTGATAAATAATCTGGAATGACTGGATTAGCGCCAATTCCAAACTGAGGATGTTTAAAGTCGATGATTTGTTGAAGTGGATCTTTTCCGTTTTGCGTGGCGGTATTGCGTTGAGCCTGCCATGTCCATTCAGCAAAATCGGTAGGGTTCATCATAGGCTGACCGTTTCCAGGGTCTGTAAAACCAAACATACCGTCATAGGTAATATTTAATTTTTGATCCTTCTTGCCTCTTTTTGTTGTGTAAACGATCACACCAGCAGCCGCTCTGGCTCCATAAATTGAAGCGGCAGCCGCATCCTTCAAAACTGTTGTGGTTTCTATGTCATCAGGATTAAGAAAGCTAATGTCGTCTGTGGGTACTCCATCAACGATGTAAAGCGGATTATTACCAGTAAACGCTCCAAATCCACGCACGCGAATCTGGCTGGCAGTTCCCGGCTGTCCATTTGTAATAACGGTAACCCCTGGAACACGGCCCTGTAACATTTGTTCAACGTTACCGGTAGGCACAACAGTTAAGTCCTTCGCCTTCACGGTGGAAACCGATCCAGTTAACTCACGGCGTTTATCAACACCATATCCTGTTACTACGACTTCATCCAAAGAAACTGCATCTGGTGCTAAACTTTCTTCAATGTTTGTTCTACTGCCAACGGATACTTCTTTGGTTGTATAACCAATAAAAGTGAATACTAATACGGCGTCATCTCCCGGAACGGAGATACTAAACTTTCCGTCTGCATCCGAGGCCGTACCTGATGCAGTGCCTTTCACCAGGATGTTCACACCTGGCATCGATTCTCCATTTTCATCTTTAACAGTACCCGTCACCACTCTTTCTTGGGCTAGTACTGCTGATGAAAGCATTAGCAACAGCGCTAATGATAAACTCAACCTCTTGTAGAGTTCTTTCATAGTCATAAGTTTGGGTTAAATAATTTGGTTTATAGTACATACCCAATAAAACTTGGGCTTTTTTAGAAGGTATGTGTGTTCGAATGTAGTGGAATTCTATTTGAAGCTATCCTAAAATCGAGATTTTTTTTTAGGAATCGTCACCGCAAACGTTTTCTGCAAATTTAGTTTACTTATCTGGGGCGGCCCAATTGCAACTAAAAATGCTCAAATTCCGCAATATTATGTTAATTTGGCAGCTTTTTAAAAATGAATCATTACGAAAAATACCCCCTTCACCTGACAAATTCCCTCAGCGGTAAAAAGGAACTGTTTACCCCCGTTAATGCAGGCCACGTTGGAATGTATGTTTGTGGACCTACTGTATACAGTGACGTTCATCTTGGAAACGTTCGCACCTTTCTTTCGTTCGATGTTGTCTTTAGATTCTTACTTCATTTGGGTTATAAAGTCCGGTATGTAAGAAATATTACGGACGTTGGACACCTTGAAAATGACGGTGATGAGGGTGAAGATAAGATTGCAAAAAAAGCTCGACTTGAAAAACTTGAGCCCATGGAGGTTGTGAAACACTATACAGATGATTTTCACGAGGTACTCCGGCAATTTAATCTCCTTCCCCCGAGCATTGAGCCCTCGGCCACCGGGCACATTGTAGAACAAATCGAAATCACAAAAAAGTTAATCGATCAAGGCTTGGCCTATGTGGTTAATGGTTCTGTCTATTTCGATGTTCTAAAATACAATGAACACCATAATTATGGCGTTCTTTCCGGGCGTGTAGTGGAAGAGTTGATGGAAAGCGGGCGCAAGCTCGACAGCCAGGATGAGAAAAAGAATAAAGTAGATTTTGCACTTTGGAAAAAAGCCTCACCTTCTCATATTATGCGTTGGCCTTCACCCTGGAGCATAGGATTTCCAGGGTGGCATATCGAATGTACGGTGATGAGTACCAAATACCTTGGTGAAACTTTTGATATTCATGGCGGTGGCATCGATTTGAAGTTCCCCCATCACGAATGTGAAATAGCACAATCCGTGGGAGCAACTGGCAAACCACCCGTAAAGTATTGGATCCATTCCAATATGCTTACTGTGAACGGTCAGAAAATGAGTAAATCTCTTGGCAATTCATTTCTTCCCAGAGAATTATTTAGCGGTACGCACTCGTTACTTGACAAAGGTTACGGGCCCATGACCGTTAGATTTTTCATGCTTCAATCGCATTATTCCAGTACATTGGATTTTTCGAATGAAGCACTACAAGCTGCAGAAAAAGGTTTTAGAAAACTTTCAAATGCCTTAGTGCTAATTAAAAAGCTCGTTCATCCTGGTGGGTCGATAAAACATACTGCCTTGGATGACGCACTGCTTAAGCTTGTTGATGAACTCTACAAAAATATGTGCGACGATTTTAATACAGCCAAAACTCTGGCGGTGTTATTTGAAATGTCCGCCCGTATTTATGATTTCAAATCGGGTAACACATCATTGAGCGATGTCGGTAGTAATACTTTCGAGGGATTCAAAGAAGGATACATTACATTTATGGAAGCTGTGTTAGGCCTAAAATCCGAAGAAGAGCATAACCAGGAATTGCTTAGTGGTGTGATTCAGGTGCTGATAGACTTGCGTAAAAAGGCCAGAGAAGACAAAAACTATAAGCTCTCAGATAAAATTCGCGACGATTTAAAAGCAATGGGCGTGCAATTGATGGATGGAAAAAAAGGAGAAATGAGCTATACTATTGAGTAAAAAATGACCTCTTGATAAGAAAAATTTTTATACTCCCCATACGTTTATATCAGCTCACACTTTCCCCGCTGATTGGGGCAAACTGCAGGCACACTCCTACATGCTCTCAATATACTATTGAAGCGATTTTGGAATGGGGTGTAATTAAAGGTATTTGGCTGGGTGCGAAAAGAATATCACGCTGCCACCCCTGGGGAACGCACGGTTATGATCCTGTGCCCAAGAAAAAGTCTCCTTAAGAAATAAAAATTCATTTTGAATTGCATGCCAACATCGTGTTTGTGATTAACTCTGCCCGGGCGCCTCTTAAACAAGATTTTTTTGTCATTCATCCGGAATGTGCCAACGCACGCATAATTTTTTAAAATGTTTGCGTAAACAGCGCTATCATCTAAAAAGAAAACAATTACTTTAGTCAAACTTATAAAACTCTATGCCCGATTTTCAAATTAAAAAAACTGCCAAAGCTTATGATGTTTGTATTGTAGGTTCTGGTGCAGGTGGAGGAATGGCTGCTTATGTACTGGCGAACGCTGGAATAAAAGTAGTGCTGCTGGAAGCAGGTCCGCTCTACGACCCTGCAAAAAATGTAACTCAATTAAAGTGGCCATGGGAATCTCCTCGCCGAGGTGCGAGCACTCCTTATAGGCACTTCGGCGATTTCGACGCCGCCTATGGCGGGTGGGAACTAGAAGGCGAACCTTATACCCGAAAAGATGGAACCAAGTTCGATTGGTTTCGCTCGAGGATGGTTGGCGGTCGGACCAATCACTGGGGTAGAATTTCGTTACGTTTTGGCCCAAAGGATTTCAAACACAAAAGCGTAGACGGATTAGGAGATGATTGGCCAATCGCATATGAAGATGTGGCCCCTTTTTATGATAAAGTGGATCAATTGATAGGTGTATTCGGATCCAAAGAAAATATGCCGAACGAGCCTGATGGAATTTTTCTTCCACCTCCGAAACCACGCTTGCACGAGCTCTTTATTAAAGACGCGGGCACTGCCCTAAACATCCCGGTTATACCTTCGCGCTTATCCATACTTACCAAGCCAGTTAATAAAGAAAGAGGTGTGTGTTTCTACTGTTCTCAATGCAATAGGGGCTGTACTGTACACGCAGATTTTTCTTCATCTTCTGTTTTGGTTAAACCAGCGATCGCTACAGGTAATGTAGATATTATTCCAAACGCAATGGTTCGAGAAGTGCTTACCAATAGTGATGGCAAAGCAACCGGTGTTTCTTTCGTCAACAAAGACGACCTCCAGGAATACACTGTGAACGCAAAAGTTGTGATATTGGCCGCCAGTGCTTGTGAATCGGCGCGATTGCTGCTGAATTCAAAATCATCACAGAATCCAAACGGACTAGCCAATGCTAGTGGTGTTGTAGGTAAATATCTTCATGATTCTACCGGTACGGATATGGGCGGAATTCTTCCTAAACTGATAGGAAGGAAAAGATATAACGAAGATGGTGTCGGTGGTATGCATGTATACACACCGTGGTGGCTTGACAACAAGAAATTAAACTTTCCTAGAGGTTATCATATCGAGTATTATGGTGGTATGGGGATGCCAGGATATGGTTTTGGTTTTGGTATGCAAGGTACAAATGGCAAATACCCTGGACGTGATGGCAAAGTAAAAGATGCCGGAGGATATGGCGCTTCCTTAAAAGATGACTACCGCTATTTCTATGGTGCTCATTTTGGTATGTCAGGCCGAGGCGAAGCGGTAGCCAGAGAAGACAATTACTGCGAAATTGATCCAAGCACGGTTGATAAGTATGGTATACCGGTTTTAAGATTCCATTACAAGTGGAGCGATTATGAAGTTCAGCAAGCCAAACATATGAAGGAAACCTTTGCTGAAATTATTACAAAGATGGGAGGCGTTATCACCTGGGGTAATAATGGAACTCCTGAAAACCAATACGGACTGGAAGCACCCGGCCGAATTATTCACGAAGTAGGAACAACACGCATGGGGAATGATCCAAAAAAATCGGTTGTAAACAAATTTAATCAGGCCCATGATTGCAAGAATCTTTTTGTGGTAGACGGTGGCCCGTTTGTTTCGCAAGCTGATAAAAATCCAACGTGGACGATACTCGCTTTATCGATGCGAGCGTCCGAATACATTATCGATGAATTAAAAAAACAAAATCTATAAGCCTGAACTCAAACCTTTTAATTTGAAATTATGGACAGAAGAAAATATTTAAAAACCCTTGCGGTAAGTTCGGTTGGCGCAGCCACCCTTCTCCAGTCGTGCGAAACAAAACCTAAGGTAGAAGCTAAAGAACCGGAGGTTGCATTTACGATTGATCGTACACCAGCAGAACTTGCCCGAGAGAAAAAGCTTCAAAGTGAAAAATTCTTTGATGAGCATGAAATGAAAACCATAACCATCCTCAGCGATATCATTATTCCAAAGGATGAAGTTTCAGGAAGTGCAAGCGAAGCAGGCGTTCCTGCCTTCATTGAATTTATCGTGAAGGATCAGCCGCGCTATCAAACTCCTCTTCGCGGTGGTATTAAGTGGTTGGATATGCAGAGCTTGAAGCGATTTAATACTGACTTTGCATCCAGTAGCTCACAACAACAAATAGAAATCATTGATGATATTGCATTTCCAGAAAAAGCTAAACCGGAGTTACAACAGGGTGTGGCATTTTTTAACACCATGCGCGATCTCACAGCGTGTGGCTTTTTCACCAGTGAAATTGGTATAAAAGATTTGGGGTATGTGGGCAACCGTCCCAACCAGTGGGATGGCGTACCCGAAGATGTCTTGGCGCAATACGGTGTGAAATATGACGAACGAACTTTGGCTGAGAGCGTAAAGTTCGATAGCTAGCCGAAGCCTTTATTGAACGTTAATCGTTATTCAACTGGATAACGATTAACATTTTTTTTAGCCTCGCATCTTGCCCGAATACCGCCACGTTTGCTTCCCATAATCAACATGCGATAGAATAAAAACGAATAACTCACAACCAGATAATTGAATCAGAATGGAAAAGAAAAAAAAATCGAGTTCAGGCTCTATATCCAGAAGGAAATTCATTCGTACAGCCGGACTAACCGCTTCGGCGTTTACAATAGTACCACGCTTTGTCTTAGGAGGCATTGGCCACCGGCCACCGAGTGACATGCTATACGTAGCAGGCATTGGGGTAGGTGGAAAAGGTGAAAGTGACCTTTCAAGTTTTGCGAAAAGCGGCAAGGCTGAAGTAGCATACCTGTGTGATGTTGATGACCGCCGCGCTGCAAAATCGGTTGCTGCTTATCCAAAGGCAAAATACTACAAAGATTTCAGGATCATGCTTGATAAAGAGCATAAACACATTGATGCAGTTTCTGTGTCGACGCCCGACCATAACCACGCCGTCCAAGCCATGGCTGCCATGCAACTTGGAAAACATGTGTACGTGCAAAAACCGTTGACACATGATATCTATGAGGCGCGGATGCTCACCGAAGCTGCAAAAAAATATAAGGTCGTTACCCAAATGGGAAATCAAGGGGCTTCGGGCGATGGCGTACGCCAACTTCGCGAGTGGTACAACGCTGGCACTATCGGCGATGTCCACACGGTATACTGCTGGACCAACAGACCCGTTTGGCCACAGGGAATTGCATGGCCAGACAAGGCTGCGCCAGTACCAAAAGAATTGGATTGGGATTTATGGTTAGGTACAGCGCCAAATAAAGAATACGTGGAAAAGATTGTTCCGTTCAACTGGCGTGGATGGTGGGACTATGGAACCGGTGCCCTCGGCGACATGGCGTGCCACATTGTTGAACCTCCCTTTCGTGTGCTGGGATTGAATTATCCAACAGAAGTGACGGCTAGTGTAGGTAGTGTGTATGTAGATGAATTTAAACGCGGCTACTTTCCCGAAAGCTGCCCTCCTTCCTCTCACATCATATTGACCTTCCCTGCACGGGATGGAAAATCTCCTGTTAAAATGCATTGGATGGACGGTGGAATTCAGCCGGAGCGGCCCGATGAATTGGGAGCAAATGAAGTGATGGGTGATGGCGGCAATGGCGTAATTTTCATAGGTACAAAAGGTAAGATGATGTGTGGTACGTATGGGATGTACCCAAGTCTGTTGCCAACTTCTAAAACACAGGAGGTAAAAGTACCACAAAGTATTAAGCGTGTGCCAGACGGTGCGAACGGACATTATGCTCAGTGGGTTGAAGCCTGCCAGGCAGGATACGGTAAAATGGAAGTCAGTTCACCTTTTGAAATAGCCGGCCCGTTGACTGAAACGATTTTAATGGGAAATCTTGCCATTCGAAGTCATGATATTCGTAAACCGAAAAAAGATAAGCCTACCGAATTTGACTATCCTGGAAGAAATATTAAACTCTTATGGGATGGGGCAAACATGAAGATTACCAATTTCGATGATGCGAATCAATTCGTGAAACGCGAATACAGAAGTGGATGGAAACTAGTTTAAAAGTAAAAACGGGTTGGATCGAAAAAATTAAATCGTATGGCACGAAAAGAAAAGAATAATAAAACGGCAGTAATTTCCCGAAGAAAATTCATTCAGAATGCAGGACTGGCAGCAGCGGGATTTACGATTCTCCCACGGTTTGTATTAGGCGGGAAGGGTTTCGTTCCTCCTAGCGATACGTTATACATAGCCGGTGTAGGCGTTGGCGGAAAAGGCGAAAGTGATCTCACAGGATTCGCCCAAAATCCAAAAGCTAAAATTGCTTTTCTCTGTGATGTGGATGATCGGATGGCTGTCAAATCAAAGACAAATTTTCCACAGGCAAAGTATTACAAAGACTTTCGCGTAATGCTTGATAAGGAAGGTAAAGGAATTGATGCCGTTTCGGTGTCAACCCCCGACCATACCCATGCCGTTGTAGCAATGGCTGCCATGCAACGCAACAAACATGTGTATGTGCAAAAACCGCTTACTCATTCAATCTATGAAGCACGCATGCTTACAGAAGCAGCTAAGAAATACAAAGTGGTAACCCAAATGGGGAATCAATATGCTTCTGCAGATTACGTGCGCGTAGCAAAAGAAATGATCGACGCAGGCTTGATTGGTGATGTTACCAAAGTAACAACATGGACGAACAGACCTGTTTGGCCGCAAGGGGTCCCAACACCCACAGGGACACATCCTGTGCCCCCTGAAGTTGATTGGAATCTATGGCTGGGTCCTGCAAAATACATCGACTACAACCCTGCATACCTTCCCTTTAATTGGAGAGGATGGTGGCCTTTTGGAACGGGTGCCTTAGGCGACATGGCTTGCCATATCATGGATGCTGCTTTCCGAATTCTGCCTATCGACTATCCTACAGAAGTTGAGTGCAGTTCAACAACAGCCTGGGCGGATTTCTTCAAAGAAGCAAACTATCAGGATAGCTGCCCGGCCTCTTCCATTATTCATTTGAAATTTCCACGCAAAGACGGTAAAGGCAATATCAAATTCACCTGGATGGATGGTGGATTACTTCCGGAAAGACCAGAAGAATTGCTTCCTGAAGAACGCATGGGTGAAGGAGGAAATGGGTACATATTCGAAGGAACCAAAGGAAAGCTGATGGGTAATTATTCGATCATGCCAACCTTAATCCCATCCACCCGAATGAAAGAGGTAACACTTCCAACCCCCACGATCCCTCGTGTTATAGGAGGCGAGGCTGGGCATTATACCCAATGGGTGGACGCTTGCCTTAAAGGGTATGGAAAAATGGAGGTTAGTTCTCCTTTTGAATACGCAGGGCCATTTACCGAAGCCGTCTTAATGGGTAATCTAGCGATTCGTAGCTACTCAATGCGCGGCCCTGAAGGAAAAGGTTATCCTGGAAGAAAGAAATTATTGTGGGATGCAAAAAATATGAAGATCACAAACTTTGATGAAGCAAATCAATTTGTGAGAGATCAATACCGTGAAGGATGGACGCTTTAGTTCATCCTCTGTTAATAAGTTTGCTTCTTGGCACTTGTTAATCATCTGAAGCCAGCGTTATTGATTATGCGGGCCAGCAGACACTCTTCTACAAAAAAATAAAGGCCTTGTGGTCGTCTACCACTAGGCCTTTAATTATTCTTGCAAACCTAAACCCTAACCTAAATCGCAAGAAATTCTACTATCCGAGGGTAAAGGTATGGTAGAAGAGACTATCTGCCGACCTAAAACGATTAGCTGGATGGTTTGAATTAGTATCTGGATGATTGGTTTAGTAAGTGGAAGCGTTTTCATTCCACAATAAAAACCATAAAAAAAGTCCTGGCATAACCAGGACTTTTTATATACGAGAAATGCCATCAATTCTGTTTTATTTTCCAATTCCACATTCCGATCCAGCGAATGAGTTCGTTTTCATTCCGTCCGTAAAATCCTTTAGTAAGGGTTTCACGATCTTCGTGTGTTGATGGCGCGAACCACTCAACGGCAACGGAGCCCACCGTACTGTTTACGTAAATTTTAATACATTCACTTTTAAATTTTTTCTTACTCATTTTGTCTTGGTCTTAAAAAATCGCAGGCCTTAAACTACAAGTCCTATTTGGACGAACTTTGATCTTGGATCAAAAAATACTACTTCTATGAAAAAGTAGACCGCGTTCAACCGTTGGTTAATTCGTGCTTCGAACACCAATTCTGTTTAAAAAAGCTTCTTTTTTTCGTTTAGAGACATCCAGCGATATATTGTTATTTAATACGACATAGCCGCCTTCTCCTTTTACATATTTTTTTATTGAATTAATATTGATCAGATATGAGTTATGGATGCGGAAAAAATTATGGTCCGATAACAACTCATCGTATTCTTTCAAAGTCTTGCTAACTAAATACTTTTCTTCTGTGGTAAAAATCTGTGTGTAATTACTTGAAGCTTCACAGTAAAGGATGTCTTTTACATTGACAAAAACTAATCCTTCTAATGTTGGTAAAGCAATTTTAAAGTTTTCTGATGAACCATGTTTCAAGTTTTGAACAAGTTCTGTCAAGCGGCTGGTCATATTGTTACCAACACGCTTTTCTACTTTCCCCACCGCCTTGATTAGTTCATCAATGTCAATGGGCTTCAGCAAATAATCAATCGCGGAAAATTTAAAAGCCTTGATTGCATATTCGGTGTAAGCCGTTGTGAATATCACCTCGAAATTTACCTCCTTCAATTTTGTTAAAAGATCGAAGCCGGTTTCACGCTGCAACTGAATATCAAGAAATACAACTTGTGGAGCATGAACAGCCACAGCCTCTACAGCTTCAGCAATATTCTGGCATAAGGCAACTACTTCGACACCTTTGACGAAATCCTGTAAAAGTAACTGGAGATTTTCCCTGGCTTTTGCCTCATCATCGACAATTATCGCTTTCAACATAGAGGGTCTGTTATCCACGCTCAAACGTAATTAAAGACTGCATTCCAAGTTGTTAAGAAAGCTGTAATTTCTTACATAGCTACCCAAATCTTCACTAACGTGCCCGCCGGCAGTTCATCTTTGAAAAGATCTATAATTTCGAAAGAAGCTTTTTCTTCGAGGTTAATTAGTCTTAACCGTTCTTCTGTCAAAATAGTGCCCATGGATTTGTGCTGAGGAAAATTTTGCTGACGCAGTTTTTGAGCCGTTTCGCGTCCGACGCCGTCATCTTCGATTTCAAAAAGAAGGAAGCCCTGATCCTCATGGACCGCGATACGGAGAGTACCTTTTGTTGGTTTATTATATAGCCCATGAAGAATGGCGTTTTCAACATACGGCTGAATTAACAGGGACGGAATTTCAATGTTATCGATTTCGAGTTCAGGTCCGATAGTAAGTATAAAATCAAATTTGTTTTCAAACCTCAGCAGCTCAAGATTCACATAATGTTTTATAAGTTCAATTTCTTCTGAAAGCTTAACTTTATTACTTACTGAATTTGTTAAAATGCCGCGTATCAATTTTGAGAATGTCGACAAGTAGTTAATTGCATTGAGCCTGTCATTTTTTGCTATAAAATATTGTATCGAATTAAGTGCGTTAAAAACAAAGTGAGGATTCATCACTGACCGTAACGCCATTAATTTCAATTCACCAATTGTTTTGTTCGCCTTTGCAAGTTCTCTTTCCTTCTGAATTCGTTCCGTAACATCTTCTGCAAAAACAGAAACACCTGTAATACCATTTCGACCAATAATTGGACTCAGTGAATAATCCATATATCGGTCGTTGTTTTGTTGCGACTCCTTAAATACTTCTCCACTCAATGCGCGATTATAACGGCTTGCCCATTTTTTTCGGAGGCGTATCAACTCAGAATCAGTCGTGTCATCCTTAATCATCTTTTCGCCTTGCTTCAGCTCAAGACCATAATTAGTTTGGAAATAATTCTTAACTGGCTCATTGAAGGCAATCAATGTATAATCTTTATTCACTGACCATACTAGTAAAGTTGTATTGTTGATCGTCGCATTTAAATTCGCTTCACTTAACATCAACTGCTCATTCAAGTTCCGTTGATATTGAAGTGCCTTTTCCAACACCTGCTCACGGGTCCTCTCTCGGGTAATATCCATCCAGCCGCCTAACGCTCGTACAGCCTTACCGTTGACATCACGAATAATAGTAGCTTGATCCATCATCCACGCATATTTTCCGGTTACTTTTCGAACTCGATAAACGTCAACAAACCTACGAGCACCTGATGTTATGATATAATCAAAATACCGAATGACCCGCTCACGATCCTCCACATGGATAGACGCTTTCCAATCCTCATGTGTATAGTCCTCTTTGCTAAGGCCAAATTCTTCCAACGCGTTACTTCCTGCAAACCAATTTATTCTTCCAGTGGCAAAATCCTGCTCCCACATGGCCGCATTTGACATTTCCGAAATCAGTTTAAACCGAGATCTGTCAATCTCCATCGCACTGTTGGTGCTTTCCAGCTTAACTTGCTTCTGAACAATGTCAGTGATGTCTTTCCATACGCCGATAGCGGTTTTTACTTTGCCACTGGAATTTCTAATAAATTTTAATTTATCCAGCACATGGTAGTACGTCTCATCACGGCCTTTAAACCGGTATTCATGCTGAAAGAAAACAGTTTTCTTATTTTTAATCGCTTCACTAAAACCTTTTACCACGCGCTCTTTATCCTCCGGATGGATCCTCGACAACCAAAAATCAACAGTCACGGGCTCGGGAATTCCAAATTTGGATTTTTGTTCTTGAGATGCGTAACAAGCATATTCATTCCCATGCAATACCCAGGTAACTTCAGATGATAACTCAAAAATTGAGAATATTACCTGTGGATCTATATTCGTTTCCAAAAGATTTAATCCTTTATTCACCGCTTCGACGAAATCGCATGTTAGTTGTTGAGGACAATTACAGCCACGAAATTCTTATGCTTCGAATTTAGCAATAAATAGAATTGGAATATGGAATAAGTCATTGGCATTAAAAAGTTTCAGCTTCCTTGTTAGCGTTTTAAATAATAATCGCGATTATTATCCCATGTCCTCACGGTTCTTTCAGTTCAAAAATTCGAAGCTTCATTACAAAACGCTGGGAAACGGACCGCGGAAGTTAATAATGTTCCATGGGTTTGGACAGGATAATTATAGTTTCCATTCCTTATCCAGCTTGCTTATGGGCCATTATACGGCTTACATATTTGATCTCTATTTCCATGGTCAGAGTACCTGGGGATATGGCGAATCGCCTCTGGAGAAAGGGCATTGGAAGGAAACGATGCAAGAATTTTTAAAAGAAAATCAGATTGAGAAATTTTCAGTTGTCGGGTTCAGCATGGGCGGAAAATTTGCGTTAGCCACCTTGGAAGCTTTTCCGCACAGGATAGAAGAAATAATTTTGTTAGCGCCTGATGGAATTAAAACAAGCTTTTGGTATAGCTTGGCTACATATCCGTTGTTATTTCGAAAATTTTTCAAAAGCATGATCCATCATCCGGAGAGATTTGAGTCGATTTTAAAGACGCTTAATGCTTTAGGATTAGCAGATAAGGGGTTATTGAAATTTGCAGCCTATCAAATGAATTCAGAAGAAAAGCGAAACCGAGTATATCACACATGGGTCGTGTTCCGGCATTTACGTTTTGATATCAATCAACTTGCATCATTAATCAACCATTATAAAATTAGTTTAACAATGATTGTTGGGCAGTACGATAAAGTGATCCAGCCAAAAAATATGGAATCCCTATTAAATAAACTTAATCATTACACCTTCGAGACACCTGCGGTTGGACATACGGGGCTCATTGCCGAGAGTGGCCGGATTTTGTTAAATAAGCTGCGCTGAGACAACGTCAACGGTTTCATCCTGATGTTACGGTACATATGCTTATTATTTGCAAAAATTCTCTCCGATTCCTGTGAAATGCGTGTATTTTTGCGGCTCAATTTAACTCACCCATGATTCAATTTTTTCGTTCAAAAGCCGACAAGCTCTACGCGGTTGGAATGGCACAACCTTTACAAAATTCTGACATCCAAAAGCTTACCTGGCTTTTTAGTGGTGCGGAGCCGCTTGCCGATAAAAATTTGAACGGAAACTTCATCGGCCCACGGAAAGAAATGGTAACACCGTGGAGTACCAACGCAGTTGAGATGACGCAAACAATGGGAATTGCAGGCATTCAGCGAATCGAGGAGTTTAAAATTGTTGGCTCAGCAACTATAAAATATGATCGGATGCTTGAAGTGCTTTACACTTCCCTCAACCAGGAAATCTTTACCATTTTACATGTGCCTGAGCCTATTCTTGAAGTTGATGATCTCGCCGCCTACAGTAAAGCGCAGGGGCTTGCGCTTAGCGCAGAAGAAATTGAATATCTCGAAAACGTTAGCAAACAACTTGGGCGTAAACTTACCGACAGTGAGGTGTTCGGTTTCTCACAAGTAAATTCGGAACATTGCCGGCATAAAATTTTTAATGGAACATTCATTATAGATGGCCAGGAAAAAGAACTCACTCTTTTCCAATTAATAAAAAAGACCGCGAAGGAAAATCCAAACTTGCTCGTTTCAGCTTATAAAGACAACGTTGCTTTTATAAAAGGCCCCACAATTGAACAATTTGCACCTGCCCGGCAGGATATACCGGATTATTTTCAAGTCGAAGACATTGATTCAGTTATTTCAGTAAAAGCCGAGACGCATAATTTTCCCACTACTGTCGAACCTTTTAACGGAGCGGCCACTGGTTCTGGAGGAGAAATCCGTGATAGACTTGCAGGTGGAAAAGGATCTTTGCCGCTGGCAGGAACAGCTGTTTACATAACCTCCTACCCTCGCCTCGAAGGTGAACGGCCGTGGGAAAAAAAATTCAGGGAAAGAAAGTGGTTGTATCAGACACCCGAAGAGATTCTGATTAAAGCTTCCGATGGCGCATCCGACTTTGGTAACAAATTTGGTCAGCCGTTAATCTGCGGCAGCGTTCTTACCTTCGAACATTTTGAAGCCGACAAGAAATTTGGATTTGACAAAGTCATTATGCTGGCAGGCGGTGTTGGATTCGGAAAAGAAAAAGATTCAAAAAAAGAACACTTGAAGTCTGGCGATAAAATTGTCTTGCTCGGTGGAGATAATTATAGAATTGGTATGGGGGGAGGCGCTGTGTCGTCAGTCGCCACAGGTGAATATGGAAATGCGATCGAGCTGAATGCTATTCAACGATCCAATCCTGAAATGCAAAAGCGTGTAATGAATGCAATTCGTGGCATGGTAGAATCGGATGTCAACCTCATCGTATCCATTCATGATCACGGCGCAGGTGGCCATTTGAATTGCCTTTCGGAATTATTGGAAGAGACCGGCGGGGTAGTTCATATTGACAAACTACCCATCGGCGATCCAACTTTATCTGACAAAGAAATCATCAGCAATGAATCTCAGGAGCGGATGGGCTTAGCTATCTCGGAAAAGGACGCCGCTACACTTCAAAAAATCTCTGAACGGGAACGTGCGCCTTTTTATGTTGTGGGAGAAGCGACCGGCGATCACAGACTAATTTTTGAAAAGAAAAATCAAAGTAAAAAACCATTTGATCTTCAGGTAAATCATCTTTTTGGTTCATCCCCAAAAACGGTTATTGTAGACACAACGCAGCCTATACCCTACGCCGCAGTGCACTACGATATCAAAAAACTGCATGATTATGTAAAACATGTTTTACAACTTGAATCAGTAAGCTGTAAAGACTGGCTTACTAACAAAGTTGACCGCTCTGTTTCAGGAAAAGTTGCAACACAACAAACTTGTGGGCCTATTCAACTGCCGTTAAACAACGTAGCCGTTATGGCATTGGATTTCTTAAGCAACAAGGGCATAGCAACAGCGATTGGCCACGCGCCGGCTGCTTCTCTTATCGACCCGGTGGCAGGCAGTAAACTTGCCATTGCAGAATCTCTTACAAATATCGTCTGGTCTCCACTCACCCACGGATTGAAAGGTGTGTCGTTAAGCGCGAACTGGATGTGGCCATCTAAAAACAGCGGAGAAGATGCGAGACTCTATAAGGCGGTGGAGGCTGTAAGCAATTTCGCCATTAACCTCGGTATTAATATTCCAACAGGAAAAGATTCCTTATCGATGACTCAAAAGTATCCCGATGGCGATGTTGTGTATGCTCCCGGAACAGTAATCATTTCTGCTGTTGCAGAAGTCAACAATCTTCGACAAACAGTTTCTCCTGTATTACAGCCGCTCGGCGGCTCAAAAATAATTTATGTCGATCTCTCAGGCGATAGTAAAAAACTTGGTGGAAGCAGCTTTGCGCAAATCCTGAATTTGTTAGGGAATGAAGTTCCTACTATAAAAGATGATGCTTATTTTGTTAAGTCATTTGAGGCGATTCAGAACCTGATCCAAAACGACTTGATTTTGGCTGGACATGATATTTCTGAAGGCGGAATGGTTACTACATTACTGGAGATGTGCTTCGCAAGACCTGATACTGGCTTAACCCTCGATCTTCAGGTACTGGGGGATGATCTGGTTAAAATTCTTTTCAGTGAAAATCCAGGTGTTATCTTCCAAACTTCAAACGAGAATGAAGTCATGGCGTTGCTCACACAACGGGGTGTCAAGGCGCAAATTCTCGGTCATGTTTCTGATGAGCGGAAAATATCAATCCATCATCGCAACGAACTGATCATTTTTGATATTGATGAACTGCGTGACACCTGGTTCAAAACTTCTTACTTGCTAGACGCGAAACAACGCCCCGTAGCACACGCAGAAAAACGTTATCATAACTATAAACATCAAATCCTGAAGTATGCTTTTCCAGCAAGTTTTGATGGAACATTTAAAACCTTCGGCATTGACCCATCACGACGAAAATCATCCGGGCTACGCGCTGCCATTATTCGGGAAAAAGGCGTGAACGGCGACCGTGAAATGGCGTACACACTTTATCTCGCAGGCTTTGACGTAAAAGATGTTCATATGACCGACCTGGTATCTGGCCGTGAAGATCTTACTGATATCAACCTGATTGTATTTGTTGGTGGTTTCTCCAATTCAGATGTGTTAGGATCGGCAAAGGGATGGGCAGGGGCGTTTCTTTATAATCCTAAAGCGAAACAATCGCTCGAGAATTTTTACAATCGAAAAGATACTTTGAGTTTGGGTGTATGTAACGGGTGCCAGTTGATGATGGAACTCGGATTGGTATACCCTGAATGGAAAGACCATCCCCGCATGAACCATAATGGCTCTGAGAAATTTGAGTCAACCTTTATTAATGTCACTATTCCTACCAACAACTCGGTGCTGTTAAAGAGCATGGCCGGAGCAAGGCTAGGCATTTGGGTAGCCCATGGTGAAGGAAGATTCCGTTTGCCATCCGACAAATCTTTATACCAGGTGGCTGCCGAATTTTCCTATGCTGAATATCCTGGTAATCCAAATGATTCTGATTATGCAGTAGCCGCTTTGTGTTCAAAAGATGGCAGGCATTTGGCGATCATGCCGCATTTAGAAAGATCACTCTTCCCCTGGAACTGGCCATACTATCCTTCTGCAAGAACGGCCGATGAAATTTCTCCCTGGATAGAACCGTTTGTCAACGCCAGAGATTGGATAAAAAAACATTTTCAAAATGTCCAACAAAAGGTTAATACCTAATGTTGTACCGGATGATGAATAACCTTATCTTCATCCTAAGTTAAACGAGTCGGACCTATGAAGAAGATCTATCCTGCCTTTGTCACCCTCATTTTATTTACTTCCTGCCTTGGCTATAAGGAGTTGCCTGTGGAGTATGATTATAGCTATAAAGGGAATTTCAAAAAGTATCGAACGTTCGATATCATGAAGCCAGCAGGCCCCGGCGACTCAACCATGACAAATGATGTTATTGAAAAATCTATTGTAGCCCGGATGAAATTTCTCGGTTATAGGCAAAATTCAAATAAGCCACATTTGATTGTCGGTTTTAAAATGTTCGACGACAGTCTTAAATTCAATGGATACATTCAACCTGAAATTGAAGACTGGGTAAGAAATCAAAATGAAAATGTGGATTATGATCCACAAAAATTCAATTTAAACCAAGGTACCCTGCTGATTCAATTCTACGATCGACGTCAGAATCGGTCTATCTGGCAAGGTTACGCAACTACCCAATACGGTTCAATCGATTTCCAGAACAGCCGTCACCTTCGAAACGCGGTAATTTCCATTCTCGACAAATACCGCTTCTGGGCTGAAGGATTTATGGATAACGCAACAGCCACAGTTGAAGAAAAAGACCTCTAAAATTCTTCAAGGGGTTAAAGTTTCTGAAAAATAATTCTACATTTGCATCCCAAATTAAGGGGTCCCGGGTTAACTACGGGACTTTTTGTCCGATGGTGTAACTGGCAACACGCCTGATTTTGATTCAGGAAAGTCCAGGTTCGAGCCCTGGTCGGACAACTTAGATTCAGAATCCCGCTGGAGCGGGATTCTGCGTTAAATGTTGATCCGCAGATTAACGTTTTAACGACCACAGCACCGGTCCTTTACCCATTTAGGGCGGTGACAAAACCAAAAATGGAATAAAACCATGGCTGTTAAAATTTTCAGCGGAAGAGCAACAATTTACCTGGCAGAAAAAATTGCCAACGCTTATGGCGAACCACTTGGCGAGGTAGATTATCAACAATTCAGCGATGGCGAAATGTCTCCTTTTATCGCAGAATCTGTGCGAGGACATGAGGTATTCATCATTCAATCCACCTTTGCACCTGCTGACAACTTATTGGAATTGCTTCTGATGGTTGATGCCGTAAAACGAGCAAGCGCTTCAAGTATTAATGTTGTAATTCCTTATTTCGGTTACGCACGACAAGATCGTAAAGATCGGCCGAGAGTCGCAATTGCCGCCAAACTTATCGCGAACCTTATTTCGGCAGCTGGTGCTACCCGTATCATGGCATGCGATCTACATGCGGATCAGATTCAGGGATTTTTTGATATTCCCGTAGATCACCTGGACGGCTCATATATTTTCGTTCCCTATCTAAAATCCTTGAAGCTTGCTGATATCATGTTTGCTTCTCCGGACGTTGGGGGAATAAAACGAGCCCGGAGCTTTGCTAAATTTTTTGATGCAGAACTGGCTGTGTGCGATAAGTACCGAAAAGAGGCCAACAAGGTGAGCTCCATGCGTTTGATCGGCGAGGTCGAAGGCAAAGATGTAGTATTGGTAGATGACTTGGTTGATACGGCGGGTACAATTTGCAAGGCTGCCGTGCTTTTAAAAGACAAAGGTGCAAAGTCGGTTAGGGCCGTGTGTACCCATCCTGTATTATCTGGAAAGGCCTATGAAAATATTGAGAATTCCGTTCTGGAAGAACTTGCAGTTTCTGATACCATTCCATTGAAACAGCCGAGCAATAAAATAAAAGTGCTTAGTGTTTCAAATTTATATGCCAAAGCAATACGTAAGATTCATGACAATGAATCGATCAGCTCGTTGTTTATCAAACTTTAAGCGTAAATATTTTAACTAAACAATTATATAATTATGAAGACCATTGAGATTATAGGGTATCGAAGAGCAAATCTCGGGAAATCCGGTTCACAAAAACTACGCGACGAAGGGCTGGTTCCTTGCGTGTTGTATGGTGGTAATGAGCAATTGCATTTTTATGCACCAATGATTCTTTTCAGAGAGCTGGTTTATACAAATGAAGCTCACTTTGTTCATTTGAACATAGAAGGCGAAGAAAGTGAAGCTATTCTCCAGGAAGTACAGTTCCACCCGGTAAGCGAAATTATTTTGCACGCCGATTTTTTGAGAGTTAGTGAAAACAGAAAAATCAAAATGAATATTCCGGCACGTCTGGTAGGCCAAGCTCCTGGTGTTGCTAAAGGTGGTGCATTGGTTCAAAAAAGATCTTCATTGAAGGTTTATGCTTTTCCCAAGGACATGCCTGATCATATTGACGTAGATGTTTCAAATCTTGATTTCCATCATGCCATTAAAGTGGGTGATATCAAAGTTGAAAAACTTGAGTTTGTTGATCCTAAGCAAGCCTCAGTTGCCGTAGTAGAAGTACCGCGTGCCGCTAAGATGGCTGCTGAAGAAGCTGCTGCCGCTCCTGCTGAAGGTGCTGCTGCCGCGGCTCCTGCTGCTGGTGATGCTAAAAAAGCTGAAGCGCCAAAGAAAGAAGAAGGCAAGAAATAATCGTAGCCAGACTAAAAATATAAATCCCTCGGCGTTCATGCTGGGGGATTTTGTTTTTTTAAGTGTTGAAGTGTTGGAGTTCGAAGTATGGAGTGACTGCTCACTAGCACCACTTTCAAATCCAACGTACTCCCTACTCCAACACTTCGAATTCAACACTCCAACACTATTAACACGCAAATGAAATACCTCATTACCGGTCTTGGCAATCCTGGCGCACAGTATGAGCTTACGCGACACAATATTGGTTTTCTTGTACTTGATCAGTTGGCCGATAAACAGGGCGCATCATTTAAGGTTGACCGGCTCGCCGAGAAAGCCGAATTCAAGTATAAAGGCAGAAGCATTCATCTTATTAAGCCTAATACGTTCATGAACTTGAGTGGGAAAGCAATTGCTTACTGGCTGCAGGAATTAAAAATTGAAAAAGAAAATCTATTGGTGATTGTTGATGACATTGCATTGCCTTTCGGGAGCTTGCGCTTGAGAACCAAAGGAAGCTCTGCAGGGCACAACGGACTCAAGAATATCGAGCTGTTATTAAATGGACAAAACTATTCGCGACTTCGGTTTGGAGTGGGTGATGCATTTCATAAAGGACAACAAGTGGATTACGTGCTGAGTAACTTTACTCAAACAGAATTTGAAGCAATGCCGCCGCTCATTGAGAAGGCGAATGAAATGATTTTGTCCTTTTGTACCATCGGCGTTGAAAGGACCATGAATCTTTTCAATGATTAATTATCCTAAGTCGCTGCCCCATTCATCCTGAATTTTTTTCCGACCAAGGGCCCGCGAACTAAACCTTTTGAAAGGTCAATAAATCAGTTCCACCACCACCGCCACTTACATGTCTTAGTTCAATTTTAGTATCGTTAATCGAAACTATTTCCCAGTCTTCCGATAACTCTTCGAAATCCGGAGGAGTGGTGAATAAAATATTAAAATCTATATCTGCATAATCAATTGAATCATCCGTTCCGCTATCATCCGTCACAGACCATACGCCCGTATGCGAAACAGATGCTTTTGTTGCCGTCAGCGTGTTGCCTGACTTAAATTCAAAAGTATATCCATCAAAATTGTCGGTTTCATCTTTATCCGTATCGAAAAAATAAGTGATCCGCCATATGCCTGAAGTGGCTGTCTGTTTTACATCCTCCGCCTTGCTTTTGGTGTTATCATCATCACAGCCTCCGAAAACCAGAAGTAAAATCACAAAAACATATTTTGCATTCATCATAAAATTTAGATTTAGTAGATCAAAGGCTAGAAAATTTATGGTGTGGTTTGATTATGTCGTTTCCCCGCGAATAGTTTCTTATGATCAGATAGCAAAAAGACAGCGGCTAAAATTCCAAAAATAAACAAGCCATAATCTTCGACGACGGAAAGTCTGGTAGCAGCAGAAAAACCTACCAGCGACCATAGCAGTGGAATAATAAATACATACCACGGCACCCGTTGAACAGAGAATAACAAAATACCAAAAGTAAATATAGTGGTAGGACAAGGAACGCCAAATGTGGGTGCCTTTGGAAACAAGTGCCCCTGATAATGACCGATCATCCGGTAGATCAGGAGGCTATACAAAACCAATACAACGCCCAGAACATGCGCGGCGCGAGGCATGAATCCTAACTCAATTTGACTACGAATAACACCTACGTAAAAGAAGATCGCACCTTGCAATAGAAATATGGCACCGAAAAAATAAGCTATAGGGTTAATGGTCGCGAAATAGTTGATATGATAAATAAGTCCTGACCACGTCCAAAAAATTGTAAGAATAAAAAACACTATCTGACTTGTTCTTCGTCCTCCCTTTAATGCAAGGATTACGGCTCCTATCGCCAATGCATAAAGCACCAATTGAAAAGGCCAAATAGAAAGATTATACACCTCGAAAATGTGAAAGAATTCATCCACTGTGAACGGAATTTTCATGATGTCTGATTATGGAGGTTTACATCTTCAAGCGACACGCCCGCATTTAGTTAGAATTTAAAGTGCAATGTAAAGGTTGAGGTTAATATGGCCTTAATACTATGATGTTTGTCACCTAAGTGGGTGTTGTTTATCACTCCGAATCTTTTAGCGACCGTGCGGCCACTTATGCCTGGTGTAATCGATAAGAATCAGCGGAAACGATTGGAGGGACAAAAGACCGTGCCGCTGGCCAATCTTGTAGCAATTTTTTATGTTTTTCTCCTTGGAAGAGGTAAATAAATCTTGTTACCTTAAAAGATTAACCTAAACGCAGAGAAAATGATTAAGTATGTACACACCAACATCATCACTGATGATTGGCGGAGACTCGCTGAATTTTACGTCACCGTTTTTGAATGTCAGCCTGTTTACCCGGAACGCGACCTGCAGGGAGAATGGCTTGACCGCGCAACGTCCATCAAGGATTCTCACCTCAAAGGAATTCATTTAAGACTACCTGGATTTGACGAAACGCTCCCTACCCTTGAGATCTTTGAATACGACAGCAACGAAAACGGCTCAGTCCCTAAAACAAATCGTAAAGGCTTCGGGCATATTGCCTTCCATGTAGATGATGTTCAAAAATATCTTAACAAAGTATTACATCATGGCGGCAGCCGCGTAGGTGAAGTCGTGGAAACCGAAGTCTCTAACGTGGGCAAGCTCACTTTTGTGTATGCAAAAGATATTGACGGGAATATTGTAGAGCTTCAACATTGGAGGAAGCAGTGAGTAGCTGGAGCGTGCCCAAGAGTTGGAATAGTATCAGTAATTTTTAAAACAGATAACGTAATAGAAAGTGTGGCGTGAGTACATTACAGAAATGTTGCTCTGAGCAACGTGATAACTACATGAACTTTAGAAAAGCTACAAAGGCCGATGTACCTCATATAGTAAGGATGCTGGCAAACGATCCACTCGGTGCATTACGGGAGGATTTAAAACATTTCAGTATATATGAAAAGGCCTTCGAACTCATTAGCAAAGACGAACACCAGGAACTGATGGTAGCTGAAAGTGATGATGGAGAAGTTATAGGCACTTTTCACCTTACCTTCATCCAATACCTCACCCATCAGGGAAGTATCCGGGCGCAGATCGAATCAGTACGGGTAAGAGAGGATCATCGTGGTAAGGGTATTGGAGAAAAGATGTTTACCTGGGCGATACAACGTGCAAAGGACAAAGGGGCCAACCTAGTACAATTAACCAGCGATAAAAAAAGACCGGATGCCATCAGGTTTTACGAGCGGCTTGGATTTGTTGCTTCCCATGAAGGATTCAAGCTTTTCATTTGATTTCACACAAAATTCAGTTCCGAGTTTACAACGTTTGAGATGCCCTTCGTGTCTATATGTAACTTCTTTGTCCCGAAAACCTATTCGTTATGAAATCATCCGTTTGCCCATTATCGGCAAAGACCGACAAGGCTGTTATCATCTTCCTATTCGTAACCTTAATTACAAGCTGTGTCGATCATAATATTGAATACGATCCCTGCGTCAAGTTCGATATACACGGAACCTACGAATATCCAATTCCATTTCAGTCGGATGCATGGTTTGAGTTAAGATCTCTCGAGGAACGTGTCGACGCTTGCCAGATACCTCAGCAGGTTCTTGACACCATTACGACGGAAGCATTGTTAGAAACGTTGCTCAATTACCCACTGCTTTTTGAATACACCGCATTTGACGTTATGCAAAATGGGTTTGAAAGAATTAAAGGTGAACAAAAGGGTTTCGCTGAATTCTATAGCAGAAAGGATGCCTTTGAAATCGCTCTGGACCGATACACCAAGATGAGCGTACGTTGCGATAATTTTTATCCACCTTTCCTCAACGAAATTAAGACGCCAGCATCAATTTCATTTGCGAATTTCGAATTCGTGATGTTTCAGGATGAATTCATGAACGCATTGGACGAAAAAGAGGTACAAATGTTTTTCGAACGGATCCTTCAGAAGCTCGAATTAAAATACCAATATGGCGAGGAGTATAAAGAATATGGAGTATGGATTTCGTGCGCCATACTCGGAAAAATCATGCTTAAAAACGATTTCCAACCATTCAAAGACTTTTGCGTTAAAGAGCCCTTTATGGAATTCTTTGTTCAGCGTGTTCCCGTCTTCAGACCCGAGAACGTTGATGTCACGGGCGAAATTTTTCAGTATGCCAAACAGTATGCGAAGGTAAAGGGCTAGTGTATAAGAAGCAGGTGATAAGAAGTAAGCGCACAATAGGAAAGTAGGATATTAGCCATGGCCTGATAACGCTTCGTCTATCTGCAACATGAGAACAGTTTGTTCAGCAAGATCCAATAAATGTTCCAATTCGCTATAAGTTACATTGAAGAAAATACATAGGTCACGTGTTGGAATAAAAATATCCCGGCAATCAGGATTTTCCGAACCTTGTAGTTTACATTCAACGACAGCGTCCGCAATATATTCCGTGAAATCATTAAGTTGTTGTTTGCTCAGCAGCAATGATACATTACCGAAAATAAGATGCACCGCGTTGTGACAGCTACACTTCCGTGTGCAACCCAACTTGTTCTGATGATAAATTCTTTCTGAGCACTCCATTATACCTTGTGATTTACAACATAAAATTAGGGATGGGTGTGACCACTATCAATCGCCTTGTGGAGTGAAATGTTATACCTTCGAGAAGGTAGATAAAAGTTGGATTTGGGTCTTTGAGATGATTATCCTTTGATGGTTGGAAAACGACGGTAACGTGAACCAAGCAACAGTATCATCAAGGAAACAATTGTGTCTTCAAACACTAACAATCCGTCGCCAGTATGCGTAAAATATCGCTCACGCATCATTACCTTTTTATGACTAACACGATATACTCCGGAATTGAACTGGTATCATCTAATGCGACATTAATAAGTTACCAATCCACTCAAAATCCCTATTTCTTACTTATTTATAACCTTCCATGATGCTCACCTGTTGCATGTATAAAACCGGGCATAACGCTCCCAACTATGACACGTATCGTAATCATCAGCATGGCTGTTCTATTTTTTAGTTGTACAATGAAGGAACAGCGAGGCGATTCTAAAACCGATTTTTATACATCATCTCTTTTCCATGATGTACAGTTAAAAGCTATTTTTCCCGACTCCAAAACCTTTGCCGACTGTACACCCAAAAGGGACCTAACTGAGATTGTTGCAGATTATGATAAAATGCAAGGTACGCCCGACTTTGACCTTAACGAATTCGTTCACCTTAATTTTGATCTTCCCGTGCGGCCCAAATCAAACTATGCCACCGATACAACCCTATCGATGGAGGAACATCTTACTAGACTATGGCCCGTACTCACGCGGAAGGCAGATGAAGTCGAGCCAAGATCATCCCTTATCCCTTTGCCGTACGATTACGTTGTGCCCGGCGGCCGCTTTTCGGAAATATATTATTGGGATAGCTACTTCACCATCCTCGGATTAAAATCGCAGAAGCGTTACGACCTGATCCAGAATATGGTAAAGAACTTTGCCCACTTGATTGAAACTATCGGCTTTATTCCCAACGGTAACCGGAACTATTATTTAACACGCTCGCAACCACCGTTCTTTTCATTGATTGTAAATGAATTGCAAGACTATGATTCGCTTGCCTCCTCAAACTACCTGGAGGCTATGCTTAAAGAATATCAATTCTGGATGCGCGGTGTCGACTCTGTAAAGCAACCCGGTGATGCCGCGCAACATGTGGTCATGCTCAGCGACGGTACCATCATGAACCGTTATTATGACCAAGGTGAAAGCCCAAGGCCAGAAGCTTACAAAGAAGATTATGCACTTGCTCAAAAACACCCGGGAGCAGAAAAAAGAATTTACAAAGATTTACGATCAGCAGCCGAATCAGGATGGGATTTTAGCAGCCGTTGGTTCCGCGATGGAAAATCCCTTGAGACGATTCACACAACCGACATTGTCCCGGTGGACTTAAACTGCCTGCTCGCCCACTTGGAGAAAATGATCGCGCGCGGATATGCCATCCGTGGCAACAAGAATGCTGGCGATCCATATTTGCAACGCGCCAATGCCAGACGAAGGGCGTTGCTTACCTTCTGCTGGGACACCAATGCCAACATTTTTATGGATTACGATTTTAAAGAAAACAAGCGCACCGGAATTAAATCATTAGCAGCGGTTTATCCACTATTCTTTGAAATGGTCCAACTTGATATTGCTGAAAAAATTTCTTCCTCCCTCCAAAAAGAATTTCTGAAAGAAGGAGGACTGGTCACCACCGTTGCCGATACCGATCAACAGTGGGACGCACCCAACGGCTGGGCGCCGCTGCAATGGATGGCGTATAGGGGATTGAAAAATTATCACCAGGATAACCTTGCCAATGATATCCGGCACCGGTGGCTGCGTCAGAATGAGCGCGTTTATGAAGCGACAGGTAAAATGATGGAAAAATACAACGTAATGGATACTACTTTAATTGCCGGAGGCGGTGAATATCCGAACCAGGACGGTTTTGGCTGGACGAATGGTGTGGCGCTGGCATTCAGGAATGAGGTCGCTTTTTCACTTGAGAAACGAGGAGGGCATTAGGTGTTTGGGTGTTTAACTGTTTGGGTGTTTAGGTGTTAAGGTAAGCTCTGAAGTAAATGTGTGTGTCGTCACAATAACTGCAATGACATTTTTCTTGCCGGCCTGAAGTGTTAACGTACAAGTCTAATATCAATTCCTTTCCTCAATGTATTGTGAATTTCGGCGACCTCGTCGGTGTACTCAATCAATTCTTCAATTACTTCAGGTGGCGCGTCGGAGACAACATTCGTCTCATATTGAAAATTGAAACCCGGTTCTCCTTCCCCACCAAACTCGCCGGTGACAACAACATCTACTTCTGTGACTGAAATATTTCGCTTCTTGGCTTCGCGGTAGATATCATTGCAGAAGCAGGTAGCCAGCGCAAGCAATAATAGCTCTCCCCCATTGACAGATGAGCCATACCCTGAAGATTTAGGTGCAATCTTCACTTCCTGCGAAGCATCATTAGTTTGCACTGTTGTGACGTGTTCATTATACCTGCTGCTGACGGATGCGGATATTTTCATGTGATTGTTAAATAGAAATACCTTTTCAATATAAGAATCCTCGTCATCCATCCCAAATCTCGCTCTGAACATGGTTCAATAGAGGTAACGCAAAAGGAAATGGTAACGTATAGAATAATGGTTTTGATGTATTATTCTACAATGGAAAAAATCATTTACGCTTGGTCGAGTATAACATGCTGAGCGTAGCCGAAAATTTATCTGTGACATTGTCCATTTTTGCAATGTATTGCAGGGCCACAGGATCATTCACATCTTTTAGTCCCACCGAGCATAATCCCTTTATTGTAGCCATGGAATTTCTTATATCATTTGATGTTTTATCGATTAAGATATCACGTTCCTCACAAGCACGTTGCAGTGCATCGCGGTTGTTCTCTAATTCCTGGGTTCTTTCCCTCACCTTCATATCCAGCAGTTGATTGATTTTTTGTTTCTGTCTATTGCTTTTCACCAACATGGTTATCAAAGCAATGAATAACAATGCAACAATGCCGATGAAAACATTGATATACTTTTGACGGAGCATGACTTCCTGGTTTAAAGCGAGAACTGCATTTTGCGCTTCTATCTTAGCTTTGTTTTCTTTTTCAAGGTGTTCGGCTTCGATTTTCATGAGGTTGGTGGCCAGGTCTTCATTAAAAATGCTGTCGCGGAGGGAGATATATTTTGCTTGATAAAAGGATGTCTTTTCAATATTGTTTAATTTTCGGTAAGCCAAAATAAGTCGAAAGTACATATGACTCATTTCATAACTATACAGACTTCCGATTTTCGCTAGCATTTCGGCTTCTCTTAAATAATCTTCTGCAGACTCCAATTCATCAAGATCCGTATGGATCACAATCAGATTGATTAAAGAAATGATGTGATTCCTTTTATATTGAGAGTTCCTTGACAACTCATACGAATGCTGATACCTTGCTTTGGCAAGATTTAGATCGCCCTCTTGTAGTGAAATTAGTCCTAATGTTTGATATCCGGTAATTGGAATATTCTCTGAACAATTTATGCAATCTGAAAGAACTTTGCCGATAACTTTCTGTGCCTCCCGATAATTTTTTTGACGAACTAAACACATACTTTTATTTATCAAAGCGAGGTATAAATCATCGGCTATCCTTCCCGCATCAATTTTTAGTTTGATTGCTCTATCAAAGTAATGTATCGCATTGTCATAGTAATCCAATCCAAGATAAACCAATCCAATATTGGCTAACGCAACACTTATTTCCCATTTATCCTTGTCTTCTTCTCTTAATTCAAGTGAACGAAGGAAAAATTTCAGTGCCTCATCATATTTTGCTCCGTCTAGGTATGCAACACCCAAAGCATTTAGAATGGTCTTCATCTCCGTTCGATAAGCATGCCGGCTCGCAACTGTTAATAATTTTTTCAACAATATCTGTGCTGAATCAAGTTTGCCAATCCTCCTAAGACCTTGTGCATAGACTCTTCCCGTTTTAACAATTCTCATTGAGTCCCCAAACTCCTTCGCATCAGAAAATGCTTCTTTTGCAAAATATAAACCTCCGGCCTGATTAGAATTTAAATATTGCCGTGAAATCTCAAATAGAATATCTATTCTTTCCCCGCCACTGTGATGGGGCAGCAAAGATTTCAACGAATCAATTTTTTGTGTTTGAGAAAAGACATCGACTTGGATTGAAAATAAAACAAGGATTAGCACTACCTTAATTGAGGCATCTAACATTTTCATCGTATATAATTTTGATGGGTAGAAAAGGGCGTTTTACTATTATAAGAAAGCTTATTTATAACATCAGAAACTGCGCCGGATATAACGCCTACCTTTTCCAGGTAATGTCGCGCCTCATCGGCGTCTTGTGCTCCCAACAGGCACAATCCTTTGATCGTTGCAAGAGACCTCTTTAAATCAGAGGTTGCTCTTATCATTACAATATCTCTTTCCTCACATGCACGTTGCAATACATCGCGACTTGATTCGAGTTCTTGCGTTCGTTCTTTTACCCTCCTATCAAGCAACAGGTTGAGCCTTTGTTTTTGACGATTACTTCGGAACAAAACAACGGCTAGGGCAACCAGTAATAAGGCAACAATACCAATAAATACATTCACGTATTTCTGACGGAGGATGACTTCTTCATTGAGGACCAGGACTGCATTTTGAGCTTCGATCTTAGCCTTGTTTTCTTTTTCAAGATGTTCAGCCTGAATTTTCATAAGGTTCGTGGTTAGCTTATGATTGTAAATACTATCCTTGAGAACTACATATTTATTCTGATAGTAATACCCTTTTTTGAAATTTTGAAACTTCGCGTATAATGAATGCAACTGCTCATAAATTTGAAGGATCTCTTCGTTATATGGGGACCCAGACGAAATTAATTTTTCTGCTTCCTGCAAATATTTTTCTGCTTTACTTAGCCCATTAGTAGCCATGCAAATCTTAACTAAGTATTTTATATTTTCCAGTTTATAACGTTCGCTGCCTTTTTTATTAGATAATGAATAAGCCTTTAAAAATTGAACTTCCGCGTGCTTATAATTTTTTTTAAAATACGAAATGTAACCTAAGGTCTGATACGCGATGATCAATGTTTCGTCAATACAATTTCCACCACACGTTTTAAGCCCACGATCGACATAGTGCAATGCTTCATTAAACTTGAATTGAAGTGCATAACACTGGCTCATATTGAGTAAAAGAGCATCTAAATCAGTAGTGTCCTTAATCAGCTTCTTTAAACGCAATGACTCTTTATAGTAATAGAGGGCTCGTTCATAATCATTTAGATGGTGATAAAATAATCCGATGTTGTTTAAGGTCACCGAAACTCCAACCGAATCACCATCTTTCTTTTTTAAATCAAGACATTCAAAATTAAACTCTAAAGCCTTATCATAGCGGCCCATAAAAAAATGAATCAATCCTAACCCGTTCAATATATATTTAACTTCGTCATTGTAATTTTGCCGCTTTGCCACAGCAAGTACCTTTGTGTAAACCATCAATGCTGAATCCATTTTACCTAATCTTCGAAGACCTTGAGAATAGATCCTTCCCGTCTTGACAATTCTGAAGCTGTCGCCTAAGTCTTTTGCTTTAATGAAAGCTATCCGTCCGTAGGCCGCCCCTAACACATTATTAAAATCAAGGCATTCCCGGGAAAGTTGAAATAGTATATCAATCTGTTTACCACCGTCAGCCTCTATCTTCAATAGAGATTTTAACGAGTCAATCTTTTCGTTTTGACAATTAGCAAAGAAAGGAATCAAAACAAGCTGCATAACAAAACATCTTATTGCCCATAGTCTTGCACAATTCGATCTTCTTTCCATATTTACTGCTTTCATCGTTTAATACTTACCTTTTAAATTAGCCATTTTATATCTCCACGCAATGCCTGTCATTTTCACTTCTCGAAAAAAATTTGAACTCGAAATCTCCAAGCGAGCAGCTGAAATCTGTGACCAGATTATTCTCGAAATGGGGGCCGAGTTGCATGATGATTTAATTCAAAAGCTTTCGATCTTCAGACTCTACCTTGATCGCTTGGAACGGTCTGCACATAATCCAGCGGAAACAGAAGCGTTGCTTATCAATATGCGCACGGATTTTGAAAGCGTGATTCAATCGGTGCGGAGAATATCCCGAAAACTTCTTCCCGAACAGACCGTTAATGATTCCCTCAATACAAGTATTGATATGCTTTGTCAGTCGCTCGAAAGGCCGGGTTTTGGAAATATTTACTATGAGTGCACGGGCACAGAGCGAACTATTCCTGATCTGAATCGAATGTATCTCTATCGAATTATTCAAGAACTCATTCATAATGCGTTCAAACATTCCTCTGCCTGGCATGTATGGGTGCGACTAAAATGGAAAAATGAAAACTTGGTTATCGAAGTAGAAGATGACGGTAGCGGGTTTAACAAAATTTCAGAATTTATTGAAAGGCTAAGAAAAAAGAACAATACACTCAAGCTAAGGTCACAAGCTATTGGCGCCTCTATCCAATATCATCATGGCGAAAAGGGATTGCTGGCCAAAGTAGATTATAAATTGTGATTACAAAATTCCATTTCGGTACGCATATGCAATCAACCCTGCAGTATTTAATACACCCATTTTCTTAATGAGACGAATCCGGTAAGTCTCAGCAGTAGAATCTGACATTTTCAACAGCGAGGCAATTTCCTTTGTCGTATAGCCGCTCGCGATAGCTTTTAAAAGATCGCGTTCAGGCAAACTCAAGACAACCGGAGGAACCTGGTCCCATCGGTGAGCATTAGTTTGAATGAGGTTTAGAATTTTTGGTGAAAAATAACTCCCTTTCTCCAAAACCCCGTTGATTGTATTCAGTATCTCTTTATAGCCATCTAACTTATATACAATACCATTAACCCCGGCTTTTAATAAGTTCATCAGCAACTCCGTGCCCTCAAGACCTGTTAGCATAATTACTTTCGGTTGTTGAGATTCTTTCTTCAGAAGTGCAAGAAGACTCAGTCCATTTGTATCTGCAAGACGAAAATCCATCAATACAAAATCAATTTCATTCTTCAACTGCTCTTTGAATTCTCCTGCGTTTGAAGCTTCGCGGATTTCCTTTATGAAATTTTCTTTCTCCAACAACGATCGAAGGCCTTCTCTTATCAAGGCTTCATCTTCTACTAATAAGAAATTTAATTTTGTCATTGCGTTATACTTTTAGAAATCTTCCTTAATGAGTCATGTAAAAGTAGGCAGTAACAACATAAACCTGACAAATTGTTTGTCTGGTTTTCCTGATAAACTAATTAACGATGTTGATAGCGGATGTTTGTTCATTAGCTTTCGAAAAAAACAAAGTAATTGAATGGAAGATAACATTCGTCATATGAAGAGAGGGCTACAAAAAGCCAAACGAATGAATTTTATTTTGATGGTATGTGTCCTACTCGTCTCTTTAATACTACTCATCTATGTAACCAATTCGTGAATATACGGACACCGTTGTCGGCAACTTTGTTAAGTGTTGTTCGAGCCAACTGCAGGGCGTAAAAAAACTTTTCTTTTGTGTGCTATCCCCCCAGAAAAGTTTGCCCTGTCAGTTGGCTTTTTTTAACATAATGATATAATATTTTATCACATTCCATCGAAGTGCCCACATCTAATCACCTGTAGTGTCCTGTTTATTTACAAATCTCATTTTGTTAACTATCGATGAAAGACGAGTTGACGTCATATTTAGTTCACTCCAATATTCAGAAGCCTTAGGATGATCGATTTCCCGCTCACCTAAGGATGAAAGGCCTCTAATCGTAGCAATGGAACTTTGGATACCTTCCGACGCTTTTTTTATGAGAACATCACGTTCATGCCACGCCCGTTGCAAAGTATCTTGATTCATTTCCAGTTCTTTAGTTCTTTCTTTTACTTTTTTATCAAGAAGCGCATTCATCTTTTTTCTCTGGAGATTGTTCTTTGCGAGAAGGATTGTGAGAAGAACAAGTAGAAATGCCGCTCCGCCAAAAGAAACGTTGGCTATTTTTTGTTGATGGATTACTTCATCATTAAGAGCCAAGATTTTGTTTTGTGATTCTATACGGGCTTTGTTTTCTTTTTCAAGATGTTCTGCATGAATTCTCATTAAGTTGTTTGTCATTGCTTCGTTATAAACACTGTCTCTCAATTGGATATATCGGTTCTGATAAAATGACATTCTTTTATAATCGTTGGATTTACTATAAAGAAAAACTAATCGGGCGTAAATCTTAATAAGTTCTAGGTTGTAAGGTGACCCCTCAGAAATTGTTCTCTCAGCATCACGTAAATACCCTTCGGCTTCATTAAATCTATTTTGCTGAATGGATATTTCTGACAATAAGATAATATTATCTAATCTAAGTCTCTCATCCTTCACTTGGTTTGCAAGGGAATAGGATTCTAAAAATTGAGCCTTTGCGTCAATGTTCTTTCCTTCCTTCATCAAAACAATACCCAGGGCGTTGCAAAATAACATTTTCACTTCAGGCGGTAACTCTTGACTACGCCAACTCTTTGCCTGATTTAGATATCGTTTGGCTTCAGCAAGACTGTCTAGATGCGCATAACACAGACTTGTATTAATTAACTCCATTTCATACCCAAAATATCTGTTATTCACTACTCTTATTTTCAATGCATCCTTAAAATAGGTTGCTGCTTTGTGATATTCCTGGAGCTTATAATATACTATGCCAATGTTTCCTAATACTGTCTCTTCAGTTACGCCTTGAGCACCTAAAGGGAATTCAAGTATTTCGAAATAATACTTTAATGCTTGATCGTAAGATGCTTTTACGGTATGACAGACAGCTATGCCATTTAAAATAAACTTGATTTCCTCCACATATTTATTCCCCTTAGCTAAAGGTAAAATCCTCATTAGTAGATTTAATGAAGAATCAATTCTATTTAAATTTCTAAAAGCGTGTGCCTTGAGACGAACCATCTTCACCAGGGTCAAAGTGTCTCCGGAAGAATTAGCAGCTTTTATTCCATCATGTGTATATTTTAAGACCTTATCAAGATCACCACTATCGAAATGCTCATAGACAAGCTTCACTAAAATTTCGGACGTTTGAGGATGGGAACTATGCAACAACGCTTCTAACGAATCGATTGTGCGATTCTGCGCCAATGACTTATTCATCAGCATAAAAGTCAAAATGAAAATGCATTGCGTAATGCGCACAACTAGTGGCTTAAGATTTTTCATTTTCCTCATTTGATATGTAAATATATGCATCTCGTGTAAGGTCTTTTTGGAAATGCTCTCTGTTAGGCGAATACAAAATTGTATTGAGTATACACCCCAATTGGTCCGATGTTAAGTTCATTTTTTGAAGGTACTCCGGCGCTTTGGGATGGTCAATGTCTTTAAGCCCTGCAAAACAAAGTCCTTTCATGGTTGCCACGGAACTTCTAATGTCTGTCGCTGCCTTAGTGATCAGTGCATCCCGTTCCCGCCAGGCGCGCTGTAGTTCGTCTCTGTTAGTTTCCAATTCCCGTGTTCTTTGCCGAACTTTTTCGTCAAGCAACGAATTGATAAATTGTTTTTGCTTGTTACGTTTTGCCAGGATTAATGCAAGGATGGTCACAAGGACAGCAACAACTCCAATAAAAAAATTTACAACCTGCTGGCGAAAAATTACTTCTTCTTTAAGTGTCACTATCTTATTTTGATCCTCCATTTTACTTCTGTGTTCACGCTGAAGGTGAGCCGCTTCAGCTTTCATAAGATTATTAGTCATTTCGTCATTAAATGTGCTGTCCTCCAATGCGAGAAGTCTATCCTGATAGAAGACAATTTTTGAATAATTTTTAGACTTATGATAAAGTTCGGAGAATGTTCTATAGATACCCGCTAATTCTAACTTGTATCGGGAATCCTCGGCGATTAGAATCTCCGCCTTCTTGAGATACTTTTCTGCCATTCGTAAGTCATTCTTGTGAAGATATATTTGTGACAAAGCATCTATATTATCCAATTGATATCTGATGCTATTTCTTTTCACCGATTCTGAATATGACCGTAGAAATTCTGGCTCAGCGTTCAAAAAGTCGTTTTGGTTAAAAAACATAAAACCTAAACCATAATGGGCAGTCATTAGAAAATCAACAGACAAATCTCTACCGCTAAGTAAAAAGGCTTCATCTAAATATGCTTTTGCTTTAACGAAATTCTTGCCATTACTGTAACACAGACTCATATTTACCAAAAGAATATCCCTACCCTCGTTGTTCCCGATTTCTCTTCTTAATCCATTGGCTCTTTCATAAAAAGAAATGGCCTTTTCAAAATTTCCTAGTTTATAATATACAAACCCGATATTTTGTTGTACGATGCTGATGTCATACTTAACACCACGTTTTTCCCGTATCTCTGATGATTCCAAGAGATACCGTAAAGCCTTGTCATAATTACCTTGATAAGCATATAATAAACCAAGGCTATTTGTAATATTCATCCATTCTGTCTCATAACTATTTCTTTTGACGATGGGATAAATTTTATTGTACAACAACAGCGCTGAATCAATAAAGCCTGATCGCCTCAGTAACGACGCATGAATCGCTAAACCACGCGTAAGCTGTAAACTGTCTGATCCCTCCGTTCCCACCGAGATTAATTCATTACTAAGCTTCATCGCATTATCATAGTCATTTGCGACCAGGTACTGATATCCCAACTCCGTTAGAACCTCATAATATTCCTGGCCAATCTTCGATGGGAGCAACTTTCTAAGCGAATCAATTCCATGCGACTGGCTGACTCCCTTATGGTGGGAAAGTATCAACCCAAAAATCACAAAAGCCAAGAAATTTGTAAAACGAATGGAAGAAGTGAACCGATCGAACACAATATAATTTTTCATATTTAGCAAAATGCAACCTGACAAATTAGAATTTTTATTGTGATGAAAGATGTGCCGATATCAATAATTTTCTTTGTGTGTCGGATGATGAAGAAGCTCACTAAATGTCAACTCAGAAATGAATGCGCCAACGTTAAGAAAGTGTGCGTGAACATCTACTAAACTGTAACATCGTGTCTACTTGAACAATTGATTTTTTTAAGTATTGAGGCAAGACGAATTGACGTAATATTTAGTTCACTCCAATATTCAGAGGCTTTAGGATGATCGATTTCCCTCTCACCTAAAGATGAAAGGCCTCTAATCGTAGCAATCGAACTTTGGATACCTTCCGATGCTTTTTTTATGAGAACATCGCGTTCATCCCACGCTCGTTGCAAATTATCTTGATTCATTTCCAATTCTCGGGTTCTTTCTTTGACTTTTTTATCGAGCAGCGCATTCATTTTTCTTCGTTGGTGATTGTTTTTAGCGAGAAGGATTGTGAGAAGAACAAGCAGCACCGCGACTCCTCCAATAGAAACGTTGGCAATCTTTTGTTGATGAATTACTCCTTCATTGAGTGCTAAAATCTTGTTTTGGGATTCTATACGGGCCTTGTTTTCTTTTTCAAGATGGTCTGCATGAATTCTCATCAGATTTGTTGTTAACTGTTCGCTATAGATGCTATCCTTCAATTGTATATATTTCTGCTGGTATAAAGTCATTTTCTCTGTATTGTTAGATTTACTGTAAAGGGAAATTAACTGTGAATAAACCTTAATTAATTCACGGTTATATGGAGAACCCTCGGAAATAATATTTTCAGCATCACCTAAATAAAACTCTGCTTCATTCCAACTATTCTGACGAATGCATATTTCGGACAACAAGATAATGTTGTCCAGCTTCAAACGCTCAGAATTCGTCTCCTTCGCCAGGGAATAGGATATCAAAAAATGTTGCTTTGCCGTAAAAAGACTTTCCTCCTTCATAGAACAAACACCCATTGCATATTGATAACTCAATTCAGTCTCTTTAGAGCATAGAATTTCACAACGTTCCTCAACCTCTCTAAGATATTTTCGAGCTTCAGCGGTGTGACCTATTTGAGCATTACAGAGGCTTATATTAATTAGTAATTGTTCATAAAATGTAAATCGTTTATCTTTTTTTGTTACCCACAAAGCGTCGTCCAAATACTCCAACGCTTTGCGATATTCTTTTAACTTATAATACACGAACCCAATATTTAATAGTCGCACTTCTTCCGTGATGCCGCCCGACCCTGCGGGATATTCTAACATTTCAAAATAATATTTCAAAGCCAAATCATAATGTGCTTGAAGATTGTACGAAATACCTAATCCGTTCAGTATAAATCCTATTTCATCGAAATACCTTTTTTTCTTTGCTATCGGCAAAATGTCATGCAACAAGATCAACGAGGAGTCAATTTGATTTAGTGTTCTAAATATTCTAGCCTTTAACCGCACGGTTTTTACAAGCTTCAGAGTATCTGCAGTGGCCTGAGCGATTTGTAGTGCTTCATTCGCATAGTCGAATGCCGTCAGACTAATCCCTTCCCCGAAATACGCTATAGAAAGATCTATCAATACATCACACCGCTGACCACCAACAGAACTATCTAGCTTTAATTTTAATGAATCTATTTTATGATTTTGAGCGACGACCGAATTATTGAGAGTGAAGGATACGATGACAGCAAATAAAATAAAACGAGTAAGGAATAACGGGGTGGTTTTCATATTAATATTTCAACTTAGAATTAAAGGAGATTTTGAATTTAATTGATCAATATATTATAAAAGCAGAAGCTGTTCCAACGCCGGAATTCTCGGTGGCTAATCCACCGCCTTCTTGAGAAACCTCTCCCCATTATTAAGAGGCCAAAATCGAAAGCCAAGAAATTTGGAAAACGGAAGGAAGAAGTGAACCAATCAAACACAATATAATTTGTCATATTTAGCAAAATGCAACCTGACAAATTAGAATTTTTATTGTGATGAAAGATGTAACATCATCAAGAATTTTCTTTGTCTATCGGATTATGATGAATCTCATTAAATATCGATTCAGAATGAATGCGCCAATGTTAAGAAAGTGTGCGTGAACAGCACGAAGTAAGGCAGGTTACATGCTCAATCACCTTTTATCCTGGAGATCAATTTCTTTGGATGAAAACGACAAAATAGGGATTGATTTTTCCATTCCGTCCTTCTTAAGGAAAGACCGTGAAAGGTGCCCCAAACAAGATTGATAATTTTTCAGGCCACTTATGATCGTGAACTTGCTACCCGTCAATTATCAATGACATCAACACATCGTATAACTTTTTATTAGCAACGGCGCTGTGCTTCAGCAACAACGACCAAAGTCACTAATTACTATAGCCTCCTGAACGGCGAGTTTCTGGAAAACGGTGCAAGTGATTTGTTTATAATAATATCCAACAAGAGAATTCTTAATGCTCATCTAAAGTGATCAAGGGAATTGCGCAGTATGAAAAGCAAAAAAGATTTTATATGTGTCCGACAGATCTAGTACCCTTACTGAAGCCAGTGACTTTAAATAGCAGCAATGCGAGACACAAACCCCTATATAAAAACGTGGACATCTGCAAAGTCGACAGGTGTGTCATACAAAAATGTACATGAATGCATCTTACTTTTTACAAAAGAGTAATTAATTATTGAGCTGCGAATTTTATTATAAGAGACGTTTGAAAAACTGTCTTAAGGTCGTCTTAATAATTCAACAATCCTTCCATACCAGAAAAGTCCTTCGATTTCTCCAAAAAAATACCACTGGGTTAAAATTCCGGAAGCAAGCAGCATAGTTCAGGCTGGTTAACCATAAAATTTTACTTTCATTCGTAAAGGTTATGCTCATTCGCTAATCGTCAAACGCAATTTAAAGTAAAGAATGCGTACAGACGCTGCTTCGGTGAAGCTTTAAACTTCCTTCTTGCTGAGCGCAAGGAAAGTTTAGTCTGAGCGATATTTTGTTGAGGTGTAAGGGATAACATCAAGGATGGAATGGACGATGTGATTATTAGAAAAGATGTGATCAATTAGAAAAGAAATAAGCCCAGGCCCGGAACGCCCTTCATTCCGGGGTTGAGATTGAATTTTTCGGCGGGTGTTTGCAGGGAATAATTCGATGTTATTTACTCCTGTAATTACACAATTTCGAAAAGGTAAAAATTTCTATAAGGAGCAATACGAATAAAACCCATCTGACGTATGAAAACAGACTACGGATAGGCTATACAAAAAGGAAGCCGGAGGTGTTCCACCACCTCCGGCGAAGATCCATTTGCCTGTGGGCAAATGGAAAAATAAATGTTTGTAAAAAACCCCTAAATCTATGAAAAAATCTCAACCGTATGATGTGAGATACCTCCCTCATTTTACGCTATTTAACAAAGAAAATATTCACGTAAAGTTCATGTTGGCACTGGTGCTATTGGCTGCCAGTTCATTTCAGGTTCAGGCCCTCGGACCCATTCCAGCTTTCAGCGTAAGCGGCCGTGTCGTTGATGAAAACGGAGAGGCCGTCCCTGGCGCTAACATCCTGGAAAAGGGTACGACGAATGGAACAACTACAGGTTCAAATGGCGACTATCAATTAAACGTTTCCGATGGCAACGCTACGCTTGTAATTTCATTTATTGGCTATGCCACACAGGAAATAGCGGTTAATAATCAAACAGTAATTAATGTCAGTTTAGTCCTGGATACCCAAGCCTTGAGCGAAGTGGTTGTGGTTGGATACGGCAGTCAGTTAAAAAAAGAAATCACAGGATCCGTCCAGACCGTAACCAGTAAAGACTTGAAAGACATACCTGTTTCCCAGGTAACGCAAAAATTACAAGGACGTTTAGCGGGTGTTCAAATTAACCAAGCAACGGGCAAGCCTGGTCAAGGTATGTCCGTCAGGATTCGTGGGCAGTTGTCTGTTACCGGAGGAAGCGATCCTTTGTTTGTTGTTGACGGCTTTCCTATTACAGGAAACATCGGGTCTATTAATCCAGATGAAATTGAAGATATCACCATTCTAAAGGATGCCGCTTCTACTTCGTTATATGGATCACGGGCCGCGAATGGTGTGGTGTTGATTACTACGAAAAAAGGAAAAAGCGGACAAACAACGGTCAGCTTCAATACCTTCGTCGGTTTTCAAAAAGTCCCAATGAAAGGCCGGATACAAATGATGGATGCGGTTGAATTTGCGCAGTTCAAAAAAGAATATTACGAGGATGCAGGCCAACCTGTCCCCGATGTTTTTCAGGACCCTTCACAATATGAAGGTAAGAACAACGACTGGTATGATGCGTTGTTAAGAACTGCACCGGTTCAAAGCTATAACCTGACCATTGGTTCTCACAGAGATAAAATAAGTACCGCTCTGGTGGCCGGTGTGTTCAATCAGCAAGGAGTGGTGCTGAACAACGAATACAAAAGATACTCGCTTCGCATGAATACTGAGTATGAGATATCTGACAAAGTGAAAGTCGGGTTTAACATAGCGCCATCTTATGTTTTCGATAATACACCAAGGACAGATGGAGATCGGGGAACAGGAATTCTTTTCAACGCATTACATACCTGGCCGATCATGCCCATCTATGATGAGAACGGCGAACTGACTATGTTCAACAGATTCCCGGGTAACACTGGAAATATTTTTGCGTATGCCAACTGGGTTAGATCTGCTGAAGAATTGGTGAACGAAACCAAAACTATCAACCTGCTGTCGAATGCTTTTCTCGAGTACAGTCCTATTAAAGGATTGGTATTAAAATCCACTTTCAATGCGGAATTATTAAGCTCCAAATTTTTCTTTTTCAATCCTTCGACAGCAACAAGCAGTATCAATGTTCCGCTGCCTACCACAGCGGTTTCCATTCGGGAAAATGTTGACAATGTTGCATGGCTAAACGAAAATCTGGCGACATATTCCAGGACATTTAATAACAACCACAACTTTGAACTTCTGGCAGGATTTACCACACAACAGTTTCGGCAGGAAGTTAGCAGGATTATGGCCGATACTTACGCTGATGACCGCCTGCCTACCATACAAGGTGCCATCAACATTAACAGGGCCACCAATACGGCAAATCTTTTTACTGCAAGGACTAGTGTCGGGGCCAACACAGGAAGTGGTGTGCAGGAATGGAGCCTGACATCATTCTTATCGAGACTTACTTACAATTACAAGGGAAAATATTTATTAACGGCTGCCGTACGAAGCGATGGGTCTTCCCGCTTTGGTTCTAAAAACCGATGGGGAACTTTTCCATCTGCATCGCTTGGATGGCTTGTGTCTGATGAAAGCTTCCTTAAAAATGTCGATAAAATATCTTTCGCGAAAATCCGAACCAGCTATGGTGTAACGGGGAACAACAACATCGGTAATTATACCCAATATGCACTCATCAATAATACCGTCAATGCAGTGTTTGGTAGCAACGTGGCACCGGGTTCAGTAGTCACTTCGTTATCCAATCCTAATTTAGGATGGGAAACGACCAAGCAATTTGATGTGGGTATGGATTTGGGTTTGTTTAATGACAGGGTTCAATTGGTTTACGACTACTATGTGAAGAATACTACTAATTTACTTTACAGCGTACAGATTGCACAAGAATCCGGTTTCACCAATTACAATGACAACATAGGGGAAATTAAATTCTGGGGACATGAAGTTGCACTGACTACACAGAATACAACTGGAAAATTGAGATGGACTACGAATGCAAATATTTCTTTTAACCGAAATAAAGTGATTGCGCTGGCTGATGGTATTGACCGTGTATATGGCACTTTCAACATAACAAAAGTAGGACACCCATTCGGCCAGTTTTATGGTCACCAGGCTCAAGGGGTTTACCTGAACGCAGCAGACCTTGCTAATTCTCCCCAGGTACCTGGACGTTCAACTGTAGGCAGCATCAAATTAACGGATCAAAATGGCGATGGAATCATTACCAACGGTGGCGATAATGACGATCGTGTTATCCTTGGCAATCCTTTTCCAAAATTCATTTACGGAATTACCAACACTCTGAATTATGGAAAATTTGATTTCACCATTGTGGGCTCTGGCTCCTATGGAAACCAACTTCTGGCGCGACATTTATACAGTACCGCCAACCTGGATGGTGTTTTTAACTTGTTGAAGGAAGTAAAATACCGCTTCCGCTCTGAAGACAATCCTGGAAAGGGATTTTTTGGTACAACTGTCGGTGGAGGCAACGTAACGGGTATTGAAAGAGATTGGATGAATAGCCGTTACATCGTAGACGCTTCATTTTTCACCATTAAAAATATCACGCTTGGATATAATATCAGTGCTGCCAATAAATTTTTCAAGTCAGCCCGTATTTATGCGTCGGTTCAGCAAGTTTATGTGTTTACAAACTATTGGGGTGGTCCCAATCCTGAAACCAGCGCGCAAGGCGATGGCCAGGGAGATGGAGGTAATTTAAGCCAGGGATTAGACCTTTCAAATTACCCTGTTCCTCGTACGTATACGCTTGGGGTTAATCTCAATTTTTAATCACCAGGCCATTGGAAAGAATTATCCATTAACACCTTATCCACAAACATGAAAACGAAAATCATATTTATATGGCTTGTGACTTTTTTACTTACAAGCTGCCAAGATGAATTCCTAACAATAGTCCCTGAAACCGCTTTGAGTTCGGCTACATTTTTTACGAAAGAGGCCGACTTTCAACAAGCTGTCAATGGTGCATACGTTCCGCTTCGAAGCATTGTTAACGACAGAGCCTGGCTCTTAGGTGAGATGCACTCTGATAATACTTACTATGCCAGAAATATCCTTTTTGGTGCCACAGAGCAACAAGAGGACATTGCTGATTTTGCTATTCCTGTAGCTGGCGGTGTTACCTCCAATACACACGTATTGAATCAATACCGGTTGGACTACCAAATTATATCACGCACAAATCAGGTCTTAGCGCTTATTGACGATGTGGAATTTGGTGAGGCCTCGAAGAATAACTTAAAGGGACAAGCATATTTTCTGAGAGCCTTCGCTTATTTCGAGCTTGTCCGTTATTTCGGAAAAGTACCTTTACATTTGGAGCCTGTAGAAAATCGCGAAGGTGCTGCTTTACCATTGGCTTCGGAAGAAGAGATATATGCGCAGATCATAAACGATGCAACAGAAGCAATTAATTTGTTACCGCTCAAATCTGCACAAGAAGCAGGCCGGGCTACATCAGGTGCAGCCAGAACGTTATTGGCCAATGTATACATCGTACAAAAAAAATGGGCTGAAGCAGAGTCTCTCTTGATGGAAGTTGTTAATAGTAATGAGTATCAGTTGATACCCAACTACGCTGAAGTTTTTTCCACCTCTACTGGAAATAAAAACAATATGGAATCGGTGTTTGAAGTTCAGTTTCTGGAAGGATCCGCGGGGCTTAACGGAACGTTCATATATAATTTCTTACCGCGCCCGATGACCTCCGATGAACTTAAAACGATAACCGGGACTTCCAATGCGCAGCCACTTACTGGAGAGGGAAATAATATTCCAACACCGGATATCATTGCCGCTTATGAACCAGGAGATGAAAGAAAAGATGCGTCCATCGCTTATATTACCTTAAGCGGAAGTTTGCGGGATGATAAGGTGTATCCTTACATTAAGAAATTTGCTAAAACCCATGCTTTGCATAACAACCACGGTACCAATTGGCCGATATATCGCTATTCAGAAGTGCTCCTCTTTTTGGCTGAAGCTTTAAATGAGCAAGGCAAAGACGGCTCTATGTATCTGGATCTCGTGCGTGAGCGTGCAGGTCTAGGGGCTGCGCAGGGTGATATGCGTGAAGCGATTTATCATGAGAGAAGGGTTGAATTAGCTTTTGAAAATAAACGCTGGTTTGACCTGGTTCGAACAGGCCGGGCGGTTGACGTTATTACTGCTTATGGGGCACGGATCAAATCAAATCCGCTGGACTACTATTATCCTGCCGGCGCTGTTCCCCGGAGTCATGCGTTTACTAATATAGATTTGTATTACGCACTTCCGGCGGATGAAGCTGCATTGAGTCCTTATTTTTAATTTTAGATATCTCGGCGATGAGTATTTTTTAAAATGATGTGATCAAGTTTTCGCAACGCTCTTCCCGGATAAAAGTTAGTTTATTACAGTAAATTGTATGGAGCACTACAAGATGTAATGCTCCATACAATTGCACTCCAACAGTTAATTCAGTTTTACATAAAGCTTCGTCATTATGTTTTTGATCAAGTCGTTGACGTTGTCTTACCCCTTGTAAAATCTCATCTGTACTAATTTCAGTTTTTTAAAATCACTATTTGACATAGCCTATGCGTGATTCAAAGCATCACCACTTTGCTGTGGTTGTGTTGTGTATCGAATCAGTGTTAAACAAAAATCATCAATGCATGTTATGTCTAAAACACTTAGCGATGGAAATCCTGTATATTGAAGATGACGATGATGATATTGAATTATTTCAAGAAGCGCTCTCCCGTATGGATGCGAACATCAAACTTATTTCCGCTTATAGTTTTTCAGACGCTTTAACGAAGCTCAGCGGAGATGTTTGTCGGCCCGATGCAATCTTCGTTGATTATCATTTACCAGGCCTCGATGGTTATCAATGTGTGAAGGATTTAAAAAATGATGAGGCTTTGAAATACACACCCATTATCCTCATCTCTTCAACCATAACAAGTCGCCAAGTGGATGACTTTAATAAACTTGGCGTGTATTATTTTTTATCGAAGACTGCTTTGTTATCAGACCTGGAACCGGCGTTAAAAGTAATCATCGACTCTTTGTGTAAAGGGCAGGAAAACAAGTAGATGCAAGGTGCTGACATGGTTTGAAATTACCAATCTTACCACGCGTTTGCAAGATATCAGCGACCTGAAAAGTGTGTTTAGCATCCACAAAAAATAACACGCTACATCTGGCCCGCATTGTGTTTTAGTGATTTTACAACCGATTCGCCAGTTTTAATTTTCCAAATCTTATAACTAAAACTAACTTAACGCCTCCAATTCAATATCTAAAATAATTCATTCTATGACCTCTAAAATAAAGTCATTGCGCGTACTGGTTGTGGGATGCGGAAATATGGGAACTTCTCATGCTACTGCATATCACACCATGGATGGTTTTCAAATTTGTGGCATCGTGTCAACCGGAAAAAGCAAGGACGTACTAAACGACAAACTTGGTGGCAGCTACGAATTATTTAGCAGTTATGATGAAGCTCTCGAGAAAACGCAACCGGATGCCGTCTGTATATCAACCTATCCGGATACACATGAAAGTTTCGCCATTAAAGCCTTTGAGAAAGGCTGTCATGTATTTATTGAAAAACCGGTAGCGGATTCTGTGGAAGGCGCCGAACGGGTGGTAAGGGCGGCAACAAAAGCAAAAAAGAAATTAGTAGTGGGATACATCCTGAGACATCATCCTTCCTGGGAGCGGTTTATACATTTGTCGCGCGAGCTGGGCAAACCACTGGTCATGCGAATGAATCTCAATCAGCAAAGTCACGGATATATGTGGGACGTTCATCGTAATCTCATGAAAAGTTTAAGCCCGATCGTTGATTGTGGTGTGCATTATATTGACGTAATGTGTCAGATGACGCGAAGCAAACCTGTGCAGGTAAGTGCCATCGGCGCGCGGCTCACAGATGACATCCCGGTAGGAAATTATAATTATGGTCAGTTACAAATTCGTTTTGAAGATGGATCGGTCGGCTGGTATGAAGCCGGATGGGGTCCAATGATCAGTGAGACTGCTTTTTTTGTGAAAGATGTAATTGGCCCAAAAGGCTGTGTTTCTATCGTTGCAAAAGATGCCGGTGGAAGTGGTAAATCCGATTCTGTAGATTCGCACTCCAAAACAGAATCCCTTAGATTCCATCATGCAGAACTTGATAAGAACAATGAATTCGTAAAAAAGGATACATTGATTAACCTGCAGGACGAACCGGACCATCAGGAATTATGCAACCGCGAACAACGATATTTCCTAAAAGCTATTCAGGAGAATATTGACCTGACTGATCATATGCAGGATGCGGTTAACAGTTTACGAATAGCCTTTGCGTGTGACGAATCTGTGCGCACCGGAAAAGTGGTGTCACTGCTTTAGAGTTTACTAAATCCTTTTGGTTTGGTAATGGTGAAGACTCTTGCTATTGTAAAACCGAAATGAATGTCACCGTCGAAGAAGTTACCCGTGGTTTCTGATATAAATGACCGTTCTGTTAGGCCTGTTGAGTTCGTAAAATTTAATTGGAATACATGGCCGCCAGTCTCAATATCAAAGCCTATAGCAATTGAGTTCTGAGTTCCTTGAAACCGAAACTGCGGAAGCTGATAATAATATTCAGCGTTAATGCTAATTCGTTTACTGATTTTAAGCCGCCCCCCGGCACCAATCGCAAAAATATCATTTGAATCATTAGCACCCTTCACCAAATTGTAATGAATGAGGGTCGGCATGAGCTGAAGCGATAGTCCTTCGCTGAATTTCCGGCCCACCAGCAGTTGGCCTGTATAGGATAAGTTGGATGATAAATAATTTTCACGCGTCTGATCTTCAAATTTTAGTGACTTATACATCATGGAACCGACGATGCTTAACGTAATGGGCATACGTTCTTGCGCTTGCCTTAAGAGTTTGAATTTGGTAAAGCCATCAAATTGTTTTTGATATGTACTTCGCCCAACGCCAATCATCCATCGCTTCGACAATCCATAATCTAAACCAAGTCTCATGGTAGCTTGATCAAGTCCAAAAAGTTCGTAGGACCCACCATTGATATAGCCAAATCTGTGAGAGATGCGCAAATCCAGTACCCCTTGCGCAACATTCTCAACGGAGTGGCCATTGATGATACGCGTGGTTTTAAATGTCGCTGCAGTAAAATCGGGTTTCTGATCCTGTCTGGCTTCCTCTTCCAACATTTTCATCAAATCCTCCTGAGCGAAAGCCGAAATAGAAAAACCAAGAAGAACCACTGTCATTTTAAATGTTAAACTAGATCTTGGCCTCATAACGACAATCAATTTTGACTTCTACGGATTCAGCGATTTTTTCCGCAACAAGGGCGGGCCTTTCGATATTGTAATCAGCAAGCTTGACAGGGAATGTTGATTTGACTGTAACTTTTCCCTTATCAATAATAAGTGTACCGGAAGGTGTAATATGTTTTTTAACACCATGAATGGTGAGGTCACCATCTACCTTTACCGGATAAGTTCCATCCTTGGTGAAATCAATCTCAGCAAGATTAATGATCTTTCCCTGAAAGGTCGATTTTGGAATCTTATCTGACTGCATGTAATTCTCATTAAAATGTTCTTCCATCAATGCCTTTTCAAATCGAAAGCCTTTAACCAAAACAGCAAAAACGATTTCACCTGTTATCGGATTGATCATGCTGTTGACTTCATTATTGACAGCTTCAATATTTTCCATAGGCGTATTCGAAAAGAAAAATGCCTGGCCATTACGTGTCTTATAAATGCTTTGACCATAACACATTATATTCATCAACGTTATAATCACCAGGGTTCCTATCGTTTTCATGCTTGATTAAAATTTATTATACTTATTAATTACTTCCCGCACCCATCGTTATCCAATCCTGAATTTTTTGAATATCACATGACGACATTTTACTGCCATTCTTCGGCATGGGTGAAAAACCTGAGGCATGGTTAATACTTCCCGTAAGTGTACCATTGTTCACGTATTTAATAACTTCATTAAAGGAATCTAATCTTATCCCCGCCGATGCAGATGAGCCTGCGTGACAGTTGTTGCATTTCGCGTTTAATAGCGGAAGCACATCGGTAGTAAAAGTTGGGTTAGCGATGGGCGTACAGTTAGCGCTTTGCGGATAAAGAATTTCCTCCTTATCGTAGTAGCAGCCCACTAACAATAATGCACCCACTACCCCAAGGAATTTTATAATGCCTGCATTCACGAACGTTGCTATTCGAACCGGCAAATGGAAAATACTAAAGTATTGTTTGTTTCTAAAACACCGTATTGTCTTTAGATTCGTCATGGCAAATCTTTTAATTGTTAGGCGCTCCTGAATCAATCCATTGCTTTATTTGGGTAATCTGACAATCCGAAAGCTTTCCTCCTTGCGGCATCGGTGAGTACCCAACTGCATGCGTGATACTACCCAATAACTTTCCGTTCGCCACCTGAACTTTCACGTCAGCGTACGTTGACAAATCGATATTCCCTCCCAATGAACCTGCTTTATGACATCCCGTACAACTCCTATTTAGAATTGGTTGAATAGCAGCAGCATATGTGAAACTAGAAGCATCACAAAAACAATTACAGTTTGTTGTGTTTTTTGCACCTTGGTTGATCCATGCGGCAATGGAATCTTTTTGTGACTGAGATAAAGGAGCGTCAGGCGGCATTTGATCCTCTCCGCTGGCAAAAAGCACTTTGTATAACTTGCTTTCCCCTGCATTTCCTGGGGATATTCCCTCCCTTACTATATGAGCATAACTATCGAGAACATAACCTTCTTCTGCGGTCTTTGAATCATGACAATTACTTCGTGCGCAAGAAGATAAAAAGATTGGAAGAACACTGCTTTCAAAACATACATCACCACCACTGACGCAACCGGGAACTGTCGGTCCTTCGCCATCCAATAGACTTGGATCGGTAAATGGGTCATGTACACATGCATCAAGAAAAAAAGAAACATAAATCACCACTACAAGAAATGATGTGCTTCTTCCGCCTTGCAAAAAATTTGATTGCTGTTGCATAAAAATTAATCTACTCCGACAGTATTCCTTGCGTAATGACGACGTCGGATAAATATCCGGTACAAATTCCCTTTATTGAAACCTGCATACCGCGCCGAACATTAGCTTTACCATTTGCCATGGTACAGCTAACTCCATAAAGTGGATTATCAGTCTCCAATAAAAGTACGGACGCACCCATCTGATTGGTCATCACTTCGGATACTTCGCCGCTTACCTCTACTACCTTGTCGAGATACTTCAGATTGGCAGTGACTTCATCAGTTTCGAAAGATTTAAAGAGCTGCACCGCATCTATCCGGATTGATTGTTCTTTTTCCACCGATCGGTGTTCCTTATTGTAAAGTCTATACCCCACAATTATCACCCCCGCAATGGAAATGATAAGTATGATAACCGTCGTTCGCATTGTTAACGAGTGATTAGCCGCTCCCAACAATAACTTTTGAAGATAAACCATATTGTTCACCATCCCTTCTATTTTTTAATACCGGCTTCACTGCCTATTGCTTATCGCAAAAGAAAACTAAGATTCTGAATTTTTTCTGAATCTATTTTGGCTTTTCGAATTGATTTTAAATTTTTTTCTATTGAAACGAACCAGATTTAAGAATATTTTGTTTTGGACCAATGCCCGAGTATTGCAGTTAATTTTTGTATATAGCCATAAGGTTGCAAATAGCTAAGATCCCTTGTTATATCCACTGTTTTAATAAGTGCATCTCTTCACTTTTCAACTTGTCATCTGTGATTCTTAAGATGAGAAATATAATGGCGCAACAAATACTGCGTCAGTTTAATTTAGGCAAATCGTAGATTATAGTTTTAATAAGACGGCCACATTATTAAATCAAATGATGCCACCTTAAAATCTCGTCGTCCACCAAACGTAGCACCGAGTCGTCGCGTCAAATCTAAACGATAGAATTCTTCAAGGCGCAAACAAACAAAAAACTTAGCGCAGATGGGATAGTGAACACATATTTCTATATTATTCAATATTATCGCTGTTGTAACAGGTTCCATCAGTGTCGTTTGGTATGAGTCGGTAAAAGCTTTCTAAAGAAAGAGAGATCAAAATAATATCGAACGCGTGTGACTTGCTCCAAAATGAAAATTAGAGCCTGGTAACGCGCCTTTACTCGAAAACCTTCTGGTATCTACCTCCGTTCAAATAAAAGATTGATTAATCTCGATAGCATGGTCGGATATTCAGAATTTAAACCAAATGTATCGCTTCAGCCTTTCATCGAATGCATTTGGTCTTTAAAGTCGACCAGTACGTTCTTCAGCAAACGCGAACGCATTATACCCGGCGGGCGGATTGAAATGTTTTTTAATTTAGGCAATCCTGCTACGTGGATCGATTCCAAGTATCCTTCAAATTCCCAACACTACGCCGGAGCGTATTTGCTTGGCCCAAGAAACAGGCACTTCTTTGTTGAAATGAGTGGTACAATCGACATGATTGGCGTGCGACTCAGACATGGCGCAATCGCCGCATGTACAACGATGCCGGCACACGTTTTATTAAACCAGGTAATCCCGTTAAATCAACTCTTTGGAAAAGATGCAGATCATTTGGTAGACCAACTTATTGAAAGCAAAGATGAGCGTCAACAAGTAAACATGATAGAAAGATTTTTATCAACAGTGATCCAGGCAGATTCGACGATATGTAAAACGCTTGAGTTGATTTCCTGGGTTAAAAAAGGTGAATCCACACCTATCAATATGTTAAGTGACAAAACGGGGATACACTACAAAAAGCTCGAACGTACTTTTTCTCAATACACAGGTTACACCCCGAAAAATTTTAGTCGCGTCATACGATTTTATGAAGCGCTGCGTCGGTTGAAAAAGTCAGGTTCATCGCTCACATGTGTGGGATTGAATGCTGGTTACTACGACCAGTCACATTTTATACGGGATTTTAAAGCATTCACAGGAAAATCACCAACGCAGTTTCAAGAGGAGAATCCCACGATCGCGAATTTGCTGCTTCAAAGTCCGCATGTCTAAAATATACAAGTTCCGGAAGTAATCACTTTGTTAGTTTGTAAAAAATGGAGCGCTATGAAACGAATTTCCTTCCTTTCCAATATTGTTATTATTTACCTGTTAACCATGGGAAATGCCTTGGCACAGGTGGGGCAACGTACCATCTCCTACGAGGATAAAAGCAGGGAGCGAAAACTGATCACCGAAATATGGTATCCGACAAATCAAATCGCTACCGACAATAACGAATCACCTTTTATCCGACTATCAACGGTACGAGACGCTCCAATATCAAACGGAAAATTCCCATTAATCCTGTTTTCGCATGGCACTGGTGGCGGGCGACTTACCGTTGAATGGTTTTGTGCCGGGTTAGCGGCTAAAGGTTTCGTCGTCGCTGCGGTAGATCACTTTGGAAATACATTCGATAACCCAATTCCCGAAGCTTTTGCAAAATTCTGGGAACGTCCACAAGACCTTCACTATGTACTGGATCAACTCATCACTTCGGATATTGCTTCGTCTATAAATCAAAGCGCTATCGGCGCTGCCGGATTTTCTCTTGGTGGATACACCAGCCTCGCGCTCGCGGGAGGAAAACTGGACTATCAATCGCTCGTGAATTATTTCAAAACTGAAGATGGTAAAAAAGAAGCCAATATTCCAGAAATGCCCGGCCTGATTTCCTTCTTCGACAGACCAGAAATTCAAGAGTCGTTTAAGAAAGCACCTTCCCTTCACGATCCACGGATTAAAAGTGTTTTTGTAATGTCTCCAGCGCTTGGTCAAGGGTTTCCTTCCAAAGAAAATTTCAAAGATCTAACCGTACCGGTTTTTATTGTGGCCGGGGGTAATGACCAGATCTGCCCGGTAAAAACAAATGCTTCACATTATTCAAGCCTGATCTCCAAAGCTCAATTTAAGATCGTCGGAACCCATGCTGGCCACTATGTATTTTTAAATGAAGCAAAAGAAGGATTAAAAAATGAAGCTCCTGTGTTCTTTAAAGATATCGATGGCGTCGATCGTCGACAAATTCATGATCAAACGCTTAGCTATGCCGTTGATCATTTTATAAAAACTTTGAAGAAGTAGGTTTAATATTATCGAATGAACACATTTAGTGCCGGGTCGAGAGCATCTACAAGCCAATTTGGATTAACTAAGTCAAGTTCGGGTAATTGATCGCCGGCGAAATAAGCAAATTCTTCACTCTCGGAGTTTGTAAGTCCATCCTCGATCTTTCCCAGTAACCTTACTTCAAAATACGTTACTACGTAGTGCACCGTGCGTTCTGGATATTTGTATGTAGCATAGGGAGGGTCGGAATAAACACCGATCAGGCGTACAATTTCACTTCGCACACCTGTTTCCTCCAGCACCTCGCGAAGGATTGCTTCTTGAACAGTTTCACCAAATTCGACATGACCTGAAATGATACACCACTTTCCGGTATCTTTTCTTCGTTGCAACAAAATCTCTCCACGTTCATTAAATACGACGGCAGAGACAGCAGGTAAAATTTCTTTTTGCGTCACTTTATTTTGGATAGTGGTGATGGTGCTTGGCTTACCGCGAGCGTCAAGTGAATTTGAACGCCCATCAAGCCATTTTTAAATTTACCTCGTATCAGGGAAATTAACACCTGATGTCGACTTTTTTTATTCAGTTAAAGATACTGGGTGATGATTTCCAGCGGCCAGCGACGGCTGACGATATATTGTGGTGTTCAGCAATGGTATTAACATTTGAGAGTCATGTAATGTAATAATGATTACACTGCAAGTTTAACCTTCCGTGGAATGATAATCTTGTTGTCTTTACTTTTCAATAGCATGTATGTGGATGCTATTTGGTCAACCAGCGCTTCTCTCTTGTTTACCAGTTCCTGTTTTATCTCATACAACTTGTCGATTTCCGGCTGATCAAACTGCGAAGAAAAAATTGCCTTTCTCAAGTGCTCAATCGTCATTTGTTCATCATGCCAAATACCTAGTAGCTCAACAAATTTATTCCAGGGACCGGGGATGACCAAATCAGGATAGGTAGTTTTAGCGATGAAATAAAAAGTCTTTAACCTTGTCCGGATCTCATGAAGATTTTGCTCGCAAAATATTTCCATGTCCATCAAGTTTGCCAACTTTTCAGCTTCCTTTTTCAGGAATCTATTTACATGCTTTACGTCAATAGAATTAAGTATAGGCATCATTCCTTTCTGACCACCTTTAAAGACATCTTTTTTATCGGCCCATTCATCAATCTCTTTGCGTTTTTCGAGTTCCAGGTTTTCGAGTGTCTGGATGTAGATATCATCGTTACCCGGAATATATTTTTCTAACAATGCTCGCTCAATTTGAATGCTTCGTATCTCACCGGCTTTCTCGAAGATCGATTTAAATGGCTTGAAATATTTACGGGCATTAAAGTTTTTTGTCGTGTGAGAGGCTACCAGAAATAGCGCCTTTATTCTTTTTATTTCTATTCTCAAACTGTGAATTTTTTCCGCTGAAAAATCGGATGGAAGGTTTCGCAGTATCTGACGGATTTGCTTTACCCTTTTTTTTAAATCCTTTTTGGCAAACCCCAAACTATTTTTCCTGGAGCGCCCAGTTTGTGCCAGATTATACATTTTTTAGTTTTTGTTGTCTCCAGATTCACCCTATCTCCTCACCAATATTCAAGTTTTGAATTTTATTTGTTACCCGGTATGACGACTGTCAATCAGTAAAATGATTTTTGTTAATCCAGTAATTCTCAACATTGATGGATGATTAATCCAGACAGATAACTAAGAACTCGCCTTGAACAGAACTAAAACGGAAAACGACCATAATAAAAAAAACAGCTATGAACCGGAAACGGTATAGGCGTTTTGATACGATAAATTGATTAATTGTTTATAGAGAAAAGGATAGTATTCATTTGGCTCACCGACGCCGCCAAATCAAAAAGATGATAATTGAAGTCCAAAGAATTAAACTTAACAGCCACGTCTTTTTCTTTAACAGACTGATCTTTTGCCGAATCTTTGCCCCCAATTTGGTACTTCCAGTAACATGTGTGACACCATTAACAAACGTGGCGATTATTTCTTCTTCATCTGCCATGATCTTTTGCTCCCTTAATAAGCAAGCTCCTTTAATAGAAATATTCTGGTTTATTATGACTTTTACAATCGAACAACGATAATTATTTTTCCATTTGACATTTCTGAAAAATCCCTGGCTTCTACCAGTTGGAATCAGGCCTTGTAAGAAATCTTAGTGATCATATTCCTACCGGACCGCTAGATTACCTATGCAAACAAGTTCAAGTTCATCACTGGAAACAGTTTTTTTGGGTCGCTTATTATCAATAACTTTTGGTCATATCGTCAACAATACATAAAATAAAATCAGCTTTTCCATGGTGAGCGCTATCGAGGGTATTGATGGAGGTTTGCTCAGCAACATGAACCGAAACAATTTTCAGATCCGGTTTCAGCTTCAAAAAATAAGTAATAATACCTTGATAATCCTGTGTATGATAAGCACCATTAACATGGAAAAATCTATTTCCTTTCTTTTGGTGCATAGCAATGAAGTGAGCCATCGTTGCATCCTTTAGTGCTTGTGATGCTACAAGGTTCTTCCCTGAACCACTCCCATGTTGTCCCATTTGTTCCATCATGGATTTATAGCTAGTCAAAGAATAATCCACTTGCAGGGGAAGCGGCGTCATCCATTTTTTACTTTCCAGCTGAAGACTATCCAACGACTCGACGCCTTTGCGATAAACCATATTAGCATACCGGCGAGGCACGTTCGTGGCTATAATAGGTATTTTCTTTTGACGTGCAAAATCGACCAACGGCCTGTAATCTGTTTTATAATTATCCCACAATTTTGCTTCGGCAAGCAATTGCTTTTCTTCGATCAGATTATCGATATATTCATCAATGATAATCTGGTCGTCGCTTTCAAACATCTCCATGCCGAGTGTTACCTGATTGTTTAACGCATACAAGTCTTTCAACAACTGAAGTTCAAGCCAGTGCGCAAGCGCATTATCATGTAGCTCTCCAAAGAAGACCACTTCAGCTTTTGACAATGCACTCACCATTTTCTCATAAGATGCAGTTTTACCGTCACCAGTGAAAATTGAATAATTCTCCTTGACCTGAGCAATCGTCGAAAGCGGAAGAATAAAAATGCTTAGAAGAAAAAATCTAATCATGATGATTTTTTTTAAACAGAAAAAAGGTCACCCTGAATCCAGGTGACCTACAAATTTATGCTTTCCTAATTAATGAATAATGGATCTTAGGCCTTCCCCGTTCACCGTTTTGCGTAAGCGCCGTAAATTTTAATTTATAGATATTTCCATCTGCATCTTTTACCAGGTAAAACCTATCTTCTTTTAAAGCTGGACCGCTACCCGGACCTCCCCCTGATCTCCATTTTGATCCAATGTTAACCTGACTTGTACTGAATGTAACATTGGCAAGGTCACTTTCATCAAAGTCATCATACGAGCCTCCATTTGACACTAATATTTCGGCCGTTTCTGTAGCATAACGATTTTGAATAACAACATCATTAAATACATAAGGCACAACCAATCCGGGGCCAGCCGGGGTTGTGTTGGTAAACACCGTAAACGCGATATCCCATTTATCTTTCTTGGGTTCTATCTCAACTGCGCCGCTTTCAAATTTCACAAAGTTAAAAAGGTAATCAGTATCCCTTGTTATTTCAACAGTGGTGAAGCTTGTGGAAGTGATGTCCGCATGCTGTAAGGTATAGTTGTTACCATTCCTTAACACACGCATTTTCTTCCAACCCCGTTGTGTACCATCCGGATTTTTTCCCCTGTTGACGATATAAACTTTATTTTGGACAGCATCCATTGAAATCTCTGCGATAGCAGTTGCTGTCATATCTCCGGATGGAGCATCAATCCAGGCAGCTGCGTTTGAAACCCAGGCCGGAACTGGATCAGCAGTGATCGCAGCAAAGACCGCATCGGTGGAAAGTTGCAAGCTCCAGCCGATGGTATCCGCAGCCGTTACGGCATTGAGATCGGCTTTATCAAGAGCCCGCGCCATCATGGAGGAGGACGAATTCAATAGCACATCGAAATGCCCTTCAGCAGCATAGAACGCCAGGTCCCAATCACCGCGATTAAAGGAAGTTTGACGACTAGCACTAAGATCGATAAACACTTTGTTCGGTTGAAGCTGCCCGCCGACATTCGGATCCATAGAACCCTGTACCGCGAGTATTTCAGAGAAGCTGATGACAAGTGTGGATCGGTGTCCTAACACAAGGCCGGCCCCAACATTGCTCACAACAAAAGAAATGGTTTCATCTCCGTCAAGTAGCACACCTTCTTTTTTGGCGATGTCGAAAGAACCCTGAGACGCTCCCTTTGGGATAGTAACGGTGAGGCTATTATCACTGCTCTCGGGGAGCGTGCTGACTTCCTCGTCATACGTTAGTCCGGTGAATGTTGTAAGAATGGTAATATCGGTATCTTGATTTACTGCTCTTGAAAGAGAAACGTTAACGGTCATCGTGTTTTCATCCGCATCGAACGCCAATGCTTTAGACTCAAACTGAACAACATTATCCGGAAGTGGTGGGTCTTCATCATCACAGGCGGAGAGAACTGCAAAAATGATCATAGCTGAAAGGGTGAGAAACTGTTTAAACGAAGTGTATTTAGTTTTCATATTTTGTTTAGCTTTTGTCTAAGGATTATTTCGTGAGTTGAAAATTTATCGCTATAAAATAGGACCGGCCGTAGCCGATGGGCTTTGTAGTACCTGATCCACTATGCGCCGCTCCCGAGGAAGCAGAAGAGTTCGTGATACGTGTAACGTTGAATACATTTCTTGTCCCGGCCGAAATACTCAAATACTTCGCGAACGATTTCTTCACTGAGATATCGGCCCAGTGAAAACCGGATGTCTCGGATAGTATTACTGTGTTATCTGTTGGATGGATAACATAACTTGGTGTTTTTCCCGTATACTTATAAAATAAGGATGTTTGAAAACTTTTATCGAAATGATAGATCAATGATCCATTCAGTTCTGGCGACCATGTGAATTCAGGGAGATTCCTGTCAGCCTCCGTTAACGCATTATAACGCCCGGTATAGGCAAAACCTACGCTTAATTCGGTCTTACTACTTCTTACCGTATTGTTTAGCGTGATGCCTTGCGATTTGTAGTTGTTGATGTTGATATAAGTCGTTGCACTGTTTCCGGTCTTTACACCGTAGTCGATCATATTATCTACATGATTATAAAAAGTCGACAACGTGCTGGTAAGTTTCAAAACATCCGTCTCCAGTAAGCGAGCATTCCACGATACATTGAAACTGTGCGATAGTTCAGCCTCTAAGTCCGGATTACCCTCAATAGAATGGCTCGCATCATAGAAATTAAAATACAATTCGCGAATGGATGGCGCTCTGAAACCTCTTCCATAGGAGAGCCGGAGATCATGCTTTTCGGAAAACGTTACCTTCGCATTTATCGATGGAACAAAAGGTGGTGCATGATAAACAGAATTTTTGACCACGCGTATTCCTGGCTTTATACTGGCAAAAGAGGACAGCTTTAACTCAGCGGATAGAAAAACAGCATAATCTGAAATTGAATTTTCACCATCCTTTAATCGCGAGCCTCTCCCCTTTTCTGTATTTATATCATAACCAGGTTGAAGGTTGATGCTATTGGAAATTTTATACAGAATTGAACCGCGTAAAGTCATTCCAACAAACTGATCCGTATTTTGCAAAGCACTGTTGGCAATCGTCTCTCTTCCTGTTTCTTTGTCCACGGCAATGCTCTGCGTTCGTCTTTCAAAATCGGTATATCCAAATGCAGTATTTAAATTTAGCTTTTCAGAAACGTTTGCGCTTAGCTGTAACTGATGCATCACTCGCTTGGTAATGTAATTCTGATCGATGGCCTCTAAGCCCTGAAATTGCGCCGGGTTATAGATCTTCTCGTGCAGGTAGTCAGTGCGGTAGTAGGCGTTAAGCTTTTCAGTCCGATACCCCATCACTGCCCCTGTCATCCATTGCGTTTTGGGGTGCCATTCTTTTTCACGGGCAGCAGAATCACCTTGCCACCCCCGAAAATTATTTCGATTCAGATTACCTGAGAAATAAAATGATTTATGCTTATAACCAACACTTATATTTTGATTGTGGATTCCTTTGGAAAAACCATATTCATCACCGGCGCTTTCTTCATGAATCCCTGCGGAGATATTGATCTTGTCGTCGAGCGATTTTTTTGTAATAATATTGATCACACCTGCGAGCGCATCGGCGCCATAAATGACCGCCATAGGTCCTTCTACAATTTCTATGCGTTCAATAGCATTAATATTGATCTGATTAAGATTGATTTCGTTACCGGTTCCCTGACGTCCAACCAGGGGAACACCATCGATCAGCACTTTTACATTTTGTCCGGGCAGACCCATCATGCTAAGGTTTGATCCGCCTAATGCCAGGTCCTGAGAAAACCGGATGTTCAACTCTGTGTTCAATACATCCTGAAGTCTTGTTGCGCCCCGTGACTGCAGCCTTTCCATAGGAATGATGCGAACATTGTAAACCGATTTCTGAACCGATTGCGGCTCGACTTCACCAGTTACAACAAGCTCCTTTAGCTCCACCGTTTTCAGTGAGTCTTGCGCATGGAGCGAATTCATGATCATCAATAGAAATATGCCTGATATGAAAGCTCTCATTTCAGATCCTTGGTAAATCACTTACAAGTTTGCGCCAGGTCTCCAGTTCGCGGATCCCGGGTTTTCGCAATCCAAAAAATTGAACAATCATAGTTCCGCCGCTATCGAATACCTCGATGCCTGTTACAATGCCGTCCGTTGTGGGCTTCTTCACAACCCATGCGGTATGCACATGATCTTCTCGCAGATGCATGTTGAAATCAGGATCCAGGATGTTAAGCCATGCATCCATAACACGAATCGTTTGTACTTTTCCTTGATGGATCTGAAGGTTACCGCTGTTGCCTGCAAAAATCATGATAGGGAGTTTTTCGGTGGAGGCCATTTCAAGAAGAATCCGCAGCGATCCTTTATCAATCTGGTAAGTGAACTGATCCTTTGCGAGGTGGAGTGCATCCAGACGGTTTACATTATATTTCCTTATCATACCAAAGAAGTCATGGGTGTCTTTCATTGCACCCCAATCCTCGAGTAGCGCGGTCTTATTCACTTCATCAATTTTCTTGGTGGGTGCTTGCGAGATCTTTGTCACCTCTACAGACATAAACTGATCGGCGGCCTCGAAATCTTTGACGATGCAGTCAAATGCATCCTGATTACTTCCTGTTTTATTGCCTGTAGGTTGTTGTAGAAAAATTTTGGTGATGGCAGTGCCTGAGGCATCAAAAAATTGCAGGCTTTGCTGCAATCCTTGCGGCGTCTGTTGTCTTACGGCATATCCAAACTTCCAAGCATTGAAAAAGATTCGTGTCTCAATAGGGCCGACAACAGTAGCCATGGCTTGCGGCAGAGAACCCATCACATCAATTTTCTGAAAAGGACCTTTATGCTCCAGGACGCAACTATCATTTCTGGTCAGCGACATCACCCTACCCAGTTCCGGTAGTCGTTGCACCAATTTGGTCCAATCGCCTTCCAGGCGTGTAGTGTAGTCGTTAACAGTCGTGGCGAGTAGTTCAGCTTCACTGCATCCGAGAGCTGCTGCCGCGTCCCTTATGCGGATGCCAGGTTTTGCTTTCTGAATTCCGAGCCAGGCTTGTCTCAGTGTAGATTGTGCTTCTATCGTTGTATTCATAATCTTGCGATGTTTAAGTAGTGATTGCGATTCTATTGAAGGACGCCTGTTCAGCGTCGGGTATTATGAAAGGGCAATTGGTACAAGGGTCGTAGAAGATATTCACCTTACAATAAAATGTTTTCTCAATATTGTTCTTCGTGAATACTTCATGTGCGTGACCCGATTCAATTACTTCCCCGTTTCGCATCATGCAAATCTGATCGGCAAATTGCACAGCAAGATTCAGGTCGTGCACGATGGCCAGGACACCAATATTTCTGGAACATATTTTTTTTATAATACCAAACATGGATTGCTGCTGTGCGATATCCATGCTGGACGTTGGTTCATCCAGTAAAATGTATCGCGGGTACAATGTCTCGCCCCACACCTGTGCAAGCACTCGCGCAAACTGAACACGCTGCTTTTCTCCACCCGATAGCGTTAGATAATTTCTCTCCGCAAACTTGCTAACCCCTGTAATATCCATGACCTCTTCCACTATTATGTGGTTCTCGTCACTGGAAGACCGATGTGCATGGCGTGCAAGGGCAACGACCTGTCGAACTGAAAAAGCAAATTGTAGATTGGAATGTTGTGCCATCACTGCCCTGATTGCCGACAACTCCTTCGTCTTGTAACTTGTTATCCAAGTTCCATTGATGACTACGTTCCCGCAATAGTCCTGTTTTTCGTTGCTAATGATCTTCAAAAGAGAACTTTTTCCAGCGCCATTGGGACCGACGATTGCCACCAGGTGTCCCGGCTGAATGCTTAGGAAAACATTCTTAAGGATGTGCTTTTGTCCGGCACGCAATGATATGTCAATAGCTTCGTACATCACAGATCATGTCTTTGTTTTGCCTTCAGCAACAAGGCAATAAAAAATGGTGAACCGATGAGTGCCGTGACAACGCCTATTGGAAGTTCTGCAGGGCTGACAATAGTTCGTGAAATAACATCGGCTATCAACAGTAGCAACGCGCCGCCTAGAGCGGACGCTGGCAGTACTAACATATTGTCGGGCTGGAATAACGTACGAACAAAATGGGGTACGATCAATCCAATAAATCCAATGATCCCCGCGAGTGAAACACAGACTCCAACCCCTAAAGCTGAAAGTAAAATCATTAGTCGCTTGACCTGCTCAACGTTCACTCCCATGTGATACGCATCTGATTCCCCTAATGCCAGAGCATTTAAGGATTGAGCAAAAAACAATAACGCGAATGTTGACGATAAAAGGACCGGCGCCGCAAGAATGAGTTTATCCCAGTTAGCACCGCCAAGATCGCCTAAGGTCCAGAACATAAATGTACTAAGCTGATTTTCGTCTGCGTAAAATATTGCTAAGCCGATAATTGCACCGGTAAGCGCATTCACCGCTACGCCAATTAAAACCAACACTGCAATATTGGTACGGCCAGTATCCATACTCAACCGCAGAACGAAAAAGGTTGCTACACATCCACCGGCAAATGCCGCGGCGGAAAGAAATGAATAATAAATCCATACTGGAGCCATTGGGAGTAAAGGACCTCCAAAAACAATTGCCAGGACAACGGCTGCAGCTGCTCCACCAGACACGCCTACAAGACTCGGTTCCACCAATGGATTTCGGAACAACCCCTGTAGCGAAGCCCCGCTTATTCCAAGTGCGGAGCCAATCAGTATCGTCATGAGAATTCGGGGCAGGCGAATAGTATTCAGAACCGCTTCATATGTTTCATCGACAACAGCATTTTTTAATAGTCCAATATTTTTTAAAAGGATAATTATTGTCTCAGTCAATGGAATATGAACAGCACCAACAGTAAGTGACAATAACGTAGTGGCTAGCAGTAACAAGGTAATAGCAAATATGACCAGCACATATTTTCTTTTACTATGCGACAATGTTAGCTCCATAATTATTTTGCAACAAGCTCTGGATGGATTTGGAGCACCACTTCCCTAACAGCTTCACCTAAGCGAGGACCGAAATTGGTAAGCTTAAGACTTTCTACAGCGACGATCTGTTTTTTCTTCCCAGCTGTAGTTAACAAAATCCCCGGAAGTTTCGATACGCCCTCTATGCCACCAAGACTTTCTAACCCGCTTGAAACCATGAGCAGGAAGTCTGGGTTTGCTTTGATCAACGCTTCGGTGTTAAGTGGCTTGTAGCCTTCAATATCATTGAAGGCATTTTCAGCACCGGCATATTTCAATATCTCCGCAAAAGTTTCACTTCCAGCCGCGCTAATGGTGGCGGTCCCGCGATTATAAATGCAAAGAACACTTGGAGTTATAGATTTTTTCTGCAGAAGCAACTTAATCTCAGCAAACTCATTTTCGATCCTGTTAATCAGCTTTGTGCCCGCTGTTACTTTGCCTAACGTAGTAGCTATTTGTCGAATCATCTTTTTTGTGTCTTCAACATTTAACTTTCTATCGACGATAATAAGTTTTACTGGCGTGTTGGAGAGCAGATCTAAAACGGATGCCTCCACGTAACCTTTCTCGACAATGACCATGGTTGGTTTAAGGCTCAAAATCCCTTCGGCATTGATGCCACTGCGATACCCTATCGAGGGTAGGTTTTGTATTGCTACAGGGTAAAGACTCGTCTTATCGGAAGCGATGATTTTATCGCAGTCGCCTAATGCACATACTGTTTCTGTAATAGCACTTCCGGCAGTGATGATACGCTCGGGTGATTGCGCGTAACAAAAAGTGATGGATGTGATTATAACTAAAAACTTGATTGAGCTTTTCATATCAGATATTTCTGACACAAAAGTAGCTGGCACCAGCTACGTGCGTCAATCGCCTGTGATAGCCATTTTATATCTACCCTGCGGGAGGTAGTGAGCGCGATGGAAGGGTAGTCGAGACTACCTATCAAAAATTATTTCGCAATTTCCCGAACGTGCAAACAGCAAACGTCCCCGCGTATTACACACGCTCAAGTTTAACGGGATAGGTCTTGTTCGCATTCCATTGGCAGACATAGAGATTTTTATCGTTGTCAACGCAAACATCATGGCAATGATTAAAGATGGGTTTTTCCTGAACGATAAGTTGCAACGCCCCATCCTTATAGACAGGTTTTGTTCCACCAGGGTTGGATATGACAATATCCTTACTGTTTAAAATCGTAACGAAACCAGAGTTTGCCGTCTGGTTGAGATAACGTAGCCGCGACCAGCAGACACCTGCATAAATATTTTCACCATCCATGACGGGCCGGCAAACGTAAGCACCCGGAAGAAAAATAGTGGAAAGATATTTTCCATCCAGCGTAAACCGTTTGAATGCATTGTGTGCTCTCGACGTGCAGAGCAAGGTGATATTTTTTTTATCACGTGTATCGATGCAAACGCCGTGAGCGGTGCTGAAGTTCGCGTCCTCATCTCCAGGTCCACCGAATTTCCTGATCAATTCACCTTTGCTTGAAAACTGAAGAATGTATTGTGACCCATAGCCATCCGCCACATAGATATCACCATTTGGAGCAATTGCCGTCTCGGTCGGTTTGTAAGCTTGCGTACTTTCGTAAGCACCCAACGTTTTTGGATGAGGAAGTTCTAACAAGATCTTTCCATCAAGCGAAGTTTTTACAACGCGTCCTGTTTCAGGATCACAGATGAACAACACTTCTTCACCGCCTTCATCAAACAAAGTAAGCCCGTGGCCGCCCGGGAATTCATGTCCCCAGGTAGTAAGGAGTTTGCCGGATTTGTCATAGATAAGGATGTTGTTCTTCGTTTCGTCAGTGATCATGATGAGTCTTCCTTTTTTATCCATCACCATTTCATGACAATTCTTTACCGGAGTCTTTTCCGGATCTAGATTCCCCCATGCTTTGTGAACCTTATAGCGGAAGTCGCCATGACCGATAACTTCTTGCGCTACTTCCGGCTTGCTTATAATATTAAAGACAGGAAGACTGAATGCAATGCCCGTCAGAGTTGATTTCTTTAGAAATTCCCTTCTTGATTTTAGTATTGACTTTTTCATATGTTTAATGTCTGGTTCGATGAAGCACGTCCGAACTATTATATCGGCTGATGCGGTTTTTTTAAGCCCGTCGTTGAATTGTACGACACGACCATTCCATCATGCGTTCCACTCAAGGTTTTCAATCTAGTAAAAATTAATGGAGGCCGTAGCTACGAGTTCTAAAAATTTAAGTCAGCTTGAAGGGATAGGTTTCGTAGGTAGTTGATCGGAAGCATTTCAGCGAACGATAGTTTATTGCCGCGAATGAAACAGCACACACCTAAAGACGCACATACTGCACAACCCTCTGGATAATCCTAAGGCCCTCCAATCCGAGGCCTACCTAGGAATAATGTGGAGGGGGTATGGAGCGAGTGTGGAGGAAGAGTGCAACCAAAGAAGGCATCATTCAAGACCTTCTCATATAACAAGTTGGCCCTGGCTATCTACCAAAAATACAAAAAAAGGCGCTCACAGAAAGGGTGTCAAAATCACCATAATGTTATCTCAAAATAGAACAGCTAAGCTGCATTGATAAAAATACACATCACATTTAAGAACATTCATGCATAAGGTTGGCGTACGCTCACTATTGCAACTCCGCTTTACCAAAAAGAACAGAAAATTCCTGACACCAAACCAGTACGAATTTATACTCGGCCAGATCAGGCATTTCTGTAAGAACGTATGACTGCTTACCCATAGTAGACTTAAGCGCACCAAGACTTATATATTGTGTTGCATTTGCATCCTTGCTTAAATAAACTTTCAAGTCGGGTCCATTCTGTGAAGAGAAAGGGTCCAGTACCACTACCGTTGTACCAGCATCGTCATAGACCTTTACTGTCCCGTTTACTGTATGGCCAACTCCTATAAGTTCACCCTCACGCAGAAGGGTGGCCATCACTTCGGCAGGATCAAATGAATCATTGATAGGCGCACTAGGTGTGTTGTCCTCTTCTCCACTACACGAAAAAATTGCCAGAATTAATAACAGTGAACATAGTGTCTTCATAGATATAAGTTTAAAGTTTATATGATAAACCTGCGGTAAACATCAGAGACTTGTTTCTAAAACGGTCGTTGGCTTCCGGAAACTGTTGCACCTGCGTATCGGTGGTGTACTCCGTAAAATGAAATTGAATGCCTGCCTTCACTGCCCATTTCTTATTGAACAGGTACCGTCCAAAGAATTCGGAGTTCAAGCTCCCTCTGTCGTTGTCGCTGACGAGCAATGCATTCCATGTTGTCGGACTAGCTGCTTCAATTGCACCCCGGGAGCCATTGATATAATTACCTTTTGTGTTTTTACCAAAGGAAAGCCCGATAGCATCGATATTAAACCGAACCATTAATTTTTCGGAAAAATTGTAACCTAGGGTAATCAGCACATTCAGCGAATTTACTTGCGCGGTTTTGATCAGGAACGTATCAATGTTTGCCGCAATATTTTCCTTAAAGATGACCTGCGGTCCCGTGCTGCCTGAAGTAAGCCTGGCAGGTGCAGTTTCGTAATACTGGTTTTTTCCGAGATAGGATGTTAAACGTCCGCCAACCCCTACAACAATTTTCTTTTTCTTACCCAAGCCTTTGTCAACGTTGAACGAGAGAGCCATGCTGCCTTCTGCATCCCCAACCGCAAAATTAGCATCGATAAATTTTATTGTCCGTGAATAAGTTTGGGCTACGGAAAATGGTGTCGCCAGAAAAACAAAAATTATTAACGCCGCGCCAACAGATATTTGTTCTTTACTCATGCATCGAATTTACGATCACTACGGTCGGCAGAAAGTCGTCTATCCGACAATTAACATCATGTTAGCAGACGCCGGTTTTATTGAATCGCGACATTTTAAACCTCAAATCCGAAGCATCTTATTAAACTAACCCTGCACTCATTTGTTTATTCATAAATTCAGCCTCCATGCAAATGATAGATAGCAAAAGCTTATTTTACACCGCACACCACTTACTGAAGCAAGTTCAACAATTAGGCAATCCGGAAAACTGGATCGTTAGAAAAGAAAATGTACAGTGTATTCATATGAATGAAGAGAAATTTACACTGATGGTCGTTATAAGGCCTGAAAGCGGAACCGAAGGTACTGATCTAAAAAATTTGCAGGGCCTCGACCAGGAATCCCTCGTGAACGCTGCGCATGAATTGACTCGTGCAGAACCTAAACCGACGGGTTATGACTTTTTTAAAAAAGATGTACAATTGTTCACAGATCAGCAGGGAAACAAATTTGTTCTTGGCGTAGCGCTAGGCGTATTTGAAAATCAGTCAGCCATTGAGTTATAATACAGAACACGTTGATTAGCCATACAAGCCGAAATCATATACAACGAGTGGGCAAAATATAGTACACTTCATGACTAGTCTTAAATAAAGCGTGTAACAGACAGACTAAACTCACCTCAAAAAATTGAAATGCTGATTATTCGCTTCACAAAAGCTGTCACCAAATTTTTAAGAGAGAAATTCAACTCTCAAAACGAAAACCTTCCCTTCTATATAACCATTATCATTGCTTTCATCATTTTTATCATTTGTTTAAATGCTTTCATTGAACTAACGGATGAGTTAAGCGAAAATGAACTTGAAGGTTTTGATAGTAGTATTTCAAAATTTATTCATTCATTTCGAAATGATACGTTAACGGCATTTTTTCGGGTCACAACGCATTTTGGCGATCGCCTGGTTTATTTTATTCTGATCATTCTACTTGCCGCTTACTTTTTCATCGGGCATAAAAGCTGGAAATTTATTATACAAACAATGCTAGTTCTCGGGCTCTCAAGTTTAAGCAACATTGTTTTGAAAAAATACTTCAATCGATCCAGGCCTTCGCTGGATCATCTCATCCCTGTTCATACACTCAGCTATCCCAGTGGCCATGCGATGAGCGCTATGGCTTTTTATGGATTTTTGATTTATCTCTCATTGCGTTATGTAAAAGGAAACACTTTGAAAATCACAATGTGTATTTTTCTTTCGGTAATTATTTTAATAATTGGACTTAGCAGAATTTATCTTGGCGTACATTATCCCTCCGATGTTTTGGCAGGATTTATCGGAGGAGGTATCTGGATTGCATTCTGCGCACTGATCTTTAATGTCATCGATCTTTGGATGAATAAGGGGAAAGGCAAGGCTGGTGGTTCCACATTATCGGATTAATCTCATTTCCGATTCATCAATCTCCCAACCTTATTCGGTCGGCTGTGACAAACGTCCGTTCATTCCGGCCTTCTATCGCGGACTACTTCTGACTCACGGTTGATTCGTCTATCAATCATATGGTGCGCGTCTTCTTGTCATTAGCGACCAATGCCCAAAACCCTTCTGCTTAATACTTTGAAAAGAAATTGCTACGGCGTGAGGGAAAGCATGATGAAATTATAAAGGTAATTTGCCTCGAACATCGGTGGGGCAGATGCCGCAACTTCGTACTTCGATAAATGAAGAGTGATTACAGATAAAACTACGCCTATATAAATATTGGGAGCCAAGAACTTATCTCAGCGAATCCCATATGGGACAAATTGGCAAGAGAATTTCCCGATTTTGTAACTCCCCTCTTATTGTAACCTGAGATTGAATTATATGATACTTGCCAGAATGAAATACCGCGTATATTATTACTTCTCTACCTTCATTTGTGCAACTATTTCACACGTCTTTCCCAAACCAAAAATCTCCTAAAACAAAGGAAATAACAACTTTTCTCCTGCCACCTTGAATCTCTGATGTCTATTTTTTCTCTAAATCAATAAAATTAGTACATGCCTCCCGATTGTAATATTATCATCACGGTACATGGTAAAAAAATTGGCGACATTTTTACTTACTATCCAATCTAATGAAGGTGGAACAAAAGCAATGGAACCGCACACACGGCTGGTCCCAAACGGGATATCAACTCAAGGAAAAAGCCGCTGTTGTCCTGGCGTTTGGAAACTGCCAAGTATTGGGTGATCCCCAACGTTATCATGAGTTAAAACAATTTTATCCAGATGCTCACATATTAACTTGCACTACGGCGGGTGAAATTATTGGAGCAAAACTATTGGACAACTCTATCGTCGTCTCGGCAATTCATTTTGATAAAACAACAGTTAAAGCAGCTGCTGTTGATATTGCATATCCAGGCGAGAGTTATCAAAAAGGATACGAGCTTGCTCAAAAATTAAAAAGTGACGGGCTGGCGCATCTCTTTGTCATTTCAGATGGACACATCGTAAATGGAAGCGATCTGGTCAATGGGTTGAACCATGGTTTGCACAAGCAGATACCCATAACGGGTGGCCTGGCAGGCGATGGTATTTTATTTAAAAGAACATTAGTAGGTATAGACACACCCCCCACAGAAGGAAAGATCGCCGCCATTGGATTCTATGGAAAAAATCTGAAGGTCGGTTATGGATCCAAAGGGGGCTGGGATGCGTTTGGTCCCGAGCGCATTGTCACGCGATCGGAAGGAAACGTTCTGTATGACTTAGACAATAAGTCTGCCTTACAGCTTTATAAACAATATCTCGGTCCACTATCCGGCCAACTCCCTTCTTCTGCGCAATTCATGCCAATAGCCTTACGGTTGCAGGGTAGCGATCATATAGCCGTCAGAACAATACTGGCTGTTAATGAGGAAGATCAAAGCATGGTATTTACCGGTGATCTACCAAGAAATTCAAGAGTGAGATTGATGAAGGCAAACCTCGACAGGCTGATTGAGGAGGCGGTATCGGCAGCAGATAATTCGCTTGCTGTGATGGGGAGTTTTCAGGCTGATTTTGCCGTCTTAATTTCCTGTGTAGGCCGAAGACTGGCGCTGACACACAGAACTGAAGAAGAAATTGAAGAAGTAACCCATATGCTAGGCAAAAATACGGCAGTATCGGGTTTCTATTCGTATGGTGAAATTTCCCCGGTGGTTAACTCTACCGCCTGTGAATTACACAACCAAACCATGACTGTTACCGTTTACCGAGAAGATTAAATATGGAAGGTTTTCATAAATTACTCGAAAGGCAATTGCGCAAACACGCACAAGAGCAAATTCTTCAGCCTGAACTTTTGGAATTATTTAAAACCATCAGTGACTCATATCACTATTACGAACGTGACCGGCAATTTCTTGAAAGGGCTATGGAGATAAGTTCTAAAGAACTCCTGGAAACCAATCGAAAGCTAGCAGCCGAACTGAAAAATAAATCCATCGCAGAACAAACCATTCTTGAAAAAAACCAGATCATCCGGTCAATCAATGAAAATTTGCGCGAAGCCGTTTTCAGAACATCTAAAAACAAAGTCATTTATATAAACCAAGCATTCCTGGAATTATTTGGATATGACTCTGAAGAAGAGGTTTTGAAAGAACCCCCAGGAAAATTTTATTTTAGTGCTAAAAGTCATAAACAATTATTGCGTAAGCTGATTAAATACCGGTCTGTAAAAAGCGAAGAGATCTTATTTAAACGAAAGGACGGTACATCGTTTTGGGGCCTCATCAGCACCATGGTATCTTATAACAATGATGGTGATAATTTTTTCGATGGTGCTATCATTGATATCAGTACCCAAAAACAGAACGAAGAAAATCTAAAGAATACTAACTCGAAATTACAAAAAGCAAATTCCGAGCTCGACCGGTTCGTATATAGCGCTTCGCATGATCTAAGAGCACCTTTAAAATCAATGCTTGGATTGCTGAATCTGATCGAAATGGAAAAAGGTTCGGATATCACTTTATATCTTGATCGTATGCGGAATAGTGTTGTGAAACTCGATAATTTCATTACCGATATTATTGACTACTCACTGAATTCCCGTATCGATGCATCGTATGAAGCCATCGATCTGACTGATTTAATTGAAGATTGCTTTCTACACTTTAAATACCTGCCTTTTTCCGATACCATACATAAAAGTGTCGAAATGAAGAGCACCGTACCATTTTACGGTGACAGAAAGCGCCTTCAAATTATATTCAACAACTTGATATCAAATGCGATTAATTACAGAAATCCAGGACAAGAACAGCCGTTCATCAAGGTGGAAGTAGTCACTGAACCGGATATATCTTGTATTGTGATTCAGGACAACGGTATGGGTATTGAAGAACACCACATCGATAAAATTTTTAATATGTTTTATCGGGGAACCACGAATTCTAATGGGTCAGGTTTGGGTTTGTACATTGTAAAGGAAGCATTAGAAAAAATGCACGGAAATATCCATGTTGCCTCAAATAAAAATTTTGGAACGAAGTTTACCATCGAAGTTCCCAATCATTACCATAAAGTGATGGACGAACGTCAGTTGCGTGATTCTGCCTAGTTTATTCACATATAGAAACTAACTACTTAATCATCACTCACTATCATGGCGACCAGCAACCATGATAGTGCCCGATGCATCGTATCTTAACTATGATTCGAGAAGGTTATTGTAACTTCTCCTTCACTTCCCCACATGTCAACATTTTATCTCCAAAATATGGGTTTCTAATTTTTTCCTGATCACTTAGCCAATATGCACCTTCGTTGTTGAATGCCATCGGACAGTATTCATAGAATGCATCCTTACCGCCTAATCCAAATGCTTTAATGCTTTTATATAAATTGTCGGATAACGTACTGAATGACTTGCGTTGTTCTTCGATGTCGGAACTCGACTGCATTTCTTTCAGGGAATTTTGAATGGGGGTGAGAAAAGTCATCCAGTCGTTGTGAGCAGCGCCCGTTAACAGCTTCATGTCAACAGATGCAACGGATTGGCTGGCACTATTTGCCTCAGCCTTTACTTTTTCAGCATTGGAAGAAACAAATGCTTCTTTCAAAGAAACGTACGATTCAAATACATTTCCCAATTGCTCTTGAAACTTTGGATCGACTTCAAACTGCGGCGCGCTGGCGTCTGCCACTTTCTTTTCTTCAGCAGGGGCTGCCGCTTCGTCCGAATGAGATTCATGAGTTTCAGTAGTTGCGTCCTCTTTTTTGCTGCCTGAACAATTGATGAGCAATGCGAAAGATATCGCCGCGAATAAAAGTGAAAATAAAATTGATTTGGTTTTCATGTTTATATGTGTTGAAGTGTTGGAGTTCTAAGTGTTGAAGTTTGTCGTAATTTGTAATTATCCATTAAAATATTAATGGTTATGTCCGGCCATTGGATCTGATCCTTTCTTAAGAACAATTTCTGAATATAAAAGATATGCACCTGTAACGGCAACTGTATCACTTTCAGTGAGGCCTTCAGTGATTTCTACCTGTTCAAATCCTTCGATCCCAGTCTTAACCATTCTCGGCCTAAAAGTATTACGTCCCGATTGGACATACACATGCGATCCTTTTCCATCGCGAATTACGGCATCTACGGGAAGGGCAATCGCCTCACGTGAACCACGCGTAAATAATACCTGTACCTGCTGCCCAGGCCTTAATTGCATACCTGGATTATTAATCATAGCGCGCATTATCAGGATTTGTGTTCCCGCCCTGAATTCCGGACTTAGGAAGGTCACTTCAGCCTCTGCGCGCGTGGACTCCGATCCGTTTACATTTACGGTAATCTTATCACCTAGTTTTACGATGGAAGCTTCGTTAGGATATAATTCTGCCTCCACCCAAAGAGAAGAAACATCTTCTATCCTGTAAAGTAAGGCACCTTCTTCCACGTATTGGCCTTCCGTTGCTTCTATGGTGACAACAATTCCAGTGGATGGACTCAAAAAAGTAATTCTTGGTTCCATTGAATTTCTGTTGAGCTGGTCAATTTGACTTTGCGTTAATCCGTAGCGTAACAGTTTACGGGTAGCTGCATCTAAAAATGACTTGTAACGTAACTCTGTTTTTCCAAGGGACTCATATTGATCTTTTGCGAGCAGATATTCCTGTTGTAAGGTTAGCAGTTGTTCACTGTACAGCACATATAGGGGCTGACCTTTTGCAACGGGTTGACCAGACTCCTTTACAAATAATTTCTCAATTCTTCCTGGCGCCCGGCTGCTGATGGCTTCACTTCGCTCCTCGTCGACGGCCAGTGTTCCATTGATGAACATCGTTTCACCTACTGACCTTTTACCAGCCCGTCGTGTAGTGATATTAGCCAACCGCATTTGTGTATCATTTAACATTAAGTCGTTGCTTTGGCCCAACGTTGATACTTCCACCAGCGTCATTCCACAAATCGGGCAGGTCCCCGGCTTGTCCTGCACAATTTGAGGGTGCATGGCACAGGTATATTTAGTCGTCGATGTCGACTTCGCATGTTCCGAATGCTCACCTGATTTCCCTTTTTGCTCACATGCCGCGAATAAGAACAACACGAATACAAAAATTAATATTTTTTTCATCCTACTGAATTGGTTTGATAAAGCTTTCACTATCGACCAGGTATTGAGCATTAAATGCGACTTCTTCTGACGAAGATAAGCCACTCACTACTTCTGTCAGTCCATCTGCATCTATGCCAGTCACGACTTTCTTCGGGGTCAGAACTTCTCGATTTTTGACAAACACTATTTTATCAGTCCCAAGATCCAGCACTGCCTCTTTTGGAATCCAAAGGGATTCCCTTGGCTCTAGTTCGATATTTGCTCGAACGAGCTGACCAATATAAAGGTCCCGGATCTTCTTTGCATACACGCGAATTTTTAGGAAGGTTTGACCCTCGTTAAAAAAAGGCTGAACAAAATTAACCGAAGCATGCTCAGTTTTTCCATTACCCAGATCTAGGGTAATTTTGTCGCCAACTTTTACCATTGCATTTTTTCCACCTGCGAGATCAAGTTCAATACGAAGCGCATTGGTGTTAACCAGCTTCAACAACGTCTGGCCTGATGAAACATAGTCGCCCTCACGAACAAGGCGCGCAGAAGCGACATTTGAATTAATGGAAGCTGATGGCGATGAACTTGACGATTTCGAACCCATCCCTCCCATTTCTCCGTCCGTTGAAGGGGTCTGAGTCATAACTTGCGAACCCGAAGGTACGGCGTCATTGATAATTACATATCCCTCATACGGGCTGTACACCCCCAAAACATCCGTCGGCCGCTGTTGCCTGATCAATTCCTCGAGTTGAGAGGATGATAATCCTAATAGTTCAAGCTTACGTTTTGCCCCCTTTACCAGGATATCGTTTGTGCTGTCATTTTTCATCAGGTAAAGCAGTTCACGCTGGGCTGTAATTATTTCGGGACTATAAATCTCTGCGATCTTTTGACCTTTGTGTACCCGTTGAAATTCATACTTTAAAAACATTTTTTCAATCCGGCCACCGAATCGTGCTGGAATCGTGTAGATATTCCGGGTATCATAAGTAACAATACCCACAGCTTCCAATGAGACTGGAACCGTCTTGTATGCGGGTTTTACAGTTTTAATGGAAGACACAACGGACTGGTTGGGCGATTTCATCAGCCTTGCCAAATCCTCCGTGATTTTTATCTCCTCACCGGGACGGGCCTTTCGTACGAGATCCATTCCACATACCGGACAGGTTCCAGGCTGGTCAGAAACAACAGTTGGATGCATAGGACAAGTATACACATCGGCATGGTCGGTGTGGTTATCACTTTTATTACATGAAGCAAGTAACAACAGCAGCAATGCTATTACTTTTATAAAACTATTTCTCCAGCGCTTTCTCATAACTTATGATCATATTGTAATAGGATTCAAGTTTGTTCAAATATTCCATTTGCGTCATGTTCAACGCTTCCCACCCGTCAATGACAATTGGTAATTGTTCGCGATTCTCTTCGTACGCCAATATCAAAGTCTCGTAATTTTTGCGCAACGCAGGAATAATTTTAGTATGATAGTTAGCTAGTTGCTTTTGCATGCTGCTCAATTGTGTTGCCATGCCTGCCAGCATGCCACGACTTTCTATCAGCACAGACTCTCGCTCTTTCCTCATGGCCTCAATATCATATTGCATTCCGCGCACTTCTGATTTATACATTTTAGATGACCACGGTGCAATCGGAATTGTTACCATCGCCATGGCTGAAAACTGGTTAGGCATACCCTGACCGCGTGGGTCCATGTGTTCCAGGCGAATTTTAAAATCAGGCTTTGCCTGAACCCGTTGAAATTGTTGATTGAGACGCATAACTTCAATGGACTGATTAATTTGTTTGACATCGCTTCGCCGTTCTCTTAAGGATGCCGTATCGTATGCAATCTCGTTGGGGTCAAAATGTACCGAGGTGGTCGTATCCACCATCATCGAATCGGTGGGATTAAGATTCATTAAAGATTTCAGTCGGTAACTACTCTCTTGTTTATCAGCGGCAGTCATCAGCATCATGTTTTGAACTTCATGCAGGCGTCCTTCAACTTTGTAAATGTTCCCTAAGCTACCCTGGTTGTACGGGTAACGTATGCGCGCAAGCTTCAACATCAATTCAATAATTCGCTCATTCTCTTTCAATACACTGTGCTTCTTTTCGGCGACCAACCATTTGTAGTAAAATGTTTTTGCTTCAGACCGTAAGGCATTATATTGAACGGCCCTAGCCTGTTGCTCTACTTTCGCTTTACTCGCATAATAATTGCGCTTTGCCTTTAACTTTGCCGGATTCGGAATATCTTGTTCAAGGTTAATCATAAACATTCCTTTTTCGGCCTCGCTCATTACAGTCTTGCCCGGATAAGGATACCAGTAAGGACCAACGCCTACCATAGGCGCCATCCAGCTTTTTGCGCCTTCAGCGTAGGCATCCAAGGCACGTACTTTATAATCATACTCCTGGAGCATCGGGTTTTGCCTGTCAATCACGGCAAGCAAACTGTCCAGCGTAACTACTTGTGCCTTTGCCTGAAATGTTAGTAAAACCAAAGTCGCCGAAACGAGTTTTACAAGGCGGCTGAATACGGTGAGCATATGAATTTCACCGCTCCTCCTTTCAATCTCTGCCTTCTGCTTCATGAGTATTTTCATAAACTTCTATTTTTCCAAATTTTCTTAATTCATATTCCTTCGTCATCAAAAAAATGAGTGGCGTTACTAATAAAATGTGAGTCGACGAGGTAAGCACGCCCCCGATCATGGGAAGAACAATGGGTTTCATCACATCGCTCCCTACACCGGTAGCCCACAATACAGGCACAAGACCAAATAAAGCGACACTTACCGTCATAAGTTTCGGCCGCAATCGTTTAGCTGCACCTGCAATTACAAATTCTCTAAGATCATCTCTTGAAATTTTTTCTCTTGAATTACCGCGAAGCTTCACTAACTGTTGCATGGCATCATTCAAATAGATCACCATGACAACGCCCGTTTCAACGGCAATACCAAATAAAGCTATAAACCCAACCGCTACGGCTACGGATAAATTGACACCATAAAAATAAACCATGTATGCACCGCCTATCAAAGCAAACGGCACCGTGATCAAGCTGAAAAAAGCTTCACGAATTGATTTGAATGCCAGATAAAGTGAAACGAAAATAATCAACATGACCACCGGAAGGATAACAAGCAATGTTCTTTCGCCGCGAATCAAATTTTCATATTGTCCACTCCATTCCAGATAGTAGCCATTGGGAAGTTCACCCATTTGTGAATTCAATTTTTCCATGGCTTCCTTTACCGTGCTCCCCAGATCACGATCACGAACGTTAAACAGCACGGCACCGCGAAGCATGGCATTTTCAGAAACGATCATTGGAGGGCCATCTTCAAACTTTATCTCAGCAACGGCAGATAATGGAACGGTGCCTCGATCAGGTGTCTGAATAGGGATACGTTTGAGTGATTCAATACTGTTTCTAAAATCCTGTGCGAGTCTGACATTGATGGAAAATCGTTGTCGCCCTTCAACAGTTTGGCCAACAGATGCACCTCCTATCGCCGATTCAACGATCATGTTAACATCATTGACTGAAAGTCCATAGCGACCGATCGCCTCCCGGTTGACATTGATAGAAAGGTACTTGCCTCCTGTAATCGGATCGACATACAAGTCTTTCACACCTTCGATTCCGCTTAAGGCCAATTTTACCCGTTCAGCTAAATGAGCAATACTATCGAGATCCTGGCCGTAAACTTTAACGCCTACATCGGTACGGATACCTGTTGCAAGCATATTGATTCTGTTAATAATAGGTTGTGTCCATCCATTGACAACCCCGGGGATTTGCATTTTAGCGTCCAGTTCATTGATGATATCTTTCTTAGTGAGTCCTTCCCGCCATTCTGATTTTGGTTTAAGCATGATAATCGTTTCAATCATGCTCAATGGTGAGTTATCTGTGGATGTACTTGCCCGCCCGGCTTTTCCCAACACCTTGTCAACTTCAGGCACTGACTTAATAATTTTGTCTTGCACCTGAAGGATTCGTTTTATTTCCTTGTTCGAAACATCTGGTAAAGTAACGGGCATAAAAAGAATAGACTGTTCATCTAATGCCGGCATAAACTCTCTACCCAAACTCATCAACAACGGCACACTGATCAATAATGCGAGTATGTTGACACCAATTGTTGTTTTTCTCCACTTCATACAAGCACGTATGATGGGTTCATATATGCGCTCCAGAAATCTGTTGATGGGATTTTTGTTTTCACCCGTAAATTTTCCTTTCATAAAAAATGAAATGATGACCGGCGCAAGCGTAATCACTAGAAATGCATCCACCAGCATAATGAACGTTTTCGTATAAGCCAACGGATGAAATAGCTTTCCTTCCTGACCTGTAAGCATGAAGACTGGTAAAAATGAAGTGATAATAATAATGGTGGAATAAAATACGCCACGCGAAACTTGCTTCGAAGATTTTTCAATAATCGCCAATCGCTCGGCCTCATCGATACTTGTGTAGTTCCTTGAAAATATTTTTTTAATCATAACTTATTTTCTGTTTCCGGATTTAATTCTGCAAAACGTGTTGATAAATTCTTATAAGAATTTTCGGCCATAATGATTCCGTTGTCAACAATTACCCCAATTGCCAGGGCAATACCCGTTAACGACATGATATTGGATGTGATACCGAAAGCATTTAACAAAATGAAACTCGTAGCAATGGTGATCGGAATCTGGATGATGATGCTGGCAGCGCTCCTCCAATGAAAAAGGAAAATGATTACCACTAGTGACACCACGATCATTTCTTCTACCAGCGTTGTCTTTATAGATGAGATCGATTCCTGGATGAGTTCACTTCGATCATAGATGACGTTGAATTTCATTCCTGAAGGGAAGCCTTTAGCGACTTCCTCCATTTTCTTCTTTATACCAGCAATCACCTCGTCTGCATTCTCACCGTAGCGCATGACAACGATACCACCCACGACTTCACCTTCTCCGTCGAGATCGAATATTCCAAGCCTACTTTCGCCTGTCATTTGTACGGTGCCGACATCGCCGATGCTTACGGGAGTAGCATTGACCGTCTTCACGGGAATATTTTCAATTTCCTCAACTGAGTTGAGATAGCCAGTGGTTTTGATAATGTAGCCGATGTCACTCAACTCGAACTTTCTGCCGCCGGCTTCATTGTTATTACTTCTTACGGATTGAATTACTTCTTGCGTGGATAATCCATAGTAGCTGAGTTTATTGGGATTGAGCGTTACCTGATACTGCTTTTGAAATCCCCCGAAGGAAGCGATTTCACTTACACCCGGTGCGTTTTGAAGGGCAAACTTTACATACCAATCCTGAATAGCGCGCTGTTCACCCAGATCCATACCAGGTGCATCGAGGGTATACCATAAGATATGACCTACACCCGTACCGTCAGGGCCAAGGGTTGGCGTTGCGCCTTCGGGTAACAATTTTGTGGCATAATTAAGGCGCTCTAAAACACGTTCTCGTGCCCAATAGACATCCGTATCGTCATTGAAGATGATATAAACGAAACTCATTCCAAACATCGAAGCACCCCGAACATATTTAACCTGAGGCAGACCTTGCAGGTTGGTAACCAACGGATAGGTTACCTGGTCTTCAATAATCTGGGGACTTCTACCCATCCACTCGGTAAAAACAATCACCTGGTTTTCAGAAAGATCAGGTATAGCGTCAATTTTGTTAATCTTTATGGAATAGACACCCCAGGCAAACAATCCCGCGGCAATTAGCAATACCAAAAATCTATTGCGCAGAGATATAGAAATTAATTTCTCAACCATAACTTAAATTCAAAACAATAAAAGGAATAAAGATCGCTGGAAAGAAAGCGATTAGAAGGAGCGCAGATGACTCCTCATACGGATTGACAAATCAAATAAGAAATACTTGGTGTGTAACGGTCAGATCATACGATCTCAGCGGTGGATCATAATCATGGTAGAATAATTTCGCTGAAGGGGCCTCTGGAATAATTTCCGATACCATCACTGAAGGAATTTCCAAATCTAAAAAAGGACCTGGAGAAATAGTAATATCTGAAAATGATACTTCAAAACCATCCCCCTCGTGTACAATGGTTTCATCATCGCAGCAGGGAGCAGTCTGATGTTTATGACAAGGTGGGAGCTTTTTTTCCATCGCACATTTCTCCACCTCGGAAAACAATGCCATATCTTGTATATCACCTGCACATAAATGAATTCCAAGTTTAAAGCTGCTGGAGGAAACCAACACCAATAAGGTCAGAGAAACAACCGATATGGTTTTAAGGAATTTCATTTATTTTCAAATATACGGTTTTGGGGCCAAACATGATTTATACTTTAAGCATAAGGTTTTACAAAATTCCATTTTCCGCTCATTCTCCCAATAAATTGTACTTTAAATGACCTGTTTTGCGTAGTTCCCGCTCCCGGATGTATCCGTAGAGCACCGGCAATACGATCAGTACAAACAGTGTGGATGTCAATAAACCAAACACAAAGGGAATGGTAATTGGTTTCATGATATCACTGCCTGCACCAGTCGCCACCAGGACTGGCAACAAACCAAAAATATCGACCAACACCGTCATGAGCTTGGGTCTTAAGCGTTGCACAGCGCCTTCATAAATTGCCTCTTCAATATGCTCTTTAGTAACGCTGCCGTCAATACCTTTTACTTTAAAATACAATGCATTGTTCAGGTAGACCAACATTAAAACACCGGTTTCAATGGCTACGCCAAACAAAGCGATAAAGCCGACGGCAACGGCAACGGAAAAATTCACATGAAAGAAATGCAAGGAATAAGCACCGCCCACCAACGCAACGGGGATACTGGTTAACACAATCAATACCTCACGCATACTCTTAAATGTAAAAAACAGTATGATTAAAATGATGATCAATACTACGGGAATAATAATCTTCAACCTGTTTTCTGCACGCACCTGGTTTTCATACTGGCCACTCCATTCCACATAATAACCATTAGGCAACTGTTTAACTGCTTCTTCCAGGCGATCTTTTGCATCCGCCACTGTATTTCCCATGTCCCTCCCACGAATATTAAATAGCAGAGTACCTCTTAACATAGCGTTTTCCGAATTAATCATGGGTGGCCCTTCCGTCAAAGTTATCTCTGCTACGGCCGACAATGGTATTGGTCCTAATGCAGGTGATTGAATTTGCAGCCTATGCAGTTGTTGAATGGTGCTTCGAAAGTCTTGAGCAAAGCGGACATTTACAGAAAAGCGTTCACGGGCTTCGATCGTCGTAGTGGCATTCATTCCGCCCAAAGCAGTTTCGACAAACATGTTAATGTCGTCTGCTGAAAGGCCGTATCTTCCAATTACATCTTTCTTAATTTTTATATCAATATATTTTCCGCCGACTATTGGTTCAACGTATAAATCGGCAACACCTTCAAGACCTTCAAGATGTTTTTTAAATTCCTGGGCAAGAACATTAATCGAATCGAGACTTTGCCCGTAGATCTTTACACCTACGTCTGTTCTAATGCCGGTTGAAAGCATGTTGATTCTGTTTACAATCGGCTGCGTCCAACTGTTGATGACTCCTGGAATAGTAAGCTGCTCATTCAATTCACGAATGATGTCGTCTTTTGTAATACCGCTGCGCCATTGATGCTGTGGTTTCAGAATAATAATAGTTTCAATCATGCTGATGGGTGCGTTGTCCGTTGCCGTATTTGCACGACCTGCTTTTCCCAACACGTTTTCGACCTCAGGATGAGACTTAATGATTTTATCCTGAACTTGCATGAGGCGCTTGGCTTCGTTGTTCGAAATGTCTGGCAACGTCACGGGCATGAACAACAAGGACCCTTCGTCCAATGGCGGCATGAACTCTGTTCCAAGATTTAACACGAGGGGAAGACTACCCAACACCAACGCCAACGCAAACGCCAGGGTCAGTTTCTTCCATCTTAAACACCACCTGATCACCGGGCCATAGATCCAGGTAAAAAACCGGCTAATCGGGTGTTTGCTTTCAGGGCGGATTTTTCCTTTCAGCAACAATACCATTAACACGGGCACAAGAATCACAGCGACAAGTCCCGAGCCGATCATGGCAAATGTTTTTGTCCAAACCAGCGGAGCAAATAATTTATGTTCCTGTCCCGTTAAAAACAATATCGGACTGAAAGAAATCAGCGTAACAAGAATAGAACTCACAACCGCCTTGCCAATAAGTTGTGACGATCGTTCAATTCTTCTTATCCTTTCTTCTTCGCTCATATCAGGTAGATTCCGTTTCCCCGCTCACAGATTTCATTGCATTTTCGACCATCACAATTCCTGCATCCACCAAGTCACCCACGGCCAATGCAACGCCAGAGAGCGACATGATGTTCGATGTGATTCCAAACCAGTTCATCATCATGAAGGCAAACAACACCGAAACCGGTATTGTGATCACAACGATCAACGCACTCCGTGCGTGCAGCAGAAAAATAAAGAGGACAACGGACACGACGATAATTTCCTCTGTCACTGCCTCACGCAAGGTGCCAATAGTTGCATCAATTAAATCAGACCGATCGTAGGCAGCCTTTATTGACACACCTGCAGGGAGCCCTTTTTTTACATCCTTGATTTTTTCTTTTACGCGATCAATAACGGCCATGGCGTTTTCGCCATATCGCATAATGACGATTCCTCCAACTTTCTCACCTTCGCCGTTTTCATCGACGATACCCAGCCGCAGTTCACCACCCATTTGAACGGTGCCTACATCTTTTATCTGGATTGGTGTTGTGTTTACTGTCTTAATTGGAATATTCCGAATCTCTTCGATATTTTTAATATAGCCAGTACTTTTAATAATGTACCCGATGTCCGACAATTCGAATTTGCGCCCACCCACTTCGTTATTATTCGCGCTGATAGCTTCTGTGACATCTGTTAAAGCGATGTTGTAATAACGAAGCTTAAGGGGATCTACAACAACCTGATATTGTTTTTGATATCCGCCGAAAGAGGCAACTTCACTTACCCCCTCTACTGTTTGAAGGGCAAAGCGTATATACCAATCCTGCAAAGCCCGAAGTTCACCAAGGTCGAATTCAGGAGCATCCAGTGTATACCAATATACATGCCCTAAGCCGGTGCCATCGGGGCCTACTGTTGGAACTACATCTGCAGGTAGCAGTCGCGTTGCATAATTTAATCGCTCCAGGACACGTGCACGCGCCCAGTAGATATCGACGTCGTCCTGAAAAATCACAAAGATGAAACTCATTCCGAACATGCTGGCTCCCCGGATGTTTTTGATTTTAGGAATACCTTGCAAGTTGCTCGTCAGGGGGTAAGTCACCTGATCTTCTATGATCTGTGGATTGCGACCCATCCATTCCGTAAAAATGATTACCTGATTTTCAGACAAATCGGGAATGGCATCCACAGGCGTATTGATCACCGAATAAATTCCATATATGGTCATGGAGAGGTAAAGAATGATCACAATCATTTTATTACGAATTGACCAATGGATAAGCTTGCTGATCATTACATTTTTAAACGTGCTATGATTAAAGGACTTAAGTCAATCTGGTTCGAAACATGTGGGATAGCGTTACAAGTGACAATCTGACCAGCACCGGCATTCTTCAATTCAACAAACGATTCCTCACAAAATAAAGCATGCACTCCTACGCAAACGGGCGCCTCATATTCGCTTCCCGCAAATGTTTAACAGCAGCAATCATGGTACGTGCCGTTGAAATAATATCATCCACCAACACAGGTGTATGACTTCGAAACGGAGCCACATCCGGGAAGGATACTGACACACTTCGATCTCCATACCGTTGCTTCTCCAAAACAAGGTACGGAGCATTTGCATTCTTTGCTACGATAGAAACCCATTGCTCGCTCTCACTGTCAGGTCCAATTAAAACGGGCAACGGAACAGATGCTCTTATCCATTCCGAAATCAGTGGTGCTGCATGCAATGCGTGGCACGGTACGGCGTAAATTTCTGCCATAGAGCTTCTTCGGTGAAGATGCGGATCAATCGTAATAAGTTCATCAATACATGCAGAAAGAAATGCTGCAAAATATGTTGAAGTAACAGCTTCACCGGGTTGAAACTGTTTGTCCTGCCGCATGTACGCGAGATATGGAGAAACCAAAGTGATTTTTTTTGCGCCCGAATCTCTCAACAGGCGTAACAGAAAAACCAAGGCAAGAAATTTCGTATCCGGCCGATCCAAAGCGGCAACCACAATAATTTCCTTCCCATTCACATCAGTTAATACGCGAACATATGATTCTCCATCGGGAAAATTTCGAATGGTGATTGCAGCTCTTTCAATTTTCAGGGCCGCACCTATTTTATCCGTCATCAACTCATTACCGGGAAAGGAAATCAAAAGCCGGCTCATATAATGCTAATGATGTGATTAACAGATTCCGCGTAATTTCTAGCGTATAACAATTCACCTTCGGACTCCGCATGAATGGTGTACAATACATCGCCTTTGTCGACATGCTTACCAAGCGGAGCATAGAATTCTAACCCGGAGGCTGGTGATTTGGGGGCACCGGCCAGCTTTGCAACTCTCGCCAGCGTACGGTTATCGATTGAAGCAATCATTCCCTTGTGATCTGCTAAAACATCGTATTGAAATTTTGCACGGGGTGGCAATCTAAAACCACCTTGCGCTTCGCATATCCTCATAAATTTCTGATATGCCTTACCTGATTCAAGTACTTCAACAGCTTGCGCCAAGCCTTTTCCTTCCGACCATTGGCCACTGAGTTCCAGCAAAGCTCCCGCTAGTTCAAGCGAGCGTTCCCGAAGGGTGTGGGAGGCAACCGTATTGTTTTTTAGCACGTCCAGAATATCGTGCGCTTCTAACGCTGGGCCTATGCCTTTTCCAACAGGTTGTGAGCCATCAGTAATAATGGTTTTAACTATTAGACCGATGGCTTTGCCAACACTTTCCATCTGGTGTTGCAAGTACTCTGCTGATTGGCGGCTTCTCACTTTAGCAGTCTCACCCACCGGGATATCGATGATAACATGTGTCGAACCTGCCGCGGCTTTTTTGGAGAGGACCGACGCGATCATTTGCCCTTCACTGTCAACATTCAGCGCTTTCTCCACCGAAATCAGGATGTCATCAACTGGGCTTAACTGTACCGTTCCACCCCATACAACACAACCACCTTCAGCCTCTACGACCTTACGCATCTGATCAATTGTTAATGCAACAGGCGCCATCGTTTCCATGGTGTCTGCGGTACCAGCGGGCGAAGTAATTGCACGCGACGAGGTTTTTGGAATCATCAATCCACAAGCTGCAACAATACTCACGACGATCGGCGTGGTTCTATTTCCGGGCAAGCCTCCTACGCAATGTTTATCAAATACAAGACTGCTGGACCAATTTAATTTTTCCCCTGTGTTGATCATCGCTTTTGTGAGTCCGGTTATTTCATTCAGCGAAAGATTTTTGTTAACACATGAGGTTATAAACGCCGCTAACTCGATGTTTGAGTACCGCCCTCCGGCAATATCATTCACAATTTCAGCGAGGGATGCTTCGTTCAATTCATTGCCATACATTTTTGCCCTTACTTTTTTAAACGATTCTATAGGATTGAGGTGTGAAACGCGAATGCTATCGCCCGTTTTCACGCCCAACCGTTTCATTGCTTCTATAGATAATCCGGCTTCCCCATGGGAAATGATTTCAGACGTAACCACATTTAGTGTAGCGATGATGCTCTTTTTTCCGTTAGTAACAACGATACGGGTAAGCGCCGTAAATCCTTCTGAAAGGCATACTTCGCAATCATAACGCATGAAAAGTATATTTTCCCGGTAGGTATCAATCCCGATATTTTTTACACGGAGTTGATTTAAGTTCTGGTTTTCCTTTGTCATTCTAGGATAGCGTGCCATTTCAAGGCACAAAAAATATCTAGCGCCAATTTAAAAACGAATGTAACAAATGAAATGAATAGAATGACAGGCGAAAAAATGATTATTATCAGCTTGTAAGAAATAGGAGGCATGAAATTGAATAGGCTATAATTCCCTATTTTTGCTCCATGACATATTATGCGACACTTTCGGAAGCTTTGAATGCGTTAAAGAACCGCGGTTATCGCGAGGATTTTAATTTGAAACCCCATTGCATTGAATGCGCATCGTTGTCGCTGGAATTACATCCTGAAAATTTTACTGTGGACGAATTCCATCGGTTTGAGGGAATGTCAAATCCTGACGACAATAGCATTGTCTTCGCCATATCTTCCAAGGATGGCATTAAAGGAACGTTAGTTGATGCTTATGGCATGTACGCCGACAATCTATCAGAATCGATGATAAAAAAATTGGCTATTAAACGTTGACACTATCCTTAAGGAATTGAGTAGCAACATCCGTGAGACTAACAAAAAAGCCAAAGGGAATTTAATCTCTTCGGCCTTTTAGTTCTTCCAAATCGCTAAGACTAAACTTTTTCGATTTTATATCCCGCTTTTTCGACAGCGTCTTTGATCTCGGATTCGCTAGCTTCACCCGATACACTCAATATTTTTGAAGGGTCGGCAATGTCAACCTTCCAATTGTCCTTTCCTGCCGCCTCATTTAGATATGGTGTTACTTTCTCTATACATCCCGAGCATTTAATGTTCGTTTTAAACTTAATTGTTTCCATTTTTATATTGATTAAGAATCTATCCTGTTTATTCCTCGACTTTGTATCCAGCTTTTTCGATTGCCTGAATAACTGCCGCACGTGTCAATCCATTTTTCAACTCAATTTCTGCACGCGCAGGCTCTATACGCTTCAAAGACGCGCCTAAATTTTTTAGGGTGTTTGTAACCGTTAGTTGACAATGTGAGCTCTTCATGTTCGGGATCTTTAAACTTATTGTTTCCATAATTAATGATTTTAATTCTACCCATATAACGCATTACTACCCGTAAAAGCTTTACAAAATCCCTCGTAACATTTACATGATTTAGTATTTTGTTTACAGAACAATTGTCAGGCATATGGAGGCAATCATAACGCCAACAGCTAATAATAATATCCGGTTCCTGTTTTTCATAGCTGATTTTTAATGAAAACAAAGGTAGCCGTTACGGCGGGTGTACATGTTATACTTTAACAAGGTTTGATTATAACATTACCAGTTCGAGGCTCTTTCAATCGACACGTTACTTTCAACCAGAAAAGGTTAATTATATTTTTGCCACCCGTAATCGCAGACTATTTCCTACCACACTCACCGAACTCAACGCCATGGCAGCACCGGCAATCATTGGATCAAGTAGAAATCCATTCACGGGATATAAGATGCCTGCTGCTATGGGTATTCCGATTACATTGTAAATGAAGGCCCAGAATAAATTCTGCCGAATACCCCTGACTGTTTTTGTCGAAAGATTAAGTGCCTTAGGTATCGATTGAAGGTCGGAAGTGATTAACGTCATTTTTGCAACATCCATCGCAATATCTGACCCTTTCCCCATGGCAATGCTAACATCAGCCTGGGCTAACGCATGCGAATCGTTTATGCCATCACCAACCATCGCTACGATTTTTCCGGCATTTTGGAGTTGTTTAACAAAATCAGCTTTATCAGAGGGAAGTACTTCAGCCTTATAATGTTTCAGTTCCAACTGTTCCGCTACTGCTCGTGCCGTTTGTTCATTATCACCCGTGAGCATGTAAACGTCAATACCTTTGTCTTGCAAAGATTTAATTGCTGCCTTTGAAGTAGTTTTAATTTTATCGGCGATGGCTATGATTGCCAATACCGTTTCACTGTTCGTAAAGTAAACAACTGTTTTCGCTTCGTCTTGTAATCGTGATGCCACCGTTGTAAGATCGGGGGTTAACAGAATGGAATTTTCATCCAACAGTTTTTTATTGCCGATGAAATAATTCATTCCATTAACATAGCCTTTCACCCCACGAGCAGTCAGGCTCTCGAACGATTCGAGCGCAACTCCTTTTATACCTTCTTCTTTTAATCGTGATACTACCGCTTCTGCCAGCGGATGTTCCGATTGTGCTTCCAGTGTATATAAAATGTCTTTATAAAGTTTGACGTCGCCTTGACCTTGCCATACGAAATCGGTAACGACAGGTTTACCTTCGGTGATTGTGCCGGTTTTATCGAGAATAACGGCCGTCACCTTATGCGCCAGTTCTAAACTTTCGGCATCCTTGATCAAAATATTATTTTCAGCTCCTTTTCCAACGCCAACCATAATGGCCGTTGGCGTTGCTAAGCCAAGCGCACAAGGACATGCAATGACCAGTACCGTTACCGAAGTTAATAGTGCATGCGTAAAAGCATTGTCACCACCGAAAATCATCCATGTAATAAAAGTAAGGACGGCAATTCCCATGACGACCGGGACAAATATTCCAGCTATTTTATCCACAAGTTTCTGAACGGGAGCTTTACTTCCTTGCGCTTGCTGCACCATCTTGATGATCTGCGCCAGTATCGTATCTCCACCTACTTTTTCAGCTTCAAATTGAAAGCTCCCTTTTTGGTTGATCGTCCCCGCAAATACTTTTTCCCCCGCTGTCTTTTCCACAGGTATTGGTTCGCCGGAGATCATACTCTCATCAACATACGATGAGCCACTCACAACGGTACCGTCAACAGGGATTTTCTCACCGGGCCGCACCATAATCGTGTGCTCTACTTTTACTGCTGAAATTGGTACTTCCTGTTCCGTACCTTCCACCATTATCCTTACGGTTTTGGGTTGCAATCCCATCAGTTTTTTAATGGCCGAAGATGTATTGGACTTCGCTTTTTCTTCCAAAAGCTTTCCAAGCGAGATAAAAGCAATTACCACTGCCGCCGCTTCAAAATAAACGTGTGCATGTAAACCACGTGCATGCCAAAAGTCAGGAAAGAATGTATTAAAGGTGCTGAACAGAAACGCGATACCGGTTGACAAAGCTACTAACGTATCCATATTTGCCTTGCGGTGGCGAGCCTGTTTCCACGCGTTGATAAAAAAGCTTCTGCCAAAATAAAACACCACCGGCGCCGAAAGTATCATGGAGATGTAATTGCCATATGGCATATCCATAAAAAACATCCCGATGATTACTACCGGTAGGGCGAGAATAGAAGACCAGATTGTTCTGCGTTTGACTTCTTCGTAATGCTTTCGTTGAGATTCCTCCTGAACGGCCTGTGGATCTTCAACATCGACTACCAAATCGTAGCCGATAGATCGTACCGAATTTTGCAGATCAACCGGTTTGGCAATGGCGCTATCATATTCAACCCAAGCGGTTTGATTGGCAAAGTTGACGCCAGCGTCCTTGACCCCGGCCGTTGCCTTTAACATGGACTCAACGCTTACTGCACAAGCTGCACAAGTCATCTCCAGCACTGGAAAGCTTTCCCGCACAATATGACTTTTTCTAATTTTACCGGATGTTAGCGTGGCTGTAGTCATAGTTTCAAATTTATGATTCTGTGTACTACAATTATACACTATCCGCAGCCTTTTAGTTTTACACTATTCAGGCATTCCTTTACAAGATTCATGGGGGAGCAATGGCGCTCTGAGAATTCAAAAAAACGAAAAAAAAGCGCCGGAGACTGAGAATACTACATTCTCTGCTTCTCCTGACGCTGGGGTCAATCATTATCTGGAACTGCCTATTCGGTTTTCATCTGCGGAAACATCCGCAAGTATCAGTAATACAAATATACCGCCGTTTCACTGGTTTGTTTACCAGTCGCTGTGCGTTTGCCTACGAGTCCATCGGCTCTGAATTCATAGGATAACTCATAGAGAAGGTCGACGCCATTTTCTTCTACCCTATAGGTTGATGGAAGCTTGGTCTGCGTCTTCACGGTAGGTAGAATGTCGACCATCGGGAATGGATTAGCTGCATCGATGTATCCTTCATAGGTACGTGTGGATAGCAGGATTGGTTCGTCTCCATCTGGAGCAGGGACATAGGTCAATGCTCTGTACAAATTGCCGTCGGTAAAGTAAAGGTATCCCAGTAATGTACCCAGCTTAAACTGTCCATCAGGCTGCTTATAGTAGGTTGCTGTTGCTGAAACGTTTCCAAAATCGTCGTAGTCATATTCGGTGTAAGATTTCAATTCACCATAATTTATATTTTCAGATTTTATAATACGGTTGTTCTGCCACGTAAAAACTTCATCGATGTTAGGGTATTTGTTGATTTTCTCCACCTCACCTGCCGCATTATAAAAATAGGTTTCAGTTCGTGTGCTTTTTGCAGGTGTAGCACTTTCAACATGCACTTTGTGAATTCTTCCTAATGCATCGTACTCGATCGATCTTTTCAGACCCCAGGTACCAGCAGCTATTTCGTATCCCTTTGGTTTGTTTTCGAGTTCATCATCACTGATCTTAAAAATCTCTTTCACTTTTGTTCCCTTCTGAATATTTCCTTCTGTTTGAGCAATATTGAAATCAATTTCAAATTCTCCATTAACCGTACCGTTGTCCACCGGAATTACTTTGAACGAAATTACACTAGCTCCCGGAATTGCAGCCAAGGATAACCTCCCATTTTCTAAGGCCGGTTCCGTAATGTAATGTTGGCCATATATCGCTTTTTCTGAATGTGATGTGATAAATATCTGGCCGTCCGCACCAGCAGACTCGGACACATGTAACTGAAGGGTGTAACCATCTACATTGGTTTCTTTGATGGTAACGTTCACAGGGATAAAATTAACAACACTTAACGGCGATGTTGATTCATCATCTTGTATAGTCAGGGTCAATTTGCTCTGGTTTCCTATCAAAAAATCTCCAAGAACTTCTTTCAAGGTAAAATCAACCTGTTTGCTTGCGTTTACAGCAAAATCATTTTCAGGTTTTAAAGTGAAGGATGCTGATGAATCATTTTTCTCTACATACAACGATACCACGCCATTCACAGCTGCTGGTACCGTATTGAAATACTTTGCGTGTTCTGTGTCGACGGCAATTTGAATTTTACCATCCTGGCTCGCCGGCCTGTTAAAATCTATTACAATTTTTCTTTCGTTGGAGTTTTCAGGAATGGTTAATCCGGAATCGGCAAATTGGACTAATACTTTGGAGGGATTTTCCTGTTCATCGTCAGAACAGCTTACCATAGAAACCGAGAAGGGAATGATTAGCAAAAGCCTTAATAATAAATTTTTCATGAGTGATAGATACTTGGAGTTGTAATTGACTTCGTTCGTCCGGATTAGTTTTAAGAATAAATTGTTGGCGGTTTTTCTTTAATACTTATTACTATATTTTTTTTTGTATTTCCACGCAAAAAACAAAAGGTGGTTTTATACTTGACCAACTTTTGTTTTCATATTGACAAGGCTAACAGAATTTCCAAAGAGGGCATCTCCGGAGTTAAAAATTCCGGGAAGGTTTAGTGATAGAAAATATCTCAGATAGTTATCCTAAACGGACACCAATTATTGCAAAAAGCAATGTTCTAAATATTTTTATGACCATTAACGGGAAAGATTGAAACAGGTTGTAAGGGTATTTACGGATACGCGATATTCATTATGCCACTGAATCGAGAGGCTTGCGATTGTGGTCCAGGTCCCGGGACCTTTTCATCTCAGACGGCGTTAAGCCAGTAACTTTCTTGAACTGCGCGGACAGATGAGCTACACTGCTATAACCCAGTCGGCTGGCTATCTGACTTAGGTTTAACTCGTCATAAAAAAGAAGTTCTTTTGCTTTTTCTATTTTTTGCCGAATAATATACTGCTCCAGCGTAATACCTTCAACGCTTGAAAATAAATTACTCAGGTAATTGTATTCATAGTGCAATTCTTCTGACAATACGCTGGACCAGTTAAACCTCAGATCGACTTTATCCGCATGGTGAATCATTTTAATAACTTTATTTTTTATCGACTCTATCAATCTGGCTTTACGGTCATCTATTCTTTCGAATCCTAAGCCAGTAAGCGTCGCATCCAGTTTTTCCAGCTGAGCCCCAGACAAGTGCTCTTCCTCCAAGGTAACTTCCCCCAATGTAACTTTTTCAGGATGTAGCCCTTGATTTTCCAGCGCCTGCTTTACAGCCATTATACACCGGTTGCACACCATATTTTTTATGTAGAGTGTCATCATAGCGCAAAGATGATCATTTGTGATGCATCGTTATTATATAATTTGATGAAACTATTATACAATTTTCACCTCAATAAAAAGAACCATTTGTGAATGAAGAGAGTTCGGAAACGTAACTCTCAACTCCGTCCAAGCTCTTCTTATTGATGTAAAACTAAATAATGCACGAGAATGCTATTTATATAGCGTAAATGCTGATTTTTTTCGATTTTGCCGCACCTAGGCACTATGATTCTAATTGTTGACGATAATCAGGAAAATATATTTTCACTTAAGTCATTGCTCACCCTCCACAAATTTGAGGTTGATGCAGCTTCTTCGGGAGAAGAGGCTTTAAAGAAAATTCTGCAAAAGACTTACTCGCTGGTCATACTTGATGTACAGATGCCTGAAATGGATGGCTTTGAAGTAGCAGAAGCCATCTCGGGTTACAGCAAATCAAAAGACATTCCGATCATATTCTTGTCCGCAATTAATACTCACAAGCGATACATCGCCAAAGGATATGGCTCGGGCGGAATTGATTATGTAACGAAGCCTTTTGACCCTGATATTCTCTTGTTAAAGATCAAAACATTTTACAGGCTCTCAGAACAAACCCGCAAGCTAAATGAACTTGAAAAAAGTCTTCGGGAAGAGCTCGCGTTAAAAAAGCAGGCAGAACTTCTGCTCGAGAAAAAAGTTGAGGAAAGAACCATCGAGTTAAAACGATCTAATCAACAACTAGAGCAAAGCAATAAGGAGTTGGAACAATTTGTATTTATTGCTTCTCACGATTTACAAGAGCCCCTTCGGAAAATTCAAACCTTTAGTAATGTTGCTCTGGAACGATATCTTGACGAGAAACCGAAAGTTGAATTGTACCTTCGGAAGATTTCATCTTCAGCCAATCGGCTACGTGAGCTTATCTCAGATCTCCTTAATTATTCCAAAATAAATGCTGACGGACTGTTCAAAAAAATAGATCTCAATGCACTCATTGAAGACACACTTTCGGATCTTGAATACAAAGCGAGTATACATGTAGATCCGTTACCGGAAATTGAAGTTATTCCATCACAAATGCGGCAGGTATTTTTGAACCTGATCAGTAACTCACTGAAGTTTAGCCGGGAATCCATTCCTTGTCATATCATCATTAAAGGTGAAATAATTTCGAAAAAGGAGTTCGACTCCCCTGCGAGTGTTAGTGGCCAGTACTGCCGAATAACATTAAGCGACAATGGAATAGGATTTAACAACGAATACAATAACCGCATTTTCGAAATCTTTCAACGATTAAACCATGATGATATGTATGAAGGCAGCGGAATCGGATTAGCTATCGTAAAAAAAATTATTGAACGTCATGAAGGCCTTATTTGTGCTACCGGAGAAGAAGATCATGGGGCCACATTTATTATCGTCTTGCCAATAGAGCATCGTAAAATATCCTCCTAGCAGACTAACTGTTTTTTTTAATGGACAAAGATTTTAAAAGGAATTTGGTATTAGGGTTTAGTGCATCATTGTTAATACTGATCGTCACTTCGGTGGCGTCTTTTGTAAGCATACGCAACCTGCTGGAAAGCGCTGGCCTGGTAAATAATACAAATCAGGTTATCGTCGAAATGAATGCCATTCATGTTGCCCTGCTGAATGCGGAAACGGGGCAACGTGGATATTTATTAACTGGAGAAGAAGAATTTTTGGCTCCTTACCACAGCGCTCGGGAAAGAGCTTTTAATGCGCACGCCAGGGTTAAATCGCTCACCGCTGATAACCAACTTCAGCAAGATGACCTGGCAAAACTGAGCAAATTAATTGAAGATCGATTTCATTATCTGGACATCAGCATTAATGCGAAAAAGAAAGGAGAGCCAATTCTAGCTGCAAATCTTCAAACCGGGCAAAATATCATGACTAGTGTACGCGAAACGGTCAGGATAATGGAAGAGCGTGAAAAAGAATATCTCATTACACGGTCAGAAACGATGAATCGTTTTGCCTCATTTACACCTCCGTTAATTATTGCCGCTGCCATGATTGCGCTGTTCATCACCGTTCTCTTTTATGCACGGGTGAGAAAAGATTTCGAAGAACGTCTTGAATTACAAAAGGCACTTGAGGATAAAGACAAGGAGATCTCCAATCGCATTAGTATTATTCGAAGCATTGCCGATAAGATTGCGCAAGGAAATTACAATATCCGCATAGATGATAGGCAAAGCGACGCGTTAGGAAGCGTTGCCCTCTCACTCAATAAGATGGCTGAGTCCCTTCATTATTCATTTGGCTTATTGTCTGATAAAGATTGGCTGCAGACCGGCCTTGCACGACTAAACGATACCATGATCGGCGAAAAGGAAATTGAAGTCCTAAGCCGAGAAATAATCGAAACCATTGCTACATATACCAATAGTAATGCAGGGGCGTTCTATCTCTTGGAAGGTGGCGAGTTACATGCTGTGGCCGGTTTCTCCTATTTACCCGGACCCGCCAGAAAAGTCATAAAACCTGGGGAGGGATTATTAGGTCAATCGGTAATCACAAGAAAACTTGTAGAACTAAAAAATTTACCCGCTGACAATATTACCGTCAGTTTTGCATTGGGCGAAGTGAAGCCCAATCATGTTGTCGCTATTCCGGTAATGGATGGGTATACCATTAAGGGTGCTGTTGAACTGGCGAGTGTTGCCTCGTTCACCCAACGTGAAGTTGAATTCCTTACAGCCGCTACCCCGAACGTTGGTATAGCGATCAGTACCGCGCAAAACAGGCGTAAGCTTCAGGAGTTGCTGGAAGAAACCCAAGCGCAGTCAGAAGAACTGAGAACCCAGCATACTGAACTTGAAAATTTAAACGGTGAGTTGGAAATTCAATCAGAGAAACTGCAGGCTTCCGAAGAAGAATTAAAGGTACAGCAAGAGGAATTGAAACAGGCCAACCAGGAGTTAGAGGAACGTAGCCGGCTCCTCGAGGAAAAAAACCAGGTTATTTCGGAGAGTGTCGCTGAAATCCAATCAAAAGCCGATCAACTTGCACAGAGCACAAAATACAAATCAGAGTTTCTGGCAAATATGTCTCACGAGTTGAGAACACCCTTAAATTCAATACTGCTGCTTTCACGTTTGATGTCTGAAAATCAGGAGAAGAATTTGAGCGCGGAACAGGTTGAATATATGAAAGTAATTCAAAGTTCCGGTAACGGGCTTCTTTCATTGATTGATGAAATCCTCGACCTATCAAAAATAGAGGCAGGTAAGATGAAGCTGGAATATCAATCCGTTAGCATAGCCGATATTGTACGCGATATGCAAGCTTTATTTAAGCCACTTGCTGACGAAAAGCGTATTGAGTTTCGAACGACGATTGAGACTGGAGTACCTGAAACCATCGACACAGACAAACTAAGGTTGGAACAAATTCTCCGGAACCTCATTTCCAATGCGATTAAATTTACCAGCAAGGGATACGTTAGCATGACGATTGAACCCCATCAAAAAAATAATGCCCTGCTAAAATTCATCGTAAAAGATACAGGTATTGGTATCCCTAAAGAGAAACATGCTTTAGTTTTTGAAGCTTTCCAACAGGCGGACGGTTCAACGCGAAGAAAATTCGGAGGTACCGGTTTAGGACTTTCAATAAGTCGCGAACTGGTGAAACTGTTAGGCGGCAGCATCACACTCAGAAGTGATGTAGGTGACGGTAGTGAATTTACCGTTGCGATACCACTTGCTCCCACCAGCGTAGCACACGAGAGTTCAAATGTACTGACTGATACTCACAATGAGCAGCCGACACGCTCGCCAATCATAGAGAAAAAGTATATCAGTACGCATATACCGGAAAATATCCCTGATGACCGCGATCAAATTGAGAAAAACGATAAGGTTATTTTAATCATTGAAGATGATGTGAATTTTGCAAAATCACTGATAGAGTACACGCACAAACAAGGCTATAAAGCAATCGTAAGTGTGCGCGGTGATGAAGGTATAATGCTGGCACAACAATTTTTGCCGCTTGGAATTCTTCTTGACATTCAATTACCGGTAAAGAGTGGATGGGAAGTGATGGAAGAATTAAAACAAAATCAAGAAACGCGTCATATCCCGGTCCATATCATGTCGTCGCATGAGGTTAAGAAAGAAAGTCTTGTGAAAGGCGCAGTTGATTTCATCAGCAAACCAATGGCATTCGACCAGATGTCGGAGATTTTTAAGAAGATAGAATACGTGCTCACGCATCATCCTAAGAAAGTGTTAATTGTTGAAGAAAACGCCAAACATGCCAAGGCGCTTGCTTATTTTCTTGAATCCTTTGATGTAAATTTAGATATCAAGAGCCGTGTTGATGATGCAATTGAATCGCTGAAAGGAAACAAATCGGATTGTGTTATTCTTGATATGGAAATACCCGATCAGCATTCGTACACAATTCTTGAAGCAGTGAAGAAAACTCCAGGATTAGAAAACTTACCAATCATTATATTCACCGGAAAAAGTTTGTCGCAGACAGAGGAGCTTAAGATTAAACAATACGCCGATTCGATCGTTGTTAAAACGGCCCAATCTTACAAGCGCATTCTTGATGAAGTTTCACTGTTCCTTCATCTGATGGAAAAAGTTGAAAAAGATTCGGCATTAAAATATCAAAAGCTTGGTGCGTTGGATGAAGTGCTGAAAAACAAAACTATTCTAATAGCCGATGATGATATGCGCAATATTTTTTCCCTCACCAAGGCTTTAGAAAAATTCAAAATGAATGTGATTGCTGCCGTAGATGGAAAAGATGCTATCGAAAAATTAAAAGCTAATCCAAATGTGGACATTGTTTTAATGGATATGATGATGCCGGAAATGGACGGGTACGAATCAACGATGGCTATTCGCAAAGATCCGGCCTATCATAACTTGCCGATCATTGCCGTCACGGCGAAAGCTATGATGGGCGACCGGGCGAAATGCATAAATGCCGGCGCATCTGATTATATCACCAAGCCAGTAGACCTTGACCAATTGTTCTCCCTGCTCCGGGTTTGGCTTTATGAAAAAGGAAGAAAAGAACGCGCATGACTACCACTTCCTCAAAAGATATTCTGCTGATCGATGATGACAACAGAAATATTTTTGCACTCAAGGCAGTTTTAAAATCCAAAGGTTTCAATTGCCTGACGGCGACTACCGCAGAGGACGGCTTCAAAGAACTTTCACGGCAAAATAATGTTGGCGTAGTACTATTGGATATGATGATGCCTGAGATGGATGGTTATGAAGCAATTCATTTTATCCGGCAGGATCTGAAAAGCACCATTCCCATTATTGCCGTTACCGCGCAGGCCATGCATGGCGATAAAGAAAAATGTCTTGCGGCCGGCGCGGACGCGTACCTACCAAAACCTGTAGATGTTGATCAGTTGCTGCTCCTCTTACAACGATACTTGAAATAATATGGTATCGCACGACATTCAATTGACCGATACAGAGCTTGACATCATTTTAAATGATCTCCTGGAGTTGTATGGATATGATTTTACAAACTACTCCAAGGCTTCATTGAAGAGGCGCATCACTATGTTAATTTCTAATGACAGGTTCCCCAGCTTTGCTGAATTCCGCTTCAAGCTTCGACATGAAAGAGATTATTTTAACAGGTTCATTGAAAAAGTGACGGTCAACGTTACGGAAATGTTCCGGGATATTTCTTTTTACAAAACACTTCGAAATGACATTATCCCGGTGTTGGCGACCTGGCCGATGATCAGGATATGGCATGCCGGATGTTCTACCGGCGAGGAAGTATATTCGATGGCGATTTTACTCCAAGAAGCAAACTTGTTACACAAGTCATTGTTATATGCTACTGACATTAATCCAGCCGTATTGGAGAAGGTCAGGGGCGGAATTTTTCCGCTTAGCCAAATGAAACAATACTCGGAAAATTATATTTTGTCTGGTGGCCGAAAAGATTTTTCGTCCTACTACACGGCTAAATACAATGCTGCAAAATTTGATAGCTCACTGGGTAAAAAAATTGTTTTGGCAACACATAACCTGGTTTCGGATAGCTCCTTCAACGAATTCCAACTCATTATGTGCAGAAATGTTATGATCTATTTTGATAAACCCCTGCAGGATCGTGTCCTTCATCTTTTCTATGATAGCCTGGAAATGTTGGGCTACCTGGCACTGGGCTCGAAAGAATCGTTGAAGTTCACAGATATCAACAAACATTTTACACAGCATGAAAATCGGGAAAAAATCTGGAGAAAGATTAGCTAACGGTCGGTATGGCGCACAAAAATAATACAGCTTTGTTGGTGATAGGCGGGTCTGCCGGAAGCCTTGCTGTTGTGTTAAAAATTATTCCATTACTTGAAAAAGATTGGAATCTTTCCGTCATTATCATTTTTCACAGGAAGGCCTCTGAAGAAACAACACTGGCAGAAATGCTTTCAACTCGAACGGCATTTAATGTCAAGGAAGCTGATGATAAAGATGAACTTGTACCAGGAACCATATACCTGGCTCCCCCAGATTACCACGTTCTGATCGAACGAGAACAGGTTATTACCCTGGACGATTCGGAAAAGGTCAATTTCAGCAGACCCAGCATCGATGTCACCTTTGAAAGTGCAGCACAGATTTATGGGAACAAATTGACCTGCATACTTTTGTCTGGTGCAAATGCTGATGGTGTGGAGGGCCTCAAGATCGCCAGAAGCCGTGGTGCATTCATTATTGTTCAGGACCCCGCGTGTGCCGAGATTCCATACATGCCGAAAGAAGCAGTTAATAATGTAGCCATCGATTTTTTATTAACCGACCAAAATTTTGAAGTTCTCAAAAATATTCTAAACCGATAGTGCTTAACTTTTTAACCAAACCCGTGTTAACTACATACAAACTTCTATCGTAAGACCTGCCCATTAAACTTATTTTTAAGTGGACAAAACTTCAACAATAACCACCGTAAATTTTTTATCGGGTGGAGGTGAAATGGGTGAACGAATCCGCTCCTATGACTGGGGTTTGACGTCCCTTGGCCCCGTTGATTTATGGCCGCGCAGCCTGAAAACTTGTATTCAAATCATGTTAACCTCCCGGCAGCCAATTTGGATAGGCTGGGGTAAGGAGCTAATCAAGTTATACAACGACCCCTATAAAACGATTGTAGGAGGAAAACACCCGGGGGCACTGGGAAGCCCAGCATCTGAAGTATGGAGGGATATCTGGGAAGATATTAGTCCTATGCTTAAAAAGGTGATGGAAGAAAATGAGGGTACCTATGTGGAAGCCCAGTTGTTAATCATGGAACGTAATGGCTATCCGGAAGAAACATATTATACCTTCTCCTATACGCCCATTGCCGGCGATGATGGTAATACTGAAGGAATGATTTGCGCGAATACAGATGATACCCATAGAATTATTACCGAGCGTCAATTACAAACGTTAACCCAACTTGGCAAATCACTAACGGATTCAAAAAGTAATCGAGAAGTTTTTGAACAATCGATCAAAACGATTCAGCAAAATCCATATGACTTTCCATTTGCGCTTTTTTACCAGCTTTCTGGAAATAAGCTTTCGCTTGCCCAAGCCACTGAATTAGGAGATTCGGCAAGCCAAGTGCCAGCGCACATTGACCTTCTTGCTCAAGATGATATTTCCCAATTATGTGTCGAAGCGCTCGGACAACGAAAATTTTTGCTGGTGGATAACCTCCAAGAGAAATTTGGTGTGATGCCGGCGGGTGCATGGAAAATACCACCCAATAAAGCTATCATTCTTCCCATAGCACAACGCGGCCAAAAAGAAGCGTATGGCCTGCTGGTGATTGGCGCAAATCCATTCCGGATTTTGGATGAGAAGTACTGCAGCTTTTTTGAGTTAGTGGGTGATCAGATCGTCACAAGTCTTGCAAATGTCCATGCGATGGAGGAGGAGCGCAAGCGGCTGGAAGCGTTAGCAGAGATAGATCGTGCCAAAACCATTTTCTTCTCTAATATCAGCCATGAATTTCGAACCCCGCTCACACTTTTTCTCGGACCCCTTGAAGACCTTTTGAACGATCGGGAAATACAAGGAGTTAAAAAAGAAAAGGTGGAAGTAGCATTCAGAAATGCTTTGCGTATGCAAAAAATGGTGAATCTGTTGCTGGATTTTTCCAAGATTGAGGCTGGTCGCATGGAATCTAATTTTTCTCCCGTCGATATTGTTGCCCTTACAACCGACCTTGCAAGCAACTTCAGGTCAGCCATCGAGAAAGCTGGAATGAAATTAAATATTCTCGTCGACGAAATTCATGAACCTGTATTTGTTGATGTAAATATGTGGGAAAAGATTATTCTCAATCTCCTTTCCAATGCATTCAAATATAGTGAAGCAGGCACCATTGACCTGACTATAAAAAAAATCGATGACACGGTACGGGTATCCGTCAAAGATACAGGCGTGGGAATTCCCGAGACCGAAATGGATAAAATCTTCGACCGCTTTCACCGCGTGCAAAACGTGAAGGGAAGAACGCAGGAAGGCACTGGCATAGGACTCGCTATGGTGAAAGAACTGGTGAAACTTCATAATGGTACCATTGAGGTAAAGAGCAAAATAGGGGAAGGGTCAGAATTTACTGTTTGCATACCTCAACAGCAAAAGGTGGGATCCAATGGCGAATTGAAAACTTCTTTAGGAAAGACCTCCACGCAGTTGTCTACCTACGTTGAGGAAGCACTTCAATGGATTCCTTCCAAGGACACGACGCACGGCGAGTCATCCGATGTTTTACCGTCTTCTTCAACAAATGGGACAATCCGAAAATATACCATACTGCTCGCGGACGACAATGCTGACATGCGTACCTATGTTGAACGCCTTTTACAAAAGCAATATCATGTTATATTGGCAGCAGATGGCGAAGACGGGTTAGCCAAGGCCTTAAAACATACACCCGATTTGATACTGTCCGATATTATGATGCCAAAACTGGACGGCTTTGGATTGCTAAAAAGACTTAAAGACAATTTAACGACCAGAAACATACCTTTCATATTTTTATCAGCCAGGGCAGGTGAAGAATCAAAGGTAGAGGGTATTCAAGCGGGTGCGGATGATTATCTTATCAAACCCTTTTCATCCAAGGAATTAATTGCCCGAGTAAATAATCATATCTCTATATCAACGGCAAGGCGACACGCTGAAAAAGAATTTTTTAATCTATTTCTTCAATCGCCAGCACACATTCATGTATTTAAAGGTCCTGATCATGTGGTAGAATTTTTTCATCCACTGGGCATCAGTTTTACAGGGCGGGATGTAACAGGAATGAAAATACGGGAAGCCTTTCCCGAAGTAGAAGGACAGGGCTTCTTTGAAATGCTTGACAAAGTATATCATGAAGGCATTACGATCAACGCCCGCAATTCAAAAGCGGTAATTACGGACAAGAACGGCAAAGCCAATGAACACTATTTTGATAGCACCTATTTACCGTGGAAGGATTTGGAGGGGAAAACACAAGGCGTACTGCAATTTACAATTGAGGTAACGGAAGCCGCGCAGTTGCGATTGATGGCCGAAGCCAATGAATTAAAATTCCGTTCCATAGCCCAGCAAGCACCGGTAGCCATGGCGTTATTAATGGGCCCCACTTTCATAGTAGAGGTAGCGAATACGCGGGTGTTAGAAATGTGGGGGAAAACATTGGAAGAAGTAATTGGCCAGCCTGTCTTAAATATCTTTCCTGAAATTATCGCACAAGGCTTTCAGGATATATTGACCGAGGTATTTAAGACCGGGAATTCTTACACGGCAAATGAAGTCGCTGTAACATTCATGCGTGGTGAAAGGAAAGAGCAAATCGTTGTCAATTTGTTGTATGAGCCTTTCCGAAATGCGAAAAATGAGATTGAAGGAATTGTAGCGGTGGGAACAGATGTAACCGAGCAAGTTAAGATTAGAAATAAAGTTGCCGAAGCGGAACTCAAATTCCGGACGATCATCGAACAAACTCCTTCGCCACTTTGCATTTTCAAAGGCGAAGACATGGTTTTGGAAGTTGGTAACGATGCGGCGCTTGGCGTGTGGCAGGTTGGAAAGGAGGTTATTGGGAAAAGACTCGTTGACATCGTACCTGAAATGCTCAAGCAACCTTTTCTGGCGTTGATGCAGGATGTCTATCATAATGGCGTAACCCGGTATGGATACGAAGCACCGGCATTTTTTATCAGAAAAGATGGAACTGCTGATCACAGGTTTTTTAATTTCATTTATGTTCCTTTCCGTAATGTAAATGGGATAATCGAGGGCGTTCTGGTTTTGGCGACCGATGTTACCGAGCAGGTTCAAGCAAAAAAACAATTGGTGGAAAATGAGGAACGCCTTCGGATAGCAACGGAAATATTAGAACTTGGAACCTGGGAATATGATATTGTCAACGACGCAATGCACTGCTCGGATAAGACTTTGGAATTATTTGGGTTTCCTAAAGACGCTAAAATTAAATTGATAGATCCAATAAATGCCATCGTCCAAGAGGACAGGCAAAGAGTAATAGATGCAATCGAGTATGCGTTTAAACCTGAGTCGAACGGTAAATATGATGTGGAGTATTCTTTGATCAATATCAATGACAAAAAGAAGCGGTTGTTGCGTGCCAACGGACAAGTTTTTTTTGATGCTGATAGCAAACCTTATCGATTTATTGGTACTGCCCTTGACATCACTGAACGGAAAGAAGCGGAAGAAGAACTCAAAGCAAGTGAAGCCCGATTTAAATTACTTGCGAACAGCATTCCTCAAATCGTATGGACGAATGATAAATACGGGAAAACCAATTACATCAGTACGCAGTTCGAAAAATATACAGGACAAAAAGCGGAGAATTCACACGCCTTATGGCACAACTCGATTCACGCTGACGACCAGGAAAAACTTTTGACCAAAAGGCAAAAAGCACTTCAACGAGGTCAAGGCTGGCAAGAGGAATTCCGAATCAAAACCAAGGAAGGAAATTATCGATGGTTTTTGGCTGACTCCAAACCGCTAACCGATGCGGATGGAAACATTGTAATGTGGGTTGGATCGGCCTCAGACATTCAGGATTTGAAAGAACAATCAAATTGGTTGGAGCGCCAGGTTCAGGAACGAACACGTGCGCTAAAAGAATTGAACGAATCACTGAAGCTTTCAAATGAAGACCTCCAGCAATTTGCGCATGTGGCCAGCCACGATTTAAAAGAACCCATTCGGAAAATAAAAACTTATAGCAATCGTCTATACGACGATTACAAAGAACTATTGCCAGAAAAAGGAAACAACTTTTTAACAAAGATTTTAAGTGCTACAGACAGGATGTATTCTATGATCGATGGTGTTCTCTCCTATTCTACTATGGCGGCGCTTAGTCAACCTACACAACAAGTTAATCTCAACGAGGTGCTACATCACATTCAAAATGACCTTGAGGTTCTTACGCTTGAAAAGAATGCAACCATTATTTCAGATCGTCTGCCAACCATAGAAGGCGCACCCGTGCTTTTATATCAGCTCTTTTATAACCTTGTTAATAATTCGCTAAAGTTTTCGAAAAAAGAAGAACCTCCTGTTATTAAAATTAAGGCATTCACAGAAACCATCGACGGAAATCCATTTGTCAAAATTATTCTTAGTGATAATGGAATAGGCTTTGACGAAGAAGATGCTGAAAGAATATTTACTACATTCACTCGGTTAAATTCCAAAGACAAATACGACGGTACAGGCTTAGGACTTGCCCTTTGTAAAAAAATTGTTCACCGACACAGCGGTCTCATATCTGCAAAAGGAACAAAAAATGTCGGGGCTGAGTTTACTGTTTTACTTCCCATAATCAAATGAACGGAAATAGCTTTTTCCTTTTAGCTGACGACGATCGTGACGATGCTGAATTGTTTAGTGAGGCCTTAGTTGTCGTTGATCCAGCTATTAAATTTCACCATGTAGAAAATGGCCATGAGGTTTTTCATTTTTTATCTAAACAAAACGAAGGAAAACCAGACCTGATTTTTCTAGACTTGAATATGCCGGCAATGAGCGGCTGGCAATGCCTGGCTAAATTAAAAAATGATACTACCTTAAAAGAAATTCCGGTGATCATGTATTCCACGTCATCCAATCCCCGTGAAAAAGAAATAGCCATAGAGTTAGGCGCCGTGGGATTTATTACTAAACCAACGGACTTTAAAGTGTTGAAAAGAATTCTGGAAACTATCAGCGACAATATTCATGGTGACCTGAGGAAGATTCTCAAAGAAATGGTGGTCGTATAGCTAGCGGCCCGAGGTACCCTCGCCGAAACGCGTTGATGATTAAAGATAATCTTTAGTTAAACGCTACTTTATTCTAACATAAATTCCGACGTTTCCTTCTACAACTCCAGCGACAACTGATCGGATGCCTCTGCCTTTTTCACTTTTATGTCATGGAAATTGGAAATCGAAATACCCAGTAACCGAATTTTTTTCCCATCGAGATCAGTCGCATTCAAAAGCTTTTTTGAAAATTCGCTAATGGTTTTAAAATCATCAACGGGGTCTACAAAAGAAAGACTGCGCGTTACACGTTTGAAGTCATGATACTTTATTTTTAATGTTATGGTCCGTCCGCGCAATCCATGACGTTGTAAACGATCATGCACTACTTTTGCAATTTTGTCCAACTCCTCGTGCATGTCCTCCAGTTCTTTAAGGTCATAGGGGAATGTATCCTCTGCACCTACCGACTTAGTTTCACGGTATGGCTGTACTTCACGGTTGTCAATACCCCTTACAATCTGATAGTAAAACTTACCAGCTTTGCCGAAATGTTTTACCAATTGTCCTTCTGTCAACTTCTTTAAATCTAAACCGGTATGAAGGCCCATCTTTTTCATTTTTTCGGCTGTAACTTTTCCGACACCAAAAAATTTCTCTACGGGTAATGACTCCATGAATCGTTCGATCTTTGAAGGGCCAATGAAAGTCATACCATCTGGCTTATTCATATCTGAAGCGATCTTTGCCACAAACTTATTAATGGAAACACCAGCGGATGCGGTTAATTGCAATTCTTCTTTTATGGCTAGTTTAATTTGTTTGGCAATTTCCAATGCTGATCCGATCTGTTGTTTGTCTTCGCTAACATCAAGAAATGCTTCATCGAGTGAAAGGGGCTCTATAATGTCGGTGTATCGCAGAAATATATTTCGAATGCGCTGAGACACTTCCTTATATACATCGAAGCGTGGCCGCACAAAAATTAAGTGTGGGCAAAGTTGGACAGCCATTTTAGACGACATCGCAGAACGCACTCCGAATTTTCTCGCTTCGTAACTGGCTGTCGCCACAACACCTCCCCTCCCCTGGGGCGAGCCCCCCACCGCAATGGGTTTTCCACGGTAAAGTGGATTGTCACGCTGTTCAATAGAAGCATAAAATGCATCCATGTCGATGTGGATGATCTTTCGCTTTTTATTGTTTTCCTTTTCCATAGGGGCGTGCTCTGTAAATATACGGCGTTCGGATATTCTACTGACACGTCAAGCTACATCACGGGAAGTGACAAGCGGATGTCAAGAGGATAATAAAAATGTATAACTTCATGTTAAATATGTAAATCAGATTAGTAGAAATACTTCCTGACTTGTTAAGTATACATGTTTAATATTCCATTTATGAAATCTACAACACTGTTCTTATTATTTATTACGTCTTTCCTTACAGTCATCGGCCAACGCGCCGCACCTGACAAAATAGAAACTAGCGCCGGACCACTAACGATTCAGCCTATCTTGCACGGTTGCCTGGTACTAAGCTGGAACGATAAAACTATCTATGTCGATCCGTATGGCGGCCTAAAGGCCTTGGCGGGTATTGCAGCGCCGGATCTGGTCCTCATCACAGATATTCACGGCGACCATTTAAATCCGGAAACATTAAATGCTATTGAAACCTCCAAAGCGAAAATTGTGGTACCTCAGGCGGTAGCCGATCAGTTGCCTGAGAATCTAAAAAGCAAGGCTGTAATTCTAAATAATGGAAACAGGATCACAGAAGGCGGCATTTCCATCTCAGCAATGCCGATGTATAATTTACCAGAAGCGCCTGACTCAAGGCATACCAAAGGAAGAGGCAATGGTTATATTTTGAATCTCGGTGGAAAAACGGTTTATATTTCCGGTGACACAGAAGATATTCCTGAGATGCGCGCGCTCAAAAATATTGATATCGCTTTTGTCTGCATGAACCAACCTTACACCATGGACATTAACCAAGCTTCAAGCGCAGTATTGGATTTCAAACCAAAAATCGTTTATCCATTTCATTTCCGTGGACAAAACGGCCTCAGTGATGTAGAGGGATTCAAGAGGCTGGTGAATGCTGGGAATGCTTCCATTGACGTTAGGATAAGAAACTGGTATCCGGAATATTAACCCTGCTCGATTTAGTTTGCCGTACAGAGTTATATGAAGTAGGGCACCCTAAGAACTGAAGCTTTTGAACCGACGATGAATTAGGAAACACCAGTGCCGTTCTTAAATACATTCAGTTGAGTAAATTATTGACAGCCAATCATATATTACCGATACGTCTCTTTTTTAGCAAAAAGTTACTATTGCTTTAACATTGTGAATGGGATTTCCGGCTAGATTGCATCCCGAATAAAAGGTTTTATGTTCGAATTGGATTTCGCCCACTCGGTTCTGCTCGTTATTTGTCTCCTTGCAGCCTGTTCGTTTGAATTTGTTAATGGATTTCATGACACAGCAAATGCAGTTGCTACGGTAATTTACACCCATTCGCTAAAGCCTTGGATCGCTGTTATCTGGTCGGGAGTGTGGAATTTTCTTGGTGTTTTTGCCGGGGGAATTTCAGTAGCGGTAGGAATCATCAACCTGCTTCCTGTTGAAACTTTAGTCGACCAGAATATCGCCCATAGCCTTTCCATGGTTATTGCCTTGTTGCTTACAGCCATCTTTTGGAATCTGCTGACCTGGTACCTGGGTATTCCGTGTTCAAGCTCGCATACCTTAATTGGATCAATATTAGGTGTTGGTCTGGCATATTCGCTTTTACCTGAAGCTGCCAGTGATGCTGTCAATTGGGGCAAAGCGCAGGAAATAGGGCTATCGTTATTAATTTCGCCGCTGTTTGGTTTTTCTGTAACGATTATTTTAATGTACGTTATCAGGTCGCTTACCAAAAAAACTTCTTATGGCGATAGTTTATTCAAAGAGCCAAAAAAGGACAAGGCGCCACCAACGTGGATTCGTGGTATTCTAATTCTTACTTGTACGTTAGTGAGTTTTTTTCATGGATCTAACGATGGACAAAAAGGTGTGGGATTGGTGATGTTGATTTTGATTGGAATAGTGCCTGCCTATTTTGCATTGGATAATACATTTAATCCCTCCAAATTATCTACACCGCTTTCTAAGATTGAACAAGTTGCAGCTTCAATCGACCCCATGGTTCTTTCGGCGTCCGACAGAGCTAAACTTTCTGAAGCTATCGAGATGAATGAACGTCTTCAAAATCGTTTTTCAACATTGGCGAATGTGGAAAGTCTTCCAAAGCAGGAGCGGTTTCTTGTCAGAAAGGATATTATGGTAATGGATAGAAACTTAACTGCTATCTCGAAAAATGATGATGTAAAAATGAGTGCAGCCGAAAAGAAAAATCTCAAAGAGGAATTAAAAAAAGTACGAAATCTTACGGATTATTCTCCAGGTTGGGTCATCCTGATGATATCTCTTTCGCTCGGGCTTGGTACCATGATCGGCTGGAAACGAATTGTAAAAACCATTGGTGAGAAAATAGGAAAAGAACATTTAACCTATGCGCAGGGCGCAAGTGCCGAAATGGTCGCTGCCAGCACCATTGGATTATCGACCTATTTCGGGTTACCCGTAAGTACCACACATGTTCTTTCATCGGGAGTCGCCGGTAGCATGGTTGCGAGTAAAGGCGTAAAAAATCTTCAACCCGATACGGTTAGAAATATTCTCATCGCTTGGTTCCTTACCCTCCCCGTTGTGATGATCATGGCTGGAACGCTATTTCTACTATTTAGATCCATATTCTAAAAGAAGAATCAACATCCAGGGAAAAAAATCATTTTGATAACCAATTACCAGATTACTTGATTACCCGATTCCCTACTACTCCGCATACTGAACCGCCATCCGCTTAATTCTGTCTTCCAATTTTTCGGAGGTTAATTTCTCCCGCATACCATCAACCATGATGGGGAAACCAAAAGGCGTTGGCTTGTCGGGTTTAGTCAGGATAATTTTTTGACTGGCAATTCTTTCTAACGCCCGGCGCAGACGCGCTTCCTCTAACTGAAAATCCATGACCTCCTCGAATGCCTGGCGAAGTAAAAGGTTGTGTGCATCATAGTCGTGGAAAACATCAAAAAATAATTGCGACGACGATTGAAGATGACGGTCTTTTACTGGTTTCCCTGGGTAGCCTTTAAAAACCAAACCTGAGATGGCCGCAATATCACGGAATTTCCGGCGCGCCATTTCCGTCGAATTTATGCTAGCCTGAATATCTTTCATTAGATCGTCAATGCCCAATATATTTGTTTCAATAGCTTCCTCTATTGGAATGGGCTGATCAGAGAGCAATTCAAAACCATAATCGTTCATTGCCAATGAAAAAGTAATAGGCTGAATTTGTGCAATGCGATATGCCATTAGAGCAGCCATTCCTTCGTGAACAAATCGGCCTTCAAAAGGATACATTGTAACATGATATCCTTCTGTACTTTGAAAGTATTCAATCAAAAATTCGTTCTTGCCCGGTAAGTGAGAACGATATTTTTGCAGATCAAATAATGGTTTAAGGAATTTCATTTCTTCATCGTATTCCCTCCCTTCAACTACTTCAGCCAACTTAAAACGGATCATGGCACTCATTTGAGAAGACAGCGGCATTCGCCCTCCCTGCCACGACGGTACGGCACCTGATTTTCTATTTGATTTCCGTACCTGTACCTCCATTTCTTTTATGCGAACAAGCTCCAGGTTTTTACCGGCGAACCAAAATACATCACCAGGATTAAGCCGCGAAATAAAAGATTCCTCTATTGTGCCCAAATATTTTCCGGAGACAAAACGAACAAACAAAGAACTGTCTCCTACAATTGTACCTATGGATAATCGATGACGCATAGCAATCGCCCGGTTTTCGACTTTATATAATCCATTTTCTATTATCACTTTTCGATATTCATCGTATGCCTGAAGTGAGTCTCCTCCTGTCGTAATGAAATTGAGCAGCCAGTACCATTCGTCATCGGTAATGCTTGCGTAACAAAATGTACTTCGAATTTCCGAAAGAATCTCATCAGGATTAAATCCGTCGGACACCGCTAATGTCATCAGATATTGTATGAGCACATCAAAAGATCGAATGTAAGGCAACCGGTCTTCGACAATTTTTTGTTTAATTGCTTCGCGTAATGCGGCTGCCTCCATTAACTCCAGCGAGTGCGTTGGAACAAAATAAATCCTGCTGGTAGCACCGGGCTGATGGCCGCTCCGGCCTGCACGTTGTAAAAAACGCGCGACGCCTTTCGGGCTTCCAACCTGCACAACGGTTTCAACCGGCCTAAAGTCGACACCCAGGTCAAGACTTGAAGTGCAGACCACTGCTTTCAATTTGCCAGCATGCAACTGATCCTCTACCCAATTTCTTAATTCCTGACTAATTGAACCATGATGCATAGCGATCAAGCCTGAAAGCTCCGGCGCCTTGTCCAATAATTTCTGGTACCATATTTCCGCAAATGACCTGGTGTTAGTGAATATTAACGTTGATGTACTTCGTTTTACAATTTCAACCACACGTTCCAATAGGTGAATTCCTAGATGGCCTGACCATGGCATGCGTTCAACGGAATCAGGCATGACTGAAACTACTTCAACGATTTTTTCCAGTTCAGCTTTTATTACTGTGTACTTTTTTTGATGATAATAATCACCAAGCAACGCCTCGATTGCTTGCCGCATGTTGCCAATGGTTGCTGAGATACCCCACACTTTTAATCCCGGGACAATTGCTTTGAGCCTTGAAAGGGCAAGCTCAACTTGAACGCCGCGTTTCGAACCCATCAGTTCATGCCATTCGTCAGCAATAATGGCTTTTAGGTTTCCAAAAAATTCGCGATACCCTTTTTGAGCCAACAACAGGTGCAAACTTTCCGGTGTTGTTATTAATAACTCCGGAGGCTTTAGTTTTTGCTTTGCCCGCTCATTGAGTGAAGTGTCGCCAGAACGTACTCCAACTTTCCAGGACAGCCCCAATCCCTCGATTGCGCGCTTGCCCGATAATTCAATTTCTTTCGACAATGCCCTTATAGGAGTGATCCAGATAACCTGGAGCCCACTGTTCTTCTGAGATTTATACTTAGGGTTGTTGCGAATAAATTCCAACAATACGGGAATCATCAACGAGTAAGTTTTCCCGCTTCCGGTAGGTGCGTTCACTAAACCACTTTCACCGTTTAGGTAGGCATCCCAGGCTTCAGTCTGAAACTGAAATGGATTCCATCCTCTGGAAGCAAACCAATCTTTTCCTATTTTTATGGGATCATCAGGCATGAGCCCGAAATTATCAGTTCCCGCAGTGTTAAAAAACAATTTATAACCGCTCCTGTTAAAAAAGATTAAAGAAAGATGGGGCAGTATTCGATCAAAGAGCTAGAACAGCTTTCAGGCATTAAGGCGCACACGATTCGAATGTGGGAAAAACGTCACAAGATCATTGAGCCCTCAAGAACTTCAACCAACATACGTTACTATTCTGACCTTGATTTAAAAAAAATAATTAACGTTTCGCTCTTAAATACTTACGGCATTAAGATTTCAAAAATTGCCGACATGTCATTGGATGACATGAACAAGAAGGTACTTGAATTGAGCGAGCTTCACAATAACAAAGATATTCACATCGATCAGATGGTAGTTGCCATGATCGACATGGAAGAAGAACTGTTTGAAAAAATTTTAAATCACCTGATACTTCGCTTCGGATTTGAAAAAACGATCACGGAGATCGTTTATCCTTTCCTTGAAAAAATTGGAATTCTCTGGCAAACTCAAAACATTACTCCTGCACATGAACATTTTATATCGAACCTCATCAGACAAAAGATAATTGTGGCTGTGGACAGCTTGCCGCTTCCTTCAAAAACCGCTGACAAAATTTTAATCTTTCTGCCCGAAGGTGAACTACATGAACTTGGGTTGCTCTTTTACCACTATTTAATCCGGAAGGCTGGATTTCGAACATATTATCTTGGGCAAAATGTGCCACACGAAGACCTGGTAAGTGTGTATAAAGTTCACCAACCCGTGTTGATGATTACCTCAATCACTTCCACGCCCTCCATTCCGCTCGAATCCATCTTTGAACGGTTCGAAAACGACTTCGGACAAACAAAAATTCTGGTTTCCGGTTACCAGGTGCAAAAATTTAACGGTTTGGTGCCTCACAATGTTCAAATTTTTTCCACAGCACTTGAGCTGAACCAATATTTGCCGTAAATGAACAGATTGTCTGTAAATCAATATGTTATAAATATTGCCCAATATTTTGTTTAATGTTTTGTAAAAAAAGTTAAACAAAATGGATCGTGGTTTTCGGTTAAGCACTATATTTGTTTAACGATAGGGAAATAATGTTAAACACTATTAAACCATTAGACCAATGACTGCAATAGAATTTACCCATCAGATAGCAGGACTACGGGGTACCCTACAGACTTTTACTAGAAGATTCACACATGACAAAGATGAATCTTTAGACTTGGTTCAGGATACCATATTGAAAGCTTTAACCTATCGTGATAAATTTCGTCAAGATACCAACCTGAAAGGCTGGCTTTTCACGATCATGCGAAACACCTTTATCAATAACTATCGCAAAAACCAACGCGCTAAAACTTCTAACGACACGACAAAGGATTTATACTTTTTGAATGTGGAAGAAGAACATACGTTTAACCGTCCCCATGAAAGTTTAGAATTTAAGGAGATCTGGAAAAACGTCGGTAACATAAAAGAAGAACTGTTAGTCCCTTTTAAGATGCACACCACTGGATATAAGTATCATGAAATTGCTGAACATCTTCGCATTCCTATCGGAACGGTGAAGAACAGAATTTTTCATGCACGAAAAGAAATCCAAAAGAGGTTGCAAGGATATTGAGTAACCTCCTTTAACATTTTTGGATGACGCACATTGCCATTATTGGTGCTGGATTTTCAGGATTATCGGCAGCGTGCTTTCTGGCCAAAGAAGGATATAAAGTAACAGTATTTGAAAAGAATGCTACTGCGGGCGGCAGAGCAAGAAAATTTGAGGCGGCGGGTTTCACATTTGACATGGGGCCAAGCTGGTATTGGATGCCTGATGTATTCGAAAGATTCTTTCAACATTTTGGTAAATCGCCGTCTGATTATTATTCACTTGAAAGATTGGATCCATCTTATCGTATCGTATATGGTAAAGATGATATGCTCGATGTCCCGGCGAGTTTCGACGGTTTATCTGCAATGTTTGAACAGATAGAGCCCGGGAGCAAAAAGTACCTTAAGAAATTTTTAGAAGAAGGAAGATATAGATATGACATCGGTATTCAAAAGTTGGTTTACAAACCCGGTCTCTCACTCATTGAACTTTTGGATATCGATGTCATCAAGAACGCATACAGACTAGATCTGTTTGATTCGATTTCATCGTATATAAAAAAAAATTTCAAAGCACCACGGTTAATTCAGTTGCTTGAATTTCCGGTTCTTTTCCTGGGAGCAAGACCCGAAAAAACGCCGGCCTTATACAGCCTCATGAATTACGCCGACATGGCGCTAGGTACCTGGTATCCAAGGGGCGGTATGTATAAGATTATCGAAGGGTTGACATCGCTAGCTAATTCTCTCGGAGTGGACTTCGAATTCAACAGTAATGTTCAGACATTGACTGTAACTGGCGCCCGTGTAGCTGGATGCATCGTAAATGATAACTTTAGATCCTTTGACTATGTTGTCGCGTCTGCAGATTACGAATATGTAGAGCAACATTTACTCCCTTCATCTCACAGAACTTATTCTGCTAGTTATTGGTCAAGCCGCGTAATGGCTCCCTCCTGCCTGATATTTTTTCTAGGCATTAATAAAAAAATTAAGAACCTCCTCCATCATACACTTTTCTTCGATCAGGATTTTAAAAAACACGCTGATGAGATTTATGTAGATCCTCAATGGCCATCTTCGCCTCAGTTTTACATTTCATGCCCATCCAAAACAGACTCTACCGTAGCGCCCCCAGGTCATGAAAATATTTTCATTCTGATCCCGGTCGCATCTGGGCTGCAAGACAACGAATCGATAAGAGAAAAGTATTTTGATATTGTAATCTCCAGACTTGAAAACATGATCGGCGAGAACATTCGCGATCATATTGCCTTCAAGAAGAGTTACGCACACAATGATTTCATTTCCGATTATAATGCTTTTAAAGGAAATGCATACGGCCTTGCCAATACGCTTCGGCAAACCGCAAATCTAAAGCCTTCCATTGCCAGCAATAAATTGACTAACTTATTTTATACCGGGCAATTAACTGTGCCTGGACCTGGGGTTCCACCTGCATTGATCTCAGGTGAAGTGGTGGCTAAGGAACTTATTAAAAGACACAAAACCTTTAACTATTCGGTATGATGGAATTATTTGATGAAGTTTCCATTCGTTGCAGTCGCATTACGACGCGTTTGTACAGTACTTCGTTTTCTTTGGGAATCCATTGTATCCACAAGCGGCTGCGGGATCCAATATATTCCATCTACGGATTTGTTCGGTTTGCAGATGAAATTGTCGATACCTTTCACGGTTTCAACAAAGAAGATCTGTTAAAGAGATTTAAGGAAGATACCTATCGCGCGATTCAGGAAAAAGTAAGTCTTAATCCAATACTTCAAAGTTTTCAGTCTGCAGTCAATCGATATAAAATCGAAAAAAGTCTTATTGACCAATTTTTACACAGCATGGAAATGGACTTGCATAAAACTACCTACGATGCAGACGAAATAAAGGAATATATAATTGGCTCAGCAGAAGTGGTCGGTTTAATGTGCCTGAGGGTGTTTTGTGAAGGAAATACTGAAGTGTTTGATAAGCTGTCTCCTTATGCCAGAAACCTCGGTTCTGCATTTCAAAAAGTAAATTTCTTACGCGATCTTAATGATGATTTTACCGGACTTGGCCGGATCTATTTTCCAAGTATCAAGATGAATCAATGGAATACATGTATTAAAATGGGAATTGAGAAAAGTATTGAAGATGATTTTGATGAAGCCCTGAAAGGAATTAAACAACTTCCTAAGTCGTCGAGATTAGGAGTGTACGTTGCATATGTGTATTATCGTTCTCTATTTAAGAAGATAAAAAATACCTCAGCCGAATTAGTTTTTAAGAAACGAATCAGAATTCCAAATGGAGATAAAGCAAGGTTACTGGCATACTCTTATGTAAAACATCAATTAAATTTGATCTGATGGATAAAGTTATTTTGGTAGATGCACAGGACAATATTGTGGGGTCCATGGATAAAATGGAGGCGCACCAAAAGGGCGTGCTGCACAGGGCATTTTCCATTCTGATATTTAATTCAAAGGGAGAACTCCTGTTGCAAAAAAGATCCAAAGGCAAATACCATAGTGGTGGACTGTGGACGAATGCGTGTTGCAGCCATCCGGCTCCCGGTGAACAAATGAACGTTGCAACCCGCAAAAGGCTTATGCATGAAATGGGAATTGACCTGCAGCCTGAGTTCGCCTACAAATTTATTTATCGAAGCAAGCTTGACAAGGATTTGACTGAGCACGAACTGGACCATGTATTCAAGGGTATTTTTGACGGAACACCTGAGGTGAATATCAACGAGGTCGAGGATTGGAAATTTGTCGACGTAAATTACTTACGCCGTGACATGAGAGAGCACCCGGAAAATTATACCATCTGGTTTAGGTTGATTATGAACCATCCGGAACTGAAGGAAATCGCTGCTTAAGTTGTTGTGCCAGCTCATCTCAACCCTCCATCAGCGGCGCATTATATCAACAACGATACCGCTATATGGTGGATTCGTCGGGACATCAGGTTGGAGGACAACACTGCTCTGTTCCATGCATTAAAAGAAAACAAAAAAGTTCTTCCCCTTTTTATCTTTGATTCGAACATACTCGGTTTACTGGAAGATAAAACAGACAAACGAGTAGACTTCATCCATCAGTCTCTTGCCCTGCTAAAAAATAAACTCGAGAAGTTAAGCAGTTCGCTTTTAGTTCTGTATGGCAACCCGGTAGACATCTTCAAAATAATTACTCCAACAGCAGTCTATGCCAACCACGATTATGAACCTTATGGTATCAAACGGGATGCGGCAGTAGCCAGTGTACTCAATAAAAAAGATGTGCTGTTTAAGACATATAAGGATCATGTGATCTTTGAAAAAGAAGAAATTCTAAAACCGGATGGAACACCGTATACCATCTTCACTCCTTACGCCAAAACATGGAAACAAAAGCTGTCGGAGTTCTATTATAAAAGCTATCCATCTGAAAGATATTTGAAAAATCTTCAGAAAGTAAAATCACTTTCGATGCCAACGCTTGCCGACCTTGGATTCATAAAGAGCGTCGTAGATTTTCCTGAACGTGTAATAAAAACCGCTACTATAGAAAAATACCATCTCCAAAGAAATTTTCCATCGATTAAAGGAACAACGCGCCTATCAGTTCATCTTCGATTTGGAACTGTGAGCATTCGAAAGCTGGTACAGGTTGCATTGAAAAAAAATGAAACTTGGTTAAATGAGCTTATCTGGAGAGAATTTTTTCAAATGATTCTTTGGCATTTTCCTCACGTTGTAGACCATGCCTTTAAGCCCGCATACGATCGGGTTGAGTGGAGAAATAATCCTAAGGAATTTGAAGCATGGTGTGAAGGTAAGACTGGTTACCCTATTGTTGATGCCGGCATGCGAGAGCTTAATGCAACAGGCTTTATGCATAACCGCGTACGAATGATTGCCGCAAGCTTCTTAACCAAACATTTGTTGATCGACTGGCGGTGGGGTGAAGCGTATTTTGCAAAGAAACTATTGGATTATGAGTTGGCTTCCAATAATGGTGGATGGCAATGGGCGGCGGGTTCCGGGTGCGATGCAGCACCTTACTTTCGCGTCTTCAATCCACAATTACAGACAGAAAAGTTCGATCCCGATTTTAAATACATAAAAATATGGGTTCCGGAGCTTAACACATCTAAGTACCCCCTTCCCATCGTCGATCATAAGATGGCCCGTGAACGAGTGATTAAAGTTTACAGATTAGCGCTACAAGGAAGCTAGTAAAAAAATACTTCATCTAAGAAGAACCAACCTTTCTCACCTTTTGAATTGTGCCACGCCGGAAGCTTAGCAAGAGGCTTGGCTACTATCTTGTAAAACCTGTAGGGCACCTTAGCGTTTATTGTTATGGGAAGCGCTTCGACAGTATTCGGCGTGTAGCCTGTAGGTAAGGATGGATTTGCCTTGGTCAAAAGGGTCAAGTCGTTTAGGCTTTTGCCGGCCCATACTTCGACGGCCTCCGGAGGAAAAATATAACCACCAATATTTTTACCGTAACTGATTACAATCTTGTTTAATGATATTTCTTTTCCAAAATCAAAAGCAGCAGCGAAGGGCTGATCACGATATCCCAGCCATGATGATTCTTTAAAAATATCCGCAAACCCTTTTTGCAAATCAATTAGTCCTTCACCTCCTTTTCCTTTGTATTGAGGATCGGCAGGAGACAGCAACTCCGCATTAGTCGGTGAAATTCCTTCGACAAAACAAGTTACTTCCAACACATCGCTACAATACCAGCCTTTTTTGCAAGCTTTGGCTTTCAATACAAAAGTCTCTTCGGCAGTAAACGGTGCTTTATATAGTTCTCCGTTTATAGAATCAGGTTCGCTGCCGTTCTTTCCCAAACTTACTGCAACACCAGGCATGTTATGCTTTAGCGCGATAAGATCTCCCCTGCGTATAACCCCATCGTTCTCGACGCGAGGTTTACCAAGCTTCAATATTTTTTCTTCAGAAAAAAGCTCTCCTACTAATTCAACATCAGGATACTTTTTCGAAAGGGCCACACGATCCGCTTCTGTAATTTGCGTGTTCCAAATATATACTTCCCTCAAGTTGGATAAATTCAGTACGTGTTCAAGATCATCAGTCTTAATGGATGTTCCCGCGAGGGATAACGACCGGAGGTTCTTTAATTTTTGAAGATCTTTCAAACCGGGACCTTGCACTTTCGTGAAATTCAAATTCAAGGCTTCGACATTAATGAATCCACTTATAATGGCCAGATCTTTGTCGGTTACCGGCATCTTGGATAAGTTCAGAACAACTAACTGTTTGGCTATGGTCTTTAGTTCTTCCAACGCACTTGTTTGAAAACTTTCTTTTAAAAAAAAATCCACTTGCAACGCCGGGCTGTTTTGGTGCAGCGGAAATACGGAACGAAATGGTGTATTAAGATTTTCCACGACGTCTAATGACACAGCAGGAAAATCGTACTGCTTTTCAATTTCGGTTGCAGTCACATTTGATGCCGCGAAGGAAGCAACAATAAATTTCAATGAGTCCCCATCGGCAAATTGATCTAATCTCTTTTCAAAATCAGCGCCCGACTTGATCCACGCTTCAATCGTGGCGCGTTCAACAGAAGTCAACTGAGGTTTCCCATCGGGTGGCATATGTTCATCATGATCCATCGGCAGGTACAATGCTTTTATCATCCTACTTTCACTTGGTTTTCCCGCTATAAAAGCCTCGCCGTTCTTTCCACCCTTTTGAAATTTTTCAACTGAAGTCATTACCAAGCCACCTTTCGCTTTTGCCTCGTTGTGACAGGAAAAACATTTTTTATCTAAGATCGGCTGAACAGCAAATTCGTAAACAGATGCGTTCTCCATGGTCAATTTCGGAGCTGATGATATTGGGGCCAACACAAAATTTTCGCCATGGGTTAATTCAGCGCCCGTATGCCCTGCAACAATCAATGCTAAAAAAGTAATTGCTCCAAGTCCGTAAAATAGTTTTTTATTTCGTTGTTGACGATTCCAAATTAATAATGTATAACAAAACCAGCTTAGCAATACACCCGTTACCTTGTGATTCGTCAACGCATCGTTTCCATAATCATCCTGAAGACTAAGAAAAAACCCGAACAGCGCTGCCATTGAAGCAACAAAGGATGTGAATAATAATCCTAAATGAATGATCCTTTCGGCTGACTTAGCTTCCAGTTGGTTTTTAAAAATGATTATTACAGCAAGAAAGATAAAAAAACCAATAGGTAGATGAAGTACTAATGGATGTAACCTTCCGGCTACCTGTAACCAAGGGGGAAGTGCAATTCGATCTTCGAAGAATAATAAAAACGTCAGCAGAATCTGAATGCAAAAAATAACATTTACAAAAATCCGGGCCACCCTTTCCATGATGCCTAGGCTACTATATCCTGTACTACTTTTCCGGCTACATCGGTGAGGCGATATCTCCGGCCCAGATGTTTATAAGTAAGTTGTTCATGATTCAGGCCCATGAGATGCAAAACAGTCGCGTGAAAATCATTGACATGAACGGGGTTTTTAATAATGTTATATCCGAAATCATCCGTTTCACCATAAACTAACCCTGGGCGGACTCCGCCTCCTGCCATCCAAATGGTGTAACTCCTTGGATGGTGATCACGGCCATAATTATTCTTCTTCAAATTTCCCTGACAATAATTTGTTCGTCCAAATTCTCCACCCCAGATGATGAGCGTCTCATCCAAAAGTCCACGCTGTTTCAGATCTGTAACCAGGGCGGCCGTTGCGCGATCCACATCTTGTGCTTGCAGCGGCATTTCACCTACCATGTTATCATGCTGATCCCATCCTTGATGGTACAGTTGAACGAAACGAACGCCCGATTCAGAAAGTTTTCGTGCCAACAGGCAATTCGATGCGTATGTGCCTGGTGATAAACAGTCTGCACCGTACATTTTGATAATGTGATCCGGCTCACTGGACAGATCCGATAGCTCGGGGACAGCCGTTTGCATCCTGTATGCCATTTCATACTGCTGTATCTTTGCTTCTATTTCAGGGTCACCAAATTCTTTGTAGTTAATTGAATTAAGCTGAGCAAGATGGTCCAGCATTTTTCGTGTGCTTTCCCGATCTCTGCCTGCCGGATCTTTCAGGTACAACACACGTTCCTCGCTGCTGCTAAACTGAACACCCTGATGAACGCTATCTAAAAATCCATTAGACCAAAGCTTTGAATAAACACCTTGTCCATTTCCCCGGCCTCTTGACAATAAAACACAATAGGCTGGCAAATTTTTATTTTCGCTTCCCAAACCATAACTAAGCCATGCACCCATGCTGGGCCTGTTACCTTGCTGTGCACCCGACTGCATAAAGGTTAATGCTGGATCATGATTAATCGCTTCGGTATGCATGGTTTTGATGAAGCAAAGTTCATCAACGATTTTTGCTGTGTGAGGAAATAATTCACTCACCCAAGCCCCCGATTGGCCGTATTGCTTGAAGCTAAAGTGTGACCCAACCAACGGAAATTTATCCTGCCCGGAAGTCATACCTGTAAGCCGTTGCCCCATGCGGATGGATGCTGGCAACTCTTCACCGGTCATTTTATTAAGCAAAGGTTTGTAGTCAAAACTTTCCAGCTGCGAAGGAGCACCATTTTGAAAAAGATAAATGATCCGTTTAGCTTTAGGCGCAAAGTGTGGTAGCCCACTGATTTGTGGAACGCCATCCTGACCAGACTTAAGCAAATCCGGAATTAACAAGGAACCTAATGCGACAGAACCTAATCCGAGGCTAAGCTTTCCCAAGAAATGCCTCCGCGTAACATGGAACCTGTTTTTTAAAAATTCGTTTTCCATCATTAGCTTTTTATGATTGACTCCTCCATGTTGTAGATTGTATGTACGACCTGCATCAATGCGGCGAGCGATACTTCATCTTTTATTACAGCGTGTGGATATTCTCCAGTGCGGATAAATTCTTTTGCCGTATCCGGGGAAGCGGTAAACTTCTTTTTCTCTTCTTCAAAATAGCTCAGCAAGATTTTGAGTTCCTCTTCATTTGGATTTCGGCAAGCAATGGAACGAAATGCCTGTAAAATTTTTTCTCGTACAGAAATATTTTGTTCCGTCAATTTTTCAGCAAATACCCGTGAAGCTTCAAGCACCAATGGGTCGTTCAACATCACCAATGCTTGCAGGGGGGTATTAGTTCTCAAGCGATTAACTTCACACTGATCTCTGTTACTGGCGTCAAACACCAACATGACCGGTGGTGGAACTGTGCGTTTTATAAAACTATATAAACCACGACGGTACAATTTGTCACCGTGATCCTGCGCATATCGGGCAAGGACTCCCCGTCCCGATGTAGCCAATTCCCAAATGCCTTTTGGCTGATACGGTTTAACGCTGGGGCCCCCAATTTCTTTAACCAAAAGGCCACTGCTAGCCAGTACCATATCACGAATTGTTTCGGAACTCAACCGTGTCCGAGGGCCGCGTGCTAAATAGATGTTTTCAGGATCAACAGATAATTTCTCCTTTGTCGCAACAGTCGATTGCCTGTAGGTGGACGTCATGACGAATTGTTTTACCAACCGTTTAATATCCCATCCATGATCCATGAAATCAATCGCGAGCCAATCCAATAATTCCGGATGCGAAGGCATTTCACCTTGCATTCCAAAATCACCAGAAGTTTTTACCAGGCCTCGGCCAAAAAATTCCTGCCACATCCTGTTCACAAAAACTCTTGCGGTTAATGGATTTTTCTTTTCTGTTAACCATTTGGCTAATCCCAACCTGTTATTACCATATTTCAACGTATCGTAAGGCATTATTGCGGGTGGCAAGCCAACGTATACTCTATCTGCCGGAGCATCATACGCGCCGCGTTTCAGCAGGAATGTAGGTCTTTGCTTTGGACCATCTTGCATGACCATCACTTCGACAGCGGTCGTATCTTTTTTATTGATGAAGGTTAAAATCTTATCGACTTCTTCCGAGGTAATCTTCATTTTAGGCGGATCAGCCAGAGACGCAAGCATGATATCTCCTACGAAGCCCTTTTCAGGGACCTGGTTAAAGAAAGCAAATGCGCTGTAATAATCTTTTTGCAGTATCGGATCGTACTTATGATCGTGGCATTTTGCACATTCAAAAGTGAGTGCTAAAAAAGTTTTACCAAAAGTATTGGTGCGATCAGTAACGTATTCAAGGCGATATTCTTCATCGATGACGCCACCTTCCTGGGTTATTTTATGGTTGCGGTTAAATCCGGTGGCAAGCAATTGTTCTTTTGTGGGATTTGGCAACAGATCTCCCGCAAGTTGCCAGGTTAAAAACTGATCATAAGGATAATTTTGGTTGAACGCATGGATTACCCAATCCCGCCATGGCCACATGGTCCGAAGTCCGTCATCCTGATAACCATGGGAGTCAGCGTATCTCGCAACGTCCATCCAATATGCAGCCATTTTTTCACCGTACTGTGGTTGGGTCAAAAGTTCATCGACGATTTTTTCATAGGCTTGTTCTGTGTTGTCGGAAAGAAAACGTTCCTGCAACGCTATAGATGGAGGCAATCCAGTGATATCGAAACTCAACCGCTTCAATATTCTTTCTTTATCCGCCATTTCATTGGGTAAAAGATCCTTCTCTTCCAATTTTGCCAGAATGAAATTATCGATTTCATTTTGCGTCCAATCGTCTGTATTTACTGAAGGAACGGCCGATTGTTTTGGCGGAATAAAAGCCCAGTGCGGTTTATACTTAGCACCCTGTGTGATCCATTTTTTTATTAGACCAATTTCATGTTCCGTCAGCTTAAGGTTTGATTTCACCGGAGGCATTACTTGCGAAGTATCCGTAGTTGAAATGCGGAGATATACTTCTGATGACTCCGGGGCGCCAGGAACAATTGCATGCGCTGATGGATTATCTTTTAAGGCAGCAAATGCTCCTTCTGCATTATCTAAGCGAAGATTCGCTTTACGCGCATTGCCATCGGGTCCGTGACAGATAAAACAGCGATCAGACAAAATTGGACGAATATGGAGATTGTAATCAACCGAGTCTATAAAAGCCGTCTGGTGTTGTTTTTCCTGGCAAGAAAAAACAGTAAAAACGGTTAAAATAATAAATCCATAAACAGCCCGTGTCACGCTTCGCATCATTCTCAAAAGATTACTTAAGTTACCGGATTTTGATGAGTTTCAAAACTCTTTCCATCCCTAGTATGTTATTGGATCAGCCATTGTAGCGCAAACGCTAAATGCTACTTTTGAGAGTCAGTATAATAATACTTTATAAGCTATAGATCGTAAGTATGCAGTTTTTAACAATTGTGTTTTGTGTGCTTATTGTCATTGCCACATTTCTTTTCTGGGAGTTTATTGCCTGGTTCACTCACAAATACATTATGCATGGATTTTTATGGCGCTGGCATAAATCACACCATACCATACATGATCACACGCTCGAACGCAACGACCTGTTTGCGATTGTATTTAGTGTTCCTTGTATTGGCATCCTTTATTATGCTACTTTAGTGAATTATAATCCTTATTGGATTTCGGTGGGAATTGGAATTTTCTGTTACGGTGCGTTCTACTTTATTTTTCATGACATTATTGTCCATCAAAGAATTAAATGGAGACCCGGCAAGAGAAGCAAATATCTGCAACGGATCATTAACGCACATTACATTCACCATAGCAAACACTCAAAAGAGGGTTGTGAAGCTTTTGGTTTTTTGATTGCTCCAAAGAAATATGCCCCCAAGAACTTTTCATTTAAAGTAAAACGACAAGAAACCCAATAGTTCCATTGAAGTCGCAATATCTGTACCTTCTCATTAACCTGCTTTGTATCCTTGTTCCTTTATTAGCCAGCTTCTATTCAAAGGCTCCATTTTATAAGAAGTGGAAAGATGTAGGAATTGCGATATTGTTTCCTGCTCTGCTTTTTATCGTTTGGGACGAGATCTTTACACGCATGGGCATTTGGGGATTTAATTCACAATACGTTAGCGGATGGAGTATTGGTTCATTACCTATCGAAGAGATCTTGTTTTTTGTTTGTATACCCTATGCGTGTATTTTCACCTATTTTGCTGTTCGGTACTTTATTCAAAACGAATATTTCTTTTCAAACCATGAATTATTGTCGTTTTCAATTATCATAGCGCTCCTTGTCGCAGGAATTTATAACATCGACAAACCCTATACAGCGGTAACCTTTATCAGCTTGTCTTTTTTTCTGGCTTATCTCACGTTAAAAATCCGCGCTCGCTTCGTAGGCCACTTTTATGCGGCGTTTGGCATTATTTTAATTCCATTTTTTATTGTGAATGGAATACTAACAGGATCACTCATTGAAGAGGAAGTTGTTTGGTACAATGATGCCGCAAATTTAGGAATCCGATTGGGCACAATACCTTTGGAAGATGCTTTTTATGCTATGCTCCTGTTACTGATGAACGTTTCGCTATATGAATGGAGGCAAAGCAAAGCATAAAAATAAAACCCTTGATGCTGAAAAGCTTTTTCACAATTTCAACATCAAGGGTAATATCAAACTAACGACGCTAAGCGCTTACGGCTTCTTTGTCGTGCTTAGCCAATTTAACCTCTTTTAATTTCTTTTCTTTTTTTGCTTTTACTTTTCCGCCGTCTTCCATAAACTTTTCAGCTTTCTTAATCTTTTTGTTTTCGCGCCTAATCATGTCGGCGAAAAGAGAAGCAAGCTTTTTGGAATTGCGCTGCAATAATTTGTTTACCTTTTTTGTTGGCTTTGGCAATTCAAGTGTGCCGATGGCTTCCTTCATCGAATCTTCTATCAGACTTCTGAGAGCCTTTTTAGATGTCTTTGTTTTTTCCATAAAATTTATGATATGATGCTAAGGTAAGAAATGTTAGCTGTAGATTAACGTCTTAACATAAACTTAACATGGCATTAAAAAAGATTCGATTCTAGAGAAATTTCGAAGCTTTTTTGCAGGCAAACCGCCCTTCTTTCTTCTGCAACAAGTTGCGGCTTATTTCCTGAATTAATTTTTTTTTACACTATCGATTGCATAACCATTGTCTTATTCAAGATATCATTCATACCGAAGTGACTTTACAGGATTTGATGTTGCGGCTTTTATCGATTGAAAGCTTACTGTTATCCATGCAATGATAATTGCCATAATACCACTCAATATGATTACGAATGGGCTGATAGGAACCCGATAAGCGAAACCTTGCAACCATTGATCTGAGATGTACCACCCTGCAAATGCAGCGGGGATAAATGCGATTAAAACCAGTTTTGTAAATTCTTTCGAAAGCAACACGGCTAGGCTAGGCACAGAAGCGCCCATTACTTTACGGATTCCGATTTCTTTGGTACGTTGTTCAGAAGTAAATGCTGCCAGCGCAAATAACCCAAGGCAGGCGACAAAAATTGCAAGACCTGCAAAGATGCTAAAGATCTGACCCATGCGTTGTTCCGACCGGAAGAGTTCGTCAAAACTTTCATCTAAGAACGCATATTCAAAAGGTTCATTAGCGGCATGTTGCTTCCATAAATTCTCGACCTTGTTCACTATTTCATTTGCACTCCCTTCATAACGTATCAACAGCGAATTGGAGTTTGGAGTTAGTAAAATTGACAGTGGACGAACCTCATCTTTGAAGGATTCAAAGTTAAAGTTTTTCATAACGCCAATGATTTTCAAACGCTTCACACCGGTCGAGCTACCATCATTGTACAATAACTCTTCCCCGATGGGGTTGGTAAAATTAAATTCCCGAACAGCTGCCTCGTTCAGGATAATCGCCATCGAATCTATTGGAAACTCTTTTGAAAAAAATCGACCTTCTTTCATTTCAAATTTCATAACATCCTGATGGTCATGGTCGGCATAATAAACTCCCATAATATGGTCCTGTTCGGAGCCAGCTTCCTTAAAAACAGTTGTATTGTTTACACCAGGAAAATTATTGTTTGTATAACTCATCTTTAAAACTCCTGTTTGCTGACTTAATGTATTTCTAAACGCTTCTTTGTTTTTGTCGAGGCGGTATGTGTTTCTTAGTATCAGTATATTTTCTTTATCAATCCCGAGGTTTTTTTCCTGCATGTATTTAATCTGCTGATACACTACTATGGTAAAAATCATCAGAAAAATAGAGATAGAAAATTGAAGCACGACCAGAAAGCTCCGCACCCCTTTGCTTTTCATCCCCGCTCTTACTTTTCCCTTCAATACATCTACCACATTAAATGAAGTAAGATAAAAGGCAGGATAACTACCGGCTACAAATCCCACAAAAATGATCAAGCCAATAATTGCCGCGATAAACCACGGTTGAATGAATACCATCATGCCCAGTTCCTTTCCTGATAGTTCATTAAAAGATGGCAATAGAAAATAACAAGCGATCAAGGATATGACTACAGCCACCAAACTATACATCATAGACTCGGCCAGAAATTGTCCAACCATCTGTTCACGCAATGAACCGAGGGTTTTTCTTAAACCAACTTCTTTCGCGCGACCTGCAGCACGCGCTGTTGAAAGGTTCATAAAATTGATACATGCAATAACAAGAATGAAGAGACCGACGCCTCCAAAGAAATAGACATACAAAATATTCCCCTTAGGTTGTGGATCGCCAATTGAAACTGAACGTAAATGAATGTCGGTGAGTTTTGTGGTATAATAACCGTACTCACCACCCTGCTCGCGCAATTGCTTTAATGTTGTACCCATGAATTTTTCAACCTCAGGACCGATGTACTTCTCAACCAACTCCTCGAATTTTTTGTAAACACCATTTAGCTGGGCATGCTCACGCAGCAAAAAATAGGTGTACATATTGTTGTTCAGCCATTCTTTTTGTTTGAGTCGCTGCCCTGTCTCTGCTGAAATCAAAACATTAAAATCAAAATGGGAATTGGTTGGCGGATTTTCAGCCACACCGGTAACTTTATAAGTTTGATTTTGATTGTCCACCACGACGAGTTTACCGATAGCGCTTTCTTGGCCAAAATATTTGGTTGCAATTTCTTTTGTCATCACTAAGGTGTTCGGTTCTTTTAGTACCGATTTTGCGTCACCTTCGAGAAGTTTATAATCGAAAAATTCAAAGAAGTTTGAGTCGACAAAAAACACTTTACTTTCCGCAAAGACCTTCTCTTCAAATTTGATTGAAGGCTGTCCAAAGTAATCTGCAACGCGGAGGGAGGATTCCACTTCCGGAATTTCAGCTACTAACGCAGGCCCCATGGGCGGGCAGGTATTGGCGACCATCAAGTCCTGTCCACCGATTTTGCCATGCAGTCCAACTTGATAAATACGGTCTGCGTTTCGATGGAATTTATCATAGCTTAATTCATCGGCGATGTATAAAATAATAATCAGACATGCGGTAAGCCCTATCGTCATGCCTAAAATATTTATTGCCGAATAAAACTTATACCGAGTGATATTGCGTAGCGCAACCGTCAAATAGTTTTTAAACATAAGATTTTAGTATATCATGAATACAAAGAGAGACAGTTTTTAAATGCCCGCATTAGACTTTAGGACTACGCAACCTGCAAAGCGAATAAGTTCAATATTTCTATCTGTCTTTTATATCCTTGCCTATTCATCACGCAATGTTGTTACTGGATTCATAGAAGCGGCTGAAAATACTTTGTAACCTACGACCAAAGCCGATACGATAAACATTACAGAGATTGATATGACGAAGGTCAGGGTGTTTGTTGCACGATAATAATCCCATATACTATCCATCAAAAGATCCACTGCAAAGTAGCTCAACACAGAACCTGCTGCGGAGGCTAGCAAGAGAATTACAAAAAATTCTGTATTGATAATTCGTGTGATATTCGTAATGGAAGCACCTAACACTTTTCGAACACCAATCTCCTTGGTCCGTTTGATGATGTTCAAAGAAACTAAAGTGAATAACCCGGTAGCCGAAAGCATTAACGCAATCACACCTAAAAAGGTATACATGGTAACAATGTTTGCGTTTACTTCGTAAACTTCGTTTGTGTTTTCCACCAGCATATAACCATTGTATAATCGGTTTGGAAAAATCTCCTTCCACCTTGCTTCCATATACTTATTAATTGCAGAAGCATTGGATGATTTGGTGTTAACAACGATCTGACTATACTTTTCTGGTCCGATATAACGAATCATGAGCGGCTCCATAGCACGCCAAAGTCCCTGCGTATATACATCTTTTACCACTCCAACGACGTAAAGTTTAACGGTATCCTTCCAAATGATTTCTTTTCCCAGCGGTTTTTCCCACCCAAACAAAGATGCCATCTTTTGAGAAATGATGATAGACTCCCTTTTATCGGTTTCAGAATCTTGCCTAAAATCTCTCCCTTCCAGAAGCGTAAGATTCATTGTCTTTAAATAATGATCACCGATATCAATGATGTCCACTTCCACTTGCTTCGACTCATGTTTAACGGGTTCGTGAGCACGATTTGAGAAAATGCCACTGGCAGCACCAGCCATCGAAATTATTTCAGGGTTTCCCTGCAAAGAATTCCTATAGGTTTCAAATTCCTCTTTGCTGTTCAGCCACGCTATAACCGAACCTTTTTCATCAAAACCCAGATCATATGCTTCCTGGTACTTCGCATTTTGCAAGAAAGCAATGGCACTCACGATGGCCATTAGTGAAATGGCAAATTGAAGTCCAAGCAATATCCTGGTAAAATAATTCGTGCCGCCAAATTTCATTTTACCTTTGAGAATACTGATTGGCTCAAAATTACTGATGTAAAACGCAGGATAACCTCCAGCCAATAAACCGGTAAAAATTAAAACACCAAATATGAAGATGAGAAACTGAGGATTATCCAGATAGTGTGGCGTTATTCGCATGTACTCCCACATGTTGTTCCATCCTTCCGTTAAGAACTCTGCGACTATTAGACCGACAAGCAATGCAAAAAAACAAATTAATGTTGTCTCGCCGATGAACTGTATAATTAATTGTTTTCTAAGTCCACCCATTACTTTACGAATACCAATTTCTTTTAACCTTCTGGAAGAGATCGCAATCGCAGTATTGGTAAGGTTAAAACATGCGATCAATAAAATTAAAATACCCATTGTAGCGGTACCAACGACTCCTGCAATAGGGGGCGCATGCCATGTCCATGAATCCACTTGTCCTGCCCTATCCTCTTTGGCCATTGTTGAAAAAGGATCAAGTGCCAATTCCTTGATGATAAAATCTTCCCGGGCTTTATTATTGTTCTCCTTATAGGGCTGAAGTTGCTGATGAACGCTCGCGACCCGACTTGGGTCCGCGATTTGAAGGAACAGGGTGGCTTCTCCTTTCCAGTTATCATCGGTAATATCTTTGTGTTCGTCCTTGCAGTTTTCAAAATTCATGTAGGCTTCCCGTGAAAAGAAACTGGAGTTTTGAGGTGGTGTTTTAAAGATCCCCGCTATTTTTATTTCTTTCAACGCTGCTCCATATACTTGTGTAATCATTTTACCGAAGGCTTCTTCCGGTGAACCATAAAGGCGAACAGCCATCTTATCATCAATGAAAACACTGCTAATATCTTTCAGACCTTTAGGATCACCTTTAATGAATTCAAAGGAAAACATTTCAAAAAAGTCGGGATCAACGTAACTCAGGTGCGAGGGGAACAGATCATCCTCGCGCTTGAAGTTAGACCATGAAAAAAAATAACGGGATGATCTTTCAACATCCTTAAAATTCTGATCTACAATTCCTCCCAGTGGCAAAGGCGCAAAACCAAATTTGGAAACATTGTTATCAAACTCACGAATAGCGCTTACCCGGTAGATTTGATTACCGTTTTTATGACCTGCATTAAAAGTTGCATCATATTCGTAGGTGAAGTAAGCAACAATGCAGCAGGCAATCGCTACCCCCATTCCAAAGACGTTGATGAAAATAAACAGTTTATTCTTCATCATATTGCGAAGCGTGATAAGCAAAAAATTCTTGAACATACTTTGAATGATTAGAGGATAGCCTTAAGACTGTAAATTCTCCTGCAGGGTTGCATTTAAGTTGTAAAATAATGTCACGTACCTGTAATTGCCAGACATAAAAAGACCTTCCAGGCAATGCAAGCCGGGAAGGTCTTTCTGCTATAGATGATAGCAATTATATATGAAACTGTTCTTTGATATTCTCCGTCACAACTTTTCCATCAAACAAGTTGATAATTCGGTGCGCATAATTCGCATCATAGGGTGAGTGGGTAACCATGATAATGGTTGTTCCCTCTTCGTTCAGCTGCGACAACAGCTTCATCACTTCTTCGCCGTTAGCGGAGTCAAGATTACCTGTAGGCTCATCGGCAAGTATCACTTTAGGTTTGGCAACTATCGCACGAGAGATTGCTACACGTTGTTGCTGACCACCCGACAACTGTTGAGGGAAGTGATTTCTACGATGCATAATATTCATGCGCTCCAACACTTCTTCAACTCTTTGCTTTCTTTCGCTTGCAGGCACTTTCATATACAATAATGGAAGCTCCACGTTCTCAAATACAGTAAGCTCATCAATCAAATTAAAACTTTGGAATACAAATCCTATAGAGCCCTTACGAAGCTGCGCACGCTGGCGTTCGGAATATTTAGCTACTTCATGTTCGCCAAAATAATACTCGCCTCCGGACGGATTGTCCAGCAAACCAAGGATGTTTAACAAGGTAGACTTTCCACAACCAGACGGGCCCATTATGGCAACGAACTCACCTTCCTTAATCTCAAGGTTTATGTTGTTTAGGGCGGTGGTTTCTACTTCTTCAGTCGTATAGACCTTTTCAAGATTCTTAAGTTTGATCATGATGCTTTGATTTATTATTTGATGGTTGGAGGACTTAATTAGTTTGATTTATATTACTGAAATATGCTTAAATAGTTACGTTAGACGTTCATTTAAATTCAGCGGTTACACTCAGTTTAAAAGCAGAACCTCGTTGGTTCCAAAGTTTTCGTAGGATGAAGTAATAACTTTGTCACCCGGTTTTAATCCTTCAAGCACCTCAAAATTTTCCGCCCCGCTCTTACGACCTAACTTAATATCCCGCTTTACAGCACGGCCGTCTTCTTCCAATACGTATACCCAATTACCACCTGTATCTTTATAAAAGCCGCCCACTGGTAACAGAAGTTCTTCAGAGGATTGTCCCAGCTCAATTCGCAACCGTAATGATTGACCTCTGCGAATTCCCGGAGGAGCATCCCCAATAAAGTTCATGTCGACTTCAAAGCGGCCATTGGTAACACCGGGATAAATGTACATAATCTCCAATTCGTAGTCTTTGTTGTTAAATGTCGTGGTTGCGTGTAGTCCGGTAGTGATTCTAGGCAAATACAATTCGTCGATCGGAACCTTTACCTTATAACTTCCTACAACATCAATCCATCCCAAACGTTGACCTGCGTTTACACTTTGACCAGGATCCAGTTGAGGGCGTGAAAGTTGGCCATCAATCGGCGCGCGGATAACAAGGTTGTCAAGAATTTTTCCTGCACCTTCAAGACTTTGCATCATTCTAAGTTCAGAAGCCATGATATCTTTAACCTGCCTGATTCTTTCAATGGAATCTGCTTTGTATGTCGTATAGGTTATCTCACGTCTTTTCAAGTTAAAAAGATAATCTGCCTCTACACTTTCAAATTCCTGTCTCGAAACCAACTTTTTCTCGAATAATGCTTTTTGTCTTTTATACTGAGGAATCAATTTGGCTAATTCCTTGTCCACTTCAGCGAGCGTTTGTTGCTGTTGCAAATCATTTTGTGTTAAAGACAATCGTGTCTGCCTAAGCTCGTTCACACTTTGGTTTAAGCTTGCTTCTTGGGATAAGACCTGGATCTCCCGGTTAAGGTTGCTTAACTCAAGAACAATATCTCCTTCTTTCAGCATGGCACCGCTTTCAGCCACAACGCGTTTGATGGTACCACCTTCTACGGCATCCAGATATACGGTTCGACTTGGTTCTATCGTTCCGGTTTGAGGGATAAACTCCTGAAACACGCCACGCTTCACTTCCGATATTGTAATTTTATCTCGGTCAATTTTAAGTTTGGATCTTCGGTCGGCAAAAATGAATTGATAGCCTATAAAAACTACAAAAAGAGCAATTCCCCCATAAGTAGCTACCTTTTTTACCGTCCACTTCTTTTTCTTTAATTGCTTATCCATTCAAGTTATAAGTTTGAGTGCAGTGAATGCCTGCCGATACAAGCAGCACATCTTGTGATGCCTCCATGCCAACAAATATGCCAAGTGACGGAAGGGCAATTCCGTCGCAGTTTTGACTTATCCCTTTAAAAATTCAGTTCAGATGTGAACGCCATTGTCCGCATTCGAACGGCTATATTGTGAACAAAACAGGGTTTCTGGTAAAATTAAGCGGTGTATCGCTTCGGTATACACTTTGCCCGTTAGCGGACAACCTCAGGACAAATTAATATAACCAAGCCTTAAAACCGAATCGTTAAATGGAACACAAAAGCGGAAAAATTTTAATCGTAGACGACAATGAAGATCTCCTGAAAGCAGCGAAGATGCACCTGAAGCGTCACTTCTCACAAGTGGATGTCGAAAAAAATCCTGAAGCAATCCCGGCCCTCATGAACAACGAGGATTATGATGTTATACTTCTCGATATGAATTTCACAAAAGATGTGAGCAGTGGTAGCGAAGGGTATTATTGGCTCGAAAGAATCCTTCAGTTAGACCCTTCCGCCGTAGTTGTTCTGATTACAGCATACGGAGACATTCAAATGGCAGTGAAAGCTATAAAAGCGGGTGCTACCGATTTTGTGGTGAAACCCTGGGAAAATGAAAAGTTGCTAGCAACATTGTATTCGGCTATGCGTCTTCGGGAATCTCGTGACGTTATTGAGAATTTAAAGATTAAGAACCAGGAAATTAATCAGGCATTAAATGATCGATACAGCGAAATTATCGGCCAAAGCAATGCCATGCAGAAGATATTCCAAACCATCGATCGCGTAGCAAAAACGGATGCCAATGTTTTAATTCTCGGCGAGAATGGAACAGGTAAAGAACTTATCGCCCGGGCTATACACAGAAACTCTTCCCGCAAAAATGAAAATTTTGCCAGCGTCGATTTGGGATCTATCACGGAGACATTATTCGAAAGCGAATTATTCGGTCATAAGAAAGGATCATTTACCGACGCAAAAGAAGATCGCCCAGGAAGATTTGAACTTGCTAACCATGGCACGCTCTTCCTGGATGAAATTGGAAACCTGTCCATGACGTTGCAAGCCAAGCTGCTTACTGTTCTTCAAAACAGAAAGGTGAGCAGAGTCGGGTCAAATAAAGACACGCCTATCGATATCAGGCTGATTTGCGCTACGAATATGCCCTTATATGAGATGGTGAAAGAAAATCGTTTTCGTCAGGACCTGTTATACAGGATCAATACCATCGAAATAGAAATTCCACCTTTGCGAGATCGCTTCGAAGATATTCCACTTCTTGCCAATCACTTTTTAAAACACTATGCAGGTAAGTATGATAAGAGTGTAACGAAGATCAGTGAAGCGGCGATGTCGCGAATGCATAAACATCCTTGGCCCGGTAATATTCGCGAATTGCAACATGCTATTGAACGCGCTATCATTTTAAGTGGAAGCAGTGTGCTTCAGCCTGAAGATTTCAATTTTACGCCTTCGGCTGGGAAGGATGACGGGCAACTCAGCCTTGAGCAATACAACCTGGAAGAAGTAGAAAAATTACTTATTCGCAAGGTCCTTAAAAAATACAATGGCAACATCACGCAAGCCGCTTCCGAATTAGGGCTCACACGTTCTTCCTTGTACAGACGGCTGGAAAAGTATGGGCTATGATGTCAGCTTTCAAGACGGTTGGCAGCGAAAAGAACTAGAGAGCTTAAATATCTGCACGTGCACCTGACCACCAGCCAGTTGTTTTCCATCTGATAAAGCCGGAACTTTGAAGCTTGACTTTTAAACATTGAAATTAGGATTTAATGACTTTCGGGCCCGGGTAATTATCCGGGTAGTGATACTCGGATTGACGATGGCTTTGTTTATCTATATGATTTCAAAGCCCAACATGTTGTTTGCGGCCATGCTCATGGGAATCATCATCATCGTTGAACTGGTTGATATATTCAAGTTTATTAGTCAAACGAATCGTAAGTTAACGCGTTTTCTTGAGTCGGTTAAATATTCAGATTTCATTTCGGGTTTTACTGCCGACAACCGTTTGGGAAAAAGTTTTAAGGAACTGAACATTGCTTTTAACGAAGTGCTTGAAGCTTTTCGAAGGGCGCGGTCAGAAAAAGAGGAACACTGGCAATACCTCAATTCTGTGGTGCAGCAAGTTCGCACAGGGATTCTTTCATTTGATTCTGAAGGGAATGTCCAGCTCATAAATGCCAACGCTAAAAAATTCCTGGGAATCACAAACATTAAAAATATCCGGGATCTCATCAACACCAACCCAAAACTTTATCATGCGATCAATAGTGTCGAACTGGGTAAAAGTGAATTGTATAAAGGAACCAACGAAATATATTTGACGATACAGTCAACGGAACTTCGTATCCGGGGCACAGACGTGAAGCTTATCACGCTGCAGAACATTCAGCCTGAACTACAAAAGCAAGAGCTTGAAGCGTGGCAGAATCTTACCCGTGTTTTGCGACATGAAATCATGAATTCCATCACGCCGATTTCATCGCTTACTTCAACTTTGCGAGAAATACTGGACCATGACATGGAGAAAAAGAATTCGCACTACGAATTAAAAGAAGAAGGCGCGGATGATCTAAGAGAAGGTTTGAGCACGATTGAAAACCGCAGTCGCGGCCTGATCAAGTTTATAGACGCTTACCGCGAATACACTTCATTACCCAAGCCTAAGATATCAACGGTAAGGCTAAAGGACCTGATTGATCATGTGGCGCAATTGATGAGGACTGAATTAAAAAAAACTGCCATCAGCTTCCACTACGAATGTAGTTCTGAATATTTGACCATTCAGGCCGACGTCGAAATGATTGAGCAGGTACTTATCAACTTGATGAAGAATGCTATTGAGGCTTTGGCAGAAACCGAAAATCCCAAACTTGAGTTGATCGGGTCGTACGATGAAAATGCAGTTAAAATCGAAATAAAAGATAACGGATCTGGCATCATTAAAGAAGCTTTAGAACACATCTTCGTGCCATTTTACACGACAAAAAGAAGCGGTTCCGGTATTGGATTAAGTTTGTCTCGGCAGATCATGCAGATGCATAACGGATCGATCACTGTAGAGTCGGAACCTGATGTGGAGACCGTTTTTACACTGCGGTTTTAAGGAATCTACGTCGATATCCTATTCAAGTACCGGTGCAACTTGATTCGCTATTTTTCCAATACAGGTAAAGCGACATAAAATATGGATCCTTTGCCAATTTCTGTTTCGAACCAAATTTTACCTTTCATTTGTTCAATTGCTTGCTTGGTGATGGCCAATCCTAATCCTGAGCCGGTTTGTTTCGTTGTGAAATACGGTGAAAAAATTCGTTCGGCTTCGTGCGGCTGAATGCCTTTACCGGTATCTTGAAATTCTATTACATAATTACCGTTGTCTTGTTTCAGGGATACCTTTACCTGCATCGCCTTTCCCGGTTGCGCAGACTGAAAGGCATTTAAGATTAAATTCGAAAAGGTCCGGCCCAGCAATTGTTCATCACCAAGTACAAACGCCTCCTTGAATGACGATGTAAAAATCAGATCTCCGGCATGCAAGTGAAGGTCAACGATTCTTCGAAGCAGTGACACCAATTCTAACGGGTGCATTACTGGCTCTGGCATTTTGGCAAACGAACTGAAAGAGGATGCGATCTCGTTTAAAGTTTCGACCTGTGTCAACAATGAAGCGACCGCCTTCTCGATTTTTTCAGGCGTTTGTGAAGCAGCTGAAAGCGAACGCTCTAATTGCTGAAGCGTTAACTTCATTGGCGTTAGCGGGTTCTTAATTTCATGAGCTACCTGCTGTGCAATCTCCCGCCAGGCGCGTTCGCGCTGCGTGTGTTCCAGCTCAGCTTTGCTTTCCCCCAACTTCAGCAGCATTTGATTATATTCTTTTACCATCAGGCCAATCTCGTCATCGGCGTTCCAAATCAACGGCTGGTTTGTTTTGACCAACGAAGTTTTTCTTAGCGATTGTGTAATAAATTTCAGCGGAAAGGTTAGCCATTGAGATACAAAATAAGAGAGGATAACGAGCCCTATAAAAATGAGTGCGAAGATGCTCAAGATGTTTGCAAGAATAGAAATCTGCACCCGTTCTAATGAGGAGGCTGATTGAAAAAATGGTATTCCCAAAATGCCGATGAGTTTTCCTGTTCTGGGGGCTTTCAACGCGGCGTAAGAAACGAAGTACTCCAGCGTGCCGACGTGTTCTGTTTGAATCACAAGATTTTTACCATCAAGAATTTCACGCCATGCTTTTGGATTGATATAACCAGAAACCAGGTTGTTTTCAACGATAAGCGGTTGACTGGACGCCAACAATTCGCCGCTCACGTCATAGACGTTGGCATCCAGGTTTGTAAGGCTCGCCATGTCAGTCAGTGCATTCTCAAAACTTCCCACATCACCAGTGCCTCCGTCCAGGTAATTATTGAGGTTAACTGCGAGCTGCGTTCCAAACGCTTCAGCCTTGTTCAGGTATTCATTGTTCAGCTGAATCTGTGATGAGATATTGGTCAGATTTAATGTGGTGACACTCACAATAATCAGTGGTAAGAAAAACGCTGCGTTTAACAACAATTGAATTCGCGCAGAAAAAAATAGTTTTTCTCCCTGCCAATAATTTTCAATTCCCAGAAATAACAGTTGAATAAGTATGATGGCCAATCCCAGTACCAACCAGAAAGAAAAATTGGCTAACATATATACGCGTTGTGTTTGCGGCGATGACACGACTGCCACTCTGCTGTTTTGGTCTTCTAAAGCGATATGATCAAATCCAGCCTCTGTCACCCCAATGGTATGAAGCTCAGGTATACCCAGCCACCCGCGTTTAAATGCTTTCTCATAGTTGAAATCGCCAGAACTAAACAATAAACTAGTATCGGAGTATACTGCGTAGCTGATGTCCTGCGCCCGGTAAAATTCCTTAAAACTATTGTCGACCAAAAGTTCAGGATAGACACTTTCCGGAATTATTTTTTTTAACGACAACTCCAGAACGACGTAACCGGCAATCACATTCATCCTGCTCATTGGAATCTTCACAAGGTACTTCTGGGTGACGTCGTTGGAAGGGCTGTTGATAAAGTAAACACTCTCGTAACCCGTCCGGAACGAGTCATTATCATAGGCGCCGATCATTTCGGAAAAGCTTGCATCCGTTCTATTATCTAACGGTTGGCCTGCTGCATTAAAAATATTGATTTCAACATCATACTTATTAAAATAGCTGGGCATGAATACCTGACGAATCTTTTGCCTCACAGCATCCCGGCTTAGAAATGGCGATGCTATGCGAATCTGGCTAAAAGCATCTTTAGAGATCTTTTCAGCAGTTTCGCGCAATAGGTACTCGCCGAAATAATCACGATCGATCAAGAAATTGGAAGCAAAGCGGAATTGATTTTCTATCTTTTCTTTGTGTTCAAAAAAATGTATGGCATAAGCTCCATTCGCAGACATAAAGAAAATTGAAACAAAAAGATAAACGAATGTCTTGAACCCCAATTGTCGTAAGCTGTTGTATAACCTTAGGAAGTACACCAACATGAAATATCCTGTACCTAAAACCAAAGAAGATAAAAACGATTGTTCAATGATGGTATTAATAACAAAGAACAAGATTAAAGCTATCAGAAAAGAAATAATCACCCTAACGCTATTGCTATCTGCAATCAGCAACCGTGTAAATGTGTGAGCAAATAAAAAAGAACAAATTCCGGAAAGCAATACCCCTATCGTAGCAACAATTCGCAATTGATCGAATCGCAAAGACTGTGATAAGTCCAGAACAATGGATGAGTTATTATACAATGTTTGAATGACAATAAAAGGAAATAACGCGGCGTATAACACGCATAATGCCGATACAACAGAGAGCACCCACGCAAATAGATTCCGGGAATAGAAATATTTCAGGCTTTTAAACTTCTTATAGTTTCTAAACAAATGAATGCATAGAATCAATAGAAAAATTTCATTTAAGATGAGATCACCCAGTGAGGCATTGAGGGTAGAAGAGGCAAAAATTTGCGGATTAAAAAGATCCGCATCCAACAACCCTGCAGGAAAATTAAAGCTCACCATCGCATACCGGATCGACCATAACAGCGCATACAAAAACAGAAACTGAATTTCGGGCGAAGGTATTTTTACAAGATAATGGTACGAAAGACCGATCAACAAAACAATTGATATCGAGATAAAGGCAACAGCAGCGAAATTCATTTTTTGATGAATGGGCAAATCGTTAATCAAAAAACTAATTCGAAACACGCACTCGTCCTGAATGCATACCGGCAGACCAAGATTTGCATCAGGCTCAAGAATATCAAAACTAGAAGCAGGGAAAACATGATCATTCCATTCTCTTGTGAGGTAATCATTGGTGATCGTATAATTACGAATGAGTGGAATGATAGCAACGAGAAACTGCCTGCCATTCAGTTTCCATTTTTTGGCCAGGTAATTTCCATTGCCAGCCTTCAATAGTTTGATCGTGAAAGGTTCCGCTACGGATGCAGCCGTAGGCACAAAGTCATTGGTTGACCATGAAATCAGGCGACCGCCGTTAAATAAAAAAAAGGAATATCTCGCCTCGGACGGTAGGAGTTGAATCTCGCCCTCCGTTAGGCTGGAAATAATTTGGGCAGCCTCCGCGTCGATGTGTTTAAGTTCTTTCTCGAGATTTTCAGACACATTGAGGGCAACGGCCTGCGGAGATACAGATTGATTTCCAAAATAAACCAGCAGTAGCCCGACTACAAATGAAAAGAGAAAACTAAAAGTTAGATACTTGGAATTCAACGGCCAATCACAAATTGATGATTGATAAAGTTAAGGAATTACTTTGGTTGCGAGAGACGCGGATTGTATTTGATGCCGCCGAATAAGTGAAGGTAAACGATTCTGGACCAGCGGTAGTTTAAAGGTGCAAAGAGTATCAGTACACCGATTGTAACACCGATATAAACCCATTCAGAAAAATCTCCGAGCAAATAAAGAATCGCGCTGATGAAAACCAAAAATGCGACGGTGAAACCATAGCCGACATACATGGCACCTTGATAGAATCCAGGCTCCGGTTCAAGTCTGACGCCACAGTGCGGGCAAGTTTTGTTCATCACGTTAAACTTTCCAATACGATTCACCGGATAAGTAAAGATATTGCCCTCACGGCAACGCGGACACTTACCGAGGACTAACGCTGTCAGATAATTTCTTGCTTGCATTCTTACTTGATTTATACCACATATAACCGATGATCATCACTGCCAGGTAAGGCATACTTAATAAATACAAAATGCCGGTATTTATTCCAGCAGCAATACCAGGATCGCCGTTTGAGTAGTTATTCTCAAGCGTTGATCGGCACATGGCACATTGCGCAAAAACATGTTCTGCAGAACCCATCAAAAGTATGCAAACAATTACAGCGATCCTTTTCATATTCAAGACCTATTGATAATACGGACTAATCATAATGTATACTACAACACCGGTTACAGCCACATAGAGCCAAATGGGAAAAGCTATCTTTGCTATTTTCCGGTGCTTGAGAAAGTCACCTCTCCATGCGTACAAATACGTGAAAAGCACCAGCGGTATAACAACTACTGAAAGCAAAATGTGCGTGATAAGGATGAAAAAATAGATATATCTTATAAAACCAACGCCTCCGAAGGATGTAGAATCACTGGTCATGTGGTAGGCAACATACATGATTAAGAACAGGGCTGAAAGTGCCATGCAAGCGGTCATTAAAACTTGATGTAGACGTTGCTTTCGATTCTTTATGGCTACCAGGGCAGCGATCAACAGGCAGGCGGTTAGGCCATTAATCGAAGCGTAAATAGGCGGTAAAAATGAAAAATCATAGCCGTCAATTTTAACTCCAAACAAAACAGCCACAGCGACCGGAATAATAATTGAGATCGCCACAATCAATTTTTGAAAGGGCTCTTTTCGGGGCAATGTTTTTAGTGGTGTTTCTTCCATTCTAAAACTTTTTGAATAGTATAGATAATTCCATCAGCAACCGGTCAATTTCATCGCGATCACCAGAAACATACTGGCCGCGAATAACGCCTTCATCATCTATCAATACCAGATCAAACGGCTCCTTTAAAAAAAACACGCATTTTTTCAGTACGGCTGCATTCCTTTGATCATCCAGTATATTTGTTTTAACCTCCATGCCGTGTTCTTTTTTTACCCTGCTCAATTGGTTTCTGGATTCGGTGTTTAACTCACCAAAATGAATTAACGTTAAGCTATCCGCTGAAAGCTGAAGGGATGACATAACACTATCCGGAATATGATACGGGAGTGTAATGTTAACACCACATTCTGACACTCCTTCCGGATATACATCTGTATACAACGGCGGCACGTTAAATTCATTTTTCCCAAAAAACTTCAGAAACACAAAAACGCAAGCTGGAAACAAGAGCGCTAGAAACAGAAGGACTATCTTTTTTACTTTCATAGATTTAAAACCACTAGTCCGACAATAAAAAAGGCTTAAGTCCTCACCTAAGCCTTTTACCAATGCCAGGATGTATACTTATCGCACGCTACCGATGGCAAAGCCTTCATAAACAAAGGCTACCAACATCCACACGACGAATATCATCGGAATTAATATTGACCAAAACAATATCTTCACTTCATATTTTAAGTGCATAAACTCCAGCACAATATATCCTGCTTTCACTATTGTTAAGGCAACGAAAAGAAAAGTCTTAGTTGCACCATGGGGCATTGTAAAAGCTATGATAAATTCTACTGCTGTCACAATACCAAGTATTCCCGCTACTGTCCAAAGTTTTTTGATTTTTTCCTTGTTAGGCGGAACCACATTTATGTGTGCATTTTCATCTGAGTAATCCATGTCTTATTTATTTACTATTTGATGATTAATTTCAATTAAACGAGATAGAAGAACGTAAACACAAATACCCACACCAAGTCAACAAAGTGCCAGTATAACCCTACTTTTTCCACCATCTCATAATGGCCTCTCCTTTGGTAAACACCGGTTACCGTATTATAGTAAATGAGAAAGTTAAGACATACTCCGCTAAATACGTGGAAACCATGGAAGCCAGTTATAAAGAAAAAGAACGCCGCAAAATCGGGGGGGCCATATTGGTTATGCACCAGGTTGGCACCAAAGAACGTTGTACCTTCTGCTACTGCTTTACCGGTTTCAGCGCCATGGATAAAGTGCGCCCATTCCCATGCCTGGCAAGATAAGAAGGCAATACCTCCTAGAATGGTCCAGAGCATCCATTTCTCTACGGCTTTGCGGTCCATCCGATGGCCAGCTTCTACTGCCAACACCATAGTAACGCTACTCATGATCAAGATGAAAGTCATGATACCTACGAAAACCAACGGTAGCTCAACGCCATGCAAAAATGGAACAGCTTCGAAAACTCTTTCAGGAACGGGCCAATAATTTTGAGAAAAAACAAAATCTTCAATAGGGCCTGTGTAGCCTTCGTGTGAAGAGCGTACCAATCCATACGTAATAAGAAGTGCAGAAAAAGTAAAGGCATCGGACAATAAGAAGAACCACATCATGAGTTTACCATAACTGGCACCCATGGGTGATGCTCCACCATCCCACACACTTTTATCTGACGCTACTGACGAACTGCTTGCCATAAATACTATGCGTTAAAGATTATCGGTTTAAGAGTAAAAAGACGAACAAATATAACCAAAGTCCATCCAAAAAATGCCAATACGTTGCGCACATTTCTATCCGCAACAGGTTTTTAGAATGAATCTTAAGTTGATATACGGAGACAAAAACAATGACTAAAAACACCAGTCCACCGACGATATGCAGTCCGTGTAAGCCGGAAATAACATACACAAATGAACCTGATGGATTTCCTACCAAATGAATGCTATTCTTAATTAGTTCACCCCAAGCCATATACTGGCCGACGAGGAAACTTATTCCTAGCAATGTGGTTAGCGCAGTGGCAATTTTAGCGGATTCCAAATTATCTTTCTTAACGGAGAGATAAGCCCAATGCATTGTGCCACTGCTGGCCAGGATGATCGCTGTTGTTACCAGAAATAAATTTGGCAATTCGAAAATTACCCAGTTGCCATCTGCCTGACGAACAATGTATGCACTGGTCAATGCAGCAAAAATCATAATAACCGTGACGATGAAAAGCCACAGCGCAAATTTTTTGGGCTGCATCGACAGCGGCCGCTTTGCTTCTTCTACAATTCTTATTTCAGTTGCCATAAATTCTTTCTTCCCTCCTAATCAAACTTTATCCAGTAAATATGCAATCTGTACAATGGGTAAATATAAAAATGAACCAAACATAATTTTCAATGCAGAACGGCGATCCCCCGAACGCATCAATGACAATGTCTGTGCAAAGAATAGAACACCGCATACGGTAACAACAATGGCGGAGTTTAGACCTGTTATTCCAAACGTTGCGGGTAATAATCCCAATGGAATAAGGAACATCGTGTAGATCATAATCTGCATAGCGGTATTAAGATCTTTTTTTCCACCCGACGGAAGCAGTTTAAAACCGGCTTTTTTATAATCCTCATCGGAGACCCAGGCGATCGCCCAAAAATGGGGGAACTGCCAAATGAATTGGATACCAAAAATGATCAATGCTTCGTGCGATATCCCTCCCGTTGCCGCTACCCACCCCAGCAATGGCGGAAGAGCACCTGGGAAAGCACCAACGAATACAGCAATAGGGCCTACTCTTTTTAAAGGCGTATAAACAAAGCCATACAAAATCATAGAAACAACAGAAAGAATGGTTGTCAACAGATTTGTGTAAAGCAACAGAATACTCACCCCGGCGAATAGGCAGAAAATTGTCAGTGCACTCGCCTCATTTACAGAAACGCGGTACGTTGGTAAGGGACGGTTCATCGTTCGCGTCATGAGCCGATCCAGATCCTTTTCAATAATTTGATTAATGATGACGGAAGACCCTGACAATAGAAATCCACCCAGGAAAAGCATGGCCAATGTTATCCAATTTATTTGAGGCGAGGCCAGCGCATAACCAAAGCCACATGAAAATGCTACTAAAAAAGACAACCTCGGCTTCAATAGTTCGAAATAAGCACGCGCTTTCGCGGTGACGAAATCAGAACCTGTTAAGTCGTTTATATTGGTAACTATCATTGTGCTACTGAGATCTCAGCTTTTCGATTTAATCTCAAGAGAAAGGCAAATTGCATCCCAAACGTAACTGTAGCCAGCAGCAAGTGCACTGGCTGAAGAAAAGCAGGAACAGCAAAATAGGCCATGCCCATACCGGTTAAAATTGTCCCCAAAATTAGCAGGATTAGGGTAAGTGCGAAAGATTTTGATCCCTCAGTTTTGTACAATCTCACGATTAATCCAACATGCAAAATCAACACAATCCAGGAGAATGATCGGTGAATTATAAATTCAGTTCCAAGATTGCTGATCCATGCCACTCTGTCGGCTTTCAAGGCTACCTGATCGATTGCCTCCCTGACCTGTGTGCCTAATAAAATTTGTACTAACAGAACTGCCATGCAAGCCAAGAGCCACCAGAATCCCAAAGAAGACTGTATCTCTTTTTCGTAACTGCTTTGGTGAACCAGATAAATCAGTAATGCTACAATTACTAATGCTAAAAACATATGCACTGTAATGGTCCATGGCGTCAAGTTGGTTGAAACCACAAAAGAGCCAATCCACCCTTGAAAAGCTACTAAGAGAAATGTTATGCCTGCGATAATGGTAAGCTTGTATTCTGTCCTCCAAAACTTTACTGACACGACAAACACAGCGAAAATCAAAAATCCAATAATGACACCTACGATACGATTAAAATATTCGATCCATGTTTTGGTGGGATTGAAATCACTTTCTTCAAGCACGCCAGGATCATTAAGAATTTTCTCTCCTGTTTCCTTCATTCCAAACGTACTTAAATACTGGGCGAAGCGAACGTTCTTTTTTTGTCGGTAAGCAGCATAAACTTCTTTATAGTTTGATGGCAGATCTTCCACCGATGACGGCGGTACCCAGCGACCAAAGCATTTGGGCCAATCAGGACATCCCATTCCGGAGCCTGTACTCCGAACGACACCACCTACGAGGATCAGTACGTAAACAGCAGCCAATGTTGATATGGTAAGCCTTCGAAATGAACGCATATTAAAATAGATATGCTGATTAGGGCCGAATGAAAAAATAAACAAAGGTTCAAAGCGTAGCGCTTTGAACCCTTCAACCTTAACAGGTGTACATATTAGTGTTTGCCTCCTTCAACTATAATCTTTCCTTCCCCATTCGAGGTTTCGAGTTTGATCAGATCATTTTCGCTCGGAAGGTTAGACTCTGGCGTTTCGGAGAATGGAATATGTTGAGGAATATAATCTTCTTTTGAACCAGGTTTGCTGTAATCGTATGGCCAACGATATACAGAAGGAATTTCACCAACCCAGTTACCATGACCAGGATTGCGAGGAGTAGTCCATTCAAGCGTATTGGATTGCCATGGATTTGCCGGAGCCAAACGGCCGCGGAACATGCTGTAAAAGAAATTGAACAGGAAGATAAATTGCGCAGCCAATGTTAAAATAGCAGCCGTACTTACTAACATATTCAAATCGGTAAAACCACTAAAAGTATCAAAGTTGGTCCAAGAATAATATCGTCTTGGGAATCCGGCGATACCAATATAGTGCATCGGGAAAAACACCATGTATACACCTACAAAAGTGAGCCAGAAATGTATTGATCCCAGCGTCTCGTTCATCATTCTTCCAAACATTTTGGGAAACCAGTGATAAATACCTGCCAGCATTCCGAAGAAAGATGCACTACCCATTACAAGGTGGAAGTGAGCCACAACAAAGTAAGTATCATGAAGCTGGATATCGATAGCAGAATTTCCAAGGAAAATTCCAGTGATACCACCCGTGAGGAAGAATGACACCATTCCAATAGAGAATAACATGCCCGATGTAAAGCGGATGTTACCCTTCCAAAGTGTAGTCACATAGTTAAATATCTTAACAGCAGAAGGAACTGCGATAATAAGGGTCAACAACATGAAGATCGATCCCAGGAATGGATTCATACCTGTTACAAACATGTGATGTGCCCAAACAATAAATGACAGGATGGCAATGAAGAGCATGGAGCCAATCATGGCTTTGTATCCGAAGATTGGTTTACGTGAGTTCGTAGCGATGATCTCGGAAGACAATCCTAATGCAGGAAGCAATACAATGTATACCTCCGGGTGCCCGAGGAACCAGAACAAATGCTGGAATAGAATAGGGCTACCACCATCGTGCGCTAGTGCCTCTCCACCAATGTAGATATCAGACAAATAGAAACTTGTTCCGAAACTGCGGTCGAAGATTAATAACAAAGCTGCTGCAAACAACACTGGGAACGAAAGTACCCCAATGATTGCAGTAAAGAACAGCGCCCAGATCGTGAGTGGCATTTTCGTAAATGACATCCCTTTTGTGCGCAGGTTGATAATGGTCGTAATGTAATTGATACCGCCTAATAAAGAACTTACTATGAATAACGCCATGGCTACCAGCCACAGGGTCATCCCAAGACCCGATCCCTTAATTGCTTGTGGTAATGCGCTAAGCGGGGGATAAATTGTCCATCCTCCAGAGGCAGGACCCGTGGAAAGAAAAAGAGAAGTAAACATGATGACACTGGAAAGGAAAAAGAACCAGTAGGAAAGCATGTTGAGGAATCCTGATGCCATGTCGCGGGCACCGATTTGAAGGGGAATGAGGAAGTTGGCAAATGTTCCGCTTAATCCGGCAGTAAGCACGAAAAATACCATGATCGTTCCGTGCATAGTAACCAGCGCCAGATAAAATTCCGGGTCAAGTTTACCTTCGGGAGTGATCCACTCACCAAGCACTGGCTTAAGCCAATCGAGGTTCATGTCCGGAAAACCAAGTTGCAAGCGGAAGATCACCGAGAGCGTACCACCGAGCAATGCCCAGAAAATACCAGTGATGAGGAATTGCTTTGCAATTACTTTGTGATCCTGACTAAAGACGTAGTTCGTCCAGAAATTGCCTTCGTGATGCTCATGTTCATGGTCATGATCATCGTGATGGTGGACGTCAGAATGAATGTGTATGTCGGTCGTTGCCATGTCGTTGATAATCTTTAATTGTATTAATCATTTGCCTCCGCTACGGATGATCCAGGATCTTTTTGCATTCCTGCTTTTATCATCGCCGCCTCTTTCAACGCATCGGGTACTTTTTTAAGGTAGTCCGGATTTTGTTTTAGCCATGCTTCCTGAGAAGCCTTCCATTTTTCGTATGCTTCTTCTTCCTCTACGACTACAGACATTTTCATCGAGAAATGTCCGCGTCCGCATATTTCTGCGCAAGCCAACTCGTAGTTGAAATTGGGGTTACCCAATTCATCGCGCATTTGCTGTGTGGTCTTTGTAACTGTGAATTTAAATTGTGTGGGCATGCCTGGGACCGCGTCCATTTTCACACGGAAGTGTGGTAAGAATACGCTGTGCAAAACATCTTTTGCCCGAATCTTAAGTAAGATCTCTTTATTAACCGGGAGATGTAACTCTAAGGACTTGAAGTCGTCAAAAGCATTTTTGTCAGTCAAGTCAAGACCAAACTCATTAACATCGTCAATCAGTTTGTAATTATTTTTTCCAAGTGCGCCATCCTTTACACCAGGGTAGCGTGCAGTCCAGGCAAACTGTTGTCCTATAAGTTCAACTACCTCTGCATCTTTTGCTGCCGGGGAAGTAATGTCATTCCAGGCCCGCAAACCAGTAAAGATGAGAACCGCCAACACAATTGCCGGGATAATGGTCCATGCCAACTCCAGATAGTGATTATCAGGATAGTATTTTGCGCGTTGACCCTCACGGTATTGGTATCTATAGATAAACACGAACATAACAATACTGATGATCACGAATGCTATTACAGAAACTGCCATCGTAATCCAGAACAGTGTGTCTGTCCATTTTCCATGGTCGGAAGCTACCGGTAAGTTATATTCATCAAAATAGGCAATGGAGTACCAGAAAAAACCGCCCAAGCTCGCTACCATAAAGACTATGAAAAGCGCCGCGTTCACTTTGTTCGCTGTTCCGCCCCGTTGATCCCGAGGCCCCTTCGCTATGGTTATAAGGTTACTAACCCTGAAGATCATGTATAAGATCGCCAGAATCAGGATAACACCAAGAGAAATAATCAGACTCATCATATCAGTTTCAAAAATTAAATGTGGTGATGGAGACTTTCTTGAAGCATTGGATCATTCTTTCCAAAGAGTGGCAATTTTGTCAAACTGCTAAATGCCACTAACAGGAACAATGAAAGGAAAATCAGCGCAAGACCGATCTCCAATAAACCAACACCTCCGTCATGTTTCATAACACCCGGTGTAACCATATTAAAGAAATCAAACCAGTGTCCAACAATGATGATAGGACAAACCAGTTTCAGCATAGACATTTGTCGTTTGGCGTCCCTTGTCATCAGTAACAAAAAAGGTAGCACAAAATTCAAAATTAAGTTTAAATAAAATATCCAACTGTAGGGACTATTTCTCATGCGTTCAAAAAAGTAAACCGTTTCTTCCGGAATATTTGCATAGTAGATCAATAGGAATTGGCTGAACCAGATGTAAGTCCAGAAAATAGAGAAAGCAAACATAAATTTACCAAGATCATGCAAATGGTTTGAGTTTACGATCTTGAGATAACCAGCATCTTTCAACCATACGGCAATCAACGTAATAACGGCAAGTCCTGTGACCCACCAGCTTGCAAACACATACCATCCGAACATCGTACTGAACCAGTGTGTGTCAATGCTCATTACCCAATCCCATGCAGCGATGGATGAACTTACGCCGAAAAAAATCAGAAAGACGGTAGACAACACGACATTTTTGTGCCAGAAGGAAGTAGTTCCTTGAATATCTTCAGCTGCCATGTTCTTGCGAATCATGATGAAGAACCAATACCACACACCGAAAAACAACACCATTCTGAAAATGAAAAATATCGGGAATGAACCACCAGCCAAAGGCCAGAAAAAGAAGGGCGCCTTCTTGTTGATGATAGGGTCAAATTCAGCACCGTCTTTGTTATATAAATAGTCGTGTGTCCAATGAAAAATATCATGATGTGTTATAAACCAAAGGATCAGCATCACTACACCTGCTATAGGAATCCAGTTACCCATAGCGATACCAATTCGCTTAACGCCTACCGACCAGCCTGCCTGTGCAGCATATTGAATAGCTACGAAGAATAAACCGATTATACCGATTCCAGCAAAGAAGACATTGTTCATCCATAAGGAAGAATAGAGTCGTTTCACCCAAGGTTCAGTTTCATGATGTGTGGCGGTCGCGTGTCCTTCTGAGGCAGCAGCGTGTTGCTGAACACTGGCCACCAGTTCCGAACTTTGAACGGCAGCATGTCCACCATCACCGCCTTCGTGATGGCCACCACCACTTATGGCAAGCACCAGGCCTAGAATAAACAACCCTACACCTATCCCTAAAACAATGTACAGGTTCTTCTTGGTTGCCGGTTTAAATACATAATGTTCTTCCGTAACTACTACTTGATGAGCCATTGTTATTTTATTATCCGTTTATCGGTTATCCGTTGTCTCTTATTTCTGAAGTGTTTTTACATACATGGAAATCTTCCAACGATCTTCCACACTGATCTGGGATCCATGAGGCCACATCAAACCTTTGCCATGCGTAATTACGTGGAATATGTGTCCTTCTGAAATATTTTTTAAAGCGTCCCCGGTTAGGTTAGCCACACCGTTATAAGCGCCTTTCTCAATCTTTCCTTTTTCAGGATCTTCTATCGTTACACCAGAAGCCACCTTTCCGTCGCCGGTTCCTTTAGCACCGTGGCAATGGTCGCAATACATGTCGTAAAGTAGCTTGCCACTTGCGATCATCGCGGCAGTTGAATCCAAAGGATTTTTCAAAGTGCGTGCAGCATACGCCAGGCTGTCTTTCCCCAACCGGTATGGCAGCCACCCGTTTTTGTTACGGCTTACTGTGTTTGGCGCAGGCAACCGCATGTTCATGTGGTTGGGATTGAATTGGTTTGTATTGAAAAATTCAGCGTGCTCGTCAGGATATTCGATAGATGTAAGCCAGCTACCTGCTTCCTTGTCGACGATTTGAGTATAAGGTTCGTAGGCAACCGAGTGATACATGTTGGGTGCATACTCAGTTCCTTGATTATCGCCACTCGCTCCGCAGCCGGCTAATATGACTGCTGCCGAAATTGCCGTGAATATTGTTGTTGCAAAACGCATCATCGTTGTCTGTAGTTATTCAAAATTCTTTTCATTCACCTCAGAAGCTCCAGCGGATTTTAAAATGCCGGCAATTTCTTCCTTGCTTTTACCCTTGTTCAACGCAAGGTCTATTGCCATCACATGTTTATCTTCCGTGCTACGAAGGTCAAACTGGCGAGGCCAAGCGTATGGCTTTAGGCCGCTCACAATGAGAAAGGTACCAACCATTCCCAATGCACCAAGCAGAACCGTTAATTCGAATGTAACTGGAATGAATGGTGGCAGTGAAACAAAATTCTTTCCACCGATGATCATTGGCCAATCGAAGCCCAACATCCATATCTGCATAATAAGCGCAAGGGATGTTCCGGTCATACCGAACAAAAATGCGGCAATGGGAAGGCGTGTTCTCTTATATCCTAATCTTTCATCCAGGCCGTGTACCGGGAAGGGAGAATACACCTCATGAATTTTCACTCCGCTTTGGCGAACTTTATCGACGCCGTTGAGAACAAGCTCATCGTCGTCGAAAATGCCTACTAGAAAGTTTTTATCTGCGTCCATTATTTAACAGTTATAATAGATCACATCTTAATGATGTGAATCATGCGTTGTTTTTTCTGAATCTGATTTAATAATGCTTTTTACTTCAGCCATGTTGATCACCGGGAAGAATTTCGCGAACAATAAAAAGGCCGCGAAGAAAAACCCAAAGGTGAACAGGTACTCACCGATATCATACATCGTCGGGTGAAACATCGTCCAGCTTGATGGAAGATAATCCCGATGAAGGGATGTCACAATAATTACAAAGCGTTCGAACCACATACCGATGTTTACAATAATCGAAAGCACGAAGGTTGCAACGATGCTGGTTCGGATCTTTTTGATCCAGAAAAGTTGAGGAGATATTACATTACACGTCATCATTGACCAGTATGCCCATGCATAGGGACCTTGAACGCGGTTGTAGAACGCATATCCTTCATATTCAACACCGGAATACCAAGCGATGAACAACTCAGTGATGTATGCTATACCTACAATCGAGCCGGTCACGATGATGATGATGTTCATCAATTCAATATGATAGATCGTGATATAGTCTTCGAGTTTGAAAACTTTTCTTGTAATCAACAGCAGTGTAAGTACCATTGCAAAGCCAGAGAAGATGGCACCGGCCACAAAGTATGGAGGGAAGATAGTAGTATGCCAGCCTGGAATAACGGAGGTAGCAAAGTCCATCGATACTATCGTGTGAACCGACAATACCAGTGGCGTAGAAACACCGGCAAGAATCAACGCTACTGATTCATAGCGCATCCATGTTTTGGCACCGCCTTGCCATCCGAAACTTAATATGTTATAAATGGAGGCCCTAGTCTTGTTTCCCATTACAACGGCTCTATCTCTAATAACAGCAAAGTCAGGAATAAGTCCCATGTACCAGAATACCAATGAAACGGTAAAGTATGTTGAGATCGCGAACACGTCCCACAATAATGGTGAGTTAAAGTTTACCCATAGTGAACCGAATGCATTGGGAAGCGGAAGTGCCCAGTAGAAGCCTAACCAAAGCCGGCCCATGTGCATGAGCGGGAAAGTGGCAGCGCAGATAACTGCGAAGATGGTCATCGCTTCCGCAGCGCGGTTAATTGACATTCTCCATTTCTGACGGAACAATAAAAGGATTGCTGAAATCAGTGTACCGGCGTGACCAATACCGACCCACCAGACGAAGTTTGTAATATCCCACGCCCAGCCTACTGTTTTATTTAATCCCCACACCCCTATTCCATTCCACAAAAGATAGCATATGCAATAGAAACCAAAACCCAGTACAGCTAAAGATACCGCCATTGCCATCCACCAAAGGGATGTGGGCTTACCTTCCACCTGACGGCTGATGTCATGCGAAACATCTTTTACTGTTTTCCCTCCGGTTACCAGCGGATCACGAACTGATGACGTTACCTGCATTGTATGATGTAAAAGTTAATCGTTAGTCTTTATTAATTCTATTATGCTTTAGCAGCATCTTTATTCCTTACTTTCCTCAAGTACCAGATATTTGGCCTTACACCAATTTCCTCCAATACCTGGTAAGCACGAGCGTTGTCTGCTTCTTTGTCATTTACCGTCGGACGGTCCTTATATAGCGGGCGGACCTTCAGCAATTTTGCAATCTTACTTTCGGGATTGTTCATGTCTCCAAAAACAATAGCACCTGTTGCACATGCTGCCTGACATGCTGTTACTACCTCACCATCCTGCAATTTTCTTCTTTCTTTGCGGGCATTCAATTTACCCAATTGAATACGTTGAACGCAGAAAGTACATTTTTCCATCACACCTCGTGAACGGACCGTAACATCTGGGTTCAATACCATTTTGCCGAGGTCGGTGTTCATAGCGGGGTTGACCTCTTCAAACTGACGATTGTCGTGGTACTTAAACCAGTTGAAGCGTCTCACTTTATAAGGGCAGTTGTTGGCACAATAGCGTGTACCAATACATCTGTTGTAGGCCATCTGATTCAAACCTTCGCTGCTGTGCGTGGTTGCAGCAACCGGGCAAACCGTTTCGCACGGTGCGTTATTGCAATGCTGACAAAGCATGGGTTGAAATACCACTTCAGGATTTTCTGCTGCTTCTTCTACACCTCTCCAATCGTCGGCTTGCGCATCGCTGCTATAATATCTATCAATGCGTAACCAATGCATCTCCCTTCTGGCAATAACTTCTTCACGTCCTACGAGGGCAACGTTGTTTTCAACGTTGCAGGCTACGACGCAAGACCCACAACCGGTGCAGGTATTCAAATCAATAGCCATACCCCAATGGTGATTCTTATAATCGTGACCTTTCCAAAGAGAAAGTGTTTCAGGATCAACTTTATGGTCTGGAGATGACCATGTAGATATTGCAGGCTCGAAGGCATCAGCTTTCGAGTTACTCTTAAAGGAAGCAAGCGTTGTCTCCTGAATAACCGCCTTGCGGCCCATGTATGTATTGTGCGTTTGCGTTTGTGCGAGTTGGTAAGATTTCTCTCCAATGGTAAACTCTGCACTTGCAGCATAGCTTAATGATCCGTTCACCAAACCAACCAGCGGGTAAGCATTCTCTCCTCGCCCATCAGCAACTTTCCCAGCTTTCGTGCGCCCATAACCTAACGGTATGCCTATCGTTCCAGCTGCCTGGCCAGGTTGTATCATTACCGGCAGCTCTACAGTTTTTCCGTTTGCCTTGATTGTTGCAACTTTAGTGAAGCTCTCCGAGAAACCAATTTCCTTGGCATCCTTAGGCGCAACAGTAACATAGTGATCCCACACTACCTTAGTGATTGGATCTGGTAATTCCTGCAACAATGGATTGTTTGCCTGTGAGCCATTGCCAATATTTCCACTTTCGTAAACAACAACTTCCCATTTGCCAGCTTTGTAATTACTTGCAATGGCACTTGCTGCACCATTTACATCGCCGCCAAATGTCACGGCGACAGCCGCTGCTTCAGGCAAATCATAAACACCATCATACAGGCATTTGTCCCAAAAGCTTTGGAAGTCGGGCGATGCAGATTGTGTGGCGAAGAATTTTGTTCTCCAGCTATCTTTTACAAATTCAAAATAATCGGCATTTGATTCGCCAGCCCACGTGAGGAAACTACTTTGAGCTGCGCGTGATTTGAAAATCGGCGTGATCGCAGGTTGACTTAAGCTAAAATGATTTTTCTTAGGCTCTGCGTCGTTCCATGATTCCAGGAAATGGTGGTCTGGAGCCACGTAATTTACGAGAGAACCAGTCTCATCTTCTTTATAGTTTGTTGAGATGGTGAGGCCGATCTTTTTAATGGCAGCACCAAGTTTGTCGCCTGCAGGGTAATCGTAAACAGGATTACAATTATAAAAAATAACTGCGCCTAGTTTTCCGCCCTCAGCGTCGCTGATGAAGTTGGCCATCGCCTGGTCGTCACCTTGCTTGTAATTTACGGTAAGGCTCGTATTAATCGTCGTTCCATAACTTCCGAGGATGTCATTGATTGCATTAACCAACAGCTGAATAGCCTTATCGTTCGAACCTGCCACTACCAACGCTTTTCCACGGTTGCTCCACAGGTCATCTGCGGCTTTTGACAGATTATTGATTTTATCATTACCACCAGACACCGTCGGACGGCCCGCTTTGGATGCTAAAAGATTATATAGTGTAATCACGGCAGCACCTTCCTGAGAAGGCTTTATCTGCGTTCTGTAATCTGCATTTGCGCCTGTGATCGAAAGAACCGACTCAAACTGATAATGCCGGGACATTTCTTTCTTCTCCTCTGATACTTCTCTGGTCTTGGCATACTGCTGACTAAATTCGATAGATGATGACAACCATCCGCCAAGGAAATCGGCACCAATACCCACAACGATATTTGCTTTACTGAAATCGTAAGAAGGTATAAAGGCCGAGCCAAATGATTCTTCATTTGCTTTCAGCATCCCATATGCTGAAACCTGATCGTATTGAACCAGCTGGGTTGTAGGATATTTTGCTTTAAATCTGTCGATGACAGTTTTTGTGCTGGGGCTTAGAATGGAGTTGCTAACAATCCGGATTTGTCCGCCGGCGGCTGAAATTTCGGTCAACTTTCCGATGATTTCTTTATCAAGGTCTTCCCAGTCAATCCGCTTCTTGTTGGCTTTGGGGCCACGTAATCTTGCATTATCATATAAGGAAAGCACGGAAGCCTCAACCTGAGCATTTGTTCCGCCATTTGTAATCTTCGACAATGCATTACCTTCTATTTTGATAGGGCGGCCTTCGCGGGTCTTAACCAGAATGCTGCAATATTCACCCCCATTAATATAAGTAGAAGCAAAATAGTCGGCGATACTTGCCTCCGTATCCATAGGTTTGTTGACAAACGGGATCGCTTTCCGGACTGGAGCTTCACATGCCGCTAAGGTTACTGCTGACATGCCAAAGCCCATCATCTTTAAGAAATCGCGACGGGAATGTCCCAAATCCTCCTCTGGACCAGGTTGAGCAAATTCGTTTTGAGCATTTTTCACAAACTCAGAATTGTTTGCGAGTTGCTCGATACCTTTCCAGTATACCTTTTTAGACTCTTCCATTATTATTGTAATGAATCGTTATTCGTTATCCGTTATCGCTATTGTATTAATAGCTTGAATTAATAGTGACACTTTGAGCACTCGAGACCACCGATCTCTTCCACTTTCATAGGAGCCTTGCCCGTTTTATTATGAATTTCCACGAGATTATCATAATAGGCATTACCTCTTGTGTTGACATCAGTTTTACGATGGCAATCAATACACCATCCCATAGTTAATAAAGAGTGCTGACGAACCACATCCATAGTTTCAATCGGGCCATGACAAGTCTGGCATTCTACGTTTCCAACATTGACGTGTTGAGCGTGATTGAAATAAGCGAGGTCAGGCAGGTTGTGAATGCGTACCCACTCGATAGGTCGGTTGTTCTCGTAAGCGGCAACAATTTTTGAAATTTCTCCTTCTCCAGTTAAGCTTCCTTGTTTGATCTGATTATGGCAGTTCATACAAATGTTAACCGAGGGTATAGTCGCATTTTTTCCCTTGGTTGCTCCCACGTGACAATATTTACAGTCGATTTCGTATTGACCAGCATGTATCTTGTGAGAAAAGGCAATAGGTTGTTTAGGTGCGTATCCTTGCTGAACACCAATTGAAAACAAACTATTAATTACAGCTTTAAAGCCCAATGCAGCCACCAGGAATACGACGATGAAAATGAATCCGGAACTTCTTGTGATAGACCCAACGCTGATGGGTGAATGAACTACCTCACGATCTTCTTCAGAAAGCTCTTTTTGGTCGAGGAAGCGTTTTAGCGCCGAAACGATGAGGCCTAATATAATAAGGAGTAAAAGCAGGATGATCACCAATCCAATCAGGACGATGTTCAAATATTTGCCAGAGAGGCCTGTGTCTTGAGTTGCCTGTTGTTGTCCTCCTGTTGGAGCAGCAGCCACTTCTTCAACTTTTTCATTCTCAGCTTTAACATAAGCGAGAATATTCATGATGTCTTCATCCTTCAGGGAAGTGAAGGAAGTCATCTGAGTTTTGTTATACTCATTGTATAACTTCACAGCATACTCATCGCCACTTTTAATTACAGCAGAGGAGTTGTGAACAAAGTCTTTGATCCATTGAATAGACGGTGCGCGGTCCTGAACGCCTCCTAAGGCGGGCCCAACCAGTTTTCGTTTTACAGCATGACAAGCTTTACAATTCGCATTAAATAAACTTTCACCGGCTTTAATCGCGGCAGGTTCAGTAGAAATTTCCTGAGCGGACGAAGTAAAATTTATAAATGCGAAAACGAAAACCAGTGAGAAGAACTTGCAAGCGGAAGAGATAAAGTTTTTATTCATGTGTGGTTCAGTGTCCGTTTTCAAAACAAGCGGCACAAATCTACTATCCGAACTCATTTTTTCAAATTTATTTAAAGTGTAGAACCAGAAATTATGACGAAAATCTTACTTATCTAATGAGTTAAAGAGACTTTAGAACACGCCTTTTTGAAATAGTTTAGAATAGTTACAAATTGAATTGCTTATTTTTTTAAATGCAGGATACTATCAATTTGATTATTAGCTTGCAAAATTAAGGTTTGATCAATATTCCGTATTAACCCTTAGACCACCCTTCTTCTATTCCTAATCCGAATAGCGCAAAATCATACTTCACCGGATCATACTCATCGAGCTTGCGAAGATTATTCGTCAACTCAACAGCAGTTTGCCAATCAGTTTGTTTTCGTTTTATCAATTTAAGTTTGCGCGATACACGATCAACATGAAGATCGCATGGGCAAATCAGTTGTGCCGGTGAAATGCTTTTCCATATACCAAAGTCGACACCTGCGTTGTCTTTCCGCACCATCCACCTTAGGTACATATTAAGTCTTTTGCATGTGGATTTTCGTTCCGGTGTTGCTATGTGCTTTTTAGTGCGACCTGGAAATTCATCCAAGCTGCAAAACAAATTGTAAAAATTCACAAGACCTTGCTCAATTGTTTGGTCATCAGATGAAACTTTGAATGCTTGTTCCAGGCTTTGATGGCGACTGTAATACCACTTAAGAAATTGTATGAAATAAAGCGTATCGGTAGCGTTGAAGGTACGGTGTTTAAATTGTTGCAAAGATTTCAAATCCTTTTCCGAATGATGAAGGACAAATTGATGTGGATCATTATCCATCATCGCTAAAAGTTCTTTGCATTTTCTAACGATTGTGACTCGCTGACCCCAGGCCAGCACTGCAGCGAAAAGCCCTGCAATTTCAATGTCTTGTTGTTTTCTAAAAGCATGGGGAATCAGTATCGGGTCCGACTCGATAAACGCAGGCCGGTTGTATAAATCAACCTTTTCGTCGAGGAAGGCTTTGAGCGCTGCTGCTTTCGTGGGAAACAAGTTAAAAGTTAAACATTGAACCGATGTTGTCCAGCGCGAATATATACTGGATTTTGAATCTTTATGAAGGAAAAAGTCGCCAACCAAAAGATACGCGCAAGCAACTAAATAGACCCGACTGAAAACACTTTTAATTTTTACTTAACTTTTACGCTTGCTTTTCTTACCTCATGAAACGATTCTTTAAAATATTCCTGCTCACTTTACTCGGTTTCATCCTCGCAGCTTTCGCATACATACTGATTACATTTCCACCTGTTATGGCAGGCATGGCTGCGAAGACGATGTGTTCATGCGTCTTTGTTACAGGACGTGATCCACAAAGTGTGAGAGATAAAGAACTTCAGGTTTTTCCCGGATTATCAAGTTCCACTATTCTGGTACATGAAGACTCCACTGTAACTGCCACCGTTTTCTGGAAGACCAGCAAAGCGATTTTTCGAAAAGGATTGGGATGTACGTTACTCGCACAGCGAAGCGAAGAAGATGTCAGGGCTCAGCAAATCGTGATTGCCGGGACTGTGCCAACAAACCAGGATTCGATCGCTTGGCCTGCTGGAAATGTAACAACGGACTCAATCCTCCCGGAGATAAATAACGACATGGTTCGCGCGGCCATTGATGAAGCATTTTTCGAGACGGATCCCGAACGTCCGCTCAACACACATGCCGTTGTCGTGGTTTATAACAACAGCATCATAGGAGAACGTTACGCTAAGGGATTTGACGAAAACTCACGACTCATGGGATGGTCCATGACAAAAAGCATAACCAATGCGTTGCTTGGGATTTTGGTACAAGAAGGAAAGCTTGATATTCAACAACCCGCACCGGTATCAGAATGGAAAGATGATAATCGGAGTAAAATCACCTTGAGTCATTTACTTCAGGCAAGCAGCGGACTGGCATGGTCTGAATCTTATTTTTCTCCCACTGCCGATTTTCATCAAATGTTTATCAAAAGCGATGACAAAGGTGGCTATGCATTATCGAAGAAACTTAAACATGAACCTGGTACACATTTTCAATACTCCAGCGGCACTACCAACATCCTTTCAAAAATCATCAGGCAGACCGTTGGTGATAGTGCCTACTACCAGTTTCCTTATCAAAAACTTTTTTACAAGATCGGAATGAACCATGCCATCATGGAACCTGATGCTTCGGGATCTTTTGTCGCTTCATCCTACAGCTTTGCGACAGCAAGAGACTGGGCGCGGTTTGGTTTACTATTTCTAAATGACGGTGTATGGAATGGAGAAAGGATATTACCTGAGGGCTGGGTAAAATATTCCGTGACACCTGCTCCAGGTGCTGAAATAGGACAATATGGAGCGCACTGGTGGCTTAACGCAGGTGATCGTGCTAACACTCCGGTGCGAAAGTTTCCTGACTTACCCACCGATGCCTATTGGGCCGATGGGTTTGAGGAACAAACAGTAATGATTATTCCTTCCAAACAATTGGTCATTGTCAGGCTAGGGGTTTCACATCACGGATTTGATTTTAGCAAGCTCGCGAGAGGAATTATAGCGGCTTTGCCCAATTGAATTGTTATCTTCCGAAATCGTCCTGAACGCGTACGATATCGTCTTCATCAGAAGGTGTGGTCGCATCGGTATGTTGCCAGATTTCGGCGATCATACCCCATCCATCTAAACCTACAAGTCGATGCCGCTGTCCTTGTTTCAATCTTATGATCTCCCCTACTTCTAACTTACGCCGCGGTCCTTCTTCATCCGTGTCACTTGTAACCACACCAGCGGTACCCGCCACCAATTTCCAGATCTCCGCCCGGCGAAAATGGTATTGCCAGGAAAGACGTGTATTGGGTTGTACTATTAATATTTTGGGACTGAGTTTTCCACTGATTTTCAGTGTAGACAATTCTACATTTGGAAAATAAAGCTGACCGAATTTTTGAGCTTGCGATTCGTCGAGAACGAAAAATCCACCCCACGGGCGATTAAAATCTTTGGCTGCAATTTTAAAGTCGTTGTCCGTCAAGTACTTTTCAACAGAAGCAAACACTTCAGACTTCTCGCCCTTTAAGGATAATACTGGTTGCATAGTTTTATATCAAGGCCGAAAATTACAAATTTATTTCATCTCGTCGACGGGATATCGAATACCACAGGCAACACGAATGCTATCTAGTGTTTCCATCAGCAACATTGTATCGGCATGGCTCATGATAGGACTTTCAAGTAAATCTTTGCGTAAACATTCACCGACATGCCGTGCTTCAAATTGATAACCATATCCTACTTCGCGATGTATGGCACCGATGTCGATGTGCTCTGCGTTTTTTATTAATGCGACATTGCCGACGGCATTGTGAAACCGGTTGGTCATCCGGATGTATCCTTCTGTACCAGCGATGGTTGCCTCTACAGGCGTTACCGCTTCAAAGGTAGCGCTCAGGTTTGCTAACACGCCTGATTCAAATTTCAAAATAATTGCAATTTGCTGATCAACACCTGAAGGAAAAGGTTTCATGCTTGCAACAATCTCTGAAGGTTTGCCTAGCAAGGAAATCGCTAAAAAGACCGGATAGATTCCTATGTCGAGCAAGGCTCCGCCACCTAGCGCCGGTTCGTATAACCTTTTGTTTAAAGGCGCTACTGCCTTAAAACCAAAATCCGCCTGAATCATTTTAACATCACCGATTTCTCCACTACGAATGAGGGAGACGATTTTTTGATACTGCGGAAGAAACTTCGTCCAGAAAGCCTCCATGATGAAAACTTGATTCTTTTTTGCCGCCTGAATCATTTCTTTCGCCAGGTGCGCATTCAACGCAAATGCCTTTTCGCACAATACTGCCTTCTTATGATTTACACAGAGCAAGACATGCTCATGGTGAAGGCCATGGGGCGTTGCTACGTATACAACATCAACATCAGGGCAAGTAACCAGAGCCTCATAGGAATCGAAAGCGTGTCGAACACCATATTTGGTTGCAAGGTCCATGGCTTTTTGCTGGCTTCGCGAAGCAACAGCTACAAGTTCGGCATCGTCTACCCATTTTAGATCGGCGGCAAACTTATTGGCTATATTCCCACAACCTAGAATGCCCCAACGGATTTTTTGAACCATTTGAAAAAAATTATTAATTACTTGTTAACAAGCGCAATCTATTAACTTTTAACTTTTAACTTCCAATTGGCGTGAGAAGTAAGGAACTTTTTCATTTTAAAAAATTCAGTGTTTCGCATGCCCGGAGTACTATGAAGGTAGGAACCGATGCCGTATTGCTGGGAGCCTGGGTGAAAATCCATGAGGCCAAATCCATTCTCGATATCGGGACGGGTAATGGTACGATTGCGCTTATGCTGGCACAGCGGTCCAACCCAGCTGCCGTAATCCATGCCGTTGAAATCGAGGAAACAGATGTTTTGCAAGCGGACGAAAACTTCAAAAAGTCGCCGTGGTCTTCGAAGATCCATCTTTATCACACGGCCATTCAAAAGTTCCATCCCGACCACAAATACGATTTGGTTGTTAGTAATCCCCCGTATTTTAACAATAGCCAAAGCCCACCAGATGAAAAACGGTATAAAGCCAGGCATACCATCACACTGTCGTATGATGAATTGATTACGGCCGTCCTAAGGCTCTTGAAGGAAAATGGAAGGTTCAATGTTGTGTTACCTTTCACGGAAGGCCTGCAATTCAAGGCGCTAGCTGAAAAATCAAACCTGGTTTGCACCCGTCAGTTTAGTTTTAAAACGCGGGCTGGAAAGCCGGCGGAGCGCTGGTTGTTGGAGTTTTCGAGAAAAGATCTACCAGTCGAGGAGGGCGAAATACTACTATATAAAAAGGGCGATGAATGGTCTGATGAATATGTAAAATTGACCCGGGAATTTTATTTGAAGTTGTGAAGGTGTCGGTAGGGATATACCATATGTCCCAAATGGTATATATAATTATTTTTTTATTTTATTGTATATTTGAAATGCAAAAGGGGCTGCCACTATAATGATGTGACCACCCCTGTTTGGCCTTACTCGCAAGCGCAAGGACTTAACTTTGCAAAAAGAAGCCCCTACCGAGTAGGGACTTCATGGAGTTAATTGATCCGTCTTACTGTCACCCGTATCGGTTTAACCGTTACGACGCGACGAACGGTAACTCGAACTGTTCTAACAATTCTCATGACTGTCGAAGGTTTAAAGTTTGTCTGAATCTGTTACTGGACTTTCAGTGCTCCATTTAAAACCCCCTAATCGCGCCACGATTTTGGGGTTTTTATTTTTTATGCCACCCCAAGGTATTTTTCCTTAACGTTTCCGTCTACCGTAAACCATTCTTCAAGCCCAATAAAAAACTCAGAGCTGTCTAAATCATGGTATCGATTAAACATAATGCTATTTGAAATTTTACCAGATATTGTTCCGCTCACACTGTTGATTGGATTTCCTATTAACGGCTCAAAATTTCTTAATCGATCTATAATTTGTCTTGTTGTAAGACATCTGCCCGCATCTTCAATTACGTATTTAATTTTTTGAGACCACGACCAATTTTCCCTATAGACAGGATTACTAACCTTTGTGCTGTGCGTGATGCTTAGTTGATTGTCGGCAGGGGTAACTACAGCCTCCTGTAGCTGAGCGATTATCCCCTTAACCTCCCGCAATTTTATTTCTAAATCACGCTGCTTATTCAAATAGAAATCCATTAGTTCACTACGCTGACCTTTTGGTAAAATGAGTTTCAATTCGTCCATAATGAGTCAATTCTTTGGTTTTCAAATTAATTTAGCATAATTTTAGACAGCAAAAGGAAGGGACGGTCACTAGGATGACGCCTGATTTTGCTAATCCAATCACGAAAGGTCGGCCCGCAAAAGTTGACCTTTCGTGCTTTAAAAATAAGAACATTACGTGAATATACAAGCCCTAGACAAAAATAAACTAGGGCGTTTATAAAATGTGGACAAACTCAGGAATGAGTAAAAGGTAAAAAGTAAATCCCCGAAACTACGAATCAAATTTGAGCTTCACGGCAAGATTACGTTTGATGCTCTCTCTCTGGACTTGCTATAAAACGATCTGAAAAAAAGTAGGTCGCACCAAAGAAGAAGAAAAAGCTACCACCATTTTGCTTTCAGTTCGCCCAATATCCCTAGGCTGTCCTTAACAGTAAACCTGTCAAAATTTTTTCGCTTGGTTATCAGGAGGTTAACAAATTTAATTTATATGTTTAAACAAACAAATTGAATCTGGTGTTAAATTGGCATAACCATTCATAAATTAATCAACACAACAAATGAAAAAAATTAACGCATTATTAGGCCTATTGCTTTTTTCGGGCGCGGCATTCGCACAAACCACCTGGACGGTTGACAAAGCCCACAGCAAAGTGGGGTTTAACGTAACACACATGGCCGTATCGGAAGTGGAAGGAAAATTCAATGACTTCGAGGGAACAATAGTTTCCAAGTCAGAGGATTTCAACGGAGCTGAAGTTGAATTCACGGCAAAAACTGCTTCAATCGATACGGATAATGAAAGAAGGGATACACATTTAAAATCTCCAGATTTTTTTGAGGCAGAAAAATATCCTGAAACCAAGTTTAAGGGAACCCTTGTAAAAGACGGCGGCAAGTACAAACTTAAAGGAGATTTCACCATGCACGGTGTTACCAAGAAAGTGGAGTTCGATGTGACTTATGGTGGAACCATAAACCATCCACGGGGTACAAAGGCTGGATTTAAATTAACTGGTAAAATTAATCGCCAGGACTATGGTTTGACCTGGGCCAACAAGGTGCCTACAGGTGAAATGGTAGTGAGCGATGAAGTTGAACTGGTCGTAAAAGTTGAATTGGATAAAAAAGCTTAAATGTAAAAACCCCGGAGCACCATCCGGGGTTTTTACTTTATGTAGTTGAAAGTGGAAAGCTCAAGCGGACGGATTAGTTCCAGAAAAGAACTCCAACACTTCGAACATCAACACTTCAACATTCAAGACATGAAAATCGAAGAAGAAATAAAACAGCAAAAATTTCACAGTGGCCATCAAAAGGCGCTGATCAATCTTTTGTATACAGCCAGCTGGTTGCAGGGTAAACAGCAAGATTTTTTCAAGCCTCATAAGATAACTGCGCAACAGTTTAATATCCTTCGTATTTTGAAGGGTCAACATCCGAAAAGTATTTCGGCAACTGAAATCAAGTCACGAATGCTGGATAAAAATTCAGATGTATCGCGGTTACTGGATAGGCTTGTAGCAAAAGACCTGATTTCAAAGAAAACTTGTCCTAATGATAAACGCGCTACCGACGTGAATATCACGGACACAGGACTTCAATTGTTAAGCTTACTTGAAAAACATCAAAGCGAAATTGATGGCGTCCTTTCCTTAAGCGAAGATGAAGCACATCAACTTAGTGCATTGCTCGACAAATGCCGCGGATAAAAATTCCACTTGTTGCAAATTATCATTCCGAAAATTTAAGTTAGTAATTACGACTACCCTCCCAGACACAGTTTCACCTGTATTCTCCAAATTACCGCTTAAGGAAGCCTTTTATATCTTGTCAAGTTCCTTTCTCACAAAATCCATCAGTTCCTTAATGTATCCCCTGCTGAAATCAAATTTAATATTTGCGGCTTTGTAGATTTCAGGAATAGTTTTCATATAGCCGAGCTTCAATGCATTCTGATAACCTTGAAGACCTTTTGCAGGATCTTGTCTGAAATTTCTCCACACGGCAATAGCACCGAGCTGCGCCATTCCATATTCGATATAATAAAAGGGAACTTCGTATAAATGCAGTTGCTTCTGCCATAGATAATCTTTGGCTTCCTGCAAGCCCGACCAATCGGTGATCGTATCTGCAAATTGATCAAAGATTCTATTCCAGTTTTCTTTGCGTTGCTCCAGCGAATGCGTTGGATTCTCATACAACCAATGCTGATAACGATCAATGGTAGCAACCCATGGCAGCGTTTCAATCAGATCTTCCAGGTGCTCACGCTTTGCACGTTTTAACTCAGCTTCATCGGTAAAGAAAACATCCCAATGATCCATGGAAATCAATTCCATCGACATGGATGCCAGCTCAGCAACTTCGGAAGGTGTTGATTTAAAATCGTTCAGTTCGAGGTCGCGCGTTAAAAAATTATGAATCGCATGACCACCTTCATGCATGATGGTAACCATATCCCTAAGCGTTGAAGTGGCGTTCATAAAAATAAAGGGTACACCAATCTCTGACAACGGATAATTGTAACCACCCGGTGCTTTTCCTTTTCTGGACTCTAAATCCAAGTGACCCATTTCTTTCATGATAGCGAGACATTGCCCCAGGAACGGATCCAGCTTTCTAAATACTTCGATCGTTTTTTCTGTTAACTCCTTTCCATTGGTAAAAGGTTTGAGTGCTTCTCTGCCTTCAGGATCAACAGCCTTATCCCAAGGTCTAAGCGAATCGACCTTAAGCGTTTTTTTTCTTTCTTTTGAAAACACATCAAGAATAGGTACCACTTCATGTTGAATTGCTTCATGGAAATTAAAGCAATCCTGAGGGGTATAATCAAACCTTCCCAACGACTTGAACATGTAGTCACGGAAATTTTTAAATCCTGCATTTACGGAAACACGATGACGCAGGTCAACCAACCCAGAAAAAAGCTTGTCCAGTGTTTCATGATCCTGCAACCTGCGTTTTGTTACTTTGTGATAGACATCCTCACGAAGCTTACGATCGGTCGACATCAAAAACACGGAGGCTTGTTGTAGCGTCAACTCTTTACCATTTACCTCCACTGTCATTGCACCAGAAATTTGTTGATACTTCTGGGCTTCCGTACTGATCTGCGTAAATAAAGGAACATTTTCTTCGCGGAAAATTTCGATATCCTTTTTAAGGTTTCGAATCATCAAATTGTATCCTTCAACGTTCGCCAGCTCGTTTAAAAACGATGAGGCGGCTGCCTTCTTATTCAGTTTGTCGGAAACAGGAGCAATCTGGGGTTGAATATTTTCGATAAAATCCTGATAGCTATTTCTGTAGGATTCGTTTTCCGTGTAACAGGTCATATTAATATAACGCCATGCCAAGTCCTCACCGATGACGGATTCGAGTTCACTCCGATCGTGAAACCATTTCTTCAAATCTGAAACGGATTCAATTTTCCGATCCAACAGGTTATCAAAAAAAGGCTTCAGGCCTTCCCAGGAAGCTACTTTAAAATCTTCTCCTACGAATTTACGAGCCGGGCGTTTGGGTATTTCAAGTTGTGCTGTCGTCATGGTAATCGATTAATTCTATGCTTTACTAAAACAAATGCTTTTCGATTTAAAAGGTTCGAAATTAATTAAACAATCAAGAAAAGCTACCATACTATTGATTGGATTATTGGAATACCTCCCGAGCGCAAATGCGAAGACTGGTAAACTTCGACGGATTCAGTTTTTTGCTGCTCGCAATTTTCAAGGATATAGACATGTTAACCGTTACCGGTCGTCTTTAACAACCTAAGGCTTAGCTGGCCGTAAGCTTCACCTTAGATTCATCTATCGTACAGTGATCCTACATTCATGATACATTCATTGTACAGTGGACCATAAAATTTGCAGGGAAGGAAGATCTGTAAAAATGCTTGCAGAGAGCAGTAGGAAAGATACGAATTAATAACAGCCGTGTAGCCGTGAGCAATACAAAATATTTACGTTACCACATCGAATAAAATCTTATTGATATCTTGGTGTCATTTATTTTTAACGCTGTATGATAAACGACATTCAGATTCGAAGCGCGACGATGAAAGATCTTTCAACGCTACTGGACTTTGAACAAGGGATTATTTTTGCGGAAAGACCATTTGATGAAACATTGGTGTCAGAAAAATTCCACTATTATGATTTGGCCTCGCGTATACAAGACCCTGACGCGGAGGTGGTCGTAGCGGAAATCAATGGTAAAGTTATTGGAGGAGGCAGTGCGATTATAAAAGAAGGTAATCCCTACAATACATTTGCACACTATGCTTTTCTCGGATTTATGTTCGTCGATCCTGCGTACCGCGGAAAAGGCATTAATAAACTTGTTATAGATAAACTGGTTGAGTGGTCGGATAAAAAAGGACTCAAAGAGATCAGGCTGCAAGTTTACAGTGATAATCTTCCTGCTATCAAAGCATACGAAAAAGTCGGGTTCAAAAAGATACTGACTGAAATGCGCCTTACACGATAATGCATGTGTTGAGCCTATAAAGAATGATTTCCTACCATGCGTAAATTCTATTTTGCTTTCATCCATCCGGTGTAAACCCGCTTCATCGTCTCAATCTTTTGATCGTCTTCTGCAACGGAGTTACTGGTGAACATCATCACACCGGTTGCCTGGGCACTGGCCCCATATCGTAACACTTTTTCAAATTCAGCTGCAGCGATAATTTCAGGATCATTATATGACTGAACGATAGGCCACACTTTTGGGAACGTGCCTTCCTTAATCTTCAGCCTGTTACTAAACCATTCTATATTTTTTTTCACCCACTCAGGACTTCTCCTCATTCGTCCATGATACACCATAGGAGAAAACACATCGACAATTGCTTTCAATGAATCGTAATCGAGTCCCAGGTTTTTACGTCGTGCTCCATTGAATTCATCATCATCCCAAGGGCAATGGTAAACCCCCAACAGTGCCCCGGGCCGCTCTTCATTCACTATCTTTTTGAAATCACGCACCCATCCTGCAATTACCGAACATCGCCAATCTCGCCACTTGTTCTCATGATTATTGAGTATCCACGCCGCTTTTTCCCGGGTGCTTCCATCCGGTACTTTGATCTGTGTCGTCGATTGAAAATCGTTAATGCAATGAGAGCAAAAACAAGTCTCAGGCAGAATAGGCTCGGGATCTTCAAACTGTGCGTGCCAATGCAGGTAGTCCATCCACACGCCATCGAGATCATATTTTCTTAAGAGCGTTTTCAGCTGATCCCTTCTGTGCTTTTTAAATCCAGGCTCCGTCGGACAAACACCCATAAACCAGGTGGCGGCTTCGACTTTGTTTCCGTTTTTATCGATAGCCCACGCCTCCGGATGATCCACCACATATTGCTTTCCATTTAAGGTTGCAAACTCAGCAAACACTTTGAGACCTTCCGCCCTCGCCCGTTTCATGATACTTTCATTAATAGACGCATCATGCATAAAGATCGCGTTTACACCAAGCTCGTTAAGTCGGAGGTTTTTTTTCCAAAAAGGCTCGGGGCTTCCATAAATCCCCCGGACTTCAATTTTTTTTGCATCTATGAGACCGACGCGCCCTTTGTTACTGATAACAAAAGCGGTAAAAAGCATTGCTGTGGCAGACAGAACAATAAAGGTGATGCGCATGGTCACAATTTACCACTCAAGATAGCCAAACGAAACATAAAAGGTTCGAAGGGGTCTGAATCGTCGAACCTTTTATTTTGGAATTTGCCACATCAGGCATTTTCCAATTCCCTGATATCAAATTTTTTCATCTTCATATACGCCTGCATCACGTTTTGTGCCTTGTCAGGATTGCTTAAGAGTTTGGGCAATACAGTTGGTACGATTTGCCACGACACCCCGAATTTATCCTTAAGCCAGCCGCAAGTTCCTTCACTGCCTCCATCTGCAGTGAGCTTGCTCCAATAGTTGTCAATTTCTTCCTGCGTGTCGCAGTCCACTACAAAGGACACGGCTTCGTTAAATTTGAAGTGAGGTCCCCCATTTAATCCCATAAATTTTTTACCGTTCAGTTCAAATGTTACCACCATCTGATTGTCGGCTGTAATTTTCGAGTTTTTAAAGATGCTGCAATAAAACTTAGCTGCTGCTTGCGCTTGACCATCAAACCACAGGCATGGATAAATCTGATTTGTCATAATATTATCGGTTTAAAATCTATTGCAAATCAAAGGCTGACACGATCGCGATGATAGAATGAAACCGACAATTTAATAGGCTAGTCAGGTGTTCCGAAATTCAGGTATTCTTTCGGAGTGATATTTGTAAACTCTTTGAAGGCCCTGTTGAAATGGCTTTGATCAGCATAGCCATTTTTGAATGCCACGTCCGATAATGTTGTGAACCGCCTTGTATTGATTTGCTGAAATGCCGAATTGAATTGCGTGATGCGCCGATAAAGGTTTGGCGAAATTCCGATTTTATTTTCGAACAATCGCTGAAACGTTCGCTCCGTAACACACAACTCATTTTGCGCTTTTACCAGGCTATCCTTTGAAGGATTGTTTACAATGAGCGACGTAGCAAATTGCAGTAATCGCGTTTCGCACTTCACTCTTAACATCAGGCTGAAGATATAGTTATCCAGCAGCGCGAGCATTTCCTTCGTGCCTGCTGCATTTAGCAACTGTTCCTTTAATTCGTTCGCCTTTGCTGGATGGAGCAAATTTAAATCGATAGGATAATCAGTGATTTCTTTAGCGGAAATTCCAAACAAGGAGTGCAGGGAAAAGGGTTTAAGGAAATAAGCGATGAGTGTAAAATCGTTGTTGATTAGTAACGACTCGGGAAATACCGTCTGTCCAAATAAAGTCAGATAGTTGGTAGCGTTATTATTCAGTGTCGCCTTCGTAGATAAGAATAACAGCGTGGGGGTTCCGTTGGCGAAGAGCGGGAGCACAAACGGAGTTGTAATGCTAAAATTTTCAATAACCAAAATCCTCTCCACGTAGTCGGAAACCTGCACGTCGGGTACTGGTGTGATGACTTTCATTAAATTGTTTTTATCAAATTTCAGTTTGGGATCGGGTAAGCGCCATACCCCAAAAAAACTCATTCCTTGTTGCCAACTAATTTAAGGAAACAGATTCCGCTTGGCAAAATCAAATTATGACTTGTCTCACTTCTTTACTTTTTGCGTTGATGATTCGCACAAAGATTGGCCATCGAGGGATCGTCTGAATAAAAAATCATCTATAGCAACATCCTCAAATGATTTGAGACAGCATGCCATGAACGGCGCGCTTGGGCAGTTTTTCGTACCGGATAACTGAAGGCACGGCAGCGATGCATTTAACGGCTATGCCATCCGTTACCCCGGGATGCCGCGCTATGACTCGAGGCTGTTGATAGTGACGAAACCATTAGAAAATGTAATCAAGGATTTTGCTTTTCTGATTTCGGCTCCCGGCGTGTTCCCGAATACATTTCATATTCAAGCAACCGGCAATCTAGTTTGGCGGTATAAAATTCAACCCGCCTGCTGGCTTTTAATCCGATCTTCTTTGCGAGCTCCAAGTTTGCGGTGAAAACATATCCCATGTAGCCCTGGCATTTCTTTTTCAAAAAATCTCCCACTCTGGCGTAGGTTGTTTCGAGTGCCGAAATCTCACCCATTCTTTCTCCATATTCCGGGTTGAAGTAAATAACCCCCGGTTCGTCGGGCATTTCAGTTTGCTCAAAATCGCAAACCTGAAAACGAATAAGGTGTTCAACCCCTGCGATACCTGCATTCACCTTCGAAATCGAAATTGCATCTTCGCGGTTATCCGAAGCCACAATAACGAGACCGGGAACTTCCTTGACTTGATCTTTCAATCGCGCCAGTTCCATGTTGTGAACGGATTCATCATAACCTAAGAAATGCATGTATGAATAATTATTGCGAAGTAATCCAGGTCTGCGATTCGTTGCCATTAAGGCAGCTTCAATGGCAAGCGTTCCCGAACCGCACATCGGATTTACAAAAGGAGACTTTCGATCCCATTTTGTAGCTAACAATGTACCGGTAGCCAACGCTTCCAACATGGGAGCCTTGCCTGGAATTTTCCGGTATCCATGTTTTGATAAGGTCTCCCCGGATGTATCGACGAAGACCTCTGCCCTATCATCCTTCCAAAACAGATATACCACCGCACCGCTCAAATCCGAACCGGAATTTGGCCGTTGTGACGTCTTGTTACGGATGCGGTCAACAATGGCATCTTTCACCTTCACGTTTAGAAACATGGTATTATTGATCGTCGGGTGATCAACATTGCAGGTGACGGAGAAATAGCCATCTTTCGCAAGAATATTTTCCCATGCGTAATCGGATAATGTCCGGTACAGCTCATCAGGGTTTTTCGCAGGAAATTCCAACAAAGAATAGTGTACCTGGCTTGCACACCGCAGGTTCAGGTTCAGCCGGATGCAATCATTGACCGTTCCAAATAATTCGACACCCGTGGCAAAAACACTTTCAAGTTCAAAACCTAGTTCTTTCACCTCTTGTTCCAAAAAAGGCGACAGACGTTTACTACAAGTAATAATGATTCTGCTTCTGGAAGTGTATATATCTTGATTCATCCCGCAATGTTAGTCAGCTTTAATTCACAAATGAAATCTCCTTAATCCCAAAGATTTTTTCTTGTCCGGCAGTGCTTATGCGTAGCCTGCCGTATTCATCCACGCCAATAATTTTACCTTCAAATTGATTGTGATCGGCGCTAAAGGTGTGTATCTCGTTAATTCGATATAAATGCCTCAAATAGTCAGCTTTTAAAATGTGCGCATGACCTTGTCGAAGCTGAACATAACGCGCTTCGAGGTTGGATAACAAACCTTCCAGCACTTCCTGAAGATCATAAGTCCTGTTTGTTACCGAGGCTAAAGAAGTTGCCGACCCCCAAGAAAATTCACGTTGATTGACATTAAAACCAATCCCCACGACAACATTGGTAAACCGGTCGCCCATGAGTTGATTTTCGATAAGTATTCCACAAATTTTGAACTCATTTACCAAAATATCGTTAGGCCATTTAATGTGTATTGGAGCCTTGCACGTTTCGGATAAGTAATCATGAACGGCCAGCGAAGTAATTACGTTTAATAAGAACTGATCTTTCACCAAAAGAAAAACGGGTTTTAATATTACGGAGAATGTTAAGTTCATTCCGGGCCGTGATTCCCAGGTATTTCCCCGCTGACCTCTTCCTGAAGTTTGCTGATTTGTGATCACTAAGGTACCCTCCGGGGTATTGGGTTGTTGGCAGAGTTCCAGAGCCTTTGTGTTGGTAGAATGACATTCCGGCATAAAAACCAGATTTTTACCAAGGAAAAGGGTACTGGCAGGGATTTTATACAAAGTAAATTTGATTAGTTTTGTAGGTTAAAAAAAAACGAAGATAGATTAATGGCGAAAAAAAGGAAGGGTGCAGATTCAGAAACCCTCAGTGATGTCATCGTAAAAGGCATGCAGGAGAAGAAAGCATCGGACATTGTAGTAATGGATCTTAGAAAAATCAAGAATGCAGTGGCTGACTTCTTTGTTATCTGTTCAGGAAACTCAGACAAGCAATTAGACGCTATTTCAGATTCCATAGATGCTGAGGTTTATAAAAAGTTTCAGGAAAATCCCTGGCATACCGAAGGAAAGAACAATAAAGAATGGATGTTACTCGACTATATCAATGTGGTAGCGCATGTCTTTAAAAAGGATCGAAGGAGCTATTATGCATTGGAAAGACTGTGGGGAGATGCCGATATTACGGAAATTGATACTGATAAAAACTAAAAATACAGCCCCGCGTTATTTATTTTTGATATTTTAAATCATTTGGAACATAGAAATGGCAGACAACAAAAAAGATAATAATAAACCATTATTGCCTACCAAACCGCCCAGAGGTAACTATCAGATTTGGGTTATTCTGGCAACGGTCGCCGTCATTATAGGCGTGATGTACTTTAGCAACACCAATAATCTGAAGGACGTGGATTACGACACCTTCAAACAAATGGTTAACAATGGTGATGTAAAGAAGGTAGTACTGGTTCAAAACAGGAAATTCGTTGAGATTACGCTCAGACCTGAAGCGCTTCAAAATGCTAAGTATAAGCAAGAGCTGAACATCAGTGAAGGGCCGTTGGGTGGCAGCGCCTCAGGCCCCCATTTTTCCATGAAAGTCGTGGATGTCGGTAATTTTGATCAGGAGTTCAGAACCATTCGGGATAAGCTGCCTGCAGATAAAATGCCGGAGTATAAACCTGAGGATCGTGAAGATTACTTCAGTGTTTTTGTTCAATGGGGTTTCCTCTTTCTGTTGCTGTTTGGATTTTGGATGCTCATGCGCCGGATGACAGGCGGTGCAGGTCCTGGCGGACAGATATTCAACATCGGAAAGTCAAAGGCAGCCCTTTTTGATGCAGAGAGCAAGGTCAAAATCACTTTTGCTGACGTTGCTGGCCTTGACGAAGCAAAAGAAGAAGTAAAAGAAATTGTAGACTTTTTAAAGACGCCATTGAAGTTTACCAAACTTGGTGGCAAAATTCCAAAGGGAGCGCTTTTAGTGGGCCCTCCGGGAACAGGTAAAACTTTATTAGCTAAGGCTGTAGCTGGCGAAGCAGAGGTACCTTTCTTTTCCTTATCAGGATCGGATTTCGTAGAAATGTTCGTGGGAGTTGGCGCGGCGCGCGTACGCGACCTTTTTAAACAAGCCAAAGAAAAAGCCCCTTGTATTGTATTTATAGATGAAATTGATGCGATTGGTCGTTCACGTGGTCGCGGGCAAGTTCCCGGCGCCAATGATGAACGAGAAAACACATTGAACTCACTGCTGGTAGAAATGGACGGATTCGCGACAGACTCCGGTGTTATCATCCTCGCTGCTACAAACAGGCCCGATGTACTTGACTCTGCTTTATTAAGGCCAGGTCGTTTCGACCGCCAGATAAGCATTGATAAACCAGATATTGTTGGTCGGGAGGCAATTTTTAAAGTTCACCTGAAACCCATTAAGTTAGACCCGACCGTAGATGTCAAAAAACTTTCAGCTCAAACGCCAGGGTTTGCCGGCGCTGAAATAGCTAACGTCTGTAACGAAGCAGCGCTTATCGCTGCAAGACGGGATAAAAAAGCTGTTGACATGCAAGATTTTCAAGACGCGATCGACCGCGTTATTGGAGGACTTGAGAAGAAGAATAAGATCATCTTACCGGAAGAAAAAAAGATCGTTGCTTTTCACGAAGCTGGTCACGCAGTGGCAGGTTGGTTCCTGGAACATGCTGATCCATTGGTAAAAGTGAGTATCGTACCTCGTGGTGTTGCTGCATTAGGATATGCCCAGTATTTACCGAGGGAACAGTTCCTTTACCAGACAGAGCAAATGCTTGATGAAATGTGTATGGCTTTTGGAGGCCGTGCCGCTGAAGAACTTGTCTTCGGAAAAATTTCAACTGGTGCCCTAAGCGACTTAGAGCGCATCACCAAAATGGCATACAGCATCGTTACCATTTATGGTATGAACAAAGAGATTGGAAATATATCTTTCTATGATTCTAAACAATCTGAATACTCTTTCCAAAAGCCTTATTCAGAAGCGATGGCCGAACGCATTGACAGAGAGGTGAAGAAAATTATTGACGATGCTTATCATCGTACAAAGAGTTTGCTGACACAGCATCGCCAGCACCTTGATACGATTGCAAAAGAATTACTTGAGAAAGAAATCTTATTCCAGGCAGATTTGGAACGGTTGATTGGCAAACGTCCTTTCGAAAAATTGACGACCTATCAGCAATTCACCAATGGCCTTGGTAAGTATGAAAAGAAACAACTTGAAAATGAGCAGCCAGGCGTCGATCCGACCCCTACCTTAGAGGGAGAAAAGCCGGCCGAATCTGGCAATTAATTATTTAGTTATAAATCTTACTTTTGAACTCAGGTGCTTACAACACCTGAGTTTTTTTTTATGATCGAACCTATACCAGACCTTCACGGGAAGAAGATTTTTTTTGCTTCGGATTTTCACCTCGGTGTTCCGGATTATAAGTCCAGTCTTGATCGTGAGAAACGTATTGTGAAATGGCTGGATTCGATCAAACATGAAGCGCACACCATTTATTTATTGGGCGATATTTTTGATTTCTGGTTTGAATACAAACACGCGATACCCAAAGGATTTATCAGGCTTCAGGGTAAGTTGGCTGAATTGTCGGATGCGGGAATTCCTATCAAAATGTTTACGGGCAATCATGACATGTGGATGTTCGACTATTTTCCAACAGAGTTAGGGATTCCGATTTTTAGAAAGCCGCAAACGCTGCGGGTAGGTAAACAGACGCTGATGATCGGTCATGGTGATGGCTTAGGACCGGGAGATCACACCTATAAGTTTTTAAAGAAATTTTTCGACAGCAAAATTTGCCAATGGTTATTCGCGCGCATTCATCCCAATCTTGGTATAGGCATTGCATCATATTGGTCTAGAAAAAGCCGGATCAGCAATTTGAAACGAGAAGAAAAATTCGAAGGTGAGCAAGGCGAATTCCTTTGGAATTATTGCAATGAAGTAGAGCGCGAACAGCATTATGATTTTTACATCTTTGGCCACCGGCATTTGCCATTGGATCTTAAGATTGGCGAAAACAGCCGGTATGTGAACCTAGGCGAATGGGTACATTTTAATACGTACGGCGTATATGATGGTACGGAAGTCGTATTAAAAACATTTACTCAATGAGGTACCTAATCATTTTCGTTTTTTTATTTTCGACGTATACAGTAGTCGCGCAAAAGAAAATCACGACACGAAATATCAGCGACGAAATTGAATTTGCGAGTGTCGACAGGGTTGGAGAGTTGTATTTGATTACCAAGAAAGGTCAGATTCAAAAATTCGATGTTAACGGAAAGCTGCTATCGGTTTATAAGAATGAACCGGTGCCAACCTTATTTGAGCCACGCGACGGTAGCCGTTTGTTTGCTTTCTTTAGAACGTCAAGGAAATTCGAATATTGGAATCCTTCCTTTGAAGCTACCAATTCCTTTTTGCTAGATTCTGCTTTCATTATTGACCCTTGGCTGGCATGTTCATCGGGTGATCACAACCTTTGGATTCTGGATGCGGCCGATCAAACGATTAAAAAATATAATCCACGGAAGTCCATCCTTGAAACTGATGTTAAATTTCCCGAAACCATCTCACCTGATTTTTCAAACATTATCTTCATTCGCGAGTACCAGGGTTTCATTTTTTTCCTTGATCGCGAAAAGGGTATCCATATATTTAATGGGATGGGAAAGGTGATCAAGAGCATCGCCGTTCAACGCCTCTCCTATTTCAATTTTGTCGGGGAGGAATTATACTATCCCGTGGATGGCCAGCTTCGTTTTTTAAATCTGTTTACTGGTGAGGAGCGAACAATGAAACTTCCCGGCGAATTTACGATGGCCTTGTTAACCGATGAGCGACTTTTCCTCATTCAAACAAACTCCGTAGATTTTTTCGAATTCAAGCCATAAAACTGTTCAGTTTTGAACATCTTTGTACAACAAAGAACACATTGAACAGATGCATAAGCCAATCAAAGCTTTAAAGCCGGATTTAGCGCTTGGCACAAAATTCCCTAGTTGAATTCCCTAACTTAAATCTAAACAAGTGAATCCTGAAGGCGGTAAAATCCTAATGATCGATGATGACGAAGATGTCCTTCTCGCTGCGAAAATGTTACTCAAAAAACAAAACCATCATGTAATCATTGAGAAAAACCCAAAGAAAATTCCATTCCTTCTCAACAACGATACTTACGATGTTATCCTGTTGGATATGAATTTCAGCAAAGATATCACCAGTGGCAAAGAAGGTTTCTTTTGGCTGGACGAAATCATGAAGCATGATCCGACAGCGGTTGTGATTCTGATCACTGCGTTTGGAGATGTAGAGATGGCCGTGCGGGCCTTGAAACAAGGTGCTACGGATTTTATTCTGAAGCCCTGGCAAAATGAAAAACTAATCGCCACCATCGCTACTGCAATCAAATTGAAGCAGTCTTATAACGAAGTTGACAAGCTGAAAAAGGCGAAAGAAATGCTTGAGGAACAGATCAGCAAGCCTTTTGCAGAAATCATTGGTAAAAGCCAGGCGATACAGGAAGTTTTTACCCTCACGGATAAGGTGGCAAAGACCGACGCAAATGTTTTGATCTTAGGGGAAAATGGAACCGGTAAAGAATTAATTGCGCGGGCCATTCATCAGCGCTCCTTGCGGAAAAATAACAGTTTTGTCTCTGTAGACATGGGCGCCATCACAGAAACGCTTTTTGAAAGCGAATTATTTGGCCATAAAAAAGGTGCATTCACCGATGCGCGAGAAGACCGGCCCGGAAGGTTTGAATTGGCGAATAAGGGAACACTTTTCCTCGACGAAATTGGCAACTTAAGTTTGAGTTTGCAGGGAAAATTACTTAGCGCGTTGCAATCGCGGCAGGTAACGCGGGTGGGCTCAAATCAATCCATGCCGGTAGATATACGGTTGATCTGTGCTACCAATATGCCCCTGCATAAAATGGTTCAGGAAGGTACCTTTCGGCAGGACCTTCTATACCGGATTAACACGGTTGAGATTCAGGTTCCCTCCTTGTACGAACGTATTGAAGATATCCCTTTGCTCGCGCAACACTACCTGAGTTATTACGCAAAAAAATATCATAAATCCGTAAAGCAAATTACGCCCGAGGCAATGGACAGACTAAAACGATATCCATGGCCAGGCAACATTCGTGAATTGCAACATGCCATCGAGCGTGCCGTGATCATGACGGACTCGGACACCTTGCAGGAAAGTGACTTTTTACTGAGCCGGTCGGTGTCGTCAGGGACTGTAAACCATACCCTGAACCTCGATGAAGTTGAACGAAGTGCAATTGCTAAAGCGCTGCAAATGCATAACGGAAATATTTCGAAAGCTGCTGATGAATTAGGTCTCACCCGTGCTTCGCTTTACCGAAGAATGGAAAAGTATGGACTTTAATTGGCGATCTCCCGTAGTACCACGGGTGGCTTTCCTGGCTGCTTCAATTTTTTTATTTGGTTTTTTTACCTTTTCAAAAGGTGACTGGGTGTATGCGCTGATTTTTTTAGGGATCAGCATCTATCAGGTTAAACTCCTGATTGAATATCTCGATCGATCCAATGAAAATATCGCCTCTTTCCTCGACTCCATACAGTTTGATGATTTGTCTTATTCCTTTAAGACAGAAAGCGATGATCCCGCAGTAAGAAGACTCCACCAGGAATTAAACGAGGCAATGCTCAAGCTTCGGAATTCCCGTCGTGAAAAGGACTCTGAATTTCTCTTCTTCAAAAATATTGTAATGCATGTCGGAATTGGTCTGATGGTTTTTAAAGAAGATGGGAATATTGAAATTTTTAACAGTGCAGCACGCAAACTTTTAAAGGTAAATCGTGCTGACAAACTCAGTGACCTTAAAGAAGTAAGTGAGACCCTGGTACAGGTTTTTATAAAGCTTAAAACCGGCGGCCGTGAGTTGGTTCGGTTAAAGATCGGTGAAGAGCTTGTACAACTTTCGGTCTATGCTATCGAGCTTAACCTTCGGGGGGAAAATGTAAAATTGATTTCACTTCAGAATATCCAAAGTGAGCTTGAAGAAAAAGAAATGGAAGCATGGCAAAACCTTGTGCGCGTCTTGACACATGAAATCATGAACTCTGTTACACCCATTTCATCCCTGGCCGGAATTGTCGAGGAGGAATTGAAACCACATGTAAACGATGTCACCGCCCACCCGTTGACCAAGGATCAAATGGCCGACATTCATCTTTCTCTCCAAACCATCAGCAAACGCAGCGAGGGTCTTATCCATTTTGTAAAGGAGTTTCGGAGTCTCACAGCGATACCCAAGCCCCGACCGGTTCAAATCGATGTACAATGTCTTTTCGATGAACTTACCATTTTACATAAACGGGATTTGGCAGATCGTGAAATCCAGTTGATTACCACCGTCTACCCGGAAGATCTAACCATTTCGGCAGACAAAAACATGATCGAGCAAGTGTTGATCAACTTGATTCGAAATGCCATACAGTCTTTTGAGGACCAACAGGAAAAGAAGATAGAGATCAAAGCATACGTCAATGAAAAGTCAAGGCCAGTGATCTCCATTAAAGATAACGGTACAGGAATCGATCCTGAAGCGATGGAAAAAATCTTCATTCCATTTTTCACCACCAAAAAAACCGGTTCAGGAATCGGACTTAGTCTCTCCCGTCAGATTATGCGACAGCACCAAGGAACATTAACAGTAAAGTCGACGGTAGGAAAAGGGACAGAATTTTTCATGCGCTTTTAAGAGATAAAGTATCGGTCCGTTTTCAATCGCTAGTTGAGCACTTGTGGGGCAAAAACGGATTTAATACATTTACCAAACAGTTAATAGCGCTATGCAAGATATCCAAAAGAAAGTCACTAAAATATTGACTGAAAAATTAGGCATTGCAGAATCAGAAATTACCCCAGACGCAAATTTTGTTAAGGACCTCGGAATAGATTCCCTCGACTATGCTGAAATTGTAATGGAGTTTGAACAAACTTTTGATATTCGTATTCCGGATGATGATGCGGAAAAAATGCAGACCTTTGGACAAGCTGTAAAGTATATTCAAGACAAGTTAAAGTGAGCAGCACCTGATTGCCGCATTCATTTTAATCTTTCGTCCAATTTTTTGACATCCTTAATCCTTTTGTAGCAAGCTTTCTATTGAATTGATCTCACAGAATTAACATTTACTTCTTTAAAAATTTGTATTGTTGAGGTGTGGATTGTCGAGACAAGAAAATCCTTTTTATTATTAACAAGCATTCCGGCGTTGGTTATCAGGCGACGGTGGAAGGATTGATATTGAATGCCTGCAAGGAAAATCGGGCAGACTGTACCATTGAATACACACAACGGCGAGGCCATGCAATCTCTTTGGCAAACAATGCATCAAAAAATGGATTTGACTACGTAGTGGCCGTTGGCGGAGACGGAACAATCAACGAAGTTGCACAAGGGCTATTGCACTCATCAACCCCGATGGGAATACTTCCGCGCGGCTCAGGAAATGGCTTAGCCAGGCATTTAGGAGTTCCTGTTAAGTTATCAGAAGCTATCAGGAGTTTATTTTCCAACAAGATTGTCCGCATTGATACGTTGACTGTAAATGGAAAACTATCCCTTAACGTATCGGGTATTGGTTTCGACGGGCATATTGCCAATCTATTTGCTGACCGAAAAATTCGGGGATTGTTCGGATATGTTAGACTTGTCTTAAAAGAGCTATTTAATTTTCAGGAGTTTGAGGCTGAAATTTCCTTCAATGAAATGACCTCAACCCAGAAAGCTTTTATTATTGGAATAGCTAACTCATCACAATACGGCAATAACATTAAGATTGCGCCTTTAGCATCGGTATGCGACGGCTTGCTGAATATCACTGTCTTAAAAAAAGTACCGCTGTATAACCTGAAATTTATTTATGGCTTCTTGAGAGGATCGCTTAAAAAATCGGATATGTGTGATATGCTGAATGCAACAGCTGTGAGAATAAAGACGAGCACTCCTGTACCTTATCATGTTGACGGTGAGCCCTGTGGGCTGAGCAATTCTTATACTATACAACTGAACGCGGCTTCACTTCCTATTTTAGTACCCCCAACTTTTTTAACGTAGCGTTGCTATCTATTGAGTGTGGAGCTCAATGCCGTTTTTCCTTTGGAGGAGGAAATGACCACCCTCTTGCTTGTAAAGGTGAAGGTAGATCCTTTGCCGACTTCGCTGCTAACCCATATTGAACCGCCATTCTTTTCAATAAACTCTTTCGTAAGCAGCAGCCCGATGCCTACTCCTTTTTCCTGATCCGTTCCAAGATTAGAGAAATGTGTTTGGGCATTGAATAACTTCTTCAGATCGGATGATTTTATTCCGACACCAGAATCCCGGACCGATATCTCCACGACATCACTGACAGATTTTTCCTGAATATGAATAGTTCCTCCGTGTTTATTAAACTTGATTGCATTAGCCATGAGGTTGCGTACGACGAGCCCGAGATGATTCTTATCGGCTAACACCGTAAGGTCCTCGCTAATGTCATTTATCATTGTGATCGCTTTCCGATCGCCTGCATCTTTGAACAGTTTTATTTTATCGTTGACAATGGCACGAACGTTGATTTGTTCGATATTGATTTGAATTCCGTTCAATTGCGATTGAGCCCAATACAGGAGATTATCTAAGTCTTCCTGCACGGAGTCCAGGTTCTGTCGAATCTTCAGAGAGTGCGTAAGAAATTCATCTTGATCCAGACCCCCGCTGCAAACAATGTTCACCAATCCCCTTAAACTTGCCAGGGGCCCACGTACATCGTGGCTGATAATGGAAAGCAGTTTGTCTTTTGTAACATTGAGATTGCTAAGTTGCTGTGCCTGCTCCTGTATTTCCTGATTTTTTGTGCCCAATACGACATTTGCTTTTCTCTTTAACCAGTTGCTGTACAGCAATACAAAAACTAAAACAGCTGTTAATGTTAATAAGCCAATAGTAAAATACATCCATACCTGTTGATTGTTGATCTCCTGCTGTTTGATCTTGGTATCTTTTTTCAACAGTTCAATTTCCGCCTCTTTTAATTGTGATTCAAATCGTGCTTGCATCAGTGCCAAGTGCTGACTATTGCGTTGGTCGTATAAAGAATCGTGAAGATGGATGTATCTGGACTGATATTCATAGGCTTTTTCTACAGCTTTTTTGACAGTATAGACTTCTGCAGTCAATTTTAGAGCGACCTCAAGTTCATCACTGTAACCAAATTGTTTAGCAACCGCTATGTTTTCCTCCAGGTGTTTCAACGCTGAGTCAGGCTGATTCAAGTTGATGTATGCTTTTGCCACGCGATGCAACGTTGAGGCTTTCAGAAATTTGTTTTTAACCTTATCAGCCAGTGCTACTGCATTCCAAAACTTTTTTAGTGCAGCATCAAATTTTTTATTCCTTAAATCGATATCTCCCAGCGTTCGATATGCATAACCTTCCAGGTACTTGCTGTGCGCTTGTTGACTTGCACGAAGTCCACGTTCCGCATAAATGGCTGCGGAGTCTTGCTGCTCCAAACGCAACATGGTGTATGCAATGTTATTCAAACTTCGGGCTATTGTCGTGTAGTCGTTACTTCGGTTCGCTGCTTGTAAGGCACGCTTGAAATTATGGAGGGCGGCATCATATTGTTTTTGCTCATAATAGATCGCGGCAATACTATTCAGGCATCTTGCAATGGTAGAGAAATCATGATAATTCTCAATAATATTTAGAGCATCTGTAGCCAGTTGAAAGGCAGTAGCATAATCCCCTTTTCGATACGAGAGCCATCCCAGGTTTTCCAGTGCCCACGCCAACCCACGGTTGTATTTTAACTGCTGTGCAAGATCTCGCGCTTGCCCAGCATATTTCAGTGCTTTATTATTATCGCCTTCGCGCAGGGTGGATACCAGGTGATTCAAAAGCCAGACTTTTGTAGTATCGTCAGGTCTCGCTTGCACTAAATTCTCTAAACTATCGATCTGGTTTTGTTGCGAATAACAAAACAAAGGGGAGAAAAAAAGAAAAGCGCAAATGAGCGTTCGAAAAACCATATGTTCGCTACAGAGAACTCAGCAATACCTTGCAACTTCGGAAAGGTGACGACGAATTTCTTTTTAAAAGCTGAGCAAAACCTACATCTTTTGAGAGCGCTGAAGATTGATTAAAATAATATCAGGTTCAGTCGATTTATGCAGTCAGAATGTAAAAACCCAATTTCCGGAAACGGCTGAAAATAGAAGCGGGCTGCGTTTTAACCGCAACCCGCTTGAGTTTACCGATTTTTAGCATTAAAGGAAAAAGACTACATGAATCTAGGGTTTACGGGTCATTTCTAATACATAAGTACCTGCAAATGGACCTGATTCGACACTGTGTACAAGGTTAAGCGTAATAAAACCTGTACAGGAAAAAAACAAGCCATTTCCCTCTATAGACGCCGGGCCCAGACCAAAACCGAAATTGTCGGAGTTCCATGCCGCTTGTTTTTCGACGGTGGCGACCGCCGAGGCCGGATCCACATCAACGATGATATCATAGTTCTCCGGATGCGAAAACAAGTTTTTCACTGTTACCTGATTAGGCCCTGGTCCCGCAATAACAACCGGCTGATATGTAGGATCAAAAGAAACTTCGGCGTCATCACGGGTGATGATGTATGTACCGGCCGCTTCAGCAGCAATAAAGGGACACAATACCGCAAATGATAACGTACTGGTATAACTCGTAGAACCTGCTGATGTAAAAAAACTATTCTCAACATTGACAAATTCATCTCCTCCAAGCTCCAATGTATCAGGATAAACTCTTCCATCAATCATATTAACCTGGTTATGGATGTTAAAAACATCGCCACCTTTAATATCGTCCAGTGAAAGACCCACAGCCGCTGCAAATTCAGATAGCTTAATAGAGACTGTTGTGGAAGGCGAAGCAGCAAACGCATCGCCAGGCAATTCTTTCAGCAACCTTTTGGCTGAAGGCCCGTCTCCACCGAACTCAACAAACTCAACAATGATTTTCACATTGTCGATGGTTTTTGTATCAGAGTAAATGGTAAAATTAATTTGTGGATCTCCCTGTGAGATGTCGAACGTATTTTTGTCGGGAGACATCCGGAGGTTAAACGCCTTATCTGATTCATCAAGACCAAACTTTCCTTGCTCTTCACATGAAAATACAATCATGGCGAAAGCAATTGTTGCAAAAGAAATTAATATCTGTTTCATAAAATGTTCGCTTTAGAAATAAATCAGTTCATCCAAAATGGTTTCGCGTCATCGCTTGTCACAACCTTTTGGTTAGGCGCGTTTCCATTAACCTGTAAATTGGCTGTCGGCCATGGAAATGAGTGGGGAAATTCCCTGTTGCGAATTGTATAGCTAAGGTTATCCGTATTGCCATCATGCAGTACCGGAAAACCTGTTCGTCTGTAGTCTGTGAACAGGTCAACACCAAATCCGAAGCTGGCAATCCATTTTTGTGTCATGATGTGTTCTAGTTTCCCGGTGTTATCATCGGAATCATAGTCTGCCAGAACGCCATCTATATATTCCTGGATATCGGTTTCTTCCATTACCGGTGCGCCTACACTTTCTGCTATTTCATTTACTTTATCAAACGAGGCCCACATGGCGTCTTCAAAGGCAGCGCGATGGTCGCCCGGAACAACATTTGTCAAGTACAATTCGGCTTCAACAAATTTCAATGCATAGTGCGTGAGCATGCGCTGGGGTACCTGCGGATTACCGCCGGCAAAAGAAGATGCGCCACCATCGCCGGAATCAAAATCGCCGCCAAGCGGGTATAACCCTGAAACAGTCTGGGAAGCTCCCTGATCGAATCCTTCATTGGGATCGATGTTCAAGGAAAAATTATAAATTGAAACGACACCAGTTCCTTCTAGTTCAGGCACTACCGTAATAAAATCGCCTGAACCAGGGTCCACGTAACCGTAACAATAGCTACAAGGATTTTCTGGCGAATCGTCCGGACTTACTTCACTGATTTGATTATAGAAGTAATAAGGAATCCGAGGATCTACCACACCCACATCACCGCCGTAATTGCGATGATTGAAAGTATTGAGGTTAGCCATTGTTTCATAGAAGTAGGGACTTATGTTATAATTCGCATTCCCTGCATTCCATTCCTGTACGTATCCGGGATTTCTGTTATCAGGGCCAGTACCCACACCGTAGTACAACTGAAAATCTTCTGATCCATCACTGATCAGATTTCCTTCGGCCAGCAACGCAGATACTTCTGCAGATACATCCTGAACCTCCCTGATTTGGTTGTACATCTTCAGTTTAACGGAATTTGCAAACTTGATCCAGAGATCGGTGTCGCCACCATAGATAAGATCCTCATTGCCTACCTGGAAGTCGGATTCCTTCTCCATGTTTGCAATACCTTCGTTAAGCAACGTGAAGAGCTGGGGATAGATGTCTTCACCCCGGTCATACGCTGGTGTCAGGTTACCGGCTTTATGCGCTTCTGAAAATGGCACATCGCCCCAGGTATCTACCATCAGGCTATAGGCATATGCCTTCATGATTTGCGCGATGCCCAGGTAGGGAAAAGCTTCCACTTCATTAGCTTTTTGAATGATGATTTCAATATCTGCTAGCGTACGTGTGTAGAGAACAAGCCAAGGCGCTGTCACACCAAAATCGCTGCCCGACAAGGCATAATCATTAAGCGTAGGACGTCGTTCTACCCAGTGGTGCATGTAGATGCTGGTAACTCTCGACAAACCTCCACCGCTTGTTCCCAGAGCACCTGCCATATCCAATTGTGTAGATGGCAACAATAATTCCAGCGAAACGTCGAGTGGATTATTGGGATCATCATTGATATCAAGAAAATCTTTTTCGCAGCTTAGCAATCCGATGCAAGCAAATACAGCAAGTATCTTATATAATTTCGATTTCATAACTTTTACATTAATGAGTTAAAAAGTTGCACGCAACGTGACTGCAAATCTCCTTGCAGATGGTGTGGTACTGTATTCAATACCCTGACCGTTGCGAGCGCCAAACTGGTTGGTTTCCGGATCGTAGTTTACATCCTTCGGAAAGTTCGGTGCATAATACCAGAGATTTCTTCCCGTGACACCGACACTAATCGCACCGAAAGGCGTACGCTGCAGCAATGTCTTCGGGAGCTGGTAAACAATTGAAGCTTCGCGTAGACGATACGTGGTCGCATCAAATACTGACCATTCATCTGCTGCATTCACGGCAAAGGTCTCACCGAAGTACAATGAGTTAACTTCGATCATTGTCTGATTGGGAATCTTGTTACCTGCATCATCCAGGTACGGTTGGAATGTTGTTGGATCCCCATAGACGCCTCTCAAAACAGCATTTTGTTCACGGTCTGCCTGGTAGGCAAGTACACCGCGTCCCAAGACTGAATTCACGGTGGTAGAAAATATATCACCGCCCTGACGCAGGTCCCACACAGCCGATACGGTAAGTCCCTTAAATGAAATGCTGTTGGTGATACCAAGTATAAAATCAGGGTTAGGATCACCGATGATACCGGGTTCCAATGCCTGAATAAATGTTCCGGTGCTTGGATCGATCAGCATATTTCCTTCATCATCCCGTACGTCTACTGTCCCTATTAATACACCATAGGGTTGACCCGGCCGGTGTACGGTAGATACTGATCCTCCGAAACCTGAACCAAATTGAATTTCACTTACACCTGGTCGCAGTTCTTTGATAAGATTCTTGTTTTTTGTAAAAGACCCGATGATGGTCCATGTCAGACCACCCTGCGTTTTAACAGGCATGAAATCAACACCGATTTCAATTCCTTTGTTGGTCACCGTACCAAAATTTGTAAGTTGATTCTGGAATCCTGTTTCTTCAGGCACAGAAATTTGCGCGATCTGGTCTGAAGACTCCTTGTTATATGCTGTGAAATTTATCCCTGCCCTATCGTTCCAGAATCGTAAATCGACTCCAGCTTCTATTTCTGTGGTTCTTTCGGGTTTAAGGTCCGGATCAGTGGCGACTGCATTCAGCCCGGCCGTTGGAATGGTCGAACCGGCAGCAGGCCCATTGGTAGGAGTAAATGGACGGGCGGCGGTACTTACTGTTACATTATCAAAATCATTAACAACAAAGACATTACTCAACAGATAAGGTCCCGTATCATTTCCAACCGTAGCCCATCCTGCCCTGAGTTTTATAGTGTTAAAAAACCCTGACGACATGTTCAGCGCATCCGTTAAGATTACTGAAGCATTGGCAGCAGGATAGAAGAAGCTTCTGTTTTGAACCGGCAGCGTAGACGACCAATCGTTCCGTGCTGTCAGGGTCAGAAATGCCCAGTCTTTGTAACCTAAATTTACATCTGCATAAACACCGTATAATCTCCTGCGTGAATATGCACTGTTTGGATTGGGTGTGACGGCATTCAGATTAGTGAGTTCATCTATATCAAAAACCACATATCCTACTCCGTTCAGAGATCGCACCTTGCTCGTCCGCTGATTCACATTCCAACCTACCAAACCGCGAATGGAGAAATTTTCATTGAGATCGTGCGAAGCAGTGACAATCAGATCGGAATTTATTTCATCTGTGAATACGTCAACTGTTGTCATGGTACCCAATGGATTTCCAGCGCCATTTGGACGTTGGAATTCATATTGGCTCTGGCCAAATCCATTTATACCTATTTTGTAGGATAAATTAATCCAATCATTAAAATCGTAGGCCACGTTGAATGCGGCGACGTACCGATCGACTCGAGAACGGATTCCAGAATTCTTTACAGACCAATAGGGATTGTTCGCAGTATTTCTGCCAATAAAAAACTCACTTCCATTGTCAACGGGATTTTGATAAGGCTGGCCTTGTACATCCCAATTCCGTCCGAAGTACATGGTCCGGGCGAATGCTGACGGATCACCGGAAGTTGCTGTTGGCGCACCACTTAATACACCATCCTGGGAGGACCTGGTGTAAGCAAGATTTCCGCCAATAACCAGTCCGTTAGCCAGTGTCGTCTTACCACCGACGCTTATGTTATGCCGAAGAAATTCTGTTTCGGGAACGAAGCCTTGCTGATTGAGCTGTGACAATGTTACAGAGATGACAGATTTCTCATTTCCTCCTGTGATGGATATGGAGTTTTCAAAAATGCGTCCTACATCGAAGAAGTCTCTTACGTTATTGGGGTATGCCCGATAAGGCACTCTTTTTCCGTCGAACTCACCCATGCCTGGTCTTCCTGAATACCAATGTGGAATAGAGTCCAGGTTTGCATAAGGTCTGGTGCCAATGAATGGAGCACCCCACGAACCATTGGCCTGCTGATAGGCAAAATTCACACCTGTGCCATATGTATTCTGAAAGGTTGGAAGGTTGGCAATGGTTTCGATACCATACGTGGTACTGTAGGTTACTTCCATACCTTTTCGCGAGGCGGATGCTGAACCAGACTTCGTCGTGATAACGATCACACCATTGGCAGCGCGCGCACCGTACAGTGCCGCAGCTGTAGCACCCTTCAGAACAGAAATAGACTTGATGTCATTCGGATCAAGGTCGGAAATACGACTTGAAAAAGCACCACCTTGCGTGAGCCCTCCTGTATTTGTGTTGACACCTTCTGTAGTTACAAAGTCATTGTTATAAGGAATTCCGTCGACTACAAACAACGGCTGATTATTATTCAACATCGATGAGTTACCGCGTATGGTAATTCTGGTAGAACTGCCGGGCGCACCACTGGAGGAAACAATATTCAAACCAGGTACTTTTCCGGTTAGCGCGCGTAGAGGATCTGGTTCGGAAACTTGTTGCACTTTGTCGCCGTTCACAGTCTCAACGGAATAGCCAAGGGCTTTTCGTTCGCGTTCGATACCGACGGCGGTGACCACCACTTCACCAAGTTGTTGAATGTCCTGGCCCATCTGCAAATCGATTGTAGACCGTGCACCAATTTCAACTTCCTGGGTGGTAAGCCCGATGAAAGAAAAAATTAGTGTGGTAGCCGTACCAGGAACATTTAAAGTATAGACACCTTCGGTGTTGGTAACGGTACCCAGTGAAGTGCCTTTGACTACAACGTTGACCCCCGGTAGCGGAGCTCCATCCTCTGTTGCTGTTACTTTTCCAGTAACCGTTCTTTCTTGTGCCCAGATCACGCTAACGTGAACCAGACATAAGAAGCTTGCTAGTAGAATCTTCTTCATGTGCTTTAGGTTTGTTCGAGTTATTCGTATCCATCCTAACACTTGGCAGGATGTTATTCAAAAGTCCCAAAAGCACTTACTAAAAGAATGACTTAATAGATGGTATATTATTGAAATGGAAATAACGCATAATGGGTTATTTGCGAAGCTTGGGTTTTCGTACCCACGAGGTACAGGTTTAGCGTTTGAAGGGGGAAATGAAAATATAGTTGTGTTCGCGAACAACTCAGAGAATAAAAATAACACGAACAAGGGAAGAAATAAAAAAGCCCCCTCACCTAGGGGGCAAGTCCTTCAGAGAAAATTTTTCATTAACCTAAACTTATGAAGAAAATCTACTCGTGTTATTGAAGGACTCTGCGATAAAGTTATGTTGTTTATATGGATTTTCTGTCACCCATTCGGGATGATTTAAATAAATTTTTCTGACTTACTGACATCCGTTAGTTTTTGTATCTTTTTTAATACGGTATCCCTACACGAAAAAACTCGACTTGCCGACTAAATCAGTTTTTCGAGGTTAGCTTTTGCGATTGCCTCAGATTTACTATTGACCTGGAGTTTGGAATAGATGTTTTTTATATGCGTTTTTGCGGTCTCTTTCGAAATAAATAGCTCTTCGGATATTTGTGTGTACGTCTTTCCTTCAGAAATGAGTTGCAAAATTTCCGTTTCACGTTTGGTTAATGGCGAGTTAGGGTTTACGTGAAAATTGTCAATAACCATCCGAGCTATGCGGCTACTCATGGGCGCTCCACCTTTCACAATTTCTTCAAGCGCTGATAACAATTCCATATAATTGGCGCTTTTGGTAATGTAACCAGAGGCGCCGGCCTTCAGGGCCTCAAAGACAAGTTCGCTATCCTCATATACGGTAACCATGATAATATCGATATGCGGATTTTTATCCTTAATGATTTTTGTGCCTTGAATTCCGTTCATACCGGGAAGCTCGACGTCCATCAATACGATTTCCGGTTTGTCACGGTGCAAGGCAGCAATTGCATCTTCACAATTGCCGTAGGCGCTTACTACAGTAAATTTTTGTGAGCTATTGACGATTAGGCTGAAGCTGTTACGAATCTCCTGATCATCCTCCACGATCATCACCCGTTTTTTAAATGGTAACGCCATATTTTAAAGTTTTTGTTGGTTTAAAGCTCAAGAATATTTTAGTGCCGCAATTCTTTTCACTCTGTATACGTAAATAAGCGTTGATTCTATCGGCTCTTTCGCGAATATTTTGAAGACCATTCGATTTTTGTATTTCACCGGTATAAAAACCTATACCATCGTCTTCGAAACTCATCTCAAATCCATCAGCATCATCACGCTTCAAGCTTAACGTAACATTCAACGCTTGCGAATATTTGAAAGCGTTAGTCATCACTTCCTTGAAAATGAGATTAGCCTGCCTGCAAAATCCGTAGGGTAATTTAACTGGGTCCTTGATTTCATTAAATGCACGGAAGCTTATGTTTTTTTCTTCGAATAATTTTTCACCAAAATCGCGGATATGAAGAAATAGTTTTGACAATTCATCATTCACAGGATCGATAGACCAAATGAAATCGCGCGTCCCCGAATACAAGTATTTTGCGGAGTCCTCTACTTTTGTATAAAGCTCAGCATTGCTTTTTCCATTGCCATTTCCATTTACATGTCCATTTACATGACCCTGACCATTAAGTTTTAATAAACTGATGTAGTTGATAATGCGGGTTAACTGGTTTCCCATTTCATCATGAAAGTCGCGCGCAATTTCTTTCCGAACAGCCTCCTGTTCACGTTGGCGAATCCGCTCCAGCACCATTGCGCGTTCAATGCGTTGCTTTACACGCAAGTAAAATATAAGAGTAAATATTCCGGCTAATAAAATTATTGTGGCAACGATGAAAGATGTCGTCTGATAAAAGGGAGCTTTTATCGTAAATGGGTACGCAATTTTTGAATCATCCCAGCTCCCTTTGTTGTTCGTTACCATCACCCTAAACACATAGTTTCCAGGTGGAAGATTGCTGTAAGTAACCGAATTAACAGAAGATGGCTGCGACCACTTTGTGTCAAAATTCTCCAACAAGTATTTATACTTAACAGATTTGGAATAACGTTTATCAACACGATTAAAATGAAACGTCAGGTGATTTCTATCCGGTGGTAATAATGGTTTATAGGGTATTCTAAAAAATCCGAAAGTACTGTCGGCGTATTCGTGGGTAGCATATTCTCCATATAGAATCTGAACGTCTGAGAGATGCAGATCAAAAGAAGTATGATCCTTATCCATCGCATGGTTGAATTCATACAAGCCATCCACTAACCCAAAATATTTTTCCTTCGGACTTAAATAAAAAGCATTTTGATTTGTCTCCACACCGGTTAGACCATTGTCATCATTGAAGTGAAGGTTTTCAACAATTTCAAATTTGTTGTCCAACTGTAACTTGTTAATTCCTTTTTCACTGCCAATCCACAAGTAATCTTTATCGTCAACACCAGCGAAATAAATAAAGTCCGATGGCAGTCCTTCGCGAGTCGTAATGAGTTTGCTTTTTTTAGAATTAGGATTGTAAATAACAACTCCTCCACCGGTGGTAGCCATCACTAACAAATCCTTTTTATAAGGTTGTAAGCCCAACACACAAGCATTACCAAGCTCAGGTATATGAATAGGTGTAAAGACACCATCGCGAAATGCAAACAACCGCGATGACGTAGCAACGTACAGGGTCTTTAACGGCTTATAATAATATAATGTAACAATTCTTCCTGCATCAAGACCATCTTTCTCATTATAGGTTTTAAAAGATTTGCCGTTAAAAAAAGTTAGTTCGGGTCCTGACGCGATCCATAAACCCGTTTCATCAAATTCAATACACATCACCGGGCGATTTGAAAAACCGTCTGCAGCGGTATACCACCGAAACGAATCCTTCTCTCGGATATACTGACCCAAGCCATAGGCTGTACCTACCCAAACTTCACCTTCAGGGGACACCTTTACACATCCAAACTGATTACGATACATTTCCTTCTCATCTACATACGAGGTGGCCTTCCCGTCCTTAATTTTCCATAAGCCTTTGTACATGGTACCAGCCCACAATGCTCCATCAACATCTTTTGCCATCGTCATTACACCCCGAATATTTTCAGCATTGAATCGTTGAAAATCCTGAAGAAAATATTTGTATAAGCCATCGCCATTCGTGGCGATCCAGGTGTTGCCTTCCGAATCGCGTAAGATCTGGCTTACTTCAATATCTTGAAGAATGGTGTCGCTATCAAAATGACCTGGCTTAAATTTTTCTCTTAAAAGACCCTTTGCATTACTTGTCCAAAGCACATCATCTTTCTCATCGTAGAACAAAACAAAATTGCTAGTGGTCCATGGCATTTTGATAACCTTCTTTTGCGCTATATCCAATTTGAAAACGCCATTTTTTGAACGAAAAAGAATATCATTTTTATAATTAAAGAAGTTAAAGACTCCTTCTAATGGCACATCAGGTTTAAATGATATGGTTTGGTTAGGAAGTTTTACAAAGAACGAGTTGTCATCCATAAAAAAACAAGCTTCCCCGTTGGGGCCAATGTGCATTCGCTTCAAGGTATTGGGTAGTGGCTTTTCCCAGTAGTAAATAGAATCTCCATAAAGCTTACTGATGCGGTCGCGGGCAGACAACACATATAGTGTATCATGCATGTTAAACATTCGCCACATCGATTTTGCGGATGAAGGTGCTGTCGTAGGCGCTTCAATTTTTTTGAATTCCCGACCATTAAATTTTGTAACACCGCGAGCATGTAATATCCATAAGTTGTTATGAGCGTCAAGGTGAATGCTGACGATTTGATTGGTCAATAAACCGTCCAGTGTGGTGTAAACTTTAAATTCCCGGCCATCAAAACGTGCTAATCCGCCCCCATGGGTTCCGATCCACAGATACCCGCTTTTATCCTCCACCAGACTTGTGACTTGAGATTGAGGAAGCCCATTGATAACCGTATAGTTTCGGGTGGAATAAAAGCGGTCTTGCGCCTTTACATTTTGATAAAAAAGGCTGAAAACAAAGACTAAAAAGAATACCCTGCTCATACGTTACACCTTTACAAAGTTCAGGTAATTACCAAGATACGTAATACCCCTTTATACGGGATAATTAAATCCTGGCCCCCTACCCTCGTATTGTACGCTAAAAGCCGCTCAGATAACAGAAATTTTCTAGAATTTACGACCAACACTGGGCGTTTTAAAGTAAAGTTTGAAAATAACTGCGGGTGCAAAAGGTTTTGACGAAACCTTAAACTTGAAGCCTGTGACTTTACTCCTACTTTTGCATTCTTTGTATGTAATTCGTCCGCATGTCCGAAGCTGAGATACGCCAAGAGTATTCGATCCTAGACCGATCCAAAAAAAATCCACAGGCATTTGGAGAACTGTACGAAAAATATTTCGACCGCATTTTTAATTTTATCTATCGTCAAACCGATGATGAAGAATTGACTGCAGACTTATGTTCGCAAACATTTCTTATCGCGTTGAAAAATGTGGATCGATATCAATTCCGGGGAGTTCCTTTTTCTGCATGGTTATATAAAATAGCAAGCAACGAAGTAAACAAACATTACCGGAAGCAAAAGCATACCAAAGTTTTTAGCATTGAAGAAGTTCGTATCCGCGAATTAATAGAGCAGGCTAACGAAGAATATGATGAAGAAATAATTCATCGGTTAATGAACTTTCTAAAAGAGCTGCCGACTGAAATGCTTCAAGTGTTGGAACTTCGGTTCTTTGAAGACAAAGATTTTAAAGAGATCGCATTCATCCTTGAGATAACAGAAAGCGGGGCAAAAATGAGGACGTACAGAGCCTTAGACAGGTTACGAAAAAGTTTTAATTTACGTATCAAGTACGATGGGAAGGAATGAAATACGTTTGAGAAGACAAAAGATAAGTGCCGGAAGAATAGCGCAACACCGGAACTATGGAGATATCATGGCGCGCCATGAACGAGATGTTAAATTAAAACGGATCACCAGGATTTTTATTTACTTCATTCTCATCGCCATCATTACGATTGTATTTTTCTTTGTTCGCCGCTGGGAGAAAAATTATGTACCTAAGGGAAAAGAGGTTACTGCGTTTGTCAACGATGTGAAGGCACCCCTTAAACATTAAACGTTTCTGGTGGGTATCCATTGGTCATCAGCCGTACCGTTAAACACGTGTAATTTCCGATACGTAACATTGCATGGATATTAGCGCACGCTATTTCATCACCAATACCTTAGCACCCTTTACATGCTTATGCTTCAGATCGTATAGGGCCTCGTTCGCCTGATCGAACGGGTAAGTTTGAATTTCCGGTTTGATCGGAATTTGTGCCGCAAGCGCTAAAAATTCTTCCACATCCTGCCGTGAAATATTCGCTACGCTCTTAATTTCTTTTTCCATCCACAAATGATCCTGATAACTTAAATTAAGCAACACGCTCTTATCATTTTTTTCTTTACGAATTGCATTAATAATTAAACGCCCCGCTGGCTTCAAATGCCTCATGGATTCAACAATATTTTTCCAAACGGGTGTTGTGTCAATTATTGCGTTTGCCCGATAAGGTGGCACATCAGAAATATCTCCCGCCCAATTTGCACCGAGAGCCATCGCGAAATCTTGTTCTTGTTTCCTTCTTGCGAATACAATAATTTTTGAATCAGGAAATAAATAACGGGTCATTTTCAACACAAGGTGTCCTGATGCCCCGAAACCACTGAGTCCTAACGTCTGATGATTTTGAAGTTGCGATAACTTCAGCGAACGATAACCAATGGCGCCCGCGCACAACAGTGGTGCAGCTTCTGCATCTGAAAAAATCTCTGGTATTGCGTAAGCGAATTTCTCATGAACAATTATGTATTCGGCATATCCCCCCGATGCGTCTCTACCTGTTCCTTTGAAATCAGGGCAAAGATTTTCCAATTTGTTTTTACAAAATTCACACGAGCCACATGCTGAAAATATCCAAGCTATGCCTACGCGAGTTCCATCACTAAATCTGGAGGCATCCGTTCCCCTGGAATAAACATTACCAACTACCTGATGCCCCAAAACCATAGGATAATGTGAAGGTGGTGTTCGACCTTCTATTTCATCCAGTTCCGTATGACAGACTCCACAGCAGGAAACCTTGATAAGGATTTCATTTGAGCCGGGCTGCGGTGTCGGTAAGTCAACCATTTTCAACGGAGCAAATTCCGTAAGAAGATCACAAACCCTTCTTAACACCAGTGCTTTCATATTGAATGTATAGTGTATGAACCAATGTCAGACCTTGAATCAGACAATGTATTGAAATGTAGTTGATTTTTCGAATTTGTGATGAACATCATCTTGTTATTTGTACTCATTAGCTATGTCCTGGAAGCCATTTGAACCTGCAAAACCGGCACTGCTAAAAATCATTTTTTCTTCTAACAAATTGCATAGACACGGTTACCACAACCACTCTATTTTAGCAGCACAGTAAAAAAATAAACATTTAAATTTTAAGACTATGAATTTATCATTAAGACCTACGACTGGTTTGTCCAGATTTCTGTCAGACTGGCCCTCAACGCTATTAGATCGCGATTTTTTTGATATTGAATCGGATCTTACACGCTCAAGACTAGGCGTGAATGTGCCCTCGGTAAACATACGCGAAACTCCAAAAGAATACATATTGGAAGTTGCAGCACCCGGACTCGAAAGAAAAGATTTTAACATTGAAGTTGATAATCACACCTTGAGTATCAGCGCAGAAAAGGAAGAGCAAAAAGAAGAAAAAAGTGAGGATAATGGTTATTCACGAAAGGAATATTCATTCAATTCGTTCACCCGCTCTTTTACGTTACCAGATGATGTAAAGGAGAATAACATCGATGCGAAATATGACAACGGGATACTTAAAGTAACAGTGCCAAAAGCCAAAGAAAGTACAGCTAAAACAGTTAAGAAAATTAATGTGTCATAAGTGGACCGCATAGACCTTAACAAAGAAATAGGTACCTCTTTTTCTATTGGGCAGAAATAAAAGAGAAGCACCTATTTCTTTGCATTCACTTCAACCTTGCGCTACACCTTAAAAATTTTAAGATGAAAAGACTCAGCAACCTGAATGAAGTACTAGCATTCCAGCTTGAAGGCTTATACGATGCGGAAAAAAAACTCCAACATGCTATCCCGGCATGCAGTGAAGGCGTGACACTTAATGTATTGAAAGATATCATTAACAAGTATGGCGAACAGGCTGCTGAAAAAAGAACTAAACTTAAACGAACCTTCGGCTATCTACTGGTTGAACCTTTCAAAAGGAAAAACAAGGTTATCGATACGATGCTGAAAGACACTCACTACATGCTTGAACATGCTGCATCAGATTCCCTTCGTCAAGTGGTGCTATTGGCGTGTTTCCAAAGCATTAACCACTATAAGATGGCAGGGTATAATGCGGCACTTGCCTTTGCTATTAAATTGAATCTCGATACCGTTAGCGACTTGCTTCACGAAATTCTTGAATGGGAAAAAGAGACCAATGCCATTCTGACAAAAATTGCGTTCGAAGAATTACATCAAAAAGAAGCGTCTTCAACTTCTTAATATTTTTCTAACGCATCTATCAGGTCCAGTGTTTCTTCAAATATTTTATGACTTCTGTCAGGATGGCCATCTGACTGTTCTCATAGTTTACCGCTTACCGCCGTATTAGGTTTGTTTAAAACTATTATTCATGCCTTCCACGAACACTAATTTAATCCGTGTGAAATATTCCTTGCGATTGGGAAGCATCATGGGTATAAATCTCTTTGTCCATTGGACATTTTTCATTTTGATCGGCTGGGTCATTTTCTCGCACCTAAGTCTGCAAACTAACCCGATACAAATTGTTTGGACTGTAATATTTTTGCTAGCCGTTTTTGCCTGCATTACGCTTCATGAATTTGGCCATGCACTTACTGCCAAATATTTCAATATTAAAACTCACAGCATTGTATTGTTACCTATTGGTGGTCTTGCACAACTGGAGTCAATTCCAGAGAAGCCGAAAGAAGAGTTATTAATCGCTATCGCCGGGCCTATGGTCAACTTTATATTAGCCGGGCTACTGTTTCTTGTTTTGACCGTAACAAGTAGCGCGACGGTTTCAGATTTAGACATTATCAGTTCGGCGAGTTTTCTTCCCTCCTTAATACAGGTAAATTTCTTACTGGCACTTTTTAACCTGATACCCTCCTTCCCCATGGATGGCGGACGTGTATTCCGAGCGTTGTTGTCCTTTCGGATCGGTCATTTGAAAGCTACCCGTGTAGCAGCAAGTACGGGTCAGCTCATTGCTATTGGATTTATTCTCTATGGAATTGTATACAATCCTTTTCTGATATTTATAGGGGTACTGATTTTTGCAGGAGCCAAATCAGAAGCAAACTTTTCTGAAATCAAATCATTGTTAAAAAATTTCAAGGTACACGATGCGATGATTCAAACAATTCCGTTTGTTGAAAATGACATCACAATAAAAGAGGCAGCAAACAAATTGTTAAGCGACGAAAACAAAACCTTTATTGTAACGGATCACGGGATGCCTACCGGAAGCTTAAGCAGGGAAGAAATCTACGAGGCCTTACGTGAGCAAAATGAAAACACGCCAGTAGAAAATGTCAAAAATAAAGAACTGCTCTACGTTTCTCCAGAAATGCCCCTGGATGAAGCCCTAGGGAAAATAATGAAAGAAAAAAAAGAAATTGCCCTGGTAGGTGCTGATGGAGCCCTTCAAGGTTATCTCGACAAAGAAAACATCGATGAATTTCTTCAAATTCAAAAAGCACTTACCAATAAAAACAATAACTAAAACACCAAATTTATGAATACCGAGTTTGATAAATATGCGTCCAAAGGAAATGAGTTCCTTGGAAAGCTCGCAAAAAACATGGGAAATAACCACGATCTCGATGGTGCCTTCCGAATTTTAAGAAGCACATTCCATGTTTTAAGGAAATACCTGACGGTAGAAGAGTCCATGCAAATATTGGCGCAGCTTCCGATGGCGCTAAAATCTATTTATGTGGATGGATGGAAACTTCACAAGCCACATGAAAGGATCAAGACGTTGGAGGAATTTGCAAATGAAATTCTTAAAGAAGACGGCAAAGCCGCCTGGCGTGACTTTAGTACAATGGACGATGTTTTGCAAGATTTACGGGCGGTCATCATTACTTTGTCCGACTTTGTATCGCCTTCAGAAATGGAACAAGCATTCGGAACATTGCCGAAAGAAATAAAAGCAGTTTTCAACACCTGGATTCCTTCTTAAGTAGCAAACAATTAAAAGCAACTAAAACCTAAAAACAACTAGAAATGAAAATCAATATTCAAACTCCTGGATTCAAAGCCGATCAAAAACTTTTAGATTTTGTCACAGATAAGCTGCAAAAAATTGAGCAGCTCAACGATAATATTTTAGAAGGTAATGTTACCCTGAAAATAGACAAATCGGATACTCGCGAAAACAAGATATGCGAAATTAAACTGGCAATACGGGGAAACGATTTGTTCGCTGCCCGGCAAAGCCATTCATTCGAGGATGCTACTAGCAAAGTTGTCACGGCTTTGAAACGCCAGATAACCGATATTAAGAAAGAATATAAAGGTGGCGATGTTCCCGAACTAAAGGAATAATTACTTTAGGTAACGCTGCATTAGTTGCAAATAATTTTTCCAAGCAGACACATGATGCTGATATTGTTCATCATCGTGTTCCTGCAATGCGGCTAGCGCATGCACTTTAGCCCGAACGTTTGCCCGAAAGCATTTATAATATTGAAATATTCTTTCGTCCTCCTCCTCCTGAAAAGCGTGTGAGTACTGCTGATAAGCGTGTTTAAAAATATGGGCGAGGCTTCCCTTTCCATAAGCTTCCAGGTCCATACACAAAAATGCAATTTCATTCAATACGTCGATGCATCTATACTGATCATTAAATTCAATACAGTCAAATAGAACTGGTTCCTTATACAAAAATATATTTCCGCTGTGCAGATCGCCATGAACATCGCGCGTGAACCCTTCCGCTATCCGCGCCTTCATACGGGGCGCGTGTATTTTCAAAAACAAATTACTCCATTCAATCGATCGTTGAATAATGGCAGCGTATTCAGTTCCAAGGTGATTCTTTGTAGACCCTATAATTGTGCGGATGTCATTAAAGCTTTTACTTGCGCTCCCTATTTTAAAAGTCGTACTAATCACTTCAGCACTTGAATGAAATTTCGAAATTACTTTTGCGAGAGAAACAACGTTACGCTTCTCTACCTTATTTTGCATAAGTAGTTTATCCATTCGTTTTGAAAACAGCAGGCGTTTCATCCAGACAGCGTAATCAACAACTTTACCGTGTCCGTCTCCTATCTGCCAGGCATCATTATCCTTATACACAGGAAGGACGTCAAAGTATATCGGTGAAAAACGCTGATTGAGTTTTAGCTCCTGGTAACAATATTTCTTTCGCTTCGACAACGTAGAAAAATCCAGAAAAGAAAGTCTAACTGGCTTCTTTATTTTAAATGCATATTGTTTGGTAAATAACACCCATGAGATATGTGTTTCTTCTATTTCTGCATGAAGTGGTTGACCAAGATAAAATCCACTTTCAGAAAGATTTTTTATCTGCATTTCATTCATGCAGCTGTCCGATATAGTCAAGTGCTAATTCAAGCATTTCATGAATGTTGTTCTCCTCAGACCGCAATGATAAATAGGGTACTCCAAGATTCTCAAATTGATTTTTTATTTTTAAATAAACATTATAATCCGCTTCGCTATCACGCCGCAATTTGGTTAACCGTGATCGAATCAGGTTTTCATCTGCTTCAACTTTGATAAAACATATTGGCGATAAGTACATCATTGCAAGATCTTTGAAAATATTCACCATTCGCTGCTGGTAAAAAGTGGCGTCCACAACAACCCTTTTTCCATCCGCCAGTGCATGACGAGCCTTATCCGCCATTGCATTATATACCACCATTTTGTCTTCCGGAGTATATTTGCCACGAGCGCCCAGAGCATTCCGAAGTTGATCACTGTTAATATAGACTGCCTCCAATTGCCTTGAGAGCTTCTCAGCAAAATAACTTTTCCCAGAGCCTGGAAGACCCATAACTACAATAATCATAAGCAATTTTTATTTCCCAAAGTTTTAACGTTCGAGAAATTATCTCAATACATTTTAATTGGCGATCAAGTGCTTAGACTTTTCGGTTCGTGCAATGCGTTCTGTTAATTCAAAGACTTGCCGCTTTACGTCCCTGAAAGATTTAGCAAAGGAGACAAGTTCGTCCTCCAAAGCAGCATGTTCATTTCTGAATGCAGAAGCATCTTGCGCAAAAGGATTTACCATCAATTCTTCAATATGATGAAGATGTTTTACAATTCGTTGGGCTAGGGCATCTCTTGTTGACTTCACTTCAGCAAGATTACCCGCAACAGTTCTGGTTTTATCAATGTTGTCTTTATCAATCATTGCCGTAAAATATTTCTCGAAGAGAATGTCTATGAATCGAAGTTCATCTTCAAAAAAAATCATATCTGACTGCCAATGGGCTGTCAAGACGTGGAGCTCCTGCCATTCTGCATTTTGCAGATAGTCACTTTTAGGTCGCGAACGAAATTCCATAAAGTTTATTTAGGTCTTATTTAAAAATTGTCAATGATTTAAATCTGTTCAATGAGCTCTAAGAGTTCACGTTTCGTCTTACCAAGTCTGCGTTGAATTCTTCCGAGCAGTTCTTCTTCTTTGCCTTTGATATAAAGCAGGTCATTATCTGTAAGAACCCCAAAACGTTCTTTAAGTTTTCCCTTTATTATATTCCAGTTTCCAAATAATTCTAACTTATTCATAGCGACAGTGTTTAAATAGATTGATTATTATATCGATAGTGACATGAAGCTAGGATAGCCGATAGATTTGTACCATGAAGATCATCAGTGTCTATCATGACTTAAATCATATTTAAAAGTTACGGCTATCATTTTTAGATAATAATCAAGCCGATAGTTTTGATACAAACCTTAACAAACATTTTATGATTGCTACGGAAATTAACTACGAGAAAATTTATGAGAACCTCGGATACCTGTTCTACGCCATTGCTGCCTCTGACGAGAAAGTTCGTCCAGAGGAAATTCAAAAATTAAAAACAGTTGTCGCAAAAGAATGGCTGCCACTGGAAGATTCTATCGATAAATACGGCACAGACGCGGCGCATTACATTTCCATTGCTTTCGACTACTTATTAAATGAGGGGACGTCGCCCGATGATGCGTTCACGGTTTTCTCCGACTATTATCAATTGCACTCCGCTGCATTTTCAAAAGACCTGAAACGAAAAATTTCAAAAACCGCATCGGCGATTGCAGATTCTTTCGCACATCGAAACAAGAACGAACAAAAATTTATTACTAAGCTGCAGCATTTAATCAGATAATATGAAACTTCTCGTCCCCACCGATTTTTCGGACAATGCTTTTCATGCTGCCATGTATGCCGTGACGTTAGCAAATGAAAAGCCCGGCTCCAGTATCCATTTGATTCACGTGTTGACCCCCATCCTGAATGATCCTATTGTGATTCATGATATTGAAGATGAAGCAACCAAATCACTGATCAAAATTAAGGCAGAGCTAAAGTCACGGTGTACAAATTGCCGGATAACGCATTCGGTTCAAGTGGGCGATATGATCTCAGAGGTAAATAAGACCATTGAAGCGCTAAACATTGGTCTCGTTATTATGGGAATTCAGGGGCTCGGTAAAACCAGCCGGTTCTTTTTCGGGAGCAATTCACGGTCACTCATCAACAAATCGACCTGCCCGGTAATCGTTATTCCGGAGACAACCATCTTTAAGAAACCAGAGAAAATTGTTTTTGCGACAGACTACTACGACAGCGATTTGGATGCTCTACTTCGACTTGTGCCTATCGCAACACCTTTTAATTCAGAAATTATTGTCGTGCATGTATTCGATGAAAATGAGGAAGCACAGTCAGAAGAAAGTATGATTGAGTTTATTTCGAATGAAATATTTAAAACAGTTGATTACCCCCGAATCTCCTATCGGGTCTATTACAATAAAGATACATCTCAGGGACTTAAAAATTTTTGTGACTTCACAGGCGCCGATCTGTTGGTACTTTCTGCCCGTAAGCAAAACATATTTCAGAAAATATTTGGCAAAAGTATTACGAAAGACCTGGTTTATCACAGCGACATTCCATTATTGGTTTTTCATGTTCACAAAATGGAAACCTCTGGTGTTCTATAAACGTCCGTCAAAACATTGTTTATTATGACATACAGCTTAAATAAAAAAGTAAAGCTTTCCTTTGAAGAAACCATTCAAAAAGTGACTGAGGAATTAAAGAAGGAAGGCTTCGGGATCTTAACACAAATTGATGTAAAAGATACATTGAAGAAAAAAATTAATCAGGACTTCCGTGCCTACACAATCCTGGGAGCCTGCAATCCGCAATTTGCCTACAAAGCACTAACCATGGATGACAAAATGGGTGTATTTCTACCTTGCAATATTGTAGTACAACAACATGAAGACGGTCAAGTAGAAATTTCAATTGGTGATCCTGAAGAACTGATGAAGCCGGCAGCCAATGATGCGTTGTTGACGTTCTCACAAGTAGTAAAGAATGCGATGCAAAGGGTACTGGCCAATATTACAAATCCTGTGTCTGATCCAATTCAGTCCTAAACTTATATTTAAACCTTACCGGAAAAATCCTGATTTCAAAAATTCCATTTCACACGAAGAAATCCGCGGTGCATTACACTCTCAAAGGTGTTTTGCTGTTCGGCAAAAAATGACTGCCAAATTAAATCGAAATCAATATTGGTAGCGAGGTTGTACTTCAATCCGGGCAATAAGATCATCAAGTTTGTGCCCGGTGCGTAGATAACGCTTAGGTTACCTGAAAGTAACGGCGTAAATTCCTTTGTCACTGTAACGGCGGCATTCCATTTAGTCGGCATCAAATTTTGTGGAGACAATTGGAAAGTTGTTAAATCAAGAGTTTCGACTGGCCTTGTTATTCCATAACTATTAAAAAGCATTCCAACGTTTAGGTACCAGCTTTTCTCAAATATATAGTCCGCCTCAAGCGTCATATTGAACTGACCTGCCGAATCATTTGCGAAAAAATATTGCAGTTCGCCCTTGAACCCGGTGTTGTTAATACTCCCCGACCACCCTGTCCCAAGTGTCACAATTTCCTGATATACCCCGCCTGAGAATTGAAAATCGTAATTCCATTTGTTTGTAAAATATTTTATCGCGGCGACGGTATTTTTGCTTTCGGAAGCGGCAGCAGCCGCAACTTCTACATTTGACATATCACCGAGCAAGTAGCTAAATTTTATCGCGTCTGACCCTGGACGTTCTTCGTAGTCAAAATCAAGAAAATTATAGGTATTAAAAATATCGTTCGGATTCCAAATAGTAGTCATCCCCCAATTGATTCGTTGTCGACCTATGCGCGTGTTCCATTTCTCGGTGCGATACTCCAGCCACAATCTTTCTACATTGGTATGCAAGATCAGGTTTGATTTGCTGATCCAGCGATACGCCATATCGAAGGCTTCATTCTGATTCTCCAATAAATCTGCGTAACCGGGAATGGTTCTCACTTCCTCACCCCAAATAAGCCTATTCCGAAATTCAGCTGCACCGCTTAACTTTCCAACGGGATTCCAGCGAACATTGATACGGTTATGCAGCAGATTACTGCTTACATTATCTTCAAAATTCTTTGTAAATGTAATCGCCTGCATATTTTTTACGTATCCGCGAATCTCCAATGCCTTTTGCGTTTGAACACTATCCTGACCGTAAACCAGCTTAGAACTGATGAGCAATACCGACAGCAAAGTAACTCTGAGTATAAGGCTATGGATACACATCATCAATTCCTGGAGGCCAAACCAGAATGTTCTGTCTCTGTTTCAACCCGCGCGGTATCGGAAAAAATTTGGCCATCCACAAGGGTTACCACTCGCCTGGCTCTCTCAATTACGCGGGCATCGTGCGTGGAAAATATGAAAGTGATATTTTCCTCCTGATTCAATTTCGCCATGATGTCCAACAGATTCGCGGCAGATTTCGAATCTAAATTTGCTGTAGGTTCATCTGCTAACACGAACTGCGGTTTTGATGCTAACGCTCTGGCTACAGCTATTCGCTGTTGTTGGCCACCCGACAATTGTGACGGGCGTACGTCCATCTTATCCTTCAATTCGATTTGCTGAAAAAGTCCGAACACACGTTTTTCGATGTCAACTCTTTTTTTGTTTTGTAATTGCATGATTAATTCAACATTTTCTCTTGCCGTTAGCACAGGGACCAGGTTGAATGATTGAAAAACAAAGCCAATATTGTGAAGCCTGAAGTCGATAAGTTCATTCGGTGACAACGCTGTGATGTTGACACCATCAATAAGGATTTCGCCTTTATCCGGTTTATCCAATCCTCCAATTAGATTTAGCAGTGTGGTCTTTCCAGATCCCGATGGCCCAACCAACGCCGTAAACTCACCCCGCTCCAAATGCAAATGGACGTTCTTCACAGCATATACAGGAATCGTATCAGGATTAAAAGTCTTGCATACGTTGTGCGCATCGATTACCGTTTTCATAAGTATATTTAGTACTCGTTATTTTCATTGTCTCAGGGCGTCTGCAGGCTGAAGTTTGAGAGCTTTTATCGATGGAAACAAAGACGAAACCAACGCTGTGCCCACAACTATTATGATTATACCCAACATGCGTGATGCTGGGAACTCTGGGTAGACGATACTGCTGTATCCAAAACTACTCATGGCCTCACCGGCAAAACTCGAAATATCTATTCCTACCTTACCAAAATATTGGATAACAAGCCACGATATCAACAATCCAATTGGAGCACCAGCAATCGTCAAAAGAATCGTTTCCATAAGAACAAGCACAAATAGCTTTTTGTGATTCATTCCCAGCGCCCCCAACATTCCGATTTCCCTGGTTCTCTCTAACACTGCCATTAACATCGTATTGATGATTCCGAAAGCAAGTGCAAACATGATGATTACCATGATGATGTATGAATATTGATTGACAGTACTCACCATCAATTCGGTTTCCGGAGAGTTGTCGGTCCAGCTTTCCACTTTAACTTCCGGAAACTCTTCCTGCAATTGTTTTGTGACGGCTTCAACATCATCATCCTTATAAAGTAAAACTGCTATTTCATGAACATCATCACCAATGCTTAAATTAGAATTCAGTGTTGTCTGGTGAACGAATACATTTCGTTCATCTCTCGGTGTGTTATCGGTTTGAAAAATTCCTTCAATCCGAAACGCAGCCGATACGATATTGCTTTCCTTGTCAGTGAAAGTCAAAATTACCTTAGACCCTACTCTTAACTTCAGTTTATCCACCAACTTCTTCCCTACGAGAATGGAGTTCTTTCTATTTTCACTCAACCCTTTCCCATCGATAATATTATCCCCCAGATGGGACACCAATGATTCCTTAGTCATTTCTATTCCATTAATCTGCACACCGGCTGTTCCTGTGGCATTGGCTAGCATACCTTGCACAACGGACCGGGTAGTCATTGTTTTAACATGCGCATTTTTTAAGATCGACTCAGTCAATTTATTTTTTGCAGGCAATACAAAACCCGGTTCATAGTCATCTTCAAAATGAGGATGATGCATTTGAAGATGCGCTACCTCCGTATCAATGACAGTGCGAACACGCGAGTCCATCATTCCTTCGTATAACCCCAAAACAAACAGGCCCGCAAACAAGCCAAAGGTGACAGATGCGATAATAATTACACTCCGGACTTTGTTTCGCCAAATATTTCTCCACGACATTGCAAGTATTATTCCCATGCCTATTTTTTCATTGCAGTAACCGGATTCAACTGAATCACTTTCACCATTGGATAAAAAGAAAGAACAAGACCAATAACTAAAACAATAATTCCCTGGCTAACAAAAATATGGCCATCCAGAGAGGTTGGAAATACAGCTTCGAATCCAAATTCTTCATAAACACGGGCCACGTCCCCTGTAAAGCGGATCGGATACCGGTGCAAATAGTATACTACAGGAACGCTCGCCAAAATCCCAAGGAGGCATCCGGTCAGGACTGTTAAAACAGACTCAATCAACAACAACTGAATCAATTTTATTTTTTTCATACCAATGGCGACAAGCATTCCCATTTCAAATCGCCTTTCTACCATCATCATTAAAAGTGTTCCGAAAATTCCAAAGCAGATGAGCAGGTACAGGATGCCTTGGATAATATACATGCTTGCTTTGTCAGTTTCTATATGTTGAATTATATCAGGCATCATTTCTTCCCATGTCATTACCTCGTAAGATTCTCCTAATACGGTGCGAATGTTTTGTCCGGTGGCAGCTAATTCACTACTCTCAGTTGTTTTCAGGGAAAGCACATAAGAAGTCAGCATATTTTCAGCACTGTACAATTGGCGGGCGGCGGACAAGGTCATGAAAAGCGCCTGGTCATTCAAATCCGGCGATCCGAATTTTAGTATACCTTTCACTACATACTTACCGGCAGCAGTAGCACCATGATAGCCTTGTCCAATCACTACCAGTGTATCATGCAGCTTAAGGTTCAAACGATCTAATAAACCTTTTGCGAGCAATACGTTCTGATCGTCCTCGGCCAAATAAATACCTTCTATGAGTTTGTCTTGGATATCCGTAATGCTATTTTCTCTTTCAGGTGAAATTCCTGTCACCATACAACCCTTGGTCACCACGCCGGACGAAACCAGTGCAAAGGATTCCAGTCGGGGTGCAATGGTGACAACATTTTGTTGTTCAAGAATTTTTTGTTCTATAGCCGCTGATTCTTCGAAACTGTTATCCAGTATTTGTTCATCCCAATACCCTTCTTTGTGAATCTGAATATATCCGCTATAAAAACTCACTACGTTTTTTATGAGGTTATCAAAGACACCATCTTGCAGACTGCTGGTTAGCACTGAAAGAATTACAGCAAAGAAGATGGCACCGATGCTAATCATTGTTCGATGGCGATTGCGCCACATATTTTTCCATGAAAACCTGATCATCCACATATCACTTGAGATTTCGCATCTTTTCTATCGTAAAGAAACTATCCTCAATAGGGCGATCGAATAGTATCTTGTTATATATTATTTCAGTCTTTTGATTTTTTTTATCAGCAGGCACCATTTCAAGTCGCGTCGGAATAAGTCTTCCATCCATTAATTTAATTTCCAAGGCAGTAAGCGTATTTATTAAAATACCATCTTCATCATAGAAGCGGGAGTGCATTTCTATAAAATCTTTTTTATCAATGCATACAATTAATTTGCCCCACACAACGGCTGCTTCCGGTTTGGGCAACATCTGTATTTTATGGCAAGGTCTTCCCTGAACCGTCGTATCACCGATTATGCTATGATTGTAATCGTTTACGATTGAAGATTCCTTTACCAAATCGTCGTTGGTAAAGTCGGTACCCATCCACGACTGCGTCATCATGGATGGCGGAAGTTTTATGGAACGTTCTAACGTTGGCATCCAATTCCATACTTCTTTCTTTCGTTTTAAAAATGTAACACCTTTATCTTTAATAGGAGATAGAACTAATATTACGGCATAGTCATTACCCTTCAGCCAGGCTTTTACAGACATTTCGCGCGACCATGTGGGTCGGATTGTCCTAAAAAGCATCTCTGCCTGTGATGTCTTACCCCGCATTTTTTCATCGGCTTTTTTTACAATTTCCAATGCATCCTGAGCACATATGGGACTCATACCCACCAGCAACAATAATGATAAACCAATCCTGAAGAACATCAGACAATAAGTTTACAACCGTGATAAATTCATTTTTAAAGATTGTCAAACCGAGTTGAATTGGGTATGAGAATCATCAATAGATTAAATGACTTAAGTCAACTGTTGCCTAAAGCGTTCGAAAATAATTTTAGCATCGATTTATTTGAATTCCCTGATTTTGGTACATCCGGACACCTGCCAGGAACTTTTAGAGCTGTGAAGTTGTCATGCAAGAAACCATCCATCACCACCATGCAGCCACCTGTGAGAAAGACAGCGCTAACAATCATTTACGCTGTGACCCTATCTATTGCTATAACTTTATCATCCTTTCAAAGTCGTGCGTTTACTGCGCCTGATTTTAATTTGATCACTGAATCCGCAACCCTCTACCAAGCCATCGATCCAAATGAACATGAACTTCCTCCATACGATTTATTTAATCGCGCATTAACAGGGTACCAGCTACTTGAAAAAGCAAAAAAACTTTCAACAAAGGGAGTTCTCACATTAATTGATTTCAGAAGATCAGCTAATGAAAAACGTTTGTGGGTAATTGATCTTGTTCATAAAAAAATATTGTTTCATACCCTCACCGCCCATGGACGCAACACCGGCGATGTTTTTGCCCGAAATTTTTCTAATACTCCTAATTCGAATCAAAGCAGCCTAGGGTTTTACGTTACAGGAAAAACGTATATCGGAAAGCATGGTATTTCATTAAAGCTACATGGTGTTGAGAATGGAATTAACGATAAGGCTGAAGCACGTGCCATTGTTATGCACGGTGCGACGTATGTAAGCGAATCGTATATAAAGCAATATGGAAGGTTGGGAAGAAGCTTTGGATGTCCCGCTATTCCGATGGCGTTGCATAAGAAAATAATCACGGAAATTGCTGAAGGTACTTGCCTGTTTATTTTTTATCCGGACCCCACTTATGTTTCACGTACCAAGTTCAAGGACGGTTTGAGCATGAGTCTTTGATCGTTAGTATTTCCTTGATTTCTAATTCTTGAAAGCGGGTCGTCCAGGGATTTTAACTTTCTGGCAAAAACTCAAATTCATCTGATTGAGCTGGGTTTAATCTGAGATGCGCCAGGGCTCGCAGCAATGATTTTTTTACAGAAAGAACTTCGTGATGGACGTTCATTAACGTTGACACCTCCAGCTCATGCAAAGCTTTTTTATGAAGAGCCTCGAGAATCTCTCCACTGCTGCGTTGATGGTTATGGAATGCTCGTCTCATGAGCAGGGTGAGTTCTTCAAATAAACGTTTCGAGTCTTCCATACGCATTAAACTCTGGAACATCGAATCAAATTCCATCCAATCCTTCTGAAGGTCCTGATATTGCATATGCAAAGTGTCATTTGCTGTCGCTTGAAAGTCTTTCAAATTATGATGGATATCCTTCATCGCTTTGGCCGCCCGGATGCAATAGCGGGTGGTGGTGATGTATTGGTTAAGCTGGTTATATTGTTCTTTGTTAAGTTCTGAAGTCTGAAGTCTCGTATAGTACTCAAGTATACTTCCCTCCGTTTGTTTTAATTTCGAATAGATCGTATTTACCGTATCGGACGGTTTGCTGAGCCCTCCCAAAAATCGTCTTTCGGCGTTCCTGTCGTTGAGCTGCAACAGTCGTTCTAAAAACTCCAGCGTCTTTTTCAACAGGTTATTGCCTTCATGAAGCATAGCGTCCACAGCAAGTTCCGGCACAACGGGAAGGTTAGCGCCTATAAAGGACGCCTTATCCTCTGCAGTATCAGCAAATCGTCGAGACAACCAATTTGCGAATACATTGATAAAAGGAACAAAAAGCAAGATGGATAAGAGGTTCATCGTAGTTTGCAAAAAGACGAGCCCGATCAACGGGTCCTTGATGTTAACCACATCCCGGATGAAAGTGATCAGCCAGGGTAAAAAAACAAATACCACGACACAGGTAACAAAATTAAATGTAAAGTTTCCCCAGGCCACTCTTTTCTTGTCTGCAGTACCTCCCAGCCCGGCCATGACCACTTTGATAGTTGTGCCCAGTTCTGATCCGATTACCACAGCCGCCGCCATCGGGAAATTTATAGCTCCAGTATACAATGCTGTGAGCGTGATTGCTACCGTTGCAGAACTGGCTTGAATCAAAACAGTAACAGCAAATCCTATCAACACAAAAATCCACGTACCATAGCGACTATAGGTCATCAAGTCAATATCACTTACAAAGCTCTCAGCCGAGCCTTTCATAAACGCCAACCCTAAGAACAAGATGCCGAAAGAGAAACACAATCGAAAAATATTGTAAATGCTTTTTTGATCGCTTGAAAAAAACATGGCGATTGCTGAAATCCCAACGATTGGCAATGAATAACTTTCAATGTCCAGCTTAAAACCTATTGTAGCAACGATCCAGCTCGTGAGTGTAGTGCCAACGTTGGAACCGAGAATTACACCTAACGCATTTCTAAAAGTGATGGTGCCGGCTTCTACAAATGCAAGTACAAGCAGCGATACAACTGAACTGCTTTGCACCAATCCTGTTATTAAGGCACCACCGACGATTGCCTTCGGCAAGCTTTGTGTATATTTTCTTAGAAATAATTTGAATGATCTACCAGACAGATTTTTGAGCACCCGTTCCATGACGGTCATTCCATAAAGAAACAACCCCAGACCCGCGATAAACTTCCAGGTGTCCATTAGGTCTAACCTTTAAAATGATTTTTTTGAGGCCGATCGTTAACCACTATCAGACCCTACTATTCTCGAATCTTCCTGTAACCTCATCCACCGAAATCCGGTAAACGACGGGTTTGCGTTCCTTTTCCACGCGATAAGGAGGCTCCATATTTTCCCTGGTCTTGAGTGATTCACTTAACGTAAAAGGAAGGAGTCTATCATTTAAAATCTTCATCGCCTTCTTCTGTTCAGTCAGCGTTTTCAACTCTTCATACTTACCCCAGATAATTACAGATCTCCAATTTCGCATGCTATCCCGGCTTTCTACTTCAAAACAAATTTTAGGATTCTTACGCATCATGCGAACCTTAAGTCCTTCCTGGGAATGGGCATAAATATAGTTATCCATATAAACGTAGGTTATAGGAACAACGTAGATCCTGCCAGCGGCATAACAACCGATTCGTCCAATGAGCTCGCTCTTCAAAACATGCTTACATTGATCTGGTGTAAGTACTCCTAGCATGATTCTATTTTTTTAATGTTAGTGTTTAGATTACAGATTCCTGACTAATTACCGGATTGAGGAAATTTAAGGAAAATTTTAGTGATCGCTTCCTGAATCATCTTTTCTGAAAGGTCAGGTCGAAATTCATCAAGAACACTAATTGCATAGCCGCGCCAAATCAAGTCGTTCGTCTTGCTATCCATCAAATCAACAATAAGCGTTCCCTCGCGAAGCGTGTAGCTATTTCTATCGGTTTCCAGCCATCGTGCGCCGTGATAAAAAGTTGTCATGTCTCTGCTAACGGTTTCGCTGTTGATCACGATGTGATAATGGGCGATCAATTGAGACTCTCCGTCTTCCAGTTTATATCCTCTGTTTTGAAGCTCGTTATTTACTGCCGTTTTGATACGTTTATCATTTAGTTCATTGTAATAGATGGGATTATTCGCAGTCTCCAGATTTTTAACTTCATCCCACCTATATGCCGAGAACGTACGGATGTCACGCGTTGAATCTGTGTCTGTATAAACGCGAATTTTTTCACTGCACGACGCGAGTATCAGTAACAGAAGAAGATTTAATATATTTTTTTTCATATGCTAATAAGTAAGTATTGACGTGCTGAGTTTCAGAAAACGCTTTGGCTATATAGGGTTTTAATCAGTGCATTGTCTTTCTTATATATATCCTTATAAAATTGTAGTTCACCATTCCTGACATCGCATGTAAAATATCGTATGTGAATAGGTACAGGTTGTGTCAAGCTAATGGTAACCCGTTTCTCCTGACCTAAATATTTATTTAAGGCTTCAGCGGAGATTTTTGTCCTGCCCCCTCCAATCAGGTAGTGCGCAAATTCTACCGCTTTTTCTAACCGTATACAACCGTGGCTATATGCGCGTACGTTGTTTCTAAATAAGCGTTTTGAATTCGTGTCATGAAGAAACACTGCATAAGGGTTATCAAAAACAAATTTTATGACCCCTAGCGAGTTCTCAGTCCCTTCGCGCTGTCGGAATGTAAAAGGGAAATTGCTTTTATTGTATTGTTTCCAGTCGATGGAAGATAAAAGAACAATCTTACCGGTCCGATCCAGCACATCAAAATTGTTTCGGGTGATAAAGGTCGTGTCTTTACTGACGACCGGAAGATATTCTTCGACCGCGATTTTTCGAGGTACGTACCAGTACGGAAATATGGTAAAGCAATCAATTTTGCTGCTGAATAAGGGTGTGGGCGTGGCCGGCGCCCCGACGATGATCTTTGAAGCCATAAGCATGTTGTCATTCTCGTACGCATAAAACATAAATGCAGGCACGTTGATCCATGTATAAATATCAGACAGTTGTTCCTTTTCAGCGCGCCATCGCTCCAGGTTAATTTCAATGCGTTGTACTTTCCGATGGCTATCTATTGAATCATTTGTCACTCCATATAACAAGAGGTTTTGGTCCGTTAGCGAAAGCGTGTCCAGCATCTTATTAAGGGCATTTTTTAGTTCAGTGTATCCCTGATAAACCGGTTCCTGCGCTTCGAGTGCTTTTCTAATATCTTCCGCCTGCAAAGAATCTTTGAGCAAGGCAATTTGTAAACTATCGGCTGTCGCGCCCGTTTTGCGTAGGCGTCCTCTTTTTAGATCGTTGGCCATGGATAGAAATGCGTCGGTTAGCAAGAGATCAAGCCTTGACATTTTACTACGGTCCATGGGCTCCAGCATTAATTCTGGTATCTCATTAAAGTGATAGCGTTGCGGTAATAAGCCATACCGCCTGGCTGACCTGATTATCATAATCATGGAATCAGCCTGCATCGCTCTGATATTATTTTTCAACCAAAAGGGCTCGTATGAACGTTGGCCATAAAATTTGAATACATCTGCTCCAAAACGCAGCCCATGATAAGCCGAATTTGAGTAATCATCAGGAATCTTAATGGGATCAATGGTAATTTCAACTACGGGTGCCGCATACGTTGTAGCTATCGTAGAACTAATCTTGCGCTGGCATCCTATTGAAGCCAAAAGCAGGAACCATAAAAAAAAGCTTCTTCCGTTAAAAATCATTCTCTCAAAAGTTCTATCCTATTCAACTGTTCCAAATTAATTATAAAACAAGTCATCGTCGGCCGTCCTTTCTATGAGGTCAATCATTTTAAAAGATGATAAAGGTCATACAAATAAAATAACAAGGCCAGTAAGTTCGTACTGTAAATACAACAACCATGGAACGTCATCAATATTACGTCGATATTCATTGGGATTCTGATCGGAAGGGCATCATGTGTTCACCGGAACTCACGGTGTCACAAGCAGCCAAAGGATGCATTGAAGTCGCTACACCGCCGCAATTTCCTAAGGGTATGCCTGGAATATGGTCGCCCGAACATTTATTCACAGCCTCTGTAAGCAGCTGTTTTATGACAACCTTCCTTGCAATTGCTGAAAATTCAAAACTTGATTTTAAGTCGTTCGATTGTAAGGCGACGGGTATGTTGGAACAGGTCGATGGCAAATTTGTTATGAGCGAGGTATCCCTTGAGCCCACCGTTACTATACAACATCTAAAAGATCAGGATCGGGCATTGCGCATCCTTCAAAGAACAGAACAAAATTGTCTCATCTCCAATTCCATAAAATCGAAAGTCAACATGAGTCCTGTCGTTAAAGTTATCGATACGATCAACGAAGATCTACAGCAAAGTTTTCAACAAACCATTTGAACCAACTTTATCATGAAAAGGATCCTCGTTCCCTGTGATTTTTCTAAACCCTCGAAAGAGGCTTACAAGTTTGCTCTTGAGTTGGCCATGGTTAGCAAAGGTGAAATTTTTGTGGTTCACGCGGTGGAGTTGCCATTGATGTACGAGACAGCATTTGGAATACAACCCTATCCCGCAGATCCCGAACTCGTGAAGAAAATGGACGCTCAGGCCAACGATGCTTTTCAAAAAATGAAACAGGCATATTATTCTCCTGTACCAATTGCAATTCATTTCACCTTAACTTATGACTTTGTGTTGCCAAGCCTTCGCGCATTCATTCAGGAAAATGCAATTGACTTGGTAGTTATGGGTACACATGGATCGAGCGGACTGGAAGAGTTTTTAATCGGTTCAAACACGGAAAAAGTCGTTCGTTTTTCGCCTGTGCCTGTGCTGTCCGTCCGAACCGCAAAAGGTTATGGGGGTATACAAAATATTGTGTTCCCTTCTACACTGGCGCTGAATCAAACCGATCTTGTTCAGCACGTTGTAAGTCTCCAGGAATTTTTCAAGGCAAAACTTCACATCGTCTTTATCAATACACCTGAGAACTTCAAGACCGATGAAGAAGGACGCAGTATGTTGGAAGAGTATGCCAAACATTATAACCTCAAGAACTATACCTTGAATTTTAAAAACAACTTCAGCGAACGGGATGGCATTTTGGATTTCGCTGAAGATATCAAAGCCGATATGATCGCAATGGCTACCCATAGCCGTAAAGGTTTAAAACATTTCTTTTTAGGAAGTGTCGCTGAATCCGTTGTGAATCATTTGGATTGTCCCGTGTGGACATATAGTATTAAGCAATAAAAATTTATTCACCTATCTCAACACCTACCAATTTGTTTCAAGAATAAGTGGCAGCTAGCGTGGTCGCCAATTCTTAACTCATCATTATCTGTTGCATCGGATCGTCACGTTGCGTAGCGTATAACGACACTTGTTACTTATCGTTCATTCCCAGCATCATGGAAATCGTCTTCCATTTCGGGTTGTGATCTGCAATGAGTTTAGCGATACCCAGAAAAGGAACAAACAAAATCATTCCGGCTAGTCCCCAAAGAATACCTCCGACAAAAACCGCGATGAGCATCACCAGCGTATTTACATTAAGCCTGTTGCTCACGGCGAAGGGAAAAATAACATTGGCCTCCAGGTATTGAATAAATGCAAAAATCGCAATAATCCCCACAGGATACCAAATTGAATCATAGGTAATCCACGCGATGGCTATCGGCAAGAGGGAACCAACCATTATTCCAACGTACGGTATGAACGTGAGTACGGAAGCTATAAACCCGAAAAGTAAAGCGTGAGGTATTCCCAACAACAATAATCCAATGCTATTTAAAATGCCAACAACGAGGTATACGATGGCCATGCCCTTTATAAAATTATAATAAGTATTAACCGTCTGAGAAATAATCTCGTGCAGGCTTTCTTTGTTTTCCTTCGGGAACAGTCTTTGAACAATCTTCATCCAGTGCTGTCTATAATATAGGATCAGCGCTGAATAGACCGGAATGATTACTAACAGTACTGCTGAAAATGCGGAAGTGGCAATCGCATTTCGAATTATAGAAAGAATGCCCGAGCCGGATTGATTAGTTAATTTTGCGACCCATTCTCTTTGGCGTTCGAGGGAAATTCCAAAAACATTTACGAGCATTACGCTCAGATCTTCTATAGACTTTGAAAGTTTTTCCTGAAGAGCAGGTAGTTCGTTTAGGAAACTAGCGAACTGATAAATCAATAATGCAACGAGAAGGAGACCTGCGATTATCAACAAACTTAGCGCTATTAAAATAGCAGTCAGTCTTCCTATTCCTTTTTTCTCCATCCACGCACAAACCGGATGTAAAACAAAACTTATCAGTAAAGCAAAGCTAATAGGGATGAAGACATCTTTTCCAAAATACAAAATGATTGATCCGAAAACGATATATTGAAGTATACGCAAAATAGAAGTATCAGGACCTGGCACTATCGTTTGAATCCTCATCTGTGTATTATAAGTATGGAGCTATGGCGCCTAATAATTGGGGATATTGGTCTTGTTCCGAAGCAATATAAGCAAATCACCCAGGTGATTTTTCCTATAAGGATTATGCGCAGGAAAAAAAGAATTGATTGAGGTTGCTGTTTCTTGAATTCTTTCCACCAATTCTTGTGTAAATGCTTCCGGATGTGTAGCATAATATCGTGCGAAGCTATTGTATGCATCGGCTGACGAAACATTTGTTGTCTGTAAAGCATCCATTTCCACAAACATGAGGTGAACATTTTCGGGGATGGGCATATCGGAGTCCTGAGGTTGAGACATCCAGTCTTTGCTTATCAGCATTTTTAATTCGGAATATTCAATTGGATCTATTGAACGGTCTAAGGCCAGAGAATAAAATAAGTTTCCAAGTTGCTCGAAGAATTCGCGATTATCGGTATTCATATGTGAAGTGTTGAGGTGTTGAAGTTTTAGATGTTAAAGGTATTTGCAGTTAGTTAACTTATGGTATGTCAACTGTGTGTTGAACCATTATTTCTGCTGCGGCGATGTTCTCGATGCCTTTGATAATTGCGTCTGGGTTGAAAGAGATGGAGTCAATCCCATGCTGAACAAGAAAGGCAGCAAATTCAGGGTAGTCACTCGGTGCCTGACCACACAATCCAACTTTGACACCTTGTTCATGCGCACGGTCAATTAAGTGCCTGATCTGAAATTTCACTGCATCATTGTTTTCATCGAAAATATCGCTTACAATTTCTGAGTCACGATCCAGCCCCAACGTTAGCTGTGTAAGGTCGTTTGAGCCTATTGAAAAACCATCAAATAATTCCGCAAATTGCTTTGCAAGTAAAATGTTGCTTGGGATTTCAGCCATGACATATATTTCAAGTCCATCTTTGTCGCGTTGCAGGCCAAAGGATTTCATAACTTCTATAACCTTTCTCCCCTCCTCTAGTGTGCGACAGAATGGAATCATAACTTTCACATTTGTCAACAGCATGTCCTCTCTCACTTTTCGAATGGCAGCGCATTCTAATCCAAAACCTTCGCGATACCGTTCGTTATAATAACGGCTTGCGCCCCTAAACCCTAACATTGGATTTTCTTCGTGGGGTTCAAACATTTTTCCACCCAACAATTTAGCATACTCATTTGTTTTGAAATCACTCATGCGCACAATCACTTGTTTCGGATAAAATGCCGCCGCCACCAGGCCTATGGACTCCGCAAGTTTGTCTATGAAAAATTGTTTTTTGTCCTTGTAGTGGCGTGTTAACGCTTCAATTTGTTTTTTCTCTGTTGTATTGGGCAACGAATCAAATTTTACCAACGCCATAGGGTGGATCTGCAAACTATTGCTAATGGTAAATTCCATTCTTAAAAGACCAACACCATCATTAGGATACGTTGCCAAATACAATGCTTTTTGCGGATCAGAAAGAATAAACATGGGCTTGGTATGAATATCCGCCAAAATGCGAACAGGCGTTTCCTTTTCCTGCCATTCTAACTTACCGTTGTAGACGACGCCAACATCACCACTGGCACACGATACGGTAACGACCTGGCCATCGTTAAGAATTTCCGTGGCATTCATCGTTCCGACGACAGCAGAAATGCCTAATTCCCTTGCAATAATGGAAGCATGACTTGTTCGTCCGCCCTTATTTGTAACAATGCAGATTGCCCGCTTCAAAAGTGCGTTCCAATCGGGATTGGTGATGTCTGCAACGATGATATCGCCATGTTCTACTTTATTGCCATCGGCGAGTGACTTTACTATCCGTACTTTTCCGGAAACTATGCTGCTGCCCACAGCTTTTCCGGAAAGAATCGGGAGCGCTGTCGTTTCTAAAGAATATTCTTTTACAGACAATTTCTTCTGCCTTCCATGAACAGTCTCCGGACGCGCCTGGACAATATAAAGCTGGTGCGTAATTCCATCCTTCGCCCACTCAATGTCCATGGGCAAACCATAATGCTTTTCGATTTCGGCACACCAAGAGCCGACCTTATTCACTTCAACATCTGTCAGCACATACTGATCCCGTTGCGAAGGCGTTGTTTCTTCCCAAACCGTGCTTTTACCGTTGCTAGCGTTCCCATAAATAAGCATCTGCTGCTTGCTTCCCAGCTGCCTGAAGATCAATCCCTCTTTGCCAGCGGCCAGCGCTGGTTTAAAGACATAAAATTCATCCGTATTCACGGCGCCTTGCACAACACTTTCGCCGAGGCCCCAGGCACCCGTGATATAGATCAAATTTTCGTTGCCATTTTCCGGCTCAATTGTAAACGCAACGCCTGCGCTACCTCGATCCGAGCGTACCATAATTTGCACACCCACGGATAACCCAACTTGCATGTCAGCGAAATTATTGTCCATTCGGTATTTAATAGCACGATCATTAAACACAGATGCATAACAAGAACGAACAGATTCAAGTACCTGGTCAACACCATGGATATTGAGAAATGATTCATGCTGACCTGCAAAACTTGCTGTCGGCGAATCTTCTGCGGTTGCACTGCTTCGAACTGCAAAAGACAAGTTTTGCTGACCGGTCTTTTGTATCAACGCTTCATGTGCTTTGGCAATTGCTTCCTTAACGTGATCTGGGAAGTCGGACCTTTTGATCAAATCCCGACAACGTTGCGCAATGTCTGCCAGATTAGATAGATTTTTGCGATCCAGTTCATCCAAAGTCTTCTGTAATGGCTCATCAATTTTGTTGAACTCTAAAAATTCCGTGTAAGCTTTCACGGTAATAGCGTATCCATCAGGAACCTGCACGCCCAGCTGCGTTAAGTTTTGGATCATTTCGCCTAACGAAGCGTTTTTCCCACCGACTTGGGCCAGGTTGGCCATTGTCAAATTACTAAAAGGTATGCTGTAGTCGCTCATAGATATTCCCACGTTATCAGTGTGGTACACAAAACTATTTTTATAAGCCTCGTTTCCCCATGATTGGCGTCAGCAACAGAATTGATTAAAGTCAGATTTTGAAAGAAATGATGATATGATAATAATCATTTCATGCTCTTATAATTGTCAGGATTCACGAAATTGAGATTCAGTAGCTTTACATTAAAAATATACTTATATGATCTCTGCTGCATCAGTTACCACCAACTACATTCTTCAACCATCCTTATTGGAGAAACATCGAAGGACACTTAACTGGCTCTCCGCTACACTGCTATGGCAGCGGGAATTTAACTTTTTCCAAAAGCTACTGGATCAATACGCGTCCAAATTCACAGCCGTTGAGGACAAAAAGCAAATTGACCATTTCCAGAACTTATTGATCTACTATAAGAATGAGTTAATCGTCGATCTGCGAAAAAAACTCCGTGATCATGAAACCAGGCTCGCAGACATGCTTCAAACAAAGGACGAAACGAAAACAGAATACTTTAAAGAGCATGATGCCATCATGCAAGAACTTGAATCGTTCAACAATGCTTTTACAGAATATAAGGAAAATCTGTTTGGGTTTATCGAGCGGGCGATGTAAAGCGTTAAACTTTAACTTTCAGCGCGGTCTTGGCTGCAGTATTTGCTGAGCCCTTTCGGCTTACTCGTCTTGTGTGTTCTTTAGCATGCCCAGCAAATTGAACGCCCCACGGGTGACGACGGGCGATGCTTTATCATAACCTTCGGGAAATTCAACAGCCACATACTCGCCGGCGCTTTTACCTGTTTTTACTTTCGTCATTTTGAATTTGTTATTCGTTTCCTGCACAAATACAAAGTCGTCTCCTTCGAAGCTTACAACCGCGTCAGCCGGTAATACCTCTGCGTCCGCTGTTTCGCTTTCGATGCTGGCAGTAATATACATTCCAGGTAACAAATTCTCATCTTCCTTATCGAGATGGCAATGAACGCGTACTGTTCGCTCAGGACTTATTTCCTTCCCGATCAAATGTACAGTAGCCGTGCGGTTATTGTTTTCGTTGGCCAGTTTAAAAGTTACTTTTTGACCGATCTTGAGCGTGTGTATATCGCGTTCAAACACCTGCAATTCTGCATGCAGATGTTCCAGATTTACAATCTTGAAGATAACGTCGGCTGCATTTACAAACTGTCCGATGTTTACATTAACAACTGTAACATACCCGTTCAGCGGTGCATAAAGATGAATGGTAGATCTGATATTATCCTGCGTTAAAGACCCCGGTGAGATATTGATCATGCCAAGTTTTGCCTCCAGCCCTTTAACGATTGCCTGGGCACTTTGAAATTGTGACTTTGCTTGTTGTACTGTTTTTTGTGAGTTTACATTTTCTTTTGCGAGTTCCTGTTGACGTTGGTATTCGCTTTCCAGATATTCAAGTTTGCTTTTATTATCAAGGTAGTCCTGCTGCAACTGTATGTACTCCTGGTTTTCTAAAGAGACTAAGAGCTCACCTTTCTTTACTTTCATTCCCTGAAGTAATTTCGTGGATTTCACGAAACCTCCCATCGGCGCCGAGATGGTAACAAGATTTTGAGGAGGAACATCCAGCATACCATTTACGTGCAGCATTGTCCCAATTGCCTTACGCTCAATCTTCCCGATCCCAATATTTGCTGCTTTGTATTGATCAGGCGTTAACGTAATAATATCCGTGGAGGCCGACTCAACACTTTCTGTGGGTGGCTCACTTTGATTTTGTCCGCACGATACGAATAGGAAAGCTGCGATCGTTATCAGAATAACATTTCTCATTTATTTATTGCCGTTAAGGTACTGCAGGGTGACGATACTATTGTTATATTCATATAGTGCTAATAAATATTGCTCGCGGATGGATAAAACCTGCCGCAAGTTTTGCAGCAACGTGCTATAATCCAGTTCGCCGCTTTCAAAAGATCTTCTGCTTTGTTTGGAAATGAGGTCAGCTGTAATGAGCGCAGAGCTTCGCAGATACGTCAAGCTGTTTTTGTTTTTGTTTAATTCCTGAATAGCCTGGGAGTACTGTTGTGTGATATGTAACTGAGAGGCCTCTGCTTGCTTCTCTGCAGACTGTGCTGCAAGATTCGCTGCCTTCACTTTCGATGTGTGAGGCGCAAACCATAACGGAAAAGATAGACCCACCTGGAAACCCTGAAATCTTTTATCCGATCCATAATAAATTTCCTGGCCTTCTATATTCTGAAAACCAATTAAGGTTTGATTAAAATATCCGAAGCGCAAATCTGGTAGCATGCGCGCCGCTTCAACCTTCCTTTGTTGATCAGCAATCAAAACATTCTGTTTTGCTAAAATGATATTCGGGTTTTCCAATGCATCGACAGAGTCAATTTGAAAATCCGTCACGAAAGTCTCCAACACACCAGTTACATCTTTGATTTCAGGAGACTGCGTTAGCAGCTGTAGGTGTCGGATTGTGGTTTGAATATCCGCCGCATTTCGGTGAAGCTGATTTTTCATTTCAACCAACTGGGTTTCGGCTGTAGTTTTACCAAGCAAGGTACCCTCACCGGTTCTATATTGTACATCGGCAATTCTTACTAAATGTACCAGCAATGAATCTTGTTTTAACAAGGCTTGCTCCCTGGCTTTGAAGTAAAGCAATTGATTTACCGTTTGCTTTACCTGAAAAATCGTTTCATTCCGTGTAATAGTCTCTTGCAATTCCGAGTGCCTAACCTCCATACTATTTAGCGTATGCTGCCGGCCTAAAAGTGTAGGAAATGGAATGCTTTGGCTGATGGTAATGTTGTTATCTTTTTTTTGAACACTGTTATACTGTCCGTAAAGCAATGACACCTCGGTCTTTGGGATATCCAGCGCTGTGCGTTTTAAAGCGGATCTTGTTTTCACATCCAGTGAAGCGGCTTGCACCGCGGGATTTTTTTCTAACGCCAGGGCTATCACTTCATTTACTGTTGGCGCTGCCTGCTGAGCTACCGCCGAAAATATGAAGCAGCTATATAGCAATAATAATATCAGAAACTTTTTCATTGCCTGGCAGTTATAACGGTCACAGAAGAGAAGTTTGTTTGGGAAATATTCATGATTTCTTAATTAATTTCCTGATGCTTCGATTTCATTATAAATTTTTCCACTGCAAAATATAATACCGGGAGAACAACCAGTGTCAATAACGTTGCACTGATTAAACCACCGATCACGACGGTCGCTAACGGCTTCTGCACTTCAGCACCGCTGCCGTGCGAAAGCGCCATTGGCAAGAAACCCAACGACGCTACAGTAGCCGTCATGAGCACGGGACGTAAACGAGTTGAAGTTCCTTTCATAATAATTTCACGAAGGTCGCTGATTCCCTCTTTTCTTAAGCGATTAAATTCAGCGATGAGTACGATGCCGTTCAATACTGCGACACCAAAAAGCGCAATAAAACCAATACCTGCGGAGATGCTGAAAGGCATTGACCTCAACCACAAAGCCAAGATACCGCCGATAGCTGAAAGGGGAATGGCTGTAAAAATCAGAAGGCCTTGCTTCACTGACCCAAATGTAAAATACAGAAGAATAAAAATAAGAATGAGTGCTACCGGAACGGCTATAGTTAATCTGGCGGTGGCTTCTTGCAAATTTTGGAACGCCCCGCCATAAGTCACATAATAACCGGGTGCAAAGCTCAGACTGCTCTGCACCTTGCGCTGCAATTCATTCACAATGCTTTCTACATCTCTGCCCCGTGTATTGAATCCTACAACAATTCTTCGCTTGGCATCGTCGCGTTGAATTTGATTCGGACCAGCTTCCATTGTTACCTCTGCCACTTGCGTTAATGGCAGATGGCGGCCGTCATTGGTAGTGATATAAAGATTGCGCACGTCGTCAATGGATTTCCGGTTCGCAATGTCAAGCCTTACGGTAATATCGAACCGTTTTTCACCTTCAAACAACAATCCTGCACTTTGACCCGCCATCGCGGTATTAATGGTTTCATTCACCTGCTGAATAGTAAGTCCATACCTAGAAAGCTGTTCCCGTTTCATCCGGATGATGATCTGTGGAAGCCCTGTAATATTTTCTATAAAAAGGCTCTCCGTTCCCTCGATGTTGGCAACAAGTTTCCCGATTGCAGCAGCATAATGCGTTAGTTCATCAAGATCCTCACCATATACTTTTACAACGACATCCTGACGGGCGCCGGTCATCAGTTCATTAAACCGCATTTGAATCGGATGCTGAAACCCAAACCAAACGCCAGGAACATTTTCGCTTAATACCTTTTGCATTTTTCCAATTAATTCATCTTTGGTTTTCGCGCTTACCCATTCCGACTTGTCCTTCATCACTACCATCATGTCAGCCGCTTCAATGGGCATGGGATCAGTAGGAATTTCTCCGGAACCGATTTTTCCAATTACCTTTTCAACTTCAGGGAAATGTTTTAGCAATACTTCCTCACCACGCAGTGTAGCCTCAACGGTAGATGTCAAACTGCTGCCGGTAAGAATGCGGGTATCCACCGCAAAATCTCCCTCATCCAGCTCAGGTAGAAATTCGCCGCCAAGGGTCGAAAAAATATAAAGACTGACGGTAAGCAACACAACAGAAGCACCGATGATGACGACCCGCTTGTTCAATGACCATTTCAACAACGGTTCATAGTACTTATGCAGCTTATCAATGATCCTGTCTGAAATATTCTTTTTGTGAACAGGATTCCTACTCAGAAAAAGCGTGGATGCTAACGGCACATACGTAAGTGATAAGATGAACGCTCCCATGATGGCAAAAATTACGGTCTGTGCCATGGGTTTAAACATTTTTCCTTCGATACCTACCAGGGACAGAATCGGTAGGTACACAATGAGAATAATGATCTGACCGAATGCCGCAGCACTCATCATTTTTTTCGCCGATATCTTAACTTCTTCATCCATTTGTGCCTGCGAAAGCCTTACTTTAAAATTGGAAGAAGCAATATGAAACAATGTAGCTTCGACAATAATAACGGCGCCGTCTACGATTAGTCCAAAATCAATTGCCCCTAAACTCATCAGGTTGCCGGAAACTCCAAACAAGTTCATCATACTTATGGCAAATAACATAGCCAGTGGTATCACCGACGCGACCACCAGACCGGCACGAAGATTTCCCAATAACAAAACGAGAACAAGAATGACGATCAGCGCACCTTCTGCAAGGTTTTTAGTTACGGTTGCAATGGCGTTGTTAACCAGCTTGGTTCGATCCAGAAAAGGTTCAATGGTTACTCCTTCAGGCATCGTGGTTTTGATTTGTTCAATCCTGTCTTTCACATTTGCAATAACTTCCGAAGAGTTCGCTCCTTTTAACATCATCACTACCGCTCCAACCGTTTCACCTTTTCCATTTTCGGTCATTGCCCCGTAGCGTATCGCGTGACCTAGCTTTATCGTTGCTACGTCGCGGATTAGCAGCGGTACGCCCGACTCCAAATTCCGTACGACGATGTTGCTAATATCTTCTTCCGACTGAATGAGTCCTTCACTTCGAATAAAATAGGCACTCGTACTTTTTTCGATGTATGCGCCCCCTGTGTTCTGATTATTCGCCTCCAGTGCCCGGAAAACTTCACTCACCGACAGATTGAGGCTACGCAATTTTTCCGGGTTAAGGGCAACCTCATATTGCTTCAGGTATCCGCCGAAGCTACTTACATCTGCCACTCCCTTGGTACCTAACAATTGCCTTCGTACAATCCAATCCTGGATCGTTCTCAATTCCATGATAGAATATTGCTTTTCATAGCCGGGCTTCACTTCGATAACGTATTGATAGATTTCGCCCAGCCCAGTCGTGACGGGAGCTATTTCCGGTGTGCCGACGCCAGGTGGTATTTGTTTTTTGGCTTCTGTTAGCCGCTCGCTTACTTGCTGCCGTGCCCAGTACACATCCGTTGCATCAGAAAATACAATAGTAACAACTGACAATCCAAACCGTGAAAATGAACGAATCTCCTCGATGCCCGGAATGGTAGCCATGGTCTGCTCAACCGGAAATGTTACCAAACGTTCGATATCCAATGCAGCCTGGGACGGGGCAGAAGTCAGAACTAAGACCTGATTGTTTGTTATATCGGGTACTGCGTCAATGGGAAGCTGTGTAACAGAATAACTTCCCCACGCAATCAGAATAAGTATAAATAACCCAACCAACAGCTTATTATGAATCGAGAAATTAATAATAGCGTTAAGCATAGCAGCGAGTTAATTGACTGTATTGCGCTGAAATAGTCAGCATTCGATTCATTTCCTTCATCAGATAAACCGGGTGAAAGAGATGCAGGTCAAATATATTTGAATTGTTTGGATACAACCGTAATATATTTTTCTATTTCAGGAGCAAAAACTACAAAATCTTTTGGTTGTAACCTGTATGGCGTCACATACTTGATTTTATTTTTTTGATCAGCGGGCAACAAATCATTTATCCAAAGCTCTGTAACGATGACTGGTTTTTTTCGAAGTAAGTTGGTCAGCTGTGTCTGTATTTTCTCCTTCTGATTTTCAACGCCGGAGCAAACACAAATGAATGAATAGTCATGAATGTTTTCTTTTTCCAAAAGAAGAAGCGATTTCAGGGGAGAAGCAATTTTTCCAGCCCATATTGGCGCTATTAAAATAATATGATCATACTCCTCCAAATTCTTCCCGATATTATTGATGCGGGGTGTTCGATTGAACATCACATCAAACAAAATTGTCATATCCTTTCTTTTTTTGGATTCAATGATTTTTACCGCTTCGCATCCTAATCTTTTTTTGAGATCATCAACGAGCATTTCATTGTTGCCCGAGAAAGAAAAGTAAATGATGAGTAGCTTCATATGTGTATTGAATCTGACAACCCGAAGTTGGATAAGACCTTACTTAAACATCCCAAAGGAAAGGATGATCATGCACCATTGCTATGATTTGAATCAAGGATAAATCTGACTTCAATCAGCTATTTGAGAAACGATGATTATTTACATTCGCGATATGGCGCAAAGGAGTTTCTCAATCACTCGATGAAAGCCGGCAATCAGAAATCCAACAGCCACTGTGAAATATATTACCCGAACGATCTGGATTCTATCAATTATTAGTCTGCTGACCGATACAGCCAGTGAGATGCTTTATCCTATCATGCCGCTCTATCTTAAATCCATCGGGTTCTCCGTTGTACTTATCGGGGTACTCGAAGGTGTCGCAGAAGCCACCGCAGGTTTAAGCAAAGGATATTTTGGAAAATTGTCTGACACTACACGAAAGCGTGTGCCCTTTGTTCAAGTCGGTTACGCATTCAGTGCGATTTCTAAACCGATGATGGCGATATTTACTTATCCCATTTGGATATTTTTCGCGAGGACCCTTGACCGTTTTGGAAAAGGAATAAGAACAGGAGCCAGAGATGCCTTACTTTCCGACGAAGCCACGACCGACACAAAGGGTAAGATCTTCGGCTTTCATCGTTCTATGGATACCGTTGGCGCTGTGTTGGGACCCTCGTTAGCGCTGGCCTATTTGTACTTTTATCCTGAAGAATACAAGGCACTTTTTTTTATTGCGTTTATCCCCGGTGTGTTTGCTGTTTTTGCATCGTTGCTGATAAAGGACAAAAAATCTTTTGAGCAAAAGTCGAAAGTATCAACTCCTTTTTTTTCATTTCTCCATTATTGGAATGATAGTCCTAAGGTGTACCGAAAGTTAGTTATCGGGCTCCTGATATTTACGTTGTTTAATAGTTCGGATGTTTTTCTTCTACTGAAAGCAAGAGAAGCAGGCATTTCAGATACCCAGGTGATAGGTGTATATATTTTCTACAATCTCATTTTTGCTTTATGCGCTTTCCCAATAGGTATTGTTGCTGACCGCAGTGGATTAAAAGTGATTTTTATTATAGGGCTCGCCATATTTACCCTGGTATATTTGGGTATGGCCTTCAACACCAACTTGTATATATTCTTTGGACTGTTCTTTCTTTATGGGGTCTATGCTGCTGCAACCGAAGGAATTTCAAAAGCATGGATTTCTAACATCACCGACAAAAAAGACACGGCGACTGCCATCGGAACGTACACTGGACTCCAAAGTATTTGCACCCTGTTGGCAAGTTCTCTGACGGGCCTGCTTTGGTTTCACTTCAATTCAATGGTTGCCCTTTTAGTCACAGCAACTGTTACGTTATGTGTAATCGTTTACTTTTTAACAGTTCCCAAACCATAATATCGTCATGCCGAACTCAACACAATTATGAAAAATCGAAACATACAAACTGAAATAGACGCAGGGTTTCTTTATCAAAAACTCGCCGAACATGAGACCGATGAGACGATGGCCAATGTTTTCCGGCAAATGAGCAACATTGAAAAAAGTCATGCGGAAGCCTTTGCCAAAAAAGAGAACATCAGCTTAAAAGAATCAATGCAGCCTTCCTGGCGCGCAAAAACCATAAATTCTATTGGAAAGATATTCGGATACAATTATGTGTTGGGTACTTTAATGGATACCGAAAAGAGCATTTCGAATGCTATGATCAATCAGAAACAGGCAAAAAACCAAAAACTCACGGGAACAGAATCGACGCATGTAAAAATTCTCCGCGCGATACTTGAAAAAGAAAAGAACGTAACTGGCGCTCAAATCTCCAAATTTGAAAGCAGGCATCGTTCCGTTGGCGGGAATGCGATCAGGGCAGCCGTTCTTGGCGGCAATGATGGCTTGATTTCAAATTTTAGTTTGGTTATGGGTGTAGCGGGAGCGGCGAGCAATCAGGAAGGAGTTTTATTAGCCGGAATTGCAGGGTTATTAGCGGGATCACTTTCAATGGCATTGGGAGAATGGATTTCGGTTAAGAGCTCGCAAGAGTTGTATGAAAATCAAATGCAAATAGAAATGGAGGAATTGGAAACCAACCCTGAGGCTGAGGAAAAAGAAATTGCGTTGATTTACATGGCTAAAGGTATACCAGAAGATCAGGCCAATAAAATCGCAAAGGATGTTATGAGTAATAAGAATGAGGCCCACGACATATTGGTGAAAGAGGAACTTGGAATTGATGTTGAGGATTTAAAAGGCTCGGCAATTGAAGCAGCCATTTACTCTTTTATACTTTTTGCCATTGGCGCTGTCATTCCGGTCTTACCCTTCATGTTTATCAACGGAATGAAGGCTATTGCACTTAGCACATTACTTAGCGCTGCTGGTCTGTTTTTGATTGGTGCAGCCATTACATTATTTACAGGGAAAAATGTTTGGTATTCGGGATTAAGACAAGTGTTATTTGGATTGGCGGCAGCAGCGATAACGTTCGGCATTGGAAAATTGATTGGCGTATCCGTCGCCTAGCATTTATTTCTTATTCTTCAACACCCAATAAAGCCCCCTGACATCTGCTTTCCACGTAGGTAATAGAACGACCAAAATGATTTCTTCTATTAATTGAAGTCCTGTGATGACGATGGCACCATAGAAAGCCAGGTGTATTGGTCCCCATTGAAAAAACATCAAAATAAAAAAAGCTGCCTGAGCTACTGCTGCGGTCTTGGCCATGTAGGTGTGAAAACTCGTAATTCTTTTGTAGGCAACTAAAGCCGCAACGGTCTGGATACCGAATAAAAGAAAAACACAGGCAATGGCGATCCATTCACGAATCATAAATTCGGGATAAATTATCCAGAGCGCAATAATGGAAATAAACACCGTAGCATCATCGGCAACAGAATCCAGACGCGCACCAAAAACACTGGTTACCTTGAATTTTCTGGACAACGGTCCGTCTATAGCATCTGTAAAAAAACTTAAACCCACAAGCCACCGAAACCAATCTAACGATCCATTCCAAGCCAGCAAAAGTAAAAGGGAGCAGATACCAGCCTATACATGGTTATTCCGTTTACCACGTAATAACTAACATGTACATTGTTGTTATTTCCAGAGGATGCTGTCGGCTCCATTAAACAGCGATTTCAGAAACTGATTCCAGCAGCATGCTTTTCACATCCTCCTTTTTTACTTTAGGGAAAGCAGCAGCCATGTTACAAATTCGCTGAACGTTTCGATCCTTGTACAAAAAGACAACCTCATCTACTTCCCTGGTAATATCACAAAGCGCTTCGTCTGTGATAAATGCAACGGAAAAAATGATCTTAGCAGGATTTTGTTTTTGAATACCCTTCAATAAGGCCATTACAGCATCGCTATTCAAAATAACATCATCAACGATAATAACAGTTTTATCGGCGAAATCACCCTTCGGTTGAATGGCGTTATAAACATTGAATTCGTCGGCAATATTGCTTTTCAGTGTTTGGATTTGATGATATAGATAGTTCTGAGGGACATCCAATATATCGTCGTGGATGTATACATCATCAACACTGATTGACCCAATAGACTTTAATACCTTACCGGGCCGAGAGATCATGCGACAAGGCATGACATAAAAATCAAGATTTAAATGATCGGCGAGACAAAATCCAATGGGAACACCACCAAAAGGAATCGCGATAACCTGCGCGTCAGTGTTTTTATGGCGCATCAGCTTATCGCTCAGCAAAAGCGCAGCATGTTTCCGGCTGCTGATATCAACATCATGTTCAAATATCATAGTAGGGAATTGAGATATAAAAATATCTCTGCAGGCTCTGCAATGGAATGACCGAATTCAATACTGGATATGATTTACATCAGTAGTTTAATCAATGTTCCTCCAATGGCGCGGGTTCGTTGCTGACATATTTACGCTTCGGAAAGTCGTTTGACCGTCCTCAGCATTTTTTGTTCCATAATGAAATGCGGAATTTCATAGGTAAAATAGCGCAACACTCTTTTACCAATTGTCTCGTCTTCTGTCGAGCGTGCAATTAGCCAGGTTGACTCCTCGTCTTGAGGAACGAGATAAAAACTCCAGGCTCCTGTTGCTGTTTGCCCATTTTGAATCCTCATATAATCCTGATCACCGACCATAATGACTGATTTTTCCGGAATTACCTCAGCGAATATTTGGTGGCCCTTTCCCTTGTAACGACGCTTGTTAGCTAGCCATATGGTATCACCCTGCATTCTCGGTTTTTGAAATTCCGGTCTGATGACATACGTATTTTTCATGTCTGCCAGAACAATGTTTTCTAACCACGTGTAACTGTACATTCCTCCGCGTTCCTGACCCATTTGTACCAGCCATGGCCAGATTTTATCAGGCGTGGTGTGGATTAGCACGGCACGGGTATGCGATCGTCCATTAATAAATCGGTCTCCGCTCAATGTTAACTTCTCGATTTTTTTCGGTGCGCCCCAATCCAACATCCAGGGTCGAATTACAAAATGATGGACAATAAGCAAGAGGAAAAAAACGCCAAAGAATTTTCCCAACCTCGTATAGCGTGTTCTTTTGTTCATGTTACAAATGTAAAGCAGTGCAAACGGCAATGCACTGATCGTTATCAACTTCACATACATTTTGCGCATGTGGAAGTTGATAAAAGTCAGTTGGTGATTTGACTATACTCATTAAAAACATCTTCCGTTCCCCCAATCTTTGAGAAAAAAAGAAAAGCCATGAAGAAAATTCTTGTTCCATGTGATTTCTCTTCCACCGCGCGGGAAGCCTTTAAGTTTGCAGCGAATATGGTAGCAAAGAACAAAGGAGAAATCTATGTGCTGTATGTCGTCGATAACACGTACATGAATAACGCAACGTCAGAGTTATCTCATACGGCGGCCTTTAGCGGTGTATTCATGCAGAAATTGGAAGAACAACTGAATGAAAAATTCGTACTGCTAAAAAACGAATATGCCTCACCAGACGCTACCATTACTTTTAAAATAGATATTGGAACACTCACGCAGAGTATAGAGACCTATGTGGCAGAAAAAAAAATTGACTTAATTGTCATGGGCACGCACGGCGCCAGCGGTCTTAAAGAGTTTTTCGTGGGTTCTAATACAGAAAAGATTGTTCGTTACTCAACTGTTCCCGTAGTGGCTGTACCACTCGGCTCTCAATTCGACTCCATCGATAACATAGTTTTTCCAGTTGTACCAACGCAACGGGCTAATAATTTTATCCATGAGGTAAAAGCAATTCAAAATTTCTTTCACGCAAAACTTCAAATTCTCTGGATTAACACCCCGCATATTTTTAAGTCGGATGATGAAGCAATGGAAGATCTACAGGAATTTGCAGAGCATCACCATTTCCATGATTATTCTTTAAATGTTCGAAACGATCACTCTGAACAAGAAGGAATTCTACGGTTCGCCCGTGAAATACAGGCCGGCCTTATATTTATGCCAACCCACAGTCGAAAGGGACTAGTTCATTGGCTAACAGGCAGCATAACAGAAAATGTTGTCAATCACGTTCAATGCCCGGTCTGGACTTATTCAATTAAAGATTAAAATGATGCGCTTTATTTTTAATTTTTTGTTTTTTATTCATGGATTAGTACACTTCCTAGCATTTGCCGGAGAATGGAAATTGCCTATAGCCAAATCGTTCGATGGCCGTGCCATGATTTCCCTGAGCACTTTTGGGTCAAAAGCAGTGGGCCTGGGCTGGTTGCTTACAAGTATTGGACTAATGTTCTCGCTGTATTTGTATTATCAAAAGAAACAATGGTGGTGGACACTTAGTGCATGCTGCCTGGTTATTTCACAATCCCTTATCATCCTTTATTGGAATGATGCAAAATATGGAACAGCTATAAATATTGTCTTGCTGATCCCAGTACTGTTGTCATACTTTCAGCAGCAATTCGACCGTCGCGTTGACCATGAGATCAAAAGTTTGTTATCTGCTCAGCCGAATACCAGTAGTCCTACAGTTACGCTGAACCATATTCAATACCTACCTCCTGTCGTTCAAAAATGGCTAATCCGTTCAAACATAATCGGTAAAGTAAAACCTCCGCTTGTCCATTTATATCAAAAGGGAATGATGCGTTCAAAACCACAGGCTTCGTGGATGAAGATGGACGCTGAACAATTTATTACAACGGACACACCAGGCTTTGTTTGGAAAACAACCATTAATTCTGATAATTTTTTTACAATTAGCGGGTGTGATAAATTAACGAATGGGCATGGAAACATGTTCATTAAAGCCATGAATGTGATCCCAATTGCCAATAGCCAGGGCAAAGAAATTGATCAGGGAACCTGGATGCGTTACCTGGCGGAAATCATGTGGTGCCCAAGCGTGGCATTGAGTGAATTCATCCGGTGGGAATACGTGAGTGATGCAAGCGCACGTGCCATCCTGCAAAACGGTAAAGACGTTGCATCGGGTTTATTTTCCTTTGACAAAAATGGTGATGTAGTCGGATTCGAAGGAAAAAGATATGGAGACTTTAATGACTTATTCATTTTGGAGACATGGTCCATACGGGTAACTGGTTACCGGGAATTTAATGGCATACGTATCGCGAACAAAAGTGAGGTTACCTGGAAATTAAAACAGGGCGATTTTACATGGCTAAAAATGGAAGTGACCGCTATTGAATATACCAGTAACAACTCGTCACAAGCCATTTCCTCCGCGCCTCTTATTAAAGAAGCGAATAAAACTGTAACAGAAGAAAATAAGAAACATTTTCAACTTGAACATTCTTAAGGTGAAGTCAATATTTTTTCAAGGTAATCGCCCAATAAATAAGCTGCCGTTGCTGCTGATGCGCCTAGGACCAACGTCTCCAATATGCTTCTCATTAACCCAATTTGGGTAACATATGTCTTGATATAACCGATGACAATAAAGGCCATGAGGGTTACGATGGAGGAAAGAAGGAACGGTTCAAGTGCTAACTTTCCCGCGTAAGCCAGAATGTATACTACCAATGGTAATCCGCCGGCAACAATAAAGGACAGTAATGTCGAAAGGCCCGCACGAAAAGGAGATTTTTTTTCTACTGTGAGCCCAAGCTCATCCTTCATCATGGTGTCAATCCATACTTGCTTATTGGATGTGATTCGGTTAACAACCATTTCTAATTCCAGGCCTTCAAAACCTTTAGCTTTATAGATATCAATTACTTCCTGTCGTTCTATGTCCGGCATGTTTTCAATTTCCCATTCCTCAATGCGCAGGTGTTTGTTATAATTGTCCTGCTCGGATTTTTTGGACAGGTAACTTCCTATAGACATGGAAAGTCCATCGGCCAATAAGTTTGAAACACCCAATATTAAAATCACCTTAATGGAAAGATCAGCCCCCGCCGAACCCGCCACTACTGCAAACGTGGTAACGATCCCATCCATAGATCCATAGACTATCTCAGGCAAATATTTCTCAAATCGCAGCATCCAGCTACTGGATGAATGATAACCTTCCTGAATCTCATTTTCCATGTTATAGCATTAGTTACCAAAGGTACATGTTTAGGAGTTTGCGGGTGCATCCTGTGCTGCAAGTATGACAATTATCAGGAACTTCATTGACTATCATCAAGGGAAAAGTTTCTTATCTATCTGAATTTCGGGTAACTGAAGGATAAACTGATTACATGAAAGGGTCACTATTAAAACGTTTTAAATTTCTAGATGAAATGGGTGATATCGCCCGCTTTACCGGACGTTTTTTTAGGGAGATCACTAAACCACGGCAGGAATACGAGGAATTTTTCCGTCAGTGTTATTGGATTGGATACAAATCATTACCGCTGGTAGGTATCACCGCCCTGATCATGGGCCTGGTACTTACAATTCAATCCAGGCCAACCTTAGTAGAGTTTGGGGCTGAATCTCTTTTACCATCGATGGTGTCTGTGTCGTTGATCCGAGAAATTTCGCCCGTTATTACTGCACTGATTTGCGCCGGAAAAATAGGTTCCGGAATGGGAGCCGAATTAGGATCCATGCGGGTAACCGAGCAGATAGACGCGATGGACGTGTCTGGAACCAATCCTTTTAAATATCTGGTGGTAACACGCGTTGCAGCTGCAACCTTAATGCTACCTGTTTTATCAAATCTGTCAAATGCAATCGCATTGTATGGGGGATACATCGGTGTGAATATCCGCGGGCATGTAAGCTGGTATTTATACTGGACACAAGTATTCAATGCCCTCAGCTTTGGCGATGCGGTACCCTCCTTAATTAAGACTTTCTTCTTCGGATTTGCTATCGGAATTATTGGATGTTATAAAGGATACAACACGAAATATGGAACGGAAGGCGTGGGCAGAGCTGCCAATGCAGCTGTCGTGCTTTCATCGCTACTTGTGTTTATCATTGATTTGATAGCGGTACAGATATCAGATTTATTAAACCTAACTTAATACGAAGGATGGACGCTCCTGTTATTGAAATAGAAAATCTTTCCAAATCCTTCGGTGACAATCATGTTTTAAGAAACTTTTCAATGAAAGTACCAGCGGGAAAAAATTTGGTGATTCTTGGTAAGTCCGGTTCGGGAAAATCGGTACTTATTAAATGCGTCATCAGTCTGATAACGCCAGATGAAGGTACGATAAAGATTTTCGGAGAAGATATTTCCAAATACGATTCCGATGAGCTGGATAAACTGCGTGCCCGGATTGGCTTTCTTTTTCAGAGCAATGCGTTGTATGATTCGATGACTGTCAGGGAAAACCTAGAGTTTCCGTTGCGCAGGCACTGGAATAAAGAACAGCGCGTAAAAGGTGCTGAGCAGGCAGTAATGGAAGTTCTTGAAGACGTCGGGCTCAGCCACACCGTTGACATGATGCCCTCCGAGCTTTCGGGCGGGATGAGAAAGCGTATTGCATTGGCACGCACCCTTATTCTTCAGCCACAGATTATTTTGTACGATGAACCCACCACAGGGTTAGATCCAATTACCGCGCGGGAAATAAGCCATTTGATATTGCAGGTACAGAAGAAATATAATGCCACATCCATTATCATTTCTCACGATATGAATTGCATTAACATAACTTCTAACAGCGTGATTATGCTTATTGAGGGAAAACGATATGCGGAAGATACATACGCCAACTTACAGCATTATGATGATCCTAAAATTCATGAGTTCTTTTTAACAGTATAAACGACGCAATTACCCCGGCGGATATTTTAAAATAAGGTGAACTGCCATACATTATGAAAACAAAAAAACTACATAACGTTCAACTTGGCTTATTCGTCCTCGCAGGAATAGTCTTTCTAGTTTTTATGCTTTACATGCTGAGCAAGAACCGAAATCTTTTAGGCTCAACATTTACCGTTAAGGCAATCGTTTCAAATGTAAATGGTCTGGTTCCTGGTAACAACGTTCGGTTTAAAGGAATAGATGTTGGTACTGTAAAGTCCATCGATATCATCAATGATACCGCGATTTATGTCAACATGACGATAGATTCAAAAATGCGATCTTTTATTAAACAAAATGCTGTGGCATCAATCGGAACAGATGGTTTGATGGGCAATAAATTAATAAATATCAATTCGAAACCGGGCGAATCAAAACCTGTTCAAGAAGGTGATGTTATACTTTCAGTTAAACCGGTAGAAACGGATGAAATGCTGCGAACCTTAAATACAACAAACAACAACATCGAACGCATTACAGATAACCTGCGGCAAATCACGTTCAAGCTAAACAACAGCAATAGCCTCTGGAGTCTTTTGTCAGATACTGCCATTAGTCAAGACTTGAAAATGACCGTTTCTAATTTCAGGAGAGCAGGATCCAATACGGAGCGATTAACAAGTAATGCCGAACACATTGTAACGCGTCTCGAAGAAGGAAACGGAATAGTATCTGCATTGTTTACAGATACGGTGATGGTAAGTCAACTCAATCAATCCTTATCGACGATACAAAAAGCCAGCGAACAAACTTCTGTAATGATGCAAGATTTAAAGAAAGTTGTTGAAAATATGAAACAGGGAGAAGGAACTGCAGGAATGCTATTAACCGATACGACGATGAGAAATTCTCTGGAAAAAAGTATCAAAAGCGTAGAACAGGGCACAGACAGGTTTAATGAAAATATGGAAGCGTTAAAATCAAATTTTCTTTTCCGAAGATATTTTAAGAAACAAGAGAAGCAGAAAAAGCAAGCTGAAAAAAGAAATTAAGTATATCGATATCGGTTAAGTTAATATTTAACTTTTTTGAATAGGGAACTTTAACACTCGGAACATCAACACTTCAAACATTCCACAGACATGAAAAAAATCCTCTGCCCCACCGATTTTTCAGACACCGCTCAGAACGCCATTGCTTATGCTGCGAAATTTACAAAAGCAAGCGATTCAATGCTGACACTCCTAAATGTTCAATCGGCTAAGTCGCCTGCGCTGGCTGCTGAAAAGGAATTGGTAATGAATGTTGTTTCCGAAAGACTGGAAGAACTCAGCCGGGAAGTGCAGCAGTTTTTTAAGATATCGTGTGAAACGGATGTCATTCAATCGGGTAGCCTGTTAAGTGACGCTATCGCTGAACGCGCTTCTCATTATGACTTAATCGTGATGGGTACACACGGTGTGGAAAACCTTGTGGAATTCTTTACAGGAAGTAATACCTACCATGCTATTCGCAAATGCAATATCCCCGTATTGTTAATTCCACCTGACCGTACTTTTAGTCAAATCACGAGCATCGTATACGCTTATGATTACTTAGGTGAGCAAAAACTTCCGTTAAAACAATTATTGCCTTGGATTAAAGCCTTACAATGCGAGTTAACAGTTTTGCAGGTTAATGAAGAAGCCGTAAGTGAGGATGTCCTTGAGGAGATGAAAGACCTGCAGTTCATCATCTCCGAACAAGCTAAAAGTGAAGGAATCGATATCAATTTTGATTCTATTCGTTCGGCTGACATCGCCCCCAGCATTCATAGTTATATTCACCGAAATGAAAACGATGTGCTGGCGCTATGTACAGTAAACAGGAATTTTATTTCTCAAATGTTTCATAAAAGCGTGATCAAGGTCATTAGTGAAATCGCGAATTATCCCGTTTTCGTTTTTCATGAAGAAGCATAGACGTTACGCCAAACATTAATAAAGGTTCAAATTGAGAAGTTGGAAGTACATCGACAAACGATACAACGGAGCCTCCTTGAATAAGAGAATAAAATGAGGCATTGTATGACTTACGAATTGCCTTAACAATTGTCAATTGATTATCATAAAAAATAATTACTCAAAATGTTTATGATTTGGAATCAAATAAATTCAAACAGTGTTTCGTTTCTACCAAAAGCGCTCGATGCTTCCTTAGACAAATTCTAAACTATGAAAACCTTAGCCTTCGCCTTTCTCGCTATCTTCTTTACTTCACAACCATCCTGGCAAACCGACTTTAATCGAGCTCAGCAAGAAGCGAAGCAATCCCACAAATTTATTCTACTGAACTTTTCCGGCTCCGACTGGTGCGCGCCGTGCATAAAAATGAAACGTGAAGTATTTGAACAGGAAACATTCATTCAATATGCCAATGATAACCTGGTGTTAGTTAGGGCAGATTTTCCAAGATTGAAAAAAAATCAATTGGATGCTAACCAAAAAGCTCACAATGAAAAGCTTGCAGAGCAATATAACTCGAGTGGAAAATTTCCTTTAACACTCTTGTTAAATGAAGATGGTAAAGTAGTGAAAACATGGGATGGATATTCCAACGAATCTCCACAGGAATTCATAAAACAAATCGATCAGTCCAGAAATGGAAAATAATTTGTTGGCTATTTCGCCTAACCTTTATAAACGCGCGCTGCGGTTAATGGGTAATATGTTTGAGATCAGTGTGCTTGCCGAAGCAGAATTACAGGCGAGTGAAAGCATTGATGCAGCCGTAGCGGAAATGCAAAGAATAGAACGATTATTTACCACGTTCGATCCGGCAAGTCAAACCAATCAAATCAATGCTCAAGCCGGAATACAACCGGTAAGAGTCGATCGCGAAGTTTTCGAATTAATCCAACGTTCCATTCGAATTTCGGAACTTACCTCCGGTGCTTTCGATATTACCTACGGTTCTATTGACAAGCGGTTATGGAATTTTGATACAAAGATGTCTTCTCTTCCAGACAAAGAAACTGCCAAAAAAAGCGTCAGACTTATCAACTACAAAAACATTATTCTAGACAACGAGGCTGGAACAGTTTTTCTTAAGGAGAAGGGTATGCGCATTGGCTTCGGAGGAATTGGAAAAGGATATGCTGCAGATCAGGCAAAAAAAATTTTAAAAGACAAAGGAATAACCAGCGGCATAGTAAATGCCTCGGGTGATTTGTCAGCTTGGGGTCATCAACAAAATGGGAAACCATGGACAATCGGAATTGCAGATCCAGATACAAAAAATCCATTTAGCTATGTGAACATTACAAATATGGCCGTAGCAACTTCTGGCAACTACGAAAAGTATGTAACGATTGGCGGACAACGGTACTCCCACACGATTGATCCACGCACTGGCTTCCCTGTTACCGGAATCAAAAGTGTTACCATCATCAGTCCTTATGCAGAATTATCCGATGCTATGGCGACTCCAGTTATGGTTATGGGAACGCGCGTGGGCCTGGATCTTATCAACCAAATAAATTCAATTGCCTGCATCATTGTAGACGACGCTAATAAAATACATCATTCCCAAAATATTCAACTTAAATGAGAACTAGAAAGTTAATTGTATTTACCGGATTTGCTCTGTTGCTGCTGAGCAGCTGTAAGCCGGTAAAGGAATATCAAAAAATGTATCTGAACGACGCTGAGATGGAACTATCCATGCGAAAAGTACAGAAGACTGAGAATAGCTTTCAGCTGTACAGGGAGGGCGCCTCGGGAGGCAACGGGGGGAAGTCAGGCGGAGGTTGTGGCTGTAATTAACACAAAAGCGTTATGATCCGGATACCTATCATCATTATTGCATTTTACCTTTCCATTGTAAGTGCATTTTCTCAGTTTAATCAAGCTCCTTCAGACACCTCTCATTATGCGACAAGGAAATTAAACGTCGACGAGGTTAACTTTGTCACAAGTTACTATAAACAGGAAGGTAACAACGCAGCGGTTACGGGCGGCGTTGGTTCCGAGAGATTAACTGACTTTGTGAGTGTAATTGACATTCATTTGAGTCGCAAAGACCGGAAAAACAGACTTAATACATTTGTCGCAGAATTGGGAATGGATTCTTATACCTCGGCCTCGTCAGATAAAATTGATCCCTCTACAATTTCTTCAGCATCTTCGCAGGATCAACGCTACTACCCTTCTTTTAGCTGGGCGCGCACAAACGATGAGAAAAAAACTTCTATTGGTGCTACACTGGCCGGATCTTTTGAATATGATTATTATTCCATTGGTGCCGGAATCAATGCCACAAAAAATTCAAAAGATAATAACCGGCAGGTAAGCCTTCGGTTGCAAACGTTTCAAGACCAGCTCACGCTTATCTATCCGATAGAACTTCGTGGATCAAAACCTACCGGACTAACATCCCGAAATACCTACAATGCTTCTATCGGTTTGTCCCAGGTGATTAATACGCGCTTGCAAGTCATGCTGTTATTAGACCTTGCGTATCAGGAAGGGTATCTGAGCCTACCCTTTAACCGGGTCTATTTCACGGACAATACAGAATCAATTGAGTTATTGCCCGGGTCCCGCTTCAAAATCCCTATTGGATTAAGAGGAAATTACTTCATCGGCGACCGTGTTGTTCTCCGCGCCTTTTACCGTTATTATTGGGATGACTGGGAGTTAACAGCGCATACCGCAGAACTGGAAACCGCCGTCAAGATTACACCTTTTATTTCTGTAACACCATTCTACAGGTATTACACCCAATCAGGCGCAAGTTATTTCGCTCCATATAGGACACATGAAAAGACCACGCCATTCTATTCCAGTGACTATGACCTTTCCAAGTTCGACAGCCATTTTGCAGGATTAGGATTTCGCATGCTCTCAACGGATGGGATACTGGGCCTGGACCGTTGGAAAATGATTGAAATCCGGTACGGTCATTATGAAAGAAAAACAGGATTGGTTTCAAATATAGTATCCCTGCATGCTCGCTTTAAGTAACGCAAGAGGACACTTTTAATAAAAGCCATTAACGCTAATGCCCAAGTCAAGAACTAACACAAACGTACGATTCGTGGCAGTTCTTGACTTGGATAAACATGCGAGTTATATTCCTTGAAACAATTGCATTGATTCTAAATATTCAGGCACAACGACATTCCATTTCATCCGATCGCGTATAGCCTGGGCGTAAATCGAAAGACCCGGATTTTCGCCATGCACGGTAAACGTAACTTTCGGCGGATTCTTAAAATTTTTAAGCCATCCAAATAATTCTTCGCGGTCGGCATGTCCGGAAAAGGAACTCATGTTTTCAACCTTACAGTTGACCGCCACTTCTTCGCCAAAAATACGAATGGTAGGTTCTTTGTCAACAAGGCGACGACCCCGTGTTCCTGCAGCCTGGTATCCTGAAATCAACAGCGTATCTTGCTTATTTGGCAACCGATGATACATATGGTGCAGTATTCTCCCACCGGTCATCATGCCGCTGGAAGAAATAATAATAGCGCGGCTTTTGATTTCATTCAGCGCCTTAGAGTGCTTTGAATTTTTTACAAACACCAGCATGTTTGTTTCCAACTGCCTGGCGAATTGGGACTGATTGAATTTTACTTTGTGGTATTTCGGAAACTTGTAATATAAATATGTCGCAGAAGTTGCCATGGGACTGTCAATGTATACTGGCACGTCTGGAATTCTATCCTCTTCCATCAGCATGTGCAAATGGTACAATAATAATTGCGTCCGTCCAACGGCGAATGCAGGAATCAGCAACACGCCATTGTTTTTAAATGTATCGTTTACGATTCTCGTAAGCTCTGTCGCCGGATCTCCCCCAGGGTTGTCTTTGTGACCATAAGTGGACTCTACAAACAGTATATCAGCTTCATCGATAACTGCCGGCGGTCTTAACATGAAATCATTACTTCTTCCAAGATCCCCGGAGAAGACAATTTTCTTTTTTTGATTGTCGCCCTTAATAAACAATTCTGTAATTGCAGCTCCCAACAAGTGTCCCGCATCCTTAAAAATAATTTCTATCCGCTCACTAATCTTGATGACCTCATCGAAGTGAAAATCTTTTATCAGAGGCAAGACATTTTGCGCATCTTCAGAAGTGTACAACGGCAACGGCACGGCATGTTTTGAATATTTATGGGCATATGCATAAGATGCTTCTTCTTCCTGAAGCTTGGCCGAATCCAAGAGCATCAACTCCATTAAATCGGCTGTGGGTCGCGTGCAATAAATAGGACCCTTAAAACCTTCCTTAATAAGTTTTGGCAAATATCCGGTGTGATCAATATGGGCATGGCTGATGATCACCGCATGAATGGATGACGCATCAACAGGAAATACTTCCCAGTTTCTTAGTCTCAATTCCTTTAGGCCCTGAAAAAGTCCGCAGTCAAACAAAAGTCTGAAATCACCAATATCAAGCAAAAACCGTGATCCTGTTACTGTTCCGGTTCCGCCGAGAAATTTCACTCTTACATCCATTCGTTTTAGTAGTTACAAGTTCATTTAATGGCCCTTTATTTAGATGTATTAACAACTTGCTCATACGGTTAGAAATCTCCAAAAGTAAAAGGTCCAAGGTCAATATTATCAACTTTTATTGAATTCCAGACCTGACATAAATCATATTTCGCCCTGACCCCCATCAAGCAGGCAGAAATGCCCGCAATATATTTTTGTCATATAAACTTCTCTCAATATGAAAAAAATACTTGTTCCTTGCGACTTCTCGAAACCGGCCGTAAATGCCTTCAGATTCGCTTTAGACGTAGCTGAACGTTCGAAAGGCACCATCCAACTGGTGCATGTTATTGAGCTTCCTGTGATGCATGATACTGTGCTTATGCCGGTTCTCAATTTTGAAGAGCAATTATTAAAGGAGTTACGTCAAAAAGCCAATGAGCAATTTCAAAAGTTGTCTGACAAGTATTCAAGGGAGGGAGTTAAGGTAAAATGGGAAGTGGATTTTGGTGTTCCTTCCAAAACGATTCTGGATGTAATAACAGCCGAAGCAATCGATCTCGTCATTATGGGTTCACACGGAGCCAGCGGCTTGCGCGAGTATTTTATAGGTTCGAACGCAGAGAAAATGATTCGCAAAGCGCCAGTTCCCGTCTTAATTACAAAAGACTATTACAAAGGGCCAATTAAAAATATTGTTTTTCCTAATACACTTGACACAGAAAATCAAAGCGAATTGATCGCTAAGGTAAAAGCCCTGCAAAATTTCTTTGGCGCACATTTACACTTAGTGTGGATCAACACACCATTAAATTTTACTTCTGATGTGGTAACACAGCAGCGGTTACATGACTTCGCAAAACGTTTTGCATTTAAAGATTATAGTGTAAATATCTTTAATCACCCCAACGAAGAAGAAGGCATTATTCACTTTACTCAATTTGTGAAAGGCGACATTATTGCCATGGGAACGCATGGCAGAAAAGGGCTTACACATCTTATTAATGGAAGTGTAGCCGAAGATGTTGCCAATCATACAGAAAGCCTTCTCTGGACCTACACGTTAAAAAACGAACCGGTAGAATCTTAACATATTATGGTAGAAGTCGAAGTTGGCAGCGAGCTCAAATGTTATCATTGCGGGCAGACGTGTGAAGAACCACTTTGGTTAAATGATAAGCCTTTTTGTTGCTATGGCTGCAAGACGGTGTTCGAAATTCTTGACTCAAATGATCTTTGCGAATACTACACCCTTGATAGAAATCCAGGTAACACCGTCGGTGCCACAAACAAAGAAGCCTTCGCATACCTGGATGAAAAAAATATCCGCAAGAAAGTAATTGACTTCGATTCACCGACTTTCGCCAGTGTAAAATTCTATGTACCAGCAATACATTGTATCTCTTGTATCTGGCTATTAGAAAACCTGCACAAACTTAATCCTGCGATTCTCAAATCGCAGGTAAATTTTGCACGTAAATTGGTGGATGTTGAATTTGACCCTGGCCAGGTTCAATTAAGTACGGTAGCTGCGACGTTAAGCGAAGTTGGATATACTCCACAGATTAACCTTGATGCCGATCAAGGCGCTAAGCCTCAAGTCAACAAGCAACTGATCTTAAAACTAGCCATCGCCGGTTTTTGTTTCGGTAATGTCATGTTGTTCAGTTTTCCGGAATACCTGGGCTTGGATCACTCCGATCACAACTTAATGCGAATCTTTTCGTGGCTTAATTTTTCGTTGTCAATACCAGTATTTTTCTATAGCGGATTCGGCTACGTCCGGTCGGCATGGCGAAGTTTTAAAGACAAACAAATCAATATTGATGTACCCATAGCCGCGGGGTTAATAGCTTTGTTCCTCAGGAGCAGTTATGATATTATTACAGCCACGGGTCCTGGCTATCTAGATTCCTTTACCGGATTAGTGTTCTTCTTGCTAATTGGGCGCTGGTTTCAGGGAAAGACTTATGAAAGCCTTGCCTTCGATCGGGATTTCACCTCTTATTTTCCACTGGCCATAAACCGTTTTGTGAAAAATGAATGGAAGCCTGTTGTGATTTATGATTTGAACAGGGGTGATCAAATTCGTGTCAGAAATATGGAAATTATCCCAGCCGACAGCACACTGTTGGATGCGTTTGCTTACATCGATTATAGCTTTGTTACGGGTGAAGCGAAGCCAGTTAAAGTCCTGCAAGGTGAACTGGTGTATGCTGGCGGAAGATTAATTGGTACTCCAGTTAACCTCGTCGTTGAAAAGAAGACTTCACAAAGCCACCTGACAAGCTTGTGGAACAATGACGCATTTAAAAAGATTAGTGAAAGCAAATATCAGAAAATTATCGATTCGGCTGCACGCAGATTTACGTGGGTGGTGTTAGCCATCGCAGTAGTGACGTTTATTTACTGGAAGGTATATGATCCGTCGCAAATGTGGCTCGTCCTGACTGCAGTCCTAATGGTAGCATGCCCATGTGCGTTGGCGTTGGCCGCTCCCTTTACCTTTGGAAGCATGCTTCGCGTTTTCGGCAGGAATAACCTGTATTTAAAAAATGCTGATATCATTGAAAAGCTAGCCAGTGTTGATACCGTTGTTTTTGATAAAACAGGAACGGTTACGCACGGGCGCACGCCTGAAATTAAATTTGAAGGACATTTAACTCCTTTACAACTTGGGCACATAAAATTGTTAACGAGTTATTCCACCCACCCCTTGAGTGTGCTGATTGCCAAGTCAATCAAAGTAACTTCTACCGAAACTGCAGAAGATTTCAAAGAGTTTTCAGGCAAGGGAATTCAGGGCATCATTCATGGCCAGCGTTATAAAATCGGATCTGCATCTTTCACAGGATCAATAACCCAAGCCAATCCGTTGGGGACACATGTTTTCGTATCCATTGATAATGAGGTCTACGGTTACTTTAATATTAAAAGTTCTGTACGGCCAAATTTCAAAACCATGCTTGAGAGGCTGAGCGATAAAAATACGAGCTTACTTTCAGGAGACAACGATTCAGACCGCGGATCGATGCAGAAGTTGTTTAATACTGCTTCAAGTCTTCTGTTTAATCAAAGTCCTCACGATAAGTTGCGATATATCGAACAACTCCAGCGGGAAGGAAAAAAGGTATTGATGATCGGAGATGGCTTAAACGACGCAGGTGCACTTAAACAAAGCGATGTAGGCATAGCGATAACGGATGACACCGGCGTATTCACGCCGGCATGTGATGGCATTCTTTTAGGCGAAAAACTGCACATGCTTGATCAATATCTTGAACTCGCGCGCGCTTCATCTGTTATCCTGAAAACAGGTTTTGCTATTTCGTTTTTCTACAATGCAATAGCATTAAGTTTCGCAGTTACGGGGTATCTTACACCGCTTGTTGCAGCGATCCTAATGCCAATAAGCAGCATTAGCGTGGTAGGATTCTCGTCAGTTGCAGTCAATTTTATCGCGAAAAGAAAATTAAAAAACATAAAAAATTTATCATGAACTATATATCAGCTGAAGAAGCACTACAAGCCATTAAACCAGGCCAACGGGTCTTTGTCCATGGTGGCGCAGCCACTCCACATTTTCTGTTAAAAAAACTTGCTGAGCGTTCTTCCGAGTTATGGAATGTCGAAATTGTCAGCATCAGCTTACAAGGCGACGCTGTTATTGCCGACAAAAAATATAAGGACAGTTTTAGAATCAATTCATTGTTCGTTTCCCAAAATATCAGAGAAGCTGTGAATGCGGGCCGAGGAGACTATGTACCCATTTTTCTCAGTGAAATTCCTATTCTTTTCCGCAGAAATATCTTGCCGCTGGATGTTGCGCTGGTGCAGGTGTCGCCGCCCGATAAGCATGGATACTGCTCGTTAGGAACATCGGTGGATATCGCTGCAAGTGCTGTGAAAACAGCTAAACATGTTATCGCACAGGTAAATCCGCGAATGCCCCGCACGTTAGGCGACGGTATTGTGAAGACTACTGAATTTGATGCCATGGTTTACGCTGAGGAAGAGCTCCCAGAAGTGCAGTGCGGTGCGCCGAACGAAATTTCACAACGCATAGCGCTACATTGTTCGGAGTTGGTGGAAAACGGCGCCACCCTTCAGATGGGTATAGGTTCAATCCCAGATGCTGTGTTGGCAAGTCTAACGCATCATAAAGAACTTGGAGTACATACAGAGATGTTCTCTGATGGAATAATTCCATTAATAGAAAAAGGAATTATTACCAACCAGCATAAGAAAAAACATCGCGGAAAAACGGTCACTTCCTTTTTATTGGGAAGTCGTAAACTGTATGATTTTGTTGATGACAATCCCTCCGTCATTGCACTGGGAATAGACTATGTGAACGACACGGCGGTCATCCGGACTAATCCAAAAGTGACAGCCATCAACAGTGCCATTGAAGTTGATATCACCGGACAAATCTGCTCGGATTCGATTGGAACTTATCACTATTCCGGTGTTGGAGGACAGATGGATTTTGTCCGGGGAGCTTCCTTATCAGAAGGCGGAAAACCAATCATTGCATTACCTTCCATCACAGCAAATGGCGTTTCCAGAATTGTTGCATCACTGAAAGAAGGTGCCGGCGTTGTAACAACAAGGGCACATGCACATTACATTGTAACAGAATATGGCGTTGCTTACGTGTATGGAAAAAATATGCGTCAGCGGGCAAAAGCATTGATTTCTATCGCACATCCCAATCATCGTGAAGCCTTGGAACGTGCAGCATTCGAACGCTTTCATTCTTACGAATTTGAACGAACAGTCTATTAAAGTTATGGGTATCATTGTCATTTTAATCCTCATTAGTTTATCTATTGCAATACTATTCTTGGCGATATTTTATTGGAGCATGAAAAGCGGCCAATATGACGATACGTATACCCCGTCCGTAAGAATGTTGTTTGAGGATAAGAAGAAGGAAGCTAAGGATAAGTAGGTTGTTCCGCTAGGATCGGCCTACTTACAAAAAAGAATCCGATCTTTACCTTCATTAATTATCCACAATAAGGCTGAATGATCAAAGTCTCACGAATTCCATTCATAGCACTTGCGCTCCTTTGTCTCATTACCGGACTTTGGACAGGCTTAAGCAGAATAGGCTGGGATTTATTCGTGCTTCCAGCCACAGCACATCACGGTGCGATTATGGTAGGTGGTTTTTTAGGCACGCTTATATCGATCGAAAAAATAATTCCACTCAAAAAAAAGGTATTGTTTCTGATACCTGTATCCAGTGCGTTGAGTGTTCTGTTTTTTATTATTAATCAGCCATTATGGTCCATCATGCTGTTGATACTTGCCAGTTCGGGACTCATACTTGTATTCACTATTTACTTGATTCGCGAACGCTCATTGATTTATACTTTAATGTTGGCAGGCGCGATTAACTGGCTCATTGGAAATATATTATTACTAACTAAAAACTTTTATCCACTTGCGTTTCCGTGGTGGTTAGGATTTATTTTGTTCGTGATCACCGCTGAACGACTGGAGCTGATTCGATTTCTTCCGGTGAGCGCGCTCAAGAAAAAATTCTTTGTTGGATTTCTCGTTTCATTCGTAATTGGCGTAGGCATTTCTTTTCATGGCATTGGTAATATGGTATCCGGTCTTTCGTTAGTCGCTACTTCTATTTGGCTAATGAGAAATGATCTTATTGGCATAACCATTAAAAAAAACGGTTTACCAAAATTTGTTGCCATCTCGCTTTTGTGTGGATACCTGGCATTGCTTCTGACAGGAATACTTTTTGTGACGCGCTCCGAGCAAATGCTGGCCTATGATGCAATTGTGCATACTTTCTTTCTGGGCTTCGTATTTTCGATGATCTTTGCGCACGGTCCGATTATTTTACCAGGTGTGTTGGGAAGCAGTGTACAACCTTTTCATAAAATTCTATATCTGTGGCTTTTCGTGTTGCAGAGTTCATGGCTGATACGAATTTTCGCGGATGCATTTATGGCAACTCACTGGCGCAAAATGACGGGTATAATAAGTGCATTAGCAATTGTTGCTTACTTTGTTACCATAGCCACCTTAACGTACAGAAGGCAGCATGCTAAGTTACATTAGACTTCCCCTGCTATTTTTCTTCCTGGCATCGCTTTTTGGAATTTTCTTACGTTGGCAATTTGTTTGGCCCACACCAGGAATTACATACGCTTATTTCCTCCATGGGCATTCACACACCATGTTTTTAGGATGGGTCTTTAACGTTTTGTACATCGCTTATACGATTACGTATATACAACCCGTTGACCAGAAAATCTTTAAGATACTTTTTGTACTGGCTCAACTCTTAGTAGTAGCCATGATGATTTCGTTCCCTATTCAGGGGTATGGAACATACTCAATCATCTTCTCAACGCTTCATACGTTCGTCGCACTCTCTTTTGTTATTCTTTTTTTAAAGAAGACTGCATCCTTATCGAGCACTTCGGTGTGGTTTGCACGAGTATCGTTAATATTTTTTTTCATCTCAACCGCCGGTCCGTTTTCATTGGGCTACATCATGGCTAATGGATTAGGTCAAAGTCAGTGGTATTATTTCTCCATTTACTATTACTTACATTTTCAATATAATGGCTTTTTTATGTTTGGTGTATTCAGTATTTTTTTTCACCTACTGGATACAAAACAAATTCATTACGATATTCAAAAGGCAAAATCTATCGGCAGATGGATGGCTATTGCCTGCGTGCCTGCTTACTTCCTTAGTGTACTATGGGCAAGGCCCGGGCTAGGGTATAACCTGATTGCTGGTCTTGCCGGCTTGATCCAATTGTACGTGCTGGCATCTCTCATTGCTTTCATAATGAAACTGCAAATGACACAGCATTTTAGCAGACCGTCCTATCCTTTATTAGTTACAGCCCTACTCGCTTTCTCGATCAAAACGATTCTTCAATTTTTATCGGCTTTTCCAAGTGTTGCTGCTTTGGCTTATGAACTCAAACCCATCGTAATTGCGTATTTGCATTTAATACTGATTGGCGTTATCACCGCCCTGCTGCTGGTATGGTATATCGAAAAAGAATTCCTATATCACAAAGCCTTGCCGGGTGTCATTGCAACATTTCTGATCGGTTTTATTGGAAGCGAAATTACGTTAGTTCTTCAACCCTGGTGGAGCTCTTTCTTGCCCGACATTCGAGTGACGCCATCTCAAATTATCTTCCTTTTTTCAGCAATCCTTTCCGTTTGTTGCTTTCTGTTTTTGTACACCTGCAAAACAGAAATACCTGATAAAAATCAGAAACCAATTTGATTCACCTCAGGAATGGACCATTAATAAATGGTGAATTTTACATCATGATTAAAACGCTTTCAGAAAGCCAGTTGATAAAAAAGTATGATGTGCCTGTGCCTCGCTATACGAGCTATCCCACCATGCCATCCTGGGACACTGAGAATTTCTCGAATGAAAAATGGGTTGCGTCGGTAAGAAGGATTTTTGGTGAAACAAACGATACTAAAGGTATTAGTCTATATATCCATCTTCCTTTTTGTGAAAGCTTGTGCACTTACTGTGCATGTAACACACGCATTACAAAGAACCATAATGTCGAGGAAAAATACATCCGTGCGCTGTTGAGTGAGTGGGAACAATATAAACTTATTTTTGGTCAGAAGCCTGTCATACGCGCACTTCACCTGGGAGGTGGAACGCCGACATTTTTTAGCTCAGAAAACTTGAAATGGCTTATTTCGTCACTGCTTAAGGATTCGAAAATTCATGACGAGCGTGAATTTAGTTTTGAAGGCCATCCTAACAATACCACACCAGAACATTTGCAGACACTTTTCGATCTTGGATTTACCAGGGTGAGTTTTGGCGTTCAGGACCTCGATGAAAGAGTACAGAAGACCATTCATCGCATTCAGCCTTTTGAAAATCTGCAAAAAGTAACTGACGTTAGTCGGGCAATTGGATACGAATCAATAAGTTTCGACTTGATTTATGGGTTGCCCTTCCAAACACCATCAACGGTAATTAACACCTTCGAAAAAATTCTTACACTGAAGCCAGACAGAATTTCATTTTACAGCTATGCGCATGTGCCTTGGATAAAACCAGGACAACGGGGCTATGAGGACGCAGATTTGCCATCAGATGTGATGAAAAGATTGCTGTACGAAACGGGAAGATCGATGCTGAAGGCTGATGGGTATGAAGACATTGGCATGGATCATTTTGCACTGCCGCACGATACCATATTTCACGCGCAGCAACAAGGAAAACTTCATCGCAATTTTATGGGCTATACTACGCTAGAGACCGATTTGCTTATAGGTCTAGGTTGCTCGGCGATCAGTGATGCAAAATATGCTTATGCTCAAAATGAGAAAAAAGTTGAAACCTATGCTCAGGCATTAAAAAGTAATGGCCTGGCCGTTGCCAAAGGACATATTCAGACAGATGAAGACCTCCATCTCAAAAAATGTATCCTTGAGGTAGCGTGTCAAGGTAAAATCAGCCGCGACAATTTATCTATGATCAACAAGAAATCTATTCTTCATACATTGAACACGTTCTGTTTTGAAGGGATTTTAACGCCAAATGATGAAGGATTTCAGGTAACTGAATTTGGACGAGCATTTATCAGAAATATCTGTAGCACCTTTGATCTTCGTAGACAAGTCGATCAACACACTCCCGCGAACAATATTTACAGTAAAGCGATGTAGACGAAACAGTTACTCAGGGAATTGTTTATGAGAGTCTATTTTACACTTTGATCCCAAAAAATACGTAATAGTTTTGATCAATTGATGTATCCGAACTAACTTAACAGAGTTATTAAGGCTAATCTTGCGTTGCTTTCGTTGACATTACACGTAGACCTTACGTTAAGTGTATTAAAGCTGATACAAATCATACCACGAATATGACTTGAATCATAAGGGTTAAAAGCTGCACCATATACTTTGCATCGATAAAAACATTCGACCTCGTTATTTTATCTATTATATCTAACTAACAAATTCAACCTAACAGCACAAACTATGAAAAATTTGATTTCTCTTGTTATTCTGGGCCTGATACTCGTTTCATGCGGTCCGGAAAAACCCAAAACAGAAGGCGAGTCTCAGGAACATCCAAGCGGCAAGGACGCTGTTATCGAAAATGTCGACGAAGGCAAAGGTGTTGGCCAAGTTAAAGAGGTGACTTTAAACACACCTCTCGAACAAGAACGTATTCCAAGAGGAAAAGCCATTTATGAAATGAAATGCCAGGCTTGCCATCGTCTTGATGATCAACGGGTAGTAGGACCAGGTTGGAAAGATGTTACTAAAAAGAGAAAGCCTGAGTGGATCATGAATATGATTACCAACGTGGACGTTATGCTCGACAAGGACGCAGAAGCGCAAAAACTACTTGAATTGTGTTTGACACGAATGCCGAATCAAAATGTATCATTGGGTGATGCACGTGATGTACTTGAATTCATGCGGCAAAACGATGGCGAAAAATAGCTATCATCTCCAAGAAGAAATTTCTAAGAAGATCTCACTAACTAACACATATAATGAAAAATAAAATTTTAATAGGAACGGCTGGAATTCTAGCAGCGTTCTCAATTTATAGCTGTAAACCGAAAGCGCCGGAAGATGCCACTACCGGTGATGCAGCTTCACGCGTGTATGTTGCACCGGGAAAGTATGATGAATTCTATAATCTGGTATCCGGTGGTTTCAATGGCCAGCTCAGTGTTTATGGCATACCTTCAGGAAGGTTGATTAAGATTCTTCCTGTGTTCTCCGTGTTTCCTGAAAATGGATATGGATATAGCGAAGAAACAAAACCGATGTTAAATACATCACATGGTTTTGTGCCTTGGGATGATTTGCATCACGTAGCAATTTCAACAACCAAAGGTGAGCATGATGGACGCTGGGTTTTTGCTAACGGTAACAATACCCCGCGCGTGGCTCGCATCAGTCTAAGCTCATTCAGAACAGAAGAGATCCTGGAAATTCCTAACAGCGGTGGTAATCACTCCTCCCCTTTTATTACAGAAAACACCGAGTATGTAATTGCGGGTACCAGGTTCAGTATTCCGATGGGCAATAAAGATGTGCCTATTAGTTCATACAAAGAAAACTTCAAAGGTTCTATTAGTTTCATTAAAGTCGATTCAAGTTCGGGTCGTATGAATATAGCCTTTCAGTTAAGAACTCCCGGTTTTAATTTCGACTTAAGCCGTGCAGGCAAAGGCCCGTCACACGGATGGTTCTTCTTCTCATGCTACAACACGGAGCAAGCCTACACCTTATTGGAAGTAAATGCTTCTCAGAAAGATAAAGACTTTATCATGGCTGTAAACTGGAAAAAAGCAGAGGAGTACATTGCGCAAGGAAAAGGTACGATAGAGAAAGCTAATTATGCCCACAATGTGTATGATGACAAGAAACATTCGGCTACATCTACCATCTTAAATGAAGTTAAGGTTCTGGATATAACCCAGTTCCCTGACATCGTATATTTTATTCCATGTCCTAAATCCCCTCACGGTACTGACGTAGATCCTACAGGAGAATACATTGTGGGAAGCGGAAAGCTTGCTGCTACAATGCCTGTGTTCTCATTCACAAAAATTCAAAATGCAATTGCCAATAAAGAGTTTGAAGGCGATTTTAGCGGAATACCAGTGATTAAATATGAGGCTGCGCTTCATGGCGAAGTTAAAAAACCAGGTCTTGGCCCGTTGCATACTGAGTTCGACGAAAAAGGAAATGCGTATACCTCTATGTTTGTGTCATCCGAGATCGTTAAATGGAATGTCAAAACATTGGAAATTCTTGATCGCGTTCCTACTTACTATTCCATTGGTCACTTGAGTGTTCCAGGAGGACCTACCAAAAAACCTCATGGTAAATATGTGATTGCCTATAACAAGATCACCAAGGACCGTTATCTACCAACAGGCCCTGAGTTAACACAATCCGCGCAGCTATATGATATTTCTGGCGATAAAATGCAATTGCTGCTCGACTTCCCTACAACGGGTGAGCCACACTATGCAGAAGCAATACCAGCAAGTCTGATTCAAGCTAAATCCCTCAAGATCTACAAGATTGAGGAAAACGAACACCCTTATGCCGCTAAAGGTGAAGGTCAAACCAAAGTTGAAAGAAAAGGGAATGAAGTGCACATTTCCATGACGGCAATCCGTTCACACCTTACTCCTGATAATATCGAGGGGGTTAATGTCGGAGATGATGTCTTTTTCCACGTAACAAATATTGAACAGGATTGGGATGTTCCGCACGGTTTTGCTGTGAAAGGTGCTAATAATGCTGAAATATTAATCATGCCAGGTGAAACACAGACTTTTAAATGGAAACCATTAAGTTCAGGTGTATTTCCATTCTATTGCACGGACTTTTGTTCAGCGTTACACCAGGAAATGTCTGGCTACATCCGCGTATCTCCAGCAGGTTCTAAAACGCCACTGAAATTTTCTACAGGCAAAGTTGAAAACCAGGAAAGTGGCGCCGGGAAATAATGAAAAATCATAGTTAACAGGTTGATACCTCATCTCGATACCTTAATCAAAAATTAAGGTCATTGGGGTGGGGTTATCTTTAAAATTCGATTCCATGAAAAAACTGAAACCACTGTCACGATTGCTCATTGCCCTCTCTGCGCTAATATTGATCTCCGCTTATTTTGTGCCCCTGTGGCAAATCGTTATGTGGGCTCCTCAGTATCCTGAAGGACTTACCATGAAAATTTGGATTGATAATATCACCGGAGATGTTAACATTATCAGCGCGCTGAATCACTATATCGGTATGCGCCACATCGAAGTCAGTATGTTTCCGGAATTCGGCTACATGATTTACATTGTTGGATTTGTAATCGGCTTTGGTTTATTAGTAAGCATACTGAACCGCCGATTTATGCTTATCGCATACGCGTTGCTCCTCATGGCATGTGGAATCGGCGCATTAGTAGATTTTTATCTTTGGGGTTATGATTATGGCCACAATCTTGATCCCACAGCAGCCATCATCGTACCAGGTATGGCATACCAGCCTCCTGTTATTGGCACTAAGCAATTGCTTAACTTTACAGCATTCTCCGGTCCGGACATTGGTGGATGGATATTTATGGTCTCAGCCGCCCTTGCCATCGGAGTCCTAATTGTTGAAATTTATTTATCTAGAAAAAAAATATGAAGGTCTTAATTGCGCTTGTCCTCACCATTACCTTGTTGTCTTGCAACGTAGAGCCTGAGCCTATTCAATATGGGACAGACGCATGTCATACCTGCAAAATGACACTGATGGATAAAAAATTCGGAGCGGAATTGGTCACCGAAAAAGGTAAGGTTTACAAATTTGATGACGTGAATTGTATGTTGAGTTTTTATAATTCCAACGAAGCGTCTGAGCAATATAAATATCGGCTGGTTGTTGATTTTGCCGAACCAGGAAAATTGATTGAGGCCAACGATGCGTTTTACCTCAAATCGTCAGAAATTAAAAGTCCCATGGCAAGCCAGGTTGCTGCTTTTGGAAAAAAAGAAAACATGGAGGAATTAAAAAAGCAGCTGAAGGGAATCTATTTAGTGTGGGGTGAGCTTGTTACACAATATAAATAATGAAAACCATACTGCTTTGTTTGCTGCTAATTTATTGTCCGCTATTGTTGCTATCAAAAACGATTGTTGTTGACAGCAATGGACAAATACGCTCTCTAAAAAGAGCTATCGAATTAGCATCAGCAGGCGATACCGTGTTGGTGAAATCTGGAACCTACAAAGAAGGAAATCTGATCATTGAAAAAAGTATTACCATCATCGGAGAAAACTTCCCCATTCTCGATGGCGAACACAAGCATGAAATTTTTACCATTCATGCAAATGACATTAATATTTCAGGACTGGAATTTCGGGATACAGGAACTTCCAGCATGAATGATCTGGCCGCTATCAAAGTGCTGGACTCCAAACGGGTCACTATCATTGGCAATAAATTCAGCAATTCATTTTTCGGCATTTATTTCGCAAACTCTTCCAATTGCAGAATAGAAAACAATCAACTTAAAGCGAGTGCGCTTGCGGAATATGAAATTGGAAATGGTATCCACTTATGGAAGTGTGAACAAATTACTATCGACAACAATCGCATCGAAGGCCATCGCGATGGGATCTATTTTGAGTTTGTGACCAATTCCTTTATCAAGAATAATCACAGTGAAAGAAATTTACGTTACGGGTTACATTTTATGTTCTCCCACAACGATGAGTATACAAACAATTCCTTTATCAATAACGGCGCCGGAGTAGCAGTAATGTACACTAAGAATGTAAAGATGTATGGAAATACATTTCAACAAAACTGGGGCGCGGCAGCCTATGGACTGTTGTTAAAAGATATTCGTGACAGCGAAGTAATTGGCAATCATTTCATAAAAAACACCATTGGAATTTATCAGGAAGGCGTCAGCCGGACTGTGTTTGAGAACAATAATTTTTACGAGAACGGATATGCTATTCGGTTACAGGCTAGCTGCGATGACAACACATTCAAAAGAAACAATTTTTCATCTAATACTTTCGATCTCGCTACCAATGGTACAATGGTGCTCAACACAATCGACGGTAACTATTGGGATAAATACCAGGGATATGACATGAATAAGGATGGCATCGGAGATATTCCCTTTCGTCCTGTAAACTTATACGCCATGATTGTGGAACGGATTCCTTCAGCAGTTTTACTTTGGAGAAGCTTTCTGGTGCTTTTAATGGACCGCGCAGAAAAAGTTATACCGGTAGCAACGCCGGAAAATTTGAAAGACAATGCACCTTCTATGAAACCGTATGATCGTTCTAAAAAAAGTTAACAAACACTTCGGTAAGCTACTTGCGCTCGATCAGGTCGATATCACAATGGATGCAGGAAAATCCTATGCATTGATTGGACCCAATGGCTCAGGTAAAACTACTTTAATAAAATCGATTCTCGGAATGGTGATACCGTCATCGGGAGAAATCATTGTCGATAACGAAAACATCAAGAATCATTGGAAGTATCGTGACAAGATCGGATACATGCCGCAGATCGGACGTTATCCTGAAAACATGCGTATCGGCCAAATCATCGACATGATGAAAAACATTCGCAGAAATATCAAAGACACCGACGAAGAATTGATACAAGCATTTAATCTTTCAAAAATACTGGACAAAAGAATGCATGCTTTGTCCGGCGGAACGAGACAGAAAGTAAGTGCAGCACTGGCGTTTCTGTTTCATGCTCCGATTTTAATTTTGGATGAGCCTACAGCAGGGCTCGATCCCGTATCAGTCGAAATTCTTAAGGAGAAAATTCTAAAAGAGAAAGACAAGGGAAAACTGATTATGATCTCATCTCACATTCTCAGTGATCTCGACGAATTATCAACCGATATTGTTTATCTATTTGAGGGTAAAATTCAGTACAACAATACCATCGCTAATCTAAAAGAAGAGACACAAGAAGAACGTCTCGGAAAAGCAATGGCTGCTTATATTAATCAAAATGCTTTGCAACATACACTTCAGGACTGATGGCACGTATCATTAAATATATTTTTTACGATATACTAAGGACAAGATTCATCCTCTTATATACACTCTTTTTACTGATTGCTACCATAGCGTTGTTTCAGTTGGATAGCGACGTTGGAAAAGTTATTATGAGTCTGATGAATATCGTGCTCATGGTCATACCGTTGGTCAGCATCGTTTTTACCACCATTCATTTTTACAATTCATACGAATTCATAGAATTGATGTTGGCCCAACCCGTGAACAGGAAAGTCATTTTTCTGAGCGAATATATTTCAACTGCCCTATCGCTATGCATTGCTTATCTGATCGGTGTCGGACTCCCTATCATCCTCTATGGCGTAACCCCAAGCAGCTTAACATTGATTTACACGGGTTTGATGCTAACACTGGTTTTTGTTTCGCTCGCATTTCTTGCCTCAGTGCTCACGCGGGATAAAGCAAAAGCGATTGGTGTAACATTACTGTTTTGGTTTTACTTTTCATTAATCTACGATGGCTTGTTGCTTTGGGTTATTTACAGTTTCAGCGATTACCCATTGGAAAAATTAACGGTTGCGCTGGTGGCTTTGAATCCCATTGATCTGGCCCGCATCATGATGCTGCTCAAACTCGACATTTCAGCATTGATGGGCTATACCGGCGCATTTTATCAGAATTTTTTTGGAAGCTATTGGGGCATGCTTTTTTCCACCGGAGTATTGTCCTTGTGGATCATATTTCCATTATTCCTTGGGACAAGAATATTCATCAAAAAAGATTTATAATCTAGGGCTGATATGATTTTAATCATATATGATTCCCGCTTTACATATGACATTTGATCAGTATCAAAATTATACTGTTATGAAAACCAACTTCTATTCATTATTGATATTAGTAGCCATAGGACTAGTTGTATCAAATTGTTCCACGACGACAAGCGACAAGAAAGTGGCTCCAACCGAAGCCAGCCTTGACGGAGGTCAATCAACGGTTGAAGATTCAGAATCCCAAAAAAATGTGGTGCAAGTAGCTGTCGCATCAAATGATCACACCACCTTGGTTGCCGCCGTAAAAGCAGGCGAGCTTGTTGATGCACTTTCAAATGCGGGCCCGTTTACCGTTTTTGCGCCCGTTAATGCTGCATTCGATAAACTTCCGGAAGGAACTGTTGAAAATCTATTGAAACCCGACCAAAAGGAACAATTGCAAGACGTCTTGCAATACCATGTTGCTGTCGGAGTATATAAACTTGAAAACCTGCAGGACAATCAGTCACTCGGCATGGTGAATGGTAAAAATGTAACGTTCGGCGTTTCCGGTGGAAAAGTTACCATCAACGGAGCAACTGTTATTGGTACTGTACCTGCTTCCAATGGAGTAGTGCATATCATCGACGCAGTTCTTCTTCCCAAATAGCATACAGATTTTTCATTTATTATTGACAAAGATTATACACCCTCGCACTTTCTTGCCGACTTTCAAGTTAAGTAAACAACAAACAAGCATCAGGAACAATTAGAGGGGTTATGGCTAATTTTGCGAAAGAGATGAAAATTGAAAAAAAGGATATTCTGCAGCGGAAGGATATTAAAACAATGGTTGATAAGTTCTATGACAAAGTAAAGTCAGATGAATTATTGGGACCTGTATTTAGTCATGTCGATTGGCCCCATCATTTGCCCACCATGTATAACTTCTGGAGCTCGATGCTTTTAGGCGATCAGACCTATAGGGGTAATCCATTGCAAAAACATTTGCCCCTTCCTATTGAAAAAAAACATTTCGGCCGTTGGCTTGAACTCTTTAAAGAAACTGTTGACGAAAATTTTATCGGCGAAAAAGCCGATGAGGTAAAAATGCGTGCTGATACGATTGCCAATGTTTTTCAATATAGAATGGGTTTGAATGCTTAAGGTTTTTAACATCCATCACCCTAATCACCCCATCGGCAATTACCTTCAAAGTTAAGTTCAACTTTTACGTTCTCATTGCTTTTAGTGCTCTTATGACCTGAATCATAGGAGCACTTTTAATACACGGCTATTTTGAATTCCATAATCTAACCCTATGGAACCAAAAAAAGGATTTATTCATTTCTTAATGAATCCCAAGAAGTGGTGGATACCACTTACTATCATCTTCATTGTAAGCATAACCGGTGTCGGAATCATCGGATATGAAACGTACTATGAAGCTCCACCCATTCCCAACTTTACGAATGAAGAGAATGAATCGGTATTCTCACAAGATGAGATACTGGAAGGCCAGGCTGCTTTTCAACGGCTTGCCCTTATGGACTACGGAAGCATGTTCGGAGATGGTGCAAACCGCGGACCTGATTTCACTGCACAGGCTCTCCATCAGCTTACAATCTATTTGACTGAGTACTATGGTAACGAACCGGATTTAAGCAAACTGGCATTTCTCGGAGTGAAGGAGCAGGTAAAACGGGATTTACGGCAAAACCGGTACGAGTCCTATACCAACCAAGTAAAATTGACACCCGCTCAGGAATATGCGACGCAACGCCTGGTAGATTTTTATAAGGTATACTTCACAACGGACAGTGACCAACAGTCATTAAACGCGTCCTACGTTGGCGGTGAGGAGGTAACAAGAAAATTAGCTGCCTTTTTCTTCTGGGGTGCATGGGTATGCAGCGCAGAACGCCCAGGCCAAAGCTATAGCTACACGCACAATTGGCCTTTCGATCGCGACGCTGGAAATCTTCCGGGTACTCCAGTCGTTATTTGGACCATTGTAGGCTCGCTAGGGTTGATGATAGGCTTAGGTATTGTGCTCTTTTATCATGGAAGACTGGAAAAACTTAATGACCGTACCTTTCTGGATAATTCAGGTCCTCTATTGACACAGAAAGGTGTTGAAAATTTTGCACCTACTGTTTCACAACGGGCTACCTATAAGTTTTTTTATGCCGCAATTATTGTATTCTTATTCCAGGTTATTGCAGGTATCATGACCGTCCATGACTTTGTAAACTACACTGTTTTTTTTGGTTATGATTTGCGTGACCTTTTCCCAATTACTATTAGCCGTGGGTGGCATGTACAATTATCACTGTTGTGGATATCAGCATGCTGGATAGGTGCTTCTCTTTTTATAACGCCATTCATTGTCAAAGAACCGAAACATCATACAAGGTACGTGAATACTATTTTCTGGATGGTGGCCGTATTGGTGGTCGGCTCAGTGGTAGGAATTTATATAGGTCCAATGGGCATTACGAAGTATTGGTACTGGTTAGGTAACCAAGGATGGGAATATGTAGAGCCAGGCAAAGTTTGGCAAGGTTTGTTATTTCTTTCCTTTTTGTTGTGGGCTATAACTTTGTACAGAGCTTTAAAGCCAGTCATTTCTTTAAAGCAACCCTGGGCGCTTCCCAACTGGCTTGTATATACCACCGTCAGTATCCTGGTTTTGCTGATATCAGGATTTATTGCTACACCCCGAACTAATTTTGTAATTGCTGACTTCTGGCGATGGTGCGTAATACACATGTGGGCTGAAGCATTCTTTGAAGTGTTTACAACGGTGTTGGTAGGCTACTTTATGGTATTAATGGGATTGGTGAGCAAAGAGTCGGCGGTTAGGGTAATATATCTTGCAACGCTATTATTCCTCGGTTCAGGATTACTTGGAATATCTCATAACTTCTACTGGAATGCCAAACCCGTAGCTACAATGGCATTAGGTTCAGTCTTCTCAACGCTTCAAGTGGTTCCGTTAATTCTGCTCACATTGGAAGCATGGCGTTTTCAGAAATTGCCAAAGCTTGCCATCGATTCAATCGCGAGTAAAAACGGAAAACACAGCATCACAACCTTCGGGTTATCCGACGTTTTTTTATTCCTGGTGGGCGTAAATTTTTGGAATTTCTTTGGCGCCGGTGTAATGGGCTTCATCATCAATCTTCCACTTGCCAACTATTATGAGCACGGTACATACCTGACGGTTAACCATGGTCACGCCGCTTTAATGGGACTTTATGGAAATCTTTCGCTTGCCGCAATTCTGTTTTGTTTGAAATTGCTATCGGACGTAAAAAAATGGAGTACAATGCTGGTTAGGTTGTCGTTCTGGTCCATAAACATTGGCCTGATGCTGATGGTACTATTAGATCTTTTCCCTGCAGGGATCCTGCAATTTCAAGCAGTTTTGGATCATGGTTTATGGTTTGCCCGTTCGAATGAGTTTATTGATCAGGATAGTTTTCAAACACTTACCTGGTTAAGAATTATCGGAGGCTCCATATTTACCTTAGGCGGCGTTCTTCCCTTGGTATTTATCGTCATAAAAGCATCCTTGAATTTAAAATCTATCAATCAAACGACTTTCACAAGTCAACCAGCCAAAGCGGAGGTAACGATTTAAAATCTAACTTGAAATCTCGTTGATCAATGTTCCCCTGGCCTATGATTTAAATCATATAAGGCGACCTGGCAATTCTGCAACTTTGAACATTTAACGAAAACGTTTCATGAATACATCTCCGCATACTTTTCACATTCCCGTCATGGGATTGGCATATACAGTAGATACACCTCTTAAAGTTGCTCGGTATGGAATTAACTCAGTGATTTCAATAATAGAAGACAAACTCATTGAGCTGATGCGAAAACACTACTATGAGAAATCAGGTATACCGTTCCATCCGATCCCTTCAACGGAAAATGATTATCGCGCTAAAAGAATTACAGATTACCTCAACCTGGTGCATCGCATTATCACAGATCAATTTCAAGCGCTAAAAACATCAGACTTCTTGCCAGGATCGGATATTGTCAAATATTTCGAGCTGCTACCAGACAACAGTAAACTGAAGGTCGCGTACACACAAATGCAAACGCTGGAAGATAAAGTTGAAAAGGCAGTTCTTGCTAACCGCCTCCGCGATCAAATGCGACCCGGACGAATCGATGTCAACATCATGACGAAGGTTGATAAAAATAATTATGACAAAGATGGTAATGTGTTGACGGATTCCTCCGATGCCTTGGCTGCACTCCGCGGGTATGCCCTCAGTGACTTAACAAACTCCTCCATCGTATTTTCTGCCGGCTTGAATCCGCGGTTGTTTAACTACCTTGACAAATTTCATGCATTTCAGCCGAAAGGCTTCGGTGACTTTGATAAAAAAATAATTATTAAAGTAAGTGATTTTCGATCAGCCATGATTCAAGGAAAGTATCTCGCAAAGAAAGGTATCTGGGTCAGCGAATTCCGAATCGAGTCAGGCTTGAATTGTGGAGGGCATGCCTTTGCCACAGATGGAAGTTTATTGGGTCCTATTCTCGAAGAGTTTAAAGAAAAACGCGACGAACTTTCTGCGTCATTGTTCACGCTTTTCAACCCTGCTGCAAAAGAAAAAGGTTTTCCGCTTTTTGAAAAACCCCATCCTATTAAGATATCCGTGCAGGGTGGAATCGGTACTTACGAAGAAGCTAGTTTTTTATCCTCACATTATGACATTGAAAGCACCGGATGGGGAACTCCATTTCTACTTTGTCCTGAGGCCACCACTGTAGATGATCCAACCCTATCACTATTGCGCGATGCGCGGGAAAAAGATGTTGTGCTAAGTAAAAACTCTCCCTTGGGAATAAGATTTAATTATTTAAAGGGTACGAGCGCTGAAAAAGAAAAACTGGCGAGAATAGCAAAAGGCAAACCTGGAAGCCCGTGTACCGAAAAGCACCTCGTCTCTAATACCGAATTTACAAAAGAACCGATTTGCACTGCTTCACATACTTATCAGAAAAAGAAAATTAAACAACTGCAACAATTAAACTTACCTGTTGAGGAATATGAAAAGAAGTATAATGAAGTCGTTGCCAAAGAATGCCTTTGTATTGGATTAACGAATGCCGCTATTATCAATTATAAATTACCCCCGATTAAAAAATTAGAGGCAGTCACCGTCTGTCCCGGCCCTAATATTGCTTATTTCGACAAGGTAGTCTCCCTTAAAGAAATCATCGATCATATTTACGGCCGCACATCCATTATAAGTACGTCTGAACGTCCACACATGTTTATCAAGGAATTAGTCCTGAACATTGATTATCTAAAAGAGCAAATTAATGACCTCCAGGAAGCAAATGACAAAATACTGAAAGACCTTCAAGGATTTTGTCGCAACCTATTAGCGGGTGTTTGGTACTACCGAAATCTCTCTGATCGAATAGTAAAACAGGCGAAAGATATCTTCTTGCAGCAGCTACAAGGTTACGAAACGGAAATACAAGCATTGTTGCAGGGAATTCAAATACAATCCCAAAAGCAAAACTGCAATGCCTGATTTTTGTCATGTGAATTGAAAGTGTAGTTCCATAACATTGCTCCTGAAACGAATTTTTTGAATGTTTAAAGTTCTACAGGATGAAACATAATACGGCATTGATTTTTTTATGCTCGGGGACAACGAAACTTACCGATAAAAAACTTTCACACAAAATCGCACTTCACCTCGTCGACATAGGGGTTGGTGAGATCGGCACGCTTGCTGCACTTTCTTTACAGCATGGTAACGAAAGCGGTCACCGCAGGAAAATGATTTTTATTAATGATTGCAATTCATCTTGCGTCAAGTTATTAACACAAGGCTTTGATAACACAGACTATCTTTACGTTGATGTTGCCGCTTACATGCGTGATGCAGATTTTGATATTTACCAATTTTCAGAAAAGGAAATCATATCAAAGATCAATTGGGTAGAATGCTGAATTTAGCTTCCAAATGCGTAGAAACAGTCTATTAACAGCTCGAACTAAAATCTGATTTTACGACCATCCAAGCTTAGTTTCTTTTCCTTTTCCATTTTCTTCACAGTCCTTATAACGGTCTCTACTCTTAATCCACTCATGTCAGCAAGTTGCTGACGAGTATAGGGAATCAACACCGGCGAACCTGTACTGTTTTTAGATTTATAATATTTAAGCAACGAAAGGATTCTGTGTTCGGGTTCGTAACTGGAAATCTCTGAAAGCACCATGGACTTGTAGCGTAATCGCTGACAAAGAACCTGATCCATCTTAAGGTGCAGCTCAAAATTTTCTTTAAGCATCTGAAAAAAATAATCACCAGGCAATCGCCAGACTTTAGCGGGTTCAAGGGCACCTACACTTCCCGGATATGGAAATTTGCCGATAAGTGCGGGCTCTCCAAAACTTTCACCAGGGCCAAAAATGCCTTGAATGAATTCCTGTCCGTCCTGATTTGCACTGTACATTTTAACAGAACCGGATTCAACCTGGAAATAATCAGATGCCACATCCCCTTCGTGACATAGAAGCTGATCTTTACGAAGGCTCACAAGCTTTGCGTGATACTTTTCTAGAGTTTTAGATGGAAACACTTTCCTCCTTTTTCGGAGAAAATTAGTAATAATATATGACTTTCTGTGGGTGTTATACGATCGCACACGCACCCCCCGCACAAGCTGCCTCCGCTTGTAAATCTGTCAAGTCATCAGCTTCAATGACGTTGGCGAGATCTAACGCGCGCAGGCTTTTTTCGAGTATCTCAAATTCTTGCTGTGTAATATCCTCAAATGGTGCCTGCATGTAATTACCGCTGTCAAATGGTAAAACACTCAGTCCATTATATGAAGCTTTGTTTTCCCACATCCATGTTCCCACTTTTTGCCAATCTTCATTCTTAATGCTTACAGTTGCAGATACATTGTTTGCATTGCTTCCGTTTCGATACCCATTACGCACCCACTCGGTATTAAATTTCTTAATGCGTTCCAACAACTGCATTACACTTTCACTTCGGACTATGGAGTTTCCGGGAGCCCTCTGAGGAATGCGAATAGCCCCTTGGCGCGGATTTAATAGATCATCTTCAATTAATTCAGGGTGGTTGTTTTTCAGGTATTCATATAGAGCTTCATTTTTCCCGATCCTGACACGTCGCAAGTAATAGTCATTGTGCCAAGCGTGAATCCCGGAAGAAGTTCCCAATACGATCGACGAAGTGCCAGACGGTTTAATTGTTGTACACCGCGCAGCAAACTGAATGTTAATCTGCTTTGAAATTTCAAGATTGACTTTTTTAACAACTTCGGCTACTTCCTTTAAATCCTTATCCAGGATCTTGCCACTTGCTATGCCCGTCATACCTACGCCAATCAACGCTTCGCTCTCAGTGGTTGTCTTCCATATTTCCCGCAGGTAATGAAAGTTGGTAAAGCCTGCCTGGAGTGTGCCAAAAAATGCAGCTGCTCCAGCCCGGGCGTTGAGGTCTTCCTGAGATTCAATATCTGAAACATTAATCTCACAGAGATTACAGAATTGGAACGGTCTTAACGCTATCTCGCAGCAAGGATTCGTTCCCCAGTCTGGATGATTTGTAAAATAGAAGCCCGGTTCTCCTGATCCCGAAAGTTCAATTTTTTTCCAAAGCTCAAAAAAAGCCTCTTTGGATTGTGATTCTCTGTGTAATACTACAGAGTTGTTCGCCCGGCCGCGTTGCTCATTCAGCTCCCACCAATTACCGAACTTACACGTTAGCATCTCTTCATCGCCGAAAGAGAAAAGTGAGATCATAGCCGATCTCCGGATGCCGCCCGCCAGAACCGCATTCGCAATGTGACACATGATGTCGTGGCACTCCAGAGACGTCAATTTTTCTCCGTCTTTTTTTCTATCAAGTATCGCCGACACATGAGCAACACAAATCTTCAAAGGCTCAGGCCCCGGTGCTTTTCCGCCTGCCGTAACGAGACGTGCACCCTTAGGACGTATGTCTGAATAATCAAAATCAGGAATGTAATCACTAACTCCAAAGTACCCTTTCATCAACACTTTTATGCAGTCTGCCCATCCCTCCAAGCTATCGCCAACCAAAAACCTTCTACGCTTCGTGGCTTTGTTAATGGAGGGAAGTTGTTCTACATGATCTGTCTGTACCGAAAAACCAACACCCGTGCCGCCCAATAGTAAAAACATCGCCTCCGAGAATGCACGAATATCATCAACAGGCATATAGGCACAATTATAAATGCGGCTATTATTTCTTTCGATGGCCACACCAGCAAACTGCATGGCACGCATAGATGGTAACACATGCTTATCGAGAACAAATTGAAGCTGTCTTCGAATGTCTGTCTCAAGTGCGGGATAACGATTGATTAACATTGAGGCATACCGTTCACAGATTTCCGGCCACAATTCTCTCCGTTCCAGTTCCGGAATGTACCTAGAATATTTCATGTGGATAATCAAATCGCTGAGGATTTGCTGATTAAGTTCCATTCGAAAAAATATTAAATGCTGCTACCCTAAAATTTCTCTGTTCTTCATTCTTTTAAATAGAATGTTATTTTCTAAATGAATGTGACGCGTCAGATCGTTGTCAAATTCACGAAGCTTTTTGTATGTTATCTGAAATGTTGGGCAGGCAAAATCTGGAGGTGTATAGTTTTGTGAAAGTGTTCTTATTCGTTTTATCAAATCACCGGCATGGTCATGTTCGTGTTCCATGGCTGATATCGGAGATTGAATAGCACCAGCAAGTGGATGATCCGCATGCATTTGTGATTCCAATCTTTTAATAGCAGGAAATAACACAAACTCTTCTTTTTTCATGTGACTGGTTAGTTCTTCAGCGAGATCCGAAAAGTCTTCGCGGATAGAAAGCAACTCGAGGGTATCACTTCCGTGCGCAGCACATACCTTATCAAGTAATGCCTGGATCTCAGGGATTGCATCCTCTACAAAACTATGATGATTTTGAACAATAAAATCTATCAACAGCGATGAACTCCATCGCTCCGGACGAAATGCTTGCGAAATATCCGCTCCTTTCGTTTGCTCAATCTCTTGTTTGACTTTCAAAGGATTCAATCCGATTCTCAAACAAGCCTCTTCAAGACTACGGTGTCCGCCACAACAATAATCAATATTGTATTTTTCAAATACGGATAATGCCGAAGGATATGCAACAGCAAGTTCGGCAACGGTAGGACCTTCTAGGGAATTATTTGTTGGTGCGCTCATAGAAATATGTTTTGTTTCATCAAATTTATGTTCCGTGTATTTTTTCTCTTATGATTCAAATCATAACCTCCCAAAAACAGCTTTCCAAACACTGAGAGACGTGGTTCAAACATCCATTAGGAAATACAAACAGATTGCATCTCTTAAAAAATTATATCAAAGCGAAGCAAGAATCCAACGCCTGTTTTTCCACGATAAATACTTTTATCACATAAGCCGAACGATAACTAAAAGGGCACCGTTATATCTGTGAACTAAAAAATAAAGACTGATAAAAATCAGTTTCCAGGCTAACAAAACTCAAGTTGAACATTCATTTTTGAGTCTAACTTATTTTGACATAACTCTATACCTAAGCGCAACAGGATATTTTTTTTTATGAAGGCATTGTTTAAGACAATTTTTGAATCTGCTCCTGACGCCATCGTTGTTGTAAATCAGAAAGGCTTAATTACACATTTTAATATTCTCGCAAAAAAAATGTTTGGTTATGGTGATGAGGAATTTACCGGAATGGAAATTGAATCCTTGATTCCAAATTCGCTTTCAGAAAAGCATCGAGGTCATCGGGCCGCGTTTGTGAACAATGCACATCCCCGGGAAATGGGAAAGGGAATGGAACTCGTTGCCAAACGGAAAGATGGCAGTGAATTCATCGCTGAGATCAGCTTGAGTCCGGTGTCAATCGATGATCAATTATTTATTTCAGCCGCGATTCGTGATGTATCGGAAAAAAAAGAAATCATGGATCAATTAAAAAACCAACAGATTTTATGCAGCGCACAAAACGATCGACTTTTAAATTTTGCTCATATTGTTTCTCACAACTTACGATCCCATGCAAGCAATTTAAAAGTGATGTTAGAGTTTCTTGAAAACGCATCAACCTTAAAAGAGAAGAAGGACATTATGACGCATTTAAAAGCTATTTCCTTAGGACTTACGGAGACGATAAAAAATCTGAACGAAGTAGCTTCGATGCAAGCGAATTCCACTATCAATAAAGAAACACTCAATCTTAAGAAATACATCATAAAGACATCAGAAATTTTGGTGGGTGATATTAATGCGAAAAGTGCCACGATCAATAACAATGTATCCGAAGAAATTAATTTGTACTACAATCCCGCATATTTGGAGAGCATCCTGTTGAACTTCATGTCCAACAGCTTAAAATACAGTGATCCCAGGCGCAAGCCTGTCATCACGCTGAATGCTGCTTACCATGAAGACCGACTTGTATTGGAAATATCTGATAATGGGCTGGGAATCGATTTAAAAAAATACGGTAAACAACTGTTCGGTCTGCATAAAACCTTCCATGGAAATAAAGATGCCCGCGGCATTGGTCTTTTCATTACCAAAAATCAAGTTGAATCCCTCGGTGGAAAAATTGATGTACAGAGTGATGTAGGAAAAGGAACTACTTTCAAAATTTTTCTGAGCTAGAACATCCGCTTTTTCTGTATCACTGACAAAAATCAGTTCCCGTTCTAAGGCATGTCATGTTTCAATTTTCACTTCCGATCTACTTTTATCCCGTAAAATTTTTGGTGATAACCCATTAACTATGGAATTAGAAAAATTCAGCTACGACAACAAGATTGTCAAGGCGTTTATGATTGCTACAGTCATTTTTGGATTGGTAGGGATGCTGGTAGGATTGACTGCGGCGATCCAACTGGTCTATCCGATCTTTAACTTTGACACACAGTACACAACATTTGGGCGAATTCGACCGCTTCACACGAACGCCATCATTTTTGCTTTTGTGGGCAATGCGATGTTTGCTGGTGTGTATTACTCCATGCAGCGTTTGCTTAAAACCAGGATGTTTAGCGATACATTAAGCTGGATCCATTTCTGGGGATGGCAATTAATTATTGTTGCTGCGGCCATTACACTTCCGCTGGGGATGACAACCTCTAAAGAGTATGCTGAACTGGAGTGGCCGATCGACATCGCCATTACCATTATCTGGGTAGTTTTTGGATGGAACATGATCGGCACAATTATAAAACGCCGAGAGCGCCACATGTATGTAGCCATCTGGTTTTATATCGCAACCTTCGTAACGGTAGCGGTATTGCACGTTGTCAATTCATTCGAAATGCCGGTAACGGCATTTAAAAGTTACTCATGGTATGCCGGGGTGCAAGATGCATTGGTACAATGGTGGTATGGTCACAATGCCGTTGCATTCTTCCTCACCACGCCGTTCCTCGGACTCATGTATTACTTCCTGCCCAAGGCTGCTAACAGGCCGGTGTATTCTTATCGTCTTTCCATCATTCACTTTTGGTCACTAATATTCATTTATATCTGGGCCGGTCCTCACCATTTGCTTTATACTTCACTTCCTGACTGGGCGCAGTCACTTGGTGTGGTTTTTTCTATTATGCTGATTGCACCATCATGGGGTGGTATGCTTAATGGATTAATGACCCTTCGTGGTGCCTGGGACCGTGTACGTGAAGATCCTGTTTTGAAATTTATGGTAGTCGCCATTACCGCATACGGTATGGCTACGCTGGAAGGACCGCTGTTATCTCTAAAAAATGTTAATGCTATAGCTCACTTCACTGACTGGATCGTAGCTCACGTTCACGTTGGGGGATTAGGCTGGAATGGATTCCTGATTTTCGCAATGTTGTATTGGGCTGTACCACGGATGTGGAAGACAACACTTTATTCCACTAAGCTGGCCAACACACACTTTTGGTTAGGTACACTAGGTATCATTTTCTATGCGCTGCCCATGTACGTATCTGGTGTTGTTCAGAGTTTAATGTGGAAAGAATTTAATGCGGAAGGTTTTCTTGTATACAAAAATTTCTTAGAAACAACTGTTCAGATTCTCCCTCTTCATGGTTTACGTGCGATCGGTGGCGCGTTCTATCTGACCGGTGCTATTATAATGACTTATAATCTTATCAAGACTGCCTATGCAGGAAACTTTGTTGCCAATGAAGAAGCGGAAGCAGCACCTTTGATGAAAGAATATGTGGCTGCAAGAAATGCCGGATGGCATCACCGCGTATTGGAACATAAACCTGTACTATTTACAGTTTTAACGTTAGTAGCAATACTTATCGGCGGTATCATCGAGATGATTCCAACTTTCCTGATAAAATCAAATGTGCCGACCATATCAAGTGTAAAGCCATATACGCCACTTGAGCTTCACGGCCGCGACATTTACATACGTGAAGGTTGCGTAAACTGTCACACACAAATGGTTAGACCTTTCCGTTCTGAAACGGAGCGCTATGGAGAATATTCAAAAGCTGGCGAGTTTGTTTATGATCATCCGTTTCTTTGGGGATCAAAACGTACAGGGCCAGATCTGCACCGCATCGGTGGAAAATATTCCAATAGCTGGCACTACAATCATATGCTAGCACCTGATGCAGTATCAACCGGATCGATTATGCCCGCTTACCCCTGGTTATTTGAACAAATTATTAACAAAGATCAAACGCCAGGAAAGATAAGTGCACTGAGAACAATTGGCGTACCCTACGCTGCCAATTATGAAAGCCAGGCAAACAATGATCTGGAAAAACAAGCAGGAGAAATCGCTGGTACCTTAAAGGCCGATGGTATTGAAGTACCCGACGATGCGGAAATCATTGCATTGATTGCTTACCTGCAACGATTAGGACAAGACATCAAAGGTGAAAAGCTCGCCGGTCAATAGAAACTATTAAAATTATTCATCATGTATAAAAATGTTCTCCAGGGTATTGACAACATAGCCATATGGCCGGTCATTTCCTTTATAATCTTTTTTGCCTTTTTCATTGGACTTCTGTGGTGGGTATTCACAACAGACAAGAAGCTTATCGATAAAATGAAATCAATGCCGCTCACGGACGATAGCAAGGACGAGAATGAAAGAAACAGGACGATTAAATAATTGATGTTATGAAAAAAGTATTGTTTTCGATAATAATTTTTAGCGCTGCTGCTCCTGCGTTTGCTCAAGAAGTTGCTGAAAAATCTTTTTGGGATGATCCCATCAATGATCCGTTATTGCCCTTTTATTTGGTAGTAACCTTTCTCACAATTACAGCAATTATAACTGCAACGGTAGGTATATACCTCGTTAAAGTGTTGAACACGCTCGCAGGGCAGGCGGAAAAAGAAAAAGCTCAAAAGCTCGGAAAGGCTTATGTTCCAAAACCATCCTGGTGGTCAAAGTTGGTACAACGTCTGAATGCATCGGTTCCTGTAACGGAAGAAAAAAATATCGAGCTCGATCATAACTATGATGGTATAAGGGAGCTGGACAATCACCTACCGCCGTGGTGGACATGGCTTTTTTATGGAACGATTGGTTGGTCTGTCGTGTACATCATTGTATTTCATTTTATGCACAGTCTTCCTCTTTCGCAGGAGGAATATCAAAATGAATTAGCGCAAGCTGAAGAACAAGCCCGACGCATTAAAGCTGCACGCCCGGAAACCGTCATCGACGAAAACACGCTTGTATTCACGCAAGATGCAGCGTTGATAGAAAAAGGAAAATCCGTGTTCATGAACAACAGCTGCGGCTCATGTCACCGCAATGATGGCGGTGGTAATAACATTGGGCCGAATTTAACGGATGCCTATTGGCTGCACGGCGGCGATATTAAGAATGTTTTCGCGACAATTAAAAACGGCGTAGTCGAAAAAGGAATGCCTGCATGGGGAAAATCAATGAAACCAGAGGACGTACGAGATGTAACCTTTTTTGTAATGAGTTTAAAAGGTACTAATCCCGAAAACGCAAAAGGCCCACAAGGTGAAATATTTACACCGCCTACGGAAAAAGCGGATACAACAAAATCTCAGGCATCACTTTAAACGAAAAGCGGTGTCGTTAATCAATCAATGAATCTACGGAAATGGATGGAGCTGTAAGAATGAACATAAGGAAGGAGCGCTTAGCGAAAAGTGCCGGCGTTCCAATGGAGGAATTTGTAGATGAAGAATTCCGCGATAGCATTGCCACCGTAGACGCAACGGGTAAACGTCTTTGGCTTTATCCAAAGAAGCCCTCAGGCAAATTCCACAATTGGCGCATTCTTGTTACTGTGATTTTGCTTTCGCTGCTTTTCAGTGGACCATTTATTAAGATCAACGGACAGCCGCTGCTGTTGCTGAATGTCTTTGAACGAAAGTTCGTCATTTTTGGCCAAGCATTCTGGCCACAGGATTTTGTATTACTGGCGGTAACACTTATTACTTTTTTCGTTTTTATAATTCTGTTTACGGTTGTATTTGGTCGTATCTGGTGTGGATGGCTTTGCCCTCAAACGCTGTTCATGGAAATGGTGTTTAGAAAAATTGAGTATTGGATTGAAGGTGACGCCGCTGCCCAAAAAAGACTCGACAAAGCACCGTGGGATTTTACCAAATTGTATAAGAAAACGCTTAAACACACCATATTCATTTTAATCTCAGTGTTGATAGCCCATACGTTAATGGCTTATCTTATTGGAATTGAAAAGACGATGGAAATTGCCAGCCACTCCCCTGCTGAAAATATTGCAGGGTTCGTTGGACTTGTTTCCTTCACCGGAATTTTCTATGGGCTCTTTGCAAAATTCAGAGAACAAGCATGTATCGCCGTTTGTCCTTACGGACGGTTACAAGGTGTTTTGCTGGGAAAGGAATCGATAGTGGTAGCATACGACTGGCTGCGTGGTGAGCCACGCGGACACCTTAAGAAGAATCAACCTGTGGATCCTAACCTGGGCGATTGCATCGATTGCCGTTTATGTGTCCACGTTTGCCCTACCGGGATAGATATACGCAATGGTACGCAATTGGAATGCGTCAATTGCACGGCATGTATGGATGCGTGTGACGAGGTGATGATTAAAATCGGAAAGCCCGAAGGATTAATTCGTTATGCTTCTGTCAATTCCATTACTAAAGGGATTCAAAAAGTCATCACTCCAAGAGTGATGGGTTATTCTTTCGTTTTGCTCGCTTTGGTAGGCCTGCTTGGATTTGCTCTTATAACACGGTCTGATGTTGAAACGACCATATTAAAAGTTTCCGGAACATTGTATCAACGTGAGCCGGGCATGATTACCAATCTTTACAATGTTGAATTTGTTAATAAAACTTTTGAGGATTTACATCTCGAAATCAAGGTCGAATCACCTGCCTATGCGACTATTAATAAAGTAGACGGCAAAGGGATCGTTGTTCCAGCGGAAGGGATGGTGAAGAGTGTATACTTTATTAAAATTCCAGAGGAAAATGTCAATAAGGCGCGCACGGTTGTAACACTAGGCGTATATGAAAAAGGGAAATTAGTTGAAACAGTAAAAGCCAAGTTTATCGGGCCAGTGACAAAGGCATCCGATGCAAAGAGAGACTAAAATAACATGATTATGAATTGGGGAAAATGGATTATCGTAGCGTTTATCGCATTTGCAGCATTTATAGGATCTTTGGTAGCAGTGTGCGTAAAGCAAGACATAAGCTTGGTTTCTAAAGATTATTACAAAGAAGAATTGGAATATGAGCGTCAAATGGTGCGAATGAAAAATGCTTCTCAATTACAGACAAGACCGGAGATCTCTGTAAAACAGGGGACACTTGAAATTGCGTTCGACCGCTTTAGTGAAGTTGAAAATGGCGAGCTGAATTTATTCAGACCTTCTGACTCAGCAAAAGATAAAAAATTTGCGATAAGTAAAAACGCTGGGTTAGTACAAACCTTTTCAACGGACATGCTGCAGCCAGGGATGTACCGGGCAAAGATGACATGGACTATGAACGGTGAAGAATTTTTTCTAGAAAAAATAATTTACATTTAATATGATAGTCACTGCGTTAGTCATGGGTTTCGCCGGAAGCCTGCATTGCGTTGGCATGTGTAGCCCATTGGCAATGGCTGTCAGTAACATGAATCCGCAGGCAGTTCTTAATAGAAGCGTATATAACGCCGGACGCCTTCTTACTTATGGTGTTTTAGGATCCCTGGTAGCCAGCGCCGGATACCTTTTGCCTATGTCAAAATACCAGAACCTGGTTTCAATACTGCTGGGAATTGCTTTGTTGCTAGTGGGGGTTGGATTACTGAAGCCGAATATCCCAATATTGTCGAGGGCTGTGGGAAAATTTGCTACCGTGATTAAAAATCTCTTCTCGAAGTTTTTGCGCCAAAAAAATCATGGAGCAGTTTTCTTACTAGGTACTTTAAATGGCCTACTTCCATGTGGCCTGGTCCTCATTGCGCTCTCTTATTGTCTAACCCTTCAATCACCGCTACAAGGTTTTTATTTCATGGTGATGTTTGGTGTGGGTACCCTCCCCGTTATGTTAGGTCTAACCAGCATCATCCCTTCACTCATAAAACGATTCCACTTCAACTTGCACTACATCACCGCTGGAATGCTAGTGGTCTCTGGTGTCCTATTAATTGCCCGTGTATTTTTTATACATCTTCCTCATCACGCTTCCGTTCAGGAAGGGATAATTGATATTGTGCTCTGCCGTTAGACGCAGCCTAAATTCAGCGTTGCTCAACGATTACCTCGCAACGTTCCAGCGTACGACTTTTTCAAGTTTAGCTGGCTGAAGGATTTTTATCTTGCCTCCTTCGGTTTCGATAAGCCCTTCATCTTTGAAGTCTGATAGAACACGAATAACCGATTCGGCTGCGGTACCTACCATTTTTGCCAGGTCATCGCGCGATATTGCAATGACAGATTTCGAATCCTTCAGGGTCTCCGCTTTGAGTAACGCTTCCGCCGTTCGCTGACGTACGGAGTTGTAAGCGAGGTTAAGCAGCTGTACTTCACGTTCAGCAACTTTTTTACACAAGAGGCTGATAAAACTTTTTGAAACGTCTGGGTGATTTTGAATCATCAACATAAAGTCGTGTCGCGGAATGGTGACGAGCTCCGTATCCTGCATCGTCACCGCGGATTCTTTATAATTGGTATTTTCTAGAATTGCTTCGAAACCAAAAAAATCGTTTGCCACATACAGGTTCATGATTAATTCTTTTCCATCGGGATTAGATTTAAACGTCTTGACATTCCCCGATTTGATAAAAAAGACATTTAACGGAAGATCTCCCTCTGCGAAAACCTCGGTCTTCTTTTTCAGGGACTTAACTTTCTTGTCTTTACCGAGGTCTTTGAAGTTTAATACCTGCTGTGCATCTTTAATAAAATTATCCAAACCCTCTGCACTGGCTTCATATTGTCTTTGTTGCATAGCATTTTTTCGCAACCGGACTTCTATCGCGTTAAGCAGATCTGTGTCGTCAAAAGGTTTCGTAAGATAATCATCGGCACCCAGAGCCATACCTTTTCGAATATCTGATTTCTCCGTTTTGGCGGTGAGAAAAATAAATGGAATTCGGGCGGTCTCGTCTTTCTTGCTGAGAATATGCAATACACCATATCCATCCAATTCCGGCATCATGATGTCACAGATAATCAAGTCCGGTTTCTCTTGCTGAGCAAGTTCAACGCCGACTTTTCCATTAGGTGCGGTTAATACTTTATAGTTGGCTAGCGAAAGAATTTCTTCCGTGTTTTCCCGAACCTCGAGGTTGTCTTCGATTAAAAGAATCTTTTTCATAAGGATTTATTAAGGGGCAAAGCGATTGAAAATGTACTACCCTCACCATAGCGGCTATTGAACGTGACGCTACCTCCCAACAAATCTGCATAGCGTTTAACAATGTTCAAACCCAGTCCGGTTCCCTGCGTATTGCCTGCATTGCTGGCCCGAAAGAACCGGTCGAACATGTGTTTAAAATCATCTTCCGGAATACCAATGCCTTCGTCTTTAACATGAAACGTGATTCTATCGTTTTGCAAGCTGCAATTCACAAATATTTTTTTTCCCGCATCTGAATATTTGCTTGCATTGGAGATAAGGTTAAACAAGATGTTGCGTAAAATACGGGCGTCGGTTTGGAATTCTACTTTTGTATTACATTTAATTTCAATATCCTGGCCTGGCTTTAATGTTTCCACGAGTTCTTCTCTTACCTCGGTCAAAAAATCCGTCAAGGATACTGACTCCATGTTAATTTCGATTCGCCCTTCTTCTAATTTTCCTAACGACAAAAAGTCGTTCAGTATCGACGTCAGGTGAGTGACCGAAGATTTAATCCGCGCCACATGTTTGGTAACCTTTTCTATTTCTCCCTTATCTTTATATTGACTGATAAGGGAAGCTGAACTCAGCACAGCGCTTAAGGGTGTACGAAATTCATGTGAAGCGATGGAAACGAACTTTGATTTAAGTTCGTTTAATTCACGCTCTTTTTCAAAAGCCTTTCGAACATCTTCCTCCGCTCGTTTTCTTTCCCGCACTTCTTCTTCCAGCTTGATGATGGTATTGTTCAATGCCTGCGTACGAGCCTCCACTTTCTTCTCCAACTCGGCCGCATACACCAACAGTTGTTCCTCACTGCGTTTTAGCGCCTCTTCTGCTTTCTTTCTTTCTGAAATATCGCTGATAAAAGCCATCACTAACAATTGGCCTTTCACTTTGGTAAAGCTTAAACTAATCTCTACAGGGAATTCTGATCCGTCCTTTCGCAACGCCTGAAGATCACGACCAAAACCCATCCGTCGAGGTTCAGGGTGTTGATTAAAGCTTTCCCGAAAAGTTGTATGCCGCCCGCGATAGCGGTGTGGCAAAAGGCTTTCCAAATGAGCACCGTTCAACTCATCTTTACCATAACCAAAAATTTGTTCGGATACAGGATTAGCAGCAACGATTTTTCCAGCATCGTCGACAATAATTATTCCTTCCGACATGCTTTGGAAGATTTCTCTGAAAGCGTCGCTATCAAGTATGGGGATGGTACCGTTGGGAAACATAGGGCCCGTAAGATAGCATACTGCAATACATGATAAAAATCATTTTTCAACTTGATTAAAGTTTGATTTTAAATTACGCATACAAATTAAGTTTGTATCGTAATGAGGTGTATCTAAGTATGGCGGCGTCTGTTTTATGTATAATTGATTTCTCTGAATCTTCCCGAAAGGCCTTGCAATGGGCTATAGCACATGCTGCGACCCATAAATCGCATTTGACTGTATTATACCCCTATCGGTTAACAAGAGCTCAATATGGAGAAAGCGCGATAGCGTTGCGCAAGAAAATTGAAGAGGAAGCCCATAAGAGTTTCCAGCTCTTGGAACAAGATTTATTGGCGAACCAGAAAATTTCGTACGATTTCAAGACAGAAGTTGGTTTTATCGCAGACCGCGTAGAAGAACACACAAAGCGTCATCCCGTGATCTTTATGGTCATTAATAAAAGTATTAGAAAAGGCAATAGAGAATCGTTCGATGAATTGGTTGAGGACACCGAGATTCCCCTCGTAATAATTCCATAGTCTCTCGAGATTACGCGAAAGATTTCTTTACTTCAATGGCAATTTTCCCAAGTATTTTTTCTTTTTCTTTCGCTTCAAACGCTTCCTTGGTTTGCTGTAGCGGGTAAACTTCTGCAATATTGATTTTCAATACGCCCGTCTTTATCAAATCCGTAATTTTGCCTAGCTTCTTTGAATCCACCTTAGTTGTTTCAAGAACCGCTCGAACCCCAAATTTTTTCATTAAGGCTTCGTCAGGTCGTGACAACATAGATACAAGAATACCGCCGTGTCTTAAAACCTCAAATGACTTTCGATAAATCTCACCACCAACCGTGTCGAGAACAGCGTCGTAGTCATGTAGCAATTCTTCGAATGCTGTCGACTCATAATCAATGACGCGGTCGGCTCCCTGGTCTTTAACATATTGAATTCCCTTGCCAGTAGCTGTCGAGGCAACGTATGCGCCTAAATGCTTTGCCAGCTGGATCGCAAAGGTGCCGATTCCGCCTGATCCCCCCTGCACTAAAATGCGTTGGTTCTTGGTTAATTTCATGTGTTCTACTAGCGCCTGGTACGCACTGCATGCCGCTAACGGCGTAGCCGCCGCTTCCGTAAAACTTATATTGTCGGGCATACGGGCAATGGAATCTTCGGGCGTCACTGCATACTCAGCAAACGCGCCACTGCCTTTTCGTATAAATGCAGCCTGCCCATAGACTCTATCTCCAACATGAATGTGTTTGACGTTTTCACCGATCTCAACAACCGAACCCGCAAGGTCAAATCCAGGCGTCAATGGATGATCTGCTGCGTTTTGATAAGCTGGATCTGCTCGTAACAATTTAGAATCTATGGGATTAAGGCTGGCGGCATGTACTTCCACCAAAACCTCACCCTTACCTGGAAAAGGAATGGGGATGTCTTCCAGTTTTAAAACTTCCGGACCTCCCATTTCGTGTACTTTTATAGCTTTCACTGCGTTTGCTTTAGTTACTAATTCAATGACTATCAAAAGCATAGTGTACCCTCAAGGCATTGCCAAAAAATGACAACACCCTCATCTTTCTATTTAATGTCGATAGGCTTCTTGGATGTGTCCGTTTTAAGATTCTTTTTTTGCAATGTCAAGCGCAAGATGCCGTTCTCATATTTTGCGTCAATGCCGTCCTCGTTTATGTTGTTTGGTAAACTGAAGGACCGGGAGAACGACCTGTACTCAAATTCCCGACGGGTATAGTTGATGTCGGTCTTTGCCTCTTCCTTTTTGTTTTCTGCAGCTATGGTTAGCATATTGTTCTCAAGTGAAATATTAAAGTCATCTTTATTGAACCCAGGCGCTAACACTTCCACATCATACGCTTTGTGAGATTCCTTAACATTTACCGCGGGTATTGTTCTGGTGGCAACAGTTGGAAAGTTGAAAAACTTTTCATCATCGAGAAAATCCGATAACAATGATCCTCTCGACGCGGGCCAATTAGATTGTCTTAATAACGCCATAATTTATCCGGTTAAGTGTATAATTGAATTTGAATCATCATTATACCATAAAAAAGATAAGAGGCTGTCGAACTTAGTGATAAATTAAGACAGCCTCTTAGTTAATCTCGTCCTTTCGCTGGTATTGTCCAGATCAAGTTTTTAGGATATGATCTCAGATCCGAATTAATATCAGAAACCAGATTTATCATCGTAGTCCTGATTTATATCGTATCACTCCTCAGAGATTTAACATTTTAACACTAGTAAATATTATGCCATGTTAGGAAAGTCCATTTCAAAAAGCTACAGGCCGATACGAAGAAAATCAGCGTGGAAATTTTTGGATAGACTGTGGTGAAAGGAGAAATAGATTTCACTTGCAGTTATCCTCAGTTAACTTTTTAAAAAATATTTTCATGCTAGATATCCTCAGTCTTAATACTGTGCAGACGTCCTATGATCCATCACTTCACGGAATTATCATTTCCTATTAGCCAAACATCCACAGCTTTAATATTTCAAACGTGGAGGCAAATCATTAAACTCTAGCTGTAGTTTTCCTCTCTCCAATTCATTGATAGCACCTCAATTTATTAACCACCTAAACCTTCTTTCACTATACCACCAGCCTCTACGTTATAACCTCAGAAAGAATGCATGCTTTCGAAATAAATATTTGTCTTAAGGTGCCGAAGATTTGATTTTGGGAGAACCCCAGCATCTTTCCGTGGAACCATCGGCTTGTACCTGTTCCCACACGCTTTCTCATTTCACTGTTCAGATGTGCATGTGTTCTTTCGAAAGCCCACGATCGAATTCAACATCGGATTTTAGCATACTAGCAATTAACTTTTTTGTGTTTTAGCTAATAACTTCTCAACGTTTTTTGTAGCTTCCTTTGCCAAATCAGCAACCTAACTTATCTAAGTGTCATTACACCCTCGTACAAAATTTAATTCACTCGACGTCTGGATGCAAAACATTAACATTTAAGTAAATACCCAAACACTTTTACCATGAAACAATGGAACCGGCGTAAATTTATTCAATCTGCGATAGCGGGAAGTATCGGTGCAGGCCTGACTGAAAATCTTCATGCCTTTAATATTTTGCCTACCTATCCTGTAAAAGATAAATATAAAGTAGCGATTATGGGTGTGAATGCCCGAGGGTTGGATCACGTGCGTGCTTTCTTGAATCAGCCCAATGCAGAAATTGCATACATCTGTGATGTTGATACAATTCCGCTATCAAAGGCAATGGAACTCGCATCAAAAGGGAAAGCAAAACCAAAGTCGGTTTCTGATTTCAGACGTGCACTTGATGATAAAACTGTAGATGCACTTTCCATTGCAGCGCCTGATCATTGGCATGCTCCTGCTGCCATCCTCGGATTAAAAGCAGGCAAACATATTTATGTTGAGAAACCCGGTAGTCATAATCCCGGAGAAGCAGAACTGTTGGTCGATGCCATGAAGAAATATGATACAAAAATCGTTCAGATGGGCAATCAGCGACGATCATGGCCACGCGTAAAAGAGGCAATCCAATCGTTGCACGATGGTGTCATTGGCAGAGTGTATTATGCAAGAGCCTGGTATACCAACACCCGACCTAGCATTGGAAAAGGGAAACTTGTAGCGCCCCCCGTTAATTTGGATTATGAATTATGGCAAGGGCCAGCTCCGCGCAAACCTTACAAGGATAATCTCATCCATTACAATTGGCATTGGCATTGGAACTGGGGAACAGGGGAAGTTCTTAACAATGGTACCCACTTTATTGACCTTGCACGATGGGGTCTCGATGTTAATTATCCGACGAAAGTATTTTCAACGGGAGGCAGGTATCAGTATCAGGATGATTGGGAAACCCCCGACACACAAATTGCCACTTTTGATTTTGAAGGTGGTAAAACCATTGCGTGGGAAGGAAGAAGTTGCAATCAACGGGGCATAAACAACATGGGCTCGGGTGTATCATTCCATGGTGAGCAAGGCACGCTCGAGTTGCAGGATAATTCCTACAAAATTTTTGACAATAAAGGTAATGTTGTCAAAAATGTTGACTCCACCAAGAATGTAGAAGTTTCACAGACTGGTCCTGGTTTTAATTTTGACAAAGATCATTTTGCTAACTTTTTGGACTGCATGGAAACAGGAAAAAAGCCAAATTCGATTTATAATGATTGCTATAAGAGTGTTTTATTGTGTCATCTGGCAAACATCTCATACCGTACAGGCAGAGCGTTGCAGTGTGATGCTGAAAACGGGAGAATAAAAAATGATACAGAAGCCACAAAACTTTGGACGCGTGAATACGAAAACGGGTGGCAACCCTCTATAACATGAAAACGATGGACCGAAGAGATTTTATTTCCAGGGCCGCAGCTGCCGGAACGACATTAGGACTTTCGTTTCCAGCAATGGCAACGCCGTTTAGTCAGTCACCAATTAAAATTGGCATTGTCGGGCTGGATACATCGCATTCCCCCGCCTTTGCAAAATACTTTAATGTAACAGATACTTCGGGTGATTTTCGTGTCGTAGCCGCCTATCCGCATGGGAGTAAAGATATTGCAAGCAGTGTATCCAGAATTCCAAAATACACGGACGAGGTAAAGGGATATGGTGTGTCAGTTGTCGACTCGATTCAAAAGTTATTAACGATGGTTGATGCTGTGTTATTGGAAACCAATGATGGGCGACTTCACAAGGAGCAGGCGTTTCAGATATTGCAAGCCCGAAAACCTGTCTTCATCGACAAGCCCGTGGCGGCCTCCCTTTCAGATGTCTTTGGCATTTATGATAAAGCTAGAGAACTGAATGTTCCTGTTTTTTCCTCATCGTCATTACGGTATATGAAAACGGCGCAAGATGTAAGGTATCAAAATGTAATTGGCAACGTACTTGGCGCAGATACATTCAGTCCGGCTACACTAGAGCCTACGCATCCCGATTTGTTTTGGTATGGCATTCACGGAGTTGAAATACTCTTTACGGTTATGGGTGCCGGTTGTGAATCGGTTACGCGCTTTAATAAAGACAACATGGACGTAGTGGTAGGGTTATGGGCCGATGGAAGAATCGGAACATTCAGGGGCACGCGTGAGGGCAAGCATGACTACGGCGGCACGGCATTCGGTTCAAGCGGCAACTTGGTATTAGGACCGTTTGATGGTTATGACGGGCTCGCAGTAAAAATCGCGGAGTTCTTTAAAACTAAAAAATCTCCTGTTGATGAAAAAGAAACGTTGGAGATATACGCATTTATGGAAGCAGCACATGAAAGTAAACGACATAGAGGCAAGAGCGTCAGTTTAAAAGAAGTCTCCCCTAAATAACTTTCTTATTAGTAAAAAAATAAAAATGTGGAGGATCTATCGTGCGTTTTACATTCAGGTATTTTGCATAAGCGCCGGCATCTTTAGCGGTTGCAAAGATCAAACTTCAACCCCAAAAAGTTCTTTAGAAGAAGCTCTCGCCTCGTTTACACTGGAGGAGGGATTTAAAATCGAGTTACTCGCATCCGAGCCTTTGATTGGCGACCCTGTCGATATGGAAATCGATGAGTATGGAAGGCTTTATGTGGCGGAGCTGCCAGGTTATCCGCTGAACAAAAGTGGTTCAGGAAAAATTAAGCTCCTGAGCGATACCGATGGTGATGGCAAGATGGACAAGAGCACAGTATTCGCCGAGAATCTCATTCTTCCAAATAGTGTGATGCGCTGGAAGAATGGACTGCTCGTTACAGACGCGCCGAATGTTCTGTACTTTGAAGATACAAACAACGATGGACGTGCCGACATTAGAGATACACTCCTTACGGGATTTGCGCTCTCAAACCCACAGCATAATCTAAACAGCCCGCTGCTTGGCCTTGATAATTGGATCTACCTCGCGCACGAAGGTGCCGTATCAACTGAGACCTATCAAAAAGAATTTGGAGATGAGGGTAGGGAAATCTATTTCCCTGGCGACCCTGCCTCGCCCCGGTTAGCAAAAAATGCAAATGGGCGGTCAGTGCGCTTCCGCCCCGATGATTTACGGTTGGAATTACTTTCGAGTCATACACAATTTGGTCACACTTTCGATCAATGGGGAAATTACTTCCTGGTTGGAAATGCCAATCATGTGTACCATGAAGTTATACCCGAACGTTATATTGAAAGAAATCCAAACCTGTTGCTCTCCAATACTACCCAGTCCATTTCGGATCATGGAAATGCCGCAGAAGTTTTTCCGATAACTATCAATCCACAGCATCAGTTGCTAACCGATGTCGGGGTTATCACATCCGCTTGCGGCATTACCTCCTACCTCGGTGCGGCCTTTCCCTTTCCGTACAACGAGAACGTTACCTTCGTTGCTGAACCCGTCAGCAATTTGATTCATGTTGACAAGCTTACGCATAACAACGCAACATTTACAGCCAGCAGAATTCGGCAGCACCAGGAATTTTTAGCTTCAACCGATGCAAAGTTCAGACCCGTAAACATGTATGTGGGTCCTGATGGCTCATTGTATGTAGTAGATTACTATCGCCAAATCATCGAACATCCGGAATGGATGGGAAAAGAAGTTATAGAATCCGGCGACCTTTACAACGATATGGATAAGGGAAGAATCTATCGAATCAGCGCCACAAATTCAGCACCAATCACTTGGACCAAAGGGATAACCCTTGGTCATGCCACAGATGATGCATTGGTAAAACACTTATCAGATCCAAACATTTGGTGGCGCCAAAACGCACAACGGTTACTTATTGACAGAAAGCACAAAACATCCATAGGCTTGCTGGATGACATAGTAAAAAACGGCAGCTCAATGGGTAGGCTACACGCACTATGGACCTTGGAAGGTTTAGGTGAATTAAAAACATCTCAAATTAAAAAAGCCCTTCGGGACACAGTCCCAGGGATCAGGGCAAATGCCATTAAGCTGGCTGAGCTCCATTTTTCACAGTCAACTATTCTACTCGATGACTTACTCAGCATGAAGTCGGATCCCGATTCAAAAGTTCGATTCACATTATTATGCATGCTTGGCTCCTATGAATCAAATGCAGCTCAGGAGGCAAGGCAACATTTACTATTTCAGGATATAGAAGACAAGTGGGTCCAGGTCGCTGCATTGTCTGCTTCCGGTGATCAAACTGCGCTGTTAAAAGTTGTCATCGAAAAGTTTCGTGAGGATACACCGGCGTTTGCGTCGCTCATTCAAAAATTAGCGGCAATTATCGCATCTCAAGGAGAAATGCGCGCGGTAAAAACTTTGATGGCGTGCATCGATCAATCTAAAAGTATAAATCAGCCTTCTATTCACGCGGCATTGATCGAAGGAATGGCAGATGGGTTTAAAATAAAAAAATCGGTAAGCTTCCTTTCCGAAGAAGAAAAAAACAGGCTCCTCAAAAATTTTTTTACAACGTCTGTTCCTGCCATTCGAAAAGCGCTGTTACATCTTATCAAAGCACTCGAATTTAAAAACAGATCGTTTGTAACAAACGCTTTGAACAAAGCGATGGATATAGCTGTCGATACCGGCCAGTCAGAAGAAAAAAGGGCAGACGCAATCGACTTGCTTTCTCTTCAAAATCCGGAGAAATACAAAAAAGAGTTAGTAGCCATGCTAGTCCCTCAAGAGGCTCTCCCTATTCAGTTGGCAGTGCTGCGAACCCTGAGCACAATTCCCGGCACTTCAGTTTCTGAATACCTCCTTGAAAAATGGTCAACACTGACGCCGCAAGTGCAAGACGCAGCAATCGGCACATTCCTAACAAGCAATGAAAGAATTGATTTCCTTTTAAGTGCAATTGAAAAGAATCGAATACTTCCAGCAACTGTTAGTTGGCCAAGAAGGGTCAGGTTGATGGCGCAGAACAACGAGCCCCTTCGAAACAGAGCGCGCGCTATTTTCACGACTAACAATGAGCAAGACGTAAATAAAGCCTATCAATCTTCATTGACATTAAAAGGAGATGTTAATAATGGAAAAACTGTTTATCAGCAGAATTGTGCGTTATGTCATCAAATCAGGGGAGAAATGGGAGTGGCTGTTGGCCCTGACCTCGGAACTATTCATAATTGGTCTGCAGAGGCAATTATGGCCAATACACTCGCACCCAATCTTTCCATCTCAAGTGGATACGATCTTTGGTCGATTGAATTACAAAACGGCGAATCGTTGCAAGGAATTATTGCAAGCGAAACGCCGACTGCTGTGATGCTTCGTTTGGTGGGAAGTGTTGACAGAACTATTGATCGAAAAGAAATTAAATCCTTAAAAGCATTAAATATGTCGATAATGCCACAGGGTTTAGAAAAACAAATCAGTCAACAGCAAATGGCCGATCTGCTGGCCTTTCTCAAGCAAAACAAGTAAGTTATACCTTCCATGTATCAGGCTGGATTTTACCTTTGTACTCAAGCGTATTTAGCAAATGCCGCAAAAAATTTGCTCTGCAAAATCACTTCTGAATAACATTTATGAATACAAGACAAAGAAAAATTTTTACAGTTCAGCTAATCGTTACTTTCATTGCCGCCAGCATGGTTGTCGCTCAACCGGCAACACAGTTTTCCTGGCCCAATGGAAAACAAATTGCTATTAGCCTGACTTTTGACGACGGTCGTGCCAGCCAGGTGGAAGGTGGTACAGCATTACTTGATGAATATGATATTAAGGCTACATTCTATGTTGTTCCTGCCGCAGTCGAACGGAAAGTTGAAGCATGGAAGAAGGCAGTAGCCAATGGTCATGAAATTGGCAACCATTCTTTAAAACATCCATGCACTGGAAATTTTCAGTGGTCAAGAAAAAATGCGCTGGAAGATTATACGCTTCAGGAAATGCAGGATGAACTTATGGAAGCTAATAAGCAAATTCAAAATTTATTGGGTGTACAATGCAAAGCATTTGCTTATCCCTGTGGTCAGACATTTGTGGGAAGAGGAAAAGAAACAAAAAGTTATATTCCTGTTATCGCCGAAATATTTTCAACTGGACGTGGATGGCTGGATGAAAGTCCAAACGATCCAACGTTTTGTGACTTTGCACAACTTACCGGTATAGAAAGCGATGGAAAAGATTTTGATCAAATTTTACCGCTTATCGAAGCTGCAAAGAAAAATAATCAATGGTTGGTATTGGCTGGCCATGAAATGAATGAATCTGGTGCACAGACAACGCGCCTGGCCATGCTCAGGAAATTACTTGAATACGCGAAAGACCCATCGAATGGTATTTGGATTGCGCCGGTGGGTACCGTTGCAAAGTATGTGGAGGAGCGGCGGAAGTTTTGATCGCTACTCTACCTTCAAATATTCCAATGCCTTTGCTTCTCCGCGGTATATTTTTCTCTGTTCAAAAAATAACGGCGGCTTCTTATCATCTTCAAAAGGATACAGCCAATGCGTTTCCGGATCGAACTTCGTTACATAGGTCGACAGAGCGTCCGTCTCACCAGCCATTGATGCGACCCAGCCATTGCCGTCATAATCATTAAACATCCATTTCCTGTTCGAGATTTCGTAGAGGTCGTCTGCTTCAACAATAAATAGCGAATCTCTGACGGTTCTGGCACCGATAACCACACCCGTCTCCGGATTGATGACATTAGCAGTATACGTATTGACATAAACGCCTGAAAGATCCTTCTCCATCCCTGATACATTGTCTCTTGGATTACATGAGACCAAGCTTAACCCTGCGAGAACAAGGTATTCAATTTTGAAAGCCATATTCAAAATTAAACTTATCCTTGAATAAGTATAATGGCAGGCACAAATAGAAGAACACGCACACTAATTTTCTAATAGCCTGATGATTGCCAGCCGCGACGACCAAGGCATCGACTGCCCCTTCAAAATATTTTTCAATCACTCTTGTTGCTCCAGATTTTTGTCAGGGTTGCATCAGGGTTGCAACAGTCTTCCTTTAGTATTCCGCCAGAAGTTCATCAGATAACCATCGTTTTTCGACGAACACTACTGATGGTACCAAGAAGGAAGTCTAACGCAGAACGATAACAAGACGAAGAACAACGAAGCGCAACGAAGAAAGACTGGAGAAAGACGAGCAAAGTCTGATGCCAGACAAAAGGAACACTAATGAAAGACTGGTGAAAGACGGAGAAAGTCTAAAGGGTATCTAATGAAAGTCTGACGGCAGACTTGTGCGAGCCTAACCCAGTAAGGATTAGCAAAGATTTCCAATCAGCCCGCCGAGGACATTAAAACTTTTAGCGCAAATAAATCATCCAGAGAGCGGGCCAAAAGAAAAATCCCAAGTTGTTATAAACTTGGGATTTGGTGAGCCTGCAGGGATTCAAACCCCGAGTCTTCTGATCCGTAGTCAGATGCTTTATTCAGTTAAGCTACAGGCCCTGAAAAAAGTCTTAAAATTTAGGACTGCAAATGTAAAGAATAATTTAACTCAGCAAAACAAAACGATTTGGCCCTGCCGCCAAAAAAGCTATTTTTGGACCTTCTAATGACAACTACACCGCATGACGCATAAAATTGTTGCTATCGTATTTCTATTAGGGATTTCTGTTACGGCTTGGGCTCAAAGCGAAGCACCGAAAAAAATTTCCAGACGCCCGGACATACCGGGTACTTTCGCGCTTGAATTGGGATTCAATAGCGGACAAAGCGCGCCAAAAGACTTTAGTCTAGGATTTTTCGGATCCCGGACGGTCAATATCTATTATCAATACGATTTGCGTATCCTAAAATCAAAATTCAGTTTTGTCCCTGGTATCGGGCTGAGCCTAGAGCGTTTTAAATTTAACAATGACAATACCTTGGCATATGTCGATGGCGATCTCGAGAGTATCAGAATGATTACTCCGGCAGAAGCAGGTATCGTAGGGATAAAAAAGTCACAATTGATTACAAATTATGTTGAGATTCCCCTTGAAATAAAATTCAGTACGAAGCCTGATGATCCGGCAAGAAGTTTTAAAATTTCGGTTGGAGGCCGTATTGGTTATATGTACGATTCTTTTACAAAAGTGAAATACAAGGAGGATGGAGAATCCAAAAAGTGGAAAAACAAGGAAGATTATAATCTCAATAAAATCCGTTATGGCTTGACTGGCCGGATTGGACTGGGAAGCATCAGCATATTTGGATACTATAACCTTACGCCGCTTTTCAAAGAAGGTAAAGGGCTGAGTGATATTATCGACACCAATACCAAAGTAAAGAACGACTTCAGTACCCTTACCATAGGCATTTCTCTTGCTAGTTTCTAGGCGCAGGTTTACCTGCGCAGAAAGCTTACGCGTAAGAAATCAAGGTTATTAAAATCAGATTCTTTGTCCAGAATTCGGTTTGGGAGCCTTCTTAGCATATGTGGGGCATGTATATTGGCTACATGCCGAGATAAAAGCCGCTAAAGCAACAAAAGCAACAATCTTTTTCATTCTAATAACTTTGGGTCTAACAAAAATATAATTCTTTATCATTAAAACAAATCGAGGGCCAGTTGCCACGCTATTGGATCATCAGGTTGCAACCCCTCAAATCACTGTTATCTAGCCGGCCCAGCACTTCAAATGACCCATCGGTGTAAACTTTGCCCAAATCTTCCGTCTCAATAAAGGAAAGTGTTTGCCAATTTGCCAAATCAATAACATTAATCCCTCCCATTTCAGATTGTAACCCTTTTTTCAAAGGGTCTGTAATGTCTCTGCAAATAATTCTCATCCAGGGCGGGCATGAAAACCTGGAATTCCCGCTGATTGAATACGCTTGGGAAAGCAATTCTGTCATTCCATACTCGGAAAACAGCGTTTTGACGTTGAACCGGGCTTTTACAATTTCCTGCATCTCAAATCGAGTAATTTCCCTTCTTCTACCTTTCATGCCGCCGGTTTCCATCACCATACATTGGCTCAGATCGATATTATATCTGTCGGCTAAATCTAATAACGCGAATGAGACGCCCCACAATATGGCTTTCCGGGAATCATTTTTCAATTGCCCTAATGTATGGACGAGGGTCGCATGATCATTTAAATAAAAGCCAGAATGTGCGGATCCACTTTTTGTGATAAAATAATCGATCATCGCCACCAAGGAAGATCCCTTGCGCTCAAGATAAGAAGGCAACAATGCCAGAAAATGGAAATCTGTTATCGGTCCCAGGAAATGTTCAAAACATTTTTGGGAATGGTTCAGATAAAATTGTAAGTCGGGAACAAGGTGACGGCTAGGGTTGGAGTTTGTCGTGCCACTACTAAAGAAAATCGTCTCCGGAATCCACTTGCCGGTCTGAATTTCGTGAGTCTTGAAAAACGATATGGGTAGGTAAGGAATATCTTCTAGGGATCTTACTTTTTCAACCGAGACCCCCAGTTGTGTAACGAAAGAATGATAAACTGGATTGTTGGCTACCTGAAAAGCAAATAACTTAAGTGCAATATCCCGAAAGGATGATTCGTTTACTGTATATATTTCGGAGGCAAAACTTTTAAAAGTTTCCAAGCGTTTAGTTAACTTGAGAGGTCAAATTTAGAAATGAAACAGGTAAGGAGCGCATTATTATTTGCATTTTCAGTTTTGGTCATGGGCGCGTGCTTTAATCCTCCTGAATTCAGCAATTCCCCCACTATTGAGTTTAAAGGCGTATCCTTTCAAAAATCTCCTAACGGCGAAGATTCATTAGTTGTTTCTGTAAACTTCAAAGATGGCGATGGCGATTTAGGATTGCTTCCTGGGCCCGACAACATTGCGCCTCCTTTCAATCAAATTAATTTTTTCGCCAACGATAATGGCCAATTACTAGCGGTCCCTTCTATATTGATTGAAAGTTTCAGGGGTTATAGCTATAAAAAGACAAAAAAGACTCCCCGCGATTTCTCATATCTTATTGATGAACCCTCCAAGGTTACGGGCGAACTTTTGACTTTAAAGAGCCGCAATGAGGGATTTTCTTCATTGCCACCATTTACGAAACCGTATGATTGTTTTTTAAATAAGGAATCGTATTTAAATGAAGCGCTCGCTCCTGATACAATTTACATCTGGAGAGAAGATAGTTATCTAATAAAAGATCAAACGACTATCGTTGACACCCTTGTAAACAACTCCGATCCTAATGAGTATTACCTCGTTGTCGTTGATTATTTCTACATAAAGGAAAATCCATTGCACTATAATTTTATTGTTGAATTTTTTGTTGAAGACAATGGTGGCAACTTTGTAGAATACGATTTTCGAAGCGAGTTCTGCGAGACATACGATGGAAGATTCCCGGTGCTAACCGACAACGAGAGAGCGCTCGAAGGAGAAATCAATTATTCAATGGTTGGTACCGGATTTTTGACCACATTCAGTATTAAGCGACTCAAATTAGCCATCACTGTTTACGATCGCGCAGGCAACAAGAGTAACACGGTCGAAACTCAGGAATTCCGTCTGGAAGAGATTTAACTAATCAATCCGAATTTAATAAAGAACAGGAAATTTCACTGGATCTACCTCCGACATCACGCTGTACACCTTCTCAAAAACATCTTCCGCATTAGGCTTGGAAAAATAATCACCATCAGACGCATAAGCAGGGCGATGTTCCTTTGCTGTTATGGTAGCTGGCTTTGAGTCGACAAAATGATAAGCACCTTGTTCTTCCAGTACCTTTTGCATCATGAATGATGTAGCGCCTCCCGGCACATCTTCGTCAGCAAATATGATACGGTTTGTTTTTTTGACGGATTCAAGAATTGAGTTATGAATATCAAAAGGGAGCAAAGTCTGAACATCGATTACTTCACACGATATACCGAAGCCCTCAAGATCATCGGCAGCTTCCATCACAATTCGGCACATCGATCCATATGTTACGATGGTAACATCACTTCCTTCCCTTAATATCTCGGGCACACCTAAAGGCAATGTGAATTCTCCGATGTTGTCGGGCAGCCTTTCTTTTAAACGATATCCGTTTAAGCACTCGATAATTACCGAAGGATCATCTGAGCGAAGCATCGTGTTGTAGAACCCGGCTGCCTGCGTCATGTTACGCGGGGAAATAATGTAAATACCACGTAGTGCGCTCAGCAACATACCTACCTGTGATCCTGCATGCCATACTCCTTCAAGGCGATGGCCCCGGGTTCTGATAATGAGTGGAGCTTTTTGTCCGCCTTTTGTGCGATAGTATAAACAAGCCAGGTCGTCGGATAATGTTGGCAAAGCATAAATAAGATAATCCAGGTATTGAATCTCAGCAATAGGTTTTAACCCACGCAACGCAACGCCTATGCCCTGACCGACAATCGTACATTCACGAATACCCGTATCCGTTACCCGAAGTTCGCCGTGTTTGCTTTGTAACCCGGCAAAGCCCTGATTAACATCGCCAATCTTTCCTACATCTTCACCGAAAGCAAGGACACGCGGATCGCGCGTTAACGCTGCATCAAAACATGCTTGTAGCACCTCACGCCCATCCACCAAAGGTGAGCTATCGGAATAAACCGCCTCAACTTTTTCAACCCTTAATGCGGATTCATCAGAAAGGCTATACAAATGTGAACTGTACCGGTCAAAGTTATCTTCTTCAGCATTTTTTAACCACTCCACCAACTGGCCTTTAGTCTCGACGTTGCCTGAGGCAAGAAAACGAATTGCTTTCTTTGCCGCACGCATGGTTTCCAGCCGTGTGGGGTTAATGGATTTTATTAAATCATTTTTGATATTTAGAATTTCAGCACTTTTATCGCTTTGCTGAATCGCTCTTTCAAGAATTTCCGTTACTCTGGACTGGTCCCGGCGCACGTCCCCAGCAAAAGCTTTCCACGCCCGTTCTTTGGCTTGTCGTGCGGATACCTTGGCTTCTCTTTCTATAGCATCAACTTCTTCAGGTAAAATCATTACTTCGTTAATGATCCACTCACGCATCCGCCGAATACAATCGTGCTGGACTTCCCAAGCCAGCCGTTCTTTTGATTTGTAGCGCTCGTGTGACCCTGAAGTGGAATGCCCCTGTGGTTGCGTCATTTCCTGTACATGGAAGAGAACAGGCACATGTTCCTCGCGGCAAATAACTTCTGCCCGTTGATAGGCTTCTATTAATCCGATGTAGTCCCACCCCTTTACAGTGATGATTTCAAATCCCTTTTCGGTAGGTGTACGCTGCAATCCTGACAACGCTTTGGATATACTCAATTTCGTCGTATGATATTCCTGAGGAACAGAAATTCCATAGTCATCATCCCATACAGAAATAAGCATAGGCACCTGCAATACACCTGCTGCATTTACTGCTTCAAAAAACATTCCCTCTGAAGTCGATGCATTGCCAATGGTACCAAATGCAATTTCGTTCCCGTTATTCGAAAGAGCTTTGAAGTCTTTCAACAGTGGACTTTCGCGAAATAATTTTGAAGCATATGCCAGTCCGAGCAGCCTTGGCATTTGTCCTGCTGTAGGCGATATATCTGCACTGCTATTTTTTGTTTGCGTTAGATCCACAAATTTTCCTTTGTCATCTAAGAAACGAGTGGCGTAGTGACCATTCATAAGCCTTCCTGCCGAAGCGGGGTCGGCTTCAAGGCTGGTATGCGCATACAATTGTGCAAAGTATTGTTGAACTGTTAATTCACCAATGGCAAACATAAATGTCTGGTCGCGATAATATCCCGCACGAAAGTCACCCTTACGAAAAACCTTGGCCATGGCAATCTGTGCAACTTCTTTTCCATCGCCAAAAATTCCGAACTTAGCTTTGCCCATGAACACTTCTCTCCGACCTATGAGGCTAGCTTCACGGCTTTCAACCGCCAGGCGATAATCAGAAAGAATCTCTTTCACCTTTGCCTGCGAAAATTTTGTTTTCACTTCTTTTGTTGCACTCAAATCTGTAAGGGTTGAAAGATGAACGATTGTACCTAGTCAAAAATAGAAATTACCTGAAACTTTCAAAAGGCCGCGTTTTATGGAAACTAATTCAATCTTACATAGGTTCCGATCACGGCAAATTATCGGGGTAGGACTATTGGTGCAATATCGCATCCTGAATGCAAAGTCATGATCCCTCGAAAAAAGCGTTATAGCCACCGCATATGATGCCCTACTTAACTATATTTGTTTCCTTCCATAAAATATTGTTCTATGATTATTGGTGTCCCTAAAGAAATAAAAAACAACGAGAATCGTGTGGCACTTACACCCGCTGGCACGCAGGAACTCGTAAAACGTGGCCATGCAGTTTTTGTTCAAAATACTGCAGGATTAGGTAGTGGTTTTGGTGACGAAGCTTACATGAAAGCCGGTGCCCGTATGATGGATGACCCGGAAGAAATATTTAACCGGGCGGAGATGATTATTAAAGTAAAAGAACCAATTGAAGAAGAATATAAATTTATACGCAAGAACCAACTTGTATTTACCTATTTTCATTTTGCTTCCCACGAGCCATTGACCAAAGCCATGATGGGCAGCGAAGCGGTTTGTCTGGCATACGAAACCGTTGAACGATTAGATGGAAGTCTGCCCTTGCTTGTACCGATGTCGGAAGTTGCAGGTAGAATGGCCGTCCAGGAAGGCGCGAAGTACCTTGAGAAACCTTTGAAGGGTCGCGGGATATTGCTGGGTGGAGTGCCTGGTGTTAGACCAGCACAAGTTCTTATCCTCGGGGGCGGTGTAGTTGGAACGAATGCAGCAAAAATAGCAGCTGGAATGGGTGCAGACGTAACCATCATGGATCTAAATCTTAATCGCCTCCGTTATCTCGACGACGTGATGCCAAAAAATGTTCACACCATTGTTTCAAATGAATATACAATACGTGAAATGGTAAAAGATTGTGATCTGATTATTGGAGGCGTGCTTATACCAGGAGCAAAAGCACCAAAGTTGATTACACGGGACATGCTAAAAGATATGCGTCCCGGAACGGTATTAGTAGACGTCGCCGTTGACCAAGGCGGATGTATTGAAACCTGCAAACCGACCACCCATGAAAATCCTACTTATATAATCGACGATGTTGTTCATTATTGTGTTGCCAATATGCCTGGTGCTGTACCCTATACCTCAACTTTAGCGCTTACAAATGCCACGCTACCCTATGCTATTAGACTTGCCAATCAAGGATGGAAAAAAGCATGTGAGGAAAGCCTTGAGTTAAGAAACGGTTTAAATGTCATTCACGGTGAAGTGGTATACAAAGCTGTAGCCGATGCATTTGGTCTGCAGTATTCAGATGTTAAAAAATTTCTCTAAGGACAACCTGGCGTATTAAGAGTTGTTCTAACGTTAAGCGCGCTTAAAGCTGATCGTAGGCTGGCATCGTTTCGAGTACAACCGTCCGGCTATTTGTCCAATCAGTCTCGCAACAAATAGATGACATGCCGTTCGTTATTACAATATATTTTGCCCGTAGCGAATAATTATAGGTTGAAGCTTGCTGAATGGTTCGCGAACTCAATTTCAATTCAGGAGCTTTGCATTCAATTACCATCCACGGAGCTCCCTGGCGATCGAATACTACGATATCGGATCGTTTTTGAAGGGTGTTAAACATTAGACCACCTTCAACTTTGATGAGGGATCTGGGGTATTTCAAATCATTGATCAGATAATGTAAGAAATGCTGACGAACCCATTCTTCCGGCGTTAATACGACAAATCGCTTTCTCAGAAAATCAAAAATAAAGATCTTATCCTGGGATCGTTTAAGCTCAACGTCAATTGCGGGGAGATTTAGTTTTACCATAATGAGTCCGGATCAAAGATCGCAAATCTTATTTCCCATGCATGAAGATTACGAATCAAATCATTTTTGACGGCTTTTTTATAATAACTTTATAATCATGAAGACTAAACAAGACATCGTTGCGAACTGGCTTCCGCGTTACACAGGTCAACCATTGGAAAAGTTCGGTGACTATATTTTACTCACAAATTTCGACAATTATGTTTCGTTATTTGCGGCCTGGCATAATGTACCTGTCAATGGATTGGATCGCGCGATGAGAAGTGCCACAGCAGAAGGAATTACGATTATCAATTTTGGTATGGGCAGTCCTAATGCGGCGACAATAATGGATTGCCTCAGTGCCATTAAGCCTAAGGCAGCGCTTTTTTTAGGAAAGTGTGGAGGGTTAAAAAAGAAAAATGTTATCGGCGATTTGGTCCTACCTATTGCTGCGATTCGTGGCGAGGGAACTTCCAATGATTATTTCCCACCGGAAGTACCGGCATTGCCAGCCTTTGCATTGCAGAAAGCGATCTCGACGACTATCAGGGATTACGGACAGGATTACTGGACAGGAACTGTATACACAACAAACCGACGGGTTTGGGAATGGGATGAAGATTTCAAAGTGTATTTACAAAAAATCAGAGCGCAAGCTATTGACATGGAGACGGCGACGATATTCTCAACGGCCTTCTCCAATAAGATCCCAACGGGTGCCCTATTGTTGATCTCCGATCAACCGATGATTCCGGAAGGGGTTAAAACAGAAATCAGTGACAACTCCGTAACGAAAAATTTTGTCGAGATCCATTTAAAGATTGGAATTGATTCTTTAAAACAGTTGATTAACAACGGGATGACCGTTAAACATCTTAGGTATTGAGCCAGTGTGCATAGTAGAGTTAAGATCTCGCATGCATGCTTTGTAAAAATTTGCCAGCAAACGCTATTTCATTTCAACGTCGATCTTGCAGTAATATCTCGCGAACTGACGGTAAGCAAAAAAATCATCCCAAGCACAAAATACACGGTTAAAAACAAAGCACTGTTTCTCATGCTTCCCGTAAGGTGGTTAATGAAGCCGTATGAAAATGTGCCTATAACAATAGATACATTAAAGGTAACGTCATAGAAACTGAAGTAGGATGCATGATCCTGTGTGTCTTCAGGGATAAGCTTGGAATAGGTAGCCCGTGACAATGACTGAATACCCCCCATGATCATTCCTACAACAGCTGCCAAGGCATAGAACTGGTATTCGGTAGTAATGAAATAAGAGGCTATGCATACGCCACACCAAATGACAAGCATGGATAACAACGAAAATCTATTACCACTATGGCGTGATAATTTTGCAAACAACCATGCCCCTAGTGCACCAACGAGTTGGATAATTAAAATAGTCATGATAAGATTTGAGCTATCGAGCTTCAATACATCCGTACCAAACAAAGTAGCTAAATACATGATTGTTTGAACGCCTGAATTAAAAAAGAAGAACGAAATCAAGTATCGCTTCAAGTCGGGCTGATTTTTTAAGCTCCGCCACACCTTGGCGATTTCCTCATACCCTTTAGACCAAATTTGTCCTTGTGGTTTTTTATTATAGATGTTATCCGGCAAAACCGAAAACGGAATCATGGCAAAGCCAATCCACCAGGCACCGACCAGTAAAAAAGTAAACCGAGTCGCGGCGCCTTGGCTAGAGAAGGCAAAAGACTCATAATTTAAAATAATCATAAGGCAAATGACCATCAAGATTACACTGCCATAATACCCCATGGAATATCCGCGGGCGCTCGTGACATCGTAACGATCTTCAGTAACAATTTCCGGCAAGAAGGCATTGTAAAAAACCAAACTACCCGAATAACCAACACTTGCCAAAATGGAACAAAGGATACCCCACCAAAGCATGGTTAGGTCATTAAAAAAGTATAGACCTATACAGGAAAGCCCTCCCATCCAAACAAAGAATTTCATAAACGCTTTTTTCCTGCCAGTAAAATCAGCAACACCCGATAGAAACGGGAGCATCGCGGCTACAATTAAAAAAGAAAAAGAAAGGGCATATGAATAGAGTACTGAATTCTGAAGTGTGAAACCCAAGAATTTAACCTGCTCATTGGCGCCGCTGCTTGTTACCTCTTTGTAATAAATTGGAAAAATGGACGATGTTATAACGAGTGAGTAAACTGAGTTTGCCCAATCATACATGTACCAGGCGCGTACAGTTTTAGGGTTATTCAGTACAACTGCCGTGGTAGTTGCAATAGGTTTTGTCATAAATAAAAAGCCCTGCCAGGAAAACCGGGCAGGGCAATTTATTAAACTTTATTTGAAAAAATTACCGGTCAATTTTTTGATTTGCAGAATACAAGAGCTTTCTGGCATTAGCCCTTCGCAGTTCTGTTTCCACATCAGCTATCAACCCTCTTTTTGATTCAACATCTACTTTGAGAGAAATAGTGATGGCATCGCGGTCAACTTCATCCAGCTTTGCTTTTTCAGAGTTTACCCATTGAATTACTCCTTTAGGTTCAATGAAAACATCATTAGCCTGGATTTTCGGTTCTTTACCGAATTGGTCAATTTTTTTCGGCGAACCAATATACAGATAGGAAATCAATGACTTCTTCGCCAGGGTTCTCAACTGCGTTGCTTGAGGCATATGTTGTTCAACATTAATGTTGGTCTCACGCATTTTAGTTGTCACCATGAAGAAGAACAGCAACATGAACACCACATCGGGCATTGATGATGTTGGAATTTCCTGCTTCGTGTTAACTTTCTTCTTAAACTTTGACATAATTTTCCTCTTTAATTAACCACCTACTTTTGTTGGTTCTGCAATTGACAGCGCCATCGGGATTTCAACACCTCCGTTTGGAAGAAGACCTCTTCCCTTATCGTATTGCTGCCTTGCTTGGGGATCAGCGTTCGGATCAGAAGCAATTTCTCTCCAACGATCCACTGTTACCCCGGCACGCTCGGCATAAATCTCATGATATGCAGCCTGTATGGCATCGAGCACGTCAATGAATGCTTTGTGCGTTGTACCACGGTCAGTTTTGAAGGACACAATTGCTTTTTGTGGGTTATCCGAAGATGTAGGATCCTGACCATTATTTAGAATGAATCCCTTAATCTTATCCGTAAGCTCCCGATTAGAGGCTGTCCACGGTTCCCCTTCGACCAACAATCTATCAAATGAGTTAACCTGAATTTTAAAAAGATTGCGTTCAGGGATTTCTACATCTGTGTCCGGAGGCAAAGCTTCTGGAGGAGGAGGCAATTGAATCATCAACCCCTTATCACTGGCTACGGTTGTTGTCATCAAGAAAAAAGTCAACAGCAGGAACGCAATGTCCGCCATAGAAGCATTTGGGATTTCTGGAGTTGATCTTGCCATTTTATTTTAAGGCTTTACTGATTTCAGAATAAATAAGTGCTAATACTGCAAGTATTAATACAATATAAAACATAATTAACCCTGCACCGATAAGTTTTACGGAAGATTCCGTAAGTCCCGCTGCCACAGCACTTCTTGGCAATTCAGAACCTGAAAGGGCATACGATATCCCAAACAATACCAACACGACTCCCAAAACAATTCCAGTTCTTAAAAGACCGCTGGGATTTGTTATCGAATTGATCAAAGGGAATATTATAGCTGCTGCTACTGCAACAAACAGTAACGCATATAGTGTGTATAATCCAATATCCAGCATAGCTTTTTACTTTACAAGCTTGTGTTTAACCAAAAGGTCGACTAATGAGATTGAAGCATCTTCCATGCTATTTACTAATCCGTCAATTTTAGCTACTAAATAGTTATACAAAACTTGAAGTATCATACCCACGATAAGACCACCAACAGTTGTGATCAAGGCCACTTTCATACCACCGGCAACAATCGAAGGAGAGATATCACCTGCTTTTTCGATAGTATCGAACGCGATAACCATCCCCACAACAGTTCCGAAGAAACCAAGCATAGGACCGAGAGAAATCATCAATGAGATCCAGATAAGACCTCGTTCTAACCGACCCATTTCAACACCACCGTAGGAAACAATGGATTTCTCTACCATGTCTATACCTTCATGATAACGCATGAGGCCTTGCGTGAAAATTGAAGCAACTGGGCCGCGTGTGTTACGTGTTACATCCAAAGCCGCATTAACACCACCTTTTGAGAGGGCGTCTTCAATTTGACCTAAAAGCTTTTTTGTGTTTGTTGTGGCTAAATTTAAAGTAATAATTCTTTCTATTGAGATGGCTAATCCGATGATCAAACATATCAAAATGGGAGTCATGTATTCTGCACCCCCTGCAATAAATTGATCTTTTAATACTTCATGGAAAGACTGGTCTTCTTCATCAACTGGGGTTGAAGTATCAGCTGTAGCAGTTTCAGCGGGCTCAGCCGTAGCTGCCGGTTCTGATGTGGTTGCAGTTGAATCTTCCTGACCATAAAGTGAAGAGGACGCCAGTACCCCTACAAATGCGAGAATCGCGAATAATTTTTTCATAGTTAAAGGTTTAGTAGCATTGAAAGCGCCAAAATTAAACGTTTTGTCGATTTCTAAATACTTTTTACAAAATTTTTCTACTGGCGGCGTTCACTTCTTTTTTTCATAGTTATAATTTCACAAGCAAAATAAAGTCACATGTTTGCTAAACAATTTTGTAATATGTTGAAGTTCAGTAGTAAAAACGGATGCTTCAATGGTTAGCAGCAACTTTCTTATGGACACATGACACCATTATTTCGCTAACTACTTATTGAACTTGCTGACAGGTTCAATAAACAAAAAGAACATTCCTGAAATATTATCCCATCAGAAGTTGATCGATGATGATTAAAAAGAAAGCCCGTTACGGGGATGCGTAGCGGGCTTTGCGGAGAGGGCGGGATTCGAACCCGCGATACCGTTTCCAGTATACACACTTTCCAGGCGTGCTCCTTCAACCACTCGGACACCTCTCCGTACACTGTTTACTGGAAAACGGGCCCAAAGAAATTAATAATTTGCTCCGATTCCAAGTTTACGCGGTCAATTCCCCCGCCAAAGAAATACCAATCATTGTCTTGGCATTGGAAGATCCATATTCACCGATCAAAAGCATAAGTTTAGTCACTGCTGCCTCGGTCGTCATGTCTGCTCCACTGATCACCCCAATTTGTTGTAATCCCTTGCTGGTTTCATAACGACCTTGTACTACACGTCCTCCCGGGCATTGTGAAATATTCACAATGATCACACCCCGCTCGATGGCTGCACTCAGTTGTTCGAGAAGCCATGACAAGGTTGGCGCATTTCCCGATCCATACGTTTCGAGAATGACCGCTTTTAGTCCGGGCGTATTCAATACGGCACTAACCACATTTTTATTGATCCCAGGAAAGAGCTTTAAGATTGCAATGTTGGTTTCAAAAGTTGCGCGAAGGTTAAGCGTAGTGGTCCTGGATGGCGTTCTTATCACGGAAAAGTTATAATCAATTTTTACACCTGCTTTTGCTAAAGGAGGATAATTGCCAGAATCGAAAGCATCGAATTGCATGCTTTCAACTTTTTTGGATCGATTACCTCTTAACAATTCGTAATCAAAATAGATACAAACCTCTGGTACGATCGGATCATCCTGTTCGCGTGCTGACGCAATGTCTAACGCCGTAATTAAATTTTCGCGTGCGTCCGAACGAGGCTCGCTGATCGGCAATTGCGCACCAGTGAAGATCACAGGTTTATTCAATCCGTCCAGCATGAAACTCAGTGCAGAGGCGGTATAAGCCATGGTGTCTGTTCCATGCAATACAACAAATCCATCATGCTGGTCATATTGATCAAAGATTACACTGCTGATGAGTTGCCAGTGCTCCGGGTTAATGTTCGACGAATCAATTGGCGTTTCAAAAGATACAGCGGTAATCGCAAGCGCCAGATTTTTTAACGTGGGCAGTTGATCAAGAATGTATTCAAAACTAAACGGTGTGAGTACGCCTTCCTTGTCATAGCTCATTCCAAAAGTCCCGCCTGTATAAATGATCAATATGCGGGCGCGAGGTTTGCCCGGTAGCGCCGTATTGATGCTGACCTTTTTTAAGTTCATGCCATTTTTGCGTGTTGAGGTGTTGAAGTACGAAGTGTTGAAGTTCGTTCTATAATAACCTGCGATAAAGATAACGTAAGTATACGGACAAGTTTATAAAGTATGTTGGAAGATATTGAGTGCATTTTGAGTGGTAACTTTCTGAACCTCTTCGACAGTGCATTTCATAATTTCTGAAATCTTCGAAGAAATCAATGGAAGATATGTCGGTTCGTTACGTTTACCACGGTATGGCACCGGGGCGAGATAAGGGCTGTCGGTTTCCAATACGACATGTGCCAGGTCAATTTCCGGCAGCACTTTATCGAGGCCACCATTTTTGAAGGTTACCACCCCCCCTATTCCAATGTAAAAACCTAGTTTGAATATTCGTTGTGCCTGCTCGACCGTCCCGGAAAAGCAATGAAAAATTCCTTTAAGTTTTCCATCCTGAAGTTTTTCTATCACTTCAATTGTTTGATCCAGACTTTCCCGGCAATGCAAAACTATTGGCAGGTTATATTTTTTTGCCCAATTCACCTGTATGATTAACGCTTCCTGCTGTTGGTCCCAAAAAGACTTATCCCAATAAAGATCTGTACCGATTTCACCTACTGCTGAAAACTTTCGTTTGGCAAGCCATTCTTCAACGATATAAAGTTCGCGCTCAAAATCTTTCTTTACAGAGCAAGGGTGCAATCCCATCATGGCGAAACATTGCTTCGGCCAACGATACTCCACCTCCATCATTTTATCAATGGAAGTGTGGTCAACGTTAGGCATAAAAATTTTATTAACATGTTGTTCATCGCAACGATGCAAAAGATCAATAAGATCAATTTTAAACTCATCCGCATAAATATGCGCATGGGTATCAACGTAAGAGTTCATTTCAATCACAATTGTCAGTTATAACCTGGCTGGTCAGACCTTGTTGAATCCTACATTTCAGCCGCTTAAATTATGTAAAGGTAATGCAGGGATGGGGAACGTTAATATGCCGACGTTTAATCTTTATATCAGATACTTCCTGAAGACTATTAATCCAACAATGACGGAAACAACGGAAACCATCAGTACGGCACCTGCAGCAATGTCTTTTATTTTACCCGCCAATGGATGTCTTTCAAGCGTAACCAGATCCACGAGATTCTCAAGCGCCGTATTTACAAGTTCAAGTCCTATCACTAAAGCAATGCATATTAACAGAATACACCATTCTATAGATGTTATAGAAAGATAAAAGCCAGCGCCGATTACAATTATGGCTACGCCCAGTTGAACTTTTAAGTTGCGTTGATCGCTGATGCCTGACCAGATTCCATGAATGGCGTAGATAAAACTCTGGAGAAAATCTTTCATGGTGAGAAGTGTTGGAGCGTTAGAAAAGGATGTATATGATTAATCTTTAAAAGTAAAAAGTTATCCGATAATTGTAATCTATTGCAACACATGGTCTACTGCCTGTACCAAAAGTGCGCTATTACTATGTCCATCAAATCCATCAATGGTAAAGCCTGTATATGATTTAGACTCAGCCAACGCTTTCTTTAAATCAAAAACATCTTGATTCATCGCCATCAGAATACGTCTGGTCTTATATCGATGCGCCAGATACTCCTGTTCAGTTTGGCCGGGGGTTGGAACCATGATCCCTTTCTTACCTATTGCTGCCAAATCCATGATGGTACTGTACCCACTGCGAGTGATTACTATGGTTGATCTAGAGATAACCGTTTGCAGGGCGTCAGTGTTTAAAATCGCTGCTTCATGCTCGGACTTAAGTTCATCTTCGAAATATTTGCCATGGACTATAAAATAACGCAGACCCGAAGCTTTAAGCTGAGGGATCACTACATTCGCAAAAATGGTTCGCTGCGGTTCAGGCCCTGAGAGAATACAGGCTAGATCGAAGGTGTTGCGGTCTCCTTCGGTGAGTTTAAACCTGGACAAGGGACCAATATGAACAACATTGGACAATAACTTTGGATCATATTCTGACAGCTTCCCGGAAAGCGATCTTTCTTTATCACTATAATCAGGGACCCAACACCAGGAAAATTTTTTTATCAATTTATAGTTTACTGAACGGACGATAGCCGCCATCCACCCAAACCCCTTGGGCATTAAAATATTTAATTGGTGGGTGATAATGATTGATGGAACTTTCTGCGACCAACAACCATAACGGTTGTCGGAAATAATGAGGTCAATTTTATATCTCGTTACAATAGCCTCTACTTCCGAATGTTCTCGGTTTATCACCTGCAAAAATTTTGGAACCTGAAGGGCCATTTTCCAAACCATTTGGTTCTGCTCTGGGTAAATGGGATGATAGCCGTGCAAAATAAAACTATCCAGTAGCGGAAATTCGTTTTTCAACAGCGCCAGCGAGTCACCGAAACCAGCGATAAAGACTGTACACTTCCTCTTTAACAATTCATGAATAACAGGAACGCACCGTGTAGCATGTCCCAATCCCCAGTCAAGCGGTGTCACTAAAACTCTTTTCATAAGGAAAGAAGTTAACGAGCGGATGGGGTGGCATTATACAAATTTTATCAGCCAGCCAAATGATTCATACTACTCAATAGCCTTAAAGGTAAAACCCAGCGAGGAATAATGCTCAATAAATCTAGGTAACGTGTACATTAAGTTCTTTTCTGCTTTATAGCTATCATGAAACACAATGATAGAACCAGACCTCGAGGCACGGATGGTATTTCTTAAGCATTTTTCCGGCGTCAGTCGTTTATCGTAGTCAATGGAAAGGACATCCCACATAATAATCTTGTACGACGACAGCCGGGAGATTTGGTTTCGGCTTATCCGTCCGTAGGGTGGGCGAAACAATCGCATCCTTGATGCTTCACTTTTTTCCAAGCACTGACTTTGTATTTCATCTTTGCAACGCTGAATATTTGCCAAATATTCATCAACACTTGTTCGCCAGCCATTCACATGGTTATAGGTATGGTTACCGATAGCATGACCGTTATGGACAATGCTTTTAAACACATGTGAATGTTTTCGTATGTTTTCGCCAATGCAAAAGAATGTGGCCTTCGCGGCAAATTTTTCCAAAGTTTCCAGTACATATTCCGTTGGTCCAGGTACAGGTCCATCATCAAAAGATAGAAACAATTCTTTGTGGTCTGCCGGAATTCTCCACGTAAGGGATGGATACAGCCAAGGTAAGAAGAAAGGCGTGCGATGAATCATTTTTAGTAAATCACAATTGGTAATCTACCAAATTTAGGTATTGCCAACGCGGCAAGAAAGAATCGTAATATCGTCATGATATCCGTTTCTTCCTTTAAATGTATCCAACGCTACAATGATGTCTTGATGAATCGTTTTTAAATCTTTGCTGTAGGTAGTTTCGTGCCCGAAATAATCCATAATCCGATCCATTCCAAATTCCTGTTGAGATTCATTCAGGGTTTCTGTGACACCATCGGTGTAGCAAAAAAGCAGGAAATCATCCAGGTTTGTGATGAACCCTTCATTCAGAAATGGTAAGGGATGCATTGCACCTAAAACGGTTGATCCATCTTCAAGTAACCGAATTCCATTTTTTTTGTCAACCAATATCGGCGGATTATGTCCCGCATTCACATATACCATTGTCTTCAGACGAACATCGTAGATCGCAGCAAAGAATGTGATAAACTTCTCGCCTTTTGTATTTTCCAGGACCTGAAAATTTAAAGCTTCAACAATGTCGGTTAGATTGGGTGTTTGCCGAAGCAACGTTCTTAATGAAGCTTGGAAATTGGACATCATTAATGCAGCAGGTATTCCCTTACCACTAACGTCTGCAACACAAATCAAAAATTGATTTTTATTTATAGGGATATAATCGTAGTAATCGCCACCGACCATATCGTGTGGTAGATAACTGGCTTCAACCTTAAGAATATCTGTGTCCGGCAGTTTATCTGGAAAAAGAAATTGCTGAACATCGCTGGCGATCTCTAATTCTTTTCGGAAAGATTCCTGCTGAAGTTGTTTTCTTACGAGTTTTTTATTTTCAATCGCAACGATAATAATATTGCTTAACGCCTGTATAAACTTTACACCATCATCATTTTGATATTCATCTTTTTCTAATCCGCCAACAAAGACAAGGGCAAGGGTATTTCCCTTATGAGCAACGGGAATGACGAGATCAAAAACGGTGAAGTCACATTCTTCAAACTCTTTTAAATGTGTGATATCCTGAATGGTTTTGAAAGCAGGTAACAGGTTTGCTTTGCTGAAATGTTTTTTGGTGCCAAAGCTCACTTTACAGTTCCACTCATCATCTAACACAAAGAGAGCCAATCGCTGAATATTGAGATTTGAGCGAAGCGTGAAATTATAGATTTTATAAAGTGATTCTTCCGATAAATTGTTATTGATTGCCTGTGTGATTTCCAGCAAAGCATTCAATTCGAGTTCCTTGATTTCAAATTTCGCTTTTAAAGTTTGTTCGGTCATCATAGGGATTGTAAAGTTAACAGGATTCAGTGGATTACGCGGATTCACAGAATTTTTTCTGTTCTATCGTGTGTCCAGTTTGCCTGTTAACGATTAATTTTTGCAAAACATGCACGAAGCCAATTTTAGTTTTAATAATCAATTAAAATACGAATTTTTATTAACCTTCTCTCCATCTATGCATCTCCAAAAAAACGTTACTTTTTTACCGTATTGATGCTAAAGGATTTTAATTTTCTTCCTTTCCATTCGTATGACAGAAATAACGAAATCAAGCCAACGCCAACGGCATACAGAGGATAAGTTATCTGAAGTATAATAAAAGCCGTCCAATTCCATGGGACAATTAAAAAATCAGCAATTTTTTTCAATACAGTATATTCAAAAACTAGCTTCCAAATGAGCAAGGATGCTGCCACAACAGGTTGAATAAACCCGAGATAGGCGGCAACTGGCAATAGCATCATGGATACGTGAAAGAAAAAAATAAAAATGGCGAGCAATACATTGGTAATGGATAAATTATGTCTCCACTTTCCTGCCCAGCGAATCCGTTGATACAAAAATTGTTGTAGGTCAGACGATGGACATGTGGTTACAATTGCCTCTCTGTTAGAGACAAACTTTATTCCGCTTGGATACGCACGAAAAATTTTATGCATTAAAAATTCGTCGTCACCGGAAGGGATATGCAGGTTATTTTCGTAGCCGCCAACTTCCTTGAAGACCGTCTTTCGGAAAGCAAGATTTGCTCCATTGCACATCGATGGAAATCCAAATGCCCATGTTGCAGCAGATGTTCCGATCAAGCTTAAGAATTCATGTGCTTGAATTTTTGAGAAAAAAGAATCGCCTTCAATTCTTACTCCGCCGAAAACCATTTTTGTATCGCTTTGCTGAAAGTAGCAGGAGATCGAGGTAAGCCAATGATTATTAACCCTGCAATCTGCATCTGTGGTGACAATGATGTCTCCCTTGCTATAATAGATTCCTTTCGTCAGCGCATTTTTTTTTCCTTCGCCGGCATTTTGGATGATCGTAAATCTCGCATCCATGCGTGCAAAAAGCTCTGCCTGTTCGAAAGTATTGTCAGTTGAATGATCGTTAACAACGATCACTTCATAATTTTTATAAGATTGAAGTTGAATGTCTGCCAGAAGGCGGGCAATCCGCGAGCCTTCGTTCCGAGCGGCGATAACAATTGAAATCAAGTGATGATGTTCTTCGGGTCCCGGTAATTTTTGGGAAATAGCTTTACGCCAACCAGCGATTAAGAGTCCGATGAACAGGAAATACATCAAAAAAAACAAGATAAAAACGAATGTCATGCAGATGCAATTTCAATAATTTATAAACGCTGCCTATCTTGAACCCGTGAGAAATTTGGAGAAAGAAAGAATTATTCTGGGACTTGACCCAGGGACCAACATTATGGGGTATGGTGTGATTTTGGTTAGAAAGCCAAAAATTGATCTCTTGCAGTTTGGTGTAATCCACTTGAATAAGCTTGAAAGCCATGAATTAAGGCTGAAAAAAATATTTGATCGCGTATTGAGTTTAATTGATGATTTTCATCCGGATGAAGTTGCACTGGAAGCTCCCTTCTTTGGAAAGAATGTTCAATCCATGCTTAAGTTAGGGAGGGCACAAGGAGTGGCGATGTCGGCAGCGCTATCGAGAGAAATTCCGATTGTTGAATATGCACCCAAGCGGGTAAAGCAGTCAGTTACCGGCAATGGCAATGCATCCAAAGAGCAGGTCGCCAGGATGTTAATGACGTTATTCACCATCAAAGAACTTCCAAAGCTTTTAGACGCAACCGATGCCTTAGCCGTAGCAGTTTGTCATCATTTTCAAAAGGGCGAGGTTAAGGGCAAAAGTAAATCCTGGGAATCATTTGCTAAGGATAATCCAAGCCGCTTAAAAAGTTAATGCGAAACTTTACGGATTGTTTACTGAGAAAAGAGGAAAGTTAAACCTATAGTTTCGCAAAGAAATGAAAAAGATTCTGGTTATTGTTCTGAGTAATCTCAAGCACGATGCTCGGGTTAGACGGCAGATCATGGCTATTCAAAACCATTATAAAACTACAGTCGTTTGTTTTGGCGGCGATCCTTCAGACCATTATGAACTTATCATTATAAAGCCTACCAAGCTTACAGTTGTCCGAAAAATCATAACGTCCATCTTTTTATTGCTTAAGTTCCATACCATTGCTCACAAGATTCTCCACAATTATTACTACATAATAAAATCTTTATCCGATAGGAACTTTGATCTGATTATTGCCAACGATGTTGAGACATTGCCGTTGGCATTTGCATTTCCGGGAAATCCAAAAGTTATTTTTGACGCTCACGAATACGCGCCAAGGCATTTCGAAGATAAAAAGATGTGGCGGGTGTTTTTCCAGGATTTTAACACTTGGCTCTGTAAAAAATACATTCCCCTAACAGCCGGCATGATGACCGTCGGCAAAGGATTGGCGCGCGAGTATGAAAAGAATTTCCAAGTTCATCCGACTGTCATTACCAATGCTAATAACTACTATGACATTGAGCCTAGTGAAGTAAAAGAAAACCAAATACGTTTGATACATCACGGTATAGCTACTCCATCTCGCAAACTTGAGCTGATGATCGATGTTATGTCGTTATTAGATGAGCGTTTTACACTGGATTTGATGCTGCTAATGCCTGGGTTTGCGTCAAAAAATACGCGGGAATACATCGACCAACTGCGGGTAAAGGCCAAACATGACCCACGAATAACGATAGTTCCGCCCGTTAAAAGCACCGAGGTAGTGACCACCATTTACAAATATGATATAGGCATTTTCCTACTCCCGCCTGTAAACTTTAATTACGAAAATACGCTACCTAATAAACTTTTCGATTTCATTCAGGCACGTTTGGGGGTAGCGATTGGGCCAACGCCGGAAATGGCAGAAATTGTGCAGAAATATAATATTGGTGTAGTTTCTGATCAGTTTACAGCTCAAAGTCTGGCAAATAAGCTTGCCAGCTTAACCCAAAATGATATCAAGTCATTTAAGAAAAATTCAAGTATCGCAGCCAAAGCGTTGAACGCGGAGGTAAACGCTAAGAACATCAATGAAATGATTTCCCGAATACTCGTTTGACGGATTTTGTCAGCTAGCTGAATAGTATTTGATACTCTTTCAGTAACCGCTCGTGCGAAAGCAAATTCATCACCGCGACTTTATTACCAGCATCATTTTTCAATGTCTCAAGAGATTTTAAGCTTTCCAGTGAAAACCACTTCAACCCCGCTGCATTCAAGTCAGGCAAGGAAATGTTTTTCGAATTAAAGAAGACTGGTTTACCAATATACATCATCATTAAAATGTTACCATAGCCCTGCGGTCGTGTTGAATTCATTACAAGGCCGTCAGCAGATACGATGAAGTTCAGGTATTCATCAAATGGCATGAAGCGCTCTATAAACTCAACGCGTCCAAAACTGAACTTAATATTTTTTTTGAGGAACGAAATATAGCGGGCATCTCCATAAGAAACCGGAAAATACAGGTCAGCACTTATTTTACTATCTTCTAAAAATTTAACCGCATCAAGATGGTTATTTGTGGGTGAACCAGAATTACCAATAATTAGTGAGAGTTTGTCAGAACTTCCGGAGCTCCTAATGACTCCATCCAGTCTCCCGTAGGGTAGCTGGTTTTCATAAAAGAAAAATTTATGATCTGCATTAATTGGCAGATGATCTAAAGCAAACTTGTACTCCTCGGTCATCCAGGTAAGAATATTTTTTACTTTTGAATACGCTTTTTTCTGGAAGGGGCGTTGCGTCAATAATACCTTCAAATTGTAAAGCTTTGTTTGTGCAGACCAATCCTGTCTCACATAGTTGTTGAGGGTAAGAGGCTCATAACACAATTCATCTAACGACGATAAATTATAAAGATCGCCTCCCCAGATCATCCAGTTTAATTCCTGAAAAGTATGCGTAGCTACCCAGCGATAAAGTAATGGCGTAAAATAATGAATGAACACTTTTTTATAATGTGCAGTATCACCTACCAATGACGCAAATCGTTTTGAATAAAGAGGTGCAAAAGGCAGGGCATGTTTGATGTTTTTAAGTTTCTCTTCATTGGTCCTGACCACAATTTTATTGTTTCCGCTCAAATTCAGTTCGAGAAGATTGTCATAAAACTTATTTGAAAATGTATTATCAGGAACGATGTGTAAGTTCATTTCCACACATCAATTAAATTCAAGTGGGGCAAGTTTTTTCCTTACGACAGCGGGTACGCCCATTACCATCGAATTATCCGGGACATCTTTGGTGACAACAGCGCCCGCTCCTACGATGACATTCCTTCCAATTCTTACTTTTGGAAGTACAACTGCATTAGTCCCCAGCACACTAAAACCATCAATCACACAATTCCCTGTTATTCTAACACCTGGTGATATCTGAACATAATCTTCGAGTACGCTATCATGTGAAATAGAGCAGCCTGGATTAATAAGGCAGCAGGTTTTTAATGTCACATTGTTGGTAATGATACTTCCAGAAAGAATATTACAACCCGGGGCAATCGTGGTACCGAAGCTTCCAATTTCTGTGTTGGGGCTTATGGTAGAGGTAAGTTTGCCTCCAATGGATGAAAATAAATTGTTCAACTTATATCGATACAACGGATTGCCTAAGCCTAGGGTGAATCGTAGGTCTCCACGTTTATCAAAAATTTCTTTGACTTGCTCGATCGTTCTTAACACCGGAAACCTGTTGAATAATTTCCCGGGCGGGTCGTTTGATGTATTATCAAAAAAAAACAAGTCATCCAGTTCTTTCCGCTGCGAAAACGTCTCCAGAATTTCCTTGGCAAAACCTCCCGCTCCTACGATAATCATGCACTAATTATTTTGAACCCTGAGAATAATCCGAAAAATCATAGCGATCTCTTCCGTAGTAAGTGTATCAAAAAGCGGAAGACAAAGGGCCCGGTGAGCAATTGATCTTGCCACTTCGCAGTGAGATTTCTGGTGGACATAAGGCAAGTCCTCCAACGACGGAAAGAAGTATCTTCGCGGATGAATCCAGTTTTGATTTAATGTTTCTACTACTTTCAGCAGTAATTTTTCATCATTAAAAATAACCGGATAATAAGCGAAATTATAGCTCACATCCGGCGCGATGGTTGGTTTAACACCCTGGAAGGTGCGAACAAATTTATCATACTGCTCTGACAATTTTTTCCTGACCGAAATGATCTGATCGACATACTTCAAATTCACGAGGCCCATCGCGGCGTGGAATTCGGAATTTTTACCGTTGATTCCCAATTGCGCAAAACGCTCCGGACCATCATGACCAAAATTTCTCAAGTAAGCCATCCGTTTCAACAGTGCAGGGTCCTTCGTTACGACAGATCCACCCTCTACCGTATGAAAAAGTTTAGTCGCATGAAAACTGCATGTGCTAATATCTCCATATTCAAAAATGGATTTACCTTTTAAAGTTACCCCGAACGCATGTGCTCCGTCGTAGATCACTTTTAAGTTTCTTCTTTTGGCAATTTCATCGATGGCTTCAACGTCGCAGGGATTGCCGTAAACATGGGTAGCAAGAATAGCCGATGTGTCAGGTGTGATTGCTTCCTCAATCTTTGAAGGATCAATATTGCAAGTGCGTGGATCTATATCAACAAATACTGGTTCACATCCTTCCCACACCAGGCTGCTCGTTGTCGCAACATACGAAAACGGTGTGGTGATAATTTTTCCTTTCAACTCAAGTGCCTTGATTGCGAGCTGTATCGCAATCGTCCCGTTTGTTACAAATAGCAGGTGCTTGATCTTTAAATAATCCTTTAATGCCAGCTCAAGTTCATTAACCAGAGGTCCGTTGTTAGTCAGCCAATTTCTGTTCCAAATACCTTTAAGGTACTTTTCGTATTCTTCGATCGGTGGCAGAAATGGTTTCGTGACTGGGATCATTTAAGATGCAAAATAAGATTAATTCGTAAGCTGGCAGATTTGAGGGTGAATTTTTTACTTTGTCAAGCCCTCGAACGCACTTGAATAGATCGATCTCATTTTTTATAAAGGGGATTAAGCAACTTTACCTCGTGACGATAGGCCCACCATAAAAGCGCTCCACAGCTTGTGAGGTAAATAAAGTGAATGAGGTAAGGATACGTTTTTCCTAGTAACGGTTCCAGGAGAATGATCAACAAAAACAGGATCATCGGTGCGCCTACGATCTTGAAAAAATTGAATCGAAATCTGAACATATGTTTAATGCTATAACGAAGCAATACAATTTCAAGAACAGAACTTGCCAGTGATGCAATTACAACACCAAACACCTTAAACTGGGGCATCAACACGAGCATTAATAAAATTTTTATTGCCACCACGATAAGATAAACGATGGGGAGCGGTTTGGTGTATTTCAATATCCCGTAAGGGGCCGTAAAGAACAGGCGCATCGTTCTGAAAAAATAGATCGTTGCAAGAAAAGGTAAATAAGGAATGCTTTCCCGGTAAGCTTCCTTCCGTACGAAAGTTTCTATAGCCCACGGCAGCAACAGTACACCTGCACATGCTGATATCATAATGAAAGCTGTCAATCCATGATAATACCTGTTTATTTCAGGTAACGACTGCTTTTCTGACTGGGCCATGATGGAACTCACAACCTTGGGATAAAACGAACTGTGCAAACTGTTCATTAACAGTTCCAAAACAATCAAACACTGGGTTGCAAAGACGTAAACACCAACATCAGCAAGGGATAAGACGAGCAGCATCACAATGCGGTCAAAGTAATTAATAAACCACTGCAGAATCTGGTAAATGAAGGTATAGGTATTAAAACCGAACGACGTTTTTAGCCATGTAAAATCATATTGAAAACCAAACTCTCGAAATATTCTCATGAGTACCCAAATGCCCGTGACCAATGCCGCAAGCAACCGCCCGACTACCGGTCCCATCAATGAGTTGGGATAAAGTTCTAATCCAATAATAGTAAATGATGCGATGAGCGTAAATGAAAAAACATTCGACCAAAAAAAAGTTTCCGGCTTCTCACGACTTTGCAGTAAGCTGCTATGAACTTTGAGCAACGCCTGAAATACACCAGCACCCACAGAAGCCAATCCATAGGGGTAAAAAGAAACATTTCGACCGGGTAGTACTAATTTAAAAATAACGTCGCCGGCACCCGCAAAAAAGACGGTGATTACTAGACTAAGCAATGTCATAAAAATGAATGCCGAACTGATGAACTTAGAAAGTTTTATGAAATCATTTTTAAATTCATGAAAGTGAATGTAAACAGAGGAATCAAAACTAAAGGTTACAATTATTTGTACCAGCAATGAAAACGCCAGGTAAATTTGCAGTGCCCCATACACCTCTGTGGATAAATGATGGATATAAAATGGAAGAAGGATAAGCGCGCTGGCCATCGGTAAGGTACCAGCCAGCGTATAGATAACAGAAGTCTTAATGAAACTTTTATTAATCAATCTTTAGGGATTCAAACTGCAATTAAAGAATTTAAGACTATACGCTTCTAGAGGAGTTCAATTAATTCCTTTGTCACATTTTTTCGCGAATACTTTTCCGATTCACGCTTATGCAATACCACGGCGCCTGTTTTCCATTGGGAAAAATACTCCATGATTTTCTCTTTGATTTTTTCTTGTTTGTCGCCTTCGATCATTTCGCCTGCTCCTGTGGAAGCTAACAAATTTGCCGCATCCCCATTTTCAGGACCTGTTCCTATAATAGGGAGACCCGTTGCCAAATATTCAAATAATTTTCCTGGCATATACCCCTCAGCATCTTTGTAACCAGTCAGAATTAAAAGAAGCAACGATGATTTACCGTACATCGAAATGAGTTCCTTGTGCGGAACGGAGGATGTGAAAGAAGTCACCGAAGCAAGCGCGGACGATGCCTGTATGAAATTCTTCACTTGCGAATGTACTTCACCAACAAAATCAACGTGAATTTTAGATTTCAATTCTGCGTCGGTGATAATTAATTGTTCGAGAGCAGCCATAAATGGCCGGGGGTCACATTTCTCATTGATGATACCGACATGTCTGATAACAAATTTCTCTGTGGGTTGTATCACGAGGTTTTTAAAATCATCTTCATCATAGCCATTTGTTAACAGAACGACCTTTCTTTTCGACAGCGCTTCAAATCTGCGCACATAAAACGGTGTGATCGTTATAATTTTGTCAGCCCGCTGTAACACCTTCATCTCTAATTTACGGTGAATATTTCTAGCTGGCTGGCTAACCTTTAAGCTATCCAGGAATCCCCATTCGCTCCACGGATCCCGGAAATCCGCCAGCCAGTTAAGCGATGGGTTTTTCATTTTTAATTTATACCCTATCAAATGAATACTATGTGGCGGACCCGTCGTAATAATGGTTCTGATTTCATTGTCGCGTAAAAAATCATTTAAAAATTTAACTGATGGTCGCACCCAAAAAATACGTGGATCAGGTATGAAAAAATTAGCGCGAATAAAAGTGCTAAGTTTTTGGAAGAGAGATTTATCATTTGTTGATACCAAGTCGGTTGGCTTGGCAGTTTTCTTCTGCTTAAATGCACCTGCAATCCTGAAGAAAGATTCATAAGGTTCCCAAATGGGAAAACGAATCACCTCCGCTTCGATCGGAACATCTTTCAGAAGAGATTCATCACGAATCGCGAACGATGGATTCTCTGGCGTAAACACATAGGGCTGCCAACCAAAATGGGGAAGGTACTTTACAAATTTTAACCAACGCTGAACACCGCTACCTCCGCTGGGTGGCCAATAGTAAGCGATGATTAAAACCTTGTTATTCATAAAGAAGTCTTTGGGTCCGATTGACTGATCTCACTGCGAATTAATTCAACAATGTTTTCAAAATTTTCAGGAGCAAACCAAGTTATCTCGTCGTCGCGTTTAAACCACGTAAGTTGTCGTTTTGCATAACGGCGCGTGTTACGTTTTAGTAAACGAATAGCTTCATCTTTGTTATACTTACCTGCTATGAAATCAAAAACTTCCTGGTAACCTACCGTTTGTAACGCTTGAAGGTTTCTATTTGGATATAAACTCTGAGCTTCTTCAAATAGTCCTTGTTCAATCATGGTGTCCATCCGTTTATCGATGCGCTGATAAAGATCCTCTCTTGGAACTTCCAATCCTATTTTAACAATGGTGAATGGGTGTTCCATTTTCTTTTTTGTGCGAAAGGAAGCTATCGACGAACCTGTACCCAACCTGACCTCTAGCGCGCGTATAAGCCGATGAGGATTTTTTTTGTCGATGGTATGAAAATGTTCTGTATCCAGTTCCTGCATTTTTTGCTGCAGCCATTCAATTCCATGCAGTTCATAGCTTCTCATCAGATCTGCCCGGATACTTTCAGCTATTTCAGGAATGTCATCAAATCCTTCGCAAACAGCTTTGATATAAAGACCTGACCCGCCACAAAGAATCAGGTTATCATGCTGTTTAAAAAGCTCGGTGATCAAGGCTAAGGCATCTCTACCATATTGCGCAGCATCATAGTCATCCTGTATAGAATGCGAATCAATAAAATGATGCCGAACCAGGGCCAATTCTTGGGTTGAAGGTTTTGCCGTACCAATAGCTAGCTCCTTAAAGATTTGTCGCGAATCTGCCGAAATAATTTCAGTCTTGAATAATTGTGCAAGTTTGATCGCCACTGCCGTCTTACCCGCTGCCGTCGGCCCTGTTACAACAATTAATGTTTTTTTACTTTTTTCCAAGGTCAATAAAATCCACGATCAACAACCTGATGGTGTTTCAAAAGGCTAATACCGTCTTTGTGCAATATTACAATTTTCTTATGGTCAAAAATCGCATAAAAAATCCTCCGATCCTGCTGTAGGAGTACCTAGAACTATGACCGCCCGTGAGACGGCGCACAACCAAATTTTTCTTATCTTGCGCCCTTAAAGCCGGGAAGAAACATGATTAAATATACCATACCATTTCTGACAAAACTGGAGGACATGATAGCGGAGTCAGATTACACGCTGCGTTACGAAAAAGGTAATTTTAAGTCAGGTTATTGTGTGTTAAAAGACCAAAAAATCATCATCATCAATAAGTTCTACACCACCGAAGGGAAAATCAACGCGTTAATGGAAATTTTAAAAGGCATTGTACTTGATACAACTCGCTTTACAGAAAAAAGTCAAAAGCTGCACGAAGAGCTCATGCAGCAATTTCAGGCGGCTTAAAGATGGCTTTCAGATTTTTTCTCCGGAAGCAAACAATATTCGCATTCATCCGCTTCTTTCATAATTAAGGTTGTAATCGCATGAAAATAACATTCTTAGGAAGCGGTACATCTCAAGGCGTGCCGGTGATTGGTTGCACATGCGAAGTTTGCTCGTCGTTAGATTTTCGCGACAAGCGTCTTCGATCTTCCATCCAAGTAGAGATTTCGAATCAAAGTTTTGTGATCGATACAGGTCCGGATTTCCGCCAGCAAATGCTGCGCGAACGGGTAAAACGGATCGATGCGATTCTATTTACCCACGCCCACCGCGATCATACGGCCGGCCTGGATGATGTTCGTGCGTACAATTTCATGCAAAAAATGGATATGCCCGTGTATGGGAAACAACAGGTGTTGGATCAACTCAAAGTGGAGTATGCTTATGCGTTCATGAAAGATAGTTACCCGGGTATCCCACGATTGCTGCTACACCTTATCGACGAGCAAACCTTTTCTGTTAACGGCGTCGACATTACGCCCCTTCCCGTTATGCACTTGAAGATGCCGGTGCTAGGTTTTCGGTTCAACAATTTCAGCTACATCACCGATGCCAATTTTATCCCTGAAACAACGCTTGAAAAACTTGAGGGAACGGAAATCCTCGTTCTGAATGCACTGCAACGTGAGCCCCACATCTCTCACTTTAATTTGAAAGAGGCCTTGTATATGGTGGATAAAATAAAACCAAGGCTGACTTACTTTACGCATATTAGCCACAAGCTTGGATTGCATGCCGATGTTTCAAAGGAATTGCCTGCAAATGTTCTTTTGGCCTATGATGGGCTGCAACTTGAATTACAGTAACCGTTACCAATTAAAGGTTTACGGATACAGCGTGCAGGGGCATTAAGCTTCAAATAGTATTATCGCTCAGTGCAAAAACATCTCTTATCCAGTGTACTTTTACTGTTGGTTTTTAACTATAACCTCCGTCGCGGTGCACAACAATTACTATTTCCTTCGCCAACTTACAAAGTCGCTCGAGAACACGCTCAGGTCTACCGTTGTTTCCGAATGTTTTAGTCAAAGTAAAGATGAATTGATCATCAGGTTTGAAACGCAAGGTTTACCTTTCTTCATTAAAGCAAATTTATCATCCTCATTTTCGTGTTTGTCTTTTCCTGATAGTTTTCATCGGGCAAGAAAGAATAGCGTGGATCTTTTCCAAACGTTGATCGGCCAACGCGTTGAAGGCATTCATCAATTTGAAAATGAAAGAAGTTTCGCCATCAACTTCAGTAACGAGATTGTGATGCTATTCAAGATGCATGGCAACCGCTCTAACCTCGTGCTATTTGAAAATGGTTCTGTGACTGAAATTTTTAAAAACAGCATACAAGAAGATGAAAACATCGATTTACAAACTTTAGACAGAACCATCGATTGGAGTTACGAGAACTTCCTGCAAAACTCAGCTAAACCTGAAAGCCTCTATTTTACTTTTGGAAAAGTTGTCTGGAAATATCTGCAGCAACAAAAGTTTTTCGAATTATCAACCGATGCTCAGTGGAAGGCAATTCAAGATGTTCGTGACCTTTTGAGCAACCCATCTTATTCCATTCGGGAGCACGAAGGTAAAATGTTTTTTTCCATGTTGGAATTCGGGAATCTCATCAGGCAATTTACAGATCCTATTAAAGCGGTTCACGAGTTCTCCTTTTTATTCACGCATCAGGATACTTTCAGCAAAGAAAAATCCTGGGCACTTTCTTATTTAAAATCAAAACTGCAGTCGTCACAAAATTTCATAGATAAAACGGCTAACAAACTTCGTGAACTGCAAGCAGATAACAATTATAAGATTTGGGCTGATCTGCTTATGGCGAATTTGCACACCGTGAAGCAGGGAATTGATCGTGTCACCTTAAACAATTTTTATCATGATAACCATCCAACGGAGATTAAACTAAAACGTGACTTGAGTCCACAAAAGAATGCTGCCATTTTTTATAAGAAAGGAAAAAATCAACAAATCGAGATCAATCATTTGCAGCAGCTTCTAAAAAATAAAAGTGAGGAGTGTGATAAACTTACCGACCAACTCTTGCAGGTAGAAGAAGCATCCGATCTTAAAACCTTACGAAAGCTCGGTGAAAAGCTGAAAGTATCGGATGAGAAGGAAAAGCAGCCTGCACCTGTGCCTTATCGTGAGGTTGAATACAAAGGATACAAGATATTGATTGGAAAAAATGCCCACAGTAACGACACCCTTACCCTTAAGTTTGGTTACAAGGAAGATCTTTGGCTACACGCAAAAGACGTAGCAGGGTCACACGTGCTGCTTAAATATCAGGCTGGAAAAAATTTCCCAAAAGACGTGATCGAACGCGCCGCCCAACTTGCTGCCTATTACTCAAAAAGAAAGAACGAGTCTTTGTGTCCAGTGGTGGTGACACCTAGAAAATATGTTCGAAAACGCAAAGGCGATCTTCCCGGAACTGTTGTGGTTGAGCGGGAGGAGGTTATTATGGTGGAGCCAACTTTGGATGAAAAAAGTTGAAAGAGTAAGCAGCAGGTTTAAAACCCGGCTGCTTACTGTTAATGGATTGTCTATTTGACCACGTTAATCTTCAAAGTATTCGTCCTGGCTTTCTCGTGAATCGGCATGCTGGCCAGGATAATAATAATATCGCCAGTCTTTACATGGCCGTCACGTTTTAAAGTAGATTCAACGTCAGAGATGGTCTCGTCTGTAGAGTTTATCTTATCGTAATAATAAGCCTGGGATCCCCACACGAGGTTGATCTTGTTTAATAGCGACGCATTTGATGTAAAGACAAAAATGCTGGCGTTTGGTCTGTATGCTGAAGACTGGAAAGCTGTATAACCAGACTGCGTCATTCCCACAATGGCTTTTGCACCAACATCTTTCGCAAGTTTGCAGGCAGCCAGTACAAAGTTGTCGTGAATGTATTTTGGTGACGAGCGTTCTACTTCTCTGAAGTGATAATAGATCTTCGGGTTTTTCTCGACCGATGCGACAGTGCGTACCATACTGCGGATAACTTCGAGCGGATATTTTCCGGAAGCAGTTTCGGCCGAAAGCATCAACGCATCCGCGCCATCCATAACTGCGTTGGCAACGTCGTTCGTTTCAGCACGTGTAGGTCGAGGATTCTCAATCATGCTTTCCATCATCTGGGTGGCAACAATAACCGGTTTACCAGCTCTGTTACATTTATCTACCAGCATCTTTTGAACCATTGGCACCTCTTCCATCCATATTTCCACACCTAAGTCGCCGCGGGCAACCATTACCGCATCGGTCTCAGCAATGATCTCATCGATGTTACTTAAAGCTTCGGGTTTTTCGATTTTCGCAACGATACGGGCGGCCGAATTGTGTGAATCTATTATGGCTCTCATGGATTGAATATCAAATGCTTTTCTAACAAATGATAATGCGATCCAATCCACGTCATTCTTGATACCAAATTCCAGATCCTTTAAATCTTTTTCTGTAAGCGAAGGGGCCGATACTTTGGTAAAAGGCAAATTGATACCCTTCCGTGATTTGAGTAATCCGCCATAAACCACTTCAGTTAAGACTTCATCCGTTCTAACTTCTTTTACCTTTAATTCAATTTTACCATCATCAATAAGGATCATATCTCCCACTTTGACGTCTTTAGGGAGACTTTTATAAGAGGTGCTCACAATTTTATTGCTACCCAGCACCTCCTGCGTTGTGATAATTAAATCTTGTCCACGCTCAATCACTACGTTGGGTTCCATTTCATTCACCCGGATCTTTGGTCCTTGAAGATCTTGAAGAATACAGATCTTCGTGCCAAGTTCTTTGTTGAGTTCCCTGACGTATTGAATTACTTTATAATGGTCTTCGTGAGTGCCGTGGGAGAAGTTCAAACGAAATACGTCTACTCCTTCTTTAATTAACGCCTGTAACATTCCTTTCGAGTTGGACGCAGGGCCGACGGTGGCAACAATTTTAGTCTTGTTGAACGATACTTTATCTAGCATATAGGTTTAAGGTAATTCGTAATTGGTTTATGCGAACAGGTTCTTGCATTATCCATCAAAAAATAAAGTTGGATTTTGATTTCAGACCTTCCAGTGGAATGGAGGCGACAAGTTGAATAACTTCAATTGATCTTACTCGATGTATCAACTGTTGATGTGTGTCCTGCTCTTCCATTGCGGCCAAAATTATAAAATCAAAGTGAGGAAATTCAGGGATTAGAAAATACTTTCCACTTTCTTGTTCAGAAGGTTTATTTTTAAATAGTTTCAATCGATTGAGTTGCGTTTCATGTGAATAAAAAGAAAAACTCTTTTCTTCATTATTTTTAAAACCAACCACTAAATCAGGTTGTTTAATGAGCTGAATACCCAACGTTTGATTAATTTCCCAAGCAAGTTTGTACCCCCGGGCTGATGAAAGAATCCCCATCAACTCAAAATCATAATCATATTCTATGACTAACTTACTTTTTTTCATTCATTCAATACGATTAAAGGGAGTTTTCACTCGTTTGAGCAAGATCAAAAAAGTTTGACAATATTGCCGCAAATCTCTTTATTTGCACAGATTTTTAAATCATTAAACCGAAAAAACATGTCTGAAATTGCAACAAAGGTAAAACAGATCATCATCGAGAAACTTGGCGTGGAGGAATCTGAGGTTACTCCCGAAGCGAGCTTCACTAACGATCTTGGTGCTGACTCTCTCGACACCGTAGAACTTATTATGGAGTTCGAAAAGGAATTTAATATCTCGATTCCTGACGATCAGGCTGAAAATATTTCAACAGTAGGCCAGGCAATTTCATACCTGGAGCAAAACGTGAAGAAATAATTGATCCCTTTCGCTTTTTTACCACACCCCTTTGAACATGACATTAAAACGAGTAGTCGTTACAGGACTTGGTGCACTCACTCCCATCGGCAATACACTTCCAGAATATTGGAATGGTCTGAAAGCAGGTAAGAGCGGAGCTGCGCCTATTACACGTTTTGATGCCTCACTTTACAAAACAAAATTCGCCTGTGAAGTAAAAAACTTCGACATTGGCAACTTCATGGACCGCAAGGAGGCCCGTAAAATGGATCCTTTTGCTCAGTATGCAATGGTCGCAGTCGATGAAGCAATAAAAGATTCAAACCTCCCGCTAGCTGAAGTAAACCCTGACCGTGTTGGTGTTATCTGGGGCTCAGGTATCGGGGGGTTATTAACTTTTCAGGAAGAAGTAAAGACCTATGCAAAAGGTGATGGAACGCCCAGGTTCAATCCTTTCTTCATTCCCAAGATGATTCCTGACTTAAGTGCAGGACATATTTCAATCAAATATGGCTTTCGTGGGCCCAACTTCGTAACGGTCTCAGCATGCGCATCGTCTACAAATGCAATCTATGATGCATTTACTTATTTACGACTAGGCAAAGCCGATGTTATTGTATCCGGCGGTTCAGAAGCGGCAGTTTGTGAAGCAGGGGTTGGTGGATTCAATGCCATGAGAGCGCTTTCTGAACGGAATGACTCTCCTGAAACTGCCTCCCGTCCCTATGATAAAGATCGCGATGGTTTTGTTTTAGGCGAAGGTGCCGGTGCTTTGATTCTTGAAGAATATGAGCACGCCGTTAAACGAGGTGCGCGAATTTATGGTGAAGTACTCGGCGGAGGCATGACGGCCGATGCTTATCACATTACCGCCCCGCATCCTGAGGGTGCTGGAATTACCCGGGTAATGTATAACGCATTAGAAGAAGCGGGTGTTAAACCAGAGCAGATTGATTATATCAATACCCATGGCACTTCCACGCCACTTGGTGACATTGGAGAAATCAGGGCGATTCAAAAAGTATTTGGAAGCCATGCTTACAATTTGAATATCAGCTCAACCAAATCGATGACGGGCCACTTGCTGGGTGCGGCAGGTGCAATTGAAAGCATTGCCTGCCTCATGGCAATCGATCAATCCATCATTCCGCCAACGATCAATCATTATACGGATGATCCTGGCCTTGACCCTAAACTCAATCTCACGTTTAATGAAGCCCAACATCGAAATGTAGACGTAGCGTTAAGCAATACGTTTGGTTTCGGAGGTCATAATTTTTCGATCATCTTTAAAAAGTTCAAGGCGTAAAAATCCTCATCCTTGCTTTCGAAAAATTTAAATAACAAGAATTGCTAAATTAGCTCCGTACTATACAATAATTTGACGCTTGGTTTGGAAGATTCTTAAAATCCCAAAGGGAAAATCGAAAATTGATAAGAAACTTTTGTCCGCTATACACAATATAGCCGGATTCACTCCTTCTAATCTCGAACTTTATCGCTTGGCAACTGTGCATAGCTCTATTGCCAAAGAAAGTACTACTGCCGGCTTTAAAGAATCGAACGAGCGCCTTGAATACCTGGGGGATGCCATACTGGGTGCAGCTGTGGCAGATTATCTTTTTAAAAAATTTCCTTTTAAGTCCGAGGGATTTCTTACAGAGATCCGATCAAGAATTGTAAATCGAGAAGCATTAAATTTTCTGGCGCGCAAGATTGGTGTAGCTAACATCGTTCAATACGATCAAAAGAATGCCCATCTCCAGCAAGTTATTCTAGGAAACACGCTAGAGGCAATTGTAGGTGCGATATACCTGGATAAGGGGTACCTCAGAACTAAAAAGTTTGTAATTGATAAACTGATCATACCAAACTATGATCTTGAAGATTTGGTCAATTCCAATTCGAATTTCAAAAGCAAGATAATTGAATGGGCGCAACGCGAAGGAAAAGAAGTGCGCTTTGAGATACTCAATGTAAAGAAAGGGAAGAATCACAAGGAATTTACAGCGCAAGTTCTGGTTGACAGTGAAGCCAAAGGAACCGGCTATGGCAATAGCAAGAAGAAAGCAGAACAGGATGCTGCATATAAAACTTGCGAGATGTTAAATCTGTTGGGGGAGAGTTGACGAAGCGTTCAACAATTAATTAAAAGATTAGTTGTGATTATTCTCTTTGTACTACTGTAAGCTAAAAACATTTCAGAAATGAAACTCAAAATCGGTGGTGCTACTGTTAATCAGATTCCATTTGATTGGAGTAACAATACACAAAATATTATTGCCGCCATTGCAGAAGCACGCTCAAGGGGCATCAGCATTCTTTGCTTGCCTGAGTTGTGCATTACCGGGTATGGATGCGAGGATTTATTTTTAAGTGATTGGCTTCCTGAACGTGCCTGGAAAGAACTTCTTTATATCAAAAATTTTTGTCAGGATATAACTGTGGGCATAGGCCTTCCGGTCAGATTAGGTAAAGTTACCTATAACGGCGCCTGTGTTATCAGCGATAAGAAAATTTTAGGGATCACTTTCAAGCAATTCTTGGCCAGAGACGGCGTACACTATGAACCTCGTTGGTTTGATGCATGGCCGCCCGATGAAGTAACAGAATTAGTTAAAGGTGATGAACGCATTCACGTTGGAGATATTATTTACGAAGCACACGGCATTCGATTTGGGTTTGAAATCTGTGAAGATGGGTGGCGCGATGAAGACCGCCCTGGCCACAGGCTTTGTAAACGAGGAGTTGATTTGATCCTTAATCCCAGCGCCAGCCATTTTGCTATGGTCAAAAGCCTGCTTCGCGAAAAAGAAGTGGTCATAGAAGGATCCAGGCTTTTTAACTGCGTTTATGTGTTTGCTAATTTGTTAGGCAACGAAGCCGGAAGGATGATTTATGATGGCGACATTATTATTGGTCAGAACGGAAAATTGGTTGCTGTCAATAAAAGATTCTCCTTTAGACGTTTCAACGTATTGGGTACTGAAATTGATTTTAAAGATCCAGATCAAACATCGACAGTTGCGTTAACGGATAACAAGGAAAGAAATGAAGAATTAGCACAGGCCATTTCACTCGGCCTGTTTGATTATCTCCGAAAAAGCCGTGCAAATGGTTTTGTGCTGTCGCTTAGCGGAGGCGCTGATTCTTCCATGTGTGCCGTCGCCGTAACAGAGATGGTAAAAAGAGCATGGGATGTTTTAGGCCCTACCCAATTTTGTCATGCACTTCAAATAGACATCGTAGACAATTGGAAATCGGCTGTTAACAAACTACTCACTTGTGCCTATCAGGGCACTCAAAATTCTTCACAAGAAACTTTTAATGCTGCCCGGCATTTGGCCGAATCGGTCGGTGCGGAATTTCATCATTGGAAAATTGATGAAGAAGTAACTTCTTATACATCAAAAATTGAAACTGCCATCGGCAGAAGACTACAATGGCAAACCGATGATATTACGTTGCAGAACATTCAGGCGCGGACCCGTTCTCCGATCATTTGGATGCTTGCTAATGTAAAACGAGCTGTACTTATTACAACTTCAAACAGAAGCGAAGGTGATGTAGGATATGCTACAATGGATGGTGATACTAGTGGAAGCTTTGGTCCAATTGCCGGCCTCAGCAAAACGTTTATCATTCAATGGTTACGCTGGGCAGAGAAAGCGCTGGACCAGCCTGGACTTTCATTGGTTAATAACCTACTGCCTACTGCTGAGTTGCGGCCGCTGGAAAGACAACAAACCGATGAATCCGATCTGATGCCCTATTCTGTTTTAGTGGAAATTGAAAAGCATGCAATTTTTCATCGGAAGTCGCCGTTAGAAGTTTTTCAATCGATGAAAGACCGATATGAAGCCGCATCCCTAAAAACTCACATCAAGAAATTTTTCCGATTATGGTCGGCGAACCAATGGAAAAGAGAACGCCTGGCACCATCGCTGCACCTGGATGATTTAAACGTTGATCCACGAAGCTGGTGCAGGTTCCCGATACTGTCAGCAGGTTTTCTTCAAGAGCTCGAATCGCTGGACAACACCCAATAATATGGAAAATGTACCAAAAACCGACATTCCCCTAAAACCCTTACTGGATATCATTTAACGGATTATATTTGCCCCTTATGTCGATACTGAATTACATTATTTGGAATGCTAGCCCTGAGATTTTCTCCTATGGCAGCTTCTCACTACGCTGGTACGGATTGTTTTTCGCTTTAGGATTTTTGATCAGCCAGCAATTCATGTACTACTTCTATAAGGAAGAAGGAAAACCGGAAAAAGATGTCGATACCTTGACAATATACATGGTAATCGCAACCATCATCGGTGCACGTCTCGGGCATGTTATTTTTTATCAACCCGAAATTATTACTGAAAATCCGCTGAGCATATTTTTACCATTTGAATTCAGCCCGTTCCGATTCACAGGATTACAAGGATTGGCAAGCCACGGCGCCGCTATCGGTATTTTATCAGCGTTGTATATTTATAGCCGAAAGAAAAAACCCGGACAATCTTTTCTCCAGGTTGTTGACCGAATTGTTATTGTGGTTGCACTTACTGGCGCCTTGATCAGACTAGGCAACTTTTTTAATTCAGAAATTATCGGCCTTCCAACCACAAAGCCCTGGGGCGTAGTATTTGTAAATAAATTTACAGATGCCATTACTGATCCCAGGTTCGATGAGGATCAACTCGTTGAATCTGTCGTTATCAAAAGGAACGATTCAATACCACATACCGACGCCTCCTCCAGTGTACCCTTGAATATTTACCTTTTCTTCAAGCGAGGAGTAGATGGTGAGCGCGCGCGGGAATTCACAAATACGTCAGCGCGAAACCTGTTAAGTCATAATTTATCAGAGTATTTTGATGCTGCTGGGGATAAAACCAAAACGAACGGACAACTATTAGATGATGGGAAACTCGCATCGCGAATCAGCACCTATGGAATCTCACGACACCCGGCCCAACTTTACGAATCGATCTCGTGTGTTATATTGTTTATTTTCTTGTTTTGGCTTTGGTCTAAGCAAAAAGAAAAATTGCCAGCAGGTCGTTTACTGGGTATATTTTTAATTTGGTGCTTTGGCCTTCGTTTCCTTTTTGAATATCTGAAAGAAAATCAGGAGCCGTTTGAAGAAGGGATGTTCCTAAACATGGGACAAATATTGAGTATACCAATGGTTATTGCTGGTATTGTAATAGTGATGCTTTCTTATAGAAAAGAACACGTCAATGTCAATGAATTGAAAAAGTGATTTTTAAACTTGTTGGCACTGTCATTGTCTTAGTGGGTACAACATGCGGGCACTGATTTTAAGTATCATCATTTCTTTATTTGCTTCTGAGTCATTTGCTCAGCAAGAACAAATCAAGTTGCCCGATACTTTAAGCAGCACTCCGTTCCATACAATTCCCGATACGGCGGGCAGGTTTATTCATATCAACCGCATTTTCATTTTAGGTAATCGTATTACGCGGGATCAAATTGTGCTGAGGGAGCTAACACTCCGTCAAGGAGATATTATTTACAGTCACGATTTAAATGATATTCTTGAACGAGATAAAAAAAAATTAATCAATACCCGACTATTTAATACGGTCGAAATCCGCAGTCTTGAGTTACAGAAAGATTACGTCGACCTATTGATTGATTTAAATGAGCGATGGTATACATTTCCCGCTCCTATCTTCGAATTGTCTGACCGGAATTTTAATGAGTGGTGGCAAAACTACAATCACGACTTTAACCGCGTTAACTATGGTCTGCGTCTATATCAATTTAATATGCGCGGAAGAAACGAAACGCTTAGATTAACGGCTCAATTCGGATTTCAAAGACGTTTCGAATTATCATACCGATTTCCTTACATCGACAAAAAACAAAAGCACGGATTGATTTTCGATTGGGATTTCGCGGAGACAAAAAACCTGGCATTTCGAACTGTCGATCATAAACTGGAGTTCTTAAAAGCAGATGATCTTCTCCGCACAACGCGCGGTGGTGGAATTACTTATACTTACCGGAATTCGTTTTATATATCACATGCACTGAAGATTGAGTATCGAAGTACTGACATCAATGACACCATTCCTTTGCTTAATCCAACATATTTTGGCAATGAAAAAACTTCACAGCGATTTGGAATTATTTCTTATCAGTTCACCGCCGATCGCCGCGATTATGTAGGCTACCCATTGCACGGACATTACCTGACATTAATCGCAGCCAAAAGCGGTGTAACCTCAAAAGATGATTTGAAAAAATTTGAGGTAAGCCTCTCCTATTCCAAGTTTTTTGATCTGACTAAAAATTTTTTCCTGGCAAATAATTTTATAGCGTATGCCAGCACGCCTGACGACGTGCCATATTCCAACTATGGAGCTATGGGATACAAAAAGCAATTCGCGAGGGGTTATGAAATTTATGTCATCGAAGGCCTTGCATATGCGCTCAATAAACTAACCTTAAGAAAACGAATTTATAGCAGAACTTATCAATGGAACGTGATGCCAATTCCACAATTCAGACACATTCCTCTATCCATTTTTATTAAGACCTATGGAGATGTTGGCTACGTAAAAAGTTACCCGAATTATACCCTGAGTACGAGATTAACAGATAAAGTCATATCCAGCGCCGGCGGAGGAATAGATATTGTCGCATCGTATGATACAGTGTTCCGATTCGAATATACTTTTAATGGCGAAGGTGAAAAAGGATTTTTCTTTCATGTGAGGAAGGAGTTCTGACTTCTGTCTCAACGATCTCACTGATGACTACAAAGGCTTATACTTAAAATCCAATGCGGGTGGAAAATTTCTAGTTATTGATTTCCTTGAAGATCTTTAGCGGCAACTATTTCAACAATCAAATGTGTCAATCTTTTAATCGGTAAGCTGTTGATTTTTTAATTTCATTTACGTTATTTCAAACATTCTTAAAATAAACCGTTGTGTGTCATTATTTATTGGCCTTAGGCATGTCCATGCTATGGCTGTCAAATTCCTTTGCTCAAAGCGCTCCGACGTTAATGGGCTCCCGTGCTGGTGGTCTGGCATATGCTTCAGCCTGTGTAACAGATGAATGGTCCATATTCAATAATGTTGCAGGTCTCGCTAAAGTGGATAAAACGTCCGCGAGCTTTGCGTATGATACCCAGCCGTCTTTTAAACCATTCAATCGCATGGCTGCTGTATTTGCAGTGCCAGTAAAATTTGGTGTTGGCGGCGTCGGCGTATTTCGCTTTGGTGATCAGCTGTACAATGAGCAAATTTTCGCGGTAGGTTTCAGCAACACGTTTGGACTTGCCTCGCTTGGTATAAAAGCAAATTATGTTCAATACAAGGCAGAAGGCTTTGGTAGTAAAGGGGTCTTCAGTATAAGCTTTGGGGGAATAGCAAAACTCACGGAAAAGATTTCCATAGGTGCTCATATCGTAAACCTTAATCAACCGAAAATTTCCGTTATAGAAAACGAAAAGCTTCCAACTGTTCTAATCGTAGGCATCGGATTCCAACTCACCTCCCAGACATTTGTAACCACCGAGTTGGAAAAAGATTTGAACTATCCTGTGAAATGGAAAAGTGGCGTAGAATACCAGCCTTTGAAAAAATTTATTTTCAGAACTGGCTTTAACATAAACCCGAGTGCTGCCTTCTTCGGGTTCGGTTTTCGTCCGAAAAAATTCAAAATAGATTATGCTTATCAGCATCATTTCAATTTTGGGTCACGGCATCAGGCGACCGTTGGCTATCAAATCAACCGTAAGAGATGAGAATTTTGATTATCATTTCTTGTCTCCATTTGGCTATTGCCTGTTGTTGCCAGGATTTTCCAAAAAAAGAAATTGATGTGAGTCAAATCGCTGACGAACTTTTTAGCCAGCCTGATATGGATCTAAATTATGAAGAGCTATATGAAAACCTCGTTCAATTAATGGCTCATCCAATCAATCTAAACAAAGGTACCGCAGAAGACTTTCGATTTCTCAATCTACTTAGTGAGTCCCAAATCGATGCGTTAATTAAGTATCGAACACAAAATCAAAAATTCATTTCTATATACGAGCTTCAGACCGTTCCGGAATTTGATCTGCCTACGATCTACAAAGTTGTTCCGTTCCTGACGGTAACCGACCAAACTACTGCTCTTGATGCATCCCTTTGGCGTCGAATAAAAAAAGAGGGCGAGAATTATTTTCTAATTCGTTACGAGCAAACCTTGCAACAAAAGAATGGATTCCAAAATACTGTAGCGCCATCGGCGAAGTTCAAAGGTTCGCCCGATAAAATTTATATCCGATTTCGTTCCAGCAGGCCAGGCGATTTTAGTTTCGGATTCACAACGGAAAAAGACCCGGGCGAACAAATTCGCTGGGCGCCGTCATCTCGCTATTACGGGCTTGACTATTTTTCCTGCCATTTTCAGCTTCAGAATAAGGGTAGAATAAAGAATCTTATTGTGGGTGATTATCAAAGCCAATTCGGTCAAGGTTTGATGTTGGGGGGAATCTTTGGTACCGGAAAGGGAAGCGAAACAATAACAAGCGTCAGGCGGAGTAATATCGGATTATTACCTTACACGTCAGTTTACGAATCGGGTGGAATGCGAGGCATTGGGCTTACACTTGAGGCTACAAAAAAAATTGCACTGACCACATTTGTTTCCCGTACAAACAAAGATGCCACGGTTGTTGATAACGACCAGGAGGACATTATTGCATCTTTTGCTGCGACTGGCCTGCACAGAAATGAGAGTGAGTTGCTAAAACGAAAGCAGGCGAGCGAGAACAATTTTGCAGCTATTATTCAATATAAATACAACGCACTGGATGGAGGCCTCATGCTTAATCATGTTGTTTTCGATTCACCAATCGAGCGGACACCTACGGCGTATAATCAATTTGCGTTTGCAGGGAAAACCAATACAAACATTGGTATCTATCTTAACTATACCGTAAAAAACATAACATTTTTTAGTGAAGTTGCCCAGTCATTAAAGGCAGGGACAGCAGCAAGTGCAGGCATCCTTACCAGTCTGTCCCCAAAGCTTGATGTATCGGTAGTGTACCGTAAGTTTGACCGTGACTTCCACACCTTTTATTCCAGTGGTTTTGGAGAAGGCAGCAACACGCAAAACGAAGAAGGAATTTATTGGGGATGGAAATATTCTTTCAGCCGACGTTACAGTGTATCGGGATATGTTGACATCTTTAAATTCCCATGGCTTCGTTTCAGAAGTTATGCGCCGTCGACAGGGCACGAATGGCTGTTGCGATTTAATTACGAGCCTTCCCGAAAAGTTAAGATATTTATTCAGGCACGAGAAGAATTTAAGAGCAGGAATATTGAATCCGACTCGACAAATCAATACATCTTATCTGCAGGCAAGAAGAACAACTACTGGGTGAGTTTTGATTATTCACCCCATTCCATGCTTCGGTTTAAAAGTCGCGCACAATTTAGCACCTATTCCATTGAAAATAAGAAAACACAAGGGTTTGCGCTTATGCAGGATCTGATTATTGATCTCGGAAAATTAAAATTAACGATGCGTTATGGCCTGTTTGAAACAGAGGATTATGATAACCGGCAGTATGCCTACGAAAACGATGTTTGGCTCGCTTATTCGTTACCTGCTTATTATGGGGCTGGTGTTAGAAAGATGATTATTCTACAATATAAAATCAACCGGCACATCACGTTTTGGTTTAGATACGCACACATTCGTTATCAGCACCAAAATCAGATTGGGTCAGGGATAGATAGCATTGAAGGGAATACCAAAGACGACATTAAAGCTCAGATGGTTTTCAGGTTTTGAATCAGCTCGAAAGATCATTCGGGGAGAAGACGATGCACGATTGCGTGGCGATAATTTCTTTCACGAATCATTAATACATCCGCTTCGCCTTAGATAAATTGCACCACAAGAACTCACGTACCCATGCACGCTATTGACCAAATTACACCTGAAGTTTTACTGTTAATGTGCATTGGTGGAATTGCCTTTATTCTCATCTTCAAGGCAATCTTTCGGGATAAGAAGTAAGATTTCCCGGAAATATGAACCTTATCAGCAGGGTACAGCCGACCAACTACACTTTTAATCGATGGGCAAGTTTCATTTTCAACCGATGATCCGGTTATTTGATATGAACAAAATCATGTATATGAAAAAATGTATCGTACTCCTTTTTGTGATGGCTTGTGCTATAGGATCTGTTACTGCACAAACTACCAAGAAAGTGTTGGAGCTTCCTGAATTCAAGGGCATCTATGTCAATTCAAATTACACGGTTTACCTTAAACAAACCAATAAACAAGAAGTGACAGTCGAAGCTTTAACTGAAATTTTCGCTGTTACCGAAATAAAAGTTGAAAACGGGATATTAATGGTAAACGTTGATCGCAAGCCAGACAATCCAAATAAAAGTCTTTGGCAAAAGATTGACGATATCAAGTTAAATCCAACGATGAAGCTATATGTCAGCGTTAAAAATCTGAATGATTTGCAAGTCAATGGAAACGGCAGAATCATTTCTGAAAACTCCATTGCATCCGATTATATAAACTTAGGCGTATCAGGCGCTGGTAGCCTGGACGTTGACTTAAAAGGGAATACGATAAAAGCGGAATTAAGTGGGCCTGGGGTTATGACCGTAAAAGGTTATGCAACATCAATCGATGCTATTGTAAGTGGTTCAGGAACATTAAACGGTTACGCTTGTGCATTGGAGACAGCGAAAGCCAAGGTCAGCGGCCCAGGCCTTTGTCAACTAAATGTCTCGAATGCAATAGACGCGTTGGTAGTGGGCAATGGTCAGGTAAAACACAAAGGGAATACCAAATCGGCCCAGAAAAAAATATACGGATCGGGTAGCATTGAGCGGGCGTACTAACCCAAAGAGGGCTAAATATGCTGCTGCAACGGTTGCAATAAGTGCGAAATTGGCCTTAAAAGGCACATAAATACCTTAAAGTATAACTTTTAGCATTTAGTCAAATTTTCTTATTACTTTTAAATGTTAATTGTCATTCTTTACTGAGTCCCTCTCACCCGTCATTACGAGTAGTCGTTCAGCCAAGTTTGCCAGTTGGCATTAATTTAATTTTCCATTTACTTATTTTTACCAATGAACATTTACGTTGCCAATATCCCTTTTAAGGCATCCGAACAGGAATTGAAGGGATTATTCGAAGAGTATGGCGAAGTTTCTTCTGCCAAGATTGTTATGGACAAAGTTACACAGCGCAGCCGTGGTTTCGGATTTATTGAAATGTCGGACGATGCGAGTGCCCGTCAAGCTATCACAAGTTTAAACGGTTTCAATTTCTTGGGTAAGACCTTAGTGGTCAACGAAGCAAGACCACGCACCGATGCTCCTAGAAGTGGCGGTGGCGGAGGAGGTTACAAAAGTGGCGGTGGCGGTGGCTTTAACCGCAGAAGCAATAACGAATATTAATCCATCCGATATTGTAAACAAGACTGCTCATTTATGAGCAGTTTTTTTTTGCCTTCTTTTTCGGATTCATAGTCATACCAAATTTCACCGATATGGTTCTAAGCAGACCGCAAAAGATTGTACTGGGGATTTTTACAATCCTACCCTTTATTCTCTTTCCTATTATTCTCTGGCAAATTGTTTACGCCATCATCCAGCTTGTGGAAATGAATGAACATGGCGAACCTGAGGCACGGGAAATCCTTATTGTAGTTTTCTCCTTTATTATCCCAATCGTACTGTTAGCGTTGGCTACATTGGTTCTTCTCATCTTTTATATCGTCCATGCAATACTCAATAAGGATATTGGTACTGGAGAGCAATTGCTGTGGATTCTCCTATTCATTTTCCTGGGTGTGATCACCTTTCCGATCTATTGGGTTATCAGGATTTGGAATAACACAAATAAATCTTGATTCTGACTAAATAGTTTAGTAAACTTTGTAACATCCAAATATTACAAGCTATGAATGTAATTACCGACCTTGAGCGGTGGGGTAACAGCCATCGCCCTGGATTTTTAGATGTATTCCGGATTGTTCTTGGAGCCTTTATCACTTATAAAGGGCTCTATTTTATTACGCACATGGCGGAGCTTAAAATGACTACGGCAGGAATAAATACTTATTTTGCCGGAATAACGCTCGCACATTACATCGTCTTTGCACATATCTTGGGCGGCCCGCTGATCTTCTTTGGACTTTTTACCCGAATCGTATGCTTTATTCAGTTGCCCATCCTTATCGGAGCTGTCTTCATGGTTAATGCTCCTAAAGGTTTTCTTTCAATTGGTCAGCACATGGAGCTTTGGTTATCTATTGTTGTCTTCATTGGCTTAATAGTCTTTATGGTCTTCGGAGCAGGTCGTTATTCCATAGATGCTAAACGTCGGCGAGAAATGGAACATGCGAATTTGTAAATCCTATTAACCTAAACCGGGAAGGCACCTGAAATCAGGTGCCTTTTTGTTTTTCTTTATATCTTGACACGATTTTGCGATTTCAGTGGCCACAGCAAATCAATGGAAGCCATAACAAAATAATTACTCATGATAAATAGAAGCTGTTCATGGATATATTCCACACCTATTGTCCGCCGACACATTTATCCGTTGGATTTTTATTTTTCGAGTAGGCCATCGTGATCATTGGCCCAACTACCACTGCACAACTTTTGAAATGAAAGTAAATTTAAGACATGAACTATTTTATTGGTATTGACATCGGTACAGGAAGCACCAAAGCCGTTGCTGTGCAGCTTTCCGGCGAACCGATACACGCTGCCCAAGTCTCTTATCCGACGTATTCCCCGAAACAGACGTATAGCGAACAAGCACCTGAACTGATATGGCAGGCCTTTGTGAAATGTATTCTGCGAGTCATTGATCATCTCAAAGAGAAACCTGGTGGCATTGTAATTAGCAGTGCAATGCACAGCGTTATACCTGTCAATGAAGAAGGAAGTCCGCTTATGAATATGATTACGTGGGCAGACAACAGAAGTGCATCAATTGCAAAGGCATTGAGATCTACGGCAATGGGCGAGAAAATTTATAGTGAGACAGGAACACCCATTCATGCCATGACCCCTGTATGTAAGATCAAATGGTTAAATGAAAATCAACAGGCTCTCTTTCAAAAGACTTTTAAATTTATATCTATCAAAGAATTTATTTGGTATAAGCTTTTTGGCGTATATGAAATAGATTATTCCATTGCATCGGCAACTGGGTTATTCAATATAGAAAAATTGACCTGGCATGAGGATGCGCTGAACTATTGTTGCATTTCCACCCATCAGCTTTCGCAGCCCGTGGCGGTCACTCACAGCCGGAAGGACCTAAAACAAGACACCGCACATGACTTAAAAGTTTTGGCGAACATCCCTTTCTTTATTGGCGCAAGTGATGGCTGTATGGCAAATCTAGGAAGCTTTGCCGTTACCCCTGGGATTGCTGCGCTTACCATTGGAACTAGCGGAGCCATTCGGGTGGCTAGCAAAAAACCAACGGTGAATTTCGAAGCCATGACTTTCAATTATTTGCTTACGGAAGATGTTTATATTTCTGGCGGGCCGATTAACAACGGTGGGGTTATACTAAAATGGTATACCGAAATATTTCTCCGAAAGACACTCAATACCAGTGCTGATTATGATGCTATTTTACATGAAATAAAAAGCATTAAACCGGGTGCCGAAGGTTTGATCTTTCTTCCGTATTTATTGGGTGAACGTGCACCCATTTGGGATAGTGAAGCTAGCGGAACATTTTTTGGAATCCGAAATTTCCATACCCAAGCGCATTTTACGAGAGCCGTTGTTGAAGGGGTATCGATGGCATTATACAGCATTGCAGCGGCAATGGAATCTTCAGGGTTAGATATTGAGCAAGTACATGTGAGTGGTGGATTTGTTCATTCAGAAGAATGGCTTCAGATTCTGGCTGACATATTTAATAAAAAGATTTGCCTGATCAATGCTGAAGATGCATCCGCTGTCGGTGCCGCTTATTTGGGATTTAAAGCGTCCAACCTTATAGCGGATTACAAAGATCTAAAACCTCAAGAAGATGTAACGTACATCCCGAACCTAACAAACCATGCGGTGTATAAAAAGGCATTTGCGATTTATGAAAGCATGTATAAGAAATTAAAGCCGGAGATGGAGGCGGTGTTGGCGCTTCGTTAGAAGTTGTGCGATGAGTAGCTAAAATCTGGCAAACGCGCTTAACTTTTAACTGATACGCTTCCCGTTCCTCTTTTCAATTCTATAATCGTTAATTCAGGAGGCATGCCAATTCTGCCAGGGTAACCGATACATCCAAAACCCCGGTTCACATACAAAAACTGATCTCCTTCCTGATAGAGGTCTGCCCATTGTTTAAAACGGTACTGAGCCGGGCTCCAGGTAAAATTTCCAAGGCTGACACCTAATTGATAACCATGCGTATGGCCCGCAAATGTGAGATCAATGTCAGGAAACTCAGGTCGTATTTGTGCATCCCAATGCGTTGGGTCATGCGACAGTAAAATTTTAACAGCAGCGTCGTTTGTGTTTGCATGGGCTTCTCTGAGTTTACCATACTTGGGAAAACGTAACGGTGGCCCTATACCCCAGTTTTCAACACCTATAATCGCGAGCTTATCACCATTCAACTCCAGCATACGATGTTCATTCATCAACAAATCATATCCCATTTGTTTATGGGCAATCAGCATATCCCGGAGGTTTTGTTGCTTTGCTGCAACAGATGGCCATTGCCTATAATTTCCATAGTCATGATTACCGGTGACCGAGAACACTCCAAGGGGTGCCTTAATTTTATCAAACGTGTTAATGTAGTCGCTTACTTCTTTGGTTTCAACATTAACTAAGTCGCCGGTGAATAAAATGACATCAGGCTTCTCGTTTAACAGCATATCAACGCCTCCGCGAATAGCCGTTTTATTAAACAATGACCCGGCATGTATATCAGAAAGCTGACCGATTGAAATTCCGTCAAATGCTTTAGGAAGATTAGGAAGGTAAATCACCCGTCTGCGTACATGAAAATTATGTGCACCTGTAATGATTCCAAATGAAAGAGAAGCCACAGGAATACTCCAGGAAAACAATGCAGCTTTCGCGAAAAATTCTGAACGCGAAATACGGGATGCACTCTCTACAACGTTCCCCTCTTTAATTTTTCGGTAATACTTCTTTGAGAAATGCAAGCCACGCCTGACGTCATCCACAAATAATACGAGCACCAGAAAAATCTTAGAAAAATAAACGATGCCGAGACAAACGATAATCCACTGCTTAGTTTTTTCATCGGCGATACCCACGATGTTAATCCAAAGCAGGATGAAGACTGCAAAACCTGTAACGGTCCAATAAAAAGTGCGCGCGATAACCTTAAGAACAGTTTGCAATTTGTGAGTCGCGATACGGATAGCCTGATATGCATAAATATCAATCAGAAATAATAAAATAAGCCCAAAAATGGCCATTTTAATCCGATAGGAAGCACCGTCGTTCATCTAGTAAAAATAAGCAATGAACGCGCAATAAAAGTTCAGGCCCGTTTTAATTCCAGGATGGTTATTTCAGGAGGCATACCTATTCTTCCGGGATAACCTAAATATCCAAACCCCCGATTTACATAGAGGTACTGAGATCCTTTCTGATAAAGACCCGCCCATTGTTCGTATGCATATTGTGAGGGGCTCCATTTAAAATTACCAATTTCGACTCCAAACTGGAATCCATGGGTATGGCCGGAAAATGTGAGATCGATATCATTATAACCGCGTATCACTTGAGCATCCCAATGACTTGGGTCGTGTGAGAGAAGAAGTTTGGTAGCGGCCTCTTCTGTTCCGCGATAAGCTTCATCCAATTTGCCGTATTTTGCGAACCCACGTCCTCCCCAGTTTTCGATTCCGATAACAGCAATTTTTTCTCCCCCCAATTCCAGGAAATGATTTTCATTCATCAGCAGATTGAACCCTAGTAACCTATGAGCTTCTATAAGATCACGGAAGTTCTGCTGTTTAACTTTTAAGTTCGGCCATCGATGATAGTCCCCATAGTCGTGATTGCCCGTAACAGAATAAATACCCATTGGCGCTTTGAGCTTGTTGAATACATCGATGTAATCTTTTACTTCCGAGGCTTCATTGTTGACCAGGTCGCCCGTAAAGAAAATAACGTCGGGTTTTTCAGCCAAAGCCATTTCTACACCACCCTTCACGGCAGTCTTGTTGAAGAAGCTTCCAGAATGTATGTCTGAAAGCTGTGCTATTTTCAGTCCGTCAAATGCTTTTGGCAGATTAGGAAGTCGAACCGTCTCCCTTCTCACGCGGTAATCGTGCGCACCAGAAATGATACCATACACCATTGTACCAAAGGGAATGGCAGCGGCGGCCAATGCGGTCTTTGATAGAAACTCAGATCTGGTTATCGTTTCTGCCCCCGATACTGGCGCGTCGGAATACTTTGTGAAGTACGCAATTACTTGTCGTACACCACGTGACATATCTTCGGCAAAGAGTACGATCACGGCGAATAATTTTGAAAAATAGATTGCAAATAAATAGGTGATCACCCAAGTCTTAACTGTTGCGCTCCATTTGTAAGGGTCGCCAACAAACCATCCGAGCAACACAACAATGCTAATCAGTGTGGGTACCCAAAAGCCATATCGAAATAAATATTTCCAGGGTGTTGACCAGTTTTGGCTAACGGTTAAAACCGCTTGAAAAACATAGTAGTCGACTATGAGGAAAAAGAGCGTCAATATAACAAGCGTAATCATGCGTGGCTTCATAAACTAACAAAGTCGTCCTTTAGTGGAGACGACTTTGTTAACATTTTGTTGTAACAAAAAATTCTGCTAAACCGGAACCACGCTGCCGGACTCATCTTCCCTTGGCGCAATTCTTATTTTCTTTTTGGAGACTCTTTCCTTTAACTTATAGGTAAGCAGGTACATCACCGGCACAAGAACCAGCGTAAGAACAGTTCCAAATAAAAGTCCGAATATCATTGTCCAGGACAACGGACCCCAGAAAGCAACGTTGTCACCGCCGAAATAAATATGCGGATTGAATTCAGTGAACAACGTAACGAAGTCAATATTCAGACCGACTGCCAAAGGAATCAATCCAATGGTTGCTGCTATGGTGGTCAGCATAACGGGTGTCATACGTGTTTTGGCAGCTTCAGCAATTGCTTCTCTCAAAGGCATTCCTTGTTGAACGAGGAGCTCTATGAATTCAACCAGCAAAATTCCATTTCGAACAACCAGTCCCGCAAGCGCCATTATACCGACACCTGTCATGACTATGGATATTTCCATTTTGAAAAGTGAAAATCCGATAAGAACTCCAATGATACTGAATATGATTTCAGCACCAATGATCAATGGTTTACTGATCGAATTAAATTGAAGGACAAGAATCATAAAGATAAGTCCCATAGCGAGTGCAAGCGCCAACACAAGGAACGAAAATGTTTCTGCCTGCTCTTCCTGAGCCCCGGTCATATCAACGGTAACGCCATCTGGAATACTGAAAGATTCCATGCTTGCTTTAATATTTGCAACAACTTCATTTTCATTGAAGCCGCCCAGCACATTTGAAGCAATGGTCACCGTTCTCTTTTGGTCAATTCGGCGTATACCGGCATAGCTACTCGTATATTCAGCAGTCGCAATCGCAGAAAGTGGTACTTGCCTTACCTGGCCATTCTTGCTCATATCCTGGAACGTGATGGGAATATTCATTAATGTATTGACATCATTCCGTTGGTCCTCCATGATCCGAACCTGAATGGGATAGTCGTCATTGTCATCTCTGAATTTTGAAACTTCCACTCCGTAAACAGCTGTTCCTAGTGCAAATCCGATTGCTTGCGTTGAGATACCTTCCCTGTTCGCCTTTTCACGGTCGATCTTAATGTTGATCTCAGGTTTGTCGCTTTGGAAATCTGATTTAAGTTCTTCCACGCCGGGAATTTGCAGCGAATCGAGGTAACGTTTCAGTCGTGTTGAAGTAGAGGCCAGCAATTCAAAGTCATCACCACTCACTTCAATGTTGATAGGTTTACCTGTTGGGGGACCACCCTGTTCCTGGTTCACGGAAATCTCCGCTCCCTTAATTCCTTTCACTGCGTCCCTGATCTTATCCATGTAAACGCGGGTATTTTGTCCATCGCGTTGCGAAAATTTAACAAAGGCAACAGAAACTTTTCCGAGGTGAGGGCTGCCGAGCGTTCCACCGCCTTCCATTGGATCTTCGCTTGCACCAATGGCAACGTTGGAGATGATCGATTCAACAATCGGATTATCTTTCCCAACTACCTTTTGAACCCGCTCTTCGACTATTTTGGTAATTGAATCTGTAACAATCTGATCGGTACCAATTGGCATGCGAATGTATGCATAGATAAAGTTGGGATCTCCTGTAGGGAAAAACACAACAGGCGGCTTCCGTATTGCAGTAAACACAATTGAGAAGACAAACAGCACAATGATGCTGACGCCAATCCAAATAGGTTTATATCCACCAAGGCACCACGCTACTAACCGCTTATAACGCGCCTGTACATTAGGCCAAACGTTGGTTTGAAAGCGTGAGATGACGCCTGCAATCACAAAGTGATGCAATGCATATAGGATAAACAGGAACACCACAAAATTGCCGAACCCTGGAATTCCAATAAGATAAGAAACAAGGGCTATGGCAGCGAATACAATTGCTGTGATCTTAAAACCTTTCGTTATGGTCGGCTTTTTATTTTCTTCGTGCTCATGCGGTTTCATGAAATCGGCGGCAAACACCGGATTGATGATGTATGCAACAAGCAGCGATGCTAACAATGCGATGATCAGCGTTATGGGCAGATACATCATGAATTTCCCAATAACTCCTGGCCAGAATGCTAATGGAATAAATGGAGCCAACACCACAAGCGTTCCGGAAAACACAGGAATGAATATTTCACCAGCGGCAATCTTCGCGGCTTTGCGAATGGGTACTTTACCATTATCAAACACGCGGTGTGTATTTTCAATTACCACGATGGCATCATCGACCACAATTCCCAGCGCGAGCAGGAAGGAGAATAAGGTCATCATATTTAAAGTGAATCCAATTACAGGGAACCACAAGAAAGCGATGAAGGCCGAGAGTGGTACGGACAATCCCACAAAGATCGCGTTGGTCGCACCCATAAAAAACATGAGGATGATTGTCACTAAGACAAATCCAATAATAATTGTATTAATAAGGTCATGGAGTGTAACGCGCGTGTTATCCGATTGATCAGCAGTGATCGTTATATCAAGTCCGGCGGGTAATATACCATTCTCGTATTCTTTCACAATTTCATTGATCGCATCCGAAGCAAGAATAAGGTTCTTGCCACTTCGCTTAATGACATTCAGCGTAACAACGTTTTTCTCATCTAACCTGGCAAAGCTTTCCTGCTCTTTGTGCGTATCAACTACTTCTGCTACATCTTTTAAATATACTTTGGCACCGCGTATCGAACCCACAACAGTATTTGCCATTTCCGCCGCGTTGGCATATTCGCCAGTAACACTTAGGGATCTCTTTACACCGGCAACAGAAAGTTGACCTGCTGGCATAATAACGTTTTCCGTAGCCAAGGCTTGCGTGATATCATTTAGGCTTACGCCTGCGAGCGAAGCTTTATATAAATCAATATTTACTTGAATTTCGCGGTCTAACGCACCGACTATATCTACTCTACGAATTTCCGGAAGCGCTTCAATGCGGTCTTGCATCTGTTCAGCATAACGTTTCAGTGTTTGCAGATCATAATCACCGGCAAGGTTGATATTCATGATAGGAAGTTCCGAGATATCGATTTCGTATACTTCAGGGTCCTTCTCTAATACGGGCAATTCATTCTTTGCGCGATTGACGGCATCCTGGACATCTCGTTTTGCTTCTGTTACATCGATGTCTGTTTCGAATTCAATGATTACGCTGGAATAATTTTGAACCGAGTTGCTCGTGATTTTTTTAATACCATTGATTGACTTGATTTCTTTTTCAATCTCTTTGGTGATCAAATTTTCAACGTCAGTTGGAGGCGCTCCTTGAAAAATCGTGAGCACGTAAATTTGTGGAAAAACAACCTCCGGAAAATTTTCTTTTGGCAGTTTGATGTAGGCCGTGATACCAGCGATACATACAAGGATTGTGGCGACGTAAATACTCACCTTATTGTCGATCGCCCAACTGGTGGGCTTAAATTCTCTTTCGATGTCTTGCATATTGTAGAGTGTTAGAAATGATGGAGAAACAATGGATCAAGCATGATCCATGTTTCATCACACTATATTTTCAGGAATTCGCCGTCATTGAGGCCTTGGTAACCAAAGGTCACCACCTTATCTCCAGCATTGATTCCGGTTACTTGAGCCTGGCCATTGTAGACTCCTTCGACCTTCACTACTTTTTTACGAGCCACTGTATTCTTGCCACTCGTTTCAGCCACGAATACAATTTTTTCTCCGTTGACATCCTGTACAGCATTGATAGGAACCACCAGTGCAGTGGGTTCAGTATGGTGAATGATTTTCACAATCCCAGTCATATTTGGGCGGAGATCTTTTTCTGAAGGTAATTTGATTTCAACTGTAAACGTCCGTGACAATGGGTCGATCGTTCTGCCCACAAACGTTACGGTAGACTCGAGATCCTTTTTAAGTTCAGGGATAGTTACCTTAACCTTATTTCCTTTTTTGATCTGAGTTGAATACGCCTCAGAAACTTTTGCCGTAAGCTTTAAGTCCGATGTGTTTACTACACGGAAGGCAGGTTGACCTGGCGCAACAGCTTCGCCAACTTTTGCCATTACTTCGTCTACTGTACCATTGATTGGTGATTTGATCCGCAACGCGTTATTCTGCTCTTCTAGTGAGCTAAGTTGACGCTCCAGGCTTTCCTTTCTGGATTTTGCTTCCAGGTACTGGACTTCCGTTCCAATCTTTTGTTTCCAAAGATTTTCCTGACGTTCAAAAACAGTTTTAGCAAGTTCCAATTGAGACTTCATGGATTCAATGCTACCGACAAGAATGGAATTATCGATCTGTGCAAGTGATTGTCCTTTGGACACTTGCTGACCTTCCGTCACATATACCTGAGTGACAACGCCAGGAGATTTTGGACTTACAGCGACATTATCTTCTGCTTCAATGCTAGCTTGTGTTTGAACGTAATGCTCAAATTGCACAGGCGATATTTGAGTGACGCCAACATCTTTCAGTCTGATCTTTGCTTCGGTCGGGTTTTCTTTTGCAAGATCTTTTTCCAATTGCTGCACTTGCTTTGTTATATCCGCTTGTTGTTCTTTTAACTTTTCGAGCTGAGCTTGCTTGTCGTCGGGAGTGGCTGCACTGCAGGCAGCCAACAACGCGACAGTAGCCACTATTGACAAACGGGTGTAAATCTTAGAGTTCATAGGGAATATATTTTTCATAGGGAGTACTTATTTAGCGGTGGTTACATATTTTGTCGGATCGATTTTCGCAAACGCTTTGTCCAAGTCAACCTTTGCGATAAGCGCATCATACAGCGCGTTGTAATAGTTTACTTGTGCTTCGCGTAAACTGCTCTCCGCATCGATAACTTCGATGTTAGAGCCCACGCCTTGTTCGTATTTTATTTTTGTTACACGCGCTACTTTTTCTGCCAAGTCCATGTTTTGATCTTGTGACTTTAAAGTTTCAAGTGAGTTTTGGTATGTAACTGAATTTTGTTGAATACTTAAATCAATATTTTGTTTTAAGGAATTAAAATTGTTTTGGGTTTTTAACAGCTCAAGCTTCGCTTGTTGTAATTGGTAATTACGTTGCAGACCACTAAACAGTGGAATGTTCAGCGTAAGACCAAAGGTTGAATACGAATACCATTTATCTGGTCCGATTCCGCCGGCGTCGGCAAGGTTCGTAGTCGTTTTAAAGAGACCACCGATATCAGGAGACTGAGTCGAATATCCGAGGTTTACAAAACCAGACAAATTCGGCAGCGACGAAGAGAATTTATTTTTCACATCTAATTCGAGCAACCGCCGTTGAGTGTCAAGAAGCTTGTACTCAATCCGATTTTTAAAATCCCAACCGTTTTGATATTCATTATAAATACTCTTGTCAACCTGCAGACTCGACAAATCGCCGGTTACAGAAAGTTCTTTATCCATCGGATAATTCATCTGATATTTTAAAAGGGATAAGCTTAAATTCTGAAGATTTACAAAGTTTAGGCGTTCAGACTTTAGATTATTTAAAGTGACTTGAATACGATCAACATCAATTTCTTCAGCGAACCCATTTTCATGTAGCGCTCTGGTTGTACGTAACAGGGAATCAACACGCGCAATGTTATTATCAAAAAGGGTGATTCGTTCATTATTAACTAAAACACCATAATAGGCCTTCATAACATTCTCAACGATTTGAATCTCTGTTTGCTCGGTAGTTTTATAAGCAAGTTCCTTATAAGTACTCGCTGCTTTTAGACCAACTAAGTAAGAGCTGTTAAAGAGTATCTGGTTGATGGTTATACCGGCGTTACCACTGCTTGGTAATTGAAAAAACTGTTGCATGGCAACAATATCCGTTGGATTTAGGCCAGGGATATCCAAGTTCGGTTTTTTTGTTTCTTCATTGACTCCTGAAAAGCTTTGCGCCGTTTGATAACTTGCGAAAAATCTTGGGAGTTTCTGGTTATGGGTTAAACCTACAGAAGCGTCAACTTGGGGTAAGCCTATTCCCCTGGTTTCTCTGACTTTGGCTACAGCTATCTGTTCGTCTACACGCGCGTTCTTTACGTCCACCGTGTTTTCAAGGGCATAAGTGATGCACTGATCCAAGGTAAGGCTGGTGGGTGTAGTTTGAGCGTTCACCCACAACGGCACTCCGATAATTAATATTGATAATAGTCGTTTCATAGATATGTAGAGAGTAGGTTGATAGTTAAGTTTTTATAGTTTGGCTAATGTTTCTTTGTACTTCAGGTATAATTTCCTGCCCTTTTCCGTAACGATTCCATGTACAAAATGATCGAAGATCTGCATTTGCACTTCCGCCATTTTAAATCGTGACGGTGGAAAAGCATTATCATCAAAAGGAAGTTGTACTAATTCAAGTCGCATAGCGGCAATAATTTCAACATTCAATTCAGGTCGGTAATGACCTTCTTCTATTCCTTGCTTTAAATTTCTTATCACCGACTCGCGAATAAATTTATTCTTGTGATTGAGCCACACACTCCAGGCTTTTGGATGATACTTCTGCAAATCAAATAGCAATGAGGGGTTTGTATCTTCCGTATTTTGTTTTAGACAAATTGAAATTTTTGTCAGCTCATCAATTGCATTCTTTGCATTCTTTGTAATCTCTAAAAACCTGTTGGCCACGGTTTCAATGTGCGCCTGACATGTCATGGAAACAATATCCTCTTTATCCGCAAAGTGTTGGTATAACGTCTTTTTCGACACGGATAAATGACGGGATATATCATCCATTGAAATGCTACGCACACCATATTTCATAAAAAGATTTTCAGCGGCCTTTAAAATCTTCTTTTTGATGTCCAGCTGTTCTATTTGTTCCATGGGCGCAAAACTATGGAAACTTTAAACATTACCAAAGTTTCCGTAGTTTCCTTGAACGTCATAACCCATTTGAGGTTTTAATTATTTTTGAATTTTTTTATTATTTTTTTGTTGCGCCGACCTCAATCGTTTGAATTACGCACGTCCCTATAATTATCAATTGTTGTTATGACAACTGAAACTTCTCAATCTGGACAAACATGTTAACATTTTTTATTCTTTATCAGGCGGAGTACACCATTTATCGCGCATTTTCTTTTTAAAGGCTTCGCGTTCTTCAGGCGTTAGGGACGAAAGTTTCTCGTAGAATCTATATTTCCAATGTCCATGACCTGAACCCTCGGGATAGCATTGGCGCTTTCCGCCGATTCCAAAAAACAAAATCTTGGTAAGCGCTAATAATCCTAGAGCCTGCCAGTATGTAATGATGGGGCCATTAAATAATACAGGGACCAACCAGTTCCAAAGAAGATAGGTAACCCACGAGAAAAAGATTATTGCCAGTATAATGGCTAAAACACACTTTAAAAACATTCCACCTCTTTTCATAACCCTCGAATTTTACATGGTATCATAAAGTCGTTGTAATTTCTTGCGCAGGGAAAGGATGGCATACCGCTTACGGGACAAAAGCGTATTGATGGATACCTTTGTTTTCTCCGCTATTTCGCGGAAACTTTGTTCTTCAATTTCATTTAAAATAAATATCTCACGTTGCTCAGGAGGTAATTCATCCAGTGCTTCCATAATCGCTTCCCAGATTACCTCTCTCAGCAAGACATCTTCCGGCGTATTTCCCAAATCTGGCAGGATCTCCTGAAGTGTTAACGGAGCACCATCTTCCGAACCGGAATGAATTTCCAAATCAGATTGCTTGGGTCTTGCAGCGTTTTTTCGATAGCGGTCGATAATCTTATTTCGCGCTACTGAAAACAACCATGAGGTTACACGGTCAAGGGAATCAATTGTCTCGTACCCGGCAATGAATTGGTAGAACACATCCTGAAGGATATCTTCAGCCTCCTCAAGATTGGAAACCCGGTTTCGGATGAACCCTAACAACCGGTCTTTCTCCTTGAGAAAAGTTTGTTCTTTCATTTGCATGGCCACATCCATAGCGTTCAGCGTGTATAAACAAGTAGTCGATGTTAACCGAATTTTTATTTTAATGATTCAAAATTATTATTTCCTATACGTTAAACACAGCCACATAACCCATTGTCGATCCAATTTTAGCTTCAATCGTTTAAAACGCCTCGAAATGCCTGAAAATATATTTGAAGACCTAAGCAAAAGGCCTAGTTTTGATTAACTGAAGAATTGTATTTGTGAATATCGTACAGTCAAGCCGTCAATTTGGATTTTTTTTAGGCCCTTTGCTATTTGTAATCCTCTGGATCACGCTTCCCGACACCTTCATTTCTCCTGGCGCCAATAAAGTCGTGGCTATCGCAGCATGGATGATTACCTGGTGGGTGGCGGAGGCCGTGCCTATACCTGTTACATCGTTTCTCCCGTTGATCTTGTTCCCGTTGTTAGGCGTTATGAAGATGAGAGAAGCGGCCGCACCTTATGCCAATCCCATTATCTTTCTTTTTTTAGGCGGTTTTATGATCGCGCTTGCGTTAGAAAAACATCGTTTACACGAACGTATAGCTTTGAATCTCATCCGTGTAACTGGCACTTCCGGCAACGGAATTATTTTAGGGTTCATGATTGCGACAGGGTTCATCAGCATGTGGATAAGCAACACCGCCACCGCTATGATGATGCTTCCGATTGCTTTATCGGTAATCAATCTTTTGAAAAGCGATCCAACGGTCATGCCACACGATCTTCCAAGGAATGAAAGGAATTTTGCCATGGGCCTCCTGTTGATGGTAGGCTACGCTGCAACGTTGGGTGGCTTGGCGACGATTATTGGAACACCACCAAACGTAGTTTTTGCCGGTTTATTAGATGAATTCTATCACCAAAAACTTGATTTTGGAAAATGGATGCTGGTAGGCGTACCGGTAGCCGCACTTTTACTTTCGAGCACCCATCTTATTATCACGAGGGTACTCTTTCCAAACCATCTTAGTAAAATAGAAGGCACAGACGAGCTGATTAAAACCAAGCTTCACGAGTTAGGCAACGTCTCCCGTGAAGAGAAACTTGTATTAGCCATTTTCGCATTAACATCCTTCTTTTGGATTTTTCAACAAGCGTGGAATAACTATATTTTCAAACAAGACCTGCTCAATGATACAAACATTGCTATGATGGGCGGTATATTGATGTTTGTAGTACCTGTTGATTTACGGACTTCACGGTTTTTGCTCACATGGCGTGATACGTATCATTTACAATGGGGCATTCTATTTCTCTTTGGCGGCGGATTATGCCTTGCTGAAGGCCTTGAGCACACGGGCATCATTCAAACTGTAGGACAGTGGATCGCCGGGCAAAGTTCTTTTAATGTTGGATTAGTCTTAGCGCTTATCGTCGCGACGGTGTTACTTTCGGAATTCATGAGCAATGTGGCCCTTGTGCAAATCTTTGTGCCGGTCATTTTTGGGATCGCCGACAGTATGCATATCAATCCTGTTTTATTGGCTATGCCTGTGACCTTAGCGGCCAGTATCGGATTTATGTTCCCAATCGCAACACCTCCAAACGCTATTGTTTTTTCAAGCGGATACATCAGGATGAAAGACATGGTTAAAGCTGGAATATTATTGGATATTGTTTCGATAATCATTTGTTTTCTGGCATCTCTTACCCTTGTAAAATGGGTTTATGGGTAATTTTTGGCAAAAACTTTATTGGATCCAGCAGGTTTAGAAATAATACCAAACCCGTAAATTCTTTTTAGGGTTTATTCGTTGGTATAATAACTGTTACCTTCGTAACGATTCCGTAGTCCTTAGCCCATGCAGTCTATAAAAGAGAAGCTACATCCAAACTCTGTAAAAAGAAAAGTCCTGGCGGGTTTTCTGTTGGTTTTTGTGGCCATATTACTGGCGTTGGGCATTACCCGTTTTGGTTTTAGGGAGATGATGTCAACCGTAGACCAATTGTCTGTTCCGAATGAAAAACTTAAATCCCTCAATACATTATTTCAAGAGATTACGCGATTAGATCAGCTGCAGCGGGCAGATGCCATCAAGAATCCCGGGAAGCCATATGAGGCATTTCTGATTCAATCAAAATCGATGGTAGATAAGATTGATTCTCTTCGCCTGATGCCATGGGATAGCACGCAACATCAGCGTTTGCTATCGATGAAAAACATACTGAACAAGCGCAACCGGCTTTTTATCTCTTATCTCAAACTAAGGTCAGACTTGATCAATAACACGAGGATGTCGTACCGCCTGGATACACTTTCAACGATAATTGAAACAGAGAAGATTAAAGTAGATACAAACGTTGTGACCACGGAAAAGAAAGTTGTCACTACGTACACCAAAGATACTGTGATCGAACAGAAAGATCAGCGATCCAGGTTGGCGCGTCTCTTCGGAAGAAAGAAAAAAGCTCCCGACACTACGCAATTCCAAGTGCAGGAAGAAGTAAGTGTTACTATCGATACGTTATCCGTTGCACGACAGAATAAAGCACTGGAGGAGGTTGGAAAAATCATGATGGACCTTGACAAGGAACAACGTGCTGAAAACAGAAAACTGATGGAACAGGAATTGGCGCTTATCAATTCCAATAGTCTTTTTGTGACTCAATTATTGGGAGTTCTTCATGAAGTTGAAAATGAAGAATTATCAAAGATGCACGCGAATAATAGTCGTGCAGTAACGGTAGTAACACAAAACATATCCCGGATCAGTATTTTGTTGTTGGTTTTTTTTCTAGGTGCCGCTGTACTTGTTTACCTTATCTGGACAGACATCACCAGAAGCAACTTCTATAAAGAACAACTGGAAAAAGCGAAAGAAGAAGCTGAAGAATTAAGCAAAATCAAACAGCGCTTTTTAGCCAACATGAGTCACGAAATCCGGACACCGCTACAATCCATCATTGGTTTTTCCGAACAATTAAAAAACTATCACGGTCCACACCTGGAAGCCGTTGGTGCAATCAACAGTTCCTCAGAACACTTGCTGCATATTGTTAACGAAGTACTGGACTACAGCCGGATTTCGTCAGGAAGCTTTAATCTGGTAAAGGCACCCTTTAGCTTATATTCCTTATTAAAAGAAGTGGAATCAGCGATGCGGATTCAAGCAGAAAGAAAAAGGTTGACCCTTCTGTTGGATTTGGAAAAGTCATCTGACTATCAGCTGTTGGGAGATCCATTCCGTTTGCGGCAAATATTATACAACCTGATTGGTAATGCCATTAAATTTACCACCAAAGGTTATGTCAAAATCACACTCAAAACTAAAGAAGATAAAAACGGTGTGAATTGTACTTTTGAAATTATGGATACCGGTATAGGTATACGCCAGGAAGACCTTAAGAAGATATTCAATCAATTTGAACAGGCTAATTCCTTCATCACTCATAACTTTGGAGGCACGGGTTTAGGACTTACAATTGCAAAATCGCTTGCGGAAGCGCAAGGTGGATCTTTAAATGTAACCAGTGAGCCTGGACACGGATCAACATTCATGGTTGAAATCAAGTTTGAAAAAGAAACGGAGAAAACCAGTCAACCCGAAATCACCGCTAAAACAAATGCGGCTCCTTTCTCAGGAAAAGTAATTGTGGTGGATGATGATGCGATGATTTTAAAGCTGTGCAGTTTGATCTTAAAAAAGAATCAAATTGAATTCATTACTTACAATGATGCGGGCAAGTTAATTCACCAGGATCCAGACCCTGCGGTAACACATATCTTTATGGACATACGTATGCCCAGCATCAACGGCGTTGATTTGTGCCATGCACTCAAGGAAAGGTATAGCAGTAAAACTGTTTTTGTCGCACTTACGGCACACGTGTTTTCACAAGAAAAAGAGCAATTACTTAAGGAAGGATTCGACATCATTCTTTCCAAACCGTTCAGGGAGGAGGAACTTCTTGAAGTATTAGGCGTAAGATCAGCGGAACGAGCCGTTCAAGAAAATAGAGATTCTATTGCCTTGGATTTGTCGATGCTCCGGAAAATTACCATGGGCGATGAAGCGTTGTTTCAATCTATCCTATCACAATTTCAAGAAGAGACTGAGAAGGATTTACAACGTTTGACTGAATGCTTGAAAAAACCGGAAGCTGGTATGATCAGGGAAATTGTTCATAAGCTAGCCGGACGCGTCGGTCAAATGGGTGCAAGGTCATTGTCATCAGAGCTGCATGATATCGAAAACGAGCTGGTTGAGGGTACACCAGTGTCTGAGCTTATGGTTGAACTCATGGATGCGAAGGCGGATGTCGCTAAACTTGTTCAGTCGATCAATAAAAGCTTGAAGTTTGAGGTTTAATTAAAGTCCGAAGGTCTTTTCAGCAGGACATCTCCTATTCTATTCCGTATTTTTCTATTTTAAGATAAAGCGTTTTTCGATCTATGTTGAGGATACGCGCTGCTTTTGATTTATTGAAACGTACTTCATGCAGTGTTTTAATAATCATTTCTTTTTCCTGGGTCTCTTGCAGCGCCTTTAAGTCGTAGATGGGGGGAGTTTCAGAGGATATTTTTGGAGGCGGGTTTTTAACTGTTTCTAACATTTCTGTAGGCAAAGCATTTAAACCAATAAGGCCTTCGTTAGTCAACAGTACAGCTCGCTTGATGACATTTTTCATTTCGCGTAAGTTTCCTGGCCAGTCGTACTTCCTGAAAATTTCAAGCACCTGGGCATCAAATCCAATTGCATTCTTTCCTAATTCCCTGTTGGCCAATTCCCTAAAGAAGTTGAGAAATTCCTCGAGGTCTTCGCTTCGTTCCCGCAGCGACGGAACCTTCATCTTGAATTCATTTAAGCGATGATACAGATCTTCTCTAAATGTTCCTTTCTTAACACTTTCGGCGAGATCATCATTGGTAGCGGTGAGAATGCGAACGTCAACTTTAATTTCTTTATTGCTCCCTACGGGCTGTATAACTCTTTCCTGGATTGCCCTGAGCAATTTTACCTGGACTTCATACGACAAATTCCCGACCTCATCCAGAAACAAGGTGCCCTTGTGGGCTTCTACAAACTGCCCGACTTTATCTTGTATGGCGCCGGTAAATGACCCTTTCGCATGTCCAAACAATTCGCTGGCAGCGAGTTCCTTAGAAATTGCCCCGCAGTCAACAGCGACAAAAGGTGCTTTAGCGCGTGCGCTCAAGCGATGGATCGTCCGGGCAACATTTTCTTTCCCTGTGCCGCTTTCTCCCTCAATAATGACCGACATATCTGTGGGAGCGACTAAACGAACATATTCATACAATTTTTGAGACACCGGGCTGCTTCCCTCGACGAACTCCTTGGTCATTGGTGGTTTCTCGGGTACAAAAGCATTTTTTTCTTTGTTTAAAGCTTGTTGTACCAGCATGAGCAATTCATCCGGATTAACTGGTTTTGTGATGTACTCATACGCACCCATCTTCATCGCTTTAACAGCAGTGCGAATGTCGGAGAAGCTTGTCATGATAATGACAGGGGTATGAAGTGCGGCTTTCTTTAATTCTGCCAAAACATCCATTCCGGTCATATCGGGTAGACGATAGTCAAGTAAAACCAGGTCTATTTTATTGGATCCAAAGGCCTTCAAGCCTTCCTGACCTTTATGGCAAACGGACACTGAAAATCCGTTTTTGGTCAAAAATCCTTCTAGAATTCTTGAGAAGGTTAAATCGTCTTCAATTACTAGGATGTGCGCCATATTCGGCCCAAAATAAAAAAGAAAGCTGGAATATTTTCCAGCTTTCTTTTTTCATTTACAAGTTGTTAGAAGTCAATAGTATGAAGGATTAACCTTCTACTTTTCCATCCTTGCTAAATTTTACGGTCTTAGTTTCTGCACCGTTCTTTAATTGAACTTCGTAAGAATCAGTTGATTTTACATGGTAAGCTGCATCGATCAACCATCCACGATATTCTTGGCCTTCTAGTGATTTCTTTACAGCCTCAGGAAGTTCTTCAGATTTGATTTTAGCTTTGTCATCTTGATCAGCAGCAGCAGGTGCAGCAGTAGCAGGATCAGCAGGTGCAGGAGCTACAGCTTCAGTTGCTTTATTGCTTTCTTGAGGAGTAGCTTCTTGAGCGTTTGCTAGAGCAACACTTCCCAACAGAGCTAGAGAGGCAAACATTAGTTTTTTCATGATTAATAAAAAATTTAGTTGAACATTAGTTTGACTGTTCGTCGTCTAATGATATGCCAGCAACCTCTGTGAAATTAAAGATCTGTTTTTCAATTACTTAAAATTCATCTTTTTTTTACTGTGGGCAAAAGGTGTAGAAGCATTCTACAAGATGAGATCATACTTCTACAGGAACAATCAATTGCCCCGAGCTGAAGCTCGGGGCAATTGATTCTTGATACATCCAGCTGAAGCTCGGGGCAATTAAGATCAATTCTTTTCTGACTTCGCCTTCTTCTCTTCAATTAAATAAGACGCTCCGAGTCCGATGCCGCCCCAAATGAAAAGCATTGAAAAATATGCTACCTCCTCGTCCATATTGAACACATCTTCAAGAACATTACCTAAGAGTAATCCTATACCAGCGCCGATAAGCAGCAATGAGCCTCTCAATGCCCAGGAAGTATTTAAAGACTTTTTAATATTAAAGAATTGCGGGTCAACGCCTTTTTCGATCATGGTCATCCGCTCTTCATTTTGATATCTTCTCAGGTAAATAATTACGATAAATGAACCGATCAGTGCTATCATCGGAATCATTAGTGCCAGCTGTCCTTCATGCATAAATATTTTTTTTTGTTTGGAGCTATGACGCACCGGACCGTATTCCGGTTACAATGAACCCAAAGTGATGTGGTACTGACATTATTTCAGGCTCAAATAAAAACCTGACTCTAGCTTCGCCTTAACTTCGCCCTAGCTCCGCTGTCAGTCTACTCTACCTTCTGCCTATAAAGCAAGCAACAATAGGTGCGTTAAGTCGATGTCCACTGCTAGGTTCAGCAAGTGGAAACATCTTCGTGATTAAAAAAGCGTATCACATCGCTTTGCCATTTCTGAGGTAAAGGTGTAACTTGATTGCATGGCGTGCGTCCAAGTGGTGTCATGACAAAGGATCCGGAGCATTCACGTATTGAAAGAATTCTGGCCGGTGAGCAGCATTTATATGCCGACATGGTAGATAAATATAAAAGCTATGCTTACACCATTGCTCAGAAAATTCTTCAAAACAGGCCAGAGGCGGAGGAAGCATCACAAGATGCTTTTATAAAAGCTTATCATCATCTGAAAGGCTTCAACTTCCAGTCGAAATTTTCAACCTGGCTATATCGGATAGTCTTCAACACTGCTATTAGCTATAAGCGGAAGAACAGGCAACAATTTCAAAGTATTGAAAACACAGTTATTGAATATCAGGGAGAAGCGGAAGGCATGCTTGAGAAAAATGACAAGAAGCGATTCTTACACTTAGCCCTGGCAAAACTAAACGATGCCGATCGAGCTGCGCTTACATTGTTTTACCTTGACGAATTTTCGTTAGAGGAAATCGCAGAGATTACAGGTATGCAGGCAAACACGGCTAAAGTGAGGATTCATCGTGCACGTCAAAGGTTGGCTGATGAATTGAAAAATATATTAAATCAAGAAGCGTTAACTTTGTGACCGTATGAAAAAAGTTTCACAATCCATAGATGATACTTTGTTAGATTACCTGGATGGCAATCTAAACGCTGCCGATAAAAGTAAGGTTGAACAGTCTCTTCGAAATAACAAAGACTGGCAAAACAGGCTAGAGGAATTAAGGATGGTGTCAATCGTGATGAATGAAACCAAACTTTCCCAACCTTCAAAGAATTTTACGCAATTAGTAATGGGTAAGCTGGATCAATATCCAGCGCAACACCATTTCCCCATCTGGAAAGGAATTTTTTTATTGATGGTTATTTTGCTCGCGGTGGGAATAGCGACCGTTCTTGTTTCCTCGGGTGCCTTTGATAATACAACCACGAGCATTGATTTAAATCAGGTTTATCTCTCGAAAAAATTTATCAATGAACCGTTGCCTGCTTTTCATTTTAGCGGGAAGCTAATTGTCAATATCATCATCATATTAAACCTTGGGCTAGCCTGGATTTTACTTGACCGCACGATTCTCAAACCGTTTTTTCAACGAAGGATGCAGGGACAGCATTAATTTTTGGTTGTCAAATTTCTTACTACCTTAAATGAACTAAAATCATTTAAGGATGACCCGCTCAAATTCAGCCTTCCGTAATGCTATTGTTGCCGCCCTGGGCGGTTTTCTTTTTGGTTTCGACACAGCAGTAATTTCAGGGGTAGAAAAATCCATTCAGCATTTATGGATGCTTGGCGACGTTGCGCATGGCTTCACCGTTGCATCTGCGTTGATCGGCACCGTATTAGGGTCCTTGCTGGCAGGGTGGCCGGCAGAAAAATTCGGACGAAAAAAAGTCCTTCAGGCCATTGGTCTTATTTATCTGGTAACATCGCTTGTCACGGCGTTTACCTCATCGTGGGAGATGTTTGTAATTTTTCGATTCCTCGGTGGAATTGGCGTGGGAGCATCATCGGTTGTTGGACCCATGTACATTTCTGAGATATCGCCTGCAAAAAGCCGCGGTCGGCTGGTTGCCTTGTTCCAATTCAATGTCGTCAGTGGTATTTTGATTGCGTTCGTTTCCAATTATCTGCTATTTGGAGTGGGCGAAGAAGCATGGCGGTGGATGCTGGGTATTCAGGCCTTTCCCTCGTTACTTTTTTTCATCATGGTTTTCGCTGTTCCTGAAAGTCCACGGTGGCTTGTAAAGAAAAATCGGCTTAACCAGGCAAAAGATGTATTTAACGAAATTGGTGAGGATGATCCTGACGCTGCTATCAAAACGATCGTCGAATCACTTCATACAGAAATCGGCGCGATCAAGGAAAGTGTGTTTAATGGTAAGTACAATAAACCGGCTTTTTATGTGGTGGCACTCGCTATGTTCAATCAGCTTTCGGGAATTAATGCCATCATGTATTATGCTCCACGCATTTTCGAGATGACAGGCTTAGCCAAAGATACCGCTTTGTTGCAGGCGGTTTCTATTGGACTTACGAACATGGTTTTTACGCTGCTTGCTATTTCCCTCATCGACAAGTTTGGCCGAAAAACGTTATTAATTGTAGGATCCTTCGGCATGGTATTATTCCTCGGACTGGTTGCCTGGGCATTTTACACGCAGGACTTTGGAGGATATGCTGTGATGTTCTACCTCGTTGGGTTCATTGCGTTCTTTGCTTTTTCTCAAGGCGCCGTAATCTGGGTTTTTATGTCTGAGATTTTTCCGAACAAAGTGCGATCACAAGGTCAAACCCTTGGAAGTTTTACGCATTGGATTATGGCCGCTATCATTTCGTGGACGTTTCCTGTTTTAGCAGAGTCGTCAGATATGGGAGGTTTTTATTCTTTCCTGCTATTTACCATCATGATGCTGGTGCATGGAATTTTTGTCTGGAAGGTATTACCTGAAACAAAGGGAAAATCACTGGAGGGAATTCAGCGAGATTTGGGCATTCACTAAGATTATCTCCAATATGTTAAATCAAACTTAGATCTCAAAGGTTTAAACTATTCAGTGCCACCTAGAATTCAGACTCTTTCTTTTCTTTTGCTTCGGGGCAATCTATTTTCCAATCCTTGGCTAACGCCAACGAACCTTCTTTGACTTTCTTAATAAGTTCGTCTTTCTTCTTTGTGAATTTACAACCTATATCTACGTGCCGGTATTTGGCGCCGCTGATGATAAAGTTGAAATGGCAGGTATTGGTTGCTTTATGGGTTTTATGGCAAACAAATTCGATACTTTCATCCTGGTATTTATAAGCGCTGGAGGTACAAAGGATACATAACAGGACACCAAGAAAAACTCGAATTTTCATGCTTATAATTTTGGCTAAATTTAATAACAAGCTTGATGCCATAAAACAAAAAGCCCCGGGATGTATCCCAGGGCTTAAATTTTCCAAATTCCAATCTTAATACCTGTAGTACTCAGGTTTGAACGGACCTTTGGGATCAACACCAATATATTTTGCCTGATCGGGTGATAATACGTCTAATTCAACGCCGATTTTCTTAAGGTGCAGGTTCGCTACTTTTTCATCCAGATGTTTTGGCAACATGTATACCTTATTTTCATACTTGCCAGCATTGGTCCAAAGTTCCAATTGAGCCAATGTTTGATTTGTAAATGAATTTGACATTACAAAAGAAGGGTGGCCCATTGCACAACCTAAGTTAACTAACCGGCCTTCAGCCAATAGGATAATTTGTCTTCCGTTGCTCAGCGTATAAATATCAACTTGTGGTTTGATGGTATCTTTCTTACCATTCTTATTCAACCAAGCTACGTCGATTTCATTATCAAAATGGCCGATATTGCACACAATTGCTTTATCCTTCATATTTTTGAAGTGACGATCCGCGACAATGCCAAAGTTACCCGTAGCCGTTACGATAATATCGGCTTCTTTCACTGCATCATCCATCTTTTTTACAGCGTAGCCGTCCATAGCTGCCTGAAGCGCACAAATCGGATCGATCTCGGTTACAATGACACGTGCACCGGCCCCGCGAAGGGAAGCGGCAGAGCCTTTTCCTACGTCGCCGTATCCTGCTACAACGGCCACCTTACCCGCAATCATAACATCGGTCGCTCTGCGAATCGCATCGACGCAAGATTCTTTACAGCCATACTTATTATCAAACTTCGATTTTGTAACAGAATCGTTGATGTTAATGGCTGGCAAAGGTAGTTTGCCGTTATTCATGCGTTCAATCAAGCGATGAACACCAGTTGTCGTTTCTTCAGAAATTCCTTTGATGCCTGCCACCAACTCAGGAAAACGGTCTAGCACCATGTTAGTAAGATCACCACCGTCATCCAAAATCATGTTTAATGGCTTGCCATCTTTGAATGCATAAAGGGTCTGTTCAATGCACCAGTCGAACTCTTTTTCATTCATGCCTTTCCACGCGAATACCGGAATGCCTGCAGCGGCAATGGCAGCGGCGGCATGATCTTGTGTCGAGAAAATGTTACATGAAGACCAGCTTACTTCAGCTCCAAGCTCAACCAATGTTTCAATGAGCACTGCAGTTTGAATTGTCATGTGAAGACAACCAGCGATGCGTGCCCCTTTTAAAGGTTTCTGCTTACCATACTCTTCGCGAGTAGCCATCAGCCCCGGCATTTCGGCTTCTGCTAATGTAATTTCTTTACGCCCCCATTCAGCGAGGGAAAGGTCTTTAACCTTATAGTTTAGTTTTTCGTCAACTGTCATTTTTGAATTATTAGAAGGTGCAAAAGTAAGATAAAGGCTTGAGACTGCATAGTTTAATATCAGGATTAACGGCTACTTGCCCTGTACATCGCCTAATTTCTATTGCCCTTTTTTCTTCTTTTTTGAAGCTGTCTGCGGGGCTTGTACTAAATCTGCCTGCTTTATAATCGTAGTCCAAACGCTGGCCTTGCCATCCTGCACGCTGGTCCAAACGGGCGTAATAATTCCATTATGCGCTGCGATATTATTGATTCCGCCAAAAGGAACATTTTCATCCGGTGTAAAAGGGGTTTCGCTGATTTTTCTGCTCTTAAACGAAATACCTCCATCGGACGAGTATGCGAGATATACATCCGTATCATTGTTTTCATGACCTGACCTACCATAAAATACAGTGTAGATGTACCCAGTACTTTGATCTACGGTCATCCAGGGCATATACTGATGGCATTTGGCGCTGTCTTGTCCTAGTTTTGTAGGGACTGACCAGTTGTCACCGAAATTTGTCGAGCGCATGAACCAGACATCGGTATCGTTTTCACCATTGCGTTGATCGGCCCAAACCAAATAGAGGCTTCCCTGATAAATGCTCTTACTTTGATCGATCATAAATACTGGCGTTCCATTACAACGGCCATGACCCGGGATTTTCATATCCCACCCCCCAGGTTGCTGCCCCACGGCGATGTCATTTGTTAGCCATAGGCCACTGCCAAACGACCGGTCTAAAAAAATTTTATTTTGGTTTGCCCAGGTTACAAAGGCCTTACCATCGACACCAATAGCAGGCATCGCTCCGAATGCCGTGTTATCATCATCCATACAATTACCCGGCGTTTGGGAAATCTGAAACGGCTTTGTCCACTTCTTTCCGTTCGATGAGTTACTTAACAAAATATTGGTTTGACAATTTTCGTCAGCACTGTTAAATGAGTCGTACTGAGTCCAGGCAACCCAAACATTTCCTTTTGAATCGACAGTCGCCCAGGGTTTACGTTGATCTTTGGAAGCATTTAATCCGAGGGGGCTCCCTTCTTCCCACGTCTTACCTCCATCCCTAGAAATATGAATCAGAATCTGATTCAGACTTTTTTCATCTTTCAAATCGCCGTTCGGGGAGGATAAATGAAGCGAATAAATTGTCCCCTTATCGTCGGACACCAAAACCGGTTGTCCAAAGACTCCATTCGGGGACGAAAGTTTCAGCGACTGCCATACGTTACCACCATCTATCGTGTAATAAATATTGTCTGGATTGGTAGCAGCAATAATGTTTTTAGGATTTTTTTTGTTGATGATAATGCTTGGCTCACTGGTCTGAATGTTGGTGGTTCCCTGATCTAGCCGGATATTTTTAAACTGCGCGAAAATGGAAGAAGGAAGAAAAAGCGCCACTAAGCCAATTACAATACGGATGTTCATATCTGATTTTTAACAAAAATAAAAAGTATTCTCGCTTCTCAGTAAGAAACCTCCCTTTGCTCAAAGTTAGTTATATGATTGCGCGAATTTGAAACGCAACTTTTTAGTTCCAGTTTGCATTTAGTTTACTTGCTTTGATTTTTTCTCGTGCGAGAACAAAAAAAATTTTCTATTATTTTTGAATGATGAAATTCTCAAAATCCAATATTTACTTTTTATGAAACCAACTTTGCTTATCCTTTTTGTTTGCGCTTGCCTTACCAATTATGCCCAAAAAATCAAGCTGGTAGATGGTGATTTGAGTCCATTAAAAGGCGAAAAGGAATTAAAAACAGAATTTCAGTATGAGATGTCTGTAGGAAAATTTGACAAAGAGGCAGATTACATAGCCAGCAAGAAAAAGGAGTTAAACGAAAAAGAAGCCGACCGCGGCAATACCTGGGAAAAAAACTGGAAGTCGGATCGGCAGGAACGCTTTGAGCCACAATTTCGTGAGTTATTTTCAAAGCATTCAGAAATGTCGACCGTTGGCGAGAATGCCAAGTTTACCTTGATATTTAAGACAACCCATACCGAACCTGGTTTCAATGTAGGGGTAATGAGTCGTCCAGCTTACATTGATGCTGAGGCTTGGATAGTAGAAACTAAGAATCCTCAAAAGACGATTGCCAAAATAACTATTTCAAAGGCGTTGGGCCGGGATGTTTTTGGATTCGATTATGAAACAGGGGCTCGTCTGCAAGAAGCTTACGCAAAAGCAGGTAAGGAGCTAGGCGGGTTCATCAGAAAGAAGATAAATTAGTCCTAACTGCCTGACTTTTTTGCCTTTACGCACCTCAACTTGTTGAATTTTTCCTCATAATGTTTGTCTTTTTTTTTCAGTTTTAGGGAGCTTGCGGCAATAAAGGCCTTTATTTCACGTTTTTGAAGGTTTCAATTAATGCCCAGATCGGTTTTAAGAGTCTTGCCCATCGTTTGCTAAGCATAAGCAAGAACTTAAAACTTACTATTATGATTAGGAAATTAGTATTTGGATTAGCCATAGCCGGCGCGTTTTGGAGCTGTGACACTAAAGAAAAAGAACGCCTTCAAACCCAAGTGGATTCACTAAGAACTGAACTCCATGAAAGCCAGCAAACCGCACAAACTCTACAAGAGATTGGGGTATTGATCGATTCAATTGATGCGAATCGTCAATTATTAAGAACAGATGTTGTTGAAGGGACTTCTTACGCGGATTACAAGAACCGTTTGAAAGACATCAATAGCCACATCAAGGAAACGCAAGCTAAAATTGCAACTCTTGAAAAATCGGTAAAGTCAGCAAAAGGATCTTATGCTGCTACAATCAAGAGACTTAAAAATGACCTTGAATTAAGTACTCAGCAAATCGCTGCGCTTCAAACTGAGGTTGAGAAAATGCGTGGTGAGAACGAGACACTGGCAAGAACTGTTACTCAGCGCGATTCAACAATCAATGTTAGTCTTGAGACCATCAAGATGAGAGAGCAAGATGTTGCTAACCTCGAGAAGAACGTAGAAGACATCAATGCATCGTCTAAAGCGAGCCAAGCTGACTTATACTTTGCACAAGCTCAAGCCTTAGAGACAGCTGCTGATCGTACCAAGTTTGCTCCTCGCAAGAAGAAAGAAACTAAACGTGAAGCCCTTGAACTTTACAAGTTGTCATTGTCTTTGGGTAAACAAGATGCCCAAGCTAAGATTGACGAACTTGAAAAAGATTTAAGCTGAAAATAATTAACCTGTAGATGAGAAAGGATGGCCCATGGTCATCCTTTTTTATTTTCGGTTATCGATAAACTTCTTGATTTTCCGGCTTTTGCCGTCGTGCTGAAGTTTGTCCATTTGCGCGCTACTGATGAATTCAAAATTTGGAACAACACGAAGCCTGGACTGAAAAGCATTCTTAAGGGCCTCCTCAACTTGTACAGCGTTCTCCACCACACAAATATGAAGCTTAATTTCATCTGTGCCTAAAGTCCCAGTGTAAGCCTCCACTACATAATCCGTTACTTGCGGAAACTGATTAAGGATGTCGTAAATCCCAGGAGGGTACATGGTGGTACCTTTCAATTTGATCATTTGCTGATGTCTGCCTAACACGGGGCCTAATCGCAATGTATTTCTACCACACGAGCATTGGGTATGATAAGCTTTAACCATGTCACCCGTTTTATATCGAACCAGTGGCATAGCCTCAACCCCCAGTGTAGTGATCGTAACCTCACCGATCTCCCCTTCCTTGACCGGCTGATTATTTTCATCCAGCAACTCTACGATAATTAATTCGGGATGGTGATGACCGCCAGAGCCCTCACTACATTCAGTAAACGCCGTTTGCATTTCAGTGGAGGCATACGTGCTATAGAGCCGGATTTTCCAGGCATCGAAAATTTGCGTACCAAGCGTGTTAAGTTCTAAATCAGCATTACGCAGACTTTCGCCAATACAAATGGCTTTTTTTACGGAGCAATTATTTAAATCGATTCCCTGATGCTTTGCGAATTCAATCAGTTTTATAATAAACGACGGCACCGCTACCAATACCGTTGGTTTAAGACGTTCAATTGTTTCCCATTGTAAAGCGGGCAGTCCGGGCCCAACGCGAATTAAACCTGCGCCCAATTTTCGAATACCTTCATAGTAAGCGATGCCCGCCATAAACTGCCGATCGAGGGTTAGCATCAGTTGATATAAATCGTCCTTTTTACCATCTGCACAGGCAAACGAAATGCTTTCATTATAGGCCAATCGTTGTAAATCCTTTTCTGTTAATGCTATCGTTACCGGCTTTCCTAATGTGCCGGAGGTACTTGTATATTCAACAATGTCATCTCTGGATACGCACAAAAAATCCCAATTATATTGTTGCAGATCGTCCTTGGTGGTAACAGGCAATGAAGGCAGATCCTCAAGTCTAGAGATGTCTGACGTTGAAGTCCCGGATTTTTTGAACAAATTCTTATAAAACGGGGAATGCGCAGATACATAGGCCAGGGTCTGCTTCAATTTTTCTTCCTGGAAACGTTTAATATTTTCCCTGGATTGTAATTCTATTTCAGGAATACTGCTCATTGTTCAATGATAACTACAGCACATGCAACCTGCTGCAAATGCGAAAGTGACAAATGTATTTTATTCCAACTATTTTGTTCAGCTTCTTTCTTAAAATTACCGTCAAGATTGATTGAAGGTTTACCATTTACATCATTTACAATTTCGATTTTCGACAGATCGTTTCCCAACAATAACCCCAGTCCGGTAGCTTTTAAAAAAGCTTCCTTGGCGGCAAAACGGGCGGCATAATTTTCTTCTTTACGGTTCGCTTCACAAAAAGCAATTTCACGCTGGGAAAAAACTTTTTCTTTGAACCCGTTATTTTTACTGATCTTCTCCATAACGCGGTCCACCTCAATCATATCGATGCCAACGCCAATAATCATTTATTTTTCTTTTTACAGTCCTCGAGATTTTTTTCCATATGATAACGTTCCTGCACGGTGGCTACTTCCTTCGTCAGGCCCTTTTCATAAAACGGAATCGCTTTGACCCATTCCTTCCGCTCATAATAATAGTCGGCAGCCATCATGTACGCGTGGTACGAATTTGAATTCCACTTTACTATACTGTCAGGCTGGAGACCGGTTTTTGGATTAAAGGGGAAACGATACTTATGAAACTTTAGGTAATCCCGGTACTGTTGTGTCAGTAAAAATGAGTCAGCCGGAATGGTCAGTGCTGCTTCATATATTTCTTCGTTAGACTCAGCTTTATAGGCAAAAGCTTTTTCCAAATCATAACAAACAAATTTGCCAAGTTGCCAGGGTGCCGTAGAAATCCACATTAATTTTTTTTCCGGTTGAAAGATGATGCCGTGATGTGCTACCAACTGGTTGATGGCTTTTTCGTTGCCGAGGCCAATATCTTTATCACCTAACCCACGTTGATCGCGAAGAATGGCTGCGGTTTTAGTAACCGAGTTTTTCTTATTTCGAGCTACTAATTCACCAAGTCGTTTATACCGGTAGGGCGACGCGCTGGTCTTTACATGTAGCTGATTAAGTTGGCTCACCCCCAATTTATTACCCAAAAAATGGTTTGTACTTAAAAGATAGTTATCACGTGCTTCGACTAAATCAATGTCATCAGGAGTCTTTTCGATAATGGCAGCTTTTCCATCCCTGGCTGATCCAATTAAAAAAGACTCCGCCACAAACATTTTCCTTTTGGCCACGATGTCGTACGCTTCCTGAATGGTAGATGCGTATTGGAGGATCTCCCGCGTCACTAAGGCAACGGGTGTAGCCGATGCTGTGGGTACATCGGACTTCGCTGCATTTATGGTTACCGTTAGCCCTTGATCATTCATACCCGATAGCACACCTGTCATTCCCCCAAAGGTGACCATCATGAATTTATGTCCTTCAGCAGGCTTATAAAAAGCAATGATCTTATCGCGTGCAAATTCGTCTCCCACATAGAAATCGAAGTTACGTCCTATGATTAGCGTTGAATCCTCTGATTCGTCACCCCAGGTAGCAAAGGCGGTACATCCTACCAGCGACATATTTTGCAACGCGTGCCCTATATCATGGGCGGCGTGGTAATTCAATATCCGTTGATATGGTGGAGCAATATCGTCGAATTCGGTAGACGCGGCATATGATACTCCGAGGATTTCGAGCTGATATTCTTCGATTATATTTTCTTGCAAGTTTCGATTAAACCAACCGACAAAATACTTGAGAATTCCCAAATAAAAATCAGATGGTACAAGCCGGTGAATCTGTTCTGTAAAAACTTCCTCCTGGTAATGAACCAATTCCCGCGTAAGCTTTCCATTAGCTACGCCACGTTCAAAAGGATCGCCCTCGACGTATAATTCGTACAACCCGCTCTCACTTTTTTTAAACCAATTATTATCGATTTTAAATAAGCCGGTATCAATTTCAACAACCTCTTTGTCAAGCGCCGTTAACGATTCGGGTACTGGCGGCGCGATGTCGGCCACGGTACGCACATAGGCTATCAGGCCTATTATCAATAGAACAAAAATTCCCGAAATCCAGGCAAGAACTTTAACTGTCTTTCTGAGCATCACGAATTTTATCAAGCATATAGTCCATTCCTAAAATCTGTGAACATGTAAGGACAGAGCTCACGGTTACCCCCAATACCCCATGAAGATTCAGATTTTGCCCGGTAAGCAGTAGGTTTGGTACCTTTGTGCGCGGTGAGATAAACGTTTTTAATGGATCCCGATAATCTTTCGTTAGCCCATACAAAGATCCATCATCCGTACCGATGTAATCTCTTGCCGACAACGGAGTAGCTGTTGTGTAGGATTTAACGCAGGACCGAAACCCAGGAAATTGCCTCTCGACATAATTCAGCAGGATTTCCGCTTTTTCTTTTTTAAAAGCTTCGTAATCCTCACCGCGACTCGATTCATTGGAAACGGTGTTAAAAGTATGTTCCCATTTTTTAACATCTTCGAATCGCATGTAAGCCATGACGGTTACCCCTTCTGTATAGATCTCATTTTCCGCAGCTGTTGTAAAAAATAATGCAAAACCCAAGGGCCAATTTTCGGCTGTATAATTCAGCACACCCCATGGATCTTCCTTTTCAAAATAATAATAGTTATGGTTAAGATGTTTAAAAGAATCTTTTTTCATTACAGCGTTCACATAGAAAGTCGATATGGAATTCTCTAAACTCTTGATTCTATTTCTGAAAGCTTTTTTTATTAATGTGCTTTCGGTGATATCCAAAGTTTGCGCGGGATGGATATTCGAAATGAAAATTTTTCCATAATATCGATTACCCTTATCGGTTTCTGCGTATGCAATTTGTCCTCCCTCCTCTTTCAACTTCGTTACTTTAATATGCTTCAGAATTTTCCCCCCATGCGCATGAATTTGTCGCGACAAATATTTTGATATCTGTGAACCGCCATTAATAAATCTATATGAGCTTTCGATATAACTGTTGACGATCAGGGCATGCACATAAAAGGGAGTCTTATACGCTGCACCGGCATACAATAAATTATTACCGGCTAAAACGTTTTGCAGTTTTTTGTTCGATGTAACCGACTCGATAAAGGTCTTCGTATCCATTTCCAACGCTGACATTTTTTCAAATAAGCCACCGCCGCTCTTCAAATTGTACAAAGGAAATTTACTGCACACCTCTTTAATTGCGTCACAGAATTTTCGCAAATTCATTTCTTCACCAGGAAATTGTTTTGACAACGACTGGATAAAATTTTCGTAACCCTGCGCGTATTTATAAACCACCGGATCTCCTTCAAACACAACGGCATCGAAGCAATCTTCGTCCATTTTCCGGAGTTTCAGTTTATCCATGATACCCAGGTATTTGAACAACTGATAGAGGTTTTGTCCTTTATCGAGGCCTCCAACGTAATGTACGCCGGAATCAAAGATTACACGCTCACGGACGTAGGTTTGAAGATTGCCCCCTATTTGCTTGTTCTTTTCAAGAATGCAAACTTTATAGCCTTCTTTAGCCAGAATAGTTCCGCACGCCAGTCCGCCTAATCCGCTGCCCACAATTACCACGTCATACTGTTCTGTCATTTTAAAAAGTGCGATTAAAGGATACGAAGTACAGGTTAACTTTATAAATCATTGGGTTTTCTAATTACAAAAATAACATTCGAGGTAAATTTCGCATCATCATCTATTGTTACCGTAAGTCCCTTGCGATTTGCTATTCTTTTAATGCTTTCCCCGGACAAAAAATTCAGATCATTAGTCGATTTATTAAACTTCAGCAGCTTCACGCTAAAAAATTCAGTGATCTGGGTACCTTTATGTCGTTCTTTCAAATCAGCGTTTCCCTCCCTCACCACGAGGATACCGCCTGGGTTAAGCGCATCAATCGCTCGTTCCAATAGCATTTCCTGAGCATCATAGGGCAGGTAATGTAATACATCACTGATTACGATACCATCATAATTGGTTAACGGAAAGCGCGTCACATCATCGCAGAAAAAAGTCAGGCGTTCTGATTTCAGATATCCATGGCGGGCAACATCAATTTTTTCTTCATCATAATCCACTCCAATAATAATCCGGTCTTGGGACATGAATTGAAGCATGTAACATAAAAAGCCGTAGCCGCAACCCAGATCGAGGATGGTACCTTGTAGCGGAAGGAGCTTATGAAATGGTGCATAATATTTTTCCAACCGTAGCTTCACACGCATGTACCATTCCAGCACCGGACCTTTATAAATATAATTCGAAATCAGTTTGTGCGAAAAATAGTCAGCATCCTCAACTTCAGCTTTTAATAATGCAAACTCATGTTTGAAGTATTTGCTGATTTTTTTTGTTCGATCAGAATAACCTGTACCGAAAACTGGATCACTGATTTCAATTGGTGGAAGAAATTTCAGTGTAAGCTGTCCAGCGTTTAAATAAAAAGTTCCTTTAGGAATAGCATCCGCTGCTCCATGGATCAGCAATGGCTGCACCGGAATTTTAAAAATATCTGCGATATAAAATGCGCCTTTATGAAAGCGTTTTATGACGCCGTTTTCCGACCTTGTGCCCTCAGGAAAAATTACTACGGAGTATCCTTCCTGAATTCTGTCCTTTAGCTTTTCAACACCATCTTCAGCGCCTTCGCTCACGGGGTAATAGTCCGCCAAACGAACCACACTTCCAAATACTGGTGAATTCCAAACCCATTTATTAGTGACCAAAATTAATTTAGGGTGCAGCATGATCGTTAAAAGAATGTCAAGAAATGAAGTATGATTGGCGATGATCACACTTGCTCTTGAAAATGTCTTAGGTGTTCGACCGATGATCTTTTTCCTGACACTCGGTTCGACGTAAATGATTAACCTTGCAAAGCCTTTCAGCAATGAATGAAAGAAAACTTTGATCCTTTTTTTACCAAAAGGTATCCAGCGAAAGATCAAACCCAGGATGGTTGCGGATATTGCTCCAAATACAAACAACGAATATGTAAACGTTGTCCTGAATACTCCATGAAAAGTCATCGGCGAGAACCCTTTACTGGTTCTGTTGGTCACCAACCATCGAAACAAGAATGGCTCAATGGTTTGAGACATGATAAAAACACATGCAATGCCAATGATGGAAATCGCGGCGATCGATCGGAGCGCGGGATGTTGAGCAAAAATTAGTACGCCGAGTCCTGCAATAGTCGTTACTGCAGACAGAAAGATGGAAGTACGTATTGAAGCGATGTTTTTCTTTCCAACTTTATATTCCTGCAACAAACCATCCATCGTAAAAATGCTGTAATCATCCCCTAACCCGAAGATGAACGTTGAAACCATGATGTTGATAATATTAAATTCAATCCCTACCAGCGCCATGATACCAAGTATCCATATCCAAGTAATCAACATGGGAACGAATGTGATAAGTGTCAATTCAATCCGACCATACAAAAGAAGCAAAGCACAAAACACCAGTACGGCCGTGAAGGTGACAATGAAATTAAAATCCGCATTTACATACTCAACAAAAAGATTGGTCAACATCTGACGGTCAAAAGCATGGACTGGCGTAGTCTTCAACGCATCATATACAAGGCTTTTATTTTCAGCGTTTACATTTGCCAGCGTGATCACCGTAACATCGTTATTTTTTTCGATGATGTAGTCATCAAAAAAGGCCAAGCGAATTTGATTCATCACGGCCGTATCACCTGTCTTGAAATCTTTTGAAAGAAGGGTTCTAAAATTTTCCATTACCTGTGCGGAGAATTTCAATTCCTCACCCTTATCCTGAATAATACTGGTAAGATTATTCTTCTTCTCGGCGGTCCAGTAATCATTCCATTTGCGAATACGTGCGCGCTGTAGGGAATCGGAAATTAAAAAAATAGAGACGGAAGAATACTTGTTGATTGTCTTCTGGTCTTTCAATTTTTTCAGAACAGGAGAAACTTGTTCATTCTTTGTTAAGGCAGATTGTAAATCTTTTCCGCTGGATACCACATAAACGGAGGTTAACGACGATTTATTGATCATTTCTAATCGTCGCTGCGCCTCCCGGGTATCGCTGCGCATAAAATTCAGTTTGCTCATATCGCTATTGAAAGTAACATCCTGAGCAACGTATAAGAAAACGGGAGTGGCCAGCAATATGATCAGCGCAACATATCGATTTGATTCAAATGCGGAAAATGAAAACCTCTCAATCCAGTTTTCGCGCTGATGTTCTGGGAATAAATTTTCTTTTATAAAATGTGGCAGGAAAATTAAAGAGCACAACGCAGCGCCTATCAAGCTAAAGCCGGCAAATAAACCTACATCACGAAGCACTGCAGCATTTGCAAATTGTAAACAGAAAAAGGCCACGACTGTAGTGGCACTGCCAATGGTCATTGGTCTCACCAAATCTTCAATAACCGCTTTGATGTTGTGAGTATGCTTCAGGTGAGACAAAAAATGCAACGAGTAATTAACTGCAATACCTAAGATGACGGATCCTGCCGCTATTGCCAAAATGGAGATGGATCCCTTTATCAGGTAAATACAGCACAAGGAAAATATTGCCCCGAATAAAACAGGGATAAATATCAGGATGGGCACACGTTTCTTCCTAAAGAACCCCACCAGAAAGATCGCCAGAAAAATAACAACCAAGCTCACCGTTATCATCGAGTCGCTTTTTAATTGTTGTGCATTACCAACGGCAACAACGGGCGCCCCAAAATAGGATACATGTAACTGCGGATGGTGTTGTAAAAGCGACTGAATCAAAACATCCAGTTGTTCGACAAACTTTGAATTATTACCTGTCTCCGAGGGAGGATAGGTTGGCGAGATGAAAAATACCAGGTGACGATGATCCTTCGTGAGAATATATCCATCATACAGCTCAAAATTGTCGTCGTACTGAAGCTGTTGAAGTTTTTGAAGTGCAAGGAAAGAAAAACCTAATGGATCTTTAACGACAATTCTTTTTACCACTACCCCGGCGGGAGAAATTAACTGCCGGTAGTTATTCTCCAATACTTTCACCGCATTTTCCGGTTGGCGAATGGAGTCGATTTTTTCATAGTCCTGATCTTCCAAAAAAATTGGCAGGTGTTCATAGATAGATGTAAAAAGGTTCATGACCTTTTCCTCATCTACTTGTGTTGTTAGTTGCTTGATGAAAGGCTTTAGATCACGGTCCATTCGCGCAGCAAGCGTCGCTGCCAAACTTATAAGACTGTCAGGCTGGGGTGTTGTGCTACTATCCTTAACAGATACCATTACGACAATCCGTTCAACAAACTTTGAGTTTTGAAAAACGTAGTTCAGTTTTTCTACTCTCTCATCTTCCGGGAAAAATTTAGTGATATCTTCTTCAAGCTTAATACGCGATGCCCCGAGGCCGAGAATCACCAGCGTTAGTATAAATACAATCCAGAACAGCGGAATGCGCTTGTGAAAGAAATCATAAATATTTAGAAAGAGTTTTGCCATGTATCAGACTTTCTGCCGCTTAAATATTTTTAACATGACGTAGGTTATAGCCGTAGAAATAATACATGCTACAAAGGCTAACGTGATCGCACCCACGGCATACTGTATCAAATTGGCTTTCATCATATCAAAAGTAATTTCCTGGCTAAAAGTTATATATTGGGCATGGTCGCCCATCCAAAATGCACCTGTAAGATGGCTTAAAAACAAAATCAAGGGAATCATCGGTGGGATGCTAATGTTTGCCGCGAGGATAACCAGCACTTTATTTAACCGAAGAATAAATGCTAAAGTTATGGCAATGATTAATTGAAAACCCCAGACCGGAAAAATGCCCATGAAGACGCCGAAGCCAACCGAAAAACTTTTTATCCAATCTGTTTCGAGCGGATCAAAGAGCTGCTCATAGACAGCTTGCCTGAATTTTTTTTTTTAATACCCCGGAAGAAATCGCGGGGTTTGATGTAAAGCAACGCAATGGTTACCAGAAATGTATTCAGAATGCTGATGCGCGTAAAATCTTTAAAAGGACGAAAATGTGAAATACGTTCTTCCTTACCAGCGTAATACACCCGTACAGGGACTTCGGTTATCTCAATTCCCCGCCAGGCTGATGTTACCAGTACCTCAATTTCAAACTCAAATTTCCGTGTAAAAAAAGTTGCAGACTCCATTAACCGCACGGGATAAAGACGATAACCACTTTGTGTATCACTCATCCTTAATCCCGTTTCTACCCAAAACCAGAAATTCGAAAATTTGTTTCCAAAACTACTTTTACCAGGCACGCTAGCCTGATCCATGTTGCGTGCGCCTATGATAATTGCAGAAGGATGATTTTCCAGTTTTGTCAGGAACTTGTTGAGATCTTCCGCAAAATGTTGCCCATCAGAATCAATGGTGATAGCGTAGTCATAGCCCAGTTTTACAGCATGCTTAAATCCCGTTTGCAATGCATGGCCTTTCCCTTTGTTTTGCGTATAGCTGACCACGTTGATTTGCGAAAACTGCGCCAGTATATTTATCGTCGAGTCTGTGGAGCCGTCGTTTACAACTATAATCTGATTCGTATATTCCAATAAGCTATGCAATACGTTTTCAAGCGTTTGTTCATTGTTGTACGTAGGTACGAGTATACATACCTTTCTTTGTTTGAACATCTCGCTAGCATCAGCAGGTACCATCAGGCAGTTTGCAGCATTGCTTTTAATTTAAAAAAAGTAACCGTACCGGCAAAGAGCGTTGCATTGATGGAAAATTTACCTCCATCTTCCGTATAGTGAATGCTAACATCAACCTCATTGTGTTGTTCGGGATTGATGACCGACAGAAATTTCATATTATCAGCTTCTTTCAGGTTCAACTCCTTTCCGGTATTTACCTCCATTACTTCGCGGACCATTTGCAACATGCAGACACCGGGCACTACAGGTAAACCAGGAAAATGGCCTTCGAGAATCCGGTGTTTTTTGTTGATGGCAATTTTTGCCTTTACAGTTCCCGGAGTAGTATCTCTTTGGAGAATCGTATAAAAGTCGTTGAGCAGAATCATTCTTTTTCGAAGCGGGTAAGTTTTATCTGCATATCGAATGTGTTATGCACTATTTCAATCTTATCAGGCGTGGGATACGGCTGTCCGGTTATATTAACTGTCACTTTACGTTTCCTCGAAGAGCCCAATTCCAACCTTCGCAAAGAAGCACAATCTTTACTGGTAATGAAATAGGCCGTTTCCTTTTTTTGCGTTACACCATAAAAAACATCATCATCCATAGTCCAGGCCTGGGATATTTTTGTATGAAACGGTAAACCTAAAATTAACTCAAAGTCTTTACGCAACGTTTGAATTACCGGCCCTTTGTTCAATTGGTTGATGATGTTATAAACGTTAAATTTTCCATCTCTGGAAAACCCAAAATCAAAAAAGGTAACCCCGGCTTCATTGGTAAATACAATACGATAAGCGCTATCAGGCATGTTTTTAATTAACAACAGACCACTGATGTGCTTTCCAATAACGTCTACGCTTGCGTGGTACCAGGATGTACTGAACTGTCGGGGAGCCAATTTGGAAATGCATGTCGCATCTGGCTCAACAGCTCGCATGTGCTTGTAATCGGAAGCGCAGGCCAGGCAGACAATGGAAGCAAAATTAAAGAGCAAAAACTGCGTCAGCGACTTGTTCATTCAATTTTTTATTCTTGAAAGAAATGATGGTTTTATCGCCGGCAGGTTCATTCATCTCAATGGTTTTTACGGAGTAATCATTCTTCTCGACGGTAAGCAGAATGGTTTGAAAAAATTCACGGAGCGCCCTTGACGAAGGAGTCATTTCGAGTAAATATACCTTATCATCCTCAAAAATTCTGGTCGTAAAATCCTTGCTATCAAGAATTGTTCCTTGAACACAATCAATCATGATGCGATGGACTTGCTGAAACAGCCTATTGGATTTTACATTGATCTTATTTTCTTTATCATTATCCTTTACCAGCATTTTGTCGTTATTCATGATCATCAGATAGGCGAACGGTTTTATGTATTCTATCCTGACCCGATTTTCTCTTTTGAACCAAAATTTACCTGTTGATGTAATTTTTTCTGTCAGCGCCATAAGGATTTTCTCCTGGGTGAAATCACTGGTTATGGATTTAACCTTGGCTGACTCAGTAGCGAATTTCTTTTTAAAGGAAGGCAAATCGCTTACAGGTTTATAACCGGCATATTGTGCATCAACACTTGTTACAAAAACACAAAACAGCATCGTCAATAAAAACCTGTGCAGGCTGTTGTTTTTAGACATACGCTTTTTCCTTTAGCAATTCGTCTACCCTTACAATTTTCAATCCAAGCTTTGCTACCTCCTCCAGAAATGCAGGTAAGATTTCCAAAGTTGTTGTACTATAATCGTGAAACAGGATTATATCACCTCCCTTCAATGATCTTGTTACACGTTCCAGTAAAACGCTGCCATTTTTCGTAACTGTATCGAAAGACCGGATTGACCAGCCAATAGTTTTATACCCGCCTTTTTTTACGGCCGCTGCAACCATTGGATTTGTTACACCAAAAGGAGGTCTGAAGAAATTTGGTTTTTTATGGATAACATTTTGGATAGCTGTATCCGTGTCCTTCAATTCCTTCGCGATTTTATACGCAGACTGTAAGTCGAACATAGCACCATGCCAGTAACTATGGTTGCCAATTAGATGGCCGGACTCGTAAATACGTCTCGTTAATGCAGGATAGTCGTTTACCCGGTTTCCGATACAAAAGAACGCGGCGGGAGCTTTGTATTCGGATAAAATATCAAGCACTTTTTCGGTCATCACCGGAATTGGACCATCGTCGAAAGTGATCGCAATTTTATTTGAATTGGTATCACCCTGATACTTTACCGGTAGAAAGAATTGTGCTGATAAAACAGATGCACCATACGCCTGAATATTCAGGTAAACAATCAGCAGAACGGCGTACCACCAGGGAGACATTTGGCTACTCCAATCGTACCCGATCATTGCGAGGAGTATTGCAAGGAAGGTAATATTGATCGTCTTTGCATTTAACATGCCCGTAATAATATCAGTGAATGATGCGTACCGAAATACGGATTGTAAATTAACAACCGGTTGATCGGTCTGCTATTATTTCTGAAAACAACTGCAGCAGGAAGGTAGTTCTCCTGAATAATTTTCGCTCCCAGCCACAATGCAAAGGCGGACGCGGTGGGAAATTCGCCGCATAAGTGTTTAAATAATCCAATGGTGCTGGCTGGAAAAAAAGCCTCAAGAATTTTATCTGTATCTGTACCAAAACTCTGATCACCGCTTTTACCTGCTAACACCAGATCAATATCATTGGGTTTTGCTGATGCCATTTCCAGAAACGAAATGATTTCATGATGCAAATCTGATTCGGTTGGCTTAAACAAAGTTTTTACCGCCTCAATGCATACTTTGTCATTCATCCCTTTTTCTCCTGAAAGGACGAAATAAGCAGCGCCCTCACCGTTAAGTGTACCTTTTTCTTTTGATTGAAAGAGATCCATGTTATTCATGGCTTTTCTGAAGATGCCAAATCGTCGTTGAATAGCGTGACTGGTCGAAGTAATTTCATCCACGCCACCAACAAGAAGGGATTGATCAGGGGCGTCCTTTAATTCAAGCATCCCATCGAGCAGCGCGCTTTCAAAGGAAAAAGCTCCTTGCGTATAGGTTTGATTATATCCCTGGCATTGCAACAACAAAGCAATCTGTGAACCAATTGTATTATGTGTTGATTGAATGAACGGCGTGGGATTTAAAGCATGTTCGTTGTTTTCAATCATCTTATTCAAAAAAATCCCGGTGTCTTCAAGACAGCCATAGGCAGTACCAGTAATGATCCCGTTGGGAACAGATAGTCCGGCCTGTTTTAATGCCATGGAACCGGCAGCAACACCCATTTTGATTACACGACTCATCCGACGGAGTTGTTTCGGGTCGATATACTGTGTGTAATCAGGCTCATGACATTTAAGTTTGTCGTCGTGATAAACCAAAGGCTTGTTCAGCAATACACTATCATCCCAGGTTTGCTGAGGTGATATATTGCCCATGCCTTTGATGTATGTCGTCATTGCCTGAGATGTTATGAGTTAAACCTTAATAAGCAAAGTTATTACCTATCAAATATTGACAATGGCTTTGCTTATTCATTCTTAGAAAATATGATCGATGAACAATTGCCTCCGAAACCGAATGAGTTGCTCATCACGTGTTTAATTTTTATCCCTTCTTCGAAATTCTTTTGCGGCGTAATATTGATTTCAGGAATTGGCTTTTCAAATCGAAGATTAGGAAACACGCATTGATTTTCAATAGCTATGATTGAAAACACTGCCTCCACTCCACCACTGGCCCCGAGCGTGTGTCCGGTAAATGCCTTTGTTGAGCTTAGCTTTGGATAATGATTTCCATACAAACGGGAAATCGCAGTTCCTTCCGATAGATCATTATTCAGTGTGCCCGTACCGTGAAGATTGATATAGTCAATATCGGTTGGGTTAAGCGCACTCATGGCCAGGGCTTTTTGCATTGCACCGTATGATCCGCGGCCTTCAGGTGAAGAAGCAGTTTGGTGATAAGCATCGTTTGTATTTCCATACCCACTTACATGCGCAACACAATTCGTTTTTAATGCACTTTTAAGCCGCTCAGAAATTAATACAACAAAGCCCGCACCTTCTCCTAAATTCAATCCATTACGACCGGCATCAAACGGGCGGCAAGGTTGTGTATCCAGGATCATGAGACTATTAAAACCGTTCAACGTAAATTTAGAAAGTGCGTCTGTACCGCCGGCAACAACAACATCCAGTTGGTTATGCCTGATGAGACGGACTCCAAGGGCTATTGCATTAACTGACGAAGAGCAAGCCGTGTTGATCGTAGAAATAAAACCCTTTACACCCAGGTCGTCAGCAATTAGTTCCGTTGTTTTGCCACATTCATGATTCACCACTTCACGCAGTCTCCCTTTTTTTGGATCTTTTTTAAAATCAATAAAAAAGTTTTCGGTTTTATCCATACCACCAACCGTTGTGGCTGAGATAAGACCTGTTCTCCATTTCTTTAAATCAATTCCTGCATTTTTTACCGCTTCGCGTGCAGCATGTGTCCCCAGTAAAGCAGTACGCGTAACGTGAGGCCTGAGTGAAAGCTTTTCGCAAAGGGACTTGTTAGTGACTTTAACTTCTCCGACAGGAAGTTTATCGCGGTAGACAGAGTCAAACAGGGTAATATGATCGATGCCCGAAGCTTGGTTTCGAAAGGATTGAAGTGTTTCTCCCACGGAAGTTCCAATGGCAGAAATTACTCCAACGCCAGCTACGTGAACGCGTTCTTCCAAATTATTTTGGTTGATTAGCCGTGATATACTCCGCTATACTCTTCACCGATTTAAATATCTGCGGTCCGTCCTGCGGGTTAGCCAGTTTGATGTTGTAATGCTGCTGCAGCAGTACTATGAGCTCCAACGCATCGATGGAATCCAATCCCAAACCATCCACAAACAGGGGCTGATCATCGCCAATATCCTCTGGCTTAAGGTGCTTTAAATTGAGCGCTTCTATTATTTGTCTCTTGAGATCAGCTATCAACTGTTCCATATTCTTTCAACTGATAAAGTTTTTGTAGTTGAACCGCAGTATGTTCCAACGCGTTCTCTCTTTTCTTTTTCTCTGTCAAATATAAGAAAACATCGTGTTGACTCCCCATAACGTCTACCCAACCTGCAATACAGGCCTTCGTTTTGTCGGAAGTCATCACCATTTCAACATAATCGTGCATTTGTTTTACATCAAACCTGGGCGAAACAAAAAATGCATTTTCGCCCTTGATATTATTCCGGATACAAATTTCGCCGGCGACGATGTTTGGTAATGTATACACGAACAACGCGGGACTTGCCATTGTTTTCGTGGATTCAAAAAACCGTAGATCCGTATCTAAACTGCCATGAGCGTTCGACAATATTAAGGCCACCTCTTCGGGTTTGTAATCATCTTCAAGTCTAAGGTTATTTAAAAGCATCTCAGTTCCCAGGAAACCAAGTTTTGAGGATGCATCCATCTTGTAGTACTTGGGGTAATTTATTCCAAGTCCCTCAAAGGCACTTATTAAGAAGTCGTCAAGGCTACCCCTTATGTCCCGGCAGACCAACTCGCCCATTCTGAAAACTGCACGATTACGAATATGCGCAAAGCGATTAATATAAATCATTGTGTTAAGCCCGTGAGCTAAGGTTTGTTCTCAAGCGTATGGTCATGCGGATGTTAGGTTCAATGCTTGAAGCTTTATGTGCCGCTGCACCTAAAGAGAAGACAGTTTTTCCTGAACGTCGATTAGTTTCGCCAGTCGTTTCAGTGCCGTACCATGATCGCGAACGTAAGGATTATTCTTATCCCATACATATCCTGCCAACACCGAACAAATTTGACGTTTGATTTCCGGATCCGGATTTTTAGAAAAGAAAATCTTCTCTAAAGTACCATCATACCAAGCCATGACAAACGTACGGAAAGTATCCACACCTTGTCTGATGAAGTTAGTATAGTCATTATCCCAATCAAGGGTTTCTCCTTTTAGTTTCCGGATCACCAACTTACTGGCTGTGTGGCTCGATACTGTTGCAAACATCACACCTGATGAAAATATCGGATCGAGAAACTCCGTCACGTTTCCGGTCAGCACAAAACCATTACCATAAAACTTGTCGGTTGTTGCTGACCATGCTTCTAACTTACGCGGTTCAAAAACCCATTCCGCATCGCCAAATCTCTTTTTCAAATACGGATTGCCATTTATGCAAGTTTTAAATTGGTCTGCCTGACTTTCTGGTAATGTTTTGAAGAAGTCGTAGCTCCCGACGAAACCCAGGGATGTAACTCCGGTTGAAAAAGGTATAATCCAGGTCCAGACACCGGGCGCATACATGACGGCGATGATACGGTTGGGCTCGTCGTAATTGTTTCTGCGTTTATCTTGTACATGTGCAAATACAGCTTTGCGCGGATCCAGGTTTGACGGTTTGTCCAAATTGAACAATCGCGGAATAACACGCCCGTATCCGCTGGCATCTACGATGTATCGCGCAGAAATTTTTTCAGTAGAACCATCCTTGCGTTGGACGGTGGTTACTGAACTTTCATCTTCAAAAAATTCAATCGCTGTAACAGTGGTTTCGAAGTTAACAGGGACGCCCATTTTCTCCACTTCTGTTATCAGGGTCAAGTCAAACTCGGCACGTTGAACCTGCCATGTCCAGGTCCACCCTTTTGAAAATTGATCAGAGAAATTAAAATCTGCGATCTTATCTTCTTTCATGAATTTCGCGCCGGATTTTTCCTGAAAATTCTTTGCTTTAATCGCGTCCAGAAATTTGGCATCGTCCAACACTTCCATACAACGGGGCAACAAACTTTCACCAATTACAAATCGAGGAAATTTCTCCCGTTCAACAACACGCACCGAATAGCCTGCCTGATGAATCATCGAAGCAGAAACCGATCCAGCAGGTCCGGCGCCAATTACTAAGACATCAATCTTTTCGCTCATTTATTTATTATTTAATAGCATTTAGAGGGGACGGACTCAAACCGTTTTATTCATTATTTACAAATCAATAACGTATGGGATACACCAATATAATCTTTCTGATCCAGCACTTCTAGTCCGGCCTTTTCTACCAGCTTGATAAACACTTTGGAGTCATACATTTGGCTATTGCCGTTGGCCATAACGGTAAAATATAAAGATGTTTGCTGCAGTGAGAACGCCGACGCCTCAAATCGCTGGCGGTCCCAAAATGTTTCCAAAATAAAAATGTGTCCATCAGCGTTCAGGGCTTTTTTACATCTCTTGAGGATGGAAACAATCTGGTCATCGGAGAAGCAATCTAAAAACTGGCTCATCCAAATCGCATCAAATCCTACCGGGAAAGCTCTGGATTCGTCGAGCAGGTTGTTTGGAAAAAAAGAAATTCGATTACCAAAACCCTTTTTCTCAATTTGTCCCCTGGCGGTTTCAACATGTCCAGGTAAATCCATGATCGTTATTTTTACATCAGGATCATGTTCAAAACTAGCCATCGAAAATTTACCAGTGTTACCCCCGATATCCAGTAATTTTTTGGGTTTGTGTTCATATACGAAAGGTAATGCTTCTGGAAACGCATAATCGGAGTAAAAGTGATCAAAAGAAAACCAGCTTTCTTTTACTTTTTCAGGAAGGTTTGTCGACAGTGCTTCATAAATCGTATTCCAGTTGCCGAATACTTTCAAACCTTCCGGCTTTTGATTCTTGATACTGTCTTCAAGGAAAAACATTCCATTGTAACACACGTCGTGGGTGAAATCCATATTCACTTTTGTCAACTCATCATGAAGAATAAAATAGGTTGTTTTAGTGATTTTGTATTTGCCCTCTTTCAAAGTCATTAGGCCAATACCTAAAGCCGCCTCTACCAACACCCTGATTCCATAAGGGGGAAGTTTAATTTTATCGGTTATTTCTTCGAGTGTAATACCTTCCCGGTGTGATTCCACAAGTGATAAAATTCCGCTGTCACGAAGCACACGTGTAGCTTGAAATACGAATGGAGCGAACGTTATCCATTGTGCTTCTTCTTTCGCTTGCAACGCTGAGAGTTTTTCTTTTTCAAAAAAATTCATGATCAAAATTTATGTTCCTTTTTGTAAAATTATTGCTGCATTGCATCCGCCAAAGCCGGAGGCAGTTTTAAGACAAGTTTTTAAAGAACTATGTTGGCGATGCTTAATCACATTAACTGGCTGCGTGACACCTACCTGATCAAACCCAGCGGTCGGAATTAGCTCGTCGCGTTTTAAGCTTTCGGCGCTAATGATGGTTTCCAAAATTCCAGCCGCTCCTAACGTATGACCATAGTAACCTTTCAAGCTGTTGAGTGGCACTTTTCCAAGGTTCAGCAGGTTAAAAGCTTTTGCTTCCATTTCGTCGTTATAAAGGGTAGCCGTACCGTGAGCAGAGATGAAATCTATATCTTCCACTTTGATTTTGGCTTCTTCAATTGCCTGACGTATGGCAAAGCTCAATTCCTCTCCGGTACGCGACGGACCTGATATATGATTTGCATCGTTGCTAAGACCGCCGCCGCTAATAATCACTGCCGCCTTTCCAATAGCTTCGTTGCCTGTAAGCACAACGCCTGCGGCGCACTCACCTAGGTTTATACCTTTTCGATGGGCGTCAAAAGGGCGGCACATTTCTGGACTTAATGCCTGTAAACTTTGAAAGCCAGCAATAACAAATTGACTTAGCACATCTGCTCCCACAACGACTGCATGCTCATATTGTCCACTTTCAATCATCCGTTTTCCCACCAGCAGCGCCATAACGCCTGAGATACATGCATTGGAGATCACCAATTTATTTTTAAACCCGAATGTATTGGCGAGATAAGTTGCAACTTCGTGCAGATGAATTCTGGGATTATCAGGTTGCCCTTGTTCCAGATGGGTAATATTTCCTTTTGTTGTTGACAAAATAAAAATAGAGCGGTCTAAATCCAAGGATACATTTGATAGTAACCGCTGTATAACCTGGCTGCACATTGATTCGAATCTGGAAGATGTCGAATCGTCCTTTGGGCTTTTTATCATGCCACCATAAAATGGACTATCACTTAATGATTTATCCTGAATTAGTTTCAGGCCGGAAATTCCATTGCGGATATTCTCATAATTTTCATCGGTAGTAGAGCCTAACGGAGAAACGATGCTATCGGCGACCATCCAAACTTTCTTCATCGATTAAACCAATTTCTGTTTCTTTCTCCAAGCCTCAAAAAATGGTGGAATCGTCAGTTGCAGCTCAAATGTTTTTGCATCTACAAAAACCTGGCTTGATGAACCCGTTGCGATATGGGTACCCAATTGTGCATCGAAAACAGCATAAGTAAAATTAAGCTTAGCTGCCGGTGTATTGATGTACGACGTTTCAACAACGATCGTATCGCCATACCGAAGTGGTTTCTTATAATCACATTGAATAGAAACTATCGGTACGGCTAGGCTATTTCTATAAAAATCCATGTATGAGATGCCGTGTACCTTACCAAAATCCTCACGTGCATCTTCAAAGTAACGCACATAGTGACCGTGCCATACGATTCCAAGCGGATCGGCTTCGTTAAATCGGACGGTTATTTCGGTGGTATGTTTCATTAGGTTTAAAGCATCCCGCAGTTAGCGCTCAACATGCGGTAAGACAAAACAAATTGTGCCGCAGCTTGCTGATGACTACCCGTGTTTCTTTCTCCAGTTTTCAAATTCTTTTTTCTTAATTTTTGCCAGCACACCGTTCACTGAACCAGCCCAGAAATTTCGCATACCGAAACCACTGGGTGGTGCTGTTAAACGTTCTGTAAAGAGAACTTCCTTCGTGCCCATGTTAATGAACGTTATCCAAAACGATCCTTCTTCGATTACCTTGTTAAAACTTTCTACATTGAACATTAACCCAATGCCAGACTTTCCTTTGAAATCGTAAGTTGAAATAATCTGATCTACATCATCAGGCTTTAGGTGGATATGATCTTTTCCTTCTGCTGAGATCATAGACAGGATGTCAAGCTCTGCGTTATGCTCGTTGGTTATATCAATGGCATTCTCAACAGTTTTCCTTTTTAGCGCAGCCGCCACGTTATATTTGTCAGCTTCCTTGATCATCAATTCATTTATTGCATCTAATAAATGGCGAATGTCAGATTCAGAACCTAATCGCTCACGGTCACCAATAAACTTAGCCCCGCTGAAATCAAGACCAAGCCAAGTGATTTGCGTATCCGGATTAAAAACATCGCCTTTTGTTTGACCAAAAACTGGGGACACCAAGGCTGCCAGAAGTACGAAAACAATTGTTTTGTAGTTCATATCACTGTGTTTTAGAATTTATCTTAGCAAAAATTCTCATCTCGCAGGAGCATAACAAGGCTCCTTCCTGTTCTACACGACCCTCCACCACCGTCACATCCAAAACTTTGTTTGTCACTTTTACCGATGTAGTGATACTCGTATTTTGTTTTGGCAGGGAGTGGATCTTCAAATCTTTAACGGCTGCGATGTATCCAATGGGAATTGGAATATTTCGGGAAGCGCACTGATATCCTACATGCATGGCTGCAGTCTGGGCAATGTTTTCAACAAGGCCTGGTTCAGCAAAACGTTCTTTAGTAACAAAAACATTATCCGGCTCAATTGTCAACCGTGTTACCGCATGATCATCGTCCGCTTCCAGTAGCTCATGCACCATAACGATGGGATGTCGCTGCGGAATGTATTTAGTAATATCGTCGCGTGTTGCCAGCATCATTTTTGCCAAAAGTTATAATAATTAAACCACTGTTCTGGATACATTTTTATTTTTTGTTCAAAGTCCTGAACAAAGGTTGATGTAAGACGCGTCACGAATTGTTCTTTCGATTCATCATCCTTCCTGGTAAGGATGGAGCTGCCGAAAAAATGGTAATGACTTTTTGTTTCCTTAAAAGCAAATACAACCGACACAGGTACCCGGAAACTTGCAGCCAATAAAAATGGACCAACAGGAAATTGTGCGTCTTCTCCCAACAATTTGTGAAACCGGGTTTTGTTGCCTTCCATAAACCTGTCGGCATGTAAACATATCAATTCATTTTTTTGCAACGCTTCGCCCATAGCGTAGACGTGAGAAATATCTTCCTTGATCAAAATGATGTTCAACTTATGCCCTCCAGTTACACGTTCAAGGTATTCTTTTATCTGCTGATGTTCTCCGTCGTACATCACCACATTGATGCGGGTATTCAATCGCTTCAATAAGTGCCCGGCCGCTTCCCAATTTCCCACGTGACCGCTCAGCAAAATACCACCCTTACCACCTTTCACGATTTCACGAAGATTATCTTCACCATCAAAATCGTATGTAAACTTATTCTCGATGCCGGCCATTACAATCACTTTATCGAGCAACGTCTGGCCAAACACATAATAATTCTGATAGATTTTAAGGATGGATTTCAGTACACCGTAATGTTGGCGCCTATGAAAATAGCGATAGATATGACCTGTAGAGTTCCACGAAAACAAAAAATAATAGAACGATACGAAGCGCAATATCAGGTATGAAAAGTTTACTCCGAATGTTTTGATGATAAACACAAAAATACGGTAACCCAGAGGCGTACCTTTGGATTTACCTTGCCACTGCGGCATGTCAGGAGTGAACTTTCGTTGCTACGCGGTTGATGACGTAGTCGTAGAATGACTGAAAAGTACTGATGTGCGCGAAATCTTCGGGTTTAACTTTAAAACCAAAGTTGCTTTCGATCACTACCACCAGATCAATGTAATCCAGACTATCCAGTTGCAATGTTTCGCGAAGGTTTGCTTCAGACGAAATCTTTCCTGGCTCTACCTCAAATTCCTCGATTAAAAAACCATTGATTTTTTCTATGATACTTGTTGCTTCCATTTACGAATTTTTCCACTTTTTAATGATCAAAGTCGAGTTTGTACCGCCAAAGCCAAAAGAGTTTGACAAAAATACATCAATATTTTTATTCATCGTTTTCGCGATGATGTTAAGCTTTTCAGAATCCACGTCGGGAGTTTCAAAATTTATGTTTGGTGCGATAAAAGAATTTTCCATCATCAGTAATGAATAAACAATTTCACTTGCACCTGCCATCCAACACTCATGGCCCGTCATTGACTTGGTTGAACTTACTGGCGTATTTGCTTGTCCGAAAACTTCAAAAATCGCTTTCGCTTCGCTCGTGTCGCCTGCTGGGGTAGAAGTGGCGTGGGCATTTACATAATCTATCTCAGAAGCACTCAGGCCAGAGCTCTTCATTGCCATTCGGAGAGACCGCGCAGGGCCCTGAACGCTGGGATTTGAAATATGTTCGCCATTGGAAGAAAATCCATATCCAATCACTTCCCCTAAAATTTTTGCGCCGCGGCGCTGGGCTGATTCCAGACTTTCGAGAATAACCGTTGCAGCTCCACCACTTGGAACCAGTCCGTCTCGATTTTTATCGAAAGGCCGTGAAGCTCCAGTTGGATTATTTTCGCGTATCGAAAATGCTCCCAACGCGTCGAAATTACCCATAGAGTAAACATTTGTTTCCTGCGCACCGCCGCAAATAATGATATCCTGCATGCCATTGCGAATGAACATAGAAGCTAATCCAATAGCATGGGAACCACTGGCACAGGCAGCACTTACGGTAAAGTTGACACCTTTGAGGCGAAAAATGGTAGCCAGGTTCATATTTACCGTGGAGTTCAACACTTGAAAAACATTACCAGAACCCACCAGCGTCGTATCTTTTTTCTCGCGAATGATGTCGATTGCTTCAATGACAGGCTGCGCGGAACTGTCGTTTCCGTAAATAATTCCTATCTCATGGTTATCGATAAAATCCTGATCGAGGCCCGAGTGTTTTAAGGCTTCGGTGGTGGCGATATATGCATATTCGCCTTGTTCAGGAAGCATCACGCGCGCACGGCGATCTAGAATCCCTTTTAGCTGTGGCCTTTCAACATAACCAGTCAAGCTAGAGCGATATCCCATCTCCTTACGTTTGGCATCAAGCACGATTCCCGACTTGCCCTCGTAAAGTGACTCGCGCACTTCCGTCAGGTTTTTGCCGATGCAAGAATAAATCCCTATACCTGTGATTACGACTCTGTTCATTAATCAACTAAAAAAATTTATGTCTGTATGCATGTTACATACCCAAACACAAGTGCAAAAATATATTTAAATATGCGGATTCACATAAATCAGGTGCGCAAAGTCCTTTGCTATTAGCACCCTCGTAAGATTGAATAAAAACGTGAACATTTTTAATAACGTTCGGAGTAAGTTATAAAATCTGAATGAAAAATTTTACGAGTATAACCCACCGTTGATAGACAAGACAGTACCCGTGATGTACGAGGCTTTTGGTGATGCAAGAAACGCGACTGCATCTGCAACTTCGTCGGGCTCACCAAACCGCTTCATCGGAATAAGACCTTTCAGTTCTTGTTCGTTCAAATCCTGGGTCATATCCGTTCGTATAAAACCTGGTGCAACAGCATTAACCGTTACGCCACGGCGGGCTACTTCCTGCGCCAAAGCCTTTGTTGCTCCAATTACCCCGGCTTTTGCCGCAGAATAGTTTGTTTGACCGGGCATTCCCTTGATTCCAGACAACGAGACAACATTTACAATACGTCCATACCTATTGGCCAGCATGCCATTTAACACCTGTCGTGTAACGTAATAAAAAGCATCCAGACTGGACCCTAATACATTTTTCCATTGATCTTCCGTCATCCACATCATCAGTGCATCTTCACGAATTCCTGCATTATTGACCAATACTTCTATGGTGCTTTCTTTGTTTTTTTCGACCCACGCTCCAAGCACATCATCCACTTCACTTTTCTTCGACACATCAAATTTCAGCAGCTCGGCCTGTACCGTTTTCTCACGTACCATCTCGGCCGTTTTGTTAGCTTCTGCTTCATTGCTTTTGTAATTAATCAAAATGCTATACCCTGCTTCGGCCAGCTTGACACTAATGGCTCTCCCGATTCCGCGGGAACCTCCGGTTACTAGCGCATATTTCATTTAAACGTGTTTAGGTGTTTACGTGGTTAAGTGTTTACGTGATAGCTGATGAAATTTCCTCAAAGGTTGAACTGCCGGCAGTTAATTTACAATGGCATGGTAGAACCTAATTTGATTAAGTACTGCCTTACCAGCTGAATATCCTTATACCGTGGTTTGTCTTCAATTATGGGTGGCACCAACGCCCTGATTTCGTCAAAAAATTTATGTGAGAATGAAGACATGCGCGTCTGGCATTTAAGGAAGTCGATGGCTTGAGCTAAGGCTAAGGCCTGAATCGCCAGGACATCAAAGCTGTTATCAATCACTCTTCGCGTCATGAGGGCAGCATTACAACCCATGCTCACAATATCCTGATTATCGTTATTGTTGGAAATACTATGCAGGTACATGGGGTACGAAAGCGTTTGATTCTCGGCCACCGTTGAGGTCGCCGTAAATTGCATCCCTTGTATACCCAAATTCAATCCTAACTTACCCAGGTTTATAAAAGGTGGTAATTTCTGATTCAACTTGTCATTCAGCAAATAATTCAGCTGACGTTCGGACAACATAGACAATTTTGTTACCACGATTTTCAGCTTGTCCATGGCCAATGACACATAATCGCCGTGGAAATTTCCGCCGTGATAAACCATCTCTTTTTCATGATCAATCACCGGATTATCGTTTGCAGAATTCACTTCATCTTCCAACACACGTCTTACTTCCAGCAACGTATCGTATACCGGACCTAAGATTTGCGGAACACAACGGAGTGAATAGTACTCCTGCACCTTATCGGTAAACACCGCTTCTTCAATTTTTCGGTGATACAAATGTTCCGGGCGTTTACGGATTAATTTGCTGTCACCAAGAAGTGTTCTGATAATCTCCGCTACTTTCGATTGACCTTTGTGATGTTTGACATGATTCAGCTCGAATGAGAAATGGTCATCGAAAGACTTCATCAGCTCGTTTGTAATAGCGGACATCATGATTGAACACACGAGGAGATATCGGGCGTGAATGATGTTAGACATTCCCACGCCAGTCATGGCAGAAGTACCATTCATGAGCGCCAGACCTTCCCGGAGATGAACTTCCAGCGGGTTGATGTTCTTCGATAGATAGACTTCTTTCGCAGGAAGCCATTTGCCATTTAAAAGCACCTCCCCTTCACCGATTAGGTTTAATGCGAGATGTGCCAATTGAACTAGATCCCCGCTTGCGCCAACACCCCCACGTTCAAAGATGCATGCCGAAATTTTCTCATTTAGCAAATCACGAAGTAGTGTAACTGTGCTGGTATGAACACCCGATGCCGCTTGCATCAAACTGTTAAGCCGGGCCAGCATAGTTGCCCGCGACAGATCTTCTGCGATGGGTTGGCCGCTTCCGGAACTGTGACTTCTGATTAAATTATATTGAAGCTGACGTTGATCGTCGTCACTGATTTTATATTGTGCCATGGGCCCAAGACCCGTGTTGATGCCATAAATGATTTTGTTTTGAGAATAGGTTTTAAGGAACGTAAAACTTTTCTCCACCTTCTCTAAGGCACCAGCATCCAATTCAATTTTCTCACCGGCGTAGAGGATCTTTTCAAAATCATCGGCTGACAGTCGTTGCTGTCCGACTTTAATCATAAGCGTTGAATTATTATAAAGGCTAAGTCAAAATGATCGCAAAAATACATAATAACTTTAAAGATGCTAGTTTAAGGTTTGGAGTAGGATGTACCTATCGGAACAAACTTCTAGTGGAAAGTCAATATTTTAAAAAATTGGATATTTTCTAACGTTCACGAACGGCCTATCCGTTTTAGGGTTTTGCGTACGGGTTGGGGTCTTCCAAAAGCATTATTTACTGATGAGTACTGCCTGATCTAATATGAAGGTCACGTGGTCAAGGTCGTCGGTGTTAAGCTTTAACTTTCCTTTTACAGTGATAAGATCGTCGACACTAAACTTGGAAGGTTCTTTGGCAAAATTCACTTCAGCAATTGATTCGGGGCCACCTCCACCACAAAAGAAACATTGCGCCATGGGATACTTGGAGATGATGATATAGTTTCCATCCTCCGGTGCGAAGGGAACATAATAGCCTTCTACCGTGATTTCCTTTCCGGCCATCGCTTTCAGATCGGGCGGAAAGTTGGGATAGAAAATGTACTCACCTAACTTTTCCTGAAATTTGGATTCAAACTTTGTTCTGGCAAATAAATCCCAGGCATTAGGTTGAACCTGGCCGAAAGCGATATTTATAAGTAGCAACAAGGCTACAGAAAAAACCCATTTTTTCATTTTTGTAAAATATTGAAGCATGCTCATAGCAGACACGTGGGGGATTAACGCATATTTCATAGTGTAAAGTTTCAGTTCCCTGATAGTACGGTTGATATATCTGTTTTATATGCCTGGATAGCTGGTATCAGTGAGCATAAAACGCCTAAGATCAGACTTCCGGCCAAAATTATCCATTCCTGCGAATAGAAAATAAGGCCTGTTATTCCAGCCTTTTGTGTTTGTTCGAGGATGTTGGATAAAATAAAAAGTACTGAATGACCCATTAAAAGTCCTATCAAACTTCCGACCAGTGTAAGTAAACCACCTTCCATCAATATGGACATTAAAAGTTTTGTACGCGACGCCCCCATTGTGCGCATCACAGCCATATCGTAGCGGCGTTCTTTTAAAGAGTTATAGAGTGCAATGAAAATGCTCAAAGCGGAAATCAGAATTAGCACGTAGGCAAAGCTCATCATAATATCGACACCCACACCTAGAATGGAAAACAATCGCGCGGTTTCGTATGCCGGCGCAGCTGCCTGCAAACTGCTTTGAGAATTTACTAATCGCGGAAGCTGAATCGCCGCTAATGCCGAACGATATTTGATCAACAAGGATGTGATTTCTTTCGAAGAATCAGTCCGCAATACTGACGGAACTAACGACGAATGTTTGGTGGATATATTCTTGGAGCTGTCTGAAAGAAATGGGTTATCTGAAGTTTCATGCATGATCCACACACTTTCAACATTTGTAAGGATCAAATTATCCAACACGCTATTTGTTTGTTTCATGATACCCTTCACAATATAATGATGCTCATTGTGGGCATGTCCTTCTTGTGAAAGGCCGTGAGCGCTGGCAAACTCATCATTCAGTTTAAGCTTAGATAAGGCGGCTACATTAGCACCAATCGTTACCTCCAGGTTATTTTTCCACCAGGCACCCTGGGCTAGTGTTGCCTCATACAATTCGGGATAATTAACGTTTGTTCCAGCAATACGGTAACCTTGATAACTATCGCCCAGGGCTAAGGGTATGGCTGTTTTAATTAGCCTGTTCTTTGCGATTCGTTCGGCCTCAAATAATTTAATATTCCCAGTAGGTAAATCGACATGGAAAATATTGCAGAGAATTAATTGCAGCGGACTACCCTTGGCACCTACTACCAGATCAATTCCTTTGGCATTGTCTGAAATTTTCTCCTCCAGTTGATTATTAAATAAAAGCAGGATCGTGATAACAGCTATACCGAGTGAAAGCAAGAGAATATTGATCGCCGTGTTCAGGGGTCTTGCCTTCAGGTAACTCCAAACTAGCGTAAAGATGTTCATGGACGTTCGTTAATCGTTATCGGTTTGTGTGTATCGTGCTTCAAAATTTTATTTTAATAAGATTTTCTTCGAAAACTCACTTTTTAGTCTTTGATCATGCGTTGCAATAAGCAATGTTGATTTGTTTTGATCAGCAACTTCCATCAGTAAGGATATTACACTATGACAGTGTTTGTCGTCCAGGGCAGAGGTTGGTTCGTCGGCCAAAATAATTGACGGTCTATTTATTATTGCGCGGGCGATGGCTGCGCGTTGCGCCTGTCCCTGGCTCAGTTTTGTAACTTTGCTTTTTTTCTTATCCGAAATCTTAAGGCTGCTCAGTACCGATTCGATACGTTCGCCCTGAACAGGCAACCCTGCCAGATAAGCAGGCATCATGAGGTTTTGTTCGACGGTCAAAGCGCTGATCAGGTGATTTCTTTGAAAGACGAACCCCATGTGCTGACCACGGAACTTATCCAGCGCATGTTCGCTGAGGTTTTCAAGGGCAACGTCGTTAATTCTAACAGAACCGGTATAGTTACGGAGCAGTCCACCCAATAAATAGAGTAAAGTCGTTTTTCCACTACCCGAATCACCCAACAATAAAAAGTGCTCACCGCTGTTCACTGTAAAATCAGGAAAAGACATTTCTGAGTTGGGTGAATAGGTAAAAGAAAGGTTCGAAACTGAAATCATGCGCTGTCTTTAGGACTGAAAAATAAGAAACCATAATCGTTAATCCCTATTTCTTTGACAGGAGGTCGCAGATTTGATAGTTTAATAACCAGTCTTGAGAATCCTTAACAAAGTGTCAGTTGCTTTTTGCATAATTTCATGAGAGCCCTTACATTGGATGGTTGTCAAAAAAACAAGTTATGTATTCATACGAAAAGGTCAGCTCCCAGGAAGCCGTCCAATTGATCGAGCACGTCGTTAACGAAGTAAAAAAAATTAACAAACAAATCGCTGTTGCGGTAAGCGGGCCTGAAGGTGAGTTGATTGCATTTCTCAGGATGGATGAAGCGAGTCCGGCAGCCTCCTTAATTGCACATAATAAAGCCTACACAGCTGCCCGCGACAGAAAAGACACCAAACTCATGGGCGAATTCATGTTAAACAACGACAGACCACCTGCATTCTGGGGTGATAAAGGCATTACAGGTTTTGGAGGCGGCGTTACGATCCGACAAAGTAATAAAGTGATCGGCGGAATTGGTGTCAGTGGACTATCAGAAGATGAAGACGAGCGAATTGCCTATACTGCCATCAAGGCTGTGTTTGGTTAATTCCGCATTCAACAACTCAAAACCTCAGTTTGCTCAGGTTATGAAAGGGGTAATTATTTTTCTAACAGGCGTTCTCGCATTAGCGTCTTGTGAACGTGATGAGCCTAAGAAGGAAAAAAATCCCGATGAGGAAGAAATCAAGAAGAGCGAAAAAAATATAGCTGAACGTTTTTTGAGATTGGATGGCACGACCGATACGCTTAGGGGCTATGAGCTGGGGAAAAATTTATTTGGCAAATTCCATAAAAAAAGAGCCGAGTTTTACGTCATTGAACATCCCAATAAAACCATTTATAACCGGCCGGTGAAATGCATCACGTTATATTTCCTGGATGGCACACTGGCCAAAACAAAGTACGAATTAGAAGAGGACATCTCTGATGATCTGATTCATAGCTATGGCAATTTTACAATAAAAGGCTACGATACGCTTACACGCACTTTATTAAAATCTGAAAAAGTCATCCATTCCGAAAATCAAAAGAAAGTATTAAATAAAAATTTAACCAACTACGAATTGAAGTGGGACAGAAATACAAAATTTATCTATACGAGAGTTGATAAATCGACCACCAAAAAAAGATTTGAATACATTGAAGCACTTAAAGATTATAACTCGAAATATAAAAGAATTGAAGCGCTGTAATGCCCCAGCTTTCAATACTTTATTGTTCAAAATACCTAAACCACTCCTATGAAATACCTGATTGCATGTGCGCTCCTCATCGCTTCCTTTTCGTGTACTAAAAAAGAACAGCAAGCAGAAACGGAGACCCAAGAAGAAACGAAATCCATTGGCACGATCGAACGAATTGATCCAGACTTAGATGCGATTGTCAAGGCAGATGCTGCTGTTGAGATCATTGCAGAAGGTTTTGAGTGGAGCGAAGGTCCGCTTTGGATTGAAGAACAAAAAGCGTTGCTATTTTCGGATGTTCCTGCCAATACAGTTTATAAATGGACGGAGGAAAAGGGAAAAGAAACTTACCTGACGCCTTCGGGAAGGACGGGCACGTTGCCTTATGGTGACGAACCCGGATCGAACGGTCTGACCTTAAATAGTGAAGGCAAGCTCGTACTTTGTCAACATGGAGATCGACGAGTTGCCATAATGGATGCGCCATTGTCAGCGCCCGAACCAAAATTTATATCACTGGCAGATAACTTCAATGGCAAAAAACTGAACAGCCCCAACGATGCAGTATTTAATAGCAAAGGTGAATTGTTTATAACGGATCCTCCATACGGGCTCCCGAAAAAAGCAGACGATCCAACGAAGGAAACACCATTCCACGGTGTCTACAAGCAATCCAATGGACAGCTGAAGTTGCTCACAGATTCAATCACAAGACCGAATGGTATTGCCTTGTTTCCTGAAGAAAAAACGTTGATCGTCGCAAACTCTGACCCTGAGAAAGCAAAATGGTATGCTTTTGACTTGGCCGAAAACGATATGCTTACCAACGCCAGAATTTTTTACGATGCGAGTGAAAATGCGAAGACTGAAAAGGGGTTGCCTGATGGATTAAAGATAGACAAGCAAGGAAATGTCTTTGCGACCGGGCCCGGCGGTGTTTGGATTTTTAACCGTGATGCGAAATTATTAGGACGGATAAAGATCTCGGAATTGACTTCAAATTGTGCGCTTTCACCTGATGAAAAAACACTGTATGTTACAGCAGACATGTACGTTGTCAGGATCAAGCTAAGAGATTAATGTGGATTTAATTATAGATACCCTAGGCTGGGCCGGCTCTATTTGTTTGGTGATTGCTTATGGGTTAAATAGCTACCAATTAATCAAATCAAACTCCATATTGTTTTATTCATTAAACATCATTGGAGGAATCTTTTTGATTGTTTATTCTGTTAACAAAACGGCCTACGCGAACACGTTTATCAATGTCGTGTGGGTGGCCATTACAATCCCTGCTTTTCTCAGGTTATTCAAGAAAAACAAATCACAGGCAAATAAATAGATATTTGGAGTCTTCAAAGAAAAACATTCAGGTTCAACAATGGGTAGCTTTTATCTCGGTACTGTTACTGATCATCAAAGTCGTAGCCTACTATCTTACCAATTCGGTTGCCATATTAACTGATGCGTTAGAAAGCATTGTGAATGTTGTAGCAGGCTTTATTGGATTGTATAGCTTATATATTTCCGCTAAACCCGGTGATCAAGATCATCCTTATGGTCACGGGAAGGTTGAATTTGTTTCCGCAGCATTAGAGGGCAGTATGATTTTCATAGCTGGATTCTTTATTATCTATAACGCGATACGAAATATTTTCTACCCACAACCACTCAATCAGTTGGATTTGGGTATGATTTTAGTGTGTATCACTGCCGTTGTAAATTATGTGATGGGTATGATTTGCGTTCGTATTGGAACAAAAAACAATTCCATCGCGCTTGAGGCCAGCGGTAAACATCTGCAATCAGATACCTATACAACGATTGGCATAGTGGCGGGATTAACCCTCATTTATTTTACTGAAATTTATTGGCTCGATAGTGCTGTCGCCATTCTTTTTGCAGGCATCATCATTTACACCGGTTATAAAATTATCCGGAGTTCACTCGCGGGAATAATGGATGAAACAGATATTGCATTGCTGGCAAAGATCGTTGACACATTGAACAAAAACCGAAGAGAAAACTGGATAGACTTGCATAACCTCCGGGTGATCAAGTATGGAGATAAACTTCACATTGACTGCCATCTTACAGTTCCATGGTATCTAAACCTACATGAAGCTCATTTCGAAATCGATGTATTTAAAAAATTTACCCGCGATCATTTCGGAAAGTCGATCGAATTCTTTATTCACACTGACGGTTGCCTGGAGTTTCAATGCAGGATATGTGATAAACAGAATTGCCCGGTAAGACAGCATCTCTTCCAAAGGAAAATACAATGGACGGTGGAGAATATTTCGCAGGACAAAAAACATGAGATCAATACATAGTTTATTGAATGTTATGATTGATCAGTCACTCCACAATTAGAACTGAGTTGACCCTGATGAATACCCTCGAACTCCCTTAATTGTTCCTCCGAATATTCATTTTGAAAATTGATCAATCCCCATTGGATCATTTCATCGATAAGGGCTCGCAATGAAATACCTTTCGCTGTAAGACTATACATTACAACTTGAGGCGCTTGTGACACCAGAACCTCTCTGAAGATAAGATTATCTTTTTCCAATTCTCTAAGCTGCTCCGCCAATACTTTCTTACTGATCTTCGGCATATATTTTTTCATAATGCCAAACCGATTCACATCATGTTGAATGAGATAAAGTAAAATCGGTTTCCATTTACCGCTCAGCAGTCCGACAATTTTTGTCATCACGCAGATGCCTGCATCAAAGGTTGGATTACGCATAATTATTTCATTCTCATTATCAATTGAATAGCAAAGCAATGGGCTGGTTTCCAAATAGTAACTACTTGATTGTAGAACCATGCCCCCATAGTATTGCTAAAAAACAACGCATCATGCAGGAAGAAGTTTCAAAGTTGAATTTTTACAGCAATGTATTGATGCTGATAACATCTTTACATCATGTCTATGGCGCAATGGTTTATGAAACCCCTTGGCGTCTTCACGTTTTATTGCTTAGCATACCTGTGGTTATCTTGACAACGACAATCCATTGGCTCGTGAAAAATAGGGCAGGCAAATGGAAAAATCACCTTTCCGTCATCAATGGGCTGATCATCCTAGTTTTTTCGATCATCCTTATTGGAGCGTATGAAGGCGTTTACAACCATGCGATTAAAAATATTGTATTCTTTTCGGGCATAGATGACGGTATTCTGGCTAAGATGTTCCCTTCGCCCAAATATGTATTGCCAAACAACCTGCTCTTTGAGTCTACCGGAGTTATGCAGGCTATCCTTTTTGTTCCGCTCGTAAGGAATTTTATAACGTTTTCGAAAGTAATTATAAAAAAAGTCCGGGATGGCGGATACAACCTGTAGGAATTGCACCTAAATTAGAATTCCTCTCGGCGCTTTCACATTCTACTATCCACATTATTGTCATAGTTATGGCCAGGTTTATCGTTTCCGCTATACTGGTAGCTTCAAGCTTAACCAGTTTCAGTCAGGACCTTTTCAAAATTTCCCTTTCGGATTTTGAACTGAATACCGACAGCATGTCCTTCAAAATCTCGGAAATTGTTGATGCCCGCAAGGACAGCAAAGTTATCGGGATCATTCAGCGCGGAGTGACCAACCGAAAAGATCTTGCGGTATTTGAGAAGCCAGGTGTCCAGGAATTGGACGAATTACTAAAACGGGCAAATTTGTTTTCCAAAGACAAAGGTATTGTGTTGCGTATTTCAGAACTCACAGTTTCGGAAATCACGTCCATGTGGAGGGAGACTGCCAGGGGAGAGATAAGCATGGACTTCTTTATACCTTACAATCAAGATTACTACTACGTTACCTCTGTTCATGCAACCATTGAGACCCGCGGTTCCGATGTTACAGCGTTTCATGCTTCGAATGTTGCAACGGTTATTGAAAACGCCTTGATACAATTTTCAAAACGGGCAACAGAGGTAAATTCGGTTCAGCCTTTCGCTAAAGAAGATTTAATTGACCCTGCTCAAAGTTTTCGTTCCCTTTCCTCCATGCCTATTGTAAAAGCAACAGATTATAAGGAAGGATACTACACCACCTTCGACGAATTCATAAACAATGCGCCATCTGTGTCAATTAACTGTTCTGTAAAACTGGACGACTTCTCCCTGATAAACTGTGATGGTGAAGAAAAGGAAACCAGTGTGTATGGATTTGCGAAAGACAATCAACTGTTTATTGCGTTTCACCAGGATTTTTATCCGATTCAAAAAATTAACAACGAGTTTATTTTTTTCGGACCTCGTGAACGTTCTGGAAAGGATATTGAAGATGCTTATAAAGGAATGATCGTGCCGCGGCAAATCGGCAAAAGAGGAAACAACCCGATGTATAAGATCGACTTAAAAACAGGGGTGATTAAAAATGGAAATGGTTTTTTAAATTAATCAGATCAACCAATTTCTATTACAACATCATCGGTGAGTGGGTGCCCAACACAAGTAAGCACATAACCTTCTGCCCGTTCTGATTGCGACAAACCCTCTTCTTCATCCAATTTCACTTTGCCGGATAATGCTTTACCGCGGCAGGCGGTGCACAATCCGCTTTGGCAAGAGTACGGTAAATCAATCCCCTGGTCCAGCGCCGTCTCAAGAATTGCTTTATGTGGCGGAACCATAACTTTATATTCCTGCCCGTCATAGCGAATTGTTACCTCACGCGGTTTCAGTTCTTCTGATGTCGCAATCTCTTTCTTTTCATCCTTATCAATTGTACCCTGAACGAAACTCTCCTTAAAGATTTTCTCCTTCGGAATATTCCGTTGGCCTAATAGCGTCTCAACATTTTTCATCATGCCTTCGGGTCCGCACATCAGGTACGTTGTGTTTGCAATGCCCCAATCAGGAATACGTTCAAAAAGTTTGGTCAGCATGTCATGATTCAACAACCCGGAATATCCTTGCCAATTCATTGGTGCATTATCCAGAACATGAATGACATGCAATCTCCCCTCATCGCTTATTTCGATTTTTTCAAGGTCATTTTTAAAGATGATGCTGTCGATGTCCCTGTTACAATAGATGAGTGAGCAGATGCTATTGGGTTCCTGAGACAGAATACTTTTAATGATAGACATCATGGGTGTAATACCCGATCCGCCGGCAAATAAAATAATATGGCGTTTATTATTCGTATTGTATTCTGTGGTGAACTGGCCCATTGGCTCCATCACTTTTATAGTAGCTCCGGTTTTTAAATGATCGGGAAGCCAATTGGACATCAACCCGTTTTCTACACGCTTTACCGTTACTGCCAAGTCGTGATCTACAAATGGAGAAGAGCATAGTGAATATGCCCTTCTGACTTCTTTGCCATTGACACTTGTGATCAGGGTCAAAAACTGGCCAGGCTTATAGTTTATCTTTCCTGAAGCAGGATGTTCAAAGACGATGGAGATAGCGTCTTTTGTTTCTTGTATGATATTTTTTACCCGTAAATCATAGTATTTGGGTCCCGAGTGTGTTTCTTCTTTTTTTGGTTTCTCCGTTTTTTTAAAAAAGCTAAATGCCATGGGTGCAAATCCGTTATCAGTTAAAAGTAAATTGTGTGTACACGTCCATCGTCGGTGCAATAGTACAAACAAAGATCTTTATTCGTAGGTTTAAAATACATTCCCCTCTAATCCTTCGTCTGCAAAAGTAGCGAGGAATAATTAAATTTTGGGTTCTTCGCCGTAAGCGATTAATTTTGAGACCTAACCAATCGTACAGTGGAGCTAAATCCCCTAACTGCCATATCGCCCATCGATGGACGGTATTTTGAAACCGTAAAGCCCCTGGCACCTTACTTCTCAGAATTTGCGTTGATGCATTACCGCATACAAGTGGAAATCGAATATTTGATCGCCCTATCCGGAACTGTTTCTGAGTTAGACGATTTCCCGGTTTATAGGCTGAAAGACATTCGGGGGATTTATAAAACCTTTTCAGAACAAAAGGCCTCAGAAATCAAGGCGATTGAGAAGACCACAAATCATGACGTAAAGGCCCTGGAATATTTCATCAAAAGAGAATTTGATTCCATGAAACTTGAACCGTTCAAGGAGTTCATTCATTTCGGCTTAACATCTCAGGATATCAACAACACAGCGATACCGTTACTTCTCAAAAATTTTATCGAGCACGAATATTTTCCGCTAATTGACATGTTGCTTGGAAAGCTGAATGGATTAGCCAAAGAATGGAAAGATGTACCGATGCTGGCGCATACACATGGTCAACCTGCATCACCTACCCGTGTTGGAAAAGAAATCATGGTATTTGCGTCGCGGTTGGAAAAGCAAATGAATCAGCTCAAGACCATTCCTTTTTCGGCAAAATTTGGCGGTGCAACGGGTAACCTAAATGCGCATTATGCTGCCTATCCTAATATAGATTGGAACAAATTCGCGGACGATTTCTGTCATCATTTAGGACTGGTAAGAAGTCATCCCACGACACAGATTGAACATTATGATAACATGGCGGCGATGTTCGACAACATGAAACGCATCAATACTATTCTTATTGATCTTTGCCGCGATATGTGGCAGTATATTTCAATGGAATATTTCAAACAAAAAATAAAAGAGGGTGAAGTAGGATCGTCGGCTATGCCGCATAAGGTCAATCCTATCGATTTTGAAAATGCAGAAGGAAACTTAGGATTTGCCAATGCTATTTTTGAATTTTTATCAGCGAAACTTCCTATATCCCGCTTGCAACGTGACCTAACTGACTCAACAGTTTTAAGAAATATCGGGGTGCCTATTGCCCATACTTACATTGCCGTTCAATCCATCCTTAAGGGGCTGAATAAACTTGAATTGAATCCTTCCGCAATAAATCAAGACTTAGAAAATAATTGGGCTGTTGTATCCGAGGCGATTCAGACCATCTTGCGGAAAGAGGGTTACCCTAATCCATATGAAGCCCTAAAAACCCTGACGCGTAAAAATGAAAAGATAACGCAGCAAAGCCTGGTGGCATTTATTGATACACTGAAGGTTAATGAGGACTTAAAAACCAAACTAAAGTCAATCACACCGTTTACCTATGTGGGTGGTTGATTGAGTAAACATCTGTCAACTTAACGTAATTAGTTCACTGCTGTATTAGCCTCTTGAATTTTTTTCCCGACCGCATTCATCCCGGGAAGCAAGTTATATTTTGCAATAACACGAAGTATTTCGCCTACACTCCACGCTTGGGCGATACAACCGCGTGGTGTATGCGGAGGATCCGCGTCGAAAATTTCAGAAATAGTTCCTACACCTGCCTCATCCAGATGTTCTGAAAACGAGTTGATGATTTGTGACGCTTCATTTTTAGCACTCTCACCTTTAACATAAAACAGCGCATCAATGTAAGCGCCCATTAAATAGCTCCACACAGTTCCCTGATGATATGCCCCATCGCGACTCCACACGTCTCCCTTATACGCCGACTTATAATCAGGATGCAAAGGAGAAAGACTCCGTAATCCTCGCGATGTAAATAAATGTTTTGAAACTGCCTCAAAGACAGCATTGGCACGTTCGTCGGATAGCAATGAAAAAGGGAGACTGATCGCATACAATTGATTAGGTCGCAAGTCAGTGTTCTTATAATCACCATTTACATGATCATACAAGTATCGCTGCTGTTCGTTCCAAAACAACTCATTAAAACTGTTGAGCACTTTGGTAGCTCTGGTGCGGTATAAAGTTGATTTGTCAGCGCTTCCGACTTCCCTGTAAAATAATGCCATTATGCATAATGCGTTATACCAAAGCGCATTTATTTCAACGGGTTTTCCCCTGCGCGGTGTCACCACCCAATCGGCAACTTTGGCATCCATCCACGTTAGCTGAACCCCTTCCTCTCCTCCACTTAACAATTCATCCATTGCATCAACTTGAATATTAAAGCGCGTTCCTTTGTAATGCCATGCTACGATGTCTTCCAATATTGGCAACAATTCTTTAACGAGCCCCTTATCCGCTGTAGCTAAATAGTATTGGTAACTGGCTATAAAATACCACCAAGTTGCATCCATGGTATTGTATTCAGGTACTTCACCATGATCGGGAAAGCGGTTTGGCATCATTCCTTCACTGATGAATTTAGTAAACTGTAAAAGAATATCTCTTGCATCGTCAAATCGTTCTGTCACCAAACACAAACCTGGTAACGAAATCATGGTATCTCTCCCCCAATCGGCAAACCAGGGGTATCCCGCAACGATGGTACTATGCCTTTTTCGCTTCACAATAAACTGATCGGCTGCAAGCGTTAAACGCTTTAATAATTCATGTCCTGAAAAATTAGAGACAAGATTTTGCCGGCGTTTCTGTTCGGTTTCAAAAAGTTGAAATGCATCTCGTCCTGTAGGGTCGTCAGTGGAAATTATGACGCCAAGCTTCTCCCTTTTTTTCAGTTCGACGGAAAAAACGCCATGACTGTATAAGTCCTCTTTATAATCCATGCCGCGATGCTGTTCAACAACATATTCAAAATTGTAATACCATGTTCGACCTGGTGTGAATTGTGAGTGGGGCACTGAAATAAAAATCTCGGGGCAACAATGGTAATTCAATGTCCTGAAAGTCCCTTCTTCAAAAACATATTGTTTACCGATAAAATCATTTGCATGAGACAGGCTGTGAAAATCGCGGCTGGCATATAACGGCAATAAATCCAATTGAAAGACATCGGGAGCGTTGATTACTTCGTACAAAACAATTGTGGTGTTCTCGCCATGAATGGCTGCGATCGTCTTTTTAATTTCTATACCACCCGCTCGATAGATAAAAACAGGGAATAAATCTCGCTCGAATTGATCCAGATATTGAAAACCTGTTGGGTGAAGCGTGCCCGGATATTGATTTGTTCCTAAATCAATTCTTTTTTCACCAACGACAATGGTCTCATCCAATTTTGAAAGTACATTCATTCGTCCGACCGGTGGATTCGTGGAAGCTATTAGCAAACCATGATAACGTCTGGTATTTGCACCGGAGATCGTACTACTTGCGTATCCACCCACCCCGTTGGTCTCAAGCCACTCTAATTCCCGGGACTTATCGAAGTCAGAAAGGATGTTTTTACCGAATTTCATATCGAGGGCCCGGATATATAAGTTTGTTACGGATAGTGTTGAACTATGGCTTTCGAGGTTGTATTAATTTTGCTACCAGACCAGTCCAACCGGTTTGGTGCGTAGCTCCCACCCCTCTGCCATTATCGCCATGGAAGTATTCGTAGAAATAAATATAGTCACGAAAATGTTCATCTTGTTGAAGCTTTTCATTTTTACCAAACACGGGCCGGCGGCCCGTTTTGTCTCGTTTAAAAATTTTGATCAAGCGCTCCGACAACTCATCAGCAATTTCACGAAGTGTTAAATATTTTCCTGATCCTGTTGGATGCTCTACCTTAAAATCATCACCATAGTAATGGTGAAAACGCTGCAAAGACTCGATCAGTAGATAGTTTACAGGAAACCAAATAGGTCCACGCCAGTTTGAATTTCCTCCAAACAATGTTGTATCACTTTCACCTGGCGTGTATTTAACTGAAAAAACACTTCCATTAGCGTGCAGTACATACGGATTATCCAAATGGACCCGGGACAGCGCGCGAATTCCATATTCAGAAAGAAATTCGGATTCTTTTAACATTCGTTTCAACAACTTTTTCATCCGATGTCCACGCAAAAGGGAAAGCAAATGTCTTTCACCCTTGCCCTTTTCATTCCATCTCGATATCAGGTTGGCTAGGTCTGGCCGATACTTCAGGAACCATTGTAGGCGTTCAGTAAATTCAGGCATGGAATCGAACAACTCCTGGTCTAGCACTTCTACAGCAAACAATGGAACGAGTCCGACCATTGACCGAACTTTCATCCTGAACCGATGATTATCCGGCGTGTGTAAAACATCATAGAAAAATTCATCCTCTTCGTCCCACAGGTTGATACCTTCGTTTCCAACGTTGGCCATGGCGCCTGCGATGTATAAAAAATGCTCGAAGAATTTTGTAGCCAGGTTCTGATAGGTTGAATTTTCTTTGGAAAGTTCAAGCGACATTCTTAACATGTTCAACGTAAACATCGCCATCCAACTCGTCCCGTCAGATTGCTCTATAAATCCCCCGGTCGGCAATTGATTACTTCGGTCAAACACACCGATATTATCCATTCCCAAAAAGCCTCCCTGAAAAATATTATTACCGTTATAATCTTTTTTATTAACCCACCACGTAAAATTCAGCAGCAACTTATGGAACACTTCCTCCAAAAACTTCCGGTCGCCTCTGCCCTGCAGTTTTTCATCAATCTTATATACGCGCCAAGTAGCCCAACCGTGCACCGGAGGGTTAACGTCGCCAAAAGCCCACTCATAAGCAGGTAGCTGACCATTGGGATGCATGTACCATTCTTTAGTCAACAAGATCATTTGCTTTTTTGCAAATTCCGGATCCACCATAGCAATCGGAATCATGTGGAAGGCAAGATCCCAAGCCGCGTACCATGGGTATTCCCACTTGTCGGGCATCGAAATGATATCAGCATTATTTAGGTGCGTCCACTCACTGTTTCTTCCATGTTTTCTTTCCTTTGGAGGAGGCGGTTGTGCCGGATCGCCTTTTAACCATTGCGCCACATCATAGTAAAAAAACTGCTTGCTCCACATCAGTCCAGCGATCGCCTGCCGCTGAATTCCCCTCTTATCTTCATCGCTGATATTTTTCTGCATGTCTGAAAAAAACTGATCAGCATCTTTGAGTCTTTCTTTAAAGATCTGATCAAAGTCCTCAAAAGGTTCTAAAAAAAATTCAGGTGACATGCGTAACCGGATCGTCTTGGAGGCGCCTGCCGGAATTGATAGCTCATAATTAAACGCAGCTTTTGTTCCCTTGGGAAGCGCGTTGATAGCGTCCTTTTTTCCATGAATGAGATAGTCATTGATGCCATCTTTGAAAGTTCCCGGCCGGGGCGAATTGTATAACCGTGCTGTGTTTGTTTCATTCTCGCAAAACAATGCTGGAGATTGTCCTTCCGCCATCAGATAATAATTACCAAGGTCGCGGTGAATGATTTGTATATATCCTTTATCGTCCAGATACATTTGGGGCTTATAATGATCATAGCCCCATGACCAGGTATTTCGGTACCAAACGTGAGGGAGTACATGGAGAGACGATTCGTCAGCACCGCGATTATGAACAGTAATCCGAATGAGAATATCGTCAGTATCTGCCTTCGCGTATTCGATGAAGACATCAAAATATTTATTGTGATTAAAGATGCCGGTATCGATCAGTTCATATTCAGGATCGAGTTTTCCCCGTCTGCGATTTTCCTGGACAAGGTCATTATAAGGAAACTCGCTCTGAGGATATTTGTACAACATCTTCATGTACGAGTGCGTTGGCGTGCTGTCGAGGTAATAGTAATGTTCTTTACAATCTTCAGCATGATTACCCTCTTTTCCGGTGAGGCCGAAAATGCGTTCCTTGATGATAGGATCTTTTTTATTCCAGAAGGCTACGGAAAAATTCAATAGCTGCTGGTCATCACTGATGCCACCGATTCCTTCCTCTCCCCATCGAAAGGCTTTACTCCGGGCAGCATCATGCGATACATATTCCCACGCGTTTCCGTAAGGGCTGTAGTCCTCACGCACAGTTCCCCATTGACGTTCTGTAACATATGGTCCAAACTTGCGCCACCTTTTTTTGTTGTCGCGGTCTTCGATAAGGCGGAGTTGCTCGGAGTTCATGGAAGTGTTGAGGTGTTGAAGTTCGAAGTGTTGAAGTGTGCGGAGATTGCGGGCGTGCGAAGTATTATAGTCATACCAGACATTCTGTGTTTTGAATTCGAAGTAAGTTAAAAAACTTGATTAGTAGCACAACTTCAACACTCCGAACTCCAACACTTCGACACTCCTCAGCCATTATCCTCAAACCCTGGATATAACAGCATACCGCCATCCACAAAAAGTGTAATGCCATTCACATAATCAGAATCATCGGAGGCTAACCATACGGCTGCACTTCCAATGTCTTCGGCTTCTCCGATTCTTTTCTGGGGTATAAGTTTTAACAATTGTTTATACGCCTGGGGTGTTTGCCATGCTGCATGATTTATAGGCGTCCGTATCGCACCCGGGCCAATGCTATTAACGCGGATCTTCATTGGGGCATATTCCTGCGCGATGCTTTTCATCAACATCATTACGCCACCTTTCGATGCGGCATAATTAGCATGGCCAGCCCATGGAATAACTTCATGCACGGAACTCATGCATATGATTTTTCCTGCCGCTCGCGATCTCTCAGGCACTACCCCGCGCCTGAGAAATTCTTTTATCGCTTCCCTGGCACATAAAAACTGACCTGTTAAATTGATACCAATAACGCGGTTCCATTCTTCTAGTGACATCTCATGAAATTTGTTATCCTTTTGTAAGCCTGCGTTGTTGATGAGGATATCTATCGTGCCAAATTGTTTAAAAGTTTCCTGGAACATTGCTAAAACGTCTTCTTCCTTGCTCACATCGGCTTTTATGATCGTGGCTGTCCCTCCCGCGCTTTGTATTTCTTCCTTGACTTTTTCAGCTTTCTCCGCACTTGATGAATAGTTTATGACAACAGAGGCACCTTCGCCTGCCAACGCCTTGGCTACACCAGCGCCAATGCCAGAGCTAGCTCCTGTAACAATTGCTACCTGTCCTTCTAATTTTCGTTTCATCGCTGATTATTTAAATCGAATTACCTAATAAACGGCGGGCCGGCGCATGATGTTTTTAAATACAGTATTTATCCTTGTTTCAAGTTTCCTTGAAATTGGTACCTGACAATCTTTGCTATAGAAGAACTTTTTTAACCGTCATGTGATTAGTCCGATAATTTAACAACATCCAAGGCCGCACGTCTGAACCTGACTTCTTATTCACGGTGATGTACATCCTGCGCGGGTTCACGATAATAACCGATGATGAATTAGCTGGCGGTAACCCAACCTTAGAATAGTAAAAAGAGCCCTGCCAAACTTAGCCGACGAGTTTGATCGATGCTGAATTGATGCAAAACCGGAGCCCGGAAGGTTTGGGACCATCTGGAAACACATGACCGAGATGTCCATCACAAATATTACACATCACTTCTACCCGCGTCATACCAAAGGAAGTATCCTTCTCATATTGAATAACATTATCTTTCACAGGTTCTGTGAAGCTTGGCCAACCGGTGCCAGACTCGAACTTCTGGGTAGAATCAAAAAGCGGTGTACCACAACAACGGCATGCATACAGGCCCGGCTCATGGGCCTCACAATATTCACCCGTAAAGGCACGCTCAGTACCTTTCTTCCTCGTTATACGAAATTCTTCGGGGGTAAGGATTTTCATCCATTCCTCGTCAGACTTCTCGACCCGCTTATCAGGAGCAGGAGTACCCTTTGTGGCATAATTTAAAACGTCCGACCAGTTCACGTGAGGTTATATTTAATATTTAATATGCAATAATAAACGAGTATACTTTTCGGTTGTTGGAAATCTGGTACAATTTAGTTTATGAACCAACCCAGTCAAACTACTCAGCATCTCCGTAACTAACATCACACAACCGACAAAGTTCCCTTAAGTTTTGCGTGCCTTCTTTTCTTAAATTAATGCTGTCAATAGTTAACTTCGCACTCATAAACGTGAAAGATATTGGAAAAGGAGCAATTTAGTCCCAAAAGTGTTTATAGAAAATTCTTAGAATTATTTGATACACAACCCATCCTGGCACGCTCGCCCGGAAGGATTAATCTTATTGGCGAACATACCGATTACAATGAAGGATTTGTGATGCCTGCTGCGATTAATCGGGATATCGTGGTGGCTATTGACTTTTCAATGGATGATCATTCGACGCTCTTTTCAGTAAAGAACAATGAATTTTTTTCATTCCATACAAGCGATCCCGCCCGGGTCAAATCTCCCCTGTGGGCGAATTATTTATTGGGTGTTGTCAGAAAAATTATCGATCAGGGGCATGCTGTGAAATCCTTTAACTGTGTCGTTGATGGTGATGTCCCCACTGGTGCTGGACTTTCTTCTTCGGCGGCGCTGGAATGTAGTTTTGCATTTGCTTTGGATCAGCTTCATCAATTTAATATACCACGACAGCAATTAATCTTTATAGCACAGTGGGCGGAACATAATTACGCCGGCGTCAAATGTGGAATTATGGATCAATTTTCCAGCATGATGGGACTGGAAGGAAAGGCCTTTGTCCTTGATTGCCGATCGTTGGAATTTCGTTATTTCCCTGTGAATCTGAACAATAGTGCCATCGTGCTTTGCGATAGCATGGTAAAGCATTCGTTGGCCAGCTCCGCCTACAATACTAGGCGTATGGAATGTGAGCAAGGTGTTAAGATCCTTCGCGATCATTATCCCGAGGTCCACAGCTTGCGTGATGCTACTCTTCAGATGGTTGAATCTCAAAAGGCGGCACTTCCCGGTAAGGTTTACGATCGATGCACATACGTTGTCCAGGAAAATCAACGCGTATTGGACGCTTCCAAAGATTTAGAAAAAGGTGATCTCGCCGCTTTTGGAAAAAAAATGTATGCTACGCACGAAGGATTATCCAGGCTTTATGAAGTGAGTTGTGAAGAGCTTGATTTCTTGGTTGACGAAGCAAAAAGAATAGATGGGGTTCTTGGCGCCCGAATGATGGGTGGTGGCTTTGGTGGATGTACTATTAATTTTGTGATTAAGGATCAGGTGAAGAACTTCATTAATTCCATGAGTGGAGCGTATGAGAAGCAATTCAATGTGAAAATGAACACCTACATCGTTTCAATTAAAGATGGGACAGGAATCATAAAAATCTAATAGGATGTGGAATATATTGTAGTGCAGTAACTTAAGTTTATTAGTGTGACTATAGATCATCCAACGGCGTCCTAGGATTAATACACACCCCATATTACTTTTAGGCTATAAACATTAAACACCCAACCGCTAAACCCTAATGAAAAAATTTGTTCTTCCTTTCTTGGTAGTAACTGCACTAATTGTAATTTTTACAGGGTGCAAACCAAAATCTGAACCCACGGAAAGCTCCGACGACTCGGTTTCAGTTCCTGAAGCAACCACTAGCAGGTCAGTTTATGGCCGACTGGAGGATGGAACCGAAATCTCCCTTTATACGCTCACCAATACCGTGGGCACTACGATGACCGTAACGAACTACGGAGGAATCATCGTATCCCTAAAAACCGAAGATAAAAACGGCACATTTGAAGATGTGGTATTGGGGTTTGACTCTTTGTCAAGCTATGTAAAATCTAATCCGTTTTTTGGATGCATCGTAGGGCGTTATGGCAACCGCATTGCAAAAGGAAAATTCAAACTGGATGATCAAACCTATAACCTCGCCGTTAACAATGGTGAAAATCATTTACACGGAGGACTTAAAGGTTTTGATAAAGCCGTATGGGCCGCTGACAATTATGTTACTCCTGAAGGTGCTGTGTTAAAGCTTACTTATACCAGCAAAGATCTGGAAGAAGGATATCCCGGTAATTTAAAAACAGAGGTGGTATATACCTTAACCAATGACAATGAATTAAAAATAGATTACCAGGCAACGACCGATAAAAAGACGGTTGTCAACCTGACCAATCATACTTACTTTAATTTGTCAGGGAATACAAAGACCGACATCCTTGGACATACATTGACTTTGGCTGCTTCAAAATTTTTACCGGTTGATAAGGGTTTAATCCCTACCGGAGAATTCAAAGATGTAAAAGGAACACCGTTTGATTTTACAACACCGCATGTCATCGGCGAACGTATTGACGCTAACGATGAACAGCTAAAACATGCAGGGGGTTATGATCATTGCTGGGTATTCGATGGCAATAATAATTCCCAGGCGGTGGCTACGGTCCATGACACCGTCAGTGGTAGATTTATGGAAATGTACACCACTGAACCAGGCGTACAATTTTATACTGGAAATTTCCTTAATGGAACACTTACTGGAAAGTATGGCACCGTATATGCCAAACGTTACGGGCTATGCCTGGAGACACAACATTTTCCTAATTCACCGAATCAACCATCTTTTCCTACAACTGTTCTCAATCCGGGCGAAGTTTATAAATCGCAAACGGTCTATAAATTTTCAGTGAAATAACAGAATGAAGAAAAAAAAACGCAGCGCGATTATTCACGCTGCGTTTTTTTATGCCGAAAAGTTTATTCAGTTTGAACAAACACCAAACCTTTGCTAGTTCACCTCTAAATCATTTCGAGAGGGCAATTTCGGAAATGATTGATGTGGTTCTGTTTGATACCAGAAAACAACGGCACTAATATCAGACTGTTGTGGAAGGTATCTGCCACCACTCCTCCAACCCAAATCCTGAATAGTGATCTTTAAATCTTTTTCAAATCTGACGGGATCCATAACATGCCATCGGTATAAACCAAAACGCTGCTGCGAAGTATACATCCCGTTGGGTCTGATAACCTGATGTAATCCTGCATAGGCCGTTGAAAATTCCTGGTACTGTTTGGTTTTTCTATTTTCAAAATTGTATGATCCGCAAAAATAATCTTCCGTTCCTGTACCGCTGATCGTTGGATATTTCCCATCACCATCCATAAAAAATTTGATTTCACCTTCGCCCCACCATCCATTGTTATTGACACCCCAGGCCATATACGTTCCTACGTAATGACCTTTTCCTCTGATGCCATCCACCAATGTGAACAAGGACCCTTTGGTAGGATTACTTCGTCTGAATTGTGCATGAAAGTATGCTGCGTCGCTGGGGACTTCTGTCAATGTGTAATCAACCTGGTAGTACAACCTCATTTTTTCCTCACCTATGTTTTCCATCGTGATTTTACATTTTTTCCGAAAAGGCATCGGCCAATAACAATTAAATGCACTTCCAGGATTGACTGTAACGGCTAAAGAATTAAGATGTGCATATTCACCCCATCCCATACCAAAAAAATCACCGACCGGAACTTCTACTGAAGGCTCCTTTTCATCATCCCAATAAAATCGAATAATGGAATATCGCCAATTGCCGGTGGGTGTCATCCATATGTGCTGCACTGACCCTGGCCCTGTCATTTCCGCTAAAGTAAATGTCTGACCTGCTTCAATAACTACAAAAGGATTAACTTTCCATCCTTGTCCAAGATCTCTTGCAGCATCTTTTGCACTTCCCTGTTCGAGCGTCGCCATTCCACCCTTGCCAGGTTCGCCGGTAAAATTTTCAGGGCTGATTGAGCGCGTCTTGGCATTGGATAATTTGTAGAGGTTTCCCATGCTCATATCAAGACCATTGAAATTTCCTGTCTGAGCGAATGCATTCAAGGCGAGACAGGATAGAAAAATAATACGATAGATGTTCATGTTAGAAAGTGTTGAAGTGTTGAAGTTCGAAGTGTTGAAGTGAGCAAAGATCCTGGTTTGTGTGCGTAAACTTATCCTGCTCTGTTACGAAATTAACGATCTGCCGGGAGAGCGTAAAGTTTTTTATTATTCAGTGTTCGAGACTTGAAAAAGGAATTTACTGAATGAGATGTGACGAAATGAAGTAGCTGGCATTCTAATCTCAAACATGTTTATGGCGCTATAACGCCTGACCGCGCGGTTCCAAATATTTTACCTAAACCTTAAAATTATGGAACCTAAGAAAAATCCGAAGTATGATGTACACCAGAAACGTGGTGTGCTGCTAAACGTGGGTCTCATCGTGAGTTTAATTCTTGTTATCTCTGCTTTCAAATGGAAAGTTTCTGTTAGACCTAATGATTATATTTCATTAGAAACAACGAATGCCGAAATATTCACTTATGATGACCCGCGAGTAACAACGTTTAAGAAAATAGAGGCTCCCAAACCACTTCCAGTAAAACCTGTTATACCCGTTCTGAATAATTTTACAGCAGTAGAAAATGCAGGTAGGGAAACCGATGAGACGCTGGCCCCACCAGATCAGGGAGCCGAGCCACCTGACTTCGGACTTGGAAGGCTGGATATTCCTACTGAACCTATTGAACCTGATACCTTCCGGATAGTTGAAAAGATGCCCGAGCCAATTGGAGGATGGACCGCTTTTTATGAAACGTTATCCAAGAATATCAAGTATCCGAAACCAGCATCCAGAATGGGTGTGAAAGGAAAGGTGTTTGTTGAATTTACGATTAATGATAAAGGGCAACTTAGTCACTTTAAAATACTAAAGGGAATTGGCCATGGCTGCGATGAAGAAGCGAAACGCATTCTGGCTTTAACAAAATGGACTCCTGGCAAACAACGTGGTAAGCCAGTGAATGTCAGGTTGGTTCAGCCCATTGTTTTTTCCCTGGGAGAAGTGCGGTAGATTTTTAAGGTCACAGTTTAAGGTTTAATTGGCGCCTAGATAAGCAGTTGTATATATCGGCGACATGCAGATCTTTACCTTAAACTGTGGCCTTGAATTATTTTCCCATCATCGACAAAACTTCGTCGCCAACTTTTTTGTCGGCTTGATAGTTCAGCCCTAAAAAAGACGCCATGGTTTTCGCAACCTGATTTTGGTAATATTGACATTCACCTTTTACTTCTCCCTTAGCTGGCGTGTCCGGACCAATTACCGCCATCCAGATCTGGTCAGCCTCAGCAATTTTTTTACCATGGTGTCTCCATTCCTGGGCATTGACGCCACGACCATGATCGCAGGTAAGAATCATTGTTGTTTTATTTTTGTACACCGGGTCTGTCTGCAAATAATTCCACAACTCGCCAATAAAACGATCCGTGTAATTCGCGGCATTCAGATACGCGGCATATTCGCCTTGATGGGCGAAATCATCTGTTTCATCAAACGCAAAATACATTACTCGTGGTTTATTCTTTTTCATGTACTCGAGCCCATAATAAAATGTGAATGCATCCAACCGTACGCCAGTTATAGGGTTCGGGATATTTGTCATTATCTGGTTTAGTGTTTTCTCTTTTTCCGTGAGCTTATCCCCCTTCGCTTCTACCAAACCACCATTTACCACTACGCCACTACGCTTGTCATTAATGATATATGGAAAAACATCCCACGAAGAAAATGCAGCAACCTTACCCTTGAATGCCGCTTGCTGATTTATAAATTCCAAGACTGTTCCATTGGGATTATACAGTTTGTCATTGCTGTTGATGCGATCATCGTCGGCATGGCCAGTGAGTATCTCGCTATAACCGGGATAAGAAAACCATTGGTTGTTGGTAACATTTACTTTACAACCTAACGCTCTGTTTCCATAGAGTTGACCTTTTACTGCAAGTGTGTTCCAGAAAAAGGGAAGCAATGCTTTTCGTCTTTCCGTTGCATCATCGCGCCAAAATTTTTCCCTGAGTTTTTCGTCTTTAAGGTAAACCTGCTGGCGCATGAGAGAAGAATCACCGCCATTAAAAATCTCCTGCCACCGCATACCATCGAGCGTGATCAAAATGACATTTTCCGTTTTTAATGATTGACCGAATGAGACAGACGACCAGCTAATTATTAAAGCAAATAGAATTTTTTTCATGAGAATTATTGAAAGGCTTGAAGAGGAAAATGTATTGCTAAACGTAATGTCATTAAGAACCTTATAATGGACAGCAAATAAGTCAGGAGAAATAAAATTCTCCTGACTGCTTGGTTCAATTCGGATTAACGTCCCACCAAACTCTTGTGTTAATATCGTCAGCACCCTGCCGTGAAACGGCTGCCTCTCTGTTATTTGAATTTAAGGATTGCTCGATCCTGGGGAAAATAAACCGCACCGGTATTCGATCCTCATTTTGATTGTCAACAGCTGGCTGTAAAACAGGATATCCTGTTCTGCGCCAGTCAAACCACGCCTCGAATCCTTGAAAAAATGATGCTACCCATTTTTGATTCCCGATCTTTTCAAATTTATTTTCAGTAGTTCCTGAATAAGTGACTTTCTCTTGCGCGAAGTAGGATGCGTCGGGTGTTATGCCATAATAATTGAATGATGCTTTTATGCCGTTGAGATAAAACGTTTCCGCGTCACCAATGTCTATCAGATTTTTTTCTCTCGCTTCGGCCAAAATGAATTGCAATTCCGCGTAAGTCATGATCACTCCTTTCGCTACCTGAATTCCTTTAGGGGAATTTGACTGCTCATAAAAAAGTGGTCCGATGCGCGCCTGATATTGTTGACCACCATTGTATGTCTGGGCAACAACATCATCCAGGCCGTTAGGAATACCGTCATATTTATCATCGTCCGTCGAAGCCGTTAATTCAGTTGCCGGTGTTGGGCGAAAAAACACAAACAATCTTGGATCACTTACACTTTCTAAGTAATCAACCATTGTCTTGCTGGCGCGAAACTCATTAAATGATCCAATGCGAGTGGAGAACAATGGAAATTGATTCGGTGCACTAGAAACATAAGAATAAACGGCATGATCTGCGTTGCTTTCAAAGATGGGATATGTCGATGGGTCGTTTAAAATTGTTTTGAGTTCTGCTGACACATCCCTACGATCAGAAATTCTCATGAGATAACGGATCCGAAGGGAATTTGCCAACCGTCTCCATTTTTTGACATCGCCTCCATAAATCAAATCACCACTCACATTGATGGCCCCATTCAACAGTGTATTCGCTTCGTTAAGATCGCTAAGTATGCCATTGTATATTTCCTCCTGCGTGTCATACCTGGGAAACAATATACCCGTTTTTCCTTGGGCTGCATCTGTATACGGCACATCACCATAACAGTCTGTCGCTAACGAGAACATCCATGACTTCAAGATCAATCCGACACCCTTGTAATTAGGTTGATTTGTCTCATCGGCCTGAATCAAAATGTTATTCACATCGCGCATGTTGTCGTAGACAGCATTCCAAATTGAATTCAACTCACCCCATAGATAACGATCCTCATTCACAAATTGGTTTTTGGCAGTTTGTTGGATTACAATATTTCCAATTCCCCAGGTTTCATTTAACAAGGAGTTCATCATATCCCTTTCAACCCCTGTTAATAGTAAGTTGGGCGTTGTAGAAAGGGGACTATTTGGATTTGTATTAACTTCTTCGAATTCACCTGTACAGCCTGCAAGACATAGTGCAAGTAATCCTGCTTTATATTGATTTATTATTTTCATCACTAAAGTTTTTGCATTAGAAATTTTTTACTTCTGACTCAGATACCTTTGTATTTTAAAGTTTAAAACTCAGGTTAAAGCCATAGCTGCGAGCAGATGGAATCGCAACTGATTCTACTCCTGGAATAATGGTACCACCGCTGGATGATGCTGTTTCAGGGTCGATGTGTGGAACATCGGTCCACAAGAATAAATTTCGTCCTACAAATGAAATATTAATATCCCGAACAGGAAGGTGCTGCGTCAGTTTATTTGGCAAGGTGTATCCAATTTTGACTTCGCGAAGTTTCACAAAAGAGGCATCATACATCATGCCTTCAATCAAACTTCTCCCCAACGTAATGGTGGAGTGCCACTCGCGAGCAGAGAGTTTTGTGGCATTTGCCGTGTAGCCTGTTATAGTACCTTCACCGTTTCTTACAGGAACAACGCCATCGCCTATAACGCCATTCCCTTCGAGTGTAAGATCATAGCCATTAGCTCTTCCTTCCAGTGTCTCTTCGATAATGCCACCTTCTCTACCAACGGTTTGGGTATGCGAGTAAACTTTTCCGCCGTAGCGAATATCAAACAAGAAGCCAAGGCTAAGTCCTTTAAAGCTTACCGTATTATAAATACCTGCCATCCAATCCGGATTGTAATTTCCCAATTTCATTTTAGAAGGTGTAGGAAGTGGTTTCCCTTGGCTGTTGTAAACTACTTCACCAACATGTTCTCCGGTTGGATCATAATAAGGGCTTGAAGGATCGTTGCTCACGCGTTGATAGCCGATACCATACATATCTCCCATGCGTTCCCCTACGCGGGCTTCCACCGTTACATAACGGTCTGCCAATACATAATTCTTAATTTCCTGTCCTGACTCCGGATCTTTGTATAACTCCAACACCCGGCTTCTATTCCTTGAGAAGTTAAAATTAACGGACCATTGGAATCCACTCTCTGACTGAACTGGAATCAGATTCAACATCGCTTCAATACCTTTATTCTCAATTAAGCCAGCATTGATGATTCTTGAACTATAAGCACTTGTTATGGAGAGCGGAACGTTTAAGATTTGGTTTTCACTCCGTGTCTGATAATATGTAAAGTCAAGACCAATCCTATCTCCTAAAAATTTCAACTCCGTTCCAACTTCGATTGAACGGCTTTGCTCAGGTTTCAAATTAGCGTTCTGAATGACTGCTGACTCTGAATACGTTGGCAAACCATGCGCAGGTGCTAATGCCGAATAGGTTGAAATTAATTGATAAGGATCGGTATCATTTCCCACACCAGCAACTCCTACTCTAACCTTTGCAAAGCTTAATGGTCCGCTAGTAATATTAAGCATCTCTGATACTACTGCGCTTAAAGAAGCTGAAGGATAAAAATACGACCAGTTATTTGAAGGTAGTGTACTAGACCAGTCGTTGCGCGCTGTTAGCTCTAGAAATAAATAGTCCTTGAATCCAACTTGTGCAAAAGCATATAAACTATTAATCCTTTTCTCGGAACTGAAAGAATAGTACTCAAGCGGTACACGGGCATTATTCAGGCTGTAAATGCCCGGAGCCGTCAATTGAGGTGCACTGATGTCAGATAAATTATAGCGGCGTCGCATGGCGTTACCTCCTACGCTTACTGCAAGACTTATGTCCGTATTTAATTCCTTGTTAAAACTCAGCAAGAAATCTGCGTTAGTCTCTTGTAAAAAAACTTGTTCTTCACGATAACTTCCTAATGGATAGCGTTGCGTGCTGAATGCCCGTTTTCTGTTTCTGAATTCATCGCTATAGTCTGTTCCTACGCGAGCCATCAAACTCAGCCAGTCGGTAAAATGGTAGGTCGCTGCAATGTTCCCATACAACCGGTCAACTTCCTGTCCATTGGTATTTTCGTATAAATTGAAATACGGATTATCGTGATAGTTATAGTTGAAGTTGAATTGGTTAAGACCAACTCTGCCTGCTTGCCAATAGTTACGCAACGAGTTTAGATCAATCTGACGCCCGAGCCAACAGTTAATCAGATACATTATATTTTCAGTACCATAACTCAAGTTTGGTCGGTTGTCGCTAAGGTTCTTCACATAATTGGCGTTGGTTTGAATGCGAAGTTTCTGGGTTAGTTTGTATCCTGATGAAAGTGAAAAAGAGTGTCTCTTCAAGTCCGTGTTAGGCACCATGCCTTTTTGATCGAGCAATGTGTAGGAGGCGCGAATATCACCGAATTCGTTGCTGCCCGTAACAGCAACATTCTGAGTATAGGTCACACCTGTCTCAAAAAAGTCCTTTATGTTATCAGGATGCGCAGTGAATGGTGTTGGTGTAATTTCGCCGCGTGCGGCAAGCTGAGCAGCTAAGTCTACTGGACCAATTTGTGTGTTCAAATTTCCTACATCCCCACCGCGTAAGCCGTTAGAAGTTGGTGAATCAAATTGCGGCAGCAACTGGCCTTCCATTTTAGGGCCCCAGTTTTCATCAACACCGTCGCGCACACCCCCACCGTTACCATCTTTAAAACCAAACTCTCCGTTAAGGCCCTGTCCATATACATTCTGATAATCTGGCAGTCGTAGCGGGCTTTCAAACGAGACGGTAGTGTTTACACTAATTCCTGCGCCTTTAGAACCTTTGCCGGATTTTGTTTTAATAATGATAACTCCGTTTTGTCCTCGTGATCCATACAATGCCGTTGCACTTGCGCCCTTTAGTACAGTGAGCGATTCCACATCATCGGAATTTACAAGCCCTGCACCATTGCCATAATCAACATCCTGATTATTTCTGCCTGACGAACCGAAAATTTCATTCGTTATAGGAACACCATCTACGATATAAAGCGGTTGATTTTTGTTAATATTCAATGAACGTTCACCCCGAATAGTAATACGGGATGATCCACCAATACCGCTAGGGTTGCCAACAACCGTAACGCCTGCTACTTTACCAGCAAGCGCATTTCCGATATTCGTTTCGCGTGCTTTCGTTAAATCATCACCATTAATTTCCTGAACAGCATAACCAAGATCACGTGTTTCGCGCTCGATGCCCAATGCGGTAACCACAACTTCTGAAAGCTGTTTTGCATCAGATGCCAACGCTACATCAACAGAAGTGCGTCCGGCTACAGAAAGCTCTTGCGCTTGATAGCCTACAAAAGAAAATATAAGAATTGATTCTTCAGACGGAACTGCGATGCTAAATTTTCCATCTGCATCGGATATAGTACCATTAGAAGTTCCTTTTACGAGAATGTTTACTCCAGGCAGTGGCGCTTCATCTTCACCAGATGTAACTCGCCCGGAAACATTTGTCTGCGCATAGGCAGAACAAATTAACAGAAGCCATGCACTTGCAAAAAGGAGCGCACGCTGTGGTTGGGAACCTAAAGAAATTATTTTCTTTAGTAGAGGTTGATTCATAAGTAAATTGATTTGGGGTTGTGTATCGCGGTCAACTCACCATAAAGAAAACAACACGGCCGTAGTCATTTTCCATTATTGTGGTTTAACTGCAGGTCAAAGGTTAAGAATAGACTTGAAGTTTCGTTTAGTTGACCATTACCCCTCTATTAATCTTTGAAGTATAAATGAAAACAGAATTAACAGTTGCTGAATCCAACAAAGCAAAATCTGACGAACGTTATAAAAAAGCGACTTTTCTTGTTAACATTCTTTTAACGTGGATGAACTTTTTCGTATTGACAGAGTTCACCTTTAACGAGACGATGACCACGTCCGGAATTTATGATTGAATTTTTTAGCAGAAGTTTCGCGCTTCACCTAACTTGAACCTCGAATTTGCTAATTACCGAACAGTCTAAATTGATATTACCATGTGGGCAAACTTTCATACACACAGTAACTACTGCGACGGAAAAGGTGAGTTGATGGATTATGTTCAGCGAGCAAAAGACCTAAATATCATGAGCCTTGGTTTTTCTTCGCACGCTCCGGTTCCTTTTACTACCCACTGGACAATGAAGGCTGACAGACTCCAAGACTATATTAATAGCATAGAAAAAATAAAAGCGTCGACAAGGGAAATAGAAATTTATAAAGGGTTGGAAGTTGATTTTATTCCTGGAATAACTTCTCCTAATCTGTTTAAAGATGTATTGGACTACACCATTGGTTCTGTTCATTTTGTAGAAAAATTACCGGACGGAACCGGGTGGGAAATAGACGGATCACACGCGCTCTTCCTGGAAGGATTAGAAAAGATCTTTAATAATAATATTAAGGATACCATTTCACGATATCTAGAATTGACGCGAAATATGATAACGACAGCATGTCCGTCAATTATAGGGCACATGGACAAAATCAAGATGCAAAATGTTGGGGGCAAATTTTTCAATGAAGCGGACACCTGGTATCAGGATGAAATAAAAAAAACAATTGATGCAATCCATTCAAGTGGTGCGATAGTTGAAGTCAACACGCGTGGTATTTACCAAAAAAAATCAGAGACAACCTATCCGAGTTCATGGATTTTAGAAATTCTTTTCCAAAAAAATATTCCCGTGACAATCAGCAGTGATGCACATCATCGCGATGATATTATCAACCAATTTCCAGAGACCGCTGCAGTTCTTAAAAAAATTGGATTTAAATCATTGACCATTTTACACGACGGAAAATGGCAGGCCTTCCCCTTCAATCAGCATGGTATCATACGCTAGTTCTCCGATAACCCGCTGGTTACAACGTACGCATGGCTTTTGGTTTGCCTTGTATGCAACGATAATAGGTTTTAGTCTTTACACGTGTATTTATGCTTTTCGAAAGGCTTTTCCTGTCGCCACATTCGATGGCATGAGCTATTGGGGAATAAGTTACAAAGTCTGGCTGGTCACATTTCAGGTTATTGGCTACGCACTTTCAAAATTCGCCGGTATAAAAATTATCTCCGAATTAAAACCGACTTCGCGTGCGATTGGAATTCTATGGATGGCCAGTGTAGCTGGCGTCGCGTGGTTATTTTTCGCAATAGTGCCACCACCTTACAACATCATATTTTTACTGATCAATGGATTTCCATTGGGGCTCGTATGGGGAATGATTTTTGGCTACCTCGAGGGGCGCCGATATACAGAAGTCCTTGGGGCAGGACTTTCAGTAAGCTTTATTTTTTCCGCCGGACTTGCCAAATCTGTCGGCGGTTTTATCATGCGTGACTGGGGTGTCTCTGAAATGTGGATGCCCTTTGTAACAGCAAGCGTCTTCTTTATCCCGCTGTTAATATTTTTGTGGCTCTTGGATAAACTTCCACCGCCTTCAATGCTTGACGAAGAACTTCGAACAAAGCGTCAGCCCATGGATAAATTTGATCGCAAGACTTTCGTTTCAAATTTCTGGCCAGGAATCGTTTTATTCACGCTGGCATATATGCTCCTTACTGCATTCCGGGATTTCCGCGATAACTTCACGTCGGATGTTTGGAAAACTTTAGGGTACATTGATTCACCGGAAATTTTTACAGCTACCGAAATTCCTATAGCCATTGCAGTTTTGATCGTCATGGGCTCGATCATGGTGATTAAGAATAATAAAATAGCCTTGATGGTTAACCATATCATTATTTTATTTGGTATGATACTAATCGGTTTAAGCACATTTCTGTTTGAGCAAAAGATTGTCAGTCCACCTGTATGGATGATCCTGATCGGATTAGGACTATATCTCGGTTACGTTCCTTTCAATAGCATTCTTTTTGATCGTTTGCTTGCCACCTTTAAGTATATAGGTACGGTAGGTTTCCTGATTTATGTAGCCGATGCGTTTGGATACCTGGGCAGCATAGGGGTTTTATTTTTTAAAGAATTCGGATATGCCGATGTTAGCTGGTTGGATTTTTTTATTTCAGGAGGCTACACCATTTCAATTATCGGAAGCGTTCTGATTTTGGGATCGATAACTTATTTCCATTGGAAGCACAAGGATTGGCAGAAAGTGTAAGTCATCGTGCAAGAAAATATCTCATCTTAAAAAAGCTGGACTACGAATCAATTTTTTGCCAGGGGTTCGTTTGCTTTTAAAAGTTGATTATAATATTCAATTATTCGAATAGCGTCAACGGCACGATCACCGCTAAGATTATTGAAAGAAATATATTCATTAAGTCGATGGTCGTATTGCAGTCGCGGAAAAACCTTTCTTCTGAATTTTTTTAACGCGATTATTTCATCATTTAAATAAACGAAGTAATTAAAATCCATTGGCTCGTTTTGGATAGAAAGCGACGGTTCTTTCTTCCGGCGAATAACGCTTAGGTCACCCGCAACAACTAACTCAAAGAGATGATAACTTGACCGGATGCCGTCATCTTTTTTTATGGATATATAACGTCGGTTAATGTTCTTTACATTGTCATAATAATAGATTGATTTGATTTTATGCGCCGGATAAACAATTCGGGTATCTCCATTAGCATAAAGAACAAGATCATGTTTTTGCTCGAGCGAGATCTTGCCTACTAACACTTTACAGTCGGAAAGTACCAATGAACCTTCATACCACTGGGGCTGGGATTGTAGTTGCTGGAACGCAAACAGCACTATACAAAAAAATATTCCTTTCATGTCACTTTCATGTTACATTCAGATAACATGAAGTTAACATTTAGTTAATGAACGTTCCGTAAAGAAAAGGATATTTTATCGTTGATGTACCTTTTTGCAAGCAGCGTGTTGATTAGTTGCCGTTTAGTTTCAATTTCTATCTTCCACTAAAGCAGGCTTTTGATTCGGTTGGAGTTCTCGGATACCGCTATAATTTCTTCTAAAAACACTTGGTGGATTTGACGGATGAGATCTTCGGTTATAGGTCGATGTCCGGCGTCATAATTATCCAGCAATGTTCGTATCGCGTAGGGTTTAGAAAATCTTGTGACGTCTCTTGCCTGTGCAATTGAAATTAAGACGCCGAATTTAGCAAGAGCGCTCCGCAATGCATGAGCTTCCTGATAATCATCTTTTGTATCTGCCTCCGACAATCCTGAAGTCATCATATGTTTTTTCAGGCAAAATAGTGATTGGACACGGGCCGGAATTAAATACCAGGTGAATCTTCTTTTAACTTTAAAGGCTGAAAATAATGCTCTGATAATATTCCAACCGTTAACTTTCTAAAAAACACAAACCGTATGCAGTCGAATATCCATACAACGTTGGACCAGGTTTTTAGCCTTTATGAAAAATTCGGAAATGCAGATTATATCGGCGAACCTGTTTCCCAACTCGAACATATGTCGCAGGCGGCACAGTTAGCCATCGAGGAGGGCGCGGACGATGAAGTGATACTCGCTGCTTTCTTTCACGATATTGGTCATATCTGCGTCATGCAAAATGAAAATAATTCAATGAATGGCTATGGAGTTAAAAGTCATGAGAAAATTGGTGCCGACTTTTTAAGGCAAAAAGGCTTTCCCGAACGCATCGCTAAACTGGTGGAAAACCATGTACAGGCAAAACGTTACCTTACTTTTAAAGATCCCGCGTATTACAATTCATTGAGCGAGGCTAGTAAACATACCCTGGAATTCCAGGGGGGTGTAATGACGGCCGAAGAAGCGGAAGGTTTTGAAAATGACGTTTTGTTTGAAACCAGCATCAGTTTGCGTCGGTGGGACGAGCTGGCGAAAGAAACGAATGTGCCCTTGTTAAATTTAGGGGAAATAAAATCTAAAGCGCTAATAGTTTTATCCCGTTAGTTTTACGAAATTCAGATCCTTCAAGCGATTTAGACTTTGGCCTTAGTCTCTCTCCTCAGAGGGTGTCAGTATTATTGTTGTCTTAACTTAAGTATCTCATTAAAATAGTTTCCGTGTTGCTAACTGTATCTTCAACATAATTCATTGCATTGCCAGTTTCCGCAGCTGTGCATGAGGCTTTACTCTTGGCGTGACTCATGGCACAGAAAGATCAAACGTTTGTCCGCAATCCTTAACACTTAAAATTAAAATTCCTCTCTATGCCATCGATTTGTTTTTACTTTCAAGTGCATCAACCCTTTCGGTTGAGATCTTATGACTGTTTCAAAATTGGCTATGAACACAACTATCAAGATGATCTTAAAAACCGTGAAATTTTTGACCGGGTTTCTACTAGGTGTTATATACCTGCGAATAATGTCATGCTAAAGTTAATAGAACAACATCAGGGGAAGTTCAAAATTGCCTACTCCATCAGTGGAACTGCATTAGAGCAAATGGAAAATTATAGACCCGATGTACTACAATCCTTTCAAGCATTGGCAAAAACGGGTTGTGTAGAATTTTTATCCGAGACATATCATCATTCGCTGAGCTTTTTATATTCAAAGGAAGAATTCATCCGGCAAATTGGAAGGCATAAAGAAAAAATCGAACAAGTCTTTCAGCAGTCACCAACGATCTTTCGAAATACAGAGCTTATTTATAATAACGAAATTGCAAACCTCGTGACTGAACTGGGATACAGCGGAATACTCTGTGAAGGACTCGAACGCATACTGGGTACTAAGAGTCCAAATTTCCCATGTCATCCACCGAAGAATGCCAATATTAAGACATTACTAAGAAATCGTAAATTATCTCAGAATATCGTTCTTGGCTTTGCCACCAATGAATGGGCTGAATACCGACTTACGCCAATGAATTTCACTCGATCGATTCAGCAAACGCGCCTACCAGGCGAAACCATTAACCTTTTTATGAACTATGAAATTTTTTCCGAACATCGTTGGCCTACAGCGGGAATTCTAAATTTCATGGCCCAATTGCCAGGTGAAATTTTCGAACATTCCGATTTTGACTTTAAGACACCTTCAGAAGTTGTTGCATGTAATGATGCACAGGAGCAATACGACGCGCACTACCTTAATTCCTGGGCTGATGATGAGCATGATCTATCGGCATGGCTAGGTAACACATTACAACAGGACGCGATCGAGCGAGTTTATAGTTTAGAAAAGCTGGTAAAAGAGACAGGCAATGAAGAATTAATTGACAACTGGGCAAGACTCCTATCCTCCGATCATTTTCATTATATGTGTACAAAACATTGGAAGGACGGCGATGTCCATAAGTACTTCAGTCAATACAATACCCCTTATGATGCATACATTAACTACATGAACATAGTGACGGATCTGGAATACGTGCTTGAAGCGCATTGTGAAGCTGTCACCGGGGAATAGTAGACAGTGACTTCACTGCCTACCCTCATTTTTGTCTGAACGCTAACAAAGGGATCTTGCTATGAAACGCCATTTTCCTTGTCACTGAGCGGTTAAATAATTTTTCATAGAAGTTTACATCATGTGTGAACATGGTGAGTAAATCCACTTTTGATTCGGCTACATAATAGTCAATTGCTTCTTCGATATTTTTGTTCACAATCACTTTGCAGGTTACATTGGTTATACCGGCTTTCGTCACAATTGCATCAATTTTTTTCTCCAATGCTGCCACTTCTTTCAACGAAGGTGTTACGTGCAATAAATGTACTGTGGCACCGAACTTTTCCAGATATGGAATAAGTGTTTTGAGTTCTCTATGCGTATGTCTTAAATCCGTTGCATAAAGAATATTCTTAAAGCTTTTAAACTCACCTAGTTCTGGCACCGCCAAAACCGGCACATGACTGACTTCAATCACAGAGGCCGTATTACTTCCGAGTACATATTTTTTTAAGCCGCTTGCACCACGGGTTCCCATTACAATCAGGCCTGTGCGGAGTTTCTTGGCTTCCCGTAAAACGGTATCGTTAAACGTCGTACCCTTTACGACTTTAACTTTGAGCGGTTCACTTGTTTTGAGTTGTTTAGAAACATCTTTAACAAAAATTTCAAGATCTTCCTTGGCGGTAGCCACCAAGTCATCTTCAAGAGATTTTAGTTGAAGGCGCATGCTTGCGCGGGTAGGCTGAATAATGCTTACAACATGAAGCAGTGTAACCGTTCCTTCAAGTTTGTTAGCAATTTTAAAAGCGTATTGAACGGCAATTTTAGAAAGATCAGAGAGATCAGTAGGAATAAGAATATTAACCATATAAGGATTTTGAATTGTTGAACGAAAATAAGGTTCTTTGATGGGAGATCAACGATTTTTCTAAGAAATGAAGCACACATTTGCCAGCGATAACTATTCTGGAGTTCATCCAGACATCATGGATGCATTGAATAAAGTTAATCATGGTCATGCAGGATCGTATGGCGCGGATGAATATACGACTAAAGCAGCAGAGAAGTTCAAACAATTCTTTGGTGAACATGTCGAAATTTTTTTTGTGTACAACGGCACAGGGGCGAACGTTCTTGGCTTGAGTAGTCTGACGCAATCTTATCACGCTATTATTTGTTCCGACCTATCACATATTCATGTTGATGAATCGACCGCGCCGGAAAAATTTACTGGCTGCAGGTTGATGACCATTCCGACGCGTGATGGTAAAATTTATCCGGACGCCATTGAAGACAGAATCCAGCGAATTGATGATCAACACCACCCACAGGCTAAGGTAATCTCCATCTCCCAATCTACGGAATATGGAACTGTTTACTCGGTGAACGAAATAGCTGCCATTAGTGCGGTAGCAAAAAAGCACGGCTTTTATTTTCACATGGACGGGTCGCGCATTTCAAATGCGGCCGTAAGCCTTAACAGAACTTTTAAAGAGTTTACAAGTGATGTGGGTGTGGATGTGCTTTCTTTTGGAGGGACAAAAAACGGAATGATGTTCGGTGAGGCGGTTATCTTTCTTACACCGGAGGTGGCCCATAATTTTAAATATATTCGAAAACAAGGCATGCAACTGCATTCAAAAATGCGATTTATAAGTTGCCAGTTCGATGCCTTACTAAGTAACGAGCGCTGGAAAAAAAATGCCGTCCAAGCCAATACTATGGCGACCTTGCTAGCCGAAGAGTTAAGAAAAATACCACAAATAAAAATCACTCAGTCGGTAGATGCTAATGGCGTGTTTGCAATTTTTCCTTCGTCCATCATTCCTGCGCTGCAGGAAGAACAGTTCTTTTATGTATGGACAGAGAAAACGTCTGAGGTGAGGCTAATGTGTTCCTTTGATACGAGGGAAGAGGAAATTAAAAGTTTTGTAAAAAGAATTAAGGAACTGATCGCCTAAGAATTACAACTTCAGGAATTTATAAATACCCTTAAGCTTTTGCTTATCATCATTGAGGCTAATTAAGTAATAACCCGTAGCAAGATCTTTCACTTTAATCCGGAGGGTATTTTCGTCTAACAGGTCTTTTTCTACCCGCATTTCATTCCCAATAATGTTATGAAGGGAAACTTTTGCCTCCGAAAGATTAACATGCTCTACGCGCACGTGAATAAAATCATCAGGCGCCGGATTAGGGTAGATTTGAACTGATTTCCCGATATCCAGTCGCTCCGGTTGCCCAAAATCGTAGTTTGCTGGATTCTGCGCGGAGACAGATCCAATGGTGAACGCTAAAATTAAGGTAAAGTACAGAGCTTTCATATTATTCTTCCTCCTACATACGACAACTTTCGAACCAAAGTTTTCGACTCCCGAAAGAATTTCTAACTTTTAATACTTAGATGTCAGAATTCGGCAAAAGGTTTAAAAAACCTGCAAAATTTTAGCGAAATAAAATTAACACGCCCTTTTGAAGGCTTCTGGCAGAAATTCAATAACATCGGAGGCAATCAGACTGTTCATCCCTTTATCATAAGCGGCCAAATCGCCCGAAAAGCCGTGTAGAAACACTCCCAATTGAGCCGCTTCAAAGGAAGCGTACTGCTGGGCAAGTAATCCTGTAAGAATGCCTGTCAGGACATCCCCAGTTCCTCCCTTCGCCATGCCCGGGTTTCCAGACGAGTTAAAAACGACCTTTCCGTCAGGTGCAGCAATAGAAGTGTTTGCACCTTTTAACACAATAATCGATTTAAGATCGTGCGCCAGGCGTTGCTGCTTTTCCAATCTTTCGAAGTCGTTTTTCCACGGACCGACAAGACGTTCAAATTCTTTTGGATGCGGCGTAAGAATACTTTGCTGAGGAACAAGCTGCAGAAATTCACGATTTGAAGCCAGTATATTCAAAGCGTCGGCATCAATTACCATGGGAACTTTACATTGCTCCAATATATTCCCGAATCCCCTAACGGTTTCTTTTGATTGACCCAGTCCTGGGCCGATACCAATGACGTTGTAACCAGTAAGCAGTGGGCCGCCAGTGAAAACTTCTTGATGTTCATCGATGTTGGCCATCGCTTCCGGGGCGGTAGTCTGAATGATATCATAACCACAACCAGGAACATGCACAGTAAGCAACCCTGGCCCTGTACGCAACGCTGCCCTGGAGGCCAAAACAGCTGCACCCATTTTTCCATAGCCACCGGCAACGATCAATGCATGACCATGTTTTCCTTTGTGATCAAACTTCGATCTTGCCCGTAGAATTTTTCTAACATCCTTCCTGACAAAGTAATGGTATGGGGTCTCAACTTTTTTAAGAAAATCTTTGTGCAGCCCGATATCCAGCAATATCCAGCTTCCTACATAAACATAGTGTTGAGGCAAAAGGAACGCAAGCTTAGGCACCTGAAACGAAAGGGTACGATCAGCCTTTATAATAGATCCCGTGGAAGGCTTATCAGCCATTAAACCTGACGGAATATCAATCGCTATCTTTTCAATTGAAAGCTCATTGATACAATGGATGACGCTTGCATAGATCCCTTCAACAGGCCGCGAAAGTCCGGAACCGAAAATTGCGTCCAATAAAACATCAACACCATCAAAAACTGTCGGCTGAATAGTATCTGTGATATCAGTAACCTCAACCTTGTCAGTCAATCGTCCCAGATTTATTTTGAAATCTGAAGACTCAGGAGCGTTTCCTCTAACAATCCAAACTTTTACGCCATACCCAGCTTCGTTCAAAAGTCTGGCAACTCCCAGCCCATCTCCACCGTTGTTTCCTGTACCGCATACAATACCTACCTGTACCGTTGGATTGTAATGTTCGATAAACCAAGTGCATATTGCATGACATGCACTTTCCATTAGATCAATAGATGCAATCGGACGGTGCTCAATGGTATAAGCATCTAACTCCCTGATCTGACTGGTGGAAAGTATTTTTAGCATGGACGACGTTAATAATCAAAAGTTAACAGGATACGGCATTCTTTCAAATCATCGGTCGACTTCTCCCATCACTACATCAATCGTACCCAATATGGCAATTAAGTCAGCGATTAGTATTCCTTTGGCAATTTCGGGAAGAACTGAAAGGTTTACAAAGCTGCATGACCTGCATTTACAACGGAACGGGATATCACTTTTGCCGTCAGCCCTAAAGAAAAAACCCAGTTCTCCTTTCGGTATCTCTGCGCGTACATACATATCCTGCGCCTTTGGCCTTATCTTTTTTGGAACTAACGCTTGCGGATCAAAATCCCGGGTGCGCTTATGCTCTTTCGTCAGTTTATCCAAACACTGCTCGATGATTTTTAGCGATTCATACATTTCTTCAACACGAACCTGCGTCCGATCCCAGCAGTCTCCGGTTTTACCCATTTTACCTTCACCTATAGGAATATTGAAATCCAAATCCGGGTACACCGAATAACCATCAACTTTACGCAAATCGAAACGCAGCCCAGATGCCCGAAGCATCGGCCCGGTAACCCCGCAGTTAATGGCCAGGTCGAGCGGCAAGACACCTACATTTGCCGTTCGTTCCACAAATATTTTATTCTCGATCAAAACCGTATTCAACTCTTTTAATTTTGGTTTGATATAATTGACGAATTCAAGACAACGCTCCTCAAACCCCACCGGCACATCATAGAACAATCCGCCAATCCACATATAATTGTATAACAACCGTGCGCCTGAAGCCCATTCCAGTAATCTCAGGATATGCTCTCGGTCGCGCATTAGCCAGAAAAAAGGAGAGAAAGCTCCTATGTCCATTCCATAGGTTCCGATTGCAATAAAATGCGAGGCAATGCGATTCAATTCTGCAACTAACACACGGATATACTCCACTCGTTTTGGAATTTGATGTTCAATGCCAAGCATGCGTTCAACGCCCAGGGCATACGCATGCTCACTGTTCATAGACGCTACATAGTCTAACCTGTCGACAAAAGGAATTATTTGATTGTACGGAAGATTCTCTGCATGCTTTTCGAAGCAACGGTGGAGGTACCCAATATGAGGAACCACCTCTTTCACGATTTCTCCATCCATCAATACTTCGAGTCGTAAAACACCGTGCGTAGATGGATGTTGTGGGCCGAGATTGATAATCATCTCTTCCGACCGCAGTGTGCCAGGTTTAAATTTATTGGGCTCGGATAAAATTAAATTATCTGGATGTGATTTATATTGAATTTGATCCGTTGGCATTCGTCGGGCGTCAGAGCGTTAATATTCAATTTTAATGTCGCGATAATAGTCCTGGTGCTTATAATCTTTTCGCAACGGATACCCCTGCCAGTCGGCCGGCATTAGAATTCGGCGGAGATCAGGATGATTATTAAAATGAATTCCGTACATATCAAAAATTTCACGTTCCTGCCAGTTACCCGTCTTCCACAGGTGACTAACTGAATCTATCGCAGGTCTCTCCCTTGGCAACATCACTTTTATCATCAGGTGATAATTAAATGGAATTGAGTAAAGATTATAAACAACCTCCATCGTCCCCGCTTGCGGCCCATTATCGATACCGGTAATACATGAGAGCATGTCAAAATAAGTTTGCTCATTATGATACAATGTATCCATCACCTTTACCAAATCCTGCGTAGCAATTTTAATAGCCTGGGGAGACGAAGCATCGTCAGCCAATGGTTCGCTCTGGCAAACTGGGCTTAAGAGCGACAAGAATTGATCAAGCATTTATTTGTTGATTTTTATTTTGCAGCAAATTTTCTATCGCCTTCGGAGCCATCAAACTTTCACTCCGTATTTTTTCCTGAAGTTTCAGAAAACCGCCAATGAGCGCCTCAGGTCTGGGGGGACATCCAGGCACATAGACATCGACTGGAATAATTCGGTCGACACCTTTTACAACATGGTATCCATGCTGCCAATAAGGGCCACCACAGTTTGAGCATGAACCCATTGAAATTACGTAACGCGGCTCGGCCATTTGTTCATACAGCCGCTTGATCCTGTCAGCCATTTTAAATGTGACGGTCCCAGCAACGATCATCACATCTGCTTGCCGTGGACTTGCCCGGGGTGCCATACCGAACCGGTCCATATCATATACTGTTGTGCCGGTGCTCATAAACTCTATTGCGCAGCATGCCAGTCCGAACGTCATAGGGAACATGGAGGACAATCGGGCCCAATTCAACAGGTCATCCAACCGCGTAACAATGACGCCACCGTGCTCAAATCGCTGATCCAGTAGTCCCATGTTGACAAAAGTTATTTGGAGGATTTATATTTTTCATTGATTGCATGATAATGCTCTTTAGGAACAGGAGATGAAAACCGCGTCGGTTTAGGGTCTGGTTTAATCCAATCCAGGTGACCCTTTACCCAGGCATAGGCCAGACCTAAAGCCAAAACCAGAATGAAGATTACCATTTCCACAAATGAAAACCATCCCCACAATCCCTTGGTTTCCTTAATCAACGTCTCGTTTGCGAAAACAGTAGACCACGGAAAGAGAAAAACGATTTCCACTTCGAATAAAAGGAAGATCAGCGCAATAATATAAAAACGAATGTTGAATTGTGACCAAGCTGAACTTACCGCCTCCTCCCCGCTTTCGTAAGTAGAAAGTTTTTCAGGATTCGGACGACTGGGACGAATAAGCTTTGAAACAAATAATGTAACCAGAATGAAAATTACTCCTGCCAGAATAAACAAAAGTACTTCGCCGAAAGCAGACAAATATTGTTGCTGATCCATAGGGGGCGAAGATAAATAAAAGTTCCAGGGTTTGCCGTTTGCATTAAAGGTTTCTCAAACTGGCGGATCAGTCACTAAGCTTTTCCAGATAATCTTTGATTTTAACAAGGGTCTGTGGCCAAGCGTCTTTGACCACATTGTAGTACCAATCCCAATGGGGTCCGTACTGGTAGCCGTTTTGAACGACCGTTAACGTAGTGCCTATATCTTCTGGCGTGGTCAGAACCATTAATTCCATGGGCCCGAAAACGGGCCGATAGGGGTTAAAGTAAGCTACGTTCTCAAGTTTCAATTGGCACTCGGGTAAATATTCAGCAACGATTCCTGTAGAAACAAAATCCATGGCATTGTTGGATTGCCAAACCAACGCATAAAGGCCACCTTTCTTTAAGTCGATCAAAGACCGTTCAACACCCCACCAGTTTTTAAGATGGTACTGATTCGTAAAAGCACTGAGCACCATACCCGGTGACTTATTGATGACAATCGAAGATTCGACAAAACGCATTTTTTGATTTACCGGTCGAGGTTTGAGTACTGAAGCAAAATTTAACATTATCGAGGGGTGTTTTACTTCCACGCGGCAATAATCGCTCCCATCACGGTCAATGCGACGATGCTATATCCCGCATTGATTAAGAATAATTTAAATGATTTTCGTTCGAACAAATAATGCGTTCCAACGAATGTTGCAACCCAGCCAAAGCCTGCAAGAAATCCCCAGAGTGCACCCATGAATGGCTTATTCTCGGGCCCCATAAACATGGCCAGGTTCACGGCAGCGATTAATCCCAAGAAGAATGTCAGCCCGAAAATTTTAGCCATGTTGCCTCCTTTCATGCTTTCTTCTGTAAATCCATTTTCACGCATCCAGGCCTTGCCGAAGACTGCAGGAGAATACCAGACTCCGCCAATAAGAAAAGTTGAAAGCGCCGCGACGAAGATGGCAAGAAAGTTTAGCTGAACGTCCATAGTGACTCGTTTGTTGTTGCTATTTTATACTTATGAGAAGCATCCCATCCATTTTTTTATTACACGGGATCTCTTTCACGTCCATCAAATTGCGAACTTTGTTGATACGAAACCTGGCAGCTTTACCGAAGCGGAAAAATTTCATCCTGAACCACCATCATGTCCGATGTAACAAACCAATATTCTCATGATGTCAAATTGAACGATAATCTCATGAGATTAATTGGCATTCCGTTGTTCGGTATGGTGATTCCTAACCTCACCGGGCTCTTCGGAAACCTGAGATTTACAGATGGCTTGTACTGGGGAGGCTATCTCTACTTTATCGCATTAGCTACCCTGATATGGCAAGGCAACCGATACTTGTTATTCAGAACACGGCGGCGTTTTACATGGTTCGACAAGCCAATCGAAAAGTTGATCTTGCTCTGTCTGAACAATGTATTTTACACTTCGCCGCTGACGGTAGCATGGCTTTGCGTGTGGTATCAATGGGCCAACTTTGATAGTATAAAATGGGATACCATTTTAATCGTCACGCTGGTGAACGTGATTTGTGTTTTGTTTGTCACCCATGTTTACGAGACTGTGTTCATGATGAAGGAACAGCAAAGTGAGCAACTAAAAAATGCCCAACTCTTAAGAGCAAAAGCAGAAGCTGAACTTTCTGCGTTAAAAAACCAAATCGATCCTCACTTTATGTTTAACTCTCTCAATACGCTTACCTATCTCATTACAAATGATAGCTCGAAAGCGTCTTCCTTTACGGAAAATTTGGCGGAAGTTTACAGGTATATACTCGCACAAAAGGAACAGAGTTTAGTCTTACTGGAGGACGAACTCTCGTTTACGCATAAATATACAGACCTGCTACACCTTCGTTTTGGTGAGGCCCTGCATATCAGAAAACATTTCAACGGCAGCATTGAAAAAGAATATTTAATTCCTCCGACCTCAGTTTTCGTAGCGTTTGAAAATGCCGTAAAACATAATGAGCTGAGCGAACAATCACCGCTCGAAATAGATATGGATGTTCGCGATGGAAATTTGTTTATTGCCAACACGATCCAGCAAAGACGAACGCTTCAGCGATCCTCCAAAATTGGTCTTAAAAACCTCGAAGAGCGATTTAAGATTCTAACAGGCAAGTGTATCAGCGCCGGCGTCCAGGAAAATAAATTTATAATTTCGATTCCGTTAATCCCTATTCACTCGTGACTATGCGCGTACTTATCATTGAAGACGAACTACCCGCCCGCGCTAAGCTTGAGGACATGATCAAAAAGTTACAACCTGATGCGTCGATCGTTGCAAGACTTGGAAGTGTAAAAGATAGTATTCAATGGTTCAATAGCCATAAACATCCCGATGTGGCGTTTGTAGATATTCAGCTCTCTGACGACTATTCATTTGAGATTTTCAGGATACTTCCAGTGAAATTTCCCGTGATCTTTACCACTGCATACGACAAGTATTTGCTGGAGAGTTTTGAATTTAATTCTATCGATTACCTGTTAAAACCCGTCACCGAAGAGAAGCTAAAACGATCTTTAGAAAAAATAAAAAATTTGCAAAATCATTTTTTACATGGTAACGATTTGAATGTGATTCACCCAGAACAACACAAGCAGCGTATCATTGGAAAAAAGGGAACTGAATTTATTGCTTTTGACACTGACGAAGCCGCCTACTTTTTCACAGAACACAAGATTGTTTTCGTTCGCGATTTCTCCGGCCGGCAACTGATTCTCGATAAGACATTAACCGAGATGGAAGGGATATTAGATAAAGCAAAATTTTTCCGTATCAATCGCAAGTTCATTGCACAGTTGAAAGCCATCGATCGTTTTAAATCAGACAATGGTAAAATACGGATATTTTTAAAACCCGAAATGAAAGAAGAAATTCACGTTAGCAAAGAAACAGCACCCGAGTTTAGATTGTGGATCGGCAGGTAAAAAAAGTTATGTAATTAAGTTAATACCGCTACCCTACCCGCTTCACTTTGTAGCCCTCTTTCTGTAAGATCTGAACGATTTTATCCCGATGATCACCTTGAATAAGAACTTCTCCATCTTTGACAGAGCCCCCAACACCACATTTTGATTTCAACATTTTTCCTAGTTTCTCCAGGTCGTCAGGTGTTCCAATAAAACCAGTCACGAGCGTTACTTGCTTACCTGCCCGCATGCTCTTATCGAGCAACACTTTAAAATTCTGCTGCTGTGGCGGTAGCGTAGAGGAGTGATCAGGTTGCCCATAATTAAATTGAAATTCTGAACTTGTAGAGTAAACTACTCCTTCTCTTTTTTTCCAGTCGTTAGATTTCGCCATAACTACAGCATTAGAATTAATATACCTGTAAAAATCAAAATTAAGCAACTCACTACACTAAGATTGAATCCGACTTCAATATTTTTTCGAAAGAACAGTCCAATGGTTGAAAAAAAAAGCAATGCAATTGGCGCAAAAAGAAAATTGCCATAAATAGATTTTTTAAGTCGGACGGCCAATGTCTCGGATTCTACCTTTCGCGGAACATCAAATAGTCGGGTGGTGGATATATCCACTTCCCGGCCAGTAGCAAAGTGATCTGAAAATTCGTACGGAAGATCAATTGTGTGTCCCCCATCCGTTTTCATTATCCACCACGTTGTAGCATAATTTCGAGAGTATGTTCTGCGCACGTTTGTCTCAATAATTTTATGATGTGCAATTTTTAGCGGTAAGACAAAGTCGACCAAAATCAATAGCGAAAAACCAAAAGAAATTTGAGTAATCCGCTTTGCCCACGGCATATACATCTTCATCAAGTCTTTCAACCGTTCCCGGTCGCTCTTGTGATAAACTTTTGGACGGGTTGCCCGATAAGCGGGGTCGCGGGGTCGCGGCGGCGGTTCTTCATAGGTGGGCTCGGAAAATGAGGACTGAAAACGTTGATCGTACCTGCTCTTCTTCGCTGGATCGCTCAATACATCGTAAGCTTCATTTATATTTTTAAAGATGTTTTCCGCCGCTGGATCGGGATTTTTATCAGGGTGGTATATTACTGCTAGCTTCCTGTATGCGCGCTTTATTTCCTGTTGACTGGCAGCATACGTTACACCTAAAATTTGATAATAATCCATTACCGAAAAATAAAAATAAAAAGCCCAGCTTGTACTGGGCTCTGTCTTTAAAATATTGGTTTATAAATCGCGATTATTTTTTGTGCTGCGTTACAAAGGTAAGCACCGGCCGTTTCGAGTGGCTTACTACATCTTCTGCAATACTGCCAGCCAGCACATGGGCAAACCCTGTACGACCATGGGTTGCCATGGCTATAAGATCGGCATTAATGCTATCTGCAAAATAAATTATACCTTCCTCCTCGCTTACATCATTGAATACATTAATGGTAAAATTCTTTAGTTGCAGCTTCCTGGCAAAATCCTGCATATATTTTTTTACCACCACATCGCGCTGAAAGTTACCGGGCGTGTTAATCCGCACAAGGTGTATTGTTGAATCGTATAGCTTTTGCGTGGTTCGGACAATGCGAGAAAAGACTTCCTCGTCTTTATCCATTGAGGTTGCGTAAACAATGTCTTTAAAATCTTTGCTGGCTGGTTTGGAGTGCATGGTCAACACAGGGCAGTGAGACATCCGAACTACCTTCTCTGTATTTGAACCGATGATCATTTGCTCCAAGTCTGAACGTCCCGCTGTGCCCATTACCACCAAATCAACTTTCTTTTCGGTAATGATCGTGTTCATTCCATGATATGGCGAACCAAGACGAAGCTCCTGTTTTACTTTTACCCCCTCGAATTTTGTATCTTCCACAAGCTTAGCCATTTGTTTTTTGGCTTTTTCAATGAGCTTCATCGTATAGAGTTTTTCTTCCCAACCGCTACCGGCTGTAACCTGACCTTCAACATTCATCGAATTTCCAACAGCCTCTTCAGCCACATGAAGGAAGATCAATTCAGCATTTGCTTTCCTCGCAATGTCTGCAGCTACCTCAGCAGCAATCATCGCAGGTTTAGAAAAATCAGTAGGAACTAAGATTTTTTTCATGGTTGGTAATTATTTTTAACGTATCAAAGTAATCATCTCGAATAAAATTAAAACAAATCCCCAACAATCAAACAGTCAAATGTCATTTTGAAACATGAGAAAACACAGAAGCAGCCCAACCTGACGTTATCGTATTTGAAAAGCATTTGCAAGGTTGATTTTCCAATTCCAAAAAAACTCATAATTGCCTGAGAACTGACATGGTCATGATATCAATAGCCCCTAAGATCGAAAAATTCCTATCCGCAGACCTTGAAGCTGTGCCCGGCTTACAGCCCGAAGGTTGGCCGGATATTTTTCCTTCTATCCAATACTATTGTGCTGCTGATTTTTGCTTCCCATTAAAAGCGACCGTGAATGGAACAACTGCAGGAATGGGGACAGCCATTATTCTGGGGAATACGGCATGGTTAGCACACATTATTGTAAGCCCCCAATATAGAAACGCCGGTATTGGTACCGCACTCACTAAAGCTTTGGTGGAACTTGTACAACATACCCCGTGCAAAACAATTCTACTTATAGCTACTGCGCTCGGAGAACCGGTTTATAAAAAGTTGGGCTTCGAAGTGCAAACACAATATGTATTTTTCGACGAAGGAGCTTTGCCTAAACCAGGCCTCGACGTTCAAGAAATCAAACCGTTTGAAAAACAAAAAGAAAAAGATCTGTTACAACTAGACAGACGCGTTTCAGGCGAGAATAGGAAAAAACTATTAGAACAACATTATGAAAGTTGCCTTGTGTTTCTTGAGGACCGTGCATTAAAAGGTTTTTATATGCCGACATTAGGAGAAGGACTAGTGGTTGCCGATACCCATACCGCCGGATTTGAATTGATGAAGTATAGAACTGCTGAAGCCAAAAAAATTTGTATTCCCGCTGACAATCTTCATGGTGTCGACTTATTAACCAATCATGGTTTTAAAGAGGTTAGAAAAGCATCGCGAATGGTTTTAGGAGAAAAACTTGAATGGCATGGCAGCAAGATATATAGCCGCATTGGTGGAAACCTGGGTTAGAAAAGCTACAAAGCAGCCCTGACGGAACATAAACACCCCAACACGTAAACACATAAACACTTTCCTCTTAAATGTAAACCTGTTGCACGTGCTTGTCGCTTAACTTTGCTGCTGCTAAAGCGACCACGATGCACAACCATAGCCACGATTATCATCCTCATCATCACACGCATGCGTTGGATCTTTCGCAGGTAAATAGATCTTTAATTGTAGGTATCATTCTAAATATACTTTTCGTCGTCGCTGAATTTGCGGCGGGATTTTTCTCAAATTCTCTGGCATTAATTTCAGATGCCGGTCATAATTTAAGTGACGTAGCGAGCCTGGCCCTTGCGTTGTTAGCATTTAAACTTTTGAAAATCAAACCTACGGAGAAGTTTACTTATGGCTATCGCAAAGCCTCTATTCTCATTTCCTTGTTGAACGCGGTTATTTTATTAATTGCCATTGGCAGTATCGGATTCGAATCCCTTCAACGCTTTTTTAATCCTCAACCAGTCGTCGCAAATATTGTGATTTACGTGGCTGCCATTGGAATTGTCATCAATGGAATCTCCGCTTTGCTTTTTTTTAGAGATCGAAAAAAAGATTTGAACCTTAAAGGCGCCTATCTTCACCTGCTGGTGGATGCTTTGGTTTCGATAGGCGTCGTTGCCGGAGGGATTTTGATGAACGTCACCCAATGGCTGTGGCTCGATCCTTTGATCAGTGTCATTATCATGGTCGTTATCCTAACTAGTACCTGGAATCTTTTACGTGATAGTTTATCATTGTCTCTGGATGCTGTACCGGCCAATATTAAGATCGAGCGTATTCGCGAAGCTGCCATGAAACTTTCTGGTATAAACGACATTCATCATATTCATGTTTGGGCAATGAGTACGGCAGAAAATGCAATGACTGCCCACTTGGTTTTCTCCGATTCTGTAACCCACGAAGAGGCATTGGCATTAAAAAATAAATTCAAGCATACCTTGGCACACTTGGGAATTCAGCACGCCACCCTTGAGACGGAAGTTGTGGGCTATGACGACGAAAAACATGATGATAAAAATTGTAAGCGGTAAACGATCAGAAGTTTGAATACGAACAACGGCTTATGACGGACGATCTACCCGCACTAACCTGTTTGATCGATTACGTTTAAATAACGTTTCGCCTTTTTACTGAGGGGAAAGCGATAAACATAATTAAACCTGAAATTACCTGTATTGAGAATAATTTGTCGTTCAATGCTTTCGGTCGCCAAGCGTACGCCGTTCGTAACATAGATCAAACTAATGGCCCATGTCTTGGAATTGTACCCCCCAAACAATCTAAAAAAAGTATTGGGACTAACACCTGTAGTCTTTTTTTGCCCATCCCGATCCGAAATCGTATTCTCACCATAATCCAGACTGATTGAAGCCGAGCCCGTCAGGAAAAAATGCTTTTTAACGACCAGGGTATATGCATACCCAGCATTGGGTCCAAATTCAAAAAAGCGAAGCAATTTAATATTACGGTCAGCTTCTTCACCATTAACGATTGTGGGAATGATCGTGCTGTCGGCGTCTACCTTTCCGCTATATGCTTCCAATCCAAAAATGAATGTTCCAGCAGATTTCTTCTGCCACTCATTCTGAAGAAACGCTGCTCTATAAGAGAACTTTTTGTGATTTAGAATATATTGTACAGATGTACCTATGTACCTGACGCGAAGATCAGGTCTGAAATAATATTCTTTAGCCTTGATGTTTGTACTGTTAGATGATAAGAAGAACCCTCTGTAAAATTGCCCAAATACATCGGTAATAAATTTTCGCCCGTAGGAATGAAATTGCAGATCGAGATATTTGGTTTTTCCCCGTCCCCGGTCCGGGTTCAAGAAACCAAAGCCGTAAGCCAGGTTTAAGGTTGCCCATTTGTAGGTAGCACCCACCCCCATGTTCAGCGTGGTGTTGGGTCGGAAAGTAAGACTATACTTTTCATCTGCGATCGTTAATTCGGTGTACTTCTTCGAAAAATAAAACCGGCTGGTGACTTGATCGGCGTATGAAACATAATAGGTCGAGTCATGCTGCGCACTTGCAATATTACTTATCAAGCTTACGATAATGATTGTTAAATGTAAGGCTATCTTCATGCCTATTCCAGAGTTCAAAAAATGGTATGGTTCGATCCCTAAAAAATTAACATGCCACAGTCAACAATGTTATAAGGGAAAAATTTTTAGTTATTAAAACTAACAAATTATGACTTATGATGCCATTATTTTTTTTTACCCATGATCTTTTCCCGATGCTTTCTACCCCATGATTCTAACTCAACAATTACCTTTTTGAGTGTTTTTCCATAGGGTGTTAGCGAATATTCCACCGTAACAGGGATGGTATCGTATACCGTTCGTTTTACCAATTGGTTAACTTCCAATTCCTTCAATTCTTTCGACAACATCTTAGCGGTGATTCCGGCAATACGTCGCTGCATTTCCTTAAAGCGCAAATCTCCAAATGTTAAAGCGAGTATTATTTGAAGTTTCCATTTACCATTTAATACATCTAATGCATCGCGAACCGGTAGAAGAGCTTTCTCGCATTTACTGTGTTCCATAAGGCGGTTTCATTAAGTAAACCGGTATCCATTGGGATACTGGTATATTTTGGATATCAAATCTATGTAAGCTTGCAGTGTTAAACAATTAAAGATATGAATACAATACTTTGGATCGCCCAATCACTTCTTGCCGCTATGTTTACTTCAGGCGGATTGCTAAAAATTTTTGTGCCGAAAGAAAAGATGATCGCGAAACAGCCCTTTGTTCAGGATTACTCATCAATTCAAATAAGACTCATCGGACTTGCGGAGATTCTTGGCGCTATAGGAATAATCGTACCGTTTGCTACCGGAATCATGCCTATACTTACACCGATCGCGGCCATGGGATTGTGTACTATTATGATATTAGCAATACGCATTCACGTGCAAACAAAAGAAACTGCAAAAGTTGTAATCATTGTGGCTATGGTGATCATAACTTCATTTATCGCTTACGCGAGATTTAATAGTTTATGAATTTGGATCACCATTAAAATTACCTTCCAAATGATGAATGGTCTAAGCCAGACATTGCCAATATTCAGCCGTGCTTTATTCTGCTTTTTACATTGAAAATCCTCTTTTTACAACCATTCTCATAGAATTTTTTTTCAGGTTCCAGGATTAGAATCCTCTAGTAGAAACGGAAAGGATTTCGCAATCTTTACTACCTTTGAACCAACATTCACGTGAGTTTTGTTGTTTGGGATAAATCAAGCTCAATACCCGCCTGATCAATAACAATTAACAACACAACTATGCAGATTACGAAACATAAGGTAGCCGGGATCCATTACACTTTACGAGACAATACAGGTACTGTAATTGACACAAGCGATGGACGGGAACCGCTCTATTATTTACACGGAGCCGGAAATTTAATTATCGGCATGGAGGAAGGTCTTGAAGGAAAATCAAAAGGAGACAAATTTCAATTGAAGATTTCTCCAGACAGGGGCTATGGTGAAAAAGATCCTTCCATGACACAGAAAGTTCCCCGTTCAGCATTCGGAGATCAAGAGGTAAAGAAAGGGATGAAGTTTTCTACAGACCGCGGAGCAGTTGTTACGGTAACTGAAGTCGGTCTTGATTCGATAACTGTCGATGCCAATCATCCGCTTGCAGGCGTTGAATTAAATTTCGCGGTAGAAGTAATGGAAGTTAGAAATGCCACGGAGGAAGAAATAACACACGGACACGTTCATGGTCCAGGTGGTCACCACCATTAATCAATAAGTGCACAAAGCAAAAAGTATTCGTTTATATTTTTTGCTTTATGCATTTACCGTTTTAAAAATCAGGGCAAGGAATCATCAACTTATCTTTCGGGGGTTTTCTCGGATTGCGCATGGGCCAGGTGTAGACCAGGCTGAATTCATGCGCACCGCCGCTACCTGTTCCTAATTTTGAGATAGTATAGTCGAAACTATATCCAATGTTAATCGCGTCTTTAGCGCCGAGTTTTACAAAGCCAAGCAGGAGGACTATAGATTCGTTATTCACAAAATCTCCTACATTTTTAAACGGCACCCCTCTGTACCATGTACCGAGCACGATGGGTTCAGCGGTGAAATAAAGGCCAATATCCATCTGGTCAAATTTTCCCTGGTGTCTGTACTGAAACGCCGGGGCTATACTTCGTTCACCTTTTCTTGCGTAAACACCACTACCTACTGTGTTGGGTCTCAAATAAAACTTGAATCCACCATGCACCGAAAGTTTTACTGGAAGTGGGCTGTCTTCATCAATAATGCTTTGGTTTGGTTGCGTTAAATGCCATCCCGAGACACCCAGCCATGCCGTGCGCGTAAAGAATACACCGCCGAAAGAAATATCCACGAAGGTTTTGCTGAAATTTGTTCTGAAAGTTTCTGCAGTGGGTTGGTCGAGAAAGTTTCCGGTAGTGGGATCGAACTGATCTCCGAAAGTCAGTTTACCAAAATTGATGTCACGGTTATAAAGTGCGACTTGTACACCCGGTCTGAAGCCCAGGTTTTCGTTGATTTGAATTTCATAGGCGTACTGCAAACCAACACTTAATGAGCGCAAACCGGCAAGTCCCTCTGTGTCCCTTGTTATAATGAGACCAACGGAACTGTTATAATCTTCAATAAAATAATCAAAATAAGCCGACAGCGTAGTAAAATTTGCATCTATGGCTGGCCATTGATTTCGGTAATTAATTCCAGCACGCGCCTGGCCTGTCGCGCCGGCCATCGCAGGATTCAAATACAAGGGTGCAGCATAAAACTGAGAAAATTGAGGATCTTGTGCAGTTACCGAACTATCCAGCGCCAGCATCAACACACAAAAGAGCAGGAGTATCCTGTACATTAACATCCGGGTAATTTAAATTACGCAAATAAAGCAAATATAGCCTTTGTCGGAAATCCGTTATAGCTTATCCGTTAATAGTTATTAGTTATTGGTCAAAAGTCAATAGTAAGTCGTCGAAGTTGGATTGTGTCCCAAAGCTGAACATGTAAATTTCAATAGCATCACCATCCAATTGTTTATTACTATCAACTATTCCCTTTTAACCAACTACGAACAACAGACAACGGAATACATAACGGAAAATTTACCCAAATTGTATACTTTACATAAACTTGAGCGTTTTAGATTTGTCCCAGAATAATTCTTGAGAGTATGCTGATCCGTGTTTCGAGTATGAAAATGCTGAGCCCTACATTATTACGGTCCCTTTTATCTTTTCTAATCTTACTTCCTTCCCTTTCACTTGCACAAAGCTACTCCGGTTATAACTGGTATTTTGGAGGAAGTCAGTTTGGCATCCGTTTCAGTCGCTCTGATGGATCGGCAACACTTGTCACCAATCAAGCTCCCGCTTTTGGAAATGGCGGAAGTGCCGTAGCCAGTGATGCAGCCAATGGCGACCTCTTATTTTATACAGATGGCAACAATATTTACGATCGTAGCCATACCGTAATGCCAAATGGGACTGGCCTGGGAGCGAACACGGCGGGTAACCAGCCTGTCGCTATTGCCAAGGTACCCGGCCAAGACAATCAATACTATGTTTTCACAAACTCGGCAAATGGGACTACAGCCGGCTCCATTTCATACAGAATCGTAGACATATCGTTGGGTGGAAATGCAGCATTCCCCCTTCCGCCCGCTGGAGAAGCAACAACAGCAGGAAATACAGCGGTGCCCGGACATGCTTCCACATCGGAAGCAATGATGGTAATACCACATGCTAATGGAGACGATTTCTGGTTGATCACACACGCCAACGGAACACCCGACTATACCGTAACACAATTCACGCCGTCAGGTCCAACAACTACAACAACCTTTACAGGTCTTGGGCTGATTGAAACGGTTGAAAACTTTTCTTACCACCCAGGAACCGGACGCATTGCTGTTTCGCCTCACGAGGGTACCCGCGATGTGGAGATAATAAATTTTGATCCGGCAACGGGTGGGTTAACATTTCAACAGACCGTGCTCAATTCCGGAGTAGCCAGCACCACGAACCCTGCGGTGTACGACACCGAATGGAGTGCTAACGGCCAATATCTTTACATCTCCAGAACAGGCGAAGCTGGTATTCCTGCCGATGTGCTGCAGTATGATCTGAATAATCCTTCCAATACATTGGCGTCTATTCTTCCGGCATCCCCAGCTATTACCAATAGCTATGGATTGCAAATGGGACCCGACAGTACCATTTATCATATTTACCAAACAGCTCCAGGCACGTTTCTGGTCGGACAAATAAGCGATACTGATTCTGTTTCAAACCTGGTGCAATATGATCCTCAACCATTCGGAACACCTCCACCTAATTTCAACGGCACACAATTTCCTTCCTTTGCGCCACGGGATACCGTTGATATGGCCGTTTCTTTTACCTCTGAAGGGCTATGCGCAAATGCACCAACCTCATTTTTTCCAACGGTTTCGCCAACTGCGGACAGCCTGAGATGGGATTTTGGTGATGGGTCATTTTCTAGCGACTGGAGCCCCGTTTATACCTATCAGGCCGGTGGAGCCTTTAATGTATCTGTAACAGCTTTTTTGAATGGCCAAACCGAGACAGCGACTAACATTCTGAATATTACTGACTTCGATACACAGATTAACCTGGTGCAGGACACAACGGCTTGTAGCTGCGAATTGCCCTTCTCCAAAAAGACAAATCCGCCATCTCCTCCTCCAAATCCGTGTACAAGGTTCACCGTTCAGGCTCAGGTGAATGGGAGCGGCACTCCCCAGTTGCAGTGGTATGGACCTTCCGGACTCTTAGCCGGCCAAACTACCAATACCCTTTCGCCCGATTCAGCTGGATATTATTATCTCGTTGCAACAGTGGGTGGCTGTTCTACATATGCGGGCGTAAACATCAAAGAATATACGATACAAGATCAGCGCGCCAACATATGGTACTTTGGAAATAATGCAGGCATTGATTTTAATCCTCTGCCCGATGATCCCGCCAAAGCGATTTCAAATCCCGTCATGAATGCACCGGAGGGCACGGCTACAATCAGTGATCGCAACGGGCAGGTTATTTTCTTCACGGATGGTGATAAAGTATGGGACCGATCGAACACAGAAATCGCTACCGGGATAGGTGGCGAACCAGGGGCATCTCAATCAGCTTTGATTATTCCTGTACCCGGCGACGAAACACTCTTTTACATCTTTACAACGAAGGAAGTCTACGGAACGGGCACTTACGAAGTGCGTTATTCACTTTTTGATTTAAAATTAAACAACGGAACCGGTGGCTTGGTCGAACAGAATGTATTGTTGTTTGCCAGAAGTACGGAACGCCTCACCGGCAATGCGAACTGGCTGATCGCACATGAATATGGTAATAATTCCTTTAGGGCGTATCGTATCACACAACAAGGAATAAGTAATCCCGTGATTTCAAGTATTGGTTCGGACCATGCTTATGCCTATGCCGAGAACGGGCAAGGTTACATGAAGCTCGGATCACAAAATCGCTTAGCCGTAGCGTTATCTACACCAGGTGTTTCGAATGTTGTTGAAGTTTTCGATTTCACCGACTCAACCGGTGTGGTTTCAAATTTCAGAACGGCCAATTTGAATGAGCCGAATGGGCAGGTGTACGGTGTTGAAGTATCGCCTGGTGGAAATAAACTTTTCGCTACTCTTCAAAATGGTGGCACTTCTCGATTAGTAGAATTCGCTTTTGATAGTCTTGGTATCCCGTATCTCAAGAAACCACCCGTTGCACCAGTAACGGAAAAGCTGGGCGCCATACAGGTGGGGCCGGACGGACAACTTTACGTTGCATCAGATGGGCAGCAATATTTAAAAGTGATTCAAGTGGTGGAAGACACAACACAGGTTTCCGTTTTCCAGCCCACGAATTTTGATTTACTCGGAGGGACCAACAGTAACTTAGGCCTTCCTAATTTTATTCAAACCATTGCTGATCCGATTCAAGGTCCTGGCATTTCTGTTTCAGGTGCCTGTATCCGCGATTCGGTGACATTCGCTGGCGCAGCAACCGATCCGATTGACGAATTTTTCTGGCAATTAAGTCAGGCAGGTTCGGTCCTTACGACATCGGATCAGGAGACATTCGCTTATGTTTTCAATACACCAGGGAATTACAGCGTATCCTTACGATTAACCAATCGTTGCGGTTTAGACACCACAATGACCCAGAATTTTATTATAAATGATGTTCCTCCGAATCCCACTGCATCAGTAGTCCTTTGTACAGGCTCTCAGACATTAGATGCTAACCCAGGAAATTTGCCGGGCTTGACCTACGTGTGGTCTACTGGTGATTCAACGGAGACGATCACTGTGAACAGGCAAGCCATTTATAGAGTCACTGTTACTAATGCAGCGGGCTGTGTTACCAATGGCGACATCAGAGCAGTGGATAATCGACCCATTGTAAATCTTGGTAATGATATTACGATATGTCAAAATACACCGATAGCTCCATTGAATGCACAGAATCCTGGTGCAACTTATGCGTGGGAGTATAATGATGTTCCAAATGGAAATACCAGCCGGACACAAAGTGTAAACACTTCGTTAGTAAGTCCTCCTACTTCAGAGTATAAGGTGACTATTACTGATCCTATTACATCTTGTTTTGTAAAGGACTCGGTGGTATATACGATCAATCCATCACCTGTTATCACTCCTCCAGTTGTTGGACATACATCTGATTGTGCACTCAGTGATGGTAGCATTAGTTTTACAATTACCGGACCACCGAGTAGCCTTTTCACGTACTCCATTACTGGTCCTTCAACAGCATCAGATATTGATCAGCCTACCGGGACAAATGTGGCTGCGGGCGGTTTGGATGCTGGTACGTATGGGATTACCGTTGCGGATCAGGTCACCGGATGTGCGTTGATAAATACAGCAACCATTAATGACGGAACCTTTACAGCAACTACTAACCAAGTTGGAACTTGCGATCCGCTTGCAATTCAAGTAACGCCTGCGGGTGGCGTAGTTTATCCTGTTACATACCGCGTGATTAATGCGGCAACAGCACTGCAAGTTGGCAACGGGTCGGTTCCCGCGGGACCCAATTTTAATACGCAGGGGTTACCAAGTGGTAATTATGTTGTTGAAATAACTGCAAACAATGGCTGTAGATTCTCTGCACCTGCGACCCTGACCCAAAATCCTCCGCTGGTCGTAACATTTGATGATACAGACATTTGTAATGGAACGATAACGGCTATTGCTGCAGGAGCAACAACTTTTAATTGGTCGGCTTCAGATGCAGGAAGCTTAACTAATCCTGGCTCGTCAGCCATGGTAACCGTAAATGAAGGTACGTACACGTTGAGGGTAACAACCGATGCGCCTCCCGGTAGCTGTCCAGGTACAGATTCAACAACGGTAACAATAGATAACTTTATCCCTACATTTAGCCAAACAGATGCATGCCAGGATCAGGTAACACTGACAGCGACGCCGGCATCAGGTCCATACACTTACAGATGGTATCGAAATGGTGTGTTGGTTAACGGCGGCGGTGGAAGGCAAATCGTAGCCTATAATCCTTTAGATGACAATGTTCCTTATTACGTACAGGTGGTCAGTTCGCTTAATGGATGTGCCAAAACAACACCACCTGTTCCCGTCCAGGTAGATGGTGAACTTACTGTCTCCCTTGTAACCACAACACCGTGCGAAGGATCGCCATTTACACTAACTGCAACTCCGAATCGATCTGCGTCCTTCCAATGGTCTATTGACGGCGCATTAATTTCCGGTGAGATCGGTCCGACATTAAATGAAAATCGTGCAGGTACCTACACCGTTACTGCAACCAGTGCGAGTTGTACCGCCACTGCCGATCTGGATATTATCCTCGCCCCTGTAACGCCCGGCTTACTGCGAGAAGAAGCATTCATCTGTCCTGACCCAGCAAATCCAAATCCTGAAACCCGGCAGATCGTATTAGATCCAGGCGATTTCACCAGTTATGATTGGTATAGAAACGGCGTGTCCCTTAGCTGGACAGATCCGACGTATACAGCCGCAGAGCCGGGAATATTTTCGGTGAACCTCATTAACGCATTCGGATGCGCGAGCAATGACAAAACTGAAGTATTTGAAGAATGTGATCCGGTCATCGTTGGTCCCAACGCTTTCCGACCTACGAGTAACGTAACAGGTATGGGAGGTGACAAGGTCAATCAGTCCTTCAGGCTTTTCACTTTCTTTATCGACGATGAGGACTTCCAGGTGTTCATTTTTAATCGTTGGGGTGAAATGATTTACCAGTCGCCCGAACGGGATTTCAAATGGAACGGAGGTTATAATAACAACTTAGGTCAATTGTTGCCACCGGGTACGTACTCATATGTTGTACGATATAAAAGCTCATATCGACCAGAAGAAGGTATTCAAGAAAAACGGGGAGGGGTCGTGCTCTTGAGGTAATAATATGTTTAATGGATTGGCGAATTAGAGGATTGGAAAAATTCGGAAGATGGTAGATTATTTCATTCAACTGTTTTGATCTTTCATCGATAATTTTTCCAATCTTTAATACTACAATTTCAATTCAAGACGCTTACACCATAATATAAACACATGAAATCAGCCACCCAAATATTCATTACACTAGTCCTATTGGTGTCGCTGCAAAGCTTCCAGATAATCAAAACCACACTCCACTTAACCGTAAGAGACGAAGTTGGAAACACAGTAGAGGGTGCAACCGTACAGCTATTCGAAACCGAGGAAGATTACAATGCTGAAAAAAATGTTGCTGTAGAAGGTGTGACGGATGCGAAGGGAATCCTGAAGTTGAAAGATCTTAAGGCGATGTCTTACTTTGTTATTGTTCGCAAGGATGATAAGGATAATTCGGGTGGAGGAGAGCGTACCGGTAAGCTGGAGGAGAAACGAATCAACAAGGTAACGATTGTAATACAATAGTTCCTTCCACCTTTTGCGCGTCGTTCGCGTGCCAGTTCTAGCAACATTGTTGAATGGCGTTAAACAACTCACCGACGAACAAATCCAATGAAAAAAAACATACTTATCACAGGCGCCTCCGGAAATTTAGGCAAAGCTACAACTGACCGATTTTTAAAAGATGGTTATAACGTTATAGCAACAGTAACACCCGGGCGACCTTTAAAATATAAACCTGAAGGACTTCAATGGTATGAGGCAGATCTCACAGATGAAAAATCAGTAGAGGGTATTGTCAAGCAAATTATTGCAGACCATTCCACCCTTGACGCAGCATTGTTGTTGGTTGGTGGATATGCTTTTGGAAATATTCAAAATACGGACGGCGCGCAAATAAAAAAAATGATTGAACTGAATTTTGAAACAGCCTATTATGTAGCCAGACCAGTATTCCAACATATGCTTACCCAACCCAAAGGCGGTAAAATAATTCTTGTCGGTTCACGTCCGGCCCTTGTTGCAAAAGATGGAAAGAATTCACTGGGGTATGCGTTATCAAAATCTTTGATTTTCAAATTGGCCGACATCCTGAATGCCGAGGGATCGTCTAGAAATGTAACAACATGTGTTGTGGTTCCGAGTATTATTGATACGGATGAGAACAGGAAAGCAATGCCCGATAAAGACTTCACAACATGGGTAAAGCCAGAACAAATTGCTGATGCCATGGCATTCCTTTGCTCTCCTGAAGGAGAACCATTGCGGGATACAGTGCTTAAAGTTTATAACCGGAGTTGAAGATTACTCAAGATCAAGAAGGAGACCTAAAGCAAATCAAAAGGTAATTTTTATCAGATACCACACCATCACCACGCATGCTATCAATTTCAGCAGTGTACCAAACAGAAAACCTACAAACGATCCCCATGCAGCTTTTAAGGCGCGTTCAGAATTATTGTTAGCAAGCATCTCTCCGATAAAGGCTCCAACAAATGGACCAATGATGATCCCCAAGGGCCCTAACCAAAAACCTGCGATTAAACCTAACGTACACCCCCAAATACCATATTTGCTTCCTCCATACCTTCGGGTGCCATACAACGGAATTACATAATCCAGCACGGTTACCGCCACCGTAATGCCGGCCCATATCCAGAGAAATTTTGCAGTGAAAGGCGGATCCGATCTTAGCTGTTGTAAGAGTAATGCGACGTAACACAAAGGAGGCCCAGGTAGCAAAGGAAGTATGCAACCCATAACTCCAACGATCATAATAATTATCCCAAGCACTAACCAGAATGTATCCATACAATAAGGATGTCAACGAAATTACATAATTTGGGAGATGATTAAATTAAATGCTATCCACCACATTGCTATCATTTGTTCTAACTATGCGGTGTCTAAAAAGTTTTACACCGAGGTATTAGGGTTCAACGTTCAGGCTGAATATTATCGTGAAAAGAGAGACTCGTATAAACTTGATTTAAAATTAGGCGATCGATATTGCATTGAATTGTTTTCCTTCCCAAATCCGCCAGCGCGTACCTCCCGGCCGGAAGCGTGTGGACTAAGACACCTTGCTTTTGAAGTAACAAATCTTGACCTGGCGGTCCGTTGGCTAAATGAAAATAAAGTAGTTACAGAACCTATCCGCACAGATGAGTACACCGGAAAAAGATTCACTTTTTTTGCGGACCCTGATGATTTACCGTTAGAACTTTACGAACAATGACCATGATTAAATACGCGTCGTACCTAAAACACTTTCTGATAAACTTCCCAGAGTTAGAAAGTGAACTACCCTGGAATATTGTGGCCGCCCTTCCAAACACCATACATCAAAAAATGAAATCGCTGCCAGCCGATTATAAAATCAATAACGATGTGGCTATTCATAAAGGCGCCCAGATAGAAGAACACGTTACCTTGAAAGGACCAATCATAATATCAAATGGTTGTTTTATCGGCGCACATGCATACCTCCGAGGTGGTGTATACCTGGGAGACAAATCCGTGATTGGCCCAGGCTGTGAAGTCAAATCAAGTTTAATCATGTCGGGTAGTGCTCTTGCTCATTTTAACTTCGTCGGTGATTCGCTGGTGGGGTCCTATGTTAATATGGAAGCGGGAAGCATCATCGCCAATCATTACAACGAGCGGCTGGATAAAACTATTTTTGTTATGCTTGACAAAAAGAAAATCGAAACCAGCGCTACAAAGTTTGGTGCCCTTGTCGGAGATCACACAAAAATCGGCGCCAATGCTGTTTTATCTCCCGGAACAATTTTAAAACCTCAAAGCATTGTTAAACGCCTGGAATTGATTGAACAGTGTTAGTTGTAAGTAATAAAAAAAGCCCTCGCATCGAAGGCTTTTAATAATGACCGGAAGATAACAGCTTATTAAAACTTAACGGTTTTAACACGACCTTCATTATCAGTAACTTCAAAGGTACAAGCCCCACTTAAATTCTTTACAGTGTATACTTGTGCAAAGTCACCGCTTACACTCTTAACCTCATTATGCAATAGATTATTAGCATTATCAAATATCCTTACAGTCACTTTTTCGCCGCTGGTTTTCACCACAGAGACGATGAACTTTCCTTCGCTTGAAAGCTTAGCGATACGGATATTCTCAACGGGTGCAGCAGGTTGATATACAATTTTTTCTACTTGTTTACCATTTGCATCGGTGAGTTCCACCGTATATTCGCCAAAGCTCATCTGGCTAAAATTTAATGGAAGAATAAACCCATCAGTGTTATTTATCGATTCTGAATACACCAGTTCAGACTTTACATTATATACGTTAATTTTTACTTTGCCAGTAGTTTCATTCTGGTAGATCACTTTAAATACTTCCGTACCTTTTCCATGTAACACCGCTACACCAGCCTTTTTAGGCTCGTCATTTCCAAACGTTGCAACCGCGCTCAATAATAATACTGCTACGAGGTAAATTGATTTTGTTTTCATAATCATTTATAATTTTAATTATGATCAAATATACGGCGTGGTTACGCGCAGAGTCGAAACTTGTAAGGAAAGTGTATTTTAAAAGTGAAACAACGTTTGCATAAAAAGTAAAAAAAAATTTTATCAAATAAGATGGTTTTCAGCCATTAGAAATCGATATCTCTCAAAGAAATTCTAATACAACGTTTGCACTATACTCATGAAGAGAAAGGTGATATCCAAGCGCACAGTCTGCCAAATGACAGCACATTCCGTTGAATAACCGTTTTAGTGGTTAGGTTAAAACTCTTGGACGATTCCCATTTTTTGAGAAAATAATAATCCTAAAAGGTGGTTACCTTTTACCAGTTCACTTTGACTATTTTGACCAAAACTAAAGGCAGCATGCATAGCCATGCTGCCTTCACCTGTGATCATACTACCAGCTGTCCTTCGTAACAAAACTGGTACTTCCACTACTATCTTTTACCATAAAAGTAACTTTGCCATAATAGTCTTTCAGATTATAGATTTTGGCAAAATCCCCGTCAATCTTTTCTTGACTGCTATGCAAAACGATATTTTGATCATTGTAAATCGAAATCAAAATTTCATCGTTTCCCTTATTTGGAATTGATAACATAAATCTGTCGGTCGAACCTTTTAGATGCATTACGTGCAATAATCTTTCTCCTTTAACCGCCTGTTCTTTTCTATAACTAACATACTCGACTTTCTGGCCATTGTCATCGGTTAATTGAAAACGGTAATTACCCTCTGGAAGCTGAGAAAAGTTGTAAGGTCGAACGAAACCGTCGGTGTTTTTAATCTTCTCCGTAAAAACAATTTCATTAACATCATTCAAGATTAAAACTTTAACATTGGTTTGTTCAATACCTTTGTAGAAAAGTTTAATCGTTGATCCATTCTTCAATACCGCCACGCTTGCGCTGGGGTTATCAGAAGCAGTTGCGAGTGTTGCAGCACCCGCGACTAACAACAGTGTCCAAATAAAAAATGACTTTTTCATAATATTTTTTTTTATAGGACTAAACACGACGGATGTCGTCCGGAGGTTTCGAGGAAATTCCTAATGAATTGTTAAAAAAATAACAATAGCCATATAGTTATATGATAAATGAAAAATGCCTTAAACGGTAAGAAAGCCCTGGTGGTTAGTGAAATGCTTAAGATGTTTGGCCAACGATTAAAACCTGCAAAGGTTACCCGTATTTTTTTTTAATTTAAATGAAAGCTGTCTTTAGTTTTTTCCTCCTGTTCCGCAAGATGAATTTGGAAACGAAGGCGACCAAGCAAGAATACTTCGCGCCTGTCCTCATTAATTGTTAAAAACTTATAACGGTCAACAGCATCCAAGTTCAATTCATTTGCAATTTGATATAAATTAAATGGCGTCAGGTTGTGAGCAATATTTCGAAGTTTCAAATATTGGATAAAGAGATCATATAACGCCGGACCAGGAAAGGCGTCCATCATTACTTTCCACAAACGAACATTCCCACCGGGATATAGTTTGGACTTGTATGTTCGTAAAAGCAAATCCATATTAAATATGTCGTCGCACTTTACAATAATATCTGTCTCCCCGCCAGGATATCGTTTTATTATACTTTCCAATTTCATCAATGAGCCGATCTTCCTTTCGTTCACCTCATGACTAAAATAAACACCGAAAGGGATGTCATTAATTTCAGCATCTTGCAGCAATTGCCTATAACGGGGCTCAAAAATATGCAGTGGTACAAGTTCCCCCGGCAATGGCAAAATCGATAAGGGAAACATGGGTATGTGTAGAACATCAGACATATTGTGAATAAACACTGTTTGCCTGATAAAGTTAATAGCTTACAAGAAAATGTGATTTCACGCCAAAACGCTTTTCTAAGGTTTCAGCGCCTGGCAAAAAACTTAGATTGATAATAAATGAAAATCCGGCAACAATTCCGTTGGAATGTTTGATCAATTCAGCCGCAGCACCCGCCGTGCCTCCTGTTGCTAATAAATCATCATGGACGAGCACGCGCCAGCCAGGTTGTACCGCATCAATGTGCATTTCGACTTTTGCCGTTCCGTATTCAAGATCATACTCCTGAGATCTCGTTTCGTAAGGTAGTTTCCCTGCCTTTCTAATTAAGATAAATGGACACCCTAGCTCATAGGCCAAAATAGAACCAAAAATAAAGCCTCGTGCCTCGGTAGAGGCGATCGCGTCAATTTGTTGAGGTTTAAATTCCGTTATCAAAGATGAAACAATCTCCTTTCGCAAAGCCGGGTTTGCTAAAATCGGTGTGATGTCTTTAAATACAATTCCCGGCTTAGGATAGTCTTTCACATCGCGTATTGATCGTTTGATTTTTTCGGAGAGCTGCATAGTTGATTGAGATTGGTTTAGAATAAACACTACATATTGCATCAAATATATGCGTTTTAGTCCGCGTGTAAAGAATCATAAGTTTTGCTTTACAGTACCGATATGTAAAATGGGTTGCAAAATTTTTGTGCCGCAGAGAATACGATCGCTTAACAGAAAAAGCCCTTCCATAAGTTTATAGCTTCTGGAAGGGCTTTAAGAAGTTGTTAAGTAATTATTTGCCGAAAGATTCCACCTTATAATCCAGGTTGGTTCCGAAGACGGGAAAACTAATTTTAAACATGGCATAAAAAGATCTTCCTTCCAGACTCGGCCGGTATCCAATCTCTGCGCCATAGGCCCAACTGAACATTCTGTTGAACCGGCCATCCATACCTACTCGGAAGCCCAGCATTTTAGTTTTTAGGGGACTTACATCATAGGTCTGGGTTCCCGCATTCGGGCTCGATGGATTAGTATCTGTATAAACGACGTTATCAACGTCAACCCAGGGAGACACTATCAGGTCAACGTATGCAGTAAAAATCAAATCATCAATACCTTCTTCAAACTTATCAAAATTTACCGCGACATTTTTGATCCAAGTCATGGATCCACCGGCATATATACTTTTAGAAGAAATATTACTGAATACATCGAGCGATTCATTTCTACCACCAACAAAAATTGTTGTGGGAAGTGAGACGCCTTCAGTAGTTTTCAAATCAGCATTGGTGAGGCCTTGCTTTTCTAAAGCCCGACCCAGGTCAGTTGAGCTGTCCCAAAGAATGCCACCTAACCGGGCGCCGTAAATTTTTCTGACTTTACATGGCACTTCTGCACTCAATGGAACACGTGCCGCCCATCGATGTCCCTTATAGCTATTTTTATAAAGGAACATTTTAGTTTTAGAGCTCTCTTCAAAATCACGGACGTGATACGTTCCGCCTATTTCAAAATAGTTAAAAACTTCTGCCCTGTTTTCAACATCGCTTTTCTTAATCGCAAGATCGCGCGCGAGATCGAAAAATTGCTGGCTATAAGTTTTTCTAAAGTGCGCTCTGAAATCCATTTTATCTTTGTGATAATACACAACTTCAGCACCGAATCCTGCGTTCACGTTCGATGAAAATAATTCACCATAAAGCGGTTGAATACCAACAAAGAGCTTGTTAACTGATGAAGGCTCATCGTATAACTCTTCGTATGTAACTGCCGTTTTATCTTTGCGATCGCCCTGCGCAAAAAGAACAGGTGATAACGCCATGAACGCAGCTATAAAGATTAAAAAACGATGGTTCATAACCAGGTTTAAAGTTGGGGTATATGGATAAAAATAAGCAATTCCAAAGATTAAAATGATTTACACCCGAATACGCGTAGCCAATGGGATGTAATAACTTATCAAAAAATTCCTCAATTATTCTGCTTTTCAATGCGCCTTTTAAGGTCTTCCAACTCCTGCAGTTTGGACGATATGTCAGCCTCCCTCAGTTTCCTTTCGGTGATGTCTTCAAACATGCCCAATACAGCCACAATTTCCCCATGTTTATTCATAATGGGCACTTTTGTAGTCAGTACCCACGATACCTTCCCGTCATTATTGACATTCTTTTCTTCCATATCCACACGTGCTTTTCTGCTGTTCATTACAGCAAGATCATCAGCCCGATAGGCGTCGCCATGCTCTTTCCAGGGCATATCGTAATCTGTGCGACCAACCAGGTCATGGTAAGATTTTAATCCCGCCACTTGTGCGAAAATTTTGTTACATCCCTGAAATCTCAAGTCTTTGCCTTTCCAGAATACCGCCCGTGGAATGTTGTCTATAATCGTCTGCATGGTTTCCTGATCATCACTCAGCTTCTCAACCATCGTTTTAATTCTTCGATTATTAAAAGTTAATGTAACGAGGTCTGCACATGATTTTAGGAACTCTACGTCTTCTTCCGTCCATTCTTTCTGTTCAAAATTCTCACAACAAATGATACCGGTTATCTTACCTTCATTAAAGAAAGGAACTACAAGAACAGATTGGATACCGTGCTTGATAAGGTACTTTTCGGAAAGTTCGCGTGTAGCCGGATGGGTATGCGCATCGATAGCTTTAATTATTTCTTCGCCGGTGATGGCTTCAAAATATCCCGGATAATCTTTTCCAAACCAGTCCGGTTCAACCTCAAATTTTCTACTCGAGTTATCAAAGAGTTTCTCACAGGCAAGCCTTTGTTCCGTACGATTAAATGACCAAACACCACATCGCGATATCGTTAATTGTTTTGTGATGGTGATTGTCATTTTTTCTAGTGCCCCATCCCAATTACCTTCTTGAATATCGGATTTCTTTGACAACTCCATGCTCGCCTGCCTGTTTTTATTGGCGATCTCATTACGTCTCTTTTCGTTGTCCAGCATCGTTTGGATATGCTTTTCTTTACGGCGCATTTCTTCCTGCGTAGCCTCAAGCTCCTCCATATTTTGCCGCATCTCTTCCTCCTGTGCCCTCATTTCCTCAGTCTGTTGCTGAGTTTTCTCCAGCAGAATTCTGGTACTCTCGTTGATACGCACCGTAGAAATTGTTGAAGCAATGCTTTCGGCAAGTTTTTCGACCAACTCAATTTCGTGTGGATCATATTTACCAAAAGTGGCCAACTCGAGAATACCAAAGACTTTACCATTTACCTTCAACGGAACTAACATCAACGCATTCGGAGAAGCACCGCCAAGTGATGAACTTATGGAAATATAATCCTCCGGAACTTCAACCAGATAAATCGTTTCGGCTTCAAGGAAGCTCTGGCCAACCAAACCTTCGCCAATTTCAATATGCTTGGCAAGGAATTTTTTTCGTTCGTAAGCATAACACCCTACCAACTCCAAAAACTTACGACTCGTCTCTTCTTCATTTAAAAGAAAAAGTCCGCCTTGCGTGCTTTTAGTGTATTTAACAACGAACTTGATGATGTGATCGAATAGATCCTGCGTTGTACTATATGATGTTCTCAGCAGTTCCCCAATCTGTGCCAACCCTGAAGTAGACCAGTTGCGTTTTCGATCCTCTTCGGCGTTTGCCTTAAGCTTATCTCTCATGGTGATAAGCGTAGTACCCATCGCGCCGTGATTTACTTCCTGGCTTAAATCGGCGCTGTAATTGCCTGCAGAAATTGCCTCCATGAAATTGGACAACGAATTAGCAGCTTGCTCCTGCCGTTGAGTCGTGACATTTTTTTCCTCCTCCAGATTTTCAGTCTTTTGAAATAATCTGTACTGAACGATTCCGAAGCCCGCCAAAGATATCATAAGAAAAAAGATTGAAATCCAAGACAACGCACTTAGTTGTGTCGCGTTTGCCAGGATTTCGGCGTCGATATAATCCACTAACCGTTCGGATACACGCTGAAAGTCTTTTAAAGATGCGTCCAGTTGAAGGTTCAGAATATCAAACGATTTTGTATCAACGATTTCAGCTGTGCTGTCGGTCGCAGGCGTAATGACTGTAGGTTTTGCTCCCCACCTCGCCTGACTTGCATCTAACAGACTTTGAATATTATAAATGCTTTCTTTTAAAATGGCCCTACCCTCTTCTTCTTCAACTTCTTCAAACTCTCCAAATTCACTTACTTTTCCCTCATACATCGCCTCCATCAACAACTTTCCAGCCGCTAAGGGCGTTTGCACGTCCCTTTCAAAATTTAAGTTGGGATCACCCTTTTTCACTTGCTCTGCCCAAAGATTCGCTTGCGCAATTTGGCTTCGCAGGTGGTCATTTAACTTTACATAAGGAAGACTATGGTCATAAGAATTAATTGCTCCACGTTGAACAAAAATAATCAGGGTAATAATGACAAGACTAACGATGGCAAATGCAAGCGTGAATTTCAACGCACGGTTCCTCATGATCTGATGATGGAAGTTTAAAAAATATGCTAATTGCGAAAATTATAAAGATTCGCCTGAATAATAAAAGTTTGAGTCCTGCAGGTCAATGAGCGGACATAAGATGGACGTAATAAAATCCGGCGATTTAAAATTTTTCGTGGTATGCAAAGAGGTTTGGCATCTAGCTCCCCTCTTCAAATTTAAAAAATAGGCCCAAATGCAGTCTTAAACAGATACTATGACATTTTTCAAAACCTTCTTACTTGCCTGTAAAATCCGGTCTATTATAGAATCATTAATGGCGGTTGAGATAAACATTGCCTCAAATTGCGAGGGCGCCAGGTAAATACCTTCATGAAGCATTCCTTGAAAATAGCTAGCAAAACGTGTTGTGTCGGCAGTTTTAGCTGACTCAAAGTCAAAGACCGGCTGATCGGTAAAAAACAAAGTAAACATTGACCCGACCTGGTTGATCGTGTAGTTAAATCCTTGCTCTTCATACTGCTGCTTAATTCCGGTCACTAGTTTCGTTGTCTGCGAATTCAACTGTTGGTATACGTCGGGATTTTGTTTCAAATATGTCAGCATAGCAAGCCCGGCCGCCATAGCCAAAGGGTTGCCCGAGAGTGTTCCAGCCTGATAGATAGGACCCACAGGTGAGATTGACTCCATGATTTCTTTTCGTCCACCATATGCACCGACAGGCAATCCCCCACCAATAATTTTTCCCAGCGTGGTCATATCCGGTTTCACTCCATACAATTCCTGTGCTCCGCCCAGCGACAACCGAAAGCCTGTCATTACTTCATCAAAGATCAGTATGATGCTGTGTCGATCACAAAGCTTGCGGAGTCCATGCAGATAGCCAGACTGCGGTATTACAGTACCCATATTGCCAACCACCGGTTCAAGGATGATCGCTGCAATTTCATTTTCATTACGTGCAATAATTTCTTCGATAGCCTGCAAATTATTGAAAGGAGCAATGAGTGTATCCTTAGCTGTGCCACTCGTAACGCCTGGGCTATCCGGTGAACCAAATGTGAGCGCACCGCTGCCTGCCGCAATCAAAAAAGAATCTCCATGCCCGTGATAACATCCTTCAATCTTGATAAATTTATCTTTACCTGTAAATCCCCGTGCCACCCTGATGGCAGACATTGTTGCTTCCGTTCCGGAATTTACCATACGCACCTTCTCAACTGAAGGAAGAATCGAACAAATCAATTCTGCCATTTCCACTTCACGAAATGTAGGTGCTCCAAATGACGGAGAATTAACAAGGGCTTCTTTTATCGCTTCTTCAATGATAGGGTGTGCATGGCCCAAAATCATGGGGCCCCATGAGTTAATTAGATCAACATATTCATTTCCGTCCTCATCATAGAGATAAGCACCTTTCGCTCTGCGTATAAACACAGGGTTACCCCCTACCGCGCGAAACGCGCGAACAGGAGAGTTCACACCGCCAGGAATAAATTGTTTTGCCCTATCAAATAAGGATTTACTTTTTGAAAGATCCATGAATGTTGAATTTTCGTATTGACGATAAAAAAATATTTACCGTTTTTCAATAACGGCCATTTTCCCTTCTGAGAATTTGACAAAGGGTACGAGCGCATTACTTCGGCCTTGCTGATAGTTGACACCTTCAGAAAGAAAGCCGGGAACAGGCGCTTTCAATAAAGCCTCCTGAAAATAAACGCCATTCTTTTTCAGCTGATTCCCCAAGATCAATACCAATTCATACCCCATAGCAGCATAGTCGGAAGGAACGCGACCATGCGTTCTCATAAACTTTTTATTAAAGGCAACAGTGGCTGGCCTTCGAGGAATAATAAAATTAGGAGCAGTTAAAACAATAGGAAGTGTTTGAAATTTTTCAAGGTCAATGGCGGATTGATCAACCCACCTTTCAGATCCCAAAACAACAATTTGGTCCCGGCGTGTTTCTATGCTACTGACCACCTTTGCATAAATCAAAGCATCGTCGGAAGCAACGAATATGCTTCCAAGACTATCCTTGTTCAAAGTAAATTGCTTAGGGTATCTGAATTCATCGAACTCCGTTGGCGTGGTTAAAATGTCAAATATCATCTTCGACCCATCCTTCGGAACTTTATGAGCTGCCATAATTTTTAATCCATTCTGATGCGCCGTTTGAATAAAATTCGCCGCGAGCAGAGAATCCCTTTTAGAAGTACCATAAAAGACCATGCAATTCTTTTTCTTTGCATACGCCGCTAAGAACTCTCCGGATTTTTTTCCAAGAGTTTCAATAGTGGGCTGATACAAGAAAGCAAAAGGATTGGCTCCCAAAAGTTCACTGTTATTGTGGACGGGGTTAAATGTATTTATTCCATTGGCCAACGAAAATTCATAAATAGGTTTGGCTTCATCCTGGAAAAATGGGCCAATAATCAAATCTGTATTTCTTATTTCTTCGGTGTTTAGTATAGTTTTTATTTTCTCGGCCTTCCATTCTGTGTCGTAAGCTCTTAGACTTAACTTTATTCCTTGTTTGTCCAATGTATCTACGGCGAGCTTCATGCCTTCATACAGATCCAAGACACTTTGATTCCGCTTGGGTGCCGGTGAGGGATCCAACGTATTTACCATGAAAGGAAGCATTACGGAAACGGCGTATACATCTTTAAAATATGACGCAGGCGCTTCGGCAATAAAATCGCTTTTCTTCAAATTAAATTTTGCAATGAGTCCCTGAAGAAAAGTCTTGTCATCAGGATTGGATTGATCTTTTGCTAACAAAGTGGCCAACGCCCGGGCTATCACTACATCCTTTGGATATTCTTCATGCATCATTTTCAAAGTTTCAACGTCTGCGATGGAGCTGAGGGCAGTTTTCTTGATTGCTTCAAGATCAGGCTGCATTTTCGGATCTTTGATCGTTGAAAATACTTTTAGTCCTTGGAAATAGTCGCGGTCGTCAAAGTGAATTTTTCCAATCCAAAAGTTTGCTTCATCCATTTTATTCCAGGTTGGATGTGTGATCTTAAGCTGGTTCAGGGCATTCTTTGCAACAGCCTTGAATCCCTGATTGTAAGCAGCCAAGGCATAGTAAAAAGAGGCATACGCCGAAAAATTGTTCTTTGCGTCGTATGGCATCAAAGGCTTAAATGTCTCCATGGCAAGATTGTACTTGCCTTCACGGAATAACGTCTTGCCGTTGAAATATTGTTTGTTATAATCAATCTGTCCGAACGTTGATTGCATTGTGAACGCCAACAGACTGCAAACGAAAACTATTTTTCTAACCATACTTGAAGTCAAGTTAGGGATTTATAAGTTGTGATTACAAAACATGCTACTACACGCAAAAGTTATTCCCATTCTATGGTCGCGGGTGGTTTGCTGCTGATATCATATACTACCCGGTTAACACCTTTCACTTTATTAATGATGTCGCTGGAAACGGTGGCCAGAAAATCATACGGTAGATGGGCCCAGTCGGCTGTCATTCCATCCGTGCTAGTAACTGCCCTGAGATTGACGACACGCTCGTACGTTCTCTCATCTCCCATTACTCCGACAGATTGAACTGGCAACAACATGGCTCCAGCCTGCCAGACTTTGTCGTATAACCCATGTTCTTTCAATCCCGATATAAAAATGTTATCAACCTCCTGCAGGATGCGCACTTTATCAGGCGTTATATCGCCCAGGATTCGGATACCCAAACCCGGCCCGGGAAACGGATGCCTACCGAGAATCAATGGATCGATCCCTAACGATTTTCCAATAACACGGACTTCATCTTTGAAAAGTGTGTTGAGGGGCTCCACGACTTTCATCTTCATTTTAGCCGGAAGTCCACCGACATTATGGTGAGATTTTATTGTTTGAGAGGGACCCTTAACAGAAACAGATTCAATAACGTCGGGATAAATGGTTCCTTGACCCAGCCATTTTACATCCTGGATCCTGTGGGCTTCTTCATCAAAAACATCAATAAAAGTTTTGCCTATTGCCTTGCGTTTTGCCTCGGGATCAGTTAAATCTTTTAGTGCGCTATAAAATTTCTCTTTTGATTCTACTCCCTTGATATTTAGCCCCATGTGTTGATATGAATCAAGCACCTGCTGAAACTCATTTTTCCGTAACAACCCATTATCTACAAAGATGCAATGCAAATTCTTCCCGATGGCGCGGTGTATCAATGTTGCTGCCACTGTTGAATCGACTCCGCCGGATAGCGCCATCACCACCTGATCGTTTCCAAGTGTTCTTTTCAAACCCGCTATGGTACTTTCTATAAATTGATCAGGCGTCCAATCCTGTGAACATTCACAAATGTGCAGTACAAAATTCCGCAGCAGGTTTTTCCCTTCTGTTGTATGCGTTACTTCAGGATGAAATTGAATTCCATAAATAGGTTTATGCTTTACTTTGAAAGCCGCAATCGCAACTGACGGGGTGCTGGCAATTATCTCAAACTCGTCTGGGACTTTCGCAATGGTATCTGCATGCGACATCCACACCTGTGTATCCAACGAAATCTCTTTTAACAGTTCGTTATGATGATCGACCGTGGTAAGTCTCGCTCTGCCATATTCACGGGAATGGGATGGTAACACATCTCCACCATGTTGCTGGGCAATAAGCTGGGCTCCGTAACAAACACCCAGAACCGGCACCTTCTCAAAAGGTTTAAGGTCAACTGTGGGAGCTCCGTTATCACGAACCGAACAAGGACTTCCAGATAAAATTACCCCCTTAATATTGGGTGTAATAGCAGGCACTTTGTTAAACGGATGAATTTCACAATAAACATTCAACTCCCGAACCCGACGGGCGATCAATTGAGTATACTGAGAACCAAAATCTAAGATGAGTATCTGTTGTAACATCCCGCAAAGATAACAGAAGCGGGCAGGCATGAACACCTGTCCAATAAAAAATTCTGTTACCTAACAATGAGGAAGTTAGGCTACCATTGCAGCATCATAATACCCAGTTGGAAGCCTACTGTGGAAAAATTTTTGTAGTCGAGTTCATCACTTTTGTTGGTTGAGTAATCATAATGCACAGCGGCCATAACACCCATTCTTCTGCGCTCTCCAATTCTCACCAAAATTCCCGCTTCCGGGCGTGCAAGAAACCCAAATGCCTTGTCGCTATCGGTGTAAATATTATAATATACATTGTATTCGTTACGGTTCACGCCAAGACCTAATCCCACGTACGGGAAAAACCGGTCCTTTTCACCTAGCGGAAAATAATACTGGCTGCTGGCGGTCAAACCATATTGATAGATATAGTTGAAGTAATCGGTAGTAATGGCACCACTTTCGGTTTCAAACGTTTCCTTTGGCTTGTATTGATCATACTGAGCCCAGTTAAAGTCCACGCCGGCTGAAAATCTTCTATCGCGACCAAAAAAGAAGCGATAGCCGATCTTGGCACCACGCCCACTGGCATTATCAATGTATTCTTTACTGGATAATGGAATGTTTCCGTTCCAGTTTATATAAAAAAAATTTTCTTGCGCCTCTGCTCTTACAATCAAAAGCATGAAAGCTATACTAAGGATATATTTAGTTTTCATGAACGAGGTAGTTAGATTGAATAAATGCCTGATCAATTGCCTTCGTAGACTGATCAATTAAATCTATCGTACTGTATACATCGCCCATATAAGCATTCCAGATCACCTTTACTTTATTGTCGGGGGTAACATTTTTCAAATCCACGATTTCCACAACCAAGGCTCCCGTGTTGTAGGCGTAGGTATTCACATATGGGTACGAATAATAGGATCCATATCCATAATAATATGGGTAATAGTAATTAGGATAAACCACTTGCTGGAAAAGGTTAAAATCCTTCACCACATAAACATTCACACCCAAGTCAGGATTTTCATTTCGTCCAACGCGGGTGTATTCGCGGTCGTTCATGTTTGACATTACACGTTCCAAAACTCGGCGAGGATAATAATCATTATCAGCACGCGAGACCAATATGGTATCATTTGGATTTGTATTCGAAACGAAACCGATTGTATCTGTCGGAATCGCATAGGTAGTATAGGCACCGAAGACTGCTTTTGTATCATAATTGGTGGATACTACCAACTCATCAAACAATTTCAGACTATCAGGTTCACTTTGGCAGCCGACCAGGGTCACCACAATTACCAACACAAAAAATAATCTCTTCATAATTTTAGCTATACAGGATAAACGAATTGACTTTCCAGAAAATTGTCAAACAATTTCCCATTCATAAGACACAGGAAAGCGCATTTAGGTTTAAAGCTTTTCCGATAAAATTAAGCCGGCTCCAAAAAGAAGCACAAATATTAACGTAGCTAGAGCCATTTGCTTAAGATACGGATCAAGTTGTGCCGATGGTTTTGTACTGACTGCAACACCATTGATAATAAATAGCGGCGTGCTTAAAAGAAATAACCACTGCCAGATGGCTTGCGAGGTCAAAAACGTGAAGACAATAGCTGATAATATTCCTGCACAAATTAAAAACCAATGGTACCTAATTGCGTTTGTGCGTCCAATCCTGACTGGGATAGAAAATTTTCCGGCATTGCGATCCGATTCAATATCACGAATGTTGTTTACGTTTAATACCCCGATTGAAAAAAATCCACAGCTTAAAGCAGGTAACAATTGGTATCCTGAAATTTCCTTCGTGAAGAGATAATAAGATCCCATTACACCCACAAGTCCAAAAAAAATAAGCACAGAGAAATCTCCAAGTCCCGCATATCCATAAGGTTTTTTCCCAACGGTGTAGGCGATCGCAGCGATGATACTCAGCAGCCCGAGACCAAGAAAAAACAGAATTGCTTTCCAATCCAGTCCGAATGAAACAATAAGCAATGTGACACCACTGGCAAGACAAAGCAGAACAAAAACAATTACTGCTGCCTTCATTTGCTGTGCTGAAATAGCGCCGCTTTGTACAGCGCGCTTCGGACCTTTTCGATCATGGCTATCGGCGCCATGCACGGAATCGCCGTAGTCGTTTGCCAAGTTTGAAAGAATTTGTAAGAGGATTGTGGTTGAAATACAAAGTAAAAAAATATCCCACCGAAAGGCATTAGCTGAAGCTGCGAGAAAACCACCCATCGCAATGCACGAGAGGGCTAGTGGTAAAGTACGAAGACGAAATGCTTGAAGCCAGACTTTTACATTCATACTAGAAGTGTTGAAGTGCGGGGTTCGGAGTGTGGAAGTTTCATACTGGAATGCTCAGCTTATGATTTGAGAAGACCCTAAAACACGAATATAAACATTCGAATAATTATAAAATTTTGACGATGGTGATCTTTTCCTTATTAAAGACGAGCTTGTCGTTTAATTTTAGTCCCATTAATGCTTGGCCTAAAGGAGCACCAGGCGCCACTACCAGAAACTCGTTTTCATTCAACATTACTTTGCCAATTCCGATGCAAAGAAAAATCTTATTTTTATTCGTAATTACTAAACTACCTAATCCAATTTTTTCGTGTTGCGCATCCAACGAAAGGTGATCCAATATGCCTTTCAGTTTAGTTGCTTCATTTAATTGTTGCGCAGCTTTATCCCGTTCAATTTGCGCCATAGCGCGGCCTGTTTCGTACTTATCACCAGCACTGCTTTTACCTTCTTCGTTTGCCGCATGTTGTGCATCATCCATAGCTTGTTTAGCTGTAGAAATCCGCGACTCAACATATTGCACGCAGTAATTGAACAGGTTTTGTTTTAAAGAACTTAAATCCAATTTTCTGATGATCTATTTTGAAATTTCACTCAGAATTTGCGGGTCAAGGGGGTGCATATCGGAAGAATAAAATTTGACTTCGTTTCCATCTTCGTTCACCAGATATTTGCAAAAATTCCAACTCGGGGTTTTGCCGGTTTTTCCTTGAAGCCACTGATATAGCGGATGCTGGTCTTTTCCTTTAACGGAAACCTTACAGAACATCTTAAATGTTACACCATAATTTTTCTGACAAAAAGCCGCGATCTCCTGATCCGACCCGGGTTCCTGCCATAAAAAATTATTAGCAGGAAACCCGAGGACCGTTATCCTATTGCCATATTCCTCATGAAGTTTCTCTAATTCGGAATATTGGGGCGTGTAACCACATTTAGACGCTGTATTGACAACTAAAAGTTTTTTTCCCTTGAAGATATTAAAGTCAACCGTGTTGCCTTCGATATCTTTCATCTGCAAATCATAAAGGTTTCCCACCGGGGCCTGCGTTTTGCCCGATCGTGATAATTTGTTGTATAAAAATGCGACCAGACCCATGCGGTGATTGCGTCAATACTTAAACACCAATTTCATCAAGAATTTCTTTATCCATGGGTTTTACTTTGGATGGATAAAATTTGATCGTACCGTCGGGTTTAACGAGATACTTACAGAAATTCCAGCTGGGCTCCTGGCCGGTTTTTTCTTTCAGGAATTGATATAACGGATGCTGATCACTTCCCTTAACAGAAATTTTTTCAAACATCTGAAAAGTAACACCGTAGTTCTTTTGACAAAACTCGGCAATCTGAAGGCTTGATCCCGGTTCCTGCCCTCCGAAATTGTTAGCCGGAAATCCGAGGATAACAACCTTGCCACCGTATTGATCCTGCATTTGTTGCAGGTCAGCATACTGGGGTGTAAAACCGCACTTAGACGCCACGTTGACAATCAGTAAAGTCTTTCCTTTGTAGTTCGCAAAATCAATCAATTCACCTTCAAGCGAATTCATTTTAAAATCATAAATGGTTGTCATGGGTGAGATGAAGATTAGTAGGGCTAGTAGAAATTTCATTTTATTCTTATTGTTTAATGTTTACATATGATGCAAGATGCGTTTTGCTTATCGCTTACTGTAATGAATCGTTTGTCAACTACAATTCCAAATGCTACATCTTCTCCGGAACCGTTATACCCAGCAACAACATTGCCCGCTTTAAAGTGCCTGCAACGGCTTCGGATAAAGCGATCCGGAATTTTAGTTTTGATGTATCCTCTTCATTGAAAATAGGAATGCTCTGGTAAAATTGGTTGTACTGCTTTGCCAAATCAAAAGCATAGTTCGCAATAACAGACGGAGAATACTCCTTTGCGGCGTCACGAATTTTGTTCTCAAACAGGCTCAATACCTTCAATACATCCCGTTCTGCCGATTCAAGGGAAGTAAGTAATTGCAGATCCGCAACATTCACTGAAATATCAATGCTTTCCGCCTTCCTTATGATGGCCCTGATTCTGGCATGCGTATATTGAATAAACGGTCCGGTGAATCCTTGTAGCTGGATCGATTCGTTTGGATCGAACAACATACGCTTTTTAGGGTCTACTTTAAGCAAAAAAAATTTTAAGGCGCCCAGGCCAATCATGTCAAACAATTTTACAGCATCAGTTTCCGAAACGCCTTCCAGCTTTCCCAACTCCCGTGTTTGTTTCTCTGCCTCTTCAACCATCTCGTTCATAAGATCGTCGGCATCTACCACTGTACCCTCCCGCGATTTCATTTTTCCGCTGGGAAGGTCCACCATACCATACGACAAATGATAACATTTTTTTGCCCAGTCGTAACCAAGTTTGCTAAGGATCAGGAACAAAACCTTAAAGTGATATTCTTGTTCATTGCCAACCGTGTAAATCTGACCGGTGATTTTTGGAAAATCCCTAAATCGTAGTATAGCCGTACCGATGTCCTGTGTCATATAAACAGAAGTGCCGTCAGCCCTGAGCAAAACCTTCTGATCCAGCCCATCGGAAGTCAAATCAACCCATACTGATCCGTCCGGTTTCTTAAAAAATACGCCACGTTCTACGCCTCTCAGGACTTCTTCCTTTCCTAAAAGATAGGTATCCGATTCATAGTACAACTTTTCAAAATCCACACCCATGCGCTTATAGGTAGCGTTAAACCCACTATACACCCAACTATTCATTGTCTTCCAAAGTTGTGTGGTTTCGGGGTCATGCTGCTCCCATTTTCTCAACATATCAACAGCCATTTGCATGATCGGCGCTTGCTTTTCGGCCTCCTCCTGACTAATGCCCTTGTCGGTCAAGTCAGCGATTTGTTCTTTATATGCTCTATCAAAAGCGACATAGTATTTACCCACCAGATGATCGCCCTTAATTCCACTGGTTTCGGGTGTTTCTCCGTTTCCGAAAAGTTTCCATGCTGCCATGGACTTACAGATGTGAATACCCCGGTCGTTGATGATTTGAACTTTATGGACTTTATAACCATTTGCCTTGAAAATTTCAGCAACGCTGTAACCCAGAAAGTTATTTCGGAGGTGACCCAAGTGTAAGGGTTTGTTGGTATTAGGTGAAGAATATTCTACCATAATCTCCAATCCATTAGCAGGAAGATGTCCGTAGTTTTTGTTTCCATAAATGGATTTAAAAACATCGACCCATGCTTTGTCTTCAACCACGAGGTTAAGAAAACCTTTTACCACATTATATTTACTTACAATGCCAGCATGTTGCTGGAGATACTCTCCGAGTATCCTTGCTGTTTCTTCAGGGCTTTTTTTCGAAAGCTTTGTCAATGGAAAACAGACCACGGTATGAGAACCTTCGAACTCCTGGTTGGTCGGCTGAAGTTGAAGATTATCTGTCTGCTGATGAAATAAAGATGAAACAGCCTCTTCAACTTTGGCACGGAGAACTAAATCAAGATTCATGTATTCTTGTAAATCAATTTTAATCGTTGATGAACGTATCGCTGTTAAATGTCTCACCAACGATTCGTCTACCATAAATATGTTGTTGTAAGATTGAAGTAGTGCACAAGTGCCCTCAAAAACACGCTAACTAACTACCACCCCAGCACGTAAGCAAATACCAATGGTGCAACGATCGTCGCGTCACTTTCAATAATGAACTTTGGCGTTTCGATGCTTAATTTCCCCCACGTGATTTTTTCATTAGGCACTGCTCCCGAATAAGAGCCGTAGCTCGTAGTCGAATCGCTTATTTGACAGAAGTAACTCCAAAAAGGAACATTGTCTTTTTCCAAATCCTGGTGCAACATGGGCACGACACAAATAGGAAAATCTCCGGCAATGCCTCCACCTATCTGAAAGAATCCAATGCCGTCCTTGCCTGAATTTTTTATGTACCAGTCTGCTAACCATGTCATGTATTCGATACCGCTCTTCATGGTTGACGCCTTCAATTCACCGGTGAATACATAAGAAGCAAAGATATTTCCCATGGTAGAGTCTTCCCATCCGGGAACAACCATTGGCATATTCTTTTCCGCGGCCGCAATCATCCACGAGTTTTTTGGGTCAATTTCATAGTACTGCTTTAGATCGCCGCTGTTGAGAAGTCTGAACATAAATTCATGCGGGAAAAGACGTTCACCCTTATCCTCAGCAGTTTTCCAAACATTGAAAAGATGTTTCTGCAATTTTCGAAATGCTTCCTCTTCAGGAATGCAGGTATCCGTTACACGGTTCAAATGATTTTTAAGCAAATCCCATTCTTGTTCAGGTGTTAGGTCCCTGTAATTGGGAATGCGTTTATAATGTGAATGAGCCACCAGGTTCATGATATCTTCTTCGAGGTTCGCACCAGTACATGAAATGATTTGTACTTTGTTCTGACGAATCATTTCAGCAAAGCTAATTCCCAGCTCACCGGTACTCATTGCACCTGCTAGCGTAACCATCATTTTTTTGCCATCAGCGATGTGCTTTTTATACGATTTAGCTGCGTCTACCAATGCGGCCGCATTGAAGTGTAAATAATGCTTTTCAATAAAGCTAGAAATTGGTCCGTTTTGACTCATGGTCCTCGTAATTGGTTGAATGTTGTATTTCGGGCGAAATTAACTAAAAAGGCGGATGTTTATGTTGTATTTTTATAGACTGGAATTGAGAGAAAAAAAGAACGCATGAGCGGAATTAAATTAAGCTTGCTATTAGGTCTTCAACTATTGGGAATTATCTTTTCACATGGTCAGGATAATGATGGCTTCATATTGGTAAAAAAGGACGGCACCACGGCGATCTATGAGCGCTGGATCACCTTCCCAAATTCAGATCCGCCCATCGAAGCCAGGGAAGTGAAAGGTGAATTTTACTTTTACAACACCATGTTCGCCGGACTTAATCTTATACAAGATCAAAGCAAAATCCAGTTATGGCAGAAACACGTGAGTGAGTTTAAAGTTTACCCGCAATCGGATACCATGACGTGGTTAGAGTACTCGTATCATGATATCCCATGGCCTGTGAGCGATCAGGATCATCTATTGAAGTATACCATAGTAGAAGTGATTCCCGGAAAATCTGTGTTCCTGGCGTTTGAATCGCGGGAAAATAAAACGCTTGCACCAGTCCGCAAAGGTGTTACTCGAATGGAGCTTTCTGGAAGCTGGAAATGGGAACAAATCAGCCCTGGAAAAACAAAAGCCACTTATCGTATTTTGTCGAAGCCCATAGGGATACCGAAATGGTTAACGGATCCCATTATACGCAGCAATATCATGACCACCATTGAAGAATACGTTTCCCTGCTGCAGCCTGAGGCCAGCGCAAAATAATCCCTCGTAAATGCTTTTTAACTCTTAGCCTATGCTGCTACATATTGGTAGCATCCAAAAACTATTCCGCCAAAACTGGCCTGTTCACAATTGATTTTGCAGTCGCCTCAAGAATCTCAAAAGCGCTTTCCGCCATTCTGTTTTCGGTATCCAAGGTAGGATTGACCTCTACGATTTCCCAGGCACAAACTTTTGTATTCTTGGCCAGCTCAGCATTTAATATTTTTGCTTCCTCTACGGTCAATCCGTTGGGAACGGGTGTACCAGTACCGGTTGATATGCGTGAGTCAAGCGTATCCACATCAAAGGAAACATAAATCTGGTCACAGTGATCCAGCATTTGCAATGCTTTCTCTGCAATTTTTGCGGCCCCGAGTTTTTTGATATCCTCGGTTTCAATAAAGTTGATGTTGTATTTATTGATCAGGTAATTTTCTGGCTTCTCCAGATCGCGTACCCCTATATATACGATGTCTTCGGGATATACTTTAGGTCCGGGAATACCGACATTTTTTATTTGCTCCCAATATTCCAAAGTTTCGCCGCGGGGATCATTCACCTTGCACTCCAGATTGTCGATGCCGCATGCCATCGAAAGCGCCATGCCATGCATGTTGCCGGATGGTGTAGTAAAAGGGGTATGGATATCGGCGTGCGCGTCAATCCATATCACGCCTAATCGCACTTTAGGGTCGGCTTTTTTTATACCGGCGATAGTTCCGTAGGCGGTACAATGATCACCTGCTATGATCAGTGGAAAATTTTCTTCCCAAATGGTCTCATAAACTTCGAGGCAAACGCGCTCTTCCATTATCATGACACCGTCAATAAACTTGGCATAAGAATGTTTTGCACCATCAAAGAGCAATTCATTAACATTTTCGACTTCTACCGACTCGTATTGCTTAAAAAAGTCGGAATTTAAATCCAGGCTGGCAATTTTTATTGCTTCAACGCCAAGACTAGCGCCGCGTGTACCAGCTCCAATCTCTGACTTCACTTCTATTATCTTCAACTCTTTCACAAAGAATAAAATTAGTTTTTTGAATAAATGGTTAAAAATGAAACACAGCTTTTCCCACAGCCCTTAGAGGTCGGGCAATGCCTTCGTACCGATAAATTTCGGGACAAATGAAAGGGTGGAAAAACGATTAACCATGCGTTCTACGTGTGTATTGCAAAGATGGCAAATTTATCACAATATTGCACCTCTTTCGCCAGCAGCCTAATTGTTTATTGACTGTTAATAGAATAGAAAGAGGATCAAAAAAAGAAACCTTATTTACCAGAAAAAGTTATTGACGGTTAACTAATGATTAACGTCCAAATGATTCAATGAAGAGTTACCGCGAGCTGATTGAGCAGACCTTCGAGTTTCCACAGCGAGAATTTAAGGTTCGAGACCACGAATTGCTGTTTAATGATGTGCCGTTAATGGATATCATTAAACAATATGGCACCCCCCTGAAACTTACGTATCTACCCAGAATAAGCGAAAATATACGTTTTGTACAGGCTACTTTTAACAATGCCATAGAGCGATTTAAGTACAATGGGAAATATACGTACTGTTATTGTACGAAATCTTCTCATTTCGCCTTTGTCATGGAGGAGGCCTTGAAAAACAAGGATGTTCACATGGAAACGTCTTCTTCCTTTGATATTCCCATTGTGCGTGCCCTGTATGAGAAAGGAAAGATTACGAAGGATACCTATGTGATCTGTAACGGATTCAAAATGCCGTTGTATCGTCAATATATCAGCGAAATGCTGAATGACGGATTTCATAACTGCATACCGATCCTGGATAATTTAGGTGAAATTGACTACTATGAAGAAAATGTCAATGTCCCTTATCGGGTAGGAATCAGGGTTGCAGCTGATGAAGAACCAAAGTTTGAATTTTATACCTCAAGACTCGGAATTCGTTATAACGACATCAACTCTTTTTACAAAGAAAAGATAGCCAGCAGCCAAAAAGCAACACTAAAGATGTTGCACTTTTTCATCAATACCGGAATTAAAGACACTGCTTACTACTGGAGTGAATTAAGCCGTTTTATTTTCAAATACTGCGATTTAAAAAAGATCTGCCCTACGCTGGATTCCATCGATATTGGCGGAGGTTTCCCCATTAAAACTTCGCTTACATTCCATTACGACTATAAGTACATGATCGAACAGATCGTTGAAAATATCAAATGGATTTGTGATAAAAACAATGTGCCTGTTCCCAACATTTTTACTGAGTTTGGCAGCTACACTGTTGGAGAAAGTGGTGCAGTTCTATATTCATTGGTTGATCAAAAACTGCAGAACGACAAAGAGCTGTGGTATATGATTGATGGTTCTTTTATAACGCACCTGCCAGACGCATGGGGGTTAAACCAGAAATACATATTGTTAGCCCTCAATAAATGGGACGATCCGTATCATAAAGTAAACATCGGAGGATTAACCTGCGATAGCATGGATTACTACAATTCCGAGGCCCATACGGGAGAAGTATTCCTTCCGATGATCACAGATGAAGAAAAACTTTACATCGGGTTTTTCCATACAGGTGCTTACCAGGAATCGCTGGGAGGTTATGGGGGCATTCAACACTGCCTTATTCCTGCACCAAAACATGTACTGATCGATCGCAATGAAGATGGGGAGATAACGACCAAACTTTTTGCGGACGAACAGACGAGTGAGAGCATGTTAAAAGTGCTCGGCTACAACAAATAATATCAAAGCCTTAATTTGACGTTGAAGGTCTAACGCGCGCTAAGGCGGTTATTTTACTTCTTTATAACCTGCAGGGATCGCAAAATCTGAAGCTGGTAACGACTGCTTCTTGACTTCCGTGGCTTCCATAATCATGGTCATCTCAGGTTGTTTCATTTCCATTTTCAAAGGAACTCCTTCAATCTTGCTGTAAAATAACGCATGCTGGTTTTTATTACCTGCCTGTTGCTGGGCCAGGCTTTTCATATCAAGTCCCTTGATGTCTTTTGTTGTCCAGAAAAACTGTTGGACTTTACGACCTTGAATCGTTGATTCAGCAATATATTTGGTGCATGTATAGTTTAATATCTTAGCAGTCTCGCCAGTCTTAGTTACTTTAACATCTGAGACTTTTACCGTATCCATCCCTTCTAATGACATGACTGAGTATGTTTTGGCTTCACGGTCAATTCTGTAAGAGGTATTCTTATTTTTCAGATACAATACTTCAAAATTAGCCATCATACCGCCCTCCATTTTAGTAAGGGTATTTTGATCTTTCATCTTGAGTACGAATCCTGTTGGCATCATTGAATTGATGTTCCCCCCTTCCGTCATTTTCAGCATTTGTTCCATTTGTGCCTTCATTTGAGGATTCGACTCCATCATTTGTTTAAATTGAGGATCGTTCATCTTTTCCTTCATGGCTTTAATCTGCGCCTGCGTTTCAGGATCATTCATTTTCTTTTGAGCTTCGTCCATTTGCGCTTTAGTGGCTGCGTCCATCTCTGTGGTGACTTTCCAAATAATAGTTCCTTCGAAATTCTGACTCAGAGCGCCGGCTCCGGTTATAATGACGAGTAATAATGCCAGCAGGATAGTTTTCATGTGTCGCAAAAGTTTAATAAGTACTAGAAACAGAATTGGCACAAAATAAATCACTTCATGCAGAACAACCAGCCGGATACGAATTTTAATTGTACATCCATCAACAGGCAGGTGGAATGATTGATATTAAAAAGAGGCATGCCTCCTTAGGCCCCCAATGATGAGTGCCATTAGCCGCGAGACGTGCTAATAACATAGATTGGATGACTTAGGAAGATAAGACCCGCCGTTCTTATTTGCCGAAGGTGTTATCAAAAAGGTTGTTGCTGAATGCAAAGGAAAAATCTATACGAAGTTCCGGATACGAAACTGTTCTACCCATGTATTGCTGAATATGATAACTTCCATCAAGTTTGATGGCAACATTAGTTAAGGGCCTGTATACCAAACCCGCGGAAGGCTTCCAGAAAATTCCATCGTCAGCAAGACCCGCCTCTTCATCGCCGCCATATGTTTTACTTTGTATTGCTTCCGGATGACGCATCCAATCCAGGAACAAATATGGAACGAATTGACCGACGCTGGTTTGAATATTGTAACCTAACCTGATATACCAGGTCTGCACATCGTACTGAATATTGGTTGCAACATCAGCCGTCGTTAGCTCTTCATTCGGAATGTTTTCATTTGATATTAAAAACCTGTCCCGCTGTGTTGCATTTAATTTCGTATTCTGAATCACTGTCAGCACGGCTTCCGGGTCACGAACTGCACTGTGCGAAGCGATATAGTATTCCGTTTGAATAAGAAGTTTTTTACCCAGTTGTTTTTCTAAGAAAAAACCAACAACTGAAAACCGATCGCCTTTCATCCAGGGTAAGATTCCGCCCCTCGGCGACCCATCTCCTAATGCAACCGTTGAAGTGCTTTTCTCATTACTAATGCTAGAGGAATATCCGGAGAAACCCGTAATTAAGGAATTGGTAAAGGATTTATAACGGAGGTCCCACCCGATGGGTATTACTTGCTTTTGAGCTCCACCTTCGCCATTTTCAGTCATTAACGCATAAGAAATCTCTCGTGTTGAATTGCTGAAATTTCCATGAATCATTGCCGATGTTGTCCGTGTCAAAAACAAATGATCCGTATCAAGCATTTCCGGAGCCTCTATCCCAATAAATGTTGGAATTTGATCGAGCCGTTCATTATACAATCCGAATTTTCGATACATTTTTCCGACACGGATTTGGAATGCCTCCTGGATTGAAAAATTTCCCCACGCATTTCTCACCTCAATATGGTCCTCGCTTCCTGAAAGATTAAAGAGATAACTAATCTTATCAGAGAAATTCCCCTTGCCATAAATATGAAAGTTGCGGACGGGTGCCCATTCCACGGGGTCGGAAACACGCCTCACCGATCCGTCATCAAGGGTAGTAGGATAGGCAAAGGTTTTTTGAAGATTGGAATTAATATAGCCGTAGAGGTAAAAATTCCGATCCACGATTTCCAGCTTGAGAAGGTCTTCAAGTGACATATCGAAAAGATCATCACCATCACTCACGTTCGCAGCAGTGGAGTCAACTTGAGCATTGGCAAAAAAGCCATACAGGCATAAAAAGAACAGGGCCACACATTTCTTCATCACATTACCGGTTGAAAAGGCATACGAAAATATGAGACTGGAATCGAACTGAGATTTTATTCCTTTTGATTTCCTTACACCTGTATACTGGGATAACCTTCTGGCAATTTTTGAACATTGATCATGCTTTGAGGTTTACTTTGATATGATTTTTGGTTACTTTCATTTCAGGTTGCCTTCCGTTTAGTCCTCAATTCACTTCGCCTATGAAATGCATCAAGTTTTCATTAAGCGGACTAACCCATTCGTTTTCCAAGACCTCTCTGTCTCGGCCACCATACTTATGCTTGCAACCTCCGGTTCAGAAGGGTTCAATCGTTCACCCTCTTAAACATAAAGCAGTATGAAAATCTACGACGAAAAACACATTAAGAACATTGTTCTGTTAGGGGCGCCAAAGGCCGGCAAAACTTTGCTGGCCGAGGATATGGTTTTTGAAGCTGGTATCACTCATCGGAGAGGTACCATCGACGGAAAGAATACCGTTTCGGATTTCCATGAAATTGAACAAGAGCGAGGCAACTCTGTATTCGCTTCGTCCATGCACACCGAGTGGAGAGATTACAAAATAAATATTATTGACACACCTGGTTTTGATGATTTCATTGGCGAAATCATCACAGCTGTGCGTGTAGCCGACACGTGCGTTATGGTTATTAACGCACAATATGGAGTGGAAGTAGGCACAGCGTTAATTTGGAATTACATTGACCAATTCCAAAAACCGGTAATCTTTGCCATCAACCAGGTTGATCACCCAAAATCAGATTTTGATTCTTCGCTCGCTGCATTGAAAGAACGGTTCGGCAGCGCCGTAGTGCAAATGCAGTACCCCGTAGATCAAGGCGAGAACTTTAATGCAATCATCGATCTTCTAAAAATGGTGATGTATAAATTTCCAGCAGAAGGTGGCAAACCCGAAAAGCTGCCCATTCCTGAATCCGAAAAAGAACGAGCTGAAAGGCTTCATAATGAATTGGTGGAAAAGGCAGCGGAAAATGATGAGAAGCTAATGGAAAAATATTTTGAGCAGGGTACATTAGATGAAGATGAAATGCGGGAGGGCTTAAAACTCGGCATGATCCATCATGATGTTTTTCCTGTATTTGTCATGTCAGCGAAGAAAAACATGGGAAGCGGACGAATGATGGGCTTTATTGATAATGTCGCACCTGCCCCTATTGAAGCGAAACCTGAAATCAAAAATGACGGGACTGAAATAACGATTGATCCAACCAAGCCCACCGTGTTGTTTGTTTTTAAAACTCACCTTGAACCTAATTTGGGGAAACTTTCATTTTTCAAAGTTATCTCCGGAGAAGTAACTACCAATGCCGAGTTGATCAATCATCAAACGGGTACCATTGAACGGTTTCATCAGCTTTTCATTATGGATGGCAAGACCCGAAACCCTGTGGATAAACTTGTTGCAGGTGATATTGGCGCAACCCTTAAGTTAAAAGATACCTATACCAATCAAACGCTTCATGCAAAAGGGTATGATGTGGCCTTAAAGGAAATTGAATTTCCCAAACCAAGGATACGCACCGCGGTCGTAGCGTTAAGTAAAAACGATGATGAAAAAATTGGTGAAGTCTTGCAAAAAATTCATCAGGAAGATCCGACACTCCAAGTTGAATACTCCAAGGACGTAAAGCAGCTTATTGTATCGGGTCAGGGCGAATTACATCTTGCCGTCTGCAAGTGGTTTTTAGAAAATCATTACAAGCTTCATGTATCGTTTAACTCACCACGGATATCCTATCGGGAAACGATTCGAAAATCAGGAACTGCGTCGTATCGACATAAAAAACAATCGGGGGGCGCCGGACAATTTGCAGAGGTACATTTAAAGATTGAACCCTATTATGAAGGTATGCCCGAACCTACAGAGTTTCCCGTGAGAGGGAAAGAAGTTGTCGATCTCGACTGGGGCGGAAAACTCGTGTTCTACAATTGCATCGTGGGAGGCGTTATCGACGCGCGATTTATTCCCTCGATCCTTAAAGGTATTATGGAAAAAATGGAAGAGGGTCCGATCACAGGCTCTTATGTTCGCGATGTAAGGGTAATGGTGTATGATGGAAAAATGCACCCCGTGGATTCAAATGACATATCGTTTAAGATTGCAGGCATGATGGCTTTTAAAGATGCTTTTATGAAATCAGAACCACAACTGCTTGAACCCATTTATGACCTGGAAATTATGGTACCTGAAGATGTGATGGGTGAAGTGATGGGCGACCTGCAAACGCGAAGGTCACTGATCATGGGAATTGACAGCAAAGGAAGTTTTCAAGTCATCAAAGCTAAAACGCCACTTGCGGAACTAGACAAATACTCTACAACTTTAAGATCATTATCACAAGGACGGGCAAATTTCAATCAACGTTTTGCTGAGTTCAGCACAGTGCCGTACGATCTTCAAAATAAATTAGAGAGACAAGCGCATGAACCTGCACTTGTGTAAGGTAAAGATGAGACCCGACCTGCAATAATTCGGGTTTCATTCTTCATGTTAAAGAGAGGCTTTTAAAGACTTGTCAGGGGAATATTCTCTCAGTTTTAGCCTTAAGTGTGCGTGTGTTTTTAGTTTCTTGTTTGTACTTGTAAGCAAATGAAGGGGCAAAAAAATCTATAAGCTTAAAAATCATATTTTCCAAACCATGAAAACGATTGTTTAAAAGATGACTTTTTATAGATTTGTTATAACCCCGCTATTTCTTTGAGTAACGCGATCGTAATTATTCCGACTTACAAAGAGCGCGAAAATATTCGCGCTATCATCGATACCGTCTTTGGGTTAGCAAAAGACTTTCATATTCTTATTGTGGACGACAGTTCTCCTGATGGAACTCCGGAGATTGTCGAGCAAATGCAAAAAGAATACAACACCGACACTGAAACAAAACTTCATTTAGTTAAACGGCCCGGCAAGCTTGGATTAGGCACTGCCTATATTACAGGCTTTAAATATGCCATGGAGAAGGGGTATGATTATATTTTGGAGATGGATGCAGATTTCTCACACGATCCAAAAGACCTTGTTAATTTATACCTCGCGTGCTCCGAACGTGGAAGCGATGTCGCGATTGGATCGCGTTACGCTACAGGTGTGAATGTTGTGAATTGGCCGATTGGCAGAGTTTTGCTTTCATATTTTGCTAGCAGCTATGTTCGTTTGATTACGAGCATGCCTATTCACGATACAACAGCTGGTTTTGTTTGTTACCGCCGAAAAGTTTTAGAAACGATACCGTTAGACAGTGTAAAGTTTGTTGGCTATGCATTTCAGATCGAAATGAAGTTTTTAGCCTGGAAATTTGGATTTATCTTAAAAGAAATACCCATAATTTTTACTGACCGCACTTTAGGCGAGTCGAAAATGTCTCCTGGAATATTTAAAGAAGCTTTCTTTGGTGTCCTTCAAATGACCATTCAAAGTTGGTTTAAGAAGTATATCCCGTTAGGACAATCTTCTTAAACCAAAATTTTTTAACGGTTACTCCTGATACCCGATAAATGTTACGGGCCCAACGTGTGACTTCACAAGCTCAAGATCAGGCTCAGTGATTTCAGCTTCATAGCCGTCTTCTTTTAGCATGTTCAAAATGTCTTCTGCAGCTTCGCGTTGTTTGTAGATATGATAGTCCTCACGTGCAAAAACGGGATAACGTCCCAATTTCTGTTCGCGATCTACAAAATTGAAACCGCACAAGAACAATTTGCTTGAACTGTGTTGAATTCGAAACAAAGGCATTTGCGGATAAGTTTGTATCCACTCTACCACTTCTTCACGCGTTCCTTGAATGATTTCAGTGAGCTTATAGATTTTCATAACTTCACCTTGGTTGGGTTTATCCAACAACCGAAGATCGAAATTGTGAACATAAGCTGACAAGCCTACACATCCACACAATACCATGAGCGGATTTTGAGCATCACCGTGCAATCTCACATCCAGATTCTTTGCACTAAAAAACGCCTGAAGTCTTCTGTTTCGCTTCTGGATCGTGTTGGTTAGATCTGGCCTAACCGGATTTTTGAATTTTAATTGCATAACAATGTAACATTTCGAATAAGGTGGGCTCCTTATAAGAACAAAAATATAAAATTATTTTAAGTTTAAATGATTATTATCAATCAAAACGGATTGCTTTAATCGGATTTATTCTGGCAATAACCATCGTTGGTAACAATAACACGAATGAAACGATAAGAAACGTGAAAATGTTTAACACACCTACGATCTGCCACTCCCAACTGATTGGAACAAAGCTCATGTAGTAGTCATGTGGGTTTAGTTTTACAAGTCTGAATCGGTATTGAAGATAACATAAACCTAATCCAACAATATTTCCCAGAAGCAAACCTTTTGTTATAAGGTTTATGCCGTTGTAAATGAAAATCGAACGGATAAATTTATTACCACCACCTAAAGCTTTCAGCAACCCGATCATCTGGGTACGTTCCATGACCAGTATCAACACAATGGATACAATATTTACAGATACGACAACAAGTATGATGCCTAATAAGATATTCACCTGTCTGCTTAGCAGATTTAACCATTCAAACACCTGAATGTATTTATCATTCACACTTTCGATGTTGAGATCAAAATCCATTGTCTCGCCGATGGCATAGCCAGCTTCCTCGATATCCGAAGGGTTTTTTAAAAAAATCTCTAAACCGCCGGCAAGACTGTCGGACCAGTCATTAAGTCGTTGAATCATGCGTAAATCACCAAGAATAACGTTACTATCAAAATATTCAGCGAGGTTGGTTTCGTATATACCCGATATCGCAAGTTTTCTGACACGCGGCGGATTCTGAAAAAAGTGAACTGTAATTTCATCTCCAACTTTTGCCTGTAGTTTGTTCGATATAATTCTGCTAATGACTACCTGGTTCGAATAACTGGAATCTGGAAAATCAACAAATTTCCCTTCCACCATATTTTCCTGGAAAGCATTTACATCGTAACTCCTTCCTACGCCCTTAACAATAATACCCAGCACTTCATCATCTCCGGTTTTTACCAACCCTGGCTTGTGGGCATATTCCTGCGCATGTTTGATGAAAGGATATTGCTGCGGATTTTTATACAAGTCAACGTAATAATTCATGGGTTGCTCTTCCCTCGAATAGTTCATGGTATACTTCGTTACCGTGAGGTGACCATTGAAACTGTAAATTTTATTCTTAACAGTTTCCTGAAAACCGCGCATGATCAAAAACGAAACTATAACGGCTGCCAATCCTACACCGACAATGATAATGGCGATGGTATGAATGGATGAGGCAAATCCTTGCTTCTGCTCCCGACTGATTCTTTTGGATATGAAATATGAAAGGTTCAAGGGTTATTGCTAACTTTTCAGCAGTAATGATTCTTCGCAAAATAGGATAACATTAGTGTACAACCAACTCTATGAGGAGTCTAATTTGAACGTAAAAAAGAGACATGCAGAGATTGTTTTTCGTTTTGCTGGTTCTGATAAGCTTCATTCAATGCAGTAATAGTAAAAAATCGCCAACCAAAATTTCGGACCCCACAGCTAAGGAGCCTGGAGCTCCGGTACAAGTCGTGGTAGGCGCTGAACAGCTTGACCTGCTGCTTCCAAAAATTAAAGGCAAGAATGTTGCGTTGGTTGTTAACTATACAGCTACTGTAGGAAATACACATTTGGCGGATACGCTAAAAAGCCGGGGCGTCACTATAAAAAAGATTCTAGCTCCTGAACATGGGTTTCGCGGTAATGCTGCCAATGGCGAACATGTTAAAGACGGATTCGATACAAAAACTGGTCTTGCAGTAATATCGCTCTACGGCAACAACCGAAAGCCTACTGCTGAACAGCTGGCGGATGTCGATGTTATCATTTATGATATCCAGGATGTAGGCGTACGTTTTTTTACGTACATCAGCACCTTGCACTACGTGATGGAGGCCTGCGCAGAAAATGGAAAAAAATTGATTGTGCTTGATAGGCCAAATCCCAATGGAAGTTACATCGATGGTCCGGTGCTTTCGCCTGAACAAAAGTCGTTTGTAGGCATGCATCCGGTTCCAGTAGTTCATGGGATGACCGTGGGCGAGTTTGCACAAATGATTACTGGCGAAGGCTGGTTGGAAGGCAAAAAGAAGTGTGAACTCGAAATAATACCACTCCAGAATTGGAGACATAGCGACGAATATTCGCTGCCACTAAGACCTTCTCCTAACCTTCCCAACGATCAGGCTGTAAAATTATATCCTTCAATTTGTTTTTTTGAAGGTACTGTGTTGAGCTTAGGAAGAGGAACGCAATTTCCTTTTCAAGTGATTGGACATCCAGATCTAAAAAATTTCGACTTTCAATTCACACCCGTTACTATTGAAGGCATGGCAAAAAATCCGCCGCAGGAAAATAAGTTATGCTACGGTTTGGATCTGCGACAAGTTGCAGTACCGAAAAAAATTGAACTACGTTACCTGCTGGACATGTACAAGGCCTTTCCGGATAAAGAAAAATTTTTTATTCCATTTTTTGAACGTCTTGCGGGTAACAAAATCTTGCGCCAGCAAATAAAAGACGGCCTCACTGAAGATCAAATCCGGCAGACATGGCAAAAAGATCTGGATGCGTACAAGGAAATGAGAACCAAATATCTGTTATACGAATAAAAAGTTCGCGTTTCTATTAATACCATTCACGGCCGAACATCAGAGTTCATATGACGAAGGCAGAAAAAGTTAATGACATCTTAAATATCCTGGAAAAACATTTTCCTGATCCCGAAATCCCACTTCATCACAAAGACGCGTATACACTGCTTATCTCGGTTCTTCTATCCGCACAATGTACGGACGTGATGGTGAACAAAACAACGCCGAAGCTTTTTAAACAAGCAGACAATCCCTACGATATGTTGAAGATGAGTGTCGATGAAATCCGTGACATCATCCGGCCCTGTGGATTGTCGCCGATGAAATCAAAAGGAATTCATGGCCTGTCAAAAATTTTAGTTGAAAAATATAATGGTGAAGTTCCCAATACTTTTGAACAACTGGAAGAGCTTCCTGCCGTCGGACACAAAACGGCTTCGGTCGTTTTGACGCAATGGTTTGGTCTGCCCACGTTCCCCGTGGACACCCACATTCATCGCCTAGCCTACCGTTGGGGACTTAGCAAGGGTAAAAGCGTAGAACAAACGGAAAAAGATTTGAAACGCTTAATTCCAAAAGAGAAGTGGAACAAAGCCCACCTTCAAATTATTTACTTTGGGCGAAAATTTTGTCCCGCGCGTAATCACAACTGGCGGGAATGTCCCATCTGTTCAAAATATATGCGAAAGGAACTCCGGGATTAACGACGTTATGCACCGTAGTTTAAATCATGATGGCAGATTTATGTCTTATGAATTATACGGTTCACAATGTATTTTTCTTCCTGGGTCTGTTTTAGAACGGACCTACATCTGTTAATGTGCCAACTATTCTGCATTAACATTGCTATATATCAAAGCCCTATGTGTGATGAATTTTCAATAAATGCTTTACTTCGCAACCTATGCACGATCTTCGAATCATTTTTATGGGCACCCCGGAGTTTGCTGTGCCCAGCCTCGAAATATTGGTAGAGAATAAATACAACGTAGTTGCTGTTGTCACGGCGCCTGATAAGCCGCAAGGCCGTGGTCAAAAAATTACTTATTCTCCCGTTAAAGAATGCGCGTTAAAATATAACATACCTGTTCTACAGCCCGACAAATTAAAAGCACCGGAATTTATATCAGCGCTTAAAAGTTATCAAGCAAATCTGCAGATTGTCGTCGCCTTTCGCATGCTTCCGGAATCGGTTTGGTCGATGCCATCCATCGGAACATTTAATCTGCATGCTTCCCTCCTGCCACAATACAGAGGTGCTGCGCCAATCAATTGGGCGATTATTAACGGTGAAAAAGAGACTGGCGCTACTACTTTTTTTTTGAAACACGAAATTGACACGGGCAGCATAATTTTTCAAGTAAAAGAACCTATCTATGAAGACGACAATGTGGGGACGCTGTATGAACGCTTAATGAAAAAAGGTGCTGAATTAGTATTAAAAACTGTTCGGGCAATCGAACAAAATAATTATCCATTAGTGCCACAGCCTGAACGTGGGGCATTGAAGCATGCACCAAAAATTTTTAAAGAGACGTGCGAGATCCAATGGAATAAAAAAAGTGAAGAGGTACGAAATTTTGTCCGGGGTTTGAGTCCGTATCCTGCCGCCTGGACTCATTTCGGAGAAAAGATTTTTAAGATCTTTAAAGTATCTATTCCACCTGCAACCGATGCTCAATTGTCTACGGAGCCTATTCGGACCGACCATAAAAACTATCTACATATCAGAACTTCTGACGGATGGGTTGCCATTGATGAGCTTCAGCCAGAAGGTAAAAAGAGAATGTCTATTCAGGAATTTTTCCGGGGAAATAAACTTTAACCTGGTGATACATCGCGTGGTCAACTGAGTTTACTAACTTTCGAATTCTTACTTCTCGATATATGATAATCTCAATGATAGCAGCACTTTCCCGAAATCAGGTAATTGGGAAAAATAATGACCTCCCCTGGAAATTGCCCGACGACATGAAATATTTCATGGAAACAACCAAAGGCCATCACACCATTATGGGCCGAAAAAATTATGACTCGATTCCACAAAAGTTTAAACCACTTCCACAGCGAACTAACATCGTAGTAACCCACCAGCAAAATTTTAATGCTCCTGGATGCATTGTCGTTAATTCGGTAGAGAAAGGTTTGCAACTTGCTGAAAGAAGCAATGAATCTGAAGCGTTTATTATTGGGGGCGCAGAAATTTACAAGCTAGGCTTGCCACACGCCAACAGACTCTACCTTACAGAAATTGCAGCTGAGATAGAAGGCGATACTTTTTTCCCAACGTTTGATCGGAATCAATGGAAAGAGACATCTCGAAAGCATCATGATAAAGACGATCGTCACGCTTACAGTTTCGATTTTGTTGTTTATGATAAAAAGTAAAAATCGATGAGACAAAAATTAAATTTAATAACACTCGGCGTAAACGATTTTGGTAGATCCGTTGCCTTCTTCGAAGGACTCGGATGGAAAAAATCTTCGGCAAGCATGGACGGCCTTGCACTTTTTCCCCTGGGAGGAATGGTATTGGCACTCCATCCGAGGCAAGATCTGGCAGATGATGCTACGATAAATGTTGAAGGTTCTGGTTTCTCCGGAATAACAATTTCCTACAATGCGAAGTCTGAGAAAGAAGTTGATGACGTTCTGCAAACAGTAAAAGAATTAGGTGCAACAATCATCAAGCCTGCGCAAAAAGTATATTGGGGTGGATACAGTGGATACTTCAAGGATTTGGATGGGCATCTTTTTGAAGTGGCATACAATCCATTCTGGCCTTTAGACGAGCACGATAATATCGTTTTACCTTAACGTGGCGTCCACACGGCTAAAAAAGACGTCACATTCGCGTATGTCGAATCTTACCGATAAAATCATTTGGATTACCGGCGCATCTTCGGGTATTGGTGAGGCATTAACCTATGAATTCGCCAATCAGAATGCAAAAGTGATTCTGTCCGCGAGAAGAAAAGAAGAGCTGGAACGTGTCAAAGCAAATTGTCCCGTGTCCGTGCAAAACAATATATTCATTTTGCCACTAGATCTCGCCCATACAGCAATGCTTCAAAATATCACTGCGCAAGCGATTCGATTATTTGGTCATATTGATATACTGGTGAACAATGGCGGCGTCGGTCAACGGAGTTTGATTCTTGAAACATCACTCGAAGTTGATAAACAAATCATGGAAGTAAATTTTTTTGGAACGATTACGCTAACTAAATCGTTGCTCCCACACTTTATCCAGCGCCAACAAGGTCATTATGTAACCGTCACCAGCCTTACAGGGAAATTTGGAACACCGTTCCGTTCTGCATACGCAGCATCAAAACATGCACTCCATGGGTTCTTCGATGCACTTCGCGCTGAACACTGGAAGGATAATATTAAGGTTACGATGATCTGTCCGGGTTTTATTCAGACAAACTTGTCCGTTAAAGCGCTAACCGGCGAACGTACTCAAAACGACAAAACGCTGACACACTACAAAAAGAAATCCGCCGAATGGTGCGCCCGAAAAATCGTTGTCGCCATTGAAAGGCAGCAAGAGGAAGTCTACATCGGCGGCAAAGAAGTTTTTGCTGTTTACCTCAAGCGATTTTTTCCTACAGTCTTTTCAAAAATTATTCGTAAAGTGCCTGTGCGATGACTTGAATTTCTCCAAGCCGCTCTTAAGGCCTTGGTTGGCACGTCGTATTGATGACGTCTACCCATTTGGTTGTAAATCAAAATGAATCTGGGACTATTCATTATCTTTATTTACTATGAAGCAACGTGTGGTTTTCCTTTTTTATCATGGCATGGGTCACATTCTTGCGGTGTTAAAAATCGCACGCATTTTAGAAGAAGCGAATTATGAAGTTTACTTTGCCGGAACAGCATTCTTTCAATCGCACGTTCTCACGTTAGGATTCAAATTCTATTTATTGAAAAGTTATCCATTCGGATATGGTTTCGAAAAATGGGTTAACACGGTCGAAAAAAGAAAACACGTGACGCTTGCGTCCCTCCGCGATAGGATCAGCGACCGTTTATACCATGAACGCGAAGTCGATCTGTTCTGGATGATCGAAGAATTAAAGCCAAACACAATTCTCATCGACTCACGCCAAGCTACGGATTTCATTGTCATGTATAATCAGGTTAAAAAACGTGAGATAAGAGTGGGTATTGTCCATCCGATGCTCCCTTTGCATTTTGTTCCCGGCAGGCCGCCATTAAACAGTGATGCATTTCCCAACGACAAGGCAGCTGTAAAAAAAGCCGAACGACAAATGAAATGGAATCAATTCAAAAGTACCTTCAAAAAAAAATTAATATGGCTCGGCTTTGATGAACGCTATATTATTCAGAGGAGATTAAAGAGAAATTCAACACCTGAAAAATATATTTCGAAGCACCGTGGACTATTGAATTTTGCGCTCCGGGAGATTGACCAGTTCATCATTTCACCCAAAGAATTTGATTTTCCCGACTTTGAACCAGAGCCAAATCAACATTATGTAGGCTTCATGACTTTTGAAAATCGTAATGTTGAATTGGAAAAAGATTTTAAAGATTCACTTTCACACATTTTGGCAATCAAAGAAAAGGAGAAGTCAAAGCTCATTTATTGTTCTTTTGGTACAATTGAACCAAAAGAAAAAGTTGTGATGTCCTCTTTTTTGAGAAAGGTGGTCGCCGTCACATCCCAAGAACAGTTTATTCTCATCCTTTCACTAAGGGCTAACGACGAGGACATTAGTGAATTTAAGCTTGCCAAGAATGTTTTTACTTTCAAATCAGTCCCGCAGCTTGAGGTTTTAAAATACAGTGACGTATTTATTACGCACTGCGGGATGAATTCAATTAAAGAGGCTGTCTTGCACGAAGTACCCATGCTCGCATACCCGATTCATCCCGAATTTGATCCTTACGGAAACGCCGCACGCATTGCCTATAATAAGTTGGGCCTTCGAGGGAACGCCATGGCCGACACACCGAATGAAATTCGGTTGAAGATCAAAGAGATCCTGTCGAATCCAATCTATAGAAAAAATATTCAAGCATTGAAAAGACATGACATGCTATACACCGCGTCAAATTTTATGAAGAAATTTCTTTCTATTAAAGCGCCGTCGTAAAAAATAGAATGTCATGATAAACGAAATCTATGTAAAGTCAGTACTTAATAAAACGAAGCGTCGCGATACCTGGTTTTTAGATGACTATACCATCAATCCATACAGCGCTTGCTCATTCAATTGTCTTTACTGCTATATCCGCGGAAGCAAGTATGGCGCGAACATGGAAGAAAAACTTAGCGTAAAAGTAAACGCAGTTGAAATTCTTGAACGCCAATTGCATAATCGCGCGAAAAAGAACCAGCACGGAATTATAGTACTATCATCCGCAACGGATCCGTACTTACCTATTGAAAAAAAATATCAGTTAACCCGACAAATACTGGAAAGAATACACCATTATAAATTTCCCGTTCATATTCTTACCAAGTCCGACCTTGTTGTTCGTGATTTTGACTTATTGGAAAAAATAAATCGCGACGCAATTTTGCCGCATGATTTGCAGCCATTACTCAGCCATAAGGTATTTGTCACATTTTCCTTTTCGACCATTGATAATACGGTTGGAAAAATCTTTGAACCCGGTGCACCACTCCCCGGCAGACGTATAGAAGCCCTAAAAGAAACACTTGCTGCCGGATTTCATAGTGGCGTTAGTCTGATGCCCTTGCTTCCGTACATTACCGATACTGAGGAACACCTGAACGCAATGTTCGCTGCCTTCAGCAACCTCCAAGTCCGATATTTATTTCCCGCATCGATCACGTTGTTTGGCAATAAACCGTCAGACAGTATGACCCTTATGTTTCAGGCCATTCATAAATATTATCCAGCTCTCGAGGAAAAATATATAAAGTTGTTTGCCTATGGGCACCAGCCACCTTCCTGGTATCGAAATGAATTTTATCGAAGGGTTGCGCCCTTGAGAGAAAAATACCATCTGAAAGATAGTATTGGTTCAGCGATATCTCAGAATCCTACGCATCCATCGTAGACCATGTGGAAAATAGTCTTCAATCTAACCCACAATGTGTATTAGCATTCTTTAAGAGGTGTAAAATTGAAATTTTTTATCGCCATATGAAGCGTTTAAGCTTTCGCTAATTTGATTTTCTTACAAGGTGTCTTTGGCATGGCTTTTACCATTCTGTAAAGAAATAATCTCAATCCAATCATCATGAAAAAATTAAAACTAGTTCTCGCTAGCGCACTATGCATGGGTGCTGTTGCCTTGTATGCGCAAGACACGACCGGGGTGTCCGGTTCGCAGGGTAAAGCCGGCGCTGCAAAGCAGGATAAAGCCGGGCCCGGAGTTGGAGCACAATATCAAGATGTAAATCCATCTCAATCGCAAGATTATCGGAAAGACATGACGGTTATGCAGGCGGCTGATGTACCATCATCTTTGCGATCTACATTACAAGGGGAGCAGTACAAAGGCTGGGAAAACAACTCAACCATTTACCGCAGCAAAAACAACGACAGCTATATTGTTGAAATGCGCGAAGGAACCGGTACCAGGATACATCGCTTTGATCAAAATGGAAAACCGGTAAAAGACTATTAACCTACCAAAGAAAGCCAGGCAACTTCTGGCTTTCATTTAGTTTGCAGGACCTTTCAGATCCCAATGATCTTTAACAATAGCTCCGTGTAAATCCTTTTGCAGAGTTCTGACAAAGCGATCCCCTTTAATTTTTCCATCACCAAGTTTTTTACCCACAAACAAAAGGATTGGGTTACCCTCATGATCAGTTTTGAAGGCGATGTCCAAACCTTTAAACTTGCTCTCTATAAATGAATTCGAATCATAGTGTTTCTTTAACTTTCGCTGCAAATCATTACTTAATTTCATCTCAGGTACGATTTTTAATGACGCGTAATTTTAATGCGCTGATGTTATTATAGCACAAATAATTCCAATTACTAATGGCAAATATTGCGTCAGGGCTACTGATGTGTCGGGAAAACAAAAGAGAGATTGAATTTTTTTTAGTTCATCCTGGCGGCCCGTTTTATATTAAAAAGAACGAAGGTGTATGGAGCATTCCCAAAGGCCTTCCCGAAAACGGAGAAGATTTGTTGGAAACAGCTCAACGTGAATTTTTTGAAGAAACCGGCATCAAACCCAAGCCACCCTTCAATCCTCTGGGGACCGTTAAACTAAAAAGCGGCAAGGTGATTCATGCATGGTGTTTCAAAGGGGACTGGAAACCTTCCGAAGGTATCGTATCAAACATTTTTACAATGGAATGGCCACCCTCTTCAAAAAAATTTATCGATGTACCCGAAGTTGACAGAGCTGAATGGATGACATTTGATAAGGCCTCTAAAATGATCAATCCGGTTCAAATTCCCCTGTTGGAAAAAGCTCATAAAATTTATCACCCTCAAATAAAGAAATAGAGAAAGAACCGCGGTAGTAACGTTTAAAATGGTCAACGTTTTATAATACATTTTTTTTACATTGCCCTTTCCATAAAACTATTCCTTGACCATGAGAATAATTGTTACGCTTTTGTTTTTCATTTCATCTTATGCGGCATTTTCACAAAATGGCTTGCTAAAAGAAAGTCTTAAGGTGAAAAGCACTATTTTATCAAAAGATGTTGAATACAGCATTTATTTACCTGCCGATTATGAAACGTCAAATCGACGCTATCCGGTGTTGTATTTACTACATGGTTATACCGATGACGAAACCGGTTGGACACAATTCGGCGAAGCCCACCTTATCACTGACCGTGTAACCCAAATTGGAGAGGCAGCGCCGATGATTATCGTTATGCCTGACGGTGGCGTTACCTGGTATGTAAACAGCCATGATGGAAAGATAAACTACGAAGACTTCTTTATTAAAGAATTAATACCGCACATTGACGCAACCTATCGAACTCGTTCTACAAAACAATACAGAGCGATAGCCGGATTATCAATGGGAGGATATGGAACGTTAATTATGGCTACGAAACATCCTGAGTTGTTTTCAGCGGCAGCACCGTTAAGTGCTGGAGTATTTCAGGATGAAGCAATAGTTAATGGAGATGATAATTTATGGAAGAATGTATTAGGGGACATTTACGGCAAAAAGGACTTAACCGGCAAAGCAAGGTTAACAGATCACTACTACAAGAACTCAATTCTTAAAATCGTCGAAACAGCTAATGCGGACGAATTAAAAAAAGTTAGGTTCTACATAGACTGTGGCGACGAAGATTTTTTAATTAAAGGGAATATGGCGCTGCACGGTGCCATGATCGATAAAAAAATACCTCATGAATTCCGGGTTCGTGATGGCGTTCATAACTGGACCTACTGGAGAACCGCATTACCTGACGTCTTGACATTTGTCAGCGAAAGCTTTCATCAAAAGTAAACCCATTTAAAGTAAGGGATACGTTGTGAAGTATTTTAATTTCATTGTCGCGATCGTATTAACTCTATTGTATTCGATAGGGAAAATTCCCCCATCGGAAGACTATAATTTATGGATCGGCACCTTTCTCATACCTTTTGCCCTTGCCTTAAATATTATCTTCCTGCTCATTGCTTTATTATTACGAAAAAAATCCAGCCTCTACTACCTTGTTACGCTCGTTATTGGTAGCAATTATTTACTTGGAACCATAGGATTAAAAAGCATTTTTAAGCGACATGTATTATCTGAGCAATCCTTCCGCGTTCTTAGTTTCAACAGTCATTCCCTGGGCGGCCGATTCTTAACGCCAAGAAGTTTCAATGAAATGACTAAAGCAACGGCGGATCATAAGGCGTGGATACTCAAGCAAGATGCCGAAATCCAATGTTACCAGGAATTTATTAATTATAATGGTCACAAGGAACATGATGTTGTGAGGAAGATGAATGAGAAGGGATATCATGCTTACTTTTCATTTGACTCCACCCAACACAACGTTAATTCAGTGGCAGTCGGGACATTAATCATTTCAAAATATCCCATGATAAAAACTGGCGATATTATGGTCAGCACAAATGGATTTAATCGAATAACATTTGCAGACGTTAACATCAACGGTGACACACTACGCATCATTAACGTTCACTTGGAATCGATGGGACTAAAACAGTTTGATCCCATCCATACCTCGAGCTTTCAATCCCGAAAAGAAAATGCAAAAATTATTTTAGCCCGACTTAAGGAAGGAGTGTTTGAAAGAAGCAGGCAAATAAAAATTCTTAGAGACTTTATCGAAGCTTCCTCTTATCCGGTGATCTGTGTTGGCGATTTCAATGACATGCCTTATTCGTATTCATATCAATTTATGAGACGTAAGCTAAAGAACGCTTTTGAAGAAAGCGGCACTGGATTTGGATTTACTTACAATGGAAATACATTGCGTGCGTTGCGTATCGATAATCAATTTTATACAACAGGCGTTACAGCAGTAAATTTTGAAACGCTGCACGATGTTAAACATTCAGATCACTTCCCCATCATTGGTCAGTACCAGTTGCAGCAATGAGTTACCCGCATCATGAGAAATGAATTAAAAAAACAAGAAGGCCAACGAAAGAAATTTCGCGCTACTGTCATTAAATATGGCAAAAAAATTAATTATCAAGGTTTTTCCGAAGAGACTATTTTACTGAAGGACATAATCGATTTGGAAACGCAGGCGATTGTCGCTGACCACGTGTGGTTTACGTATTCCAAAAATTTTCAGAAGGCAAATATTAAAGAAGGTGCAAAGGTCGAATTCGAAGCTAGGGTTAAACAATACGTTAAGGGATATGTAAATGCCCGGTATAAAATCAACAAACAAACCACGGACTATAAGTTAAGCTACCCGACAAAAATTGAACTGGTGTAGGGATAGTTACCAGTGTAAGATTGGAATACTAAAAAGAACGTTTTCACCCGCAGAATCCATAAGATGAGCGCCTTCATCGTAATGATTATCTTTTCCTCGCGTTTATACTTATAAAATTGATTGCCACGCACACACCCCCACTTCATTAAAACCGGAGTAGGTGTTATCTCCCGTAAATCTTTGCAAACGTTTGATTTCCTTGCATTCAATTGGGCCTAACAGGCAAATTGAGTTCCTTTAAATAGATTTTGTAAGCCCCAAAGTCACTTTAATACCTGCAAAATGCGATTTCTAAAGAAACAAGCACTGTTGATTTTTACGAGTGTGTTCGCCGTATTGCTTATTGTGCATACGGCTTTTGTTTTTATCTACATAATGCAACAAAAAGAACTGGCGGCGCCGTTGCAAGACGCCGCCAAGGTATCAGGTTCTATAATGCCTGAGACCAATGCACTGAACATAATAACCATTCTTCAAGTTTTATTGGTATCATTTGCACTTCCTGTACTCTACCTTTTTTTTACAAATATTAAGCGCAATCGCGAAAGGCTGAGCAACGTCATGTCCGACCTCGATCAGAGCAACAGAACCTATATCTTCAATTCACTGGAGCAACTGAGTAATCAAAATGAAGAAGAGGTAAAGGCAAAAGTAATTGCCAACTTAAAGCAGGCGCGCGAATTCATCAAGGCCATCTCAAGTGGTAATTATGCCATCACCTGGAACGGCATGACCGATAAAAATAAAGAAGCTAATCAGGAAACAATAGCCGGGGCGTTGCTTCACATGCGCGATCAAATGCAACGTGTCAAGGAAGAGGACCAGATACGGATATGGACAACAGAAGGGCTATCCAAATTCGGAGAAATAATCCGTAAGTATCAGGACAATTTTGATAAGCTATCCGAAAATCTGATTTCGAATGTTGTAAATTATGTGGGTGCAAAGGTAGGTGGTCTTTTCATTTTGGAGGAAGATGAAAAAAGCAATAGTAAGTATTTACAACTGCGGGCAAGTTATGCTTACGATCGAAAAAAATATATCTCCAAGACAGTCGAAATTGGCGAAGGTATCGTGGGTCAATGTTACCTTGAAGCGCAGACCGTCTATTTGGCCAAGGTACCCAATAACTATCTTTCGATAACATCAGGACTCGGTGGAGCGAACCCCAATAGCTTGTTAGTGATACCGCTACGAACAAACGACAAGATAGAGGGCGTGCTGGAACTTGCCTCTCTAAAACCTTTCAAACCTCATGAGATCGAGTTTCTCGAAAAGTTAGGCGAGCTGTTGGCTTCGTCGATTATTACCGTGCGAACAGCTGAAAAGACAAACCATCTTTTGCAGATTTCGCAAGAGCAGGCGGAAGAAATGAGGGCACAGGAGGAGGAAATGAGGCAAAACATGGAGGAATTAGAGGCGACACAGGAGCAAATGAATAGAACAGTCTCGGAGCTGGCGACCCTGAAAGGGAATCTTGAAAAAGAAAAGTATCTTCTTGACTCCTTAATGGATAACATCCCGGACGCGATTTACTTTAAAGACCGTACGAGCAAGTTTATTCGGGTGAGCAAATACCTGGCAAGCCATTTTAGCGGGAATGTGGAAGACCTCATCGGAAAATCTGATTTTGACTTTCAAGATAGATCCAGGGCACAACAAGCTTATGATGATGAAATGAAGATCATGGCTACCCGTAAACCCAAGATTGACTACATTGAAAAAGAAATCATGACCGATGGTTCAGAACACTGGGTATCAACAACGAAGATGCCGTTGATCAACGGTAAGGGTGAGGTCGTTGGAACATTTGGTATATCCAGAGATGTAACGCGACTAAAAAAGTTAGAGAATGAGGTAATAAGCAAGGACAAAAGTCTTTCTGCCGAAAAGAAACAATACGAAGACAAAATTAAACTTTTGGAAAATCAGCTAAAAGGTAACGGGATTGCCGATGACTAACAGTACTCATCCCCTGCAGCAGTGTAGAAATAAAACCACAGCATGCGACCTACTTTTACCCGCTTGAGATTTTAGAAGCTATCAATACCAGTAACGTACCTCACTTTTCTGGCACAAATTTGTAGTGAATGTTTTCAAACAAAAAAACAGTCGCTATGAAAAAAATAAACATATTTATCCTCAGTGCAGCCTGTATAGTCGGATCAGCTGCCTACGCACAAGAATCCTCAGATTTGGATACAGCCCAAAATCCAGTAAGACAAGGTGATCCTGCTGTGCGGCAATCCCCGGAAGAAATCCGAGACAACGGCCTTCGGGATATGGTAAAAATATCAGCACGTGAAATTCCGGCGAACTTACAAAACGCTTTAAAGGGTGACGATTACAAAGGGGAGTCTAAAACGTTTTATAAAAGTAAAGATGGCGAATCCTATGCAGTCGAAATCAAGGATGGAAACATCACTCAAATCTATCGTTTCGATAAAGAGGGTAAGCCTGTAAATGATAAGAAAAATCGCTAATGGCGCAGTCTAACAATTATGGGAAACGCATAGGTTAAGGCTACAATCCTAAAGGAATTCCGAAAGCATTCACCAACAACTACTAAAAAACTTCTCAAGCTACTTCGACATTAATTGCGTCAGTAATCTTGAGAAGTTCTTTTTTTGAGCAAACCTAAATCTGATTTCTCATTAGATCTTGCTCGGTATGCAAGTGGCTATGTGAAAATGCTTCGTTTAGTGCATTTACGATTTGAGAAATGTATTCTTTTTTGTCGCTGACGATTGCATTCTTTTCGCCCTCGGCAGTCGCTATCCGCACAGCATACCGTTCGCGCAGAACGGCAAGAATTAAAAGACCGATCAATGCAACAGAACCTCCTGCCCACATGGCTACCGTATTCGCTGAAACATATTCGTTATCAATCTGCATGTTGGGAATAAATGATGGCGGGATTAAATTAAGAATGCCAACAACAGCGACAATAAACCCAACTATCAATAGGAGCATGCCGGGCAAGCGCTCAGGCCGCATGATGAATAAACCATGTTTCACTATACCATTAAGTCGGTAAGAAGTTTTATTCACCTGAAACGTTGAGTCAGTTACAGTAACCCCACGTCCATCTGTGTAAAGTACTTTATCAGGTATCATAACGTTTTTATAATGTTTTAAAGTTTAACTTCCTTTTCTTCCTGCTACCAGAATAATTGCACCAGCTACAATAAGTATTCCACCTGTAATCGGTGACCAATAAATCGGAGTTTTTTCTTCCTTGTTGATTTCCAGCGGCCCTATATCCACAACCTTCTCCTTCGTGATTATATTAAATCCGGTGAAGATTGTCATGATGATACCAAGAGCAAGAACAACTATTCCTAAAGTCTTCATAATTTTTTTTGTTAAATAAGCTTGTCACAAACCATTGCAATTATTCCGCCATTGATTTTTAAAGGAATATCCAACTATTTGCATGAAGGCGTTAAAAAATTGGGCAATTATTTCTACAACAGTTATCATTTATGTGAATTTTAAAAGATAAAAAAATAAGATCTTGCCTTATTGACTACTAACGTTGAACTATGTAACCAAAAGCTGTAACACACAACTGCTAATGATTAAGTCCCTTCGATCAGCATCCAAACGTCCTATACTTTACTTAAAAGATAAGTTACCGCCGACCCAGTTCTTTGTGCTGTCGAGTATTCTGGTCGGGTTGCTATCAGGGTTTGCAGCAGTCATGTTAAAATATTTTGTGCATTCCATTGAACGACTCGTCACTTATTATTCTAATGCTTTTGAAGAGTTCCTTGTCTTCGCCTTATTTCCGCTGATTGGAATCTTATTGACGGTAATCTATATCCGTTATGTACTCAGAAAGGACATCCAGAAAGGAACGGCTGAAATCGTACACACAATCGTAAAGAAGTCGAGCAGGATACCACGGGAAACAATGTATTCTCATGTCATTACCAGTGGACTGACCGTTGGTTTTGGCGGCTCTATGGGACTCGAATCACCGATGGTGAGCACAGGATCGGCCATCGGTTCGAATTACGGATCTACGTACAATCTATCCTATAAAGACAGAACCATCTTACTGGCTTGTGGCGCTGCCGCAGGCATTGGTGCCGCCTTCAATTCTCCTATCGCAGGCGTTCTTTTCGCTGTGGAAGTTTTGCTAACGGATATCAGCGCAGCTGCCCTCATTCCACTGATCATTTCGGCAGCGTGTGGAGCGTTGTTATCAAAAATTATTCTACAAGAAGATGCACTCATCTCTTTTTCTTTACAACAACCCTTCAACTATTACAATGTTCCCTACTATATTTTATTGGGTCTTCTCGCTGGATTTATGTCCTTATACTATGCACGTGTATTTACCTGGGTAGATCTAAAAATGAAGGCAGTCAGCAACCTGTGGATCCGGGTCTTTATGGGCGGTACACTGTTATTCATTTTAATGATATTTTTTCCGCCGCTATTTGGTGAAGGCTATGAATCCATTAAGTCATTATCGTTGCTTCAACCAGCAGTGCTAACAAAGGTGAGTGTATTGAATAACTTCATTCGGAATGACATACACCTCCTGCTATTTTTAGCGGCACTGATGTTTTTGAAAACAATCGCCGCCGCTATCACGACGGGCAGTGGAGGAAATGGAGGAAGCTTTGCTCCTGCTTTGTTCGTTGGCGCCTACCTGGGATTTGTCTTCTCCAGGTTCATCAACCTTACGGGCATTGCCAAAATCCCGGAAACTAATTTCACGCTGGTGGCAATGGCCGGAATACTTAGCGGTGTATTTTATGCACCCCTCACCGCCATATTCCTTATCGCCGAAATAACAGGCGGTTATGAATTAATGATTCCTCTCATGATCGTTTCAGCGCTTAGTGTTACCGTGGCAAAGTATTTTGAACCCCTCTCCATGGAGGGTAAAAAGCTTTCCCATATGCTGAACCTAAGTATGGAAGATAAAGATCGTTTTCTATTGAGTAAACTTGATCTTACCACTCTTATTGAAACAAATTTCTCGATTGTAAAGCCTGATGATACACTTCAGTCTATGATCCAGATCATTTCAAATTCACGGAGAAACACTTTTCCGGTGGTCAGCGATAAGAATGAGTTGCTTGGGCTCGTGCACATGGACAGCATCAGAAACATCATTTTTAACCCGGAGAAATATGATAAAATTACCGTGCGAGAACTGATGACAAAACCGGCAGCCATCATTAACCTGAACGAAAACCTACACACGGTTTTAAAAAAATTCGACGACACCAATCAATGGAACTTGCCGGTTGTTGAAGACAAGCAGTATCTGGGTTTTGTTTCCAAATCCAGTATTCTCACAAAATACAGGTCAGAGCTTTTAAAGTCGGTCTAGCCTCTCGATTGCTATCTTTCAATTCTATTTTAACAATAGATAAAAAGATAATTCAGATCGTTTACTGCTCCTCCCCTTTCTTCACTTCGAACTTACCCAGCGCCGTATTCTTATTGATCTTGCCTGAATTAAAGTCCTTTAGCACACCGCTTTTTACGGTGTATTCCAACGACGACGGAATTTTGCAGCCTGCACAACGGGTCATTTTTACCTGAAAGACCAGTACCTCCTCATCTTTAAGGCTTTTTAAGGTACGACCATACTCAAGAATATTATCTTTCAAATCGCCCTCGAATTTTGGATATAGTTCCTTGACTGTTTTATCACGGGTAGCCTGATCAACATCTTCCAACCCAACGGTGGGCATAACATATCTTCTTGAATACCCTAGTTCCTGTGCACTCAATGCCTGCATATAGTAAACCACACCGTAATCTTTTAGTCGTTCAAAGTAAATATTATCCTGTATAAAAAAGGTCTTAGAAAGATCTGGACGGTATAAGCGGGTAAAAATGCTGGATAACAATTCCAGGTCTGGTTCTACCTCGTTGACCGATTCGGTATTGATCACTTTTATTTTTGCTAATGCCTGATCGCGTGTAATTTTATTTTGCTTGTATTGTACTAAATCTGATTTCATAACTTCAATAGACAAATGCGTCCGGCTTGGTGAATTAAAATACTTTTTTACCCAAACCCGTGGCTGGTCGCCCTGATTCGATATGGTGATTCTTTCCGTTGCTGCTAGCTGCGTAATCATATCTCCATAATCAACTAAGAACGTTTTTGCCGCTTCGATAACTTTATTATTGTACATATCCTGAACGCTATCCATATCGAGTTTTGATTTTTCTTTCGCCCTGTCTTTCAGGCGAAGCGTTTCTTTTTTTCCAGCTAGTTCAGGCCTGTTAACTCGGTCGTCTTCATCACCTTCTTCAAAATCAAAGGAATAATTTACATTAGGACCTTGAACCCGTTCTTGCCAGAGATCCGCGCCCTCAATGGTTAATACGATTGGTGTTGTATAGTCGGAAGGGATGTAGAAAGTAACACCATACCCAGGCTGATAGTTGCTTTTGATTTCCAATGAGAAAAACATTTTTTGTTTCTCAAATTGCTGCTTTATCAATGTACCCAACACGTTTTCGGCCACAGCAATATCACGCTCCATCCGCTCCTGGTCTATCTTTTGTGCTAAAGCAGATTGCATTACTAAAATCATCGCACTGGAAAGCAAAGTTTGAATAATCTTCTTCATAGTCTTACATATTTTTAAAACTTAATGCATTTTTAAATGCATATCAATTTGTGGTTCCTATTGGATTTTTATTTTCTACCGTCGTGATTATGCTCGACAGTATTTGTTCTGTTTCTTGCTTAAATACATTCGTATTTTTTTCCAAACTGTTCAACCTGCTTTGTACAAGCTGAAGATCATCATTTCTTTGCTGCTGAAGGTATTTCGAAAAATCCACCAACAAGCTTTCGATGTATTCCTTCTGCTCGTCCGAAGAAAGTTTAAAATAACTTTTTACCAATTGCAGGTTTTCTGTTTGCATACCCGATACATATTGACGTATCTGGTCTTGTGACGCAACGGAAGCTTCGCGTAACAGCCTGTCAATTTTACTGGAGTTTAGCGCAAGACTTCTATTGATGGATGCATCGAGTTGTTCCTGCGTTTCTTTCCAGCTCGATTGCATCGTCTCATTATTATTATCTAGAGAAGCATTAATCATGGCCTGAACATCATCAGGGGATAATGAAGCCGCAGGATTGGAAGTTGGCGTTGTTGCAGGATTTGCCGGGGTGTCTCCACCAAAGCTTATTCTTACCTCATGCTGCTGGTATTGAATTCTCATGCCCGAAAATCGTCCTACCAAGATCACAATCAATAACGATGCGGCTATACTAATAATGGTTTTCAGGTAAGGGGCGTTCCAAAGGACGCGGTGTCTTGTATCACCTACAAAAATGGGAGGCGCAATTACTTCCTTATCCTTCACCTGATTTAACATCTTTCGAATTTGATAAAGGCGCTCCATTTCCGCACGTGCCTCCGGATGTTGAAATAGATATTTCTCCATAGCCTCTAATTCAGCACCTTCTAATTCGCCGTACAGGTAAGCCATTAAATCATTTTCACTGGGTTTATAACTCATAGCCTATTGTATCTTTATTAATATTTTTTCGATCTAAAATTTTTCGAAGTCCATCCAGTCCGTAATACATCCTCGACTTCACTGTATTCTCCGAGATATTTAATACTTCTGCAATTTCCCGAAATTTTAATCCTTCATATTCTTTCATGATCACTACTTCACGTTGCTCTACATTCAATTCACTTAAGGCATCCTGTAAAATATCTGCGAGTTCGGTTCGATGCAATTGAGATTCCGGGTTATCGTATCGCTGCCCTGCCGATTCCCATTTGGGCGATTCCTCTGCATCACGGTTCCATACGACATCAAAAGACAAGGACCGGTCTCCTTTCTTTTTCCGAACTTCTTCGCGACAATAGTTTACGGCTATTTTATAGAGCCAAGACTTAAACCGGGCGTTGTCTTGAAGGCTCGGAAGATTCTTGCACATGGAGATAAAGGTTTTTTGTGACACCTCCATGGCCAGGTCATGATCCATAAAAAATTTGTACCCGAAGTTGTAGATACGTTTGTACCACAGCTGCACAAGCTTCCCTTGGGCGCTCTGATCCCCTTCCTTCGCCCGTGTAACAAGGGTATCAGAATGCATCATGGCAATGTCCAGTAAAGTATCTACCACAGATTCGGTTGGTTTTTAAATTCTTCAGCTTCTTGCCTTTATACGCTTAGGATGGAAAGCTTTCACAAAAAGTTTTATGAAGTTTGCCTTTTTTACCCAAATAAACATACCGTTCTCATTAATTTAAGCCTTTCACCTTTAAGCATTTAACCGTAAGCTTGTAGCCGAATTTCGTCTTCATGAAAAAAGTAATTTCCTGGCTGATCCGTTACGTGCCGCGAAAATATCTTCAACGGGTTAGTGGTGTCGGCCTGAAGGTTTTAGGACTGTTGTATCATGGCAACATTGTTACGTGTCCTGTTTGCAGTAAAAGTTACAAGAAATTTTTGCCGTATGGACGAATCAAGCCCAGGGAAAATGCCTTGTGTCCCAATTGTCTTTCATTGGAAAGACATCGCCTGATGTGGCTGTATTTAAAGGAAAAGACTCCTTTTTTTAACAAAAAATTGCACATACTTCATATTGCTCCTGAAGCGTGTTTTATTAAACGATTTGAAAAGGTTCATGGCGATCAATATGTTACTGCTGACATCGAGTCGCCGTTGGCAAAAGTGAAAATGGATATCCATCAAATTCCCTTTGATGCAAACACTTTTGATGTCGTTTTGTGCAATCACGTGTTAGAACACGTGAACGATGACATTAAGGCGATGACCGAAATTAATCGTGTACTCAAACCTGGAGGTTTTGCAATCCTTCAAGTACCTTTCTATAACCCGGTTTCGGATGTCACATTTGAAGACTCAACGATCAATGACAAAAGGGAGCGCGAAAAGATTTTTGGCCAGGATGATCATGTTCGAAAATATGGAAGAGACTACCCGCTACGCATAAAACGCGCAGGCCTGGAGCCCATCGAAGATCCCTACGTGAATGATCTTCAGGAAATCACCCGAAAGAAATTCGGCCTCGTGAAAGGTGAAATTATTTACGGAGGCCGGAAGAAAGTGTTGATATTATAGGTGTTTAAGTGTTTAAGTGTTTGAGTGGTGTACAACCTTCAACACTTCGAACTTCAACACTTCAACACTATCAGGTTTTTATTCAACAAAAAAGCCGGCTTCACACCGGCTCTAATTGTTTGCTGTAAGTTTCGTGCTTCTAGCCTTATCCCAGCTTTTCCAACACATCCATCACTTCGCGAACTGCCTTACGGCTGGATTCAAGCAATGCTTTTTCGTCCTTATCAAGGTCAAGTTCAATAACCCTTTCAATACCATTTTTACCAAGAACTACAGGGACACCTAGGTAACAATCTTTGATGCCATATTCACCTTCAAGCTTCATACACACCGGGAAGACTCTGCGCTGATCTTTTACGATCGCTTCCACCATTTGCGCGGCCGCTGAACCTGGCGCATACCAAGCTGAAGTGCCCATCAATTTCACTAATTCTCCGCCTCCAACTTTAGTTCTCTCAAGAATAGCATTCAGTTTGTCCTTGTCTATCAACTCCGTTACAGGAATACCGGCAACAGTAGTATAGCGCGGCAGTGGCACCATTGTATCACCATGGCCGCCCAATAACATTGCCTGGATATCTTTTGGAGAAATATTTAATGCTTCAGCCAGGAATGCACGATATCGTGCTGTATCTAAAATGCCTGCCATACCCATTAACCTAGTCCGCGGTAATTTCGATGTGATGTGTGCCTGGTATGTCATTACATCGAGCGGATTGGATACCACGATGATGATAGCCTTCGGGGAATGTTTAATAATATTTTCAGTAACTGATTTTACGATACCGGCGTTCGTTCCGATAAGATCATCACGGCTCATACCTGGTTTGCGTGGAAGCCCTGACGTGATCACAACTACATCTGAATTTGCAGATTTAGAATAGTCGTTAGTTGCGCCGATCGTGCGACTATCATACAAATCAATAGGAGCTTTTTGCCAAATGTCAAGCGACTTACCTTCAGCCAGCCCTTCTTTGATATCTAATAGTACAATTTCATTTGCTACCTCGCGGTAAGCAAGAACATCTGCACATGTAGCGCCAACATTACCCGCGCCAACTACAGTTACTTTCATAATGATATAGATTAAGTTTTAAAAATCGGATTCGGCCTGATGTGTTGATCAAGTGTTGTGAATGAACGTTTGGAAATGGTATCGGTCTAGAAATCAACACATTGCAGGATGGGGAAAAGTGCTCCCCTAAACCGGGCGGCAAGTTATCAATAAGAAGGGATTTTGAAAATAATTTTTAAGAAACGTAGGCGGAATGGCTGTTCAAACTTTCTCCACAGAGATATTCAACACACGCTGCGTTTCATCAGAAATTTTAACCCGCTCATCAATTCGCCAGCCAACTACGTAGACTATTGTTCCTTCAGATTCTAAAACAGTTACAGTATCCTTATCGGGGAGGGAAACCTTATTGTCGATTAAAAAATCACTTAACTTTTTGTTGTTTTTCATTCCAAGGGGTTGGAATGAATCACCGTGCTGCCACTTTCTCCAACGTAATGGAAATTTAAGTTTGTCGGCATCAATGGATACCTGCATGTTGCTTGTGCGCGGCACTTCCACATGTCCATTGGATAAACTCAATTTCCAAGGGCCGAGACTTACCGCCTGTTCACTACCATCAATCACAATCGTGTCCCAATCCTGCGGATGACGTGTAATAATGATCACTTCCCTATCAATCACCAAAACATGGGTAGGTGATAGAAAACGTTTACCCGATTGCCCCTGCATCGCCAAGACAATTTCACGTGCCTGATCAAAATTGAAAGCGTATTTTTTTATGAAACGCCACAATACGGAGACTGCTGATGAAAAAGAATCAAATGCTTTTTTATCGATCACGGTCCGCTCTTCCGTTTCTCGTATAAATTTCTTTTCCCAATCCTCAAAAGCAATGTGGATCAATTCCAAATCACCCTGAATTTTTGCAATACCCTGCTGCCATGTAGATTCCAATGAAGGATTTACCTCTCTAAGTTTCGGGATGACATGGTGGCGTATAAAATTTCGTTGATAGTCATCTGTAAGGTTGCTTTGATCTTCACGCCACGCCACCTTTTTCTCAGCACCATATTTTTCTATTTGAGCACGCGTGGTAAAAAGCAACGGACGAATGATATACTGGTTCTTAAGAGGAATTCCTGTTAAGCCCTCCGTTGCAGCTCCCTTTGTAATATTCAACAACACGGTTTCCATGGAATCATCGAAATGATGAGCGGTTGCCAATAGATTGTACGAATATTTTTTTACGAGGTCATCGAACCATGCATATCGCAATTCACGCGCTGCCATCTGGATCGACAATCCATGCGCAACAGCAAATGATTCGGTTTCAAAACGCTGATTAAAAAACGGTATACCTAATGCAATACATGTTTCATGAACTAATTTCTCATCCAGGTCAGAATCCTGTTCCCTCAATTGAAAATTGCAATGCGCGACGCCGACATTAAAGTTAGCCTCCTTAAAAAGTTGTAGCATCACCATCGAATCCAAACCACCGCTAACCGCCAGCAAAATGGAATCTTCATGGCTGCAGAGATGATGTTGCTGAATATGGTTCAGAAATTGCTCAAACACAGTCAAAAATACGAATTACAGGGTATGAAGTACGATTTTCAGTTAAAGGATTGTAGCTTGCACAAATGAATTTCCGACTCACAATTAACCATTTCAGATGCTATTGCCTGCTCATCATGATGTTGGTAATTGGTAACGTGGCGCTGGCGCAAAAAAAAGTGCAGCTGAAGCATGCCGATCAATTGCGAGCAGGAAAAATTGGTGATGAACGAATTGAACGTCTTTTGGGTAACGTGGTGCTCACCCAAAATAAAACCACCATTTATTGTGATTCTGCTTATCTCTTTAAGAAGAGAAATTATGTTGAGGCCTTTGGAAGTGTGCGCATAACGGAGGGGGATTCGATTACCATTGTGGGCAAGAAACTGGAGTATGACGGCAATACAAAGCGGGCAGAACTTCGTAAGGATGTTGTTTTCACCAAGCTCGCAACGTCTACCTTATACACGGATCACCTGGATTTCGATCGACCTAAAAATCTCGCGTACTATTACAACGGTGGTAAGCTTGTCGATAGCATTAATACCCTGACGAGTAACAAAGGTTATTATGACCTCACTTCCAACATGGCGTCCTTTAAAAAAAATGTCCATGTTGAAAATCCACCGGATTACACCATGACGTCCGATAGCCTTCAATATAATTCCACAACCAAAGTTCTGTACTTCAGAACCCCTACCACTGTACTTGATAAAAAAGATAGCAGCACTTTCGTTTATAACGGTGGAGAATATGATACCAAAACAAAACAGTCTGACCTTGATTTAGGAATAGCAGAAAGCTCTGAATACACCCTGGAAGGCGAAGATTTTCAGTTGGACGACATCAGAAAAATTTACAGGGTCAGGCGGTCTGTAAAGATGATTTCTAAAAAAGAAAACCTGATCATTTATGGCCAGGCAGCCGACTATTACAAGGGAAAGGGAATTATAAAGGTATATGATCGGGCCTATCTGGCAAAAGTGGGTGATCAAAACGACACACTTTTCATCGCTGCCGATACCCTTGTATCGATCGATAATGTGGATGAGAGCAAAAAAAGATTGTTGGCTTACAACACGGTTAAAATATTCCGGGACGATCTTCAGGGAGTAGCCGATTCAGTAGAATATCGCGCCGCCGACTCAACCATTTATTTTTACCAGGATCCCATTTTATGGTCAGATGGCAATCAAATGACCGCAGATTCAATCCGCATGCTCATTAAGAACAATACGATTGATAAGATTTTCATGAATGTGAATTCATTTGTTATCTCAAAAGACTCATTACTGAACTTTAACCAGATCAAAGGAAGAAAAATGATTGCCGAGTTTGAGAAACAAAAAATTAGCAAGGTTATCGTGGAAGGAAACGGGGAGAGCATTTACTACATACTGAGCGAGGAAGAGGATTCGGCCCTGGGTTTAAACAGAATTATTTGCAGCAACATCACCATTCGATTCAAGGAAGGGCAAGTCAACAACCTCAGCTTTTATGTCCAGCCTGAGGCGCGGTTCATTCCACCTCATGAAATAAAAGAAGAAGACATCCGCCTGAAAGGATTTTTGTGGAATGAAAAAGCGAAACCTATCAAATCAGAGGTCAAGAAAGAGCAACCAAAGACTTCGGTAATTCCGCGGTCACCCAAGCAATTAAGGTGACAAAAGAAGCATATCTTTTCCCTCGAATTTCCTATTTTTTTCAGCCGATTAAACATTTTTAGAGCCGAATAACACGGGCGAACGGTTGGCCTATTATTTTATTGTTATGCCTAACGAAATATTTCATTTTCTATTATGAGAATCATCGAAAATGTTTAACTTTTGTGAATTCGAGAAGGATTTTATGGTAAGAACCCTGTTGTCGGCAGTCATGATTTTAGTGAGTTCCTGGGCATTTGCCCAAGGATTCGAAATCGCGCCGTTGCAGGAATCCTACAAAGCAAGTATCGGAGAAACGATCAAGGTCCCTCTTCGCTTTAAAAACACCTCCGAAAAATCCATCACCCTTATCATCCGGAAAGTCAACGAACAGATCGGAAGCACTCAAAAGAAATACTTCTGCATCGATAATAATTGCCTCGATGCAAAAATTGAAGATTACATCATCAAGGTTGAACCCGGCCATACCGTAACAAATTTCTATGTGGCGTTGGATGCTGGTCTCAATCAACATGAAAGTACACTCCGATATATCGCTTACAACAAGTCAAATCCAAGCCAGGCATTAGATCTTGACCTCAACTTTAACGTGGAGGAAAAAACTGACAAGGCTACCATTTACCAATCGCGATACATCACGCTGTATGACGTTTATCCAAATCCAGCAGTAGAGCAGGCGAATTTGTCTTATAAGCTATTAAGCGACCAGGTTAAAGCTAAGGTACTGCTTCACAATATCCTTGGAAATGTCATAGGAGAGTACAGCCTTTCTTCATTTGAAAACCTCATCCGAATCAAAACAGAGGATCTAAATCCTGGCATCTATTTTTATACGCTATACATTGAAAGCGAGGGTGTAATGACGCGCAAACTGATCGTTAAGAAATAATTCTGCGATTCCGCCAACTTTAAGAACCTTTTTCCTTCATTTTTCATCACTTCGTAAGTGATGGTTTGTAATCAAACCCTTTAATTGGTTGGATTTAAGCCTAAACAAATGAAAATCAATCGGGAAACTGAACGTTTTTCAGAATATGGCGTCTTATGTTATATTTGCGGGCTTATGCAACGAGTATCATCTTATTTTCTTTTCGTCCTCATTCTGGTGATTGGAGTCTCCTGTGGAAAATTCCGAAAAATTGAAAAAAGCCAGGACTGGCGGATAAAATATGATGCCGCCCTCAACTACTACAACCAGAAGGAATATTATAAAGCTTCTGTTTTATTTGAGCAGATTATTCCGATCGTGCGAGGTCTTCCGGAAGGTGAAAAGGTGCAGTTTTATTTAGCCTATTGCCAGTATTACGACAAATTATACCTCCTGGCCTCCGAGCAGTTCAAGACTTTTTACGAAACGTATGGGCGAAGTTCGATGGCAGAAGAAGCTCGTTATATGTATGCCTACTCCCTCTATAAGTCATCTCCTAAAGACAATCTTGATCAAACCAGCAGCATAGATGCTATGGCGGCGATGCAGGAGTTTTTAAATCGGTTTTCCAATAGCAAATTCAGGGATCAGGCTATTGACGTAATTGTAACCACACAAAAGAAATTAGAACGGAAAGGCTTTGACAACGCCTATCAGTATTATAGGATGCGCCAGTACAAGGCTGCTATTGTGGCCCTGAACAATTTTAAAAATAATTTTCCCGACTCCGAATTTCTGGAGGAAGCATATTACCTCGTCATTGATGCAGAGTTTCGTTTAGCTGAACAAAGTATTGTCAGCAAACAAGAAGAACGTTATAAAGGAGTGGTAGAACATTACAAGGAGTTTGTAGATAAATACCCACAAAGCCCCTTCCTGCGTGAAGCAGAAAAACTTTATGCCGACAGTTTAGAAAAACTTAATAAGACAAAAAATAACAATTCATAATTATGGCAGTTCAATCCTCAATCATCACGCGCGATGTTGAAAAGATCGCATCACAGACAGGTAATCTTTACGAATCTGTAGTGGTCATCTCCAAAAGAGCAAGACAAATTGCAGTTAACATCAAAGAAGAGCTTAACAACAAGCTGGCGGAGTTTGCTACGACAGTAGACAATCTTGAAGAGGTTTTCGAAAACCGTGAGCAGATTGAAATTTCAAAGTTCTATGAACGTATGCCTAAGCCCACAACAACAGCAACCGAAGAATTTTTGGAAGGAAAACTTAATTTCCGTCTGCGCGGTGAAGGCGATTCTCAACCGGAGTTATAATTTCCTTTAAATGATTAGTGGCAAGAAGATCATTCTTGGTGTTTGTGGAGGCATTGCTGCCTATAAATCTGCAGTGCTCACCAGACTTCTTGTCAAAGCTGGTGCTGAAGTAAAAGTTATTATGACGCCTTCAGCACATAGCTTTATCACACCCCTTACCCTTTCGAGCCTGTCAAGAAATCCTGTGCTTACGTCTTTCGAAAAGGAAGACACAGGAGAATGGAATAACCATGTGGAATTGGGTTTGTGGGCAGATGCAATTATCATTGCACCGGTTACGGCCAACACCCTCGCTAAAATGGCTAATGGCATTTGTGATAACCTGCTTTTAGCCACTTATTTGTCTGCACGTTGTTCCGTATGGCTAGCGCCGGCAATGGATTTGGATATGTTGCAACATCCTTCCACTAAATCCAATATTGAAAAAATAAGAAGTTTCGGCAATGTTCTGATAGATCCCACTCACGGCGAACTAGCCAGTGGGCTGACTGGAACCGGAAGAATGGCTGAGCCTGAAGATATCTTCAATCAGGTGGATTTTTTTTTTAAAGGAAGTCAGAAGTTAAAAGGAAAAACGGTTCTCGTTACCGCCGGCCCCACCTACGAAGCAATTGATCCTGTTCGTTTCATCGGCAATCATTCCAGCGGCAAAATGGGATTCGCCATTGCAGAAGTTTTGGCAAATGAAGGGGCTGCTGTAAATCTTATTGCAGGGCCAACAGACCAACAGACTCGTCATCCGGGAATTACAGTAAAACATGTTACTTCAGCGGAAGAAATGTACAACGCCTGTACTTCACTTTTTAATGAGGTTGACATCACCGTACTTGCTGCAGCCGTTGCCGACTATCGTCCAACAACACAGGCAACTGAAAAAATAAAGAAGAACGGAAGTCTGACCCTGGAATTGACAAAAACGCACGACATTGCTGCTTCATTGGGAAAATTGAAACGCGAAGGTCAGTTTGTTGTAGGCTTTGCGCTCGAAACGCAACAAGAAGAAGAGAATGCACTCAAAAAATTGGAATCCAAAAATTTCGATTTGATCGTTCTCAATTCATTGAAAGACGCCGGCGCCGGATTTGGCTACGACACAAATAAAATTACCATTATAGACCGTGAACATAAATCGACGTCTTTCGCGTTAAAGGATAAAAAGTCTGTAGCGAAAGATATTGTTCAGGCTATCATAGCAAAGCTTCATGCATAAATATGCGTCATTCATATTACTTCTTATCTCGTGGTGCCCACTCGTTGCACAGGAGCTGAATTGTAACGTTACCATTAATTCCACGCAAATCACAACGTCTGATCGTGGCATTTTTCGTGATATGGAGACAGGTATTGAACAATTCATGAATTCACGTAAGTGGACTAACGAAGCCTACAAGGTGCATGAAAAGATCAACTGCAATATGCTCATCACCATCACAAAGATGCCAGCTATCGGCAGTTTCTCCGCTACCGTTCAGATTCAGGCTGCGCGTCCTGTCTACAACACCAATTATTCCAGTCTCATTTTTAATTTTGCAGACCGCGACTGGGAGTTTGAATATATTGAATCCCTTCCCCTGGAGTACAACGATAACACCTACACGTCGAACTTAACGTCAATGCTCGCTTTATACGCCTATCTAATATTAGGCGTCGACGCAGATACTTTCAGCGAGCTTGGTGGGACACCGTATTTTCAACGTGCGCTCACCGTCGTGAACAATGCTCAACAATCCAACAGGCCCGGATGGCAATCCATCGGCGGAAGTAATAGAAGCCGGTATTGGATTGTTGAAAACTATAACAACCCTCAAATGGTTGATCTTCGTAAATCGGCGTATACCTATCACCGCTTGGCATTAGATACGTTTGATCAAGACCCAGACAAAAGCCGAAAAATTATTCTGGATGGATTGAAGGAGGTTAAAAAGGTCCGTGATATAAATCCCAACGCCATTCTTTTGGTAAGCTTCCTGGATGCTAAAGGCAAGGAACTCGCTAACATTTTTTCTTCTGGTAATATTCAGATTCGACGGGAGGCCTATGATATCGTAACAACTATTGATCCTTCAAACCGGTCGACTTACGAAAAAATGATTCAGAATTAATATTTCAATTTCCTTCCTGTTGCATTCGACATTTGAATTATTCAGATTTGTCTGAATAGCGTTTTAACAATGCGTACCAAACAATTAAGATTGAGTGATGTTGATCAAATCCGCCGTAGAATTGCTGAATTTGTAGGAAAGAAAATTAATGTTGTCTTAACCGACAGAACGGTTATGTTCGGCGAACTAAGCAAGGTTAATGACTCAGGAATTGTGCTCAAAAACATGCGCCTCGAAAATATGAAATATCCATTTCAATCCATTGCTGAAATTTATTTTGACATTATAGTATAATGCTAAAGCACCTTACCATACGAAACTATGCCTTGATAAAACATTTGGAGATGGATCCTTCCGCTAATCTGAATGTGATTACCGGTGAAACCGGCGCAGGGAAATCTATTATGCTCGGTGCCATCGGATTGTTAATGGGGAACCGTGCCGACACAAAAGTATTGTGGGATGAAAATGAAAAGTGCATTACCGAGGGCACGTTCGATATTAAGAATGAAAATCTGAAATCAATTTTTGCAGACGAAGATCTCGACTACGATTCAACAACGGTAATACGCAGGGAAATTAGTCCTGGTGGGAAATCAAGGGCATTTATCAACGATACACCTGTTACCCTGGAAGTAATGAAGCGAATTGGAAATTTCCTGATGGATGTTCATTCACAACATGAAACCCTGCAACTCGGACAACAAACATTTCAATTAAAGTTAGTTGATGCTTATGCTGAAAATCGAAACCTTATAGAAGAATACGCCGCAGCCTGGTCCAATTACCTTAAGGCTAAAAAAGCATTTGAAAGTTTAACATCGGAGGCAGAAACGCTTCGACAGGAGTCAGATTATGTTCGCTTTCAATTGGATGAATTGGTGAAAGCGAACCTAGAAGGAGCAGAACAAGAAACGTTGGAGTCGGAATTGAAAATCATGGAACATGCGGGCGAGATAAAAACCCGTTTCCAACAGGCTATTGAATTACTCAATGATTCAGAATATGCTGCACTTAACAGCTTAAGAGAAGCGAGAAACCACCTGCAAATTGTTACATCGTTTTCAACTCGTTATGAGGAAGTGTATAAACGAATTGACAGCCTCATGATTGAACTTGATGACCTTGTGAGTGAGATTGAAAGAGAAGGTGATGAAGTTGAGTTTGATCCTGAACGTACGGAGACTATAAAAGAGCGCTTAAGCCTCTTATACCGGTTATTAAAAAAGCATCGTGTTCAAAATGTGAAGGAGTTGATTACTATTCAAGAGACATTACAGCAAAAAGATAGCCTCACATCAAATCTTGACGAAGCGCTTGCTGCCTCGAAAAAAACTTTTGATCAGACTCAACAACAGGTAAAGATTATTGCGGCAAAACTTAGTGAGTCGCGAAAAAAAGGGTTTCAGCCATTGTGTAAACAGATCAGCAAATTATTGCATGAACTCGGGATGCCTAATGCTGTTTTTGAAATCGATTCAAAAATAACCGAACCCTCTCCCACCGGGATTGATCGTATTGAAATTCTCTTTAGTGCCAACAAAGGAATTTCTCCGAGGCCATTAGCCCAGGTGGCTTCGGGCGGCGAATTCTCACGGGTAATGTTTTCTATCAAATATGTGATGGCTTCAAAAACCGCGATGCCAACGCTGATACTAGACGAAATAGACAATGGTATCTCCGGAGAAGTAGCCATCAAGCTCGGTAACTTAATGAAGGGGATGTCAAAAAAACATCAGATTATTTCCATTAGTCATTTGCCACAAATCGCAGCGAAAGGTGATGCTCATTATTTTGTGTATAAAGACAACTCAGCTGCCAAAACGGTAAGTTCTATTAAACGTTTGACGAACGATGAGCGGGTTGAAGAAATCGCTAAAATGATTGGCGGATCAAAACCTTCCAAAGTTGCCCTTGAAAATGCGCAGGAACTTTTAACGAACTAATTCCAAAGTTCAGTTTCAGGTAGGATTAACTATTTAGACCCGCCGCCCGTCAAAGTCACTTCTTCTTTTTCTCTCCTTGCTTCTTTAGATTGATCTCTGATGTCTTCTCTTACCCGCTTACCCAGGGTGCCCCGGAGTCGTTCCCAAAAACTCTCACGTTCAGTAATCGAAACAAAGTCCTCGACATAGGCTGCCGTGGTATCAATTTTTGGTAACGAACGGTCATCAATATCTAACATTGAAAACACAATAGGAATGGTTTTAACGCCAGGAGTATAACGTCTTATAAATCGTCTTAGCAAGGCAGCCTGGTATGGGTCGGTGGCCACAGCGATTTTATCAAATCCTTTTTCTTTTGCCATCTTCCAGGAATAGTAAACATTTTCAGTACTGTGCTCGGCATTTGTTTCATAAAAGGTATGATCGGATGGAATACCGAGTGAATCGGCCATTATTTTCATGGCGATTCCTTCTACGAAATGTGTGTATACTGATGAACCCGAGAAAATAATATTTTTAGTAATTCCGCTGTCATAAAGATGCTTTGCCCAATAGAGCCGCAAAGTCATCACGGACGTTGTTGCTGCTTTGTCATAAGGAACGCCCGGTACGATGATTACATCGTACGGTTTTTCTTTTTTTGCCCGCGCATAGGATTTTTCAGCATGATTGGAAATGGAACAATGGGTAAGCAAAAGTGCTAAACCTACAAAAACATGGAAATATAAAAACCACCTCAGAACTCTTTTCACCGTCTTCATACCCTATATAACAGGGATTTATCGTTTTTGTTGTAATAATTTTAAGCGCCAGGATGCATCATATTCCAAGTAGCCATCGTCCACCATCTCCCGGATCACATCAACAAATAATTCGTGTTCACGCGGGGCAATCTTTTCTTCAAGTTCTTCCACCGTCATCGAATTTTTTTTAAGCATGTTTAAAACTTCTTCGCGGATTTCATCAAAGGCCCGGATATTTTCCTTTTTACGTTTCTCAATGCATACGTCACAGATTCCGCATTCATTGAAAGTAATTTCATTAAAATATTCCTGAACCACTTGCATGCGGCAACGATGTTGGGTTGTAACAAAATCGATCATGGCATTCATTTTTTCCATGGTCAATTTTTTTCTCGCCGCCATCCTCGCCGTATCCAGCGGAAGCCGGCTTACATCCTGACGTGGAAGCACGAACGTAAGCTGGGGTTTCTCCTTTACCGGTTGATACATGATTATTTTCAATTCATCGAGGTGTTTAAGGATCTTTATCATTTCCTGAAAAGAAATTTTTAATCCTTTCGCCAGATATGATTCAGAGATTTTTACAAAATCGGAAAACAACTCACCCCCATAAAGCCTTAAGATCATTTTGATTACCGGATCAAATTGTTCATTTGCGATTTGAAATTCATAAAGTTTAGTTTTATCAACCGCGATGTGAAGTTGTGATGGGCTATAAAAACTTTCGTTAAATTGAATGAGCCCTTCTTCCTCTAATTTCTTTAATGCCACGTACACTTCGGCTGTATGGAAGGAGAAGCGATCGGTAAAGTCGTGCAGATCAAAATCAAAACTCTCGCCCGCTGCGCTACCAACAGCAAGCTGATAATAATTTGCTAACGCCTGGTAAATTCTTTTTAACACCTCGGGTGAAGGATGTGCCTGTTCGGTCTTTATTTGGAGATTTGAAACATCGGCATCCTGATAAATCATGACTGCGTAAGAACGTACACCATCGCGTCCTGCGCGGCCTGCTTCCTGGTAATAAGACTCCAAATTTTCCGGAAGGTCGAGATGTATTACGATCCTGACATCCGGTTTGTCAATACCCATACCAAAGGCGTTGGTTGATACCATTACCCTGGTGATGTTTTGAATCCACTGATCCTGACGCTTGGACCGTTCTTCATGATTAAGTCCGGCGTGATAATAAGCTGCAGAAATTTTCCTTTTTACGAGAGATGCAGCTATCTCTTGGGTAGCTTTTCGTGATCGTACATAGATGATGGCAGAGCCTTTCACTTTCTGAAGGATTTCCAGCACCTTCTTTTCTTTGTTCTCCGATTTCCGGACCACAAAAGAAAGATTGTCCCGGGCAAATGATTTCCTGAAAACCAGAGAAGATGGTTTGAAAGCCAATTTGTCTTGAATATCCTCACAAACAATCTCAGTTGCCGAGGCCGTCAACGCTATGACTGGAGCATCGGGAACTAATTCACGCAAGGCAGCAATCTGCAGGTACGGCGGCCGGAAATCGTAACCCCATTGTGAAATACAGTGTGCTTCATCCACAGCAATAAGGCCGACCTTCATCTGTTTGACACGTGCAATAAAGATTTCAGTCAGCAAACGCTCGGGCGATACATATAAAAATTTTACCGCGCCATAAATACAATTGTCTAACAAAATATCGACTTGTTGCCGGCTCATTCCCGAATGAATGGATACCGCTTCAATGCCTCGTTGCTTTAGTTGCATCACCTGATCTTTCATCAACGCTATTAGGGGCGTTACAACGATGCAAATACCTTCCAGCAGCAAGGCGGGTACCTGAAAGCATACGGATTTTCCACCACCTGTCGGCAATAAAGCCAACGTATCCTGGCCTTTCAAAACTGATTGAATAATATCTTCCTGCAGCGCCCGGAAGGCATTATGATGCCAATACTTCTGTAATATGGAAAGCGGAGTTTCGATTGCTTGAACGTTAAAGACTAAGGTTTAAATTAAAGTGGTTTAATGTAAAACTATAATAAGACTACGAAGGTTAGAAGGCACGAAGTGATTGTCTGAAGCTCAAAGGTGCCGTTAATGCGGTTCCATCTAAGTCCCAATATAATACTTAGATTAATCAAAAGCGGCTGCTGCTATTTTGATAGAAAAAATAAGTCTACCATTCAATTTTTTCTTTTTTCAGGAAAGCGTTGATACCACGCTTAAAATCGTCGCTCTCGCGGGCGCGGGCATTCATATCCGCAGCAATAGACAACGATTCCTGAAGAGACATTGAATGCAGTTTCGTGATCATTTGCTTGGTAATCATCATGGCATGGGAAGAGTTGGTATGGATTAATCGGGTGGCAAAATCCATCACATGCTTTTCGAGTTTTTCGCTTGAAACAATTTCATGCACAAGACCCATTTGAAAAGCTTGCTCTGCGTTAATTGAATCACCGCTCAGCAGCAGTCGTCTTGCTTCGGCCTCACCTATTTTGCGCAAAAGAAAAATCATTACAATCGCAGGGATAAATCCAATCTTAACTTCCGGATAACCGAACCTCGCTTCCGGCACAGTAAAAACAAAATCGCAAACAGTGGCTAACCCGCAACCCCCTGCCAATGCATGACCTTGAACCTGAGCGACAACGACTTTCTTTAAAGTATAAATTATAAGAAACAATTCTTTCAGATGATTGGAATCAGCAACATTTTGCTCGAAAGAATAGCTTTGAAGTCGTTGCAGATCCGTAATGTCTGCACCCGCACAAAACGCTGCCCCGTTGGCTTTTAATATGATAATATTCACACCGGGGTCCATTTCATATTTTTCAAAAGCCACTTTCAATTCGGCAATTAAGTCAAAGCTTAAAGCGTTTCTTTTTTCCGGACGGTTGAGCGTGATGATTCCAACCCTTTGATCCGTGATACAGGTTATGTAGTTAAATGTTGTCATAAGTAAAACTCGAATGCTCCTTGATGTAAAACTGAATAAGCCCTCGCTTTTGTTGTAGCTGCCTGCTCTAATAGTTTTTCTGCCGAATATACGGAGTTGCTGCTGTCAACGATAAGTTGATCCATTTGTACGTACGTTTCCAGAGCTTGCAAATTTTTTACCGCATCATTACTGATAATTACAAAATCTACTTTAATACCGGGAGTTAACACAAAAGCAGGGTCATGGATTTGCAGAAAAGTTTTTCCTTTCCATACCATAAGCGCACACCCCGATAATTCCTGTCGAAACGCCAAACGCTTCGTTATAATTTTATCTACGCCTGCTTTGGTCCGGTGAGGGGTGATATGAAAACCGATTTTGGCTTCGTCGTTTTGAAGTGCAGTGTCGCCCATAAAATAACTTTGACCGTCCTGAATGAAGTCGATCGCAAAATGCCCCTTGACATTATAAACGATCATCTTTTGTACGTTAACGTTTTTGTAAAAATGCCACCATTGGGTCAAGCACAACATTGATACAATAAAAAAACTCGTGATAACCCATTTAAATCTCCGCGAATGAATAAGCATAAGCACCGTAGCAATTAATACGAGAAGCAAAGCACATTGAAGCGGCGTAATGTAAACATCTTCGATGAGGCTGAAAGGCAAATCCTCCAGGGCAAAAATAATGTAATTCAATAGCTTTATAATCCATCCAAGTATAAAACCTAACGCTGAAGCTATTGGCTGAAGGGCGCCAACGACAAGTATCAGCAAGCCTAAAATTAAAACAATAAAAGATCCAGGTATAACAAAGAGGTTAGACAGCAAGAAATAGTTGGGAAACTGATGGAAGTATAATAATCCCAACGAAAAAGTTGCAAGCTGCGCTGCTACGGAAACGCAAGACACTTTCCATATTTCATCCAGTAAACGGTTCGTTGGTTCCCAAAGATTATATAATCCCGATTGCATGTAAACAATGCCTAACACCGCCAGGTACGACAGTTGAAATCCAACTGACATCAACAGGAAGGGATCATACCACAAAATAAAAAAGGCTGAAGCCGCAACAGTATTGTACATATTGGTGCGATAACTTGCCGGCCTAGCAATTGCGACAAAAGAAAACATGGTAACCGCCCTTAAGACTGAAGGTGATAATCCGGTCACAAAAGCGTAGCCCCAAAGCACAACAATACTGACACCTGCCACCACCCACGGACCAAATTTTAACTTTGCTAAAGGTTTTAAAACAAGCAGCAGTAACCCATAAAGAATACCCACATGCAAACCGCTTACTGCCAGCACATGCATGGCACCGGTCGCTTTATACGCTGATAATACATCGTTATCCAGGCCATCCGTTACTCCCAACACCAAGGCGGATGCAAGACCTTGTTCCCGTTCGCCTTCGATATGCTGTCTCAACGCGGCGTCAGCCCACTGTCTACAACCCAGTGCATAGTACGTAATCCAACTTGGGGGCTCATGGCCAATTTGTTTTACATCACCTGATTTAGCAAACTGCTGATGATAAATGTTTTTAAAACCCACGAAACGTTTGTAATCAAATTCCTCTGGATTGGCCGGTCCAGCGACGAGTTGGGGTTGCCCCTTTACTAATAAAACATCTCCATATCTAAATGCAGCAGTTAAATCCCGCTTCGAAACATACAGCATAATCTTGGAATCGCAAGTTCTCCATTCGCCTTCTGTTTTAACAGCCTTTATAAGAGATTCAATTTTCCAGGAATTCGCTTTTTCTTCAGGTAAATTTGTTATGACCAGTTTAGAAAATTCGACAGGAGATTGGATGTGAATTAAGTGCTCAGTCTTATGAAACTGCTTACTGGAATAAACATTTAGAAAACCCGCAATAACAATTGCCGATAATCCAATAATACCCGCAATAACTTTTAATTTATATCCTGGCAGGAACAGTTTTTTCCACGAGCACCAAACCACGATTCCATAAGATGCACCGAGAATAAGAAATATCAAGCGCCCATAAAAAGGATCGATTAATTCACCATAGTCGATGCCCAGGTATATACCCAGTATAAAAAACAAAACAATCCTGACAAAGGCATAGGGAATCCAGCGGATCATAAAGAAAGTTAATAAATAAATTCAGCCAACGGTCAATACTACAACCGGACAACTAACGGTCCGTTTCAATCTAAAAAAAAATTAGCTAAGGAAGCCTACCGCTATGCGGAATCTTTATTGTAGGCATCTAAAATATCACGAACCAATCTATGCCGTACAACATCTTTCTCATTAAGTTCGACAAACCCAATGCCTTTTACATCTTTTAGAATTCTGGCAGCCTCCTTTAAACCCGAATGTTGTTTGGTTGGCAAATCGATCTGAGAAGCATCTCCTGTCACGATCATTTTAGATTCCGGACCCATACGCGTCAAGAACATCTTCATCTGCATGGGCGTGGTATTTTGTGCTTCGTCCAATAAAATAAAAGCATTGTTTAACGTACGGCCGCGCATATATGCCAACGGGGCGATTTCAATAATTTCCCGTTCCATGAAGTAGCGGAGTTTTTCAAACGGGATCATATCATTGAGCGCATCATAAATAGGACGCAGATAAGGATCAATCTTTTCTTTTAAGTCACCTGGTAAAAATCCAAGGTTTTCTCCTGCCTCTACTGCCGGACGTGTTATGATAAGTTTTTTTACCTGTTTGTTCTTGAGCGCCTTAACCGCCAGGGCAACAGATATGTATGTTTTCCCAGTCCCTGCAGGCCCCAACGCAAAAACAAGATCATTGTCCTTCACAAGTTCAACAAGCTTCTTCTGGTTAACTGTTTTTGGCTTGATGGCAACGCCTTTAGCACCGAACACAATTACATCTTCAGACAATACCTGCTGGGTTTCCGGCAGCAAAATCTCCTGTTCACGATCAATGTAAGCTTGCACGTTTTCTTCCGTTACCCGGCCATAAGTATGGTAATGGTCTACCAATGAATTAATAACATCATCGATTTGAATAATTTCGTTGGTAGGCCCTTTAATGAGAATTTGGTTACCGCGTGATACGATTTTGCTTTTTGGAAAAGCCGCAGTTAAAGTATCAATGGTCTTATTTCCTATTCCCAGGAAGTCAATCATGGAAATATTTTCTAGCGTGACTACTTTTTCGATCAAACTGAATTAAAATATTAAGTTAAACGTATCGTGTGGACATGAACGTGTGAGCATAAGCTTAACGTATTGTTTTAAACAAAGTTCAATACCTGAATTATCTGCTGCAAAAATGATTATTTTGCAACTTAGAAAACAATAATAATTGCACGCAAAAGTTTCTTACACTACCAGTATAAAAGTAGTGCTACTTTTTCACGAAAGTCAAACAAGTAACTAAAACTTAAGCACCGGGTATCCACACCAAATATCAACCATGGCGATCGTAACCTTACTTACTGACTCGGGGACCAGTGATCATTATGTGGCTGCGGTTAAAGCACGGATTATAAGCATCAATCAGGCCATACGCATAGAAGATATTACCCACGATATCAAACCTGGCGATATCGGTCACGCTGCCTTTGTTTTACGTTCTGTATTTCGGGAGTTCCCCATGCAGACCGTCCACCTGGTTGGTGTCAACGCCACGGGTGACAGAAATGATTCGTTTATCGCTTTACAGCTTGAAGATCATTTTTTTGTCGGATGTGATAACGGTTTATTTGGTTTAATCAGTGATCAGTCACACCAGCAGGTCATAGAATTGAACTCACTCAATCCCATCACCACTACTTTTCCTGAGCGTGATATTTTTGCTCCCGCTGCTGTTAAACTGGCCAGCGGTATGCCGATAACAAACCTTGGTAAACCGCTACCGGCGTTTAAAAAAATGATTGACCGGCAGATCAAGGCCACAAAAAAGCAAATTACTGGTAGCATCATTAGGGTGGATGGGGTCGGCAACCTGATTACCAATATTTCGAAACGCGTTTTTGATATTTTAAGCCAGGGAAAAAGTTACACAGTTATTTTTGGCGGAGAGAAGTTCAGAAAGATATACACCCAATATAATCAGGCTGAGCAGGGTGAATGTTTTATTGTTTTTAATAACCTTGGACTTTTGGAAATCGGAATTTATAAAGGCAACGCTTCGGAACTTTTGGGATTGGAATATGATGGCGTTGTGAACATCGTATTTGACTAGCGGCCAGTCTCAGCATATTCCTATTACAAAAAACGGATTCTCAATACGTTCATCATGCTAATAAGGATTGTAAGAATGCATTTCAAAGAAGAAAACTTGGACCAGTTTTTAGAGATCTTCGGGAAGCATAAAAATGCTATCCGGAATGTTCGTGGATGTACACACCTGGAATTATTGAAAGATGCGAGTCATCCGCTTGTCTTTACAACCCTTAGTCATTGGAATACTGCTGAAGACCTTGAGGCGTACAGAAATTCCGAGTTGTTTAAAAATGTCTGGGGACAGGTTAAGGTGCTATTTTCGGCATCACCTTATGCCTTTTCATTGGAAAAATTCATAGAATTGTAGGACTTACAGGAAGGGATTGGCATCCTGATTTGTTGGGAAAATAAACTTTACACATATTTGCACCCTTCTTCGCTAGAGCTTTGACGAAACTCCCTTAAAAAAGGTCTGTTATCAATGTTCTGGCGAAGCCAAGCCAAAGTGGCGGAACTGGTAGACGCGCACGACTCAAAATCGTGTATCTTCGGATGTGAGGGTTCGATTCCCTCCTTTGGTACTTTAAGCGAGGAGTTTTGACTATCGTTAGCCGTTAATATGTTAATATCAATACTTGTTGACCGCACCAAAGACCCTCGTCATAAATAGTTAGCGCACGTCCCGACAGTTATCGGGACAAAATCGTGTATCTTCGGATGTGAGGGTTCGTCACGATAGCTATCGTGACCCTCCTTTGGTACTTTAAGCGAGGAGTTTTGACTATCGTTAGCCGTTAATATGTTAATATCAATATTGGTTGACTGCACCAAAGACTCTCGTCATTAATAGTTAGCGCACGTCCTGATAGTTATCGGGACAAAATCGTGTATCTTCGGATGTGAGGGTTCGTCACGATAGCTATCGCGACCCTCCTTTGGTACTTATTATCTGGCCATTACAAGCCATCCACTTTGTACCCCTGCTTCAGCGTCAATTCTTTTGCAGAACAATCGGAAAGTTTTTAGGTAACTCCGCGGAAAGTGTTGCACAAACTGTTGTACTTCCACCGCGAGTTACCACATTCCAACATCGACAACAACAATCAATTTTTCATGATTTAAAAAATACATCTCCATTAACCTATCAATTTGTATAGCCGCAGCCGGACCAACGCTCTACTCAGTAAAGCCAGCGCCGGATTATCTCAAAGTGTAAAGGTTTTTTCGTATCGGGACACCGGATCGACATTCTAGCGTGTTCCGAGCCTTGGCCTTCGGTTAAGGCTCGTTCAGCCTTCGGTAAACCTGCGCTAAAAGGGCTTTTTTCCGAAGAAATACCGAATCTACCGAACAGATCCACCGATTCTTGATGCATGAAACACTGTCCGCCCTCTAACCTTTCTCCATACCCGAGGCTTTCAACAAGGTGTTTCAAAATTAAATTTTTGACGCAGCAAATTAAGCGACTCACCTGACATGACGACCGCCGGGAACCATTTTGATCACGACCGACATCGTTGAGGTAGCGATAGTGTCGTCGACCTTCAAGTCAGATTTTTTTCCATTAACTCTCACGCGACCGTCACCAGGTTCTACTACTTGCGCATAGCGCACACCCAAAATAATGCGACCACGATCTTTCGTATAAAACTTGTAATCGAATTCACCTCCATACGTGAATATGAAAGCTCTTTTCCTCATCGATGTGTTCACCATTTCGTCTAACAGGCCCGGTATGTCGGTAACATTTATATTTTTTTGCTCGACACGCAGGTTAAAATCCTGAAAACCGATCGATACCTGTGGGAAGAGGTCGATATGTTTGTTTCCGATGAGGTCATAACCAATCCCTGCCTCGAATGCTCGCCTACGGGTCCTCAATTCATAGTTTTCATTTGATGAAAGATTTCTGAAACCGGGCGTAAAAATATAGGACATCATAAAACGATTTTTATACAAATCGAGCGAGACCACGAAATTGCTCATGTCTTCCTTAATGTTGTTGAATCCAAGGGGACTAAGTTCCCGCCGAAGATTGTCAAACGATGCAAAGGCGTGTTGATAGCCTATGGCTAGCGTAGCAAACTGATTTTCGTCCGTTGTTTGGACATAATGCTCAAGCGCCTTCAACGAATCATACCCTGAACTGACTCTGGCATTTTCCACTTTTTTATTAAGTTCTTCCTTATCAATAGTGGCAGGATCTACGTTGCTAAAGTCGTATTTTTTTTGATGGTGGTACTTGTGATGTTGCGCGTTGCAGGTTAGTACAATGGCGTAAGCAATGAGCGTAAATATATATTTCATATACCATTAAATAATTTTGTTAAAATTTTTGGAGCAAAAGCTGCACCAAGTGTCCATTGGGTAATGATAGCTTTTCCAAGCAGTATGGTATTGACAGGAATGTCTGGATGGTAGTGCTGCTGTGAATAATGCCGGCACCAAGCCCCATCCTGGGGATGGAATTCCATAATCTTCAACAAACTTGCTTGCTTAGATTTTAGCTCTTACTCCAAAAAGTCGTGATAGACCTAGCGGTAAACTATCTATGGATTTCTTACTGGCTTGTCAACTTTGCCAAGAGCATCGATCTCGATGCATCATATGTTATTGCTGCAGCCCTTTGCTTTACTTTTGACATGAATCATTGTGAGTAATCATGCCTGGCGTGCCTCCCGGATACCGTTCAATATAAGTCTTAAGAACGAGTGACGTAATCTTTCCATACATCCTCAATGCCATTCAAATCTCTTATAAAACTGTTCGATATTCGGGACGTCCAGTGTAGTTTATTTTTACTGTTGTGTATTATGGTTATGCAATTCGGAGCCTTCAAAGAAATTACGCTATGTCGGTCGGCAGCAGTCTTACCTGCTAAACCAGTCGTAGGTCTGGGTAAAGCGAGAGGTGCAAAATATTATGCAGCCTGGCAAATGCTGCGCATTAAGACCTCAACTATCACGGTTCATTTCCCAGTTGGGTGATTTTTTTAAGACTTAAAAATTTTAAATTAATGCATCTGCTAAAGTGCATGAAACTACTTTGTTTTATTCAAATCTTCTTGTGGCTAAATTTTTGGCCGGGGGAGGAACATCCTGGTGTTAGAAATGGTCATAGAATGATATTTCATGAAAGAATAGGTAAAGTTTTTTTATTTGGAGGTGCTAATGAACGGGAAGTACTTGGTGATTTGTGGATGTTGAATCAGAATCACTGGGAAAAAATTACAAGCGATGGACCTTCCCCACGAACCTTTCCTGCAATGACATATGATCCTGATCAAAATCGCATAATTATTTTTGGCGGTAACAAAGTGCTCTTTGGCGCCTCCAAAGATTCATCAGCATTTCTCAATGACACTTGGGAATGGAAAGATTACAAATGGAATAAAATTCAGGTAAGCCAACAGCCTTCGCCAAGAGCTGAAGCGTCCATCGAATACGACAAAGAAAGAAAACGTTGTGTTTTATATGGCGGTTATCGCTTTGATAAGAATAACCAAACTGTCCGACTCTACGATACATGGGTGTTCGAAAATAATAAGTGGCGAAAACTCACGGAAAAAGGAACGTTCTCATCGAATGGTACAACAATGGTTTATCATGAGCATGACAAAATTATTTACATGTATGGAGGAAATATCCCGAGAGATTTAGATCCGAAACAGATATTTTCTACTTGGAAATTTGAAAATAATGAATGGAAGGGGATAGATGTCAACACACCATATTTTTTCAATTCCTTAATGAGTTATGACAGCAATCTTGAATTCATTGTTCGCTTTGGAGGATGGAATGGTAAGGAGAGAAATAATCAAACCTGGATCTTCAATAAATCCTGGGTTCAATTAAACGTTGTTCTTTCTCCCCCCGCAAGAAACCACCATGCAATGGTTTATGATAAAAAAAATAAGCGTCATGTTTTGTTTGGCGGGCACAATGGAGATCATGTTTTCGGTGATACCTGGATATTCCGTGATAATCATTGGTCGTGTGCAATTCCATATCAGAAAATTCTAAGGGTAGAGAATAATCATTGAAGAGATATCTTCGCCGCCACAATTGCATTCTTTGCAATGTTATCGGATAAACTGCTGTTGTCCTTCCAAAAAACAGTTCGATATTCAGGACCTCTAGCGTGATACCCCCCAATGCGACGGTTCGATTCCGACCAAATTGCTATCACTAGGACTGATTTTACAATTGTGTCCCTTTTATTTTTGCTAGCGATATTTGATGGACCAAAATAATTCTTAGCGGATCGACTCCTTGGAATACTTAGAACTTTGGCAATCCTTCTGCTTTCCTCTCTCGCACAAATGGTCGTAACGCCTACTCGACCGATTTGATCTTGAAAATACGTTCTGCATTTCCATAGGCAATTTTAGCTCGTTCTGTTTCGGAAAGCGGTGCTGATTCAATAAACGCGACAGCCGGCTCAGTGGGCTGAAAAGGATAATCAATGGCCCACATAATACGATCAACTCCGATTTTGTCAATGCAGTAGCGAAGAGCCATCGGGTCTTCAACACCACTCGTTGTAATGGTTATGTTACGTTGAAAATATTCGCTTGGTTTAAGCGTATTTTTGCGACCTGCACGAGCACCGGGTGCACCCATGAAGTCGAGCCTCCATAACCAGAAAGGCAAGGCCTCACCCATATGCCCAATAACGATTTGAAGCTTCGGAAAGCGGTCTAAAACGCCGCTGAATATCAGACGCAGAATATGTGTACTGGTTTCAAGACCATAACCCCAAACTGCTCCTTCCAAACGGTAGTCACGAAAAGGAGCAGCCATACCATCAGAAGGTGCCCGCGGATGAATATACAACGGGGCGCCTAGAGCTTCGGCAGCCTCCAAGATCGGCCAAAATCGAGGGTCATCAAGGTAAGCATTGTCAGTATGAGAATTAACAATAAAGCCATTGAGCTTTAGTTCATTAATTGCCCTTTCCATTTCTTTTGCTGCTGTGTTTGGATCCTGAGGGGCAAAAGTAGCAAGGCCAGCAAATCGCTTAGGATAGCGGCGAACCGCTTCGGCCAAGCGATTATTTGAAAGGCGGGCCAATTCCATCGCTTTCGTACGTTCAAATATTTGTACGCCGGGCATAGCCAGAGAGAGAACGTGGATGTCAACACCATTAATATCCATGTCAGCTCGCCTTATCTCGTTCAAATCAAGAAGTTTCGGTAGTAGACTTAGAGCGGCACGGTCTCTATCCGTAACCGCACTCCCTGGCGATGGAGATACTGGTGTTACAGTTTGTGGAGCATCGTAGATCTGCTTTAAAAGAAGTAGATCCAGGTTTGTTCCTCCCTTTCGCACAACATTCGCTATGGCTTCAGCTATTTCAGGAATATTGAAAGCTTCTTCAGTAGCAATTTTACGCAGGCGTTGGTTAGGGGCAACATTCGATAAAGCTTTTTGCGACTCGACGTCTTTTGCTTGCCCAAAGACTGGCAGTGTGGCCGCTGTAGCGAGCGAGGATAATTTTTTTAAAGCACTTCTTCTGTCAATGGCTTTAAACGTCAAGTTTTGAGTATTAATAGAATTATCCTTTACGTACTTCTTTTGAGGTTTAGCCGTGGTACGCATAATTGCCAGTGTTTTAAATTTATAGTTCTTAAACTCTCCGATCCAATAAATGCAATAAAATCACGGCCACGCTGCACAACTGTTAGTATACCAGCCGCAGTCCGTTTCGTATTTTAAACATGCATGCAAATCAAACACCTTATATATGGTTATGCAATGACCCTTTTGGGTGAGATGACAACAAGAACTCGTACACAATACCATTTAACTTTTAATTCACATTATTTCCGGTAGACTCAATACTTTATACTCGAGAAGCTTCTTTTAACTGCATCTCTGAATCTTCTTATGAGATCGCGCGTTCTCACATTTTGCTTGGCCAAAATTTGTCCTTATGATCTCCTAATAAATCTGAAATGAATGGGGGATTCTGAGGCTTCCAGAAATTTTAACTGCACCGAAATGTTGTAATAGTTTTCTCAAGGATTGACTAAACTTCCGAATGTGGCCGGGTCGTCCGGAAAATGGTTCAATATTGTGGAACCGCCAGGTACATAGAATAAAAAAATTAACTAAAAGCCTTCAGATGATGAAGGCTTTTAGTTTCTGATGAGAGGGTGCACCCGTAGCGCCTCCAGGAGGAGGTTTTCTTTTTTAGTTTAGACGTGTCCGTGGGTCGATCACTTTTGCAGGGCTCAGCGTACCATTGATAACGCTTCCTTCAATCGCGTAGCAACAATCTTTTCTTGTCCGGGTTTAAGCATGAATGCGGTAACGCTTACGCTATTGGCTGTTCCTCCGCCCAATTCAATAGATGGATTCCCATTGCGTAACGCTTCGCGTAATTGTTTATCTGTTATTTTGATCTTATCGGTATCCCACGAAACATGAAGTGTCGGTGTATGATTGCCTAGTGGAGGAATCTTAATCTCCGTGGTGATGCCTTGAATTGTGCTAACCGCATTTTTTATCAACGCGATTCGTGTTTCCCACTCCTTCCATTCTTTGTCATGATCCTGGTTGATATATTTTTCCAAAGCCACATACATACCCAGAATTTCTTCCTTGTTTATTTTCATTCCGCGTCCAATATTGAATCCACGGGGTGGCATGGATAAACGCGCCGCGGCGATAATATCTTTTTTGCCCATAAGCAAACCAGCACTTTGCGGGCCGCGAATAGCCTTACCGCCTGAGATCACAACGAAATCAAACCCCATGTCATTGAAGCGCCAAAGATTAGATACGGGCGGAACGTCAGCAGCGATGTCGATAGACGTTGGAATACCGTGAGTCTTTCCCAGTGCAACCCATTCTTCGTGCTGAATTTTGCCTTTGTCCGATTCTATGTGCAAAAAATGCATTAACGCCGTTCTTTCGTTTACCGCTTTTGCTACATCTTCTGCAGTTTCAACCCTGACGATTTTGCACCCTGTGTTTGTTAACGCTTGATTGTATACAATATCATGGCTTGCCTGGCAAATAACCTCCGACTTCATGCCCGTGTATTCAAGATGTGGCAGGGCCTTCACTTTTTTTTCATCCATCCCAGTAAGAATCCCAGCTAATCCTAACGTCATCCCAGAGAAAGCCCCTGATGTTACAACGGCGGCTTCCGAATGAACCAAACTGGCAATTTTTTCTCCCACCTTATCCTGCAATTCATCCAGCATACAAAATTCTTTCGCCGCATTATTGATGGTATCCAAAACTTCTTCGTGCATCAATGAGCCTGTCATGTAGGTTAAGGTACCAGCAGCGTTTATAAATGTACGCACACCTAATTCTTTAAATAAATCGCGCTTCGGTGCTTTTGCTACACCAGCCGAGATAGTCGAAGGAGTTGCCATTAAACCTCCTAAAAATGGAAATGCAGATAGTCGCTGGATTAGTTGTCTTCGATTGATCATATGAAACTTAAAGAATAAAAAAGTTAGCTGTTGAAGCTTAAAGTCTTTTCGTTTAAAATGTATTCCATTTCACTGTCGTGCAGCAGTGACCTGGGTCATCGATCCCGAAAGGAAATACATTATTCATTTTTACTTATCCCACCACACAACACTGGAGAGTGTATTGGTTCCACCTTGCCTGTCTACCGCTTCATTAAAATTATCCGTGTTATATATTCCTTCAGAATCAGGCACAACAAAACGCGTTGGAATTTTGCCGCCTGTTAAGTTTCCTGGATAGTTAGTCGGCGTTAGATCAGGATATCCCGTGCGCCGCCAATTGGAAAATATCTCGTATTCATCTTCCAGAAATAATGTTACCCATTTCTGAGTCTGGATTTGTTCCATCTGTTCATTGAAGGTACCTGCGGTTTTGTATGGATTAGCGGCTAGATATTTAGCAATTTTATCGTCCGAGATCACACCAGCACCTCCAAATAAAGACCACTGTTTCATCCCTGACGTAACGGCCTGCATATACGACGCTTCTGCCGTGCTGCCTGAATACCAATTTCTCAATGCCGCCTCTGCCAGAAGCAGGTGTACTTCAGCATTGGTGAATACTAATAAAGGAGCATTATATTTCAGGATTGTATTTGGATTCGGTTCCGAAAACGAGTTGAACTCAGCGGGAAGTGAATTGAATGCTGCGTTAGGCATTCCTTTTTGCAATGCTGTGCTTGTATCTGCAACAAAAGTAGAACCGGAAGGAATCCAAACTATTGAAATCACATTCAACCGGGGATCAGCGGTGTTCTTCAGGTGATCGATCAACGTTTTTGCTAATTTTCCTCCCTCGACATTATCACCTCCAGGTGTGATATAGTCTGTAGCCAATAAACCACTCGCAATAAAATTCCGGCTAATAGTTTGAGAACCATCCACATAATTGATAACAGCAATGTCTGAATCGTCAGTAATCACGCCACCTGCAATTGCTTTTTCAACCCAGTTTTTCGCCGCGCCGGGATCAACTTCAGACAAACGCATTCCGAGACGCAACATCAACGAGTATGCAAATTTTTTCCACTTAGAAATATTTCCTCCATAGATTAAATCAGCATTTCCAAATGTAGGCTGAGCGTCATCAAATGCGCTTGCAGCTTCTTCAAGTTCACTCAGCATGTCTGCATAAATTTCAGATTGCAGGTCATATTTAGGTGTGTAGTTCTTTTCCGTTAGTGCTTTTCCTGCCTCCCGGTATGGTACATCTCCATATAAATCTGTGAGCCGGTGAAACAGATACGCTTTCCATATTCTGGCTACCGACAGTTTATTGATGTCAATTGGATTTTCAGACACTGCATCAATCACTTGTTGTATTTGAATAACTGCTCCAGAGTATGCATTCCAGGCTCCCGTTGAATAGCTGAAGTTGAAATATTTATCACCCGCAGCCGGTACTTCTTTATAAGTTGCAAAATGTTGCATTGACTGGCCGATTGTCAGGTAAGCCGAACCTGTAAAGTTTACATTAACAGTGCTCAACTGCGCATTTGTAAAAAGAAAGCCTGGGACCACCTCGGTCGATGCATTTGGATTTACGTTCATCTCTTCAAATCCGTTATCACAAGATGCGAGCAGTATGCTCATCGGAACCAGACATAATATTTTTATAAACTTGTTCATATCTCAAGAATTTTAAATTAGAATTTCACCATAAGATTCGCCCCTAGACTTCTCGTTCTAGGTACTCCAAATGCCTCCAGACCTTGTGCATTGCCATTGGTGTAGCTCGACTCGGGATCGAAATAATCATTCTTCTTGTCTTTATACAACAGCAAGAGATTACGCCCCACCAGAGAAATTGAGGCAGCTTGTGCCCACTTTAAAAACGAAACTTTTTGAACAGGGATGTTGTACGTTAAAATAACCTGCCGAAGCTTGATGAAGTCGTTGTCGAACGTAAACATAGCGGTGTAGTTTTTATCATTATCGTAGTACGTATCAATGTCCTCTTTTGTCCATGTTTTGCTGAATGAGTCGCCGGTAGGCGTTACACCTGTTACTGTCAGGCCCGTCTCGCGACCTGGCAACGTTTCTTTCGGCAATCCGAAACGGTAGGCATACTGGTAAAGATTTGAGTATACAACGCTCCCGAATTTTCCGTCGATGAGGATGTTCAACGAAAAACTTTTATACCTGAAATTGTTGGTAATACCCATGGTTAAAGGAGGAATTCCATTTCCGATTCTTTCGAGTGGCCCCCTGATTGCATAACCGCTTGCCGTATTAAACACAACCTGACCATTTTCATCTGTCAACTTGCGATAACCCCATACTTCACCGTAGGTACCCCCAACAGCATTGCGTATGGTACCGCCTCCTACTCCATTTCCAACGGTAAGATTATCGATCCCGTCCGCGAGTTTTACAACTTTACTTTCATTGTACGCTACGTTGTAACTCACCTCCCAGTCGAATTGTGCCTTTCTTACAGGGGTACCCGTTACCAGTACTTCCACGCCTTTGTTACTAAGTTCGCCCACGTTTAACAACGCAGCAGTATACCCCGAAGAAAGTGCAATATTGCTCTGCACAATATCATCCGTTGTTTTACGATTGTATAGCGTAACATCAAATCCGACGCGATTATCGAGGAAGCCTGCTTCGATACCTGCTTCATACGTAGTTGATGTCAAAGGCCGCAAATCCGGATTTGGCACAACCGTAATGTTGGAAGCATCCGTAGTTAGCGCCTGCACAGGCCTTCCATTGTGACCGCCCTGAACCATCGTATAGGTCTGTGATATTTGATATGGTGATACCGTTGCGCCACCCACCTGCGCCCATGAGCCACGTAGTTTGGCAAAGCTGAATACCCTTGGCAGGTCAAAGGCATCGGAGATGACGAACGTCCCGCCAATGGCTGGGTAAAAGATGCTGTTGCTGTTTTTATTAAGGACAGAGAACCAATCCTGTCTACCTGACATTGTCAGATATACAAATCCTTTATAACCGAGGTCAACGGAGGCAAAAAGCGAATTGATTCCACTTTTTGAATAAGTGGGCCGTGTCGTGGTAGTAGCAAGATTGGTGTAGCTATAAAAATAAGGGATGGTAAATTCGGCTCCGTCTATGGCCGTCTGATCATAAATATTCCGTTGCATGTTTCCACCCACCATTGCAGAAAAGCTTAATATCTCGAGTAGGTCAGTATTGTAATTCACGGTAACCATACCGTTGGTTTCCGATGAAATAACCCTTCTACTCTCATAAGTGCCCAAGGGAGCAAAAGCGTTTCCGGTAGGTTGAATAAATTCGGATTGAAAATTATAATAATCCTGACTTGCGCTACCCTTGATAAACAGTTTCTCAGTTATGTCATATTTTATACTAGCCTGCCCGAGAAAGCGGTTTTTCTTGTCTGAGTTTTGAAACTTATTGATCACAAAATAAGGATTGGGTGCAGCCGGAACAGGATTCCATTCTACTTCCTTTCCAGTTACCGGATCATATCCGGGCGCGAGACTTCTAATGTCCACTGTATTGGCAACGAGGTATGTTGCCCAATGCGAGTTTTGATCAGCGTAGCCTACCTTTGGCCTGTTATCGCCATTCTCGATGTTGTACTGAACAACAGTTTCAATGCTTAATTTCTTTCCCAGGTAAGCATTCAAATTCAAATTGGCAATCCTTCTATTGAATGATGAGTTTGGCACAATACTCTTCGAACTTGTATTGTTCAATCCAAATCGAAAATTCACCACTTCATTACCGCCGATGAATGCTATTGAATTAATGAAGTTGGCGCCAGTTCTATAGAAATTTTTTAAGTTGTTTTTCTGCGGAGAATATGGACGCATTTGTCCGTCAAATTGAATGTAAGGCTGACCATCCATTTTTGCACCATAGGATAATCTGCCTGAGCTCTTCGCCTGTGTTTGAGTAGTGGGCTTAACGCCATCTGTACCTTGTCCGTATTCATATTGCCAATCAGGAATAATGGCGATGTCTTCGAAGGTAACATTGCTATTAATTTCCACCCCGATACCTTTTTGCGCCTTACCTTTTTTTGTCGTAATTAAAATAACACCGTTGGAAGCACGGGCACCATACAATGCCGCAGCCGGCCCACCCTTTAATACACTTATGGACTCGATATCATCCGGGTTGATACCACCAATTCCATCACCACGGTCAACATTGTTACCTTCTCCGGCCGACTGATTGCTACCGCCGGGCACACTGTTATCCATAGGCATACCGTTGATAACATACAACGGTTGGTTATTTCCATTCAGTGAACCATTTCCACGAATGACAATGCGGCTAGACCCACCGGGGCCGGTAGCCATACCCGTTGCATTGACGCCGGCAATTTTACCAGCAAGGGCATTGGCAACATTGGTTTCACGTGCTTGCGTAAATTCACTTCCCTTAACCTCACTCACCGCATAGGCCAACGCTTTCTTCTCCTTTGAAATACCGAGCGCTGTTACAACTACCTCGCTAAGCGATTGGGCTTCTTGTGCCAGCACCACGTCAATTGTCGTTTGGCTTGAAACGGTAATTTCCTGCGTTGCATATCCAATAAAAGAAAATACCAGAACACCACCGCCATCCGGAATTGTAAGGGAATATTTTCCATCCGAATCTGTAGTCGTACCGGTTGATGTTCCTTTAAATACTACGTTAACCCCCGGTAATGGTAATCCATCATCCTGGGATGTGACAGTTCCACTGACATCGAGAACAGAAGCATCGCGTACATACCTTATATGTAAGGCTGTTGAATCACTGCTACCTGCAGGTGTAACTGCTTTCAGATACGGTTTATTTATGTTCAGGAAAATTGTAAACTGTTTTTTATTAATTCGCTTATAATCAAGCCGTGACTTTTCCAGGAGTTGTGACAGTAGCCTTTCAAGCGAATTAGTTCCATTATGAAGCAACGTCTGAGAAACTCTCTCGCCATCTAATAGGCCTTCTTTATAAGCAAATTTTACATGGTATTGCTCTTTAATTAATTGTAAGGCCTCTTTCAGACTTAACATGCCATCATCCGAAGTATGGCTTATCTGGGGAGAAGATCGATGGAGCTCTCCCCTTACATTGCCAGACGCGCTGGCATATTGTTGGGCATAGGAGCCGGGTGGAAAACTAAGTGCCACCATCAGAAGAAAACAACTTCGTAACATCATAGCATAGTCGAATTTTTTCATAGGTTATTGATTAGGGATATTAGGCTTTCTTTAAATCTATTTTCGCGTGATAATGATTTCCTTTCCAGATTCCTCGACGCGTATGCTTAGCGTTGTAGAAACCAGTGACAGCAATTCCTGTATGCTCGTTACGCTGATTTCTCCCTCAATCTTCATATCCATCATGTCTTTATCTTCCACATTTATTGCATAGCCGTAGTTATCCTGTAGTGTTTCCATAATATCATTCAGTGAAGGATCTGTAAATGTTATCTCGCGAACTGTCCAGGTCGCTGCTTTGTGTGGCCTCAATAACTTTTTCTTTATCAGCAATTTTTGTCCGGAATATTCAACATAGTCGCCTGGCATCATAACAAGCCCGCCGGATGGCACCGATGCTGAGTCTGCATAACTCACTTCAATTTTTCCGCTGAGCAATGCGATGTTTGTTTTATTTCGGCGGCTCTTCACGTTAAATGAAGTTCCCAATACACGAATGTCAATGCCGTTCCCATGAACAATGAATCGCTCTGAAGGCATTACAAATGCGGTGTCCTGATTCAAATGTCTGATATCAAAGTATGCCTCACCTTTAATCCAAACTTCCCTCGCTGCCCTGTTATCCCATGAATCCTCATAGGTGAGCGTGGAATTGCCATTAAGCATTACTATTGACTGATCAGGAAGGGTGACCGCTTTTACCTCGCCATAGGATGTTGTTACAACTGTGGTGTGATTGTTTTTCAGCGTCCATAGCATAACACTACACGCGATTAAAATGGCTATTGACGCTGCAACTTTGAAATAAAGCGGCAGTCTGAAAGTCTTTGTCGGAGAAACCGTCCGCTTTGGAATTGACGCATCGATTCTATTCCAAACTTTTTCGCGATGATCGTCATTTGTAAAGATCACCTGCTTACGGTACACGCGAATAATCGATGCGGCTTCTTGAACAACCTTGTCCTTTTCCGGATAGCTAATCAAAAAAGATTGCCAGAAAACGTTGGACTTTGCATCGCCATTGATGACCCATTGTATAAAGGAATCGTCTTCTAAAAAATCAGTTAGTGTGTATTGTGCGTAGTTTTGGTTGCTCATTAAGGTATGAAGTCTGTTACACTCATACCTAATAGCATGGAAGGCGCAGAATTATCCCTCGGTTTTTAGATTATTTTAAAAATAATATTTTATGGGAGAGAAGACGATTGAAACAAACGTTGTCGATAGAAAACATTTCCGATCAATAAAAATCTGGCGGATATACGTTTGAGGCAGAAGGTGTGGCGAGGTCGGTCCGGCCATTTAATATTTTTACAAGAACATCCACGATTCCAATGCTCACGATGGTTAACGATTGCTGTAAATTCTCTAGTGCTTTATACAATAGCTTGTAGGTAGAACTAACATGTATACACATTACCTCGGCAATTTCTTCGTATGAAAGGCCGTCATAAAAACGAAGGTAAATAATCTCCTGTTGCCGTGCAGGCAATTTATAGAGTACGTCTTTTATTGTTTGCTGCAATCTGTTTTCATCCTCATCAAGAACCAACTGCTGGTCGTATGAGATTTCAAATGGAATTGAGTTATCATCCTGCAAATCAAAGAATCGCGATTCAGCTTTAATTTTTCTAAAGAGCGTGTTACGAAAAGACTTGTAGAGATAATTCTTTACCGAGATAGGATTTCCAAGATTGTCACGGTTTGTCCACAACGATACAAATAGATCATGGATTGCATCTTCGATAAGGTTTAAGTCTTTAGTAAACTTGTGTCCATAGTTGTTAAGCGATCGGTAGTATGCATGATATAAACTAGTATATGCTTCCCAGTCGCCACTTTTAAAGGACTTCCAAAGTAGGATATGTTGCTCCTGTTTATTATCCATATGTTAACTAAATGTAAAACTTTCCGGAATTATAACTTCAAAAAAAATCGCGGACTAGCGGAAGGATGTAATACAATCATACTTTAGCCTGACAATTCCAGTAACGCTGGAACCGTATCCGTACGATGAAATTCTATGTTTATGAGTAGGCGCATTCGATTGTCGCATATATCAATTTTCTGCTCAGGCCCGCGTATGGTGACCAACAGGAATTTCTGTTACAAAAAAATACCTATTCTTGGTGATTTCGTTTGACCATTGGAAATCGTAAATTTCATAAGGATCAGATCTTCCCGTAATCGTTTTTTCTTAATCGAAATCTCGTCATGAAAAAGATCCTTTCTACTTCATCTTTGTTGCTGATATCGATCGGAGCTGTTTTGATCGCATGCTCTGGATCAGAAGAAATAACTCCGCCCACAGGTACAAGAGACACAATCATCACAATCGAAGAACGGATGGCAGTATTCGAAGCGTGCAAGAAAAAGTCTGCTGAGCTAAATAATCTTGAAGGTCTTGAAGATCGCATAACTTTCCTATCATGGTTGGCAACACAACCAGCGTTCGATTCTTTTGGATTTGCGGGAGAAGATCTCTACGCCATTTTTGTTGATGGCCGCGTTGTGCTCTTTGTAAATACTCCCGTGGACGAACATGTTGGAGGACGGGCTTCTGTCGGTGGTCGTTCCCCAACGCAGTACCAGGCCAATCATTCAACGGGGCGCACTGAAGACATCCCTAAAACAAAAAAGGTGAGCTTGTTCAACGGATTGGGTAAACTCTTTCACAATAACGTGGGCAGCCTGAAAAGTATTTTCGCAGAGGCGGATGCTGGGTATCAGGTCGAAGTAAAGGACGCTACCATCGAAAATTTGAAAGCAGTTTCCGGTGATGCAGTCTTTTATATTAATACACACGGAGGTGCAGGCCAACTCAATCGAAAAGGAGGAACACAATCCATTATGGCACTGTGGACCACACAACTTGTTACAGACGAACGCGACCAGCTTTACAAAGACGATCTCAATAATCGTTTAATCTGTTACATGTTTGCTACGAACGACACAAAAGCATGTGAGTTCCATTATGCTATTACATCTTCCTTTGTTAGGGAGTACATGAGCTTCGGGGAAAACTGCTTTATCTATCTGGATGCTTGCAATGGATTTAATGAATCCATTCCAGGCAATGCAACATTTCGCGATAGAATGATTGCGAAAGCAACGAACGAGATGGCTACGCTCGTAGGTTGGACCGGCCCGACAGACAATTACGTGCGCACAAGTCAATTTTTCTTTGACAGGTTGCTGGGCGCTAATGCCGGAGGGAGTATTTCTCAAGAGGATCCATTTCAACGGCCTTTCGACCTAGCGCCAGTGTTTGCAGATATGCGAACTGAAGGCCTTGGCGTTGCGTCCGGTGGCGTTCAACTCACCTATAAAACAACACTGGAACGCGAAGTCCTGATTCGGCCAATAATCGAGTCGATGAAAATCGATGAATATACCAGCTCTTTAACTATTGAGGGATTGTTCCCTTGGGACGAGGGCAAGGTGACGGTGAATGATGTAGCGGCAGTCGTTACCTCATGGTCACCCAACGGAGTCACTTGCATTATTCCAGAAACAGGAAATGGTTCGGTGGGTGATGTTGTTGTTACTTCTTCTCAAGGTATAAGGAGCAATGTTGTTCCTCTGACGGAGTGGATTATCAAATTGAACTACGCTTCAGATGACAACGGTATAAAGCTTGCAGGAGTGTGTGACCTTCGGCTTAGGGCAGACATCCATCCACGAAGGTCAAGCATTGGGGAGACACCAACAAAACCAACGTATCCTGATTATTCTCCTTCAAGTGGATTCATCTTCAATGCGAAAGGTTCTTCAGCAGTTTACACGCTCACCGGAAGGAAGTACGCGGTGTGTGACATGACCGGGTGTCGTGTCCAACTTTCAGAGTCGCCAACTCCAAAAGTCGGAACAGTCAACTACAAAATTCCAGGTGATCCAAATCCTCCGCTCTTTGCCATGTATAATTGGAGCCCAGAAATGAAGTCGATAAAGTTAAGCTATATCATGATCAATGTTCAGGATATACCTTTAATGGCGGAGGAGCGGGTACAGTGTCCGGACATGGATGAAGCTGTCATTCCAATTGAGATGGCGTATTCCGCATGGTTTGGTTTTCCTACCAATGAGGTTGATGGTGCGATCACATTTGACATCGCGCCGAACTACAATATTCGTCCCGGCGAATGGTCCAAAACAGTAGACCGGCAGTGGGGGTTCTGTAACGAGCAAGGATCATTTAAACAGACCTTGCGCTGGGAAGTAATAGTCCCAAAGCATGCACCAACGGATGAGACAGGCGCCAGGTTTGCCATGGATGAAAGTGGTGGAGGCTAGATGAAAATAAAGATCGCTTCGTACTCACCTGAAAAATCCAGTACAGCGGTTATTCGTCGTTATGATAATCCCAGGTGCCCGACCTTTACATTGAATACAGAACCTACTTCAGCGAGACAAGATAATATTAAACACCTCTTTCAGTTTTTAATAAATTCCGGCATCTATTTAATTTTTAATAGCTGGACGTTGAATGCGCGCACAACGGTGTTGACTCATGAGAACAGCACCCCTTGCAGGACTAGCCCCGACATTTTATGATGTCGTCGGTTCGGTGAGGTTACTCGAATATACTGACAGTTTAGCTACAGTATAGTTAAGGTTTATCCAGAGTCAGGTCCCGCAATGGAACCTGAAATAATGTCATGTTAAAAAAAATTATAAAAATGCAACACACCGATAAGTAAACACCAGTTGAAACAGGTTTTATTACCTATTCATTTTTGTTTTCCTTATGGAAGTTATACGTCGCGTCCGGATATCACTACTAAACTTCAAAGTATGAGACATGAAACATGACGAAAATCAGTTGGTTTCAAATCAATTCTCAATCAAATAAGACTGTAGTTGTTTTACTTTCAATCTTTCCAAACTAACATTTATGAAAACAACAATTATTGCGTTTATGCTGATGATTTTCGCATGCACGCTAGTTTATTCTCAAGATGTGCCTCCAAAGCACAGAGGAATGCACCCACGTCTAACTGCTGATGGCAAGGTTGTAGACGAAGCAGGCAAGCAGCTTGGTTACATTAGGAACGATGGAAAAATATGTGACGTTACCGGTAAAGTTATTGGCATTATTGCAGAGACTGGAAATGTAACGACGGCGAATGGTAAAGGTATCGTTGGCGTTATACAAAAGGATGGAAGTTTTAAAACAAAGGAAGGCCACGTTGTAACAACTGATCCAGACGGCGTTGTAAAAGTGGCTGGTAAGATGGTGGGTCATGTGGATCAAGGCTACAAGAACAAAGCCCATGGATGCGCGCTTCATTGTTTCTTCAGCGCCGAGAATGAACATGCCGAAGGGATTGACAAGGGAATCGATCAGTAAGTACTCTACATTACAACCAGACCCGTCTTTATCTTTCACAAGAAACGCGTGAAAACACTTGTAAGAGAAGACCATTCAATGCCCCGGGGGAGTATGAAGTGTTGTCGATGATTTGACCATGATTTTGCGATCTCATAATTAATTCATCATCAAGCTGCATACGGACATGGCTCAATCTCTCTTCACGCTGGCGTTCTGATGAACTGATATTTGGTTTAGCATCAGGCGATTTTCTTTGGCGCGGTCTTTTTAGTGGCCCATTTTTCAAGCAGTTTAAGAAGCTCTTCCAGCTTAATGGGTTTGCTTATGTAATCATCCATTCCTGCTTGTATACACATCTCGCGATCGCCTTGCATAGCATTGGCAGTCATGGCAATAATAACAGGACGTGGTCCCATCTGTTGACGGATCGCTCGTGTAGCGTCCAGTCCGTCCATTTCCGGCATCTGAATATCCATCAATATTATATCGTAATGATGTAAGTGCTGCGCATCCACTGCCTCACGGCCATTCAGTACCTTGTCGGTTACATAGCCCAGCTTGCTCAATACCCGATCTGCCAATTTTTGATTCGTAAGATTATCTTCGGCAATAAGAATATTCAATGGAAACTGTTTTGCGAAATCGACCGATAAATTTTTCCTGACATCGATGTCTTCTAATAACGACTTTTGATTCTTCGTAAGCTGAGCAACGATATGTTTATAAAGTATTGCTTGTTTTACCGGCTTGGTTAAGACAGAAACAAAAACTTCATTATGCTCTTTCGAACGTTCGCCCAAGGAACTAAGCAGAATGATTGGAAGTGCGTTATGTTGCTTGCGAATTTGCCGCGCCAATTCCATGCCATCCATTTCTGGCATCTGCATGTCTGTTAGCACAAGATCAAAATTTTGTTTGTCATTCAAAATAGCGAGAGCCTCTTTACCAGACCTTGCTATAACGGGAACAAGATTCCATTGCACTAATTGATTTTTCAGAATGGTGAGGTTTGTTTCATTATCGTCCGTTACCAGAATGCGCTTTCCTTCAAGCCCCACGGTATTCATATGCACATAGGTTTTTGTTGCTTGGTTGCTGCATCTTACCTGCACCGTAAACATAAATTGTGTTCCCAAACCCGGTTCACTTTCAACTTTTATTTCTCCTCCCATCAAGGCCACGAGTTTTTCAGAGATGACAAGTCCTAAACCTGTGCCACCATATTTACGGGTGGTGGAAGAATCGACTTGTGAAAATGCTTTAAACAGGCGTTCAAGTTTATCTTTAGGTATTCCTATACCCGTATCTCGCACCTCGAATTTTAACTGCAGATCATTACCGTGCATTTCTTGTAACCTTACTCCAATAAAAATTTCACCTTCATGAGTGAATTTAATAGCGTTGCTCACCAGGTTCAGTAAAACCTGTCTCAAGCGTAAGCTATCACCTATAATCTGGGCGGGTACATTGTAGTCAATTTCGTAAATAAGATCCAACTGAGATTTTGCTGCTGTTACGGCAAATACGTCAAGGACTTCTTCAATGCAATCGCGCAAGTTGAAATCATTACTTTCCAGTTCCATTTTTCCGGATTCGATTTTAGAAAAATCCAGAATATCGTTAATTACCCCCAGGAGTGCTTCTCCGGAACTCTGAATCGTGTGTGTATACTCACGTTGTTCACTGGTCAGTGAAGTTTCGGCCAGAAGGGAGGCCATGCCCAAAACACCATTCATGGGTGTACGGATTTCATGGCTCATGGTGGCGAGGAATATACTCTTGGTGCGATTAGCTTGTTCAGCTTCCTGACGGGCCAGTTGTGCTTCTTCTGTCGAAGCAACCAATTGTTTTGTACGCTCCTGCACTTGACGTTGCAGTTCGGCTTTTTGTTTATTTATAACATTAAGACGTGCTCTTACCACCGTTACCAAACTCATAGCCACCAAGAATATTGAAACTATCTTGAACCAGGGAGTGAGCCAAAAAGGAGGTGTAATGATAACTCTCACCGACGAGCCTTGCGTGTTCCAAACTCCATCGTTATTGGTACCAATGACCTTAAATACATATTCGCCTGCATTTAAATTTGTATAAGTTGCTGAATTTTTATTGCCGACATAATTCCAGTTTTTATCAAAACCTTCCAGATGGTAGGCGTATTGATTACCCTCGGGATTTGTAAAGTTTAGAGATGCAAATTCAAATGGAAAGACTGACTCGCGATATGAGAGTCTGATTGTCTGCGTATAGTTAATGTGTTGCTGAAGCTTAGGGGCTTTGTCGCCAATCTCTGCCGATTCATTGAATATTTTAAAATCTGTTAATACAATAGGGGGAACAAATAGATTGGGTTTGATTAATCGTGGAGTGATGCAGTTGGCTCCAAAATTTCCTCCAAAAAAAATCTCCCCATCCTCGCTTCTAAAATATGAATGTCTGATAAATTCGCTTCCCTGCAAGCCATCCGCTACACTGTAATTTCTATAAGCTTTGGTTTGTGGATTAAATTTGCATATCCCATTCAAGGTACTCAACCATATATTCCCTTCGTCATCACAAAGCGCGCCATCAATGACATTACTTGGTAATCCGTTTTTAGATGAATAATGAGTGAATGTAGATTTTTGATGATTGAATATACTCAATCCATTATTAGTACCAATTAGTAAATTCCCGTTGTTATCCTCAGAAAGAGAATTGATGGAATTGTTGCTAACCGAATTCTTGTTATTCTCATCATGAGTATAGTGTATAAATTTTTTGGTGGCATAATTAAAAAGATCCAAGCCATTTGTTGTGCCCACCCATAAATTTCCTCGCTTGTCTTCATAGATCGCAACGACCTCGCCACTGGACAGACTACCTATATCGTTATTCTGATGCTTAAAGTTTTTGAATCGCTTTGACAATCGGTCGAAAAGAAATAGCCCGTCGTACCATGTCCCTACCCAAAAGTTTCCTTTGCTATCCTCGCACATCACACTAACGCTTGCTGATGTAAGCTCAGTGCTATCCGGGCCTGGAAATATATGTTCAAAGGTGCCTTTTTCTTTATTCAATTTACTTAATGCACCATAGAATGTACTCACCCACAGGTTTTCTTGTTTGTCCTCATACAATGCAAGGATTAAATTGTTGGGCAAGGTATTCGGATTTTTGGGATCATGTTTATAAGCTAAGAAAGTCCCGTCTTCCTTCAGCAGGGCTAGGCCCCCTCCATCGGTGCCTAGCCACAGCCTTCCTTTTTTATCTTTTGTAATCGCCTTTATAACATTATTGCTCAGGCTTCGAGGGTTATTTAGCTCGTGTGCATAAAGCTTAAAATTATTTTTTGCAAAGTGATAAACGTTTAGACCTGTGTTCCTGCTTCCGAGCCAAAGGTTGTTGGACTTATCTTTATAAATAGTGGTTATAAAACTTTCACTTAAGCCATCTGGATTATCAATGTCGTATTTATGATGGGAAAAGTGTTGTCGGGCTTTATCCAATATACTTACTCCTCTGGAATGGCCGACCCATAAGTTTCCTTCTGCATCTTCCGCTAAACAATGGACGTTATTGCTTGAAATAGAATTTTCGTTTTTTTCCTCCTGACGGAGCCGAATAAAACTTTTTACTATAGTGTCGTAATAATGGATTCCTTCATTAGTTGAAACCCACAATACCCCAAACTGATCTTCCATGATGTCGCTAAGCCGTTCATGATATGATTGGTTGTTCCGGTCTTTTTGAAATTCAACGGACGTGAAAGTTTTTTGCTTGGGATCGAAAAGAAAAACACCTTCTGATTCGGCTCTTGAGCCAACCCAGAAATTACCTTTACTATCTTCCCAGATGGTCTTGAACCATTGCGTTTCTAACTTCGGATTTTGAAATGTTGTCAGCGACTTACGGACCTCGTCCACAAGACTCAACCCCTCATCAGAACAAACCCAAATATTTCCTTTTTTGTCTTCAATGATATCGCGAATAACATAGTTGCCTTTAAAATGTATAAAAGTATTTTGCTTCTCATCAAATCGGTCTAGCCCCGACAAGGTGCCCACCCACATCCTACCCTGGCTGTCCACGAACAAGCTCCATATTCCATTTGAGCGTAGGGTAGCAGAGTCGTCAGGATTGTTTCGGTAAATCGTAAATTTATAACCATCATATTTGTTTAACCCGGCGTCGGTACCAAACCACATAAACCCTTTCTTGTCCTGAGTAATGGATATTACAAAACTTTGTGAAAGTCCGTGATTCGTATTCAGTCGTTCAAACTTTACTCCTTCTTGTTGAGCATATAAATGACAACTCAAAAAGATTAAAATGACCGATACTAGTTTAAACATTCGCTTAAAGATTTTCATATGTCATATTCCGAAACAAAAATTTCGGTCCAGGGACATTTTTTAAAAAGACTGACACATCCGTAAAAAATATGTGATAACACCGATATTAAAATTTGATAGGGTCACACCACGCAATTGAATCGGATTTTTAATTTTTTTCTTGGAAACTGAATAGCGAGACATAAGAGAATAAAATCATCCAGACTAAAGTATTGAGGTGGTTACATTTGACACCGCATTTAAAAGTTCCTGTGGGTAAAACCCCTAAGGGAAATCCCTTAGAAGTCAGGAAGCAATTACTTGGTAAGCTAATTCCAACTGCAGCGTGATTTGTAATTCTTTTTTTGCGTAAGATATGAATAGCCCTTGCTCTGTATTTATTAATTCAGATGCAAAAGGTACCCTGATTTGAAAATCTCTCCATAGCCAAATACAGCCACTTCGGAGGCAGCATTACAGCAGCTTTATAAGTTGTAAATTTTGTAACATTAACCTTATCTACGATTTTAGAAATTGTAGAAACACGATATTTCATATCTCCAGTGTACCAACTACAACTTAGGATGCTGCAAATTTCTACAACTCACCATCAGTTTGTTAAACTGATTGGATTTTCCTCTAAATCACAGTTATGATGCGAGCCGCGGTTCTCATTTAGATCCAATGCCTGCTGTAGAATTAGCATTCCGACTGTCAGCAAGTTTCGTATTTCATACAACAGCCAGTTTGGTGTTGAGACCTCCAGCATTTCCTCGACCTGACAATGAAATTCCTTTAACTTTTCAAGTCCCTCCCTCATGGACGCGAATGAGCGGACAATACCTGCTGAATTTACCATAATAACTTTCATTGCTTGCCGGATATTCCTGAGTTGGGACTCATCAGGTAAATGGCTGCCATATTTACGTTGGACTATACGTAATGGAGATTTTTGGTGAGACATCCGTTCGCTAATGTCCATGTAACATCGGTGAGCAAATACCAACGCTTCAATCAGCGAGTTAGAAGCGAGTCGATTCGCTCCGTGCAGACCGGTACACGCACATTCGCCGATAGCATATAGATTTTTGATATCAGTCTGTGACTTCATGTTTGTAACAATGCCTCCGCAGAGATAGTGGGCTGCAGGTGTCACAGGAATTTTTTCCCGGGTGATATCAATCCCAAGAGAAAGACATGTCTGATAAATTTTGGGAAATTGACGCTTTAGCGAATTGCTTGGCAGATGCCTGCAGTCAAGATATATGGGATGATTTTGCGATTCGAGATAGATGGCACGCGCGACAATATCCCGGGGAGCAAGCTCACCTCTAACATCGTAATCAAACATAAATCGCCTGTTATTATTTGAAACAAGGCGTGCACCAAAGCCACGCAATGCCTCGGAGATCAGAAAAGCAACGTCATCCATTCGTACATTCAGCAACGTGGGATGAAATTGGACAAAAGCCATGTTGTCAATAGAAGCTCCGGCACGATGGGCCATCGCAATGCCATCGCCTGTAGCAATGGATGGATTTGTAGTCAAAGCATAGGCCTGACCGATACCACCCGTTGCAAGCACGGTGAAGGAGGCCTGCATTATTCTTAAATGATTGTCTAGCTTGTTTACATATGTGATTCCGTTACAGACCCGTCCCTCTTCTGAATTCTCAGTCAATAAATCAACAGCGAGGGTGCGCCACAACACCTGCACGTTGGGTAGCCCATCTAATTTTCTTAGCAGTGAATGCACAATGGCAAACCCTGTTTCATCTTTTACATGCACTATACGATGCGCTGAGTGACCACCTTCCAGACCTAAGACAAGTTTACCGGCGTCATCCCGATCAAAATCGGTGCCCCAGGCGATCACCTCCGCCAGACGCTCGGGAGCCTCCCGCACAACTGCTTCAACTACCTCGCGACGGCACAGACCACCTCCGGCATCCAGTGTATCTTGAATGTGTTGCTCAAATGAATCGTCCACTGCATTTATTACTGTAGCAATACCGCCTTGCGCGTAACGGGTATTTGATTCCCCCGGTCTGTCTTTTGAAATGAGTGTTATGTTTTTTTCAGGAAACCTCGTTGACAACTTTATTGCCACTGACAGGCCAGCAATACCAGCTCCAACAATCAGTATATCCGTCTCGTAATCTTGATTTTCCATTTCAAACATCCTTACAATATTTTCTTTGCTTGGGCATCGGTTTTATTATAACTCGTTACACTTCTTAGTGGAAGTAATTTGCTTACATCCCCACTCTCAAATAGCAATGAATTTAAAGACTACTTTATCCTTATCTACTATCAAATAATTCCTCCCATTGGAAACGATTTCATAAACAGGTTAAATATGGCCGTCCAACTACATCCGTGAAATTCTTCATCCCAACTTTCTATAAAGGTTCACCCAACGATTTAGCCCTCAATTCAAATCTTAAAATTTATATTATAACTTATGCCGGCTGCCATCACCTGTTTCCACTCAATTGGGTCATGATTAATCTATCGGTTTAAAATTATGCAAAACTAACAATAAAAGATATTTTTATCTTTTATTTACGGTAATTTGGGGCGATAAAAATAACGGGCCTCAGTGGATGCATCGTTCGCGGGAATTCATCCAATTATTATACAGAATAACTCATCAAGGCAGAAACAACCAGGTGCTTTCTAAAATATTTGTAACAATGACAGCGTTGCCAGCATCACAAACCATTTCATCAGAAATAAAAAAATTAAAGAAGCGCAAAAACGCTCTCATACTTGCGCACTACTATCAAGATCCAGACATTCAGGATGTCGCTGATATGGTGGGCGACAGCCTGCAAATGGCCCAGTTTGCGGCTACTTCGACCGCCGATATTTTAGTAGTGGCGGGTGTTTTTTTTATGGCCGAAACGGCTAAAATACTTAACCCTTCACGCAAAGTCTTGCTTCCTGATTTAATGGCTGGTTGCTCATTGGCTGACTCTTGTCCTCCTGATAAATTCAGCGCATTTATAGAACAACATCCCGGCTCACCTGTAGTAACATACATTAATTGCAGCGCAGAAATAAAAGCGATGAGTGATGTCGTATGTACTTCATCGAACGCAGTAACGATTATCAAATCAATAAAGACCGAGAAACCAATAATTTTTGCACCTGATATAAATTTAGGGAAGTATTTAATTCAGCAAACGGGTCGTGACTTGCTGTTATGGAACGGCAGTTGTATGGTACATGAAAATTTTTCAATCGATAAAATCCTGGAACTTCATCGCACGAATCCGAAAGCGAGATTCATTGCGCATCCGGAATCACCGCCGCATATCCTCAAAGTTGCCTCCTACATCGGATCAACCAAAGGCATGATCGATTTTGTCCGGCAGAATCAATGTGACGAATTTATTGTGGCGACCGAAGCTGGCATCCTACACCAAATGCATAAAGAAGTACCAGATAAAACGTTGATACCGGCGCCCGGTTACGAGGACAACACTTGTGCCTGCAGTGAATGTCCATACATGAAAATGAATACAATGGAGAAGTTGTACCAAAGTCTTTTATTAGAACAGCCCACCGTGCACGTGGATGAAGCTGTTCGGTTGAAAGCCGCACAGGCATTAGCGCGCATGTTGACTTTGTCCTGACATGCCATGGTTTGTTGGCACTACCTTTTTTAAATTAAGTAAGCCACGTATAAGATACTCTCATTAAGTAACTCCCTCAGTAAGTTATCGAGTACGAAAATATATTAATGGTAAAATCTGAGGGCAGCGTCCGAATCTGAAGATGCTGATAACTTTACAGCCTTAGAATTTTTTGCATAATATCCACATACTTGTTTCCCTTCAGTTCGCGCTCGAGTGCATTAAGCGTAACGACATCTTTTTCAGCCGTAGCAATAACCCAACGCTGCAGTGGCCGATTGGCATCCGGCGTCGTCTTTAACTGACGTAATAATGCATCGGCTTTTTCTTGCTCACCTTTTTTAAAATAAATCATAATGGGTAAAATGTTATTTACAGATGGCTCCGCGAGCGCTACCGTTGTATAATCGATAACCTTATTATTCCATTCAACGGCTTCACTGTGCCTTCCTAGTTTATCAAAACAATAGGCTGTCAGATAATCCTGAATCCTATTATCCACATCATAAGGTTTTCCAACACCAAGATTTTCCGGCCATTGTCGTGATGCCTCAATCTGAATTAATGCGTTTTTATATTTTTTGTTTTGTATAAGATCGATTGCCCACAGCAACGTGGCTTGTTCAAAAATATCTTTTCCCTCGCTCGATCCTTCAAACGGCAATATGTTAAGTTTCTTTAACACGTTGACTGACGCTTCATACCGGCCGTTGTTGAGCAATGCCTTGGCGTATTCGAAACCGAGCGTATAACTATGTCTGAATTTTTTGGCTGCCTGGCTTGCGATAGCAAGTTGCTGTTTAAAATCGCCAGCGCTTTCGAAGTAACTAATAAGGTAACTCCATGTTCTCCACTCTTCGGGTGCCATGCGGTTTGCTAACTGAAGATCAGCTAGCCTCTGTTTTGAACCTTGATCAAAGTTTGCCCGTGTTAAATAAAACGGTGCATAGTCCGCATCCTGTGCACAGGCCCGAAATAATTTTATCGATTCATCGTGCCGTTGCAAAGCATAATAATTCAAGCCGAGAAAATATTTGAATTTCCAGTTGTTGTTTTCTGTTGTGGCCCACGCAAGTGCAGCTATTGTCTCTGTCCTATATGGAAAAACAAACGCCGCCGAAGCAGTAGCGATGTCGTTGAGCTGATTGCTGTCTTTTTTCAAATAAGCGCTCCATATTTTGACTAGCACATGCTGGGGTGCAATCGCAAGTAAATCAATCGCATCTTTTTCTAAACCAAGAGAAATATATTCCAGTGCTATCTCAAGATAACTCTGATACGGAAATTCGCCTCTTACAAGGTTTTTAAACGCTTCGAGGTCTTCAGGAGACTTAGTTAAAAGCGATTTTTCATAGTGCGCAAAATGATTCAACGGATCATATTCGACAATCTCGTTCAGTATCTTCTCCGCATGTTCCCGGCTATTTAATTTTCGATAGATCACTGCAAGGTTGTGCAGTGCATTGAAGTTGTATTTGTTAAAGCTCAACGATTGTTGTGCATAATGTTCCGCAAGATGATAATCACTTTCCTGAATTTTTATACCGGCCATGTGTGCATAAGCAGCAGAGCGAAATTCGGTTGATCGTGCAGCCCATCCAAATGATTCTAAGGCATTAACGAGATCACCTTTCGCTTTGTAACAAGTCCCAGCGAGATAATTAGCTTTAGAATCATAGGTATCATGACGCAAAACTTTGTTCAGATAAGTAAGGGCCGAATCGTAAAACCCACTTCTATAATGTAATTCTGCCAGATTATTGAGAGAACCAAAATGCAATGAGTCGTTGCTAAGACATCGCCTGAATGTCAGCAAAGCTTTGTCGTATTCCCGGTATTCCTTATACTCTACACCTTCTCGATAAAGCGCATCTTGTGTAAATTTTTTAGGTGTAGAAAATGCCGTAAAGGGGCGCTTCAGCATGTTCTTCTTGTCCGAATGATATCGAAGATCCATTCCCTTTACTGTGATTTCGTATGGAATCTTTTCGTCTAGCTGTACCGATTTAATCCACACATCCATAGGCTTAAACTTGGTACTTTCGGTAAGAATGATTTTTCCGTTTGATCTGACTTCTACTATGGCGTCAGCAAACGCCAGGGAATTTATTCCAATCTGAAGCTGGGCATTTTCGTGTTTTACAGAAAGAATGCCATGTGGAGACACTTCATTCAAGCCCCCAATTTCTTTTACGGGAAACCAGATCTCCGACCAACGATCTGTTACTCCCGGTGAAAATGGAACCTGTGTAAGAACACTTTTGGTTGTGGCTGACGGCGAATACTGATCAAATAAGCGGCCTGCCTGAAACTCCATGTATTGACCGTCTCCATCTGTGAGGAGATCTTCCCATATACCACCATTCCTTGATAGTGCCCAAAGCCAAAGTTTATGTCCAGGCATTTCGTCGTACAAAGCCCAGTGACCAAATCCAAATTTAGACTTGTGATAATAGCCTCCCATGAAATCGTTGTATTCACCAACGGTGTGAACAGACTTATGAGAACCAAAAGCATTATTTTTATATTTAGCCAGATCCCGTCCTTCGGCATCCACTGGCCATAACGTTGGTGAACCATCATGCTCCAATGCAAGGTTACCGGGATAGTAGAATTCTAGATCATCGGTTACGATTGCTGCGGCAGTCATCCAATTGTAATAAGACTGATGAATGGGTGTCGGATTGTTCCACGATGCTCTTGTCTCCACATATGCCTTGTCTTTTGGTAACCTTATCTCTACACGCCAGTGGGTTCGAGACGGCAGATCAAGATTCCCTACAATACAACTAACACTACCGTCGTCATTTTTTTTGGTGGTATAATCAACAGGACTTGATGTTGAAGGATGATGACCGATGATCCCAAAATTAAATTCAATACCACCCGATGCCCATGGTCCCCGCATGGCAATGTTTCTAAATTTGATTACCTCATTGCGATAGATAAATTCTTTTCCGGTAGATTTTTCGATTGCGCCCCAGATCTTCCCTCCTATTTCCGGCAACACATAGACTTCGATGTAGTCGTTTTCCAGTTTCACGACTTTCCACTTTTGCATGCTTCCTTTGCTGCTATAACCATCAAACGTGGTATAGGGAAATATTTTTATAGCCTTTGTACTTCCATTCACAACTGGATTAGGATCATCAAAAGGATAGGTTAAAATTTCCCTGTAAGCTTCTGTAATACTGGATGGCGTTTGGCCTGAAAGGAGAATAGGTGCAGCATAAAAAAATAAAAAGACTGTAAACCGAAAACGAATCATACCCGAAAGATTTTGTAATACGCCATTTAATTAAAACAAAGTAATAAAATTAACTTAGTTTAATTGCTTACGGTATAAAATGAAATCTTGTAGATTATCGCTTTTTGATCTTACTGTTGCACTGCGTTTAGCGTGCCCTGTGCATTAAGACTCGTTAGGATGTGTGCATGTTTCGTGCTTCTGAGTTACCCAGTAGGATCTACGGCGCTTTCTTCAACAATAAGATTACAAAAAGGTGAAAACGCCCATCTGTTTAATTTTTATTCAAAGACGAGCTTTCCGAATTTTGTAAACTGATGGAAATTTGTTTCCGGTTTCTTCCAAAACCAATTTACTTTTTTGTTATGATCATGATCTACGCGATACATGTTTACTTTCCATACTGTCCCTTTCTTTGGAGGAACATTTTTTAATGGACTCATCAATGCATACGGAATAAAGAATTCGGCGTACCACGCTTTAATCTTGCTCCCGGTTTTCTTAGCTCCCCCGTCCACGCTCGTCATGTGCCTGGTTTTTCGCTCCCCCTCATACTCCCACGGACGCCAGCCCAAAAAATTGCCATCAAAATTCGGAATAAGTATGGGCAACTCGTAATTCAGTGGAGAGATTTCATATTCAAAATAAACCGTCGAGGTCGTATCCGTCCAAAGGAAAACTTCGGCCACATCTTCAAGCCAGAGCCTTTCAAAATCAGCAGTTTTTGAAGCTGTTAAAACTTCATCTTCATTATTGAACAAGAAATAAATTCCGGTTTTCGAATACAGCACCTTGACACCCGTTTTTCTTGCCTCATTCGCTTCCGACGCAGTCATTGGTATCCACGCCGTTTTTTCCCACGCGCTATTTTTACCCTCGCCGCTTAAATTGAAATCGTCTGTATATTTTGCAGTGATGGTTCCGGCACTTTGTTGTGAAAGACCAATCTTAAACGCGACCACCATCCATAGCACCAGGAAAAATCTTTGCATCATCTTTTGTTTTAACAATGCTGAATTTAAAATTTTGCTTGAATTGTTGTTGTAATTTTTAATAATATTTTCACTTAGAGCCTGGCTTGGGCAAGAATTTAAAGCAACCATCATACGAACCGAAATAACGCATATCGGCTAATGAATGACAGTATCCTTTTTAATATTGTCAAACCAGATTATTTGTAAGCAAAATGGAACCTGCGGAATACACACCATTAAGGCCCTATATCATTCTGAAATAGTATTCCAGGACTCTGGAACTAGTCACTATCGTGGCCTAATTTTCTATTGGAAAGCTAAAAATGATTTTTTTTTCAATTTCCGAACCTTTTATCGTAATATTGCATTATAGCAATACTATGGGAATCACCAAGTCCGAATTATTTAAGAAACGCCAAAACAAGATTGCAACTTTGGCAAAAGCATTTGACCATCCCGCACGTGTAGCGATACTAGAATACATTCTGGATAATAAAACTTGTATTTGTAACGATTTGGTGGATGTTCTGCCACTTTCTCAATCTACCATTACACAACATTTGAAAGAGTTAAAGCAGATAGGAATTATCAAAGGGGAAGTTGAAGGTCCGAAGGTAAATTATTGCATCGACGAAAATGTCTGGGAAGATGCAAAGGAGATATTCATTAACATGTTTTCGAAGTATGTCAGAAAGAATGACTGTTGCTAGTCGTTTTTTTTGCTTTATGATAACGTAATATTACGATAATACATTAACCTAAAAAATAAAATATGAAACCGACGGCGACAGGTGAAGCACTCAAAGAAATTGTTAAGGAGAAATACAGCAAGATCGCTGAGCAAGAAAAGGAATTGAATGAATCCAGCTGCTGTGGTGCAACCGGTGGGTGCGCAACAGTGGACTTCAAAGTAATGGCAGATGATTACACCCCATTGGAAGGATATGTTGCAGATGCCGACCTGGGACTCGGCTGTGGCCTGCCTACAGCATTTGCACAAATAAAAGCAGGAGATACAGTTGTTGACCTGGGATCGGGTGCGGGAAATGATTGTTTTGTAGCGCGTTCAATAACAGGCAGCCAAGGAAAAGTTATCGGCATTGACTTTACCGACAAAATGCTTGAGAAAGCAAGACTCAACGCTGATAAGTTAGGATATAAGAATGTTGAGTTCCGAAAAGGCGACATTGAGAATTTACCGTTGGCGTCCAACGTCGCCGATGTCGTGGTGAGTAACTGTGTACTAAACCTGGTACCCGATAAAAAGCAAGCTTTTGCCGAAACATTTCGTGTGTTAAAAAAGGGAGGTCACTTTAGTGTATCCGATATCGTTCTTGTGGGCGAATTGCCGGAGGGTTTGCAGAAGAGCGCGGAGATGTATGCAGGTTGTGTGTCTGGTGCTATTCAAAAGGACGAATACTTATCCATCATCCGAGAGGCAGGATTTGCCAACATCATTGTCCAGAAGGAAAAACGAATTACGCTCCCCGAAGAAATTCTAAAAGATTATTTATCACCACAGCAAATCCAGGATTTTACTACAGGTAAAACAGGGATTTTTAGTGTGACTGTTTACGCTGAAAAACCAGCTGGATGTTGCGCACCCGGATGTTGTGACTAGATACAAGTAGCATTCCTAAAAGATAGCTCATAACGCATGGGCTATCTAACCGCTATCCAAAACCTAATTTTAACATTATATCCTATGCCCCCTCAACTTCCAAAAGCAGAATTTTACAAACCATTAGAAAACACCATCAACACTTTAATAAACCAGTTTGATACCATTCCCGATGATCGTAAAGTAATACTTAAACAATTGACCGATTTTATAAAGGGAAAGCAGAAAAGCAATCAAAAAATCGAATTGATTTTTATTTGCACACATAATTCCAGGCGTAGTCATATTTCCCAATTATGGGCGCAGACCGCAGCCGCCTACTATGGCGTTGGTAATCTGGTAAGTTACTCTGGCGGAACCGAAGCGACGGCTTTTAACCCACGCGCCGTTAAGGCTATGAAAGATGCTGGTTTCAAAATCAATGCGACCACAACGGGAGATAATCCTGTATATGAAGTTCAATTTTCGGATGTAGCAAATGAAGTCATTGCCTACTCAAAAAAATATGATGCTGCAACTAATCCAAAAAAAGGATTCGCTGCTATCATGACCTGCTCGCATGCAGATGAAAACTGTCCGGTCGTTTTTGGAATGGAAAAGCGAATTTCATTGCCATACAATGATCCAAAAGATTTTGATGGCACACCACAGGAAGCTGCCAAATACTCCGAACGTGTAATGGAAATCGGCAAAGAAATCCTTTTTGCATTTTCACAAGTTAACGGATGAGCTATGAGCCAGGCTAAAAAATTGAGTTTTCTTGATCAGTATCTGACGTTATGGATTTTCTTGGCCATGATCGTTGGCGTTGTTCTGGGAAACGTACTTCCAGGTATTGAAGGATTCTTGAATGGATTCAACGTTGGAACGACAAACATTCCGATTGCTATGGGACTCATCGTGATGATGTTTCCACCATTAGCAAAAGTCAAATACGAGCATTTAGGAAAAGTTTTCAAAAATGTGAAAGTCATCACCCTTTCTCTTCTCTTGAATTGGATTATTGGTCCTCTGCTGATGTTTATGCTTGCAATAATTTTTTTGCACGACAAGCCTGAATACATGGTTGGGTTGATCCTTATAGGAATTGCACGCTGCATTGCAATGGTTCTCGTATGGAATGATCTTGCAAAAGGTGATAAGGAATATGCGGCGGGTTTGGTTGCGTTGAACAGTATCTTCCAAGTACTATTTTATAGTTTATTCGCATGGTTATTCATTACAGTACTCCCCCCCTATTTTGGAATTGAAGGGTCTGTGGTAAATGTTAGTATGAGTGACGTTGCAGAAAGTGTCTTTCTTTACCTCGGGATTCCCTTTATAGCAGGATTTTTAACGCGGTATTTTTTCCTGAAAGCAAAAGGTGAAGAATGGTATGTGAATAACATAATTCCGAAGATCAGTCCTATAACATTGATTGCATTACTCTATACAATTGTCATCATGTTCAGCTTCAAAGGTAAAATGATATTAGAAATCCCAATGGATGTAATAAGAATTGCTATACCTCTTGTAATCTACTTCGTGTTGATGTTCATTTTAAGCTTTGTGTTGTCGAAAAAGCTGGGAGCCAGCTATGAAGAAAACACATCGGTGTCATTCACCGCTACAGGAAATAATTTTGAACTAGCTATCGCGGTGGCTATTGGCGTCTTTGGAATTAACTCAGGTCAGGCCTTTGCGGGTGTGGTCGGACCGTTGATCGAAGTACCCGCTTTAATCTTACTTGTCAATCTTGCATTCTGGTTTAAGGATAGGCTATACTTAAAATCAAGCAAAAGTTTCATCAAATGACCAGAAAGGGATTAGGACTTGCAAGATGTAAATGTATTAGAGTAACATTTTAAGAGACGCAATTTTTAAGCTTAGAGACATTTCATCACGCCCCAATATGTTAGCCTCAAGCAATATGCTGCGAAACCGTATGGGAAAAATCTGAAACAACTCCCCAGCCATTTACATAATATAATCTCCTTTAGGATTTAGGTGTGTCAAAGAAAAAAAAGTATTGCTACTTTAGCTTGAGATTTACCCAATTACCTATTAAAAAAACTATCCTATGAACACCCGTCGTGACTTCTTACAAAAACTTTCAGCGTCAGCATTTACATTGCCTTTTGTACCCTCTCTTAGTTTGGCCAGTACAGATGAAGCAAAAGAAACACCTTATCAAGGTCCTGTCCTTCGCGTAGCCATATGCGGTTTGGGTAGTTACGGTACACGCGTGGCCGAAGCGATGCAATCCTGTAAAATGGCAAAGCTGGTCGGTGTCATTAGTGGTACACCTTCTAAAGTCAAAGACTGGCAAGCCAAGTATAACATTCCCGAAAAGAACTGTTACAACTACGAGAACTTCGATAAGATCAAAGACAACAAAGACATTGATGCCGTCTATGTTATTACGCCCAACGCACTTCATAAACCGCAGGTTATTCGTGTAGCGCAAGCAGGTAAACACGTTATCTGCGAGAAACCTATTGCATTAAATGCAGCAGAAGGGCAAGCCATGGTGGACGCGTGCAAAAAAGCAAATGTGAAATTTCTCGTCGGATATAGAATGCATTTTGAGCCGAAAACCCTGGAAATTATCAGACTGCGCAATGCGGGCGAATTCGGAAAAGTATTATTCTTTCAGGGACTAACTGGTTTTAGAATTGGCGATCCAAATCAATGGCGTTTAAACAAAGAACTTGCGGGTGGCGGATCAATGATGGACATTGGAATCTACGCCGTTAACGGGGCACGCTATATGATAGGTGAAGAGCCTAGTTGGGTTACCGCGCAGGAGGTTAAAACCAATCCTGAGAAATTTAAGGAAGGGGTTGATGAAACCATCACCTTTCAAATGGGATTCCCAGGGGGAGCAATTGCATCGTGCTTGTCCACTTACACCATGAATAATCTCGATCGATTTTTCTTGAATGGCGATAAAGGCTTTGCGGAGATGCAGCCTTCCACAGGCTACGGACCGATTAAGGGCCGCACGCACCTGGGCGAATTGACACAGCCACACAATACCCATCAGACTATACAAATGGACGAAATGGCCGCTATCATTTTGCAAGGCAAAAAGCCGGTAGTACCCGTGGACGGCGAAGAAGGGGTACGGGATTTAAAAATTATGGACGCCATCTATAAGGCTGTAAAAACTGGTAAAAAAGAGGATTTGAAAGCCTAATTCAGCCATTGATTCCCTGATTCAAGAAAATCAGGGAATTCCTTGATCCACTTTTGATCCTTATTTGTTATCTTGTTATAGATTAAAACCTGTAGGGCTTATGAAGCGCTTGTATTTCGTGATCCTTCTGACATTGGTAAGTGCAGCAGGATATTCCAATGACGACAATGATAAAAGGCTAGAAGCTTTTTTAGGTAAACTTGAAATTTATAACAAGAATAAGCAACAACGGGCATCCACAAACTGGACCATGCCTAATGCCAACCCAGAAGCCAATACTGATAATATGCCTACTGGAAATTACAATCTCAGCATGTACGATCATGCCTCAGGACTGGAATATACGCCCGCAACCGGAAAACTTTTCGATCCTGAATTAGATATTGAACTTGACGTCGTGACAGGAATTGTGTACGACTTTAAAACCAAAAAGGAATACAAATTATCGGACCTTCAGGCCGAAAAGGAAAAGTAATAACATTCGTTAGACATCCCCTAAAAAAAACACGATTCATTAGATCGTGTTTTTTTGTTTCAGGGATTTTTAAAGCGCTATGATGATATCGGCAGAATGAAGTTCAAGGATAAGTCCGTGCATATTCGCATCCCAGACTTGAGTCCCCGCCTATTTCTTAAGCCTGCTTCACCAGCTGAATCTCTGCCTGAAATCTCACTTCTTCGCCTACCAGTACCCCACCCGTTTCAAGGGCCGCATTCCAGTTAAGTTTAAAATTCGTACGGTTTATTTTTCCTGATACCGTAAAGCCAGCCTTTTCGTTTCCCCAAGGGTCTTTGCCAATACCACCAAATTCAACATCGAATTGTGCCGGCTTGGTTACGTCACGTATGGTAAGATTACCATGAAGTACATAGTTCTCATCATCCTTCTTCTCAAGTTTTGTTGAGACAAATTTCAAGTCAGGATAAGTCGCGGCATCGAAAAAATCTCCCGACTTTAAATGATTATCCCTATCCGCATTTGCAGTTGTAATAGAGTTAACGTCCGCAGTAAATTCAATTTTTGCAGTCGTAAAATCTACTCCCGTTGTTTCTACTTTTACATCAAACTTCTCAAATGATCCGGATACATTGGTGATCATCATGTGTTTTACTTTAAATCCGACTTCACTATGTGTTGGATCTAAGGTCCATTTTGTTTTAGTTATTGTTGCCGTTTCCATATTATGTGTTTTTTTTGATAACAATACAAAGGTACATGTGCCAAGTTGCGTAAACGTTGAACTAGATTAAGAACGGCGATCGGCACAGTATTAGTAATCGATATGTGCGGAAGAGGGTACTGCAAGCATATGACCAATCATAACGATATTAATCTAGTTCAAGAAATTGCCGATATGAGATATCTAACTTTGTATACACAAAAAAATAAGTCATGGACAACAAGGTTTTAGGAATACATCACATTACCGCAATAGCGGGATATGCAAAACGCAACTATGATTTTTACACCAAAGTTTTAGGACTACGGTTCATCAAGAAAACAGTCAACTTTGATGATCCAAAGACATATCACTTTTATTTTGGTGACGAAGTGGGTTCGCCTGGAACGATCCTTACATTTTTCCCGTGGGAAGGGATACCCAGAGGTAAACAAGGTTCGGGAATGGCTACGGAAATCGGATATTCAGTTCCCGACAAAAGTCTTGAATTCTGGACTCGGAGGTTCAATGAATATTATGTTAGAGTGAATGATGCGGGTACACGATTCAATGAGGAGTATATTTCGTTTGAAGATCCCGATGGACTTCCATTAACGTTGATCGTTCCCAAGACTCCCGATAACCGCCAGGGCTGGGAGACTGATGAAGTTAAAGCAAATGTTGCGACAAAAGGTTTTCACAGCATCACGTTAACATTAGCAAATGTGAAAGAAACTGCGCGCGTCTTAACGGATATTTTCGATTACAAATTTTATGGCCAGGAAGGACAACGCTACCGGTATATCACGACCGCCGTCGACAATGGCTCTATTGTTGATTTGGTTGAAGACCCAGCTCAAAAAAGAACAGGAAATGGCGGAGGCACCATTCATCACGTGGCCTTTCGCGTGAAAAATGAAGAGGTGTTGATGGCCTTCAGAAAAAAGGTTCTTGCAAGTGGATTGAACATTACTGACAAAATTGATCGTAACTACTTCTTTTCTCTTTATTTCCGCGAACCCGGTGGTGTCCTGTTCGAATTGGCCACCGATAACCCAGGGTTCTCCATTGATGAACCGGTAAGTGAATTAGGCATGAGTTTAAAACTTCCGGCTCAATACGAAAGTGCCCGCAAGCAAATAGAGGCAGTCTTGCCTTCGCTCGCTTGAGGGCGATAGCAGTAAAGTAACTTTTGATAGAATAACCCATTACACCACAGCATAATGCATCAAAAAGAAATTGTGTTTACCGGGAAAAAGCTTGACGATGCTAAAAAGGCTTTGATCATGCTGCACGGGCGCGGCGCATCTGCCGAAGATATTCTAAGACTTAAACCACATCTTCGCCTCGATGAGTTCGCCGTGCTCGCGCCTCAGGCGACCAATCATACCTGGTACCCATATTCTTTCCTGGTGCCACGAAAACAAAATGAGCCATGGTTGTCCTCCGCTATCGACCTTATAACGGAGTTGGTACACGACATTAACAATGCGGGAATTATCAAAGAAAATATTTACTTTCTCGGATTTTCGCAAGGAGCATGTCTTGCGTTAGAATACATTGCGCGGCACGCAACAAAGTGGGGAGGCGCCGTCGCCTTTACCGGTGGATTAATTGGCGATAAAGTTTTTACAGATACATATACGGGAGATTTTCAAGGTACACCAATTTTCATAGGAACAAGCAACCCTGATCCTCATGTTCCCGTGGAGCGTGTAAATGAAACAACCCTGTTATTAAAAAAGATGAATGCCTCCGTTACGGAAAAGGTGTATCAAAATATGGGGCACACCATAAACGAAGACGAAATCGAACTGGCGAATAAATTGGTTTTTTCAGGGAAGGATATTTAAAAGAAAACTATATTACTCTTTTAAAAATAAGATGACCAATTTTCAATACGCGCTGGAATTGCTCGGTACTTTTTTCTTCGCTATCTCCGGTGCATTAGCCATTCAAGATCATCACGATGACTTGTTTGGTGCAAGCTTTATGGGATTTGTCACCGCGATTGGAGGGGGAACGTTGCGTGACATCATGCTTGGGAGTTATCCACTGGTATGGATAGGAGACATTTATTTTGTGTACGCAATTTTCGCTGGCGTACTGGTGGCGTATTTTTTCTATAGATACCTGGTGGGACTGAAAAGAACCTTTCTATTCTTTGATACATTGGGAATTTCGTTCTTCACCATACTGGGCGTAGAAAAGGCCCTTCGCCTTGGTGTACATCCGGAAGTTGCAGCAATTATGGGGATGTTTTCCGCCATCATGGGTGGTGTAATCCGGGATGTTTTGACGAATGAAACGCCAGTGCTTTTTCGTAAAGAAATATATGCCACCGCGTGCCTGGCTGGTGCAATTTTATACTTGATCCTTTTCAGAATTGGTGTCGATCGTAACATCAATCTTATCGTATCCATTGTATTGATTTTTATATTCCGGCTGCTTGCTGTAAAATATAAACTGGCATTACCGAATTTTCGAAAGGGTGGTTAAGGCGTTCTATTTTTTTGCCAACCTCGCCCGAATTTTACTTAAGAATTCCGGCGTGATTCCAAGATAGGATGCAATGTTATGCTGGGGAACGCAGGATGGTATGATGGGATATTTTTTCAAAAATTGGAGGTAGCGCTCTTCCGCAGGAAGACTTAAATTGTCGATCAGTCGTTGTTGATTGGCTACCAATGCATTCTCAATCAGAATCCGAAAGAAACGTTCAAACTTCGGTACTTTTTCATAAAGCAGCTGCTGGTCGGTTCCTGATAAAATAAAAACATCGGTATCGTCAATTGCTTCAATGTTTAATGTGCTTGGTTTCTTTGAAATCAAACTATACAAATCAGACATCCACCATCCTTGCGTCGCAAAATTTAAAATATGTTCCTTTCCTTCTTTATCGACTGAAAAACTTCGTAAAGCGCCATCGATTACAAAAGCGGAATTTTTACACACTTCGCCTTGCTGCAGGAATAGCGTTTTCCTTTTTAAGGTTTGTGGTAACAATAATGAGAGAAAGAACTTTTTCTCATGGTCGTTCAACGTTATATGTTTGGCAACATTGCTCAATATCAAATCTGTATTCATGTCAACGAATTTATTCGAAAGTAATGATTTTAAACGCTCCCTTACCTACCTAGCCCTACCGAGACAAACAATTGTCAATTTCTTAACCTACTTCAACGAGAAACGGTGTGGCATTAACCAACTTTGAATGGCGCCGTCCGTATTAAAGCGCATGACCAATAGAGACGCATACTAATTTACTTTTAATATTCTCACACAATAAAAAAATAATGATGGAACTTGGACTCTACACCTTTGCGGATATGCAACCAGATAAGGTTTCCGGAAAAGCAGTGAATGCACACAAACGCATGCAACAGCTATTGGAAGAGATTCAACTGGCGGACCAACTGGGCCTCGATGTGTTTGCTGTAGGCGAACATCATCGGCCTGACTATGCAATTTCTGCGCCCGCCGTAGTACTTGGAGCTGCCGCAGCACTCACAAAAAATATCAAGCTTTCCAGTGCAGTGACTGTTTTGAGTTCGGATGATCCCGTGCGGGTATTTCAAAACTTTGCAACGGTTGATCTACTGTCCTCCGGTCGGGCTGAAATCATGGTAGGTCGGGGTTCATTTATCGAATCCTTTCCCTTGTTCGGCTATGATTTGAATCAATATGATGAGTTATTTGCCGAAAAGTTAGAGCTCCTGTTGAAGGTTAATCAAAACGAAATTACATCATGGAAAGGAAAGCATCGGTCATCCATTATGAACCTTGGCGTATATCCAAGACCAATTCAACAAGCCCTTCCTATTTGGCAGGCAGTCGGTGGCACGCCACAATCGGCAATAAGAGCTGGCTCATTAGGGCTGCCAATGGCATTGGCTATTATCGGAGGATACCCCGACAAGTTTGTTCCATTCATCAATCTATATCGCGATACTGCCAATAAAGCCGGACATGGAGACTTGCCCCTGGGTATAAACTCGCATGTTTATGTTGCTGAAACCTCACAACAAGCAGGAGACGAATTTTATCCCGCCTATTCGGTAATGATGAATCGTATCGGAAGAGAAAGAGGCTGGGGACACCTTCGAAGAATGGATTTTGATGCTATGCGATCGCCCACTGGTTCTTTGGTGGTAGGAAGCGTTGACGAAGTAGTTGACAAGATTTTATATGAACACAGTCTTTTTAACAACACGAGATTCCTTGCCCAAATGAGTGTAGGCTTGATGCCGCATGATAAAATTCTTAAGTCTATCGAATTGTTCGGAACTAAGGTAGCTCCGGCTGTACGAAAAGCAACAGCGGTGTCCAAGACAGAAAAAAAAGAAGTGAGCTCGTAACACTTTGCTTTCTTTTAGCTTAGTAGTAAGAGGTTACCTTAAATCAACTTTTAGCAGACCAAAAGCTCGGCTATTAGCTTAACGATTTCAGTACCCCAACTGCAACACATCGAACTTCAACACTTCAACACTTTCCAACATGAAAACACTTCAAAATAAAGTAGCCATTATCACAGGATCCGGGTCTGGCATTGGTCAGGCTGCGGCCATGCTTTTCGCGCAAGAAGGAGCCAGCGTAGTTGTTTCAGACATCAATGAAAAAAATGGAAACGATACAGCCGAAGCAATCAAATCGAAAAATGGGAAAGCAATATTCATCAAATCCGATAGTTCTAAATCAGAAGACAATAAGAATCTGGTCGAACAAACTCTAAAAACATTTGGATCCCTCGATATCGCGGTAAATAATGCTGGTATAGGCGGACCGTTGGGACCTACGGGCGAATATCCGATCGATGGCTGGCAAAAAGTAATCGATATTAATTTATCGGGAGTGTTTTATGGATTACGCTATCAAATCCCAGCGATGTTACCCAAGGGTGGCAGCATAATTAACGTAGCATCCATTTTAGGGATGGCAGGAACGAAATTCTCGCCCGCTTATGTTGCAGCCAAGCATGGCGTAGTAGGCTTAACAAAAACAGCTGCCCTGGAATATGCCGACAAGAAAATCAGGATTAATTCTATCGGCCCGGGTTACATCAAGACGCCATTAATCACAAATGCGCTGGACGAAGCAACCTTGAAATCCCTTGTTGGATTGCACCCAATTGGCAGATTAGGCGAATCAGAAGAAGTGGCTGAATTAATATTGTGGCTGGGCTCAGACAAATCCTCTTTTGTTACCGGTTCTTATTATCCCGTTGATGGAGGATACCTTGCACAATAAATCTTAGTCAAACTTACGTTTTCCTCCCCAAAGGTCCCTGATCACGACATCAACCATAAACTGATGGGAACGCTGAAGTATTAGTCCGTTTGTCAACGTACCAAGCTGGTCGAAAGAATAAGTGATGTTGATTGATGACCGGTTATCGAACATGGGCATTGAAGCACCCGCTGTGAACCCCCACCATGAAAATGAGTTTTCTTTAATTTGGAGATGATAATTTTGCAGGTGAACTCCAGCGCGGAGCGAGACTGCACCCAAATAGTGGGTTGCATCTGGATTTCCCCTGTATAAATATCCGGCAGAAAATTTCCATGTATCGTGCGCCTCTACATCAACCTCATGGAAGTCTAGTGAACCCCAACTTTCAAATTTCAAATCGCTAGCAATAATCGATCGTGTTGAATGCAACGCAAGACCTATTCCCACTGAAGCGGGCAGTTTATATTTCAAACTTTTGCCTGTTGACGTCGCCAAGGTATCCGCAGACCCGTCGTACAAATAATTTTTCTGGGAAGCTTTGAAATCTATCCCATTATCCCCTACAATTCCAACAACAAGGGATCTGTTTTTCTTGAAAGGAATGACGTACTGCATTCCAGCATCCAGATTTATTTTGTTCGTGTTTATTTTATTCTCAAAAACAAGTGAGCTGGCTTGACTTAAAATGTCAATCGATTCGGTTTTAGAAACAGTTCCAAAAAGGTATGAGATATTCAATCCAAATGATAGGTTTTTTAAGATGCTAAAAGCATTTCCCCAATATACCTGCGATATATTGCCATTTCCTTCATAGGTATAATCAATATTTTGAACGCTTCCCAGGGTGCGTGTCGAATTTATTTTGTACGAGACACTGCTAAACGGTGAGAGTCCAACCGTAGAAGACCATTTTGGCGAAAATTTAAACCAATAGTTCATATTCGTAAGGCTGCCATTCGTTTTTGATTCAGACAATTCATTTGTATTATAGCTGCTATGCTCAATATAAAATCCCATTTCAAAAATGCTACTTACTGGCGATACAATCGATCCGTAGGAAGCAGGATTGACATAATTTAAATTGTATCCATCGCGAACAGCAATACCGGTTCCTCCCATTCCTCTGTTAAGCGTCGACAGTCGTGAATTCATAATTCCCAATCCATAAACGGAGTAAGGAGAATTAAAAATATTCTGGCCCGATACGGCAATCCCGCAACTGAAAAAGAAAACAGTTAATAAGAACTTCATAATTATAAATGAATCGGAAAAATAGAAGCTCGGACTTTTATTAGAAAGGATCAGCGACGATAGCGTTGAATATCGCGGCACAACGGATCGTTATCAAGACAAGCCAAAAAATAAGCAATTCCATATCATCATTTCACGATGTTGCCTTTCTAGCCCGTGTTGCCTATGGATTTATGGGCATGGTCGATATTAGTTTCTAAATGATATTGTTTGCTTTTCATTTGAAGACGCATGAAAAAATTATTCGCATTGATATTCGGGGGTATCGTGATCTGTTCATGTGAATCCTCCTCAACTGAAATCGGATCCGACTTTTTTACAGATGGCGCCTTGGATTTTTCTTTTATCGACTCTTCCACCGTTAATCTTTCAACCATACAGATGGAAGAAATGGTTACCAGCGGAACAAGCCGGATGTTGCTTGGAACGAACCATGACAAAAACCTGGGTAAGTTTACCGCGTCGCCTTACTTTCAAGTTACGCCAACGGGGAGTCCTGACCTGGAAAAGGAAGATGTAATTTATAACTATCTCTCGATCGTCCTCCCACTTGATCATTATTCATATTACGATACGTTATTACCGCTGTCGCTCAATGTACACCGGGTCATCGAACCTATCAAAACCGACGAGGGCTATTTCTACAGCTCAGACAGTTTTGAAATCGAAGACACACCATTGGGTACTATTACTTTCAAACCACGCCCACACAATGATTCATTGGAGATAAAATTGTCGGATGTACTCGGCAAAGAAATATTTGAAAAAATCATCAATGGTGATGATATGGACGGCACCACTTTTCTAAAGTACCTACATGGGTTAGCGATCATTCCTGATACAGCAACATCAGCGTCCATCCTCGGTTTAGCTACCAATCCAAAACTAAAACTTCATTATTGGAACAAACGTGTTACGCCAATGGCCGAAATGCATATTGAGTTTAACGTGGAGAATGGTAATAACACTTTTTTCACTAACATCTCTTGCGACCGGACAAATACGCTCTTGGCCGAAATACCTATTACCAAAGGTAAATTAAGTTCAGCCACAACGAATGACATCGCCTATCTCCAGGCTGGCGGCGGTTTAGCATTGCGTATAGATATACCGTATCTGCGTAACCTAAAACAGCTTAACAACTTCTATCCCACCCGCGCTTTACTTGAAATATACCCCGTTCGAAAGTCATTCAATACCGCGGCTCCATTGCCCACGGAGTTAATTGTCTTTAAGGCAGACAAACGAAACGCGATATACTTTGAAAGTGAAACCCCTGCCTATCTGATCAATGATATCGATCTAGGACGGTACACGCATTATGCATTCGATGCAACGGAATTTGTGAAGGAACAAATGGCGCTGGAACAACTCAATGAGAACGCTCTTGTTTTTACAACCGATAAAAATACTTTCCCCGTATCGGCGGAACGAATTTATGCGGCTGCTCCTAGTTATGAATATAAAACACGATTGCTAATCTATTTCGCTACTATAAACAATGAGTTATGATCAAATCCAAAATACTTTTTTCATTAATTATATTTTGTTGCACAGTCAGTTCCTGCTCGGACGACAACGAAGACGAACCTACTCTTGGAAACTGGACGAAAACAACACCATTTAAAGGCAGACCACGCTCAGGCGCTAGTGTTTTCACGATCGGCACCAACGCGTTTGTCGGGCTGGGTTACGATGGTGATGATTATCTATCTGATTTTTATGTGATGGATGTAACGTCTGGTTTTTGGGAAGCCAGGGAAAGTTTTCCTGGGCAACCCAGAGAACGCGCCATTGCCTTTAGCATCAACGGCAAGGGCTATGTAGGACTGGGTTATAACCGAGATGCCGACAAAGAAGAGCTGGGCGATTTCTGGGAATACGATCCGGAGGCCAATACTTGGACGCAAGTAGCAGATTTTGGTGGAACCGCGAGATACAACGCAATTGGTTTTGCAATGGGTTCGAAAGGCTATGTTGGAACCGGATATGATGGGGACGCATACAACAGCGATTTCTGGGAATATGATCCGGCAGCCAATTCATGGAACGAAATAAAAAGCTATCCGGGTGAAAAAATTGAAGGAGGACTGGCAATGGTCGTAAATGGAAAAGCGTATGTGTGCGCTGGCCGCAATAATGGTTTATTTAATACGGATTTTTGGGAATTTGATCCTTCGGGTTCAGATATTACCTGGACAAAACGTTCACCCGATGATGATGAATCTTACTATGACGATTTTAAAGAAGCTGTAAGAAGATATGACGCAGTAACCTTCACGATTGGCGACAAGGCTTACATTATTGGGGGAGTCGCATCATCAGGAGCCACCGACGGATCTGTGTATGAGTTTGATGCGACTACCTCCATCTGGGACGAACGAACCACTTTTGAAGGATCAGCGCGTAGCTTGGCCGTTGGATATGTCCTTGACGGACGCGCTTTTCTCGGAACGGGACAAAATGCATCCAGCCGATATGATGATATTTGGGAGTTTAAGCCGCAAGAGGAGTATGATGAAAGTTATTAGGTGATAACCTGTTAGTTAAAAGTTATTAGGGGTGACATAAAACTTTTATCCTTTAATTTTTATCATACTCAAGAATCAATGAAAAAAGGGCTTGCCAATAAAATACTCGTCATCGCACTTCATGCGTGTGGGTGGGCGCTTTTGTTTTCATTGCCATTCAGATTTCTCACTCGGGGTAACGTATTTCTTGATGGTGAAAAAGCCGAAAGAATTGTACTTCGCGACGCAGGAAAAAGACTTTTTAATCACATCGCATTCGACCCAACGATGATAAGAGCCGAATCGCTCTTATCGAATGGACTCCTTTTTTTGTTTTTCTATACAAACATGTTCATTCTTGTTCCAAAGGTTCTCAGCAAAAGAGGATGGGCACCCTACGTTTTACTGGTTGGGCTTTCAATGTTTGTTTATTTGATTGCAACCTATTATTTCCGGCTGCGCTATGTTCATCTTAATACGTTCAATCCTCCTTTGTTTATAGGAGTTCCAAATTTTTTTATGGTCTTCGGGCTGAGCTTGGCTTTGAGGCTTATGCAAGATCGTTCCGCTTACGAAAATTTATTGCAAGAACGAGAACACGAGAAACTGAAATCGGAACTTTCATTTTTGCGCTCCCAGGTAAGCCCACATTTCATGTTTAACATTTTGAACAGTCTTGCTTCATTAGCGCGAAAAAAATCCGACCATGTAGAATCTGCTATTATACAGTTATCTCAACTCATGCGTTATTCTCTTTACCACACAGATAAAAAAGTATCGCTGGAACAAGAAGCCGACTACATGAACAATTACATTGAGTTGCAGCGGCTTCGTTTTGGGTCGATGGTCACTTTACACTACCATGTAAGCATCGTACGAAAAGACCTAATGATCGAGCCTATGCTGCTGATACCCTTTGTCGAAAATGCTTTTAAACACGGTGTCGGCATGATCAAGAATCCTGTTATAAAAGTTTGCCTGGAAGGGTCTTCTTACGGAATTAATTTTAGCGTGGAAAATAAATTTAACGCGTTGCAGAACGATAGTAAGGATTCAAGCTCAGGCATTGGATTACAAAACGTGATGAGAAGACTTAATCTGCTATACAAAGATGAATACGAATTAAAAACGTATGCGAATGATGGTTGGTTTATTGTGAACTTAAAATTGATTGCAGCATGACATGTTTAGCTATTGATGATGAACCCCTCGCTTTAGATTTGGTTGAGGATAATATCCGTAAGATCTCATTCTTAAGGCTATTGAAGAAATGTTCTAATGCCTTGGAAGCAAATGAATTTTTATTGCGACATCCTGTTGATCTTTTGTTCCTGGATATTCAGATGCCAGGCCTTTCCGGCATTCAGTTTCTTCAAGGGTTGACAAAAAATCCTCCCCTCGTGATTCTCATCACAGCCTACGAAAAATATGCACTCGATGGATATAACTTTGATGTTGTTGATTACTTATTGAAACCTGTTTCATTCGAACGCTTTCTAAAAGCCGTTAATAAATCACACGAAAAATTCTTAAGCATTTCATCCACGCAGGGGGCTTTACAAAACTACTTGTTCGTAAATTCCGAGTATAGCCTTGTCAGGATAGATTTTAATGATATCGCCTACATTGAAGGATTGCGTGACTACGTTAAAATCTTTCTCTTGTCGGCGTCAAGACCCGTGATCACCCGAATAAGCATGAAATCGTTGGAGGAAAAACTTCCGATGAATTCATTTGTACGTGTACACAAATCGTTTATTGTAGCGTTGAATAAAATCACATCTATTCGAAAGGGAAGAATATCCATTTTGAAAGCCCAAGTACCGATCAGTGAACACTTCAAGGAAAACATTTACAAGGTGGTTGATCCCAAAAGCTTAAATTGATCAGCGCAATTTTTGGAAAGGTGCTATTGATTGACCACAATTCGAGAGACATAATATTTCTTATCAATGCGTAAACGTACCAGGTAAATTCCCTGGCTCGCGTTTTCAAGGTCTATTTTATAAGTTTGATTGAGAACATCGGTCAACTCACCTGCACCAATTTGTTTTCCAAGCATGTCCACCAACTCATAGCCTACTGTCTGGCGATTTCCCAAATTAAAAGTTACATTAAAATTCCGTTCATTCACTATTCTATTGGGATACAACGTGTAAAGTGTTGACGATACCGCCGGCGCGGGATCATCTGACAAGAAAAATTCAATGTTATCCAGATAGACAGGATTGGAAATACCAGTTGAAACCACGAATGCAATTCTAATGCTTTCCTCTCCCGTCAAACGATTTAAGTTGATGTAAATTTGGTTCCAGTCCTCCGTGGTAATAGGGATCTTCTCTCCTTCAGCAAAGCGTTCAGACAGAGAGCTATCTGTACCACTGAATAATATCTCGTCAAATGTTTTACCGCAGTCTCGGGAAGCCAGCACTTTAAAAACTTCGACAGCGGAGTCCTTGGTTGACTGAATGGTTTTGTATCGGTATGAAATATCAAAGAATAAGCTTGCGGCAACTGCTTGCGAAAAATCCAATACGGGGCTTACAAACCATGAATAACTGTCCAAACCGTTATCATTATTTCCCTCAAAATATAACGACTTGTTGTAATTCGTAGACCGGGTCTCCCAGTTCGCCGTGTTAGCCGGGTTAATGATTTGCCATTCAACCTCATCCAAGCCTGCATCAAAATTTTTCCGAAGCGGAATCTTGTCCTTGTCATTATTCACAATGGTCCTTACTTCCAGAAAGTTATTTGTAGAATCAGTATCCTTAAAACCATTGGGATAAATGACTTTGAATGAAAGTTTATGCTCCCCATCTTCCAAGGTGAGTGAAGGAATCGTAACAATGGTTTGTGAACCCGGAGACAAATCTTCAGTAACCGATATAGTATTGGCGGACTGATTATTCACCGCATATTCAATTTTAAAACTTTGGATCCTTTCACGTCCTTCATTTTGTACGCGCAATATAGGCTGCACTTCATTTCTGCATTGCACAGGTGTTGGATACATCACCTGTTTCAATGCAATATTTTCCGATACATCGGTTTTCACGGCGATGTTGTCGAGGTACAGGTTATTGCCGTTATCGTTGATGCCGACGAAAGCAAGCTGTACGTTGGGATTTCCAATAAAAGCAGCGAGATCAATCACTTCATGCCGCCATTGATTTTCATTCGAAGGCGAGAATGCGGCTGTAGTTGATGCTACTGTTGATAAGAGCCGACCGTACTTAGCGTATACGATGCTGCTAGCTGTCAAGTCATCATCACAATTTAAAAGCACATGAACTTCAAGCCCATCCGCATAGTTTTGGTACCGGCCATAGGCTACATCAAAAGCTAGAAATGGGGAGGTAGCCTGCGAAAGATCAATAACAGGTGTAATGATAACATCTTGTTCCCCCGCCCCTTCCGATTGGAAAAACTTCAAATACAAAACTTCGTTAGCGTTTGTCTGCGTAATAGCCCATGTCATCTCATCGTCTTCGTTGATAATTTCCCATGACGATGGTAAGCTGTTAAAGGTTTCTGTAAAAGGAGTTTCAATCTGGTCGGGGATTTTCGTTGTGATTGACTCGGTATTGTCATTTAATTTTTCGTCATCTCTCAAGTTGGTCTGAAGTATCTCAAAATTAATATCATGGTTACCACCGGCCAGGCTTAAAGGTTCAAAATATATTTCTGTATCCTCCTGAGGATCTAAGGAAATAGAAACATCTTTCGTTTCAATTATTGACGCATCAACCGTTAACCTGATTTTAGTTGATGTAACCTTATTTACCCCGTTGTTTTTTATACGAATGGAGGCATCAACGATTCCAGTACACGCACGATCACCGGGGCTTATAATCTCTTGGATGGCCAAATCATTGTTTACGGGTGCCGGGTCATACAGGCCTTCGGAGTTAAGCAAGCTCGCGCGTCTTGGGCTATTTTCCAGTACCGTTAGCATCCGCTCAATCTGTTGTTTTGTGTAAAGATTCATGCATACATCATTGGTATAATCCATGAAATTCTGAAACATGACTTTCGTATTACAACCTACCTGGGGATGCGAGGGGCATCCATTGGACTTATCGGCTTGGTCAGGAGTATCCTGCACATAATCACCACTGCCACTACAGGCACCATCATCATCGCCCCAAATGTGCCGTAATCCAAAAAAATGGCCTATTTCGTGGGTTGCTGTTCTACCCCGATTAAAATTATTCGTAAGGTTAAAAGATCCATCCTGATTGCTGCCAACAATACGATAATCAAGTACAACACCATCGGTAAGCCGGCTATTTTCTGCATCCTCTAACCCGGGTAAATCTGAAATGGGAAACTGTGCGTACCCAAGAATTGTCGAAGCAATATCAGTAACCCAAATATTAAGATAGTCTTCTGCTGGCCAATAACTCTGAGACTTCAGAACAGCATTATCGTTAATGGACCATTGGCTTTTACTTCCTTTCACCCTTACGATACCAGTGGTGGCGGCACCTGCAGGTGTTTGTTTTGCAAGTATAAATTCAATATTGATTTTACCTGCAAGGGATGAAAACTCATTAGGCGTTTCGGTAGTATCCGCGTTAAGTCGTTTGAAATCATCATTTAATACACGGAGCTGTGACCGAATTTGTGTGTCCGAAATATTTGTTCCGGATCCAACTGCCTCTCCATTGTGAATGACATGCACAACAACAGGTATCCTGAACGTTGATGAGGCATTGAGCCGGGAGCTTATGTTCGCTTTTTTTCGACTAAGCCACTCCTCAAACTTAAGGTCATTTTCCCGGATGAGTTTTTTCTCGTGAAGAAGCTGTGTGTACTGTACGATGCCGCAGCGGTCTTGCGCATGGATATTAAAAGTGCCAAGAAGAACAATCAGAACGCATATGCTACCCCTGTTAAACTTTTGACTAATCATAAAATATGTATGGACGCCAACCATTGTTTAAACTTTCTCTTTTATTCAACCATTTCTGAGAAGATCATGTCTGTACAATATGTGTATAGTATTTTCTGCTGATCGTCATTCAGCACTTCCATGATGTAGTTGTTCCTTTCTCGTAGCAGCGCTAAAGATTTTTCTTCCATTGATTGTTGAGTATTCTGCATGACATTGGACAACTTGCGTTCATACAACACATGGATGTTATGGATTCTTTCCAATTGCTTTTTATCCAGTTGGAGGAGTTGCGTTAATTCCCAATTTGTATAGCGCACTGCTATTTGTCGAGCTTCCAACAACTGACCTGTATTAAAAAGCGCCATGATGGTCAACATCACGAATACAAGAAATGCTTCTCGTAAATTGGTTAATGAGTTCAAGGCAGTAGCTTTATAATGACGCCGTGCCTGGCGTTCAATTATAAGACAGGCGAAAAAACCCTTACCACCATTACTTATCCGAAAATTTTATGGAATAAGATATCCCCGCCTCTATACCAACCCACCACTTAAAGGTAGAATAGGCTGACGGCGTAGGATAAACAGAACGGATAATCCGGACTTGCGAAGAATTTACGCTGTACCCTATAGATCCATTGGTCGGATTTGTTATCACAACATCTGTGTAAAAGGTTTGTCCTTTTTGATAATCGAAAGATGTTTTTAAGAAATTAAATGTCGGTCCAACGTGCAACCTGATATGTTTGAATGGCCGCATCTGAATTAAAAACTTTACTTGGTGATGTTGTCCCTTTACTTTTATCCCATCCTTCATCACGAAATTGATATTTTGATCAATCACGTAGTCCTCCTTCCGGTTCAGTGTTGCATAAGTATAAATGGGGTTTAAGGTAATCCTTGGCTTTAACGGTATCGCGGTACCCAACCCATAGCCAGCGCGGAAATATCCTTCACGCATAAGTCCGGCGTTTAATACAGCATAAAGTGATGGTAGTCCTACTTGCATTTCTATACCACCTGAATATTCATTTATCATCAGGCCTAGTGAAGAGTACAAATACCGCCTGGGGCGAGGGTTGGTTATTTTTAAGGGAAAATAATTCGTTACGAATGTTGAATCAATACCAGTAAATGAAGATTTACAATTCAACAGGTTTTCTTTTAGAAGATGCCCGGGAATAGAAAGCTTAAATTCCATTTCCCTGTAACTGTCTTTTCTGTTGATCAGAGGCATAGCAGCAGCTGAATATGTTATTTTCTTAGTGGGCTGTGTTTTTTGCGGTTGAATATTTTGCCTGGGTGAAATAATTCCAGCTTCATGTATCGGCTTTACAACAACATAATTACCTTCTCTTCTAAATGAAAGATGCATGCTTTCGGTCAAGGTCTCCAACACTTCATACATGGGTCGCTGGTGAACATCGAATGATAAAGATTTCTTACGTTCAATGGCGCTTGAGTTATAAATGAAATACAACTTTGATTGCTTGCTAAGCTGCTGGAGAACTTCTTCGAAAGAAATCTGATTTCCCTTAAGGGTTACAATGCGTTGAAATGATTCTTTGGAAACGGATTGTGCGGTTGCTAAATGGATAGTACAGATCAGCACCAAACTAATGGCAGCCTTCACCCTCCACCGTGAATGTATTGTGATCATTTCTTTTTACCGAGAGATCCAACGCTTCGGAAATCAAAGTTAGCATATAATCCGTTGAAACGCTTTCAAAAGTTGCGGTCAATTTACAATTTAAGATTTCTTTATTCTCTACACGGATGGAACAGTTTTGTGCCTTTTCAATGTATCGGAATACCTCCGGGAGCGGAGTGTTATTGAAAACCAATCTATGTGTTGCATAAGCCCACCCATTGCTGTTAGATTCTTCCATGTTAAAAGTAAGGTCATTGGTATTGAGGGTGGCCGCTGCGCCTGGTTCCAGGTATACGCTATCTGTCAACGAATAGACTAGCACTTTGCCCTCTGCCACACTCACTTCTATGGTTTTCGGTTTTAAAACAACGTTGAATGCAGTTCCGATAACTTTAATGGTCGCTATCCCGGTATGTACAATAAAGGGTTTTGATTTATCTGGAACGACCTTGAAGAAGCTTTCGCCGTTCATCAATGTAACCTCACGGCGGCCCTTTGAAAACTGTTGAGGATAAACAAGGGTACTATTGCGATTTAAAATAGCAATAGATTGATCAGGTAATTTTATTTGTCGTAACGAATCATTGCTTTCAATGGCCACATCAATCGTTTTATCGCCAGCTTTAATAAAATAAAGAATCAAACCCACGGTGAACACAATCAGGATGGAAGCCGCTATCTTAATTAAAAGCCTTGCTGAAAAAAAAGCAATTGTATGTTTTGTTGTCGAAACCGAACCATTTGTATTTCGTGACATCGCTGACCATGCATTTTCCACGTTAATCAATCGATATGATTTTTGAGGGAAAGTTGCATTCCATGCATCTCGCATTTCCGTAAAATGCAATTTATTTGCAGGATCCTGTATCCATTCGTCCAAAGCCATTGCCTCCTCGGGGGACGCATCTCCCGCCAGATATTTCGCAATGACTGTATCGTTTATCTCAATTTTATTTTTCACAAATTGGCTCTGTTTGTGTTCATTATTCTTTCAAGTATTCACGAAGTATCCGCAACGCTTTGCTCATCTGATTCTCAATGGTGTTTATCGAAAGGTTGAGTGCGTTAGCAATCTCAACGTATCTCATTTCCTTATACCGACTCATCATAAATATCGTACGGCATTGCGGAGGCAAAGTATTTATCGCAGCAATTACGCGTTCTTCCAATTCATTGGGAAAGACTTCCGGTTGCTGAACTTCATTTGGTTTTTCGACAAGACTAATCTCTTGAAATTTTGTGCGAACTGCGCGATGGTCAATTTGATTTACACACTGATGATAAACAGCTTTGAATAAATAACCTTTGAGGGTGTGTGTGATGATCAGTGATTCACGCTTTTCCCAAATTTTGATAAACATGGATTGCACAACATCTTCCGAGTCATCCATGTCGCGTAAAATTGTAAACGCGTACTGGCAAAGGCCTTCATAATACTTATGAAAGACCCTTTGAAAGGACTCTTTATTTCCTTCTCTGATCTCCTGAATAATTCGATCGTGCGTTAACAAAAACTCCGGTAGATTTTATCCAAATAAATCTATAATTTTTAATCGTATACCATTAAGACAGCTGAAAGTATCTCGACCACTATTTCAACCCCAAAGTATTTGTTGTTCACATATGCGCCAAACCGGCTTTGGGTGCAAACTGACTCAAATTCAACCCATTTTGTTTTTAAGATACCGATTGGTATCTTTGTGAATGCGCAACCCTGAAATCACAAAAGAAAACATTCTGAAAGAGTCCGGAATTCTTTTTAATACCCAGGGCTATAAGGCTACCTCAATCAGTAACATAACCGATGCAACAGGATTAACGAAAGGGGCAATTTACCGGCATTTTGCAAGTAAAGATGAGTTAGAAATTGAGACGCTCACGCATTTGTCTGGTATCATGAATGAAAAAGTTCGTGACCGCATAAAAGCACAATTAACTGCAGGAGACAAGCTCAGGGCGGTCGTACAGTTTTTTGAATCTTATATCAGCGACCCTCCGGTTGAAGGAGGATGCCCACTATTGAATGCGGCCGTGGAAGCGGATGATGCTCATCCTGAATTACGAAAGACAGCACTTAAAATTCTTAATGGACTTCGCAGTGCACTTATATCGATTTTGGAAAAAGGAATTCATTATAAGCAGCTGAAAAAAGGTATTGATAAGGAGTTGTATGCGACACTTATCATTGCTTCGCTGGAGGGCGCCATTATGATGAGTAAACTCAGTGGAAATGATGATGACATTAAACGCATTATTAAACACCTGGAAAAACAAATTTCGGAAATAGAAATTTGATTTTTTTTGTTCACGAAGATACCAATTGGTATCTATTTCAACGGAATGAAAGTAATATAATACCGCTATGAAAAACATAATAACTAAAAGCATTGGCGCAGGACTGAACACACTTGCCCATATAGCTCCTGCTAAAACGGCCCAGTTAGGATTTGAATTATTCTGTCGACCCATTCGGGTTCCTATTAATGAAAAGCAACAGGCTTTTTTCAACTCCGCGACCAAAGAAAGTTTTACCTATAATGGCAATCACATTCAGACGTACCGTTGGGGAACAGGAGAAAAAGTTATTATGTTACTCCATGGTTGGCAAAGTCACTCTTACCGCTGGAAAATTTACATTGAAGCTTTAAGCAAGGATCATACTGTCTACACACTCGATGCACCCGGACACGGTCTTTCAGGCGGGAAGATGTTGAACGTTCCCCTTTATAGTGAGGTCATACGAGAACAGATCAAAAGAATTGGAAGTGTTGATACCATCATTACGCATTCGCTTGGAGGGTTCGCGACATTTTACGCATTTTATCGAAATCCCGAGTTGTCTGTCAACAAGATAGTTGCGTTGGCATCTCCGGGGGAAGCGCAGGAGTTTTTTGATTATTTCACAAGCGCTTTACGCCTGTCAAAAAAAAGCACACAATTAATAGTGGAGTATTTCGAAAAAACATTTAAAGTGAGCCCAGCCTTTTTTTCAGCGCCGGTATTTGCTTCCACCCTTAAGGTGCCAGGATTGATCATCCACGACGAGCATGATAACGAAACGCCGTTCCACCATGCAGAAAGAATTCACCGTGCATGGAAGAATTCAAAACTCATCAAAACAAAAGGATTTGGTCACAATTTGAAATCCACCGATGTTGTAAAAGAAGTTGTTCACTTTGTGAATGATCCTTTGTCCTTACGCTTCAATACTGAAATGTCTATCTCTAATCAGCGCTAACTATTTCAATATGAAACCGTTATTGTCTTTATTTTTTCTTGGCATCTCCTTCATTGGCAACGCACAGGTGGTGGAAATTCCGGAGAAGGAATTCGTTGTTTCATTGTCATCAGATGCACTTGATATCACTCGAGGGCAGAGTAAAAAGATGGAGGTCAGGATTCTAAAGTCAAGAGCGTATCAAAAAGGCAAAATGAAAATGGGAATATCTACTTCTCTTCCGGCCGGGATCAAATTTGCTTTCAATCCTGAAAGTGGAAATGCAAATGTAGTGGAGGTAACAATTACAGCACTACCAGAGGCAGTGCCTGGTGTATATGCTGTTATCGTAAATTCGACCGTTAATTATAAAACGAAGGGATCCATCCTCAAGCTTACGGTAGAATAATCTTCCTATCCCGATAAAAGATGTTGCTTCTTTTGCAAATTCTTGCCTAGTTGTCGGGAGTCACTCCCACCGCCTCGAATTGGTCGGCATTCCTTAGCGGCATACCTATTTATTAAATACTTTTACCTGACAACACTTTCGGTCAACAGGACATGAATACCGATTTCGATATTTCCAATCCTACCAAGCTGGTACGTATATTATACCATGTACTGTTTTGGATAGCGCTGTATGTTCTGGATGTGTTGATCTTTGGTTTTGGGTATGCCAATGTAAATGGATTCATCACGATAGTCTTGGCTGAAGTCCCACCCCAGGTATTTCTGGCATATACGGTAATGTATTGGATCATTCCCCAGTTCGTTGCCAAAAAGCTTTTTTCAAAATCTCTCATCTTTTTATTCGTTGCCTTTTTAGTAAGCGGCGTTATGGGGCATATTCTTTTCATTGCGCTATCCTTGTATGGACGCGAGGTCAGCCTCTTTGATGTGCCACAAATATTTGTCCGAGCCTTTTATGCCTTTTTGCACGCATGCATCGCGGTCGTCATCAAGTTGATAAAAATGTGGTATGAAAATGAAAGACGGGTATCTGAAATGGAGAAAACAAAACTGGAGGCTGAATTAAAAATGTTGAAAGATCAAATCAACCCCCACTTCATGTTTAATACCCTTAACAATCTTTATGGATTAATTGCGAAAAATCCGATGCATGCACAGGAGTCTATACTACGACTCTCCAGAATTTTACATCACATGTTACATCAAAGCAATCGCGAACGAATTCCTCTGCAAGAAGAAATCAGATGTATCCGCGATTACATAGAGCTTGAGGAATTACGGTACCCCGGAAATCTTTCAATCTCGCTGAATGTACAGGACAATGTTAATGGTCTTTCTATTGTTCCGCTTTCAATTTTTCCATTGGTTGAAAATAGTTTTAAACATGGTGCATCGGAAATGATAAAAGACGCGTGGATTAACATTGATTTTTCAACATTCAAAAATGAATTTGTTTTTAAAATTGAAAATGGAAAGATTGAAAGAACATTGCCAGAAAATGGCAAAGGCATTGGCTTAAATAATGTAAAGAGAAGGCTTCAGCTGATTTACGGTTCTGACCACTCGCTTAGTGTTATCGAGAGTCCTGAGAGCTTTCTTATCATTTTGAAGATCGCGATAGCAAGAATGAAAGTAACTGAACGCACAGTGCATGAAACTGAAGTGTCTTATAGTAGAGGATGAACCAATTGCGCAGGACATTTTAAAGTCCTACCTGGATAAAATCGATTTCGCGGAAGTAGCCGCTCAAATGAACAACGCAATTGAAGCTTTTAATTTTTTAAAAATTAACAGTGTCGACCTTCTATTTCTCGATATCAAAATGCCCCAAATGACGGGCATTGAATTGTTAAAGGCGCTTCCTCATAAGCCGAAAGTTGTTATTACATCAGCGTATCGGGACTACGCGATAGACGCATTTGATCTCGATGTTATTGACTATTTGTTGAAACCTTATTCTTTTGAACGATTCCGTAAGGCCGTCAACAAAGCATTGCACGATGCACCGTTGACCGACAATTCCATTATATCAAAAACAGCAGCCCAAGACAAATCGTTTTTCTTTGTAAAAGGAAACAAACAATTGCACAAAATTTACATGGATGAAATTACATTCATTGAAAGCCAACGCGACTATTTAAAATTCACCTTAGTTGACAACCAGGAAATTATGACTCGCCAGACGCTCGGGTACTATGAACAATTTCTTCCGGCAGAAAAGTTTATTCGAATACACAGGTCATTTATTGTTGCCGCAGACAAAATAAAAACCGCCGAGGCGAACCGTATTCTCATTGCCAACCGTTACCTGCCTGTTGGAAGAAATTATAAACTTTATGTTTTAGAGTTTCTCAAGACCCTGAGTGGTCAGGTGAATTCCCTTCAAAAATAATTCATTGCCCTATGCGACCCACGGTGCGCATACATCATACGATACATGTCGTCTATCTCACTTATTACGCCAATTGACAGACATATACTAAATTTTAATTGTTTTAGTTTCTAGTCAGTAACGACATGTTATATGATACATCTTTCGCTTGATCAAGTTTCAAAAAATGATGTTTTGGAAACAGTGCCCATCGTTGATAAAGGCGTCACCTGGAATGGTTTAACAATTAAACAAAAATCGTCTGGCAGCATCTCTCTCTCCAAGTGTTTGCTTTCGAAACATACTTTACAGATCAACCTTGGCGGACCAATTTATTTATCGTGGAAATCAAATGGAGATTGGCGTTCAGGCAGATGCACTCCCGGAAACATCATTTCGCTAAATTCGTGTGGTGATACCGTTGAAATTGAATATCATGGCTCGTGTACAATACTTGAAATTGCTTTTGATCCATTATATGTCGAAAAACTTCTTGAAACGGATAACATTAAATTTCGGGAAGAACACAATATTTATGATTCGTTATTGGCAGATATAAGTTCAGTGTTTACAACGGCGCCTCTCGGCTTAATGACAGAAAAGTTATATATCGAAAGTCTGGGAGTTATGTGTGGCATTCATTTAGCAGCCAACTACACGACTCGTGATAAAAGAATATTTGCACCGAAAGGTAAATTATCTTCTTGCCAGCTAAAGACGATCATCGAATATGTGCGGACCCATCTACACGGCGTCATTACGTTAGAACAACTTGCCGAGTCTGCGAATCTCAGCATCTTTCACTTTTCAAGACTATTCAAAAATACAATCGGGTTAAGTCCTTACCAATTTGTGTTGAAAATGAAAATTGAATATGCAAAAACATTAATTCGGCACCGGCAACCCATCGGTGACATTGCATTCTCCTTAGGTTTCACGGACAGCGCACATTTTTGTAATGCCTTCAAAAAAGTAACAGGACATTCTCCGCTCAAGCTCCACCATGTGTAACTCATCCTCCGTTCTTCACATCATATCCTTCCTAGAGTAGTAACGGTGGATAATCAGCGATGTCGGCAAACCTACCGCGAAAATTAAAATTAAAGTACCCATTAATGCTGCCTTGCTATCAAAATCGCCTTTTGGAATTTCACTTAAGGGAATTATAACCTGGTTCATGATAATCCAAATAAAAACTCCGTAGCATACCCCGGTAACATACCTATTCTTTTTCACCAGCGAGGATATTGGGTATAACAAAAAAAATATCCCAACCCATGAAAAAGCAATCAGGTAATGAAATAGGATTCCAAAAAAAACCATAAGACTACCTTCTGAAAAAGCTTTGCCAGCACCGAAGGCACCACTCGCTATAAATTTAAACAAGCGGGTAGGATCAACCTGGTAAACCACGATCGCTGCAAGGGCATCGAGTGTTCCAACCAGCAGTGTAGTCAATAAGATTGTCGTCCAAGCCTTTCGTGAAACGTTATGGTACTGAGGAAGGACTTTCGGTTTCATGTTTACCTGCGTTGATTACAACACAACTAATATCCGATCAACGCCCCATAATCTGTTGCAAAAAAATGCTGACTTCCCGATGAGCTTGCGGCTAGGTCACAAAAACAATTGTGCCTTTGACTCGCAATGGTATCTCCCATCGGATTCAAAGGCACAAAAATAAAAGGGTGATCTATGACCGTACTAATGCATACTAATTATTTTCAACAGCATCTTCCAAAGATTCAGCCATGCTTAAATGATGTTCCAATACCGGCACCTTTGCAGCTGCCCATGATTTAATATCACCGTCTTCAGCATTATCAGCTGCTTTTTTGAATTTACTCACATCATCTTTGTGGTCCTTAACCATGAATTCACTGTAAGCCTTATCAAAGTCAGCGCCTGATTTTTCAGCAAGATCATTGTAGTCTTTTTGTTTTTCCTCGCTTAAAGTGGTAGGTAAAGTAATATTCTTCGACTGAGCCAGACTCTTCAATTCTTCATTGGCCTTGCTGTGATCATCAACCATTGATTGTGCAAACTCTTTTACTTTTGGAGAAGTCGCTTTGGTCAACGCAAGTTGTGCAAGCTGGACTTCAAGCATTCCACCCTCGGCTGCTGATACAGCAAACTCGGCGTCATCTTCCAAATCCGTGTCTTCCAATTTTTGTTCATTTTGTTCTTCTGCGACCTCTGTACTATCCTGCTGGTTACTTTTCGTTTCGCACGATACAAGTGCAAAGAAACTGGCCGCAAATAACAGGGTTAATATTTTTATCTTTTTCATAGTTAAAATGTTTTTGACAGGCACTACATAAAAAATAATGCCACCAGAAAAATCTATAAGAGGGGCTGTTATTACAACATTTGCACGAAAAGTGCGTAGTGGTTACACAACGTAGTGTAGATCATTTTACACAAACGTTACCTCCTACAACGATTTTTTTTTGCTAACTAGCCCTTGCACTGTTCGCGCATTGCTCACCGCCGCAACTTCAATGTCGTTGTTAAAATAAACGTATACATCATCAACATTGCGCTTTTGTATTATTTCTTTGACGACCTGCTGTAATTTCACCTTGCTATACGAAGACAGGTAAAGTTTTGGGACGCCGTGAAAGCGGTAATACATAGCAGGAGCTGTCTTATAAATATCATCGGGTAGTCCTGGATAGCTAATGCTACAAAAAGTAACCTGGTGGCTTTGCAGCGCCTTAACCACCTTTGGTTGCCACCAACTGATATGTCTGAACTCTATAACGTTCGTAAATGCAGGATCCAAACTTTTTAAGATCTGTTCGAGTTTTTCCTCGCTGTATTCAGTTTGAGGATGTAATTGAAATAAAATGGCACCTAACTTATCCCTTAACCCTTTGGCTACCGTATCATAAAAATCGTGCAGCTCTCGCGATGCATTGTTGAAGCGTTTATAATGGGTTATTAACCGGGGAGCCTTTACAGTAAAAGCAAAATCTTCAGGACTTCTGTCATACCAGTTTTGAAGATCCTTCACCCTTGGAAAACGATAAAAGGTAACGTTGAGCTCTACGGTGTTAAACGATTCGCAATAAAATTCAAACCATTTGCGCTGAGAAAGGCCCTTCGGATAAAAAACCTCCCGCCAACCATTATAGTGAAAACCTGAGCATCCTATCCACCATTTTTTCATTCAAACCGTCGCCCCAATATTATGCCAGTCATGCACTGCCGCAGAAGCATCCACTTTAAAAGGAATTGGGATGTTTACACTTGGCCCAGTATCGTAATATCAGTTCCAATGTTGCCTCCATCTCACTTAATTGAGAAGCTTTTACGAAAAAACCCTGAACCGTCAGATCATATGCTTCATCCACGTCTTTCTGTCTAGCAGCGGTCGAAAGAAATATAAATGGGATACTTTTTTTTCTTAATGTTTCATCAGCCTGTATTCGTCTTCTAAGCTCCAACCCGTTCATCATCGGCATGTTGATATCGCTGAGAATGAGAAATATTTTCTTTTGTGTCGTCTGAAGGTAGTGAAGGGCTTTTACGCCATCGTCAAAAAAAAGAAGCTCGGAAGTAACACCCAATTTTTCACACAGCATGCGAATAAAATATTGATCATCAGCGTCGTCTTCAACAATTACAATAGGATCCGATATAAACAATTTTTTTTCCATGTGTTTTCCGTGTTCGATCAACGGATGGGAGCTTATGCTATCCTCCAGATATTTTTATGATTCAGTGGGCAAACTTCCTTACCTATTAACTTACTCAAGATAACTATGTTTACATTAAACCCAAAAAACCGTGCAGATTTCGAGCAAAGCCACTTTCTATTTCGTAATACAAAGTGAATTCATTAGCTTTTAAGCAAGCATAAGTTTGAATGTATGAAAAAGATTAGCCTCATTTTTTTGTGTTTATCGTTCACGGTATTTCAATTGGCAGCCCAGAAGACCGACGTTATTAATTTTTATCTTACGCCCTCCCTGTCGGCTGACTTGTTAGACAAGCATGGCTTATTCATAAAGAATTTTCTCGAAAAAGAAACTGGTCTTACTATAAAAATGATAATACCAGATACCTATGATGAATTGGTCGATAATTTTAATTCAGCAACGCCGTGCTTCGCCATGATGAGCAGCCAGAGTTATATCCTAGCGAATCAGAAATATGGAGCTATGGTCAAGTTAAGAACGGTGCGGTTTGGCCATTCAGTTTATTACGGAATGATTATCACACGGGCTGCGTCAGGGATTAAAAGTATTAAAGACCTTAATGGAAAAACTTTTGCTTACACCGATGAACTCTCGACTTCCGGTTATCTGTATCCCCGGAAAATGTTTGAAAAAAATAAAATACAACTCGGCAAGCAAACTTTTGTAAAGAAGCACGATGAGGTAGTCAGGTTGGTATATGAGGGAAAGGTGGAAGGTGGTGCAGCGTTCTATTCCCCGCCGTCCAGCGATGGCGTTATGCGGGATGCACGTGCGAGACTCAAAGAAAAATTCCCGGACATAGAAAACAAAGTGGTTATTATCGCAAAGACAGATCCTATACCGAATGATCCTATCGTGTTTTCTAAGAATTTTAATCCCGATGTAGCAAGAAAGTTATACACAGGGCTAGTCAAACTTGCAACGGATGCCAAAGGCAAGCAAACACTTCTGGACCTGTATGGAACGGAAGGCTTTGTTAAAGCTTCGGATGCGGATTATAACTCGTTGAGGAGTGTTATGGGATCAGGAAAATGAAAATCTCAGTAAGCATTTGCCGGCGCGGCAGAAACAGAATCAGCAGAATTGCGATGCTTTAGATGTTCGCGCATTTTCTTCTCATTCTTCTTTATATTCTCTTTAGTCACCTTCGAATATTTCTTTTTTCCCGAAGGGCTCGGACAATCCCATTCTTCTACGGTGCCATATTGTTCCAGCATTTGTTTTCCAGTCGTCCTGGAAGATTTTAGACGCTCAAGATCTACCTGTTCCTTATAATGCTGCTGACTTGGTAATGGCTTTGTACTTGCGATCATCCGCGAAGGCGCCGCAGCGTAACGGGTCCCCTTCTTCAATTTTGATTCTTTTACTTTTGCGAATTTTATTTCCGGACAGGGAATTTTGCCTGATTGACAAGCTGAACATGCTATGAATAATATTAACCCCACTACCCTGAAAACCATAAAATTTTTCTTATGCTAACGAACAATTTAAAATATTTTGTACGCATAGTCAATGAAATCTTTGAAATTCGGCCGGTTCAAGGCACCAACCCCAATTGCTGCATCATTTTAAGCTCATCCGTTACACGCCAATGGGCTATGATTTTTCCGTTTTTAATGTGTTCTATATTGATTTGCTGAACTTCAATGCGCTTGCCGGTAGGCAAAATTCCGAATAAGGTATTTAGATGGGTGCCGGTAACCAAAACCCGGGCAACCACCCGGTCTGGTGTAACAATACTTTCCTGGATGGTGTACTTAAGATCTGGAATACCATTTCGCATCTCCATTATTATAGGCTTCAACCCCTTTGGACCAGGCAATGGGTCGGCGGTGCTTGGATTGTGATTGATGTAATCGGGATCAATGAGGGAATCAAGTTTATCATAATCCCCTTTGTTCCATAGCTCATAAAAATAAGCTTCAATCAACGCCTGGTTGGCTTCAATAATACTTTTCATTTTGTGAATTGTTAAGATACCGAATTCTTATAGAGGAAAAGCAGCAATAAAACAGCCGCCACCTTTTAAGATGAGCAAATATCACGTTGCCTTTGGGAACCAATGATGCACCTGGGTTAAGAAATGAGTCGTCTCGCTAATCTTTTTCGTATACGACTTAATGATTGTGGTTTCACACCAATGAATGAAGCGATATAATACTGAGGAATGCGTTGGTTAAGCGTGGGATGCATGCGCAGAAATTTTAGATATCGTTCCTCTGCAGATTCAGTATATTGGGATATCAACTGTCTGATCGTTACTGCATATACATTTTCCATATGAAGTCGACCGAAGAGATTTCCATCCCGTACTTCACTATAAAAGCGTTGCAGGTCTTTTTTCGAAATGACCAACACTTCACTAAGTTCAATAGCCTCAATATGTTTTGCTGAGGGAGCACATTGAATCAAGCTTTCATAATTACAAAGGAAATCACCTTCTGTCGCGAAGTTATACGTCTTATCTTCACCATCTCGGTCGATGTAATAACGAAAAATTCCTTTGCAGATAAAACCCAGGTGATCACATATCTTTCCTTGCTTTAAAAAGAGTGTACCCTTCTTAAAAGTTACTTCCTTAAAAAGAATACGAATGAGCTTCTTGTCCGCGGAGGTTAGGTTCATGAACCCCGACAAAGTATGATACAAATGTTCGAACTTATCCATGCAGCGTATGCATGGATAAAGGTAAGAAAGGCAGCTCAATTCAAATTATGGTGCTGTTTAAAATTTAAAACGCATAAGAGTTCCTGGGACTTAATTACTTTAAACCGCTTGAAATCAATGACCATGAATGCTCTTTTCAGCCACAGCTCAAGATGCCTGGAAAGCGGCTTAAATCTTTGGATAGTATGATCATAGAAAGGATGGGAATCCTCGCCAAAAAACACAACCAAATTTACCGGTATCATCTTAAAACCAAGTCTTTGTGCTGCAACAATTCTGTGATTACCATCTGTTAAAAGTGCACGATTTCCGATGATTGATAACTCAACAGGTTCTATAGTACCTTTTTTATTTTTGACATAATGCGTTACCTCGTCAACGGAGTAGGTAGGCACAAACGAATTTTTTGGAGCAGGAACTTCGTCTCTCTTAAATTCCCGGAATTGCCATAGCACAGCCGTTGGCAAATGTACTAGTATTGTTTTCTTCATCATTCAGCGCTTATTATATTCCTTGCTTTATGGTAATTAATTGTGCTGGCTTTTCAACCTCTGGACAAGCCTCGGCTTTAATAAAATCGAACTCCTTTACAACTTCTCCCTTTTGTAAATGGATGACATATCTCCCTTTATTTTCATAATAGAAGTCAACCAGAACTTTGCGACGAACAATTTTTTGAGACAGAATTTTGACACCATCTTGCGAATATATTTCGAGATCGGCGCCGACAAATTTTTTGTCTAATTTGAAATAGAAGACATCCATTCTGGATGAGACAACACGTACGGGGTCTTTTAATTTTGTTTCATGAGCTGACGCGGTAAATCCTACCCAAAGCATGCATGTAAGTAAAGTTATTGCTTTCATACTTTTCCATTTGCCAGAGAGCAATGAATAAACGTGCCATAGGATTTAACCGCGATTTTAGGTGAATTAAGGCATAACAAGAGGGAGAACAATTTCAATTTGGGACGGCCATTCCGTTTTTATGAAGTAAGGCCGTCATCTTGTTCGCGTTCTGCCCTGACGAATACGGCCAGATCGATAGGAGATCACCTCTGTTTAAGTGCTCCTTGATAGGTCTTCTTAAATAATTCGTAACGGGGCAGCGAAACCCCTTGAACATATGGACTTCCAGGATTATGCTCAATATAGTCTTGATGATATTGTTCGGCCCGATAAAATGCCGTTAGTTTTTTTACTTCAGTGACAATAGGGTTTTTGAATATACCTGAACTTGAAAATTGATCTAAGGAAGTTTTGGCAATCTTTTTTTCCTCCGGCGTCAAATAAAATAAAATTGACCGGTATGATGATCCTTTGTCCGGACCCTGTTGATCTGGTGTTGTCGGATCATGAGAGGTAAAAAACACCTTGGTCAGCTCTTGGAAGTTAATAATTTTAGGATCATAATATACCAGAACAGTTTCGGCATGACCGGTGGTTTCTGTGTTCACTAGTTCATAGGTTGGATTCGCCGTAGTTCCTCCGGCGTAACCTGAAACGGCAGAATCTACACCCACGACCGCTTCAAAAATATGTTCTGAACACCAGAAACATCCTTCAGCAAATGCAGCAATGGCTTTACCTTCTGGTGCTTTCAATTCAATTTTTCTAACCGGGTCGCTTTTTTTCTTCTGAGCCTCACAGGAGAAACAAAGTGTCACCACAGTAATAAGCGTCAAGGTGGAAATAAGGTAATTCATAGACATAATTAAATAGCGTTTACGTGCATAGATGCTGGCGTGTTTAAGCATCAGAAAACTTCAGAAGCGCGTAGCGCAATGTAATATGTTTTAGTTTGTGCTGCCTGTCTCGGCCGCGACAATTATTTTACATCGACATTATAAAAAACAAAAGGTCACCGACGAAGATGCCAGTGACCTTTTTATTAAATAAATATATTAGAAGCGGAAAGTGCCTCCGAAATTTACACTGCTCATATCATCCCAACCGGATTCAGCATACACTGCGAAATTGTTTACCACGTAGTACCTGATACCCACCTTAACGACGAAGATCACTCCGGAGTCAGTATAATCAGCGCCGAAATTGCTATCATCATAGTTGTATGCAAACCTTCTAAATGCTAATCCAGCGCCTGCGTACACATCCATTTTTTCCAACGGAATAAGTTTATTAAAGTGATAATAGCCAAGTACACCCAAGCTAAATGCATTAAATTTGTCTCGATCGCCAGCATACTTATATGATCCCCACCCCGTTGAAATATACCCACCTAAACCAACTTCATCGCGAATTAATCCGTGTTCAAACTTGCCGTAGAATGCAGGTGAAGCATTAAATCTTCCTGGATGGAAAGTCGGTGCACCAAGCCCAAAACTTAACAGCATTGTTGATTTGTCGAACGTGCCATTATTCCGGGAATCATAGGACTTTTGATAAAAAGATTTGTCTACTTGTGCCTGGCTGATGCCAAAGCTAAATGCCATAGATAAAACCACTAGAACAATTTTTTTCATGAGTTATTTTATATTTAGTTGGTACAAAAGTGATATAAATTTCTTTTCACGACACTACTTTAAAAAAAATTTTTCCCCTATCCATAAAAAAGTGCAAGTATGTTCCTTCCATAACACCTTCATCCAAGAAAGGTTGTAAAAAATAATCCAGCAAGCATTCAGTCGTGGATATCTTGCTTAATCGAGCTATGAAACGCAGCAGGAAGGTATTGGGTTGCAAACACTACCGCATATTCGAATAAGATTGCGAGCTTGTGAGGAAATTCTACCCCGCAAAACTAGTTTGTGCGCTTGATTCATGGTTGCGAGTATTAATCAGTGACTGGCACATTTTTTTCCCGCAGTTCCACATGAGAATTTCAGGACGCCTACGAAGCTTTTGGTCACTCCTCAAAGATACATTCAATCAATGGAACGAAAGGGAGCCATTTAACAATAGCATTATCATTGCTTACTACACCATTTTTTCACTTCCAGGTTTGTTGGTCATCATCATCAATGTAGCGGGATACTTTTACGATAAGCAGGAAGTGACTCGCCAGCTAACGGGACAAATAGAAGCTATGGTAGGTGGTGACACCGCTAGCGACGTTCAATCTATTGTAGACAAGGCAAGCCAAAACAAAGGAACGGTGATTGCTTCTATCCTGGGCGTTGCAACGATGCTATTCGGCGCCACAGGCGTGTTTTATCAATTGCAGCAAATACTCAACAAGATGTGGGAAGTTAAACCTAAACCAAAACAGAAATTTCTAAAGTTGATTCGTGATCGTGTCTTTTCTTTTGGGCTAATACTGGTGGTGGGCTTTTTATTACTGGTCTCCCTCGTTATATCGGCTGGCTTAAGCGCATTTGGCGCGTGGGCCTCGGGATACATACCCGACTCATTGCAGGTATTATTTCGCGTGTTGGATTTTATGGTATCGTTAGCAGTCGTAACATTGCTATTTGCTTCCATCTACAAATTTCTCCCTGACGCAAAGATCAGCTGGAGAGATGTCTGGATCGGCGCCCTCATGACTTCTGTGCTTTTTGTCATCGCGAAGTTTGCGCTGGGTTTATATTTTGGAAAAAGCGACCCAGGCTCTACGTATGGCGCAGCAGGCTCTATCATCCTTATTATGCTGTGGGTTTCTTATGCAGGGATCATACTTCTCTTTGGTGCAGAATTTACACAGGTGTTTGCTAATCGTTACGGCAAAAAGGTTCAGCCCAGCGAAGCTGCTGTATCAACACGAGGCGAAACTGACAATGGCGCCATTGTGAATAAGAAGACCGAGAAACATACCAAAATGAATCACGGTAGTAGGACTTGAATTTTCAACTGCTGCTATACCTGGTAAAAATGTCAATATCTTTAGAGATATTTTGACGTCCATCATTATGTCCTATTTTATTCAAAATATTCTCGATCGCATCGGCCAACCAGATTTACTAGAGCAGCTAAGTAAAAAACTTTCCGGAAGCGATTTAAACTCGCTCCTGCTCGAAGTCATGCGCATAAAAACATCAGACTGCACGCCAGCGCAATTGCTAAAACACTACCAATTGAACCGGTTTGTAAAGCCCGCAGATCTACCTGTTATGGAACTGCGGCAGGCTGAATTGGAGTTGCTAAAGATCTTTCAGAAGTGTTCCTTCACCCCGTTAGAATTATCTCCTGTAAGCATTCTTGGCGCTTGTTCAGTTGTTGCGCCGGCTGACCAAAAAAAAATATTATCTGCACTCAGAGGCACAGAGGTGTTGGCCGATGCAACAAATGCCATGGCGCTACATATTAGCGATCTAAAAAAAACCAACGCATGGATTCCAAAAACTCCCAACGACAAACTCCGGTTCTCCACGATCCAACGGCACGTACGTACGCAAGTTATTCCCGGTAAAGGATTTACACCGCACTTCAAAATTGGATGCCTCGTTACATCAGGAATGGATACGGGTAATTTTACATTTGAAAGAGAAGCTCTTACGGAGCATTTGAAGGTCATGAACGAGATATTTCTGACTTATTATTGCGTCGATCATTTAAGCTTCAGGCTATTGTGCCGTAACGGTTATCCCGATTCAGTTCGGTTAGCTGAGAAGATCACAGAGCATGCACTACAAGCAATGCCCGATATTATTGTGAATATTGTAAAAGAACCTGAAAAAGATAATGCCTACTACAAAGGCATTCAGTGCAAAGTAGACATCAAACTACACAACAGGACTTTCGAAATTGCCGATGGTGGATTTGTTGACTGGACACAACAATTGTTGCAAAACAAAAAAGAAAGATTTTTGATCATGGGGTTTGGTTTTGAGTTTATGTACAGAATTGCTAACGGATTGGTGTAAAAAAAATAAAACAGATCCAGGATATAGTCCCAGATCTGTTTAAACTAATCTATTTTGAAACTTCATATTGAATGGTAACCCCCGCTTTATTCGTTAGCGTTACGGTGTTATCGCACGAACCGTCACCGTAGTCTATCGTTAATTCAAGGTCTCCATGTTTTATTAGTTTCTTTCCTTGAACAGCAATAAACACACCGGCATCAAAACATGAGCGGTCGTAAACCAATTCTTCCTGAATTTTAACGGTAAAACTTTTGCCAATTCGCGAGGTACCTTGTGCATCTCCATTTACAATCAGCCTGCTCAATAATTGTGATCCATTGTATTCCTGTTTGCGGATAAAGTGACACGTTCTCGTTGCCACGGTCCCATCAGGCCACGTGATTTTACCATCGAACAATTCTACATCATGCGTAATACTAATGTCGGTAACATTGGTGACCGTCACCTTTCTTGTACCTTCAATGGCAATTCCATTGATGGAGTAGCCAGAAAAAGTGATCGTCCACTGTGCACCTGCTTCTTTCCATCTCCCCACATGTTCAAGGATAATCAAACCTTTTCTGACATTTCCACCAGCATCGGTGCAGCCTGCGCCAAAATCAATTTTAAGACTACCATTGGAGAAAGTTCCTGCGCGTACTACAACAGCTCCCGACAATCGTATATCGGTGGTGACTTTTCCACCCGTAGCCTGGGCATCTTCGCTTACGAATGCTTCCATTGCCAGTTCATCGGCATCATTGAAGTAATAATCATGTTGCGATTCAGAACTTGCCGTCTCTCTTTCATCCGGTGACAAATTAGGAGAAGCATCTTCAGCTTCGTTACTGCAGGCGATGAATGCCGTGAAGGCCATACTTAAACAAAAGAAAAAAATCTTCCTGGATAGTGTGACCATGATGTTCTTAATAATTGGCGTTTTCATAACTTATTTTTGTTTTCTGTTTTGAGCCATTTAGAGACGTGCAACAGAAAAAGGTTTAATGAAAACTCTGGCCGCTATGAAAAAATAATTTCGCATTCAATGCAAAAAAATCCAGTTAGATGAAGTAAACTCCAAAAAGTTTAATGTTATGCGCGTGATTTATTTTTTATTATCTCATCGTTTACCAATCAAAGCACCAAAGGAAGTGACAAGACATCTGCCATTGTTGGCAACATTACATACTGTTGCTTATTTTCACGTACTATTCGTGAATATTGGAAAATAAATTTGATGTTATCATTGCAGGCGCGGGACCGGCCGGCACAGCCACAGCCATTGTGCTGGGAAAGGCAGGCCTATCGGTAGCCCTACTGGACAAAGCAACCTTCCCGCGCGACAAAACATGTGGTGACGCCTTAAGCGTGGATGTTATTAACCAGTTGAAGGTGTTAACTCCTTCTGTTTTTGATAATTTCCAGGATCTAAGTCCAAAGACTTCTTCGTACGGAGTACAAATCTTTGCACCTGACGGCAGGCATGTTGATATTCCATTCATTTACAAAAAGGAGAAAAGATGTGGATATATATGCACGCGATGGAACTTTGACAATTTTCTGGTACAGCAGCTGAGGGAATTTTCGTCGGTTAAATTTTACCAAAACTGCGAAGTTACGGGCATTCAAAAAGATCAGAATAAAATCCAACTGAACACCACCCATGGATATTTCTCAGCGCCCATTGTAGTGGGCGCCGATGGAGCCCATTCCGTTATAGCTAAAAGGTTAATGAATGCAAAACCGGATAAGGAACATTCTAGCGCAGGATTGCGTGTTTATTACGAAGGTGTCACGGGTTTTCATCAGGAAAATTTTATCGAACTACATTTTTTTGAAGAAGTTTTACCCGGATATCTGTGGATATTCCCGTTACCTGATGGCAAAGCTAACGTTGGAATTGGTATGCTTTCGTCAACTGTTTCGAAAAAGAAAATCAATCTTAAAGATTCGCTAAACAAATTACTCACTACGCATCCAAAATTTTCAGAGCGGTTTAAAAATGCAAAACCATTGGAAACAATAAAGGGATATGGCTTGCCACTGGGATCAAAGAAAAGACCTCTCTCTGGCGACCGATTTCTCTTGACGGGTGACGCCGCCTCGCTGATCGATCCGTTTTCAGGTGAAGGCATCGCCAACGCAATTAGGAGCGGACGTATTGCAGCGAACCACATTTTGGAATGCTTTCAGAAAAATGATTTTACGAAATCATTCAATGAACGTTACGATAAAGAAATTTATAACCGCCTGTGGAAAGAATTAAAATTAAGCCGAACATTACAACAATTGTGTAAATATCCATCGCTGTTCAACTTTGTTGTGAAGAAAGCCAATCAAAGTAAACAAGTCCACCAGTTACTAATCGATTCTTTAGCCCATATTGACAAGAAAAAGTCTCTTGTCCATCCGGCCTTTTATTACCGGCTGTTATTTGGCAGAAATAGTCAGCACTAATGATTCACAACAAAGTACATGTGATTAGTATTTTAAACAAATGCGCCCCAACGCTCAGGTATATGCACTTCACTTCTGCGAACAGGACGCTATTTTATTTAACCACAATGCTATCGTAACTTTTTCGAGCTTGCGTTTATTGTGGTTAGTTTAAAATTGTTGCCAATAACAATGTTTGGACGAAGGGACAAGTTTACGCCAGCTGCTTTCTTGCCTGACTATATATTAAAAATCCCAACGAAAATACAACTGCCGAAGCGGCGAATACTTTTACAAGTGTGGGGATTGTTTCCTTAGCCTGAGGCAGAAATACTACACCTTCTTCGTTTGTCACCGCAGGTTCATTTACATAACGACCCTGCTCTGGAACAGCCAATTCGTCAAAATGCCTTGAGAGAACTCCTAGCTGATTACGCATTTCCGCACCCTTCATGGGATTACCATGGCCCGTTGTTACAATTTCAGGATCCAGCGCTGCAAGTTTTAAAACAGACAACTTTGCGGACGCCCAATTACAGGTAAAATATTTTGGCGGCCCCGAAAAATGCTTCATGTAGGTAAGCGCTGATATCGCCGACTCTGCTTTCGTTGTCACAAATGCATCACCTGCAATTAAAACCTTATCGCGTTCACGAAACAAGCTAATATGCCCCGGGGAATGCCCAGGGGTATGAATATATTTCCATTCCGGCAAGCCTGGCAACGTATTGTCGTTGGGGAGTGGGCGGATATACTCACGAAGATCAACTGGCCCTGTAGGATATAAGAATGACAGCGTCGACATCATGCCCCCACCGACAGTGGGATCCGGTGGCGGATAGGCTGATTGACCTGTCAAATAAGGCAGCTCCATCGGATGTGCATAAACAGGAACATCCCACTCCTTTAAAAGCGTGTCAAGCGCTCCAATATGATCGAAATGCCCATGCGTAAGTATGATGGCGGAAGGTTTACTACCTTCTCCAAATATATCATTTACTATTTTTTTGATATTTGATGCCGACCATTTGAGTCCTGCATCCACCATAACCCACTCACCCGAAATGTGGTCCTGGATGAAATAAAGATTGACGAAGGTTTCTTTTCTCCCCCAAACACCTGGGGCCACTGCAAAGAGGTTGGAAGTGTACTGTTGAATTAATTCCTGTTCCATGATATTCTTTTTGCATGACTTTACAAAAAACATACCGTGTCACAAATCATCGGGTCAAGCCTTATCGCTTGGTGTTTTGCGAAGCGGCGTAGAACAAAACTCAGGTAGATCTCCTCATCGAAATCTAATCACATCTGCTCTTCACCACATTAAATCCCTGTGACGTCCAGCAATCACCGTATATAGAACAATAACAAATTTCATAAGACGTTCGACGATAAAGATCTGATGGAAGCAGGTGTCTGATATCACTATAAACATGAAACAATTCGAGCGTCTCACCTGCTGCGATCACTCGTTTATCAATCATGGCAGAAAAGAGAGCTACGGAATCTAGCTTGCCGATGGTTTTTTCTAAATATGTCAATGGGCTTTCGACAGATACACCATCCAGTTTTAAAGTTGTCGAGCGAATGATTGCAGGACCCACTCCCTTATTGACGACCGAAATATAAAAGCCGTCTTTAGAACTGATCGTCATATCCCACTCTATGTATGGCCATACGGAGGCATGCTGTTGTTCCTGCATTATCCGCGCTTGATAGATATACACAAAAAGTGTCAAGATACTCACGATGATTGCAGCCAGCGCAACGATAAATTCCGTCTTTGCCAGGCCAGCCATTATTTTTCTTTTAAACAAATTCCCGGGTTGATGTTGAGGTTCTTTTTCCATAGAAAGTGATATATGACCAAGATAATTTTTTCTTTCAGAATCTTTATTACACCGAAAAACTTTATGAAAGCCTTTAAACCACCTCCGGACCTCCCAGGTAAATTTAAATGTTGACATGCATTGGAATCGTATATTTAGATTTACAAGTTCAGCTATTATAAAAACAAATTGTAGACAAGCAGCCTATCTTATCTAGTATGAAATCAAAACTCTTCTTTTTGCTTCTTATAAGCGTACCACAAGTATTATTTGGTCAACAGGAGATTTTCTTATGGCCCAATGGTGCGCCAGGGTTCGAAAATCGACGCAATGAACCCACACAAGCAAAGGATTGGTGGATGAAGAATATTCACAACCCTTCAATTACAGTTTATCCTGCCCCTGCGGATAAAGCAACAGGCACGGCTGTAATTGTTTGTCCCGGTGGTGGTCACCGCGAACTTGTTATTACCGCGGAGGGAAAGGAGGCGGCCGAGTTCCTTAACAGTATCGGCGTCACTGCTTTCGTATTGAAATATCGTCTTGCGAATGAAGATAAATCACCCTATTCGCTGGAAAAACATGTGCGTGAAGATGCGTACCGCGCCATGAGATTAGTGCGAAGTCGTGCACAAGAATGGAATATCAATCCTGAAAGGATTGGCATGCTTGGATTTTCGGCAGGCGGTGAAGTTGTTGCATTGGTTGCTTATGGCTCCGGTAGTGGTGATCCAAATGCAAAAGATCCGATCGACAAGGCTAATGGAAAACCAAATTTTCAGATGCTTGTGTACCCAGGGCCAGGGTTTGTACCGAAGATAATTCCGAAGGATGCGCCGCCACTTTTTATGTTGGTTGCTAACGATGACCCATGTTGCTCCGAGCCGGTTGTAACATTGCTTCAAGGATACCGCGCAGCTAACCTACCCGTTGAGGCGCATATTTATACACAAGGTAAACATGGGTTTAACATGGGTAATCGCTCGAAGTTAAATTCCATAAAAACGTGGCCCCAACGCATGGCTGATTGGATGTCGGACACTGGTTTACTTACACCAGGACAAAATTAATATCCCGTGTTTAGAAGTAGCATCTAAATGATAAAAACATCAAGGTACTTAACCCCATGGCTACCGCGCAAAAAAAGAACTTACTTACCAAAGACACACTTGAACTATCGAATCATGAAAAAATCCAGACGAGAATTTCTTTCTAAACTTGGTTTTGCATTAGGCGCCAGCAGTGCACTACCCCATTTTAGTGCGGCACAACCGTCGGTGGTATCGCCTCTTCATGCTAAAATGTCGATACAACAAGTAATTGATTTAATTCTCACAACCATTCCTGGAGCTCCATTTAAGGAAACCGTGGATACCATAAAGTCAGGAGATGGTCAACAAGAAGTTAGAGGAATCATAACAACAATGTTTGCTACCATCGATGTTGTTAAACAGGCTGTTGTGCAAAACGTTAATTTTATCATTGCACACGAACCTACGTTTTATAATCACCGTGACGATACCTCGTGGTTGGAAACCGATCGCGTATTTCAATATAAAAATGATCTTTTAAAAAAGCATAACATTGTTGTCTGGCGTTTCCATGACTACTGGCATACGCACAAACCTGACGGAGTGCAAATGGGTGTGTTGACTAAGTTAGGGTGGCAAAAATATTTTAATGTTGACAATCCAAGATTAGTCGTCATTCCCCCAATTTCTTTGGCCGAGCTAATCACACACTCGAAAAAAAGTTTAGGTATAAGGCAGGTGCGATTCATTGGAGATCTCAACCAGGTTTGTAAGCGCATCGCATTATCTCCTGGGGCGGCTGGTGGAAGGTCGCAGATCCAATTGTTGCAAAGAGAAAAGCCAGATGTACTTATTGTTGGCGAAATTAGTGAATGGGAAACCGCCGAGTATATCCGCGACGCTCAATCCATGCAGCTACCCATGTCGTTGATTGTATTGGGTCACGCAGAAAGCGAAGAGCCGGGAATGGAATGGCTGGTTTCCTGGCTTCAACCTAAAATACCTGACGTTAAAGTGACTCACGTCCCATCCAACTACCCTTTCAAAGAAGCATAACATCTCATTCGCACAGATCCGTTTGTTTCAGCTTTCGAACGGTTAGAAGGCCTGATCACAGTAGCCCTTCACATGTCTCTATGACCAAATTTGAAACGACCGCTTCATTAATGTGCGTTTTGCAAGTATTTATTAGCAACAACTTTTTTTGACACTAAAGGTAGAAAGATGTAAAACTTAGCACCTTTGTTGACACGTCCTGTTGCAACGATGAATCCTCCATGGTTCTCGATAATCTTTCTCGCAATTGCGAGACCTATACCGGTTCCCTCGTAGTTTCTTCCATGAAGTCGTTGAAATATTCCAAATATCTTTTCTCTGTATTCATCTTCGAATCCAATCCCATTATCACTGACGAGTATCTGCACGTAATCCGCTGGACGAATATTCAATTCTTTTGCCTGCTCCTCACTTATCGGTTCCGATGTGATGCTAACGGTGGGAGATTTCTTGTTACCAAACTTTAAAGCGTTACTAATAAGATTTTGAAACACTTGATGCATTTGCCCCGGTACTGCTTCAATAAGAGGTAACGGCTGACTTTTTATTACAGCATTCTTTTCATGAATGGTTATCTCCAAATCATCTTTAATCTGTTGGATAATTTGATTAAGATCTGTCTTTACTTTAATTGAATTACCATTTGATAATTTCGATAGCGTTAGTACATCGTCAATTAATGCCTGCATCCTATTCGATGCAGAAATCATTTTGGAGAAGTAACTTAGTTCATTCTCCGAAAGTTTGTTCTTGATCTTCGCCTCCAGAATATTTCCAAAAGCTTGAATTTTTCTTAAAGGCTCTTTCAGATCGTGAGAAGCAACAGATGCAAATTGCATCAAGTCAAAATTCGACCGTTCAAGCTGCCTGTTAGACTCAGATAATTTCTCAGATGTTCGCTTCAGGTCCGCATAGCCCTGAGCAATCAGGTCGGCGCTTTTTTTCCGTTCCGTAATGTCGATATGCGTTGTAACAATACCATCGAGCATTTTGACAATTGAAGTCTCGTACCATTTGTCCTGGTGCTCGTTATAAAACTCCAACTGCGCCGGAATCCCTGTCTCCACCACGTTGATATATACGGGAAGATATTTGCCTTTGCCCTCTTTGAATGTATCAAGCAACCGCTTACCCACAAGGGAGCCATGTTCTACATTAAACATTCTCTCCATTGCTTCATTCACTGCCAGATATTCGAAGTCAATAATTTTATTGTTGTTATCACGAATCGCTTTTTTTGCAGCAATGCCATTGGTAGAACTTTCAAAGATTCCTTCGATAATACTAGTCAATCTTTTTGATTGGGATATATCAATAAAATTGACAACAACGCCATCGAACGATTTATCGCGGCGTACATACGGACTTATCCGCATCAGATAGTACTTGTCTTCAGTTTGAACTTCTTTCTCTATAGGTTTCGATGTCTTAACTACTTTATTGACTTCGTTCACGAAATTTATGTTTCGGAGGTTGGAAGTTATATCCTGAAGTGGTCGCCCGATATCTGTTTCAATGAGATTGATCATTCGTTTGGATGAGGGACTGAATTTGCGAATGATCATGTGACTGTCCACCAAAATCTGACCTATATCAGAATTGTTAAAATAATTATTGAGGTCGTCATTGAGTTCGAAAAGCTCTTTTATTTTTTGCTGATGTTCCGCACTTACCGTGTGAAGCTCTTCATTCAACGATTGAAGTTCCTCGTTCGTACTTTGAAGCTCTTCGTTCGTTGAAATCATTTCCTCATTGCTGGACTGTAGCTCTTCATTTACAGTTTCCATTTCCTCAATCACGGCCTGTAGATTTTCGCGAGTTTCGTTTAATTCTCGCTCCAAAGCCAAAAATTGCTCATTGTTGTCAACAACGCCTGTTGAAAGCGTACTTCGATTGAGTTTTGGTTCTTGGGCATCCTCGATTAAGACCGAGATAAAAGGGTGCTGAAAATCCGCGCGTTGGGTATACGGCTTTACAATAACGTTTACGGTTCGCACGCTATCGGGTTCATGCAACAAAATGTTTTTCATCGTGGCCTTTTCATTATCAGCCATCGCTTTTCTAACGGCCACGCCAAGCGCAACGGCGAGATCGGGAGAGACCATGCGGAGCAAATTGAAGTTGAAACTCTCCTCAGGAAATCGCATGAAACTTTTATAACTGCCAATGGCTTGTTTAACATTAAATTCCTTATCAATCAAAATCAACGCTACGCGACGATCCTCCAACAACGTATCTTTGAGAATCTCTGTTAGATTGATAGCACCCGTTCTACTATTGGGAGATTGAAGTTTAGGATATACAGCATTTTCAAGCGGCGAAAATATTGTATCACTGTCCATTCTTTTAGTGACACATTTATACACCTTCCACTTCCTGCTTACCTCTTGGGTCACATCTTTTAAGATTCCGATGTTTTCGCTCGGTCCCATCATCAGATAGGAATTTACGTTCATCGCAAAATGAAACTTTTTCAATGCTTTACGTTGCAACGTTGTATTAACGTAAATAAACATATTCCGACAGGTGATAAGATCCAATCGACTGAACGGAGGATCTTGCATCACGTCATGGTTAGCAAAAACAACAAGCTTCCGCAACTCGGGGGTTACACGGAAGTATCCGCCTTCCTGCATAAAATATTTTGAAAGAAGTTCTTTGGGAACATCTTTTTGAATGGTCGTGGGATATACTCCTCTCGAAGCCGTCTCCAGCGCGTCCAGGTCAATATCCGTCGCAAAAATTTTAATGTTAGGGAATACCTTTCCTGATTTCTCAACATACTCCAGAAATAATATACCAATAGAATATGCCTCTTCCCCACTACTGCAGGCAACCACCCAGGCTTTAATCGTATCGTCTGGTTTTTTGTTGGAAAAAATGGCAGGGATTACTTCGGTTCGTAGGAATTCAAACGCCTCAGGATCTCTGAAGAATTTGGTAACATTAATGAGAAACTCCCGGCTTAAGGTTTTAATTTCTTCTTCGTGTTCAAATACATAATCTCTGTATTGCTGAAGACTGCCGATATTCAACTCAGTCATCCTTTTGGCTAACCTCCTGAATAGTGTTGGTCGCTTATAGTGATTAAAGTCCTGGCGTGTGGTCTTGTTCAATAGATCCAGGATTTCCCGTAGCGTGTCTTCGTCCTTCTGGCTAAATGCTTTTAATGATTTCACTAAAGAATCATCTTTTATAAATGCTACAAGTTCTTCTCCAATCATTTCGGGAGGCAGAATAAAGTCGGCCGAGCCACTTTCTACGGCACTGTTCGGCATACCATCGAAAGCTGCCGTTAACGGATCTTGTACAACAGAAATACCTCCGGCCTGCTTAATTGCGGCCAGACCTTTGGTGCCGTCTGTGCCCGTCCCCGATAAAATAATCCCGACCGCTTTTTTCTTCTGATCCTTAGCAAGAGATTCAAAAAAGACATCTATAGCGTGATTCGGGGCACGAGATTTTAATTTATCGTCCAGTTTTAGCCGGCCATTCTTTATGGAGATGAGTTTTTTGGTAGGAATAACATATATACAATCCGGCTCAACGGCCATATTATTGGAAGCCTCCCTCACTTGCATTGCGGTATGTTTGGAAAGCAGTTCTGCCATTAAACTTTTATAATCCGGAGAAAGATGCTGAACCACAACAAATGAAAATCCCGTGTTTGTGGGCATGTAATCAAACAGATCATGAATTGCCTCCATACCCCCCGCGGAGGCTCCTATACCAATAATATGAGTGGGGGAAATTAATTTTCGCTTCCTTTCAAGCGTATCTTTAGCCATATTAAAACTTATCTCGAAATCAATTACATTTGGGATCCTAAAAATCTATGCCATTTTGTAAATTTTTCTAAATGCCTAACTTTAACAACCTAACTATCCTTTTGGTTGAAGATGACCAGGATGATGTTGAATTAATGCAGGATGCCCTGCAGGACAATGGCGTAAATTTTACCATGGACATTGTCAGACAAGGCGACAAAGTCCTACCTTATCTTAAATCGTGTAAAAAATTCCCCAATATTATTCTTCTTGACCTAAATCTCCCTAAGATGCATGGCCGTGAAGTACTCAGTAGGATTAAACTTTCGGAAGAATTTAAGCATATCCCTGTAGCCATCCTTACCACCTCCTCGTCACAATCCGAAAAAGAATTCTGTCTCAGTGCCGGCGCTACAGACTTTCTTACTAAACCCTCCACAGTCGAAGGATTCAACAAAACTATTGAGTCCATTGTCAAAATCGCACAGCAAGCGCAAACGCAAAAAAGCTAAGTGCATCTTATCTCATCCTACGTTGTTTTTACCGGAATGAAATCAAAGTCCCAAAAATAGACCGTCCCGTTTACTATTTATGTCTTTTTAGGCCCGAAAACGCCATAAAACCGGTGGCGTTAAATTCGCCATGTATGTAACAAAGACAAAAAGTTATGTTACAGAAATTCCTCTTTAATCGTTTATCGTTGGAGAATAAGGTTAAATACCTCCATAAAAAAGGTGTTGCTTTAGGGTCCCGCTTAAAGGATGGACGCCAAATTCACATGTATATGCTCCGCAATCTTTTTGTAGAAGTGGTTTACACCGAAGACAAGACGTACCTCGCGCCCGAAAAGGTAAACGTGCTGAATGGTTTGGATAATCTTCACCAATATCTTGAGACGGAATTCAGATCAAGATTTTAACATTTTGGTATCCAACTTCAACTTAAAGTCCTTTTGACTTTAACCGTACCGATAATCCAGGTTGTATTTCAAGTTCCATCGATTGCCCTACCACCCTTCCTATTTCTGATTCAAAAGATCTTTATACATAACAGATCATGACAGATAGGAATCATTTGGATTTTAACTTTGATACCTGTAATGCATCTCATTACCCATGCACGTTTCATTTTTTATTGCAGTGATTTATAACCTATTATAAAAACTTATGCCGGTCAGTGAAGTATTAAAATTCAATCATGTAAGCTATCTCTGGGACGAAAAAAAAGCTAAAGAGCTTGAAGGAGATGAAGTAGGGTTGCTTATTTATCGATCTAACTTATTAGGAGCTGATCTTCGCCTTACCAATTACGGAGGAGGAAATACATCTTGCAAAGTTTCATCGAAAGATCCTTTAACCGGCGAACCCACAAATGTGATGTGGATCAAAGGCTCAGGCGGAGATCTTGGTACCTTAAAGAAAAGTGGACTAGCTGCACTGTATGTAGATCGCCTGCATAGTCTGAAAAAAATTTACAGGGGCTTGGCTTATGAAGATGAAATGGTAGAGCTATTCAATCATTGTATTTATGATTTAAGTTCTAAAGCTCCGTCTATAGACACGCCGTTGCACGGATTTCTACCTTTCAAACACATTGACCATCTTCATCCGGATGCCGCCATCGCTATTGCCGCATCCAGGGATGGAAAAAAAATTACTCAGGAATTATTCAACGGAACAATAGGATGGGTTGACTGGCAACGTCCCGGGTTTGATTTGGGATTGAAACTTCAACAATGCCTTGAGCAGAATCCAGGAATTCGAGGTATCATGTTGGGCTCCCATGGCCTTTTCACATGGGGTGATACCGCTTACGAAAGTTATGTGAACACTTTGGAGGTGATTGAAAGATGTTCAGAATACCTCGTCGCGAATTATGGAAAGAAGAAACCCGTCTTTGGCGGCAATAAAATCACAGCGCTGCCGGAAGGAGAGCGAAGGAAAAAAGCGGCTTCTCTTGCTCCAGTGCTTCGCGGTTTTTGTTCAAGCCACGCCAGAATGGTTGGTCATTTCACAGACGATGATCGGGTATTAGAATTTATAAATGCTAAGGATCTTGAAAAACTCGGACCCATGGGAACGAGTTGCCCCGATCATTTCTTAAGAACCAAGATCAGCCCGATGATCCTATCCCTGAAACCGGACGAGGATTTATCGGATGTTGAAATCATAAAAGGAAAATTGTTCCCTCAGTTTGAGGCATACAGGCAAATGTATAAGGTGTATTATGAGTCGTGCAAACACCCGAATAGTCCTGCTATAAGAGATTCTAACCCTGTGGTTATATTATATCCTGGAGTTGGCATGTTTACGTTTGCCAAGGATAAGCAAACCGCACGAGTTGCAGCAGAATTCTACATTAATGCAATCAATGTAATGAAAGGCGCTGAGGCCATTTCGGAATACACGTCGCTGCCAAGGCAAGAAGCATTTAACATTGAGTATTGGTTGCTGGAGGAGGCAAAACTCCAAAGAATGCCGAAACCAAAAGCACTCTCTGGAAGGATTGCTTTGATTACCGGTAGTGCCGGTGGCATTGGAAAAGCTATTGCAAAGAAGTTTTTGGATGAAGGCGCATGTGTCATTGTAAACGACAATGATGCCTCGCGTCTGGAAAAAGCTCAGGAAGATTTTAAAAAATACGGAAAGGATAGTGTGGCCTCCGTTGTGCTTGATGTGTTGAACGCTGATCAAATTCACAATGCGTTTGATGTGGCAGCGTTAACATTCGGAGGTGTCGATATTGTGGTTAACTGCGCCGGTCTTTCGATTTCAAAAACACTGGAGGATCATACAGAAAAAGATTGGGACATCCTTTACGATGTTTTGGTAAAGGGTCAATTCTTGGTAACACAAACGGGAGTGAAAGTTATGCGCAAGCAGGCAATCGGCGGAGATGTTTTAAATATCGTTAGCAAAAATGCTTTGGTCTCCGGCCCGAACAATGCTGCCTACGGATCTGCAAAAGCTGCACAGCTTCACCTCAGCAGATTAAATGCCGCGGAACTCGGTCCATACAAGATCAGGGTGAATGTAATTAATCCCGATGCGGTCATTGCCGATAGTAAAATATGGGAAGGAACGTGGGCTGAAGGTCGCGCTAAAGCGTATGGTGTTTCCGTTGCAGAACTACCGGCGTACTATGCAAAACGTACTTTGCTAAATGAAATTATCTTACCTGATGATATTGGCAACGCATGCTTTGCTGTTGTTGGTGGACTGCTGAATAAATCCACCGGAAATGTTTTGAATGTTGATGGTGGTGTAGCCGCAGCTTTTGTAAGGTAATTTTTTTTAACTACAGTCGTTCCTCTCACATGCAAATCGAAAAACAGAAACTGGATCGCCATAACGACGCCTTATTTTCTGCGCACACAAAAAAATGGGAAGCCATTAAAAGTGATATCACAAATGCAGAGGATGTAGTCAAGAAGCTCGTTGACTTTCAAATTGCAATTCCAAGCTGGGCCTTAGGCACAGGCGGGACAAGATTTGGCCGGTTCGCAGCTGGTGGAGAGCCGAGAAGCCTGGAAGAAAAAATTGAAGATATCGGTTTGCTCCACCAACTCAATAAATCCAGTGGAGCAATTTCGCTGCACATACCCTGGGATATTCCGAAAGACCCAAAAGCCGTCAAGGTTTTAGCCGCACAATATGGACTTCGGTTTGATGCAATGAATTCCAACACTTTCCAGGATCAAAAAAATCAAGCGTACAGTTACAAATTCGGATCGCTTCAACATGTCAACAAAAACGTCCGCGATCAGGCCATCAATCACAACATAGAAGTTATAGAATATGGAAAACAACTTGGTTCCAATTCGATAACGGTATGGTTATCGGACGGATCGAGCTTCCCCGGACAATTAAACTTCAGAAAGGCTTTTCAGAATACCCTGGATGGACTTCAGAAAATTTATGCCGCATTGCCTGAAGATTGGAAAATGTTTGTGGAGTATAAAGCTTTTGAACCGAACTTCTATTCCATGACTGTAGGCGATTGGGGACAATCGTTACTGTATGCGCAAAAGCTCGGGCCAAAGGCTTATACACTGGTAGACCTTGGTCATCATTTGCCCAATGCAAACATTGAACAAATCGTATCCCTGCTTTTAATGGAAGGCAAGTTAGGTGGTTTTCATTTTAACGATTCCAAGTATGGTGACGATGATCTCACCGTAGGTAGCATAAATCCATATCAACTCTTTCTGATTTTTAATGAGTTGATAGAAGGAATGGATGCCAGGCATATGGACCATGCAACTGATTTGGCCTGGATGATAGACGCCTCCCATAATGTAAAAGATCCGTTGGAAGATTTACTACAGTCGGTAGAAGCGATTCAGATTGCTTATGCGCAAGCATTGATTGTAAATACTGGAGCATTGGTAAAAGCTCAGCAGCAGAACGATGTTGCGCAAGCTCAGGAAATTTTGCAGGCCGCGTACCGCACCGATGTTCGAACTTTGGTTGCTGAGGCTCGCCTTCGGGCAGGGGGTACCCTACAGCCGCTCACTTTTTTTCGGGAATCAAAAATCAGGGAACACCTTATCTCTTCCCGCGGAAAAGAAACTATTGCCACAGGGTTATAAGCGGTTAATTTTTCTGGTTTAGGCTTTGGCGTTGAAACTTGTTTTCGATAAATGTTTTAAAAAGGTCAGGCCCCTTTATTTGTATTTCATCCATTAGCCCAAGTACGAACCTTCCAATACCCTCAAGGTTGGAAACAGGTCCATGAAAGGTATATCCGTTTTCAGTTCTTTCAATATACGGTATTGACAAAGGATATTCTTCACGTAGCAGCAAATAAGCACGCAGGCTGAGGTGAAGTGTTATCCATGTGTTGGAATCACCTGTAAATCCGAAAATATCTGTTTGATTTTTTTGATGCAGGTTTTCAAATTGAACTTTTGACCCCATTTCGATTATCTCTCCAATGCGATCCAGTTTGAACTGTTTACAGATTTTATCCTGAGTATCAAGAGCGATAATTGACTGGTAGTTGTCACCAAAGTGAATCGGCTCCACTAGGCGATCACGGATCTCATTGCTGTTTGCTGAATGATAATTTTTGAGAACAATTTGATTTTTGTTTAGGATGCTTTCGGCAAGTTTATCCACAAAATGCCCGAGGCGTGCTTTTAGGAACAACCTTGGCATGCTATCCATTTCAGAATTGAGGGAAAGTTTTTTAAGAAGACTACTCTTTAAGGGATTGTCCTGTGCTCCGGCTTGAATAAGTTTTTTTATGAGTTTGGTTTCTTCAATGGAAAATTGCGCTTGCGTTGGATCATCCTCCGTGGTGATGATAAAAAAACGATTCTCAAAATCTTTTTCCAATAAGAAATCGACCTCCTCCAACAGATTAATGTACCTGTAAATGGTTCGGTCACTGGTATCGAAGCGATCAGCCAGTTGTTTGATCGTCCAATGACCCGACTTTAAAACCGCTATGATTTGAAAAAGCCGGAGCAATTTGGCTTGCGGAATAATTGATTCCGTTTTTTTACCAATGATTTTCTTCTTGCTAGCACCGACTTTTTTTCGAATGACTCGCTTTTTTCTCATTAATTTTTTGAATCATAAACCGTTCTCTTCTGCGCCTGGACTTTAACTGCACGCATTAACTCCTAAGTAATTTTCTCAACACAGGCTTTTCCTATTATCTGACGCGGAAATTTAAGCACTTAAAGTAACGATTTTAATGTTTGACACAAGCTGTCAAAAGGTGAAACTACTTTCGATACAAATATTAACGCTTATGGAAATGTTAAATCACATCGCAGTAATGGTAAAATGTCCGCATTGTGGCAATAAGTTTTCACCAGAAGAAGCCATTCAACACGATTTGCGTGCGCAGCTTGAGAAGGAGTTTGACCAAAAACTTCAGGCGAACACAAAAAACCTGATTGCAAAAATTCAGCAGGAAGAGCAAGCCAAGTATAAGACTCACTTACAGCGCATCGAAGAAGATCGGAAAGCAAAAGCTTCACGCGTGAAAGAATTGGAAGATCAATCTTTCATCTTACAGGAGCGTGAACAAAAGCTACGCGACCGGGAGGAGCGTATCGAACATGAAATGAAAAAAAGATTGTTTGAACGGGAGAAGTTAATTCGCGAACAAGCGGATAAGCATGCGCTGGAAAAAGCCTTGTTGGAAGTTCGCGAACGGGAAGCCAAAATTCAACGCGAAAGAGAAACGCTCGACCTAATCTTGAAGAAAAGAGTGATGGAAGAAACCGACAAAGCACGCGAAGAGGAGCGCATGAAAAACGCCGAGCTTCAAAAGAAGCTGGATGACCAGTCTAGGATGATCAACGAGATGAAGCGGAAAACGGAACAAGGAAGCATGCAAACGCAAGGCGAAGTGCAAGAGCTTGCCATTGAAGAATATCTTAGTTCATCTTTCCCACGAGACGTCATTGAGGAAATTACCAAGGGAAAAAGAGGTGCAGATTGCGTGCACATCGTTCGCGATCATTATGACAATGAGTGTGGAAGAATTTTATATGAAAGTAAACGCACCAAACATTTTAGCTACGAATGGATTCCGAAAATGAAAGACGACATGCGTTTAAAACAAGCTGACATTGGTGTGATAGTAACAGAAACACTACCAGAGGGTAAACCGAGGTTTTGCGAAGTGGACGGGGTGTGGGTATGTACTTTTGCGGAATTTAAAGCTTTGGCATTGCTATTCAGGCATAATCTTTCCCGCATTGGTGAAGTGCTTTCTGCGCAGGAAAATAAAGGAGAAAAGATGAATCTGATTTACCGGTATGTCACCGGAAATGATTTTAAGCAAAAGCTTGAAGCAGCATTCGAATCCTATCATGATATGCAGGAGGATCTTCAGAAAGAAAAAACATTGTTTACCAGTCAATGGGCAAAACGAGAAAAAAGATTGCTTAAAGCAATGGAAAATTTAGTCTGTTTATATGGCGACGTACGAGGCATTGCAGGTGGCGCAGTTCAGGAAATAAAAGCATTGGAGCTACCTGAAATAAAGTTACTGATGGAAGAATGATTGTTTATGGTTAGGCTTAAAAAGCAGCTTGAGGGCTGCTTTTTTTATTTATCAAATGAAGCGATCATCAATTTTTTGGAGGCGGAAGTATCTCATGCGGGTCATAGTCCGCATTCATTCCCTTGGCATTTTCTTCGACCGTGGTGGGGAAGCCTGCCTTTTTTCTAAGCGCATTTACCTGCGAAGGATTCTCTATAGGCCAAACCGCCAGTCTGTTATTAGGCCTTAATCCAGTCGTAGCCTGCGTACCGTAGATTTGCTTCTTACCTTTCCACATCAATAGCCGATCTTCCATCATGGCCGTCAAAACCATGCTTGCTTCTCCTCGCGCTGCAAGCGCCTTCATCTGTGGAAAATATTTTTCCATCAATTCAATATCGCTGTGCTGAATTATATAAAATATTCCTGCAGCGGCTTTCTCCCCGATTTTACTTTGCTCAATCCACCCATATTTTTCAAGGATTATTTCAAGGTTGCCTCTGTTTTTCGTATCGATATTTGCCATCTGTTGAAGGTATTTAGGAGCTTCAGGCGAATCTAACCCCACAGAGTCTATTAAGATTCTCCTGATGTTCTGATCAGAATCATGCATAGTTTCCAAAACAATCCGTAAAGAATCGTAATTGACATTTGTCCGATGGTTCTGACTAGCTATTTGTTGTGCATCCGCATGTAAGTGAGCTACGAGCCACGTACCTAGGGATAGAATAGTTAAAAAGTTTTTCTTCAAACCGAAAAAAATTTAAGGTAAATGAAATAGATGAACAAGATTAGAATCAGGCGTTGGCCAGGCTTCGGTCGAGGTGAACATAGCCGCCATCTACATGTATAAGCTGACCGGTTGTATGGCTGGACTGGCTGGACAGTAGGAAAGCCGTTGTATTGGCGATTTCTTCTGCTGTTGTCATGCGATTTTCTAAAGGAATTTTAGATTCAATCTCGGCTAATTTTGCTTTGGGATCCGGAAGCGTCTGAATCCATTTTTCATACAACGGTGTCCAGCACTCGGCCACGATCACAGAATTAACGCGGATGCCATACTTCAATAATTCAACAGCCCATTCGCGTGTAAGACCGTTCCGCCCACCATTAGCCGCAGCATATGCGGAAGTTCCTCCCTGTCCGGTTTCCGCAACCTTTGATCCAATGTTGACTATAGCGCCCTTTGATTTTTTTAATGCCGGCAATGCATAGTGCGCCATAAGATAATAATGAACAACATTCTTGTGAAGAGAAGCCATGAACTTATCGTAGTCACCATGCTCCAATCCTACCCCATCATTCACTCCGGCATTATTTACCAGGCCTTCTATCCTTCCAAATTTTTTTAGTACTGTGTCTATCGCCTTCTCTGAAGCCTTCGGGTCCGTTAACTCGGCTTCTACCTGAAATGCTTTCCCTCCATTCTTTTCAATTTCGGATACGACCTTCTTATTGTCGGATTCGCTTCTTCCAACGATCACAGGAATTGCGCCTTCAGCCGCAAGTACTTTTACGATACCTTCACCAATTCCCTTGGCACCACCTGTAACAATAATTACTTTATCCTTTAACTGTAAATCCATATCATCCTATTTATAAATTATAAAATCTGGTTGCATTTTTACCGAAGATCAAATCCTGTTCATGTTCGCTGAAAGATGAAAAATAATTCAAAGTCACGTCAATGACTTTCTCGTAAGAAGCAGCGACTAAACATACCGGCCAATCACTTCCATACATAAGTCTTGCGATGCCAAATGACTCCACTACAACGTCAAGGTAAGGGCGTAGATCATTTTGTGACCAGCTCTTCCAATCGGCTTCTGTTACCATTCCCGACACCTTGCAAAATACATTATCCAAGACGGCGAGTGCTTGAATATCTTTTTTCCAGTCGTCTATTCTCTTGTCCTTGATATACGGCTTTGCAAGATGATCAAGCACAAAAGGCTGATCTGGAAATTCCTTCACAAACTCCACTGTATATTTTAATTGATCCGGATAAACCAAAATATCATAGGTATAACCGTGCTCCTTAAGTTTACCGATACCGCGTTTAAAATCAGGTCGAAGCATAAAGTCACGTTGTTCTTCTCCCTGAAGAATGTGACGAAAGCCCTTCAACTTTTTAAATTCTTTATAATATGCTAGATGGTCGGTAACATCTCTCGCTTGTAGATCTATCCATCCCACAACGCCTTTTATAAAATCGTGCTGCAGTGCATTTGCAAGTAAAAAAATATTTTCCTCTTTAGATTGATCTGTTTGTACAAGCACAGTTCCATCTATATGATTGGCATGCAGTATCGGCTTCAGGTCTTCAGGTAAAAAATTCCTCTGAATGACAGCCATATCATCTGTGATCCAGCGATCACGTTCGTCATTGTACTTCCAAAGATGATGGTGTGAATCGATGCGCATGTCAGGCTTTCTTAACTTGAAAGATTTTATCCATAACAACCCATTTTTCTCCTGGCTGAGAACCCGGTAAAGGTTGCTGAAATTGCCACATCAGCGCCTCCCACTCCTGAACTTTAGGATTTGCGGCATCCATTGCTGCCTTCCGCTCAAACGTAAATGAATCATTGACCTCGAAAATCATAACCATGCGCGGACCCACCCTGTAGATTTCAACGTTATCAATACCAGCATCAAACATACTCTTTTTAATTTCAGGTGATACGTTCCGATGGTGTTCCTCATATTTTGCTATGAGGGCTGGATCATTTTTTAAATCAAGTGCCAGACAATAGCGTTTCATCTCACTTCGTTTTTACTTGGGTTTGTACTGTACATTTATGTGATGGCAAAAGAAACACAACGCTTCGCTCATTCGAAACAATGTATATGGTGCACGGCTACTCATCAACGCTCTAAATATCACAAATTATTTTGAGCTATTGCCGATAGAGCAACTTTTTTGAGATAGGTAGCAATAGGATTACAACAGACGAAAGCATTTTGTATTTTCGCGGCAACTTGGTATGAGTAAAAATTCATTGCTTCGTAAGGCGCTTCAGAAGATAAAAAAGATCTTCATCATCCTTTTTGTCTTACAGTTGATTTACATTATTATGCTGAAATGGATCAATCCTCCTTTCACCATCACACAGATTGTGAGCTTAATTGAAGGCAATGGACTGAGACGAGATTACATCGACATTCAGGACATGTCTCGCAACGCTCGGCTGGCGGTAATTGCATCCGAAGATCAGCTCTTTCCGGACCACAATGGCTTTGATGTAAAAAGCATTGAGAAAGTAATAACTGAAGGATCCAAAAAAGCCGGGAGAATTCGCGGCGCATCTACCATCAGTCAGCAGGTTGCCAAAAACGTATTTTTATGGCAAGGAAGAAGTTGGATACGCAAAGCTATCGAAGCCTATTTTACATTTATGATCGAAAAAATCTGGGGCAAGAAACGTATCCTCGAAATGTATCTGAATGTTGCAGAGATGGGCAAAGGTATTTTCGGAATCGAACAGGCCGCTAGGCAATATTTTAACAAATCAGCGAAAAAATTAACGCGAAAGGAAGCAGCCATGATAGCAGCGTGCCTCCCCAATCCAAAAAAATACAAAGTGAAGCCACCTTCCCGTTACATTGACCAACGGTACCCCTGGATTTTAAGACAAATGAATAACCTGGAGGGAGATAAGGATATCCAGTTTTTGATTGAAGAAGAAAAAAATAAATAGGATTCCCAGTTTCTGGGTTTCCGGCACTTTCAGTATTACAGGTTCTCCATTCATCATAGTATTTTTGTTTTAGTTGAATCCTCCCGTTACTTTAGGGGAATTAATCAATATATCCATGAAACAAATCTTGATCTTAGTGCTATGTGCGTTAGCCGGCATTTCATCGGCATTTGCGCAAAAGCGTGAGTATTATGAAATAAAAGTCTATAACATCACTTCCAAAACCCAGGAAGAAAGAATAGATAAGTTTTTAAAAGATGCTTATGTGCCAGCATTGCACCGTGCAGGCATCTCAAAAGTAGGCGTCTTTAAGCCTGTAGAAACTGATACTGTAAATTTCGGAAAAAAAGTATTTGTATTGATTCCATACACCTCACTTGATCAATATGCAAAACTCCCCGAAACGTTACAAAAAGATAAGCAGTACGAGACAAGTGGATCTGAATATCTGAATGCGCCCTATACCGATGTAAACTATGCCCGCATGGAGTCCATCTTGTTGTATGCATTCTCTGGGATGCCGAAGCTTGAGGTTCCGAAGCATCCAACACCACCGAGTGAGCGCATTTACGAGCTTCGAAGCTATGAAGGCCACACGGAAAAGATTTTTAAAAATAAAGTGAAGATGTTCAATGATGGTGATGAAGTTGGATTATTTAAGCGACTTGGCTTTAATGCTGTATTTTATGCGGAAGTGATCGCGGGGTGTCGCATGCCTAACCTGATGTACATGACCACATTCCCGAATAAAACTTCCCGAGATGAGCATTGGAAAGCTTTTTCTGCAGATCCCCAATGGAAAACACTTTCAGGTAAGGCTGAGTATAAAAACAATGTCTCCAAAATTGACATTTACTTTTTGCATCCCACCGAGTACTCCGATATTTAAAAAACCAAATATTCAAGAAGGGTTCCTAAAGAGCCCTTTTTTGTTTTATGTACCTTACGGGAGATGGCATTATATCTGCTTCATTTTAAAGTTGGTGATATGTGATTATTTTCTTTCTTTCGAATCTAAATTTTAATGTCTTAATGAAATTTTTGCCACGTTTATTTGCTACACTGGCTATAGGGCTAATACTGAGTTCCTGTGGCGACAAACAAAATACTGAAGACAAAGCAGCCACCGACTCACTTGCACTGAATTATTCCGTGGTAAGCACCCTCCCCCACAATGCTGAAGCTTATACCCAGGGACTTGTCATATACAACAATCGCGTAATAGAAAGCACAGGACAAAAGGGTCATTCCTGGATCGCCGAAGTTAACCCGGGATCGGGCCAGCATGAAAAGAAAGTTACATTAGACAATCGCTACTTTGGAGAGGGCATAACAGTGTTAAACAGGAAAATATATCAACTTACGTGGGAAGAAAAAACCGGATTTGTTTATGATGCCGACACCTATAAAAAAGTTGGTGAGTTTAAATACAACACACCGGGATGGGGCATCACGCATGACAATAAAAATCTAATCATGAGTGATGGAACGGATAAACTTTATTTCCTCGATACTACGAACTTGCAGGTAGTGCGTACGCTAACAGTGACGGACCCTGGGCAGGGAAAATTGAAAAACCTGAATGAACTTGAGTACATCGATGGCTATGTTTATGCCAATGTTTACGAGACAGCAATGATCCTGAAAATCGATCCCGCATCCGGCAAAGTGGTTGGTCGCCTGGATCTTTCCCCGCTTTCCAACGAGATCAAAAGAATGTATCCCAACACCGATGTGCTTAATGGAATCGCCTACGACAAAAACTCCAAAGCCCTTCTTGTAACCGGGAAGCTGTGGCCAAAGTCTTATTTAATCAGGATTAATTGATTGTCCCATAGGTTATACGATTCCTGAGAATTCTTGGTGAGAGTCTGTAGCTTAGATTTACAAGTTACACTATCTTGGAATCGGTGCGCTTTCAAGTCTGCAGAAGTTATCAAAACCGATCAGCATCAAAGCGTCCCCCGTATTGATCACTGGAATGTTATTCAATCCAATAACATATCCGGCGCTGGGAGCATGTATATTTTCTTTAAACTCTCCAAAAGGATCAGTGATGGTTCCCACCCAATCATCTTTATGAACGTGCTGACCACATTGCACTGTAGGTTGGAATAAGCCGGCATGTTTCGCCCTTATCCATGAGGTGCTCCAAATCGTTCTATTTTCCTCTTTGGGTTCCGGTGCACTATCGATCATTCTCAGGTGCCTCATTAGCCTGAGGGTGCCGGCAATACCTTCTTCAATAGCCTGTTGATCAAATCGCAATGACTCACCTCCCTCATAAACAATAACATGTTTACCCTTGCGAGCAGCCTCTTTGCGCAATGAATTAGGTCTAAATGGGGCGTCAATGGTGAACGGCGCATTAAAAGCTTGTGCTAATTCCATGTTAATGGAATCTTTTAACACTGACCTGACTTGAGGATAATTGGTGCGCATGGCTCCACCGGTATGAAAGTCAATTCCGTAGTCGATATAAGGGATAACTTCATGCATGAGGTTGTAAGCTAACCGGCTTGCCAGAGATCCACCCCTGTTTCCAGGGAAAGAACGATTGATGTCCTTGCCGTCTGGAACATCACGCGAATAATTTAAGAAGCCATAGAGATTAACAATAGGCATACATACCGTTACGCCCCGTTTGGGTTTATGCAATCCGCTGTCCAAAATGCGACGTACGATTTCCATTCCATTGATTTCGTCGCCGTGCATGCCTGCTGTCAACGCTAGCACTGGCCCATCTTCCAGACCTCTGGAGACGTAAATCGGAGTTTCTATAATAGTATGCGAAGGAAGCCTGGCGATGTTAATGTTGATCTCCGTGAATTCCCCAGGTTCAATCTGATGACCGGCTATAATTACTTGTTTCAAGTATGCTTTTTGATTTCTACTCGGTTAACAATACAATCAGCTAAGCACGGATTGCTTTAAACAAGCAAGTTAACCCCTTAAGATTAATAGACAAAAAGTATATTATGCGTTGATTTTATCCTTTTGAATTTTTTTCTTCCCTGCGTGTTTTTCCAGGAACTGAAAAATCTTTCCGGCGATGTCGACTTTGGTAGCACCTTCAATGCCTTCCAGCCCGGGACTCGAATTGACTTCAAGAATCAAGGGACCTCTGTGAGACGGCAGCATATCGACACCTGCCACGGCCAGCCCCATCTTTTTTGCAGCCATGATTGCGGCTTGTTTTTCTGATTTAGTAAGTTTAACAACTTTGGCAGTTCCTCCACGATGCAAGTTCGATCTGAATTCTCCTTCACGTGCTTGTCGACGCATGGCTCCAACCACCTCTCCATTAACAACAAAGGCACGTAGGTCCGCACCCTTTGCCTCCTTGATAAACTCTTGCACAATTATTCTGGCGTGCAATCCATGAAAAGCTTCAATCACAGATTTAGCGGCTTTTTTATTTTCAGCCAAAACGACACCCAGCCCTTGCGTACCTTCCAGTAATTTGATGATCACGGGCGCTCCGCCAACAGCTTCGACGATACCTTCTGTTTCACGCGAGTAGTCCATAAAAATTGTCTTAGGCAACCCGAGCCCTGCACGCGAAAGTATTTGCAGACTTCGCAATTTATCGCGCGAGCGAATCAAAGCCTGCGATTCCACCGCTGTAAATACTTTCATCATTTCAAATTGCCGTACAACAGCAGCACCGTAAAAAGTAACGGACGCTCCGATGCGCGGTATGATGGCGTCAAAATAATCCAGGCGCTTGCCTTGGTACAATACTACGGGATTTTTCTTTTCGATAAAGAGAACACATTTCATGTGATCAATCACCTCCACCTTATGGCCGCGTGCTTCACCGGCCTCCTTTAGACGCCGCGTAGAATACAGCTTTGGGTTCCTGGATAGAATAGCAACTCGCATGAAATGAAGTGTTAAAGATTAAGATTGTTTTTTGCGCAGTTGAATTCTTTGGCTGCGCTTATGCCTGTAGGAAAGATTTTTTTTCTTCACATCGATAAGAAATCTGTCGCGTAAAATCTTCCGTCCGATCAATATGGGAAATTTAAGGGAACCTCTGTTACAAAGAGAAAATTCTTCAGTTATTTCTTGATTAAAAATTTTTAACGTTGTTACAATAACAAAACGGCTTTCAATTTCTCCGAAAGAATTCTTGACATCACGCAATGCAAATTCCGAAAATTTCAGTTTTGTTCCCGTAAACTCTGAATGCTCTTCGTCCAATAAAATGAATTCGAGCATGCCATCTACGATATGTACATGGTGACAGTGCAAACTGGATGTATATGCACCCGTATCAATTTTTGCATGTATGTCGAACAATCCTAAATCTGGCAGGTCAACCCGATCATAACGGCCTAGAATATCCATATTCCTTTTAACGGTGTGAAGATGCGTAAAATAAAAAAGTCCCGCTAGCAAGCGAGACTCTTAATTATAAACATTAATTAATATTAATAGTTTAACAAAATTTAAGCTTTCACCTTAAAGGCAACTGCCGTGTTTTCCCATTTTAACTGTACTTCATCTTTTCCTAAAGCGATGTTAAATGTTTCAACAAAGTTTGGGGTTTTTGTCGGTTTTACTTTCACTCGCAATAAGTCATCTTTTTCATTGTACTTATAAGCACCCCACTGTTTTGCTTCCTTATTTAAAATAATTGTCCACTCATTTTCGCCGGGTATTGTGAACAAGGAATATTTTCCAGCAGGTACATCTTTACCTTCAATTTTTACCGCCTTGTCGAATTCAATGGTGGTAGCCTCATTTGCACCGGTTCTCCATACTTGTCCGTAAGGTTCCTTGCCGCCTAACATTTTGCGACCTCTTGCAGAGGGTTGAGAATACACGATCTTGACATTCGCAGCTCCAATTTTTCCTTCAACAGTAGCCGGAGGGCTGAGTGGTTTGTCTTGAGCAACAACCACCGACGAGATGACTGTGGCAATCGCCAGCATTAAAAAGGTAATTCTTTTCATAATTTGTGTCATTTGAGATTTAGTGGGTATATATACGTGAAAATGCCCCGAGTAGTCGGGGCATTCTCATCCTATTATATAACAACCTGTAAACTATTGTAAGAACGGCAGAAATTCAGTTTTGGTTTATTCCCAATATTATTTTTTTGTAAAGTTCGAACCGCAACTGATAAGTGCTGCCGGTTGTCTCTCAATTATCAATGACGGAGGAGGTTAATAGGGCTTTCCTTGGTATTCCCTTATTTCCCGAAAGGATTTATGGCCGATAATGCCCGTTTACCCCCACCCATCTTATTCATCGTTTTCATCAGTTTTCGCATGTCGCTAAACTGTTTCAACAATTGGTTTACCTGCTGAACTGAAGTTCCGCTTCCTGAGGCTATTCGATTTTTGCGACTTCCATTTATTATGTCAGGGTTTTCACGTTCCTCAAGGGTCATTGCCCGAATAATTGCCTCTACGGGTTTGAAAGAATTGTCGTCAATATTGATATCCTTCATTGCTTTTCCCATTCCCGGTATCATTCCCAGAAGGTCCTTCATATTTCCCATCTTCTTCACTTGTTCCAGTTGACTTAAAAAGTCATTGAAATCGAATTGATTTTTCCGGAGCTTCTTATTAAGTCGTGCAGCCTCTTCTTCATTAAAAACCTCTTGCGCTTTTTCTACCAAAGAAACCACATCACCCATGCCCAGGATCCTGCTCGCCATACGCTCTGGATAAAAGCGATCAATCGCCTCCATCTTTTCACCAAGGCTCATGAATTTAATGGGCTTTTGTACGACACGGCGTATTGACAAAGCAGCTCCTCCGCGCGTATCACCATCCAATTTCGTAAGAACAACACCATCAAAATTCAACCGATCATTGAATGCCTTAGCAGTATTTACGGCATCCTGGCCGGTCATCGAATCCACTACGAACAAAGTCTCAGAGGGATTTAAGGCTTCTTTAAGATTAGCAATCTCATTCATCATCGCCTCATCGACAGCCAAACGGCCGGCGGTATCAACGATCACCACGCGGTGGTTATTTTTCTTTGCATGTTCAATGGCAGCGCGTGCAATTTTTACCGCATCTTTATTATCCGGTTCTGCATACACCTCAACACCAACTTGTTGGCCCAAAACTTTTAATTGATCAATGGCCGCTGGCCGATAGATATCACAAGCTGTGAGCATCACCGAACGACCTTGTTTTTTAAGATAGTTGGCCAGTTTTCCTGAAAAAGTTGTTTTACCCGATCCCTGAAGACCGGCAATAAGAATAACAGCAGGATTTCCTTCGATCTTGATGTCCTCACTGTGTCCGCCCATCAGCTCGGTGAGCTCATCACTGGTGATCTTCACCAACAACTGACCTGGGGAAATAGCGGTAAGCACGTTTTGGCCCATCGCTTTTTCCTTGATGTCGTCCGTGACCTCCTTGGCGACTTTATAGTTGACATCGGCATCAATAAGTGCCTTGCGAATTTCTTTTGCTGTGGTCGCAACGTTAATTTCGGTGATCCTTCCCTGCCCTTTCAGCGTTTGAAAGGCTTTGTCCAGCTTTACACTTAAATTATCGAACATGGATCAGTATTTATTTTTTTGATTATTCTATTTTTTGCGCGAACAAAGTTAAGGCGCATCACCCTAAAGAAAAAATGGAATTACTTCGTCCTTTACCCGTTTTTTGATAACTGAATAAGTAGTCTGAAAAGCTTCCGCTTCCGATGTCGTATGATTGATTAATGTGATGACTTTGGTTACACCCAATAAGGTCGTTTTTTCAATAGGTAGTTCGTTTTTACCAACAATGACGATTAAGGGTTTACGGTATTGTCGTGATAGATCCGCGATCCCCTTAACAACTTTTCCGGAAAGGGTTTGCTCATCCATTTTACCTTCACCGGAAATAACAAGATCGTTTTCCCTTACCTTTTGTTCCAAACCAATGAACTTCATAATGAATTCAATTCCGGATTGAAATTGAATATTAAAAAAAACTTTCGCACCACCCCCCAACCCCCCACCGGCACCAGCGCCTGGAAAATTTATATCCAGTTCAAATTGGTTGCGTACTACCGCTGCAAAATTCCGTAGCCCGTCATCCAGAAACTTAACATCATCAGGGGTTGCTCCTTTTTGTGGACCGAATACGTGCGCTGCGCCCTGAATACCGTAAAACGGATTGCTAACATCACAAATGGCCGTGAATGAAACTTCCCGAATACGTGGATGGAGATTCAGAATATCTATTTTGCGAATCTCTTGTAGATTCTTGCCAATAGGCTTTAAGGGTTTATCTGATGCATCCAAAAATTTTGCACCGAGCGCTTCTCCCATTCCAATACCCGCATCGTTGGTTCCACTTCCACCAACCCCCATAATAATGGAGGTAACCCCGTGATCTAGCGCAGAGGCTATCAGCTGACCTGTACCATACGTCGTACCCATTAACGCATTTCGTTCTTCAGGTTTGAGCAGTTGTAAACCTGAAGCTGCTGCCATTTCAACGAAAGCGGTGCGACCGTCTCCAGAAATTCCATATTCACATTCAATCGTCCGGAAGTAGGGATCAGCTACAGGTATTTTAATTTTTTTTCCACCACTGAACGATGTAAGCATATCGCATGTTCCTTCACCACCATCTGCCATTGGAATCAATGTAGTTTCAATTTGTTTCCCGGATTCATGCAATGCTTCTTGAATGGCCTCACACACTTTTAATGCATCAAGCGAACCCTTGAACTTATCGGGGGCAATCAGAATTTTCATACAACTAAAGAAAGTAAGATCGATGTAATTAGCACTGTAATACCCTGTAAAAAGGTAAGGAAGGTGTAACTACGAAATGCGTCTTGCGCTGACAAACCCCCAAACTGTGAGACCACCCAGAAATAAGAATCGTTGGCATGTGAAACACACATGGCACCTCCACCAATCGCAAGCACCAATAAACTTAATTCCAGCGGCGCGACAAAACTTAACGCTATAGGGGCAATTAATGAGCTGGCAATAATCATTGCAGAGGTCGTTGACCCTTGTGCGGTTTTTAGAATTGCCGCCAGCGTCCAGCCCAACAGTAATACAAAAACTGGATGCAATTGTGAAGACGAACCAACTTCCGATAACAATTTATCGACACCACTTGACTTGATAACGGCACCAAAAGCCCCACCAGCTCCGGTGATGAGCAAAATAATTCCAGCATCCTTTAAAGCTTCACCTACCCACTTTGGCAATTCCTTATCTTCCTTACGGATCAGAAGTAAACCACAGAGAAGCCCGAGGAATAAAGCAACGATAGGGGTACCTAATAACGAGGCAACATCGACAATTTGCTGCGGCGCATTGGTAAGTTTAATAAATGATGCCGTTGCAATTAACAGAATCGGGAGAAGAATAGGCAGCAATGCTTTTTTCAAGGCGACTTCGCGTACATATTGTGTCGTTGTTGTGAGATCAATTGTCGACGCAATTGTGACGCCCTTATATTTTGAAAACAGATAAGACACCAAAAGAACAGGTATGGATCCAACTATCCCTATTAAAATAATGATCCCAAGGTGTTCACCTGCCCCGAGATTGGAAGCAGCAGCCAACGGACCGGGTGTGGGCGGAACAAGGGTGTGTGTAGTGTATAACCCAGACGAAAGTGCAAGTGTAAAAGATGCGGGTGCGGTAGCTGTTTTCAGCGCAAGAGAAGGAATTAATCTCGATAAAATAATAAATCCAGAATCACAAAAAACCGGAATACCTACCAACATACCTATCAGCGACAATGAAAATACGGACTGCCTGGCACCAAAGAGTTTTAATATTCCTGTGCTGATGGATTCCATTGCTCCCGTTTTCTCCAAAAGAATTCCCAAGACCGAACCCAAGGCAACGATAATTCCAATTTGTTGCAACAATGAGCCGAAACCGTTTTGGATAACTGGCAGAATTTCGCCGAGGCTCATTCCGGTTATCAGTCCATAACCTACAGCAGCTAATAGTAACGAGAAAAATGCATTTAACTTGAGATGTTTCGTAGCAAGAATAATTCCGCTAACAGCTACAATCAAACCGATGGTGATTCGCCAGGCTTCCGTGCTCATACCAGGTTTCGAAACGGAAAATAAGGAAATATTTCTCCTGCTGAGAAGGCTGTTTGATCGGCAGGCAATTCAAGAAAGCCCGTTACATTCTTCAAATTCACAAAGTCACCCGATCCTCCGCCCGCCTCCGGGTAAGCCGACAATTTTCCCAGTTCACTTTTAACTGCCACCTGGAGAAAGTAAGTGAGAGTCGGTGCAAACGAAAAGTCTGAAGATAGTGTAGCTGATATGCCGGGTACATCGATTCCCATGCTTTTCGATATCCAGGGTTTAATGTAGCGATAAAAGCACATGTAGGTCGAGACAGGATTTCCAGGCAAGGCAAAAATAATTTTACCTTCGTTCGAGGCACCAAACCAAAAAGGTTTTCCAGGTCGCTGGTTAACCTGATGGAAAAGTTTTCGTACACCAAGCTCTTCAAAAACCGCCGGGATGTAATCAAACTTACCTTTTGACACGCCGCCGGAGAGAATTAATACATCATAGTTATTCAAAACAGTGCGCAAAGAATTTAACAGTATTTCTTTGTCATCGGGGAAATGAAATTGTGTTGCTTTCCAACTCATGGAATGCATGGCTGCCTCTATGGCATATGTATTCGATCGTCTGATCTGAAATGCTTTTGGAATAACACCTACATCTACCAATTCATCTCCGCTGGAGATAATGGCGGTTTTGGGTAACTGAAAAACGTCGACTTTTATTTTTCCTACCGATGCTAACAACGCAACTTCAGCAGGCGAGAGTAAAATTCCCGGCGTTAACAACACATCATGCTGCTTACAATCAAGACCCTTTCTATGGACATTTTGTCCGAGTTCCAACTTCTCGATTTTGAGGCGAGCGCGCTTGTTCGTGATCTCTAAATCTTCATATCTTATTACAGTGTCGGTTTGTTGAGGAAGCATGGCGCCGGTCATGACCTCCACACAATGCTCGGGATTTAGGAGTTTCTTCTGTTCATCTCCGGCTGCCTGGGTAAACTCAATAACAAACTCCTTTTGGCCAATCTCCCATTGCCGAAATTGAATAGCTATTCCATCCATCGAGACACGATCAAAAGGAGGAAAATCACGGTCGGCGATAATCTTTTCAGCAAGAACTCTATTGACGGAGTTTTGCAGAGGAACGCTTTCAACTGCAGGTTTATAAAGGTTAGAAAAGATAATATCAGCAGCTTCTGCAACACTCACCATAGATTTAATTTAATTTACGCACACCAAATTTTCTAAGAGAAAGGAACGGTGAGCCAGTTAAAAGTATGAGTAAAAAACAATTTACACACATTTCCAAGGATGGAAATCCACAAATGGTAAATGTTTCAGAGAAAAAAATCACACTTCGCAGGGCGCGTGCTCAAGCTATTATTGACGTTGGCGATGAGATCTTGGATAAGATTGAAAACAACGAACTTATCACCAAAAAAGGACCTGTGTTTCAAACCGCCATCATTGCAGGTGTAATGGGAGGAAAAAAAACCGCAGATCTAATTCCCTTCTGTCATCCGTTAGGTCTTGAAGATTGCCAAATAAAAATCCATGTACAAAATCGTAAAATAGTGATTGAAACTGAAACAGTCGTTACCGCGAAAACAGGCGTGGAAATGGAAGCGCTTACTGCTGCTTCCGTAGCAGCACTTACCGTATACGATATGTGCAAGGCCCTCTCTCATAATATTGTAATTCAGGAAATCAAACTAATGGCAAAGTCGGGTGGAAAAAAAGATTTTAAACGCATATAAGACATGACATTTCGCAGGCGGCTGTACCTCACCTTAAGTCCGGACGAAAGAGGAGGGGTTATCGAAAGAATTTTTGAGTTGGTCGTTATTCTTACGATAATCCTAAACATCCTTGAAATTGTATTTGATTCTGTTCCAAGCATTCACAATGAATATGGCAAGCTGTTTACAGGCTTCGAAATCTACTCACTGATATTTTTCACAATCGAATACATCGCACGTGTCTATTCGATCGTTGAGGACAGGAAGTACAGAGATCCCGTACGAGGAAGGCTCGAATACATGGCTACTCCGCTTGCCATTATCGATCTTTTAGCTTTCCTTCCTTTCTATCTCGTCTTTCTGCCAATTGATCTTCGCTTCCTGCGAATCTTTAGATTAATGGCCCTGTTCCGAATGTTTAAAATCGCGCGCTACCTTCATGCGCTTAGCATCTTTAAACGGGTGTTACAAGACCGTAAAGAACAACTGGTCCTTAGTTTCATTTTTATTTTATTTATCCTCGTTGTCATTTCTTTCATTATGTTTTATGCCGAAAATGAAGCGCAGCCAGATAAATTTAGCAGCATTCCGGCAACAATGTGGTGGGGCATTGCTACACTGACAACAGTCGGCTATGGAGACATCGTACCCATTACTACATTAGGCAAATTTTTAGGTGGACTTTTTGCTATTGCCGGGGTGGGATTACTTGCTTTGCCTGCTGGTATCTTGTCGTCGGGTTTTTTTGAAATGTTACACACAAAAGATGCAGGTTCGAAACACACCAAAGTATGTCCACATTGTGGGAAAGAAATTCACGAAATGAAATGAAGCATACAACAGCCAGAACACTCAACGGATTGATTTTAGCCGGTGGCAAAAGCCTGCGGATGGGCCAGGATAAAAGTCTTATCGAATATCACAATGTTTCGCAACGCGAATATTTATTTGCAGTACTGAAAAATTTTTGCGCAGCAGTATTTACCTCTTGCAAGATTACGCAAACGGTCCCCGCGCGTTTTAATCCACTTCCAGATAAATTTGATTTTGAGAGCCCCCTGAATGGCATCCTGACGGCATTTGCTCATGACTCAATTGCAGCCTGGCTCACCGTGCCAGTAGACATGCCGTTAATTGATGTCGAAGTCATATCGTACCTGATCAGTAGACGCGACACCAGCAAGGTAGCTACATGCTTTTATGACTCCGATGGAAAAAATCCTGAACCTTTAATTGCCATTTGGGAACCGCGCGCCCATTCGCTGCTGTCGAATTTTTATAAAGAAGGAAAAATCAGCCCCCGCGATTTTTTGAAACAGTACAATACGCATATCATCCAAATCCCGGATCGGAATGCATTGGCTAATATCAATAGCCCGGAGGAACTGGAGAAGTTTAAAGCGAACTTTAAAAACGAATGATCTGCGCTCCGCATTCGGAAACTCCGACAACGCAGCTCAATTTTGATAAAGAATAGTTAATTCAACCCTACGGTTAAGCGCTCGCATTTCCGCTGTGCTGTTGTCATTCAAAGGCTCCTTCATCCCTTTTCCATCAACAGAAATCCTTTTCTCCTCAACGCCCTTGTTTATCAGATATTCTTTGATCTTTTGCGCACGGTGATGCGATAATTTCAAATTAAATTTTTCAGACCCAACATTATCCGTATGACCAACCAACTGAATTTTTAGCTCGGGATTATCGTGTAACGCTTGGGCAAGGTCATCGAGGTATTGGGCTGTTTTCTTATTAACGTCAGCACTATTGAACTCAAAATTAAAGTCCAGCGTCGCCTTTTCCAGAATCAGTGGTTCATGTTGAAATGTACCCGTGGTTGCACTGGCATTGACCGAATCTTTTTTTTTCTTTAACCTTGAAGTCAAGTCTTCTTTAAGGATAGTCTTCGTTTCTAAAGAATCAGCACGGCTATCTTTTCCGACGGGGGCTTTCTTTACCGGAATTTTATTGGTGACTTCTTTTTTAACGGCAGGTTTCACCGAACTCGGCGTCAATTTTTTCTTCGACCTTCCGATATTTCGCTTTCTCGGGATCACCAGTTTACGCAATTCAATTCCAATTTCAACGGCACCTGTATTGGCAACATTTCTGACAATAACAGGAAAATCATAACTAAGACCAATGGTAAGATTCTCCTTATACAACTGTAAGCCAATTATCCCCGACCGACCGATCACATATTTGGTAATGAAATTTAAATGGGTGGGTCCTTGCTCGCGCGAAGTACTGAGATCGTACCGGGTAATTAATCCGGCGTTTAATACGTTGTTTGACGCACTGCGCGTATATAATAACTCCGGAAACATACTTACATTCCCCCGGTGATATGTTCGAAATCCCAGGGATACAACAAATGTTGAGTTCAAGTGACTCTCCTGTTCCAAAAATGAATTCTTGGGCTTATTAAAATCAAAAAAGGAAACGCCCCAATAAGCAAGCCTTGTTCCTTCTTTGTTGATCTTCTGCCAATACAATCCGGTACTGAAAGTAAAAAAGTCAGTATTGAACTGGCCTGTGTTCTCACCGCTCGCTAGAGCTTCATTGAAACCTCTGTCCGGCACATATTGAGCACCGGTATACAAACCGTCAAGATCCACTTTTCGGTTTTGATAAAGGGCCTTTACCCCCAGCGATATCGTTTGGAGTTTAGCTATTGGTACGTTCAAAGCATACGATAATCCAGCTTCCTGCGTATTAAAGATTCCTGCCTGACCAGACCGGTCGTCCATAAAACTTAAGCCAACGCCCGACCATCGGTTTCCTCGAGGCGAGATGAACGGATAAGAAACGTTTACCACATTGCTTGTTAAATGGAAACCTCCGTCTGTAGCCTGGTTTCGATAATCAAAACTTAACGTGGCATTATCGGAACTAGCTACTTCAGCCGGGTTAATTCGCTGCGTCGTAAAATTATATTGAGAGAATTGAAAATACTGTGCAAAACTCGCCGTGATGCAAACAAAAAACAATATGCTAACGACAATGATTTTCATGCAACACAGTAATTACCGAATCAGTACGACGGAGCCACTATCTTTCCCATTAAGTAACAGAGGTCCTGAAGCAAGCGCTCCCTTCACTTTCCAAAAGTAGACGCCTGGAGGTTGTTTCAATCCATTTTTTGTTCCATCCCAACCGTGCTGCAGTGCTTCCGGTAGGTTTGAAGTTTTATATACAAGCGAACCTTCACGATCGTAGATGCTGATCGAAAATTGTTGCGCAGAAACTAAGCCGTATATTTTGAGCTGATCGTTTTGTCCATCGTTGTTTGGAGAAAATAGATTGGGAATAAAACCTGTTTCTTCGACCATAATCGTTACCTGAGCCTGACTTGCGCAATTCAAGGAGTCGTATCCGGTAACCGTATATTGGGTCGTAGCGGAAGGCGATGCTGTAGGATTAGGGACATCAGGCTGACTAAGTCCTGTCGGCGGCGCCCAGATATAACGTTGTGCGCCGCTGGCCTGTAGCTGAACGTTGCTGCCTTTCATTATCCTGAAATGATCGACCGCAACTTTTACTTCTGACTTGCTGAGTTTCACTGCCGTTTTGCGAATAATGGTGCACCCTAAAGTATTAGATAATTTAACAGTTATTGAATCGGGTTTTGTTGCTTTAATAGTGATAGTGTTAGAAGAACCTAGGTCCCCATGCTCCAGGCTGGTCCAAAATACATTCCCCCACCCTGGCTCCACTTCAAATGAAACAGACGCATCTGCGCAAACATATTTTTCGTTTTTCTCAACTTTTAACGTATCGTCTTTAATTTGAATCGCCCAGGCTTTCAACAAAGAACAAGCTTCCCCCATAGGATTGTAATAAAATATCGTATCTCCTTTGGTATCGGCAAAGCTGAACTCACTGCCGATTCCTACAAAACCATTCGAAAATGAAAACCAAAGTGCCGTCGGAGGGGAGGTGAATACCAGCTTTTCCTTTGAACATGCAGATATCGCCTCCGTTGCAATAGTCGCGCATGGTGATCCTCCGACACCTGTACCACCCAAGCACACCGAACCTGCATGAAAACTATTATCCACTGATTGGATTGAAAATCTCAAACCATCTACCGACACTTTTCTCAGCAGTTTGAAATTTTGCGTACCGTTATTTCCATGCGTTACTGTCAATCGTTTATCCTTCATTAAATCAAATTCCCCTGATTGATAATTTTCTGCACCATCCAGAAATACATCATAGGTAAGCGATTTTTGCGGCGTATGGTCGTCAGCGGGTTTATCCCAATACATAAATACCCGGTTAAATACTGGCAGGGCAACGGCATTAAGCGGTGCACCAGGTCCGAAATTTTTGCTTTTCATCAAAACATTTGGAAGTTCTAATGCCACAGCGGCGTCATCTTTGACGGTGAGTAAATCCAGATTACCATCGTGTTTCATATCACCAAAACGATGGCTAATCAACTGCGCATCCGGCAGTGGAATTACCTGGCCATTGCTGTATTCAAGGATGTTGACCGTGTCATTTCCACGGATACCCGAATAATTTATATCGACCATTCCATCATAATTTAAATCCGCAATAAATGATCTTCCGTTTTTTAATCTCACAGGTAAATCTTTCAAACGATATGCATCTCCATTTTTTTGATACATTACCGTGACAGCCTCGCCGTTTTTATTTTCTGCCATCAATAAAATTTCAAAAAAACCATCTCCGTCGAAATCCCCACGCGATGCCTGGCCCGCCAAGGCCGTTTGGTTTTTTATATTGAAATAAAAATTTCCTCTGTTGATGAACAATCCGGTAAACAAAGAATCAGGGTTTACCTTGCCACTTAAGAATAAGTCCATTTGACCGTCACCATTTGCGTCTACAGTTTCAATTGCTGAGCAATGTATTTTAAGGGAATCGTGAACCGGTACCCATGTATCTCCCGAAATGCGTTTCAGGATTTTAGTAAAGTAGCCATTGTTATCTTCACCACTTATAATTAGCTCAGCCCTTGCGTTATTATCCAGGTCCATAAAAGCTGCCTTCGAAAACGCTGGGAGTGAAGAGTTTATTTTCTCAAAATTGTAAGCACCTCTGTTGAGGTAAACGAATGTTGATGCGACGCCATTTTTTTCTCCAGAGATGATAAGATCTATGGCGTTGTCACGGTTATAATCCGCTAGCAGATGTGCTCCATGGTTTAAGATTGGAAACACTTTATTCAACTCCGACAACGGACTTACACTATCCCCTTTAATTATTCCAGCATAACTTCTGGCAGTTGCTGTTTTCATGAATAGCAATACCTCCAACAGCCCGTCGTTGTCAAGATCAACCCATTCCGTGTCAACTTGTTTGATGGAGTCTGGTAATCCAAGATTAGGCTCAGCTGTTTGCGCCACGACACTGGCATGAATGAGCATGAAAATTCCCATCACGATTATTAATCGGCTCATCTTTTTATTCTTTAATTTTTTGAATTTGAAAAGTGAGTGGCAGCGATACTTTGCTTGCAACTGGTTTACCATTCAAAGTCGCCGGTTTCCACGCCGGCATGTTTTCAACTAAACGTTTTGCTTCCATTTCAAAAGGTTCGCCCAACGAATTAACCACTTGGATGTGTTCAGGCTTTCCTTCTTTGTTTATAACAAATGAAATGGTCTGAATACCTTGGATGGAATCTTTCAATGCTGCACCTGGATAAATCAAGTTGGAATTGAAGAATTTATACAGTTCAGGATAACCCTGTACAGGTTCTGCTTGTTTGTATTCAGATTCCTTTGTCAGAGGCTCAATTATTTGCTTAGACGGGGATGTTTCCTTTTGCTCTTTTTGCTGCGACATTGCTCCAGGTTTTGACGGCACCCGGGCTGCATGTTTCTGCCGCGCAATGTTTTGAGCATTACTTGTATCCACTGGAACTGAAGGTAAATTTGTTTTTTTAGTGCCACCAACCGAATCCGTTGTTTTGCTTGTGGTTGCTGCAACGGTAGGTGTATAATCTTGCCGTAAAAAAAACCACACCAAAGCTACTGTAACGACAAACGCGGGAATTCCCCACTTTAAAAATGATTTGGTGCGAGCTGCACGTATCGTGATATTTCTCTTCTCCAAGAGACTATCAAAGTTCATATAACTTTGAATTTCTTCATCCGAAGGATTCTCTTTATGTTTCATTATGCTGATCTTTTGTCTCATTTCTTCTTTAGAAAAAGTTTTTTCATTTTCTCCAGTATCCGGTACACTTTTACCTTCGCGTAGGTCTCTGTTATCCCTATGATATCGGCAACTTCTTTAAAAGGGCGCTGTTCAAAGAATCGCAGTTCAATAATTTGCAGCTCTTCCTGGGTAAGCTTTTGCAGAATGTCAGGAAGCCGTTCGTGCAGATCATCGAGGTGTGAGTCATTTGTAAGCTCTTCGTATAAATGCTGGACACTGACATCCTCGATAGTTACAAGTCGGTACCGATTGTTTTTTCTGAAATAGTCGTTGCATTCATTTAAAGCAATTCGGAATAGCCATGCCGAAAAAGGCAATCCTCGAAACGTAAACCTTTTTATATGAAGCAGCGCCTTTAGAAATACCTGGCTGGTGATGTCTGCCGACAACGACTTATCGCCCACCCTGTGAAGAACAAAGAGAAAAATTCGCTTAAAGTACTTTTGATAAAGAGGCCTAAAGGCTTCAGGATCAGCCTGAGATCTTTTAATTAAAAAATCCTCAGCGTGCGATTCCTCTTGCCGGTTATCTTTTTGCTGAATCACCAATTTTTTTTTCAGGTAAAATTTCAAAACCTAAATGCAGGAATGTCAAAAAGATACAAAATTGGAAGGCGGTTTTTCCAAATATGGCGTATTATCGATGTAAGATTTTAGCCCGTTTATAACATTTTCTTCGTATCTTCGTTTTAGTAAAAAAATCTACTATCCATGAAAACAGTTGTAAAAACACAGGTAAATCCGATTCATCGTGATTTGCTTATCGCACTAAGTATAGGATTTTCGCTTGCTGTAGGCATTGTTTCAACCGTCGCCTATCTGCTGGCATAACCAAATAAAAAAGGCTCCGATGGGAGCCTTTTTTATTTAGGGATATCGATCAAAAACCTAGGCTTTCATTTCCAGGGCCGGGCGCGCGGAAATCCATTCTTCGCCATCTTCAAATACTTCTTTTTTCCAAATAGGCGCAACAGATTTTACGGAGTCAATAATAAATTGACAAGCTTCAAAAGAGTCTTTTCGATGCGGTGTAGACACAGCAACGACCACAGATGTTTCACCTGGTTTTAATGTACCAATGCGATGACTTACTGCCCAACCTAACAATGGCCACCGATGAGATGCTTCATCAATTATTTTTCTGATCTGTGACACCGCCATTGTTTCATACGCTTCATACTCGAGCCACAATACATTTTTTCCGTTAGCATTATTGCGAACAGTCCCGATGAATACATTCACAGCACCGGCACCAAGGCTGGAAACTGTATCGATAATCTTCTGTACGTCAATTGACTTTTCAGTGATTTTAATCATGATTGAAAAAGATTGGGTTGAACAATAAAATCCAGCGAGTTAATGAAGGTAACTAAATACCCTAAAAACGCAAAGAAAAAAAAGTATTTACCCCCCGCTAACGGGAGGAATAAGGGCGATTTCATCGGCGTCATTTAGCTGAATATTTTCATCTGCATAGTCGTTATTTACAGCAATAAATAACGAGCGAAGACCTAGCAACTGTGGATATCGCTCATTCAGTGCAGCTCGCAAATGTCCCACGGTATGGCCCTCAATTTCTATAAAAGTCTCCCGACCTCCCAGTAAGTCTTTGGTAATCCCAAAAGCTTTAATTCGATACTTATTCATAGCGCAAAGGTAAAGAGTTAAATATTAATAGTTAAAAATTCGTTTTTACCTCCGTGCTTTTGCGTTAATGTCTGGTTAACGATTGCAGGTCACAATTCTGCATAATTGGCGCCACAAAAAGGCTAATAAGCTTCAGAAAGAAATATTTTGGTCAGGCCAACAACCAGTGATCGACGATTAAAGGGCAACAGACGGCACGAAACGAATCATAGATAACATTTAAACTTTTAAACCAGAACCGGTAACTTTGTACCTTACGCAAAATACCTTTGACAACGCTTTACGATAATCACGGAAGACCCATTACCTACGTACGGTTGGCCGTTACGGATCGCTGTAACCTGCGATGCTTTTATTGTATGCCGGAGGAAGGTATCCGGTATTTACCCAAGAAACAGCTTCTTACATTCGAAGAAATTGAGCGCCTGATATCGATACTGGCATCTTTGGGAATCTCAAAAGTGAGGTTAACTGGCGGCGAGCCATTCGTCCGGAATGATTTGATGAAACTGATCAATAGGATCAGCGAAATTCCCGGCATCCAGGATTTGCATCTCACTACCAACGGCGTGCTTACTGCTCCTTATGTGCCAGAGCTAAAAAAACTGGGTATCGCATCGGTGAATCTCAGCCTGGACACCCTGGATAAATCCAGATTTCATGCTATTACACGACGTGATGAATTTGAGCCGGTGATGCGCACGCTGAATCTTTTGTTGGAGCATAAAATTCCCGTAAAGATTAATGCTGTGGTTATGGACGGAAAAAACATTGATGACATCCTGCCCTTGATTGAATTTTCAAGGAATAATGCCGTGGATATACGGTTCATTGAGGAGATGCCTTTCAACGGCGAAGGCAACCATTATCCTACACTCAATTGGACCTACAGAAAGATTCTTCAATATATTGAGCAGCATTATCCAACGTTGACCAAAATACCTGACGCGGCATTTTCCACTTCATACAATTATAAGATTCCAGGATATACGGGAAGTGTCGGCGTTATAGCTGCATTCAGCCGTACTTTTTGCGGCACCTGCAACCGGATTCGATTAACCGCACAGGGCACTTTAAAAACTTGTTTATATGATGATGGAGTTTTGGATGTTCGTCAACTGTTACGCAATGGTGCAAATGATGAACAAATCAAGCAACAACTTCTAAAAGCATTCACCTCCAGATCCAAAGATGGCTTTGAGGCCGAAAGAAAAAGGGTGAACCAATCTCCAGCCTCAGAATCGATGTCGACAATTGGTGGATAACCGCTTTAAAACCGTCCAGCACCGCAGTCTCCGAATTTGGAATCCCTGGTAAGTTTTATTCCACAATCTTTCTATTTTGCGGGTTGTTATTTCATAACTATGAAAAAAATCAACTTTTCGAAGGATGTACTGCCACATGCTATTGCCATTGGCGTATTTCTTATCGTCACTGTCTTCTTCTTTAATCCGGTTTTCTTTGATAACAAAGTATTGGATCAACAGGATATAACACAGTGGGAAGGGTCTTCAAAAGCTATGCGTGATTATCGTGCTAAAACCGGTGACGAACCATTGTGGACGCCATCGATGTTTAGCGGCATGCCGGGATACCTTGTGAATGTTGAATGGGGAAATGGAGCGGTCAGTTTCTTGAAAAGTGTCCTGGCCGTCTCGCTCCCTCATCCTATTGCTAACATCTATCTTGCGTTTATCTCCTATTATATCATGCTGTTGGCCTTTGGCGTGAGGCCTTATCTTGCTATTGCGGGCGCGTTGGCATTTGGTCTTTCGTCTTATTTGATAGTAGGATTAAATGTTGGCCACAGTTCAAGAATCGGTGCAATTGCGTTCATGCCATTGGTGATGGCCGGCGTGCATCTCATTTTTTCTAACAACAAGATTCTGGGATTTGGTGTAACAACGGCTGGGCTGGCGCTTCATTTGCGCGAGAACCATTTACAAATGACGTATTATTTATTGTTAATACTCATCGCCTATGGGATCATGCAGCTCGTTGTCTTTATTAAACAAAATAAAACACCGGATTTTTTTAAGGCCATCGCCTGGCTGGTGCCGGCTTCGATTATTGCCATTGGCACCTTTATAGCGCCAATGTGGGCGGTTCTGGAATATAGCACCTACTCGCGCGGTAAATCGGAGCTGGTGTCTTCAAGTGCTTCCACGGCATCTTCTGGCGTAAACAGAGACTGGGCCTTCGCATATAACTATGCCATAGACGAACCCATGACGTTGTTGGTTCCAAGTTACTATGGAGGTACGAGTCAAAATTTATTTGTACAAGATCGGGAGAGCGAAACGTACAAGGCACTCGCACGAAACGGGGATGAGAAAATGTTCAACCAGTTGGCGTACTATTCCGGGGCGTACTGGGGACCTAGTACACCTTTTCCTTACTACGCTGGAGCTATCATTGTCTTCTTATTCGTTTTAGGAATTATCTTTGTTGAAAAAAAATATGTTTGGTGGCTTGTGTTCATTTGTATACTAGCCACTATGATGAGTTGGGGAAGTAATTTTTCAACTTTCAATTATTTCATATTCGATTACCTGCCCGGCTATAATAAATTCCGCTCGTTTACTTTTGCAGTTGTTATGATTCTCATAGCAATGCCGTTGCTAGGGTTTATTGCAGTAGAAAAAGTCCTTACTGAAGGATTAGTCAAGCCAACGAAGAAGAAACTACTTGTTGCGTTCGGGATCGTCGGTGGAATTTGCCTGTTGCTTTTACTCTTTGCAGGCATGTTTAGTTTCATTAAAGACGGCGAGGAAGCGATGCCCCCCTGGTTTATCAGCGCCCTGGCTGATGACCGTAAAAGTCTTTTACGGAGCGATGCCTTCAGGTCATTCGTATTTATAACGTTGGCATTTGTGGTATTGTATTTTGAGATCTGGAATAAACTAGCACCAGTGGCATTTTACTCATTCCTAATTGCCATTGTTCTATTGGATGTTGCCGTTGTCGATGCACGCTTTCTTACCAAGGACGATTATAAAAGAAAACGTGAGAATACCTTTTTTACACTTACTGAGGCCGACCAGGAAATATTAAAGGACAAATCATATTATCGTGTATACAATTTGCAGGATGCATTCGCGGAGGCGCGTACATCCTATTTTCATAACTCTATTGGCGGCTATCATGGCGTAAAACTTCGACGGTATCAAGATCTTTATGACACCTGTTTGGCCCGCGAAACAAATGAGCTTATCCAGGATGCATCTTCAGGTAACATAGATTTTAGAAAATATGGGGTGATCAACATGCTCAATGCCAAATACCTGGTATATGGTGGAGGCCGTGACAACATCATTCCAAATGCAAGTGCGCTCGGAAACGCATGGTTCGTTTCCAAAGTGGAGACCGTAAACTCCCCGACCGAAGAATTAACAAAAGTATGCGACATTGATACGCGAACAACTGCCGTTGTCGATGGCTCCAAGTTCAAGGTCGCAGATATCAATTTTGACAGTTCCTCGTCCATCAAACTCATTGAGCATACACCCAACTATCTGAAATACGAAAGTCAGTCGGCGCAAAACGGTTTAGCGGTATTTTCAGAGATCTACTATCCAAAAGGATGGATCGCTTCAATTGATGGGAAGGAATCGGAAATAATTCGTGCTAATTATATACTCCGCGCCCTGGTTATTCCTTCCGGTAAGCATACCGTTGAGTTTAAATTCAAGCCTGCTCCTTATGTCGTCGGAAACAAAATTACGATGGTCTCTTCCTGGTTGATGCTGCTGGTCGTGTTGGGATGTATAGGGTGGTCCATGAAGAAATAAACAATGTGGTTAACCGCCCTGGGGGCTGTGCCTTTGCGTTCTGAAACATCCCATTAAGCTAAAAGGCGCTCTGAGAAAAATAGACACTACAAAACTTTTAATAAGCTCCCTTTACCTTCATCTTCAAGGTATAGACGGATTTACTTGCTGTGATAAAAAGTGTCTTACGATCTTTTCCGCCAAAACACACATTGGCAGTCCATGGTGCATCGATTGGTATATTCTCCAGCTTCTCCCCTTTTGAATTAAAAACGGTAACGCCACGTCCTGTCAAATAAACATTTCCCTTTCTATCGATAGTCATGCCGTCGGAGCCCATATCGGTAAACAGTGTTTTATTTGTTAATGTACCATCATCATTGATGGAATAGGCATAAGTTTTTCGTCCTTTAATATCTGCGATATATAATTTTTTTCCATCAGGTGTTCCAATGAGTCCGTTGGGTTGTAATAAATCTGCTGCTACAATCGACAGTTTCTTTTTATCTGGCGATAGATAATAAACGTTCTCTTGTTCGATTTCTTTTTCCGTTCTTGTCCAGTAATCTCTCTTGTAAAAAGGATCGGTAAAATACATTCCTCCTTTTGGATCTACCCAGACATCATTAGGCCCATTTAATTTTTTCCCTTCAAAATCCTTTACCAGGATGGTAACGTTTTTGTTTTTATCGATTTGCCAAAGCTGATTATTTCGATCGGCACAAGATATCAGGTGTCCTTCGTTATCAAAAAAAAGCCCGTTAGATCTTCCTGCTCCCTCCATGAATACAGACAATGTTCCATCGGTAGACCATTTCATGATTTTATCATTAGGTTGGTCAGTAAAAAAGATGTTGCCATCAGCATCTACAGCAGGGCCTTCAGTAAATATAAAGTCAGAAGAAACGAGCACAGGCTTGGCTCCTTTGGCAACGACGCTACTCGGATCTTGTACATGAGCATACTTTAAATTGAAATTTAAAAGGAGAAACAGAAGACTTAATAAGTGAATTTTACGCATGAGTAATTAAAAATTAATCCATTCAAGATAACAGAAGTTGTGAAGGTTCGATACATGTTGACCATAATTTTCTTGGAAACCACATGTTGTTTTCAAACCCTTTTCAAGTCCTAGAAATCAATTTCAACATACCCTTGTGATGGTATTTTTTCTTGTCCATGGAGGAGCGCTGGTCTCCACCGTGGACCTTCTTTCAGTAAACGAACTGCTTCATGATCACACTCCGGTGACAGTCCTTGAATGATAACATAATTCCATGTCGACCCATCAATCCCCACTGTAAATGTCAGCTTTACTTTACCGTGGGATGGTTTATAGAAAGGTTCGCGCTTATTTTGGGTGATGTATTTTTTAAAAGCAGGCATACCCTTCTCCGGAAAAGGATATTCGCTTAAATAATCGTACACATAACGCCGGCCATCCAAGTCCTCCGAAACACCATGGATCAACCGATTATCACGATATTGTTCTTTATAATAAGGCCTTCCATTACGATGAAATCCATACCACAATCCCTCTTTTCTTCCGTTTTTATATCGTCCCTCTTCGGCCAATTGACCAGACGAATACCATCGTTTTGCGTTACCGTTCCCGTTAACCACTTGCGGGTTACCAAGTGAATCAAACACGGTAGCGGTGAAAATCTGATCTCCATAAAATACCTCACTTTCAAGGGAACCATTCCAATGGAAATTTTCCCATTTACCTACCGGTTGTTCCTTATCATATCTACCGGCAGATTCATAGGTGTGATGGTCCGAGTAGTAAATAAAAATTCCATCCTTCATATCTTTGGAATATTTTCCTTTCATCTGTATATCGCCATTCTTATAATAATCTATCGCAACACCTTGCCAACGTCCCAATGAATCCTTTTGGCCGATGCGATAATATTTGGCAGCATTAATGTCGCTGGTTTCTTTCCAATGTTCGTCATAGTAAACGCGCGCCGGCTCCAAGAGCGCGTTATGAGATGCTATCGTATCCTCCAACTCTTGCTGCGTTTCAATTATCTTATAATTGAGCACGTAAGTTAGTTCAGGAAGAGACCGAAATTTCCCATTTACGATTTCCAGGCTATCGTAGTAAACATATGATTCACGTTCTATCTGCTTGATTCTATAAAACGTTTCCTGTCTGCGCAGCTGAATGTAATCTCTTAAAATTGCTGTATCGGCACTGAGCTGAAACGGTATCTTGTTAATGGCATTTAAAGATGAAGCAATCGAATCCCATACAGGTATCATCGCATTCAAACTATCCTTTAATTCGCTATTTGTTGTTACATTTTTATAAAGCTCATCCGTATGATCTTCTGCTTTTAATACACGCTGAAATATCTGATAGTATCTCAACTGGTCCTTAGGCAATACAAACAACGTACTAGCCAACAGCACCAGCAAAAGTGCCAGGTATTTTTTCTTGATAAACCAGCGTAACCGAAAATGAAGTGCAGCTAAGAACAGTCCGCCGACAAAGCCACCGATATGACCTGCCATGTCTACACTTACACTTGTAGCGATAAATGCGTTGATCACCACAAATACAACAAAGTTTAGAAAGATGCTGAGCAGCTTCTGCCGGTCATGAAAATTTCCTATAACCTCTGCACCTAAACGATACCCGAACAATCCAAATAGAGCGCCCGATGCACCCGCGCTTGGGGTATATAGATTGAATAACAAACTGGCAAGTCCGGCAGCAATGCCGCAGAAAAAATAAACCAATAAAAATCTCGTGGTCCCCAAGGCAGGTTCCAGCAAGGTTCCCAATACATACAGCGCATACATGTTTACCAGGAGATGGATGATCCCGAAATGCAGAAACATGGAAGTGATGATTCGCCAAGGCTGGCCTCCAAGGGTAAATGGATTAAGATTTGCCCCGGCGTTCAGAATAGCCAATACATCATGGCTGCTATTCATCATTAAACTTTGTTGTTGCAAAGCCAGCCAGCCGAAAGCCAGCACGTTAATTCCAATAAGAATGTATGTTGAAATAGCGGTTTTTCCCATGGATCGATTTGCTCACTTACTGAAACACCCCAGCGTGACTTAGGTTTTAAAACGGTGTTAGCCGAAATTTATTAATCTACGTTGAATAAACTTCATGAAAGTTTCGAACTTTCGGCAGATATATGTGATCCTTAATTAATACTATGATAAGCTTTTATCCGGGCCCTTCACGCGTTTACAATGAAATTCCCAGTTACGTTAAAGATGCTTTCAAAGCTGGCATCATGAGCATTAATCACCGCAGTGAAGCATTTGTAGAAATGTCGGAAAAGACAATTTTACTTTTAAAGCAAAGACTTGAAATCCCAAAAAATTATACGGTGTTTTTTACAAGCTCAGCAACCGAATGTTGGGAAATCATTGCGCAGTCGCTGATTACAGATAAAAGCTACCATCTCTACAACGGGGCGTTTGGACAAAAATGGTATGATTATACCAAACGACTTCATCCTTTGGCATTTCCATTGCCTTTTGATGTTAATGAAAAATTGGATCCGAAAAACTTAATTCTCGAGCAGCGTGACGGTATCATTTGCTTAACCCAAAACGAAACCTCGAATGGAACGCAGGTCTCCAATAATATTATTAAATCAATTAAAAAAAATAATCCTTCCTACCTTTTGGCCATTGATGCAACATCATCAATGGCAGGCATTCAGCTTGATTTTAAATCCGCTGATGTGTGGTTTGCATCCGTTCAAAAATGTTTCGGACTTCCGGCAGGACTAGGCCTACTCATTTGTTCTCCTCAAGCAATTCAGCGCGCGACTGTCATCGGTGAAAAAAATCATTACAACAGCCTGACGTTTATGATTGAAATGATGGCTAAATGGCAAACGTCATGCACACCAAATGTGTTGGGAATTTATTTACTGATGCGCGTGCTGGAAAATAGTCCATCAATAGAAGAGGTTCATAAAGAAATCATGGGACGATATCATGCATGGATAGATTTCTTTTCTGCTGCGACTAACTTAAAACATTTAGTTTCGAGACAGGATGTTCAATCATACACCGTGGTTCCAGTCACCAGTTCGGACTTGCTCCTTCAAAAAATAAAAACAGCAGCAAAACAACAAGGAATATTGTTAGGAGAAGGCTATGGATCCTGGAAAACTTCTTCCCTGCGCATCGCCAACTTCCCCGCTATAGAAAAAGACGAAATCGGGAAACTCATGCGATTCCTTAAAAAATTCTAACAGCTACAGCGCTGGGATCTAGCAAAAGGCGACGCTTATATCTACATCGAACGCAGCTTCACAACATGAACATTTCATTACTGAAGGAGGAGCCACCTGATTCTGCCGCATCACTAAAATTTGACTTGAGTTGCTAAAACCATCGAATCACAACGCTGCTGTGGAATTTCAATCCATCTTCCACAACGGGATAATTATAATGTATTTTTCAACTTAAACTAGGGATATACTAACCAGGTTTTACCCAGGCCCACAGTCACCGGCAAGTCCAGCGATGAAACAAAACTTAAGTTAAATGAAGACGGAAGATATTGGTTTCAGACAACACGAATCCCATGAAGATGTCGGCCCTAAGTCCGGCATTTTTATTTAGCTTTGGCTTATGATTGATTTCAAAGAAATCTTCTCGGTCACACTGATTCTGTTTTCTGTTATAGACATACTAGGATCAATTCCCGTCGTCATTGGTATCCTCAAACGGGAAGGAAGAATTCAGGCTGAGCGAGCGACGATCATTTCCGCCTTGCTTATGGTAAGCTTCCTTTACCTTGGCCAATCGATATTAAACCTATTTGGCCTTGACGTAGCTTCATTTGCTGTGGCAGGTGCAATTGTAATTTTTATTGTTGCCATGGAAATGATTTTAGGAATAACATTGATTAAAGACGATCCTCAGGCACGCGGCTCAAGTTCTATTGTCCCCCTTGCCTTCCCACTCATTGCAGGGGCAGGTACATTAACTACTATACTTTCACTCCGCGTGGTATACGATGAACTCAACATCCTTATCGGCATTTTGCTCAACCTCGTTTTTGTTTACATCGTGTTACGTTCCTCGTCATGGTTGGAGCGCGTAATTGGCAACTCGGGGTTTGCTGTATTAAGAAGGGTATTCGGCGTAATACTGTTGGCCATCGGTGTAAAAATTTTTAAAACAAACGTATTTCCCGGATGATTCGAATTTTCACTGATGGTGCAGCGCAAGGCAACCCTGGACCTGGTGGCTATGGAGTTGTAATGAAGTATAAGGATGCCGTAAAAGAGCTTTCGGAAGGTTTTCGTTTAACCACCAACAACCGGATGGAATTACTCGCCGTTATCAAGGGGCTGGAAGCAATAAAAAAAGATGGCATTCCCATCACCATTTATTCTGACTCAAAGTATGTCGTTGAAGCTGTTGAAAAAGGGTGGATCTGGGGTTGGCAGAAAAAGAATTTTGCAAAAAAGGCAAATGCGGATTTGTGGCAGCGTTATATTCCGCTTCACCAAAAATTGAAACCTAAGTTCGTCTGGATCAGAGGCCACGCCGGACATCCGGAAAATGAACGGTGTGATTACCTGGCGGTGAAAGCAGCTCAAAGCTATACGCTACTGGTAGATCAATGGTACGAACAAAACAAGAATAATTCTGCCGCCGAATAGTGCTACATCTCTTTTTCAATTACACTAATTCCAAGGGTCCTTAGTTCTTCCAATATCGGGTCATACAATTCTTTTTTTATTGGGAGCACAACACCTCGTTGTTTGATTTTTCCCTGTAGTAATAGCTTCGTTGCAATTGCCAGCGGTAAACCCACAGTTTTTGACATCCCCGTTTGAGTTTCATTCTCTCCAGCCGTAGTGAAACTGGCAGTGACAACTTTTTTTATTCCGTTTTGCAGGTAGCCAAACCGATGCCACATCACAATGAAATCCTTATCGCCTTTCGTTAATTTCCATTTCTTGTTTAAGATATGCTCCAATAGCTGTGCGGGAGTTCCTTCTGATAATCCGATTTTCTCATCGCTAAATAATCCACTCCAATGCAGGCGACGCATTTCATCTCCCTGAAGATCTATGCTTAATGTTGTGCATAGTTTCTCCTCCACGGTTAAATCAACCTTATGATCAAGAAAAGAATTTAAGTAATCGCGATGGGTCATCTGCTGTACACCTTCCATTTTATATGTGTCGTCGCAGCAACCTAACTGCACAAATACATTCCAGGCACTGCAGTAACCAGCATTGCGCAAGGTCCCTCTTATCATAGTCTTAATATCGTGCAAGCCATACGTTGTTAGATATTTTAATGAATCCCTGTTGGGGTATCCTTCATAGCGAGTGCCCGATACATCAATAGGTGTAACGCGTTTAAAAAGTTGTTGATAGGGAATGTACTTATATTGACCTTCCATTAAAAACTTCGCAGTTCCCTGCCCTGCCAGTACCACATTCCGGGGGTTCCATGTAAACTTGTACCGCCATGGATTTTCCGGGTCTGTTTCCGGCGCGATAAGACCTCCGGTAAAAGATTCAAAGGATGTAAGTATTCCCCCATTACTTTTAATTTTATCAATCACCTGCATGGCACTCATGTGGTCTATACCCGGATCGAGCCCGCATTCATTTAAAAACAATAAGTTGTTTGCCGTAGCCTCATGATGCAAAGCATTGATCTGGTCAGATACGTAACTGGCGTTTAAAAAATGTTTCTTCATAGCGATGCAGTGCTTCGCTACCAGCGGATGAAGACTTGCCGGTAATAACGAAATAACTACATCGGCCCTTTCAATTGCTTCCTCGCTCCGGGACGTTTCATTTATATTAAACTGAATCGGTTTTCCCTCAGCGTATGACCCTATCCTTTCCCTGGCGGCCTCCAAAGAAATATCTCCTACTATAATTTGCCAATCATTTAACGAAGCGTGCTGTAGCAGATAATCAATCAATGCAGAAGAAGAACGGCCAGCACCAACTATCAATATTGTTTTCATGTTTTATCTGAATATAAGTTAACCTTAATCGTTAAAGGTGAAAAGTTGTTTGAATAACTTTTAACTTTTAGCTTTTAAACGCTCATTACATGAACGACTTTACAATTTTAGAAAATCCAAACGACCTGGACGAAGAATCGAGATGGTTAATGGAGAAGGCGAAAGAATCGCTCCCATCTGCCTATGCACCCTATTCAAACTTCAGGGTTGCAACTGCTGTGCTTTTAGAGGATGGTTCCATCATTACAGGCACGAACCAGGAGAATGCCGCCTACCCTTCTGGAATGTGCGCCGAACGTGTCGCCCTGTTCACCGTTGCCTCTCAACATCCAGGTAAGAAAATTAAGAAACTGCTGGTACTGGCCAGGCTAGGCGATCAACTTGAATTGTCCCCCGCGACGAGTTGTGGCCCGTGCCGACAGGTAATGTTGGAGTTTGAACAACGGCAGCGCCAACCATTTCAAGTTGTCATGCAAAATCAGCAACATCGTTGGGTAAAGGCACCTTCAGCCGAGTCCCTGCTTCCCTTTTGTTTCTCCAACGAAAGTTTGCAAGTAAGGAAATGAGCATTTCTTGATTTTCGCAGTCATCTTAATTTCCCTTATTTGTGATCATGAAGTATCTAAAAAATAAATCATTGAAGCAGCTGGCCATTTATAGCCTGGCGTTAATGACGTTTATTTTCATAGCTCAATATTTTGGAGTACGATACCAGATCCACACCCTGGAGGAAGCAGAAAGAAAAATAGATTTCGCACGAAATATTCAAATCGGCACACAGCAAATAGCCCTTCAATTGCAACTCCTTGCTCAAGGAAATTTGCAGGTCGCAAGTGAAATATCAACTAAGATTGAAAGTCAGGATTATCAGCTTGGGATCTTATCGCGCGGCGGACGTATTGATGGAACCTCCTTTTTCCTGGACCCATTACCGCGTTTGCCACAAATTACGTTTGAAAATCTTCAAAAAAGCTGGACACAATATAAAGAGAGTATTCTTGCTTCCCTGCCTCAAAACAACGATGCTGTGAAAGTAGACAGTGCTGCTTCCCCGAGGGCTAGTGTCTCTAAGGTGATTCAGGAAGGAAGGTGGCTTTCGCTGTCTGACTGGCTCAATAAACTCGTAGCTGACCTGGAAGAAGAGGTGGAAAACAGACAAGAGGCCGTGTTTCAATGGATTATATTGTTTACGCTGTTTGATATCCTGTTGCTTGGTCTGCTGGCGTACGGTTTTCACAAAAGGGTTCTCCAACCAGTTCATCTTTTGGAAACCAATATCATCAATCATACACACACGGTTGAGTTTAACAAAGATGAAATTGGCAAAGTAACGCACGAGGTCAACGAAATAATTGAAAACCTGAAGGACGCCACTGATTTTGTGACCTCCATTGGAGAGGGTAAGCTCGACATAGAATATCAAAAATCTTCCGACAACAAATATTCGCCTGGCAAAAATAAGTTAGCAGATTCTCTGATTTTAATGCAGGAGAAACTGAAAGCTATGAATGAAACCGAGCGAAGGCGTCAGTGGGCTAACGAAGGTCTTACAAAGTTTGTTGAGATCATGCGTTCATCCAATGACAACCTGAGCACATTAGGTGATTCAGTGATTTCAGCATTGGTACAATACACCAATTCTAATCAGGGTGGATTGTATATTCTGAACGACGAAGATCCGAATAACAAATACCTGGAATTGATTTCTCTTTTTGCCTTTGATATTAAGAAATATACGCAGCAAAAAATTAAACTTGGTGAAGGCTTATTAGGGCAGACTTTCCTCGAGAAAGAGACTACCCACCTTACCAACATGCCTGACGAATATATACGCATCACGTCAGGCCTAGGCGATGCTGCACCGAAAGCATTACTGCTGTTTCCGTTAAAAGTTGATAAGGAGGCCTATGGAATCATAGAGCTAGCCTCGTTCCAGGAATATCAGCAACATGAGATTGAATTCGTAGAGAAGTTAGGCGAGTCAATTGCCGCCACGCTGGCATCAGTACGTGCTGCCCAAAAGAATCGTCAGCTGATTGAACAGTTCCAACAGCAAACTGAAGAGATGCGGGCACAAGAAGAAGAAATGCGACAGAATATGGAGGAACTCCAGGCCACCCAGGAAGAGGTAGCACGCAAAGAGCAAGCTTACCTTCGTCGTATTCAGGACTTGGAAAACCAACTAAAAAATTCTGATGCCGGAGAACTCGAAATAATACGCGAGGGTGCCGAGCGCACAGAACGCGAACTTCGTGCGAAAGTTGAAGAACTTACGGTGCAGCTATCAAAAATACCGGCTCGTGCCGACGATTGGGCTGTAGCTGAAGACATCGAAAGAACGCTGAGGATTAATCTCGAAGCTATCCAAATCACTCAGAATGAACTGGATCGTAAAGCTCGCCAATAGTTGTCGTCGCTGATAGAGATCAAGATCCACTTGCCTTAAACATTCCATTCCCATCCTGCCTGGACATCCTTCCAAAAAGGACAAAAACTTCTATTTCCAGTAAATTATTACGTGCCTTCGAACGGCGTTTTAATCAAAATATCAAGCATATCTCTTATTAGAACGCGTGTAAGGTTTCTCATCTATATACACCTGTCCAGTTTTAGGAAGAAACTAATTTTGGTTCTTTCAAAAGACAAGCATGTTGGATATTGACATTAATGACCTTAAACGAATTTCGGAGCTGATCTATCAGAAGTATAATTACGATTTTCGGAATTACGCGATGTCGTCCTTTAAGAGACGTGTTCTTAGGATCATGGAATTAAAAAAACTTACGGTTGACACGCTTATCAAAAAACTAAATGACAATCCGGCTTTTATCAATGAGTTCTTAGACGAGCTTACCGTCAATGTTACTGAAATGTTTCGCGACCCCAGCTTCTGGAGAATTATGCGCGAAGAAATAATTCCTGCCATCATGCTTAACCACAAGCAATTTAAGATATGGCATGCCGGCTGTGCTTCGGGTGAAGAAGTTCTTTCGATGAGCATTATGCTTAAGGAAATGGGCATACTTCAGGACGTTACAATGATTGCCACAGACCTGGACGTAAATATTTTAGAAAGGGCGAAGTCAGGCGTTTATCCGCTGAAGAACATGGAATTGAATGAAAAGAATTACATCCGCTTTCAGGGTACTGGTTCATTCAAAGATTACTATCGTGAAGAGAATGGAATGGCCGTGTTCCCGAAAGAACTTCTTATGAACGTTTCTTTCCGTCGTCATGATCTGGTGCTGGGAGATGTCTTTAACAAGTTTGATTTGATACTCTGTAGGAACGTGATGATATACTTTAACCAGTCCTTGCAAAACGAAGTGTTGAAGAAATTCCATGAGAGCTTGTTTAAATATGGATACCTGGCCATTGGTTCGAAAGAATCCTTGATTTGGTGTGACTATTCAAACCGCTTTATCGTGGTGAATAATGAAGAAAAGATTTATAAAAAAATAAAGGATTAGGAGAGTTGTCTTTTGACGAATGAAAAACTTCAACCTAAGTAACAGCTATAAAGCCGTTGTTATCGGTGGGTCAGCAGGCAGCTTCCAGGGTGTGGTGAAAATCCTGGCGCAGTTGCCCAAAGGCTTCCCGTTACCAATTATCATGTGCTTGCACCGGCTTAAGCATGTGCGAAATGGTTTCGTTGAAGCGCTTTCGATCAAAAGTGTAGTACAGGTAACTGAGCCTAATGACAAAGAGACAATTAAAAAAGGAAATGTATACCTGGCTCCGGCCAACTATCACATGTCCGTTGAACTAGGGAATCATTTTGCATTATCAACAGAAGAAATGATAAATAACTCAAGACCATCAATTGATATCACGCTGGGTACTTGCGCTTTTGCTTATAAAGACAAACTTATCGGGATTCTGCTCTCAGGAGCGAACAAAGATGGCGCTGTAGGCATGAAAAATATACACGAACGTGGTGGACTTACAATCGTGCAGGAACCTACGGAATGCATGATCGATACCATGCCACGCAGTGCACTGGCTGTCACAAAGATTGACCATGTATTAAAGGTGGATCAAATTGTACAATTTTTAAAAGAATTAGACAATCAATACCGATGATTAGGATACTAAAAAATCACTACAAGGTAAGCCTGACCCTGGCTACATTTTTTATTCTAGGGATGGCGGCATCGCTGTTTGCGATTTACTCGTTACCATCGAGTTTACATCTGTCCGACGGCTATCAGCCAGAATTTATAAACGTATATGTAGTCATCGCCATTACCTTTTTGCTCGGTGGGTTAGGACTCGTGCTGGCGCTGCGCTACAAAAAGGAAGTGGTGATCTTCCGCGATCGCGCCATTGAAGCTGCCGCTGCCAAAAAACAGGAAGCAGATAAAGGTAAAACGACGATCAGCCTCGAGGGAGTAAATGCCAGCCTTGATCACGCAAAAACCAAAAAAGAAATATTAGAAGCCGGACTGGCAACAATTTGCAAACAAATAGAAGCTGGTCAAGGCGCAATCTATACGGCGAATGAAAAAGATGGAAAACGGACGGTGGAGTTACAAGGTGGTTATGCCTTGAGCATCGCGGAAAGCACGACAATCAGTTATGAATTCGGCGAAGGACTGATCGGACAGGCGGCAGCGAGTGGCCAGTCGCTATATGTTGACGATGTGCCCGAGGGATACATCAAGATTGTTTCAGGGTTAGGCAGCGCATCACCTAAGAATCTTTTAATTGTTGCGCTCAAACACGAAGGCCAGGTATTAGGTGTGATGGAAATAGCATCGTTCACACCGATCAGTGAAGACCAACGAAAATTTACAGAGGAATCAGCACAGCTTATTGCTGATAAGATTTACACTAAAGCATCTTAGCGTCAAAGCATATGATGAAAAGTATTAACATTAGTACCAAATTAACAGTCTTAATTTTAGCTGTTTCCCTTATAGCCGTAGCGGCAATAAGTTTCTTTAGTTATGACTATCATCTTAAGTCAAACCAGGAAAAGTTTGCTACCAACCTGTCGGTAATAGCCGATAATCAAACCGCATATTTTAATTCCTACTTTGAAAAGGCTGAACGCGCTATTCAGTTCTTACAAGCCTCCGAGAAATTAAAAGCAAGTTTAGCGGGTGGCGAAAGCACAGGCGGCGGAATGGATCTGATGATGCCTCCGATCGGCAACGAAGTGCCTACGGATTCTGCAAGTGAAATTGAACCAGCAGGCGATCCGTTAGTGGATTACTTAAACCAGGTCAAAGCAACGCTGGAGGTCTCACAAATTATAATCACTTCAGGAACCGGTGGTATTAAGGCGTCTACCGATCCTTCCATAAAAGGTAGTATCGTTGATCCCGACGGTGTCACTTTTGACCGCGCAAGGAGTGGAATTTATTTCGCACCTATTCAACGCGATAAAACCGATAAAAAATATTTTACCTATGTTGTGGGTTCTACGGTGGACAACAATGGCGGACAACACCTGCTTCATGTGAAACTGGATTTGGATCCAGCCTACCGTATCCTAAAAAATTACTATGGACTTGGTGAAACCGGCGAAGTAATATTGGCTCGCCAGGATGTCATTTCTAAAAAAATTGCCCTGGTAAGCCCGTTGCGAAATGACCCCTCCGCAGCAATCCAACTTCGAGATCCAAAAGATAAATTTGCAACGTCTATCGCACCTGTCTTCGAAGGCAAGAACATGCTGGGCAAAGGAGAAGATTATCGGGGTGCAACTGTGCTCCAGGCATCCCGCAAGATTGAAGGTCCGGATCTCGCGCTGGTTGCGAAAATTGATTTGGACGAAGCTAACGGAAAAGCATCGGAGTTAGTCAAAACGTTTACTTATGCCGGACTCTGCGTCGCAGCACTTGCCACATTGGCGGCCATGCTCTTTGCACGTTCATTTACGCAGCCATTGTACAGCATGCGAAATACCCTTAGCCTGGTTTCTCAAGGTGTTTTACCCGAAGCAACAGCAGAAAAAAGCAGCGATGAATTTGGTCAGATGAGTGAGAAGGTTGATGAACTGGTAAAGACATTAAAAGGAAGTGCCGATTTCGCACAACGCATTGGTGAAGGCAAATATGATACAGCCTACAAGCCCGCGAGTGAAAATGACATCTTAGGTATGTCGCTGATAAACATGCGTAACAACCTCATTGAAAACGAACGCCTGGACAAGGAAAGAAACTGGATTGTCAGAGGTGTTGCCGAGATCAGTGAAATTCTGAGAATGCATGATTCCATCGATGCACTTGGCGATGATGTGATCAAGTTCATTCTTGAAAAAATTGGCGCGATACAAGGTGCTTTTTACATTGTCAATGATGACAATGCAAATATGCCCCCCGTTATCGAGATGCGTGCCAGCTATGCATATACCCGTAAAAAGTATTTAAAATCGAAATTCAAATTTGCAGAAGGTTTGGTTGGCCAGGCTGCAGCAGAAAAAGATATCGTTCTTCGCACTGAGATTCCTGACGAATATGTAACCATAACCTCTGGTATTCTTGGCGACCAGCGTCCGAAATGTATTCTCATTGTGCCACTGATAACCAACGAAGAGGTATACGGTGTACTCGAGTTTGCCGGCTTCCGCACATTCGATCCTTCACAGGTAAAATTTGTTCAGGAACTTTCGTTGATCCTTGCACGAACCATATTCAATATCAAGGTAAATGAACGTACCCGCCGATTGCTGGGCGAATCGCAGCAAATGAGTAACGAGCTAAAAGAAAAGCAGGAAGTTCTTCGTCAGAATGCAGAAGAGATGCAAGCAACCCAAGAAGAATTGAAACGCTCAAACCAAAAACTCGAGGAACAAATCGAAGAAGTAAACCGCACCCAGAAACGGATGCAGCTTCTTCTTGAAAATGCTTCCGAGGTTATCACCATATACGAAGAAGATGAAAGCATCCGATACATTTCTCCTTCCGTAGAATCCATTCTTGGATACGGACAAAAAGAAATGATTGGCAAGAGCGACATAGACAAGGTACATCCTGACCATCGCGAAACGTTCAGAGAGCTTTTCCAAAAAATGAAAGCAAACCCTGACGAAAGAATAACAGTACAATACGAGTATCGCGCTAAAGATGGAACATTTATCTGGATTGAATCCACCGGAACAAACTGCATGTCCAATCAGGCAATACACGGATTTATCTTAAACTCGCGCGATATCACGGAAAAAAGAAGGGCTGAACAGGAGCAACGGATGCGAAGTAAGATGCAGGCACTCTCTGAAAATTCGCTCGACTTGATTACACGACTTGAAGGTGAATCGATCTCATACATCAATCCGGTTATTGAAGAATATACTGGACAAAAACCTGCATTCTTCCTGAACCGGAAAGTACAGGAATCGGAACTTGACACATCTGTACTTGAAGGGTGGTTAAAGGTTGTGGAAGCGGTAAATGCAACAAATGAAAAAGCTTCTACTGAAATGGATTTCCCTTCCGCGATGGGGAAACGCATCATGCAGGTAAATGCGATTCCGGAATTTGATGAAGCAAACAAACTTGAGTCTGTGCTTGTGGTATCCCATGATATTACTGAGCGCAAAATGATTGAGCTTGAAATTCAGAATAAGAATAAAAAGATCACAGAAAGTATCAACTACGCAAAACGCATTCAAAACGCCATTTTGCCTAACAGTCGGGTGATCAGCAAAGCGCTGCCTGATTCATTCATCTTATACAAACCGCGCGATGTGGTCAGCGGTGACTTTCCATGGTTCGTTCAGATGAAAGACGAAATTTTCATTGCCGCCGTAGACTGTACAGGTCACGGTGTCCCTGGAGCGCTTTTATCGTTGATTGGATACTTCTTGTTGAATGATATTGTGCGTAGCCGTAAAGTTACAGAGCCCGGCAAAATTCTAGACATGCTGGACGAAGGTGTAACAACTACCCTACGCCAGGACGAAGACGCAACCACCAAAGACGGTATGGACATCGCGCTGTGTAAAATCAATTTATCTAAGCGAGAGGTAGAATATGCAGGGGCACACCGACCATTGTATATTATGAAGAATGGTGTGATGGATGAAGTTAAGGGAAATAAATTCCCTATCGGCGGAGGTATTTTTAAGAACCAAACTAACTTTACCAATACCAAAATTAAATTGGAAGAAGGCGATTCGATTTACTTCAGTTCAGACGGATTCCCCGATCAGTTTGGTGGTAACGATGGAAGAAAATTCGGACCAAGGCGTGTACGCGAAATCATCGACCAGGTGCATAAGTTAAAGATGCCGGAAGCAATGAATGTTTTTGATCAGGAGTGGGAAGCATGGCGAGGCACAACGAAGCAAACAGACGACGTGTTATTAATTGGTATTAAATTCTAGACTTAAACCAATCCTCCTGAATTTTTTTGCAGGTGGGTTTTAAATGATAAAACTTATATCTTAGTGAACCACAAAAATTTAATCTAATCTTCAGACACATGAATTTTATTTATGACCTGCACCGAACCATGATGTCGCAGAACTTGATTCTGGTGTATCAGGGTGATTTTACTCAAGAGAGTACAAAATCCATTCTCTCTATGGCAGAGCGAAACCTTGATTCTTCCGGAGAAGATTCTAGCATCAAACGCAAGGTGTTCAACGTTATGGTGGAGGCACTGCAAAATATCGTTAAGCACAGCGACGAACTCATCGATGGAGAAATGCGCAGTCACGCTGCTATCTTCCTCATCGGCAAAGAGGCAAACCGTTACAGCATAATGTCCGGAAATCCAGTACGGAAAGCCAACGTTGCAGGCCTGCATAAGAAGCTTGACCAGATCAATGCGCTCGACAAAGACGGCTTGAAAGAACTTTACAAGGAAATTATTAAAAACACGACGATCTCCGACAAAGGTGGCGCTGGATTAGGTTTTGTGGATATGGCCAGAAAGTCGGGAGGTAAGTTGGAATTTGAATTCCCTGAGATGTCTGCAGAATATTGCTTCTTCTGCTTAAAGGTTAACGTGCCTAGAGAAACTGAATAATTGTATAGATAAAAAATTAAAATTGACTTATCCCATGGAAATTTTAAATCTTGAAGGAACTGAAGATACTCCAAAAATAATTCTTGATAAGAAGAATGGAATTTTTGAAATCTCAGGCCGTTCACTGCCGGAAGATTCTGCCGAATTCTACCGGCCAGTACTCGAGTGGATCGAGAAGTATGGAAAAGATCCTAATCCTAATACCGAATTTGTTTTTAAACTCGAGTATTTCAATACGGCATCTTCAAAACTGATCCTGGATGTACTATCATCTTTGGAAGACATTAAAGCAATGAAAATCCTCTGGTATTTTCATGAAGATGATGAGGATATGGAGGAAGCCGGTCAGGAATTTTCCGAACTGGTTGAAATACCATTTGAGTTTAAAACTTACTGATTTCACAACAGTCATAGAGAATCGGTTATCAGCCATTTGGGTGGATCTCCATTAACGATTTAGAGTGGCCGGTAACCGATATTTTTTTAGTATGTATAAAATCACATTGCATCTATGAGTGAAGAAATACTCAAAGCCCTCACCCAACTTTTTGCAATTATTACCAAACAGGATGGAGGCGTAACTGAAAGGGAAAGACAGTTTGTAATAAACTTTTTTCAAACAGAACTCGATCAGGATTCCATCAAAGAGTACCTTGAGCTTTATGATCAGTTTTCAGAGTATGGAAAAGAGGAAGGGAAAGCCAGGCTGACGTCTGTTAAAGATTCGGTAAAAACACTCGGGATATGTAAGAAGATTAATAAAACCCTTACGCAAAAGCAGAAGGTTGTTGTATTAATTAAGTTGCTTGAGCTGGTAGGGACAGATAAAAATTTTACACCACAACGGATGGAGATCATCAACACAGTCTCCACTGTATTTAATATTCTCCAATACGAATATCAACTGATCGAGGGATTTGTGATCTCTGAGGATGCAAGATCACTCAATTATGTTGACATCCTTCTTTTAGATAAAGACCACAGCGCAGAAGAAAATAAAATCTATAAACATGTGCATGGTCACATTGAAGGAAGCCTCATCTTCATGCGTGTCCAAAGTGTCGACATGTACTTCACAAAATATTTAGGTGAAGAATCGAACATGCTCAATGGTTTCCCGATGCAACCAAACCGGGTGTATCTGTTCTCTCATGGCAGCACGATTAAAACGCAGGCCGGCGATGCCCTGTACTACAGTGATCTCGTAGCTAACTTTAATGAAGAGTTAAAGACTGCAAAGTTGTCTTTTAACGTCATCATCGATGAACTTAAATTCAAAAATGGTGGTATCGGTCTTCGCCACGTTGGTATCTCAGAAGGACCGGGAAAGCTAATCGGTATCATGGGCGCCAGCGGTGCAGGTAAAACTACGCTGCTCAACGTCATGGCTGGACTTGTTCCTCCTACGCAGGGACAAATTCTTGTCAATGGGTTTGACATCAACACTCAGAAAGATAAAATTCATGGGGTTATAGGATATGTGTCACAGGATGATCTCCTGATCGAAGAACTCACAGTATATCAAAATCTATATTACAACGCCAAATTATGTTTTGCTTCCTTTACTGAAGAGCAAATACATAAACGTGTTATGGAAGTATTGGAAAACCTGGGACTGGATCAACGTAAGGATCTTCCCGTAGGTAATCCGTTAGATAAAACAATCAGTGGCGGGCAACGCAAACGATTAAACATTGCCCTGGAATTGATTCGTGAACCAGCTATTCTGTTTTTAGACGAGCCAACGTCCGGTTTATCGTCAAGGGATTCGGAAAACGTCATAGACTTATTAAAAGAGCTTTCTCTCAAGGGAAAACTGATCTTTGTTGTTATCCATCAGCCATCGTCAGACATTTACAAAATGTTCGATAAGATGATCATCATGGACACGGGTGGATATCCAGCGTACTATGGCCCTCCGGTTGAAGCTGTCACCTATTTCAAAAAGTCGACTCATCAGGTAGACAGTAACCGCGGACAATGTGAAACCTGTGGTAATGTAAATCCTGAACAGATCTTTAACATTATCGAAGCAAAAGTTGTGGATGAATACGGACAGCCCACAAATAAACGAAAGATTTCCCCTCCGCAATGGTATGAACTGTATAAGTCACATTTCAAGGTAGGACGGGTTGAAGACATCAAAGAACAACCTCCTCAGTCCCTTAGCCTTCCCAATAAAATTAAGCAGACTGTTATTTTTGCTACCCGTGATACGCTGTCAAAATTAAGCAACAAGCAATACCTGCTCATTAATTTATTAGAAGCACCCCTCCTGGCGATAATCCTGGCAGTTATCATAAAATATAAAAGCGCGCCAGGCGGACAGGAATACATGTTCCGCTTTAATGAAAACTTTCCTGCATTTTTGCTCATGAGTATCATCGTAGCACTCTTTATGGGTCTTACGGTGAGCGCTGAAGAAATCATACGCGACAGAAAAATTCTACGCCGCGAGTCCTTTCTGAACTTAAGCTGGAATAGCTACCTCATGTCCAAGATTACGATACTTTTCGTGCTTTCGGCAATACAGACATTTTCATTTGTCGTTATTGGCATCTTAATACTGGAAATGGAATGGGCTATGTTGTTACCGTTTTGGTTTGTATTATTTTCAACGTCATGCTTTGCAAGTGTTTTAGGCTTGAATATTTCTTCGGCATTCAATTCGGCGGTAACAGTTTATGTAATGATCCCTTTGCTTCTTATTCCGCAAATGATACTCAGCGGATTGTTATTTAGCTTCGATAAACTTAACAGCGTGATCAGTACAAAAGGAAAAGTACCGGTCATTGCCGACATGATGGCGTCACGCTGGGCCTATGAGGCCTTGGTAGTAGATCAATTTGTCAACAATAAATACGAGAAACCATTTTACTCCTACGAAAAGATCGAAAGTCAGGCCGACTTCCATGCATCTTTCTTAGCGAATGAACTTGAAAAAAAGCGCAAGTACATTGCAGACAATAAGGATGAAAAAAATGATTCGATTCGTGCCATTGTGAACAAAGACATCGCCATCATTCAAAGTAGTATTCGGGACGGTTTCTTTAAAAGAGGATTAGAGAACGAATTGAACACACCATGGACCGTTGAAAAATTCACGCCAGCGTTTAGTGCCAAGCTGGAAGAATTCCTTGCAGCTTATCGAAAGTTCTACCAGGATGCTTATAATAGAGTGGTGGCTACACGCGAAGGAGAAATGGTAAAGATGGAGAAAGAAAGAAAAAATTATTCCTTAAATGATATTAAGAATCGTTATTACAATGAAAGTTTGGCAGACCTGGTAAAGAATGTATCAGAAAAAGAAAGGATTATTGAGTATCAGGGTAGACTGTATCAGCAGATCAATCCGATTTTCGTAGACCCGAGACCGAAAGGACCCCTGGACTACCGCGCGCATTTTTTTGCTCCACAGAAAAATCTGCTGGGCGCAATGGTAAGTACCTTTCTGTTTAATAACCTTGTTATATGGGTGATGACGATTATACTGTATGGTACATTGTATTTTGAGTTACTTCGAAAATTAGTTAACTCCTTTGAGATGCCCAGTAAGTTGACCTTACCCGGAATGGGGCAGTCGAAAAAGGAATAAAGCATCTGCGTAATTTTTTAGCTGGATATGCTGAATTTTTAATTTTATAAACGAATAATTTTATATCTATGAGAATTGTAATTATTGGGCTTATCCTCGCGCTCTTTACGGCCTGCGGATCCGAAAAAAAATCGGATGAGCAGGCATTTTTGGAGGGCCTGGACACCACTAAGATCGAAGGCCCGTCAATATCGGAAGGCGTCATTGGAGATATTCTTCAGCGAATTCCAAGCCCATTGGAGATTTCCGTACTCTTAAAAGAGTCAGGAAAAAAGTATAACTCCAGTTACCTCAACTCCCCAGACAATATTTCAAAATATAACAGCAACTACAAGAAGGCCCTCAACCTTGGTGTTTATGGTACCGACTTGGGTTACACAAATATTTATGAGCAAAATCAAGATGGCGTGAAATACATGTCGTCCATCAAGACGTTAGCGGATGGTCTTAACATCGGACAGTTTTTCGACATCGAAACCATCGGGCGTCTGGCAACAAACAGCAAGAACCTTGACTCACTTCTGCTCATCACAACACAAAACTTTAACAGCATCAACCATTATCTTCAGTCGCAAAATCGCTCCAACTTAAGCGTTCTGTTTTTGACTGGCGGATGGGTTGAAGCACTGAATATTCTATGTGAAGTAGCCGCAGCGAATCCTTCAAACAAAGAACTTCAGGAGACGATCGGCGAGCAGAAAATAATCCTTGAAAACATCATGCTTCTCCTTTCTTTTTATAAGGACTCGGATCAGAATATGGCATCATTGTTGACCGACATGGAGGAGCTGAAAAAGCTCTATGATAAAGTAAACATCACCTACACGTACAGCGAATCAACTTTCGAAATAGTGGATGGTGTTATGGTGATTAAGGACAATAGCTCAAGTACGATTCAAATAACACAAGAGGATATTGCCAGCATTAAAGCCCTCACTTCAAGTATTAGAAATAAGATAATAAGCTAAGATAAAAGGAACCTATGAAAAAGTTAATTATCATTGTTCTATCTGTTTTCGTACTAAGTACTTTAGATGTAATAGGGCAATGCAACTCTGAATCTTTGAGCACTGCATGCATTCCGAAATTATCCACTGGCTTTAACTTTTTGAAAAGTTATAAAATTGAGAAGGGTGGAAAAGACTATGTTGAATATTCTTATGTGTTCACAAAAGGTACTCAATACATGATCAACATCTGTGCTAACCCACAGCCTACTGACGGAATTATCGTAAGCTTATATGATTCTAACCGGAATAAAGTTGCAACTAGTAAAGTAAACGGACAATACATTTCCGCTATTGCTTATCCATGTAACACCACTGGGATATATTATATACAATATACCTTCGACGGTTCTACCTCCTACTGCGGCGGTAGTGCCTTAGGATTTAAGCGTTAAGATTTTAGTACCCCTCAACCAATAAGGCCTCTTTACAGAGGCCTTTTTTTATTCTAACCATTCGGTGGCGACTTCTTAGGGTCATAAAAAAAATTCCCTTACCTATGAGGTCACGCCTGTAATATGATTGGGTTTAGCGAAACAAAACTGAGTTGTGTAAAGACATATACTGGCTGCCTCACTTTACTAATTGTTCATCATCTCATCTTTTGCCCGGATATCGAATCGCGACCATATTGAGCCTTCAATGAAAAGAAATGATTTAGCTTCTCTTCACCAAGGTACTACTTGCCTGTGCGGAAGGGAAAACAGTGATGTCTGCGAGAACAACGTGTGGCGCACACGTGAGCGTAAATAAAATGATGTTGGCGATATCTTCTCCCTTAAGCGGCTCAATTCCTTTGTAGACCTGTGCCGATTTTTCTTCGTTCCCTTTAAACCTCACTAGAGAAAATTCTGTTTCGACTAATCCCGGGTTTATTGAAGTGACTTTTATATTGAAGGGATTTAAATCCAATCGCATTCCTTTGGTTAGGGCATCAACGGCAAATTTGCTGGCACAATAAACATTTCCATTAGGATAAACTTCTTTCCCTGCGATGGATCCGAGGTTAATGATATGTCCCGCTTTACGCGCCGTCATTCCAGGAATTACCTCACGCGATACATATAGCAAACCTTTTACATTAATGTCGATCATCGCTTCCCAATCTTCCAAACTTCCGGATTGAATTGGGTCCAGCCCATGTGCATTACCTGCGTTATTAATTAACACATCAATTGCCTTCCACCCCACCGGAAGTGAGTCTATGGCGCGCTTAACGTCTGGCTGATTCCGAACATCAAAAGAAAGGGTGGTTACCGCTGTTAAAGGAGAAAGCTCAGCCTGCAGTTTTTCCAAACGTTCCTGCCTTCTTCCACAAATGATAAGTTTAAAATTATGGTGTGCCAGAAGCCTTGCAGTAGCTTCACCGATACCTGAGGTTGCACCAGTTATCAAAACGATTCTGCCAGTCATGTTCTTTTATGATTATGCTCTGGCGAAAATACAACAGTTATTATTGGAACAGAAGATATAATGTAATTGTGTTCGTGTTAACACGTTGTAACGGTTGGCCAAATTCATTGGTGCGATTGCCCAGCATGTCAACGATGCCACGAGAGAATCTGATTTCAGGAGAAAACTTGAACAGGGGGTAATATAAATCGAAACCAAAACCAGCCTCCAAGTTCAAGTGTGTTTCTTTAATCTCCAGCGAGGGTTTCGTCTGATCCACATTCTTTTTTCCGGATGCTTCAATTCCAGGCTTGATTCCGCCGATCATATACATCCGAATATTTCCCCTTCGTTCGGATTTATATTTTAACAGAATCGGAAACTCAACAACGGTATTCTCGACGGACTCATCGATGGGAGGATCATTGGTAAACTGATAGCGAATTTTGTTTTCATAGAAGGCTACTTCCGGCGTAAGACGAAGATCCAAAAATTCCGTAAGACGATAATTAACAATAAATCCTAAGGAAAATCCCTGTGACCAACTTGGAAGCACCGCAGATACGGTATCCAGGTCACGCGTAACAAACTTATCGGAGTATTTAATTTGAAAAATGGAAGAATGAATTCCAATCAGAAAACCATAGGTGAACTTCCGGTTATCATAGTTCGGATTATTCTTTTCCACCCAACGCGTTTTTTGCGCCTCACTTTGCAAAGCGCATATCATCAATACGCCTATAGCAATTATTTTGTACCGATGTATATGGAGCTTATTCCAAATGTAAGTGAACTGCATTGTGTGTTTTTAAATCCGACATCGTGCAAGATGTGAAGAAAATCTTCGCCATCGGGGAAAGCTTCAACTGACTTAGGCAAGTATGTATAAGCTGCTTTATCATTCGATACAATGGACCCAATACGGGGTAAAATATACCTGAAATAGATGCTATAAATCTGCTTAAATGGAAACTTTGAAGGTTTTGAGAACTCCAGGATAACAACCATTCCACCTGGTCTCAATACACGTCGAATTTCACTTAGTCCCCTTTTCAGATCTTCAAAGTTCCGCACTCCAAAAGCAACGGTTACAGCATCGAATTTATTTTGTGCAAAGGGGATTTTTTCCGAATCACCCTGAATCAATTCAATTTTGGACCCTAAATTTTTAGCCGATATTTTTTTTCGGCCAATCTCCAGCATGCCTTCGGAGATGTCTATACCAATAATTTTTTCTGGATTTAACTCCAACGCCTGCAAAGCAAATTCGCCGGTACCAGTAGCGACATCGAGAATTTTCGAAGGCTTTAACTCCTTTAAGACACTGATCGCCTTTTTCCTCCAAATCTTGTCAATGCCAAGACTCAGAAGGTTGTTTAGAAAATCATAACGGTGACTAATGTTATTAAACATTTTTGCCACCTGCGCTTTTTTTGAAAGAGACTCTTTGTAAGGAACTACATCCATTTTCTCGGGTTTACCCGTTAAAACAAGGCCGAAGGTAAGTGGTTTGATTTAACAAAAGAAATGCTGCTTGGCAATGTACTTTGCAAACCTTTGAAAGGTAGTCTATGGCGCCCTTTATCCGTCTGTACGATGGCTTCCGCGATGGCGTTATGGAAAGAATTTAGTTCTGCAATACTTTGAATTCAACACGCCTGTTCAGCTCACGACCGCCCTGTTCATCGTCATTGCTGGCAAGTGGCTTGGATTTACCATAACCAACAGCTTTGATGCGTTTTGTGTTTATTCCTTTTTTAGTGAGATAGTCCTTTACAGCCTGTGCTCGCTTTAATGAAAGATATTTATTGTAATCTTTTGTACCGATGGCATCTGTATGGCCTGCAATTTCTACAACCATGTTTTGATTTTGACTTAACATGGCTTCGAGCTTGTTAAGCTCTGTATAAGATTGCGTTTTAAAGGTCGCTTTATCGAAATCGAAATAAATATTCCTTAAAATGGAGCTCACACCGACAACCAGTTTACGCATGGCAATCTTTCTTTCCATAGTCTTACCTTCAGTCGATGCACCTTCCAATTTTACGTTTACGTTCTGAAACACATAACCATCAACGTCAACAGATAAACGATAGTCCTTGGGCTTGGCGTTGGTGATGTTGAATTCAAATACGCCATCGCCGAGTGGCGTGAATGGTACAATAACATTATCTCTGGCACCTACCAATTTAACCTTTGCGGCTAGCGGTGTCGTTTGATCTGCTGCATCCACTACGCTGATAACATATTTCAATGGCTGTAATTCAGTCTTGGTTGGCGTTGTTGGAGTGTCAACGGGCGGCGTAACCACTACCGGGGTTGTCGCCGCTGTAGTATCAACCGGTGGTTTTTCAACAGGAGGTTTTGCTACCACTGGCTCGGTGTTTTTCAATCCTTCCGGAATTGTAACCATGTAAATGTCGGTATAACCCATGCCATCCTCCCGAACGGAAGAGTAGTAAGCGCGCTTGCCATCTTTTGAAGAAACAAAATAAATATCATCATCGGGTGTATTGATAGGATATCCCAGGTTCACCGGTTCGCTCCATTCATTTTTAGCTGGATCAAAAGTGGTTTTAAAAACATCATAGCCACCCATTCCTTTGTGTCCTTTGCTACTGAAGTAAAGTGTCACATCATCGTAATCGATGAATAAGCCGTCGTCATCTTGCGCGGTATTGATCTTTGGTCCAAGATTTTTAACATTAGCCCACTCTCCTTTGGAATCTTTTGTGGCTCTGTAAAGGTCTAAACCTCCAAAACCGCCTGGCCTGTTACTGGAGAAGTATAAGGTCTTTTCGTCTTTTGAGATAGAAATTGATTTTTCCTCGAAACTTGAATTAATAATGCCGGGCAATAAAATTTTTTCACCAAATTCTCCATTCGGTTGCCGTTCGCTGTAGAAGATATCTCCGCCGTCATCATTGTAAATAAACAATGTACTACCATCAGCTGACAATGCTACACTGGATTCATGATACGGCGTATTAACTACAGGTCCAATATTCTTAGCAAAGCTCCAGGCACCTCCTGCCTTTTTCGCGGTGAAAATATCTTCATAAGGTTTGTTATCCTCATACACATTCTCATTTAAGTTGTCCTCACGCCTGCGGGTTGTAAAAACAATCTCGTCTTCATTTTCATTGAGTACAGGTGCGTAGTCTTCGTATTCTGAGTTGATCTCGCGTCCGATATTAACAATGGAGAATTCACCTGGCGAAGACACAAATTCCTTTCCGTTTTCGCATTCAAAAATGGCTCGGTCAACCGTTGCCAAATCAACCTTATCCTTACCCTGATATCCAGGTTTACCAGCAAGCTTCTTCTTATACAGATTATAAAACTCTAATGCTTTGTCGAAATTCTCGCCGTATTGATAACTCCGTCCAATCAAATATTCGATATCAAATCGGTAAGCTGGATCCTGACGAAACACACGCATGAAATATTTTACGGCACGATTTTTACCAACAGTTGCGAGATGCATGCGTCCAGCCTCATAGTTAGCCTTAATGAACGTAGTATCCTGGTCAGCAGCTGTGACCATAAGCTCTCTGGCATCATCCATAGCCTTGGTTTCAGCCATGATCAATTCAGCTTGTTCCATGTATTGCCGGGCAATCTCCTTGGGATCTTCCTGACCATAAACCGAAGTAGTAAAAAGAGGCAATAAAAAAGCTAAAAAAATCAGTACTCTTGGGATACTGTTCATTTGTTTAAAAAATTTAGCAATACACTTGTAAAAAATTATCTAATTACACCCCAAGTTAGGAAAAAGGCCGGATTTGGAAGTATTAAAAGTTGTGCATAAGGCACTCGATTCTTACATTCTTAGTATTTTGGCCTTCAATCATTACTTTAACAAATGAAGATAACCACAGCAGAATTTATCAGTAGCCACGCAGATGTAGCAAAGTGTCCCTTGCCAGATAAAGCGGAATTTGCCTTCATCGGGAGATCTAATGTCGGGAAATCTTCTTTAATAAACATGCTGACCAACTCACGGAAACTTGCCAAGATTTCCGTAACTCCAGGGAAAACCCAAACCATCAATCATTATTTGGTCAATTCCTCGTGGTATCTTGTCGACTTGCCAGGCTACGGCTACGCCAGTGTCAGCAAAAGCACGAGAGCAGGATTCGGTAAAATGATTGAGAATTATGTATTAAAGCGTGAAAACCTCACATGCCTATTTATACTGCTGGATGCTAGATTAACGCCACAAGCAATTGATTTAGACTTTATTGAATGGGCAGGAAGCAAGGACATTCCCTTAGCCATTATCTTCACAAAGATCGATAAGCTAAAGCGCAACGAACTCGAAAAGAATATGAAGAAGTACCAGGAGACACTGCTCAAAAGATGGGAAGAACTGCCTACTATTATCTTGACTTCATCTGAAAAGAAACAAGGTAAAGAAGAAATTTTATCGCTGGTAGATGAATTGATTGAGGGATTTAGCAAAAAATAGGTATTCGAGAAATCAATACCCGCATACATACACGATCCATTTCGTCTTCACGCTTGTGAAGAAAGACGGCGTATCGCGAAAATGTTCGCCTATAATAGGAACGTCAATTTAAATGGGAGCAAGAAAAGTTTATCAGTAAATACCGGTTGGACTTTTGCAGACAATTGCGTTAGCTTTGCCCGCTTAACAATAAACTGTATATGACTTTAGCTGAAATAGCATCTATAAGTGGTAAGGGAGGTCTTTTTAAAGTAGTAGCACCAACAAAGTCAGGCGTAATTCTGGAATCTCTTGATGAGGCGAAAACAAAGTTAGTGGCGACTACCTCTCATCGTTTGTCATTGCTTCATGAGATATCAATTTATACAACGACCAAAGAAGGAACAGTATCATTGGAAGAGGTTCTGAAGAAAATGAAGGCGGAGTTTGGGGATGATTTAGGTGTAGACGGTAACTCTGATCCTGCCGAATTAAAATCATTTTTAAAATCCATCCTTCCCGTTTACGACGAGAGCCGGGTTTATGTATCGGATATTAAAAAGTTGATCCGCTGGTATGACACGATCCTGAAGTATGCGCCAGAATTGCTAACTGAAAATTCAGAAGAGAAGAATTCACCCGAAGAAAAAACGGAAAAAGAATAAGCTCCTATCGGGGATAATGTTCTTTTCTTTAGAAACTAATCTGAGGCCGTCACTTAAAAGTCTCAGCTTTTGTAACCATATTTTTTGAGCCTACGTAAAACGCGGTTCTTTGATGGAGTTCTTTCAATTCGATGTCCAATATTCGGTTATGGCCGTTCGATGCTTTTCCTCCTGCTTGTTCGGCGATGAATGCCAGTGCATTGCATTCGTACATCAATCTTAACTTGCCATGGGGATCCTTTGATGTGATCGGGTATATGTAAATTCCGCCCTTCAGCATATTCCGATGAAAATCGGCGACGAGTGATCCAATGTATCGCGCAGTATAATTCTGATCTTTGCAATATTGAATATAATCTCTGATGGCGTTCGAAAAAGAGTTTGACGAGCCTTCATTAATAGAATAAATTTTTCCGTCCTCAGGCATCTTTAAATCGGGATGTGATAAGAAATACTCGCCCAGCGACGGCTCATAAGTAAATCCATTTACACCATGCCCCGTCGTGTAGACCATCATGGTGGAAGAACCATACAATACATACCCTGCGGCAACTTGTTCTGATCCCTTTTGCAAAATATCAATAGATTGTAAGGGCGTCCCTGTTTGTGTTTTCCGTCTGTAAATAGAAAAAATTGTCCCGATCGAAACATTAACATCAATGTTAGAGGAGCCATCAAGCGGATCTATGGCGATAACATATTTACCTTCATTATTCAAGTCCACAAACGACTCCGCCTCCTCCGAAACCAATGCACAAACTTCACCACCCTTGGCAAGGGCGCGTGTAAACCGGATGTTTGCCAGTACATCCAGCTTTTGCTGATTATCTCCAGCCATGTTTTGCGTACCCATTGCACCCATAATATCAATTAAGCCAGCTTTATTCACTTCACGATTCACCACTTTGGACGCCAAGGCAATGTCACGAAGCAATTGCGAAAGTTCTCCGCTGGCATACTGGAACTGATCCTGATTGTTTTTTATAAATCTATCCAACGTCAGTCCAATCGATTGAGCGATTCTGGAAGATTCAATACTTGTTGCATTAGTTTTATTCATTGATCTTTGCATGCTTTTGAACTTACTTACTACAAGTTAGTTTTAAAACAATTTACATCATTGTACATGAAGGTTTTTAAATTCGGCGGGGCCTCCCTGAAAGACTCGAAAGGTGTCAGGAACGTGGCTTCAATTATCGCTTCTCAAACCCGCCATGACTTACTCGTGGTAGTCTCTGCCATGGGAAAAACAACGGATAGACTGGAGCGCATACTATCATTGGCGTCGTCAAACCAGGATTATCAGGTCGTACTGGATGAACTTAAGGAATATCATCACAACATTGTCGACGATTTATTTCAAAAGCCAATATCCGTTCTACGTGAAGTGGATATTCATTTTAATGATTTGGAAAATGAACTGCTCACACACGCCGCCTCAGATCAGCTTTATGATCAAGTCGTTTGTAAAGGAGAGTTGATTTCTTCCATCATTCTGCACCATTATTTACTTTCTAAAAGCATTTCAAGTTTCTGGTTCGATTCACGAAACGGAATTTGTACGGACAAGAATTTCCGTGAAGGTCGCGTCGATTGGACCAAGACTGCCGTTTCCATTAATCCATTGCGCTCCATTCTGGAAGAGAAGATTATCATCACGCAAGGATTCATTGGCAAAACGCCAGATGGTTTTACAACTACATTAGGACGCGAAGGCTCCGATTTTTCTGCTGCAATCTTTGCTTCCTGTCTCAATGCAGAATCCGTTGTTATCTGGAAAGATGTTCCGGGGGTAATGAACGCGGATCCCAAACGTATCCCTACCGCTACTGTATTCAGGGAATTACCTTTCAAGGAAGCTGCTGAAATGACTTACTATGGTGCTTCTGTTATCCATCCAAAAACCATAAAGCCCTTGGCCAACAAAGGTATTCCGTTGTATGTTAAAAATTTTACGGACCCGTCGCTGCCTGGAACCAAGATTCACGAGTGCACCGTTGAAAATCTTCCGCCGCTCATCGTCTTTAAGGAAAATCAATGCCTCATTTCGTGCAAAGTGACTGACTACACTTTTGTCTCAGAGCAACAGCTTACGAATATTTTTCATGCACTTTCTGAATTGGATATTCGTCTGAACATGATGCAGAACTCCGCCATATCATTTTCATTCTGTATAGATTTCCGTGAAAACAAATTACTAAAACTGATAGAAAAGTTGCAGCAGCATTTCGAAGTTTTCTACAATACCGGCCTGACGTTAATTACTATAAAAAATTACGATGAAGCTTCCTTCGAAACATACCGGAAACAAAAAGGAGTGTTGTTAGAACAATCGTCCAGAAGTACGCTTCAGGTACTGGTTAAATAACATTGCTACAACATTGAGATGAGCGAAAAAACTCTCCTCATATTTTCTAACGGTCCTCATAGAACAACGCCCTAAAAATTGTATCTTAGACTTGCAATTCGGGTCCGTCAGGTCTTTTCACAGCCGTGGTATTTCCCACCTCCATTCCCACCCCCCTCACTGTACAATGACTGTAGGATGAATGTAAGATGACTGTAAGATGGATGAAGTTAACGTGGAGCTAACCCTGAGCTACCTTAAGGCTAACCCAAATCTATCAACAAAAGATCCGATTCTTTTCGCTGCTTTCACGACACACTTCGGCATGATCCGGCTAAAATACGCACTCAGTGGAAGAATGATGGCCAGTTCAGACGACGGTCAATAATCCTTTACCGGCAAAAAATATTTCTTCGCACTTTCGCAAACATGGCATTTGTATGTATCGGGTAAATCTTCGAACGGTACCCCAGCTGGAATGTTGGAAGTAGGGTCTCCATACTTCTTATCATATATGGTTAAACAATTGCTGCACTGATAGCTTGTTACAAATCCATTCACATGAACTTCCTGCTTTGCATCACCACTGTGTTCCTTTTCAGGATTTAGTTGCCGGAAGTATAATTTACTTAACTCGATCAGCAGTGAAGGAATCATTTCCTTTTTTACATTGCGCGCATAGGTATGGTGAATAATATTATTAGGGTTGAAATTTTTAGCATACAAAATATTGTAATGTTCTCCAGGTGTTGAACTCTTTTCGATAACAATGGCAGTAAATAAAAACATATCACGGTTCGTCTTGATCGTAAACGTCAAACCGTGCGTACTGATGTCCTGTTGATCTAACTCGCGGACCAGAAACTTTTTTAATTCAAGCGCTTCACGATCGATCACCGGTAAATGCCAATTCAATTCCAATGAAGAGTGACGTTCGTTAATGCCGAATTTACCCATCAGTTTTTCCCAGCGTATGCGATCTGAAGCTTTTATTCCTTTAATGACAAATGCCTTCCAGGGAATAATGTTGATTTTGCTAATGTTAGTTTCCTGGCATAACCGGCATGCGGCGGTCATGAAATCAATATCATACTGATTGTTTCGCCAGTAGAGCCCTAACCAATACTGATTGTTAAGCATGGCGTTCAGGCCCTCATAATATGGAAAAGTCGTTTCAGGAAATTTTAGTTTCTCAGGAATGGATTTATAGTTGATGCGAACATAATTGTTCTTCAGGATCATGTGAAGCTCTTCTGCCGTAAAGGGCAATAGCTCCAGAAATATTTTCTCAAGTTCTTTTGCAATCTTTGGAATATCATGGCCATATATCAGCCGCGGCCAACATTCTATCACCTGGCCCTTTCGCGGATCACGGATGTACAAGTACCAGTAATTTTCCTCTTTCGATGCAATGAAATTTAATTCACCTGTAAAAAGAGGAACCAACCCTTGAACCGGATCAACAATATTGATCTTTAAACGGGGCATGTAGTCAAAGCCGTCGATGATAACATTGTATGTATCTTCTTTAACCCAGTTAGTTGTTTCCACTACGTTGACGACAGCATAAGAACTAACGATATTTTGGTAGACAGACTGATCACTGCCAAGCTCGTAATCTATATTAAGCGCCTGAAATGCCTTTGCGAGCGACTGTTCATCAGCGTTGTTAGAGGGAAACATAATGTCCTGACGAGACCCGAAAAGCACATACTTATTTCCCAGGTTTCGTGACAATTCCATGATCTTCAACAGATCTGCCGGTGATATAAATCCACCTTTTACAAAGGCCCGGATCAGATCGCTCTTCTTTTTCATTTCCATGGAGTAAAGCTAAAAGCTTAAAGCTGAATGCAGAAAGCTAGTTTTGATTTATTAGTTTTTTGGAAGATCATTCACGTTCAAGTGTTACCGGTTTTGGATAACTGCTATTTTTATACCTTCACCAGACTCTCCTTTATTATTTTTTGAATTTCAGGTTTACAACTGCCGCATCCTAGGCCCGCTCCGGATCTTTGACAAAGTGCCGTAAGTGTGTGACATCCTTCCTCCACCAATTTGGTAAGATTCCCCTCGCCTACCTGGTTACAAGAGCATATCAATTTACCAATTACCGGCTCAACTTTTTTACCTGACCGCAACAGCTGCATTCTTCGCTCTGACAATTCGATTTTACTCTCAATGAGCGATTTAAATTCGGCAAATTCACTTTTGTCACCAATCAAAATTGCTCCTACCAACCGGTCGTCCTTGATAATACATTTCTTATAATACCGCAAAGATTTGTCGATGAATAAAATTTCATCATAACCTTCTCCGTTAACCGGAACATCCGGAATACCAAGTGAGCAAAGGTCGAATCCGGAGAGCTTCAGAATATTCATGGGCACCGCGCCCTCATATAAGCTTTGGAAATCGCCATGGATGAAATTCGCCAACACATCCGCTTGTTTTTCAGCCGCAGCGGTGATACCCATCATGCGTCCCCGGTGCTCAGCAATTTCACCAATAGCAAAAATGTCCGGGTCGCTTGTTTGCATATAGTCGTTTACGATAATTCCCTGAGCAGAATCAAGTCCGGACTCCACTGCGAATTCAATGTTCGGCCGGGTCCCGACCGCGTACACTACCGCATCAGCCTGCAAAATTTTTCCGCTGCGCAACCGGGCACGCAACTTTCCTTTTTGATGCGCAGGTTCCACTACTTGTACCTGGTCGTTCATGTAGACGGTGATGTTCTTTTCTTCAATGAAATCCCGTAGGAGCTCTCCTGCCAAATTATCGATTTGACGTTCCATCAGCCGGCTTCCCAATTGAAGGATGGAAACATTTACATCAATGTCACTCAACGATGCCGCTAACTCCAGGCCTAGCAGTCCACCGCCAATAATCAACACATGGCCTTTGGGTTCCAGAAAATTCTTAAGGGTGTCAGCATCATGCCGTGTGCGCATGGTAAATATTCCAGGTAAGTTGACGGGAGCATCTTTTGGCACATGTGCACGGGTACCGGTCGCTAAAATTAATTTGTCATAATTGTGCCTCTTGCCGTGTTTATCAACGACATATTTTTCACTTCGGTTGATTTCAACTATTTCAGTTTCCAGGTTTAACTTCACATTCAAAACTTCAAATTCTCCAACTTGAAATTTCTGCAGTTTATCCCACGATAATTTATCATTCACATATTCGGGGAGTAGAACCCGGTTATAAAAGGGATATTTCTCTTTAGAGAACACCTGAATTTCATCCGTAGGATTCAGGGAACGATACGTACACAGAAATCTGTATGATGCAGCCCCTGCGCCAGCGATAATGATTTTTTCAACAGGCTTCTTATATTTTTTTACTTCTATTGCTGCGAATTTAAAATCAGGTTCTTTTGATATCGGGTCGACCAGTGTGCTTGTCAGATTATTTGCACGGGCATAATCCTGGTTTAGGATTTTACCCCAATGCATCGGTAAAAAAACAACACCACGTTTAATATCCTCCGTGACTTTTGCGCATACCCTTACTTCACCTCTTCCATTTTCAACGATCACGACATCGCCCTCTTTTATATTTCTGGCGTCAGCGTCCTCGGGATGAATTTCGACATACGGTTTGTCAATATGTTGGCGAAGCTTATTCACCTTACCGGTTTTGGTCATGGTGTGCCATTGATCGCGTATACGTCCCGTTGTAAGGATCAATGGCAATTTTTCACTCACTGGCTCGGAAAGATTTTCAGGATGATCGAGCGGAAAAAATCTTGCTTTTTTGGATGGCGTGAAAAACGTATGATCCGTAAACAATCTTTTGGTGCCTCCATGATCGGCTGACGGTACTGGCCATTGGAAAGTACCTTCGGATTTTAATCTTTCGTAGGAAAGTCCACTGATATCAATGTTTGTGTTTTTAGTAAGTCGACAGTGCTCATCATAAATTTCAGATGGATTGCTATAATCGAATCCCTGGAAGCCCATCGCTTTAGCAAATTTGCAGAGTATCTCAGCATCCGGTAACGCTTCACCGGGAGCATTTACAATTTTGCTCAGATGACTTATGCGACGATCGGAATTTGTCATGGTTCCTTCCTTTTCAAAATGCCCTGCGGCAGGGAGAATAACGTCGGCAAATTGCAACGTGTCAGAATTTCGAGAGATATCCTGAACGACCACAAATTTCGCTTTCTTGAGCGCTGCCTCAGCCCGCCGTGCGTCCGGCAAACTGACTAAAGGATTTGTACAAACAATCCATACAGCTTTAAGATCTCCACGTTCTAACGCTTCAATCATTTGTGTTGCTGTAAGACCAGGCCTGTCTGAGATCTTAGGAACGCCCCAAAACTCCGCCACTTCGGTTCTGTGTTGAGGATTCGCAATGCTTCGGTGCGCTGCAAGCATGGTAGCCAATCCTCCTACTTCCCGGCCTCCCATTGCGTTGGGCTGTCCCGTTAGTGAGAATGGTCCTGATCCAGGCTTTCCAATATGACCTGTGATGAGATTAAGGCTAATCAACGCGAAATTTTTCTTTACCCCAATCACACTTTGATTAAGACCCATGGCCCAAAGGGTAAGAAAACCTTTAGAAGACGCAATGTAGCTTGCAGCCAACCTGATTTGATCGATCGTGATATCACATTTGTCAGCAGCTTCCTCGATGGAAATTTTAAAAACAGAATCACGATATTTTTCAAAGTCCTCCGTGTGTTTGGCAATGAAATCAAAATCGACTTCACCATTTTCAATCAGTACACGAGCAATGGCATTATATGCATAAATATCGGTACCTGGCGTAATTTGAAGGTGCAGGTCGGCAATAGAACAGCTTTGTGTTTTTCGTGGATCTACAACGATTATCTTAACGTCCGGATTATTTTGCTTATGCGCTTCTATTCTCCTGAATAAAATCGGGTGACACCAGGCGGGATTGGCGCCTGCAATTAAAAAACAATCTGCAATTTCAATATCCTCATAAGAAACAGGTACGGAATCCTCTCCAAGCATATTTGCATAACCCGCAACTGCGCTGCTCATGCAAAGTCGCGAGTTGGTATCTATGTTGTTCGTTCCAATAAACCCTTTTACCAGTTTGTTGGCCAGATAATATTCCTCTGTGAGACATTGTCCGGATACGTAAAATCCTACTGCATCAGGTCCATAATTTTGAATGATCGATTTAAAAACAGCGGCGCTCCGTTGCATGGCGGCGTCCCAGGTGACGCGTTGGTAAGGATGATTTTTACTCCACCGCATTTCCGGATAAAGCAGCCGGTCGCGCGTATCCTGCATCGCGTAGTGAAGGTTCATTCCTTTCGAACACAACATTCCCCTGTTTGCCGGATGGTCTTTGTCACCTTCGATCACCAGGTTGTTTTTTCGATCCTTCTTAACAACAATGCCGCAGCCTACACCGCAATAGGAACACGTTGTTTTAAAACTACCATCTCTTTTGATTGCCACGTTACAAATTGTTTTGTGCTACATAAATGAACCCCATCCAATAACTTTGAATGACGATTAAGCTGCCCGCTCCTCCTTATAAAATTCCGATTCATCCAACGCTACTTTCTCAATTAATAAATTCAATAAGCGTTCGCGGATAATTTTATATTCAGGTAAGTTCACAGTGTCTTTTTTATTTCTTGGCCGAGGTAAATGCACCTCCTCAATTTCTCGGATGGTTGCTGCCGGTCCATTGTTCATCACCACAATCCGATCAGAAAGAAAAACAGCTTCTTCAATATCATGTGTCACCATGACGATGGTCTTAGACCGATGTGTAAGATTCCATAATTTCAATAGCTCAATATGAAGTGAAGCTTTTGTCAAAGCATCCAGTGCGCCAAAAGGCTCGTCTAGCAACAGCACTTCTGGGTCAATGGCAAATGCCCTCGCTATTGCGACACGTTGCTTCATACCTCCTGAAATTTGCTTGGGATATTTTTCGCGATGCTCCCAAAGGTTTACCATCTTCAGGTACTTCTCAGACAATTCATGTTTCTCCGACTTGTTTTTATTACGCAAGGCTGCATCTACAGCCTGAAAAATATTCTGGTAAACCGTTAACCAGGGCAGCAAAGAATAATTTTGAAATACTATTCCGCGGTCTGGACCAGGACCTTTAATTTCTTTCCCATTTAAAACGACCTTCCCCTTTGACGGGAACACCATTCCGCCAATCGCATTCATGATAGTTGATTTACCACATCCCGAATGTCCAATGATTGAAATGATTTGTCCCTTTTCAACTTCCAGGTTGATATCTTTTACCGCTACAAATTTGCCCTTCAAAGAGTTGAAGGCGATTTCCATATTTTCAATTTTCAGATAGCTCATACATTTCACATTTAGATTGAATAGGTAACTTTCTTTTCCAGGTAAGAAAACACGCGGTCAAGCAACAGACCCACGAGCCCGATGATGAGGATCGCTGAAATAACTTTTTCAAGGCTCAAAGCATTCCAGCTGTCCCACACAAAAAATCCAATGCCCATACCTCCTGACAACATCTCGCCTGCAACAATCACCAACCACGCTACGCCTATACTAAGACGCAGTCCAGTAATGATATGAGGGAGACTGTATGGCAGAAGTACTTTTGTAAGATATTTCCATTTGGAAAAACCAAAAGCTTTAGCCACATTTTTATGATCGTCAGGTATAGAAGCTACACCAAAAGCGGTGTTAATAAGCGTGGGCCATAAGGAAGTAATGACAATGATAAAAATCGTGGCATCACTCGCTGATTGAAACGCAACCAGGCCAATAGGGAACCAGGCAAGCGGCGAAACGGGTTTTAAAATTTGCACAATAGGATAAAAAATCTTTCGACAGAAAGAGTTTGCCCCCATTAACAAACCTATCGGGATGGCTATTATTGATCCTAATATAAACCCTGTAAACACACGGCTCAATGAACTGTATAACTGTAAGGCTATACCTTTATCGTTGGGTCCATAGTCGTATACCGGATTGCTGATCAATTCCCAAAAAACGGATGACGTTGCGATAGGCCCTGGCAATTCACCATCGGTAACCAGGCTTACAACGTGCCAAATTCCAAGCAAAAGCACTATACCAATAAGGTTATAAGATAATCCCGTAAAAATGGATATAATTCGTTTTATAGTCGTGTGCAATCCTTGAGATGACGAAGGAGTAGTTCCTTTCATCCAATCTCTTGTCAGCGTCATTGTGAGTGTTATGGCTCTTTTCATGCTGTTATTTTTTTAAGTCAACCTCGGCCTGCATTGACCGAGGTTGACGTGAATACTATTGATTAATACTTTTTACCTGTTTCAAATATTCTCCTGGACTGTTCGGATCAAATTTGGCTTTATCAAGATCAATGGTGAACGGCTTCATGTCGTCATCGGGGATCTTGATCTTCATGCTAGCGGCGACCTCCTTATATAAATCCTGCATGATCAATTTGTCAGCAATAGCTTTGTAATCCGGGGCTTCTTTTAGATAATCAAATCTTACAAATTGTGTCATAAACCAGATCGCATGAGATTTCCGCGGAAAATTGGTTTCACCGCTACGATGAAAGAGCATGTAATCATCGGTGTAGATTTCAGTTCCCTGATTACAACCCAGGTTGTAATCACCTAATAGTCGGGCTTCAATTACGTCCGCAGGTGCATTGACATAGGGTGTTCTTCCGATTACTTCGGCCGCCTTTTTTCTGTTCGCCCTGTTGTCTAACCATTTACAAGCTTCCAGGACGGCTTTCATGACTGCTTTTAAATCTTCTCTTCTTTCCTCACTAAATTTTTTATTCACGACCAATGCTTTTTCAGGATGGTGTTTCCAGATGTCCTGAGTTGATATCTCCGTAAATCCGATATTTTGCTTCACAGCTACGCCATTCCACGGTTCGCCTACACAAAAACCGTCCATGTTTCCAACTTTCATGTTAGCAACCATTTGGGGTGGAGGAATAGTAATGATCTTTGAAGTCTTCTGGCTTACGTTTGCAGCTGCTAGCCAGTAACGTAACCAGATATCGTGTGTACCACCAGGAAAAGTCATGGCAAACGTAACTTCTTTATCCGCTTTTAGCTTGGATGCAACTACTGGCGCAACCTTGGTGGTCTGCTTAAAACCTACTTTGCCACAAAAATCTTTTGATAATGTAATGGCCTGACCATTATTATTAAGAATCATCGCAATTCTCATTTCAGATCCCGCTTTTCCGCCAACGCCAGTATATACTGAGAGCGGCATACTGGAAAGACAATGAGCTCCTTCTAATTCACCAGTCAGAATTTTGTCTCTAACATTAGCCCAGGAAGCTTCTTTGGATATTTCGACATTGACACCATATTTTTCAAACAGCCCTAGTTCTTTAGCCATGACAATGGGTGCACAGTCAGTAAGTGGAATAATTCCAAGACGAATTACTGGCTTCTGACTTACATCTGTATTCAAGGGACTGGATGATGTAAGGACCATCAATAATACGGGAAGGAAGAACCACGAGGTAATCGATTTTATATAAGTTTTTATGTTTTTCATGAGGATGTCGGTTTAGGTTATTTGAAAACAAATTCAGGTTTGATGGAGATCATTAGATATGCCCAGCTTGAAAAGCTATCTGCATTTTTCACATTCTTAACCTTGGCCGACGTCAATGTCGAAGTAGAAAACATCGAGGAATATCCCCCTTCAATGTTGATTACCTTCGTCATCGCATAGCTAAACACAAAATCAATTTCAGTTCCTAATGATTTATCCAGCGCTACACCTGCCTCATTCGTTACGGCAGATGGCAATGCAAATTGGTGGACATCCAATGAAAGGGTTAGATTATCTTTTGGTTTGTATTTGGATTTTAAATAGTAGTTAACAAGACCGCTGGGGCCAAATCCATCGGCTACATAAAAGTAGTCCATGTATCCCCAGAACTTATGCGGTGTTCCGTATAAAGGATCAAAGCGTTGAAACTTCTTTGAAGGATCAGCGCCATTATTCCCGGAGGTGACGTCAACGCCTGGGCCAAAGCTGAATTTCCTTCCGACCGAGTACATGGTTGAAAGCGAAAGCAAATACTCATCGAGTGAAGTTCCTTCACGATATTTTCCTCCTTGATAAAAGGCGCTTGCTGTAAAGGCAAGTTTTCTGGCCGCGGTACCAACCAAATGACCTCCTATCGTGAAACGGCTCCATACTCCTTTATCGTATATGGGCGTTTTCCTCTCGAGATCTGTCTCTGCAAAATGGAATTTACTGAAGTCGTCTTTGAAAGCAAGTAACGATGCATTTCCGAAGTGAAGTTTTCGGGCAACGTATAAAAACTGCATGGACTTATACATCGCCCCCATGCCGTTGGTACTGGCGGGATATCCCGTAGGTACACCGTTATATATGTGATTTGATTTACGCTCTGCGTTTTGATTATATGCAACTCCGAGATGAGCAGTCCAGCCGTTGTGATCAAATTTAAGAAGTGCAGCGTCATGACGACGGGCCTGCTGAAGCCAGTCTAGATTTCCAAGTAATCGGACATCATCATATACCAATTCCTGACGACCGATTTTTAAAGCAAAGTTCTTAATAACTTTTCCTGTATCAACCAAACTGATTTCTCCCCATGCTTCGTGAACCATAAATCCATCATAAGCATCAGTGGTGATACGGTTCACGGATGAAGCATCCTGTCCCCAGACTCTTACATCTTGCAAAGAAGCATAGAGCTTGAATCGGTAAGCTGAATATCCAAAGTTGATACGGGTACGTTGCGAGGTAAAAAAGGCGGGTACTGTGTCCTTAACAGATGGTGTGCCCTGTCCATCCCGGAGTTCAGTTCGTGTTCTGATTTGTCCGGAAACAGTGAATTGTGCCTGAAGTTGGCTCGTCAGGCACAAGCAAAAAAGAAAGGCTAAAATTGGTGAGTAAGTTTTCTTATCCATATTTTTGAGTTTAGTGTTACAACTAAATGCTTGTCCCCTGGAAGAATTCGTGGTTCTGAAAGGGGACTCTTTTTTTGAGGTTGGCTACCTGGTAACTTTCCTCGGGGAATTGTTCTTGTCTTTTTACTTTTTCGGTTAAGTTGGTCGGGTTAATAGTTAGGCGATAGCCTCCTTCAAAACTGGCTTTGGCTGCCGAGATTCCGATTTTGTATCCACATGCACGGTATCGGGATTAACATTTTTGGAAAAGCTCAACGCAAGTGAAACGAATGAAACCAGTGTTACAGCTATTCCGATGAAGAAGAGGCTTTCGCGATAGGAGATCGTTTCAGAAGTAAATAAGAAACCTGCAAGTACAGCCCCTACGTTACCACCAGCGCCAACAATCCCAGATACCGCGCCCATAGCCTTTTGGTTAATGAAGGGCACGACTGAATAGGTCGCACCATTTGACATTTTAAGAAATAGCGCAAATAGCAACATGGTTGCGATAGCCCATACCAACACGTCCATTGTGGAAAAAAGCATGATTCCGAGACCTTCCAGCAAAAGGAAGATTCCGAGGATAAAAATCCTTCCTTTCAACCCCCATTTTTTGCCTGCCTTGTCTCCGAATATCCCGCCCAATGCGCGGGCAAAAATATTCATCATGCCAAAAGTGCCTGCAATAATTCCTGCTTCCTTAAGGCCAAGATCGAAGTAGTCGACAAAATATAACGTAGCAATATTGTCGATAGTGATTTCTATGCCAAAGCAAGCCCCATATGCCAGAAAGAGTACCCATACCCGGTAATCCCGGCACGCGCTTAAGAAACTGCCTTTAGAATCTTTTGCTTTTGCCTTATAGTCAGGATTGGATTTCCGCAGATCCCGCAGATTGCCGTCTGGCGTATCTTGTGTGAAAAAATAATATACAATTCCCATAACAAACAACGCTATGCCTGGAATCACCATGCTGTATCTCCATGCTTGTTCATTTAGATACCCCATTCCTACGAATGCAGCAAACACCAGGGGCATAACCATCAACGTTACTCCGCCGCCCATATTCCCCCAGCCTGCTGCGGTAGCATTCGCAGTGCCAACGACATTCGGAGCGAACATCACCGACGTGTGATATTGGGTAATTACGAATGACGCCCCAATAAGACCAATGGCTAACCGGAACAAAAGAAAGGATTCATAGCTGTTGCTAAACCCAATGAAGATAACCGGCAGGGAGCCTATTAAAAGTAAACTTGTATACGCGATGCGTGGTCCGATTTTATCGCATAGCCAACCAAAAAAAAGGCGAGCAAATATGGTGATCGCTACAGATGCGATAATGATGTTGCCAATTTGCCCCTTGGTGAGTCCCAGGTCTTCACGCACAATCGGCATCAATGGGGCAATTCCAAACCAGCCAAAAAAACAAAGAAAAAAGGTTATCCAGGTGATGTGAAAAGTCCGCATGGGAACCGATTTAAAATCCAACAGACTAATTTTGGTAGCTTTCATATCCGGGGTTGTTAACTTATAACTACGTTTATTTACGTATTAAAAATAAGTAAACAACAAGTATTATTACGTATAAATACGTAAAAATATTAACGTAACGGATTTAATTACGTAGAAAATCGATTGCAGTACAGAGTATTAACAGGCCGGATATCTGTGCTAGGGGTCTTGACATCGATTATTTCCAAAAAATTCGATCCATTAAAATATGGTACACCCAGTATGGTGATTAAAAAGAATGCTGTAAAAAAACTTTTACTTTGCGGCTTGATTGGAAAAGAACCTCAATGAAAAGAATCCTCATCTTATACTATACACAATCCGGACAACTGTTGTCCATACTTCAATCACTTGCAAAACCTCTCATTCACGCAGGGCATACTATACACTTTGAAGAGATACAACCTGAGGAAAAGTTTCCTTTTCCATGGAGCTCATATCAGTTTTTCAATGCATTTCCGGAGGTGTTCAGTCAGAAGCCCCAATCTTTAAAAAATATATCCTCCAAAGCTGCAAACGGATATGACTTAGTCATCTTAGGCTATCAGCCGTGGTTTCTTACTCCTTCAAGGCCGGTTAGTTCATTTTTACAAAGTGCGGAAGGCCGACGGGTATTATCTGATAAACCAGTGGTAACGGTTCTGGGTTGTCGAAACATGTGGCTCGGCGCTCAGGAAAAAGTGAAGAAAAAATTAAAAGAAGCTGACGCAAAACTCATTGGCCATATCGCGCTCATGGACCGATCGGCTAACTTAACAAGCTTGATTACGATCCTGAGATGGATGTTTACCGGCGACAAAAAACCTTTCTGGATTTTTCCCGCCGCCGGAGTTTCCGATCGTGATATAGAGCATACCCAAACCTTTGGGGAAATTATTAATCAAGCTCTTGTAAAAAATGAGCTAGAAAACTTGCAGACAAAATTAAATGAAGCGGGGGCTATAGACATTAAACCCAACCTGGTGTTGTTGGAACGACGTGGGCAAAAAGCTTTCTCGGTGTGGTCTAAATTTATTGCTTCCGGTGGGCCTGTCCACTCGACAGGAAGGAAAATCAGGGTTTACATTTTTATGTATTTATTACCTGCGGCAATTTTTGTTTTGTCCCCATTATTGTGGATGCTCTCACGGATTTTGCTAACTGTAAAAAGGAAAGAACTAATACAGGATGTTGAGTATTATAAACAGAATTCGCTACGCAACAATTAAGATCATTTTTAAAAATTGAAAAAGGTACAAGACGAAATTTTTTGTAATACCAAGGTGTTAGTACGTTATCACTATCAGGTTTCACCAATTACCATACGTTGTCGATGACCCCAAAAAGGCTTTAAATTTTTTAATTCTTATAGGAAAGAAGTACTTTCGAACTCAAATTGCCCTTATAAAAACTGGCAACAAAGACCGCAAACTTATAGCAGAGAATGAATAGGAGTGTTTACATAACCAAATTAGCAAGTTTCTTACCTAATGATCCCGTGTCTAATGACGAGATGGAGAATATTCTCGGGAAGATCAATAATCAAGCATCCAAGGCGAAGCCTCTTATTTTACGCAATAATCAAATTAAAACCAGGTATTACGCTTCCGACAAAGAGGGAAATCCTACCCATACCAATACAGAGCTGACAAAATTAGCTGTCGAAAAACTTTTTGATAAGAGTTTTGGCTTGGAAGACATTGAAGTTTTGTCTTGTGGAACAACGTCACCCGATCAGCTTTTACCTGCACATGCCGCAATGGTTCATGGCGCGCTTGGGGGAAATCCTGTTGAGATCAATTCTACTACGGGGGCCTGCAGTGCAGGTATACAAGCATTAAAGTTTGGATATCTTTCTATCCTGTCCGGTACCGCGTCTAACGCAGTGTGTACCGGCTCAGAACGATTTTCCATCTGGATGCTCGCAAAATATTTCAAAGAAGAAGGCGAAAAGGTTGCTCAACTGGAGGGTGATGGAATTATCGCTTTTGAAAAGGACTTTCTACGTTTCATGCTATCGGATGGCGCCAGCGCAGCATTACTGCAAGATATGCCTAATGCAAATAGTTTATCCCTTAAGATAGAATGGATAGAACAACGATCCTTTGCGCACGAACTGCCTGCTTGTATGTATGCTGGTGCGATAAAAGATGAGGCCGGTGAATTCATCGGATGGAGTGATTTGGATCAGGATGTATGGACGGGTGAGTCTGTCTTTGCCATCAAACAGGATACTAAATTGCTTGGCGATTTTATTGTAAAAAAAGGCGGACAGCTTCTGAAGGATCTCGCTGCATCAAAAAAGTTCGATCCCGAAAAAGTAACGTACTTCCTGCCGCATCTTTCGTCTCAATATTTTGCTTCCCGCATCGCGAAAGAGCTGGAATTAATAGGATTGAATATTCCGTCTTCAAAATGGTTTACAAACTTGTCGTGGGTAGGCAATGTAGGTGCTGCCTCACCTTTCCTTATGCTGGAAGAATTATTTAATTCTGGTAAGCTGAAGAAAGATGATCAGCTATTGATGATGGTTCCGGAAAGCGCACGGTTTAATTATGCATACATTTTGTTAACAGTAGTTTAGCCACCCCGTTATCCGTTATATGATGAAAGTTTTCTGACGTACTTCTTAAAAATGAACCTCAAACGGATCACAATATGGAAAAAGATCAGGTACCACAAGATCAGGTAAACCTAAACGAAGGCAAGCTTGCAAAACTCTACTATGCAACTGACGACAAAGGCCACTATGTTAAAGTAAATAGCATTGGGTGGGAGCCTGAGACAGTGGCCATGCAGCAAGCATGGGATGTGGTGTTTGACGAGGTAGAAGAAGCCCGAACAAAAGTATTACAAGGCAAAGCCAGCCCGCTGTTGTACCACATCAGAAAAAATATCATGACCCATGCAATGGTAGCCAGCTATGCCTCAACGTTTGGCTTCATGGTAAGACTGCATTGTTATCCATATTTTTTTAATAAACTTTCCCGGAAGACATTGGAGCGATACGCATACACGTTCCGCATAACCGTTGAAGAGCTCACCGATATAGAATCACTCAGAAAAAATGATCGTTAACTTCACTCACAAACAATCTGCACACTGTGAAAGTGGTGTCGTTTCAAATCTGTTGCGCTTTCATGGATTAGAATTCGATGAGCCAATGGTCTTTGGGATCGGCTCTGGTTTATTCTTTTCCTACCTGCCGTTTATTAAGGTTAACGGTATCCCTGTAGCTGCTTACCGGATTTGGCCAGGGCAAATCTTTAAACGTTTCGCCGATCGCATCGGCATTAAAATCGAGACTAAAAAATTTTCTAATCCAACAAAGGCCATGACGGCCCTCGATCAGATGCTGGAGAAAGGCCAACCGGTCGGAATGCTTACATCCGTGTTTTACCTGAATTATCTTCCTGCCGCATACCGTTTTCATTTCAATGCCCATAACCTGATTGTCTTTGGAAAAGAAAACGGAAAATACCTGGTGAGCGATCCGGTAATGGAATACACAACGGAGATATCTTATGACGACCTTGTTCGCGCGCGCTTTGCAAAAGGAATGCCCGAACCCAGCGGCCGGATGTATTATCCCGTTGAAGTGCCAAAAGACTTCAGCCTGGAGAAAGCATTATGGAAAGGCATTAAACAAACGAGCGACAATATGACGCGTATACCAGTACCCATCGTCGGCTCCAAAGGCATGAAATATCTTTCAAAACGGTTGAGATACTGGCCAGAACGAATCGGCGATCGAAAGGCCATTCAATGGTTAGGTAATCTTATAAGGATGCAGGAGGAGATTGGAACAGGCGGCGCGGGATTTCGTTTTATCTATGCAGCCTTCCTTGATCAGGCAAGTGCGAAATTAGAGAATGACAAACTTTTCAACCTTTCCAGGCAACTTACAAAAAGCGGGGATCAGCTTCGCGATTTTGCATATTACGCCGGAAGAGTTTGTAAAAATCGCAAGTCGGATACCAAAACTTTTGCTGAACTCGCTGACATGCTGGAAGCTTGCGCTGCGGAGGAACATGAAATTTTCCGCCAACTCTATGAAGTTAGCAAATCAAAATGAGTACAGGGGCCATACGATTAGATAGCATCACGAAGCAGTACCCCAACTCAGCTAAACGCGCTGTTTCAGAATTAACACTCGAAATTCAGGAAGGATCGGTGTTCGGTTTACTGGGTCCCAATGGCGCGGGAAAATCTACCACAGTCATGATGCTATGCGGTCTTATGCGTCCGGATTCGGGATCCATCTCTGTCTTCGGCACAGATGTGATGGAAAATGGTGCCGATATCCGAAAACACATTGGCGTAGCACCTCAGGAAATAGCGCTATTCCCAACCCTCACTGCCTATGAAAATCTGTTTTATTTTGGCCGTATGTATGGGTTGAAAGCCTCAGAAATTCGTGCGCAGATTAAAAAATATTTACAGGTTTTTGGTTTAAGTGAAAAAGGAAATAAAATAGTATCGACATTTTCGGGCGGCATGAAAAAAAGGCTGAACCTTATTGCTGCCTTACTCCATCAGCCAAAACTTATTATACTCGACGAACCAACGGCTGGGGTAGATGTACAATCGCGAAACATGATCCTCGATTTCCTGGAAACCTTGAAGAAGGAGGGTACGACGATCATTTATTCCTCACATGTATTGGAAGAAGTTGAAAGAATTTGCTCGCATTTGGGAATTATCGATGAGGGTAAATTGATTTCCACAGGAACCCGCACTTCGATCATGGGTGCACACGATGACTGCAAAAACCTTGAACAGGTATTTTTAAAATTGACAGGTAAAAATATTCGCGATTGAAAATTTTAGCCACCATATATAAGGAGTTTCTGCTGCTGATCCGTGATCCCGGAGGGATGGCCCTAATTTTTATCATGCCGCTTGCACTAGTAATTGTAATGGCATTGGTACAAGACGCACCATTTAGGGACTACCAGGAAATAAAACTTGAAGTAATTTTTGTTGATCAGGATCGCGATTCATTAAGTGCCAAAGTATTGAAGGCTTTTAAGGCTTCTCCCAATGTTAGCCTAATCGTAAAAAACGATACCACGGAAGCAAAGAAACTTGTTCAGGCGGGAAATTTTAAAGCGGCTATTGTACTTCCGAAAAATGCAAGTGCCGATCTGCGGCGAAAAACAAAACAGTTAATTTCAAGGGTGTTTGCCAATTTTGGCTTTTCAGCCGAAACTGACTCCGCCACACTTCCAGTCATTGATATTAAAATATTTTTTGATCCCACTATTAAATCGAATTATAGACAAGCGTTATCGGGCGCGGTAGAAAAAATTGCAGCAAATGTGCAAACCGAGTGGGTGCTAGACGAACTACAACAACAGCTGAGCGAGGGAAGAGAAGAAGCACCCCAAAAAATTACTTTTGACATCACCAAGATCATGCGCATCGACGAGCGCTATGCATCGGAAAATAAATACCAGGGATTGATGTTGAATTCTGTACAGCATAATGTTCCTGCATGGACCATGTTTGCCATGTTCTTTATCCTTTATCCCTTGGCCGGAAATTTTATCAAGGAAAGAGAAGAAGGAAGCATGCTTCGTCTTCGACTCATTTCAGGATCGCAATGGCCTGTAATTTCAGGCAAGTTTGGTTTCTATTTCATGATATGCCTTTTGCAATTTGTATTAATGATTGCCGTCGGCATTTACATCATGCCATTGCTCGGCTTAACAAAACTTGTACTGGGCAGCAATCCGTTAGGTATATTGCTTACGGCCAGCTCCGTTGCGATGGCAGCCACAGGATATGGCGTGCTGATAGCAGTATATTTCCGTACGCCGCAGCAAGCGCTTTCTTTTGGGTCTGTGTCGGTTGTAATTCTTTCGGCCATCGGAGGTGTTTGGGTGCCCGTGTATGTGATGCCCGAGATTTTACAGACCGTTAGCCGATTTTCTCCCATGAGTTGGGGATTGGAATCCTTTAATGATTTATTTTTGCGTCAAGCCTCGATACGCGCCATATTACCAAATGTTTTACGATTAATGGGTTTTGCGATGGCAGCACTGGCTACCAGCGTAATTATCCACAAGTCCAGAACAGTTGTGTAAACAAATTTTAAATACCAAACCATGAAGCAACAGACTATAGATGAACTTATCGTAGAACTCAGGGAAGAGCTCATCAAACAACTTAATCTCGAAGACACCCTTCCGGAAGGCTTTGATGAGAATACGCCCCTATTTGGAGAAGGCCTCGGGCTTGATTCCATCGATTCGTTGGAGCTGGTCGTGCTTTTGGATAGAAATTATGGTATTAAATTAAAAGACCCGAAAGAGGGTCGTCACGTATTTCAAAGTATTCGAACGATGGCTGAATATATTGCTAAGAACAGGCCACAAGTATGAGTCATCGTGTGTTTATCACAGGTTTTGGCATCATCACATCCATTGGTAAGAACGCAGAAGAAAATTTCCAATCGCTTGTCAAAGGTAATTATGGTTTTGGACCCTTGGAAGTTCTGGAAACCGTCCATCGGAATTCCTTATCGGCATGCGAGGTAAAATTCGCCGACAAAGAACTATATGAACAAGCTGGCGTCGACGCTAAGCAAGGGTTTACACGGACAAGCGTATTAGGTTTGATCTCCCTCCAAGAAGCAATTAATGATGCAGGACTAACACACGAAGAAGTAAAAACATCGGGATTGGTTTCCGCCACAACAACGGGTGGGATACGCGAATTTGAAAAATTCTACTACGAATTGATGGATCCTGAACTTCAGGGTGACTTTGTTCGCTTTACAGATACTGCCACATCGGGAGAACACTGTGAACGATTGGCAGATTATGTCGGAATTAAAAAATACCTGGGCACCATCAGCACTGCATGTTCCTCCTCAGCAAACGCTTTAATGCACGGTGCTCAACTGATCAAGAACAATAAACTTGATCGTGTAATATGCGGGGGCGCAGAAGCATTGTCAAAATTCACCGTGAATGGGTTTAATGCATTGATGATTCTTGACAAGGATCATTGCCGCCCTTTTGACAGCTCACGAAGTGGACTCAATCTTGGCGAAGGTGCTTGCTACCTCGTGCTGGAATCGGAGGCTGAAGTAAACAGAAAGAAGAGAAAACCCATTGCAGAACTGAAAGGTTACGGCAATGCAAACGATGCCTTCCACCAGACAGCTTCTTCACCGGATGGTGCAGGAGCTTATAGCGCCATGAAATTAGCGCTTTCTTCTGCCCGATTAAACCCGGACGAAGTGGATTATGTCAATGCACACGGAACGGCCACCGAAAACAATGATCTATCTGAAGGCTTGGGCATGAAACGTGTATTTGGCAATACAATTCCATATTTCAGTTCAACCAAACCGTATACTGGCCACACCCTCGCGGCAGCCGGCAGTGTCGAGGCTGCTTATTGTTTGATGGCAATAAAACATCAAATGATCTGGCCAAATTTGAATTACAAACATATGATGCCCGAACTTGGCATTGAACCAATAACAACATTAAAACAGAAAATTGACTTAAAGAATGTATTATCCAATTCTTTCGGATTTGGAGGTAATACATCTTCACTACTTTTAGCATCAGTGTAGGGGCATGGGAGAAAAGGTTGAATATTTTATTAATGGTGCAGGTATAATCTCACCGCAGAAGACTTTCGATTCTAACGTCTTTCTGACCGATGTTGCCCAATATGATAAAAATGTTTTAACCTGTATAACGCCGGATTTTAAAGCCTATATAAATCCGATACAAATGCGCCGCTTAAGTCGCATGCTTAGGATCGGGCTGTCAGCTGCAACGATATGCCTACGCGATTCTAAGGTATTCATGCCTGATGGGATTGTCACAGCGACTGGATATGGTTTCCTAGACGAGACTGCAAAATTTCTTGGAGAGGTGCTTAAACAAAACGAAAAACAGCTGACGCCAACGTACTTTATGCAAAGCACGTCAAATGCTTTGGCTGGACTTGTTGCGCTAACAATAAAATGCATGGGTTATAATAACACCTTTGCAAGCAAAGGATATGCCTTTGAGAATGCGTTGACTGATGTCATGATGCAGTTAAACGAAAACGCTTCAGCCAATTTTCTGGTTGGCGCTTACGATGAGGCTGCAGAAGTCCAATACAAAGCCAGCATGCGTGTAGAACATTTTAAAAAAGAATGCATCAACAACCTTTCACTTTTTGAGACCCCTACGAAAGGATCGATTCAAGGTGAAGGTTCTGCCTTCTTTATGTTAACTCGAAAACAATCGGTTTCTACATGGTGTGGCCTTCTGGACATGCACGTTGTATATAAGCCTGAAGGGAATGAATTAAACGACGCCCTAAAAACATTCCTGTCCAAAAATCATATTCAACCGAAGGATATCGACTTGATTGTGAGCGGCGCCAGTGGCGATATCGATCATGATGCAATCCTGGATTCGGTCATTCAGTCCAGTTTACATACCACCTTTCAAACGCGGTTCAAACATTTATCCGGAGAGTACTGCACAGCCACCGCGTTTGCACTTTGGCTGGGGGCATCTATGCTAAAAAATCAAACAGTACCGGAGGTTGTGAAAGTTAAGAAAACCCAATTACCCGAAAGGCTAAAGAATATTCTAGTGCTCAATCATTATATGGGGAAGAGCTTTACATTTATCTTGTTGACGGGGCTTGATTGATCTATCGCCTTTTCCAAACAACTGACATTAAAAATCTATTTTGTCCGTTCCTTCGCAGTTTCACGCACAAGCTTGATCGACATAAAGCCCAACACTACCGTTACTAGCGCAATCGCTACCCAAATAATCGTCTTACTTGTAAAGAAAGTATGCGGGGTTTCTTCCGAAACGGTTTGTGAAAATTTGATTTCATGCACTTCCAGCATAGCGCTTTTAGCTGGAATGCTATCGCGAAAAAAAGAAAGGTCGTAAACAGGAGGCGTCAATTCCGGATCACCGAATTTAAGAACGTATTGGTCGTCGTGATCTAACCATGCCGTTAAATAACGGTTTAATTGAAATGCTTTTACATCGGCTATCGTGAGCGGTGGGTTATCTTCGTTTTCAATTTCAATTACCAATTCCTGAGCTCGTGTGTCATACAATTCAACAAAGGCGGTTCGTCCGGAGGTAAGCTCAAACTTTTTAATCGGTTTATAATAGCCCGATCGTTGCCCATTTTTGGATATCCTAATTCTTTTCTCGAGAACGGTTGCATTTCTTCTATAATATTTTGCGCCGCTTACAACTACTTCAAGCTTGTCTATAAACTGAAGTGAACTTAACGCTAAACGCACATAGGTTTTCTTTTGCACCGCACTATCGGAAGCATGTGTTCCTACAGGGAGCTCTGTAAATTTTCCTGTTGACGTTTCAGATTCATAGTATCCTACTTTCAGAATATTCAGTGGGGCCAAAGCACTATCGCTTATTTTAAGTAAATAAAACTCGTAGTTGCTCCAGGGGAAGCCAACTAGTTTTATTTCTTCAGTCTCCTGCGAACCACCGGGTGCACTCAGGGCAAAATAGTCTTTAATCGCAAACCATTTTTTCTGATCATCACTTCCCAACAGAGATGCCTCCCGCCACGCATCAGCATTCTTTATCTTTAGATGTATATTGTTAATGGGATTTTTTTTCGCGTTCCTTAATAACAAGGACGTACAGCAACCGGGTTTACTATCCTTCTCAAGGATTTCATATTCAATAAAATTTTCCTGATAATAATTTGGCAACTCCTGTTGCAGGATGTAAGGGACCTCGAGGCCTTTTTTATTATAGATCCTAATATCCGACAAGACGTCATTTAAATGAGTGCCTATTTGTGGTGATAAAACTATCCGATAGAAGTCATCTTTCTCTATAGCAGGTAAAGCCGCCTCCGCTTTGAACGTTTGCCCGCCGCTATAAGAAAAGCTCAACACAAAAATGGTGACAATTATCCCTCTCATGATGCGCTTTTATTTTCTGTTTTATCTGTAACTGGCACATCGGCCAGCAAAAGCCTCTTTAATCGCTGATACATAAATGAAACAATTAGTAACAACACACCCAAAGAAATAAACGCTGCAATTTTACCGCCTTCCGAAATTCCTTTGATGTCAATAAGAAATAGTTTTATAAGCGTAATTAGAAAAAGCGTTAACGAAATGATGCGCAGATGTTTTATTTTCTTTTTCAGCCCTATCGCAATCAATACAAAAGAGGTAATACCCCACAAGATCGGGTACCCGATTTTATGATTTTGATTTAAAATGTGCGACAATGATTCATCAGGTTCGTACGCCATTACGACCACGACATTGTCCAACTCAGCGCTAGTCAGGAAGACAAAGAAAAAAACATAAAACCACGAATAGAGGTTATACGTCTTTTCATTAAAAGCTTTCATCTGTTGAATTCTCACAAGACTTAAAGCAACGACTAACAATAACAACCCGATCAACACGTAATGAAATATAAATCCGGTACTTACGTCGATGCCGTTCACATAGTCATTCCGCACAGCGATGATCTCGCCTTGATAAAAGAAAAGATATGACAACATGGCGACCACACCCAAAAGAGCAAATGCATCTTTAACATCTGCCGGCAATACAAATTTCTTATGTGCCACCAACAGCCCGGCCAGAAATAACATGTTGTAGCTTCCAATGATGACGTTTTGTGTCGAATAATTAAACCCGTGTTCAAAAAGCTGGTACTGAAGTTCTAAAAAATTAGCCATGTACAGAATACCTATGGCGACCGTTGTAATAGCGGTTTTATATATCCTGACATTTTCTGACAGCTCAGATTTCTCTAACCTTAACAAAAAAAGTGTACCGATCAACGAAACGAATGCAACAACACTTGTTATGTACGCTTTATTAAACACTATTCTTAAAATTGTCTCCTCATTGCCTTTATATAGCTGCTGCCAGTCCATTGCCAAACTGATAACCATCAATCCGGTAATAACGACAGAAGCTAACTTCATTAACCGAATACCCGATTTTTGCGAAAGCCACAAAAGAAGCACTGCCTCAGCCGACCAAAAAAGCGTAATGTAATTGCCTTCCAATTGGATTGGGGCCGCTAAGCTTATAAACGTCAAAACCAATCCAATTAAAAGAAAAACTAAATTCTTATCGACACGGCCGCTACGATGGAGCGTATAGGCGAAAATAAAATTGAACACTCCCAATGCAGTTGTAAAGAGACCTTTGTAATCTTCGCCATATGTATTATTCAACAACGTCATGCCTGCTGCGTAGTAGAAAAAAGTGTTACTCAGCAACAAACTAATATCAAGACTTTTAAATGCGGCTCTATTCCTCACATTATTAATGATGTTCATGGCAAAAAACACCAGGTAAAACAGCGTAGAAAATATCAATCCACCCCACACCATGGAAGGTTCATCACTTTCGAAACTCTCGATCAGCCATGTACCAAAAAGTAACACGGTGAATACGTACGAAACAATATTGACTAAATTCCACTTCTTATAATATGCCAACACCAGCATGCCAACATCGAGAATAAAAATGTAGATGAATAGGACGACGTAATTACCTTCGCCCGTGCTGACCATAAATGGCGAACCAAAACCTCCCAATATGGAAAGTATCGCCAGTTCAACTCGGTTGTATCCTAGCGATAACACAACGGCAAAAGCAGTTATACCCACCATCATCACAAAAGCAGCCGTCTGACTAAACAAATGATATTCGTGAAATGCAATAGCAATAGTTAAGTATAAAATTGCAAGACCTCCACCAACAAGCACTGAACTAAATGCAACAAACGTCTTTCGCAACTTGTGGGCTACGCCTAACAAAATTCCTCCGCATAGAATACCGATAAAAACGCGACCGATCTCGTTAATCCAATCCTGATCTATGGCATACTTCACAAAGAATCCTATGCCCAGCACCAAGATCCCGATCCCGATTTTATTCGCGAGATTCTCACCAATGAATTTCTCCAGATCAGGATTGCGTTCGAAGAAACCTGGCTTCTTGGGTTTGGTAATGTTTGGAATCGGTTGGCGAACAGGTCCGCGAGAAGGGGGCGGTGAAATTGCCGGCTTAATTACAGCGGTCTCTTCTTTTTGCATCACCTCCTCCTTAATTTCAGGTTCGGCGGCAAAAGTTTCTTTAACGGGCGCCTCGGGCATTGTAAAAGCGGGCTTCACCACTTCCTCAGCCGTTGATTGTTTTGCCTCCGGTCGGGTGGCGTTCTGACGTTGTGTTTTTAATTCCGCAGACAACAAGTCAATTCTTTCCTGAAGCATTTGGAACTTGTTGGAAATGCTATTCTTAATACTTAGCAGAATAAAGAATATGATCAGGAAAAGAATAACCAGAATTGCTTCCATAATGCATTGTGAAGTTTGGTATTTGGTTTTCGCACGACTATTTAGCTTGGGGTAGTGATTGGTTTAGAGCTAACCTCTTTTGTGACTTAAGTATTAGAATCCTTCGTCATCGCCTTCCGCCGCTTCCTTCTTAGGCTGTTCTTCAACGGGAGCTTGTTCTGTAGTTTTCTTCTCTTTCTTCTGCGTTGCTCTCCTTCGTTTTTCTTCTTTTTTAGGCGCGTCCTGAGGTGTCTCTTCCTGTACTTGTGGCGTCTGCACCGGAGCTTGTTCTGTTTGTTGTGGTATACGTTGTACTTCTTCGCCTGGGGCATAAGGCGTCACTGCTGGTGCTGCGCTTTCATTCAAATCATAAGGCACATCGATATCATAATAATCTTTCCGGAACCGGTTGATAAATGACAGTGTCTCGTCGTCACTTCCGGGAATAAAAGCTACCTCTCCTATTTTAGCTTTTCCGCCGTTGGTCTTTTTGGTAATGATGCTATTGAATTCCGAATTGGAAGATTGAACAAGTAAACGATTATCTTCTAAGCCAAAGTAAAACCATGCTTCAGGGGATGCTTTTATAAATACATTAAATACCGGGCCACCGTCCTCTGTTTTCTTGACCTCCATAAATCCTTCAAATGCTCCGTTAATATCATTCCTACCGATATTTGACATCCCAAGCTTACCCTCGCTGTAAAATGCTTTATGCTTAGGAGACCATTTCAAGTTCACGTTCGAAAAAACAAGTGGTTTCGCTAATGGCATCAATGTGCCTAACGAAACATAACCTTGCAAGCTCTTTTGCTCATATTCTTTAACAGCACGCTCACCCAGAAAATCAGCGATCTTGTATAGCAATTCTGTCTGATCGCCCAGCCCTTCATCTGCTCCTTCATTTTTGATCACATCTTGAATTTGCTTCGCCATGATGTCAAAAGCCTGAATCGGAATATTTGAGTCAACCATAAGAAACGAGTTCATTTTAACCTCATTCGTCTCCATGTTGCCTTGTCCGATGGCGGAAGCCGTAACATTGAAATCCTTGCTTCCCTTAAACAGGTTTACAGGTCCTTCAAATCGAACTTGCATAGTTTCATCTTTGTAGGCAAAAACTTTACCTGAAAGCTTATTTCCCCTGGCTTTTTCAATGTCTTCGATTTTAAACTCATGAGAAGCCGTGTCATAATACAACATTCCGTTGGGCTGAAAAAAGTCTTCATCATCCTCAGAATGCTTATTGTTTAGAAACGTGAAGTAAAGATCGTTGTCCGCTGAGCCTACATGTAGTCCCGCATTGACATCAGCACCATCTTCTGTCGTAGCCGTATTAAAATCAATGAGCACATCGGTCTCGTCACCGGTCTGACTATACGTAATCCAACTGTTATAATTTTTTATACGCTTGATATCCAATTTCACAAATCCGTTCAGTTGCAGTGCTGGACGGGTAGCATACATGATCATGTCACCTTTATAAAACATCCCTGCACCTAATACAAGATTTTCTGTATCAGATACTGAACCCGTTGCTACGGTTTGCATACTTGCACTAGGAGCTTTTCTACGGGAGGATCTTTTGGTTTCTTCTTCTGCAACGATTGGTTCCAGATGGAAGTCTGACATCTTGATTGCAAAAGTGTCGTTCAAGAAATTAACATACTGATAGGTAGCGTATCCCGAAAATTCCTTTCGCGAGACGATGTCTACCACTCCTTCGGTAAGTCGATGATAACCGTTTAACGTATCCAACACAATGGTGGTGTTTTTTAAGGTTCCGATTTTAGCATTCTCAAGAATTAACACCTCGTTATTTTCCGGGGTAATCTTGGCATCGGCCACAATGATGTAAGGGATACCACTTACTTTCAGCTCCTGTGTCTTTAAGTTGTAGACCGCTTTTTCGGCATTAAAATTAAGCGAGTCAAGTTCTTTGCGAGTGGAGTAAAAGTAAGAATTCTCCAACGGTACACCTGGATCTTTGCTCATGGTGATTTTCTGTTCATCCAAGTCCCACCGCATTTTAGGGATCGAAGTCTTAAACTGTGCAAATGGAAAATCAATTGCAGCTTCACCTTCTACTTCCGGACTGATGTCTGCATAGTTTTGCTCCAGGTCGAATTTCAATTTCACATCATTACCCTGTAGCAATGGTTTGGTAGGGTCATCGGATTTTACACGAAATCGTGCGCGTCGTGCACCAAAATCTTTTCCGTTAAAACTCAATCTTTTTGAAACCAATTCTGTTCCCCGGGTCTCCAGTTTACCAATACCTGAAACACCATTCTTCGATACAATAACAGTTCCCTGCATTTGTGCGGACGAGTCATAAAACATGAATGGTGCTTTTACATTCTTGATTCGCATTTCATCTTTTTTCGGAAACCATTTCATTTCAAAATCTGTCAGGGTTGCTTGCGGAAAAGTGACTTCGCCAAATTGCTTCCGCTCAAGCCGGGCATCCGTTCCTTTTGCTGTTACAGAATCGGGATAAAAGACGAAATCATTTGCAGTTACAGAAGCTGCAAGAAAATTAATCGTACCGAGGCCGCGAAGTCCGCGGTTATTCATTGTAAGATTTCCTTTCATCCGCCCATCGCCTTCATAAAGCTGATAGCCGGTAGCCGGTATTTTGTGTTCAAAACCCAACGACTTGTCTGGTTGTGTATGCAACTTTTCTTTAAAAGATGGGAACATACCACTGGAAACAAAAGTCCCCTCAAAATTTATGGATGCCGGATCGGCATTGTTCAAACTGTCAAGTTTAAAAGCGGGCACAACAAAAAACATCGACCGGTCATATACGCCACCCAATACTTCCTCCCGGTCAAAATAAATCGCTCCTCCCGCCGCGGCGTCAAGTCGTGGAAAATCGGGTATCCTTTTCTTACCAGATTTGTTGTTCGACTTACTGATAAATAACGTTCCGGAGGATTTTGATTGATCGCCAAGTCCGCCTACAGCCGCAGCTGTTGAATCAGCACTAACCATCGAGTTATTAATTTTTCTCCGCATGCTTTGCCCACGTGAATTCGTTTCAGTCACGAAGAAATTGATCGAATCAATGTGGGTAAGTTTGATAAAGAAACTGTCGTATTTGAGTGTAAACCCTTTGCCACTGATCTCAAAGTTTCCCGCCGTAATGGATCCATCAAACTTGATGTCACGGTTTTGCAGAATGGTTATAATACTGCTATCAGGTTTAATCCGAACATTTAATGAATCACTCACCTTAAATTCGTCTACGCCGCGAACGATCATATAACCTTCCGGAAAATTTAACGTCGCATTTGGAAAACTATCGATCACGGAGTGAATTTTCAGGTTATCATAATCCATTTCACCCTTATAGGCTTTGTAAATCAAAAGCGCCTTATCCTTCACCCTTACAAGGTCCATGTTTGGATAATAGACGATCAGTCCCTTTTCGTTCAAGAATTCAATTGCCGCTTTAATATCACGCATTTCTTTACCTGAAAAAGCAGCCAAATCGCCGGAATAAAATTCCTTCACATTGTTTTTCAAACAGTAGTTGGCGACCAGCGCCAGCGGATGAAACGAAAACCCCTGTCCTTTCAATAACCGAAAATCTTCGGGGTCATAAAAATCTATTGATTCAATAATCAATGGCACCGTATTCCGCCCGCCATCCGTTAGTAGATTGAGACTATCGGAATTCAGGTCCCATTGAATTACATCTGAGGCAAAGTCTACATTAAAAAATGTAGATGAATACGGAGAATGTTTCATAGCGCCTTTGTCCTTTTTTAACAAAAGCCGTTGTGTGCTATCACCAAATGAATATTTCATCCGTACAACGGGGTGGGTAATCGAGTCTTTGCCTTGAATGATATTGATGCGGGCCTTTAACGAAATAATTGTCGAGTCCGTAATTTGAAAGTCGGACGAGCGCGCAATGAACTTAGGCTGTCCCTGATGCGATACTTCAATCGTGGAAAGTGCTCCCGACACGGAAGCGCTTGTTACTTTTCTGCCAATCAGCCCAAATCCCCCTGTATACTTTACGTTTTCATCGCCGATTCCTTGTATTTGTAGGGTATTCTGAAAAGACTTAAATCTGGGATATGTCGAGGGCACAGAATCTTTTCGCGCAACCGACTTATATTCTAAGATACCAGGAACAAAACCTGGTGTTTTTCCGATGTAATTTAATTTTACCAAGTCGGACCGGAATTCTGGTTTGGCAACATTAAAGTTATAAGAAACCACATTGCAGATTACACTGTCGGCACTGAGGTGCGCTGAAGACCAATCAAACCTACCCTCCTCACCTACAAATATATTTGTGCGAAGAGAAATCATTCCTTCTGTGTTCTTCAGAAAAACAGAGTCGTAAGCCGTTACAAAATTCAACGATACTTTTGAAAACCGAATTACAGGCCCCTCAATGATAGGAGGTGGTGGCGGATTCATCCACAACGGGGGTTCGACAAATGTGGTGTCGGATAATGGATCAAAGGAATCCGTTGAGGTTAGATTTTCCTCTACAACTGTTTCGTCTGAAGATAGCTGTGACGTTGTATCATTTAAATCGATGGTTGGTGCCGGCGCGATGTAGTCGAACGAATAGTCATCATCCCTTGCATATAACCTGGAGGACTTTTCATAATGCAATGCATGATGTGTAAAAAACGTATTGCTTACTTTTAGAAAATTAAGGGCTTTTGCAGAAGACTCTGATTCGATAACGAGACCCGCAACACGGATAAAGTCAGAGATTTTAGCGGCATCTGCTTTTTCAACATTTACGGCACTGGCTATGGCATTAAAATAATTAACCAAGTGGGGACGAACGGGAAATTTTTTCTTCCTCATCTTCCAAACCTGCCCCTGTATGGCAATTTGCTGGTCTACTCTTAAACTGCCCCAAGCCGTCGCAAACGCAGCGCTCGCCGCAACGGCATCGTCTTTTCGGGTATTTTCCAGGGCAAGGCGTACACTATCAGGAAAGCTGACGGGACTCGTGTCAGATTTCTTTTGAGCCGTCACCAAAAAGGCCGAAAAAACAAAAGAAATGAGTACGTATACCTTAATTCTTTTCACAAACTTAAAACCTTGAAATTGGGAAATAATGGGTAAATAAACTACGCGACACACCTTCGACTAAACGCCCATGTAAGAAAAAACGTGCAAACAACTGGAAAAGTCTTTTAATAGCGGGCGAAACGGGTCAGGATTTGCTTTAAAACAACCAATATTTTGCAGAATAAACATCCCATTTCCCCGGCAAAACCCCAGTGGTAGTCCAATTGTTAACTTATCCTTGAAAAGCCAAGCATCGATCGATACCTTGCAATTTAAATGGGTGTTATTCTATAACGTGAGCAGATGAAAATTTCCTTTCTGATTTTTTTTAGTTTTCTCTTTATCCTCCTTCTATTCTCGATCACAACTTACATCAATTTTCAGCAATCCGAGGAAGTAAGCGAGAACTCAAAGTGGGTAGATCAATCAACTACCATCATCCGGAACAGCAACCGGTTCCAGCGTAATATTCTAAATATGATCAGCGGTTTGCGAGGATATTTATTTACCAGTGAGAATTATTTTATCCAAGCCTATGACTCTGCTAAAGCCGAAAACGAAACGATATTATCGGAACTGACAGCACTGATCCCGCCGCGCACCGCGCAGGCGACCCTGCTGGGGGAGATTAGGAACATTAATGATAACTGGCTTAATGATTTTTCAACGCCTTTAATCGAAGCCAAAAAACTGGCCGACGATTCTGACAGTACCCTCATAAGCTTTAATAAATTATACCGGGAGAAACTCACGCAAGGCACAGAACGGTATCTAAACCGCCAACTGCAGGAGAAAATCCGGGTATTCATCAACAACGAGTATAACAGCCGTGATGAAAGAACGCAAATCCTCGATCAATCCGTGCGACGTACCCGTGCCATTTCGTTCGTGCTTACAACTCTATCCATAATTGTTGGCTCAATAATTTCTATATTCTTAGCCTATCGCATCTCCACTCGTATTATGTTGATGGTTAAAATGGCAAATGAAATTGCTGGCGGAAATTACGAAGTATACACTAAAGATTCTGGAAGAGATGAGCTAAGTAACCTTGCGCACTCGCTGAACAACATGGCCCAAGTTTTAAAAGAAAACATCACCCTATTAAAACGTAAAAATCAAGAGCTTGATCAATTTGCCCACATTGTTTCGCATGATCTTAAGGCACCCCTTCGGGGAATCGATAATGTGGTTTCCTGGATAGAGGAAGACCATTCTGCGGAGATGTCACCCAAACTGATCGAATACATTCATATCATTAAAGGGCGACTCCTCAGGGCAGAAAATTTGATTCATGGAATTCTTTCCTATGCACGCATTGGTAAAGAGACACAAGAAAAAGAAGATGTAGATTTGAATCAGCTAGTTGATGAGATCGGAGAATCGTTAACGATGAAATCAGGAATAAAAATTCTCGTGTACCCCAAGCTTCCTAAACTTTTTACTGAAAAGGTGCCACTTGAACAAGTATTTTCAAATCTTATTGGTAATGCCGTTAAGCACCACGATAAAAAGAATGGTGTAATTAAAATATATCACAAAGAGTATTTACAGCATTACGAATTTTTTGTTGAAGACAACGGGCCAGGCATTGGCAAAAACTATCACAATAAAATTTTCGTAATTTTCCAGACTTTACAAGAAAGGGACACACTTGAAAGTACAGGCGTCGGATTAGCAATTGTGAAAAAAATTCTTGACGACAGGAATCAAAAAATTCACATCACTTCCGATGCGGGGACGGGAGCAATTTTTTCATTTACATGGCCTAAATAATATTGTATGGACAAAGTAGTAAACATTTTACTAGTTGAAGATGACAATCTTGACGTCATTGACGTTAGACGATCATTGGATAAAATGGGGATTCTCAACAATATGACGGTCGCTAAAAATGGAGAAGACGCGCTTGCATTGCTAAACAGTAAGACAAAATCCCATGAAGCTGATTTGGATATTGCCCTCATCGATATTAACATGCCCAAGATGAATGGGCTTGAATTTTTGAGCACCATCAGGAAGATGGACGAATGGAAAGATTTAAAATGTTTTATTATTACTACCTCAGATGAAAAGGTAGATCGTATGGCCGCAAAAGAATTAGGTATCTCTGGCTACATTGTTAAGCCACTGAAACTAAATAACCCTTCGTCCATGGATGCATTCAACCTAATGATCGATTTGATGAATTTCAAAAGTAAAATTTAATCGTTTATTCTAATAGCTAATTCCCAAGCGCCGTTGTCCTGATCTTCCTTAGGTATGGGTAATTAAACAGGACAAGAGCAATGCTGATAATGCTATAACCTATCACCTGCAGCGCTGTGACATGCTCCTTAAAAATTATTAATGCGATCGTGAAGTTAATGATCGGGTTAATGTACATCAGTATACCAATCGTTGCAGAATTGATTTTATTTAATGCAAAGAGATTGAGAAACAAGGGAAGAACGGTAAAAAAAATAGCGATGACGGTGATGATGCCGTAGAAGCCAGGAGCGTCCGGCACAGCGTCGATGAGGTAACCATAAATTAGCGTAAGAAGAAAGAGGGAGAATAGAATCTGGACACCCAAAACTAATATCCGGTCAAATCCTTGATTCTTTCGTTGTGAAATCAAATATAACGCGTAAGTCAAAGCTGTTAAAAAACTATAGCCCAATTCCAGCAAAGAACTTAGTCCCATGATTACACAACTTATGGCACATAGGCCTACCGATATCCATTGGAGTACCGTCAACCGTTCTCGAATCAAAACATAGCCTAGCACTGCTGTAATAACAGGGCATATAAGGTATGAAAAGGAAGCCGTTTTAATGTTGATGGCATTCACTGTGTAAATAAACGTTAGCCAGTTCACACATAACAATGCGCCACCCACGAGTGTGAGCAATAGCACAGTGCGTTTCTTATGCGCGGTCATGGACACAAAAATCTGCCTGTCATGCCGGAGCTCGTTACGTTTAAAGAAGGAAATGATAATCAGTAATGTGATTGCAGAAAAAAGTATTCGGAAATATAAAATCTCACCGGCCGAATAATTTTGAAGTGCGCGCAAGGGAATGGAGAAAAAGCCCCAGATAACAAATGCCGAAACAGCAGCGGCGTAATGCTTTTGATTCATCGTAAATTAATGGTGTACGAAGCTCTCCGATTGTAAGGAACGCTGAAGCCTGACAACCGAGTGCCACAAGGTATGCAATGTTTGCTGAAAGGAAGAACAAGATTAATTTAGTTTTTCTTCCTCTTTCTTAGCGATTATCCTTTCTTTTTTGATATCGATGCGGATAAAAGCATAGATGCTCATATAAAGATTTGCAATCCAAACGATTGAAAAACCTGCAATGAGATATCCGGCCCAATTATCGAGTAATAATTGGTAACGGGTTATGATCAGCATAAAGATCGTTACGTAATGACTGAAACAATATTCACAGGTAAAAAGGTAAAAGAACTTTCTGAGTGCAAACGATTTAGAGGACTCTGACCTTTTTTGACAATACTCACGCGGTTCACGAAAAACTTCTTCGTGTGTTACCGTCCATGCAATACACGCCACCGGAATTGACAGAATAAATAACCAGATCAGCTGGGTTGTTAGCTCCATGCATGCTAAAACAATCTGGTAACCGCTATGTTATAATTTCGTCTTACTAAAGTGTCTCTTAGTAATTATAAGATCACAAGCTCTTCAAGTACGCCAGGCTTGCAGGCACCTGGACATTCACAGCATTACTTTCGTCTTCAATGTAGTAGTGTTGAATATCAGACTTTTTAGCTGCCTTCATAATGGAGGCAATGTTAATTTGGCCAGTGCCCAATGCAACATTACTGTCGGTATCGATTTTTCCTGTAGCATCGCCTTTCACACCTTTTCGAACATCCTTTACATGCATAAGCTTAAATCGCGAACCATACTTTTTGATTAAATCGGCTGGATCGTAGCCTGGAAGGTAGGCCCATACAATGTCCAATTCAAAGCTAACAAATTTGGGATCTGTATTAGCCGCCAGATAGTCAAATAAGGTACCGTTTTCATAGGGAACAAATTCATATCCATGATTATGATAACAAAATGTCAGGTTATGATTTTCCTTTAGAAACTTTCCTGCTCTATTGAAATCGTCGGCTGCCTTTTTAATAATTTCGGCATTAACTGTAGTTCCTTCATGCGGGATCCAGGCAACACGAACAAATGATGCGCCCAGCGTCTTAGCATTCTCGGCGACTTCGGCAGTTTTGTTCACCAGGTCATCATAACTTACTCCAAATGAAGTGCACTGCATTCCCCGCTCATCCAACATCTCCCGTATTTCTTTAGCAGTTCTTTTAAACAAGTTTGAAAATTCAATATTTGTGATACCAAGACGTTTGATTGTATCTAATGTGGCAGCAACATCCTTTTCGAAGCTCTTCCGGTAAGTGTAAGAAACTATACCAGGAGTATTCTTCAATGTCTTTCCGAAAGACTGGGCGAAACAAAAGTTCGAACAAATGACCAGGATAAATAAAACAACAATTCGTTTCATGAAATTTCTTTTTATGTATTTAGTATTTAAGTAAGGTAGACATTCAATCAGACATGGATACTCCAGCCTTTTTCATATTCGCGGCTCCAAAGTTGCATCGCTTCTTTGTCGTTCAGGATATGGCCGTTTGAGGGATCACAATTTAACGCCCTGCCTACACGGAACGAAATATTTCCCAGCTGCGGCAGTAAAGTGGATTTATGACCTTCCAGTATGGGTGCATTAATTTTCTCATTCTCGCGAACAGCCTCCACAAAGTTTTTAAGATGTATAGTGTCTAACGTTTCAAAGGGACTTACTTTATTCGTGGCATCAAACGGCGTATTGTCTTTCACTTCCTCTATCAACGCATTCTTATCATTATCGAAAATTTTGTAACTATTGGCACCAGGATAAACAATTGTTCCTTTTTCCCCATAGAAAATTACGCCTCGGCCGCTACCTTCCGATTCATAACCATTACAACTACGACCTTCCCAGGTACAGGCGGTGTTGTTGGCAAAGTTATACGTGATTGTTTGGGTATCCGGTGTTTCCCAGTCATCATTAAAATGAAAGCGGCCACCGCCTGAAACAACTTTCGTAGGATAATCCACACCCAATCCCCACCGGATAACATCAAGCTCGTGCGTTCCATTGTTCAACGCTTCACCTGTACCCCAATGCCAGAACCAATGCCAGTTATAATGAATTAAATTGCTTTTGTACTCTTTTCGGGGTGCGGGCCCTTGCCACAAGTCAAAGTTCAAATTTGAAGGCACGGGAACTACTGTTCCTTTACCGATTGACTTACGATTATTGACGTACCATCCCCTCGCAAAATAAACTCGCCCAATCACACCGTTGCGTAGTTTGGTCACCATACCTTGCACGTTTGAAAAGGATCTTCGCTGGCTGCCCATTTGAACTAACCGTTTGTATTTATTGGTAGCTTCTACAAGCATTTCTCCTTCTTGCGGATTGTGACTACAAGGTTTTTCGATATATACATGTTTACCAGATTGCAGTGCCATGAGTGCCGCGGGTGTATGCCAATGATCCGGAGCAGCAATCGCTAAGGCATCGAAATCTTTTTTCTCCAACATCTTACGAATGTCTGCAAAGCCAGTTGGCTTCTTTCCGGTGATGGTCGCGATTTCATTAATTGTTTTCGCTAATACCGTGGCGTCGGGATCGCAGATGTAGGCGACCTCCACGTTGGGAAGTTTAGCAAACGCCTTTGCCAAAAACATACCTCTGCTGTTGGTACCCATAATGCCCATGACAACTTTTGTATTCGGAGCGCCTTTGAAAAAAGCGGCGCCTGTCGAGAGGTATGGAGATAATACCAAGCTGCCACTAGCCAGTGATATCCGGCGTATAAATTCTCCACGGTTAATAGGTTCAGACATAAGATTGTAATTTGAAGGTACGCGGGTTTAGATGGGAAGTTAGCAAAATTCACTTCATCGTTTGCATTGTTTTACACCAACGCAATACCTCACGTTTTCATTTTGTAAAGTGCCACCGCGACTTAAATGTTAAAAGAAATTCCAGTTTCTTTCGAAATCTGCTTAAGGTCATTCACCACTGCTTCAATGACAGGGATACCGTCTTTGGTCCTGATTTTTTCAGCTTCATGTTCGGGATCCCCCGGAATAAGAACAGCATCCCGTCCGGGAATTGGTTTTGTACTTCTGAAGACATCAATCCAATGATCAACTCTTTTTTTAAACACGTCAATATCTTCGAAACCATCAATTTCCATTGCTCCAAAAAAGTGGCCGATACCTTTGCCTACGCTTTCTTTGGGAGCATCTTCAAATATGGCAAACGGCGGCGCAAACGGACCCCAGTTTGCACCACTCAGCACGCAACATAAAATATCAACCATAGCGGACAGGCAATATCCTTTGTGTCCTCCTGATTCCCGGGTTCCACCCAATGGAAGGAGACCCCCGCTATAAACATCTGCAGGTAAGGTTGAGTTATTTCCATTCTGATCCACAATCCAGCCTTCAGGAATCTTCTTACCTTGCCGCTCTGCAATTTCAACTTTCCCAAAAGCCACAACGCTGGTGGCAAGATCAATGACAATCGGTGGATTTTTGAAACCCGGAAACGCTATAGCGATGGGGTTCGTTCCCAATCTCCGTTCGGCACCCCACAACGGTACGACTATCTTGGACGAGTTGGTCATGGACCATCCGATCATATCGCGCTCCAACGCTTTCAAGGAATAGTAGGAAGCTATTCCATAATGATTTGTATTACTAACGCTTACCCAACCCGATCCATATTGTGCCGCTTTATCCATTGCAATCTCGTTTGCTTTCGGCCCGACAACCAATCCTAATCCACGGTCACCATCTACGGTTGCGACGCTTTTTTTCTCGCGAATAATCCTAACATTTGGTTTCGGATTTATTCTTCCAATCTTAAACATATCTACATAGGTTCGAAGGCGTGCTACGCCATGCGAATCAATTCCTCTGAGGTCAGCCTTCGACAAAACATCAGCAGCCTGACGTGCATCCTTTTCCGAAACGCCAAAGTGCATGAAAACTTGGGTCGAATAGTCCGTTAAGGTTGAAGAGGGAAAAACAAAATATTGCGGCTGTGACATTTTTAAATGGCAGGTTAGTATAAAAATTTTCCAGGCCTAATTATTATTGATCGCCCTTCTTACGAAATGAAATATCTCGTTTTATTTGCAATTCATCATCTCGATTCAGCGAAAGGGATTTAGGATTACTGGTTTTGCGTTTTAGATATCCCACCAGGACCATGGACAGTCCAATAAAAAAAGGACCATAGGCAAGAATAACTAATCTTCCCATTTGAAGGATACCGCTCAACGCAAGAATTGTAAGGATAAGCCCGATGATGGCGAAAATAAAACCAATGCGAATAAACTGTGTAGCTGTTTTACCCGCATTTCCGTGCAGCAACCTGTGATGAAGTTCATCATCTACTGCTCTTACAATTATTTTGATCTCTTCTTCTTCAACTTTTTGTTGCTCCAGTTCTCGCCTTACATCGTAGATCTGAAAATTTTTATCCGAAAGTCTCTGGATATAATAGTCGATGGTTTGCTTACGGTCCATAATTCTAAGCTCATCAGATCACGAATATCTTAATTTATAACCGGTATTCCAGGCGGCGCTCAACCTTACTAAAAAGCAAAATTGGAAGTCATTGACTAATTGCCAAACGTTTCAAATCAATGTAGCGAATTGAGGAGACTGGGAGAGTGCGTAGTTTGCATAAGAGTGGAGTGGTCCTAGTCGCCGTACCGGCGTATCACTCAGTTATAAAAAACAATGCTCAAGGCCCAAAGGATACTGAGTACCAAAGCGGCATAGAAACCGAAAGTAATGAACTCTACAATAGTTACTTCGTGGGATACCTTTCTCTTTGATTTCATACTAGCTATAGACCGTTTTAAAAACTTCCTCCACTCATCGACGAATAAAGCTTGCCTCAAAGCTACCACCCGATAAATCAGCAAAAATCAGGAACCAACGGATTTTGAAAAATAAGGAGAACCCTTACTCCTCGGGGTTCTCCCTGACAGGGTTAGCCTGTTTTTACGAACACCAAAACACCCAGAATAATGACATAAAAGGTCAGTAATTCTTTTTAACTTATTATAAGATTGGGAGTTAAGTTTCACATTTATTCAATATTTCTATCTTTGCGACCGTTCAAAACTATATAAAGGCAAAGGCAAGTTGCCTGAGCAGACAATTGGTCCCGTAGTTCAATGGATAGAATAGGAGTTTCCTAAACTTTTGATGCAGGTTCGATTCCTGTCGGGACTACAATGAATGCATTACTTTAATAATCGCCTTTCGGAGGGTGCTTAAGTAAGATGCTTTCAAACAACAACAATATGCAAGACAACGTAACTAGTTACAGGTGTAGCATCATTGGCGGGATATATGAGCGGGGCCATAGTGTGATAGGATATCTTTCCACGATCAATCTGTTAAAGGATCCAACAATCACGAAATATTTGTAATTCAATATAACTCCTCTCATGTAACTATTTTAACTATGGCAGAATTTAAAGGCCCTTTTGGAGCAAAGATCGGTAAAGCGGAATTTGATAACTACGTCAACCGCTTTCAAAAAAACAATCCCAAGAAAACAAAGTCAGTTATCTTTCATCGTGAAACCTTCGAACGGATTTTAAGTAATCCGGATGTATTTAGTGTATCCGTTTTCTACGGCGAAGATGATAATGGACTTGATACTGTGTTGCTGGTTGGCCGGGATAAAAACAATGAACTCATTTATGCCACTGCGGAAAATCGCGGTGGGCCTTGTCCACCTTATTGCTAAAAGTGATACCGCTGGTTACGATCGCGTCCTTCTCCGTAGCCATTCCTTTTGTAACAGGACTGGCTACATATCGCCGTTTACCTTCGCCTGGCCGATGGTTGACCTGGTTAATGGCAGCTTGGTTAGTTATTGAGACAGTCGCCTATATCCTACGGGTTGAGAGTCAAAACAACTGGCTGGTATACATGATGCTGAGCTTTTTTGAAATCCTGATCGTGACGATGTTTTATCAAAGCATCTTCAAAAATGAAAAGGCGTGCACGATAGCCACCGTACTTGCATGGGTAGGTCTGTTTGTAATTGTTGCTGAATACTCAATCGACCAAAGCCCTGTGAATGTAATTGGCATTCTCTACGAGTGTGTATTTTTCTTCGGGATGGGCTTATATGCTTTTTACGAGATGTCGGCAATGAAGACTTCGCAGAAGTTCAGGTTCGTCAATGCAGTTGTTATGTTTTTCTTTTTAGGAAGTGGCATCTATTACATGAGCTGGAAGTTTATGGACTCCGAAACTTTTATGACGGCCATTACTGCGCATGCTTACTTGCTACTTATTTGTTATGCGCTTTTTACTTATGGGCTGTGGAAATTGCGTGAGTAGTGGTACCAGTACCTTTGCATTCCGAAATCTTCATGGCTACAAATCCAATGGGAATTTGGATTAACATAGAGTGATCAAAAACTTGCAATTTGTGGATGTTGCCGCTTTACTGAAAGACTACGCTACCAGAGCGGAAAAAAAATCTCACTACTGGGTTTTAAAAACACGTTTCAACAATTCTGTGGTTCGGGCCAAAGGATTTTCACGAATGTTCTTTTCTTCTTTAGCGATTAAAATAAACAGGCCTTCCATTGCTTTTTCGGTAGCATATTCATTTAGATCAGGGTTGACATCCTGAACAAACGGAATTTGATTGTAAGTATTAACAATGTCGCTATAATATTTTGTGGCGTTCACCTTATTCAACGCATTTTGAATTACAGGTTTGAATTTTTCTTTTAACTGCAACGTCGTTGTCCGTTTTAAATATTGGGTTGCAGCATCCGGTTCGCCTTTTAGTATACCCCACGCGTCCTGAATGGTCATCGATCTGATAGCCGTAATAAAAATTGGTTTAGCTTCCTTGGCAGCTTCTTCTGCACCTCTATTCAGCGTCAGAATAAATCGATCGACTTCGTTATTTAATCCAAGCTGCCGAAGTTTTTCCTCCACTTTTTTTACCTCAGGCGGAAACGGAATTTTTATTTCCGGATTTTTGAAGTATCCATCTACCATAGATGCCAGGTCAGAGCCCGTTGAAATCCCTTTAATCAACGCCTCCTTTAACCCTTGGGCTACCTCATCCGTTGTAAGCGGCTGCTCAAGCTCAAGGGCTTTGTTTACCTCCCCTAAAGTCTGGTTAATTTGCGTACTGCTGCAACCTGTAACAATATAAATACCTACAACAAGCAGAATCTTTTTCATAGCTATATGATGAGCCATCAAGGTAAAAAAAGTCTGCCAGTTGCAAAGGCTTGTTTCGGTAGATTACGCATGAACGGAGATTGAGTGTATTTAATCGGCTAGAATACCAGTTTACTCAGAAGTATTCCATTATAAAAACCTCCTCCTGTTCTAGAAGTTATAAAGTATTCCAAAACCGATTCCCGCCTTGTAAGGTTTTAAATTAAAAGGTGCCTTTAGTTTTTCACGAACATGAATGGATTGAATGAAAGTAGGCTGAATGAAAACGCGCGTTCGGGCATTCAACCGTAACTCATTCCGGTAAAAAAGCTGGTAAGAGAGATAGTTGGATCCTGAATTATCATAACCTTCTAGACTTTTGTTTTTCAAACCTTGCTGAAACAAAATACCTGCACCAAACTTATGTGCGAACGATTTGCCATAAAGATGATAAAGCGCACCTGCCTGAATGCCAAGATTGATCATGTCATAATTTACGACTCCTTTAGACGATTTTGGCGTAACGACATAATTCCCGTCACCATTTGACTCCACGTTTGATCCATCTGTCGATTGATATTTGAATTGCAAAGTTTGGCTTTGCTGATAAAATGATATGCCACCATAATACTCCAGGCGTTTGCTAATATATCCTTGAATTCCAAAGTCCAGGTTGATCGCAAATCGTTCTGTGGAAAGTATAGACGGATTTGAAATATCGGTAACAATAACGCCATCCCTACTGATCGGAATAGCACGTTGAAAGGACAGCATGGGCGTTGCAGTAATATAAAAAGTATGATTTCTTTTTGGTATCTTTTTCGGGTCCTGGTTTTCACTAACGTTCACTTGTACAACCGAGTCCGTTTTCAGAGCGATAGGCGAATTCACAAGTGTGTCATTTGAAGTTGTTTCAAAATTAAAATTTTCAGTCTTAGCCGTTTTCAGTGTTGCACGTGTAGCCGAATCCGCAAAACCTCCTCCCGGTTGTTTGTCGTTGCCCCACTTCGTGTAGAGATTACGATCCACCACCAGCGGCTTTTGATTTCCGTTCGTAGGAGATCTGAAAACGTTGGTTTGTTGAGGAGAAACCTGATCACGATTTCCATCGGGTATTTTTAACTCGGGAAATGTTTTAGTCTCCTTCTGACGAGATGTTTTAGATTCGGCAACTGTGATTTTCTCTTTTTCCAAAATGCCTACACGCTCTGTTCCTGTCATTAGGACAGCGAACAACAAAACCGTGACCCCACCCGCAAAGCGATCGATCCACGGCAGCCAAGCCGGCGTCCGATTAGGCCTTAGCGCAGCATCAATGTTTTTCCAAACTAACTCATCAGGTTGTTCGGTATATGATTCAAGCCGATGCTGCAATTCATTGAATTGATCTTGGTCAGGAAAATTTTTCATAGTAGTGCATCAAATTCTGACATTTCAATTTCTCCTTTAACAAATACTTCGCATGATAAAATTGGGAGCGAGAGGTTCCTTCTGAAATATGAAGCATGCCTGCAATTTCGGCGTGACTATATCCTTCAATAGCAAACAAATTAAAAACAATTCGACAGCCATCGGGCAATGCATTGATAACAGAAACCAAATATTCATCTGTGAAATTTTGCAGAGAACTCTCATCCGTCACCGGGTGATGCTCTACCTCTTCAACATTCGAAAACATCAATGCGCGGCCTTTGCCTTTATGGTAATAGTTTATTGCAGTTCGCACAGTGATAGACTTCATCCAACTCTCCAATTTATCAGACTCTTTTAATTGATTAAAATGACTGAAAATCCGGATGAAAGATTCTTGCAGAACATCCTGCGCTTCTTCCCTGCTTTGGGTATATCGTCGGCATAATCCCATCAACTTTCCCTTGAAAAGATCGTAGAGGATACGCTGCGCTTTCGCATCCCCTTTTTTACATTGCTCAAAAATGTCGTAATAGCTATGCATCACTTAAAAAGGAAATCCTTGCCGCAGCAAGGATTTCCCGAAGTATCTTAGTCGTGTCGTTTAATAACTACTGCAGCCACACTACACCCAACATCATTACATATCCTATACTGCAACGAATCATATGTAGCAATTTGCATGGTTCGTTCATACTTAATCACATTGTTGTTTATAACCGAGGTTCCATACTTGGGCGACCGGGTAATTTCAAACGTTTTTAAACTTCCGCAAATCGAATCGTTAAGCAGAACTTGTAAGCTGGCGACGTTAGTACTCAGCGTCGAAATATCGAACGAATCAGGTCTCGCATAAATGGTACATGCCATCAGAGAATCTTGTTTTACTTTGATATCTACCCTCGCTGTTTTACATACGGCATCAAGACAAACTTCATAGGTAAAATTATCTGTAAAAGGATAGCTGATTGTAGCGGGCACCTTATAACTAAATCCGTTGGCTACCCGAAACACCTGACCGAATTGTGGCCCTGCTTTCAAATTAATCAGATATCTGTTTAACGCATGACATAGGGAATCATTTTCAAAGACCGGTAACACCGCTAAACTATCAACTGCATGATGATTGAAGACATACTGATCATTAGACAACCGAAAATTACATGCTGAATCATTGGTAATATAAACCATACCGTAGGCTACATGCGACGAATCATTAACAGAAGAAATTTTATACATGATTTTATCGGCTCCCTGAAAATTTGAACCCGGCACATATTTGATTTTATTCCCCAGCACTTCAGCCTGCCCGAAATAAGGAGGAAACGAATTGGACGGTTTGAATACAGAGACGGTGACACTACTGCCGCAAATAATGTCGTTACCCAACACATCAATGACGACAGAGTCCTGACTTACACCATACACGTAATCCGGTCTTGGATAAATGTTGCAAGGCAAGTTTGTTGAATCATTTTCAATCACGATAATAACTGTATCACGCTTGATGATTTCGTTATTTAACGTATAGACCGTGAATTCAAAATTATCCCTCCCTTTTGAATTACCGATAGTGGGTTCATATTGCAAAATCCCTTTACCTAAATCCGTAATCTTTCCCAACCGAGTATCAGATGTAACTGCTATTCGGGCCGGCACATTGCTTTTAAGAGACGCATTCAAATCAATAAAGGAAGCACTGTTAGACAAGACAAATACTTCTTTGCCTTCTAACTCCGTCGTCGGCTGAAGTATGTCCGGATCAGATTCAAGCATGTCGCAGGATATGGCTACTATGGTGACCGCCATCATCCATAAGATTTTATAAAGCGATTTAATTCTATTCGATATTGGTGTTGGTTTCATGCTGTTCGTGTTGAATTGTGGTTATAAAGTTTGCCTGCTACTCGCATTCCACTTCTTTTACGATTAATTTTTAAATGAACGTTCAATTAGTAAGACCAGAATGCAGTTCATAACGTTGGATGGTCAGTAAAATTTTTTATACTTGAGCATGATAACAATAAACGCGGAACTCCTGACCATTGGTGATGAGCTTCTTTACGGTCAGATTGTAGACACCAACGCGCAATGGATGAGTGCAGCGTTAAGCAACGCAGGTATAAAAGTAATTCGTAAAACTACCGTTGGCGATTTGGAAGATGAGATACTTAATGCACTCGCAGAAGCTGAGAAACGTGCCGACATCGTTTTGATCACGGGGGGCCTGGGGCCAACAAGTGATGACCTTACCAAGCCTTGTTTGGTGAAATTCTTTAACTGCGAATTAAAGATTCACCCAGAAGCCTTAGCAGAAGTAACTGAGTTTTTTAAAAGCCGTGGACGGGAACTAACGGAGGTCAACCGTCAGCAAGCTGCGTTGCCAGAATGCTGTGAAAAAATTACCAACAAAGTAGGCACCGCTCCAGGCATGTGGTTCTTCCGTAACGGAAAGGTTTTTGTTTCTATGCCTGGAGTTCCGCACGAGATGAAACTGATGATGACAGACATTATTGTCCCTAAACTCAAAAAAACTTTTGAGACACCTGTCATTCATCATCTGGTAATTCGCACCGCTGGTATTGGAGAATCATTTCTTGCAGACAAAATTGCAGATTGGGAGAAGTCGTTACCAAAACATATCAAGCTAGCCTATTTACCCGGACTTGGAGAAGTAAAACTGCGGTTAACTGGCATTGGTGATTCTCTTGATTCTTTGAAAGCGGAAACCAAACAACTTTCCGAAAAGTTAATTCCGTTAGTGGGTGACTTTATCTACGGTTATGGAGACGAGCCGCTCGAAGTTGTTATCGGGAGAACATTATTGGAAAAAAAACTAACCTTGGCTATAGCGGAAAGCTGCACCGGCGGATACTTATCACATCTCATCACGACTGTACCAGGAAGCTCTGCTTACTTTCAAGGTAGTATTGTTCCTTATGCTTATGAAATTAAAATGCAGCAGTTGGGAGTGATACCCGAAACATTGGAAAGGTTTGGAGCAGTAAGTGAAGAGACGATCCGCGAAATGGCAACGAAGGTCCGAGAGAAATTCAAAACTGATATTGGAGTTGCAACCAGTGGCATAGCAGGCCCGGGCGGCGCTACGCCAGAGAAACCGGTGGGGACGGTATGGATTGCGTTCTCCGATAAAAATCAGACTATCGCTAAAAAACTTCAACTCACAAAAGACAGAATACTTAATATCAAATACAGTTCACAGGCAGCGTTAAACTTAATCCGGTTAGGATTGAAGACCTAGACAGGTACCGTGGGCAATTGAGTGTTGATTTTTCGATCGCTTATGCAGCGCGGCTTCCTGTAAAGCAAGCGCAGCCACGCAAGTTACCATAGACCCCGCCGGTGGACTTCTCTCTAAAAATATTACCTTTACTACCAAAATCATTTCTCATGGCGCTTGTAGAACTCATTATGCCTAAAATGGGCGAAAGCATTACGGAAGCTACGATCTTGTCTTGGCTAAAAAAGCCTGGCGATAAAATTGAATTAGAAGAATCGGTATTGGAAGTGGCTACCGATAAAGTAGATACTGAAATACCATCAACACATGCCGGGGTCCTTAAAGAAATATTGGTGCAACAGGGAGAAATTGTTCAGGTAGGAAAAGCCATAGCAACCCTGACGGTGGATGCTGAAGAAGTAAATGGCGCTGCAGAAGAAACAACGCCTGGTACACCAGTTAAACGCCAACTTTCAATATCCACGCCAGACGTCAATGAAACTGCTCGTTCCCATAACAATGGAAAGAACCATGCGATGGATTTTAAATCCAGCTCAAAGTTTTTTTCGCCCTTAGTTAAAAATATTGCCAAGGAGGAAAATATAACTATCGCAGAACTCGAGACCATAGAGGGCTCAGGAGCGGAAGGCAGAATTACGAAGAAAGACATCCTCGACTATGTTGAAAACCGGAAATTAGGTTCAACCATAAAACCAATTCAACATTCTATCTCCGTACAAACGCCCTCGCCTAAAGTATCGGTGTCGTTAGGCGCAGAAGATGAAATTATTGAGATGGATCGCATGCGGAAAATGATTGCTGAACGCATGGTTGAATCCAAACGAATTGCTCCTCATGTAACTTCTTTTGTAGAGGCTGATGTTACTGGTATTATTTTTTGGAGGAATAAGATGAAGAATGACTTCCAGAAACGCACCGGTGACACCCTCACGTATACACCCTTTTTCATTGAAGCTGTCGTAAATGCAATCAAAGACTATCCGATGATAAACATCCAGGTGGACGGTGACAAAATTATACGGAAGAAAGACATCAACATCGGCATGGCGGTAGCACTACCCTCCGGAAATCTTATTGTTCCTGTAATCAAAAATGCAGATCAGTTTAATCTTGCCGGATTAGCTAAAGTGGTAAATGATCTTGCTAAAAGAGCTCGTGATAATAAACTCAAACCCGATGAACTATCAGGCGGTACTTTCACTATTTCAAATGTCGGCTCTTTCGGCAACGTAATGGGAACGCCTATAATTGTTCAACCCCAGGTAGGCATTATCGCGTTAGGCGCAATTCAAAAGAAACCGGCGGTTATTGAAACACCATATGGTGATTCGATTGCCATTCGTCATAAAATGTTCCTGTCTCACTCCTATGACCACCGTGTGGTGGACGGGGCACTTGGAGGAAGTATGGTAAGGCGTGTAGCTGATTACCTTGAAAAATTTGATACAAGCCGTTCGCTCTGATGCATAAATGCTGATTTCCTTACACGAAGGTCTAACAGACCCAAGGGTTTCCTATTTTTATTTATGGCTAAAATCATATCCTTCATCAGCCGTAAAGGGGGAACAGGTAAAACTACCAACGCAATTAATCTTGCAACCACGCTCTATCAGATGGGCAAGCGTGTTTTATTAATTGAAACGGATACCAACTATACGCTGAACACACTTCGCAAGATGGAGCTTTTCAAAGCCAACGAAACAAAAAACGGTTTTGAAATATTGGGATCGCAAGATAACAATGTTGCTAACGAACTTGCCACCATAAAAGAAACCAGACAGGAAGATATCATTATTGTCGACAGCGCCGGCAAAACCACGGATGAAGGCTTAAAGAAACTTTGCCTCGTGAGCGACATCGTTATTGTCCCTACGAGTTTAACGCAAAATGATTTGTTGGTAACTTATCAAACGGTAACTGACCTTGCACCCGCACGGGACATAAATCACAAACTCAAAATCCTGATTCTTCCCAATCGGATTCACGGTGCCACAAATATCTATACGGTGCGACAAAGTTTGAAAGATCTTGACGCTATCGTTTTACCCGTGATCGTGCCTCAAAAAAATCTCTTTGTCAATTACAGCACATTAGAAGCAGAGAAAGAATACTTACCAATAGCACAGTCTATTTTGAACATTTTATGAGCAAGAAAAAAAACACACTACAGGATCTTAATGCGTTTCTAAAGCAACAGGCAGCAACATTGGTTACACCCGAAACATTCAGCGCTACTGTAGAAACTACATCTGAAGTTAGCTCAGCCGATACAAAAAATATACTTGTACAAAACACATTCAATGACATCGGCGCAAAAGACGATCCTGCATTTAGAAAGAAACTATACGAATTCATTATCCAATCATTGGAAGATCAAAAAAATTCTTTGCCGGAAGACAAAATGCTGATCAACACAGCCCTTTACCTCCAGCATGGAAGTGATTGGAAAAATGCCATCCGGCAGTATTGGAGAAATCGGCCATAAGCGTGATGCGGACATTGTACTTTGTTTAGAATCAAACGCTCTTGCTCTTCATGAACTTTTAATCAATAACTTTCACTGATAACGGATAAGGAATAACTTTGCTTCCCAAATCCTTATCACATGAAATTCGGAACAAAAGCAGTACATGCCGGCGTGGAGCCAGACCCGTCAACAGGTGCCATCATGACACCCATTTATCAAACTTCTACCTATGTGCAGGAATCTCCCGCCAAACACAAGGGATATGCCTATGCCCGTGGCGCAAACCCCACGCGTAATTCGCTTCAAAAAAGCATTGCTGCATTAGAGAATGGAAAATTCGGAATCTGCTTTTCTTCAGGCATGGGGGCAACGGATGCGGTAATCAAATTGTTGAATCCGGGGGATGAAGTTATTACAAGCAATGATCTATATGGTGGATCGTATCGAATGTTCAAACGCGTCTTCGAAAAGTATGGGATAAAATTTCACTTCATTGACCTTACAAAAACATCCAACATTGAACCGGTCCTGAATAATAAAACAAAATTGCTCTGGTTAGAAACACCTACCAATCCATTGATGAACATCGTGGACATTGCAGCATGTGTTGATTTAGTGAAAGGAAAAAATATTACCGTTGCTGTCGATAACACATTTGCTTCACCCTACTTACAAAATCCGTTAGCATTAGGTGCCGACATTGTGATGCATTCAGTTACGAAATATCTCGGTGGTCATTCGGATGTTATCATGGGCGCCCTTGTGATGAACGATGAGAAATTATACCAGGATTTGTCATTCATCATGAATTCATGTGGTGCCGTTCCTGGGCCACAGGATTCCTTTCTTGTTCTCCGGGGAATCAAAACACTTCACCTCAGGATGGAACGCCATTGTTTTAATGGAAGAAAAATTGCCGAATACTTAAAAAGTCATCCAAAAGTAGGACGAGTTTATTGGCCAGGATTTGCTGACCATCCCAACCATGCGATAGCAAAAAAACAAATGAAAGATTTTGGAGGCATGCTTTCCTTTACATTGAAGGATGATAACATGGAGAAAGCGACCCTGCTCATGGAGCGTGTTGAACTGTTCTCGTTGGCTGAATCGTTAGGGGGAGTTGAATCTTTAATTAATCATCCGGCATCAATGACACACGCCAGTATCCCGAAAGAAGAAAGAGTAAAAAACGGATTGGTGGACTCGTTGATCCGGTTAAGTATTGGCGTAGAGGATATTGAAGATTTATTGCAAGACTTAGAACAAGCATTGGGTAAGGTTTGAGAAAACGAAGTTGTTAGCGAAAGTCCTTATAACTTTAACTATTCCCTAATAACTAAACGGACTTTTCCTATTTTAGAAGCCAAATTTCCCAATGGAACAGAAAAACTACAGCGTTCTTTTTAGTGTACCCGTCATTGTTGCTGCCCTCGGTTATTTTGTTGACATCTATGACTTGCTTCTTTTTAGTATCGTTCGTCGCGACAGTCTCCTGTCATTAGGAATTGCAGAAAGCGAGTTGCTTGCAACAGGAGAATATCTCCTTCGCATACAAATGACAGGACTCCTGGTCGGTGGACTAATCTGGGGAATTATGGGTGATAAGCTGGGAAGACTTTCAGTGTTGTTTGGTTCCATCCTATTGTATTCACTTGCTAACATTGCCAATGGATTTGTTACATCACTAGATCAATATGCATGGTTGCGTTTTATTGCCGGCATTGGTTTAGCGGGCGAACTTGGTGCAGGGGTAACGTTGGTCTCCGAAATACTTCCCGCCAACTTAAGAGGTTATGGTACCACAATTATTGCAACTGTTGGACTGATGGGTGCTGTTGTAGGTAACTTTTTATCAAAAATGTTCGAATGGCAAATCTCCTATTTCATTGGTGGCGGCCTCGGTCTTTTGTTGTTGATTGCCCGGGTTAGTGTTTTCGAATCCGGTATGTTTTTAAAATCCAAAGAGAAGAAAGTACAACGGGGTAACTTCTTTCAATTTTTTACAAAGCGTGACCGGTTCCTGAAATTTATGGGTTGCATTTTTATCGGCTTACCCATTTGGTATGCAATTGGCATTTTAATCACTTTCTCCCCTGAATTTGCTAAGGAACTTAACATAGAAGGTACTATCGGTGCCGGAGACGCTGTAATGTTTAGTTATATCGGATTAGCCGTTGGCGATATGGCTAGCGGTGTAAGCAGCCAGATCGTGGGATCAAGAAAAAAGGTTCTTAAGATCTTTATGTTGCTCACACTCGCATTCATATTCTACTACCTGTTTAATCCGGTTAAAAGTTCAGGATTTTTCTATTTCGCCTGTTTTTGCCTCGGTGTTGGCATAGGATACTGGGCGTTGTTTGTGACGATTGCAGCCGAACAATTCGGAACCAATCTTCGATCCACGGCTGCGACGACAGTACCGAATTTTATTCGTGGTACGGTAGTGCCATTAACATTGGGATTTAAATACTTAAGAGCTGAATTCGGCATCATCTATGGCGCCCTTATCGTAGGGGTTTTAACGATCATTATCGCTTTTATCGCCTTACAGCTTATTGATGAGACATATGGACGTGATCTCAATTTTGAAGAGATCGATTAGTTCGTATCTTGTGAAAATTTTTGCCTAAGCCTGCCCTAGCGAAATAGTAAAGTCTCCCTTTTGTGACAAAAAAATTTTTCATTTTTCTGGCTTTTGTAGCCTTTACAATTCCTGCTTTAGCGCAAAATCTTCAGCTTATTGACAGTATCCGGCAACAACTGGAGAACGCACAGGCACACAGAAGATTTGGACTATTGAATGACTTAGCATGGGAATACCGGTGGGCATATCCTGACAGCACGATTTATTATGCAAAACAAGCTAATACTCTTGGGCATAGCTTGAAGCTTACTAAATCGATGGCTAAGCCTATGAATTTTATCGGGGTGGCGCTGAATTATAAAGGCGACCGCATTGCTGCTTTTGAACACTATGAAGAAGCACTGAAAATATCCACCGCACAAATGGATTCAGTTCAGATTGCCCATTCTAATAACAATTTGGGGCGATTATTTTTTGAGCAGGGTCTGCTGGCACGCTCGTATACCTTTTTCATAAAAGCTTTGTCCATTTTTGAAAATATCAACGACTCCACAGGGATCGCTTATACCTATCAGAGTTTAGCCAACTTGTATAAGTCTCAACGCGATTATATTAAGTCTGAAAACAATTATTTAAAGGCTAACAAGATCAGGCTATCATTAGGCAACACACGCGATATTATGTCCGCGTACTTGCAAACGGCCCGACTATACGAAGAGACCAACGAGCCTGATAAAGCATTGTACTATTTGCATAAGGCTGACTCTGCGGGAATGGTGATACACGATGAGATAAATTTGGCGGAGATCAAGACGTTCATCGCCGAGAATTATTTACATCAGGATTCTTTAAATGAAGCAGAAAAAATCTGCCTCGATGGCCTTCGTGTAATTCAGTCGAAAAACATTGTGCGCATGCTCCCCCAAGCCTTTCTCACATTAGGTCAGATCAAGGCTCAAAAAAACGATTTACGTGAAGCAAGAAGATATTTTACACAGGCTCTTACGATCGCCACTTCAACGAAGGACCTGGCCTCAAGAATGAGGGCGCATTATTTTCTTTGGAAACTCTCAGAAAAAGAAAAAAACAGGAATGCAGAACTAGAAAACCTTAACCAATACTTAATATTAAAAGACTCGATTAAAGATCTCGACCTGGCGAGACAAGTTGAGCGACTGCAATTTGAAATTGAAATTGAAAGAAAAGAACAGGAGAATGAACTGTTGAAAGTTAACCAGGCAAAAACTGCTATCACCGTTGAACAACAGAAGCTACAAAATATTGTCCTGATAATTATCATTGGTTTCGTGAGTGTCTTGGGATTCATTCAATGGCAAAGCAGTAAGAAGAGAAGAGAAGTAAACGAAACGTTAGCACAACAAAATCAATTCATCCAAAACCAACGCCGTGAAATTGTTGAACAAAATGAAAAGCTCTCCCGTCGGAATCAGCAGCTTTCAGATTTGAATCATGAGAAAGATACGCTGATGAGTATTGTTGCGCATGATCTGAAATCTCCATTAAATACTATTAAAGGTGTTGCTGACCTAATGGAAATGGAAGGTGGTTTGACCGCCGATCAGCGACGATATATTTCAATGACAAAGGAAGCTACACAAGCCGGCCTTTACCTGATCAAAGATCTGTTGGATGTGCACATGCTTGAAGAAAATGTGCTTCCCAATTATTCATTATTTGACATTAGTGATTTCTTATTGAGAAAAGTAAATGGGTACCAAACAGCAGCCGAAGCAAAACATATTCATCTTCACATTACAAGAATAGAAAATGAGGAAGTTTATTTAGATGCGGACTATTTAAGCCGGATCATAGATAACCTCATCACAAATGCCATCAAGTTTTCCAATAAAAACTCCTCGGTAGAGGTAGCTGCAGGAAAGTCTGATGATCGTATTTGGATTTCGATTAAAGATCAGGGACAAGGTTTTTCAGAGAAAGATAAGCGGGATCTGTTTCAAAAATTCAAGAGACTCAGTTCGAGACCTACCGCTGGCGAATCATCCAACGGACTTGGCTTAGCAATCGTAAAAACGCTGGTGGATCGGATGAAAGGCACCATTGAATTAATATCTGAAAAAGGAAAGGGAAGCGAGTTCATAATCCATTTGCCCATTTCAAATAAATAGCAATATTCTTTCCAAAGCATTAAACCTTGCCACGACCCTGTAGTCAAAGGAATAATTAATTATTACAGACATGAAAAAACTATTTGCATTACTAGCATTCATTGTTTTTGCAGGCATAATCGAAACCCAAGCTCAACAAACGCCGGTGGTAGATCAACGTCAGAAAAATCAACGTCACCGCATACAGCAAGGCGTTGCCAGCGGCGAATTAACAAAGGCTGAAGCCGCAGATGCCCGACATAATCAGCGAAAGATCCGACGATCTGAAAGACGTGTAAAAGCCGACGGTGTTGTTACTCCTGCAGAACGTACCAAGCTTCATCACAAACAAAATAAAGCAAACCGTCAGCTTCGCAGAGACAAGCACGATGCTCAAGACAGACCGGCAATAAACTAATTTAATCCCCGTTCCATGCGGGGATTTTTATTTTGCAGCCTCGCCATCCTTCCAGCTCGCTAACAAATCCCGAAGTTTTTTAAAGTCAGAAGTTAGGGATACCGATTTGGCCTAGTAGCCAACCGTTTTGCTTGGCCTATAATTTTTCACCTATCTTTACTTATAACCTCGAAACCTATGGAAGGAATGTTAAAACCCGGAAGCCTGAAGGACAAAACCATCATCGTCACAGGTGGGGGCACAGGCTTAGGCAAGTCAATGGGAAAGTATTTTTTGGAGTTAGGTGCTAATCTCGTCATCACGAGTCGCAAAGCTGAAGTTTTACAGCATGCAGCTACCGAAATGACAAAAGAAAAAGGGGGAAAGGTACTCCCTATAGCATGTGATGTACGCAAATACGATGAAATTGAAAATGTTATTAAACTCGCAGAAGCTGAGTTCGGACAAATTCACGGCATTGTCAATAATGCTGCAGGCAATTTCATAAGCCCTACCGAAAGATTATCACATCGAGCCTTTGACATCGTTGTCGATATTGTTTTGAAGGGAACTTATTATACAACGCTCGCAGCAGGCAAAAACTGGATCTCAAAAAAACAACCTGGAACATTTTTAAATATCGTTACTACCTATGCATGGACAGGTAGTGGTTATGTTGTTCCGTCTGCGTGTAGCAAGGCAGGTGTACTTGCACTAACAAGATCGCTGGCTGTAGAATGGGCCAAATATAAAATTAGAAGCAACGCCATTGCACCTGGTCCTTTTCCAACTGAAGGCGCCTGGAGCAGGTTACTCCCTGGTGATCTTGCTAAAAAATTTGATCCTGCTGAACGGGTTCCTTTAAAACGAGTAGGTGAGCACCAGGAGCTTGCTAATCTTGCGGCCTATTTAATGTCTGATTACTCAGCTTACGTAAATGGTGAGGTCATCACCATTGATGGTGGGGAGTGGCTGCGAAACGGAGGCGAGTTCAGCCACCTGGAAAACATTCCGGGAGAAATGTGGGACATGCTCGAAAAGATGCGAGGCAAATAATGTTTGAAACGATTTCATGAAATCAGTTTTGTTAATCTGTTATCTGTGGTGCCAGACACTTTGTGTTCATGCACAGGAGTACACCCGCTATGACTTACCCGAACAACATTCAAAATTGAACCTCGGCCTAGGCATTGGTTTGGATTATGGTGGCATTGGAGGGAGGATAACATTTCTTCCCACCAAGCGGTTGGCTGTTTTTGGTGGCATTGGTTATGCGCTGGTTGATTTTGGCTATAACGTTGGTGCGCAAGTTCGATTCGCGCCCGATAACAAATTTTGTCCCACCTTTGGCGTGATGTATGGTTACAACGGCGTAATCAAAGTTCAAAATGCGGCGGCGTACGACAAAATATACTACGGAACATCTTTAAGCGGAGGAATGGAGTTTCACTTTGGAGGAAGGGCGAATTTTATGAACCTTGAGTTGGTAGTTCCATTTCGTCCAAAAGCATTTCACGATAGATGGAATTCGCTCAAACAACAACCTAACATTTCTATTGCAGCCGAACCTTTACCGATTGCTTTCAGCATTGGATATCATTTCACTTTCAAATAAACATACGTGAAACTAAATACTTGGTTTGTAGAAAAGCTGGGCGAGCGAAAAGAAAAAAATCTTTTCAGGGAATTAAAACCTGAAACAGACCTAGTTGATTTTTGCTCGAACGATTATCTCGGCCTTGCACGCTCCGAAGAATTATTTGATTTAATCAATAAGCGGACTAAAGCCCTTCCATTTAGAAGGAACGGATCTACCGGTTCCCGGTTAATCTCGGGCAATAGTGCGTATACACAAGACGTTGAAGATATACTGGCATCAATTTTCAAAAGTGAAGCGGCATTAATTTTGAATTCAGGTTATACGGCAAACCTCGCGGTCTTCTCTTCCATACCGCAAAGAAATGATACGATCATTTTGGACGAACTTGCTCACGCTTCGATAAAAGATGGGGCAAGATTAAGTCTGGCAAAACGTTTCACTTTTAATCATAATGACTTAAATGACCTTGAATCCAAACTAAAAAAGGCATCAGGTAAAATTTTCATTGCCGTTGAATCGATTTACTCGATGGACGGGGATGCATGCCCCTTGCCCGAACTAACAATCCTGGCAAAAAAATATGGAGCGTTTATCATCCTCGATGAAGCGCATAGCACAGGGGTAATGGGAGCTAAAGGCAGCGGACTTGCAACCACATTTAGAATAGAAAATGAAATTGACATCAGGATTTATACTTTTGGAAAAGCAATGGGGATTCATGGTGCCTGTATTGCAGGTTCGAAAAATCTCATTCAATACATTATAAATTTCTCGAGGCCTTTTATTTACACCACGGCATTGTCTCCTCATAGCATAGCTTCAATAGCATGTGCTTTTGCGTACCTTGATAAACATACACATCTCCAAACGGATTTGACCAAATTGATAAACGCCTATCTGGACGGCCTTAAATCTTTAACCAATCGAACGCCTAGCAACAGTGCTATACAAACGGTTATTTTTCCTGGAAACGAAAATGTGAAGAGCGCGGCAAATATCCTTCAGCAATCTGGCTTTGACGTGCGTCCAATTTTATCCCCGACTATTCCTGCGGGGTCAGAACGGCTTAGAATTTGCCTTCACACCTACAATACCTTAAAGGAAATTACTAAACTTACAGCTGCATTAAAGAAGTTGTAAGCACTCATGATTTACTTTGTCACAGCCATCGGAACGGATAGTGGTAAAACCGTAGCCTCTGCAATCTTATGCGAGGCGCTTCAGGCAGACTACTGGAAACCTGTTCAGGCGGGGTTTCCTACCGACTCTGAAACAGTAAAAGAATTATTAAATGATGATGGCCAGACAATCATTCACCCCGAGCGTTACATTCTGAAAACACCTGCTTCACCGCATGCAGCCGCTGCGTTGGAGAATATTAAAATACAATTAGAAGACTTTGAAGTTCCGGATCATGATAACGATTTGATTATTGAAGGAGCCGGAGGTTGCCTGGTACCTTTAAACGATCGTGACTTGGTCATCGACCTCGCGACCAAATTCAAAGCAACCGTAATCCTTGTTTCGAATTTCTATCTCGGCAGCATTAATCACACCCTGTTGACATACGAAGCATTACGAAGCAGAAATATCCCTGTAAAGGGTATTATTTTCAACGGCGTATATAATTCGGAATCGGAACGAATCATCCTGCATCACACAGGTTTAATACCGTTATTGCATATTGATAAAGAGCAAAGCATGAATGGGAAAGTAATTCAAGAATATGCAAGAAAATTGAAATCAAATTGGAATGGATAATCTTCAGCAACTTGATAAGAACAATATCTGGCATCCTTTTACTTCACTAGGAAGTGAGGATTTACCGATTCTCATAGAAAAAGCAGACGGTATTTATCTCCATACATCAGATGGGCGTAAAATCATGGATGCCATTTCTTCCTGGTGGGTTAACCTCCATGGGCATAGTCATCCCGTTATAGCGAAGGCAATAGCGGAGCAGGCTCAGACACTGGAGCATGTTATTTTTGCCGGTTTCACCCATAGACCCGCCATTCAACTTTCAAAAAATATTTTAAGCATTTTGCCGAACAATCAGACAAAAATATTTTTTTCTGACAACGGTAGCACTGCTGTTGAGGTTGCCCTAAAGATAGCTTTTCAATTTTGGCATAACCAGGGTGTCAATAATAAACAAAAAGTGATTGCTATTCGTGGCGCATATCACGGAGACACGTTTGGTTCTATGTCAGTGGGCGAGCGGGGTAGTTTTACGGCGGCTTTTATCCCTTACTTGTTTGATGTTGTGTACATTGACTTTCCTACCGAGAATAACGAAGGTACTATCTTGAATCAATTTAAAGCGTTAATCAAAAATAATGATGTAGGTGCATTCATTTTTGAACCATTGGTGCAGGGAGCAGCAGGTATGCGGATTTATACTGCAGGTATTTTGGATACGTTAATTCACGAAGCACATAAGCATGATGTTATTTGTATAGCAGACGAAGTATTTACGGGATTTGGACGAACCGGAAAAATGTTCGCGTCTGATTATCTATCCAACCAGCCTGACATCATTTCAATCTCAAAAGGTATTACAGGCGGCACGATGCCGTTGGGAGTAACAAGTTGTTCTAAAAAAATTATTTCAGCTTACCTATCACGTGATGATGACAAAACTTTTTTTCACGGACATTCTTACACAGCAAATCCCCTGGCCTGTGCCGCTGCCAACGCAAGTTTTGAACTGTTAACAAATGAAAGTTGTCAGAAGCAAATAAAAAGTATCGAAAGTCAACACCTTAATTTTCGAAATAAGATCAAGGCAATGGAGCTCGTGCAGGACATCCGTTGCCTGGGTACTATTCTCGCCGTTGAATTGAAAACAAATGAAAAGACTTCTTACTTCAATGAAGTCCGGAAAAAAGTATATCCATTCTTCTTAGCCAGAAATATTTTATTGAGGCCTCTGGGAAATGTGATCTACATTGTGCCCCCTTATGTAATTCAAGCACATGAACTTGACCACATCTATACCTGCATTGAAGAATTCTTACTAGAAACAAAAAAGTAAATCACTCATTCGAACTTTGAAGAGGCTGAATGGTAAGCGCATTTTCAAAAATCGTGTATACACTCACTTTGTCCGCATCCAACGGACGCAGCGCGATGGAATAACTTTCAAAAGGTAATATGGTTACTAATTTGCCTTGCGCATCGAATACAAACGATAGATCCTGGTTGGTATCTGTCACGGTGATATAAATTTTACCTGAACCAAAGTCATAGTATTGGGTTTGCGCCGATCGATCAATGAAATCGCTCGTCAATACTGTATTAAGTTTTTCATCTAGTAGGGTAAACTGCTTGGCTTCGTGGCGCGCTATCATGTAGGATTTTGAATCTTTCTCTGCTATGAGACTAAAGCTGGCGTCAACCGTATTTTTTACTAACGCTTCCCTGGTAATTTTTCCATCAAGATTAAACTTGATTCTAAAACCATCTCGTGATACTAAAACGAAATAGGTGCTCTCCAGCGTTTTGCCGGTCTCCAAATAGAAATCACCTGCCGGCCTCGCATTCAGGTTAAGAGGAAATTTTTTCAACAATTCACCCCGACGGTTCATTAAATAAGCATTACCATCATCTCGAATAGCGATGATGTAATCTTTCCCTCGAATTCGATAATGCCTTGGAGAAGCAAAAAGACTTTCCCCTATCTCTTTGGGCTGCCAGCCTTCCAGATTAGTACCATCTTTGTCGTACATCCATATCTTTCCTGACTTACCAGTTATAAAAAATCGATAATTTTTACTATGGTCATAATCGACCAGCGTAACAAACTCAATGTCTGTCTCAGGTATTTTTACAGGAAAGGGTTTTACGTAATTACCTAAACGATCAACAACGTGTAGGGTACCCGGCGTTGCAAAGAAATACTGCAATTTGCCGTTTTTCAGGTAGTCAATTTGAATGATTTCATCTGCTATTAGCCCATCAGTTTGAATCTTCCATAAAATTTTACCCTCTGAGGAGACAAGACTGACATTCCAGGTGGAATCCTGAACCAGAATCTCATTACTCTTGTCTACATGACTTCTAACGACGGCAAACTTAACCAGGGTATTAGCGAAATTTGTAATTAGTTTTTCTGAAGAAACCTGTTCCTGCTTACGCGATACTTTGGATGGTTGATATGCCCATGCGATGTTGGTGTAATAACTATCGTTCAGGTGACTAAATTGTGCGGCACCCATTCCAAGCGATCGCAACAGGGTTCGATTTTCCTTTGCGAATTTTTTCCACCTCGGGCGCAAGGAGCTTTCCAACACATTCCAAATTTTTGGCGTATTGATGAATAGGCTAATATTGGATTCCAGTAAAGTTGATTCCAGGTATTGATTCTGCGCTACCGATTTACCCCACGTATCTTCGCGATCTATGTCATCAAGGTAACGCTTGAGCTCGTTGAGGTCTTCGCCTATAAATAATGTTTTACCCACATTGGTATAATAACTGGTATTAAAACCAGATATCAACGGATAGAATAACTTTTCAGGGAAACGATGCACGGGGAGTTCACGGATTTCATATCCGGAATATTTTTCAAAAAATATTGTATCAATGCTAACCTTCTGGGACAGCGTATTAAATGTCTTGACCCAGTTATCCACGCCATTATGAGAATCAATAACAACAACTTTTGATGTGCCTTGTCCCTTAGCTTCTAACCAAACCACACCTACTTCACCGGCCAGGTTACCCATCATTTTTTGAAAATCGACTGACGACAATTTTGAAAGCTGGCTAAGCGTGTCTCGAATTGCCCGTGGTCCTTTATTGAACGATTGCAAGTCTTTCTGAAAATCCGCTCCATTGCTAACCCCATAACTCACTACCATTAACGCGCGATTAGAAATAAACTGCTTCAATCCAAAAGGGACCGGAACCTGATTTTTAAAAGCTGACAGAATATAATTTGCGTGTGTTATGCTATCGACGCTGAAACCATTCATTATAAAATTGTTGTCGTTGTTTATTTTAACATCGAGAAGAGCGGATTGACCGAAATGCTGAACGAGCGGGGAAGGCGGCTCATTGATGAACAAAGAAAACCATTCAGCAAAATTTTTCAGACTCAAATAGACATTTCCGCCGTCATTTTGTACGCGCGGAAGCTGATATACACTTCCTAACCTCTCTTTATATGTCACGCCATCTGAATTGTGCATTCGTATAACATCTTCAATCAGGATTGGTGTAAAGCTGCCGACCCAAACGTTTTCAATTTTAACCCAGGAAAAAGTTCTTTGCTTCTGTGAAATTTCAAAAATCTGAACCCCGTTGTATTGTCTTTCCGAAAAAGCAATCCCTTTGCTCTTTCTTAATTTTTCGAGTACTGAATTAAATTGTTGTTCAAGATTAGTCTTTGCTGAAGCATAAAAGATGAAATCAAAGTCATCTCTTCGCGTTACGTGTAGGGAGATTAAAGATCCTGGCTCCAATTGTGATAGCACAAAATCTGTAAGATGCTGCAACGAGTCCTGTTCAGTAGAAAAAACAGCTTGTTTGATTATCTGTAATACACTGGAATTTTTAAGTTGATCTTGGCAAGATTCACAGGGCCCTGCTTCATATACCAAAATAGTTTCAGACGGAACGAGATCCCAGGGGCCAAGTTTATTTTTTATCGCAAGATGTTCATACAAAAAATATCCACCGACGACTGCAATGATGATTCCTAGCGTTATTAGTAATGGAAGTTTTTTCACTGAGTACTTTGCGAGCATTTAAAAGGTTGAAGATAGTGGTGAAAAAATAATTCAACAACTTAAATAAATAGACAGTAACAGTCATTGTCTTCCATAACGTGTTGACGGATCGTTTAGTATAGATAATGTTGTCGTTCGTGGACTTGTCCGTTTTGTATTTTGAACTCCCATGCTACTTGAAGCGAGGATCTGAAGATTTTTTCTGAAGGTAGTTGATGTAACTGACTAAATCGATGATCCGGATGTCGGAAGATTGAAATTTTAAAACAACATTAGGTAATCCCTTCCCCCGTAAATTCAAAAGGAAGGTGGTGTCCACCATCGATAAAGTGTTTATAAAAAAAAGCTTCATTTGAGGATGAGGCTTTAGAATCCGCCTTCGCTAAAGCTATGGTGGATGCGATAAAAGATAGGCAACGTCCCGATAGTTATCGATCGCCGTAAATTCTTTGGTTGATTAAAAACAAAAAAGCCTTCACGATTTCTCATGAAGGCTTTAATAAAAGATAGGCAACGACTTACTCTCCCGGGTGTTATCCTAGTACCATCAGCGCTGGTGGGCTTAACTGCTCTGTTCGGAATGGGAAGAGGTGATCCCCACCGCTATAGTCACCTTAAGATCTTTAATATCTTTTGATAAATATTTTCTATCAATAATTTTAACATGGGTGTGATGAAAGAGTAGTGTGTAGTAAATAGTGCGAGCACATAAGAGTGTTCTCGTTTTTGATATTTGAAATTGTTTTTCTTTATCTGAAGCGTTCGGGTAATTAGTACTGCTCAGCTTTGACATTTCTGCCTTTACACCTGCAGCCTATCAACGTCATAGTCTCTGACGTCCCTTAATGGAAGTCTCATCTTGAGGCAAG
>NZ_JARKMY010000019.1 GCF_029360725.1 Chryseolinea sp. H1M3-3 | reverse complement strand
CTTTGGCTGTGCGGTTGATTTTGCGCGGCCACTCGCGAAGCCCTTGACTTTTTTGGAGCGGTGGCTACCTTTGCCTGTGAGGAAGGAATGCCTGCTCAACTGTCAGATCAAGTCTTAGCTATTACAAGTTATGCCTGGCAATTCTGTTAGATTACGCGCTGAAGAACGCCCCGGCTTAACGCGGTCATCCCTAAACATTACCCCCGTTTAACTTTCAAATCTCACTCCCGTCGGCACGGAACTTCAACACTTCGAACCTCAACACTTCAACACTTCTATCACTCTAAATTCAACAACACCTGTTTATCACTATCAACCGACGAATAACGAATTTTTCTAACGTTCAGCTTTCTCATCGCGGTCTCCAGGTCAATGATGTCTCCGCGTTGGGTCTTATTGTCTACCACTAAATTCACCGTCAAGTCATTCCGTCTGACTCCTTTTTTTAACCTTGCTGTGACAATGTACTTCAGTTCAGATTCAAATTTGCTGATCTTAATGGGCCTCTTTTCCAATTTCAATTGGTCTGGCGCGATCTCCACGTTGATAATATTTGAGACAGGTTCAGTGGAACAGCCTGCTATTAGCAAGGCCATTATAACCGGCGCGATTATTTTCATAAGATGAGAATTAGGTAATGGCACATTTCAACCGAAATTAAATCACCATACCTAATATCATTAAAATTCTGCTAACGTGACACCATCTAAATAGATTTTTCATTTGCGATGGCACGAATTTTTACTGCTGTGCAGCACCAATGAAAGTAATTCGTTATTCGTGTATTTAATGCTTATAAGTTCTATTTACATGATATCTTGTGCGTGTTATCATCAACATTATGAGTCAAACGTCCCTTTGGATAGGATTTAATGTCTTTGTATTGCTTATGCTCGTTTTAGACTTAGGTGTATTCCACCGTAAGTCAAAAGCGATAACGGTGAAGGAGGCACTCATATGGACTTGTGTTTGGGTGTTTATGGCTTTTCTGTTCAATGTATTTGTTTACTACCAACTGGGAGAAGCCAAGGCGTTCGAATTCTTTACCGGTTATCTCATTGAAAAGTCATTAAGTGTCGACAACATTTTCGTCATCATCATGATTTTTTCATACTTCAATGTACCGCCTGCTTATCAACACAAAGTTTTGTTCTGGGGAATATTAGGTGCACTGGTGATGCGTGTTTGTTTTATCCTGGCCGGTGTAGAATTGATTCATAAATTCCATTGGCTGATCTATATTTTTGGGGCTTTCCTTGTGTTCACGGGCATCAGGATTTTAACACAGGATGACTCAAAGTTTAATCCTGAAAAAAATCCTGTCGTTAAATTTGTTCGCAGATTGTTCCGCGTCACTCCCGGTTTTGAAGAAGACAAGTTTTTTGTGAAACGTGATAATTTGCTGTGGGCGACTCCCCTTTTCGTCGTGGTGGTAATGATCGAAGCAACGGATCTTATTTTTGCAGTCGACAGCATTCCCGCCATCCTGGCCGTTTCTGACGATTCCTTTATCGTTTATACTTCCAATGTGTTTGCGATTTTAGGATTACGCTCGCTTTATTTTGCTTTAGCCGGAATCGAAAAATATTTCGTCTATCTTAAATACGGACTATCCGCTATACTAATTTTTGTTGGCGTCAAAATGTGCGTCTCTGACTTTTACAAAATCCCGGTTGAGATATCGCTTGCTTTTATCATCCTGACACTTTCACTGGCAATACTTGCGTCTATGGCGATGCAGCAGCGTAAGGATATAGAAAAATAGGAATTGCTCCTGCAGGGTGAGATGGTGTTATCTTACAATCATTATTCTTTTCCAGACAACACCTTCATCGGTTTGGATGCATAACAAATATGGTCCTGCTGGCAAATGTGACGTATCTATAATGGTTGTATCGATATCAAATGATTGAGATATATTCAATCGCCTGCTTTCATTTGAAAAAAGTTGAATGTTACTAATCTGATTACCTCCTGATTCGATTTGGACATATTGCTGTGCAGGGTTGGGATATACTTGAATGGTGTTGCTTAATTGTGCTTCGATACTGGTAAAAGGGAGAACTTCTATATCCAGCAGGAAAACTTCACTATCCATCTCGCCATCGTTTACCAAGACATTTACTTTCAATGGCCCACTAAAATTTTCGAGCGGTTGTAGCGTGTTATTCTGCACGGTATAATCCGGGCCCGGAAGGACAAGCAACAGTAGATCATCTAAATCGTTGTCGATGTCAATTGCTTCTACATGATCCAGTGACAACTCCAATTGGCCGTTGCCTTCAAGCGTGAGACTTTCACCGCCCAGGATCTTGGGAGCATCATTGACAGGGTTAACCATCACTTCCAATAAGTATGGACTACTTTCGGAACTGCCATCACTCAACACGACGGGCACGAATAACGGGCCATTGTAGTTTTCATCCGGTGTCACGGTGAAACCAGAAAGCGAATAATTTGCGCCTGCTGTCAATTGCAAATTAATATCTTCCTTGATGTCATCGACGTCGCTGAACACTATATCTGTAATTTCGATCATGCGCTGATTGTCTTCGTCAACCTTCAGCGTATTCTGCCCGGCAATAACAGGTGCATCGTTGATCGGGCTAACCGTAATATTTACGTTGAAAGGTTCACTGTCATTCGTACCATCGTTAGCTACAACGGGTACGGAGAGCATTCCATAAAAATTCTCCAATGGAGTAACCAATGTACCCTCAACAGCATAGTTAAATCCAGGTAAGATTTTTAGAAAGAAATTATCACCGTCGACATCCGCTATTTTTAGATCTGAAATCTTCATCGTTATACTTACATCTTCCATCGTCGTAATGGATTCATGGTCTAGAATTACTGGAGCGTCATTCACGGCAGTGACTGTCACCAACAGATCGTATACCTCACTCGTTGTGTTTCCCTTCGATAGCGTGACGGGGATCATAAGGGGCCCATTGAAGTTTGGTGATGGCCTGATTGTTTGCTCCAAAACCGTGTAATTCTGCCCGGCATGTAACTTAAGTGAATAGGTGGCGGGAAAATCATTACCAACGTTTTTCACTTTAAAATTTGATATTGAAATTTCTCTTTCAGTATCCTCCGGCATCGTGATCGCTTCCAGGACACCTTCAATAATTGGCAGTCCATAATAGTAGGCACCCATATCCGCTCTCGTTGCATTGGCATCGGGACTAGAAGATGGATCGCCGGCATCAATGCAAGGCGAAGAATAGGTTAATGAATAGTCATCGTTTACAGGGTCTTTCAACTTAGGATTCGCATTTATATTTCCTGTTCCAGCTCGACCTCCTTTTACGTCCGAATAGGAAATAAATGCATTTCCGAAGATTACATTGTCAGTATTGTTCCAAAGAATGGCGTTGGAAATATACACTTTGGAAGTAAACTGTGTATAAACCTCCCGACCAGTAGTTGCCGCGTTATTATATAAGGTAACATGATCGAGTTTGGGGTTTGCACTATTCCCGGTATAATAAATTCCACCGCCGTGGGTTGCACTGTTTTTTGAAACGACGGAATAGCGAATAGTGTTATTGGAAAAAGAGCTGTAGACACCTCCCCCGTTTGCAGCAGTATTGTTAAGAATATACATCGCTGACAATTCCAGGTTGTTTGATTCAATATGTAAGCCCCCACCGCCGTTCACCGCAGTGTTGTTTTGAATTGTCAGATTTTGAATATCCGGCGCAGCTAAATATCCCAGAAATAATCCGCCACCGTTATTGCCCGAACGATTGGAAACAATCTTCGTATCTTTAATGACACTCTTGGATTGAGAAATGTAAATACCACCACCCTCACTGTAGTTAAATACGGACTCATTTGACTGTACCGTTACCCGCTCTAAGCGAGGATCGCCATTTTCTATAAAAATGCCGCCGCCGCGATAGTTCGATTTATTATTTTTAACAAGTACATCAACTATAGTGGGATTGGAATTTTCGATAAAAATTCCGCCACCATAATATGCGGGATAATTATTGCCGTTCGCAAAGCCATTTTGCACGGTTAAGCCTGAAAGTCCAGCATTGGGTCCTTCGTTATTAGAAAATACCACAGCCCTGCCGTTGCTGCTGCCGTCGATAATAGTAGATGCAACATGTTTAGTATTGTTGTCTAACTGATAGTGGGATGAGACACGTACATCCTTACCGTTAAAATTTATGTTTTCCTTATATAGGCCATCCGCTACCAATATTACATCGTCATCGTCAGCTCGGTCGATACCATGCTGGATGGTCTTAAACGGTTTGTTTCTGGCTCCCGTACCGGTGGTATTTGAACCTGTAGTCGCCACATACAACGTATCAGAATCCACAACGTGTAAAAGACTAACTTTTATTTCATGATCCTCATATACATTATTTCGAATCGTTAGCTTCACCGTATAATCTCCTGCGGTTTTATATTCATGAACCGGGTTTTTATTCGTCGACAAATTGCCATCACCAAAATCCCAGGTCCAGGTGTCTGGTGGCGTTGTATAAAATCCATAAGACTCATCAGTGAATTGAACTTTGAGAGGAATATTGCCCGTTGTCCGATCCGTAGTAAAGGCTGCTTTCAAATAGGGATGATTGAATAAATATGCACCCATATCGGGCGCCGCTCCTTCAAATTCCTCGGGCTTAAGGTCAACATAAATTTTTTCATTTGTTTCGAAGTAGGCTATACCAGTCGCGGTACAAGGTGAACCCGAACCAAGGTGATAGTCTTTTTTTTCAGGATGGTAGAAGATGGGATCGGCATCCAGATTTCCTGCAAGCCAGTTTACAATAACTTTGGATGAACCGTCAAAAAAATGAAGCCCATTTTTTCCACCCTGAACATTCGAATACGCTACCGTTAGCGCCCCACCGTCATCCAAAAATGAAATTGCATCTGCGCGTATGATGCCTGTATTGTATTTCGTCCACAAATTATTGTATAAGATGGAATTGATTATCGTCAGGTGATTCTCTTCATTCGTCAGGAAGATGCCAGCGCCACCATAATGATTGGTTAGTTTGTTTCCGGCAATGGTAGCGTTCACAAGCTCCAGCGTGGTACTGTTACTCGTAATTGCACCCCCTGGAAAATTGTCAATGATTGCCGTATTCTTTATAATCAATTTTTCATTGGCGCGCGCGTCAACGCCTTGCCGGTTTCCGGTTATAACGGCACTATCCAGTTCAATGGTAGAGCGAATGGCAAATAACCCTGTGGCAATTGTTCCGGTGCAATCTTCAATGATGATGTTCCTTAATTTTACATTCGATGACGAAACATAAATGCCATCATTGTCGATGGACCGAATAACCCGGACATTTCGCATCATGATCTCATCGGGACGAGTAACATTGGCCACATAAATTCCGGCCGAATTTCTATTGTCTTTCAGAATTAGGTTTTTTAATGTCGGCATACCGCCGGAAACAAAAATTCCGGCACCGCTACCTGCTGCTACAGTATTCTCTTTGATAACAAGATTTTGTAATACAGGGCTGGATCCAACGCTTAATATACCCCCGCCTCCGGAATATGTGTTCGAAGTGCCGCTTCCTTTCCTGATTGTAAATCCAGACAATAAAGCCGACGCAGTTTCCCCACTCACAAAAGTCACAACGGTGCCCTTGGTGGCATTTACCGGCTTCGAACCATCGATGATCGTTTTTTCGATATAACTTGAGTCGCCTGTTGAATGATATAAAGACACCACCGAAATATCTTTTCCGATGAAGTCAATGTTTTCGTAGTAAACTCCAGGACTTACGGTGATGATGTCACCGTCTGATGCTGCATTAATGGCTGCCTGTATCGTTTGGTAAATCCCTGGAACTTCGAATTTCTTTGGTCCTACCGTTTCGAGTTCGAACGCAACGTTCTTTATTTCTTCGTCATAATTGATCTCAAGACTGAAAGCAATCTTATGATTAGGAGGAATGGAAGAACTGATTGTGAAAATAAAGGGGGTGTCGGTATTACCTTTAATACTTCCTCCGGGAATGCTCTGGTAATATCCAACAGTTTGAGAAATTGAAACGTTTGAATCATCGCTGCTAAGTGTGGCACTAACCATATCTGCCGTACGCCACGTATTTTGAAGATTTACCACCAGTGAAATTTGTTCACCGGCATTGATATTTCCGTCTTTGTTACCGATGATTTCTGTGATGTCAGTGCCATTGAAAACGATGTTCGGCCCGACCATATTTGCGATGGCCTTACTTACATTCACCCGCCCGTATCCTAGCAAAGAAACATACGATGGATTAAGCGCGTCAATATTATCAGCGGTGTTATATAGGGTTGAAATAATTTCTTCCCTTGTCAAAGAAGGATTCTTGGATTTGAGAAGGCCCGCAACGCCAGCGATATACGGAGACGCCATGGATGTACCGCTGAGTTCCTTATATCCATTAGTACCTGCCTGGCTTCCCACAGAAGGGACCGTTGACAGGATATCATGTCCCGGTGCAACGATATCCACCCAACTTCCATAATTGGAAAAATAAGAAAGGTTGTCGTATCGATCTGAGGATGCAACAGCTACTACTTCATCGTAACCGCCTGGATAATATTTGTCGCTCGTGCTGTAATTACCTGCGGCCGCCACGAGGATCACACCTTGGGCATACGCATAATCAATAGCGCTCTTTATGGTAAAGGATCCTCTGCCCCCAAAACTCATGTTAATGATATCTGCACCATTATCAGTAGCATATACAATCGCGTTCGCGATCGCATCATCGGGTAAGATGCCATATTCTGCACCGAAATATAATATGCTGCAGCCTGCCCGTACAGGTAAGATAGAACAGTTGTGACAAACACCGGATATGCCAACGTTATTGTCTCCCACACCGGCTGCAATTCCAGCGACATGGGTTCCGTGTCCATTGTAATCCGCTGGATTGTTATCCGGCACCGTGTAGTCCTCACCCTCCAAAAACTGGTACCCATAACTTTTGAACAGGGCCGTGTCTATGTCAACGAAATCATATCCCGTGTCATGTATGTTGGCACGCAAATCTTCGTGATAGGCGTCGATACCTGTATCAATAATGCCAATCACAGTTTCAACATCACCGGTTTCAACATCCCAAGCCTCGGTAGCGCCGGTTTTTGCATGTGACCATTGAGAAGAAAACATTGGATCATTTGGCGTAGCATTGACATAAAAAAGATTGATGCGCTCCGCACGAATATTGACGAACCCCGATGCTTGTAAGAATGTCTTGTCGTTGTTAATTTGATCTATCAGAAACTGAATATTCTCGTTCCTGTTGAGTTTTACGACAATCGATTTGGACAGGCTTGACTTAACAGGTGACGGTCTTTTATTTCGCAATCTTTTACTGAGATCTTTAGGCAGATCCGTCTCCGTGGAATTAAGGCGAATCATTTGATCTACGATGCCGGGGAACGCCGGGCTGTGATCTTTTATCGGTACTTTTAATTTATCCGAAACCAAACCCGTTAACTTGCGATGTTCCGAAATTATTTCCCGGCCTTTGGATGCTGCTTTACCCCGACTTTCGTAATGAATGATTATTCTATCCGGTATTTGATCCGGCAAGCCGGCAGGAATAGTTTGTGCATACGCATGAAGAATGCATAGCAACAATGCTAGTACAGCTATAACTCTTGTTCGATTTACGACAACAGGCATACGAAAGCGAATTTGATAGGATGCCCGCTATGGTTAAAACGCCGGTTGAAAATGAGAGGCAGGAGGATCAACTTCAAGACATTAATAGGCACCGTCGGTATTCGGGCTAAATATATGTAAATCGGAATATGCCGCAAGGTGGAGATGTGGAATTAATATTTACAGCCCGGCTGATGGGGCCTTCATGGTCGTAATGAATCAATACGCTACCATCCATAACAACGTAGCGTAGTCGTTACGACACGCCCTTTTTTGCCCTAGGACAATAAGACCTTCAACATCCCTTTAAATAAACTCCGTTTTCTCCTTCGAATACGTAATTGTTAAATGATGCATGGCCCGTGTGCAGGCAATGTACAGCATACTTTTGTCGACGTCAGTTTTGTAGTTTCGGGAGGAAGCGAAGGGTACAATCACTTCATCAAACTCCAGTCCTTTAGATAAATGAACCGTGGCAATAAGAACACCATTTGAAAAGGAGGTACTATCGGGCGTCAACAAGTGAATGCCGTGAGCTTTCACTTCATTGTATACGAATTCGGCTTGATCCAGTGTCTTGCAGATGATCCCCATCGACTGGTATTCAGACTCTTTAAAGTCGTGAATCATCTTTTTAATTTCCTCAAGTTCCTCTGCATTGCTAGTAAAGCCCTTGATGGCAGGTTCGTCGCCATGCCTTTCCATGGGAATGATGTTGGGATTACGGGAAATGCTTTGGGAAAAAGTTGTTATCTCAAACGTTGACCGGTAGCTTCTAAAAAGCTTAACAATATCAGCTTGCGGAAATATTTGTTCAATACTTTCTGCGGAGGATGCACTATAGGGATTCACGGTTTGACTCACGTCGCCAAGAATGGTTTTCTTGCAATGAAATATTCTTGAGAGAACTGCATATTGAACGGGGGTATAATCCTGCATCTCATCTACCAAAAGATGTTTTACATGGTCATAGGGTTGAGCACCTTCCAGGCGAATTTTGCAGTAGATCAAAGGGAAGACATCAGCATATTCTAGGGTACCATCCGTACCTGTCGCAAATAATTCAGGCCTTCCGATCCATGTGTAAAAATTCTTATACAGATCGAAAACATTTCCAAACTTCAACATCCGCGGTACGGCTTCCCATATCTTCGCTTTTTCCTGTCCATTCAGTTTGCGCTGTACTTCATTCCTGACATATTGTTGAATGTCTTTGACGACCTCGGGGAAACGTTTTAGCAGCGGAATCCTATGATAAGCCTTAAATTTTTCGAGGATGAAAGGAAATGGAACTACCGTTTTCCCTACACGCAACTCTGAAAAAGTAAAATAATTATTCTCAATGTGAATAAGATATTGATTGAGTTTGCTAAGGAATTCAAAAGTGGATTTGAAACGAATGCGTTCAATGAAAGCTGTGTCGTGCGCTTCTAAAAGATGCGAAACCTGGTCAAAGAAACTTTGAAAGTTAAATTTGTGTTCCAGTGCCTCCGCCGCAAGCTCTTCCATACCCATTTCCGGAATATGTTCCTCGCCAAGCTCGGGCAACACATTGGATATATAGTCCGCAAATACTTTGTTCGGCGAAAGGATCAAGATATCTTTTGCTGCAATTGTTTCGCGGAAACGGTAAAGTAAAAAGGCAATCCGGTGTAAAGCGATGGAAGTCTTTCCGGAACCGGCAACACCCTGGATGACCATGATCCTTGATGTTTCATTCCGGATAATTGCGTTCTGGTCGCGTTGAATTGTCGCGACGATATTTTTCATCTTGTCGTCCGATGATTTGCTCAGTTCCTTCTGCAAAACATCATCGTAAATGCTGACACCGGTTTCTATCATGAAATCCATGTTACCGTCACGAATCCTGTATTGTCGTTTCAAGGAGATTTCACCGTTGACTTTTCCACCTGGCGTGATATACCACCCTTGCCCTAATTCAAAATCATAAAACATGGAAGAGATCGGGGCCCGCCAATCGTAAATCAGGTTGGCCTTTTTCGTATCATCCGAAAAAGAATAAATACCGATGTAGAGCGGTATGGGCTCAAAATCTTTTTCAGTCTTGAAATCGATTCTACCGAAATAAGGTGATTGACCGAGCTTTAATAACTTTCTCTTCCGCGCTACTGCAGACTCACCCGAAAATGCCATTCGGTTAATGGATTGTCCCGCAGCGACCATATCAGCTTCATCCAGCCCAGACTGGTGCTCATAAATGTATTCTTTATTCTTTCTGAGTTCTTCTGAAAATTCCTTTACCGTGTCGTCAATCCGCCTGAGGGCTATCAACAACTTTTCCTTAATTTCCTCCAGATACTCGCGCTCTTCTTGCTCCGTGCTATTGATCATCTTTCGTTAAATCCAAACTTCAAAGTTCGGCATTTTTATCGAGAGTGCCACGGCAGGTTCAGGGTTATGAAACTTAAGAGGTTGATAAAGCGGATGACGCATCGATGATGGTCACCCAAAAAACAAACCTCAACTAAAAATGCGCTCAGTCTCAACTGAGCGCACCAAACATTGATCCGTCGAAACAAATGGAGAATGTTTACTTTATCGACTTCAGATACAAATGCAACGCTGTCAGTTCATCTTCGGTAAACGACTTAGTAATCGTCCAGGGCATCTCAGCAGGATTGAGGTGCTTTCCCTCAGGGGTGACGCCGGTATGAAGCGCCGTAATGAATTCCTGGTGTGACCATTTTCCCGGATTTCCCGTAGACGTAATATCAGCAACATATTTTCCGCCTGGCACAGGTGATTCTCCACCTTTAAGGTTCGGGCCATGGCAATTGATACAAATCGTGGATAGATATTGTCCGTAGGCAGCAGAAATTTCGCGCTTCACTTCTTTAGCAAAATGAATTTGGTGGTCCGTAAATTCTGCAGGCAGCAAAGGTATCAATCCAAATTCACTCAACACATAGCCTAATGGGCCGAGCGTAAATTCACGAGGCTCGCGGTCCACCGGGGGTACCTGGGAACAATACGCTATGATGGCAGCCATATCAGTCTCCGTTAATTGACTTAGTTCATGGGAGGGCATCAGAAAAAGCGGTTTCCTGTTCCTGTTCACGCCGTGTTTCAGCGCGCGTACCCAGTCCGATACCGTAAAGTCGTCAGGTAAGCCGCCTCTGCCCTTCGTGATATTTCTGGAAACAAAAGTTCCTAAAAGCGCGTCCTCGTATAAAACGGTGCCACCGAGATCTTTTCCGTGGCATTCAACACATGCCCGTGTGTTAACGAGCCGCTGACCCATGGCGAGAGAAGCAGAATCGTACTTTACTTGAATGGGTTCCGCATTGATATCGTAGGTTTTGGAAATGCGTAACCTCATGTCTACGTAAATGAAAGCGTAGGCAAGTATTGCAATTCCCACAATCACGCCAAGCGTGATTCCGGTTATTCTAAGGATTTTTTTAAACATGATGATGGTGAATTTTTTGTTGGTGATCTTTGTCCCCCTATACGAGGTCATCGTTGCGTCGGATCTACGTGGTCGGGTCAAAAACGTACGCGAAAGGAATTTTCTTCGGAGTACCCCTAAGCACTGTTAAGAAGTGGGCGGATGAGCGACGTTGCCGGATAAAGATCCATTTCTAAAAAGATTGTAAAACCCAAAGCAACTTTAGTGTTTGAACCTACGTATGAGGACATAATTTACTTACCCTGTGAAACTTAGACGCAACTCAATGGATGGTGCCACTGTCGCGGATTTCCAAGAGCGATTGACCATTTCTGAAATAAAGAGCATTCATCCCGAAAGCCCCGCAAGATTCAACATGCATGCTGCTTCTGAAATCGGCAGCCTTCAAGTGGAACAACTTTTTAACCGGCACTTTTCCGTCAGCAAAGTTGACATGCATTTTAAGTACAATACTTTAATCGATGTCAAAGAAGTGCCGACAGATAAGGTCGGCTTTTATATGCTGGATCATGGGCGCGGGGGAATTCCCTTATTTGGTGAAACTCATTATTCTGAATCCAGCTATGTAAGTGGTGGTGATTGTTACATCGCATTTAATCCCTCACTGAATGAGATTCACCGCTTTGACGCTCAAACTTCAAAACCTTTTTACATTGAGGTGACTGCAGATTATTTTGCTTCCTTGTTAGAAGGCGGCGACAACTTTACCGGTTCGCTGAGGGAAAAGATTTATAACAGGGAGTTCTTTGGGTTAAAGACGGTTTTAAAGCCAGCTCATTCTCAGTTGGCAGCTTCTATTTTTAATTGTCCGATTGAAGGTCCCCTCGGTAACTTGATGATCGAAGGAATCCTGCATCAATTTGTCGCCTTACAATTGTCTACCTATGTGCAACCGACTTTTACAACGGCGTGTTTATCTGCGCGTGATAGAGATACCATGCATGCCGTCAAAGACTACCTGCACCAGAATTTCCAAAAGAATCATTCGTTGATAGAATTATCCAAACAGTTTGGCATCAATCAAAATAAATTAAAAAAATCCTTTAAAGAGCTATTCGGTGTTCCTGTAATTGAATATCTGTATAACCTAAAGATGGAGAATGCGCGGACCATGTTGTATGACGAAGGAATGTATGTGAGCGAGGTAGCTTCTGTTGTTGGATATAAAAATGCCAATCACTTTGCCACAGCTTTTAAGAGAAAATTTGGTGTTAATCCGTCGAAGGTATAATGCGTAATCCCACGGTGTAACTACCATCTTTTAGTATGGAGTTTTGTCTTGTTTCTCTTGCCAATCCCGAAAAACTTCGAGGCCATTTTCTCTTCCCCATTGGTGCATGGGAATTTTACGATGACTTATTGGCGATACCATTTCCTTGTAAATAAAATCGTCGTCAAAGCCAATTGCGGCCGCATCCTGCCGGGTGCACGCGTATACGATTCGATCGGGTCTAGCCCAGTAGATCGCACCTAAACACATCGGACAAGGCTCGCACGATGTATAAATCGTACAGCCCGTCAGTTGAAACGAATTGAGAAATTGACTGGCCTGACGGATGGCAACAATCTCGGCATGCGCAGTCGGATCGTTGGTCGACAATACTTTATTATTGCCGGTTGCTATGACTTTCCCTTCTTTTACGATGACAGTCCCAAATGGTCCTCCCTCATTGTCTGACATTCCCCGCCTGGCAAGACCAATAGCCTGTTCGATGTAACGTAAATCTTCGTTTGATCGCATATTAGATTTAGAGCTCACATTCGTTTGATTTGTATACTAATTTACGATTTAGTGTTCCACTTGACGTTACTTATTTTTGGCGGTTGTTCTAACGCCAACGGTAAACGCTTTTGCGGGATTGGCAATAAAGAGCGTATCTACATCTTGCTGCGTGAAACCATTTTCCTTCAACGCGGGGATAAAATCCGTAAAGATGTAATGGTAGGGATTAAAATTGCCACCCCCTGGCTCTCCCACATGATACCAGCCAGCATCTTGCGAGACAAGGACAGCGTGAAGAAGCTGTTCGCGTTTCATAGCCTGCAAAAAAGAAATGTGATCTTTTGCGGAATCTTTGCTTACACCATCAAATGATACCCAGCTTCCCCGTTGTGCGGCGTCAATATGGTATTGTAAATCTTTTTCATTTTGCGCGTGAATCCATATTCGCGCCGAAGGTGCGACTCCTTTTGAAGCCAAAATTTCAAGCTGCTCTTTTGCTGCGGCTCCATCACCCGTATGAACACCAATCGTCAATCCTGTTGCCAGGTGTGTTAACGCTGCTGCCGTAATAAGTTTTTTCTGTACTGAAGTAAGCGGACCTTTATCGACGCCTGTTTTAATGAGCCCAGGCTTGATACCTGTTCCTTCAATTCCTTTTCTCCATTCGGAGATCCATCGGTCTGCAAGTTGTTCTGCGGTTTCAGTATACGCATGCTTCGGAACATACTTTTCTTTTGCAGCACCATAGTAGCCCGTGGGACAAATGATATGCATTCCACTCGCAACTGAAAGACGTTTTAAAATCTGAACATCTCTTCCGAGATATCCAGGTGTGCAATCAACGAAAGTGTTGCAACCCCTTTTCTCAGCATCTACCAAGTATGGTAAGGCTGTGTTATATACTTCATTAGCATCATAACGATTCTTGTTGACTTGTTCTGCTCCTATAAAATCAACCAGGATATGTTCGTGCGACAAAGTAAATTTCAAATCAGAAGATTTGATCGGTCCCGCGACAGTCATTATGGTCGCTTCCTCCATACCATAGTGTATCCGGGGAACAAGACAAGCGCCAGCGAAAAGTGTAATCTCTTTTAGAAAGGATCTGCGGTACATACAATTGCTTTTGTGAATTTAAAGTTAACAGTTTGCACCGTCAATACTGTAATTTGAATTGCTTCTTTCGGATGGTAATGCTCCCAATCTTTGTCGCATTTCCCCCCTAACATTGACAGATTTACACAATATCCTTCTGTAAAATATGGACTAGGTTTGTAGTGCAAACATGTCAAATACACTAACGCCAAATTAATATGGAACAGAAAATCACCCCTTTTTTATGGTTCGATGATAATGCAGAAGAAGCCATAAACTTTTATACATCCATTTTTAAAGATTCGAAAGTTGTAAACATTTCGCGATACGGTGAACATGGCCCGGGACCTAAGGGATCGTTAATGACAGCAACCTTCCAACTTCATGGACAAGAATTCATGGCCTTGAACGGTGGTCCGATGTTCAAATTTACGGAGGCGATATCATTATTTGTGAAATGCAAAACGCAGGAAGAAATCGATGAACTATGGGAAAAACTTTCTGCTGGTGGCGAGAAATCACGGTGTGGCTGGCTGAAAGATAAATTCGGCTTGTGGTGGCAAATCATACCGCCTGTTTTAGGAGAGCTTTTGAACAGTAAAGATTCCGAGAAATCCGGTCGTGTTATGGCTGCCATGATGAAGATGTCAAAAATTGAAATTAAGAAACTTCAGGATGCGTATGATGGTAAAGAAGAGTTGATAAAGGCTTGACTCACCTTAAATCGTATTTATTAAAAGCTATGCCAAAATGAATTGTGTCTTCTCATTTATAAAGACACAATTCTATTATCATCTTTTATCGAAGTTGAAGGCTATTTAAAAGTTTGAGACCTGGACATATGCGCGGATCATTTCTTTCCGGTTTTCACCCGGAGTGCTTCAGATAATTCTGATTCTTTAAAATAATAATTTACTACAGATACTTTATACTCATAGTCGGTGTGTTCATTTACGAGGTTGTCGGTATAATTTAACTTATCATTGTCCACTTCAGCGATTACGTTATTGTTCCTGTATATTTTATAATACCACGAATTGTTATCAGGTTTCAAGCTATTATCAGGTTTCCCCCATTCAAGAAAAACATGGCTAAACTCGTCCACCTTTCCCCGAACATTTTTTAATTGATCAGGGCGACCGTGAACCGCGCCCTTCCGTTGTGCGAGCAGCCAGGCATAAACTTTATTGTTATTCACATAATTCCATGCATTGTGTTTTACGTCCTTGAATTCCGTATACCGGATTTGTTTGCCACCCTTTGCAACGACTGCATGGTAAATACCTCGCGATCCTTCAACAGGCACGATGTCATCTTTTTCCCCATGAAAAATCCAAAAGGGAACTTGCGATAATTGAGGTCCCATTACCGGGGAAGCCCAGCCACAAATGGCATAACCTCCGGCAAACATGTCGGGATATTTTTGAATAGCAGCAAAGGTGCCGATAGCGCCCATAGATGTACCGTGAATATAAAGTCTATTCTCGTCGATATTATATTTCTTTTTTATGATATCGATCATTTCAAATGTTTTTTTCATCATGGGTGAAAGCACCGGTGAGGAGGTATCACCCCATCGGCCATCTTCACTTGCCGGGCATTTCGGTGTAAGAACAATCGCCGGATCTGCAAGCGCTGAAGGTTCGTGATACCACCCGAAATTTCGCGATGTGGTATCGGTATGTCCATGTAGATAAACAACAAGCGGATATTTCTTCGAGGGATTATAAGAAGGAGGCACAAAAACACCGCAGCGAAAATCCCCTATGTACCAATTCTTATATCCTTTTGGAAGAAGCACCGCCTGTGATGTACATTCTTGTGTACAACCCGCAAGTACAATGAGCAATAAAAAAAGATAGGTCTTCATGAGAAGTATCGAAAATTTTTATGGTGGACTATCACGATGAAATAAACCTCAAAAACACTGTTGTTCCCTGAACCAGGAGAAACCTGATGGCCACATATAAATTAGATTTATAGGGCATCCATATCAAATGGTAGTTTGCGTATGCGCTTGCCAGTTAAGTCAAAAATAGCATTGCACAAAGCTGGGGCTAACGGTGGAAATCCCGGCTCCCCTACACCTCCCGGTGGTTCATCGTTTTCCATGATGTGAGCTTCAATATCAGGGATATCACTGATGCGTGGCATTTTATAACGGTCAAAATTCTTTTCAACGGCCTTACCATCTTGAAAATGAGTTTCATGTTTGTATGCGGCAGCTAATGCCATCACGATGCTTCCTTCCAGCTGTGCCCGAATGGTGTCAGGGTTTACATACCAGCCGCAATCAATGATCGCGATCACTTTATCGATCTTAATTTTCTTGTCGCGCCCACGGGAAACTTTAACGACATGTGCAACAATCCCTCCGAAACATTCGGTTATCGCCACACCCTGTCCTTGCTTCTTGGTATGTAATTTCCAGTCACCCACATGTTCAATCTTATCGATGATCGCCTGGTACCTCGGATTATCTAAATGTGTTCTTCGAAATTGAAGGGGATCTTGCCTTGCCTGATGTGCCAATTCATCTATAAAACTTTCAACAGCAAACGCGTTTGTCGACGCATAAACCGATCTCCACCACATTACAGGGATTGGTGCCTTGGTTGGCGCATATCCAAAACTAAAATTAGGTATTGACTGGAGATAGGGCTTTGCTAATCCGTCCAATATACCAACCATGTCGTTGTCGGACGGAGGCGCAGGCGTTGGGTTCGGCCAGAAAGCCTGGGCCGCCATGAGCGTTTGAAAGGCAAGAATTTTACCGTGTTTATCCAGCCCTCCTTTACATTTATATACAGCTCCAGGACGAAAAGGTCCTGCTGTCATATCATCCTCTCTTGTCCATACCACTTGAACGGGTGCATTTATTTTTTGCGAGATGAGTGCCGCTTCATGCGGGTAGTCCGGGAAGGCCTTTCTTCCAAAACCACCGCCAAGAAAAGTCATATTGACGGTAATATTTTCTGTAGGAATTCCCATCCTAGCGCTTAAGTCATTCTGAATCCAATTGACTTCTTGTATGGGCCCCCAGATTTCAATCCTGTCAGCCTCCACATGGGCAATGCAATTAACGGGTTCCATACAACTGTGCGATTGGTATGGCGCTTCATAAGTCGACTCAATTTTCTTCGTCGCCTCTGGGAAGGCTCGTTCAAATCTTGTAGGCGCATGCGGCAATTCCAGGAGTGCGGATACGTCTGCATGCATTCGCGAAAAGATGGTTTCGGTATTCAAGTGTTCGAATCCCTCGTCATCCCACTCAATTTTTAAAACCTTTCTTCCTTCCATCGCTGCCCAAAGTGTATCTGCGACTACAGCCACACCCTCATAAAGGTTTTCGAATACGGCACGCTGTATTTTAAATACATGCTTGACACCTTTCACCGAAATTGTTTCGGAATCGTTAATGCTTTTTACCTTTCCACAAAACCTGGGGCTCCGCTCAACAACGGCATACAACATGCCAGGAAGTCTCTTGTCCATTCCGAATACAGCCATGCCGTTAGTTTTGAGAGGAATATCTTTTCTCGGAAGTGGCTTCCCAATGATGTTATAGTCTTTCCGGTTTTTTAATCTGGCATTTTGGGGAGGTGTTAATTTTGCAGCATCGGCTATAAGTTCGCCATACCCAAACTTTTGTCCGGAACTCCGATGAATCACAGAGCCATTTTCAGCATAGCATTCCGATGCAGTTGTGCGCCATCGGGCAGCCGCCGCTTCTATGAACATTTCACGTGCAGAAGCTCCGGCTTGCAGCAATTGCCTGTACCAGCCACGAACCGAATAACTTCCCTCCTGTGGCTGCGGGCCAAACTTTCCAGGATTAGCTGGAACAAAATTAACATTACACTGATCCAGGTTGACCTCAAGTTCCTCGGCAACCATTTGTGGAATTGCCTGAAAAGTGCCTTGTCCCATTTCTGACCTGTGCGTCATGATGGTTACAATACCGGAAATATCAATGGAGATCCAGGACTGTAATTCTATTCCCATGCCTCCGGTAGTATTGGCGTTGATAACCTGAATGATGTTCTTGCCAGCGCTTGGAACACAAATACCTAACGTTAAGGCTACACCCGAAAGGCCGGATAGCTTAATAAAATTTCTACGTGATATCGGCATGTTGTGCTTGGATAAATTTGGCGAATACACTTTACTGTTCTCGGAACACCAGGTGTTGATTAAAAAACGGGAGCATGTTATCTTCCACACGACCGTGGCTAATCCAATTCTTGTCGTATGCACCACCATTGTATTCTTCGGCAACATGCTCGATACCGAGGTGATCAAGTTTTCGTGTGAAGGCTTGATTCGAGTAAATGTGACTCTGTGTTTGATCATAACGTCCCCAGTCGAATGCAATACCACGCATCTTCCTAAGGTTGCCTGCATATTCGTCTAACAACTCATCCAGGTGAAAACGGGACTGCAACTTTTTTAAATTATCTGGTTGAAGCTGCGGCTCTCCATTTTCTAACTCGACAAAAAAGTCGCAGTAAAAAGGTGGGCGATTCGGATTGGGCAAGTAAGCTTGCGACATGGCAACAAAGCCTGGCGCGTAATGATCACCCCACAATTCTGCAAATGATTTTGATTTATGAAGTCGACGCCAATCGACAACACCTTGTGGCGGCATCAGTCCCGAGCCGGTGCCCACAGGATGAAGGGCATACACGACACTAAATAGCTCAGGATAAAGCATTGCGAATTTCAATGCGCCATAGCCGCCAATAAATTCTCCGGCTAAACCACGACTATCGCGGTGGCGAATCGTGCGAAAATTATTATCAACAAAAGGAACCACTTCCTTGATGGTATAGTCAAGCCAACGTCCGCTCGTCGCCGAGTTTTCAAACCAACTACCCAACGTGGGTGAGCTGTAATTCGCAGCAACAAGAATGAACTCATCAATAATACCGTTACCAATCGCCCGGTCAAGCAATGGTTGAACTAAATTATCTACTGTAAACATGCGCTCGTTACTTCCTCCTAACGAATGGAAAAAATATATTACGGGATAGGCCTTCCTGCTTTCATGATATCCCGGGGGCAGATATACAGATATGCTGCGCTTCAAATCAATACCAATTCGGTTATCGCGTAAGATTTCCGAATTGATATACTTCGTCACTAGCGTCCCTTGTTTTATAACCTTGCTTCTGTCGATGCTTATCTCTTGAGCAGTGTCATCAATCCCTGACTGGCCATGAACCTGTATCACCATAGTCAGGGCTAAAATATAGCCGTACACGAAACATTTAAATTGCCGTCCGATCTGTAGGTTTTGACGCTTAGAAATCCTACAAATTAAATAGGCTGCCGGGAGGATGCTTTTGGAAATTTGGTCTAACATGGTAATCATTTTCATGTCCCTATCATTTACTCGAATCAACGAACTTGCAAGGGTAATGACTAAGTGGAATGACAACAGGTAGAAATTAGTTGATGAAATGAACTGACTGGGTGATTTGCGAATGGCGACTTGGCATCTTTTTCACTCCCATCTCCGCCTTAAGGCGCCGCGCCATCATTCAACAAAATTGTATGCAAGTGATCTTATGGTTACTTTATATAAAATTCTACAAATATGAAACATATGTATTACTTTCACGTTTGTAGAATATTGTATGCCAAAGCATTCTCCACCTAAATGGGCCGACCGCTTCCTGGAGTGGTATTGTAATCCGAAGTTGCTGGAAGCAATTCAAGGAGATGCATATGAGCTTTACCATCGAGCGGCAATCAAAAACAAACTCACCGCAGACGTTTTATTTATCTGGAACGTGCTGCGCTTCTTCCGCTGGTCAAACATCAAACGTTCATCAACCACTTCTCCCTCCAATCTTATGATGTACAAAAACTATTTCAAGGTATTCAAACGTGGCTTTGTAAAGCAAAAAGGATATTCATTCTTGAATGTTTTCGGCCTTGCAATAGGCATTGCCTGCTTTCTGCTGATCAGTTTATACATCCGCGACGAATACAGTTTTGACAGGATGCATTCAAAAGCTGATCGCATCTACCGCATCCATGAAATCTTTCAATCGGAAGGTGTCGGCGAAAGATCGGCAAGCCAGCCATTTCCTGTAGCCGAAGCGTTACTAAACGATCACGGAGCACAGATTGAAAAAGCGGTTCGCCTTTTCAATTTTCAGGCCCCTACCCTGGTGGTGTCTACCATCGATAATAAGAAAGAATTTAACGAATCGCGATTGTTTTTTGCAGACTCTACTTTTTTTGACGTCTTCGATTTCCCACTTATTCAAGGTAATCCAACGGCTGCACTGGCAGATGCGAGGTCAATTGTTATTACAGAAAGCATGGCTAAAAAATACTTCGGGGATGAAGATCCGATGGGAAAATTCTTGAAGTTTCAAGGTACTCAGAATCTGCTCGTCACGGGTATCATGCAGGATATTCCGCTGAATACCCATTTTCAATTTGATTTCCTGGTATCTTTTGCAACCCTTCATGACGTTTATGATCCTAGTGTTCCCCAGCAATGGCACTGGTACTGGAATCCGTGCTGGACTTACTTGCTAATGAAAGATCAGGAAGCGGCAGCCGCAGTTCAATCCGCTATGCCTGCATTCGTGCAAAAATATTTTCCGGAAATCGTCCGAAACGATGTCTCCATGGAGCTCATACCCTTAACAGATATCCATTTGAAGTCCCACATGGATTATGAGATTCAGCCCAACAGCAGTCTTACAACGGTATATGTATTTGCTTCCATCGCAGCGTTTGTGTTGTTAATAGCCTGCATCAATTTTATTAACCTGAGTACAGCGCGGGCAGCTAAACGTGCGAAAGAAGTTGGTATGAGAAAAACATTGGGTGGACAAAAAAGTCAACTCGTTTTTCAATTCCTCTTTGAGTCAATATTGTTATGCGTGATATCGGTCGTCATCGCCGTTTGCATTGTTGTGGTAACCCTTCCCTTGTTTAATGCTTTTGCAGAAAAGAAAATCGACGTGGCTATTCTTTTTGAATCATTTTACCCGGGATTATTGATTTTGCTACCACTCGCGGTTGGTTTTCTTTCAGGAATATATCCTGCTTTTATATTATCCTCTTTCCGTCCGATTACTGCATTAAAATCAAATGCCACCCGGGAGAAAGGTGCTGTTTTCAGAAAGTCATTGGTAGTAGTTCAATTTACGCTGTCGATTATTTTACTTATAGGTACAGGCGTTGCGATTGACCAATTAAACATGCTGCGAAATAGTGACACGGGCTTTCATCATGAAAATGTCATTATGATTCCGGTGTTGCGTTTACCCATTGCAAAAAACTACATGAGCTTAAGAAATGAATTTTTGCGAAACGAAAATACGCTTAGTGTTACAGCCGTTGAAGAAATTGTGGGTGCCAAACACCAGGTTGGAAATTATTTATTCGAAGGAATGGAAGTTTCAAAACCCTTTCCGAGGCTCAACATCAGGCATGACTTTCTGAAAACATTTAACATTCCCATTGTCGCAGGCAGGGATTATTCTGAGGATATGATTACAGATGATTCGCTTGCGTTGCTGGTGAATGAGACACTGGTAAAACAAATGGGATGGACTAACGAAAACGCAATTGGCCGAAAATTTTCTAACCGATCGAACAGAATGATTGTTGGCGTGGTAAAAGATTTTCATTTCACTTCCAGGCACCAGCCGATTCGGCCGCTGGTATTGGATTTAAACATACGCGACCAGGGCTTCGACACGTTCATAAAGTATATGGCGGTCAGGATCAGTGGCAGCAATGTTTCAGAAACGATCTCATGGCTGGAGAGTCAATGGAAAGCACAAATGCCGGGCTGGCCCTTTCAGTATTTCTTCCTGGACAGCGACCTTGAAAAGCTTTATAAGGCAGAAAACAAAATGAGTAAAATCACACTGATATTTTCGGGTCTCTCCATCCTTGTTGCATGCTTAGGTTTGTTTGGCCTGTCTACCTTCACGGCCGAACAACGGAAGAAAGAAATGAGCATTCGAAAAGTTTTAGGCAGTACGGATTATGAAGTATTTGTTTTGTTTTCAAAACAATTCTTCGGTCTGATCCTGATTGCGAACGTCGTGGCGTTTCCGCTCGCTTACATCGTAATGAAACAATGGCTGGCAGGTTTCGCCTACCAGGTAAATATCGACTTTAAACTATTTGCGCTGGCGGGCCTATCCGCTGCGGCCATTGCCTTTTTAACGATTTCATATCAGGCCTTGCGCGCTGCCCACAACAATCCCGCAGACATCCTGAAGACAGAATAACTTCAACACTTCGAACTCCAACACTCCAACACTTATAACATGAAAGGAACAAACCTCGGCGAACTGGAAGAACTTGTACTACTAACAGTAGGGGTACTCTACAAGGAAGCTTACGGCGTGGCCGTGATGGACGAAATTGAAAAACAAACCGGACGGACTCTTAATATCAGTGCTATCCATGCCGTCTTAAAAAGACTGGAGGACAAAGGTTTTGTTAAATCAGAAATGAGCGAACCCACGAGTGAACGTGGCGGCCGCCGAAAGAAAATTTTTATCCTTACCGCATCCGGAAGAAAATCGTTGGAAGAAGCAAATGAACTTCGCAACCAATTGTTTAATCAGATCCCGAAAATTGCATTTCAACGTAGTCTAAAATACCAGGTTTAAACTGGCGTAAAACATTCCGTCGGGCTTCAAAACGGTGGTGTCAACTATGAGCTGACTATCCCCATACACCTTTAAATTAAGATACGCCATTTAAAACCTGCGCAACGGGAACTTTTGAGCGCAAAAATTTTTTCCTAACATTTATGATCCTGAAATAACTTTTACCGTTATACCTCCATCCATCGATTAAAATATGAATTACAGACTCGTTCAAAAACTTCAGCAAAGCATTTTTTCAATACTTTTTCTCTCCATTTTACTGCTCGTTTCTGCTTGTGATCAGGATGATGATCCTTCACCCGACGTCCTGAACGAAGACAACGCCCATGTAAACGAATGGATTTACAAGAATATGGAATTCTGGTATCTGTGGTCTAATGAGCTGCCCGCAAATCCAGACAAAAATTCCAATCCTGACGAATTCTTTCAGTCATTGCTTTCAGACGATGACCGATTTTCATGGATACAGGAAAATTATCAGGATTTGTTAAACTCATTACAGGGTATCAGCAAAGAAGCGGGATTTGAGTTCGTCCTTTATAAAGAAGATGACAGCAACAATATACTCGCACAAATTCTTTATGTGAAGCCTGCGTCTCCCGCCGACAACGCGGGATTGAAACGCGGCGATGCGATTACGCATTTTAACGGTCAACAATTAAATACCACTAACTACCAGGATGTTTTAAAAGGGCTGGGTAACAGCACTTTTTCAATTACTTATAAACCGCTGGATATCGCACAAGAAACATTTGGCGAGGCGAAAACAATGTCACTGTCAACGGTTGTCTATACGGAGAATCCTAATTTTCTGAGCAAGGTTATTGAAGTCAATGATAAAAAAATTGGTTACTATGTGTACAATTTCTTTTCACCTGGTACCGGCACAACCGAAATTTATGATAACGAAATGAATGATATCTTCGCTGGCTTTAAGGCGAAAGGTGTTACCGATCTTGTCCTGGATTTTCGTTTCAACAGTGGCGGTTCTGAAGTGTCCGCCAACAACCTGGCAAGCCTCATAGTACCCAATGCAAACGACAAGATTTTCTTCAAAAGAGAATATAACAGCAAGGTGGAAGACGAAATATTGAAAGATCCAAATGCTGGTCCTTCCCTGTTGCAAAACAAACTCAAAGACAAAGCAGAAAATATCGGCAGTCAGCTTCCCGGCCGCGTGTATGTACTAACGGGCTCGCGGACAGCTTCTGCAAGTGAATTAATCATCAACGGACTGAAGCCATACATGGATGTATTTTTAATCGGTGATGTGACGTATGGTAAAAATGTTGGGTCAATTTCGCTCTTCGATGAAGAAGATCCTAAAAATACGTGGGGCATGCAACCTATCGTTGTAAAAGTTTCAAACGCTCTTAACCAATCGGATTACAGCCAAGGTTTTACACCTAACATTGAAAATAAAGACAATAATCTTTTCATCTATCCCTTGGGAGATACACGTGAAGAACTGCTGAGTAAAGCAATTGAGCAGATTACGGGTGTTCCAACCACCGGACGTAAAGCTCAGGTGGAAAAGAAAGAAATTATCGGGCATTCTCTGGATAACAAACGAAGAAGCTTTAACCTTACTGTGGAAGGTCCAATCCCGGCACGCGTTATAACACAATAATTATTGTTCAGACAAAATATTTGAAAATCCGGCGAAAGTTGCTCGACATATAGGAGAACAAACAACGCATGAATACTGTTGAAGCTTTCATAAGCGGAAGTCAGGACTTTTTTTCAACGATATTTTGAGATCGCTAATAACTTACAATAAACGTCAGCCATGGCTTCTGAGGACTCATTAATTGTTTTTTCACATCAGTGGGATGAAGCGATGGTTAGAAATAACGTGAGTGAAATAGATCAATATATGGCCGACGACTGGGTTATAGTTGGAACAGAAGGTGGAATCACACCTAAAGAAATATTTTTGAAGTCGATTGAAACTGGTGATCTCGTTCACACTAGAATGGACGCCGACGAAATACGGGTTCGCATTTATGATAACACCGGTGTCGTTACCAGCCGAGGTACAAGCAGCGGAACATACAAAGGACAACCCTTTAGCTTTCACGAATGGCAAACCAGTGTTTTTGTTTGGAAGCAAGAGTCATGGCAATGCGTGCATACTATGTTAACGCCCGCGATGAAATAATTCGGAGTATTTCCATTATGTAAAAGAGTCGTCTACCTATCCCGAATATAACAGCAACATTTTAAAACATGTTGGCAAGCGAATGCTTGGTTGGGTGAAATTACTTCGCCATCCCCTTGCTATCATTCATATCGCAAAGAATCCACCGGATTGTTTCTGGCTGATCGTACCGTATGATAACTGATGGTAAGCAACGCGATGGCTACTGCAATTACACCACCCAGGAAAAACAACAAAGGGTTGATGGTAATGCGGTATGCAAAGCTCTCGAGCCATTTAAGCAATAGCCAATACGTAACAGGGCTGGCAATAACAAAAGAAATCATTAGTAAGAATGTAAAATTCTTTGAAAGCAGCATCGTGATCTGGGCTTCCGTGGCGCCAAGCACTTTACGAATGCCAATCTCTTTAACTTTACGCGCAGTAGTAATGGCTGCTAAGCCGAAAAGACCCATGCACGAAATCAGAATTGCAAGGCCCGCCATGATTGCTACTACTGAACTCATCTGTTGATCTGTCCGATAAAGCTTTTCAAAATGCTCATCAAGAAATGAATAATCGAACGGATAGGAAATATGTTCATCCCATAATTTCTTTACGAAGCCAATCGCTTCCTCGGCGTGTTCACTATCAATCTTGACAGACATTTCATCATAACCCCATTCGGGATGCACCGACATTTGCAGGGTGTTTATTTTATAATGCAAAGAATTAAAATTGAAATCCTTGGCGACACCTATGATAGTTCCCAATGAATCATTATGATACCAACCATGTCCTGCAGGAGTGCCGATAATATCTTTGATGCCTAATTCTTTTGCAAATGATTCATTGATAACGAATGCCATGTCCTTATCGGTCACAATATCCTTTTTGAATCCCCTCCCCTCTTTCAACTGAATACCATATACGTCTAGGTATTCGTAATCTACATTTACATTGGATGGTGTAATGGAGAATACGCCTGTATCAGCTTTCACTTTAAAACCCGATTGATGAAAATTTTCACCAAGACGCTGACCACTCGCGGTAACGCCCAGGATGAGTGGACTACGTTTTAATTCCGTACGAAGCAACTCAAATTTTTTATTCGCTTCATCATTCAAATCAACCAACATCATTTGCTCCTTGTTGAAGCCAAGATCCTTATTCTGCATAAAGGATAACTGTTGTATGACGATCAATGTGCTCACAATCATCGCCAGCGCTAATCCAAATTGAACAACCACCATCCCGCTTCGGAAGACAGACCGCCCATTTCCTTTTTTTCCACCCTTAAGAACGCTTGACATATTGAATGATGTCATGTAAAACGAAGGATAAATGCCAGTAATCAATCCAAGTCCGATCGTTACAACAAATAGATAAATAATATTTATGGGTGACTCCAAAAATGTAAATAACGATAACTGCCTGTCGAGTGCAACATTGATTAGCGGGACAAATAGCAAGCTCAATGCTACACCCAATACCAACGCAAAGAAAGCAAGAACAGTCGACTCAAAAATAAATTGCAAGAACAGTTGCAATTTCTTTGCTCCTACCGTTTTTCGAACCCCGATTTCTTTCCAACGGTGTGACGCCCGCGCTGTCGTGAGATTCATAAAATTCAGGCCGGCAATAAGTAAGATGAACACGCCCACGATTGAGAATACTTCCAGGTATTCGCCGTTAAATTTCCTGTAATTATTATAATCGTGTTCTATATCGGTGGAGCTAAGATGTACATCAGTCAGCCGTTGCAGAAAAAGCGTATAAAATTTATTGATGTCGGGATTGTCCATATGCCTGCTCATGAATGCGGGAAATTTTGATTCCAGCGCTTTTATGTCCGCGTTGGAATTAATGGTGAGATAAGTGTTCAGGAAATTGCTGCCCCATTGATCATTAAATTCTTTTCGCTCGGCTGTAATGGAGGTCATCGAAACAAGGGCATCAAACTTCATGTGAGAGTTCTCCGGCACTTGCTTCAACACCCCCGTCACTTTATATTCTTTCCCCTGAAATGTTAAAGTGTTATTAATGGCTTCCTGAGCGCTATTAAAAAACTTCAAAGCAGTTTGCTCTGTAACCATGATGCTATAAGGAGCATCAAGTGCCGTTGTACGATCGCCAATCAACACTTCAAAATCAAAAATTTCCAGAAACGTGCTGTCTACCGTTGCAATGTATGGAAGGAGAAAGCGCTTGTCTTCTCTTACTAATAACTGCTTTGGGCGACACATGAATCGCGCATAATTGCTCACTTCAGGAAAATCCTTCAACATCGAGGGTCCCATACCGGGCATGGAGAGGGCTACCTTTTGGAGGTTCGTTCCCGGAAAGTTCTGCACCTCATCAAGCCTGTAAATGGTGTCTTTCTTTGCATGGAATGCATCGAAGCTTTTTTCATCCTGAATGAAAAGGTAGATCACCATGCAAGCGGTCAATCCAATGGCCAGGCTGAAAATATTGATAAAAGCGTACAATGGACTTTGGCGTATGTTACGCAGGGCGATGAGGAGGTAATTTTTAATCATAAAACGAGGGGAATAAACTAAAATACTGATAAAAATTCAGAAGGTTACGGCGGATAAGAATTTTATTTGAACCCCTGAACTAATGCGTTGCACATGTTCATACCCGCTTGATGATAAATTTGCGCAACAAATTCAGCCGACCAGAATTATAACGGTATGCCTATGCATACAAAGCAAATCCTTCTAAATAAGAATAAACTGGGTCAAGGATTGTCGTATATCCACCCTAAGATAGCCGTAATTACACCGCCTCCCTTTCTGATTTACACCATATGTTTGTATCAGAAAGTCAGACGGTAAATATTAACATAACTGTCAGGAGGTACGGGAGGGAAATTCCACGGCTAGATTATCCTGCCTATTTCGGAGCCATGCTTGCGGCGTTCAAAATAGCGGGGTGTTTATGATAGGCTTTCAAAAACAGAATGGTATCAGAAACCATAACTTATACGCTTCTCACGGCTAGTAATCCGGGTCATATCAGCATGATCTTGAATGCTTGTTGAACATTCAAATTCTTAACTTGTTCAAATTAAGACAAGCTTGTAAAATACGACCTTGTCCTCGACCGAAATTAATTATGTTAAACCTAAAATAATCGATTATGGAAAGGCACCAATTTAAAATCACACTTGATGCTCCACGTGAAAGGGTTTGGGAAATCCTGTGGGGTGATGTAACGTACAGTGAATGGACTTCAGCTTTTGCCGAAGGGTCCCGTGCTGAAACGGATTGGAAAAAAGGAAGTAAGGTTCTTTTCCTTGATGGCAAAGGTCAGGGAATGGTCTCCAAGGTCGCTGACAACATTCCGAATGAATTCATGTCTTTCCTACACCTTGGTGAAATTATAGATGGAAAGGAGGACATGAATGCAGCAAAAGAAAAAGGCTGGGCAGGTGCTACTGAAAATTACACCTTAAAAAATGTAAATGGCAAAACCGAGTTAACCGTTGACATGGACGTGGCAGAAACCTATAAAGATTATTTTCTCGAAACATGGCCTAAGGCGTTGCAGAAGTTGAAGGAATTGGTGGAGGGAAGCGAATTTGTCGCTGAAGACGGTAAGTCGAAAGAAACATATCGATAATTACTTAGAAATTTAATGCAGAGCGTTGACAGATTTCCTTCTGATCAGTCAACGCTCTGTTCAAGCCTCGCCTCCAAGCAGAACAGCTTAATGATTTATGAAGTATGGATTCAGCCGTGCATCCGGCAGCTTCATAAATGAAAGGATTTATCTTTGCATAAAGCAAATTAAACTACTCACTTCTCAAAATCGTCGCTGGATTTACATGAGCAGCTTTTAAAGTCTGACTGCCGATCGTCAATGCTGTAATGACTAATGCAACGGTTGCTGCGGCTAAGTAGGTCATTACATTCATATCAACATGGTATGCAAATTCACTTAGCCATTCATTCATGAAATACCACGCCAGCGGCCAGGCCACTGCATTGGCAATTAGAACTAAAGTAAAAATTTCTGTTCCTAACAATTGAAGAATGCTCGCAACTGGAGCTCCTAGGACTTTTCTGATACAAACCTCTTTACTTCTTTGAAGGGTGTTGAAGGTTGCTAATCCGAATAATCCCATAGAAGCAATAAAAATAGCCAGACCCGCAAAAATGATGAACAACTCATTTTGATTTTTTTCACTCGTATATAAGTACTGGTAGCGTTCATTTAAAAAGCCGTATTGGAAAGGTCGATTAGAGACAAATCGACTCCATACTTTCTCCAGATGTGCCAATGCTTCTTTGATGTTAGATTTTTCTAGTTGCACAGAAATTCTGTAAAACCGCTTTTGTCCGTGAAACACCACAGGTACAATCGGCTCGTGAAGTGATTCAAAATGGAAGTCTTTAACCACGCCGACAACGGTTCCCTTGACGGACCCATTCTTTAACGCCTTGCCAACTGCTTCTTCATTGCTCCACCCAACCATGCGCGCAGCAGACTCATTAATAATAAAAGCAAGCGAATCATCTGTCTTTATTTCGCGTGAAAAGTTCCGACCACTGAGCATAGGAACTTGATAAGTATCAAAAAAATTAGGATCTACACTGACATCTTTCATTGAAATTTCCGTTGGCACCAAACTATCGCCTCTTTCAATCCACGTCCCCTGGTAAGCCAATAACCTATCCGTTGGTACAAGACTGGATCTGGTCGCATTGATGACTGCAGGATTCTTCGTCAACTCGTCATGAAAAGCTTCGAAACGTTCCATGAGTTGTTCGTCATAGTCAATGGTCACGACCTGATTTTTCGCATAGCCTAATTCGCGATTATTCAAGAAAGTAAGTTGTTGATAAGTGACCAGTGTTGCAATGATCATGATGATCGAAATTGAAAATTGAATAACGACCAATACTTTGCGAATGTTGCCCGCACCTTTTACGGAGCCAGCTCGTCCCTTTAAGATGAGTGATGGTTTAAAACCAGAGATGATAAAGGCTGGGTAAAGACCAGCAATCATTCCGATCACAATTATAAATGCGAGAACCACAAGCGTCGTGCTCACATTTACATAGTCCGAAAATTGTATGGACTTATTCGTAAAATCATTTAACCACGGGATGGCCATCGTTACAATGGCAACTGCTAGTATCAAAGCTGACAAGGCGGTTAAAGTTGACTCACTAAGGTGTTGTGTAATTAATTGTTTTTTAAATGCGCCCACAACCTTTCTTAACCCAACTTCTTTCCCGCGAGTAGAAGCCCGGGCCGTAGATAAATTAATAAAGTTAAAACACGCAATCAGAATTAAGAATATACCAATAGCTCCCATGGTATACAACTGATTTATATTTCCGTTTGCCTCAAGTTCAAAATCAAGATGGGAATGAAGGTGAATAGATGTGAGTGGTTGCAGGAAAAGATTTGTCCATGTATGAGGAAGCTCAGGATTTCCCTTTTCGCCCATATGTTTGTCGAGAAATGCAGGAAACTGGGATGCCGTCCTGTCGGGATCAAAATCATCATTAACGAGAATATATGTGCTAAAGGTATTATTTCCCCAACTACGTCCTTCCAATCTTTCCCTGCTATATACAGCATCGTCATTGAGGGTTGAAAATGAGATCAGTGCATCAGCGTGCCAATGAGTTTGTTTTTCGAAATCTTTAAATACACCTACGATCTCCAGAAAAACCTTGTCAGCTTTTATTTGCTCTCCGATAACATCCAACGTACCAAAGTACTTCATTGCTGTGGCCTCGGATATTAGCATGGTGTATGGTTTTTCCAGAGCAGTCTTTGAATCGCCCGCAACTATCGGGATCGTAAATATTTTAAATACCGACGGATCTGCGTAATAAACATTCTCGATATTTAAATGCTTTCTGGATTCTCCGCTTTCTTCTCTGCTCAAGGACTGATAAAAACGAAAAATCCTTGCGGATTCAATAATGTCCGAAAAATCATTTTTCAACAGCGGACCGAACGGTGGTGCTATTAGACCAAGATGCAAGCTTACACTTCCGTCAGGAGACAGGAAATTCCTGGTAACACGAAAAATACGATCGGCGTTTTCATGATAGCGATCGTAACTCAATTCATCATGGATAAAAATAGCGATCAACAGACTCCCCGCCAAGGCCAACGCTAGCCCTGATATATTAATGGCACTGACTAATTTATTACGTGTAAATAAACGTATCGCGATCTTCAGGTAATTCAAAAACATGCAGGGTAAAGGGTATGAATTGCCTCTCTACGAATATGGGGCCAGACCTGTTTTACCTATACCGCCAAAAGAAACATGCAACTGGAATTGTACGATTTGAACTATTTATGTCCGATAGTGAACTAACTTTCAAATCATATTATGGTACCGTATTTCAATGTTAATCCCAGTTGTCCTGCGTGATAGGCTGTATGCGACATAATTCTGCCAAGCGCTTCTGCTTTTGTTTTAGTACCGAATTCTTTTGTGATGATTGTTTTAATCCAATCATCATCGTTTTGTGCTTCAATGATTTTTTTTAATTCTTGGGCAGCTTCCTGCTGATAAATGATAAGCTCTTGCAAGTTTGTCCATTCACCTGTATCGTGCTGAGCAATCACAGTTTTAGCTTGAACTCTCAGGTCTATCGCACCAAAAACATTTTTCGCAAAGAGAAATTCTACATCGCCGACGTGGCGGATCAGAAAGCCAGCGCTGTTCTTCGTGTTTTGCAATTTCCGTTTCAGATCCTCTTCCTTTATGTCTTTCAGAATATTGGTAAAGCGGGTTCGTGCTTCTGCCCAGGTTTGGAGATAGAGGGTTGTAGTGCTCATGCTTTAGTGTTGAGGTGTTGAGGTTCGAAGTGTGGAGTGGGGTATAATTTAACCTTTGTACTAGTAAATTTTCCGATTTGACTCCGGTGAATAAAACCGCATCACACGTAAGGCTCTTAGGGTGTTCCAGCGGCTGGGCTCGCCGGCTTGCTCCATGTCAAAGTGGACTGCCCCGGGATGCTTTGCCGGAAGTTTCCATTGTCCTGTTTGCGTTCGCTTGTCGAGAATGACCTGCACAGCGTCGCTCATTCTGCTGTCGTACTTCAATCGTTCTGCCTGAAAGTAGTCCATTGCCTTGAGTATATCATAGTACCACCGGGGGGGATAATAAAGCTTTAAAAAATTTTCATTAATGATTTCTCCGGTTTTATCGGAACGGAACAGTTTGTGCATCAAAATAAATTCCTGGGATTTCTTTTTTGCCTGCCGAAGTTCTTTTAATCTGTAAGTGTATCCATTTCTTTCATATTCAAAAATTCCCTCCAGGATAGAAAGAGTAGTATGCAACGAGCTATGTACTGCCCCTCCCCGGTTTGACCGACAATTGAAACCTCCATCAGCCATCCATTGAGAAAGAATAAAATCTACGATTGACCTAAGAGATTCTTCTTTCGCCATAAAATAGCATGCATAATTTAAGACCATTCCATTAATACACACATCGCTTGCGGCTATCTCACGATTCGGGTTGATGCCGCCGTCTTGCGCCTTCTCGTTCTGTAAGATTAGGGCTACAGTTGCCTTGATTTCTTTGTTGGCCGGAGAAATACAAAGATTTTTTAAATCCAGCATCGTGTAATGTGTCGACGTCCATTTCGGTTGATAAAAGCCCCTGCCCCAGTGACCGTTCGGGTTTCTAAATGAAAGAAATTTCTTTCCCCACCCCTCCTGTTCAATCCTTTTTTGAAGGCGGGGCTTGTTAGTGTCCAGAAGGTCTTTATAGGTTTGATATTGGATGGACACATCACCTTCTAAAAGCCACGATGTTATTTCGTTTGTGTTCATTGCTTACCTGACTTCTATTCAAAACAGTTTATTTTACTACAATCTTTCTATTTCAACAATATATACAAGGCCACAGCTGCCATTGGGACAGCTCTTAATAAAATAGGGGCTAATGTATTTAAATGTTTTACTCTTCGGACTTGAAAGAACAGCACCAACGTGGTAGCTATGCAAAAAATCTGAATGCCTATCAATAATACTGGTTTGTATCCATGGTTGCCCGTGTAAAGTAAATATAAAAGGATACCAAAGGCGAGCAATGATGTACTAATCCACATCGCTTTAGGAAGTATCACGAACGCCAACAACTCTGTTAGCCCGGGGTTTTCATTTTCTGACCATTGTATCATCACCGGTCTATAGGTATACATGAAAAACGTTAAAGCCAAGCCACCCAGTGATATCTTGATCACGTTTGAATCTAATTTTAAAGCCATCAAAATTATTCCGACCAAAAGCCCAACAATGAAAAATCTTTCGATCAGGGAAAGATGTCTTGTGACCTTTACAATGAGCGGTAATTTAAGTGAAGCCATTCTTATATACTGAACTTCGATTTTGAACCCTGCAATTTGAACCGTCTGGAACGCGCTTTCCTAAGGTATACCTTATGCATATTAGGGCAAACTTCACTTTTCGACTGGTTTGTGATATGACGAATCTTATATCTGAATATGATTATTGTCACTAGCCATGTTGACATGCGGTTTGCCATCTGGTTTTTTTCATTCAAACTGCAAATTGTTTTGTCATTTTTTTTATCTTGTATACTCAATTTCCATTCTTTAGACCTCCTTTTCAACCCCGTATCCCGAATGAATGGCTCAATGTAGATTGACTGTAGGATGAGTGTAAGACGACTGAAGGATGGACAAAACTAACGGCCAGCTACCCTGAAGCTAACCCTCATCTCAGTTAAGGTGTTGCCGTTTCGATTCCAGGGCAAAAGCTGCAATGCCGATACCTTTTTAAGCTCCTTGAGATCAACAAATATTTTTGTCGTTTTTTTATCCAATTAATCGCAATATCCGTAATGGTGTAAAACAGATATGGTAGAATTAATTGAATACGCCGACAAATACGCCACAGATTTCAAACGGATAAACCTTGAATGGCTGGATAAATATAATCTTCTTGAAGAACCAGATCTTATGATGTTGAATGATCCTCGGGGCAAAATTCTCGATGGAGGCGGCGCAATTTATCTTGCCAGAGTCGACCACGAAATAGTTGGAAGTGCGGCCCTTATTCACGAACACAATGGCATCTTTGAACTAGCAAAAATGACTGTCATTCCCGCCTGGCAAGGAAGAGGTGTAAGTAAACTGCTATTGGAAAAATGTCTGGCTATGGCCCGATCGTTGAAAGCAAGGAAAATTGTTTTATTTTCAAATCATCAGCTACGCCCAGCGCTAGGGTTGTATCAAAAATATGGATTTCAATACGTGGAAGTCACCGACAGTCCCTTTGAAACTGCCGATGTAAAAATGGAGTTGGAAATCGGTATCTGATTTCCGGTAAAAAATACCTGCCAGAATCATTGAATTCCATGTCCATTGTACACCACAGGCAGTTACTTCTTCACAGCAATCACAATACCGGTTGCCCAAACTTGTCTCGTCAAAATTAGGTCGTCCCTGCTATCCAGGCAATCAAGGAGATTGATTGCCTTAGCATGATGACCTTCCGGCCAGTTCGGCTGAGGCAACATATCATCAATAATGTAAAGTCCTCCTTTATTCAACATCGACAATGCTTCATCCAGCATCAGATATTTACCGTGCCATGTATCGGCGAAAATGTAATCGAACCTTTGCTCAGCATTGTTGCTTATCCACTCGCCGCCATCCGTTGATACTAACGTCAATCGTTTATCACTGCCTAGAAATCTGTTTGCTATCTCCAGCAATTTTTGATCATTGTCGATAGAAATTAATGAAGATCCATCATCCATCCCGTCCAGTATCCACGAAGTCGACAGGCCAGTGCCTGTTCCAAGTTCTAGAAACTTTCCTCCAGGCTTCGAAGCGGCCAGTGTTCTTAAAAGCGAGCACGTCATCATATCGGACGCCATTGAAAATCCTGAAGCATTTGTTGCTTCAAGAATTTGATCATAAAACTTTGGCTTCGCGTGGTTAATTTCTTGAGTCATGGGAGCTGGTGTTTTTTTTAAGTATTCCAGGAAAGTGATACCTAAAAGTAGTGCGAACCACCATGAGAACTTTCGACTTTTGTACAAAAATTTAAATCAAAACAACACCCTGGATTCAATCAATGATGCCGAATACAAATTCGCTTAAAGGTCGTTTTGACAAAATAAAAAATTACAAGCTAACGTTAGCTCCGACAGTGGCCCGGTTAGCAACGTGGCCTGTGTGGTACTAGCTAATTATGAAAAGAAAGATCAATGGAAACACAATGCCAACAACAGCAAGCTTCCATCCTCTTTTACTGAAGCTATTTTTCCCACGCTCAATGAACATTCCTGTAATAGCGATGGTGAGCATACCTAGTCCAAATACATCTGAATAATAGATCCACCATTTGCTGGTGTCCAGGTGCAACTTAGTCATGTGGCCCAGCAACGGAATGGTTTTATAAGTCTCAATCTTACCTTTACCTGTTGCTATATCTACCTGTACATCATGATTTGCATAAGATATCTTGAGCATGCTCCCTTCAACAGAAAATCTTCTAACATCATCGTCAATATGCTGTTGCTGCGAAAATGCGGCAATGAATGCTTCATTGATAACTTCCTTGGTTGCAGGAACGGGAACAACAATTTCCTTAGACTCATAGGTGTAACGCCTCGGATTAAAATCTTGCCGGTGATTTAAAAAAATGCCGGAAATAGAAAAAGAAATAATCAATCCTACATAAAAGTAAGCGATATCACGGTGGGTGTTACGGGAAGTTAATTTCATGGGAAAAGTTTCGCAAATAAAAACAGTTTTTATGGCGATAGCTATTTTTGAGATAATTTTCGGCGACCATCTCACTTCTGGATCCAATGCACATGCGATTACATAAAGGGATCCGGCACTTCCATTTAATTGGCCATATAGTACCTCCAGAGATCAGGCCTTGCGGAATTTATATTCAATAGAAACCGCCAGTAGTCCCTACGCTTAGTCCGAACTTGTACCAATATTCCAAATAATCTTACGGATGGCCATTGTACGTCGTACCACCGATGGAATACGCATACGATATTTTTATTTATGCCGATAGATTGATATTATGCATAAGAATGATTTATTCCAATATGATTAAGACGGCCGTCACCCGCTTTAACCTGCTGATTGCACTGAATATTGCTGCTGTGCTTTGCGGGTGCGCTGATTTTGAGCACAAACCTTCCATCCTGATCGTCACCAAAACAAAAGGTTGGAAGCATACTTCTATCGACGCGGGTGTCGAAGCTCTTCAAAGACTTGGCGCTGAAAATAACTTCACCGTAGATACTACAAAAGATAGCAAGCGCTTTAACGATGAGGATTTGAAGCGATATGATGCCGTTGTTTTTTTGAACACCACCGGCAATATTTTGAATGCCGAGCAGCAAGCTTCTTTTGAGCGATACATACAAGCCGGCGGTGGTTTCGTTGGAATTCATTCTGCTGCCGCCACGGAATATGAATGGCCGTGGTATAACAAACTCGTTGGAGCGCATTTTGCAAGTCACCCCATTAATCCAGGCACACGAAAAGGTGTAATTGATGTTACCAACAACAACCACCCGGCTACTGTTGGTTTACCCTCCCGCTGGGAACGAAATGAAGAGTGGTACAACTTCGGAACGTTTTATCCCGGTATAAATGTGTTGGCACAACTGGATGAGAACAGTTATGAGGGCGGTACCCATGGAACCTATCACCCCATTGCCTGGTACCATGAATACGATGGTGGCCGGTCATTTTATACGGCGGTCGGTCATGAGAATTCAAGTTTCAGTGAACCACTTGTTGCAAAACATATTCTCGGCGGAATCAAATATGCCATGGGCGATGGTAAAAAAGACTATAAGAAAGCTCGTGCAGTTACAGTACCTGAAGAAAACAGATTTGTAAAAACAATTTTGGTAAATGATCTGAATACGCCGATGGAATTGGCAGTCTCTAAGGATGGATTAGTTTTCTTTACAGAATTGCGGACCGCCAATCTTTACGTGTTCAACACTAAGACCGGAAAAAATTCTATAGCGCACAGGTTCGATGTCTGCACACGCGGAGGCACCGGTCTCATCGGTCTGACACTGGATCCGAAATTTGAATCGAACCGGAATCTATATGTCTACTATTCCCCGCCGATAGAGGGCGAGCCGATATATTTTCACTTATCACGTTTTACTGTAAAAGTTGATAACACGCTGGATATAACATCCGAAAAAATTTTGTTGAAGGTACCGGTGGAGGAAAACAGCGGTGCGCATCATGGCGGCTCACTGGCGTGGGATAAAGAGGGTAATCTTTATCTTTCGACCGGAGACAGTTCTAGTCCCTTTCCTGCTAATGGGTATGCACCCCTGGATGAAAGACCCGGAAAAGAATTTTACAGCCTTGATGCCCAACGATCTTCGGCAAACACAAATGACTTGAAAGGAAAAATTCTCCGCATTCACCCCGAGCCGGATGGTACCTATACCATACCCGAGGGAAATTTATACGCAAAGGGTACAGAAAAAACACTCCCTGAGATTTATGTAATGGGTTGTCGGAATCCATATCGCATTGCGGTCAATCCAAAAACTTCAGTTTTATACTGGGGCGAAATAGGGCCCGATGCCGGCAAGGATAGTATTCAGGGCCCTCGCGGGTACGATGAATTCAATCAGGCAAAAGAACCTGGCAATTTTGGCTGGCCATATTTTGTAGGAAACAACGAAGCGTATTTTGACTGGGACTTTGCAACCAATACGGCCGGGGCGCGCTTCAACCCGGCGTCACCCGAAAACATTTCGCCGAATAATACCGGCCTTACAAAATTAAAACCCGCTATTCCGGCCATGATCTATTACCCCTATGAACCGTCGAAAGAATTTCCAGCGCTGGGCCAGGGAGGAAGGAGCGCTATGGCCGGGGAATTTTATACTTTTAGCAAGGCTGCAGATTCAGAGAACAAGTTTCCGGAATATTACGATGGTTCATTGTTCGTGTTCGATTGGATGAGAAATTGGGTGCTGGCGCTTCGGTTTGATCAGAATGAAAATTATTTATATAGCGAACCATTCATGGCTACCACAGGTGACTTCAGACGACCTATCGATCTGGCGTTCGGTAGCGATGGGGTTATGTACATGCTGGAATATGGTTCTGTCTATGGTGCAGACAATGCGGATGCGCGGCTGGTAAAAATCGAATACAATACGGGCAACCGTGCCCCTATTGCAAGCGCTGGTATTCCAGATCCTGAAAATGCCAATTGGAATTCCAAAGTCTTTCTCACGAATGAACAATCGACCGTACAGTTAAAAGAGATCGAAGGCGAAGCACCGCTGAAGATCACTTTCTCAAGTGCTAATTCAAGAGACCTGGACGACGATGACGCGCTTTCGTATGAATGGACGTTTGACGGAAAAATAAAGTCTTCTGATCCAAATCCCACGTTTACCTACAATGCCCATGGTAAATTTCATGCTATTCTTAAAGTGACAGATAAAAATGGCTCGACCGATACCGATACCGTGGTAGTTCTTGTTGGCAATACAAAACCAACGGTGTCTATTGTATCTGCTGATAACAAATCCTTCTATTGGGATAATAAACCATTTCGTTATTCAGTAAAAGTAACAGATAAAGAAGATCCTGTCATTGATCCGTCGAAAGTTTCGCTAACCGTTACCTATAACCCTGACGGCGGAATGCAGTCGTCGTCGGAGACAATCGCACGACCTAAGCTAATTCAAACTGCCGAACCCATACCCTTGGGCTACGCCAAGATACTTTCAAGCGATTGTAAAGCTTGTCATACCATTGATAAAAAATCAGTTGGCCCAACGTATACCGCTATCTCCGAGCGTTATAAAAACAAGACCAATGCTTTAGAAACACTTTCAAAAAAGATTATTGCCGGTGGCGGTGGAAACTGGGGAACAGAACATGTAATGAGTGCTCATCCGCAGCTCTCCGCCGACGATACTAAGCAAATGGTTCAATTCATTCTATCAATCACAGATCCGAACATAAAACGGAAGTTACCATTAACAGGTGCCGTAAACTTCACATCACATAAACCGAACGAAAATCCTGGCATCTATACCCTTACAGCCAGATATACCGATCAAAACGCTAACGGTGCAACCACCCTTTCGGATAATGAGACCATCCTATTGCGAAGTGCATCCATGAGGCCCATCGACGCTGATGCCCACATCGGCATTGATCGTTGGGGAAATGCGTTTGGGAGCGCAAAAAACAAATCATATATATTCTTAAAAAGCATCGACCTTTCTGGAATAAAAAATATTACCTACGATTATGGATCGGAAAGCCGGGGCGGTGAAATCGTTGTAAGGCTGGAATCACTCGCAGGCCCCGTCATCAGCAGAACCAAGTTTGAACCAACGGGTGGCGAGGAAAAGCGTAAAACCATTTCTTCTGCGTTTGATATGCCGGTTTCCGGCAGGCATCACATTTATGTTGTTATTGAAAACAAAGAAAAAACAATGGACGATTTATGTAAATTATGGTCCTTTACGTTTAATTAAATTTAAGGTTTTCTGCTTTTAAATGATCGTTTCGTCAACCTTAGTGATCGTGAAATAACGTCAGGGCTGGAATATATAGGCTAGAATTTGTTGTTCGTCAATTAATATGAGCCGGTTGTCAACTTTACATCATTGCAGCATGTAGTTAGCAGCATTATCCGGTTCTTTTAAATATTTTCACATTGGAGAGATTTTGTTAGCAACTGCTCCACCTAAAGATTTGTTTATGGCCGAACTGGGCAAAGCCAAAACCAATTGGCTGATCAAATACAAACTCTACCATCTACCCTTTTGGTTTGTTTATCATTATCTCTGGTGGTCATTAATTACAGGAAGCTTAACTGCGCCTGCGAATGCACTAAACACACCATACGCTTTTAAATTTTTGTTCTATGTAACCTTTCAGGCAATCGGTGTCTATTTTAATCTCTACTTTTTGATTCCAAAATTTCTGGAAAAAGGAAAGTACGTAACGTATGTTGTATTGGTATTCATCACCATTATTGCCGTTGCAGCCCTTATTGTTCCTGGATATTATATCAGTACATGGGTCTCAGGAAAAACTTTCCAGGAACTATTTAACATGGGTCCAGACTTCTTCTTTCTTTTTAAAAACAACTCTCTGGCATCATCAGCGGCAAGCATGACCTTAGCCATGAGCATCAAGCTTACCAAGAACTGGATACAAAGTAATCGCAGACAGCAAGAGCTGGAAAAGGAAAAGCTTGAAACCGAGTTGAAATTTCTCCGGTCACAATTCAATCCGCATTTTCTTTTTAACACCATCAATTCAATTTTTTTCCTGATCCATAAGAACCCTGTTTTAGCTTCTAACGCCTTGGCAAAATTTTCGGACCTGCTCCGGTTTCAGTTGTATGAATGCAATGAAACGCAAATTCCCTTGAGTAATGAATTGACATATCTCGAGAATTTTATTGAACTACAAAAACTCAGGCAAAGTAAAAATGTTGATGTCGTTATAAACATGGATCATCAGCCGAAGCAGCATCTTGGCATTGCACCATTCATGTTAATTACATTTACAGAAAATGCCTTTAAACATTTATCAGATCACGCTGACAAACCCAATTGGATTAATGTTAGCCTTGAACTACGAGGCCTTGACCTGCAATTTAAAATTGCAAACAGTGTAGCTGCGATTAAAGAAAATGATGTGGTAAGCTACAGTGGATTAGGATTGAAAAATATAAAGAGAAGACTCGACTTGATTTATCCGGGCCAGTATGTATTAAATATAGATCATGATGCTGACCAGTTTGAAGTAGAACTCAAACTGAGATTATCAGAGATATCAGATCTGCAACCTATTCACAAAAGCGCATAATTGTCAAATGGAATCTGCTTTAAACTGTGTAATCGTTGATGATGAACCTTTGGCAAGAGAGGGAATAAATACTTATGTACGAGAAATAGATTTTCTTCGGCTTGCCGGCACTTGTGAAAATGCGATCGAACTAATGAAAGTAATGGATCAACAAAAGGTTGATCTGATTTTTTTGGACATTCAGATGCCCAAAATGAATGGGATGGATTTTTTAAAAATCATGAAAGATCCTCCTATTGTAATTATTACTTCGGCGTATCCCAGCTATGCATTAGAGAGCTTCCAATTGAATGTGCTCGACTACCTGCTTAAACCCATCACCTTCGATCGGTTCTGCCAGGCTGCAAAAAAAGCCAAGGATTATTTTCAGCTATTATCCGGACAAGCGTCTTACGCAGATTCCAAGCGTTACTTCTTCATCAAATGTGAAAACAAATACGAAAAAATATTCTTCGATGACATCCTTTATATCGAAGGCATGCAAAATTATGTAAGGATCTATACGTCAAAAGGAAAATATCTAACCCTGCTAACACTGAAAGACATCGAACAAAATCTAATCAAAGAATCGTTTTTACGTGTTCACAAATCCTACATTATCAATGCTACCAAAATTGATTCAATAGAAAAACACGAGATCAGTATTCAGTCTGCGAGAATTCCAATCAGCCGTAATTTCAGGGACCAGGTAATCGAAAAAGTATTGAATGACAAGTTGTGGAAGAAATGATGCCGCGCCATTGATCCCAGCAATCTAATCTACCGTTGCCGGAGGACGGATGTTGTTTCCCTTCGTGCCTGTAATTTCATCGCCCAGGTCTTCACGCGCCGCTTCGGCATATTTCATTATTTGTTCAACGATATCCGGATTAAGCGAACTGATGTCATACACTTCTCCCGGATCATGCGCAAGATCGTATAATCCTCCGTGAACCGAAGTGCTTGCATTGAATTTTCCAGGGATGCGATCTTTACCCACTGCGCCGCCATGAACGTACGATTGCGACTCATGTGGCAAAATTAATTTCCAGTGCTTGTATCTCACCCCCATCAGTTTGTTGCCATAATAATAGTAGAAAACCTCTCTCGGACTCTTGTTGGTTTTTCTGAGAAGAAAGTCAGAACAATCTACGCCGTCAATTCTTTTTGAAGGTAGATTTGATTTTGTAAGGGCACATATCGTAGGCAGTAAATCCATGCTCGTTAGTAACGCTCCACTTACACTTCCCGGTGTTATCCTACCGGGCCACCGCATCAAAAAAGGTACACGCGTACCTCCCTCAAATGGTGTACCCTTGCCTTCTCGAAGGCCGCCACTTGATCCTGCGTGATTACCGAAATGTACCCAGGGACCATTATCGCTGGTCACAATTAATATGGTATTCTCGGTCAACTTCTGATTATCCAATACCTTCATGATCTCACCCAATGACCAATCGAGCTCCATGACCACGTCGCCAAAAAGACCAAGGTCGCTTTTTCCTTTGAACTTCTCCGATACCGCCAGAGGAACATGTGGTAACGGATGGGCTACATATAGAAAGAACGGCTCTTGTGTGTGGCTTTTGACAAAAGAGACTGCCCGCTCCGTAAGCGATGTTGTCCAATGTGTTTGCTGCTCTAATGAAGTAATGGTTCCTATTTGTTTATCATTTTCAATAATGGGTAATGGTGGCCATTTACTCCGCCTGTTGCTGGTATCGGTGATCAAATTCCCCTGGTAGTCAAGCGGCCAGATATCATGCGAATAAGGCAATCCATAAAACGAGTCAAAACCATATCGCAACGGAAAATAAGGTGGCCGGTTTCCGAGATGCCACTTACCAAAAATTGCTGTGGCATAACCGTTGCTTTTCAAAAGAGAAGCGATGGTCTGCTCTTGCGGATGAAGCGCTACTTTTGATTCCGGCAGTAATGCGCCTGTCAATCCTAACCGGTTGGGATAACACCCCGTGAGTAAGGCTGCCCGTGATGCTGTACACACCGCTTGGGCTACATTAAAATTCGTTAACCTTAGGCCCTGCGCTGCGAGTCTGTTGAAGTTCGGTGTTGAAAGCCCAGTCATGCCGAAGGGCTCGATGTCACCATAACCCATGTCATCCATGAATATGATGATGATGTTAGGTCTTGTTGATTGGGCCTGACTGTTGTTAACAATCAAGGCCAACATTAGCCATAAAAGTGTTCGCATACCTTGGTTCTAAATGTAAATAATAATAAACCAATCTCGTATGCCAAAACCAATTTCTCGAAAGAATCCAAGTTTTTCCAACATTGATGCTTGATTTACTAGTCATAGACCAAAACCCACACATTTCACACATGAGTTAATGCTTTAAAAAAGCCTATTCTATTCCTCTCACATACCTGATCATCACAAATTTGACTATTTTTAACACATATTTTTTAAGGCAGTCAAATGCGCCATTGTTTTAACTTCAAGTTATATTTATTTATCGCGCTATTCCATCAGTTTGCTTCCTATGCAACGCCTGTCGCTGACACGACCTTTGTGCTAACAGATACAACTTTAATCTATAGGCTGGATACATATGTCGATGTACTGATGGATTCCAGTAATACCATGTCCTTAGAACAAGTGATCGACCCTGTCATTCAGCAACGCTTTCATCCTGCGAAAGATCTGGCATTCGGCTACACCCGTTCTTCGGTATGGCTGCGCCTGAAAATGAAATCGCCAATCAAATTAACCCAATGGTATCTCGAAATACCTGCGCCCTACCTGGAGTATGTTGATTTCTATCAACGAAAGGGTGACGGCACATGGCAGCATGCTACTGCCGGCTACTACAGAAAACAAAGTGAAAAAATAATCTCACACACAGGGCACGTAGTTCCGCTACTGTTTGATGCCAAATCTGAGAACACCATTTTTATCAGGATCGATGGCAAAAGTCCCAAGACCTTCCCTTTGCATGTTCTTGGAAAAGAACGATTCCACGAGAAGGTAAGAATTGAAGATATCGGCTACGGAGTATTTTATGGGATTTTAATTGTAATGATGTTTTATAATCTCCTTCTCTACCTGACACTAAAGGAGATAAATTATTTATTATACATTTTTACTATCCTTTGCACGATCATTATATTTTTATCGGCGACCGGATATGGTGGCAAATTCCTTTGGCCAGAAAACCCCAGTTTAAATTTTTATGCCGGCAGAATGTCAATGGGGGTTCTGACCATCGTCTTTACAATTTTCACAATACGGTTTTTAGAAGTAAAACAACATTCTAAAATCATGTATTATACCCTAGTTCCGTTGATACCCCTTGGCATCGTCGCCAACATCCTCGTGGCTACCGATGTCGTCTCTTCCGCAGGAAACAATTTGATAACATTAGGCACCATCTTGTTCATGATCACTGGCGTTGTCTGCAGAATTAAGGGAAACAAAACGGCAAACTTCTTTATTGCCGCATGGACCTTTTACTTTGTTGGAGGACTATTACTGACGTTGCGTAACAGTGGCGTTTTTGAATTTAATTTCTGGACAACCCATTTTGTAGAAATTGGTGGAGCATTAGAAACGATCATCATTGCGTTTGCCTTGGGTGATCAATACCGGCGGTTTAAAAAGGAAAAGGAAGATGCCCAATTGATGGCATTGAAAGTACAGCAGGAGGCGACAGAACAACTGGAAATAAAAGTAATGGTTCGTACTGAACAACTATCTAAAGCCTACGAAGAACTGCATTCAACACTGGAAAAGAATCAACAGCAAACTGAAATTATCGAAAATAAAAATGCCGAACTGGATACTTTCTTCCACCGGATCGCGCACGATCTGAGAGGACCTATTTCATCATTACTCGGTCTGTCGTTTTTAGCAAAGATTGACATCAAAGATCCAATCGCACTGGATTACATCAATAAACAATATCAGCAAGTTGAACGCTTGAATCAAATTATCAGTGGATTGATAAACTTAACCAAGTTGAGTCATGATAACCTGCGAAAACAAAAAATAGATTTCCACAAAATGATCGATGGTTGCATCGCATCATTTGAGAGTCTTCCGAACTATGATAAAGTCTCTTTTAACAAACACATTCAACCCGATATCGACTTTCATTCCGAATGGACACTATTGAATGCAATTATGCAAAATCTGATTGAGAACGCCATTAAGTATTCAAACGAAAATACACCATATGTTAACATCCGAGTAACAGACCATCAGGATCATATACTGCTAGCCGTCGAAGACAACGGTCAGGGTATACCTGATCATCACCAGCCGAAAATATTCGAGATGTTTTTCAGGGCTACCAGCAATGCCACAGGCTCAGGCTTGGGTCTCTATATTTTAAAAAGGTCGGTCGATCGGTTACACGGATCGGTAGAATTGAAAAGTAAAGTGGGCGTTGGTTCGGTTTTTACAGTAAAATTGCCACGTCTCAGTGGTCCTGAATAGCCGACTAAACTTATTTACTAATTAAGCATAAGTCACTCTCCCTGGCGATACGTTCTTTGGACCCGGCATCGCATTCTTAGATAACGGGCGCTAATCAATGAACGTAACCACGTAATCCACGGGATTAAAATGCGCATTATCATGCGGAACATATTCAACAAGTCAGGTGGTGTTGTAGAAATCATGTGACGGCCAACCACCTATTCTTAATGGACAGACGGTTTCATTTTAGGCACAGTATTTATGAAGTTGGTATTGAACAATATGTTCATCTCAAATACATAAACTGATTAAATATAAAATTTATGGCAACAGAAACATTGGAAAAAGAATTGAAAAGCAAGGTCTCGAACTTTAATCCTGAACGTAAAGAGGGACCCGTAGCCAAAGCGATTGAATCACAAACGGCAAAATTACCGTCTGATCTTTTTTTGTGGACGTCGATCGGAGCAATGGCAACATCCTTTACACTAAAACTCCTAGGTAAGAATCACACTGCACTCTTTATCGGACAGTGGGCAGCACCGTTTCTCCTGCTAGGAATTTATAACAAAATTGTGAAAGTTGAGGGTCATGATTAGATGAATAGAATTCCGGTGATAGCCGGAATTCTTTTATTAACTATTGGACGTTTTATGCCCGTATTCTGTGCATCACATCCGTTAGTGCCTGAACAACTTTTTCAGTTTGTGCGCGATCGGGAGTTTCTGTCCAACTACCTTCCAGCGCATTGCCTCCCAATATAATTCCATCCTTTCTCGGTATAGCGTATCCGTTGTCCGTACTGATTCTATAATTGAAATCAGGCTGAGGTATTAAGAACGAAAGTTGTCCTGCAATCGGAAGCATTTCATTGTCGTTGAATAATGTCATGGACCCAAGGCCTGTACAATTAACAATGCATTTCTCCTGAAGCGCGTCGATATCCTCCAGGGACTTAAATTCCTTTATCACTACCCTTCCTCCAAAGGCAAGAAAATCATTTAGGTGTTTATTGATGTAGGACGGAATGTTAAACACAAGGGTGGTCTGCTTCACAACTTTGTCGACATGAAAGGGATGATCTTTCTGTTCCAGTACCTGCCGCTCAGGTAAAATTCCTGCTATTCTCAAACGGGCATATTTCCCTCCGTCGGTATCCAACGGTTCTGGCTCCGGATTAAATTTCTCCCGGACAATGTAATTGTCGATCCAGGTAACAATGTCATTGAAGCCTAAGAGATTTTGATACGTCCGAAACGAATACATTGCGGTTTTTCTCCATCGTTCTTCAAAATCCGGAGTAAGGTATTGCGCTTCAATAAGTCGTGACGCAGGAGACCACGTCCCAGTAGCTTTGCTAGACGTTACCAGAGGAGGAAGTGCCTTCGTATAAATGGTAGCTTGAAAGCCGTGCTCTTGCAACGTCCTGGCTGTTGTAATTCCGACAATCCCGGATCCCAATACTGCAAATGATTTCTCTCCTGAAGTTTGAGCAAGGTCTACGGCAAGTTTTGCTGTTCCCCAACTTAGAGACCATCCGCTCCCACCATGTCCGTAATTATGAATAATTGTCTTACTACCGAGTTCTTCTTTTTCGACTCGAAATCCTTTCTTTCTAAATGGCCTTAAGCCAACCGTTTCTTTTACAATTCTGTCGAGGGAAATCTCAAGTTTCGGATACCGTTTAAATTTGTTTGATGCGATGAAATTCCGGTCGATATACTTCTGCGAGATTTTCGGTGATGTACATGCTGTTGCTATGCCAGTCAACAGTCCTGCACCAAGCACGCCCGATAGTTGAAGAAATTTTCTTCTGTTTTTCATAGTGAAAAGAGTTTAGGTTAAAATCTTTCTACACCATCAATAGGATGGTGTAACTTCGGGCGTCATCTAAATTTAAAATGATTGCGCATAAATTCTCTATGGTATAACAAAACTTTCTCAGCAAACGTGTGTAATCTGAATCATGAAAAAAAGTCCGCGCACTGAATGGACACTTACATCCAATTGCTTTAATTGATAAAGAATTTTATTCACTAACCCAAGCCAAAAGCGTATGAAAACGATTTCGTTTGCTCGGACTTTTATGTCACTGTATATTGGTGCATCAACTATAGCTACACTCGCAGCACAAACACTTCCTAATAAAAATGATAAAGTAATTTACCGGGGAAACCCGACATCTGCGATTTCATCTTCGGTGACCATACCGGCGGGAAAGAAATATTTTTACTCATCGGGAACGTTGGGTCCCGTCGTTGACTCGACTGCAGCAAATGGCTCAAGAGAACGTTATGGTGATACGAAAACTCAAGCGCTTGGTATACTGGAAAAATTTAAAACCGACTTGGGTAAAGAAGGCCTAAGTTTAAGCAACATTGTGTTCATGCGTGTATATGTTGCCCCCGACACCAAGACAGGCAAGATGGATTTTCAAGGATGGTTTGATGCGTACGGACAATATTTCGGGACGAAAGATAATCCAATTAAGCCGTCGCGGTCGACCATTGGCGTAGCCCAGCTGGTTAACCCGGACAGATTCATTGAAATCGAAATCGTCGCAGTATACTAAAACGCCGTGAGTGTTAATGGTAAGCACTGTTCTCCTCGCAGACTTCCCTTATTCTGTACGCAGCGAGTTGATTGGGTTTACCGAGGCAGCTTTGAAAGATTGAAAACTTATCGTCAGAACAGCGATTAACAACGCACTGACGCCTGCCACGATAAATATCCATATACTTACCGGGGTTTTGTACGCGAAGTTTTCCAACCATTTGTGAATTCCGTAAAGCGACAGTGGTACAGCGATACCGAATGCAATGACAACTAGCCGCACAAACTCAGAAGACATCATCGTCATAATCTCGTTAACACTGGCTCCCATCACTTTTCTCACACCAATTTCTTTAAACCTTCTTTCAGCCATATAGGTAGAAAGACCATAAAGTCCCAGGCTCGAAATGATCATAGCAATAATTGTAAAGCCTGTTATCGTCCGGGATACACGCTTGTCTTCTTCGTATTGTTTTCTGATGTCATCATCTAAAAAGGAATATTCAAAAGGCGTATCGGCATTGATTTGTTTCCACGTTCCTTCAATCTGACCAATGCTTTCCTGAAAATTATCCGGATGAATATCGAGTACCAAATGATCGTGCTCTGTCACCTCCAATGGTAGGCGAACCAGCATAGGAAACACGGCTTCCTTCACGGTAATCTGATGAAAGTCTTCCATCACTCCTATGACTTCGTAGGTACGAAGGCCAGATTGTCCTTCGCTATAAAGGTTTTGCCCAACAATCGTCTCGGGTTCGAATCCCAACTGACGGACGGCGATACGGTTCAATATAATTTTATTTTGGCTTTCCGATTCCCTGTTATCCGTAAAATTCCGGCCTGCGATTATCTTGATGTCCAGCACATCAAGATAGTTCGGTTCGACCCAATTGTTTTTTACCATCACACCTTTCTCCATGTTTGATCCCTCAGGATACAGTGTAAAATCCGTCCATACATAAGAACCGGGTGCGTAGTTTGTTGCTGTAACATCTTTTATCGACGGAATTTTTAACAATTCATTCCTCAGTGATTGATGATTTTTATGGGCCGTCTCAGTCCGCAATGGTAAAATAATTTTTTGCTTAGACTGAAAGCCAAGATCTTTTGACTGCATAAAATTCAATTGCTGGGAAATAACCATCATGCCGCATATCAATACGATGGCTACAACAAATTGAAAAACGACTAATGACTTACGTAAAAGACCTCCGGAATTGTTCAGGGCAAACTTACCTTTCAAAACTTTGGCAGGTTGGAAAGAAGAGAGATAAAATGCAGGGTAACTTCCCGCGGCCAACCCTGTAACTACTGTTATGACGACAAGTGTAGTCGAAAAGAAGAATAGGTTGTCAGCATCAAAGCTGATTTGTTTTTGTGTAAGCTGATTAAAAATGGGCAGCATAACCTGCATGAGTACGACACTTAATAAAATAGCGATGGTAACAATCACCATGACTTCGCCAAGAAATTGAGTAATCAACGAGCTCCGGTAAGCGCCCAGTGTTTTTCGCAATCCGACTTCACTGGCACGTTTGGTAGCTTTCGCTGTACTGAGGTTCATGAAGTTTATACAGGCAATTAACAGAATAACTCCAGCGATAGAGCCAATCACATAGAGATAGGTCACGCGCGGGCTACTGTCGCCGGGAGTTGAATACAAGTAAATATCCTTAACCGGTTCAAGACCGAGAGTCTTTTTCATTCCCAGCACTTTCAAGTCGTCGGCGCCATGTTTAATAAACACTTCGTTCATTTTAGGCAGTACGCTTTCAGCCGTATGCCCCTCATTTAACTTAACGTAAGAAAGCATAAAGTTTTGACCCGCCCATTCATCTAATACTTGTGGACTGCGCAAATATTCCGCCCATCCACTGCTGGTCATAGACACGAAGAAATTGGCTTCGATGTGGGAATTTTTCTGCTTGGCTGCCAATACACCGGTGACTTTGAAATCGGCTGAGGGCCCTCCCTGATTGATATAAATGATTTTATTCAGGGCAGATTCATGACCAAAAAGTTTGGTGGCAAGACGCTCAGTGATGACCACACTATTTGCCTCTACAAGTGCTTTATCAGGATTGCCTTCCTTAAAGTCATAATTGAATATTTTAAACAAGGTGGAGTCCGCAATATAGCCATCCGACTCATAGAATTGATGGTCTTCATATCGGATAAGATTCTGCGATACACCTGGCGGATTTACCAAACGGGTAACCGCATCAATTTCCGGAATCTCGTCTTTTATCCCCCACACAATGGGCGCAGACGTTGTCCGCATAATTCGATGGTCCGCCTTCTCCCCCATGATGGACGTAACGCGATAAAGATTATCGACGTCTTTATGATGCTTATCATAAGTCATTTCGTCCTGGATGTACAGCGCTAATAATAAGCAACACATCAGTCCGACCGTCAGGCCAAAAATATTGATAAACGAGTAGGCTTTATCGCGAGCCATATTGCGAAAAGCTATTTTGATGTAATTCCTTAACATGACATTCTGGTTGAAATCTGGACCATGTCAACATCGATGCCATAACAGAAAATCCGAATAGCGCTGGTTTTGCTATGATTTACAGGTTCTCAACGATCATTTTTGAACGATGGTGTTCGGTGGTGGACAAACGCCACCCCGCGTCAGTGTCACTTTAGCAATGATGCCCGCGGCGCTGGAATATGCAGCGCCAGCGGGTCTCGACTTCTTAATGGTGGACGCTGAGTTTAAGATTACTCCCCTTTGGCCTTCCGTTTTAATTTTCAATCTCAGAGTCAAATGTGCTATCGCCGTTGGTATTACTGCGAGCCGAGTGGACTCTACCAACAATACTACAACCTCGCATACCCGGTTCGGTAGGTTACGGTATAGCGTTCAACATTATTTTTCGTTTGTTCTTGCCCTCTATTTTTAAACAACAAGTCTGTGTGCTACAGAATCTACGATCTACACTTGCACGCTGTCTTATGCAAACGGTGGCGTATGGTCCCCACCGTTGGTGCGCGGTCGGGCTCCCGTGCGTGATTACTTTGGCGGACCGTGTCGGCGGTACTTACATCTTGCTAATGCAGTCGCGCAGGATGTATTGCGGCAAGTCCGGAAATTCCGATTAAGCGGAAACGTAATAATCAGAACTTCAGCGAAAGTCCACTGACGGTCCTCGGCGTGTCAATAACTAAACGTCCATATATTTGTTAGCAGAAAAACTGATATTCATCAGGTCTGTGATAGATTGGAATGATGAACTTGCTTCCAAATTATTATTTCATGAGATTGTTTTTTCTGTTGCTTGGTCTTGCCGTTTTATTCTCTTGTAAAAAGGATCAAGTAGAGATCCAACCAACCACTGAGGATATTACCGAATCAGTTTACGCCTCGGGCATTGTCAAAAGTAAAAATCAGTACCAGGTATTTTCTACCGTAAGTGGAATTGTTAAAGAAATACTGGTAGAAGAAGGTGACAGCGTTCACATAGGCACACCATTAATGCGAATCTTTAATAAGACTTCTATATTGAGCGAACGAAATGCTGCGCTGGCCGCGGAGTATGCAAAACTTAGTGCGAACCGCCAAAAGCTCGAAGACCTACGATTGGCCATTGACCTCGCGAGGAGTAAAATGAAAAATGACTCCATGTTACTTCAACGCCAACAAAATCTATGGGCACAGAATATAGGTTCACGGGTGGAACTTGAGCAAAGGGAATTGAATTATAAAAACTCCGTGAATAATTATCGTTCTGCAAAAATTCAATATTACGATTTGGAACGCCAACTGAAATTGAACGCTGATCAATCCAGGAATAACCTCGAGATCAGCAGCACTGTGGCCGACGAATATATCATTAAAAGTGAAGTCAGTGGGAAGGTCTACGATATCCTTAAGGAGAAAGGAGAGCTTGTCAATAACCAAAGCCCTATTGCTCTGGTCGGCGATGACGAGGAATTTCTCCTCGAACTACAAGTAGATGAATACGACATTTCACGGATCAAAGAAAAACAGAAAGCTTTTGTCACGATGGACAGCTATAAGGGAAAAGTATTTGAAGCCATCGTCACAAAAATTAATCCTGTTATGAATGATCGAACTAAATCCTTTACCGTTGAAGCAAACTTTTTAACATCACCACCCGTGCTGTACCCTTTTTTATCAGTTGAAGCTAATATCCTGATCCAATCCAAAAAAAATGCGCTCACCATTCCACGCGAATATCTGGTTGACGAGTCGTTTGTATTGACAAAAGAAAAGGAACGAAAGAAAGTAACGACCGGCCTAAAGGACTACGAACGTGTGGAAATAGTGGATGGGTTAACTGCCCAAGATGTCATCGTAAAACCTGTACAGTGAACGCCAAATTAATTTATAGAATTGCAGCTTCGCTGCTGTTAGCACGATGGAAACAGACCTTGGTAGCGGCTATTGGCGTGATGTTCAGCATCACCATGTTTATCGCGTTACTGGGATTTATGAACGGCCTCAATGATCTCTTGGATGGACTGATCCTCAACCGGACGCCGCATATCAGGTTATTCAACGAAATCAAAGTTAACGACAGGCAACCCATAGCGCAAGTACCGAAATTTAGCAGCGCGCACAACTTTATACATTCGATTAAGCCTACCGAAACGCGTAGGGAAATTTATAACAGTCAGCCGATCATCAAAGCAATTCAAAAAGACGATCGCGTTCTCGGCATTGCTCCCAAAATAAATACACAGGTTTTTTTTAATGCCGGGACGATTGATATCTCGGGGGTCATTAACGGAATTGATGTTGAAGCCGAGCGTCGACTTTTTTTCTTCGATGATTATATCACACACGGTACTTCCAAGGATATTAACATTATGTCCAATAGCATTATCCTTGGCAAAGCATTGGCAGATCAGCTCATTGCCAATATTGGCGACATCATTCAAGTGACTACACCCCAAGGCGCGCAATTCTCGCTGAAGGTGGTTGGTTATTTTCAATCGGGAATTTTAGAACTAGACAAGGTTCAGACTTACACATCGCTTGCAACTGCTCAGAAAATCATTGGAAAGAGTAACTCATACATTACAGACATACAGATAAAACTCAAAAATTACGAATGGGCACCTGGGATTGCGAAGGAATACCACCAGCGATTTGATACAGATGCCGAAGATATTCAAACCGTTAACGCCCAGTTCGAAACCGGTAGTTCCATCCGTTCACTCATTTCCTATGCAGTAGGCATTACGTTATTAGTTGTGGCCGGTTTTGGTATTTATAATATCTTAAATATGATGATCTACGAAAAGATGGATTCAATTGCAATTCTCAAGGCTACTGGTTTTTCCGGTTCGGACGTTAATCGGATTTTTATTTTAATAGCACTAAGCATTGGGTTCTCAGGAGGAATTGCGGGCATCATCCTTGGTTTTCTGATTTCAAAATTCATCGATGACATTCCTTTCAATACGGAAGCGTTACCGACCGTCACAACCTACCCAGTAAACTACGACCTCATTTATTATGCAATCGGCTTAAGTTTTTCGCTTATCACAACTTATTTCGCCGGCCTGTTTCCAGCATCCAAAGCGAGTCGTATTGACCCCGTAGCCATTATCAGAGGAAAATAAGATGCAGCAAGTTATCCTGGAAGCCAAAAATATTAGCAAGGATTTTCACGATCCCATAACAATACAGGTTCTCAAGGACATAACGTTTTCTATTTCTAAAGGAGAATTTGTTTCGATGGTCGGTAAATCAGGAAGCGGAAAGTCTACGCTGCTCTACGTGCTTTCGACTATGGATACTGACTTTGAAGGTGAGCTGCTCATTGATGGAGAATCCACGAGAGAAAAAAGTGAATCACACCTGGCTCATATCAGAAATGAAAAGATCGGTTTCGTGTTTCAATTCCATTATTTGTGGAATGAGTTTACTGTACTTGAAAATGTCATGCTGCCTGGTTTAAAACTCGGAAAATTTTCTGAACAAGAAGTTGAGCATCGTGCGATAGAACGCTTAAGAAGATTGGACATTGAAAAGCTTGCACTAAAAAAAGCATCACAGATTTCAGGCGGAGAAAAGCAAAGGGTAGCGCTAGCCCGGGCGTTGATCAACGATCCTTTAATCATCATGGGTGATGAACCGACAGGTAATTTGGACAAAAAGAACAGCGAAATTGTCTTTGAACTTTTTAAGAAAATGTCTGCAGAATTGAATCAAACCCTTCTCATCGTTACACACGATCCTGGATTTGCTGAAAGAACACAACGCATCATTGAGTTGGAGGATGGGCGTATTCTCAAACATTAACAGGTCAGATATATTAGAATGCCCCAGCTGCTTGAACTGGGGACATTCCTTACTGCGGCAATTTGTTTGCCTATTAAATATTGGGGACGGCCAAATACACTTCGATAATTCGCGGCGTCATGGACACAATCCTGATACCACCATAAAGTTGTTCACCCGCTAACGCGTTATCCAGTCTAAATTGAATGAAATCCCCCTCCTGATATGCCAGTTCGTTGTCACTGGATCCGGGCCAGTAACTTTCAAATAAACTGGGGCGTTTGGTAACCCAATCTTTTATATTATCCAAGGTTTGTTCGCTATGGGCGAAATAGATGCCTTCCATATTGTTCCCTGCGCCAAAAGAATGCTCTAACTCATTCCACATGGTATTGGCCGACGCTACTTTGTTTTCGAAATAGAGAGAGAAAGTGCCATTGTAAGTATTTTGAGCGCTGTTGTTGTTCAAAAAATTAAAGCTATTAAGAACTCCCGTATGACGTGATAAAACGGTTGGAATCTGGTTGATGTCATAACTTCCATCATACGCCGGCCATTCGATTCGCCATGTCAGGCATTTTGTATTCGCAAAAAGGTCATAGCTAGGAATGTATTCCCTCTCGATAATTTTAGGATATGGATACGTTCCGTTTGAGTTTTCAAAGTAGTTCGGACCGTCAAATCCATCACCACCAATAGTTTTACCACCAACAGAACGGTGATCTCTTTGAAACGCATTGTCTTCGCAGCCAGCTAACGTCGCTACCAGGATACTGGCCATCACACAAATTGATTTTAAATTGTACATTTTAGATTAACAAAATTTAGTCGTGCCTACTGTTTAAAGGTATTTCGGCTTACACCTGTTTAACACGACAAAATTACTTGGAGGTGATGGGCGTGGTTTAACACAGACTTCCCAGAGAGTAGAACTATTGTAACATTTAATCTTTTCGATAACGCATTTCAGGTATCGACCGTGACCTTGCTATACTCCGAAGGCAAAACCCCGAATTGTTCTTTGAAGCATTTGGTGAAATACGAGAGGTGGTTAAAGCCAGACTGAAATGCAGCCTCGGCAACGGGGGTTCCCGGTCGTTGTAAAAGCTGCGCGGCGCGTTTTAGTTTTATTGTACGAACGAAATCGCTCGCCGACTGATTGGTTAAAGCTTTCAGTTTCCGGTGCAGTTGCATCCGGCTCATACCAATTTCGCTTTGCAGATCTTCAATTGTAAAAGATTCTTGCGTAAGGTTGTTTTCAACGATTTGTATAATTTTTTCCAGGAAAACGGCGTCGCGGTTGTTCACAACAACGTCACTAGGGCGAAGGGTAACCTCACGGCTGAATTTATTTCTCAGCCTTTCTCGTTGCAACAACAAACTTTTTATCCGTGCAGACAGCTCTGCTATTTCAAACGGCTTCACCACATATTGTTCCGCACCCGTCTCAAAGCCTTTGATTTTTGTTTCCCCATCATCACGTGCGGTTAGGAGAATAATGGGAATATGGCTGGTTCTGTCGTCTTCCCGAAGTCGCTTCGTAAGCACCACACCGTCCATAATGGGCATCATTATATCTGTGATGACCAGATCAGGAATGTCTTTCAAGGCAAGGTCAAGTCCTTCCTGTCCATTTGCCGCTCCAATGAAATTAAAAGCATGGGATAATTGGCTCTTTACATGATTCAGTAAATCCTGGTTGTCTTCTACCATGAGCACCAGTGGACGATCGGTACCGGTGTTATCCTGAACAATTTCCTTATCGTCCAACGGTAATGCAGCATCGAGGTAATAAATATTTGTCCCAGGAAATGCAACATCCTCCTTTTCATCAAAAGACTCGTTTATAGGAAGATAAACTATAAATGTGCTGCCCCCTCCCTCAACGCTTTTCACTTCAATCGTTCCACCAAGCAGGTCCACCAATTCCTTGGTCAACGCAAGGCCAATCCCGGACCCCTCATAATCCCTGGTAGATGAACCATCAACCTGATAAAAACGCCTGAAAATATTTTCCCTAAGGTTCTCAGGTATACCTATCCCGTTGTCGGTAACTTTTAAATATAGTGCGCTACGTTGATCAATAATCAAATCAATGTCAACCTTTCCTCCTTGGGGAGTAAATTTAAATGCGTTAGAAAGCAGGTTGTAAACAATCTTCTCAACCTTATCCGGATCCAGGTAACTTACGTGATCACGTTCAGGTATGCGAATCCGATATGAAATTTCTTTCATTTCGGCAATGGAAATAAATGAATTAGCGATGCTTGTTAAAAAACGACTAACGTTAATATTTCTGAGGTCTACTTTTAACAGGCCGACCTCAATTTTAGCCAAATCTAAGAGCTGGTTGACCAACCGCAGAAGTCGTTTTGCATTCCTACCCATCATCTCTATTTCCATTTCTGAGGGCGGTTGTCCTTTCTGAAGGGGTGCTAAAATCAAATGCAACGGGGTTCGGAATTCGTGAGAGATGTTAGCGAAGAACTGCGACTTCAACTGGTCAAGTTTTTTGATTTGATCGGCTTCACGCTGCGATTCTTTCGCTTTGATAGCCTCCTCATCTGCTTGGGCTTGAGAAATCTTGCTGGCGCAAATGGATGCAATGGTGCTCAACGCATCTAAATGATATCGGCTATAAAAATTCTTTTCGGGGTGCTCTGTGTCAATGATGCCGATAACCTTGTTGTGTATAATTAAAGGCACGGCAAGTTCAGACAATCTTGCTGCATCATCTACAATATAGCGAGGGTCCAGTGTCGTATCGTTTACAATTTCGGCAACTCCTGTCTGAGCAACGGATCCAACGATACCACATCCCAACGGTATCTCTATAGGATCATGGATATGAAAATCTCCAGGATTTTTGCCGCCATAGGCTGCTTTTTGAACCAGTACGTTTCTCTGTTGATCGACTAAGTAAATAACGCAGTCAACAAGCCCTAGTCTGGCTATACAGTTTTTAGCAACGTCCCATAAAATTTCGTCCACTGAATTCTTGCCAAACAGCGACGCGGCAAAATAATTGATGGTGTCGTCTGTCTCTTTACGAAGTTGAATTTGTTGTTCCAGCTGCTGATTAATGGTTTCGATCTCTTCGTTTTGTTCCCTTATCAACTCATTTTGCGTTTCAAGTTTTTGAGAATACTTGATACGTGTTCGGTATTTTTGATAATATAAAACTCCTGCTATCAACAGAGAAATACTGGCCATGCCCAGCGTCCAGTTCCATCGGTTCTCCAGTTCAATTTGTTTATTTAATGCAGCAAGCCGGAATGACTGCTCTTCAATTTTCTGATCCTTTTCGTGGACTTCCATTAATACCTGCTGGCTTTTAAAAGTCTTTAATTTGTTTTCGTTAAACAGACTATCCTTGAGAGATTTATGAATCTTAAAATGTTCGAGCGCTCGCGTGGGATCACCAGATTGTTGATAACTATACGAAAGCAATTCCTGTACTTTAGAACGAAGACTGAGACTGCGTGTGGAATCAGCGATGGATTGCGCGCGCCTGGCATACCTTATCGCTGCATTAAAATCTTTTTGATCGCATTTCGATTTGGAGAGCGTATACAGTGCATCGACCATAACCTGATCCAAATTGAGCGTAGCGGCATCGTTGTAGGATGAAAGCAATAAAGGATCAGCCTTTTGGTATGCTTTAATTTTATAGTAGGCATATCCAAGGCTTGCCATTTCCTGCGCCCCGTGGTTTTTCAAATTATTGGTTCGGAAATAATCAAGATTTGATTCATAAATCTGAATCGCTTCGTTATAGTTCTGTTTTTGCAAATGCAGCAGGGCAATATTTGAATTGAGAATCGTTAACTTCCGCAGATCGTTTTGCTTTTCATAAAACGTCTTGGATTTCTGATAATGTTCCATCGCCATATCTGGTTCCTTCATCAGATCGAAAAGGACTCCCATGTTTTCATGACAAGAAGCAACACCTTCTTCGTCGTGCAACGAATCGTATAAACGCATAGCCTTCGAGTAAAATGAAAGGCTTTCGGAATAATCACCTAACCGCTTGTAGACGATACCCAGGCTGTTATAACTGTTGCCTGCGTATACCTTAAAGTCATTCATCAGGGCGAGGGTTAGGGCCTCATTAAAATATTGTATGGCTTCGGCATATTGATCAAGCATTCCGTAACATATGCCTAAGCCATACAAAGACCGAATCTTATACTCCACGGCTGCCAATTCATCGCTTAAAGCAATGGCTTCTTTAAAATACGTTTGTGATTGTTCTATACTTTCATTTCGGATGTTGATCGCAAGGGCTAGCAGGTTTTGCAAATACAGTGTATCTCTAACTGTTTTTTGAGCAAGGGCTAATTTGAGACTATCAATTTTATCAGCGGAAGCGTGAGATGGGAACTGAAAAAATATAGCAAAAACAAAAACTGAAAGTATACTTGCAGATTTTGCCAGGGTAATTCTTTTTAAAGCATATGATGATATCGGTACTTGCATCCAATGATAAATCGCAAGCCGATTTTAGCTAAAAAGTCAGAATTCCCATGTAGAAGTCTTGAAATAGTTCAAGCCTTTTTTCATGGACGCGGTAAACACAGTGCTGAGGAAAGACTACATACCCATCCTGGTCTCTAAAACCGCTTGAATGTGAGCTGCAGAATGGTTAGTTGTTCTTGTATGCCTTATCAAGGAATAAATAGCGAGCATCATCTTTGGCATCCACCGCCTTGGAAATCACATCAAGGATCATTACAGGCGGAGAAGCATCGTTCGGCTCTGCTGCGGGCCAGTTCGGAAGGTTGTCGCCGTTTGGATTTCCGCGAATGATGAAGTTGGCAAAGTAGTTTTGCATTGTTTCCGACACGGCGTAGTCGTCTTTCGTCCATGCATATTCCTTAACAAGGTCAAGATTACCCATGCAATATTCGATTTCGCAGGCGTGTGGTGCGCCGACTGGCTCGGGCATTTTTGGCGCATCTTGCTTGTCCACGGTCCCGCCCGCCAGACCGGGCACTTTATTTTGATCTACCAAGGGAGGACGTAATTTACTGTACAAATACCGATAAACGGGCTGGCTACTGTTCTTGCGATGAAGATCAAACCACTTCCATGTGCTGTAGGCAATAAATCTATCCGAAGCCAGGGCCGTAGCCGATACTTCAATCTCTCTGGGACTGCCGTGCGGATAAAGCTTCAAAACCTCATCGGCATGATTAGGATATACTTCCTTTACTTTTTTGATGTAGTTCTCTTCAGAATAAGGCAATCCTTGCATAAATGCTCCGCCAGGAATTTCAGCGGAGTTCCAACCCAGTAATAATGGTACTTGTGCCTGCTCCTTTGCTTTAAAAATTTCAGGGATGGTTTTCGGATAAAAATATCCGTCGATTACAGAAGGAAATCCAAAACGTTTTGACTCGTTATAAATTTCGTAGATCTCACGTGTTGATAATGCACGAAGCTGCGCCAGTGTTGGATAGCCTGCGTTCTTAGCGAACTCGGATCCAATTTTCTCAGCTTCGATCAGCGGCACGGGTGCCAGCGTCGGATTGATGCCGGCCCCGCTTTCGCCGATGGCTCCTGAGATTAGATTTCTTGACAACGGTGATGCCATTTGAGCACTGACGGCAATCGACCCGGCCGATTCTCCGGCGATCGTCACTTTCTTAGAGTCTCCACCAAATGCTGCAATATTTTTTTGAACCCATACCAAGCTGGCATGCTGATCGAGCAGTCCATAGTTACCTGATGCTTTGTATGGTGACTCTTTACTAAGTTCTGGGTGTGCAAAAAATCCGAAGATGTTTAAACGATAATTGACGGTGACAACCACAATACCTTTTTTCGCCATACTTGCACCATCATATCTTGGCTCGGATCCATCACCGGCTACAAAGCCGCCGCCAAAGAAATACACAAGTACGGGTAGCCCGGACGTGTTCCGTTTTGCTGGCGTCCATACGTTGAGATATAAACAGTCTTCGCTAACGCCATTGGAACGTGAATTCATATCACCAAACACGACAGCTTGTACAGGACGCGGGCCAAATGCCTTGGTTTTCAACACATCCTTCCACGGCTCCAACGGCTGGGGTGCTTTCCAACGCAGATCGCCTATTGGTGGTTTTGCAAATGGAATTCCAAGATAAAGTTGAAGCCCGGAACGGGTATCATAAAGTCCTTCAATTACACCATGTTCAATCTTCGCCTGAACCGGAAAACTATCTTTTTGCTGCGCACTTGCTGTCATGTTTAGGATAGAAATGGCACTTAAGGCAAAGGTTAACTTCAGAACAGTGATACCGTATTTCATTATTGTCTCATTTCATGACAATAATAATTAGCTTTTTGGTGAGATGCCATTTATTTTTGAAAAAACAGGTTTAAGGTGGCGTCAACAGACTATATTCCCCATATTTCTTACGATTCAGTGATTTTTGGATTTTCGGGTGATAAACTAAAAATACTATTGCTAGAGTACCACAACACGGAATTGCTGGCGCTGCCAGGCGGTTTTGTAAAAAATACAGAAGATTTGAATGATGCTGTACGCCGCGGGCTTGAGGAACGCACCGGTCTTAAAAACATTTACCTGGAACAGTTTTACACGTTCGGTAATTATCAGCGCCACCAGCCACAAGTATTAAAAACCATACTGGAGGCTAATGGCTTTGATTCAGGCGGTGAATATCGATGGATGCTGGACCGTTTCATTACCGTCGCCTATTATGCACTTATCAATTACAATGAAGTTGTGCCCCAGCCAGACGAGCTGTCGGATTTCTGTAAATGGTATCCTGTCGATCAGTTACCACCATTAATGCTGGACCATGCTGACATCGTCGCTAAAGCGATCGACACGCTCCGGGAAAACATTGACCGCAAATTAATCGGCATGAATCTACTACCCGAAAAATTTACGATGAAAGAGCTGCAGCACGTTTATGAGGCAATCCTTGGAGTCAACCTGCGTCGTACTACTTTTCAGCGTAAAATGCTCGCTTCAGATTTATTGATAAGACACGAAAAAAAATATTCAGGAGAAGCACATAAGGCCCCTTTTCTTTATAGTTTCCGAATTAAGTAAGTGTTGAGGTGTTGATGTTCGAAGTGTTGAAGTGTAGTGAGGGGCGAATGAGTGCTTCAGAAGTAAATTGATTATTGCTTATATCATGGCTCATAAGTTTTTATCGTTCGACTATAATTTCAATATATGACAGATCATGACACTACGCTTCTTCCCACGCTTTATCCGGTTGGTATTGTAAGATCTGGGTTACTTCGAAAAGAAGATTGCCCTTTGCAGGGAGATGAAGGTGCACCGGAAGCCTGGGTCGAGATTGATGAAAAGTTCTCGGAAGGATTAAAAGGACTTAAAGCCGGGCAGTCCGTTATTTTACTTACGTGGTTTCATTTAGCAAACCGCGAGACGTTGGCCTGTTATCCAAGAAATGAGATACATGCGCCGCATGTTGGTGTATTTACAACGCGTTCTCCCGATCGTCCAAATCCAATTGGCTTACATCGGGTAAAAATTTTAGACATCGCAAATGGAAAGCTGAAAGTATATCCTTTAGAAGCTTTGAATGGCACTTTGGTGATTGATATTAAACCCGTCCTTTCTGCTGAAGAATCCTGAATAGAAAGGGAGACTCATCATCAACCCACTAACCTTTAATTTTTATCAGGATGGCATTCATGGACCATCCCGGATTTAGTCCTATTGTAAAGTGCAGACAGTGTGGAGCAAGAGTGGAGCGACAGTGGAACCAGGTTAAGGTTTTCGATCGATGTCTAAGTACCACGCATCCATAATCTCCAACATCCTTACAAGATAAAAAAATGCAACGTAATAAGACAGAATAGCAACGAAAATCACACTTCAAATTTCCTTGCTGCATTGCATAAGTCCCGTTAGGGATAATATATTGGTAGAAGAATATTTCATGCCCATGGTAATCCCGTTAGGGATGGTATATCGTTAGAAAATTCATCACGTTCGAACAAATCCCGTTAGGATGTAATATCATTCACCCCCCGGGATGACTTTAAACCTTTGCCGAATCACCGTTGTGCACCATGACTCACTAAGGAAATGATGCACAACATTTCGGTAAGTTAAGCTAACAAAAGCATCGAACCTTTGCACCCAGCGTTACACCTTGCGTTCCTTCTGTATCATATCCATCCAACTTCCACCACTCAATTCCCCCGATAAGCTCCTTTACTTTAAATCCAAATGAAGCTAACTTAAGCGCACCCTTCGTTGAGGCGTTGCAACCAATACCATCACAATACGTAACGTACAAAACATCCTTCGCAAGGGTCTTGGTGCTTTCTTCACTCATCAATCGATGCGGGAGATTAATAGCACCCGGAATGTGTTCCTTGCTATAACCTTCCGGTCGCCGTGCATCCACCGGAATAATTTTTTCACCATTATTCATCCCTTCAAATAGGTCGGAGGGATCCATCTCGTAAGCAAGTTTGTTCTCGTAGAAATTTACTTGTGCATTCATTGTTGTTTGGTTTAAACACATCAAAAGTGCGCGATAAACAAGTTGTATAAAAACGAAAAGATTTCATCAACATCATCAGCATCGTTCATAATCCAATTTCGATGTCAATAAGACATTTTAACGCTTTTATTTCATCAAATGCATTAGAAAATTTCATTCATAGTCCTGGGGCTAATCACTAACTTTGTCGTCATAAGAATGGGTTCATGGAAATCAGACATCTACGGCTAATAAAAGCAATCGTTGAGGAAGGGAGTATTACCAAAGCCATCGATAAATTGCATCTCACACAATCGGCGTTAAGCCACCAATTAAAAGAAGCAGAATTCCAACTCGGGACGCCCATCTTTCACCGTATCAATAAAAAGATGGTCCTCACTAATGCGGGGGAAAAATTGTATGCCACAGCTAATGAAATTCTTCAAAAACTTTCAGAGACGGAATCTGAAATAAAAAAAATGGTTTTTGGTGAGTCGGGAGAAATTAGAATTAGTACGGAGTGTTATTCCAGTTATCATTGGCTTCCATCATTGATGCGCCAATTTCATTTGCTTTACCCCAATGTTGAACTTAAGATCGTAATGGAGGCGACGCATTATCCATTGGAGAAATTGTTAGCCGGAAATCTTGATGTGGGACTCGTGACCGACATTATCAAGGATGACAACATCGAGTATCTCGAATTATTCCAGGATGAAATGGTTGCTGTCGTAAGCGGGATGCATGAATGGACCGAGCGCAGATATGTAGAGGCAGAGGATTTTGCCAAAGAAAATTTATTCATTCATTCATTGCCCATCAATACTGTCACGGTACATGAAATGGTACTGAAGCCAGCAAATGTAAAACCGAAGAAGATCACGGTGTTACCGATGACCGAAGCATGCCTGGAAATGGTAAAAGCTGAGATGGGAATTATTGTGATGGCCAAGTGGGCGCTAAAACCTTACCTATCACTGTATAATGGGCATTTAAAAATGGTTAAAATCGGAAAACAAGGTTTGAAGAGAACACATTATATCGCAACATTGAAGAACAAGGAAAAGCCGGACTACTTTAAACAGTTTATCGAGTTTTTACAGCATGAAATTACGACAGCATGGAGTATTTGATCCGAAATTTTCAAGAGGGTGATACTACTTCTTTAATTGTATTGTGCGGAAAGCATGCAGCCCATGAGCAAGCGCACTACGAACCAAAGGGGAAAGCCATGAAACTAAAATCAGTACTACTTTCTTCCCCTCCGGCACTTCACTGCTGGGTTGTCGTTGTGGATGGCAATGTTGTCGGATATGCGTCGTTCACATTTGATTTCTCCACATGGGATGCCGGATACTACCTTCACGTCGATTGTATTTTCCTCGACGAACCTTTCCGGGGCCTTGGCATCGGCAAGGATCTTATGAACCGTTTGCTGCAGGTGGCCGTTCAGCGGGGATGTATTAACATGCAGTGGCAGACACCAGCTTTTAATAACCAGGCTATCCAATTTTATAACCGCCTCGGTGCCCAGTCACTGGACAAGAAACGTTTCTTCATAAATTTCTGATCTTGCACCTGTGAAATTGCAGAACGTTATCATTTTTAGCTAGCCGTACATGTTTTATATTATCTTTTAAAGCAAAAGTATTTTAAACAATTATATTTGTTCGGATAACGTGTTGTGCGAATTAGATTTATTTTCATGCAATGAATAAGACGGTATTTACCCTTTTATTATTTCTTACACTGCACTGCCATTTTTTACTTCTTGGGCAGCGCGTTGAAAGTATAGATAGCCTCAAGCTTGCATTAACGACACCTGATGTTAGTGACACCACGGAAATCCACTTGCTGCTTACCATATCCATGAAGTATCAAGGCTTTCAAAACGACTCAGCAATGGCTTATGCTTCGGCGAGTTTAAAGAAGGCAGATGCGATTCAGTATACAAAAGGAAGGGCCGATGCATTGCTTCAAATCGGGCGATTGAAAAGGGATCAGGACAATGCCGCTGAAGCCCTGACTGAAATGTTTACGGCGTTAAAACTATATCGAGAAATTAACGATCAGGTACAAATAGCCAATGCGTTAAATGATATCAGTATCATCTATGCAAATTCGGGTGATTACGAAAAATCATTAGCATATTTCAAACAAGCTCTTGAAATCTTCAGGCAAATGGGTGATTCAAAGGGCGAGTCATATGCCTTGAATAATATAGGGATGATTTATCAGGAATTGAATGACGATGCGATGGCAAAAGATTATTTTTTACAGTCGCTTAAGATTAAAGAGAAGAATCATGACATATACGGCATCTCCCGCGGATACTCTAACCTCGGCTTGCTATCTGAAAACAGCAAACAATGGAATGAGGCTTTGCAATATTACTACAAAGCGGACAGCCTTTATGAAAAAGCGCTGGATGTGAAAGCCCAAGCTATTAATCTAATTTCCATCGCGAGAATAAAAAAAATACAAGGAAAAAATAATGAGGCGAAAAAATATGTTACGCTGGCATTAGAGAAAGGGAAAGAAGTCACAGCGCTTTCTACTATGCTTAATGCATACGAACTCTTATCGTCCCTGGAAGAAGAAAAGGGTAATTTCAAGGCTTCATTGGAATATCAAAAATTATATAATCGCACGGCAGATAGTCTCAACAATGAGAACCACAGGTCCAACCTTGAAGAACTGAAAACAAGATTTAACCTCGAAGAAAAAGAAAGAGAAATTGCGCTGCTAAAAAAAGACAGGGAGTTGCAGCAAGCTGTAGTAGAACGGAAAAATATTGTGACCTATGGGCTAACGGCAGGAATTGTTTTGATGGTCATCATCTTAGCGCTGGTGTTTTACGCTTATCGAGCTACAAAAAGTAAAAAGGATAGTCTCACCGTTAAGAACAAAGAAATTGAACAGCAGCGAAACGACCTTGATAAACTGAATAAAGACAAAGACAGATTTTTCTCTATTTTATCGCATGACCTACGCGGTCCCCTCAGCTCTTTGAAAGGACTCTCCCATTTGCTTACAGGTCATTTAGATGCGTTCACTCCACAGGAACTTATCCAAATTAGAACGAAGATTGACATGTCACTCGACAATCTCACCAACCTGATCAATAATATTTTGGAGTGGTCAATTGCTTCGTCACAAAAAAGAAAAGCAAAGTTCGACAAGATCAATACGCTCGATTTAATTCAAAAAAATATTTCTTTCTACAAGACTATCGCGGAAACCAAGGGAGTAACCATCAGGCACGAGCCGCAGGCAGAATTGTTTGCCTACGCCGATTATCATGCCATTGACACCGTTGTTAGAAATTTGCTGTCGAACAGTATCAAATTCAGTCATCCCAATAAGGAGGTTAGTATCGCTGCATCCAGGTCGAATGGATCAGTTCTCATTTCAGTAAAAGACCAGGGTATTGGTATTCCATTAGACATTCAAAACAATCTATTTACACTCACCGGAAACGTTAGCCAGCCTGGCACCAATAACGAAAAGGGCACCGGACTAGGCCTGACATTATGCAAGGAGCTGATGAAAGAAAATCATGGGGATATTCAAGTAAAAAGTAAACCCGGTGAAGGCAGTGAATTTATTATTACCATTCCAGCGCACGCCTGAATGAAAGTGTCAGGATGCTCTAATCATATATGCGTATAAACCACGTCCCCAGCCATAACACTTTAAAAACGTTTTACGGTGATTGACGGACGTTCGATTCGAGAAATGAATTGATTATCTTTATCAGATTAATCATGGCAATGATTGAAACTTTTCACCAACAGACATTCACACCTATGCAGCCAACGGTCAGGCCAGCAGATCCATTTGTTTCTTATACCGAATTAAAACCAGCCTTTGCGCTTACAGACTTTATATATTGCTATTGGCGACTTAAGTCGGGGAATTTAATTTCCCCGTTTACTTACCGCGTAATTCCTGACGGGTGCATTGACATTTTTTTTGATATGAATAATGTTAACGACAGCAGTGTTATGGGTTGTAGTACGTCGTATTCATCGTTCGACCTGGGGCTTTCGTTCGATTATATCGGCATCAGGTTCATGCCTGCGGCTTTTACGTGCCTCTTCGGGATTGATGCATCGCTATTAGCAAATAAGGAAGAGAATTTTGGTAATGTCGTTCCTGGGGTTTCAAAACAATTATGCCAACTGCTCGAAGGTGTTAGGGATTTTAGCCTTGTAAAAGAGATATTTGATCAATACTTTTTAAAAAAAACTGCTGAACAAAAATTTGCCGTTGACCCTCGCCTACACCAGGCAATTTTGAAAATATGTAAAACACACGGCGGTGTTCATTTGGAACGTGAAATTGATACAGGCCTAAGTCCGAGACAACTACGACGACTTTTTGATTTTTATGTGGGTACTTCTCCGAAAATGTTTTGTAGAATAATTCGTTTTCAATACTTTTTTCACCTCCTAGCTTCATCGGATGGTCCGGGCTACAATAAGTTGCTATATGATGCCGGGTATTATGATCAACCGCATTTTGTGAAGGACTTCAAAAGTTTTTTTGGCCTCACTCCTTCCGAGGCATTACATTCCTAAGATGTCCGTTTTTTACAAGACATTTCCGCCTGCGAAAAGCAGCTTTGTAAAAACTTTGACAAATGACGAAATCCATGTTAACAGCGCTGTTTATAGCGACCATTACATCTGCTGCCTGGAGTCAACAAAACGTAATATCAGATACAATGAATGTAATTAAAATCGATCATGTGTATACGGTTTTTATCACTGCAAAACTTGAGGAGACCGTGAAATTTTATGAACAATATTTTGGATTTACAAAGCTATTCGAATCTGGTTTTTTTGTATTGCTTCAGAGTGCTGGCGACTCAAAATTCAATATCGCCTTTATGGATGAAAAACATCCAACAACTCCGCCTAACCCAAGGGCATTCAATGGCAATGGATCATTTATAACACTTGAAGTCTCTGATGCAAAGATCGTATATGAATCGTTGAAAAGCCGTAAACTTCCCATTGCATATCCATTGAAAGATGAACCGTGGGGACAAAGACGGTTTGGTGTTTTAGATCCCAACAATCTTTGGGTTGATGTTGTCGAACAAATAGAACCTCAACAAGGATATTGGGATCAGTATATGAAGAAACAATAAACCTTTCAATAGTTCTGCCTCACGTAGTTAGCGAGTTCGAGGCTGTTTTTTACATTTGCTTTCCTGAAAAGCATTTGCTTATGATTCTTGACTGTGTATATACTCACAGAAAGCTGATCGGCAATTTCCTGATTTGTAAAACCTTTTACGATTAGTTTTGCAATATCATTTTGACGTGGTGTAATACCTTTTTGTTCTTGCTTGGGATTATAGGTATAAGATTTTATAAAACCATTTTTCCCTTGTTTGAATACATCCAGTGTTACATGGTAAAACTTTTCTTCCGCGGAAACATTGGAGAAGACCATCAGATACAAATACGTTTCGTTGGAAGTTTTGATGGCAAGATTATCATTTTGAATATGCACATATTCACCGTGTTTATTTCTTACCCGATACCGTATCACAAATCGGTGGGCAGATGGATCGTAAGGCTCCGATTGTTTGATGAAAGCGAAGCATTGCTTCAAGGGATGAAGATCATCTTCATGCACAAGCTGAAAAAAATCAGCAAGGTCAAGCTTTTCTAAAAAATCATGAGGATGACCAAAAATTCTTTCGCAATTGATACCCACATATTTGGATTTTACATGGGAGATTGGGCAAAGCATTATTCCACCCTCAGGAAATATCATTTCCGCAAATCGCAAATGGGTAAAAATGATATCACTATTATCCTCAGCTTTATACTCATCATGCTGTGATCCCTTGATTTGTTCGCTTGCAAAAAGATTCTCGTAAGCCTTTGCGGTGTTCTGGGCCTCTCTCTTCATGTTCAGACAATGTTTTTTGTTTCGAAAGTACTGCTAAGAAATGCCCCAAAGTGTCACCTAATTATTGTCAACGTTGGAAGCAATAGTATCTATACGTGATTTTTCAGAATAGGGTTATGAAATTGATTCTTTAGTACTATTTCTACACCAGCGGCAATTCTAAAACTTTGTGCCACAAAAAATTCTCAATAAGGCGAATACACTTTTTTGTTAACGTCACTTTACAACTTATCAAATGAAAAAAATCATTCTCCTGCTTGCGGGTACTTTAATGATACTTCCCGTCACTTCGTTTATAAAAAATTTCAATGGCATACCAAAAACATGGAACTTAGAAGCTATCAAGGCATTCCATCTACCTCCACCTGACGCTAGCGTGAAGGTAGTATATGCGCCAGAGGAATATTACAATTCGTTACCGGATCATATTATTTACAAAACATTTCCGGTATACCTCAGGGAATTTGAAAAACCAGGTTATGTCGATTCATTGAGAAATCTTGAGCCCGAGGTAGTCTTTGATCCGACCAAACTAAAAACACCAGAAGATTGGATCAAAGCTGGGGAACTTGTTTTTAACTGGCCAGTTGCGTATAGCCCTATGAATGACAGCGTGTCAAAGTTAAGCAAAAGTTTATTCGAAGGTTCAAACGGGAGAACTACCCTTGACGGCATTTACCCTTTCAATCGCTATGTACTTTCGGAGAAAGGAAAACTTATGGTTGGATCAGTTTCCTGCGCGTCGTGTCACACCCGAATAATGGATAACGGCGAAGTGATTGCAGGGGCACAGGGAAATCTTTTTAACAATACAAATTTTGCAAATGCAATCCGTAGTGGAAAAATTCCTTTTCCAATTTTGCAGCAAGGATCACATCAATTGAATTATGCACCATGGTCACCATCCAACGTAAAGACTATGCCCTCGAATGCGAATGAGTTTGCGGACTATATTCAGTCAGCACCCGGTGGTGTCATAGACCGGCAAGGTGGTGGTTACGAATATCCTTTCGCGGTGCCCAGCCTGATCGGGATTAAAGACATCAAGTATTTTGATCGCACCGGCTTAATGAGACATAATGGTCCCGGCGACCTCATGCGTTATGCAGCCTTCAATCAAGGAATGGACATGCTTACTTCTTATAACGGTTATATTCCAGGCGGAAAAAACAAGAATTCAGAACTACCAGCTCCCAAGGAATGGAATCATCCGTTTGGATATGTCGGAAAGAAATATACAGACGCACAGCTGTATGCATTGACGCAATACATCTATTCGCTTAAACCACCAAAAAATCCAAACAAGTTTCCCGCTGAATTAATTACACGAGGACGGGCAGTCTTCGCCAAAGCCGGATGTGTTTCATGCCATACGCCTCCGTTGTACACCAATAACAAGCTCACACCGGTGAACGGGTTTGAGCCTCCTAAAGAACATTTTGAAAAGTACGACATCTTTAATGTATCCGTAGAAACAGACTCAGTATCCGCCTTGTATACCAGACGAGGAACAGGCTATTACAAAGTGCCATCATTGCGAGGTGTCTGGTATCAAAGCGCTTTCTTTCACAACGGTAGCCTTAGTACACTGGAAGAAGTGCTGGATCCTAAACGACTTCAACCTGATTTTATTCCCACCGGATTCAAGCCACCACACGTCAAGACGATGGCCGTGAAGGGCCATCCGTTTGGCATGGAGTTGAGTGATGGTGATAAGCGTGCGTTAATTGCCTTTATGAAAACCCTATGAAGATGTTGACAATTTTTCTTTTTGTGTTGGCAATTAAATCAGCACAAATGAACACATCGCCTGTGCCCAGTTGCACGGTAAACTTCAACGTCAATAATGCTGGGTTTGACGTTGAAGGGTCTATCGGTGTCATTGATTCAAAAATTGAATTTGATATCAACGATCCGTCTCATGGAATTATGGAGGCCATCTTGGATCCAGCTACTATTAGAACTGGAATTGACATTCGGGATAAACACCTTAAGCGAAGCGACTTTTTCGACATAGAGAATTATCCAAAAATTCATGTTCGCTCCATTCGTTTCAAGAAAACCGGCAAAAATAAGTTCGATGCTGAATTCGCAATCACCATTAAATCAATAACGAAAAATATTATTGTGCCTCTAACCGTCAGGCAGGAAAGTCGCAAAATTTCTTACACCGCCAATTTTAAAATCAATCGACTTGACTTTAAAATCGGTGAAGAAAGTCTTACGCTTGATGAAATTGTAAATGTAGATGTTCAGGCTAGTGTCAATATTCATTAATAAATTCAAACAAGAGAATTATTACCTACGGCAATACCGTTTCCGCACAACATTCCATGGTTATGCCAGGAAATTAAGGTCTCCAGGACAAAAGTCCTTGACGCTTTTGCAAAAGATCTCATGATTATGCTGATGCATCAAGTTCGAATTTTCTTCTCAAAAGATTTTAATATTTCTTTCATCTCAAGGACCTCACGTTGGAGCATCTCAATTTGTTTTGCACCGGCAATCTCAGCCTTTTTGTTTTCCGCGTCCCGTCCGAGGAAAAATGTTGCAATAGTCGCAGTGATGTATCCGAAGACAGCAAAGGCGAATAGCGATAGGATTATGCATAGCACCCGCCCTTCTGGGGTTTGAGGCCAATACTCGGAACCTAACGTTGTCATGATCATGGTGGTCCACCAAAGTGCCGTACCATAATCGTTTAATCCTCCGGTAATATCTTTTTCGAAGGCATACATTCCTGCCGCCCCTGCAAAAATTACAATTGTTGTCAACAGCAAAACATATCCGAAAGCCCGCCGCTCCATCGTGGCGGATAGCGCTTTAATACCTCTATTTAGACTGCCGATAATTTTAACCAATCTTAAACTTCTTGAAAACCGCAGAATCCGTACGACACGAAAGACGCGTGCAATACGTAACGCAGGTACGACTAAGGAGATCACCGTTAGTACGTTCGACTTGATGTATTGAACTTTCTTTGGCGCAAGAGAAAACTTCAACAAAAAATCAATAATGAAAATAATCCAAATGACGACACCAATTCGTTCGAGCAATGGGTTCGTCTCGAACACAAGTTCGACAACCAGTAAAATCAGCCAGATAAATCCGAGTATGATCAGTGGACCCTCAAAGAGATTTTCAATCCTGGCTAAAAGTCTCTTCCTTTCTTTGATTGCGTTTGTACCCATCCGTTGTTTCTTATCTTCTGGATTAAACAACAGGATTCTAATTTTGATTAGCGGATCATTTGTTTTCCCTATAAGAAACCGTACAGTTTAAACTCTCGCATTGTCCATGCCACTTCATAGTCAAATGGTTGACCCCTTCTTTCTCCGTGAACGATGGATTCTGATTTAGTCAACGTAATGCGGAAAAATTTTGCTTGAACCGGGTTGAATCGAATGGTAGTATTTGCTCCGGAGCCTTCACCATCGCTAACTATTTTCGTCCACTGACTGCCGTCCATGGAGACTTCCAAGTCATATCCCCTTGGATAGGTATGAATAGGTGGTGGCGAGCCTTGTCTCCAGCCCCTGTTGATCGGTGGCGACTTAAACTGAATTTCAGAAATGGTTGCCACTTTTGGAAGTTCAACCTGGAACCACATCCCTTTTTGTTGCGTAACGCCCGTGGTCCAACCTTCAAAGTTAAACGCTCCAAGTGCCGATGCGGTGCTCCCTTTCCGGACTTCCCCTGTATGACTTGCGGTCATTTTCCATTGCGGATCAGCCTCCAGCACTTTTGGAATGGATGCCCACAATGCATCAAACTTATACATAGATTTTTGCTGCGCAGTTTCCTTCCGCACGCGTGCTACGTCGGCTGGCGTGATCAATGAAGATTCATTCTCGAAATTGGCCCTTACAAAAGAGGCGACGGAAGCGATCCATTTGTCGTTATTGCTACCCATAGGCGCCATCATAATACCTGCATACGATTCACCCTGGATATCCCCCGTCATGCCATGAAGAAGGGTTTTAACAATGTAATCAGGATGGGCCTGGATGCGAGACGAGCCCACCAACGATGGTGCTAATAGCTTGCCCTGGCCAGCAGGCGTTCCGTTGCCCAGCGGACCATGACATGTTGCACACAGGCTGCTGAAAATCTTCGCCCCTTCGCTTACAAGTGCCTGCTCTTCTTCGCTGAAGTTTGGATTACTTCTTCCAAAAAAGGCGGTAACCACGGGTGGTTCCAAAACTTGCTTTCCTACTAACTGGACACCAGCCGTCGTATCACTCGCCATAACCTTTTTAACTTTGTCATTGGTGCCCGGAATTTTCAAAAGTCTACCGGTCATCATAGCACGCATTTTTACCTGCGTGTCTTTGTCGTCCATCATGCTAAGATAGTCATCGGCAAAGGACTTATCTCCAGCTTTATAAAGTGATTCGCTTACCCAAAGCGCCATCGCCCGCATGCGTGGGTTTGAATCTTTTAACAGTTCTTTAACGAGCGGCGATTCCAGCGCTCCAATGCCCTCCAATACCCATAGTGCATGGAATTTTGCTACCAGGTTATCGCTTGTTTTTACGATGTTAACCAACGCTGGGGCTACAGATTTATCTTGCCGTTGCACTAATACCTGTTGGGCCATATCGCGCCACCAGCCATTCGGGTGACTGAGGTGCTTTAACAATTCCTGCGATGATTCTTCATACATTCTGGGCTTCGTTTTATCGCGATCCATGTCTTCGTATGTCAATCGCCAGATCCGTCCTAAGTTTATCACCTTATCCAATTGATACTGCTCGATTTTCGCTCTTAGATAGGAACCCACAGGTGTCCATTCGCCCTCTTGAATAATTCCATGATACATATCAACAATGTACAGGGTACCATCAGGTGCTGTCGCCATATCGACGGGTCTGAAAAGCGGATCTGACGAGCGAATAAATTCTGCTTTCTGATCCTGATATACATTATGCAGTATGGACAACCCACCTTTTATTTCTGTATTGACTTGTCTTACGATACGGGCTACTGGCTCACCGTAAAAATACTGTCCAACCAACTCTTTGGGTAGGCGGTGACCCCGGAAGATATCGTTACCAGATGCGCCCGTTACACGATTGAGCGTTCCCTCAGGCATCCTCACCGCGGCCATACCACCTTGCATGTCGGCTACGAGTACCGGTGCACCCCACGGCACATCGAAACCTTCGGCGAAATTCTTTTCAACAATATAGTCACCATAGTGAACTGGAAACTGAAAATAGGAAGGCAATCCATTCGAGCCACCTTGAAACCAGAGTTTGCCGTCATCATCATGAGTTATTCCCCACTGCGCGTGGTTCGATGCCGTTGATTCGCGTATAACACCGTTTGGCGTTTCGCGAACGCGAAATGGATTAACGGTACTGTATAACCAGTTATCCATACCCCAGTATAAAAATGCCTGCTGATGTTCAACATTACCGGCGCGACCAAAATTGCCTGTAAAAAATTCCTTCTTATCTGCTTTGCCGTCGTTATTTGTGTCGGTGTATTTATAAACATTGTCGGCATTGGATTCCATGGTAAGAATGCTGTTGGGTCCAACGGGTAATACGAAGCGCGGAAACACGAGGCTATCTACGAACATACCGCCACTTTCATACACCCCATCATTGTCTTCGTCCTCCCAGCGGGAAATTCCACTCACGGGTTCGAGTGTACCTTTTGAATCGGCTGTTAGCATGTATGAACGAAGTTCCAGTACATACATTCTCCCGTTACCATCAAATGTAATTGCACCCGGCTGCTGGATCTGAGGCTCGGTCAGCACGGCTTCTAATGAATATCCCTTCGGCAAAATAAACTTATCTTTTTCTTCGTCGACAGGCAATGGAAGCACCGGAGGTTTCGGTTCGAGATCAATACCTTTCCAATATTCACTGGTAGTGTCGGCGCCCTCGGGTAATTTTACCACCGGCCAACTTGCCTTGTCTGCTTCTTTGTTAGCTTTAGAACAGGCGGAAAAAATAAACACGGTACCGGCAAAAAAATAAACATGCCGGATGCGAAAGACTTTCATTGAAATCATAATGTGGTTAATTGGGTATGCAAAATATCCTGTTACGCATTAATATCATAGCCGCTTAAATAAGATATGAGGAATCTGTCAACCGTTGGTCTTTAATGGCCCTCCGAAGGATTGCGGAGATGATAAAAATGAATATCATCCACCTCTGAAAAAAATCCTGTTTGACAATTCATGGAATTAGCTTAATTAGCCTGGGACTGATTCAATAAACCCAAGTTACCTAAGCAACTCAACCACTAAACACATTACAACACATGAAAAAGTTAACAACGAAATGTCTGTTGATATTGATGCTGATCATTCCAGCCTGCGTTCTGGAAAGCCACGCGCAGGCAATTGGAATTCAGTTAGGCACGATGCGTAAAATGATGCCGGAAGGAATGCCAGCAGTTATCGCAAAATTAAAGGAACTCGGGATAACGGAGATTGAAGGAGGTGGCGGCAGAAATATGGATCCCGCAGCTTTCAGAAAGTTAGTAGAGCAAAATGGATTAAAGGTAATTGCCACCGGTGCTGGTTTCGATAATCTGCAAAACAAAGACAGCATTCAAAAAATTATTAAGAATGCAAAAGCACTTGGTGCTCAATACGTCATCTGCTATTGGATTCCTCATGACGGCGATAACTTCACCTTTGCAGACATGAAAAAAGGAGTTGAAGTATTTAATGCTGCCGGCAAAACATTAAAGGAAAACGGCTTGACATTATCCTATCATGCCCATGGCTATGAGTTTAGAGAATATGCAGAAGGAAAAGGAACGCTTTTCGAATACTTTATGGAAAACACCAAACCGGAATATGTAACGCTTCAGATGGATGTTTTTTGGATGAAAAATCCTGGACAAGATCCTGTAGCACTACTAAAAAAATATCCAACGCGTTGGAAAAGCCTTCATCTTAAGGACAGAAGAGTTGGAACACCTGACAATCTAAACGGACGCCAGGATAAGGAAACAAATGTAGTGCTCGGTACAGGTGACGTTGGAATTGGAGAGGTTATGAAAACTGCCAAACAAATAGGCATTAAACATTTTTTTATAGAAGACGAATCTACGCGAGCGCTGGAACAATTGCCGCAACATGTGGCGTATCTAAAGTCGCTTAAATAGTGAGCGCAAGTAGTGTCATCGTTAGCCGCGACCTGATTTCAAGAAATGATTGTACAAAGCGTAAGTATTAAAACTTCGGCGGTAATTGGAGCTTGCACGATGCCAAGGCGAACAGGTTAAATTCGTTTTTGCGTCGTGCAAGCCTTTTGTATTTCTGGCAGGGAGTTCAAAAAACTACTGGCAATAAAAGGCATCCTTAGTCACACGATGTATCTTCCGTATTTAGTGAATTACCTGATTGTCTCTGTAAGCTTACGTGGTCATGTCCAGCGGCAGGCCATACATCTTCCTTCCGGTTGCATGATCTATCGCATTCCTGACTGCCGGTGCAATACCAAGAATAGGTGTCTCCCCTGCTCCCACTGAAGGGATATCTTTCCGGTTGAGCATGACAACGTCCAGTTCGGGAGTGTCGCTAAACCGCGGCACACGATACTTTGAAAAAGATGCATTTAGTATTTTTCCGTCCTTGAAGTCAATGCGTTCAAAGAGTGCGCCGCCCAATCCTTGAATTACTGCGCCCTGAATTTGATTTTTCAAATGTTCTGGATTGATAATAGCCCCGCATTCGAACGCAACGACTACACGCAGCAATTTTGGAATCGCGTTTGAGGAATCTATTGATACCTCCGCGCAGGTGGCAACATAGCTTCCCTTTTCATTGCCACACGCAATTCCATAGCCATGGTTAGCGTCCGGCTTTTTATTCCATCCAAACTTTTGCGCCGCAGCTTGGAGTACATCCTTCATCCGCTGTTCACGCAAATTTTTCAACCGAAACTCCAATGGGTCTTGCTTTAGTTCCCTAGCGAGGTCATTCATTATACATTCTCTTGCAAAGACATTGGCAGTGGCAGCCAATCCACGGTAACTGCCCTGACGCAACGGAGAATCCATGCCGTGAAATTGAATCTTCTTATTGGTCACCTCATATGGTGTTTCAATTCCTGATCCACCCGAATTATGATTGTGAAATTCCCAGGATGTTAACTTACCGTCTTTGCCTGCGCTTGCTTTTATATCGATAACACCAGCGGGACGAAAATATGCCCAGGTAAATTCTTCTTCACGTGTCCACACAATTTTCACCGGCATAGTTGCAGCTTTCGCTAAGCGCGCAGCTTCAATGCCAGCTTCGCCTGTATGTTTTCCGCCATACCCTGAGCCTGTATCGGGTTGGATAACGCGAATGTTTTCTTTTGGCATGTTAAATACTTCCGCAAGATCTTCTTGCACACCAAAAGGACGTTGCGTTCCTGTCCAAACCGTAAGTTTATTATTTGCCCATTGCGCAAGACCCGCGCGGGGTTCTAAAGGAGCATGTGCGATATAGTCGATCGTAAATGTTTTTTCAATCTTTACCTCCGCATTGGTAAACGCATTGGCAGCATCGCCAGCGGAACCTTCGTCGGAACCATTTTTGTCCGAGTGCTTCCTGATGTAATCAAATATTTCCGTTCGAGATGGTTGAGGAGTTGTCTTCCATTCCGCTTTAATTGCTTTTATAGCTTTGGATGCAGTAGCCAAATCGGGGGCTGCCACTCCGATAAAATCTCCCTCGTGAACGACCGTCACTCCGTTCATATCTTTCGCAGCCTTTGCATCAACCGATATCAGCGATGCCCCGAAAGAAGGAGCACGAAGGACCTTTCCATAAAGCATACCCGGCAACTTCATATCGGAAACAAACTTATGTTTGCCCGTAACAAATGATTCGCCTCTCACCTTTTTAATGGAGGTTCCCGCGACTTTCCATTCGTCGACGCGCTTAATATTTACTTTATCATTAATGGATTTGAGTAGCTTCTCGCCTTTTGTTAATTCACCAATATTTATGGATTGATCGGCTGTAGTATTTTTTATGACGCCGTTTTCCATGAACAACTGTCTGCGTTCAATTTTCCATTTTGCTGCGGCCATGTCCATCAGGATCTCCCGAGCAGTTGCAGCAGCTTTTCTCAATTGTGGTCCCATGTAAGGAATAGACCTGCTTCCAAATGTGCCGCGATCGTATGGCGTAAGCGCCGTGTCTCCCATTACCATATCAATCTTGTCCATTGAAACCGGGAATTCTTCCGCCACAATTTGCGCGAGAGAAGTTCGAATGTTTTGTCCTACTTCTGCTTTACCGGTGTACACAGTAACCTGACCTGTCTCGTTCACATGAATCCATGCTGCAACCTGATCTTCCGGCACGGGTGATATCAGTTCTTTTGATAAACCGGTTGTGAGGGTAAACGTAACAGCAATACCACTTCCCAATATTTCAAAGAAGCTTCTCCTGTTCATTTTAAACTGATGCGATGGTTTTTCAAACAGTTCATACTGCTCCGGCGCAATGTCTGGCTTTTCTGCTTTCATAATTTATACCGTTGAAGCTTCCTGAATTGCTTTAATAATACGTGGATAAGTGCCGCACCGGCAAATGTTACCTTGCATAGCGGATACTATGTCTTGATCCGAAGGATTTGAGTTCTTTTGAAGCAAGGATACCGCTGACATGATCATGCCAGGCGCGCAGTATGCACATTGAAATACATCAGCATTAAGAAACGCCGTTTGTACCGGATGCAACTCACCATTCTTTTCCAGGCCTTCAATGGTGGTGATTTCTTTTCCTTCCATGCTACTGGCTGGTGTTATGCACGAACGGGTGGCCTTTCCATCTATCAATACAGTGCATGCGCCACAAGCGCCTTCCCCGCATCCATATTTGCTTCCTGTAAGATCGAGGTGATTGCGCAATACCATCAGCAAACTTTCGTCAGGGCCAGCGTTTACTGAATGTTGCTTATTGTTTATGTTTAGTACCATAGGCAATTGGTGGTTAGCGGATCCAGATAATTACATGAAACGTAATTATTCGTTAACAAATTTTGTTCATAATTGTCTCAACGCCCTGATAATTGTATTCGAAAAGGAAATCGAGGCAGGCATATTAATCGTAGTATGGCTAAAGATGCATCGTTTGATATTCTTGGCCTGCCATCAAAAACTTGCGCAGATCAAATCGAAATATTGAGCAACATTAATATACAATAGCGATATTAATCATTACCCGGTTTAGCCCCTGGCAGGCGACTTCTTAAAAATGCAATCTGCCCGCGGTGATTTGCTTCGTGCTCACAGACATGAAACCATTTCCAGTACGTGTTTAGCGGGCGCTCTTTTGACCATTCAGGATCAACGGCTAACAACCAGTTATCGTCTTTCTTTTTTAATTCGGCCAGGGTCTTTTGTCGTACTTCAGTAATGGCATCAATATAATATTGGACTTCCTTTCCTTTAATATTTTTTCTGCCTTCATCGCCCAGCTTCATCGCAGCTCCCCACATTTTTTTTTCTTCATCATTATAATCTTGCCTGCCTTCGAATGTATTGGCCTGATAAAACTTCTCCGTGGCGCCTAAGTGCATTATTAAGGCACCGATGGTATTGGCATGCGCATCGTGCTGGTAATCCAGTTGCTGCATGGACATAGATTTAACCATAGAGATGATTGTATGGCGGTTATAGTTCAGCATAGATACCAATGTTCCAATTTGAGGCGAATAACCTTCCAAAGGTCCGATTACAAAAACACTTTCATCGGAAGCGATTTCATTTGCATAAGCAACTTGGTTTAATCCGCTAAAGCCGATGAGACTTGTAGCAACGGAAGCAGTCGTTTTGAAAAACTTCCTTCGGTTTACTTGTTGAACGGGTTTCATTTTATTGAGGGTATTTTGAGATATCGATCGGTAATTAAAGTTAACGGATAAAAGTGCATAATGATAATCCCGACTTCGAATTTGCGGAAACTATTTTGACCCACGAGATAGCTTACCCTTAGAGTTTTAACGAATAGTTGAGCTAGTTTCTGATCCTGTCCTCATCATTCGCTCGACACATTCATGTACTAATTAATCTGGAGAGTTTACCGGCGTAATTTAATGGTGTAAGATTCAATCCCGTTTCAACAATTTTATTTCATTCGTCGCTACCTCAAATCCCGATTTTGTTTTCGCCTCTGCACTCCTCAAAGCTTTTGTTATCTCCGGCGAAGTCAGAATTTTCCCTTGTTTCCACAATATAACAGCAGCTTGAATTGCAACGGCTTCGTCAAATGCGGCGAGTTGTTTTATGATGTTGTCGACATCTCCCTTTGACGTATCGACGATCGTTTTAGCATAATCAAAGGCAGAATCCCGTCTGCCATTTTTATCTCCATCAAACCAGACGGCGCCGGTTGAGCCCATCAATTTGGGTGTCCAATCTGTTGACGCTGGCTGATATGGCTTTGCTATTGGCCAATAACGCATTCCCTGACCAGGACCTTCTGCAATGGCAACCAGGAAAATATCATGTTTAGGAAGTTGAAGATTCCAGGTACGTTTCCATTTCATACCTGCCAAATTTTGTGTATTAATCAATTCTTCACGGATCTTTTTTCCATTGGAATACAGAACCACGCGATCTGCATTTGTCCACGACGGACCCGTGACCTCAATTGTAACGGTGAGCCTATTGGAATACGGAGCAATATCGCCAGGCCCGTATTGATCATTGACAAGAATTTTAGTCATTAATCCTAAGCTAACCATCACTTTTCCATCTCGAAAATTTTTAATTGCCTCATCGACGTTTATCTCACCAGGATCTTTGTCATTGCATTGTATATACGTTCTGCCTTGACCTACAATAAAACGACTTACATCATGCGAATCGCTTGATCCGGCTGGTGTTAAAAAATAACCGCGGTTAAGCATACCAAACCAATCGTGAAAGAGATTCATGATGTGAGTTTGTTGCGAGCCCGAGTTAATAACTTCCATTGCATTGGCTGGAAATTTCCAATCCTCCGCGGATGTACCAGCACTGGATAAATGACGTTCCGGACCAAATGGACGAAAGCCGTGATGAATATCACGGGCGTGATTGAGAATTACAGCGCCCCGGTTTTTAACATCACCGATATTTTCTAATACATCGTTCCAATCCTTTACTTCGTGATCGATGGCAGGTGCTCCTACCGAAGTTTTAAACAAATTGAAATGCCCGAATTTCGTTGTCAGTTCATCTCCTGTTACCGGTGTAAAAAACTCAGCAACACCCATCGCTTTTGCTGCCGGTGATAAATCAATATTCAGATTATGATCTGTAAGAATGGGTAATTCAATTCCTTCTCCTGCAATGGTAATGGCACGTTCTTCTATCGAGGCATCACCATGGCGTGAATGCGTAAACGTATGGATGTGTGTATCGCTGCTGATCCAGCCCTCCGTATCAACTTCACGTTTCAGTTGTAAAGTTTTTTTAATATGATCTCCAGCTTTCAAATTTAATTGAATCGAATCAACATTATATTCAAAACCACGGCCCGCGTATAGGGTATACCGTCCGGCGGGCAAATGCAGCAGCACCTTTCCATTTCCGGAATACACGATGCCCGGTCTGATGGCTAGCTGTGCAGTTTCAGGTGATGTTACGGTTTGAAGAATTCGATTATGATTTACGATCGTCAGTCGGCAAGGAAGATGTTTTTTTGATATCTCCTCTAAAACACTAATTTCAACAGCAGCTTCAGAAAGCACATCTTTCAATTGGCGCGTATCAATTTTAATATTGCCAACCTTTATATCATCCGATGTTGTATAGTCACTACATTTGATTTGCAATTTATTCTCTCCATCTAGAAGTAAATTCGATGGAATTGAATAGTAGGTCATCATGGCTTGTTCATCAATGACAAGTGAACCGATCTCGCGATTATTAATTTGTATTTTCCAGTTTTGTTTTACATCGTATTGCTGCAACGATAATGTTTGTTCACTGACATTGACATGCCCGCGAAAATGTATAACGAGTTCTTTTTCGTTTGCATCTAACGGGAATTCGGACCATTCCCTGCTTCCACCATTTCGCAAGTGGTGCATGACGTTATCGAGAGCTACACCCTGACCATAGCTTTCATAGCCCAATAATATCCCTATGCATACAATTCTCACAAAGTAATTCACCATGTCACACGCTCATTTTAATGTCTGATCTTCACATACACCCAAGGCGGTAAAAGTTAATTCTTTTAACCATTTTTTCTATTACTTTTAGGACGCTAAAAATTATAATGCCGTTTCATGCAACTCAAATATCCAATGCTAAACCGCTTTCAACTTTACATCCATGAAAAACCATTTTGCAACCCTCACTTTTAGTCTCGTTTGTTTTATTTGTCTGAGCGCCTATTCACAAAACAAAGAGCTTAGTCGCATCGGTGTCAAGGGAAATAAATTTGTAACAGCTGACGATAAGGTTATTGTTTTCCGTGGGCTCGATACCAGTGATCCGAACAAATTGTCCAAAGAAGGCCACTGGAACAAGGAATACTTTCAGGAAATGAAAAACTGGGGCGCTAATATTTGCCGTTTTCCTGTTCATCCCGCCGCATGGCGTGAACAAGGAAAAGAAAATTATATCAAACTACTGGACCAGGGAATTGCATGGGCGAAGGAAATGGGGATGTATGTCATTATCGATTGGCACAGCATTGGGAATTTGAGAACGGAGATGTATCAGAATGATATGTATGAAACCACGCAAAAGGAAACGTTCGAATTTTGGCGTACCATGGCCAAACAATATAAAGACAATACTAGCGTAGCCTTCTTCGAACTTTTTAATGAACCCACTATTTACAATGGTCAACTTGGGCAATGTACATGGCCGCAATGGAAGGCGCTTGTTGAAGAGATGATTGGAATCATCCGCGCGCACGGATGTACAACGGTACCCCTGGTCGGTGGATTTAACTGGGCTTATGATCTTAAACCCGTGGCAACAGATCCGATTAACGCCGAAGGAATTGGGTATGTAAGTCACCCATATCCAATGAAACGCCAGAAACCCTGGGAAGCACAATGGACGGCTGACTGGGGTTTTGTAGCTGAAAAATATCCGTTGATTTTAACGGAAATCGGATTCTGCGGACCCGATGACAAAGGTGCACATGTTCCTGTTATTAGCGACGAATCTTATGGCGATGCGATAACCAAGTATTGCGCTGAACGAGGCATCTCTTATACGGTCTGGGTTTTCGATCCACAATGGTCACCGATGCTTTTCACGGATTGGAATTTTACGCCTTCAAGACAGGGGAAATATTTTAAAGCAGCGTTGCAGAAAAAATAGAAAGAGTGATTTTGGACCGAGTGATTCCAAATGCTTGGGTGACTTCGAGAATTGGCCTAACGTTCAAATTGCCGTTATTACGGCTACGTGTTACAGCAGTGAACTGATGAGATACACTAGACCCGTGATCGCAAGAACTGCTGCATAAAACATCATCTCAGCCTGGAGCAATAAAAGGAATCCTTTTCCAACTCGTTTTAAAATATTCATAATGGCAGAAGTTTAATGTTTAAACGGAATGTAAATGGGTTAGGTTTGGAAGTCCGAATGAGTCTTCTGTTTACGATTTAGGACCTCAATGTCCTAACGGCATAGCATTCGACCTCGCCACCTAAGATAGTGAGAGTTTAGACTTTTAACAAGTCCCTTACCCTTGATTCATAGATGAACCCCCGACGTACGGAAGACCGGATTTGAATATAAATTTCCAGCTATACCTTAAAAAACTACTAGTTGATTTATCGATAAAAAAACCCTCAGTACTTCTTGATCGTAAACTCCACCCTTCTGTTTAACAGTCTCGTTTCTTCGGATTCGTTGCTGGCAATAGGTTTTGATCCGCCATATCCTTTTCCGGTAATTCGTTTTTTTTCAATTCCTTTGGAGACCAGGTACGATTTTACTTTTTCTACCCGCGCTTGAGACAACTTCAAGTTTTGTCCTGGTATACCACGATTATCTGTGTGGCCAGCCAATTCAATTTTTACTTTCGGGTTTGACTTTAGAAATGCAACGACAAGATCAAGTTCCGGGTATGATTGAGATAACAGCGTGGTTTTACCTTGTTCAAACAGGATGTCTTTCAAATTGACGGTCGTTCCAACTTCAACCGGCTGAAGCTTAAAATTCATTTCAAGCTCCTTCATTTCATAAGTTTGGATGTCAAGTTTCTCAAGCGTGCTGATATACCCTGGCGCTTCAATCTTTACGGAATATTGTTCTGTGGAAGGAACCAACACATCGTAACCTGATTCAGTGGTCGACCGAGAAGATTCACTTAGGAACGCGGAAGAAAAGTAAATGCTTGCGTTGATCGGTTCACCAGTCTTTGAGTTTGTTACTTTCCCATAAACTTTTACGCGTTTATCAGCTGTGGCTTCTCGTGGCACCTCCACAATTTTAATGGTGTCGGGAACTGCCGCCGGTATGGTATCTTGAATAGCGGGTTCGCCGCTGATAAATATTTTCACATCACCATAACCGTCGCTATTTTTTGTACTTGTATATAAAGCATAACCAGATTTTTCATAGGGGCGATAAAACAATTCGCGTCCTTCTGAATTGATAGCATTGCCAAGATTTTCCGGCGTTGACCAATTCGTCCAGGTATCATCTTGCCGTGTTGAAGAATATACATCGAAGCTTCCGGCACCTTTGCTTCCATTGGTTGAAAAGTAGAGTGTCTTACCATCGTTTGACAGGGAAGGGCTAAGCTCCTGGAAAGGTGTATTAATTGTTCCTCCCAAATTTTTTGGTTCCGACCAGGTACCGTCTGATTTTTTTGTACATACATAAATATCTTCAACACCACGGGATCCGTATGTTTCAGCTGAAAATATAAACACAGATTGATCAGGTAGTATGTACCCACTCAGTACACCGGATTTGTTCTGGAAATATGGGATAGCAATGTTTTCTGGCTTAGACCAACCGTTGCCACTTGAACGTGACATAGAAATACCTTGTGTACGCGCCGCATTTCCACCGCTGCCATAGTGACTTAATAAAAACATCAGGCTTCCGTCTGCCGAAAAGCCTGCTACCGCGTTGTAGCTGTTGTCGTTTAACACGGGTCCTGCATGAACCGGCGCAGACCATTGATTATTTTCGGTGAGCACAGAAATCCAGATATCACCCGGATCTCTTTTACCTCCTTCGTTCTGGGGATGATTAGCTACTGTAATATATTGTGAACGACCATCAGGACTGATCACTGGGTTTAGCTCATCATAACCTGTGTTAGACTGTTGAAAGGAATTCGTGGTTAAGCTTTGCGCTGAAGATAAAAAAGTCACGAATAATAAGGCTGAGGAAAAAATAAATCTCATGCGTTGAAAGAAACAATTTGCTGCAAATATACGCTCCTGATTCATTTCTCAAATGTATTCGCTTACTTACTCACCCAATCATTTCCTTTTACTGTAAACCTCCAGGGTAACAATGCGTCTTCTCCCGCATAGTCTATACCTATACGTGGACTTGCAATGATGTTACGCGTTGGAATCCGATGGCCTTTATCTTCGACCCAAACTTCGTCACCTTGTAAAAACTTTGCATTTAACTTTCTGTCAATGCCCATCGCTTTAGTCAACTTGCCAGGACCGGAGGTAAGATGAAAATTGTTTTTCAACTTGCCTCTTCGCAAATGCATCTCCTCAATTCCGTGGAGAGGTTCAAGGGCGCGGATCAGTACTGCCTCGGGAATATCCGGTTGGTTCGTAACGATGTTAAACAGATAATGCATGCCATAGCAGAGGTACACATAGGTAAATCCACCGTTTTCAAACATCACTGCATTGCGCTGGGTCTTCTTTGCTCCATACGCATGACAGCCTCTCTCCTTCCAGGAATACGCTTCTGTTTCCACGATCATACCGCCAGTGACAATTCCATTGATGTTCGTATACAACACTTTACCCAGTAATTCACGTGCAATCTTCACGACATTTGTCCGCTGGTAAAAGCTATCTGCAAGCTTCATGTTTTCTTGATTCAATCTCTCAAAAGATTAGTTAACTTTGACACCCAAACTTAAAATATAAACATACCACCAATGAAAAAAAGTTTATTGATTGTTGCCCTCGCTATTTTATCGCTAGTTGTGGAGGCCCAGGTTCAAACCCCACAACCTAGTCCGGCAGGCTCTGTGTCCACAGTCGTGGGACTTACCGATGTAAAAATTGATTACTTCAGGCCACGCGTTAAGGGTAGAAAAATTTTTACAACGGATGCTTCTGCTTTGGTGCCTTATGGAAAAATCTGGAGAACCGGCGCTAACAACGGAACAAAGATCACATTTTCAGACGACGTAAAAGTTGAAGGTACTGCTGTACCCAAAGGTGAATATCTTATTCTCACATGGCCCGGCGAAACTGAATGGACTGTTTCCTTGTACAAAGACCTTGGTCTTGGCGGCAATATGAATGCATATGATGCCAGCAAAGACGCTGCAAAGTTTAAAGTGAAGCCAACAAAACTTGCCGAAAAAGTTGAGACATTAACCTTTAACATCGGCGATATTTCTGATGACAGCAAGAGTGCAAAGGTTCAGATGGCCTGGGAAAATACTTCCGTAAAATTCACGATTGCAACGGATTATGATGCTAAGGTTATGAAATCAATTGAAGCATCTACAAAAGTAAATCCTAACAACTATTTCCAAGCCGCAGTCTATTATCTAGAGAATGGTAAAGATTTGAAACAAGCAAAAGTGTGGATCGACGAAGCTGCAAAAGCTAATCCGACTGCATTCTGGGTTCTCCATCAAAAAGCTAAAATTGAAAAAGCCCTTGGTGACAAGACGGCAGCTTCAGCGTCGGCAAATGCATCTTTAAAAGCTGCTAAGGAAGCGAACAACCGTGACTATCAAATGATGAATGAAGAACTATTGAAATCCCTGAATTAATATTTTTTTGTTATCCGTTATCCGAATCGCTCTAATGATACGGATAACGGATAACAATTTACACTTTACTTACCAGCCTTCTTTGCTTTCTTCTCGGCACGTTTTTCTTTCAACGATTTGGCTGCTGGTTTTTTTGTTTCTTTCTTCTGATCGCGTGACTTTGACATAAAATTAAATTTTAAAGTTTAAGGTTTATTTTCAGATTCGTATAGATCCATTGATGCCGGGACGGGACGGACCCAACGTATGACAATTGATATTAAGGTTGCATAGATGCGATGGACTTGTAGATTTTGCCTTTTCAATAGGCCAAATATAGCGGTTTAAAAAAATCTACTCACTTCAATCGAAGCACAAAATATTTCAAAACTTGGGTTTGGATTTTTTTTCCTAAAAGTACGATGGTACTATCAATACCGTTTACCTGATCACAGAATACCTGACCACTAATTGCCTGCCTACAAATCCTCCCTAAAAGTATCTCCCTGCTCAATATCGCCAGTCTCGAAACCTTTCTTAAACCAAAACATCCGTTGTTCGGAAGTGCCGTGGGTAAATGCATCTGGTACCACATAGCCCTGAGATTGCTTTTGAAGACGATCATCGCCAATAGCATTCGCCGCATTCAATGCTTCTTCTATATCGCCAGGCTCCAGGATATTATTTAATTTTTGATTATGATGTGCCCAGACTCCGGCCAGAAAATCAGCCTGAAGTTCAAGCTTCACCGACATCTTGTTATTTTCTTCTTCGTTGAGTCGATCACGCATTCCATGTACCTTATCTGTGATGCCCCACAAATGTTGAACATGATGACCAACTTCATGGGCAACAACGTATGCCATCGCAAAATCTCCCGGCGCGCCGAAGCGTGATTGAAGGTCATCATAAAAGCTTAAGTCGATATATACTTTTGAGTCCAATGGACAATAAAATGGTCCCATCGCTGCGCTTGCCATCCCGCACCCCGATTGACCGCTCCCGGTAAATAGCACCAGTACAGGTTCCTGGTATGCCTCTCCCCGTTGCTGGAACAGCGCGTTCCAAACATCTTCAGTATCCTTTAACACAACTCGCACAAACTGTGCCTGTTGGTTCTCTTCCTCAGGTCTGGGCACCTGCTGCTGTTGTTCATAAGCGGAAGAGCCGCCATCGGCATTGAGGTAATCAAGTGGATTTTGTCCGAGAAGCAAACTGATGATTACGATAATCAAACCTGCACCACCGCCAATGGCAATTTTGCCACCACCGCCCATCCCCCGACGGTCTTCTACATTACCACTTCCTTGTCTACCGATCCAGCGCATATTATATTTAAGTTTAAAGATTGTATATAAAACAAGAGGTTTGTAAGAAGGTTATTGTCCTCTGGAGCCGATAAACTTGCTAGTTAAAAGTTAATGGATTACAGGAGTAGTAGCAAAGGCAACGCAGATAAAATTCTTTTGATTTGGGAATATTTCCGAGAAATGGCCAACAAAGCTAAACGTCCATAGCTTCACTTTTAACTTTCGCTAACACAAAATCACAAAGCTGTTGCAGAATTTTCTTTTTAGGCGCATCTTAACCGGAATAAACCGAAACCCAAAGAACATGGAACCGAAATCCGACCCTTGACCAAGGTACCCTATCTTTATTGCCACGGTAAGGCCATGCTACGTGGTAATTGAAAAATTATTATTTTCCCGGTACACAAACTTAAACCAGACAATATATGAGTGATCAAAACCATAAAAGACTCTTTTACGGTAGTTGCTTTGCCTTAATCACAACTGCTTTTTCCTTCAGTATCAGAGCCGGTATTCTTCCACAGCTGGGAGAAACATTTAGCCTCAGCGCATCACAACTCGGACTAATTAACTCCATGTGGTTCTTAGGTTTTCCGATTTCAATGGTGTTGGGTGGAATATTTTACGGGTCAGTTGGGCCGAAAAAAATCATGATTATTGCCTTTTTTGCACATACCCTTGGTATCCTGCTGACGATTTATTCCGGTGGATATGTCGGTCTGCTCATCTCAACTTTACTTATTGGAATTGGTAACGGATGTACTGAAGCTGCCTGTAATCCGATGATTGCAACTGCGTACAGCGGTAAACTCATGAACACTTTGCTGAATAGATTTCATATGTGGTTTCCAGGAGGTATCGTGATCGGTAGCCTGGTATCCCTGTTCATGACAAAAATGAATTTGGGGTGGGAAGCGCAAATATGGATCATCATGATTCCGACACTGATTTATGCATACTTGTTTTACGGACAAACATTTCCGGAACCAACTGGCGAAGTTTCTTCGCTGGCAAGTAATCTTAAAGCGATGGCCACGCCGCTCTTTATTTTTATTACGGCTTGCATGACCCTTACTGCTATCTCTGAGTTTGGTCCTACGCAGTGGGCCCAATTAATTCTCGCCAAAAGCGGCGCAGAGCCCATGGTGATCCTTGCACTTATCACTGGATTGATGGCCGTCGGAAGGTACTTCGGTGGTGAGTTCGTTCATAAGTTTGATCAGACAGGTGTACTTCTTGCCTCTGCTATTTTAACTGCCCTGGGGATCTTTTTATTCAGCACCCAGACAGGCGCAATGGCTTATGTTGCTGCAGTGGTATTTGCAACCGGCGTCTGCTATTTCTGGCCGAATATGATTGGCTTTACCGCGGAAAAAATTCCTTTAAGTGGTGCGATTGGGATGTCTATCGTAGGTGCTGCAGGTATGTTTTCAACTTCCATCTGGCAATCAGTTATTGGCGGTTGGATCGATAGTGCCCGCGAAGAGGCGTCATCTACTGGATTAACGGGTGATGCATTGGAACTTGCTGCTGGGCAAGCAACGCTACAAAAGATGTTGACATTTCCAATCATCCTGATTGTGTTGTTCACCATTCTTTTATTCTGGGTTCGAAGAAGAAAGGCTGCAACTGCCCATTGATTGAAAGCAATATGTATTACCTGAATAATAACGGAGGATGGCGAAAACCATCCTCTTTGTTTTTGTCGTAAGTCAACAAAATTTAAAGACCTACTGTTTGATTTATTATGAAAGTGCTGACTCCACTCCTATTTTTGATTTCATCATCGACAATGGCGCAGTTAATAATTGAGGACAATGTAAAATTTTTAGCCCTTGGTGATTCGTACACCATTGGTGAGAGCGTGGTGGCAAATGATCGCTGGCCAATTCAACTCTTGGATTCCCTGAGTGTGCGCGGACTGGATTATGTAGAGTGTAAAATTATTGCTGTTACAGGATGGAGAACGGATAACCTGAGAGAAGCAATCAAGGACGCGAAGATAAAATCTGAATATACGCTGGTGTCATTGCTTATTGGTGTGAATAATTATTACCAGGGAAAATCTGTTGAAAGTTATCGACCTGAGTTTGAAGAGCTATTGCAAACCGCGCTCAAACTTGCCGGCGGAATTAAATCACGCGTATTTGTATTATCGATTCCAGATTACGGGTACACACCTTTTGGAAAAGAGAAGCAGCAAGTTATTAGCAAAGGAATAGATGCTTTTAATGCCGTAAATGAATCGATCACCAAGAAATATAATATAGAATACATTAACATCACCGATATTTCTAGGAGAGGTTTGAAAGAACCGGACCTGGTAGCTTTTGATGGGTTGCATCCCTCGGGTAAGATGTATAGTGAATGGGTTCAACGAATATTGCGAGAAGCAAAGCTCAAGTTTTCTGCAGCGTCTGATCTTGAGGCTGATGAGGACAGTGCTGACGATGATGGAAAGTGATCCAGAGCGGAGGTTGAGAATCTGTTAAAATTATATCCTAAAGACCCTGTCCAATTATTGTATGTTCGATGAGTTGCGGGAGGGTGTTACTTTGAATTGTATAATTTCACAAGGGCCGGAACTGACCGGTAATTTACCTTACCCTTCACCTCGTCGTATTTTTTAATATATTTTTCAGGGAAAAAGTCAGCTAACGATTCTAATAATTTTTCTCTCTTGGAAGGCAAGGCTTTTAAAAAGCCGGTTTCTTTGTCTTCGAGAATATATATGTACGTATAATTCCCCAGACTCTCATCGACAATTGCAGGAATAATTCCGCCTCCGGTATACGTGCTGACGCGATTTACATTTTGATAATTATCAATAATATATAAATTGATCTTACCACTTGACTTTAATTTAGCGTCGACTATTTCAAAGAATGTTTCGTTGTCGGGAAATGGTGTGAATTGATGCAGCACTTTGAAGGTGTCCTTTTTAATAGCATATTCATTAATTCTCTGCTTTGATATTTTTAGGGGTTCCTTATCTTTCTTGGTTCTCCAGAATTCAATTCCCTGATGGCCGTCCTTGATTGAAGTATAGTACCGCAAATATCCTGTAAGTGTTGAATCATTTTGAAGTTTGATATAACCGTTTTGTCCAATTAGGGCAAACGTAGGGAGTATCAGTATTATTGAAAAGATTAATTTCATCTTGTAAGCAATTTTGCTAACGTTTACCCTACCGGTTTCATTTCCACCATTTGGCTTGTTCGATCTTTCGGGCTTTGTCGATCTTTTCTTTGTCATTTCCACCGTTGTATGCCTCGATGTAACTGGTCCAACCCTTTGCCTGGTACTTTTTATCAGGATAAAATTCACCTACCCCTACGTCAAGATTTCCCGCCATTGGTATTCTTCTATCTCCCCAATTGCAAACTTTCGATACCGTTCCGACATAACTGGTCCAGGTTCCCACAAATCCATTGTTATTAAAAGTGTCCGCTACGGCTGACAAGTCATCGTACTTAAGATTTTCGTCTTTGTCGATGTACCAATTCGAACTAAAAACTCCTTTGAATAGTCCCACGTGTTTTTGTGATGGGTTTTCATAGAACAGATATTCGCCGATAATTTTGCCCTGTTTTGCTTCCGGGATTTCGGGATTTCTGGTATTGAATACATTTGTTACAGTGATCGTCCCCTGAAAATCACAGACGTTTTCTTTTACCATACTTTTTCCATAAACAAAGTACTGGCTTGGTTTGTCATTATTCTTAATTACGGAAATTAGCTTTACGCGAATTCGTTGATAGTCGTCTCCTATGAATCCAAAAATCCTGGAGTTTTCAGTTTTGGTCAAAATATCAGAGATATCATATTTAATAAATTCATTTCTGATATCTGTCTTGACAAGATATTCATCAGATAGAATTTCGTTTTTAAATTTTTCACTATTCGACTGGCCAAAAATATAGTTCGTTGCGAATAAAAATATTATGAGCAGGGTTTCTTTCATGTTCAATCGCGAAAAACTTGAAGCATAAGTAAGCACGCTAACTTTACAGATCACTCCGTTTGAACAATAAATTTAGTCGCAGAGCAGTTGAAATCAAAATGGGCACCATAGATCAGTAACGTTTAACATTCTGCACGTCCGAGGTTTTAATCTATTACCCCCATCTGCCTTAAAATTGTCTTAGTGATTTCCTTTCTGCATTTTCCGAAATCGGGGTTGAACGTTGTCCGATCTTTAATAAGCCTTGTGGCAAAGAAATAAATATTATCCTTTCGTTCAACATAGCCGACCCACCAGCCAGTGTCTTTCCCTCCATCCCGCGTCCACCCTGTTTTCGCCCTGAGCGTATAGTTGTTAGTTTGTTCTTCTATCATCATTTCTTTCAGGATGGAGAATGACTTTTTGGAGAATGGAAGCGTCTCTTCGTGCACGCCAATTAACATTTCAATTTGATTAGCTGGAGAAATTGCAAGTTTTCCAAAATTCCAGAAATCCGGATCTTTAATTGATACGTCTGCATTTCCGTAATGAGCATCCACAAGAAAACGCTTGTATCGCTCCTTGCCTATTCTTTTGGATAATTCAACATATGCCCAACCGGCGGATAGTTTGAATGCCTCCTTGATGCTGATGTCATGATAAATATCGGGGCGATGGCCATACTTAATCGTATCCGTTTCCCCCGGCCATTTTACGATTGAGTTTTCGTTATCGATCACACCTGTTTCAAGCGCAATCAGTGTATTGATAATTTTAAAGGTAGAAGCTGGCAGTGTACCAAAGTGACTATCTGTAATATCACTCGATATCCATTTCTTGGCATTGTAATCATAAATAGTAATACTGCCTTTAATGTTACAGTCGTGAAATGGTGTTGATAGATTTGCCTGTCCATAAAGTTTGGATACAGCAAATATCGCTAACAAGAATATGGCTTGTCTCATTGTATTTGAGTAACAAAACTAAAATGCAAATCCATCCGATTCACAAGACGGCGTTATTAAAATATAATGATGTTAACAGGCGCAAACCAACACCGTAAATTTTTAAATTGCTCGTGTGTTCTTTGATTCCTGTGTCCATCCCATGGCTTGCCCGATTAGAAATGTATCTGTATACTGATTGAATTCTGTAATTTTTCCCTCCTTAACTTTATACTCGCAAGCAAATTCTGCCCGCAATGATCGTCCTGTTGTGTTGTAAGTGCCTTCGTAAAACCCTACAACAAAAACACCGTCTCCACTGTCAATGTAACGGGTAATGGTAGCTTTCCAGCCAGTCCAATCTTTTCTAAATCCGTCAAACACTTTTTCAAAAATCGCCTCCGCTCCTATGTATTGTCCGCCGTCAGGGAAACCTTTCATCTGATTCCATCTTATATTTTCATCAAAAATGTTTTTAATGGCCTCATAGTCCTTCGTGGCAAAAAGTTCATACATTTTTTTTACTGTGTTGATGTTGTTCATGTTCAATCAATGTGCTATGATCGGCAAATATATGTAATGATCTTTTTTATAAATAATCATTCCTTATATACATCGTCCTTATAGGACCTACAGCACAATGGAATCCATTCTTTTTTGACTTTGTGTTTTTGCTTCACATATCCGAATCTATGTGTAAAGTTTTTGAGGCAGCGCAACCGGTACCGTTAGACATCAAATATTGGTAGCGCTTAATTAAAGATTTGAGGAGTGCCGTAGGCATGATAGATAACCGCTGCGAAACGGATTAGACGAGGATCGTTTTCTTTGATCGCACGCCATTGATTTATTGCAACACAAGGCAATTGTTAAGTCAATTATCAATGAGATTAACAAAAAAAAAGAGCCAAAGCTCCTGATTCTTTATCTGCAAAAGGCGATTACTTTAATTCTTTCACTTCATCCTTGAGCACAATCTCCATTGGTTCCCCTGATTCCAGAATCGTTTCACAGCTATCCTTTGTTACCGTGAGTTTTATTACCCTATTTCTGAATTCCAAGCGAAAGGAATATGATTTCCATTTGTCGGGAATAAATGGGTTGAAATGAAGTTTACCTTCCTTAACACGCATACCTCCAAATCCTTTTACAACACTCATCCACGTACCTGCCATGGATGTAATATGACAACCTTCTTCCGTGTCATTATTATAATCGTCAAGATCCAAGCGGGCGGTGCGCAAGTAGAATTCGTATGCCCGTTCTTTGTATCCTAATTTAGAAGCGAGAATAGCGTGAACGCACGGCGATAACGATGATTCGTGGACGGTCATCGGTTCATAGAAATCAAAATTCTTCCGAATACTCTCCTGTTCAAAATCATCCTCAAACAGATACAATCCCTGAAGCACATCTGCTTGCTTGATGAAACATGAACGAAGAATTCTATCCCACGACCACTTCTGATTGATGGGGCGATCTTCCGGTTTTAGTTCCGTAACCCTCAAAAGTTCTTTATCAAGAAACCCATCTTGTTGCAGGAAAACACCCCGCTTCTCATCTTCCGGGAAATACATTTTGGTAGCAATTTCTTTCCAGTTTGCTGTTTCTTCCTTTTCGTTTAGTTTGGTTTTTTCGACAATCTCTGAAAACCTTTTTGGGTCTTCCTTCTTCACATAATCAATCGCCTGTTGGGTATATTTTAACGTCCAAACACCCAGGTAATTGGTGTACCAGTTATTGTTCACATTATTTTCATATTCATTCGGGCCGGTAACGCCCAGGATAACATACTTATTTTTATCCGAAGACCAGTTTACCCGTTGTGCCCAGAACCTTGAAATGCCGATCAGTACTTCAAGGCCGAACTCCGCCAAGTAATGACTGTCGCCGGTATAATCTATGTAATCACGAATTGCATATGCCATCGCGCTCGTTCTATGTATTTCCTCAAACGTGATTTCCCACTCATTGTGACATTCTTCACCATTCATCGTGACAAAAGGATAAAATGCCGCGCCATCTTTGAATCCTAGCTTCCGCGCATTTTCAATTGCCTTTGGCAGGTGTTTGTAGCGATAGATCAATAAATTTCTTGCAACTTTTTGTTCGGCTGTACCCAGGTAAAATGGAATACAATAAGCCTCAGTGTCCCAGTATGTGCTTCCGCCATATTTTTCACCTGTAAATCCCTTCGGCCCTATATTCAAACGCTCATCTTCGCCAGTGTACGTCTGGCTCAGTTGAAATATGTTAAATCGAATTCCCTGTTGTGCTGCAACATCGCCGTCAATTGTAATGTCACATTCCTCCCATTTATGTGCCCATACTTTTTCGTGCTCTGCAAACAGTGTCTCGAATCCCGCATCAAATGCTTCATCTAAAACCTTCCTGCAATTTTCAACAAGTTTTTCTTTAGGATGATTTTCGGAAGATAAGATCGCAGCATATTTGTACACCACTAATTCTTTTCCTTCTTCAAGATTAAGTTGGACGATGTTGCCGGAAAATTTCTCACGTTGTTCGATATTGATTCTCTCCGGTTTTATTTTTTTACCATCCGAGAGAATAACGTAACGCATACCTGTCGTTACATGAAAAAAGGTCTTTTTTGTTTGTGCCGTAACGATTGCTATTCCTTCCGAGCCTTCTTTATAGATTTCCTCCCAAAATTTCTCATCATAGTTTGAATCTTTGTTTACCACATCTGCATTAACAAAGATTGACAACGTTCCCTTCGAAGAAAAATTTAAGGGTGTGATTGAATATCGGATAGCGCCCACTTCGCCGCGGGCCATGCTGCAAAACCTTTTCGACTCCACGCGTACTTTCTTTCCATCAGGAAGTGTAGCGGCAAAACTTCTCATGAGAAGTCCTGCCTTCATATCCAGCACACGTTTAAAATCTTCAACCTTGCATTTGGCTAAATCCAGTTTTTGATCATCGATTCTCACATGTATGCCGATCCAGTCGGGCGCATTTAGAACCTTCGCAAAATATTCCGGGTAACCATTCTTCCACCAGCCTACCCGTGTCTTATCAGGGTAGTAGACTCCGGCGACATAACTACCGCGCAACGTTTCGCCTGTATATTCTTCTTCGAAGTTTGCGCGTTGACCCATCCGGCCATTGCCGATGCTGAAAACACTTTCTGAAATTTTATTGGTATGCGGATCAAGTCCTTCTTCAATGATATGCCATTCGTGATGCTTGAGATACTGCTTCATGGGAAGGTTAAGTTAAACATCCCGACTGTTATCGGGATTCGTTGTTTTTATGTTGCGTGCTACGCCTAAGTTCCAAAGTTATATACTTAACATGGAATGAATGTTACAGTTTTGCTAATTCTGTAATTTTAAAATCGGCAGTTTTAGCTACTACTTCATGCGCTCGATTCAGTTGCAACGGGCTTCCAACACCAACACATTTCATTCCTGCAGCCAATGCAGCTTCAACGCCGGCTTCGGCATCTTCAAAGACCAGACATTCCTCCGGGACAATACCCAATTTTTCCGCTGTTAATAAAAAGATTTCAGGATGTGGTTTTGAGTTCACAATCATTGTACCATCAACAATCGCATCGAATTCATTTTGAATACCAAGGAGCTGAATAACGGTTTTTGCATTTTTACTACTAGAGGCAAGCCCAACTTTCACTCCTTTTGCTTTCAATTCCCGAATAAGCTGTTTTACGCCCGGAAAGATTTCTTCTGGCATCATGCGATCCACAAAGTCGTTGAACCAGGCGTTTTTTTTATTCGCCAGGACTTCTTTTTCATGCTCCGTTGCTGTGATGCCACCCAATTGTAATACAATGTCAAGGGATTGCATACGGCTCACTCCTTTCAACTGCTCATTATCAGCGGGTGTTAATTCAAAACCCAACTCGTTTGCTAATCGCTTCCACGCCAAAAAATGATAATGGGCAGTATCTACTAATACACCATCAAGATCGAAAATACAGGCTCTGATCAAATTCAATTTCTTGTTTTCAATATGCCTCAAAAATAGGTTTCCTGAATGATTTTATCCGTTTCTTCCAAAGATTTAAATACTGCAAACGTTTTACCCTGGGTTCTTAAAGCACCTAAGGTATTTCCATATTGCGCTGCCCTGATATAATCCTTCGGATTCTGGGCTAATCCGAAACCAATACCTCCTGCAAAGGAATCACCGCAGCCGGTGGTATCTATAACTTGCGCAACTTTAACGGCAGGCACCATCTCTTCTTTAAGTTTCCCTTTCTCCTTGTAATACACAAGACAACCGCGCGAATCGACGGTTATATAAAGACATTTTACACCGATGCTTAAACAATGATTTGCAAAATCACGCATTTCTTCCCTATTAATATCAGGCGATTCGGAAAAATCCCTGCTCTCATATTCTTTTTTAAACCATGAAGCGTTAGCTTCTTCCTGGTTCATCTTTAAAACATCGATGTAAGGCAACCATTGATCACGGTCAATCCAGAATTTGCGTTGCCGTTCACCAGTGTATAGGCACGCCGTTGTAGGGCCGTGTGCATCAAAAACAATAATTCCCTTGCTGTTTGCCTTAATGTATTGAAGTGTTTCCAGGGAAATTTCATAATCACTGATAGGAATAAACACAAACACATCGCAATCCATTAAGCCTTTTACATCGTCGGGTAAGATAGGATCCATAAATCCGGTTTGTCGTTCTAACCGGTTATTCATATCTACAAATTTCAGACTGATAATGTCGCCCTGGTCTTTCTTACTGGAGAGATGTTTCAAGTTTATTCCAGGATATCCATGAAATACTTCACGAACGTTATCAAGATCCACTTGACGAACATGCGATACTGGAATGATTTCCATTTTGTTGCCAACCATCGTTGATAAAGCAATTACAGGGTGGGTTACACATCCCCATTTCTGTATGAGATCTCCCTGATGGGTTACAATATGGTCACGTGGTATTGGACCCAGGATAGCGATTCGTTTCATTCGTTTGGAGTTCGAAGCTTTAAAAGTTAAGGTTAAATGTTTGCAAATTTATACGAGTAGCCTAGCTGATTCTATTCCTGGCTTTCGCTAAATAACAGTTTATTTCCAAAGGGATCAGTTACCTCCATGCAGATTGCATTCCATGGACTTTTCTCCAATCCTGGTTTATTAAATTTATAATTCTTGCTGGTTAAAAGGTGGTGATACGCTGCAATGTTTTGGAATTCGATAAAAACTTTTGCGCCTGGACTTGCGTCACCATGATGCTCTGATAAATGCAGGGTTATGTGCTCCCGTGAGATCTGTAGATACAAAGGTGCGTTGCTTTCAAAACGATGCTCCCAGTCGATGGTGAATTCAAGCCAATCCATATAGAACTCATGAGCCTTCGCATAATCAAAAATCCGCAAAACAGGAATTATCTTATGGCCCATACAGACGAAATCAACTTACCAAAAAAGCAGCACCAAATACACCTGCACTATCACCCAATGAAGGTCTAACAATCGGTGTATCGAGTCTGTTATTAAAAACATACTTTTTCACCGAATCCAATCCACGGTCGTACAGCAAATCAATATTCCCTACCCCTCCTCCAATTACGATTACATCAGGATCCAGAATATTGATGACGACGCTTAAACCTTTTCCAAAAAATTCGATCAATCTTAGCATGGTGCGTTGTGCTGTGGGGTCAACCTTTGATTCTGCTAAAGCGACAATGTCTTTCAGTGGCTTTCGATTGCCGGTTTCTTTAAAGTAATATTTCTCAAGTGCAGGACCAGAAATAACATTTTCAACACAACCGGTTTTACCACAATAACAAGGTCCGCCCGACTCATCCAAAAAATTGTGACCCCACTCGCCTGCAATGCCTTGCAATCCTATGATGGCACGGCCGTCAACAACGATTCCACCACCAACACCTGTACCCATAATCACGCCAAAAACTACCCGTGCATCGGGGAACCGTTCTTTGACAACGCCGTATCTCGCTTCTGCTAACGCAAAGCAATCGGCGTCATTTGCCATCTCGACTTTTATACCCAGCATGTTTTCCAGGTCATCTTTCATGCGTTGACCATTCATGACCGTAGTATTGCAGTTTTTCATGGTACCTAACTTAGGATCTAAAACGCCGGGTGTGCTAAATCCAATCCGATCGGGTTTGTAGCCAGCTTCCTTTTCCATCATGTCCACGATTTTTTTGACCTGGTCAAGGATGTGCTGATACCCCTGCGCTGCCTCGGTAGGAACGCGATCCCGGAAAAGTACCTCAGGTTCATCCTGATTTTTTAAGATCAGTCCCTCAATTTTTGTTCCGCCCATGTCAATTCCCCACAAGATGTTTTTGTGTGCCATGCTTTGTCTAGTCGTCATAGTTTCTTTTATGCCATCGTTTACGGGATGTAATTTAATAGTCTGGGGCTGAAAACAATTAGCTGTTTGATTTTAATTTGATGGATGGTTGGGGGCTTTTAGGGGGTGGCGGATAGTCGCTAACTTTTTGCCTTGTATCTGACTTAGCAACATTTTAAATGACTGCTATGCGTGGGAATGAAGTTAGTTGGTGCATAGCCCAGGGTTACGAGTTAACTGCATCGGTTATGCTGGTTCAAGTTGTTGATCGCGACGCATTCATTTTGAAAATGCAGTAATAGACGCAATGAGTTGGTCCAATTCATTCAACTCTTTAGATACCCGCTCGTTGCTCCAGCCCAGGTAAATTTTACATACCTCAGCAATTTCTGTTTTGCACCGAATGACTTTCTGAATATCAAAATTAATTAGGCCTGTTCTTCGAACGAAGAAGTCCGCGAGCGTGCATACCATTTCGTATTGAATGCAAAAAATAAGTTCAGCTTTTAACAATGAAAGCTCAGGATTTTCTTGTGTGTCACGATCAGCCCAATGGTCCAGTATGATGACAACCTGTTGACCATAATTCTCCACGAGATATGAGGCCGTATGAGGAGGCAGGTTACTGTCTTTGAGTTTGTCCGTGAGGGAAAGGACAAACTTCTTTACTTCCTTACCGTCTTTAAAGGCATTACCTCCCAACTTAATAAGATGAGTTCTGCATTCTTTGAGTGATTTTTTTTCGAAGTATTTTTTTATGACCAGGTTAACAACACGTTCAGCCATTTTTCGATAGCCAGTAAGTTTGCCGCCGGCAATCGATATCAATCTGCTGGGTGATTCAAAAATTTCATCTTTGCGTGAAAGCTCAGAAGCAGACTTACCTTCCTCATGAATCAGCGGCCTTAACCCTGCCCAACTTGATTCGACGTCGGATAGGCCTAACGTAACAGAAGGGAAATTTGTATTGACAGCGGCAATGAGGTATTCAGCATCTTGTCTAGTAGTGAACACCCGGTCCTTATCCCCATCATAAAAAGTGTCCGTTGTTCCCACGTAGGTTGTTCTGCCCCTCGGTATAGCGAATATCATTCGACCATCGTCTACATTGAAATAAATGGCTTGTTTCACCGGAAGCTTTGCACGTGGTAGAACAATATGCACACCTTTTGTCAGGTGTAGCCATTTTCCTTCTTTTGATTTATTGATGTCGCGCAACTCGTCAACCCAAGGACCAGCCGCATTTACCGTAACCGTGGCGCGGATCGCAAAAAAGTTATTGGATAACTGATCTGCAATTTTCGCCCCAACTATATTACCATTTTCATAAATAAATTCTTCTGCCCTGGCATAACTCAAAAGATCCGCGCCTTCAGCAGCTGCCGTTTTAACAATCTCAATGGTTAGCCGGGCATCGTCCGTTCTATATTCCGCATAGATAGCTCCCCCTTTTACGTCGTCTTTTTTTAGAAGCGGTTCATATTTCAGCGTTTGTGGTTTGGTCAACATTTTTCGCTGGTCCTCCGCTTTAACTCCGGCAAGCCAATCATAGATCTTTAGCCCGATGGAAGTCAACCCATACCCTAAGCCTTTTTTTTCAGAAAGCGGCAAAAGCATTTTTTCAGGAATAACAAGATGCGGTGCCAGTCGATGAACAATGGCACGTTCACTGCCGACCTCCTTAACAAGTCCGAATTCAAGTTGCTTGAGATATCGAAGTCCACCGTGGATGAGTTTCGTAGACCGACTACTGGTACCAAAGGCAAAATCATTTTTTTCAACGAGCGCTGTTTTTAATCCGCGAGATGCCGCATCAAGTGCAATACCAGCACCTGTAATTCCACCACCGATCACAAGCAGATCATAATGCTCTGTGGAGAGCTTGTTCATGATTGCCTGGCGATCGGAGAATGAAAATTTTATCATGAGTTTGTGATTTGATTAATGCCGTGAGAAACAGGTAGTTTTGAAAGTCAACAACGTTCCTGCAACGGGCTTTACACTATTTTATGTCCAGAGGAAAAGAGAATTTGAACGTATCAAATGACTTAATGAGTTTAATCTTCGCCATTTATTTATCATCTACCCAATCCATCGAACGCTTCACCGCTTTCTTCCATCCGTTGTACAACCGGACGCGGGTATCTTCATCCATTTTCGATATGAACGTTTTTTGAATTCTCCTATTACGAACAATGATTTCTTTTTTCCAAAGACCTATCTGAATGCCAGCCAGATAAGCTGCGCCCATGGCTGTTGATTCAATTACTTCGGGCCGTTCCACTTTGGTGTTCAATATGTCTGCTTGAAATTGCATCAGGATATTATTTGCCGAAGCACCGCCGTCAACTTTCAAGCTTGCCAATTTAATTCCTGCGTCTTCTTCCATTGCATTTAAAATATCTTTGGTCTGATAGGCCAATGATTCGAGCGTAGCTTTGATGATGTGGTCTTTTCCGGTGTCCCGGGTTAATCCAAAAATTGCACCCCGTGCATACATATCCCAATAAGGAGCACCCAGTCCGGCAAATGCCGGAACTACATATACTTCGTTCGAACCCAGTGCTTTCATTGCAAAATATTCAGAATCCTTTGATTGATCAATCAAATGTAAACTATCACGCAGCCACTGAACAGCTGCACCTGCAATGAAGACACTTCCTTCCAATGCATATTCCACTTTGTTCTCAAGTCCCCAGGCAATTGTGGTTATCAAACCATTTTTTGAATGTTGGATTTTCGTTCCGGTATTCATGAGCATAAAGCAACCTGTGCCATAGGTGTTTTTCGCCATACCCGGTTCAAAACACGCTTGTCCAAATAATGCAGCTTGCTGATCGCCGGCGACGCCCGCAATGGGTATATCCTTACCGTTGAACTTAAACGTGCCAAAGTTCGCTGCGGAAGGTTTTACTTCGGGAAGTACCGACTCCGGTATTTCAAGTTCATTTAACAATTTCTTATCCCAGGCTAAAGCTTTGATATCATACAGCATCGTGCGCGATGCATTGGTATAATCTGTTACATGGCTTTTTCCCTGGGTCATGTTCCAGATAAGCCACGTATCAATCGTACCAAAAACAAGTTCGCCTCGCTTCGCCTTTTCTTTTGCATTTGGTACATTGTCCAGCATCCACTTTATTTTGGTAGCAGAAAAATATGAGTCAATGACGAGACCCGTATGCTCCTTTACATAGTCGTCTAGTCCTCTTTTTTTTAAATCTTCGCATAGTGGTGCTGTACGTTTGTCTTGCCACACAATAGCGTTATAAATCGGCTGGCCGGTTTTTCGATCCCAGAGCACTGCGGTTTCACGTTGATTGGTTATACCAACGGCGGCGATAGATGCCGCATCAATATTATGTTCGCGAACCACCCTGTCAAGGACACCTAATTGCGTCGCCAGAATTTCATTGGCATCATGTTCTACCCACCCCGACTGAGGAAATATTTGTCTAAATTCCTGTTGGGCAATTCCAAGAATCTGCCCATCTTCTTTAAACAGTACTGCGCGTGAACTGGTGGTACCTTGATCTAGTGCAATGATATATTTCATAGGAGTGCTGAAGTGTTGAGGTATTCTGGTGTTTATGTGTTTAGGTGTTTACGTGGGGACGGGAGGCAATTCAAAATCATAATTCAAATAGGATCTCATACAAGCCCGCTCCAAGAAGGCCACCGATCAACGGACCTACTACTGGTATCCAACTGTATGACCAGTCAGATGACCCTTTTCCCGGAATTGGCAGCAGAAAATGTGCAATGCGCGGGCCTAGGTCGCGCGCGGGATTAATTGCAAAACCTGTTGTACCACCCAAACTTAAGCCAATAGAAGTTATCAATGCCCCAACGATTAAGGGATTCAGCCCATCGGCAAATTTATTTGCTCCGATAAAAAGTATGGCGGTAACAAGAACCATGGTACCAATAATTTCACTGATCAGATTTGGCAGCGTTGAACGAATGGCCGGCGCGCAACTGAATATCGCGAGCTTTAACCCGGCATTGTCCGTCAATTTCCAATGGGGTAAGTAATGTATCCATACCAATACTGCGCCCACAAATGCGCCGGAAAATTGTGCTACAAGATAACCGAACACTAAATTAGATTGAAAGTCACCGGTAGCCCAAAGCGCTATTGTAATCGCAGGGTTAAGGTGAGCATTGCTGATTCTTCCGACGGCATAAATGGCTAAGGTGACAGCTAGTCCCCAGCCAATCACAATGGTTAGCCATCCGGCATTTTCTGCCTTGGAATTTTTTAATAGAACACCAGCAACGACACCATTTCCTAGTAAAATAAGGACCATGGTGCCGAAAAATTCTGCAACGTAAGGCGACATATTTGTTTCTTGGTTTGTGCCAATATATTAAACTTATATCGATTGTATTGATATGAAAATAAACATTTGGAAATTTTCATTATCGCCGGTTCCCTTTTTTTGAATCTCACATTTAAGTTTCAATTGGATTTGGTTTATGGCGCCCCAAAATCGTAATTGGGTATAAATCAGTAGGAGATGATGTTTCGAAAAGATTTACTGAGTCTTTCCAATGTAACACAACGCGTTCGGTGTCTTTGGTGTTAGATCTTAAATTTAAAGCATGATTGTTTTTACTTGCAGGGTATTCTTGGTCATTTTATTCGCACAGCTCAGCGGTCATGCCATTGCTCAAGATGATTGGGATGTAGCCTGGCAAGTTGTCGGCGACTCAGCTGAACTAATTCCCAAACAAAATTTAATTCTTACGGGTAGGGTCACGCAAAAAGACTCGGGGGAACCGGTGACGGGTGCATCCATTTCTGCCGAAACATTCAAATATTTTGATTACACTGATCAGACGGGAAGTTATGTCCTCGAACTTCCTCCGGGGAGGTATCGAATTATGGTAAGGCACGTGGGCATGAAAACCGTTTACCTTAGGCTGCGAATAGTGTCTTCAGGATTATTCAATATACAGATGGAGGAGGGTACTACAGGCCTTGATGAGGTAGTGATATCATCGCGGGCGATCGACAGCAACGTTAAACAATCACTTCCCGGATTGACCAAACTGAATGTACAAGAAATCAAGACCTTACCGACGCTAATGGGTGAAGTAGATATTCTTAAAAGTTTACAACTATTACCGGGTGTAAGCAGCGTAGGCGAAGGCTCCGCCGGATTTAATGTCAGAGGCGGGCGGATGGATCAGAATCTTGTTTTATTGAATGACGTCCCATTATTCAATACGTCCCACGCCCTTGGTTTTGTGTCAGCCTTCAATCAGGATATTGTCAAAGATTTTAGTCTATTCAAAGGAAATGTACCGGCCAATCTTGGAGGGAGAGCTTCGTCCGTTTTAGAAATTACAACACGGCGTGGTGATTTTGATAAATGGAAATTTCAGGGTGGTGTGGGCCCGATTACAAGTCGGATTTCTGCCGAAGGGCCAATCAAATCGGGTAAGAGTTCCATATTGTTGGCAGGCAGAATTTCGCATGCGAATTGGTTACTGAAAAAAGTCGCCGACCCGAACGTAAAAAGAAGTAAATTATCCTTTTATGATACCTATGCGGGATGGAGTCATAGATTTTCATCCAATAGCACAACCGATGTAACATTTTATTCAAGTGCTGATGAGTTTCAATATTCTGATCAATTTGGATATGCATGGAATAATCATGTTGTAAACGGAAAATGGCAAGCCCTCACAGATCGCAACGCATCCCCTATCCTTTCCATTTCGTATGGTCACTTTAAAAATACACTCATTGACCCTTCTGGTGTTGAAGCGTCAGAAGTGACCAATACTCTAAATTATTTTCAAATTAGCGAAACCGTAAATTACATCCGTAAAAAACACAACATAATAGCAGGCGTTTCAGGCATAGGATATTTACCCAAAGCAGAAGAACGGCAAGGTTACAAGGGAAACCCTCGAATTGAAAGAAAATCAATAGCCAAAAATAATGGTGTTGAACTAGCAATTTTCGCCAATGATGACTACGAAATTTCCGAAAATTTCAGCATCTCATTGGGGCTTCGATATTCGCATTATACACATCTTGGCGAAGATACGTTATACACCTATCAGCCCAATGTACCAAAAACCGTTTCAACGATTGAAGATACCATATACTTTTCAAAATTTGAGCGTATAAAAACATTTGGAGGCCTGGAGCCTCGGATCTCCGCCCGGTTTAACATTACGCCCAGCCAGTCCGTGAAAGCTAGTTATAATAGAATGCGTCAGTACATTCATTTGATTTCAAACACCACATCTCCGACGCCAATTGATCTTTGGCAAGTAAGCAACGAGTATTTGCCACCACAGGTAACAGATAACTATTCCATAGGCTACTTTTTAAATATAAAAGATAATCGGTGGGAAACTTCTGCGGAGTTATTTTACAAAGACATGAGAAACCTCGTTGAGTATAAAGATTTTCCAGCATTATTTCTAAATCCTCACTTGGAGACGGAATTACTTACCGGATCTGGCCGAGCGTACGGAGGAGAATTATACATCCGGAGATTAAAAGGAAAATGGACCGGCTGGATTTCTTACACATATTCTCAAACAGAATTAAGAGTTCCATCGCAAAATGGGGCCGAGTCTATAAATGACGGGAAACGGTATTCCTCTAACTATAATAAGCCACACACTTTTAATTTAGTGATTGATCGTAAGCTCAGGAACAAAGGCGCTTTCTCTGTCATTGTATCCTATACAACAGGCCGACCATTAACGGCCATTGAATCCAGTTATATTGTTGGTAGTACCGTAGTTCCCATTTATTCTGATCGAAACGAATACAAAATTCCAAATTATTTGCGCATTGACTTTTCTTTCACGATTGGAAACATTGTAAAAAAGATAGACGACTCCCTGGTGTTTTCAGTTTATAATTTATTGGGACGCGACAACGCATATTCTGTTTTCTATAGGCGGCCTGCCAACAACTATTTTATCCCAAAGCCTTTTAAACTTTCAGTGCTTGGCGCAGCACTTCCATCGATAACTTATAATTTCAAATTTTAATGATACTAGGAAGCAACGTCATAAAATTATGCGTAAGATCGATATCGACGCTTTTGCTCAGTAGTTGTTTGACGCCTATAGAGGTTGAAACGGAGAATATTGGAGGAAAATTAGTAGTCAGTGGGCAAGTCAGCTCTATCCCGGAGCGGAATTTCGTCCAACTAGGGATAACAGCAAATACAGAACGTCTTCCTGTCCCGCTGTCAGGGGCTGACGTCATTCTATTGAGTGAAGGCGGACAATCCTATGGATACACGGAAGACCCTTCAAATCAAGGGATGTATTTTTTGCAAGGTATCTCAGGTGAACCTTTAAAAACCTACCAGATACGGGTGACCACGCCTTCTGGGGAGATCTATGAATCGGCATGGGAGGAAATGCCTCAACAGGCTGGACAAGTTACCGCGACGTATGAATTTGTGAGAGAAGAATTTACTGACCTGGAAGGGATTGTGTCAACCGAGCCATTTATAAAAATATATTTAAATTCCACGTTGCCCGCGGGATCACAGACACCCTACGTGAAATGGAATACAATCGAAAGTTTTCTGCTTACGCCTACCGATTTTCCCGACCCGCTTGGTTACGTACCTCCTCCCTGCTTCATTATCCAAGATGCGGACCCGCAGCGTATCGTGCTTTTCAATGGCGAAGATGTCAAAGCAACTACTGTCGAAAATCTTTTAGCAGTATCACGAATTGTTGATTGGACCTTTATTGAAAAACATTATTTCACCACATATCAATCGTCCCTTACAAGAGACGCTTATGAGTATTGGAGAAAAGTGAATATTGTAGCTAACCAGGTAGGCTCCATTTTCGACACCCCTCCCGCGGAGATCAAAGGTAATATCAACAACATCAAAAATCCGGACGAAAAAGTTTACGGTTACTTCCAGGCTACAAATGAAAGTTTTTACCGTTTTTACTTACTACAAAGGGATTTGGGTTTTCCTTTGCTAGTTACGACTTGTACTTATAACAACCGGAATTTTCAAGAGTATCCGTCACGTTGCTTGGATTGTAGTTCACTTCGCAACAGTACTTATCAACGACCAATTTGGTTTTAACCTATTGGCTGATTGTTAAGTCTTCTCTCCTTGTTTTTATTTTGGAGAGGATATAGGTACCCACTGCCTTACCTTCCACGAGTCCAAGTTCAAACGCAGGCCTGTAGTGTATTCCGCCATACATCCTACTAACTGCCGCCTCTTCGCATGCTTCTTGAAAGGATTTAAACGACCGGGATGTTAGGCCAAACTCAATTTCAGTAGAATCAACAAAAGAAAAGTTATCACCAAAAAGATCTGTTAATGTTACCGCTGCGGCGGCAGAAATAACGCTATGGCCACTGGTATACTCAGGGAAGGGCGGTGTTTGTAAAAGTGGCACCCAGTTTTCGTCTATGTATTGATTTATGTAGGTTTCAGGGCGTATTAATCTGCTTCTATACTTCTCGTCCCAGCATGACACAAAACCGTCGAATAACGATACGGATACTCGCATGTAAGCTTCCGCCGCCTTTACAAAGTCTGCTTTGGTCTTCGCACACGCCACGTGTGTAATATTCATCCAATGCCCACCTGGTGAAATTTTCTTTGTAGCAAACATCACATGGCCCTTTACATTCATCACAAATGGATTACAATCCCAAAAGGAAGCGATTTCACGTTGTTCTTGTGTCATTTTTTTTCCGATGTCATAGACTTCTAAGGCTTCCTTATAGAAAGTGCTTTCTTTGTCTATCGAGAAAGGGGTTGGCGGCTTAGGTTTAAATTGCCCGGCGGAGTCTATTCCGAATGTACGAATCTTATTCCAGTGCGGTTCGATGGCATCCATATAGGCAGGCGGCGTTGGTTTCCACGTCGCCGGATCATCTAAAATAGAATATTTCGGAAAGGAACGACTTTGTTTATAATTGTCTTTACTTGACCATGCGATGATGTGATCAGCCACTTGGGTACCGTAGGCGACAGACCGTTCATAAACCTCATCGGGTATGCCAGTGTCCCTAAATTCTTTCATGATCTTTTCATAAAAAGCATCCATTTTGTCTTCCGAGAAGACCAAATTTCTTCCAACTTTTAACATTGCCTGAACTGCGGAAAGCTGATAGCAATACTCTACGCCATCTTGAGGTGCGGGGACAGTCTCAAGTCCATTTAGCTGGCCCGCCATTGACACATATTGTTGATCACGGTGAATAGCAGCTTCATAGCCTGCAACACTCATATACGCATATATACGCGACGCAACCGGGGGCGAAAAAATATCATGCACAATGACATCTGTGACTTGTTTTACAGAACGATGTAAAAAATCGGCCCGGTCAACCTTTGATCTCCACTCTTTTTCATCGCTGGAACATGAAAACAATACCACACATAGGATTACCAAACTCAGTAGAGACTTCTTCATAAGAAACCAATAATTTAACCTCTAAAATTACCCAATCTTCAGAAATATAAAAGAATTTATCGAACGCAACTGAGCTTTTGAAAAGCTCCGCCCTCTTTGCGACGATTCGAAATTTTAAAAAAACAACAGTTAATTCTTTCAGTAAATTCCCTAAACTAAAGTCAAAAGCTGAATGAAATCTGAATTTATAAAGTCAGCATTCTTGGGAGGCAACAACCAGCATCTTTGTTTTGGAGTTTACATGCTAAGGGCTCCCAACGAATCATTATTGCTGATTGCTAGAAAGAAGATAACGCTTGGAAATTCCCTTTCCCTTTAAGAATTAATCCATAGCGCCCGTCATAACGACCCATTTTGGGTATTTGGATGATAAAAATAACATGAGGGCATAACGTCTAATAACTCCTCTTTATCAAACATGATAATGAATATTCATGCGTGAAAATTGCGCCACTTCGGGAAGGAATGAACTTAAATTTCCCTCTTCCCAGATCAATTGAAACATTCAGAAATTCCCCACTGCCTTTTTCTTTGCTGCTACAACCTAACAACAGGAATAAAAAACTAGTTGAAAGACGATTTGTAATACGATTTATTTAATACGGTAGAATACGACGGTATTATTATTACGGATAAAAGTGAGCGTTTTATTGGCCTTGCTGTTTAAGGTGCTAATATGTCTCACCTCGCCTTCTATAGCCAATCCCGATTCTATTGAACTTAATGGTTTAAAGTTGCCGTGACCATCGTTCTTTAAAACAAGTCCCCGCAATCCATCATACCGGCCAACCTCTGGTTTCACCGCAAATAGATTACCTCCAATAATAAGATCGTCAATATGGTCCCCGTCCACATCAAAAACCTCGATTCCATAAACTGGTGAATACTGCGCCTCGACAGGCAGATGTTTTAATTTAAATCCTTTCGTACCGTTGTTAACAAGTAAGGATGTATGCGGTTCATAAAACTGTAGTTTGTGCGCCTTTTTTAGTGAGGCTTTGTCAACTACTTCCTCAATTGTTTTGTCAGCATAATCTTTATAAAAGACAAACTCCTTTTTCAAGGAAGGTATTTGTTTGATGATGTCCTGGCGAAGGGCAAAAGGAAATTCTCTGCCTTGCGTGTTGTGAATGAAAATCGGTTCTATGGATCCATTTTTGTCAAAATCGCTAACATATAGCGAAACAGGTGCCGACGCATTGGGCTTAAATATGGAGTTCAAACCTAAATTTCCCAAGACAAAATCCTCATCACCATCGTTGTCAATATCGACGGCTTTAAGCCGGTTCCACCATCCTTCAGAATGATCAACGCCCGTAATTTTTTCTGCTTTCATTAATTTTTTTCCGTCATTCATAAACAGCGTTACAGGCATCCACTCGCCAATGATAAGCAGATCGGAAAATCCATTCTTATCGTAGTCGAACCAATGTGCATCCGTGACCATTCCCAATTGTTTGAGTTGGGGAGCCAAGGTTACTGTTTGATCTCTGAATGTGCCAGTGCCATCATTTACCAACAGCACTTGATCGCACGGCAACCCGTAATAAGATGGCAACAAGCGTGTACCAACGAACAAATCTATATCGCCGTCATTGTCAACATCGGCCGGCTTAACACAACTTCCACTTTGATAAATCAGTGGAATGCGGTCCGTAGATTTCTCAAAGACCGGCGTTCCGTTTTTAATACCCTCATTGACATATAACCGGTCCACTTGGTGAATAGATTGTGTCGTATTCTCCGTTCCACCTGTTACGACATACAGGTCAAGGTCTTCATCGTTATCAGCGTCAAAAAAAACGGCAGCCACATCTTCAGCAGCGCTATCTGCCGCGAACACTTCGGATAGCGCGTTAAACTTGTTATCAGCTTGCTGAATATAAATTGCACCGGTATAACCCGCTGATCCCCCTAAATAGAAATCATCAAGACCATCCTTATTAATATCAGCTTTTGCAAATGCAGGACCTTGGGTAGACAACATGTGATATTTGAGACGATCGCGATCGAAATCGTTAAATGTATTTTCGTAATGAACGATTGAATCATTCTTTACGGGGCTTAACAGCGGCACAATTCTAGCCGGCATGACTTTAAGGTCCTTCGCTGCTTCATTTGAGACGGTAAGCAATTGATTTGCCTTTACATCCTTCATTATCTGAACCCTCCGGTCGGGCCATGTAACGACCAGGCTATCTACCTGTTCAAGTTTACCTAACCCAATAATGATTTTATAATCCATGCTTGATTGAAATCCACGAATGGGCATATGATCAAAGGCCAAAACACCTGAATCCACATAAGCTTGCACCGTGGCACCTAAACCGAAAACATTTTTTTTGTTTCCTTTAAAACTGAACGCTAAGTAGTTGTTTTGATTCAACTCGCGACTTCTGTTTTGATAAACAAAAACTTCCTGGTTTACATTATTAACAACCAGATCTAAATCACCATCATTATCTAAGTCGCCATAAGCGGCACCGTTCGAAAAACTTGGTTCATCCAGCCCCCACTCTTTTGCCTTGTTCTTAAATTGAAGATCGTCCTGTTGCGCAAATAAAAAATTGCTAAGTTTTTGAGAAGGCATTTTTTCTGTAAACTCTTCGAAGTCGATTTCCTTTCCTTCGATTGCGGTCCGCATTTGGTCGCTACTTCCTAAATATTCTACGAAGTCCTGGTTGATAAGATCTTTGTAGATGCCATTACAAACAAATATTTCTTTATGCTGGTCGTTATTAAAATCGGCGATCAATGCACCCCAACTCCAGTCGGTAGCAGATACGCCGGCGAGTTCTCCCATTTCTGTAAAACTTCCGTCCCGGTTATTGAGATGAAGCATGTTTCGCATGAACTGATGGTAATATCCGTTTCGTATGCGCAGTTGATATACATCATATGTTTCAAATGCCGTTAGTGTTTTTAAACGAATGTCGTCTTCGGGTAGCATATCCGTTGAAAATATTTCCGGATACCCGTCGTTATTCAAATCAGCCAGATCAGCTCCCATCGAAAACATGCTGATGTGGCCCATGTATTTTTCCAGGCTTTCATTGAATGTACCGTCTCCGTTGTTGATATAGAGGTAATCACGTTCATAAAAATCGTTGGAGATATAAATGTCAGGCCAGGAATCCTGGTTGACATCGCCCACAGTAACGCCCAGCCCAAACCCTATTACGCTCCCAAAAATTCCAGCCGATTCGCTGACATCCACAAACTTATTATTGTCGTTTCGGTACAGTTTGTGTCCTCCAAATTCATCACGAACATTTCTGAGGTTTCGATATCCGAGCGATGAAACAGGTTTATAGGAATTGTTCAAAACATAACAATCCAGATCCCCATCTTTATCGTAATCAAAAAAAGCCGCGTGGGTGCCAAATCCTTTGTCCGCTAACCCATACTGAGCTGCGCTTTCTTTGAATGTGAGATTGCCATTGTTAATGAATAGTTCGTTTTCACGATTGCCGTTTTTTACATCACCTGCATTGCAAACATAGATGTCGAGAAAACCATCGGCATTGATATCAACAACACTTACACCTGTTGACCAGGCCTTTGTGCCCGCGATTCCGGAAGGTTCCGTTATGTCTTCAAACTTCCAGTCCCCTTTGTTGATAAAAAGCCTATTGGGGCCCATGTTTGAAGTGAGAAACACATCTGATAATCCATCATTGTTGAAGTCAGCAAGGCCAACACCGCCTCCGTTGTAAAAATTGCGATAACGGAATACATTCAGTTCATCAGTTGTCTCTACCTTATTAACAAATGCAATTCCGGTTTCTGTTGAACTCATCCTTTTAAAAAGGGCGTTAGGATTTGGACGAGCAGTATAGTCATCTTTCTCGCGGCAGGCTAATACACCAATAATCAAAAAAAATAACAATAACCGCATCCTTTTTTTTATGAATCAGAAAAATATAAAAAAGACGGCAGGTATTAATAACTTTAGCAGGTTCTTCTTAGTGGCTGTTTAAAAATTCAGGAGCAATTCTGGCTCGATTAGTTCTGAAACCGTTACATTATTTCCTGTCTATAATCATTCTTCACGATCTCAACAGCAAAATTAAAAAGCACAAAGCTTTTTCTTATCTCAATTTTTCCCTTTTATGAATACCTTAATACTCGCGTTGTTTCTGGAAACTGCAAATCTTTTTTTGTTCTTATAATCTTTTAACACCTTAATATCCCTCCCTTGTCCTTTGACGACAAAGCCAGATTGTTGCGCCTCAAGGGATTTAAAACCGTGCTTGCCGTCGCCCATTATAACTAAGCCATAACCAGCATCATAACGACCGAAATCTGGCTGGACGGCATCTAAATTTCCTACCATTAAAATATCGGCATTGCCGTCGTCATTTAGATCATCGACATTAAACGAAAAGATTGGGAACATCTGTGCTTCAATGGGAAGTTGACGTATTAAGAATTTATCTTTTCCTGTGTTCTGAACGTACACCGAGCTAAATGTATATGCATCCTTCCGGCTAAACTTCTTTTGACTGTTCTGATCAAGAATGTCCTCAAGTTTAACATTCTTGTAAGCATCATATTTTAGAAACTTACGCCTCAGGGATGGTATCTGTTTTACAAGTTGGTCGCGTGATGTTATAGGATAACGCTCGCCCTGGTTGTAATACGTTAAGATGTGATCGAGGCTATTGTTATTGTCGATGTCGCCGATAAAAATGCTTACTGGCTCGTTTATGGTAGCCTTTAGACGAGAATTATGACCCAGGTTGCCGACAACAAAATCAACGTTTCCGTCTTTGTCAAAATCGTGCGCTGAAATGGTATTCCACCATCCATTGGTTTGCTCCAGGCCGTATGCCTTTGTTTTGTTTTTGAAAAAACCTGATTCATCTTGAATCATTACTGTAATGGGCATCCACTCACCGACGACAACTAAATCAGTTCTTGCATCGTTATTGACGTCTTGCCACACAGCGTCGGTCACCATCCCCAGTGTTGTGGTATTATTTTCGTGTTGAACCAAACGCGAAGTTTCCTCTTGAAAAATGCCTCTGCCATTATTTATCAGCAAGACACTTGGTGGATCTACTCCGTATGTTCCTGAAATTACTCGGCCTCCGATGAACAAATCGATATCGCCGTCATTATCTACGTCTCCTGGTTCTACACACGACGCATTAACAAATATGTCTGGAAGATTTTCTTCGGCTCTAACAAATTTTCCGTGCCCATCATTTAGGTATAAGCGGGCCAAAAGATTCTTACTCCTTCCTTTGAATTCTTGTCCTCCTCCTACTACAATTAAATCCAGTGTTTCATTACCGTCTACATCCGCAAAGGTGGCATCAACATCTTCTGCTAATGAATCTGATTCAATGATCGGCTGAACAGATTGAACGAAGTCACCATTTTTATTTTGAATAAAAATCGCACTTGGTTGTCGGGCTGCACCACACACGAAAAAATCGTCGACCTTGTCCCCATTAACATCGCCGACAGCAATTTTTGGGCCCTGCGTGGTTAATGTGTGAGGAATCAATCGTTCGGTATTAAAGGCCGTAAAGTTATTTTCTTTGTGTGTGAATAAATGTTCAATACCTTCGTGGAGCAGCTGATGGCCAGCCTCCCGCACTTTTTGATGCTGAACAAATGCATCTGATTGTTTTACCGTAATCGTTTCTCTTGGCTGGATAGTTTTCAATGTCTGAGTTTTGTTGTCTGTCCAACGAATAGAAATTGAATCCACCTTTTCATTTCCAAGTCCGATATGCATCGTGTAATCAACAGAAGATAACCAACCTCGCGAAGGGATTTGCTCGTGTATAATTTTTTTATTCCCTGTAAAGACCAAGACTTTCGCACCGATGCCGAATCGATTGGCGCCGTTGCCTTCAAATTTAATTTTCAGAAAATTGAAATCTTTTTGTCCTAAATCATTGCGGTATAGGAAAGCCTTTTCATTAATATTGTTGACCACCAAATCCAAATCGCCATCGTTGTCCAGATCTGCATAAGATGCTCCATTAGACAAACTGGGTTCACTTCCTATCCATGAGACTGAAACATCCTGAAACGACAAATTCCCTTGATTCCTAAAAAAAACATTTGGTACTTTACCGGAAGGCATTTGTTCAACAAGCTGTTGATCGGAAAGATAGCGCTGCGATGAATCGCGCACGATAAAATTAATATAGTCCAAGTCATTTGGTCTTCCAACGATGCCATTAGCTACAAAGAGATCTTTGTAACCATCATTGTCAAAATCGGCCAACAGTGGAGCCCAACTCCAATCCGTAGCCTCTATTCCAGCAAGAGATGCAACGTCACTAAACATTAAATTATTTGTATCATCACATCCACGGTTTAGCTGAAGAGTATTTCTTGCAAATTGATAGTGATATCCATGCTGGAGTTTAAACTCGTATATCTCATAAGGATCCTCGCCGGCGGTCGTTTTTATTACCTTTTCATTTTTTGGCAGCATGTCTAAAGTCACGATATCCATCAAGCCATCATTGTTGATGTCGGCAATATCGTTTCCCATTGAGAATCGACTTGAATGTGGGATCGCCTTTTCCAATTCTTGAGTGAATGTTCCATTGCGCTGATTTATATAGAGGTAATCATTTTCATTAAAATCGTTGGACACGTAAATATCTAAATATCCATCCAGATTAAGATCCGAAATTCCAACGGCCAGGCCATACCCGATTTGACTGTTTAAAATTCCAGCTTCCGAAGTAACATCATTGAAATAGGTTTTGCCAGTGGGAATCAATTCGTTTCGATACAACTTGTCTCCGGCTAGCGAATCACTTTGAAATCGTAGCGTTGCATTGCCATAGGATCTTCGCGTATGGACGGAATGATTGACAAGATACAGGTCGAGATCACCATCATTATCATAATCAAAAAAAGAGCCCTGAGTAGAGAACCCCCGGAAAGTTAAGCCATACTCGTCAGTCTTTTCCGAAAAAGTAAGGTTACCATTATTGATGAAAAGTTGATTCCTGCCATTGAATTGTTTATAGTTCCCAACACCGCATACGAATATATCGAGGAACCCATCGCCATTTACATCGGCCATTGTTACTCCTGTTTTCCAATTTCCAATGCCCGAGACGCCCGCTTTCGATGTAATATCTTCAAAGGCAAATTTTCCCTTATTCAGGTAGAGCTTGTTTGATTGCTGATTTGATGAAAAGTAAATATCTGCTAATCCATCATTATTAATATCCCCTAATGCTACTCCCCCACCGTTGTAAAAATATAAATACTCGATGATGTTAAAATCGTCGGAGTCTTTAAGGGTGTTTTCAAAATTTACGTTTGTTTGTGAAACTGGGACCTTATAAAAAAGCTGATTCCTTTTTTGATTGTTTTGACAGCTTTGTAACCCGATAGCCAACAATACACAAAAAAGTACGCTCGTGATAAGATAGAAATTACGGATCACTTTTTCTTCTTCTTAAATGCTAAGATTGAATCGTTATTGCGGGCAGCTAAAATCAGGTCACCCTGTTCTGTTTTAACGTAAATGATATCTCTTACCTCACCATCCATTTTAATACCTGAATCTTTTGAAGAAACTGGCTTAAAATTTCCTTTTCCATCCCCTTTTAAAAAGACTCCATAACTCGCATCGTAGCGCCCCACCTCTGGCTTTGCTTTATACAAATTACCGCCCAATAGTATATCCGGATGATTATCACTGTCAATATCCGCTATTTCAATTCCGTATACGGGAGATAGCTGCGCTTCAATCGGAAGCGGTCGCAATGAAAATTTTCCATGTCCCTGGTTGATCAAAATGCTCGTTGAAAACTCATATGCATCAAGTTTGGACGACTGCTTGATCTGCTCAGGCGAGAATATGTCAGTTATTGTCTGATCTTTATAATTCTCATATTTCAAGTATTTCTTCTTCAAAGAAGGTATTTGTTTTACCAAATCATGCCGGAGGGCCATAGGATAGCTTGTAACTCCATTGTATGTGCATATGATTTGTTCGACTGTGCCATTTTGATCAAAATCGTTGATGTACATACATACAGGTTGATCAACGGAGGCCCTAAATCTTGAATTCAAGCCATGATTACCTATAACAAAATCAATATCGCCGTCATGATCTAAATCAGAACCTTCCAGGCGGTTCCACCAGCCATTGCTTTTACTAAGGCCTGATTCCGATGTCCGATCCTTCAGCTTCCCCTCATTATTTAAAAAAATTTTCACTGGCATGTATTCCCCAATAATAAGCAAGTCATAATCGTTGTCACCGTCAATGTCAGCCCATACCCCATCCGTGATCATCCCTACGTTGGTCAGCTCCGGCGCGATTTCAGCAGTTACATTTTTAAAATTTCCGTTTCCGTCATTATTTAAAATGTATCCACTCATTGGTGCGCCATACGAAAATGGAAGAAGCCGGACGCCTACGAATAGATCCTGATCACCATCGCTATCGTAATCTGCCGCACTGACGGTAGATGTACTCTCAAACTTTGACGTGGGAAGTACCTGGTTTGATTTACTAAAATTACCCTTGCCGTCATTGATGTATAACCTGTCAATTAAAGCAGTAGACACATTTGAAAATTCGTTCCCTCCACTGCACACATACAAATCGACATCACCATCATTATCGGCATCAAAAAATGTGCTTGCCATATCCTCAGCGGCCTGGTCTTTTACAAAGACCTTTTCATTTGTGCGCTTAAATCCCCCGTTGTCGGTTTGAATAAACAATGCGCCGGGTTGATCTTTGGCTCCACCGATGTAAAAATCTTGGCGCCCATCTCCATTAACATCTCCCATTGTCATACGCGGACCCTCCATGCTTAGCATATGATAGATCAACGGGTCTCTATCAAAGTCTACAAAATCATTTTCTTTGTGCAGGAATTCGGCAACATCTTTAGCGGGTGTAAATGTAGGATCAACGTTAATTACTTCGGGCTGGTACAATTTAATGCTCTGAAGAGGAACACCATTCTTTTGCTCAAGAATCAAAGTTTGATTAGTGGGCACATCAAAAAGGAGTTCGCCATTTCCATCGGGCCATTCAACCACAATTCTTTCGACGGTATCAATCTTCCCCAGTCCTATGTTTGGGCGAGGATCCATGGAGGATTCAAAACCTCGGATGGGCATCTGTTCCAGGTAAAAAGTTTTATCCTTGTGTAGTATAGTGATCTTTGTGCCAAATGCCGATGTATTTTTACCCATCCCCTTCAATTCAAACTTCAAATAGCGATTAATTAAACGCTGATTAGTTTCATTTCGAAAAACTGACGCTTCGCTATTAACGTTGTTGATGACTAAGTCTAAATCTCCATCATTATCTAAATCTCCATAGGCAGAACCATTCGAAAAATTCGGTTCACCCAATCCCCATTCACTGGCTTTATCAACAAAACGTAAGTTACCTTGATTATGAAAAGCAAAATTTGGAATTGGTACCGATGGAATTGGTTCTATGAGCTTTTTATAATCTACGCCATTTCCGGACACAACATTTTTCACAATCTCCGGGTTTGAGGCGTATTGAAGATAATCCTGATTTGTCAAATCCTGGAAAATACCATTCGATACAAAAATATCTTTTAGACCATCATTGTCCATGTCGAATATTAATGCGCCCCAGCTCCAGTCCGTGGCCTCAACGCCGGCTAACCGTCCGATCTCACTAAAACTTCCATCACCATTGTTGTATTGAAGCATATTTCTTGTAAACTGGTGATAGTAATCGTTTTGCACACTATAATTATACCGATCCCAGTTTTCGAATGTAGTAACGGTTTTTAGCCGTGAATTTTCTTTAGGCAACATTTCCGTTACGAAAATATCAGCGTAAGCATCATTGTTGATATCCGCCAGGTCTGCTCCCATTGATGCCCCGCTAATAGACTTCATTTGTTCTGTAAGGCTTTCCTTAAATGAACCGTCATGATTGTTGATGTATAAATAATCGCGTTCAAAAAAATCATTGGAGACATAAATGTCCAACCAACCATCTTTATCTACATCGCCGACCGTTACGCCCAATCCAAAACCAATTACACTTCCATAAATGCCGGCTTCCGCACTGACGTCAATAAACTTGTTTCCATCATTACGCAAAAGTTTGTCACCGCCCAGCGAATCCCGTTGTGGGCGTTCATTTTTCCGAAGATTAAAACTGCCTATCGCCTGATACGAGTTGTTGAGTATGTATAAATCAAGGTCACCGTCTTTGTCATAATCGAAAAAAGCCGCGTGTGTGGTATAACCGCGATCCGCAATTCCGTACTCCTGGGCGCGCTCCGTAAACGTCAGGTCCCCATTATTAATGAACAGTTCATTTTGTTTATTGTCGCCTTTTACGTCGCCGGAGTTACAGACATAAATATCAACCAGGCCGTCGCCATTGACATCCGCCATGCTCACACCAGTTGACCAAGCTCTCTTCCCTGCCACGCCCGCCTTTTCCGTGATATCTTCAAACCTGAAGTCGCCCTTGTTCAAAAATAGTTTGTTGGGTACAATATTTCCGGTGAGGTACACATCGAGAAGACCATCGTTATTGATATCGCCCAGTGCAACACCCCCCCCGTTGTAATAATTGCGATATGTATAAATGTTAAAGTCCTTGTCGAACGATAGCGTATTAGCAAAGGCGATTCCAGTGCGGTCAGCATCCAGTTCGGTAAAAAGCGGATCGTGTTTTTTTTCCCGTGTCGAGCAACCGGTAGCTACTAAGACCACGATACACCACGAAACAAAGTCAGATTTATAGAACATTGATGACCGTTCAGTTGCTTTTCTCAGCCTCTTCCCTTTTCCTTTCTTTTTCTAATGCAAGATCTGTAAAAACCGCTTGCACGAACTGATCATCTCGAAGGAATAAATTTATCCTTCGCTTCCCATCCATCTTAACGTATACTTTTCCCTGAGATGGATGCTGTATCACCTTAAAATCTTCGCCATACCATTTTTTAAAGACAGGAAGCATTTTAGTCAACAGAGAATCTGAACTGAACTGCTTATTCCAGGGTGCCCAGGCTTCATAGGAAAAAGTGACCGGCATGTCGACAATTCTATCTTTATAAAAAGAAGGATAAAACCGCATTACAACGGGTTTCTCGAGCTCGCTTGTCAGCATATACTCAACACTGGTATTGGTAGGACCGTGCGTAAATACTTTTAAGCGATTTAGCTCGGCGCAGTGATCGTAGAACTCGGATCTTGTCATTCCGAGGTGAATGCCCAAGAACAGACTATCGTAATTTTTTTCTGATAGCAATTCTTTGCCTCGACCACATGACATCATTGACATACAACAACCTACCAAGCCAAAGAACAATAAACCGTTAATTTTCATTTTGATAAATTTAATACTTCAATCGTATCATTATTTTTAGCCACCAGTAATATTGCTCCTTCACCATTATTTATCTTCCTGAAGCCCCGGATCTCACCTTTTATTTTAAGCCCGGATTTTTCTGCAGCAACAGCCTTAAATCCACCGTGTCCGTCGCCAGATAAAAGAAGGCCATAACCACCGGCATAAATACCCGTCTCTGGTTTCGCCCTATGAAGGTTTCCTCCCATTAAAATATCCAAGGTGCCATTGTAATCATAATCATCGAGATGAAGGGCATATACAGGAAAAAATTGTGCCTGAATGGGCAAGTCTATCTTAAGAAATGACGACTTTCCAGTATTCAGCCAAACCGCTGTTTGAAATGAATAGGCATTCAATACGGTAGTTCCCTGGCGTTGATCGGCAGAGAAAATTTCTTCCATCGTCTTTTCTTTATAATCCTTATAACGCAGGTATTTTTTTTTCAGCGACGGGATTTGCGTCACCATATCCTGCCGAAGAACCATTGGATAAGACTTACCCTTATCATATTGTGTTATGATATGCTCCACAGTTCCATTTTGATCAAAGTCATTGATGTACATCGACACAGGTTCGGTTCTTGACGCTTTGAACCGAGAATTTATGCCGTGATTTCCGACTACCAAGTCAACGTAGCCATCCTTATTAAAATCACCGGCTTCAATCGCATTGTACCAACCTTCCGTTTTGTCGAACCCATATTCGGAACTCCGATCCACAAACTTGCCATTTTCCTGAACGAATATTTTAATAGGCATCCATTCGCCTACGATCACCAAGTCCTGAAAACCGTCATTATTTACATCAATCCATTGCGCGCCCGTGATCATGCCCAACTTAGTGATTTGAACAGCAATGGTCTTTGTTACATTCGTGAAATTCCCTTTTCCATCATTGTTGAGGATGTAGCCATTAGCTGGAGTTCCATATGCAAATGGGATTAATCTTGCACCGACGAATAAATCCTGATCTCCATCTTTGTCATAATCATTTGAAACAACGGTACCCGTACTCTCAAAATTTGTTGACACGGGCAACGGTTGATTAATTTTTTTGAGTTTCCCGCTACCATCATTAAGGTAAAGCCGATCGAGCAACGCAGGTGAACTCCTGGAAAATTCCACGCCACCGCTGGTCACATAAAGGTCGAGCGAACCGTTACTGTCAGCATCAAAAAAAATACAGTCTGTATCTTCGGACTCCTTATCCTTTTCAAAAACGGTTGTATCCGAGGCGGCAAACGCCCCAGAGGGCTTTTGAATGAATAACCTTCCCGACTGATCTTTGGCTCCTCCCACATAAAAGTCTTCGCGACCATCACCATTCACGTCGCCTGTGCATAAACAGGGGCCTTCGTTTGAGACCATATTAAATAATAGCCGATCTCGATCAAAATCGACATATTCATTTTCAACATGACAAAAAGCGATGCCTTTCTTTTTAGGGATAGGGTCGAAGATCGTTTGGTTAATTTTTTTTGCGCTATCTGGTCTTGTAATCACCGATGCATCTTTTTGATACAGGTGAATAACTTGATTGGATTTCACATTCGATAACATTGTTACCTTATCGTTAGGCCAGGCTACTACAATTGTATCGACGAAGGCAACATTACCCACGCCTACATGAATCCGGTTATCCACAGTTGACATGAACCCACGCATCGGTGACAGTTCCTGATAAATTGATTGATTACCTGTTCTTATGGTTATTTTTGTGCCCAGCGCAAATGAATTAGCCTGGTCCCCATGCATAACAAATGAAAGCGTGTTATTGCGCGGCAATATTTGTTTTGCCTGATTTTCAAAGACCATCGAGGGCATATTGACGTTGTTCAAAATCAAATCCAGGTCGCCGTCATTGTCCAGATCGCCGTAAGCCGATCCATTGGAATGCGTGGGAACATCCAGCCCCCATTCCCTTGTCTTGTTTTTAAAGGATAGGTTACCCTGGTTATGAAAGACATAGTTGCTTATTGGCGTAGACGGAATAGAATCGATCAATTTTGTGATGACGCCTTCTTTTTTGCTTGATATTTCCTGTATAAACTTTGGGTTCGAAGCATAATTAACATAGTCTTGGTTCAAAAGCTCTTTATAAATTCCATTGGCAACAAAAATATCTTTTTGCCCATCATTGTCCATATCAAAAATTAAAGCGCCCCAACTCCAGTCAGTCGCATGGACGCCTGAAAGCCGAGCAATTTCACTGAAGGTATTGTTCCCATTGTTGAACTGTAAAACATTACGGCTGAATTGTCGGAAATATCCGTTTTTCAAATTCAAATTATATTTGTCCCAACTTTCAAACTGTGTGGTCGTCTTTAGTCGATCATCATGTTCGGGTAGCATCTCCGTTACAAAAACTTCCGGAAACGCATCATTGTTGATGTCTGCCATGTCTGCACCCATCGAGCCAAGGCTTATCTCTTGCATGTATTCTTCCAGCGATTCCTTAAATGTTCCGTCAGCATTGTTGATGTATAAATAATCTTTTTCAAAAAAATCGTTGGACACATACATATCCTGCCAACCATCTTTATTCAAGTCGCCAATCGTAATGCCTAAACCAAAACCGATTGCGCTCGTGTAGATGCCTGCTTTTTCGCTTACGTCAACATATTTTCCGTTATCATTTCTCAAAAGTTTATTCCCCCCTGATGGATCGGGAAGATTTCGCTGCCCGACGCGGAGGTCATATCCACCCACAGATCGAAAAGAATTGTTTAATAAATAGCAGTCTAAGTCGCCATCTTTATCGAAATCAAAAAACGCCGCGTGCGTAGAAAGACCTTCAAAGGCAAGGCCATACGCCTTGGCTCTTTCCGTAAACGTAAGATCGCCATTATTAATAAATAATTCATTATGCCTTCTTGCGCCTCCGGGTGGTCCCGATTTGCATAGATAAACATCCAAGAGCCCGTCGCCATTAATATCTACTACACTGATCCCGGTTGTCCAAACTCCGTTGATGCTGACACCGGAGGTGGTTGAAATGTCTTCAAATTTCCAGTTGCCTTTATTAAGATACAATTTGTTTGGAACCAGGTTTCCAGAAAAAAATATATCAATCAGGCCATCATTATTAAAATCTCCGAGGCCAACGCCTCCACCGCTGTAAAAGTTCTTGTAAGTATAAGTGTTTAATTGCTCCGTATAGTCGAGCTGGTTTATAAAGTTAATTCCGGTTTCCTCAGGCGAGCGAAGTTTAAATAAGGTATCGGATGAAGTTTTATTTTCCGGAACAGAGCAGGAGCCTAAGAATACAAGGATGATCGAACAGATAAGCTTAAAATACAATCGCATTCCCACAGTCACAGCATTCAAACCAATTCAAAATTAAGAATCAATTTCACAAAAATCTACGCTAGTCAAAATCATTACAATGTCAAAACATTTCACAAATTAACGGGTGGGATACAGGTCCAAAAAACAAAAAAGCAAATAGCATGAAGCTACTTGCTTTTTTGCGTATGTTAAATTTTTTATCCTCCGGCACCCGGGTAGCCAGGGTTTTGCACAAGCTTATCATTAGCATCAAGCTGTGCTTTTGGAATTGGGAACAATTGGTAGTGAGGTGCACTCACGTCTTTTTCCCACCACGCATCATCCCATTTACCAAAGCGGATCTGATCTTGCCTGCGCGTCATTTCAGCATACATTTCACGTCCTCTTTCAGCATAAAGAAGGTCGTCTGTCAGGGTAAGATATGGATCTACCCCTGCTCTTTCCCGAATGGTATTTACCAATATTAAAGCTTCAGCGGTTTGCCCTAAGCGATGTTTTGCTTCAGCAAGAGATAATATGATATCTGACAATCTGAAGATAACGAAGTCGTTGCTCATATTTTCAGTGCTACCAACTTCAAACTCATACTTGCCGATTCGAGCACCTGCTTGTCTCAAACCTTGTGGATATATCTCGTTCAACTGCGGCGTGAACGTGACGGGGGCTCCATCGAAATCATTTGCTTCAAAACCTCCATCGAGAGTACGTGTTCCGTCTTGATTGTACTGTGGCCCGACAATAAAGTTGGACAACCGGAGATCTTGTGTACCTACATCATCTGAGATGCCGTCCTGATTAAGGTCTTTGGTAAGGCCTTTCCAAACGGGGCCCTGAGGTCCTGGATTCTGAGCGGGATCTATGTACGAGTTATAAAACTCTTCCACGGTCTGATATCCATTCCAGGGTTGAAACGTTAAATTCAGGGTCGGGGTGCTGGCGACAGAAAGTGTCATTGCGATCCAATTGAAGCCAGGTGCGAACACCTTATCGTAAGGATAAACAAAGATGTTTTCTGTTGAGCGGGCATTGTTGGCAGCAAAGTTCGACTTATAATCATCTTCCAACATATAGCCACCGTTGGTGATGATTTCATTCGCGTCATCCGCTGCTTTTTGCCACTGTGGAGTGCCTGTATATACGCCGGCGTTCAGATAGAGCTTGCATCTTACTGCGAGCGCAGACCATTTAGTCATTCGACCATAGGTCGATGCATCTTTTGCCGTGGGTAATAATGGTATCACTTCATTTAACTCACTTTCAATAAAATTGAATACTTCCTGACGCGACGCTGTTGCCGGTGGCTCAGCATCTTCAAAATCTACCACCAACGGAACATTCCCAAACGCATCAACTGCCCAATAATACCAAAGTGCACGAACGGCACGAAGTTCTATTATAAAAGCTTCAGCTTCAGGCGTGCCCAGGGCTTTGAACTGGAATATGAGACGATTACAAGCATTAATACCACCGTAAATAAACGTCCATGCATTATTGAAGAAACCGTTATCAGGGGCAAACTTATGCTCATGCAATTGGAGTAACACGCCACCATCATACCAATCCCCTCCTTTTGTGGACACAACTATTTCATCACTTGAGATCTCATTGATTGACCATAAGTTTGAGTGATTTCCAATGCCGCCAAATGAGGAGTAGGCCTGACCCAGGGATGCAATAAATTCATCCTCCGTTTTAAAGAATTTATCTGCAATGACAGTATCGTACACTTCTTCATCAAGATTCGTACAGGACATCGTGAAGCATGTGATCCCTAGCCCTACCGTTATAATTCGCTTTATTGATTTTTTCATGTTCGTAATCATTTATTTTTAAAAGCCAAGATTCACGCCCAGTGTAAAAGTTCTTGTCGTGAAGTACGTTCCCCTTCTTTCTACACCAGGAGAAAGAGGGTCAGGCAAGTCAGGGAAAAATCCGTTCGGGTCTACATCATTTGTATCAACATAACGCACCTCAGGATCAACACCCGTGTAGTTAGTAATCACAAAGAGATTTTGTGCGGCCACATAAACTCGGAACCTGTTCAAGGCTTTCCCTTCTAATGGCAGACTGTATCCAATGGACATATTGTCCAGCTTTACAAAATCAGCTTTTTCGACGTGGGTATTATTTACAGTTGCTTTTTTAATGTTTGGATCAAAATTTTTCGTGTTAACGATATTGTAGTTAACTACAGTTGTCGGCTCAGTATTCTCATAAAATCCTCTATAGCTATTGAGCAGATCATGACCGAAAGAACCGCGTAAAAAGATCGTCGCATCCCAGTTGCCGAATGTAAAAGAGTTATTCCAGCCCATCGTCAGTTTTGGCAAACCATTACCAATAACGGTCTTATCGTCGTCGCAATTACAGAATGTGCCATCGCCATTTAAGTCTTTAAAGACTAAATTTCCGTCAGCGCTTACACTTTCCTGAATCGGTCCCCAAAGTTGTCCAAGCTCATCGCCTTCTTTCACACGAACCAACCTTGTATCATTCTGGCCAGGTGACCCCATATTCGCCCGGTACTGGACGCCACCTTCTCCAACGGAAAATTCAGCTGAGCTTAAGCTAACAACCTTTGTTTTCATCGTGGCTAAATTCACGCCAGTAGACCACGTTAGATTAGATTTGTTTATGGCTAAATAATTAAGCGCCAGTTCGAACCCCTGGTTCTCAAGCTCGCCAATATTCACTAAGGTTTGCGGAAAAAGATTTGGCGGAACTGGTACATCCACGGAAATTAACAAATCCTTTGTACTTCTAATGTAGTAATCGGCAGTTCCAGTCAACCGGCTATCTAACATAGCAAAGTCCAGTCCGAAGTCGAACTCTGCCTTCGTTTCCCATTGTAAATCTGGATTCGCATTACTTGCGGGGCCATAACTTGGTATATATCCACCGTTGTAATAGAAATATCCTGTCTGTCTTAGCCTCGGAAGAGAAAGATATGAATCGCGTGGCTGATTACCGGTAACACCATAGCTGGCACGCAATTTTAAGGTATTTACAGCTGGAATATCAAAGAGGTTACTCAGTGTCACACCAGCACTTGCTGCGGGAAAAATACCCCATTTGTTATTTGCGCCAAATCTAGAAGAGCCTTCATATCTACCACTTACAGAGAGAAAGTAATTACCGTTGACGTTCAGATTAGCTCGTCCAAAGAATGCTACTAGCTTATTTGTATTTGTGTAGCTTACAATTTGCCCTAGACCTCGGTCAAAGTCCAACGCAGTTTCCATGTTAAAATTGGCAAGCGCATCGGTTAAGAAATTTCCGCCCTGCATTCCAAAACCCTCATTCTTAAAATCCTGATAGGAATAACCTCCTAAGATGGCCAGGTTAGCGCCGCCAAAATCTTTGTCATAATTAAGTGTAGTCTCAAAAAGTTGCGTGAACATCTGCTTGGTTAATCGGTTCCCCAAACCATTTCTATTTGCCCCAATCCATTTAGAAGTTTTCGCATAGTACTGACCTCTGATTTCTGATTCATTTTGTTGAGAATAGAAGACGGATGCACGTATTCCAGGAATGATATCGCTAAAATCGTATTCTGCTCTTAAACTGGCAATTAGTCGCGTATCAACCCCATCATTCTTGTTTTGTTCTGCAATGGAAACAGGATTGAAGTAATCAAAGATACCGCGTTCAGCATAACCCCCGTATTCTCCACCACCTGTTTCACTATCGGCGGCCAATCTATTATCATGAACTGGCATGGTGGGATTTGAAATAATAGCGTATCGAAGTGATTCTAAAAAGCCGAACTCAGCTTCTTTTCTCGTGGTAGACAAGTTCACTGTAAAGGTAGCCTTATCATTCAACGCTTTCTGCGTCAGGTTAAATCGGCCATTGATTTGATTGAACCCCGAATTGATAGCAATACCCGTAGCATCTCGTATATTAAATGATCCTCTGAAAGCAGTCCCGCCAGCGCCACCTGCTAAAGACAGATTATGAACATGATAGCTACCGGTCTGCGTGACTTCATCCAGCCAATCCGTACTAGATCCAAAATCCTTTGCGCCAGCAACACCTCTATATTCATCTGCCGTCATCACTTTGATTGTCCGACCGATATCTTCCACGGCAACCGAGCCATTATATTCGACGGTAAATTTTCCTGCTTTTCCGGTTTTAGTAGTAATAAGAATAACACCACTTCCACCACGTGAACCATAAATTGCTGCAGCAGAACCGTCTTTCAAAATATCGATAGACGCGATGTCGTTGGGATCGACCGTGCTTAATGATCCACCGATTACCCCGTCGATTACTACGAGAGGCTCCGTATTGGCACCAAAACTCGCAATACCTCTGAGTCTGATATTGAAACCACCATTGGGGTCATTTCCAGCTCTGGCGATGTTTAATCCGGCCACTTTCCCTTGCAATAATTGGGCGGGATCATTTACAGTCCCCCGGTTAAAATCTTCTGATTTAACACTGGTAACGGCACTTGTCAATTCCTTTTTCTCTTGCGTACCATATCCGATCACAACCACTTCACTTAGGGACGTCACGTCCAACTTGAGGCTAACATCGAGAGTCGTTTGATTCCCTATTGGTACTTCCTGCGATACATAACCGACGAATGAAAAAATCAGTGTGGCGCCACTTTGGATCGTCATACTATAATTTCCGCTTGCATCAGTGACCGTACCATTGCTGGTACCCTTTTCTAATACGTTTACACCAGGGATACCGGTTCCATCTTCTTCTGCAGTTACCTTTCCGGTAACGGTCTTACTCTGCGACCATGCTGTCGTAGCAATAAGTAGAAGCACTAGAACCGATGCATACCTGCAAAAAGACAGATAAAATGTTCTCATACGGCTGTTTGGGTTTAGGTTAATGACTAACTGGGAGCTTGGGTTTCTCCCTTTCGTCAAGTAAATAAAATTCAGGGAATAATAAGTGAAAAAGTTCATTTATTTTAATTTAAATCGGTTGCATCCATTTTACTTTTGAAGTTCTAAAATCAGGATCCCCCAGGATGGACAAGTAATAGAATTAAGGGATTCGAGTCTTTTCTGTGTTAGAATATCGACGGCTGAAACAAACGGTTTCATGTGCTCATGAAATCGTTCGGTCACAAGTTCCTTCTTCATATCGTTGGCATTAAGAACTACCATGATGGCTTTGTCTTCGTAATGGCGGAAGTACACATAAATGTTATCCTCCGGAATGTAGTGTGTTAGCTTACCAGCATAAACGGTCGGCTCAGATTTACGCCAATGCAAAAGATTTTTCAGGTAATCATAAATTTCATTTTGCTCGGGCGTCCGTCCTGATGCTGAAAAAGCATTAGCGGGATCACCATTCCATCCCCCTGGAAAATCCTTTCGAACATTGGGATGATAACCACCATCGCCATCCATTAGTAACTCCGTGCCGTAATACAATTGAGGAATTCCTCTTGTCGTTAATAAAAAAGCTAATGCCATTTTCATTTTCCGCATATCACGCTGCAGCGAAAGATATATCCGCGTCATGTCATGATTGTCTAAAAAAATCAGATTACCATTTGCATTCGGGTACGCAAAATCCTGGCTTAGCACATTGTACAGCCGCCGCATGCCGGTGTCCCAACTGCCGGGTTCATTCAATGCTTTGGGGATTGAAAAGCAAAGTGGAAAGTCGGTGACAGCAGGTAAAGTAGATTCATATCCATCCGAATTCTTCGAACCCTTCTGCCAATAGGCGGTCGTCGCGATGTTATCGATCCACACTTCGCCAACAATATTAAATGAAGGATACTCGTACATCACATCCTTCACCCAACTTGCCATAAAGTTTTTGTCTGGATAAGGATAAGTATCCATCCGGATTCCGTCGATGCCAGAATGCTCAATCCACCACAGCGTGTTTTGAATCAGGTAGGTCGCAAAAAGTGGATCAGTTTGATTTACGTCAGGCATAGTGGTATCAAACCATCCATTGCTGATAAGATTTGCATCGTACGCTGATTGATATGGGTCGGAAACAACGGTACCCTGATAATTGGATCGTGTAAATTCCGGGAACTGATGGATCCAATTTTTTTCGGGAAGGTCCTTTGCCAGCCAATGATAACTGCCGATATGATTCATGACCATATCCTGAATCACTTTCAATCCAAGCTGGTGACTTTTGTTGATAAAGGATATATAATCTTCGTTCGAACCAAAGCGCCTGTCAACCTGATAAAGGTCGGTGATGGCATATCCGTGATAACTGGAATAGGGTTGATTGTTTTCAAGTACAGGGTTCAGCCATATCGCAGTTACACCAAGGTCTTTGATGTATTCTAAGTGATCAGAAATCCCTTTGAGGTCACCCCCATGCCTGCCTTCTGGTTTTGATCTTTGTGCGCCTTCCAACATTCCAGGCAGCGAATCATTTTTTACATCGCCGTTGGCAAACCGGTCGGGCATGATCAAATAAATTACGTCAGAAGCATCGAATCCTTTAATCCGGTTATCAGCGGTCGATTTGTTTTTCAGCGTATACTGGTACGTAATCTTTTTCTTTCCGTTCGAGAATTGAATCGGTACGTTTCCGGCCTTTGCACTTGGTGCTATTTCCAATGTAAGAAACAAGTAATGCGAATTAGAAACCTTTTTAACATCTTTCAGCTGAACGCCGTCGTAAGCGATCGATGCAGTGTATTGAGAAACATTTACGTCCTTGTTATAAAAAAGAATTTGAAGGGTGGTGTTTTTCATTCCTATCCACCAAAACGGCGGCTCAACCTTATGAAATGAATCTTGTGTTTTTTGCGCCAGGGCTGAAGTGGACAGCAAAACAAATAAAAGTAAATGTCGAACCATTTTCATGTCGGAAAAAGTATTGGAGCGTTGTTGTGGTAAGTGCTGAAGGGTTTGTGTTGCGTTGTATTGTTTCGATACCATAGAATATTTTTTTGGAAGCTCAGCGCTTGATGATTTTGGTTTGCATCACGCCTGCGTGTGTCGTGATTTTAATGATGTAAAGTCCCGTTGGATATTCCGCCAGGTTCCATGACCGGCTGGAGTTTTTCGTTATCGGTAGTTCCTTGCCTTCAGGTGTATAGAGTTTAATGGAAGTTATTCTGTTATCGTCAACAAACATTTCATCTCTTACAGGATTTGGGTAAGGCATGAAATCAAAAGTCATTTCGTCCTCAACACTGGTGACCGGATCCTTTAGGGGGTAATCCGTGTAGAGTTTATATTCTCCCGGTGCTAAGGTTAAATTATAGGATGCTCCTGTGACGTAAATCGTTTCCGCAGTGTAGTACTCATACCAAGTTCCCGGATGTGCAAATTGAACCGGAGTAGCTTTTTCCGTAACATCAAAATTTACGGCCAGTTGAACATTCATTTCTGTTGCATCGGCTGGGCTACTGGTGTAGGGAGAGTTTTTAATTCCGATTTGCTTCACCAGCGACGTGCCCGGCTGGATTGTGACTGTACCAGAAGTAAAAACATCGTATGCATTTCGCATCCGGATCAACTCGGCGACGTGAGTGTACAATTCATAGCGTTCTTCGTCTTCCCGGTAATCCCAGCGAATCGGTTTAGGAGACACCCGACATCCATCGCTGATGCTTCCGTCTCCACATCGGTTTATGCTTTGATCGTATCCAAGTTCTCCAAACTGCCAGATCATTTTTGGCCCCGGAATGGTAAAAAACAAAAGACTTGCAGCTTTAATTCGATCCAACGCAGTGGCTATATCTTTCACACTGTACGAGCCGGCAGATTTTCCATTTTGCAGGTTACGATACATTAACCTTTCTTCGTCATGGCTCTCCATGTATCCAATCAAATGCGGAACCGACCATGACCTGTTCGCATGATAGATACTGCTAAACTCTGTCCCTGAGTTGCCAGTCACATTCTGGCTGTAGGCATTGTTATAATTGCCCCATAACAGCATGCCTTTTCCTTCGTCCGCACGATATTCAGCCAATTCTTTTTCTTCTGTGTTGTCAGCAAAATGTTCTAAGATCACATACGCATCCGGCGAGTGACTCCAGATTTTATCAGCCATTCGTTTTAGGATGGCAATGCGTGAGGCATCATACTGACCCCATCCGGAAACATTGCTTCCGGAATTTTTTTGAGTGAAACCTTTCGATAAATCAAACCTGTATCCATCGAATTTGTATTCATGAATCCAATAATAGTTCACAGTGTCAAGGTATTGCTGTGTATAAGCACTCTCATGATTCAGGTCGAAGAAAACATTGAAGGGATGTGTGGCGTCCTGATTAAACCAAGGATTGTCGGCAGAAGGTTTTCCCGCATTAAAATCATAGTACATCAACACATAGGGATTAGGTAAATCCTGTTGATTCATCACGACATCAAGGATGACCGCAATGTCTTCTGCATGACACCGATCGATGAATTCTTTCAATTTATTTTTCGTGCCGTAGTATTTATCAGGTGCAAACATGAAGGCAGGATTATATCCCCAGCTTTCATTACCATTGAACTCTGTGACTGGCATGAGTTCAATCGCATTTACACCGAGCTTTTTAAAGTAGCCGATGGTGTCGATGAGATTTTGATAACTTCGCTCACCTGCTTCAAAAAAATCACGTACCAGCAATTCATAGATCACCAGGTTTTCTTTTTTTGGTTTTTCATAATCGACTGTCTCCCATTCAAAGGTCTGCTGCCCGGTCTGTAATACAGAAGTTCGGTTAAAGTACCATTGTTCCTTTTTTGCAGCTGGCGGAAATGGTTTCAAATTCGGATACGTCTTAACGGGAATATACTGATCATCCGGGTCCAGAATTTTATCCGCATAGGGATCTGCTATATACAACGCTTCGTCTACCAGAAATTGGTAAGCATATTCCTCACCTTCAGTCAATCCATTTATTTCTAACCAGAAATGTTCGCCATCTTTTTTCATGAGGTATTCTGGCAAGATCTCCCACCCGGTGAAATCTCCGATAACATAAACAGAGGATTTCAGAGGAGCCCACAGACTCAAGGTTACAGACGTCGGGTCTTCACTGTAATTTATTCCATCGATGATCCCGGCTGGTCGCTGTTCAGAATTCACCATACTTCGGATCACATAGCTGAAAGATTTTTCCTTTACCGCGGTACCATCATTCGCGATGAGTACTACTTGAATGGTTCCGGGAGATTCGGCAACAGTATGGGAATAGCTAACCGACGTGACTGATTGCTCATTGAGAACTTCAATGCCATTGATTTTTAATACGATATCAGATGCTTTTGAAATTATCGCATTGATCTCGATTGTTTCTCCTGCATTCTTGAATATAGGAAACAGATCTGGAGCTGTTAAATTGATCTGCAACTGATTTCCTTCATACAGGTCGATGAATATATCAGTATTGGTACTACTTTTTCCTTCTTTACAGATCGTAGAGTTCCCTGCAAAACCACCACAAGGTCCAGCACTTCGGAAAACCATTCCAATTCTGTAAATCGGGATACCGTCATCTACATTAAAATATGTACGCGGCGTCAATTTAATTTGCCATTTATTGTTTCCAAGGGAGGTCATTTCACCGACAGCCCCCGGGTTCCCCCAATCGCCTTGCACATTTTCCCAGCCTGTTCCTGTTGGTCCGCTTAGAATAACACCCGCATGGATAAATACCTTGGCAGCCCCAACGAGTCCCGATGTACCCCGGGTGGCATCGTAAACGATCGTGATCTCTTCATCAGCTGTGGGAAATGATGGCGTAACAGTAACTTGTGCAAATGCACCGGTGGTAATAATTGACAACAGAAGAAGTATCTTTTTCATGCTAATGGGGTAAAGAGAAACAGCGCAAAGAAAATTCTTCACGCTGTTTTATAACCGAACTATAAATTAGTTCGGAGCCACAGTATAGGTATAGCCGTTTTCAGGATCGAGTGTAATTTCAATGTGGTAATCACCTGCGCCAGGAGAAGGAATGTTTCCACTATTGAATTTTAAAGTGCCATCGGAATCGCCTTTGCCAAAATTAATGTCCCATCCGTCATTTGCACGGAACTTAAATTCTCCTGTAGTAAGGGTGACATCGATCTCCCAGGTATAACTTCCCAGTCCGCCGACAAAGGACATATCCGTATCTGTATTCCATCCACCGGGTGTAGCATCGCCGACAATTCCCCACTCCACTTCCGTTACATTATAGCTGAGAATTGTAAAATCTACGAGTATCCTGTAGAAACCATCTGCAGTCACTTCAACGTTGTCTTCTCCCTCCTGTTCAATAACCCCTTCTGAAGCTTTCCCCCAATCGCCATCATAATTTTTTGCCTGAAGAAATTTAAATCCTCCGCCAGATGATGTCAGGTAAGTGTATATCTCAAATTTTCCATCTGCTACTTTAACAAGCTTAACCGCGTCGGCCGGAGTCCAGCCTGCTACTGTTGAGCCTCCAACCAAATACAGCTCAGCTGGGTAGGGATACCTAAGTAACGTAAAGCTATAAGCGCGGGTAGCGTCGTTAAAAGTTATTTTGTAGAAAGCATCTACGAATGATACTGGTAAAACGATATTAGGCCCGAACTCATCGGCTTTACCATCGAACGCCGCATCGCCATAATTTTTGCCCTCGAAGAAAGGGCTCTCGGCAAACTTAAAAGCATCGCCAGCCTTTAGCCTGATCTCTGGAAGCTCCCAGGTGTTATTGGCGATGAGATTTAATTTTGGTACCGGTCCTTGAAACGTATTAAAGGTTCCTAGTAAATAAAGCGCCGAAAGATTTGTAGCATAATTGACTGATGGAACAACGGAATATTTCAGCGTCTCGTCATTAAAGCGAACATTGACAAGACCAGTATACCCGCATTCGGTGTTAGCCCCGCCGCCTGTTGTAATCTCCATTACCTTATCGCAATTTGAGTCGCCCCAATCCGCGCCGGTCCAATCCGCCGTATTTTTGAATTTCCAGGGACCTCCTTGTAAATCAATTTCTTTAATCTCCCATGTATTGTCAGAAATTAATTCAAGTTGGTCTGCACCCCAACCGTTGAAAGCACCTGCAATAAACATTTCATTGTGGTTGGCAGCATAAAGCTGATTTGCGATCTTGAAGTTGTTAACCGTCTCTGTTGAGTTTCCTTTGCTATCAACTGCATTGATTGCAATGGAATAATCGCCCAAGGGCAGCGCTGATGCGTTGAAAGCTGAACCTTGAATCACTACAGAATCCATCATCCCGGTTAGTGATTCTGTCACTGTATAAAGCTGCGTACCCGAGGCATCCTTCAAAATAATCGTCGCGCTCGACAAAGGTGATTTTGGCCCGTCAGCAAGTGTTACCTTAATGGAAAAGTCGCCAATCTTCACACTTGTTTTGGGCGTCACGCTCATGACGGTTGGTGGATAGTTTAATAGCTCATCGGCATTGATCTCATCATCGCAGGATGACAAGACGATGAATGATAAGATCGAGAATATAAATATATTTTTCATTGGATTCTGTTTGTGTTCTTACAACTTAATAACCTTCGTTCTGAACGAGTTTTGGATTTGCAATAATCTGCGACGATGGAAGCGGAAAAACATCCCGGAATCCTTCTGTCTCTTTACCTTCCGCAACGCCACCCTTCCACGGCCATACAGCCCTTGGGTTAGATTCTTCACTATCACTAAAAAGTCCGAATCGAATCAAGTCAGTGCGGCGATGTGCTTCCCAATACAATTCGCGGGCCCGTTCGTCAATAAGGAAATCCAATGTAAGCTGTGCAGCGGTGATGTTTCCACTATCGTCGCCGTAAGCGCGATTGCGAAGGAGGTTAATATAACTAACAGCATTTGCTTCGTCACCGCCTGTTCCCCCACGTTCAACAGCCTCTGCATACATCAGGTATACATCTGCCAATCTGAACATTGGAAAATCAGTATCTACAAATTCCAGACTTGAGCCCGGATCGCCGTCTACATTCAAGTTCCTGAATTTTGGAACAGCATAGCCCTCGCTGAAAGCCGAGATAGGTGTATTTGGAATTTCTTTTGATTGACCATTGGTATAGAAGATTGCACGGCCATCCGTATCACCAGTTTCATCGGGGAAAAGGTTTACAAGGTTTTTAGTCGCACGCAATCCTGCCCATCCCGTGTTTACGCCGTAGTCCCCGGGATTCATCGATCCGCCTATAGAGGCATGAATTAAAAACGTCATACCGCCATAGGTCTGGGTTCTGTTTCCGTCAAAATTAACAGCGAAAATAATTTCCGGCGAGCTTACGTTTTCAAGCATGAAAAGTGAATTATAGTTCGCATCAAGCTGATATCCGGCATCAATGATTTTAGAGCAATAAGAAATACATTCTGTATATTTTGGCTGTCCGGTATAAACTTCGGCGTTGATGTACAGTTTGGCGAGCACCATCCATGCCATGCCCTGATCTACTCTTCCATATTCTATTTGTCCGGCCGCTGCCAATTCATTTTCTATTGATTTTAACTCCGACTCAATAAAATCGAAAACCTCTTGTTTTGTAGATTGGTCTGGAACACTTATACCAACCTCATTTGCTTCTGTTACAATAGGAATGGCACCAAACATGTCCAGTCCATGCCAGTAGCTTAGCGCTCGCAAGGCGCGCGCCTCTGCCCGATACTGCTGTACCGCAGCGCGTAGTTGGTCCGTGGTGTTACGGCTATCGAGTTTTTCATCTGTTGTTTCACGAAGAAATTCATTCGCCATCGAGATCTGGAAATATATCCGGTTGAACATGGCATTGATAAACTCGTTTTGCGCGGTCCAGGTGTGCAAGTGATAGGTTGGCAAAGTACCGTCGTTCCAGCCGATCACAGTCTCATCTGTGGTGAGCTGCTGCGCTTTCCAATATTGTCTTAAGTAGTTGGAAAAACCTTCGTCAATGCCTTTGATATCAGGATTACCAGCAGGGCCTTGCTGACCACTAATGGCAAGACCCGCATAAATTCTTGCGAGGAATTGTTCATATGCTCTTGGGTTATTGAAGATGACATTCGCAGTTGCCGAACTTTTTGGACTAACATCCAAATCTGTACATGACATGACAGTGATGATTAGCACCAGTAGTGTAAATATATTATTTCGCTTCATAAGAATTTCTATTATCAGAATCCGACGTTAAGACCAAATATGAAAGTGCGTGATCGTGGGTAGACATTATTGTCTATGCCGGGAGCCAAAGTGGCACCGGAACCGGACGATACTTCAGGATCCAGACCGGAATAATCTGTTAATAAGAAAAGATTTTGAGCCGTAACGTAAAGTCTGAGCTTTACCTTATTTGACAATATTTCATTAGCTGTGTAGCCCAGCGTAATATTATCCATCCGCAGGAAATCTGCACTTTCGATGTAGTAGTCTGTAAAATATTGTGGGTTCTTAAAGTTAGACTTTAAAACAGACGTCACCATGTTTCTTGGCACGAAGTTATCGTTTGCCCTGCTGAGATTGGCTGTGTTAGAAGCAACATTGTTATAGATGTATCCGCCTAGATTGCTCCTCAAGGTGAAACTCAAATCAAAGTTTTTATAATTAACGCTCGATGAAAGTCCTAGAAGTACCTTCGGAGCACGTTGATGAAAAGGTCGTCTGTCCTGATCGTTGACGGCCCCATCGTTGTTTACATCCTCGTACATATCTGCCAAGTTTGTTTGGCCATCTTCATTATGATCTTCGCCATCAACCAACGGAGCACCATCTGCACCATATTTTTGCTTGTATACATAGAATGAATATGCAGGCTGACCAACTTTCAGTATTTGCACGTTGTTACCAACACCTCCAGAAATTCCACCAACTTCATATCCTTTGAAGTTTGGATCATCACTGCCATCCAGCGCAACTATTTCATTTTTGTTGTAAGCAGCATTTACCGAAACATTCCATGTCAGGTTTGCATTGCTGATGGCCACGGTATTCAGCGTTAATTCAATGCCTGTATTCTCAACTTCACCAATGTTTGATAGAATGATATTGGTTAAGTTAGAACCTGAAGGAACGGTGCGTTCAAATAACAGGTCCTTTGTGTTCTTTTTATAAAACTCAAGAGATCCATAAACTCTTCCTTTTAGAATTCCATAGTCTAAACCAACGTTGAAAGAAGAAGTCTCTTCCCATTTCAAATTACTGTCGTATCCGTTGGGCCTTAACGTAGTAACAAATCTGTTTCCGAACTGGTATTGTGCCGTTGATGTACTCGGAGAATAAGAAGGGATGTAGAGATAGTCACCAATTTCCTGGTTACCGTTAACACCATATCCGATCCTGAACTTTAGATCGGAAAAAGTATTCTGAAGTCCGCTCATGAACCCCTCGTCGATCACGCGCCAAGCAAGGGCCGCAGAAGGAAAAACTCCCCACCGATTTTGTTGACTGAACCGGGTCGATCCATCCCTGCGCAAGGATGCGGTAAGAATATACCGGTCGTTGTACGTGAAATTGACACGTCCGAAAAAGGAGATTAGCCGGTTTTCGAGGACACTGTTAAACGCTTCGACTTTGTTCGCTATGGAAGGATTGTTTACACCATAGCTGTTGTCGGTCAGTCGGGTGGCACGAAGACTTGGATATTTTGAATTGAAATTTTGCCAGGAATAACCTGCAATGACATCCAGCTTGCTTTTGATCCCTTCAAAATTTTTCTTGTAGTTAAGGTAAGTTTCTACTAATTGGCTAAGGCGAGAATAGTTTTCAATTTTTATCTCACCTGTATCTGCGGCAACCGCGAAGTAATTCGATGGCTGAAATCTTTCACGATCGCCATTCGCTATGTCATAACCAAGATTTACGTTTGCCGACAGACCATTAATTGGCAGGTTGTAATCAAGTTGTATATTCCCGATGCTTCGGTTGGTAGAACCTAATTCCTGAACCATGGCCAGCGACGAAACAGGATTGATAGTGGCTTGCCTTTCATATTCACCTGCATCATTTCTCCAGACGAAATATCCGCCCCAGGGACTTGTTGGATCAAGAATAGGTTGTGTTGGATCCATCTCCATCGCAGGTCCAACAACCAAAGGGGAAAACCGGTCATGGGTTCTGGAACCCTTCAGGTTAACGGTTATGCTCAGATCGTCATCAAGTAATCTTTGATTTAGGCTCATCGAGAAGCTTGTTCTCTTTGTGTCAGATGTTCTGATAATTCCCTCCTGATCCTGATGCCCGACTGACGCCCGGTATCCAAATTTCTCCGTTCCTCCTGAAATCGTGACGGAATGATTTTGCCCGTAGGCAGTACGGTAGATTTCATCTTGCCAGTCTGTGTTGGCAGTACCTAAGCGCCCTAAATGCTTGGGTGCCTTTGCCGCAATAATTTCACGGAATTGATCCGCGCTGAATACCTCCAACTTTTCGGCTATACTACCAACAGAAAACCAACCGTCATAAGTTACTTCAGGGGCTCCGCTTTTTCCTTTTTTGGTAGTAATAATAATTACGCCATTAGCGGCGCGCGATCCATAAATCGCTGCTGCCGATGCATCTTTTAAAACTGTGAAACTTTCGATATCGTTAGGATTAATAAAGTTAAGCGGATTGCGGCCGCTGGCAAGTCCACCGGGATTGAAAGCCGAATTGTCAATTGGAAAGCCATCGATTACATACAACGGCTCGTTACTGGCATTGAGGGAAGTTCCGCCTCGGATCCGGATGGAAGATTGGCCGCCAGGTTCTCCGCTATTTTGGAGGATCTGTACACCGGCGATCTTACCTGTGATCAATTGATCGGGGGAAACAATAGCGCCTTTATTGAAGTTTTCGGCGTTGACTGCGGCTACTACACCAGTAACATCTTTTTGCTCCTGCTGGCCATATCCAACAACAACAACTTCATTCAGTGCGATAACATCCGTGGTTAAAACAACATTGATCGAAGATTTGCTTCCAACAGGTATCTCCTGCGTTGTAAATCCGACAAACGAAAAAATGAGTGTTGCGTTGTCGCCGGCGGTGATTGCATATTCACCATTTACATCAGTAACGGTTCCGTTAGTGGTCCCTTTTTCAAGGATACTAACGCCAGGTAGCGCTGTTCCATCGTCTTCGGAGGTCACTTTACCGGTGACTCGAGTTTGTGACCAGGCCTGGAAGGATCCTAGCAGCAAAAAGACGACAAACCATGTTTTAGGTAGATAGAGTTTTATCATATAACATTAGAAAGGTTAGGGTGTATGGAGAAAACGTGAATTCAATCGCTTGCGCGAGAAAAGTACATAAACGGATGTATGTAAAATTCAAAATATATCAAATAAAGTTACGAAATCGAGGTCGTAAACGAGGTCGCAATCGATTGCGAAGTTGCGAAATAAATTGCGCTTACGTTGCGGTGATTCAGATTAAGTTGGTTAAACTTGCAGTATGAAGTACAATCAAGTAACTATTAAAGACATCGCCCGTGAACTGGGCATCTCTCCATCCACTGTATCACGGGCACTGAAGGATCACCCCGATATCAGCCCTCAAACGAAGAAGGCTGTGAACGAGCTGGCGGAAAAACTGAACTATCAACCCAACATCGTAGCACTCAGCTTGCGTCAAAGTAAGACCAATACCCTGGGCGTTATAATTCCGGAGCTGGTTCACTTTTTCTTTTCTACCGTAATCAGCGGGATTGAAGATGTTGCCTACAGTGCAGGTTACAATGTTATCATCACACAGTCAAACGAGTCCTTACAACGTGAAAAAACTGACATCAAAGCACTCTTCAATAGCCGTGTAGATGGTATGCTGATTTCGGTTTCAAGAGAGACTAACACGTTCGATCACATTGAAGGTATTCTTGCCAAAGGTGTTCCAATGGTTTTCTTTGACCGCGTTTATGAAAATGCTAACTCAAGCATGGTAATCGTAGATGACTTGAGTGGCGCAAAAGAAGCGACTCAACATTTGATTGACCAGGGCTGTAAACGAATCGCCCACCTTGAAGGCCCTCCAAATTTGGGTATCACCAAACAGCGACTGGAAGGCTATATCGAGGCTCTGAAGGAAGCTAATATTCCTGTAAATGAAGAGTTGATTGTTTCTTGTCCGCTCGGAACCATCGAAGAAGGAAAATCTGCAACGGAACAGCTATTGAAAATGTCAAACCCGCCCGATGCAATATTTGCTACGAACGACCCTGCCGCCATGGGCGCCATGCAGGCAATTAAAGAAGCAGGATTGAAAATACCTCAGGACATTGCCGTTGTAGGATTTAGCAACTGGTTCTTTAGTGCGCTTCTTGAACCACCGCTGACTTCTGTAGACCAACCCGGATTCGAAATGGGTCAGGAAGCGGCTAAGCTTTTGATACGCCAGATCGAATTCAAATCCAAAGATAATCTTGACCCTGTTCCCGAACGAAAAATTCTCAAAACACGCCTGATTGTCCGGGACTCATCTCTCAAAAAAGGTAAACCAAAAAAATAACACTCATGCGCGGCGAACAACCGCGCATTTTTTTTGTCATGTTCCCGCAATCGATTATTGCATTTTTATTTTATTGATCGTTGGTTTACGCTAGACAATTAGGTTTACTTGAGGAAAAGTTTATAATTTTTAAATGACAAAACATTTTAACTCTGCGTTAAGTCATAGTTTAGGAGATCTCACCACATGGAAGCAAGAAAAGTACGGGCTTACGGGAGATACCACCTATGGTAAGTTCAGAATTCAACTCTATAACGACAACGTCGTTCGAATACAGATTACACGTGAAGCGGGTTTTGAGGACTTCTCGTATGCCGTTGAAGCCACTCCTAGTATTGAAATACTCACCATACTGGACCAGTCGGAAAACCTTGTTGTAAAGACACCCAATTTTGTTCTTACGATTACAAAAGCTCCCGTACGATTTAGCTTTTATACTATCCACGATCAACTCATTAATGAGGATGATACTTTTGGAACAAGTTGGAACGGTGAACAAGTAACGACTTACAAAAGAATACAGGAAGGAGAACGATTTATAGGTTTGGGTGAAAAAACAGGGCCCCTGGATCGCCGGGGCCACGGCTACGAAAATTATAACACGGATAATTTTGCATACTCACCCAATGGAGATCCACTGTACTGCAGTTTTCCATTTTATATCGGTGCTCATCATCATTTATGCTATGGGATTTTCCTTGACAACACGTATAAATCTTTTTTCAATTTCGGAGCGTCCAATAATCGATTTACCAGCTTCTCGGCCGATGCCGGCGAGATGAATTATTATTTCATCTACGATCACTCCGTCGCCGATATCATCAAGCATTACACGCACTTAACCGGCAGGATGGAAATGCCGCCGCTATGGAGCCTCGGTTATCAGCAATGTCGATACAGCTATTACCCCGACAAAGAAGTGCTGAGTGTTGCAAAAACTTTTCGCGAAAAAGATATTCCGGCAGATGTCATCGTACTTGATATCCATTATATGGAATCCTATAAAATTTTCACCTGGAGCAAGCGGGATTTTCCTGATCCCAAAAAATTGCTCAGTGAGCTGAAAGCATTAGGCTTCAACGTAGTGGTGATCTGCGATCCGGGAATTAAAATTGAAGAAGGATATAAAGCTTACGAAGAGGGAATTCGTGACGATGTCTTTATTAAATATCCGGATGGCTCGTACTATGCCGGACAAGTTTGGCCAGGATGGTGTCACTTTCCCGATTTTACAAATCCTAAAGCCCGTAAATGGTGGAAAGATCACCTGGAAGATTATTTCAACGTAGGGGTTACTGGACTGTGGAATGACATGAATGAGATAGCGACATGGGGTAACATGCTACCTGAAAATATGGAGATGGATTTTGAAGGAAACAAGAGCTCCATACGCCGTGGAAGAAACATCTATGGTTTTCAAATGGCACGCAGTAGCTATGAAGCAGCGAAGTCGTTGATGAAAAACAAAAGACCGTTCAATTTAACACGCTCGGCTTTTTCGGGCGTTCAGCGATATTCAGCCGTTTGGACGGGAGACAATGTAGCCTACGATGAACACATGCTGTTAGGTGTAAGACTTGTATCAAGTCTTGGATTGGCAGGTGTTGCTTTTGCAGGATATGATGTCGGCGGATTTGTGGGTGATGCAAGCACAAAACTTTTCGCGCGATGGATTTCCATTGGCGCCTTCTCCCCTTTTTTTCGTGGGCATTCCATGATCAATAGTCGTGACTCAGAACCTTGGGCCTATGGAGAAGAAGTGGAACAGATTTCCCGTAACTATATCAAATTCAGGTACCAACTTCTTCCATACATCTATTCGCTATTTCATGAAGCGTCGGAAACGGGTATGCCTGTACAACGGTCACTCGCTGTTCAATATACCCATGACTATAAAGTTTACAATGGCCTTTATCAAAATCAATATTTGTTCGGACCGTACTTTCTGATTGCGCCCGTTGAAAGCACGAAAGACCTGGTGAAAGTTTACCTGCCCGAAGGCTTGTGGTATTATCTATACGATGGACACAAGTACACGGGCCAATCGGAGATTATATTGGATTGCCCCTTACATAAATTACCTGTATTCGTAAAAGCCGGCGCGATATTTCCCATGCAACCTATCACGTCGCACACCGGCGAAGCAACGCATACCATCATTCTACACATATACGCCGGCGACTCGTCAACGTTCAATTTTTATGAAGATGATGGCGTCAGTTATGACTACCAAAAGGGGAATTATGCACTTCGAAAACTTTCCCACGACCATCATTCCAAAAGAATTATAATCTCTGAGGTTGAAGGAAAATTTATCTCTAACGCCAAGCGATTCAAATTGGTATTTCATGGCCTCGCTGCTGATACACATCGCATCATTGTGAATGGCAACGAGCTTGGATTAATCCGTGATATCAATACTTCTTTTGTGGCCCTTGAAAAATTTGACCCGATCCACGATCCTGACCCCGCACCACAACAAAGTGTCCATACAGTTGATTTTGACTATGTAAAAGAAGAGATTGTAATACAGTTTTAGCTTGACGTTTGACCGTCTGATTTCCCTGGTCAACTCCAACACATCGAACTCCAACACGTCAACACTCCATTAGGGAATCTCAGTGGTTTTATGCACATTAGTAATACTTACCACCGATTTCCTAACTATGACTTCATCCGTTCCTCCCGCCAGGCCCAGATTAAAATACTGGCAAATCTGGAATATGAGCCTTGGATTCTTTGGAATCCAATTCGGGTTCGCGCTTCAAAATGGAAACGCTTCACGCATCCTGAGTACGTTCGGAGCGGAAGTTGAACACCTGTCATTATTTTGGCTAGCCGCACCGTTGACAGGCATGATCGTACAACCGCTCATCGGACATTATAGCGATCATACCTGGACTGCCTTAGGCAGGCGTAGGCCCTATTTTTTATCGGGCGCGTTGCTCGCTTCCATTGCTTTAATGTTTATGCCCAATGCCGACATCTTGGTTAGCATACTTCCTCCATTATATGTTGGCGCCGGAATTCTAATGATTATGGACGCGTCGTTTAACGTCGCGATGGAACCGTTCAGAGCGTTGGTGGCAGACTTGCTTCCTTCCGACCAGCGAACTTTAGGATTTTCCATTCAGACAATTTTGATTGGCCTGGGCGCCGTGATTGGCTCATGGCTTCCCTACATTTTTGCAGAGTTTTTCGACGTAGCAAAAACAGCTGCCGATGGAGAAGTGCCATTTAACGTTACCCTTTCGTTTTACGTTGGTGCTGTTATTTTTATCCTAACCATAGTATGGACCGTTATCACTACAAAAGAGTATCCACCCGATAAATACATTGCCGATAAATCTCCTAAGTCAAGTGTTGCACAAATCTTCACGGATTTTGCCGCCATGCCTAAGGCTATGAAACAACTTGGACTTGTTCAATTCTTTTCCTGGTTTGCTTTATTTTCCATGTGGGTGTTCACGACGCCGGCCATCGCTACGCATATTTATAACGTGCCTTTATCAGACAGCAAATCGGTAACGTATCAGGATGCTGCGAATTGGGTGGGGATAATCTTCGGCGTTTACAACGGTGTGTCTGCACTATATGCTTTTGTGCTTCCCGCAATTGCGTTGAAAGTGGGAAGAAAAACAACCCATGCATTATCATTGGCTGCTGGTGGCATCGGCCTCATTTCGATATACTTTGTTCAAGACCCAGATTATCTGATCGTTTCAATGATTGGTGTTGGAATGGCGTGGGCCAGCATCCTGGCGATGCCTTACGCAATCCTGGCGGGCTCAATTCCTCCATACAAAATGGGTGTGTACATGGGAATCTTTAACTTTTTCATCACCTTTCCACAAATCGTCAATGGAATTATTGGCGGGTCAATCGTAAAATATTTTTATAACTCACAGCCTATCTACAGCTTGATCATGGCAGGCGTATTTTTATTTATTGCTGCATTTTGCGTTCGGTTTGTTGAAGACAAAGATGATGTGGCAAAGGTTTAGAGCGATCAAACTGTGCGGAACAGAGTAAACGAGGAACAAGTTAATCGTGAAGCTCGACCGAGTATTCAAGTATTTGAGCTTAAATTAAATTTACGCGATTACCTGTTTCTAAGCTTCCTCCCCCCTACTACAAAGAAAAAACAATAGCCAATCTCCGCTATTGAAGACATTTATTGAAGCAGTCAAAAACCTGCAATATTTTCACGCTAAAAACACATGTACCTTTCCTGATCATTACGTCTTCTAAAAACAATGATTTTGAAGGGGTCGTGCCGTTGCCTAATTCCTTTTTTCTCATCCTATAAGTAACTTTCGGCTTGCTTATTGATTCTCGTAAGCTATATTTTATTAACCTATGAAATCAGCATTTTTTGCAAGCATCGTTCTTGCGTTAGTTGTCTTCGGATGCAGCTCTGGAAAGAAAGCCTATGAACGCGGCGACTATTATGGTGCGGTAATGAAATCCGTCAACAGACTTCGCCAGAATCCGGACCATTCCAAATCCATTGAAGCACTGCAAAGCGCCTATCCATTGGCCGTTGAGTTTTATGAAAATGAAGCGAAGAATGAGATTGCTTCTAATTCAAATTATAAATGGAAAAACGCTATTCAGGCTTATAATAATATTAACGCTTTGTACGAGGCCATTCGTCAATGCCCTGGTTGTAAAAAAGCAGTTCCTGATCCAAAGAATTATTATTCTGAAATTGGTCCCTTAAAAGAAAAAGCCGCTGAAGAAAGTTATAACGCGGGGATTACACTGTTGATGAAAGGTAATCGTAACGACGCCAAACAGGCTTATTTTAATTTCACTGACGCACAACGGTTCGTTCCCGGCTATAAGGATGTTGTTGAGTACCTCGGCAAAGCAAAAGATGAAGCGACATTGAAAGTTATTCTCGAGCAGATACCAGTACCGGCCAGGTATAACCTAAGCGGTGGATTTTTCCAGGACAAGGTTGAAGAATTTTTACATAACAATTATAATGAAGAATCATTTATTAAATTCTTTACACCCGAAGAAGCACGTTTGGTAAACCTTCCGGATGCTGATCAAATTATGCGAATTCAATTCGATGACTTTTCGGTAGGTAATTCTGTTTTGAAAGAGAAAGAAGAGACACTAACTAAAGACAGTGTTAAAGTAGGTGAAGCAAAAATTGAAGGTAAAACGGTTCCCGTTTACAACACAGTGAAAGCTAAATTAACGACCTATCGGAAAGAAATTATTTCAAACGGCTTGCTTAGCATGATCGTGGTCGATGCAAAAACCAATGGCATACTTACAACCAGAAAGTTCAACGGGGAATTTGTCTGGGTCAGCCAGTGGGCAAGATTCAATGGAGATGAAAGAGCGTTGACAGATCAACAAATAAAGATTTGCCAGTTGCGGGAACAACAACCTCCACATCCCCAGGATATGTTCCTTGAATTCACCAAGCCAATTTACAACCAATTAATCCCTGCAGTAAAAGGGTTTTATCAGAATTACTAACACCATTGGAGGAGTAAAGCTTTGAAAAGGAACACAACGGGAGGCGTTTACTGTATCAACGTATAACCTGTTCCGTGAACCGTCAATATAATTTTCGGGTTATTGGGGTCGTCTTCAATTTTATGCCGAAGCTTCACAATAAAATTATCAACGGTACGGGTAGTCGGTGTTTCCTCGTATCCCCAGACGTTTTCTAATAAGTCAGTCCGCGAGATGATCTCATTTTTATGCTGGAATAAATACTTCAGGATTGCATATTCTTTGTGAGACATTTTAACAACACCATTAGAATCTTGGGCGGTATATCGGTTAAAGTCCAATGCAAGCTTTCCTATTCTGAATCCTTCTCCTTCTTTGATGTTCACATCAGGGTTTCTTCTTAGTACCGCTTTTATCCTGGCTAGGAATTCACGGAGACTGAATGGCTTGGTGATATAATCGTCTGCGCCAAGTTCCAATCCCACCACTTTATCGATCTCCTCACTTTTAGCTGTTAGCAGAATGATCGGTACGGCGATGCCTGCTTCACGCACGTTTTTACAAACATCCAAGCCCGACATTTCGGGCATCATTACATCCATTACGATCAAAGCATAAGGATGCGTAAGAATCATATTGAGTCCTGACGCGCCATTGTCAGCCACATCAACCTCGTAACCTTCGAATTCAAGGTTATCTTTAAGGCCACGGCTCATGCTTGGCTCATCCTCAACAATGAGAATTTTTCTTTTCATGGCGCAATATCTTTTTTAATAGGGAAATATAACCGAAAAGTACTGCCCCTTCCAGGGATACTGTCAACTTTTACTTTGCCACGATGCGCATCCATCGTTTTCCTGACTAACGTTAATCCTAGTCCCGATCCCTTTGTGTCGTGTACATCACCCGTTGGGGCGCGATAAAACTGGTCAAATATTTCTTCCTGATGCTTCTTTAAGATTCCTATTCCCTCGTCTTTAACTTCAATAAAATTGAATTTGCCATCCCTTCCTGTAGCGATTAAAATATTTTTTTTATCACGGCTGTATTTCATCGCATTATCAATCAGGTTAATGAAAGCTTCTGCAATAGATTCCCGATCACCCCTTATCATTTCGAGTGTTTCGTCTTTGTCGAGTTTGCAAGTAAATCCTTTATCTTTTAAATGAAAGAAGTACGATTTCAAAACCTCATCCACCAGATCATTAAGCTGAATAGGTTTTGATTCATACTGTTTTTTGTTTGCCTGGATCTGTGAAAAATTCAAGATACGATTAACAATACCCGAAAGCCTGGCAGCTTCTTTCGCGATAACAGTATGATACTCTTTCTTTTTTTCTTCACTCACACGGTTCATCTCCAATGTTTCAGCATACATACTGATTAATGACAGCGGTGTTCGAATCTCATGTGAAACATTTGAAACGAATTCAGATTTTGCTTGTGCGAGATACATTTCCCTGCGAATATTTTTATAAAGAAACCAAATGCCTAATCCTAAAATCGCAATCAACAATCCTAAAATGACCAGGCTTGTTATCATTCGTTCCCTTACCAGGTCGTTGATTGTTGCCCCAGGCAAGGCAATACTTACATAATATCCAGGCAACAACCAGAATGATTTTTTTTGTGATTGATCATTGGCTGGTAAAGCTGCCGTTTCATCTGCCGACACCGTGGAAAAAATAAGCGAATCGGTATCCGTTCGGAAGGCGGTGATAATGAATTTGTCCTGGGCAATAGCCTGCATCTTTGGGCCAAGTGTGCTTTCGATAAAAACAGGAAGGTCAATGACCATAGCGCCTAGCCGGTATGTGGTACTTCCTGAATCAAGCACAAAAAATACAGGTACAGGCCGATCGGTATTAATGGTATCCATCAATTCCATTTTTCTGAACCCGGCCCGTTTGTACGTGATTAACCTATCGATTCTATCGCGGTTTTGTTTGACAACATTGTCAAGCCTTATTTGCGCGTCTGGCGCCTTTATTCCCTCAGCGTTGTAAACTATCGATGCCCCATTCAGATCATTAAAGTAGATGTGTTGAACTGCCACTATTTGATTTAGAACGGAAGTGATTTGCCGAGTACTGTCTCCGGAATACTTTTCCTCAATCAAGGCAATATTGAATCGGTTTGCCCAACTGTTGATAACATCATCCGAATATTGGTTAATGGAATACAAAATGGCATCCAATTGATTCTGATAAATCTCTTTTACAATTTTTTCATTTTCTGATAAAGTATTGAGTTCATGTAAAATGAAACCTATCGGTAAAATAGCAACCACAATAAAGATGGCTGTAATTCTCTTCAACGGATTTCTCATACAACTAAAGTAACTAAAGTTGCGAGTAGTTGAACAGTATTTAAGATACTTAAAATTTTAGGCCTTGATCAGTGCCTGGCGTGGATCAACTTATCGAACAAGCTTATCCCTTACTTCCCGCCATGTGATCAGCGCTATCTTCTCATCTTTGATGAGCTTCTTACATTTTGCGCTTGTAAAGAAATTGACGTCTTGTTGTCTCCACGCTGACCCGAAGTCGATATGTTCTACCGTAACACCTTGCATTTCATGATTGTCGAACGCGGCATGCAACAACAATACAGTCAATCCTGGTTGAAGTGATTTCAATTGCTCCGTGTAGAAGTTGTCCATTCCTTTTTTAAAGTCAGCGCCACTTGCCATAATTGTTTTGTCAACGACGACATCTTGATCGGTTAGATGGGGCGTGAAATCATAGTTGAATATCATTGAAAATTCCTTGCCCACATGCACGGGAACTTTATACTCACGCCCTAATTTTAAAAGTATCTTCAGATATTCTGGAGCACTGATAGCAGCAGCCATGTGTGAATCAAAATGAGTCGGGTCGATCCCGAATTGTTTTGCCCGCTCAATCTGGCTTCTCAATTCCTTCTCAACATCTGCTGCTTGTGCATTTTTTAGAAACGCTTCGGTGGTCTCGTTTAAATATCCCTGGTCATCCAACAAACTCGGTACCTGATCATACGGTGTAACCGGACGCCACTTATAAAGCTTCCACTCACTGGTAAGTGTCAGATGCAATCCAAGATCAGCCTTCGGGTTTGCTTTGGCATAGGCGGCGATTTCTGGAAACCAAGGGCATGGCACCATGATGCTGGCGGAGTTGACAATGCCGTTGGTCATTACCGCTATCGATGCCATATTTTCGGAATGTGATACACCTAAATCATCGGCATGAATAATCAATAACTTGGTATCCTTCGAATAACCCAGCCGCTCTTGAATGGTTTTTTGTTGACCCTTCGCAGCGAAGCCAACCATAATAAGAATTAAAAGAAGACGGTATTCCATACGTTGTGTTTAACGCAATTGAAACTGTAAGTAAATTTTCTATAAGCACGGACTTCAGTTTCTGAAGGTATTTTCAGTCTCAAGCTATTGTACGCCATACTTCAATAACGTAGGCAGCAACGCTTATCACACTTATCTATGCATCTCTGCCGGATCAAACAACAGTGGAAAAAACTGCCCTTTCAGTTGTTTGCCTTTCTGAATTATGGGTACACCCGCCAGAATTTCTCCATCTGAATCGGAATAGGTGCCGTCCGCAAATACATTCAACACAAAAGCCCGCCGCGGCCTTGACGACTTATTTTCGTATGAGCCATGCACCATGAGTGGATGATGAAATGTTGCGTATCCGCGTTTCATTTCTATCGGGACTTTCTCGGCAAATTGCTTCTTTTGTTCGTCGGTTAAAAAGCGCTGGAGGCCATCCATATCTCCGGCCAACTCAGGCTTGTCCAGTAGCCCCCACGTATGACTTTTCGGGACATAATACAAACATCCGTTTTCCTTGGTCACATCATCAAGTCCAACCCAACAGGTGAGATGTTGCATAGGTAATGTGCGTTGCCAATAACTATAGTCCTGATGCCACGCTACCACGCCACCGTGATGCGCTGGTTTACAAAAAAGCTGATCGTGCCAAAAGCGCACTGGTTTATTACCCAATAACTGACTTGCGGCCACAACAAAAGCAGGGTTCCACAAGATATCATGGAAACCTGGTGTAATTCGCCAATGACCCAACGAATGAAAAAGCACTGCGCTGGGATCTTTCGATTCGTTCGTGTGGAATTCATAAAACAGGTGATGTTTAGGATGCGACGGTTCTTTAATCTCATCCAGCTCCTTTAGTAGTTCATCAACCTGGTGATCGTCTAATAACTTAACGCCGGCCAGAAAGCCGTAAGTGTTAAAGAACGATACCTGTTCATCCGTTAGTTTATACCTTTCCCATGCTTCCTTTGGGGATATTTCAGGAAATAGATCGCCTACAAGCTGATGATGCTCAGATAAATCTTGCTTTACATTCATAGTCTACAGAAGATATATTCATACACTTTTTCCCTTGACGCTTTGTATTAAACACCCTAATCTTAACCATGTTTTTAACAATGGTCAGTTGTACTTTTACTTTCAACGGTAGATAGCGAATTTTTGATATTTGAATGTTCGCTAGCAGCTGGCCTTGCTCCCAGAATCTCGCCTGGTTTAAAAATTTTGTGTCCAAACCCACCGTTGTAAAAGCCCATTTGGTAATTAAGGTCCTGCTTCGTAAGAGAGGAATCCTTTTCGTTCAGCATTCCTTTTATTTCATCGAACTATTGCTACGATGCATTTGAATTCCTTGCCTGTTCCATTTCCGAATGCAATTCTGACAGGAGATCTTTCCCACAACGGTGGTATTCATCCCCTGCCATGTGAATTGCTTCGAACTGGGCTCCAGCTTCTTGGTATAGTCTTTGGAATTCATCGATAACTTTCTGATGAATGTGTAAACCGGCGGACGTTGTAACGCCCGTGACGTTCAATAGTGAGATAGAGATACTTGAATACGTTGAAGTTTCTTTCGAATCTTTTAATAAATAATGATTTGGCTCCTCGCTATTTCCTACTACTAAATCCTCGGCCACAAAAGTATTTTGCTTCTGTGAATCGGCTTGAATACTATTTGAAAGTATCAGGAAACAGCAAAATAAGAGGGTTGCAGCTAAAGATTTTATCCGGATCATAACCATGCTATGCGTGCTCAAATTACGGTTCCGCGCAATAATTAAAGTTTCCAATTTTGTCCAATAAGTACCTTATTTTGCCTATGGGCAGTTTATTTTATACCTTATTATCGGTATTCACAGTCAAAATAAGGTATATGAAAGCGCATTATGAGAAGATAATACCGTTAGAATCAAATTCATTTAAAGCTTTTTCCTATGAAATGGAGGAATTTGATAACCCCTGGCATTACCATCCGGAATATGAACTCACTTATATTGTATCCAGCCAGGGCGTCCGTTATACGGGAAATAGTTTTGAGAATTTTAAAGAGAACGATTTTGTGCTGTTAGGTCCCAACCTCCCCCATTGTTGGAAAAATACGGGGCCACAAATACAAAAAGCGAGCGCTATAGTTGTACACTGGGATAATAGTCTATTGGGGCACGATTGGCTGCAAAATCGTGAGTTTAAAAATATCAACAAGTTATTCCAGTTGTCGGAGAAGGGAATCAAATTCGATTCAGATTTTTCGTTGCAGCTGAAAAGCAAACTTGAGCGACTGTTAATCTCGGCTCCTTTCGAAAAACTTCTTCACTTGCTGGAGATACTGCAAGAGCTTGCTACTACCGACAAAGTGAAAATATTATGTGATCGCAGTTTTCATGAACAGCTTAAGTTAGACGACCACGAACGAATCAACGTCATCTACCATTATGTCCGTTCAAACTACACAGAGAAAATCAGCCTAGCTCAGATAGCCAACGAGGTGAATATGGGCACGGAATCGTTCTCCAGGTATTTCAGCAAAATCATGAACAAACCTTTTTTCGCTTTCTTGAACGAATATCGGATCAATGCTGCCTGCAAACTTCTTATTGAATCTGATCTCCAGGTAACCGAAATATGTTATGCCTGCGGATTTGAAAGCCTTCCATTTTTTTACCGGCAGTTTAAGAAGTACAAAGGAAATTCACCCCATCAATACCGTTCAGCTTATCAAAGGATTTCTTTTTTGGCGTAACTATTTGGCAAAAAAAAGAGTCCCGGTTTAACGGGACCCTGATTCGTTGTTTATCACAAAAAGGCTCTTATAATTTTTCTCCGAGGCTAACACCTTTTAATTCTTCTTGTAAAGAGAATGGCTGGTTATACAAGCGTTTACCGGTAGCTTTAAAATAAGCATTCGCCACTGCACCGCCAGTGGGAGGAAGTGCGGGTTCACCTAAACCGGTTGGATCGATACCATTATCAACAAAGTGACATTCAACTTCAGGTATTTCTTTCATCTTGATTAACCTGTATGTGTTGAAGTTCTTTTGCTCGGGCAGACCGTCCTTGAAGGTTAGGTTGCTAAACATCGCATGACCCAACCCATCAACTACGCCACCCATCACTTGTTGCTTTGCGCCACCCATATTGACTACGATACCACAGTCAGCTGCAGCATAGATCTTCTTTAAAGCTGGTTTACCTTTCTTCATTTCTACTTCAGCAACCTGTGCAACGTAAGAGCGATGAGAGAAGTAAACACTGAAACCTTGCGCCAGGTTTTTCTTCGTTCCCCACCCTGATTTTTCCGCGGCAAGTTGGATGACCGCTTTCATTCGGTCAATATCGTATTTGATCTCTCCTACCGGAGAAGATTTTGCGCGATCCAATAAATCTAATCTAAACTTAACCGGATCCTTCTTCGAAGCCATAGCGACCTCATCCAGGAAGGACTGTTCCGCGAAAGCGAGGAAGTTAGTAATGGGTGCACGCCATGGTCCGGTCGTAATTGGTGATTTATGCTCCACGGAATCAATCAACAGATTATCAACGGCACCGGAAGGAAAATTATCTTCACGCGTACAATTACCGGCATTAATACCAACCCCGCGCAGTTTGTAGCCGATCAGATTTCCATTAGCATCCAGTGCTGCATCGAAACGATATCGTACTGCAGGGCGATAGCTTCCGCCGGTGAGATCATCTTCGCGCGTCCAGATAACTTTAACAGGAGCTTTGATGATACTCGATAACTCCGCAGCTTCCAGGGCATAATCAGCTTGCAGTCTTCTTCCAAAACCACCGCCTAACCGGGTTAACTGAACGGTAACATTATCCGGAAACATGTTCAGCAACTTAGCTACCTCCATGCGCGCTCTGTCTGGCGTTTGCGTAGGTCCTACCAACTCAACACCATCGGCACGAACATGCGCAAAAAAGTTCATAGGCTCCATCGGACTATGGGAAAGGAACGGGCATTGATATTCCCGTGAGATAACCTTTGCGGCCGACTTGAAGGCAGCATCAACATCTCCATCCTTACGTCTTACTGTCGCCTCTCCATTTGTCATTAACTCTTTAAAGAGCTTATCGTGGTCGGAAGTACTTTCTACCGCACCTTCCTTTTCGTATTCAATCTTGAGCGCTTTGCGTGCTTTAATAATTTGCCACGTAGACTTGCCGACTACCGCTACGTTATTTTTGAAAGAGACCACATCGACAATGCCTGGCATTGCTTTAGCAGCAGCCGTATCTACAGATTTCAATTTCATCCCAAAGGCAGGGCGCTGAATCATGGCGGTCAGCATTCCTTCGCGATGGAAGTCCATTCCATACAGAGGTTTGCCTGTAAACATATCTTTGTTGTCCACATTTCTTACAGACTTACCGATAAGCTTAAAATCCTTGCGGTCCTTTAGTTTAACATCCTTAGGGAGAGCAATTTTTGAAGCTTCAGTTGCAAGTTCACCGTAACTAAGTTTTCGGTTTCCTGCCTTGTCAATAACAAAGCTGTTCTCTGCCGTAAGTGAACTCGCGGGTACACTCCAGCGTTTTGCTGCTGCTTCAATCATCAGGTGACGGGCAGTTGCGCCAGCTTTGCGAAGCCTTTCCCAAGAATGCGGGATAGCACCACTACCGCCAGTAACCTGACGTTCAAATTTCTTCGTATCTAAGGGAGCTTGAAGTACTTTTACTTTCGACCAGTCCGCATCCAATTCTTCTGCAACCACCATCGGAAACGAAGTCTTGATATTCTGTCCTAATTCAGGGTTGGGCGAAAAAATTGTGATAACACCTTCAGGGGAGATCGATAGATAACTATTGAAATTCACGTCGTCGGCCATGCTGCCAACAACTTTCATGGCCGAAGCATCGGCGCTGTTCCAATGAAAGCCAATGAGAAGGCCACCACCTGCTGTGGCAGCAATCTTTAGAAAGTTTCGTCTGCTCGTTTTAGGAAAGGTTGTCATGGCTATTTCATTTTAGAGGATGCAAGTACAATAGCTTCTTTGATTCTGTGATAGGTTCCACAACGGCAAATATTTCCGTTCATAGCGGTTTCAATTTCTTCGACCGTTGGCTTGGTCTTTTTGTTTAATAAAGCCGTGGCTGACATGATCTGCCCGGCCTGGCAATAACCACATTGCGCGACGTCAACTTCGTCCCAGGCTAGTTGCACAGGATGGTCGCCATCGGCGGAGAGTCCTTCTATGGTTGTAATTTTACCCGACCCTACCGCTGAAACAGGTAGCGCACATGCGCGAACTGCGTTACCATTCAAGTGTACAGTGCATGCACCACATTGAGCGATTCCACATCCGTACTTGGTGCCGACCAGACCGAAATTATCACGCAAAACCCAGAGAAGAGGGGTATCTGCATCAACGTCGGCCTCGTAGCTCCGGCCGTTAATTTGCAATTTGTAATTAGCCATTTTTTTGGTGAGTTTTTATCATGTCAAGTTAGGAAAAATATTTTGGCATGCTTAAGAACAAACGCGCTTTCTCGTGAAATTTTAGGATAAACTGTTCTGGGGTTACATGGGTGGCTTCTTAAAAATTCCCACAACTAGATCTTGCCACGCTTTTCTCCGTTGACGAGATATGTTCCGTCTTCTTCAAAAAAGATCTCAATCCTGCTCGATGGCGTTTTGTCTTTGGTGAAGAAGGTTATGATGTATTGATGGGCAGTTGCGCGATCTTTAATATCATCTGTAAAACCAAGATCAAGGCGCACCTTAACTTTAGAATCAAATTTTCGCGTAAGCAAATTCTCGCCCTTATTATTATTTACTTTGATACGCACTTCTTCGGGAAGCGGTTTTATCACCAGTAAATCAATATAGAGATATGGGGCGTCCATACCTGATGTAGGCAACGTACGTTTTTCCATTTCAATAGTATGATTTTCTGTATAAGGGCGCTTTTTGAATTGGAGGTCAAGCTTAAGTTGAAATTCATCCGTTGGCTTGAAAGGCACCTGGTCCTGTAACAGGCTAAAAAAAATGATGGCGACCCAGAGAATTTTCATGTTTGATTTTGGATGTATTAAGTTACGGAATAAATTCCAAGCTCACCCCAATTCGCATCCTAAATCGTAAGCCGCGAATGAGGTGACTACTTAATTGTCGCATCAATCCACAAGCCCTGGTGAGTAAACTCCCACGAAGTTCGTCAGCGAGGTAGCACGTACATATGGTACGTTACAATACAATACTCTATGATTAATGGCTATTGGTCGGTTCTGAATGGACATGCCGGCAATCCTTCTTTGTTGTATAAATTTGCATCATCGGGATTATCGCCCCAGGCATATCTTACGGATACGGGGTCTTTTATCTGATCGCTGTAAACCACAACCTGATCACCTTCCACATAGGCTTTTGCCCACACATATTTCTTGTCGCTACCAGCGATTGCAAAACCTTTAACGTATCCATATTTATCCTTTGCGTAAAGACCTCCTCCTGCGTTCGTGAAACTCAATTTGATTTTTTGTCCTTCAGCGGTCATGGATTTGTAAACGGGCCCGGAATGCACTACATCCTTATTATATGCAACCTTCAGTGCACTGAGCGCCAACCGTAGGCCTACATCTTGTTTGTTGCGCGGATGAATGTCTTTTGCTTCACCAATGTCGATCGCTATTGCTTGTCCGGTAGCAGGCAGTTTCAGCGTCAGACTTTGTGCTTCACGGAGTTCCGCCCATTGACTTTCGTTAGGGAACTCGGCAGGCGCCATGAAGTTAGCGAGCTGCACCCAGAGAAAAGGAAAATCATATCCCCACTTGTTCCTCCAGTTCTTAATTAGCGAGGGAAACAAAACCTGATAATGTTTTGCTTTTGAAGCATTCGACTCACCTTGATACCAAATCACACCTTTCATGGTAAAAGACGTCAACGGTGCAATCATAGCGTTGTACAACTGTGATGGAAATGTGTTGGGACCTGTTTCTTTAATTCCAAAATCACTTGTCAGTACCGATGACTTATAATCCCACGAGCCTGCCAATGAAAAACGCTTTCCATTAATCTCCAAAAAGACCTGATCCTTTTTACCGTATAAACCACCACCCCCACCGGTGTCTGTCACTTTTACGACAATCACATTTCTTCCTGCTTTTAACAGACCGGGCTCCAAAGAATATTGACGATCCTTCGTGTATTCGCGAGACGAACCAACCAGTTTTCCATTCACATACGTATCATCTCCATCATCCACCGGACCCAAGCCAAGCAACGCTGGCTGACCCTGAACATCAGCTGGCAGTTCAACTTCCTTTCTAAACCAGACAATACCATCGCTGCCTCCAAGTTCTGTATTTCTCCATTCCTGGGGTTGTTCCATTTTTTTCCAGTCGTTCGCTGGATAGGAAACGTCATACCATTTTTCGAAAAGGCCTTTATCCTGTTTTAAAGCAGCGTCATATTTTTCAACACGGCTTGCATTTTCCTTTGCCATAGACGCGTATGCTTTTGGATCTATTGTTTTATAATCCTCCTCCAGCGACATGATATCCCAGCTTATCCATGTTTCAATATTTGTTCCTCCCCATGAACTGTTGATCAGTCCAATAGGAACATCCAACTCTTTTAATAATTTTCTTCCGAAATAATACGCGACAGCGGAAAAGTCACCAACGGTTTGGCTAGAACATACTTGCCAGGGACCACCCGATATATCTTCCATGGGTGAATAACTCATCGCTTTGTTGACCGTAAAGAGTCGGATTTTATCATAATTGCCTTCTGCAAGCTCCTCACTGGCATTATTGGAATTTTTAACAACCCACTCCATATTGGATTGGCCGCTTCCAAGCCAGACGTCTCCAATGAGAATGTTAGCTAACACTATCGGCTCCTTATTACGTTCCGTAATTCTCATTTCAAATGGCCCGCCATGCGACATAGGCTTGAGGGTCACCATCCAAAATCCTTTGCTATTAGATTTCGTTTCCGCCGTCTGACCTTGAAACATTACCGAAATATTCGCTTGTCTATCCGCCCATCCCCAGATCTTAACGGGTGCATCACGCTGAAGCACCATGTTGTCTGAAAATATTTTCGGAAGCCTGATCGCTGCAGAAATGGAAATATTGAAACCAAGAATACAGGTGAGTAATAATATTATTTTCTTCATGCGTGGTAAATAAAATTCCGGGATTGAAAGATGGTGATATGGATGACAAAACAAAATGAATCTAAATTTTTAAGATTCCAACTTCTCAAAAATGACTTTTTAAATATATTTGGCGAAATATTAATTTTTCAATTCGTGCACGTATCCATGCTTCTCCAACACCCGATACCACAGGATACCCGCTCAATCTTTATTGTACCTACCAAGAATCGTAATACTTCTGTTAACATTTGTTTATCTTGGCTTTCAATTAATAGATGAGTGTACGTATTGGTTCTAAAATAGAAACGTCTGTTGATGTCAATATGAAAAAATATCTCACTATTCTTTTACTCTGCGCGACCATTCATGGTGTATCACAAACAAAAACAAAAGAGGTCAGTCTTTTTAATGGAAAAGATCTGACTGGCTGGAAAATTCTAAATGGAAAGGCAAAGTATGATGTGGTAAAAGGCGAGATCGTTGGTACGACTGTTCCCAATGAACCGAACTCATTCCTTGTCACGGACCAGGTATTCGGGGATTTCATTTTTTCACTGGAATTTAAGATCGACTCAGGAACAAACTCGGGAATTCAATTTCGAAGCGAAAGCAAACCTGAATATCAAAATGGACGAGTACATGGGTATCAGATGGAGTTTGATACATCACCGCGTGCGTGGACAGGAGGAATTTATGATGAAGGTCGCCGGCAATGGTTATATCCGCTGGAATATAACCCAGTAGCCAAGAAAGCTTTCAGGATGAAGGAATGGAATACGGCAAGAATAGAATGCATCGGCAATACACTTCGTACTTTCATAAATGACATACCTGTCGCTCACCTGGTGGACGACATGACTCCCAAGGGCTTCATCGCCCTTCAAGTGCACTCTGTTAGCAAACCGGAAGATGCAGGTAAACAAGTGCGTTGGCGAAACATCAAAATTCAGACGCAAAATCTCAAACCTAGTCCAGCCGATAACATCCATGTTGTTAACCTCATACCTAACACATTAAGCGATCAGGAAAAGAAAAACGGTGTCACCTTGTTATGGGATGGAAAAACAAATGAAGGGTGGCGTGCGGCCTATTCGGATAAATTTCCGGAGCAGGGATGGGAAATAAAAGACGGTAGCCTTACCGTGCTGAAACCTAGCGCACCGAACAGCAAACACAACGACATTGTTACCGAAAAAGAATTCGGTGCTTTCGATCTTCAGTTTGAATTTAAATTAACAGAAGGCGCTAACAGTGGCGTAAAATATTTTGTACAGGAAAACGAAAAATACAAAGGTGCAGCCATCGGGTTGGAATACCAGGTGCTGGATGATGCCAAACATCCGGATGCCAAACAAGGTGTTGTAGGAAACAGAAGACAAGCGTCGTTATATGATTTGATCCCCGCAATACAAAATACTCGGGGGCAACACAAAGTAGGTGAATGGAACTGGGCACGAATTGTTGTATACCCGGATAACCGCGTAGAGCATTGGTTGAATGGATACAAAGTGGTAGAGTATCAAAGAGGCACGCCTATTTATGATGCACTCATAGCAAGAAGCAAATATGCCGAATATGAAAAGTTTGGAATGGGTGAAAAAGGTAGAATTCTTTTACAAGACCATGGTGATGAAGTTTCTTTCCGCAGCATCAAGATCAAAGATTTGACAGCAACAAAATAAACGGAACGACGACAAATAAATTAAACCAGAACTAAACCGCTGAGATATGAAAAAAAATTCCAGAAGAGATTTTATTAAAAAGACTGCTGTAGCAGCAACGGGAACCTATCTCGGTGCGTTGGGTTTTAGTCCAAAAAGCTATGGCAACATCATCGGTGCTAACGACCGTGTTCGTGTAGGCGTCGTCGGCTATTCAGACCGGTTTGTAGGTTCACTCCTACCCTGTTTCTTAAACCACCATAAAGAACTGAACTTCGATATGGTAGCGGTTTCCGATATCTGGAAGTTGCGCCGTGAAGAAGGCCAGGCGAATCTGAAGCAAAAATTAGGACACGATATCAAGGCATGCCGCAACAACGACGAGTTGTACGCCACCAAAGATATTGATGCGGTCATCATCAGTACAGCGGATTTTCAACATGCATTGCATACTATCGAAGCCGTTAAAGCGGGATGCGATACTTATACGGAAAAACCATTTGCAGAAACCATGGAAGATAACCGCGCAGCGTTGAAAGCTGTGCGCGAGTCGAAGAAGATTGTGCAGATAGGATCACAACGAAGAAGTGGTGCTAACTACCATGCGGCATACGACTTCATTCAAAGCGGGAAGTTCGGACCTATTACCATGGTGGAACTGTCCTGGAATGTGAACCAGCCCGGCCGTTGGAGAAGACCCGGAGCTGTCGAAAAAATGAAAGAAGCGGACACGGACTGGAGGCGTTTCTTATTGAACCGTCCATTTGAAGCCTTTGACGCCCGTAAACATCTTGAGTTCCGGTTGTTCTGGCCATATTCTTCCGGAATGCCTGGACAATGGATGAGTCACCAAATTGATACGGTTCATTGGTTTAGTAAATTACAACATCCAAGAAGCGTTGTTGCCAACGGTGGAATATATGCATGGAAAGATGGCCGCAAGAATTGGGATACCATGACCGCAGTGTTCGACTATGGTCCACTCAATGACATGACTTCCGGTTTCCAGGTCATGTTTACGTCACGCATGCATAATGGAAAAGAAAACCCCGCGGAAATCTATTACTCCAATGGTGGTGAGTTAAATCTTAACACCAACAAGATTACATCAAATGGTGGATTGGATGAAAGGCATGCCAAGGCTATGAACATGCAGGCAAACCTGTTGCCAACGATGGATATTTCAGCAGCAGCGGAAAAAGTAGTGGCTTCGGCGAACACCGGTGGCGACTCACTCACTTCTTCACACATGAGAAACTGGATGGAATGTGTTAGAAGCAGAAAAGAACCTAACGCTCCAATTGAAGCCGGTTATTCTCACTCCATTGCCAGCATCATGACAACAGCAGCAGCCCGCTCCGGCACGAAAGCAACTTTTGACGAACAAAAGCAAGAGGTAATGGTAGGCAAAGAAGCATTTAAATATTAATTCAAATTTGAGAGCAACATTGGCATTCATTCATTATTCGATATTCGATATTCGATGTTCCTTGTTCGATATTCTTGTTGGCTACTTCTCCAGAAATTAGAATATCGAATATCGAACAAGGAATATTGAATGATGAATGGCCGTTCGAAGAAAAGGATTTTAAAAATAACAAATGACGAGACGAACGCACTCATTCGATATTCGATATTCGATATTCCTTGTTCGATATTCTTATGGTACTTTCGAAACCAGAATATCGAATATCGAACACCGAATATTGAATGATGAGCGGCCGTTCTAAAAAAGCGATTCGAAAAATAACAAATGACGATTTTCAAAAAACCAAAATTGCAAAACGATTTAAACTAATATGATCAAAACTTCCAGGCCTTTTTTAGGTGATGATTTTCTATTGGAGACTGAGGCATCCATTCACTTGTACGAAAAATATGCTGCACCCGCTGCTATCTTGGATTATCATTGTCACTTGTCACCTAAAGACATCGCCGAAAACAGGAAGTTTCAAAACCTTACTGAAATTTGGTTAGAGGGCGATCATTATAAATGGCGAGCCATGCGAACCAACGGTGTGGCAGAGCGCTATTGCACGGGCAATGTTTCACCTTATGAAAAATTTTTGGAATGGGCGAAGACAGTTCCGTACACCATGCGGAATCCCTTGTACCATTGGACGCACCTTGAATTAAAGAATTACTTTGGAATAACAAGTGTACTGGACGAGACCACCGCTAAAGATATTTATAACGAATGTACCGCTGCCTTGCAGCAGGATGACTTCAGTGTGCAGTCCCTCCTTAGGCGAATGAACGTTGAGGTTGTCTGTACCACGGATGACCCTATCGATGCATTAAATTATCATCAACAGTTCAGCAAACAAAAAACCAACATCCGGATGTTCCCTACCTTCCGTCCGGATAAAGCTTTTGCAGTAGAGAATCCAAAAAGTTATAACGAATACCTTGAAAAGCTCAGCACGTCTTCAAATGTTTCTATCCAGACATTCGGTGATCTTTTAATCGCTCTGAAAAACAGAATTGAATTTTTCGACTCATTAGGTTGCCGGGCTGCCGACCATGGCCTGGAATTCATGTTTTTTGATGAAGACGCAAAAGCGAAAGGCTCGGCGCTGTTTAAAAAGGTTCGCTCAGGCACTGTGTTAGATTATACCGAACGTGTTCAGTTTAAATGCGCCGTGCTCATCGAGCTTTGCAAACTGTATCATTCGAAAAACTGGGTACAACAATTTCACCTGGGCGCGTTGCGTGGAAACAATTCGCGCATGCTTCGTGAGCTCGGACCAGACACAGGATTTGACTCCATGGGTGATTTTCCACAAGCACAAAGCATGTCGCGGTTTTTTAATGAATTAGATGATACCAATCAGTTAGCCAAAACCATTATTTACAATATCAATCCTTCGGATAATGAAACGTTTGCCACCATGCTGGGCAATTTTAGCTTAGGAATACCGGGCAAAATGCAGTGGGGATCAGGGTGGTGGTTTCTTGATCAGAAGGATGGTATGGAAAAACAAATGAACACCCTCTCCAACATGGGACTCTTATCCCGCTTCGTCGGCATGGTCACGGACTCCAGGAGCTTTATGTCTTTCCCAAGGCATGAATATTTCAGACGAATTCTTTGTAACCTTTTGGGCAAGGACATAGAAAACGGAGAGCTGCCAGACAATTTTGAATGGATTGGGAAGATCGTTGGCGATGTCTGCTATAACAATACAAAGGAGTACTTTAGATTGTAAGTCGTGTGAGGCTGATAGTTAAACGTTAAGACTGCCAGATTTATCGTTATCGTCCTCGTATTGGCTTTGTCTTTACGGAAAATTCGGCGCTTATGCGGTGGGTTGTTATCAATCAAATCAACAGCGACTAGCCACAGAACGATCACCGCGCATATCGTTCAACTATAACTTTAATCTTTTTTCTTTTTCATTGGGAATTCAAACCCAAAACGCACATTAACTACGTCGGCGTACGGACTTTTATGATCGGGATTGAATAGTCGCATCATCACCAGGGCCGTACCTTTTACGTTTTTAATGAATTTGTATTCTTTCTTAACACCTACAAAAGCCCCCCATACCCACTCCCGTTGAAACGGATCAACGGTAGGTGTACGCGTAATCGGCGGAACGTTAGTATTCATAACCTCAACTTCAACACGCGGGGAAAAACCTTTCCATAATTTAAATTCTCCAAAGGTTCGCGGTCCGTAGATTTTAGCTTGAGCATTAAAAATACCATTGTCAAAATTATAGGCCACCCGTTGGTTCCATCCTATTCCGGCTGTGATACGACCGGTGAAACGATATCCGGCGTCGGGATTGAAATCTACCAGCACATCTCCCCCTTTCTTCTGAATTTGAATGCCAACGCCAGGGACTAAACGTTCGATGAAAGGTTTTCCTTTCATTTCATTGGGAGGGCGTTTGGTAGCTTCACTAAGGCTGTTTAAACTGGAATATTTGGATTTGTATTTGGCGAGTGTTTCCATCGCTTCCTTTAACTGTTGCTCTTTCCCTGCAAAATGATTTACTGCCACTTGTTTTGCCTCCTGTATCGCTAACTCCTTTAAAGAATCGGGATTCTGCATGCTGCCCGCGATATCTTTGTATTCATCCAAAACCTTCGTCTGATCTTTCACTTCATTCATACCAGACAAGTCTTCGGCTTTCGATTCAGCTGCACCGGGTATATTCTTTACTTCACTTAAATCTCCTTTCACAACGCCCTGAACATCTTTCCCATATTCGCCGACTTTACCTGTGACATCTGAAATGCGTCCCGTTTCTTCACCAATACCTTTTAGGCCCTCCATGCCAGGAATAGCTGCATCACCCAAGGGCGATTGGATATCAAGTCCCCCTAGACTTTCCATACCCGACTTTCCAACCCCCATAGCGGGAATGTTTAGATCACCAGCCGGAATTTGAAATCCGTCAATTTTAGTGGTTACATCGGCTACCTTTCCTAAAAGCTGTGACGGTAGTTTTAAGTCGTTAAGTTTGCCCACCGTTTTTTCTTTAAGCTTTTTCACCTTCATATCGAGTTCTGAAAGCGTGCTACCACGAAGTTGATTTAAGCTATCAAGTGTGCGTGTAATTTTTGAGGCCGATTCATTTATCGATGTTAAGCTGTCTATCTTGTTTTTAAACCCGGACTGAATGGAATCGATGCGGTGGTTGGATAGAGTATTAGATGAAAAAGAAAGTGATGTTAAACTATCAAGTCTCCCCTGCCAGATGCTTTTTGCTGAATCCAGTTTACCGAGTTTGCGTCCATAAGAGGCTTTCAAACTGTCTGTGCTGGCATAGAATGCTGACTGAAGAGAATCTACCGCTCGATATTCCTCTGCAAACTTTTCTTCTTGGGGAATGGCCGTAAGGCTGTCAACGGTTACATTTTGTCCAAAGGAAATAGTAACAACGAAGCAAAACAACGGGATAATAATACACAACTTCATACATTGTAAATGTAGAAAAATAAGTGGTTTTTGGTTTCCCGGCGCTTGTATTTTTTTTGGTTCCTATTCAATATCATCTTTTTGAACGAATTTTAAAAATAGGGAACAAATAAATATTCATGCAAAGACGCAATGGCGCAAATAGGCGCAAAGGTTTTCCTGACTAACTGTAAACATTGGTGGCTGCAAAAAAATGTGACATAAGATTACAGAAGGGTCGGCCGTGTGTCGGATATGGATGGACTGCCGCGTAACTAATCTTCCTTCTTATGCTTGAATCCAATTTTGCGCATGGGCTTTGTCGGGGGATTCAGTAATTCTTTCAGGTAATCAAAGATTAGTTTTATATCATCATCGTGTTGACCTACTTTCCTTTCTATTTGTTCGAGCTTTAGTAAAATGTCTTTGTTTGTAAGAACCATCTCACGCAGCTTGGTAAATATTCTTATCACTCTGATGTTTACTTCTATTGCTGTGCTGCTATTTAAAATACAAGACAGCATGGTAACTCCTTGCTCTGTAAAATTGGAGGACGCAAATTGCGTCCTCCAATTTATCTATCCTAGTGGATGGAACTTATTTACTTCTTCCGTCAGTCCTTCCTTTTCATTTATGCGATATGCTTCCGTTGAACTGAACCCCGCAATGGCGCAAATAGGCGCAAAGGTTTTCCTGACTAACTGTAAACATTGGTGGCTGCAAAAAAATGTGACATAAAAATTACAGGAGGGTCGGCGTGTGTCGGGTGCGGGATGGAGCGACCAGTACCCCCGTCAAAAAAGGTTCCTGAACGCGCCGTCCTTGCGCGATCTGTGTCATCAGCGTTGTGAGGGCTTCTGTCCAGTTTTTGGTATTGTTGTCAAGATATTTCGCATAGACTTCCATCTCAACGGTATCGCCAGGCGTTACACTTAAAGATTTGCCTAGTCCGGATTTGTCATTAGGCATGCCGGTAAGGATCGGCCGCGCGTTGGCTGTGGGGAACTACTCTATGGAATGCAGGTGAACTAATCTTCTTCCTTGTGCTTAAATCCGATCTTGCGCATGGGTTGGGTTGGCGGATTGAGTAGCTCTTTCAAATATTTAAAGATTAACTTAATGTCGCCATCATGTTGCATTGCTTTCCTTTCCAACTTTTCCAGTTTCAGTAAAATATCTTTGTGAGTCAGCAACATCTCCCGCATCCGTGTAAATATTCTCACGATCTGCACATTTACTTCAATAGCTCTTTCACTATTCAATACGCTTGCTAACATTACCGCACCATGTTCAGTAAATGCAAATGGACGATTCGGTGAGTATTTCAGCTTATTCAAGTGTGCATAGCTTTCTATTAAATGTTGCTTCTCTTCCTGACTTAGTTGGAACATAAAGTCTTCAGGGAAGCGTTTTATATTTCGCTTTACTTGCTCATTTAATCGCTTGGTTGTTACTCCGTACAACTCGGCAAGGTCCGTGTCGATCATTACTTTCCTCCCTCTGACAATAAATATTTTGCTGATTACTATTTCATCGGGGATGGCTACTTCTGCGTTCTTTTTGCTCATATCGGATGTTTTAGAGGTGGTCGCATTTTGCGACCACCTCTTGTGGCTAAATTAGAAATATTCATTTATAAAATTTTGGGAAGTCACAAATTGTGACATCCAATTTTCCTATCCCAATGGATGAAACTTATCCACTTCTTCCATCGGTCCCTCCATTTCATTTATGCGATACGCCTGTGGAACTGATGTATCGATGACCAGCCAGGTATTGCACTTGGCTTAAGTTGTATTACTTCAACCACTTCACGATCACGCTGGCCTGATCTGCTTTAGCATTCACTACTAATTTATTTTGCTTTCGAAGTCGCACCATTAATCGCGTCATGTAATTAGTCAGGTCTCTCCCACGTTCGATGCTCACAAAAAGCTTGTCGTTTTTTTCTTTTGACTTCTTAAGGATCCCTTTTCGTGTTTATAAAAAATATTCGTGCACGACCAGGAAGACTTGAACTACGCTGAGAAAAGAACAAATATTATTACATCGATCTAGTCATTCACGATGTAAAAATCAAGAAGGGACAGGCTGCTTAAATTCCAACGTAACGAACTTAATAAACGCTAATAATGCGCGAAGAACTAATGCTCACTTAAGTTCAATTCTCCAATTTATCCTTTCGAGATCTTTAACAGAAAATTCCATTTCCTTCGCATAATACCCACTAGATGTTAAAAGTTTTCCGGTCATATTTTTTTAACGTATCGATTTGGAATGGTAAACGTGAAATTTTCCATGATCGCTGTTACGTATGTATCGTTCCCACGCATTGCCCCCTCCTGTAAGGATTTGCACTTGTTTGGTATTGGGAGCAATTTCTTTATGGTAATTAGTGTAGAAGGTCTTAATAGCTAACCTGTCCAGTCCCGCATTGTACAATTCCATCACTTCGTCATGGGAAGTGCATACAAATGTACGGTATCATCTGATACATTTTAACGATAAGCTTATCATCGACTGGGTCGCAATTTAAGAGCATCGTTCCGAGAAAAAATAATAACAGTTGTTTCATACTAAAATTCAAATGTGTCGCTAGATAAATCTTGGAGAGAATTTAGCTCGAACTCTATGATTTAGAAATTGGTTTATTTAAGTTCAGCTTCGCCAGTTCGAAAACTGGCAACATGACAAGTCCTAGTCTCGCCACCCCACATGCCGACGCTGGAAGACTTGAACTAGACGGGTCTCGCCAGCACAAATGTCAACGCTAGAAGACTTAAACTTGCTCTTCCATTGAACGAGAAACTCGGACTAAAATGGGAGGTTCAGAGGTTAAGTTAAGGCCTTCTGATTTTTATATCGGCTGGGGCTATTAACAGCAAATCCTCTTTCCTGTCAACTATTTGGTATGATTCAACATAGGACCCCTTTATTTTCTTAGTGCTTTCTTCAACAACCATTATATACCGTTGATCCTCATAAGCATTTTCAAGCGTAACTTTGTAGTTATATAAGTAAATACCAAAAATTCTATGTTTAAAACATCCTGAGATGAAATTATTTTTTAAAAATAATGCCAGAGAAACAAATTTAAATGACTCGATTTCATTTAATCCCGTGACATTCTTCACCGTATCTATAAAACTTATCTTATCGCCAATTGCCATTCGACCAATTTTTTTATTGTTTATGAACAAATATTCTTCATTATCAAAGAAAAAATTTTTGACTTCAGCATCATTTATTTGATCCAATAAATGCCCCATCAATTTTACTGAATCCTGTACCATTGCAACCGAATTGTTAAAAACAATTTCGTTCCTGTTCTCTGAATTTTTAGCACAGGATTCGACGATTAGTACATAAACTAATAGTACAAAAACAGAGACAGTCTGTAATTTATTTTTTATCATAAGTTCCATTAAACCCATTAACGATCATTAAAGTGTCCCTAGCATGGTCAAAATACCCGTCCATATTTCCGTAATCCGCATTACCCTTTGATACTTGATTAAGTCCAGCTCCTAGTAAAGCTAACTCCAACGGCAAACCAAATGATTTGGCCGCGGCTCCATAATTGTAATTACCAAAATCATCAAAGCGCATCAGTCTCCCATTGTACCATGCGAATTGTCCGCCTAGCTCTCCAGGGCTGTAACCTTTACCTGGTTGTTTTATATCATATGGGGCACCTGTCTTCACCTTTTCCGTAAAATGTGCAAGTTGCATAGACAAAATCACAAGGGGATCAATCTCTGGATCCTTGTAAAGTTTGTCATACTCCTTGTATTTTGAACTAAAGTACATCCTAGTTTCAGCTAATGTCTTGCTAAACTTTTTAGTTGCATCTAACCACTCGCTAGTATTATCGTTTTTATTACCGGTTTCTGAATATCCTTTTTGTTCATGGCCAACTTTGCTCAACAAATCGCTAAAACCAAAACCCGGTCCCCCTCCAGTATTTCCGCCACCATTTTGCCCCTCATTTCCACTGTTGCCACTTGCATAATAAATGTCAATGTGCTTCTTACCGTCCTTGCCCACATACTCGGTTCTGTAAACTTCCTCCCCTGAGCAGTTACATTCCTTCTTTGTCTTATCGTCATTGGACATGCCGAAAGGATCTACAAACCTGATTGGATTATTATATGCATAGGCATATGGATTCCATGATGCAAAGGCGTCCGATAGAGGATCCACTACATGCCACCTTCCAATTTGCGCATCATACATCCTAGCCCCGTAATCCATCCACTGCAAGTTCAGCTCATCCTGTATTTCCTTTCCGTTATACTGATGAGGTTGTTGAATAGAATTTTCTCTTTGATAAGCGTTGAAGGCAAGTCCAAACGGATAATAATCCTGCGATGACACAATTGGTCCTTTGCTGTGCTTCACTTTAAAGTCATCAAAGTAAACTTCCACGGGGGTGTCGTTTTCGTTGCTTAGGTAAATATACACATAACCAGGTTCTTTCACGATGATCCGTTCGGCGCCTTCGAAGGCCAACTTCTCATGCGCTACATCCGTTCCATTTTCTTTTGGTAAATCTGATAAGCGTTTAAAGCCGCCTGTTTTGAATACAAAGTTTTTATCGAAGATCATGTAGTTCAAATAGGCTTTGGGGCCTGTACCGGTCTCGCCGGTTCGGGGTAGCACGCCTATGAATGGGAAGGTTGTACCGTCTATGCTGCCTGGTGCGCCGCCATCGATGAAGGTTCCTGAAGGTGCCGTTCCTTGCGCGATCTGTGTCATCAGCGTTGTGAGGGCTTCGGTCCAGTTATTGGTATTGTTGTCAAGATATTTGGCATAGACCTCCATCTCAACGGTATCGCCAGGCATTACGCTTAACGATTTGGCAAGTCCATATTTGTCATTAGGCATGCCGGTAAGGCGTGTGGCATAACTTGTCACGCCAGGGTTAACGCTTATGGTAGCCTGTGCGGTAAAGCTCCCCTCATCGCTCGTAGCGGTAATAATCGCCGTGCCCGTTGAGACGGCAGTAACAACACCGTTGTTGTTTACCGTGGCAATCTCAGTGTCGCTGGAAGTCCAGCTCACCAGCCGGTTCGTTGCATTGGACGGCGCGATGATCCTGTTAAGCTGTGCGGTTTGTCCCGTGGATAGCGAAAGCCGGCTGGGTGAAACACTCAGTCCACTCACGGAAACAAAACCTGTTGTGATGTCCTTTACTATCACCTTGTCAAGCCAGACATCGCTGATAACTCCTTTAGCAAGGTAGAAAGCAAGCGTAAAGGAACTGTTCAATGTTACATTGCCGTCATTGCAGAAAAACTGATAGGGACCGAATGTCTGGGCCGTTGTTGTGAGTGTGGCATTGGCAGACCAAAAATCGGTGTTGGTCTGCAAACCGCGCAGCGCTACGGTGAGGTCACGGCCTGTTTGACCTTTGGCCATGAAGCTGATCTCATAAGTATGACCATAGTCGAGCCGGAAATTAAGACTATTGAATGGCTGCAGCGTCCAGCTTTCATTGTTGGCATCTACAACGTCTACTTTGAGCGCGTTGGTGCCCGAGAGATTTGCTCCTGTAACCACGCTCATGCTGGCGCCCCCTGGTGAATAACCCGGACCAGTCCAGTCTCCCAGTGTCCAGTTCGTTGTGCCTGTATCGAACTCCCCGTTGACCACCGAATTGTTGCCTGCTGCCGTTACCGTTAGTGATGTATTCGCCGTGTAATTACCGGCGATTGATGTGGCGGTAATAGTTGCGCTTCCCGGAGCAAGGGCGGTTATAAGACCGTTTCTGTTGACTACGGCAATGGCGGTGTTGCTCGAAATCCAGGTGACTTCGTTCAAGGCGTTGGCGGGAAGCACGGTCGGCGTGATCTGGCCATGCTGGCCCACTGCCAGGCTTAATGCTGATGGTGATACGGTAAGGCTGGTGGCAGGAGTACTTCCCGGTGTAACATCTTTGACGATCACCTTGTCGATCCAGACGTCACTAACGGTACAGGTCGCAAGGAAGAAGGCCATGGTAAAAGAAGTGTTAGCGGTGACGGCATAATCCGTACAGGTAAACTGATATGGCCCGAAGGTCTGCGCGGAGGTTGTAAGGCTTACATTGGTGTTCCAGAAATCGGTATTTGTTTGCTCGCCACGCAAAGCGGCACCTATCGTTCGTGCCGATTGTGCCTTGGCAATGAAACTGATCTCATAAGTCTTCCCTGCCTCCAATTTATAATTTAACGGTGTATAGGGTTGAATGGTCCAATACTCGCAACTGTTACTGACGATATCAACAAACATAGCCTTGCTTCCCGACATATCACTGACCGTTGCAGCGGAATATTGATTCGAGCCTTGCGAATATCCCGGGCCAGTCCAATCGCCCAGGGTCCATCCTGTCAACACGTCAAACTCTGAGTTGCTTATCATGTTGACATCGCCGGGCGTCACGCGAACCACTGCTTTCGCCGTATGCCCGCCGGATGCGGTCGTCACCGTAATCATCGCCGTGCCGTTGGCAACCGCTGTCACGACACCACTGCTGTTCACCGTCGCAACGGATGGGTTATCCGAAGACCAGCTTACGCTCTGGTCTGTCGCCTCAGCTGGTGTTATAGTTTTTAACAACCTGCCTGTCTGTCCCGCAGACAATGCAAGTGATGTATTTTGAAGGCTGATGCCCTTCACGGGCAAGCCATTAACGCCAGGTCCCGTAAATTCCAGCCAATCCATGTTGATCACAGCTCCGGCGTCTTTAATGAGCACCACGATATTTTGTGCACCGGTAACGGGGGTCAGGGGAATTATATAGCTGGAGTAGGCTGACCAGCTTCCGGTATTCGGACCCTGCATATAGCCTAAAAGTTGCCCGGACGGTGTGCCGAGGCGCACCTCAACCCGGCCGGCGCTTTCCGGTGCTCCGCAAAGAATTTTCACGCCTGTAACCCCCGTCATGTTGATGTTGTTGTATTGCAACCAATCTCCATCGTCGCAGTAACCAACAATACCGGCCGTCACAGCAATACCGCTTTGTGCATTATAATTTTCCGCTTCTATATGTAGGTTAATGCTCCCTTGCGGAGACGTTTCAGGCACACCGGTAATTTGGTCGGAATGATCGAAGACTTTGGCATTCACTTTAACAGCCTCATCATAGTAAATGAATTGAGATCGTTCCTGCGGAACATTCAACATTTCGAGCGTAGCAAGGCTTTGGTCAATATCTTGTTTTGTGGTAAAGGTTACGCGTACGTTACCCAAGTGATCTTTGAGATGGTATTGATATTCCGGTGTGGTCGTGCTCGTAAGCTTGATGATCTCAAACTCATTCAGGAACATTACTTCGCCGTTAGTCACGGTATTCCATACCAATCCCCCGTGCAGCGTCGTGGTAGCCGCAGGAATGGTAACGACTTGCTCTATCCAGGATTCGTTGGCAACACCAGCGGGAAGTTTTGCTCCGGGCCAGTTGAGGTCATTTCCATTTGCTTTTATCTGAAGGTACGCTGCACTGCTCCCGGTGCTATACCCTTTTACACGGATAATATATTTTTCACCTTGAGAAACCGAAATTTGTCCGCCAACGGAAGATGCGCCCGTTCTTGCCACTGTACCATTGGAAGTGATCTGCAGATATTTTTCATTCCCATTTTGTGTAACGGTTGACAAGCTGGCATTGGACGTGGTGATGCCGGATGTTGTTTCGCCATTGTGAAGCGAGATAAGTTTATTTTCCGCCATAACGATCCGGCCCTCGGAATGATTGATGAATTGAAGTACATCATTTTCATACTGCAGTTCCCCGATGTAGTCCACCTGCTTATTGATGGCACCAAAAGTGGTGACTTGTGAGAGCTTGCGACCGGTGGCATCGTAGATGTACCGGATACTATTACCGCCTTTGGTAACTTTTTCAGGAAGATTCAAAAAGTTGTAGGTAACTTTGTTTGTTGTGTCGGCAAGCGTTGTTCCAATGCCTTTGTTCAGGTCCCGCGTCATGTTGCCATTGTCATCATAGGTGTAATCCTGAACGTCGCCGGCATTAACCTCATTGAAACCTTTCACTTTATCGGTTGCGTTTGCTGTCTGATCCTTTACGTACAATAGCTTATTGCTCAACGTTGAGCCAGCGCCGTAATGATATGCCAGGTCATCGATCAGTACACCCCCTTCTCCTCTTCGCTGGAGGGACTGAATGTTTCCGTTCATGTCGTAAGACAAACCATTCTCATCAAACTGGCCAGCAGCCCATGTATTTGTTGCCGTTGATTGTTTGTGCGCTGCGGCAGTCAGCCTGTTCATGGGATCGTATAAAAAGTCATACGCCATTTCTTTAACTGTGCCTTGACCAAGGCCGGCACTCCACCTGATTGCAGATATGTTTCCGTTGTAATTTTTTTGTGTGATGGTAAAGTTTCCACTTGCAAAATTTTCGTTGTAGGCAAGGTTTATTCCGAAGTAGTCGGTCGGATCTCCTTCTTCTGCTGTCAGGTTGCTGTCATTGATCCTGGTTAGCCAACCGCGGATATTGTAACGATAATCCACGGACTGTTTGGCATTGGTGCCGTTGGTATTCGTACTGTGAAGTTTTTTATCGACAAGCTGTCCCATTTCATTGTACTTGTTCAGGGCAAGCACTACCGGGGTACTGCCGTTAACAGAGTGTTTGATCCACTTCAGGCGGCCCATGTGGTCGTATTCCGGATTTTCTTCAATAGTGGGGCCGGCCTCGCCGGTATAAGTGTATGTTCGGCGGGTAAGCAACACCTTTCCTACAAAGTCAACAATATTGGATATCCTAACCGTACCCTTTTGATGATCGCTGATGGATTGTACCAGGCGGTATTTGGCATCATAAAAATTCACCGTACGCATCCATTGGTTGGAGTACAGGTTTCGCACCCGCATCGCTGTTACTTGTCCGCGTACTTTCACCGCGTTTATGGTGGTAGCATTTTCCTGTTGTGCAAGCGTTTCAGGGTCCGCCAGCGACTCGTAAGTATAGGTATAGCCGACCGGTGCAATGTATGTATCATATCGATCGTAATAGGTAGCGGTGAGATATGCAGCTTCTACCGGAGCGGTTGGAAACGATATATTTGTATATCCCAATATCGCACCAGTCGCCCCCTGATAGGTTTCTGACCAGGCTTTTCCGGTTGTAAGGGGAACGGTATAAAAGGTGTCCACAGCTGCTTGCACAGTAGCCCTAACGTCATTGTTAACGTATTTACCGGTTAGCACGGGGCGGTTCATCGCGTCGTACTTAATGAATGTCCATTCCTTGCTTGCCGGGATGCGTTGGTTCCCGTCCTGTGTAAGCACCAGCCGGTCACGGCCATCATACACCATATAAACAGGTTTTGCGCCCGGTACTTGTTTTTCAATCATTCTGCTTCGTCCGTCGTACTTATATTGGAAAGCCCAGTTTTCCAAGTCGGCAGCTGTAGGATCGTAGGTATCATTCTGATGAATTTTTTTACTGAGTTCCGGAGGAAAAACAAAACGAAGATTTCCCTTGTCATCATACACATAATAGGTGAGCGCCCAGTCGGAAGTCAGGTTTAAATTTGTTGACCCAGTCACGGCCTGCACTTTCTTTAATACAATCTGGCCAGCCTTATTACTGTATTCGCGAACGGCATTGTTCTTTTCGTCAACAGTCACCTTAATGGAAAGTTGGTTACTGCTATAATATCCCCCCGTCTCAATGTAGTTGGTAATTGCGGTATCTCGTTTTGGTAGACCGCTTGCATCAATTTCCCATAAAATTACTTTTTCCTCCGTTGTGTTGCCATTCGTATTGTGCGAATTAATAAGATATTGGAATTGGACGTATTTATCCTGGCCGCCCTCCAAGGCAGGGCGCCAATCTTTTCCAACGCCATATACTTTGTCAGGTCGGTTCAGCGGTGAAGGCTCGAAGAACGTTTCGCCATAGGGAAACTGGTCATCTTTTACTTTATCAGTTTCGCCGTTGTTGTGGTAGTTGTAGTGCAACGAACCAGCGTAGGTGCTGGTTCCCAGTGGGTTTGCTTTGAAGTAACCACTTACTTCGGTAGAAACGTATGGAAGGTATTGTTTTGTTTCACGGCCATATTGGTCATAGGCCATGGGTTGTACAATATCTTTTGATTCCGGAGACCCCTTTGTATTTACGGATTGAAGAGAACGGCCGAGACCATCGAAATAAGTATACGACTCGATGCGACTGCCAATAGGGAGAAGGGCGACATCTTCAAAAGCAAGTACACCTTTAACTGCTACTTGTTGCTCATGCACATAATTCTGGTTGTTGAAGGGAAACACAGCAACCGTGACATAATCGGATTGAGCATCACCTGTATCATCGGTCGCAGTAAATTTAAATGTATAATTTCCAGGCAATGGGTTACTGAGGATGAGTGTTGTCGTAGTTGTTCCACTCATCGTAACGGTCTCGCCGGCAACTTTCTCCCAAAGACGTGTTTGGATCGTTCCATCGGGATCACTGGCAGTTCCTGTCAGGGTTACCGTTGTAATGGGATAATTAACCTGTTGTGCGGGACCAGCATCCACAATTGGTAAAGCATTAACCAGCAGGTTTAATGTTGATGAGGTTGAGGTGCAGTTGTTTGCTGTTACGTCAAGGCTATATGTGCCGGGTTCATCAGTGGTATAAGAAGGTGTTGATGAGGGCCCTGTTACATATACGCCGTTCTTTTTCCACTGATAAATGTAGTTAGTCCCAGTGGATGCACTGATATTTTGGACGCCAAAATAGGAAATTTTAGCAGAACCGGTCGGGCTAATGGTTGCCGTTGGAAATGGGTAAACATTTAATCCTATTCCTGCGGTACTGGCCGATGCGGTATTGGTTGTGTAACAAATACCACTTAATCCGGACACTTCCAGTGTGACAACATCATCGGCAGGATTGAAAGTATTGGGGTCATTTTGAGCCGAACTTATCGGCAACGAGCAGGAACTCTGCGTGGATATTTGATTGCCATTCAATCGCCACGTATAGCCCGGCGCCAATAGCGAAGACGAAAAGGTTATATTTTCACCGGTGCAATAATTAAGTTTAGGCACTTGAATGGCCACTACGGGAGTCACACTGGAAGTGAGTGTAACGGTATAGGTACTGGTTTGAACAGGCGAATTGACGCACCAGTAATCCGACATCACTTTGCAATAGATTGTGCTCCCATTGCTTAGCGACGAAAACGTGTAATATGGTGAACTTGAGACGCTACCCACCGCATTGCCATTGAGATGCCATTGGTACGTCATGTTTCCAATTTCATTGCCAACCGTTACATAAAATGAGCCGCTCGGATTATAGGTACAAATTGTTCCCGGCCCATTGAGTTGAGCAGTGTAGGACGATTTCGCCTTCACCTCAAAATTTTTTGTTGAAGACGTCGCTGTTGAAGGAACGGCGCAATTAGCATTGCTATACATACTTACGTATGCCGAATGCCAGCCAATAGATAGGCCGTTGGTATTGTAGTTGTAGGAACTAAGATTCCCATTGTAAACAGGATTCCCATCTACATAGTAAGTATAACTTGGAGAAGTTCCTCCATTGGTAGGTGTTGCAGCGAGTATGACGCTACCGCTTTGATAACACGTTTCTGAAATATTCGCAAGTGTTACGGACGGCGTTACAGATGAGCCTATATTCAAAGTCAACTGTGGCGTTTGATCCGGCGACCCATTATACGGACACGCATAAGAGGCGCGGACGGTGGCCGTGACAGGGCTATTCCAAGTTACCTGGATGGAAGGATAGTTATTTGCACTTTGTTCATAATATGTAATTTGTGACGGCGTTGGGCTAATCGTCCAGGAACTGGTGGATGTAATTACAGGCCCAGAACACGTCGACCCGCCCTGGATATAGATATTAATGCTGCTCCCGGCACATAATTGTCCACCATAGCTAAGTGACTGCGCATACGATTTACATATGAATAATGCCTGCAGTACGAAAATTGTCAGCAACAATTTTTTCATAAGGGTTTAGGCTAGTTTAAAGGCTGGTTGGTTAATTGGTAAAGGGAAACGGGCTCAGTTCATTACTTTGTACAAGTAGTCATACGTTTTCACGATATGGTCGCTATTGTCCTTGATCGCCTTCAGACGTCCAAAGGAATCATAGTTATAATATGTGGTGCTGCCGTTCGCATCGGTCATGGAGGTGATGCCGAGCAAAGGATCGTACGTATAGGTTTTGAGTTGAGCTGATTTTGGATAGAAGCGAATTTCATCGTACTGCGCCGCAGGCAAATTGATAGTGTACAACCCGTTGGAAGGAACGATTACTTCAGTTTCTGAGTATTGCCAGACCGGGTTCACCCATTTGTAATAGGCAAGGATGTAGGTACCTGGATCGAGCAGCGATAGCGGTTTACTGTAGACAGCATTAGCACTACTTTTTTTACCGGTCTTACCGCCATAAGAGAAGCCCACCTGCACCTCTTCAAAGCCCTCATAGAAAACATTCTTTTGCAAAGCATTTGTAATTTCTGCTATCGGTAAACTGTTTCCATACCCCCATTTATAGGAAACCAGCACGTCGTTCGATTTGGAGACGGTCTGGATATTGCCGTAGTTGTCATATTCCTGAAGGGAAACGCGGGGCTTTTGATTTGTATTGAAGGTAACGCCGTTATTAGCCCCGTTGATTGCTATTGGTGTGTATACCAATACCCGATTTGCCGATTCCCACACATAGATTTGGTCCGCTACAACGTACTTGCTATTGCCTGGATGTTGTTTGAACGTAGTGACTTGTCCGGAAACAATTCTGCGGTTAGTATTATCAGGTTTCTGTAAATACGAATAAGTCTCTAAAGGGGAGGTAAGAATGTTTTTTGTGGTAAGCAAATAGACTCCCCTAGCAGCCCCTGTAGAAGACGAATTTGCTGACAGTTGAAAAGGATATGTGTTTACGGTAACCAATTGTTCCATACTATTGCTTGACATGGACTTGGCGGTGATCAACTGGAGTTTATCCAAATGATAAGTTTTCTCAATCGTAGTGATTGTAAATTTCCCTGGCTGACCGCGCTGAAATACAGAGTCAATTGTTTTAGACTCCAGCAATACGCCGCTATTCTGTGTGTAGCTAGCTGTTTTAAAAGTTTGCGGGTTTACCCATTCCCCGGAACCAGCCGCCTGACAGGATGGACCGAAACAAGTGTTGACTCCCCCCATGAACAGATAAGAGCCAATGCCTACAAGCTTGCTATCTTCCTTATAAGTGTCATATTCTATAGTGGATGACGAAAGCTTATTTCCAACGTTATCATAAACAGTTTTTCTAGTAAGCTTGCCGCGCCTCCAGGCATTCATGTTTGTATAATATTTGGTAGAAGCAGGTAAAATGTGATTGACATCAGCTCCACCAACCTCATAATTGTATATTATTTTGCCATTGTTAGCACCTGCTGGATTACCGAAATATTCCGTAACCATGGGGTAAACAACTGGAGAGGCTGATTCGATTACATAGGAAGCGTATGAGTGATAGGTACGAATTTGATAACTGAGAGAGAAATCATGAACCTCGCAGCCGGCACTATACAACTGTGTAGAAGAGTTATTAAAGAAATTCGACATGAAGAGGGCAGTTCCCGTACCAGCTACTCCGCTCCCATATTTGTATTGTTTTACAACAGGAATTCCAGAGGCGCTTTCTAAGCTGGTAATTTTCTTTACGCGAAGACCTCCCGCAAAAGTGACTATTGGTGTTCCATTGTCATCCTTGATGTATTTGTTCTGTTCATAGTCGAACTGGGTATAGCCACCGGTTGGAAAATCTATTCTTTGTAAGACACCTTCCTTAGAATATGTCGTGTCAACGCTCCGGTTATACGCCCCGCCGATGGTAACATTTTGTGGCGGCGAATTATATAACTGCTGATAATTAACCGTTTTCGGCATCATCAAATCAGAATTTTGTAGGGCGCCGTTATAATACCCCCAAAGGTCGCGGGCGTTTAAAAAATTAGACTCACTTGGCTTCCATGAAAATGAATTCGTGAGGTAGGTAAACTTATATTTTTGAACAGGCAATTTAACATTGTCCAAAAAATGGATCGCATCCAATTTAAGAGCAGCTTTTTCGGCATCGGCATTTGTAAAATAAGAATATATGAATTGAATTGTCTTTAACGGTATTGCTGAATCGTTGCTGTAGATTTCAATTCGGTCTAAGTAATTCAGGTTCTTTTCATCGGCCCGTGGTGACGATCCCAGAAAAAACTTTATTTTACCAGTTTCAAAGATAATTTCTTGAAACCCCTCCTGGTTTATATCATTTACATGATCTATTTTTTTCGGAATCAAGTGTTCAGGCCCGGGACACGCTGGTGCGTTTTGATTATCGCCCCCTGTTTGACGATCGCATTGATCATAAAATAAATAGGTATAAGAGATATCTTTTCTTCGGACTACGCCGACGTGCTGATATTTAAACGAAATACTGTCAGCAGCATTGGGTGCGACTATATCCATTAAATTCCATACCGTAGTTGCATTTACTGAAGAAGACGTGCCATTTGTCGAGCTACTCGATTCGGTCGATGTAGTTCCCTGATAGTTTGTGCCAAAGCGATACAAAACTCCATTTTCGTCCGTAATGTGATATTTATAATGACCTAGTCGCTTCACTACAATTGGCGCATAGGGAACTAAATATGCTCCACCATTTACGTCAGTGCCTCCAGGGTTCACATAAGTGCCTCCATTTGGTAAAAGAAATTTGCCGCTTTTTCCAGGAAATGAATAACCAAATACATCCGGCTCCGTGTCGTAGGTGCCGTCTGCTGCTGACCTTAAGTATTGGAGATCGCTACAAACATCAGGCGATGGATTCAAAGGAGCGTCCAGGTAAAAATCCTCGTCTGGTTTTCCGTTTACCTGTCTCGTAATCTGGCCTCCCGCGGAAAGAGACCATCCCATCCCGACCCAACTGGCTATATCTGTTGGCCGAAATCCTGAAGCATGATAAGTCAATACAATTGGTACACTCAGGCTACCACTTTTTGCCTCAAATATGGGTATTGAAATATCTGGAATACCGGTAAAATGGCTCACTTGATAATCTCCGAACTTCCCTAGACCCGCTGCATTTGGAGACGATAAGACTGGCTTAGGGATCATCTTGTTAATTTGTTCCGTCCCTTGGGCTCGGCATACAAAGGGTAACGCAACAGCTGCCGCTATTGCAATAGCAATAAGATTCCGCCTCATAGAAAATTTATATAATCGTTAGTATTTTTCTACTATGACATTATGCGATTACCTAACGATAGGGCTAGAGTAAGACACAAATACACACGCACACGAATAACTCACAATCCATTACACACAACCGGCGTATGATCAAACTTATAAAAAATCCTCATGGAAGAAAACGTTTGTCGGATTATTTTTTCAATTCGACGCCCGCTTATGTCACTTTAACGATAAAATAACGCAACGAAATTTTATGCATTCACCCCTGATAATTCAAAACAGACTTTTTTGTGGACAGGTTTTTCGTTGAGGAAGACCTAAGCCTTCCTATTGGTGAGGCGTTTCAGCTTCGTGCTAGCGAGCAAACATCCTGCGAAGCTTTCCCCTCAATCAAAGTAAGAGCGTTCGCCTCCAATATTCTTGCTGTTAATAGGTACCGATGCTGATATTGCTTGCTAAACATAGCATCCTGCCTCGGGACTTTTCGCCGCAAATGATAAACCTCCGATCAAGAGCGTAGTACAATATATCGGAACTTCAGCGAACCGAACGCTTGGTTTGATATACCCTAGTCGTTGGTGCAAGTCTGCGTATGCCGTAGGCGTTATAATCAACAATCACATGAAGATATGCTCTCTAGCCTCCCGCGAGGAAAAGCAGCTTTCCCGATTGTTGAGGCGTTCAGCTTTGTAGTCTTCGACCATCTCCGGGTTAGAAGGAGGAGCCTCCGAGTATCATCCATTTATTATTTTGTAAGCCACCGCTACTGCAATGCGTTCGTCTATGCTGCTTAATCTAACAATTCTAAATGTCTCACAGCATAACACGATGGCGTCGAGCAAAGCCCAGGCTCAACATATCGACTTCGGAAATCGATTCGTAACAAAATCCATGAAGGTGTTTTTGGAAAAGACTACGTCATCGTATTTCGAACGAGTTCAACAGGCTTGTCAAACCGAAGAAACTCTGGCCAGTCGGTGCCTTCCCGGTAGTCTAGCGGTGGGTGAATTGGATACGACTTCATATCCCAATCATCCGGGCGTTTGAAGAAGTAGTAAGATAAACGGTTGGCAGTCCATTCCGTCCAGGTGTGTTGATGAACGAAAGAAGGATCGTGATTGGCGCGTCTAACGCTGTTAAGACTCTCCCAGGCTATATAGCGGTAAAAGAAAATCTTTCCCCATTTCTTTGCCTGAAGCATGTGGCCAAACTCATGTCGAAGCAAGGCAATGTTGTTGGCATCCTTGGGGTGTACAAAAATCCCGATACCCGGTATAGCAATGGCTGCGCGATTTTTTAGCTCGCAGAGCGTGCTGGCAAAGCATGACACGCCGAAAAAATTTCCTATATACCGGCCAATCCCCAATAATGGAACGGCGGTCTGAATAATTGATTTAACTTTTAATTTTGTGATTGACTCCTTTGGGTAGGGCTTTAAAGAACTGATGCTGCGGAATTTTAAGCCTTTCACGTCTAAAATGAGTTTACAGGATGGTAGAATCTTTTTTAAGTTTTTCCGTCCCCTCACGGTCCATCAAATTATTTTTGTGTAAAAATTCCCCAATGTCGGTGATGCAATTTCCTACAGTTTTCATCACGTGAAACAATGTAAATGGGGAAACCGAAAAGCGCTGGCTCCAATATTTGATATCTGAAGGGCCTTTTATCAAAACGATATCTTGTGACGCGGTTGAAAGGATTTTTTGGCTGCTCATCGAATAAATGAGTACAAAAACTATTCCTGTAGCTACAAATGTATGGATCCGTCGCTACTATTAGGCCAGAGGGTCGGCCGTTTAGGTCGCCCCTGGGTTAACTCATCCTGAATTATTGGTCAGCTGACTAGGCTACAGAAAATTCCTTCAGGCAGTTTTATCTCAAAAAAAATCTTAAACGATTTTCCTTCTCGACACTTGGACTTTGACATAGGCTAGTCCTAGGTCATAAGCCTTCGTGTGTGCAGATAGTGTGGAGAAAGAGTGGAGCGATAGTGGAACCAAGCTATCGATTTTGAATATATTTTAAGAACGTTAAATTACTAACATTCAACGTCTTACAAGATAGAAAAAAGCATTGACACAACCTGTCAAAAGACCCCTCTACTTTCAAGGAAAAAAACGTATGGGAATCGTTAAAACTAATCCACTTTTAAAAGGGCTGAGCGGCAGGCATGAGAACATGATTCTCCGCACCTTTAACAACAAAACCTTCTTCTCTAGGTTGCCATCCAAGCCATTAAAACAAAGTGCACATCAGAAGTTAAACCGTAGCAAGTTTAAAATGGCAGCGGATTTCTCTAAAGAAATGATGAAAAATCCCGAGAGGAAAGAATACTACAGGAAGAAAGCCAAGAAGCTAAAATTACCAAACGCTTATACCGCGGCGATTGCTGATTACATGCGGATGATGGAGATGACGATTGAAGTCGCAAAAGAATCTGGAAGTGACATCGACTACATCATACGTATTCATGTAACAAAGAAACACTTCGATATCACTGCAGTCGAAATAATAATTCAAGACGCCGACAGAAATATAATAGAAAAAGGCGCTGCCTATATCGCAGTCCGAGGTCTCTGGATCTATAACCCAACGGACAAACTACTCGCAACACCTGGGTTGTACTGCGTGATAGCCACGGCGGCGGATGCCACAGGCAAGACGATAGAAAAGGAGATTTCATGGAGCCACCCGCTGCCCCATTAAGGCTGCTAAGATTGGCCGTCACTCAGTAAAAAAAGATGGTATAGGTAAATTTTGATGAGTGTTGCAGGTTAACGTAATGTTTTAAAAGTGTGCTGTTCCCAGGGTACTCTTCGAAGCCGCAGACCGTTCAATATGTAAGAGAAAGTGCAAAAGGCGCTAAATTTTTCTTCTAATCACCATATCGCCCGTAGAGAAATTGTGATTTGGCACGCCTAATGCGTTCTTTAATTAACCGGTATGCTGCACTTACGTAATTTATCATTGGTTTAAACATTTTTTTGTGTTCTACGAAAGCTGACGCGGTTTCCAACGACCAAGTCATGAGCAACAACTACATCGCTATAGGTAATAGCCTGCGTTGGCCTGTACAGATTAACACTTATACAATCACTGCCATTTCAGGGTATCCCCTGTCAGAGAAAAACGTAAATCAAAATAACAATCACAGCAGGCGACATTGGTTAGATTTTATATGAAAAGTAAAAACTCAAACGGATAGCATTGGGGACTTTTACGACTCAAAAAATTCCTTAATCATGGGACCTGCACCCTATCCGTTATTAAATCGAATCTGGTTATCCGTAATAGTTCTCATTGCTTTTTTTGCGCAAATAAAACCCGCAAGGGCTTCTGTGAATGTCGGCGATATCGCTGTTATCGGATGGAATTCGGATCCTGCGTCGTCAACCAAAACGTTCAGCGTTGTCTTTCTGGCAAATATTTTTTCCGGGGAAACACTATTTTTTACAGACAAGGGCATTTCGTCAGGAACCTGGCAAGCTGATTTGGCGACAGAAGGGATATTCTCACTCACGACTACCAGTTCCATCGCGGCCGGCACCGTTATTCAATTTTCAGTTACCTCTGGAATAACACCAATGGTTTCCAGCTCACCTTCGGTGGGTACATTAACTGTTACAAATGGTTGGATAAGTACAAGCACCGCATCACCCTTTGGTAATAACGGCGACCAGATCATCATCTATCAGGGAAGCGCTGCCTCGCCCACATTCATTTTCGGGTTTAACGCAGGTATCAACACCATAGGCTTAACAAATGGATGGAATACAGGGGGTAGTACTGGAAATAACTATAGTGAAATTCCCGCAGGCCTTACCAACGGCTCAAACGCAGTGTCGCACGGGGGCGCAAGTGCTTTGGATAACTATGTATACACTGGAACAAAATCGGGTTCAAAACTGAGTTTACTCACAGCGATCAGCACGGCTTCGAATTGGTCATCGGATGATACAACGCCATTTGATAATTCTCCAGGAGGAACATCATTTCCTGGTACCAATCCAATCTTTACTATTTCCAGCGGAAACAGTGCTCCGACAAACCTCGTATTGTCAGCCACCTCGGCCAATGAAAACGTTGCGGCTAACGCTACCGTTGGGACCTTCACCGCAACAGATCCGGATGTCGGTAACACATTCACGTACACCTTAGTAGCAGGAACTGGTGATACCGACAATGCATCCTTCAACATCAACGGATCAAGTTTGAGAATCACAAACAGTCCGGATTTTGAAACAAAGAGCAGCTACAGCGTGCGCGTCAGAACAACCGATCAAGGCAGCTTGACTTTTGAAAAAGCTTTCACCATTACAATCAACAATGTTAACGAAACACCTTCTGACATCGCACTTTCAGCAAGTTCAGTGAATGAAAATGTCGCGGCAAATTCCACCGTTGGAACATTAAGCTCAACAGATGTCGATGCAGCCAACACGTTTACGTATACTTTAGTCGCCGGAACAGGCGACACCGACAACGCTTCCTTCAACATCAGCGGGTCAAATTTAAGAATTACAAACAGTCCGGATTTTGAAACGAAGAGCAGTTTCAGTGTCAGGATAAGAACTTCCGATCAAGGCAACTTAACATACGAAGAAGCATTCACGATTACAATTAATGATGTTGCCGAAGGAGTGTTACTGAGTTCATCTCCGACATTAACGTTTACAAGCAACAATGCAAGTATTACAGGAGACGATATTGCCAGCGATGGTGAAGGTGGATCGCAGGCCATTTCAGATATTGACATTCAGGTTTATAACATTTCCAACACCGGTGGAACATTATTAAATGCGTTGTCGTGGCAAAATAATGGATTTCTAGGAAGCAACAACGGTAGCTATACCGGCTTGACAAACGAAAATAATAATGGTTCAAAAGGAATTGCCATTAAGTCGGCCAATGGAAGTGAATTTCGATTGAATCAATTTTCCTATTACAATTGGGGCGAATCGACTCCTTTTACCAATACAGTCAAAGGTTATAGGGACAATACTGAAGTGGCATCTATGTCCTTTCAAGGATTTGATGCGGAATATGACCCGTTAACTATTTCGTTGGATGCGACATTCGGCAACGTTGACGAGGTAAGGCTTTACATCAGCGCGGGCGGTTATATGGGAGATCAATCCGCAAGCAACCATAGCATCAATGCAATTCAGGTAACTTCGCCTGTTACAAATACAAATAATTCTCCAACAGATATTACGTTATCAGCTTCGGCAGTAAATGAAAACGTAGCAGCAAATTCCACCGTTGGAACATTGAGCTCTACAGATGCCGATGCAGCCAACACTTTTACGTATACTTTGGTCGCCGGAACTGGTGATACCGATAACGCTTCCTTCAACATCAGCGGATCAACTTTAAGAATTACAAACAGCCCGGATTTTGAAACGAAGAGCAGCTACAGCATAAGAATAAGAACTACGGATCAAGGCAGTTTAACATACGAAGAAGCTTTCACCATCACCATCAACAATGTTAACGAAACACCGTCTGACATTACGCTTTCCGCAAGTTCAGTGAATGAAAACATCGCAGCAAATTCCACTGTCGGAACATTAAGCTCTACGGATGCGGATGCAGCCAACACTTTTACTTATACTTTAGTGGCCGGAACTGGTGATACCGATAACGCTTCCTTCAACATCAGCGGATCAAATTTAAGAATTACAAACAGTCCGGATTTTGAAACGAAGAGCAGTTACAGCATAAGAATAAGAACTACGGATCAAGGCAGTTTAACGTACGAAGAAGCATTCACCATCACCATCAACAATGTTAATGAAACACCTGCTGACATTGCACTTTCAGCAAGTTCAGTGAATGAAAACGTAGCAGCAAATTCCACCGTTGGAACATTGAGTTCTACAGATGTCGATGCAGCCAACACGTTTACTTATACTTTGGTCTCTGGAACTGGTGATACCGATAACGCTTCCTTCAACATCAGCGGATCAAATTTAAGAATTACAAACAGTCCGGATTTTGAAACGAAGAGCAGTTACAGCATAAGAATAAGAACTACGGATCAAGGCAGTTTAACATACGAAGAAGCATTCACCATCACCATCAACAATGTTAATGAAACACCTGCTGACATTGCACTTTCAGCAAGCTCAGTGAATGAAAACGTAGCAGCAAATACCACTGTTGGAACATTAAGCTCTACAGATGTCGATGCAGCCAACACATTTACTTATACTTTGGTCTCTGGAACTGGTGATACCGACAACGCATCCTTCAACATCAGCGGATCAAATTTAAGAATTACAAACAGCCCGGATTTTGAAACGAAGAACAGTTACAGTGTAAGAATAAGAACTACCGATCAAGGCAGTTTAACATACGAAGAAGCATTCACCATCACCATCAGCAATGTTAATGAAACACCTTCTGACATTGCACTTTCAGCAAGCTCAGTGAATGAAAATGTTGCGGCAAATACCACTGTTGGAACATTGAGCTCTACAGATGTCGATGCAGCCAACACTTTTACTTATACTTTGGTCTCTGGAACTGGTGATACCGACAACGCATCCTTCAACATCAGCGGGTCAACTTTAAGAATTACAAACAGCCCTGATTTTGAAACGAAGAACAGTTACAGCATAAGAATACGAACTACCGATCAAGGCAGTTTAACATACGAAGAAGCATTCACCATCACCATCAGCAATGTTAATGAAACACCTTCTGACATTGCACTTTCAGCAAGCTCAGTGAATGAAAATGTTGCGGCAAATACCACTGTTGGAACATTGAGCTCTACAGATGTCGATGCAGCCAACACGTTTACTTATACTTTGGTCTCTGGAGCTGGTGATACCGACAACGCTTCCTTCAACATCAGCGGATCAAATTTAAGAGTTACAAACAGTCCGGATTTTGAAACGAAGAACAGTTACAGCATAAGAATACGAACTACCGATCAAGGCAGTTTAACATACGAAGAAGCATTCACCATCACCATCAGCAATGTTAATGAAACACCTTCTGACATTGCACTTTCAGCAAGCTCAGTGAATGAAAATGTTGCGGCAAATACCACTGTTGGAACATTAAGCTCTACAGATGTCGATGCAGCCAACACGTTTACTTATACTTTGGTCTCTGGAGCTGGTGATACCGACAACGCTTCCTTCAACATCAGCGGATCAAATTTAAGAATTACAAACAGCCCCGATTTTGAAACGAAGTCCAGCTACAGTGTAAGACTAAGAACTACCGATCAAGGCAGCTTAACATACGAAGAAGCATTTACCATCACCATCAACGACGTCGATGAATTTCCCACCGACATTGATCTTTCAAGTTCATCTATCAATGAAGGATCTCCTGCGAACTCGACAATAGGCCTCCTAACAACAACGCCAAATGTATCCAACACCTATTCATTGGTTGCTGGTACGGGCGATGCGGACAATGCTTCGTTTTCAATCAGTGGCAGCAGCCTTCGAATCACGAGCACGCCTGACTTCGAATCGAAAAATAGTTACACCGTTAGAATACGTACCACAGACCCCAACAGTCTTACCTACGAGGAGGCATTTATCATCACCATTAACAACGTTAACGAGTCACCATCAGACATAGCCTTGTCAGCGAATGCCGTAAACGAAAACGTCGCAGCAAATACAACCGTCGGAACGTTGAATTCAACAGATACAGATGCTGGTAACACTTTTACATTTACATTAGTGGCAGGCGCGGGAGATACAGACAACGCATCGTTCAACATCAGCGGTTCAAGTTTGAGAATCACTAACAGCCCTGACTTTGAAACGAAGAGCAGTTACAATGTAAGAATAAGAACTACCGATCAAGGCAGTTTAACATACGAAGAAGCGTTTACCATTACCATCACGGATATTAACGAAGCGCCTTCCGATATCGCTCTTTCAGCGAGTTCAGTGAACGAAAACGTTGCGGCAAATACAACCGTTGGAACACTAAGCTCTACAGATGTGGATGCGGCCAACACTTTTACTTATACTTTGGTCGCCGGGACCGGTGATACCGATAACGCATCCTTCAACATCAGCGGGTCAAATTTAAGAATTACAAGCAGTCCGGATTTTGAAGGGAAGAGCAATTACACCGTCCGCGTAAGAACTACCGATCAAGGCAGCCTAACATACGAAGAAGCATTCACCATCAACATCAGCAATGTAAACGAAGTGCCTTCCGATATTTCACTGTCAGCAAATGCCGTGAATGAAAATGTCGCAGCAAATACAACCATTGGAACGTTAGGCTCAACAGATGTGGATGCAGCCAACACTTTTACTTATACTTTAGTCTCTGGAACGGGTGATACCGACAACGGTTCCTTCAACATCAGCGGATCAAATTTAAGGATTACTAACAGTCCGGATTTTGAAACCAAGAGCAGCTACAGTATACGAATAAGAACTACCGATCAAGGCAGTTTAACATATGAAGAAGCATTCATCATCACCATCAACAATGTTAATGAAACACCTTCTGACCTGGTACTTTCAGCAAGTTCAGTGAATGAAAATGTCGTAGCAAATACAACCGTTGGAACGTTAAGCTCAACAGACGTGGATGCATCCAACACTTTTTCATATACTTTAATCGCCGGCACAGGCGACACCGATAACGCATTCTTCAACATCAGCGGTTCAAGTTTGCGAATTACGAGCATTCCCGATTTTGAGACGAAGAACAGTTATAGTGTTCGCGTCAGAACAACAGATCAAGGCAGTTTGACCTACGAAGAAGCGTTTACCGTCACGATCAACGATATCAACGAATCACCTACAAGCATTTCACTGTCAACACTCATGGTGGATGAGAATGTTGGGACAAGTACAGTAGTTGCAACGCTCAGCACCGCTGACGAAGATGCCGGCAACACATTTGTTTATTCTCTTGCAACGGGTAGCGGCGATACCGATAACAGCAGTTTTTCGATCACTGGCAACAGCCTTACAATGCTTGTAAACCCAGATGTCGAAACACAAAACTCGTATGTCCTACGGATCAAAAGTGTGGACCAGGATGATGCGGGTATTGAAAAATCATTTACAATTTTAATTAATGATCTCAATGAGGATCCCACCGATATTGAAATCTCAGCATCTTCGGTAGATGAAAACATCGCTATCAACACTGTTATATCAACAATAACCTCCAATGACCCCGATGCTGGCAGCACGTTCACATATTCACTGGTTTCTGGAATTGGCGACACAGACAATAGTTCTTTCCAAATACAAGGTGACGGATTGCATATCCTGGAAAGTCCAGATTTTGAAATAAAAAATACCTATACGATAAGGATTCAAACTGAGGACCAAGGCCACCAAGTTTTTCAGAAGTCATTCATGATTACGATCAATGACGTGATCGAACCAGTCTTGGCCTCGATCGCATCTTTGTCGGCCACGTCCATTGAACCGACTGCCGTTACACTTGGGGGAATTGTGAGCTTCGATGGATATGTTCCGGTAACAGAGCGTGGTGTGGTATACAATACGTCTGGCTCCCCCACCCTCACAGATTCAAAGATAACGATGGGATCAGGCGAGGGTGAGTTTTCGCAAACTGTGACAGGGTTGTCAGAAGTTACAACGTATTACGTCCGTGCCTATGCCATCAACGCAATGGGTACTGCTTATGGAAACGAAATTTCCTTTACTACCCCGGTAAGCAATAGGGCGCCAACTGACTTGATGCTTTCATCGTTGTCTTTCAATGAAAACATAGTAGAAAACGCTGTCATCGGAACACTGCATACAATTGATGCCGACCCCGAAAACACCTTCACTTATCGATTAATTTCCGGCGATGGCGACGATAACAATGACGAATTTTTGATCGATGAAAGTAGCCTGCACATCAAGAACAGCCCGGATTATGAAGCACAAAGCAGCTATGACATCCGGATACAAACAATGGATCAACATGGGGCTACCTTTGAGAAGTCCTTCCATGTCACGGTCGGCAATGTTAACGAAGCACCTTTTTCGTTAAGTGTATCAACGCTGTCGGTAGCGGAAAATATAGCAGCCGGAACAGTAGTAAGCACAATAGCATCTGCCGATCCCGATATGACTGGCGCCATGACGTATTCACTAGCTCCTGGTCAGGGCGACAACGATAATGCATCGTTCGCTATTGTCGACAACACACTCATCATGTCTAGTGTTCCGGATTTCGAGGCGCAGTCCATGTATAACATTCGTATTCGTGTTACTGATCAGGATGGCTTGACATACGAAAAATCATTTATGGTATTAGTCGAGGATTTCGACGAGACCATCCCGAACGCTTTGTTCCCGAATGGTACGGATCAAAATAAGACATGGGGTATCTCTCACTTCGGATTATCCGAAAAGGTTACCATTCAGGTTTTTGACAGCAATGGACAACTTCTTTTCTCTTCAGAGGATCCTCAACGTGAGTGGGATGGTAGGTACAACGGAATGGCTGTACCAGAGGGAACGTATTTCTATTCAATAACTCTTGGCAAGGGAATGAAGTACGAAGGGTCATTACTAGTTTTATATTGATAACAAGATTTATGAAAAAAATATTTAGCCTTCTTGTACTCGCAGTTATATTAACAGACGCACAAAGTCAAATCCATAGTCCGTGGACGCAATACAATCAAGTGCCGTATGTTCAGAATGCTGCATTAAGTGGAATTGAAAATTTTACGGATATCAAAATCGGTTACAAAAGGCAGTGGTCAAATTTTGAAGGTGCGCCGAAAACAATATTTGTCGGGGTAAACCATACGCATGCGCTGGGAAATAAAGATATCGAAAGTGCCAGGCCGATCAAGCTCGGCTTCAGCGGATATGTTGCCCATAACGACTATAATTTTATCAAAGATACGCAGCTGTCACTTTCCTATGCAGTGCATGTTCCGCTGTCGTCTGCCTATTACCTTGCTATGGGACTATCGACCAGCTACAACAAAATGAAAGCGGACGTTCAGGAGTTGATCATTCGGGATACGCAAGATCCTATTTATACAAGTTTTCTAAATGGTAACGGAGCCGTCAATTATTTTAATGTTGATGCAGGCGTTGTTCTTTATTCGGAGAAGTTCTATGCCGGCTATTCAACGCAACGGTTAATACGCACGCGATTTAACAGCGATGTACCGGGCGATGGGGAATTTAACCTCCGCCATGCATTGATGGTCGGTTACAATTATTCCCTGAACCATCAGTGGCAAATTCAACCGAGTGTCCTATACCGGCATGAAGCAGCGTTGGATGATATCTATAACCTTACTTTAAAGGTACGGTATGAAAAAAAAGTGTGGGCTGGTGTAGGCGTCAGGCCTAAGGCCTCCGTTTCTTTGCTCACCGGATACCGCATTAATGATACATTTGCTTTCAGCTACAGCTATGATCTTTCTACCGGTCGTACAAATACGATATCCCGCGGTAGCCACGAACTTATTTTAGGTATTTTGCCCTTCAATAAAGGTGGACAAAAAACTTTCTTCTGGTAAGCGTTACGTCGTCATATTACCTCATTGGACCGACATTGATAGCGGCCAGCTTGGCCAGCGAAGGATCTGCTGTGCTTTAGGGACGATCGGTTAAAATCACCCTATGAAATTACATGCTAACATCACGAATATCGTCTAACTAATATTTGATTTTCCAGGCACCGCGGCTATAGAACTATTCGGTATTGCAGGAAGTTGAAAAAATAAATTTAACAACTATACCTAGCGCAAGGGGCTCACTAAACGGCAGTTGTGATTTCTAAAAAACATTTCGGGAAGTTCAACTCGATCCTTAACTTGTCTGTGATCTTCGCCAATAAATCAGATGCACACTGGAATCGGTAAACTTTACTTTCGTCTGCTTTCTTTTCTTTTGATGGGTGGACTTTCGTTAAGCTCTTGCAAAGTTGATGAAATCACTAACACCAAACCCTTGTTGTATCTACCGGAAGATCTTGAAGCCTCTCTGTGGGCCGAATCACCGATGATTTATAACCCGACCAACATTGACATCGATAGCAAGGGAAGATTGTGGGTCACGGAAGCCGTTAATTACCGGAACTATAACAACGACTCTACAAAAAATCTTCATTATAGCAAAGGTGATCGTGTTGTTATACTAGAAGACAAAGACGGCGACGGCAAAGCTGAGCATTCCACCATTTTTGTGCAGGATAAAGATTTAGTATCCCCTTTAGGAATTGCTGTCATTGGCAACAAAGTGTACGTCTCGTGTTCTCCCAATATCATTGTATATACCGATGAGGACGGCGATGACCATCCGGATAAAAAGGAAATTTTTCTTAGTGGGTTTGGTGGGAAAGACCATGATCACTCTCTCCACGCAGTTGTTGGGGGCATGGATGGATGCCTGTATTTTCCTACGGGAAATGCCGGGCCTCATGTCGTTACTGACAAAAACGGATGGACACTACGGTCAGGCAGCATTTACACAGGTGGATCTCCCTACAACTCAAAAAATCAAGGCAACATGAAAAGCGATGATGGGAAAATTTGGGTAGGCGGACTGGCGTTGAAGATTGATCAGGAAGGGAAAGGATTAAAAGTCGTGGGACACAATTTCAGAAATGCTTATGAGCTAGCCCTTGATTCACGGGGCGATATGTGGCAGAACGATAACGATGACCAGGTTGTTGCCTGTCGAACGACCTGGCTTATGGAAGGCGGCAATACAGGTTTTTTTAGCACCGATGGAACACGGTATTGGCAGGCGGATCAGCGGCCGGGTCAGGACATATTCGCTGCACATTGGCATCAGGATGATCCAGGCGTTATACCGGCCGGCGACCGTTCAGGTGCAGGTGCGCCTACCGGCATCGTTATGAATGAAGATGATGCACTCGGCGAAAAATATCGCGGTATGCTACTGAGCGCTGACGCAGGACGCAATGTTATTTTCGCTTACCATCCTGAACAGCATCAGTCGGGTTACGACCTGGGCAAGCGCATTAATTTTATAACGTCCCTGCAACATGACAACGAAGATTATGTTTGGAATGATTCATTAGAGAATACACAAACGGATAAATGGTTCAGGCCAAGCGATGTTGCCATCGGAACTGACGGTGCCATTTATGTTGCCGACTGGTATGATCCAGTTGTCGGCGGTCATCAGATGGCTGACTCCGTGGGCTATGGAAGAATCTATCGCATTGCGCCTAAAGATAAAAAGTTGGTTCGTCCGAGTATCGACCTATCTACTACAAAAGGTCAGTGCCAGGCGCTGTTGAGTCCTGCCGTGCATGTAAGATTTGAAGCCAGTCAGCGGTTAAGCGCGAAAGGAGCGGCAGTCATTCCTGACATCAAAGAGATGCTGAATACCCAAAACCCATTTCATCGCGCGCGTATAGTCTGGCTGTTAGCCAGCCTGGGCGAAGCAGGGAAGACGGCAGTAGAAGAACTCTTAGACCACGCTGACGAAGCCATGCGAATTGTAGCATTCCGGGCCCTGCGCCATTATGCCGGTGATATTATTCCCTACGCACAAAAATTATTGGAAGATCCCTCCTCCTTTTTAAGGCGGGAAGTTATTGTCAGCCTCACCGATTATCCTTACGATATTAAGAAGCCAATGCTATCAAAGCTCTTGAAAGGTTTTAATGCCAAAGACCGTTGGTACCTGGAAGCATTGGGCACAGCGGTTGCCGGACATGAAGAGGATTTCATGGTCGAAGTAGGCAAGATATTCAACAGGGAAAATAATTCTCCAGAATCCTGGAATGACGAGATGGAAGCGCTTGTGTGGAGAATGCATCCGTCCAGTTATATCAATGATTTGAAGCTGCGCGCGCAATCAGATAAGTTATCTCCTGCGCAGCGCCAGCGCGCCATTACAGCCTTGGCATTCATCAACGACAAGCGTGCAGCGTCCGCGATGGTAGCACTAACAAAAGTTCCGATTGAAGCCGTCGCGGAACAAGCAACCTACTGGGTTGCCTTCAGGCAAAGCAACGAGTGGTTTCACCTTCTGGATTGGAAAACCGTAGACATTGATCCAGCACGCGAAAGAAAAATTGCAGAGATGAAAGTGAGGATGAGTAAAGTGCTTGACGACCGCCTGCCCTTCGATGAAAAAAAATGGAATGCAGTGGCAATGGCACGAGATCCTGTTGGAGGAAACATGATCCTTTCGCTGGTGGCAGCAGACAAGTTTCCAAAAGATCTTTATGACGAAGTCGGCGAAGATATGCTGACAAACGCTGATCAAACGGTAAGGGTACAGGCCACACAGTATTTTAAAACCGGTGCGAAACATTTGTATGCAATACCTGCCATCGCTGGTATTAAATCCGACGTGCAAAGAGGCAGTGTTGTTTTTCAGAACAAGTGCAGTTCATGCCACCGTGTGGGTGTCGACGGCAATACAATTGGTCCAGAACTGACACTGATCAAAACCAAATTTGATAAGCAAGCTTTGATGGATGCTATTGTCAATCCTTCTGCTGGTATTGTCTTTGGCTATGAAGCATGGTCCGTTCAAACAACAGACGGACAATCACATTTTGGTTTTTTGATTGCGGATGGAAAAGATGCGGTTATCATTAAAGATCTTTCCGGTGTTCGCCACACGATTCCGGTTCAAAATATTTCTTTCCGAAAAAAGTCAGCGAACAGCGTGATGCCAGACGCATCCTCACTTGGTTTGAGCGAACAAGACCTTGCTGATGTTGCTGAATTTTTGATGAAGTGGAGATGATAGTTAGCTTGAATGATAGCGAAATAAGATTTGAACGAGACCCTCAGATTTGATATACTTGGTGACCCGCGCACCAGCATGCGCTGCCAAAGATTTGTCAAAGTCTGTGGTCACATTATTAATTTATGTGTTAGCGACGCCTGGGGGAAAAGATGATATGGAAATAGTTTTTGACGAAGTGGTTCTGGCATAAGCATCTGATTTTGTATAACTGTCTATTCCGCCCCTTCTTTTAAAAACAGGGCTTAATATCGCTTGGTCTTGAACGCAGGCATAAAGTTCCTGCGCTAATGATGAAAGGCTTTCAGGCCTGAATATACCCCCGACCCATCAGGTCCGACCATAGCGGACCATCCGGTGTAAACTACATTAAGCTGTTGGTGGGGAGCATGATCACTGATGTCTTCAATAGACTTGTAGCATTAGAAAAAGCTCGGAAAATGAGTTCTTTGAACGTTAATGAACAAAAAAAAACCGCGTGTTTACGCGGTTTCAGAGCCCCCTGTCGGAATCGAACCAACGACCTACTGATTACAAGTTATTTTTAACATGTTTTCAGAGTTTAGCACAATTTGTCTATCTTTATGAAAAACAATGAATTGAGGCGTATTGACGCCTTTTTTATTTATCATTGACTTTCGGTTATTTTCATGGTTTGTTTCAAAATTGTTTCAAAGTAATCACCGACAGGACCAAAACGGCTGCATTACAGCCCCTATAAACGATGCAAAAGGTCAAGACTAGGTTAACAACCTCCGAACTCGTTCTATGGCAATGGAGCGCAAATGGTGAAGAAAAACACCCTATTAAAATTCGGATCACACACGAACGGAAATCACGATATTATCCAGTTGAGCACAACGGGCGAAATCTGTTTCTTTCTGACGAAGAATGGAAAGAAATTCAAGACAGGGAAAAAGTTGTCAAAAATGAGAAAAGAAAAATCCGCCAGACGGTAGACGCCATTGCCACGGCGGCACAAATAGCGATTTCAAACACGACAAAAAATAACCGCCCGTTTACCTGGGAAAAGTTTGAGAATGAATTTTTAGTCAACGATTCACATGACGGGTTGCTTTCCCTGTTCGCTGGCCACCTGGAAAGCCTCCGAGCTGAAAACCGCATCGGTACATACAAAACTTATAATAATGCCTATCAGGCTTTCACAGCATTCAGAAAGCACAAAGAATTAAGCCCGTTCGACCTTACCACGGATTTATTGAAGGCGTTTGAAGCCTTTCTTTTAAAACGCAACTGCGGCAAAACAACTATTGGTATATATGCGAGAACCTTGAAAGTAATTTACAACATAGCCGCTGATAAGAACCCTACCCTTCTTGAAAAGTATCCTTTTGCTCGAAAGCAAACCGACAGGAACCGGTACAAGATAAAAACGGGATCAGGTCACAAGGGTGAAGCATTGACGGTGAAACAACTTCAAAAATTTGTTTCAATCAGCATAGACCCCGCCGTTCCTGAATATGAAGCAAAATTGCTTTGGCTGTTCTCCTTCTATTGCCACGGAATGAACATGAAAGACATTTGCCTTCTGAAGTACAAAGACATTCAGGGAGAAGCTATTCGTTATGTCAGGGCAAAAACAAAGGATACCGAAGCCATCGAGTCAATAATGGAAATTCCGCTGACAAACCGGATTCGGGAAATCGTATCAGAAATCGGTAACCCGGACAAGCGACCAAATAGTTATGTCTTTACAATCATTCCCAACGGGCTGGCTAGCACTGTTAAGAGACGCACATCGAAAGACAAAACCCCCGAAGAACGTATTGACGAGATCGTTCGCCAAAAAATCAAAATGGTGAATGAACGACTGAAAAGCATTTGCGAGGGCGACGAACGTGAAGGAATCAAGCTTACCACATATTGGGCCCGGCATACATTCGCTTCATTACTGAAGGAATCCGGCGAATCAGTTGAAACGATTCGCGAACTATTGGGTCATTCAGATATACGAACGACTGAAAGCTATTTAAAGCGCCTTGACAAGGACAAAAAGCGCGAAGTCAATGAACGCATTGAATCAATTCTGAAGGCGTCATGAATCCCTTGTTCGATTACCGGCCAACGTTTACCGGCAAGGAAGTACTTTTTGTCAGCCAGGAACAATTTTTAGAATTAGAAAAATCATTTGATTCATGGACTGACCAAGAACCCGAATTAGAACAATTGGCAAAGCTGGAAGGTCTTGAATACGAAGGGCTTTATAACCGGCGACTCTACGATTGGATGATTGGTGAATTTTCATTTTTATGGCGCGGAACAATGCGTTTGTTTCAAACACCACCCCCACTTATCATCGCTGCCACGTTTCAAAATCATTGTTCATTTCTTTCAGTTTTTCCGATTGATGCTGGCCAACTGGCCGCGCTGGAAAGGATTCTTGATAAACAATTTCCTGGCGGGAAAACAAAGAAGAAACGACATCCCAAAAATTCAGTTAGCTATAAAAAGCAACTAATTGCCGAAGCTAAAAAGGGTCTTAATCTTACCCCGGAAATGAGCAAAAATTTCAGAGCTGAAAAGATTCACGATTGGATTTTCAAAAATTACAACGTCGAAATTGACGTTCAAAATATTAAAAGACTTTGTGGTTGGAAGTAAAATAAAGTAGGTCAGATAACTTATTTGACTAACCCCCCATCTACCAATTGTTGTTTTTTAGTGCCATAGTTCAACGACTTTATGGCACAAATTATCCCGAACCCCTTCACAGAAATTAGCCAACGGCTTGAAGCAATCGAATTGCTTCTTATAGAAATCAGGCATGGAAACAGGCCTGTTCAACCTTCAGAATCCAAATATTTGAAGGCTAAAGAAGCATCGAAGTACCTTCGTTTAAGTCTTCAATCCCTATATCGGCTCACATCAACGGAGCAAATTCCGTTCACCAAAAAACACAAGGCGTTGCTGTTCAAGACCGAAGATCTTGATCGTTGGCTTGCCAGCGGAAAAACAATTTCTAATTCGTAAAATCTTAAACCTCTTTTCAAATGCCCGATCAAAATGACAATCAACACAGACCGCCGTACGACTTCAGGCGGTTCGTAACGGAAACGCTAGACGAAAAACGCGTTCATCCCAACAGCAAGACAGCGCTAGAATTATTCAAAAATTGTGGGGTTGAAGCCCCCACGGATTTGAAGTCCAAAGTCAACCTTTATGAAGAGCTGAACACGCTCGGATTATCAAACACAAGCCCCCTGTTTGCCTACTTATTTGAAACCTACGGACAAAATCTACCGCTCCGATGAAAAAACTTGCTATAGAAACACGCAAGGATTGCGAGCCAAATTTAAGGGCTATACAGGTAATCCCACGACTTCTTCAAAGCGTCATTGATTCAATGCAAGCCTTTGATCATGACAACGGGTTGACAAGCTTCGAATTCAAAGCAACGGTTCGACCGCTCGAATATATTTTAAAAATGCAACAGCTTGTTCCCAACAGGGAAAGGCAACGCGGTCAGGATTGGAAGGCATCCCGGATATCGGACACGAAGCTTTTACAAATTCAAACCAAGGAAAGACTTTACGAACTCCATAAAGGTAAAATTGCTGGCCTTCATGTCACACTGGAAAAGTTCAAGGAAAATGTCGAGGTGCCTATTGAGTCGGCTAGATCTTTGATCAATGCCGTTGCCGATCTTGATAACGAACTGTTGAAGTTGCCAAAGGATCAGTACTTCAGCCAATTCATTTCAATCGATGGGAACGGACGTGTTATTGTTGCCCCTGACGCCGAAGAAAAAATTGGAAATCACTTCACGCTTTACGCCGGGACAGCACAAGAAACGTTTTACAACGATGTGTCTACCCTACTTAGCAAACTTTCGGAGACCGAAAACAAGTTCAATGTGCGCGGGCTGATATCAAAGGCAATTGATCAAAATGGAGAGGGATATTTTTTCAGGTGTGAAAACTTAAAATCAATTAAGTGATGGAAGAAAATGAAATCGTCGATCAAGACGGGAACGAAATACCTAATCCTGATCTGCTTCAGGCGCACGGCCTGACACATGCGGAAATGGCCGAACTTCATAATCGGCAAAAGAAAAGCCTGCCCATTCCGATGATGCGTGGCAACAATACCGACAACATCAAGGATGAATTTTTTCAAGGGTATAGTAATTACGAATTGCCAGTTCATGAACGAGGGCTTTACCACGTATTGGTTGATCAACGGTATTTTCATCCCAAAACAGGGATCAAAGAATCAATTATAGTTCGACACAAGCTAACGGTTGAATTTTTCGAATTCCAGAAAGAGCACCATGCCTTCGACGGTTGTGTTACTCACATCCTACACTTTCCAGAATCGGCTGAAGGTCAAAGGCTTGTTTGAAAAACAATCAATTTCTATGCGGGGAGGAAGACGAGAACGAGCGGGAAGAAAAAAGGGGATACCGAATAAGCTTACACAAGACATTCGGTCAGCCATAGGCTTGATTTTAAAACGAGAAATACCGGCCCTTGCCAGAAACCTGAAGAAGCTTGCAGTCAATTCACCGGGTCAACATGCTTCTATCGTCACGGGCTTAATTGAATTTTCCATTCCAAGGCTTCAGCGCGTGGAACAAAAAGACATTTCAAGCTTTCAAGAACTTGCATTGTTAACACCTGAAGCCCGGCGGGAAAAGATGAGAGAAATCGCGCGCGAAATAATCAATCAAAAAAATGGCAAAGAAGAAAAATCCTGAATTGGAATTAGAGTTTTTACAGCTACTTGAACTAATGGAAAGCGGCGTTGACAATGTGTTCTTGTATAACCCGGAACAACCTAACAGGGTTTGGCATCAATCGAACCCTTCAATCATTTACGATAGGGCCAGACTGGAAGAAGTAATTGATTTGATGGATTGGGAAATGGTTTTCTTTTTGCCGGACAACGGTAGGGATACATAAAAAAACCGGGCGCCTTCCTAAGTACCCGGTTCAATGGTCGTCGACAAACTTTAAAACGCAACTCATGAAAATGCAACCCTCATGAAATTGAACGCCGTGCTAAATATAAATGATTCTTGAATGATCTCAACACCCAGAGACCAACGCGCCATAGGGTCATTGCCGGATCAACTTTCATAAATTCTGTGATTGGATCAGGTCAAAGCCCCACGCACAAGGGGCGGGAAATCTGTTTTTCATTGGGGCTTTTTCTCTTTCTTTCCTTAAGCTTCTTCTAAGACTTGTTGCTTTCCTTTCTCTCTCTTTTGAAACCTATTCACGCCCTATACCTTCTTTCAAAATATAAGTTTGTAATTCTAGTCACTTCGTCGTTTAACTCGTTGTCCAAAATAATTAGCTCCTTGATATCAAACACGGCGTTATTCTGCTGCTCAATATCTGCTCCAATTACGCATCGCTCTACGTCGCCGGTGAACTCTTTGCATTGGCATTTATTCACCCCCGCTGGAATACTGTTCACTTGCAACTGAAGTCGCGCAGTGCCATCACTCACGATTAATACACAAGCCAAACAAAAGAATTGTTGAAATAAGTTATATTTTCTAAAATCATCTGTTTCGACGGTAATTGATTCATTATCGCTGAGCTGGGCGTTGCAGCCGATACCCCCCGATTCAGATATATATACACTAAAAGCGAGTTTGTTTTTCAACGCAAGTTGAAAGATAAATTTCTTGCCATCGGATTTTTGATGGTCAATTTTAATTTCAGCAAACCACCCAAATCCCTGTCTAACCTTAGCCTCAAAATCACCTTTCATGCAGCCATCGCCCTTGAACGAAGTAGACGCACCTTCTTGTCCCATAGAACAATCGTACCTGGAAAAAAAACAGGAATCACTTGGGAACAACAGGATTTCCTGCACTAATGGCCGTAGCGCGATCAAAACGATTTCTACTATAGTATTAAGTACCAGAATTAATGCAGGTGCTTTGAATTGCTCCAGTTTATCCAATGATGCTTTCAAAGCCTCGCCTGTTGCATTCTCGAAGTGAACACCGCCTTGTTTGTTGGCAGCATATTTGATCAATTCTAAGACGGTAAACGTTGTTCCATCTATTTCAAGGATATTTAAGCCTAGGAATTTGTCGAGTTTAAGTTCTTGTAGTCCCAAAGACATTCTGAGAACCATGTTACCCAGTTCTGTGGGCGTATAGTGTATGGAGGAATTTAAGGGAAGCTTGGTTGTAAAAGTGTTATCAACTTTGAATCTTATGGCTATTCTAGGCCCCCTGTTCACAGTATGAACCAAGGCATCTTGGTCAATCAAAAGCTGTCTTAATATTGCAGCGCTTTTTAGAGCCTGATAGTAATCATTTGTATATCGATATTTTTTTAACTCGTTAATTCTCCTCGCAAATAAGTTTTCGGGTATGACGTTCATAATGGCAAGTTTTTGGATCGGAGTAGTAGCAATTGAATAACAGAAGTGTCGATTTGTAAATCATTTTGGTAGTCAACCTACCTTTTGTTGATCGCTCCCAACACTGTGAACCGGTTAAACTAAAAGGCCTTGATGTAGAAAGGTCTGGCCGGGCGGAGCACTTAAGCCAGCTTCTTTCAGTGGCTGTAACAGCAGCCAGAATTGTTCACTTCTGACTGTAAATCCTAAAATGTTTCAATCTTGTTTCAAAAATTAGGCACTTAGAAAAAGCATGCTCATTCTAAGTGCCTGATATTCAATGAGCCCCCTGCCGGAATCGAACCAGCGACCTACTGATTACAAGTCAGTTGCTCTACCAGCTGAGCTAAGGAGGCTTGTGTGTTTCTCAACCCCACTGATTCCGTATGTTGGCGGAATGGGAGCTAAGGGATGCGTTATAAAAAGCCAATTGTTTAACGCGGTGCAAAAATAAATTAAGTATGCTCTGGAGCAAATAATTCCACGAAATAACTTGGAAAACCTTTGAACTTAGACGGTTTTTAGGAGCCTTAACTGATCTTTTAATTGTTTTAGGTGCTCACGGGCAGTTGCTATTTTCTCATTGAACTCTTCCCTCACCTTTTCGGCATTCTGAGAACGGGAGAAGAACTCCAGATTGTTTTGCCACAGGCCTATATCACTTTCGATCTTACTGATCTTTTTACGAATTACCTGCTCCTTCTGATAAATCTTTCGGTCAGCCATCGGGTCGTTCCGCAAGTCACTCAGCTGATTCTCTAACGAGATTTTACCTTTTTCATTTTCCGTAAGGCCAGGGATGCTGTTGATAAACCGCTCTACGGCTTCGTGGTAGCGCGTTCTGATGGCATTTATATCCTTGCGCGGAACAAAGCCGATCGCGTTGAATTTATCCTGCAGCTCACGCAGCGTTTCATGGCTTGCTGTCCGTGCCACCGTATGACTTTCCAGAATGGTGCAGATTTCTTCCTTGAGCTTCAGATTCTCGACCTGCTCATCTTCCATCTTGCCTTGTTGGATTCTTTTCTGTTCGAAGAAATAGTCGCAGGCATCTTTAAATTCCTTGAAAACTTTCTCTCTGAATTTCTCCGGTACCGGTCCGATGTCCTTCCATTTCAACTGAAGACTTTTTAATTCGTTGGAAGTTTTTTCCCACTCGTTACTTTCTCTTAATTCATGGGCCCGTTTGATGAGTTCGTTTTTCAATTGCAGGTTATGCTCACGTTCCTCGTCCAGTTTTTTGAAGAAAGCGTTTTTGTTGTTGAAGAATGTTTTAAAGGCCGACCAAAATTTCTTATTCACTTCTTTGGCTTTCGCCCTGGGCAAGCCTCCGATTACCTCCCATTGTTTTTGAATGTCAAGGATTTCTTTTGTCTTTTGATTCCATTCTTTGATCCTGTCCGACTGAAAAGAAATGAATTCCTGAACGCTTTCGCTCAATGCCGCTTTGCTTCCAAGATTGACATGGAGTTCTTGTTGGAGGTTTTGCAGGTAGGCGTCCCGTCGTGCGTATACCGCATCCGATGCAGCCTTAAAGCGCTGCCAGACGGCTTCTTTATCATCTTTGGGCACAGGGCCGAGGTGCTTAAACTCGTGGTGCAATTCATTCAATTCACGAATAGCATCTTTAATGATTTCAACGTCAGCCAGTTTCTCAGCACGCGCGCAGAGTTCAAGCTTCGCTTCCAGGTTTCTTTTCCTGTCAAGTTCTTTAAGCTCGAAGTAAATGCTCTGATTGTCGTAGAAACGGTCCAATAGCGCATGATAATTCGCCCACAATGTTTTTGCTTGTGGCCCGGCTACGGGACCGATAGATTTCCATTGACGTTGAAGTTCCTTGAACTGCTCAAACTGATCGGTTGTGTCCTGCGAGTCGGAAAGTACCCGCAGCTTTTCTAATATCTCTTGCTTCTTGGCAAGATTTTCTACTTTACGTTCTTCCTGTTGTTTAAAATACTGCGCTTTACGATCGCGTATCAGCTTGAGGTTAGCGTCAAATACATTATCATGTTCATCTCCCTTGTATTCAAAATCTTCTTCCACTCCGCCCGATGCCACAAACTTTGTTAAGGCTTCAGCACGTTCTTTCTCGCGAAGTTCATCATACAAAGGTTTAATTTCACGAATGATTGTATCAACCTTTTTAAAGTTATCCTCTTTTGCAAGCTGCTTTACCAATTCAGCGAATTGTTGTTTCGAGTAGTGGCTATAATCGACATGCTCCTCTTCATGATGGTCATGATGCTCATCGGTTGTTTCATCCCGATCCGATAAGTCAGCCTCGGAATGTAATGTGGTGACATGGTTTTCGGCCACTCCGGCTTCGTGCGCATGTGCCTTCTCTTCTAATTTTTCTCTTTCCATTTCCATGTTCAGTGTCCCAATTACTTTGCGGATAACGTAAATTTACTTAAAAATGCTTAATTCAGCCTTGGATCAACAGGGTAGTTTGAATATACCGAAAATCTACCACCCATACTTCCCAGAGCCTTTTTCCAAATCATAGCGGGATCTGTGTCAAAAAGTAATTCGTCTGTCACAAAATCACAGACAATCCACGAATCTTCTTCCAGTTCCTTGTCTAATTGTCCCTGACCCCAACCGCTATATCCCAAATAGAAACGGATATCCGATGGTTTCAATCTTCCCGTGTCCAGTTCAACCATTAAACTTTCAAATGCTCCACCCCAGTAAATCTCCTCCTGTATTTTAACAGCATTTTCAACCGGTGTGTTTCGGTGTAAAAAATGTAAAGTATCCTGTTGTACCGGTCCGCCGACAAATACAATCTCTTCCATGTTCTTTATATCCTCAATTACATCATTCACTTTAAGTATCGAGGGTTTGTTAATGACAAATCCAAATGACCCATCATCGTTATGTTCACACAACAACACAACGGTGCGTTCAAAATTCGGATCAGGAAGAAATGGTTCTGATATCAGCAACCTGCCTTTTTCCGGTTTCAGTTTATTTTTATACTTAAAGAATTCCATGGACACAGGTGTAAAATATCAAAATTTTCTTGAAACGCATTGAAGTTTCGATATTTGAATAAAATACTTCCCCATCACCTGTGCAAGCTTATTTCTTTGTTAATCTTATCGTAAAATTGCATCCGTATGCACGACCTATCAAAACTACGTAGAGAATATTCTAAAGAATCGTTGGATGTTTCGACCATATTGTCAGATCCTATTGAACAGTTTGGAAGATGGTTCCATGAAGCGATTGAAGCTGAAGTATTGGAACCAAATGCCATGAACTTATCAACCATAAATGAGGATAACAGGCCGTCATCCCGAATTGTTTTGTTGAAAGGAGTTGAAGAAAAAAAGTTTGTTTTCTATACGAACTATCAAAGCACGAAAGGAAAAGAATTGACAAGAAATCCGGCTTGTGCTTTAACATTTTTCTGGCCTGAGCTTGAAAGGCAAGTACGTATCGAAGGCACAGCTGAACGGGTTGATGATGAACGGTCTGAGAAATACTTTCAAAGCAGGCCCCGGAGTTCGCAAATCGGAGCATGGACGTCGCCACAAAGTACCATCATCGAAGCGCGTTCGATCCTGGAGGAACGTGCGCTGCAAATTGAAAAGAGATTTGAAGGAATGGCGCTGTTACCAAAACCAAAGCAATGGGGAGGTTTTCAAGTTGATCCGTTAGTAATAGAGTTCTGGCAAGGTCGGCCGAGCAGGCTACACGACAGAATCCAGTTTGCTAAAGTTGATGGTGTTTGGAAAGTGTATAGGCTGGCGCCGTGAGTGTGTGATAAGTGTTAAGAAGCGCACGTTTGAATTCGGTGTTCCCTTTTCGATATTCATTATCAATTTCGATATCCGCAGTAGGGCTAACGTTGCATCAGGTTAATTAATGTTTTGATTGTATTCAGATCATTCAACAGGAAGAATTGAATATCGAATATCGAGCAAGGAATATCGAATGTCGAATGATGTCAACAGAGTTTGATCGGTGATTGAATGAACACCATTACTATTTACTCGCTTTCATTCCCACGAATGTGCTACCACTGATTACCAGATTACCGAATACCTGAATACCTATTACCTACTGCAGGATTGAATATCGAATATCGAGCAAAGGAATATCGAATATCGAATGAATGTCAACAGATCGATCGGTGACTGAATGAACACCATTACTATTTACTCGCTTCCTCCCACGAATGTGCTACCACTGATTACCAGATTACCGAATACCTGAATACCTATTACCTACTGCAGAATTGAATATCGAATATCGAGCAAAGGAATATCGAATATCGAAGGATGTCAATAGATCGATCGGCGACTGAATGAACACCATTACTATTTACTCGCTTCCTCCCACGAATGTGCTACCACTGATTACCAGATTACCGAATACCTGAATACCTATTACCTACTGCAGAATTGAATATCGAATATCGAGCAAGGAATATCGAATATCGAATGATGTCAACAGAGTTTGATCGGTGACTAAATGAACACCATTACTATTTACTCGCTTCCATTCCCACGAATGTGCTACCACTGATTACCAGATTACCGAATACCTGAATACCTATTACCTACTGCAGGATTGAATATCGAATATCGAGCAAAGGAATATCGAATATCGAATGAATGTCAACAGATCGATCGGTGACTGATTACCCGATTACCGAATACCCATTCACCAATTAAATATCGAACTACACAAGATCAAACAGCGACTTAACACCGGGATATCGTCGGGTAGTGAACCCTTCACCGTACTGTGTGCCAATGGCGTAACCCCAGTCGATAGCCCGTGCCTCCACCATTTTCATAAAACCGGGACTTGAAATGTAGGTTTGTACTTCGTCGCTTTCCGGGTCATAGAATTGGGACTTAAAAGCTTTGAGCGCCTCCACTTTTTTGGACCAATAATCCGATATGTCGACAATGAAATCAGGCTCGATATATAAACTTTGAATGTAGTGATAAACGACAGCCGGCCGCCATGGCTCTTGTTTTTTACCCTGGTCATCAAATGTTTCAATCCGTAGCAGTCCCGAAAGGAACGAAGCGTCATACCCTAGGGAAGCGCCTTTACCGTGATCAATGTGGCGATCAAAGATAGCATTCGCCAATACAATGTCTGGTCGATATTTCCGAATAACTTTTACGACCTCTAGCTGGTGCGTTGGGTCATTCTGAAAAAATCCATCTTTCAATCCGAGATTTTCGCGAACCGATATACCGAGTATTTTTGCAGATGCTTCAGCTTCCTTTGCCCTGATCTCCACGGTGCCGCGGGTTCCTAATTCACCTTTGGTTAAATCAACGATACCTACTTTGTGACCTAAATCTACATGGCGGGCAATGGTGCCTGCACAACTGATTTCCGCATCATCCGGATGTGCTGCGAGAACAAGAATGTCTAGTTTCACTACTTAAAGTTTGAAGTTTAAAGTTTCTGAATTTATAGTTCGAAGCCTCGATGTTGGGAATTTTGCGGATTGGTTTACGTGAAAAAAATTACACCCCGGCGCTGATTGTACCATCTACTTACGACTTACCGCCAAACCGATCACTGCCTACCTGATTACCTGATCACTGATTACCTATCGTCACCCCCACTTCCTCCATCTCTTTCGAAACCAGGAATTTCTCTGCATCTAACGCACCCATACATCCGGTGCCGGCAGCAGTAATGGCTTGACGATAAACCTTGTCGGCTGCGTCTCCTACGGCGAACACGCCCTCAACGTTGGTTTTTGTGGTTCCGGGGACTACTTTGATGTATCCGGTTTCGTCCATGTCAATATACTTCTTAAAAATACCGGTATTGGGTTGATGTCCTATTGCCAGGAAGAAACCTTGAACGGATATAATACTTTTCTCTCCGGTCTTATTATTTAGCAGGCGTACACCAGTTACACCGTTGTCATCACCAAGTATTTCATCAGTTTCGGTGTTCCAATGAATCTGAATATTGGGCGTTTTAAGCACACGTTGCTGCATGATTTTCGACGCGCGCATTTCGTCTCTCCGCACAATCAAATGCACCTTCGTACACAAATTCGCGAGGTAAGTAGCTTCTTCAGCGGCGGAGTCACCGGCACCTACAACAGCCACATCTTTTCCCCTGTAAAAGAAACCATCACAAACAGCACAGGCAGAAACACCCTTGTTGTTGAATTTTTCTTCCGATGGGATTCCTAAATATTTAGCGGTTGCACCTGTAGCGATAATCACAGTGCCGGCCGTGATTTCATCTTTTTCATCTACTGTAACTTTGAGCGGATAGCCTGAAAAGTCGACCGATGTTATCATTCCATAATTGACCTTCGTGCCAAAGCGTTCGGCTTGCTTTTGAAGATCGATCATCATTTCAGGACCATTGATACCATTCGGGTAACCTGGAAAATTCTCAACGTCATTGGTAATTGTCAGCTGGCCGCCTGGTTGTGCCCCTGTATAAAGCACTGGCTTCAGGCCGGCACGTGCCGCATAGATTGCGGCTGTATAACCAGCAGGACCTGATCCAATGATGAGAACTTTTACGTCTGCGTGTGTCATGAGTTGTGTTGCTTTTTAAACAAAATAAAAGGTCTCGGAATTTCGAGACCCTTAATATCTTATACCATTTAATTCAATTCTTTTTTATTTCATTACCCGAGATAAGGTTTCAATGCTTTACTTCTTGAAGTATGGCGTAACCTTCTGATTGCCTTTTCTTTAATTTGACGAACACGTTCGCGAGTTAAATTGAATTTCTCGCCAATTTCTTCGAGCGTCATTGAATGTTCGCCATTCAATCCAAAGTAAAGTGTAATAACATCAGCTTCCCGTTGAGTAAGTGTAGAAAGAGCTCGTTGCACTTCTCTGCGAAGCGAATCATTCATCAGCCCTGAATCCGGAGTTTCTTCGCTGTCATTTTCCAACACATCCAGCAAGCTGTTCTCTTCGCCCTGAACGAAAGGCGCATCCATAGAAACGTGCCGTCCGGAAATCTTCATGGTATCTACAACTTCGGCGGTAGTTACATCTAAGACTTCAGCCAATTCTTCGGGAGATGGCTCGCGTTCGAACTTCTGTTCAAGTTCAGAGAAGGTCTTGGAAATTTTATTTAATGATCCAACCCTGTTCAAAGGCAAACGAACTATGCGTGATTGTTCCGCCAATGCCTGAAGGATAGATTGACGAATCCACCACACAGCGTAGGAAATGAATTTAAACCCACGTGTTTCATCAAAACGTTGAGCAGCTTTAATAAGACCTAAATTACCTTCGTTGATCAGATCGCCCAATGAAAGACCTTGATTTTGATATTGCTTAGCAACAGAAACCACGAAGCGAAGATTGGCTTTAGTAAGTTTTTCCAAAGCTATCTGATCACCTTCCTTAATACGTTTTGCCAATTCAACTTCTTCATCCGGTGTGAGAAGGTCAACCTTGCCAATTTCCTGTAGGTATTTGTCCAGGGATTGGCTCTCGCGGTTGGTAATTTGTTTACTGATCTTAAGCTGTCTCATTCTCTAAAAAAATATATACGTTCGTTTACTGTAACAATATAGTGCCTAAATATAGTTCTGTCAATTATAGCTCAATAACGATTATTCTGCTGGAGTTGTTTCCTTTTTAGGAGGTCTTGGCAGAAGCACTTTTCTGGATAGACGATATTTACCGGTCTTTTTATCTACCTCAATCAGTTTTACCTTAACCTCTTCGCCTACTTCCAATACCCCTTCCATGCTTTCCAGGCGATCCCATTTAATTTCAGAGATGTGTAATAGACCGTCTTTGCCTGGCATAAATTCAACGAACGCGCCGAAAGGCATTATTGATTTCACTTTACCCTCGTATACTTCGCCAACTTCAGGGATAGCAACGATTCCTTTAATACGTTTGACGGCAGCTTCCATCACACTCTTGTTGCTGGCAAACACATTTACAACGCCTTTGTTGCCAACTTCCTCAATGACTACCGTTGCCCCCGTGGTGTTTTGGATGTCTTGAACAACCTTACCGCCTGGGCCGATTACCGCGCCAATCATTTCTTTCTCGATCACGATTGTTTCAGCTCGTGGTGTTTGAGGTTTCAGGTCGGGACGCGGCGCTGATAAGGTTTTCTTCATTTCGTTCAGAATATGAAGTCTGCCTTCTTTAGCCTGTAACAAAGCTTCTTTCAGGATGTCATACGTAAGGCCTTCAACCTTCAAATCCATTTGACATGCCGTGATACCTTTTTCTGTACCCGTAACTTTGAAATCCATATCACCTAAGTGATCTTCATCTCCTAAAATATCTGACAGGATCGCGTACTTACCGCTGGTACTATCTGAAATCATCCCCATAGCGATACCAGACACTGGACCTTTCACAGGTACACCGGCGTCCATAAGCGCGAGCGAACCTGCGCAAACAGTTGCCATTGAAGAGGAACCGTTGGATTCAAGAATGTCGGACACCACACGGATGGTATATGGATTTTTTTCGTCGGGGGGAAGCACTTGTTTCAATGCTCTGAATGCCAGATTACCGTGGCCCACTTCGCGTCTTCCGGGACCGCGGTTTGGTTTTACTTCGCCGGTAGAGAATCCTGGGAAATTATAGTGAAGAATAAATTTGCTTGAACCTTCAATCATAGCCCCGTCAATCATCTGTTCATCCAGCTTGGTGCCCAGGGTGACCGTTGTTAACGATTGTGTTTCACCGCGTGTAAAAATTGCCGAACCGTGAGGTGAAGGTAAATAATCAACTTCACTCCATATCTCCCTGATTTCACGGGTTTTACGGCCATCCAGGCGTACGTTTTCATTAAGGACTAAATCGCGTGAAGCCTTCTTTTGAATCTCGTGATAATAGTGTTTAGCAAGATCCTTGTTAACTGTTGTATCTTCTGGCAAAGCCTCTAGGTATTCATCAATAACTTTTGAGAATGCCTCTGATCTTCCTTTTTTGCTAGTATTAAGTTGACGGGCTACAGCATATGCTTTGTCATACATCAGGTTCCAAAGTTCCTGACGCAGGGCTTCATCTTTTTCCTCGTGGTTATACGTTCTCTTCACAGACTTGCCAGTAGCTTCAGTAAGCTCGATCTGCAGCTGGCATTGAACCTTGATCGCTTCGTGCGCCTGCTTCAACGCTTCAAGCATATCATCTTCACTGACTTCTTTCATTTCACCTTCGACCATCAAAATATTTTCGATCGATGCAGCGACGATGAGATCAATGTCAGCGCGCTTCTTTTGTTCCATGGTAGGGTTGATCACAAACTGACCATCCACACGTGCCACCCGTACTTCCGAGATGGGTCCCTGGAATGGAATGTCGGATACTGACAAAGCAGCAGAGGCAGCAAATGCAGCGAGTGAATCCGGTAAAGCATTTTCGTCACCGGATATTAAATAGATCATCACTTGTGTATCGGCATGATAATCATTAGGGAATAGCGGTCTCAGCGCGCGGTCGATTAACCGGCTGATCAAGATCTCATAATCGGAAAGCTTACTTTCGCGTTTTAAAAATCCACCTGGCACTTTCCCTGTGGATGCAAATTTTTCCTGGTAATCAACTGAGAGAGGTAAGAAATCAGTTCCTGGTTTTGCTTCCTGGGCGGATACCACAGTAGCTAACAACATGGTGTTGCCCATGCGTAAAACGACAGACCCATCGGCAAGGCGGGCAAGTTTACCAGTTTCAATAGTTATTTCGCGACCATCGGGCAGCTTACAAGTTTTAGATATTACAGTAGGTTTCATAATGCGTGAATTTAAGGTAGCTCGTGTAGCGTTCACCTTATGTTGAAATGCAAAAAGGGAACCTTTGTTCGGGTTCCCTTTTGGGAATGTTGTATAATTTACTTTCTAAGATCCAGATCGGCCAGGACTGCCCGGTATCTTGAAATCTCAGTGTTCTGCAGGTAATTCAGCAGTTTTTTGCGCTTACCTACCAGTTTCATAAGACCTTGTTGGGTAGAGAAATCTTTCTTGTTGAGCTTTAAATGCTCTGTGAGGTGATTAATCCGGTGCGTGAAAAGGGCAATCTGAGCTTCTGCAGATCCTGTTTCTTCCTTTTTCTTTCCAAATCCGTGCTTAGCGAATAGACCTTGTTTGATTTCGGTAGTCAAGTACATCTCAAAAATTTTGTTTTTTCTTTTATTTCAGGGGGCAAAGGTAAGCCAGAAACGTCGTAATTTCCAAGGGTTTGTAGAATTTCATTTTCTGAATACTCATGCCATTTTCGCCCGGGGATGCCTTTTTTCGGCGAACCATTGCTTAACTTTATCCATCACCACCGAATAGAAGTCTGCTTCAAATAACCGGGCATCAATTCGCGCCTGTCGCAGGAAAAAAAGACCAATAATGAGAAGGATTACGTCGGCCGCCCACACTCCTACCGCTACACTTACGGTATTCTGTTTGGCCAGTTTTTCACCCTGCATGGTTATGACATAATAAACGATAAAGAAAAAGATAGACACTAAAAAGGGTACACCCAAGCCACCTTTTTTTATGATCGCTCCCAGTGGCGCTCCAATGAGGAACATGGCAATGCAAGCAAAAGAATTTGCCAGAATTTTATGCCACTGGATTTCAAAGATGGCAAGCTCTTTTTGGAAATTATCGATCGAAAGATTTGCATTCATTATCTGGCTTTTGATCTGGCGAACAGAGTTTGCAGCGCCCTGCACCATATCAAGCGAAACTCCTGAGCGTAAAATGCTATCGGCTTTTGCTTTTGCTTTGACGCGGTTAATTGAATCGGCAGACTGCTTGTCGCGAATTGTGCTGGTGTATTTTTGAAGAATTTTTGGCGTTTGCTGTTTGCTGCTTGCCTTGGGTCGAGCGACGTTTGTTTTCGGTTTGAACTTTTCATTGAGCCTCGCCGTGATCGAATCACGTTCCGGGTTCGTCGAGGAACTTCTCACTTTTACTGTATCATTCTTAATTCTGTCAAGGTAGGGGACCCTGGCAAGTGAATCCCGCTTTACCTTTTGGCGATAGACTTCCGGGGGCATGATGATGGAGTCCCCCTTATTATAATACGCGAAATAAGTCGGCTTGTACAGGTAATGGTTTACTTTTTGGTTCAGCACCTGCGCTTCAACTGAGTCTATATCACTATCGAGTTCGGTCAAATTTCGCATAATCCTGTTACCCTGAAACCACTTTTTATCAGTAGTCTGCAGCTGAAAAGACGACAAGTCAAATACAATCTGCATCTTCGAAAATCTCGTCTTAGACAAGGATTCTCCATTAGACTTTTTTCCACCCAGGTCTTTTGCTTCACCAGCCCCCTCCCGATAATCGTATCCACTGAAAAGTTCGAACTTTAAGTACCGCTCATTGAGAATGGTGTACATTCTCCCGGAATCGGCGACGATAACATTTTTATTCCCATCATTTTCGCGGTGGTCATAAACAATGACGCCCTTTAATGCGGCTTCGTCATCGGTAAATTTTCGATCAACTTTGATACTGATGTCATCGATGCCATTGTAAAACGAACCCTCGCGTAAATCAAGTGCTGGTTTTTTTTGCTTGATATCATATAACAGGCTGTACGCTTCCAGAGCAGCTTTAGGAACCAGGTTATTGTTGGCGTAAAATGCAATACCCGTTAAAAGTATGACAAAGAAAAATATAGGTCTGAGTGTTCTAACGAGTGAGATACCCGCGCTTTTAATCGCAGTCAGTTCAAAATGTTCACCAAGGTTTCCGAAAGCAATGAGTGACGACAACAATACCGCTAACGGCATGGCCGTTGGAACGGTGAAAATGGCGAAGTAGAAAAATAATTCTCCCAGCACCAATGTATCAAGGCCCTTGCCAATAATATCGTCAAAATACTTCAGCATGTTTATATTCAACAATATAAACACCACGACCAGGAAGGTGATTAAGAAAGGACCGATGAATGCGTCGAGAACAAGTTTGTCGATTTTCTTCATGCTCGGATTATTGTCGTATTGACGGGCGAAGTGTTGAAGTTCGTCTTAAAGTGTTTAAATATTAAGCTACGCGAAAAATATGTTCTCGCTTTCAGCTCAAAGCTCGTAACTTATTGTCAAAAATAAAGCCAATAGGTGAAAGAAATACGGGCAAGCGATCAGCCACCGACGATTTTACGGAGTTGTTCTATCAGACTATCCCATAGCGAATGAAGTTCGCGCTGGTCATCGAAGTCAGAATAATCAAAAATCTTTAAATAAGTAGATTGGGTTAGCTCATTGGTGTCTAAGCGCAATTCAAAATAAGATGGGTCTTGTTCGTCTTCTTTATTTTCTGGCACGAACTCAAATCTTGCGAAATGGTTGGTACGGAAGGCCGCGAGTTTTGCCCGGTGTTCTTCATTATCCCAAAAAAAAGTGAATGATTTATCACTATTATTTATCGTAACATCGTCGGCAAACCATTCGGAGAGTCCACTGGCTGTCTGGATGTAAGGGTACAACATCTTAATAGATGCATGAAACTCATAATCCGCAGTAAACAATTTCTTTTTCGATGTACTCACAGTTGCCATATCCTCGCTTGATGGGTATAAGATAGATTATTTTATTAAAAGCTGCAAGCTTCCTGCCCATGCCTTATGCCGTTACGAATGTTTATAATTTTACAGGGTCCCCCTCCTATTAGCGTTCCGCCGGCCATTCAAATATTATTTGTTAAATGACCCCGAACAATTAAATTGAAAAACCATCACGTTAAACTGTGAAAACAAAACCCAATTATAACCATGATTAACAGGAGAAAATTTCTTCAACAAACAGCCGCCGGTGTTGCCGGGTTAACGGTTAGCCAGTATGCGTTTTCAAACATTCATGTTCCTCAGAAAAAAGAAAAACTCGGTGTCGCGCTGGTAGGACTTGGATATTATAGCACTGATCTGCTCGCCCCTGCTTTACAATTGACGCAAAAGTGTTCGCTGGCGGGAATTGTTACTGGTACTCCTGCAAAGGCTGAAAAATGGAAGCAACAACATAATATTCCTGATAAAAATATTTACAACTATCAGAACTTCGATTCGATTGCCAATAATCCTGATATCGATGTGATCTACATTGTGTTGCCGCCCTCCATGCATGCGGAGTATAGTATCCGCGCCGCGAAAGCGGGAAAGCATGTGTGGTGCGAGAAGCCTATGGCTATGACTGAAGCAGAGTGCAAAAGTATGATCGATGCTGCCAAGAAAAATAAAGTAACGCTGGCGATCGGGTATCGTCTGCACCATGAGCCAAATACGCAACGCATCATACAGATTCGGAAAGACCTCGTTTATGGAAAGGTATTGAGCACAAGCGCTGCTGCAGGATATCGTGACAATCGAACAGATCATTGGAAGCAAAAGAAGAGTTTAGGTGGTGGCGCCATGTATGATATGGGTGTGTACTCATTGAATGCCGCGCGTTATGCGACGGGGTTAGAGCCTATTGCCGTTTCTGCAAAAGGTTCTACAACACGGCCTGAAATATATAAGGAAGTAGAAGAGACCATGAACTTCGACCTTGAATTTCCGGGAGGTGTTACGGCTAAATGTGAAACCACTTTCGGCCGCGGCGTCAACACACTCGAAACCAAATTCGCTAACGGTTGGTATAAGCTCGAACCATTTCAACAATATAGCGGTCAGCGTGGGATTACCAGCGACGGCAAAGTACTTGACGCCGTCATTCCCAATCAACAGGCTAAGCAAATGGACGACGATGCAACTTCGATTCTCAATGGAACACCGCTCCTTGTCCCGGGAGAAGAAGGTATGAAAGATATTAAAGTAGTCGAAGCCATTTATAAATCAGCAGCATCACAAGGTGCACGTGTGAAAGTTTAAGCAGCATCAACGTGCCATAATTGTTAATGTTACAATATGAATGTTTCGCAAATCCATAGTACTGTTCCGGTAATTAGCACCGATGATATCGAAAAATCACTTGCCTATTATCAACATGTACTTGGGTTTGCGTTTGACTTTCAATATGGTGATCCGCCTGTATATGCGGGCGTACATTCGGGAAATGCGGAAATATATTTTACGCATAGCCCAGCGTTAGTAAAATTTCTTAGGGATCAGTCGTTTCATCCGGACATCTTTATTTGGATAAATGATGCAGACTACCTTTTTAAGTTACACGTGCAAAATGGTGCGGAAGTAATTGAACCCCTCTCCAATCGTCCTTGGGGCGCACGGCAATATGTGGTTAGGGATATCAATGGATACCATTTGAAGTTTGCCCAACCCATTTAAAAATTAATCACTTGACGCGGCTATCGTCTTGCAAATGCTATCGGCGGATTTTAATGAGGTGCGTCACGCGACGAGTTTCAACGATTAAAGAGACTTTCCCTTTTTCAACTCCATGCTTGTTATTCGTTGAACATCTTTATCCGTCAACGGTTTAACAAGAAAGTCAAGCACATTTTTATTGGCATAGGATCTTTCTTTATCACGCTCATCTATAGATGAGGAGAGAATACAAATTTTGATTCGTTCCTTTAAATCAAATCTCAGATTGTCGAACATTTCCAAAAACTCCCATCCACTCATGATGGGCATGTTAATATCCAACAACAACAGGCCTGTCGTATCAGGAAGATTTGCAAAATCTGTCTGAATATAATTCAGTGCGACTTCCGGATTTACAAAAGCTTTCACATCCGATTGACCAAATGTCATTTCGATCGTCAACTTGCAGATCAAGTTATTCATCGGGTCGTCATCGATCAATATGAATTGAAAAGGAGGCTTCATTTATATAAATATAAATAAATTCCTTTCCACAAAACATTTGGGTCGATGTAAAAGTGTAGCGGAACCTCTGTTTCTTAATAAAACTTTTTATGACACAGAAGTCGCTCCTGCCCATTTTAGAACCCCAAGGCAATTATCAACATCTGCGTTAAGCGTGTAAAAACTGCAGACTGCTGCAAAAGGGTCAGGTGATTATTGTAAGCCCAAAGTAGTAACAACGCTTTTTGGGCTACTCTTCGCATTTTTTTCATCATGCTGTAAATGAATCGACAATCATAAAGGGTACTTTACAGTCGACGGCCGCAAAGGAAGCCCCGTTCGGCCCACTATCTGTAAAAGCCCAACTCCATATCCATACAAGGTACGTGTCGCCACCTTTCATCTTAAAATGACTCTGACCCATTGAAGTATTTTGAAAATATAAGTCATCATTGCCTCCGCTAATCTCAAGAGAGGAAGGTTGACGCGATTGGCTCCACAATATTTCATGATCATCTTTTACCAACGTACCTCGTGATGCGTTGTATATGGAAATTCCCAGCCCACCACGCGACGCTGCATAACCACCCCCTTCACCCACAAAGTTGGACCACGCATAGGATACAGGTCCATGCGTACTAAAACTCGCTGAGACATCTTCCTGTGGTGACAGAAAAACTCCCACGCCTGAGGCGCCATACCCATTGCCATGGGGGAAAGCCTTGAACGATCCCGAAGCCTTATTGGCACTTGAAAACGAGACAAAGCTATTGGTCCAATCGTTATCATAAGGAGGAATAATGATTTCCAAACCTGGCTCTATTGAAAATAAAAGTTTATTGCGACGATGACTTCCGGATTTCAACTCAGCCATGTGTGAAAATTTCTGAAGATGAAAACTTTTTAGTTGTTCAAAAGCCCGATTCGTTTCTGGCTCTTTTTTGAAATTCAGAACACCATTTTGTATAACTGGCTTTGACAATTTGAAATCTTCGTACTCGTACTCCAAGAAAGAAATCATCTTTTGCTCCATGAATGCCGTTGCGGCGTTCATGGCTTGCGCTTCGGGTAAATCACCTCTAACCTTCACGTCGATCTGAGCATCTATCGTGATAATGTCTTCTTTTAGTGGACTAACACCATCGAGGAGGTTTGATTCGTTTTTCCACTGTCCAAATGCGATTGTTTCCATAGCCTTCAATTTATTCCTCCCTTTATGTAAACAATTGAAATAGTAACCCACAGTTGCGTCACTTTTTGCAGGGAGTGTGTCTTAGGATGAAGAATTTCTTAGAAGTTGTGCCGAAAGACGGGATGGAAACTTTAAACTTTGGTTTAATCATTTACGCGTTGGGTATTTGTCCGCTGCGCTTACAACATTCAAAACGTACTGGTGAATTACAAGCAACACAAGAGATTATCCGTTAAACGTAACTGTAAAGATGGTATGGCTGCCTAGTTTTGACTCAAGCGAAATTGTTCCACCCAACTTTTCTACCGTTTCCTTAACAATGTAAAGGCCGAGCCCGGAACCCGTTGATTGTAATGTGGCCCGGTAGAACATATCGAATACTTTTAGCTGATTTTCGGGGGAGATACCTATGCCGTTGTCTTTGATTTGGATCTTATCGGTGTCATTCGTTTTTTCGTATGCAATTTCCACGAAGGAGTTTTCCGCCTTTCCGTTTTTATACTTCAGTGCATTCGAGATCAAATTACTCAAGATAATTTTCAACCGTAGATAGTCGGACGTTACATAGTCGTTGGGTTGATACTTTTTAATGATCTTTACCTTATCGGCGTGGAAAGGATATTTTAGCTCGTCCAGCACTTCTTCTACCATTTCATCAAAGATTATCTCTTGTTTGATTATGGCGTGCCCCACGTTTCGTGAAAACTGCGTTAAGCTGTTGATTACACCCTCCAGTTTGAGTACACTTTTTTGCATGTGCTCCAGATGATAGGTAAGCTCCTCATTTTTATTTTCCAACCGGGTCAGTTGAATAAGCCCTAAAATAGATTTTAGTGGAGCACTCAAATCATGGGATGCACTATAAACGAATCGATCTAGCTCCTGATTCGCTTTTAGCAACTTTACTGTACGCTCGTGAACCCTTTCGTCAAGCTGATTATTAATTGTTAACAATTCCTCATGTGCCGCCTTAAGTTCATTGTTAATGGATTCAACCTTTTGCTTTTGATCAACCAAATCTTCCAGCGTAGAAGTTAACTCCTCATTGGTCGTGGCAATTTCATCTTGTTTTTCCTGAAGTTCTTTGATCAGTCCGCGAAGTTGAGATGTTCGTTCACTCACCCGGGCTTCCAGTTCAACATTTTTTTTCCTCAACTGATGTACGCGGGCTTGTATGACAAAGACGACTGAAAAAATAAATGAGCCAACCAAAAGAACTCTGAACCACCAGGTCTTCCAGAACGGAGGGGTTATGGTAATCTTGAGAATTTTTCCATCTTCTGGCCATGAGCCGTCATTGCTGGAGGCTTTTACATGAAAAAAATATTCACCTGGATCAAGATTGGTATAGGTGGCAGTGTATTGTTTGTCGACAAAGTTCCAATTATTTTCAAGCCCTTCCAGTTTGTATGCATATTGCATTTTATCCAGCGTCATGTAATTCAGTGCAACAAATTCCAAGGTGAATACAGAATAGTCATACGGAAGTGTAATCTCAGATAACTGCATAATATGTTTTGGAAGAACGGAATTTTCGTCTCCAATCTCCACTGGTCTATTAAAGACACGAAGTCCCGTTATAAATACCGGTGGTATAATATTGTTGTTACGGATGCTATCAGGAACGAATGCATTGAATCCCTGAGTTCCGCCAAATAGCAAAGCGCCGTGCCGGGTCTTGTAGGCGCCATAGCGTGAAAATTCACCACTTTGCAAACCATCACGTTTGTCGTAGTTAACAAATGTTTCCGCTTCGGGATTGAACTTCGAAATTCCCTTTGTTGTGCCGATCCAAAGAAATCCTTTATTGTCTTCAATAATTGATTTGATCTGGTCAGTAGGCAGACCGTGTTGTACGCTGTATGTCTGAAATGTGTTTTTTGATTTTAAATATTTGCTGAGACCAGACGACGTTGCAATCCAAATATTCTTTTTGCTGTCTTCAAAAATATCGTTTATCAGTTTCGATTGCAGACCGAGAGTGTCATGTGTATTTAACGCGAAACGCTGAAAAATACCTCGTTCGATGTCGCCAGCTTTCATCAGATTCACACCGCTATCCTGGGTGCCGATCCAAATATTTCCTTCGCTATCTTCAATGATTACCGGAACAATGTTACTGCTGATACTACTGGGATTCGACGGTTCGTTGAGGTAAGTCCTTGTTGTATTTGTTGCCAAATTAAACACGGTGATACCTCCGCCATACGTGGATGCCCAAATGTTTCCATGCGAATCTTTAACCAGGTTAAAAATATTTCTCAGGTTCAGATTGTCGGGTTGGATTCGACGAAAGCTTTTGGTATTAACGTCCATAATATTAATGCCGCCTTGCCAGGTACCAACCCACAATTCATCATTTACTTCACAAATCGAAAGAACGGCATTAGATTGAATGCTCTTAGGATTGGAAGGATCGTATTGGTAAACTTCAAATCTGCTGTGAATAGGATCAAAGAAGTTTAAGCCTCCCCCATCGGTAGCAATCCACCAATTGTCATTTCGGTCCTCATAAAATCCCCTGACAATATCATTGCTGATGCTTGCACCCGAAACGGATGATTTATAGTAGTGAGTGAATCGGGAAAGATTTTTGTCAACTACATCAATGCCATTCAGGGAGCTTCCAAGCCATAGTCTCCCTTGTTTGTCTTCATAGATGCTCCAGTAAGAATTGCTGAAAATACTATACGGGTCTAACGGATTGGGTAGATAACAAAAGAAAACGTCGTGTTTCCGGCTGTATAAATTGAGCCCGCCATTTTCATTACACGACCATACATTGTTTTGACTATCTACAAAAAGCATCCGCACATCGTTATTTCCCAGGCTAAAAGATTCTTTAGGATCGTGCCTGTAATGTTCGAATCTCGGCTGCGGTCCGTCGTCTACTAATCGATCGACTCCCCAAAAATTTGTGCCCACCCATACCTGTTGGTTTTTATCAATAACAATAGAGGCAATGAAATTCGCAGCAATGCTATTCGTGTTTTTAGGATCGTGTTGATAGTGGGTTACTTCATTAGTTTTAGTATTTAATTTTTTTACCCCGTCATCCAGCGTTCCGATCCACAGAATTCCATCTTTCGCGGGGCAAATGGCTGTTAGATGCGTCGTTCCTAACGGATTGCCTATTGCTTTTGAAAAGAAAGGAACAATCGTATTTTTTTTCTCGTCATAAAAAGAAAGTCCCGTCCGTTGGCTTGCTATCCAAAGTATACCTTGGTCGTCTTCGACAATTTCTTTTATTCTATTGGTGTTAGGATCAAGGGCATCGACGAATTCATTTTCAGTTTCAAAACGGATAAAATTATTTCTGTCTGCATCGTAGCGGCTTAACCCATCGTGGGTTCCCACCCAAAGATTTCCATGTTTATCTTGAAATAGTTTTTCAACCCTGCTGTCGTGAATACTCGTGGAATCTTTTGATGTAACAAAAAGATCGTAATCATTGCCTTTGAAACGGTGCAGACCGCCTAATGTACCAATCCAAAAAAAACCGGAACGGTCCTGCAAAATAGTAAAGACCTGGTTGTTGCTTAATTCACGATCGATGTGTTGAAATTTAAACGCAGGTTTCTGAATCTTTTTCTCCTGTGCAATAAGCAATTCACTGTTAAAGACAAGTACTGCGAGAAGTAGGATTTGGTAAACGGCGGATGTTTTAATTCGAATGATGTTCAGTGCACGAAAGGCATCTACACAGGCAGATGTTTTGAACTGACAAGGGACTTTCATTTGAATAACATGTATTTTTAACGGATAGTAACCTGCTGTTTAACGGCGAAAAATGGCGTTTCAAGAAATACCATAACTGTATGATAAACAAGCTGAGGTTTAACCTTCTTGCATGATAAGGAAAAACCAGGATTTGTGAACTTGCATGTTAGAAAATTGGCAAAGTCGTCAAAACACATCCCGGGGTTTTTGATTTATTACAGCAAATGACTCACTATGAAGGTTTTAATAACAGGAGCAAATGGTTTGTTGGGTGCTAATCTTATACGAAAGCTCATTAAAGCCAATATGGAAGTGAAGGCATTCGTACGGCCTTCCGCTGATCTAAGGTCATTAAAGGATGTGCCTTGCCAGCTTTTCCGGGGTGATATACAGGTATACGAAGATCTTTATCAGGCCCTATCTGATTGCGATGCAGTTGTTCACGCCGCATCAACGACGAGTGTACTACCGAGGGATTTTGCATACTATAAAAACATCAATTTCAATTCCACCAAAAATATTGTGCAAGCCGTATTGCGTCAAAATAACAAGCGGCTCGTTCATGTGAGCACAGCAAATGTGTTTGGTCCCGGAAGCAAGGAGAATCCGGGATCTGAATCGTCACCTTTCACACTGGGACATTATAAGTCCGGATACATCAATAGCAAGTATATAGCCCAAGAATATGTGCTGAAAAAGGTAAATGAATATAATCTGAACGCTGTGGTGGTGAATCCGACATTTATTATTGGCGCTTATGATAGTAAACCAAGTTCGGGGAAGATGATTTTGCATGGACTAAAACATGGTATGCAGTGGTACCCGTCGGGCGGAAAAAATTTTGTGCACGTACGTGATGTTGCGCAAGGAATCATACGTGCTTTGGAAATTGGCCGGAATGGGCAGTGTTATTTATTGGCCGGTGAAAATCTAACCTATCGCGAATTCTTCTCTCAGTTGAATCAGGTTTCAGGCAGAAAGCCAATTCAAATAAGGATACCAAAAGGCCTTATTCGTTTCTCCGCAAAAATTGCTGATGCGTGGAGTAGCTTGATAAAACAACCCCTTGCTTTTAATAAAAGCAATGCGCAGCTCCTTTGTCTGGATAATTACTATACAGGCAAAAAAGCGGCGCAAGAATTCGGTCTTCAAACGACCCCTGTCAAGAGCGGCATTGAAGAAGCGTTAAGTTGGTTTAGGAAGGAGAACTATATTTCCGAGGACAACTATTCAACCCACGGAACAAGTTTTGATTTATAGAAATTTATTTCTTTCGCAGTGAGTCGAGGACCATGCTTTCCCAAGCGAACTTTATATTCATCCCAGTTTCTTGCTGCCGCCGGTGACCAACCAATTTCGGCGTGACCGAGTAGGCGTGGAAAAACCATGAACTCGATATCTTCCATAGTCACGAGGGTTTCCGTCCAAAGCGGTGACTCTACTCCCAATATGTTGTCTTGCGTTATTCCTTTAGCGATCGTCGCGGGATCCCACATGTATGCGCTATCCACTTCAATGTAGGCAGCCCAATGCAATCCGAGTTTGGTTGTAGAATCATAACTCATGTCGAGGTAAGTTCTTTTCGCCGGAGACATTATCATTTTTGCACCTTGTTGAACAGCAACTTTTGCATGCTCGGCATTTGACCAATATTGAACGATTGTTCCCGGTTGTAATGTGCCTTGCGAAATTTCCTCCCACCCGATTGGCTTTTTTCCATGGGCCACGACGATCTCCTGAGACTTGTTAACAAACTTTATGAAATCTTCTTTTTTTGTCGCATGGCTTTCATCACCGCCGATATGAATATAAGGGCCAGGTGTAATTGCCGCCAATTCACGGATAACGTCATCTACAAATTTATAGGTAATCTCTTTATCCACACAGAGGGTGCTAAAGCCTACTTCTGTTCCGGAATATAAATCAGGAGCCTTACCGTTGCAATTCAATTCGGGATAAGACGCCAGTGCTGCATTGGTGTGACCAGGATAATCAATTTCTGGAATAATTGTGATGTAACGTTCCGCTGCGTATTTCACGATGTCTTTAAATTGTTCCTGCGTATAATAACCACCTTTACCCCCGCCTACCTGAGTACTACCTCCGTGCGTTGCCAAGTTTGGCCAGGACTTGATTTCAATTCTCCAACCTTGATCGTCTGACAAGTGTAGATGCAATGCATTTAATTTATAACCGGCAATGAGATCAATATAACGTTTAACATCGTCAACGCTAAAGAAGTGACGTGCCACATCGAGCATGCTGCTTCGAAGAGCATATTGTGGATAATCGCGTATTGTGCCGGTAGAAATTTCCCACGGTCCTTTTTGCACGCTTGTCAATTCTATACTGTCCGGTAAAAGTTGTCGGACAGTTTGGATGCCTCTGAATGCACCTGCGGGTTTTGCTGCCGCTATTGTGAGCAGATCATCTGTGATGGTTAATTCATACCCCTCCTCTCCCAACGTCGCATCAGTACCTGTTGTGGTGAGGTAAATATTGCCTGATTTGGGTGAGCCTGTGGTTGAAGAAACTTTAAGATCAAACCCGGTAGCAGGTCTAAGTTTCCCAGCGAGGTATTCTCCGATTTTCAATAACTCTGCGGATTCACCTTCAACATATATGGAAGTTTCTTTTGAGAGCTCAAATACCTTTGCCGTAGCTTGTATTGAAACAGGAATAGGTATAAGATCCTCTTTCGCCAGGTCTGTTGGAGCGTGTGATTTTTTACATGCACCAAATACGACTGTTGTACACAATAAAAAAAGTAAATGTTTAAGGTTCATATAGGCATTTTATAGGAGCCCGAATGTATGCAAATTAGGAGCACCGTGATATAAAAAATGTGCAAGTTTTTTTAAAGGGGAAGTGTGTGCGTGTTTATAAGTCACCCAACAGTAGATTGCAACAGAGGTGAAGTGTAAAAAGAAGTACTACGAAATGATTCGGCTAAAAAGGGCTTCACTATTTTCAACATGTGGTATTATAATACCGAACGTAGTTTCTAAGACATGTCGGAGATCGGCAACATTATTAAAGCGTTTTCGCTCATGTGTTCCATCCAAATAATGCGTAACAAAATCATTGTTACGAAGCGCATGACGACCTTTATCAAATGGCAATGCCGCAATGAGACCAGTTACGAAGTGCGAGGTTGGATGATTAGACAAATACCAACTGGCGACTTCATAATCCGGTAAAAAATTTTCTTGCAGGCTAAAAGAATAAATGCGTTTCCAAATACCTTGCACTTTGGCTTCAAGCAAGGTTTCATTGCCCGTTTGCGTAAATTTAAAACGTTCATGAGGTGTTTGCTGCTCGATATCAAATTTATGCCACAGCGGTGCCGTTAATGTAAGCCCACCAAATCCCACGTCGGCTATAAAGTGCTGACCATTTATATCGACGAAAAGTAACATGTGTCCGCGGGCCGTTATAGTTCCCTCCGGCTGATTCCAAAGCACCCGTGCGGCCAAACCTTTAATACTAAATCCTAACGATTTTAATACATGCATTAAAAGCAAATTATGTTCAAAACAATAACCGCCCCTACGATTTAGAATAAGTTTTTGATAAAGTGAATCTATGTCCAGCACAACAGGAATGCGCAGGAAAGGATTTAGATTTTCAAACGGGATGGTTTGAGCATGGTGTAAGTGGATAGCGCGAAGCGTTTCTATCGTCGCCTCACGGGTTCCAGTATATTTAATACGATCAAAATATTTTTGAATATCAAATTTTTCTTTACTATCCGACAAATTTTCTCTTGCCGGAACACTTACCGTTTGGGACATCTTAATTCAATTTTTTTCTTAACACCGTTCGTTATTAACACGTTCCGATTTTCAAAATATAACTTGTTTGCAGGTAAACGCAAAAAGACGTTTTGAGTTTTCATCAAATGTCTTCTCAGGTACCACGGTAAAATGGATACTTATGGAAAAGGTAGTATTGACTCAAACACTGCACCGGCAATTTTCGTGTACCGGACTACCCAAAAATGTAGTAACATCGTCACACTCCCCGCCGTGCAACCAATTGGTAGAAGACGTCTGTATTTTCTTTATGCGGATTAGCAACACCAATGCACAATACAAGGCGGCTACCAAGTTTGGTGGAAATCCGGCACGAATTTTTGACCTACTTCAGCATTAAACATAAACCAAAATAACATGTCGAACGTCAAGCTTGCAATAATCTACTACAGCTCTACTGGTACAAATTATCAATTGGCCAAGTGGGCATCTGAAAGTGCGACAGAAGAGGGAGCAGATGTGAAAATTTTAAGAGTCCAGGAACTTGCTCCGCCATCGGCGATTGAAACCAATCCCCTTTGGAAAAAACACATTGAAACTACTAAGCAAGTTCCAATTGCAACTTTAGATGACCTCGAATGGGCTCACGCCATTATATTTAGTACGCCAACACGTTATGGGAATGTTGCGGCCCAAATGAAGCAATTTATGGATTCAACGGGGCCGCTATGGTCGGAGGGCAAACTTACAAACAAAGTTGTAAGTGCGATGTCTAGTGCAATTAACCCCCACGGTGGACAAGAAGCGACAATCCTTGCTTTATATACAACCATGTACCATTGGGGAGCAATTGTTGTCGCACCGGGCTATACCAATCCTGTTTTATATGCAGCAGGAGGAAATCCATACGGTACTAGCGTATCAGTTGATCCAAAAACGGGCAAAATGAATGAAGATGTAAAGGCTGCTGTTTTTCATCAGACTAAGCGCACGATTGAAATCGCTTCCTGGGTCAGACAGGGCAGCGTACAATTGGTAGAGGGAGCAATTAAGTAGTGTTTGAGTGTTTAGGTGTTTAAGTGTTTAGGTGTGCGTCTTGTAACCAGAAGTTATTTAGACGGCCTTTGGATAGATTGTTCCGCTTTTTTATTGAGAAATTTAGCGTAGTGATTTGCTACGGACGATATTTTTTTTGCAACCGCCGGGCTGGGTGTGCGAAAATAGTTTAAGTCTACAATCACTTTGTCTCCCTTAACTGTTCGTTTCCAGGCGCCAATTATTTGTCCTTTCCACAGAATGTTAAAATTGAAAATTCCGTTGCCGACCTTGTCCGAAAATTCCGGGTCAATGACCAAGCTTCGATCTTTGTATGCTACCGTGTATTCATCCCACGCAGGCAGCAAATGCGCTCCGGAAACATTGGCAGGCTTTATTGCTGAAGACGCGTACAAATACAACTGTCCGCCTACTGTTTCCTGGTCAAACTGCGATTTTACCGATTCAACTGCAGCGCGCGCGTCTACAGCGCTTAAACCTGACCACCATGTAAAGTCTTTCAGTGTAGCGGGCCCACGGCTCAAGAAATAACGTTGCGCGAGCGCCGTCAAAGCTTCATCCTTTTTCAATTGCACCGCCTTCGGCGCACGCGTCTCCAGTAATGCATACGTAAATTGTTTACCCCGTCGTGCACCATTGCATACGAGCTGATCCAGTTCCGCCCGAATGATGATAAACGTAAGCCGAAGATCGTTGGTAGGGATTTTATTTTTCTCCAACAACGCGCCAATCTCCTTCTTTGTGAGATGATCACCACCCTCTAATGCTTTGGTAATAATTCTATTACTACGGTTCAATAATTTTTTATCCAATTCAAGATCACGAAAATATTTTGCGCCAAAAGCCGTTATCCGCGGTTCCGTTAGGGTAATCATCCAGCGAATGTCTTCAGGCAATACAAAATGCCAGGTAGGACGTAACACATGTGTTCGAAGTATGTCGCCGTTATCAATCATTTCATCTAAGGCAATATCCGATACACCCTTCAATCTGCAACCCAACGCCCACTTTGCGCCCGCATAATCTTGCGCCTGAACGGCACCCATCCATCGAACAAGTGCGACAGCATCATCTTGGGTAGGTGCTGTTAATCGTTGATTGCTTAAGCGCAAGCGCAGGATGTCTTGACTCTTCATGAGTTAAGTGTTCATTAAGTGTGAGGCTTCCACATTTTGGTGGACGTGCATCAAAGCTAATATGATCAAACGTAATCTCTTCAGATTATTAAAAAAATACAAGTATCAAAGAATTACGTCATCCAACAATGCTTTGTAACTCTTTTTAACTTACTCACTTCTCAAGGAGTTGACAGGGTTAGAACGGGCAGCCTTAATTGATTGATACCCCATGGTGAGCCAGGCAATCAGAAAAGCAAATCCTCCTGCCATCATGTACATACCGATTCCAATTTCAACTTTATACGTGTAATTTTTAAGCCACCAGTCCACGGCAAGCCATGCCATCGGCACAGCCAACACAAATGCTATGAGAATCAGCTTGCCAAATTCTTTCGACAATAAAATTACAATGCTTGTTACTGATGCACCTAATACCTTGCGGATGCCAATTTCTTTCGTGCGCTGTTCAGCAGTAAAAGCGGTTAAACCAAATAATCCAAGACATGCAATAAATATAGCCAGGCCTGCGAAGGTACCGAACGTTCTGCCCAGGCGTTGTTCTGAAGCATACATCTTTCCGAAATCTTCATCCAGAAAAGAAAATTGAAATGGTTGTCCCGGGGCAAGTGCCTTCCAGCTTTTTTCTGCCGCGAGAATAACATCCTGCGCATTTTTCGCCTGAAAACTAAAAATTACATTGCCGGGACTAGAATCCAAAAACAATCCTAGCGCTCTGATATCTTGTCGCATAGATTCGAAATGAAAATCCTCCACGACACCGATGATTCTCCATGAGCGGGTTTGAGTAGGGTCAGGTGTGCCGCCACCAGACAAATTCGTGAAGGTTGTGATTTCCATGCCAATAGGATCCGGCTCAAGGTTAAATCGTTTAACGGCCGCCTGGTTAATAATAACCGCCGACGAATCGGATGGTATGTCTTTTGAAAAATTACGACCTTGTACGATCTTCATTCCTAACGTTTCAATATAATCATGGTCAACATCCCAGTTTTGCAAGCTCACCATATTGTCCTGTGTGGGCTCCCCCCCTTTTTTCCAAAATGAGTTGTCATTCCGCCAGGTACCTTCTACCGGAAGAAAACCTGTGATCGACCCATTCGTTATGAAACTGTTTTTCAATACTTCTTCTTTGAAAGATTGCAGTTTATCCCCAAGGGCATAGGCGTCATTTACCACCAGAATCTGATCCTTTTTAAATCCTATTTTTTTGTTTTGGATGTAATTTAACTGACGGTTAACGGTAAGGGTACCAACAACCAGAAAAATGGAAATAACAAACTGAAATACTACCAATGCACTGCGGATAAAACCACTTTTCATACCTAAAGAAAGTTGCCCCTTCAATACATTAATTGGTTTGAAAGCCGAAAGAAAAAACGAAGGATATAATCCGGCAATCATGCCAATTATTAAGGCAAAGATTAACAAGAGCACATAAAAGAATGGATTGTTGAACGGCAGAGCGAGTTGTTTTAATGAAAGATCATTAAATACTGGAATAAACAGGTAAGCCAATCCCACGGCCAGGATGAATGCCACCATACTCAGCATGATGGATTCCAATAAAAACTGACGTATCAAGTGCAGTCTCAGGGAGCCTAAAACTTTTCTTACGCCTACCTCCTTTGCACGATTCGCTGAGCGCGCGGTTGATAAGTTCATGAAATTAATACAAGCAATGCCGAGTATAAAGAGTGCGATGGCGGCAAACAAGTATACATAAGTGATATCTCCGTTGGCCCGCATTTCACCGCTCCACGCACCATGAAGATGGATGTCCAGCAATGGCATCAGCGTAAATTCAATTTTATTTCCGCTTTGAATAAATTTTTCCATTGTAAAATCTCCGCCCAACGCTGCTGCTGCTTGAGGTCCAATGTATTTGTATACAAAATCAGGGAACTTGGATTCCAATACTTTCGGGTCCGCGCCTTCCTTGAGCAACAGGTAGGTATTGAAATTATTGCTCAAAAAGGTTGTAGACTTTGCTTCCTCTAGTGTACTTAACGAGATCAGAACGTCATAGCGAAAGTGACTGTTATCTGGCATGTCGCTGAATACCGCCGTCACCGTGCAATTAAGATCATTATCTAGGATGAGACTTTGCCCTAATGCGTTACCACCCGGAAAATATTTATTGGCCAATGAGTTACTGATCGCAATCGTATTTGGTTCTTTCAACGCACTGCCTGGGTCACCTGCAACTACTGGAACAGTGAAGATCTTAAAGAAAGTACTGTCAACCCAAACGCAATTTTCTTCTTTAAAACTTTCTGCAGCACCATTTACCTTTAACAAATGTGATCCGCGCTGACGAAAACGTACCGCTGATTCTATCTCAGGATAGTCTTGCAAGAATGTTCCCGCCAGTGGCGCCGGGGCAACGGCTAACTTCCAATGATTCCCGTTGAGTTTAATTTCACTGTTTACTCTGTAAATCCGGTTAGCTTGAACATGGTGCTTATCGTAGCTGATCTCATTGATCACGAACAATACAATGACCAGGCACGACGCAACACTAATGGCCAACCCAGCGATGTTAATAAAGGAATAAAACCGATGCTTGTTTAGCGATCGAAATGCAATCGTAAAATAATTTCTGATCATGAGTTTGGCAGTTTGATTTTTTAATTTAAGAATTTGAGTTTGCGTGTGGCGCAACCCGTTGTTATGCCCGAAGGATCGCAGTATCTTATGATAGGCATCAATAAAACGACCTCCTTTTTGAAGTTCGGTTTCCACGCCATCGCAAATATGATCTGTTAACTCTTCGTCAATACCTTCGACTACAATGCCGCGATAGGCCAGGTCTTTTTTAATGTAGTCAATATGATCGCTGGTAAGGTGCGCCATGTTTAACCCATTTGCAATTGCAGTACATTCGACATCGTTTTAATAAAATCAACGAATTCGTTTACGCGTTCTTTAGCCAGACTGCGCCCCTCCGGCGTCAATGAATAGTATTTCCTCACCCGTTTTCCCATCATCACTGTCTCTGTTTTTAATATCCCCTCGCTTTCCAGTTTATGAAGTGACGGATATAACGCACCCTCCGTGAGCAAAATTCTGTCTTCAGACAATTCCTTGACACGTTGCGTAATTTCATATCCATACATTTTTCCATGGTCTTTCAAAACCTTCAGGAGAATGGTCTGAAGCGTACCTTTTAACAATTCAGATGAATGCATAATTGATTAATACATAAGATAATTATGTATTAGACGCCGGATAAAAATAAAGGTTACATCCGAGGGGAAAAAATTAAAAACCTTAACTTGAAACCTCGTGATTTATGATGTCTTTGCTTATCGCTAACGTTTTTGATGTTGAAACTTAAAATATCCATGCACACGGTTTACTATTTCTATCTGGTCATCATCGTTTTCCTGCTTGTTCAATGTTCAGAAAAGGCCGAAGTCCATATTAGCTATCCCAAAGAGCAACCGGATTCTATTGCCTTATTTTTTTTGCCGAACATCGTAAGTCGCCCTGATTCGTTAGATTTTAACTCAGCCTTTTCCAATGATGGAAAACTGTTTTATTTTGCTCGATCGCAGGGTGGAAAATACGATATTTATCAGACGGCATTCGAGGGAAACACCTGGCAGACCCCTGTTCTTGCACCGTTTTCGACCACTGAATATTCAGAAGCGGATCCTTTTATCGTACCAGATGGATCTATTTATTTTATATCCGACAAACCCAAGGACGCTTTGGATACCATTGGTGATTTTGATATCTGGGTAATACATCCGGAAAAAAATGGAACATGGTCTACACCGCAAAATATTCAGGAAGTGAATTCAGACAGCACTGAATACTATGTATCTCTTTCTTCTAATGGCAATTTATATTTTGCCTCGAACCGACCCGGTGGTTATGGGTCTCACGACATCTATGTAAGTCGATTTGTAAACGATAAATACTCAACTCCAGTAAATCTGGGGCCAGCGGTTAACACAACAGAAATGGAACATGATCCTTTCATTTCAAGAGATGAGCGATTTATTATCTTCACTTCTGTAAATCGCCCCGATGGTTTTGGGCAAGGTGACTTATATTATGCAACCCGAAAGGCAGTCGATGCACCCTGGAGTTCGTCAACAAACTTAGGTGAAAGATTTAATACACCCACATATGAGTACTGTTCATACCTGACACCAGACAATGAATTTTTTTTCTATAGTTCCGACTATGACGTGAAGTGGATTTCTGCTGAAAAACTTCCAATTAAAAATTAAATAGCGAGGTCTTTTTCGGAACGTTTTCAATTGTCAAACCTGAAATTGCAACTTAAATATTTAGCGCTAGTTGATCAGTTATTTCAATGTTTGTATTGCGTTAAGACTATCAAGCGAGATCACTTTTCCATCAGAGGGATTAACACACGGCAAGTTAGTCAGCGCCTTTCCCTCAAGGATGAAGGAATTTACATCCGCTGCTACGGCTTTATGAGCTGCCCAATGCATATTGTGCCCCAGGTCATTGTATGGAGGTTCGGTTCCCGCGAAAATTGATTTTCCATAGACTTTGTAAATGACATTCGGTGCCTGCAATTTGGCTGCAGCTTGAAATGCAGATTTTACTTGTTCCTGATCTTTTGCCGTTGTCACCTCGTCGTGCGTTGCCCATAAAATTAAGGTTGGAATTTTAAGCTTTTGCAATGCGGCACGGTAATCAATTTCTCCTAACGCTCGCATAGCACCTATCCAGGTTCCCAATGGTACGGCAATAGTTTCATTAAATACGTCATTTAAAAACTCTTTGGTGGCTGCGGTTTCAACAACCCAATTCTCTTTTAAAAAAGTCGTTATCTTATCACCCACTTCCATTGGCAAAATAGAATAGGCATTGTCTGGCCAGAGAAAGTTACGCTTCGTTTCAAGCGTACATCGCCAATCCTGTTCAAGCATATCGTGCAACAGAAATTCCTGTATAGCAACGCATTCTTTTCCATTTACAAACGCTCCAATTAAAACGATACTGGAAATTCGATCAGGATGGGTTAGTGCCAGGTTTTGAGCGACAATACTTCCCATGGAATGTCCAACAACATGTGCTTTCTGAATTTTCAGTTTGTCCAATAGGTCAATGATATCTTTAGCAAAGTCATCGGGCGTAAAACATTTTTCCGGGGCTGCTTTACAACGATCTTCATCAGGCATGGAAGAATTACCATGGCCTCGTAAGTCGGGGGCTATAACGCGAACATCTTTATTGATTTGAGTAAGGTCTTCCATTACGGACTTAAAAGATCTGCTGGTATCGCTGTAGCCGTGCAGAAAAATCAAAGGCGTACCATCCGGATTTCCAGCCTCGACATAACTCAGGCAGATACCCGTTTTCAGATCTAATGATTTTTTTTCTGATATGAAGGCGTCCGTGTTGTTTTGTGCGAAGCCAGACTCGGACGTAAACAGAATAATTAGTAATGGGATTACAGTTTTCATATTGTTATTATTTATAACGAGAATCAGATCGGGGTGCAGTCGTCGTGTCAGCAAAGTAACCTGACGACTACCCTATCAATCCGAGCTCCAAAAGATTTACTTTATTTTCGGCGTAGAAATATCCCTGGCCCGCAGCATCTCGATCATGCGTTCAGATGCACCGTTGTAAAAGCCTGTCTCGTGTTCGAAATCTTTTGGATTTCGAAAGGTTCCAAAGATGATATCAAACAACGGAAGATCAGAATAATTGAATTTATGAATGCCCCGGGCGTGGTGTAACGTATGGCTTTCCGGACGCTGCACAATATACCCCAGCCATTGTGGCGTTTTTATATTGGCATGTTGAAAGATGCTGAAGAAATTTGTAACCAACAGCATGATTGTAATGGCTTGTGGACTGAGTCCAGCGATAAGACTAAAACAAACGCTGCTCAAAACAGTCCATCCAATCATGTCCAGGGGACTGAAAAAGAATGCGCCGTAAGTATCCAATCGTTCAGCGCTATGATGCATCTGATGAAAAGTTTTCCAAAGAAATTCGCTCCGATGCATGCCTAAGTGCCAGACGAACACCCCGAATTCATACAAGAGTACAGCAACGATGCCGCCCCATAAAGTACCCAGTCCTGTAAGATCAAACAGCCTGTATGGCTCCAGATATGGATTGATGAACATCGGCAGATACGAAGAGACATAAAAGAAAATCGCAAACGCAAGCAGCCCTTTCAGCTTCCAATATTTAATTTCCGGTAATTGTCTCCCTGGGAAAAGAGCTTCCCAAAGCATTAAAATTCCATACATGGAAATGATGATGATAGAAATCGGGTCCAATAAAATGTCTAATGGTGTTGGCATATTTGTTTATGTTATGCCCCATTAGGCGTAAGTTTTAGACTTACGTTGTGAGTGAAGTAAACTTACGAAGGTAAATTATCGCTGGTAAGCCATCTTATTGGTTTTTCAGGAACGTAACTGCAAAGAATTCCTGTTTTGACAGAGGCATTCAAATGCTTCGACAGCATGGGATGAACTTTCTCTATCTTTTGAATCGCATTGCGAATCCTCCAGGTCACGGCCGACCGCGTTTTATCAAGCGTGTCGTTTGATTTTCTGATTTTGCCCTTGAGGCCTAATGATGACGTGAGATGATCGACAATGTCGTCGTACTCCTTGTGCAAGTTTGCCGTTCGTTGAAGATCATTATTATTCTCCGACCATTGGATTTCTTCTTTTAATTCAAGGATTTTCTTTTGGTACGATCGTTTGGCTTTTTCATCGAATACCAGTTCTGCTTTCGTTTCGAGCCCACCGCCCATGAGTTCGGTACAATGAAACTGTTGCTCGGGATGTGCTAATAACTTCGCCAGATCGAAAAAGCCTTTTATCTCTGTCATCAAAACAACTTTTCCATCGTAAGAAATTTGCCAGATTTCGTCTTCTTTAAAAAAGAAATTATTTTCCGGAGGCGTTGTCTTCAAAAATTTACGCTCCGGAGCTATAATTTTCTTTCCGGCGATAAACTCCCAGAAGGGTAACAAGCGTGTTTTATTTTTAAATGGACTTACATTGATGATCCACTGTAATCCTTTTGCCGAATCTGCATTCCCTTCTTTCAAAATTTTCCTTTGAAATTCCTGAAGAAACTTTTGCCACCACCCGTGCATATTATCAAAATCCTGAAGCTCATAATAAGCGGCGGCCATCATTGCCGTAAAATCAACCCAGGTAACGTTGGCCACCAATCCTAGCGCAATTGATTTTTCGAACTCGCCTTTTTCAAAAGCAATCAAAGCGCCAACTTGGTTATAACAATGTGAATTTGTTGGGTTCAATTCCAATACTCTCCGGTAAAGTTCTTCGGCTTCCTTTAAATTGCCCAGGAATACGAAACAAGATGCTATCTGAATTAAATTTTCGGTATCATTTGGATTGAGTCGAAGCGCCAGCCTCAAAAAGTGCTCCGCGATCTCGTACTCGGCTTCATACAAGTAAATCCTCCCCAACACCAATGCTGCCACATTATCCTGATCGTTCAACTCGATAGCCTTTTTTGCCCATTCGAATGCTCCTTGCTGGCAGACGTCCCATCGTTCCCATAACTGACAACTCCACTCATTGAAGTAAGTGAGCGACATACCCGAATAAGCCAATGAATATGAAGGGTCAATTTCAATAGCTTGTTGAAAATGAGCGCGTGCTTTTTCGTCTGCTTCTAAAGTTCCTTTTTTTAACTCCTCCATTCCATACAGCCAATGTTCATAAGCCGTGAGGTTAACGGGTGATTTTTTTCGAAGCCGGACAAGCAGATCACGATTAAGCTGTAATTGCAATGTTGAAACAATCTGTTTCAACATATCTTCCTGAATAGAAAAAATCGCTTCTTTATTGCCTTCAAATCGTTCTGCCCAGGCTATATGATTATTTTGATTGCAAGTAAGTTGGGCGTTGATCTTGAGAATATCATTTTGATAACGAAAAGATCCTTTGATACTATAGTCTGTATCCTGGTTTCGAATAGCCTCATTCGCAATGATTCTGAATTGCTGAAAGCGTGATAACTCAGTCACCAGGTCGATGTAAAACGATTTACAAAAAACCTCCATCCCATTGTGGTCGGTCAGGTTCTCAAAGGGGAAAATCGCAAGACTTATTTCACTCCGCCGGGTATCTTCCACAACTCAACGTTTCTACAAAGGTGCTAAAAAACTGATATACGTTTCATCATACCAGGAAGTTATGCCTAATGTGGAACCAGTTAGGTTACGCGGGCGGAGGTACTTTTGCTGCCAGCGATTTTTTTTGAGTGAGTAATCCTGACCAGTTCAAACAACGCGGAGTGGCCCAGAAATTCATCAGATATATTTTGGGCCGTGTCGTTTTGCCCTGGGAACGTGTACAGTTGCGTTTATCACACCTTTTTGATGTGACCGGCAATGGCGAAGAAAACAGTCGTTAACGCTTACTGTATCATTTCGAAGGTGTCGAATTTTTGTTGATCATCAACCGGAGCCCCGAGTGTATCGCCAAAGGTCATTAAATGCAGCGGTAGCCAGACGATGAACTTTGCGTAATTGCCCACCTCCGATTCGACTTCTATCTTTCCGTTCAATGCTTGCACAGACTTCTGAACGATGTAAAGACCAAGCCCGTTGCCTTTGGAATTTACATGCCCTTTAAAGAACATATCAAAAAGCCTGCTGTTAATCGTTTCTTCCACCCCAATACCATTGTCATAAACACTGATCTCCACTCCATTATCTTTTATGGAAGCAGATAGCGCCACCGTGGCATTCTTAGGATCTTTCATTACTGCATAAAACAAAGCATTCTCCACAAGATTGGCCAAAATCGTCTCCACTAAATTTGGATAGGAAAACATCACTAAATCAGCCGGACAATTTACAGTGAACGTTACTTTATGTTCATCGATGACCTTACCAAAATTTGCCCGGACGTTCTCCAGTAAATCCAATAGGGTGATGGAAGAAAAATTGGTAGGTTGATTGATTTCACTGATAATACTAAGTTTTTTGAGGAGCTTGTCCATAGAAGAGGTAGTGAGCACAACCCTTTCAACCAACTCCTTGGATTCGCCATTCGATAAATGCAAAGCAATGTTACAAAGGCCAATGATGGAACAAACAGGCGAACGCAAATCGTGTGAAGCTCTGTACAAGAATGTGTCGAGCTCTTTATTTGCTTCCTCAAGCAAACGTGTCCGCTCAGCTACCAGGCTTTCCAGGTTTTCGTTGATCCTGTTGATCTCACCATTCACGCGGACCAGTTCTTTCTTCTGTTTCCTAAGTTTATCACTAAAGTATACCAACATCAAACTAAGTATGGTGAAAAAGAACAATACCCCAAGGGTGATGAATAATTTCTGTCTAAACGCCTTTTGCTCTTCCAGGCGTTGCGCTTCACTGACGAAGAGTTTATTTTCCAAGTCTGTAACATCAAAATACTTTTCCTTTAATGAATTGATGAGACTTTTATAGTCATTCTGATTTTTGTAAAATTTCCCTTCATTTTGTATCAGCAGACTTTCTAGTCTGGTTAAGTCTGATAAAACATTCATGCGCGTTGTTTCATCAAGATTTGAAATACCCGAAGCAAGTTTTTCCTGAATGATCTGGATCTTTTGATCAAACTCAGATCTTTGTAATTCCAGCGTCTGGTTTTCTTCCTCCGCGCGCGATAATAGATTTTTAATATCATCACTTACATAAGAGGAGTCGGATATTTTTCCCATGAACTTAAGGTCACTGGGTTTTCCGGAGTTCTGCAACTGCGCCACCAATTGATTGAACTTTGCGTCGATTTTTTGCCTGGCCTCTTCGCTCATATCTTTGATCTGATAGTTTTTGAAGATGGCATAGAAGACGGTAAGCGATTGAATTGAGTCAAGCTTTGACAGATCAAAGTCATTAAAATAAGATACCTTTTTCTGTTGTTTCGCTTCTTCGTTTGCATTCTTTGCATTTGCTACCTGGAGGGTCAAGATATGTTTACCGTCTACCATGTCTAGTTTCACAACTTTAAAATCCGGAACTGAAAATTGGTTCAACGAATTTATTTTTTCATCCAGTGCCAGTGGAATTTCAAGTGCACCTGAACTGTTGGTAGTAAGCGAAATGGTCTTCCGCCCCTGGTATGTCACGTTTACATTGGGCAGCGGTTTGTTTTTTTGATCCTGAACGATGACGGCGCTAAGGTGATAACTTTTATTCCGGATAATTATTTCCAATATACCTTTGCTGTAATTCCATGAGGCGGCTTCCATTTTCTCGTCTTTTACTGTAATTGACTTGATTGGAAAGTCATCATCAAGCAGTTCAGCAAATGCCGATCCTTTATTCCCGATTGTGATGTATCCTTTGCCATTGATCGAGACATCAAGATTTTTAAAAGGTGCAAGACTTTGGTCAAATGTTTTAATTTGCACCATCTGCTTCTTCTGCGCGTGCGAAGGCATTGCGACGACAAAAGAAATAATTCCGATCACAAACAACGTCGCTCTCAACGGGTTTACGTTCTTGCCTTCTTCTGATTTGCTCATCTTCATATCAACTTCAGTTTGTGTTCAACTTAAAAGCATCTTTTACAATAACGATCTCATATTCGTGATTAGATCTTTTGTGCTTGGGCAACTCCAAACTGACAAAATTCTCATCGTTATCCTCTCCGGCGACCTTGAGTTTGTACTTGCTGTAATAGGGAATTTCTATCGTGAAATTACCATCTGCATCACAGGTCGTTTCCTTTATCGTTAAATTTCGCACGTTGTCAATGAGTGAAATTTTTGCATTTGATATTATTTTCAAATCCAGCGAATCGCTCCAACTATGCTCTTTATATTTTACTGATCCGGAAATCGTTATCGGATAGGTTTGTAAGTCCATATCAAATTCGTAGAGGTCATCGTTAAATCCACCGTTGCTTCGGTTCGAAGAGAAGTATCCATGGTTGTTCAAGGAGTCAAAAACAATTCCAAAGTCGTCAAAACTTGAATTTAGCGGATATCCAAGGTTTTGCGGCTCATCCGAATTTGCTGCCAATTCCATTTTAAAAATATCAAGGCCACCTAATCCAGCCTGGCCGTTGGAAGAGAAATAAAGCGTACCATTATGCACGAACGGAAAGACTTCGTCATACGGGGTGTTAATTATCTCACCAAGATTCGCCGGCTTTGTCCACTGATTGTTTATGAGTTCAGTTTTATAAAGATCCTTTCCTCCATAACCGCCTTTCATATCGGATGAAAAAAACAACACTTTGCCATCATCGCTAATAGCGGGGTCGCTGACGGAATACTGCTCGCTATTATAAGGAAATGTTGAAGTTATCTTCCAGTCATTGTTTGTGTATTCCGCGAAATAAAGTTTTAACGTCTGGGGTGCTCCTTTTGCTTTTCTTCCTGCGGTCGAGGTGAACACCATTTTTTTCTCACCGTTATAGAAATCAAGTGGTCCCGCCTGGAAGCCTGTATACTTGGCCTTGTTAAAATTGCTAGGTGTTTCAAAGTAAACGCTGTCATAATTTGTTGTGTCCTGTTTGACTTTGGAGAAATACATTTTATACAATGGCGTGTGTCGTGAGGCATTGAGCTTCTCAACAGGGTTAACACCTTTACGATTGGAAAGAAATACAATGCCGTTTTTATAAGGCACGGCACAAAGTTCACCAAACTGGGAGTTTACCGTCAAGGGTTTTACAGCGTAGTGAGCGGAGTCCTCGAACAAGAATTGAACATTATTTAGCCGCCATATCTTTTTAATAATGAAAGGATCATCCGGAGTGTTGGAGAGATAGTGTTGGTAGGATTCGATGGCCTTTTCGTAATTTGAAATACCTGATTGAGCCTCGGCATAATAAAACAAATCAGCAGCGACGAGCGACGGAAGATGTTTCTCATAAACGCTTATGGCTAAACTATACTGCTTAAGAAAATGATATGACCGGGCAATTTTCAAATCAATCTCCCTGGAAGGAGATTTGCGCGCAATTATCGAATACAGCTCCAACGCTTTGCCATAATTCTCATTTTCAAAATATTCGTTAGCAAGTACCAAATCATTTTTTAACAACGCGAAGACCGTCTCCTGGCAGTGCGATTCGATCGCACTACTTACGACAATCAACACGACGAAATATAATGATCTGCCTTTCATTCGTTATCTCCTACCTTGGTGAGCTTATGTTAGATTGAATGTACCTGAAAACATAACTTACCATCAACTCATGAGAACCGTTGCTCATCTTTGAAATCTCACCAATGGGATGATCGTATGCGTAACCAAACTGAAGCTGGGGTGTGACCTGCGCTTTCATCATAAAATCAATCGACTCACTTTTTCGATACGATAAACCGAGGGTAAGAACCTTCCTATAAATAAAATTTAGATTCAAATCAAAAGACAAGGGAACGCCTTTGAGAAATTTAAAAAGCATGCTAGGTTCCAAATCAATGAATTCCGTAACCTCGAAATTATATTTACTGAAGAGAAAGAAATTCACTTCACGCAGATTGATTTCCATCGTGTCATTAAGGGAATATCTTTCCGGAAGAATTTCTGGCGCGGAAAAACCAACGTGAAGCCTGGGACTTCGGTAATAAATGCCCATGCCTAAATCAAAGGCCGTATATGAGACAGTGGCATCATATAACTTTGGATCTATATTGGAATTACCAGCGAGCGAGCCATAATTGGATTTTCTATTATGGATTCCCGCCTGAATACCCATCGACAAATACGAATTTTTGCTCACCCTCAGATGATAGGCAAAGTTTGAAAGAACGTTAAGGTTTTTGTGTACCCCAATTTTATCGTTGATCAACGTGAAGCCTAAGCCCATGTTCTTTTTCTTGAAGAGCGTATGTGCCGATAAACTTTGCGTGGTTGGCGAATGCTCAATGTTCGCCCATTGCTTGCGTTGAATGAAGGTCAGGTTTAACGCTTCGTCTGCACCTGCGTACGCTGGATTAATTACCAGCCCATTGAACATGTATTGTGTAAACTGCACTTTCTGTTGGGCGGTACATGGAAATACAACTATGAGCAAGATCACCGCTGTCCGCAAAAAATGAGGGATCATATATTTTGGGGATCTGTCCATTACCTTATTAATTCGATGAAACCGGTTTTCTCAAAAACCGACGGGCCGTATCTTACTGAAATCGTGTAAAAGTAGGTCCCGGTTGGCGCCATGTTTCCGTTCTGGTTATACCCTTTCCACACTACACTCTCATTGTTGTAACCTGAGGCTGTAAATATCACGCTGCCCCAACGGTCGACGATAAGAATTTTATTGTTAGAAAACTTTTCAATGTTTGTTACCACCCATTCGTCGTTCACACCATTTCCATCAGGTGTAACCACTTTACCGATATCAAGAATGATTTCTTGACGCGTAACCACTACGTTAAATTTGCATATCGAAATGTTACCAGAGATGTCTTTTGCCTGATATTGGACCTCTGTCGTTCCGACGCTAAAAATATCTCCCGGTTGATGCGAGCTTGTTAACGTTAAGTCCCCACAGGTTGTAGTGGCCGTGGGTGGGTTCCACGATGCTTGCGCTTCACCAACTTCGTTACCTTTCAAATGTATCTCTTCTGGGCAGTTGGCAAGAACAGGCGGTGCTGCGATCTTTACGATTACATTGAATTTACATATAGAAGCGTTTCCGTGCTGGTCCAATGCCGTATACTTGACTTCTGTTGTACCAATTGGAAAGCTTTCACCAGGCGTGTGAGATCTTGTTAATTGCACGGCCCCGCAGTTATCGGTTGCTGTAGGCGCTGTCCATTGAACAATAGCGGAACAATTATCAGATGCTGTCGCTATCACATCTGCATTACAAGAATTAAAGACAGGTGGTAGTTTATCCTCTACGATTACCTTGAATTTACAGGTTGAAGTGTTGCCTCTCCCATCTGAGGCCGAATAAGTGACTTCCGTTGTGCCTATAGGAAAAGTGTCTCCTGAATTATGCGAGCGTGAAATCGTCACTGTACTGCAGTCTGTAACAGTTGGTGGTGTCCAGGTAGCCTTCGCCTGACATGTTTGTCCTGCCTGTACAACCACATCTGCACATCCGGCGAATATGGGCACCGTTACGTCAGAGACAGTAACATTAAAAGTACAAGTAGAAAAGTTTCCGGCGGCGTCAGTCGCGGTATAAGTCACCGGCGTTATTCCGATCGGAAACTTGTCGCCGGGCTTATGGGTGCTCGTCATAGTGACCGATACGCAATTGTCGACAGCCGTCGGTGCGGTCCAATTCACCGTTGCCATACAAGAGCCATCGGCGATCGCGTTAATTCCGGAAGGAGAACAACCTGATATGACTGGTTTGGTATTATCGACAACGGTTACGTTAAACGAACAGGTTGAAGTTCTTCCAATCTCATCGGTAGCGGTATATGTAACGACAGTTGTTCCGACTAAAAAAATGCTGCCCGGACTATGGGTCCTGTTCAAAGAAACAACGCCGCAGTTTCCTGCTATACTTGGGGCGGTCCAGTTTACTGTTGCCCTGCATGAGGCGTTAGCTGGAACAGTGATATTGGTTGGACAACCCGTAATGACTGGGTTTGAATTGTTCGTAACGGTTACCGTAAAAGAGCAGGTCGTGGTGTTACCGTAATCATCGGTCGCCGTGTATACAACCGGTGTAATACCCGTTGTGAAGCTCGCGCCCGGATTATGAGTAGAAGTCAGAACGACCTCCCCGCAATTATCATTAGCAGTCGGTGGTGTCCAATTGACGGGGACGGAGCAGCCAGGCGGATTGAGCACAACCTGAATGTTGGTTGGGCAGCCTGAAATAGTCGGTCGAATATTATCCGTGTCTGCAGGTGAACAACATAACGTTCCACCATTTTTACTTTCACCATTTACGATGGTAAAATTTCCAAAGATGGAGTTTATATATACACTGGCCCCGCAAGTAGTGGGAATCGTTGTTACAGGGAATCCTACAACGTGAATGTCTAAATCATTACCTTGAAATTTTCCATCCCACAGGGAGCCCGTTACTGTGAATGAATTGCCTGTGTTAACCCATCCAAAATAGCGAAGATCCCCGCCGTCATACGCGCTGACGAGAGCCAATGGACCATTATTGCGCAAGGTCAGTTCAATTATTCCACCCTGACAGGTCCCACAAGTATTCACCGGGGGGCAATTACATCCCTGGCTGTAGCCTTGAACAGCTACCAGCATCAGGGAGGATCCGATAATAATCCCTTGAATCAGTCTGGTGAAAAAAGTACGCAACCTCATTATCTGCGATGGAAACAATATTCTTATCTTCTACTAATCAAAGGTGTTTTCACCGAGGGTCAAAAAGTGGAATTAAACCTTCAAATTTTGCCTAATTCCGTTACAATTGCTGGTGTATTTTGAATGCAACAATACATCCGCACAGGGCTGCGATAGTAACTCATTATCCCATTTGCATAGAATCATAATTATCACAAAATCAGACTATTACATCATGAGTGTCGCAGCTCAGTCTAAAATTTAAAAAAGACTAATCCTCCAACGAGCGCGTACCACAACACCACCGATTATTGCCTTTTAGCCATCAAATAGTAACTTCTATTTGGCTAAATGACCTTTCATCGCTGTTTGGAATACATTCACTACTTTACAGTAATCATTCAGGCAAGTCAACTATGTCCCATAAAAATGAAGTCTGAGTAAAGAATGGTACATGGGCCAAGTGTGAAAGCAATATGATTTTGAATACATTGATGCTGTTGAACGAGCAAATAAACCGCACCAAGGCATTTTTTATTTAACGCACACCGAACACAATTTTACCAGCCTTTATGAAAAAACGTACTTTTCTTAAACTTACCTCTACCCTTATGACCGGCACTGTATTGGCAAATATCACTTCGTGCAACCAGGACAAACCTACTGAACAATTAAAAAATTGGGCGGGCAATCTGACCTATAGCACTACGAAAATTGCTGAACCTAAAACGGTAGAAGAAGTACAGGAAATTGTCAGGAAATGCACACGCCTTCGAACGTTGGGCACACGTCATTGCTTCAACCAGATTGCTGACTCAAGGGATAACCTGTTATCAACAAAATATCTCAACTCCCTCGTAACTTTAGATTCTCAGGGGAAAACAGTTACTACCGGAGGCGGTATGCGCTACGGTGAATTTTGTAAACAGCTACATGAGAAAGGGTTTGCCGTTCACAATCTGGCTTCCCTTCCGCACATTTCAGTAGCTGGTGCATGTGCGACGGCAACCCATGGGTCAGGTGTGGGCAATGGTAATCTAGCGACCTCCATTTCCGCGATCGAATTTGTAAGAGCCGATGGCGATGTGGTTTTACTTTCAAAAGAAAAAGATGGTGATCAGTTCCTGGGTGCGGTAGTTGGATTAGGATGTCTTGGGGTTGTCACCAAAGTTACGTTGGATTTAGTTCCGACTTTTTCCATGCAGCAAGAAGTCTATTTGAACTTGCCTATACTACAACTCGAAACCCATTTTGATGAAATTATGTCTGCAGGGTATAGTGTGAGTTTATTTACAGACTGGCAAACTTCTAACATCAACCAGGTCTGGGTCAAACGGTCTTTGAAAGATGGTGAAACGTATGCAGCGCCAAAGGAATTTTTCGGAGCAACATTAGCAACTCGCAATGTCCATCCCATCATTGAGATATCAGCGGAAAACTGCACCGAACAAATGAGTGTACCCGGACCGTGGTATGAGAGGCTACCACATTTCAAAATGGGCTTTACACCCAGCAGCGGAGAAGAACTGCAGGCAGAATATTTCGTGCCCAGGAAAAATGCCGTCGAAGCCATCAAAGCTGTTCAAGCATTAAAGGATGAAATCAAACCTCTCTTGATGATTACGGAAATACGCACCATTGCAGCAGATGATCTCTGGATGAGCCCATGCTACCACCAAGATAGTGTTGCGATACATTTTACATTGAATCAAAACACGGCGGGCGTAATGCGTTTATTACCGAAGATTGAAGAAAAGCTGTCGCCGTTTGACGTGCGGCCCCATTGGGGAAAATTGTTTACCCTGGATCCTAAAGTGCTGCAATCACGGTATGAAAAACTGAATGATTTCAGAGCGTTAATATCAAAATATGATCCTGATGGAAAGTTCCGGAACGAGTTTGTTAACCGAAATATCTTTGGTGTAGCTTGAGCGTTACTTCAACCTTATTGGTTTACTCGTAATGACGGGTAAACCAGGCCTTACGATAGACTTCTAACAACATTGCCACAAAATTTTCACGCATATATTTCTGTAAGGCTGTCCGCTTGTGGACAACGTTTTCTCGGAAGTGATCAAATCATTTGTTCAAAAATGTCTTTACGCTTCTTATTCCATATGGCTTAATGTTTGTAATCCGCACGACGTACGCTTATCTTTTTATTCGACATGTTTAAAAACTTCCTCAAAACAATTCTTAGAAGTCTGTTACGCGAAAAGGGCAACACATTGATCAACATTGCCGGGTTAACCTTAGGCATCACAGGCAGTCTTGTGTTATTTCTAATTATAAAAGAGGGAAACAGTTTTGATAAATATCACTCCAAAAAAGATCGGATTTATCGAATCATTTCAAAGTCTAACGGCAATGATGGCACTAATTTCACGCAAGCGATCCCCCCGCCTCTGCCTGAAGCCTTCAAAGATGAGTTTAATGAGACTGAAGAAGTAGTTTTTATGTCGTATCGCCGAGGGAGTCTGATCACAATTCCCCAGCATGATGGTGATGTGAAAAAATACGAAGAACCTAAAGGCGTCGTATTTACCGAACCTACATTCTTTAAAATTTTCGATAGAAAAATTATTGCAGGCACTGCTGAAAAAGGATTGGATGATCCAAACGAAGCGATCATTTCAAAAGCATTTGCCCGGAAATATTTCCAAACGGAAAATGTTCTTGGTAAAACCGTCGTGCATGATAACATTGAATATAAGATCACCGCTGTAATGGAAGACTTTCCTTCAAATACAGATCTCCCGTTCGAACTTATGTTATCCTACAATACGATTCGAAAATCTTATGAAGAACGTGGATGGCATAACTTGGCGGACACTGACAATTGCTATTTTTTATTAAAGGAAAATTCAACAATTGCACAAGTGGAACAAAAGATTCCTCAGTTCGCAACGAAATATTTTGGCGATGGAGACAGAAATCCGACCGCCAAAACATTTGTGATACAACCGTTATCCTCAATTCATAGTGACATGCGCGGAGGCAATTACAATACAAGAATGCCAAAAGAGGCTTTTTATGTTTTTAGTATAATTGCAATTTTTTTGATCGTTACAGCGTGTATTAATTTTATCAATCTCACAACTGCAGAGGCAATTAAAAAAACAAAAGAGGTAGGTATTCGAAAGATTCTCGGAGGTACAAGGAGTCAGCTGATTCTGCAATTTCTCGGCGAGGCGTTTATTGTTACCTGCATCGCTGCTTCGATTTCGCTCGGTGCAGCACAAGTATTTCTTGTCTTCATCAATACCCTTTTAGAATCTTCGTTAACCTTGAATCTGCTGGAAGATGTGACACTGTGGCTCTTCCTAATTATTTTGATTAGCGCCATAACACTTTTTTCAGGATTGTATCCTGCTTTTGTTGTTTCAGGTTTTAAGCCGGTATCAGCTTTAAAGACGCAGCTTAACAATAAAAATTCTTCGGGCTATATGTTGCGTCGCAGTCTTGTCGTATTGCAGTTTTTTATTTCCCAGTTCTTTATCATCGGTACGCTTGTTCTTTCGAAGCAATTAAATTTCTTTCAGCAACAAGATGTCGGGTTTAATAAAGATGCAATTATTGTTGTACCTATCCCCAGGTCTGAGGAGGCTTCAGGTCCAAATAAAATGCGCTCTTTAAAAAATGAACTACTTCGTTTGCCAAGAGTTGAAAAAGCAAGTTTAAACTATGCGCCCCCTTCATTCCGCGCAGTTAAAAGTTCTTCCATTACGGTCAACGGTGAGCCCATGGAAGTTCAAGTAAAAGAGGTAGACGGTGATTACATTGATTTGTATTCAATTGACATTATCGCTGGAGCAAAACTCGGAGATATCGATAGTGTTACTGCCGCCGTGGTAAACGAAAAATTTGTTCAGCAAGCAGGATTTAAGAGCAATGATGACATCTTGGGAAAAGAGTTTGATTTCTGGGGTAACAATTTACCCATAAAGGGAGTCGTTAAAAATTTCAACACCACATCGCTGGAGCGTGCCATTGAGCCAGTGGTGCTTTTAAATAACATTAACGAATATCAAAGTTTGTCCATCAAAATAAATCCAGTTGATATGCAAGGCACCATAGACGAGGTGAAATCACGCTGGGAAGAGGCCTATCCAGAATATATTTTCAAGTACGAATTTTTAGACGAACAGATACAAAACTTATACAAAGGAGAACGTCGTATATCAACCCTGTTGACAATATTTTCAAGCATTGCCATTATTATCGGTTGCCTGGGTTTATTTGGTCTTGTCTCCTTTATGGCGAACCAAAAAGTAAAAGAAATAGGTGTTAGAAAAGTATTAGGGGCTTCTGTAGAGAGTATTTTGATTCTCTTTTCAAAAGAATTTGTGAAACTCATCCTGATTGGATTTCTCCTGGCTGCACCTATCGCAGGAATACTCATGCACAAGTTGTTGCAAGAGTTTGCCTACAAAATAACCATAGGGCCCTCCATATTCTTGTCGGGAATAGGGATCACGCTGTTGATCGCTTTTATTACAGTAGGCTACCGATCCGCGAAAGCCGCAATGGCAAATCCCGCAGAATCATTGCGAAGCGAATGAGCGTTATTCTTCTTTCAATGCTTTGACAGGATTCGGTATGCAGCTTGTACCCTCTGCGATCGAATACAAAGTAACGACAGCCAAAAATCGAGGCAGATAGTGCTGAACGTATTCTAACGCATACTCCCAAACCGAGTCTCCTATCAGGATTATTTTCATTACTGACAGAATTACAGGTTGCAAACAAAACCTGACGCTAGCTTCGCCTTAACTCCGCCTTAGCTCCGCTGTCAGTATACCTTGGTAGCCGTCATTGCGAAGCAACCAACTTTCCAGCCTACTACTATTCGAGTCGCACGCTTTCAATGGCGAAGGCATGGCTATTCCCCAGTTCATTTTCAGGGATTCCCGGACCGATAGAAATTTGCAGAGACTCTATGTCGTTCAGGTTAAATTTTGTATCGACATCCGGTTCAAAAAAATACGGCAGGAAGGTAGGATACGGCCGCGGCAAGGTAACCAGGTTGACTTTTTTCAGTTCGGATAAGGCAAGCGAATAATCTGCCGAATTTGAGTCGATCTTTATAACGCCACCATACGCCAGTCCTTGCCTGGTAACGAGTGCCAATTGTACCCAACAAGGTTTTGATGTAAGGGATCTTCCATGGAAGACAATTTCATTTTTATCTGCGATGCCGGATCGGCGCCCCACAATCTTATTGCCGAAATAATATCGCATCGAATAATCATGTACACGCTTCGCTTTCGGATTTTCAGGATCAACATCAAATAATTTTTCCAGGTTCATCCTGATCTCCGCTTTACCTGGCTCGGCTTTCGGCACGAATGAAGTGTTTTTATTCCAAGGCCTTGATAACTCATCATTATCAGAGAATGCATTGAAAATATAAATCGGAGCTGATGCCGGAACTACGATTACTTCGTAGGGATGCATGGCGCTAAAATTCCAATCTCCAGGATTTCCATTTTTTGCGCCCGGAAATGTGATGGCCTTTTTATTTTCTTTAACAGTGATAAAATATCTTAAAAACCCTTCCTTCACTTCTTCCGCTGGAATAGTGGTAATGTAGGTATAGCCAGAAACTTTTTTCATATGGAATATTTTAGGCCTCAGCCCGGAGAGAACAGTTATCTCGACGGCTTCTGGTTCATTCGGAGTAGCGATGGTTGCTTCGATCGTCAACGAAGATCCCTCATGAATTTGTGTTGCGGGGGTATGAAGCACATAGGTGGATTCAAGTGTTGACTTGGGTGCGGTGAATTCTTTCAAAAGAATATTCTTCCATTTCGTATTCCCGTTAACACCAGTGTTTAAACCTTTGCGTGTTAGCAGATAAGTACCGGGGGACACATTAAAAGTCTGACCTTGTACTTTAGTATCGGATGCGTTATTATTATTCAATGCACGAATAACAAAATCATTTCCCACATCGGGTAGGTTGATCGTCATCGGCCACGTTCTCCAATTCACGACTGCAACCTTCTTATCCAAGCTGTTTTTCCCAAAGGGATCTTGTATCCATATTGCGTCGGGCATAATCTCCAGGCGCCAGACACCGCTTTCTATTTTATCGACAAAATAAGCACCGGCACCTTCATACATGACAACGGGGGAATTTCCAAAGCCGGCAATTTCCTCTAGTTTATTCAATGAAGAAGGAGCTGATCTTGTATTGTTGGTGTAGATTAATTTTTTGTCCGAAACCATTTCAGCAAGATCTTCTTCATAACTTACCCTGAAAGCGTCAAACTTAGTGTTGGCAGGATATTTCCCAAAATCTTTGTACATCGGAATGGTATGAAACACCTCCGATGCTAATTTCAAACTCAATGCTTTTTGAGGCGTATAGACAAGGTTCATAAAATGGGTATTGTATTCTGTGTTTGCATACGCCATATAGGTAGGATCGTAGGCGAAATGCGTGGCCCACTGCATTCCAGCCTGTCTGAAACTTCGGGCCATAGCCGGATAGATATAAGAACGGCCTACATCTGCCGCATCAAATTCATAAACGATCTTTGCGCCCTTCCTGTATTTTGGATTGTCAGCGAATGCAACGGTATATCTATCTACATTAGGAAGTAAGTTACCACCCAACTCTTTCTGAGCTCCAAGTCCCGTAGGATACCATTGAAAAGTTCCTCCTTGTATACCCGCATTGAAGTATGCGTCAACCAGGTGGATACGGTGACTTATATTATAAAGGATTGGTTTTTTACAATTGGTTTTTCGCATCGAACTAACCATCCGATTGATGTATGTCGTAACCTTTTCAGGTGGATCATTGTGGTGCGGTTCATTGCTGATCTCAAAGGCGATGATGTCGGGATCATCCTTATATGCAATACCTGTATGCGGATTTACGTGATTTAAAAATTGAAATAAGAATTTCTCCTGCGCTTGAATAGCGTCTTCATTGGTAAGACAATCCGCTTTCCCATACTTTCGTGCAAAACCGGGTGTTTTTTCATCTTGCTCCGGATATCCATTTCCCCAAAACGCGATGGGTGTAATAATGAATTTCATGCCTCTCTCTTTCATTTTTTTTAGCATGTAGTCAAACAGTTGCAAATGATCATTGTCCAGGAGATTCCCTACTGTATCGCTAATTTCAGTATCCCAAACGTGCACGCGATAAGCATCAAACCCAAGCCGTGCGAAATGATACACATCATTATCAATCGCTTCTTTATGCGAAATATTTAGTTTTTTCGCTGCGCGATATGCATGCGCAAAGGGTACGGTGTAATTGATTCCGAAACCCTGTACTTCTGCTTTTGATTTGCTCCAACGCATCACGCCTTTGTCATCGACATACACATTACTCCCCGTACCGGAACGTTGTGCCGAACAAGAAATGTAAAAAGAAAATAAAATCAGAACGAAAAATAATGGTCTGCTATTTCGAATAAATGGCTGCATCGTTTCTTTACTTGAAATCATGTTTCATAAAATCAATTCCCTGGATGGTATTCCCATCAAAATCAAAAAAGGTGTTGTTTTCCCATGATGAACCGGTTCCCCAGAGATCTTTCATGTCAGAAGAAATCCATGCCGGTTCCCAGTAGATTACCCCTTGTCCTCCCCCATCCTTGACTTCCTGTGTGATCTTTACCATAAGATCATGTTGTCCCTGTATGGTGTAAGGATAACCGTTTATAGCGGCCTGACTTCCAAACTGATTACTATAGTTATCGTCAAATCCGGTCGTCCAGGGATAAGCTGTTTCCAGAATCATAACGGATTTGCCGTATTTGGTTTTGAACTTGGAGACATTATCCGAAATCAGATCCAGCGAAACCGTTGTGTGCCATATCGGGTAATATGAAAAACCGATCATATCAAAATCCTTAACATTACCCTTTGTCGCATCGGTCATGTTATCAAACCACCATTCAACGTTTTTTGGATCTGCAACATGCAGCAGTACTTTTGTATTAACGGACGTTGATGCGGTAGCATCCTTTACTGCCTTGATTGCACTATTAACGACAATACCCATACGCTGCCATTCACCGTTACAAACATTGCAGGCTGGAAAGCCCGCCGGCGCGTTGGTGTAAAGCATTCCGCAATTGGTTTCGTTTCCGATTTGTACAAGCTCCGGCGCTAAGTTTTTCCCAATAAGATATTGGAATACTTTGAAGGTGTAGTTGTACACGGAATCTTTCAAAACATTGATATCTTTAATCTCCCTCCAGGTTGCCGGGATTTCTTGTTTACCGGGATCAGCCCATGTATCTGAATAATGTAAATCGAGAAGAACCGAAAGTCCTTGCTCCTTCGATAAGGCAATTGATTTGGCAACATCAGCGAGATCGTTGTACAACTGCGTACCTGCTGCTCCGTAGACTTGTTGCGTCCAGATGGGATTATGCCATAATCTCAATCGAACAAGATTCGACCCATGGTCTTTAAAAATCTTATATGGACTTTGTATGACACCTCCGTCTTTATATACGCCTCCATGATCGAGTATCTGATTGACGTACGATAAGTCGGCGCCAAAATAAAATATCGAAGTATCAGGCGTTTCGTCTATCGGAACGACATCCTCCGGGTCGTCTTTGCATGAAAGCGTGAGTATTGCCCAAATCATCAACCCAACTATTGTCTGCATTTTCAATTTCATACTTTTTTAAGAAGCGTGAGGCTATTAGATCAAGCTTTATAAACATTCACTGTTAGGCTTTGATCTACTCCATCCCAACTTTCAAATTATACAAGTCAACCGACATCGTATAGCTGCCCGTCGTTCCGACGAACCTGAAATTTTGATCACCATCGTTGGCATTTTCGAACAGCGCGCTCACCTCGCCATCGTCACCAAAGTGGGGATAGTTTCCAAATCCATTGGGCCAATCCGATTTGTCGAATAGGCGAAAGGTTGCATTGTTTGTGAAATTCGTTGTACCCTCGTACTTGCCTCCACCTAACCAGGTTAATTTGAAAGCGTTGGCAAGATTCCATCCCTGATCCTCACCGATGATATACAAGGTTGGTTCCGTAGCTGATTCAACTGAAATTGTCTTATCATTAATGGATACCATCATCTTATAAATTCCACTGGCTGCCGTAAACAAGAAGTTTGAATCACCATCAGCGCCATCAGCTAATTCTGTGTCAATGGTGCCACCACTAAATGAACTATACCGGAATTGATCGGCGCCCCAATCAGGGTTACTGAAGAATCTGAATTTTCCATTTTGTTGAAATTGTCCGATTACTTCGAATTGACCACCACCAAGACTATGCATTTCCAGCGCACTGTTAAGATCCCATCCTTGCGCATCACCGATGATGAATAGCGTCGGCGCCGATGACGCCTCCAATGCAATGGTTTTGTCCTTTAGAGAAACAGATATCTTATAATAACCCGAAGGCAAACCGAAAAGGAAGTTTGAGTCACCATCCGCCCCATCACCTAACCCCGTGGCTACAGTTCCACCGCTAAAGAAGCTGTATCCCCATTGCTGAGCGTCCCAAGATGGCGTGGCAAAGAACCTGAATTTTCCATTTTCCTGGAAAGTTCCGATGGCCTCATAGGTACCCGGTCCCGTGCTCTGCAATTCGAACGCATTTGCCAAGTTCCAACCCTGTGCATCCCCGATAATGTAGATCGGTGGAAAGGTGGTAGCATAAGGTGTAATCGTGATATTTAGGGGCGATGAGTAAACGGGGTCAATTGCATTGCTGACGACAGAACGAATCCTGAGTTGAACATCAGCTGCTTCCTCGGGTAAGAACCCCATGCCCAATAAAGCCTCGTTGATCTCGCCTACCGTGAGCGTCACAGCGTTGGAGGAGGTCGTCGCCAATTCAACCGAATTGGCAAAATTTTCTCCAGCTTTAGCTATTTCAACGGTCGCGCTGACGGAAGCCGGAAATCCAAAATCAAGCTCCGACCAACTTATCTCTTCAAAGTTTTCATCGCTGTCATCAAACAATAGCGTGAATGAGTTGCCAGACAAATTCTGTATTGAATTAGGTGCAACATTGCTTTTAATGATTGCCTTTTCGCCTTCTTCCTCGCAGGCGAAAAGCGTACAGCATAGAAGCAAGTAGATTGAATGTAATATCTTGTTTTTCATTTGAAGCAGTTTTATTTCTTTTGATTCATCATCTATATGTCGCGGCAACAGTATGGTTGGAATTTTCACCATGCGATCCGCGACTCAGAGAGATTTAATTAATCACCACCACTATAACCAGGGTTTTGTTTTAACGAAGGATTAGCTGCCAAGTCGAAAGCAGGAATAGGAAAGAGATTTCTATAATCTTCAGTCGCACTGCCAGCTTGCGTGTTTCCTTTCCAAGACCATAGATAACCTCCACTCGTTAAAAATCCATATCGGATCAAATCAGTTCTTCTATGGCATTCCCAATACAACTCACGTCCGCGTTCATCCAGGATGAACTGAAGGGTGAGTTGGCCAGCATTAATGTTTCCCGACGCATTTCCATAGGCGCGCTCGCGAATCATATTTACATAATTCAACGCTTGGGCTGATGTACCGCCAGCGCCGCCCCGCAAAACAGCTTCCGCATACATCAGCATAGCATCAGCCAGCCGGAAAATGGGAAAGTCGGTATCTACAAATTCGTTGCTGCCGCCACTGGGAGCATTTCCACCAGCAAGTGTTTTATTGGTGAATTTCCTGACGGCATATCCATCGGTAAAAGTGCCCACGTCTTCAATTTCCAATGTTTGTCCATCGGTATGGAACAGTGCGCGAGAATCTGGCGTACCACTGGGATCAGGAAAAAGGCTTACGAATTCTGGTGTAACGCGATTTTGTGCCCAGCCGCTGGAAACACCAAAATCCGAAGCAACCATATTTCCCCCAATTTGACCATGAATGATGAAACCCATACCGCCATACGTTTGTGTATGGGCTGCATCATGATTGATTGTAAATATTAATTCAGGACTTGTATTATTATCGGCCACGAAATTGTGACGATAGTTGTTGGCAAGTGAGTATGCATTTGTATTGAACAGTTTATTTAATGCTGTTACGCACTCGGTATATTTACTCTGCCCGATATACGTTTCGGCATTCAGATAAAGTTTAGCCTGGAGCATCCAAAGTGCTCCTTTGTCAGCCCGGCCGTATTCAAATTTCGGATCACCCAATTCAGTTTCAATCGCTGCGAGCTCTGTTTCTACATAGGCAAACAATTCCTCCCGATTTGTTTGTCGTGGAAAAAAGGAACCAGGTTTATCGGCGTCGGTTACGAACGGGGGATTTCCGAAAAGGTCTAAGGCATGATAATACGCCAATGCACGAAGGAATCTGGCCTCAGCATTAAATCTCTTTACCTCTGCATCGTCGGAGGCACTGGATGCGCGAATAAATTCGTTGCAATAAGATATGGTCAGCATCATCCTGCTATACAAGGCCCCGATGAAAGAGTTCGTTGGTGTCCAGGTCTGCCAGTGCAATGGTCGTATGCCTCCATCCTCCGCCCAGGAATACACTGCTTCATCTGTCGTTAGTTGCTGCAGGTTCCAGTAGCCCCGAAGATAAACACCAAACCCGACGTCCAGGTTGGAAATATCTGGATCAGTACCGGGGCCGGATTGTCCTGCAACGACAAAACTTGAGTACAATTTCGCCAATCCAATCTTAAAGTCTTCAGGTGTTTTATATGCGTCCACGGAAGTCACGGAATTAGCTCCTAAAGATTTTGGATCCAAGTCATTTATGCATGCGGTCACGAGTGTTAGCATAACTAACGCAGTGACTATTGTTGTGATCGATTTACGTTTCATCTTTAAAGTGTTGAAGTGTTGAGGTTCGAAGTGTTGAAGTAGAAGGCGTTAATACGTGAGGTTGACACCTAGCATAAATACTCTTGCTCTTGGGTAGATGTTGTTATCGATACCGCTACTGGACTGATTCGTGGCTGTGTTCACATTGTTTACTTCCGGATCAAGGCCGCTATAGTCCGTGATGAAGAATGCATTTTGTACGGTAAAGCTCAGGCGCGCTTTTACTTTATCATTGAAAAGCGATTTAACATTATACCCAAGGCTTATATTATCCATTTTAAAAAATGAGGCATTTTCCAGGTAGTAATCTGAAAAGGGTTGAAGCGTTGTAAACTTCGTATCATTAACAGCGCGTGGCAGATTGTTAAAGTATCCTGTGGAGTAATAGAAATTTGCGTAGTTTGCACCGGTCATGATGTTGTTATAGACGTAGTTGCCAATGCTTGCACGTCCTGAGAAATAAAGATCCCAATTGCCGTAATTGATGCGTGAGTTAATACCAATCAAATAATCAGGCTGCGGCTTTTGATAACGGAATTTATTGTTTTCGCTCGCAGTTACTTCGCCACCCAAACCAGTCCTGTCAACATATAGGCCTTCGACAGGAACCCCTTGTTCGGTGTATACTTGCTTGTACACCAGGAACGTATTTACCGGATAGCCGACCTGTATGTTTTGAATAAACCGCTGCAATCCAATTCCACCCACCTGGATTCCAGGATAATTTGGATCCTCTGTTTTCAACAGCTTAGTGATCTCATTTTCATTGTAAGTGAAGTTGAACCCAAGGTTCCATTCAAATTTTTCTTTTCGAACAGGAACTGTGTTGATCGTGATTTCATAACCTTTATTTACCAAGCTTCCCACATTGGTGAGCAGGAAATTCGAAAAGTTGCTACCTGCCGGCACGGGAATGCTGTTGATTAAATCCTCCGTATCCTTTCTATAGAAATCTATAGTACCCGTAATCCTATCATTAAACAAACCAAAGTCGATCCCAACGTCTACCTGGCTCGTTGTTTCCCATCGGATGTTTGCATCGTAGGGTTGAGGGCGGAAAGTATTGTAGAATGTATTTCCAAATTGGTATTGTGAGGTAGAAGAACTCAACTGATAAGTTGATAAATACGGATAAGGAACATTGGTTACATCCTGATTACCTGTAACTCCATAACTCGCCCGCAGCTTTAAGTTGGTAATGGCTTTAACCGGCAGCAGAAATGATTCTTTGCTAATATTCCAGCCAATGGCAGCAGCCGGAAAAATTTTCCATCGGTTATCTTCTGAGAAGCGAGACGATGCATCGTCTCTAAAAGAAACGGTGAGCAAATACTTGTCATTGAAGGAATAATTCAATCTGCCAAAAAAGGAAAGCAAGTAGTTTGGATTTGAAACAAATTTTCTAGGAACTTCGACACTGTCACCGTTGACTACTGCCGTTTGATAATCTGTATAAATGATGGATTCGCCTGTCGGAGCATTGCGTCCGAAGTTGGAGCCATCGCGTTCAAAACTTTGATAAGAATAGCCGGCTGTAATATCAAATCTGCTTTTGCCAATCTCTTTAGTATAGTTGGCATACAGATCCAGCAGCTTAGACTTGTTTTCTCCGGTATAATCAATTCGTTGCCCTCCCCCATTTTCAAATATCCAGGCAGCATTTACAGGAGCGTTGTTATGACCTTTGGACGTTGTGTAGTCCATGCCGGCGTTTAAAGTCAATTTTATCTCGGGCAAAAATCGCAGACGATAATCCAGTTGAAGGTTTGCAAGTCCACGCCACACATACGACCTGTTGTCATTTTGTTCTAACAATGCAACCGGGTTACTGGTAGCAAGTGTCAATGGTTCGCCGTTAGGGTCCAACGTGGTGGCTGAAGCCGGGGCAACCCAGGTAAAGAATCCACCCCAACGTGTGCTTCCATTGCGAACCGGCTGTGTGGGATCAAACGCAACGGCTGCGCCGATGGCTTCGGTGTTGCCAAAGTTTTGCGTGGTGTAACTGCCTTTCATGGTGGCTGTCACCTTCAGATCACCATCAAAGAATGAAGGTGTCAGATTGATGTTAAGGGAGTTTCTGGTAAAATCGGTTGTACGAAGTATCCCCTGCTGATCAGTGTAACCGTATGAAATCCTGTAAGGAAATGATTTGTGGGTTCCTGCAATACCAATATTGTGATCATGTGAAATTGCGTTGCGATAAATCTCGCGTTGCCAATCCGTATTTTCATCACCCATGCGTTGAAGTGCATCGGCTGTTAGTCCTGGAAGATTCTGTGCTAGCAGTGTGTTGCCCAAAGCTCTCATTTCGTCGCCTGTTAGTACGTCAACATATTTCATGGGAGCACTGACGGAGACATTCCCGTTGTAGGTAATCTGTGGTTTACCTTCTTTACCTTTTTTTGTGGTAATGATGATGACCCCATTCGATGCTCTTAATCCATAGATGGCAGTAGCGGACGCGTCCTTCAATACGGTGAAGCTTTCAATATCGTTGGGATTGATTGACGCCAGCTTGTTATCAAGACCTCCGATATTATTGTTGTCGATCGGGAAGCCGTCGATCACAATCAACGGATCCTGGCTTCCACCAATGGATCCGTTACCACGAATACGGATGATGGCACCGCTTCCAGGCGCGCCACTGTTTGTTGAGACTTGTACTCCCGCGATTTTACCAATCATCAGGTCCTGAGGGGAAGACATGATTCCTTTATTGAAGTCCTGCGAGCCAAGCGCCATCACAGAACCTGTAACATCCTTCTTTTCCTGCTCGCCGTAGCCAATGACGACCACCTCCTGCAAAGCACTGACACTGATCTCCATGTTAATATCAATGGATGAGCGTCCACTCACCTGCACTTCCTGCGTCGTATATCCAATAAATGAATAAACTAAAGTAGCATTTTCGTTTACGGTGATGGTGTAATTGCCATTGGTATCGGTAACCGTGCCATTGGTCGTACCTTTTTCTAGAATGCTGACACCGGGTAAAGCGTTGCCATCATCGATGGAGATCACTTTGCCACTAATACGGGCTTGCGAAAAGGCATGCATACTGAAAAAAATGAACAGTACGGTCACGCACATTTTTGTTTTCGGGTAGAGTTTCGCCATATTATTTGGGTTAAGGTTTAGCGCTGATTCAAACGATTTAAAGGTAGTCTCAATCGATTGTGTTTGAGGGCAACAAATCGTACAGAAATGGATAAAAATCCACCATTCGGGGAACGGAATCTTGCTTTTTATAACAAAACAGGGAAAGTGCGGGGGTTGTGAAGTTTCGAAGAGTTGAAGTTGGAGTTCAGATCGTTTAATTTGTTATTTCTTCGGGAATTGAAAGACATTATTATGCGTGTGGCGCCATCAAAAATTTTACCTTAAGTCGCTGACAGATATGCGGTGCCTGGTTTTTATATCGATTTTCCTTGTTACGCTGACCTATAGTTTTGTCGCTGTAGCGGCTGACTCGCTTTTCTTTTCATCCCTGTCCATACGCGATGGATTACCCTCTAATATTATCAGTGCGATAACGCAGGATAAAAATGATTTCATATGGATTGGCACCGCTAACGGACTCGCACGCTACGATGGTTACCGGTTTATCACCTTTAAGAAAGGCGATCCACATTCATTGCCGGCGAATGAAATCAGCTCATTATTAGTAGACGGCGATTTTATTTGGGTTGGTACCTGGAAAGGATTGTGCAAAATCAATACGTTAACGTTCAAAATTGAACCTATCGATATAGGTAGAAATAATGTTATCCGAACACTATACAAAGACAGGGCCAATGCAGTCTGGATTGGAACAGCTACGGGGCTAATCCGATATTCTGCCGGGGAACGACGCGAGTACAATACACAAAACAGCAACTTAAGTCACAACACCATACGCGCGATTCACGAAGATGCGGCAGGAAATTTATGGGTAGGTACTTACGATAAGCTAAATAAACTTGCGCCAGGTAAGCAGACTTTCGTTGCTTTAGATCTGAAAGGAAACTATAAACCGTCTTTGAAAAACAATCTGATCCAGGATATCAAACCTGTGATGTCCGACGATTCCCTTCTTTGGGTTGGGACGGAAACCGGCCTTTGTCTTTTAAATGTATTCACGGGAAATTATCAGCATTTCACGGAGAAAAATACGCCCTTCAGTAATGAGGTGATTAAAAATATTTACACGGACGAACGAGGTGATTTGTGGTTAGGTACGGATTTCGGCCTGAATATTTTCAATCCGGAAAAAGGCACCAACAAAGTTTTATTTCACAATCCACAATTGCCGTACTCCATTGGCAATAATGTTATTTGGCAGATCCGAGAAGATGTAGGTGGCGTTATTTGGTTTGTGACTTCAAACGGACTGAGCAGGTTAAACAAATTCCGAAATTATTATAGCTATCACGAGGTGTCCCATTCGATGGATGGGCAAACGATCGGCAATCAGGTAAAATCCGCGCTCATCTCCAGAAATGGCGCAACCTGGCTTGCTACCTTGCACGGCGTTATACGCATCGATCAGGCTACCGGACAAAAGACAATATTCAGCACACAATCACCGGGAGAAAAAAGAATTTTATTGAACAATGTGTACGCCCTGGAAGAAGATGACGATGGACGTATCTGGATCGGAACTGCAGGCGGCATAAATGTGTGGGATGAATCAGCCCAGAAAATGTATGCCATCACATCCAACGCAACGAATGGGCTAATCACAAACTACATTGCAAAATTCACAAAGGGCACTGATGGATCCTTTTGGGTTAGTGCTTGGGAAGGTGGATTATTTAAAGTCACAGGAAATTTTAAAAACATTTCTTCTCTTCGTTTTGAGTTGGTTGGTGATTTTGGATCAGAAAAAAATGTATCCGGTGGAAATGCCGTTTGGGCCATCAACTACAATGAACTTTATCGGATTGACCTTCAGTCCTATCGCAACAATCGCATTGATCAATTTACCAAAACCTCTGAAAAGCGTGATATAACCTGTTTATACTTTTCACAAAAAGGGAGTCTTTGGGCCGGTACATTGAATGGATTGATCGAATATAAACCTCAACGCGACACTGCAATTTTTCATCCTTTAACAACGGGTAATGACATAACCTTAGCCAGTATAACCGAAGATGCTCAAGGAAATATCTGGGGTGCAGCTGGTGGGTTCATCATAAAATTTGATGTTAAAGATCGTCATACAGAAGTGTTTCCCCTGGATAAAGACATTCCTTTAAAAAGTTTTTTTGACGGATGCGTGGCTACGGCCTCTAATGGTGAGATCATCTTCGGAGGTGATAATGGATATATCAGCATTTCTCCCCTGGTCAGACCGAACATGTATGAGCCGCCGGTGCGTATTACGTCTTTGGAAATCAATAACCGAAAAATTAATGCAGGCGATATCTTAAACGAGAATGTTGTTTTACGCCATGATATTGCCTACACATCCGACATCATTTTAAAGTATTCCCAACGGTCGATTGCTGTTGAATTTTCGGCATTGCACTATTGGCAACCGTCCATGAACATTTATGCATACAAGCTGGAAGGGTTTGACAACCAATGGAATTATGTATCGGGCACGAAAAACTTCGCCGTGTATTCAAATCTTTCTCCGGGCACCTACAAATTAATGGTTCGCGCCACAAACAACTATGGAATATGGAGTGAGAATCAAGCTGAACTTGTCGTACAAATAATGCCCCCGTTATTTCTGAGTCCTGCATTTCTGATTTTATACGGTGTGATTGTAGTCTGTATGATTTTTCTGGCTTTAAGATTTTATTCCACCAAGCTTCATTGGAGGAATGAAGTGAAAATCATGAGAATGGAAAAAGAACATGCCGAAGAAATTTCATTAACGAAACAACAGTTCTTCACCAATATTTCACATGAGTTAAGAACGCCTATTAGTCTAATACTCCCTCCTATTCAGCAAACATTAAAACGTGAAAATCTAGATGAAGAAAGCAGAAGCCTGCTGAAACTAGCCGAAAAAAACTCTTATCGCCTGCTTCGCGTTGTGAACCAAATATTAGATTACAGAAAACTGGAGCACGACAGTCTTGAATTAAAAATTACATGTTTTGATATCACTGCTTTCGCACGCGATCTTTACACCTTGTTTTCCGATAAGGCAACGCGTAAACGAATTCATTTTACATTTAATCCTCGTATAGAAGAATGTAAAATCTGGGCGGACACGGATAAAATCGAAACCATCCTTTATAATCTGCTGTCGAACGCATTCAAATTTACCCCTGCTGAAGGCGCTATAGATTTATCCTTAAAAATTCATCCTGCCGACCCGGAATTTACAAAAGGCTTTGTTGAGATCAAGGTAACAGATACCGGTATGGGCATTACGCCAGAAGATCAGCCTAAAATATTCGATCGTTTTTATCAGGCTACACAAACAAAAAATATTGAAGCTGGTTCAGGAATTGGATTAACATTGGTTTCGGAATACACGAAACTTCATCATGGCAAGGTTAGGGTTGAAAGTGTTGTCGGGAAGGGCTCAACATTTAGTGTATACCTACCGTTAGGAAGCATCCACTTTCCGGTGGACAAAGACGAACAGACGATGTCGGTAAACCTCCTGGCGACTAAAACCAATACTGATGACGAGGGTGATTCAAAATCATATTTATACAATCTTGATTCCGACAAGCCGCTCATTCTGATAGTTGAAGATAATCACGATATGATTGACTTTCTCCGGATAAACCTGAAGGATCACTACAACCTGGTGATGGCAGAAAACGGTGAAGAAGCGCTAACAAAGGCAACCAATTTCTTACCGGAGATTATCATCAGCGATATCATGATGCCCGTCATGGATGGGCTTACATTATGCAGCAGGATAAAAGGAAATCCAAAAACATCACATATTGGAATCATTCTGCTTACTGCAAAAAGTCTGACCTCTCAAAAAATTGAAGGTATTCGCGTAGGCGCCGATGTGTACCTGACAAAGCCATTTGATGTGGAATTATTACAGGCAAGCATTGAACATTTGTTGAAGCGAAAAGAGGAGTTGTCTAACTATTTTAAATCTGAAATTGTAACCCAACCGGCTCCGGGAACAAAAGAAAATGTAGACGATAAGTTCATCAGAAAAGTAGTGAACATTATTGAAGCGAACATTTCGAATCCAGCGTTGAGCGTGGAAATGATCAGCGAAGAGATTGGCATGAGTCCAACACATTTGTATCGTAAGTTGAAATCACTTACGCACTTTTCACCGAAAGACATTATCAAAAAATATCGCATTAAGAAGGCCTCTCTTTTACTGAAAAACAAAGAAGGAAATATTTCCGAAATCATGTACGAAGTGGGCTTCTCCAATTTGTCGTACTTCGCTAAATGTTTTAAAACCGAATTTGGTGTTACACCAAAAGAATATCAGCAAAAGGAAAGCAAGCATAATTTTGATATCCCCGAAAATCTTCAATCTTAATCTCCCCCGGAAAGCAGGGGTACAATTTTAATGCTACTCCCTGACTTCCGGTGTCTCCCGGGCGTTTCTTAAAAAGAAGAGCGCCTTTTGTTAAAATTTTGTGATTTTGACTACGTTTTAAAAGATGAAAATTCAGAAAATAGCGTAGTTTCGCCGCCAGATTCTTTGAAGTACTAACGAGAGAGTGGTGCCGAAATGCACCATTCTTTTTTACACTTTTTACCGGCGTACCACGTTGCTTAAATTATTGATCGTTTCATGAAAATCGTAAAAAGTTTTATAAAGCTAATTTTTGGTATCCCGAGTAGTGATCCAATTCCGCCATTTCAGGCGATCATATTTTTCGTATTGATGACCATTGTGTTGATACTGTTTGTTACGTTCGGATACGCATAAAACAAAAAAAGGAGTTATCTCAATCGTCTATTGTGATTCTCCTTTTTTAATTAAACAACGTTGATTAAAGATAACTTTTCGTCACTCTTTCAATAAATATTCCAGGAACCAAAAAGGCTACGCATACATATTTTACTGATCATGTAAAGGTGCATCGAACCCGCATTCAGGTAAATTCAACGAAATATTACATGTAGGCAAATGCGACTTCTCAGCTAGCGTCTCTTTACACAAAAATCCAGACTTGCATTTTTACATTGCGTTCGATGACCACGAAGGAAAAGAGATCAGGGTATTCTCTGATAACATCAGCAAAACCCTTACGTACAAATCGCAAAAAGAATTTTCTAGTTATTCGTATTGAACGAATACATACGAAATTATCACCCAAGCGATAAATGGATACTTAACACTACCGTGGAGAAGACTATGTACCGCTAATTTTGTGAAGCTAGATATGGACGCGTGCAGACAATGAATGGTGATACAAAAGACTTTAAACTTTCGACGGAAGCAACAAAAAAGATTCTCCGGTCCATGCAAGAGGGACTCATTGTATGCAATTCAGACGATACCATTCAAACCATCAATGAGGCTGCCTTGAAAATATTCGGATTTACTGACGAACTGCAGGTCGTTGATAAGCCCATTACAATATTCTTCGAAAACAATGAGTCGGCATTTTCATTCTTATCAGAACTAGAAAAAGAAAAACAAATAAATCACCGGGAAATAAGCCTGAAGAAGAAGAACCAAACCATTATCTGTGCGCTGTCTGCAACTATCATTTACGATACGGAAGTTGGTGATAAGTTAAAAGCCATTATCCTTCACGATATTTCTGAAAGAAAAAAAACAGAGAAGAAACTTGAGGAGTATGCGGCAAAGCTAGAGAGAAGCAATAAAGAACTGGATCAATTTGCCTATATCGTTTCGCATGATCTCAAAGCACCGTTGCGTGCAATTATCAACCTTTCACAATGGCTTCAAGAAGACCTTGATTCTGTAATAACGGAGGACAGCCGAAAAAACCTGGATATGTTGAAAAACAGAACTTTCCGAATGGAAGCTTTGATCAGCGGTATCCTTGAGTACTCAAAAATAGGCCGGACAAAAGTCGCTCCTGAACTTGTAGACCTCGATGACCTGGTAGCTGACGTCTTAGATTCTTTACTCCCGCCACAGCATTTCACTTTCGAGGTATCGAAGATGCCTACGTTGGTAACACAACGCATATTGTTGTTCCAAGTGTTTTCGAACTTAATAAGCAATGCCATTAAGTATCACGATAAAGAAAAAGGACTTGTTAGAATAAGTTCGTCCGAAACACAAAATGAATACCTGTTTTCCATTGAAGACAACGGTCCAGGTATCAGCAAGGAATTTCATGAAAAAATATTTGTCATTTTCCAAACGTTACAATCACGGGACAAGGTTGAGAGCACAGGAATTGGGTTAACGATCGTTAAAAGAATCATTGAAGAACAAGGTGGAAAAATTTGGCTTGACTCCGAAGTAGGTCAAGGAACCAAGTTTACTTTTCAATTACCCAAAGCAAAAGCAAGCCAAATAATTTTATGAACGAAGTAATAAAATTATTAGTCATTGATGATGACGAGGTCGATCGCCTTCAGTTAAAGCGCTCTTTAACAAAATCTGGCCTACGTTGCGAAATCACTGAGTGTGATGATTTACAAAAAGTGAGTAGCGCAGTCTTGGCTTTTAATTTTGATTGCATTTTTTTGGATTATCTTCTCCCTGGCGAGAACGGCCTTTCTCTCTTAAGGAAGATCAGAAATCTGGGAGTAAATACACCTATTGTTATTATAACATCCCAGGGAAGCGAACGAATAGCTGTTGAGTTAATGAAAGCCGGAGCTTCTGATTACATCGTCAAAGATCAGATTAATGAAACATCCATTGGAAAAATCATTACTACCATACTTCGCGCAAGCATAGCAGAGCGTGAAAAGGAAAAAGCCGTACAAGCCCTTAAAATCAGTGAAGCCAGACTCGCCGAAGCACAACGTATTGCTAAAATAGGAAGCTGGGAAATAGATGTAAGCTCTAGTGCCGTGTATTGGTCGGACGAGACATATATAATTTTTGAGCAATCAAAAGAAGCGTTTGTTCCGACGTTAAGTAACTACGACAAATTTCTCGACCCTGCTGAAATCGCTATCTGCAAGTCAGAACTGGCGCGGGCTCTCCAAGGTAATAACATCAATATCGATCTGACCATTTACGTACCATCGGGGAGCAAGTCAATTAACGTACAAGGCTATGCGGTACAGAATGATAATAATACAGATCTGAAAGTTTTTGGAACCATACAGGATATTACAGAACGAAAGCGCACCGAGCTTGAGCTTTTAAATGCTCGAAAGCTTGCCGAAAATTCTTTAAATGTTAAAGAATTATTTCTCGCTAACATGAGCCACGAGATCCGCACTCCCATGAATGCGGTTATCGGTTTTACCCAGCTACTTTACGAAACTCCGTTGACTAATGAGCAAAAGGGATTTGTTGATGCAATCCGATTCTCCGGTGATAACTTGTTGGTGATTATAAATGACATCCTTGATTTGTCAAAGATTCAGTCCGGCAAAATGAAATTCGAAAAAATCGAGTTCGACTTAATCCGGTTACTGAAAAGTGTTAACACTGCCTTGACCAGTAAGGCTGAGTCAAAAGGGCTCCGGCTTAACCTGGACCTTGACCAAGATGTACCGTCATTTATAATCGGCGACCCCGTTCGACTCAATCAAATTTTAACGAACTTAATAAATAATGCGGTAAAGTTCACTGAGCGGGGTTATGTCGCTTTACAAGTACATGTGAAAGAACAATATGATGAAAGCGTTTCTATCGCATTCAACGTTAAGGATACAGGCATCGGAATTCCACCCGATAAACAAGGTCATATCTTTGAGAGTTTTGTACAAGGCTCAAACGAAACATCCCGCAAATATGGTGGCACGGGACTAGGTCTTACCATAGTTAAAAATTTAATCGAACTTCAAGGCGGAACCATTACCTTGAACAGTACCTCTGGCGTCGGCTCCACATTTACTGTCATACTGTCTTTTGAGAAGGCCAACAATGATAACATCCATGTAAAAGAAGATGTTGATCTCTTCAGCATGGAATCGTTACAAGAGATCGAAAATGCGAACATCCTTGTAGTGGAAGACAATCATGTAAATCAGCTGTTAGTAAAACGTGTGTTGGACAAGACAGGATGCGTTGTGGATATCGTCTCCAACGGACTCGAAAGCATTACGAGTATAAAAACCGGGAAGTATGATCTGGTTTTGATGGATCTTCAAATGCCCGAAATGGATGGCTACGCCGCCACCAAATATATACGAACAAATCTACCGGCGCCGCTATGCGACATACCGATCATTGCAATGACCGCTCACGCGCTCACTTCTGAAATTGATCGGTGTATTGCGATCGGCATGAACGATTACATTTCAAAACCATTTAAGCAAGAAGTCCTGTTTTCAAAAATTGCCAAAATCATTAATAAGGGTTTACATCGAATTCACTTTAATAGAAACAAAATAGCAGGATAGTTTCTAAGCAGGGTCCTCCTATACAGTTATGACGATATCGATACGAACAAAAATCGCAATTGCTCAGATGATACTTATCGTACTGGTGTCAGTATTCATCTATTCGTATTACCCAGACCAGCAGAAGCAATTGGCACTTCGGGCAATTGATGGAAAGATTAAAGGCATAACCAATATGTTTTCTATCGGCGTGGGTATCGGTATGGGTGAAACGGATTTCGTTGCGGTGACAGAAGCGCTGAATTGGGCAAACAGCGATAGCGCTGTAGTTTACATTTCAGTAAGAAGTGAAGGTAATCATTCCATCGCGCTCTTTAATCCAGAAGGAATTAGCATCCCTGAGCAAGTCCAAGAAGCAACGAAAGGAAATCAATTGGTGGAGCAGGACCAAATCATCTATTACAAGACCGATATTATGTATCAACAATTGCCTTTCGGTTCGCTTGTAATAGGCTACTCTCTTAAGCCGCTATACGCCAACCTTACAGAACTTAAAAAAACTACGCTCTACTTTTGCATGTCCCTGCTGATCTGTGGTGTATTGATTTCTTTAGTAGTTGCCCACAAGATCACACAAAATATTACGAAGTTAGATAACGCCGTAAAAGCAATTTCAACAGGCGCGGAAAACGTTCGTGTACAAGTAAATAGCAACGACGAAATTGAAGCTTTAGGCAGGGCATTCAATCAAATGCTTGATAATCTCACAGCGTCGAAAACAGCCTTGGTGGCGTACTCTGCACAGCTTAAAAAACAGAACGAGGAATTAAATCAGTTCTCCTATGTAGTATCTCACGACTTAAAGGCGCCGTTGCGTGCAATCTTCAAGTTATCCGAATGGCTTGAGGAAGACCTCGGCGACAACTTAGATGAGGAACCAAAAAAACATCTTCAAACGCTAAGATCAAGAGTTTTTCGTATGGAAGGACTGATCAATGGGCTTCTGGAATATTCGAAGATTGGCAAGCAAACCTTCCACTTAGAAAAGACGGATACACGTCAAATGATCATGGAGATAATCGAACTTCTCAATCCCTCCCATTGCACTCAAATTATGGTTGCTCCGAACCTGCCGTTGTTCAAAACGAAGAAATTATTATTGAATCAAGTATTTAGTAATCTTATCTCAAACGCTATCAAGTATAATGATAAAAATATCCCAGTTATCACCATTGCCGTCGAGGAAAGGGAAAACGTCTACGAGTTTTCGGTAGCTGACAACGGAATGGGTATTGAGCCCAAGTACCATGAAAAAGTGTTTACGATCTTTCAGACACTTGCCGCACGCGACAAAGTAGAAAGCACCGGTGTGGGATTATCGATTGCTAAAAAATGTGTTGAAGATGTCGGCGGAACAATTCGCGTAGAATCTGAACTTGGCAAGGGTGCCCGATTCATTTTTACATGGCCAAAAAAAATTGAAGCAATAAGAAACAATTTCAACGTACATAAACTTGCGTCATGACAAACTTAATTAATATACTTCTTGTGGAAGACGATGAGGTTGACATCATGAATGTTCAACGCGCATTTCGAAAGAATAAAATAAGTAACCCATTGTATGTGGTGAACAATGGTCTGGAAGCTCTTGATGCTTTGCTAGGACGGCAACCGGGCGCAGAGATTCCTTCACCTGGCATCATTTTGCTGGATATCAATATGCCAAAAATGGGAGGTATTGAATTTCTCGTCGAACTTCGAAAGCAACCAGCTTTGAAAAGCATTAGTGTTTTCGTAATGACCACTTCCAACGAAGAAAGTGATAAAGTGGCAGCATACAATTTAAACGTGGCGGGTTATATTTTAAAACCGCTATCGTTCGAGGGATTCGCCAATGCAGTGGCTACGCTGAGCGCCTACTGGCATCTCTGCGAAATGCCTGTACGTATGCCGAACGACCAGCATGTATAAACCTGTATGGGTATAAGACAGCTTTATTTTTGTGCACTAGTTTTTTTAGCTTCTTCGATTCAGAATCTGCACGCCCAAAATTCTGAATCAGAACTCCGCGCAGCCTATATTTTTAATTTCGCAAAATATATTAAATGGCCCACTGACCATCAGACTTTTGTTATCGGGGTTTATGGCACTGATACAGAAGCTTTCGACGCACTGGAAAGAACGTTAAAAGGAAAAAAAATTGCCGGCAAAGAAATTCAGATTAAAATATTTGAAACTTTTATTGACATCGCTTCTTGCCAAATTCTCTATTGTCCTGATATAGAAAATAAGCGGCTCACTACCCTTCTCGAAATGCTCGTTGGAAAAAGTGTATTGCTTGTCACTAAAGAAGATTTAGTGAAGCGAGGGGCCATGATAAGCTTCATCGTTGAAAACGACAAACTAAGGTTTAAAATAAAAAAAGATGCATTGGACCGAGCAGGTTTGGTGCCGACTGAAGGATTATTGCGCTTAGCTATTTTATTATGACACTATTGAAACAAAAGAATAACAGGCTCACATTAACCATGGATCGCAAAGCGAATTGCAAGAGATTAAAGCTATTGGCCAATAACACTTTCGGTATCAGACGGAACTTTTTGATACTATGGCTCTTTCTATCTTTTATTTGCATAAACGCGCACTCCCAGCCCCAATCAGACTCAGTTGATATTACTAGCCTGAGCTTTGAGGATTTGATGAACGTTACAATCGTATCGGCGTCTAAAAAAGCAGAAACACTATTCAACGCACCGTTGTCGGCATCAGTATTGACCAAAGAGGAAATCAGCCTTTCAGGCGCTACGTCCATTATGGAAGCATTAAGGTTAATTCCAGGCCTTATCGTTCGGCAATTAACCAACGGAAATTATGATATTCATATTCGTGGGCTCGACAACGTACCTCCAAATTCATTACGCCTTAGTTCAACCAATACTACTGCACTGGTCATGATCGATAATCGACCCGTGTACAACTATTTACAAGGAGGTATTATTTGGGAATCACTTCCTATCGACTTAAATGACATTCAAAAGATCGAGGTAATTCGCGGCCCCTCTTCGACCTTGTACGGTCCAAATGCTGTTTCAGGTGTAATCAATATTATTACTAACAAGGTTGAGAAGTATGGATTGCATACCCAGGTAGAAACGCAGATCGGAACGTTACGCACTTCTGTTATAAATGGTGCTGTTGGTTATAGGTTTAATAAAAAACTAACCGCCATCATGTCAGCTAATTTTCAATCACGCGGTCGAGAAATAGTTTACCAGGATCTTCAGAAACAGAGATGGTTTAATACCATCGACTCCTTGTCAACACTTGATCCGCTCCAAGTATATCCACACCCTGATCGTTCATTAATAAAGCATGGCGCAAATGCTTTCATTAACTATACGCCAACCAGCAAAGTTGAATTGAATTTGTCCGCTGGCCTACAAAAGTCGGAAGCACAAACTTGCACCTTCGACAGTTTTGTTTCTAATATCAATACCTTCACTTCAACATCCCAATACGTAGATATAAGGGCCGCAATCTCCAGACTCACCACTCAATTTTCTTTCAACACCGGCAATCAACAGACTGTTTTGGGATTCAAGACGAGTTTTGACTATTACAACACGGATTTATCGTTTGAATATGAATTCAAAATAAAACGCCTTTCCATCAAACCCGCAATTGCATATCGAAGCGCCATTTATGATGACACCAAACGAGGTGACGCTTCAAAAAGAGAAGGAACTATCAATGGAAGGAGGCACATGGAAACCTATGGCGCAACGCTGCGTGGTGAATATAGCTTTTGGAAGGAAAGCGTTCGGCTAACGGGCGGCATACGGGCCGATCAATTCACGTATCCAGGTGATTTATACTGGTCGTACCAAGCTGCATCCAGTATCAGCGCAAATAAGAATAATTTGTTCAGGATTGTTTATTCCAAAGCATTTCGATCTCCATTCATTTATGATACTTACCAGGACCTGTTTCTGACGCTGCCGTTGGGCACTGAGCCTGAAACGTATATGCTAAATAATATGCTTGGAAATAAAAACCTGAATCTCTTAAGTTCCACTATGTTCGAAGTCGGTTACCGGGGTAAAGTATCAGAGAAAATTACGCTTGACATTGAAGGTTATTCTACAAAAACAAAAAACTTCTCAGCGAATATCATCGATACCCCCACAAGTGTAATACCTGATAATTATCCTTTCCTGCTAATTTATGATTCCCATACCTTAAATACACCATTGTCGGTGCGCCAAATGGGCATCACCACATCTATACACATTCAATTAAAAAAATTGACGATAAAACCATTTGTTACCATTCAAAAGACCACCTTACACGACTATACACACTTTACGAATACAAGTGATGCTTCCCCTAGTCCGCTCAATAATTTTGATCCTTTAAACAACAACATATATTCCGGCATGGGTACTGAGATGGACCACAAGTTCACACCAAAAGCTTACGGTGGAATTTATGTTAATTATCAATTCAGCAAGTTTAACGTAAATGTGAACGGATACTATTTTTCCAAACACACTTTTTATCATATCTCGAACTTATTTACTACCGATGGCAGTGGGCAAGGTGAAGTAGAATCGAAAGCAATTATAAATGCCAAAATATCATTCACGCCTATCAAAGCCCTGTCACTTTTTGTCAATGCGAAAAACATTCTCAACAAACAATCGCGTGAATATTATTTGAGTGATATGACACCGGCCATGATATTCGGTGGGCTGTCCTTCAAAATGTAACACGATTATTTAAAAACCACAGCCATCGCAAAACCTGCGACGGCTTTTTTTTCTTGACCCAAAAATATTTTGCGACCTCTTAGGCCTAGCTACAGGCTTGCAGACATACTTCTATGGAGGAAATCCAAAGTAAAGTGTATCTTCATACTTGACATTGTACAGGGTGGTGTAGGCGGATGTTTAATTACCTTTTGAATACTAAAACAGATTATTGTGTTTCCAACAAAACTCTCACTCTTGTTTTTCTTTGCCACCTCTATTGCACTTTATGGACAAACCGATTCGCTATTTCTCTGGCCCAATAAAGTCCCGGGAGAAACCAAGCCTAAAAGCGCGCCTGTACCTACCACGTTAGAGGATGGAAGTATACGCGTGGTAGAAGTGACCAATCCTTTTCTCGCTGTTTTTGAACCAAAAGCGAGTGACAAAAATGGTAAAGCTGTGGTCGTATGCCCCGGAGGCGGCTATGTCCGGCTTGCCGTCCACAAGGAAGGTTACGCCATCGCTGACTGGCTGACAAAATTAGGATACACTGTTTTTGTGTTACACTATCGGGTACCGGACAAGCGAGACGGAGCCCTTCAAGATCTTCAGCGCTCATTGAAATTGATTAGACAAAACGCAGCGCTATATGGTATAGATGCAAAAAGAATTGGCGCTATGGGATTCTCTGCCGGTGCACACGTTGTGGCGCGCGCCGGGATGACTTCAACAACGCAACGTTATCCTACGCAAGACGATTCCGACGAACAATCGGGCACGCCTGATCGAATGATTATCATTTATCCGGGATACCTTTCCGGAGGGCCTAATCGTTCGTTAACGCCAGAACTTCAAGCCACTGGCGAGACCGTTGATACTTTCATTTTTCAAACGATGGACGATGCAAGCGCCCCAAGCGCGCTTGCCTTGGCAACGGCATTACAAAATGCAAAGGCAAACGTGGAATTGCACATGCTTCCAAAAGGTGGCCATGGGTATGGAATGTACCCGGGAAACATCGCTGCCGAGACATGGCCAAAGTTACTGGAGGTATGGTTGAAAGAACACCTTTAAAAGTGTAGAAGTGTTGAGGTGTTGGAGTATTAAAGTTCTTCCTATCGACGTGGGAATCCGCACGTTTGAATAGCGTTACCTGTTATTTTAAGTAGGAATTTGACTTAAGCATTAGAATACCGTATATCGGAGCACGTATACTTTCAAATCTATGTTCATTGGTCACTTCGCCGCTGGGATGATTGCAAAAAAAATTCAACCTGCTACATCGCTTGGAACGTTTTTTCTTGCGGCACAATTTCTTGATTTACTTTGGCCCACATTGTTGGTGTTAGGCGTTGAACATGTTGTGATTTCTCCGGGCATATCGGCGGTCACACCTCTGGATTTTGTCGACTATCCTATTTCGCATAGTCTGCTAGTTGTGCTTGGGTGGTCACTTATTTTGGGAGTTATTTATTATCTAATTACAAAAAATAAAAATAGCGCTTTGTTGTTGGGGGCTCTGGTACTGAGTCATTGGGTACTCGATTTAATCGTTCATATTCCAGACCTACCATTGTACCCTGGTACATCTCCAAAGGTGGGATTCGGATTATGGAATTCACCCGTGCTTACGATATTGCTCGAGGGTCTGATTTTTATCACAGGGATCATTGTTTACAAAAACGCGAAGAAAAGCCAAGGAGAACCAGTGACCTGGAAGTTTTGGAGTTTGATTGGATTTCTTCTTGTTATTCACATTATGAATCTCGTTGGTCCACCTCCACCTGACGTAACGGCGATTGCTTGGGCAGGACACTTACAATGGCTGTTTGTATGGTGGGCATGGTGGGCTGATAAAAGAAGTTGAGATATTTTATTTAGAATAATGATCGTATACCAACTTGGAAATCTTTGCCATGACTCCCTCTAGTTTTTCAACGCTTTCTTTTGTGTTTGATATAAAGAGCGCGATGGCAATGTGACTGCCGTTCGGAAGTGTAATGATGCCAACATCGTTGATGGCAGAGATAAGGCCCGCATCATTGCCGCCCATACCAGTTTTGTGCGCTACCGGGGTGCCAACGGGTAGAAGTCCTTTTATACGTTTGTTGCCAGTAATGGTCTGCTCCATGGTTTCCATCAAAAAATTATGTGTAACAGGTGTAAGAATCTTCCTTTGCGTAAACAGTCCCAATAGATGCGCCGTTGCTGTCGGAGTTGTCCAATTATTGAATTGCATATCCCAAGCCGTATGCATTTCTGCTTCAGTATTTACAATTGCCACGTCCCCTATTCCTTGTCGATGAATATATTCGTTCACTTTAGCAGGACCACCAGCCAAACGGAATAATATATCGCACCCGACGTTATCACTTTGCGATACAGTGTATTGCAACAATTCTCTGATCGTCAATTCGACATCACCCTCCGGATACTTTTTTGCTATCGGGCTCCACGTATCCGGAAAATATTCGGATTGTTTTACCATAATTTTTTGATCAGTCGAGAGATTTCCTTTGTCGACTTGATCGAGAACGGCCAACGCAAGGTGAAATTTATAAACACTCTGCATCGGGAAGTGATCGCCCCCATGAATGGAAAGGGTATCGCCGCTTTCAACATTTTTAATTCCTACTCCCATTTTTCCGTCGACAGAATTAACCAGGTCCAATATATTTTCCCTCAAATCCTTTTGAGCTAAAGCATCACCTCCAAAAATGAATAATGACAGAAACAGGAGTTGGACGGTAAGAAGGCAATTCATGTTTAATTATGTTTTAAAGAATGAGATGGATTTATAAAGAAAGTCCGCAAGCAGTTGTAGCTGATCGTTATGAGAACAATGCCTGTGATGAAGATGAAAGGAATCAAAAAATCAAAGAAGTCTAAGGCGGTAGCGAAAGCAAAATTTTGAAGCCATTCATTCATCAAGTAGAATGTGAACGATGAACCGACAACACCGCTGATTACAGTAATCTTCAGATAGCTTTTTGACAGCAACAACAGGATATCAAAACTTCTGGCTCCGAAAACTTTTCTTACCGCTATTTCCATAAGTCTCTTTTGTACGGCATAATAGGAAAGTGCAAACAGTCCCAGGCAAGATATTGTGATGGCAAGGAGCGAAAAATATTTTGCCAATGATTCAAATTGTTGCACAGGCTGATATTGACGATTATAAGTGGATTCTAAAAAACTATATTCAAAAGGCGTTGACGGAAAAAGGGACTGCAGTTGTTGTTTTGCTATCGCCAAAGCTTCTTCAGTATGTCCTTCCTGAATTTTAAGGGTGAGATACCCTGGCGTAGACGGACGAAAGCTTAACATGATAGGTTCAAACGTTTCTTTGAGAAACAAATGATTGTAATTAGCGAAAACTCCAATCACCACATATTCCTTCAATTGCCAATGAATCCTATGGTTTAAAGCCTCCTCCGGAGAATTAAACTTCAATGTTTGAAGGGCAGCTTCATTTAAAATTACCGTTGGTAGTCCTGAAGGCTTATCAGAAAAATTCCTTCCCGCTATCAGCCGGATATCATAAGTGCTCAAAAAATTTTCGTCAACCTGAAGAAAGAATACATTATTCCCATCAAGTTCAGGACCGACAACCCTTTGTACCCCTCCTGACTTGCTAATTCGTACTCCAGGAATAGTCGAAGAAGAACACACATTTTTAATGAAAGGAGAAGTAAGGAGCCGGGCTTTAAATGCTTCAAGTCGGTCATGATAGGTGGAATCTACCGTACCGGGACTACGGATTGCAACGCACCCGCTAAGCTCCATGCCCAAGTTGGCTTTTTTCATAAATTCAATTTGTTTGTCAATAATTAACGTACTCGAGACCAGAATGAATGACATAATGAACTGGAAATACAAAAGCCCTTTTTTAAAAAAAATACCCTGTGCGGATGACTGATATTTATGAGCCAACAAGCCAACGGGCGGGCGAGATGCTAAAAGCAAAGAGGGGTACAATCCAGCTGCTATACTACCTGCCAGAATGCATGATAAGACTGTTGCTACGTATGGAGTATCCGTTAGCAAAACCTCGGAAACCGGTTTACCTAACCAATTTTCAAAAGGATGCTGAAACAATAATACTAACAAAATACTAAGGCCAAAACTAAAAACATTCATCAATATGGACTCGGCAAAAAATTGTACAACTAAATGACTCCTTGTTGAACCCAACACCTTCTTTACGGCGATTTCATTTAATCTTTCCATCGATCTCGCCAAAAACATATTTATGTAGTTGATCCATTCCATTAGCAATATTGTGTACGCGATGATGGTCAGAAACATGAGTTGTTGGGAAGAGCCGGAAGGTCCAACCTCTTCACGCAATTTCGATTCTAAGTAAATTTGCCTCAGAGGTTGGAGAAAAATGACGATGTGCGAGTCGTTTCCATAGAGCTTTTCTACAAGACCTTGAAATCTGGGCTCCATCCATTCATCCGACAAAACCTGGTTGCTTACTATGTACGTATAGAATTGGCTCCATCCTAAGTTTCCCTCCAGTTGGCTGGAGTTAATGGTTGCATACGAAATCAAATAATCAAAATGGATATGTGAATTGGCCGGCGGATCGGCGACGATTGCCGTGATAACATGATCTTCCTTACGTTGTGCATCTACCTCAATGGACGAACCTAAAATATTACTGTAAGGTAGCGTCCCAAATATCTTTTCCGCGTAAGATTGCGTTATGGCTATTGAGTACGGTTTTGAAAGCGGCTCCGTATGGCCCGCCACGATGGGGAAGGAAAAAATTTTCAAAAAAGCCGAGTCGGCATAAAAACCATTATCGGCATTGCCGGTATATTTGAGTCGCCCCTTTTGAAAAACATTAAACACGCAATAGGGCTTAACAGTAAGCACAGGGACGAAACGGGTGTAGGCGTCAATTTCAGGAAAAGCTTCGGCAACGGCTGGCCCCAGCGCAGGAACGCTCGATGCATAAATACTGGAGTTTTCTCCTTTATAATCAGTCTCGCCCCAATTGAATGCGACGCGGTATATGCTGTCTCCCTTATGGTGAAAAGAATCATAGCTGCGTTCAAACGCCACGTATTCCATAATCAACAGGAAGCTCACCAATCCAACGCTTAACCCACTAACATTGATAACACTAAAAACCTTTCTTTTCGCCAAAGTACGAAAGGCTAATTTCAAAAAAATCCAATGAACAATTTCGTGGGCGACAGGACTCGATTTTCTTTTTGGTTGGTATGGACGAATAGCCCTTAGCACATCTAAAAAGTAATGAAGTCGCGCCTTAAACAGGCTTTGATAAGTTAAACGTTCATAAAAAACTTCTTCCAGGTCACCTTCTATTTCCTCAACAAATTCCGCATTGACAAACCAGTGAAGTAATTTCCGTGCTAGTCGTGGTGGTGAATGCTGCATTGGAATTCAGTTGCGTTGAAGAATAATTTTCGGAAGTTGGGACCACATGTGATTGCGTAGCTCCTGGGCTTCCCGCAAAGCTTTTACACCGTAAGGTGTAAGTGCGAAAATTCTTTTTCGCTTTCCTCCCCTAACTTCTGTGGCTTCTCCAAACTTCGATTTTAGAAATCCTTTTTCTTCCAGCCGGTGGAGCGCAGTATGAACAGCGCCAATATTCACAGACCGCCCTGTTTGGTTCTCGATCTCCTTACAAATACCGACGCCATAGGCCGTGTCTTGCAGTATGCCGACAGCAAGCAATACGATTTCTTCAAATTCTCCGAGGTATGTGCCCTTCATTGGAGGTGTTTAAGTGTTTAGGTGTTTAGGTGTTTCTGTTGGAAGTTTTTTAACTAAGGCTTAATGTCCTAGTAGTCTGATATTATTTATAAATGTATATAATATAATTAAAAGTCAAAGTATCCTCCTTCATTTTTTTTAAGACTGCGAGCCGTTCGTATGCTTTCCTATATATGATTCAAGGCTATCCATTATATTGTATATCGGAAATCATGTACCTAACCCACCATACCTATGAAAAGTATTCTCAACAAAATTATTCAGGAAAACAAACAGCTCGAACAGGATGAAGCAGAAGCCGCGCAACGAGAAATTGATAGCCCCACGACTTGCGACAGCCGAAGAAATTTTTTAAAAAGAACGGCACTGGGTGGGATGACCTTAACGGGTTTAATGAGCCTTCCTATAGAAGATACCGTTGCCCAGACTACATCTAAAGTGCAACGTACATCCTATCCTTCAGATCTTAAAATTACCGATATGCGTTGCGTCACCATTGACAATGGCACATCATTCACGAACGCTCGAAATGTTATTATCCGTATTGACACCAATCAGGGCATTTATGGCCTTGGTGAAGTAAGAGATGGTGCTGACAAGCGATATGCACTTTTTCTGAAAAGCAGAATATTGGGGAAAAATCCATGTAACGTCGAGATGATTTTCAAGATCATTAAGCAACATGGAGGTCACGGACGCAAAGGCGGTGGCGTTAGCGCGGTAGAAATGGCGATGTGGGACTTGTTAGGGAAAGCTTACAATGTACCGACTTGGCAATTATTAGGAGGCAGATACAGAGATAAGATAAGACTCTATGCGTATGTTCCCGCGCATAACAGCGCTGAAATTGATATTGAAAAATTTAAGAGCGATTGCAAAGTCCGTATGGAAGATCAAGGCTTCACTTGGATGAAAATGCACCCTGGCGTCCACGCTTATTATAAAGTTCCTGGTGCAATAGTAAACTCTAAATATGTGATCGGTTTTAATGAACCCAATCTGGATGACTACTTATCCTATCAGAATACACGTCATGGCTTATCGGCTATCCAAATTACAGATAAAGGCCTGGACATTCTTTCCAAATACGTCGGAACAATACGAGATGTAATCGGCTACGACATCCCGCTGTCCGGCGATCATTTCGGACATTTTGATTTAAACAACTGCATACGTGTGGCCAATGCGTTGGAAAAGTACCGGCTTGCTTCTATGGAAGATTTTGTACCGTGGGATTGTACAGAGCAATTGAAAATAATTACAGACTCCATCAATTCCCCTACTATTACTGGTGAGGATATTTATTTGAAAGAAGCATTTAAAAAATTATGCGATGTGCATGCGGTAGATATTGTTCACCCGGACATGGGCACTTCAGGAGGCATACTCGAGACCAAAAAGATTGGAGATTATGCAGAGGAGCATGATATGGGAATGAAAATGCATTTTGCAGGAACTCCCGTTTCGTTTATGGCAAATGTTCATTGTGCGGCAGCAACTCAAAACGTGTTAGCCCTGGAGGTACCTAATCAGGTTGTCGATAACCCATGGTGGCCCAAGTTGGTAAACATGGTAGGTAAACAACCGCTGTATACAAAAGGATTTGCAAACGTACCCCTGGATGCACCTGGACTTGGAGTAGAGTTAAACGAAGATGAAATCAAGAAACATCTTCATGCGGAAGATAAAAGTTATTTTGTTCCGACACCGGAGTGGAATGAGAAGCGCTCTCATGACAGACTGTGGAGTTAGTAGAGAAGATTCGATAAAGTTATTGGTTGAAGACCAATCAACGGTTTGTAACCAATAACTTTTAATTATTAAAATAGGACCAGGATAAATATATCTGTAACGTCCGAGCAAAATGCTCAATCCCTTTTCAGAACATGGATGATAGCAACATTTGACTTTCCGAAAATTAAATCTCAAGTTAATTTTGTATTGAGCAAACACGTAAGAAGCTATTGACCATATAAAACAAACGCACCTTGAAGAGGTTCTTACAAAACGCCTCATTGTTCAGCGAATAGTTGAATAATTTTAAGAGCATATTTGAGTAAAACAATTCCGCGCGGCGTCGCAATTCACCCTGCGTCAAAGCCTAACTGGTACATTAATTGTCGATTCCTGATAAAAAAAAGAAAGTTATGGGAAAAGACAGAGAAGGAAAATATCATCCGCCGAAAGGCAAACCATCAGGGACCACCACGCAAAAAGGTGTTACCACTACTAATTCTAGTACACTTGATCAGCAATTAGAGGTTGAAGACAAGTACGACATTCAGGCCGATGCGGACGAAATCGCCGCGAATGTTCGTGTCCGGCATCCTAATAGAAATGTCGACAAAGGGAACGGCCGAAAAACGCCGGAGAAAAAAAGTCAATCGAATAAAAATAAATCTGTCACGGAAACATTCAAAGCCGAATCAAGCAATGTTTCGATAGACGAATTATCACCATTCTTATCCAAAGAAGGGCTGCAGGAAATTGCAAATTACACGTCAAATTGTTGCATCAGCGTTTATATTCCAACGCATCAGTCAGGTGTAGCGGTAAATGAACAAATGGATCCGATTGCTTTTAAGAATGCACTTCAACAAATTGAAAGTACATTGAAACAGCGACAGTTCGATCAACCTACCATTGCACGCATCCTCAAGCCAGGATATGACCTGTTGCGTGACGAAGCGTTTTGGTACGCCTTATCACCTGGACTCGGCTTGTTCATTGCTGATGGATATTTTAAATTCATGAAGCTGCCGGCAACCACAGCAGAAAAAATATTGATTAATACTTCATTTTATTTAACGCCGCTCGTACCGTTTTTTCTGAGTAAGGAATATTTCTATTTGTTGGTTATCAGTAAGAAACAAGCCAAACTTTTCAGAGCTGACAATTTTGGAATGAAATATATAGCGGTAAAAGAATTACCCAATGGTGTGGACGATGTTGTACACTTTGAGGAAAAAGATGATCAAAAACTTTTCCGCACCGGCAGCAGTGGCGCTGGTGAGGGTGCCAATTATCATGGTATTGGCGGAGGAAAACCTGATGAAAAAGAAAACATTTCGATGTATCTGGAAGAGGTAGACGAAACGTTGTGGAAAGAGATTCTACATAACGAGCATGTTCCACTACTTTTGGCTGGTGTTGAATATTTGATACCACTTTTTAAAAAAGTTTCCCACTATCAATATATCTGGGATAAAAACATCACCGGTAATCTCGAGTATTCTGACGAACAACAGCTATACCGGCAAGCACGCGAATTGATGGAACCCTATTTCCGGGAACGGTTAAACAAGGCAAAGGAAACATATGGCAATCAGTCTGCGACAGCGCTAACTTCTTCGGTGGTAGAAGACGTGATTCCTGCAGCATACTACGCGCGCATATCACAATTATTTGTTGACAAGGATGCGCAGATATGGGGAACGTTCGATGAACAAGCAAATCAACTTACAGTTCACGAACAACAAGAAGAAAACAATGACAGTTTAATGGACAAGGCAGTTATGAAAACTATTTTAAACGGCGGTGAAGTATTCATTGTCGATAAGGAAGACATGCCTGCGCAGAGCAGCATAGCAGCCTTAATGAGATATTAAATTATAAACACAGACAAGAACAAAAGATATTATGGAAACGACGACAGTAAAAATGCCTAAAAAAATTCCACCTCAAGAGCAGGATCAACAGCCAGGTATTGAGCAGGAAATGAACCCTAAACCAATTTATGATAACGATGAACCTGGTTTGGGTCGATTAAAAGGAAAAGTTGCCATTATTACCGGAGGTGATAGTGGCATCGGCCGGGCCGTAGCCGTACAGTTTGCTAAAGAAGGGGCTGATGTAGTAATTGCCTATTTAAACGAGCATGGCGATGCCAAAGAAACGGCCTCTGAAATTCGAAAATATGGCAAAGAGCCATTGCTTATACCCATTGATGTTTCGGAAGAAAAAAATTGCGAAACAATTGTAGAGAAGACGCTTGAAAAATTTAGTAAGATAGATATTGTGGTCAATAATGCAGCTGTACAGTATGAACAGCATTCGATCGAAGATATCAGTGCTGAACAATTGGAGAAAACGTTTAAGACTAACATTTTTTCTTATTTCTATCTGACAAAATTTGCGACCCCACATTTAAAAGAAGGTAGCAGCATTATTAACACGGCCTCGGTGACAGCATACAAAGGTAATCCGGCGCTAATGGATTATGCTTCTACGAAGGGTGCCATCATCGCCTTTACTAGAAGTCTGTCTCAATCCCTTGCTGAAAAGAAAATTCGAGTTAACGCAGTAGCGCCCGGCCCGGTATGGACTCCTCTTATCCCCGCTTCTTTTCCTGCGGAGAAGGTGGCAAAATTTGGTCAGGATATTCCCTTGGGTCGCCCCGCTCAACCTGTTGAAATTTCCCCGTGTTATGTCTTTCTGGCATCAAAGGAAAGTGTATTTATTACAGGGCAAGTATTGCATCCAAACGGCGGAACAGTCGTTAATTCATAATGCTATGAAATACTTAGCGGAGCCATGAACGTATCCGTTCGTGGTTCTGCTATTTTATAATGGGACTTTCTGTTTTTCCTGGGTAGTCAATCCGTTGGTTATCTCATTGAAGACTGATGGCAAGCCTGATATGCCGATGCCTTCAATACGACAACGGCCTTTCATTCTCTAAAAGAAATCACAAATGTTGTTCCCTCGTTAACATTACTCTCAACATCGATATGGCCTCCGAGGCTCGTAACATGTGCATGAACCAGATATAGGCCAATGCCCTTGCTGTCTCCATGATCATGAAACTTCTGATGCAGTCCAAAAATTTTACCCTTTACTTTCTCCATATCGAAACCAATACCGTTGTCAGCAATTCTTAATCGATTAAACCCACTCCCTCGTTCTGAAGAAATGGATATTATTGGAATATTACCGGGTCTGGAATATTTGATAGAATTGGTAATCAAGTTTAGAATGATACTTTCCAGGTATCCGGTATTGCATCTTATATTTTCAAGTTTAGAAAAATCAGTATGAATTTCAGCTCTTGATGTTTGAATAAGAGAGCCAATGGAATGAAGAACACGGTTCACCGTTTGGTGTAAATTCACCGTTTCTTCTTCAATCCTATGTTTGGCACTGATGTTATCTACATACTCATTCAACGTCTTCTTTAGGTTTGCGCCGGCAAGTTTGATGACCTCAATTATTTCAATTGTCTGCGGGTCAGTAATCTTCGAAACCTCAATGAGACTTAACAACGACAAAAATCCATTTACTGGCGAACGTAGGTCATGTGAGGTAGTAAACGTTAACTGCGTGAGGTCTTTATTGATTTTTGTAAGGTTAGCCAGCATAGCGTTGCGCTCAGCCTCCTGCCTTTTTTTATGCGTGATGTTTTTTGCAATGGCAAAAATTAAGTCGTCACTTGGTATCGGTAGCGAAGTCCACGACAACCAGACAATTTCTCCCGTTTTTGTTACGTATCTGTTTTCAAAATTCAAAAGGGGTTTAGACTTTGTCAATTCTGTACGGGCATTGGATGTGGCAGCTTTATCATCAGGATGCACGAAATCATTAATTGGCCTTGCATATAACTCCTCCAAAGAATACCCTAGCGCGTTTGCAACTGCGGGGTTAATTTTTTTGAAGTAGCCATCAAAACCGGCAATACATAAAAGGTCAGGCGACAACTCAAATAACAGGTCGTATTTAAAATAATTGTCACTCATGGGAAGGACACTTCCTTAAACCGGTTAAGAAGAGATTATGAAAATTTCCGAAAGATACGTCCCTTTTTGCAAAAAATGAGCCTTGAAGGCGTCGCTGTTAAGTCGGAAAACTATAAAAAACTTACGTGTCGTTTTTAATGTTGGCATTCTGCCAAAGACAACAGACGAAAAAATCAAAGGAGGACTTTTCTATTTTTTTTCTGGCAATCGCGCAGCCTGCCGAGCTAAAAGTTTCCACTGTCCATTTTCTTTTTTCCAAACCATCAAGATAATGATGTCAATGACAGCAGGATAGCCTGGGTTATGAGCATCGGCAATTAGACGGTGTCTCACAATAGCATTATCGCCAACGATCTTTATAGTTTGATTTGAAATTTTTGGGTTTGACATTTTTGTCCATCCTTTCATGAATTCATCAATGAAACCCTGCTTATTTCTTACAGTACCGCTCGAATGAACATATTCCAATGCATCGCAGGCAAGTGAGGCTAAGATCGCACTATCTGGTTTGACCATAACTTCTGTTAATTGTTCTATTGCTTGTGCAACGAGCTTCTCATCTGGCGATTGTGCTGACACTTCATTTGATATCATTACTAGTACCAAGACACAACAGAAAAAATATTTTATTAAACCAGGCGATATATTTTTCATGCATGTAATTATTCAAACGGTTAATATATACACAATTTATCATTTCATGCTTTCCGCTTATCACTAATTACCAGCCAATTTGAGCGGTTATCGGACTGAACCTCCAATAAATAACGTAATGAATATACGCAACTGTGCCTTATTTAGTACTTATCAAAAAATGATTCCAATTTTCTTGTGATACCCGGCGAAATATTATGCTTATTTTGCAGGAGTCCTCAATGAAGCAAACATTGATTTAACCCGTCTTAGTCGCTCTTTAAAGCTTATGGAGTTATATTATTCATTTTCAGTATTGATCGTATTAGCCTCGCTGTTTGCATACATTAATCATCGATTTATCAAATTACCTTCTGCCATCGGTATCATGCTCATGGCCATCGTGGCATCGATAATTATCAGGTTTGCCGGAAGCAGTATTTTTCCTGACGCGACCACAAAGATCTTTAAACTAATTTCCGAGCTCGACTTTACTGAAGTGTTAATGGGTGCAATGTTGAATTTCCTGTTGTTCGCTGGAGCCATCCACGTCAACTTTGCGGATCTTCGAAAACAACGTTTACCTGTTCTCACTTTCTCTACCATCAGCGTTGTTATTTCAACCTTTGTGATTGGAGTCATTCTTTACTATGTAGCTCCCCTATTTACGATTAACCTTCCATTTTTGTATTGTTTACTTTTTGGCGCATTGATTTCGCCCACCGATCCCATCGCCGTTTTAGGAATTCTAAAAAAGGCAAACGTCAGCAAATCATTAGAAACAAAAATTACTGGTGAGTCATTATTTAATGATGGGGTCGCGGTTGTTTTATTTGCCGTTATTTTACAACTAACGCATACAGACGATGCTCAGATTTCAATTGGTTCTATTTCATTATTATTGGCCAAGGAGGCATTGGGTGGATTAATATTGGGAGTCCTGTTGGGGTATACAGCTTCAAAAGCTCTTAAAAGTATTGACGATTATGTCGTGTCCGTTCTTATTACGCTTTCAGTGGTGATGGGAGGATATCTTATTGCCCGCGCCTTCCACATTTCTGGGCCGCTTACGATGGTGGCTGCAGGGCTTCTCATTGGAACCTATGGAAAAAGGGTTTCAATGTCATCCTTAACAAAGGACTACCTTACCAAATTCTGGGAACTGATTGATGAAATCTTAAATGCAATCTTATTTTTATTCATCGGATTCGAATTGTTATTAATTCCCGATTTTGAAACCTATTGGCTGTTGTCGCTCGCCACTATTTTGGTCGTTTTATTCGCGCGATTTATATCTATCTGGATTCCATCGTTAATTGTTCCCTTTCAGCCAAAGCTAAGTCGCGGTTCGTTGACCATGCTTGTATGGGGAGGGTTGCGCGGCGGGGTGTCAATTGCTTTGGTAATATCGGTTTCGCATGGTCTCTACAAAGAGGTACTGTTAGAAATGACGTATTTTGTCGTTGTTTTTTCTATCGTTATACAAGGTCTTACGGTTGGTAAAGTTTCTGAAAAAGTGCTAACGAAGCCGGTTAGGAAGGTGAAGCTATCAGAAGGTCAAGATAAAAGATAACAACACGCTACCATGTTTCTTGGGAAAGGTATCCGTCTTATATCAGTTTCATGTTTGCGTAGTAATGTTATTGATGTACCTCCCCTGTTCGTGCGCTCACCACTCGATAAACTTTTCCATCGGGCTTCGTCATCACATATAACTCACCCTTATGATCTCTCCCGAATCGCATATCTACTTTCTGAGCACCACTTAATTCGATCATAGTCGTTATTTTTCCATTGATAGAAACTTTCATTTCCTGGATGGTCGCTTGTTTTCCAATTTTCAATTCATCCGCCTTTACAAAAAATACACGGCCCTTTACAATGTCACCGAAGATGCATTTGCCTTGCAGCTCAGGCACAGCAGTCCCCCAATATTCGAAGCCTCCTGAGATCGCATTGCCTTCATCGTGATCGTACTGCGCAACTGGGTATGTAATATTATAAGAAGCGTCGTTAGCCGGAAGGGAAAAGATGTTACTCATGTTTTCATCGTACTTCATCAAAAATGTTCCCTCGCGTATAGGCCATCCGTAATCTCTGCCCGGTAGAATCATGTATAAGGCCTCGATGTTGTGATGGCCAATATTCGAAGCTAACATTTGTCCACGTTTAGTCCACGTAATGCGGTGCGGGTTTCGAAACCCATATGCAAATCGCTCGCGCACAGCATCCGGATTTTTACTTTTTGCAAAGGGATTGGCAGCCGGAATGCCATACTTTCCGTTCTTACTGTTATTTCCAGACGGATCAATACGCAGAATACTTCCCCAGATTTTATCTTCGCTACGAACCAAGAAAGGGAAACCAAATTCCACACTTGCACCGTCGCCAATACCGATGTAAAGCAAACCGTAATCTTCGTCACCCGGCTTGGATAAAGGATTAAAAGTAATTTCTTGTACGCCATGATAAGCGCCCACCATGTTTACCCGAAAAAGTTCTCTGCTTTTTCCCCTAAAAGGAAACGCATCTGGACTTTCCGTTTTCCACTCGGACAAAACCCACTGCAACGTTACTTTGATGGAATCATCATAAGCAAAGTCAGCCTTTCCTGACCCTGGGCTTTCAACATGAGTTGTATACAATAAACCATTGTTTTTAAATTCCGGGTGAAACGCGAAACTCCCAAAACCGGTAGCTAAACCAGGCTTGTCAATGAACTTGGGTTTTTCTTTCGCCATATCGAGATATAGTTTCGGCTGATTGTTTAACAATTGATATAGTTTACCGCGTAAATCAACGACAAACAATTCCTTTGTGTCCGGGCGAAAATCCATTTTACAAATTCGAGTTAATTGTCCTTCAGTGCTGCTGGCCGGAATAGTTGTAATTAACTCGATACCTATGGTCAAGTCCGACATGGCGATCGGTTCAGGTATGGGGTTCTTAAGTGCATCGGGATCGACTTTCGTTCTTTTCGGGTCTGGTGCTGCTTTGGTATTTAAGAAGGCCACCACACAATTCAATTCGTCCTCTGTGAAGCTGCTAAATGATGGCATAATCGTTTTGAACTTCTCATGCAACTGCTGAGCACGCTCGTCACCCGAGTGAATTAGTCCTTGCGGATTTTTAATAAATGTTTTTATCCAATCAATAGATACTACCGAAGTAACACCGCCGAGTTGAGGACCAATACCATCTTGCCGGAAGTTATGACACGCACCACATTGTTGTGCGAAAATGGTTTGACCCTTTTGAATGGATGCCGTATCCGAAACTACAGCTTCAACTTTGTCTGATGATTTTGAATGTGTACAGGAAGAAACCATCCCTATAACACAGACCAGGACTGGAATGGCAATGACAAATTGTTTAAAATACATGCGTAGCCTTATCTATTAATCGCAAAGATTGATTTTATATTTAGTGTGAAGATAAGAAAGCGAAAAGACTATTTTTAAGATCGGTAAGTTATTCGTTAAAACTACCCTTCCAACGAAAGCTGCCACGCCATCTAGAACAATAAAAAAGGCTCCTGGAAAAAATCCAGAGGCCTTTTTACTACCCAGGAGACAGCCTGATGGTTACTGCTTATCTTTCAATTCAGATTTTTTAATTTTCTTTTTTTCACCAGCCTCGTTCATGTAATAATATTTTCCATTTTCCATAAAGACTGCTTCACCATTTGGGCCTTGCTTTCCTTCTACAGGCGTCATTTCACTTGGACGTTCCATAGACTGATCTGTTTGCGACTCGGTAGGCTGACCTGATTCACGTGATTGACCTTGTTGAATGGCGTTATTTCCATCCTGAACAGGTTGATCAGTTGACTGGTCCTGAGTCGGTCCTACTGGAGGGGTCGGTGTGGTTGGAGATGGTTGGGTTGTAGGATCCTGCGTTGGCGCCGTTTGATCCTGTGTTGGTGCAGACTGATCTTGCGTTGGCGCAGGTGTAGACTGATCTAAATTCGGGCTAGGCTGTGGATCTTGAGATTGTTCAACGGGACTATTGCTATTATAGTTTGTTGAAGTTGAATCTTGTGCCTGGGCAAGAGAAGCAATACTGATCATTGCTGCTCCGCATACTGTCATTATTATTTTTTTCATGATTAAACATTTTTAAGTAAGACATTAATTTGTTTCTACCGCTATCAGTGTAAATTCCATACCATCTATGCCATCCGTTGTTAAACACCTTTTACGGAGGTTCTTTAATAACTATTACTGCTGAATTATTCTACAACGGGAAAAATATTCATCGATTATAACCTTCAATATTCCCGAACTTTTTTTGGCGTTACCAAATTTAACTGTGACGCTAAACGGGCCATTCGGAATTTGAGATATATGAGATATAATAGATACGACGCTGGAGAAATTTAACGTTCAATCATCGCTGCTCAATATTGAGATTCGTTGACCTCATTTACGGAAAGAATTTTGTCGCCTTCTACACGGGCAGGTAAACCCTTGCCTTTATCCACGTCAAAAAAAGCCAGAACAATAGTTACGGATTTTTTCGTGTATCAAAGTTGGGGGCATCTTATCCGCAGGTGAGAATAAAATTCACCACTTATAATATTATTATAACCCCGCAAAAGCAACACTGACAATGAATGTAAGCGACTTTATTATCAAACGACTCGGTGCCTGGGGTATCAGTCGTATTTTCGGTTATTCAGGCGATGGTATTAATGGTATCCTCGGCGCGTTAAGCAGGTCTATGGAGTCCATAAAATTTACACAGGTACGCCATGAAGAAATGGCTGCGTTTATGGCATGTGCGCATGCAAAGTTCACAGGTGAAGTTGGAGTTTGTTTGGCGACGTCCGGCCCCGGCGCAATTCATTTATTAAATGGTTTATATGATGCTAAACTCGATCATCAGCCTGTGGTTGCCATTATTGGCCAATCAGCACGAATGGCCATCGGTGGAAGCTATCAACAAGAAATTGATCTTGTTTCTCTATTTAAAGATGTTGCGCATGAATACGTTCATATGGCATCTGATCCGACCCAGATTCGCCATCTTATCGATAGGGCTATCCGCATTGCGAAAGCGGAGAGAACTGTTACATGCGTAATTATACCTAATGATGTACAAACGATGGAGGCAGTTGAGATACCTCCGCACGAGCATTTTTCGATTCATACAGGCGTAGGTCACCCTGATTCATATAGTATCCCTACTCAGAAGGCACTGGAAGAAGCTGCACACATACTAAATGTAGGCAACAAAGTGAGTATACTCATTGGAGCGGGCGCTGCGAATGCCTCGGACGAAGTCATCACGCTTGCAAACCTGCTGGATGCTGGTGTGGCTAAAGCGCTGCTCGGAAAATCTGTGCTGCCCGATGACCTTCCGTTTGTTACCGGATCTATTGGCTTCTTTGGAACAAGAGCCACCGTAAATATGATGAACAATTGCGACACACTGATACTCATCGGAACAAGTTTCCCGTATGCCGAATTTCTTCCTAAAGAGGGGCAGGCACGCGCGGTGCAAATTGATCTTGATGGTCGCATGCTTAGCCTTCGCTATCCCGTAGAAACAAATCTTCTTGGAGACAGTAAGGAAACACTGAAACGATTAATTCCGCTTTTGCACCAAAAAAATGCAAAAGATTGGCGCAATAAAATAATGGACGACGTACAAATTTGGAATCGAGAGCAGGAACAATTAGCACTGCGAGAATCGGAACTGCTAAACCCACAACGTGTATTCACGACGTTATCACCATTGCTTCCCGATAATTGTATTTTGACATCAGACTCGGGTTCGTGCGCGAGCTGGTATGCGCGGGAACTGAAAACAAGGGAGGGCATGATGGCCTCATTGTCGGGCAATCTTGCAACCATGGGTTGTGCCGTGCCTTATGCCATTGCAGCAAAGTTTGCATATCCTGATCGCACCGTCATTGCTTTTGCCGGCGACGGCGCCATGCAGATGAATGGAAACGAGGAACTTCTAACCATTGGCAAATACTGGCAGTCGTGGAAGACGCCTAATATTATTGTATGTGTTTTAAACAATCGCGACTTGAATATGGTAACGTGGGAACAGCGTATGATGGAAGGTGATGCCAAACTTGAAACGACCCAGGTGATCCCGGACTTTAATTATGCCGCATATGCAGAAAGCATTGGATTTTTAGGATTAAGGGTAGATGCACCAGACCAACTGGAGGACGCGTGGAAAAAGGCGCTTTCATCCGACCGACCTGTTCTTCTCGAGGCTATTACTGATCCTGATGTCTCTCCTTTCCCAGATCATGTCATGATGAAAAAAGCAGATAAACTTGCAATAGCTGTTGCCCAGGGTGATGATGCTGTTTTTAAAAACACCGGTCACATTTTACAACAAAAAGTTGAGAGCCTGATGTGATGGACCCTTCCCGAATTTAACAGAATGGAAAAAAATAAAGGACGCAAACATAAGCTTCGTCCTTTATTTCATTGTAGTATAACTGAATTATAAAATTATCGTTATTGAACGCCGTCCTTTGACTTATCTCTCACTTCCGACTTCTTCACTTTTACTTTTTTTCCTTCATCGTTCATATAGTAATATTTTCCGCGTTCCATAAAAAGCTTCTCGCCGTTCGGGCCGACCTTGTCAATTGTCGCACCTTCAAAATTCTCTTTCATCTCATCGGCATCATTTTGCAATTGGTCATCGGTCGATTGAAGTCGTTCAGCCTCCTGGGTTTTAGCATCATCACTTTGCGTATCGTCTCCCTGCTCTACGGCAGGTTGTCCACTAATATTGGTTGAAGCAGTGTCCTGATTTTGCGCATTTACCAGTGAGCATAGTCCCATCAATGCAACACCGAAAACTATTGTGAGTAACTTTTTCATATGGATCTTTTTTGGTTAATGTTTTTTATTAAGGCTATCTAAAAAACATCATACCAGAAATGAGATCTTGTTATTATTGTCTTGAACCAACTTTTTTTGATAATGACAATGACGAAAAAATCTACAGCGTGAATTTTTTTCTTCGCCTTGCCGCGTTACATAATAAAAAAGAGAAAGTTACTCGGAACGTTCCTTTGGCTTTCTCTTTAGCAATCAACCTATCGCTACTCTCCTATGAGTTTTTTTATTCTCCCATGATCCGCTGCAGTTCAATTCGGGCAGATAAATAATCATAGACCGCTTCTAGGTAGTTGGACTGCGCGGCAGAAAGTTCATACTCAGCGTCTGTTAATTCCAGCCGTGAAGCTACTCCACGTTTGTAACGGTATTGAATGATATTATAGCTCAACTGAGCGGTCTCTCTCACATCAACAGTGGTCTGTAGACGCGCCAATGACTCGTGACTGTTCGATACAACCTCATGCACCTTCGACCGGAGTTGTTCATATTCATATTGAGACCGAAGATGGGTTTGATCTTTCGATATTCGGGCTTGCCTTACCTTAGCTTGATTGCTTAGGCCAGTAAACAGCGGTACAGATATTTGCAACCCTACAAATGATGACGAAGGATAGTACGCGTTATTATATTCAAAGTTGTTCGTTTGCGACTGTATTTGATACTGTGCCACTGCATTCACTACTGGCATTCTTGCTGAGGATGCAATTTTTATCTCCTGGCTATTCAACTCCTTTTGCAATTCAATAGCACGATACAACGGATTATTATTTTTCGCCACTGCATAGACTGTATCTTCTGACGGTATGCTGCCAGCATCCGGGAGAAAAAGCGAATCTGTAAGTTGGATATCCTGAAGGGAGTCGATTCCAATAAGCGCTTTCATTTGGAGCTTACTCGTCTCTACAGCAGAAGTTAATTTCAATAAATCCGGTTCCAGATTCTTTACGGCAGTGTACGCCCTAAGCGTGTCGACACGCAAACCCTTGCCCTGAAGGAACAACGACTTGGCGTCCTGTAATGCACGCTGATTTCGCTTAATGCTTTCATGCTGTAACTTGATTCGTTCATTCAACACAAGGATTTGCAAATAGACTTGCTTTACGGCGGCTTGAGTTTCGATCTTTGTCGAGCTCAGTGCCAATCTGCTCTCTTCCTCTTTTATGCGCGAATGTTGCACGGCAGGAAATGCCTGTGGGTTATACAACGGTTGAACAGCGGATAAAAATGCGCCTACCTGGTCCTCTCCCCCAAATCGCCCATAAGGAATTTTTCCATCAGCAGCTGACTCGCCAAACCCGAAAAAAGGATTTAATCGAAAATAATGGTTGGCTTGGGCTGACAAGTTTACCGAAGGCAGAAACAAGCTGCGGGAAACAATCTTTTGTTGCCTGGATTTTTCGATCTCCAGGTCGCGCGCCAATATCTCTGGATTTTGGTCAACAGCAAGATTAACCGCTTCCTGCAACGACAGTTTTTGTTGGGCTTTTACATTCGGAGTAAAAGCTCCGAATGCAAGTGCCAATAAAATATATTTAGAAATTGATTTCATATCTATATAAATATAATTAAGAAGCTATAACAACGTCTGATGTACGTTCGGGAAACGCTTTATCGCTTTCCTCTTTTCTCGGGACATAAGCACGTGAGAAGTAAGAATACACTGCAGGAATCACATATAATGTAAGTACTCCCGCAAAGATTAACCCGCCGACTACTGCTATGCCTAATGAAGTCCGGCTACCGGATGATGTTCCAAGCGACAATGCAATAGGAAGTGTTCCGAAAATCATGGCCAGTGTTGTCATCAATATTGGCCGGAACCGTGACGAAGCTGCCGTCAAAACTGCGTCCTTAACCGACAGCCCTTCTTCCTTCCGTTGATTAGCAAATTCCACAATAAGGATCCCGTTTTTAGTAATCAGACCGATCAACATGATGATTCCAATTTCGCTAAATACATTGATGGAATGCCCGGTGATCCACAGACTCAACAATGCCCCGGTCAACGCCATGGGTACTGTAAGCAAGATGATAAAAGGATCAATTAGACTTTCAAACTGTGCGGCAAGCACCAGGTAAATCAACAGAATGGCAAAGATGAACGCAAAAATTAAACTATCGCTGCTTTCTGCATAGTCGCGGCTTTGTCCAGCCAAGGTAGTATTAAACCCAGGAGGTAAAACACCTTTGGCAATAGCATCCATTTCTTTGATTGCCTCACCCAAGCTTACACCGGCTGCAGGCGTTGCTGATATGGTAGCACTGTAGGATTGATTGTAGCGATAAATGGCGGGAGGACTCACCGACTCTTCCATTTTTACCAAATTATCAAGAGAGACCATCTCACCATTTTCGGATTTTAGAAAGAGTGAGCGCAAGTCGGCAGGTGCAGAACGTTCCTGGCGATCGAGTTGTCCGATAACTTCATATTGTCTGTCATTGTAGATAAAATAACCATATCGTCTCCCGCTTAACGCTAATTGCAACGTCCGGCCTATCTCTTGTGTGGAGATGCCTGATTGAGCAGCCTTCTGACGATCTATGGTGATACCGATCTCAGGTCTGTTAATTTTAAAGTCGGGATCCTGGAAACTTAATTTTGAACTCTGGTAGACCTTACCCATTAGTTGTGGCATTACGTCAATGAGCGATTTCAGGTCTGGGGCTTGCACAACATATTGTAATGGTTGCGAGCTGGAGAATCCACCAATTGTTGGAATTTGTATCGGTATGATGATTACGTTTCTAAACTTTTGCGAGGCTGCAACAAGTTTCTCATACACTTGTTGCTGCGTCAAGCCACTCTTCCTGTTTTTCGGGTCTTCCAAAAATATCCACTGGAAGCCACCATTCACCGGCTGAACGAGCGTCCCTACGGATGCAGCGATGCCTGCATAGGTGGTATTTTTGTTCAAGTCAGGGATGGAATCAGTAACATACTTATTGATCTCCTTCATGGTTTCTTCCATACTTTCAAAGGATGTCCCTTCAGGCGCAATAACCGCCAGCCCAATCATAGATCGGTCTTCGAGCGGTGCCAATTCGGAAGGCAATGTGGGTGCTAATATCCACGCGATTCCAAATGACAAGATCAACACGACAAAACCTAGCCAACGGAATCTAAAAAATATGTGAAGTGATTTTTCGTACCCCCGATTCAAAGCCTCGAACCATGGTTCAGTCTTGCGATACAACCAGCCCTGTGATGCATTTGCTTTTAACAAGTAAGCACTCATCATGGGCGACAGCGTCAATGCTACAAATGCTGAAATTAAAACAGAACCGGAGACGACGATGGCAAATTCTTTAAACAATTGTCCGGTGATTCCACCCAGAAATAGAATCGGGAGAAAAACGGCAGCCAGGGTAATCGTTGTAGATATAACTGCAAAATAAATTTCATCCGCTCCTTTTCTTGCTGCCTGCAGCGGGCTCATTCCTTTTTCAATCTTACTATAGATATTTTCCAGTACAACAATCGCATCATCCACCACCAGCCCGATGGCGAGCACTAGTCCCAGCAATGTTAATACATTGATGGAAAAATCGCCCAGGTACATGATAAAGAAGGCAGAAATAATAGACACTGGTATGGCTACCAATGGAATTAATGTACTTCGCCAGTCGCGCAGAAATATAAATATGATCAGCGCCACAAGACCAAAAGCAAGAAACAAGGTCTCCTCTACTTCAGACAGGGAATTGCGAACAGGAACCGTAAAGTCCTTTCCAAGTGAGATGATATAATCCTTTGGAGCTGTTTTTACAATCTCATCAAATCGTTTGTTAAACTCATCTACGATGGCTAATGAATTGGCACCACGCTGAGGCTGAACGCCGGTTCCAACACCATATCGGGCTGTATTCCCTTCGCCGACAATCATGGCCGTCCGTTCATTTTGAGAAGACATGACCGCGGTACCAATATCCTTAAAGCGAACAATAGCACCTTCTTTTTGAAGGATGATCATGTTGTTAAAGTCTTCCTCCGACACGAGCCTCCCTTGGGTTCTTAAGGTCACTTCCGTGTTTGCACCTTCAATTCTTCCACTGGGAAGGTCGACATTCTCACGCTGAAGAGCAGCCTGCACATCGGAAGGTGTAAGTCCATACGACGCAAGTTTAACAGGATCCATTCTTAATCGCATGGCACGCTTGCGACCCGCGTACGAGTCTACCAGGCGTACACCCGGAATGGATTGAAGCCGTTCTTTAATATTGATGTTAACAAAATCCGTGACATCTTCGAGGCTTCGTGTATCGCTTTGCACGGTAAGAAATACCAGGAAATCTGGCGGGCCCATTTTCTCTACGATGGTCGGCTCGATATCGGCAGGTAATTGAGAACGTGATTTGGACACCTTGTCGCGAACATCGTTAGCAGCTGCTTCAAGGTCAGCGTCGAGATTAAATTCGACGGTAATGATACTAACTTGCTCGCGGGAAACAGACGACAACGCGCGGATACCATTTGCTTCTGCCACGGCTTCTTCCAACGGCTTGGTTACCTGCGATGCAATGATGTCGGCACTTGCTCCAGGATAAACTGTCGTTACAACTACGGTTGGTGATTCGGTTACCGGATATTCGCGGGTACCAAGAAAAGTGTACCCTACGATACCGAAAAGAATTAGCAAGACTGACATTACCCCGGCTAATACGGGGCGTGATATACTTACTTGTGAAATAGCACTCATGAAAATAATTGTTGAAGGATGGGTATAATAAAATTGAGATTATTGTAAGGTAACGAACTGAATAGGCGCCCCAGGAACAAGTCTTAACAAGTTACTGGTAATAACCGTATCGCCTTTTTGTAAGCCACTGGTGATTACAACAGCGCTTTCACTTCGTTGACCTATCACTACAGGCACAGGTACAACTGCGTTGTTCCTCGAAACATAAACACTATATCCTTTCGAAGAAGGAATCAATGCATTCGATGCAACCGAGAGTGCACTGTCAGATGTGCTTAAGGCAAGTGTGAGGCGAGCGCTTTGCCCTGGTAAAAGATTTCCGTTTGGATTGGCCGTCTCTGATCGAACGAGAAGGGTCCGGGTATTTTCTTTAAGGCTCGCTGCTCGGGCAATTACTTTTGTCTGATATTCCTTATCGTTAGAGGCAATTTTAAAAGTGTGAACGCTTCCTGGGTAAATGGTATTCGTATATTTTTCAGGCACAGAAAAATCCACTTTTATCACACTGTTATCTTCAATGTCGGTAAGAATTGTATTTACCGAAACAATTGACCCAGGATGCACATTGATGATGCCGACTTGCCCGTTGAAAGGTGCTGTAATTCTGGTTTTGCTGATTGTTACCTGAAGTTCACGAATTTGCGCCTGAATAACTTTCAGGTTTGTAGAAGCCTGATCATAATCCTGCTGTGCGATCGCCTCATTTGCAATAAGATCTTTAAGTCTTTCTTCATTTAACAGGGCAAGTTTTTCTTCCTGCCTCAGTCTTTCAAGTTGAGCTTGAAGATCCGCATCATCAAGTTGAAATAGCAATGCGCCTTCTTTTACCTTGCTGCCCTCCTTAACGTTTACGCGTACAATTTTCCGCGTCAGCTCACTGACAATGTCAACCCGTTGGTTGGCAACCAGGGTCCCGACAACTTCCAACTCTTCGCTAATTTCACTGGGCTGAACAACAATACCATCTACGGGTGTGCGCATAACGGCTGGTTTACTATTGGTTGCGTTTGCACTTAGGTCATCCGCTCTGGAAACACAAGACTCGATAATAAAAGCAAGGAGCCAAAATCCCAATGCATATGGAATTGCTTTCATTAGTGGGTTTCTAAAAATTCGCTTCATAGGTTGTTTATTTATTGATTTATTTAAGTTTTTCGATAAATTCAAGCGCAACTCAACTCGAAATATTCGCTATGAGAGACTTTAACTTATAGATTTATCGAAATGTTTCAATAAATGAATAAAAAAAATAGAAATTATTTTTTTAGGGATTCGAGGAAGGTAATATAGTCATCCAACACCTGGTTGTTCAAGGAATATTTAACATTGCGTCCCTCCTTCTCAGAAAGAATTAACTCTGTATCTGTAAGAATCTTAAGGTGGTGTGCAATAGAAGGTTGGGCGAGATCAACGATATCATTCAGGTAAACACAATACATACAATCCTTTTGCTTTTTGATTTCTTTTAAAATCAACAGCCGGTTTGGATCAGCAAGTGCTTTAGAAATCTTTTCCGCTTTTTTTGCATTCATACCCGTAATCGTTTTCAATTTAACTTATTATTTATTGAAATAATTCAATAAATAAAAAAATGTTTCATGGGTATATTCTAATAATCATTAATTTAGATGGAAACGCAATTTCATGAAGATAAAAGTTCTTTTCGCCTTGAGTTTTTTGGTCTTCAGTGGAGTTGTAGTAGCCCAGACGGCCATCGATTCATCCGGAACGATATTGATTGGCGGCATCAAACAATATGTCAGTGTAAAAAGCAAGGACAATACAAAACCATTGCTGCTATTCCTTCACGGTGGTCCTGGAAATTCTGTGATCCATTACGCAGAAAAGTTTACGAATAAGTTGCAAGAACACTTTATTGTTGTTCAATGGGATCAGCGGGAAAGTGGCAAAACATTAACACTGAACAAATCTCCTGAGCCTCTCCAAGTTTCGCTGTTTCAAATCGATACCAAGGCTCTGATTGACTCTTTACTAAAAAGATTTAATCAGCCCAAACTCTATCTTGTCGGGCATTCATGGGGAACAGTTCCCGGGTTTTACATAGCAAAAAATCATCCCCACCTTTTACATGCTTACATTCCAATTTGTCCAATGGTAAATCAATTGGATAGCGAACGGATTATTCTTGAGTTGATGAAAGAGCAGGCAAAAAAAACAAAGAATAGTGATGCACTTGCAGAACTAGTTTCAATTGCCATACCGTTTGAAAATGGAGAACAACTTTACTACCATCGGAAGTGGGTTTTACATTACATGGGATCAAAAGCCAAAATAACACAACAGCAAGTACAGGCTTGGGCTTCCACATGGCTTGCTGTATTCAATGAAGCTTCAAAAGATAATTTGTTAAAAAGCACACCCGTGCTGCATTGTCCGATCTATTTTTTCGTCGGCCGAAAAGACTATCAAACCAATTCCACTTTAACTGAAAAATATTTCCAATCACTAACGGCGCCCAAAAAAGAATTATTCTGGTTTGAACGTTCTGCCCATTCGTTGCCTACAACGGAACCGGCGTTAATGCAGCGTATCATTATTGAAAAAATACTTCCAGCTACCCGTTAATTCTTTTGATATTATATTACACTTATTCAACCTTCAATATATCAGCAGGATTGGTGCGCGCAGCTTTTAGCGTTTGCGAACCAATCATCAGTAAGGCAAGGAGCATCACGGCAAATACGCCGAGCAATAATTCAGTAATGTTGAGCGGCGCATGATTAGCAATATTCGGAAGCATAACGTTTTCAAAAAACAGGTAGGTTATTGGCAGTGCAATGGCTGCTGCAGCCATCAACATTCCTAGAAATCCTTTACTCAGGTGATATGTCAATCGTCGTTCGCTGGCCCCCAGTACTTTTCGAATACTGATTTCCTTTAGTCGTGTTTCTGTGGTAAAAACAACCATACCGAGTAAGCCGATTGATGCAATACAGATAACCAGTATCGCCAGGAACCCACCTACTTTAACCGACGCTTTTAGTCCAACAAATGCTTCTTCAATTTCTTCGCTGTAGAATTTAGCCTGAAGCTGATGAACCGGATCAATCCTTTTCCATGCCGCTTCAATTTTAGAATAGGTTGATGGCCAATCGTTGGCGAGAATCTTTACATTGAGATAATTGGAAGCGTCCTTGGAATATCGCATGATGACCTCTTTTGGTCCTCTGTTGTTTGCTCTACCATATTCAAAATCCTTCATCACGCCTATTATCCTTAACGGTTTATTGTCCACATATACAATTTGATCAATTGCTTTGTGAGGGTCTTTACCCGCAATATTAAAGCGGTTCAACACATGCTGGTTTACAATTACTTCAGATTCTTCTTTGCCATTTAATTGCCCGTCAAAATTTCTTCCTGAAATGAGTTTGTGGTTATGCAAGGGAAAGTAATTTTCATCAACGATATTAAAGAAGACAGTAGTCGAATCGTGAGGATCTACCGGATTCTTCATATTGACAATCCAGGCATTTCCCGTGCTGGTTATAAGCGTTGACTGTGATATGTTTTTAACTTCCGGCAATTCCAGCAATACTTTTTTCAGCAACTCAGCCTTGTTTCCCTGAAGAGAGATATTGAGTATATTTTCCGTTGTGAATCCCAAATCATAGGCGATAAAATGGCGGTATTGTTTATAGATGACGATGGTTGCGCAAATGCTCATGATCGAAATACAATATTGAAAACCAATAAGTAATTTCCTAAAAGTTAATCCTTTAAAGGCGGGGACAGTTGTTACATTTTTTAGTATTTGGATAGCATTCATTTTAGCAAAAAACATTGCAGGAAAAACTCCAGCGAATATACCAACGATCAACGCGAACAGAATAAATGATGCGATAAGCTTGGGTGACAATTCCAATACCAACAACTCCTGAAGCGAAGGTTCCATACTGACGAAATGCGGCTTGATAAATAGAAAAAGTAAAAGTGCAAACACTAACGCCATTAGCGCAATGATGACCGATTCTGTGATGAACTGACTGGCTATATGTCCCCTAAGCGCGCCAATGGTCTTGCGAATCCCAACTTCGCGGGACCGTCTGAAGGAACGCGCAATTGACAAATTTGTATAATTCAAACAAGCTGACAGGATAACAATGAACGACAATCCTCCTAACATCCACACGGGCGTACTCCCCATCACCTGTCCAATTTGGTTGCTGTGATTTTCGCCCGTAATGATGTCACCCAACGGCTGAAGTTCCAATTTAATAGAGGCATTTTGAACGGAGCGGTTTTCTTGAATACACAACTGATCAAGACGTCTTTGCACCACGCCAACATCGGCATTCGCCGGAAGTAAAACGTACGCCCAAGAATTCCAAACATTAAGCCATGACATTTCCTGCTCAGCGTTCACGGTAATTATCTCCCATGTGCTTAGAGAACCCAACATGTCAAATTTCATATGAGAAAACACAGGAATGTCTTTTAACACACCCGTAACTGTGTATGCTCTTTCATTGTTCAACACAATGGTCTTTCCCAGCACATTACTATCATCAAATAGCTTGCGCGCTGATGTCTCCGTAAGAACCAACGAAAATGGATTTTTTAACGCGGTGGCTGGGTCACCTTGCAGCAGTTGAAAGGAGAACACCTTAAAAAATGCCTCGCTCGCCCAGAAACCAGAAAGCGGAATTGTTTTTTCTCCAAATGACAAGTCGCCTGAAAATGTACGTTGTAATACAGCTACTCCTTCTACTTCACTGAAAGACTCTTGGATCGATTTGGCTGCTTTTAACGATGTTGTAGCATTGAAATCATACGCTTCATTGTTGCCGGTTTGGTATTGACTAATCACGCGATATATACGGTTGTGATTCTCATGGAATTTATCATAGCTATTCAGATCGAAGAGCATGGCTATAATAATTAATCCGACAGACATGCTGATGGATAATCCAACGATATTAATGGTCGAAAATAATTTATTACGTGCTATACTGCGTGTTGACGTCTTGACATAACTGGTGAGCATGATGGAATGAATTAAGAGGTTGAGAAATTTCGGTTTGCGTATCGTGTAAGGCCGGAAGAACTTCAGAATGTCTAAAATGTAAATGAACTTTGCTTGGCCGACTCCCTTATCCTTTACGTTCCGTTCAAAGTACTCATATAAATCACCTTCCAAATCTTCTAACAACGCTGGCTGACAATACCAGCGTAAAAATCGAGTAGCCCATTTGGGCGGTTGCGGGGATGAAGTTTTCATCAAATACGTTTTAGAACAAGGTTGGGAATTTTACTCCATAGTTCGTCACGTAATTCTTTCGATTTAATTAAGGCAGCCTTTCCTCCGTTCGTGATCGAATAAAACCGCTTCCGCTTTCCTCCTCGCATACTGGTTGCTTCTCCCAATTTACTTTTCACCAATCCTTTTTCCTCCAGGCGGTTTAGCACAGCATGCACCACACCAAGTTTAGCGGCACGGCCAGTATTCTTTTCCAACTCATCGCATATCGCTACACTGTACGCATCATTCACCAATGCCGCGATAGTTAACAACACAAGTTCTTCAAACTCCCCGATGTTTGTTCCTTTCATGCTTATTTATTACGTAAATGTATGTAAAATGGTTTTGGAACGGAAAGAGAAGCTAACAGAAATCCACAATCCGAATGAAAAACGCACCAAGATGAATTAAAAAAGGTCCAACGAAACACGAAGACAGCCTTTAACTTAAAGAAAGCAGATCCAGTTCAACACATGGCAAGGGTTGGTTTTGCTATTATGATTCAGATAAAATTTATTCAGACCTCAGACTCTTTGCCGGATTTATGAGCGCTGCCTTCAGTGATTGAAGAGAGACTGTTAAAATGGCGATGGCAATAGCACCAATTCCAGAAAAAACAAAAACCCACCATTCGATATGGATTTTGTACACGAAATCTTTCAGCCATTGGTTCATTGTCAACCAACCAATAGGTGCAGCAATAAGAAACGCGATAACTACAAGCTTCAAAAAATCTTTTGAGAGAAGGTTTATAATGTTGCTAACACTTGCACCAAGTACCTTGCGGACACCAATCTCCTTTGTACGTTGTTCGGCTGAGTAAGTAGCTAGACCAAATAAACCCAACGCCGATATCAGTATTGCAAAGATGGAAAAATGCAGTATGATTCGGCCGGTATTTTTTTCTGTCCGATATTGGTTCTCCAATACATCATTCACAAATTGATAATGAATCGCCGTCTGACTATCATACTTTTTGTATAATTTTTCAATTGAAGAAATACCTTGAGGGATTTGATTTGCTTTTAATTTTACAAACAAGCCCGAAGGCGACTCGCGCGGCCAATTATGAAGCAAGAACGGCTCAATGGCAGTCGTCATAGGACGAAAATGAAAATCTTTGATCACGCCGATAATCGTTCCCGGGAATTGCCAGAGGGTAACAGATTTTCCTAAAGCCTGTTCTGGCGTCCAGCCCATTCGTTTTGCTGCCGTTTCATTGATAATATACGCGGAGACTGTATCGCTGGATATCGCTGGACTAAAATTTCTTCCTGCCACTAATTCCATTCCTGTTGTGGATATGAAATCTGCATCGACATTGATTTGAGTTAGCAGGAATTTGTCGTCGGCGTCCTGCCCTTCCCACTTGACCGCGCCAGTTGAATTCATGACATCCACCAGCGTGGTCGATGTAGCGGCCACTCCTGATATAGTTGTTAGTTGTTGCAGATCTGCCTTTAACAACTGCGCTTTAGCTTGCATTTCTTTTTTAAGACTGAGATACAACAATTGTGATTCATCAAAACCCAGGTTTTTATTTTGCAGGAATGCTAATTGATTGTAGATAACGATAGTTCCGATGATCAACACAATGGAAAAAATAAATTGAACAACGACAAGTGTTTTCCTGAACATTTGTCTTGAGTGAATCTTAAATAAATTCTTTAAAGCTTTTGCAGGTTTAAAATGAGACAAATAAAAAGCCGGGTAAAAACCTGCCAATACACTAACAATGATTGCAAAAAGGAAAATCGAGACGCTGAAATACGGGTCACCAAAGGGAATTTCTAAGGACTTTCCGGAAATCTCATTAAGTGTTGGCAGGAACAATGGTAAGATCGCCATAGCAAATCCAACCGCTAGTAACGTCATGATAACTGACTCACTTAAAAACTGCGTGATCAATTGGTTATGAATTGCCCCAACAACTTTACGAACACCCACTTCTTTGGCCCTGTTCGTCGCCCGCGCTGTCGACAAATTGATGAAGTTAAACACGGCAATCACAAGCACAGAAAACCCCACGACAGCAAAAATCTTGATATACAATATGTCACTCGTTTTACTCCAATCTGTGTGAAAATCGAAATCAGAATAAAGATAAATATCAGATAGCGGCTGTAGTGAAAGCGTGGCTGTAGTCTCCGATAAATATTTGGAAAGATGATGAAACACCTTCTTATTGAGAGTTTGCACATCGGCATCCGGATTAACAGACACATAGGTGTGATAGTTATTACTGTCCCAGTTATAGTTGCGTGAATTCAATTCATCAAAACGCAACGATAACAAAACATCAAATTGGATGTGCGAATTCGTCGGAGGATTTTTAGCAATTCCTGCTACTGTCAGTACCCTGTCTTTACCAAATTGAATTTGCTGGCCTAAAGGCTTGCTTGAAAACTGCCAATCACTCCCAAAAATGTTAGCCGCCGCACTTTCCGTGAGGACAATGTCATCGGGTGCCAACAAAGCCTTGTCAGGATTTCCCTGGATAAGTCGAAAATCAAATAACTTGAAAAATGAATTGTCAGTAGTCAGCAATTCTCTCGGCTCGTACACTTTGTCTTCAATTTGTAAAATTCCTTTATCCCGAAGCTTTCCAATTCTGCATGTGTATTCTATTTCCTGAAAGTCAGCTTCTAACGCTGCGGCTAAGGGCCCCGGTGTTACTGCAACGTTGTAAATATCCTGTGCCTGGATCTGTTGATCCACAACTCGGTAAATGTATTTATACCGGCTATGAAAACGGTCATAGCTGTATTCATCCCAGGTGTAAAGGCCAATTAAAATGCAGCATGCGAGCCCCAGACCAAGGCCACCAATATTTATTGATGAGTAACCTTTATTTTTCAGCAGATTTCTCCAACCAATTTTGAAATAACTTCGATACATAACGAAAGAGTTTGAATGTGATGACTTTAGTTTTCTAATGGCAAATGGTCGTAAGTATTGAAAGACTTGATACCAGTAGTTTATTTTAGCTTTTAAAGAAGACTGGGTCCTTAACGATCGATAAAATTTCTCTTCTAAATCACCCACTACTTCTTCGGCAATTTCCTCTCGCAGAAAACCAAGTAGAATTTTGTGCGCGAGGCGTGGCGGTTTAAATGGTTTATTTACCGGTGATAAGTTAAGGACGATTCTTTTACTATGACGCGCGCGATTGGTTTAAAAGATACCCTCTTGCATCATTCCTTTTAATTCATCCGTGTTAGTTATTCAGACCTCAAACTCTTCACTGGGTTCATCATGGCAGCCCGTATCGCCTGATAACTTACGGTCAGTATTGTAATCGCAAGCGCACCAATACTTGCCCACAAAAAAACCCACCAAGAAATCTCTATGCGGTAATCATAGCTCTGTAACCAATTGTTCATACAATAAAATGCAATCGGGATTGAGATGGCGCAAGCGATGACAATCAGTAACATGAAATCCTTAGACAACATTTGCCATAGGTTGGTTACAGATGCACCTAACACTTTTCTAATGCCGATTTCTTTTGTTCGTTGTTCGGCAACGAATGATGCTAATCCAAAAAGACCCAGACAGCTAATAAAAATTGCCAGCATGGTAAAGACAGCAGCAAGCTTGCCAATCCTTTCCTCTGCCCGAAATTTTGCGTCATAATCTTCATCAGCGAATGTGTAATCAAAAGGCGCAGACGGTACGAGCTTGTTAAATACAGCTTGGATTTTCGGCAAGGCATCATGAGCGCTTACGCTTGGATTAAGTCGAATGTACAAATTTGAAAGGTCGCCCGTTGAAAGAAAGATCACAGAAGGATCGGTCGGTTCAAACGGTGAACCTTTCACCATATCTTTCACAACACCGAGAATTTTAAATGTTCCTCTGTCTGATTCGCCGGGCCTCCAACTAAGCGATTCACCTATTGGATTTTTAATTCCAAATATTTTCAGAGCAGATTCATTAATTATAACTCCAGCTGTATCACTTGCAACTTCTCTCGAAAAGTCGCGGCCCAGTAGGAATTCCCATCCAATCGTCTTACCATATTCGTGTGTTACGAAAATGGTATTGAAGCTAGGCTCATATTTTCTATCATTCCACGAAAAGCCTCCGTTCCATCCCAATGTACTTGTGATCGAATAATTGGATTCGGCCATTTCCTCCACGGCACCTGTTTTCTTTAATTCATTGCGAAGTGCCTCGTATTTGCCGTAAAACTCCGGTGATCTTGGCTTTAATGAAAGTAAGCCTTCGCGTGAGTAACCAATAGGCCGGTTCTTTGCAAATTCAATTTGTTGATAAACAATAATAGTTCCGATAATCAAACAAATTGACACTGTAAATTGAAGAGTAACTAAAATGTTTCGAGGAATTGATCCGGACCGACCCACCTTAAATGTACCTTTCAAAACCTTAACAGGGTTAAAGGACGACAGATAAAGCGCGGGATAGCTTCCTGCTAAGATACCGGTGATAACAGTAAACGAAATGCACGCAATCCAAAAAGCGTTATTGCTCCACGGCATCACAATGTCCTTATCAGATATATTGTTAAACCAGGGTAATACCAACTGAGCAATAACAAGAGCTGCAACAAACGATAGGAAAGCCACCAAAAATGATTCACCGAAAAATTGTTGGATCAACTGACTGCGTTGGGAACCGATGGATTTTCGAATGCCTACTTCACGCGCCCTCTTTTCCGAGCGGGCTGTGCTGAGGTTCATAAAATTGATGCATGCCAGTATAAGAACGAATACCCCAATGGTTGTGTAAGACCACAACGTTTTCATCTGCTTACTGGTGACCGTTAGACCATTTTCAAATTGTGAATTTAAATGCCAATCACGCATCGGGTGAAGGAATAGTTCTGGTTTAGTGGACGCAGTCTCTTCATTGATATGCGGTAACATGACATCTTTAATGAGGGTAGAAATCTTCTCCATGTCCTTTTCATTATGCAATTGCACATACACCGTCATGTTATAATTATCCCAGACATTTAAATTTTCTTTTCCACCGACGAAGAAATCAAGAGGAGCGAAAAAAGTTGCGCCGTATAACTCTGAATTTTTAGGCAGGTCTTCGAATACACCTGTTATCATAAAATCATTGGCCGCGTCCATCCTTATTATTTTATTCAATGGATCTTCAATTCCAAAAAGTTTTTTTGCCAATGACTCAGAAATGATGATAGACTTCAAGTCATTTAGCGCCCCCTCGCTACTCCCTTGAAGCAACCTCAGGCTGAACATTTCTACACCTTCTGGTTGCATGAAATAACCTCCCTGGGTGAGTTTTTTTTCACCAAATGAAAAGACGCGATCCTCGATCCGTTGCCTGATCATAACAACGTTTCTAAAGTGTGGGCCGTACTCGGAACGTAACAGGCTTCCAAGCCCGACAACCATGGAGGTACTGGCCTGAATTCCATCACCCCAATCATTGGTTCGGTAAACCTTGGCTATGGTATCATAATTTTTATGATACTTATTAAATGATAATTCATCATTGATCCACAATCCGATTAATAAGGCGACAACCATCCCGATAGCCAGTCCCCCAATATTAATAAGCGAGTAACCCTTATTCCTCACAAGGTTTCTCCATCCGATTTTAAAATAGCTTTGATACATAGCGAAATGGTTTGAATACGTAGGCTTTGATGTTCGAATAGCAAATGGGCGCATGTAATGAAAAACCTGGTACCAGTAATTAATTTGTGCCTTAAAGACCGACTTCTTTTTTACATTGATATAAAACTTCTCTTCAAGATCACCCAGCACTTCTTCGGCCAGATCGTCGCGAAGAAACCGGAGAAGAAGTTTCCTAGGAAGTGCGGGTGGTATGGTTTTGTTCTTTCTCAATTTGTCTAAATCGGGATGTCGGAATTTACGGCTGCACAGGTTTGCGATTTCATGGTTAGCAACGGTATGATTTATACTTCCTAAATTGTCGCTTTACTTCGCGGGGCCAGTTCTCTGGTTCATTATGCTCCGCACAACAGATTACTTCATAGGTCAACACTTGGTTAATTTTTTTCATCCGATTACTTTTTTGAATAATTCTGCTAATCCATATACACGGGTCACCTGATTCAGTTAATTACTCCGATCTCAAACTGTTCACAGGGTTCATCCTCGCTGCTCTTATGGCCTGATAACTTACTGTCAACAGCGTAATAACGACAGCTCCGATGGCGGAAACAAAAAATATCCACCAGGAAATTTCTGTTCGATAGTCATATTCTTTTATCCAATCCGATAAAAAGTAATAAGCAACGGGAATTGAGATGATACACGAGATGGCGACCAACACTACAAAATCCTTTGATAACATCTGCCAAAGTTGAAAGATTGAAGCGCCAACCACTTTTCGAATACCGATTTCCTTAGTACGTTGTTCCGCGATAAAGGAGGCCAATCCAAACAATCCAAGACAACTGATAAGGATAGCCAGTGTAGCGAACACTGAAGCCAACTCACCGATGCGTTCTTCTGCGGCAAACTTTAAATTATATTCCTGATCGGCAAACTTGTAGTCGAATGGAACGGAGGGAATTATTTTTTTGAAAACGGCTTCTATTGTTGGTATCGCGCTGACAGCACTCACTCCCGGATTAATCTTAATGTTGAGCCAATTCGTTGGGCCTCCTAAAAAAAACACTGTAGGCATGGGCTGTTCATAGGGCGAGATCATTACCATATCCTTGATAACGCCGATAATTTTGAAAGTCATCCCTTTTCGCCACCCAGGCTCCCATCGCACCTCCTCACCAATCGGGTTTTCAAGATTCATAAATTTCGCTGCAGCTTCGGTAATGACAAATGCCGCTGAATCACTGGAAAGCGTTCTTGAAAAATCTCTTCCGGCTATAAATTGCCAACCGACTGTACTTCCATATTCTGGTGCTACTGATAATGTTGCAAACTCAGTTTGAAGATTCGGGTCTTTCCCTTTCCAATTGAAACCACCGTTGCTTGACCATATGGCTGTTGTCGGACTCCCTGACTCCGCCACTTCTTCTACTACGCCAGTTTTAATTAACTCGTCTCGGAGAACATCCGTTTTTCCATAGAAATCGGACGAGGTCATCTGCATCATGATCAAGCCATCTCGAGAATACCCTACCGGTCTGTTTTTCGCGAATTGAATTTGTTGATACACGATCATCGTACCGATAACCAACGTTATGGATACCGTAAATTGAATAACCACTAAAACCTTTCTGGGAATGTAAGCAAAGCGACCAGCTCTGAAAACACCTTTCAGAACTTTAACAGGTTGAAATGATGACAAATAAAGTGCGGGATAACTTCCAGCCAAAACTCCTGTGACAAGGATAAAACAAAAACTGATGATCCAAAAAAATGGGCTCATCCAAAGCATGGTCATTTGTTTACCTGCTAATTCATTGAACCACGGCAACGTTAGACTTACTGTGCAGATGGATATGATAAAGGCCAATGACACCACCATAAAAGATTCTGTAAAAAATTGATTTACCAGCTGGCGACGAACAGAACCCATAACTTTTCGGATGCCTACTTCCTTGGCACGTTTTTCCGAACGCGCCGTGCTCAAATTCATAAAGTTGATGCAAGCCAGCAGCAAGACGAAGGTGCCGATAATCCCAAACAACCAAACAAACTGAATAAGCCCACCTGTCGCCACTCCATTTGTAAATTCTGATTCAAGATGCCATTTACGCATCGGGTGAAGAAAAAGCTGCGGATTAGCATCGACGTAAGCCTTGTCATCTTTGACGTTGTTTAAAATGGCGTCTTTTATATTTGCAGATATCGTTTCAAAATTGATGGCCGGTTGAATCTCCACATATATATCAAGAAAATTATTCTTAAATCCTTGGCTTAACATCCATTGGTTATGCGTAACAAATAGTTCCCAGGGCGCTAAAAAATCCGCGTCCCGAAAATGGGTGTTGTGTGGCAAATCTTCATATACACCAGTGACTTTAACGTCCATTGCATTGTCGATCTTGATCATCTTCTCCATAGGATCGTCGTCACCAAAAAGGATGTTTGCCAGGGAAGCAGAAAGCAGAATGGAGTGTGGGTCTTTCAGACCTTTCCAGGATCCTTTTAACATTTTCAAGGTTAACATTTCTGGCGCACCTGATTCTATAAATTGGCCGGTATGGGAGAGTTTTTTGTCAACAGTGCTAAGAATATGTGTTCCTACGGGCCAAGCCATGACAATATGTTTGAAGTTACTTCCATACTTTGTTTTTAGTTCGTCTCCCAGCGCGTATGGCAAATAGGTTGTAGATATTGTGTTGCCGTTCAATGTTCCATTACGAATCACGCGACCAATCCGATTATAGTTCTCGTGGTATTTATCGTACGACAATTCATCATAAATCCAAAATCCAATAAGCATGGCGACTGTCATACCAACTGCAAGCCCACCGATGTTGATGACCGAATGGCTTTTAGTCCTCACGAGGTTTCTCCATCCGATTTTGAAATAGCTTTGATACATAGCGAAATGATTTGAATAAGTCGGTTTTGATTTTCGAATAGCAAAAGGGCGCAGGTAGTGAAAGACCTGGTACCAATAATTAATGCGAGCTCGAAACAAAGATTTTGTTTGTAACGTGCAGTAAAACTTTTCTTCGAGATCTCCATTGACTTCTTCGGCAAGATTGTCGCGAAGAAACCTGAGAAGAAGTTTCCTAGGGAGTGCGGGCGGTATGGTTTTATTCTTTTTCAATTTGTCTGAATCGGAATGGTCAGAATTTAAGGACGCTTTGCGATTTCATGATTAGCAACGATATGATTATGCTTCCTACATAGTCGCTTTACCTCAAGGCTTGGCACTCCAAACTTTATTTTAATCCTTTTCTAATTTTTTAAACCTGGACTGCCTGGAACGCGATCCCTGGTGTATTATGAGCCCTCATGTCACAACCGGTTACTTTATAGGTCAACTCTTCACTAATTTTTTTCATCCAATTATTTTTTATAACCCATCCTATTAATTTTTTTTTCGACCATCCTGATTCACAAATTACTCGGATTTTAAACTCTTGACCGGATTCATCATCGCGGCTTTGATCGTCTGGAAACTCACAGTCAATAATGTAATTATCACGGCGCAAAGGCAGACAATACCAAATATCCAACACGAAATTTCTGTGCGGTAAGCATAATTCTCCAGCCATTTTGAGAGGGAATAATAAGCAATGGGACTCGCGACAAGGCAGGAGAGTAAAACCAAAAGGATAAAATCTTTTGATAACATCTGCCAGAGATCTATAACAGTTGCTCCTACAACTTTACGGATACCAATTTCCTTGGTTCGTTGTTCTGCTACGAAAGAAGCGAGTCCAAATAATCCCAGGCAACTGATCAATACGGCGAGCGTTCCAAACGTTGAAGCTAATTTTCCAATGCGTTCTTCCTTTGCAAATTTCAGTGCATATTGCTGATCGGCAAACTGATATTCAAACGGTGCAGACGGAATAAGTTTTCGAAAAACCTTTTCCATTTGCTCTAACGCAGTTTTTGTATCCACGCCTGGAGCAATTTTTATGTTGATGTACGAATGTTGTCGATTGAGGAGAAAGATGGTCGGTAGTGTAGCTTCGTATGGAGATTTCATGACCATGTCCTTGACAACACCAATTATTTTGTAGTCCTTATCAACATTCCACCATCTGTTTTTCCAATGAATAATTTCCCCTACCGGGTGTTCAAGGCCCATGTCTTTTGCTGCTGTTTCATTGATAACTATCCCGCTGGAGTCTGAAACAAATTCTTGTGAAAAATCCCGGCCCTCAACAAATTGCCAACCCACGGTTTTGCCATATTCAGTACTGACGCCTAACGTACCAAACTGGTGTTTCAGGTTGGGATCCTTGCCTGCCCATTCAAATCCATCATTGTTCGACCAGACATTTGTAACCGGCCCGCCGGATTCTGAAATTTCTTCGACCACTCCAGTTTTCTTAAGCTCATTTCTCAGTTCATCTGTTTTACCGTAAAAGTCGTTGGATTTTTTTTGAACCATAATCAAACCCACTTGCGTGTAACCTACCGGTCGATTTTTGGCGAATACAATCTGATTATAAACGATGATGGTGCTGATGATCAACGTGACGGATACCGTAAATTGTGCAACCACCAAAACTTTTCGAAGAATAGATGCCGAACGCCCTGTGCGGTAAGTGCCTTTTAAAACTTTAATCGGATTAAAAGACGACAAGTATAAGGCTGGATAACTTCCGGCCACTAATCCTGTAATCAAGATAAAACCAAGACTACAACCCCAGAACCAATGGTAGGTCCAAGGCATGATCAATTCCTTATCAGCTAAGCTATTGAACCAGGGTAATGCAATAAATGAAAAAGTGACCGCCAAGATAAAAGCGAAGATCACAACCAGGTACGATTCGGAAAAAAACTGACTTACCAATTGTTTCCTAAAGGAACCCATTGCCTTACGAATACCAACTTCCCTTGCACGCTTTTCCGATCGAGCTGTGCTCAAGTTCATAAAGTTAATACATGCCAACAGCAGCACAAAACAGCCGATGGTGGCCACTAGAATTACAAATCTAACGGGGCCGCTATCTGGAATTCCGTAATTAGGAAAATGACTGAAATCCGCACGGAGATGCCAGTCGGACATGGGGAGCAATTGAATACGCGGACGCTGTGCTATGAGCTCACTCAAATTTTCCATTTTATCAATGACTTTCATTTCGGCTTCGACAATCATTTTTGAAACAGATTCAAATGAAGTGTTCGGGGCGATTTCACAATAGATATAAAGAAAATGATTGTCCCAGGGCTGGTCTTTGATCCATGCATTGTGCAAAAGCGCAAGCTCCCAGGGAGCAAAAAATTTAACATCATGAAATTTTGTGTTGTGTGGTAAATCCCTATAAACACCCGTAACTTTCACGTCCATTTCTGTATTGATCTTGAGAACTTTCCCAGTAGGATCTGCATCACCGTACAATGCTTTGGCCGCAGAAGCTGACAACAAAATAGAATGAGGATCTTGCAGACAATTCCAGTTTCCCCTCAACATTTCTAGGGAAAGCATTTCGGGAAGACCAGCGCCCAAGAACTGGCCAGTTCGCGATATTTTAGTTTCCCCTGAGGATAAAATATATTCGCGAGGTTGAAGTGCCTCAACGATGTGTTTGAAGTTTGCAGCGTAACTTGTTTTAAGTACATCGATCAGCGGATAAGGGAGCGATAACCCGCCGGAAAAAAGGGTTCCTTCACGAGTTCCACCTTTCATTACCTGAGCGATACGATCATAATTCTTATGATATTTATTAAACGATAACTCATGATAAACCCAGAGCCCAATCAAAATAGCTATAGTCATACCAACAGCAAGGCCACCGATGTTGATAACAGAATACCCTTTATTTTTCAGTAGGTTTCTCCATCCGATTTTGAAATAGCTTTGATACATAGCGAAATGATTTGAATAAGTCGGTTTGGATTTTCGAATAGCAAAAGGGCGCAGGTAGTGAAAGACCTGATACCAATAATTGAGTTGCGCCTTAAACTGAGACCTACGTGTAGCCGTCAGATAAAATTTTTCCTCCAAGTCTCCCAGCACCTCATCCGAGAGATCATCTCGTAAAAAAGTTCGTAGCAGGCGCTGCGCTAGTCTTGGCGGATGTATTTTATTCCTGGCCATTGGTTACATCTCATAGTTTAATTTACCAGCAAAGGCTGGATACTGCCCCCACAATGCCATTTTGAAATCTCTTGATTCTTTTAACACGCGTTTACCAAGCGCAGTAATTGTGAAAATCCTTTTTCTCCTTCCTCCCCTTTCGGGAGTTGAACTTCCCATCTCCGACTTTAGAAAGCCTTTGTTCTCCAAGCGGTCAAGCGTTGAATGCGTTGCGCCGATAGAAACAGCGCGGCCTGTTTGTGATTCAAATTCTTCTGCGATTCTAAACGCGTAGGCTTGTTCTCCCAGAATACCTACGAGTAATAATATCACTTCTTCAAATTCTCCTAATCGAGTTTCTTTCATTGTTCAAGTGTTGAGTGTGAGGTCCGAAAAATTTCGTCCTGAAATACGATCTTTATATGATACTAAATTGTAGAGGAAATATGCACAATTCATTTCATTTGTTCTACTTTTTAGTAAGAAATACCGTGAGTTATTTGGATGGTTACAAATTCTGAAACAAAATCTTAATAATTGCTAACGAAGATTATCCACGACTTTTGTTGAAACCCAGTAGATGTCGCCGTCCCGCGAGAAGAATAAATATTTATTGTCGCTAGTTACAAAAGGACAAAACTCATAACCGCTTGTGTTTATTGACGCTCCCATATTCTTAGCGGGTTGCCACGCTCCTTTGTCATCCTTAAAACTAATGTACAAATCACCTTTCCCCTTGCCACCTGGTCTTTCCGAACAGTAAATAATATATTTTTCGTTTGGTGAAATGAAAACGTCAGCCTCATAATATTCCGTATTGATGGCTTCATTTAATGGATTAGAGGATAGAAATTTCCCCCCCTTAAATTCAGAAGTTCGTATGTTGTAATTTTTATCATTTTCCATCGTCGTTCCTCCATTCGACGAGAAGTACATCGTGCCGTTTTTGGCAAACGAGATGTAATATTCGTTTTTGTCTGTGTTTATCGCTTTACCGGCATTAATAGGGTCAGACCAGCCCGTGTTGGTTCGCTCGATGTACCAGATATCAATATCCTTTTTATCTCCTTTGCCATCCAGCGCTCTGTCAGAAATAAAAAACAGTTTTTTTCCATCCGGCGACAAAAACGGATCGTTATAGCCGTACCTCTCGTGGCTTAATAACTTTTTTGACTTTGTCCATACATTGTTCTCATACTTAATATAATGTATCTCAGGTTTTTTGTTTATCTCTATCGCATAAAAGAATTCCACACCATCGCTAGAAAAGGTTGATCCAAATTCATAACGATTTTCATCCGATACAATTCCCTTCGCAAAGATTGCGGGTGTGACGCCTGGTTGTTCTTCACCTAGATACCGATGACGTTCTCTTTTACCCTCTTGGGCAAACGCAGAGAGCTGAGTAAAGATTAAAAAACTAAACAAATAAAATCTCGACATCTATATTAAGTCCATAATCATTGACCAATAATCTATAACGTACAGCCTAGCTTTCAAAACTAATCATGTCCTTTTTATTTCCATAGATCCACGTCAGCTATATGCCAACAGCTCCTTGCAAAAAATTTCTTTTACGCCCTTTCATCCAGAAGGCAGCATACCAATATCGGGCCATCACACGTAGACGCCAATTGACATTCCTCCAAAACCAAGACAGCAAAAGCCAAGAATGGAGATCTTGAGTCTGAAAAGTCCTCAAAAAATACCATAAGCACATTTTAGTTGTCTCTTAAAAATATCAACTTCCGTCTTAATATTTTACAGCATTGTCCGTTCTCGAACAGACATATACCAGTTTCGTACTATTCTGAATTATCTTTAGTTGGATTGAAATACGTCCTCATTCTGCAGTCACACATCATGATTTTTTTGTTCTTGAAATAAATAAATTGATGTTGAAATATTGAAGTTTTTGGTCATGGTATTACCGGTTGCCTGCTTTCTTTAAGCTCAAGCTAACATTCTTCCGGTTAAAGGCGCACGATCATCTGGTTTGTTCTCTGCTGCTGCCATGCTGTGCAGAAATACAATCGTGACATTATTGTTTTCGAATGAACAGGTCAGGCTATCATGATGGGTGGTTTCGATGGTTCTCCAATTCAGGAGTAAAGTATTACTATCCTTCCATGTTGCACTGGCGGCGACTACCGAGTCAAAGTCAATTCGAAGTTTAGAGAATAATGATGATTCATCCGGCTTTTTATTGTCGCCTGTATACCATCCGTTAATTCCACACGTGATAGGAAGATCCTTTTTGCCATCTTGTTTGATGTTAAAAATACATTTGTCACTCTTGAAATGAAAAGAAACGGATTTCACCTTATGATCATTCTCATCCAACACAAATTCCTTCCCTGAGATTGTTGCGGCCAGCGGGGAGGTAGCATTGAATTTCGGCGGATAATAGGCAAGCGTTTTTAATTCTTGCTGAAGTTTTTCGTGCTCGGGAGTGTTTGCGGGGAGTGCAGCATCTTTCATTTCAGGGAGCAAATTATCCCACACCAACTGCATGGTTACTTGCTTACCATAACTCTCACTCGTAATAACGACAACAGCATCTTTCTCTGGAAATATCATGCTGTATTGTCCAAACGCTCCGTCTGCCCTATAGCCGCCAGGAGGATTGAGCCAGAATTGATAACCATATCCATATCCCCAACTGCTATCATTATTGCCGGAGCTGATTTGCTTGCTTGATGCGGCTTCTATCCATTCCTCGTTAAGGATTTGCTTTCCGTTCCATTGTCCGTTTTGCAAGTACAATTGACCAAACTTTGCCAGGTCTTCCGTCTTAAGACGCAGGTGTGATGCGCCAATATTAATACCTTCTGCGTTGGCTGTCCAAGAGGAGCCGGTTATTCCCAAAGGTTCAAAAAGTCTAGGCTTAAGATAATCATGTGCAGATTGTCCTGTTACTTTTTTTACAATGGCACTCAGCATATAGCTGGCGCCTGAGTTGTAAAAAAATTTTGTACCTGGTTCAAAGTCGATGGGTAGACTAAAAAATGTTTTTGCCCACGTGCCTTCGTTAGTTACTTCTATGGTACGAATAGAATCTTTGGCCATCCCCACAGACATGCTTAGCAAGTGCTTCACTTTTAGCGCTGCTAAGTTGGGACTTATTTCGCTGGGAAGATCGTCTGGAAAGAATTTAGTCACCGGATCCTCCACCGAAAGGCGACCCTCGCCAACAGCAAGTCCGATCGCTGTTGAAGTAAAACTCTTGCTTAAGGAATATAATTGCTGTTTTAACTTTGGTGAGTATGGAGACCACCATCCCTCTGCAATAACATGTCCATGCCGGACGATCATCAAACTATGAAACTCTTGCTTGCTGTCGGCAACTGCCTCAAGGAATTTGCGCAAGGCCGCGGAGGAAACGCCTTGAGCCTCAGGCGTACTTCTCGGCAAAGCGTTAGTGACTTTATCGTAGTTGTGTTGACTAAAAGAAGGAAACGAATTTAGAAATCCAAGGCCGAGGGCACCAGCCCCTGCTTGTTTAATAAAGACTCTTCGATTGGACATTTGAAAGATTTGGTTTGAGGATTCAACGTTGGATTTCAAATATAATGTTACCATTAATTTTATGATTTCTCAATGGGAAATTCTTCGACGGGCTGTGCTCGAATAAGATCATTTATGTGCATGCATACATGTGTATGGGTCATGACAAAAATCAATATAGTTTTTTACATTTAACTATTCTAACAAGTAAATCCAAATATCATGACGGCAGGGAAATTTTTATCGCAAAAAAGTGTTGATCGGATTGCAATCTTAACAACTATACTTTGCTTTCTCGTCTTCTCAATTCCAGTATCGGCACAAAAACGAAACAAAAAAAAATCCACGGAGAAAGTTAAAGAAGCCGTTGTCCTTGTTGAGGATGAAGTTAGCCGTTATCGAATTGTTGTTCCTTCAAGTGCTACGGTGCACGAGCTTAAGGCTTCAACGGTGCTTCAAGATTATCTACTCCAAATTTCAGGCACAGCAATACCGATCGTTTCTTCAGACAAACACCGTAGCCGGTATGAAATATTACTAGGACAAAATGAACGGTTAGATGAATTAAAAATCGATCTGAATCTGAACACGTTGAAAGATGATGGCTTTTTAATTAAAACCGACAGCATGCGCTTGGTCATTGCAGGCGGAAATGAGAAAGGAACATTGTATGGTGTATATACTTTTTTAGAAAAATACCTGGGGTGCAGAATGTATAGCCCTAACGTAAAAATCATACCCAAACAAAAACGGATTGCCATTGGCACTATCCACGACTTACAAGTGCCTGCGATAACCTTTCGTGACACTCATTATCGGGTAACATGGGATGCAGAATACACCGACTGGCATAAACTTGATCATAACGAAAATGGGGAACGCCCCGACTGGGGCATGTGGGTTCATACTTTTAACGAACTGGTCTCTCCCGAAATATACTTCCAGGCTCATCCGGAATATTATTCAATGGTAAATGGTGAGAGAATCCCCACACAGTTATGTTTAACCAATCCTGATGTGTTACAAATCACCATCCAAAACCTGCGTCGAAAAATTGCACAAAACCCCAGTGCTACGTACTGGTCAGTGAGTCAGAACGACAATAAAAATTTCTGCACGTGCGATAACTGCAAAGCCATCGACGATCGTGAAGGATCACCTTCCGGTTCTATTATCAACTTTGTGAATCAAGTTGCAGACCAGTTTCCCAACAAAATGATTTCAACACTCGCCTACGAGTATGGTCGCAAAGCACCAAAAACATTAGTGCCTCGGGAAAATGTAAACATCATGCTTTGCAGTATCGAGGCGTATCGCCATAAGCCTATTGACCAGGATCCGGAAAGTGCCGATTTTGTTCGGGATGTAGAAGACTGGGGAAAAATTTCTAAAGACATTATTGTTTGGGATTATGTAATTCAATTTAATAACCTGATCAGTCCTTTTCCTAACCTTCATGTTTTACAACCCAACATCGCATTCTTCGCCAAGCATGGTGTCAACGCGATGTTCGAACAAGGTAACCGGGAAGTTGGCGGTGAGTTTGCTGCACTCCGTGCCTATATGATTTCGAAGTTTCTGTGGAATCCAAATGAAAATGCAGAAGCTGTGATGAACGATTTCTTAAATGGCTACTATTCCGTGGCGGGACCGGTGATCGGAAAATATATAAATGAAATGCGTGAGTCATTGATTAGTGCTGAAAAGCCATTGAGAATTTTTGGAACACCAAATGAAGCAGCGAACAGCTATCTAACGCCAACGTTGATTGAACGGTACGGAAAGATATTTGATGAAGCTGAAGCAATGGTCGCAGACAGTGCCATTCTTTTAGAACGTGTCAAAATCGCACGACAGCCCCTTGAGTTCGCGATTATGGAACAAGCAAAGAAAAATTTTTTCGGACCGCTTGGTGTGTTTGAAAAAGTGAATGGTCGATGGGAGATAAAAACAGCATTGCGGGCTAAAATTGATCCGTTCACAGATTTGTGTATTCGGGAAGGTGTTACACAAGTAAAAGAGTGGAGTACGTCGCCGGAGGAATATCGTTCGGCTATGTACCGGTTATTTTCGCAGGGTATGAACGAGCATCTGGCCTTTGGGAAAAAGGTTAAATTCGTCAGCCCGTCGGTTACCAATATCCCCGTGGATGCGAATGTTATGATGTTAACGGACGGCAAACGAGGAAGTCATGACTATGATTACAACTGGTTTTCCTTTCCCGGCGAAAATCTTGAAGTTATTATTGATCTTGAGTCAAGTCAAACGGTAAAGAGAATCGAATCCGCATATTATCAATATGCTTTCTGGCTACGCGTGCTTCCAAAAAAGGTAGAATATTTTGTTTCGCAAGACGGTCAGACTTTCGAGTTGGTAGCCGCCGTCAACAACACATTACCAATTGATCAATATGGCGGGCAACAACGTGATTTCATCGCACAGTTTGAACCACGTAATGCGCGTTACATAAAAGTTAAAGCACACACCATTGGAAATACGCCGGGCTGGCATCCCGGAGCAGGTAGACCTGCCCGGATGTTGGTGGACGAAATCGTGGTTGAATAGCATCCGTTTGCCACGATCAAATTAATGGCGGCACGAATTTAGCATAGCGGCAATCCGTGTGAATGTCCTGCCAGACTAATTACTCGTTTCGTAATTTGTCAGCTGGCTTAGCCAACGCGGTCTTCAGCGATTGCGTACTCACGGTGAGAAATGCAATAGATAGGATGAACAACCCAGGAACCACCAACATCCACCAGGAAACGGTGATGTGGTATGAAAATTTCTGCAGCCACTGATCAATTAAAAAATAGGCTATCGGTGCAGCCGCGATAAACGCAACAACGGTTAGCCTAAAGTATTCTCTTGCGAGCATGCCCAGTAAATTCGCAACTGTTGCTCCAAGTACTTTTCTAAGTGCAATTTCTTTTGTCCTGATTTTTATCGTATATAAACTTAATCCCGAAAGGCCCAGGCAGGAAATAAAAACGGCCAACATGGTAAAAATTCCAAAGATTTTCCCGAACCGTGTGTGCTCAACATACTGAGCGTTGAAGTATTCGTCTAAAAAGTAAAACTCAAAGGGATTGTTGGGATAATTTTTTTCAAACGCTTCTTTGACAAGGCCAATCGCGCGTTGTGCATTTTCCGGATTAGTTTTAATAAGATAGTAACCTTTTCCTTTGGTATATTGATAAATTGTTGGATAGACAGGTTGATCGAGTGAACGATTGTGATGATCCTTCACCACACCTTGTATCCGTCCTACAACATTTGTATTCTGATAAATAACTTTTCCAACAGCTTCTTCGGAAGAATTAAAACCAAACGCCTTTTGGGCCGCTTCGTTTATAATGATCTCTGTATTCTTGTCGTTTGTCAATTGGTCGCTTACAAATCCTTTACCCGCCAGTACCCTGATCGATAAAAAGTCAAAATAATTTTTATCTATATAATAAGAATAAACTTGCTGGCTGGCCTCCAGGGGTGCATTCTCAATAAGAAAACCGCCACCAACATTTCCTGCATTTTCTCCGGGGATGGATGATGTATACGTAATGGCAGAAAATGACTGCGGATAATTAGACAGTTGCGTACGCAGGCCATCACCGCTGTCGCGAAAATCATTGGGTACCGGTACCACTAAGGTCTGATCCAATTGCATTCCCAAGTCCCTATTCTTCATGAAGGAAATTTGCCTGTACATGGCAATTGTAGCAGCCATGAGAATAATAGAAAACGAGAACTGTAGGAACACCAACCCGATACGCATGGTATATACGCCGCCTGGCAGCAATGCTTTTCCTTTCAGCGCTTGAATAGGTTTAAACGAAGAGGCGATAACGGCTGGGTAGAAACCATAAATAATCGAACCAACGATAATCGATCCGAGTAACGTAACCCAAAACAATGAATCTGTTAACAGCGTGAATGCTGAACCCATAGCTGTGAGAGCGCTGAACAACGGGAAGGCCATCTGAGCAATTAATATGGCAAAGAGCAAGGCAATTACATTCACTAACAACGACTCTATCAGAAATTGTTTGATCAGATTGCCGCGTCCGGAACCATTCACCATTCGCACAGCGATTTCGGCAGACCGATTGATAGACATCGACGTCGTTAAATTAACGTAGTTCAACCACGCCATAAACAATATTAACGCAGCTACAACTGTCAAAGCCATCACACTTTTTGCATTTCCGTTTTGTTCGAACTCAAATCTTAGATGCGAGTTCAAATGAATTTCGGATAGCGGTTGAAAAATATACTCACGTTTCACATCACCTTGGGGATGGAGCTGTGCGGTTATGTTTGTCATCTTTCTTTGAAGCGATTGCACATCAGCATTTTCTTCCAGCAAAACGTAGGTGGGACGGTTGTTACAGGAGACGCAATAGTTAGGGTCATTTAAATCTGTAACAAATGAAAGCACCATGTCAAATTTAAAATGTGAATTAGCCGGAACATCAGCAGCGACAGCTTCAACAACATAGGGGATCTTTCCTTGAAGAACGGTTTTGCCAATGGGATCTTCTTTTCCAAACAGCACTTTAGCGCTCGATGTAGTTAATACAAGGGTGTTAGGCTTAGTGAGTAATTTCTTATTTGCACCTGTTATTATAGAAAAATCAAAAAGTTTAAAAAATGTCGAATCAGCACTTAATACGTTTGTAAACTTTACCGAATTATTGTTCACCGTAAAGACGCGCGTGCTTTTATAAAAACGGGCAAATTCTTTAACGTCTGGAAAAGTTTCTTTCAACAAAGGACCAAGAGCGGTAACACAACCGGCGCTCTCATCCGTATGCGTCGGATAATGTCGCACATTAACTAACCGATAGATATTTTTATACTTCGTATGAAAAGTATCAAAGCTCTTTTCAAAAACGATGTATTGGCCTATCAAAATACAGGCAGCCATACCGATAGCAAGTCCCGAGATGTTGATGATAGAAAAAAATCTATTTCGCAAAAGATTACGGTAGGCGGTAATAAGATAATTTCTGAGCATAAGGTCTTTCGTTCTGATGGTCCCGAAGTCAATTACAATGCCACTTAAAATCCGCACCAAAACTTGGAAAAAACATATCCCCGCGTAATCTTTAGTCATTAATGAACATATGATTGTACGGTGGCGATCACGTGTCAGACAAACATTATATTTTCATCTTATCTCATTTGTTATGCAGGAACACCTTACCGAAAGAGAAATACAACAATTCATTGAAGATGGTTATGTAAAGATCGAGGATGCTTTTCCGAAATCTGTAGCAGAAGAAGCCCTTCGGATTTTATGGAAGGACACAGGATGTGATCCCAACGATCCGTCTACTTGGAAACAACCCGTTATTCGTCTGGGCGGATATTCTCAAGAACCATTTCGTATTGCGGCCAACACGCCGATCCTTCATGCCGCAGCCAATCAGCTTGTTGGGAAGGACAGATGGATTCCTCAAGGCGGCTTAGGCACTTTTCCAGTTAGGTTTCCGAGTGCATCAGATCCAGGTGATACCGGATGGCACGCTGACGCAGGATTTTATGGTGAGGATGGATCCTACCGGATAAACGTCAACTCCAAAGGAAGAGCGCTATTAATGCTATTCTTATTTTCGGATATTGCCCTCGATGATGCGCCAACCAGAATTCTGGTGGGATCGCATTTGGATGTTCCCCGCTTGCTCGAACCTGCCGGAGAAAATGGTCTAACATTTATTGAGGTCGCACAAAAACTTACCACCACACTTGAAAGGAGTGTAGTTTACGCCACAGGCAAAGCTGGCACTGTATATATATGTCATCCGTTTCTGATCCACGGCGCGCAGCCAAACCGTGGTAAGACAGCCCGATTCCTCGCGCAACCTCCCCTCCTCCCAAAATCAGAAGACTCAATCCGGATACATCGACCGGACAAAGACTATTCACCTGTGGAATTGGCTATCAGGATGGGACTCAAAATTTAGTGACAGAAATAGAAAAAAAAGACAGAAGCGAAAAATTTCTTAAATAAGAAAATTGGATAAGCTTTATGCTAAACCAACATCTTTGTTTTAGGATTTGCAGTCTCGCCTCTGCGATAAACTTCATTCCATCATATCATAAACTAAACTTCCTAACACCTTAATACCCTTTGTAATCTCATTCTTTGAAGGATTTGAAAAGTTCATGCGAAGGGAGGTGGTTCCTTGTTTCGGGTCAATAAAAAAATGTTGACCCGGTACAAAGATCACATTTTGTTCAATCGCCGTTTTCAATAACGCGTTTGCCTGAATATGGTCAGGCAAAGTTACCCATATAAACATTCCGCCCTTTGGTTTTATCCAAGTTACTTGCGGAGGAAAATATTGCATCATCTCAGCGATCATGAAATTAGCCTGTTCTTTATAAAAAATACGGATTGCGTCAAGATGATCTTCTAACGCATTGTCAATTAAGAATTGGTAAATAATGCGTTGGGTAAGGTTGTTGGAATGCAAGTCCGACGCTTGTTTTGCAATTGACATCCTCTTAATTATATCTTTCGGTCCAGCGGCCCATCCCATGCGCATCCCTGGCGAAATTATTTTAGAAAATGATCCCAACGAAATTGTCCTTTCAGGTAGAAGGTTAAAAAAATCTGGTAGGTCATTTTTTTCGAAATAAATTTCTCCGTACGGATTATCCTCCAGCCATATCGTATCATTATTATATTCTGTAGCAGCCATGGCTTGACGATGTGACAAGTCGTAGGTATTTCCAGTTGGATTTTGAAAATTTGGAATGCAATAAAAAAGCGGTGGTTTTAAGGTCTTCATAGCTTTGTTAAACTCGTTCACATCGGGGCCACCTTCATAAATTTTAAGATGATGAAATTCAGGTTGGTAAGCAGACATCGCTTGGATAGCACCAAGATAGGATGGCCCTTCCAGCAAAGCATTGCTTCCGGGATTCAAAAACAATTTTCCCATTAAGTCGAGTCCCTGTTGAGAACCGCTTAACACGAGAATTTCCTCAGCTGCGAGTCTCCGTCCAGCTTTGGCTGATTGCCATTGTGCAATGTAATCCCTCAACGGCAGATAGCCTTCCGTTACCCAATACTGCAAGGCTGATGTTCCCTGCTTGCTGAATACCCTTTCCGCTGCCGCTGCTATCCTATCCACCGGGAAAAATTTTGGGTTTGGCAGGCCTCCAGCAAATGAAATCACTTCAGGGTTAGAGGATACCTTAAGAATTTCTCGGATGAATGACTCAGGCATGTTTTGCATCCTTTCGGAAAATGGTCGTGATTGGGTAATTGTCATATAGTTTAGTTTTTAAATAATTGCATGGGTTTATCCCGGTGGCCAATAAAAAAGCCCGGCTTTTGACCGGGCTTCTTTACTTATATTTATTTTATAAAAACACAAGTTATCCGGTCGTGGGAGATTTACCTGCCACTGCGACGACTGCGATAATTGCTAATAGGAATAACGTAGTATTCATTCTCATTGATTTTGGTTCGCAAAAAGCTGAAGCGAAGGGACGCAATCAACTTTCACGATTAGCTTAATAGTTACTACAAACAAAAAACCCCGGCTTGAAGGCCAGGGTTTTGAATTTCTTTTCAACAAACGTCAGGCCTTCCAGGATGAATTTTTCACCACTGCCGCAACTGCGATATGAAGTACTGTGTTGTTCATACTGTAAAACTGAAAATAATTTCTGGAATAACCAAGGAGCCAGTTGGTTTCCAGAAAAACTTTTTAAAAATACCCGTCCCTCCTATCTGTTTCGCGAACGATAATACCGTGTAAATTCCGACTGCTTCATGATGCCGATAGGACCTTCGTACATCCCGCCCCGTTGCTCGGTATCTTTCACATATACTAATAGAATGTTTATTGCACCCCCAGTGAACAAGTCGGCTGGTATCGTGTAGACTCTCATCTTGTCGTGATAATTCGTAGATCCAAGCCATTTTCCATTGAAGTAGGTGTGATCAAAGTCATCAATTTTTCCCAACATTAGTACGAGGTCCTCTCCGTCCAATTCTTTGGGAATAACAAATTGCTTCTTGTACCAAGCTGTACCATTGAAATTTCCGTATCCCTGATGTTCCCATTCGCCCGGCACCGTTATCTTTGACCACTTACTGTCGACGGGTGGAGTGTGTTTATCAGATCCTAAAAACTCTTTGTTATCTATTTCTCTGTACATCGGCGCTTCAATCGTAAAATCCCAAAGACCTCTCAGATTCACCGCGAGGTTTCTGTCATTTTCGTTGATGTAAATGCCGATATCACCAGACACAATTCCTCCGGCTACTTCTGAGTCGAATACGCGTACCGCCAGTAAATTCTTTCCATTAAAGTTGATGTATTCTTTAGGCAAATAATAATTTCTGAAAGCATTATAAGCGGTATGAAATTTCGGTGGAAACACTCCTGAAAATCCAATCTTATGACCGTTGAGATAAACTTCATCGACATCGTCTATGTAACCGAGGAATAAATTATAGTTAACGTTTTTACCTTCCAGTTCGGTTCCATCAAATGCTTTTCTGTACCACGCATAACCGTTGTAACCATTGAATCCCTCATCTTCCCACGTCGAAGGCACGTCTATATTTTCCCAATCATCATCAGCATACTTAGGGTCAGCCCATTTTTTATTGTCGCCAATGCTAAACTTCCAATAACCTCTTAAATTTAACACGCGTTCCCAATCATCCTGCGCGTTGCTGGGGTGTATAGCCACAACAGAAAGCGCTCCAGTGATCAGCGAGAAAATCCAGCTTCGTTTCTTATTCACAAATCTCTTAATTAGTCGAACAAATAATAGGATACCCATTGGGGAAAGTCAAAATTCTCATCGCGATAACTCTTCCAAAATTGTTTATACTCTTTCCTGGGCAATATAGTTATGGGGCCTTCATAGATACCGCCACGTTGTTGCTGATCGTAAACACGAACCGCTATTACATTCTCCTTCCCGGGTTTCAAAATGTGATCCGGCACAGCATAATTTCTATACCGAGTGTATTCGTCGTTACTTGCCCACTTCTTCTCGATATTACCAGTTCCTCCAATAAGCGTACCGTTAATAAACACCTCGTCCATGTCATCAATTTTTCCGAGCAGTAACATCAAGTCATCTGTTTTAAAATCAGCAGGAAGCTTAAATTTTTTTCTATACCAGGCGAATCCATCATAGTTTTTAAAGCCCTGCTCATCCCAACCTCCAGGTACCATAATATTCTCCCATGAGGTATCATTAAAGTTTTGCTCAGACCACTCTGGATTGTCAAACAAATGAAATTTCCACTTACCAAAAAGGTTGAAGCTATTTTGAGAATAATTCTGATAATGATAAATCCCTACAGGTGAGCCCATAATTCCACCGACACCTCCTTCATCATATACCCTTACTGCAATTACATTCTTGCCACTCTTGTTCACGTGCTCTAAAGGAATTAAATAACGTCGGTGATAATTATAGGCACTAAAATAATCAGGAGGGAAACTACCTGTTGCACCAATAAGGTGACCGTTGAGATACACCTCATCCACATCGTCAATTTTTCCAAGTTCAAGGTAAAGTATGTCATTCGACAATGCTTCAATTTCAACCGTCTTTCTATACCAGGCATAGCCATTGTAGTTACGAAAACCTTCATCCTCCCAGCTATCTGGGACGTAAATTTTTTCCCAATCCGAATCATCATATTCAGGCTTAGCAAACTTCATGTTATCGCCCAGAATAAATTTCCAATGACCTTGCAAATTTGCACGCCTGTCTTTTTGCTGACATGATGCCTGAACATTGAATAAGAGTACATAGAATAAAATAACTGAAAGAGTCCGGATGATGGTCGATGTTCTCATAGCCATAACAAATGCTGATGGTAGTGGATAAATTAATTATGAATAAAAATACGGGCGGTCTGAAATAGAGATGTCACGGATGGGTAAAGAAATGTAAAAAGTTGTCACTAAGCGTAAAGATGATTCATTTTCAAGTTCTGAACTTCTGGCAAAGGATACTGTCGCTTCGCTCACGTTCACATAGAAAACGAAAATCCAAAGAAACCATTTTATTCGTATTTAGGTTAACACAACGATGAACAAAAGCATGGTATACAGGACAAACGTTGGAATGGTAGGATCCCATCGTTGCGGCACGCAGTTTTCTGCGACCCTTAGATTTATAGTTATTTTGTTTATTACAATAATTGGGAGTAATTCGATAGCGCAGCCAAAAAAAGAGCAATCAAAAAATATGACAAATTTAAAAGCGGTTAATCAAGCAATTGCAACATTCGGTTCGGGGTGTTTCTGGTGCACAGAAGCAATATTTCAAAATGTGGATGGTGTGGAGAAGGTTGTCTCCGGATATATGGGGGGCAATGTTAAGAATCCTACGTATAAAGAAGTCTGCAGCGGCTTAACAGGCCACGCAGAGGTAATTCAAGTTACCTACAATCCCCAGGAGGTGACCTACGATGAATTATTGGAGATTTTTTGGAAGACACACGACCCAACAACCCCCAATAAACAGGGAGCTGATGTCGGCACACAATATAGATCAGCAGTTTTTTATCACACGGATGAACAAAAACAATTGGCTGAAAAATATAAAAAAGAGCTGACGGAGGCCAAAGCGTTTGATCAACCTATTGTAACGGAGATAACCCCGGCTTCAGTATTTTATAAGGCGGAAGATTACCACCAGAACTACTATAACCTTAATGGTGAAGCGCCATACTGTGCGTATGTTATTCAGCCCAAGGTTGAAAAGTTTAAAAAGGTTTTTAAAGAAAAACTAAAAAATTAAAAATTTTTTTTTCGCACAATGTAACCCCAAGCCTGGTACGCCGTTAGTATTCCTTGAGTAGAGTAAATCTTCTCATAGGTTTAGGTTTAGGTAACAAAAAAGCTCTGAGACGCAGAGCTTTTTTGCTATGTAGATATACCTGTGAAGTCGTAAAGTTTTTAACCTCTAAAGTGAGTTACACTTCATCGTCGGCTGGCTTCGTATTTTTACTATATTCTTTATCCAGTTTCGAAAGTTGTTGATTTAATAAATTAATGCGTACCAATAAATTTAACACCAACGCATCCTTTACTTTCTCACTTGGTCTCGATTTCATTTCCTCTTTTAAAACCATATACATCGCTTCCAGTTGTTTGAAATCCTGCGTATGACCGTTAAGACCATCACTTTTTTGGAAGCCGTCAATCAATGCAACTTTCTCTGAGATCTGCTGAAAATAAAATGCCTCGACATCCTTAAATTCATTGGCTGCCAACTCAGCGCTTTGACGTGGGGTACCTGTTTTCGGAATTAATAGATAAACCGACAGTAGCATAAATATCACTGCTGCGGCTCGCCATAGGCCGACAGAATTCCATACGCTATAAGATTTAAACTTCATTGACGTTTCGATATTCCTCCATACTTTTTCTGAAGGTTCTTTATCATCGAACTGCTGTCTGTTGTTTTTAATGAAATCATCTAATTCATCTTTCATAGCAATTATATTTTTTTTGGGCTCAACATCTGCGCTGGGCTACTGAACCTGGTTTAATAATTCTTTCAATTTACTTTTCGCTCTGTTCAACTGAGACTTTGAAGTAGATTCACTGATACCAAGAATCTCCCCGATTTCCTGATGATCGTATCCCTCCAACAAATATAACGAGAGCACCGTCCTGTATCCATCCGGCAATTTTTCAATGCATTGTTTCACCCGTTCAACCGTTAAATCCTCCCTGTATTCAGTGGACGTTTCCTCTTCAGCTACATCCCATTGCTCGTCGTCGTCCGGTATCAATTCATGTTTACGTTTATTTAAAGCGTTAAGGGCCTTGTTCACCACGATCCTTTTTAACCAGGCGCCAAAGGAAGCATCACCACGATAGCTTTCGAGATTATGAAACGCGCTGATAAACGCTTCTTGCAGGACGTCTTCCGCTTCTTCTTCACTTTTTGTGATGCGATATCCAACGTTGAACATGGCTTTTGCATACAGCTTATAGAGCTGGTAATGCGCATCTCTCTCCCCCATCCGGCATCGTTCAATCAGTTCATCATGAATGTGCAAAGTCCTCTGATCCAATCGTTTTGCTGCTATTGATGTATAAAGACAAGTTAAAAAGAAAAGGGTTGCACAGGGCAATCATCACTGTTTTAGATGCGGCGCTTCCGGTTAGATGCGGCGCTTCCGGGTTGAAGCCTGATTTTTTGACACTGGTGCCTACGCCTCATACTCACAGCAACACTACTGGTTCTCCATCAAGCACCTTAATCTAGACTCGCCGATGGCTACTCCAACCCCTTTTCCTTCGCTATTCTTTTTAACAATTGCATGGCTTCTTCCCTGTCGTTCTTGATCTCCCCTTCCAGGATAGCCTCTTTAATTTGCTCTTTAATTTCACCGATAATTCTTCCAGGAGGAATTTTATAGAGGCTCATAATTTCATCACCAGTGATGGGGGGCTGAAAATTTCTGATGTGATCTTTTGCTTCTACCTCTGCAATCTTCTGTTCAACTACGTCAAAGTTTTTGAGGAAGCGACTGACCTTGTCATAATTTTTGGAGGTGATATCCGCACGACAAAGTTTCATGAGGGCATCAATGTCGTCACCCGCATCGAATAGCAACCTTCGGATGGCAGCGTCTGTCACTTCTTTGGAAAGTGGAATGGGACGCAAGTGTAGTCGAACAAGTTTTTGTACAAACTCCATTCTATCATTCAACGGTAGCTTTAGGCGCTTAAAAATGGAAGGAGTCATGCGGGCACCACGATCTTCATGACCATGAAATGTCCAGCCGTGGATTTTATCATATCTCTTGGTTGCCGGTTTGGCGATGTCATGAAGTATTGCAGCCCAGCGCAACCACAAATCACTGGATACCTTTGCAACATTGTCGAGTACCTGAAGGGTATGAAAGAAATTATCTTTGTGCGCCTTGTTTCCGATGTATTCTACACCATGCAGGGCCACGAGCTCTGGAAAAAATTGTTTCAATAAACCGCTATGGAAAAGAAGCTTGAACCCATAAGAGGGAACCGTGCTTAATATAATTTTATTCAACTCATCGGTTATACGCTCCTGCGAAACAATCTGAAGACGTTCTGCCTGGTTAATGATGGCTTGAAAAGCGTCAGCTTCAATGTCATAATTCAATTGTGATGCGAAGCGTACGGCGCGCATCATTCTCAAAGGATCATCCGAAAAAGTTATCGCCGGATCGAGTGGCGTGCGAATAATCTTTTTTTTCATATCCTCATGACCATTGAACGGGTCAATTAAGTCACCATAATTTTTTTTATTCAAACTTATGGCCAATGCATTAATGGTGAAGTCCCTCCGCTTTTGATCATCCTCTAATGTTCCATTTTCAACAATAGGTTTTCTGGAATCATGTCGGTAGGATTCTTTCCGCGCGCCAACAAACTCCAGTTCAAGATCTCCATAAACAATTTGAGCTGTCCCAAAACTTTTAAAAATGGTTACATGGATATCCGGCCCCAGTGCCGTCGCTACTTTTTGAGCGAGCTCTATGCCGCTTCCTACACAAACAAAATCAATATCTTTGGAAGGTCGATTCAAAATCAAATCTCGCACATAGCCACCAACGACATACGTTTCAAGCTGTAAAGCATCGGCCACACGGCCAATTTTTTTTAACACATCATGTTGAAGAGAAGACGCTAAGTTCATAAACCAGATTGCATATCCGGCCAAAGTTAGGTAAAGGTTTGGAATTGGAAGATTGGAAAATCAGAATATTGGATTATCGAAAAATCCAAAGATAAGTTAAGGAGGAACAGAGTTCTGTGGCGAAGAAGTTTGTTCAATGTGCAAATGCGTCCGCTCCTGTGCAACAAATTATGACAGCTACACGCATCGACAATCCTTATATTAAATCGCCCTACTCAAAATAGCGGCTGTGTGTTTCACTTTAATTCCAGAACCCTTCCTTACTATTAAACGTCGGACATGGAATCAAGCGATATTTTTTCTTAACGCTTTTCTTTGACTTGGAATTGAATTCGTACACAATTGAAACTTCGTGTGCGCCCCCTGACGAAGTTTGCAATTCTGATATTGTGAAATCATAACTATAACCGATCGTGAGACTTTTGAAATATAAACCGAGATAAAGGATCAATGCGTCTTGCGCGATACTATTGATGACGGTTCGCTGGAAAGGTTTACCGCGATACCACAAACCGACAGAGATAGGATCAATATGATAGTTTACACCCAAATCAAGCTGTGTGAATGATTTTCCCTGCATCCGGTAAATGAATGACGGTGTAAGGTAAGAAGTGCGCGCGCGATTCAGCAGTCCACCATTTAGACTTAACCGTATACCCGCATGGATAGAAGTCTTGATATCAAGCCGACTCACTTCATTAAGCACAGAAAGATTGGGCCTGTTCATGTGTTGGAACGATGCACCAAACCAAAGGCTCTTCGAATACAACAAAAATCCTGAACCAAAATCAAAATGACTTTGCCTGCCCAATTTATTTAACTCAGGATCAAGAGAAATTCCGTCATACTCAAGCCCATCACCTAAACGCAGTTTGGAACGGTCAAGCCCGTTTGATCCATATCCAAAGGAAAGACCTGGAGAAAAAACTATATTTTCTGTTAACTTGATTTTGTAAGAGTACATTAGAGATCCCGTTGTGGTTCGCCAACCGGCCGAACCCATTTTGTCTGTGGTAAACAGAAATCCAAAACCACTTCTTAATTCATTTACAAAGATATCGTACGATGCCGCATAGGTAGCGAAAGCCTGAGGCAAACTGGGCCATTGAATACGATGGTTTGCTACAAAGCGTTGTTGCGGCGTAATACCTGTAAAGCCCGGATTAAGGTACAATGGTGCCTGATAATATTGAGAGAACTGCGGATCCTGAGCATACGCTGAGAAGCTTGTTATCAGTAATAGTATTTGTAAAATCTTTTTCATTCTCTAAAAATTCGAAGTTCGATGTCTGAGGTTCGAGGTTCGCCTAGCCTTGAACCTTGAATCCTCAAACAGGTAAACTATTTAATCAATGTCACATCCCCTATCTTAGTCGTTCGTTGTCCATCAGACAAGCGCAAGACTAGCTTGTAAACGTATACCCCTGCCGGTAACGCCCTTCCGTTTTTATCGTATCCATCCCAACCGATGTTTTTATCACGGCTTTCAAAAAGCAGTGTACCCCACCGGTCGAAAATCTGCATTTGAAATTCTTCAACGCCACGCATGATCGGCAGGAACACATCGTTAAATGTTCCGTTCCCAGCTACACCACCTGATGGACCTGATTCACCGGGCGTAAATGCATTGGGAAGTTTAATGTATCCACCATCGAGCGCAACCAGTTCCTGCTTAGTCGTGTCATAACAAATTACATTGCCATCCATAATTCCATCTCCATCCACGTCACGGTTTCCATTATCGAAGCCAGCGACGAGGGTCACGAAATATTTACCCTCCAGCTTATAAAGGTGTCGTGGTTCATATTCATTAGAAGTTGATCCATCATCAAAAATCCATTCATATATGCTGGCGCGAGCTGATTTGTTAAATGTTTGCAATTCCGTATCCGGAACATACAGCGGGTTCGGACGCAGCTCGAAAAGTGCAGAAGGTTTATCAAAAACTTCGATACCTTTTTGGTTTGCCTGTGCCGTTTGGCCAGTAGCCAGGAAGCTAGCCGTGAGATAAAGATCGTACGTGCCTGGTTTTAAAATTCTAAACTCAGGGTTACGCAATGTCGATGTTGTTACCAAGCCTGATTGATCATACAACTCCCACAAGAATGTATCCGCACCAGGTGAAAGATTTTCCACAGTAATATTTGTCGGGAAGCAAGATGCAAGCGGCGTCGCCTTAAACGCAGCACCTAGCATTGGCAATTGTATATTGATTTGCTTGGTGTCGATACTCTGACAAGTTTTATTATCAATGTCACGTGCATCAATATTGATTGCGCGCAAAGTGATATGTTTTATTCCAGGCGAGAAATAGTCTACGGCGTAAGTTGCGGTACCCGTGCCGGTAGCTGGTGTTGCTCTAACATCACCAAAATCCCAAGAGAATTCGAAATCTGCCGGATCGAGAGGCGCTGAATTATTAGTAAAGGTTATTGTAGATGAACCCCCGCTAAAAGGTGCTGGCGGATCTGGCGTACTGCCAATCTCAGCCGTGACACCTCGGTACACCTTAACCTCTTCCATGTATTTTGCTGAACAACCTTCGTTATTAGAGGCTTCATACACAACTTCATAATACATGGGATTCGTAGAAGTGTTATTTGTGAAAGTATACGTCACATTTGCTACCGGCCCGGTTCGGACATCGAGTTCCTGCGTTGTCCCTTTTTCACGGTAATACCACTTGCCGACATCTACCCCTGCGGATTGATCTCTGAACCTCGTGCTTTCACCACTACACAGTACCAATTCTCCCGGTAAGATGTTGAGAATCACATTGGGATATACCGTAACCGTTTTAGTAGCAAATTTAGGTTCGCATAGGGCATTCTCGGCCTGAAGCCTTACGGGATAAATGGTTGAACTTTCCGTGGAACCTGCAGCAAAAATGTGCGTGATGGTTTGAACACCGAGTGGTTTATCATCAGGCCCTGGTGACAGCGGATCGTTTACAACGGTCTGACTACCATCAGTCCAAATCCATGTATATTTTACGCCTTGCTCAACTTCCCATTGGAAGGTGAACGTGCCCCCTGGACATTGCGCCGTCGGTGCAAGCACCTGGAAGTCGGGGTTGATCTTAATGATGTTAACAGGCAATGCTTGCGGTACATTTGTTGAAATACATCCATTAAGATCGCGTACCCTCAATAAAGTATAGGTTGTGTTTTGCTGGAAGTTGCTGATCGGAATCATTGTATTTTCCGTTCCAATCAAGTTCGTAAAGGTGGTTGATCCAGCAGAATAGTCGTATTCAATAGGTGCCGTACCCAGTGACATGGCGAGCGACAGCGTAAATGATTCGCCCTGGCAAACATTTGAAGGCGCTGTAAATGATACCACCGGTAATGGATTGACGGTAATTTCCACTTTATTATCTTTTCCGAGCACACCACATGAGCCTGAAGAAACCAGTCTCCGGTAGTATGTAGTTTGTGTAATCGCAGGAGGATCAAACTGGTTGCCAGTAGCCCCAGGGATATCAATCCAATCCGCGTCGTTTGTTGAACCCGTCAGTGATTGTTGCCATTGGAACTGATAATTACCCACACCACCGAACGGAGCAACAAGCTCATTGATCAGCATGGGATCTTCACCCATACATATCGATTGATTAATTCCGACTAACCCGGCAATAAATGGAGGAGGATTTATAATCACCACAGAAACAGGCAACGATGGGCAATTATTCTTATCCGTTACTGTGATCGTGTAGCTACCAAAAGGTAAATTTTGAAATGCTTCTACTCCGGTACCACCAGTTATTACTCGGTAAGGATTTGTAGGATCACCCGATCTTACCAAGGTGTAGTTGTACGTCGTAGGGATATTTCCACCGGCGGCAGTAACATCAATCTGAGCATCCTGTGCATCTTTACAGCTCAAGGCATAGCCATTGGCATTCATTAATACGGTTGCCGTAAGTTCAACCTGTAACGGGTTGACTAGTGAAACCGGCGGAGAATCGATGGTACATCCATTCGAATCTTCAACTCTTACGTTATACGACCCGGCATTCAGGTTACTGAATATACCATCGTTATCCGGATCTGTCGTATTTGTTTGTAACAACAAATAGCTTGAATAAGTACCTGAACCGCCGGATACATTAGTACTAATGATTCCATCACTGCCAAGGAAACAAGAAATCGGTTGATCGATAGTCAAAGAAGCCGAAAGTGTTGGCGGCTCAATCAAATTAATATTTTGAGTAGCCAAACATCCCTTTGAATCCTGTACCTCTACAACGTGAGGGCCGGCTGCCAGCGAGTTAAAAGTATAAACACTGGTTCCTGCGTTAATGAAAGGACCACCGTCAATTCGATATGAATATACAGGTGTTCCGGTCAGTACATCTATTCTGATTTGCCCGCTGTTATCCGCATTACAATTCAGGTTGAAACCATTGAAGTTGCTTAAAGTGTTGGATACTGAAATCTGAGGATTAACCCTATATTTTATAGGGACAACTCTCTGACAAGATGTCGGCAAATATTCAACGACCGCGTATACAGGGATGTCATCGGTCATTACATAGGCGTTCAATGAACCATCATCGGGAATTTGAGTTGTTAAACCGATATCCTGATACCAGGTTATTGTGGTGTTGGGATCTCCTGCATCCGGTGTTACGGTGGCTTCTAATGATTCCAGATCCGCAGTGAATGTGTTGCCACCAGGTGCATCTGAACATACCTCAAGTGTTTGGGCATTTGCTATTGGAGATTTCCTTACAGTCACGACAAATGTTTGAACCGGATTAGCACATTCATCCAAACCTTCTTCTGAAGGAGGATTTTTTCCGCGAACCTCAAATGTCACAGTACCATCCAAAGAAGATGATGTGTTGGTAATAATCATGTTCGCGATATTCCCCAATCCAGCGGCTGAGCTACCGATTGTGATGTGAGGATCATAAGTCTTGACAATCCACAGGAAGTTGGCGTCAGCATTATTGGGCGAACTAAAAGCAACATTTAAAAGATCGCCATTACATAAAGGAGGAACAACCACAGGATTAACATCCGTGCGTGGATAAATCGTAAGATCCACGGTGGTCGCAGGGTTACCTGCGCAACCTAACGTTGTACTATAAGGTAATATTTCATATCTGACAATCTGATTTACACCTGAGGTATTTTCCCATATGTTATCATAAATGACATCGTCCAGGTATAGCGTTGTGCCATCTGCTGCAGGGATAGGTGAAAGCGCTGTCACGCCCGCTGGTACGGTAATGCTGTTCAAAATAAACCTGTCAGATGGGAATGTATTATTGGCGGATATCAGCGTGATACCTGTCTCAACGCCACTGCAAATTGCACGGTTAAGGCTTGGACTTAGCTGAGGCTCCGGTTTCACTGTTACGGTGATAATCTGTGCAGTTCCTGCGCATTCTTTGGCAGCTGCACCTACACTTATTGGAGTTACCGTATAGTTAACTGCAAGTGGTGTCGCAGTTAGGTTTTCAAATACGTGATTCTCAATAAAATTATTTGGTAGATTCGTTTGTGGAAATGTTTCAGGACCTGCAGGATTCTTGTAGCCTAAACCAGGCGTATAAATCGCGTTCGATATGGTGAATTTATCAATTGTAACAGGGCTGCTGGCATGTTCCAGGAATACAATATTGGTCGGTGAATCACTGCAGATCTGTTGATCGTTGTCGGCCATTATTGGTTTCAGGTTTATGGTTACGGGAAATTCCGCTTCAGGGCTCGCACAAACATTGTTTACTTCTGTTACAGTTACCTTTACATCTTCATCGGCAAATTCCACGAAGATGTCTGGGAGCGTTTGACCGGAAGTGATAAACGCACCTCCTATAGAATTATCCGATTGTCTTCTTATTTCCCATGTATAATCGGAACTAGGATTTGGCGTCACGATGCTGTATTGAATACCATCATCGTTTTCACAAACTACAGCTTCACCCGTAATAGTCGGAGCCACAGGTTGCGGAGAACGGTTGATATCCAATGTCAAATCTGACGAACTACAACCATTGAGTTCAATTCTTACTCGCAACGTTTCAACGGAGGGAGCTGCTGTATAAGGGAACTGAAGCAGGACGTAAAAGTCATCCTCTCCTCCACCAGCGAACACGTTAAATTCACCCGGTCCAGTTGGAATGGTCCAATAATATTTTGCGCCTGGCACGCTGGTAACCTGATAGGTTTGTACTGGTAGTGAAGTCAAAGGGGCTCCGTTGGCGCCCATACAAACCGTGGGGTCACCATTAATAGGAACATTTGCAGGCAACTGATTTACCTGTAACCTAAGCCTTACTACTATGGGACACGACGGTGCGGTACCGTAAGTAACCCTGGCAAACACATCCAATGATCCCGTAATGCTGGCGATGGGAGCAACGATCGGAGACACGTTCGCTTGGGCATTTGCTACTGAACTGTGCCAGGAAATGATATTCCCGGGCGTTGTGACTGCATCTCTAAAACGCGCTTGTGTTAAATCAATATTGGTAGCAGTATTTGTTCCGGGTGAATCCTCGCACAAGGCAACCATTGCATCCTGGGCAGTGGGTAATGCCCGAACATTAATTGATACGATAGCATCGCTTGTACATCCAGTAGCCGTTTCAAATATCCTGGCGACGTATACTTTACCATCCGGGACGTTTACTTGCGTCACCGACGGATCAGCTATTAATGTACCAATCGGTGGTGCTCCATCCTCATACCAGGTGATCGTACGGTTAGCAGCTGGTATTGATGTTACCGTGCTTTCGTAAGAAGTCAGTAACACTTGTGTGGTCAATGCGCCACCAGCAGGTGGAACTTCACAAATAACGGGGCTAATATCTGTTGATGCCGGAGCACTGATTCTATTTATCACCACTTCGTCAAAAGCTGTACAGGAATTTCCACCAGCACTGGTCAAGGTCCATCGCACAGTGGCGGAGTTACCGGGTGCAGGCAAGTTTCTTACCGTAGTCTGCGGATCGGTAGGGTCATCAAATGTTAGTCCGGCTGTTCCTGTCCACAAACCTGTAGCGCCAAATGGCGGAGGGTCCTGGGCAGTCAGCTGGTAAAAGCTTTCGCAAACATTTACCGTAGGGGTACCGGCATCTGCGATCGGTACTCTGTCTACAAAAATCGTAATTTCATCTTCCGCAACGGCACAGGTACTGGCGCCTGCCGGAATTCCCTGAAGTTTTACTTTTATTGATGTACCAGCTGTATAGTCAGCCGCGTTTGCATTATAAACAGCACTGACCGTATTTCCGACAACGGTTATCGATCCAATAGAACCATTGCCATCTACATTTACCCATGTGCCACTCGTTGCACCGCCGCCTATGGTCCCCGTTAATGGTATGGCAGTCGTTGTAGGATCTAAACAAATACCTGTAACATCTGCCGATGCGGCAGTGGGCGTTTGATAGAACGTTACAGTAGCATTACCTGCCTCAGAAGGACAAGTACCACTAGTCACACGCCACTCTAATATATATGACCCATAAGTAAATGGTGAATTTAGGGATACTGCCGAAGTCGGATTGTTAACATCTGCAATACTTATTTGTGGACAGCTTCCGGTTATACATCCACCAGGGCCACTGATGATGGTCCAGACGCCTGTGCCGACAGTCGGTGTCGGAGCTGTAAGATTAGTTGTTTCCCCGCATTGATTGACGGTCATCGGTGGAACTGCTGCCGGGTTAGCGCCAAAGTCGATAACTACATCGTCTTCAAATGTACAAGCTCCGATAATGACCGACCATCTCATAGTATATGCGCCGGCAAGGGAAGTGTTTGCTATCGAAAATGTAGTGTTCGCAGCATTGGCCGTAAACGTCGGAGCAGGTCTTCCAGCAGGCACACTGCTTAAATAAGACCACGTTCCTGTGCCGGCTCCCGATGTTGCATTCTGTGCAGCAGACACCAACACACCGCAAATCGCTTGATCAGTTCCAGCTGTTGGAGGTGTCGGATTATCAGTTACGGTAACAGTTTCAATTCCACTGGTCACCGTATTACAAGGCCCGTTGTCTACCACAGCCCTGAACCGGTAAATGCCATCGCTTAAAATACCTGGCGTTATCGAATTGCCAGAAGCCGGCCCGGTGTAGGTTACAAATCCTCCACCGTTTAATTCTACCTGCCATTCTACAATCGTACCGATATGACCAGAAAGTGTAATAGGTCCTACACTGGTTCCCTCGCAGACATCCGGGAAATTACTCGGAGTGCCGGCCACGGTCTCATTATAAATTCGAACATCAAAAGTCCTTGTCGCTGCGCAATTTGGCGCAGAAGTATATTGCCTTGTTACTGAAATGGTCCGATCCACAAAAAGTTGGCCCGGCGCAAATGCAACGGCCACGTTATACGTAGCTGAATTAGCATTGGACGAACCGACTGTAACACCCGAAGCTCCATTAAAAATGTATTGCGTGGCGCCGCCAACGGTTTCAGTAGCGGGATTTGGCAATACGATGTTGAAACTGCTATTGTTACAGATTTGTGCGGGTGGCGCCGTCGTTGGATTCGGAACCGTAATAGCACTTCTGATAATCCGGGTAAGTTGTATTTTCGGACTCTCACAATTCAACGCGTTAGCTACATTGGGGACGTAACTTGCCCAAACTGAATACACACCTGCGGTCGTGTTGTTAACATAACCAGGAACATTGGCAGAAGTAAAATTCAAGAACGTGTTTGTTCCAGAAGTAATCAGCGTTCCCGGCGCATCTGGACTTCCCGGAACATTTCTGTACCAGTTTACGATATTTCCCGGAGGCACACCCGTAAGGTCAAATCGCGAAGGTGTGGTACCATTACAAACTGTTTCATTGAGGCCACCCGGCGCAGGCGGCTGTGCCACCACGCGGATGCGGGCTCTTTCGGTAACCGGGGGACGTGCAGGGTATGCGTTACACGTGTTCCAGTAGTTCATCGTAATTTCAAAGACATCCCCAACCTGGGCGGTGGAGGGTATAGTAATAATTTCGGTTGTTGCCGTGGGGAAGCCGGAATTTGTAATCGGCTCTGTTGAAATGGATACGGCGCCATTGGAAGGAAAAGCTGTCGGGAATCCGCCAATCCTAACGGTACCTGTAATGGTATTTGTCGTGCCGTACACGAATTGTCTCCAGCGTCTTCTGTCGTTGGGTCCAAGAATTAGATCGGGAGGAACGCAGTTCAGATCAGAACGGTCTGTGAAGGTGACATTCGTTTCAACACCGGCACATACCAGGTACTCGTTTACATTTGTAATTGTTTCAAGTAATGATAGATCCCCAGTCTGCTGATCATCTGTATTCCAACGAACAAAGCGGGGTGGAACTCCCAAGGTGGCTGCGCAGACCGAACCATTGAACACAAGTCTTACGTCAGGACGGTATTCGCATTTTACCTGACCACCGTTCGGGGGAAATAGATGAATGGCCGATGCAAAATATCTGTTTGGGCCGATTTTAATACCTACAACAAGTTCGGGAGCGGATCCATCATCCCAGTTAATTTCAAACTCCACTGTCCCACTTTCGTCGACATTGGCGATGTCGATTTCCATGATACCAGGCTGAACCGGATTATTCGCACAGAGCGTACCATTATCTCGGTTGGCAATGGAACCGGTAAAAATACCTGTACCATCTGCTCCATTACATCCTTGAGCCAGCGTTTTTTGTTGGAAAATGCTTAGCCCAATGATGATTGATATAACCGAAAGAAACTTAAAACGTAACAATAGACACATTCGCTCTCACATTTGATCACCAAAAATTTCCAACTACCATAAAGCCAAATACAGACAGTCGGAATAGCACATAGCGCTTGTCATCCTGTTTTAAATTCCTACCCAATTTTTTTAGTAACCCTCGGATTGAGGGCGGAGAGCGGTTTTTCAGATGTAAGGTCGGGATAGGCGGTGAACTGCGAGTGAATAAAAAAAATATCGCGATCACTCGTTTCCTCTAAGCATTTTTGGGGAAAAGATGCAACACTTTTTAACTATAAATTTTAGAATCCAAAGTTTGAAGTGCTGACTTCGAAACTTTCACTTTAAACTTTACCTTTGCCCCCGATTTTATCTTAGGCTAGGCTTTATATGTCATTAACTGCGAAATATATTTTTGTAACCGGCGGTGTAACTTCTTCTCTTGGTAAGGGAATTATTGCGGCCTCACTGGCTCAATTGCTCCAAGCCCGGGGATTTAAAGTAACCATCCAGAAATTTGATCCTTATCTTAACATCGATCCAGGGACGCTCAATCCTTATGAACATGGCGAGTGCTATGTAACTGATGATGGCGCCGAAACGGATTTAGATCTTGGTCATTACGAGCGTTTTCTGAACATCCGGACTTCCCAGGCAAATAATGTTACCACTGGGCGGATCTACAACAATGTTATCACCAAAGAAAGAAAGGGCGAATATCTAGGAAAAACAGTGCAGGTAATACCTCATATAACAGATGAAATAAAACGAAATCTGTTCATGTTAGGGGAAACCGGAGAGTATGATTTTGTGATTACGGAGATTGGAGGTTGTGTCGGCGACATAGAGTCCTTGCCTTTTATTGAAGCTGTGCGCCAGGTAAAGTGGGATCTCCCACCTCACAATGTCATTGTCATTCATCTTACACTGATACCTTATCTAAAGGCAGCTAAAGAACTGAAAACCAAGCCCACACAGCATTCAGTTAAAGATTTATTAGAAGCTGGAGTCCAGCCGGATATTTTAGTTTGTCGGACAGAAATGCCGCTCCCGCACGATATCCGTAAGAAGCTTGCCTTATTTTGTAATGTGCATATCAACTCTGTGATCGAAGCCATGGATGCGGAAACCATTTATGATGTGCCGATTTTAATGCGTAAAGAAAAACTGGATGAGCGTGTATTGGCAAAGTTGAAAGTACCAGCCAAGGAAGAACCCATGCTCGATGATTGGAAAAACTTTCTTGGAAAACTGAAGAACCCAGTCAATGAAGTTACCATCGGACTTGTAGGTAAATATGTCTCATTACCAGATGCATACAAATCAATAGCAGAAGCATTTGTTCATGCGGGTGCCGAAAATGATTGTAAGGTGAATGTGCGGTGGATTTCCTCAGAAGATGTAAATCCGGAAGTGGTCGATTCTATGTTGAACAATCTGGATGGGGTGTTGGTGGCGCCGGGTTTCGGGGAACGTGGACTTGAAGGAAAAATCCAAACCATTCGGTACGTTCGCGAAAATAAGATTCCATTCTTTGGGATTTGCCTGGGCATGCAGTGTGCAGTCGTTGAGTTTGCCCGTAATGTCTTGGGACTAGAAGCAAGCTCTACGGAACTGAATCCAAAGACGGCGAATCCTGTCATTGACATGATGGAGGAACAGAAAAAGGTTGTCAATAAAGGGGGCACCATGCGACTTGGATCGTATGATTGCAAACTTAAAAAAGGAAGTAAGGCTTTCGCGGCCTATGGAGAAACGACAATTCATGAACGACATCGACACCGTTATGAATTTAATAATAAGTACCTGGAACAAATTGAACATGCAGGTCTTAAGGCGGTGGGCACAAACCCCGGGACAAATCTGGTTGAAGTGGTTGAACTTAAGGATCATCCCTGGTTTGTTGGTGTGCAATACCACCCTGAACTGAAAAGTACGGTCCTGAATCCTCATCCACTATTTGTGAAATTTGTAGAGGCGGCATTGGAGAGGAAGAAGGTCAGGGTTTGATTTTCTGATGGTTAGATGGCCTGCGAGTGTTAATCTTGTCAGTCCTTGTAATCATTGCAGCATTACTCCTACTTATTTGTTCAATTGAAAAATTGGCGTAAAAGAATAATTAATAAAAATGGATTTTCTCGGACGGCCGCAAGGAAATAATATTGTGCTCGGAATCTCCGCATTGTCCCTGGTTGGGGACATTTGTAAATGAACAAATTTCAACAAGATAGAAGGCGAGGCTGAAATTTAAAACTCAAGCCCTAAAGCCCTCAAACAAAAAAAATGGACAGGAACTCAGCTATCGGACTCACACTCATCGCAGCACTATTAATGGCGTATTTTTATTGGTTTTCACCGGTGCCTCCACCACCTACGCCACAGCGATCTTCAGTGCCTTCGGAAATGGGGGCTCAAGATTCAACCCGGAAAGATCAACAGACTACAATTCCTAACGACAGTGTACTCGCTGCAACGTATGGAGATCTTTCAGCAACTATGAAAGGGCAGGAATCCCCTTTGGTGGTTGAAAATGAAGATCTAAAATTGACATTCAGTAACAAAGGTGGAATTCTTCGCGAAGTGGAGTTGAAAAAGTATAAAACATATTATCAGCAACCACTGAGACTCATTACGCCAACCAATAATGAGTTTAACATGGTCGGTAAATATCAGGGAAAAGATATTGACTTATACCAGTTGTATTATCAGGTAGATCAACAAAAAGTCGGGGACACTACACAGATCCAGTTCTCTATTTCCCTCGCTAATGGCTCGACGATTTCACACGTGTATAAATTGCCCGCCAAGGGATATGAAATTGTTTATCAGTTAAGGAGTAAAGGCTTCAGTGATAATTTAGGTGGAGATTACCTGTCTTTCCAATGGGCAAATATTTTGAAGCCTATTGAAAAAGACCTGGCCGATACTAGAACCCATTCAACAATTACATATTACTCAGAAGCTGATGGCTTCGACGAATTAAGTGAGACTTCTACCGATACGGAAACAGAGATTTTTGGCACTCCTCTTCAGTGGATCACCATCAAAGAAAAATTCTTCTTGTCAGCTATCATCGCCAAGCAAAATTTTTCGGGTGGCGAGATTGAAACAGCAGTGAATGAAAGTGATACATCTGTTGTAAAACGAGCGAATGCTAAGCTCTTCATTCCGCTTAAAAATATTAAAGAGAATAACGCTGACTTCAAATTCTATTTTGGTCCAAACGATTATCAAACGATTGGAGATGTAGCTGAAAAATTCGCAAAGAACGTATACCTCGGCTGGCCTCCTGTTTACTGGATCAACAAGTTTGTGATTTTCCCTGTCTTTCATTTTCTGACAAAGTTTATTTCTAATTATGGCGTAATCATCATCATACTGGTCATTCTCCTGAAGCTTGTACTCTTCCCGTTATCATATAAGTCATTCTTAAGTATGGCTAAAATGAAAGTGCTGAAACCTGAGTTGGATGAAATTAAGGAACGCGTTGGTGAGGACATGACGAAGGTCCAGCAAGAGCAAATGAAATTGTACCAGCAGGTTGGTGTAAATCCAATCAGCGGTTGTATACCTGTATTACTGCAGATGCCCATTCTCTTTGCTATGTTTTATCTATTCCCTGCCAGCATTGAGTTGAGGCAACAACCGTTTTTGTGGGCTGAGGACCTATCAACATACGATTCATTGATCCGGCTTCCATTCACCCTGCCATTCACAACGAGCAGTCACATCAGTATTTTTACATTATTAATGACTGCAGCTACATTACTTTACACTTGGCAGAACAATCAGATTTCATCTGTGCAAGGTCCGATGAAAACTATGTCTTACTTAATGCCGATCATTTTCTTATTCGTGCTTAATTCATTTCCATCCGGGTTGACCTTTTATTATTTCATTTCTACTGTAGTAACCTTTGGCCAGCAAGCTATCATCAAACGATTCGTTGATGAAGACAAGATCAGGGCTATCATGGAAGAGAATAAAAAGAAGAACGCCGCTACTGGAGGCAAGAAGTCCAAGTTCATGAGCAAACTTGAAGAGGCAATGAAAGCGAGCGAAGAGACGAGGCGGAAATCGGAAGAAGAAAGAAAGAAGCGAAAAAAATAAACAGCATCTATTCCAGAAAAGATTGGATTTACCGGAAGAGAGCTAACGGTTTAAGATTCAACCGCTCACCTAGAATTGCTTAAAGTTGGTGCAAAAAACTTGTGCACCGATTGTGGATAACCTGTTCCACGCTGTTCCACGATGGCTTAGGAATTAGCATATATTTGCTGCCCGGTTTAAAAAGGCCGGGCTTTTTTTATTTTTTAATAACCTCACAGCGAAGGAATGGGAAAGATTATTGCGATAGCAAATCAAAAGGGCGGTGTTGGAAAGACAACGACAGCGATAAATTTGGCCGCCAGTTTAGCGGTACTTGAATGTAAAACTCTTATCGTGGATGCGGATCCACAAGCGAACTCTACTTCAGGTTTAGGTTTGAATCCAAAAGAAATTGAGCAAGGAATTTATGAATGCATGGTCGACGATGTATCACCTACCGATGCCATTGTAAACACGGAGCTGAAGTACTTGAACGTATTACCTTCTCATATAGATTTGGTCGGCGCAGAAGTGGAGATGGTAAGCATTGACCGCCGGGAAGAGAAAATGCGTGAGGCCTTAAACAAAATTAGAAACGATTACGATTTTATCATCATAGATTGTTCTCCTTCTTTAGGCTTGATAACTATCAATGCCCTCACGGCAGCCGACGCAGTTATCATTCCTGTGCAATGCGAATATTTTGCGTTAGAGGGTTTAGGAAAATTATTAAACACGATAAAAATTATTCAAACACGATTGAACCCAAAGCTCGAAATAGAAGGCATACTCCTGACGTTGTATGATTCACGCACTAGCTTAGGTAATCAGGTGGTTGAAGAGGTTAGAACGCATTTCGCAAAAATGACGTTCAAAACTATTATCCCGAGAAATGTAAAGCTAAGTGAAGCGCCAAGTTTTGGATTACCAGTAATTGTCCATGACGCTGAAAGCAAAGGGGCTATCAGCTACTTGAATTTGGCGCACGAAGTTTTGGCTAAAAACGGAATATCAAAATGAGTAAGAAGAAAGCATTAGGACGAGGACTGAGCGCTTTATTGAGCGACAGTTCAACCGACGACCGTTTAGAAGTGGATGCAATTCCAACCGGCGTAGCAACTGAACCAACTCCTGCCCCACCCCTTGCAGTGAGCGGAATGACAGAAATACCAATCGATGAGATTGAAGTAAATCCATTCCAGCCAAGATCACATTTCGACCAGGATGCATTGCTGGAGTTGGCTGAGTCGATTCGCGTCCATGGCATCATACAACCAATCACTGTAAGAAAATTAGCTCCGAATCAATATCAGTTGATTTCTGGAGAAAGAAGATTTCAAGCATCTAAACTTGCCGATCTAAAAACAATACCGGCATACATCAGGGCTGCCAACGATCAGCAGATGCTCGAAATGGCGTTGATAGAAAACATTCAACGTGAAAATCTCAACGCTATAGAAATTGCCTTAAGCTATCAACGGCTGATGTCTGAATGTAATCTTAAACAGGACGAGCTTGGTGAGAGGGTTGGTAAAAACAGATCAACTGTTACCAACTACTTACGATTGCTAAAGCTCCCTCCCGACATACAGATTGCCGTACGTGATAATAAACTATCGATGGGACATGCACGTGCCATCATTAATGTAGAGAATGCCGATCAGCAACTTTATATTTTCAAACGTACCTTGGCAGAAGAACTTTCCGTCCGAAAAGTTGAGGAACTTGTACGATCGTTGACATTGGGTAAATCAACTTCAAAGTCTGAGCCGGAAACTACTTCCGGGCAAGCATCCAAAGAACTAGCACAATTACAGTCGAAGCTTTCATCACATTTTGGCACTCGGGTTGTTGTAAAAAGCGATGGTAAAAAAGGAGATATTCGAATTCCATTTTTGTCAGTTGAGGATCTTAACAGAATTCTTGACATCTTGAGGATGTATTCCTGATTTTCTGAACATGAAAAAGCAGTTTGCCATTGTTATATTCCTCTTACTGGTTTCCGCAAGAATAATGGCGCAGGATTCTTTGACCGTCATCAACGACGACAGTTTAATTACCGGTGGGCCCGATACCGTACTTTTAAAATCTTATGCGTCGCGTTACGATCCAAGGAAGGCTCTGCTTTATGCGGCCGTAGTACCTGGCATGGGACAAGTTTATAACAAAAAATACTGGAAGTTGCCACTGGTCTACGGCGGATTTTTCGGGATTGGATACGCCATTAATTTTTATCAGAATCTTTATAAGGATTATAGGGTTCAGTTATTTTATAATCTTAACAACGGATTGGAAGACGATGCAGATTTTAATCCGGACGACCCCAACAAATACACTACAGCAACATTGCGTACGGCTGTCGACAAAGCGAGAAGGGAAAGAGACTTCTGGGTGATCATGATGGGTGCAATGTATCTTTTACAGATTGTAGACGCCCATGTCGATGCGCACTTGAAAGAATTCGATGTCAATCCCAACTTAAAAGTGTCCATTCAACCTTCCGTTAGCCGGGATGAATTGTTAGGACAGCAGAATTCTCTTTCTCTTGTATTTCGATTCTGATAGTCACAGCTGAGAATACCCGTGTTATTAACGTCGCGGACCGAACACAACGACAACTTCTTGAATTTAAATTCCATCTTATCTTAAACAATTTCGATCGGAATAATCAGTAAAAAATGCATTTTTGCCTCCCAACCAAAACAACATGGAAATAATTTTACTTGGCTACGGGAAAATGGGCAAAATCATTGAACGCATTGCCGTTGACCGTGGACACCATATTGCTGCCCGCATCGATGTTGATAATGCAGCAGAATTCGCCACGGCGAAAGGTGATGTCGCAATAGAATTTTCTCATCCTGACTCAGCGTTTGAAAACGTAAAAAAATGTATTGAGAGAAAACTTCCCGTAGTCTGTGGCACCACAGGCTGGCTTAAACGAAAACCTGAAATCGAAGCCCTCTGCAAAAAAATGGACGGCACATTCTTTTATGCGTCTAACTATAGCCTGGGCGTTAATATTTTTTTTAAGCTGAATGAATATGTTGCCAGGATGATGAATAATTTTTCGGAATACGAGATCAGCCTGGATGAAATTCATCATGCAGAAAAAAAAGACGCCCCCAGTGGCACAGCAATTACTTTGGCAGAAGGAATTCTCAACAACGTGAGCAGGAAAAAGAAATGGGTAAAAGAAAAAACAGGGAAGGCTGAAGATGTGTATATCGAATCCTTTCGAATTGACGAGGTTCCGGGAACGCACGTCGTAAAATATGAGTCAGCCATCGACGACATTGAAATCAAGCATATTGCACATTCAAGAGAAGGATTTGCAAAAGGTGCTGTGATGGTAGCCGAATGGATCAAAGAGAAAAAGGGAGTTTACTCCATGGACGACTTTCTAAATTTCTGAACCAACTTATGGCATACAACAGTTATCAGCAGATTTTCATGAAATTATAGGGAAAAATCACGACTAATCGATGGATCAATTATTTTCACTTTCTTTGCACGTTTATTTTATCTCCTTATGAATTGGAAGTTTTGGAAAAAGGACAAAAGTCATGACGCTGCGCCAAAATCAAAAGTGCGTGAATGGTGGGACGCAATCTTATTTGCCGTTATCGCTGCAACACTCATTCGCTGGCTTATTATGGAGGCGTATACCATTCCGACACCGTCTATGGAGAATTCACTTTTGGTGGGTGATTTTCTTTTTGTAAGCAAATTCCATTACGGTACCAGAACAACAACAACGCCCCTTCAAATTCCGCTAACACATCAAAAAATATGGTTTACTAATATTCCATCTTACCTGGAATGGATCAAGCTTCCGCAATATCGGTTGCCAGGATTCACCCATGTTAAACGTAATGATGTTGTGGTTTTTAACGTTCCGCCGGTAGGCTTGAATGAAGGCATCAATTATCCTATAGATTTAAAAACAAATTACATCAAACGATGTGTGGCTGTAGCTGGTGACACGCTGGTGATCAAAGACAAACAAGTGTATACCAATGGACAAGCGCTTGAAAACCATCCAGAGGTTCAATACAGTTATATCGTTACATCAGACGGACCTATCAACGAAAGGAATTTAAACAAGCTTGGAATTGGTGTTGAAGATTACCAGATCGGCGGGCATCAACAAGATGGAAAATTTGCGTATCTCATGTACCTCACACAGGAAAAAGCGAATGAATTAAAAGCGCTTCCTTATATCAAGTCTATTGACATCCAAAAACGAAACGATGAAGACGGATTGATCCCTTACTCGGCATACTATGATTGGTACGGACATACAGATGGAATGAAAAGATATGTTAATTGGTCTACAGACAATTTTGGTCCGCTGTGGATTCCAAAAGAAGGTGCCACGTTAGCGATCAATGACTCAACACTCGCCATCTATGGTGCAACGATTAAGCTTTACGAACATCACGATGACGTTAAAATTGATAATAACACTTTAACCATCGACGGCAAAGTTGTAACAGAATATACCTTTAAACAGAATTACTATTTTATGATGGGTGATAACCGTCATAATTCTCTAGACTCTCGTTTTTGGGGTTTTGTTCCTGAAGATCACATCGTCGGCAAAGCCTTCTTCATTTGGTTATCCCTAGACAGGAATGCTGACTTCATTCATAAAATCCGGTGGAGTAGATTTTTTAAGATAATCAGATAGAAAGCTTAAGGGTTAAGTTAAAAGAATGTTCTGCATAGATCATTCGTGTGTGACACTACCAGTCAATCTCTTTCAGGCCCTTACTTTTTAAATATTCATTTGCTTTACTAAAATGTTTACAGCCGAAGAAGCCTCGGTCTGCCGAGAAAGGCGACGGGTGCGCAGACATTAACACAAGATGTTTGCTTCGGTCGATGACCTCGCCCTTTTTTTGCGCATAAGCACCCCATAGCAGGAAAACAACATGCTCCTTTTCATCTGAAATTTTTTTGATGGCAGCATCGGTAAAAGTCTCCCACCCTTTGTTTTGATGTGATCCGGGAGAGGAAGCGCGGACGGTCAGCGTTGCATTAAGTAATAAAACACCTTGCTTAGCCCAATGTTCCAGGTCACCTGACTTTGGAATAGGTTTTTTTAAATCGTCCCGAATCTCCTTGAAAATGTTAACTAACGATGGCGGAATTTTAATGCCATCCCGCACTGAAAAGCACAATCCATTGGCCTGTCCGGGCCCATGATACGGATCTTGTCCAATAATGACCACCTTTACATCGGAAAAATCGCAACAATCAAATGCTTTAAAAATTTCCTTTCCAGGAGGATAGACGGTTTGTGTACGATATTCCTGCTTGACAAAGTCAATAAGGCTGCTGAAATAGGGCTTTTCAAACTCTTCCGAAAGTCTCTCCTTCCAACTGGGAACCAATTTTACATCCATAGCGTCAAAACTAAGCGCATTCATCTAAAGACAAAAAAGCTTTTTTTGCGTTTTTCTTAAAAAAGAGATTACTTAAACGAATTGATTAACAATATTTTGACAAGATTTCGGTAGCTTAATCTTGTGAATTGTAAAAAATTAATATTTTTGAAGCGTATGGTAACGGAAATAACTCAAGGGATCAAGGTAAGTGTAGAGACGGAGTATCAACCAGCGTATTCCAGTCCCAGTCAATACCATTACGTTTTTACCTATCGCATTATGATTGAGAATCATAGTGAATATACCATTCAACTGCTTCGCCGACACTGGCACATCTATGATGCAGGTTTCAGTCAGCGCGAAGTAGAAGGAGAAGGTGTCGTTGGACAACAACCTGTATTAGAGCCAGGTCAAACTCATCAATATGTTTCCGGATGTAATTTGAAATCTGGTCTCGGCAAAATGATCGGAACGTATCTGATGGAGCGTGTTGTGGATGGCGTTACCATGCAAGTAAATATCCCTGAGTTTACCATGATCGCACCGATCAGACTCAATTGAGTGTCTGTTAATTTATTTCAACTTAAATCTTATTTTAACTATTGGCTTGATGCTGTTGATGAGCATTCACTGCATTCACCTTTTTTGTTTGACTTCTACACAAACCTGTTGAAAAAAAAGCGGTCCAATCCAACGTTGGTATCCATTGAGATTTATAGAAAGTCGTTAGAACAAGATCATCGCACCATTCACGTTACAGATTTGGGCGCAGGCTCTGTGAAGCTGAAAACTTCCAAGCGAAAAGTTTCTGATATCGCACGCGTCAGTACCACTCCAAAAAAATTTTCGTCGCTTTATTCACGGATAATCGGTCATTACCAGTGCCGGCATATCATCGAGTTAGGCACGTCTTTGGGCGTTAATACCTTGTATCTCGCGAACGCGCATAAAAATACGCAGGTGGTCACATTCGAAGGATCTTCAGCAATAGCATCTATCGCCAATAAGGGCTTTCAGGAAGATAACGGAAGGCATATTCGAATGATTGAAGGTAATATTGACAAAACACTGCCCTCTTATCTTACTGCTTCGCCACCAATTGATTTCGCTTATATAGATGCGAATCATCGTTTAGAACCAACGCTCCGGTACTTTGAGGGTCTTGTGACTAAAATGCATTCTAAAAGTATACTGGTGATGGACGACATTCATTACTCCAAGGAAATGGAAGTAGCCTGGCAAACGGTACAAAGGAATAAAGCAGTTACGATAACCATTGATCTCTATAGGTGTGGTCTTGTCTTCTTCGATACGTCATTAACCAAACAAAATGTTGTTTTGCAATTTTAGGTTTTGAATTGCGGTGTAAGAAGGCTTATTTTTGCCATTTCACCTATTACCATCATGAACGAACCTATCGCAGAATCCTACCAAGCACCCAAAAAAAGTAACCGAAACGCTATTATCATCGCCATACTATCCGTAGTCATCGTTGTACAAGGCATCAAGATCTATCTGGATACCAAAGAGAAGCAGGAGATCAATACGGATTTAACATCCACGAAAGAAGAACTGGCGACTACTGAACAGCGGCTACGTGAAATCACTACTGAACTTGACGAAAGAATCGCCGAGATCAAAAAATTAGGTGGCGATGTATCCGATCTGCAACGTGCAAAGGCTGAAATTGAAACCGAGTTAAACAGGTCCAAACGTGCTACCGGGCAAGAAATCAAGGCGCTGAAAGATAAAGTAGAAGGTTATGAAATGTTGTTAAAAAATAAAGACGAAGAGATCGAAAAATTAAAGTCTGTTAACAAGGAATTACTCACCGAGAACGTTACTTTAAAGACCGAAAAAAATGAGCTTGGTGATTCTATTAATAAGTTAAGTCAAAGCAAAGATGAGTTGGCGACCAAGGTGGCAATTGCATCACAGCTTAAAGTGGAAAATTTTAGAATTGTTGCCTTGAATGATCGTGGCAAGGAACGTGAGTCTCCATTCAGGAGCCGCCAACTGGCCCAATTGAAAGTGGAATTTAATATCGCCGAAAATAATGTTGCACCTGTTGAAGGCAAAAAAATAATGATTAGAATCATTGATGAAAATGGCCAGGTGCTTTTTGATGTTGCGAGAGGTTCCGGTACATTTCTTCTGAATGGAAAAGAAGAGTTCTTTACTGCATCACAAGAAATACTTTTCGATAACACAAGACAAAAACTTTCTTTCCTGTACGATAAGGGTTCCGACTATGCTGCAGGAACCTATAAACTTGAGGTTTATACCGATGACTACTTAATGGGAAGTGGTGATTTTGTTGTTAAATGATTTTCATCTGCCATCAAGCTTAGCGGTAACGAAGAAGTTTTTTGTATAGCGACCTCATACGCTCTGGAGGTTGGCGAAGAAAGAACATCATAAAAACTGTAAGGTTGGCTAACTGAACCCTAAGCCAGCTGTTGGTTTCATATTTTCTTGCAGAAACTGTAATGTCTTTTGGAATGATCTTAAATCGATAGGTCTTTCGCAGACGAATGATAAAATCATAATCTTCCATGATGGTGTAGGTCTCATTGAATCCTCCAAGATCATTGAAGACGCCTTTCTCCACGAATAACGTCTGATCGCCGCCGCGGCACATGATACGGTCGAAACGGGTAAAGTAGCTATTGATTTTTAACATTCGGCTATCAGAATCAAAGACATAGCGATAACATCCGGAATGAAAACCTTCACCAACAGCTGTCAAAATATCCTGTGTAAAAGAAGGGATAAGCTTTACATCTGCATGAATGAAATATAAGACATCGCCGGTTGCCTGCTTTGCCCCTTCATTCATTTGTTGAGCCCGGCTCCTTGCCGCGCTGCAGATTGTTAAGGCTCCTGCTTCTCTTGCCATTTGTACGGTGTTGTCTTCACTAGTTCCATCTACCACGATGACTTCAGCCAGGGCTGACATCCCATGCTTGATAATGAATTTAACAAGAGCCGCAATGTTCTCCGCTTCATTCCAGGTTGGTATGATAACTGTTATCTTCAACGTAAGAGGTGCGATAGATTTGAAGGACGATGCGTTCGACTTAACATACACAAATTGATGCTCTCGTATTAATGATATAACTAATTAGTAAAATTGGTGTTTAAAAAAATTCATTTAACTTAAAGAACGAGAGCCTCAATTCAAATTATGAAAAAAAAATTACTAAGTCTGATTGTGGTTTTTTCAGTGATATTCAATGCACTTGCGCAGGCACCCACGCACGAAGGGTTTTCAAAGCTGTTGAAGAAAAACGTAAGTGCTAACGGCAAGGTAAACTACCAGGGTTTCAAAAAAGATTCAGCGGAGTTTAATAATTATCTCGAACTCCTGACCAAAAATCCGCCACAAAAATCCTGGAGCCGCAACGAGCAAATGGCCTATTGGATAAACGCCTATAACGCATTTACAATTAAGCTGATAACAAAATATTATCCTTTAAAAAGCATTAAAGAAATTGGCAGCAGTATTCAAATTCCATTTGTAAATACACCCTGGGATATAAAATTTATTTCCATCGGAAAAGATAAACTGGATCTCAACAATATTGAACATGGTATTTTGCGAAAAAAATTTGCAGACCCGCGTATACACATGACGTTGGTGTGTGCCAGCAAGTCTTGTCCGGCGCTGCTCAATGAAGCGTATGAGGCAACTAAACTTGAGGACCAACTAAGCGAACGAAGCAAGGCTTTCCTAACAGATCCATCCCGGAATAAAATTTCAAGCGACCAACCCCAGTTGAGCATGATCTTTAAATGGTATGCGATGGACTTTAACGATGATGGAAAAACCGTAATAGATTTTGTAAATCGATATTCGCCTGTTAAAGTAAAAGCAACCGCAACGGTTCAATACCTGGATTATGATTGGAACTTAAATGATTAGTGTCTTACTAGGGCATAAACTTCGTAATAACCGAATCGGTAACAAGTTTTGGCAGTTGGTATCCACCCGTGTCAATTTTAATTTTAGGGGCTTGCGTAACAAGCGTTCTAATTCCGGTAGGGGTCACTGCAGTTTGATAAACGAATACGTTCTGTAAACTTTTCAATGACGTAAGATGATTCATGCCGGCATCGGAAATCCGTGTACCTACAAGGTTAATGTATTGCAAATTCGAAAGCGGAGGTAATGCTAACAGTCCATTGTCCGTGATGGAAGTGAATTCGAGATTTAATTGACGCAACGCCGTAAGCTGGGCAACGATTTTTAGCCCTGAATCTGAAACGGATGTTCGTCCAAGATCACACCAGATAATCTGTTGTCTCAGTGGAAGCAACGATCGAAGATCATCGTCTGACAAAGTTCTTTTGTTTAGAAAACTTACGGAAAGATAATTGGATTCTTTGCCAACAGGAAGAATGATAACACCTTGCCTGTTTAGGGCAGCCAGTAAATTTGCATCCGCTTCGGGTACCTCCTCTTCAGGAATCAGTTTTTCTTTTTGAGATTGTTCTACCAATGATTGAAAATATACTTTGATCCTTCCTTGATCATTACATTGCGATACTTTCGTTTCAAAGTCTGCACCTTCCTTTATCCAGGATTGGATAAGGTTAATCTCGGAAGATGATAACTGTGGCTTTTCATTCGGCGGCATATGTTTTTCATCCTCCAACGGTAACAGTAGACGCTGGTAAATAGCACTGGAGTCAGGAAGTCCAGCAACCAGGATGGGCCCATCCTCTCCGCCACGTTTAATAAATGAAACTCCATCGAGGCGCAATTCGCCTTTTTGTTTTCTCGAACTGTGACACGAGTAGCATCTCGCTTCTAAAATGGGCTGAATAATATCCGTATAATATATAGCCTCGTCGATATTTGAGATGCCTTGGAGCTTGATGGAAGGTTCGATGACCTCCTCTGAGCCGGATAATATGCCCGTAAGATAACTTTCACCATGCGTAATCGAGCCGCCTAAGTGACCGGTTATTGCAACCAGCATAATCAACGGCGATAGCAAAATAATATTAAAGATGTTTCTTTTTTCGGTCGGTGAGTTTCGCTTCAGTTTGCCCCTTACGAAAAAGACAACAACGGAAACAACGGCAGTAGCAATGCCCAAATATTTGTGTTGTTCCAGGAGATTGTCGTCATAACCGCCCTCCCATGACAAAAAATATCCGCTAGCAGCAGAAACGATAGCAAACAAGCTCCCAACTAATAGCGACGGTTGTATGGCGGCGCTCACCTCCCGGTACCGTTGAAGCCGAGAAAGACACTCAAGCAGGAACGCAAGGATTAAAATTCCGATCGGAAAATGCACCAGTAATGGATGGAATCTTCCGAAAAACTGAGTAATCCAATCCATTTCTACTCTCTTCAGCGTTTAACTTTATTTTAACAGCTGTTACTTTGCGTAGCGCTTTCGCAATGTATCCAACATATATTTATTGATGTCCCATTGATTAGCAACGGGTTGCCTGGTGTACGGCAACGCGGGTAGGTAATCTACTGGCCCAAATTCTGTAAGCATGGTAATCCTTTTACCTTCCCTCCTTTTCTGTTCTACGACTTGGTCCCACCACCCCATATGCGCATTCACAGCATCCTTCCATTCCGGCGCGCGGGGATCGTTTACCTGGGGGCCTTCTGCATGGCCGATGCGGGTATGAATATGATCCGTCCTGCTCAAGGCCAGTTTTACAGTTTCTGATTGATCCTCCAGCAAGGATTCATGAACATTACACCAATGGGATATATCGAGCGTAAGTCGAAGCGTGGGATGCGCCTCCATAAATTGACGGCCCACCGGTGCTGAATATAAAATTCTTCCCCGATGAGTTTCATGGTAAATGGGAACTTTTGTTTTTGCATTCAACTCGGCAGTAAAATCAATGAAAGATTTATTTTGTTCGAAATTAAAATGATCTCTGCCCGAATGGCTGTTGATAAAAAGCGGCTTGAGTGCGGCTGCTTGCTCCAATGCCGACTTAAATTGTTGTAAATGTCTTGCATAATCACGGTCAGAGCCTCCGAAAAGAAATGCAAACTTCAGGTTGTATTTATGAACAGCGTCGAGAAACTCCTTTCGCGATTTCTCTTCTTCAGGATACCACACTTCTGCGCCATCATATCCGTCATCTTTAATTTTAGCACAGAATTCCTCCCAACTGCCGCCATATCCCCAATTCGTTGCAAGCATGATCAATTCAAAGCCTGCGCTAGGCGAGGAAGTAGTTAAAGGTTTATTAAAAGATTCCAGCGGGTTCATCATTGCGGCGGCTGTTCCAGACATAGCAGTTAATGTTAAGAATTTTCTTCGGTTTAAAGACATTCAGTAGAAATGTTAAGTATGCGATGTATCTGGTTTGATGATACTTTCCTTCGTAGATCTAAGCGACAATCTCCTGGATCACTTTACCTGAAACATCCGTTAATCGGAAAGGTCGCCCTTGGAAGTGATACGTTAGCTTTTCATGATCGAACCCCACCTGGTTGAGAATCGTAGCCTGTACATCATGCAAAGAAACTTTTCCGTTGATGGGATAATAACCAATTTCATCTGTCTCACCCCAGCTCATACCCTTCTTGATCCCACCACCTGCCATCCACATGGTGAACGCTTCCACATGATGATCGCGTCCTTTAAACGGCATAGTTTTACCCTCGCGATTTTCCTGCATAGGTGTCCGGCCGAATTCTCCTCCCCAAACAACCAGCGTTTCCTCCAATAGGCCACGTTGTTTTAAATCAAGCAACAATGCCGTCATCGGTCGGTCGATGAGCCGGCATTTATTTTTGATGCCATAGTCAACAGATTCATTTGCGGATGTGCCGTGACTATCCCACCCCCAATCAAAAAGCTGGACAAAACGTACACCTTGTTCAACGAGCTTCCTTGCCAGTAAACAGTTGTTGGCAAAGGACGCCTTGCCTGGCGTAGTGCCATAGAGTTGGTGAATGTACGCCGGTTCGTTGTTAATGTTCATTACCTCAGGAACGGAAACTTGCATTCGGAAAGCCATTTCATACTGCGCGATCCGTGTCAAAGTTTCGGGGTCATTGAATTCATCGTAATGAAGTTTGTTAATTTCGTTAATCGCATCAATTGTTCCTTTTTTTAGTTCCCTGTCTAATCCCTCGGGGTCATTCAAAAAAAGTACCGGTTCACCTTCTGAGCGGCATTGAACACCCTGATAAATGGAAGGAAGAAATCCGCTACCCCAAACACTTTTACCTGCATCGGGCGTTTTACCGCCAGACGTTAATACCACAAATCCCGGCAAGTTATTATTTTCTGAGCCTAGCCCATACGTGATCCAAGATCCTATGCTCGGACGGCCAAGTCGCGGAGATCCTGAGTGTACAAAAAGTTGCGCGGGGGCGTGATTAAATTGGTCGGTATATACACCCTTAAGAAAAGACACTTCATCTGCTACCGTAGAAAAATGTGGCAGGTTTTCAGAGATCAGTGCACCGGATTGTCCGTGCTGTTTAAAATTCGCTTGCGGACCTAACATGCGTGGCACACCCCGAATAAACGCAAATTTTTTTCCTTCTAGCAGGGATGGCGGACAAAGCTGATTATCCAGTTTCTGAAGCTCCGGTTTGAAATCGAAAAGTTCCAGTTGTGATGGCGCTCCGGCCATATGAAGATAAATCACCTGCTTGGCTTTGCCAGGAAAATGCGGCGACTTCGGAAACATCGGATCAACCATTGCGGCAATACTTTTTTTCGCATTATTGTCCCCTGAACCACAATTCGCCAAAAAAGTACCTAAAGCAACGGCGCCAATACCCGCAGCGCTTTCGCGTAAAAAATGTCTGCGGGAAATATTTTTCAACGCTTCTAGATGAAAGTCCTTAGCCATTTTCTATTTTCGATTTTGTCATTCTTTTGTTAATACTTCATCCAGGTTCAACATTGCATTGGCAACTACAGTCATAGCGGCCAATTGAGGTGACGGGCCATTTTTGTCTGCCGTAAATTTCATTGTTGCGTCAGCATTGGTTGAATATTCATCCATCGCTTTTTTATAAAGCGCATACAATATTTCAAATTTCTTTTGGGGGAGATCGCGAACAACCAACCGCTTATATCCTGATTTAATTTGTTCAGCCGGCGTTTCATGATCCTTCATCATGGCCAAAGCAAGATGGCGCGCTGCAACAACAAAAGAAGAGTCGTTCAAAGTCACCAATGCCTGCAGCGGAGTGTTAGTCCGTATCCTTCTACTCACGCATACCTCACGCGTTGAAGCATCGAACATCATCATGGCAGGATATAAGCTCGTCCGTTTAATGTAGGTGTAAACTGATCTACGGTAACGATCTTCACCCTCACTCTGCTTCCAATACTCCCCGCTGTAAACAGAATTCCAAACGCCCTCGGGCTGATAAGGCATAACGCTTTTGCCGAACATCTTTGTGCTCAAAAGTCCGCTGACCGCCAACGCCTGATCTCGCACTTGCTCCGCAGAAAGTCTGATTCGCGGTCCACGTGCTAGAAACCGATTGTCCGGATCGCGTTGCCTGAGTTCTTCTGAAAGCCTTGAATCTTGCTGATACGTTGCTGACATTACTATTGCCTTAACCAATTTCTTCATGCTCCATTGGTATTCATTCATAAATTGTAAAGCAAGCCAATCGAGCAATTCCTGGTTTGCGGGAACAGCTCCTTGTGTTCCAAAATCCTCTAACGTTTCGACCAGGCCCATTCCAAAAAGTTGTTCCCAGAAACGATTTACCACAGTCCTCGCCGTGAGGGGGTTTTCCGGACTAACCAACCATTTCGAAAAGCCAAGTCGATTGCGCGGAAACTCTTTTGGAAAAGGATTCAAAGATTTTGGAACGTCTGGTTCGATTTGTTTTCCTTTTACCATCCAGTTACCGCGTTCAAAAACATGTGTCGTCCGATATTGATCAGTGGTGTTTTCAATCATGACAGGAACGCTCTCAACGTTAGTATTGATTAGATGAAGAAAGGAATTTCTGTATGAGATATATTCAGCACTGTTCTTGCCAGGAAAATCCTCCAGAAAAGCTAACCATTCAACACTGCACACCGCCTTTTCAGGTGGAATAGTTGGGTTGTTGAAAATAAAATACAAATCATGCTTGCCATCCACCGCACGGATGGGGTATACAACAGTTTTGTTTTGTCTGTCAAGTTTTCCTGTTCCCAATATTTCACCATCAAGGCGATCAAGTCTTATCTCAAAGGATCCTCCGGTTTGGCCTGTGGAGTAATTAATAAGCAAATTTGTTTTGTCTGTCAGGTTGATTTGTTTTATTCGCGCGCTGCCACCCGATTGAATTCCCAACCACTTGTTATCCAGCAGCGCTCCCTTATTAAATTGATCGAACGCGTGCGGATGATATTTAGGCTCAAGTGTTTTTAAAAACTGCTGTATTTCAAAGGCTCTTTCCGAGCCCTGCTTTTGTTCAACCCAGGATTTAATAGACTCGAGTTTTTGTTGATCCTCTTCTTTGTATAGTCTAAGGGTTGGATGGTCTCCTGGTGTATCCTCATCTCGCGTGTTATTGAAGAACGCCATCGATTTGTAATACTCGTCATGAACAAATGGATCATAAGCGTGCGTATGACATTGAACGCATCCCATAGTAGTACTTTGCCAAACCTCATACGTTGTATTTACCCTGTCAATTAATGCTGCAACACGGAACTCCTCATCGTCTGTACCACCCTCATCGTTGTTCATGGTGTTCCTGTGAAAAGCGGTGGCGATCAGTTGATCATCAGTTGGATTGGGAAGTAAGTCTCCAGCGAGTTGCTGGATGGTGAACTGGTCAAAAGGCATGTCGTTATTGAAGGCATTGATAACCCAATCGCGGTAACGCCAAATGGTCCGGCCCACGTCTTTTTCATACCCTTTTGTATCCGAATAGCGGGCCATGTCGAGCCACCAGGACGCCCACTTTTCTCCAAAATGTTTTGACGAAAGAAGTTTGTCGACAACCTTTTCGTAACTGTCTGGTCTCTCATCTTTCAAAAAAATTTCGGCCTCATCGACGGTTGGGGGTAAGCCGATGATATCCAGATAGACCCGCCGGATCAACGTAGATCGATCGGCAGGTTTAGACGGTTCAAGGTTTTCTTCTGTCAGTTTTTTCAGGACGAAAAAATCAATTTCATTTTTAGTCAACGATTCGGGTGGGGCTGAAAATCCAGACAACGCCTCTGGTTTCGGAATGTCTACCGTTTTGGGTGTAATATATGCCCAGTGATCTCCCCACGCAGCTCCTTCCTTTATCCATTGGTTAAGAATTTTTATTTCTTCCTCACTTAAAGGCTCTTCTTTATAAGGCATCCGCTCCTCGGGATCTTTTGCCGTAAGCCTTCTGATCATCTCACTATCCTCTGGGTGACCGGGAATGATGGCCACTTTTCCGGATTCAGTTGTATCCAGGGCCTCATGACGGAACAGCAAACTAAACTGTGCATTCCTTTTCACGCCACCATGACAACTGATGCAGCGCTTGTTCAAGATCGGCTTTACTTGGGTATTAAAGTCAATTCTGTTCTCTTGGCATCCTGTAAATGTCAGATACAAACCCAGGCCTACCGCCAATATCTTACGCTTATTCCTCATCCCTTGTCTAAATTTAAAGTAAATCGGCTTTATTGTTATCAGGGGCCATCCTGTTCTTTAAAATTAAGGTTGTGGAAGAACTAACACTATCCCTGACCCTGGTATTTTGCATTGACAGTTGGTAAATCGGGGCCCTTTTCCTACTTTTGCAGGCTTAAAAACAAAAAGTAAACATGAACAATTACGAGACAGTATTCATTTTAAATCCCGTTTTGTCTGAAGATCAGGCAAAGGATACTGTCGAAAAATTCGTAAAAGTGTTGAAGAAAGCCAAAGCCGAAATTCTCAATAATGAGCAATGGGGCTTAAAAAAACTGGCTTATCCCATCAACAAGAAGTCGACAGGCTTTTACAATCTTATCGAATTTTCGGCAGATCCAGGTGTCATTAACACACTCGAAACCGAGTACAGACGTGACGAATCAGTGATGCGTTTTTTAACTACGGTGCTTGATAAGCACGCGCTGGTTTACAATGAGCGCAGACGCAAGGGAGAATTTAGAAACAAAGAAAACAGGAAACCTGTAAAAAAAGCTGAGGAGGGCGCCGGAAGATGACATTAATGAATGAACCGATCAAAAGGGCAGAGATTAAACCAAAATACTGCCGTTTCAAAAAGAATGGAATCAAATACATCGATTATAAGGATCCTGATTTCCTTCTAAAGTTTATCAACGAGCAAGGCAAGATCCTTCCTCGTAGACTCACGGGTACGAGTTTAAAATTCCAGAAAAAAGTGGCTCAAGCGGTAAAACGCGCCCGTCACCTGGCATTACTTCCCTATGTTGGTGATTCTTTAAAATAATAGTTTAACTCAATTAAGACAGACAATCATGGAAGTGATATTGAAACAAGATGTGGCTGGAGTTGGCTATAAAAACGACATCGTAAAAGTAAAGGCAGGTTTTGGAAACAATTACCTGATTCCAAATGGCTATGCGCTGATCGCCAACGAATCCAATAAAAGATTAGTAAAAGAAAACGTTCGCCAGGTTGCTCATAAAGCAGCAAAGGTTAAACAAGATGCTGAAGCGCTTGCAGCACGTGTAGGCGAGCTTACCATTGAAATTGGAACCAAGGCTGGTGAAAGCGGAAAAATCTTTGGGGCTGTAACAGCACTGCAGATTGCTGACGCATTGAAGGCTAAAGGCTTTGATATTGACCGTAAGAAAGTACACCTGAAGGAAGTACCTAAGCAGATAGGTACGTACAATGTAACGCTTGATCTCCACAAAGAAGTTAAGCATGAAATTCAGGTAAAAGTTGTGGCTGAATAAACCACCTCTTAATTAGAATAATATAAAAGCCGCGCCGGTAATCGGGGCGGCTTTTGTTTTTTGTTGCTATCATTCGATTGCATAAATATTCTTCTGTCCGCTCCGGATAAATACTTACCAACGTGGTACTTTAGATACATTCAACCTAAGCTGTTCATGCCTTCGACTCACCTTTTCCAACAGTACTCACTCGCTCCCCGCACCTGGGATGAAATGTATGAAAATGAAAATGTTAGAGACCAATATCAAAATGTATTTGATTTCCTGCAGGGTATTCCACCGGATGAGTTGAGTAAAAAGGAAGAGCTTGCCAAGAAACTTTTCATGAGTCAGGGTATCACGTTTACGGTGTACTCCAGTGGCGAAGGGGTTGAAAAGATCTTTCCATTTGATATTATTCCTAGAATAATCACTGCCAGTGAATGGGATTTTATTGAAAAAGGAATCAAACAGCGATTACGGGCCTTGAATCTTTTTTTGAAAGATGTTTATCATCAGCAGTTTATTTTAAAAGATGGGATTGTGCCCGTTGAGTTGATATATTCTTGCCCTCACTATTTGCGCGAGATGCAAGGACTGAATGTACCGCACGACATCTATGTTCATATTGCCGGCATTGATTTAATCCGCGATCATGATGGAACGTTCTATGTATTGGAAGACAATCTGCGAACTCCGTCAGGCGTTTCGTACATGATTGAAAACAGGGAGATCACCAAGAGAATTTTTCCAGACCTTATTCCACAAAATTTCGTTCGACCGGTAACGCAATACCCAAGCATTTTGTACAAAAATTTGCTGGCCCTTTCGCCCCGGCGCATATCCTCTCCAACGGTCGTGTTGCTTACGCCCGGTATTTATAACTCCGCGTACTTTGAACATGCAACCCTTGCACGGTTAATGGGAATTGAGCTTGTGGAAGGACGTGATCTCGTGGTGGAAAATCATGTTGTTTATATGAAGACAACGGCCGGCCTACAACAAGTAGATGTGATATACCGGCGCGTAGACGACGAGTTTTTGGACCCTTTGATTTTTGAGCCCTCAAGTGTACTGGGAGTTTCGGGTATCTTATCTGCTTACCGGAAAGGGAATGTAGCGATTGTAAATTCCATTGGCAACGGTGTCGGCGATGATAAAGCCATCTACGTATATGTCCCTGACATGATCCGATATTACCTGAATGAAGAACCGATTTTAAAAAATGTTCCGACTTATCAATTAAGTAAACAAGATGAGCGGGATCATGTACTGAAAAACATAGATCAAATGGTAGTGAAGCGAACGAATGAGTCGGGTGGATACGGAATGTTGATGGGTCACATTGCTTCAGAAGAGGAGATCATCGCCTATAAAAAAGAAATCACAAAGAACCCACGGCAATTTATTGCACAACCCGTGATCAGTCTATCAAGCTCGCCATGTTATATTGATGGTAAAGTACAACCGCGTCGAATTGATTTAAGACCATTTGCCCTTTGCGGCCCGGACGGAATAGAGATTGTACCCGGCGGCTTAACCCGCGTAGCACTTCGCGAAGGGTCGCTGGTTGTAAATTCCTCACAAGGTGGAGGAAGTAAAGATACCTGGGTGCTTGCCCGATAACTCCGATGAAATTATAACCCCAAACTATTCAAATGCTAAGTCGTGTTGCTGATTCGCTCTACTGGATGTCGCGTTACATGGAACGCACCGACAGTATCCTGCGTATGTTGAAAATAAATTATGCTTCATCTCAGGATACACACGAAGAGTTTTCATGGCGCCCTGTGTTGAGAATATTTGGAAGCCTTGAACAAGACCGCGTGAAAGAAATAGAAGGTAGCGGCAGAAAAGTTATTCAATACATGGTGCTCGGCCGGGAAAATCCGAATTCAATTTTTAACATGGTAACAAAAGCACGCGAAAATGCACGCGGTGTTCAGGATAACATTACTACCGAAGTCTGGCAGTCACTGAATGAATTCTATCACATCGTGCATGACGACCGGCTGAGCTACCAGCTTCAACACGAGGATCCTATTACCGTATTGGATGCACTGATCAAAGAATGCATGCTTTATTTCGGGGTTTCAGATATCACGATGTTCCGCGGCGAAGGATTGTGCTTCATGAATGTTGGAAAATACATGGAACGTGCAATTCAAACAGCAGACATACTTGATGTAAAACTCAGCAACCTGGCTTATGATTTAGATAAACCCACGGACACAACGTATTGGAAGTATCTGCTCATGTCGATTTCCGGATATTCTTTGTATTTGAAAAGATATCGATCTGGGTTTGAAGCCCGGAATATCATTGACCAGGTTTTATTCAATGTTGATTTTCCACGTTCCGTATTGTATTCATTGAATCAGCTTCAACGCTATTTCCAAAGACTGCAAAGCGATCAAAACACGGAAGGTTTTAACAAGGTGGATTTCATGATTGGAAAACTCCGAAGCAAGCTACAATACTCCGATGTGCAAAGCATTTCACAGGCTGGTCTTCACTCCTATCTTGCATCGATTAATGCCGAAATCTCAGGAATCGGGAGCAACTTAAATCGTTATTATTTCGCATACAGTTAAAAAATTGCAACAATGCCAAAATTTAAGATCAGACATATTACAAAATATACTTACGAAGACACCGTTCGGGATAGTGCAAATCAAATTATGCTTTATCCGATCAAAGATCAATATCAGGACGTATTGAAACATCAAATTGTTATTTCAAAAAATCCTGTAGTGAACATTCATCAGGACTACTATGGAAACGAAGTTGGCACATTCACACATGCTCATCCGCATAAGGAATTAGACATCGACTCCAGACTGGAAGTGGAAACTACACATCGTCCTGTTCCCGAAGATGCGGTTGACGAAAAAACACAATGGAACGAATTAGGAAATCTCAAAAGGCATCTAGAGTTCATTGATTTTCTAAAGCATGAAAAATTTGAAGCCTTGCCTGAAGTTCAAACAATAATCGAATCTGAAAAATGTAAGCCCTGCACACCGTTACAATTATCCAAGGTGTTATCGGGATATATTTACAATAACTTTTCTTATAAAAAGGGCATTACTACCGTAGAGACTACCGTAGATGAGATCTGGAAAATACGATCTGGTGTATGTCAGGATTTCGCGCATATCCTTTTAGTTATGTTGAGGCTGGAGAACATTCCTGCCCGTTATGTCAGTGGTTACATTTGTCCCAATCATGAGGGTTTGCGAGGTGAAGGCGCCACGCATGCCTGGGTAGAGGCCTTTATTCCATTTTATGGTTGGCTAGGACTTGATCCAACGAATGATTGCGTTGCCAATGAAAAACATGTTAGGCTAGCCGTTGGTAAGAATTTTTCGGATTGTTCGCCTGTAAAAGGAACATACAGGGGTACTTCAAACCATACGCTGGAGGTGGCAGTATCCGTTTCTTATGAAGATGGTCACACATCAGCAGCAGACATGGATATCGCACCGCAGTCGATATCTTCGACTTCAACAAATTCTTTCAGGAGATTTCAGGAAATGCAAATGCAACAGCAATAATAAACCAGATACGACTTACAACTTACTTTGTACTTGTAAGTCGTATCCCCAGGCTTCTAGAATTTATGCCTTACAAAAGCTTCCATCGCTTCGTATTCAGCAAGGCCTAATGCGTTGTATGCTTTAGCCGTGGCGTGATTTCGGTCTTCAGCCCGCATCCAAAATTCGCGTTTGTCACTACCAGGAAACATGGCGCTGTCCTTTTGTGATTGATGTTTGAAAACAGCTCTTCGTTTGCGCATCAATTCTTCGGGGCTTAACGGTACGGCCATCTCAATTTGATCGATATCCCATTCTTGCCAAGCGCCGCGGTATAACCAGACCCAGCAATCTTTCACCCATGGTTTTTTCTTGAGTCTTTTAAGGGCCTCAAAAATAGCCGCTAAACAGACGCGGTGTGTTCCATGAGGATCTGAAAGATCGCCGGCTGCATATACCTGGTGAGGTTTTACTGTTTCTAGAATATCAACGATCAATTGAATGTCCTCTTCACTCAGCGGTTTCTTCTTCACAGCACCCGTTTCATAAAATGGCATGTCGAGGAAATGCATTTGTTCATCCGGAATTCCAACATACCGGCCACCGGCTTTTGCTTCTCCCCTTCTGATGAGTCCTTTTATTTTCAGCACCTCCTCACTATCGATCTGACCCGGACCTTTTTTCTGCAGCGACTGTACTACCTTTTTGTAAAATTTGGCACCATCGGTTTTGCTCAAACCAAATTGCTCGTTAAAGTCGCGGACGAAGTCTGCAAAACGGATAGCGTCATCATCAAATACTGCAATGTTTCCTGAAGTCTGATATGCAACGTGAACTTCATGACCTTGGTCAACAAGCCGTATGAATGTTCCACCCATTGAAATTACGTCGTCATCGGGATGTGGCGAAAAAATAACAACCCGTTTTGGAAAAGGCTTTGCACGTTCGGGACGATGAGAATCGTCTGCATTTGGTTTACCCCCAGGCCAACCGGTAATGGTATGTTGAAGGAAATTAAAAACTTTAATGTTAACCTGGTACGCCGAGCCAAATTCCGTGATAATATCACCCATTCCATGTTCCATATAATCGTGGTTGGTCAGCTTGAGCACAGGCTTTTCAATTTGCTGCGATAACCAAACAACCGCTTTTCTAATAAGCTTTTCGTTCCATTCGACACTATCCAGAATCCACGGCGTTTTTATTCTCGTGAGCGCAGACGAAGCTGCATCATCCAAAACGACAGTACAGTCGTGATGTTTTTGTAAAAATGAAGAAGGAATTTGATCTGTAATCGGGCCTTCTACTGCTTTACGAATAACAGTCGCTTTTCCCTCACCCCACGCCATCATGTACACCTTAGCAGCTTTCATGATGGAGCCAACGCCCATCGTTATCGCCTTGCGAGGAACATTTTCTTCTCCAAAGAAATCGCTTGCTGCATCGATCCGTGTCACTTGGTCTAATGACACAAGTCTCGTGAGTGAACGCTCTGAAGAACCAGGCTCATTAAATCCAATGTGGCCAGTACGTCCGATACCAAGTACCTGAATGTCGAGCCCACCGAGTTTATCTATCTTCTCTTCATAGCTCTTACAAAACTCAGCGATTTCATCCTTCTTTAAAGTGCCATCTGGAATATTAATATTCTTTTTTGGAATATCGATGTGGTCAAAGAGATGCTCCCGCATGAACCGGACATAGCTTTGTAATGCTTCAGGCTGCATCGGATAATATTCGTCGAGGTTAAAGGTGTGAACATTTTTAAATGTTAACCCCTCTTGCTGGTGCATTTTAACCAACTCTGCATATAGCCTCGTCGGTGTAGACCCCGTTGCCAGGCCAAGCACACACGGCTTACCTTCCTTTTGTCGTAATTTGATTAAAGCAGCAATTTCTTTAGCTACATAGACCGACCCCTCTCCAGAGGTCGTAAAGATTTTTACCGGAATCTTTTCAAAGGCGGTAAGATCGTTATTCATAATTTTAACTTGTTTTTTGATTCGTATCAGATCAACCCCTAAATAGCTCAAAAAGCTTTTAATTTTCAAATGTTTGCGGAAACATAATTTATGAGCACCTATCGAACCGAAATGACTTTTAGCCCTAGTAAGGCACGTATAACGCTATCAGACAGTATTTTGACTCTGGGTTCTTGCTTTTCAGATGCAATAGGCTTACAGCTGGTAGCTAACAAATTGGCCACAATGACCAATCCCTTTGGCGTTGTGTATAACCCACATTCTATTCATAAGGTCATTCATTACGCGATCAATCCGCGCCCGGTTTCCGACAGCACATTTGTTGAACGTGATCGTATTTTTTTTAACTATGATTTTCATTCGCAGTTGTCGTCACAGAATTTGGATCAGCTGAAGGATGAGTTAGAAAAAAAAATTTCTGCCACACACACCTTTTTACGCAGGGCAAATTGGCTCGTCATTACTTACGGCACAGCTTGGGTATTTGAGTTGACTCAAACAAAACAAATAGTAGCAAATTGCCAGAAGATGCCGTCATCGCTCTTTACTAAGTCGTTGATGACTCAGAAGCAGATACTGGAGTCTTTTGAGAAATTGTTCCATGACCTGAAATCACTTAATCCTGGTTTGCAAATTATTTTAACTGTAAGCCCTGTTAGACATCTCAAGGATACGTTGGAACTCAATAGTGTTAGTAAGTCTGTGTTGCGGGTAGCATGTCATACGATAACGCAGCAACATCAGGATGTACATTATTTTCCTTCGTATGAAATAATGCTGGACGATCTTCGCGATTACAGGTTTTATAAAGCCGATATGATTCATCCCTCCGATGTAGCTGAAGCATATATTTGGCAAAAATTTGGCGAGAAATACTTCGATAACAATATGAAATCTTTCGTATCAAAGTGGGCAGAAATCAAACTGGCATTATCACATAAATCGTTTCATCCCACGTCAGCTTCTCATCAAAAATTTTTACTGGAAACTATCAGGAAACTGGAAGAACTAAAGGAGCTGGTAAATGTTGATGAAGAAGTAGCCATGCTGAAAAAACAATTGACTTAATATGACGGTAGTTCTATCCTTAAACTCAAATTAAAAATATTCAAATGGCTAATAAATTAATCCACGCGACATCCCCATACCTTTTGCAACATGCGCATAATCCTGTGGATTGGTTCGAATGGGGTACAGAAGCGTTGAGTAAAGCAGTGAAAGAGGATAAACCAATCCTGGTAAGCATTGGATATTCGTCGTGTCATTGGTGTCATGTGATGGAACGCGAATCATTCGAAAAGGAATCCGTTGCTGAAGTAATGAACCAATCTTTTATTTGCATTAAGGTAGATCGGGAAGAAAGACCGGACATCGATCAGATTTATATGGAGGCGGTCCATATTTTAGGTGTTCAAGGTGGATGGCCGCTAAATGTGTTCCTTACGCCAGATCAAAAACCTTTTTTTGGAGGAACCTACTTTACTCCACAGGTTTGGATGGAAGTACTCAAAAACATTAGCAATGCTTACCAAAAAAATCGCAAACAAATTGAGGACACAGCTGAAGAACTGCGTTTGCATTTGCTCACTTCAGAGGTTGAACGCTACAAACAAAAAGCAACCGATTCTGATCTGATCTCCGACCTCTATGAAAGCTACAATAAACTTCAACTGAAGTTCGATAAAAAATGGGGCGGGTTAGAGAAATCACCAAAATTTATCATGCCCTCAATTTGGTTATTTCTTTTACGTTTATCGCACCTGACAAAAAATGCGGAAGCGTATGATCACATTCTCTTCACTTTAAGGAAGATCTCAATGGGTGGAATTTATGATCAGGTGGGTGGCGGCTTTTCACGCTACTCCGTTGACCGTTATTGGTTCGCGCCTCATTTTGAAAAGATGCTTTACGACAATGCCCAATTGTTAAGTTTATACAGTGAGGCTTACGCCATCTCAAAGGATAACGCATTTAAGACAGTTATTTACGAAACGTTCGAATGGCTTCAACGCGAGATGACCCATTCCAACGGCGGGTTTTATTCGGCCTTAGATGCCGATAGTGAAGGCGTTGAAGGGAAATTTTATACCTGGACAAAAACCGAGCTGAAAGAAATATTAGGTCCAGACGAAAAAATTATCTCCACCTATTACAGTGTGAAGGATGAAGGAAACTGGGAACACGGAAATAATATTTTGATGCGTACCATGGACGAAGATAAATTTCTACAAGACAACTCGCTCACGCCGGAGCAATGGAATCCGTTTCTTCAAAATATTAAATCAGTGTTACTTAAGGAACGCGCAAAACGTGTACGCCCTGGGTTAGATGATAAAGTGATCGCCAGCTGGAATGCAATGACCGTTTGTGGTTTGGTTGACGCTTACAGGACTTTTGCGGACGAGATGTTTCTGAATGCCGCCGTGAAGAACATCCACTTTTTGGAGAAAGAGCTGATGGAAGGAAATAAAATCTATCGGTCATATAAAAACAAACGTTCTAACACGGTTGGTTTTCTTGACGATTATGCTTACCTGATTCAAGCGCTTATCAAGTTGTATCAGGTAACGTTCGATGAATATTGGCTTAATCGCGCTGCTCAGATAACGCAATACACAAGCGATCAATTTTTTGATCCATCGGATGGATTCTTTTTTTATACGGCGATAGAATCAGAGCAACTAATCAGTCGAAAAAAAGAAATATTCGACAACGTAATTCCTTCTTCAAATGCTGTGATGACCCAAAACCTTCATTATTTAAGTACTTTCTTTGACCGTGAAGACTGGAAAAAAATAGCAACGCAGATGACCGAATCACTTAGTCATCTTATAAAAGGGGAACCGGGATTCATGTCGTATTGGGCAATCGTATATACCGAGCTCAAAAAAGGGTTAGCGGAGATTGTACTTACGGGAAAAAATATAAGCACCATGCGCTCCGATTTTCTTCAACATTTTCTTCCTTTTGCCATTGTCCAAGGATCTGAAAACGGAAGTAATCTACCCCTGGTGAAAGATAAAACACCAATAAATGGCGAAGCTACGTTTTATGTTTGCTTCAATAAAACATGTAAGCAGCCGGTTCATTCCGTAAAGGAAGCGCTTCAGCAACTTGCATAAACCGGATTAAAAACAATTTAATTCAATGTAAGATATATTGGCTTGTACTGGTTTCTATTTAAAGGTCATCATAATGCGTTTAGTGGTATTATTTACTTTGATCATTATATCAAACGATGTCTTCGGCCAGGCAGCATCCGGTATTTATTTTATTTCCAAACCCGCCAAAAAAAATTTTTGTGAGCAGAAAGTAAAATACTTTGTAGGGAAGAGCCATGTCTGCGTTTCAGAGAAACCAATTTTCGGAATTGAGGAGGTACAATATGTCTCTAACATTTTATATGATCCTGAACTAAAGGTCAATTATTTTACAATTGGTTTTTCACAAAAAAGCATAAACAAACTCAATCAAATTTATCATGCCATGCCCGGCTCACAATTTGTGTTGATAATAGATAATCGCGCCGTGGGCCAATTTAGCTTAGAGCGGGAAATTTATAATTCCAGGGAAATGATGATCGGAAAGGATTTAAGCATTGAAACCCTTAAGGTCCTTCATAGTCAAATTAAAAAATCCTTGCCTGTAAAAAATGACAAAGTCTGAAGGGCCTTCAATGGGCTTATATTTTTAATGATTGCAGGAACTTGCCATTCCCATTCGCCCGCTACAATAAAGGTGATCATGAACGCTTTCTTAGTTATAAAAATCGTAAATTACATATGCCTAATAATTAAAAGTGAAATACCTGCTTCCATTTTTGTTGATAGGGCTCCTCGCGTTTTCTGAGCCTCCTACTTCAGGTATTTTTATCGTAAAAAAACCAATCAAAAGAGATCGTTGTGAACAAGAACTTAAGATGTTAATTGGAACCAAAAGAGTCTGTATTCTTAAAAAACCACTTTTGCAACTTGACGAGCTTGAATATGTTACCGAAATCCTCTACGATCCAGTCGCTAAACATCATCATATTGATTTGGGACTTTCCTCCTCAAGCATAAACAAGCTTAACCAAACAACCAACTTTTTGCCCGATGCCCAGTTTGCCTTAGTTGTAGACAATATGGTGGTATGTACTTTTTCCATTCAGGAAAAAATTGCTACACGCTATTTGAGATTAGGTACTGATTTGGATACCCGAAGTCTCGCGATTGTTCAAAATACCTTGAGCCAAGTACAATACTAAATTTTGTTTTCGATTTAGTATTCTGTCAAAGATCTGCTTCATTGCATTATCTTTCCAAAAACTTTTAGGTAGTGGAAATTTTTGATGATCCTGATGAAACGCTTTTCGCAGAACTCTTGCTTCCCGTTCCTATACCAAAACTTTTTACTTATCGCGTATCGAGAGCACACAAGGAAAAGATCTTGGTAGGACAAAGGGCCATTGTTCAATTTGGAGATCGAAAAATTCTTACAGGACTAATTGCGAAGATTCACGACAAGCCCCCTGCCGATTACGAAGCAAAGTACCTCCTTGAGATATTAGATGATTATCCGGTAGTTACGGATGTACAGTTTAAACTTTTCCATTGGATTGCTGACTATTATATGTGCTCTATGGGGGAAGTTATGAATGCAGCTATGCCAAGCGGCCTGAAACTTTCAAGTGAATCGCGTGTACAACTTCACCCTGCATTTAATCTTGAAGAAAGCACATTAGAATTTTCAGATAAAGAATCGATGCTGTTAAAGCATTTGGCTAACGAATCGCTGGATTATTCTGCGATTAATAAGCTGCTAGGAGTAAAAAATCTTTACAGTATTTTAAAGTCACTTGTCCGAAAAGAGGCTGTCATACTTTATGAAGAGGTGAAGGAAAAATATAAACCAAAAACCGAAAAAAAAATCAGGCTTACCGCTGAGTACTGTAAACGAGAATCCCTTGAATCATTGTTTGAGACCCTGGCGGCTAAACCAAAACAAGAAGCTCTCTTACTGAAATATTTGCAAGATGTTCCTGTCTTGAATAACATGGACGCCAACAAAACAGGTATCGCCAAAAAAAAACTGTTGGAGGATGGATTATCAGAATCATCCCTTGGCACCTTAGTAAAAAACAAAATATTTGAAGAATTTGACGTCGTGGTCTCGCGCTTTGGTGATGAAAAAAATATTGATTCACATACGATCCAACTGAGCGAAGATCAACTTCGCGTTCAACATGACATACTAAAAAGTTTTCAGACGCATGCCATTACCTTGCTTCGGGGAATAACCGGTAGTGGTAAAACAGAAATTTACATCAATCTGATCAAGCAGGCGCTCGACGGAGGGTCTCAAGTATTATACTTGTTGCCTGAAATTGCCATCACAACACAGATCGTGCAGCGTTTGAGAAAAATTTTTGGTCAAACTGTTGGCGTTTATCATTCACGTTTTTCAGATAACGAACGGGTCGAGGTCTGGAATGGAATACTTCAGGGCAAATTCAAATTCATTATTGGGGTAAGATCTTCAATTCTGCTGCCGTTTGATAATCTCGGATTAATCATTGTAGACGAAGAACATGATCCGTCATACAAGCAACAGGAGCCGGTGCCGCGTTACAATGCCAGGGATGTGGCGCTGGTGATGGGGCAACTCCATTATTCAAAAGTGTTATTAGGTTCTGCAACACCTTCCGTTGAATCTTACTATCACGCACAGCAAAACAAATATGGATTTGTGATGCTGGATAAGCGGTTTGGAGAAGCTCAATTACCTAAGGTCGTATTGGCCGACATGTCGCAAGAGCGAAAGCTAAAAACAAACAAAGGAGAATTTTCAGGATTACTACTTAAAAAAATTGAAGAAGCCCTTGCTAAAAAAGAACAGGTAATTATTTTTCAAAACAGACGAGGATACTCGCCGATGGTTAGTTGTGAAGACTGTGGTTGGATTCCGAAGTGTGTTAATTGTGCCGTTAGTCTTACTTATCATCAATATAAACATGCATTGGTGTGCCATTACTGTGGCTACAAAGAAACACTTCCTAACGTGTGCCCTATCTGTACATCCACCAGGATTAAAACCATGGGTTATGGCACAGAAAAACTCGAGGAAGAATTGAATTTGCATTTTCCCGACGCAAAAGTTCAGCGCATGGATCTCGAAACCACCCGATCCAAAACCGGATATGAAACGATCCTCGAACAATTCGAACAGGGAGAGACAAATATCTTAGTAGGTACTCAAATGGTGACGAAAGGGCTCGACTTCGATCACGTAAGCCTTGTAGGAATATTCAATGCAGATCGAATGATTCACTTTCCTGATTTCCGTTCGTATGAGCGCGCCTACCAGTTGATCACACAAGTAAGCGGCCGTGCTGGACGACGCGACAAACCCGGAACGGTTGTGATCCAAACATCTAATCCGACGCATCCCCTTCTTCATACGATCCTTCATCATGATTATGATGCATTTTATTCTGCCCAACTGACCGATCGACATCAGCATGATTATCCGCCCTTCGCGCGATTGATAGAGATTACGGTTAAGCATACGGATAAAAAAGTCTGCAGGTTAACGTCAGAGGCTATTGCTACTCAACTGCGAGAAACATTGATGGGTTTAAAAATATTCGGCCCTGGCGAACCGATGATTTCAAAAATCAGGAACCAGTTTTTGTTGAGTATACTTATCAAAATCCCTCGTGGCAGAGCCGACTTAACAAATCTTAAGCACCACCTGCATGATGTGATTCAAGCCCTTTTAAAAGTTAAAGAACATCGCAGTACCCGTGTGATCGTCGACGTAGATCCCGTCTAATGAAAAATTGTGGAATTATTCCACATCAAAAAATTTCGTATTACTTTTTTTTGGACCGTTATTGCAGCGGCTTTCCGAAATCATTCATCCTAAACTAAAAATTAATGGAAAAAGTAGTAATGACTTTGGTCGCCGTGATCGCTTTTGCATTTGCGCAGGCCCAATCGTTTAAGTTTGGCGTCGGATATGGAATACCGTGGATATCACAACCTATTGGAACTAATTCATCGTCAACATCTACTACCACTCTGAATACAGAGACCGGTTATGAAGTTTCAAGAGCAACAAGCTCACATGAAAATATGAAAGGTTCTTATGGCGCAGGATGGAATGCATCAGGGGCATTTTGTTACACACTTTCTGAAAACATAGGCTTGGAGCTCGGCATCGGCTATGCTGTTGGAAAAGAATATACCACGCGTTCTTCATTTACAGACGTATATTTAGAGAACCGGAATATCACGAGTGAATCCGAAACATTTAAGAGCAGGGCGATATCCTTTACCCCAGCACTTAAGTTTATGACTCAAAGAAGAGATTTTACACCTTACTTTCTTGTTGGACCGATATTTAGCAAAGTAAATTTTCGTAGTGCGATGATTCGTACAGCAGATGAAAACGGGACAGTAACAACTGAGTCGCATAACACAAAATTCAAAGGAGGATTTACTTTGGGACTTCGGGGCGCCGTTGGTGTGAGCGTCATTGTGAATAAAAAATTAACGCTTTTTTCAGAGATAGTTTTTACGGGAATGAATTATTATCCCAAGGAAAGTGAAATTACCCACTACATCATAAACGGTGAAGATAAAATCGGTACGCTTACGCCGAACGTTCGTAAAACGGTGTATGTCGATAAAATTGAAAATGACAGCGACAAAGCTAATGACAATGTCAATGTACCCAATCGAAACCTACGCTTCCCGGTTGCGATGAGTTCTGTGAGCGCGAATGCAGGTGTACAAGTAAAACTTCAATAATCAGTCAAGGATTTCCCAGTCTTCGTTTAGCAATGGAATAGCCTGATGTCCTGTGAGGTCGAACTGGCAAGGTACAACAGACACATAGTTATTAGCGATGGCCCATTCATCATTGTCTTCACCCTTATCGAAGTTTACAAAATTACCTATCATCCAAAAATAGCGACGTCCATTGGGATCGTAACGCATATCAAAATCTTCTACCCATTTTGCATTCGCTTGTCTGCAAATACGAATGCCCTTAATATTCTCATTCCGTTTGGGCGGAAAATTTACATTTAACGCAATACCCTTTGGTAATCCCTTATCTAAAACTTGTTTGGTAATTTTTATCAGGTACTCTTCGATGTGGGAAAAGTCGGCATCATAAGAAAAGTCACAAAGGGAAAACCCAATCGCCGGTGTTCCTTCAATAGCGCCTTCAATGGCAGCTGACATTGTTCCTGAATATAACACGCTGATGGAAGTATTACTGCCATGATTTACGCCGCTGACAATTACATCCGGTTGACGTCCGTCCTTAAACACAAAATGACGTGCAATCTTTACGCAGTCCGCAGGCGTCCCTGAGCATTCGTAAGCTTTAACATTTTCAAATATAAAATTCTCCTCGAGACGCAACGTTTCCCCTACTGTTATCGCATGCCCCATGCCGGATTGAGGTCCATCCGGCGCCACGACAATCACCTCCCCTAATTGTTTCATTGCATTTACCAACGTTAGAATTCCTTTTGATGTAATACCATCATCATTAGAGACGAGAATAAGGGGCTTCATTTAAAATAATAAGATTAGTCGATAGATCTAAGTTTAAAAAATATGCTGTCTGTCTAAAAACAAACACATGATCACGTTCCAAAAAGTGAATTATAGTAGGCAACGATTCTGGCAAAATCGTATTTTTCATCATACTTAAGCTTATTGGATTTAATATATTTTTCTACCTCCTCCGATTTCTTATTCATCAAATTCAATAAGTCATTTTTGTTGCCATTGAACTCCGAAATATTTCCATTCTCGTCCAGAAAAAAATATTTGTAAACCAGAACGAGTCGCGAATAAGACCCCATGTAATAAGGAGAATTGTATGTTCTGTATTCAACGGATTCGCGAGATAGCAAGGTCATCTTTCCTTCTTCCAACAATTCAAAAAAAACAGGTGCCTTGTAACTCGATGTCGTCGAATACGGCAATGCGAAAAATTGCCGGTATTTTCTTACCGAAGTGTCGAATATTTCAAAAAATAAAACCTTTCGCGCGCTAAATGCTGTTGTTCTTTGATTCGCAACGCTGTATTGAACCAGGTCTTGTTGGAGATCATATTTCACATTTCCTCTTAATGTATCGCCTTCAAGAAGGACAATTTTCCCTTCATGCCACAGATCCGATGGAAACTGTTGCGCATGAATCTGTTTTGGCGGAAAAAATAGCAGCGCCATAATGCCGAAAAACATTCCAGCACCTATCCTATTTCTAAAATCCGGCAAAGGGATGATCTTACTCATTTATGTTTTAAAATCGTGTGTCCGAGTTTGTCACGCTTCGTCATCAAATACTTTTCATTATGAGGATTGGGAATAATTTCAATAGGCACGTTATCAACTATTTCTAATCCGTATCCCATTAAACCTACCCGCTTCTTAGGATTATTCGTAATTAACCTGATTTTGGTTATACCTAAATTTCGAATGATCTGAGCACCCACACCATAGTCGCGCTCATCCATTTCGAAGCCTAACTTTAAATTCGCCTCCACCGTATCCAGACCCTGCTCCTGCAATTTATATGCTTTAAGTTTATTTAGTAAACCGATGCCACGGCCCTCTTGTTTCATATACAACACAACCCCTTTGCCCTCGCGGTCAACCATTTCCATCGCCGCATGAAGTTGTGAACCACAATCGCAACGACATGAACCAAAAATGTCGCCCGTAACGCACGAAGAGTGGACACGCACGAGAACAGGTTCATCTTTCTCCCACGTACCCTTTACCAACGCCATGTGCACCTCATTAGAATTTAGCTGATCGAAGGCAACTAATTTGAAATGGCCAAATTCAGTAGGCATATCCACCTCGATCTCGCGCCGGATTAATGTTTCTTTCTTTATCCGGTACTCAATCAAATCTTTAATCGTTACGAGCTTTAAATTAAATCGCTCTGCAACTTTAACAAGGTCTGGTAAACGCGCCATAGACCCATCTTCATTCATTATTTCGACCAGCACGCCCGCAGGTTTAAAGCCGGCCAATCTCGCGAAATCTATTGCCGCTTCTGTATGACCCGATCTTCTTAATACGCCACCACGTTTGGCTTTTAGAGGAAAAATATGACCGGGTCTTCCTAACTCTTCCGGCTTTGTCTCCGGATCAACCAGCGCGCGAATTGTTTTAAAACGATCGTGAGCGGATATACCTGTTGTACATCCATGTCCAAGCAAATCAACGGATACGGTAAACGGTGTTTCATAGATAGCGGTATTTTTTCCCACCATCATATCAAGTCCCAGTTCTTCACACCGGTCTTCAATCAGGGGCACGCAAATCAATCCGCGTCCGTGTGTTGCCATAAAATTCACAATAGCTGGTGTGATGGTCTCCGCAGCGCAAATAAAGTCGCCTTCATTCTCGCGGTCTTCATCGTCTACAACAATAATTACTTTGCCATTCTTGATATCTTCAATGGCATCTTCGATGGTATCTAATTTTATTCCGCTCATATACATTTTAGTTGAACGACGGTCAGATCAAGTAATTTAACACTAAAAAAAATCTCTGCGTTCCTTATTAATACTTTCCTGATACTATTCCGAGTTGTTTTGCAATTTCGAGATCTGCACTCTTTAAACGCGTCTGGGTTTCGACCAAGTCATCGATCTCTTCTATGCTTTTACTTTTTTCAGCGTCCTTAAGTTTTTCCTTATTTTCTTCAATCAACCTTTGTACGTACCTGTATTTTCTCCTGAGTACATTTTGATGTGCGTGTTCTACAATCTTTTCCTTTTCATCATGAAAGATGATATGATACTTATCTCCCCAATGTGGGCTCACATAATACTTTCGTGTGGTAAGTTCTGCGATCAGTTTCTTTACATCTTCCGAGCCGTGATTTAAAAAATAAGCTGAATCGATAAGTTCACCACGTGTCTTGGCTTCATAAAAGTCATGATAGATCTTTGCATATGTTTCATTCGAGAACTCAAGGTCTTCAAATTCAGAAATAAAATAACTTACCAGATCTATGTCTTCCTCCAGTTCGCTATCGGCATAGTTCAGCAATAAGCGTATTACCTCGCGTTCCTGGATTTGCTCCATCCGTTTCGTATCGAGCTTATAAACGGAAGAGATTTCGGCGGTAATATCGTCCGCAAATTGAACGTCCTTTGGCGTATCTTTCTTGTGATCCGAATCTTTTTTCTTTCTTTCCTGAACCACAATCTTATTGAGTTCATTCAAGAGCATCGATTCTGAAATCTTCAACAAGTGCCCGGTTTCCTGGATATAAACCGAGCGTTTTATCGGGTCAGGAATGAGGGAGATACTGGTGATGATTTCGCGGATAGCTTCTGCTTTCTTAATAGGATCGTGTGCTGCATCGGCCGCCAGCAAATCAATCTTAAAAGAAATAAAATCTTTGGTCTGACTTTTCAGGAATTGTTTGTATTCCGTACTGCCCATCTTCCTGGACATGCTGTCGGGATCTTCGCCATCAGGCAACAATACAACACGCACATTCAGACCTCCTTTTAATACCAGATCAACACCACGAATCGCCGCTTTTATTCCGGCTGCATCACCGTCGAACAACATGGTCACATTTTCAGTGAAGCGACGAATGAGTTTGATTTGTTCTTCGGTAAGCGCTGTTCCAGACGATGCTACAACGTTGTCGACATCCGCCTGATGCATTGAGATGACATCGGTATAACCTTCTACCAGGTAACAAAAGTCTTCGCGGCGAATCGCATTCTTCGCCTGAAACATTCCATAAAGCACATTGCTTTTATGGTAGATCTCAGTTTCCGGCGAATTGATATATTTCGGTTGATCTTTTTCTTTTGTTAAAATACGTGCACCGAAGGCCACAACTTTTCCCGCAAGGTTGTGAACCGGGAAAATTACCCTTCCGCGAAAGCGATCATAGAAGCGAACGGTGTTGGTTTGTTCGTTCTCTTTCCTGATCACCAGACCAGCCTTTTCAAGCATGTCGTCGCTGTAACCCGCTGCTACAGCTTTTTTATGAAAGTGATCCCATTCCTTTATGCTGTAGCCTAACTCAAACTTCTCGATGGTTCTGTCATTGAAGCCGCGTTCGCGGAAATAACTTAATCCAACGCTACGGCCTTCATCGGTTTGAAAAAGCAATTCCCGATAATAGTCTTTCGCATAGTTCATGACGATGTACAAACTATCGCGATCACTTTGCTGAAGCAGTTGCTGTTGGCCAACTGCCTCTTCTTTTATTTCGACGCCATATTTTTTTGCCAGATAACGAAGAGCTTCGACATAACTCATGCCCTCGTGTTCCATAACGAAGCTTATACCATCGCCACCTTTGCCACTGCTAAAGTCTTTGAATATTCCTTTGGAGGGGACAACATAAAAGGATGCTGTCTTTTCATTCGTAAACGGGCTGAGGGCCTTATAATTCTGACCAGACCGTTTCAGCGTTATAAAATCACCAACGACATCGATAATGTCGATTCGGTTTTTTATTTCATCTATGGTTTCGCGGGAAATCAATGTTCTGTTATCCGTTTTCCAGGTACTTGTCGAAAATAAGCGTGAAAGTACTTTTTACCTTTTACTTATCCTCAAAGATACGGGTTACGGCTTGAAAATGAGTAACGGAATTAGTTAATGGGAATATTGGATTTAAGTCCGGATATACTATAAATACTGGCTATGGCATGTCGACTTTCTACACTAAATTGCGGCCCGATTGTAACGCGACCTGTAAAATTGCATTTTGAACATGACTCAATCCGATATATTAAAAGCTTTATCAACTGTTGAAGATCCTGACTTAAAACGAGACCTGGTCAGTCTTGGGATGATTAAGGATATTAAAATTACTGAATCAGCCGTTAGCTTTACCGTAGTTCTTACCACACCGGCATGCCCGCTTAAAGAAAAAATCAGGCAGGATTGTGAAGATGCCGTGCGAAAAGTGGTGCGCCCTAATGTCTTGATAGACATCTTCATTACCTCCTCTGTTACGACACTTCGAGACAACGCTCCGTTGCTTCCAAAAGTTAAAAACATCATCGCTATTGCTTCCGGAAAAGGTGGTGTCGGAAAGTCTACTGTCACCACGAATCTAGCGGTAGCGCTGGCGCAAGCGGGAGCAAAAGTGGGTCTGATCGATGCTGATATTTTCGGTCCCTCCATCCCTACGATGTTCAATTGTGAGTTCGAGCAGCCCGCTGTAAAACAGGTGAATGGGAAGAACATCATTATACCCATAGAACAATATGGTGTCAAACTGATTTCGATTGGTTTTTTAACACCCCCCGATAGCGCGGTTGTGTGGCGGGGTCCCATGGCAAGTTCGGCCCTAAAGCAATTTTTCGCGGATGCCGAATGGGGCGAATTGGATTACCTGTTAATTGATCTGCCCCCAGGTACCAGCGACATTCATTTAACACTTGTTCAAACGGTACCTGTGACCGGTGCAGTAATCGTTACTACCCCACAAAAAGTGGCTTTAGCGGATGCGAACAAGGGATTAGCTATGTTTAAACAGCCCCAAATCAATGTCCCGGTTTTAGGTGTCATCGAGAACATGGCCTACTTCACGCCCGAGGAATTGCCAAACAATAAATACTATATTTTTGGAAAAGACGGGGGTAAGAACTTATCGGAAAAATACAATGTTCCACTGCTTGGCCAGATTCCGCTGGTTCAAAGCATAAGAGAAAGTGGCGATAGCGGACTACCGGCAGTTTTGAAAGATGGGATAACAGCTACCGCATTTAAAGACCTTGCTGAAACTTTGGCGCGGCATATTGCAATAAGAAATGCTAACTTTACACAAACCAAAAAGGTTGAATTAAAAGTCTAATGAGCACGATAGAAGAACTTACCCAGAAAATAGAATCTTCCCTCAATTCAATTCGACCTTACCTTAAGGCAGATGGGGGTGATGTGAAAATCAATCATATTACGGAAGATCATGTGGTGCAGTTAGAATTTGTAGGCGCATGTGGTAATTGCAGTATGTCCACCATGACGTTTAAAGCAGGTGTGGAAGCGGCTATTAAAAGAGACGTTCCGGAAATAAAATCCATTCAAGTCGTCAACCTGATTCCACTTAATTGATCAGCTATTCTTCTAACGGACTATCTTAGGTTAAAATACAGTGAAGTCAACTTTTCTATTGAGTTGACGCCCTCCCTCGGTAGTATTATCCTTGACTTTTGTGTGTTCTTCGCCGTATCCCACAATAGAAATCCGATCATCCGGCACGCCCATATCCAACATAAGCTGCCTGATTTTTTGCACCCGTTTGATAGATAACCGGACATTATAAGTATCCTGGCCCTGGCTATCGGTATGGCCTTCAATCAGAACGGTTCTTCCTTGTAATGCATACTCTGCCGCAATTATGAACGGCTCCATGTCGACGATTGAAAATTCATCCTGATCAAAATTGAAATACAATGGATCCAATGTAAGTGGAAAAATATCTTTCTTGCTGGCAATTTTTTCACCCACCATCCTTCGGATCTGCTCATGCTTTTCAGAGGTTGGCTTAGGTAGGTGATTTTTTTCAAGAACTATATCTTCCTTCTTGTGCAATTCGTTTAACTTTTCAGGACTGATTTCTTCAATTTTGGGTTTTACAGGTGAGGGTTTAGCAGTAGGTTTTAAGTCTGGTTGCCTGTCGCCCGCTTTTGCAGTCACAGTATTGGGATCGATAGACAATACAGAATTCATGTTCGTTCTGTAGCTTTTTGCGATCCGTTCCTTTTTAGGTTTTTGGTTGCGCTTGCGCTCCAGTAGACTACAAGCATGCGCATATAAAGTTGTCTGTTTTCTATAATAATTCCGGTGATGTTTTTTGTTTGACTTCCTGTAATCCTGTGCCTGTAATGAAGTTGAAAACAACAATGCAATTACAGCTGAGATAAGGAAGCAATGACGAAAGATGATTGACCGAGCAGACAAGTGATGGATCAAGGTACTCATAGCTGACAGGTTTGTGCAAAAGACTACTAAAAACATACCCTGTCATGGAAAACCCTTACCTCGTACCCCAAGGGCCTTTTTCCAATTAAAAACGCAGCCTTTGCGCAATTCGACAGTATTTTAAAAGCCTCGCCAATGTTTCGGCTTCCAACTTTGAGAATTTTTTATGCAAACCTCTACAGAAATTGGAATATTACATTTTGGCAAAGTCTATGGAATGCATCGCCCATCAAAAAATCGCTTACTCTTCTTATATTTGAGCATATTGAATCGTTGACCCTACGAATTTTGTGCGGCTGATAATTTTTATTTTTAGGTGTTTACCACTCCTGGTTTTTGCCACAATTCCATCCTTAACCATTGCTCAAGATCGATGTGGCACGGTTCCGTATATGAAGTCTTTACAGGGTGGAAATTTTAACCAAAACAGGATACAGTTTGAACAATGGCTGGAACGCCGGCTGCGCAGCACGAAACAGGATCGCCTTCAACGACAGCAGTCCACTTATACAATTCCCGTGGTTGTGCATGTTATTCATAACGGAGAGCCTATCGGTGTTGGAAAAAATATCAGTGACGCTCAGGTTCTTTCACAAATTGCTGTGCTTAATAAGGATTTTACAAGGCTCAATACCGATGCTTCACAGACACCACCGGAATTTCAGTCGCTGGCAGGTAGCCTCGATGTTGAATTTGTTCTTGCTAAACAAGATCCTGAGGGGTTTGCCACTAACGGGATTGTTCGCGTTCAAGGCACGCAATCAACGTGGTCCATCAATGATAATTATAAGATAAAATCACAAAGTTATTGGCCCGCGGAAGACTATCTGAATATTTGGGTATGCAACCTGTTGGGCCTGCTTGGTTATGCACAGTTCCCGGTTTCCAATTTGCCCGGTCTCGACAACTCATCTGATAACCGATGGACCGATGGCGTTGTGATTGTTTACAATGCTTTTGGTTCTGACGATTATGGGTCTTTTAACCTCCTGACCAAATACAGGAAAGGCAGGACCACAACGCATGAGGTAGGGCACTTCTTTGGTTTACGCCATACCTGGGGCGATGATGATGGTGAATGTGATGGATCCGACTATGTAAATGATACACCCAACCAGGGGGGAAATTCGAGTGGATGTCCATCCAGTCCTCAGACCTCTTGTGGGGTTTCAACCATGTACCAGAATTTTCTGGATTATACAGATGATGCCTGTATGAATTTATTCACGATCAACCAGGTTGAGCGCATGATGACAGTTCTTGAAAGCAGCCCACGAAGAGCCAGTTTGCTTACCTCCCATGGATTATCAGCGCCCATGCCCACTCCAAATGATATCGGCGTCCGAGAAATTATATCGCCACTCAGCGGTGAGTGTTCTTCTGTTGTTACTCCCGTGGTGGATGTCAGAAACTATGGAAGCAACACTGTGACTTCAACATTAGTGAGTTTAAAAATTGACGGCGCCTTGGTGGAATCGAAAAGTTTTACAGTCAGCCTTTCGCCTTTGGCATCTACAACGTTAAGCTTTTCTCCGGTAAGTCTTACAAGCGGTACCCACACCGTTACCTATGAAATTGTCTTAACAAACAATGTAACCGATGGAAGCAGTACAAATAATATTATAAGCCGATCCGTGATAATACCAGAGCGTGCGTTACTTCCCATAACAGAAAATTTCAATTCCCTACCTGCTTCGTGGCAAATTGTGAACCCCGACAATAAAACAACCTGGCAACTGGCAACGGCACCAAAAGGCGAACCTTCAAACACTGCCATGAAAATGGATTTCTATAATTATGAAGACAACCTTGGTGAGATTGACCTTTTAATAACACCCGTTTTTGACTTAACCGATGAAACAGTAGCATTACTATTGTTTGATGTAGCCTATGCACGATTCCAGGATGATAACGATGGACTTAAGGTAGTGGTACTGTCGAACTGTAATGCCGATGTTAATCAAGGAACAGTGGTGTATGACAAAGCGGGCGCAACCTTGGAAACTAGATCGCCCACCACCAATGAATTCATTCCAACTCGGGATTCGCACTGGCGAAATGAGTTCATTGACCTGAGCGCCTTCGTTGGACAAAGTAACCTGCAACTCGCTTTTGTCGGAATTAATGATTGGGGAAATAATTTGTACCTCGACAACGTTACCATCGTTACAACTCCTTTAAATGATGTCGCTCTAAAGGAAGTAATTTCGCCGCGGCCAGTAGTTTGTTTGAATCAAATCTCACCCAAAATACTGGTTCAAAATTCCGGCACATTAGTAACCTCCGTTAAAGCCAGGATAACAGTAAACGGACAAAATTCCGTAGAACAAACCTTTTCCGGACTAAATCTTTTTGGCGGGTCTCAACTTGAATTGCAGCTCCCTCCGATTACCCTATCAACCGGCCAAAATACTTTATTCGTTGAATTGTTAGAACCCAATGGTCTGCCCGATGCTAATACTGCCAATAATACTGTAACGCTGTATAATGTGGTTAGCGATGCTGCAGATGAAATTCCAATCCGACTAACCTTTGAGGAACCTTTCGAAGATCAATGGACCGTTATTAATCCATTCGGAGGAATGAACTGGGAGACTAAACGCATTGAATCTAATACTACCCTCTTTTTTAATGGCTTCAATAATTCAACCATTGGCGATGAAAGTTGGCTGGTTAGTCCGGTGCTGGACTTTAGCGCGGCCGTTGAAGCGAGTATTTCATTCGATCTTTCTTATGCCTTCAGAGGCGATTTGATTGATCAGCTCCAGGTCCTTGCTTCTACTGATTGTGGTCTTACTTACACCGATACCTTATTCGACAAGTCGCGCACGCAACTTGCCAACGGCGAGTCATCCAATTCTGTTTGGGAACCTGGCAGTGCGAACTGGCAAAGGGTGAACCTTGATGCGCTGGATCTTGCAGGCGAAGGACAAGTACGGATCGCCTTTGTTTTTACCAACGGCAATAGCAACAATATTTACTTGGACAATATCGAATTCTTTGTTTCTGCAAAACCAACGACCAGCGACTTTTCCTTTGTAGTCCATCCTAATCCGTTTAGAATTTATAATCAGGATGAGAAACCTTTACAGATTACTTTTGACCTGGACATGAAGGGGCGGGTAGTAATTGAAGTGATCGATTTGATGGGTAGGGTATTGATCAGTGAATCACCACCAAATGTTTTAAACCAGACGTATACGCTTTTTGTGCCTGATATCCCGGCAGGAACCTACGTTATTCGGGCTACAACAGAGACTGGAATTTTTACGGATAGGGTAATTATTCTGAAATGAGTACGTTGTGTTAGTGTCGATAACAATAATGATTTTTTATCTTTCGGAATAAATATTTTTTAATGTCGAACAAGAAGAAAGTAGCCATCCTTTATGGCGGACGCTCCGTCGAGCATGCAGTATCGGTAAATTCAGCCAAAAACATTTTCGAATACATCGACAAAGATCAGTTTGAGCCGGTTCCGATGGGAATCAGCAAAAGCGGTCAATGGTTCCTGACCAATGGTGTCAGCAAAGATATCGAACAAGGTAAGGCGCTTGGACTGTTGCTCGATCCGGCAAATCCCGGTTTTGTTTTGCTCTCCAGCGGCGATCGTTTCAAGGTGGACATCATTTTCCCCGTACTCCATGGCACTGACGGAGAGGATGGCAGCGTGCAGGGACTTATCAAAACCATGGATGTTCCGATGGTCGGCACAGGCGTACTGGGTTCCGCGTTAGCGATGAATAAAATTGTCGCAAAGCGTTTGATGCGGCAGGCTGGATTGCCGGTAACAGATTTTGTCACTTTCAGGTACACAGAGAAAAACAAAATCACCTTCACTGCGCTGTCAAAAAAGTTAGGATTACCGTTCATGGTTAAATCAGCAAGTCTTGGTTCGTCGGTGGGTGTAACTAAGGTGAAGAACAAAACAGATTTTAAGAAAGCGATAGAAGATGGCTTCAGATATGATGAAGAAATCCTGGCGGAGGAATTTATCACCGGCCGGGAAATCGAATGTGCAATATTAGGCAATAATCCGCCCGAAGCTTCTTTTCCGGGGGAGATTGTGATTAGCAAGAATTATGAATTCTATACCTTCGATGCTAAATATGTCGATCCGGTCGCCGTTCAGATCCACGTCCCTGCAAAACTAACGAAGGCAGTTGCAGATAAAATCAGAGGTGTTTCAGTAAAGGCTTACGAAGTGTTGCACTGCCAGGATTTTTCACGAGTTGATCTTTTCCTGACAAAAAAAGGTAAGATCTTCATCAACGAAATCAATACCATTCCAGGCTTTACCAACTCCAGCATGTATCCTATGATGTGGAAAGAGCGAGGTGTGGGTTTTTCTGACCTTATTACAAGACTACTTAACCTGGCCCAGGAACGTTACGACCGGAGTAAACGGATTGAACACGACTTTCAGTCTGCCTTAAAATTCTGATGTGTTATATTTGCTATAATCGAAAGAACTGAGCATGAAGTTTGGGATACTGAAATACAAAAGAAATACGTTAGGAGGAGTTATCATCCATTTGTTTCTGGCTGGTGCCTTACTGGGTATATTATGTGTTTTATATTTTTTTGCCTACCTCCCCAACACAACCAATCACGGCCAAAGCATCACGGTTCCAAACATCGAAGGAATGCAGCTGCAAGAGCTTGAGGATTTTTTAGTTAAGCGAAATTTGCGATACGAAATCAATGACTCGTCATACTCGGAAGAATATCCTCCACTCACAGTTTTAAAACAATACCCCCATGCAGGGTCTAAGGTAAAAGAAGGTCGAAACATTTTTATTTCGATAAATAGAATAAACCCCCCAACCGTTCCCGTTCCTAATCTTGTTGATGGTTCGGTGGTAAATGCGGAAGCAGTTTTAAGAAGTAATGAATTGAAGCGGGGCAAAATTGAACTCGTGCCTGGTCCGTTTAATGTTGTAAAGGAGATGAAGTTTCAGGGCCAAGTGATCGCCCCTTCTGAACGTGTTCCGAAAGGATCAACCATTGACCTTGTGGTGATGGATGGTGGAAGCAAAGATTTCGAAGCTCCAGACTATACGGGGCAAACACTTGAAGATGCCAAGGTGGTTATTTTCGGATCTAATCTTAATCTCGGAAATGTCGTTATCGTGGGTGACACTACAGGTGGCGGTGCTGTCGTGATCAGGCAGAAACCGGAAGCAAAAGAAATTATTAAGGTAGGCGACGTCGTTGATCTATGGATAGGTAAACCTGGTACTTCAGATTCTGATGATGAGGAAGAAGTTGAAAATTGATACGACCCTAAATCAACGTGAAGCCAAATTCTATTATTTGAAATTTAGCTTCCGATATTTATCCGTCTTAGCAGTCTTAGCATTTCTTCTTATCGCAACATCTTCCCCTGCACAACTCAGGGTATATCCGCTTTCGCAATCGCCAGATCATTTTCCTGGGAAATTCAAACCAAAAACTTCAACAGCCCGAACGCAGGAACTTAACCCGCGATCACTGCCTTTCTGGGATGACTTTTCCTGGACCCCGGTAGATAAAATAGGCGATACCCTTGCCAACTTTCCTGTTGACTCACTGTGGGTGAATAATTATACCATACAGATAAATAGTGGATTGGGACTTAACCCTCCATCCATCAACGTGGCGACGTTTAACGGGCTGGACTCAGCGCAGTTGCCCTATTCCGATCAGGCCGTCTCCAATGGTTTCAGAGATAGCCTGGTATCACAGCCCATCAGACTCAATGAGGTAGATGCTTCGGAACGGAATTCTGTCTACCTAAGCTTCTTTTATCAATGGTATGGCAATGGTGAACCGCCTGATCCAAATGACTATTTACGTGTTGAATTTAAAAATGACCAGGGAGTGTGGGAAAATGTAATGACCATTCAGACCTTATCTTCTTTTACGAATGATAAGTTTTATGACACTTTAGTTAAAGTTGACGGGGACCGTTTTTTTCATGAGAGCTTTCAGTTTCGCTTTAAAAACTATGGCCGTCTATCCGGGCCTTACGATACCTGGAATCTGGACTACATTTATTTGAATAAAAATCGTACCTCCGATGATCGTTATTTACCCGACCGAACCATTGTATCTACGCTTACGAATTTGTTCAATGGTTATCGATCAATGCCCTATCATCATTTTTTAAGTTCCGGATCGGATCCGATCACGCCACCACAGTTTGATGTTTTTAATGCTCAAAACGATATCTCAACATTATCGTACCTGACGACCGGTACATTCATTCATTATAAGGATAGTCTGCCCTCAATTCCGTATGAGGTGGTGCTCGGCGACAGCACCTCTCCTATTGACGGCAATACTGGTATCATTTTGAGACATGAAAAGAAAACAGTAACACTTGAACATGTGCCACAACGACTGGATGCGTCACAGTTTGATCCGGATGCTGACTCTGTTTCTGTCAGCTTGAAAGTTCAGTTGTACACAGGCGATACGTTCAATCCGGAAACAGGCGAATTTGCAAACGACTATGATCCGGCAAAATATCAACCGTTAGATTTTAGAAGCAACGACACCATTCGCGCGGAATATTTCCTTAAAGATCATTATGCGTATGATGACGGCTTTGCTGAGTATGCAGTAGGATTAACAGCTTTTGGTAATCGTGCCGCGTATCGGTTTGATATGCTCCAGGCAGATCCTGATACACTAATAGGATTCGATATCTACTATCCGGATTATGGTATTACCAATACCCTGAACGTTGATTTTACAATCTACAATGATATCGACGGACTGCCGGGCACGGCCTTATATACATTACCCAGCTATACCATCACAAGAAATGGCCTTCATAAATTTAAGAAGATAAGATTTCGCGATACAAATTTGTTGGTTGAAGGCAAGTTTTATATTGGATGGAAAGCGCCCGTGGGTGGTGCGTTTAAAGTGGGGCTAGATACTAACAATGATTCTGGTGCAAAGCTATTCGTCAACACTAATGGATCATGGTATCAAAATACCGATGTTATTGGCGCTGTTATGATCCGCCCAGTCTTTGGGATCGGCGGTATCATTACTGGTATACCAGAAGAAAAAATTCAATCGGAAATTTTTCCTAATCCCAATCAGGGCGACTTTTTTATACCGGCTCGTGTTGATATAGTTTATATTAGCACTGTCACGGGCCAGCGCATACCCTTTACGGCAAAATCAGAAGGTGAAAATCAAAGAGTGACATTATCAACTCCATCCCCCGGATTATACATTCTGCGACTACACAAAGATGGTCAGTTTTTCTCATCGAAGATCGTTGTTCGGTAAGTCATTGATACGATACCACTGGTGATCCATTTCTAATCTAATTTGTATTCCGGATAATTATAACTTTTCCTACAGCTTATCCCTGAAAATTTTAACTTAGCACTAGCTTATTTGTTTCTTTAGAATGGCTGATATACTTCCCATCCGTCCGTGGCGTTACAATAGAAAATTATCAGCTTCGCTCGAGGCCTTAACATCGCCACTTTTTGATGTTATGTCCGATAAGCAGAGAAATATCTTGTATAAGCTTCCGTATAATAGCATACATCTTTCTCTTCCAGAGGAATCAGGTGGCGAAGACCATGTAACCAAGCTTCTGCAGGAATGGAAGCGAGATGGCATTTTGATTCAAGATGATATCCCGGCTATTTATGTGTACTATCAGTATTTTTCGCACAGCAGCTCACCGCGAGAATATTGCAGGAAAGGTTTTATCTGTCACATTCGTGCTTATGACTGGGATGAGAAAGTAGTTCTTCGCTATGAAAATACAATACCGGAGACGGTCAATGACAGCGTGTCCATTCTGGAAAAAACTGAATTACATTCCAGTCCAACGCATGGTTTATACACAGACAATGATTTTCAATTGGAACCTTATATGGATGCTGCGATGACAGATCCAATTTACGAAACGGAGGATTACCAGGGAGTCAGGAATGTACTGGCTGTTATTCATGATGCCGAAGTAATTAAGAAGTTCATATCAGTTCTAGAAGACAAGACGGTGATTCTTGCAGATGGACACCATCGTTATGAAGCTTCGTTGATATATAAGGCAAAACAAAACGCGCTTCACCCTGGGCATATACGCAAGGCGGGATACAACTTTCATTTGATGTACCTGACAAACACCGCAGCTGCCGATTTTATTATACTGCCAACACACAGGCTACTGAATAACCTACCAGATTTTGATGAAGCCGCTATTGCTAGGAAATTGGAGGATGATTTTATTATAAGGCCAGTTGAAGATATGTATACGCTCCCCGATGTTATCGCGGGAAAGCAATGGGCCTTTGGAATAATGTTTAAGGACAAGGCATTCAAAGTCAGGTTGAAGGCCGAGTCCTTTGAAAAATTGAAATGGCCTTTTCCCGATGAAGTAAAAAGACTTGACCTAACCGTAATGCATTATTTCATTATCGAAAAAGTCTTAAAAATTCCAGGCAAAGAACAACGTCAATCGGACCATCTGTCGTTTAATCATAGTTTCCCCGATTGCATGAGGAACGTCATTCAAGGCGAGGTACAAATAGCTATCATAACCAATGGAGTAACCATTGAAGACGTAAAAAGAATTTGCCAAAGTGGATACACAATGCCGCAGAAATCCACTTATTTTTATCCCAAAACAATTAGTGGGCTTTTATTTACTTCCATAAATGAATTGGAGTTCGCTCTTCCATTTTATGCTCCCTTTTAAAATATGATTTCCAAACGGCCCTTGGTAGTAGCGTCTAGTTCTCCCCGCCGTCAATACCTGATGCGGGAAGCTGGATTTACCTTCACAGTAGAAAAACCTGATGTTGATGAATCGTTTCCCAACGACCTTCCCCTTGACCAAGTGGCAAAGTACTTGGCAGAAAAAAAAGCAGCGTACTTCAGATTGACCATGAAGGATGAGATTGTGCTTACCGCTGATACGGTGGTGATATTGGGAAGTCAAATTCTTAATAAGCCTTTAGACCGGAACGAAGCAATTGAAATGCTTACCAACCTTTCTGGAAATACCCACAATGTGATGACCGGCGTCTGCATCCTTTCAAAAGAAAAAGAAATTAGTTTCGACGATTTAACCGAAGTGACTTTTCAACCCCTTACAGCTGATGAGATTATATTTTATGTTGACCATTACAAACCTTTTGACAAAGCGGGTGCTTACGGCGCGCAAGATTGGATCGGAATGGTTGCCATTCAAAAAATAGTTGGCTCTTATTTCAACGTTATGGGCCTTCCCATTCACAAAGTTTATCAGCACCTCATCCGTTGGTAAATGAAAAAGATCTGGAAGTACCTCGTTCAGCATATAAAAGAGGATTTTAATGCAAAACAGTACAGTTTCGTATTCGTCTTTGTAGCGGTCGCGCTCTTCATTAATTACAAATTTAATTTTGATGACCTGGTTTTAAAAAGCCAACGTGGGTTCACCAAGTTTATTTACTATTTTTTATTTTATGCTACGGCTTATTATGTCACGCTCATTATCGCATCGGTTTTTGCCAAAATTCAATTCTTTAGAAACAAAACTTTTTGGATCAAGAGCGTGGTTGGTTTGTCTGCATTAAGCCTGGATAGCAGCGTTCCATTCTTGCGCGACTGGATAAGTGAATTGTTTGATCCTTCATTACAGTTTTGGGCGTATAAAGTTGTGGTCAATCTTATTGGCGCATTTACGGTGCTTCTCCCGTTATTCGTTGTGTATCTTTTTTTCGACGCCAAGGAAAAACATTACTATGGTCTCCATCCCAAACGTTTCGATACCCGCCCGTATTTTCAAATGCTGATGATAATGCTGCCCATCATGATTGCAGCTTCTTTCCTTCCGAGTTTTTTGAAACAGTACCCGATGTATAAAGTATCGCCTGCTCATTTAACATTAGGCGTACCTGAATGGGTTACGGTAGCGATCTATGAATTCGCATACGGTTTTGATTTTATCACAGTCGAATTCCTTTTCCGAGGGTTTATGGTGATTGGCATGATCAATATTCTCGGCAGACATGCGGTCTTGGCTATGGCTGTTACCTACTGCTTCCTACACACAGGCAAACCGTTAGGGGAAGCTATCAGTTCAATTTTTGGCGGCTATCTTTTGGGTGTAATTGCATATGAAACAAAAAGTGTTTGGGGAGGTGTCATTGTACATGTTGGAATAGCCTGGATGATGGAAATTATTGGCTTTACTCAAAAGTCATTGTGACGGGTTTCGAAAAATTCGTTTATGAGGGAGAAACGTTAACAAATTCTTGGTATTGTAACTACACCCACACCCCTATCGTTGTATTGACTGTAACATATTCGACCATCCTTCAGAAATCAAATCGTTTTATACACAAAGTGTATTTTTTTTGCAATCACTTTTGGTTCAAATTGTTCGACATATTTTTTCCCACTGGTGATCATCTCCGTTCTCAACTGAACATCCCCCAGGACTCGTCTCAATTGGAATGCAAGCTCTTCTTCACTGTCCGGATGAATGTAAATCGAACCAGGGCCACCCGCCTCTGTCAGGCATGAACCCAAAGCCGAGATCACCGGCACCGACGATTCTAACGCTTCCACTATGGGTATTCCAAAGCCTTCGAAAAAAGAGGGATAAACAAAAACTGCTGCGCCCTGATAGATGACGGGCAAATCTGTAAACGGTACATCATGGAGAAAAATAATCCACTCGGCTACGCCAAGGTTTTTTGCCTCCTCTACAATTTTATTTTTATAATTTGTAGGCCTTCCAATGATGACAATCTGTTTTCTCAATTCTTTTGGCAAAAGCGTCAATGCTTTTACTAACACTATTGCATTTTTTCTTTCTTCTATCGTCCCTACATTCAAAATATATTGTTGAGGGAGATTGTATTTTGTTTTTATGGAATGAATCTGTTCCTGACTAAAACACTTTTTGAAATTCGGGTGGGCTCCCTGATACACAACCTCAATCTTAGAAGGATGGATTTTTAAAAGATCAATAATATCGTCGGCTGTTTGCTTGCTGGTGGCAATTATTTTGTCTGCTTTACTACACGCCGCTTTCACTTTCGCTTTGTAAATAGCAACATCAATCTTTTTATACAATTCCGGATAACGGATAAAAATAAGGTCATGAACAGTAACCACTTTTTTGACTTTTGTTGGTAGGCCAACCGGCAATTCCTGACTTAACCCATGAAATACGTCGAGCTTTTTTACGGTAGCTTCACGACTAACACCCCACGAACGCCATAAACTTGATGTGTGTGAAAAAGTATAGGCCTTGGGTGGCGTGATAACTTTTACATTTTGCCGCTTAAGAATTGAGGCGAATTCAGGATGGTCTTTAGCTTTTGGTGAATAGAGGAAATATTCATCATCGGCGACGAATTCGCTCAACGCATTTATTACAAACCTGCTATAGTTACCAAGCCCAGTAAAGTTATTAAAGAATCGCTTCGCATCGAAACCGATTTTCACTTCGGAAAAGTCTTTTTGTAAAACTCAATGCTCTGAACGATAATTTCCATAGCCTTTTCTTTCGACTGAAATTCGTCCACCACAACTTTTTTATTTTCCAACACTTTGTAATTTTCAAAAAAGTGTTTTAGCTCTACCCGGAAATATTCTGGCAGTTGGGTTACATCATCAATGTGACTAACGCTTGCGTCTTGTTCAGCAACTGCAATTATTTTGTCGTCAGCTTCGCCCCTGTCAATCATGCGCATCACACCGATCACCTTTGATGGGATCAAACAACGGGGGACCACGGTAACTTGAGTCAATACTACAATATCAAGGGGATCATGATCTTCACCCAATGTTTGTGGAATGAATCCATAATTCAAGGGATAGTACATTGAGGCGTAAAGAACTCTGTCCAATTTAATCAACCCGCTGTCTTTATCAATCTCATATTTCGCACGTGAGCCTTTTGGGATCTCAATAATACCATTTACGTGTGTGGGTGGATTTTCGCCAACTGCGACTTCATGCCAAGGATGTTGTACCATTTCTTATTTTTTTGGCAATATTAAACAAAAAGCCCTCCGATTGTATCGGAGGGCTTTGCTATTTAATTGCCATTCTTTTTATCCTCTTCAGGTTTTTTCATCGGTTTTACTTTATCACCATCTTTCAATCGTTTGGATACCGCCGTAAAGGGCCCGGTGATGATTTCCATTCCTTCCGTCACCCCCGATAAAATTTCTATGTTATCATAATCACTGATGCCTGTTTTTACTTCAACCATTTTGGCAACACCATTTTCGTTAACAAATAAAACCGTTTTATCCTCGGTTTTCTTTTGAGGCTTACTTTGATCACTCGTCTGACGTGCGTTTGGATTATTTCCTTCAGGATTTTGCTCGTTTTTCTTTTCCTCCTCAGGATTTCGAGTTGTTACTGAAGCAAGTGGTACCGACAACGCCTTATTTTTTGTTGTTGTCATTATTTCAACACTCGCTGTCATGCCCGGCCGAAAAGGAAATTTGTTTCCTGCTTTTATTAAATCCTGATAAGACGAAGAAAGGATTAAAATTCTCACCTCAAATTCTGTTATGGCATCTGCCGAAACTTTGTCTTTCGCAGTGTTTGCAATCAGAGTAACAATACCTTTGAATTCCTTTTTGTCAGCAGCGTATGCATCAACATCAATGATAGCGGTATCGCCTAAGTGTACTCGCACAATATCATTCTCGTTCACATTTACGCGAACTTCCATTTTATTCAAATCAGCAATACGCAACATCTCAGTTCCTGCCATTGTTGCTGTTCCTACAACGCGCTCCCCATTCTTCACAATAAGTTTGGATACGATTCCATTCATGGGTGCTACTACTGAAGTCTTCCTAAAGTTTTCGCGGGCCTCGCGTAACGAAGCCTCGGTACTTCTAATAACATACCGTGCAGCTTCAACCGATTGCTCCGCAGATTGCACGTCATTTTTTGCGATCTCGTAATTTTGTTTTGCCAATTGCCAATCTGCTTCCGCAATTACTTTTTCTTTCCAGAGCCTTTCTTGCCGTTTGTATTCTGATTCTGCGCGCGTAAAGGTGGCTTGTGTTCGAAGTAAGTTTGATTTGGATTGCTCGAGGTTTGCACGTTGCTGGCTCAACGACGCCTCTGCTCGTTCCAACTGGCTTTGCCAGGTATCCGGTCTGATCTTAACAAGGGTTTGTCCTTTCGCTACAGAATCCCCTTCCTCAATGAGCAATTCAATAATTTCTCCCGAAACCTCCGGCGCAATTTTTACTTCTGTTACAGGTTGAACTGTTCCTGAGGCACTCACCTTTTCAATAATTGTGAGTCGTGTCGCTTTTACAAGCTCAACTTCCAATTCTTTAGGTTTTCCGATCCAACCTGCAGATTTGCCTACGAGAAAAAAGATCAAGAGAACAGCTACAGCTCCAATGAGCCAATAAATCACCTTATTTGACTTTTGTTTTTGTTTTGCCATTGCGCGGGATAATTAAAATTCGAGAGTTTTGCCTTGGTAGAAATCGAGCACTTTCTTCTTAAAAATAAAATCATATTTTGCTCTTGTAAGATCTGTTCTTGCGCGATAAAGATCGTTTTGGGAAACCTGATATTCAAAGGATGTCGCAGCTCCGGCATTATAACGTTGCTCCATCATCCGAAAGGCTTCTTCGCGGGCCTGAACCTGACGCAACGATGAATTATACACTTTAGATGCTGCTAACGCTTCGTTATATGAAGTTTCAACATTTTGACGAAGTGTTTGAGAAGTTTGAAGGGCATCAATTTCCGCTTGTTGATTTTGAATAATCGAACGCTGTAAAGTTGCACGTGAAGAATATCCATTAAATACCGGAATATTTAACTGGAAGCCCAGCGTACGATAAATATTATCTTTAATCTGATCTTTAAACAAATAAGTATTTCGGTATGTACCCGTTGCTTCAATTGCGTATACCCCTGCACTAAGATCTTTATTCACGTATGCAAACGGAGGCCTGTCGCTACCGTCGCGCATAGTCGGAAATTGAAAACCTCCATCCGGGTAAAAAACCGGTTCCTGTGCACTTGAATAATTCGTATTAATACCCGCTGTCAAGCTTAACCGAGGATACAAGTTTCCTCGCGCAGCTTTTACACCAAACCTTGAAGCTTGAATTCTCATTTCAGCACTTTTTATTTCTGGCAGCGTCTTCCGCGCGATATCAAAGATTTCATCCCTGGTTTGGTCAATCACCAACTCCTCCGGATCTAGTTCAGGAACTTCAACATCCAGTCCCTGCGATGCAGGAATTAACAGTGCTTGTTTAAGCTGAAGAATAGATAAAGCTAATGCATTCTCCTGCTGCACAACACTAACTTCGTTAGTAGCGACCTGGGCATCGAGATTAAGCTCTTCAGATTTTGGTAAAGCGCCAGCTTCAACTTGTTTTTTAGTGCGCTCCAATTGTTGTTGACTTGATGCGAGTTGAAATTTGGCATTTTCTACAAGCTCTTTATTGAAAACTACGTTGATGAATAAATTCGAAACGTTAAGTATCAGGTCATTTTTTGCTTTCGCGAGGTCATATTCTGAAGCCGCCAATGAACGCTGATTCTGCTTGATGGTATTGTGAATTCGCATCCCATTATATATCGGAAGGGACGCATTACCAGAAATATTAGAAGACCTTATCTCTGTAGAATTAAAACTATTTGTTACAGGGTCCAAACCTCTACCCCAACTGTACCCATATCCTACACTACCGTTGACGCTCGGCAACCTTGAAAACTTTGATTGCCGTAGGTCTACCTCACTGCTTTCAACGCTGTAGTTACTCCGTTGTATACTCAAACTATTGGCCAACGCATAATCAATACATTGTTTCAAAGTCCATTTTTCCGCAGCCGGCGGCGTGAGGGATTGTTGTTTCAGTGTGTCAATTTGAGCGACACATACGGTGAACGATAAGAGTAACGCTACTATTAGAAAATGTTTCATACTAAATATCAACGATCTGATCTGGAATACCTTTTTCATTAAGCTAAGACTCCGCAGCGCCACTAATGTTACAAGCTTGTGGAATCCTTCATCAACTGTCATCAAGCGAAATAACTGAACTAAACGGTCTTTAATAAATCCACTATAACCTCACAATTTTCCGTCTTACGACTTTGATACGCAATCTGTCGGCAAAAAGATTTAATAGTTACATGAAAGATGAAATAGTTACTTAAAAAGTCTTATCACCTTCTTCGGCTTTTACATCAAATGCTCAAACCGCGATAGGTGCTTTGATGGAGGGATGTGCCTGGTAATTCAATATCTCGAAATCCTCATATCCATAATCGAAAATAGATTTAGGTCTCCGCTGGATATTTAACTGAGGCAACGCAAAAGGCTTCCTTTCCAGTTGCTGCTTAGCCTGATCAATATGATTTACATACAAATGAACATCACCTCCGGTCCATACAAATTCGCCCGGCAACAGATCGCATTGTTGTGCGAACATAAATGTTAAGAGTGCATATGAAGCAATATTAAAAGGAACTCCAAGGAAATAATCTGCACTTCGCTGATACAACTGACAAGATAATTTCCCATCTGCTACATAAAATTGGAACAAGGCATGGCATGGAGGCAATGCCATTTTATCAACTTCAGAAGGGTTCCATGCAGTAACAATATGCCTGCGCGAATCTGGTTTGTGCTTGATCTGGTCAATAACCTGAGAAATCTGATCAATGGATTTTCCATCAGGGGCGGGCCAACTCCTCCATTGATGTCCATAAACAGGGCCCAGTTCACCATTTTCATCTGCCCACTCATCCCAGATCGTTACTCCGTTATCTTTCAGATACTTAATGTTTGTATCGCCCCGCAGAAACCAAAGCAATTCATATATAATAGAACGCAAATGAAGCTTCTTTGTCGTGACCAAAGGAAAACCCTCAGACAAGTCAAACCGCAATTGGCGGCCAAAAACTGAAAGCGTACCGGTACCTGTCCTGTCACTTTTTTTCGCTCCCTGTTCCAAAATCTCCTGCATCAGGTCAAGATATTGCTTCATAACATTGCTTTGGCTAATTGCTTTGCAATTAATGCATAGTGCGCAACAATCTCAAGAACGGCAGGAAAATAATAAGGCCCGGATTTCTCCAGGCCTAAACGAAAACCAACTAAGATTTTATTAATTCACATTAAGGTTGCGTGTCACACCATTGACAGTGATGGTTACTGCTTTGTCGCACGTTCCATCTCCATAGTCGATTACGATTTCCTTTTCGTCATCAAGGAGATAACGTTTTATGCCATCAACAGCTATGCCGCAGAATCTTTTATATTTCAGCGCTTCAACCAATGAAACCTCATAAGATCTTCCGCCACGCGTTGTTCCATAAGCTGTGCTTTTCTGATCGATCACCAGATAATCCTCTGATGGGTTTGCAGCGCGGATCCATTCCCATGTTATGTTGGATTCACGTTCAGCGATAGAGCCATCAGGGAAAGTAGCCTTGCCATTGGCTAATATCACATTAAACTTGGGTGCATCACTTGTACTGCCCTGGACGTTGGTCGATGTGCGTGTTCCTTCCAACTTGATGTCATTAATGCTATAGTTTTCGGTGGTCATCACAACTGTAGATCCGGGTTGAAAGCGCCTTCCATTGTATGCAAATTTCAATTTGCCCTTTCTTGTGTTCAACCGATTATCAATACAACCAGTGCCGAAATCTACAGTTATTATTCCCTGGGGGTTTTCGGTAGTACCTGTTGCTTCAATGGTCACCGTGGCGCATTTAAATCGGTCATCGGTAATCGTAATACTACCGGATGTCCTTCCGCCGTTATATTGTGATTCTTCCGGTGATTCAATCGCTATACCTCCCAGATCATCGGTATCCTGGAAATAAGAGTCCGTCAAAGCTTCCTCAGAAATATCCTGGGTATCGCCGGCGGTGAGGCGTTCTTCTTCTTTACACGATGAAAGAATGCCAATGGAAGCGATAAATGCAAGCGAGACAATTTTCGCAAAGAGTTTGGGCAAATTCATATTAATTATTGTTTCTGTTTAAATTGACCCTTTGACCTTCCGTTATAAAAAAGGTTTAATGGGTGCGGGATTTTTTGTTTTTTAGTTCTTGATAGCTTAGGTATGGTAACCCAACAAGTAAGATTTGCCCTTTACATCGTCTTTTTGGCCAGTTGTATAGCGGCTCAAGCGCAATTGCCAGTTAAGATTGCGAAGCTGAAATATAATGGTGGAGGTGATTGGTACGCCAATAAAACCGCCTTACCCAATTTGATAGAGTTTACAAATCGGGAGATAGGTACTTCTATCGCTTCTGAGGAAGACATTGTTGAAATCGGAAGCCGTGATTTGTTTCTTTATCCGTATGTCTATATGACCGGCCATGGAAATGTTGTGTTCTCTGATTCAGAAGCAGCAAACCTTCGAAAATATCTTATAGGAGGAGGCTTTCTTCATGTTGACGACAATTATGGATTGGACAAATTCGTACGTTTGGAATTGAAAAAAGTATTCCCGGAATTAGAGCTTACCGAAATACCTTATAGTCATCCCATCTATCATCAAAAGTTCAAATTCCCCAATGGGCTTCCCAAAATACATGAACACGATGCCAAGCCACCCCAGGGTTTTGGGTTAATTTATGAAGGGAGATTAGTCGTATTTTATTCTTATGAAACTGACTTAGGAAATGGCTGGGAAGATCCACGAATACACAATGACCCTGAAGAAAAGCGTCAGCAAGCATTGCAGATGGGAGCAAATATCCTGAGTTATTGTTTTACAAATTCATTCTGATTTCCATAAAAGCTTCCATGAAGATCTTTCATTGCGTCCTTGCTATAATTTTTTTGTCCATTCTTTCATGTGAAAATCAGCAGCAAAAAGGAAAACGTTTAGCTAAGCAAGCTTGTAGTAGTTGCCATGCTTTTCCCGATCCTTCCTTGCTGGACAAGAAAACCTGGGAGAAAAAAGTTTTGCCTGAAATGGCTTTTCGAATGGGGCTCGATTATACACCGTTAGAGAGAATCAGCTTGGAAGATCAATCGGTGATCGTGCGGGTCTTACCCCAAGGGCCTATGATCAGCGAGGAGGATTGGCAATTGATCAAGCAGTATTATAATGAATCGGCCCCGGATACATTAATTATTCCAGATCGTATTATAAACGACACAATAAAACAGTTCGAGATAACAGCCTTACGATTGCCCATTGCACATCATCAGTCTATTACACTGATTGAACATGATTCTGTAAATGATAGACTTTATATTGGTAACAGGCCTGGCAAATTGTATAAGTTTAATACGAAGTTTGAAGTCAAAGATTCGCTTCAACTAAGCAGCTCACCCGCCAAAATAATTCCTTATGAAAATAGCGATCCATTAGTTCTTTTAATGGGTATTATGGATCCGAATGAACAATCGGCTGGGAATATCAGTAGGATTGAAAACCAAAAACTGAATTCGATGAAGCTGATTGATTCATTACAACGGCCTGTGGATTTTGAAGGCGCAGACCTAAATAACGATTGGGCTACTGACTATGTAGTCTGCAACTTCGGAAATTATACTGGTGCATTAGTTGCGTACGAAGGCCTTGAAAACGGAAAGTTCAAAAAATACATTTTGCAAAATTTGCCGGGCGCTCGAAAAGTTATTCTCAAAGATTTCGATGGCAACGGCATGACAGACATAATGGCTTTGATGACGCAAGGCGATGAACGGATTATCATGTTATACAATCAGGGGAATTTTCAATTCAGGGTAAGCACGTTACTTCGTTTTAATCCTGTTGATGGCTCAAGTTATTTTGAAATTGCCGATTTTAACAAGGATGGAAAATTTGATATTCTGTATACAAATGGAGACAACGCTGATTATTCACCCATATTAAAACCTTATCATGGTGTTCATATCTTTTTGAATTCGGGCGCAAATGATTTTAAAGAATCGTGGTTTTATCCAATGCACGGGGCGTCACAAGCGCGTGCTGCTGATTTTGATAAAGATGGGGATATTGATATTGCCGCTATTTCCTTTTTTCCTGATTTTAAAAATCATCCCGACCATAGTTTAATTTATTTTGAAAATACGCCGAACGGGTTTGCCCCTCAGATAACTCCACTGGCCAGTAAAGGAAGATGGATTACTATGGAGTTGACAGATTATGATTACGACGGAGATCAAGATGTTCTTTTGGGCTCATTGGCATTTCCTACGCAAATTCCGACTGACCTATTGTACAAATGGCGTCAGGATAAAATATCACTCCTTGTACTGCGCAACAAGTTGAAATAAAATCCACTTTTTGACTTTTAAAAATATACGGACCGGCTAGTTACGATTCATCACAGCCACTTTCTTGTATACAATGGATTTGTCTCCGGTCTGAATAGCCATAATATACATGCCATTAGGCAAGTTCCCCACAGCGATTTGTTGATCACCTTTTGAAAAATCTCGTTGCAGGTCGCCTGTCAACACGGTTACACCACGCTGGTCAATCAGCTTCCATGTATAGTAACGGTTGAAGTTGATATCGGAATGCACGTTTACAATTTGTGAAGCAGGATTTGGGTAAAGAATCAACCCTAGTAACTCCGCTTTCACTGGATCATCATCTATACCTGTAATAACAGGACCAACTTTGCGCGGCGCTTTGATAATTACAGATTGCAAAATTCTTCTCGCCGTCGTTGATCCTTCACCTGAATTATCCTGTACAAACGCAAGTATGTACAAACTATCGGGATTCACGATGGGCACATCAACGGCATAGTCCACCAACTCATCATGATAATCCATTACATTCCAAACCTGGTTAACCGTAGAGCCTTCGCTTCGCAGTAATAATTTCCTGATAACATTTCCATTGTTGTTCACGCCACGTTCTATGAGCGCCACATGGAACGTAACAGGTATGCTTAATGGCTTTAGAGAATCTATATAGGTGTACCTGACGTTTAGCCCAAGCGATATATTATCTCCCGTAGCAACGGTGTCGATTTTGATGCTGAAGGCAGGATCTTCGAGTGCTCTCCGGTCGATTTCAAATGGTGTGATCTGGGCCAGTAATCCATTAAAGTCTGTACCAAAGTAGGTACCCTGAATTCCGTCCATTACGGTTGTGGGCGCCTGCGAAACACCATAGAGTATAGAGCGTGCACTTGGGTCAGCGGTGTTTTCCTGGCTTAATGCGTCTCCTGCAATATGGTACTGTACAACAATAAAATCGGAAGAGTCTTTTGCTGCTATTTGATTGTCATACATGCCTTCCAGGAAGTCGTCGGAGTTATTACTAGCTCCAGAATTGTCGTTTGTAAAGTGTTCAATCAATACATTACGATTCTTTTCGCCGATGTAAATATTATCAAATGCAAAACCGTTAAGAATCTCGCCTGTTGGATTGTCCCCATTACTTGCGAACGCTACACGGAATCTTACAAGGTCCCTTTCGCTTAAAGGAATCTGATCTAAATTAAATCGGGCGTTTTTCCATCCGTTGGTTGGCATTGTACCTGACCAAGCAAAATTGTCCTGGCCGCCTGGGTTACTGGTGACATCGCGTGTATCGTACCAGTTAATACCATATCCATTTATCTCTCCTCCAATGGTTTGCCATGTGTTACCATCATCAGTGGAGAACTGCACTACGGCACCGTCAAACGCCCCTCTCATGTCTGACCAATAATCCAATGAAATCATCGGACGCTTAAGATCCGTGAGATTAAGGCAAGGACTCAATACTTCCGAACTTTCACTATCGTTGAACGTACTAAATGTTCCTACCGGATCTGCATTGTTACCTGTCCACCAAGCATTATTACCAGGTACAGCTGGTTGAATTACATTTCCACTTGGTGGACCGTAAATCCAGCTTGAGTTCACACTGGATGTTGAAACTACCCATGGATTACTTCCTGTTTCAAAATCAGTGCGATATCCACCCGATGCCGTAGGCGTAATATAATCTAAGATGATAACGTCATGTTGCTTCATTCCCGTGCATCCATCTTCGGTATTAACGGTTAACTGAACCGTGAAGGTCGTAAACGAATTATAATCATGGTTGGGATTTGTATACGTTCCTGTAGTTCTATCCCCGTGTGTTCCCGCGGGCACATTTTGTCCCCTTGGACCAAAGGTAAGGATATCGCCGTCTCCAAAATTCCATTCGTATTCTTGTATCGGGCTGAAATTGCCAGGTGTGGTGGTAGCATCCTTAAATTCCGTTACTTCGAGTCCGCTGCACACTTTGCTCCAGGTAAAATTCACATTTGGTAATGGACCAATGCGAATGGTTTTGGTGGTATCATGAGAACAACCCTGACTTGTCGTAACGGCAAGGCTAACAGTTTTAAGCCCATGGTCGGTATACTTATACTTTGGATTTCGTGTAATGCCATCATTACCATTCCCGAATTCACCATAGCTCCAATCATAAGCATCAATGGTTGCGCTTGCGGGATTTACGGGGATGAAAGACGCATCCGTATATGTTAATGAATCTGCAATACAAATTCTGTCAAAATCAATTACAGCTTTTGGCGCAGCAAAGACCGTTACCACCTTGGTAAGGGTATCAGTCGCATTTAAACTATTCGTATAAATATACTGCACTTGATAGGTACCGGGGGCAAGGCCGCTTGTATTGATGTAAAAGTTCGAGCCTACAGCAATAATACGCGATGGAATGTCAGGGCTTCTGAACAAAGTTTGTGGGAAGCCTGTGCTAGGTGCTGGATAGCCAATAAGGCGCAATGGATTTTTTGAGTTCGCACATATTTGAGGATTTCCGCCAACGTCAAGCGTTTGAGTTTCTATGTCAAAATCAATACTCGTGATCGGATTAATAATGGTTGATTTAACAATAGCGTTCGTACACCCTGTAGTGGGATTTGTATAAGTATAGGTAATATTTATCGGACCAAGCGATGCATTTCCCGGATCAAATTGATTTGTGCCGGCGATTATTCCAGAGCCTGTGAATGTTCCTCCCAAAGGAATTCCGTCCAGACTAACAATCGGGTTGTTTTCTGCATAAGATGGTTGGAGACCAAAAAGAAAAACCTCAGGAAGTTTATTTATTTTTATAAATACTTGATCAGTGACTATTCCGCAAGGACCTGGCGGATCATTTGACGTGATGACTAGTGTTACACCTCCGTTAGTGATATCGGTTGCCGTGAAAGTATAGGTTGCAGTTAAGTTGTTCACGTTCGAAAATTGTGCCGCACCGCTCCCGCCACTCCACGTAATACCAGTTGTTGATCCACCAGACGTACCGCTTAGAACGATCGAGGTTTGATCCTCACACACTTCGACATCCGGCCCAGCATTGACTATTGCTGCTTCGTTAACAAATATTTCGATCTCGTCATAGGCAGGCGCACAAACTCCAAAGCCATTTGACGTTAATCCAAATTTCACGGAACCTGCTACATCTGTAGCTGAAGGAATATAAGAAGCAGTTACAATTGACCCTGTAACACTTGAAGCGGACAACGTTCCGGATCCAGAAATTAAACTCCAAATACCTGAAGTGGCACTACCACTCAGTGTGCCTGTAAGAGTGATTGATGCTGGTTCACAAACCGTATAATCTGCTGGAAGGGTTACTACCGGTTTTCTATGGATGTCGATTAATAATTCATCTGAACCTGTTGTACATGGGCCGATTCCATCAGGATCATTTGATGTTAATGTCAATTTTATTTGTCCTCCAACATCAGCCGGATTAACGGTATAAGTTGCTGTGACAGTTGTGCCGGCAACTACGCTGGCTGAAATGGTACCTGCCCCGGATAAAATTGACCACGTTGCTGATGTAGCGCTTCCGCCAATAGTGCCGCTTAGAGGGATTGAAACCGGCTCGCAAACGGCAAAGTCAGCTCCGACGTTTGCAGTAGCTACAGGGTTAACCGTGATCGTTTTGACTGTTGAGGGCCCATTACAAGAATTAGCTGTCGGTGTAATTGTATATGTTACGGTCCCAACAAATGCATCCGTTGTATTTAGGGTTTGATTGATGATGCTACCATTTCCACTCGGTGTCCAACCGGTTACATTGGAGGAAGCCATGGCTGTCCAGGAGAACGTTGTACCTGCCACATTCTGAGGTGCAGCATTGATAACGATGCTTGCAGTTTGTCCACTGCATATGATTACATCAGAGGCAGTAGCAGATGGAAGTGGTTTAACTGTAACGATAAGGTCAATAGGCAGTCCGTTGCATCCATTGTAACTTGGCATGATTCGATAAGTGACTGTCCCCGACGTATTCCCTGTATTAACTGGAGCATCAGTAATTTGACTGGACCCGTTGGTCGTCACAGATGCCGGATTAATTGGTCCACTGATTGTACTTGTCCATGTAAAAGTTGTACCCGGAATTGTTGCTGTAGGATTAAATGCAAGGGCCTCGCCGCTGCAAATTTGCTGTGAGTAAGATACGGGAGGGTTTGTCAAAACCGGTATCGGTTTTACAGTAGCTGTTACGTTAAAGGTTGGTCCAGGACATCCATAAGCTTGGGGTGTTATGGTATAAATGACAGTACCGTTATTCAATCCGTCTGCACTTGTGAGTAATTGAGAGATGTTATCGCCAGCGCCGTTTGATGCTCCATTCACATTTGTTGCAGCAGCGGTCCAGGTATAAGTGGTTCCCGTGACACTGTTCGGATTAGTGATAGCAATTGACGTTGATTCGGCTGAGCAAATCGTCTGGTTTGATGCAGAAGCGGTGGTTACTGGTCTTACTGTTAATACCAGGTTAACCGGCACGCCGTTACATCCGCCATTCGTGGGGGTAATGGTATAAATTATTATTCCGTTGGAATTGCTAGCATTCACCGGTGTATCTGAAATGGTAGCTCCGGAACCGGTTGGATTAACACCCGAAAGTGTTCCGATAATTGTAGTTGTCCAGTTATACATGGTTCCCGGAACTGGGGATGTCGGCGTAAAATTAAAAGGTGTACCACTGCAAATCTCTTGTATGAGAGATGTAGGCGGATTTGTTATAAATGGTTTAGGTGTAACTGTAACGGTAACATCGACTGAGCTTCCAGGGCAACCGTTAGATGAGGGCGTTATTCGGTATACAACATTCCCTGAAGTCGTCGGATCTGTATTGGAAAGCACCTGACTAATCAATGAACCATTTCCTGCGCTCGCACCTGTCACATTGGTAGAACTAAAGACTGTCCAGCTAAAAGTCGTTCCGGCAACTGCATTTGGATTTGTAATTGCAACACTTGCGTTTGATTCTGAGCATATTGTCTTGTCGGTTGCCGCGGCATCCGGTATTGCATAAAATTGAATTAGTACATCATCTTGTGTACTGCATACACCGTTGGTAGTTGTCCAGCGCAATATGTAGGTAGTTCCGGAATTTCCATTAAACGTTGTTGTTGGATCTGTGTCTAGAGCAAAGCTTCCTCCGACGCCGCTAACAACTGTCCATTTGCCTGTACCCAACACAGGCAAGTTAGCAGTGAGAATGGCGTTTGGTGTACATAAGTATTGATCGGCGCCGGCCGTAGCTACGGTTGGCGGTGCATCAAATTGTATCTGCACAATATCACTGCTCGGTGCACATACACCATTACTGATCGTCCATTGTAAATCATAAGTAGTACCCGCTACCCCATTGAATACCGTCGTCGGACTGTTTGCATTCACAAAGCTTCCGCCTGCACCACTCACTACCGTCCAGGTACCTGTGCCTGTCGTCGCTGTATTGGCGGCAAGGGTAGCTGAAGTCGTACATAAAGTCTGGTCTGTACCTGCATTGGCTGCTGGGGAAGGAGCAGCATCAAAACGGATGGTTACCTGGTCCGAACTTGAGGCACATACCCCATTACTGATCGTCCATTGTAATACATAAGTTGTTCCTGATACACCACTGAAAGTTGTGGCCTCATCGGTAGCATCTAAAAAGCTTCCTCCTGCTCCACTCACAATCGTCCACAACCCTGTGCCTATTACTGGAACATTACCTGCTAATGTCGTTGAAGTGCTGCATAAGGTCTGGTCTGGGCCTGCTGTAGCTATTGTTGGTGATTGATCAAACTGTATCTGTACAATATCACTGCTCGGTGCACATACACCACTACTGATCGTCCATTGTAAATCATAAGTCGTTCCTGCTACCCCATTGAATACCGTCGTCGGACTGTTTGCATTCACAAAGCTTCCACCTGCACCACTCACTACCGTCCAGATGCCTGTGCCTGTCGTCGCTGTATTGGCGGCAAGGGTGGCTGAAGTCGTACATAAAGTCTGGTCTGTACCTGCATTGGCTGCTGGCGAGGGAGCAGCATCAAAACGGATCGTTACCTGGTCCGAACTTGAGGCACATACCCCATTGCTGATCGTCCATTGTAATACATAAGTTGTTCCTGATACACCGCTGAAAGTTGTAGCTTCATCGGTAGCATCTAAAAAGCTTCCTCCTGCTCCACTCACAATCGTCCACAACCCTGTGCCTATTACTGGAACATTACCTGCTAAAGTTGCAGACGTCAAACATAAGGTCTGGTCGGGGCCTGCTGTAGCTGCTGTTGGTGATTGATCAAACTGTATCTGTACAATATCACTGCTCGGTGCACATACACCACTGCTGATCGTCCATTGTAAATCATAAGTCGTTCCTGCTACCCCATTGAATACTGTCGTCGGACTGTTTGCATTCACAAAGCTTCCGCCTGCACCACTCACTACCGTCCAGATGCCTGTACCTGTCGTCGCTGTATTGGCGGCAAGGGTGGCTGAAGTCGTACATAAAGTCTGGTCTGTGCCTGCATTGGCTGCTGGTGAGGGGGCAGCATCAAAACGGATTGTTACCTGGTCCGAACTTGAGGCACATATCCCATTACTGATCGTCCATTGTAATACATAAGTTATTCCTGATACACCACTAAAAGTTGTAGCCTCATCGGTAGCATCTAAAAAGCTTCCTCCTGCTCCACTTACAATCGTCCACAACCCTGTGCCTATTACTGGAACATTACCTGCTAATGTCGTTGAAGTGCTGCATAACGTCTGGTCGGGGCCTGCGGCAGCGATCGTAGGTGATTGATCAAACTGTATCTGCACAATATCACTGCTCGGTGCACATACACCACTGCTGATCGTCCATTGTAAATCATAAGTCGTTCCTGCTACCCCATTGAATACTGTCGTCGGACTGTTTGCATTCACAAAGCTTCCGCCTGCACCGCTCACTACCGTCCAGGTACCTGTACCTATTACTGGAGCATTACCAGCTAAGGTTGCTGAAGTCGTACATAACGTCTGGTCTGTACCTGCATTGGCTGCTGGGGAGGGAGCAGCATCAAAACGGATGGTTACCTGGTCGGAACTTGAGGCACATACCCCATTGCTGATCGTCCATTGTAATACATAAGTTGTTCCTGATACACCACTGAAAGTTGTAGCTTCATCGGTAGCATCTAAAAAGCTTCCTCCTGCTCCACTTACAATCGTCCACAACCCTGTGCCTATTACTGGAACATTACCAGCTAATGTTGTTGAAGTGCTGCATAAGGTCTGGTCTGGGCCTGCTGTAGCTATTGTTGGTGATTGATCAAACTGTATCTGTACAATATCACTGCTCGGTGCACATACACCATTACTGATCGTCCATTGTAAATCATAAGTCGTTCCTGCTACACCATTGAATACGGTCGTCGGACTGTTTGCATTCACAAAGCTTCCGCCTGCACCACTCACTACCGTCCAGGTACCTGTGCCTGTCGTCGCTGTATTGGCGGCAAGGGTGGCTGACGTGGTACATAAAGTCTGGTCTGTGCCTGCATTGGCTGCTGGTGAAGGAGCAGCATCAAAACGGATCGTTACCTGGTCCGAACTTGAGGCACATACCCCATTGCTGATCGTCCATTGTAATACATAAGTTGTTCCTGATACACCGCTGAAAGTTGTGGCCTCATCGGTAGCATCTAAAAAGCTTCCGCCTGCACCACTCACAATCGTCCACAACCCTGTGCCTATCACCGGAACATTACCTGCTAATGTCGTTGAAGTG
>NZ_JARKMY010000018.1 GCF_029360725.1 Chryseolinea sp. H1M3-3 | reverse complement strand
AGCAAAAGCAACTTTGGAATAGGTATCGATGAATGTCTGTTGATAAATTCGTCCAACGCCTTTGATGTTACCAACGTAGTAAGTGTCTTGAGCTCCAAGATAACCCGGATGCTCAGTTTCAATTTCCCCAAAAGCTTCCCGTTTTTCTCTCTTACGCTCCATAGCAATCATCTGCGCTTCTGTAAGGATGAGTCCGTCCTGAGCCACTTTTGCTTCTAGTGCTGCCAAGCGTTTTGGAAATGTTTCCATATCGTGCCGTTGCCAAACACAACGGACTCCACATGGAGAAATGAATACGCCTCGCTTACGAAGTTCATTGGACACACGGACTTGACCCAGTGCGGGTTGTTCAATGGCAATCTGAACAACGGCCTCTTCGACTTCGGGCTCGACTCTATTCTTAGGAATAGCTTTTCTACGACTCACTTCCTTTAGAGCGAGCTCTCCACCAGTATCATAAAGTTCTTTGATTCTGTAAAAACTGTCGCGCGAATAACCCATCATGCGACATGCTTGGCTGACATTACCTAAATGCTCAGCTAAATTGATAAGACCTAATTTCGTTTTGATTAACTTCGTTTCTGTTCTCATTTTTCTGACAGTTTAAAGGGTTCAACTTTTGATAGTTTGCACTTCTAAGTTAACCCAACTGTCAGATTAAGTCGAAACTACTTCATTTAAACAGCCAATACCTCCACCAACTTTTGTTTATCCCCATCCTGGCACCAATGAAATCAATATTTGACGTCGGCGATATTGTACAAGTGAAGGACACATTAAAATCCTCAAACAAAGAAGATGCACCAAAGTACATTATAACTCAGGTTCATCAGCCGAACCCGAAACAACTATGGGGAAGTAATGAATACCATTACAACATAAACTTTGTAAAATCAGGACCGACTTACCATGTGCATGGTGCAAAGGACATTTCGATCATGTATCCAGAAAGTTCTCTACTTGCCTCAAACCTTTAAGTAAGATTCTCTCCAATCTACCTATAAATTTAAATGATATTTTTCCGCCATCTCTTTAATCAATTCTACCAGTACAGGAAAATATAACGGTGCAGCAAGTTTTAACATTGCATAAGTATAACCCATTGATGCGAGTATCACACCAAAACTTATTAGTATCATTTTATTCTCACTGACTGCTTCCAGCCTTGACCGTATTAATTTGAAAACAACCAGGCACACCAAGAGTGTCAATGTCATGTATGCAACTAAATATCCAAACATGATAACAAATGTTGTGTGATTCTTTATTAAGAATAAAATAAAAAAAAATTCAATCATGAAGGCAAAAAAAATAAAGGCCAGGTACTTTATTAATGTACTCAACCTGATGCCTTCTGAAACGTTCAATTGGTTGAATGCATTCCAACTGATTTCAAACCAGACTAAAATCGAGAGGATGAGAAAACAGACACTTAAGCCGGAACTTATAGTCTTTGTTGATATGGACGTGCTGAAAATTATTAGTGCGTTGAATATTCCAAAAACCGTTAACAGGCTAGTTGACCTCTCCAGAAATTTTCTAAATGATAAGGGTTTTTCCACACCTTCACTTTCTGAATGCATACGTCGAATGTATTTTATTCAATGCCGCCTGAATTATCTTTAAAGTTAAAGATTTTCTTAAATAATCATTCCTCAAAAAGAAGCCATACTTTTTAGATTTCTTTTAACAATATCCGATAAACCTGATATTCTTATGATTAGTACTATTACTTATATGCTTTGGTGAATAACATTATTTTCAACATACACTTTTGACCAATCCCAAGTAGTTAACACTATATCACTCGTACCATTCATTTCTGCGTCGTACTGCTTAATATATTGATCTCTCTCGAATCGTTCAACCTTGGCGTATATATTATTAGATTCATCCGCATAACCTAATTTATAGGCTGCCATATACTTCTTGCCGTAGGAAGACCATTTTTTCATGAAAGTAAAATTGGCAGGATCTAAATACAAACAAGTAACCTCCTTTTGAAACTTAATAATTTCAGATTTGAGATTAAGATATTCAGACAGTCTATCCTTTAATTCTGGTTGAAAAAGACACTTCTTTAAAATTTTCGAAAACATGGGAATGCTTACTTTTCTTGTAAGATAATTTGAACCAAGCACCTTAAAAGAAATTAAGGTCTTGATATTTTCAGAAATAAAGAGATAAAACTTTTCAACTAGTTCTGATGGAGGTGTATAGGTAATTTTCTTTCGAACCAGTTTTTTCACTTTCACCAGATGATTTTGAATAATCTTTTCCTGCTCTTCTTCCTTTAAGTAGTCCAGCCAATAATCATTATTATAAATCTTAAAAGTACTTGAGGTACGTGCATACACAAAACCATTTTTAAAATAATTGCCTTTGCATTTCCTGCTCTCGAACTCTCCAATAGTTAACTTTTTAACATTTTTCTTGATCTGGATCTTACCCATTTTTTCAAGATTGTGAAGTAATGTGTTTACTACATTATGAGAACTGAAAGCACCTATCGTTGCAATTTGCCTCAATGATCTTTTTAATCTTCTAAACCCTTTCTTCTTGTAAATGAATCCGTTAGAAAACATTTCCAATCCCCGCCGGGACTACAAATACAGACAGAGTGAGGGCGGCAGCGAGAGTGAACACGCACGCTGGTTCTTTACGCTGCCATTATACTGTCAGGCGCGGTTTTCCGGAGTTCTTTACTTAATCCGATCCGTTTATCTTAGGCAAGATCACAGATAACATCTACGGTGATTACGCCGAATCGTTCTACCCGCGGTTCATCTTCAATTACAAGCATCTGCAGTGGCTTTGAATCTTTGAATTAAGCTGAAGGTATAATCGTTCTTAATTGAGATTTAATCCTACAGTCAATCCATACCAAGGTTTATTCTGGTATATCCAAATATCTTTATCGCGATCGGTTAGATAATCCCATCCAACACCTACCCCAACAGTAAGATGGTTTACACCTATCATGATTGCCAGGCCTCTGCTTATAATGAAAGCGTTGTATTCATCAAAGGTTTGGTTATTCGTTGTCCACGGCGTAACAGATGAAGAACCAATCCCTCCAAAGCCTCCAAGCGTGATACCCCTATGGGAAAAACTCTTCCTTAAACCCACAGGAGTATTCTTGACCTTGATCCTGAATCGGTCAAGGCGATAACCTATAAAGACATTTCCGTTAAAATCCGTATCTAGTTGCCGTGGTAAATAGGCAACGGCAGGTCTGTACTTGAACGCGACAGTCATTACGTCGATATCGAAGCTGCGTTTAAGAAAAAACTGATCTTCTCCCGTCCTTGGTATTATCGGTGTATAGGGTTCTTTCGGCAACAATATTTTCATGGTATCCTCCTCTACATACAGGAAAGCCTTTTGATAGTTGGTTCCTTTCTGCCTGTATTCATAGACATCGTCTGCTAACTGGTATTTTGGAGAATGCCGGAGGGTACCGCAGGCTTGCAATAAACAACCTAAGCATATAATCACGAGTAGCTCTTTCATAATTAAGACTGAAGAAAAATCAAAAAAAAGAAGTTTAAAAATATGTTACACCAATAATGACGACGTTCATAAGCCATCCGTCGTCGGCAACGGCAACCGAATAGTCCTGTCCTTCTAAACCTCTTTTGATAACTTCAGCTACCAGTTGATCGTCTTCAAGGATATACATTATGTGGCGTCGTACTTATTTGTAAATTTATCAAATCGCATACAAATCAGCTTATGAAAATCGTCAACGTTCTGCTTGCTCTAATGTTCCTTGTTTTTGCCTACCTCCAATTTAACGATCCTGACCCATTAATCTGGATTTCTATTTACGGAGTAATGGTCGTTGTCTGTGTCATGGCGGTTTTTCAACATTATCCAAAAAAATTCTTATATGTGCTCATAATTCTTTTTGCAGCTTACAGTGTAATCTACATTCCAGGTGTGAAAGAATGGTTAGCGCAAGAGGATAAGTCCGATCTTTTTGACAATGTTGCCAAGATGGAGCATTTGTATATCGAAGAATCCAGGGAATTCCTTGGCCTCATGATTTGCATTATTGTGCTGGTGGTGCAGATAATCAGTTCAAGAAAAAAATAAGGGTAGCACCCCGTCTGCCAAGCATCCTACAGGCAGTGCAGAGAACAAACTAAAATAATTTGATTTTAAACAACTTACTTACCTCACCATCATTGTCAGAAACAAGATGAATGATAGCTTTATCATCTGTCATCTCCTGTACACAGATTCCTTCAATCTTTTGACCTTTAAATTCGTCGCTAACGCCCGACAGATTTACTGTTCCGTCTAACGTGACCGTTAGGTCATCAATTTTATTGGAGATATTGTTAATCCATCCGATGTAGCTGTCGCCGATAACTCCGTCGTCATAAGCGTTAGACGTAGCTTCGCTGCATAACGTGAATAGCAAAATATCTTTTGATGCCAGGTAACACACTTCCGAGACACCAGCAAACGCCTTGATCCCTGGAGGAATCAAAAGTTGTCTTATGTGAAGGGGGGCCTCCATTTGTTTTTCCCAGAAATAATTCCCGGTGATAATAAGATGATTTTTTTGATTCGAATTATTCCCTCTGTTGGCCAAGACTAAATGATTTCCAATCACTGTTATTCCTTCTATGTTCACTTCATCAATACCATTTCCGACAACCCGTTTAATAAATTCTCCACTATCATATTCCCGGAAATAGGGCTTGTTCAGATTTAAACTTTCCAATGGCATAAGGATAACTTTCTTTCTCTGTGATCTTGATGCCGAACCAAGAATCAAAAGGTGAAGCGTACCATTAACACTCATAAAAGTGGAAGCTTCAAGATCGGACTTTTTGGATTTGGGAATTCTGGTTTCCGGGTGATCGAAAAGACGGATCGAATCAATTTTCTTATAATCTGTATCCAGTATCAAAATAGTGTTGGCATCATCCCCTATAAGATATAGTTTATCATTGGCGTAATTAATGGATGATCCAGAGGCAAACTCTGTTAACACCTGTGATTTCAATAATTCGATCGTAGGTTTCAAACGCTGTCGGAGTGGAGTATGAAGTTAAAAAATACGCGATACGAAATATAAGAAATTTGTACACCGACGGAGGACCGCGGCCAAACGCGGGCACTACTGTCCGAAATAAGACAATTAGCACTTTGAAGCTGTTCAATCATCTCAATTTTGCGCGACTATTTCAGTGGCATAGTATTGGCGATAGACAAATCCGCCATAAAACAGGTTCCATGATTTATCGTTTTCTAATCAAGACTTTAGACAATGCCTAATGCTTCACCAGATTATTCGAATCATTTAGTCAACGATTTTATATTGGATGAATCGTTCCAGCAATGGGTCTTACATCCCGATAAGCCTACCGATTTCTTTTGGGAACAATGGCTAAGGGCGCATCCTCACAAAGCGGAGATGGTTAACGAAGCAAAGCACGTTATTGAGAATTTAAAATTTCCATTGTACAGACTAGACGAAAAAGATGCTGATGAATTATGGATTCGCATTCAAAATCATGATCGTCATCAGGAACGATCAGCTAGTCCTTCATTTCCCTCACGGTTTTAGGAGGCTTCCGCCTTGGCTGCCTGCACTGGGACCAATTTCCTAACGGCCTGCCTAGCGTACATCGACACGATGGCAAACCGCCACAAGGTTCCAGGTTGATCTATTAAGGTGGGCCCGTAGTTTTTTATTTGTATGAAACAGTTCCTGGATCAGTGGTCGATAATGACCGGAAGAAAACGGCAGCACGCTTTGAATGGGAGTCGGTGTCATCTCTTTTCTTTTTATAAACCAATTTTAAAAAAGCGGCATTTAAATGTTGTCGGGTTTGAATTTTCGGACAAGTCCAGCGAAAATCACCAGTTATCCCTTTTTCAATTCCTTAATCGGCAAAATGCCTATGCGGGTGGGTGGTAACAAGTCCAAAAGCTTGCATAGCTTGAAAAAAGATTTGGAAGCAGAATAATCGTGATTTGCCCGATCTGTATCTTGTTGAACGCAGATAATTCGTTAGGAGAAAAGGTTAGACACGCTGGCATATGATTTAAAAAATTATTTTCAAAAGGCATCAACGATACTATCAAGAACCCCCTGTTTAAAAAAGCGGTTCACTAGAGTTTGAAACAACCTTTATATTAACCATAAACCCAAACTAACAATGAAGGACTCGTCAAGACGTGATTTTTTTAAAAAGGCAATGCTAGCTGGAGCAGCTATTGCGCCGCTCAATGCAACTTTTGGAAAACCTTATGAAACGGCCATCGATCGCGCGCCTAAAGCTTCTGCACCTGCCGAATTAAAAATAGAAAGTGTGACCCCTGCTTTTATCAAAGGTGTCAACAGCCTCTATATTAAAATAACAACTAATCAGGGTATCGTAGGTTACGGAGAAGGAGTCGATGCTGTACCAGGAACTTATTACATCGTTAAAAACTTTGGCAATCGTCTCAAAGGCAGAAACCCGTTAGACGTAAACCGAATATTCGATGAGATACGCAAAGGTGGCATTTTTCAGGGCGCACAAGCAGGCATGTATGTCGCTGTTCTATCTGCTATAGAAATTGCGCTTTGGGATCTTGCCGGGAAGGCATTAAATGTACCGGTGTATCGATTGTTGGGTGGAAAGTATCGGGATAAGATTAGAGTCTATTACGATACAGTTTTTTATGCCGTCCGGAATCCGGAACCAAAAGATTATGTAGACGCAGGGAAGAAAGGAATTGAAATGGGTTTCAATGCGCTTAAGTACGATGTAGACGAATGGAATGATCCGAATAAATATGACCGCCATAACTGGACAGCAAGCCCAGGCGAGCTACAAAGAATGGAAGAACAAATTGCAGCGGCAAGGGAAGCCGTAGGGCCGAAAGTGGATATCTGTGTTGACTTGCATGGTAGATATGACTTTGTAACCGCACAGGCTGTTGCTAAACGTATGGAGCGATTCAACCTGATGTGGCTTGAAGAGCCAATGCCTACGGAAAATGTAGATGCTTATAAAGCAATTACCGATTCAACAAGCATTCCAATCTGTTATGGTGAAAACAATTATCTGGCTCATGGATTCAGAAGAGCACTCGAAATCGGTGCCGTGGATATTGTGATGCCGGATTTGCAAAAATGTGGAGGATTGGGCGAAGGGCAACGCATTGCCAACCTTGCTAACTTATATTACAAGCCATTTTCCCCGCACATGGTGGCTTCATACCTTGGTGCTATGGCTTCTTGCCACGTCTGCGCCTCAGTATCTAATTTTATGATACTCGAATGGCAGGCCTATTACCACACAGACCAAAAATGGAAAGACATCGTTAAATATGATGGCGAATGGGTAAAGGATGGCTTCATTTCGCTTTCGGAAAAGCCGGGAATCGGCGTAGACCTCAACGAAGATGGAATGAAAAAATATGCGCTGGAAGGAGTGCCGTTCTTCGTGTAGTATGCCAAGTTACAATGCATAAAAGTTACATTCAGACAGTGAAACAACCTAATGGCTACTTGTCTGGGGTGGTTAATACAACTGGGTACCTTCCTAAAAGTGCTGTCTTCTTCACTCTCACACTGACACTCACACTGGAGACAGAGCGAGTGTCAGTGTGAGAGCGGAGGGATGCGTCCAGAATCAGTTCATTGTTAGCCTGTCTACGAACCAAGATACTGCACAACTGTACAGGACTTCTCCAGCCTGTCATATGCTACAACAACAACTCTGGATCCTTCAGCCTGGGCGTTGGGTGTGGTGGCGCGGTACTTCCAGTTCAATTCGCTCTTTGTTGCCGCTCCTGCTTCGAGTAGGGTGCCATCGGCGCCGTAAATGGTAACATTTATCTTTTCGATCTTTAAAAACATTTTGGGCTTAATGTGAATAACGTCGCCAACGGTACCCCTATATTGCCTTGTGTTAAGGCTGTCGATTTCAGGTTTCGACATGAAATCTTTCACTGCGGCAATCTGGGCGGATCTTAACCCATTAACTTTTGCAACGATAGTATACCACTCACTGTACTTCGGGTCTTCAAGCCTTCGTGAAGCATAATTTTGTGCTTGTGCAAACAAGTTTCTGTTGCCTGTTTGTGCAGGTGTTGGCGGCTTTTCGTTTACACCTTTTCTGGCAAAAAATGTTTTGTTGCCCACTTGCCTGAAAACGACATCGTCGCTGAACTGCCCGCTGAACGAACTCGTTAATCTGTTGTTTGTGATTTTTCCCATATGCTTAAGCTACTTTGATATTCGCTATTGTATTCATCATGCAAACTTAACCGGGTGCTTTGACAACTTGTGTCACAGTAATTGAGGTTATCAATCTTTTTCAATAGGCTAATTGGTAAAGATTCCTGGCGAATGAGAATAAGATGCATCGAGAAACCGTGGAGGTGCTCGGTAGATGCGGTGTTTCTTCGGAAAAAAGCCCTTTTAGCGCAGATCCACCAATGGTTTACTGAAGCTCGACCGAAGCTCCAGGCTCGAAACAAGGGTGATGTTCGATCCCTGTCCAATCCCGAAAAACTTTTACAGTTTCAGATAGTCTGGCAGTGGCTTTACAGGGTAAGGAGAGACATTTTCTTTTCATTTTCTACTGTTATCTGAACAGGAGTATTTGCTAAAGGACGATGAAGCGCACTCAGGCGTACCAAATTCAGCAAAAACAGTCTAACATAGATATGAGGCTGTATCAAGCGTTCTATATCCAAAATGAAAAAGCTAGGTCTCAAAGGTATCCACTTACATTATCATAAAAGAATTCTCATAGACTTCATATAAGTTTAACACAAAAGAATTGTAGCAGACTAGAGATATAATAAGATTGCATGAGTTGCATTCGTCTATGAATATGTTCCTTTATAAAACTATTTGCCTGTGTGTATTTATTTTTTCTGCAATAAATATCTCCTTTGCTCAATTGGATGAATGGAAGATAGATCACGGCAAGGCCACGCGTGAACGATCATTTTCACTTGAGGGAAGAAGTTCTACCGACGTTTACAAAGAGATTCAACGATGGCTTATTAAATATTATAAAGATCCCGAGGAAATTATTAAAGCAAGAATTGATGGGGAATATTTGCGGGGAGTAGGATACCATGCCGATTTTCTGAAATCACGTGAGTTTTCACAGGCCGATTTGCAGTATACCTTTACTGTCGAGCTAACCCAACAAGAAGTAGTATTTAAAATTGCGGACATACTTCTTGTGCATGACGCGTGGCAGGATGTGGGAGCAGCATATCGTCTTGAAGATTTTTTTGAGCAAGCCAAAAAAAAGAGGAAGAACCCAGAGGCAGAACGTGTTATTACAGAACTCACAAATTTTTCAAACTCCCTATTTCAATCTTTTGAAAGTGTTGTGTTTACATCTCTTACCAAGTTATGAAGTAAACTAAGGAGCCAGACGTCAATTGCTAGTAGGTCCAAGGGGCAAATAAATGAAAAACATTGTACCCTCGCCCGGAGAGCTTTCGGCCCTGATATGTCCATGATGGTTCTCCACTATTTTTTTGCATAGTGCAAGACCTATTCCTGTCCCGGTGGTCTCTTTGTCATGCAAGCGTTGAAAGATTACGAAAATCTGCTCAGCGTAGACTGGGTCAAATCCGATACCATTATCGGCAAACTTAATTTCCACGTAGGATTCGTTATTTGCTTGAAGATGATATTTAGCGACTTCTTCGCGCATGATCGTCCTGGAAGAGATTTTTAGAAAAGGATTCCCATTTGAAAATTTCAATGCATTGCTGACAAGATTCCCGAACAACTGACGCAATTGCAACTCAACTGCGTTAATGGTTGGAAGTTCTTCTGAAATGATTTGAGCGTTGCGTTCTTCGATTAACAATTCAAAGTCAATTAAAACATCAGCAAGCGTTTTATTTAGATCAACCGGCTCATAAGACACAACCTGGCCCGACAGCCTTGAATAGTTCAGCACATCTTTGATCAGCTGTCCCATTCGGTTAGAAGCCGAGTGTATTTTTTCAAAATATTTCTTCGAGAGCTCATTCTCTGGAAAATTCCGTTGAAGAATAGAAGAAAAGGTTCGAATCTTTCGAAGAGGTTCCTGCAGATCGTGGCTCGCAACATATGCAAATTGTTCAAGCTCCGTATTTGCTTTGAGTAGCAAGTTATTTTTAGTTTCTAATTCAAGCGTTCGCTCCCTTACTTTTTCTTCCAGCATCGCTTCACTCTTTTCAGTCTTCTTTTTTGCATTCACCAGTTCGGTTACTTCGAAACAAACCACTATTACACCGGTAATACATTCGTCTTCTTCCCGTAACGGATGGTAAACAAAGTTGAAATAAGTTTTTTCTCGCTTTCCTTGTCTGTTAAGAAAAATCTCGAGTTGGTTTCCTTCATGAGGTATACCAGTAGCCATGACATCATCGAGAAGATTTTTGACTACCTGGTCTTTTAATTCTGGCAATGAGTCAAACAACGGTCTTCCAATAAACTCACGGCCTTTGCCCACCAGCTGCAGGTAGAGGGCGTTCGCAAATTCAACGGTGTAATTTTCTTTTTTTATGATTGTGATAGCAGCAGGCGTTTGGTCGAATACCTGTCTCAGCAATTTGCTTACGTGGGACCTGGTTTTAGAAATTTTTATCTGTGCGTTCACTCTTGCCAGCAGCTCTTTAGCCGAGAAGGGCTTAACCAAATAATCGTCAGCTCCAAAATCGTACCCTTCTATACGAGATTCTTCTCCAGCGCGGGCTGATAGCAGCATCACTGGAATGTTAGCAGTACCCGCGTCCGACTTGATCGCCTGGAGGAGTTGAACACCATCCATTACGGGCATCATGATGTCGCTGAGCACCAGGTCGGGATTTGCATCAGACATCTTTTCCAGTGCGTCTTTGCCGTTGGAGGCTGTAACGATCTTATAGTTTCTTTCAAGTATGCGCACGATGTATTTCACCATATCAGCGTTGTCGTCTACCACCAGGACGGTAGCGTTTTCGAGTTTCGTATCTTCTTTCAGAGAAGGCGTTAGTGGGTCTGAGTCGTTAGGCCCAAGCGCCTCCACCTCATTTATGAAAGAATCCGCAATTGCCGAAGTATAGGCGTCGTTCTTTTGATGATTTATATTTTCTTGTGGTAAGTGTGCCCATCCCGTTGGCATGGAGACCGTGAATGTTGTTCCTTTCCCGGGTTTACTGGCTACACTAATTGTGCCTTTGTGGATTTTCACCAGCTCCGCCACGAGGGATAATCCGATACCGGTTCCTTCGTAGGTTCTACCCGCGGATCCCGCCACACGGTGAAAACGCTCAAACATGTGAGGCAACTCTTTTTCTGCAATCCCGACACCGGTGTCGGTTACGGTGAATACTACGTGTTCGTCTACCTGTTTCAACCCTACCTTAATGGAACCTTGTAGTGTATACTTGAAGGCGTTTGAGAAAAGATTCAAAACAATTTTCTCCCACATGCCATAATCCACATAGACATCATCAACGATGTCCCCTAACTCTGAGATAAATTTCAGTCCTGCTTTTTCAATGATAGACCTGAAGTTGCTCATGATGTCTTCAATAAACGTGCGCAGGTCAACTAACCGGAAGGAGGCTTCGACTCTGCCTGATTCAATCCTGCTGAAGTCGAGTAACGTGTTGACTAAGCGCAGCAGGCGCATCGCATTTCGGTGAGCAGCTCCTATGTTTTCAACCTGGTTATTATCCAGGTTTTGATGATAGCGAAGAAGTTCTTCCAGAGGTCCCAGCATCAAAGTAAGCGGTGTCCGGAACTCGTGGCTTATATTGCTGAAGAATGCCGTCTTTGCCCTGTCGATTTCAGCCAGAGCCTCAAGTCGTTTGCGCTCCTCTTCAAAAGTGTTTGCGGCAATCATGGCTGTGATCGCTTGATCGGTCAGGAGCTTAAAAAAGTTTTGATATGGACTGTCGTATCTAAGCCTCGAACTTATCCCGAGAACAAGAATACCAAATCCCGTTTTCTGGTCAGCACGGGAGAGTAAACTTATACAACAGTGATGAGGTTTTTCGGGCCAGGGTGTATCCTCATTGAAGGAGATATTTTCGGAAACATCTGATAACGGCACCTCAAGCAGCGGCTTACTGGCGGCAAGTTGGATGATCTTATCGAGCGCAAAAATTGATTTTTCGAGATCGATACCTGTGCTGGATTGAAGATGGTACTTTTTGTCAATGGCGTCGAAATAATATATCAGGGAGAATGGAACGTCAAAGAGATTGGCATCCAGCACATCCGAAATGCGTTTTGATACCTCAGGAAGTTTTTTGCATTGATAAGTTCGGTCGCCCAGATGCCGCAGGGTCTTCATCCTCCGTTCGCCCAAGACGCGTTCGGATGTCTCCGTCACCGTCACCAACACACCACCGGTAGAACCGTCTTCTTGTTTGATCGGACTGTAGGAAAAAATGAAATAACATTCCTCCGTAAAACCATGCCTGTCCATCGGAAGCATGAAGTCGGTAAAACCCACAGCCTTTCCTTCCAATACACCCTCGAACATCGGACCAATGATGTTCCAAATTTCAGAGAACGTGAATTTTGTACTCTTTCCCATAGCTGCCGGATGCTTGGTGGACCCTAATATGGGCCGGTAGCCATCATTATAGAACTGCGTGAATTCTCTGCCCCATGCGATGTACATCGGGAAGTGGGTATTAAGCATGATGCTTACCGCGGTGCGCAAGCTCTGTGGCCATTGGTCTACGGGGCCTACCGGTGTTTTGGCCCAATCGACGTTACGGATCAGTTCTCCCATGTCGCCACCACCCAGCAAAAAATCATGAGAAGCCGAAATATATTGTGTTTGCATGAATTTACTTTTATTGAACAAATACATCCTAAAGGGACGCAATGAGGCCGTCTATTTCCGGTGGTTTGGTAACAAAGCTGAAGCGCCCATGGCACGCTTTTGCATATTCAAATCGACGAAAATGTCATCAGGTTTTAAATCACCTTTCTTTAACTTATTGATTACTTCGAGTCCCGTCTTTATCGTTGCATTTCCTTTCATTGATTTGATCAATGATTAACTTTTGACTGCACTGCTAAATATAATTAAACAGCGTTTCATGACAAAAATTCACGTAAGATTGAGCACTCCCGTCGAGCCAACTATTGGCTTCGGCGGCGCTGGATTGATTTAATAGGGAGCTATGTAGGTGAAGGAGCCGTCTGAATGATGGAACTTGGGGAATGCGGGGAGTTTAAAAACGCAGAAGCGTTCTCATAAGGTGGACCTTCACAGTCCCGCCATGCTGTTATGCGCGCATAAGTATTATAGTTGGTATTGGTTGATTGAGAATTTGAGACCCTTCAAATCACAGTGTATCATTAAACAGACCTGCAGACCGTAATGGGTACGGATAGGCGTATGGTTATGGAAAAGGGCAGCGGTACATGGGTGGTATGTGATCCTTTTTACTAATCAGATTTTTAAAGGTTGGTTGTATCTCTTAATAGACGATCTGGCCGATATCTATCGGCCTTCCGTAATCCAACGGTATCCGGACATTCTTGGCTATAGGCTTCAACCCAATAGTTCCTGCAGGAATGCAATATCCCATCTCGACAATTTCACATGGCCAATTATCGGCAGTTCATAACTACACGATACAACATTTTCAAAATTCACGTACTGAAGCCACAGCATTTATTGTTATTAAAATCATACCATTTCGGATTTTAAATGAGATTTCCGCGCTTTATATATTTAAGGGTTGGGACGTTAATTTGCTACCTCGCGGCTGTTCCTCGCTCTGATAATGCGCGGCTAATTCGATAAATAAAGTGTAAAGTATAAAACAATACAGGACTCACGATGTTATAATCGTAGGCAGTCATATTGTGTAAGCTGAGTCTCCAAAATGCGTTAGAAATTTTTGATCAAAAACCAACAGCACTGTACTTCATATTGAATCTGGCAGCCCTTCAAATTTAAACCTAACAATTTTTCATGGATGATCTATCGAAAGTTACGAAAACCGCAGAACGGGAAGGATACCATACGATTTTTTTAGCCGAAGATGATGAGGATGATCAGGAGCTGATCCGGCTGGCATTCACAACACTGAAATTAAAACACCAGTTGGAAATCGTTAACAACGGACAGGAGATGCTGGATGCGCTTGACGGACAATCTACTTTACCATGCCTGATTATTCTGGACTTGAACATGCCGATATTGAATGGTATCCAGACATTAAAAGAGCTTAAAGAGAATCCACGGTTCACTAAAATCCCAAAAGTTATTTTAACAACATCCGATTCAGAGGAGAATAAAAGTAAATGCTATTCATACGGGGCAACTGGCTATTTCGTTAAGCCATCACGTATGACCGAAATCGTTACGACAGTAGAAAAAATTGTAAGCTATTGTCATTAATGTAAATAGAAATGGACATACATGCGCTGATAAATATAGCAGCTGAAATTTCGAAAGATACAGTTGAAGCAGAAAGATGGCAGTCTGATAGGGACGCGCTCTGGGTATTCAAGACCATGGCTGCTCTGAAAGAAACTAAGCTTACCGGCTTAGTGGTGCCAAGAGAAAGTGGCGGCCTAGGGCAAGGGTTGTATGCACTCGTCCGAATTTGCGAGGAGCTTGGTAAGGGTTATTCTTCTGCCGGATTATGTTTTGGTATGCACTGTGTTGGCTCGGCAGTCATTTCCGCAAAAGCTACGCGTTGGCAGAAGGAAACTTATCTAGAACCGATTGCCGAGGGGAAACATATTACCTCGTTGGCACTAAGTGAACAAGGATCAGGTGCACATTTTTACTTTCCTCAAACATCGCTGCTTGCACTTTCCAAAGACGATTTTTTAATCAACGGAAACAAGACGTTTGTTACTAATGGATCGCACGCTGATTCATACGTAGTCTCCACGATGGCAGCCAGCGAGGAAGCCAGTCCGGATCAATTTTCCTGTATTGTGATAGATGCGGCCGTTCACGGCATGCACTGGGGAAACCGATGGGAGGGCTTAGGGATGAGAGGCAATTCTTCTAGATCCCTTGCTATTACTAATTTAAAAATTTCGTCGAATCAAATCCTTGGTGAAAAGGGAGATCAGCTATGGTACATTTTCAATGTCGTTGCTCCCTACTTCCTTATGGCTATGGCGGGTACCTATCTAGGCATTGCTGAAACGGCTTTGTTGGAGGCAAAGACAAGTCTCTTGAAACGGACCTATTCGTACAATGGAACGACCCTGGCCCAAGTATCTTTGCTGCAACATCGCTATGGGAGTTTATGGGCCAGAGTAGAAAGTACGAGACGACTTATTTATAACGCCGCTGAACAGGGCGATAACAATTCACCTGGCGCACTTTGTAGCTTGCTCGCTGCGAAGGCTGAAGTTGCAAAAACTTGTGTTGATGTTGTAAATGAGGTAATGACGTTAGTAGGTGGCGTAGGGTATCAAACTAACTCATTATTAGCGATGCTAATGCGAGATGCCCGGGCATCCCATATTATGACACCCACTACAGATATTTTATATACGTGGTTAGGTAGGGCTTTATTAGATCAACCCATTCTCTCTGATTAATGATTTGCTATACAGGTTTTGGTCGGTTGATAGAAAAGCTCAAATCAAATCTTAACGATAGATGGTCTTGGGTTGAAATTACGGAACCCGAAAATATGCTATCCAGCGTGTCCCAAGCTTTCTTATTTCTCATCGGACCGGAGCATATCAATCCCATAAGACTTGTTCAGCGAATTGTTGCAATCGATTCTCACATCTCTATCGTTATATTGACGCTTCCCGCTCAACTTTCCAAGATTAAACAAATGTTACTTTTCTCTCCGTTCGTTGGCAAGAATGTACTATGCATAGCGTATCGCGAAAACATTAATTTCGACGATGTCTTTAATGATGCTATTCTCCGAACGCAACAAAAACGAAGTTTTTATAAAATTAATTTACATGATCGATCTAAAATCCAGCCAATAAAAGATCATACCGTCACCATTTCTCATTTAGGAAATTTTCTGGAACAGCTACCAATGGGAGTAATACTCATTAACGATCGTGATGAAATTGTGGCGACCAACAAGTTTGCGAAAAAATATTTTGAGATTTTAAAAAGCAGTGAAAATGTTACTGCACGGAATATTTTTTCACCCGGGCAGCTAACGGCGATAAAAATGACATGCGGTATGGAGGACAATGGATCACCTCATGTCATGGAGGTATTAGAGATATTAATGGAATATAGTTGTTCATTCGTTAAGGATGAGAAGGGAGAACATTTCATACTATTTCTTTTTAGTGATATTACGGAACGCGCGGAAAAAGAAAAGAGGGTTCAGGTGATCCTCGAAGCGCTCCCTCAGGTGGCCTGGACTTGTAATGCAAAAGGTGAGGTCGATTATATGACTAAAAACTGGTATGAATACACGGGCCGTGCATTTCAAGATGCGCAGGCAAAGCAATGGATAGATGTGCTTCATCCGGACGATCTACCCGGAACAATAAAACGGTGGAACGAATGTTTCAAAGCTGGCAAAATTCTACAGCATGCCGCTCGTTTTAAAAAATTCACCGGCGAATATTTTTGGCATTTGATCAGGGGTGTTCCTGTATTCAATAAGTCGGGGGAAGTAGTGATGTGGGTTGGCACCAATACAGATATTCATGATCAAATTCGATTGACTGATGAACTCGAACATACGGTGAGGGAGAGAACGAAACTTTTACAAGAGACTAATGCCGAACTCGAACAATTCGCCTATGTAGCAAGCCATGATTTGCAAGAACCGTTAAGAAAAATAAAAACATTTGCTGACATACTGAATGAATCGTGCCGTTCAATATTAGACGACGACTCAAAAAAGTATTTGGAAAAAATAATAAATACATCTTCCAGGATGACGCTTTTTCTAAAAGATTTACTGGAACTGTCTAAACTCAATAACCTTGGTGATCGGGAGCAGGTCGATATCAACATCATTATCCAGCAGGTTTTAGAAGATCTGGAACTTGCTATACACCAGAAACAGGCAACCGTATTAAAAACTAATCTGCTACCCGTTATCCACGCTATCCGTTTTCATATAAAACAATTATTTTATAACATTATCAGCAATGCTGTAAAATTCAGCAATTCCGAAGTTGTTCCGCTTATCACCATCGAGTCAAGGACAATGACACCTGATGAAGTGGTAAAGTTTTCTGCACTTAGTATAAAGAGAAAATATTGCGAAATAAAAATCTCCGATAACGGAATTGGCTTTGATCAAAGATATGCGTCTCAAATATTTACCGTATTTCAGCGTCTTCATCCTCGACAAAAATTCGAAGGGACAGGCATTGGTTTGGCGCTGTGTAAAAAAATTGTAAATATTTTGCATGGTGAAATTTACGCAACCTCTGTGGTTAACGAAGGTTCTACTTTTTATATCATTCTCCCACTCGATTGAACTCCCTTCTTAACCAAACGCTGTCAATACATTTGGCGATCCCAGAATCGCATGCTGCATAAAAGCTCAAAATAGTTTAACATTATCTAACGGAGTGCCTATTGGGTATCTACTGCAACGGAACTTTAAGTTCCTATAAGAAGATCATTTTAGGTAGGAGTAGTGAACATGGGATGTGATCAAGCCTGTTCAACCGTTGCACAGAACCGTTCGAACAAGCGGATACCACCATCGGTAAAAGACCATGAGCAATTCTTATATTGCTCCGGCACTAGCGCCAGACATGGCGGATATAAAATAATTAGCGGCATATACAGCCAACAGCGGTAGTAAATAACCGTTTTGAGCATTGTTCGTAACGTCGTACGAAATGTCATAATTATAACGAAACTTTCTCCAGTCAAATTTTGCATCGACCTGTACCAAAGTTTCCTGTTGATCATTTTGTAAGCTGTATTTGTCGTCGAGGAAACTGTCCAGGGTAAATAAATATTTTCGACCGTCGGTAAATGTGATGGCGATCTTGCCGTTCCAGGTCATCTCCAAACTGGCTATTTCTGTATCATTTTTAGTAACTACAATTTTCGAATCAAAGAAACCCACTGGAGCCAGTTTGTATTGTTCGTTGCTTGTCAGTACGATCGAGGCTTTCTGGTACAGCAGGTCTTTATAAACCAGTTCACCTATCTGCTGTCCACTTTCAAAAATCTGAAAATGTTTCCGGTTAATTGATGTTGCTTTCATAAGAGGACAAGTTTAAGTTATCATTTTTGTTTCGTCGTCGGTGAGAACCGATGGCGACTTTGAAACTAGAACGGTGTATCTGAATAACGTATAGTGAATAACATTACCATAATAAAGATACGGATTTTTTTAACATCATGTTATTTCTTCATCCGATCAAAAATATCCGTTCCGCGAGTAACACTATTGTGAATTCTTCAGGATGGTATGCGTTCTCTTATGTTACGGATTTATGCTGAGCCAGCGTCCCACTCCCGGACACATACCGAACAATTTGATTCATTATTTTCGGGACAAACTGGATATGTGAGCTGTACAGCTTACTTTCATACTGGAACGATCATTGAAAATAATTTTAATAAACCCGCATGCTGAAAAATTATATCCTCGTAGCCTGGAGAAGTATTTTAAAAAACCGGCTTTTCTCGGCTATCAATATTATTGGTCTTGCACTTAGTATGTCAGTGTGCATGATCGTTCTCGTCCGGCTGATGGACAGCCTGACTTACGACAACTTTCATCAAGACAAAGAGAAAATATTCAGGGTCATTTCGGAGATAAATAGTAGCAATGGAAGTCGATGGGACTTTGCAAGCACGCCGCTGCCGCTCGCAGAGGAGCTTTCGAAAGACTCCATCTTGTTTGAACAGGTAACACAACTTTATCCCTCGCTGAATGATGTTACTACCCCAGACATAAAGGAACTCGACATCCATGGAGCTTTTGCGGAAGCATCGTTTTTCCGGTTGTTTTCCTTTCCCCTCAAATATGGTGAACCTGCGAGCGCTTTATCTCAGCCGTATAGTATTGTTCTTTCCGAAAAACTTGCAGTAAAGCTATTCGGAAATATTGATCCATCAGGAAAGACAATATCGCTTAAGAAATTCGGTATTTTCACTGTAACGGGGGTGCTTGAGACTACAGCTCAGAAGTCGCATATAACCTTTGCGGCTTTCGCGTCGATATCAACGGTTCCCCTGCTGGAAAGTCTGGGTAAGCTACCGACGAAACACGCGACATGGGATTCATTTGAACAAGGTTACACTTATTTGAAGATGAAGTCCGGTATTGAAAATGAAATTTTGGTAAATACGCTGAAGAGAATTTCCGCAGCGATAAACAAGTCATCGTCGGAAGGTTCATTTAACTTCCACGCACAACCACTGCGTTCTATTACGCCAGGCATTAGCGACATGGTTCATGAAATTGGCCGGGGCCCTACAAGGGGAAGCCTGCTAGCTGAAGCGGGTGTAGCACTCATCATCCTGGCTGCCGCGGCGTTTAACTACACTAACCTCTCCGTTGCACGGGGGTTGTCAAGAGGAAAAGAAGTTGGTATCCGCAAACTATCAGGCGCAAAAAGACACCAGATCTTTTTTCAATACATCCTTGAATCAGTCATCCTGGCGATACTCGCCTTACTTATTGCAAACGTAATTTTTGCCTTCATCCTGGAATACGAGCCCTTCAATGATGGTTATGAAATGGTTCCCGCGATAACTCCAGGGTTGGGCATATTGTCCGTCTTCACGTTGTTTGCTATTCTCGCCGGAGTTTTTTCGGGCGCGATGCCAGCCTGGATACTTTCTTCCTTTCAGCCAGCGCGGGTCCTCCGGAACATTGGCTCTGAAAAAATACTTGGAAATCTCTCAGGAAGAAAAGTGCTGATGGTGTTTCAGTTTACGCTGTCTCTGATAGTCCTGGTATTCCTCTCCGCTTTCAATCGACAATTCGAGTTTCTCGAAAAAAGTGATCCCGGCTTCCGTAGCACTAATCAGTTTATGATCCCGTCGGCGGGAAAGCTGGAACAAATCGAACACAGTCTCGAACAGGTAAATGGAATTAAAAGAGTTGGCTTTACATCAAACGCATTTACGAATAGAAACTCATTAACAGTAAAAGGTTCCCTGCTACGAACAGATGAAAGACCCATAAGCTTCAACTACTATTCCTGCAATCCTGAATTTGTTGTCATGGCAGATCTTAAAGTAATCGATGGACATTTATTTTCAAGCGCAGAAAATTCATCGGAGGAAATCCTGGTGAACGAAAAGGCAGCGGTGGCGCTGGGCTTTAAAACGACCGGTGAAGCGCTAGGGCATGTGTTATTTTTTGAGGATTCGGTCAAGGGAAAAATCGCGGGTGTAGTTAAAAATTTTTATGACAATGGATATGGAAATCCCATTCAGCCACTCATTATCAGAAACGACCCATTGGCATTTAGGTATACCGTTGTAGAAGCCGAAGGACATCCGTTAAAAAATGTTCCTGAAGACACCAAGACAGCCTGGAAAAAAATGTATCCTGACCAGGTTTTTGAGTTTACCTGGATTGATAAGGAATTGAAAGACGAAAAAGGAGGGGCGGCAACATTTTCAATGTTAGGATTTCTAACCTTCATGACGATCACTATCGCCTCGATGGGCCTCCTCGGACTTGTCGTTTACACGGCGGAGATAAGAAGAAGGGAAATGAGCATTCGGAAAATTATTGGCGCCAGGGTTGACCAGATAATTGCGCTTCTCTCGAGAGGGTTTGTAATGCTTCTTTTGATTGCAGCAGTGATAGCATTACCAATAGGCTATGTGTTGAGCCAATGGTTCCTGATGAATTTTACTAATCGTATTGCCTTCGGCATCACTGATCTGCTATCGAGTTTAATGATTTTACTTACCATTGGCTTGACAATAATCTTATCGCAAACGTGGAAAGTATCAATTGAAAACCCGGCTAGGAACTTAAGAAGTGAATGAAAAATCGTCGCCTGTATTAGCAATTATGGTTGGAATGTGATGGACGAACTGTGAATCAGAAGACTTGTGCTATCGGGTTTATTAATTGTCGCTCTCAAAAAGAATTTTCGTCTCAGGAAGTTTTCTGATCATGAAGTCTCTCTCAGCATTTGTGAGCTCAAAAAAGCCAGACTCAATCACTTTTGTGGAATGCGTCCTAGATGCAAGTATCTAATTTTTCTTGAACAATTTTAAAACTAAATACATAGTAGGTCCTGAATGATTCGACTAACGTCCGTAAACTAAAGCAGAATAAAAACAAAAAGCTTGGCTAGAGGCCAAGCTTTAAATGAAATTAAACTCTCAACCGCGCTAAGGTCAGAACACAATTTTGACCAGGACGTCCTCTTTCTTTTTCTTGTATGCCTCGAACACCAACGTATTGGGTAGGGGAGAAACAAGACGCGTTGGCGAAAATTGGAAAACCTCTACACCATTTACATTGCGCGTATCCAAAATAGTTTCCTGGACCACCACACCACTTTTATCCTCAATTCCATACGCGGTTAGAAATCCTCCCTGTCCATCTACGTGCAAGGCAGGTGCAAGCACTTTGTCTTTAGCAAGTGTGATATTTTTTTCGTTGTCAAGAAATAAGAACAGATGCACGTTCCCGGCGTGAAAGTACCGATACGATATGCCATAGAAACCCACACCACTTTGTTGTCGCTTAGGAATTTTTTTCATCCAGGCCAGCTTTCCTGACGGATCTACCTTTGTAACAAGTATATCTTCAGCGTGGTATGTTGTATAAGAGCTGCTCCGTCCGTTTGAATAAGACGTATGAGTTCTCGAATATTGTTTTTCTCCTATCAACACAATGCTGGCGTCTGGTTGCACCACTACGTGTTCCAGTACAAGATTTGAAAACTCCGCTTCGTCATCGCCTTCCTTTCGCTCGTTCTTTCTTCGCTCCTTACCTTTTACATTTTGGTTCAGTATTTCCAGTGGAATTTCGAAGGTATTCATATTCGTGAGCTTTCCATCCTGGCCGAGTCTGAACATGATGATGCCATCGGCATTGCCTGTGTTCTCGCCTTTATTATAAAATCCCGCGCACACCATTGTGCCCTTTGCAGCTGCTTCATATAACCAAAGCTTCTGCACAAATTTATCTTTCACTTGTACTTGCGTAGTCGAGATCGTGCCCGAACCTGCTGCCACTTTCAAAATCTCAAGATGGTAATTGGCGTCGTCCTCACCTCTTTTCTTGACGTCTGTGGTGTTGTCATCGAATACACGTGTCACAATGTATACGTTTCCTGCAGCGTCAACAGAATAGTCCAGGTTGTCCATCTTCTTTTCCGTATAAGGCATCTCTATATTCTTACTCCATTTTTCATTCAGATCTTTGTCGAATATACGCATGCCGATCTTATCATAGCTCTTAGCGTCGTTACGTTTATCAGGTTTAACGCGATACTGTACTACCATTGCAGTAGAATCGTATGAAAAATAGAAGTCATACTTGTCCGCTACCGAAAACCTGTAGAATCCCGATACCGCCAGTGAGCCGGTAATCTTCTCGTTAACTGTCGATATTTTCTTGCCCTTCCCAATAAACTCTCCTTTTACAAAATCAATTTCGCGACTGAAAAGCAACTCTGAATCGTTTTCATATAAGGAATAAAACAAATAGTAACGGTTCTTAAACTCCGTAACTTTTTCAATTACATAGTCTTTGGGAAAGTCCTCATAAACTTTCAAAGATTTAAATGCGAGTGTTTGCGCGTCCATCTTCTGAAGAATGATACGCTTCTTGTCAACTTTTAAGGTAAGTATCTGACCTCTTTCCGAGAAGTAATACTTTGACGGGGAATCGATCACCTCGTAAGGCGTTCCGACGGTGACTTTTAATTGAGCCGAGGATGTTAACGATGCGCCTACTAGCATCAGGGCAATCCAGGTGTGTTTTAACATAGAGGTTAACAGTTTTTAAACTATGCAAATTGAATGCGCTAATTAACAGCATGGAACGCTAACAAATTCTGCAATGTCAGTGCTTTTCATACGTGAATCAGACCGGGGGAACATGGCATAAACCACATATTCAACAAAATGAAATCGAAAGACAAACTAAAGACAATCCTGGATCATGTATCGCGCTGTGGAATGCATATAAGGGCCATGAGTCTGATGGCTATCTCCTTATAAATTTTTCGCTAAACATAAGATTGTTAGAATTAATTAACAGGATATATGGGCCTGAAGGGTAGCCCGACACATCAATCTCAACTTCTTCTAATTGATCTTGAATATGAATCACTTCCCTTATCATTCCTTTAGCATCTAATATAGAAATGTTTTTAACGCTGGCTTGCAGCGATTTTAATTGGACATAAAGCTTCTCCGTAGTGGGATTTGGAGACAACACAATTTTTTCAACAATTTCATCATTTATACTGGTTACAATCATGGAGACTGGATCTGATAATTCACTTGTACAGTTATCGTGTGTTACACTAACGGTATACACCCCGCCTTCCTTCACTTCTAGAACAGACTGATCATTTGTTATTGCAATCGAATTTAGAAACCATTGATTTCCAGAACTACTACTGGATTCAATAATAGGAGTTGCCGTATTGTTACCGTTGATAGTTAGTATTGGCTTTTCGGGATTGATACAAAAATTTGCTTCAATTGATGGAGCTGCTTCAAAATATTCATTTCCGCTTTGGGATGCATAAATGGTTACGTTGCCAGCCTCAAGCATCGTTATTGTTTGACCGCTGAGATTAATTTTTTCGGAGTTGGTGCTGAGGGTGACAGGTAATTCGGAGGTAGCAGTAGCAATGACTGTGAATGGTAACTCACCCAAAGTTTTGTTTGATATAGAAAGGTTGATCGTTTGTTTCGCTTTGTTGATTGCCAATGTACCCGGTACAAGCGTGATCGTATAATTTTCGTCCGATCCTCCGGTAAGGAGAACAGGGTAAAGCGCAGGGAAACTTCCCTGCATAGCTTCCGTTGCGGCAATGGGCTGGGAATCAATTGTAGTTTCATCATCCAACATCTTAAAGCCGGAGTAACTGATCGTTAACGTCGGAATCGCCTCTCCATAAAATATGGTTTGATCATCTGCAGATGCCGTTAAACTTGCTTTCTCCACAACAAGCAATTGACTTACTGCCGGTGCAGAATTAAAAGAGGCATCACCCGGCTGACTGGCTATTATTGTTGTTGACCCCGATTTTAGTATGGTTACAACGTTGTCTTGTATTGAAATAATGGATGGATCTGCAATACTAAATTGAACAGGCAACCCGGAACCCGCGGATGCTGTTAGTGTAAAATCGGCGTCACCATATTTCTTTGTAACAAGGGGATCGAAAGAAATAGTTTGACAACGACTTGGTGGCATGCCTGCGACTTGATACGCGTATAATTCCGTTCCATATTCACTTCCTGGTATCGCTCCTGAAAAAAGAACTTTATCGTTCAAAAAAATTAAGTCATAGAAAGCTATGCCTGCTGTATGCTCTCCGGTTAACAGCACGGTTCCGCAAAGCGTGCCATCTGTTCTCCAAAGGTGCTCGGATGTAATCGGAAGGCTCGTGAAAAAGATTTGTTCTCCACCTTTAATGAGACGCCACGGATTTTTTGTGCTGGCATTGGGATGATTACTTTCTATATGGAAAGTGCCTGCTGCAGTGCCATCCGTTCTCCAGAGATATAAATCACCTTGCTCATTGGTGGCGGTAAAAAAAAGAAGATTGTTCGCGGTAGTCAAATCCCATGGATAACTGGAATTACTGCCAGGATAAATATCTTTTACAAGGACGGTGCCTTCTTCAGTTCCATCCGTTTTCCACAGTTCGTCACCGCCTACGCCATCATTAGCGAGAAAATACAATACACCATTTAACTCCGTAAATTGTTCAATAGATGAAGATGCAGACCCAACGTTGATATCTTTTACAAGAACCGTTCCTTCCGCCGTGCCATCACTCTTCCATAGCTCATGACCCACGTCAGGTGTATACGCTTTGAAATAAAGCATTCCATTCATACCCTTCAGGTATCTGTTATTCATCCAGGGATAATCAACTGCTCCTATCTGTGAATCGGCACTGTTTACGATGACCGTGCCTTCCGCTGTTCCATCAGTTTTCCATATACCCAGCCCCGTGAAGTGAATATCATCGTTGGCTACAAAGTAAAGCGTATTGCCGACGCTCGTTAAATTGTATGGATAAGAGGAATTCCAATCTCCAGGATAAATATCTTTAACCATGACAGTGCCCGTCTCCGTTCCATCTGTTTTCCATAATTCGGCTCCATCAATTCCTGCCTCTGCAGAAAAGTATACTTCACCGTTATGAAAGGCTAGATATTGGGGGTACGACGTTGCCGGTCCGGGCTCAATATCTTTAACCATAACAGTTCCTTCCGTTGTGCCATCAGTCTTCCACATTTCTCTTCCGTGTACACCATCATCGACCGTGAAAAATAATAGTCCGTCGGCAGGTGTTAGGTCGTAGAAGTACGAGTCACCAATACCGGGAGTAATGTCCTTCACTAGAGAAGTACCGGAGGATGTTCCATCGCTCTTCCAAAGTTCGAAGCCATGAATACCATCATCAGCTCCAAAATAAACAGTTTCATTAACCCTAATGAAGTCATCAGGATCACTTGAGGCACTAAAATCAGTACTGTAGGTGAAACGGTATCCTAGATTGGTTGCCTTTTTTTCTACCGGATCGTAGGACCACAACCGCGTATGGGACCCTGTCCCATCATCAGCATGAAAAAATAATGATTCATTGACGTTAATAATATTTTTAATCCCGCTGTTCGCGCCAATAACTTTTTCCAGTTTGGTGCCTTGTTCAGTGCCATCACTCTGCCACAATGCTTCGCCGTTTATCCCATCGTTGGCAACAAAGTAAAGCAGGTCTTCTACTACAGTTAATCCGGCGGGTAAAGACGATAATGGCCCATTATGAATATCTTTCACCAACACCGTGCCGACAACGGTACCATCGGTCTTCCATAGCTCATTACCGTTGCCGCTGTTGGACACAAAATAAACCGTGCCATTTACATCGACAGGAGATGTAGCCACTCTATCCCAGGAAGTTTTTTTATTGATCATGAACGTACCAGCCGGTGTGCCATCTGTACGCCAGAGCTCACGACCGGTGAGGCCATCATCCGAAGTAAAGAAAATTAGTCCCGCGCCGCTTGTTAATTCAGCCGGGTATGCTGACGTTTCGGAGTCTATGGTTTGGATAGCGGATGTCCCATCCGTTGTCCCATCGCTTTTCCATAGATTTAATTTGCCTTGTGCCGGCGAAAAGGCGACAAAGAAGATGTCGGTGTTCAATGTTGTCATTGTTCTCGGGAACCCAAAGTCTGTTCCCGGAACTAAATCTTTTACGATCGTGGTGCCTGCTGCGGTCCCATCACTTCTCCATAACTCATATCCATGTTCATCATCAAAGGCGTTAATAAAAAGCGTATTACCCGTTTTAGCGAATTTGAATGGACCAGCTGAACTGGTGTCAAATGTCATCGATTTTATTTTTGACGTTCCAAGGGCCGTACCATCCGATTTCCATAGGGCGTCGCCCGTTCCATCATCAGCGATAAAATATAAATCCCCATTAAGTTCAGTCATGAAATCGGGAAATCGCAATCCGGTACCTTCTCCTGGGTTAATATCAGCTACTAAAACTGTTCCGGCTGTTGTGCCATCCGTTTTCCATAATTCTCGTCCGTTGCTTTCTGTTCCTGCTGCGAAATAAACGAACCCGTTTAAAAATGTAAAACTTGTTGGTTCAGATGACGTTCCTGAGAGGTCCTTCAGTAAATATGTCCCGTCATGTGTATTGTCTGTCACCCAAATTTCCCAACCGTGAATATTGTCATAAGCACGAAAAATCACTTTGTTGTTAAGCGCAATAAAATCCTGGGGATCGTCTAATGCTATGGTAGTTTGGGAAGTTTGAACGATAGTATGATTAATATCTTTCAGTAAATCGACTTGTGCATGTGATGAAAGGCTGACCATTATTAATACAAATGCTGTAATGGATTTTATGGCTTCTTCACGCGCAGATCGATTTTCTGACCAGGTCACTGATGGGCTATAGGCTCTCGGCATGTCGATAGTAATAGCATCAATTATATAAATATTCGTGTTATTTAAATCTTTCGTGATTTGTAAATTCTCCCGTATGTAAGAAAACATGCATTAGTTCTATACAATGTTTAAGGCTAATGAGGCGCAATCCCCCGGGAATTTCAAAATCTTTGAATATTAATTCTTAAGCGTATACTGTAATGTTATATGTAAAAATTGATTAAGTTGAAATGGCCCATTCACGTTAAATCACCCTGGGTATCAATTTTTTCTTTCAAAAGACATGGTTCATTATATTGAAAGGAGTTTTACTTGAAATTATTTATGACGTCTTCGCGCAAAAAAACTTATTGGGTAATAAAACATTGTACTTCCGATAAAAAGAAAAAAATTGAATTTAGACTTCAATAGAAAAAGGAAGTGTAACATATTGACGGATGAGCGGCGTGCTGTTGTAAAGAATGAAGATTTTGCTTTAACTTGATTTGTGCCAACAATGAAAGAATATCTTCCATTCGTGTTTGTATTTTTTGCATTCACGCCTCCTTTAGCGCCAGACCTATTGCCCGAAAAACAATGGCTTCAATATGAAACTCCCGAAGAAGCAGGATTTTCATCACAAAAACTTCAACAAGCGCGCAAGCTCGCAGACCAGTACAATTCTGCCAGCGTGCTCATCATATATAAGGGAGCGATCGTGCAATCGTGGGGCGATGCCAGCCGCCGGTTTCGTATGCATTCTTCAAGAAAGGCAACGCAGTCGGCACTCATAGGCATTTATGCATCTAAAGGTGCGATCGATATCAATAAATCGATCGGTGAATATGGTATCGATGAGGTAACGCCACTCACCGACGTTGAAAAAAGAGCTACTGTAAAACAACTCATGACCGGCTACTCAGGCATATACCTTCCATCGGTAGGCCAAGGCGGCGACCACATGCCCAAACGCGGTATTCATCAACCTGGCGAACATTGGTTTTATAACAACTGGAACTTCAATGCATTGAACACCGTGTTCGAACAGCAAACGCATGTTAAACTTACCGATGCATTTGTTGATCACATCGCCCAGCCGATTGGTATGGAAGATTTTGTTCCACACGATGCGTGGTATAACTACGAAAAGTTCTCATTGCATCCTGTATATCACATCAACATGTCGTCACGCGACATGGCACGATTCGGAATGCTTTACATGAACGAAGGACGATGGGGTGATAAACAAATTGTACCCGAACAGTGGGTCAAGGAAAGTCTAACTGCGCATTCACCGAAAACGCAAAAGTATGGTTTCGGTTATGCCTGGAACATACCACCTCACAAAGCATTCAACCAGAGATGCTACACGGCAGAGGGCATGGGCGGGCATATGTTGATGTTGTTCCCTGACAGCGACATGATCATCGTTCACCGTGCAAACACTTATATTGAACCATGGGTCGCCGTCGATTGGATCGAGATTAAAAAGATTGTAAAAGAAATTTTGGCTGCGAGAACAGAAATAAAAACAACCATCGACGAATCCAAACTGATCGTGTACAAACCCGATCGTAAACACTGGCCTGCATTGATAGCCGACGATCCGTCAAAAACAAAACGGTTCGAAAAACATTACGACAACGACGGAGACCCGGTAACGATTCTTAGAGAAACGAATGGACAACTTATTGTTAATATACCGTATCTGGGAAACTTCAATCTCTATTCAATAACTGACAGTACTTTTTTCGTTGAAGGAAAGGAAGAAAAGATTTACTTCGAGTATAATAACAAACGAGAGCCGATAAAAGCGATATTCCCTTGAGGAAAGCATCGCCGTCTCAATTTTTTTCCGATGGTGTTTTACTAAACATACAATGCACGGATTCTCCTGTTAAATGATAGTAATGCGGTACGGTATGACCGGGACGTTGGGATTAACTATTTGACCGTAGGTGTGTAATGTCTGACACCTGAATGGACTACGCGAAGTTTTGAAGAATTGAAATAATAGAATAGCAACCTTAGCGTACTTTTTTGAAAGTGCTGTCTAATTTGATCGCTTCCTTCAAAAGTCTTTTTATTGGTCTTTCATCAATCTCATCCATGTGCTGGTATATTTTATAAAAAATTTGCTTGTTAGTTCCATGACACAGAAAGCGATCGCGGCCATTTAATTTATGGCCATACCAAAACCCTAGAAGAACTCCTTTTTTGATACCTCCCCTGGGAATGGAGGCGGGCCAAATAATACAAATGCCTTTGTTGCCATAAAAAAATGGAACATTGTACGAGATTTTTTCTTTGCAATATTTCGGAAGAGTCTCGACAATTATCTGTCGCAATACATCTACCATTATTTTCTCGTCTTCCGGAAGAATAGTAAACAGATCAACGAGGTTTCTAATTTTCATTGGCGTTCAAATTCGAATTCGAATATTGCAAGTCCCCACCGTGGCAAGTATACGCTAGCACCCACGCAAACCGTCGTAGCCTGACAAATTAATAAAACTTATTTTGACGCAAAAAAATGTTAGGCATCCGAATGCTTCACGTCTTTCATTAATTTCTATAAGACTCGTTTTACTTTCCCCGCAGAGCAATTTGATAACGGGATTGTGTAAAACAAGGTTTGGGGGATGCTTATAAATTTGTATTTTTCAATAAGCAAAAGGAATTAGACTTCTGTGCTTAATGCAACAGCGACCAAGTTTGGATTAAATCAAATTTCCCAATGAAAAAATCGACCTTAGCCATTCTTCATCTCCTGTTTTTCGCTACCGTGCTGAGCTTGCCTTCGTGCAGCGACAAGGAGGCGGATTTAGCAGATGAGGCTGCACAGCTAGACGCGTTGGCGGGTCAATACGTGCGCTTAGGCCTCGCGATAGGACAGTATGATAAAGACTTTGTCGATGCGTATTATGGACCAGACTCATTGAAACCAACTAATCCTGCATCGATAGTGTTTCCTAAAGATTCTTTTCTGACAGAGATAAATAGTTTAGCTACCACACTGAATTCCTTGCATGCGCACGACAATGATACGATTGCTAACCGTGCGACGTGGATGAGCGCTCAACTAAAGGCGTTTGAGCGAAGGGTCAAATTGTTTGGAGGCGACTCTGCTTCCTTTGAGGTTGAATGTAAAGAGCTCTATGGTGTAACACCACCGGTGTATGACTCCTCTCATTTTCAAAAAATTGTCCACACACTAGATGACATTCTACCGGGCAAAGGAGCCGTGAACGAGAGGTTTAAAAAGCTTGCGAATCGTTTTGTTATTCCTCCCACCAAGCTTGATACCGTTATACAAGCTGCAATTGCGGAAAGCAGGAGACGCACACAACAGTATCTCGAATTGCCTGACAGTGAAAATTTCAATCTTGAATTTGTCACCGACAAACCCTGGGGAGGATACAACTGGTACAAAGGAAATTACAAAAGTCTGATTCAGGTCAACACGGATCTTGACATTCTTATTGACGACGTCATCGATGTCGCAAGTCATGAGAGTTATCCCGGTCACCACGTTTATAACATGCTGCTCGAGAAAAATCTTTACCACGACAACGGCTGGGTTGAAATATCGCTTTATCCATTGTTCAGTCCGCAGTCATTTATTGCCGAAGGAAGCGCCAACTACGGGATCGCGCTCGCCTTCCCAGGCGAAGAAAAAGTCCGATTTGCCAGAGAGGTACTCCTACCATTAGCCAGCGTGGACACGACTGGTATCGAACGTTATTTTACAGCCCTTGAGCTCACGGAGCAGCTAAACTATGTTATGAATGAAGTAACGAGAGGCCTGCTGAATGGCACCATGAACGAGGCTCAGGGAATATACTGGCTTAAGAACTTTTATCTCATGGATGACGACAAAGCTAAAAAGTCGATGAGCTTTATCCGCAAAAACAGAAGCTACGTTATCAATTATAATTATGGTAAAGATCTCGTAAAGGCGTATGTGGAAGGGAAGGCCGGTACCTCCATCAATAAACAGTGGGAAGCTTTTGGCTGGTTATTAAGTAAACCTGTACTGGCTGCAACCCTGGAGGAAAAATGAAAATTTGAAAAGACGAAGTTGAGTTTCTTTGAAGGCGCCTGCCCCCATTTTTCACTAAGGGAATAACGCAGTCACTATTCGCAGTTTTCCACCAAGCCAATTCTTAAAACATGAGAATGTTGTCAAACCGTGCATTTTTTATTTGTTTGCTGCTGATCATCGGTCGTTGCAGTAATACGTACGGCCAATATTATGATCGTATCTTCCGCGCAAAAGGTACTGCACTCCAACGATCTGATAGCACCGATAAAAAGAGAAACCTTTCCTATCAGGTTGGGATAGGCGCAGCGGATCAGCTATTTCATGCCAATGAATTTGCGATACGACAGGCGCATTATGTTACCATTGACTATGGTGATCCACAAAACGAGCCGCGGCTTTCGTTGTACTTGCTCGTGAATTGGCAGATATTGAAGCGCCTAAATCTTGAGACAGGCCTGCGTTATTACGAAATCTGGTACGACTACTATGTCAACTACACGCCGCCGCAGTGGAGTCTAGGATACAGGTTTGCTGGCGATGCCAGGAGTACTGTGTTCACGGTTCCTGTCAACGCAGAATTTGCGGTATTACGACCATTTTACATAAAAGGTGGAATTTCATTTTCACTCGCTTTTCCGGTTCGGCGTGGAAACGTTACGTTTCAGACGGTGCCGCCAGAAGTATCAGAGATTTACAATAATCTGCACGATGTTTTTAGCAAGCGTATTGTTGTGAACAGAGACGTTGGGATCGGGTTAATCCTCTGGCGGCTCGACATCGCAGTGATTAATTCAACTTCGATGACGAAGGTAGCGCATAGGTATAAAACACAACAGCAAAGCTACCCGTTCTACACCAAGGTCAGTACGACGCAGGTAGCCATTACGTATCATTTCCAGACTAGAAAAAAAGTGCGGCGGTGAACTCCTTTCATGTTGCAATAATTTGGTAACTCTTCAAATATCCCCGTCCCCCACCGTAAACTGGTATCCGATTCCCTTTATGGTGATAATTTCGATCGACTTGTCAGCCTTTAAGTAATCTCGAAGTTTAGTGATATATACATCGAGATTACGTGAATTGAAAAATGAATCATCTCCCCAAAGCTTAATAAGTATCTCCTTTCGCAACACAGTGGTATTCTTGTTTTCGGAAAGCAATTGTAACAGGGTACTTTCGCGATGAGAAAGTTTTTTTGCGGTGGATCCAAGTTTTAGTTCATAGCGAAGGGGAATGAATTCATATTTTCCAAGCTGAATATTTTCAGGTATTTTTTTGATTCGTTGCGCCGACAAGTTCAACAAATTGTATACTCTGATGATCAGTTCCTCCATGCTGAATGGCTTGCGTATGTAATCATTCCCACCAGTTTCAAAGCCTTTTACAACATCTTCCGTTTCATTTTTTGCAGTAACAAAAATAATGGGTACTGTTTTATTCAATCGTCGGATCTCCTTTGCGATGGTATATCCATCTTTAAATGGCAACATGATATCGAGCACGCAAATGTCCGGCTGTGTCTGCTTATAAATATCAACAGCATCCTTTCCGTCATGCGCCATGCATACTTCGAAGTTCCGGCTTTCAAGACTTTCCCTGACAATTCTACCAAGGAATGGCTCATCTTCTACATAGAGTATTTTCGTACGCATCATATATTCACAAATGTTCGACCAACTGCTTATTTAGGCAACACGATTTTAAATGAACTTCCTTTTCCGACTTCGCTCTCCAATTCAATTTTTCCACCAAGTTTTTTGACGACATTGTCAATGTAATTCAATCCAAGTCCATATCCTTTAACATTATGGATATCGCCGGTGGGGACCCTTACAAATTTTTCAAAGATCTTTTTTTGATAACTGGCCGGAATCCCGATACCATAGTCGCGCACGATGAACTCTATAATTCCATCCGATTCTCTAAGGACAACGTCGAGGTTTGTATTTTTTCCTCCGTATTTTAACGCATTATCGAGGAGGTTGTAGGCAACGTTTGTCAGGTGCATTTCATTACCCATGATTTGGAAGTTGTTTCCACTTGGCGTATAGGTCACCCGTACATTATTTTTTTCGAATGCGAGTTTTAGAGCTGCGATCACTTCTCGGACAATGGTGTCCAAGTTCACCATTTCCTTTATAAGTGAAATTCCATTAGCCTCAAAGGATGATGTCTTTAGAATTTTATCGGTCATGAGCGTAAGGCGGTTGAGTTCCCCCTGTGCGATTTCCAGGTATTCAATTGTGCGTTCATGGTTTCCGAGGACCTGAAAGTTTTTTAATGCCTCCAGCGCCACGCTCACTGTTGCCACCGGCGTCTTCAATTCATGCGTTACATTGCTGATAAAGTCATTCTTGGCGATGTTCAATAATTCCTGGGACCTTAAACTCCGGTACATCATGAGAAATGAAACAACGATAACGCTGGTGAGGAAAACTGAAAATAGAATTTGCGGCGCTATTTCCTTTAACAGTGCAGCACGAATGGTTGGAAACACAACCAGATAATTGTTCATAGGATCAAGCCGGAGTCGCATGATCATTGAGTCATTGTAGGGGCGCTGGGGGGTCTCATCGAGGCTATTCCATCGTCCAAGACGCTTGTTCTGCGAGATTTGATCGTTGTTCTCCTCCAGGTGTTTAACCGAAAACGGCAGATATATATTGGACGAAGCCAGGCTTTTTTTAAAGTGATTGGTTAGCGTGTCGATGTTTAATGCATTATGTCCGGCGTTGATGTAAAAAATTTCCCTCCTTTTAAGTCGGTGCAACGATGAGGCCAGGGGTCTCAGAAAATTAACACCTGAGTCAAGTGGTCCAACGGATTCAATGTGAATTCTTAAATTTTTTATCGTATCGGAGTTTCCATGTATGGAGAAGAGTGAATCGTGGAATTGGGCCAATGAGGGCGGTCTTAAACTATCAGCTGGTGCCACGTGTATGTTTCGAACAAACAGGGAATCCCGGAGTGCCAATACCGTACTACTAAAGAGACTGAAGCTTTCGCGGCTAAGACGGTGGTATGCATTTTCATATGAGTTTTTCAGCCAAAGCGATTGTAGCACCACCAGCATTAGCAGACTGCTAATCATCAAACAAAGCGCAATTGCTTTTTTTGGTGCTTTCATGATGCTGAAAATCTTAAATCCTTTTTGAATCCTAAAGGTAATGCCGTAGCCGGCAATGCACGTACGTTTTAACCTTAATTAACATTCCATTCAGAACCTTTAACCCATTAGCGTCATCCATACCGGTAGCTTTACATGGTAATCACGGAATTAATACTCATGCTATGATGAAAACAATATTGTTGGTTCTTGGTGCCCTTGTCTCACTTGCTGCTGGGCATATCGTGTTCACGCCGGACACGGAAGGGGTTATTGACTACGAAGTGAAAATTAATATGCATCGGACACTCCCCGAAGACCGGCAAAAGATGAAAAGCATGATGCCGGAATTCCGAACCAGCCAGCACCAGCTCTTCTTTCGCGGTGCTGAATCTTTGTACAAACCTGTTGAAGAAGATGTCGAAGAAGATCCGGATTTTTCCAAAGAGCCTGTGAAGATGCGCTTTCATCAACCCCCAGTTGAGATGTATTTTGATCATGCGACATCCACACGAATAACGCAGCAGGAGGTTATGGGCAAAGAATATCTCATTGAAGATTCACTAAAGCTGCCGCCCTGGAAATTTGGGACCGAAACAAGGACGGTAATGGGTTTCACGTGTCGTCAGGCGATGTACCAGGACATCGACCGGAAACAGGAAATTGTGGCCTGGTACACGCCTGAGCTGAGGCCATACTTGGGTCCTGAAATCTTTAATACGCTACCGGGCGCGATCCTGGAAGTTGATATAAATAGCGGTGAACGTGTCATTACCGCAAAAAAATTAGACAGGCGTGTTCTTAAAAAGCATGAGCTCAAAAAGCCTCACCGCGGTACTAAGGTTACACGTACAGAATTCAAAAAGATTATGGAAGCGCATGAAGAACGCAGCCGCGCCAATGGTGCCAATATTATAATTCGATAATTTCATTTTAAACATAACGCAACGGCTATTGGTCCGTGGCGCCACCAACACTACCGTGAGAAAGATTTATTTGTTGCCGCTTTGCTTGCTTGCCAATCTTGCCTTCGGACAGAAACTCACCATTCATGGAGTGGTAGCCGATTCCGCCGGGACCTTGCTGCCGGCCGCTACAGTAATGCTATTGAAGCAGGCAGATTCTTCGCTGGTAAATTTTACTACATCCGATGAGCAGGGCATTTTTAAACTCACACGCGTTGACAGGATACCGTATTATTTAAAAGTGACTTTCGTGGGATATAAGACATACACGAAAGAAATTGACCTTCGCGACAATTCAGACGCTTCAATTGACTTGGGTATTTTAAAAATGATTGTTGCAAAAACAACGCTCGATGAAGTCGTCGTGGAAGACCACATCCCTGTCGTCGTAAAAAAAGATACCATTGAATTTGATGCAACGTCTTTCAAAATCGCGCCCAACGCTAACGTTGAAGATCTTCTTAAGAAACTGCCTGGTGTTGAAGTTGACGCCGAAGGAAATGTAACCGCGCAAGGCGAACAGGTTAAACGTGTAACGGTCGATGGAAAAGACTTCTTTGGTGGAAAAGACCCGAAGGTGGCGACTCGCAATCTTCCCGCCGACGCTATCGATAAAGTGCAGGTGCACGACCGTAAATCCGATCAGGCTATTTTTTCTGGTATTGATGATGGTCAGCGTGAAAAGGCCATTAACCTTGAGTTAAAGGAAGAAAAGAGACGTGCAGCATTCGGAAAGATAACGGCAGGCTACGGAACCGACGATCGCTTTCAGGCGAAGGCAAACATAAATCGCTTCAACAAGGGAAATCAACTTTCATCGTTGGCGATGGGAAACAATGTGAACGATGCAGGTTTCTCTTTTGAAGACTACATCAGTTTCACAAGTGCCGGACAGCAAATGATGGGTGGCGGACAGGTACGGGTGCGGGTAAACAGCGATAATCAAAATGGGATACCATTGAATTTTGGAAACCGTGCGAACGGCATCCTAACCACGTATGCTGGCGGTGTCAATCTGAATAATGAATTAAGCAGGAAATCAGAGATCAACGCAAGCTACTTCTATAACTTTCTCGACCACGATAAGCTACAGTCCGTTTCAAGAGAAAACTTTTTTGAACAGGGTAGCTTCCTGTATACCGAGCAGACTCGGCAGAACAATACTAATGAAAATCACCGGCTAAATGTGGTCCTTGATCACAAGATAGATTCGACAAATTTATTGCGTCTTTCCACCAATTTTTCTTTGAGCAACACACGGACCAATTCAACAACAAGCAGCGAAAATATTTCTCCGCAGAGCATCATCCTGAATGAGAATGAAAGTCATGCTGTTTCAGAGGGATCTGCTGCAAATCTGAACTCAAATCTTCTGTACAAGCACAGGTTCAATAATAAAGGGCGGACATTTTCTGCTAACCTGGAATTTGGATTGTCACAAATAGATCGTAATGGCTTTCTGGATGCGACCTACCGGTATGAAGATGCTTCAAGCGAAGAAACAGTTCGCCAGCGAAATGATCAGTCATCCGAAAACCTTTCGTATGGCGCGACGGCTACATACATCGAGCCATTGGGTAACAGAAAGTATGTAGAATCCTACTACAGTTTCCGGCAAAATAAGAATGATGTCGAAAGGCCGGTTTATGATTTACGCAACGACAGCGAGACGTTCAACGACAGCCTAAGCAGCCAATATAACAGTGATTATACATACCACAGGACTGGCGTAAACTTTAAGATGAACCGTAAATATTTAGCTTTAACGATTGGTGCAAGCTTTCAGGAGACACAACTGAGCGGGTACTTGCACTTGCACGATGCGGAGATATCCAACGCCTTCAGTAATCTTTTGCCAGTGGCTCGTTTCAACTATGATTTTTCCCGTACGAAGCACCTGAATTTTGATTACGAGACCACGGTGCAGGAGCCGACCATTCAGCAATTGCAGCCTGTCGTGGACAATAGTGATCCTCTAAATCCTTACACGGGCAACCCAACGCTTCGGCCCGCTTATCAGCAAAGCTGGCGATTGCACTTCAACAGCTTTGATCCCGGTAAAATGGTCGGTCTTTTTGCCTTTGTCGATGTCGATTACACCATGGATGCCATCACAAATGCTGTATCCATCGAAAACTTTATCCGGACGACGTCACCAGTCAATGTGAGCGACAATCTCAGAATCCGGTCTGATATTACTTTTACGTTTCCCCTTGTGAATCTGAACAATCGTTTCAGCATTACCGGGAATGTACTTGACCAGCGCGGGCCTAGCGTCTTCGATGAATTGGAATATGATATTGTTCAACGCAACATCGGTGGCAGGTTCAGGTATGACTACCGCTACAAGGAGACTTTTGATTTTTCGCTTAGCGCACAGGTGGCGCATCAACAAACAAAATATGAATTCCATCAAGCCGATCAAAAATATTTAAACAAGACATTTAAAGCTGAAACAAATCTTAGTCTTGGAAAGAATTATCAACTGAGTGGAAGTTTTGACTACCTGATATATGACAGCAAGAGTACGAATTTTCATGAGGCTATCCCTCTTTTGAATTTAGCGTTTTCTAGGTTTATTCTAAAAAGCAAGGCTGGTGAAATAAAACTGTCTGTGAACAATCTCCTCGATCAGGCATTAGGTGTAAAACAGACTGCCGACTTGAACTATATTGAGCAAACGACCGTCAATTCTCTGGGGCGTTATTTTATCATCAGTTTTACTTATTCCCTGAATAAGCAACTCAACCCGATGAACATGCGCAGGGGCGGTGGTATTCATATAGGTGGTTGATACCCGTAGGTATGGACAGCTTGGTATATTTAACCGCCTTAAAGCAAGGACCATTTATGCATTGGATAACCGTTACCGCTGCTGAGTAAGCGACCAAGTGACGAATAGGCTTGGTGCCCTTTCGATCAAGCTACTTCACGCATGTGGGCTATGAGGTCAAGATCATCCTGGGTTAGTGCAGCCGCATTGGCGGCGTTATCATTCGATTGAAGAAAATCCTCCAGACTTGTGTAAAATTTCAACCTGTATTTCCATACGAGTTTGCTTCCGATAGCCTCTTTCATTTCACGAATGCTGGTTTGATCATTTAGCCAGTAAAGATCATTGCTAACGGTAGGCGTATTGGTGTCGATGTAGCCAGGGATGAAATCAAGGCTCGAATGCGATAGCTTCTTACGCACTTCCGCTTGAAATTTCGGTCTTCCCGTAATGTATATTGTTGTCCAGTTCATTGTTTCCTATATAAAAAATGGCTCCAGGGCCGAAGTAGTTTAAAAAATTCTGCCAGTACATCCGGTAGCCCAATAAGGTTCTTTTGGATGCTGACTGTAATGGATTGATTATCTCATTGACACGTGTCAAAGCGTTTTCAATCCACAACGCAAAGGTTCTCAATCTCAAACAATAATCATAGGTGATGTAATGATTAATCACTGCGAACGATTCCTGCAACGGTGTTCGAAAAGATATAAAGATCAAATGACAACGGATGGGATATCTGAATCTGAAACTCCGCGATTTAAAAATCAGGCTAGAAAAAACCACGATGACGGTGATTCAACTAATTCGGCAGGTGAATGGCTTTTTGCAAGAATGAACTGTATTAGACTGACTCAGATGGGCTGACGTTAGGAAATGGATTTCGAATGCCTTAGACTTCGTATTAAACATTACCTTCTTTGTGGATGCGTGTATCATTTCGGACAATAACGCACATAAATTTGAATTCCATCTTTTCCAACAGCATATCCTCTGGTTTGTGAGTGATCTTCGTTTTTACCAAAAAAATACTTTGCAAATCCGGTAACGCTAAATATCTTAGTGTCTAAGATATTTAATTATCAAGATAATATGGATAGCGAGACCATTAAGCAAATAAGGAAACTGGTACAAGAATATGCTTATTCCTCTATCCAGATGCACGAAGCTGTTGCGCGAAGAGCTGGGTTTTCGGGCACGGATCATAGGTACCTGGGATTTCTCATTGAAAGAGGCCAAATGACTGCAGGTGAGCTTTCGAATTTGACAGGACTGACCACCGGTGCGATCACAGGCTTAATCGACCGATTTGAAAAGAAAAAGCTGGTGAAACGGAGGTTTGACAAAGACGACAGACGAAAGGTAATCATCGAACCCAACATCAAAAGCATCATGGCACTTTTTGAACCTCTTTATAAAGATTTCCGAAGCATGTCGGAAAAACTTACCGCTTCATTCACGGAAAAAGAGATTGAGATTGTCAGAATTTATCTCACAAAATCAATTGGAATAATGAATGAGACAGCAAATAAACTCGATAACAGATAATCGGAAAGGGGAGGGAATGAACAAGAAAAATTCATACGTTTTAGAGTTACAGGAAATAGGTAGCGCACAGGTTGCGAAAGTTGGCGGCAAGGGTGCCAACTTAGGAGAGCTATTCAGAATAGCAGGACGCGATAGCAGTCAGATTCAAGTTCCTGATGGTTTTTGTGTCACCACTGAAGCATTTAAGGAAGTCACGGAAAAGAATAAAGAGTTTGGCTCCTTGCTAGTCCAGTTGACTACGCTGAGCGTTGATGACAGGAAGCGCATTAGCGAAACGAGTGCAAGAATTCGCGACGTGATCGAAGGTGTCGTAATACCTGATAGCATCGCGGATGAGATAACGCAGCACATAGTGAAATTTGGTGAAGAAAATACTTTTGCAGTTCGATCAAGCGCCACCGCAGAGGATTTGCCAAGTACATCTTTCGCCGGCCAACAGGATACCTATCTGAATATTTCTGGAAGGAAAGCGATTCTTCAACACGTCAGCAAATGTTGGGCATCACTATTTACCGAGCGGGCGGTAATCTACCGGATGAAAAATGGCTTCGACCATAGACAGGTTTACCTTTCGGTTGTTGTGCAGAAATTGATTTTCCCACGCGCAGCAGGTATTTTATTTACTGCCGACCCGATCACGGGTAACAGAAAAATTTTGTCTATCGAGGCCAGCCCGGGACTTGGTGAGGCATTGGTGTCCGGCCTCGTCAACCCAGACGTTTATAAAGTTCGAAATGGTGAAATTATCGATAAGACAATCTCCACCAAGAGGCTTGCCATTTATGCATCAAAGGATGGCGGTACAAAAGAACAGAAAATTGAGCCAGGGAAACAGAACATACAAACCTTAACAGACGAAGAGATATTGCAACTTGAAAGCATAGGGCGAAAAATCGAAAAACATTTTGGCCAGCCGCAGGACATTGAATGGTGTCTGGCCGATGATGGAGCCAATAGCTCCCAGATTTATGTCGTTCAAAGTCGACCCATTACAACTTTATTTCCCATCCCCCGACGAATAACCATGTGGGACCAGGCTGAATTGAATGATCAGGAAAATCACATTTACCTATCCGTCGGACATCAACAAATGATGACGGACCCCATAAAGCCATTGGGATTGTCCTTTTATAACTTGATAACCAACGCAACGATGCGGGTATCGGCTGGAAGATTATTTGCCGATGTCACACCTATGCTGGCTACACCTGCCAGGCACATGGTAATAGAACGATTGGGAAAATTTGACCCGCTTGTGAAAGACGCCCTCCTGACTATCGTGGGGCGAGAGGATTTTATAAAACCTATTCCGGTTGAGAATAACGTATCAGGTACTGGCAGTGGTAAAGCAAATTCGCCTTTTAGCGCCACAGTAGCCAGCGATCCGTTAGATACAGGGAACGATCCAGCCATTGCTGCGTCGTGCATCAGCAGGTATCAAAATGCGCTGCAAGCTCTCAAACAAGACATTCAATCGAAATCTGGTACCGATCTATTGGATTTCATCGTTGAAAACACGCAGGAGTTAAAGAAACTTATAGCTGATCCGCAAAGCATGGGAATAATCTTTCGCACCATCGATGCTGCCATATGGATCAATGAAAAAATGAAAGCGTGGCTGGATGAGACGAATGCCGCCGACGTACTTGCTCAGTCTGTGCCTAACAATATTACTTCTGAAATGGGTCTGGCACTGTTGGATGTTGCGGATGTGATCCGGCCTTACGCGGAAGTAATCGACTACTTGCAAAACCTGCAGAATGATAATAATAATTTTCTGAATGACTTGGTGAAACTAAAAGGCGGGCAGGAGGCCAAAGATGCGATCAATGCATATTTAAATAAATACGGAATGCGGTGTGTGGGAGAAATCGATATAACAAAAACGCGTTGGAGTGAAAGACCGATTACACTTGTCCCCATAATTCTCAGCAATATCAAAAACTTTGAGCCCGGGGCTAGTCAACGTAGATTTGACCAGGGGCGACGGGAGTCCTTGAAAAAAGAAAAAGAACTATTGGATAGATTAAAAGAATTGCCGGATGGTGAAGAAAAAGTCAAAGAAACAAAACGAATGATCGACCAGGTCAGGAATTTCAGCGGTTATCGCGAGTATCCAAAATATGGCATCGTAAGTCGTTACTTCGTTTACAAACAGGCATTACTAAAGGAGGCTGAACGACTAACGCAACGCCAGGTTATTCACGAAAAAGAAGATATTTACTACCTCACTTTCGAAGAACTTCGTGAAGTTGTACGCACGAATGAACTCGATTACCAGATCATTGGCAAGCGAAAAGATGCTTACAAGAATTACGAAAAAATAACTCCCCCACGAGTGATTACGTCCGATGGGGAAATTGTAACGGGTAAATACAACCGGGATAACGTCCCGGCTGGAGCATTGGTAGGTTTGCCAGTTTCAGCAGGAGTGATGGAGGGACGGGCACGGGTAATCCTGAAGATGGAAGATGCCAATTTAGAAACTGGTGATATTTTAATCACTTCTTTTACCGATCCAAGTTGGACACCGTTGTTTGTTTCGGCAAAGGGTCTGGTTACGGAAGTTGGCGGATTGATGACTCATGGCGCCGTTATCGCACGTGAATATGGCTTGCCGGCAGTTGTCGGAGTAGAAAATGCTACCAAGCTGATAAAAGACGGTCAGCAAATTCGTGTCCACGGCACAGAGGGATATGTGGAAATCCTATAGTAACCCTCGAATGCAGATATGAGCAAACAACTTTGTTTCCGAATAGGGATAGTTAGCCTCTATTCCAAAAAAGTAGAACATAATTTTCATCATATCGTCACTCGCTTCGTAGCGATTGTATCGGGTTCATCAGCGCTGCAACCATAGACTTGTATCCAACAGCAACCACGGCCACAGCAAATGTGATCAATATTGCCAGGATAAAAATTCCCGCTCCGATCTGAATCCGATAGGCGAACGTATCCAGCCAATTATTCATGATCCACCATGCAAAGGGCGCGGCAATTACAAAAGCCAGGAGTAAAAGACGAATAAATTCTTTGCCGAATAACCATGCGATGTTCTCAACACTGGCACCTAGCACCTTCCGGACACCCACCTCCTTTGTTTTCCGAACAACCATAAAAGAAACCAATCCATATAATCCAAGACAACAGATGAGAATGGCAATACTGGCAAAGGCCTGGATAAGTTTCAGCATCATGTTGTCGAGTTCATAGAATTGGGCAATTTGTTCATCGAGGAAATTATATTCATACACCTGATCAGGAAAAGTTTTCTTCCAAACGTCTTCAACAACGCTTATGGTATGCGAAACATTTGCAGCAGTTATTTTTATGGCGCAAGTGAAATACCAATCGTTGGAGGTGGTGATACAAAGCGGATCGATCGCTTCATGGAAGGAATTATTATGAAAATCTTTCACCACACCAACCACAGTTCCTTTGCTGTTGCTGAGGCCAATTTGCATTTTTTTTCCAACCGCTTCTTGGGGTGAGCGTATACCAAGTTTTTTTACAGCAGTCTCATTCAAGAGAAATTCCCGAACAGTATCAGAAGGCTGCAAGTTTCTTCCTGCAATTAGTTGCAGTTCAAACGTCGAAAGGTATTGGTCGTTACCTGCTTTCACAGAAATATCAAAATCCTCTTCTGCGGTACGCGAGTCAAACCGAACAGTCACACTTGCCCACCCGGTCGATGCTGGCGCGTCGCTGCAAAAGGCAACCTTTTCCACCCCGGCTATCCTGGACATTTCGGTGTTAAGGGTACTTATTTTTGTGGCTTCTCTTTCAGGCACTGGCAACATTACGATAGCATCTTTCTGGAAACCTAAATCTGCCTGCCGCGAGTAACGCATCTGATTTGCGATTACAATGGTACCAATGATGAGCAACTGTGAGATTGCAAATTGCGTAACGACCAGTCCTTTCCTCATGGAGATACCTCCGACGTGTTTTTGTGATAGCCTCCCTTTCAACGCCAGAACAGGTTGAAATCCTGCGAGTATTAATCCAGGATAACACCCGGAAAGCAAGATTACGACAACAAGCAGGATAGGTAAAAAGGCAACCATGTAAACGTCGTGGAAGATGTTGAGCTGAAGTTGTACGTCGAAGAGCTGATTTAAATAAGGGAGTGCCAATTGAGCTAAGGCAAGTGCTAACACCAATGCCATAACTGTGATCAATGCTGTCTCGGCGATAAACTGCCAGAAGAGTTGTTTTTGCCTGCTTCCCAATACCTTTCTAACGCCAATTTCTTTAGACCGGCCGAGTGCCTGCGCAGTAGCCAGATTGACAAAATTCACACAAGCCGTTATAAGTAAAAAAACGCCGATCAGCGACAAAGCCAATAAATTTTTCTTAGCTACATAGCCCTCCAACGCGGGATTCAAATGTATGTCTGCTATATGTTGGAGCTTGAACTGAAATACTTTTGCATCCCGTTCATTATAATATTTTTTTGAGAGCGTAGCGAAAGCTTGATCTACGTCCGAGGGTAAAACATTAGGTTTAAGCAAAACAAAACAATGCATTCCTCCGGCAACACCTCTCCAACTATCGCCGGCCAACCATGAATTGTGATCTTTCAGGTTGCTGTATGATAAATAAATTTCATCCCGTCGATGGGTATTGATGGGCAGGTCTTGTAAGACTCCGGTAATTCTAAAGTCCCATTTGTTATTTACGCGGATGAGTTTATCAACCGGGTTTTGATCGCCAAAATATTTCCTTGCAATCCGCTGCGTAACAACTGCCGTGTTCGGCTCGGTGAGGATTGTACTTTTGTCGCCTTGTATTAATGGGAAATCGAGTATATCAAAAAACTCCCGTTGCGTGAAAGCTACGTTCTCCTTAGATCTCTTATTGTCTTCGGAAGACGGCAGCGTCACAAGCAGATCAGAAGTGCTGTATATCATGCCTACTTTTTCGGCAAAGGAATAATCTTCGTTAAATGCTTTTCCGATAGGTTGGGGGACGTTCGGCTCCCGGGCTATCACATCCTGGTGAAATTCAGTGGTAATACGATATATCCGACCTTTTTTGGTATGAAAGTTATCAAACGTAGTATGATACCTGACGAAAGTAAATATCAAGATCGCACAAGTAGTTCCCAGTCCCAGGCAAATGACGTTGATCAGGGAATATGCTTTGTGACGTTCTAAATTTCTCAAAGCAATCTTGAAGAAATGTTTAATCATGGCTTAGGTTTTGGTTCCTAATACAAGAAATCTGCCATATAGATTAATCACTTGAATACGCGCCATGCGCATTTCCTTCTAACCCACGCGTCCGGATGCGCATGATAATGTCTGATTGCGGACAGTAAATGAAGTCGCTATATTTATCATATTCATTTCGTGAATGACTTACTCGAAAGGCGGTTTTATAGATCAGTTAACTAATGTCATACCAACGTGGTGGATATACTTTTATCTATCAATAGCGATTGGCACCTCTCACTTCTTATCGGTTCCTACGCATACCGTTTGTGCAAGACTAATATCCATTATCATTCACAACCATAGACATAGGTAAACAAGTCATCTTCCGAAACGGGATAACCGGCTGCATTATACGTGAACGATTTCGTGATCACCTTGCCACCTGCATACGTACTTTGAATGGAAATCGGATTATGCGGAAGAAAAAATTCTTCTATTGGAAACTGGTAGAGATAGTACTCTTGCGGGTGAGGTCTCGGATGATTATCCATCGTATAAGTATCAACATAACCTAATCTAAACTCCTTTGTGTCCGGATCCCGTAAGTAAACGGTTTTCTTTACGGTGCTTGCATCCGGGTATTCAATATCGTAGTAGTAAAAAATTTCCGGATTGACCTTATAGAAAATGGTTTTGACCACCCTGTCGCTATCGTCATACACAAAAACAGTTGAATCAATAAAGTCCGCTTCCTGGCGCATTGAAATCACGCGTCCCTTCGCATCATACGCAAACAAAAATGTTCCACCGTTCTCGCTGCCTACCTCTGCCCGGATCAATCGCCCACTGGCATCATAAAAAAAGTTGTCATCGCGCTGATAACGACCTGATACCTTCTGAAGTGATCCATCAGGATGATAAATGAATGTCGCATTCCCACCGTTGGTTTGATGAAGATCAATCTGCGTAATAAGGCGGTAAGTACCACATGTTCCCTCAATATCACATCGCTGAAGGGAAACGGCAAAGCCAACGAGGATCATGAAAAATAATATGCGTCGCATAAAAGTTAAACTTTTACGAATATAATTAAATACCACAACCCGCATGGCCAACACACCTGCTGCGGTTAACTTCAGATCAGCCGGTTTCAGCGAATTGATATAATGATCCTCCTTCGCTGCGGCGATATGAAAATTCCGGTTGTCACGCAATGCTAAGCTCCGTATCTTTCATGCCCATTCAATACAAAAGCATATGGCGGACAGAAATTGGCAAAAGGATATTCAACCCCTTATCAAAAAATACAAAGGGAAAAAGTTTCCTCTAGACTATGGTAACACCTACCAACTGGTGGTAATGGTGATCCTGGCAGCGCAGGATTCTGATGCACACATCAATAAAGTTGCTCCTGATTTTTTTAAAGCATTTCCAGACGTCAAATCGCTCGCAAGGGCGAAGGAGGGTGACTTGCATGCGTTGCTTGGTAAAGTCCGAAACTTCGGTAACAAGTCGAAGTGGCTAATGAGTCTCGCAGCTCAGGTTAAAGACGACAAAAATATTCCACTGACCATGGAAGAACTGACCGCGCTTCCCGGCATTGGCCGCAAGTCTGCCAATGTCATTATGCGCGAATCTGGCGTGCAAGCAGCGGGTATTATTGTGGACCTCCACGTCGTTCGGGTAGCTCCCCGCCTCGGCATTGCTACCGGTACTGACCCCAAGAAAATCGAAAAACAAATGATGGATGTGCTCGATCCCAAGGACTGGGGAGAAGCCGGCATGGCGATCTCTTTTCTAGGGCGCGAAACTTGCCGTCCGACGAACCCAAAGCACGCTGAATGCGTGATGAAAGATGTTTGCGCTTATTATAAGTCATTAAACAACTAGCAGGCTATTTGTTTCTGGTGGGCTTTGACCAACGAGATTTATGTACAGTTAATTCCGCCGGGATTCAGGGAGTTTGATTTTTTTCACTTCTGCTTTATCTTGTAATTAAAATCAGCTCGCGAATATTTACGTTCCGCCAGGCTGCGTTGCACAATCAAGTACAAATCCACAAAGGCGGACGGAAAAAATGATATTACAACCTTATCTAAATCATAAGTATATATGACGAATCAGAAATTGATGTTGACTTTGTCATTGCTCGCTTTGTGCTGTACAACCCATGCGCAACAAAATACCGACCTCAAAAAAATTGATTCGGTCGTTCAGCATTTGTACAAAGGACTTTCATTTGATGACGGTGAGTGGAAAGATGCCGCCAAGATCGAAACATTCTTCGCTGCCGACTCCAGGCTGATTGCAAATTTCGGTACCGCTCCACAGATATGGACTGTCGCACAATACATTGAAGGTGTCCGGAATAACATCGCTAAACAAGGCGTGAAGGCGGTGGACGAAAAGGAAATTTTTAGTGAGACGGATATATTCGGAAAGGTTGCGCAACGATTAAGTACGTATGAGATAAGGTTTTCATTTAAGGATAAAGAAGCGACTCGAAAGGGCATAAATTTGATACAACTGATTTACGTTGATGGGAAATGGAAAGTAAATTCCATTATATGGGACCGCGAATCTGATCAACTGAAAATTCCCTCCCGTTACATGCCGAACTAATAATGGGTCAACGTGGGCAGCAGCCTTGTCACTGGTAGTTGCTAGCTTTAAGCCGATGCTGAAATCCTGAGAACAGCTCCCGCGTTTGGCGAACCAACAACCCAAACGATTACAAAGCTTGAGGTAATCGGCATTACTCAAGAACCTTCATTTTTTACCGTTGAAAAATCCATCAGAGTTATTCTGCGCACGGACTCATCTGGGTTCTCTTGCGCTAATGTGAAGTACTTTCCTAAGACTTTCGAGCTACACTTATGACCATGAATATTAACTTCTCTGGCGTATAATGACGTTTCAATGTTGATTTATTCAGCGTCGCACTACTTTGTACTACCTACAAACGACTATCATTATTTCTTCGCTCCATGTTTATGCAAATAAAATATGGAAATGAAAAAGTTAGATATCACCACTATTTTTATCGCACCTAAAGGGTACTTTGATGAACTCCCGAAAAGGATTACGAGAAGATTAAAAACACGCAGCTACGGAAATGAGGGAAGGAAAATAATTAAAGAGACTACCTGGAAATGGCTTGTTCAAAAATTACTGGTGATCAGTATAGCCCTATTCAATATTAATTGCCACGATTCTAATTCATTTCAAAACGATTCGACGAACGTCTATGGGTTGGGATGGTCAGCGGTTCACGCCGACGCCAGGAATTCAGATTATTCTAATGAAACGGGACCAGGCAAAGTGTCTTTGGCTTGGCAAAAGAAATTTGATGGAACGATAAATTTGGGACCGACATCAGATGCAAAAGGGCATGTCTATATTACCACAAGTGCCGATGGTTGTCATCTGTATTCATTGGATGCCAATACAGGAGAAATTATCTGGTGTACTGATGAGGTAAACCAATACGCTGTCGCGTCATCTGCTTTATTGGATAACGAAGGCAGAATTTTTATTGCCGATGATAGCGCCATGAACGCCTTTAGCGATACAGGAACATTGTTATGGAAAACCCCCATCATTGGTTTTCCGTTATCCGCGCAGTTTACCCAAACCGGTCGGTTGATCTTTATTACGCATATCGGAAGAATATATGTATTGGATCGCGAAACGGGTGAGACTGTTATGCAGCCCGTTAGCCTGATACCAAATGATTCAACACTTTCTGATTTTGATCCGATAGCCTGTATGCGTGGCTCGGAAAAATGTCCCTGCGCAAACACTCTGGCGTTTGATCTACATTCCGGAAGATTCTTTTTTACTTTTTGGGCGCCAGGAACGGCTCAGGCATCATTAACGGCTATGGTATACGCGGAAGACCCGGTGCCTTCTGTTACAGCATTGTGGACAAATCAATCTTTGTCAGGAGGTAGCGCGTCAAGCCCTGACCTCTCCATTGACGGTTCAAAAGTTTACGTAAACGACAATGATGTTTCAATTCACGCACTTGACGCCGGCTCCGGAGAAAATATTTGGTCATTCAATATCGGGTATGAACCGGGTGGTAGCCAGTCCACATCACCAAAAGGATTGATCATCCCGGCAGGCGGCAAAAATGCAGGCCTTTTGGCCATAAGAGACAAAGGAACATCAGCTGAATTACTTTGGCGGAACGACTCTTTGCAAAATCGAGGAATTGTTACACAAACTGCAAACAACCTGGCTTACGCCACAGTTAAAGTTGGGCAATTGAAATATGATTTAGTAATTATCGATGTACGGTCAGGACAAGAACTTGATCGCGAACATTTACCAGGACTTCCTTTTTTCTCTGTAGGCATAACCATCGGGTATGACGGTACTATATATGTACCAACCTTCAACGGTTACTTATATGCATATCGGTAAATGTTAACATTAAGCAGTTCCAATTATCAAAAAAAATATCTGTAAAGACATTGCGTAACTGATCGGTTACTTATATATTTGTAACCGAACAGTTACAAAATTAGGTTTTACTATTAAAACAAGAAGAAATGAAAAACTCCAATTATCAAAAGTCGATCATTGTAGCCGCTCCACCCCGTGAAGTATTTGAGGCAGTCACTGAGCGTATACCGGACTGGTGGTCAAAGGATTTTGCAGGGTTATCTAAAAGCAACGGTGATGAATTCACAGTTCGCTTTGGTACTACTTTCAAAACCATGAGAATAATTGAAGTAGTTATGGATAGGAAGATTGAATGGCTATGCATAGATCAACACATCGAAGTTCCACCTGGAATGGTACCCCTCAAAAACAAGGCTGAATGGGTTGGCAACACCATCATCTGGGAAATTGAGCCTGGTGACGCTGTTACCATACTTAAACATACGCATATCGGATTAAACCCAACAGTAGAATGTTGGGCGGTTTGTGAACAAGGCTGGGACCAAACATTACAAAGCATTTCCCAATTGCTTACAACAGGCATCGGACGACCCTTTGTGCAGTTGGATGATGAACATCTTGGAAAGGCAAAAGAATATTTAGCAAAACTTTAGCGTATTGCCATAAAGGAAGGGATTCATGTATACGTCCTTACAATTTTAGTATGCAAAAAACTTCATCAACGGCGTAGTTGGCGCATGACGCCGGGCTAAATCTATCCCTATTAAAAGTTCTTTCTTTTAGCTCATTTTGCGCCTATATTTTCCAAGCGAAAAGTGATAAATTGAAAGTGTATTGTATTCGATAGAGGGGTGCGAGAATATTTTATTTGATAAATGGGTGACTTAATCATTGCGATTAAATAGTTACGTTATGCCTCGATTGATAGCTTTATTGTTGATGATGGGGTCCACGTTGTCTTTAAGTGCTCAATCGAATTTGGATAGTTTGTTGAATCTTTTGAAGGCAACGTCAGCGGAGTCTGAAAAAGTTAACATCTATAGCAAAATTTGCTGGGATTACTTAAAAAGAGACCTACCGGATTCAGCCGCCTACTACGCAGATAGTGTGCAGTTATTGGCAACAGAACTCAAGGATAGCACAGGTATCATAAGAGCGCATTACTATCATGGAATAATAGCCCGTTTAAAGACTGACTACCCTAAGGCCTTAAGTCACCTTAACAAATATCTTCTCTACTATGAGCATAAGGGAGATTCGTCACGGGTGGCCGGAGCGCTTTATCTAATTGGTGTCGTCCAATCACATTATGGAAATTATGAAAAAAGCCTGGCCGCATATTATAGGAGTCTCGCCGTTGAAGAAGCCGACAGTAATTACTACAGTGTTGGTTATACTTTAAATGTTATCGGGATTATATTGAAAGAGACAGCGGCATATCAAGACGCAATTCGGACCTTCAGCCAGGCTTTAATAATTTTTGATTCGCTTAACGCCCTGAGTGACAAAACAGATGTGCTTGTAAACCTCGGCAACACACATTCAATGCTTGAAAATTTTGGCGAAGCAAAAAAATATTATCTGCAGGCATTAGAGATTGATAGGGCTACCGGAAAGACATCGGGCATTGCTTTCTCCCTGGCAAATCTTGCCTATCTTTTTGATAAAATGAAACAATATGATAGTGCGTTAATTTATCATCAGGAGGCGTTGGCAATTCGTGAAAAACTTTCCCGCCCGGAAGATTTATCACGCAGCTTGATTGGTGTGGGCCGGGGTTATCTTCAATTGAAAAAATTTGAGGAGGCAAAACCCTATCTTTTAAGAGCCCTTGAATTAACTCGCCAAATCGGATCAAAGCCTATGCAACGCGATGTACATAGCAATTTGGCTACCCTGTATGAGCGTGTTGGTAATCCTCAGAAGGCATTGGCGCACTTTAAACAGTATGAGATTTTTAAAGATAGCATCTTGAACGAAGAGACAATCAAAAAAGTAAATGAACTCGAGATACGATACGACGTTTCGGAGAAGGAAAAACAAATTACACTGCTCGCCAAAGAGAAGGAAATACAACAAATGGCAGCACAACGTCAATCGATAATTACGAAGATTTTTATCGCTGGCTTTGTAATTCTGTTTATCCTGTCAACCCTTACTATTTACATTTTTCGACAGCGTTTGTTGCTAACGAAAAAAAATAATGAAATCAAAGAAGTAAACCTCAAGCAACAATTGACTGAATTGGAGATGAAGGCGCTTCGTTCACAGATCAATCCGCACTTTTTGTTCAATTGCCTTAACTCGATCAATCGCATGATTGTGAAGCGAGAAAATGAGAACGCTTCATTATACCTGAAGAAGTTTTCAAAATTGGTGAGGTTGATCTTGGAGAACGGTGAGGCTAATCGCGTATCGCTGCAGAATGAATTGGCTTTGATTGAAGCTTACATTCAACTGGAGGAATTACGTTTCAAAGGCAAGATTGGATACGAAATTTTTGTTGATGAAAAAATTGAAAAGGAAAACACATTTCTTCCACCAATGGTTCTGCAGCCTTTCGTGGAGAATGCAATCTGGCATGGATTGATGCACAAGAACGTCGATGAGCAGGGTCGGATAAAAATTGCGGTTAAAGAATACAATGAGGCCTTATTGTGTACCATCGAAGATAACGGAGTGGGTAGAGTAATGTCTGAAGCGTTTAAAGAAAATAATTCCGATAAAACGAAATCAATAGGTATCAAAATTACGGAGGAGAGACTAAGACTGATTGGCAAAGAACGTTTACAGGATTTGGTGAAAATTGTTGATCTGAATGACACTTTTAATGTCGCCACGGGTACACGTATTGAAATCTGCATTCCACTGTCATAAATTTTATAACACATGATTAACGCAATTCTTATCGATGATGAAAAAGACGGGCTTGAAGATTTGAAGGAAGCTATCGAAAAGTATTGCCCGGAAATTTCTGTAAGTTGTGCCTGCTCAAATCCTTTGGAGGGCTTGGAAGCAATCAAACAATCAAAACCTGATTTAGTGTTTCTGGACGTTCAGATGCCCGGTATGTCTGGATTCGAATTATTGGAGAAATTATCTTCTGTTTCCTTTGATGTGATATTTGTCTCCGCGTTCGACCGGTATGCCATCAAAGCGATAAAATTTAGTGCACTGGATTATCTTCTTAAACCGGTAGATGTGGACGAGCTTGTCAGAGCGATAACACGCGTGAAAGAACGGAAGAGTCAAAATAATTTTTCTGTTCAGTCAGCACTACACAACGCCCAACATAAATCAGGCAGTATTGATCGGGTAGCTGTTCCCAGCGCCGAAGGCATCGATTTTTTTGATGTAAGAGACATCGTCTTTTGTAAAGCAGACAGTTGCTATACGATGATCTATCTTACCAACCGGAAGACAAAACTTGTCACCCGGGTTTTGAAAGATTTTGAAGATCTTTTATCAGAATCAGGATTTTGCCGGGTGCACAATTCCTTCCTTATCAACCTCCGTCATGTGAAACGCTACGTTAGGGGAGAAGGTGGGTATGTAATTCTTACGGATGATCATCATGTGGATATTTCAAGACGACGAAAGGATGAATTCTTGTCCTTATTGAACCGCCTGTAGCCTCACCAAATAATCACTTACCCTTTTCCGCCATCTACTTAACGAATGCCGCCAGTCACTTAGCGAGAGTGTGACAGCCATGTAACTCGGGCTACTTTAGTGTAAAAAAATATATGAAAACCTCTATGTGTTGGCTGGGTGCTGCACGACTCTCTGTGCTGGCATTGTTGTTTCTGTTTTGCTGTTCTGATCCTGCTGAGGACGAAGTGACGCCCAAAGAAGAAGAGGAAACCGAAGAAGAATTTTCGCCGGAAGATGCCGATGCAGTGCTTGAGGCATTTTCATTTACGGAAGTCACCAAAGTGATAGGAAGTGTGCCGACCGTAGCAAATACTTCGTTGATTAAGACCAGTAGCAAGGATACGATCTACACGATACCGGGAATAAAGGACCTTATTCGCATTTCGCATCCTGAGTCCAGACCTGTAAAGGGAATATTCTTTGCTGCAAAAGGTTCTTCCTTTTACTATGATGTTCGCATTGATACTGAAGAAAAAAGCGATACAGTATCCGTGATAATCTTCGAGATTGATCCGGAGAAAATTGAAGAGGAGATTTCCTCAGGTGCAGTCGAAGTACCGATAGAGATAACCGCGTACGATGATAATGGGCAACCGATCGATATCATTGAACGAATTCTAACGGTGGAAAATCCTTCGGTTGATAGCTGCAATATTTTAGAGCATTCATGGCATTGGGAATGGTCCGTGATTCTAAATATGAAAGATTCGTTGGTAAATCTTAATGCCCGCGGCGAGACGTATCCGAATAACTTCACGTTTAAGGATTGCTGTTTAAATACGTACTGCCCTAAGTATGATGCCAACCAACAGCCATACTATGATGTCGAAATACCAATCTCGTTGTTCTACTCTATCGCGTACGAATGGTTTGAGTTTTATTCGGATGGTTTGTTTTATCGGGAGACACTGGAAAGGACTTCATATATCAGTAACCCTGGAGAAGATCCGGCTACATTCGACCCTTGTACTTGGCAACCAAAGATCGATACCAAGTCAGAGTTGGTTAGCTATTATGGAACACATGATTATGTGCCTGGTGATACAAACATTGCGTATAGAATCACCGATGACTCTTGTGGGGACAACTTTGGCTGTGGCTATGCATCAAGGGGTGGACAGTTGACGACATCCTGCCATTCAATGTTCATTATGCACGGCACCGAAGGCCAGAAATCTATTAGGATGTACACCAGGAGCACCGCCGGTCAATTTGAGAATGAACTCCTGGATAGGTTAACATTTTGGCTTTGATTTCAGAGTGTGGTCATTGTAGACGAATTCATGACGTTGCGTAGAAGGAAGTAGAGATGCTTGTGCACTGACAGCGTTTTATGGAAACGACAAGTGTGAGAATAAAGAAATTGCTCAATACATAATAACCCTGTGAATTAACCAGCCTATAAAAAGAGCACAATAAATAGCCCATTCAATTAAGTACGCATTTTCAGGCTTAATTTTCATGAAACTAATATACTAAATTGGAGATAAAATTTTCCATTAAATTTTAACCTCCGTCGCCATTTCTCTATACCGGCACAATGCATTCGCCCAGCGCATTTGATCGATTGTTCGACAATCTGGCGCTAACAATTGTGGTGACGCAATTAATATGCAAATGCTTTTCGCGCGACTGGTCGCTACATTCAAACGGTTTGGACTATATAAAAAAGCCATACCGCGTGGCGCATCTTCTGGCGTGGAGCATGTCATGGAGTAAATCACTACCGGTGCTTCTTGTCCCTGAAATTTGTCCACCGTACCAATTTCTATGTCCGGTAATTTTTCGCGAAGTGCGCTTACTTGTGCGTTGAATGGTGCAACAATCAGAATATCTTTTTTGTGAAGGGGTCTTGTCACACCCGTATTGTCCGTCCACTTTCCTGATCGAAGAAGATTTTCCACTACCGATGTAATCACCTTTATTTCTTCAGGTGATTTATTTTGATTACCGCTGTGACTTACCGAGATGTAAAAAAGTCCCGCGCCATCAAAAGTTGTATCTCCGCTGATGATTTGGTTCTCCAGGCCTGCAAGCGAAGTCAGTCTGTCTTCGTAAAAAATTTCAGACGTAAACCGGCAAATCGCAGGATGCAGCCTCCTCGTGACTCCCAAAAACAATCCTTTCCCTTCCGGCATCGTTGGATGGCCTTCGAGAATGTAGCTCAATGCAGCAACATCACTCCCTTCCGGATGCGACCCTTTCTGCGGTTGTTCAAGTTGCTGTGGATCGCCCAATAAGATGAGGTTTTGCGTCGCCCTTGATGCTGCTAAAACGTGCGACAGCGACATTTGACCGGCCTCATCTACAAATAAATAATCCAGCGATTCACGTGAACTATCTTCCGCCCATAGCCACGCCGTTCCACAAACAATTTTCCCCTCTTTTAAAGCCTGAAGTGCCTTATCTGATTTGTCGACTTCCACAATGCCCTCGGTCACCTCATCACTTTTTTCATTCACTTTGTGTACAAAGTTTATCTTCACACTTCGCTCTCCTGCCAACCTAAGGGTAGCCATAGCCAGATTTCGAATTACCTTGTGACTTACAGCGGTTACGCCGATCTTTTTACCTGCCTTTGCCAGCTCGAAAATCATACTTGCTCCTGTATAGGTCTTGCCTGTACCAGGAGGGCCCTGGATAGCCAGGTAACTTCTGTTAAGACTTAACGCAAGTCGGATTGCACCATGAACCAGGTCTTCGTTTTGCAGCAAATATGCACCATCGTGCCCATCCAGCATTTTTGGTTTCCTTCGCATCAACAGATCCTTTGCAGCATAATAAGGCCACGTTCGTCCCAATCCTTCTTCGTCAATTGCTGCTGCCAGATCCATCAGTGATGTTTCAAGCGATCCGGCTCGAATGACGTCTAATACATGTACGGACGCAGGATGCAAGCCAATGCTCTTTTCAGTTTTCTTAATATCAATGGTATAATTTTCAAGCGAGATGGCTTTCACGGTTCCGATCTTTTCACCCTTTACTTCAATCAGTTCATCATCCTCATCTATATTTACCTCCTGAGGAGGAAATGTATAGCGATGGGTTGGATTCTTTTCCCGTTTTCCCTTTGGTAGTTCTTCAACAAATCGAAGGCCGGCGATTGCTTTCCGTTCGTCGAGCAGCGCTTCATATTCGAGTTCATGGACCCGGAAAAATTCCCACCATGCGCTCTTGTCTTCCCGGCGGAAGTAATCCAACTGGTGCGCCAGCAACCACCTGGCTTCATGCTCCTCATCCCATGCTAACCGATCTTCCGGTAGTCTCTTCGTTAGTGCCTCGTACAACGCAGCGGATCGGGTATCCAGTTGCTGTGTATTTTCATTCGCCTCGCCGGTTTTTAATTCTGGTCGTTGAAACTGCTTTCCGGATTGTATAAGATCTTGTCGTATTTTTTCGAGCCAACGATGCAATGCTTCTGTGGCCAGACAATCATCTTCATTGTAATCTTCAACTGTCTTAATTGTTGCAGGTGACAATGTGTCGAAGGCATGAAGTTCAAGCGCAATCTCCACCAACTTTCGTGCGCTGCTCGCTTCGTGCAATACTACATTACGGGTATACCCGGTAAATTTTTCCAGTTCCTTCAGTGAGTATGTTTCGACGCTGGCTAGCAATGCCTCTTTGAAAACGGCGTGTATGTCAACAAAACGTTCCGCGCGAAGCAAAACATCCGTTTCCTTTTCAAACAATGCATGCACTCGCGCCAATCTTTTGATTGCTGTTGGCTCATATGGCGCAAAATGATAGACATACATGCGTGGATATCGCTTCCATCTTGCAGCAACAAACTGCATAAATTCACTAAACGCTTTTTTTTCTTCGCCGCGATTTGAGGCCCATATTTTTTTATAAACCAACGCCCCATTGTCATGATACGCATAGCCAAACAGATATTCTAATCCGGCTTCTTCATAAAATGCATCACCTTCAATGTCAAAATAAATGTCACCTGCATTTGGCTCGGGAAGGCGATGCAATCCGCGCCCTGCTTCTTCCGGCAAATGTTCAAATAACAACTGATTTTGCTGCCTTCCTTTTAGCTGAATTTTTGCCTGCGATTGCTTACGCAAAAATGTTTCCTTGTTTCCGCGCTCGGGTTTCTCAAGGCGCTCCACGTTTGCGAATTGTTCCAGTGTAGTGATCTGTTGCCTCTGCAATTCAACCATGTGAAGAGAACGAATCCCCGCAACCAGAGACAGGTGATCATCGCTATGCCGTTTTCTATCGCACACCTGCCACCATGCACAAATACTGCAATGTTCCACTGGATCCGGATACGTTGTAGCTCCAGGACCATTCATAATACGCTCAAAATTTTTCTTTACCTGCCTGTAGTATGCCTGAAACTCAGCGTATCTGTATTCTTCACTTGGAAAATTTTCTCCTGGTTTCACCACATGCATTTTTTCAGGAAAGTTTCCTTGAAGTTCAGACAACAGTTCGGTATATAGACACAGCTGTAGAATCGTAGCAGCTTTTGTGTTTTGCGCCAACTTCGTGTCTTGAACTTCGTAAGCCCAGTTTCCAAATTTACTTGCACCAGGTACTTTCAGTAGTATATCAGCATAGCCCATCCACTGCTCATGATCAAGTCTTGCCTGCACAATAACATCAGCACCTTTCTGCATCGCATCGGTCGTCGCCGTTAACGACTGCCCACGCAGCGTGACAACACTTAATCCTTTACGAATCAAATGCTGGACGTAAGCTGCCTCATGCTCCTGACCACGTTGGATGAGAATCTCAAGCGAAGGATCATACCATGCAGGCTTTTTGATTTTTTCCTGTGCGACCAGGCGATTAAGCTGGGTGAGATGATGACAACCGAGGTGGTTGGACAAATCTGTCGCCGATAATTGAAAAATTTCCGTAACGTATTTCATTAACCTCTCCTAATCTTAAATTGTCATTGCTTAAATGATGACGAAGTAAGCAAAAAAATCAGCAGCGTGTGTGTGTTTTCATCGCCACGCTCCATTCATAAAACTGTTGAAGCAACAGACAAAAGAAAACAAAATTTAACTTATCTTAATTCCTTGACAACTTTGCGCGTCATGAAAAACTTTATCGGATTGGTTTAGTACCATCTCTTTTGTTAAGGTACGCACCAATCATGCTGCGGGACAAGTAAAAGTCATATTGTTAAAATAGTTATGAAATGAATTTTCTTCTAGGGAAATACGGTTCAGTAGTTTTTTATATCGTTTTATTCGCAGCGGCAGGTTGCAGATCTGATCAAAAGACCAGAACCTGGAGCATGTATAAAGCGGACGCGGCAAGCACAAGCTATTCGCCGCTGGAGGAGATTAACAAAAGCAATGTAAAAAATTTACAGCCAGCGTGGACCTTCTATCCCAACGACGCCCGCAGTAAAGAAAGAATCTCCAATAGCGAATGCAATCCTATCATCATTGACGGTGTAATGTACGCCACATCGGCCCGGCATAGATTGTATGCCATCAACGCTTCGACGGGTGAAAAAATGTGGTCGTTTGATCCGTTTGATGGGGGAGAAGGAGGCGGCGTATACCGTAGCGTTGCTTATTGGGAAAATGGTGATGACAAACGCATACTCTACACCGCCGGTGATAATCTTTTTGCACAAAATGCGTTGACGGGAGAATTGATCAAGACATTCGGAACAGGCGGCAAGGTCAGCATGAACGTCGGATTGCGTGGTGATCCCACTAAAATTTCTGTAATACCAACTTCTCCGGGAGTTGTTTTTGAAAATTTATTGATACTCGGCGCAGAAGTTTCAGAACTGTATGGAGCTGAACCGGGGTATATTCGTGCCTATAACATATTGACGGGAAAACTGGAATGGACTTTTCATACCATACCTCATCCCGGGGAGCCGGGATATGAAACCTGGCCAGAAGATGCTTGGAAATATGTCGGTGGGGTAAACGACTGGGCGGGTATGAGTCTCGATGAAAAACGGGGTATGGTATTTTTAGCGCTCGGTTCACCCTCTTATGATTTTTATGGAGGCGACCGCATTGGCCAAAATCTTTATGGTAACTCCGTTGTAGCATTGGATGCAAGAACGGGCACTTACAAATGGCATTTTCAAACTGTCCATCACGATCTCTGGGATTATGATCTCCCGGCGCCTCCCAATCTCGTGACGGTCGAACAGGAGGGGAAAAAGATCGACGCAGTCGCACAGACAACGAAAACCGGATTTCTGTTTGTTCTGAATCGTGATACAGGCATACCGTTATTTCCAATTGAAGAACGAAAAGTGCCCCCTTCATATGTACCTGGGGAGCAAGCGTGGCCTACGCAGCCATTTCCTTTGAAGCCTGCACCGTATTCACGTCAACACATGACTGAAAATGATTTGACCAGCTATACGACTGTGGCGCATGATTCTCTCGTAAAAAAATTCCGGTCGCTGCGCTATGAAGGATTATTTACGCCACCCGATCTTCGTGGTACATTAATGATTCCCGGAACACGCGGCGGCTCCAATTGGGGCGGTGGTGCCTTCGATCCCGCATCAGGAACATTTTATGTGAAGTCAACCGACTCTCCCGAAATCGATCATTTGCAAAAAGTTAGTCCTGAAAAAAATATTTCGGCACAATCGCCTTTCAACCAGGGCAAAGCAATTTACATGAAGCATTGTGCCGGATGCCACGGGCGTGATCGTCGCGGAAATGAACCAGATTATCCTTCATTGCAAAACATTAAAGACAAACTGACAAAGGAGGCTACACTATCAAAAATTAAACAAGGCAGCGGCCGAATGCCGGCATTTGAAAATTTGATCAACGGAAATGAGGAATCTATCATTGCGTACCTTTTTGATATCACCTCGCAACGTCCATCACGAAAAGAAGCTGACCTGTTTGAGGTCCATACGAATAGGCTGGCCGTTAGTGACAATCCTGAGAAAGCAGCGGATACAACTTCAGTTTATTTGAATGTTACCGCCTTTAGTCATTTCAATGATGTTGAAGGTCGACCTGCGATTAAGCCGCCATGGGGTGCGTTGAATGCCATCGACTTGAATACCGGCGAATATCGGTGGAAAGTTGTTATAGGGAACCATCCGGAGCTGCAGGAAAAGGGTGCGCCTGAGACGGGCTCCGAAGGTTATGGTGGCCCTATCGTCACTGCCGGTGGACTTGTATTTATCGGTGGTACGCACGACAAGAAATTTCGTGCATACGATAAAGACAGCGGTGAGCTGTTGTGGGAAACTACCCTGCCTGCCGTCGCTAACGCTACACCAAGTACTTACTTTAGCGACGGCAAACAATATGTCGCAATCTCAGTGGCTGGCGACAAAGAAAATCCTGCAGGGTCCATCATGGCGTTTGCTTTGCCTTGAGCGTTTGGTGGCATCCGGTATGCCGTGTCTATTGTGATGATGCTTACGACCTTGGCACTGGCAGATGTGTACTGATGGTGCTTTTGCAACGTATAGGATACTTGCGATCGCTCATCATTCCTTGTTCGGGTGTCAATATTCGATATGCAGTTTTTAAGTATCGATCAAGAACATCGAACACAGACTAACCAAAATCCTGTTTGAATCGGTCTGTTGTTTCAGAAGACATCCCTAATCATCGGGAGTTCCTAAATAAATTAAATTCTCTACCTTAGCGACGGAGCCCATCCGTTGCAGCTTTTTTTAAAGTTAGCACGGGTGGGCTTTTTGTTGTCGTTACTAAGGGTGTAAGCATGTTACTGTATAGGTCGCGTAAACATCCTCCAGCTCAACTTTAGTAATAATAATTTAACCGCACATAAAAATTTGTATATGGAAGAAATTACCCGGTTCCAGCAATTAAGACAAGCTCAAAAACTTCCCGCGGAACAAAAGTTTAAAGTTGGTATCCCATTGTACCCCGACAACAGTTTGTCTGACTTGTCACATGAATTGAAAAAGATTGAATGCGGTAAAACAGCATATGCCGCCATCTTCCAACGCCTTGACAAGTCAAAGCATTTCATTTACGGCACACGTGAGGTGCACCCAATTCTTCTGGCTTTATATGAGTGGTTCGGATTTAAAGCGCGTCCCATCAAGTGGATAGATTTTGAAGCATTTGTTAAAGGCATCAAGGAAGACGAGGAACCTGATCTCCTTAAAGAGTGGCGGAGGATAGCAGACAGTTTGCTTTGGTCGATCTACAATAACGACCTGCCTTCGAATTATTCGTTGGATTATCAACGCCTCATCCGCACATGTCATGTCTATCAACATTGCATCACGTTCACTTCGGATGGGTGGGGCGTTAAAGGTGGCGAAAGGCTTTTAAATGAAATATTAGTTTTACCCATATTACTGCCAACGGGTGTACTACGATCCAGATGTTGTGAAAACAACCCTGACAAATCAAGGTCTGTGATTTCTAAGCCGCCTGTTTCCAACGATGCGGCCGGAGCCCGGCTCTGTGAGTGCAAATGCAATGAATCGTGCCAATCGCCCAACGGACATTGTATATGCATTCGTACTTATGTAGCCGATTTGTTTATCGTAAAGGAACAACTTGCCAGGTACGAAGCTGGTGACATCGCTAACATTGAAAATATTCTTGCAGGTGAAAAAAAGGTACGGAGACACAGAAATTTCTACCGGACAGAAGATACACTTGAATCAGAAAATGAAACGATTACGGTTGAGGAAAGAGACCACCAGGTGGGCGAGAAATTTTCATTGCAATCGGAAGTTAAAAACACCATTGACTCGAAAGTGAATGTTGATGCAGGCGTGACAGCGACAATCAAATATGGCGAGGCTGTTACCATTAATCCACATGCAAATGTTACAGGTGACTTTGCAAAGTCACAATCAGAAAATATAGCCCGCGCTTATTCAAAAGAAATTATTGATCGTTCTGTTTCTAAAATACAAGAAAAGGTCAGACGCCTTCAAATCAGCAAAATCATTAACGAACTGGAGGAAGTCAACAAACATAGCATAGACAACACCCAGGCCGGATCGACTCATCGGGCTGGAATGTACTACTGGGTCAACAAGGTAACACATGCCCAGGTTTTCAATCTAAGCAAACACATGATGTTTGACTTAATAGTTCCCGAGCCCGCTGCAACTTTTAAAAAACTGTTTCAACTGAAAAAGGACCAGGATAAGAAGAAAAATGAACCCGAAAAGCCGGCTATTACGCCGCTTGCAATTTCGAGAATTAACTATGGAGACTTTTTGAATCAATACGCCATCGCTACCACAGAAGAAATCCAGCCGCCGGAAGAAGTGATCTATATTCAATTTGCGTTTAGTCAAAACGTTAGTGAAACTGATGCGGGGAAAACTGCTGGATTCTCATCGCACGATTTTCGGTCTCCCGAAGTGCCAAATGGATATAAGGTTGTAGCGCTGGATTATAATATTTTGTGTTCAACCGGACATCCAAAGGGTACCGACCCTTACGACGAAGCAGCAATATCTGTACACGTCGGAAAAGATTTAATATTCCACCGTTTCATGAATGAACGCTCGCAGGGTGGAGGTCAACCTAATTTTAATTGGCCGGCTTCGGGCACAGTTGCTATGAACGGCGAGCAAGGCGCGGTAACACTTTCTCTGTCCGGCTTTACCACGTTAGGATTTTCATTGAGTGGAACTGCCAGTCTAAAATGTAAACTTACAGACGAGGCATTTGAAAAATGGCAGGCGAAAATATATAACCTGATTGCTGCCGATTACAATCGTAAACTGGAAGCATTCAAAGCAGCAAACAGTGAGGTGAGTCCGTTGGTCCAGATAAAGGGAAGGAATCCCTTTCTGAACCGTGAAATTGAAAGGAACGAATTAAAACGCCATGTAATTGCCATCCTGATGTGCAATTATTTTAATGGTATGGGTTCGATGATGGAACGGGTGTCCCCTTGCGGATATCCGGAGATCAATTTTGAAAAACTGGAAAAGGATGCGCCTGTCATTCAATTTTTCGAACAGGTATTTGAATGGAATTATCTCACCTATTTGTTTTATCACAGTATGTGGGCCCGGAAGTGTAAATGGCCCGAGCTGATAGACGAAGACTCAGGCGATCCGTTGTTTGATAAATTTTTAATGGCCGGTGCAGCAAGACTGCAGGTTCCTGTGCGTCGCGGTATGGAAGAAATCTTCAGCTGGTTTCTGAAGACCGGACAGATTTGGGGTTCAAGCGGAATGCCGCCCGTGTCCGGTGATGACGAATATGTTTCCATGATTCAGGAATTAAAGGAAGCGAAGCAATGTGATTACACAGACAGACCTGGTTTGATTGAAGTTACAAGTGGCAGTAACATTTTTAAACTAACCGATAGCACTTTTTATTGGGACTTGGTTAACAATGAGATACATTCCTTGAACCTCGAAAATGATATCAACCGTGAGATTTTGGTTGACTATGAAATCTATCGCATCGTACGCATCGAACAGGCTATAGCAACAAATACTTCTTCCTGGAATATAACAGTAGAAAGAAATTACGAAGGGACGAGTACTCAAAATTTAAAACACGCCGTAGGTGCGCTGTTTGTCGGTACGCCGTGGGAGATCGTTATCCCTACCAAATTGGTTTACCTTCGTAATGAGACTGATAAACTTCCCGAATATCCCTTGACGTAGCGTATGGGAAATGATATCGGCTATGCACAGGGGCAAAGCCCCGGTGGTGGTTACACCAACAGCCAGAAACCAGCACCGCTTTATTCGAAACAAGCTGGTTCAACAAGTACTGGCCAGGGACAACCGGCCAGCAACCTGATTACGGATGTGTTTTTACATATGTACCTCGGTACCTACGATATCACTTCGGGAAAGTCAACCGACGATTTTATTGAGTGGTATATTACCGGAAAAAATGTGAAGGACTCAATTTTAAACAGATGGGAAATGCTCGGCATCAATCTTCACGTAATCATCGATGGGAGCAATATAAAAAAAGCAACAAAGGATCTTACTGCATCATTATTTTCAAAAAACGCTCTGGTGATCTATATCGGGCATACAATTCCACTGGTTGATAAGCGCACAAATAAACTGATAGAGGCACCGTTAAATCCTTGCCGGGTCAAGGTGACTAAAGACAATAAGTACCTGGCCCACGTCATCAGGAATAAGGAACTCACTAAGCTGATAAATCATAAACGATACGCTGCCACTGCCTTTCTTATTGCTTCATGTTCTTCTCAGCAATCCATCGGTAATATTGCCAATAAGAAAAAGACGGTGATCACCACAGATTCTGGCAAGAACTTTACGACGCCGGTTTATTTTTTCGCAAGAGCATTAGAGGTTTTTCTCGACAACATATTGGGATATCAGCTCGTCGATACGGCGAAGCAATATCGCCCAATGCAAGAAGCGATACCGATAACAACCATTTCAGTGAAGGCAGGAATAGACAAGGCGAATGCTGTATTTACCGATGCTAAAATCGTAGATAAATTTGTCTTCAGCAGTGGAACAGGAGATATGAAAGTGGTTTGAACAGTCATTAATTCGTGGAAACAATGGCCCATCGGATTACCTAAAAAGCGAGCTGGCCAAAAACCGTGAGGTGTGGATCATCCAGGAACGTAAAACTTGCCGTCCATAGGATCAGTACTAGCCGCCTAGGCTAACGTGAACTGAGATCCTCATCCTTTTGCTCCCGATTCGATGTCATCGCTATGATAAACAAAAGCGAACTCGTCGCCAAGGCCTCAAAAACAGCGGTAACTTCGTTCGCATTTCCCTCTGCTCCCAATGCACGTGGAATATGAAGAACGATCAGCCATATGAAAATCATATAGCCGGATAACGTAGCGGCAAGTTTTCGCTGAATATTAGTGATGATGCCAAGTCCGCCTGCAATTAAGGCCACCCCAGCCAGGTATGTCCAGAACTCCGGAAAGGGAATCCACGCAGGAACAAGAAACTTTACAAAGGATGCGAACAGGAAATGTTGAATACCGCTTACGAGTAAAAACAATCCGATAAAATACTTCGACAAAGGTGCTAACCGGTCAATGATCCTTTGAAGCAAGGATTTAGTCACTGTGGGTTCAGTATCTCTGAACGTAGACGCGACCAGTAGCGCACCAAATCCGATTGTTAACGCTTTGTTTGTATTCGTGAGTATAATACCATAATCAAGGCTGATAATTAACGCATAGATATTTCTCAAAGCCGCCCACACTAAAATTATCATGCCAGCACACGTTACGGTAAGTATAGGTTTCCAGTGAGTAAGGATGGAGATTCCGGCAACCAGCAAAATAATTCCGCAAGCATAAGCAAAGAGCAATTTGCCGGGTAATGCCTCCGGCCACAGGGGCGGCCTGCCCGTAACAAATTCGCCTAAGATAAAATGCTGAAGTGCCCATGATATTAGACTGATGGCAAAAAATACTTGAGCTAGCCTTACCGAAACGATCATCAAAAAGGGGTTTGATCGTAAATCTAAGATGGAAGGATCTTTAACCAATTGTATAAAACATGCATAATAGGCAACGACGTAGCCAGTAATCTCTTCCATCCAGTGGCCCGAACAAAATACCTACCTAGCTAAACCCACCTGTCAGTTTACAGACAGTAGAGCTAACCCTTAGCTACCCCTTAGCTAGAGTCAGGTTTTGTTCACAAACCTGTAATTATGGCAGTCTAAAAAAAGGAAGGGATAGTTAAGAAAAAAATTAGCCCGAAAATAGGTTTCGGCCTGCTGCTATACTTTTGGGGATCACTTCTACGAAACACCGCGGCTATCGGGAGGCGATACCAAATCAATTACTTAACCTTAAATTTTATTTTATCATGGCTATTATTAAAGAAAACGACTTGACCGAAGGCATGAGCGGCAAGTTTGGAAAGAAAATCGTATTTCGTGTGGTACGTGGCGTCACCATAGCAACAAGAAGGTCAACAAGCGAGCAGGTCTTGTCTGTAAAACAAATAGCACACCGCGAACGCTTTGGTCGTGCTACCGAATATGCGAAAGTAAAAATGCAAGACCCTGTAGCAAAGGCTGCATATCAGCAGATGGCTGGCGATAAACCGTTCAGCAGTGCATTATCCGAGGCTGTAAGCGACTATCTCATACCTCCCAAAATTTTAGATGTAAGGATAACCGCATTTGCCGGGTCTGTCGGAAGTACAATTTCCGTGGTGGTCTTCGACAACCTGAAAACAATTCGGGTCACCATCACTGTCATGGACGGTGACCGTATCATCGACGCTGGAGATGCTGAATATCAGCCCGGGACCAAAGAATGGACATACGTTACCACCCAGCCGCTACCTGCGTTCTCGGGAATCAAAATCATTGCTACGGCGATCAATCGACCTGGTAACGAAACAATATTCGAAAAATCCATGGATAAGTCGTATTGATTTACTATTCCATATAGTTGTCCTTACACTTCCCTGTTAAGCGATGCGCCCGCCGTTGTTGGTGTTGCGGGAGCCTGGTGCGCGAGCTCCACCAACAACCGCAGGCTCTCGGATAACAGGCTTTGAATGCAGACGCTAAAAATAAAAACTTCGATTTAATAGATCCAACTACGTTGTTGCGCGAAGCGTATGCGTCACTAATAACTGCAGACATCTGGATAACCCGACTTCGAAGTAGCACTCGCCCAGCCGTTGTTGGTGTTGTGAAGAGCCCCTTGCGTGAGCTCCCCCAACAACCGCAGGCTCTCGATAACAGGTTTTGAATGCAGACGCTTAAAAATAGAAACTTCGATTTAATAGATCCAACTACGCTGTTGCGCGAAGCGTATGCGTCACTAATAACTGCAGACATCTGGATAACCCGACTTCGAAGTAGCACTCGCCCAGCCGTTGTTGGTGTTGTGAAGAGCCCCTTGCGTGAGCTCCACCAACAACCGCAGGCTCTCGGATAACAGGCTTTGAATGCAGACGCTTATAAATAAAAACTTCAGTTTGATAGATCCCAACTAGCGTTTCGCGAAGTATACGCGTCGCCAACAAACGCAGACACCCGGATAACAGACTTCGAAGCAGCCTATTGAAATCAAACCCTTCAGATGATAACTTGCCCTCAACAAAGATTTGAGAAGGTTTGCTTAAATTTTTATCGGGAAATACTGTATTTTGATTTTTGAACACAATCCAACGCCCCATGGTCAAATATTTTGTCGCGCTGTGCACTTTGCTTCTGATGCAAATCGAAAGCGTATTCTCTCAGGCAACCCAAAATTCCAAACGACCGAATATTATTTTTATCATGTCGGATGATCATGCATATCAGGCTATATCGGCATACGATAAACGATTGATCCAAACACCCAACATCGATAGAATAGCCAGCATGGGTATGCTTTTTACCAATGCAAGTGTAACGAATTCCATATGTGCGCCTTCGCGTGCAACTATCCTTACAGGAAAGCATTCCCATCTTAACGGAAAAATCGACAATCATTTTCACTTTGATACAACAAACATCACGTTCCCACAACTGCTTCAGCGGGCAGGTTATCAAACCGCGATGTTTGGTAAACTGCATTTTGGAAACAATCCCAAAGGATTTGATCAGTTTAAAATTCTTCCCGGGCAGGGCGCGTATTACAATCCTGATTTTATTACGAAGCATCAGGGAAACATCCGGGTTGAAGGGTATGTCACCGACATCGTTACGGATATGACGTTAGATTGGCTCAAAAAAGAGCGGAATGCTGATCAGCCGTTTATGCTAATGTATTTACACAAAGCGCCGCATCGTTCGTGGTTAATGGCAGAGCGTCATTTAGAGGAATTTACCAACAAAAAATTTCCGGAGCCGGCAACACTGTTTGATGATTATTCAGGCAGAACTTCTCCCGTTGCTGAGGCGGAAATGAATATACGCAAGCACATGAGTTGGGCTGGCGATAATAAAGTTTTTCCCGAGGTAATGGATGAGCTTGGAATCCCCGAAATCGGATTTGACAAAGAACGATATAAATATGAGTTCAGCCGATTGAATCCTACGCAGGCAGAAAATTTTAAAAAGGTCTACAGCAAGGTCAACGAAGATTTTAAAAAGGCTTATCCAAGCATGACCGATGGGGATAAAATGCGTTGGAAGTATCAACGCTATATGCAAGACTACCTCGGTACAATCAAAGCCGTTGACGAAAATGTCGGACGGTTGCTGGACTACCTTGAAGCCAATAACCTCATGGAAAACACAATCATCGTGTATACGTCCGACCAGGGATTTTACCTGGGAGAACACGGTTGGTTTGACAAACGTTTTGTCTATGATGAATCCTTTAAAACGCCGCTCCTTGTAGCATGGCCTGGAAAAGTCAAAGCAGGTAGCCGTTCCGATGAGCTTGTCCAAAACCTGGATTTCGCTCAGACGTTTCTGGAGGCTGCTGGAATTCCGGCGCCTACCGATATGCAGGGTGAAAGCATTATTCCTGTGCTCACAGGTCAATCGGATAAATGGACAAGAGATGCGGTCTACTATCACTATTATGAGTATCCCGCCGAACATATGGTCAACCGCCACTATGCGATTGTTACCAAGGATTACAAGCTTATCCATTATTATTTTGTGGAGGATAAATGGGAATTGATCGATCGAAAAAAAGATCCAATGGAATTAAAAAATGTGTACGATGATCCAGCCTACGCCAACGTGAGAAAAGATCTGCACGCAAGACTTGAGAGGCTGAGAAAAAAATACAAAGACAATACGCAACTTAGTCAACGTTATGTCGACCAGTTTATGAAAGATGCGTCCGCTGGTAAGGTGTTCGGAGTTACAAAGGAAATGGCCGATAAAATTTTCGAAAGAAGAAAAAAGAACTGAAAAGCGGGCTCAGGAAGATGACCTCACTTGGGTAATTATACAAAAAACATAGGCAAACGTTATGTGTTGTATTCGACAGGATCAAAACAAGGGTCATTTGAGACTCCTAATAATAAATGCGTCAAATCCTGACGCATTTTAGCCATATGCGATAAAAATAGCACTACGTCGTTTTCCCACATGAGGCGACGTCGCTGCCTGCTGCTTTGAAAGATAACGTGATCATTCCGATCTCAATTTCTCCACGGGTTTCACCAGCGCTGCCCGGACAGATTGGTAACTTACCGTGAGGAGGGCAATGAGAATTGCTATTGCACCCGACAATATAAACACGTCCAGGCCAATCGCTGTCCGGTAAACATAACCTTCCAGCCATTTCTGCATAATATACCAGGCCAAAGGCGTGGCGATAATAAACGACACGACTACAAGCTTGATGAAGTTTCCGGTAAGCAAATGAAATATACTGTTCATCGAAGCCCCCAGTACGAGCCGGATACTGATCTCTTTGCCGCGTTGCTCAACCATGTATGCCGAAAGAGCAAAGAGACCAAGGCAGGCAACAAGTATTGCAAACACAGCGAAGCTGGTAAAGATTCTTTCCATCCTTCTAACATCATCGTACATGGCAGCGTACCGCTGGTCAAGAAACGTGTACCGGAAGGGTTGATGTGGAACTAATTTTTTCCAAACTTTTGCAACTGCCTCCAGCGTACCATGCATATCCGTTGAACTGGTCTTGACAGACACAATCTCGGGACTGTTCCCGATCGCGAGACAGAGGGGTTGAATGTTTTCCTTCAGCGATTCAAAATGAAAATCCTTTACCACACCAATAATATTCCGAATTTCCCAGCCATTTGTTATGCGTTGGCCCACAGGGACCTGAAGGCCTAGTTTTTTGGCCATCGTCTGGTTGACAATAACAGCCTGCGAATCTGTGGCCATTTGGACATTAAAATTTCTTCCTTCTACAATCTCCATGCCCATGGTTTGAATATAATCGTGATCCACACGCCATATCTGCCCGCCAATTCCTTTGTCTTCTTTTGTTCGTCCTTCTTTCCAGAAGCTGTTCCCATTACGTTTGGTATTTCTGATCGGTAAATAATCGCTCACGGAGGTATATTTGACCTGAGGTAATTGCAGTAACTCTTTTTTAAAGGTGTTTATCTGTCCGCCCAAAGTACCTGCGCCTTGCACGAGCAGGACCTGATCTTTTTCAAAACCTAATTCCTTGTTTAGAATATAATCCATCTGACGATGAATAATAAAAGTGCTTACGATCAGTACTATGGAGGTTGTGAATTGAAACACAACCAGTGTACTTCGCATGCTGGAACTTTTGCTTCCCCGGCTCAGGTCACCCTTGAGTACCTGGATCGGTTTAAAGGACGACAAATAAAAGGCGGGATATAGGCCGGCCAGTATTCCTACCGTTAGGACGACGATGAAAAGAATAGGCATTAGCTGCCATTCAGTCCAGGGCAAGACGATTGACTTGCCTGAAAGCATATTAAAATACGGCAACAACAAGACGGCGACCGCTACCGCTATTACACACGAGAGAAAGCTGAAAAGAAATGACTCCGTAAGGAACTGGGTAATGATGTTGCCACGAAACGAGCCTACAACTTTTCGAAGTCCTACTTCTTTCGCCCGGTTTGCAGATTTGGCTGTTGAGAGATTGATAAAATTAATGCAGGCAATAATGAGAATAAATATGGCGATGGTTCCGAATAGCCAGATGAAGCGCATATCGCCATGCTGCAATGAATCACCTACGTCTGAGTCTAGGTAAATATCAGTGACGGGCTGCAATTCAAGGTGGGCATGCCCCATCATTTCGCGGATATCTTTTTCGCTCATCTGTCCGGTGGCAAGCATGGCTGGTAAATAGTATTTCTCGACGATGCCTTTCATCATTTTTTCCGCCAATGCTTTCGCATCGGTCCCCGGTCTTAATAAAACATACGTCGGATAATTGGAAGCATCCCACGTACTTTGTTCTCCCTCAAAAAATTCTCTACCAGTCATAGTGATGAGAAAATCAAACTGAATATGCGACGTAGGAAGAAAGTCGCTCACGACACCGCCAATTTTATACGGTTCGGTATCTTTATCATTCACAATTAAAAGTTTTCCCGTGGGATCTTCTCCCGGAAAATACTTCTCGGCTATTTGCTGCGTGATCACGATGGTCCCCGGCTCTTTTAATGCAGTTGTTAGGTCTCCATAAACCATAGGCAAGCTAAATATTTCCAGCAGCGATTGATCGAAGTAGACAATTCCCTCTTCAAAGGAATTCTCGATGTCGCCGTCTTTTCGAACTTGTGCTGTCCCCGCGCCAAATAGTGCACTTGCGTTATACCGTCCTGAGAGTTCTACTTCTGGATAGTCTTGTTTCAATGCAGGAGCGAAGGGCGCAGGAAACCATACTTCTCTCGACATATTTCCATTGTCATTAAATACGCCAACAACGCGATAGATCCGTTCGTAATTAGCATAATGACTGTCATAACGTAACTCATCGAGAATGAATAATGAAATTAAAAAACACGCGGCAAGGCCAAGCGCTAGCCCACCTACTTTAATAACAGAATACATTTTTTGCCTCAGTAGACTTCGCCAGCTGATCTTGAGATGGTTTTTATACATCGCGAAAGAATTATTGTGAGTTGATTTGAAGGATTTTATAAATCCAGGTCTGAAATATTTTATAATGCTCCAAGTAAATTCCCGTCTCGCCTTACCAGGTGATGCAGCATACTTTTTGTAAAAAACCTCGGTAAGATCTCCTTCCAGTTCTTCGAGATAGTCCTCTCTGCAGAACCAGCGAAAAAACTTTAGCGCATGTTTCGGAGGCTGCGGTTTCATGAATGGAAAGCAATTTTTGGGATCTGATTATAAAGACTGGTACGGAGTGAATACTGATAATCAAGGACGCGTTTTCCCAGCGCTGTTAGGACGTAAAACTTTTTCCTCCGTCCACCGCGCTCCTCGGTAATACCTCCGAACTTTGACTTAACAAACCCCTTGTCTTCCATGCGCTTCAACGCGACATGGACCGCGCTGATGTTCAGCTTTTTTCGCAAATGCTGCTCCAGGTTTTCGAGAATGGAAACACCGTAAGCATCATGATGAAGGGCAGCAACCATAAGCAATACCAGCTCTTCAAATTCACCTAGGGAATGATCTTTCATTTTTTTTTGATATTTACTTAACAAACGTGAAAGTAATGCATTAGTTTTACTTTTGCTAAGTAAATACAGCGAAAAAATTATCAATCATCGCCGCCACTGCATTCATCCCCAGCACCATCCTGAGAACGAGAGTCGTCATAACCCCAGACGCCAATTTCACTTTCATAAAATCCGGGGATATTTTTTCGATTTTTGTTCCCGTTCGATCTAGCATGGGGCGCAGCAATGTCTTCAAGATCATTATCCAGAAAAATGGAATTAGCCAGATGAGAATATTTGTACGAGGATTTGATTATTAGAAAGCTTTGTTTTTGTCTTGTTAAAATGGATGGCAAAATGCAGGGTATAGGCGATGTAGAATACAATTAATGAAATGATTAAAACACCATACTCTTAAATTATCGATTAGGCGTGGTGCTTGTATTTTTGTGACTTCTCCATTAATCTAACATCAATCTGTTGAGGTAAGGTAGGACATTACTTCTTCTTAAATTTTCTGAAAATAACCTTGATTTACAATGGTTTAATAAGAATTAACAATTGGTATGGGTTCTTGCTCAATCTACAGCAGCGAGCGTAAGTAATATTAATCTCTATATTCAACACAATGCCCAATTAGCGCATCACCGATTTGGGATTATTACATCCAACAACGGAGCAACGCTGCCTTTTCACATCCGTCCGTCACACTCACTGAAGTTTTTGATGGAGATATTACTTAAATTGATAGTTAAGGCTTAATCTACATTTAATATGAACACATTGCACATCGAGGGATCAGATGATACCCCGGAAATTATCTTCAATAAAGAGACTGGTGTATTTGAAATCAAGGGCCGCTCACTACCAGAAGATTGTGTTGAATTTTTTAGACCCGCGCTTGAATGGATTGAGTTGTATAAGAAAGAGCCTAACCCCATTACGGAACTAGTGCTTAAGCTTGAATATATAAATACAGCGTCTTCCAAACTTATACAAGACATTCTTTTATCGCTGGAAAAACTTAAAGGAACCAAAATCATATGGTGCGCACGCGACGACGATGATGATATGGAAGCAATGGGTCACGAGTACGCGGAGATTATAGAACTTCCTTTTGAGTTTAAAACCTATACGACATAATCTCGGCTTGCGAACCTCCTTTGCTTTAATAAGCATTACATCATTGTGACAGCGTGCTTTCATTTTCCAGGTTGCGTTGCCTATCTGCTTCCCGTCGGGAGAGGATGAGCACAATTAAGATCAACATACTGATGATCGCCGCAAAAAAGCACCACACTGAAATTAAATGCTCGTCAAAATAGATCTTCGTGACAATAAAGGAAGACAATATAGCCAGACCCAGTTGCCACATTCCTTTAAAACTTGAAACGAAAAGCGGCAAGACAGTTGGCATAAAATAAAACACACTGCTGATGGCCGCAAAGGCTAACGGAAAATTAAGAATATACCGGATATGCCCTTCATGGATTTCCGCCTTAATGTCATAAACAAACATGCAGTACAAGAGGTATACGGAGATGATAATGCCGATCGACAATAACCCGGCAAGTATCTTTTTTCGCGTCGGGTCTTTCTCCAGCCGCCAGATGGATAACGGTACCCATATGGGCCATATAAGCTGGGCAAAGATGAGAAAAATATATATTGGAAAATGGCGCCACGATTCGTGTTCTGTTCCTGAGAGTCCAATCCATAACATGCCTTCGGCTGCTTGTTGAACAGCGAACATAAGCGGAATCATGGCAAAGGGTACTTGCGCTGATCCCTTAACATTTTTAAGAGTGGCAACGCTCAATGCACCTAAAACGGCACTCGCGCCAAAACTAGCTCCGGCTGAAAAACACATATTAAATGGTTTAAAAATTTACAAACTTCTTATGTGTTACGGAGGTCTGGCAGGAGGGCGACAGTAGCACGGCAAGAGTCAATCAATGCAAATCGAACAACGAGAAGCAACTAAAAATACAAGGCATTGTAATGTAATATAGCGCTAATTCCGCCAGGGTTTATCATTTACGTGATTACCAGACGGACAATTCTTAGAATTCCAGAATAAAGCCTATTGTCGGTACAAAAAACGGATCGTCATCTTTTAAAATGATGGGAATAGCGTTGGATCCATCAGCCTTTATAGGTTCTCCATCAGTTGTTTTATAGGTGCTATCTTCATTCCGCTCAAAAGTATAATCTGGTGCGGAAGGAGTTTTCGAAACCAATAAGTTCTGGATATCGAGATACAAATCCAGGGTTAACCTTTTATAATTCCACTTCTTATCTATTCGTAAATCGAGCTGATTAAAAGAATCAAGACGTTCAGCATTTAGACGCGATAGATCCAGTACGCCTGTTCCCAAACTTAAGTAATTGCGCTGCGACGCTTCAAGATCAAAAGGCGTATAAGGAGCCCCACCGGCGTAGCGGAATTTCAACCCAAATTCCCAGCCTTTCTTGAATTTTTTTCCGAGCAACCCAGATACAAGGTTTCTGTTATCCCACGCAGAGGCTATGTGCTCATCATCTGCCCCGGTGAACTCGCTTTTGTACCAGGTATAAGAGATGACATAAAACGTATTTTTTGTAAGCTTCTTCTGAATGAAAAGCTCAACACCAAACGACCTTCCTTTACCAGTACTGCTGATGGCTTCGTTTCCTATAGCGCCAAATTCTGCCCCTTCATTGGCAAGCGAAATCCCTCTATTGATGGATACTGGATAATGATCATAATTTTTATAAAAACCTTCGGCAGTAAAACGAAATCCATCATTGGGCAGATACTCTATTCCTGCTACATAATGGGTAGATCGGATATACTTACTGTCCTTGTTGACATAATTCCCCTGATTGTCTTTAAATCCTAATACAGTGTAGATCGGTGTTTTATAATATTGCCCGAGTGATGCATTGATGTTCCATTGGTCGTTGACGGCATATGAAAATGATACTCTTGGTGAAATTGTCTGAACTGGATCACCTCCATCCGTAGTAAAAGAATTTAAATCGGTACGAACGCCTCCCGAAACACTGAAGCGGTTATCAAAAAATGTTTTGGTCAGTTGTGTAAACGCACCATATTTTATGAAGTCAATGGCAGTATTAAAATTAATGATTGACCCTGGTTGAATGATATTCCCATTTTCATCCGTGATTTCTTTCCGGAATTTGTTGAAGAGATTATTCGTGAATTGAACATACTGAAATGTTAGTCCGTAAGAATATTTCCAGCCGTTCACTGATTTATTAACGTCAACGCGCAATTTATTTTCAATTTCGTCAGAGGTTGATTTAAGCGTGCGAAGAGATTCAATCTCGTTTTGACCATCTTCAAATTTATCGAGCTGATTCGAGAAATAGTTACGACTTAAAGCGATATTAAGATAACCGTTCGTTAAAAGCCGCTTTAACGCAAGGCCTACTGTATAGCTGTTTTGGTTGATCAAGGGATTGGATCGTAACACATATTCTTTTTCCGGGGTACTTTCTTTAGGTACGGCAAAAGTGAAGTCGTCGATGGCGCCAAGTCCGATTGCTGTCAGTGTGGTCTTTGCATTCAACTGGTGGGTAATCTTAAACTGGAAATCCCAGTAACTTGGCCTGATGGGCAAGTCGATCAGCTTAAAAAAGTATTGTAAATACGACCTTCGCGCTGACGCTAAGAAGGTTGTTTTCGATGATATGGGTCCATCAAAGGTTGTGGCCAGTTCTGTTCCGCTCAAACGGATATTCCCTTGAAGTCGTTCCTTGTTACCATCGCGTTGCACAAACTGAAAGACAGACGAGAGTGCGTTGTCGTACTTGGCATTGAATGCGCTGGTACTCAGTGTCACATCTTCAATGAACGATACATTTAAAATTCCCTGGGGACCACCTGAACTGCCTTGGGTGGTAAAATGATTGATGACGGGCACTTCGATTCCATCCAGGTAATACACGTTTTCATTCGGTGCGCCGCCGCGGATAATAATGTCATTTCGAACGCCACCGGGACTGGAACTTACGCCGGGCAACGATTGAATAACTCTTGAAATATCAAAATTACCTCCCGGATTGCTGCGGATCTCTTCGGTCGATAATTTTTGAATTGACAGCGGACTTTCAAGTGTGGCCACCGCAGCAGTCCGGCCCCCTTGTACGACAACTTCATTTAGGGTTGTCAGTTCTTCCTCTAATTCAAAATTCACAATACTGGCATTTCCTGAAGTAAGAACAATGTTAAATTTTTTTAAGTCTTTATACCCGACAAAGGATGCTTTTATCGTATAGCTTCCCGTTGGGGCAACAATTTTATAACTCCCGTCCAGTTCGGAGGCCGCACCGACGGCTTGCTCAGTGCCTTCCAAAACAACAGACACTCCCACAAGCGTTGCCTGCGTGTCGCGATCTTTGATAACACCTGTAATGACGCCAGTTTGGGAAAAGACAACTTTACCGGAGAAAAGCAACAATAAAGTATATAGGTAAGCCAACAGTGTTTTATTCATACGCCACACTTGAATTTTTTCACTCGTTCTTAGAACAAGTAATTACTTTATAAGTTAATCATGTCGATACATTAATGACGCTTTTTTTCAGCCTCAATAATCTTCACGAAATCAATTTTGTAATCATCAAATCTATGAAGGCACTCATCATTATTTTACTATCTACATTTTCTCTAAATCATCTTTTCGGTCAGCAGAGCCCTTCTTCACAATCGATGGAGATCGAACAGCTGAAAAAGGACGTACTGGCTTTGAACAAGGATGTAAATAACATTCAAATGAACCTGGGAAAAGCGGAGAACAAATTCAAACGTGGTATCGGAATGGCCACGCTTGGTTATTCCGTCACCATTGCAGGAGGTCTGATGTTAGGTAGAAAAAATGATGACCTGGGTAAGATACTCTTAGTGTCAGGCGGAGCCATTGGAATTACGGGTACAATTTTAATGGTAGATGCATTTAAATATTTGGGACGGGCTGCAAAGAAGCGACCTTAGTGTTATCGGTCCAACCAGGCTTTAAATTCGTGAACACGCTCCCGGCTTACCAACAGTTCATGTTCAAAAGTTTGATTAAGCTTAACTTCAAGGCGCGAACTTATCAGTCCTTTAATTTCCGTTACAGCCTCGAAGTTCACGATAAATTTGCGACTGATCCTGAAAAAATATTCGGGGTTAAGCATTTGTTCAAGTTCCTCCAGTGTGTGATCGATCATATGTTTGCGACCATCTTTTCCAATCATGTACGCGGTTTTTCCCTCGGCGAAAAAGTAGGCTACTGAATGTGTGGGTTTGTATTGTAGCTTGTTTCCTGCTTTAACTAATATGCGCTGCTTATACCTATGGCTTTTTTGGGATAAAAGATCTTTCAATGCGCTGATCTCAGATTCATTGAGGCTGATTTTGGATGCTGATAATTTTTTAAATTTTTCAATCGCATGGCGCAAATCATTTACCTCTATAGGTTTCAGAAGGTAGTCAATACTATGTAGCTTAAAAGCTTGCAATGCATATTGATCAAACGCTGTGGTAAATATGATAGGCACCTCAATCCTCACCTTGTCAAAAATTTCGAAGCTCTTTCCGTCTGCCAATTGAATATCCAGGAATACGATGTCTGCATTTTTGCCCGACTGAAAATATGCTATGACGTCCTGGATGGAATCGAGTTGACCTATTACCTGGATACTTGAATCGCATTCAGCCAACAATGTTGTCAATCGTTCAGCGGCCAATACCTCATCTTCTATAATCAATGCTTTCATTTCTCAGTTCTCCAATTGAAGTAAAGGAATTTTAACCCTGAATTCCTCATGAGTTTTTACAATCTCCACAGGCGTGTCACTTAAAAATTCATAACGCTTCTTAATATTCTTTAACCCGATAAAAGTCGAATCTTCCTTCACAGCCTTTTCCTGGATATTATTGATAACTTCTATCGACCCATTTTGTGAACTGATTTTAATCTTTAATGGATTTTTTGTGGAAACCACGTTGTGTTTGATCGCATTCTCAATTAACATTTGAAGGGATGCGGGGGCAATGAAAAATTTATTAGCATCAGCTGAAATATTTTTTTCAATTGAGATATTATCACCAAACCTGATTTTTAAAAGAAATAAATAGGAATCCATAAACTCCAGCTCTTCATTTAGTGATACGATCTTTTTCTCCTGGTTATACAAAAGGTATCGGTAAACCTTTGAAAGTTGCGCGATAAATTTTGCAGATGTATCGGCATCCTTATAAACCAATGTTGAAAGGGCATTGAAACAATTAAAAAGAAAATGCGGATTGATCTGATTCCGCAAAGCTTCAAACTGAGCTTCGATGCTAACTTTTTCCAATCGCTCGGCTTTCAGCTCAGATTTTTTCAACCGTTCCATATAGTAATAAATGGCATTGAGGCAATTAAGAAATAAGTTGACACGGAATCCAAATGCCAGTACCAGCACAAGGTGATTGGTACTCCATACAATATCATGTTGTAACACGGCATACAATGCGCCCAATGAAAGGATGGAGGCAATGACCACGTTCACCATACTGCAAACAAAAAGAATGATTAAAGCATGGATTTTTTTCCCAAGCAATTGATGGAGGAAAGTTAGCCGCCGTTCTACGAAGCGGTTTAATTCCCAAACCAGCAAAATCTCTACTCCGATGAGACCAAATAAATAGAAATAGGGAATCTCAACGTCAAGCAATTTGGTACCGACCGTGAAAAGAATATTCAGGAAAGAATAAACGGCTAGGAGAAGAATGAACAAGTACCGGTACCGAAGGCTAAACACGAAATTGAATTGAATGGTGACTAAAAACCAGGAATCAATGAAGGTGACATAAAGTTACGCCCTGCCGAAGTAACAAAGGCAGGGCGGTAAACAAAATTAACACTATTTTCAATTACGGTAATAATACACGATCTATCGTATGAATGACACCGTTTGTCGCCAATACATCCAGGAGTGGTGCGTTGGAACTAAGATTAGCAACATTTCCTTTGCCATCAGTCACAGTACTATTGGTTGCGCTGATTGCTACATTGCCATTCAAAGTTGCTACGTTACCGTTCGTGAGATCTGTCGAAAAAACACGAGCCCCCACAATGTGATGTTGAAGGACGGCGCTTAATGTTTCCAGTGGAATATCATTAACACCCGCTACACCCAAAGCAGTATACAATTGTTGGAACGAAGCATCTGTCGGTGCAAAAACTGTTATGTTAGCCTCGCCGTTGCTGGCCGCTTCCAGCAGATCCGTTGCCGTTCCGCCCGTCCGTCCAAGGGCGGCAACCAACTGTGTAAACTCCGGATTAGCACCCGTAGAAAGATCTATCGCGAGTTGTGCGATCGATTTTGAGGGTGGTACTAAAGTTCTGTTAATAACATGCACAACACCATTTGATCCGGTAATGTCTGTTGCGACTACCTTAGATTTTGCGTTGATAAAAACGCCAGCCGCTCCGTTGTTGCTAAGATAAAAATCCCCATTTAGCGTCGGGATAGCTGCACTGCCTGAAGGTAATTCTGCTGCTAAAACTTCATCATCAATGACATGATACTTCAAAACTGAATTTAATGTGGCTTCATCAGGTAGCGTCGTAATGCCCGCTGCTGTAAATGCTTCATTAGTAGGTGCAAAGAGCGTTAGTTTTTTGTTCGATGGCCCATTGCTTAACAATGTTGAGAGTATGCTGGGGTCTGCAGCTTTCACTGCGGCAATCAGTGTTGTGAAATCCTTATTGAAATATGCAGGAGCAACGATGGTTCCGACGACGGGTGCAATGGATGGTGGTACCAATACGGCGTCCACAATATGAACCACCCCATTCAAGGTCGTTACGTCTGCAGTTGTAACGTTCACAGTACCATTGAGCTTCACACCGCCGGCGGTGGTTACCGCAATATCTTCTGTGTTTGCTGTTTCTACATCACCAGCCATCAACTGACTAGCTTTTAATGCGCCCGTTGTGACCACATGATATTGAAGAACATTCTTCAAAACATCTTCAGGAATGTCGTCCAGGCTTGTCTGGCCGATGGCCGACAATAAATTATTAAAAGCTGTATTGGTTGGAGCAAATACGGTGAAGCTGCCATTGCCGCTTAAGGTTGCAACAAGGTCAGGATACTTTGTCAATGCAGCAACGAGGGTCGACAAATTCGAATTACCTTGGGCAACTTGTACAATATTCTGATCTGCTGTAGGGGTGTTGTCATTGTCGTCATCGTCACAACTTGCGAAAAATGTGAGGGAGGTCAAAAAAAGAATGACCATTCCCAACCGGGAACTAATCCATAATCTGTTTACGGTTTTACCATGATGTTTCATAAAGCTTGAGGTTTTGTTTTATTCTCGCTTATTAAAACACAGGGAACCTTGTATGGCTTTACGTCCGGGAGTGAACCGTGAGGTTGGTGTGACTGAACCAGCAGATTTTCGGATTGAATGGTGATGAGCCGACTAATCAATTTGGATAATCATCTACTATTAATTGAATCGGCGATTGCAAAGTGAATGGTTATAGGTTGAGTTGTCCAATCTTTTTTAATACAGCGCTTTTTCCAGACTCAGTTTTTACCAGGTCGAACGCTTTTTGATAACTTAATAAGGCTTTGGCATTGTCAATGCCTGTGTATAATTCTCCCAGCAACCCGAAATAAAATGGATTATCCACTAAGTCTAACTTTTCAGCTTCTGCAAGCGCTGCCTTTTTACCTCTTGCTTTTGCGAGCGCGTAGGTCCGGTTCAAAGCAGCAACAGGCGAATACTCCAGTTGCAGTAATTTATTATAGAGTTGTAAAATGTTTTCCCATTTTTCATCAGTATCAGATTGCCTTGTATTCCAGTAAGCGATGCCTGCTTCTAAATGATATTTTGAAATGCTGTCACCCGTAGCCGCACGGTTTAAGAAATATACGCCCTTGCTGATAAAATCAGAGTTCCAAAGACTTGCATCCTGTTCTTCATATAAAATAATCTCACCCGAAGTTGATATTCGTGAATCAAACCGGGAGGTATGAAAACACATTAAAGAAAGTAAGGCATTCACTTGTGGTTTGTTCGTTGGCTCATTTTCCACGAGCATGGTGCATAACCGAATGGCTTCAAGGCATAATTCCTTTCGAATGGTTTTACTTTGACTGAGCGAATGATAGCCTTCATTAAATAGTAAATAGATCGTCGTCAATACTGGCCATAATCTTTCGTCAATATCGGCTTCGATAAATTCAATGCTGATATTTTCCTCGCGCAATTTTTCCTTTGCCCGAAATAATCGCTTATTGATAACTTGCTTGTTCGTGAGAAATGCGTCTGCTATCTCTTCAATCCCAAAACCGCAAAGAATCCGGAGAGCCAATCCGATTTGTCCTTCAGGTGGCAAAGCAGGGTGGCATATCGCAAACATCATTTGCAGTTGACTGTCATTGATGTTTTGAGGCGAAAGATCAATTTCAAATTCATAAAGTCCATCTGTCTGGCCTTTTACAACAGACGATATTTTCGTATCAAACAATGCTTTACGATGAAGAAAATTCTTCGCCTTGTTTTTTGCTACATTATATAGCCAAGCCGTTGGATTTTCCGGAATTCCTTCAATTCCCCACGATTGGGTAGCGGTAAGGAAAGTATCACTGGCAATGTCTTCGGCTGTTTCAAGCTGAGCAAATCCAAAACGCTTCCCAAGAACGGATACAATTTTTCTGTATTCCGTCCGGAATAAATGAGGGATGAGTTCTTCCTTGTGCATCGTTCAGCCTTTACACTCATTATTTCATACATCAACCTGAGACGTAGTACCTAGTTAGTTAGAGACTTTGATTCTCCAGGCCTTAGTATGATAATATTTTTTTACGCTGTCGAAGAAGTCTTCATTGAGAAGGTGATTATTTATGATGGACAGATACAACTTTTCTTACTTCCACAGTATTGCCTTCACCCATTAAAATCGGGCAACCTTTTGCGATACTAACGGCTTCGTCGATATCTTTTGCCTTGATCATGATATAACCGGCTAATGATTCCTTCGTTTCTGCGTAGGGCCCATCCGTAATTACATTATTTGACCTTATCACTTTACCTTCGGTTGCCAGGCCCTTGCCGCCCAGAAATTTGTTTTGTGCTGCGATGCCGCCAACCCAGTCGTTATACATCTTCATGTAAGCTTGCATCTGTTCAGGCGACGGCTGTGCGTCTTTAGTAATAAGATCAAGGCGCATCAATATTAAATATTCGTCCATGTGTCTTTCTTATGAATTGAATTTATTTTTATAAAGGTCGGTAGCACAACAGCACGACACCGCTTTTGAAAATTTTTGTGTCTGTCAATTTAAGGTCAAGCTTTGTGGTAATTCCTTTGAAGATCGTGGCGCCGTCATCCAATGCCACAGGGTCTATCATAAATTGATAGTTGTCAATTATTCCTGCCTGTGCAAACTGTGTAACGATACTGCCGCTTCCCAAAACTACCATATCTTTTCCGGACGTCTTTTTTAACTTCTTTACCTCACCAATAATATCGGTTTTAATCAGTCGGGTATTCTGCCAATCTGTCTTCTTCAATGTTGTTGAGAAGACAATTTTTTCGGATTTGTTCATACCCTTGGCCACCCCCGGAGCGTTTTGCATGGCCATCGGTGTCGGCCAATAGCTCGCCATCATTTCATAGGTTTTGCGTCCAAAAAGAATGATGCTTTCAGATTTCGCTCCTTCAGCAGCATATTCACTTTCTTCCTGGCCATGTCTGTGCCAGGTGATATCTTCATTGGCTCCCTTAAAATATCCATTTAAGGTCATGAAATTGAATACAGTTAGTTTTCTCATAAATTTCTTTTTTAAATTGATCTACCCCCTTTACAAATGAGGTTCACCGAATTGGACATTTATTTTCGAAATTATTTGAGGATTCAAGGATATTAAGATCAATATTATGGCTGAACAAAAAACAAAACCTACTGAGGTATCCGTTGAAAGTTTCCTGGAGACCATTCCGGACGAGAACAGAAGAGATGATTGTTTCGCCCTTGTCAAAATGATGAAGAAGATTACGGGGGCGAAGCCGAAAATGTGGGGGACCAGCATAGTCGGATTTGGCATATATCATTATAAATATGATAGTGGTCACGAAGGCTTCTCCTGCTTAACCGGATTTTCACCTCGCAAGCAGAATATCTCCCTTTATGTAATGCCGGGCTCCTCAACCCAGCAAGAACTCTTACAAGAACTTGGCAAACACAAGGCTGGAAAGGGCTGCCTCTATATAAAACGATTGGCAGATGTAAATTCCGATGTTCTTGAAAGGCTGATCAAAATGTCCGTGGACAACCTCAAAGAAAAATACAAATAGTTACTTATCAATTAGTTACCCGGCTAAAGGCCGTCTCAGGACGTGCAACCGCTTTGAACCGAAGCTCTTCTATATAAATTATTTATAAAAAGTCTAAATAAGCTTATTTTGAACCGGTCTAAATAATATCTTTGCAGCCGAACTTATTAATTTACTAATGCAAAGCTATTTAATCTCCTCCCGGACCGTTCTTGCAGGGCTATTAGCGGTTGGTTTATTCGCCTGTGATGATGATGATGCAAAACCACATCTTCGTACGGCCATTGATTATAACGTTCTTACCCCCCAAACAAACTATTCAGACTTGTTTGTTGATGCTGACGGAAACACAACTGTGGATTTCTCGGAAGGTAACGACCGGCATAAGATGTTTCAGGCACTCAATTACTATTCTACTTCTCATATTGGTGCCAATGAACACATCGATGCGCCTGTTCTGAAAAACATGTTCTCAAATGTGGGAAACCCATTCACGGACATCTCCACGACAACAATCAATGTGGATGGCGACCAACTCAATGCATCGAGCGTCCAGCTGCGCAATGTAGTAGCCTCCTCTTTGTCCAGCACCGCGGCCGAAGAAGTTCGAACCACTATTGAAGAATACTTTGATGAAATTGAGGAAGCAAGTCATTTCGTTGCCAATACAGCTTCGCAAGGTGTAGCGGGAAAACTAGGCAATTATTTGGTAGATGAAAGAGGAATTGAGATTGCGCAAATCATTCAGAAGTCTCTCATCGGTGCATTACAACTTGATTACATTGGAAATATCTTATTGGATGCAGGGTTAAATGCGGATAACCACGCGCTGGTTGACGACGAAAATTATACAAAGCTTGAACACAATTGGGATGAAGCCTACGGTTTATTAACGCTGAATCCAATTTACCTGGAGGGTGCTACCAATGACGAAAGAAAGACCACCGAGTTTGGCGCAGGCTCTTATATATGGGAATACAACAAAGCAAACTACGCAAACATTTACCCGGCGTTCCTAAAAGGAAGGGCTGCGATTGTTAATAATGACAACGCACTGTTACAGGAACAGGCTACCTTCATCCGCACAGAATTTGAAAAGGCCATCGCCAACGCGGCCCTAGGCTACTTAGGAAAATGGAAGACGGGTACAACGGACGCCGCCCGCGCACATGCGATCGGGGAGGGCATCGGTTTTATATACTCGCTGCGTTTTGCCAAAATTCACAACGTCGATGCAGCATTTTCAGATAATCTCATCAATGGTCTCATAGGTTCTGCCAATGGTTTTTGGGACCTCGACGCAGACAAAATCAACACTGCAGCTGATGCGATCAAAAATAAATTCAACATACAATAACATTTTCAGCAGCAACACTGAATGGATTGATGGATACTCCGTCAATCCATTTGTCATTTTTAAATTATGATAATGATCGGAAAATCTAAACACCTCTTTGTATTTGTTTTAGCACTTTTGCTTTCAGCATGTGGAGGCGATGATGATAATCCTACACCCGTCGACAATACAAAAGACCGGGAAGCAATTCTCACCCATTGGGCGGATAACATCATTAAGCCTTCCTATACCAACTTTAGCAGTCGGTTGGATCTAATGATTACGCGGTCAGAGGCATTTACAGCTACGCCAACCGTTGCAACGCTACAGGAATTTCGAAATGCTTGGATAGATGCTTATACCGAATGGCAAAAAGCAGAATTGTTTGAATTTGGCCCTGCCGATAAATACACCATTCGTAACTTTTTCAATATCTATCCTGCCGATGTCACTGGGATTACATCCAATATCAGCGATCCATCCGCAAACCTTGATTTGCCCTCGTCATACGCCCGCCAGGGGTTTCCTGCCCTGGATTACTTGTTGAATGGTTTGGGTGACGATGATGCCGCTATTGTTGAAAAATACACCACTGATGCTGATGCTGCTAAAAGACTGGCATACATTGAAAGAATTGTTTTGAGAATGCAAACCTTGATCAATAATGTAATTACAGAATGGAATGGAGCCTACCGTGATACGTTCATCGCAAGCACCGGATTGGATATTGGATCGTCTATGGGCGCTGTTGTAAATGCCTATGTTCTACATTATGAACGGTTCATTCGTTCCGGAAAAATTGGAATTCCCGCCGGCGTTATTGGAACAATCGTTGGCTCACCTTTTCCTGAAAAAGTTGAAGCCTTTTATAAAAAAGATATTTCACGAGTCCTCGCACAAATCGCTCATCAGGCAGCGATCGATTTTTTCAATGGAAAAAGCTTTAATGGTGGAACAGAAGGGCCATCCTTTAAATCCTATTTGAATGCTTTGGATGCAAAAGATGCTAATACCGGAACACTTTTATCTACCATTATTGACAATCAGTTTACAACCATCAATGGCAAGTTGGCCCAATTGATGCCTGACTTATCACAACAAATCGGAACTGATAACGAAGCCATGGTTGACGTCTATACCAATATGCAAACGGCTGTGAGATATCTAAAAGTGGATATGTCGTCTGCCATGAGCATCACCATCACCTATACAGATAACGACGGGGACTAGAATGTAAAAAACGCGTGTGAAAAATTATCTTCAGAAATCAACGTCCGCCGCGCCGCTAGCTGTTTTCAGAATAGCGCTTGGACTGTTGCTTTTTGTAAGTTTGATTCGTTTCTGGGCAAGAGGATGGATCCATGAACTTTACATTGAACCAAAATATTTCTTTCCGTTTTATGGGTTTGAGTTTGTCACTGCGCCTGGAGAATATATCTACGTTCTTTTTGCGATTTGTGCGTTGTCAGCCTTGATGTTTTCCCTTGGATTGTTCTATCGCTTTTCAAGTATCGCATTGTTCTTAAGTTTTACATACATCGAGCTAATCGACAAAAGCACTTATCTAAATCATTATTACTTCATCAGCATGATTTGCCTGTTGATGACATTCTTACCAGCACATGTTTATTTTTCCGCAGACGCGTACCGGAATAAGTCATTGGCAGCAAATACCATCCCGCAATGGTGTATTGATTCCATCAAACTTTTTGTTTGTATGATTTATTTTTTCGCTGGGCTGGCAAAAGTTAACAGCGAATGGCTGTTGGAAGCCCAACCGTTGCGCATCTGGCTTCCGTCTAAAAATGACCTGCCGATTATCGGATGGATATTTAATTATACGTGGGTGGCCTACCTGTTTTGTTGGGTGGGTTGTCTGTATGATTTAAGTATACCCTTTTTGTTGTTGAAACGTTCCACCAGATTGCTTGCTTATTGCGCCGTCATCAGTTTTCATGTCCTTACGGCGATTCTTTTTCCAATTGGAATGTTCCCCTACATCATGATAGCCACAGCGTTGATTTTCTTTTCCGCAGACGTCCATAAGATGATTCTTGTACTGATCGCCTCGTTGTTTGGAAAAACAAAAGAGTTGATGTTTCCAAACAATAATTTCAAGTTCAAACCTGTGCGACAATCGCTGTTGATTTCGATCTTCAGCGTATTCTTCATCATTCAGTTACTCATGCCGTTTCGCTACATGATGTATCCTGACGAATTGTTTTGGACGGAAGAAGGGTACAGGTTCTCCTGGCGCGTTATGCTGATGGAAAAAGCAGGGCATGCCCAGTTCACCATTAAAGACGAAAAAGGGAAGATTGCCGTGGTAGACAACACAGAATTTCTAACGCCGCTGCAAGAAAAAATGATGGCAACGCAACCCGATATGATTTTGCAATATGCTCATATTTTGCGTGATCACTTTTCGAATTCCGGATGGTCTTCGCCGTCCGTATACGTTGATTCGTATGTAGTACTCAATGGTCGCCTTGGAAAGCCCTTGATTGATCCATTAACAGATCTTGCTAAACAAGAAGATTCATTTGATCACAAAGCATGGATTTTACCTTTTAAAAATGAAATCAAAGGTTTCTAGTATTCTGTTTTTTTGCTTCATCGCATTTAGTGCAGCAGCACAGCATCGGCTGTCTGGTGTGGTCCGTTCTGAAGAAGATAGCGTGGTGGTAAATGAATGCGTCGTCTATTTGAATGGTGGCACTAAAAGTGCACCCACAGACAAAGCCGGACGATTTGTTTTCGAAGATTTGGCCAACGGCAAATACACGTTACACTTTACAGGACCAGGATATAAATATTCAAACCAAGAGGTCATTATATCAAATAACGATGCGGTCGTACGCTCTTACTTAACCCCTTTTCGCGAGACGCTCCAAGAGGTAATGATTACCGATGCCTCAGACAATTTTGGTGTTACGCGTATGCGTGCCGTTGAGAACCTCGGAATCTATGAGGGAAAAAAATCAGAAGTTATTGTGCCCGAAAAACTGGTGGCTAATCTCGCTACCAATAATGCACGTCAGGTGTACTCACGTGTGGCCGGGCTCAACATTTGGGAAAACGATGGCGCTGGTATTCAATTAAGTATCGGGGGCCGTGGTTTGGATCCCAATCGTACCGCTAATTTTAATGTGCGTCAAAATGGATACGACATCAGCGCCGATGCGTTGGGGTATCCCGAAAGTTATTACACACCGCCAACAGAAGGTATTGGCAAAATTCAGATTGTAAGAGGGGCTGCATCGCTTCAATATGGAACCCAGTTTGGCGGGCTCATTAACTTTAGTATGAAAAAACCTGTACCTGACAAGAAACTGGAGTTGTCAGCCAGCCAGACCGTTGGTTCCTACGGATTTTATAATGCTTTTACAAGCGTGAGTGGCACTGTAAACAAACTCAGTTACTATACTTTCTTTCAATATAAAAGAGGGGACGGATGGCGTAAAAATTCTCAGTTCGACAACCATACATTCTACGCAAATATCAATTATGCGATAAACCCGAATACAAGCATCGGAATTGATGTAACAAAAATGGGATACCTGGCGCAACAGCCCGGTGGATTGACAGACGGGATGTTTCTTGAGAATGCACGCCAGACAAATCGTGAACGGAATTGGTTCAAAGTGAACTGGAATTTGTTTGCATTGCATATTGATCATAAGTTCAACGCTACGAGTGAGTTTAATGCACGGGTATTCAGCCTGTTTGCAAACCGCTATGCTGTTGGCTTCCGGCCCAACCGCGTGGCAATGGAAGACGATAACAGCGAACGAGATTTGATTAAGGGTGATTTTGAAAACTGGGGTGCCGAGGTTCGTTACTTAAAAAGATATCAGCTCAGCAAAATCCAGTCTGTATTATTGGTAGGGGCGAGATATTACCATGGCTTTAATCACAGTACGCAAGGATTTGGAAGCAAAGGCGCCAATGCAGATTTCAACTACATAACTTCTGATGAAGCAATTACATACGATTATCGTTTTCCTAATAAAAATGCAGCTGTATTTCTTGAAAACATCCTGTACATAAATGATAAATTGTCATTAACACCAGGTATTCGCTTTGAGCATATCAATACCGTTGCAGAAGGATATTATGGCTGGGTTTCTAAGGACTTGGCAGGAAATATAATAGATGTAACCCGTTTCGATGAAAAGCTTAACAAAGGGCGTCAGTTTCTTTTAGCAGGCTTAGGCGTTAGTTATAAAGCAACGCCATTCATTGATATTTATTCCAACATATCGCAAAACTATCGCTCCATTACCTTCAATGATATGCGGATTTCAAATCCCTCTGCGGAAATAGATCCAAACCTGGAAGATGAAAAAGGATATTCTGTTGACCTTGGTGTTAGAAGTGAACAGACAGCGCTTTTTAATTATGATGTCAGTCTGTTCTATCTGAATTATGACAACCGCATAGGCGAAATACTCGTGCAGGATAAAAGAAGAAGAGGAAATATCGGACATGCGGTTATCCAGGGCGTTGAGGCATATGGCGAGGGTGACCTGATTGGTTTACTTCATTCCAAAGAAACACCATGGACGGGCATACTTTTTGGTAACGTGGCTTTCATTGGCTCTGAATACAAGTCTAGCCAGGCACCAGGCATCACAGGGAAGAAGGTGGAGTTTGTGCCCTCGGTAAATTTAAAAACCGGCGTGCGCGTTGGTTACAAAAATCTGAAAGGTTCATTTCAGTACACCTACTTATCTCAGCAATATTCCGACGCCACCAACGCAGAAAAGGAGGTAAGCTCGGCCGCCGTAGGCGGTACAATACCATCTTATTACGTGATGGATGTAACCCTTTCCTACACGTTTAAGAAATTTGGAATTGAAACCAGCGTGAACAATTTAACTAACAACATGTATTACACGCGGAGAGCAACGGGTTATCCAGGGCCTGGAATTTTGCCTTCTGATGGACGAACCTTCTTTGTAACCCTGAAAGCTAGAATTTAGCCCAACGGTTCATTGTGCGGTTATTCAATGCAAGGTGAGCCCTTTAACAAGACATCTCTGAGCTATGCGCCCGTCTTGCCCATGCGCGGTTCACGTCTGTGTGAACACGCATTTAGAGCACCACCGTTTAATCCAACACAACTCATCATTTTTTGACAATGAAATTGTAACCGTTAACTTGGAATACTTCTCAATAATTTATTCCTTATGAAAATACTTTTTTTTCCAATTGCATTAATCGCAATCCTGTTGGGATGCACTCAAAAAATGAGCACTGTCACAGAGAATCAGGCTTCAGCCGATAGCACGAAAAAGATATCCACGTTCCAGGAGGATGTAGAATTTTTAAAAAAATACATTGACGTAATTGTCCTGCAGGACGCTTCGGGAAATGGGAAATTAGCAGTATCCGCAGCGTTGCAAGGACGCGCGATGACCAGTACGTCAGAAGGCAATGACGGGTTAAGTTATGGCTGGATCAATAAAGAATTATTTATCTCAGGGGATACATCCGAACATATGAACGCCTATGGAGGTGAAGATCGGATTTGGTTAGGTCCGGAAGGTGGACAATTCTCCATCTACTTTAATAAGGGTGCTGAATTTAATCTTGACAACTGGCACGTTCCCCGGGTCATCGATCTTGATACGTATACCGTTGCTTCATCAACGCAAAACGAGGCTGTGTTTACAAAAGAAGCAGAACTCCGAAATTACACGGGCAGGATTTTTAACATCGGCATAAAACGTACGGTGAAAATTATCGAGAAGCAAAATGCGTTGAACAGACTTGGACTTGATTCCGCAACGGATGTTTCACTGGTGGCATTTGAGTCAATTAATGAACTGATAAACATTGGATCAGAACCGTGGACGAAGGAATCGGGCCTGTTATCAATTTGGATACTAGGAATGTTTAACCCGTCTCCTGCAGCCACAATCATCGTGCCCTATCAAGGAAAAGAAACAATGTTGAGAAACATAGTGAATGATACATACTTTGGACAAGTTCCTGATGACAGATTAAAGCTTGTTGGAAAAGCTGTATTATTTAAAGCAGATGGAGCCTACCGGAGCAAGATTGGCCTTACTCCCGAGAACGCACCTCAGTGGTTAGGGAGTTATGACGCTGATAACAATATCTTAACAGTAGTAAAATATACGAAGCCGACTAACGCAACAGCGTATGTAAATTCGTTGTGGGAAATACAAAAAGAACCGTACAGGGGAGACGCTGTAAATGCATACAACGATGGGCCTCCTGCGCCCGGTGCTAAGCCGTTAGGACCGTTTTATGAACTGGAGACGTCATCACCAGCTGCCGCGTTAAAGCCTGAAGAATCGGTTATACACGTGCATACTACTTTTCACATCAAAGGATTACGCCAGCAGCTAGACCCTATCGTGCAGAAACTTTTTAATATTTCAATTGACGAAATCAACGGTGCTTTTTAAATTACAATAGCAGAAATCGGTTTCTCCGTAAAAAAAAATAAGTTAATCCTTTCAGCGGATGGATGTACCGTTGAAGAGTCGATTATGTACTACGAAAAAACGGTTACCATGAGTTTAAAATTTTATATAAATAAGTTGACTTTAAAGGTTGATTGTTCGACTTTTTCAGTAGAATTAGGTATAGATCAAAGTTCAAAAATCTTAATATTGATGACCTGAGATCTTTATAAACGTTGGCTTAGACGTATCGCTCCACTTTAAAGGAAAAGGTTATGAATAATAAACTTAAAATTTTGATGTTGGAAGATGAGCGAGACGATGCTGAACTTATTGGCCGGTCGATGATCAAATCCGGTATGTCCTTCGAAAGCAGACGGGTGGATACAAAAGAAGATTTCGCGGAGGCCATTAAAAGTTTTAGTCCAGATGTTATTCTCTCGGATCATTCCTTGCCTCAGTTTAATTCTTTAGAGGCGTTAAAGATATGTAAACAAAAAGGCTTATCCATTCCTTTCATCCTTGTCACAGGTACGGTATCGGAAGAATTTGCCGTAACATGTTTGAAAGAAGGCGCAGATGATTACTTATTAAAATCCAATCTCGTGCGATTGCCGTTGGCTATCCAAAATGCACTAAAGCAAAAAGAACTTCAGGAACAGCGAAAAAAAGCCGAAGCCGAGTTGCGTGTTCAAAATGAGGAGTTGGTGAAGGTCAACCAGGAAATGGACAGCTTTATCTACAGTGTTTCTCACAATCTTCGTGCACCGTTAATGTCAGTGCTGGGACTGGTGGACTTAGCAAGCCGCGAGGATATGGACAGGGGAAGTTACTTTCAGGAATATTTTTCCATGATGAATCATAGCATTGCAAAGCTGGATGATACGCTAAAGGAAATTTTAGATTACTCAAGAAATTCAAGACAACAAATTGTTTATCAGAAAATTGATTTCAGAGGGATTGTCGAAAACAGCCTGGAAAGGCTGAAATACCTCGAAGGTTTTGAGATCATGCAGAATAACATCACCATCAAAGCCGATGGTGCATTTTACTCTGATGAGTATAGACTTACCGTTATCATGAATAATCTGATTTCGAATGCCATCAACTACAAGGACTTAAGTAAGGAAAAGTGCATTTTAAACATCAGTGTTCTGATTACAAAAGAGAAAGCGATAGTATCCGTTGAGGATAATGGAATAGGTATTCCGGAGGAGTTTAAATCCCGAATATTTAATATGTTTTTTAGAGGCACTGTAAAAAGCAAGGGAGCCGGACTCGGCTTGTATATAGTTAAAGAAACAATCAGCAAGCTAAACGGTAGAATAGCCATTCATTCAACTTATGGCAAAGGTTCACGCGTAGAGATGGAATTACCCAATCATATTGCGTAGGCCAACCCCTTAGTCAAGCGATATGATGTTATTCGATATCGCATACTTCACCAGTTCCGAAGTGTTTCGTAACCCTAATTTTTCAAGAATTTTTGTCTTGTGCGTTTCAACAGTCTTCACACTGATAAAGAGACCTTCAGCCACTTCTTTATTTGTTTTTCCGGATGCAGCCCAACATAAAACTTCATACTCTCGATTCGTCAGTTCGTTCGGCAATTTTTTTACATTGGGTTTTGCTTTTTCCTGCGTATAAAAATCTTCAAAAACCAATTTCATAATTGCGTCATTAAAATATTTGTTGCCGCTATACACACTCCTGATCGCTTCAATCAGCGTTTCACTTGTAATATCTTTGGGAAGGTAACCGTCCACACCGGATTTTATTCCTGCCGACACGTACTCTTTACTAACTTCCTTTGTTACTAATAATACTTTGATGGCTGGATCAAATTCTTTTATCCATCGGGTGGCTTCGATACCGTTCATTCCGCCCATTAGAATATCCATGAGAATAACATCGGGCCTGTTTTTTCTTGATTCATTAATGGCTTCTTCACCCGACGATACAGAGCCCGCAATGGTGATATCTGGTAACTTTTGCAACATCGATGATAATCCGTCACGAATTAACTTATGATCATCGACCAATAACACTTTAATTTTTTCTGACATGATGTTACAAAGTTTTATAAGGTATTACCACTGTAAATGTAGTTCCTTTTTGCACTTCACTTTCAACCTTAAGAGACCCGCCAAGCAATTCTACTGACTTTTTTGTGATCGATAAGCCGAGACCGGTTCCGGGAATGGACGATACGCCTTTACCACGTAAAAAGGGCTCAAATACTTTCTCCATCTCTTCAGGAGGTATACCAATACCTTCGTCCCGAACGGAGATCCTAAGCTTATTCCCCATCCCCGTGATCGACACATAAACGCGTTCACGGTGGGGCGAAAATTTAATGGCGTTCGTCAGGAGATTGGAAATGATACTTCGAAGCAATTTTTCGTCGGTTTCAATGTCCAGTGGGGTATCATAAAATTCGACCAGGATTTTATGGGTATTCTTTGTTGAATAACCGGCTTCTTCAGCGATTTTGTTAATGAAGTCGGCCAGGTTGACCGTTGAAAGGATAAGACTGATTTTCCCCGCATCACTTTTCCCATAGGTCAGCACGTCATCCAATAAAGAAACCATGTGCTCTACCTGCGTCACAATGTTGTCAAGCTTTTGATGTCGCTCAGGCTCGTCGATCCTATGACTGTATTGTTTTAAAAAATTCGCGGCAAATTGAATGGAAGATAATGGCGTCCGAAATTCGTGCGAGGCAATCGAAACAAATCGAGACTTCATTTCTACCAGTTCTTTTTCTTTTTGCAATGCGAAGCGCAACTCTACAGTACGCTCCTCTATCTTGTCTTCCAAAGATCGCTTATATTCAACCAACTCGGTTATGTCCTGCCCTACAAAGGTTATTCCAACGGCCTGGCCAGTGGTCGTGAGCTGCGGAGTGGCACTCAGCAAACAAGTTAAGGTTCGACCATTTTTTGTCTTCATTTTTGTTTCGTAATTGGAGATCGGCTCCATCGCCAGGGTCCGGGTAATTACGTCATTAAATCCATGGCGGGAGCTCTCATGAAGAACCACTTCTGTCAGCCTCTTGGCATACACCTCATTTCTTTCGAAGCCGGTAATAATTGAACAGTGATCGTTCCAATTTGTTATATATCCCCGGCTATCGGTGCCTATAATCAAAGCATTGGCTTTCTTGATTAAATTTTCGACGTTAGCCGCTTGTGCGCGAATTTTTTTTTCAAAAATTTTAGCGGCCGTAATATCCCGTGCCAATACACTGATGTAGGAGAGGTCTTCCTGCTCACCAAATACGGGAATATAATTCACTTCCAGGTGCATCGTAAGGCCATTCAATTGGGTATACTCCGCCCACGACTTTATGGATTGCTTTTTGGTAGCCAGGTCGTTAAAAATCTGATTTACGATTTTTTTACGGTCCTTACTGACATAGGAAAGTAGATTTTCTCCCAGCTTAAGCGTTTTATCGGTTAATGTGCTAAGCGTGTGAGCGGCCTCATTGTTAAAAAACAACAATTTGCCCTCGCGATTAGTGATAATAACGGATTGATCGATGTTATCTAATATGGAATCAAGAATGTCCATCTAACTATTTAACTTCATTCGTTTAATAATACTACTGCCTGGTTCAATTCCCTGAGGAATTCCACGCGCAGTTTGTCAACATGCACACTATTGCATGACGTTGTGTGTGATCTAGGTAGATGGGCTCATTAAAATTAGGGCATTTAGAAAAAAAATCCAAAAGTTCGCATTAGCCTGCAAATAACTATTCAACGTATTGTTGTAATGAGAAATAAAATGTTGCGCCGACATTCGGCTCCGCCTCAGCCCAAACCTTGCCACCATGCCTGAGTACAATACGCTGAACGATCGCAAGGCCAACACCAGTGCCTTCGAATTCTTTTTGTGAATGAAGCCGCTGGAAAACCCCGAAAAGCTTATCATAATAAAGCATGTCGAACCCAGCGCCGTTATCCCGGACATAGTAAACTTGGTAATCACCTTCTTCATTAGCGCCGATTTCAATAGTCGCGTGGGGTTTGTGCCGGGTGTACTTAACCGCATTCGAGATGAGATTCACCCAAACTTGCCGGATGGTGACGGTGTCAACAAAAGCAAAGGGCAATTCATGAATAGTGAATTCAATCGATCGGTCGGTTTCCGATCGCTTTTGTTCCTCACAGATACTCTTCACCATTTGCGTCATCGAAGTTTGTGTTTTTACAAGCTCCTTACGTCCCAACTGTGAGAACGCAAGCAAATCGTCGATCAGCCGACCCATCTTTTGGGTGTTACTCATGATGATGTTCGTTAGCCTTTTTGCCTCGTCATCAAATTTGTTTGCATACTCTTCTGCAAATATGTTTACATATCCATGAATCGCGCGTAATGGTGCCCGCAGATCGTGCGAAACGGAATACGAGAACGACTCTAACTCTTTATTCACAAGTTCTAATTCCTTGGTTCGGTCCGCCACCATTTGCTCAAGTTTTTGACTGAACAGTTTAATTTCTTCTTCAGCACGCTTGCGTTCGGTGATGTCTGTAATAAAGCCACAAAACGTAACAACATCATTTGTTTTAAGCCGGCTTACCGCCAATTCGATAGAGAATTCACTTCCATTCCGGTGCAATGCTACAATCTCAATCAGTCGGTTAAAAACTGAACCACGTCCAGTGGCCAAAAAATGTTTAAGCCCCGACCGGTGTGCCTCACGCAGGTTATGCGGAATGATTGTATCTGCAAGGTCCCGGTTGAGCGCTTCATGCCTCTTCCAGCCAAACATTTTTTCGGCCCGCTCATTCCAGTCGATGATCACACCATGAACATCCATAACAATAACAGCGGTGATGGACGAATCCAGCACGGCACGAAGGCGCTCTTCACTTTCGCTTAGATCTACCGTTTGCTTTTCTATGCGCGTAAGCATTTGATTAAAGGCATCCGTTAACAAGCCAAGTTCGTCATCGCTAACCTTTTTTGCGCGGACGGAATAGTCCTGTTGACTAGAAATGATTTTCGCTGTTTCAACGAGCGCAAGTATCGGCTTAGAAACACGCTGTTGAAGTCCCTTTGAAAGTATGTAAGTAATGATAAATGCGCCGGCAATAATCAATAGAACGATGAGGCTATAGAATTCGAAACGATCATACAAGGCTTGTATGTTCGACCTGATGTATAACGTACCAAGCCTTTGATTCGCCTGAATGACAGGCTGAAAACCTATGACATTAGATTTTTCAAACCGGTAGCCCACATTCTCCGGAGTAGAGGGAAATGCAGTGTCGGGTAGATCCGGCGGGTATTTGGAAAAGAGGACCCCACTTTTATCATATAAACACGCTGCCTCAATCTGCTTTTCAGCTTTTAATGCAGACAAGACTTCATTCGCATCTGCGGGATCATTAAACGCTATAGCTGCTGTACTGTTGGCAGAAATAATTTCACCCAAAGTGGAAAGTTGACGCAACGTTGTTTGCCGGAAGGTGATAAACTCATAAGCAAAAAAAGCAATGCAAGTCAGCAAGGTTACCGCTCCACAGGAGATCATGATAACATTGATCAGTTTTCGCTGAATGGGACTTTCCTTTTCCTTCATGAAATTACTTTCATTCAACTATTTCAGACAAGCGCAAAAGTTTGGAGCTGATTGTAATACCCGTGGTTTTGACGGTGTTCAGATTTATCTCAAGTTTTATTTTACTTCTTTCATTTATGAAACGGACCATTCCTCCTTGTTTTGTGAAATCTTTAGCATCGCTCACAGTAAGAATATCCTTACCCTTCAATTCATTTAAAATGTTATCCAGCCTGGGCGTGAGGCTCGCATGGATAAATAGTATGTGACAATTCTTAATCTCCTTCGCGCTGCCGTAGCGTTGTATTACCAGTGAATGACCATTGATGATTTCGTCCTTTACTGTTTCCTCGATGTAGGATCCAAATGGATCCTTTCCTAAAATACCGATCACGATCGGGCTGGCTGGCGATTCGAAAACGTCGGACGGCCATACAACAAACTGTGCGAAATTGAAAAGATATACTGCCTTCACTTCATGTTCGGCAGCGGCAATCTTTTTTTGAGGAGGTGTCAATGCGGTTGATAAAAACAGCAATAAAAAAATCGCGACAACATTGGCACCTGTCGTCAACCCTTTCCAACAATATTCCTTTGCCAGCCGCATGTTCCTTATTTCATTGCTTATCAAAATTCCAAGACATTTATTTTATCTGATTTTTGCCCGCCAATTGACCCAAAATTAAAGCAAAGTTACATAAACCATTCTTATCCAGGCATGGTCTTATCACTAGAAGCGACACACAATCTTTCCATAAATGCCACGCTGCATGTTTCTTGGTGTTGGCGAAGCAGGAATGAATTCCAAATGTTCTTCGTCAAGTATATTTTGTCCTACAACATTAAACTCGAGCATATCATTCGGCCGCCAGGCCAGTCGCACATCAAGCCCCCAATAACCAGCTACCCTGGGCTCAGGTAATTCTTTTATATGGCGAACAACAAATCCCAGTTCTGTCTTTCCCGGCAGGTCCATCATGGATTGAATCAAAAACTGGTGCTCCGGATCGTTACTTTCTACCCTTCCTCCATTTAGATCTCTGCTGTCTGGTTTGATTGTTAATTCTTTTTTTAGAAATGTATATCCTCCTCGAAGTTGCCACCAGGCCAATGGTTGATAGCTCCCCATAAATTCCACACCATACGTGTTTCCTTCAACACCGTTGGATATTGTTATTGGAAGATTTAATGGCGGCGGACCTGGTTCAGCAGTCCTTAGATTATCATAAATATTGTAAAATGTTGCAAGCGAAAGCGTGAATGATGTTTCATATTGCATACGCCATCCAAGTTCGTAAGCGAGGACTTCTTCAGATTTGAAATCCTTATTACCCTGCAGAAAGGGGACGCCAGGTGCTGCATTTAATAAAAAATCGGTGTCAATGCGGGAAGGATTTCTAACGGCCCGCGAAACTGCGGCCCACAGCGTTTGACTTTTCGTCAGCGAGAATGCCAGTCTCGAACTTGGCTGAAATTGCCATTTAGTGTAAGAATTGTGTTCAAGTTTAGCGCCTATCGTAAGGTCTAGGCGTTCAGGAACAATGTTAATCTTATCCTGAATAAAAATGTTGTAGACGTGCAGGTTTCTTTCGCCAGGCTCGAACCTCAATAGGTCCAGATTTCTAAAACGGTCTGCCATAAGCCGGTAGCCAAACCCCCAAGTGATTTCCTGGCGTTTGCCAAGTCGAAAATGATGGTAAGCATCAACATCATACGTTTTCAGTCGTTGGGCAAAGCCATTTCTAAAATCGCGCCACGTATGATCATAATATATTTGAATTTTGAAATCCGATCCGTTGGAAAAAGAGTGCGTCCATCTTGCCAGTGCATTTTGGCCGCTCGCCCTGATATCGGAAACGCCATCTGGATTTGGTCGGTCATCATAAAGATTCCCCTGTACTTTAAGCTGGTCTTTTTCGCCTTCCCAGTCCAGCTGAAACCCGCTCTGCGCCATTGTCCACTCGTCGTTTGCATCATCGCCTTCTAAAGTGGCGGTGCTTCCTTTTTTATAGGCCATCGTGTAAAGACGGTAGTAAACATTTTTGGAAAGTTTACCCCCGTAACGAAGGGCTCCATAACCACGCAACTCAGTGCCTACGCCTGCTTCTGCCAATAGACCCTGCGTATCTTGCGCATTTTTCGTTACAATGTTAATTATACCATTCACTGCGTTTGCTCCCCAAAGCGTTCCACCAGGCCCGCTAACGACCTCTATTCGTTCCACATCTTCCAGCATGATATTTTGAACATCCCAAAAAACGCCCGCATACATCGGCGTATATACGGTCCGACCATCGATCATAACAAGTAATTTGTTAGCAAGCACATTATTAAAACCCCTTGCACTGATTGCCCACTGGCTTGCGTTAACTTGTGCTACTTGTAAATTGGAAGCGAGCCTCAACGCTTCTGGTATACTCGTCGCTCCCGACCGACGGATATCTTCGCCTGTAATCACTTGAATAGCAGAAGCTACCTCTGCTAGTTTCTCCGGACGTTTGGAGACAGACATTACTTCGACATCCATTAGTTCCTCGATGCTCAGCTTTTTTAGCTTCACAGCAGCAGACGCAGTGGTGTTATTGTGATCCTGAGCGTAAATGCCCATGGGCAGGATTATGAAGCAGAATATGATATAAAAAAATCTTTTCATTTCCATAACGGTGTTGTTTTGATCTATCCTGATGATTGTCTTCAGAAAAAAATCGTTATATCTTATTAATAACCAGCCAATACATGCCTAAGTCGGAGATGATCTTTGCGAAGTTGTTAAATTCAACTGGCTTAACGATATAGCTATTGGCGCCCAGCTCGTATGAGCGTTTTATGTCGGGATCTTCAGCTGAAGACGTCAAAATTACAACGGGTATTGATTTTGTGTGTGATTCGGATTTAATCCGCATCAATACCTCTAGACCGTTTACCTTAGGCATTTTGAGGTCGAGTAGGATCACCTTCGGTATGTTATTGATATCACGACCTTCATACTTTCCTAGTCCCAATAGAAAATCAATAGCTTCCGCACCATCAATCAAATGAATGACATTATTTGCGAGGTGACTTTTTTTAAGCGCACGGATTGCAAGCTCCGCATCATCCGGGTTATCTTCTACAATAAGAATTTCAACTTCCTTTTCATTCATAGCATAATTGGGGTTAACACATCTTCGCTACATATATTAAATAAAACGAAGCCCATCAACGCCCTGGATAGGGTAAATTGATGGGCTCAATTATTATAAAACTATAGATAAAATTTTCGGAATGCAAAGAAATGATGTCGTATTTATACGGGCCGAAGAAATCACCTGGACGATAAAACAAAATAAATCAAACAGTGTTTGTCAAGGTTTATTTCCGAATGGATAGTAAATTGGGTGAAAATAATGATGCTCAACATGAAAATGATGTTGCGGGCAGTCGTTGCGCTACTCTTCCTTTTTCTTTTTACGAAAAACCAAAAAGGCTGGTGTCAATTACCCACCATAACTTTTGAACTAATCACTTCCAAAGAAGGATTGCCTAGTAATTCTGTGTTTTCCGCGACCCGCGATCAGTTGGGATTTATGTGGTTTGGCACCAGGCAATGCCCGCTTCGATACGATGGAGTTACCTTTAAAAGCTTTAATGACTATACTACCAATTTCGTGACTGGAATTGAGCCAGACGAAAGCAACAATATTTGGTTGTCATCCGATCGTAGTGGTGTTTCAAAAATCGATTTAAGCACCATGCGCATGGGGCGTGTACTTGGTGATTCAGACAAACATGTTGGAAGTACAGGCGATTTTTACATCGATGTCTATGACCAGGGATGGTTTAGTGATCATCATGGTGTGAACCGGCTTGATTTGAAAACCGGAAAGCGTAAACATTACCCATTTCGCCAAACCAATTTTGTTTGGCTAAAAGGTGCTTTCGTGGAAGATCTTGATAGCAACCTTTGGGTTATTGGCAGAGACAATGGATTATTCCGCTATGATCGTCAACGGGACACGTTAATCTGTGTATTAGGTGCAGATAGTCCGGCCGGACAGTTAAAGGATATGCTGATGTCGAAAGCGACGCGGGATCAGGATGGATTTTTATGGATTGGTACATACAACTTAGGATTGATAAAATTCGATCCGCGTACACATGCTTTCGAGCTATTTGAAACCGGGCGAATGGCAAATAAGATCCTTGCCGTAGAAGAAGGATTGGACGAAAATGGAAAACGCATACTCTGGGTTGGCGACAGCCACGGTCTTGGAATATTCAGGCCAGAGCAAAAAAGATTTTTCTTCTTTCCAGATATTCTCCCAAAATCTTACGAAGTCAATTTTATATACAGGGACCAAGATGGAATTGTTTGGGTTTGTACATCGGATGGAATAATAAAGTATCACCCCCTGAGCAATGTGATTCAGGTAATCACAATCCCCCAAAATATTTTGCCGCAGGCGCTTACCGTGAACGTTGTCCACCAGGATAACCGACCAGGATTTGAGCATATTTTTTATCTTGGTATGTCGAATAATGTTTTACTTCGATGGGACAGACAGAAGAATTCCTTTTCCAAAATTGTTTATCCGAGCGCGGCGGCGGAAACCCGGTGGATTGAGCAGCGAAAGGATGGCACGCTTTGGATCGGCACGAACCGATGGGACTATCAACGACCCGGGATTTTCGTTTATCATTTATTGTCCGGAAAATTTTTGAACCCGCCGTTAGCCAGGATAACAGATCAGTTTTTTTCCGTTCCTTTTTTCATGTACGGGCGCTTTCAAGATAGCAAGTTGTGGGTGGGCAATTCAGACGAGGGAATCCATGCTGTTGATGAGACTTCGCAACAGGAGATTACCCCTTGGACAAAAGAAGTCATGCGAAACGTTGTACAGAATAACAATCTCATCAATGACATGATGATTGATACGAAGGGCCGGCTTTGGATTGGTTGTTATAAAGGTGTTTATTACTATGATGATGTACGAAAGGAGTTTGTTCGTGCTGATCCGGAAACCTTACCTGCAGGAGTCGATGATCCAACAGTTAATACCTTACTCGAGGATCACAACGGCAACGTATGGGCGGCCCGTTGGGGAAGTATTACAATGATGCCTGAGGTAGGAAAAATCAGCAAGGTTGTTAATGCAAAAGATGGATTCAGTGACCGCGAGATAAAGGGACTTGTTGAGGATTTTCAAGGGAATCTATGGGTCGGGAATCATGAAGGTTTGTATTGCATTAACACCACCAATGACAGACTGATTCGGTTTACCATGAATGATGGTCTGCTAAGCAACAATACCACCGGCAGAGTCTATATCACGCATAATAAACGTGAGCTGCTGGTGGGGCATATTCAAGGTTTTAATCTCGTGAAGGTCGGTGATGTTCTGAAACGCCTCGATCCACCTCCGCTGGTCGTTAATAGTTTTAAAATTCATCACACGGAGTATTTGGCAAATCCTTCGGAATCTATTCGCTTGCAGCCTTCGCAAGACGTGTTTAGCATTGATTTTATAGCACTTAATTATCGGAAACAAGATGACAACCAATATGCTTATTATCTGGAAGGGTTTGAAAAAGATTGGAATTATATCGGATCAAAGCACGTCGCGAATTATACAAATCTCAACCCCGGCGAATACATCCTTCACATGAAAGCTGGTGATGCTTTAGGGAACTGGAACGAAGATACACTCGATTTGAAAATTGAGGTCCTCCCTGCATTTTATCAAACGGTTTGGTTTAAAATTCTAATCAGTTTGTTTATTGCCGGTGTGCTTTATGCATTTTATCAATATCGTATTAATCAACTACTGCACCTGCAAAGGGTTAGAAATCGGATTTCTGCAGACCTCCACGATGAATTAGGATCAACACTCAGTGGGATCAGCATTATGGGGTCGCTCGCAAAGAAAGAACTGCCTGTGCAGCATGCATCAAGCGCTCTGGTGGATCGTATCATGGACGACGTGCGGCAGATCAGTGGTTCTTTAGATGACATAGTGTGGAATATCAGTCCAAAAAATGATTCGCTTTCCAGCTTAATTGCACGCATGACGCGTTATGCATCGGAGCTCTTTGAGGCTAAACAGATCGCGTTCAAATTTGATATTCCCGAACGATTGGACGATGTTAAATTATCGATGGAACAAAGGCGAAATATTTACTTGATTTTTAAGGAGGCTGTTAACAATCTGGTAAAATATTCTAAATGCACGGAAGCGTTTGTCGGTATTTGTATGGATAGAAGGAAAATTTTATTGACCGTTGAAGACAATGGCGTGGGCTTTGATCCAACAGCGACAACAGATCGCAATGGAATTCGAAATTTGAAAGAGCGCGCCAAGAGTTTAAACGGCGTTATAGATATTAAATCAGGTAGCGGCAAGGGCACATCCATTAAACTGGAATTTCCTGTAGCCAGGTGACCCTAATGGGGTATTGATGAAGCGTAGACTAATGATTTCCTTGTAAACGTAACGAGGCCCCTTTAAATATTTTTATGGAACCTATTCGAGTATCGATTTATGAAGACAACACAAAGCTGAGGGATCTGCTGGAATTGCTGATTGGACATACAGATGGATTTTGTATCTCTGGTTCTTACCCCGACTGTAGCCACGTTACTGAAGATGTAAAAAAGGATAGGCCCAATGTTGTTATCATGGATATCGACATGCCTGGGCGCAGTGGAATTGTAGGCGTTCAACTGATAAAGGAAGTTGATGTCAGCATTCGTGTGGTTATGCACACGGTTTTTGATGATGATGACAGATTGTTTACATGCCTCACAAAGGGTGCTGATGGCTATTTATTAAAAAAAGATTCTTGGGCCCATCTTGTAAATGCCATACGGGAAGTACATGAGGGCGGTGCACCAATGTCTCCTGGAATTGCCAAGCGGGTGTTGCAGGCATTTCGTGAATCTAAGCAACCATCGAAGAACGATTATCATATTACTGATCGCGAACAACAGGTGCTGGAATTATTGGCTCGGGGATTTTCTTATCGGATGATTGGAATTGAATTTTCGATTTCACCGGAAACAGTAAAACGTCATTTGAAAAATATTTACCAAAAGCTACATGTTCAATGCGGCCCTGAAGCAGTAGCCAAAGCGATACGGGAGAAAATCATTTAATCAATTAGCAACACAGCGAAAGCCTGTATGCTCCAAACTGGTATCGGCGGATGTTTTCATTCTGGCGGACACACGATAGCCTGAACAATAAGAGGAATGACAAAGAAATGACCCACCCCGAACTACACGCTTCGGAACAGTTGGTTCATCAGGATCGTAACCCGTTTCTGGCCCCTGAGGATTTATTGCTGTACTGGCTGAAAGTTGGCCATAATAGTCGGGTCGGTACCAATCAGAACACCACTCCCAGACATTTCCTGCCATATCATATAGTCCGAAGTTATTTGGAGCAAAGCTCTTCGTTGGGGCGAGTCCCTCGAATTTATCCCAACCTGTGTCAACATTAGGAAACTGTCCTTGCCACGTATTGGCTTTTGGTGATCCTTGTTCTGCGTCTTCAGCACCCCAAAAGAAAGGCTGATTTGTTACGCCGCCGCGAGCTGCATATTCCCATTCTGCTTCCGTTGGTAACCGCTTGCCTGCCCATGCAGCGTATGCGTTTGCATCATCCCAGGAGACGTGTACGACAGGATAATTTTCTTTTCCTTTAATACTGCTGCCAGTACCTCGTGGATGTCTCCAGTTAGCGCCTTTTTTCCATTGCCACCATTCATTTACTTCATGTAAAGAAACATGACGGGCAGGTGAAACAAAAACAATGGATGAAGCCACCAGGAGGCTATCCGCAGGCTTGGGCGTACCAGGAGGCAATTGTTTTTTTAGTTCTTCCCAATCGGGCACCTTTTCAGCGGTTGTCACATATCCGGTTGCTTCAACAAATTTTGAAAATTGAGCGTTGGTTACTTCTGTGGCATCCATCCAAAATCCTTTTACCCTCACCTCGTGGGCGGGATACTCATCCCTGCGTCCATCGTTGTCAGATGCACCCATTGAAAATGTGCCCCCTTCAATCCATACCATGCCCTCATGGGAGGTTCCATTTTGTGTTGTTGGAATAGTTGTGGATGGTGGCGATGAAAAGCGTTTAGGCAAAGACTCCCCGCAACAGGTAATGCTGTCCATTGTTTGTTCACTTGCGCGTCCATCCCTGTCTTGTTTTTCCTTGCAGCTTGTTAAGAAGCAAGTTGAGAATATCAGGAGCATTAGTATTTTTTGTTTGCTTCTCACTTTATTGATTGTAAATATTTGATGGAGATGTTCTCAAATTTAAAAATTATACTACAAAATCGGCAGGATAATTTTCGAGGTTCAAAGCGGCAGCTTTTAATTAGCCTTAGTGATCGACCTGATGAGGCCAACAAAAACTGGCATAATTTACTCACCCAAAAAGGTTATTGATCGCCCTACCCGGAAATGGTTATTTTGTATCTGAAGCATAATCATAATTTAAATTCAGCTCAATGCAAACGCGGGTAAAGGAATTGTTAAATGTTTGTGAAACGAAAATCAATCGCCACGTTGCTTTTCTATTGCTCTATCTCGTCATACTTTTAACCACCTTTGTGTTAAGCTACTAAATATGTTCATTAATAAAACGATATGCAGTCCACGAGCTCTAATCTCAGTTTTTATGCTGGTTGTCGTATTGATCATGCTGTCCTGCAGTTCAGACGACACCCCCAATCCGGCAGCGTCGACTTTCAAGGTGGTGGGAACAAAACTAACTGACCCTTGTGGTGAGACAGTTATTCTGAAAGGTGTTAATAAAATGAGCGTGTTTGATGAGAATGATCCTTATGGAAGGAATTACTTTCCGGAAATTGCAAAAACAAATTCAAATTGTGTAAGAATTGTTTGGCAGGCAACCTATAGCAATGGAACGCCATCGTCATTAAATCAACTCGATTCTCTGATAAAAAATTGCATCAAACATCAAATGATTCCTATGGTGGAAATGCATGATGCAACCTGTAATTGGAATGCGTTAAATAATGTAGTCAATTATTGGACACAGCCTCAGGTGATTCAAATCGTGCAACGGTATGAACATGCGTTGCTGGTTAATATCGCGAATGAAGCAGGTGACGACAATGTCACACAACAACAATTTGTATCGGGATATCAATCGGCCATAACCACGTTGCGAAATGCCGGTATCCGTACTCCTTTAATTATAGATGCCAAAGGTTGTGGAAAGGATTTGGATGTGTTGGTACCCACAGCCGCTACGTTGATTGCCCACGATCCCGATCACAACGTTATGTTTTCTGTCCATCCTTATTGGTCAAAGCTTGACATTCAAACAGTGCAACCAACTTTTATTAAAGACCAGTTGAAAAAAGCCACGGATAATAATATCCCTCTTTTGTTGGGTGAATTATGTGGTTACGGCGGATGGCCCGGAGCTGGTCAGCCAAATACCGCTTCTTGCGAAGAGAAAGGTTCAATTGATTATCAAACTTTGTTGTCTGAAGCTTCTGCAAATAATATCGGGTATCTGGTTTGGGAGTGGGGTCCAGGCAATGGCTTTTACGAATATAATCCGCCTTATTTATGCCCGGGTATGGACATTACAACGGATGGTACATACCAATCTATTGTTAACATTGCTCCAGGTTCGACACCGAAGGGGTGGATTCGCGACGTCATGCTGGACAGCCCGTACAGTGTTAAAAACACAAGCGTTAAGTCTGGTTATATTTCGAACGGATTCAGGTGTCCATAAGAAAATTTTGTTTGGTTCATATGCTTTAGTTTAAGCTCACATCTGAAGCACTACGGTACATTATGGAAAGGAATTGTTTTCCAGGATGCTTGTTTGAAACTTTAAAGTTGTTGTGTTGATTTTTAAGTAGATATTTCAACACCGACCCGTCTGAGGAAGATCTTCCTTGTCATTATAAATCTTCAGCTAACTTTGCTCAAAATATCCAATCGTTAAGCTGCTAATGAAAGCTATCGTAATAACAGAGCCAGGTGGCCCTGAAGTTCTTCAGGTTAAAGAAAGACCGACGCCAGTTCCAGAGCAAGGCGAAGTGTTGATTAAAGTTATTGCTGCTGGAGTTAATCGTCCGGACGTTGCTCAACGCAAAGGACATTATCCGCCACCAAAAGGTGCATCGCCTGATATTCCAGGGTTGGAAGTTGCCGGCATTGTGGAAGCATTAGGAAAAGATTGCACGACTACGAAACCTGGTGACAAAGTTTGTGCGCTTGTAAGCGGAGGCGGTTACGCCGGCTATTGCACGGTTCCGGAAGGTCAATTACTCCCCATCCCGGATAATTTATCTTTCGAAGAGGCTGCTTCTTTGCCTGAAACTTTTTTTACGGTGTGGAGCAACGTTTTTGATCGCGGGCAACTTAAACCCGGACAAAAATTGCTAGTGCATGGTGGCTCCAGTGGAATTGGGGTCGCCGCTATCCAGCTCGCTAAAGCATGGGGTGCCACGGTTTATGTTACGGCCGGTACTGATGAAAAATGCTCTTATTGTGAGGAACTTGGCGCTGAAAGGGCCATTAATTACAAATCCCAAAGCTTTAAAGAAGAGATCAAACGCGTGACATCATCACAAGGTGTCGACGTTATTCTCGATATGATTGGGGGAGATTATACCCCAGATAACCTCGAGTGTCTTGCTGAAGAAGGAAGACTTGTGCTGATCAATGTAATGAGAGGCGATGAAACGAAGGTTAAACTGTCTATGGTCATGCGCAAACGTTTAACCATTACGGGATCAACCTTGCGGGCAAGAGACACAGCGTTTAAATCGTCCGTTGCAAAAAAGATAAAAGAACATGTATGGCCATGGTTAGAAGCAGGGGTGGTTAAACCGGTTGTATACAAAACATTTCCTTTGGAGAAAGCGGCAGACGCACATCGTCTGATGGAAAGCAGCACCCACATTGGCAAAATCGTATTGTTGGTAGGTTAGGATATTTTAACAATTTGCATTTCATTTATGTTAAAAGTAAATAGCTACGTGAGTGCCAAATGAACACCATGCCCCTCTCAACAAAAGGTTAATTTATCAGAATCGTGAAATGACGCCCATTCAACAACCTGAAATAGAAAATTTTTTTAATCGATACGAAACGCGTTTTAATGAAGCGCTTCGTGGTGGTGAACCTGACGTAGAGGAAACTGTAAATTCATTTGCCGAGTACTTTATTGAAGCGAGTCCCGCAGGTGTTGTTGCAGCAAAAAATGATGATCAATTCAAAGCTTCAGTAAGACAGGGCTGGACATTTTATAAACAGATCGGTATTCTGGCCATGGAAATATTATCTAAACAGATAAGTATTTTGGATGATATGCATGCGCTCGTTAAAATTCATTGGAACAGTGCTTTCGTCCGCAAGAATAACACTCACGGCGAGATTGATTTCGATGTTTTCTATCTGATACAGAAGAAAGATGAGCACCTTCGAATCTTTGCGTATATCACAGGCGATGAACAGCAGGCGCTGAAAGACGAAGGGCTTGTTCCTTAACCTCAAACTACTTTCTACGAGAACTAATCACTGGTTTTTTTCATTAATTAATATTAATTAGTGTAGCTTATAATTAATATGGATTACAAGGATTATTATAAAATTTTGGGGGTTGACAAAAAAGCCTCTCAGGATGAAATTAAAAAAGCATACCGAAAGCTCGCTGTTAAATATCACCCTGACAAGAACAAGGACAACAAAGTAGCGGAAGAAAAATTTAAACAGATTAACGAAGCGAATGAGGTTTTAAGTGACCCCGTTAAGAGAAAAAAATACGATGAGCTAGGAGAAAATTGGCGCCAATATGAGCATGCAGGTGCTGGGGGAAGACCACGCGGTTCGAGACCAGGAAATGGTCAGGACGGACCGTTTACGTTTGAAGGTGACTTCAGTGATATTTTTGGTCAGGAAGGAGGATCCGGGTTCTCTGATTTCTTCGAGCAGTTTTTCGGACGCGGTGCCGCAGGGGGAGGCAGACAAAGTAGGCAATCAGGGACTTTTAAAGGGCAGGATTACCAGACGGAGATGGAAATTACTTTGGAAGAAGCCTACCATGGCGCTAGCCGCCTAATACAGTTGGAGGATGAGAAACTTCGTATAACAACAAAGCCAGGAGCATACGACGACCAACGCCTGCGAATAAAGGGCAAAGGCGGGAAGGGAAGCAAGGGCAACCATGGTGATTTGTATGTGCGCATTCATGTGACACCTCATCCACGCTATGTACGAAAAGGAGATGACCTTTATGCCACCCATTCAATTGATTTGTTTACGGCTGTTTTAGGAGGATCCACTATCGTCGATACGTTGTCGGGCCAGGTAAAAGTGAAAATCGCGCCTGGCACACAAAGCGGTAAAACGATTCGAATAAAAGGAAAGGGGATGCCGGTGTATGGCGATGCGAACATATTCGGCGATTTATATGTTCAATTACAAATTCACATTCCCGAATCTTTGACGGACAAGCAACGGGAATTGTTTGAACAGCTTAAATCAACTTATTGAAATTATATGGAAAATTTCAACAAACTCATTAGTACCAGCACACCGGTGCTGGTAGATTTCTATGCCGATTGGTGTGGGCCTTGTAAAGCGATGGGGCCGGCTATACAAGAAGTTGGAAAGGAAGTGGAAGGAAAGGCCCGTGTTGTTAAAGTAAACATTGATAAGAATCAGGCCGCTGCGATGCAATACAACGTAAGGGCTGTACCTACTTTTATTATTTTCAAACAAGGCCAGCAGGTTTGGCGACATTCAGGTATGATCGATAAGAATACCCTGGAAAAACAACTGCTTGCTTTCGCATAAGGTGATGTTTTAATGGATAGGGCCATGTTGGAAAACGTGCAGCACTCACCTTATAATGCCATAAAACGGCACACGTTGTAATCTTGTTAAATTCCTTAGGAAAACGCCTGTTGTCTTTATAAATATAAAATTAATGCAATAGTGTTGCAAATAGGGATAAAGGTAACTTACTTTGGCGTGCCTGGAAAATGAACCCATACCGTATGTTTTTTAAGCATGAGAAAAAGGGTAAACATCTCAGCGAACGGATAAAACCGATTTTTGCTGCTGTTTTGCTTTTCTTATATGTATTAGGAAATGTTCAGGTAGAAAGCTTTCATCAGGCATTCCATTCACTGGAGAAGGCGCTGCATTCCACTGAACAGGAAAAAGATCCCTGTCACCGTGCGATTTATCATGAGGTTACAAAAGAAGGTTGTGACCATAAAACTCATTTAACTGCCCCAAAAAAATGCCCACTATGTCACGTGGTTCCCGTTAACGAGCAACACTTGGCGATTTACGAGTCTTTTGATGTGTTTACCCCATCTCTCGAAATCAAGGGATATTCACCGAGTGTTGACAAAGTTATTTTTTCAATCAAACTGCCTTCTCGAGCGCCTCCCATTTTTTAGAAATCCCGTTTCACATTTAAGCTGATAGTTTTATCAGTCAACTTCTATTTTATTCAATTGATGTTTTTAAGGTATATCACGCTGCTGATAGTAGCAGTCTTTTTTATAATCTCCTCCCCCGGGCAAGATTGCAACGGTACATTTACCGGCCGGGTGCTGGACGAAGCCAACCGCCCGTTGATTGGTGCAGCGATTGTTCTTGAGAACATCCAGACAGGAACTGTAACGAATGATTCAGGTGAGTTTGTATTTCTGAAGATATGCAGTGGCACCTATAAAGTTAACATTCAGTATCTGGGCTATAAGCCTTTCGAGTTTGAAATAAAAATCGAAGGCGCAGTATCTAAAGTCATTCATTTGACCGAGGATGTCCATCAGTTACAAACAGTTATAGTTGAAGATGAACTAATGCATACAGAGGAAGCGCATAATTTGGCAAAGCTAGATGCTAAACAATTGGCCGAGTCGGCAGGAAAATCGTTAGGGGAGTCCCTAAAAGACATTCCAGGTGTAAATTCAATTCAAACGGGGCCGGGAATTTTCAAGCCAGTAATTCACGGTGTACATAGCCAACGTGTGCTGATACTTAATCATGGTATCCGGCAAGAGGGACAGCAATGGGGAGCAGAACATGCGCCAGAAATTGACCCGTTTATCGCTTCTAATATTGTTATCATAAAGGATGCGTCCTCAATTAAATATGGGACAGATGCTTTGGGGGGTGTCATTGTGGTGAATCCAGCACCACTGCCGGAGAGCGGAGGAATCGGCGGAACATTCAATACCATTTTCCAAAGTAATGGAAGATCGGGAACAGCTTCCGGTATGATTGAAGGTGGCTTAAAAAAGCACGATGGCTGGGGCTGGCGTTTGCAAGGTACGGCGAAGCGCACGGGAGATTTTCAAACCTCTTCTTATGCACTGACAAATACTGCAATAAAAGAAATGGATTTTTCGGCAGCCCTCGGGTACCATAAAAATTCCCTGGGTATCGAAGGTTTTTTTAGTCACTTTCAGTCTGAAATTGGCATACTGAAGGGAACGTCGATTAGCAGTTTGGAAGATCTGGAAGCTGCGATGGAAAGAGACATTCCCCAATATACGGGAGATTTTAGCTATACCATCAGCGAACCTCGTCAGAAAGTAAGCCACAACCTTGCAAAGATTATTGCTCATGTAGGTACTGAACGCGGAGAATTAAATGTCCAGTATGGTTTTCAAAATAATAACCGCGCTGAATATGATATACGTAGAGGAGGGCTTTCTAATTTGCCATCGATTGATCTACAACTCAACACCCATACGCTCGAAGCAGAATGGGAAACATTGGCATCAAAGGGAAAGACGTTTTGTTTCGGTTTAACAGGAATGTTGCAAAACAACCGAAATATACCCGGCACACAACGGATCCCGTTCATTCCAAATTTTAACAGTGCATCGGGCGGCCTATTCGTAATAACAAAATTGAATTTCAACAAATGGACAATTGACGCGGGCATACGATACGACTATCGGAAGTATTCAGTTAATGGCTACGACTTTAAAAATTCGCTGTTTGACGCTGCGATCGATTTTAACAATGTAAGCGGAACGCTTGGGGCAACAGTTGAATTAAAAAGCAACCAGGCTTTGCACATGAATATAAGCAGCGCCTGGCGACCGCCGCATGTTGTGGAATTATACAGCTTGGGTACCCACCAAAGCGCGGCGGCCATTGAGTATGGATTGTTGCTAAATGATTCAACAAATGAAGTAATGAATATTCATGATGTGTCTTTCAAGAACGAGCAAGCTTTGAAGTGGGTAGCAACCTATCAAAAGAAGTGGACGAGTTTTCAGATGGAAGTAGGTCCATACGTAAATTACATTTTCAATTACATTTACCTTAGGCCAAAAGGTGTTACTCAAAATATTCGGGGCGTATATCCTTATTATAGGTACACACAAACCGACGCCTTGTTTCTGGGATTGGATGTGTCAGGTAGCTGGAAAGCTAGTCGATCGGTTACCGTAACGCCCAAGATTTCTCTTTTGCATGCATCCGATGTGAGCAATAACGATTACCTGGTATTTATTCCTTCTAATTGGTATGAACTGGCTATTCGTTATGATAGACCTGTCTTGGGTTCTTTTAAAAATTTCTACATCGAATCCAAGACTAAATATGTTAGCCGTCAACATCGTGCTCCTCGGGTTGTTACCGTAAAGGAGATTAATGATGCGCAGGAGAATGGAACAGATCCACTGGAAGGCAGTTCCGATAATTTTGATTTTATGAGATCGCCTGAAGGATATTTATTATGGAATGTTTCTACAGGGATTACGATTAAACGAGAAAAGACGCAATATGACTTCCGACTTGGATCGGAGAATCTTCTCAACGCGTCATACCGTGAATACACGAACAGATTTCGTTATTATGCAGATGATCTCGGACGAAATTTTATTTTATCTATTAAATGCATTTTCTAACAAATATTATTATGACTTTAAACTTGAAAAAAATACAACGCTTTATAAGTTTTTATATGCCAGTAGTTGCTGTCTTTGTAGCAGCATTCGTCCTTTCGGGATGTGACGATGATGACCCTGTTAAAGAAGATGTGCCAGAACTTATCACTACAGCAACGCTGGCATTCACTCCACAGTCCGGGGGAAATGTTGTAACTGTAACGGCAACTGATCCTGACGGCGAGGGGATTAAAGGAATTGAAGTCGATGGCCCAATCAACCTGGAAGCAAACAAGACCTATTCCATGTCCATTTCACTAATTAACGGGTTGGCTCAGCCGTCGGATCCTGCCTATAACATAACGGAAGAAGTGGAAGAAGAAGGTGATGAGCATATGTTCTATTTCTCCTGGACGAACAATGTATTTAGTGATCCTGAAGGGAACGGCAACATTGACAACAGATCCGACGAAGTAGGATATCAGGATCAGGATAGCAACGCTTTGCCCCTCGGCTTAGAAACATCATGGACAACCGCAGCCGCCGCGACAGGCGAATTTAGAGTTTTGTTGAAGCATCAGCCAGATTTGAAATCCGCAACATCAGGTTCCTCTGAGGGCGAGACAGATCTTGATATTACTTTTACAATTGTTATTCAATAGATGGTATTATTAACTCGATAGTTCGAACTATCGAGTTAATCTTTGTCTAATCTCCCGAAATTCCTTGACCGCAAATGAAAGGGATAGCGAGTTATTTTGAAGCAACGAGTTCTTGCGTTTGAATTAAACTTTTATTAGCCTCGGCGCAACCTTAGTGACGCTGGACAAAGCTAACTGGAAGGTCTGGTCTGACTTACAACGGTGTCGATATGCTTCGTTTGTAGGGCTGACCACCTGAAACATGCTGTTCGTTGTACGCAATTGTGGAGTAGAATTTTTTCCTGTTTCTGTAGAGGAATTTCATCATTGTCAGCACAAAATTTTTAGTTTCTATAACTAATAACTTATGGCAGACTTTTGAATCTGATATATTCAAAACTTTGAAATATGGCAACAATAAAATCGGCTATAAAGAAAGCCACGACCCCGAGGCGCAGGCTAAAGGAAAGGATGCCTATCTCTGAAAGCAAAACAGCAAAACCGGATCGATCGGAAAGTTATAACGAATTTAAACAATTTGACGGGCAGCAATATACGGGAATGACTATCGGACGGAGCCACAAATGGTACTACGACAAAGGCGAATGGAAAGAAACAAAAATCACACCTGACCTGTGGCAGATCTCCTATGAAGTCACCAAACGACGTGCGGGAAAAGCACCCGAAGGCTCTGGTGTACCCGTTGGTACTGCATACCATTGGTTTATTCTGGCTCATCAAAACGTAAAGAAATTAAATGCAAATGATTACACGACTTCTATGACCGGCCTGAAGTATAAGCTTTCTCACAAACGGGCGACAAAGGAGAAATGGAGTTCAACAACAAAAACGCAACGCAAGCACTTGATTAACTTTCTGAAGGAAATTATCGATGGACTGGAAAAAGATCCGATGGTTTCTGAATTTGAGTTTAAAGAGAAAACCTATCGGCTGGAAGCATCACCCATAGCCCAAACTTGTTTTGAAGAGGGTTGCATGCAATTCGAAGTATCCTTAGATGGCGAGCATATCGGAATTATCCAAAGGTTGAAAAACAGTTGGAAACTTGAGAAGTTGAAGGATAAAAAGCTTGTTAACGCAATTGGCAAGGAGATTCTCCAATGGTATAAATAATTATTTGATATGCCAGAACTTCCCGACTTACAAGTTTTCAGCAAGAACCTCACGAAGGTTTTTGGCGGTAAAGAACTGAAAAAGGTCGCAGTTCCCATTTCCAAAAAACTAAACGTTTCAGTCTCTAGGTTGAAAAAAAGTTTGGAGGGTGAAAAGCTGATTGCTATTAACAGAGTAGGGAAGGAATTGCATTTTCAATTTAAGAATGGAAATGTTCTGGCTTTGCATTTGATGCTTCACGGTAAGATGTATAAGTTTGAAAACGAGAATACGCAAAAGAACACGATAGTCGAATTCCTTTTCTCCGACTATTCAGGGTTGGCGCTCACTGATTTCCAAAAGGCGGCTACTCCAACGTTAAATCCAGAATCGAAAGATGCTCCGGATGCACTTTCGGAAGATGTTAATCTTCTTTTTTTAAAGAATAAACTTTCACGCTCAAAAGCGTCGATAAAAAATGTGCTCCTTGATCAACATATCATTCGAGGCATAGGCAATGCATATGCAGATGAGATTTTGTGGGATGCTGGTATTTCACCTTTTTCTATCGCGAAGAAGATCCCAGAGTCGGAGATTAAAGGCTTATTAAAGTCCATTAAAAGTGTTCTTAAAAAAGCAGAAAAAAGTATTACTAAAACACACCCTGATATTATCAGCGGCGAGATTCGTGATTTTATGCTCATCCATAATCCAAAAAGGAACACAGTCCAACAGGCGCACCGATCAAGGTAGAAACTTCAAGTTCCAGAAAAACATATTACATGGACGAACAAAAATTATTCAATTAGATATTTTTAACCGCGCCTCATATTCACGTTCCAAACAACAGAATTGTTTCATGCAAGGCGGCATTTAGATCTTGTATCATACCAAGACGGATATCATTCTTACTAAATAGTTCATAACTTAGAAGTCTGACGGGGCAATTAACGACTAGCCTTGTTGCAACGATGAAGATCCTTGTTATTGAAGATGAAAAGTTTTTGTCACAGAGTATCTGCGACTACTTGAAAGGTGAGAACTTTTTATGTGAGCCTGCCTTCGATTATCAATCCGCTTTTGATAAAATCGGAAGTTACGACTATGACTGTATCATTCTGGACATCAATCTGCCAGGAGGAAGTGGTCTGGATATTCTAAAAGAGTTGAAGCGAATGCATAAAACGGAGGGCGTTATAATTGTTTCCGCCAGAAACTCGCTTGATGATAAAATCTCCGGATTGCAACTTGGTGCAGACGATTACTTGCCAAAACCCTTTCACATGGCCGAGTTAGGGGCGCGGGTGCAAGCTATTGTGCGGCGCCGACAATTTGAAGGGAACAATATTATCCGATTCAAGGAGATCGAGATTAATACGTCGGGTAAAACTGTTCATGTGAATGAGTCGGAAGTACCGTTGACAAAAAAGGAATTTGACTTGCTCCTTTTTTTAGTTGCCAACAAAAACAAAGTCATTTCGAAAAGCGCCATAGCAGAACACCTTTCCGGAGATGACGCGGATGTGATGGACAACTTTGATTTTGTTTACGCTCATATAAAAAACCTAAAGAAAAAATTGCAGGAAGCCGGGTGTTTCGATTATATAAAGACCGTATATGGTCTGGGTTATAAATTTTCTGTATGAGACTTCTCCAGGTTAGTTTAAGAAGTTTATTGTTGTATGCCCTGATACTGGTGATCATCAGTATACCTGTTTCGTTTTACGTTATCCGGGAAATCATCCAGGCGGAGGTTGATGCGTCTCTTCTGGTGGATCGGGCGGAATTTGTTCAACATCTAAAGAATTTTGAATACTTGACGGATCTTGAAGTTGATTTGCAGGTATTGGATCAGTTAACGCACGATGTAAGTATCAAATCAGGAACAAATACTGGTCCGTCTGAATATTTTCAAACAGTCTATTCCTTTAGCAGTCTTACAAAAGAAGAAGAACCTTTTCGAGAATTGACTTCTAAGATATCTGTAAAAGGAAATCCTTATGTGCTTACTTTACGAAAGTCGCTGGGTGCAAGCGAGAAACTTTCCTGGGCAATCGTTCAAGTTCAGGCAGCGCTTGTCGTTTTGTTGGTGGGTGGGCTGATTTTTATAAACAAGTCACTTTCGCAGCGTCTCTGGAAACCGTTTTATAATACGCTTGCGAAATTAAAAGCTTATGAAGTAGATAAAGTTCCGTCTTTCGAATATGAAAGTACCAACATCGCAGAGTTTGACGATTTGAATACGGCAATTCAGCAATTAACGTCAAAAAATAGTTTGCTGTTTCAGCAACAGAAGGAGTTCATTGAAAACGCATCGCATGAACTTCAAACCCCTATCGCCGTTTTTCAATCCAAGTTGGACATCCTCATGCAACAGCCTGGATTAACTGAGACACAGGCTCGTCTCATAGACGAATTGGAATCGACGGCGCAGCGGATGGCAAGGCTTAACCGGAATATTGTATTGTTATCTAAAATAGATAACCGACAGTTTTCAGATATGGCGCCGGTTTCCCTGGATGTTTTAATTCGAAATCAAATAGACCAAATTGCCCCGCAAATCAGTATTCGGAACCTTGCAATAGTTTACGACCTTGAACCTACCGTTATAAACGCAAATCATGCGTTGCTTGAAATTTTAGTTCACAATTTGCTCACAAATGCGAAGCGGCATAATATAAAAGGCGGCCAAGTTGTGGTGGTTTTAAAAAACAAAGAACTAAGCATCCGTAATCCTGGGGTGCCGTTGCAAAACCCCAGTAGAATTTTTGATCGTTTTAGTAAAGAAAGTAACCTTTCTCAAAGCCTTGGTCTTGGACTGGCTATCGTAAAAAGAATTTGCGCGGTATCAAATTTTGGTCTTCATTATAGTTATGAGGAAGGATTTCATAAGTTTTTAATAAAGTTCTGAAGAAAATGCCCTGTAAGACCTGAAGGTTCCGAAATTCAGAATTTCTTCTAAATCGGTTAGTTACTTAGGGGAGTAATAAACGATATGGCCAGGAACATCATCTTCATCATTTCCTTTTTCCTTGCGTGCAGTGCCACGGCTCAGAACCTCAACAACGACATACCTCCACTGGTGAAACAATCATTTGAACGCCGGTTTGCACACTCTGACAACGTGTTATGGAAGGCGCTTGAGTCACATTGCTTTAAGGCTGCATTTCAAATTGGAAAAGTCCTGTATTCCGCCACCTTCAAGGACACTGGCGACTGGTTGGAAATAGACAGAGAAATAAAAAAAGGCTATCTGCCTAAACCCATCAGAACAACGATAACAAAGAAATTTCCTGGCTATAGAATTGACACTGCAGAAAGGATAGAACGCATTGATGGTGACACGTTGTACAAGGTTTACTTGAAAAAAGAATTTGCTGTCAGGATCGTCCAATTCTCTCTTGCGGGTGATGTCATCAAAATTATCCAATAGTCCGATCAAAATTATGGTTTCAAAAATTAAGGTATTAGAACATCGTTTTAGTCCGGTTTTATTATTAGGCATTGTACTAATAATGATTTCATTCCTAACACGTCTTGTATTACTGCTATTTTCTTTTCGTGAAGCCGAAATAGAAATTTCAGATATCGTTAACGTTTTTGTTGTAGGCCTTTTTTTTGACTTCGTGAATACTGGTTATTTTATAATACCACTGGTATTTTACCTATGGCTGATTCCTCAAAAACTTTATAAGAAGTCGTGGCACCGATTTGCTATGTACGGATTATTTTTCCTGCTAACGCTTCTGTTGGTATTGAATGCTGCAGCTGAATTTTTATTTTGGAACGAATTCAACACACGCTTCAATTTTATAGCAGTTGATTACCTGGTGTATACCACGGAAGTCATAGGTAACATATGGGAGTCTTATCCGATTGTCTGGGTATTCATTGCAGTCGGCGGAGTTACATTAATTGTTGTTTATAAGATCAGATCTTTATTAAAATTCTCTGCGCTGTCGAATGCTTCTTTTAGACAGAGAAGTCTTTGGGCAATTGCGCTGTTATTCCTGCCAGTGGTATTTTATTTCACGGTAGATTCCAAAGCTCACCGGTTTAGTAAAAACATGTATGTCAATGAACTTTCCGGAAATGGAATGTATGAATTGTTTGCCGCGTATTTAAATAACGAACTGGATTATAATCAGTTTTATAAAACCATCAATGACGAAGCCTCTCTGCAGTCCATCCGAGCATTGTTGCAGACAAAGGAAAGCAGATTTTTATCTGATGATCCTTTGCATTTAGAAAGAGAGATTATTCATACTGGTGGAGAACGCAAATTGAATGTAGTGATGATAAGCGTCGAAAGCTTAAGCGCGGAATTTTTGGGCGTTTTTGGAAACACCCGGCATCTTACCCCCGCATTAGATTCCCTGGCAGCGCAAAGCCTTCTGTTTACTAACGTTTATGCTACAGGCACACGAACGGTCAGAGGACTGGAAGCATTGTCGCTCTGCATTCCGCCAACGCCTGGCCAGTCAATAGTCCGCCGGCCGAACAATGAGCATTTGTATTCACTCGGAAAAATTTTCACGGATAAAGGCTACGAATGTAAGTACGTCTTTGGGGGTAACAGTTACTTTGATAACATGGGATATTTTTTCGCGAATAATTACTATGAAGTGGATGACCGCGATTTATTGAAGGATGAAGAAATTGATTATGAGAACATATGGGGTGTAGCAGACGAAAATTTATTTACGCTCGCCAACCGGGAAATTGAAAAGACATTGGAAAAGGGGAAGCCAATTTTTGCACACATTATGACAACTTCTAATCACAGACCCTATACCTATCCGGAAGGCCGAATTGATATTCCATCGCATACGGGCAGAGAGGGCGCTGTGAAGTATACAGACTATGCATTGGGCAAATTCTTAAAGGATGCCTCAAAGAAGTCATGGTTTAATAATACAGTCTTTGTGATCGTCGCAGACCATTGTGCATCAAGTGCTGGCAAGACGGAACTCCCGGTTAATAAATATCATATCCCGTTGTTGATTTACTCTCCGGCAAATGTTCCTGCTCAAAGAGTAGACCGCTTGATGAGTCAGATAGATTTAGGGCCGACACTCCTGGGTCTGTTGAATTTTAGCTATACCAGTAAATTTTTTGGATACGACATTTTTCAGTTAGAAAAAGGTCGCGAACGTGCATTTATTAGTACTTATCAAACACTTGGTTTTATTAAAGATAACCGGTTGGTGCTCTTGTCGCCTCAGCGAAAGGTGGCGCAGGTTGTTCCTGATTTCAAAGACGGATCTGCCGTTCCGAGCGAAGTGGAGAATGAACTTGTAGAGGAAGCCATCACCTGGTATCAAGCCTCGAGCTATGCCTTTAGAAATGGACTGTATAAAACAGAGTCACCAACGTTGGTAAATACAACCTTTAAACATGATTACCGGTAAATTTGATTGATCCGCGGGTAGTCCGTATAAAAGACCTTTTGAATCGCAGTTATTACCATTTGCCGATTATCAAATTGTAGCGAGTGGCCCAGACAATTTTTCCTATCTTTTCCGGATTAAATTGTAATCAAATTATTTCCTATAACTGTATGATGAGTAAGATGATAAAAATAACGCCATCCATCATGGTGTTTGCGATGCTGGTAGCGTTAGGGATTTCCTGTGATTCAACTAAGGAAGAGGTACGCGTATTGGTCTTTTCAAAAACCGCCGGATACCGGCATGAATCCATTGGAAGCGGGATTGAAGCATTGCGAAAACTCGGGCAAAAACAGGGATTCATTGTAGATACCACTGAGAATGCCTCACAGTTTAATGAGGAGAACCTTGTCCGGTATAAAGCGGTGGTCTTCTTAAACACGACAGGTGATGTGTTCAACCAGGAGCAACAAAATGATTTTGAAAGATTCATTCAGGCCGGTGGAGGATACGTTGGGGTCCACGCAGCCACGGATACGGAATATGATTGGCCATGGTATGGAAAACTGGTAGGAGCATACTTTGAAAGTCATCCCAGTAACCCTAATGTGAAAAAGGGGGAATATTTTGTAGTGGATAAAAATCATGCGGCTACCGATTCTTTACCTGAACGGTTCGAACGTTCGGATGAATTCTACAGCTTCAGGAACATCAGCAATGACATTAAAGTGCTCGTAAAAATTGATGAGAAAACCTATACCGGCGGCACTAACGGCGACAATCATCCAATGGCATGGTATCATGAATATGACGGCGGAAGAGCGTTCTACACGGCTATGGGGCATACGGATGAAACATACAACGAGGCATTGTTTTTAAGACATCTGGCAGGCGGTATGGAATATGTGTTGGGTGGTGATGAGCCCGTTAAATTGAATTATTCACTGGCACGTTCGAAACGGGTGCCCGAAGAAAATAGATTTACAAAAATCGTGTTGGATGAGAAGTTGGATGAACCCGTGGAGTTGGCATTGCTTCCGAAGCAACGTGTTTTGTTTGTGGAGCGGAAAGGAGCAGTAAAAATTTATGATCCGGAACTGCAGCTAACCAAAACCATCGCACAGATTCCTGTCAGCACGAAATACAAATTCAAAGACAACGGAAGGGCTGAAGCTGAGGATGGGTTGCTCGGGGTCGCGCTGGATCCTCAATACGAAAAGAATAATTGGATTTACCTGTACTATTCACAGGTAGGAGAGAAGCCGGTGAATATTCTCACGCGATATGAGTTGAAAGGAGATTCTCTGATCGAATCATCGAAAAAAATTCTGCTGGAGGTTGAAGTTCAACGCGAGCAGTGTTGCCACACGGGTGGGTCTATTGCCTTCGATGGAAAAGGTAATTTATTTCTGTCTACCGGAGATAATACGAGCCCGAGATCAACGCGATATGCGCCGATGGATAATCGTCCAGGAAGAGGCCCATGGGATGCACAAAAAGGATCGGCAAACACGAACGATTTGAGAGGTAAAATCTTGCGCATTCATCCCCAACCAGACGGGTCGTATACCATTCCGGAGGGAAATCTTTTTCCTAAGGGAACGCCAAAAACGAGGCCGGAGATTTACATCATGGGCGGCCGAAATCCATACCGCATTTCGGTTGATAAGCATACGGGTTATTTATATTGGGGTGATGTTGGGCCAGATGCAGCTAGTGACTCCGTTAATCGCGGACCGCGTGCGTTCGATGAAATTAACCAGGCGCGCAAACCTGGCTTTTTCGGTTGGCCATATTTCGTTGGCGATAATAAGGCCTATCATCAACGTAACTTTGCTACAGGTGAAACAGGGCCTGCGTTTGACCCTTTGAAGCCCATTAACAGTTCTCCGAATAACACAGGGCTGACTGAATTACCTCCTGCACAAAAAGCTTTTATCTGGTATCCTTACGATATTTCTCCTGAGTTCCCTTTGCTTGGAACAGGCGGAAGAACGGCAATGGCCGGCCAGGTTTACTATGTGAATGATTTTAAAAACGCTAAACGTGCCTTTCCGGATTATTACGATAAGAAATTATTTATTTATGAGTGGATGCGTGGCTGGATCATGGCGGTGAGCATGGATGATGAAGGCAATTACGTTTCAATGGAGCGGTTTATGCCAAGTCATAAATTCAGCAACCCCATGGATATGGAGTTCGCTGCAGATGGTGACTTGTACATGCTTGAATATGGTACTGGCTGGTTTACAGGGAATGATGATGCAAGACTCGTGCGCATTGAGTACAACGGTAACAATCGCAAGCCGCTCATTAGGATGGCTGCAAACAAAACAAAAGGTGCTGTGCCAATGGCGGTCAGTCTGAATTCGAACGGAACAAAAGATTATGATCGCGATGCAATGACCTATGAATGGAAAATTACTGCGCAGGATGGTAAGGTTTTATTAACAGGCAAAGACCCGAACGCGGACTATACGTTCGATCAGCCTGGAGTTTATAAGGCTGCGCTCAGCGTAACCGATGCAAAAGGAGAGAAGTCAGTGAGTGAAATGGAAATCCTGGCGGGTAACGAACCAGCCGAACTTACCTTCGAAATTACCAAAGGCAACAAAACTTTTTTCTTTCCCAATCAGGCATTTGAATATGAAGTAAAAGTAAGCGACAAAGAAGACGGCAGTCTGGCTGATGGTAGTATTGCTGCTGATCAGGTTTCCGTGCGCATCGATTACCTCGAAGAAGGTTTTGATAAGATTGAAATTGCTCAGGGCCATTTAAGTGCAGACGCATTTGCCAAATTCGCCACAGGTAAAAAGCTGATGGAAGGCAGTGATTGTAAAGCTTGCCATAGTGTAGATAGAAAGTCGGTAGGTCCAATGTATATGGAAGTAGCTAAAAAATATAAAGACGATCCGAAGGCAGTTGATTACCTCGCTAAAAAAATCATCGGCGGCGGTAGTGGCGTTTGGGGTGAGACAGCGATGGCCGCACATCCGCAGCTGGCTATAAAAGATGCAACGGAGATTGTTAATTATATTTTGAGCTTAGGCGAAAAAGAGGAAGTGAAATCCTTTCCTCCACGGGGAAGCTATACGACACAGCTTGCCAAAGATGTAAGCGACAAAGGAGTGTTAATCTTGAGAGCTGCATATACCGATAAAGGTGCGAACGGTATTCAAGCTGCAACGACAGAAAAGGTATTGATGTTGGCTAGCCCTAATTTTCCTGCAAGCAAGGCCGATAAAATAGACGGTGTTCGAAAGGCCGGAAATCAAAACCCGCGGATGATCGGATCGCGGAACAATGCATACATCGCATTTAACCAACTGGATATGTCGGGTGTTTCTCAGGCTACTTGCACTGTATTTGCACCGGAAGAAAGATTGAATGCTGCAGGTGGCTCAATTGAAGTCCGGATAGATGCTCCTGATGGACCTGTGATCGGGCAATCTAAACCGATAGCCGTGGTAAAGGGAAAACAACCTAACCCGGTTCCCATCAATGCCGCCATCAGACTTACGGCTACGGAAGGTTTCCATGACGTGTATTTCATTTACAAGAATGACAAAGCACCGGAAGGCCAACCCCTATTCATTCTTTCAGACATCAAGTTGGAGGCTGATCCTAAGATGTCGAAGCAAAATGCTATTACGATGAAATAGCTATTGAAGATGATGTGACAGTCAAATGAAAATCCCACGCCAAGAACGTGGGATTTTTATTCATCTCTAAAATGGCGACCGAATGATGGTCCTTTTTTCTAATTTTGTTGTTATACTAATAATTAACATGGAAGAAGAACCCTACAGCATGTATTCATTTTTGCTTGATCGCACGGCGCGGCGGGTAAAACAATATGCTCAAAAAAGGTTTAAGGAACTCGGGTTTAATATCACTGTAGATCAATGGCTCGTTTTGCGACATCTTTATGATCATGATAACCTTAATCAAAAGGAGTTAGCGGAGTTAATTTTTAAGGATACGCCCACCTTAACGCGGATAATTGATCTACTCTGTGATAAAGGGTTGACGAAACGTAAACAACACCCCGACGACCGCCGTTCTTTTAACGTTTGTCTTACTGCGCAGGGAAGAACGAAAGTTGAACAAATAAAACCTAAAATTAAAGACGTACGGTTAAAAGCATGGGAAGGTTTATCGGAACGGGATTTTACCCAATTCAAACGAATTCTGAATGCGATATATGTGAATCTAAAATAAAGGCTAGGTAGTCGCCAAATTTTTTTAACTAAATAGTTGTTGTACTAATTATTAGTATGTTCCTTTTTTTCGTATTTTTAGGCTTATAAAATCACCATTATGATAACCACGGATATTTGTATAATCGGCGCAGGCCCGGTAGGGCTCTTTTCGGTCTTTGAAGCGGGATTGCTAAAAATGCGTTGTCATTTGGTTGATGTCCTACCGCAGATCGGTGGACAGCTTTCTGAGATCTATCCGAAGAAACCGATTTATGATATTCCGGGATTTCCGGAAATTAAAGCTGAAGAACTTATTGAGAATCTTTATCAGCAAATTCTTCCTTTCAAGCCTACGTTTTCATTAGGTGAAAGAGTTGACAAACTAAGTCGAACGGAGGATGGGGGTTTTCTTCTCACTACATCTGATCAGACCGAGATCAAGGCGAAAGTAATTGTTATCGCCGGAGGGTTAGGGTGTTTCGAGCCCCGTAAACCTGAGTTACAACGCCTTGAACATTTCGAAGGAAAAGGTGTGGTATACATGGTGAAAGATCCTGAGAAATTCAGAGGCAAAAAGTTGATCATAGCCGGTGGTGGCGACTCTGCGTTAGATTGGTCTATTTATCTGACTGAAATTGCCGAGCAGGTAACCCTTGTGCACCGGAATGAATCATTTCGTGGTGCACCGGATTCAACCGAAAAAGTTTTTGATCTGGCAAAAGCAGGCCGTCTCAATTTGTTATTGAACTCCAATCTGCACGCACTCAATGGAAATGGCGTATTGAAATCTGTTGATATCATGAATAAGCAGGGAGAACTTAAAAAAGTTGAAGCTGATTATATGATACCGTTGTTTGGACTGAGTCCAAAGCTGGGCCCTATAAGCGAGTGGGGTTTAAACATAGACAAAAATGCGATTGAAGTAAATACGTTTGATTACTCGACTAACGTACCTGGTATTTTTGCGATCGGCGATATCAATACGTATCCTGGAAAGTTGAAACTTATCCTTTGTGGTTTTCATGAAGCTGCCCTCATGGCTCAAAGTGCGTTTAAATTTGTGTATCCAAATCAGAAACTCAGTTTCAAATACACGACCGTCAATGGTGTTAATGCTTTTTAAAATTTCGAGATGATAATTTTCGACGTCGTTGATAGGGCCGGAAACCTGCAGAAAGTTGAGGTTCCCGAAGAAATAAACCTCAATTTAATGGAGGTACTCAAGGCTTCCGAATATCCCATACTGGCAACATGTGGCGGCATGGCCTTATGCGCAACTTGCCAGGTGGAAGTTGCACAGGGGCTGGAAAATTTACCATCTCCTACGGATGTAGAACTTGACATGCTTGATCAACTTCCTAAAGCTACGCCACAAAGCAGACTGGCTTGCCAGATCAAGATCAATGAAAATTTAAATGGCGCAGTCTTTCACCTCGCAGCAGAGTAAATTCAGTTGGTTTTGCTGTTCCCGCTTAGGCTGATTGTAAATTTCTTCTTTTTCAGTACGGAAAATCGTTTTCGGAAATAGAAGGGCATCAGAAAGTTAGAAGAAAGTATTTCTGCTATCTTTGGCAGATTTTTTATCTGGCTAAACCTGTCCAAAGCATGCAAAGTCTTAGGTACGACGAAAGAATTCTCTCTATCGATATCGGCGGTTCGCGCATTAAGGCCACTATTTTGGATCCGGATGGTAAGATGCTGATGGACTATCAAAAAATCGCAACGCCTATAACGCCGGATCCCGGCAACGTCATTCAAGCCATTTTAGAGCTCACTCAAAATTTTCAAGAGTATCATCGGGTATCGGTGGGATTTCCGGGATATACCAGGCAAGGCATCATTCATACTGCCCCGAATTTGGGGACACCAAAATGGAGCGGCGTTAATTTAACCAAACTATTGAGTGATGTGCTGAACAAACCAGTTCGGGTTTTAAATGATGCCGATATGCAGGGGATGGGTGTAATTCGGGGCGAAGGATTGGAAATGGTAATTACATTGGGAACAGGTTTTGGGACTGCACTTTTTTTGGAAGGCAACTTATTACCTCACCTTGAAATAGCGCATCACCCCGTTTCAAAAGACCGAACTTATGATCAATACATTGGCGATAAAGCACTCGATGAGGCTGGCTTAGAGAAATGGAACAGAAGACTGAAAAAGGTCATTGGAATATTAAAGACAGTATTCAATTATGATTCCTTGTACATCGGAGGAGGCAATTCAAAAAAAATCAGCTTTGAAATAGAGAACAACATCACCATAGTTTCTAACATTGATGGCATTAAAGGTGGCGCAAAAGTCTGGCAACGTGAAATGTACTATGCTGTTTAAGGAACCTGTTATTATATCATTAGAAATACAAAACCCAATTTGACATGGAACAAAAAGAACAAAATCTCGTGCAAACTGCAATCAATACTGTACGGGTATTGGCGGCTGATGCAGTTCAAAAAGCAAACTCCGGTCATCCCGGTATGCCTATGGGCGCTGCGCCAATGGCACATGTTCTTTGGTCAGAAGCCATGAACTACAATGCGCAGAGCCCGGACTGGTTAAACCGCGACCGGTTTATTCTGTCGGCGGGACATGGATGCATGTTGCAATACATTTATCTTTTTCTTACCGGCTATGATATTACTATGGAAGACCTGAAAAGTTTTCGTCAGCTCCATAGCAAAACGCCCGGCCATCCGGAATATGGCTTGCTGAAAGGCATAGAAGTGACTACCGGGCCACTCGGTCAGGGCTTTGCCAATGGTGTCGGGTTTGCTATCGGCCAAAAATTTTTGGCGGCACGATACAATAAGCCCGGCTTTGAACTTTTCAATTATAACGTATATGCTATATGCAGTGATGGGGACTTGAACGAGGGAGTAAGTGCTGAAGCTGCTTCCATGGCGGGTCACATGAAGCTGGGAAATATCATTTACTTATATGATGACAACCATATTTCCATAGAAGGTGACACTGCCATAGCATTTACTGAAGACGTTGCAAAACGGTTTGAAGCCTACGGCTGGCATGTGCAGATTGTAAAAGATGGAAATGACGTTAATGCCATTGCTGATGCAATTAAAAAAGCAAAAGCGGAAACATCCAAGCCTTCGATCATTAATGTAAGGACCCATATTGCTTTTGGCAGCCCTAATAAAGTGGATACCGCCGGGGCCCATGGATCTCCACTTGGCGAGGCCGAAGTAAAGTTAGTGAAGAAAAATTTTGGCTTTGATCCGGACCAGCATTTCGTCGTACCGGATGAAGTATTACAATTTTATCGTCAACGTGGCAAGCGGGGGGCAGAGAAAGAAAAAGCGTGGAATGAATTATTTAATGAATATCGCAAAGCACATCCTGAATTAGCAAAAGAATTTGAATTGCTGAGCAGTGGGAAGTTGCCGGATGGCTGGACGGATAAATTACCGGTGTTCAAACCTGAAGACGGTAAGCTGGCAACACGCCAGGCTTCGGGAAAAGTATTAAATGCAATAGCCGATACGTTACCAACATTAATGGGTGGTGCTGCGGACCTCGCGCCATCTACAGAAACGCTCCTTAAGAAGTATCCATCCTTCACGCCTGAAAATTATGGCGGCCGCAATTTTCATTTTGGAATCAGAGAGCATGGCATGGGGTCGGTATTGAATGGCATGGTTTTAACGCCAGCGATCATTCCTTATGGAGCAACGTTCCTTATTTTCTCAGAATACATGCGTCCACCCATAAGGTTGGCTGCAATTATGAAAATCCGACCAATCTTTGTTTATACACATGATAGTATTGGACTTGGCGAAGATGGAACAACACATCAACCTATTGAACAATTAATTTCTTTGCGTTCCATTCCTAATACAGTCGTACTTCGACCTGCAGACGCCAATGAGACTGCGCACGCGTGGCGAGTTGCTTTGGAGCATAAAAGTGGCCCGGTGGTAATTGTTTTGACCCGTCAGGGACTTCCGGTAATTGACCAAACAAAATACACGGCAGCAAAAGAACTTGAAAAAGGTGCTTACATACTGTCCGATGCGGAAAGACCATCAATTATTTTAATTGCAACGGGCTCCGAAGTTGCATTGGTCTTGGATGCGCAGGCAAAGCTCAAGGAAGAAGGGATTTCCGCCCGCGTGGTAAGTATGCCTTCGTGGGAGCTATTTGAAAAGCAGGATGCCTCCTACAAAGAGAAAGTATTTCCAGCGGCAATTCGGAAGCGCCTGGCAGTAGAGATGGGATCAACATTGGGATGGCACAAATATGTGACTGATGAAGGAGATATTCTGGGGATGACCACCTTTGGTGAATCTGCACCAGCTGGCGACTTGATGAAATTCTTTGGTTTTACCGTCGATAACGTAGTTAAAAAAGCAAAGGCATTGCTTTCATAATTTTTGTGAGTCACTCAAGTTTATAGCTAATTGTAATAACATGAACTTAGGAATTGCTGCAGACCACGGCGGGTTCACGCTAAAGGAGGAAATAAAATCCTGGCTGGCTTCAGGAGGTCACCAGATAAAAGACTTTGGTGCTCATACCCTGGATGCGTTCGATGATTATCCTGATTTTGTCGTGCCACTTGCGCGTGCTGTGGCCGCCGGAGAAGTGAAATACGGGATTGCTATCTGTGGAAGCGGCGTAGGAGCATCGATATGTGCTAATAAGATTGCCGGCGTACGGGCCGCTTTAATCCATGATAGCTTCTCAGCGCACCAGGGCGTCGAAGACGACGATATGAATTTGATTTGCCTCGGGGGAAGAGTAATCGGTGTGAAAATAGCGGAAGAACTTATTACCGCTTTTCTAAACGCGCGTTTCATTGGCGCTGAGAGACATCGGAGAAGACTTGATAAAATTAAGGCGCTCGAAAAATAATTACGTCAATAGGTCCAATTTAACTCAACATACATGGGAGACAAATACACTTTTGGAATAATCGGCCTGGGCACGATGGGTCGTAATCTTTTACTCAACATGGCTGATCACAACTTTATGGTGGCCGGTCATGACAAGGATGAAAATAAAATAGAACTCTTAGGCAAGGAATCTGCTGGCAAAACTAATGTCAAAGGTTTCAGCCAGGCAAACGAATTCATTGCAAGCTTGCAAAAGCCCCGCGCAGTGATGTTGCTTGTTCCCGCTGGTAAAATTGTTGACAATGTTATTCAGGAACTTGTGCCTCTCCTCGATAAAGGTGATTTAATAATTGATGGCGGTAACTCGCACTTTACCGATACAAATCGTCGCGTAGTTGAATTAAAGGAAAAAGGATTACACTTTTTTGGAATGGGTATTTCCGGTGGTGAAGAAGGTGCGCGAAAGGGTCCGAGCATGATGCCAGGCGGTGATCAACAGGCGTACAAAGTGGTACAACCTATTTTTGAAGCTGTAGCAGCTAAAGTAAATGGTGACCCATGCGTCACTTACATTGGTCCAGGTGCATCAGGACATTTTGTTAAGATGGTTCACAACGGAATTGAGTACGGCATCATGCAATTAATTGCTGAGACGTATGAGATGATGAAAAAAGGGTTGAATTTACCGGATGAAAAAATTCATTCGGTATTCAGACAGTGGAGTGAAGGAAGATTGAAATCTTTCCTCATCGAGATAACCCGCGATATCCTTGCGTTCAAGGCCAATGGGTCAGATCATTTACTTATTCATGATATTAAAGATGAAGCGAAGTCAAAAGGCACTGGTAAATGGACATCTCAGGTAGCGATGGATTTGGTTACACCCTTAAACGTAATCGACTCAGCCGTTACCATGCGAGATATGTCAAAGTATAAAACCCTTCGCGGCCAGGCAGCTTCCATATACGGTCAGGAAAAAGTAACATTGATCGGATCCCAGGATGACGCTATTCAGGCATTAGAAGCGGCGTTGTATTTTTCAACGATAGTTGCTTATGCGCAAGGCATGCATTTGCTTGCACAAGCGTCAGCTGAATATAAGTATGATTTAAAGATGGACCGGATAGCTTTGATCTGGCGAGGGGGTTGTATTATCCGTTCTGTTTTTCTCGAAGACATGTACCAGGCGTTTAAAAGAAACTCAAGCCTGCCACATTTACTGCTGGACAAAGAAATTCAAAAAACAATTAGTGGTACGTTAGGAGCGACAAGATCGATCCTGTCGTCAGCCATTACTTCAGGTATTGCCATGCCGGCACACACGGCCGCTATCAGTTACTTCGATAGCTTTAAGAGCGAACGAATGCCTTCTAATCTTATCCAGGCACAGCGTGATTACTTCGGTGCACATACCTACGAATTAATAGGAAAAGATGGTGTTCACCACACCCAGTGGTTTGCTAAATAATTCAGTTCTTCTATTACCTTAAACCAAATGAGCTCAGAAAAAAACCCTATCCAAAAACAACCAACCATATTTTTCATTTTCGGAGGAACCGGAGATCTTACATCGCGAAAATTAATTCCGGCGTTGTACAACTTGTACCTGGATGGATGGATGCCCGAAAAATTTGCAGTGGTCGGTATGGGCCGAACTTTGTATAGCGATGAACAATTCCGTGGTTTGCTGCTGGAGGATCTTAATAATTTTTCAAGGAAAGGCAAGGCTGAGCCAAAAAAGTGGGAAGCCTTTTCATCGAATGTTACCTTTCAGGTATCCGATATTAAAGACGACAGGACATACGAGGAGCAGACAAATACAATAAAGAAGTTGAGCAGTGCATGGAATGCCGAGCCATGCATCATTTATTATCTCGCAGTCGCTCCAAGATTCTTTGCCACAATTGCCGAAAATCTTGCTAAGCATAAGCTTGCTGACAATCCGGAGAAAGCCAGAATCGTCATAGAGAAACCCTTTGGTCATGATTTAGATTCAGCCAAAGAATTAAACAGGCTTTTGAACAGTTTATTTTTAGAAAGACAGATCTATCGCATTGATCATTATCTTGGTAAAGAAACGGTACAAAACATTCTTGCTTTTCGTTTTGCCAATTCTATTCTGGAGCCGCTATGGAACCGGAATCACATTGACCATGTGCAGATCTCTGTTACGGAGCAGCTGGGCGTTGGTGATCGGGGAGGTTATTATGAAGAGGCTGGTGCCATGCGTGATATGGTTCAGAACCACATCCTTCAATTATTATGTCTGGTAGCGATGGAGCCTCCGGTGAGTTTTCAAGCAGACGAAGTTCGAAACCGAAAAGTTGATGTACTTCATGCCATGCGGAAGTTTACTTCGGAAGAAATCAAGAAGAATGCCGTTCGCGGCCAGTATGGTAAGGGTTGGGTAGAAGGACGTGAGGTATTGGGCTATCGCGAAGAAGAATCCGTAAACCCGGAATCAAATACAGAGACGTTTGCTGCAATTAAATTTTTTATTGATAACTGGAGATGGCACGGTGTTCCTTTCTATTTAAGAACCGGAAAGCGGATGCATCAATCATCTTCCATTATCAGCATTCAATTCAAAGATGTTCCGCATTTGATCTTCCCTTCGGAAGCCATTGAAAGCTGGCAGCAAAACCGTCTTATTATCAGCATTCAGCCGGAGATGAGCATTCGATTACAAGTGCAGGCGAAACGCCCAGGTTTAGGGATGACGCTGAATCCAGTCGACCTGATCTTTGATTACAGTGGAACTTATAACGGCGATTCGCCTGAAGCGTACGAAACACTTTTGCTGGATACAATGTTGGGCGATCAAACGCTGTTTATGCGTGGCGACCAGGTTGAAGCAGCGTGGGATTTGTTGATGCCAATTTTAAATGCATGGTCGAGCAAGAAGAGTTTGAATTTTCCCAACTATGCAGCGGATTCGTGGGGACCAGAAATTGCTGAAGCATTAATTGCAAAAGATGGATTCCATTGGTTTACGTTGCCTTTGAAAAAATAGTATAGGGTTACCAGTCATTAATGACCGGCGACTTAACTTTAATTTATACAGGTTTGATAAAAGTATTTAAAGAAGAACAAAACGTTCTCACTGCCCTGGCAGACTTCATTGTAGTGCAGTCGAAGGAGGCTATTGCCCGTCAAGGCAGATTTACGATAGCGTTGTCGGGTGGAAGCTCGCCTAAGAAATTGTATGAGTTGCTGGCATCTGATCCCTATCAAAATAAGATCGACTGGAAAAAGGTATTCTTTTTTTTCGGAGATGAAAGGTACGTTGCACTTTATCATAAAGACAGCAATTACCTGATGGCCGAAAGAGCCCTTTTTGAGCCGCTAGGAATTTCGCAAGAGCAGGTTTTCGCTGTGAATACTGCACTTCCGCCCGCAGAAGCCGCACACGATTATGAGATCAGAATGCGCAGTCATTTTAACAATGAAGAATGTCGTTTCGACCTTATTCTCCTGGGGCTTGGTGATAATTCACATACCGCTTCCTTGTTCCCTTACACTAAAGTATTGCACGAGCAAAAAGCGCTTGTAAAGGAAATTTTTGTCGATGAAGTAAACATGTATCGCATAACATTTACGGCGCCGCTTATCAACGCTGCGCATGTAATTGCATTCTTGGTTTATGGTGCCGGGAAGGCGGAGGCGGTGCATCACATCATCGAAGATGCGCGAAACATCGAAGCATATCCCGCGCAGCTGGTTACGCCGGTAGACGGAGCGTTGTATTGGTTTATGGACGAAGGGGCAGCCTCAAAAATCAAGCACTAGAAGGATAAATGTTAAAACGCTCAGTCAAGGGCGAGGGATAACAAATTTCATGCTTAACATGGCAGTAAGTTTTAGGCCTTTGTTATCACCACCTCGATACCACTGTGCGGCGCTTTGTATATCCACTGATTTCCATCAGATTGACTGACACACCCTTGAGCAATAATGTCGCCTTGTGCGGTTCGGACGATTACTTCCAGATCATGCTTTTTGTTCTTCGGTTTGTTTTCCACCCTCGGAGCCTTACTCGCACGTTCAAGCAATAGCTCTTCGGTAAGTGCTATGGGACTGTTCAGAATATCCTTCAGCAGCGAAACATAAGCACTATGCTGATCCCTTTGGCGGCAGATTTCCTTATAATATGCTTTGATGGTCTGATTCCGAAGGACGGCCTTGGCGAATACGGCAGCGCCTTTAAACTTTGCAGCGCAGGCTTTCTGCGCTTCAGTTCTTTTTCCAGGTTTTCTAGGGACTGATGAAAGTACCGTGGTCTTTCCACGTTGTTTGAACATAAGGCGCAGCCCAACTTTGCCAGAAACGCTTTTTAAGATAGGATTAAACTTTGCAATAGCCATACGAAGAATATTTTCTTAAAGCTAATACACCTCCCTTGACAACTTGTGTCACTGCTGGTGGCTTAAAAAAAGTTTGTCATTAGCGTTAAGGTAGCTCCAGGTTGGTTGGCCGTTAGCATCAGGTATCCTACAGTCATCTTACACTCATCCTACATCCATTGTACATTGGGCAGCTTCGGGAGATGGCTTTGATCGAGGCCTTGGAAACGAAAATTCTGATCGAAAATTCGTGTAGAGCGAAGATACAAAGTTGACGGCAAGTTTTAGTTGGGTGTTAATAAAAAATGTTGAAGTGTCAAAGTTCGAAAAGTCAATTAGCATGTGCACGGAACGGAAAGATTAATCGTAAGGCAGCGGGGTTTGCCTTTCGGTCGCCGTGGCCTATTTGAATAATTGTATGGTGTAATCCAAGAGCTCTTGTCCTCCCGCATCGCCGTGGCCGGGTATGATCAGCTTCGCCTGGGGGCAAGTGTCCTTAATTTTCTGAATTGTATTGGGCCATTCTTTTACGTTGGCGTCGGCGAGGTTTCCTTTGTCAGCATTCATTGACTTCACCATGCATCCTCCAAAGATTGTTTTCTCCGAAGGTATCCAGGTAATAATATTGTCGCGTGTATGTGCCTCACCCAAATAATAATTGATAATTTTCTTGTTACCGACTTTTATTTCCAGTGACGTCTTAAAAAGATTTTGAGGAGCTTCGGAAGAGTCGTTTTTCATTTTCATGAGCTCGGGGCCAAGCGAATGCCCATATGATTTAATTCCAGCGCGATGGAATTCACCAAGACCGCCGAGGCAATCCTCATGAAAATGATTTACGATGAGGGCTTTTATTTTTACGCCAGGATGATTTTCACTGATCCATTTTAATAAATGTTTCGACAGCTCGTCATTTGTAGGGGTGTCGCATATAATGCCTTCGTTGCCGTTGATATAAAGCAAGCCATTGCATTTTACTTTTCCCTTTTCCCATGTAAAATCTGAAATGTGCTGATAAACGGTTTTTGATAAAGGGATAATTGACAGTCCTTCCGTGATGATAATTTCTTTAGCGTCATCTTGTGCGAAAGCAGCAGGAAGTATCGGAATTGAAAATAGGATGATAAGAAAAAAAAGTTTGAATATCATGGTAGATAGTTTGTATTACCTACCAATGGTAAAAAAAATTGTACGGAATAAAAACTAAGCCAGTGACTAATTTATGATTTCAATTTCAGTTCTTCGGTTGATTGCACGTCCGCCTTCTTCGTCATCGTTTGAAACGATTGGGCGGTCTGAACCAAAACCTTTTGCCGAAAGACGTGTGGCAGCGATGCCATGTTGAACAAGATAATTAACAACCGAAGAGGCCCGTTTAAGGGAAAGCGCTTTGTTGGAAGTAGCGTTACCCATGTTATCGGTATGCCCGTTGATCTGCACACGCAATTTAGGGTCGCTCACTAGAAGCTCCCGGATGTTTTCCACCTCAGCAATCGACTCAGTCTTCAAGTCTGACTTTCCGATATCAAAAAACACATTTCGCAGAACGACTTTGGAGCCGACTTCCGCTTTCACCATAATGATGTGTGTATCGATTTCCTGATATTCGGCAAACTGAGGAACGTTAAAGTTAATGGAGTTGAAAAGATAGCCGGATTTTTCTGTAGCCACACCGTAGTTTCCCCCGTGAGGAATTGTAATCTCAAATTCGCCTGTTGTGGGATGAGAGTTTATTTTCGTGATCACTTTATTAGTAACGTTGTCTACCAATGAAATGACCGCACTTAATGGTGCGGCGTTACGTTCGTCAATAACTTTACCTTTTAACAGCGTGACGACCTTTGCCATCTTGTGAACTTCAATTTCCGGATCGACAAACTCTTCATGTTTGGGTAACTCTGGTTTTATTTTTACCTCTTCCGCCTTTGCGATCACCGGCTTGGGTTTCGGTTTATATTTTGGTTCCAGGAAAGTGATGGAATAAATATCTGCATCGCCGAGCCCGCCTTCTTTGGCCGTAGAAAAATATCCTTTCTTTTTGTCCGGTGACAATGTAAAGAACCCATCGTACTCCCAGGAGTTAAGCGGGTACCCCATGTTCTCTGGTTTATTCCATTTGTTGTTCACATACTGGCTAGTAAAAATGTCACTGTTTCCTAATCGGGGATGACCGTCGGACGAGAAATACAGGGTCACGCCATCATGATGAATGAATGGAGAGTCTTCATTGTTCGGCGTGTTGATTACCGGGCCTAGGTTGACGGCTTTTCCCCAATCGCCTTTTGCATCAAGCTGACTCATGTAAATGTCCAGTTCGCCAATGCCGCCTGGTCTGTTACTGGCAAAGAAAAGTTTCTTTCCATCGGCAGTAATACTGGCGCAAGTTTCCCAAAACATGGCTGTATTGATGTTCTTGTTCAGCGCTTTTGGTTCAGACCATTCATCTCCGTTGCGTGTAGATATATAGATGTCTCCTTCCCCTTCTTCATAGTATAAAAATAATGTTCGTCCATCCGGTGAGAGGGAAGCAGCGGCATCATTGTATTTGATATTGATATTTGGACTGATTGGTTTTGGTGCCGACCACTGGTTACCGTTTTTATAACTCACAAAAATATCTTCAAAATTCGCATTCGCTTTTACTTTCGAAACATCATCTGTTCTGTTGGAGGTAAAGATCAATGTATTTCCATCTGCGGAAATGATGGGAGAATAATCGTTGAAATTTGTATTAACCCCTTGTCCCAAATTCTCGATAATTACATTAAGCTCGTTCTGTGAAAGTGAATCTGCAACATGGCATTCTGCTATTTTCTCATCCGCGATGCTTGCCAGTTTGTTATTCTTTTTTTTGAAACGTTCGAAATGTTCAATCGCCAGCTTGAAGGAGTTTGTGTTTTGAAATGCAATACCCAAATGATAATCGATGTCAGGATTAACGGCGGGATTGAGTCGATACGCTTTGTCGATATAAGTAGCCGCTTTGGACTTTGTTTCTGAGTACAAATATGTAAGGCCGATCTTAAAATTCAGGTATGCATCGTCGGGATTGATTTCCTGTGCAGCGAGGTAAGCGGCCAATGCATTTTTGTAGTCTTTCTTGCTATAGTGCTTATCACCGGTTGCAATTAGCGTTTTCTGATCCTGAGCATATCCGGTGAATGCGCATAAAATCAGCCAAACAACTAAAATATTTTTAGCCATAACAAAATGGAAGTCGTTGATAAAAATTTCTCTAATTCAAATAAGATAAAGCAAAAAAAATCCAGGGAAAATGGCTTTCGGGTACGAAACTTACATTAATGCTTATTTGATTTGACTTTTCCAGCCTGGTCCGCGTACAACGCGACCCGGCTTTGCGCCCGTGTGTTCTCCATTTCGGAGTACTTGCACACCATTGACGAACACATGTTTTACGCCGTCCGCATAGGCTTTAGGTTGTTCGAATGTAGCTTTATCTGTGATCGTTGCGGCATCAAAAATGGTAATATCAGCAAAGAATCCCACTTGTAATTTGCCGCGTTTTTTAATTTTTAGATTTGTAGCGGGCAAAGATGTTAACCTGCGAATGGCTTCTTCAAGCGATACAATTTTTTCATCTCTTACATATTTTCCAAGGAAGCGCGCGAAGGTTCCGTAAGCACGTGGATGCGTACCCCAGTCGGCAAATATTTTGGCGTCCGACATGGATGCAGCATCTGAGCCTAAACTCACGTAGGGGAGTGTCAGCATTTTTTTCATGTTGTCTTCGGAGATTAAAAAATAAATGGCCGCGATGGTGGATTTGTCTTTCATGATCAAATCAACTGCAGTCTCATCAGCATCTTTGCCATGCATTCTGGCCACATAGTCAAGCCGCTTACCGCGATATAGTTTATTTAAAGAATCTAATCTGAATCCCAGCATCATTACATCTTTGGGATCCGAATTTTTTGTTGGTATACCCAACCTCATTTCTTCCAGTACTCTTTTTCTGATGGGTGGCGTCCTCATTCTTTTCCGCATAGCTGAAGCACCCCCTTCCTGTACCCAGGTCGGAAGCCTTGCTGTTAACCCTGTGGCACTGGCGATGTATGGATACATGTTTGCTGTGATTCTGAGCCCCGCCCGTTGAGCACTATCAAGCTTAGCGATTACTGTATCGATCTTATTCCAGTTCCGTTCGTGATTGATTTTAAGATGATAAATTTCAGCAGCGATATTAGCTTCCTTGGCAATCCGGAAAGTTTCATTCATCGCATCCAGAATGTTGTCGCTTTCACTGCGCATGTGTGTGATATACATGCCACCATATTGGGACGCAACTTTGGCGAGTTCAATCAGTTCTTCTGTTGAGGCATAGTCCGCGGGCGCATAAATCAGAGATGTCCCTAATCCCATGGCACCTTCCTCCATGGCCTGGCGAACAAGTGCTTTCATGCGATCCAACTCTTCAGGTTTCGGTGGACGATTATCGTGTCCCAATTCATGAATACGAATGGAAGTCGCGCCCACAAAAGATGCAACGTTTGGGCTAACACCTTTTTTCATAAGAAAGTCAAAGTATCCCCCTAGGGTCGTCCAAAGACTATCGACTGGCTTGCTGGTCGGTTTTCTTTTTACTGGTCCCGGCGACCAACCTTCTCCAAATACTTCTAATGTGACGCCTTGTTTAATGTCACTCACACTCCGCCCGTCCATTAACAGGCTTCTGTCGGCCCAGCTTAACATGTTTATAAAACCGGGAGCGACAGCAAGTCCTTTGGCATCTATTTCTGTTTTGCCGACGGCATCATCCAGGTTTCCGATCGCAGCAATGGTATCTGCTTGAATAGCTACATCACCTACGAAGTGCGCAGCACCTGAGCCATCATAAATATTTCCGTTCCGAATGATAAGATCAAAATCTTGTCTGGGTTTTTTAGCACAGGCCATGATGACGCCAATGACGATGATGGAGAGGATGACATAGCGCATATAAAAAAAATATGGTGGCATGATAGTGCACTTTCCGGACAAATGAAAGGCTATGTAATAATTGACTACAAAGCGCTTTGTTCCAACAGGCAGCTATCTAATGAATCAACAGTTTTATGTGATCCTTGTTACCATTATCATATACTTTATGGCATGGAAACGTTTCTTTGCTGATTTTGAAGTTGAAAGTTTGCTATCCACGGCCGATGCAGCAACATTTGTTTGTGAGGTAGTCAATTCCCAGACAGAATTATGATAAGCTGGATTACTGGCCGTGAGATTTGATGTTATTTTATGATTCTCCCTATTCGCAAAAAGACAGGAAAAGACACTTTCATAACAGCGGATGGCCAGTGTTTCTGAAGTTTCTGGATAAAGGGTGTAACGGGGTCATGTCCTTTTTCTTTGATGTATTTTTGCGTGGCAGACCAGCTTGACAGGTAGCCCGACAGCTGTTCGAGCGTCCATTGTACTTCAATAAAAAATTCCGGTGCGCTGATTTCTTCAAAGGGAAACGAAATGGTTTTATACCCTTGCTCAACAAGGCGGCGTGCATCATCCCAATACGGTCCAACGGTGTCGGAATAGAAGGACCTGAACATTGCATCAATGCGGGACTCAATGTTCAGCATTCCGTATCCCCAAACGGCAATGAGCGATCCCGGCTTACCGACCCGTGTTGCTTCATAATAAAACTTGTTGGCATCGAACCAATGCAAAGCCTGAGCGACTGTAATCAGATCAAATTGGTTATCCTTAAAAGAGGTCTGCTCTGCAGAACTAACGCTGTAAATAATATTATCACTGAGGGCTGCATGATCCAATTGTTGCTGACTGATATCAGTTGCCAACACTTGTTCAAAATAACGTGCGAGGTATTGTGCGACCTGGCCGTTACCTGTGGCGCAATCCCACGCCGTATTATATTCTTTTACATGTTTAAAAATAAACTGATACAACTCTTCCGGATAGGTCGGACGAAATGTTGCGTAAGCTTTGGATTGGGTTGAAAAGAAGTCTTTCAGTTTCTTAGAGGTTAATGGTTAAAAGTTCTGGCGCATTTGCTGTTGGATGATAAAGATCATGATTAAAACATTGGTGGCGTGGTGGCTATGGTCCGGGATCGAACAAGACTAAACAATTCCCTGCACCACTTTCTTCATTTTTTCTAAACCAGTCTTTGCCACTTGTAATGGATCTTGTGCCCAATATTCGCGGTTGAAAAGCTCAAGTGACAGAACCTTCGGACCTTTCATGTTTTTCAGATCCGTTAGAATTTGTTTGAAAGGTGCGACACCATCTCCAGGGTAAATCCGATCTTTGTCTTCTTGTTTTTCACGCGGAATTGATCCGGGATAATCATTCATGTGGAAAATTTCGATCATGCTTCCGTCGATCATTTTAAGACTTTCAAACCCGGAGTTCCCTCTGAATAAATGATAAACGTCAGCGAGAATTTTCGCCCCCGGATTATTTGCCACCGCAGACGCCATTAACGCCTGCCCTATATGATGGAATCTTGAAGCACCCCAGAACTCAAGCTGCGGCGTAACACCTGTCTCTTTACCTAGCTCAATCAGCTTGGCAAATCTTTCACCGACAATAAACATATCCAATTGTGCAGTCGGGCCAATACCTGCCGATGGTGCCGCTATGCGCGGACAACCCAGCGCTGCCATGATTTCCATCTCCTGACGCATCTGTTTGAATCCTGCATTTCGTTTTTCTTCATCGTCAATCATCCAGGGGGCGAAGCCAATGGCGTTAACAACTGGTACCTTACTATCGTCGATCAGTTTTTTTAATGCCGGCAGTGTGCCACCGTTATCCATGTACACTTTCAAGTCGGGTAGCCAAAGCTCCATACAATCGTATCCTGCGCGAGCCGCAATCTCAATGTATTTTTGAACACCGAGTTTCTGACCGCTGATGGTGCTTGTATTCAGGGAAAATTTGAATTTGTCTGCTTGCTTTTTCTTTTCTTTGGCAAAGCCGACGGTTCCTAAAAGACCGAGCCCCGTTGTTACCGATGCTGCTTTGATCGCGTCTCTTCTGTTCATGATAATTGGATTAATAAAATTTTTTTAGATCGAATATTCAAATATGAAATGCTACAGCGTTAAACCTTTTGCGGGTCCGGATGTATCCATGGTGCACGGTATTTTCTTTGCAGAAGCGCCGTTGCTTCCTTATCATTAACGACTTCTCTCTTCTGATGATCGTACACCATCGGACGTCCAGTTTGCATAGACATATTTGCCAATATGCAACTTGCTGTTGAAATGTGTCCTTGTTCAATATCTGCCACGGGATGGCTACCCTTTTCCATAGCTGCGAGCAGATCCAGCATGTGAAGGCGCGTAGCCGGCGCTGCATTCAATTCAATTCTTTCCTCTTTCAGGTCTTCAGGATATTTTTCTTTTTCATAAACAACATCCTTGTGAATCTTCTGACCGTCGCCCACCGGCACAAAGTCGTACTTCATCGTGCTGGCCGAAAGCGTGCCTTTGTCGCCATACAGTTTATAGGACCATGGATATTCGGGATCAGCAGGCGTACCCCATGAGCGGTGCTGCCATACACAATTTAACCCCTCGTATTCAAATACAGCGGTCTGTGTATCTGAAATATTTGACTTTGTATTTCTTTGGACATAGATACCTCCCGTAGAAGTAATTTTCTTAGGCCATCCGAGATCGAGCATCCAACGCGCGGCGTCGAGCATGTGAACACACATATCGCCCACGATACCATTACCATATTCCATGAATGCACGCCACCACCGGATGTGAGGAATTCCATCGTAGGGACGCAACGGTGCAGGGCCAGTCCACATTTCATAGTCAAGGAAATCAGGAACTGGTTCAACAGGTGGATTGGTGTTGTTACGCATAGGAAAATAACAACACATTTCAACGTGCGATACTTTTCCTAACAGACCGGCATCGACAATATTTTTTTTCGCTTCGATGAGATGCGGTGTACTTCTTCGCTGCGTACCGATCTGCACCACTTTATTATACTTGCGTGCGGCAGCAAGAATGGCTTCGCCTTCAATAACATCAACGCTGATGGGTTTTTGCAAGTAGACATTAGCCCCTGCTTTTATCGCATCAATAGCTTGTAGAGCGTGCCAATGATCCGGAGTCCCAATCAATACAATATCCATTTCATTTTCTGAAAGCATTTTCCGGTAGTCTCCATAGGTACGCGGTGTCTTCTTTGATTTCTGCCGTTCGCTTACCATCGAGGCTGCCTGCTTCAGCATATTTTTATCAACGTCGCAAAGCGCAACTACATCTACGGGGGCGACTTGAATAAGCCGGAATAAATCACTCTTCCCATACCATCCCGTTCCAATTAATCCGACGCGAAGAGGTTTTTGTGGATTGATAATGTCCATGCCCTGCGCTCCGAAAGCTGAGAGTGCCAGCGAGGCTGTTGCTCCCTGCAGGAAGCGTCTTCTGTTAATATTAAAATTATCCATGTGAAAGATGTTGTAGTGTTGAAGTACGGCGTGTTGAAGCGTAAAATTACGATCATCAGTTATTTAAGGAATACCGTGTATCAAAAATTTTACGCATTTTACTTTTTTAAATTGATATTCCCGAAAATAAGAGACATGCGTAAACTGATTTTTTATTTATATCTACTTTTTTATTCTGCTGCATGCATCAATTGCGGTTCTCCGGAACAAGAAAATCCACCTTCAACATCTTTAATATCAAACTGGCCCGATTCACTGGCGTGGTGGAAACGAAATAACCTTCGCGTGATGCAGACCAATTTGCCTGCGTACGAAGGCGGATTAAATGCGGATTCTTTGGTCCAGGATCTCGTACGTTTTTCTGCCAATACACTTATTATCAATGCGGGTGGTATTATGGCTTTTTATCCCACGAAATTGGAAAACCAATATACAAATCCATACATGAAGAAAGACATGTTAGGAGATGTAATCAGGAAATGTCATGAGAACGGCATAAAGGTTATAACCCGTTTTGATTTTAGCCGCGCACATGAAAGTATCTTTCAGAAACATCCCGATTGGTTTTATATTTCTCCAAAAGGAGAACACATTATCAATGATGACATGTATGTGGTGTCGATTGATGCACCCTACGAGCAAGAGGTCCTGTTCCAGATTGTTGAGGAGGTAATGAATCTATATCCTATCGACGGCATATTTATTAACATGCCTGGATATCAAACCCGTAATTCTTATGTAGGTGAATATCATGGAATCGATCAAAATGAATACAGCAAAAAACGTTTTGCGGAATTCAGCAATGGCATGACACTACCCAAAGAAGAAAATGTGGATGATCCTGTTTTCCGAAAGTATGAAGCGTTTAAGAAACATTCCGTAGACGATCTGATGAAACGCCTAAACGCGCTGGTGAAATCCAAAAATAAACAAGTAGCCATTTGCACCTATGGAGACCGTTACATCGACATCATTCGCCATGAAACACAAACCAATAGCCTACCGTATTGGCCGTACATGGCATCGGATAATGTTACCAATGCAAGGCATTCGTATCCTGATCACATCATCAGCAATGCCAGTATTCAGCAAATCTCTTTTCAATCGCGCTATAACGCCATAGAGCCGGAAGAGACCGTAATTCGGTTGTATGAGAATATCGCCAACGGCTCAGGGCTGGACATGAGTCTGATGGGTGATTTTCAAAACTATGAAGACGAACGCAACTTTGAAGCATTCAAACTGGTATATGATCACCATAAAAAATTTGAGCCTTATTATGGAAAGTATACTTCACCGGCTCAAGTTGTTGTTATTGCACCTGGCGCCTGGCCAGCGGGTGAGGCTGCTCAGGAGTACAGAGGTGTTCAGCTGATGTTAAAGGAATCGCACATACAATACGATATTGTTGAGGATGGAAAAATTGAAAGCCTGGAAAATAAACTCGGACAGTATAAACTCATCATTCTTCCGGAAATTATCAATTTGAGCGACGACGCAGTGGAAGTTATAAACCGTGTTTGTGAAAAGGGGGTGAACCTGATTGCGACCAACAAATCTTTTCATCGCCACCCCGAGGCTTTGCTAAAATTGTTTGGAGCAAAAATCGTTAACAAGGATCATGTAGGAAATGGATATTATTTAAAACCAGAGGAGAAGCAGTTTTTTAAACGATTTGACAAGCAGACTTTATTATTCTGGAAGTTTAACTTAGGACTATATGATTTTTCTGCCGCTGATACTTCATTGCTTCCCATTTACACGGCGGGCAGACCTGGCCCGCCAGAAATTATCGGTGGACATGAGCCATCGGGCTATAAGGCACTTGCGATAAAAAATCATGCTAAGAGCAAAGCAGCAATCTTGCCCATCAATCTGGGCAAGCTGTACTTTATTCATGGATATGAACAACATAAAAATATCCTGCTGGATGTAATTGATTACCTCTATCCGGAGGTGAACCAATTGATAGAAACAAATGCGCCTGTCAGGGTAGAGGTTGTTCTTCAAGACTATGTCAGAAATATTCCAGAAAACATTTCACGAAAGGAACCCGAGGGAAAGATATTACACCTTGTTAACCTGACCGGCTTCAGTGGCAATACATACTTTGAGCCAATTCCCGTTTACAACCTTCAGTTTAGCATTCGTTCGGATACCAGGCCGTCAAAAATCCGGGGAATGATTAACAATGCGCCAATTGAATTCCGTTGGGAGAATGGCGTTATAAAATTTACTGTCGAGCGCCTGGACAAATTTGAGGGTATTGTAATGGAGAAATAAAAAAAGCCAGCGTGGCCAAAGCTCACGCTGGTGCTGTTCAACTAAAAGTTGCTTAATTATTTTTTTCTATTTGCTTTTGTGTAAGTATAATGATCCGGTCATCTTGTGTCTTTGGATCTCCTCTGCCATCCTGATTGCTCACGGCGATATATAATTTTCCGTCAGCACCTTCAACGACATTCCGAAGCCTTCCAAATTTCTGGTAGAGATACCGGTCAACCTTTTGTATTTTGGTAGCATCGTTTGGATCAATCGTTGCGCGATAGAGCGCTTGCCCACGGAGGCCGGTAAAAATGAATGATCCTTTCCAGTCACCTTGCGTGACAAATATTCCACCTGTGGGTGCCCATGTCGTTGTGTCGCCGCTGTGGTAGACCGGCGTTTCGAGTCCCGCTTGTGTCTGACTGCCGCGTATGATAGGCCAACCGTAGTTTGCAGTTGGTTTGATCAGATTAATCTCGTCCATGCAGCATCCTTGTTCTTCAGAAGGCCCATGCTCGGTGGACCAAAGCGCGCCGTTTTCAGGGTGGAAAGCCAACCCTTGTGGATTTCTGTGGCCAAGAGAATAAATATACGATGCTGGAAATGGATTATCGGACGGAATACTACCATTGTCATTCATTCTCAAAATTTTCCCGTTCAAAACATTCATATCCTGCGCCAGTTCAGGTGAAAAGATTTCTCCTATCGCCCAATATAATTTGCCGTCGGGTCCAAATTCCAACGGCCCGCTGTTGTGAACGTAGTTTCCTGCAATACCATCCATCACCACCATGTCGAACATTGGTGCTTTTGTTGCGGGATCTTCTTTATACCGGACAAGTTTGTTAACGAGCTTTAATGGTGATTTACTTGCAGCATAGGTATATCCTACATACACATAACCATTTTGTGCGAAATCAGGATGAAGCGTTACTCCGAGAAGACCAGACTCACCAATCTCAGCTACGACGGAATCTAATTTCAGCCATACGTTTGTTTTTCCGTTTTCAATGACACTCACCACGCCCGGTCTTTGTGTAAAAAAAAGCCGGCCATCGGGCGCAAACTCTAGTTCCCAGGGTGTGTCAAGGTGATCTGCATAAACTTGACCGTTAAAATCATTTAAGCCATCGTCATCATCATCAAACCACTCGTCACAAGACACCAGGCATAAGCAGATAAACAAAACAGAACATGCACTGGCGATGTGCATGTTCAGGGTAGAGGATTTTAAATTTCTTTTCATTGGTTTCCGAAAATTGTTGCGTAATCAGGAAGCACGTGCAGAAATAAAATGCCAGAAGTCAAATGTGAGAATAGATTTGAAAATGCAAGTATTGCTTGGATGAAAATCGTGGAATATTATTCCTCCGTAGATTTAAAACCACAAGTCGCAGAGTGTAAAAAAAAGAAGCCAGCAAAAAATTGCTGGCTTTCATCGGCTAAATTATTTTACGGCATTCAGTTCTTTCAGTTTCTGGAACAGCGCAATGAAGGAATTCCAGGAAGTATTATTACCACCTTCGGGGTCCTTCTTTTTATTGTAAAATCCATCCATAAAGCTGGCCGCACTCGACCATTCAGTTTGAACCATCCCCTGAAAATTTTCTTTCATGGCTGGAGTGGAATCTTTTCTGAACTTAACCATATCTTCCGCTTGCAGTACGGCAATCGAAGGGTTTCGCCAGGGACACGTCACTACTTTAAAACCCTTCATGGCAAAGTACACTGCTGTTTTATCCGGACGTTCATAATGCCAATCACAAATCATGACGTCTTTCGGAATCATATCGATGGCACGATGCGTATTGTTCATACTGGCTTCCCACATACCCAGACCGGTAGCTTTGCCATCCAATAAGCGGTCGCCCCAAATCCACAACATCCGGTTTTTTTGTGCAAGATGATTGCGTATCCGCGATACTTCCCCGGCAAACAATTCAGCTTTGTCACGCCCTCCACACCGCGGGCATTTATCGTCGCCGATGTAAAATACTTCATCCATTCCCGCATGAAAAGCGTCCGTTTCAAACACGTCACAAATTTCATCTACCATTTCAAAAACAATTTTGTGGACATCAGGATGCAGTGGACAATAGCTGCGGCAATACAATCCATCTGCGTTTGGCCAAACATATTTTTCAGGCATTTTTACATGGGGCGTTTCATCAAACTGTGGGTATACACGCAGGAGGTTATACGTAGTGTTTGCCCACGATTGATGGCCCAATAAATTTATCTGCGGAATAATTCGAATATTGTTACGCTTACAAATGTCCACCATCTTTTTAACATCATTTTTTGACAGTGCGATGGAGTCTCGTAATTCCGGGTGGCTTTCATATTGATAATTGAAATCCACGCGGAGTATCAGGGTGTTTACTTTCCTAGGAGCCAGTTCTTCGCGAATAAATTTGACGAACGCATCTACGTCAGCCGGACGTGGCGAAGCGATACAAAATCCACGTACAGGAAGCTCCTCGGTTGTTGGTTTAGTTTGTGCGTGGAGGGTTATCGCCATGAGTAGGATAGACCCAAGCAGAATGTTTTTATAGTGTTTCATGAGATAAAGTATTTAGCCGCCATTGCAGTTGCCGGTGTCAGGGTCCGGTTGTAATTCTTTGAAAGACCGAATGTGTCTTACGTTTATAGTATGTCTTTAATATTGTGAACGTCTTAATACAATACTACTTCTATTATATTTAAGATGAAATCCGATTTACACAAAAGGGATAAGGCTGGATTGGCTACAGGAACACGCACGGTTAGTTGATTTATTGTTATGTGCACCGTGTGTTTTCTAAGTAAAGGTCTGTAACTTTAGCATTGAAATTTATAGAAAGGACTATGGTAAAGTTTATTGAGTTAAAGGTATCGGATGAATCTGAAGAGAAGACTGAGTTGGTAAATATTGCCAGCATTGGCAGAGTATATGCAGACCCCCAAAGCAGTTTGCGCTGCATTGTTGAGTTGAATTATCAGAGCATCAATGATACGCCCGTTTATTTGGAAGTGGATATGCCGTATGAAAAGGTTAAATTAACATTGTTAGGATAAAAATAGTTAGCAAAGCCGAAACGTGGATGAGGGACAACTTTAAATTTTGACTTGCATGAAACGTAGAAATTTTATCAAAGGAACCGGTGCTGCATTGGCCGGAGGTATGTTTTTGGGATCTGAAATTATAGCCACACCTGGAATAGTTTCTGCTAATGACAAACTTAACATTGGTGTCATCGGGTGCAATGGAATGGGTTGGTCGAATACCAATTCATTTTTAAAGATGAAGGACGTTGACTTGTTGGGAATTTGTGACGTTGATTCTAACGTGATCAAAAAGAGGACCTCTGATTATTCGTCCCTGAGAAAAAACATTCCAAAGACCTATTCAGACTACAGGGAACTGCTTAATAACAAAGAGATTGACGCTGTGATCATTGGAACGCCTGATCATTGGCATTGCAAAATCATGGTTGATGCGGTCAAAGCCGGTAAACACGTGTACGTTGAGAAGCCCGTTGCCAACACCATAGCAGAATGTAACTTAATGGTTGCAGCACAACAAAAGACGGGTAAAATTGTGCAAGCCGGCCAATGGCAAAGGAGTGGTCCGCATTATAAAAAAGCGATAGAGATTGTACGTTCGGGCGTGCTGGGTAAAATCCGTTTGGTTAAAGTATGGGCTTATCAAGGTTGGATGAAGCCTGTACCCGTGGTGCCTGATACCGCTGTTCCGGCTGGTGTAGACTATAATTTCTGGTTGGGGCCCGCGCCCAAAAGAAATTTTAATGCGAACCGTTTTCACTTTAACTTCAGATGGTTTTGGGATTATGCTGGTGGGTTGATGACTGATTGGGGCGTTCATGAAATTGATATCGCACTTTACGCCATGCAAGCGGACGCGCCGATTTCTGTTATGGCTACCGGGGGAAAGCTGGCTTATCCTGATGATGCTTCTGAGACACCTGACACTTTGCAGACCGTGTTTCAATATAAAGATTTCAACATGTTGTGGGAACACGCGACCGGTATCGATAATGGTCCTTATAAAAGAAGAGAGGGCATCGCTTTTATCGGCAACAACGGGACGCTTGTGGTCGACCGTGGTGGCTATGAGGTTCTAACGGAGCGGAAAGCTGAGGGATATTCCATGTGGGGTGATCAAAAAATGGATCCCATCGAAGCGTTTGTTAAACCAAAAGAAATCGATTACCTCGACTTGCATACGCAAAACTTTGTGGCAGCGGTCAAGAAAAATGATCAATCACTTTTAAACACACCCATACGTTCAGGTAGTGTAGCAGCTATCAATGCACAGATGGGGAACATCGCATACAGAACCGGAAAGAAAGTTTATTGGGACGCTATGCAAGGAAACTTTGGCAACGATGCAGAAGCCAACAAATTCATCAAGCCTGCTTACCACAATGGATGGGAGATGCCGGTGGTTTAATGCAGATGAGGATGAATGATGATATCAGGGACATTCAATTTTCAAACGTGCGATTTACCATTTTAAATCTCATGATCTTTTAATCCTTTAATCTGCTAATCGTGTTACTTTTGTACGCGATTTTTGCAGCAGCATGGATTTAAAAAACAGGCAACGCATTTTTTTAAGCGTATTTTTCTTTCTCTCGGGAATTTGTTTTTCCAGCTGGGCGTCAAGAATTCCAACGATCAAAAGTTTTTTTGGCTACAACGAAGCCGAACTGGGTACCATCCTTTTATTTATGCCTATCAGTTCGTTAATAGGACTTCCAATTTCAGGCTGGCTTGTGGCGCGATACGATAGCCGAATACCCATGTCATTTGCTTTTGTCGCACTGTCACTCGCCATTTTGTCGATCGGCTTTGCCACGACAAGCTTTGCCCTCATTGCTTCACTTTGCCTGTTTTCTTTCAGCATGCGCGTGCTTAACATTTCGATGAACACGCAGGCGATTGCTTTGCAGAAATTATTCGATCGGAAAATTAACGGATCATTCCACGGCCTGTGGAGTACGGGAGGAATTGTGGGGGTTGGATTTTCAACGCTCATGGTAGCCTTGAATATTTCTATTGCCAAACATTTGTTGATCGTAGCCTGTATTACGCTGCTCGTTACATTCTTCTCGTACCGGTTTTTATTGCGCAACGATCGGTCTACTTCAGGAAACAAGCTCATACTTGGTAAGCCCGATCCCTACATCGCCTACCTCGGTTTATTGGTTTTTTTCGCTGGTTTATGCGAAGGAGGAATGTTCGACTGGAGTGGAATTTATTTTAAGGAAGTGGTTAAAGTTGAAATATTTACCTGGGGTTATCTCACGTACATGATCTGCATGGCATTATCGCGATTTGCCTCTGATTTTGTAGTTGAATGGATTGGGATGTCGAAAACATTCTTTGCCAGTTCACTTTTAATATTTTCAGGTATTCTGCTCGCTATCGCATTTCCGACGTTCTGGCCATCCATGATTGGCTTTTGTCTTACAGGTTTCGGCACAGCTGCGATCATTCCCATGACATTTACCCTCGCGTCGGGTTCAAAGAAGTATTCTCCAGGAATGGCAATTTCGCTTATCGCAACGTATGGTATAGTCGGAATGTTTATTGGGCCACCTTTGGTGGGATACCTCGCCCACGCGTTCAACTTAAGAGTTTCTTTCTTAATTTTTGCTTTTTCAGGTGCTATGTTCATTCCTGTGTCCCAACTTTTCTTCCGGTACAGAAGATCGATGCGCGCGAGTGGCGAGGGGAACAACAGCGCAAAGTAGATAGCCTCGTGTCAGGTTAATTCCTGGCCCATTTCTTAAATGGATCGTAATCAATTTTGATCTTGCTATTGATATCCTTATCGCGGTAGACATGTAGAAAGACACTCGGCCCTGCCTTTGCATGGATGCCGATGTTCTTTGGCGTAAAGTCTTTATGGCGTTTTTTAAGATTGCTCAAGGGAATTTGCACGCTTAAACTGGTGCTGTCGGTAAAAGAATATCTTCCCTCAAGAAAAAGCGAAAGTACAGATGACTGAATCTCCATTCTCCTGATATCCATATTGGTGCCTTCTATCGAAAATGCGCTGTTAAGCTCGGCGAATTGCACGTCGGAAAAGTCGCGCTTCTTAAATAAGAAATTGCTCATGTTCTCCATTGGCTCAAAATTTTTCAGGCCACCTTCTGAAATTTTGCAATCCAGCGTTCCCCGCATAGATGAGGGCAGCAGTTTATAATCGTCATCAACGGTAGCGCTGAAGCTTACATCAGCTGAAATTTTCCCCTCGAGGTTTTCTGCGCCAATTGTCTTTTGATTAAAATTATTAAAACGCTGAAAGAGCTCCTTGATGTTAGCGTTGTTGAGTTGCGCTTCAATCGCCATGGGACTAAAGGAATCAAAAACATTGCTCAATGAAAAATCAAGATTCATTGTTCCGCCTGCTACCTGCATGAATACAGGATTTGCCTGCAATAAATTATTGTCGAGCTTAACCCTGCCTTTGAAATTAGAAGCTGAAAATTTTCTAAACTTTAATTCGTCAATAATAACATCCACATCAAACTCCAGCTTATTGTACACTTTATCGATAAGGTCAGTGACCTTTTTGCGATTCTCTTTGTTTTGCTCATTTGATTTATTTTGCTGGTCCCTTCTGGAGGTTAAGCTTGTAAGATCAAAATCAGGAGAATTGACGGTCAGTCTCACATACCCCTTGTTCTTGGGTTGTATAAAAAATGGAATAAAGTCTTTTATATTTCCATGGATGCTTACGCTGCTTCCATTTACATTCAGATTAAGATCACTTATGGTAAACACATCTTCATTGAAGGTACACGTTAGCTGAATGTTATCCAGATGAATCTTTTTCGGTTTGTAACGGAGGGAAGCATTCATCGCCTTAATTTGCCCCTGGAGTTTACCCAAATACTTTGTGCGTGTAGGGTCAAGGTATTCCGAAAGCTTTCCCTTATAGGTAACTTCAGTTTGAAATCTTCCTTTCTCCAAAACGAATCGATCATTGTCAAGATGCTTGTTGACATCCCTGAAAGTCATTTTTGATGAGAAAGATAGGTCCACAGTGGGGTCCTGGAGTTGTGTAAAAATCACTTTTCCCTTAATGGGTATTTTTTCCATGGTGGCATCAAATGATGTTATTGTGACTTTGGAATTATTATTATCCTTAGGTTTCAAACTATCCAGGTGGTTCGTAAACAGGCCTTTCAATGAGAGCGACGTAAAATCCAATGTGCCATATTGAAACTTAGCATTGGTCGTTTCAAATTCAACATCTACATCCGGAACATATCCGGGGATTGACCTTCCCGCGAGGCGAACTTCAACATCAACAGGATCGTTAATTTTGAATTTGGAAAGACTTCGCATCAATTTTTTGTTCAAGAGTTGCGTCGCCTCTGCGGGGTTGATATGGGTTGCAGTGAATAACAATGCGTAGGGGCCTTCTTTTTGTAACTGGAATTTTCCACTGAGATTGATTTGATTCTTTTCAAATATTAACGAGGAAGGTTGAATAGTAAGATCATTTGTTATTCGGTTTATGCGGATACTCAGATTAACCAATGCGTCTTTGTCGGCCAGGTAACTGCCGCCTTTCGGGTTAAAGTACAAACTATCAAAATGCATTTTTCCGTTGACGTCTATCGTATAACCTAAATCAGTCTGCGAAAATGTGTGCCTGGTATTCAAGAACTGAAAGTTCATAAATTTGCGTTTGCCCGAGTCAGCATAAACGATTGAAACATTTTTGAAATTAATCTTCTGAAGATTTAGAAAGAGCGCACTTCTTTCAGCGTGGTCAGTTTGAACAGTGTCCCGCTTTTTAAACACATCGATATTGGTATCACCATTTGCTGCTTTAAAAATAAAGACGTCGGCCGCGTCTACCGCTAACGAATTGATTTTAATCTCTTTTTTCATCAACGCATAGGGGTTGACATCAAGGACAACCTTCTTTGCTGAAATCAGCTCTTTTTGATAGCGTTCATATTGGTTATCTCTCAGGGAAACGCGGTGAAGGGTGATGGAAAAGTTGGGAAAATTGTGGAGAAAGGTAAAATCGATTTTGTCTATGCTAAACTTTCCATTAATGCCTGTATTTAATTGAGCTGTGAGCTTATCCAGGAGCTGGTCTCTATTCCAATAGGCAACGGCGAGGACGCTAATTGCCAGAACGGTAATTAACCCACCGATATACAGTAGCCACTTGAGGAACTTTTTCATGGGGAATGTCGAAAGGGAAGTTACTTAACTTAGTAAGTTCTATCACAATACTAAAAGCGGTTTGGCTACATAATTGTTCAATTGTTTTGACAATATTGTTTTCTCTACAAACAGGTGTTTCGGTTAACTTTGAATCAACATAACCCATATCGTGCATGACATCGCGTATCACTGCATCCTTATTATACCATGAGCTTGACTTTACAGCTTCCCGGAGCAGCGGCCCCGGCGGGCAGAATGTAAACAAAGTCAACTCTAAAATTTCTGTTAAGTTTGATGTAATCCATTCGCAGATCCTGACAGAGGAAGAGAAAGCAATTATTCTAAAAAGGTTATCTGCAAACATTACGAAGAACGGGGTTCTAATCCTTTCATCGCAAGACTACAGATCACAGCTTGAAAATAAGGAAGCTGTTACCCGGAAATTAGAGCAACTCATTTCTACTGCTTTTCGGGAAAAAAAACCACGAAAGCCCTCTAAACCATCTAAAACCGCTATTCAAAAACGTATCACTACTAAGAAGCTTCACGCTGAAAAGAAGCAGTGGCGACAAAAACCAGGGCTGTAAACTGTTGTTAATATCCCGATGAAGCCAGATGTGTTTGATATCGTCATTATAGGCGCGGGAGCCGCGGGGCTATCCGCTGCAAAAATATTATCGACCGCAGGAAGGTCGATTTGTATTTGTGAGGCACGCGACCGAATCGGTGGTAGGATTCATACGCTTAAGGGTGGAGAATTTTCGGGGCCCGTTGAAGCTGGGGCTGAATTTATACATGGAGACCTTCCACTCACGAAAGCTTTGATGAAACAGGCAAAAGTTTCCTATTACGCGGGTAAAGGTCAAACGTGGACTGTAGAAAAAAACGAATTGGCCCGGGGCGATTTGTTCGACGACAATTGGGATATCCTTTTAACGAAACTTAGACAACTTGAGCATGACATCACGATCGGTGAGTTCTTGAAAACGTTTTTTAATGAACCCAAGTACCAATCACTTGTAGAAGGGGTAACAAGATTTGTTCAAGGATACGATGCTGCGGATGTGAATAAGGCCAGTGCCTTGGCACTCCGGGAAGAGTGGGCTAATGAAAATATTCAAGGGTATCGGCCGATTGGCGGATATTCTTTGCTTGTTGAGCATCTGTGGTCAGAAGTTAATCATCTTCATGGGGTCCTGAAACTTTCAACTGTCATAAACAAAATAGTATGGCGAAATAACTACGTTGAAATGTACAGTGACAGAAACGAAAAGATTACAGCGCGAAAAGTTTTAGTCACGGTTCCTGTTTCAGTTCTCAAAAGCGGTGCTATTAAGTTCGATCCTCCGTTAGCTCAACACCAGGAAGCACTTCAACAACTTGAAGTAGGCGGCGTGATTAAATTTCTCGTCGAATTTAAAGGTCCGATATGGGAGAGACGTGGGCCTTCAAAATTTAATCGAATGCCTGCTTTAAATTTTTTGTTCTCTGATGCTTTTATTCCAACGTGGTGGTCGCAACGTCCTGCTGAAATTCCTTTGCTCACTGGGTGGCTTGCGGGACCAGTCGTTCAAAACCTTCCACAGGATGATAACGTGCTGCTTTCACAAGCGATAAGTTCCCTTGCATATGTGTTTGGCTGTGAGACGGCGGCGCTGGAAAAAGAAATTCGTGCTGCAAAAGTTTTCAATTGGTACGTTGATCCATACGCGCAAGGTGCTTATGCTTACAAAACTCTGGCTACATCTACTGCGGTACGCGTGTTGACACGCCCCCTTGATAACACCATTTACTTTGCAGGGGAAGCGTTGTACGATGGCCCAGAAATGGGCACTGTAGAGGCGGCGCTCGCCAGTGGTAACAAGGCGGCTGAAGAAATTATAAGAGAAGGTTTTTTTTAAGGGTAGAAGAAGATAAAGAAGACGAAGAGAAAAGAGCTTTTGCACTTGGACGATCGCATTAAGGCTTGTTGGTGTACCAAATAACCAGGACACTTTCGCAGGTTCGGCTAGTCGAAATAAAAAACGGGAAACCCGTCAATTGCTTGAGAGCTTCCCGTCTTGATTGTACATCAGCCGAAGCCAATGTGCAACCCTATGTTGCTTCTGAAAGATTGAAATTTGCTTAATTATCTTGCGATGACTATGCATCTTCCGTGTCCTTTCTGATTATCCCGAAGGATTGCCAGCTAGGCACAATCATTCAATCCAGCTTTTTTGTTTCTACTTCCCGTGGGAAATAAAATTTTGTTTACTGTTTTTCCTGATCAATTCTCTTAAAAGCGACTTAGTGATATGAAGATACTTTCCTCATTTCATCATGGCAAATATTTATCAATAAAGTACTGCACAACTTTTCCACCGAGTTATGCACATGCGAAAGACACGATAAAGAACCAAGAAATAATGAAGGCCAGCGTTGCCTTATGTAGCTGGTCAAATTTAGTTATTCATTAAATCCATCAGATTTGAGACAGGAGGTAAGCAAGTCAGCAGATCGTGGTATACTAAAGAAATGAGAAAGGATTAACAACCACTCTCTGTCTGACGTCATTAATTTCCATTTACAAGGGTCTTCAGTAATAATACCCGTAGATAATGGCCATCTCATCTTCACTGGTTAAACCAAACTTGACGGACTTATTAGTGGTATTGTCGTAGGTCACCATCATTTTCAACGACTGTCCTTGGACGAGTTCGAGCGGCGGATCAAACGTTTTCACTTCTGGATGATGCCAGTTCGAACTGTTATAAATGATTTCACCGTTTCTCAGGCCGCCGACAATTTGGATTTCAAACCTTTCGCCTAGCCTATGGGTATGGGAGGTGAGCATGAATATTTTCATCGTTTGAGTAACGGAGAAAGTTTTATTCGCAATTGTTTTTTGATTTGGTGGCAGAAAAATGTCATCGTTGCTTAAAAAAATCGATTGGGCTTCATAAACAACCTGACCCGCCGACATAGTAAAAAGGTTTATGTAGCATTCACCCTGAAAACTTGTAGAGGTTTTGTTGACATAATGGAGATTGACATCCAACTTGTGGCGTGGTGGCATTTTCAATGCTACACCAGGAGGAAAATTATATTGTAACGCCGGTGTTTGACTGGCAACAGTTGGAATCTGATATTCCATCTGGGCGACTGTCGACATGATGTAATTATTATTGGCGTCACGCAAATCACGAATCGTATTTATTTCAGGGATTTGATTGGAAGGTATTTCATCAGAAAAAGAATTCACCAAAAAATGGTGACTGTTTTTGCGCATTGTCAACGCAATACTTTTCACAAATATTTCCGATTCATTTCCAACTTCTTTATAAACAAAAATTTCACGCTCAAAATTAGGTGCAACGTTAAAAGGTTCAACTTTAATTTGATAGCCTTCTCCAGCTGGCGGCGCCGCCATGGGAATAAATTCGTCTTCACATGCTGGGGAGGTATCACTCAATAAACTAGTGTCGGCTTCAATAATCCCGGTCTCAATTGCACCTTGCTCAATCCATTTTGTAATGAATTCAATTTGCCCTTCTGAAAGGGGATTCATTCCCAAAGGCATTTGGTTTCCATAATCACTCGAATGATGGCCATTATTACAATGAAGTTTGTGTACCAACAGGCTCCCATCTGCGTTACCAGGAAGTACGCGTTTTAATCCATCGATTCGTGCTTGCTCATTCTGTGGATCTGCATTCACAAGATTGTCATACGCCGCGCCTTCCTTTAATAATAATTTGTGCTGCGCAAAAGCAACGTCATTTTCGGAAGCATGACATCCACTGAGCGCGCATGAAATATTTAGGATTTTCTGCTGTATCAAATCAAAACTTTCGTTTGATTTTACAACTACCGGTGGCTCACTGCAACGGGAGGTGACAATTACTAAAGTCAGTGCAATAGCCAGTATCAAAAACGGTAGTTTCATAATTTATATAAGTATTTCTAATATACACGCTAGATGGATTTTGCCCTGAGCAAATTTTTAACTCGGCCCGGAATATTTTATTCTAGTCATTTGGAACATCTGTTCCATCAACTGTGAATATTTGCTAACACTAGTTTTTTAAAATAGGATTACACGGAAACTTTCTCTCAGTACAACGTAAAACTTACGCCCGGCGAAACGAAAAAGGGAATGTTAGATTGGGTTTCATGGTCGAATCCGATGGAACCGTTTTTATAATAGAATGGAAACCACCAATAGCTTCTCAGGTTTTCACGATTGTAAAAATTGACCACATTCAGATATATCATTAAAGCATTTTTTCTGAAATGCCACGTCTTTTCCATACGCAGGTCTAACGTGTGAAATTCAGGCAAGCGTTTACTATTCTTATCTCCAACTTCATAAAAAAGCACTATCCCTTCTTCATTTGGTCGTTGCTTGACAAACCCGGGCTGCGTGGGTGTATATGGATAGCCTGTGTGATAGGTCCACAACAGACTAATGTTCCAATTTTTTGGTAACCTGAAAGCATTATTAATAATGATGGTATGAGGTTGATCAAATTCCCTGTAGGTTTCATTGCCAGAAGCATTACGGATCTTACTTTCCGCGTATGTGTATGATACGCTTAACATACTACGTTTACCATAGGCCTGCCGCATCATCACTTCAAAACCTTTTGCAAATCCTGAGCTTGTGTTGAATGGAATATCCAGGATGTTAACGCCGCCCATCCGATTGAAGAATTCGTAACGATAATCATCGAATAGGTGATTATAATTTTTATAATACACGTTTACCATGATATCTGTTTTACTTTTTGAATAGATTAACGAAGCCGTGTAATGAATACTCTCGCTATTTTTGCGGTACGGTGTTTCCTGGCTTAACGAAGTTCTGAGTTTAAAATATAAGTCAGGCTGATAGTAGACGCCCCATGCTGCCTTAGCTGTAAAGGATGGAGAGATGGAATAGCTCAAGGCGAGTCGGGGCGCCCATTTAATTGAAGGAGAAAAACTTTGAACGGATGCGCGAAGACCAAGTTGAGCAATTAAACCTTGGCGGCTCGTCCAATTGTATTGTGTATAAAATGAGTTCGTAAATCCTGAAATATCACGATTTATATTAAGGTTGTGAATTATAATATTGTCAGGGATAGAATTAAATACGTCATAACGTTCTTCCACGTACCGGTAATGAGAATTGAACGTTTTTAACTCTATGCCCGTCTCAAGGTTTGACTTATTAGATATTTTCCAATAGTTGGTGTTTGTCAATGTAAAAGTTCGTGAATTGTTTTGATCAATGTTATGTTGACTGATATTTTCCGGAAACAAAAAGCGCGCATCTTTATCCAGTGATTGATAACCGATCGTCGTGATAGCGCTAAAACGTTTTGACGGAAACCATTTCCAATTAGCCCAACCGTTAATATTATTCCGGATACTTTGTAGATCAAGGCGGGCTGAAAAATCGTCGATATCTTTTACACGAAAGTTGTCTCGTCCAGCCAGAAAATTGAATGTTATTGAATGCTTTGGATCAGCATTGTACGCAACTTTTGCCCAGACGTCAGAGAACCTTGGCAGGATTGCGTCGGTGTCATCGGTATTCATTTCGCGGAGTAAAAAATCTAAATAACCTCTTCTGGCTGTTACGAAAATATTTACTTTATCGCTAATTCGCTTTTGAACCAGTCCACTGATATTCATCAGATCCACGGAAGCCTGATAGCGGTCGGCTTCAAGTTGATCGGAAGTTTTTACATCGAGGATACCTGACAGACGATCAGTGTAATTGGCGGAAAATCCACCGGTGAGCACGGAAAGTTCATTAACATAATCGGTATTGAAGATGCTGAAACTTCCATCCACTTCTTCCAAATGGAATGGATCATTAATCAGGAAATGATCCAGATACACGCCAGTTTCATCACTATGCCCTCCACGGATCCTTGCTTTGGCGGAGTAGTCGTTGTTTGCTATGCCGGGGAGCGTTTTAAGCGTTCGATAAATGTCTTTGCTCATGTTTGGAGAATGCAATATTTCTTCCTTTGCCAACGTAAGGGGTGTTTCAACAGTAGTGATTTCAAAGGCAGAAGGTGTGATAATGAGTTCTGGCAATTCCAAAGAATTCTCCTCTAACGCTATGGATATGCTAATGTCGTTAGTCAGGTTTATTTTTTTTGCAACAGCGGCGTACCCGATATAACTGAAATGAATGAGGTGCTGGCCTGCGGAAAGTGGTTTTATTTCAAATTCACCATTTTCATTTGAAATCGTCCCTTTCTCTGCGCCTGGTATGTGAACAGTTACATAAGGCAACGGCTGACCCGTTGATTTGTCTGTTATTTGCCCGGACAATTTGTAAAATAATTCTTCTGATTTAATAGCCTTCTTCTCATTCGCAAATAGAATAATTTGGCCTTCCTGATAGGATGCGAAGGACACTGGTTTGTCTTTAAGTAGTATTTCCAACGCCTTAAGAAGGGGAGTATTGAATTTAATAACGCCTGTTAAAAGAATGCCATCAACAACATCATTTACATAATGGAATTGAATACCGTGATTTTTTTCTACTTCATGTATAAAATCCAAAAGTGGCCGATTATAAAAATCGCCCTTTATAAAAACCTTTTGTGTCTGTCCATAGATAATCGAAACGATAAAAAGCAATGTCGTAGTAACGAACAAAAATTTCCTCATATCTGTGGGATTGGAATATATACACGCCTGTAATCAAATACCCTCAAGCAAAGTCGAATTTATTCGATCGTGATGGATTCCTTATTTATCGTATACCGTAGACCTGCTGACAAACAAACGGTTTCTGCTACAACATTCAATTGTGGCTTGCTAAACTTGCCGGTAAACGTCAATGTTCCGACATCTTTCTTTATGATAATCCGAACGTTAAAGTACCGTTCCATTTCGGCAAATACTTCTTTTAACGGTGTATCGTTAAAGTACAGCGCTCCCGTTATCCAAGGCATCGTATCAACTAAAGCGATCGCATAAGCGGGTGACAAATTATTTCCGGTAGCCGTGGCTCCATTTCCTTTTGTGAGTACCACCGACTGACGATCCAGTATACTGAACTTTACTTTTCCTGTGAGACAAATGACATCTGTAATTTCGTTGCGGGAGCGAACATTGAATGAGGTGCCTAAAACCCTAACCGTTGTATTGTTGGAAGCTACCGTAAAAGGCGCCCCGTTTTTCTTAACGTTAAAAAAAGCTTCGCCTTCAAGGTTTATCAGGCGCTCATCATCCCACGAATCTTCGTCATACGATATGGAGGTACCAGCATTCAGGATAATCGTAGATTGGTCCGGAAGTGTTACCGTTTTCGTTTCGGCATATTTTGTTGTGATTTCAATGAGTTCATCCGAAGAAGTGAATAAATAGATTCCAATCAGTGCACCAATGACGGTAAGCGAAGCTGCATATTTTAGTAAACTCTTAAATGTAGGAACAGAATGCGTTGAGGTGGATTGTATTTTTTGTTGCAGGTTATTCCAACGCACGTTTCGAGACAGTCCTCGGGGTAGTTGCAATTGATCAGAAGTTTTCCACACGCTTCGTGTTTCTTCAAAATCGCTTCTATCCTGTGAATTGGATTTTAGCCTATCTTCCAGATAAATGCTTTCATTCGGAGAGAGCGTACCGCTTAGCTTTTTCAAAAACAAGCTTTCTAATTCGGGTTGATCTGTTTCCATCCTGATTTTGATTTATATACACTTATGGGACAATTTACCCTCGCTTGACTTTTATAGTTTCGCTGAAACAGATTGCCGCAAAAGTTTCAAAGCTTTTACCATGTGGCCCTCCACGGTTTTTACGCTGAGCGACAGGCGTTCGGCTATTTCCATATAAGTAAGATCTTCCATTCGACTCATCAGAAATATGATCCGTGTTTTCTCAGGTAAATTATCGATGGCATTCATTAATTTGAGTTTCCATTCCTTTTCCTCCAAAATAAACTGAGGGTTGTCGATGACCGAGAAAAGTCGTGAGGGCTTTTGCTGCAGGTGACTTTGAACAACTTTTAAATGGCGGAGGTGATTTAACACCTGATTATCGGCAATGGTGTAAAGATAATTTTTAAGAGATTGATGTTCATTCAGGGTAAAACGAGCGTTCCACAATTTGAAAAATACTTCCTGCAAGATATCCTCTGCTGTATCGGCATCTTTCGTTTTAAAAAGCAGGAATTTAAAAATTGTATCATGGAATAAATTGAAAACCATTTCAAAGGCAACTGGGTCAGATGCCTTAATCCGCTTTGCTAATTCCCGAAGCGCTATATCGTTCATGTACACACAAAGATTATGAAATTACAATTGATTTTAGCGGTAGGCCTGGGGCTGAAAGAGCGAAATGCCGGTGGCTTAAAAATAAAACTTATTCCCAAATTGGAAATTTTGATAAAATAAAAGCTCGATTTTACATTGCTTTCGCGGCTTTTTTGCATGGCATTATTTTTCCAGTAGAGATGCAAAACTCTCTTAATAACCATGAGCTACAAGTCGATCCTCACGCAGTTGTATTTCATTCTTATATATGCCGATGGGCAGGTAAACGATCATGAACGGTGTTCTGGCAAAAACCTCGTTAAGATTGAACGATTTGATGAAGAGGACTTCCAGGTTCAATTAGAATTTTTGAAGTCTAAGGATCCGTCAGCTATACTTTCGGATTGCATTAAAGCCCTTAAAAAATTAGACCGTAACCAACAAATCCGGGTCGTTGCCTGGCTGTGTGTGGTTGCTAACGGCGATGGCTTTATGGATAAAATGGAGTGGCAATTAATTTACACGATATATCATAAGGAGCTCAATCTTCCCTTGGAAGAAATTTTTAAGGTTCAAAAAGAGCTAAACAGATTACCCCGTGAAAAATCATCGTTTGATAGTTCAATAAAATCAGTTGCTTAACCTCTCGATTTATGAAAACGGCCTCTATGTCTGATTATCGTTGCAGTTTCCTGGTAATGATATTCGTGTTGATTTCAAATTTTTCGAACGCACAATTAGTATCACATTATAATCCTCGCCTGACCCATTCAGAATTATCCAAGGAACTGATCGAAGGGTTAGAATCTCAGTTTGAGCAAGAGAACAAAATCATGTCTGGTAACCGAGAAGTCAGACAGATCAACTTTGATCGAAAAATGCTTTTCATGGAAAAGGTACTCGATGGCGCTTTTATCAAAGATGATTCACTGGAAACATATGTCTCAAACATTTTGAGTAAGATCGTAGACCAAAACGCGTTGCAGTCTTATCCCAGGCGCGTGCTCATACTGTCCAGTCCGCACGTAAATGCTGTGTGTTATGGACAAGGAATCTATGCAGTCACGGTAGGCCTACTCGCTCGGATAGAAAATGAGAATCAGTTGGCATTTATTCTTGCGCATGAACTAGCGCATGATGAGCTGGGACATATCAGAACCCGTATTGTGCAGGAAGCTGATCTAGACCTGGAAGATAAAGCGCGTGAGCAAACGATAAGAATTATTTCAGGGAGGATTGTGAAGAATGAAATTGATGAATTTCGCCGGCTTATTTATGACTACAGTAAAGATAGCCGTAACAACGAATTGAGGGCAGATTCTATGGCGCTGATCCTCTTACGCAATGCACGATATGATGAGCGGGAGGCTTCTGCTGCACTTTCCATCTTGCAACGTGCTCAGTCCCCTAAGTATGAAATTGGTGCAGAGTTATTTCTACCTTTTCATTTTAAAAATTATCCCTTTCAGGATTATTGGTTGAACGACCGCCTGACGGTTTACAGTAAGAAATATATGGGTACTTTTTTGTATTCAGCTGACTCTATTGAAACTCACCCGACGATTGACTCACGGAAAAATATATTGACCACTTACCTGATAAACCAACATGGTAATGCCATTAACCAATCGGTGGAATTTGTAAATGCGGTATCAGAAATTGCAGCTTTTGAAACGGTGGAGAGTGCATATAAAAATAAAGAATACGATTTATCACTATACCATGCGTTACAGTTGTATAACCGGTATCCAGAGAATGCCTATGTCATTTCGAGGATCGGAAAAATCCTTGCAGACTTATACGAAGCGAAAGGCGCTAACCGTTTCGAAGATTATGTTGCACGATTTACGCCGAATTATTGTGAGGAATTAAAACTGATCAATAGTTTTCTTTACAACCTTACTCAAAAGGAATTGGGACAGATCGCTTTTAACTTTATCAATAGCCATTCGAATTTTAATCCAGCAGAGAAAAGCCATTATTATTTATTGTGGAAGATTACTTCGCTGACCTCCATGAACGAACTTATTGCACAGACTTCTCAAGCCTATAAAGCCAGGTTCGGGACAAGCATAGGTTCTTATAAGTACCAATAGGAAATGGCCGGTGGCTACCGTTCGCTCATTTCGATATCCTATTAAGTTTTTATACCCTGTTTTTTAATCGTTTCGTCCACGGTATATTTGTGCGAATGAAATCGAAAGCACTTTTTTATGAGGCTCGGACAGCTGGCTAGAAAACTGGAAGTGAGGCCAATCGAAGTAGTCGAATTCCTGGCTACGAAAAATATTCACATCGACACAGGTACGAACACCAAGGTAGCGGCAGCGCATGCTACGTTGGCCGTGCAGCACTTTGCTCCTCATGTTCACCTTGAGGACATGGCTGAAACGGATATCCAGGAGGTTGAGTTGCCTGATCCTGTACCTCCTGCACCTGTAGACGCTGTAAAGGCTTCTATTGAAGAAGCGGTGCTTCCACCAGACAGTATTACGGTACAAAAAGACGCTGAACGTATTGAAGTTATTAAAGCGCCGAAGGTGGAATTGTCCGGGCTGAAGGTTCTCGGAAAAATTGAACTTCCCGAGATAAAAAAGAAATCAGATGAGTCCATAGCAGACGATAACACCACCGAACCTCCAAAAGAGCTTAAGAGAGAAAAAAGAAATTCGAACCATAAAACACAACCTCGTCCAGCCAAAAACCCGATTGCAAAACAACGGGAGGAGGAAGAACTTGAAGCAAAGAAAAAAAGGGACGAAGTGCTAAGACTGCAAAAGGAAAAACGCACTCAAAACTACTTGAAGAAAGTGAAGAACCAGCAACCCACGAAAGCTGCAAGGTTCATGCGAGAGGAAACGGAAGAAATGTCAACTGCCCAATTACAAGAGCCCCCCAAAACATGGTGGGGAAAATTTTTAAAATGGTTAACGACTTGACCGATTTTAAAATATAGGCGATAGCATATTGCAACCGCTTCTGCCAACTGCCTAATTCACTTTAATCAACTCCACTTCGAAAATCAATGTAGCGTGTGGCGGAATTTGTCCGCCGGCACCTTGTTCTCCGTAAGCGAGTTCACTTGGAATATAGAGCATCCATTTATCACCTTCGTGCATCAATTGTAGGCCTTCAGTCCATCCCGGAATTACTTGACCCACACCAAAAGTTTCTGGCTTGCCCCGCTGTACCGAACTATCGAAGACCGTACCGTCTACCAATTTACCAGTGTAGTGAACCGTTACATTATCAGTTGCAGCGGGAGTTTTGCCCGTGCCCGCTCCAGCGCTCAAAACTTTATACTGCAGGCCGCTCGCAGTGACTTTTACACCCTCGGTTTGTTTGTTTTTTTCTAAGAAAAATTTGCCTTCCTGTTGGGCTTCTGCAGCTTTTCTTGCCATCATCTGTTGCATATATAGCTGCACAACCATGGAGCTTTTTTGTGCGTCCATTTTCAAAGTTTTTCCCTGATACGTATCTCTTAAAGCGATGTTAAGCGTTTCGATGTCAAGAGAGTCGCCACCTTGCATTTTTAGGTTTGTCGCGATGATTACGCCCAGGCCGTAACTTGCTTTTTTATGTACATTGCTGGTATCAGCTTCTTTGGTTTTTTGCAATTCTGCTATTTGTGATTTTAATGTATTAACCTCAGCAATCAATTCTTTTTTGGATTGAGAAAACAATGGCATACTAATCAACACCGTCAAACAAACAATTATCAATCTCATAGTAAGTATTTTATTTTACGGGCACAAAGAAACAGAAAATAAAAAGCACTCCACATTCGAGGAGCACTTTTTATATAAAATCGCTTAAATTCCTGCTAAAATTGAGACTTGACGTACGGCCCAAAGACAAACCGGCGGGATATGGGAGCATCATAGAGCCCCAAATTGTTTGAGATATTTTTCAGAATTTGCCCTCACATTTTCCGGGGGGTTCATGGTAAGAGATTTTTTGAAATTAATGATGGCGTTTTTAGTATCCCCTTTCAAGGCGTAAGCTTCCCCTAAACTATCCCAGGCATTGGCGCTTTTAGGAAATCGTTCCGTAGCAATTTTGAGAACTTCGATCGCTTTATCAAATTGTGTCTGGCCAAGGAGTTGGTATCCGTAGATATTAAGTTCGTTTTCTGTCGCCAGGGCAATTGCCTCTTTTTTTAATTTTTCAGCTTCAGCAACCTTCCCTGTTTCCTGTAAGAGCCCTGCCTTGATGTTGAGGGTTGTAAAATTTTTATTTTGAGCGATGGCACGGTCAGCCCAAATCATTCCCTGCTCCATGTTCACTTTGTTAAGCAGTGCATAATTCGCAGCACTGGAAGGACCTTGCCAGGTAAAGCCGACGGTACCCTTCAGTTCTTCGGTGGCGTTAGCCATGACAATATCATCTACAGCAAATTGTATGGCAATCGGAAATTGTTTTTTCTCCCAATTAAGAACAAGCTCTGTGGAATTTTTATCAAGGGAAATAAAATCAAATGTCAACAGTTCGGTAAAGGCCACATCTCGAATTTTAATGGGCGCGCGTAGTTGGTCTCGGCTAGCCTCATACCAAAAACTTCCCCATGACCGGTTATCCTTGGATAAAATTACTTCTCCGGTGTTGTCTTTATTGATCACAAAAAACAAACCGTAAACACCGGCTGGAACTTCTTTGCCCTCAACCCTAGCGTTGTGAGAAAATTCGATTGTCGTATTTGCATTTGCACCAGCACGCCAGGGAGCTTCTTTCAGGTTTCCAAAGGGCTGAGCTGTCCATCCATAAGGCACCAGCGCGCCCCAGACTTCTCGTCCTTTAACAGCAGGTCGTGAATATTTTACCGTCACAGTTGAAATGCCAACAGTTTGTGTGACTACAGCTGCAGGACTCGGCGCTGGTGTTGTGATTTGCTGGGCAAGGCATTGGACGGAAAGTAATGCCAATGCCATAACGAAAAACGGAAATAAACTACGGTTTTTCATGGGAGTTTAGGTTAGTGATTGTGACGTTCAATCTACACCTTTTGCCTTTTAAAAGTCTCCCGTAAGATGTGGCATTTATTATCAGAATCTAAAAATTTATCAGTGTCTTTTTTACCGAAACGGCATGTTATTCACTTACTATATTAACATAAAAAATGTCGTTTTATTTCCGTCATCAATTAACAACTTGCCATTTACTTTTATCATCTTTTGTATAAGATAGTCCGTTGCTCATAACATGGATTGTCCTACCGTCGGAACCGGTGTAGCTTTTTTGTTCATACACTTCAATTCCATTGTTTTCGCGCGTCAAAAAAATGATAAGGGCGCGTAGTGACGGGCCAATATCGCTTAGCCATTGATCATCACCTTCACGTACAAATGCCTGGCTCATAATAGGGTTTGCGTTAAATATTCGGATGTCTGTGTTCTTGTAATTGAAATATATATTTTAACCGGAGATAGCAGCGTTTGTTTCAAACAGATTGTTCAAATTGAATTCTATTTCAAATTTTTATGAAAACTAAAGAATGCCCATCATGCGCGATGCAGGTGGATGTGAAAAGTAAGATTTGTCCTGTCTGTAACTACGAATTTACAACGTCATCTAAAGGACTGAGATGGGGCGTACTCCTTTTGTTACTCCTGTTTTTAATTTATTTAATTCTTTTTTAGTCGGGACTCACAGGAGCGGGTTGAGGTTTTATAACTGATTTTGATTTCTTTTCAACATACACGTGAATGGTATACATCATGATAATTGTTATCAGCATAGCGCCAATCACTACATAACCTAGCGTATCGTAATGTTCAAGTTTTCCATTTGGAGTTTGAACAACAATCAATCCGGCAATAAAAGTAGCGATGCCTCCCGAAATTTGTTGTACAGAAGAATTAATACTCATGAATGCGCCGCGGTCTTGTGGCAGGGGTACGGCAGTTAGTAATGCAGATGATGAGATAATACGGGAAGACACTCCAGCAAACATGATAACATTCAGCGCAAGCACGATCCAAAGGGGGGTTATTCCAAGGTTGCAATAAATTCCAACAACAACCATGGTTATCAATGAACCGATCATGAAGATGTTATACTTACCAACCTGGTCACTGAATTTCCCGACGAGTGGACCGGTAATCATTGAAAAAACTCCGGTCACCATGTACAGCATCGGGAGTTGTTCTAACGTGATTCCCAAGTTATTCACACTGAATGCGCTGGCAAACGGCATCAACATAAACCCTCCAGTTGCTAACAACGTGGTTGCAGCAAAGGCGCGCAAGTAGTCTAATTTCGAAATAGTTTTGATGAGGTGTTGAAATGGATTTCTTGTTGAAGGAATCTTTAAATGCGCATCGATGGGCCGCATAAACACGATGATCAGCAAACCGGCAACAACACAAATCCCGACAAGCATAATGAACGGCGAATGCCATCCGAAAAGATTTGCAAAATACAACCCTATGGGTATGCCAAGTACTTGGCTTGAAGCAAAGGCCATTTGGACAAATCCCATAACCCGCCCGCGAACTTCGAGCTTAAATAAGTCGGTAATGATAGCGAAGCTTATGGAACTTAAAACGCCACCGAATATCCCGGTAATAATTCTGGCCAGCATTAAATCGTGATAATCGGGCGCCACGGCGCAGAATGTGGTTCCGATAATAAATCCACCATAGAAGAAGAGTAAGAGTTTTTTTCGGTCAAATCTATCGGCAAAACCTGCTGCCAGTAACCCGGAGGCACCAGCGCTAAATGCATAGGCTGACACCACCATGCCGAATTGGGCTGGCGTAATATTTAACTCCGGCATCAAAATCGCGCCCAACGGGGAGAGCACCATAAAATCGAGTACAACAGTAAATTGTACGATGGTTACCATGGCAATAACAAAAACTTCGTATCTGCTGAAAACTTTTTCCTTCATAGAAGAAAAGTATTTTAAATATTGTGTATTGAGTGTTTACGATTCATGCTATTGAGACCAAAGTTTGATTATATAAAAGTCAATCTGGTAACTCCTCACATTCAAAACCGGCTTTTCTCAACGCTTCGATAATGGTATTTGGCGACAGTTGTTCGCACGTTATGCGCAGAACATTGTCAATATCTTTACGGTCAACGTTCCATTGAATGATGTTTTGCACGGAGGAGAGAATAGTGCTGACACTTTCAAGTTGTCTCTCCGTTGAAATATTGGTTTTAAATACCAGCACTTCTGAAAGCATATCGGTGTAGTGATTCGTTGCCATATTTTGATTTTTAAACTCCATTCGATCGGCTAAGGTTTCAACGCTTTTAGTACAAGCTTGAGCGTTTGATTCATGATTTTTTCGTCTAGTACAAATTTCTCACTGCCCCCGCGTAATCCTCGTCCCGACATATGCATTTTAACGAGCTGATATAAAGGCGCAAACGCGATTGACCAATAGACTTCAACTGGCAATTTGACTACTTCTTTTCTATTGATAGCGTGATGAACAAATTCGCCCATGGCTTTGATAAATGTGTTGTCCATTTTTTTCATACACATCTCGTGGTATGGAGAGAATTTCATCTGTTCCAAAAAATGCATGCTCGCTGGATTCTCCATACAAAACTTGGCACGGTTAAGCCACTGAATCCGCAGGCCTTCTTCAAAATGCATCGCCGGATCAAATCCCACCAATGTGGCATTCGCCATTTTTTTCATTTCCTCAAGCCACAGTTGTATAATTAAATCATCGCGGTCTTTAAAGTAGATGTAAATCGTGGCAGGCGATACGTTAGCGGCTTTGGCTAGTTTTTGCATACTTAGGCCGTCAAATCCGTCTTTTACTACCATAACAAGCGCTTTTTCGCGGATGGCAGCTTCTTTATGTTCGTCTCTCGTGCGCATTTTGTTTGTGCAAATATAAATGAATGTTCATTCTTTTATAGATATTTTGTATTTTTTTCGGTTACATAACATTTGGTTAACAGTCATCCAGAAGTTTTAAATTGGCATTGCTAACTTTTAAGATTATGTTTTATTCATGCCATGTTCTATTCTTTGCGATATCAATGCTTACAACAACATTTTCCCCTCAGAAAATGAAGCCCATTTTTAATGGTAAAGACTTGAAAGGGTGGGATGTTTACATTGGGCCGTTGTATGATTCGTTTAAACAGGACTTTAGCGGTGCACCTATTGGTCTGAATAAAGACCCGCGTCAGGTTTTTACTGTGGTACAAAAAGATGGTACACCTGCCATTCGGGTCTCCGGCGAAAATTTTGGAGGCATTTCAACAAAACAGGAATTTTCAAATTATCATCTGCGCCTCGAATTTAAATGGGGACATTTGAAGTTTGCACCGAAGCGAAATGCGAAACGTGATAGTGGTTTATTATATCATGCGGTAGGACCGCATGGGGCTGATGGGGCATTCTGGATGAGATCGCATGAGTTTCAAATTCAGGAAGGAGACTGTGGTGATTATTGGGGATGCGGCGGAGCGTTCGCCGATGTGCCAGCCACAAAGCAAGGGTCAAATAAATTTATATATACAGCAGGGGCACCGTTGCTTACTTTTCGTGATAAAGGTCCGAATGGAAGAAATTGCGTGAAGTATCCTGACGCAGAAAAACCGTCAGGGGAATGGAATGTCATTGACCTTTACTGTTTTAATGATACCAGTATTCATGTCGTGAATGGAAAAGTTGTGATGATATTGCATAACCTTCGTCAGCCTGATGGGAGCGGAGATAAGCCTTTAAATAAGGGAAAGATCCAGATTCAGTCAGAAGGAGCGGAAATTTTTTATCGGAACCTGGAAGTTGAAGAGATCACAGCATTGCCAGAAAAATTGTTGAAGCTTTGATGTTGTTGTTAATTGATTTTCTCCTTTAGAAAAAGAGCAAGATTCCGTAGTACAATTTTCTTGAATTCTCTTTTCCTTTGATAAACAATTTTTCGGGTTTTGATCAACCCTCCATTCTAATCTTCGTATCTATTGTTTTATGACAAAAACAGCCCGGATTGAATCCATCGATTTATTGCGAGGCATCGTTATGATTGTTATGGCGCTGGATCATGTCCGCGATTATTTTCATGCAGATGCATTTTTATATGATCCCACAGACCTGTCCAAGACAAGTGTAATTTTATTTTTCACAAGGTGGATCACGCATTACTGTGCACCTGTGTTCATCTTTTTAGCAGGTACTTCGGCTTTCTTCGTCGGGCTGCGAAGAAGTAAAAATGAACTATCCGTTTTCCTGCTAAAACGTGGGCTTTGGCTGGTCTTCCTTGAACTCACGATCGTAAATTTCGCGTGGTTTTTCAATGCTCAGTTCTCATTGATTACCCTCTTTGTAATATGGGCGCTGGGCGTCGGAATGATCGTGCTGGCCATGTGCATTCATTTACCATTTAAGGTAACATTGCTGCTCGGTATATTGATGATCGTGGGCCACAACGCGTTAGATTCCATTCATGTGGAAGGTAATGGCATGGACGCCATCGCATGGTCCATCGTTCACCAATTCCAGGGATTTTCGTTGTCGGAAAACTATTTTCTTTTCGTAGGTTATCCACTTGTGCCATGGGTCGGGGTGATGTTAGTTGGGTATTGTTTTGGAATTTTTTTTGAAGGTACTTATACGCAATCTGCACGAAGAGAAATACTGCTTTATCTGGGTTCAAGTTTAGTCCTACTTTTTGTGTTGCTCAGATTTATCAATGCGTATGGCGATCCGAATCCCTGGTCTATTCAGCCAAGTCCGGTTTTTACAGTTCTTTCTTTCTTAAACGTGACAAAGTATCCGCCTTCATTGCTTTACCTATTGATAACGCTCGGGCCAGCAATAATTTTTCTTGCGATCTCAGAAAACTTTATGGGACGTGTGTCGCAGGGTGTTAAAATATTGGGACGGGTACCAATGTTCTATTATTTATTGCATTTGTATCTTATTCACATTCTAGCAGTAATTGCTGCGATACTTACCGGATATGATGCGTCGGATATGATTTTTGATACTTGGGTAACAAGCTCACCTAATCTTGTAGGATACGGCTTCAGCCTGTGGGTTGTGTACCTGGTGTGGTTCGGTGTTGTCATAATTTTATACCCCCTGTGCAAATGGTACGATCAGTACAAAGCCGAACAACGGAGCAAATGGTGGCTGAGTTATCTTTAGTGTGAATACGGAGTTGGCATTGACTGCTGGCAGTCAAGTGCGGTTAGAAGAAATAGGGGCAAGACGATGCTATCAGCACGCCATGTAAACCACGTTGACAAGAAACGTAACGTCTTCGCTTAACAAGTGTGTTTCAAGTTTCTTCAGCCGTTTGAAATTGAAACAATAGGCTTTCTCAAAGATCAGTGTTAAGCTTTCTGCTTTGCGCTTTCTGTATTGACTACGGTCAAACCGAGTTCTTTCATTTGTTCATCCGAAATTGTAGAGGGCGTATCAATCATTACGTCTTTACCCGCATTGTTCTTAGGGAAAGCAATAAAATCACGGATCGAATCAGCGCCACCAAAAATTGAACAGAGCCTGTCGAATCCAAAAGCAATGCCGCCATGCGGAGGAGCACCAAATTCGAAAGCCTCCATTAAGAATCCGAACTGTTTTTTTGCCTCCGCTTCCGTGAACCCCAGGTGGTTAAACATCATTTGTTGTGTAGCCCTATCGTGAATACGGATTGAACCACCACCAACTTCTGTCCCGTTGATAACCATATCATACGCATTTGCCCTAACCCGCCCCGGATCTGTATCCAACAACTTAATATCTTCCGGCTTAGGAGACGTAAAAGGATGATGCATCGCATGATAACGATTGGTTTCTTCACTCCATTCAAGCAGTGGAAAATCAAGAACCCATAAAGCTGAAAATTTATTTTTATCGCGGAAGCCTAATCGATCGCCCATCAATAAACGAAGTTCATTTAATTGTTTTCTTGTTGTAAAAGCTTCGCCGGCCATCAGCAGCATTAAATCACCAGGCTGTGCGTTGAATCTTTCAACCCATTGTTTCAATTCTTCCGAAGAATAAAACTTGTCAACGGAAGACTTAATGGTGCCGTCGGTTCTATACTGAACATATACCAATCCTTTCGCCCCAATCTGGGGCCGCTTAACATATTCTGTAAGCTCATCGATTTGTTTGCGAGAATATTCCGAACAACCCTTGGCATTTATACCTACCACCAGTTCTGCACTTTCGAATACCGGAAAATTTTTTCCTTTGGTTAGCTCTGTTATCTCCACAAATTTCATTTCAAACCGTGTATCAGGTTTGTCGGACCCATAAAGCTTCATGGCATCATCATACTTCATTCTTGGAACTTCCGGAAGGTCGATTCCTTTTACGTTTTTGAAAAGGTAACGGATCAATCCTTCAAACGTGTTTAAAATATCTTCCTGAGTGATGAAAGACATTTCACAGTCGATCTGTGTGAATTCAGGCTGACGATCAGCGCGTAAATCTTCATCTCTAAAACACTTTACGATCTGATAATACCTGTCAAAACCAGAAACCATGAGCAATTGCTTAAACGTCTGCGGCGACTGCGGCAGCGCATAAAATTCACCGTGGTGAATTCTTGAAGGCACCACGAAATCGCGCGCCCCTTCCGGAGTAGATTTTATCAGGACTGGTGTTTCAACTTCAATAAATTGCTGTCCATCAAGGTATGTTCTTGTGTGTTGAGCCATTTTGTGGCGTAACTGCAGACTTTCACGAACAGGATTTCTGCGCAAGTCGAGGTATCTGTATTTCATCCGCAATTCATCACCGCCGTCAGTATCATCTTCGATGGTGAAAGGTGGGAGCTTTGCAGCATTTAAGACGGTGAGCTTGGTGACTTTAACTTCAATTTCACCGGTAGGTATTTTGTCATTTTTGGAAAGTCTTTCAACGACCACGCCGTCGACCTGGATGACATATTCACGTCCTAGGCTTCTCCCCAAAGAGATGACATCGGCGCTGGTCTTAGCTTCCTCGAACATTAATTGAGTCAAACCATAACGGTCACGCAAATCCACCCAAAGGACGCTTCCTTTATCTCTTGAGCGTTGAACCCAACCGGCAAGCGTGACTGTTTTATTTACATCCGATAATCTCAATTGACCACAAGTATGCGTCCGTAACATCTGAGTTTTAATTAATTTTGCCTGCCATGCGACAGTTGGCGCGAATTTAACAATACTTTAGTATCGTAAGTGTATGCAAAAAATTAAAAGTGTATTAGGCAAATGGTTTTTTTTGATAGCGTTGGCTTTAGTGGCGGCTGATCGTCCCAAGCTGGTAAAAACAAAAGTAAATGACGCTATAACAGTATCCATTCCTCAAGGATGGAATGCCATGGATGCATTGGATTTTACACAACGATATCCCTCAGTGCGAGCGCCGTTGGCGGCTTATACCAACCTGGACAGAACCATCGATTTTAGCGTAAATATTTCTGCCACCCAATGGGGTGAAACAGACTTAGAAATGGCGCAGAAATTTTTTAAAGCGAGTGTCATGAGTATGTTCGACCGGGTTGAAATGATTGAAGAAGGTATTCGCGAAGTGAATAAGAAGAAATTTATCTTTTTTGAGTTTGATTCACGACTAAATGGAACGCGACAAGAAGGTTTTCAGGATCCTGTTTTGAAATACACGTATATCCAATATCTTATTCAGCCCGGAAAGACGCTGGTGTTTTCATTCAATTGTTCACGTCGCGACAAGCAAGATTGGCAGGAAACGGCTCGGGCAATGATGAAGAATATTAAGGTGAAATGAGCCAAACAGTGTCTTAAGAGTCACTGCAGTCATAAATCTTTGCGTTGTTGGCGTTCTTAAGCTTTCCGCGTTAAGCTTTTCTGCTTACACTTAACTTCCTTAGCTTTGCCATCTTATGGAATTGTATACCGATGAATATTTTATGCGTGAAGCCCTTAAAGAGGCTAGCAAAGCATTTGAAATTGGTGAAGTTCCAGTTGGCGCTGTTGTTGTCTGTAAGAATCGTGTCATCGCCAGGGCGCATAACCAAACGGAAAAGTTGACGGATGCCACTGCGCATGCAGAGATGTTAGCGGTCACGGCAGCATCTAACCACCTAGGATCAAAATACTTAAATGAGTGCACCTTATATGTCACATTGGAACCATGCGCTATGTGTGCGGGTGCCTTGCATTGGGTGCAATTGCAAAAATTAGTCTTTGGTGCATCTGACGTACAACGCGGTTTTACTTTGGTGAAATCGCCATTGTTACATCCGCGAACAGAAGTCATTAAGGGAATCAAGTCGGAAGAGTGCAAAAAACTGATCGATGGATTTTTTAAAGAAATTAGAAAGTAAATAAGTAATAAAATGGAATTAAAAGGAAAAGTAGTTCAGCTCCTGCCGCTTCAATCGGGTATGGGCAAAAAAGGTCCCTGGAAAAAACAGGAGTTCATTGTGGAAACCCAAGGTCAGTTTCCAAAGAAGGTTTGTCTTTCGGTTTGGGGCGATAAAGTGGACCAGTTTAATGTCGCTGTAGGTCAATCCATTAATGCATCAATCGAGCTGGAGAGCCGTGAATATAATGGTCGGTGGTATACAGAAGCGAGAGCATGGAAGCTTGATAGAAGCGGAAGTAGTAATTCGGACATGCCACCACCACCAGCCGATGAGCCGTTTATGGCAGATTCCAATAACACTTCGGAGGATTTGCCGTTTTAAAACAAGCGACCCACTAGCATTACCCATGACAGTCCGTTTTCAGGATGAAGTTATGGTTGTATATTTGAGCCCGCTTGAAACTAATGTTTAACCCTAAAAAATCTATTATCAATTATGGCATTCACACTTCCTGCACTTCCCTATGCGTTTAATGCGCTTGAACCTCATATTGATGCACGCACCATGGAAATTCACCATGGCAAACACCATAATACGTATGTCACGAACTTGAATAACGCAGTAGCTGGCAAACCCGAAGAAAATTTGAGCATTGAAGAAATCTGTAAAAATATTTCGAAGTATCCTGTGGCTGTTCGTAATAATGGTGGTGGTCATTGGAATCATAGCTTCTTCTGGACTATTATGGGACCCAACGCGGGCGGCAAACCTTCTGGTGCTGTTGCTGATGCCATTAATGCCGCCTTTGGAAACTTTGATGAGTTTAAAACGAAATTTGCAGCCGCAGCTGCCGGACGTTTTGGTTCCGGTTGGGCATGGCTAATTGCGGATAGCAGTGGAAAATTACAGATCACCTCTACACCAAATCAGGACAACCCTCTGATGGACGTAGCTGAAATAAAAGGTAAGCCGATTCTTGGTATTGATGTTTGGGAGCATGCTTACTATTTAAATTATCAAAATCGCAGACCAGATTATGTAAACGCATTCTGGAACGTTGTCAACTGGAATGAAGTAGCCAAGAGATTTGCTGCTAAATAATTTTAGATAAATAAAAAAAGAGGCTCCTTTTTGGAGCCTCTTTTTTTGCTATAGTCTTAGCGTTGATTATCGCGTTCGCGTCGATCCCTGCTGTTCCACTGTTGCCCTGAATTTCTGGCGGAAGAATTATTCCTTGCCTTAAAAGAAGAACGTGAACGTTGTTGAGGTTGTGGCCGTGGCATGCCCACGTGAGTCATGTGGTACGGTTGGTCTTCAACAACGGGTATTGTTTTTTGAATCAGTTTATGAATGTCGCGCAGAAACTCTTTTTCCTCTTCATCACAAAATGACAAGGAAATTCCATTTGCTCCGGCACGGCCTGTACGTCCAATACGATGAACATAGGTTTCAGGAACATTTGGTAACTCAAAGTTGATTACATGCGATAGATCATCAACGTCTATTCCGCGTGCAGCGATATCGGTTGCCACCAATACACGGGTTTGTTGTGATTTAAAATTACTCAATGCACGTTGGCGTGCGCCTTGAGATTTATTTCCATGGATCGCTTCTGCACGTATACCAGATTGCACAAGATCTTTGGCAACGCGGTCGGCGCCGTGCTTGGTGCGTGCAAAAACCAATGCTGTTATGATTGTTCTATCTTGAAGTAAATGCAACAGCAATTTTCGTTTGTCTTTTTTCTCAACAAAGTAAACTGCTTGTTTAATCGTGTTGGCTGTTGATGATACGGGTGTTACTTGAACGCGCGCAGGATTCTTCAGAATGGTATTTGCTAAGGTTGCAATTTCCGAAGGCATAGTAGCCGAAAAGAATATCGTTTGCCGTTTCTCCGGGATACGCGCAATCACCTTTTTTACATCGTGAATAAAACCCATGTCCAGCATTCGGTCCGCTTCATCCAATACCAACATCTTTAAGTTTTGGAGTTTTACAAAGCGTTGGTTCATGAGGTCGAGCAATCTGCCTGGCGTCGCGATCAGGATATCGACACCTGAGCGTAGCGCATCCGTTTGCGACCGTTGTGAAACGCCTCCGAAAATTACCGTATGGCTTATGCGCAGATGCTTTCCGTAGGCGGCAAAGCTTTCTCCGATTTGAATCGCGAGTTCGCGTGTCGGCGTTAGAATCAAAGCTTTAATTCCAGCCGGGCCTTTTACGAAAAGTTCGTCCTGATGGAGTAGTTGTAAAATAGGTATCGCGAAAGCGGCGGTTTTACCAGTACCGGTCTGAGCGCAGCCCAAAAGGTCTTTTCTTTCCAGTATGAGTGGAATAGCTTGTTCTTGAATTGGTGTTGGTTTTGTATACCCTTCATTTTTGAGGGCACGCAAAATCGGCTCAATGAGATTTAATTTTTCGAATGACATGTGTTTGTTTTAGGTGCAAGAAGCTTCTAATTGTTAAAAGGCCTCTTGTTAACGCAGCGCAGAAACGCTTTTTTTACGGAATTCGGAGGACTGAAAGTGCAAAGATATAAAATTTACTGACACTAACTGAATGACAACCAGTTTACACTCTAGTTAGTTCGCCGAACTTTAAATAATATCAGGTACGCCGCGCCCAGGCCTTGTGACTGGCTTTTAATGCCCTTTTTTAAAATGCCGGCTCCAACCGGCTGCCCTACAGGTGCCGTTAGGCGTTATTGGATAATGCGAGTTGGTTTACTAATTCTAGCAAAGATATTTTCTCTAACTCAATGCGTGAACTTGTGTGCTCGTTTTCTTCCCATTTGACTAGCTTGATAGATCCATCGGATATTTCTATTCCGGTTATGTCTCCATCATCATAGCAACAGCATCCTGTATTAAAGTATGTAGGTTTTATTTTTGAGAAATATTCGAGATTAAATGGCGTGCTTGGGTTAGCGTGATTTTGTTTTTTTGCTTCCTCCCTTCGTTGCCTTTCCAGATGTGTCAGCGATTCGAAAACGGGTTGATGGGTATGGCCAGTGATAAGCAGCAGGTTTTTCTGTTGTGACGACCATTCGTACATAATAGTATTGTGCTCGGTTTTTAAAGTAGCGTTGTAAGCAGGCGTATTGGGATTTATGCGGAGGTAGGCTTGCAACGGTGCCCATATTTTTGAGACAAAAAACTTGCTGAATAAATTTCCGTCGCTTTGAATGTCTCCTTGATGTCCGTGGGTACAAAATATTTTGAATGCACGTTTTTCAATCATGGTCTGCAACATTACACCTTCCATTACGGCAACATCAGTATCATATAACTCTTTCAAATCATTTCCTGCAGTGGGGTTGATCTCCCAATCCAAATCGTGATTGCCGAAAATTTTAGTGAACGCATTTCTTTTTGCAAACTTTTTTTCGACTTCAAATGAAGGTGTATTGTGTTTCTTTACCTGATGTAAAGTGTTTTTCCACAACTCTTCGCAATCTCCCAAGCAAATAAGATGATAACCTTGCTGATTATAATAGTTTAGCGCTGTTATATAATTAGCTTCTGCAAGGACAAAATCGTCCGCTCCATTTTTCCTTCCTTTATGCTGGTCAGAAAACAAAATAAATTTGCCTGTGTTAATTTCAAGCGGAATTACAAAACCTTTTTTTCCGGGATCAGTTTGAAGTCGATTCATTAATGTCGTGAGTGCATCATAAATCCGTTCACGATTTGGTGACGATGAAAACGTATTCACGAGCCATAGGATTGGTCTTAATAAAAGAAAACGGATAAGTCGGCGCATTGAACAAATTTATAAACCATTTGCAAATTCTTGGCTTGTTGCTCGCCGCTTTTGGAATCAAGAGTCGCGCCAGCAAACACGCCAAGTAACTTATTTCTTTTTCACTTAGCATAACTTTAGATACTTGTCAATGAAAGTGCAATCGACAAAAAAACAAACACTGAAGCGAATTTTAAACCCGATGCCGAGAGGTATCCGTGCACTGCTGGTCAAAAATGGTTTGCTGGAGAAATACAAAGCACGTCCTCCTTACCAACAGAATGATTATTTGGGATGGATTTCGCGTGCAAAACTTGAAGCAACAAAACAAAAAAGAATTAAGCAGATGCTGGACGAACTTAAGCAGGGTGACCGCTACATGAAGATGCGGTGGGGAGGACGAAAGTGAAAATCATTTTTCCAGTAAATCTTTTAAACTTTTAAGCACGTGATTCCAGTTTTGTTCTGAATGTTTGCGAGCTTCTTCGTTGGCAACATTTTCTTGTTTTATCGTCAGCGCAGTTTCACCGTTTTCCTCGTCAAGTTCATAGGAAATATTAGAGTAGTTTTCCGGCGCATCCGGTAAGTTTGAAAAAGAGCTGTAGTAAGTATATTGAAATAACTTTTCGGGTTGACTTTTTAAGATCACACCTTTGTCAAGGTACGTTTTGCCGTCCCAAACACCTTTAAATTCAAGCGTGCTTCCTTCCTTCCAATCTGATACTGCCTGTGTTCCAAAAAAGTATTGTTTTATTAAATCAGGATTGGTAAGGGCATCCCAAACACGTGATGCCGGAGCGGCAATGTTAACAGAAGCTTTTGCTATAAAATTTGCTGACATGGTTTTATATTTATTGTATAATCAGCTTTTCAAGGAAATTGTTTAAGAATGATCTGTCGATACCCTGCTTCGCGTGGTTTCTGAGCTACGACCATTTAGTTATTTCTGCACCATCTTCATTCACAACATTGCTATATTTTTCGCGGAATACCAATGCTTCCGGACTCAGCTGAAATTTTTTCCCATTGAAGAACTCATCGATGTAGTACAACTTTGCGTCATAATTTTCTTGTATGAAATCCTCTAATTTGTAAAACGGATCTTTGCTTTTGGCAAGAAATTCAGAAATTGTTCCTGAAAACTGGCCAACCTTTTTTTGCATCTCATAGGCAACTTGCCGTCTAAAGAGTTTTGGCATCAGCAGAACACCGAAGTCATCACCAAGAGTAAAATCGGTTATACCTTTTCGGAATTGCTGACGATACTTGAAAATGCTAGTATCATCTCGGAGATATTTCCAAATCCGATTTTTCTTTTTCCCTCTTCGGGCGGCTTTTAGTATTTCATTCATTTCACTTTCTGTCATTGAAGTATAAAAGGTTGGAGCCACCCAGCCCTCTTGGGCAAGCCACACATTCAGATCGTATGTTTTGTTTTTCTTTTTTACATTCACGTTTGCCACAAACCTTCCATACGTATCGACAACTTCGCGAGGTTTCTCTACATTGTATGACAATACTTCACAAGAAACGATTGTATCATCTATACTTTTTAAGAATTTCCTGAGTGCGAATGCGGCTGATTCACTTAAGTTTTGACGGAACTCTTTATTTTTTTCGTTGTATTCCTTTCGCATTGTAGCGGTAACACTGGGATCGTTTTGCAGAGCGGGTGCTTTATAGTGAAGTTCCGGCGCGTCAATGCCTTGAAAGCGGACCTTAATTTTGTGGTTTTTCACAAACTTCGCTTTACTCTTTCCAACGACTGAAGCATCATAAAAAACTTTTGTTTTTCGATATGCCGATTGATTATCTTTTCTGTAAAAAAAAGAGTCCTGGTCAACAGAAACAAGAATACTGGAAGTGTCAGCATCCGACAAGCCGTCGGGCCAAAATTGATTGAGTTCAATTTGACCAATGATTTTTAAAGTGCCCATAGATTAATAGTATTAATGATTCACAACAGACTAGTTTTCTTGAGTTAATCCCAAGCTGTACGTACACTAAAGATAGCAAATCGTAGTTAGGAAACTTTTAACTGTTTTCAGGGAAATTTTTTAAACGTATCAGTAAAAACATTTATAGTTTTGAACGGATGATAGTGATTAAAAATATTGATGTGGTAAAATCGGGCCGTTGCCTGTTTAAGAATTTTTCATGGGAAATTCAAAATAATGAAAACTGGGTAATCACTGGTGTTAACGGAAGTGGTAAGACAATTTTATTGGAGGCGCTGTCTGGAGTGTTGCATTTTCCTAACGGAGAAATATGCTACGATTTCATTGCTGGTGATACGTGGGAGGAACGCTACAATGAAAAACGAAAACAAATAAACTACATTCCAGCGCATGCTTTGGATAACTTTATCAAGGGCGGTCAGGAACTATATTATCAACAACGCTACTATGATCTGGGTGATGAAGACATTGCAACAGTAAGAGCAATGCTGGGGGAAAACGTGAACAAAATGGATAAGCTAAATATGCCAGCGAGCTTATCCATCGCCCATTTACTCGATGTTGAAGTAACGAAGTTGTCGAACGGACAACTCAAGAAACTTTTATTGTTACGCAATTTTTTAAAGGGGATACCGAAGCTTCTTTTATTGGACTATCCTTTCGAAGGCTTGGATTTTGAAAGCCGGGAGAATCTTTGTGAGTTTATTGATTTTATGTCGAGCCACCATCATGTTCAGGTTATCCTTGTAGACCATCATCATCATCTTCCAGCCTGTATTAATCGACGGTTGTTCTTGAATAATTTTGAAATTGAGAAAGTCGATCGCTCTTACATTTCTGGAATACATGGGCATGATGCTATGATTTCTTTGACATCAAAAGTTCATGGTAATGATGCTGAAGAGGTCGTGCGAATGCAAAATGTTCAATTGAAATACGGTGACAAAATCATTTTCGAAAACTTTAACTGGAAAGTTAGCAAAGGTGAACGTTGGGCGCTAGTTGGGCGTAACGGTGCTGGTAAAACGACTTTATTCAGTATGATCTTTGCGGATCATCCCCAGGCCTATGCGCAACGTATTTTTTTGTTTGGCAAACGCCGCGGCTCAGGCGAGTCCATTTGGGATATAAAAAAACGAATCAATTATCTTGGACCAGAACAAATCAGTTACCTAAATCACAAAGGAATGTCTATTTCCGGAAAAGATTATTTTAGGGATGTTCATAGTAAGCTTGATGAAGAAGTACTAAACGGCCTTATTGTATATTTTCATGCTGAGGAGTTTATCAAAAAACCCATGAGGTTCCTCTCTTCCGGAGAATTGCAGCTTTTGATGATCATGAACTGTTTTTTAGTTGAAAAGGAGTTGCTGCTGCTGGACGAGCCCTTTCAATTTTTGGATGATTTTCAAAAGGAACGGTTAACGCGTTATTTATTGACGCATTTGAAAGGGGACACTACTTTAATACTGATCACCCATTATGCACATGATATCCGCCAATGGACTGATTTAAGGATGGAAATGTGATATTTTTTTTTGGGTCAATTTTGAGGATTGCAACTTTTTCAGGTTCCTTTGCGTATTAGATTTATATTAATACATTTAAATTCTTCGATACGTCTGTGCTTACTTTAAAACAGGTTGAAAAAATTTCTAAGGCTTTGGGGGATGCAAATCGACTAAAAATTTTGCAACACATATCAAAGAAAGGCGGTTCGGGACAGTGTTCGGAAATACAGGATGTACTTGATTTAACACAACCTTCTATAAGCCACCATGTTAAAATTCTGATTGAGGCAGGATTGATAGAGCCCGAAAAGGAAGGACGAAATCATAAATACACGTTGAATGATCAGTTGATGAAGGATTATTTAAATACTATAGGTTCACAATTTAGGGTAACCTAAAATTTTTTACCTAAATACATCGAACTATTTAAATGTATTAATGTTTTGGTAATTAGGTAAAACTTTCGAAAAGTAAGTGAACAGGGTAATTCCCTGGAGGAATAGCTATGCTTAAACTAATCGACACATTTAAATATATAAACCAATCAATTAATTAGTATGGAAAACAACTTATTTAAAACTCACAACCTCGGCTCCATCACGCTTTCAAACCGTGTGGTAATGGCGCCTATGACCCGCAGCCGCGCAATTAACAATCTTGGAAACAGCCTGATGGCTGATTATTATGCTCAGCGATCTGGGGCCGGTTTGATTATCTCAGAGGGGATATCACCCTCACCCAATGGCCTGGGTTATGCCCGTATTCCTGGGCTCTATTCCAAGGAACAAGTGCAGTCATGGAAGCCTATTACTGCCGCAGTGCACGAGAACGGTGGAAGGATTTTTGCCCAACTGATGCATACCGGTCGTATTTCGCATGCGCATAACCTACCCGAGGGCGCACGTGTCGTGGCACCGTCGTCCATTCGAGCGCAAGGCCAGATGTGGACCGACCAGCAAGGCTTATTAGATCTACCCATACCCCAAGCGTTATCTTACAAAGAATTGCTGGCAACGAAGTCGGAATTTGTTCAAGCCGCTATAAATGCGATTGAAGCGGGTTTTGACGGGATTGAGCTTCATGCGGCGAATGGATATCTGCTGGAACAATTTTTATCACCACACAGCAATCAAAGGACAGACGAGTATGGTGGAAATATTGAAAACAGAACCCGTTTTGTTCTTGAAGTGGCAAAGGAAGTAAGTATTGCTATTGGAGGTGATAAAACGGCGATTCGATTATCTCCATATGGTGTGTTTAATGATATGCCCCATTATCCTGAGATCGATGCGACCTACACATACCTTGCCGAACAATTAGACACATTGGGCTTAGCGTATCTTCATTTACTCGACCATGGTGCAGAAGAAGCACCTCATGTCCCATCACAGCTAAAAAAATCAATACGCCAAGAATTTTCAAATACCCTCTTGTTTACAGGTGGATATAACTTGTCAAAAGCACACCAGGATCTTTCTGCCGGCGTTACCGATCTTATCGGTTTTGGAAAGCCATTTATCACCAACCCGGATTTAGTCCATCGTTTTCAAAGGAGCCTGCCGCTAAATATTAAGCTTGATGCAAGCACACTCTACACGCCGGGGGAAAAAGGTTACACAGATTATCCGGTATTTGCTGAAGAAAGTGTAAGCGTTTAATTGAGTCAAAAGTAATTCGCAGTGATGTTGCCAAATGGCAAGAATTTAAGATGTGAATTACAGCTCAAAGTTTTTTCTGCTGACACAGGGTTGTCATACTAACTTCTTTGATTAGCGTAAAATTTAAACACACGCATATGCTAGTCAAAGAAGTTAAACCCATCAACTTTATTTTTTACAGAACCGAAACAACGGTGGACAACCTTATTAATCTTGTTCCTATCGCAAAGGAATTATTTAAGGAAGCTGTCCAATTGCAATTACACATTACAGGGCCGATTCATTGGCATTATTTCGGGTTCACCGACAATCAAAAGCCGTTTACGTTGGAAATTGCGTTGCCTGTATCGGCAATCGTTCCCGACTATGATGGTAAACTGCATTTTAAAAGATCGGAGCCATTCAAATGTGTTACAACAATTCACGAAGGTGGCTGGAATGAAATTCCGTCCAGTTATAACAAGATGATGCAATTCATTACCAAACACAAAATGGAACCTTCGATGATGAACAGGGAAATATATATCAACTCCGATTTCCAAAACCCTGATGCAAATGTAACCGAGATTCAAATCGGAATTTATTGAACAGTACGGTTTCTGGATCGCCTCCTTCGAATCAGTTTTTCCAATTCGACAGCCCAGAACACTATGCTCGAGACGGCTGCTGTAATAAGAAGTTCTGACCACGTTAATGGAGCTGTCTTAAATATTTTATTGAAGAAGGGCACGTAAATAATCATCATTTGCAGCATAACTGTAATGAGCAGTGCGAGAATCATTGGTTTGTTGGAAAACACGCCCAGGGCAAAGGTTGATCGGTGAGAAGAGCGGATAGCCATGACATGGCCAAGCTGACTAAAGCAGAGCACGGTAAATGTCATGGTTTGCCAGTGGTTATAGTCATTGTTTATGGCCCACGCCTGTATCCCCATCGTTACTATTCCAATGAGAAATCCAATAAATAAGATATGCCATCCCATTCCTTTTGAAAAAACACTTTCACCCGGAGGCCGGGGAGGACGGTTCATGATATTTTTTTCCGAGGGCTCTGAAGCCAGCGCTAAACCCGGCAGTCCATCAGATATAAGATTCACCCAAAGGATGTGAATCGCTAGTAACGGTATGGGTAAGCCTACCAGTGGTGCGAGGAAGAGGGCCCATATCTCCCCAGAATTTCCCGTCATGATATACTTAATGAACTTAAGAATATTGTCAAATATTCGCCTACCATGTTTTACAGCGACGACAATCGTGGCAAAATTATCGTCCAACAAGATCATATGCGCTGCCTCTTTTGAGACCTCAGTTCCATTTATACCCATCGCGATACCGATGTCTGCATTTTTAAGTGCTGGTGCGTCGTTGACCCCATCACCTGTCATGGCCACAAAATGATGTTTTGATTGTAGCGCACTGATGATACGGAGTTTTTGTGCCGGATCTACCCGGGCATAAACACGAATATTTTCAACCTTTGAAAGAAACTCTTCGTCATTCATCTTTTGAAGTTCCGGCCCGGTGAGCACGATGTCTTTTTCCGAGGCAACGATGCCCAGACTTTCTGCTATTGCTTTTGCGGTGAGTTTATGATCACCGGTTATCATCACGGCACGGATACCTGCACTCTTGCATTCAGCAACTGCTTTCCTCGCTTCTTCGCGAGGCGGATCAATCATTCCGGCGAACCCAATGAATGTTAAAGAAGTCTCTATCTTTTCAGGCGTAAATTCAGCAGGGGATTGGTCAAATATCCTAATCGCATACCCTAAGGTTCTGTAACCTTTTTCGGCCATTAGTTTAACCTGGAGTTCCAAATCCGGAATCAATTTCTTCTCTTCCTCTTTTAATTTTCCGAACAAAACTTCAACAGCGCCTTTTACGATAGCGATAACCCCTGATTCGGTTTGATGAAGTGTCGTCATGCATTTCCTATTTGAATCAAAAGGCAATTCAGCTAAACGCTTAAACTTTCGTTCCAGGGCAAACCGGTCATGGTCATTTTCCAAGGCATATTGTGCTAATGCAACTTCAGTTGATTCACCTACCCATTTATTTTCTTTGTCCTTTGTTACGTCGTTATTTAATGCAATAGCATGAAGCAAAACGTTACTTCCTAATCGATTGCTCAGTTCATCAGTTGTTTTCTTTTCTTCATAAATTTCCTGAACAGTCATTTTGTTTAATGTCAAGGTGCCTGTTTTATCGGAACATATGTAGGTAACGGACCCGAGTGTTTCTACTGCCGGAAGTTTACGAATGAGCGCGTTATTTTTTACGAGGCGTTTCGCACCCAGGGCAAGCGCAATGGTGACGAGAGCCGGCAATGCTTCCGGAATGGCCGCGACCGCCAACGAGATTGATGTTAGGAGCATAACAGACCATGGCTGACCGCGCAACCAACCGACTAGAAAAAAAACGACACATAAGATTAATATGATGATCGTTAAACGCTTTCCAAAGGCATTCAACTTTTTCTGAAGAGGGGTCTTTATTTCTTCCGTCTGGATCATCTTTGCAATTCGACCCAACTCCGTATTCATGCCAGTAGCCACCACGTATGCAGAAGCACGTCCATTCGTAACATTTGTACCCTTATATCCCATGTTAAGCCGGTCTCCCAGCGGATAGTCACCTTCAGGTAGCGGTTCAATATTTTTTTCTATGTTAACAGATTCGCCGGTAAGAGAAGATTCATCTACCTTTAATGTATATGTTTCTATGAATCGCACATCCGCAGGAATGATGTTGCCAACCTCAACCAGAATTACATCTCCAGGTACCAAATCGGCGGCATCTATTTCGATAGTTTGGTGATCACGTTGCACTCGCGCCTGACTGGCTGCCATACCTTCTAATGCTTCCATTGCCTTCTCAGCACGCCATTCCTGGACCAGCCCTATGACTGCGTTAATAATTACAATAGCCAGGATAACAATCGTATCTGTCAAGTCGCCTATGAAACCAGACACCACAGCTGCAGCTACCAATACCAAAATCATGAAATCGGTCAGCTGACTTAATAACATGCTGATAATGGTCTTTTTCTTTTTTGCTTCGAGAAGATTTTTCCCATGTTTCTCCATCCGCTGTTTTGCCTCCATGGTGCTTAGACCCGCCGGGCTGGTTTTTAGTGCTTCTGCTGTTTCGGCAATTGATTGTGAATGATAATTCATAGGAACATTAAAATATAGAAGGCTGACAATTATAGCCAGATATTGTTATGATTGGTTTGCCGATTTCTCACATTATTTGATGTTAGAAAATTTCACAACATGTAAAATTCGCGCCTTTGTTGCTTTAACTGGCTAGATACATCCTGAAAATTTCAGAAACGCACCCCTTGTTTTTTGACAGCGCGAAATAGTCCCTGTTTCGTTTTCGGGACTGATTCACACGAATGCACTCACAATCCAAGCCTGGTAAGAGGCGGCAGCAAACCTTTTCGGAAAATTTTATTTTCAAACGCGTTCTGAAGTAAACGCATCTAATACATTACAATATTTGGTTAAATGGCGTTTTCTCTATTTAGATTTATTGTGAAAACAGTACAAGGCCAATTTTAATTTTGGAATCGGTCTAATCGGGTTAGGGGTATTGTTATCGTGACAAGGTTTTTAATTAACCTAAACATATCCCCTATGAAGAGAATTTCTACTCCTCCAATTCTCAGCAGTGCTTTCCTTATTTGCCTAGCAGCTTGCTTTTTTCTCAGCGCATCGGTCCTTGCTCAGGAACGTGTCATCACAGGTACCGTAAAATCTGTTGAAGATCAATCCGTAGTAGCAGGTGTAAACATTGTCGTCAAGGGAACTACGATCGGCACCATTTCCAGTGGCGATGGGAGTTATTCACTTAATGTTCCGGAACAAGCTGAAACTTTGATTTTCACTTTTATAGGATTGGCTCCTAAAGAAGTTTTGATAGGAAATCAATCGGTGATTGATGTCGCTATGGAGACCGATATCAAACAACTTTCGGAATTGGTTGTCACGGCTTTCGGATTAGAACGTGAGAAGAAAGCACTGGGATATGCCGTTCAGGAAGTAAAAGGTGAAGACATCGCAAAGACACCAACATCCTCTGTTGTAAACAATCTCTCAGGTAAAGTGGCTGGTTTGCAAGTGGCCACCAATGCTGTGCCTGGCGGAAGTCCCGAGTTTGTACTTCGCGGCTTTTCTTCGGTATCCGGAAATAATCAACCGCTTGTTGTTGTTGATGGTGTTCCTATCGCACAGACCGTTAACTCCAGAAATTTAACCAGTAGCGAAGACGTTACAAGAAATGACCCGAATTTTAATCGCAAGCAAAATCAACAGTATGGCGGTGGAATTTCAGAAATAGATCCCAGTAACATTGCAAGCATTAGTGTATTAAAAGGACCTTCAGCCGCTGCGTTGTATGGTTCCCGTGCTGCTAATGGTGTAATCCTAATAACGACAAAAAGTGGCGCATCAGGTAAGAAAGGCATTGGAGCTGAGGTTAACTTTAGCGCAACTTTTGAGGAGCCGCTAGTCAAACCCAAATTCCAAAATACGTATGGTGGGGGCTCTGGTTATTTAACCTGGTATGCTGATGGTTGGAGCGGTACTGTCGATGGATTTAAAGGTTCAGATGGAACTGATGAAAGCTGGGGATCACCTATGGATGGACGATTGGTACGCCATTGGTGGTCAGGTAAAGAAACTGCTCCGCTGGTGCCGGAGCCAAACAACTGGGAGCAATGGTGGGAGACTGGTAAAACATTCAATACCAACGTTTCGATTACTGGTAATAACGAATTTGGATCCTTCAGATTTTCTGCTGGCCAACTCAAACAAGACGGCATTGTATACAACAATGACTACTATCGGAATAATTTTCGGTTAAATGCTTCTTATAATTTCACCGACAAATTAAAAGTCACTGTTTCCGGCGAATATGTAAAGTCGGGATCAGATAACCGGGCTTTTTCAAGCTCCAGTAATTTTATCTGGCATCACCGTCACACTAACTTCAATCAGTTAAAAAATTACCGTCAGTATGAATCTGTTCACATTCAGCCCCCAGGCGATACTGAACCACCAAACTGGCAGCATACATTTTTCAGCAATCCATATTTTGAACAGGAGGTTACGGTGTCTCCAAACGAAAAAGACCGCTTCCTTGGAAATGTCGCTGTCAGTTATCAGCTCACGACATGGCTAAGCGTTCTGGCCAGAACGGGAACCGATTTGTGGACCGATACGAGAATCGTGGTAGATCGTTACGCGCGCACCAAAGGTGGTTCCTTCAGAGCGGGACGTTATAGCGAAGAAGTACTGCGGAACCAGGAATCCAATTCTGATTTCATCTTAAAGGCTGATAAAGAGTTCAAAGACTTTTCATTGGTGGTTCAGCTCGGCGGGATACACCGTACGAATTATTTTAAAAGTAATTATACGAGAGTCAACGAGCTTACTATCGATCGGGTTTACAACCTGGGAAACAACGCTAGCCCTAATCTAAATGAAAGCGCGATAGCCGAATCGGAAATGAATAGCTTATTCAGCGCTGTGACGTTGGGTTACAAGAACGTGCTCTTCCTTGATGTTACAGGTCGGAACGACTGGTCCAGCACATTGCCGAAGGAGAATAATTCATTCTTCTATCCTTCGGCTGCCTTGAGCGCTGTTGTTTCCGAAATGGTTCCTTCTATGTTCAACAATGTAATCTCATTCTTAAAATTAAGGGGGAGCTGGGCCAAAGTAGGCAGCGATGCGCCACCATATTATTTGCAACAGGTCTACAACCCAAAAGGGCTATGGAACGGAAGCATACCTAAGTTTTCTGAGAGCTCTCAAATTTACAACAAAGACTTAAAGCCTGAATATACCACTGGTGTGGAGGTTGGAGCAGACATCCGGTTTTTGAATGGACGAATCGGGTTGGATATTAATTATTATGATCAAGCCACCAAAGATCAAATTCTCGCCGTGGATATTTCGCGGGGATCTGGATACACGGGAAGAATCCTTAATGCTGGTAAAATTACGAACAAGGGCATTGAAATTTCATTGAGCGGAACCTTACTGAAATTTGCAAATGGTTTAACATGGGATGCCAGTGTCAATTTTGCCAAAAATGAAAATGAAGTCGTTACGCTTGCCGACGGCCTGAATTCATTGGTTTTGTGGACACAACGTGGGGCATCTCTTGAAGCACGTGTAGGCCAGCCGTATGGAAACTTGTACGGAAATAAATTTGCGCGTACCGAAGACGGACAACTCATCTTCCGAAACGGTTATCCTTATAACCTTCCGGGCCAGCATGTCATTGGAAATATCACACCCGAATGGACGGGTGGTGTATTAAATGCCGTAAGCTTCAAAGGTATAACAGTGAGTGCACTTATTGATATCAAAAAGGGTGGGGACATCTATGACATGGGAAGCAGCCTCGGTCGTCAGAATGGTGTACTCGAAGAAAGTCTCGATGGAAGAGAAGAAGGTGTTATTGGTCTCGGTGTCAAAAATATTGGCTCTGAGGAATCTCCCAACTTTGTACCAAATGATGTAGTGGCCTCCACAAGAACCTTTATGACCTATTATAGTGGCAGACAATATCACGAGGCCGCTATTATGGATGGAAGTTATGTAAAACTAAGAGAAGCAAGTATCACGTATACACTACCTGCTAAATGGTTTGATAAAAACTTCCTCCAGTCTATCAGTATCTCCGCAGTGGGACGAAACCTTGCCATTTTCCACAAGAATGCACGCCATATAGATCCTGAAGTAAGCAGCGCCGATATGGGATTTAACAGCGGCCAGTTGCCAAGCACCAGAAGTATTGGCTTTAATGTGAACGTTAAATTTTAATCCTAGCAATATGAATCCATCTATCAAAAATATCATCATCGCTTTGGTAATGTTGACCGTTGTTGGGTCCTGCACAGGTGACTTCGAAGATCTCAACACAAATCCCAACAAACCAATAGAAGTCACTCCGCAGTATTTATTGCCACAAGCGTTGCAAATGTCTATCGACAACTATTGGGGGAATAAAGCCCGAAACGAACGTATCAATTTTGATCATGCGATGTCGTGGGTGGGTTATCTCACCCGAAACATTTATGAAAACGAAGGCGATAATTATAACGTGCAGCCATCTGTCAACATTAAAAATTGGGAAGTATTTTATGCGGATGCGCTCATTAACTATCAGAAAATTATTGAAACATCTGACGCTGAATCTAAAAGCCCGAATCCCAACTATGAGGGTATTGGAATTGGCATGCGTGCCTGGGGATTTTCTTTGCTGACGGATGTCTGGGGTGCTATTCCTTACAAATCCGCGCTTTCAGGAACTTCGGATGAACCTGTGTATTCGCCGTCTTATGATTCTCAGCAGGAAATTTATGCGGGTGTTATCGAAGACTTAAAAATTGCCAATGAAAAACTGAATGTTGCCGGCTCTCCAATCAAAGGTGATATCCTGTTTAGCGGTAAAATTATTCTCTGGAAAAAGTTTTTTAACTCTTTACGATTCAAGTTGCTGAACAGGCAAGCGCATCTGGTACCTACTTCCGCCGCAGACATGCAGGCCATGATCGATGACCCTGCAACATACCCTATGATTGATAACAAAACTGAAATCGCTCAGCTGAAATATGGTGCAGTTCCCACAAACAATCCGTGGAACGACATCTTAATTCAGCAAGGCCGTACAGACTGGAATATCAGCAGCACTTTTGTAAACAAGCTCGAGGCATTAAATGATCCGCGCCTCGCGGTCTACGCAATACCCGGTAGTCTTGCCGGTGGTGTTATTTCTGGTCACCCCAACGGACTGCCTGGTGAAGTTGCAACAAAGTATTTGGGATATAGTGCGACCATCAATCCTGCTGTGTTCGCCCAGACGACTTCACCAGCGGTTTTAATGAGCTACGCCGAACTGCTTTTTACCCAGGCAGAAGCAGCGCTTGAGGGAGATATCTCCGGCGATGCCCAAGGGTTGTTTGAGGCTGCCATCACTGCAGCCTTCGATCAATACGGTGTTGCTGTTCCTGACGGTTACATCGCGCAATTGGGTGGTGTGTCAAAGGAAAACATCATGACGCAAAAATGGATTGCTTTATTTGGCCAGGGCATCGAAGCTTGGACTGAGTATCGCCGTACTGGCTTTCCTGTCATGCCTGCACCCGATCCTCAAGCGAAATTTCAGAATGATGGTGTGCTGCCGACACGGCTGGTATACCCGTCCACTGAATATTCACTGAATGACGCACAGGTAACCGCCGCCGAGGCTCTCAATGGCGGCCCTGACAATATGAAAACTAAACTCTGGTGGGTAGAAAACTAAAAATCGAAATGTTATGAATGAAACAGCATCAAAAGTACGAACCAATTACATCCTGATACTGCTTGCGGCAATGATCATTGTAACCTTGTCCAGCTGTGAAGATGTATCCGACATGGCAGTCAACAAGGTTGCATCACCAGTCTTATTAGATGTTAAAAGCACTGGAGCTAATGAGATCACGGCATATTTCTATGAACTAGACAAGACCGGAATACTGGATCATACGGTAGGGATAGACTCGCTTCCCGTGTCAGATCTGGCTGTTGAGGTGTTTGCGGCGAGCACTCCTGTGGGAGTATTCACCACCAATGCTGAAGGAAGCATCAGTGTTTCATACGAGGGGACAAAACCCAATGAGTATGCCGGCAGCTACAAAGGCATCGCATTCAGAATTAAAAAGTAACCTGTAGGTGGCAGGTCACATTGCAACAAATGGTCTTCACGCTTCTACCTAACCCGTAAGCGGAAGATCATTCTGTTGCTCTTATGTCCCTTGCCCGAAACATTCTAAATAAAAATAATCACTCTAAAACCCCCACAACATGGCAACAAAAACTTTTAGCAGGCGCCAATGGATTAAGAACAGTTCAATTGTAACCGGATCACTGGCGCTGTTATCCGGTAGCCTTACCGATGTATTGGCAGTTCCAACATCGCTTACAAAATATGTTAGTACAACTGAGACGATGTCTGGTGAAATGCTCAGACGACAAGCCATGGCTGAAATAAAAGCGAGACTATCAGCCAATGAAAATCCTTTTGGGCCATCTGAAAAAGCAAAGAAAGCTTTGATTGAGGCGATTAATAAAAGTTATCAGTATCCGATGAAGACCTTAACGGAGTTGACTGAAAACATTGCGACATATGAAGGCCTTAAGCCCGAAAACATAATGTTGGGAGCCGGTTCTGGCCCATTGCTTCAGGCTGCAGTTGTTCATTTTGGTAAGATGGGAGGGAACCTGATCAGCGGTGACCCAACGTATGGAAATATTCCTAACGATATGACAGAATATTTCAATACTACATGGAAAAAAATACCGCTTACATCTGATTACAAGCTTGACCTGGACGCCATGGAAAAAGCAATAGATGATAAAACCGTTTTGATGTATGTATGTAATCCGAATAACCCAACCGGTACAACTGTAGATGCTGCGAAACTTAAAGCTTTCTGCGAGCGGGTTTCTAAGCGTGTTCCTGTTTTTGTTGACGAAGCGTATATCGATTACATGGAAAATCCAAAGGAAGCATCTGTGATGGAGTGTATTCGCAAAGGAAGCAACGTAATGGTTGCACGTACGTTTTCAAAGCTGTATGGATTTGCAGGGTTAAGGGTAGGTTACCTGGTGGCACAAACGCCGATGTTGGAAGCGATGAAACCTTTAACGAAAGGAGCGCGCTCAATCTCTGCTACATCAGGTAGTGCCGCCCTCGTGAGTTACAATGACGCTGAATTTCTACAAGCAGCCTTAAAAAGCACTACTGAATCAAAGGAATTTTTATATAAGGTATTGAAGAAACAAGGGTATGACTACATTCCTTCGTCAACGAACTTTGTCCTATTTCCAATCAAGATGGATGGAAAGAAGTTTGTGGAAGAAATGATGAACCGTGGTGTGAGCGTCCGTTACTGGAAATTCAATAATCAGGATTGGTGCCGGGTGAGTATTGGACTGATGGAGGAAATGAAAACCTTTGAGGCAGCATTTACCCAGATAGCTTAAGTTCCATTAGTGCAGAAATATATTTCTGCCATGATCTGCAGGTTGTATAGACCTAGAAGCTTTTGCTGATTGTCTATACACCTGCAACCTATCGTCATTATTTCCCCGTAACTTTTTTTCTTCATGAATTCAGCTGTCATAAAAACACTTTCTTTACTCCTGATGATTGCCATCGGTTTTCTGCTCCGGAATAAAATTAAAAGCAAGGAGCAAAAGGAAGGAATAAAAACAATCATATTAAGTCTTGCATTGCCAGCAACAATTTTTATTGCGCTGCTGAAAATTGAATTTGAGCCTTCCATGATTTTCATTCCTATTCTCGCTTTGGCTTTTAATTTGATTCTGTATGTACTTGTTGAAAAGCTGCCACTTCGGTCAGCTTTTGACGTGCCGGTTTCCCAGCACCGCGCAGCGATTTTATTACTTCCTTCTTTAGCGCCGGGTTTGTCGTGTTTTCCATTTATTTTAGAGTACAGCGGTGAATTGCCGTTCGCGATGGCGGCATTAGGTGATATCGGGAATAAAATTTTTGTATTGATTATTGCATATCTCGTGGCGATGAAATGGTACTTCACTAATCATGCACTGACTGAACGCAACAGCAAATCGAAAATAAAAGACTTGTTAAAAGCGCTTGTGGAAGAGCCGGTAAATATGGTGATTGTAACGGCGATCATAATGTTAGCCTTAGGGTTAAATTTCGAGTCTCTTCCGGGGTTTATTACGATGAATGTGGATCGCCTTAGCATCATGATGACTCCTTTAGTATTGCTATTCATCGGTATTTCCATGAAACTAACACGGCAGCAAGCCAAGGTTATTTTGTCTTTTCTTTTTTTCAGATCTGGTATGGCTTTTCTCCTTAGCGGTGTGCTGTTGATGTTTTTGCCTGTGCAAGACACCGCCATTGCGCTACTGATAGTAGTTTTTCCTCAAAGCGCTTGCAGCTTCTGGCCTTTTGCACACATGGCCGCCGTCAGTGAATTAGAACGGAAGTCTGACGTTGGAGGAAATAAGATTTTTGATTTAGAGTTTGCTATGAACATCCTTGCGTGTTCATTACCATTTTCAGTAATTCTCATTTTAGGTATCTATTCATCCGGAGCGTATTTCACCGGTGTAACCAATAACTTTATTTGTGCGGCCCTTTGTTTAAGCTTCGCTTCTATACCGGTATTCTCAAAGGCGCGCTTTATTAAATTATATAAAAGTAAGGTGCTTCAGGTGCTGCGAAGTTTTTAATGAACTTGACTCAAAATAATACGATTCATTAACCTAAAATAACAAAAGCTGGATACGTCCAGCTTTTGTATTTGAATGAATATGTTTTGCCAATTCGCCTGTGTCGAAGCGTTATTGAGTCACTGGTTTTGAGCCCAGTTGCTTTAGCAATCGTCCGTGACCCTGAAGTGCTCCAAGAAATGTTCGTGCACTTTTATAAGGTAACCCGAACTCATGTGCAGTCTTTTTAACAATGGGGGAGATCTTTCGGTAATGAACATGGCAAACATTCGGGAATAGATGATGCTCAATTTGAAAGTTCAAGCCGCCAACGTACCAGGAAAAGAATCTGCTCTTGTTTCCAAAATTTGTAGTGGTTCTTAATTGATGCACTGCCCAATTGTCTTCAAGGGAGTAGTCTTCATTCGGTAGTGGAAATTCAGTTCCATCAACGACATGGGCAGGTTGAAAAATTATTGCCAGAACAAACCCAGCGATGTAATGCATGATAAAAATTCCTAAAAGGATTTGCCACCAAGGCAGTGAAGTAAATATTAAAGGAAGTACCAAAATGTATCCTACATAAACGAATTTAGTAAGGATTAGAATAGACCATTCTTTAAAAATATTCGCTTTATGTTTTTTTGCCATTCCGTTCTTCTGATACTTGGCAAGACGTGTAAAATCTTTTACCAGCATCCACGTGAGTGTCATGAGTCCATAGATGAACCAGGCATACCAGTGCTGAAATTTGTGAACAAATTTCCAGTCTGTATGCGGCGTCAGTCGTAAGATGCCCCGTGGGCTTATGTCTTCATCATGATCGTGCACATTTGTATATGTATGATGCAGAACGTTGTGCTGCATTTTCCAGTTGAATGCATTTGCTCCAACAAGATTTAAGGAATAGCCAATTACGTTATTGATCCAATTTTTCTTGGAATAGGCTCCATGATTTGCATCATGCATAACTGCGAGTCCAATGCCGGCGAGTCCAATACTCATGACAATAACAGATGCAAAGAGTGCTAGAGGCGCCGTAATAATTCCTGCGAGAATAAGACCGTAGGGCAAAAAATATAATAGAAACATCAGAATGGTTTTTATTACCATTTCTAAATTTCCATGACGATTAATTTGATTTGCTTTGAAATACTCATTAACTCTATGGTTTAAGGTCGATGAGAAATCAAGATTCGTACGTGCGAAGGTTAAAGATTTTACTTTCAAGAATATGACGTTAATGGAAAGATTAATTCTATGGACTATCAAAAGAACGAATAAGAAAACAAATTAATTCAAGGCTGTACCTTTTATTCGGTTCTTGACAGTTTCGTGCGCTGGATATAAATGAAAAAAACCACGTAAAGTGGTTCTTTCTTAACTATAACAAATGTCTTATTAGTTTTCTACTAGCTTAACATTTACCGCATTCATACCTTTTTTTCCACGTTCTTCTTCGTATTCAACGACATCATTTTCACGGATCTCATCAATGAGACCTGAAGAATGAACGAAGATGTCTGTGTTTGAATTGGTTGGTTTAATGAATCCAAATCCCTTGGTCTCATTAAAGAATTTTACTGTTCCTTGCATTATTTATTTAAATTAAAAAAAAACACTTCAATGGGTTAAGTGTGCTTAACCGGCAATTAATTATTCAATTATGATTTACAATCAGAAAATGAATGAATTTATTAAGGAAGGTCGTAACAACAAATCTTGAGGCAGGTAAGTGTTGACAGGCACTGTTCTTAAATTGCGCTGCAAGCTAGTCATTTATTAGATCCTAACCTAATCATTGTTGGGTAATATTCTCAAAAATGTCTCTTAAGTGCGAATCGGGCAACAACAATCCACAGAACCGAACTCCCCATTATGGATTTTATTACACAAAAAATGTTGTCGCGTGGTCTTAAAATGTGATGGCACAATTTTTTTGATAGTAATCAAAAATGCATATCCAGACCGTTAGTCGAGTTTGGTATCCTAAATAAAAAATTATGATAGAAAATAAATATGTCTTAATAACCGGTGGCACGAGTGGCATCGGCTATGAACTAGCAAGAGTATTTGCTGAAAATGGATATAACCTCGTGCTTGTTGCACGCACGGAAGATGACCTGAATATTGTGGCCAACGAATTTCAAGGTCTTTATGGAATTCGCGTAATGACAATAGCCAAGGACTTATTTCAACCTTTTTCGGCTTTTGAACTGTATGATGAAGTAAAAGCAAAGGGTATCACTATTGATATTCTTGTCAACGACGCCGGACAAGGTGTTTATGGACGATTTATTGAGACGGATATTCACCAACAATTGGATATCATTCAATTAAATATCTCGTCCCTAACTGTATTAACATACTTATTTTTGAAGGAGATGGTAGCGAGAAACGATGGCAAAATTCTGCAGTTGGCTTCCATTGTTTCAGAAATACCCTCACCGTTGCAAGCTGTATACGGTGCAACTAAACAGTATATTCTTTCTTTTACAGAAGCACTGATAAATGAAGTAAAGGATACAAATGTAACGCTTACCGCACTTCAGCCAGGCGCGACAGACACCGATTTCTTTAACAAAGCAGGAGCACAAAATTCAAAGTTGGTTACTGATCAAAAGTTAGCCGACCCCCGCGAAGTTGCCCTAGACGGTTATAACGCTTTGATGAAGGGTGATGACAAAGTTGTCTCCGGATTTAAGAACAAGGTACAATCAGTTTTGAGTAACATTCTGCCAGATACCGTGCTCGCAGAAAATATGAGAAAGCAATCTGAGGAAGATAAATAGTAAATTGAATATTCGATGTTTGAGGTTTTGCCTTAAACATCGAATATTCAAATGGAATTAAGATTCAAAGTTGCTAACCTTTCCCGCCAAGTTTATTTTTTTTACAGGAATTTGTCCATGGGCAACTGTCAGCGATACTTTTCCATCCGTTAAGGCTACGGTCCCAAATCCAGTGGCCGTAGAAAGAAAGGAGGCGAAGTCGCCTATTTTTGAATCTATATGCAATACTTTCTCTACGGCGTCATATCGCACACCTGTTAAACCTTGAAGCAATCCATAACTCGAAAGGGCTCTTGCATACCAGTGGCCACATTCATATTCGTTGAAAGGATTCCGTTTTGTGCCATCATAACGGTCGCGGCATGCGCGCACAATTTCTAATCCTTCCTTTACATTACCCATAAAGATTAAGTGCGAAGCAACCTGGTATTCAATGCCAGTCCATACTTCGTCGCTATAAACAAATGGGAGTGACAGCTTTCCCCCTTTCGGCCACGAACACAGTAGCAAACCTCCTTCATTCCCTAAGGCGAACGAGGGTCGCTGCGGATTGGCATGTTCACTCAAATCGCTCTTGAAATTATACTTGTAAACAGCCAACAAATGACTTTTGATCTTATTTCCATCGAAGGGATCATCCAGTCCGGCAACTTTAGTAATCCAGGCACCTAGGACCCCGTCTGAAAGACAGCCCGTTCCATATTGATACTTAGGCCCTTCCTTTTCCAAAAGTTGTCGTGCTTCATCAGAGTAATGTCCGCCCATCGACTTTTCTGAAGCCAAAATAGGATTAGGAGCATTGAGTCCTTCAACTTGAATTTTCTGATAAAAGTACTCGCCGTTATAAAGTTCTGTTTCAATGAATTTTTTTCCTTTCTCTAACAGGTTTTGATAAACAGCAACATCCTTAGGTTTTTTTAAGAACTTACCCATTTGGATGATCGCCGTTAAAGCGCCCAGGTAAAAAGACGTACACATGCCATCCGGTCCCCAAAATTCAATATCATAAGTGTTATGGTGTGGTTCTTCAATAACACCTTTTCCTTTTGGATCCCAGGTGCTAATACAATAGTCGAGACTTTTCTTCACCATAGGATACATCGTCTTAAGCCAATCGTTATTTCCATAGATGCGCCAGTCGCGGTACACTTTCATAATGCCTCCAAGCTGACCATCGGCAGCAGCATAAAAGCTGTGATCTACGGGCCGGATGGGTAAGGCAGCTCTGAAAGTTTGATGTCCTGACTTACTTTGATTCTCGCAAAATTCAGTGTGGCGAAGTGTCCGTTCAAGCGCAGGAAACAAATGCGGAATTGCTTGTGCATAGTTCCAAACATGCGTGCACGATCCATGACAACAGCCCCATGCGTCGCCACAGCCTTCATAGTTCCAGAGCCGACCGTCATGCTGACGCATAACGGTTGGTGATTTCAGAATGGTGAGGTTAGCAGCTATGGCCTCCGTTACTTCCGGTGGTAATGAATTTGCATAGAAAGTGTCACTGAACAATGTCGATTTTGTAAACAAGTCATCGTAATTTTTTGTCCAATATTCGCTTATCTCTTGAATGTTCTTGAACCTACTGCTATACCAGGGCTTATAGTTTTCACTGTTATTATATTGATCAACAGCTTTTGCGCCTAGTGACTCCGATGTGGCACAGCACCCTGAACTGCCGTCGCATTTGTCTTCCTCTTTTGCATCACCGCCATGCCGCATATCTGAAACCGGCACATACCATCCCATCATGACGGCTATAGTTTTTTCCTCGCCCGCGTTAATTGTGAATGGCACAAATAAGGAAGCGCCTGGTGCGCCTGATTCCACGGGATCGACCTGTTTTATTTCACCTTTACGAATTGCTTCCCATGTCATGGTGAGGGGATCGAACCAGCCGCCTCTAAACCAACAATGGTCTACTATCGTGTTGGATGCGTCAGTAAAGATCGCAAAGTCACCCTCATCGTGTGGGCGGCTTTCAGTTCCCGCCTGGGAAAGGATAAAACCATTGGGTATGGATTGAATATAATTTTTTCCTGCTTTGTTCTTTTCCTGATCGGCCTCTTTTGGCTTCATAAAGTTTTTGCTGTGAAAGGAGAACACGCATTCAACGGACTGCCTACTGATATTTTTAAATTTGTAAGCCAGCGCTCCGACGGGCAAACTGGAATTGTCAGCATCATTTGGAAAAAATGGACTCCACCCAGTAAGTTCTATTTGTAAGGGGTAGTCGTTTTCCTGAAGGGAAATAGTGGCAAACGGAAACCGCGCCAGGAATGTGGGGTTTTCAAAACGTGGTAATCCAAAAATAGAACCGCCAGCGCCGTTGCCAGTATTCGGTTGGCCAAAACTTTTCCACTCTGGAACGGGTCCTTCAATAACTTTCGCACCGTTTTTAATTCCTTTAACTGAAATGGCTCCAAACATTCCCGGCTCGTTAAATACATCGGGTTTGCTGCGAACAGACATATGGGAAATGGCGCCATTTCCTTCCAGGCAAAACATCCCAGCCCCCATGCCGCCAATTGGAAAGGCTACGCGTTTCAGGAATTCTTTGTGATAGCTGCCGTTATACACACGACCTTCTTGTTTAAGGATTGGCTTTGTCGCCGTCAAACCGTTGGCGGCACTACCATCTTCTCTCGCAAGCAAAGCCGCAGGCATGACAGTGGCAGACACACTACCAACGCTAATTTTTTTCAGGAATGAACGTCTGTTAGAGGTTGTTTTCATGAGTAATTCATGTTGATAAAGTTGAATATACTTTTAATTATGCAGGATGTAAATACACACTTTTAAACCATCCGAAAGTTTTAATTTGATAGCTTTAGACCTTATACGCAATTACGGCACGGGAAAATCGCTGTGACCGAACAGGGATGATTAACTTAAAGGAATTTAATTCTTTTTTTGCAATGTTCTTCCAAAGTTCTTTTAATGCAGAATTGAATTTTTAGATTCGATTGAGTAAACGGAACATCGCCGTTTAATTTTTATCTTGAATTGATTTTTGATGGGAATGACTGAAGTAAAAATTTTTGACGAAGTTCTGGAATTGTGGCCTCAAAAGGCTGTGCGTTGGAAGAAGAAGAATGTTCTTTTTATTGCTGACCTCCATCTCGGTAAGATAAATCACTTTCGTAAGTCGGGAATCGCCGTCCCGTCTAAAGCAAACGAACGCAATCTTGAATTATTAATTGATCTTTTATACCTGACGCGGCCCGAACGTGTCATCTGCCTTGGCGACCTGTTTCACAGTCATTACAATCCAGAGTGGGAAGTTTTTGGAGAAGTGGTAAAACATTTCACAAACATTTCTTTTGAATTGGTCTTAGGCAATCATGATATTATGAGTCGCGTACAATATAGCCGCAAAGGAATTGTGTTGCACGATACGTTGCGCCTCGATCCATTTATTTTCACGCACCACCCGATGACGGAAATCGAGATGCAATGTTACAATATCGCCGGACACATACATCCTGGCGTAAATCTCCGGGGAAAGGGCAAACAATCTGTTACCTTGCCATGCTTCTATTTTGGTGAATGCTCGGGCTTACTTCCCGCTTTCGGGATGTTTACTGGTTTAGCTAAAATCTGGCCCAAAAAAGAAGATAAGGTATTTGTTATTGTGGAGGAGAAAATTGTAGAAGTGAAGGAATAAAACGATCGACACTTTTTGAGTATTCCAAAATATTAAAAGGAAATCGTAGGCTGTAGGCACAGTTGAATAGGATATGAGAAGCACATTACTTTTTTTGCTAACCGTCGGTTTTTTAACGGCTAATGCCCAAGACACAACACGTCTTTCATTAATTTTCGCAGGTGATGTTATGGGACATGATTCACAGATTGCGTCGGCATACGACCCTGTGAGGAAGAAGTATGATTACAGTTCTTGTTTCCAGTTCATGAGGCCCTACTTAGATTCTGCGGATCTTGCAATCGGAAATCTTGAAGTAACCCTGGCAGGTCCTCCATTCAAAGGTTATCCTCAATTCAGCTCGCCGGATGCACTGGGTACTACCTTAAAAGATATTGGATTTGACGTTTTGGTAACGGCGAATAACCATTGTGTTGACAGAGGACGGAAGGGTCTCGAACGGACAATCGATATGCTGGATAGTTTTAAGATTGCACATACGGGAACGTTCAAAGATTCTCTTTCAAGGATTAACGAATCGCCGCTGTTTATTGAAAAAGGCGGGTTCAAGCTTGCTGTATTGAATTATACTTATGGTACAAATGGTATTCCGGTAACGAAACCCAACGTTGTTAATCATCTGGATACAGCCATTATGCGACAAGACCTTGCCGAAGCAAAAGCTGCAAGACCGGACGTCATCATTGTATTTACGCATTGGGGAAATGAATATGAAAGCCTGCCTTCCAAATGGCAAAAGGCTTTAACTGAATTTTGTTTTAAACACGGAGCTCAATTAGTCATTGGTGCGCATCCTCATGTGATTCAACCGATGGAATGGCGAAAAGATAAAAATCAATTTGTAGCCTATTCGTTGGGCAATTACATTTCAGGACAACGTAAACGCTATACAGACGGAGGCGCCATGGCCTATCTCGAACTTCAAAAGATTAGTTACATAGCTGATAGTGCTGTGACTACCATCGACAGCGCTGGATATTACCTGGGTTGGGTGTACAGAACGGCTGATGCTAACAAGGATTATTACTTGATTCCTGTTAATGATAACGACAAAGAGAATTTAAATTTCATTAAAGATGCTGAATCAAAAGCTGCGGTAAAGGTGTTCGTTGAAGATTCCAGATTGTTGTTTAGAAAATACAACAAAGATGTGGAAGAAATGAAGCGGAGACCTAAGGGATATTTGACGCGAACGCCATTAACTGAATAGTGAAGTGCTAATACCCCATCGTTCGCAGATCAGGAGGCTTCCTTCTTATTCAAAATGTAAACTGCTGCGATCCCTAAAATTCCACCAATCATTGTGTGCATTTGTATGATCTCTCCCAGAAAAATCCACGAGCCCAGGGCAGCAGAAAACGGCACCATAAAGATAAAACTACTGGCCTTGCTTGCACCAACCTTTGACGTAGCGACAAAATAAAATGTTGTAGCCAGCGACGTCGTTATAGTTGCACTAAAAAAAAGATTTCCCCAAAAAGTAAAATCGCTCTTGCTCAGGGTCTCTGAAGATGCACTCCAACCCGACAATAAAAACATCAGCAGCGTGCTAATTCCGTACATCCAGAAACTGAAAGACAGAGACGAACCGTAACGTGTAGCTCTTGCGGTGAAACGACTTAATATAGCCCATGTAAATGACGCCAACAGGAAGAAAATATTTCCTGCCTTAAATATTTCACCTGCTTCCGTAATCAGCTTTAGTAAAACGACCCCTGCGATAAGCCCCAACGTCAATCCAAAGAATTCATTTCGTGTTGGTTTACGTCCAGCCCAAACCAGACTCATCGCATACGTGATGATGGGATTTAACACGGTCACCAGTACACCACCGGCCCCAGGCTTACCTAATGTGAGACCTTTGAAAAAAAGAAAAGTATAAAGTGAAATCAGTGCCGCCGCAACGAAAAGATCAACATAACCATTGCGGCTTATTGACATCCGTTCTTTCATGAAGTAAAGTATAACCACCAGGGAAAGAAACGTCACTAAAAACCGGAGAAATGAAATGGTAAGTGGATCTCCGTAGTTGGAAAGGATTTTTCCTGAAGTCCAGCTAAAACCCCAGCAAGTCATGCTCAATATCATCCCGATGATGAATATTTTATCTTCAGAATTACCTTTTGTCATACCGTCGTGAACAGGAGCTTAACTTCAAGCATAGCACCATAACCTTATCTGCGCCTTTTTTTCTTTGGAGGTCCACCGCCTTGGCCTGAATTAAAAATTACTCCGATTGAAAATTCAAGTCCTGTTAAATCGATTTTGGCATCAGCATATTCCACCTGCTTTGTTTCAAGGGAGGCGTTTCCTCCAATATAACTTCCTTTCAGTGGAAATTTGGAACTACCCATCAAGTAATTCGTTTCTAACGAAATGCCTACCTGTTGCGTTACATAAATGGTGAGTTCAGCGCCGGCGTGATATCCCCACCCTGGTTTGTTGTCGTAAGAGAAATCACTATTAGCAACTTGCCAATTTTCATATTCCCGGATGGCGCGGTCAAAGTTTCCATAATTGATTTTCTGGCCAAATCCATAAAATCCGAAGACTCCACCCTTTACGTCGAATTCAACAGCGGAGCCTTTGAGTGAGAAAACGATTTCAGCAGGAACCAGAATGGTAAAGTTCGGTCCCACCAATGCTTTTTTGGATTCGAAAGGGAGATCTTTTATATTCAAACCTGACATCCGATAAAGCGATGCGCCAGTCTCAAGTGCGATAAATCGATTAAGATCAACACCTAATCCACGAATTGAAAACGGACTGATAGGTGTGGAGAAGTCACCATTTTTTGGAATGAAATAAGAAAAGGATAATCCGAACTGCTGACCGTTAGCCGTTACGTTAAGCAACAGTAAAAAAGCTATAAGGCCTCTGCGAATTCCTAAATCTTTTTGCAAGATGGTTTTGTTGAATATCATCATGCCGTGATAATGCCTGCATGAAGTAAATAACCTTTCAGTTCAGCTAAGAAATTCTCAATATCTGTTTTGTATAAGTCACCGAGCACCGATAGCCGAAAAGTTGCCTCTTTAGCTCCTTTTCCCGGATAAATGGTGTACCCGCGTTGGTATAGGTAATCATGCATAGCATCGAAGTTGTATCGGGGACTGCTAGGCTCTTTGATCGCCAATAAAATTTTTGATTGATACTGGTCTGGCAAGAGAAATTCAAAACCTAATTTTTTTAGGCCGCTGCACAACACATTCCAATTCTCCTGATACCGGTTCCAGCGGTTCGCCTCACCCTCTGTAAAATATTCGTCAATGGCTTGCCTTAGTGCATAGGCCACCTGCACGGGTGGCGTAAACTGCATCTGACCCGTTTTTTCAAAACCAACATACTGGCTATACAAATCAAAATAATACGAACGCTTTTGATTTTTTAATTCCGGTAACAGTGCCTTCTTGAAAATCACAAAAACCATTCCGGGCATTCCCTGAATGCATTTGTTTGAGGATGAAATTAAATAACCGGCACCCCATCTTTTGACGTCTATGGGGATCCCGGCGTATGAACTCATACAATCCACAATTACTTCTACCCCAAACTTTTTTGCCAAATCGCATATCGCCTGGACAGGATTTAGTATACCAGTTGTTGTTTCGTGATGCACAACAGCCAAATGACTTACATCCTTATTTTCCTTTAAGAGTTTTTCAACATGATTTACGTCGGGGAAATCACCATAGGCAACTTTATATGAAACAACGTCAATCCCATAGGTTGAAGCAATGTTTGCCATTCGCGCTCCGTAGGCTCCGTTGTCGATGATCAAAATTTTTTTTTCTTTCGGTACCGCAGAGGTAATGGCAGCTTCAAGACCTCCGGTGCCACTTGCTGTAAACAACGCGGCGATGTATTCGTCTCCGCCATGCACAACTTTTACCAGGTCTTCTTTGATGGAATCTAATAGTTTTCCAAAATCTTTTTCACGCGGACAAATATCTTCAACCACCATGGCTTGCTTTACGGTATCTGTTGTGGTAGCAGGACCAGGGTTCAATAAAATTTTTCGAGCGACTTGCTTCATGCTAGGTGCGTAAGTTTAACCAGACCCAATATACTTTCAGGACTGAAAAAGTTTTGAAAATAAGAATAGCAATATTGATCGATAGATATGTGGTTAGTACCCCGAACACGTAGTGGGTATACGGAAATGGTGGTATGTATAATGCTAAAAGAATTATTGGTGTTAGATAGTCCGTTGAACGTTCGTTGCCATCAATCAAATGACCGTGCATAATACGGCCGATGTAGAGGCTGCAATAGAGTGTTAGCAAAACAAATAGTTGAAAGCTGCTGAAGAAGGGAGCAGCTAAAATGCCAGCGACAGCCGATAAACATGTAAACATCCAGAACCCCGACTTAACATCGGGCGTACGTTTCCAGGTTTTATATAACGTGATGACTGCCCCTAATGAAGATAAAATCAGCACGAATTCGATGACCGTGTAATCTTCAAAAAGTGGATACGTAAAAATCGCATAGATGGGCTCAAACGCCGACATGGCGATAAGTACTGCGGATAGTAATACGCCTTCAAGCGATCCAACCGGCTCAAAGGTTAGCCATCCCGTTTTGAACTGCTCGTAAAAAACGGTCATGTGCGCCCAATAAGAAACTACGATCAATCCAACGATTACTGGCGTGTGAGTAATTCCAAAAACTACAATCATGGTAAATATGATTAAGCCGTTGTTAAATGCATCCAGGTAATGATCACAAAATTCTCCTAATGCTGAACCAGTTCCGGTCCGTTTTGCTTGCATTCCGTCGAGATGATCTCCGATTAAGTACAGGATAAATGTTGCTGAGATCAGAAATGGTGTGGCTTTACCAAAATGTTGTGGGTTCAACGCCAGGTATAGACCAAAATAAACAATACCATTAGAGATAAACGTGATAATATTTGCGGGTATAACCCAGGGTACAAATCGAATCATCGGTGTTATGATCCAACGTTTAAAAGCTGGGGTTAACAGAGAATAGTCATTACATCGGTATTGATACGGTCTCATCGCAGCAAAAGAAGTGAAATAAATTTTGAAATAGGGTTAATGCTCGCGTTTATTTTATCTGAACATTTCACATGTATTATTTCCATTGCGAACTTCCCTAATTCACCGTCAGCCGGTTTTCGATTAGCCTGTTGTTATATTGTTGAATGATCGCCTTAATTTTCGGTTCCATCTGTTCAATAACTTCAGGTTTTTCGTTCCTCAAATCATGCGTCAACATTTTATCCTGAACAAAGTTGTAAAGCCCGATAGTCTTTTCTCCATTGAAGGTAAGCAGATATTCGCCCTGATATAGGTTGTATGCATCGTTGTAGTTAAAGGCAATGGGTTGCAGTTTCTCGCGAAAGATATCTCTTCCAAATGCTACATACGGTTTATCATAATGGAGGTGCCCCAACACTGAAGGCATGATATCAACTTGTGCCGCGATCTCGTTAGTATGCCCCGCTAAACTATTATCAGGTTTGAAAAAAATGACAGGTACCGAATAGTATCCCCAATTCGTCCGTGATTCATCAAAAATAATATCCGATGAACAATGATCTGCTGTAAAAACAAACAAGGTGTTTTTATACCACGGCTCTTTCTTTACAGTGTTAAAGAACTCTCGGAGCGAATGATCGGTGTATTCAATGCATTTCAAAATAGGCTTATCTCCACCCTTAAATTTTCCTTCGAATTCCTGAGGCACTTTGAAGGGATGATGGGAACTGACCGTAAACAATGTCGCAAAAAATGGTTTTTTAAATTCATTGAGTTTGTCGGCAAAGAAGGGTAAGAACTTATGATCCCAGATTCCCCACAAGCCATCGGAGTCATCAGAATTGCCATATTCATCCATACCATAATATTCTTGAAATCCTGCCAGTTGCGTAAACCCAGTATATCCCATTGCACCATTCGGATGCCCGATAAAAAAAGCAGTATGATACCCCTTGTCTCCCAACGTTGTTGCCAGACTATTAAACTTATTGGTAGCGTAAGGCGTCAAGACGAATGGAACACCCAACGTAGGTAAACTCGCTAAAGCGGAAGGCGGACCATCAATTGATTTTCGTCCATTTGAAAATGAATATTGAAAAGTTCTGCTGTGCTGAATCAATGAATCCAGAAAAGGTGTGTATCCTTTATAGCCAGGTTTATCTTTATTGAAAGCGCCGAAAAATTCCTTCGAAAAACTCTCCAGCAAAATAACCACAACATTATCTGGGCGAAACGCAACGGTGTCTTCCGGTGTATGCACAGGATTGAAAACGGAGGCTGCGGCTTCGTCACTTTCAAAATATTTTACTTTTTGAATTTTAGTTTTTCCAATCGTTCGGAAAACAGAAAATGGCGTGTTGAGCACCAGGTTTGTTTCGCGGGGATATTTTACATATTCGCCAGCATTGCTAAGTGTGATTGGTCGTGTGCTATGCTTGAAGCCGCCGCGAACACCGCCGATGAACAGGTATGCTACCATTGGTATGGCAAGGACTCCCGCACTGTAGTAAGCAATCCGGTTCTGCACCATGGGCCCTTCAACATGTATCCGTTTGTAAAGAAATACCATCAGCCAATAAATTCCGACAGCAAAAACGGTAACATACCAGTAGTCCAAAAGAAACCGAAAGAACAGATTACCCGCCCCAGGACCTTCTTCAAATTCATTAAAAATGTCGGCGGTGGTTCTTCGCAGCGTGAACTTGTAATAAATGAAGTCAGCGAGGTTGGCGGCGATGCCAATGCCATTCAGAATGAAAAACATAAACTTCAACATCGCCTGGTAAACCGAGTTGAACCGGAAGTCAAAAGGGACAAGGTGCAACAGTATAAAAAGTGCATTGATATACAAGACCGCCGTCATGTCAAACCGAAGTCCGCCCCACATGATTCTTAGAAAATGAACCACAGTCATTTCGGGGAAATAGGTAGTGTTGTAGATGTAAAAGCCGACCCTGCAAAGCGTAAATAACAGCATTGCCAGCATGAGGCGTAAAAACAGAACCCAATATATATTGCCTTTCAGGCGGACGTCCTTGAAATACTTCAAAATGTGCATATCGTCATGTAAAAGTGGAGCGTTACCCTTACCTCAAAAATTGAAAGCACGAACATGAGTCAGGAAAAAATGATCTGATAAACCGTATCACGAACTCTCACAACGCAAAAAAAGTAAATAAAATTCTAAAATAGGCTGGGAGGTAGGTTATTTTAAAGGAAGATGATCAAGATATTATGATAAGGTTGTATTTTTGGCCGCATTTTTAAAAGACATTTTTTAATATGAAGAAAACGACACAGCTAAGAACAATGGTCAATTCGCCGGAAATGGCGTTTCTTATGGAAGCCCACAACGGCTTATCGGCAAAGATTGTTGAAGAAGCAGGTTTCAAGGGTATCTGGGGAAGCGGTCTGTCCATTTCCGCAGCGCTTGGCGTACGTGATAACAACGAAGCCTCGTGGACACAAGTCTTAGATGTGCTCGAATTCATGAGCGATGCCACAACCATTCCGATTTTATTGGATGGCGATACCGGCTATGGAAACTTCAACAACATGCGCCGGCTGGTAAAAAAGCTGGAGCAACGCGACATCGCTGCAGTATGCATTGAAGACAAACTGTTTCCCAAAACCAACTCCTTTATCGGCGGGGAAAATCAGCCGTTGGCAGATGTAGACGAGTTCAGTGGAAAAATAAAGGCAGCAAAGGATACACAATCGGATGACGATTTTATGGTGGTGGCTCGTCTGGAGGCTTTCATCGCCGGATGGGGCCTGGATGAGGCGTTGAGAAGAGCAGACGCATATCACAAGGCAGGAGCAGATGCAATTCTCTGCCACAGCAAAAAAGCGGATTCATCCGATATTGATGCATTTATGAAGGAGTGGGGGAACCGTTGCCCGGTTATTATTGTGCCCACGAAATATTATTCTATCCCTACAGATCATTTCAGGCAAATTGGAATAAGTACCATCATTTGGGCAAACCACAATGTGAGGTCTTCAATAAAAGCTATGCAGGAGACGTCAGCCCGCATCTTCAAGGAACAAACGTTGATTAATGTTGAAAGCAAAGTTGTAAGCGTAAATGAAATTTTTCGTTTGCAAGGTGCCGATGAACTGGAGGCCGCTGAAGATAAGTACCTGCCTACAACCGGAAAGAAAGTAAATAGTATTGTACTGGCGGCAAGCCAAGGGTCACTCGGTGATCTGACTAAAGATGCACCTAAGACGTTGTTAGAGATAAACGGAAAATCTTTGCTCAACACGCAGGTGGAAGAGTTCAATCAGTTAGGCATAAAAGATGTTACGGTTGTGCGCGGTTTCAAAAAGGAGAAGGTGAAACTTAACAACATTAGCACAGTAGATAATGATGAATATGCTACTACAAAAGAACTTTACTCTTTATACCTGGCGAAAGATCAAATCAAAGAAAATACATTGATTAGCTATGGTGATATCATTTTCAAACGATATGTATTACACGAATTGCTAAACGATCAAAACAATATCACGATTGTGGTAGATGCAGATTGTGAAGAAGATGGACTTGATAAGGATTTTGTTTCTGCTTCCGAAAAGTATGATAGAACCAATTACCTTGGAACTTCAGTTTTCAAAAAGATGGGCACAACACTTCCAAGAAAAGACATCTTTGGTGAATTCATTGGGTTGTGGAAAGTTAATCAAACTGGCGCTGCACAGGTATTGAAAGCTTTGGAAAAACTTAGCAAGGATCCCAACTTCAAAACGATGACGTGTACCGATCTTTTTAATGAAATTGCGAAAGAACAAACCATCGCAGTAAAGTACATCAGCGGGGCATGGCTGGATGTAGATACCATTGTTGATTTTCAAAATGCCGGAAAACTTCGTCTGTAATTCTAATTTTTTGAGATGATTAATACAAAAACATTTGGTGATGAAATGAAAGCCCTGGGTTTTGATTTTTATTCCGGGGTGCCTTGTTCTTTTTTGAAAGCTCTGATCAATTATGCGATCAATGAATGTGACTATGTGATGGCGGCCAATGAAGGCGATGCTGTGGCGATTGCATCGGGTGCCAAGTTAGGAGGGAAGAAAGCTGTTGTGTTGATGCAAAATTCCGGATTGACCAATGCAACGTCACCGTTAACTTCATTGAATTATACTTTTAAGCTGCCTGTCTTGGGATTTGTTAGTCTGCGTGGAGAACCAGGCGTTAAAGACGAACCACAGCATGAACTAATGGGGCAGATTACCGAAAAAATGCTGGCGCTGATGAAGGTAGAGTGGGCTTATCTTTCCGAAGACGAAGCTGAAGCTATCAAACAATTAAAAGAAGCAAACAAGCATATTGAAGAAGGTCGCACTTTCTTTTTTGTAGTTAAAAAAGGAGTGTTTGGTGATGTAAAACTTAACCCGCAGGCGTTAAAACAAGTTTCCAATAGCAAACTTCAAAAATCTTCTGCAAAGCAATCTCTTCCAATCCGCACGCAGGCATTGAAAGCCATTTCTGATTTGGCTGACAAGGATACAATCCTCCTCGCCACCACAGGCAAAACAGGGCGTGAACTTTTTGAAGTCGAAGACAAACCGAACAACCTGTACATGGTTGGATCGATGGGATGCATTAGTTCACTGGGCTTAGGCCTCGCGTTAGCCCGCCCGGATAAAAAAGTTATTGCCATTGATGGCGATGGATCGGCATTGATGCGCATGGGTTCATTTGCAACAAATGCGTACTACCAACCCAAGAACCTCATGCACATTTTACTTGATAACAATGCGCATGACTCTACTGGTGGCCAGGCAACGGTTTCTCACATTGTTGATTTTGCTTCCATGGCATCAACGGTAAGTTATCCCGTATCACTGCAAGTCAATTCTCTTCACGAATTGGAAGAAGCAATTAAGGCGTGGAAAAAAGATGGCCAACTTACTTTTATTCACATGAAGATATCGCAAGGTTCTCCTGCTGAATTAGGCAGGCCGACCGTGAAGCCATTTGAAGTGAAGGAAAGGTTGATCAAATTCATCGGTTAATGCATTCAAAAGTTACCACGGCCGTTATACTGGCCGCTGGATTGGGTTCCCGCCTAAAACATCATACCGAGGCGCAGCCGAAAGGTTTCCTGGAAGTGGATGGAACGTCCCTGATGGAACGATCTGTCTCAAACTTGCTTAATGCCGGAATAACTGAAATCGTTATAGGTACCGGTTATCGTGCTGAACATTTTGAAATGTTAAAAGAAAAGTATCCGATTACCACTTTTCGAAATGACGACTACAGCACTACGGGAAGCATGTACACACTGTATGTTCTTCGACATTTAGTCAAACGACCGTTTTTGCTTTTGGAAAGCGACTTGCTATATGACCCCGTAGCGCTGAAATATCTTCAGGAGGATCCGTTGGAAGATATTATTCTGGCCAGTGGTGCAACACAATCAGGTGACGAAGTTTTTATCCAGGCATCGCCGGAAAGTCATCTGCAACAAATGAGTAAAAATCGAAGTATACTGAGTCATATCAGCGGCGAACTGGTAGGGATAAGTAAGTTAACGGTGAGCACGTTGCAGAAAATGGCATTCTTCTCAGAAACCCATTTTAAAAACGGAAACAAGATGTTAAATTATGAAGATGCTTTGGTAGGTGTCGCGCATCAACAACCAATCAATATTAAAGTAATACAGGATTTGGTATGGTGTGAAATCGATGATGAAAACCATCTGCAACGGGCACTTACATTAATTTACCCGAAGATTCAACAGAAATGAACCAACATTTGAATGTTGCTTGTTATGTATTGGATTTTAAATATTTGTTAAAAATCTGTATTTAATAGAGAACATTCAATGATACATTTCCTTTGATCAGCCCTGAAACTATCAACGGATTAACGGCCCAGACATGAAACAAAGACTAATTATTCTTTTTTCTGGATTCATAGCCTGGACGATTTTCTTTCTCATCGCACGGGGGTTGTTCATGCTTTATCATAGCAACCTTGCCAATGAGCTTTCCATCTTCGAAATGATTCGTGTTTTTACGAATGGAATCCGAATGGACTTCTCCATGGCTGGATATTTTTCACTGTTCCCAGGATTATTATTTTCAATAGGATCGTTTCTTACCGGAAGAAATATTTGGCCCATCTGGATTGTTTATCACGCGATCATTTTGTTTGTATCGAGTTTTATCATCGTTCTTGATTTTGAATTATACAAGCACTGGGGCTTTAGATTAGATGCGACGCCATTGATGTATATGGGAAAAGAAGCAGCTGGCTCGGGTGACTTCTGGCAAACTATATTTTTGCTGGTCTATTGGCTTGTGATTTTTAGCGCAGGTCTTTTTTCTTTCTATAGATATTTTAAAAATAGAATTCTCCAGCTTCCTGCTGCTGACTGGAAGGCGATTCCTACAGTCTTATTTTCGACAACGCTTTTCATCATTCCAATTCGTGGTAGTTTCGGCGTCGCGCCGATGAATTCAGGTTTTGTTTATTTTCATGAAAGTAAAATTTTTGCCAATCACTCCGCAGTAAATGTTGTTTGGAACTTTCTCTATGCTGTACAGAAAATGAATAGGCTGAAGTATGCAGACAATTACTTTGATAAGACATTGACAGAGCAATATTATCAAAAACTTTTTCCGAAGTCTGACAGCACTACGATTGTTTTGAAAAGTGAAAAACCAAACATTCTCATTATTGTCTTAGAGAGTTTCACATCAAGCGTCATTGAACCATTGGGTGGACGTCCGGGGATCACGCCGCGTTTTAACGAACTTGTGAAAGAAGGAATTCTTTTCGATCATTTTCATTGCAGTGGCGATCGTACGGACAAAGGTATTGTAGCGATCTTAAACGGTTATCCTTCGCAACCGCTCACGTCCATTATCAAGGAGCCGAAGAAAACTAAAAGCCTGCCCTATCTTAACAAGATTTTTAAACAGCTTGGGTATCGGACCGAATTTACCTACGGATACAACATCAACTACGCTAACTTTAATTCTTACCTTATCCATGCAGAATTCGATCATATAACGCACAGTGCGGATTTTCCGGAAGAACTGAATACGAGCAAGTGGGGTGTGCATGATGAATTTGTTTTTGATAAGTTTTTTGAAGAGACGCAAGCCGCAGCTACGCCCTTCTTTAAAATCATGATGACGCAAAGTAGTCATGAACCATTCGAAGTGCCCATGGAAACGGTTATTAAGGGCAAGGATGAAGTTCACCAGTTTCTGAATTCGGTATACTATACAGACAAAGAATTTGGAGAATTTATCGACAAAGCGAAAAAGAGTTCCTGGTGGGAAAATACACTGATTATTGTTACGGCTGATCATGGCCATCCATATCCTGACAATCCAGGCGTTTCCAACCCGACGAAATTCCGGGTTCCGATGTTATGGTTAGGCGGGGCATTAAATGTTAGGGATACCGTTATTCACGCTGTTGCAACACAAACTGATATACCTAACACGGTACTCGCTCAGTTTAACTTAAGCGCCGACGAATTTAAATTTGGTCAGAATATTTTAGGGTCGTCTTACAATCCATTTGCCGTCTATGTTTTTAATAATGGATTCGGAATGATCCGCGAGAATGGCCTTTTTGTTTATGATAACGTATCTAATGCCGTGATCCAGCAAAAGGGCGATTACAAAGACGATCATCTGCTGGAAGGTAAAGCCTACATACAAAAACTTTACTGGGATTTTAATTCGCGCTGAGGACCTCTCAGCCACCTGCTGAAGAGTAGAAAAAACAAGTAGTACAAAACGAAGAAAAGCGGCAGCGAAAACGTAGCCCAAACGGCTGTTCCTAAAAGTAACGCAAGCCCTACTTCCTTTAACAAAAGAAAAAAGTCATTCTGGAAAAGCTCGGTTAATTGATCCGCGTTATAGGGAAATGGATTCATCCGAAATAATATTGTCCCGATCTTGATAAAGGGAACGATGAAAAGCACTTGGAGCGGCGCGACCAGGTAATTAACCAATTGGATGATTGCAATGTTTAACCGGAAGGCAATTGCTATCGCAAAGCAAAGCATGGTCGTTGTTCCAAAAATGGGGAAAATACCAATGACCACTCCCAAGGCACACGTCATTGCAAGTTTATGGGGCGTCAGTCCCTGGCGGAAAGCGTCATAAAAAACTTTTTTTACATGCTTTGTACTTAACTTCATGAAAGTTGCCTAGGTCGACATAAGATTTTTTCTGGCGACAGCATTCAAAGATAAGAGATGAATGTTTGTTTCTTATATTCGGTGAGAGAAGGTTTGGTTAAATTGTTGAGCATCCTTGCAACCCGCAACATTAGAACGTCACAATACGGATACAATATGAATAATCGGCTTATATATAATATCTCGCTCACTTGTTTAATTTTTGTTTTTGGTTGCACTTCAAATAAACCTGCCGACCTCGTCATTTCGGGTGGAAAGATTTACACCGTAAATAATGCAAATCAAGTTGTCGAGGCGGTGGCTGTCAATGGTAATACAATAACATTTGCAGGTTCCGAAGCCGATGTAAAAAAGTACATCGGAGCAGAGACGAAAAAAATTGACCTGCAAGGAAAGATTCTTACGCCTGGATTCATCGAAGGGCATGGCCATATCATGGGGGTTGGCTACAATGAACTCGAACTTGACCTCTCGCAAATCAAAAGCTACGATGAGATGGTTCAAAAAGTTAGAGACGCCGTAAGTAAAGCTTCACCTGGTGAGTGGATCCTTGGGCGAGGCTGGCATCAAGACAAATGGGATGTAAAGCCGGATGTTGTGATAAAAGGATTTCCCATTCATAAAAAACTTAGCGAAGTATCACCAGACAATCCTGTGTTTCTCCGCCATGCCAGTGGCCATGCAGGTTTTGCTAACGAAAAAGCGATGCAGGGAGCTGGTGTTAAGTTGCTTTCGGTTGAAAAAAATAAATTGGAAGAAAGTGAGGGTGGTGAAGTCGTGCGTGATCAAATGGGCAACCCCACGGGATTGTTTAATGAGCGGGCCATGCAATTAATCGATAAACACATTCCCGCAAGGACATTGGAAACGAACATGCGTGCACTAGACCTAGCGATGCAAGCATGTCTTAGAAATGGTATTACAAGTTTTCATGATGCTGGTGCTAGCCGCGAAAATATCAGGCTATTCCATCAATTTAAAGAAACCCGAAAGCTAGCGGTGCGGTTATACGTGATGATTACGGGTGGCGACAGTCCACTGGTGTATGAGTGGTTACGGAGGGGGCCGGAGATTGATTCCTCTGGATGGCTTACCATTCGTTCGATAAAACTAAACTGTGATGGAGCTTTGGGATCCAGAGGAGCATGGCTTCTGGAACCTTACTCTGATCGTCCTGATTTTTCGGGGATGCCGACATTACCTATGGATACCGTTGTGAAGATATCCCGCGAAGCCCTGAAGTATGGATTCCAGGTATGTTCGCATGCAATAGGTGATCGGGCGAACAGAGAAATACTAAATCGATATGAAACTGCTTTAGCAGAACATCCTGATAAAATGAACGATCATCGTTTTAGAATAGAACATGCGCAACACCTTCATCCCGACGACATTCCAAGGTTTGCCACGCTCGGTGTAATTCCTGCTATGCAAGCCATCCACATGTCATCCGACAGGCCGTGGGCTATAGATCGTTTGGGAGAACAAAGAATAAAAGAAGGCGCTTATGTGTGGCAATCGTTATTAACTTCTGGAGCGAGGATCATCAACGGAACAGATGCACCTGTTGAGCCACTTAATCCAATTCCGTCATTTTATGCCGCTGTTACACGAAAGACACTTCAAGATCTTCCCGAAGGTGGTTATGAACCTGAACAAAGAATGACACGGGTGCAAGCATTGCGTTCCTACACCATTGATGCGGCGTATGGGGCATTTGAAGAAACGATCAAAGGATCTATAGAACCAGGAAAACTGGCTGACTTTACCATCTTCACTAACGACCTTATGGAGATTCCGGAAAATGAACTTTTGACAACGGACGTAGCGATGACCATCATCGACGGAAAAGTTGTTTACGAGAAGCCATGATAAAAAAAAGGGAAGGTGTTTGATTCCTTCCCTTATATTCTATCGTTTAGCTTCTTCTTAGGCTTTTAAAAATTTCATCGCTTTGGTTTTCACCATATCGCGATCCGCTGTAATGGTGGGATCGCTGTAGACGTGCTGTGATACTTCACCAACAACCGATTTCTTGAATCCAAGTTTGTCGGCGATTTGTTCGCAAAAAACGATTTCACTGCGAAACACCTGTCCGTCCATTTTCATCAATTGAATCAGATGATATAAATGTTCAAACTTTTCATCGGATGTGAGGGTATCAATGTTGCCGATAGGTTGAGGATTTTTTAACATAATATCAACCTCATCCTTTGCAATTCCGTTAGCCTTGCCGATGGTATGAATAAGTTTTGATTCCCGTGAAGCTACGTTTCTATCGCTCGCAGCTAGATTAATCAACACATTCAATTCCGATTTCTTATCAAAAATCATATGTAACACTTTTTATGGAATACAAATGTCAATAAATGTACTTTGAAATTTCGTGCAAAATTGAGTGTTTTCGTACATCAGCAAAAATAGTTGGTATGTGCTTTGGGTGTGCAACCCTTATATTTGCCGGCTGTCTTTAGGTCAAATTTAAGCGTCTTATGAAGAATTTATTGCTTATAGCATTCCTCCTTGTTACTGCTTGCAGTTTCTCGTTCGGTCAAGAAACAGAAACACGCAACGTAGGCTCTTTTTCGGGGGTTAAAGTGACGGAAGGGATTGATGTATACCTTCAGAAAGGTGATAAGGAAAGTGTGCGTGTGGAAGTTGAAGGGACGAAGTTAGAAAACGTAATGACGGATGTATCAGGCTCGTATCTACGAGTTCATATGAGGGATGGAGGGTACAGAGGCAGAATTAGTGTAAAGGTTTACGTGACCTACATCAAAGTAGATAAGCTTTCTGCAAGTTCAGCGGGGAGCATTTTTTCAGAAGATACGATGACAGCCGATGAAATGGAGGTAAATGCTTCGAGTGCAGGGTCGATCGAAATAGCTGTTAACGCCGGCTCAGTGGAAGCAAGTGCCTCGAGTGCTGGTGAGATTGAGTTACAGGGTAAAACCCGGTTTCTGGAAATTGACGCCGCTACTGCCGGACAAATTGATGCATACGATCTGGAAGCCCAAAAAGTATCCGCTGAAGCTGCCAGTGCTGGCTCTATAAAATTGACCGTTACCGAAGATCTAAAAGCCCACGCAAGCAGCGGGGGAAGCATCCGTTACCATGGCAATCCTGATAAGTCGATCACCAATTCAACAAGTGGTGGTTCTGTAAAAAAGTCTAATTAATATCGATTAAACAGGTATGCATTGTACTTCAAGATTACTTCAAAAAATCATCTTTATTTTAGATGATTATGAAAGTTCTCGTCGTTGAAGATAATGCAGATTTAGCGCGTAATATTCAGGAATACTTGCTTCACGAAGGATATGTTTGCGAATGGAGCCCAACTTTTGAAAAGTCGCAGGAAAAACTAATTTCCTTTCATTACGATTGCATTGTGCTGGATATCATGCTGCCCGATGGCAATGGACTCGATCTCCTTAATTTTATCAAGGCCGAAAAGATAAAAAGTAACGTCTTAATCATTTCTGCAAAAAATTCCCTGGATGATAAAATTCATGGGCTTGACCTTGGTGCAGATGACTATCTGACCAAGCCATTTCACCTTTCAGAATTAAATGCCCGTCTTAAAGCGATTTATCGCAGAAATGCATTGGAAGGTGATCATACAGTTAGTTATAATGAAATCGTTCTCAACACAACTTCTATGGAGGCGAGTGTTAACGATGTCTTGTTAGACCTCACAAAAAAAGAATTTGATCTTCTACTCTATTTTTTAATCAATAAAAACAGGATTTTAACGAGGCAATCCCTTGCAGAACACCTATGGGGCGACTACACCGATAATCTTTCCAATTTCGATTTCGTTTATCAGCATGTTAAGAATCTAAGAAAGAAAATCAGCGCAGCTAATGGTAAAGACTATATCGGTACGGTCTACGGCATAGGTTACAAGTTCGATACCAACATCACATGAAGCTCATCAACAAACTCACCCTTTGGTATCTTGCCATCACAACGTTGGTCCTACTAGCCGGCGGTGTTATCGTCTTTTATCGGGTTCAGGCAGAAATAGAGAAAGAAGTTACACAACGGCTGAAACGTGACCTTCATCAAGCTGCTGAAATGCTTGGCGAGGGAATTCCTGTTAGTTCAATAAAGACTAAACAGATTGATGTAAAAGAGTTGGCCTTTGATTCTCCTGAGATTCACCTTCAAACTACTGATTCCATGGGTATGTTCTCTCTCCCAAGCAGGGCCGTAGACAGAAAATTTAGCGTAGCTTCATCATTCAAGATAAATGGTAAACACTATTACATTTCGGCCTATAATTTTATTGCCGAACCTGATGAAATTCTAGAAGGAATCATAGCGTCATTAGCCGTTACACTTGTAATTCTGCTTAGCATTGTTGGAATCACAAGCCGCCAAATATCAAAGAGAATTCTGTCCAACTTCAACCGAACATTGAAAACCATTCAAAGTTTTTCGCTCAAGCAGAAACATCGAATGAAATTGGAAGAGACCCACACGCATGAATTTAAAGAACTAAATCAGTTTCTTGAAAAAATGACCAACAAAGCGTTGGATGACTATCGGTCCTTAAAGGAATTTTCAGAAAATGCTTCGCATGAGTTGCAAACACCTTTGGCGATCATTCGGGGAAAACTAGAATTATTGTTAGACACAGACATCAATGAAAAGCAGGCTCTCCTCATTGAGGGCATACATAATGCTGTGCAAAAGCTTTCATCTGTCAATCAGTCCTTAATATTATTGACCCGCTTGGAGAATCAGGAATACCCTGTTGATCAAAAAATCAATTTCAGCGGTGTTGTGGAAAAAGTGATTGAATCCTTCAAAGAGTTGATCGAGATGAAATCATTAATGCTAACCACCAAAATTGATAAAGAAGTTTATCTCAGCATCAATCCAGTTTTGGCGGATATGTTGTTTACAAATTTGTTGAGCAACGCCATCAGACATAACACTGCCAATGGCAACATTTCAATTATGCTCACTTCATCTGGCTTGGTAGTTAAAAATTCTGGAGAGGCCCCTAAAAGCCCTCCCCACGAATTATTTAAAAGATTCAAAAAGGATAAGCAAAACGCTGAATCCACAGGACTGGGGCTTTCTATAGTAAAGCAAATTTGTGAACTAAGCAATTTTACAGTCGAATATGAATACCTCGATAGCAAACATTGCCTTAGCATAAGTTTTTTACCGGCCAAATAACTTCAAATTCTCCTCAAAGTGTTTTTAGAACTTTAGCACCTGGTAAAGGTTAGATCTTTACCGATGAGAGAAAGTTGTAAATAATATTTTGACCCGATGAAATATCATTTTTTACTGTTTGTTTTGATAAGTTACACTGCATTCGGCCAGGACAATCCGCAAGAACCGGTTATAATCGGATCTATTGTGGACAATCAAAAAAATCCTGTGCCATATGGAAATGTGGCAGTTCACAATCCTGCTGATTCCGCTTTGATTACCGGTGGCGTGTCAGATGCAGAGGGAAAATTTCACGTTCCTGTAAAGCCGGGGAAATATTATGTCAAGATTAGTTTTTTGTCTTACCAGGATAAGATAATTCCTGACGTAGCCGTATCCAATGCAACCTTTAACCTTGGCGTTGTAACATTAAATGAAAGCAGCCAGGTGTTGGAGGAAGTTATCGTCCAGGGTGAAAAAGCTTCTATGGAGCTTCAATTGGATAAGCGCGTTTTTAACATTCAAAAAGATTTGAGCAATGTGGGACGCAATGCTTCCGATATTCTTGGAAACTTACCTTCTGTTACTGTCGATGTTGATGGCACGGTAAGTTTGCGCGGTAGTGATAACGTTAGAATACTAATCGATGGCAAGCCTTCAGGTCTCACTTCGCGTGATCCAGAAGCGCTGAGGATGCTTCAAGGCAACCTGATTGAAAGTATTGAAGTAATCACCAATCCTTCGTCAAGATACGATGCGGCGGGAGAAGTGGGAATCATCAACATTATATTAAAGAAAAATCAGGAGAAAGGCGTAAACGGAAGTTTCTCCGCCAATGTAGGTTATCCTGCCCAGTACGGCGGTTCATACAGCATCAATATACGAAGGAAGAAGGTCAATCTCTTTTCCAGTTATGGCATTGAGTACGATAAGCGGCCCGGATATGGAAATTCGTTTCAGCAATATACGAGTGCAGACACAAGTTTCAGCTACACGCAACGGAACGACCGGACGCAAAGTGAGTTCTCGCACAATTTTACGGTTGGCGCGGATTACTTTCTTAATGATAACACTACATTGACGGCGTCAATCTTGTATAACACCGGCGATGGCCTGAGCAAAGCTGAAACCGTATACGAAGACTTCGATGAAGCTGGTTTGATAGCCCGTACCGTACGAAGGAATGAACGAGAGAAAGAAGATGAAGAGAATATTGAAACTTCGCTCAGCCTAAAAAAGAATTTTGAAAGAAAGGGCCAAATCTTTACTGCTGATTTTAAATGGATAAAAAGTGTAGACGACGAAAGTACAGACTACAACGAGTCAGTTAACGACGGACTGGATTCCCTTCAAAACTCAATCAATTTTGCCGACGAAATCAATTGGCTTTTCCAAGCTGATTATATTCACCCTTTCGGCAAGCAAGGTAAATTGGAAGCCGGGGTAAAAACAGCAACCCGCATCATCAATAATGACTATGGCTTAGATGCACTGGATAATTCAATGGAATGGATCAATATTCCGCAGTATACTAACGAATTGGTTTACACAGAACGCATCCACGCCGCATATATGATGGGTAGTAATACATTCGGAAGATTATCGATGCAAGGAGGTCTTCGCGCAGAACTAACAGACATTTCAACCGAGCTGAAAGAACCATTTACATCAATACCTCAAAACTATTTTAACCTTTTCCCAAGTGCCAGCTTGTCGTACAAAGTTCAGGAGAATAAGACGCTTCAACTCAGCTACAGTTATCGTATCAACCGCCCGGACTTTCGTAACTTATTACCATTCTCTGATTTTCGGGATCCACGCGTGCTCTTCGGAGGAAATCCAAATTTGCGCCCCGTTTTCACCAACTCTATTGAGACCGGCTATCTGTTGGATTGGGACTATGGCTCCATTCTTTCAAATGTTTATTATCGGCACAGAAAGAATGTGATACAGCGAATCATTACGGAGCCCGATTCTGCGGGCCGTTCAAGAGTTATGCCTATAAACTTGGCCGACGAAAATTCTTATGGTGTGGAATTTAACCTTTCATTGAATATTCAAGATTGGTGGCGTGTAAATACCAGTGCCAACTTTTATCGGTCTATTATGAAGGGAGTTTACGAAGGCGAGGTTCTTGAAAGCGATACCTACACATGGACAACACGCACAACATCCAAAATGACGCTTTTTGAAAAATGGGATTTTCAGGCTTCGTTTAATTATCGCGCACCTCGTCTGACCACGCAGGGAAAAGATCTATCTATTTATTCAATTGATCTTGGATTATCCCGTGATGTGTTAAAAGGCAAGGGTACCATTACGGCGAATGTGCGTGACCTGATGAACTCGCGTAAGCGGCGTGCAATCATTGATCGCGATGGATACTATTCTAATTCTGAGTTTCAGTGGAGATCAAGGCAATTCACGGTTACTTTCACTTACCGCTTAAATAAGGCAAAAGAAAGACAGCGCAACAACCAGGAGGAACGGGGAGAAGAGGAAGAATAGTGACTTCATTCGTTTCCGAAAGCCTCTATCGTTGCTGTGTTTTTAAACGAAATTTATAGCCAGTCGTGTAAAATCTACCCATCGCAAACGTATTCTTAATAAAAAATTAAAATTGTAGATTAATTTTTAAGGGCGTTTCGAAAATTCTAATAGATTTGGGCGCAAAATAAGTCTAAATCAAAATCATCTATGGCCCACCTACGATTTGAAGCTCTAAAAAAATTGAGCGAACGTTCCCGAGTACATGTCGATCTGCCCAGCCCAAATGTCTCCAAATTTTTCGGAGAAAATGTCTTTGGAATGGAACAGATGCGCGGTACCCTCGCACCGGCTGTCTATAAAAAAGTAAGCCAGTCAATTAAAAATCACGAGAAAATTGATGAAACTACTGCTGATGCTGTTGCATCTGCCGCAAAATCGTGGGCCATGGCAAAAGGTGCATCACATTTCACGCACTGGTTTCAACCAATGACAGGTGGTACTGCAGAAAAACATGACTCATTTTTTGATGCACTCTCAGGAATTGAAAAGTTTAAAGGAAGTGAATTAGTACAGCAAGAGCCGGATGCATCGTCATTTCCAAGTGGAGGTATTCGCAGCACATTTGAAGCGCGTGGATATACGGCATGGGATCCTACGTCTCCCATGTTCCTTTATGGCAAAACACTTTGTATTCCTACTATTTTCGTTTCCTATACTGGCGAAACCCTAGATACAAAAGCACCATTATTGAAAGCTTTAAAAGCTGTTGATAAAGCAGCAACCCAGGTTTGCCAGCTTTTCGATAAAGACATTCAGCATGTAGTTGCATCGCTCGGCCCTGAACAGGAATATTTCGTTGTCGACAAAGCGTTGTTTAACGCAAGACCAGATTTGGTAATGGCAGGACGCACTGTGTTTGGCCATGCTCCTGCACGTGGACAACAAATGGAAGATCACTACTTTGGGTCTATTCCTCCACGGGTATATGACTTTATGAAGGACTTTGAAATCGAAGCGTGGAAGTTGGGTATACCCGTTCGTACACGTCACAATGAAGTGGCCCCAAGTCAATTTGAAGTAGCGCCGCTTTTTGAAGAAGTGAACGTGGCAAACGATCATAATCAGTTGATGATGGATGTAATGAGCCGCGTAGCGGACCGCCATAACCTTCAAGTGATATTCCATGAAAAACCTTTTGCGGGATTGAATGGTACTGGTAAACACAATAACTGGTCGTTAATTACAGATACCGGTGTGAACCTTTATGCACCAACCAGCAGCGCTCGTGATAACCTGATGTTCTTAACATTTTTTGTTACCACCATTAAAGCTGTTCATTCCTACGCAGATCTTTTACGGGCGAGCATTGCTACACCTGGAAATGATTTCCGTCTGGGTGCTAATGAGGCACCTCCTGCAATCATGTCTGTGTTCATCGGGTCTCAGATGACTGCAGTATTGGATGAGCTGGAGAAAAAAGGAAATGTTAAAATAGAGAAAGGTGATAACATGTACATGAAATTAGGAATTGATCAAATTCCCGAAATCATTTTGGATGCTACTGATCGTAACCGTACTTCTCCTTTTGCATTTACTGGAAATAAATTTGAGTTCCGGGCAGTGGGAGGCAGCGATAATTGTGCCGGAGCAATGGCCGCGCTTAACACGATTGTAGCTGAACAACTCGAACAATTCTACGATGCGGTTAATAAGGAAGTTGAAAAAGGTGAAGAAAAACGCCTTGCCATTGTTAACGTGTTAAGGAAATATATCAAAGAATCTAAAGATGTTAGATTCGAAGGTGATGGTTATTCTGAAGAGTGGGTAAAAGAAGCTGAGAAACGCAAGCTTGGAAATGTAAAGAACATGGTTCGTGCATTAGATGCTTATCTCACAAAAGAATCGAAAGCGCTTTTTGCTAAGCACGAAGTGATGTCTGAGAAAGAAGTGGAAGCACGCGTAGAGATCAAACTCGAATCTTACATTAAACGTGTTCAGATAGAAGCCAGAGTAATGGGTGATCTAGCTATGAATCATATCGTGCCAACAGCCATTGCATACCAGAACAAATTGATTGTTAATGCAAATGGATTAAAGGGCCTGGGGGTTGATAACAATGCAGTAGTACAAACTATCAAGGAAATTTCCGGACACATTGAAGCAATCAAGACAAATGTCCGCGCAATGATTGAAGAGCGTAAACGACTCAATAAATTGACTGATACACATAAGCGTGCGATTGGATATTGCGACGATATCAAAGAAAAGTATTTTGAAGTTATCCGTGATTCTGTCGATAAACTGGAATTATTGGTAGACAACGAAGACTGGCCATTGGTGAAATATAGAGAACTTTTATTCCTGCGTTAATCTGACGTATCCAACCCTGTAAATAAAAGCGGGTTCCTTTAACCGGGAATCCGCTTTTATTTTATACAATTTTTATCTTGCATAAAACATCTCCATTTAACATGCGAAGCATCTTTCTGATATTGCTAATCATTAGTGCAGGAAGCACGATAGCCCAACGAAAAATTGTTGAAAGTATACAGTCCTCCGTTACGGCAAGGGAATCAGAAGCGCATCTTTCTTTTCTTGCCTCCGATGAAATGAGAGGCCGTGATACCGGCTCGCCCGAAATCGACATTGCTGCAAATTACATTAAGACGCAATTGAAGATTTATGGTGCCAAACCCGTTCCAGGCGACACAACCTATTTTCAACCCGTGCAGCTTGAAAAAATTGTGGCAGCTTCAGCAGCATCGCTGACGATAGGAGCGGATGTTTTTAAGCTGAAGGACGATCTGCTATACATTAGTGGAGGCAGTACCTCGCTGAATGGAGAAATGGTTTACGTCGGATATGGATTACCTTCCGACTTTGAAAAAGCCGATGTAAAAGGAAAAATAGTGGTGGCATTAGCAGGAAGTAATGCAACCACAAATGCCGTTCAGGCGCTGCTCACCGACTCGCCCGCAAAAGGAAAAGTTGCAGCATCGCATGGCGCCGCTGCATTTATAGAGATCATGATGCTACCGGGATTGCCGTGGCAATCCTTGGTCAACTTTCTTTCCGCTGAGCGGATGATGACACAGAAACAATCTCAAACCACGATGCCGCATTTATATATGAAAAAAAGTGACGCGGCAAGTATTTCGGCATTTATCGAAAGCAAAAAAGGTATTGGAAGGCTTCAGGTAGAAGCAAAGGCACCTGAATCAATCCCAGCAAAAAATGTTGCGGGAATGATTGAAGGTAAAGATCCCGTTTTAAAAAAAGAATGGATCGTTATTTCTGCGCATTATGATCACGTCGGCGTAAAGAAAAATGCAAGCCCTGATTCAATATTTAACGGCGCACGCGATAATGCTGTCGGTACAGTAGCATTGCTGCAGGCTGCGAAATTTTTTGGTCAACATTCTCCTAAACGATCCATATTATTTTTGGCAGTAACAGGAGAGGAGAAAGGATTGTTAGGAAGTGAATGGTATTCAACTCATCCTTTAATCCCTCTGAACCAAACAGTCTTTAATTACAACTGCGATGGCGCTGGATATAACGATAAGACTATTGCAACGCTGATAGATTTGAAAAGAACTTCAGTTGATGAGCTGTTGAAGAAAGCCTGTGCAACGTTTGGCCTAGAATTAAAGGGCGACCCCGCGCCTGAACAGAATCTATACGAGCGATCAGACAATCTAAATTTTGCGGCGAAAGGCGTTCCTGCCGTTGACATTGCCCCCGGAATCAAAACATTTGATAAGGAACTTTTTAAATACTATCATCAACCATCAGATGAAGTGCATTCTCTTGACATGAGCTATATCGAAAAGTTCCATCGATCATTTGTTTATGGTGGATATTTAATTGCCAACGAAAAAGAACGACCTACATGGGTGAAGGGTGATAAGTTTGAAGAGGTCGGAAAGAAACTATACGGAACTAAATAAAACTACCACACATGCGCTGAAGCCGGAGAAGGCGGTATGCGGAACTCAATGAGCTGATAATTCCTTAGAAGTATCAGTTTCAGCAATTCGCTGAATCATTTCCAGAATAGCATTATCGATAAGATGAGGGTGACTCCATGGGACAAAATGATTCATGTCTTCTTCCAGCTTTAAGAAGACAGGCGCATTTACCAACATCTTCTTCGCGAAGTCGGCGTTTGCTGCAGGAACGAGCACATCTTTTTTTCCCTGGATTACAATGACCGGACATCGTACATTTTTCCATAGTGGAAGCATTCTCTCCAACTCAGGTTTAAGTTGATAAATTTCTTCATTGGAGGCGCGGAACGAATTGGGAAGAAGCCAGCTTAGGAAGGGCGTTGCCAGTGGAGCGCGAAACCACGTTTCATTCGGCTCCAGTTCAGGATCCACCGAGCCAGCAACAATGATCAAACCATCCACCAACTCAGGGTATTCAGCTGCCATACGAACTATTAAAGCTCCCGCCAACGAATGGCCTACCAGTATTATCGGGCGATTCATCTTATACCGTTCCAGAATAGGTTTCAATATTTCGCCCTGCTTCTTTAAAGAAGGCTCGCCATTACCAAAGTTTGAATATCCAAAACCGGGTCGGTCTGCTGTGACCAAAAGAGCGTTTTTTAACAAGGTACTGTCGGTAAGAAAGCCAATGAAAGCGCTTAAAGACCCTGGTGAGCCGTGAAGAAAAAGGATCAAGGGTTTTGATGGATCCCCAGCCTTTACATAGTGCAGTTCGCGAAAGCCAACCTGGTAGCTATGCTGTGTCGCCGTGACGTTATTCTTTCTAAAGAAATCGTCAATTTGCCTCGGGTTCATGCGGAAGGAAATGCATGAGTGCAGCAATATTCCTGTGATAGGAATGAAAGAAAGCATGGTCCAACGGATCTTCCTTCCGATCCTGAAAGTCATTTATTGAATATTGAGCAGCTTTTTGTATTGCGTCGTATTCCGGAGAATTTCAGTCGCCGTTTTTATATCCTTATCGTATTTAAAACCGGATTCGACACTTCCTTTTTCAAGGTGATATCGGGAAACGATATCTTCTTCTAACAACATTTTGATTTCATCTTTGTGCAAAACCAACTCATTCTTTTTGCTCTCAGCTATTCGCGCGGAAACCAAATCGAGCTGGCTCTTCAGATCAGCATAGTACTTTTCTTTCTTAGCTTCTTCAGTGAACTGTTGTAACTGGTATTCCATGTAAGACTTATAGGAATAATTTTTGGTCTTCATCCAACTCAAGAATTGTTGATACGCTTCATCGTCCAACGAAAAAGTCTTCGGATCGACTGGTTCAGGATGTTTAAGGACATATTGGGTGGCATAATCAAATAGAAAGCCTTTTTCAAAAAGCACTTGTGTTAGCATGTGTGCTTCAGGATTTTCAGTTTTAATATCAGGGTCAATACCACCACCGTCAAATACCTGACGGCCATTGGTTGTTTTAAAAGCTTTCTTCAACGAATCAGGAATAGAGCCTACACTTCCGTCGTCGCGACGATGTCCATAATCCAAAACTTGAATGCATCGACCGGTTGGGGTATAGTATTTGGCCGTCGTTACCTTCAGTTGAGAATTGTAAGACAACGGGCGGCTTACCTGTACAAGTCCCTTCCCATAAGATTTTTCACCGATGACAATAGCCCTGTCATAATCCTGCAATGTACCGGCTACAATTTCAGAAGCCGACGCACTGCCACGGTTGATGAGAACGGTTACAGGTATCTCGGTGTCAATAGGGAGATTCAGTGTTTCATAACTTAAATTGTTTTCAGGGATTTTACCCTTGGTACTCACAACCAACTTCCCTTTTGGAATGAAAAGGTTTGTAATGTTTACAGCTTCGATAAGCAGCCCACCTGGATTTCCGCGAAGGTCAAGGATAACTGCTTTTGCACCTTTTTCTTTTAATTGGACCAAAGCATTTTTTACTTCTTTCGCAGCATCAGGTGTAAAATCAGAAAGTTGTATATAAGCAATATCCTTGTCGACCATTCCCGAATAAGGGACATTAGTCAGTTTAATCCGTTCTCTTTTAAATTCAAGCTTTATGGGTTCCTCAACACCAACACGTTTCACGGTTAAAGAAACGGGTGTGCCTACCTGGCCTTTCATAATCTGGCTTGACTCTTCCCGCGTTAGTTTGGCCAGGCTGATGTCATCGATCTTAATAATTTCATCGCCAATTTTTAGTCCGCCTTTCTGCGCGCCATAACCCTCCATTAGCATCGTCACAACGGTTCTGTTTCCAATTTCGCGGGTAATCGCACCAATTCCCCCGTATTGACCTGTATTAACCGTTCTGAAATCTTCTACTTCATCTTCAGGTATGTAATTGGTGTAAGGATCCAAAGAGCTGAGCATGGCATCAATGCCCGTACGCACAAGTTTATTGGGATTAACTTCCTCTACGTACAACGCATTAACTTCCTTAAATAGGGTTGCGAAGATGTCAAGGTTCTTGGCAATTTCGAAATAACGTTCTGCCGGTTTTGTATAGGAAAGCGTGGCAACAAGTGCGACGATTGATGCAAACCAAAAAAATTTCTTGTTCATACCGTAGGATCTCAGAAGAAAACGAAACAACACCACAAATAGTTTGAAAAAGCAATTTACCGTAAAAGGACAAATTTTTAGATTAAATTTTATAGAAGAAAGCACCTGGGGTTGAACTGCTCAAAAGCAATGTGGCGGCCATAAAAACCCTTTAAATCCAGGCTTTTCGAAGAAATCGCAGCCAATTTCCGTGCATAACGTTCTCAATATCTTCTTTTTTGTATCCTCTTTTTAAAAGTAAACCCGGCAGTTTTTGCAGGTCGGCAATGGTTTCCAGGTCATAAGGACTTTGTTCCTTACCGAAAGCACCGTCGAGGTCTGAGCCAATTCCAATATGCAGGGCATTTCCTGCCAGCTGGCAAATGTGATCCATGTGATCAATTACTTTTTCCAGATTGCAGTTCATGCCTTGTGGAGTGGATTCTTTTCTTACCCAGTTTGGTACAACCATCCACGCATCGAATACGCCGCCAATAACCGCACCTCTGCTGATCAATTCTTTCAATTGATCATCGCTAAACTGCCGATTGTGGTTAACCAATGCCCGGCAATTATGATGACTTGCCCATACATGTCCGTGGAAGTTTTCCATCGCCTCCCAGAAACTATCGTCGCATAAATGGGTTGCATCCAGGATAATATTTAATCTCTCCATCTCCTGCAGCAAAGCTTTGCCATCTTTGCCTAAACCCCCCGTTGCATTTGTTCCTTGCGCATATCGCCCCGGTCCATAGTGCGCCGGCCCGAGTGCCCTAAGTCCATAGGCATACGCTTTTTCAAGGTACTTTATGGAAACAATGGAATCAGCACCTTCCAGGCTTAAAATATAACCAATGGCTTTTGACGTTTTAGGTTGATCATCATTCCATCGTTGAACCTGTGTTTCTAACGTCTTAAGATCCACAACTTGAGTCAACTCGCCGGCTTCCACCATAGCTTGGTACCAAGCAAGTTGTGCTTGAGTATGTGCCCATGCTTGCTCAGGTGAATGCCACCCGGGCAACGGATTATCAGGCGCAACATACCTGGCAATTTGTGTTGCAACCACAAGTCCTACATCACCTTTCCGCAATTCAGGAAAACTAACAACGCCATTGCCTCGATCAGGTTTATCGCTCATTCCTTTTTCGCGATCTCTGATTTCTTGAATGGGTCTTCGTAAGTCACGATTCCATTCCATCGCATTCATGCTAAGGTCCAGGTGTGCGTCGATAGTAAACATGGTGGTTGTTACAAAAAGTTAGAGAAGGTTTACGGTTTGAAGGCTGCGCCCGCAGTTTTTAAGTTATGGCAAATATACATTTTACTTCGAATCGAGAATCGACAACTGAAACGCCACGTAAGACGGACGATTCTTGTTTTATCTTGTCAATGCATACATCACAATATTTATACTGAACCTTGTATTGTCAATTTTATAAAATCGTTTGTTTCGGAAATCGTAATCCCACTCGCATCCATAATCTTTGTTGCTGTAGAGTACACCGATCTTATTGTTTATTTCAATCGCTTTGAGATATTCATGAACAATGTCGTCGCCCCATCCATTCAGCTCTTGTGCGGTTGTTGGCGGGCCGTCGAATTTGAAAAACGATGAGTATAACGGATGACTGGAGGAAATTTTTTTTAATGCTTCACTGCCAAAGATTTTTTTCATTTGCTCCTCGAATGATTTTGCGAAGAGGCCATCAATATCATGGTTGCAATCATCAACAAACACAAAACCTCCGTTCCGGACATATTTTTCAAAGTTGTCGCGCTCCTGTTGTGTGAACTCTACCAGCTTATGGCCACTGAGGTAGCAAAACGGACAACGAAAAATATCATTGCTGCTGAGAGCGACAATATTTTCCTGTGTATCAACGGGTAGGGTAGTGTACTCGATGAGCGAATTAAGTACGTTGGAGGGCATGCGCTGATCAACGTCCCAATCGCCGGATTCATACTGAAGTCGTGTGAAGAAGAATTTGTTTGAGGCCACCAATAAGCTTGCAATCAGATGTTATGCTAAAATAAAAATCCCCGACGATTTACCGGGGACTTATTTTTTTTGTGCCGCTGAAATTTTATACCGCGTCGGATAAACTTGTGAAATTAAAATCCCGGATCTTCATGGGCGGCAATAAATAGTTGGTGTTTGTTTCAACACTCACCGTGCGTTCCGGCCTACCCAATTCTTCTAGGTTGTTCAACATGATCACAGGACTTTCATTAAACCTGAAATTCTTAATCGGGTACTTGATGACACCATTTTCGATGTAAAAGGTACCGTCGCGGGTTAAGCCAGTAAGTAATAATGTTTGAGGATCCACATTTCGGATGTACCACAATCTTGTAACCAGGATTCCTTTTTTGGTGCTTTTGATAAGTTCATCCAGCGACTTGGTTCCGCCTTCCATAATGACGCCGTCGGGTGAAGGAATTGCCTTCACGCCTTTTTTTGCTGCCCAATACCTTGAATACGTTAAGTTCTTAACCACCCCTTTGTCGATCCATGTTACCTTCTCCTGTGGCCGGCCATCGCCAGCCCATGGGCTTGTGGGAAGTTCTGGATTTAATGGATCCGAATACATGGTAACACGTTCATCCACTAGTTTTTCACCTAAGCTCGTTTTTCCGCCAGGTTTACTTAAAAAACTTCTTCCTTCATCAGCTTGTCTTGCGTCTAACCCGAAGAAAATATTTTCTATAAGTACGGCCGCTGCTGCTGGTTCAAGGATGACGGTGTATTTGCCGGGTTCTATGGCTTGCGCTGCGGCCGACTTCAATCCTTTCTCGGCAGCGATTTTCGTTACAGCTTTTGTATCAAGTTTTGTGATATCGTTATATCCACGCGTTGCATACCCCGAGCCTTTGCCATCGGTGGTACGCATGGTGACCGAGAAGTTTACATTTGTAGAAGTATTGTAGGCGAACAGCCCCTTCGAATTCATCATGGCGGCAAAACCGTTGTTATCTTCCAGGTATCCTGCGGCCACCAATTTGCCTTCTTTTGCAACCTGTAAACTTTGGGCTACGGCATCGGCGCGTAGCTTTGGCGTTATTGCGGCTGTTGCAGGAACGAACGTAACAGATTCTGCATATTTTTGCGGTCCGAGGAATGAAACGAACTCTGGATTTTCTGGCGCTAATTGTGCAAGCTCCTCCGATCTTCGAACTACTTTTTCCAGAGAAGCATCATCTAATTCATTGATGGTCGCAACGCCAAGTTTTTTTCCAAAAGCAGAAGAAACGACAAGATTGGTCTGGCTCACGCCGCCGCTGGTAGACACCGCGTTGCGGGCGTAACGAATGTTTCCGTTATTCGATCCGTTAAGATTCACCTCACATTCGTCGGCTTTTGAATAGCTCAACACCTTTTTTAGTAAAGCCTGGGCTTCATCTTTGGTAAGTATAGCCATATTAACCTAATTTTCTCGCTGTATTAATTACATTGACTCCGTTAAACCGTGCAGTAGACGATCCGTGGGATACAGAGCTCGTTTGCATCGGCTGACCTTTGCCATCAAAGAAAGATCCACCCAGTCGATAATCACTTTCATCGGCGATACCTACGCAGGAATTCCAAAACTCCTGGGTGTTGGATTGATAAGCTACATCTTTCAGCATACCAGCAATTTTTCCATTCTTAATCTCATAATATAACTGTCCGCCAAATTGAAAATTGTAGCGTTGCTGGTCAATAGAAAACGATCCATCGCCGATGATGTAGATTCCTTTTTCTACACCCTTGATTAGATCATCGATGCTCTTTTTCTCTTTACCTGCCATGAGTGAAATATTCGGCATCCGCTGGAACTGGACGCTGCTCCAATTGTCGGCATAACAACAACCCTGAGATGCGTTGAGTCCAACAATGTGTGCCTGGTCGCGTGTAGCCTGATAGTTCACCAACACGCCGTCTTTGATAATATCCCACTGGCCGCACTTCACGCCTTCATCATCATAACCCACTGCGCCCAATGAGCCGACTTGGGTTTTATCAGCAAAAATATTGACAAGCTTGCTTCCATAGTTGAATTTCTTTGATTCCCATTTGTCGAGCGTCAGGAAACTTGTGCCGGCGAAGTTAGCCTCATAACCAAGAACACGATCCAATTCGGTAGGATGGCCGGTAGACTCATGTATTGTCAACCACAGGTGCGAGGGATCTAGGATAAGATCGTATTTTCCTGGCTCAACCGATTTGGCAGTAAGTTTTTCAGTGGCTTGACCGGCAGCAGCTTTAGCATCCTCCAGCATGTCATACCTGTTTTTGTAAAGGGTTGTTATACCTTGAATCTTATCTTGTGGCCGCGCATACAAATATTCATATCCCATACCCATAGGCGCACTTAAGGCATTTCGCGTTTCAAACTTGCCGCTGGTGGCGTCTATTTTCGTGATAAAAAATGTAGGCCATATCCGGTGAACGTCCTGGTCAATATAAGAGCCGTCGGTTGAGGCAAAATATTTTTGTTCGTTCACCATGAACAAATAGGAGTTGATGAAGTTTGCTCCCCCTTTCATGGCGGCATCATTTACACTCAAAAGCAAATCCACCTTTTCTTTGATGGGAACTTCAAAAGCATTTTTTTCGATAGGTGCTTTCCATGCCACCTCGCCGTATCCTTTCTGCGGTGCCAATCTTACCGGCTCGGTAAGAAGTCGCGAGTTTTCTTTTGCGATAGCAACTGCTAAATCTGCAGCTTTGGCTATGCTGTCATTATCTGTTTTGTCGGTAGCAGCAAATCCCCAGCCGCCATTGGCAATAACGCGTATACCCATGCCGTAAGATTCGGTGTTTACGATGTTCTCTACCTTGTCTTCACGCGTGATGACATATTGATTGAGATATCGGCCTATTCTGACATCGGTATAGGTGGCACCTTTGGAGCGCGCGGCGTTTAAGGCTACATCGGCCATTCTTTTTTTCGTCGTCGTGTCGACTTTTTCCAGCGCGCGTTCCGGATGGATATCGTGACCCATAACCGGAATCCCCGGCAACATCGCTGCTGTTGCTCCAAGCCCCGTGAGGTAAATAAAATCTCGCCTTTTCAAGTTGTATGAGTTTTGGTTTTTTTAAACTGCGTCTGACAAACTGGTGAATGTGAAATCTCGTATTTTCATATAAGGTAAAAAGAAATTCACACCTCCGCCACCGGCGCTAACGCGAACTTGCCTGCCAAGTGTCTCTACATTATTGAGCATAATCACAGGGCTTTCATTAAAACGGAAGTTCTTGATCGGGTGTTTGATTTTTCCGTTCTCAATATAGAATGTTCCATCGCGCGTTAATCCGGTATACAGCAATGTCTGGGGATCAACGGTACGGATATACCAAAATCGGGTCACCAGAATTCCTTTTTTCGTGTCTCTGATCATGTCTTCTATGGAAGCCGTTCCACCGTCCAGAATTGCATTTCCGGGAAACGGCACTGACTCCACGTTTTTTTGTGAAGCCCAATATCGGTCATAGAAGATATTTTTCACTACCCCATTTCGGATGATATCCATTTTTTTTCTGGCCTGGCCGTCCGGTGTCCAGGGGGCTGCTGGAACTTCTTTATGCCAGGGATCTGTGTAAAAATTGATCCGCTCATCGAATAACTTGTCGCCCAGCCTGGTGCCGCCTCCTTTTTTTGAAAGAAAACTTCTCCCTTCATCTGCGGGTCGGGCGTTCATGTTGAAAAGCATATTTCGCAATAACTCAGCGGATGCCGCGGGTTCAAGAATAACCGTATACTTCCCTGGTTCTATCGCCTTTGCGTTTTTCGATTGTAAAGCTTTATCAATAGCAACCTTCGACGCTTCAGAGGTATCGAGTTTGCTGACGTCATTAAAATCACGGGTAACCCATCCTGAACCTGTGCCATCATTGGTTCGCATCGTTACCGTGTAGGTTACATTGGTTGCCCGATTGTAGGCGAACAGCCCCTTACTATTCATCATCGCGGCAACGGTATTACTATCTTCTAGAAATCCCGCAGAGGTAACTTCTTTTTCTTTTGCCAGCCTGATACTGTTGGCGGCGGCTTGGGCCCTGAAGTCAGGATTTATTTTAGCTGTTGCTTCTGAAAACGTTCGGGATTCTCCATACGATTGTGGAGGTAATGGCTCCATGAATTCTGGGTTTTCAGGTGCAAGTTGAGCCAGCTCCTCGGAACGTCGCACCACCTTTTCTAAGGAAGCATCATCAAATTCGTTGATCGTGGCGGTTCCTGCTTTTTTTCCAAAATACGATTGAACTACCAGAATCGCATCGCTGTTTTCGCCGGCGGTGGACACGCTGTTTCGTGCGTAACGGATATTTCCGCCCTCAGCGCCGGTAAGATTTACCTCGCAACCATCTGCTTTTGAGAACCGAACAACTTTCTCTAGTATTTTTTTTGCTTCTTCTTCTGAATATAAAGACATGGTGATTGACAATTGTAGGTTGGACAATTTTATTAAAGTGTGCGGCCAGTATTGATCACGTTGATACCATTAAATCTCGCGGTCGAACTGCCGTGAGAAACTGCACTTACCTGCGAAGGTTGTCCTTTTCCATCGAAGAAGGATCCGAAAAGCCTATAGTCCTTTTCATCGCATATTTTAACACAACTATTCCAGAACTCCTGGGTATTGGATTGATAAGCGACATCATTAACCATCCCGGCAATGGCGCCATTTTTTATCTCATAAAATACGGTTCCACCAAATTGAAAATTGTACCGTTGCTGATCGATGGAGTAGGAGCCACGTCCCGCGATGTAAATTCCCTTTTCCACATCCCTGATCATTTCATTGATGCTATAAGGATCTTTACCCGGTGAAAGCGATACATTCGGCATGCGCTGAAACTGTACATCGCTCCAGCTTTGTGCATAACAGCATCCATGCGATTCGTTTTGATTTAAGATATGAGCCTGATCACGAATTGCCTGATAGTTTACCAGTACACCGTCTTTGATAAGATCCCACTGTTTACACTTGACACCTTCATCGTCATAACCAACGGCGCCTAGAGACCCCGGTTGAATTTTATCGGCAAAGATGTTTACGATGTTACTGCCATAATTGAAATGTCCGGACTTCCATTTCTCCATGGTCGCGAAGCTTGTTCCCGCATAATTTGCCTCATAACCGAGTACCCTGTCCAGTTCAAGTGGATGGCCCACGGATTCGTGTATCGTCAGGCCGAGGTGGTTGGGTTCAAGCACAAGATCATATTTCCCAGGTTCTATTGATTTGGCACGCAGCATCTCCTTCGTTTGACGCGCTGCAGCCATCGCGTCTTCAATGATATCATAACTGTTCCTGTATAAAATAATACCTTCGGGCCCCTGCACTTTGTCTTCTGCTTTCGGTATCATGTATTCGTAGCCCATGCCCATCGGCGCACTGAGCGCCTGGCGTGTTTTAAACATGCCAGTAGTTTTATCAGTAGTCGTTACGGTGAACGTCGGCCATATGCGGTGAACATCCTGGTCGATATAAGAACCATCTGTTGAGGCAAAATACTTTTGCTCGTTAACCTGGAACAGATTTGAGCTGATAAAATTGGCACCGTTTTCCAGTGCCGCTGCATTAGCCCGCAGCAACAAATCAACTTTCTCTGATACAGGAACAGCGAATGGGTTTTTTTCAATGGGTGTTTTCCACACCACTTCACCGTAGGCTTTAACTGGCGCAAGTTTTACGGGTTCGCTTTGAAATTTTGAATTCGCTTTTGCAATGGCGACAGCTTTTTCGGCAGATTTTTTTATTCCATCCTCAGTCACAATATTCGTTGATGCAAATCCCCACGTATTATTCACAATTACACGTATCCCCACGCCGAAAGATTCTGTATTGACTATGTTTTGAACTTTGTTTTCCCGCGTCGTTAAAAACTGATTCAGGTATCGGCCAATCCGCACATCGGTATAGGTGGCACCCATCGACCTGGCAGTATTGAGCGCAACATCTGCCAGTTTCTTTTTTTGTGTAATATCGAGCCGTTCCTCGAGAGATAACGGTATGGGTATGCTATTACCCATCACCGGAATAAGCATGCCTCCGATGCCTAGTCCGCTCAGTTGAATAAATTCTCTTCGTTTCAAAATATTGGGTTTTTGAAAAGTTTTTTTTAATGTTAAAACGTCATGCAGGTTCTCATGTTTTCATCTGTGATTAACAGATAACAAGCAATTCATCTGAATGCTTATTTGTAAAATACTTAAAAATAAAAAAAGGACACAGGCTTATGTGTCCTATACAGTTTGAATATTATATGAATGGCTTAACCTTCGTCGTTGTCTCTTTTGGTGTGCCTTGTGTTGTCATGTGTGAATGTTTGATTCATGATTTTGGTAGGTCACTTCAATAGAGACATGAAAGCTCACGCAACATCAAAAGCTGCTCCTTACTTTAGCGAGCTGAAATCGAATGAAGTTTCTAAAAACTTGGTATTAAATTTTCCTGAACGGAACGTGGGATTGTCCATCAGCTTAATGTGAAACGGAATGGTTGTTTTGATTCCTTCGATCACAAATTCCTGCAATGCCCGTTTCATCCGTGTAATCACTTCTTCTCTCGATTGCCCTGTTGTAATAAGTTTGGCAATCATGGAATCGTAATTCGGAGGAATGGTATAACCAGCATACACATGGCTATCGATTCTTACGCCGTGCCCGCCAGGCATGTGAAGGTTTGTAATCTTTCCTGGTGATGGGCGAAAACCATTCGCAGGATCTTCTGCATTGATGCGGCATTCCATCGCGAACATCTTGGGGAAATAGTTTGTACCAGAGATTGGTACACCTGCAGCAACTTTTATTTGTTCTTTTATCAAATCGTAGTCGGTAACTTCTTCTGTGATGGGATGTTCCACCTGTATCCGGGTGTTCATTTCCATGAAATAAAAGTTGCCGTGTTTGTCTACCAAAAATTCAATAGTTCCGGCACCTTCGTAATTTATGGCTTTGGCACCACGAACGGCAGCCTCGCCCATTTTTTCACGAAGTTCCTGATTGATGATGGGAGAAGGAGTTTCTTCGACCAGTTTCTGATGCCTGCGTTGAATGGAACAGTCGCGTTCTGAAAGGTGGCATACTTTCCCATATTGATCGCCTACCAATTGAATTTCAATGTGACGCGGTTCTTCAATAAACTTTTCAAGGTACAGGCCATCATTACCAAACGAAGCAGCAGCTTCCCGTTTTGCATCATCCCAGGCTTTCTTAAATTCTGATTCGTTGTTAATGATCCGCATGCCTTTTCCGCCACCACCGGCGGTTGCTTTGACAATCACCGGGTAGCCAATTCCCTTCGCCAGCTTAATACCCTCTTCGATTGACTCTAATAAACCTTCGGAGCCCGGAATAGTAGGAACACCTGCTTTCTTCATGGTATCCTTAGCGGTTGACTTATCGCCCATCGCTTCAATCATGGCAGGCGTTGGCCCGATAAATTTAATACCGTATTCATGACAGATGGCAGAAAACTCGGCACGTTCTGAAAGAAAACCATAACCGGGATGAATTGAGTCCGCATTGGTTATTTCAGCAGCAGAGATGATGCGCGGAATATTGAGATACGAATCTTTGCTCGGCGCATCACCAATGCAAACAGCTTCATCGGCAAAGCGTACATGAAGACTTTCACGATCGGCCGTTGAATAGATGGCTACTGTTTTAATGTCCATCTCGCGGCACGTACGAATTACTCGTAAGGCAATTTCCCCGCGGTTAGCAATCAATATTTTCTTGAACATAATTTCCACTTATGGATTGACCAATATCAAATTACAACAGCGTTGCCGTTTGATACAGGAAATTTGGTTTGCTTATGATTTGAAAAAATGTTTGTTAATCAGGTTCTACTACAAAGAGTACTTGATCATATTCTACCGGAGTAGAATTTTCTATCGGTATTTTGACAATAGTGCCTGATACTTCCGATTCAATTTCATTAAAAAGCTTCATCGCTTCAATGATACATACGGTTTGTCCTTTGGTGATCTTATCGCCGACAGAAACAAACGGAGGTGTATCGGGGGTCGAAGATCTGTAGAAAGTGCCAATCATTGGAGATTTAATATCGATTGTCTTCTTTCCAGAACCCGCACTAGCAGGAGGTGTGTCGGGTTTAACAGCTGCGATCACGGGAGGCGCTACCGGAGCGGAAACAGGAGAGGCAACGGTCTGAACAGGCGCTGAGAGAGCAGGAGAAGATTTAAATATTTTTTGATCGGGTTCTCTTTTAACACTGAGTTTCAGCTCCTTTGTTTCAATGTTTACTTCATTTAAGCCTGATTTAGAGATGAAGTCGATCAGGTCGCGTATTTCAGAGGTCTTCATTGAAGGTGAGCTGGCAGAATCGGCTGTGGCTCGTGTTGAAGATTCTTGTTTTTTGGCAGCAGGTTTTGATGCTCGGGTTTTACTCATGGAATGATATTTATTCTTTTACACGTTCAACATAGTCACCGGTGCCGGTGTGTATTTTAATCTTGTCGCCTGTGTTAACAAAAAGCGGTACGCGTATTTCAGTGCCATTCTCTAACGTAGCAGGCTTCAGCGTGCGTGTAGCCGTATCGCCTTGCATGCCGGGTTCAGTATATTGCACCTCCATCACTACATGGGTTGGTGGCTCAGCAGTAATTGCACTGTCTCCATTTTCGAAAGCGATTAACAAAGTCACACCTTCTTTGATGTAGTTTACGGCATTGCCCAACAATTTTTTATCAATGTACACCTGATCGAAAGTCACATTATCCATGCATACCAGGCTGTCACCATCATTGTACAAATACTGATACTCTTTTGTTTCGACGCGAAGGATCTCGACTTCATCACCGGGGCGGAAACGATTTTCAGCCACTTTACCGTTGCGTACATTACGCATCTTTACCTGATAAAATGCCCGAAGATTTCCTGGAGTCCGATGTTGTAGCTCTTCGATTTGCATCACTTCGCCATTGTGACGTATAAAATTACCTTTACTTAGATCCGAAACGGTAGCCATAAAAAATTTAAAAACTTTAATTTACAAATGAATTGAATAATTGCAAGAAATCAGCATCTGCCGGATTTTAATTCCTGTTGTATGCAATTCCGGAAGAATAATCGTGGTTAACTGTTATAAGCCCACTTCACATATACTGCTCCCCAGGTAAAGCCACCACCAAAGGCTGAGATGATCAGGTTATCACCTTTTTTGAGTTTCTTCTCATAATCCCATAAAAGCAGCGGAATAGTACCGCCTGTTGTATTTCCATACCGCTCAATGTTCATCATCACTTTATCTTCAGTAATGCCTACACGTTGGGCAGTCGCATCGATGATTCGTTTATTGGCCTGGTGGGGTACAAGCCAGGCTATATCGTCTGCTTTTAAATGATTACGCTCGGCAAGTTGTGCTGAGACTTCAGCCATGTGGGTAACAGCAAACTTAAAAACTGCCGCGCCCTCCTGGTAAACAAAATGATGACGCGCGTTTATTGTCTCCAGGCTGGCCGGGTAACGGCTTCCCCCTGCCTTCATGTGAAGGTATGATTCACCCGATCCATCACTTTTTAAAATATAATCGATCACCCCGACATCTTCCGTAGCAGGTTCCAGGAGAACACAGCCTGCGCCATCACCAAAAATAATACAGGTCGTGCGGTCTGTGTAGTCCATAATGGCCGACATTTTATCCCCACCGATAACAACTACTTTCTTATACATACCCGATTGAATGTAACTGGCACCTGTTGTGAGGGCGAAGATAAATCCCGAGCACGCCGCACTCATGTCAAAACTAAATGCATTGGTGGCTCCCACGGCAGTAGCTACCAGGTTAGCGGTAGCCGGAAATGTCATATCGGCGGTAACGGTGGCGAAAATTACCAAGTCAATTTCTTTTGGGTCGATCTTGGTTTTAGCAATCAGATCTTTTACGGCTTCTATCCCTAAAACTGAAACTCCTCGCCCTTCGCCTTTTAAAATTCTGCGTTCCTTAATTCCCGTTCTTGATGTTATCCACTCATCGCTGGTGTCTACCATGGTTTCAAGTTCCTGGTTGGTCAGAATATAATCTGGAACGTATCCACCTACACCTGTAATGGCAGCTCTGATATTGGTCATACTATTTATTTTTCAACGGTGTGTTGATCATTATCCTATAAAAAGAAAAAGCCCGGCATAGGCCGAGCATATAAAGTATTTTACTTTAAAAAAGTTTTTTAGAATTCGCTTCCTCGATTATGCTATTCTTAATGGTCTTTGTCAACCGAATGTTGGCGAGGCTGATGGAACTCATGAACTAAGCCAGAACTTCTTTTTCCATTACTACTTTGCCATTGTAGTAGAGTTTTCCTTCATGCCAGAAACCGCGATGAGGGAGGTGATGTTCACCTGTTGTTGGGCATACAGTTAACTGTTTGGCATGCGCCTTATAATGTGTTCTTCTTTTATCTCTGCGGGTTTTCGAGGTTTTTCGTTTTGGATTCGGCATGGCGTATCAAGTTTATTTTAATTTCTTTAGAATATCCCATCGAGGATCTATTTCCTCGTCGTCTTTCTTTTCTTCTGATGTTTCGGAGGAATAAACAATTTTTCCTTCAGAATCATCTTCATCGTTCACTTCATCCTGAAAGCGTGGATGGAGCTTCTTTAACGGTATACCTAATGCAATGAACTCATAAATATACTGTCCAAGTTCAAGGGTAGCCGTCTCCCTGGGGATGATTACAATCTCATCCGTCATTTCCTGGTATGCGTCCCCGTACTTAAAAACAATTTTGTTATTGCTGTTAATCGGGAAATCAAAGGGTTCCAGGCTTCGATCACAAATCAAATGGGCTTTACCATCAATTTTAAACGCGACTTCAATGAAGGTCTCGTGCTTGTCAAGCAACAATTCTACCTGAAATGTTCCCTCTGAAACGATATCCGTTCCAAATCTCCTGAAGAATTCGTCACCAATTTCAAATTGAAACCGATGCTCTTTATTGCTCAGGCCAACAATGTTAATGTTGTACGCCGCAACCCCCAAAGCCGTGTCGTTTAAAAATTAGTCGGCAAATTTAGAACAATTAATGAGAAAAGTAAAAATTAGCCTCGATAATGGCTAAATGTAATCATTTAGGGCTATTTCCCTAAATTCCTGGCGGGTCTTCAATTCGTAATTTTCAATAAAATAATCGATTACGCCCTTCTTAAAGCCCAGTTTAATGGCAATGTTTTTGCAAAAAATGATCTCACTCTCAAAAACATTCTGGTCCACAAATACCAGGTCGATGGCCGACATGAGGTAGTCGAACTTCTGTTCCAGCGAAAGCGCTCCTAACGAATCAATAGGTTGCGGATTGCGGATGAGCTCATTGACTTCCTCGTCTGAAAAGTTGCGTTCCCGGGCAATTTTAAAGATTAAATCGCGCTCGATTTTGGCAAAATGTTTATCCGCTTCCGCCAATTGGATAAGTATGTTCAACTGCTTCTTAGTGACTATGTCCATTTCAACTGATACTTCAAGGCCAAATATATGTAATAAAAAAAAATTACCGCTACCCTCCGGTTAAAAGGTGGAAATGAAGGACTTAAATAATGTTATTTTTCTTTAGATGGTTCGTTACGGTGTTTAAATATTTCAGCAGCCTTGTAGATTGCCTCCCGCATCGACCCTTCGTGAGCCTGGTTTTTACCTGCAATGGCATAACCGGTGCCATGGTCGGGGGAGGTACGGACAACCGGTAGTCCAGCCGTAAAGTTGACCCCATCTTCAAACGCTACAGATTTAAAAGGGACCAGACCCTGGTCATGATACATCGCCAGAACACCATCATACTTTAAATATGTGCCGGCAGCAAAAAATCCGTCGGCGGGAAACGGTCCAAATACCAATCGGCCCTTATTTTTTTGGTCACTGATCAAAGGCCGGATAATTTGTTCTTCCTCAAGACCCAGCAATCCATTGTCGCCGGCATGCGGATTTAGTCCCAGTACAGCGATCTTCGGCTTGATAATCCCAAAGTCTTTTCGCAACGAGGCGTCCATCACTTTCAACTTTGCCTCGATCTTTTCCTTGGTGATTGCTGCGGCGATGTCTTTCACTGGAATATGTTCAGTAACGAGGCCTACACGCAGTTTTTCACTGATCATAAACATCAGGCTTTCGGATGCCTCAAAGAACTGAGTCAAAAATTCCGTGTGACCCTTAAATGGAAACTCATCACTATGGATGGTGTGTTTGTCGATGGGAGCTGTTACCAGAGCATCAATTATTCCTTCCTTTAATTCTTCTGATGCTTGCTTTAATGCTATAAACGAAGCTTTACCACTTTCTTTTGAAGCTTTCCCCGGGATAATTTCGCCTGCATCGTCGCCCCAGCTATTTACCACATTAATGCTCTTGGGTGCAAACTGTCCTTTGTTCCGTACCTGGCTAAAGTTAAACTCATCAACGTTGAGAAGTTTTTTATAAAATGAAATAACTTTCCCGGATCCATAGAGTACCGGCGTAACAAGGTTTAGTAACCGATTATCAGCTAAAGCTTTTATAACTACTTCAGGGCCGACACCATTATAATCACCGAGGGTTATTCCGATACGAGGTTTCTGTATTTGGGTCATGGATAGCGTTCAATTCTTTGCGATTTAACAAAAATATCTATTTGTTCCTTGTAGATTGGCGGATGTGTGCTTTTAGAAAAACGAATAAAGTAAGACCAAAGAAATCTTTAGGTCAACATTTCTTGCATGATTTGGGCATTGCTAAACGCATAGTTGATGCATTGAAAAGTGGTTCGTCTCAACAAAACGTCCTTGAGATTGGACCCGGCATGGGGGTGCTCACACAATTCTTAATCAACCGTAATCATACCAATTTGAAGGTTATTGAGATTGACCGCGACTCCGTTGCTTACTTAAAGACCAACTTCTCCATGCTGCATGGAAAAATTATTGAAGGAGATTTTTTGGCGATTCAGCCGGCAGAAATCTTTGATGGGATTTTTTCAATCATCGGCAATTTTCCATACAATATTTCTTCACAAATATTTTTTAAAGTTTTAGAAAACCACGACCGGGTGGACCAGGTTGTTTGTATGCTTCAGAAAGAAGTAGCCGATCGGATTGCAGCGCCACCTGGAAGTAAAACGTACGGAATCCTAAGCGTGCTGCTCCAGGCTTACTATGATATTCATTTTTTATTCAAGGTGCCTCCCGGAGTATTTACCCCGCCGCCGAAAGTGATATCTGGTGTTATCAGGCTCGAACGCAATCAGGTCGCATCCTTAGCATGTGATGAAAAACTTTTTGTACAAGTGGTAAAGCAAGGTTTCAATACGAGACGCAAGACCTTGCGCAACGCATTAAAAAATCTAAATTTGGCAGCCGAAATTGTAGCCCTTCCGCTGCTTGACAAGCGCGCTGAACAATTGTCGGTTAAGGATTTTGAAAATCTTACTTTATTAATCGAAAAGAGCCGTGGAGCAGTTGGCAGTTGATTTTGAGTTGACGAAGGAATTTCGTGATCGCTTTCAACAAGCGTTGGACGCGCGTGATGAACAATTTGTTCGCACCTCCTTATCGCACGTTAAGGCAGCCGATATAGCTTCGCTTTTATACGAGTTTACAGCAGAAGAGTCCAAGTATGTCATGGATCTTCTCGACATCGAAATACAAGCTGAAATTATCAGTGATCTCGACCGGGATACACGCAAGAAATTTTTAAAGGTATACCCGCCTTCCGAGATTACTAACTTCCTCAACCAACTTCCTTCCGACGATACCGCCGATATCTTGAATGAGCTTCCCATTAAAGAACGGGAAGAAGTTTTATCGGGGTTGGAGGCAGAGCTTAAGGCGCAGGTGACAGAGCTGCTTCGCTATGAAGAAAACGTGGCGGGCGGTTTAATGGCTAAAGAACTCATTAAGGCACGTTATAACTGGACGGTAGTCCAATGCGTCGACGAGATTCGTAAACAGGCTGAAACGGTTAATAAGTTTTATACGGTATACGTTGTTGATGATTACGATAAACTTTTAGGGCGGGTCGCACTGCAAGACCTTATTGTATCAGATGCGCGCACCATCGTGGCTGATATTTGTGAAAAAGATATTGTCTCCGTTGAAACTTACTTGGAGGACTGGGAGGTTGCTGAGATGATGAAGAAGTATGACCTCGAGTCTGTACCTGTCGTTAACGTGCAGGGACAGCTGGTTGGAAGAATTACTATCGATGACGTTGTGGATGTGATCACTGAACAGGCTGACGAAGAACGTCAAATCATGGCCGGTATCAGCGAAGATGTGGAAGAAGATGACAGCGTATGGCGCAATACGCGGGCACGTCTGCCATGGTTGTTAATCGGAATTTTTGGTGGCCTGATGAATGCAAAATTCATGGGACTGTTCGAAGCTGAGCTCGCCCGTGTAACTGCTATCGCGTTTTTTACGCCGCTGATTCAGGCAACCGGGGGAAATGTTGGAATTCAATCATCGTCCCTTATTGTTCAAAGTCTTGCTAATCCCGATTTTGTAGACGAAGGCTTATGGACGCGTTTGGTTAAAGTATTTTTCGTAGCCATCCTCAATGGCGTTGTGTTGGCGGTTTTGGTTTTTGGTGCGAATGTTTTGCTGTTCGGCGAATACCAGTTATCCATGGTGGTGTCGCTCGCATTGTTTAGCGTAGTAGTGTTCGCGTCTTTTATAGGAACGATAACGCCTCTTGTGCTAAATCGATTTGACTATAACCCTGCGCTCGCAGCAGGTCCCTTTATTACCACCATGAATGATTTACTGGGACTGACAATTTATTTTTTCACTGTTCATCTTTTGCTCTGATGGCTGCACCCAAATGTTTAATAATTGATCCCATGCATAATAGCCTTTTCTCCATGCTGAAAGACATTGGATGGGAAGCTGATTACCAGCCGGAGATCACTCGTGAGGAAATTAAATCAAAGCACATTGGCTACCAGGGGTTGATCGTAAGAAGTAAGACAACGATCGACCGCGAACTGTTGGGACCAAATCCCACCATTAAAGTTATCGGACGTGCAGGCGCGGGACTTGATAACCTTGACCTTCCTTATTTGTTAGAAAAGAATATTCAAGTCGTCCATGCTTCTGAGGGAAACAGGGATGCAGTTGGCGAGCATGCCGTAGGACTTTTGCTTTCGTTGATGCGTAACATCCCCAGAGCGAATGAAGAGGTTAAAAATTTCGTATGGGCGAGGGAAGAAAACCGTGGAAGTGAGATCATGGGCAAGACGGTAGGGATCATAGGATATGGAAATACGGGCCAGGCCTTTGCCAAACGTTTATCGGGTTTTGGATGTAATGTTTTAGGGTACGATAAGTATAAAAGCAATTTTTCGGATGCCTTTTGTAAAGAAGTCAAAATGGAATCCATCTTCGAAGAAGCGGATATTGTAAGCCTCCATATTCCACTCACAGGCGAAACAAGGATGTTGGTAGATATCAACTACTTTAGAAAGTTTAAAAAACCTATTATACTTTTAAATACGGCAAGAGGTGAGATAGTTAGCCTTGCCGATGTATATCAGGCATTGGTTGAAGGTTACTTGAAAGGAGCTGCCCTGGATGTCCTTGAGAATGAAAAGTTGAATAAATTAACGGATTCTCAGAAGGAGGCATTCAATTCGTTGCGTGAAAGGTCAAATGTAATATTCACCCCCCACATTGCGGGCTGGACGTTTGAATCGCATGTGAAAATAAATGTAGCTTTGGTGCGTAAAATAAGCACCTTGACATTTGCTTAAATCAATCTAAAAATAATAGTAGTCCAACCGTTTCATGGGTATTCTACAAAAGCGATTAAAAAAAGCGAGCGAGTTTTTCAATTCTATTATTGAAAAGCCGCTTCTGACCTCAACGATCGTTTTGGTGTTTGTAACCATACTTGTGTTGGCCCTGAGTATGCCTTACTACGTGAAGGATTTTGATTCCTTCATTCCTCAAGTCCTTGCTGAAGCACACGGAATGATCTTCGATATCGCGGTTATTGGTATTTTGATTTTCTGGCTTAATAAGAATGGGGAGACACGTCAGAGAATCAGAACGTACAAAGATGAAATTGACGACTTCCGGTTGTGGGAATCTGAAGAAGCGGCCTTCCGTACGGTCGGTAATATAAAACGACTTAACAGGCATAAGATTCATGAGATTAATCTTGTGAATTGCTATTTGCCCCGTACAAATCTTAACTATGTAAATCTTACCGGTTCGAATTTAAATTCGGCCAACATATCACAATCATCTCTTATTGAATCGAATCTTGAAAGTGCACGTTTGAATCAAACGAATTTTGAAAACTCTAATCTTAACCAGGCCAACCTGAGAAGTGCCTACGCTAGTGGTGCAAACTTTAAAGATGCTTTTTTAATCAAAGCTTATTTCGAAAATGCTTTTTTGATTAAAGCGAATTTTTGTAACGCTTTTTTAATGGAGGCCGATCTCAAGGGTTGTTATCTGATGGGTGCCGATTTTGAAAATGCAAGTTTATACAAAGCAGATTTGCGCGGCGCCAAAGGACTTACCGTCGAACAACTTTCAAAAGTTAAAACACTCTATTTAGCGCGCTTTGACGATGAAATCCTCGAACAGCTCAAAACAAATGTCCCCGAACTGGTAGGAGCGTGATTTTGGATTGACCAATAAAATATTACCTTTGTTAAAGCAACGGTCTCCGACGAGGCCGTTGTTTCTTTTTTTGATCACGGCGAAGCGACTGCTGTCGATCTAAATAAGTGCCACATTTAATTTTAAAAAAATAAACAACGCAGCTCATGAACCACTTGGGTCAACATGGGTTTTATGAGGTTGAAGCAAATGATTGTTATGAGTAAAAAAATTTCATACTACACGAAAGAGGGTCTGGAAAAATTGCAGAGTGAATTGAGTACGCTCAAGTCGAAAGGACGTCAGGATATTGCGCGCCAGATAGCAGAGGCACGTGATAAAGGCGATCTAAGTGAAAATGCGGAGTACGATGCAGCAAAAGATGCACAAGGACATCTTGAAGCAAAAATTGCACAACTTGAAGACCTTGTGTCCAATGCGAGGTTATTGGATGAAAATAATATTGATACTTCTAAAGTGTCGATACTCTCCAGGGTCACCATCAAGAATAAAAAGAATGGCGCTTCAGTAACGTATACTTTAGTGTCTGAAGAAGAAGCTGATTTAAAGGCAGGAAAAATCTCGACCATGTCACCGATAGGGAAAGGGCTTTTAGGAAAAAAGATTGGTGAAGTTGCCAACATCACTACACCGGCGGGTCAAATGTCATTTGAGATCGTGGAAATTACCTGCTAACGTTTTGTCCCTATGCCAAGCATTTTTACGAAGATTATCAATCGCGAAATTCCGGGTTATATTGTAGCGGAAGATGACCGCTACATTGCGTTCCTGGATATTAATCCTTTGGTACTAGGCCATACGTTGGTTGTACCCAAACAGGAAGTGGATTTTATTTTTGATTTGGATGATGATACCCTTGCAGGCTTACATGTTTTTGCTAAAAGGGTAGCCCATGCCATCAGGAAAGCGGTCCCTTGTAAAAGAATTGGTGTAGCGGTTATAGGTTTGGAAGTGCCTCATACCCATGTGCACCTCGTGCCGATGAATTCCATGGGAGATTTGAATTTTACGCGAACGAAATTGTCTCCTTCTAAGCCTGAATTGGAAGGTGTGGCAAAGAAAATACAAGAAGCCCTGGGCTGAAGCCTAGGGCATTTGAAAAATATCTTATTCCAGCGCTTTTACACCGGGGAGTACCTTCCCTTCAAAATATTCCAACAACGCACCACCGCCGGTTGATACATAACTTACTTTTTCACTAAAACCTAGTTGAGCAACGGCAGCGGCTGAATCTCCGCCACCGATGAGAGAGAATGCGCCTTTTTCCGTTGCATTTACCACGGCTTGCGCTACAGCTTTTGTACCGTCTGCAAACTTCTCCATTTCAAAAACACCCATCGGTCCATTCCACAAAATGGTTTTTGATCCTTCAATGGCCTTCTTAAACACACTAATTGCCTGGGGCCCGATATCCAACCCCATCCATCCGTTGGGAATGGCGTTGTTGTTTGTTACCTGGGCATTCGCATCAGGCGCAAATTTGTCTGCCACAACGGAATCGATAGGCAAAATCAATTCGACACCCTTCGTTTTTGCTTTTTGGATAAGTTCTTTCGCAAGATCCAACTTATCTTCTTCAACAAGCGAATTGCCGATGGAACCTCCTAACGCTTTAAAGAAAGTATAGGCCATACCACCACCAATGATAAGATTGTTTACTTTGTCGAGAAGATTCTCAATGATTAAAATTTTATCACTGATCTTTGCACCACCCATAATTGCAGTGAATGGTTTCGCTGCTTTCTCCGTTACTTTTTTAGCGTTGTCGAGTTCCGCTGCCATAACAAAGCCGGCGCATTTGTCTTTAAAGAATTGTGCTACAATAGTTGTTGAGGCGTGTGCACGATGCGCAGTACCAAACGCATCATTAACATAAATATCACCGTGTTTGGATAATTTTTCAGCGAAACCAACATCACCTTTTTCTTCTTGTTTATAGAACCGGAGATTCTCAAGTAAAAGCACTTCACCAGGTTTCAGGCCGGCAGAAAGTTTGAAAGCTTCCTCACCAATACAATCGCCACCAAATTGCACCTTCTTGCCTAAAAGTTCTTCTGTTGTCTTAATGGTATGACGGAGCGAGAATTTATCTTCGGGTCCTTCTTTCGGACGTCCCAGATGTGACATCAGGATGCAACTTCCACCATCGTTCAGTATTTTTTTTAACGTTGGAATAGTAGCTCGAATACGGTTATCATCTGTAACATTAAAACTTTTATCTAATGGAACATTAAAGTCTACACGGATCAGTGCGCGCTTTCCTTTAAAATTGATGTCGTTGATAGTTTTCATGGGAAGTCTGGTAAAAATGTAATGGGGGCGAATTTAGGAAAAGTCTACTGTCTTGAGCAGCTCCAAAGCGTATTTTTCAGAAAACGATTGCGTCTTTATACACTTTTTGGTTCAATCGCCAGGCTCTGATTTCGTAGTGGTTATGTTCAATCTCCAAAACTAATATTCAAGCCTTTGGCCGCCTGTACCAGATAAGAATTCTTGTTTACAAGGTTTGGTTTTTTAGTAGCCTCCTCCAATGTAACAGATGTGATTTCATTATTCCTGAAGGCTACCATTCGCCCGAATTTTTTCTCCAGCGCCAACTCGAATGCTTTAACGCCAAAGAGGGTTGCCAATATTCTGTCAAATGCCACAGGACTACCACCACGTTGAACGTGACCTAATACCGTTTCGCGTATCTCTGCTTTACAGCCGGCATCTTTTAATTCCTTTGAAAGTTGAAATGCTATGCCTCCTAAACGAACATGTTCAGATCCCATTTCTCCTTTTGTGGCAGTAACAGTTCCGGCTTTTGGCTTCGCACCTTCTGCTACAACAATGTTCACAAATCCTCGTCCCTTTTTATAACGTAGCTCAATTCGCTTTACTAATTTTTTTACGTCATAAGGTATCTCGGGAATAAGACAAATTTCTGCACCCCCTGCTATAGCAGAATGCAGTGCAATCCAACCTGCATCACGGCCCATCACTTCCATGATGATAACACGGTTATGGCTTTCAGCAGTAGTTACCAGTTTATCAAAACTATCTGTTGCAATCTGTACTGCTGTAGAAAATCCAAAGGTCATATCAGTCGCAGACAGATCATTGTCGATCGTCTTCGGTACGCCAATAATTGGAACACCTTTATCACATAAAACTTTAGAGATACGTTGTGAACCATCTCCACCAATGTTGATGATGGCGTCGAACTTCAATTCTTTTAGACGTGCCACCAACTCGTCCGACCGGTCAACGAACTTCGTGGTGCCGTCGGGTTGTAGAACTGGAAAGTTAATTGGGTTTGATTTGTTAGTGGTTCTTAATATAGTCCCACCCTTCACATGAATTCCTGCTGTCTTGCTTCTGGTCAATCTGATAAATTCATGCGGGGTATTGTACACGCCATTAAAACCTTCAATACAACCAAAAACTTCCCAGTCTTTCTCTTTACGGGCACGCTTTGCTACGCCACGAATCACCGCATTAAGGCCAGGACAATCACCACCTCCTGTTAGAATTAAAATTTTTTTCATCTGTATCGATTAAGGGTTTGAAGATAGGAAAAAAGTGTTGGAGTGGCGAAGTGTTGGGGTGTTGAAGTTCTAAGTGTTGAAGTTGCCTTCACAATTTTAGTGTCAATCAGATCAGGTATTATGCATTACAAAACATCTTCACGTCGCACACGCTCGGTCTCTCACTTCAACACTTCGAACCCCAACACTTCAACACTCCCCTCAGCCTGCTGCTCTCCTCAGCCGATCATTAATTGCTTTGCCCAGACCAACATCAGGAACGGGTTCTGCAAGGATATATTTGATAGGCATTTTATCAAGCATGCGTAACGCCAGGAATAAGTTTTGTGCAGCTTCGGTAAGTTGGCCCGATGGCGAAAGTATAAATTGCAGCGATGAATTAAAGTCGTGCTGGAATGAAAGAATACCCGTTTCTTTCGTTCCATATTGCTTGAGAAGGTCATCGATGTTTCCCAAAATAACTTTCTTGCGCGGGGCATAATGACTTTGCAATTGGCCAGGTGCTTTTGGGTTGGAGGTCGAGTGTGTTCTTACATTAACTTTTCCGACTACCAATTCAATTTGTTCCTGCGTAATACCGCCAAGTCTGTATATAATGGGCAGCGAATTTTCAAAACCTGCTATCGTAGATTCAACACCGATCTTGCACGGTCCACCGTCCAGGATATACGCTATCTTATCACCCAGCTGTTCTTCCACATGTTCTGCGCAGGTAGGGCTTACGTATCCAAATGGATTGGCGCTCGGCGCAGCAAGGGGAAAGGGGAGTGTCTCTAAAAGTTTGTGGGTTAATGGATGATCCGGACAGCGTAATCCAACCGTATCCAAGCCCGAGGTTACGAGATCTGGAATAATATCTTTCTTCGGTAATAATAAAGTAAGGGGACCAGGCCAGAAATGTTGCGCTAATATTGCTGCCTGTTCCGGAATATCTAAAGCATATTTTTGTGCCGATTCAAAATCAGGAACATGAACTATAAGGGGATCGAATTGTGGGCGGCCTTTTACTTCAAAAATTTTTGCCACGCTGGAAGGCTCAAGAGCATTACCGGCTAAGCCATAAACCGTTTCTGTAGGGATAGCGACAAGTTCACCTTTTATCAGCAGCGCTTTTGCTTTTTCAATATCAGTTCCCGTTTGTGCCATGTGGCTGCAAAGCTAAAATTTATTTGTCACCTACAAGTAAAGGCCTTAAGTTGCGTGAGGAGATAACTTTCATGCGAACTTGTTTTATTGTCTTTTCTCTTTTCCTTCAAATTCAGTTGCAAGCACAACGCGAGGATAAAGTTTTAACACAAAAACTGCAGTCGTTGGTCTCTGGTTTCAAAGGCGACGTTGGTATTTACGTCCGGAATCTGAAGACGGGAAAGACGGTTACAATAAACGCCGATAGCATTTTCCCAACAGCGAGCATGGTTAAGATTCCGATAACGATCGGCGTATTCGAGAAAATTGAAAACGGTTTGTTGGCCTATGACTCCATTCTGACGTACTATGATTCTTTGTTGTATCCGGGAGAGGACATTCTGGGTTCTTTTAAGAATGGTGAAAAAATCTCATTGTCAAAGACGCTGATGTTAATGATCACCACCAGTGACAATACCGCTAGCTTATGGTGCCAACAGTTAGCAGGAACAGGTGCTGATATAAATGCATGGCTGGAGAAAAACGGCTATCATCACACCCGTGTTAATTCGAGGACACCCGGGAGGGAGACGAATCGATCCAATTATGGTTGGGGACAAACGACGCCGAGAGAGATGGGTGAATTACTGGTTAGTATTCGCGAGGGAAAAGTTGTCAGTGCACGCGCCAGCGAACGCATCTATCGAAATCTTATCAGGATCTACTGGGATGGTGAATCATTGTCACAAATTCCTCCTTACATACAAGCTGCTTCCAAGCAAGGGGCCGTCGATCGTTCGAAGTCAGAGGTCGTGCTGGTAAATGCGCCTCATGGTGATTACGTCTTTTGCGTGATCACAAAAAATCAAGAAGACCAAAGATGGGTAAGAGAAAATGAAGGGTATGTGTTGCTAAGAAATGTTTCCAGGATATTGTGGCAACATTTTGAACCGGATTCAAAGTGGAAACCCGCGGCTGGTATGGAAGCATGGCGATGATTGAATTCCAGTTTGGTCTTGGTTACGAATTGCAAGCTTTTATGATTAACTGGTAACGATTAAAGATAACGTCGCATGAGTAATAAAACTAGATCTATTCTAAAGGGAATTGCAGTCGTGCTGGTGCTGCTTGCTGTAGTCATGCAGTTAGGTTGGGTTATCATCCCCAGCATTTCTGTTTACAAATTTTGGTTCGTAGTGATTGCGTTTGGCATGTTGTTGATCAGCTCCAAATGATCATGAAGGTCTAATAGGAATTGCAACTCATTTTCATTGATCACAGTTCTCGCGGCATCGCGCTGGCAAGTATGTCTTTAACTTTTTGCTGTTAATCTTCTCGCTTTCTCTGCCATTCTCATAACCGATCGATTATCTTCCGTCAATTTTTTCAACTCATCAATCGGCATCCAGGCAACATCGTGCGATTCTTCTGATACAATTATTTTTTCGTGCTTATCGGCTTCCAAAAGAAATCGAATATCATAATGCAAGTGATCGGGAAAATTGGCGCGTGCCGGGATCGGGTGGATATCCAAATCAAAAATAGTTGGATACAATAGTTGGAAATGATTTACACCCGTCTCTTCCTGTGCTTCTCTTAAAGCAACGTTCAGTATATTTTCTTCGCCGTCGGCATGGCCACCAGGCTGTAACCATTTGTTCAACGTACCGTGATGAACGAGTAGCACAAACTTTCTAGACGAATCGAGTATCCAGGATGAGCCTGTGATATGTCCGGGTAAATGATGCCGTTGAAATGCATCCGGATGCTCTAATAAATTCAGGAACTGTTTAACGAATACTTGCTCCTCGTTAAACGCTGAAGAGTAATTTGTAAGGGCACTGATTACCCAATCACGATTCACGATCATTTATTTTGTAAACGTTTAGCTTCGACGTCTTCGCCGGTCAAGCCGTTTGCATTCATTCATTAAAACTCCGCATTTCCCGGATACCTTGGGAAAGGAATAACATCCCGGATGTTGGTCATGCCTGTAACAAACTGGATAAGCCGTTCGAACCCTAACCCAAAGCCACTATGAGGAGCGGAACCAAACTTGCGCAGTTCAAGATACCACCACAGGTCTTTTTCGGGTAGCTTTAGTTCGTGTATCCGTTTTAATATTCGATCATAACGTTCTTCACGCTGAGATCCACCGATAATTTCTCCGATGCCAGGAAACAAAACATCCATTGCCGCAACTGTTTTTCCGTCTTCATTTTGCCGCATGTAAAATGCTTTAATTTCGGCGGGATAGTTGTAAAGAATGACGGGTTTTTTAAAATGTTTTTCCACTAAAAATCTTTCGTGTTCCGATTGGAGATCCACGCCCCACTCATCAATCAGATATTGAAATTTCTTTTTCTTATTCGGGTTAGAGTTTTTTAATATATCAATAGCCTCCGTATAGGATAGACGTTGGAAGTCATTTTCAGAAACAAACTTGAGGCGATCCATTAGGCCTAATTCACTCCGCTGCTCTTTTGGTTTGGCGTCCTCTTCTTCCTGCGCGCGTTTGTTTAAAAACTCCAGATCTTCTGTACAGTTTTTCAAGGCGTACCGCACCAGGTATTGCAGGAAATCCTGTGCCAGTTGCATGTTGTCCTGAATATCATAGAAAGCCATCTCCGGTTCTATCATCCAGAACTCGGCGAGATGTCGTGTGGTGTTCGAGTTTTCAGCTCGAAACGTAGGACCGAAAGTATAGATTTCACTCAAGGCTAATGCGTAAGTTTCGCCTTCCAGTTGTCCGGAAACCGTCAGGTTGGTTTCGCGCCCAAAAAAATCTTCTTTAAAATCTATATGACCTTGTTCGTTACGTGGAGGATTGTTTGGATCTAATGTCGTGACCCTGAACATGGCTCCGGCTCCTTCCGCATCCGATCCAGTGATGACCGGGGTATGGATGTAAAAGAAACCACGTTCGTTAAAAAAGTTATGGACGGCAAAAGCCATAGCGTGACGAACACGCATCACTGCGCTGAAGGTATTGGTGCGTGACCGAAGGTGTGCCACCTCCCGCAAATATTCGAGACTTGGCCGATTTTTTAATTGAAGCGGATACTTTTCAGCATCACAATCTCCAAGAATTTCCAACTGCTTAACCTTTACTTCAACTGCCTGACCCTTTCCCAGGGATGCAACCAATTCGCCAATCACAGACAAGCATGCCCCTGGCGTCAACCGTTTCAACAGGCTCTCATCAACGCTGTTCAGTTCCACTACAGCCTGGAGATTTTGAATGGTGGAACCATCGTTAATAGAAATGAATTGATTATTGCGGAACGTTCTGACCCAGCCATTAACAGTAACCAATTGATTTGAGGGTGAAGTCGCCAGTAACGCTTTAATTTTAGTCCGCTTCATTTCCGTAAAATAGTTTAGTCTGATTATTTACCCCTTTGATAAGGGTTCGCAAAAAACGAAAAAACTTAGAGATTTTCATAACTTCATCAGGAGTTAATGGTTCTTAGTGCGGGATATTAAAAAGGCCCATGAAATGTTATACGGGCGGTTAACCAGCCCATGAACCTGTGGAGTATTTTTTTAACTTTGTAACTACTTAATTGATTAATAAAGATTTCGATACATGCAAAAGCTTGGTTTAAGCCAGTCATTACAACAGAAATTATCCCCGCAACAGATTCAGTTTATAAAGCTGTTGCAGGTGCCTACTGCCGAGCTTGAGGGTAGAATTGAGGAAGAACTCGAAATAAATCCTGCCCTGGAGGAAGGCGAGGAGCAAGAGAAACCCGAAGAGCAGCCGGCTGCTGAAAATGAGCCTGATGAATTTCCTGAATCGACCACTGCCAGCAGTGACGAAGATGTTGATATTAAGGATTATTTGCGCGATGATGATTACAGCGGTTATAAGATGCAAGGCGATGGTGATGAGGATGAAGATAACCGGGAGATGCCCATTCCAATGGCATCATCCCTTCATGAACAGCTGATGAATCAACTGGATTTCCTGGGGTTGGGTGAGAAGGAACTTGCGATAGGAAAACAACTGGTGGGAAGTATTGAAAGTGACGGCTATATACGACGTGACCTGGAAGCCATTGTGAATGACCTGGCTTTCTCACAAGGTATTGAAACAACAGCCGAAGAAGTTGAAGCTGTTCTGAAAAAAATTCAAACTTTTGATCCTCCGGGAATCGCTGCGCGAAACCTTCAGGAGTGTTTATACATTCAGCTCGATCGCATGGACAATGGCCATGATATCGATGTAGCCGTGGCTAAGAAAATAATCTCTGAGTGTTTCGAAGAATTCACAAAGAAACATTATCAGAAAATACAAAAGAAGCTCGATACCGAAGATGAGAATTTCGTGCGCGATGCGATGGAGGTTATCATCAAGTTGAATCCAAAACCAGGAGGTGGAGGAGGACCAACAGCAACGAAAAATCAGTACATCATTCCTGATTTTATTCTGACGAACAATAATGGCAAGCTCGAGCTTGCACTGAACAGCAGAAATGCCCCTGAATTAAGAATCAGCCGGTCGTATACGGATATGTTTAAAGCTTACGACAAGAGTAACAAGAAGGATAAAAAATTAAAGGAAGCTGTAACGTTCGTCAAGCAAAAACTGGATGCGGCTAAATGGTTTATAGACGCAATCAAACAAAGACAACATACCTTGCTTCGTACGATGAAAGCGATCATCGATTTTCAGTATGACTTCTTCCTGGAAGGGGATGAGACAAAACTCAAACCAATGATTCTGAAAGATATCGCTACGATGATTAACATGGATATTTCGACGGTATCGCGGGTGGCGAGCAGCAAGGCTATACAAACTGATTTCGGAATTTTTCCGTTGAAATATTTTTTCTCCGAAGGAATCTCTACCGACTCAGGAGAGGAAGTGAGCAGCCGTGAAGTGAAACAAATCATCAAAGATATCATTGAAAGCGAAGACAAGGATAAACCGTATTCGGATGATAAGCTTGAAAAAATTCTGAATGACAAAGGATATAATATCGCGAGACGAACGGTTGCTAAATACCGCGAGCAACTTAATATTCCAGTGGCACGACTAAGAAAGGAGATTTAGCGGTGACACTTGCGGCTCGGATTATTTCGGTAATTTTTCATCCGTTATTGTTAGCTACATATCTCTTTGCCTTGCTAACGTATACCCTACCTGCAGCACTTGACCCGCTTAAGGAGGAAGGGCATCTCAATTTTATTTTTTTGATTTTCTGCGTTACATTTTTGTTCCCCGCATTGAACATCGGCATCTTTAAGACCTTCGGATCGATCAAAACTTTCGCCATGAAGGAACGGCAGGAAAGGATCATCCCCTTTTCTTTTATTACAATACTCTACATCGTCATCACTTATTTGTTTTATACCCGTACGCGGATTGGATTGAATGACAATCTTTTGAAATTCTTAATTATTATCGACGCACTGGTGCTGGTTGGAACGGTGGTGACTTACTTTTACAGAGTCAGCATGCATAGCCTGGGAATATGTGGATTGATCGGAATCCTATTACCGTTGAATAAAATCTCGGAAGACGGCGCGATTTTCTACCCTACAATCGCGACGATTGTGCTGGCAGGCGTAGTGATGTCCGCGCGATTACAACTGAACGTACACACGCCCAGGGAAGTAATGATCGGGAGCGTGCTCGGATTTTCAACGAGTTTTGCGCTCATGTTTTTTTTGTTTTAAGCGACCTACCAAGCAAAGTTTCACAGCAAAATTACAGCACCGGATTTTGTGCTTCCGTTCAGAGCAATTTTTCTACTGCACCAAGTTCAGAAATCCAGGCTTCTTTCGTCAGTTGGTTATCAAATTAAACTTCGACGGAATGCTGAACGATGAATGGTGTACTCCTGGTCGCCTGGCTCATCCGTTGTGATCTTAAGCTTGTCGAAATCGGGGAAGTCCTCCGCGAATGTGAAATGAAATATCTTCTGATCTTGTGTTCCGGTCAGCGCCTGTTCGCTTAGTACTTTACCCTGCTGATCACATGCCATGACCTTGATGCTGGCAATCTTAAAAACCGATTTAGACACCCTGATGACGATGATATCTCCCTTTCGTGCACTAAAGCTGGAGGGGGTAATCACTGTGGCCTTTGCTTTTCGCAGGTAATCTGTTATCGCTGCCGTATAGGCATTCGGAAGCTTTAGTTGCCTCGCTTTTTGCTGATAGTACGCTTTCTGCTTTGGATTTTGCATAGCGTGGCTAGCAAAAAGGGCGGCGTCGCTGAAACGGGCGCGCGCTTGCCTGCGTGCCTCTGTATTGGTTTCGTTTTTATAAACAGGGCGAGCGGATACAATGGTTTTACCATTGTAGTTGCGAAAGATAAGGTCTCCGACAGCACCTCTGATGTTTTTGTGTAGCGTGCTTGTAGCTTCGGCCATAAACGTGTTTTTATAATGGTTGTCTAATATAGTAAGCCCGCCGTTCGCATCAAAATCAATAAGAAGGTAATAAAGAATGTGTAATAAGAGTGTAGGAACTTTTACCGTCATCTGATGCAAAAATGCTGTCAGCGACGTTCTTTTTACGGTTTCTACCGATCGGTTTTTTCAATCATTATTTAATCGAATAGGTTTCCTACCCGTTATACATTCGTGGTAGAATTGTTCAGGGCTTGTAAAGTGCATTGTTTGATTTGCCGTACGAAACGGGCCCTAGTTATCCCAAGGGATGGCTTATGATAACTTCTTCAGAGGTGTCGATCAACTGCGAAAAGAAACTTGGAAACTGATTGCAACAGTCATAGTTTGCCGGCCGGATGATGCACAAACTGATCTCATTGTTAGGCCGCGCCGGCATAAATGGTTTCTTTATATTGATGGTTGCTATGGTTGGTCTTGCATGGCTCTATCCTGAAGCCGGGAGTACCAGCAGCCCGTTGCACCTCAGGCAAGTTGGCAACATTGGCGTAACCTTAATTTTTTTCTTTTATGGTCTCAAGCTTGATCCAGCGAAATTGCGCAGCAGTCTTGGCCACTGGAAAATGCATATCCTTATTCAAGCTACGACGTTTCTGATCTTTCCGCTTTTGATTCTTTTTCTTCGCGGCATATTTTACACTGCAGAGTCCGACTTATTGTGGCTTGGTGTGTTTTATCTCGCTGTGCTGCCTTCTACAGTTTCTTCTTCTGTTGTAATGGTTTCGATTTCCGGTGGGAATATCTCAGCAGCAATTTTTAATGCGAGTGTGTCAAGCCTTCTTGGAATATTCCTCACGCCACTATGGATGAATCTCTTTGTGAGCAGTAGCGCTCTTCCCATCAGCGACCTCTCCGGTGTAATTGTAAACCTTTGTCTCCAGGTTTTGCTTCCTGTTATCGCTGGCCTTTTACTCCATCGTCGTATGGGGTTTCTGGCAGAACGTTTTAAAAATCAATTGCGCTACTTTGATCAGGCCATCATCTTGTTGATTGTATTCCGGGCATTTTGTGATTCTTTTTTAAATCGCATGTTTGAAGGATATTCGTTTGCGGAGGTGGCAATCCTCGCTGCGTTCATGCTCGGACTTTTCTTTATCATGCTGTTGCTCATGCAGCTACTTGCGGTTTGGTTAGGGCTTAGTCGCGAAGACCGCATTACAGTGATTTTCTGCGGCTCGAAAAAGTCACTCGTGCAAGGCGCTGTTATGGGACAAGTTCTTTTTCCTGGAGCAGCGGCATTTGGAATTGTGCTTTTACCGCTCATGTTATACCATGCACTTCAGCTGCTTGCAGGAAGTATACTCGCACAACGGCTCGCACGGAATGTATCTTAACGTTTTTAAAAATCCCTTTCAGAATTGCCTGATAATTATTACCCCGGCAACGACAAGCAATACGCCTAATACTTTCATGAAGCTAATTGAATTTTGCTGAGCAACCAGTATATTGAAATGTTCCAGCAAAATTGAAACTGTCATTTGTCCGGCTACCACCAAACCAAAAGTTAATCCTGGTCCTAATTTCGGAAAAGCTAAAATAATGACGGTAACATAAAACGCGCCTAACAAACCACCGATCCAAACATAACCAGGAGCGTCTTTTATGCCCGCCCATGAAATGGTTTGGCGTGTTAATATAATATAAGTGATCAATCCTGCTGCTCCAACGATGAAAGAGAACATCGAAGCGTAAACAGGACTTGCCAGTGCTTTTCCTAATTTCGTATTTAGGCCTGCCTGAATGGGTAGAAATGCCCCCGAGAGAAGTGCTAAAGCAATCCAAATTATTTTATCCATAGTTGATATGTAAAAGTTTTAAAAAAATAGCGGCGAGTTAATGTTAACGTTCATGCACATGACAATCCAGCGCTTCGAAACGCTGAGTTTGCCTGTCGCTTTGAACATAATTTAGAAACGAGTTTACAGATATTTCTTCACGTCTTCTTCGGTAATATCCCCTGCGCTCATGATCACGAGACGCTCAATCACATTTCTTAATTCACGAATGTTACCCGTCCAGTTGTAATTCTTTAATGCCTCAAGGGCTTTGGGCGCGATGCTTTTTTTCTTTGCGCCATATTCTTCAGCGATATCCTCAAGGAACTTTTCGGTTAATAATGGAATATCTTCTTTGCGATCGTTGAGGGATGGTACTTTAATAACAATGACACTTAAGCGGTGATATAAATCTTCGCGAAATTTATTTTCTTCTATTTCTTTTCGAAGGTCTTTATTTGTCGCCGCCACGATGCGTACGTGAACCGGAATTTCTTTGTCGCCGCCTACGCGCGTAATTTTGTTTTCCTGTAAAGCCCGCAACACTTTTGCTTGTGCAGACAAACTCATGTCTCCTATTTCATCAAGAAAAAGCGTACCGCCTTCCGCCAATTCAAACTTTCCGAGCCGTTGTTTTATGGCAGAGGTGAACGAGCCTTTCTCGTGTCCAAAGAGTTCGCTTTCTATCAGTTCCGAAGGTATAGCCGCACAGTTGACTTCAACCAATGGGCCGTTCGCACGTTTGCTGCTTTCATGAATCCACCGTGCTACCAGTTCCTTGCCAGAACCGTTGGGGCCCGTCACCAAAACACGGGCATCTGTGGGTGCAACCTTCTCAATCATCTCTTTCACTTGACTGATTGCCTCCGACTCACCTACCATTTCATTCTTTTTCGAGATCTTCTTCTTTAAGGTTTTGGTTTCGCGTTGCAGGATCGATTTGTCGAGCGCATTACGAAGGGTTATTTCAAGTCGTCCTAAATCAAATGGTTTCTGAAGGAAATCGAAGGCTCCTTTTTTTACAGCCTCGACAGCCACATCAATGGTGCCGTGCGCTGAGATCATGATGAAGTTTGTTCCTATCTCGGCGTCTTTTGATTTTTCAAGAACTTCCATGCCATCCATTTTGGGCATCTTGATGTCGCAAAGACAAAGGTCAAACATTCCTTGTTCAAGCTTCTTCAACCCTTCAACGCCGTCAGCAGCATCATCCACTTCGTGGTTCTTCTCTTCCAGTATCTCTTTCAGAATAGACCGTATCTTGTTATCATCTTCGATGATGAGAATTTTTGACATGTATTTATTGGTTAATCGCTAAAAATAAATAAACCTGCCAGCTTTCTAAAGCTGACAGGCTTTTAATAAAAATGCAAGCTTATAAGCCGGGTTCTGTTTTGTCCGCCAAGGCGGACAACCCTTATCATTTATCTGGTCAAGCCATCACTGACCTGACTCAATCAGTCTACCCGTTACGCCTTTTTTGTTAACGAGCCGCTAACCACTTTCGTGGACGTAACCTATTTGACCTTTCAACGCGTAAGGTTTACCATGCCCCTGATATCGCTACCAGGGCGGTGAGCTCTTACCTCACCTTTTCACCTTTTCCATCCGCCGTTGGCGGATTGGTAGTTTGTTTTCTGTGGCACTTTCTGTTAGCCGTGCCTTGAGGCGTGACTACCTTCCCGTTAGGAAGTACGCTGCCCTATGTTGCCCGGACTTTCCTCCCTGTGCCCGGTGAAGAGCGGCAGAGCGATAAGGCGGCTTGCATTGCAAAGTTAACCGTTAATGAGCAATATGTAATAAGTGATTTTGCAGATTCAAAAAACAGGCTTCATTGGCATTCGCCACCATTGACATAGAAACCGTTCGTAACCAAACTGAGTTCACGTTGCTAAACGTTGAATCAATTTTTCTCCGCGTGGACTGAGCTGTGCAGACAAGCAAATTGAGCTATTGAAGAAATCTGCCACGGGGCACAATCCCTGTTCTTTGTGCTGTTAATTCAACAAATAACAGCTATGAAAACAATAACAGGAATAACAAACATATCACTTGGCAAAAATGGCCCACTCGTTTCCAAACTAGGATTAGGCTGTATGCGCATGTCGTCCGTGTGGGGAGGGCCAGGCAAGGACGAAAATGAAAGTGTCGCTACCATTCAGATGGCACTGGATCATGGCATCAACTTCCTGAACACAGGGGACTTTTATGGTAACGGTCATAACGAACTTCTTGTAGGTAAAGCGATCAAAGACAGGAGAAAAGATGCATTCATTAGTGTGAAATTTGGTGGGATTTTTTACAATGGTCAATGGGTTGGTTTGGACCTTCGTCCGATAGCGATTAAGAATTTTATCAGCTATTCCTTAGTTAGGTTGGGTATAGACACCATTGACCTTTATCAACCGTGCAGACTGGATAACAGTGTTCCCGTTGAAGATGTGATTGGAACTGTTGCTGACCTCGTCCAGGAAGGGAAGGTACGATACCTTGGCGTGTCGGAGGTTACCGCAGACCAACTTCGCAAAGCCCATAGCGTTCATCCTGTAACAGCATTGGAGATAGGCTATTCGTTGGCCGACCGACAGATCGAAACCGACCTGCTGCCGACGGCAAAAGAACTGGGTATTGGAGTTGTAGCCTTTGCCAATACTGCAGAAGGATTATTGACTGGTGAGATGAAAGCTCCCCTTGCGGCAGATGACTACCAAAATCACTTCTCGCGTTTTCAGGGAGCGAATCTGATAAAGAACCTGGAGAAAGTTGAAGTGCTCAAGAAAATGGCAAAGGAAAAAGGATATACTCCAGCACAACTTGCGATTGCCTGGGTAAATTCACAGGGGGATGATATCATGCCATTGGTAAGCATGAGCAAAAGATCACGGCTGCCAGAAAATATTCAAGCTATGGAAATCGTCTTCACTGCTGAGGAGATGAATGCCTTAACTTCTCATTTTTCGCCTGGTGCAATAGTTGGCAGCACGTATCTTCAGAGATAATGGATATTTGTTGAACTAAGTTTTTTATAACTTTACGCGGTGACGAATCCAACTGAAATAATCCCCGGTGTGCTCTTTTACTCTTATTTCTCGTCTATGCGAAAAGAGAAAGTGGGATTTTTTAATCATAATACCCTGGTACTACAGGTGTCCGGTTGTTTTACACTGGAGACAGCGAACCAACATATTTCCATGAAGCAGGGTGAGATGTTGCTGATCCGAAAAAATCAATTAGGAGAAATCACCAAGACGCCTCTTGATGGTGAGGATTACCAAACGATTGTCATTTGCCTGCAAGAAGACATGCTCAGAACAATTGCCTTGGAGGAGAAAATAGAAACAGCGGGAAAATACAGCGGTCCCCCCAATATACTTATTCCAGGAAACGATTTTCTGCGTGGCTTTTTTCAATCCATCATTCCCTATGTGCAACATCCCGAAGGAAAAATAACGGATGCGCTAGGCATGCTGAAAGTAAAAGAGGTGGTACAATTACTCCTCAATACAATGCCCGCACTCAAGGAAGTTTTATTCGATTTCTCAGATCCCTACAAAATAGATTTGGAAAGATTCATGCTCAGCAATTTTCATTTCAATATTCCGGTCGAAAAATTTGCGTACCTCACGGGGAGAAGCCTTGCGGGGTTTAAGCGTGACTTTCAAAAAAAATTTGGTGTATCACCAAGGCAATGGCTGCAGGAAAAACGACTAACGGAGGCGCACTATCTAATTGAAAAAAAGAATAAGAAGCCATCCGCAATCTATCTGGACTTAGGATTTGAAAGCCTCTCTCATTTCTCACATTCTTTTAAGAAAAGGTTCGGCAAGACACCCACCGAATCATTATAGTAGCGAGCGAAGGTTTTTTATTGATCATACCCGCACGCCACCAACAATCTGTATTTATTCGGCAGCGTAGAGAACAAATTTTTGATTTTATTCGGGCGAAGGAAAAGCGGCGCGCAGGCGATGCTGATTCGTAAGCTTTGCACTGAAGAACGTACTGATTATTAATGGATATCCTTTCCAGTGAGCTTCAACTCATAAAAGTCTGCAAGCTTTGCTACTTCCTGCACCATTTCTTTAACCTGATCTTGTGAGGCAGTTGAGGTCAGGCAAGAGGCTTCTACTTTCAGATATCCTTCGACCAGAACAAATTTGCTGTAATCGAAGTCTGCATTTTTTTCCAGCAGGGCTTTAAGGTCAAGGGCTGGTGTATATTCACAAACTTTGGAAGTAAAAATGGCTTGATCTCTCCCTGAAACCGGACTTGTTTGTTTCACAGCAAGTACCGTCTGATATCGGCTACCACTGATAGGTATTACCACAACAGATTTGCCGCTATCGTAATCTGTAAATTGTCCTCCGATTTGTTGTGCATATTGCTCGAGGTACTGCATGACGTCCATAAAAAAATTGGTTTAAGGGAATGGAATTTAAGCATTTACATGTATCTGTGGTTACTATGGATTGTTTTAATTTTTGTTTAAAAATACAAGGCCCGGAATTTTACGGAGTTGTTTGAGAACTCAATGGTAGGCGCAGGGATCTTAATCATGTTGGCAAGAAACAATAAAGTTTTTACAGCTTTTGATTTTGTTTTGATTCCACTGAGATCAAAATCCACTGAAAAGTAATACTGCCGATAGGGGCTGAGGTAACCTGCATTTGTATTCTGATAATCTCGTGCATAGACCATACCTTCGGCACCATATCCCACAGCAAAATTCAGCCATTTGGGAAACTTAAGAAACTTATCCATGTCAACAGATAGCCAGAACGTCTGACCGTTGTAATCCTTGAGAATTTCACTGGTTAAATCATTACCCAATAGATCTGAACGCAATTCCGCGTATTTAGTCCTGTGAAAAGAAAATCTCGGATAGATGCGAATCTCATTCCAAAGCCGCGATTGTCCAAAGAAAAAAGCGGAACCTGCAGCATTCGCAATGAGGTCACCAGTCGACGCGCCATATGCATCGGAAAATCCGTCCAGTATTTCTATTGGAAGCATAACACCAAATCCGACCAAAGATCCGATCAAGTCGGATTTCGCAGGAGGCACCCTGCACCACTGCAATGCCCGTGATGTTCCATAGCTGAAATAAAAACTTGAAAAGAAATGTCCGACTTTATCGACTTGCTTCCATTCCGGGTTGTCGTTAAAGAATTGAAAAGATTGACGCTCGGCATCGGAGTACCAAAGGTAGCTTAGTCCTGCGAGTGTTGCGCCATAGGCAACGGTGCCGCCAATGGTAAAGGCCCTAAGTCTTTTTTTATTAATCGTTAGGGTGGAGTCGAAAGCCTGACTGTAACCAAGCAGTGGAAAAAAAATCAATATCAGGAACCGCTTACTCGCCCCCATCTTCTTCTTTTAAAGCCTCAGCATTGACATCGACTTTGGCAGGCTCGTTTTTGTTTTTATTACGTTCTCTTGATGAACGGAATAAATCGCGAAGTTCGTTGAAGGATTGCGTGTGGATAATGCTGGCGCCGGTTGTAATCGCTGTTTGCTGATTGATCGAACTTAATATTGGGTTTACATTGGTACGGCTATACATTTTAACACGAAGTTTTCCATCCGCTGTTAGTTTGTACTCAACCGTCCAATCGCCCGCGACGGTCGTAGGATTAGGCTGTGTTCCGGAGGGGTTCTGGCTGGTATTGTTAAATGTACCATCTCCCGTTACACGCAAACGACCATTCATAAACGTATAGGAGAACCGTAGCTGAAAGGTATTAAACGACTCCTGGTCCATCGATGCTACGTCCACATCAATTTCAAGGTTCTCGTCTACCTGGCTCATCCAGGCACTCAGTTGGTTGGACAGCAGTTCACTCAGACTGCTGACCACAGAGCCTGACGCTTGAATAGATTGGTCGAGTGATGTAAATCTTCTGAGGATGATCAAACTAAAAACCTGGCGCTTTAATTCCTGTTCATCCAGCCGGTTCTTGAAAGCCGTAAATGTTAAATCAAGGTTTACCGGTCCGGATTCTGATGCGATATTTTGTGGAAGATCCCGCGCGACAATTTCGAAATTAATGTTGGGAGCGAGCATTTGACCATCCATCTTCATTAATACCTGCACAGGATACTTGCGTCGTACGGGTGGTGGTGGATTTGCTATAATGTCGGGATTGGTAATGATCGGTAGCAACGATGCAAGTTGATTGTAGGATGCATTGATATCGACGACCGCCTGGTAGGGATCGCCGTACCAGGTTATGCGGCTGCCTTTCTGAATTTCAAATTCCTTATTGATGATGTTGTACAACGTAAAATTATACCAGCCTTCGGTAAATTCCACAGGACCAAACATATTGAATTCGCCTTTGGTATCGATTTGGAGTTTTAAATCTCCCGTTCCGCGCCCGCGGATGATATCACCCGATTTTACATCTAGAATAATTTCACAATATGCATCAGGGGTTACGTCAAGATTAAGATCAAAGGTAATCCCCGTCAGGCTTACTTTCTTGTCAACACTTTTTTCAACCTTTTTAATAAAGGTAGTGTCTGTGAAATTAACAAACGAGATGAAGTCCTTGCGGTCCACGGACGACAATCCGCCGATTGGAATATAGACCCTGGTATTTCGTTCCGTGCGGGCATTGGATGTTATTCTCAGATTGGATAAGGGCCCACTCAACTTCACATCTCCCGTCGCGTACGCTTGTCCATAGAAGAGATCATTGTCTTTGATGGTTGTGTTCAATACCTGGAGGTTTCTAAATGTCGCATCTAACGTTATGGCCATACTGCCAAAGTTTTGATGCGAAATCATGCCATTCAATTTTCCTTTATTCCGGTAAGCATCCGTTAGTTCGATATCTTTGAAATAAATAGACTGTGGCGTCAAACCGATACTTCCCGTGAACCTGTACATTGTTCGCAGATAATTGATCATGATCTGCGCTTCTTTTACATTCCCTTCACCGCTGATATCGGGTGCGACTAAATGTCCGGCAATTTTGAATTCGCCTGAAATGGTTCCCTCTATCTCACTAAAGATGTCGGCAAGAAACGGTTCAGCAATTTTGAGATTGGCATTCTTTAAATTGGCTGTAATATCAAGCGGGCTTTCTTCCCTGCTGGGCATATAGTCACCACTTAAATCCAAAATGCGTTCTTGGGTGCGGTCAATGAAAAGGTTGATGTTAAATTTATTTTGAGCGGTATCCCAACGATTTTTACCGGTTACATCACCGATCAGGAATTCGTTAATGTTAAGATTACGGATAGCAATATCATTTTCTAAAGAGGGGTCACCGTAAAAATTGCTCAATTTCAAGGCGGCGTCCATTGTACCGACGAATTTTTTATTGGTAAGAACATTTAGTAGCGATAAGTCGAGCGCATTGACGTCCAGGGAAATGAGATGGGCCGGGTTTTCGGAAATAATACCCGAGACAGTTATGGATTGTTCGTTGTTGATCAGTGCCAGGTCGTGAAACCGCCAACCGCTATTTTTCATTTTTATAAAATTACCTTCCCGGAACTTCCACTCCCGCTCCAACAACGTCAGGGCTGACGGCGCCATGGTAATTTTTGTGCTGTCGGATAAAAAGTCAACTGTTCCCTTAAGCCGAACGTTATTGGTTTGATTTACCTGGTTGGCGTCCAGACCAAAGTCAATGTGGCTCCGGTTCCAAATACCCTCGGCAAGGAGGTTTTCAGTTTTCAAATGTGGCCCGACCGACTGGTTTTGCGAACGAAATGACAACATTCCCAGTACACTGGCGCTATCTGAAAGTTTAGAAGCCGTGAGTTCAACTTCGCTTTGTAAAAACAACGTATTTTGATATTGCAGAGAATCGAATTCTGTAAAAGCTTGAAAGATTGATGTTGGTCCGCTGGTAAAATTTCCTTCGATTTGAATATTAGGAGACAGTTTAAGGTCAAGTCCCAACAAGGGCATTAACGGCTCGATATCTTTTATAGTAACATTGATCGCCGCCTGATATGATTTTGGTTTATAAGTTTTGTTCTTGTAATAATATTCAGTTTTGCGATCATCATTTTCGAGATTTAAGGAAATTTCTTCCGACAGCATTCCGATATCATTAAACAAGTCAGAGAAATAATAGTCGCCGGTTACTTCGAAGTCGGCCAGCGACGTCTCCAGCAGCAGTCGCCTGTTATTGAGTCTGTGTTGTGAATTTAAACTTACTGTCTCCAGGCTCAGAGATTTATCATTGTAATCAATTCTAAAATTTTTGAGATCCGCCGTTCCGATTAAGGAATCCAACGACAAGCCTTTGATATCTGCGTTCAGCTGTGTCGATATAAAAATGTTATCGCGGGTAAGTTTGAGATTGTGCAAGTATGCGGTATCCAGGGAAGCCTGAACCTGGATGATACTTTTTCCCTCGCGCAAATCGACAAAGCCGTTTCCTCTGAACTGCAGGTTTGGATCATCAATTTCAACAAACCCATTTACCCGTTCCAATGCCAGGCGTGCGTTGGTATTGATGTTCTTGTAGTTATATCCTTTGATACCGATCGAAGTGACTTTACCGTTCAACTGGAAATCGGCGGTGTGTTGGGTAAGCCCAAAACCTTTCACTCTGCCATCCATGCTCACATGTTGAAAAGTAACGGTGTCCTTTAAATATCTGCCTAAGTCAAAATTGGTGAGAGAAAGGCGTCCGCTATATTCTGAACGATCAAAATTCTTTTCATTTACTTTAAAATTTATATCCGAATCTATCTGGCCGAGTTTTCCGGTAAACTTTCCGTTAGCTACAAAGTCAGTAGTGTATCCTAAAAACTGTCCATCCATCGACAGCATGCCCATCGGTCGTAACCGTGTCATGGTATTTTCATTGAACAAGAACGAAAGGTCATTTGGATCCACCGTAGAGTTTTTCAAATTGATATTCATGAACGTCTCCGTGATGTTGGGTAGCCCATCCATAGCCAATGATCCTAAAAGGTGTGTTTTACCGATGTCTACAGTCATCTCGGTGAACTTGAAATTGTTTACGCCACCATTAAAAATTCCATCGACGCGAAATGGTTGTTCAATGGCATCAACCCCGTCGATAAAAAAAGACAGATCTTTAGGATAAATCAATGTCCGTTTCAGGTTTGCATGAATATTTACCTTGTTTACAAAATCATTCAGATCCGGCAGGCGATCGTAAGTGAAGATAACGGTGTCGGAAACCGTGCTTTCACCAGCCTCTACGTTGAGGCCGACAAACTCCATGGACTTCTGGCATACACGGAAAAAAGTTGAAATCTGTTTAACCTTGAATTGAGATTTTAAATCTTGAGCGATCAGTGTGCTGACGTTGAATTCAGTGGTATCGCCAAGAATAACAAAACTGCTTAACTGTCCTTCATCAACAGAAAGAGAGAAGTGATTATAATCAAAACCAGAAGACACGGAATCGCGATCCTGATTGACGTATGTAAACTGACTGCGGTTGACAAATGCTTCACCAATGTTGATCCGTGGTGGGTTTCCTTTGCTTCCCTTGCCTGAGGAGTAACCGTGGTTGATGTTGTAGATGAAGACGTTCATGTTCAGATCCCTGGAGGTATCTGACTCATCGATCTTGGTTACAAATACATGGGCACTATCGAGGAATACACCGTCAATATTCACGTTTTTATTTTCCCACAGTTGGGAGAGTTTGAAGTTGACCAGGATCTCTCTGGCCCGGATCATTTGGTTATTGGCCGGGTCATAAACCGATACATTCTGGAGTTCGAGGCGGTCGAACCATAACATCTGAAAACTTTCTACAGTGGTTCGAAAACCGGTGACTTGCGTAAAATCTTTCAGGAATTTGCCGATGAGATAGTTTTGGACCGGTGGGATTTGCAGGAACAGAAACGCAGATATCAATAGGAAAAGGACAGCTGTAATGGTGTATGCCAGTACTTTCTGTATCCTATTTTTAATAACTTGCAAGTTCATTTGTCAACACATGGGTCCCATTATACTTGCCATTGAGTCTTCGTGCGATGAGACGTCTGCTTCTGTTATTACAAACGGCAAGGTACTTAATAATATTATCGCCACCCAGGCCATACACCGAAAATACGGGGGTGTTGTCCCTGAGTTGGCCTCCAGGGCGCATCAACAAAATATCGTCGCTACCGTGCACGAAGCCATTGAAAGTTCTGGCATCTCAAAAACAGATTTGAATGCGGTTGCGTTCACCCGAGGTCCAGGACTGATGGGCGCCCTGTTGGTGGGAGTCTCGTTTGCAAAAGGCCTGGCTTTGGGATTGAAGATACCGCTCATTGAAGTGAACCATATGCAGGCGCACGTGCTTTCCAACTTCATTGAAGATCCTAAGCCTGATTTTCCATTTTTATGTTTGACAGTCAGTGGTGGCCACACTCAAATCGTACTGGTGAGGGACTATTTAGATATGGAAGTCATCGGCCAAACGCAAGATGATGCAGTAGGTGAGGCTTTTGACAAGGCTGCAAAGATTATGGGACTTCCATACCCCGGGGGACCGTTAATAGATAAATATGCCCAGGAAGGGAACCCACAAGCTTTTAAGTTTCCCGAAACAGTCATGCCAGGGTTCGATTTTTCCTTTAGTGGTATCAAGACCGCTTTCCTGTATTTTCTGCGTGATGAAAAAGCGAAAAACCCCACCTTTGTAGAGGATAACCTTCGGGATATCTGTGCAAGTCTTCAGCACCATTTGGTGAATATGTTACTCCATCGCCTCGCTGAAGCCAGCGCTAAAACGGGAATAAAAAACATTGCTATTGCCGGCGGTGTTTCTGCAAATTCAGGGCTGCGAAAGAATTTAAAAATGATGGGAGAAAAACGCGGATGGAAAATTTTTATACCTGCATTTGAATACTGCACCGACAACGCTGCTATGATCGCCATTGCAGCACATCATAAGTTTCTCAAAGGGGATTTCTGCTCCTTGGATGTGGTCCCGTTGGCACGGATGCCCATATAAAAATGTCTGGATTTTAAACGCCTTAACAAAAGAACTGAGAATAGAAAATGACAAAAGGTTTGACGGATGACTTGATTAATAAGATATTTAAAACTTAAACCTGCCAACAAAACCTAAACGTCAGAACTCTCAACATGTCAACACTTTAATGAAACCACGATTTTCAAATGACATTAACATAAAAAACCGGCAGGCTGGGTTTGAGTATGAATTGCTGGATAAATATGTAGCTGGAATGGTGCTGACAGGTACGGAAATAAAGTCTATCAGAGAAGGAAAGGCCAACCTGCAGGATGGATATTGTTACTTAAACAACTGTGAATTGTTTGTAAAGGGAATAAATATTACACCCTATGCCCAGGGCACGCATTATAATCACGAAGCGACACGCGAAAGAAAATTACTTTTGAAACGATCGGAGATCAAAAAGCTGGAAGGCAAGGTGGAAGAGAAAGGTCTGACGCTGGTGCCACTTAGATTATTTATTAATGACAGAGGTTTAGCAAAATTGGAAATAGCCGTTGCGAGGGGAAAGAAGGTTTTTGACAAAAGAAATACAATTAAAGACCGAGACGCGAAACGAGAACTTAGTCGTTTAAAATTGAAATAATTATTAATTTTCTCCCCTACATGGAAATTTTGGAATATGGTGTTTGCCGCCTCAGCGTTGTACCCGTACGTGCGGAAACATCAGATAAAGCCGAGCAAGTAACACAGCTTCTTTTTGGTGATCACTACGAAGTAACCGACCAGGCAACCGATCGTAAATGGCTCCGCATAAGAAGTAATTTTGACAACTACGAAGGTTGGATAGATGAAAAACAACATCACGGCATTTCCAGGGAGTACTTCGAATACTTAAATCAGGCAGAGTTTAAAATCACCACCGATGTTACTTCCAGCATCTTATACAACAAGAGCCGCCAGATAATTTTGATGGGAAGTATGATACCCATTTCCAGTTCGGAACTTTTTAAAATGGAAGAACAGTTTGCATTCATTGGTGAAGCAAAAAACCTGGGTCAGAAAAGAGAGTTTGAATTCTTGAGGAACACGGTGATAAAATATCTGAACTCTCCCTACATGTGGGGCGGTAAAAGCACTTTCGGTGTTGACTGTTCAGGACTTACCCAAATGGTCTTCAAGATTTGCGGATATCGACTGCTACGTGATTCAACGCAACAAGCGACGCAAGGAAAACCGGTCAATTCCTTACATGACGCCAAGCCGGGTGATTTAGCATTTTTCAAAAATAAGGAAGGAAAAATTCACCATGTTGGAATATTGCTGGAGCAGGACAAAGTCATACATGCTTCCGGACGTGTAAGAGTTGATAACCTGAATGAACAAGGAATCCTTAACCAGGAAACTAAAAGTTACACGCATCAGTTCTCACATCTCCGAAGGGTTCTAACGGAGTAGTTCGAAGAAAACATAACGGAGGTCAAAAGGATGTAAAAGTTGGCGAGTACTTGTCCAATTTCCAAACCTGCTACCTTCAATCTGAAACCTTTTTGTAGTTAGCAAGATTGGTTATATCTTACCATTATGAACAGCAGGGTTTTGGTTCTTAATCAAGATAATAGTCCACTGATGGTCTGCTCAGTGGAACGTGCCTTCATTCTTGTGTTCCTAAAGAAAAGTGAATTGGTAAGGTCTGCTAATGGTCACAAATTGCATTCTGTGACCCAAAGCTTTCCGATGCCATCTGTCATCCGACTGAATCGATATGTTAACGCCCCTTACAAGGGCGTTAATCTTACCAGGCAAAATATTTTTAAGCGTGATAATTTTGAATGCCAGTATTGCGGTACGCGTCGGGAACTCACCATCGACCACGTAGTGCCTAGGGCAAAGGGCGGTAAGGATACCTGGATCAACCTGGTTGCCGCTTGTAAAAAATGCAATGCAAAAAAAGGTGACTACACACCAGAGGAAGCAAATATGCCGCTTCGAAAAAAACCATATAAGCCATCGTATGCCATTTTTTTAAAAGACCATTTAAATGGTCAGGCAGGCGAGTGGGATAGTTTCTTAAGTAGCCATTCATACTAATCCTTATCTTTCATTCATGTTTAATCTCGATAGGAAAATTGCGGCAATTACAGGAGGTGGTAGCGGCATAGGAAAAGCTATTGCTGAAGTTTTTGCTGATCAGGGTGCGGAAATTCACATCCTTGAATTAAATGCCACCACAGGCGAGGAAACCGTCAATAAGATCACGTCAAAGGGTGGAAAAGCAAAATCATATTCGTGCAATGTAGCGGACCAGGCACAGGTAAAAAATGTGCTGGCTGCCATCGTGCAGCATGCGGGCCGATTAGATATTTTAGTAAACTGCGCGGGAATTTCACATATTGGCCGCCTGGAAAACACCAGCGAGCAGGATTTTGACCGGATCTTCACGGTGAATGTAAAAGGTGTTTACAACGCCATGGCTGGTGTAGTTGATCAAATGAAAAAACAAGGTGGAGGTGTCATTTTGAATTTAGCATCCATCGCTGGGAGCATGGGCATTGCCGATCGTTTTGCATATTCCATGAGCAAGGGCGCTATACTTTCAATGACTTACTCTGTAGCACAGGATTACATGAAGGATAATATCCGATGCAATTGTATCTCGCCGGCCCGGATCCATACCGCGTTTGTAGATGGATTTCTGAGCAAAAACTATCCAGGCAGGGAGAAAGAGATGTTCGAGAAATTATCTAACGCACAACCTATTGGACGAATGGGTAAACCTGACGAGGTAGCCGCTTTGGCGTTGTACCTGTGTTCAGACGAAGCGTCCTTTGTTACCGGAACGGATTATCCCATTGATGGGGGTTATATAAAGCTAAGGTAAACGCCTCGGCCGTGTCAACAAAAGTAAACTATGAAACTACTACGATTTGGTGAGCCTGACAAAGAAAAACCAGGTGTCTTAATGAATGATGAAATTTTGGATGTCTCTACCTTTGGTGAAGACTTTGGTGAAAAGTTTTTGGAAACCGATGGGTTGCAAAGGTTAAACAAGTGGCTTGCGACAAATGCCAACACGCTTCCAAAAGTAAAACCCGGCGTACGCTTAGGCGCCCCGTTCACGAGGCCATCTAAGATCATTTGTGTGGGACTGAACTATACGAAGCATGCCTTGGAATCAAATATGCCTTTGCCAAAAGAACCGATTTTATTTTTTAAGGCTACCACAGCGTTGTGTGGACCGAATGACGATTTGATGATACCCAAAAATAGCGTCAAGACCGACTGGGAAGTGGAGCTTGCCGTTGTGATTGGGAAGAAAGCTTCTTACGTGGAAGAAAAAGATGCGATGAATTATGTCGCTGGATTTTGTCTGCATAATGATTACAGTGAGCGTGAGTTTCAGTTAGAACGAAATGGTCAGTGGGTAAAGGGCAAAAGTTGTGATACATTCGCTCCCATGGGGCCATACCTTGTTACAAAAGATGAACTGACAAACTATAATAGTCTTCACATGTGGCTTAAAGTCAATGGCAAAATGATGCAAGACAACAACACCGATGACATGATATTCGAAGTGCCAACGCTGGTTAGTTACATCAGCCAGTTCATGACGTTGCTGCCGGGGGATGTTATTTCAACGGGAACTCCGGCAGGTGTAGGCCTTGGTTTCAAACCACCCATTTATTTAAAAGCCGGAGATATTGTAGAGTTGGGAATTGAGGGACTTGGTCAACAAAAGCAAGTGGCCAAACGGTAATCAATAATTTCAATACTTTAGCATTTCCAAATTTTAATATCATGCCTATCCCTACCACAGAAGCGGTACGTTCATCTGAAAGTATCGATACCAACAAATCGTATTTAGTACCTTTTATTTTGGTAACGAGTTTATTCTTCTTGTGGGGGATGGCAAACATTTTGAACTCCGCGTTAATCTCCCATTTCCAACCTGTATTTACCATCAGCAGGGCACAAGCAATGTTTGTGGAAACGGCATTCTATTTTGGATATTTCACCATTGCCATACCGGCAGGACTTTTCATGGAAAAGTATAGTTATAAAAAAGGAATTCTTTTGGGACTGGTCTTATACGCTATCGGTGCGTTGTTGTTTATCCCTGCGGCTAAACTCCTGACTTTCGGTTTCTTTCTTGTCGCTTTGTATATCATTGCCAGCGGACTGGCTTTTTTAGAGACGGCCGCTAACCCATACGTTACTATTTTAGGTAAGCCGGAGACTTCTGTACTGCGGTTGAATTTCTCTCAATCGTTTAATGGCCTCGCATTGGTCGTTGGTCCTTATATCGCCGGACATTTTATTTTTTCAGGCAACGAAGGAGCGATGACGACAATAGCGGAAAAGCAACAGGCAGCGGATGCCGTAATTCTTCCTTATGCCATGATTGCAGGCGTAGTGTTACTCGTGGCATTTTTCTTTTATTTAACGCGCATGCCTGAACCGGCAAAGAGTGCAGCTTTAAAATTTGACAAAGCTATTTTCAAAAACAGGCACCTGACCTTTGCCGTTATTGCGCAGTTATTTTATGTAGGTGCTCAAGCTGGAATTTGGGGCATTACCATAGATTATGTAACCGATATATTGCCTGGTACTTCCAAGGAAGTAGCATCACAGAAATTTTTAGTCATCGGTACCTCATTGTTTGTCGCCGGTAGAATTTTGGGTACGATGCTTATGACGGTAGTAAAAGACCACAAGATTCTAACCACTTACGCAGCCGCTGCGGCACTGCTTTGTCTGGCGGGTGTTTTCGCAGATGGATTGACGGCCGTGTATTCGGTTTTAGCCATTAATTTTTTTATGTCAATTATGTTCCCGACAATCTTTGCCCTAGGCGTGAAAGGTTTGGGTGAGTTCACTAAACTGGGATCATCTTTTATTATTATGGCGATTGTTGGAGGCGCTATTTTGCCACCGGTGATGGGGTACATGGCGCAAGCGATAGGAATACAACAGTCTTTTATTCTTCCCTGCATCTGCTTTTTAGCCGTGTTCTTTTACGGATGGAAGGGGTATAATGCAGATCCTGTAAAGCATTAGCTAAGACCCAACGTAGTTATTGACACGAACAGAGTCTACTTAACTCAAGATGAATGGCAGTTCAAGATGTTAAATCAATTTCCCTTTAAGACAATCACTTAGCATTTGAAAGTACCGCATTTCAGATTACCTCCCTATATTCAGGGATAAATGACCCTCACCTTAAAATTTCTGCTGGTAATATTTTTTACCGCGATTTTGCATGTCCATGCATTTTCGCAGGAACAATCGTCTGCGCGTCAACTATATAACTCTGGAAATGCGGTTATAGAAAAAGATCCCGATCGGGCTTTTCGATTGTTCGCACAAGCGATGAACCTTTCCCGGCAAAAGAGCGAATGGGAAATTTATCTGGCTGCTATAAATAAATTGACATCTCTTAATCTGGACGATCAGGCGGAAAAAAAAGACCAAGTTTTAGCGTGGTTAGAGGAGGCGGTTAATCTTACGACTACTTTGAAGAATTCGGATCAACTCGCTACACTCCATTACAACATTGCAGAGTTATACAATCTGGCGTATGAGATCGACCTTCCCATCAAACATTATGAAAAAGCAAAGGCAATTTGGATTGCCTTACATGGCGACTTAAATAAAAATGTGGCTGACTGCTTCCATGGGCTGGGTGATGTATACAAGTACAATAAGTTTGATTTCCATGAAGCTGAAAAATGCTATGAAAAAGCATTACAGATCCGCGAACAAATACACCTTGAAGATGTGAAAGTGGTTTATAAAAATTATTACAGCCTTGCAGCTACCAATAGATCACAAAGAGATTTTGAAAAAGCGATTTCTTATGGGAGTAAAACATTGGAGATGGCGAGTAAATTGACGCCGACAGATGTCGAAAAAAGCAATGGCATGGTCGCCAATATTTATCGTGATATGGGTAACACGGAAGAAGCTAAGGTTTTTTATTTAAAGGCACTTGAATTAAATGAACGCACGAAAGATCTGTCTAACCGCGCATGGTACTACTTATCCCTCGGAGAAACTTATAGAATTGATTCTTTGAACAATGAAGCACTTATCTATTTTAAAAAGGCCTACGAATTATATAAAAGACCTGAAGTAAGAGATCAGGATTTATTCGTGAATCTTCTTATTGATTTGATTGATGCGTATTCGATTGTCGGCGATCATAAAAATTTTTATAAAACGATCGCAGAACTTTTTAGAGAATTGAAGTCGCTCGACAGATTGCATAGTAGAGAAGCCGCTCAGACTTGGTTTGTTTTAGGTGGTCACCATACGAGGAATGCTAAATATGATTCTGCATTATTTTATTATCAGAAAGCGTTGATTGCCTCTTCTACGGGATTCCATTCCATGAACGTCTTGGATAATCCCACAGAGGAGCAGATTGGCTATCAATACTATGTGAGTGAAATTCTTGCAATGAAGGCTGCCTCCATGACTTCGAAATTTTCAGTCTCAAGAGACGTTGGCTTTTTTAACAATTCCTTGTTTTGTCTTAGACTAGCCGAAAAGTTAATATCCAAACAACGAAACACACTGGATATGGATGCGTCCAAATGGCAATTCCTTGATCAAAATTACGATCTCTACGAAAATATAATTTCAAGCCTTTGCCAGGGATTAAAAAATCTTCCCGCGGATAGTATTCATGAACTAGCTTTCCGGTATTTTGAACAAAGTAAATCCAGATCCCTAGCCGATGCGTTAGCTGAAGCGGAGCAGATAAAACAAATCAGTAATGAGGATAGCCTTTTTAGATTACATGCTGACTTAAAGCGGCAATTGTTTATGGCTCAAGATGCTATTAACAAAGAACTTGACAACCGGAAAAATTCAGGTAAAATAAGCACTATCCGGGCCGACATAGTAAATCTTGATCAAAGCATTCAAGCGTGTAAGCTTGCGATAGAGCAAAAATATCCCGGTTATTTTAATGTAAAGTATGGTTATCAAACAATACCAGTTCATGAAATCCAACAAGTTCTGAGAAATGACAATAAGGTGGTATTGGAATATTTCTGGGGAAATAAAGCGGTCTATGGTCTTGGCATTTCTGGCGATAAAATTCAATTCAGAAGAATCGGCTCATCAGACAGTATTAGGACCGCGATCAATAAATTGATGTTGCACTTAGCCGATAAACATGCAACGATGGACTCAGACATGTTTTTGTCTTTCATAAATAACTCTTATCAATTGTACCACACCTTAGTGCAGCCTTTTTACCAAATGATAGGTGGTGGTAACCGACTGCAAATTATTCCTGATGGTTTAATCGGTCAAATTCCTTTTGAAGTTTTGATCGAAGAGCAACCTATTAATAATCAAGTCAATTATCAATCTTTAAAGTATTTGATAAAATCATTCACGATCGGATATGCGTACGCTTCATCCATGCTAGTTCGTAAAGATGTTAGGTCAGTGACTACGCCGTCTTTGTTAGCTATTGGGTTCACAGGAGGTGAATCTTTCCGTGCTGGTGGTTCAGATCTGGAGATGCTTGCGGGCGCGCAGGAAGAATTAAAATCATTAGAGAAGCGATTTGCTGATGGAAGATTTTTGACAGACAATGACGCAACCGAATCTAATTTCAAAACGTTGGCGCCAGCCTTTGACATTCTTCATTTGGCAATTCATGGAGTGGGAGATGTAAAACGCGACTTTGCAGCGAGCCTTTATTTTGGAAAAAGTGATAACAAGGATGACGGGGAACTTCACGCATATGAATTATATGGGCTGAGGCTAAAAGCATTAATGGCTGTGTTAAGTTCCTGCGAATCCGGGGTAGGAAAGGATTACAGGGGAGAAGGTATGATTAGTATGGCAAGTGCATTTATTTATTCAGGATGCGAAAACATTTTGATGAGTTTATGGAAAGTAAATGATCAGGCTTCTACAGCGTTAATGGATAATTTTTACAAACATCTTTTAGAAGGTAATTCGATTGACGATGCATTGCGCGAAGCTAAGCTTGATTACCTGAAAACTGCGGACGAGCTAACTGCGGACCCCAAGGCATGGTCGCCTCTGGTCGCGTATGGTAATTTAGAACCAGTATTTAAGAAAGATAGGAGCAGGACGTTTATTTACATTGGAGTTGGAATCGCTCTCCTTGTTTTCCTGCTTCTATCGCGAAAGGCCTATCAACGATTTATCCGATAGAAACAACTATTATGGTCGTTTGTCGCCGTTGTAACTGCGCGCATAACTCACAGTAGACTCACCCGGGCTATTGTGTCGGTGGATGATCTTATCAATCTTTCCAAACTCCGGTTTAAAGTTCTGGTCATATCCTTCACTGAAAAAAGCACGCTTGCTTTTTTGATCAATTTGGAGCACTTCATTGTACTTACGGGTGCGGTCATTTACTTCCTTAAGCACTTCTTGAAGAAAGCTTACGATCTCGGACAATCGTTCGTAGCTTGAAAACGTCTCTTCAATGTGAATCAACCGTGATTCAGGATTTAAATCAAGAGAGAGTTCGACCGGTCCTCGCTTTTTCTTGCTTGCTTTGACTTTTAAAACAAAATTAATAACATCGTTTTTTTCAGGTTTTGTAGAGGGGGTTTTCGCATTTGCCATGGGAGATGTAAAATATTAAGTTTAGAAATTGGGCTAATCTACTTGTTCAAGTAACTCTTTCGCTTTCGATGCATACGAAACTTCTGTCTCCCCCAATTCTTTCAATATTTTTCGTGCATTTTCCGTATCACCACTTTTAAGGTAACAAAGACTCAAATACCATTTAGCCTGGATATCAAGTTCATCAAATTCCTCGATTAAAGTAACAAAATTTTCCTTTGCTTCCTTGGTCTTGCCGAGCATTAAGTTTGAATTGCCCAACAAAAGCAGCACACCTGACTCTCTGTTTTCATTTAGCATTTTTGTAAATAACGCGGCAGCTTTTTGATAGTCTTTTTGCTCGTAGGCCTGGAATGCTTCTGCTCTGTTGGTGGCTTCATTGCTACCCCTTGTCGTCGGTTCGACGAAATTTGGATACGTGGTGAAATATTCCGCAAACAATTCATCTGAACTTTTCTGAGTTGGCAGCAAAAATGTCACTGAAAGAAGAATGGTAACAACGGCTGCAGCAGCATAATAATACCAACGTTGTATTTTGGGTGATGCAGGATGTGCCTGGTTTCCCTGAATCTTATCTTCAATGGCCTTTAAATATTGCAGGTTGTCCAATAATCCTTGGTTGCGAATTGCTCCAATGAGTATTTTTTCACGTTGAACCAAAGCCTTGAACGTAGCATCGGTTGCTACGCGCGAATGGAAATGTTCCAATTCAGTGACACTTAATTCCGAATCAAAATATCTTTCCATTAAGGTAATATCGTGTTCAGTAGGTTTCATGGTTTACAACGTTTGAGTTTCTTTCAATTTCCTGGTCAACAAGTTTTCGCAAGCGGGCCATGCACTTACATTTTTGATTTTTAGCAGTCTCCGAATTTTTGTATTGCATTGCTTCCGTTATCTCCTGCATGTTTTTGTTTTCATAATAAAACAGCTCAATCAACCGTTTGCAAGGCTGGCCTAACTTTTCAAGAGCACGTTTTGCCAATGCAAAAATTCCATCATCAAGAGGTTGATCAGGTTCATCGATGAGGTACTCCTTAAGCCACTTTTCCTGGTTGATCGGTGTAAATTTCTTTTCTTTACGCATATTATCTTTCGCAAGATTTTTTCCGATTCCAAAAAGATAAGTTTTTACACTACTTACCAGATACTCCAGCTTCCCCTGTCGAATGTTATCGTAAAAGATTAGTATCGCTAACTGATACATGTCCTTACCATCATCCATCGAGCAATCATACTCTTTAGTTATCCATTGCAGAAATTCTGAACGGTACTCTTCATAGATCATTCCAAGCTCAGTTTGTCCGCCTGACCGAATTCTTTGTATGATTTCACTTTGTATGGCTTCACCACCTATCATGATAACGACCTTAATGTAAATGGGCAGGATTTGTAACCCAATGATTTTCTATTTTTTGCAAGCCACTGCAATAGACGGTTAAAGTTAGTTTTTTTTATAGAAAACGGGGAATTATCAGAAAAATAGAAAGAGCGAATTGATTGTTTTTTTAAATCTGAAGATTTGCATGCCGCGGTTTAAGGTATTCGTAAAATTCTTCTTTGATTTTGTCGTCATAAAAAAAAATAAAAAAAATTCTAGACGATGGGTTACATCCTGCCATCTTATCCATAAAGAACGTCAAAATTATTAGCGAGATAAAATAACCTCTATCCCATGAACACCTTCACATTTAAAGAAAAAGAAGTGCTAGCCCTTGTATCTTCCGGGCTAACGACAAAAGAAATTGCGTCCAGGCTGAACATCAGTCACCACACCGTGGAAACTCATCGTAAAAATCTTCTCCGCAAATGCGAAGCGAAAAATTCTGTTGAATTAGTTCAAAAAGCGTTGATGCAGCAATTGATCACCGTTTAAATTTCAAGTATCTCTTCGTTGTAGGTTAATATACGTCTATAGTTTGGTTGGGTAGACAGGCTCGAGCTGTAAGTCGAGTCTGTCTTTTTTATTTTAAATATCACCAGCTAAAATATACCAATCGGTATATTTTGTTTACCTTTGTGCGTGACTAAATCAGACAGGACCCGTCAGCACATTATTGAGCGCACTGCGCCTTTATTTAATCGAAAAGGCTTCGACGGCACCTCTCTTGTTGATCTTACGGAGGCAACGGGCCTTACAAAGGGAGCCCTGTACGGCAACTTTGTTAGTAAAGATGAAATTGCGCTGGAAGCCTTTCGGTATTCTATTGAGAGGGTTAGAGAAATGGTGCGCGGGAAACTGCTAGGAGTGTCATCGTACAAAAATCAGCTTCTCGCACTTCTTGATTTTTATTCGACTTATGTTCTTGCGCCACCCATACCGGGCGGATGTCCGTTGCTCAATACCGCCATTGAGGCTGATGATCACCGTACATCTATGCGCCGGGTAGTCACTAAAGAGCTTTTGAATACCGTTAACTTTATCCGCGATTTGATTCAAGATGGTATAGAAAAAAAAGAGTTTCGTGCCGATATTCAGCCCGCAGAAATAGCGTACACCATATTTTGTTCAATCGAAGGTGCATTGATGTTTTCGCGCGTCGAACGCTCAAGAGAGCCCATGGATATTATTATTAAACATTGTAAAAAGATTATAGACCAAATCAGTAAGTAAATTTTATGCAACAACGCAAAGTAGTCGTAACAGGATTAGGTACCGTTTCGCCATTAGGAAATTCGATTCCTGAATTTTGGAATAATCTCATTGCAGGTAAAAGCGGTGCCGCGCCGATCACCAAGTTCGATACCACTAAGTTTAAAACGAAGTTCGCTTGCGAAGTAAAAAACTATAATCCGTTAAATTATTTCGAAAAAGCCGAGATACGAAAAATGGACCCTTTTACCCAGTATGCGCTTGTCTCTACTGAAGAAGCTTTGAAAGATGCCGGACTGGAATTGGATCAAATCGACAAAACACGAGTAGGGGTCATTTGGGGATCAGGAAACGGCGGATTCTATACCTTTCAACAAGAAATCATGGATTACGCGCGAGGTGATGGAACGCCGCGCATCAATCCTTACTTTATTCCCAAAGTTATCGTAGACATCGCTTCCGGATGGATTGCCATGAAGCACGGTTTCATGGGATTGAACTTTACAACGGTGTCTGCATGCGCTACCTCAACAACAGCGATCATCGACGCTATGAATTATATTCGCTGGAACAAGGCAGATATCATTGTTGCCGGTGGATCTGAAGCGGCCGTTAATGAAGCAGGCGTAGGTGGTTTCGGGGCATTAAAAGCTTTATCGACCAGGAATGACAGTCCACAAACGGCGTCTCGTCCATTTGATGTCGACCGCGATGGGTTTGTCATGGGGGAGGGCGCAGGTTCCCTGATACTCGAAGAATACGAGCATGCAAAAAGGAGGGGTGCGAAAATATATGCTGAAGTAGCGGGTGGAGGAATGTCAGCAGATGCATACCATTTGACCGCCACACATCCGGAAGGGCTCGGTGCTATGTTGGGAATGAAGTGGGCGTTGGAAGACGCCAATTTAAAGCCAGAGGATGTGGATTATCTAAATCCTCACGCCACATCAACTCCTGTTGGCGACGAAAGCGAGATGAAAGCTGTCTCCAAATTCTTTGGGGAACATAAAAGGAAACTATTGATCAGTGCAACGAAGTCTGCCACCGGTCACTTGTTAGGAGGAGCCGGTGCTATTGAAGCAATCATCAGTATCAAATCCATTAGTGAAGAAATAATTCCGCCAACCATTAATACACAGCATATTGATCCTGGCCTGCCAGAAGGATTGAACATTGTTTTAGGAGAAAGTAGAAAGCATAGCGTCAACGTTGCATTGAGCAATACTTTTGGTTTTGGAGGCCACAATGCTTCAGCCGTCTTTGTCAAGGTTTGATGGCGAAGCAGCTATTCAGCCATCGTTCGCTATTCCGATAGCGGAAAGCTGAATTAAAAAAGAATGTTGAATGGAGTTAACCAGAATTTCTCTTTCTTCTAGGCATTATTTTCCCTTAAACTATTCATCACTTTATTAGCAAAAACAAAGTCATCCAGTTCCTTTACACCTGAATGCGTGATGTCTTTGTTGTTACCAACCCAAACATTTTGTCCTTTGTAGATAAACATGATTTTTTCCCCGATACCCATCACGGAATTCATGTCGTGAGTAACAACAATGGTGGTGATATCCAAGTCCTCAGAAATGTCCTGAATAAGTTCATCGATCAATATAGAAGTTTGCGGATCAAGACCTGAATTTGGCTCGTCGCAAAACAAGTAGTTGGGTTTATTAACGATTGCTCTCGCAATGCCTACACGTTTTTTCATACCGCCACTAATTTCCGAGGGCATCTTTTTATTGGCGTTTTCAAGTCCAACGCGTTTCAAACAGAAGTTTACACGCTCCATTTTTTCCGACCTTGACATTCTGGTGAGAACATCCAAAGGAAATCGTACATTTTCTTCTACTGTTTTTGAATCGAAAAGTGCACCGCCTTGAAAAAGCATTCCCATCTCACGCCTCACTTCAGTTTTTGTATCCCGATCGCTTTCATAAAAATCCCTGCCGTCGTAAAAAACCTGTCCATGGTCAGGCTTTATCAAACCTACAATACATTTAAGTAAAACACTTTTTCCAGTACCGCTGGCACCGATGATAAGATTTGGTTTCCCTTTTTCGAAGACACCACTGACCTCGCTTAATACCAGCTTGTCGCCGAATGATTTTGTTATGTTCCGAATTTCTATCATTTCGCAAGAAGAAGTTGGGCCAATAAATAGTCTGCGATCAACACAGCAATCACACTGGTGGTTACCGCCTGCGTTGTGGAAACACCGACTTCAAGTGCACCACCTTGTGTATAGTACCCCCTGTAGGAGGAAATGGACGCCACCAAAAATGCAAACACAACGGATTTGATGAGCGCAAAGATCACAGTAAACTCATTATAGCTGGAACGGAGGCCATACACGTAGTCGTTTGGTGTAATGATACCGGTGAGGGTTCCCGCAAGATAGCCACCCAACATACCACATACCCCTGCGATGATCACCAGCAACGGATACATCAATATGGAGGCAACAATCTTAGGCAACACCAAATATGAAATTGAATTAATACCCATCACTTCCAGTGCATCAATTTGTTCGGTTATTCTCATGGTACCCAACCCACCGGCCATGCTGGAACCAACTTTACCTGCGTAGATCACGGCGATGATTGTCGGGGCCAGTTCAAGGACGATCATTTCACGAACAACCTGAGAGATCACATAATTGGGAATGAAATCACTCACCATGTTATAGGCTGTCTGAACCGTTGTTACTGCGCCCATAAAAGTAGAAACAAGGGCAACTAAAAAAAGCGAACCCAATCCAATGCTCAGGCATTCATCTAAAATTAGTTTGTAATAGGTTTTGAATGTTTCGCGGTTGATGAACAGATTACCGAGAAATATGAAATACTTACCAATCTCCTTGATCATAGATGCATTAAACGAGTGCAATGATTACCTTGCGAAAGATACCCAAAAATTTTACAAATAAAGTTCATGAACAAACTCATTGTCGTAACAGGGGGGACTAAGGGTATTGGACGTGCTATCATAGAAAAATTTTCGTCTGATAATTTCGATGTCATAACCTGCTCACGTTCTCAACGCGATCTTGAATTATTAAAAACTGACATACAGAAATCAAATCCGTCGATAAACGTGTTTGGACAACAAGCTGACCTTTCCGAAAAACATCAGGTTAAAACGTTTTGTGATTTTGTAAACAAACTTAACCGCCCGGTGGATGTTCTTGTCAACAACGCTGGATATTTTTTACCGGGAGAAATTATATCTGAACCCGAAGGGACATTGGAAAGCATGATCAATGCGAACATGTACAGCGCCTACTACACTACCCGAGGATTGGTACCTTCGATGAAGGAAAAAAAATCGGGACATATCTTCAATATGTGTTCAATTGCAAGCATTGAAGCATACCCCAATGGTGGTTCCTATGCTATTTCGAAATTCGCGTTGCTTGGTTTCTCCAAGTGCCTTCGCGAAGAGCTCAAAGCATTTGGAATACGCGTTACAGCCGTTCTTCCAGGTGCCACCAAGACAGCCAGTTGGGAAGGCGTGGATATTCCCGACGAACGTTTCATGAAACCTGAAGATGTTGCGGACACCATTTACGCTGCCTATGTGTTATCACCTCGAAGCGTCGTTGAAGAAATTATTATCAGGCCGCAGCTTGGCGATATTTAACTATGGTCTGCGATAAAGGCTTAAATTGATGACACGCAGGTCAACTATGAATAGCGCTGATTGGCCGTTAATCCTTTAAAATCTAATTCTTAGCACTTAAAACGATCCAGAAAACTGTCGACTGGTGGTCCGCGGACTGTGGACTTTTTCACGTAATTTTGTAGCCAAATTGGAAACAGTGAACTCTCAAATCGCCTCGGTTAAGCAATATTGCAATAGTCTGGTAAGTTATAGCCGCCGGAAAACGGTAGAAGTAAAAATCGGTGATGTTGCCATGGGCGGAGATAATCCTATCCGCATCCAGTCCATGACCACCATTGATACAATGGATACTATCGGATCAGTTGAACAATCTATCAGAATGATCGAAGCTGGATGTGAATATGTAAGGATAACAGCGCCCAGCATAAAAGAAGCACAAAACCTTGAGGTTATAAAAAAAGAGATGAGAAAACGGGGGTACTATGCTCCGTTGATAGCTGACATCCACTTCACGCCAAATGCAGCGGAGCTAGCCGCGAGGTTGGTGGAAAAAGTCCGGATCAATCCAGGCAATTACGCAGACAAAAAAAGATTTGAAACCATTGACTACACGGAGGCGTCTTATCAGGCAGAATTGGATCGCATCCGTGAAAAATTTCTTCCGTTAATAAAAATTTGCAAAGAATACGGTACGGCCATGCGTGTTGGTACCAACCATGGATCACTTTCCGACCGAATCATGAGCCGTTATGGTGATAACCCAGTGGGTATGGTTGAATCGGCATTAGAGTTTTTGAGGATATGTGAAGACGAAGGTTATTATAACATTGTGTTGTCGATGAAGTCGAGCAATCCGCAAGTTATGGTTCAGGCATACCGACTGTTGGTGCAAAAGCTAGATGAAGAGGGATTGAAACCCTACCCACTGCATCTTGGCGTGACGGAAGCAGGCGATGGTGAGGATGGTAGGATAAAATCTTCCGTTGGCATCGGAACTTTGCTGGAGGATGGATTGGGTGATACCATCCGGGTATCCCTGACTGAAGAACCGGAAGCGGAAATTCCAGTGGCACAAGAACTCGTGAAACGGTATGAAAACAGAATACCACACGATCCCATTCCCGCGATCGAGCATTACCCGATAAACCCATTTGAATACAATCGACGGAAGACAAGACAGGTATTGAATATCGGGGGTGAGCATCACATACCACGTGTTATCGCAGACTTTTCAGCAAAGGAAAAAATTACACCTGCATCGCTTTTTGCTTTGGGATATCAGTATTCAATTCCGTTGGACAAATGGAATATTTCTGATCTTGCTTGTGATTATATTTTTTTAGGAGATAGAAATCTTGACTTTGAGATACCAGGTACCCTTAGCCTGATTTATAATCACAGCACGTGGCTGCAAAAGCGAAACCAGGAGCGAGCATATCCTTTTATTCACGCTGACAAATATTTGAAAGGCATTGAACAATCTAATGTTTTAAATTTTGTTTACGCATTGCTGGTGAATGTAACTGACAATCTGATTCAAAAACTGAAAGAGGATAAGACAGCTGTTTTGTTTATCAGCACCAACAATCGTCATGGTATGGCGGAACAACGAAGACTTTTTGTAGAGCTGATGAATAATGGGTGCGATGTACCTGTAATTATTGGAAGGACCTATAAAGATATCAGCCAGGAGCAGCTCCAGCTTTATGCAGCTACTGACATGGGGGGATTACTGGTGGACGGACTTGGTGACGGCGTTTTTATTGCAGCAGAAAATTGTGGTGCTGACAAAATGGTTAACGAAACAGCGTTTAATATTTTGCAGGCGACCCGGACGCGGATATCTAAGACAGAATATATTTCGTGTCCGTCGTGCGGAAGAACCCTTTTTGACTTGCAGGAAACCACTGGAAAAATTCGTTCGAGAACGAGTCACCTAAAAGGAATTAAAATCGGAATTATGGGTTGTATTGTCAACGGCCCGGGTGAAATGGCTGATGCCGACTATGGCTATGTTGGTTCAGGCCCCGGACGCATCACTTTATACAAAGGCAAAGAAGTGGTGCGCAAAAACGTTCCGACTGCAAAAGCAGTGGATGAGTTGATCAATCTGATTCGAGAGCATGGAGATTGGATAGAACCTCCATCAAATGAATCTAAAAATAATGTGGTGTAAAGCGAAGTTGAGTTATGGAAGAGAACAAGAAAACATCAAATGACCAAAATGAAAGTGCTGAACAAAAGCCTGGTGTAAAACAGTTTTTTCAGTTGGGCGAGGTGGGAGGATATTTCTTTCGAAAAAAAGACCCTTCTCGCTTTTCGGATGTCAATATCAGAATGATGCACGGCATCAATAAAATTTCTATTATTGTTTTCATTTTAGGCATTCTTTACATCATCCTTCGTAGATTCTTTTAAGCGTGGATATTGAATCCTGTAGAACCTATTGCCTTTCCCACAAAGGCGTTACAGAAGAATTTCCTTTTGGAAAAGAAGTGCTCGTTTACAAAGTAATGGGCAAAATGTTCGCTTTGACGGATATTGAGCGTTTTGAGAGCATTAATTTAAAGGTCGACCCCGAAATTGGCGTAGAATTGCGTGAAAAGTACCCGGCGGTGCAACCTGGATATCATATGAATAAAAAGCATTGGATTACAGTGATAATGGATGGCTCTATTCCTGACAAGCTTTTACGGCAGTGGATTGACCATTCGTATGATTTAGTAGCCGCTGGACTCACTAAAACGGCAAAAAGAACGTTAGAATCCATGTAATTTGACATTCAGGTGGTTACAAAATCGCCGTTTTTGAATTAATTCTTATTTAATCTCTATTTTTGATTGATTTACCCATTTCATGGCCAGGCCATTTTTTGCTCTACTAACCCTTAGCCTGCTCCTTAGCGCCTGCACACAGCGTATGATATGCCCTGCATATCAAAGTGCGTTTATCTATGATAAAAATGAGCTTCGAAAGAAGTTTAGTTATTTCCAGGAGGATTCCACTCCCAAAATATTGATGGCGAGTAAGAACAAGTACCTGATTGCCGAACCCAAATCGTATCGCAAAAAAATCAGGCTCATGCAGACGGTCGCGATGAAACCCGTGAACCCTATATTGCCGGATTCACTTACCACCGGTGATGAAGATCTTGAAGAAGGAAAGGATGGAGAAGATGGTGTCGTGCCGGGCGCCGAGCTAGACCTTGCAGCGCGGTCTGTTATCGATAGCACTTACATCGAAGACGTACCGGTAGATACAACCCAAACCTATGCAGATAGCGTCTACGTTATTTCTAAAGACAAAGAACTCCGGTTATTGAAGTATAACTTTCCTGATAGCCTGAAATTTGATGAAGCGACCGGCAAGTACGTTCCTGAAACTCCTGAATATGTTGTCACCGATATTCGGTACAATGTAGAACAGGATAATTACATGTGGTATCTTCGGAATAACCTGGTACTACCTGACGTGAGGTTATCTCAGCTGCAACAAAACGCACAGCAACAAGCTGAGGCAAAAGCTTCTAAAAAGACAAAAGAGAAAAAAGGATTTTTTGGATTCTTCAAAAATCTATTCAAGAAGAAAGAGAAAGAAGCTGTGGATACCACCGAACAGCAAATCAAGCCTAAACCTGCAGATGATTTTGACTTCGTTGAAGATGATTCAGTCAAACAGGCTCAGCAAGATTCTATCAAAGCATCCCAACCTGCTGAGAAAAAAGGAACCCTATCGTTCCTGAAAAAGAAGAATAAAGATGATGCGGATGATGCTGAGGAAGAAGTTGCAGTTCCTCAAGAAAAGCCCAAAAGAAAAAGAAAAGAAAAGAAACCTAAAACGGAAGCTACAGATGAACCGGTCGATGACGCAATTGTGGAGGAAGAGCCGGACGCAGATAGTGGCTTCTGATCGTATCAGCAAAAGAGGAGCGTTCATCACATGATCTTATTTAGCAGCAGAAAATCGAATTAAATCAGTGTTTGCTTTTAGCTTCCTGAATTTTTTTAAACTTTCGCAATTCGTTCAGGTTTTTAAATTAATTCAAACTATAACTCGAACCCTAGACTTTGGAACTCATTAAATCGCTCATAGACTTCATTCTTCACATCGATCAACACCTGGTGGAGATTGTCAGCAACTATAAAACCTGGACGTATCTGATTCTCTTTCTCATCATTTTTGCGGAAACCGGCTTGGTCGTCACCCCATTTTTACCTGGTGACTCACTATTATTTGCAGCGGGTGCCATCATTGCAAAACCTGAAAGCAACCTGAATATTGTGCTTGCTTGTGTTCTCCTTGTCGTTGCTGCAATCCTGGGCGATCTCGTGAATTATCATGTAGGTAAGTACATCGGACCGAAAGCTTTTAGTGGTAAATACAAGCTATTGAAAAAGGAATACCTGGAAAGAACGCAACAATTTTATTACAAGCACGGCGGAAAAACGATTATTTATGCGCGCTTTATCCCGATCATCAGAACTTTTGCACCTTTTGTGGCTGGGATAGGAACGATGAGCTACCTGCGATTTGCTACTTACAACGTAGTCGGTGGAGTGACATGGGTGATCAGTTTTCTTTTGCTAGGGTATTTCTTTGGAAGTATTCCAATCATCAAGGATAATTTTACTTACGTTATTTTTGGAATCATACTCGTTTCGATTCTGCCTCCAATTATTGAAGTGCTTAGGAACAGAAAGAAAAAATCTGTTAAGACGGAGGTCTGATTTTTTTAATTCTTATTCCAATAAATCTTTAAATTGTGGGTAGCGCGCCCTGCGGCAATGATTTCTTTTTTGCCATCACCATCCAAATCGGCAACTTGTAAATCTTCACAGGCTATGCCATTATCATCAATCCAATATTCTTTCCATGAATTGGGATTGGTGCTGTCGGGTCTATACATTTTAATACCTGTTTTTTTGGAAGCATCAGGTTCCCTCCATCCCACGATAATCTGGCTATGACCCATGCCTAATAAGTCAACAAATTTTAATGCATGACCTTGATTTAATGCTGTAGTCAGTACGTTGCGCGTGACCTGATCATTGATTTTACTATAAACAGCCAGCTGGTTTCCGTGCATCGGTTGGACTCCAGCGACAAGGCTGGCAGTTGCGTTTACACTCACTTCTCCAAAGCTTTCACCCTGAACGAACCAATCTCTTACTGACCAGTTACCATTTTCAAATCCCATTATTTTTAGTCCTTCTTTGCCACCGATATAAATTAATTCCCGGTTATCGCTCTCCACTACATCAAGGTTATGGGTTAGATGCATAGAATGATCAATCACGGAATATTTCCACGCCGTGTTAGGGCTCTTTGGCACTTCATAGCAAAGAACATTCACAGGATTTCCTTCTCCGTTTTTATTGCCAACGCCATGCAGGGGCAATACAATCAAATGAAAATTATTGTCTGCCGCTTTTACCCAGCGCATTCTATGAATAGTCGGCTCGTGGTGCAGCTTTACTGGTTTCCATAACTTGGTGGGATCTTCAGGACGAATAAGATAGTGAACGGATCCTGACTTTGCAGTGTCACTTGTTTCCCCGGGATTCCATTGAGCGCCGACCGCTACTTCAACTTTGCCATCGTTATTAATATCCCGGGCTGCAATGCATACGTTATCAGCTGCTGTCAGATTTTCGACCATTACAAATCTTTTCCAATCACCATTCCGATACCATACAAATTGCTTTTTATCTGCCAGCAGGATATCAGGTTTACGATCTCCATCAACATCCCCTATAGCAAGACCGTAGCCAATAGCAACATTGTCATCGATGGTATGCGGTTTAAATTTCGGTTCATTTTCAGGTTGAAAGAAAATGACACTAATCAAAAGCAGGAATAACGAAATATTCATAATCGTATGGATTAACCTTTCGTGATGGTGAAAGTTTAAACTTCATGAAAATTTTGGATAGGTGATCAGTCAAATAAAGTCAGATTGCCGAATTGGTCGGCAGGAGGAGTGGGTATGATGAGTGACGGAACATTGGTACTTGCGTTGTTGATTCTAGGCGACACCGGATAATGATTCATTTTTTCCGAGGGATAAGGTATCAACGCTTGCATTAAGTCACCTTCGTTGCTGTGATTATCCAACCAGATTTTTTCGTTGTCTTGTGTGAGAATCACAGGCATTCGCTCGTGAATCGTTGCAACAATCCCATCGGAAGGTGTGGTGATGATTGAAAAGGTATGAAACTCATTGCCATCGGTGTCTTCAAATTCCTCCCACATTCCCGCGAAGGAAAATAATTCCTGATCATTGGTAACAAGCCGATAGGGGATTGCAGTTTTCTTTCCTACTTTTTTCCATGCATAAAACCCGTCAGCAGGAATCAGGCACCGGCCCTTCATAAGCCCTTTTCTCAGTACCGGTTTCTCTGGTATGGATTCAACACGAATGTTAATGATTTTTTCACTGAGTGTTTTGTTCTTCGACCATTCGGGAGACGTGCCCCAATAAAATGTCGAGATGCCTTCCGATGACGTCGAGGTTATGACAGGAAGCAAATGTGTCGGAGCCGCATTAAAATTTGGAGCATAAGTATCCAGCACATCGATGCCAAATCGTTGTTCGAGTTTTTTGGGTGATGCTGTGATACTGTAGCGTTCAATCATAGCGCAAATATAGCGCGTTCGCTCTATTCTGAAATTAAAAATGAAAGCGCCCGCTCTTCTGACCAATATAATCCATTTTTGTTGAATTGAGCGAAGCCCACATGGCCACCGTGCAAAGGATTCTCGAATTTTATTAAGGGATGATTTCGGAGTTTGGCAGCAGGATAACAGTGCTCACTTAAAAAAGGATCGTTTTGGGCATTAATGATTAGTGTAGGAACAGTAATAGTCTCCAGAAATTGAAGAGAACTGCATTTATTGTAATAGTCTATCGCATTTTTAAATCCATGTAAAGGCGCGGTGTACCGATCGTCAAACAAAATCAGGTTATTGATCTTGTCCATGTCTTTTACATCGAGCCCCGAAACGTTTTTCGATTTGCGAATAATCTTGTCCTTCAGGCTTGTAAGAAAACGGTTTGAGTAGATTCGATTCGCGGGTTTAGAAATTTTAACACAGCTCGTATATAGGTCCAGTGGCGTTGAAAAAGCGACAGCCTTTCTGAGTTCCGGGTAGGGAGGCCGCTCACCTAAATACTTTAATGTCAAATTCCCACCCAGGCTAAAACCGATCAGGTTTATATCACTATAACCTTTTGATATGGCATGTGCAATTACGCAATGAAGATCATCTGTGGCGCCGCTGTGATAAAAACGAAGTTGCCGGTTCATTTCTTCACTGCATCCTCTGAAATTCCACGCCAGTATATCGAATCCTTTCTCAGCCAATGCACGGGCCATGCCTTTGATATAGGCGCGAGTTGAATTTCCTTCTAACCCGTGAGAGATAATAACAAGCTTGCTGTTGTTATTTTGTACCCAATCAAGGTCTAGAAAATCATCATCTGGAGTAGCAATCCTTTCCCGTCGGTACGCAATGTTTATGGATCGTAAGAGGGCAGGGTATATTGTCTCCAGGTGTCCGGAAAAAAGAAACGATGGCCGCTTATAGTTCAACGTAAGAAGATTAACACTATGACTTGCCGGCCACAATCTTAAGATGACCTACATGGTGTTCTCCATGCCAGGCATACAACGCAATGAGGTTAGCAAGTGATACAGGATCCTTCTTATCGGGGCGGGTGTATTCTTTGTCAAGATCACTTTCCGTCAGAAGAGTCAGCAAGGCGGTCCATTTCACATGAAGTGTTTTTAACAAAGACACGGAGATGATGGGATCAAGCTTTGTTTCTGGTGTCTCTGCCCATGCTTTTTCATCATAGACTTTGATCAAAGGTGTTGGCTCTGTAAGCGTCCATTTAAAACGGATATAAGCGTTCATATGACTATCAGCCATGTGATGCACGACCTGCCTGGCGGTCCAGCCACCGTCGCGATAAGGTGTATCCCATTGTTTGGCATTCAGGGTGCTGATCACTTTTTCAAGAGCAGCCGGTAATTTTTCAATCCTTAAAATATTGGATTTTACTTCCTCGGCGGTATATGTTTTTTTCGGGGCAAATTTGCCGATAGGATAACGGAGTTCTTCGTTATTCATGGAATTGTTCTTTAGCTTTTTTTCGTCTACTTCTAACGCGAATGTTAACCATTTCGATAAGCATCGAGAAAACGATAGCAAAATAAATGTAACCTTTCGGGACTTCCTTGTGGAGGCCTTCCAGGAAGAGCATAAATCCTATCAGGATTAAAAATCCCAGCGCCAGCACTTCCATGGAAGGATGCTTGTGGATAAATCGGCTGATTGCGCCTGAGAAAATGATCATGATGGCAATAGAGAGAATTACCGCAATGATCATGATGATTACCTGGTCCGTTAGACCGACTGCTGTGAGTATTGAATCGAACGAGAAAATAATGTCGAGTAAAATGATCTGCACAATTATTCCGACTACGTTGGCTTTCCCACTGCCCGCTTCCATTTCTTCCTCTTCACCTTCCATTTCGTGATTGATCTCGCGTGTACTTTTAGCAATCAGAAAAAGGCCGCCGAAAATTAAAATCAGATCTCTGCCACTGATTGGCAATGGTTCCTGAAAAATCAGCGTAGCAGGAATTGTAAAAAGTGTTTCTTTAAACCGCATCACCCATGTGATGGTGAGCAGCAAAAGAATTCTGACCACCATCGCCAGCAACAAGCCTAAGTTGCGTGTCTTTGAACGAATCTCGACGGGTAACCGGTTTGAGACAATGGAAATAAAAATAATATTGTCGATACCTAAAACTACTTCAAAAAACGTAAGGGTAAGTAAAGCGATCCAGGCCTCCGGATGAAGGAAAATTTCCATTAAACATTGAAGATTAAGCTCTAAAAATAAAATAAGAAATACTATCCTCCAAAGCTCACGGTAATTATAACAGATCTGTATTTAACAGCGTATCTGAAAGAGTGAAGGAGATGGACTAAAAGCAAGGTATTTTCAAGTTATCCCAATGCTAACGGTCAGGATGGAGTTTAAGTTTAAAACGGTTGTTATTTTTATTTTGCCGAAGCAAGTGCTAATTGTCAAATTCAAGCAACCATAATTTTAGAGCTTCCATAAAGTGTTGCAGATCACCTTCAATCAGCCGGAAATTTTGACTTTTTAAAGATTCTCGATTAGGGATTTCGCCAGGGGCAGCAAAAATTGCTTTAGCGACTATTGGTTTTTTTCGCCCAAATCCAGGAGCTTTCATCAGATCCAATGCTTTCATGTGCACCCATTGGTCGTGGCCTTTGCCCTTAAAGATAATCGCTGCATCCAGCGCACGTAAGTTTTCAATATGTTTTTGCCGCTGCTCTAACAGCTCTCCTTCAAACATGGGGATCAGCACACGGTAGCCACATCTTTCTATTAAATCAATGTACGGTTTTACTACCTGCTGATCTTCGCGATCATGCAAAAGATAGATGGCGCGTCCACCCGTCTCTTTGACAGCTTTTCGTTCGATGGCCTCCAACAACTCTTCACGAATGATGTTTTTAAAATCCTCCAGAGGTGTTTCCAGTAACTCTGCGCCTTCCTGCATTTCTACGTCGCGCTTGATAGTTTCAATAAATTTTTTCTGACGTTCATTGATGTGTTTCAGATTCGGAGCTATCCAGATCAATCGCGTAAACGATTCATTCTTTCGCTTTGCATCCACACCTTTATCCGACGCGATTTTATGTTGAAGGTCAACAAACGAGCGCGCGCTTCCATCTGGAATTTCGCCATAGGAATTTCCGATCATATGAATTGACAAAGCACATTCATCCAGATCTTTGCGGACAATCTCATCGATGTTAGGCGTGTCGTAGGAAAGCGCCCTGTCGGGAAGTACAGCATATCCATGCCGTTGTAATTCTCTTGTGATAATGTTTCGTTCGACCGACAGATCGTGGCTTGTTTCAGCGACGTAGACAATTTTACGATTGAAAAGATTTTTTACAGCAGGCTCTGGGGTTCCATTTTTCAGTCGATGCAGGGCACCCACCAGATCATAGCTTAAATCGACGAGTTCCATCCAATATTGGCGTTCTGCGTCTGTACTGAAATAGTCCGAGTACTCGCGGATTTCGCCTGAATCGGGATCAAGCTGATACATGTTGTAACCAATTAATGGGCGCAAAAAGTCAGGTTGATCCTGTTGTGTCAGTGGCGATTTTGTTACTTTAAAAATGCGGTTGGAATTTTTATTTACGGCATTATAAAAAGTCTCGACATGTTGCATACACGCGGTCGACCTGATAAAATCTTTGGAGAGGACTGGTACAAGCACACCCACATTATCCAGTCGGGGCGACGTTAGCGTGTCATACTCACCTTTGAGCATAATTTTAAGTTTCTCATTCGTCACCTGGGTAAGCATGAACTCCAAAAACTTTTTGAATTGTGATACCCATTCCACGCTACTTTCATCTGAGGGTGCATTGTCAGAGTCAGCAAAAACGATTAAAATATCAATATCGAGAGACATGAATCACTATGGTGTTGAGAAGGATAGTAGAAATATTTACTGCTCATCTGTCACATTCGTAACAGATATAACATGGTGGCAATTAAAAGTTAAAGACGTTCAAAGTTCAAATATCAAAACAGGTCATAAAAAGCCGCTTAATTCAGTATTGAATGCACAAATGCATAATATATCTAGTAATAAACCTTGAAGCTAGAGCAAAATTTCAAATCCATAAAGCGCTTGTAAGTTTAGGAGCGAATCTCAACATTCGTATGGCCCATCTTTTTGTAGTATTGAATTAAAATTCAAAAACTATAATGAAAAAGGCTCATATACTGTGTTTTATATTCCTTTTTTCACTGACCTCGGGATTTGCGCAAAGCAGCAAGGCCTTGGCCGATGCGGACCGGTCTTTTAGTGTGAGAAGCTATGATATGGCGTTGGCAAAATATCTGGAAGCCATAGCAGCCGGCGAAAAAGATCCAATGGTCCATTATAAGACCGGCGTCTGCTACCAAAAATCTCCGGAGACCGATCAACAAATAAAAGCTATACCCTATTTCGAATTTGCATTAGCCAATGGTAAAGACATGCCGGCGATATTAAATTATGACCTGGGCACGATCTATCTCAAGGATGAAAACATTCAAAAAGCACTGGAATATTTTAATAAGTTTCGCGAGACCAGCAGCAAAGCCGATAAGAAAGCTATGGCGATGGCGGATGAAGCCATTCAAACGTGCCACAACGCAGTAGCTTTAATGTCGGTGCCGCGCGATTTTACAGTACATCATTTTAATTCCATCATCAACAGCAAATACACAGAGTATAATCCTGTGTTGTCGGCTGACGAGAGTGTGATGGCTTTTACAGCACTAAGACCCAATACCGGCAAGACCCGTACAGGTGATAAGTTTATTGAAGAAATTTATATCACGTTTAATAACTCAGGCGCGTGGTCTGAACCAAAACTTGTTCCCATCGCTCATGATTACAACGTAGGGACTGCTGGCCTTTCGGCGGACGGTCAGAAAATGCTTATTTTTATGGGCGGCTCCACAGATCCGGGAAGTTTATTCCAGATCAATAAATCAGGAGATGAATGGTCCAGACCAAGCTTAATTACCCCCACGATCAATACACCAAAGTTTCTTGAATCAACAGCGAGTATAACTCCGGATGGTAAAACAATTTATTTTGCGAGCGACCGTATCAACGGGCAAGGTGGACTGGATATTTATAAAACAACGATGCAGGCTAACGGGTCCTGGAGTACACCTGTGAATCTTGGTCCTGAAGTGAATACGAAGGCCAATGAAGATGCGCCATTCATTCACCCCGATCAAAAAACCTTATTCTTTACTTCAGATGGTCACAATACCATGGGTGGTCGCGATATCTTCGTGTCAAGACTAGTCGGTAACAAATGGAGCAATCCGGAGAACATGGGATACCCAATCAACACTACCGTCAACGATAACTATTTTACTTTGATCGCAGACGGTACACGTGGTTATTTTTCGTCGGACCGCAAAGGAGGTATGGGTGGCCAAGACATTTATTATATTGATATGCCTGCTGAATCTGCTGACATCCCGCTCACGATGATAAAAGGAAAAATTTTAAACGCAGAGACAGGAAAACCAATGCCAACAAAAATTTATCTGATCGATAATAAGACGGATAAAAAACTTGACTTCGTCTACAATCCGGATCCAGTGACGGGTAACTACCTCGTTATTCTGCCACCGGCAAAGGATTATGATATGGTTATTGAATCCGAAGGATTTCTACCATACACCTTAAACATTAACATTCCAAATCAAACCTATTTTTATGAACTGTATCAGATGATCAATCTGAAAACCATTCGCCAGTTTGATGTTGTCGTCGGCCAGGAGGTTCAGGTGAAGAATGCATTTTACGATACCGACCAGGATGTGAAAGCGGACTTACGCAAAACACACGAGGCTAAATTGGTACAAGGGGGTACCCTGGACGTTTATGATATGATGCTGGACCTTATTGCATCGCAGGATAAAGAAGGGATGACTTACCTGACGGATTTAATTCAAATGAAAGATCCGATTGAGGATGTTAACTTTGATGAAAAGCAAAATTCGCGCATTGAGGTAGCGTCTCGTACTTACTACTATGACGAAAGTGACGAGAGCAAATTTGAACAAAAGAATGTTGGTGGAAAAACAATTTTTTCCCTTCCAACTTTTATAATGAAAGAGGAGGTGCAAAAGCAAAAATTGCAAGCCAAGGCAACGGAATTCGATAGGGCTGCACTAACCAAGTCAGCAAAAATTTATTTCGATGCCGGTAAGAGTGACTTAAAGGTCCAATACAATAGTCAGCTCGATGCCATTCTCGCTGAACTTAAAAAATACCCAGGACTCGGCGTGGAAATTCTAGGCTTTGCTTCCATCGAAGGAACAGAGGAGTTAAATCGGGAACTTTCTAATAAACGTGCTATTGCCGTACTCGATTATATCAATCACAAAGGTATCGTTCGCCGGAGAATCGTAGCAAAAGGGTACGGTGCAACGAAAGATCAGTCGGCTTCCAAGGAAGAAGGTAGACGTGTTGAAGTAAACATTGTGGATTTAAGTGCCTTAATAGCGGCGAAGCCATAATCATTGCTACTAAATCAACAAGTTTGTAGGTCTTCTAATTAGGGTTGGGACTTCAGAAATCTGGCATAGCCGTACTTTCACTTAGGGATTAAAAGTGAACTATCTCCATAGCTCAAAAATCGATAATCATTTAAAAGAGCTTCGTGATATACTTTTTTCCAGTCATCGCCAATTAAAGCTGCCACCAGTAGAATCAACGTTGAGGATGGCTGGTGAAAATTTGTGATAAGGGCATTGACGATTCTAAACGTGTAGCCGGGAACAATATAGATTGAAGTTTCTCCAACAATTTTCTGCTTTTCACTTTCATCCATATACTTTAATACAGCTTGAAGTGCTGCTGTTGATGTCGGGGGTTCATTGTACGTATAGGCATCCTGTTGGGATATAGTGAAATTTGCGCCAGGGTTAACCAAAAGTTTTGCGCCAAACCAGTAAAGGCTCTCCAATGTTCTCAGGGAAGTGGTCCCCACGGCAACAATGTTTTTTCCTTTCAAAAGATTTTCAATATTCTCACGGCTTACAACCACTTGCTCCTGGTGCATCACATGGTCCAATGGATCTTGTACTTTTATGGGTTGAAATGTTCCGGCACTGACATGCAGCGTTAGAAAGTCGACAGCAACATTTCTTTGTTTGAGAGATTCGAATACGGTAGCTGTAAAGTGCAGGCCAGCCGTTGGCGCCGCAACGGCTCCTTCCTGGTTGGAGTAAACCGTTTGATAACGTTCTTTGTCGAGTTCTTCTGAATTCCTTTTGAGGTAAGGCGGCAGCGGCGTATCACCCGCACGTTGGATTATTTCGGCAAATGAAACGTTGTTGGTCCAGGTAAAAGTGACAATGCCTTCTTGTTTGTTTTCAAGTGAGGCCTGGAGTGTGAGATTATTTATTTTTTTTACTAGCGTAATGTTATCAGTCCAGCGTTTTAAATTACCGATGGCACATTTCCACGTGCAGCTTCCTGTGACCTGCATAGCTTCCAGAAGCAATGTTGAAGGTCTGATTGGATGAAGAAGAAATATCTCTATCTCAGCGCCGGTTTCTTTTTGAAAAAGCAGACGGGCAGGAATAACTTTTGTTTCATTAAAAAACAAAGATGCGTCCGGCGGTAAGAACGCGGCGATGTTGGTAAATTTTTCATGCGTTACGGCACCTTTATGATAGACAAGAAGCCTGGATTGATCACGTTGTGCCAGCGGGTATAACGCAATTTTCTCTTGCGGCAGGTCGTAGGTGTAGTCATTAACGTCAAGCTTCATGGCTGATAAAAAAACAAAGTTAAGTTTAAAACATTATTTTCGTCGCGGATATTTTTATGACGATTAAAGCATCTTTTTTAAAGAAAATCTTCCGGTTCAACTTTAATGCCCGAACGTCGCGGGGTCTAATGGAAGATAAAACGTCGTGGTTCATCAAGCTATGGGACGAATCAAATCCGGAAATTGTCGGACTTGGAGAATGTGGACCGCTGCCAGGACTAAGCACCGATGCAAAACCGGATTTTGAAAATATCTTAGCGGACGTTCTGAAAGAGATTCAGAATATTAAGCTTCCGGGTGACCTTCACCAACACGGGGATGCGATGCTTGCTCATATTGCCCGGATGGTTCCGACAGATTGTCCGGCAATCTCCTTTGGATTGGAAACGGCATGGCTAGATCTCCTCAATGGAGGCAAGCGAATTGTTTTTAAGAATAGCTTTTTAGAGGGTAAAGCGATTCCCATCAATGGATTGGTATGGATGGGAGATGTGGACTTTATGATCCAGCAAGTGCACCAGAAAATTCAACAGGGATTCAAATGTATTAAGTTGAAAGTTGGCGGACTTGATTTCGATAAGGAATGTCAAGTGTTGAAAGATATTCGGCGACAGTATGGCCCGGAGCAAATTACCTTAAGGCTGGATGCAAATGGCGCTTTCCATCCTAATGAAGCGTTGGAGAAGCTGACACGTTTAAATCAATTTGCCATACACTCCATTGAACAGCCCATTAAGCAAGGGCAGGAAGAAATGGTGGATATTTGCAGACATTCACCGATACCTGTGGCCTTGGATGAAGAGCTGATCGGATACGAATCAGGAGAAAGAAAAACCGAGTTATTAAGGAGACTACGACCACAGTATATCATCCTCAAACCTACACTTCATGGAGGTTTAACCGGATGTCGCGAATGGATTGCTACTGCGGAAAAACAAGGAATAGGGTGGTGGATTACTTCTGCGTTGGAGTCAAATATTGGATTGAATGCAATTTGCCAATTTACCGCTAATTACCCAATCAATTTGCCGCACGGCTTAGGTACGGGCGCGATCTATCAAAATAATATTGTTTCTCCGCTCACGGTTGAAAACGGAAATATTTACCTGAATTCCAACAAAGGTTGGGATGTGCAAAACCTTATTCATGAAAAATAAGCAGTTGTCAATTACATGACATTTTCTCGTCGACAACATTGCGACTTTTGGACTTGTAAAAAAAAGTCATGGAAAAAGTCTCACGAGTTGTCTACTGGTTTGCCCGGATATTGGCTGCGATCATCTTAGCGCAAACCTTATATTTCAAATTTTCTGGATCAGAAGAATCGGTTTACATTTTCACTACCGTTGGGATGGAACCGTGGGGAAGAATTGGTGTTGGTATTATGGAGTTGACGGCTGCTATACTGCTGCTTCTTAATGCAACCGCATGGCTGGGGGCTTCACTGGCTTTCGGTTTAATGATTGGTGCAATCGGTATGCATCTCACATTGCTGGGCATTTCAGTTCAGGGAGATGGTGGTTATTTATTCTCTCTTGCCGTAACGGTTGCCTTATGCAGTGCATTTATAATGCTTCGAACGAGGGAAAAAATATTTTCACTGCTACAGTATTTCAAGAAAGAAAAAAAAAAGTCTAACGCCTGGGCATTGACTATTGGATTTCCTTCAGGGCATTTTCGAGTTCTGCTTTAAATTCTTCTTGCGCTAAAGAGCTTTTAAGTCCTTCGATCAAAAAGTTCGGTATCTTTTGTGAGGAAGAAATCTTCGATTTTATTTCACTGATCATTTCCAGCGCATTGGCTTTTCCTTCAAAATCCTCATGCGCTTTCACTTTGTTTTCAAGAACATCCCAGGCGTCGCTGACTTTTACTTTGGGTGTGGCAGTTGCTACAACGCTCTGCGCAGCGCTGGTTCGGTTTTCCACGCATGCATTATATTCGTCTACAATTTTATGAATGTCTTTTTTGTTTAAAAGATCCCTGTCAATTTTATCGGCTACGACTGGACAATCATCTAAAAACTTTCGCATGTTCTTCTTGAACGTCAGATTCGGTACTTCAATACCCTCGCCGTCTTTTTTAAGGAGATACAACCCACCATACGTGGTTTGATTCTGAGCCTTAAAAGCATAGAGGGATAAGTAACCGGTTTTCACGACTTTCATAAAGGCATATCCGTTTGGTCCTTTGACGGGCTGATATACTTCGTTGTTGATGGAGAAACCTTTAACCTTGAAAAAAGGATAAACGGTTTTCTTCTTACCGGTTTCTGTAATCTGAACTTTTTTATCAACACCAAAATCCAGCGCTTTTACATCGCCCCGGAGTGTGTCACCTTGCACCGTTACAAGAAAATCCTGCGCTAAACAACTTGTTGAAAATATTATTGACAGTACGAACAATAGAGTTAAACTATTTTTAATCATCGGTGGTATAGTTGAGGTGCTTAAATTATGGTGCGCCATGTTAAATCAGCTTTCCTTAGTACATTATTCGGTTTTAGGAAAAGACGTTTAAAGATAAGCGATAAAAATTTTCAATTCATCAAGAAATAAATTATGACTTATAAAATAGTCAGGCATCATCCTAAAACCGCTTTCCTGCATTTAATATTGCAAATATTTAGATGAATAGAGTTATTGCATCAAATACTCTGAAATATGGTAATGTATAACCCCAAGCAGTGGTTTTCCCTGATTTTTCATGCCTACAGCCGGCGCGTGATGCGTACACTGATGCCGGCTTTGATATTTATGGCGGTTTATACTTCCATTACCTGCTATATTTTTATAGACTATCTCGAGTTGCATAAATCTGAATTTCAGCCTACGGTCTCAATGCACTCCCTGCTTGGGATTGTATTGGGTTTGTTTTTGGTGTTCCGGACCAATACAGCCTATGACCGTTGGTGGGAGGGAAGACGGTTATGGGGTGGGATGGTTAACAGTACAAGAAACTTTGCGTTGAAGATCAGTGCCTATATCAGCAAAGAAAATCACGAGGAACGGGACTGGTTCTTTAAAATGATTTCCAATTTTGTGTTTGCTGCCAAGGAAAGCCTTCGGGGTGGCGTACAGTTTGCTGAACTGGATCCGCCACCGGATGAGTCTTTAATTAACGACTTAAAAAAATACAAACATAAGCCTAACCGCATTGCAGCATTGATGTATCAAAAAGTCAATGAGCTTTATATTCAAAAGAAACTCAGCGGCGATCACCTGATCAATCTTGATAAAGAGTTAAAAGATTTTATTGATATACTGGGTGCCTGCGAACGCATCAAGTATACACCTATTCCATATTCGTATATGATGTACGTTAAAAAATTTATTTTCATTTACATCATCACATTGCCTTTTGGATTTGTAACACAATCCGGATACATGACTATTCCAATCGTGGTACTTGTTTCGTTTGTCCTCCTTAGCGTGGAACTTATTGCCGAAGAAATTGAAGACCCTTTCGGCAGAGATATAAATGATTTGCCTTTGGATGAACTGGCAGGAAAAATAAGAGATAATGTTCGTGAAATTCTGCTGTAGAGGTTGCCCTGATTATTCTACCAGGAAATCAATGTCTACATTTAATGGATAACGCATTAAATACTCCAAAGCCTTTTTTACAGTCATTTCCTCAAACAAAACATGGTACAGTGTTTTTGTGATCGGGGCCCGCACCTTATAATAATCGGCGCATTTTTTTGCGATTTGCACGGTGTTAATCCCTTCAGCAATTTCATCCATACTTGAGGTGATATCTTGAAGTGTTTCTCCTTGTGCCAACCGGTAGCCTACATGAAAGTTACGACTTAGGGAGCTGTTACAGGTGGTAGCCAAGTCGCCGATACCAGCGATTCCTAAAAACGCTTTGGTATTACCTCCCAGCGCCCTGCCCAGATAAACCATCTCAACCATACCCCTACTGATCAGCAAGCCTTTGGCATTTTCACCATAACCCATTCCGCTAAGTGCGCCAGCGGCAATCGCGATAACATTCTTCAATACACCTGCCAATTCAACGCCAACAAGATCATTATTACCATACACCTGGAAATGATCACTGCGCAAAAGCTTTTTTCCTACGTTGATAACTTCATTAAAGTGACTGGCAATTACAGTAGCGGCCGGGTGACCTTCGGCAAGTTCCCGCGCCAGGTTGGGCCCGGCCAGGCAGCCAACGCGCGCCACAACGCTTTCTTCAGATATTACTTCGCTCATGGTTTTAACCATGCTGCGGTTAAGCTCTTTTATAGTAGCAATGGTTTCGTTCTGGGGAAGTGTTAAGTCAAATCCCTTCGTACCATGAATCAGCAGGTGGTAAGGATGCAGATAGGGTGAAAGCTCCCGCATCATGGAGCGAAAGTGGGCCGAAGGAACAATCGGAAAAATGATATCACACGCTTCAGCGACCGATGCAAGATCATTCGTCGGTACAATATGCTCGTGCATTTTATATCCACGATTTTCTTTCTTCTCAAGAATGTGAGCTACAACTTTAGGATCGCGAGCGTAGAGTAGTACTTTACGATGCTGTGCCAGCAGGTTAGCAATAACGCTACCGAAGTTCCCTGCACCGATCACACCAACCGGTTTATCTTTGTCAGACAAACTTCTCGAGGTCATAGCCTGCAAGCCGGTTATGATAATAATAAAGGGTACTGAAATCTTTTGTAATGATATTTCCTTCCTTGTTCATGAGTAACGGCCGATTCAGGTGAAATATGCCAACGTTGTCCAATCCATGCCGGATAACCAGGTCAATTTTTCCGGTCAAATGTGTCGCATAGTAAATTTTGTTTTCCTCCCGCAGCCTGTAGATCTCTTTTCTTACCCGCTTACACGACGCACGGAATTCTTCATAACTTAATTCCTGGTCTTCTTCAGGGAGACGCAAGAGTCCGAACAGGTCAAGGTTCGGATGTTTCTTTTGCCAGAGTTCGAACGCAACAAATGCAACGAGATGGCTACCGAAAACCCTGTTGATGCGATGATATTCGGAAACGATCTTTTGACTCAACATGCGGGTGTACTCATCCTCACGCTGTTTATCGATCGTTACGGCGCCATCTGAAATAAAATAATCACGTGTATCAATGACCCTTTGGTGTGCATCGAGACTGTTCCCTCCATCATCTACATAATTTCCGATGACATCAAGTCCGGGACCGATCGATACCGATATGTTAGAACCTTTGGTGAAAAATTTAAAAAGGAATCGCAGCAACTGAAAGCTGCCGTATTTGTCTTGCTCCGGCAGGTAGCGATCTTGTCCTTTGGATGAAAGATATTCATCGATCAAGTCCGGAGCTTCCAGCACGAAATGATAATTTAACGTGACAGGTACGATAAAAATCTTTCTCACCGGTTGTCCTTCCGGAGTATCCAGGTAGAGATTACGTTGCGCCTCGATGGTAGAGCTGAGTAACCCCAGCTTCAGCTGGGTCTCCAGTTTTCCTGACCGCGAACGGGTACCGCCAGGGAAAAAAATGCTATGGGCACCTTTTTGTACGGCCAACATGGAATAAAACTTCAGAGTCTCGAGGTATGGAACATTTTTTTTCCTGCGGTCAACCTTATAAGCACCAAGGCTATTCATGAAATACGCGAATATCTTGATGTTAAAAAGATTCAAGCCGGCACCATAAATAAATGCAGGCAATCCCAGGGAATGAATGATCCATCCGATGAGGATAGAGTCGAGATTACTAAAGTGCGTTGGAACCATAACGACAGTTCCTTCTTTAGCCAACTTACGAAGCTGACCAACTTTACCAACGATGTGAATTTTATCGCGTAACGAGTATCGATTGCGAAAGAAAGCTCCGAATTTTTTCACACGTGCGCCATTCAATAGACGGGCAAACCAGAATTTTACAATCTCACGGGTAACACGATATGAAGAAGCTTTAAAGTTTCCTGCGATCTCGTTAGCGTAGCGAAAGACAATGCGATAAAGAAGTTCATCCGCTTTTGCCTGTGACTCTTCGGGTGTCTTGCTGGACAATGCTACCAATTCATCTTTTATCGTGGCCCAGAACTTAGGCTCGTCTGCTGCGTCTACACGCCAGCGGTTTCTTTTCATCCGTTGCTGCTCACGGTAAACCGTAGCCTGAATTTCGTCAATCAGCTGCTTGGTAGTCGGACGGTTTTTTTTTATTTGGGAAAAAGTCTTTTGGGCAACTTCTTCGATAAATTCCTTTCGGTTCTTACTTAATTGATACACCGGCCAGTCGGGTATACCCTCCAGAATAGGCTTATATCTTTTATTCTTATTTTTCTTCTCTACTACTTCCATGGGGGCTGCAAAATAAAACAAATTCCATCATGCTGGAAAACCTAATGATTTATACCCTTTCCAGGGCCAATTGAAGGGTCTTATCCATTTCGCCAAAACGGTTCAGGGCGTCATCAATGAAGGACTTGTCCACAATTTTATATAGGTCGGCCTCCGAAGTTATATCAAACTGATTGACTTTATATGTTTGCTCTAAGAGTCCGTGCTCCAACTTGATTAAATAGCGATTATTCCATGCAAATAGCGTAATCTTACAAACCTCGTGAGGAATTTCCCCTACAACACGCATACGTTTTTGGTTATTTAAATACCAAATGTACGCATCCGGAGGTTAAGTCTGATACTATTTGAGGAGGGGTTATTGAAATTGAATGAGTTTGTTTTTTAAATCGGAAAGCTCTTGTTTAAGCTTTTGATAAACGGGACTATCGTGAAGTTTATCTGCCTTCATTTGCCGAAGCAGTTGTTGAATTTCCATCTCCCTTTTTTGAAGGGCAAAACGATCGAGTTTAGTGTCCGAATGAATCATGTAACGATGGTTAAAAGTATAGGTCGGGTCCCTGCGAAATTAAACGAAATGAGAAACGCTTCATTACTGCCTAAAAGAAATATTTTATTTGAACGGCTTCTGTCTTCAGTAACGAATTGATGATTACAAAAAAACGAGAACCAAGATAACGTTTTGCTTGAACGCTGCGGGATACCACGGAAAACTAAAAAGTTTCTGTCATTTCAAGACTAATGCGAGATGTTGTACGTTTACTTGATGGAATTTTATGGATACAAAACAAGGTTATATATTGTAACTTTATCGACCTTTGAATGTTGATTATTAAAGATTTTACCGCACCGGCATGAACCCCTTCACAGCAGTGAGCAATGTGTGGCGTATAATTTCCGTCATGACGTTGTTCATTTTTTTTGTTCTTACTGAATCTCAGGCGACCCACTTAAGAGCCGGTGATATCGTAGCCGAGAGAGTGAATTGCGGTCGTACCTTTAAAATAACAATCACCGTTTATACCAACACTGGTTCAACCGTAAGATTCGGTGGCGAACAGGATATCATAAATTTTGGGGATGGTAGCTGGGAATTCGTTCCTCAAACCGAAAATAACCCGCGGCCCGATCTCGATGCAGAGGGTACCGTAGCAACCGCCTCTTACACTGTTTTTCATACGTATCCCACAACGGGAACTTATGTTATCAGCTACCGCGAGCCCAATCGTAACGAGGGCGTTTTGAACATGGATATTTCAGTGCAGACTACTTTCTACCTGGAGACCGTGATAAAAATGGATGCCTTCCTGGGATGTAACGATACACCGGTGCTGCTGGTACCACCCATCGACCATGCCTGCCCCGGCGTTGCCTGGACACATAATCCGGGGGCATATGATCCCGACAAGGACAGCCTATCCTATGCGTTAGTTGTCCCTTTCAGTGACAGAAGAACAGAAGTATTGAACTACAGAGATCCTAATGATCCTAAATTCTATAATAATTATAACAACGCCAATGAAGAAGGCACTGGCAAGCCAACCTTTTCCATCGACCCGGTGGATGGAACAATTACCTGGGACGCGCCTGGTGCGGTCGGTGAGTACAACATTGCCTTTCACGTTATTGAATGGAGAAAAAGAGGAGGAAAGTATTATCAGCTGGGTTATGTGCGGCGTGATATGCAGATCCTTGTCGACGATTGTGATAACGAACGGCCTGACTTGATTTTGCCACCTGATACTTGTGTGGTAGCCGGAACTGTTTTAAATGAAACCATCCTGGGTATCGATCCTGATAACGATGATGTAAAAATCGAAGCATTCTCAGAGATCTTTAATTTTCCTGCAGGCCAATCGCCGGCTACGTATTCTCCCGTTCCAGGTGTAAATGATTTTCAACCTTCTGTTCCTCCTGCTGAATTAAAATTTCAATGGAACACCGAATGTATCCACGTGAAGCAACAGCCCTATCAGGTTGTTTTTAAAATCACGGACAACCCGGAGAACGGACCAAAGTTGGTTACTTTCAAAACGTGGCTGATCACTGTCGTCGGACCTCCGCCGGTTTGGGAAGACATCCAGATCAATACTTCGAATCGTTCTACTTCGCTTGAGTGGGATCCATACTTCTGCCAGAATGCAGAACGAATGCAGATCTGGCGAAAGGTTGATGGATCACCCTTTGAACCTGACAACTGCGAGACAGGTATGCCCGACAATTTAGGATATGAATTGTTAGGGGAGGTGCCTATCAAGGATGATAACCAGGTTCCTGTAACCAGCTATGTAGATACAAATAATGGAATGGGACTGGCGCCGGGCGCTAAGTATTGCTACCGGTTAGTGGCCATCTTTCCGCTGCAAGGTGGTGGTGAAAGTTATGTCTCCAAGGATACTTGTATTGCACCGCTGCCGGCGGACGTTCCCATCATGACACATGTTACAGTCGATAAGACGGATGTGTCCACAGGTGAAATCCGCGTTAGCTGGCGAAGTCCTTTTGATGCAAATGTCACCGATTTTCCGCGACCCTACCGGTATGATTTGTATCGCGCTGTTGGTTTTGCCCGTGGCCAGGATTCTGTGTTGGTAGCGACAATCAATGACGATGATACAACGTTTCTGGACACAGGTCTTAATACAGAAGACAATGTATACAACTATAGTGTTACCGCGTATGCAGCGAACGATGCGCTGATTGGCTCAGCATTTCCGGCCTCTTCAGTGCGCTTAACCGCTCAGTCGCAGGTAGGACGAATTCAACTGAACTGGAGCGCCTTTGTGCCCTGGTCAAATCAAATTCAGACAGTCCCCAATAAACACCTAATTTATCGGGGCCCTGAAGGAGCAACGGAAAGCGAATTGGTACTCATAGATGAAGTAGATGTTTTGGCCAATGGATTTATGTTCGTTGATGAAGGACAACACGGTGAACTGGCCGATGATCAAACATACTGCTACCGCATCATGACACGGGGTGGCTATGGTAATCCTGCCATTGACGAGCCCCTGGAAAATTTTTCGCAGATTATATGTGCGCAGATCGGCGACACAATTCCTCCCTGCAAGCCTACACTGTTGGTGCAGTCTTTGAATTGTGAGGATTTTTTACAGAACCCCGATAACTGCGGAACAAATATTTTTGAGAACACAATTTATTGGAACAGAAATGAAGACGACTGCGATACAGACATATTGGGATACCGTATTTATCGGGGACTAAGCGCCGATGGCGAGTTTACCTTGCTGCAGGATGTTGGTATTGTTGCAGATACTTTCTTCATTGACAAAAGTGTTACGTCCTTTGCTTATTGTTATAGAATTTCAGCCGTTGACAGATCGTTGAATGAAAGCGAACTCAGTGATCCGATTTGTAATGACAACTGTCCCTATTATGAGCTCCCCAATGTATTTACACCGAACGGCGATGGTTGCAACGATTTGTTCAGCGCTTACAGCGACAGGAATACCGGCGGAGAAGAAGGTGGCTGCAACATATCCGAGGAAGCATTGACCAAGTGTGCACGCTTTGTTGAAGCGGTAAACGTAAAAATTTATAACCGCTGGGGGCAGGAAGTTTATGCCTATGAAGGCTCCATCAACGACGATGACAATTCGATCTATGTGGATTGGGATGGAAAAGACAAGAACGGTAACCAGTTGTCAACCGGCGTATATTACTATGTAGCGGAAGTAACATTTGATATTGTTTCTCCTGATAAAACTAAAATCATCAAAGGATGGGTTCACCTGATCCGCTAGATAACGCCAGCCCTATACTCGTTCTCTTTGATGGTGTTTGTAATCTTTGTAACGGTACTGTTCAGTTCATTATCAAGCGAGATCCTCAAGGACGCTTTAAATTTGCATCCCTTCAGTCGGAGACAGGCAGAACACAGCTTACCCGGTTTAATTTAAACCCCGATGTACTCTACAGTTTTATTGTTATCGATGCCCACCGGATGTATGAACGAAGCGATGCTGCGCTATTCATCGCTGAACATTTAGCCCTACCGTGGAAGGCATTTACGATATTTAAAGTCCTCCCGAAATCTTTTCGCGATGCTTGTTATAACCTGATCGCTAAAAACCGTTATCGGCTTTTCGGAAAACAAGATCAATGCATGATCCCTACGCCTGATCTGAAGGCAAGGTTTCTTGGCTGATCCATACCTGCGCTGAAGCGTAGGGCAATTGAGCGCAGGGCAATTCACTATACAATCTCAACTTTTCCTTTAATTTTGCAGCATCATTTTAAACGCTGCTCCAATGAAAGCATATGTGTTTCCCGGGCAAGGTGCTCAGTTTACCGGAATGGGTAAAGATATTTTTGATGCCAATACAAAAGCTGCATCCTTGTTCAGGCAAGCAGACGACATCCTCGGTTTTAAATTAACCGATGTGATGTTCAACGGAACGGCTGATGAACAAAAGCAAACGAGCGTAACACAGCCAGCCATCTTTCTACACTCTGTGGCCATTGCGCTCACTTCCGATTCGTTCAAACCAGACATGGTAGCAGGACATTCGCTGGGAGAATTTTCTGCCCTCGTGGCTAATAAAACACTTTCCTTTGAAGATGGATTGAAATTGGTTTCCAAGCGAGCCCTTGCTATGCAGCATGCGTGTGAAATCAACCCGTCTACCATGGCGGCTATCATCGGACTTGAAGATAAAGCTGTCGAGGAGGTCTGTGCGTCTATTGATGACGTTGTTGTAGCGGCAAACTATAACTGCCCCGGCCAACTCGTCATTTCAGGATCGATGAAAGGCATTGAAGTGGCCTGTGAAAAACTAAAAGCTGCCGGCGCTAAACGTGCACTACCTTTGCAGGTAGGCGGTGCCTTCCACTCTCCTTTAATGGAACCAGCGCGCGAGGAGCTGGCTGCTGCCATTAAACAAACCACGTTCAGCAAACCCATTTGTCCGGTGTATCAAAATGTAAATGCTTTGCCTTCGGTCGACGTAGAAGAAATAAAAAAGAACCTGATCGCCCAGCTTACTGCGCCTGTACGCTGGACGCAATCGGTTCAAAACATGGCAAAAGATGGTGCCACCATCTTCATTGAGTGCGGCCCAGGAAAAGTATTGCAAGGTCTCGTAAAGAAAATCGTGCCGGCAGCGGAAGTGTCGAGCCTTTAGGTATCCTGTATTTTACTGTTGTCAAAGAGATTTTGAAGACTGCCATGACAGCCATGGAATAACTCCTGTTTAGAGGGCAATAGACGCTTCAGGTGCGTGTCCATCATTACGGACGAACTAAAAGATGGTTCGCTGCACTAGTCAGCAATTTTATGGACTGCCAATTCATCGTCACATGCTTCCAGTATTTGGCGAATGGTGGCATTAAGAACAGGATGGTGAACACCCCCGGCGATTTCCGCCAAAGGCGCTAATACAAATCTCCGCAGCGCGAGCCGCGGATGCGGAATGGTAAGATCAGCCGAATTCAATATGAGATCACCAAACAGCAAAATATCAATGTCCATCGTTCGCTCACCCCATCGTTCTTCGCGTTTCCGACCCAGTTGATGTTCGATGTCAAGAATTTCGCCAAGCATCTTTTCAGGAGACATTTCCGTTTCAACCTCCAATGCCTGGTTGAAAAAATCCGGTTGATCTTTTTTTCCCCACGCTGCTGTTTGATAAATGGATGAAGCTTTTACAACCCGGCCGATGGAAACTTCGATGGCTGTTCGTGCTAACGCGAGATTTTTTTTTCGATCTCCGAGATTAGTTCCCAACAATAGAAAACTTATGTTCTTCATTCTTGTACTTGACGGCAAACATACTTTTTTATTCGAATCAGTATTGCTTACTTTTGAAACTTAAATAATTGCAACATGAATTTCTGGAAAGCATTTTTCGCTTCTTGCCTGGGTGCACTGGTAGCTATGATTTTATTGTGCGTCATTATTGTCGTTATCATTTCGGCCTCAGGCGGCGACGAAGTAAAGGTTCAGGAAAGCAGTATCCTTCAACTTGATCTGGATGCACCGGTAAATGAAATTGAGAAGGAATTACCCCTGATGGTGTCATTGATGGGCGGCACATCAGCGCCGCATCCTATCGGCCTGGCACAACTCCGGCAAACTATCGCGCATGCAAAAGATGATGACAATATCAAAGGCATTTACCTGACTGTTACACTTCCCCAAACGGGCTACACCGTGCTGGAGGAAATCCGCCAGGCATTAATCGATTTCAGAACGAGTGGCAAATGGGTAGTGGTATACAGCGAAATGTTTTCAGAGTCGGCTTATTATCTCGCTTCGGCTGCAGACAAAATTTATTTAAATCCCGAAGGTGAACTGGAATTCAACGGACTGTCAGCAGAGGTAGCTTTTTTTAAACGATTGTTTGACAAGCTTGAAGTCAAGCCCGAAGTATTTCGCGTGGGAGAGTTTAAGAGTGCAGTAGAACCGTTCCTCTTAGAGAAGATGAGCGCCGAGAACCGGTTGCAGTTGAATGAAATGATCAATTCTATCTACAATCATATTTTGGATCGCGTATCGGAGGCGAGAAAAATTCCGAGAGACAAACTGAAAGAGATTGCCGATAAGATGCTGGTGCGAAATGCCAGGCAGGCAATGGAACATGGCCTGGTGGATTCGCTGTTGTATGTAGACCAGGTGGAACAGGAATTGAAAAAACGCGTGGGTATTGACTCTGATAAGAAGCTTGAGTTTATCAAATATTCGAAATACAAACGCAGCTTCTCGGCCTACAAATCTTCGAAGAATGAAGTAGCCGTTGTTGTTGCAGAAGGAACCATTATCCCCGGTAAATCAGAGAAAGGAGATAACATCATAGGCGCAGAATCTTTCACTAAAGAAATGAAACGCGTGCGTGATGATGACGAAGTAAAAGCCGTAGTTGTACGCATCAATTCTCCTGGCGGCAGTTTCCAGGCTTCCGATGCGATGTGGCGCGAGATAAAACTCACCGCGCAGAAGAAACCGGTGATTGCTTCGATGTCCGACTACGCAGCCTCCGGCGGATATTTTCTAGCCATGGCATGCGATACCATCGTAGCGCAGCCGCATACCATCACCGGCTCGATCGGCGTCTTCAGTGTGCTGTTCGATGCCAGCGGATTTTTGAACAATAAGATCGGCATCACCACCGAAGAAATTAAAACAGGAGACGTCGGCGAACTCATCACTGTGACCAGACCACTGACACCGCTCGAAAAAGAAATCTGGCAGATACGCACCAATGAAGTATACGAAACCTTTACAGGCAAAGCAGCAGAGGGCCGCGACATTCCCATCGACAGCATCAAGAAAGTTGCATCAGGAAGAGTGTGGACCGGCTCGCAAGCGATGCAGCGAAAGCTCGTGGATGTAGTGGGTAACTTTGATGATGCCTTGAACATCGCTGCCAAAAGCGCGGGCCTCACCGACGACTATAAAGTGCGTTACTACCCGCAGTACACCCCTTCCCTGGTAGAGCAAATCATCACCCAAGTAGAAGAAGAAAAAGGGAGCACCTTAAAAGAAACGCTTGGCGAGCACTATCATTTGTATGAGTACTGGAACCAGGTGAAAACTTACCAGGGAACACAGGCGCGCATGCCATACGAATTAACCATTCATTAATCATTAACAGCAAGAGCACTAGACATGACCACCATTCGGAATAACTGGACCCGTGAAGAGATCAGCGAAATATACAATCAACCCATCCTGAATTTAATTTACCAGGGTGCCACCGTGCACCGTGAGTTCCATGACCCGCAGGAAGTGCAGGTATGCACCTTGCTTTCGGTAAAGACAGGAGGATGTCCGGAAGATTGTTCGTACTGCCCACAGGCCGCCCGTTATCACACCGACGTAAAGGTGGAGAAGCTGATGGAAGTAAAAGAAGTGCTGAGCAAAGCGATGGAGGCAAAAGAAAGTGGCAGCACACGTTTCTGCATGGGTGCAGCATGGCGCGAAGTGCGCGACAACCGTGACTTCGATAAAGTGATTGAGATGGTAAAAGGTGTGAGCACCATGGGCATGGAAGTATGCTGCACGCTGGGCATGCTTACACCGGAGCAGGCACAGAAGCTAAAAGACGCCGGGCTATACGCATACAATCATAACCTCGATACAAGCAAAGAATTTTATAACGATATCATTTCCACACGAACTTACGATGATCGCCTGGAGACGCTGGAGAACGTGCGTGAAGCCAAGATCTCCGTGTGCTCCGGAGGAATTATCGGAATGGGAGAGCAGGAAGAAGATCGTATTGGCATGCTGCAGGTATTGGCTACGTTGAAAGAGCATCCTGAATCCGTGCCGGTAAATGCGTTGGTTCCTGTTGAAGGAACGCCGCTGGAAGATCAGCCAAAGGTTTCTGTATGGGAGATGGTGCGAATGATTGCAACGGCGAGAATCATTATGCCGAAGACGATGATACGGTTATCTGCAGGCCGTGTTCGAATGAATTTAGAAGAGCAGGCCCTCTGTTTTTTGGCAGGCGCCAACAGCATTTTTGCAGGCGATAAACTGCTTACTACACCCAATCCTGGAACCCTCCAGGACCGCGAAATGTTCCAAAAATTGGAGCTAAAACCCCGCGCTGCTTATAAAGAAAAATCCCCGAAAACAGCGATTTTTTGATGTAAGGTTTTCCTCAAAATGTGTACTTTTTACCCCCAAACCTGACAAAAGTCATACCCTATTACATTTTCGAATTGGGATTTTTTGGGGGGTAACGTTCATTTATCGCTTGAACTTTCCGGCTAACGGTAGCCTATGTCGATTCATAGGCTGAATTTAGGGGGTAACCCTGAAATGTGGGCAGGTAACCCCGTTTTTAACGCAAGGATCAGATTTCCATCCATTCTGTAAAAAGTTAAAGTGTTACTTTAGGTCCTTTCGGATAACTTTAACTATCAGTCGTTAGTGTAGCACAAACGATCGCTTTACAGCAGTATTTTTTTGAACTCCAACCTATTCGAGGCAATTGCAAAACGCTTTTGTTCAAGTACCAAAACTTTTGGCTACGAGTAGATTGTCAATGGATTAGCTCCTACCTTCGAATCAGAATTTATCTTCAGCGATGAAGCCACCAGCTGGCGCATCAGCATGTTGATTGACAGTAGAAGTTGTTGTTGATTTTGAGCTAAGTTTTTCAGAACGAGTTGTGGCAGCAAAAGAAAATGATAAAGTGATGATGGCCGCGAATGCTATAAGGATTAATGATTTAGTTTTCATATTATCGTTTTTAAGAATTTTTAAACTTGTTTAAACTATTTGAGATCAATTATTTAGGATCGATTCCACCACCACCACCGTTTCGACTAAGTTCTGTTGTTGGAGTAACTTCTTCTTCGGTGCATGAAGTGATTGTCAATGATCCAGCGATTGCGAACAGTAATAGGTAAATAATTTTTTTCATAGGTTTAGTTTTTTGATGTGGCTTATTGAAGATGCTAGTTAAGTGTCTGCTTGATTATTTGGGATCGATTCCACCACCACCGCCATTCATTTCAATTGGAGATGGAGATACTTCTTCTTCAGTGCAAGCTGAAAAAGTTAGAGAGGCGGCGATAGCGAATAGTAGACAGTAGATAGTTTTTTTCATGGCTCGTATATTTAGGTTTTTTGAATTCGTTTTTTTTCGAACTAAATTGATATGTCAAAGTTGGAGCATTGCATCAAGCTTTTTGTAGAAATAAAATTTTCTTAATCACTCGTGTATTATAAATTTTTTAATGCCGCGAAACTTATAGTCACTTTTGTCTTTTGCGCATCAATTTTTTTTGATGCGAAATCTCAAGATAAAAGAAGAATAGATTCCTTAATGCAGGCACTTGACAATGCAGGTAGTGACAAGGAAGAGTTAGATGCTAAAGTGTCATTAGCATATGAGTTTTTTGACACAGATAAAGTTCGATCGCTTGAATATTCTAGCGAGGCATATGTTCTTGCGAAACAGTTAGGTGATTCGGCACAAATCGTAATGGCAGGAAGGATCAAGGGTCAAATGCTAAGAAGATTTGATAGACTTCAAGAATCAATAGATATTCTCACTGATATTCTTCCGATTGCTAAGCGAAATAAATATGACGAACACTATAAGAAAATTCTAAATGCACTTGCTTTGGCTTACACGTTCCAGGCTAATTATGACAAAGCATTGGAGTATAATTTTCAATCTTTGGTCGTCAGAGAGAACGAGGGAGATAAAGCGGAGATGAGTATTGCAATGAATAATATTGGTTTGATCTATTACAAACTAAAAAATTATGAATCAGCGTTAAAATACTATAACCAAACCTTGGATTTGAAGGCGCAGGTTGGTGACGAGCTCGAACTAGAAAAGATTTATATAAACAGAGCCCTATGCTTTGTTCATCTAAAAAAGTTTGAAGAAGCGATTCAGGATATTAATAAAGGATTGTCATTGTGCGGTGACAGGTGTGATGATCAAATCAAAATACAGGGAAAATTCGGTCTAGGAGAATCTTCGTTTTGGTTGGGAGAAATCGACCGTGCTGAGAATCAGTTTAAAGAATCACTAAATCTAGCACTACGGACTAACGATAAAAGATTCCAGGCTGAAAACTTGATTTACCTTGGACTGATTGATATTCAAAAAAAGAAATATGATGAGGCAATTAATCATTTAAACAAAGCTGACTCCATTGCTTCACGTTCGGGTTATAATCAGCTATTAGTAGATGTATACAAACAATTTTCCTTCGTGTATAGCCAGACGAATGATTTCAGAAATGCTACAATTTACCAGGACAAATATATTAGGTTAACAGACAGTTTATTCAGAGAAGACCTTGTTAAAAATATTGCAAAGGTCCAAACTCAATATGAAGAGAGAAAAAACATAGCGACAATTGCTTCCAACGAAGTTCTAATCAAACAACAGCACAATCTGAACATTGCGGTAGCTGTTATCGCGCTTCTTGCAGGTCTTCTTGTTTTGGTGTTGCAGTTCGGTAATCGAAACATCAAAAGAGTTAATGCAAAACTTTCAGAAGCCAAAGAAGTGATCCAGGAAAAGAACTTGGAGCTTGCAAACAAGAATAAAGAACTTGACTACCAGGTCGAAAAGAAAACGGCGGACCTTGCCCGCGCAAATACATCGTTGAAACAAGTTAATGACGAGCTGGACAATTTTATTTACAAAACCTCTCACGATATCCGCGGACCGTTGGCGAGTTTAAAAGGCATGTGCAACGTGGCCCTGATGGATGTGAAAGATGAAGTTGCATTAGACTACTTAAAAAAACTCGATGCGACTGCGGAACGCCTGAACACGATCCTTACACGACTGGTGATCATCAATCAAATCAACAACTCAAAACTTTCTATTGAACGCATCGATTTTAAAAGTATCGTTAGCGATGTGTTGTTACTGGAACGAAAAAAAGGTGTACCCCAGGAGTTGCTTATCATTCCTCAAATTGACGAGGACGTGAGCGTTGAATCAGATAAGGAGCTCGTGCGTATCGTATTAGAAAACCTGATCGATAATGCCATTAAATTCTATAACGACTCGGATCGTGTAAAATCATTTGTTAAGATTCATATCACAACCACGCCAAACGCTGGCGCCAAAGTCCGCGTGATCGACAATGGCATTGGTATCAGTGAATCCAGTCCTGGTAAATTGTTCCAGATGTTTTCCCGGTTGTCCGAACGTTCGGAGACTGGCGGCATTGGCTTATACATCACGAAAACTGCTACTGAAAAAATTGGGGGTAAAGTAGGCTTGCTGACCACCCCCGAAGGCTATACCGAATTCTATGTTATTTTTCCCCCTTCGCCTTACAATGAATCGGAAAGGCTGTTGAGAGCTTCTTCCTTCTAACCGGAATTTTTTTACCTCCGTTTCTCTTATCATATTTGGGCGCTGATTAAGCGTCTGTTTTTATTTATGAAGAATTTCAAACGATATACCGTTACGGCAGCGCTGCCGTACGCCAATGGTCCCAAACACATTGGTCACCTGGCCGGGGCCTACATTCCTTCCGATGTTTATGTTCGCTACCTCCGTTCCGCGGGCAAAGATGTTTTGTTCGTCTGCGGAAGCGATGAACATGGCACGGCCATTCCCAACCAAGCCTTAAAGGAAAATACAACGTCTCAGGCCATCATCGATAAATATCACAAGCTGATTTACGATTGCTTCAAAAAACTGGGGATCGCCTTTGACATTTATCACCGTACCAGCGAGCAAATTCATCATGAAACGTCCCAGGAAATTTTCCTCACCCTGTATAATAAAGGATTGTTAACGGAAGAAGTGTCCGAACAATACTATGACGATGAAGCCAATGTGTTTTTGGCTGACCGCTATATTGTGGGAACGTGTCCGAAGTGTGGCAACCCCAACGCCTATGGCGACCAATGTGAAAAGTGCGGGTCGACGTTAAGTCCGCGTGAATTGATCAACCCCAAATCTACCCTAACAGGAAAAGCACCCGTGCTGCGCGAAACGAAGCACTGGTATCTGCCATTGCAAAATTATGAGGGCTGGTTGCAGGAGTGGATATTGAAAGAGCATGCCGACGACTGGAAAGCCAACGTTTATGGTCAATGCAAGTCATGGATCGATGCAGGCCTTCAAGCCCGCGCCATGACACGCGACCTCGACTGGGGTATAAAAGTACCGCTTCCCGATGCAGAGGGAAAAGTATTGTACGTCTGGTTTGATGCGCCCATTGGTTACGTTTCGGCTACACGCGCTTTCTTCCAGGAGATCACGTCTGGCAAAATAAAATACGCACAGCCCCAGCGCGAGTTTAAAAATGCGAAAGCGGACGACTGGAAAACCTACTGGCAAGATCCCGAAACAAAACTGGTGCATTTCATTGGCAAGGATAATATCGTTTTCCATTGTATCATCTTTCCCATCATCCTGAAAGCGCATGGTGAATTTATTCTTCCCGACAATGTACCGGCCAATGAGTTTATGAACCTGGAGGGCGATAAGATGTCAACCAGCAGGGGATGGTCGATTGAAATGCACGAATACATTGAAGATTTTCCAGACAAGCCAGATGTGCTTCGCTATTGCCTGCTCGCCAACTTACCGGAATCCAAAGACAGCGAATTTACCTGGAAAGATTTCCAGTCGCGAAATAATAACGAGCTCGTTGCTATCCTCGGTAACTTCATTAACCGGGCGTTGGTGCTTACGCAAAAGTATTTTGACAACAAAGTGCCTGCACGCGGAACATTGCAGCCTGTAGATGAAGAGGTTATCAGAGCATTGAAAGAACATCCAAGAACTATTGCTGCGTCGATAGAACAATACAGATTCCGTGAAGCAACGGCAGGGCTGATGGACCTAGCGCGGTTGGGAAATAAATACCTGGCGGAAACAGAGCCCTGGAAAGTTTATAAAACAGACCCGGCACGGGTAGGTACCATTCTAAACATTGCCTTGCAGATTGCCGCAAACCTGGCGATTGTCGGCGAAGTCTTTCTTCCCTTCAGCGCGAAGAAAATCAATGCAATGTTGAACCTGGAGACTAAAGGCTGGAGTGATGCTGGGTCGGATGCCTTGTTGAATCCCACGCATCCCCTGGGTGCCGCGGCACTGCTCTTCGAAAAAATTGAAGACGACGTCATTGCGAAACAATTGCAAAAGCTTCACGATAAGAAAAAAAGTATGGAACCTGTTACAGTCGACGTAGCACCTTTAAAACCAGAGGTTACCTTTGATGATTTCTCAAAACTCGACATCCGTGTCGGGAAAGTTTTGGCAGCGGAAAAGATGGAGAAGTCAAACAAGCTGTTGAAACTTACCATTGATACCGGGGTGGATAAGCGCACCGTGTTAAGCGGCATTGCGCAGCATTTCTCTCCGGAGGAAATGATTGGAAAGCAAGTAACGCTGATTGCCAACCTGGCTCCTAGAAAGATGATGGGTATTGAATCGCAAGGCATGGTGCTGATGGCGGAGGATGCCGATGGAAAATTGAAATTGTTGCAGCCCTCGGAAGCTGTTTTTCCGGGCTCGGTGGTGAGTTGAGCGCTTTACAAGCTTAATAATGATCGACGGCCGATGCTGTCGATGCATACTTGTCTACTAGGTAATTAACAAACCTGTCACTGAAACGAAAATCAAAAATACCAATATAAGAACTAATACACCGATCACTATTTTCAGAATTGTGGTCTGACGATCTAACTTTTGATAGATTTTTCGAAGTTCCAATATCACCTTATCCTTCGGATGCATTCTCAAAGATAATGACTCGGAGAATTTTGAAGGTGGTAAAATGGATCTTTTTTCCTGATTGGCTGCGTACCCATTTTTTGCACGTCGAACTGCTTAAATAGATCTGTGTAATGATTGTGTCATTTAAAATATCTCCGCATAAATCCCATCGCATTGGAATGAAAAATCCGCTGTACAATTTCATCGGACTCAATGCGATTGAAGGGTTTTATGGTGCTTGGTGCGCGTCCCTGCATGTAATTGTAGGCATGACGTTCTATGTATTCCTCCAAATGCACGATGGTCTCGTGCGTGAGGTAACCGTTCAAAGGATCGATGATGCCATCGTAATCACTTCCTATTGCAATGCAGTCCCATGCGAATAGATTGTTTTTATCCAGTAGTTCGACGATGTGCTGGATCTGGTTCCAGACTAGTGATGCACGATAGTGCCGAAGCTTGCCGATCCAGGCGGAATTTTTCAATCGCTTGATGGTTTCTTTGTCGGCAATGCGGCGTTCATCCAACTGCAAGCCTATTATTCCTTTTGATTTTGCTACAGCGATGATCTCATCGTCATAGAAGTTGATGTCTTCTTTCATGAAGGTGTTCCCTGTTTCCATGATGTCGACCACTTTTTCGTCCATGGACCGCATACCATTTGATGCACCGTGACTGATGATGATGGGAATTTCCTGACCAGCGAACTCGCCGGTTGTTACCAATTGAATGTAATCGCGTCGTGCGAGAGCACTCATGTGTTTCATGTCAATATAAATGCGGCGGCCATTCTGCTTACTAAGCAACTCACGCAATACCTTTTTACCCATTTCAGAAAAGGAAGTATTGATGTTATGACTCTGATCCGTTTTTTTGCCTACCAAGTCAAACAGACTTTTTGCGTGACCACACAGGTGATTGTTGAAATGGTGGGCGAACGTAACGAAGAATGGTGCGTGCTCCCACGCCTTGATTTTTCTTACGTTTGCCAAGGCGATGTTCTCATCCGGATTGTCCCAATCATTATGTAAGACATGAAGACCTTCAATTGAGAAAACAATGATTATAGTTTTCTCTTCCGATTCAAGATGTTGCTCGATGGTACTAAAATCCTTAGCAAGAACATATTTAAATTTCCCGCTGTCGGTAGTTGCCGTCCTTCCCGCCCCTTGCACATAATAATTGTATTCTCGTTCCAGGTCTTCAAAGTAATTTTTGATATTCTGAATAAAATCTACGCGCGCATCGCCCACGCTTGTGGCAAAGGAAGCAGCGAGATCGCTAATCAGGCCTGTACCAAAGTCGTTGCGAAAGAAGCCGCGCTCGATAGGATATAACGAAGCGCAAACTACACGAACATTGCCATGGGCGAGCGTGGTGCAATCAGCTTGTGTGAATTTGCATACGCCGCATAAGAGCTGAATTACTTTTTCAAAGAAGTTCGGAGAATCGTAAAACCAGATGCTGTGCTTATCGCGACGGTTATGACTGTTTAAACCTGGTTCAATGCTAAAACTCTTACCGTAAGGTTTCAGGCTTGGGTGGCAATGGAGGTCGATGTAACTGTATGACATAGCGGTAGTGGGTTAAGTAAAAGGATTATTTAACGGGATTGTCTTGAAGTCTTTGAGTTGTAGATTATATTAATGAAACCCCAGTAATGCACAGGAGCGCCCCGGAATTCGGTAGTACGGAACGTTTGACCATAGACTACATCCCAACGGTAACCCAACGGTATGACCACCCCCATATCGAAGTTTAGATACATTCGCTCCAGTTCGTTGGGAGATATTGTATAGTCATTACCAGATCCATTGAAGATACCGCCCTGTAGTAAGGCGTTGTAGGCAACAAATCGAACAGAGGGCTTCACAAAGAAATAGATGCCTGCTTTCTTCTTTTCCTTCATAGGAATCTGCTCTGACATGAGATAGCCAATACTGTCATTTTCTTTTTGATGCTTGCCTTCGACACCTTCTCGCATTTTCCGAATGGTAGTATGCTTGCTGAAGGTGCTTTCAAAATATGAATCCAATACCCGGAAGGGTGCAAGGCGCACCAGGGTACCCATACCGAAATTATCGAAGACGGTACCTACTTCGACATTGGTAAACCAAATCATGTCCATGTGTTTATTGTCACTGTCGTACAACTCCTGTTCTAGTTCGATGCTGTAATTGATGCCGGGATTATTTTTGATTTGATGAGACCATCCCTCGGGGCGATCGGAGTTGATCAGTTGATGGAACCCCTTTTGAACCGGGCAAGCCAAAGCGGCTGGGCCAATAACGCCGAGACTAAGGTCTGAGCTGATGCGTCTGCGTGCAGTGGTGCTGTTGGAAAATTTCTTTAGATTAATGTATAGCCATCCTGCATACGGTCTGTCGCCCGGAATGATATCGGAGACCGTAATGTCACTGGACGTGTAAATGTTTTGCCCGAGCGCCCAACCATACGTTTCAGAGGTAAGTTCTTTAACATCGGGAAATATCTTATCCAGAAATCGTATATGATACTTCGGGTTAATCCACTCGAGTTTGATGCCGTTAGTATAGTAGCGATCTCCTTTTTCTTTCCAGGCAAAGACATCGTTTTCAACATATAGCCTAAAGTGACCCTGCGGATAGGCGACTTGGGTTAGAAAGAAAAGTAACAGGATTAAAATCAGTTTCATAAATAATATTTATTTGAAGACCACGGCGTGTGCCGTATTGATCGATGATAGAAAACACCATTGCTAGAATCGGTATCCGAAATACAAATAAAAACCGCGTCCATTCAATCCCCATTTCAGGGGACTTGATTATAGAGAACGTGAATGTTTTTATTAGTTAAGCGAAGGACCGAGAGCCGCATACCTCGTAACCGAGAATCGTTCTGACATGATCACATAGTACTAAAGCGCCAGGCACAGCTTCTACCTGACGCCGAAGTCCTATTGACCCATTTTAAAACCCCTTAGAGGGACAGCCGAACAGTCCGATTTGAGAATGCCTTCTATATTAGATTTTGCAAAGCTTCCAAATGGCCGCGGCTGTGCCTACCGAAGAGTTTCCCCTTAGTAAACTACGTTAATAGTTTCTCGAAGGTGGTTTCATTACCCGGTCGATCGATCGCAGTAACAACGATCTTCGAACCAGCTAATACGGGCAATGCCTGTACCGTGAGGTATTTCCATTCTACCTCCCCTTGTTTGTAGGAAGCTTCACCCGATTCCACAACAATTCCATCAGGGCCCATTAGGGTGACTTTAATTTTGATGGTCTTGAAGTTGTCGGAGACTGCAATTGGAATTGTACTTCCAGCCGCACCGGTAAATTCGCTTACCTTGACGTCCAATACCTTCGGAGGTACCAGGTAATCCTTAACCGCAGCAGCGAATGCATTGGCAAATGGACCCTTGCCGGCCAGTTGCTTGTATTCAGCCTTTGCGACCGGATCGGCCATCCTTGCTTTAGCATACTGCGAAGCTCGTTGAAAGCGTTCGCGCTGTGCTAGCTGTTTTTCGGTCTGAACCCTTTCAGCTGTTGACCTTCTTGTTGCCACAGTAACGCCTTGGACTACACGGAACACGATTTTTTTTCCAAACTTACCGCTCATGCCTTCGGTTAAGTCGTTTTCTTTAATAAGTGCCATAAATTTTTAAATTTTAAATAGTTAAACATAGATTTTAGTATCGCCTCTCAGACAACCCGCGGTGTTATCGTTGAATTGATATTTCAAAAGTAGGTGGGCAGCCCGAAGCCTATTTTCGGGCTGATTTTTTATTTAAATTTTTTTTACTTTTTTTGAGACCTGACATTATGACCGCACCATATAAAAAACCTGACTCTAGCTCCGCCTTAACTCCGCCTTAGCTCCGCTGTCAGTATACTCACGATCACTAACCTTAAACCAACCCATATGCCGCTAGTAAAAAATGCCCTTACCCGTTACCTTCTTATTAATGAATGTCTTACTAATCCAAGAAAGCGATACTGGACGATCGAGGAGATCATGGAAAAAGCCGAGAAGCGTGATATTATCGTATCGAAACGGACTTTTGAGATGGATTTTGCGGCAATGCGCTATGACGAACGGCTGAATTACCACGCGCCCATTCTTTATTGCAAAAGGAACAAAGGATTCTACTATTCAGACCCAGATTACTCCATTGAAAAATTACCGCTTTCAGATAATGACATTGAAACCTTTGGGCTTATCGTAGAATCGTTCCAACGGTTTAGAGGTGCACAGGTGCTCGACCAACTTGAGGGTATGTTTGACAAACTTGGAAAAGTCGCGGGCCAACTAAAGGAGAAAAAAACCAAGTTACCTTATTCCCCAATTGTCTTTGAGAGGATTCCATATTGCAAGGGCATAGAACATTTCGATAAGCTGTACCAGGCGATTCTCCGCCAGAAACCTGTCACAATACGCTATAGAAAATTTGAGCACTTGACGGGGAAGGAGCATACGTTTCATCCGTATTTATTGAAAGAATATAAATTCCGCTGGTATCTTCTTGGTTATAGTGAAAACCGTAGGGGCAAACTCATCCTTGCCCTGGATCGCGTTGAAGATGTTACCTCCGCTAAGGTATCGTTCAAACCCTATAAAGGGGCTGATATCGAACGATACTTTTATCATACGATTGGCGTAACGATAAACAACAATCCAGTGCAAGAAGTAATGCTGTGGTTTTCGCCATCACAGGGAAATTACGTTAAAACACAGCATCTACACGCCACACAAGAAATAGTGAGTGACACACCGCAAGGCATGACCGTCAGGCTGCAATTGATCCCGAACTACGAGTTATTACAAACATTACTGGCTTTTGGTCCGGAGGTAAAAGTACTTGAGCCGTTGAGCTTAAAAGATGATTTGAAAGAGATGTTGGCTAAGAGCCTGAGGTTGTATGAACAGAGTTGATTCATTTCAAGTAGAATCTGCTAAGCTTAGCATAGGTTCCAACGTGCCATGTGAAATGAAAAGTATTGGCCGGTTAGGGTTAGGTCTATTGTTTTCCATTTTTTATCCTATCCTGGAACATCAAATACATCATTCGTATGAACGTAGGATGATATTCATGTCGACAGTGTGCAGCGTTTAAAAGTGGATCGATTTCGCGTGTACAGAAGGATAGAAAATCTGTGACCGGCTTTGGTTTGGAAGTGATAGGCCGCGAACGCTCATAAATATATTGGTAACAAGCGATGCGCCATTCCTTAGAGTAGCCAAACTTGGTTTCGAGATAATCCCATATTTTGTCGAAATCTTTTTCTTGCAGCACGTTTTCAACACTTGGATTGCGACCCATATAGTTACTTTTATAGCTCTGACAAAACTTCGTCCGTATTTAATTTTTCGTATTCATGAAGCTTAAGAACGTCTTCGACGTTTGTTTCAGCTTCTTTGGTGGTGATTAACTTTGATATTGTATTAGCTTTCATAAGGTCAGCTTTGAATGGCTGACACAATGCTAGCACATCATCTTTTGAAAGACTTCTATTCAACCAATCTTTTTCGTACTCCTTCGGTATGAACACCGGCATTCGTTTTCCGTTGTTGTGAACGTATTCCATCAGAGAATTTGCAGCTGTAGTAATAACGGTGTAGCTATAATAGTATTCACCAGTGGTTGGATCTTTCCATCGACTATACAGACCGGCGGCAGACATGATGGTTCCTTGCTTAAAAGAAACGTAGTAGGGAATTTTCACTTTTCCTTTTTCGTCCAACCATCGCCACTCATAAAACCCTGTTATCGGAATTAAACATCGTTGGCCATTTTTTGCAGCATCACGAAAAGAAGGTTTATCGTCGTTATACATTTCTTCCGACTTACAATTAACGGTGCTACGTCTAAGGTCCATTGCCTTAGCTTTGTCTTTGTAGTAAAATGGAACCAGCCCCCACTTAAAAAATTTAAACTCATCAGGCGCGCCAGCTGTTATTATCGGAGATGGCAAATAGTCGAACGCATTTTCATGATATCGCTTATAGTGCGTATCCGTAAAACTGTTAATTATTTTTTGAAGCCATTTTAATTCCTTGATTTCCTCCTTTTGATACGGTGCTTCTTTTTCATTCCTTGACATTAGAATTGAAAACCGTTCTTTTACTAAATTCAATTCTTCGTTAATGGAATTAAATGCAGCGGAATAGTGATCCATCAAGTTATCGTATTGAGCTACTAGGGATTTGTGGTTACACATAGAGAATCCGTATCGTCAAATTTAACAATGATTGTTTTGAAATAACCGCCTCACAATTATAAAGTTTTCAAAAAAAGAGCGGTTAATTCAGGCTTGATACTCTTATAAAAATTATAAGCAAGTACACAAATTATGCAAAAAAAAATCGGCTGAATGTGAGGCCACCTGAATATTAAAAATCATACAATGAAATTTAGCATAAGTGTTATTTGCGTAGTAATCGCCTCTGGATGTGGGAAGTCGCAACGGCTAAGTGAAAAAAGTCAAATTAATCCCGGTTCATCGATTGTATACGCCGACGAAATTGCCCTTATAAACGTTGGAAAATTAGACCGGTGTGGGATTGGAGAACTTGTCGCCACATTATCGAGATGTAAGCCAAAGGTTATTGGAATTAATCTGATGCTTAGGAATGAAAACAATTTTATGTGTGACTCAATTTTAACACAGTCCATGATTGAGGCCGATAATGTAATTCTTTCTGAAGGTTTTGTGGAGGGGAAACATGTTGAAACGGCCAAAAAGTTTTCTGACGCTGCATATTTGGTTGGTGTTATGGGGCTTAGCCAGCGTGACGATGGGCTAACTAACAGCTATTATAGACAAATAGACTTTAGAGGAAAATGGGAATATAGTTTTCCGTTTTTACTAGCACTCACTCACGATAAAAATAGGGGTTCGGAACTGGCGGCAAAAACAGGGCCACAAGACTATCCCTTGGTTCTCCATGAAGCCCGGCGCTTTAAAATGCTTGAACACGATTCAAGTGAACTTATAAGTAATTGTGAAATGATTCATGGGAGGATAGTAATAATCGGATACCTTGGCCCTGACAGCGTAGATATATACACGGTAAAGAACTCCCTCGGAGAGGACGTTAAGATTTATGGGACGACATTGATTGCTAATGCTATAATTGATATTCTCAAAGATTTGGATCAATGACAATTCAATTTAAAAAAACCTAACGTATTATTATATCGAAAGGAGCTCGGCTTCCAATTGAAATTCTCTACTAAGGTGAGTATGAGCCAAAAATTTAACTGGTGTCGTTTTCGAAAGCATTGTGGAAAACAATTTTATATTTGTTTGGCAAAAGGTTCTGACGCGTTCAAACGGAATTACTTATGAGTCATTCAGATTTTCAAAGTTCCAGCAAAACAAATAGTTTTTCCGACCAGTCGAATATTGTCAAAGTAATAGACGAAGAGGCACTTATCAGGAAGTTTTTTGAATCTGACCCGAAGCAGGGCTGCAAGGTATTATTTCAAAAATATTATAAGATCCTTTGTAGTCACGCCGTTCGTTTTGTCTACTCAAAAGAAATCGCGGAAGACATTGTTTCAGAAATCTTCTGCAAGTTTTGGAGCGAACAACATTATTTAAAGGTGAACTTATCTTACCGTGCTTATCTTTTCAAGGCCGTCAGGTATAGCGCCTATAATTACATTCGGTGGGAGCTCAGTAAACGTAAAAATGATGTTGACTTTGCCGATCTGGAAGAGCAGTTTAAGTCTCTTCGACCAGAGGATACGATGTTAATTGATGAGCTGTCCGAGGAAATCAACAGGACCATCGATAACCTCCCTGCGCAATGTAAAAAAGTTTTTATGCTCAGCAGGTTTGAAAACCTGAAGTATTCGGAGATCGCAGCTCAACTTGGAATTTCCATAAAAGCTGTCGAAGCGCATATTAGTAAAGCACTGGACACCCTTCGAACAAAACTCAAAAGCAGCGATCTGCTTACCCTCTTTTTTCTCGCCTACCTGTCCGGAAATTAATTTCTAAAATTTTTTACCAACTCCGACATAGGGTATGATAGCCTGCACTTGTCTATGGGATACAAACCATAGTCAGGATGAAAGAAGTTGTTACCGAAAGAATCTTAAACGCCTATTTTGAGAACAGAGCCACGCCGCATGAAAAGGTGATGATCAAAAAGTGGCTTCAAGAGGAGGGGAGCGAAGAAATTTTCTACCAGCATCTGGCAGCCTGGGAAGCAAAGCACCTACAGTATACGCCCAACGAAGATAAAGCAAATGCTACATTCAGAAGGTTCCTCGATTCAGAAACCGTTGATCGATCAGGTCAACGACAACAACGACCTGCCCGCAAGTTATTTTCAAAAACGCCTTACTTAAGATACACGGGTATTGCTGCATCGATCCTGATATTCATGTCATTTGCGGTCTATTTTTTTAGTGACCAAATCTTCTACGACACCTATGTCACTGCTTATGGGATGACTAAAAATATTTTGCTGGAGGACGGAAGCGAGGTAACCCTGAATGCCAATTCCACCTTAAAGGTCCCGAAAAGTTTAGGTACTACTCAGTTTCGCGAAGTGTGGCTGGAAGGTGAAGGATTTTTTTCGATCGCGAAAAAGCCAAACCATGTTCGATTCCTGGTTCACGCTAATAACGTTGATGTAGAAGTCCTGGGAACGAAGTTCAATGTAAACAACAGGCGAGGTAATACGGAAGTGGTGCTGAGCGAAGGAAGTGTAAGGCTAACGTCAGATCTTCACGCGAAAGACGATGCTGTCTTGTATATGAAGCCAGGTGACATGGTTTCAATATCTCAAAAGGACACCATCTTCAAACGCAAAGTCGTGGCTCCCGAAAGGTACAGTGCGTGGCAATCGAACAAGCTGGTATTTGAGGACACGCCGCTGTATGAGGTAGCACAGAAAATTGAAGATTACTACGGTGTTCAGATCGTGATTCAAGACAAGGCAATTGCTGATCGTCAGCTCACAGGAACATTGCCTAACAACGATCTGGGTATTGTTTTAAAGTCGCTTAGTGCATCCCATAATCTCGACATTCATCGAGAGGAGAACCAAATCATATTCAGGTAAAAAAAACTTACGACCTAAACATTGCTATGAAAATACTTTTACAAAACTTTGTCATCCGGGCAGCTTTACTCGTGCTACTTTTCTCAAGCACTGCTGCATCTGCACAGATAACTGCTTCCCTTTTGAGTCAGAGCCGTGCAAGTCAATCGACAAAAACACTCGATCGTTCAAAAGACAATCCAAAATCCCTAAGGCCTCTTAAAGGCTTTTTGTCGGCTGTTGAAAAAACTTTTCAGGTCCACTTCACTTTTGAAAGCTCGGTTGTGAAAGATAAAAAGATTGGCGACGACGTTGAGATCCGGAACAGCCTGGAAGAAACTTTAAAAAATGCGCTCCATCCACTCAAGCTTCGGTATTACAAGGTGTCCGACAAATACTATACGATTTTTAAGGCGGAAGATTCGCACAAGTACGAAAAAAAATCAGATGATACTTCGGACATCGTGGGTGATACGGTGAGCCAGGTGAGGCCTCGCCACGAGAATGAACCGGCAACGGTATCGGTGGTTGCGGCTATCCAAATTACGGGAAAGGTTATTGATGAAACCGGCGAAGGAATGCCAGGCGTAAATGTCATCGAAAAGGGTACCTCCAACGGTACGGTTACCGACAATCTTGGCAGTTATTCGCTCACTGTTACGGACGAAAATGCAGTGCTTGTCGTAAGCTTCGTTGGCTATCGTAATGTCGAGGAAGTTGTGGGCAACAGAACGGAAATTACAACACAGCTAAACCCCGATGTGCAAACGCTTCAAGAGGTTGTTGTTGTAGGATACAGTACACAAGAGCGGAAAAATGTTACGGCAGCGGTTAGCACGATTAACCCCGGCCAACTTGAAAACAGGCCCGTTACAAACATGTACCAGGCATTACAGGGGCTTGCTCCCAATCTCATCATTCAACAGAATGTAGCGGAACCAGGAAGCGTGCAAACTCTTAATATCCGTGGCGTTGGAAGTTTTACTGATAATTCACCGCTAATTATTGTTGACGGTGTCAATGTAGGTTCACTGGGATTGAACTACCTGAACCCAAATGACGTGGAGAGCATCACGGTATTGAAAGATGCTGCGTCTTCGGCAATTTATGGATCGCAGGCGGCGAACGGTGTCATTTATGTTGTTACTAAAAGTGGCAAGAGAGATGAACAGATGAGCATCAATTATAATGGGATGTTTGGACTTCAGTCTCCGACCACGACGCCAAAGGCGGTGGAAGGATGGGAGTTTATGACGCTGAAGAATGAAGCGCTTAACAATTCCAATTTACCGCCGCAGTTCACACCACGACAAATCGCTGATCAACGGGCAGCAGGATCCTATCCCTGGGCGTATGATGAGTTCGTCAATAACGTGGTGCCTCAGCAAAATCAAAATCTTAGTATAACGGGAGGCAGTAAGAACACAAGTTACCTGCTTTCTGCCGGATACATGAATCAACAAAGCATGTTTAACGGTGACTATATACCGCGTGATAAGCGTTTTTACTATAAGCGATATAATTTCAGGACCAACATCTCTACACAACTTAATAAATTGATCAAGACTGATCTCAACGTTGCCTATACCCATGGCGTTAACAGGAACCATCCGTTTTCAACAGGTATCATGGTCAGGGATGCGATGCGCACGCCACGCATCTACCCGATAGTGGATGAAGCAGGAAATTTTGTTGTTCCACCGTTGACCAGCAACAGTGTTTTTGCGCAGCTTTCCAACGGGGGTTTTAAAAGCACGCAATCCAATAATCTTCTTGGCGTATTAAACGTAACGGTAACGCCGATCGAAAATTTGCGACTTAACGTCAACACTTCAGCTAACTATTCATTCTACAATGAAGAACTTCAGGTTCGCGAATTTACGTATGCACCTCAATACACCACGGCCGCACCACCACAATTCAATGAACAGCGGAAGTCAAACTGGAGCGACCTTACACGAACTTTTTTCGCGACGCTGGAGTATGAAAAAAAATTCGGTGATCACAACGGCAAGGTGCTGGTGGGATACCGGAGTGATTACGTATCGAATTATTCGTTCGTGTCTGCGTATAGAGTCAACGGTACTGTGCTCGACGACGATTATATCATTGGAGGTGATTTCACCAGAGATCAAAATGGAAATATTACAGGCAACATCACCAACTATAACGGGATCACCAATCCTGAAAGGAAGACTATCAATTCTGTGTTTGGCCGCGTTAACTATGCTTTCCGTGATAAGTACCTTGCGGAATTTACCTGGCGGTATGATGGCGCTTCAGTGCTGGCGCCCGATAACCGTTGGTTCTTTTTTCCCGCTGTTTCTCTGGGGTGGCGTGTAACAGAGGAGAACTTTTTGAAGCCTTTTAGAGATAACGTGGGCGAAGTGAAGCTACGTTACTCCATTGGTCAGGTGGGTAACTCAAATATTGGCGGGTTTAATTATTTGTCACGAGTGATTTACGATCCGGCAGATGACCAATTTTACCAGGCGCAATACAGCTTTAATAACACTGCTACCCAAGGTGTCTTATTTTCTCCAGTGAATCCTGAGCTCGAGTGGGAAAGATCAACGATGGCCAACTATGGCATCGATGTAAATCTCTTCGACAACAGCCTTTCCCTTTCTTTCGACTACTTTAACAAAGACACGGATGGAATTTATTTCACACCCTCTGTTCCGGGTACTTTGGGATTAAGCTCGCCCATTCAAAACTTCGCAAAAGTAAAAAATGTGGGGTGGGAGTTTATGCTAAACTGGAGAACAACCACCGGTGATGTTAACCATACCGTTGGATTCAATGTGGCGGATAACACCAATAAAGTTATTCGCGTAGGGGAAGAACAGATTCTCGGTTCTGATTTCAACTACATCATCAAAGAAGGATTTCCTATTTCGTCGTATTACCTTTATAAGTCCGATGGGTTGTACCAGAATTTGGATGATCTTGAAAACGCTCCAAGCGTTCCGTTCGCATACAATCAGCGTGTGAACCCTGGCGATGTTCGCTATATCGATAAAAATTCCGATGGTGTAATTGACGGTAACGATCGTTACATTCTAGGTAATCCATTTCCACGGTTTACGTTCGGTTTTAATTATAGCGCCACATGGAAAAATTTTGATTTCCAGATGTTGTGGCAAGGTGTTGGCAAAAGAGTTCAATACCTGCGAGGCGATATTGTTGAAGCGTTTCACAATAACGAAGAGCACGCTTTTGTACAACACAAAGATCGTTGGACACCCACTAATCCGGATGCAACATACCCTCGTTTGACGGCAAGCACGTCTACTAACTCAAACAATACAGCCTATTCCGATTACTGGTTGTTTGACACAAAATACCTCCGTTTAAAAAATTTGCAGATAGGATACTCGTTGCCACAATCGTGGATCAGCAAAGCTGGCATTCAAAGCTTGAGGATTTATTTTTCAGCGCAAAACCTGGTAACGTTTTCGCCAAAGCGCTTTAGAAAAATAGGCATCGATGCAGAGTTTACGCAGTTTGATAATAAGCTCAATTTTTCAAACTATGACCCGATTGCAGGCAGAAATTATCCGAATGCAAAAGTCCTTGCTGCTGGTATTGACATAAAATTCTAACCCTTGACGCAAATTTTATGAAACGAATATTTACAATAGCTATAATGGTTGCGGGCCTTCTCTCCTGCGAGGACGTTGACCAACCAATCACAAGGGAATTCACTGAATCTTCTTTTTGGAAGACTGAGAAAGATGCGTTGGACGCGCTGACTGCATGTTATGAAAACATGTACACGGCGGATTACTTCTTCGCCAACGACGCATTAAGCGACAATGCCTATAACAAATCAAACTCGTTTGATGGCGTCGGACAGATTGCAAGCGGCGGTTATGATGCGCGGACGGCACGTGTGGTGAACGAATGGAATTTTCATTACGCGGCCATACGAAAGTGTAATATCGTCATTGAAAATGTCGATCGTATTTCAGGATCAACGCCTGAAATGATCAATCGCATAAAAGCGGAGGCGCGCTTCATTCGTGCATTTTCGCTTTTTCACCTGGCAACATGGTATGGTGACGTTCCACTGGTAACGAATGTATTAACGCTTTCGGAAGCAACATCACTTCAAAGAACGGCCGCAAGCGACGTAATTGCTTTTGTACGAGATGAATTGAATGATATCCAACAGCATCTCCCGGTTTCTTATGGGGAGGCAGACCGGGGCCGGATTACGAAGGCAGCAGCCATCGGCATCCGCGCACGTGTAAATCTTTACACGGGAAACTGGAACGACGTTGTCATTGATTGTGAAAAACTCATTAACTCTACAGAGAACGGGGCTTTTGCTCTTTATGACAATTACGAAGCCTTATTTACGGTAGGTGCTGAATATAACGATGAAATTATTCTTGACCTGCAATTCGGAGGTGCAAGGCTGCAAAGCATACAACGATTCTTTTTGCCACAAACCGTAGGGAAGCTCCGGTCTAACCTCGTGCCTACCAAGTCACTGGTAGATGACTATATCATGACTAACGGTAAGGCTATCAGTGATGCGGGTTCCGGATTTGATGAAAGCGACCCTTATGCAAACCGTGACCCACGATTGGAAGCGACGATTGTTCATCACAACTCGGAAATTGTGGACTTCGATGGCAGCACGCAAACTATTCTTACCGAGCCAGGGGCTGACCCCATTACCAATACCATCGAAGACCAGGGCGCTTCTGCTACAGGTTTCTATTTCAGAAAGTATTATGACCGAACAGCAACGAACTATAATTCCAGTGTCAATTTGATTCTCCTGCGATACGCTGATGTGCTGCTGATGTATGCAGAAGCTAAGAATGAGTTGAATCAATTTTCAACCGAGGTCTGGGACAAAACAATTAAGCCCATTCGACAACGCGCCGGATTCACTGAACCGTCTGCACTGGACTTTGACCCAGCGCTCTTGCAAGAATCCCTGCGTGAAGTTATTCGGCGCGAGCGGCGTTCTGAGCTTGCATTCGAAGGCCTTAGAGTTTTCGACATCCGTCGCTGGCAAATCGCAGATCAGGTATTGAATCAACCGGTTAAGGGAATTAAAGTGTCTGGTCAATTTCCACAAGACGAGCATGGATATTTGATCGTCGAGCAACGGACTTTTCAAGCGCCAAAACATTACCTCTGGCCAATACCACAGTCTGAAGTAGATCAAAACAACAACTTGAATCCAAATAACCCTGGATGGTAAGAACATCTCAAGCTTTAAATCCCAACCCTATGAAATATTTACAAAATCTTTTCTTCTATAGTTCTCTTTGTTTGCTCATAACAATAATCGGATGTGATGACGAAGAAGACCTGAATCTTAATCTTACAGAGGTTCAAAATCTTCTCGCTCCTGAAGACAACGTTTCAATTGCATTGAAGCCTTCACAAAATATCTCTACCGATTTTCAATGGGATCGCGCGAGGGCAGAGGATGGCTCCCTGGTTTTGTATGAAGTTGTGTTTGACCAGGTGGACGGTGATTTTTCTGCGCCGTTTTATTCAACCCTTTCCAATGGAAAAGGCGTTGAAAATAAACTAACGCTTTCTCACGCCGACCTCAATTCAATTGCATCTATGGGTGGTGCTGATTTTTTTGAAAAGAAAAAATTCAAGTGGACGGTGCTTGCGTCAAAAGGGAGTAACATTAAAATCACACCGACATCAAAAATAATTGAGTTGGAAAGACCGGGCGGATTCGCTGTGCTTCCCTCAGCATTATACATCACAGGAACTGCAACAGAAGGTGGGGATGATGTTTCGCAAGCTTTAAAAATGAAACAAACAGCACCAGGAAAGTTTGAGATCTATACGAAGCTTGCGCCTGGTAACTACAAATTCCTTGATGGATTGTCGGGTAGTGCGAGAACATTTTTTATAACTGAAGAAGATGGGCAGAAGGTTGTCGGGACCGACAGTGAAACCACCTATTCGGGTACAGAAAAAGTTTACCGGATAAGGGTTGACTTCAATGCTATTTCCGCTAGGATCGATGAGGTGAAGTCTGTCGGTTTTTGGTATTGTTGGGAAAATAAAGTTTTGTATGACCTGAACTATGATGGCGGCGGTATCTGGCGAATCAATGGCGTTACCGTTACATTAAGCTCCGTTCCCTGGGGTCTGGAAGAGCGGCATAAATACAAAGTTGTGTTGAACGATGGCACAGCGGACTTCGAAGAATGGTGGGGTTATCAGACCGATGACAGTCCTGGCCAGGACGGAAAATACGGCAGTGCCGATCCATCCTACTTTCACGCCTACCTGATTGAAAATAACGATCAATGGAATCATGCATGGAAACTGGACCGAACGGCGATCCAGGGGAAAGTCGCTGACTTTGCATTAAAATTTACAACGGAGGAGCCATATGCCAGCGAGTATGTTATCCATTGATGATACGCTGACATACGCTGGTATGGGGGAAATCTTATGAAAATCAAGTTGCACGTGTACACACTTTTCATTTTTAATATACTGCTTTGCCTGTCCTGCCTGGAGCCGGAGAAAGATGAGGCGACTCCGGGCTCCGGATCGAATACATACAAATTTCAATGGACTGCCATTGCTGACAGCAGTATTACGTCCCTCAATCATAATTTCTGGAATGGCGGGAAGTATTACCAGAACGCCAGTCCGGGGGATGGACAGTTTCACTACTGGCCCCAGGCGCACGCTCTGGACGTGCTGGTCGATGCTTACCTCCGAACCAGCAATAGGCAATACGTTGAATACATGGATGAATGGTTCGTTGGCGTAAAAGCAAAAAATGGCGACACATTTTTAAATGAATTTTACGATGATATGGAATGGAACGCGTTGGCGATGCTGCGTGCCTATGAAGCTACTGACGATGCAAAATGGTTGGAAGCTTCCAAAATATTATGGAACGATATTAAGACCGGATGGAACGAAACCATGGGCGGAGGTATAGCCTGGCGAAAATCGCAGCTTGGTTATAAAAATACGCCTGCGAATGCACCAGCATGTATTCTCGCGGCGCGGCTTTTTAATGAAACCGAAAATGCAGACTACCTCACGTGGGCTAAGAAAATTTATGACTGGCAGAAGGCTACCCTCGTAAACAAAACGTCAGGACTGGTTTATGATGGCATCAACGGTAACGGTGACGGTAAACTGCAAGACGATCCGGGCTGGAGCTTTGCTTATAACCAGGGCACATTTATTGGTGCCGCCCTTACGCTGTTTACCATTACCAAGGACAATACGTATTTGCAGGATGCACTCAAAACGGCGAACAATATGATCGCCGACCCGATAATGTCTCCATCGGGCATTATGCGCCCAAGCGACAATGGTGATGGTGGTTTGTTCAACGGCATCGGTGTACGCTACCTCACGTTGCTAACATTGAATACCAATATTCCGCTGGGTGCACGTGACAACTACATCGCTTATCTGAAAAAGAATGCAGAAACGTTGTGGCTGAAAGGCACAGAGCGCCCTAAAGTTATTTTTAATCATAATTGGACCATGCTTCCGGGCACAACAGGTTACTTGAATCCACAGCTGAGCGGATGCATGTTGATGGAAGCTATGGCCTTACTGAACAGCAAGTCCTTGTTGAAAGATTAATTTGGGCGATTTGGAGTCGGCTTACTCTTTCGAGCCGACTCTTTTTTTGATGCGGGTCTTAATCACTCGCCGAAATAGTAGAATGCGTTTTCATGATATCGCTTAGCGCATCCGTAAAACTGTTAATAATTTTTTGAAGCCATTTCAATTCCTTGATTTTCACTTTTTTTGATAAGGGCTATCTCATTTTTAGACACGAATTGAAAAAGCGTTCTTTTATTTAAATTCAATTCTTCGTTGGAGAACGGAAAAACAAAGGCAATCCCGTTGAAATCAAGCTTTTCGTTCATTATTTTGTATTGTTCACGGCCCGTGAACAATAAAATTTAGTGAACATGAAAGAAGGTTTAGCATACTCGCTAAAACGCGGATCATAAAATAAATGAATGGCTTCTGAACTCATAAGAAGTCTTGGTTAAGACCATCCGTCAGGCACTAAAAATGTTTCTCATGATCCACGTCATCATGCAAATACCTAAATCTTTTAGTCATTAAATCAAGAAGTGCTTCAAACTCTACAAAGTGAGCCTTGTATTCCAGTTTGTACGATTGTAGCACAGGGACAATAGAAAGATGGAATTGCTGTTCCAGATTAGGAATCGAAAATTCTTCCGCTGGAATATTCATAAATCTTGCATGTCGGGCTGCACCACGCCCACCATTATTGATTTTTTGCAAATCCATAAAGTAGTTGGCCTGGCTTACAACATTAATTTTGTTAAATTGATAACCTAAACTGGTCGTTGTCTGAACGACAAGACCTTCAAAAAATGCATCTTTGAAGTAATTATTGAAGAAGTTGAGCCGCGTTAGCAATAAGCTTGCGAATGGTAGGACAAAGCGAGAACACCCGAGTGCCTCGGATTTAACCAATTACCCTTGGATACCCCAGCTTTCCCTATTCTCAGTTCATGGACAATTGATTGTAGAATACATGGTAGAATCATAATGCAAAGAATGGTTTTGAAATGAAGGCGCAAATGAAGTTACCTTTCGCGGCAAGTTAGAACCACGTTGTGTTGAAATGTTACAGTGGAATAACTATGTAATTGCATGATGGCAAGATTTTTCAAGATGTTAAATTATTCTAATAATTTTCCTCGGCTACGGAAATATCTCTTATACGCAATAGGAGAAATTTTACTTGTAATGATTGGCATATTGTTGGCCATGCAGGTAAATAATTGGAATGAAAAAGCAAAACAACAAAGGCTGGAAAGGAAAATCTTGAATGAAGTCAAAGTAAATCTGAATTTAGATTTGGACGACATCCAATCAAATATCCTATTCAATAGTGAAATTATTAATGCTAACAGTATAGTGCTAAGTCACATTGATAACCAAATTCCTTTCCATGATTCACTGCAATTTTACCTTGCCAATCTATTGGGGAACACCAGACTTTTAACGAATACATCTGCCTACGAGAACTTGAAATCCGTTGGCCTAGACATAATAAGCAATGATACACTAAGGACAATGATAACCAATTTACATTCGACTAAATATGGTGGCTTAATAGGGTTTGAGCGAGGCGTTGTTGAGAAATTTTATATCGATCAACTCCTCCCATACACGAGAAAGCAAATCCGCATCGTCGTTATGTGGGAAAGAGCTTACCCATTTGATACAAAAAATCTGATGAGTGATAGAGAGTTCGCTGAACTGCTTCGCATATACATTGTAATGAGGCGTTTACTTCTTCAAAACTATGAAGATACGAAACAGTATTTATTGGAGTTGACCAAACGAATAGATAAGGAATTGCACAAGGAGTAGCTTCCGCCTTCTGTGCAGAAACTAAAAAAAGAGCCAGCCATACCTACGGCAACGAAAACATCTTAAACCAGATGTCAAATATTCTTTTACCCCTATGGATTGCGTTACGATCCACCTAAATACGAGCTTGTGTGGATGTTTTGAAAATAAAGTCTAAGGTACTAGATTACTGGAGTGAGTATGACACCGAGAATCATAACAAGCTAGGAATATGTCTTAGCTTCATTACATCTTACGATCGTTTAACCACAAGTCTCTTCCGTGTAAAAATGAACAATGTCATGGCAGAAGATTGGTAACTAACAGCTTACCCGTCCACGCAGGCTTTGCAAATTTTATCGTTCTCCTGGCCATGAAGGAACAACTACTTGATGGAAAGGTGCCATGTGCTTCTAATTACTTCTGATTTGCCTTGGAAGAAAAGCAATTTGTGATAATTGTTTTTAAGTTCCTCAGAATCCAGCCTTTCAAATACTTCCTCCGGAACCGTCAGTGCTTTAAGCATCTGTGTTCTTGACAAATTCTGCTAACACAAATTCCAACAGTTTCTCACAATGCAAGAGTTTGGCCAGTATATCTTGTTTTAACTCAATATGCAGCGGTGCTTTTTCTATCTTCTCAGTTTCATTGAGAATTGAATGTAGAAGGCCTTGTTGAGTCATGACGCAAAAATAATGGTTTGAAAAGACAATGCGAACTAAGTTTTAGTGATCCTTCAAAAGGAATCGCAGGATCCAAATTCAAGGAGGTGTATTGAAAACCTTAAATAAATCTTGTCTGGTTTTCCTGATATAGAAAGACCTCTTCCAAGGCCCGTCTTAAAAAGTTCCCATAGGAGTTTACAAATGGTTTCAGGAAAATTTCAGCAAAGGACAGTCACAAACCGCGTAGTACACTATACCATTTGTCTGGCTCTCCTGCTGTCAGAACATGCGTTGGAAAATAGTCGAACGCATTTTCGTAGTACCTTTCATATTCCGTATCGTTGTTATAAGCACTCAGGAAGCGTTGATACCAGCGCATTTCTTTAAGTTCTTCCTTGGTCAGATTAGCAGGGAGAGCATTCTTTTCATTATACCGTAGCATTTGCACCCCAAGCTCGGTAGAATTTTCCAATCCGATAGCTTTGAGCGCATCATCTCTCTTGAGCATTATACTGAACTTCTCTTTGATCAAATCAACTTCTTCAGTAATGGAAGCAAACGAGGCGTCATAGTGCGAACAACTTGTCTCTTAAAATTCCCTGCATCTCTTTGTCCACCTTCGTATAAAACTTAAATTGAAGGTAAGTTGGCAAGTCGCTGAGGATACCCATAACTAATGTTGATCGGTGCTCAGACAAGATTTCCTGGATTCGAAAAAGGGTAACACGCTCATCGCCCTCTTCAATGTGCTTTACGGTGCTCGCGATTCTGACGGATTTCATAAAACTAAATACTTTAGTGTTAATGTAAATGTAAATAACTAATATCGTTAGTTTTATTTATATCTTGCATTTTGTTATAATCGATTGATTTTCAGCCTAAAATTTAAACGAATAATGAAAGATTCGATCTTGAGAAGCACGGCCGAGATCTCAATGCTAGAGGAAAAGTCCGAGAACTCAATTCGAATTCTTAGTCGAGAATTGGATCATTTTCTCGACAATAAAGATTATCGTAGGAGATGTCTCGGTGAAGTTCAGAAAGGAAGAATTCAACTTAGGGGTATGCTTGAGGAAGCGCGGAAAACTATACTTTTCAACAAGGAAGATGTAATTCTTTGGTTAAGTAAAGTAAAGCAGGATGCTACTGCTGAAACGGACCTTATTTTCATTAAGCATCACGCAACTCTCCTAGGGAGTGATAACCAAATTGACTTTGAACGAATCGGTTTACTCGCTGGAATTTTTGATGAAGCAGAAAGATTTTTATTGAACATTATTGCAATTGAACCGCTGGATATACATAAGCCACATTATCAAATTCTTGACAGGTTAGAACAGCTTGATGAATTTTATATTAAGACTGACAACATTCCGGGATATTATAGTGTTCAAATTGACGAGAAAGGCGCGAAGCATGTATACGAAATAAAAAGTTTAAATGATTATTGGCGCGATTATCTTTCTCTTAAGGACAAGCACAAAGTAACTAGTAGTTTCGGTGATACTCGGTATTTGTTAAACCAATATCATTTCGAGTTCAGATGGGAGTTGATCAAGATACGACCACGCGAAGAAATTAACTACTTCCTAGATTTCCATCTTAAGAAATACAAAGGGGAAGCAATCGATTTTTTAAATCATGTTGAATATCGAGTACTGCCGGAATTGCCAGGGGTAGCACATAGCGATTATCCGATTTATCAGTTATTGATAAAAGAATGGTTAAAAACTAAAAGAAATTTACTTAACAGAGCTGGAGAAGAATATCTTTTAGAAGCTGTTGGAAGTGTTTCTGCAACCTTCCTAAATAATGTTTCTGAGTATCGAAAAATGTCTGACGAAAACAAATACAATATTCAAATTTCTAGTTTTTTGAATGAGAGGTTTAGTGCTAAAAGTTGGACGGCAAAAGACCAGTCAATGGGCGGGAGTACGCAGAGCGACAGCAAAATGAAACATGCTGGCGTAGCATTTCGTGACATTGTGATTTGTAATGAAAGCAATAACCATGTTTCGTCAATTGAGTGCTTTCGTATCAGATCTGTTCCAAGTGAAGTTGAAAATGATTTGATAATCAAGGACCATCTCACGAAGATATTTGTAAACGAGCCAATCGGTGTCAGTCCATTATTCATTATTGTTTATTGTGAGACGAAATCATTTAATCTAACATGGAATAAGTATCTGGAGTATATCGAGAAGATTGATTTTTCAGAGTACCTGATTTCACAGATTGATACAGGCGTATCCCAGATACCTCCACGAGCAAATATTAAAATAGCCAGGGTGACCCATGTAAGGGAGACAAATGAGATCAATGTGTATCACGTTTTTATAAATATGTTTCCAGAAAATTAAAATGCTCATGCATAATTATAAACCTTTGGCACTTCAAATAGCAGAATCTGCTAAAATGTGGAACTCTCAGATGGCGATTCTCCGATCTCCATTAATGGAACTTACTCGTAGTTGGCAACAGCAAATGAAGCCAATATCAATTCAAATTAACAAGGCAATGAGTGGTCACCGTGCGATGTTACAGAGTATCACGTTCGGAAATGATTTTGCTAAAATGATGAAGCCCACGATATCTGCGCTGTCTGAGTTCAATACAACTATGAAATTGTTGTCAGACCGGATGAAAGTCGCTGACAATTTTAAAGTGCATTTCCCATCTCCACTCATTGAATCTTTTAAACATAACTCCATAGCAATCGCTCTACAAGCTTCAAGATTGGGGCAATTCGATGAATATGAGTCCAGTAGTGATTTTGCGGACACAGTGTCTGTATTAGGTAATGATATGATCACCGATGGTAAGATTTCGACCAAACAGTTAGATGCAATTGCAGAAGTACTTGAAAAAATTGAAGCAACTCTCAGCGCATTAGAATCTGGAATTAAAGATCCTAGTATTAGACTTCTTTCTCTTGAGAACGTCAAATTCTATCTCGAAATTATTGTTGCATTTGTATTGTTTATAATTCCGTACATGAGCCAGTTAGAATCTGACGAAAAGCTTAAGGTAATCGATGAAAATCAAAATGAAATATTAGAGGAACAAAGTACCTTGAATGAAAAGCTGGATGGCATAACAGAGCGGCTTGATAGCATTGCAACCGAAATGGCTGCGCAGAGTAAGCATTTTTGTACCAGAAGTACTTATCTGCGAGCTAAGCCCAATACTAAATCACTGAGAATCGTTCTAATCTCAAGTTTTGAATCTGTTATCGTTCTTGAAAATAGTAATGCAAAGTGGCACAAATGGATGCTCGTAAAATACATAGACCTGGCTGATAATTCAGTGAAGACCGGATGGGTTCAGAAGAAATACTTTGTAACAAAGTGATCAACCAGTAATGAGAATTTACCTAGATAGTTGTGTGTATCAAGATTTTAAAAGAAACGGAGGGGAGGAGCTTCTTGCGCTAACTTTGAATAGCAAAAATGATAATATCTATTGCTACTCGGAGGCTCATATTTATGACTTAGTTAGAGATAAGTCAGATGAGAAGTTTAGAGATATGGAATTGATTGAGAAGGTTGCCGATAAGAACTGCTACCATTATGACAAAAAGATTGAGTTTAACTACTATTCTCCAACCCAGTATTACAATCGCTTCGAATGGGATTCGTCAGTAGACATATTTGGTGATGTATTCACCCGTTCGCTCCTCGATTTTTTAAAGTTCATTCCGATTGATTTTAAGCAATACATTAAGCTTGATCAGATCCCAGCAGATTGCCCTCCCGACTTTATTTCTCTCTTAGAACAGCCATCCAATCTCTACGATTTTTGTATGAGCTTCTTAAATTTTTCCGAAGAATTGAGCGAGGACAAGAAAAAGTTCAAAGATTTTGTGAGATACCTCCATGGCAATTCTTTAACAGGAAAAATCTACGAAGGATTGGGTATAAAAGGATTTGATGGACAAACAATCACCAATAAGACTGACTTTAAGGATACTTATTTAGATTTTCAGGCTAAACAATCGGTCGATAAGAGTATGAATTCGGTTTTCGCTAACATGTATAATGGCCTAGAGATGTTCGGGATTGTAAAAGGCAAACCTCGAAAACAGCAAATGATGAACATGGTGAATGATGGCAAGCACGCCTATTTCGGTACGTTTTGTGATATGGTTGTTTCCAGTGATGAGGATTTTATTAAGAAAACAAAATTCTTGTACGACATATTTGATATCGGTACTAAGGTGCTTTCAACCGATGAGTTTCTCCTATATCTGAAGTATTCGGTTCCTAGAAATACAGTCGAGGAATGTATTAAAATAATCAATCAAGTCGAGTGGAATAAAATGCAAAGAACAGTCTATAACAACGAGGATTGCTTAGTGAGTACCCTGCAACCGCGATTTTACGGCTATTTCAACAGGCTGATATTTTTACCCGGAGAAGAGTCCGATAATTTTTATTTTTTGCGAGAAAGTGTCAATTGGTCTACTGGAACCCTGGCCAAAGAGATTGAGTATGTTACCAATCTTTTGTCTAGAGAACTAGGTCCGGATTCTAATGGGAACGAGCTCTTTGATGGAAGTGAATTTGAAAGCGAGAATTGGAAGGGCCGGGCGTGGATTAAGTCCACTTCATTTATTGTATTGAAATATAGAGAAGGACTGACGTTGCGTTTTGGTTTTGTGCATGAGCACGTGGAGTGCAATGGACAGGATAACGAAAATAGCAATTCAAATTAATCGCGGCTAATTTCGATTTTCAGTCGAACGACGTGGTGTACGGGCGCTAATCTGTTGCGAATCAGAAGTCCATTTTCCCACCATTATCATAATAATTAAATTCTGGCGCTAACCTACTTCCGGGTGGCAAATGCTGAGTCTTGTCAAAAGACTACGGCATAAAATTCAATGAGCCTTCGGCATCGTGTTGTTTCAAATTTATTCCGTTTCCTTTTGACAAGACGGCCACCCTTCGTTCCAGGTGCACCATAATTTAAATCTTATGATTATGGAAAGCACAAATGAAAAAACATTCTTCGAAGTATCCGAGATTCAGCTATCGTACAAGTCAAAAGTTAAGGCTTCGTTACGTCCTAAGATTTCATCATCAAGAGATGCGGAAAATATTCTTCGGCAATATTGGAATGAAGATCTTCTTGAACTTCAGGAAGAATTTAAAATTATGCTCCTTAACCGTTACAATAAAGTCATCGGAATCTTTACGGTTTCATCCGGAGGAATGGCGGGTACAGTTGCTGATCCAAAACTCATTTTTGGATGTGCACTTAAAGCTGCGGCCCGCGGGATAAGTCTTGCACATAATCATCCGTCAGGTGCTTTGCAACCTAGTCATGCAGATATTGAGTTGACGAAGAAACTAGGCAACGCAGGGAAGCTTTTAGATATTCAAGTTTTAGATCACATTATTCTTACCAGTGAAGCATATTATTCATTCGCTGACGAAGGGCTCTTGTAGCCCCTTCAATAAACCTCATGGAATTTCCTCGTGAGGATAGCTAGAATTTGTCTGCTCTCATACATTAAACAGCATTGGAGCTCATTTTGACCACCAGGGTTTCCAGAAATTTCGCTCCTTCTGCTCGTAGTAATAAACGTCATTTTGAACACGCAGATTCTCAATATCCACGCCGGCTAGTAATTCCTCATTTCCTTTTGGGAAAGTCGGGTCATACCAATCGGCGCTCTTTTTTGCCCAGGTGATCCAGGACTTTACGTCTTCAGTAAGATTATTATTTTCTGTTGCCTTCGACTCCACCTCGTCCACGTAGTTTCGAATCATTGTTGAAAGCGCAAATTGATGAGATCCAAACAAGAGCTCCCTGAATCGTGCAAGTTCTCGCTTCTGATAGGCTTCACGTTCACGTTTTATCCTTTCCTTTTTAGCTTGTTCTTCCTGGTGAATTCTCCATCGCTCGCGTTGATCTTTTTGTTCTCGCGCTATTTCATCAAGATCGTTAAGTATGGAAAATATTTACTGCTCAAGGGTTCCTTTCTTTGCACCATCTTTCCACTCTTTAGCCCTTGTTGATCTACCTTCCCTTTTGAGATACAGTACTCCGGTAGGATGCAAGTCCCTAGAGGGGTGTCCATAGTTATCAATGAACTCGACGCGTCGGTTTTTCTCACCGACACTAATCTCGAATCTTTCTCCGGAAACAACCACATAAGTCTGACGCTGTTCCACGATCAGTTGGTGCCCTTTAAACCGTAAACCTTTCAAAAGCAGATCCATAATATTGAGGGCACGCGGTAACATTTCTGGTGAAACATAAACAGCAAGCAGCTTTGATTGGTCGAAGTAGGCAGCTCGTTGCTCCCAAACCTTGTTAACACCTTCTTTTGTACTTAGCACTAATTTTTCGAACGAATAATCCTTGAGTTCAGGACTGCCGGGATTGATTTGGTCCTGGAGCGCCTTTACGTTTGTCGATGATCGAGACTGTTGGTAACATCATCTCTCTTGTAAAGAATAACTTGGTATGTGCCGAAGAATTTTTCAGGCAACGGCAGAATCCTGACCGTCTTTCCTTCGGCCAGTCTTTTCCAGTATGCCTTGTCGGGAAAGGGACATTCAACCTGCGACAAATTTTTTCTAACCCATCCTCATCCAAATCGTACTGCAGACAAAATTTCTTTGGTGGGAGTTTTCCAAATTGCTGTATGGAGTTCATTTCGACTGATTTTGACCGCTTCCATTTTTCTTTTTTTTCACCCAAGATAGTACGGAGCCGGAATAATGACGGTCAAATGGTGTGATCCGGACAGGATCACACAATGGGCTTCGGGATGCAGAAAGATCACCAATAGGCTAGAGGGGTTACAGACTAGGTGCAGCTTGCGAATTAGATTAATTAGTCTGAACTAAAATCGACCTTGTCTTTAAGAAACCAATTTCGCGCGCCAGGGCACGGGCTCTTCATGTTCGCCCGCCCAACCACCACCTTTGCAGCGATTCGAATAGCTTCCTTCAAACCCTAATATTTTCAACATCGATAGTTCAATATACCATATCCCAAGTTGTAATGCTTCATACCTAGCCATGTTGGGAATTTTCGCAAGTGTCTTTCTTTTATCCTCGTTGGCATGAACGATCGCGTTTCGTATCCTGACAAAACATTCCGGCCCATCAAGAATTTCCGTAACGCTATTCTTATAGGCTGTGAGGTGTTGTAGCGAAGAAGGAATTTCAAAATTCGCATCCAGTTGATTTAAAAGAACGCGGATCTTGTTTGCGGCCGAAATGTTTGTTGCGTCTGGGCCCATTAGGATACCCTTTTGTTCGACGACTAACCAATTATAGATGAGTTCCAGCGCAGTTTGCGCAAGAATTAATGAACCTTCTACCAAAGCAGCATTTGAATTTGCTTCGGCATACCAGTGCACGGCTGTTTTGAGAAAATCAAAATCAAGTTCATCTTTCGCTATCTCTGACCATTTGCTCCACAATTCTCCTAACCCTTCCACTCGCATGTGGCATGGCCACGTCGGTACAGATTTGAATTGCTCACATATGTACCCTGAGTAGTCCGTCCAGATAACTTCGTCATTGTGCATTCCTTTCAATATCACGGGGCAGCACCGTCGGCCGTTCAGGAACGTTAGGAAATGTGAGAAACTGATCAATAATTCATGAAGATCTGAGAACGCGATGGTTCCTTTTTTACTTTCAATAGTTCCTCCATAGAGTATAAGATAACCTCCCGCTATAGTCAATGTGCGATGCTTACTGTCAAACTCTTCAATTTTGTCGAGGTTTATGACGAAGTTACCATTTTCAAACGTGAGCCTACTTCGGCTAGTTTGAACTTTCGTGCCGTTCACCCGCTTCACGGGTTCACCATAAAAGTATCTCAGATTTAGAATGCCAAAATGTATTTTGGATACCGTAATGGATTTATCGCCCAATACGACAGAATCAATAAGGTTTCCTTCAAGTTCAATTTCATCACCATGTGAAATATGTGTAAGGTAGGCGTTGCCAACGATTAGCGAGTTCACAACCAATTGAACTTTTGCAGCACGGTCGTCCCACATTAATGGATTTCCGCTGATGACCTTTCCAGAGAGTTTGACCCCGATATGAGGAAACCATCCGAAAGAAATTGTCCCCTCCAGGCCGACCGTTTTGTTGTTTTGCGAAAGCTCAAATGGCCCGGTATGGATGGCAATCTGCTCATTGGGCTGATTCATCTTTACAGGGACATCAATAATATCGGGATACGCGCGCCATGCTTCCATATTGGACATGATTGTGCCGATGAAGATACGAAGATGCATCATAGCACTTGCATCCGTTCTCTTACAGCATCGCAAATTCTTATATTGAGAAACCAAAAGCATTTTCGGTATGGCAAGAATTGTAACTTATGAGAAGCCGGCTGATTTCATTCGCGCTAACAGGGAGTACATTTTTGGCGATTACTATGCGCACTACCACTTAATTCATACCATTGAAGAGTTGAAAGCACAAAAGATAGAATTGTGTGAGTGCTATAATATAGTAGATGACGATGGATCCTACAAAACATGAACTCCTCCGAATGGAGATTGATTGGTGAAGCAATGAAATTGTGAAATCCCGATCTTATTAACTTATTATAGGTTGGTTAGCAAATTATGGTTGGGCGCATATACAATCAGTTAGTTTGATCTCTCAAATTGCACACTTTTACAATTACTGCAAAGAACATTAAAGTGATGTACGCTAATGGAGATGACACCTTTACTTGGGAGGAGGGAAATAATAATTGTGGGTTTGAAGAATTTTTCAACTAAAGGCTGATACCTGCTTCTTTGCACCATTTTTGAATCTCGTCAAATGTCACTTTATCAATGAGGACGCCTGCATTACAATCGCCATATCCACGCGAATGCACCCCAATTACTCGATAGGTCTTATCTTCCTCAATCCAAATGGGTGAACCGCTGTTGCGTTGTTCAGTATATAAGTCATAGCGTATGAACCCGTTTTCAATTTGAAAATTATCAGTCTCGCTAGTCCACATTGTGTGCTCATCCTTGTCACGAGGCGATCCAGTGATGTGAATGAGTTTTAAATCCGCGCTGACAACCGGGGCGATCTGATAATGACCTTTTACTGATTGGTAAACCGAATCATCCGGAAGAATTATTACAGCAAAATCGCGCGTAATTTTAGCATTAGCCCAGTAGCCCTTTTTAAAAAAACTAGACCGATTCTTTTTCAGCCCTACGACCTTTTTTATTGTATACTCTTCCTCGGCAATTGAACCCATGTACAAGGTGGCTTTTTTAACTTTTGAAAAAACGAATGGAAAGCTTTTGCTAAACAGAAAGAAAGCAGTGTTATGTCCAGCAGTAAGGATAACTCGCGGATGAATTAACATTCCTGTTCCGAGATTGATGGACCACCAGCCGCGCTCAAGTTTCATGTAACACGTGTAGTCGTTGGGAAGTTGTTTTTGCAAAATTTGTACCCTTTTGGTGGGATCAGGTTGGCACGCCAGCTCATTTTGAGTGAAAGCGGTGTGACCACCACAAAGAAGTGCGACGAATACAATTATTCGTATCATAAATTTTGGATATAATTATTTAATATTCTAAACAGTAGTTCCCACGCCAGCCTTCATTCAGCTTCATCTTTTTTTTGTCGGGTGCCCTGAAGTCTTTGTAAGCATCTTTCAATAGTTGGTCAAAATACCTTTCAACTTTTGCGCCCTTCGACTCAAGTCGGTGAATAAATGCTTGATCGTACTTCATGCGTCCGCTATGGGAACTGGCTAAAAATCCATTTTGGTACATTTGGGTTCTTTTATACAGAAGCCTAGCCATTGCCTTAGCCATAATTAAACCACTTAAGTTAGCGCGCTTTTCACTTGCCAAACGAGCATCACCTGTCGAGTTGTCGAGCAGTCCTGCCTCATTATCAATGGCATGTCCAAGTTCATGCGCACCGATGAAAAGAAATCTGTATGACCTCGCCAAAGTTTTTATGTTTGAACCATAGATTTTGCCTGCGTTGCAGGCAGTTTTGTATAAAGTAATCTGATCATCTTTGTAGACTCCATGCACGATTCCTCGTGCCGTATTACGCTGTGACGGGCAAAAATTCCAAGACTGAATGTTATGAAATACAGGGAGTAGTTTCATTTGAATCTGCGTCCACTCAAGCCTGTTCGAATCTTGTGAGGGAATGAAGAAGGAGTGAAATGTGCTTCTATAATCGCGGTACCAACTCAATATCTCTTTGTCGGGATCGGGCACTTGTGCCAGAGCTTTTATAAACGGGGGTGTTTCTATAATGTCCCTTACAGCATCGTATTGATGTTGAAGGAAAAACATACTAAACAAAACCATGTCCGGAAGAGACGGGTCGTATCCATCGCTTTGTTGCAACGACGTTCCAGGAGGACATTCCGTGCTACGTCCCTGAGAATATTTTGGACAAGCAAGTTCCGGACTGTTGAGAGCGATAACGGTTAAATCTTCATGTAATCTTCCTTTATTAACCTGCTCTACAAGCCGATGCTCAAGTCGATATGCAACGCAACTTGTACAGATAATAGCGCCAATTATTAACCTCCCTAATAGTGATAAATTCATTTGTCCTTACTTTGCGACTTTATAGTCTAATGCTAACCGAAACTGATTGGAGTCTAGAGTTGGAATTCCTGAACCTGAATTCGGGATGAAAACCGAAAACTTGATATTTACTTTGTCCTTTATTAGAATTCCAGCTTCAATTCTAGGACCTTGAGGAATCTCAGCATCTTCACCGAAAAACGTCTCCAAATCGGATTGACTCATGATGCTGGCCATATATCTCACCTGAAGCCATGCAACACCACCTTCTTTATAATCTTCATTGGCTAACCAGGCGCCAGTTTGCAAAAAGAGCCCTCCGTCAAACATAAAAGAAGGTATGAACTTAGAGTCACCTGTGTTTATATCTCGTCCAGTAATTCCTTTGGCGGCACCAAACGCGGCTAATTTGATAAACGTGATTTTGCTTTCTGACCTAATTAGATTGACGTACAAGTTTGTGGACACATTTAATACCCCGCCTATTGGGCTTATTAAATTCAAAACTGCTTGCTTGTTAATTTCATTGGTGCCAATCTCTCCGTTTGTAGCTCCGACTAACAAGTAGATAGGTAAGTAGAGTTTATTTATTTCACCAATATTTATCTTTATCAGTTCCGCAGTTGCTTGAAGTTGACCTTCAAAACCATAATCAATAAATCCGCGTGAAAAGGTTTCAACATCCTGCTTCTCTTCGGCAAAGGATTCAGTGTCCTTCGAGCTTTCAATTTCGACAGTTTGAGCATTGGCACTAAGCGACAGCAAGCAAATTAGAATTGTGAAAAATACAATATGCATAAATGGTTGGTTATTTAACTTAAATAAAAAAGCCCATCCACCCTCCAGCCATTTTGGCAAGGAGGAAGTGGATGGGCTCCGGACAAATATAAAAATTTAAACCACTAAAGGAGCATCTATTCGTGATGAGTACTGGTTATTTTAATAGATTCGTTCAATACCATACAAAGAATGGATCTTACGACAAACCCGATTAGGCCGAATAATTTTTAAACGCCTTCTCCTTTTCTCTTCTTTTTAAAGTCTTATTATCTGAAAAGATTGGCTAATAGGCCGACAGCGTTACCATGGCTATTCAATGTTGCTGCCCGAGAGGGACCTTTGGTGTTTTCAAACCATGCTAATGAGGTTGTGAACCACTCTTCCAAATTCTCTATCGGGGCTTGCAAGCTTTGCAATTGGAATGAAGGTCAGAAAACAAACTGCTCAACATTCAATATTAAATCCGTGATGCTTCCATATTGGATATTTCTTGCTGTGCTTTTGTTCTGATTTTCTTTGAACATTTTGTTACTTGTTCGAAGCTGATCTATGGTTTATTTGGATCTAACAGTTGTTTCGTGAATTGTGTGCGATCTCTTTCTTGTTCTAATCGATTATGTTTTTTATTGATGACCATTTCCAAGCTTGCCCCTGTAATAATGCGATGATCAACATCATTTAACGTTCCTTTCCATTTTCTAAAATGATTTGAACTGTTAAGAATTTGGATGACGAGCTTGAAATATTTCAGTTTCATAGTGGTACTGCGTACTCATTAAAGGGTTACAGAAGAGGCTGCGGCATGCCTAGAGTTTACAAGGTTGTTGAATGTACTAGAGTAACCGTTGAAAGGTACTTTGGGGCAGCTAGAGGTCAACAAAGATGGCATGTTCTCATCCCAGCGGGATCACAAAAAACACCATACTCGATCCGGCTCGGTTTTTTGTTCTAGGAGTGTGCGACAATTCAAGCAATCACTTAAATATTTTTTTAAACTGGGTACCTACTTGGCTATTAAATTATGTAAAATCTAGTCAGCTGGGCGCAAATGTGGGAGAATTCGTTCCTAAGTTGGTATCATGGTGTGAACTAACCAATTAAAACGAATAAATGCCGCATGGAAACTTTAATAAATATAAGAATTGAATTGCGCAAGAAGTTATAAAGAAACTAGAGGTCGTCATTATTGATACGGTTACTAGAACCATTAAAGCACACGTAGATTATATTAGAGAAGAGCCTAAAATGTATACACGCAAAGAAGCGGCACAAGCGTTACGCATTACTTTACCCACCCTTCGACAATATGAAATTCAAGGGCGCTTAATTCCCAAAAGATCCGGTAAGCGCGTCCTGTACCCTAAACATGTCATCGAGCATTTCATAGCTTCCCTTTAGGCTTGAAGTTAAAAACAGCCCGAAATTCGGAAAAGAACAGAAGCGAATTTACTCAAGAACTAGAAACGTAATCCCATTTCGAAAAATCAGGATGTTTTTTTAATTGAACACAAAAAATAATTTTGTTCAACTGATTGTTCAACTGCAAAATAAAAAAACCTCGAATACAAATCGTATCCGAGGTTTCATGAGGTCTCGAGCGGATTCGAACTATCTATCCTCCATTTACCCATCTTGTCCTTACTTGACTGAAAGCGTGTTTGTGACTACACTAGCGCTACATTTAGGCTAAGTAAAATTAAGGGAAGTAAGAATTTTGTTACCCTGATTGTTACCCTGCTGTAAAACCCAGCTATTTAACCGTCGTATATATCCCTATGAAGAATGTTCATTTCAAATTACGGGCTCAAGGTAAATCGGATCCTGTAATTGTGCTTTGGGTATTCGATTCACGTTTTAAAAATCGAAAGTTTAAGTACAGCACAGGAGAAATAATCGACCCTGAATTGTGGATAAAAAAGAAAGAACGAGTCAAGATCATTCCTTCAAAAGAGAAAGAACTGGTTTTACTAAATAATTACCTTGATCAGTTAAGTCAGTTTGTTCATGAATTTCTAGCAGCCAAATATAAAAGCATCACCCTCCTTAGAGAAGATTTGAGACGGCATCTAAATGCCATGAAAGTAGATGAGGAAAAGCAAAAGTTAATCAAACAGCAGCAGGAGCTTGAAATAGAAAAGCAGAGGCTTGAAAAGGAAAACAATTTTTTCAGTACCTGGGAAAAAATTGTTAATACGACTAAAAACAAAGATGGGTTGCCAATTTCTGAAGGAACTAAAAGATCCAAACGTCAAACCCTCAACCTGGTGAAAGAGCATTGCGCGAAAAATAAAATCAATCTGACGTTCGAGAACCTTGATAAAGTATATTATCACGATTTTGATAACTACATGATCGAAAAAAATTTCAGCCCGAATAACCGCGGTAAGCACTTCAAAGAAATCAAAGCAATTCTACGCGAAGCAGAAGATCGGGACATTAACGTTAACCCCGCCTTTCATAAGAAGTCCTTTAAAGTGATCAGAAGGGAATCTGACTCTATTTATTTAAATGAAATTGATATTAAAAAACTACTTAAGGCTGGACTAAGTCCAGCGTTAGGTAAACTCCGTGATATATTTATTATGGCGTGCTATACTGGGCAACGTCATTCTGATTGGCACCAGATCAGGAAGGAAAATATTATCATTGAAAATGGAAGAGAAATATTAAAAATATCACAGCAGAAAGGGAAAAAGATTGTCCATCTGCCGATGCATCCAATTGTCAAGTCAATTTTAAATAAATACGGAGATAATATCCCTAAGGTAATCACCAATCAAAAATTTAATCTTTTCTTAAAGACCATAGGGGAAAAAGCCAAACTTGGTCGCATAACAATAAAAGGCAACATTGTTGAAAAAAGCGAACAAATTTCCACTCACACGGCCCGCAGATCTTTTGCGACAAATGCGTATCTCTCCCGGTCGATGCAGGTTTATGAGATAATGAATTGCACGGGTCATAAATCTGAGGCAAGCTTCTTAAAATACTTAAAACTCAACGGAATGGATTATGCAAAACTTGCTGCTGAAAGTAAATTCTTCAATGACTTTGAATTGCTCGAATTAAACGTTGCTTAATCAGAACCAAAGTTTGCTCACCAGAAGAGCTCTATGGGAGGAAGTAGTGCTGAAAGCTAATTCTAAAACCCCGACAACTCCAATTTACGGAGGTGCACATAAATAAAAAAATAGTTATTCTTTCATAAAATCCGGTTTTTGTCAGGAAAACCAGACAACAAACCATTTTAATAGCACCTTTTGACGCTAACATGAAAAATTAGCTTTCCTCACCTTGCGCCTGTTAATGAGACGCAATAGGCACCAGGATTACATCAAAGCTTTTGGGAAGAATCTTAAACGTCTGCGGCTTTCAAAAAATCTTACCCAGGAAGAGCTTTGTTACAGGTCTGGTTTACAGCTTAGTCATCTAGGCAGGATTGAACGAGGAGAAAGAACATTAACGTTACCCACTATTTATGTCATCGCGACTGCGTTAGGCGAAGAACCGAAAACTCTCCTTGATTTCAAGTTTAAGGCGAAGAAAGAAAGCTAATTCTAATTTATTGTGTATGAGGCGTGCAACTGTTAATGACAGACAGTTAGTAATTGACATTTTAAAAAAATCGTTCGACGACAATAAGAGTGTCAACTACGTTGTAAAACAGGACCAAAAGCGTGAAGATCGGATTAAGGGGTTAATGGAGTACTCCTTTGATCTCTGTAATGCCTTTGGAGAAGTATGGATGTCTGAGGATCTGCAAGCATGTGCTTTAATACTTTTCCCGGACAAGAAGAAAACTTCGTTAAGAACGATTCTTTGGGACGTTAAACTTGCTTTGTCAGTAATAGGGTTTGATAGAGTGAGTACGGTTTTAAAACGTGAGTCAATGATAAAGACCCAACACCCGAAAGAACCGTTTGCCTATCTATGGTTCATTGGCGTTAATCCATCAAAGCAGGGCAGGGGAATCGGCAGCGCATTTATTCAGGAGGTTATCGACAAATGCGAAACAGAGCGGCGGCCAATTTATCTTGAGACTTCAATGGAGAGGAACCTCCCTTTTTATCAAAAATTTGGTTTTGAGATTTTTCAATCGCTCGACCTGAGCTACAAATTATATCATTTACGCAGGGTATAAGCATCGCCCTGCTCCATTGTTTTGCTGGCTTTCTGCATTATTGACTAAGCGTCATGGTGAGTTAAATTTTTTGTTATGTATTTCCTGAACACAGATATGCACATGGTTACGTTTACCATAACCATGTTTGAAGTAGTAATGCTGGTTTTTCAGATTATCTATTTCTTGCAGAGACCCAGTGATAAAAGCAGACTGCAATATTTAATTTTACTTTTGTGCCTGATCGCCCACAATATTTGTAGCGGGTTATTTCCTGACCCACAATTTGCTATCCCAATTATTGTACAAAACATCATTGCTTACCTGGTCGGTTTTATTATGTCGATGTATGTGATTTACTATTTCTATAAAGTATTTGAACTTTCTGATCTGAAGTTTTTCGCGACCTATGGTTTGTTGTTCTTCTTATTCCTTCCTTTTGTATTTCTTTTCGTGGTGCCTTACTTGCTTACGGGTAACGTGAGGCTAAGCGCACAATTAACCGTGGTTGTTCCATTCTTGTATGCATTGGGATTCATCTATTATACTGCCAGAGCATTAATTCTTAAATTTCGAACGTCTAAAAAAGAGGGTAAGGCGATAGATGATCCATTGTATGAGCATGCGATTGCTGCTTATATTTCACTTGTTTGCTGGGCATTGCTTCCAGTCATTGTCTTTTTCGGAGACTTTCAGGTTTTGGAACATTCGGTCACGAATGCAGGATTTCTGATGATGACGATAATATATGTCAGGTCTTCTATCAAACAATCCCGAAAGGAATATTACAAGCTTCTGCAGTCTGAAAAAAATCTGCAACAACTAAATAAGGATTTGAAAAGGAAGGTTCGAAAGAGAACCAAGAAGCTTGAGCAAGTCATTAAGGAGCGCAAGACGACTTTTGTCAACCTTGCCCATGAGACCAAGACACCTCTTACCTTAATTAATAATTATCTATCCGATTACATCGAAAAGCACGGAGAAACAGAAGAAATTCAGATCATTAAAAAAAATATCGATAGGTTAACGACTGACATTGTGAATTTTTTCGATGTTGAATCTTATGAAAAGGGGTTCGGTATCTACAACCATGATGAAGTTTCTAATGTGACGGAGCTAATATCTTTCAAATTAGCTTTGTTCGAATCCGTCGCACGAAAAAAAGATCTCGATTTTCAATGCGATCTTCAGCCAAATCTTTACGTAAAGGGCCACCCAGGCGCATTGGACAGGATTACCAATAATCTTGTGGAAAATGCGATAAAATACTCGGAGGACAATGGGCATGTATGTGTAAGGCTAACAGCCAATGATCGCCATCTTAACTTTTCGGTTACGAATAGCGGCCCTGGCATCCCGGAGGATCTTCAACGAAAAGTTTTTGAACCATATTTTAAGCTTTCTCTTTCGCAAAAAACTACTGAAGGAATGGGTTTGGGTCTATCAATAGTGAGACGGATTGTTGAAGATCTGAATGGGCACATAACGTTAAGCAGCCATCCTATAACTGGGACGGAAGTGGACGTAAAACTGCCTTTAGCTTCGCTTGAGCCTTCGATACATTTAGAGGAGCATGACGTATTGGATTTTCAAATTCCCTTGGCAGCGGAACAGGCTACCGTACTCCTCGTGGAGGATAATAGAGAAATGACCCAATATTTAGCGATGAAGCTGGCACCTCATTATAATTTGGTTGTTGCGTCGAATGCCCAACAGGCGCTGGAAAAACTGGATACGATTACGTCGTTGGATTTAATAATCTCTGATGTAATGATGAAGGAAATGGATGGCTTTCAGTTTCGTGAACAGGTTAATCTAAGGAAAAATTTTGCACATATTCCCTTCATTTTTTTGACGGCAAAAGCGTCAAGTGAGGATAGAATAAAGGGTCTAAGCCTGGGCGCCATTGACTACATTGAAAAACCGTTCAAAATACAAGAGCTGGTTTTTAAAATTGACGCTCTTTTTGCCAATCAGAAAAGCCAACGCGAAGCCTTGATAAACCATGCTTATCGATCCATCCTTTCGAAGACTGATGGAGATGTCGCCGAACAATCAAAAATTAGTATTGAGAGTGAAAATCGTTATAAGCTTACTTCAAGGGAAATTGATATTATCAAACTTCTAGTCACAGGTAAACCGTACAAACTGATTGGTGATAATTTGCATATTTCTGACAAAACGGTGGCGAAACACATTTCAAATATTTTTTTAAAAGTAGGAGTGAGCAATAAGCTGGAACTGATAAATAAGCTTGATTTTAGTCCCATATAGAGACCTACGTTATTTGACGTACTTAATTTCTACTACGTGCTGTATCATTTAAATACGTTTTAATACAACTAAAATAGTATTCCATATTTCAAATTCCGGCTGGATATTCATCCTTCGTAAGCAAATGGCTTAAGAAGGGGGAGTTTGCCGTGGAATATGAATTGGTTCATATTGAGTCCGTTGTAGCAAAGGTTTTGCGTTTGACTCTTTGCGGTGAGTTAACGGATGATGAATTTCAAAAAGCTGAGAAATTCTTATCTTCTGAGTATGTACGAATAAAGACCGTTTTCAGAAAAACAGTTTTGCGTCCTCAGGGAAAAGCATATTTCAAGGAGTACTTTGGCCTCCACCAAGTCGCTCTCGTTGAGTTGATGGACAACATTTTTGATACCCGTGCCGAAATGTCAGTGCGCACTAACACATATTCTTCTGTAATTGAATTTCTCTTTCGATCAATCGATAATCTGTTGTCATTAATCAAGGATGAGTTCTTCGGATTTTTTCTGGATGGCATTGCTGCACCTAAATGGACGGTCGAACAGGCGCATAAAAATTTATCTTCCAAAATGGAGGTCTTAAGAATCATTACGGCGAATCGATATGTTGAATCCGAGTTGATAGATCCTTTGCTATCAGTCTTTCATGACAGTTTGTGCGATCGCAATGGTAAAATGACTTTTAAACAAGTGGACTATCTAACATTGCTGTATGATGAGGTTGTGAAGATCGACTTTTCAATTGACGACGGAAATTGGCGTAGAATGAATCTGTGCAATACCTTAATAAAGCTGAATTTTAATGATCAACAGTTCTTTCAGTTTTATAGCAACCACATAACGCGGGCACTGCTGAGCTGTGAAACGTTGTCCGACAGGATCGACCAAGCCGCTTATTTTTATAAAATTATCAGTCAAGTGACCGTGATTAATGGCGTTGGTTTAAATAATTCCGCCTTAGACATCAAGCATCAATTACTTGAATGGATGACAAGTGAGTTGGATTATCTTCGTCAAAAGGAACGGTTGCAAATCCCAGCAAAGACCGATAGCCAAATCAAAAATGATTTTAAAATTATATTTGATTTATCAGTCTCGCAGCTGGCATACATTTTCAAAATATTTATAGATACCGGAGTTATTCAGAATAAAAATGCCTCCGAGATTATCCGCTTTCTTTCAAGATTCGTAAAGACTAAAAGAGCTGAATCCGTTTCTTATGAAAGTTTACGAGTTAAATTTTATGATGCAGAAAGTGGCACTAAAGATGCAGTGAAAAAAACATTGCAGTCGTTGCTTAGTTACATTAATAAACATTAACCCCTTTCACCATGACACTAAAATTCATTTTGATCTGTGCAGGAAGTTGGATGTTAATTTCCTGTAATTCTAAAAGCAATTCTAATTCAGACAGTGCGGATGCTTCCGGTGTTTTCGTTCGCGAATATGCAATTGAGGTAACAAATCCGAATACTGGAGATAAGATTGGGATGCGACAGGTCCGAGATTCAATTTTTATTGAAAAAGAAGAGGACGGGTACAAAGTTACCAACCATAAATGGCGAATGAATGACTATGATCAAGACGGATGGGTGGGTATGGACCATGCTGATGACCGGCCCTTACCTACATTCCTTGCTTTTTATGATGAACAATCATCGGAGCTACGAGCTAAAGGTCAAAAGGTTTCTCATTCCATTTTCATTGACCAGAAGAATGGGAAGTTATTTAAAAACAGATCGAAGGATATCGAGTATTCGAAAGTTGAATGATTTCTGCCAATGACCCAAATCTTTTTATCCGGTTCGGCGGGTACAAGAGATGTTGGCAGGACTCCTGTCCAATACTAGGTGGTACAAAACGGTTTTTGAAAGATGCTGCGTTAAAACACCAATGGTTTATTCCGGTGCACTAGGTGTTGAAACAAAGGGACTGGCCGAATTTTCCTTCATCTGCGACCGTTGGTGAGAAATCGTTACATTTAAGTAAAGCAACACTCAAAAAAAATGAAGCAGATAACAGCTTTTTTAAACCGTCCATTTGTCCGATGGGCGGTTTTTATATTGGTTACAGTGTATCCAACAATTGATTTTTATTTAGAAAAACTTCAGTTGATTAGGGAAATGAATTTAAAAATTGATTGGATCTTAGTGATTCAAATATTACCTAGGCTAGTTTATGGCATTGTTACTGGCTTACTTTTTCTGCTCTTCATTAAAGCTCAATCATCATATTATAAAGTTGAAGAAGTTCAAAAGGAGTTGTTAAGGTTAAACCAACTTTATAAGGAGCGATTTAAAATGATAAAATTTGGTGACACCAATAAGTTATTCTCTAAAGATTTTGAAAAGAATTTGTGGAGGAACCGGCTGTACTTAAAAGAACCAGACGATAAGAGGGCGGTTGATGAATACATCGAAAAACAATATAAGTACTCGAACATTGATTATAATGGTGTGCCTATTCCATTGGAAAAAAGCGTTCCAAATCGGTAAGTGATGTGCAATAGAAAAAATTAATGCAGTTGAAGATATGGAAAGAGAAATATTTACGAAGGGATTCATTAAATCCGTCGATGAATATTTTGAATCGTTGCGTCCGTTTTACGATCATGATTTACGCTATTTACCTGAATTAGCGACTCTGAAATTTGAAATATTGAACTGCTTGATGCTTGGCTTCTATCAAGCAAGCATTTGTACAACTAACCATTTTGTTGAAAGGATGCTGAAACTTTCATTGATGAAAAATCATACCAAAGGTTATAATTATTCAGATATGGAGACCTATACAGTAAAACTAAAGGAGAGTAAGAAATTTGATGACTTAACATTGAATCAATCCTTGGCTTTGGCGCTTGAAAAGGAATTGATAAGCAATGAACAATACGAGTATTTAAAAAAGATAAAAAATCATATCCGCAACCCGTATTCTCACGCTCATATTTCGAAAATTACTCAAGGTGCACCAGAATCCGTTAAGATGTTCAGATTCAGTTTTGATGATATAAAATCAAGACTTGGGAAAAATGAAAACCTAGGCAAACCAGAGTCTATTGAAATTCCCAGTTATTCACCTGCGATTGCTCAATTTTATCAAGAACATGTTTCTAAATTGTTAGGCTTTCAATATTTTCGGAATGTATATGCCATTGCTAGAGACATCGAGAAAAAAATTTAAATTAGATCGCCATTTCGTGTAAACCCCATTTGACAAACTCTACGGGCGGAAGGAATTTTAAGTTTGCTTTTCTTGCAAAATCTCGAACATATTGAACTGTTTTTCGGCGTTGGGTTATAGTACCACCGTAAATATTAAATGCACTTTTCGCAGCAATAAAACTGTTGCCAAGTAATAGCCTTTTGTTGTTTAGAGAATCGAAACCATATCCAAACACTAAAAGTTTTTCCGCTTTTCTCATTACATTCTTTACGTCTCGGTCCGATATATCATCGTGGATAAAATAGATATTGTCTCTTACTTCTGAAATTTTTTTAAACTCACCATTGTCATATCCGAATTCAATTTCCTTTTCCAGTTGTCGCGTACCATTTAGTGTTAAATTTTTCGGTTTCAACTCTGGAAGACAACCTATCCTTCCATATACGTGAATAATGTTGTTGTTGATGAAATTTTTAATCTCATTATTTGAGTTGAAAAACGTTAATAAAAACACCTCTAAAATTCTGTCATAGTTAAAGGTGATAATCATTAAGTCGTCGCTGTTAAACAGGTTTTTATCGCTGATGAAGGATGCGAGTTCTGAAAACCAAGTTTTTTGCCTTTTTTTAGAAACCTCGTTCAAAATATTTTTAAAAGTCGCCCCATACCTTCCGTGACTATCTGGTATTCTATGCCCTTCCCAACCAAGGACGTGTGCAAACGTCAATATCCTTGCGATGTCTTTAAAATTCTCCCGATAAGGCTGATATTCAGGAAAATTTTCAACTTCATAAATAAATGCATCAAGTGAATGGTTGTTATCAAATCGAAATAAATCTAAATGCCGTAAAAAGCTTTCTCGTACAGAATGATCATTTAAATGAGGAAGTATTTGAAACGCTTTTGATAAATATCCCTTTCCCTTTGAGGTCCGATCAGTTACCCTTTCAGAAATTCCTTGAATTAAATCAAACCCCAATCCGCTACCTTCATTAATTTCTTTGTTGGCGCCTGCTCCAATAATAATTGTGGTTTTTGGAATACTCATAGTTTCGGATTAAGATAACCTATTATTTTTTTATCTTCAATGGGAAATGCCTTTGAGTGTATGGGAAACCGAAATATTACCTGAAGGTGATTTCTCTTTGGCAATGGCAACGGAAGGTTTAATCCAATTGATTAGCCTTTCGAAAGTTCCTTACCGTTATCGGATAAAATTTAAGAGTCAGACTGATCTTGGACCAACTTATTCAAGCCCTCGGCAATTTCCTGATGGATTAATTCGTTCCTTTCGTTTATCCTTAAACCAGCTTCCGGCTTTCGGCAGGTTTGTTAGAAGCCAAAAATCCCCTAGTGAATACGTAGATGTGAAACGATAAATTTATTTCCCTTCATTTTTAGGGCCAATAAAGTAAACTCAACATGGCTCTAACGTTTTCCGATGCAAGGAACATCTCTATAGTAGATTACTTATCGAACTTAGGCTGTCAACCAACCAAAATCCGCGGCAACGATTATTGGTATCATTCCCCCTTCAGACTTGATAAAGATCCTTCCTTTAAAGTAGATAGCAAGTTAAACGTTTGGTATGACCATGGAATCGGAGAGGGTGGCAATATCATCGATTTGGGAATGAAGCTCCATCAATGCACCACTCACGAATTCATGATAAAGCTTTCCAATTCGAATCTACTTAACGATTTTTCTCTTCACCAGAAACCCGTTGAGCCGCCTGAAAATAAGTTAGAGGTGGTGTCGATAAAAGAATTTGCCGCGCCGGAACTCATCGACTATATCAACCGCCGCGGGATCGAAATATCATTGGCAAGGCAATATTGCAAAGAAGTCGGCTTTAAGATCGGTCCGAAAATCTACAGCGCCGTAGGGTTTCGAAACATCTCCGGAGGATATGAGCTTAGGAATAGCTGGTTTAAAGGGTCGTCATCCCCGAAGGACATTTCCTTCATTGACAATCACTTCGATAAACTTTGCGTTCAGGAAGGGTTCATCGATTTCCTTTCTGTAATCCAAGTCGATGATAGGCGGATAAAGGAACTTAGTAAAGATTCTAATTTTTTAGTCCTCAATTCCCTGAGCATGCTTAATAAGAGCTTGCCTATTCTCGGGCAGCATACGCATGTAATTCTATTTCTCGATAATGACGACGCTGGAAAAAAAGCCAAGGAAGCTTTGACCTTAAAAGGAATTACTTTCCAAGACGGTTCGACAATCTATTCATCATTTAAGGACATGAATGAATACTTGCTGAGCAAGACTATGAGCGTCCCGACCTTAACAAGGTCACGTGGAATTCATCGGTGACCTTAGCCAAGGTCAGGCTTGACCTTACTCAAGGTAACAGCCGACCTTAAGCAAGGTGCGGACCCACCTTAGCCAAGGTAAGAGCTGACCTTCATAAGGTAGCTGCGCACCTTAAATCAAACCAAACGAGTACATTTTCAGCCACTAATTCTAAAGCCATGAATAAAGTAGTGATCTACCTTGAAAGTAAACAAGCAATTTTTCACGGTGCTCTCATTTTAATGATGTTGTACGTTCCGCATGCCGGAAATCTATTCATGCAACTGGAGCACATCGATATGACGTTTTCCGGGTTTACAATCTTTAACTGGTTTTACGGAGTGGCCTTAGCGGCTGTTATTGAATTTCTGATCCTCGTATTCCTTATCAATGGTTATAGAATGACCGGGAAGTTTTATGCGGTTGTAAGCTTCTTTCTCAATTTCTTCTATTACGATTATTGGTTCATTTCGCTTCAAGATCCAACAATTGAGAACATAAAAACCATGGTGATTAGCCTGTTCATCTGCTTAACACATTCATTATCGGTTTGGCAGTTAAGCGAATTGTTCTACAAAAGGTTGATGGATGAAAAAGGCAAGAAGATAGAATTTTGGTGCTATGAATGTGACGCAGGACCATTTCAAAATAAAAAGTCCCTTGAAGGCCACATTGCTAAGATGCACAAGACGAAGAAATCTGAAACCATTAAAGGATTAGATCCTAAATAGTCCTTTCAAAATTTTACTTCAACTTTAATAATTTTTTGTTGCTGATTATCAGTGACTTTGCGAGGGTACTAGTACCGTTGTAACTGTTCTCTACTGACTATTCGTCATTCCTTTGAGTCATAATTAAACACAAGCAATTATGATCAATTTAAAGTTCAGGTTTTGCAAAAAGCCAGATAACCCAAGGGTTATAGAGGATGATCTTTTAAAATGTCACTATGATTTTTATCCCTTAGAGAAGTCTTTAAATGTTGAGGAGCTTGAAGGGATAGATGCCGGTCTTCGAGCATCAGCAAGATGTACATTTGTATACACAAATGGATCTTGTCATCCCTTTCGCCTCGGAACTCGGCGCTTCATAGATATCAAAACTCTAGCAGCATGAGTCCTAGAAAGACCAGCGATGCTCTCGATAAAGTAATTACACTGCGCGTTTCCGCAAGCTTCTTCAATCAGCTTGAAGAAAAACGAAAGAAGACGAACTGCCAAAATGTAAGCGAGATGGTAAGAGCCATCCTTTACAAGGAGAAGATTATGTTCTACTATACCGACGCGACCCTCAATTCCACAGCACTGGAATTAGCTGGGATTAGAAAGGAGCTAAACCAGATCGGTATCAACATCAACCAGGTAACCAGGTTCTTTCATGAAACAGATTCTGTAAATCAAAAAGCGTTTCATGCATTAAAAATTGCGGAAGACTATAAACGGGTTGAAGCAAAAGTTGAGCAGTTACTGATTATGATTTCTGAAATCGGGAAAAGATGGTTGCAAAAATGATAACGGGTAAAACGATGAATGGAGCGCTTAACTATAATGAGAATAAGGTCAAAGAAGGATTGGCGGAATGTATTGCCGCAAATCTGTTTCCATGCCGGCCCGAAGAACTAAATTTCCATGAAAAGAAAAACAGATTTGCTAATCAGATCAAACTGAATCAGAGGTCGAAGACCAACGTTGTGCATATCTCCTTGAATTTTGGGATAGGGGAAAGGTTAGATAAGGAGAAGCTGAATGCTATCGCTACAACCTACATGGAAAAGATTGGCTTCGGGAACCAACCCTACTTGGTATACCATCACTTCGATGCCGCACACCCTCACGTTCACATTCTTACTACGAGTATTCAGGACAATGGCAAGCGGATCCCTCTCCATAATATTGGGAGGAACCTATCTGAAAAAGCCCGCAAGGAGATTGAAGAGATGTTCAAATTAGTTCCGGCAAGCGGGAAGCAAGTTATTAAAGATGTGCTCTTAGATCCAAGGCTGTTGGAGAAAGCATCCTATGGCAAATCCGAAACTAAAAGGACCATTTCAAAGATTGTCGGGACGATTACCAGGTCTTATAAGTATACATCCATCCCGGAATTAAATGCTGTCTTACAACAATATAATGTCGCGGCAGACAGAGGAAAGGAGGGCACAATGATGCGGCAAAAGGGTGGACTCCTCTATAGCATTATTGACCAGAAGGGAAATAAAGTGGGAGTCCCAATAAAGGCCAGTTTCATCTACGGGAAGCCGACATTGGCAAATCTTGAAAAGCAATTCAAACTGAATGAGGTCTTGCGCGCACCCTTTAAAAAGAAGTTGCAAGAGAAAGTTGACGATGTGCTGTCGGCAACGTCAAATTTAAAACTGATGACTTTTATAAACGCCTTAGACCAACAAAATATTAAGGTCGTTCTCCGGCAAAATGATGAAGGCAGAATATACGGGATAACTTTTGTCGACACTCATAATAGGACTGTATTCAACGGTAGCGACCTCGGCAAACTGTATACAGCCAAGTCAATTCTCAATCGCCTTTCAGATTTGAAGGATCAGAAGGCGCAAATTTCTCGTGAAACTTTAAAACCAAAAACCGCCCCGGTGCAAAACACGCGCGATTATTTGCCCGATAAGAATCAATCCGTTGAAGTAAGCCAAATGCTACATACTTTATTTCATGCTAAACAATTTGATTTTTCTTCAGAGCGGAAACCGAAAAGAAGAAAGAAGAAAAAAGGTCGTTCACTTTAAATCAATATACAAATGTCACTACAAACAGGAGAAAACGAACAGGCACTAAGAAAGATCATAGATTTTATAAGATTGGCAAGCATCATTGTCTTGATCTTTCACTTTTATTTTTTCTGCCATGCTTCATTAAAGGCGTGGGGCTATACATTAAACTTGGTTGACAACATACTGATTTCATTAATCAAGACAGGATTATTTGATGGTATTTATACATCCAAAGTAATGGTGTTTATGCTGCTCGTCATTTCGTTGATCGGGGCGAAAGGCAAGCGCGATGAAAAGATAAGTATCTCAAGTGCGGCTCTATTTGTAATGATTGGGTCGGCATTGTTATTCTTTTGTCACTTGATCTATTGGGTATCACTAAAGCTTGATGACCAAACGATAATTTACATTACCGGAACATCAATAGGATACATCCTAGTTCTTACCGGGGGAACGTGGATTTCGAGGATCTTAAAAGTGAAGTTGATGAAAGATATTTTTAATAAAATGAATGAATCATTCCCCCAGGAAGAGCGACTGTTGGAAAATCAGTACAGTGTCAATTTACCTGCTAAGTATGTTTTTCGAGGAAGGGCCAAAAAAAGTTGGATAAATATTATCAATCCCTTTCGATCGCTACTGGTGATCGGAACGCCAGGCGCAGGTAAATCTTACTTCGTGATCCGGCACGTTATCACGCAGCACATCAGGAAAGGTTTTTCAATGTTCATTTACGACTTTAAATATGATGACTTATCACGCATTGCATACAATGCACTATTAAAATATCGAGGTGAATATGATGTAGATCCTTCCTTCTATGTAATCAATTTTGATCAGATATACCATCGGTGCAATCCATTAGATCCCGCAACAATGGTTGATATAACAGATGCGACAGAATCTTCACGAACGATTATGCTGGGACTCAATCGGGATTGGATCAAAAAGCAAGGGGACTTCTTTGTCGAATCGCCAATAAATTTTGTGACAGCCGTAATCTGGTTTCTGAAAAAATACGACGACGGTCGTTATTGCACTTTGCCTCATGTCATTGAATTGATGCAGCTGGATTATCCGACGCTGTTTAAGTTACTCCGTACTGAATCCGAAATCGAAGTATTGATCAACCCTTTTGAATCCGCTTACCGGAATGAAGCCATGGAGCAGCTCGAAGGTCAGATAGCAAGCGCAAAGATTGGTATGGCCCGTTTGTCGTCACCTCAACTGTATTACGTGCTTTCCGGAAATGACTTTACACTAGACATCAATAATCCGGATGATCCGAAGATTGTTTGTATGGGCAATAACCCAATGAAGCAGCAGATCTATGGCGCCGTTCTTTCGCTTTACATATCACGGGTCATTAAACTGGTTAACAAAAAGCATCAGCAAAAGAGCAGTTTGATCTTCGATGAATTTCCAACGATATACTTTAATGGAATAGATAACCTTATGGCAACCGCCCGGGCAAATAAAGTAGCGACAACTTTAGCAGTACAGGACTACAGCCAGCTTAAGAAAGATTATGGAAGGGAGCAGGCAGAGGTGATCATGAATATTGTTGGAAATGTGATCAGCGGGCAGGTAGTTGGAGAAACCGCGAAACTTTTATCCGAACGTTTTGGAAAGATTGTGCAGGAGCGCGAAACTTTATCCATCGATGGTTCAGAAACTTCCCTAAGCAGATCTACGCAGTTGGATTCTGCAATCCCTCCATCCAAGATTGCAACACTTTCTTCCGGTGAATTTGTTGGAACGGTTTCAGACGATCCTGATCAAAAAATTGATTTGAAGGTATTTCACGCTGAGATCATCAATGATCATGAAGCAATAAAAGTTGAGGAAAACGCCTATCGAAAAATTCCTGGTGTCAGAAAAATTACACCACAGGAGATCCAGGATAATTATTACAGGATCAAACAAGATATCAAGGACATCAAAGAAAAATTGAAAGCAGCTTAAAATTACATCGTTATGGAACTGAAAATATTTGCCGAAGAATTACAGGCCAGGATGAAGACCGCTATGGATCAAATCACGTTGGATCAGCCTGATGTTGTGATAAGAACAAGCCAACTGATTACTTATATCGAAAGCACCGTGCTCGAACTCAAACGGTATGTTTTGAAGTATAAATTCAAAACCGTCGAAGAGGAGATCGAATTCTTTAAAACTATTAAACCAATATTCATTAGTCAGCTTTGGTATCATAAAAAGCTTTTTAAGATTCGATTGATTGAATCTTTTAATGATATGGAAACCCGGATGAGGTACTATCAACGGCTCTTGAAATCCCTGGAAAACTTTATGTTGAAGCATCGGGAGTTTTACCATTATACACTTGCTCATTCGAATCACATGGATGAAAAGTACTTTACAAGGGTGAATGCCTCTAAAGGAAGAATTGAAAATGATGAAAGATTTTCTGCGCACTACGATGAGAAGGTTGCTCGAATTCTTACAAACGAGCTTGTAAAAGAATATGTATTTGGAGCGATCCAAAAAATAAAAGCAGGTGCCCCCGGCGATTCGTCAATGACTCCAATTTCCTGGACTGGATCAAAGACCGATTTGATAGAATTGATTTACGGGTTACATGCCACAGGTGTTTTCAATAAGGCTGCGTCCGATCTAAAACAAATTGCAAGTTATTTCGAAACAGTGTTCAATGTTAGCCTTGGGAATTATTACCGGACATTCCAAGAGATACGCTTAAGAAAAAGCGGTCAGGTAAACTTTTTGGATACCGTTCGAAAAAATCTTATTCAACGTATTAATGAAAGTGATGCATGAATAGTTCTGCTTTGTAATCAGCAGTCATTGGGTCGATTCCGATCGGATGATCTTGAATCAGTAAATTACAAAGATGTTCTACCATTTTAATTGGGCCAGGGGCACCGCGAAAAATTTGATCAAGGGTATAACGACACCACGTTATGATGGCGATTCGGATACCTCTCTCCGCGAAATGCCATTTCTTGATCTACTTGGCCCTTTTGTTACCCAAATGTTACCCGTTTTGGCGATTTTAGGGATCCGACAATTAGTGTCAACACCCAGGCAAGTAAGGTTTTCCACGCCACCAAAAGACGTGATTTCAAGTGACAGCCATCGTTTATACATTCCGGAAATTTTAGTCGAGCTCCTGGCTTAATTAATTAGGTTTTCCTGATAAGGCGGATGGTAATTTTCCTCTTTTATATATGGCTCTAATAAAAACTCGAGAGGTTCTAATTGGATACAAGTGTCCTGTTGAATTTTTCTCAATAACAGGCTTTTCCAGGTCGCCAGATATTAACCCGTCCCCGTAAATCTTTCGAATAACTAAAAACGCTGCAGCCATGGAAAATACTGCGGTATCAAGCGTGGCGTGTTTAGTAAGATTCTCAGGGTCATGTTTGATTTTGTTATAAGATGTCCACCAACGTGGAATGTGAGTGTCTAGGGGTCTCGTTGTTTGGTCCCAGGATAGGAGCGCTTCAAATGGATTTACCCTCTTGTTATCTCCCAAATAGGTATGAAGTGTTGAACTTCTAAGCTCTTCCTTGCTAAGGTTGAAGAATGATTCAAGGCTCAAGAAGTCTTTAATTTTCAGGAGTTTTTTTGGGGGAATTTCGAATAGCTGCCTGTAAGCCTTCCTACAAAGCAATTCATACAGGTTGCAAGATTCTCGTATAATCGTCCCATATCTAGCTGACGTGGTGTCCTTGTTTGCCAGAATTGGAGTCACATATTGGAACGACTCAACAAATATCTCCTCGATTGAAAAATATGTATTTGCAATAACCACGGCATCAGGAGAGGTATTTTTTTGATAGTAATACTCCTTATCAGACACTGATTTCATAAAGAACACTTCATGTTCCTTTCCATTGTATTCCGGATTCCGTCGGGGCGTTGTAGAGTGTTGAATAGTCCTCATTTGGTCATTTCACTATTTTGTAATAAGGCTTATTTGATTATCAGGCTTCTTATGAATTGAATTGCCTGCCTCGTCATTGGTTCCAAAACTCCATCTATTGGAAGCCAATAATCCCCAACGGTTTTAACATCATATTCTTTGCCGCCAGGCTGGGGAAATAGTTTGTTTATTAATCGCGTGGCTTTTTTCAATTTCCTTCTTCCTTCACTATCATTTGGTTTTCGTCCTGATCCATGGGCACCCATCTCTGGTCTCAAACAATAAATTAATTCCATCAACTCACTTTTGTATGCTAAGCGGCCAGAATACATTATCCTATGTTTTTCGAGAATGCCATTAAGACGGATTACATAATTTTTGTTGTGCCAACTCTTTAACCCATTTGCGGCCAGTTTAAAATTGCGAGAGCCTGGCGTTAAAATCTCTATTTTAAAGAGAATTTCGTAACGCTCGTAAAAACCTGGACTGATATAATCTAGATCATGAGGAAAATGCTTGTTATTAAACACGGCTCTGGTCATCACCAAGTACAACCATTGATGTTCAATCTCATCGCAAACCTCAACAACCTGCTCATTTGAAAGCTGAACTTTATCTACTTTATTTTCCATGAATAGGTTTCGAATAAAATTAGGCCAACGTCGTATCATGCTCGCGGCAACGGGATAATATACTAGCACCTCTACTACAACACCAATTTAATTATCTTTTCATTTCTATACTATACAGGCACTTTTTTAGTAACCCGTCGGCGAATCGCACCTTAACCTTGAACAAAACAAAGCCCGGATCACGTCCGGGCTCGCATACATTTTCAGTGGTTTCTTCAATAGTCGTCCTTAAACATTTTAGTAAGGTCTCGCGCAAGTGGCTGTTCAGCTGTTGCAGAGAAGCCTGCTCCCAGGACAAGATTTAAAATTCGCATTTCACTAAAATAATTATGAAAAGTATGATATCTGAGATTAATATAAGTTGCTAAGGTTATGCGTCTAGGAGTCGCCCGTTGAAAATAAGTTTCACAAGCTACAGAGCAATCCTGTTGGGTAAGAGTATTTCGACTATTTCAAAATATTGATCAAAGGTTAGAAATTCTGTTATTGGGTGATTGTCGACCAATGTCAGCTTATCGTACACATTTCATTTACTTTTAATATTTGCCGAATCGAATTAGCCACGTTGTTGTTAGTTCTTTTCTCCATGGCATCAATGGATTTAAGAAGTCCTTCCTTGGTATCGACTTTAAATAGAACTTTTGCCTTGTCGAAAAACCTTTTGGAACAAGTTTTTGTAAGTATTGGAGTCACATAATATTCACTTGTTTCAGCATACCAATAGAACTTGTCGTCTCCATAAAACAATAACGAAATACAGTATAATAATTTATCAGCTTCCAAAATATTGTCCCATGTAATTCGGTTATTTACCCTTGCCTTAAACATGTCAGAAACAACGCTATTCGTATTAAGGTTAAATTTCTTTTTCTTTTTTTCGTTCAGGCTTCTAACATAATTTCGAAATACAAGGAAATTAGTCTCTTCAAATTTGTTCCTTCGTTTATTTTCAATTATTAAAGGTGTGTGCAAAATATGTGCTAACTCTATATATTGTTCACGCGCATTCAGGTAAGATGTCAGAAGTAAAAAGAATTCATGATAGAAAAATAGAATTGCATCACATCGCATGTATCCAAAAGTATAATGGCTGCCTTCCAAACATTCCAAATTAACGATAAAGCTTGTGAACTTTTCCAAAAAAATATGTATTTGATCTTTATCAAACTTGGAATAGGAAACAACTAAATCCAAAAATTCGATAAAGTCATCTCTTAAATACTTACTCTCGGTTATCTTCTTTTCGATTTCTTCGATGTAGTTATTGTCGTTCAGTATGTTGATTGGAATTTCGAAACCTGTAGCACATCGAAGAAACGTGTCCAAATAATCTTGAATCAAATAGGGGACAATTTGTTTCTCGTTTACTATTGCGTTCCTGAGAATGTTGACTTTATTGGAGGTGGGCAAATATGTTGGCTCGTCGATCTTTAGAAATACCGGCATATCACCTATTGGTGGTCGAGTTGAAGATGGTTTCCCATATATGTCCCTCAACAGCTTTTGATACTCGTCGTAATATTTTTCTTCGTGAAACAAATCGATGTAAATTCTATTGCTAATCATCGTTGGCATATATGCGTGTCCGCTTTCATCGAATTCGAAGATTACCGGAATAAATTTTGTCTGCTCTACTGAAGAATAGATTTCTGTTGTAATGATTTGGCTTTCGTCACCGACGCCACCTTTTCGGTTGTTCGCCTTTGCTGCATAGTCTTTGTTACAAATTAGTAGAACCTTCTTTACCGACGAGTCATTGACCATTCTTTCCATAAAATGATATTTGTCCTGCCCAGTGTTTAGGTCCCAAACATCAATTATGACATGAACTCCATCAGCAGATAGTTGCTTAGCAAATTCTATAACTTTCTGCTGGTGTTGAGCAGGAGTCCAACTATACGAAACAAACACCTTGGGTGAATCAGGCTTGACCATAACTAGCGCTATATTTTTTGTCAAGGTCTAACTTTTTTCATTTTTTTCAGTATTTCAGTTGAAATACCAGGGTGGTATCTGCACAGTATAATGAAGGATTTTTTGGGAAAAGTTGAGAAAGCCTTAAATTTAGCTGGGAGCGGGGTGAGGTGTCTATCAATCATCCTCGCTTTTTTTGTGTAAAATAATCTCCGTCGCCAATGGCTAAATTTCTTACAACCAAGCAAATTTCATCAGAACTTGAGGAGTTAATCCGAGAAGCAGATAAAACGCTATATCTAGTTAGCCCTTATCTAAAGCTCTCAAAGGACTTTCAAGAACTAGTCAATTCCAGAAACAAGAACGAAAAGAAGACTATCATTATTTACGGTAAATCGGATTTGACTCCGCAGCAATTACAGTTTCTTACTGGATTAAGATTTGTCTATCTGAAATTCCACGAAAATCTCCACGCTAAGGCCTATGCAAATGACAACAAATTGATCCTTGGCTCAATGAATTTCTACGAGTACTCTATGATCAATAATAAGGAAATGGGTGTATTGTTTGATAAGAACAACCCCAACGACGAAGAAATTTATAACAAGGCCTTGGAGAAAATAAAGTTCATTGAAGACAACAGCGATGACAAACCATTTGAACTGCCCTCAACGCAACATGAAAAAGTTGCAAAACCATCTAAATCTGAAGCTGTTGCAGCTCAGCAATCGAAGACTAATATTAAGGTCGGTCTAGGATACTGCATCAGGACCGGGGTAGAGATCCCCTTCAACATTGAAAAGCCATTCAGTACAGAAGGCTACAAGAAATGGAATGAGTATGGAAATCCGGACTACCGTGAAAAATTCTGTCATTTTTCTGGCGAACCGTCTAACGGCGAGACTAGCATGCTTACGCCCATTATGAAGAAGAATTGGAAGAAGGCAAAGGAGATTTATCGGTTATGAGATCTTTTCACACATCGTTATCCGTATGAGCGAAAAAACAAAAATATTCATCAGCCATTCGCAAAAAGACATTGATTATATAAGATTCTTTGTGGACCACATTTTGAGACTTGGACTTGATATTACCGCAGATAGGATTTTCTGTTCAAGTATGGAGGGACATGGCGTGCATAGCGGTCAATATATACCTGAAAGGTTGCGAAAGGAGATCAACGATTCCGTGATTGCCTTATTGTTTATCTCGCGCAACTACAAAGACAGTGAAGTCTGTCTGAACGAAGTCGGCGCAGCCTGGGCGACATTGGAACCAGAGTCGGTAATATTTCTTCTACTCCCCGACATAGAATTCAGTGACGTCGGCTTCCTCAACGTTAACAAATTGGGTTTGAAGATTTTTGTAAAGAAAGACATACTCCATTTTGTAGAAGACAATAAACAAAAGTTAAATTCCAATTACAATCTGTCAAGACTCGATGCAGGCGTGGATGCCTTTCTCGAAAAGATTTCAGGACACCAAGCGTCCACCAAATCGTCCAGCATTACTTTCGATAAACAGGATCCTAACGATTCGTGTTGGGATGATGTCTTGTATCCGTTGCACAAGATCATCGTTAAGGCGATTCCTGCTTTGAGCGACGGCATCCATCGGATTGAAGATGCAGGATTACAAACGCAGATAATGACGGACTTGAGCAACTCAGATTTTCTCAACAAACTTTGGTATAGGTTCAAAGGTGGTGATTCTTATGTTGAACGTATCAGACGATCGCCTTCAGGAACGTGGTTTATTAGCGGCTGGAATTGGGAAATAAAGATTTCAGATATGTGGGTTTGTATGGACAGTGGGTTGGCGAGTGACTTCATCCTCATAAAGAGTGACGGTCTGGAGGGGTATAGAGTGGTTTCTGATGTCGGTGGAATCAGCTTCATGGTCGGTATTACTCGCGACGGCACGATCGTGAGTGACAACGAAAGGTTGAGTGGCTATGCAAGGCTAGGCGGCGTGACAATTGATTTGAGCGAGCTTGATGTTGAGCCTCGACTTAGGAGCGAGAACGCCCATTGGATATTCCTAGTTTCAGATTATCACAAACTTGGATACAATGCCGATCAGACGATAGGCTTTTGTGAGAAGTTGGATAGAGGAGAAATTGAAGTGAACAGGAACACCCTTCGAGAATTTACCAGAAGCTTGCGAAATCATCCCGCTGTTACTAGGTGGCGTTAGCGTTGTGTACAGGTATTGAACTTTTTTGCAACATGATTTTTGATGAGATGATGTCATACGGTATTGTATGTCTCCTCGTGAATTTGTGAGGAAAACTGAAACGCCCATTAAACCTTAGCGATTTTCAATTTGCCTTTTGAACGGCTTCAAATATTCCGAATCTATATAGTTAGAGTAAGTCGTGAACCATGCGACGAAATACCTGTGGTAACGAACATATGCTCGCATTGTTGAACCTGCGGATAAGGGTTAACGCGATAAACGGTATTGATTGATCTCATGCTTCATGAGTTCGATGCCTAAATTAAGTTTGAGGAAATAATTCGGCCAATTTTTATCAGTTCGACATTTGCTTCTCTTACGTCACGCGCGGAGTAAATTTTACAAATGTGCTTTTCTTTTTCCAGGTCGTACACTCCAACCTCCACCTCAGACAACTTAACGCCGAAGCTTTCGGAAAGGTAGTTTTGAACTACAGGGAATTTTAGCTCTTCCTCCCAGTCATCGCGACCTCGTACTAAGAAAAAAACTGAATAACCCACCGGGCTCATATTAACGATAGGTATCTGTCCAGTTATTTTTACTTTCTCTGAAAGTTTAATGTCCATCTTGACTCTTCCATCAATATACTTGTATTTATTTTTGTCATGGTCCTTTATGTACGCATTCAGTGATTCAAGAAATTTTTCGTATTGATTTCTATTGGCTCGATTGTCCACGAACTTGCCCCAAAAAAGTGACTCAAAATAATTTATAGTTTCAGGCAGGTCTTTGGTTTTGTGAAAGCGAAATAATGTATGCTGCCAGGCCATATACTTCGAAAAGCTCATCCCACCATTTTTTGTCTCTGAATTAAGTAACTTGCCAAATTCGGCGGGATTACGTCTGGCTTCTTCGAGTCGTGATATTGAAAACCTTTTCATAGGATTTTTTTAATAGTTGGATAACCGTCGAGTACTTTATAAGACTGTTGAGAAACCCTTCCGTAAAGTTCTAAGGCCGAATCGACGTTTATATGCGGATTGTACAATTCCGGGAACTCCATTAAGATTTGATCTTTATTGGCAGCCGTAACTTTTTTAAACTTTGAGATAAATTCTAAGTAGTCGGTGATATTGCGCTTTCGGTCATCATCGCTCAATAGCGCATTTAAGTCTGCTCCAAATACGTCATAGTCGTACTCCCTAATATTTATGCCATGATATTCTAGTGCAATACGACGTGAAATGCACGGTACGCAATAACCACAATGCTTATGCTCTGGAGTTCGTGAAATCATCCAACAGCTAGCTGAATATTTTAAGTTGCCTCTAAATGATTTTGGTATAATTTCAACAACCTCCGCTTTCGTCATGTACAAAAAAGGGTTTTCAATTTCAAATTTCGGATTACTAAGGAGCTGTCTAAAAGCGCCCTTAACCTCCTCCACAAAATGTGGGTCTGCGGTGTGAGTGGAGAACGGCCCCACCCGAGATTGATTTAACGGTAGATGAATCGCAAATTGCCCATTCTCTGCCATAAAAAGTACCTTGTTAAAACCGCATCGCCTCGTAACCAACGTCGCTAATGTTAAAAACAGAAATGATCGGGTTCGTTGCGAGTTCTCCCTATCTTCTGTAAACGTTAGACCTTCAGATTTTCGACCGTAAACCGTTATATGAATATGTCTAACACTTCTTTCGAAAAAGTCTTCGAGGGATTGGTGTACGTTTCTTTGGCTCTCGTCAACCACGGCATTACCCTTGGAGTTGTGGCTTAATAGAACAACATCTTTGTTTTCCGAAAGAAATTTAATTGCAGCGCTCAGCGAGTCAAGACCTCCAGAGAATAACAAAACTGACCCAGCTTTATCTGTCCAATCAAAGGTCGAAACCGCTGCACCAGCTTTCTGGATAAACTTCAGCGTCCAATTATCCCTACTGACTATGAACAGGGCGTTTTCAATATTTTTTTTAACCCTTTCAAACGCATGCAGATTAACCACGTCAATTGTTAACTCTATTGAACGAATGTTTTGCTCGCGTTCCTGCCTTTTAATTATAAGATCCGCGCCGTAAACGCCTGCCGCAAGATTTAGCACATCCTCCTCTAAAGAATTGGGCGTACTAAACTCCTTTTCAAAAGGTTTGAATCCAGTATAAAGGTTTTTACCGGGCACTAAATGAAAATCAAAGCCCTTGCCGTCCTCACCAACCTTAATTCTATAAGTATTCGTGGCCATAACTAGGAGGATTTTAATTTTGATATTGATGCGTCGACGAATTTCTCCCATTGCCTAATTGTTTTTATCTCGCCTGGTGGAGAGCCCATTGCTTTAATGATCGTGGCTGAAATATTTTTTTTGTATTCGACCAATGAACCAACAGTTGTATTTCGGAATTTTTCTCCGACAAATCCCGATGCATCTCGCGAAACGATATAACTTGTTATTTCTGAAAAGAGAGAATTTGCCCATTGTCCGGACGGATTACTTTTCGATTGAAATGCATACGGAATTGCCCTTCTTGCAAATTCAGCAACGATGGAATTACTTTTTGTTTCAACTATTGAGCGCTGAAATTTTTGAATGGCGTCGGGTATATTCTTTGATTCACGAACGGCCTTGTAGCAATCAAAAATAACCCTGGACTTTATCTCAGTTGATATGGATTCCTTTTCAGTGGCACGCCAGACCTCCTTAACTACACGACTTTCCGGAATACTTCCGTCTTCGTGACAAACAAAAACTCGTCGCCAATTTGTATTGCGTGGTGAGGGTTGACTGACTGATGTTCCCATGTTTTAAAGAATTTTATCTTTTCGGATTCGATCTAATTCGATCTCGAATTGTTTAAGTTCAATCGTTGGCTTCAAAAAAATGTTTTTCCAGTTCAATGCGCTTTTAAGGTGGGGCTCGTTTTTAAGCGCTTCAACCATTAACCCCAACACTTTACTTTCAATGCAATTCAACTTGACATTACACTCATTGTAAAGCTCATTAGACCTATTTGAAATTGATTCTCCTGAGTCAGAAAGGGTTCCCGTTATAACGAGAAAAGAATAAACAGGACCGTAGTCATGGGAATATCTTTGTCTGAAATCCGTGCAATAAAAGGCAAATCTTTTGATGTCGTCCGCGGATATGCTGTAGCCATTGGAATATGCTTTAGAGTCAATAGGAATTAGTATTCTTTCCTTACCGAGCACAACTCCGTCAGGTAATTTTTGAAACGCCCTATCGATACCGTAGCGCCTCACCGGAGACGCCATTATAAATTGTAAACATTCTTTAACATAAAGCTCGTGGAGGTCATCTGGTTTGCCTATCAGCCCCAAGGGTAATACATTATGACCAAGTTGGTTTAAAATTTCTGACAAGTTGGGAATTAAGATTAACCCTGTATTTACCATTCCGCCAAGGGTGTCGAAGAACCTCGCTTTGGTGTAAGAATCAAATCTTGCGGAGGCAAAGTAATCGTTAATTAAGATTGCTTTGGAGTTTTCCCCGTTCGATTCCATTCTCCATAGTGAATCACAAGAAGCTGATTCTGCTTTGTCCTCAGACAAAAGAATACTATAGTTTACGCGTCCGCCAAGTTTATCGTACTTATGACAATTCACTATCACATTGTCCGGCGTTAAACGCTCAACTTTTCCCAAATGGAAGCCATTAATTGTGAGAGTACAGATAAGATTTGATAGCTCTTCTTTTTGCATTAAGCTAATCGTTGCGCTCTTTGACTTGGGCCATTTATAAAAAAATGGCCAGGATTGGAATTACACACAACAATGCCAAAGTAATAAAAACTCAACTACAAATCAATTGCCCAGGTAATACCTTTACTACCTCAAATTTGTGAAGGCCCTTATGAAAGAGCACTTATGCAACATATTAAAAAAAAGGATTCTAATTACTTTTCAGTTCTTTCACCCTGGAGATTTTTGATGTCAGCCTCAAAATATGTTTCCCATCTTTATATACTCTTGTGAATCGCACCAATAGTTAGTTAAAATATTTGCTTCCGTAAGCAAACACAGAAGCAATGCTCAATTCAATTTCCTGGCAACAATTTTTTTACACCGTCATCGTAGCCGTTGGTAGCTATTATGCTATTTCAATCCTTCTCCTTTATTCAAAGGACATCACACAAAAAATCCAAGCTCTTAAAACTCGTTCTGTAAAGACGGATCCTCAATCAGCAGGCACTGGTCTCGATAATCTGATGGGTGCAATTAAGAATGAACAACCCAGCGAAACCATTTCATCGAATCAAAAAGTAGTCAGCTCAACGGAAATTTCTATTTCAGAAAATGCAAGTAATACAGCTGCTAAATATCTAGAAGACGCCTTATTAATTGGAACTGTTTCCGACCTGCTCCAGGAAATAAAAGTTATCTCAGACATGATTGCCGAGAGCAAAGGCAACGGAGAAGACGCGGCGTCGGCTTTTCAATCACTACTAAAAAATTACCTCCACCTATCAGCCACGAAATATCAGGAAGCAATTGACCTGGTCATCTATGACCATTGCAAAAATCAACTTGCGCTGCAACTTGAAATGTCTGAAATCAAATCATGGTGGCCGCAAGAATCTTGAACTAACAAATAATAAACTAACGACACACAAAAACAACTATGAAAATTAAAACAAAAAGTATGATGCGAAAAGGTAAAGCCTTTGGAATCGCTTTCACAGTTTATGTGCTTACATATGCTGTCTCTTACGCTCAAGATGGAAATGCTGGAATCAACGAGGCAACTACACGGGTTCGAAGTTATTTTGACACTGGCACTCAGCTCATGTACGCTATCGGCGCTGTTCTCGGACTGGTTGGAGCAGTAAAGGTCTATCAGAAATGGAACGCAGGTGAACCGGATACGGGAAAGGTTGCTGCATCCTGGTTTGGCAGCTGCGTGTTCCTGGTGATTGTGGCAACCGTACTCCGGTCTTTCTTTGGAATGTAAAAACTTTATCAATCATGGCGACAAGTGTATATAAAATTAACAAGGGCATTAATAAGCCGATTGAATTCAAAGGATTGAAGGCGCAATACATCGGATATCTGGCGGCAGGCCTGGTTGTGTTGCTTGTCATGTTTGCAATCCTGTACATCATTGGTATAGACATGTTCATCTGTTTAGGACTCATTGGCACTCTTGGCACGTGGTTATTTCTTCACGTCTTTCGGCTGAGCAGTCGCTACGGACAATATGGTCTCATGAAGCGCGCAGCCAAACGAAAAATTCCTTTCGTCATTACGTGCAATTCCCGCAGGACATTTCTTCACCTCAACCGAATTTGATATGCCGAAGCTCACAACATTGACGGATGTTTTTCCAGTTTACAAAGTCGAGTACGACTGCATATTGTCAAAGCATGGCGATATCACACTTGCCTTTGAAGTTCAATTGCCAGAAATATTTACGCTTTCGGATCAGGAATACGAAGCCTATCACCAAACGTTAGTCAAGGCCATTAAGGTGCTTTCGGTTAATTCCATCTTCCATAAGCAAGATTGGTTTCTTTCAAAACATTTCGAAGGTGTGTTTAACGATAAGTTCTTGTCATTTCTTTCAAATTCAAGTGAACGGTTCTTCAACGAAAGACCATATTTGGATCATAGCTGTTTTATCATGCTTACGCGAAAGCCCGCTGATCGTAAAAGCGTAACATCACTTTCGGCCAGCCTGACTAGCGGTAAAGTTGTGCCGGACGAAACGGTAAGCTCACAATTACTCCAGGAATTCCTGGACAGTGCTGGACAATTCGAGCGGATACTACAAGACAGTGGCTTTGTTAAGTTAAGAAGACTTAATGACAACGAACTGACTGGCTCTAGTTATGAGGTTGGTTTGCTTGAGCAATATTGTTTCCTGCAACCGAAAGGCGCTGTGCCGATGATCAAGGATATTTCATTCAAAGATGGAATTGTCATTGGGGAAGATAAATGCAAATTATTTTCATTGGCAGATGTTGAAGATCTTCCAGCTTTGTGTGGTTCACGAATGAACTTCGATAAATACTCGACTGACCGGACGAAATTCAGTGTCGGCTTCGCTTCCAGCCTCGGACAACTTTTGAGCTGTAACCATGTTTACAACCAGTACATTTTTATCGAAGACGCTCATAAGACGATCAAGCGACTGGAAAGCAAGCGGCTAAGGCTTCAGTCCCTAGCGGCATATTCAAGGGAGAATGCTGTCAGTAAAGATGCCACGGCAGATTACTTGAATGAGATCGTCGCGCTTCAACGGTTTCCTGTTAAGGCACACTTTAATGTGCTTGTCTGGACCGATGACAAAAAGGAATTAAAGGAACTTAAGACACAAGTCTCTTCTGCCTTGGCGCAAATGGACGCCATCGCTAAACAAGAAACAGATGGAGCGCCACAAGTCTTTTGGGCCGGTCTTCCAGGCAACGAGGCTGACTTCCCAATGAACGATACATTCGATACGTTCGCTGAGCAGGCAACTTGCTTTCTGAATCTGGAAACCAACTACAGGTCTTCCGTTAGTCCCATGGGTATTCGCCTTGGAGATCGATTAACGGGGAAACCAGTGCACGTCGACATATCAGATGAACCAGTAAAGAAGGGCATCTGTACCAATAGGAACAAATTTATACTTGGACCATCCGGTAGTGGCAAATCATTTTTTACTAACCACATGGTTCGTTCTTATTATGAACAAGGAACACATATTGTCTTAGTGGATGTCGGCCACTCTTACAAGGGACTTTGTGATCTTGTCAATGGGTATTACTTCACCTATGATGAGACCAATCCGATAAAGTTCAATCCCTTCTTCATAGCACAAGGTGATTCATTGGATACAGAAAAAAAGGAAAGCATAAAGACCCTACTGCTTGCGCTTTGGAAAAAAGATGATGAAACATTCCACCGTTCCGAGTATGTCGCCTTATCCATTGCATTGCAGACGTATTATAAATTCCTCGAAACGCATCGTCAGATATTTCCATGCTTCAATACGTTCTATGAATTTCTTCGCGATGTCTTTGTCCGCATTTTGAAAGAGGACAAGGTAAAGGAAAAAGATTTTGATGTTGAAAACTTCTTATATGTGCTCCGTCCCTACTACAAAGGTGGCGAGTTCGATTACCTCCTGAATGCAACTGAGAATCTTGAACTCCTGCAGGAACGGTTTATAGTGTTTGAACTCGATAACATTAAAGATCATCCCATTCTTTTTCCCGTCGTCACGATCATTATCATGGAAGTGTTCATTTCGAAAATGAGAAAGCTGAAGGGAATCAGGAAAATGATTCTGATTGAAGAAGCATGGAAGGCAATTGCGAAGGAAGGGATGGCGGAATACATCAAATACCTTTTCAAAACAGTGAGGAAGTTTTTTGGTGAGGCCATCGTCGTGACTCAGGAGGTGGAAGACATCATCAGTTCTCCAATTGTAAAACAGGCGATCATCAATAATTCCGATTGTAAGATCCTTCTCGATCAAAGCAAATATCAAAACAAGTTCGAACAGATCCAGGAACTGCTCGGCTTGACCGAAAAGGAAAAGGCACTTGTCCTTTCTATGAACAAGAGCAACGATCCGAACAGAAAATATAAAGAAGTATTCATCAGTCTTGGAGGCGTTCATTCAAAGGTCTACGCAACTGAAGTGTCGCTTGAAGAATACCTGGCTTATACAACGGAGGAGTCCGAGAAAGTAAAGGTGCAGGAGTATGCAAAGAAATGGGGCGGAGATATTCGTAAGGGTATAGCCGAATTAGCAAATGAAATGAGATCCGGAAAAGAGGCAGCTTAAACATGATCCAATGAAAATTAAAATCAAAATGCTGCTGATGGTGTTGGCTTTAACTTTTGTGACTCCGGCGCCTCAAGCTGATGGTGCGATAGTCATTGCTATCGCCAAGATCATAAAAGCAGCGGTTAAAAAAGTAATCAAAGCGGTTGATCTTATGATACAACGGCTTCAAAACAAAACGATTTGGCTGCAGAATGCGCAGAAAGTTTTGGAGAATAAGCTCAATGAACTAAAGCTTACCGAAATCGCGGAGTGGACTGAAAAACACCGGAAGATCTACCAGGAGTATTACGAAGAGCTATGGAAGGTTCGAAATGCCATTGCGACGATCCAGCGGATCAAGCAGATCATGGAACGACAGGTACAACTGGTGGACGAATACTCACGAACCTGGGAAGTGATCAAAAACGATAAACACTTTTCAAAGCCAGAGATCGAGTATATGTATGACGTCTACACGGGCATTCTAAATGAGAGCGCCCGAAACCTGGATCAACTGCTGCTTGTGATCAATTCTTTTCAAACGCAAATGACGGACGCAAAACGGTTGGAGATCATTGAAAAGGCGGGTAACGAGATTGAGAAAAATCTGCATGATCTCAAGCAATTCAATACGGAGAACATTCGGTTAAGTATTAGCCGTGCGAAGGATGAGCATGAGATTGAAAGTATAAAAAGGTTGTACGGGCTTCCAATTGAATGAATATGAGAAGAGTAGTTGCTTTAATACTAACACTTGCGTGCATGAGTCAGCATGTAGAAGCACAGACATTCCAGGAATGGTTCAGGCAGAAGAGCACGCAGCGGAAATATCTTATTCAGCAAATCGCTGCCTTGAAAGTGTATTTGGGCTACCTGAAGGATGGTTATGATATCGCTAAAAAGGGATTAAATATTGTCGGTGATATTAAGGACCGGAATTTTAAAGATCACTCGACTTATTTCGAATCGCTCAAACTTGTAAACGCTTCCGTAAGAAATTCTGCTAAGGTTTCTTTGATTGTCGCTTATCAGAATCAGATCGTAAGCGAATTTCGAAAACTAAGACAGAATTCGGATAATCAACTTACACCTGACGAAATCAAATACATTGAAGAGGTTTGTGCCAATCTAATAGACGAGTGCGAGTCGTCCCTTTCAGTTCTTACTCAAATTGTTTCCGACCGCACCTTAGAAATGAAAGACGACGAGCGCCTGGCCGCTATTGATGCCCTTTATGAAGACATGAAGGACAAATATGCCTTTGCAAAGTCGTTTACGAACTCCACGAGCATGTTGATCCTGCAAAGATCAAAAGAACAATTCGAAATCGAAGCTTCCAGCAAGTTAAACCCAAATAAATAAGCCATGCGATATGCCATATTGATCACCCTTTTATTCCTTCAAGTAAGAATTGGCAATGCGCAGGCGCAGGAGGCTATACAACTTGCACTCAACTATGAAAAGTTGAAACAACTCGAACAGATCCTTGACAATATGTACAAGGGATACAAGATCTTGAGTGCTGGATACAACAGGGTTAAGAATATTGCTGAAGGGAACTATAAACTTCATCAGGTTTTTCTTGATGGCCTGTTTGCTGTAAACCCGGCTGTAAGGAATTACAAACGCGTGGCAGATATAATCAGCTATCAGCAATTGCTCTTGAAAGAATATGGAAGAGCATATGACAGGTTCAAACGCGATCCGAATTTTTCTGCGGATGAGCTCAGGTACATCGCGAACGTCTACAATTACCTAGTAAAACAAAGTCTCAAAAACCTCGAGGAATTAGCGATGATCGTTACAGCAGCTAAACTGCGCATGAGTGATGATGAACGCATTCAACGGATCGACAGGATATACGAAGACATGGAGGACAAGATTTCATTTCTCCGGTACTTTAACAACAGTACTCAGATGCTTGCCATTCAACGGGCAAAGGAAAACAATGACGTAAGTGTATTACAAAAGTTGTATCAGGTAGAAGACTAAATCTCCAATATGAAATATAAAGGATGTAAGGCCGCCTTATTGGCGGTCGTAGGACAACTGTTGCCAATTTTTACTCACGCACAAGGGCTGACGGGTGAGATAGCAAGCTTTCAAAGTGTTCTCGATCAACTCTATGATGAGATGATTCCGTTGTGCAGCAGGTTAATCGACGTCGGTCGCGGTCTCGCCGCATTTGCCGCCATTTGGTATATAGCTTCAAGGGTTTGGCGGCACATTGCCAATGCTGAGTCCGTTGATTTTTATCCATTGCTAAGGCCGTTTGCCTTAGGTCTCGCCATCCTCATGTTTCCTTCCGTGCTGACGTTGATCAATTCCATTCTTAGACCAACAGTTACAGGGACTGCTGCGATGGTAGAAGGTTCCAATAAGTCAATCGCTTTTCTGTTGAAGAGAAAAGAAGAAGCAATAAGAAAGACTCCTGCGTGGCAAATGTATGTTGGAATTGACGGAGGTGGAGACAGAGATAAATGGTATCGATACACACATCCCGATGGAACAGAAGAAGGAGTACTCGATGGAATTGGTAATGACATCAAGTTCGCGATGGCGAAGGCGTCGTACAATTTCCGGAATTCCATTAAGCAATGGATGTCTGAGATCCTGCACATTCTTTATGAGGCTGCTGCACTTTGCATCAATACGATCAGAACATTTTATTTGATCGTACTTGCTATACTCGGCCCCATTGTGTTTGGATTGTCCGTGTTTGACGGATTGCACCATACGCTTACCGCCTGGATAGCCCGCTACATTAATATTTTTCTTTGGCTGCCAGTCGCCAACATCTTCGGAAGCGTCATTGGGAAGATCCAGGAGAACATGCTGAAGATGGATATCCGTCAGGTAAATCAATACGGCGATACCTTTTTCAACTCTACGGATACTGCATACCTGATCTTCATGGTGATCGGAATAGTCGGATACTTTACGGTTCCGAGCATTGCAAACTACATCGTTCATGCTAGCGGCGCCAACGCGCTACTATACAAAACGACGAATCTTTTTTCTGGTGGCGCACAATCAACGGTCTCGACAACAGTAGGCGGTGCGACGTCTATACTGGGAAGTTCTGCAACGACCGTCGGTTCGAAGTTAGCAGGTACGGCCACTGGTGGCAACATTAATCCAGAACACTACATGAACAATAAGCTATCAGGAAAATAATCGCATCAATCTTATGTTTCAACAATTCAAAAATATCGATACCGCTTTCAAACACGTCAGGTTATTCTCGCTTTTCCTGATCGCTGCTTGCGTTGCCTTATGTGGTTATACAATCTATAAGAGTTACGATATCGTAACCGAGACGCAAGGTCGTATTTATATTCTTGCCAATGGGAAAGCCTTAGAAGCATTTTCTGCTGAGCGAAAAGATAACATACCGGTTGAGGGACGGGATCATGTTAAGATGTTCCATCATTATTTCTTCACGCTTCATCCTGACGACAAAGTCATTCAATCTAATATTCAAAAGGCTTTATACCTGGCAGATGGTTCGGCGCAAAAGCAACATGACAATCTCCGGGAGAATAGCTACTACGCCAACATCATTTCCGGAAATGTTAGCCAGGAAATAACCATTGACAGTATTAGAATTGACATCGACGAGTATCCATTTTATTTCCGCTGCACTGCTAAGCAAAAGATCATCCGGACAACTTCGATCGTAACAAGGAACCTCATAACGGAAGGCTATCTGCGCAACGTGTCCCGCTCAGATAATAACCCTCATGGATTTCTGATCGAGCGTTGGAATATCCTTGAGAATAAAGATATAAAGAGTCAAAACAGGTAGGACAGTAAACTGCAACCAACACAATGAAAAAACGAAAGAACTATTTGAGTACTGAAAAGGTGAACGGAATCACTAAGACTTTGATAAATCCATTCAATAGGTGGTTCAACGACTTAAACACAAGGACGAAGAAAGTGATCCTGCTTTCTATGGGCATCACAGTGTGCTCAATCGGCTTAACGGTGATTATTCAGGCGCTAAGCACCAATCAGGAACCAAACACACTAACCATAGACAAGATCACAACACCAAAAGACATCCATATGAGTGATAAAGGAAAAGACCTTCCGGAGGACCAATTGATTCCGGTTGGAAAACTGAAAGGAGAAGTCAACGGAGAGTTCGAGGCATTTTACCTGGCTGTAGACAAGCACGGGCAAACCTATATAAATCGTTCACTCGAATACTCGGACGATGCTTATAGCAAGTCGAAAGGCTGGGAACAGATCAGCAGGCAACAGCTTGAAATGTATGAGAAACAACTTCACTTCATTCCTGCAAGAGGTAAAGGATTAAAACTGTAATGGAACGTAACGATTAAAGAATTGAAATATGAAACGCATAACACAAAAGCTTTTTCAACAACGAAAATTTATCATGGCTTTACCCGTAATGGTGATGCCATTTCTTACACTGTTATTTTGGGCACTTGGCGGAGGGAAAGGCACAGCAGCACACACAACGAAAGATGACCAGGCTGGCTTGCTCCTTGAACTCCCCGATGCCCAATTTAAAGATGACGCAAAGGCTTGGGACAAACTAAGCCTCTATCAGCAAGCGCAGACAGACTCGTTGAAATTTAATGAAGCAAAAAGGAACGATCCTTACTTTCGATTGCCACCATTGAAGGCCAACCAGGACACAAGCAAAAAATCAGAAGCCGGCTCAATTAATTTTTCACTCGGAAAGAAAAATCACGCACTTGATGACAACGAGGAGCGCATTAACCGACAGATCCGTGAACTACAGAAACATATCAGTGCGATTCCGGAGGCGGCTAGCGTAGAAGGAGGAAAAGAAAATGACGATTCCGTTCCGGCAATCTCTCCACTCACAAGTGATGTGGACCGATTGGAAAGTATGATGACGATGATGCAAAGTGGTGATCAGGAGGATGAAGAGATGAAGGAAATAAACGATGTCCTTACCAAGATACTCGATATCCAGCATCCCGAACGTGTTAAAACAAGACTTGATGAAAGCAAGGCCGCGAACGAAAACATTTTATCCGCCTCACCGGCTATGCCTGAAGATATTGTAAGCTTTTTGAACAATCGCCATGGCATTTTGCCACTGGATAGTATATCCCGCGAAATTCTTCCACCGAATTATTCTGTAAATGGATTTTATGGATTGGATGAACTTTCAAAAGAACAAAACGAAGGTAATGCGATACAAGCCGTTGTTTATAATACGCAAACTTTGATAGCCGGTTCAGTCGCTAAGCTGGTATTACAGCAAGATGTAAGGATCAACGGTGTTATTATTCCAGCAAATCAATTTGTATTTGGAACGTGCGCATTGAATGGTGAGAGGCTAACAATCAATGTCAACTCCATCAGGCATGGTAATTCAATTTACCCTGTGTCACTTTCCGTTTTTGATATGGACGGCCTTGAAGGCATTTACGTTCCCGGAGCAATCGCTCGTGACGCAGCAAAACAAACGTCTGATCAGACGCTACAGGGGCTCGAACTAACCACACTTGATCCATCATTGGGCGTTCAAGCCGCATCCGCTGGTATTGAAGCAGCCAAGGGATTTCTAAGCAAGAAATCAAAAATGATTCGCGTCACGGTAAAAGCCGGGCACAGAGTTCTTTTGAAAGACACTAATACAAAGAAAAACTAAAGCACCATCCCATGAAATCCAGTTTGCTATACTTAGCGATTTGTTTTGCTATTGCTACCAATGGCTTTGGTCAAATCGTCACCAATGACTCACTTGATATTACTTACAGCAAAACCACCAGTCTTGTATTTCCTTTTCCGATCAAGGGTGTCGATCGCGGAAGCAAAGAAGTGCTGGCTCAGAAGGCAAAAGGGGTGGAGAATGTCCTTCAGCTGAAAGCGGCACGACGGAGCTTTCCGGAAACGAATGTTACGGTTATTACTGCGGATGGGAATCTCCATCACTTTACTGTCAACTATTCCGATAATCCAAGAACACTTTGCATTCTTAAAAGTCAACGAGAAACCAACGAGCGTCCGTTGCTTTTTCCGGATGGAGTCAATGCTGAACAACTTTCAAATATTTCAAAAAGAATATTAGACAAACACACCCGAGGCAGTATTCGAAAGGATAAGAAATTCATGCTGAGAATCTCGTTAAAAGATATTTATGTCAATCAGAATATCATTCTCTATAAGGTTCAGATATCGAATAAGAGCAACGTCGATTATGACATCGATGCTTTGCGATTTTATATCCGCGACCAACAGAAGGTCAAGCGCACGGCGACTCAGGAAATTGAGGTTTATCCTATTTTCCTGTCCGGCGACGCAGAAACGGTCAAGGGGAAATCGAGGGTTAACGTCGTTTATGCCCTCCCAAAATTCACAATACCCGATGCTAAGGTTTTGGAAATAGACCTTTTTGAAAAGAATGGCGGACGAAATTTGAAGTTGAAGACCTCTAACGCCGTAATTCTAAACGCAAAAACAATCACTGAAGAATAATCTATTAACAACTTAAACAATTTCAATTATGAGCGAGAAAAATTTAGAGTTCCTTAAAGATGCATTGAAGTATCTGGGGTTTGGTGAAGGTCTCAATGAAAAGCTTACTGAAAATGTAAAATCAGAGAAACCGGAATTTCAATTGGGCACTGTAAACACATACGGAAAGGATAAGGTATCGTATAGTCTGGACTTTAAAAGATCTGACAAGGCCGACATGTATTTTTTCAACAGGTATACCGCTAGCTTCAAAGCTGGTGAAAACGGTCCGGAAAAATCCCAATCATTCTACATCAATAAGAATGCTGGCGTCACTGCGAAGGAAGCATATAATTTATTAAATGGAAGATCCGTCAACAAAGACCTGGTTAACTCCGAGGGCCAAAAATTTAATGCCTGGCTTCAGCTTGATTTCAATCAGCCAGATGATAAAGGCGGGCATAAGTTCAGGCAGTTTCATTCAGGCTATGGGTATAATCTTGAAAGAGAACTGGCGAAACTTCCTATCAATGACCTGAACGATATGAAATCCAAGGAACGCTTAATGCAGTCACTTGAAAGGGGAAATGTTCATGAGGTAAATTTTGTAAAGGATGATAAAACTCAAAAAATGTTCATTGAGGCAAACCCTCAATTTAAAACGTTGAATATCTATGACTCTGAGATGAAGAAAGTTTTCCAAGAGCATCAAAAGAAGGAAACTAAACCTGAGGCGGAAAAAGCAGTAGTCAGTGAGGATAAGAAGGAAGGCCAAAAAAAAGATCTGAATAAAAAACCAGATGACGAATCTCCTGATAAAGGAAAGCGAACCTTTTCTAGAAAGGGACTAGGAGTGTAAGAAACTAAATGTTGGTAAGCTTGCACGGTGAAACGTATTGCCTTAGCGTTCAAATTTTTTCCGGCGAGCTTAGCCAACCTTTGGAAATTTTAATCAGGAAAACCGGATTGCCAGATTTTTCTTTTCAGGATGGTTGATAACGTTCAGGCTTTTCGACGACAGACCCTTGAAGGGCAAAAAATTTGTGACTTAGGATTAGACTACCGACAATTGCAAACCAGAATGACTTACCTTCTTAAGACAGCCACACCAAAATACCCCCGCCAATCTCACACAAATCAGCAAGAATAAATAGCAAAATATTTTTAGAACAGACAGACTTCTATATTTTTTCAAGCATTGGCAGATCATAGATCAACTTCTTCTTTAAGGAATTCCTTTGCGCCATTTGGGCCGGTAATTTTTAACAATGCGGTGCTGATTTAAGAGCACTAGTACTTGAAAGAAATGAACTTTCGGATGGATACTCGTACAACTCAATTTAAAAATTTCATTGTTTATCTGAATCGTCTCCGGGTTCGTCCTCTCGAAGGAGGCTTATTCCATTCACGAAGCCACGCTTCCGTATCTGTTTTAGCCAGCGGCCTGCATAGCTCAATGTATTGATCATAGCTGGAAGCTTTTTCGCAGCTCTCCAGGATATGAGCTTCTGTTATATGAATATGTTCGCTTAAAACAGTCCTTGTATGATGTGAAACAATAAAGTCATCTCCATACGGATAGGGTACTCTTCCGTTTTTATGCTGTACAATATATTCTGATAATTCTTTAATCGTCATGCGTCACTTTACAAGTTTTAATTGAATCGGATTCAAGGCGGAGTCGAGCAGCGTATCAATCTCTTTAAAGAACTCCTGGCATGGGACGCGATAGTTGCTGTTCTTTTCAATATCATGCACGATGTCGAGGTAGCGGTCGAGGTTGACTTTTGAATTTGAAAGGTCAACCAATTTGTCTTTCAAGACCCCCTGCAACTCCTTGTCAACTTTCGTATAAAACTTAAATTGTAGGTAAGTTGGCAGATCACTGAGTATCCCCATAATCAATGTGGATCTATGCTCAGACAGGATTTCCTGAATCCTGAAAAGGGTAATGCGCTCATCGCCCTCTTCAATATGTTTTACGGTGTTTGCTATTCTGACTGATTTCATAACCTAAGTACGTTAGTATTTTAGGCAAAGGTAAATACTAATATTATTAGTTTTTATTATTAAATTGAGTAAATTGCAAGCCGCTGTTTAGCACGGCAAAAGGTTCGTATTTTTCGCTGTTCAAAATTGCTGAATGAAGTATGTTAAAATCGAGGGGGGCGTAAAATTATCTAGTTTTATCTCGCCAATGAGCGCCACATTAAGTGATGATCCAGCCTTTGATGATCCGAAATGGCTGTTTGAGATTAAGTGGGACGGTTATCGTGCAATCTCGGAGGTAAATGGAAAGGATACCCGGTTCTATTCTCGTAATGGTTTATCATACGCCAAAGCATACCCGAAGATTTACAACGAGCTGGTGAAGTTAGAAATAGATGCTACTCTCGATGGCGAGGTTGTAGTTTTCAGAGATGGAATGCCATCGTTCCAGGCCATTCAAAACTACAAGAGCACGCAGAATTTACCAATTCAATTTATTGTGTTCGATTGCCTCCAACTCAAGGGCAAAGACCTTACAAAGTTGAAATTGATAGAGCGGAAAGAATTGCTGAAGCGTATTCTTCCTGAAGGTGATATCATCAAGTATTGTGATCACGTTGAAGCTGAAGGTATCGCGCTGTTCGAGCAAGCGCGAAAGATCAATCTTGAAGGTATTATCGCGAAGAGAATCGACAGTAAATACTTCCCTGATAAGCGATCGAAAGAGTGGTTAAAGATTAAGAACGTTAATGTAGATGATTTTAAGATCATCGGATGGACTGATCCAAAAGCAAGTCGTCAATACTTTGGTGCATTATTGCTTGCAAGGGAAGTTGATGGAGAATTAGTTTATTCAGGTGAAGTAGGAACGGGATTCAAGAATGAGTTATTAAAAGATTTGTATTCAAAAATTCAGCCTTTTGAAGTTGATAAATGTCCACTTAAATCTCCGGTGAAAACGGAAAAGGGTTTTCATTGGGCGCAGCCAAAGTATACGGCCCAGGTGCAGTATGTTGAGATTACGGATGATGGGCATGTGAGGCATCCATCGTTTTTGGGATTGAGAAAGGATAAATAAAAGGAAAATATTATATGAGGTTAACTAAAGTCAACACTTTCGTTAAGAAGTATCAGCCATTAATCCAAACTGTGGGTATCGTTCTTATCTTGATTACTGTCGTTTTAACTTGGCTTCAGATTTCTATTGCACGAAAAGAATTCGAGTTTAATGAGCAAGGGAGAGCATACGACTTTGCACCGGGTTGGAAAATAGGTTTCACAAAAAATGAAAGCAACGCACTTATTGATGAGCTATCGATCACCACCGTCAATGATGCATACAACGTTCAGAAACTTCGCATCCAAATTTTGGATGGCATCACACCGTATGAATTTGAAGGTGTAGGCACTAATATCTCGACCAGTTCGTTAAAAGCACGCCTTTCATCTATCTATAAAAAGCATTACAACCTAGAAAATTTGGATTGCAGAGGATGCTACGAGGAAGATTCCTACCCTATAGCCGTTACAATATTCTATGAACGTTTTGGGGAACGTCAAGACACTACCATTCTATACGACTATCACTTTAAAACATACTTTTCGAAGCAGTATATTAAATTCAATTCTCAAGCATTGGAATTCGTAAAATATGTTGCTAAGGATTCTGCAAGTTTAACCCGGGAATTACTTACTTATAACCTGTCTTCATCTTTTTTCTCAAACATATCAGACGCAGCATTTCAAATTAGGCTCGCAATTGTCTTGAGAGATCCGGTGTTGAAACCGATTGCTGAATATGCCTATTCAAATGTAAACGTCTATAAAAATTCAGTTGTGTTTGTAACTGAAAAAACGGGTGAAAGAATTGGCGAATTCGTTTTGATGATGCCACAACCACTTTACGATAGCGTAGCTATAGTTCAACGAAAGGTCATTGTTCGAGAGTTAAATAAAAACATTGAAAAATACGACGAAACTATCACTTCAGCCATCCAGGAAATCCAAGAATTTGAAAAAGAGTTTTGCAAATGTAAAGCTGAGACCAATTTAGATTCTCTTATGAACCGGAAGACCATTGTTGGTAACAAGCAGCAATGGGATGAATGGGCTCGAATGAATTCTGAACTGGTAAATCTAGTGACAAAGAGAGTAAAAGTATAAGGAGGGAACTTTAAGTTTTACTAAGAAAATTGACTTTTTCGGAAGTCAGCAAAGGGGCCGGCTACAGATCAGCTTCGTTGATTGTCTTATAGTTCTATTTGTGGCGATAGCAAATTTCTACTTCACCTATTTACCAAGTTCTTTCCATATCAGATTTAAATTCTGGCGCTAACCTACTCCGGGTGGCAAATACACTGGCTTGTCAAAAGACTACGGCATAAAATTCAATGAGCCATTGGCCTTGTGTTTTTTTCAAATTTATTCCGTTTCCTTTTGACAAGCCTGCCACCCTTCGTTTGAGGTGCACCATAATTTAATTCTTATGATTATGGAAAGCACAAATGAAAAAACATTATTCGAAGTATCAGAGATTCAGCTCTCGTACAAGTCCAAAGTTAAGGCTTCACTACGTCCAAAGATTTCGTCATCAAACGACGCAGAAAAAATTCTTAGACAATATTGGAATGATGATCTTATCGAACTTCAGGAAGAATTCAAGATGATGCTCCTTAATCGATACAATAAAGTCATTGGAATTTTCACAGTTTCGCAAGGAGGAATTGCTGGCACTGTTGCTGATCCAAAGCTAATTTTCGGATGTGCTCTTAAGGCTGCGGCAAGCGGGATTATACTAGCACATAATCATCCGTCAGGTTCGTTGCAAGCTAGTCAAGCTGATATGGATCTTACTAAGAAACTTAGGGAAGGAGGAAGACTTCTCGACATTCAAGTTTTAGATCACATCATCATTACCAGCGAAGCATATTATTCATTCGCTGATGAAGGGCTCTTGTAGTCCTTCATCAATTGACACTCACACTAAAACCACTGCTTTGACGCCTACGGCTATCATTAGTTTATGATTACTTCCGGATGTCACGGCTGCTTATCTTTTACTTTTAAAGTTGAATCGGATTATCCAAATTCCATGATTGTCCTGTTTTAACTCAAACTCTTGATCACCTATCAAATCCGAAATCTGAGGAATTTTTTTTAACTCCTCAGTTGATGAAACTCCGGGTGCTTTAACCATATATATCATAGGTCCGAATTCGGAAATAACTATTGATTGCATATAGTGCAAAACTAGAAGAAGAAACTTCCCCATGCAATCAGGTTTTCCTTACAAAGGAATTTCGTATTATGTCAAGTTGTTGCAACATGATTTATTCGCGCAGAAATTGAGCCTAATAGTTCATTAACTTTGCTTGAATGGAGGAACATACAGATTTATTTGGTATTCCAATTCCTTCGACTGACAAAGTATTCGTCGGATTTGTAATTGTTCATATCATAATCTCGCTTGTTGCGGTAGCTACTGGCGTTTTGGCAATGCTTGCTCATAAAACGTCAGCTCGACATAAAAAGAATGGTAAAATATATTTTTGGTCGATTTCCTGTTCTTTCGTTACCGTATTGATTCTTTCTTTCATGCGATGGCGCACCTTGTTCACCTATTGATAATAGGAACTTTTACTTTCTGTCTCACCTTCATGGGGCGGAAGCTAGCGAAATCTAAGACAAAGGATTGGACCCGAATACACACCATTTGCATGGGATTTTCCTACATCCTCCTGTTAACGGGTTTTTATGTCGATAATGGAAAGAACCTTCCATTCTGGTCAATGTTTCCAGAATGGTTTTTTTATTTTTTTCCATCATTCGTGGGTGTTCCGCTAATTCTAAAAGTACTGGTGACCCATCCACTGAACAAAAGAATTTAGCTGTTACCTGATATTTGACGGATTTCCAGACATTTTTTTTTTGCAGGGGACTTGGTATTTGAGTATTTTAGCATTTACTAAAATATGATATGAGCGAGACCTGTATCCGCGTTCTGGCAGACATTAACCAGATAAAAGAGTGTAGAGCGAAAGTTAAAAATGTTAATGGTTCGCTGGTATTGTTGGCCAATGCCTTTAGTCTTGTGGGAAATGATGTAAGGATTAAGATCCTTTACTTGCTGCAGGAGGAAGGTCAACTTTGCCCATGCGACCTGAGCGATATTCTTGGAATGAATATTTCTCCGATTTCTCAACACTTGAGAAAATTGAAAGACGTGAAAATTGTAACCGCGAAAAAAACGGGGCAAACAATTTTCTACTCCATCAGTCGGGAATATTCTGAAATATTAAAACCTGTTTTCAAGTTGATCAATAATAATAAAGTATTGGAAATGTTATGAAAGCTTCAGTGTTGTTAACCGTTCTTACATCAGCAAGCGCATCACTTTGCTGTATTGTACCGATCCTCGGTGTGATCGGAGTCTCAAGTGGCTTGGTGTCGACTGTTTCATGGCTCGAGGCACTCAGGCCGTTCTTCATTGGTGTAACTGTTTTATTATTGGGCGTTGTCTGGTATAGTTCTCTTAAGGCAAACAGAAAGGATGATTGCGGATGTGAACCCCATAACAAGTCATTTTTTCAGTCAAAAAAATTTCTCGGAGCAATAACCATACTATCATTGCTACTTGTATCCTTTCCTTCTTACTCAAAATACCTATCGCAAGACAATGAGCCCACACCCAACACTGATCAGAAGAGAACCGAAAAGATCTCGTTAGGCGTTAATGGTATGACGTGTGCTAGCTGCGAACACCATATTGAAGGCGAAGTGAAAAAACTTTCCGGGGTTTCCTCAGTGAAAGCGTCATATGAAAACAAATCTGCTGTTGTCGAGTATAATCCACTCAAAGTAGACGAAGAAAAAATTATTGCAGCTATTAATAAGACAGGATATACCGTTGATCAAAATGTAAAGCTTATGCAAGAGAAGACAATTTCTGATTGCTGCGCGAAAGGAACGTGTACTCCTGAGACTTGCAGCACGATGCCGAAAGTTGACGTGCCCAAAGAAAAGAATGAAAATCTGAAGGTTCTTATAGATTTAGATGAGATAAGAAATGCTTTTAACAAGGAGACTGGAAAAGTCCGGTTCATTGCAATTCTTTCATCTACGTGTGGATGGTGTTTGCAGGGAGCACAAGCAGTGCAAAAAACAGTAATAGAAAACATATCGGATAAGGATTTAAGGGCTATCATCGTCTGGACTAACATGCTGAAAAGCGATGGCAAAGAGAAAGCATATTATGCAGCGTCCATGTTCAACGATCCTTCTATCGTTCAGTTCTATGATGCTGAAAACAAATTTGGCGATATGGTTGCTAGAAAACTCAATCCTAAAGGAGAAAAAGCCTGGGATATCTATATGTTTTACGATAAAGATGTTCAATGGAACAATGCCATTCCGAGACCCTTTGACTATGCCCATCAATTAAGCGAATCACTCCATCCATGGGCAGATCAAACGAAATACTTTTGCGGGAGCGACCTTACTAAGAGATTAGCTGACATTACCAGTTCCTTATAGAAGTAAAAAATGATCCCCGTAATTCTTAACTCAATGCTCACGTGTCCGCAATGCGGCTACAAAAAAGAAGAGATTATGCGGAGCGATGCGTGCCAATATTTTTATGAGTGTGAAAAATGCCATGCAATTCTAAAACCTAAAACGGGAGATTGCTGTGTTTTCTGTTCTTATGGGAGTGTTAAATGTCCGCCTATTCAGAAAGATATTCGCTGCTGCGGGTAAGAATTGGGCGCATCCAAATTTTAACTTGCGGCATTTAAGCATACTGGACCGAGTGGTTTCACAATGTTAATTTTAGCGGTATTTTCCAATAAAAATGCTACTTTTGCGGTGTGCGAGTCTTCAGCCTCATTTTATCACTTTATATCGCCTTCAGCGCATGTTATCCATGCGTCGATAGCACCATTTGCGTTGATGAGGTAAAGTCGGGTGCAGAAGTATCGCTTTCTAATCATGAACATTCGCCAACAGAAATCGACTTTTGTTCGCCCTTCTGTATATGCAATTGCTGCACTTCACAAATTACGCATCCAGGCGATTTTCATTTCGACGTACACAATAAAAAAATTGCGGACAATAATTCCAAAATCAGGCTCGATTATCCAAGGTCTGTCTCTTACACTATTTGGCAGCCGCCAAAGCTTTCCTAATTAGCAGTAACTGCTACACATTCTTTTTCTTAATTGATCGGAATATTTATGCGTCCCGAGCCTTGCCAAAATATCGGGCGAAGGTTCCTGCCGTGTACCCGATCAAATCCATAATTCTCAATTGTCACGTAAAATATGTTAGACAAAATCATTTCTTTTTCAATAAAGAATAAGCTTGCTGTCGGCTTGTTCACGCTCATGCTTGTTGCATGGGGCGTTTATTCCGTCATGCATCTTTCGGTGGATGCTGTGCCTGACATCACTAATAATCAGGTGCAGATAATAACGACTGCACCATCGCAATCAGCCTTAGACATTGAGCGGCTGGTCACTTTTCCTGTAGAACAGGTAATGGCAACTATTCCCGACATTACCGAGATACGTAGTTTTTCAAGATTTGGATTATCCGTAGTCACCATTGTCTTTCATGATAACGTCGATATTTATTGGGCCCGGAACCAGGTAGATGAACGACTGACAACGGCCTCGAGCCAAATCCCACTCGGCGTAGGAACGCCCGAGATGGCGCCGCTGACGTCCGGCCTAGGCGAGATTTATCAATACATCATCAGGCCCGAGAAGGGTTTTGAAGAAAAGTTTGACGCAATGGAACTCCGCAGCATTCAGGATTGGATCGTCAGGCGACAGCTGCTTGGAACGCCTGGTGTTGCTGATGTGGCTAGCTTTGGGGGCTATTTGAAGCAATACGAGATCTCCATTGATCCTGACAAGCTGCGAAGTTACAATCTCGGCGTAGCTGACGTTTTTTCGGCACTTGAAAAAAACAATCAAAATACAGGAGGAGCTTATATTGATAAAAAGCCAAACGCGTATTTTATTCGAAGTGTCGGCCTGATCGGTTCAATAGAAGACATTGGAAAGATCGTGGTGTCGAACACGCAACATGGAATTCCAATTCTGATTAGAAACATTGCAGATGTGCAATTCGGGCATGCGGTAAGGTATGGTGCAATGACCTACAATGCCGAAGGAGAAGTTGTGGGCGCAATTGTCCTGATGCTTAAAGGGGAAAACTCAAATGAAGTAGTTAAGCTGGTAAAGGAAAAGATGGAACAAATTAAGTCCACTTTGCCAGAGGGCCTGGCGATTGATGTTTACCTCGATCGCAGTGATCTCGTAAGCCGCGCAATTGGAACAGTTGAAAAAAATCTTTTGGAAGGTGCTTTGATTGTTGTTGTTGTATTGGTTCTTTTTCTAGGTAACCTTCGCGCAGGTCTGATCGTCGCCTCTGTCATTCCACTTTCAATGTTGTTTGCAGTTTCCTTGATGCATCTCTTTGGTGTATCAGGGAATCTGATGAGCCTTGGAGCAATAGATTTTGGACTCATTGTCGACGGTGCTGTTATTATTGTCGAAGCGACAATGCATCATCTTGGATTAAGGAAGATCACAAAACGGCTTACTCAGGCGGAAATGGATTTAGAAGTATACGAATCTGCTTCCAAAATAAGGACATCGGCTGCGTTCGGTGAGATCATTATTCTAATAGTTTATCTTCCAATACTTGCACTCGTTGGAATTGAAGGGAGGATGTTTAAGCCTATGGCCCAAACCGTCAGTTTTGCAATTCTAGGAGCATTCATTCTTTCGCTCACATACGTGCCGATGATGTCCGCATTATTCCTTAGTAAGAAGCCAGTCTATAACAGACGAACTTTTTCAGAGCGGATGATGGCATTTTTTTATCGCGCATACTCCCCTGTCATTAAAGGTGCTTTGCGCTATAAACTTCTTGTTGTAGTTTCTTCAGTATTAATCCTTGCTGTCAGTATAATTCTCTTCCTGAGAATGGGCGGTGAATTTCTTCCAACGTTGGAGGAAGGCGACTTTGCAGTAGAAACGCGTGTGCTCACAGGGAGCAGCTTGTCGTATACCGTAGAAGCTTCGACGAAAGCGGCTGAAGTGTTACTCCGTGAATTTCCTGACGAAGTAAAGGAAGTAGTAGGAAAAATTGGCTCTTCTGAGATACCGACAGACCCGATGCCTATTGAGGCTTGTGATCTCATGGTAATCTTAAAACCTAAGAGTGAGTGGACAAAGGCCAGCGGGCGTGAAGAACTCGCTGAAAAGATGGCAGAGGAACTCGAGGTTATTCCCGGTGTTACATTCGGGTTTCAGCAACCGATTCAAATGCGTTTCAATGAGTTAATAAGTGGAGTCAGACAGGATGTGGCAATTAAAATATTTGGCGAGGATCTGGATGTATTAACAGACTTATCGCAGCAAGTAGGATCAATAGTTCGCAACGTAGAAGGCGCGAGGGATATATACACTGAAGAAGTTACTGGTCTCCCGCAGATTGTTATAAACATAAACCGGGATGAAGTAGCAAAATATGGAATGAACATAGAAGATATCAATCAGGCTATCAATACGGCTTTCGCAGGACAATCAGCCGGGTTGGTGTTTGAAGGCGAGCGGAGATACGATCTTACTGTAAGGCTGAGGTCCGATAACCGTCAAAGCATTGAAGACGTTAGAAACGTATTTGTAACTGCCCCATCGGGAAAGCAAATTCCACTTAAGCAATTGGCCGACGTGGAATTCAAAATAGGACCTAATCAAATTCAACGGGAGGATGCAAAGCGCAGAATCATAGTGGCCTTTAACGTCAGAGGTAGAGATGTCTCAAGCATCGTTAAAGAGATCCAGGAAAAAGTGAGCAATCAATTGGATTTCCCGCCTGGATATTTTACAACCTTTGGTGGACAGTTTGAAAATCTTGAACAAGCAAAGGGAAGATTATCAATTGCAGTGCCCGCTGCATTGCTTTTAATCTTTATGCTTTTGTTTTTCACATTCCATTCGGTCAAGCATTCACTATTGATTTTTACTGCAATTCCGATGGCTGCGATCGGTGGGGTGTTTGCTTTACTTTTTCGTGGAATGCCGTTCAGCATCTCCGCCGGGGTTGGCTTCATCGCGCTTTTTGGAGTAGCTGTCTTAAATGGAATCGTGCTAATCGCAGAATTTAACAGATTAAAAAGAGACGGGATGACAGATTTAAATGAAGTCATTCTGAAGGGGACCGAGATTCGATTGCGGCCTGTCTTGATGACAGCAGCAGTTGCTTCTCTGGGATTTCTTCCTATGGCGCTTGCAACAAGCGCTGGCGCCGAAGTACAAAAACCACTAGCCACCGTTGTAATTGGCGGCTTGATTAGCTCAACAATACTAACGCTGATTGTATTGCCTTGCCTTTACATCTACTTTGAACGAATTGGTAAAAGTCCAATCAAAACATCGGATCTATGAGAACAATATTGATTTCTATAATGATGCTCATGTCAGTAACATTGCTTGCCCAGCAACATTCTTTTTCTCTAGACGAAGCAATTGATTATGCATTAAAAAATAATTCAAACATCCAGGCACTTGGGTATGAAGTGGAATCTCAAAGGCAAATAAGAAAAGCCTCAATTGATCTTCCAAAAACTGACGTTACGCTCTTGTATGGACAGTATAACAGCTATGCTAAAAATGATAACAATATTTCCGTGACTCAGTCTATTCCGTTTTCAGCCTTTGGTAGTCAGGGTAAGCTAAATAGGGCTCTGCTCGTTTCTTCAGGATTGAGAAAGGCGTCCTCGGAAAACGAACTTGTTTATCAGGTCAAGCAAATTTACAACGATCTGGCCTGGGCGTATTCTAATCGAGATTTGTTACTCCAGCAGGACAGCATTTTTGAAGGTTTTTACAAGGCTGCTTCACTACGATATCAGGCTGGAGAAACCAGGCTGCTCGAGCAAACGAGCGCTGACGCGCAGCGAAATCAGGCGAAGATTGGTTTGGCGGAAAACGAAACTCAAATACATGCATTGAGATCCGACTTAATGGGACTTTTGAATACTTCCGAGCTCCCAGATATTGTTGAGAAACGCCAGACTGAACATTCACTTTCGCTAAGTATTGACACACTCCTTATTGCTTCGAGCCCGTCCCTGGCATATGTGAGACATCAAATTGATGTAGCGGAGCGCGAAAGGAAGCTTCAATCGGCGAAGGCAGCACCAGATCTGTTGATAGGTTTTTTTAACCAAACACTGATTGGAACTACTAATCCGGAAACAGGAGCAATTGCTACAAGCGGCGAACGATTTTCAGGCATCCAGTTAGGTGTTTCGATTCCCTTGTGGTTCGGCCCGGCTATGGGAAGAATAAAGGCCAGTGTGTATAACAAGAAAGCTACGGAAAGTAATTACGAGGCATACAAGAAGAAGCTTTTAATCCAGATGGATCAAGCTATTAAGGAATATCAAACATATAAAGCAAGCTTGAACTATTATCGATCATCAGCTCTTCCAAATGCTGACCTTATTCTTAAACAATCGCAAGCTGCATTTAAAGGCGGTGAAATTGAATACAGCGAATTTTTACTGGGATTAAGAAATGCTATCGAAATAAGAGAGCGCTTCTTACAAACACTTCGAAAATACAACCAAAGCATCATACAAATAGAATTTTTATCAGGAGACAAATAATTATGAAACCATCTCGATACATAAGACATATGTTTTTTGGACTCATATTTATCGTTGCAGCATGCAACAATGAGACTGAGCCAGTCCAAAATGAAGAATTGCATGACGACGAGGAAGTCAACGTAGTAGAGCTAACGGACGCACAAATAGAAAATGCGGGACTTTCTTTTGGCACTGTTGAAAAGAAGCAGATCAGCGGAACAATTAAAGTAAATGGAGTACTCGATGTTCCTCCTCAGCAACTTGTTTCCATCTCCGCGCCGTTAGGAGGTTTTCTTAGTAGTACTGAATTGCTGGAAGGATCGCGGGTGAAAAAAGGGCAAGCGATTGCTAAAATTGAAAACCTCGACTTTATTCAAATACAACAAGATTACCTTGAGGCCAGAAGTAGCTTTCAATTTGCAAAGTCAGACTATGAACGTCAACAGGAATTGGACAAGGAAAATGTAAACTCTCAAAAAACATTGCAACAGGCTAAGTCCAACTATTTAACATGGCAAGCAAAGTTTAATGGACTACACGAGAAATTAAAATTCCTCAATCTGAACGTCGCATCAATCGAGCAAGGCAATATCAGCAGTTCAATCGTTCTTAATTCTCCAATTAATGGATATGTTACCGAGGTAAATGTAAATATTGGCAAGTATGTTAATCCTACGGACGTCTTGTTTGAAATTGTTGATACTGAACACTTACATGCTGAGTTGATCGTGTTTGAAAAAGATGTTCCGAAGCTTAAGATTGGACAGAAAGTTCGCTTTACACTTGCAAACGAGACTGAGGAAAGAATGGCAACGGTATACTTGATTGGTCGCGAAATTAATGAGGACCGTACGGTTCAGATTCATTGTCACATTGACAAGGAGGATAGTGAGTTACTTCCCGGTATGTATTTGAACGCATTAGTTGAAGCCGGCGGCGCGTTAGTTCCTGCTTTGCCTGTAGAGGCGATCATTGACTATCAAGGAAAGAAGTACGTGTTTTTACTTTCTGACAAACACGCTCAGGGGCCGGGGGAAAAAAAGGGTCACGTGAGCACTGAAAAAAAACACGATGAAGAAGGTAAACACTTCGAGATGGTGCCAGTGGAGATTGGAAACAGTGAGCTTGGATATACTGAAATCACTTCGTCAGATGTAATTAATAAAAACGCAAAGGTGGTTATTAAAGGTGCATATGCATTGTTGTCAAAGATGAAAAACAGCGATGACGAAGGAGGTCATGCACATTGATGATGAAGTAGCAATTGAAGATGCTTTTACTTGCAATGGCGTGCGAAGTAATTTTGACTCGACAAATAATTATGTAATAGTAATTTTTCCGGCCAAAGTTTAAAGAATCAAATTGGATTTGTATGAAAACTAATTGGACAATGCCAGGAGGGTTATATGTAAACTACTTGAAAGAGCTGCAGTTGCATTACAAATATTTAGAGAACGATAATTTCTCTATGGGTGGAGGCAATTGGAGCGGGCTCATATTTTGGCGCAACCTTGGGCAGTTCAGCATACGGAAGTTCATTGGTTCATGTTGAGGTTTGGCTTTAAAATCAAAAACTGGCGTGAGATCGTCGGGCAGATTCCAAGGTTGTTAGTTGGCGGAGTAAAATCTTTTGTTGGAAAAATTCCTGTTGGAAATACGGGGGGCGTTAACGTTCCTCCATTGCAGCCAATGGAAATACCAGAGGATATCAAAGAGATGATGAAACAGTATGTTAAACTCTGATACGTTATCCATTATAGCCGGCAGCCTGGTATTAAGCGTGTTGCACGCCTTGATCCCCAATCATTGGTTGCCTGTATTAGCAATTAGCAGAAAGGAAAATTGGACATTAAAACAAACAACTTCTGTGACATTTATTTCCGGGTTGTCGCACGCGTTGAGTACGGTGATAATTGGGTTGATCATCGGTTTGCTTGGCGTGAAGCTAGCCGGGAATATCGAAGACTTTACACATATCCTTGCGCCGGTCATTCTTATTAGCCTTGGTATCTTTTACATCTACCAGCATTACCGTCATAAACACTTCCATGTTCACCTTGAAGTCAAAACTGTTTCAAAGCAAAAAATAATAGTGACGTTGGCAATAGCAATGTTCTTTTCGCCATGTTTTGAAATTGAAGCTTACTTTCTTTTGGCTGGCACGCATGGTTTGACGCAAGTGTTTTTGCTTGCTCTGTTCTATACAGTTGTGACTGTCACGGGAATGGTAGTCTGGGTGAGGCTGGCTTTTAAAGGATTACTCAGCCTCAACTGGCATGCACTGGAACACAATGCAGGAATTATCACAGGGGTTACCCTTGTCATAACAGGATTGATATCATTCATCTTTCATTAATAACATGGAAAAGACAGATAAAACCATTACCGCCCCAAAAGCAAAGCAAACGCTTCAGGAGAATGCATTAGCAAAGGGCCATAGTGAGAACGATGGTCATGATCATGGCAGCGAAGATGGGCACGATCATGGAGGCATCGCCCGGAAAGAAAGGCCCGCATGGCAGGAGCATTGGGACCTCTTGCTTTCATTAGCGATTCTTGCCGTGCTACTCGTTTTGGAATATGGCTTTGGTTACAAGCTTCCGAACATGTTAGCCCTTGCCGTAAATGCCATCGCTTATCTGCTGGCAGGTTGGAATGTTTTAAGAATGGCTTTCAGGAGACTTAAGCGTGGAGACGTATTCAACGAATTCGTGCTCATGAGTGTCGCAACCTTAGGGGCGTTTTATATTGGAGAGTATACAGAAGGCGTTGCCGTAATGGTATTTTATTCCATTGGTGAATGGTTCCAGGATTCCGCAGTAAGAAGAGCGAAGGCAAGTATCAAGGCCTTACTTGATATTCGTCCCGATGAAGTGACTGTGATGCGTGATGCAAAGCCAGAGGTGGTCAATCCTTCGAAGGTTTCGTTGGGCGAAATCATCCAAGTTAAGCCCGGAGAAAAGGTCGCACTTGACGGTGAGTTGATATCAAAGCAGTCGTCCTTTAATACAGCAGCCCTAACCGGAGAAAGCAGGCCAGACACAAAATACAAAGGAGAACAAGTGCTGGCAGGTATGATAAATTTAAATACCGTATCAGAAATAAAAGTTACGGCACTTTTTACGGATAGCAAGCTTAGTAAGATATTGGAGATGGTGCAGGATGCTACTGCACGGAAGTCGCAAACACAGCTTTTTATTTCACGTTTCGCCAAAGTTTATACACCGATTGTTTTTTTTCTGGCATTGGCACTGGTTGTTGGTCCTTATTTCTTTGTCGAGAATTATATTTTTAATGAGTGGTTATATAGAGGACTGGTCTTTCTGGTAATCAGTTGCCCTTGTGCTTTAGTTGTGTCTATTCCATTGGGATATTTCGGTGGAATTGGTCTGGCATCAAGAAACGGGATTCTATTTAAAGGAGGAAATTTCCTGGATGTAATGACGAAAATAGATACCGTCGTTATGGATAAAACCGGCACCCTGACGAAAGGTGTTTTCAAAGTTCAGAAAATAAGAGCAGAAGGAATAAATGAAAATGATCTTATAAGGATTACCGCCGCGCTCGAAAAGAATTCAACGCATCCTGTAGGAAAAGCCGTTGTAGAATTTGCAGGCGATAAAATTGGAAATACGGTATCCAGTGATGTTGAGGAAATCGCAGGACATGGATTAAGCGGTGTAGTTGACGGTAAAGAAGTATTAGCTGGAAATCTTAAACTTTTAAAGCGTTTTAAAATTACTTACCCGTCGGAGATCGAGCAGGAAGTTGATACGATTGTTGTGGTTGCTATTGATAACAATTACGCTGGCCACATTACAATCGCTGACGAGATCAAAGAAGACGCTGAACCAGCGATCCGAAATATGCATAGCCTCAATATCAAGACGGTAATGCTTTCAGGAGATAAGCAATCTGTTGTAGACAAAGTAGCAAAGGAACTTGGTATCGACGAGGCTTATGGAGATCTCCTGCCCGAAGGAAAGGTCGAAAAGGTGAAACTTTTGAAAGAAGAAGGTAGACACATTGCTTTTGTTGGTGATGGCGTTAACGATGCGCCGGTAGTGGCGCTTGCTGATGCAGGGATTGCCATGGGTGGACTTGGAAGTGATGCAACTATTGAAACAGCAGATGTTGTAATTCAAAATGATCAGCCTTCAAAAATCGTTGCGGCCATCAGGGCTGGTAAAATTACACGTAGTATCGTTTGGCAAAATATCATTCTTGCTATGGTTGTAAAAGCAATTGTACTGGTTCTCGGTGCAGGAGGTGTTGCAAATTTATGGGAAGCTGTAATTGCCGACGTCGGAGTTGCATTGCTGGCGATACTCAATGCAGTTAGAATTCAAAGAATGAAGATTTAGAACCAAGAATATTTTATGGTAACACAATAAACCGATTATTCAGTTTGTTTTTATGCGGCTAATATATAATGGCAATACCTCCACCTAAGCCCATATCACTGTCGTAATGGCTGGATAGGGCAAGCCATTTGCTTACTACATATCTCAAACCTATTGCATATTCTTTATCGGTATTCCACATGAAATTTCCTCTTAAACGCCTGGTAAGCGGTATATCTTCCCGTCCCAACTGGAAGCGAAATTTCCCATCTCCATCTACCCTGATATCGGCTACTACAAGCATGGGTAAGGTATATTGCACACCCACAACAAAAGTTTTGCGGTCGTTTTTATTGCTTATCTGCCCGAATGCATTTTTTTCTATTTCATCGCCCACTTTTGCGTAGTGATAGTCGAACCCTATATAGGGAAACAACCATTGCATCTTTCCCAGGTAGCGTCCAAAATTTACTTCTACTTCCCGTCCGTTTTCGGGTGTTAGCCCCAAGTGCCATAAACCCTGCAATTCGTACCGGTTGCCCGATACCATAAAGGTCGCATCGCTGCCATTGCTTTCCAGTCCTATAGCAGCCGAAGGATGTATCATTTGTTCGCTGCGCTTAAATTTCCTGAAAGCTTCTTTCTTGTCGGGCAATTGTGGATTGGGTGGCGAGTTCTGATAGCTTAACACATTGCCCATACCTGCCATCATGTGGTATAAAATGTGACAATGGAAAAACCAGTCGCCGTCTTTGTTGGCCGCAAATTCCAGGGTATCCGTTTCCATCGGCATAATGTCTATCGTATTCTTAAAAGGCGCATATTCACCTTGTGCGCCCAACACCCGGAAGTCATGTCCATGTAGGTGCATGGGATGGCGCATCATGGAATTATTGGTAAGAACAATGCGTACTTTTTCGCCCTGCTTAATCAGGATTTTATCCCATTCGCCTAAAGTTTTGTTGTTGATGGACCATACATAGCGGTTCATGTTTCCTTCCAGCGTAAAGTGCAAAACTTTGGTTGGCACATCCGGCAGTGTTGTTTTCACCGGCGAACGAAGCATGGCATAATTAAGGGTTTTAATGTCTGTGCTACCGCTCATATCCATTCCCGGCATGTCATGCTGCATAGTCATGTTGTTTGTAGTATCTGTTTTGCCATCATCCATAGCCTTCATGTCGTGCATCTTTCCATCTGTAGCGGTATCCCCTTTCATTTCCTTCTTACCGTCATTGTTCATGCCGTGCATATCATGCATTCCATTACTGCTTTTTTCCTTTCCACTACCCGTAATTTCAGGATACATTACTGAGTTCATATCCATTTTTTGCAAGCTCATTTGCATGCCTGGCATTGGCTTCATATCGCCATTCATCTTCATCATCCCATTCATCATTTTCATGCCCTCGAAATACTTCAGTTTTGGCAATGTGGGTGCCGGCATTTTCATGCCGCTACCCAACCAAAGCGATGTATGGCCTGTACGGTCTTCGGGTGTGGACCGGAATTCATAACTCATATCATCAGGGATCGTTACGATTACGTCATACGTTTCAGCAACCCCAATTATTAAACGATCTACTTCCACCGGCTCTACATCATTACCGTCATTAGCGATTACGGTCATTTTTCCGCCTGCATATTGCAGCCAGAAATAAGACGAAGAGCCCCCGTTCACCACCCGCAACCTTACTTTTTCGCCAGCCTTAAACTGGGGCGCTTCTGCTTCAGGCTTGCCATTGCTCAAAAATTTTTCGTAGTAAACATCACTCACATCCATTGCATTCATGCGCTTCCATTCATTGGCTAATTTTGTAGTGAAATGTCCTTTGCCAATGGCTTCTCCATAACTTTGCACAGTTCCTTTCTTAATGGCATACCAGTCGTTAGCCGACCTTAACCTGCGTTGAATCTGATGTGGGTGTTCGTCCGTCCAATCGCTTAAAACCAACGGTACTTCAGCCGTATACGGTTTGTCTGTCTTCATCCCATTACTGCTTCCATTCACCGCGTCTTCCCTGCTTTTAAATATCAACGCTCCGTAGGTGCCTATCTGTTGCTGCAAACCCGAATGGGAATGATACCAGTATGTGCCATTTTGTGAAATTCTAAATTTGTACAAATGCGTAGTGCCACCGGGGATTACCGAAGTGGTTAAGAACGGAACTCCATCCTGTTCGTTGGGTAAAATGACGCCATGCCAGTGAATCGATGACTCAACTTTCAGCCTGTTGTGCAAGTAAATTTCAGCCGTATCGCCTTCAGTAAAAATGAGTGGCGGTGCAGGAATAGAACCATTCACTGCAAGCCCATGTCTGTGCTTGCCGGTGTAGTTTACCATCGTATCGGTGACGTATAAATCATAGCGAACGGTTTTGCCAGGATTTACAATTACTTCTCCGCCAATCTGGGTAGCTGCATCCGCTGCGGAATGATCCATATCCGTATTGTCGTGCATGTTATGCATACCATCCATTTCTTTATCAGAAGGCATGGTATCTCGGGGCTCTTTAAGCTGCTCCTGTGTTTTAAGTATGGATTTTTGCTGCCCCGTTTCTGTTGTCGTTTCGACCAATGTCATTCCGCATTTGGGACAGTTACCTGGTTTATCCATCTTCACTTCGGGATGCATCGGGCAAGTGTAGACTTGTGTTTGTGTTTTCTGTGCTTGCATATCCATTGGACATCCGAAAAGCAAAATGAATTGCACTGCGAGGAGTAATATCTTTTTCATGTATTTTACTCTGGTGTGAGATGGTGGCAGTCTGTAAAAAAAAACAAGGTCTACTAATTGATGGTTTCTACCACATTCCCGCAAGTAAGCATGGCATGGCCGTAATAAGGGTTCTGGATTGTTTTGCTATCACTGAGCCAGGAGGTTTTATTCATGGGACAATAGGTTTCGTAAGCAGGGTTTGCACCCAGCTTCACTGCCTTTGCCAGTGTAATCATGTTGGTGGAAAGCCGGGCAAATTGCTCCCGTTGCTTTTTGAGGTCAGTCGTTTCTGATATCGCCCCTGCATCTTTTAGTAAAGCATGGATGTTGCCTTCCGATATTATTTTGTAATCAATACCGTTGGCTGCTTTTACAAATTCTAAGGCGCTTGCAGAAGCTTTCCCGGAATTGCCTGCTACCAACGCATCCTTAATTCCATAGTAGGAACTGAGTAGTTGCGGAAGTTGTGTTTTTACCTCTATTGTACTGTGCTGAGCAATACTGTTTTGCTGTAACGCAGTTGCGAGGATGGCAACTATTAAAATTATCTTTCTCATTTGAATTTGATTTTGATGTATGTATGACAACTACAGACATGGCAATACTATCGCCAGGTTATTTCATCAAGTCAAATTACGAATGACTGAATTGCTATGCGAATGTCTGGTATGGGTGGATGAAAACTTCGATGCTCGAAATCGCATGGGACAAAGGGCCGGTTCACCGGGATCGTCCCGATAGATAAGCTTAGTAGCAGCGACACTATAATGATTAACGCCTTGCTTTTTGTGTACCATTACTTTTCAAAGTACTGTTTCATATAAAGGTAACCCTTGCGAACTTTATCGCAAGGGTGCTTTTAAATATTAAGCGTGTTCCGCCACCATCTTTCTACATTCCTCTGCGCAGGAACGGCACTCTTCGGCGCAGCGCTTGCAATGCTCCGCTTCGTGCTTTTCGCATTCCTCAGCGCAAGCATCGCATATTTCCGCGCAGGCATTACAAAGTAAAGAGGCATAGTCACCTCCTATAGACATTAACTCAGCCGCTGATCTGCATACAGAGGCGCATTGCCTGTCAAGCTCGATACAGCGGACCATCATTTTCACATCTTCTTCGCGCAAACATTCGGTGGCACAGTGTTCACATTCTATTGCACATGCTACGCATGCATCAATACAGCTTTGAAATTTTTCGTGACTCATTTAATTTAATTGTTTAGGTGCAATATTTATTTACCGTGACTGCTAAGCCATTCTTTCAATTGTCCGATTTCATTCTCGGAGTGAGATTTTATTTTCTCTGCAATGTTTTTAATTTTCTGATCCTTGCCATGTGTGATAACAGCGTTTGACATTTCGATTGCGGACTGGTGATGTGGAATCATCATCGTTGCAAAGTCATGGTCAACATTGTTAGTCATCTTCATATTTTTCATCTCCGTTTCCATTCCCTCCATTGCTTGTTTCATCTCGCTAGAAAAGGCGTTGCCTTCCTCGCTTGTGGATGAACCCGATCCTTGATCATGGGCTGCATGTGATTGATCGTGACTATCGGATTTTGCATGTGAGCGCAGTTGTTGCTGTTCTTTAGATTGTTTGTCAAGAATATTTTGCGCCAGCATTTTTATTTTTTCATCTTTCCCTGACTTCACTAATATCTCTGACATATCAATTGATCCCTGATGATGTTCTGCCATCATCATTGCAAAGTCGTGATCAGGATCTCCACTCATCTTCATGGATTTCATTTTCTGCATCATCTTGTTCATTGCCGCATGCAGGTCTTCGTTTATCGCTACGAAAGCCGAACAAAAACATATGACTAGAAAAGCGAATACAATATTTATGTGTTTCATTATCATGTCGTATTAATACTTTTTACTTTTTAATAGTTTTTATTTTGTAAAAGCCAGTTTTGAAGGTCTTTAATTTCTTTTGACTGGTCGTCAATCATTTTGGCTGCCATTTCCTTCAGTTCGTCATGATGACCGTGATGTAGAAGTGACTGAGCCATGTCCATGGCACTTTGATGGTGGTTAATCATGAGTATTGCCATATCATGATCTGTATCGCCTGTTAAAACTTCCAGATCAGAATTTCTATCCATTCGCTCCGTTGTCTCCATTGCTTCCATTCCCCACATTTCACCTTCTTCGGAGGGAGCTACTGTGTGATTATCAAGAAAACTTTGCAATTCCTGAATTTCAGATTGCTGCATATCTATCATGGTTTGCGCTATAGCTTTTATGGTTGCATCATCACCTTTTTCGATTTCTTTGTTGCCCATATTGATGGCCCCTTGATGGTGCATTTTCATCATCATGGAGAAGTCATGATCCGCATCGCCGGTCATTTGCATAGCGCTCATTTCTTCACTCATATCATGCATTATTGACATCATTTCATTTTTGTCGTGAGGCTGGGTTTCTAATCCTTTATCGTCGTCATCACATCCGGCAAATGTAATTGCACAAAAGAGCGCAAGCAGATATATAATAGTTGCTTTCATTTTCTTATAAATTAAGTTGTTGATAAATGTTATCAGAAACTATTTCGTCAATCTTTATGCCTAAAGCGATCCTGCGATAAGTAGCAACTACATACAAATATCCCAGCAAGTGCGTACAATTCACTGTGGCGTATCTAAAAATACTGACGTACGGTGGGGTTCTAATTCAACAGTTAGGAATGTAGGAACATGAGCTACTTAAGCAATATCGATGGATTAATACCAAACATCGAAACGAATGTTCTATTGAAATGAGCAGCGTCCGTAAAGCCCGCTTCTTTTGCTGACGACTTTATATTTTTGTTTGTAGTCATACCATGTAGTGCTTTTTTAATACGACACCAAAGAACATACTGCCTGATTGTGATTCCAATTTCTTTTTTGAAGAGATGAATTAATCTACTTTCGGATAACGAACACAAGTTTAAGAGTTCCGCAAATTTGACATCAAAATTTGTAGACCATTTGATATAATTGAGTACTTTTTCGATTCGTCGATCAATAATTAGGTCATAGCTATTTGACATATCCCTATGCAACAGCGTCTGCACCACAGCATTTTTTATTTCCCCTTCAGTAAAATGGTTCTCTAAAGAATAAATTAGAAAATTAATGAGCTTGTTTGTGATAACGTTTTCAAATTTCAAGACGGTAACATTGTTAAAAAGTCCGTGGATATGCTGCCCAATGTCTGTTTCAGGATCTATAAAGATCCATGCGCATAGGCAATTACAGCTTTTTAATTCATGAATTGTATTTGGCTTTATTATTAGTGCTTTGGACTTTATTATTTTATGACCTTGTAAAACTGAAATGGGTTCTGTAGAAATAATAATTTTAAAGGCATGATTGGAATGGATCTTCGCAGACAGACCATAACCATAAATCATAAATAGATCGTTATATACTTTTAGATAATTTGAAGTATTGCTCACAACTACTGTTTGAATTTTAACATTTGCGCATTTATCGCCACGACAATGGTACTTACGCTCATGAGTACAGCACCCATTGCAGGGGTAAGCATAACCCCGGCGTTGTATAGAATTCCTGCAGCTAACGGGAGTGCGATAATATTGTATCCTGTCGCCCAGGCGAGGTTCTGCATCATTTTTCGATAGGTACCTTTACCAAACAAGATCAGATTGGCAACATCTATTGGATTGCTATTCACCAGGACAATATCAGCTGTTTCTGCTGCTATATCAGATCCAGAACCAACAGCAATTCCGACGTCAGCTTGAGCAAGTGCCGGAGCATCGTTTACACCGTCACCTGTCATAGCAACGTACTCGCCTTTTGCCTGAAGCTCTTTGATCTTTTCCAATTTCTGATGCGGAAGCACCTCAGCAATAAATCCATCCATGTTAAGCGTATCGCTTACCGCCTTCGCGACTTCTTTATTATCTCCTGTTAGAAGAAGGGTTCTGATACTTTGTGATTGAAGGATCTTAATTGCCTGTGCAGATTCGGGGCGGATCTCATCCGCTAAAGCAATATAGCCAGACACGGCTCCATCAACCAGTACATATACCGTTGTTTCAGCTTTTGAAGCCAATTGTTTTGTGACCAATTTGTTTTCTTTCAGATAGCCAGGACTTACAACCATTACATCTTTTTCATTTACGACTGCTTGAATTCCCTTTCCAGTAATGGCTTTAAAGTCTGTTAAAGGCGGTATCTGTTGGTTCAACTCTTTAGATTTCCTTAAGATGCCCGTGGCGATCGGGTGTTCAGAGTTGGTTTCAAGTGCGGCAGCGAGCATTAGTATTTCTTCTTTCGTATATTTCGGATCAAGCGATTCAAACCTGACCACATTAAATTCACCACGCGTCAGTGTACCCGTCTTGTCGAAAACCAAAGTGGAAATCTTGCGAGAATTTTCGAACGCAGTTCTATCCTTAATTAAAAGTCCACTTTGTGCTGATATCGCAGTCGACTTTGCAACAACCAGAGGCACAGCCAGACCTAAAGCATGGGGACAGCAAATCACTATTACTGTAACCATGCGTTCCATGGCAAATGCCAGATCTTTACCAATTGCGAGCCATGTAACAAAGGTTGCAACACCGGCAATCAAGGCGATAATCGTTAACCACTTCGCCGCCTGATCTGCTAACAACTGTGTTTTTGATTTTGCATTCTGCGCATCCTGAACCAACTTGATGACTTGAGCGAGGTATGAATCTTTGGTGCCATGCGTTACCTTCACTTTCAATGAACCCTCTCCATTGATGGAACCGGCAATGACCTTTTCGTTTTTTTCTTTTTCAACCGGCTTCGATTCCCCGGTTAACATTGATTCATTCAAATAACTTTTTCCTTCAACGATCTCGCCATCTGCGGCGATTTTTTCTCCCGGCTTTATTAGTATAACATCGCCCGCTCTTAGAGTGTCGGTTTTAACATCCATAATGTGATCGCCATGAACGAGGTGGGCATCTGCTGGCATTAGCTGTACTAGTAATTCCAACTCGCGTGAAGCGCCCATAATGGACTTCATCTCTATCCAATGGCCAAGGAGCATAATGAGAATAAGGGTCGCCAGTTCCCAAAAGAAATCCATTCCTTCAAGGCCAATTATGATCGCCACGCTATATACGTAGGCTACTGTAATTGCTACTGCCACGAGCGTCATCATTCCAAGAGATTTGGATCTTATTTCGTTTACAAATCCAGTCAGGAATGGCCATCCGCCGTAGAAGAAAACGACTGACGACAAAATGAGCAGTAAATAGTTCGAACCCGCAAAAGACCAATCAACGTTTATCCAATGCTGTATCATTGGAGAAAGCGCCATAATAGGCAGGGTCAACGCGAGCACTATGTAAAACCGCTTTTTAAAATCATCAATCATACCTGCATGATGTGCATGTCCACCGGCGTCTGTATGCTCATGTCCATGCATTTCATCTTTGGTCATTTGGGATGGTTGATCATGCATACCATGACTGTGCTTCGTCTCCTCTTTTGCTGACTGCTTTACCGGAACGAGATTCATTCCGCACTTTGGGCACTTTCCTGGAGCATCCTGGATTACCTCGGGATGCATTGGGCAGGTATATTGTTGTTGGTGTTCGTGAGCCATAATTTCTAATTGAGTTGAATGTCCAATTTCACTTTCACTTTCTCCCAGCTCATACTGATCGCAGCGTTGAAATCGGCTGCATCGGAAATGCTGTATTTTAGCCTTTCCTGTGTTTCTTGCAATGCTTCCGGTGTTACTTCTATTCGAACCACATCGTCTTTCGCATCGTAATCATCGGTCAGGTGCTGCTTCCAATTCTTATTGATAATCAACGTCCATCGTTCTTTACCGGGAATGGTAAAGAAGGCATATTTGCCAGCGGGCACTTTGACGTTGTTGATCTTGATGTCTTTGTCAAACTCAAGAGAGGTTGCGGAATGCGCACCGGTTACCCACACTTCGTCATAAGGAACAAGACCGCCCCAAATAGTTCTTCCGCGGACTGCCGGGGCATGATACGCCATCATGAAATGGACACCGCCAATTTGTGCATGTTCTTCCTTCGGGATGCTCTTCGTAACTGTGTCAGCGGGAGTCTCGGTCTTAGCTTCCCCATTGTGCTCATGTGCCGTATTTTCCTTCTGACTTTGACAAGCTGATATTAAAAGGGTCAATCCAATAGGAATTGAAAGTAAGTACTTCATGGTTTATTGGTTAGTGTTTCGCCGGATGGACTATGTAAGTATTGGGTAAAGGTTTCTTTCGATTCAAAGTAAAGCACCTTGCCATCCTTTTTTGGATTTAGCCCGATGAATGCAGAAGCTTTGTCAATTTTTCGTTTTGTAAGAGGATCAATCGCAAACCTGAGTTCTTGCTTGTTTAGGAGATCTTGGGTTGCCTTTGCATCACAACCATAGTAGGTTTTGTTAGAAAGAGCGACTGTAAGAGTAGGGTAGTCGCCTTGGTAAATATCATCAACCATGCAAATCTTATTGTGAGCGATGGTGTCCTTCTCAGGCGGTAGTGAAGCAAGGTACTGGTCTTCGTCTTTGACGTGTTCGCCCCCGGTTCGCGTTGACATATAGGCAATGACTGCAAAGCCAGCACCCAGGAAGACAATTGCAAGAATATTAATAAGCCACTCCTCTACCTTGCCTTTCTTCCTCGCAATTTTTTTAACCGTTTTGTTGGCTCCACTCTTCTTCATTGATCTCCATTTTATCATTGAATCGTTTCTTTAACTGATCCGCACTTGAGCATGGCATCACCGAAGTATGGATTATTGATTTGCTTTTCATTTGAAAGCCAATATGCTCCGTCGTTATTATTAGCCATGGGACAATACTCCAGATAGATAGCTCCCATCGTCAGCTTCGAGGCTTTCACCAGTGATGTCATTTCGTTGCTAAGGGTTGAGAATTCCTTCCGTTGGTCCTCGAGATCAGTTGTGGCTGCAATCTTAGAGGCAGATTCCTTTGCTTTTTTAGAGTTATTCAAAGAAGTCAAAGACTTTTGTAGTTCTGATGCGGCCTTCTTTGCTTCGTCTGATTTAGAAGCTACAAGCGCGTCCTTCAAGTGGAGATAGTGGGAGTATGCCGTTCCGATTTTTTCGTCTTTGAACATTACATGTGCTTGTGCCTGGTCTTTACTGTCACCGTGTGCTGCGTGATCGTGTTGCGCATAAGCTCCGAAGCTCACCAGAGCAACAAGAGCAATCATTATTGTTTTTTTCATAGCCATTTTGTTTTATCGGTTTTAGATTATTTTATAATTAAGCATCATGCCATCGTCTTCGTGTTCAAGATTGTGGCAATGAAATACGAAGACACCGGTGTAGTCCGGGAATGTCATAATCAATTTGACTTTCTCGCCAGGCATCAGAAGGATCGTATCCTTCCAACCTTTCTCCGAGGCAATTACTTTGTTTCGACCACCAATTCTTTCCAATACCTGAAACTGAACTCCGTGGATGTGCATCGGATGAATTTCGTCTCCTGCTGAATTGTCGAACTCCCATATCTCTGTTGTTCCAGCCGAAACAGTTTCGTCAACACGATCCATTTCGAATATCTTGCCATTGATCGAGTGTCTTCCCATTCCGCCATGGCCACCCTCACCACCAATCGTCTGAGCGATGTCGATTATCCGGGTCTTCACTGATAGACTGGGATTTAAAGGATCAAGGTTAGACAGTGTTGAAGGCAAGGTGAAATTGGAATTTTGAGTTCTGTCAACTTTAAATTTCAGTAAGCTGAAACTCTGTCTTCCCTGCACGTTGTACTCACTGAACTTATTGCTTACTAAGTAGATTTCTTTACCAACTTCAAGACCATTGAAGTCGATGAGTACGTCTATGCGCTCACCTGGGCCAAGTAGAATACTGGAAACTGTTTCGGGTGATGCCAACAGACCTCCATCTGATCCGATGATGATCATTTGCTTTCCTCCGGTCAATCCGAGATTATAAACTCTGGCGGTAGAGCCATTAAGTATGCGCAGTCGATACCATGTTGATGCGACACTGATAAATGGAGCGTGTTGTCCGTTTACCAATATCTGTTCACCAAGGTATCCCGTCATGATCTCGTCATCATTCGGTGAGTATTCAAGATTGTTCCCTTCAAAGTGTTTGTCCTGAAGAATGATTGGTACTTCAAATTCACCAGATGGAAGGTTCAGAGCAGCTTCTTCAGGATCATTTACGATGAACATTCCTGCGAGTCCCATAAAGACTTGCTTTGCTGTCAAGCCGTGGGGATGGGGGTGATACCAATAGGTTCCTGCACGTTGAATGATTGGAAGCGAATAATTTAATGACCCACCCGCTGATGCAACATCTTTTGGATGTCCGTCCATATTTTCAGGAAGGATGAGTCCGTGCCAGTGAATATTGGTTTCTTCTGAGAGACTATTTTGCAGAGACACGTTAACAGTTTCACCTGCGTTTGCCTTTATCGTTGGGCCCAACAAGCCGTTTGCATAAGAAAGCGTTGTGCTTGATCGACCCTTCAATAGTTCACCAACACTGAACTGGGCATTCAACGATGCACCTCCGTTGCTGACAGCAGGAATTGTAAGAGCCCGGTCAAACGAGCCTTCAACTATCCAGTTAGGCTCACCGATCATATCTTCCTCTGTATGACAAGCGCTTAATATTGAAGAACCAGCCCAGGCCGTAAGAGCAGATAGGGTAGACCGTTTTATGAAGTCTCTGCGTTTCATATTTTAGATTATTACTTCAATTTTTCTTTTACAGATCCACAGGTGAGCATCTTATCACCGAAGTAAGGATTCTTGATTTGTGCCTGATCACTCAACCAGTATGCCCCTTCGTTATTGAAGGCCATAGGACAGAACTCATAGAACGCTTCTTTTCCCCCAAGGCCAAATGCCTTGACACTTTTATATAGATTGTCAGACAGGTTGCTGAATGCTTTTCTTTGCGCTTCGATATCGGTGCTTGCCTGGATTTCCTTCAGTGAGCTTTGGATTGGAGAGAGATAGTTCATCCAATCATTGTGCGCTGCACCTGAGACAAGTTTCATATCTACTTTGGCTAATGCTTCATCCGTTTGTTTCGCTTCGTCTTTAACTTTGCTCGCGTCAGAGGCGACAAAGGCGTCCTTCAATTCAACATAGGATGTAAAAACACTTGCAAGCTGATTCTGAAAACTTGCATCAACTTGGAATTGAGGTTCACTGGCTTCGGCAGCAGCCGTAGATCCAGAAGCATGTTCAGCAGTATCTTTCGCGGTTTGCTCCTCATGGCCTGCGTGATCATCCTCTTTTTTGTTTCCCGAACAATTTGCGAGGAAAGTGAATGCTGCTGCACTTAGTAGCAGCGAGTAGAACATTGATCTGATTTTCATTGTATACATGTTTAAGTTATTACTAGTTTAAATTGACTCCATGTGATAAAAAGCAAGAGCACTATAATGACGAGGTATATCACTCTCGATTTCCACTTTTGCCATTTTGATGGCGTTTCAAAAGCATCTTTACAACACTCTTTCATAGTATTAATGCGTATGACCTGCCATCGGGTCTGTTCCCTTTTTCAAAATTATTTCACTGTATAACAGGTATGCCCCGGTTATAGCAACTGTGTCACCTTCGTTTAATCCTTCGGTGATTTCAACCTTCTCAAAGTCTTCAATTCCTGTCTTCACCATTTGTGGTCTGAAGGTGTTATGGCCTCTTTGCACATAGACATGGGTTCCTTTGCCATCGCGGATTACTGCATCAACTGGTAAGGATAAAGCTTTCTTGTTTGAGTGGCTGAAGAATACCTGAGCTTGCATGCCGGGCTTGAATGACAGGGTTGGGTTTGAGACTGAAGCTCTCATTGACATAATCTGTGTGTTGGCGCGAAACTCGGGACTGAAAAAAGTCACTATTGCTTCAACTGGCTGATTTTCGAACCCACTGACTCTTACATTGATTTTATCTCCAACCTTTGCAACCGTGGCTTCATTGGGATAGAGATCAGCTTCAAGCCAAAGATTGGATATGTTCTCAATCCGGATTAATGCTCCGCCCTCAGAAACATACTGGCCTTCAGAAACCGAGATCTCTGTGACTATACCCGATGCGGGAGAAAGGAATGTGATTCGGTTCTGTACATTCTTATCTTTTGCCAAATTTTCAACCTGGGAATTGGTCAGTCCGTATAGCAGCAGCTTTCTCCTTGCTGCATCGAGAAATGATTTGTATCGCGTTTCGGTTGAACCAAGTGCATCATATTGCTCTTTAGCCAGAAGGAATTCCCGTTGAAGAGTAAGTAAGGTTTCGCTGTACAATTCATAGAGAGGTTCACCCTTTTGAATGGTGCGTCCAGTTTCTTTTACAAACAGTTTTTCGACTCTCCCGGCAGCCCTGCTGCTAACGACCTGCGACAGGTCTTCATTTTCTACGAGCTTGCCATTTACAACAACAGTTTGACCGATGGATTGAATGGAAACCTTTTGTGTCGTGATGTTAGCGAGTTTTATCTGGCTGTCAGTTAGCATCAGGTCATCTGTTGTTGCAGTCGTGTTGGCTGTTTTAGGCACGAGATCCATTCCGCAAACAGGACATTTGCCCGGTCCATCCTGAACAACATTTGGATGCATAGGACAGGTATATTTTGTAGTAGTGCTTTCTTCCTTGGCAACATTATGCGCTGCATGTTCATCTGTCTGCTTTTCCTGTGAACAAGCGAAGAGGGTTACAGCAATCGCTGATATGATTAAAATGCGTTTCATCTTATTTATTTGTTTTGATGAAGCTTTCGCTATCGACTAAGTATTGCGCATTGATGGCAACTTCATCTGATGATGAAAGGCCTTGCTTGACTTCTATCTGATTTTCAGTGCGTACGCCAGTCACTATTTTCTTCGGCTTGAAGACATTCTTCTCTTTGATAAAAACTACGTCTTCGTTCCCGAGGTCAAGCACTGCTTCTTTAGGTACCCATAATGCCTCAACTGAGCCACTCTCGATCACAGCTTTCACGAAGTGGCCGATATGCAGGCGATCTGTATTTTTTGTATAGACTCGAACAGTTAGAAATTCCTGCCCCTCGTTGAAGAATGGCTGGACGAAGTCAATCGTACCATCATCGCTGTGCTGATCACCGAAGTCAAGCATTACTTTCCCGCCTTTCTTTACGGATCCGGCAAGGGTTGAAGCAATGTTCAGTTCAACGCGCAACGCGGAAGGGTTGACAATTTTGAATAGTGTCTGACCAGAAGATACATAGCTTCCCTCACGGACAAGAGCATCGCTTGCTATTGTTGTAGAACCACCTGATGCAGCTGGTGATGAAGTGTTCGTACTTCCACCCATTCCGTCATTCATTCCGCCAGCTGATGTTGAAGCACTTTGGCTAGTCATTGGGGCCGCAGGTGTTTGCTGCGAGTCGGAGATTATATAACCATCATATGGACTATAAATGGCAAATGTGTTTTTTGGCTCTTTGCTTTCAATGAGGCTATTGATTTGGGAATCATTCACCCCTAAAAGTTTCAAGCGGTCTTTCGCACTTTGAATGAGTGTCTGATTCTCTGAATCATTTTCTAATAAAAAGATCAATTCCCGCTGAGCTGTCAGTAGTTCGGGGCTATAGATCTCTGCGACTTTCTGCCCCTTCCGCACTTGCTGAAAAGCATATTTGAGAAACACCTTTTCAAGACGCCCGCCAATTCGGGTCGGAATCGTGTAAATGTTTCTGGTATCGTAAGTGACTACTCCCTGAGCTTTTGTCGAAACAGGCATTGATTTGTATTCGCCTTTGATTGTTTTGATTGAGGCGATGACAGTTTCGTTGGGTGACTTAAGGAGTTTGGAAAGCTCCTCTGTAATTTCCACTTCTTCACCCGCGCGTGCTTTCCGCACAAGATCCATCCCGCACACAGGGCAGGTACTAGGCCTGTCCGAAATAACCGTTGGATGCATGGGGCATGTGTATGTGTCAGCATGCTCTGCGTGCTCTCCGCCTTTGTTACAGGAAGCGACCAATGCAAGTATTACCACCAGCATTGTTGCGAGTAGTAAACTATTTCTCCAATTCCTTTTCATAAGTCACAATCATGTTAAAGTACTCCTGATTTTTTTCGATAAATTCCATTTGTGCCATGTTCAATGCTTCCCACCCATCGATTACAATAGGAAGCTGTTCGCGGTTTTCTTCGTAGGCCAGCATCAGCGTTTGGTAGTTTTTCCTCAATGCCGGGATGATCTTGGTTTCATAGTTCTGCAGTTGTTGTTTCATCCGTGCCAGTTGGGAGGCCATGCCTGCAAGCATTCCTCGTGTTTCGATTAGAATTGCTTCACGCCCTTTTTTCATCGCCTCGATGTCATATTGCATCCCTTTCACTTCCGACTTGTACATTTTGGATGACCATGGAGCGATAGGAATTGAAACCATTGCCATTGCCGTGAACTGAGTTGGCATATTTCCAATCGGCTGCATGTGATCAAATCTTATCTTGAAATCAGGCCTTGACTGATAGCGTTGTAATTGTTGATTCAACCGCATCACCTCAATGGTTTTATCGATCTGCTTGATATCGCTGCGTTGTGTGCTAAGCGCTGCCGTATCGTAAATCACTTGGTTCGGTTGATAGGTTATTTGGGTGGCTGTATCAATCATGATTTGTGTTTCGACCGGAAGGTTCATCAGGCTTTTTAGTCTATACGAACTTTCTTCAATGGACCCATTAGTCATCTGTATCATGTTCTGAACTTCACTGAGTCTGCCTTCCGCTTTGTAAATATTCCCAAGACTTCCCTGATTGTATGGATACCGGATTCGGGCGAGTTTGAGCATTAGCTCCATAATCCGCTCGTTTTCTCTAAGGATGTTCAGCTTCTCTTCAGCGATTAACCATTGGTAATACATCGCTTTCGCTTCGCTTCTCAATTGGTTGAATTGTGCGGAGCGGTTCTGAACTTCAACCGATGCTTTTGATGAAAGGTATTTACGGTTTGCGTTGAGCTTAGACGGATTTGTGATCTCTTGCTCAATCGAAAACATCCAGGCCCCTTTGTCTCTCTCGTCCATCAACATTTGGTTTGCATAAGGCGTCATGAATGTCCCTGCACCAACCATTGGAGCCATCAAGCTTCTTGCGCCCTGAGCATATGTGTTGAGAGCTTTGACTTTGTTGTCGTATTCCTGCAACATCGGGTTTTGTTTGTCAATGAGGTGCAGTACACTGTCCAGCGTAATCACTTGGGCGCTAGCAAATGCGATAACGCCCAGCCAGAATCCTGTAAACAAGAAAGATATCTTAATGCTTAACTTCATATACTTCGAGTTTTCCGAATTTTCTTAGTTCATATTCTTTTGTCATCAGAAAGATGAGTGGCGTTACAAGCAAGATGTGCGTAGATGAGGTGAGTACACCACCAATCATGGGAAGCACAATGGGCTTCATCACATCGCTGCCAACACCTGTTGCCCACAACACTGGGATCAAACCAAATAGAGCCACGCATACAGTCATGATCTTTGGTCTCAAGCGTTTCGCAGCACCAGCTATCACGTACTCCCGCAATTCGTCACGCGTAATTGTTTCACTTGAATTGCCTTTTAATTTCACAAGCTGCTGCATTGCGTCATTTAGATAAATGACCATCACGACACCTGTCTCTACAGCAATACCAAACAATGCAATAAAGCCAACTGCAACGGCCACTGAGAGATTGACACCGTAGAAGTACACCATGTATGCGCCACCAATAAGCGCGAAGGGCACTGTGATAAGGCTGAAGAATGCTTCTCTGACAGAGTGAAATGCAAGGTAGAGCGACACGAATATGATAAGAAGCACTACAGGCAGAATGACCATCAGCGTTTGCTTTCCGCGAATTAGATTTTCATATTGACCACTCCACTCCAGGTAGTAACCGTTTGGAAGTCCGCCAAGGTTTGTATTTAGTGTTTCAATGGCTTCCTTCACGGTGCTCCCCATGTCACGGTCTCTTACGTTAAACAAAACAGCGCCACGCAACAATGCATTTTCAGATACGATCATTGGAGGGCCATTCTCAAATTTGATATCCGCTACAGACGAAAGAGGAACAGTTCCAAGCGAAGGAGTCTTCACCGGAATGCGCTTTAATTGCTCAATGCTATTTCTATAATCTTGCGATAGGCGCACACTGATTGTGAAGCGCTGACGACCTTCGATTGTTTGACCAATGGGACTACCGCCAATAGCGGATTCCACGATCATATTGACATCATTCACGCTTAGCCCATATCTACCTAATGCATCTCTGTTAACATCGATCGTGAGATATTTTCCTCCGGTAACAGGATCAACATACAAGTCTTTTACTCCCGGAACACCAGCAAGAGCAGCTTTTACCCGTTCAGAAACTGCAGCAATGCTATCCAGATTTTGTCCGTAAACCTTGATACCGACATCAGTTCTGATTCCGGTGGCGAGCATGTTAATCCTGTTGATGATTGGCTGAGTCCATCCGTTCACTACTCCAGGAATCTGCATCTTGGCGTCTAGCTCGTTGATGATGTCACTTTTAGTAACGTTTTCCCGCCATTCCGATTTTGGTTTCAGCATAATGATTGTTTCTATCATGCTGATTGGAGAGTTGTCGGTTGCAGTGCTCGCCCTACCCGCTTTGCCTAATACTTTACCAACTTCAGGAACAGACTTAATAATCTTATCCTGAACCTGGAGAATTCTTTTTGCCTCTTCATTGGATACATCTGGAAGTGTTACCGGCATGAAAAGGATTGACTGCTCATCCAATGGTGGCATAAACTCACTCCCAAGACTTAGCAACAACGGTATGCTAATCACCAACGCCAGGATGTTCACTCCAATAGTTGTTTTACGCCACTTCATGCAACTGCGGATAATTGGCTCATAAATCCTTTCAAGGAATCGGTTAATTGGATTATGCTTTTCGTCTCTGAACTTTCCCTTCATAAAAAAGGAAATGATGACCGGTGCAAGGGTCACGACCAATATCGCGTCTACGAGCATGATGAATGTCTTCGTGAAGGCCAGCGGGTGAAAGAGTTTTCCTTCCTGGCCCGTTAGCATAAACACCGGAAGGAATGAGGTTATGATGATGACCGTTGAATAGAACACACCACGCGAAACCTGCTTAGATGATTTCTCGATGATCTGAAGCCTTTCGGCATCATCTATTTTGTTATATTTTTTTCTAGAGAAAAGTTTCATACGTTAATGGTTACTTGTCATCCGGATTTAATTCTGAATAACGATGGGACAGATTCTTATAAGAGTTCTCCGCCATAATAATTCCGTTATCGACAATTACCCCGATGGCTAGGGCAATTCCGGTTAATGACATGATGTTGGACGTAACGCCAAAAGCATTAAGCAGAATAAAGCTTGTGGCTATGGTGATTGGAATTTGAATGATGATGCTGGCGGCACTCCTCCAATGAAATAGAAACATGATCACTATTATCGAGACCACGATCATTTCTTCGATCAGTGTTGTTTTGATTGACGATACAGATTCTTCGATCAAAAGGCTTCGATCATAAACGATATTGAATTTAACTCCTTGAGGAAATCCTTTCGCAACCTCTTCCATTTTCTTCTTCACCGCTTTGATCACTTCGTCTGCATTCTCACCATAGCGCATTACAACTATTCCTCCCACGACTTCACCTTCACCGTCCATGTCAAAGATGCCGAGACGTGTTTCTCCCGTCATTTGTACGGTAGCTATGTCACTAACTTTAACTGGAACGGTGTTGACTGTTTTTACAGCAATGTTTTCAATCTCATTGACAGACTTCAGATATCCCGTTGTCTTGATGATGTATCCGATGTCGCTTTGCTCGAACTTCCTTCCGCCCGCCTCATTATTATTGGCGCGGATAGATTGGATGACTTCTTGCGCTGATAGACCGTAATAGTTCAATTTGTTGGGGTCAACGGTGATTTGATATTGTTTTTGAAAGCCACCAAATGATGCGAGCTCACTCACGCCTTGAACATTTTGAAGTGCGAACTTTACATACCAGTCCTGGATAGCGCGTTGCTCCCCAAGATCCATTCCGGGTGCATCAAGGGTATACCACAAGATATGACCAACGCCTGTTCCATCCGGACCAAGTGTGGGAGTGACGCCTTCGGGTAAGAGTCGGGTAGCATAATTGAGTCGCTCGAGAACACGTTCGCGGGCCCAGTATACTTCAGTGTCATCGTCGAAGATGACGTAGACGAAGCTCATTCCGAACATCGAAGCGCCACGTACATATTTAACCTGAGGGAGACCCTGGAGGTTTGTAACAAGTGGATATGTCACCTGGTCCTCTATAATCTGAGGACTGCGGCCCATCCATTCTGTAAAGACGATCACCTGATTTTCGGACAGATCAGGTATCGCATCAATTTTATTTACTTTCACCGAATAGACTCCCCAGGCGAATAACCCAATGGCAACCAGCAGCACTAAGAATCTATTTCGAAGAGAGAAAGATATTAGGCTTTCAATCATGACTTAAAATGAAGAATGTGAAAAGGGAATTACTGTTATCGCTAAGGCAAAGTCACGATTACGCTAAAGCTTCATCGGGCAAAGCGATTACACGAAGAGCAGGTTGCCCTTCAAAACGAATGGATGAATCAGATTAAGAAAACTTGATGCTCGACCGTAAGATCACAAGATCGCAAAGGTGGATCGTAGTTGTAGTATTTGAATTGCGCAATTGGCGAAGCCGGAATGATCTCAGAAATCAGGACCATTGGTTGCTCGATGTCAACAGGAGAAGGGGCAACGATATGAATGTGTTCGATTGAGCCTTTGAAGTCAGTGCCCTCGTGAATGACAGTTTCATCTTCGCAGCACGCAGGCTTCATATGTTTATGGCAAGCCGGCAAAGCTTTTTCTTTCTGGCAGCTGTCAGCCTTTCCAAACAGCGCAATGTTTTGAACTTCCCCCATACAAATATGCATACCGACCATGAAGCTGGTAGATGAAACCAGCACCACGATGGCTAACAATACGGCTGATATGAAACGGATTGGCTTCATTTGATACCCAAATCTAACGCAATTCTTGGGTTTTAGATTTATACTTTATGATTATTGAGTTATAAAATTCCTTGGGAAAAGCTGAAAAACAGCTATTCAGCCTAATCTTCTAATAATTTGTGCTCAATCTTTCCACGCTTTGCCAATTCTTTCTCTCTCACATACGCGTAGATAACCGGCAGCACAATCAGCACAAAGATCGTTGATGTTAGCAGTCCGAATACAAACGGAATCGTTATAGGCTTCATCACATCACTTCCGGCTCCGGTAGCGAAAAGAACCGGCATCAAACCAATCACATCCACGAGCACTGTCATTAACTTAGGACGGAGCCGTTGAACGGCACCTTCATATATCGCATCTTCTATGATTTCGTTTGTGACTTGCCCGGTAGTATGATTTTTTATTTTGAAGTATAGTGAATTGTTCAGGTACACTAACATCAGAACTCCAGTCTCAACCGCTATACCAAACAAGGCGATAAATCCAACTGCTACCGCCACAGAAAAGTTGACGTCAAAGAAGTGTAAGGAATATGCTCCGCCAACAAGTGCGACAGGGATACTACTTAACACGATCAATACTTCCCTCATGCTTTTGAAAGTGAAATAAAGTACAACGAGGATTATTATTAGCACTATCGGGATGATCACCATTAACCGGTTTTGTGCGCGGACTTGGTTTTCGTATTGACCACTCCAGCTCAAATAGTAACCTTTGGGAAGATTTTTTATTGCTTTCTCGAGGCGTTCCTTTGCTTCTGAAACCGTGCTTCCCATGTCCCTGCCTCTTACATTGAAAAGGAGAGTACCCCGAAGCATTGCGTTCTCTGAATTGATCATCGGAGGGCCTTCGGTAACATTTACTTCGGCCACAGATGACAACGGAATCGGACCTAGATTATTCGTCTGAACCTGGAGATTCTTGATTTGATTAATTGTGTTTCTGTAATCTTGCGCAAAGCGAACACTCACTGGAAAGCGTTGACGAGCTTCTATGGTAGTTGTGGTGTTCATCCCGCCCAGCGCAGTTTCAATGAACATATTTACATCGTCAACTGTCAGCCCATAACGACCGATCTCGTCTTTTCGGATCTTGATATCAATGTACTTGCCACCAACAATCGGTTCAACATAAAGGTCAGCCACGCCTTCAAGACCTTCGAGTTGTTTCTTGAACTCGTGTGCAAGCACGTTGATCGAGTCGAGGCTCTGTCCATAGATCTTCACCCCTACATCCGTCCTGATCCCGGTGGAAAGCATGTTGATTCTGTTGATAATTGGTTGTGTATAGCTGTTAATAACTCCGGGTATCGCGAGTTTGCTATTCAACTCCCTTATGATGTCATCCTTTGTAATTCCTTCTCGCCATTCATCTTGCGGCTTGAGAATAATTATTGTTTCTATCATGCTGATTGGCGCATTGTCCGTGGCGGTATTTGCGCGTCCGGCTTTACCTAAAACATTAGCGACTTCCGGGACGGACTTGATGATTCTGTCTTGTACCTGAAGTAATCGTTTTGCTTCGTTGTTAGAGATATCAGGCAATGTAACGGGCATGAACAATAACGAACCTTCGTCAAGCGCAGGCATAAACTCCGTTCCGAGATTAATGACAAGCGGAACGCTGCCGATGACAAGCGCGAGAGCGAGAGCAAGTGTGACCTTTTTCCATTTAAGGCACCATCTTATGACGGGGCCATAAATCCAGGTGAAGAACTTACTTACCGGGTGTTTACTCTCCGGTGTAACTTTCCCTTTAAGAAATAAGGTCATTAAGACCGGGACGAGAATGATCGCTACAAGGCCTGAACCAATCATAGCAAATGTCTTCGTCCATACAAGAGGTGAAAAGAGCTTGTGTTCCTGGCCTGTTAGAAAAAGGATTGGGCTGAACGAAATAAGTGTGATAAGAATAGAACTCACCACAGCCCTGCCAATCAGTTGGGATGATTTCTCAATTTTATCTATTCTTGTTTCCTCCATATCAATTCGTTTCGGCTTCACCGCCTAAAGTCTTCATCGCATTTTCTACCATTACAATTCCTGCATCAACCAAGTCTCCCACAGCAAGTGCTACTCCAGCTAACGACATTATGTTGGATGTTATGCCGAACCAGTTCATAAGTATGAATGCAAAAAGTACCGAGACCGGGATTGTGATGACAACAATAAGCGCACTTCTTACGTGCAGTAAAAAGATGAATAGCACTATCGCTACTACGATGATTTCCTCAGTAACTGCTTCGGTCAAAGTATCTATAGTCGCGTTGATCAGATCTGACCGATCATACGCGGGCTTAATGGTTACTCCAGCTGGTAAACCTTTTTTTACTTCTTCAATTTTTTCCTTTACACGATCGATAACCTCTTTTGCGTTTTCTCCATATCGCATGATCACAATTCCACCTACCTTTTCCCCTTCACCGTTCTCATCAACAATGCCTAAGCGGAGGTCGCCTCCCATTTGTACCGTACCAATATCTTTTACCGTTATCGGTACAGTATTTTCTGTTTTTAGCGGGATGTTCTCAATATCATTTATGTTCTTGATGTAGCCAGTACTTTTGATAATGTAACCGATGTCTGATAGTTCGAATTTACGGCCCCCAACTTCGTTGTTGTTTTCTTTTATTTTGTTTGCAACATCCATTATGGTGATGTTGTGGTAGCGAAGTTTCATTGGATCAACAACAACCTGATATTGTTTTTGATATCCTCCGAATGACGCCACTTCGCTCACGCCTTCTACAGTCTGAAGGCCAAAGCGAACATACCAATCTTGTAATGCTCTTAATTCGCCTAAGTCATAGCCGGGTGCATCAAGAGTATACCAGTATACATGGCCCAACCCCGTTCCGTCCGGCCCAAGGGTGGGAGTTACGTTTGGAGGAAGTAATCGTGTTGCATAGTTTAATCTTTCTAATACCCGCGCACGTGCCCAATAGATCTCAGCATCGTCTTCAAAAATGATAAATACGAAGCTCATCCCGAACATGCTCGCTCCACGAATGTTTTTTACTTTAGGAATGCCCTGAAGATTCGATGTTAACGGGTATGTGATTTGGTCCTCGATGATTTGAGGGTTTCTTCCCATCCATTCTGTGTAGATGATAACCTGATTTTCCGAGAGGTCGGGAAGCGCATCCACAGGCGTATTATATACAGAATAGATTCCGTATATCACCATCATGGAGTACATGATGACCACCATCCATTTGTTCTTGATCGACCAGCTAATCAGTTTCTTGATCATTGCAGTGCTTCAATGATTAAAGGACTAAGATCTATACCGTTGCTACTGTGAACAATGGTATTACAAGTTACAATTTTTGCGGCACCAGCGTCTTGTAATTCCCGATGGGAGTTATCCGCGAAAATCGCATGAACTCCGATGCATATAGGTTTATTGAAACCAAGTTCAAGTAATCGCTTCACCGTTACAATCATCGTGTGTGCTGTTGAAATAATGTCGTCTACAAGCACTGGCGTGCGCTCACGGAATGAGCTGGTTTCAGGGAATGAGATTTCAACATTCCTGTCGCCATGACGTTCCTTGTTTAAAATAAAATATGGAGCATCGGCTTCTTTTGCAACCTGTGACACCCATTGCTCGCTTTCTGAATCCGGTCCGATCAGCACAGCATTAGCGACCGAGTTCTTAATCCACGTTGAAATTGCCCGGGAGGCGTGCAGTACTATGCACGGGGCGGTGTAAACTTCGTTCATTGATTTTCGCCTGTGTAAGTGAGGATCAACAGTAATCATTTTATCTATGTAAGGCGATAACAGTTCACCAAAGTAGGCAGAGGTGACAGCCTCTCCGGGTTTGAACTGTTTATCCTGACGCATATATGCAACGTAGGGCGCGATCAATGTAACGGAAGCTGCCCCCGCATCTTTTACCAGTCGAAGTAAAAAGACGAGTGATAAAAATTTATCGTCTGGCCGATGCAGGCTGGCTATTATTAAGACGGGTTTGTCCAAAACGTCAGTTACTAACCTGACATATGTTTCGCCATCAGGAAAACGTCTCATTTGGATTTCTCCAATTTTACCATTTATGCCTTTTGCAATACTTGCAGTGAGCGATTCATTTCCGGGATATGAAATTACAATTGCGTTCATAAAATCGTTACAACCGGATGGGTAGACGATGCATACTTCTTTGCATAACTCAATTCGCCATCTGACTCAGCGTAAATGGTATAAAGCAGATCTCCTTTTGATACTTTTCTTCCCAGAGGTGACAGAAACTGAATGCCAGCGGAAGGTGACTTTGGTGCCCCTGCAAGCTTTGCAATCCGGGCAAGAGTCCTGTTGTCAATCAATGTTACCTTACCTGATTTTTCAGCAAGTATGTCAAACTGTTTAGATGCAGTCGGTGGTTCCTTAAATCCACCTTGTGCTTCACAGATTCTTATAAATTTTTGATACGCCTTTCCAGATTCCAAAGTATATTTTGCATACTCAATACCCTTGTTTAGTAGACACTTGCCAGATAGTTCCAGCAAAGCCCCCGCAACGTAAAGAGAACGTTCCTTCAAAGACCCTGAATGAAATTGTTCGTTCCTTAACACCTTGAGAACGTCTTGTGCCTCAAGAGCAGGACCGATGCCTGCACCGATTGGCTGCGAGCCATCCGTAATAATGGATCTAACATTTATGCCGATAGCGGTTCCTACCTTATGGAACTGCTCCTGCAATTGAGTGGCAGATTCCTGAGTGCGTACTTTTGCGGTGTCACCCACCGGGATGTCAATTATAACATGTGTAGACCCAGCGGACTTCTTTTTGGAAAGTACGGATGCGATCATCTGCCCTTCACTGTCGATGTCCAGTGCCTTCTCAACCGAAATGATTATATCATCAGCCGGACTGAGTTGAACAGCGCCACCCCATGCGATGCAACCGCCTTCAGCCTCTACGACTTTTCTCATCTGGTCTATCGATAAATTTACTGGCGTCATTGTTTCCATTGTATCGGCAGTTCCTGCTGGCGATGTGATTGCACGAGAGGACGTTTTTGGTATGGTAAGGCCACAGGCGGCAATGATGCTCACAACGATTGGAGTAGTTCGGTTTCCAGGTAGGCCCCCGATGCAATGTTTGTCTAAAACAAGTTCTTTTCCCCAATCCAGCTTCAATCCACTACCGATCATCGCTTTGGTTAACGAGATGACCTCCTTAATATCAAGATTGCTATTGACACAGGCTGTTATAAATGCAGCCAGTTCTACGTTGGAATATCGTCCGGCAACAATGTCTTTTATGATCTCATCTAGCGCGGCTTCGGTGAATCTGTTCCCATACATTTTTCCACGGACTTTCTTGAATGATTCAATTGGATCAAGATGCGATATATGTATAGTATCACCAGTCTTGACACCAAGGCGTTTCATACATTCGGTGGAAAGTCCAGCCTCGTGATGTGCAATGATATCGGACGTGACAACGTTAAGCGTGGCAACCACACTCTTGTTTCCGTTCACAACGATTACCCGGGTAAGTGCAGAAAAACCTTCAGATCGACAAATGTCACAATCATAACGCATGAATATGGTATTCTCACGGTATGTATCGATACCGATATTTTTTACGAAAAGATGCGCCCCAGAACGTGGTATTCCCTTATTCATTTGTTTTGGTGACTAAAGTCCTACTTGTGCTCATAACTGTTGGTCTGAATCGCAGTCAACCCAAATAATGTTGACCCTATTCGTTATTACTCAATAGTGCCCCCGTGAGTTGACTGACTAGGAATTTCTTGCTTCTCTTGTCGAACTTGATAAGCTGGCCATCACGTCTAAAAGTTTCATCAATTTTTCTAAGAAATTCTGCATAATTGTCATGAAAAACGTGATGAAGGTTGTCCATTGTCAATAGAATGGGAGCCGCATCGATTGTTTTACTGAAGTAGTAGTGGATCGCGGTTCTTTTATGACCTCTGATTTCGTGCAAATTGTCGTAAGGATTCAGTATCGAATGGTTCTTCACATCAACAATTCTATAGGTAACGTCTTTACAATCTTTGTAACCAAATATTTCACTCTTAGGCATTGTGAGTAGGCTGTCATTATGGACAACCCGAACAACATCCCTGTGATGAAATTGGTCCGACTTGATCTTATGCCTTTCTGAATTACAATCAATAGCATACGATAACGTTTTTGATTTGTAGTCGGCAAACGTGTTGTAGACTCCGCTGTTATCAACTTGGTCGTTGGCGCCAAAGCTTATTAATGATAGAAGTGCAAACAAGGCGGCATTCATTTGAAATGAATGCGTGGTTTGTTTCGGATGATTTGTAAACACTTTCTTTGCATCTCCAAGCATTTTCTTAAGGCACCACCTGCAATACCAGTCTGCAAGGAAGAAGCATAGTATTTTATTTAATAAGCCTTTTGGTTTTTCATACGAGATAGATAGTTCTGCTTCAGTATTTCCATTTACGTCCTTCAACAAAAGCTTCATTCTGTACCATGAATAGATAATAAGCTTTGTTTCTCCAATAGTCTCCCAAACTTTCTCTACACCATTGATCCACTTTGTAACTTCTACGGTGAAATTCATCATCAATCCCATCATTTTGCCTGTCCAACGATAGCGGGACCCGATTCCGGTTTTGTTAGTGGTTAAAAATTCAAGATTCAGCTTGCTTCCCATCATCATCCCTGATGATTCTGTCATGTGCATTCCGGTGACGCCAAGATCATCTATTGTATTGAATACTTGCTGCGCTGATGCAGAGAAGATTTCCTTTCGTGACAGGGTTTTCATGGCTTTATTGTTTTATGATGTTAAATACTTTAGCAAGTTGATTGATAATAAGACCAGCGAAACTAAATGCAATGATTATTGTCCAATCAAAAATGGTGAGAGGGAACAATGAGAGCGCTTGCCTGACCGTAGGAATTTCATAGCATCCAACCAGGATCACAACACATACTAGAATTGAATACCACACGTATCTGTTTCGAGTGATTTCGGATTTGAAAATGCTCGTTCCTTTTGCGTTCATGTTTAATACGTGGAGCAATTGAGAACAAATCAGCGTAAAGAAAAGGATGTTGTTGCAGAGTTCGGGATTCCATCCTTCTTCCTTGTGAAAGAGGAAGTGGCTTGTCGTGACAGCGCCAAGGCCAGCAGCACTGATTACAATCGAGTAAAATATTATTGTGATCCAAAGAGTTTTAGTAATAATAGGCTCATCACTATTTTTAGGTGCCATCTTCATGATGTTCTTATTTCCTGGCGTCATGCCAAGCGCGAGTGCCGGAAGCACGTCCGTTACCAGATTTATGAAGAGGATCTGTAACGGGAAGAGCTGAAAATGAAGATTGATTACTGCTGTGACCGCTATTGTGAATAATTCGCTGAGGTTGCAGGAAAGGAGAAAGACAACGAACTTTCTAATATTGTCAAAAATTATTCTGCCATGTTTTATTGCTGTTACGATGGAGGCGAATGAATCGTCTTTAATCACCATATCTGCTACATCTTGGGCTACTTGCGTTCCGCGCAATCCCATGGCGATCCCGATGTCAGCTTTCTTTAATGCAGGGGCATCATTAACACCATCACCAGTCATTCCGACAACGAAATTCTTTTCCTGGTATAGCCTTATGAGATCCAGCTTTTGTGCAGGGCTCACTCGCGCGAAAATATTTTGGTTAATCCAGTTTGTTTTTTCTATCTCGGTTAGCTGGTCGTAAGACTTCATGCCTGAGCCAAGTTGAACCTGAGCTGACTCAATACCGAGTTGTCTCCCGATCTCTTTCGCAGTGGCGGGATGATCACCCGTGATCATTACTACTCTGATACCCGCGCTTTTACATTCCCTGATTGCCTGCGCTACATCTTGCCGTGGTGGATCGATTAACCCGATAATTCCTAAGTACGTGAAAGCATCATCTGCAATCCCTGCCTCATTGCGTTCATTCGATGCAACTGCGATAACTTTAAAACCGTCTGCAGCCAGTTTATTCGCGCCTTCTAAAACGTCATGTTTCCAATCTGAAGTTGAATTTATACTTTTGGAGCAGAGGTTTAGAATTGATTCAACTGCGCCCTTGGCCACTGTAACATATTTGCCCTTCCCTTTATGAAGCGTGAGCATGCGCTTGGAGTCTGATGAGAACGGTTCCTCGTCAATCTTTGGATATTGGTTCCGAATTTCTTGAATGTTGCCGTGTTGTGATGCAAATTGTAATAGCGCTATCTCGAGGGGATCGCCAACTTCATTCGACTGATCTATACTTGCTGTGTTGCACAAGACGCAGGCTTCAATTATTTTCTGTTGATTGGTAGAAGGTTGTACACCTGCAACCGTCATTCTGTTTTCGGTTAACGTACCAGTCTTGTCCGTACAGATTACGCTAGTGCCTCCAAGAGTCTCGACAGCCGATAACTTTTTTACTATAACGTTATGCTTCGCCATTTTTAGCATTCCGCGAGCAAGCCCAAGAGTAGCTACAATTGGAAGACCCTCAGGTATTGCAGCAACTGCTAAAGCAATAGCTGTATTTAATATTTCAAAAAGATCATTTCCACCCATCCAGCCTGCGACAAAGATGAGTAGTACAAGAAGCAGTGTTATTTGAATAAGCTTTTTGGTGAAGCTCTCAAGTTTCTTTTCTAAGGGAGTTGCTGCCTGCCTTGCAGATTGAACCATGCTTGCAATCTTACCAAGTTCTGTATTCATACCAGTTGATGTCACATAGTATGTCGCATTGCCATTTGTGACGAAAGTTCCCTTGAACAGATTTTGGTCTGGCGTATTTGGTGATGATTCAACGTTTAGAATTTTCTCCACGGGAACGGATTCTCCCGTAAGGGCTGATTCGTTTACGAGCAACCGTGACAACTTTATGATTTTTCCATCGGCTGGAATGATGTCACCTGCTTCTAAATACACAAGTTCTCCGGGAACAATTTGCTCGGAGTTGATCTCTTTAACCTTTCCGTCACGGATCACTTTTGATAATACCACAGAAAGCTTTTGTAAAGCCTCCATCGAGCGGTCTGCCTGAAACTCCATGTAGAATCCAATTGCCGCGTTGATAAGAATGACGACAAGGATCGCAATTCCGTCAAGCCATTCATTGAAGTAGAACGACATTGACACAGCGAACAATAGTATATAAACAATTGGCGACTTGAATTGACCAACAAGGATTTGCCAAAGTGAGTGATGATTTTCGGTTTCAATCTTGTTTAAACCGAACTCTTTTTGAAGTCGAAAAACTTCGCTTTCAGTTAACCCATTCATCAAATTATCTTTGAGGATTGGCTGATCTGGCGCTATGATACTCCGGGCGTTCATGAATTGATGGGGTGCTTTGTTTTGCGCGCTGGCACAGATTGAGACATTCCTCAAGTACAGTTTTGATTCGAGTAGCTTTTATTCCGATTTGACTCAATGCCTTTTCATTTTTCCGGAGTTCATGACAAAGCACCAGCTGCATTTCAAGAAGTGCTTTCTTTTCTGTTAGCGTAAGCGATGTAAGCGTGGTTATCGGATAAAGTCCTAGCGAATCGATAAGATCTTTAAGACTTCCTTTGGCAGGATAGTCCCAGCCGAGCAGTTTTAGCGCAGCACAATTTGCATATTGAATTGCGTCTAGTGTAAACCGGGTATTCGTAACCACCCAGCCTTGGTGAAATTTATTTTCATGACCTGGAAGAGTTTTCCATTGTGCAGCTACATCGAGGAATCGCGATTGTATGTACAACGGAATCTTCACGTCACATACTGTTCCCGGTTGGTTGTGATATTTGCATTCTATCATGAAATGATGATTATCCTTTTCTGCAATGACGTCTACCTCATGGTTAACGCACTTGCCCGCGACGATCTTTGAGACTTCCACTTGGAAACCCTGATGTTTTAATAGTTCTCCAATAAATCTTTCGAACGGGTAGCCCGATGGACCCAAAATCATGATCGCAGTTTTCAGATTGTATCGTGCAGCCAGGAACCTCGATTGTTCCTTCAAGAGGGCGAATGCTTTCCTGTAAATTTTTTTTGTTGATATTCCAGGATAAAGCTCCGAGGTGATTGTATTAGCGATCTCGAGAGCTTGGGTCTCATCGGCTCCGGATCGCGTTAATGAATTGAAGAGTTTTTTTGGGTCGAAGACGGACTTTTCCCCATTCGCTTTTGTGATCTCAAGTGATAGTTGTCCGTTCTGCATAACGTTGTCAGTGAATTAAAAGAGGCGTCCGGTTGTAGGCTTTTCACTACTTGTCCTTAACGTCCTTGTCGATTTCTTTAGCATCCTCATTTTCGGAGCTAAAGAAGCAATGAAGGGCGCAACCATGAGACTTGTCTTTGTAGCCAGATTCGACTTTTGCAACTTCCTTTCCAGCAACTTTCACAACTCCATCGGGGTCGGTTGTTACAACGTGTCCTTTCATTGATTTGTAGCTTCCGTCTTTCTGGATTTTTCCGATAGTTTTTCCACTTGCAGTTGTGACATCCCCATGGCCGGAGATTACACCGATCACTTTTCCGGTTTCGTCACATACTTTTCCATTTTTAATAGACCCAAGCGTTTTGCCACTATCATCGATTACCGTTCCGTCCGCCTGTAAGCGTGGGTGCATGCCTCTGTGCTTAGGTGGCATCTCTCTTTTCTGTTGCGCCTCTTGCGCGTTTACAAATGAAAATGCAAACATGAGTAGCATTATCATTAAAAGTGTTCTGTTTTTCATTGATATGTGTGTTTTAATCAACAATAGGTAAAGATTACAATTGTCATTGTGCTACGATTTGACTTTTGCCCATACGGAAACATGATCTTTGTCACATTTTCGGGAATAAAAAAAGGTCGTGGAAAGAATCCCACGACCTCCGTACCATTAAGTCGGCTTTTTAAAGTGCCTCGGCTTTGTATCCCGCCTTCTCCACTGCCTGAATAACCTTTGACTTGTCATCCTCACCGACAACTGTCAGCACTTTTGATGGGTTATTGTAATCAACTTCCCAATTGTCGTCGCCTAAAGCTTCGTTCAGGAAAGGAGTTACTTTCGCTACGCACCCTGAACACTTTATGTTTGTTTTGAATTTTGTTGTTTCCATTTTTAGTTAAAGTTTAAAGAATTCCATTTACGACATTGTATCCCGCTTTTTGAATAGCTGAAACTACCGCCTCTTTCGTCAGCCCGTTCGACAGTTCGATTTCTGCTTTGGTCGGCGCAACCGACTTTACATTTCCACCGATAGCCGTTACCGTGTTCGTCACAGTCATTTGGCAATGCGTGCTTTTCATAGTGGGGATTGTCAGATTTATCGTTTCCATATTTTGTTTATGTTTTATATGTAAATAACGTTGGAACGTAGTAGAAAGCTTTACATTAAAGCGGGGAAGGTTTATATAATTATCAACTGGATTTTATGGCAATTCCGTCTGAAGTTGGAAACCCCTGGCATAAAAGTATCTGGCCGCTTTTCAGTTCATCTTCACTCAGGATGTGATTTCTTCGAAGCTTGACTTCACCGCGGATCAGTTGCGCGCGGCAAGTGCCGCATTGCCCTTCCGTACAAGAAAATGGCAACTTTACGCTATTGTCAATTGCTGCCTGTAGAATGGACTTACCACTCCGGACAATCAAGAATTTTTCTTCACCTTTTACGTGGACACTAACTTCACGAGTCGGAAGATTAGAAAAGTCAAATTCCTGTTTTTCTTGCGGTAGGAAAAAGTGCTCTTTATATATCTTTGCCTCAGCATCAACAGAGTAAATCGTCTCCTCGATTAATTTAATTAAAGAAGAGGGCCCGCACAAAAAGTATTCGACCTTATTTGGAATTTCATCCGAAATGTTCTTAAGCATTTTCTTGATGATCAATTTCGAAGGACGTCCCCTGTAAAAAACTTCAAAGCCCGCGGGCACCCTTTCTTCTTGTGTGAGAATGTGATAAACCTTAAGCCTCTCCTTAAATAAGCGTCTAAGCAATAAAAGGGCGTCCTTAAAAATAATTGTTGAGTAACTTCTGTTGGTGTAAATCAGGGAGATAGCGGAATGCGGTTCATTGTACAGAATGGTTTTCAGAATAGACATAATTGGTGTGATCCCGCTGCCTGCCGCAAACATCACCAGATGACGCTTATTACTAGTATGAGGGTCAATCGAAAATTCACCGGATACTCCCTCAAGAACGATTTCAGGGCTTCCCTTCATTGATTGAAGATAGTTCGATATCAACCCGCCCACTATAGCACGAACCGTGATTCCTGCATCCTTATCTTGTTGTGGAGATGTATGAAAAGAATAAGTCCTTTTAAATGGTTCGTTATTGACTTTGAAGGACAATAATGCATGTTGCCCCGCCTTGTATTGTTCTAATATCCCGGTCTTTCGAAAGTATAAGCTTATTGAATCATCAGTGGGTTTCGACGTCCTAACAATTTCCAGTTTCATATTCAAACTAACAATGTTTGAAAAGGCGGTACCTTATACATAAACCGGTAAGTTTTATAAAATTAAACGAACCAGTTACCGCAGCACCGATAATGACCCGCATTCTTTTAAGTGGAGCGCTTGTAGATCATGCCGACTGAAACGTGATGTTTGGATGGGCGGGTTGTATTTATATTTCGTTGTATTAAAATCTAAAATACAACGCTAATGCACAACATAGCCACCATAATCCCCACCGCTAATAAAATTGCTCTACTAAAATTTTTCATTGCTGACTTTTAATGAGATAAAGATACCTCAATCACGTAGGGCAGCACTTGTACTTAAGCAGGTACGATTTATAGGATTTAGATGTTCATTGCTGTCCCAGCAAGAATTTGCCCGGGGAGGAATGGAATAGTTGCGAGCAATGTTCACTGCAGAAATGGTAAGTTGACCTATTGTATACACAACTACTTAAGGCTTTAGCAGGATCTATATGCATGTGGCAAACAGGATCTACATGCAAAAGGCTAGCATTTGATAAAGGTAAAAGTTCAAATAGGTCGACTTCATCAAGGACATTTTTGAAGCGATGGCTGCCGATGGGTCTGAATTGAGGTTGATGAGTAGCAGGCACTTTTGAAAAAAACGATGCTGAACACAGTATCTGGCCTCGGCATGCAATATTCATAATTCGGGAAGCTACATTGATTGTCGACCCGAAAAGGTTTTCATTTTCAATGAAGACTGAGCCAAAATGCATTCCGGCGTGTATGGAAAGAAAGTGGTTTTGCTCAAGAGTCAATGCGTTTATCTGGTTGACCGTTGCAATAAGATCGACCGTATTGTCTGCAATCATCACCACTTGGTCTCCAACTCGCTGCATTACCTTGGTTGTACCCGAACAAGCACCATTAACAATTTCCATGTATTTATTCACAATCCTGGCAGCTGAAGCACCGCCGTGAACATCAGTCATCGCGGTGTATCCAGTGAGATCTGCCATCAGGATTGAGATTTCTTTTTCCATGCTTCCTTGTTGTCCACTAAAGTAGTCCAAGTGCTTTATCTAATACCAATTTAGCCATTTTAACATTGAAAATTAGATTAAGACGATTCATCTTAGATTCAGTCAAAGCCAGCTCGGCATCTGACAACTCAAGGCGCGAGCTCAAACCATTCCTGTAACGGTCGTTGACAATTGTGAAATTCATTTCAGCAGCATGTACAGTTCGTTCCTGAACTGAAACACGTTGGACTACTTCCTTGAGATTGTTTTGCAGGGTTGCAATTTCAGTGTTCGCTTTTTCCGTAGCATCTTCTAAACGTAGCACGCTGCTTTGTAACTGAATGTTCGATTGCCGAATCTTTGAATTGATTCTGTTTCCCGTAAAGATCGGTACATTTGCTTGCAAGCCGAGAAAGGATGTTTTTGGCCATCGATACGAATCAAAAGTCCTGTTGTCAGCTTGTGCTTGTATTTGATACATGCCAACCACGGAAAGCGTTGGAAGCCGTTGAGCTTTGCTTTGACTCAATAAGTTTTTGCTTAATTCAACATTAAGTTTTTGTATTTGAATGTCCGGTCGATTCTGAATTGCATCAGTATATAGCGATTCCCCCGCTGCAAAGTATCCGCCTTCCCTATCGTGTGTTAGACTATCCGTCAACACCAGCATTTCAATTTTATTCGTCCCGAGCAACTGCTGTAATTGCAACAGAGCCACTTTTCTTTGATTTTCCAGGTAAGAAATGGTCGTCTTAAGGTTTTCGACAACTATGAAATTTCTCAGAGTATCAACTTTAAGATTTTTCCCTTGTAGCAGCAACATTCTGGAATCTTCTAGTGACCTCTGGTTGCGAGCGAAGCTTTGCCTATTTAGTTCAATGCTTTCCTGAATGAGCAACGCTTTATAGTATGTGGCAGTAACGTCAACCGTTACCTGTGCGAGACGATCTTTTACATCAAGTTCTTGAACAGACTCATTGATTCGTGAAGATTTAATTTGCCTTCTTGCCGCCTCAAATACGATTGGCTGGTGAATTGATAGATACGTGTTAAATGTATTCTTTCCACCCACGGCGACATCAACGACTGGTTCTGTATCGTTGCCTGTAAATGCTCCTGGCATGAATATGACTTGCCTGTCAAAATAGTATGAATATCCACCAGTTGCTGAGATACTTGGCAGCATGAATGCTTTCGAAATATTTGTTTCTTCGTGTGCTGATTTGGTTTCAAGCATTTCGATCTTTAACCCTTTATTATTTTCCCTTGCAATGGTTAGGGCTTCTGGAAGAGATAGCTTTCTGTCTTGTGCATGTAGGCTTAGGGTTGCAAAGAGGGCTATTCCCGTCCACCAGTTTGAGATATTTTTCATGATTGGATTTAATTAATGGTATGCAGTTGTAACGCTTCGGACTCGTCAATAACTTCTTTCTTTATTTTTGATGACGAGATGTAAGAATAGACGGCTGGAATAATGAACAGGGTAAGGATCCCGGCGAAGATTAAACCTCCTGCGATTACAATCCCCAATGATTGCCTTGAGTTGTTTGTAAGTGCAATAGGTAATGCACCAAAGATCATTGCGAGAGAAGTCATAAGAATTGGTCTGAATCTTTGTTCAGCAGCCTGGGTTGCAGCGTCGAATTTTGAAAGCCCGGTATCCTTTAGGTGATTGGCAAATTCTACGATGAGAATCCCATTCTTCGTTATAAGCCCAACCAGCGTGATTATACCAATTTGGCTGAACACGTTCAAACTCTGGCCAAACCACTCCAGACTTAGCAGTGCACCAGTCACAGCCATGGGGACAGTTAGCATGATGATCAGCGGATCTCGCAGGCTCTCAAATTGGGCGGCGAGTATCATGTAGATAAGTAGCAGCGCAAGTATCAAAGTGAATGAAAGATTGCCTTGACTTTCAACGTAATCGCGGGATTGACCTGCCAGCGTTGACTTAAAGCTTTCACCCAACACTTCCATCTTAATACGTTCCATCTCTTTTATACCCTCGTCAAGACTTACACCTGGAGCCAGGCCAGCCGATATTGTAGCAGAGGTATATTGATCATACCGATAGATAGCTGCCGGACTTATTCCTTCCTCGATTGATACAAGGTTATCAAGGGAGATCATTTGTTCATTTGAAGATCTCACATAGATCGAACGGAGATCGCCAATATCATTTCGATTTAATTTCTCTACCTGGCCTATCACTTCATACTGTCGATCATTTCTTAAGAAATAACCATAACGCTGACCAGAAAGCGATAGCTGCAAAGCCCTTGCTACTTCCTGGATTGAAACACCCATAAGCGCGGCTTTTTGCCTGTCAATATTTATTTTAAGTTCAGGCTTGTTAATTTTCAGATCGCTGTCAACAAACATGAGCTTACTGCTTTGCCTGGCTGCACCGAGAAACTTAGGTAGTATAGTGGCCAAACTGTCGAGGCTTGAAGCTTGTAAAACATACTGAACCGGCTGACCGCCACCATACCGCGTTCCGATAGTGGGTGGCATATATGGGAAAAGCAATATGTTTCTGAACTGTCCTGATGCAGCACCGTATTGATAATATAATTGTTGGGCTGTTACATTTCTTTCCTTAGGATCTTTCAGGTAAATGCTTTGAACTGCCACGTTTACGGGAGCAGGTGCTGGAATAAATGATATTGCAACCATTGAGTAGGTCTGATACAAGCCTTCTGTATTATCATTTACATAGTGGCCAACCTCAGTCATGTTCTTTTTCATGAAATCATATGAAACTCCTTCAGGCGCAATTGCAATCAAGAGCATATTTGACCGGTCTTCGATGGGAGCTAATTCTGATGGAAGCTTTTGGCCCAAATAGAAAATCAAACCTCCGCTGCCAATAAGGAATACCCAAGCCAGCCATCTGAACTTCATAAAGGCATTTAATAGCCTGGCATACCCATTATTTAATATGATAAAAAATGGTTCTGTTACCCGATGAAGCCAGTTAGGTTTATCATGCTTCTTTAATAGGTACGCACTCAACATTGGGGAAAGTGTCAATGCAACAAAGGCTGAAACCAAAACTGATCCTGAAACTACAATTGCAAATTCTTTAAATAATTGGCCGCTGATCCCTCCCATAAACACGATGGGTAGAAATACTGCAGCCAGTGTTATAGTAGTGGAAATTACAGCGAAGTAGATCTCTTTTGATCCGGCAAAAGCTGCCTGAACAGGTGTCATTCCTTCCTCAACCTTTTTGTAAATATTCTCCAATACTACTATCGCGTCATCGACAACGAGACCGATAGATAAAACGAGCCCAAGAAGTGTTAATACATTGATTGAAAATCCTGCGATGTACATGATGAAAAAAGCTGATAGAATTGACACAGGGATTGCCAATACCGGGATTATCGTTGACCTCCAATCCCTAAGGAATAAGAAGATGATGATTACCACGAGTCCAAAGGCAATAAATAAGGTTTCCTCAACTTCTTTGATCGACTCTCTTACAGGTTTCGTGAAATCAAAGCCAACTATTAAACGGTATTCTTTTGGAATTTCTTTTCTTAACTGATCCAACCGTTTGTAAAATTCATCAACGACTTCAATTGCATTTGCACCTCGCTGAATCTGGATTGCAACACCCACGCCAACACGGTCCGCTTTTTCTGTTCCGTTAATAATGGCATTTCTTTCATTCATTTCACCCAACTCCGCGTGTCCGATATCCTTTAATCGAATAATGGAACTGCCACTTTGTTTGATGATCATGTCATTGAATTCTTGTGCAGTTGTAAGTCGTCCAAGTGTTCTCACACTCAATTCACTCGTTTGCCCTTCAATTCTTCCTGAAGGGAGGTCCATGTTCTCGCGTAGTAACGCTAACCGGATGTCTTCAGGCGTTAATTTGAAAGCTGCAAGCTTAATTGGATCAAACCTTAAACGCATTGCGTATTTGTGTTCACCTACGATGCTTATCCTTTGTATGCCTGGGATTGATTGCATTCTTTCCTTGATAACAGTTGATGCCAGATGAGATACTTCTTTTATATCCCGCGTATCACTCTCAACCTCGAGAAATGCGACCAGGTTATCTGGAGAACTTGCCTTTTCAACAATGGGAGGATCAACGTCGGCCGGAAGTTGATTTTTTGCTTTTGCTACTTTATCACGCACATCATTTAGAGCGTCCTCAAGGTCGATATCGCGGTTAAACTCAATCGAGATAATACTTACTTGTTCCCTGGATTCGGAGGAAATAGTGCGAACGCCATTAGCTTCTGCAATGGACTCTTCGAGAGGTTTTGTGATCTTTGAGGCAATAACATCGGGGCTTGCACCTGGATAAAAAGTAATGGCTGCAATTACCGGAGGCTCTGTTAATGGAAATTCCCGAATACCAAGATATTTCCAGCCAACAATACCCATCACCACGATCAGCGCGGAGAATACTCCAGCGAGAACGGGTTTTTTTATACTTAATGAAGGTAAATTCATGATTGGTTATTTTATTTTGTTGAAACGATTTGCACAGGCGTCCCATCTCCGGAACGGAGAATATTCGAAACCATCACAGTATCACCGTCATTCAATCCTGAAGTGATAAGAGCCTCTGACTCGTTTCGGTTACCCAAGGTGACCGAAGTCATTTTAGCCAGGCCATTTTTGACTGTAAATACACTATATCCTTGAGCGCTCGGGATTAACGATTCTGTGGGTAGGGTAATACCTTTTGCATCGTCTGAGACCGTTGAAAGATAAATGCGGGCAGACATTCCTGGTCTTAATGCGCCATCACCGTTTGATGCTATAGCATGTACGGTAATCGTTCTGCTTTGAATATCGATGCCTGATTCTGTCGCTGAGATCTTTGCGGTAAATTTCTCATTGTTGCTGGATGGAGCAAAATGGATTTTCTTTCCAGATTTTACATGGTCAATGTATTTCTCTGGTACTGTGAATTCTATTTTTACATTTTCCTGGTCATGCAATGTTACCAATGGCATTCCAGGGCTTACCAGAGATCCTATTTCTACTTTAGTAATTCCAACAATACCTGAAAATGGTGCATGGATGGATGTTTTACTTAATTCTACATTGAGAATCTCTTTAGACGCTGTTAAGGATTGAAGCTTTGTAGCAGCCACATCATATTCTTCCTGTCTGACTGACTCATTTTTCAAAAGCTGCGCAAGCCGACCTTCATTTAATTCTGCTAGCGATAATTCTGCCTGCGCTTGTTTCAATCTAGCAAGGATGTCGCTATCATCAAGCTTATAGAGGAGTTGTCCTTTGTTTACATGACTTCCATCTCTGAATGAAATAGCAACTACCTTTTTTGCAACTTCGCTCATGATTTTTACTTCCTTGTTAGATAGAATCGATCCGGCAACAGTTTCTTCCTGAACAAGGGGTGATGCTTTAACAACTTTTACATCTACCGGAAGTCTGTTTACCTGCGATGCATTTTGCCCTGAGGAGTCAGCGGCCTCTGTGCTACAACCTAGCAACGCTGCGCTAAGTGCAACCAAACGTAGATAAGTATTGAGTGTGTTCTTGTTCATAATTTTAGTTTTACATTATGAGCCAATGAACGGCTGATGATGATGTCGTGATTGGTATTTAAGCGGGTGTGGTTTATAAAGTTTACTGTAAAAAAAAGTCCAGCAGTGCTGGACTTCTTTTAAGTTGGTGATGATCGGTTTTGCTAAAATGGAAATCCACTCCTCCTCAAACAAAAAATTCGGAAGTTTTACAATAGTGAATAAGAGTGGGTGATAGTGTGCTTACTTGGCCTTAAATCTATATCAGCAGCCTCATAATCTTCGCCAGCAAATTCTTTGATGGCAGATAACGAATTGAATGATTAACGTCAATGGCCCAAGTGTTTTTCATCGAGGTTAGATCTTTGCGGCTTTTAATCTTAAACTGTTTCCAACTACGCTCACTGAGCTTAGTGCCATAGCTGCACCGGCAATCATCGGATCCAACAGAAACCCATTCACTGGATATAAAACTCCGGCAGCCAGCGGAATTCCAATAACATTGTAAATGAAAGCCCAGAATAAATTTTGGCGAATTCCTAATACCGTTTTGGTTGAAAGATTAAGAGCTTTAGGAATAGATTGCAGATCTGAGGTTATCAAAGTCATCTTTGCCACATCCATAGCAATATCAGAACCTTTCCCCATTGCTATGCTAACATCCGCTTGCGCGAGCGCGTGCGAATCGTTGATTCCATCTCCAACCATTGCAACCACCTTTCCCTCGGTTTGAAGTTTCTTGACGAATTCAGCTTTGTCGGATGGAAGGACTTCTGCACGGAAATGTTTCAAACCAACCTGGGCGGCTACTGCTTTTGCAGTTTGTTCATTGTCACCAGTCAACATGTAAACATCAATGCCTTTATTTTGTAGGGCAAGTATTGCTGCCTTCGATGTTGCTTTTATTTTATCCGCTATTGCTATGACAGCTAGCACTGTCTCTTCACTGGCAAAATAAATAACTGTTTTTGCTTCAGATTGCAATTTCAAAGCTTCAGATTTTACATTTTCCGAAATCCTTGTACCATTTTCTTCCAACAGTTTTTTATTTCCCACGAAGTAAGTTGTATCATGGTAGTATCCTTTTACTCCGCGTGCCGTCACACTTTCAAATGAATGCACGTCGATACTTTTAGCACCCTCTTCTCTTAATTTGTTAACCACCGCTTCCGCAAGAGGATGTTCAGATTTTGTCTCAAGCGTATAAAGAACATCTTTATACTGTTTCAGACTTTTTCCCTCGATATCCCATATGAAATCTGTAACAATGGGTTTCCCTTCTGTGATTGTTCCTGTTTTATCGAGGATGACGGCATTTACTTTATGAGCAATCTCCAAACTTTCTGCATCCTTAATTAAGATATTGTTTTCTGCCCCTTTTCCGACGCCAACCATAATTGCCGTAGGAGTTGCTAATCCTAGTGCGCATGGACATGCAATCACCAGAACCGTAACCGATGTTAATAGAGCATGTGTGAAGGCATTCTCGCCTCCTAGAATCATCCAAGTAATGAAAGTGAGGACTGCTATTCCAATTACAACCGGTACAAAAATACCTGCGATCTTGTCAACAAGCTTTTGCACCGGCGCTTTACTTCCTTGTGCCTGTTGCACCATTTTAATTATTTGTGCAAGTATAGTATCCCCACCAACTTTTTTGGCTTCGAATTGAAAACTTCCTTTCTGATTAACAGTTCCAGCGAAGACCTTCTCACCGGCAATCTTTTCCACTGGCACGGGTTCTCCGGAGATCATGCTTTCATCGACAAAGGATGAACCGTTGATTAGAACTCCATCAACAGGAATTTTTTCTCCAGGACGTACAATTATTTTAAAGCCGATCTTTACAGAAGCTATGGGAATTTCTTTCTCCGTCCCATCAACAATTGCCAAAACATTTTTTGGCTGCAAGCCCATTAGTTTTTTGATAGCTGAAGAAGTATTGGATTTTGCTTTTTCTTCTAACAGCTTTCCGAGAGAAATGAATGCAATTATCACTGCCGCAGCTTCATAGTAAACGTGAGCGTGAATTCCTCTGGAATGCCAGAAATCTGGAAAGAAAGTATTAAAAGCGCTGAATAAAAAGGCAATTCCAGTAGATAGTGCAACTAGTGTATCCATATTTGCCTTTCCATGTCGTGCCTGTTTCCATGCATTGATGAAAAAAGTTCTTCCAAAATAGAATACAACAGGGGCGGATAGTACCATTGATATGTAATTACCATAGGGGATATCCATGAAGAACATTCCAATGATTACAACTGGAACGGCAAGGATTGAAGACCAGATCGTTCTGTTTTTTACAGCTTCATAATGTTTTCGTTGAGCCGCTTCCTGAACAGCCTGTGGGTCTTCCACATCAACGACAAGATCGTAACCAATCGATCTTATTGAATTCTGCAAGTCAACCGGCTTTGTTTGTTTCTGGTCGTATTCAACCCAGGCAGTTTGATTTGCAAAATTTACGCCGGCATCCTTAACACCGGTGGTCGATTTAAGCATTGATTCTACACTTATCGCACAAGCGGCACAAGTCATCTCCAACACAGGGAATTCTTCGCGTATATATTTACCGTTGGCGGCTTTTACATTTAGTTCACTAATTGCTGACATTGTTTTGGATTTTAATAATTCAATCTACACTTCAATAATACACCCCTGTCCTTCGTATAGTTTTATACTTTGGAGAGTATCAGTTACAAGATTTAAAGATTGCCTTCAGTTGTTTTTCCTGAAAGCGTTTGCTTGGATTGTCTTACGGATTTGAAATGAGAAGGAGGAAACCCGGTGAGTTCCTTAAACTGCCGGGAAAGGTGATTGATACTGCTGAAGCCGGTTATATAGGCAATCTCCGTAAGTGTAAATTCAGTATAAACCAGCAGCTCTTTTACTTTTTCGAGTCTTTTTGCGATGATATATTTTTCTAGTGTAATTCCTTCTAATTCTGTGAACAACGCGCTGATAGAGTCGTAATTCATGTGGAGGTTTTCTGATAACAAAGAAGAGAATTTCAGATTCGAATCATACTTTGTATTCTTGTTAAAAACGTCAGCAATCAATTCTTTCGCTTGTGTTACAATTCTTAATTGCCTGTTTGAAATCAATGTAAAACCATTCTCAGCTAAAAAGTATTCAACTCTACTTTGATCATTTTTATTTAGTTCGGTTTCAATGAAAAGTTTTCCAAGACTAATTTTATTTATTTTGTAACCTAACGCGGTAAGCCCATCTTTGATAACAGAAACACACCTTTCACAAACCATTCCTTTGATTAAAATTTCAGTTGTCATAAACTTTGAATTTATATAACAAAGAACGTCTGACTGAATTAAAATGGCTTTATAAAATTGCCGGAAAGACTTATAGAGTTTTAAGAAATAGAATCTAACGGTTTTCTGTTTTGATCAATGTTCCTTGACTTTTTCATCTCCGAGGGAGTGAAGCCGGTAATTTTTTTAAACTGCCCAGATAAGTGAGCAACACTACTATATCCGAGTTTATTTGCGATCTCGCTAAGGTTGAGTTCGTCATAGAAAAGTAATTCTTTGACTTTTTCAATTTTTTGCCTGATGATATATTGTTCAAGGGTTATCCCTTCTACGCCGGAAAACAGGTTGCTTAGATAGTTGTATTCGTAGTGCATTTCCTCGGACAACACACTAGACCAGTTGAACTTTGTATCGACTTTGTCCGTATGGTGGATCATATTGACGATCTTATTCTTGATTGCTTCGATTAACCTGGCCTTTCGATCGTCAATTCTTTCAAAGCCAAGGGTGATCAGCGCTGAATCCAGTTTATCCTGCTGTTTATCGGTAAGATTGTCCTCCCTTATGGTTACTTCTCCCAATGAAATCTTTTCAGGATGAAAGCCCTGCCTTTCCAATTCTTGCTTAACCACCATCACACAGCGGTTACAGACCATGTTCTTTATATAGAGAGTTGTCATTATTGGAGTTAAAGATCGGGATTTGCAACCATTTTCATTTATATAATTGTATGAAACAATTATAGAATTCTAGGTATTTCTCTTCCGCCTACAATCGAGTGTAACTGGCATACGTTCCAAACAATCTTAATCAAAGATCAGCGTCACTGAAATATAACAACGGATTGACTAAGCGCCATCGATAAAAAAAAAGAGAAAAAGTTACTAATTTGGTCTAATTAATTTTGAGGCAAAAGTTGAGGCAATTTTGAGGCAACTTCATAAAAACATAGATGATTTGAGGCAAATTTGAGGCAAAATTCGGTGGAAAATTGCGGAAAAAGTGGCAACAAAAACGGTTTTCAGATTCATTCTAGGAAATGAAAGGAAATCCAAGGAAGAAACTTTGAAACTTTTAATTCCAGCGGGTTCTCTTCTGTTTATAAGTTATCAGGATCTATCCCTTTCATCACTTCTTTTTTCAATTTTCTCTTAAAATTAATTTTCCGTAGATACGGTCACTTGGTTATTCCACTGCGAAGTATTTCTAAAATTTAGCTTTGAAGAATTGAATCATTGATAGAGCAGAGCTTCTATTAGCCAGTGATTTACTTTGACAAACTCCTTTTACTTTTTTAGTCAAACATTCTTAATGAACGCAGCGGGTAGGGAGCTAGGTAAATCTTCCTATCTGCGCTGTTGCTGAAGAATTCGTCTGAAGTTGGTATCATGGTGTGAACTTAAAAAAAGGGATTATGCCAACTTGCCATGGCAGTTGAAACAAAAGCACATGGAAAACTTAATTAATTTAAGAATTGAATTGCCGCAAGAGGTTATAAATAAATTAGAGTTGGTCATTATCGAGACAGTAACTAAAACCATTAAAGCACACGTTGATAATATTCGAGAAGAGCCTAAAATTTATACACGCAAGGAAGCGGCACAAGCCCTTCGTATTACTTTACCCACCCTTCGTCAATATGAAATTCAGGGGCGTTTAATTCCCAAAAGATCCGGCAGGCGTGTCCTTTATCCTAAGCATATCATCGAGCATTTCATAGGTGCTCTTTAGGCTAATCCTAAGAATCAGAACAAGGAAAACTAGCATTCGGTGGGTTTTATAGAGAGCGATTATTCTGATTTTAAAAAGCAGGATGGTATTTTATTGGAATAATAAAAGTAAATTTTGTTACCCTTATTGTTACCCTGCAAAATAAAAAAACCTCGAATACAAATCGTATCCGAGGTTTCCAGAGGTCTCGAGCGGATTCGAACCGCTGTAGAAGCTTTTGCAGAGCTCTGCCTAGCCACTCGGCCACGAGACCTTTTAATTGTTATAAGTTTGCTGATTCTTTGATTGATTCGTGCAGCAAAATAATTCGCTACAAAAATAAGTAAATCAACGTCTCTTGCAACGGTATAAAAAAAGATGATCCCGATTTCGCGAGATCATCTTTCTTATTTACAAAGATTATTCTTTTGGTTCTCCTCCACCACCAGACATCTTTTCTTTCAATGCACTCAACGCTTCCAAATCTCCTAATGTAGATTTTTCGCTTTGCTGATTGATCGATTGAATAGAGCTCTTTGATTGTGTAGGTTTTTTCTTCGCCGCCGCTGCTTGCTTTTCTTCGTCTGCAGACCAGATTGCTTTGTGTGACAATACAATGCGTCTGTCGTCTTTAGAGAATTCAAGCACTTTGAAATCAAGCGATTCGCCAACTTCAATTTTGGAGTTGTCTTCTTTCGCTAAATTCTTGGCTGCACAGAAACCTTCGATACCATAAGGCAATTCAAGGATTGCTCCTTTATCGTTCTTGTTGATCACGGTACACTTGTGTACTGATCCGATGGTAAAGATATTTTCAAAAGTATCCCATGGATTTTCTTCCATGTGTTTGTGGCTCAGGGCAAGTCTGCGGTTAGCAGCATCAAGCTCCAGCACCTGCACATCCATTGTATCGCCTACTTTCACAAACTCAGAAGGGTGTTTGATCTTCTTCGTCCAGCTCAAGTCTGATACGTGTACCAATCCGTCGATACCTTCTTCCAGCTCGATGAACAAGCCGAAGTTGGTAAGGTTACGAACGATACCTTTATGTTTCGTTCCAACAGCATACTTGCTGAGAACATCTTGTCTTGTCCATGGATCTTCGGTAAGTTGTTTGATACCGAGGGACATTTTGCGTTCATCACGGTCTAACGTGAGGACTACAGCCTGTACTTCGTCACCAACTTTCATGAAGTCCTGCGGATTGCGCAAGTGTTGTGACCAGCTCATTTCACTTACGTGAATCAAGCCTTCAACGCCTGGTTGTAATTCAAGGAAAGCACCGTAGTCGGCAACATTAACAATCTTGCCTTTAACTTTAGAGCCGATCTGAATTTCCTGAGGTAATGAATCCCAAGGATGAGGCGTAAGTTGCTTCATACCCAAAGAGATTCTCTTCTTGTCACCATCGAAGTCGAGCACAACCACCTTAACGGTTTGGTCAAGCTTAAGAACTTCTTCAGGGTGGTTGATACGTCCCCAGCTGATGTCAGTGATATGGAGTAATCCGTCAACACCACCCAAGTCGATGAATACACCGAAGTTGGTCATGTTCTTGATCACACCTTCCAGTACCTGGCCTTTTTCAAGGTTGGTAAGGATAACAGCTTTTTGTTGTTCAAGATCTTTTTCGATCAGCACTTTATGCGATACCACCACGTTGTCGTTGGTGTAATTGATCTTAACAACTTTTACTTCAATGGATTTATTGACATAAATATCAAAATCACGGATAGGTTTCACATCGATTTGTGAACCAGGAAGGAACGCTTCGATTCCAAATACATCGACAATAAGACCACCTTTTGTTCTGCGTTTTACAAAACCTTCGATGACTTCATCTTTGTCTAATGCTGTTTGTACATATTCCCAACCTTTCACTAGCTTCGCTTTTCTGCGGCTGAGGACGAGCTGACCCATTGCGTTTTCACGTTCTTCAATAAAGAGGTCAACTACATCACCAATTTTAAGGTTGGTCATTTCTTTGAACTCGGCCAGCGGCACAAGACCATCTGATTTAAAGCCGATGTTCAGGATCACATCGCGGTCATTGATACCAACAACGGTTCCTTTTACTACTTCTCCGGTATCGACGGAGGTAACTGTGCCGGAGTACATCTTCTCCATTTCAGCACGTTTGTCGTTGGAATAGCCTTCGCCAAATCCTTTTGAAGCGAATGAATCGAAGTCAAATTCACCAGGAACTTGCTTTTCGTACTTTGCTTTCTTCAGTTCGGAAACAGGAATTGCTTCGGTGGCGATTTCTTCCTTTTGGAGTGATTTAATCTCAGCTAAAGGATCATCTTCGTCGATCTCAATTTTGTTGACTTTTTCTTCTTTAGCTTTTTTGGCGGCTTTGGCTTCTTCAGATTCTCCAGTAGATTTTCTGGGTCTTTCGCCTGGTTTATTAACTTTTGCCATTAGAATTGCCCTGGGTACATGCAGCAAGCGGGCGTATTGCTGCAAATTTGGTTTTACATACTGTGTCCGATTAAAATTCAGGCCACAGCCCTGCTCATTTGAGCGGGGCTGCAAAAGTAAGAAAAAGCTTGAATACCAGCTAATATCTGCCGATGAAGTTATGTTCGGCAGGTCAACGGTGGCTAAGGAATATCCTCGATCTTTAACGTGCCCGTAGCATAGTTAATGAGCAGTTTCTGAAACATCAGGTTATACTTTGCGCTTTGGAAGTCGCCTTTTGCTTTCACCAACGCCTGATTGGTGGTGGTCAGCTGCACCATATTGGACATGCCCAGGTCGTAGCGTTCTTTTTCCAATTTGTACGTCATGTCTGCCGCCCTTAATTGCGCATCAGATGCAAAATAGCTGGTTTTAGTATCCCTGAAGTTCTGCACTGCCCTGATAACATCTGATTTAACCGTAACCTCTGCATTGGAAGTGGTGATCTTTGCATTTTCATACAATACTTTCGACTGGGCTGCCTGCGCACGGTACCTTAAGCCATAAAATATCGGAACGGTAAGGCGCAATCCATAACTAAGGTTAGTGTTATCCTCGGTAAACTGCTGGTTGAATGTGCGATTAGGGTCGCCGTAGATATAATTATATTTCGATCCGTACGATATGCCTGCTGTCAAATTTGGCATGTACCGGCCTTTAAAGGATGCGTAGCCAAAACGCGCTGCTTTTTCGCTGTAGGTGGCTGCTTTAAGATCACTTCTTCTGTTTTCGGCCACTGCCAGTAACTCTTCCATCGAAAGACTGTCAGCAACGAGTGTGTTGATATCCCAATCGACTTCCTCAACCTGGAAATATACGGTCGGATCGATTTGTACGGTTAGGGCAAGGGTGGCGATATCATTCTTCAATTTATTCCTGGACCTTACCAGTAAAAGCTCTGCATTCTTTACCTGGTATTCCTGGTTATATAGATCGGCTTCTGCCTTACTACCGAGGTCCACCTGTGCTTTAATAGTTTCGTACTGTAATTTTTGGGTCGCAACGTTTTCTTCATCTATTTTGATCAGCTCCTGGTCTAATAAGCATGTCAGGTATTGGGCTGCCACATCACGAATGACGTCCTGGGTAGACCGGTTCACTCTATGAAGCTGAGACTCGTTTAAATTATTTGCCTGCCGGTGTTGGTTAAGTACGTTCAACCCATTGAACACGGGCATGTAAGCATCGATGCTCGCACCGATGTAATCGATCTTACCATTGACAACCTTTCCTTCATTCTGGTTAAATGAATTTCCATCGGCACGGTATGCGCTTGCGCTTGCGTCGACGGAGGGACCCAACTGCAGGAGGGAGGAGGTTTTATTGATTTGGGTATATTCTAACTGGTTCTTTTGCTGGCTAAGCAGGACGTTATTTTGAAGTCCTATCTTAATGGCTTCTTTAAAAGTGAGCTTAGGCATGGCGTTGTCCTGCGCTACAGCTTTTGTCAGGGCAAACGCACAAATCAAAACAATAAATATCCTTTTATTCATATACGATTAAATTCTTTCAGCCACTACACCATCTTCTACCACAGAACCATCCGCTACCTGGATAATTCTTTTTCCATACCGCGCATTTTCTTCGGAGTGTGTTACCTGGATAATGGTAATTCCTTCATCATTCAGCTTCTTGAAGATCTCCATAATTTGTTTGCCCTGGTCGGAATGCAAATTACCGGTAGGCTCATCAGCCAATAATAATTTTGGCTGGCCCACAATGGCGCGTGCAACGCCTACGAGCTGTTGCTGACCGCCACTGAGTTGCTCGGGGAATAAATCTTTTTTGGCAACCATGTTAAAGCGGTCGAGCATTTCTGCCACCATGCTTTTACGTTGTGCGCCACTGACACCTTTATACAATAGGGGTGTCTCAATATTTTCGTATACCGTCAGTTCATCAATGAGGTGATAAGCCTGGAAGATGAAGCCGATATAATTCTTGTGCATATCCGACTTCTGTTTCTCTTTCATCTTATGTACCGGCTCATCGAAGAAATAATATTCACCTGCGGAGGGTTCATCCAGCATACCGATGATGTTCATCAGCGTGGATTTGCCGGCACCGCTGGGTCCCATGATGGTTACAAATTCGCCTTGTTCTACTTGAAGATTAACACCTTTCAAAACGAAGGTGCGCTGAAAACGTGAGTCCACGTACTTGTCGATGTCCTGTAGTTTGATCATGAGTTTAAGGGTTTGATAAACCGATGGTTTAGCCCTTGGATGGCCTTAAAGCCAACAATAATGCCAAGGCCCCAGAGTGCTTAGACACCGGTAATTTAGATTACATGTTAGCACGATTCGTCCGCTTGTGCAAATCGGTGTCCGATTTCGGATAGCGTTGGGAGGTAATAGGGTAATCGGTAATCGGGTGATCAGGTAAAGGGTAAGCAGGTATTCGGTAATCGGGTAATAGGTAATCTGGTGATCAGGTAATCGGTAATGAGGTGGTGGTGCTTACCGTGTGCGATATGAAGGGGAATAAAGTATAGTAACAATTTGAGGCAGAGGAGGCCCGCGAATTTGGATAAATTAAACGCCCGCTAAGACAGATACCGATTACCGAATACCTGATCACCGAATACCCTTTCACCTAATACCTTTAAAAAATAATCGGATACAAAATCACATCTACCCGTCTGTTCATCTGCATACCCTGGTACGATTTGTTGTTGTAAACGGGATTGTCGAGGCCCCAGTCTTTGATGGAGATTTTTCGTTCGGAGATATCGCCGCGGTTCAGGATGATGTGTTGCACGGCTTCACTTCTCATTTTAGAAAGCCATTCGTTGTATTCCTTTCCACCGATGGGATCGGTGTGGCTGATCAAATGGATATCATATTTTTCAAGCAGGTTCGGGATGGAGTCGAGCCAGTCGTACAGTTCTTCGATCTGGTATTCATCCACATAATAACTGCCGCCCCCGAAGAAAATACTTTTCCGGATTTCATCCTGACTGTGCTGAGCGTTCACCGTAAGACTCAGCAGCAGAATCGATGCACTTAAAAGCAGTTGCCGAACCATAAATTAAATTTAAAAAAAAGTTGCGAGTCGCGCGCCACCGATGTTAAGTTTTTCCCCCTGTGATGCCGGGTGACATTCATGCTTAATAGTGCCTCACAAAACCATGGACGTTGACCCTAACTATTATTTTCCAGTACCTTTTCTAAATCTTGTAACGTATTTGCTTCCTGAATGGGTTTATCTTTCCGCCAGCGGTTGATGCGGGGAAACCGAAGGGCAATCCCGGATTTGTGCCGTGTAGATTTGGCAATACCTTCAAATGCGATTTCGAAAACCAACGCTGGCTTTACACTTCTGACGGGGCCGAATTTTTCAATGGTATTTTGTTTAACCCATCGGTCCACGGCCCTGATCTCTTCATCTGTCAAACCGCTGTAAGCTTTGGCAAACGGTACAAGCTGATCATCTTTCCAAACGGCAAAGGTATAGTCGGTATACAAGTTGGCTCTTCGGCCGTGACCGCTCATGGCGTAGATGAGTACAGCATCAATGGTAAACGGATCTATTTTCCACTTCCACCAATCACCCCGGCGTCGACCGGCGCGATACACCGAACTTTTTCGTTTCAGCATAATGCCTTCGCTGAACAGCTCGCGGGCACGTGTTCGCTCTGCTGCGAGGCTTTCCCACGAATCAACGGTAATGGTAGGCGACAGCCGCAATACCGAGCTCGGTGCCGAACAAAGTTGTGCCAGTTGATTTCGTCTTTCGCTCAGCGGCCATTCGCGTACATCTTCTCCTTTCCATTCGAGCAAGTCGTAGGCGACGAAAGCCACCGGTACTTCCTTCAACTGTTTTTGTGACAGCGTTTTTCTTCCAATTCTTGTTTGCAGTTTGCTGAAAGGCAACGGCAGATCATTCTTGAAGGGCAGAATTTCTCCATCGATGGCAGTGCCATCGGGAAGCAGGTCGAGCATGACGGTGAACTCCGGGTACTTGTCGGTGACCAGTTCTTCTCCCCGCGACCACACGAACAACTCGCGGTCACGAACAATTACTTGTCCGCGGATGCCGTCCCATTTCCATTCTGCCTGCCATTCTTCTATATTGCCCAGGTCGCTCACCGCACCCTCCAACGCATAGGCCAGATAAAATGGATACGGTCGTGAGAGATCAAGCGTGTCGTCGGACAAAACCAATTCCTGGAAGTTGTTGTACTCCGGTGACCAGTTTCCCATGAGGCGATGGGCGATCACATTTTCTTTTACCTCCGCATGTTTTGCCAAAGCTTTTACCATCAGGCTCTGGGAGACGCCGATCCGGAATCCTCCCGTGATCAGTTTATTAAACACGAAGCGCTGCATGGGCTCAAGGCGATTCCATGCCCATAAGATCTTTTCTTTTTTTTGGTCGACAGTGAGCGGCTCCAGTGCTTTAATGAATTCAATCCATTCGGTTAATGTTTGATCGGAGACCTCCGTTGGCTCAGGCAAGACCAGCGAAATGGTTTCCGCCAGGTCGCCGACGACAGCATGGCATTCAACAAATAGCCACTCCGGTAGATGTGACAGTTCACTGGCCCACAGTGCCAGCAGCGTGGCATTGACAGATCGCTTTGGACGCCGGTGTGAAAGCAATGCAATGGCCCACAATTTATCCCTGTCGTTCGCTTTCTCAAAGTATGACGCCAACGCCTTTATTTTATCCAGCGTCTTTGTGGTTTGGTCTAACGTGGTAAACAGTTGCGTAAAATATTTCATACCACGTTCGCTGTTGTCTCGTTACTATTGTCGCCGCTTTCGGCATTTGCACCTTCTATGATTTCGCTTAGCTCGCCTTCATATTGCGTTTTAACTTCACTGGATTCGATTCCCTGTTGGGTTAGCCAGCGGGCAAAGGGCTCACTGTATCCATGCGTGACGAATACCCGCTGCGCACCTGTTTCCCTGACAGCCTTATTGAGGTCGTTCCAATCCGCATGATCGGAGAGCACAAAACCACGGTCTGCTCCTCTGCGTCTTCGCGCGCCGCGCAAGTTCATCCAGCCCGACGCAATACCCAATGAGTAAGGATCAAACCGGCGCAACCACGGTGAGCCTATTGCCGACGGCGGACATACCACGAGTGCTCCATCAAAATCTTTTCGTTTCATTTCAGAAGTAACACGAATGGTAGGAGGGAGTGTACCCAATTGTGTTCGGAGGATATTGGTGATGTTGTCGACCGCACCGTGTACGAAAATTTTCCCAAGAGAAGGATCTATGTTTTGCAATATGCGCTGCGCTTTCCCCAGGGAATAACCTGCTATCACAGAAACTTTTCCATCCTCCTGATTTTTTTTCCACCATTGATTTACTTCGGCAAAAACTTCCTGCTGCGGCTTCCACTTATAGATAGGGAGACCGAATGTCGATTCAGAAATAAATACATGGCATCTTACAGGCTCAAAAGGTTCTGAGAGATTATCCGGCTCTAATTTGTAGTCGCCGGAAAATACCCAAACCTCGCCATTGCATTCAACTTTTATTTGAGCAGATCCTGGAATGTGCCCGGCAGGATGAAAAGAAAAATTTACACCGTTGATATGGATTGTTTCGCCAAACCCGATGGTCTGCAGTTGACTTGAAAGCTGAAGTCTGTGGCGAATGACAGGACTCGCCGATGTTGTACAAAGATATTGTTCATGCCCCCAGCCTGCATGGTCTGAATGGCCATGGGTGATCAACGCCCGCTTTACAGGTTTCCATGGATCGAGGTACACACCTGCTTTGCGACAATAAATACCGCTGTCGTTAAATTCGAGTAATGCCATGCTCAGGATTTTATGTTATAACAGGTGGAGGGAGGAAAATGATTTGGAGCACTAAGCCGTGAACCTGTGCCTGAGGGTGTAATCGAGAGACGAGCGTGTAATCTTCGCATGTAATCGTCGACGTTGACCGGCAATTTTTACACCGTGCTTCTTTATGGCCATTCACCAATCCAACCTTGTGACCTTGGCAACCTTACCTTTTTTCACAACGGAGAGGATAAGCATGATGCCATATTCGTTCTCGGTGTAATCTTTATAGGTTTCTTTTCCAAGCAGCAGGTTCGCAGTCCAGGGAATGTTGTTGGAATGTCCGCAGATCACAACCGTTCCTCCCTGGTGCTTGTCAAGCATTTTTTCGATTTCTTCAGCTTTAAAGGATTCATAGGACTGGATGTCGAGATTTTTTGCGAGGGCTAGCGGCGCGACGGTGTTTTTAGTCCGTTTGAATTGTGTAGCGTAGATACCATTGATTTCAGTTTCCCGCAAAAGCAGCTTGAGGCGTTCGGCACGTTCAATGCCTGGCAGACTTAAATCCGGATCTTCCGTCCCATCATTTCCTTTTTCGGCGTGTCGCAGCAATATAAACGTTGTTATCTGGTCGTTTTCCTTGCACCCCATAAGTAGGAGACAGCAAATGCAAAAGCTCAGGCAAGAATGTCGTATCATGTTACATTATTTGAATCTGAAGGTAAGTTCTCCCGTTAATGGATTCAAATTATTTATAATAATCGCATCAACGGGGGGTTTCCAGAATATTAGTAATTTTAGCCTTGCCATTCGGACAATTATGCATCAGAAAGCTTTACTCAGCCTTATTTTCGTTGTCTCCTTTTTTTTCGTTGCTTCTGCTCAGAAAATAGACAGTCTGCAAGCTGTTCTCGATACTGCCAAAAACGACAAAAAAGTAAAGACTTTGAATGAGCTTTTCCGGGCAAATTTGCAGAAAGATCCAATCAAGGCATTAAGTTATTCAAAGGAAGCGTTGAACCTGGCAACGGAAATCAACGACCAGCGCGGGATGGCAGCCTCCTACAACAACCTCGGCATTATTTACCGTAGCCAGGGTGCTTTTGATAAAGCATTGGAGTACTACATCATTTCACTGAAGATTTATGAGACGCTTCAGAATAAAGAGGGAATCGCGACTACCAAAAACAATATCTCCACCATTTACTCCATCAAAAAGGAATATGGGCAGGCGATGAAATACCTGGAGGAATCCTATAATTTATTTGTCGAGCTGAAAGACCAGGAGAGAATCATCGGTTCTATGAACAACCTGGGAAATATCAATACTGAAATTCAGCTCTTTGAAAAGGCAATAAAGTATTTTACACAGGCGTCGCAGTTAAGTGAAAAAATCGGGATGAAATTCGCTGACCCCCTGGTCAACCTTGGAAATATTTATTTCAGACAGGAAAACTATCAGCGTGCGGTGGAGCAATATGAAAAAGCGCTGGCGATTGAGCGCGAAGCTGGCAACACACTGGGTACGCTCAATGTACTGACGAACCTTGGCATCACCTTTACAAAGGCCAGGCAGCCCAAAGTTGCAGAGCAGTACCTGAATGACGCGGAAAAATTATCGGACGAATTGCAGGCGTACGCCGTAAAGCCCTCCATCTATAAAGCGCTGGCCGAGAATTATGCGACACAGAGTAATTGGAAGACAGCCTACGAGATGCAGTTAAAATATGATGAGGCCCGCGAGAAGATCTACGGAGAGGAAAGCACACGGAAGATCGCCCAAATGGAAATGGTGGTTGACTTCCAGGAAAAGGAAAAAGAATACGACATGCTTCGGCAGGAAGGTGAAATCACGAAGCTGGAGCTGCGAAACAGCAGGTTGTTTATTATCCTTGTCATCATGGGGGCATTCCTGGTCATTGGAGGATTAAACCTGGCATATTTATCAAAGAAGAAGATCATTAAGAAGCGGACTAAGCCAGCGGTAGATGGGCGTTAAACCCTCCGCAGTATTGCACGCAACAATTTGTTCTGGAAATGTGGCCGTGTACTAGTGTGCCTGTTGTTCGTCGACGGTAAGGCTAATTATTTGGAAGAATCCTTTCCGTTTTAGCCCCAACCGTATAAATTTGAGGCCTAAATAATTCAATATGTTTGAGCAATACATAGGTGACGGTGCTAACATTTTTATAGCCATTGTAGCGGTTATTGTGGGCTTTGCAGCAGCAATGGGCTACGTCGACTTTCAGAAAGTAAAGAAAAGCGAGAAAAAGGATTAACGATAGATATATTCGATCGTAAGTAAAGAAGCCTTGGCGCGTTGCCAGGGCTTTTTTTTATGATGTTATGAGATCGGGATCATTCGGCCGGGCCATTCAATCCGCGGTATTCAGGGCTAATAAGGGGAAGCATACCGGTTTTCCCATTCTGCCCACTTCACCGATTTATAATGACCTTCGCCAATGAACTGGGCGATTTTGTGAAATTCCGGCGCTTTGCGATAGCCCGGCAAAGGTTGAATCATTTCGAAATTCTCCGTCAGGAAAACGACGGTAGGATAACTCATTTGATTGTTTAACAACGCAGCGGCTAATTGATGATACCCTTTAGAACCACTGGGTACAAACTTGAATGTGTTCCCTTTAAAAACAACATCGCCGGTTTGTTCGGCATCAAACTTCACGGCATAGAATTTCTCATTCAACAGCTTGGCAACCTCCGGATCGTTGAACGTACTTTTATCCATTACCTTGCACCAGCCGCACCAGTCGGTGTATACGTCGACAAAAATGGGACGTTTTTCACGTTCAGATTTCTTTACGGCTTCTTCAAATGTCAACCATTTTACCTGACCCTCGGCAGCCGGTGTATCTATCCAAGTCATCGCTGTAAGCGACGTTAACATAACTACAGAACCAAGTATCGCGAAAGCTTTCCTCATAATATTTCCAATGATGTGTTCCTACTTCGGTTGCTTAACAAATCTAGGCAGAAAAGAGATCCTGCACGTTTTAATCTTTTCCTGAATGGTACGTGTAACCGTTGCCCGAAAGTTGGGTATTCGATTGTACGAAAGTTAAGAAGCGGTGTTCGGGATTGAACAATCTTATGGGAAAAAACTCGTTCTAAGGTAGAAATAAAAGGTTTTTCGCCCATGGCATGGCTTTCGCCAAAGACAAATTAGGATGAAGAACAGATTTACATATAAAGAACTTACGCTGGTTGCTGGCATCGCCGTCGCGCTGATCGTGATCTTTACGTTGTGGATCCGGAAACCGGCCTATGCATCTTTTAAAACTTCTACAATTCCCGCGCTCTCCAAATTTTATAGCGTTAAAAAAGTGCAGGTGGAAGCGTACATCAACGCTTTCGGGGTGCTGTTTTCAAGTCGAAATAATCCCTATTGAGATTAAAAACTATCGAAAACCTGTTTCGTGAAATGGTGTCGATCCGGTCACTGGAAATCGGAATTTCATATCCATAAAAAATATCGGCGAAGCCCAGTACACTGAGCCCGACTTTTGGTGTCGTTACCCAGGCCGTTCTATCTTTATCCTCTGTTCCATAATTCTGATCAATGAAATAGGTGACATCGATCGCGGCGCCGAATACACCAGCGGTAAATTCATAACCGATTTTTGGGCCCATCAAAAAATTGCCGTTGTTGACAAAGATATCGACAGTGCAATAGGGGCCTTTAGACAATAACGTAAGCGGATGTTTGTAGATATGGTGCCAGGCCAAACCAAGCTCAAAAAAAGCACGTTCCTGCATGCCTACACCGACCTTGGGGACCACGCGTTGTTTTGTCCAGTATCGATGGAACGGCGATGTACTGAGAAGTGAATCTGCACGCTGTGCCGAGGCAGCATGTGATACAACCATGCAGAAAAAACATACGGTAATCACCCAATATCTACGACCTATATGCATAGTAATGCAATGTAATTTCAATAGCGCGTTTAATTGCTTCATTAATCGGGAAAAATTCACGCGTTAACTCAAAATCGATGGCATGCAGCCGCATATAATGCTGACTCATGACGGGAACGGTTTCATCGCTTTCAATTTTCGCCGCTGCGTGACTAAAAGCATTCGCGTTTTCCTCTTTAATGATCTGACATGTAATTAACTCCTTACGGCCGTATTTGTTTGTACGCGCGGAAAACCCAAACAAGCGGCAGATCAAACCCCGATGTTTATATTGAGAACACATTCCTACACCGCCTTGCAAAGGATTTAAAATGGTGCAAAGTGTAGCATCTGTTGTTTTTATTTTGTCGAGCCACTCAAAAGCCTGGTCTTGTTCATACAGATAATGGGCAAACGGAAGAAATTCCAGGACGGTAGCTTCAATGTCTGCCTTAAAACAGCATCTTCCACAACCAATCTTGCATCCCAAGCCTGACCATGATTGGAAAGCAGCAATCTCGTTGTCCAGATGTAAAAACGCCTCCTCTACAGCCTTGATTTTCTCAGGTAAATCCACAGCTGTAAAGTTACCGAATTGATTTGACGTTTTGAGCGCTATAGGCTGCGTTGGTGAACGAATAAATGGTGACGCCTTGCAAGGCGTGGTGGCAGTCCTATTTCATGAACTTCGTTAGGCTCTCGCGTGCGCCCTGTTTGATCTCATTTTGAATCCATGGACTCCATCCGAGAAATATTCCTGCTACACCCAACGCATAACGCGACCACCGCCATACACTGAACGCATCGCGTTGACGATAAATTTTTCCATCTTTGAATTCGAACGTCGAATGGATGATGTTGTGAACATTGCGTCCGGTTTTTGAAAACTTATACCATGCTTCCCACCGGCATTTACCTGTTGTCGTCGTTGCCTCGATGTTACTAAAAGCTACTTGCAAATCCTGCCCGCGGGTAAGCAGCATTTTCCACATGGCCTTGACCTCCTCATAATTTAATGTTCCAAAAATGGGATCAGTGAATTGGGCTTCCGGGTGATACGCCTTCTGCATGTGTTCATAATCCAACGTCTGGAACGCCGAATAAAACCTGGTGATAAAATCTTTGTTGTTTTGATCCATAGACTCGTAAAATCTTCCGACTTACAAACTTTATGTTTATCTTTTAATATCCTTATTCGTTCGAAATTCGTAATTAAACGAAAGATAAGAAATGTCATGGCAGCATTGTCTAACAGGAGAATTTAATGAGCTGAGCGCTGCCGAAAATAATTCTAAACCACGTGCTCCGCTTTCAAAACGCAAAACCAACTATATGAAAACACCGATACTAATTTTATTGATTGCAATATCAGCAACAGCCGCATACAGCCAGGGCTGGGAAATGGGAACGAACTTTAATTACACCCGGCCTATGGGTGGCATGCAACAGCATATTGATCAGGGTTTCGGGATTACGCTCGAGGGCGCCAGGGTGTTTAAAGCGCCTTTTGCCGTTGGCGCGGAATTCTCTTACAACGCTTATGGCCACGATAAAACCAGGCAGCAATATACTTTTGACGATGGCTCCGTGACAGAGACGAATGTTATTGTTACCAATGCTTTCTCTAACTTATTGGTTACGGGAAAATTCTTCCTGCGATCTCAAAAAATTATCAACCCCTACTTTAGCGCAAAGTTTGGATACTCCTGGTATCGTACCAACTTAACGATCGAAGATCCGGAAGATGCCGATGGCTGTCATCCGCTGGAGTCTGATCACCTGCTTTCGGATGGCACATTCATGGCAAGTGGAGGTGCGGGCATGCGAATAGATTTTTCCACCCTTTTCAGAAAAATGAAATCGGATATGCTGTTTTTTGATATCAGTGCACACATGACGCAAGGTGGAACTGTCCAATACATGAACGTTGATAAAAAAACGCATGCACATAATCCCGACAGCGATGTGGTAGCCAGGTTTATCAACAACCGGACGCAGGTCATCCATGAGCATCATGTTGGTTATGTTTATAGCAGCATGGTAGAAATGATGGAGTACAGGCTAGGTGTTATTTACCGGCTGGCGAGCCGCTGATCTTTTCAAGAATCAGAACGTTTCAAAAATTTCTCCGGGTTGTAAGGGTCGTAATTGACCCTTTATTTTTCCCTCGCCATCGAGGATCTTTAGCATCCGTAACGGTTCGCCTACAGGTTCATCACTGATATCGAACGTTCCGTAGTGCATCGGGATAAAAATTTGTGCATTCATATCATTAAATGCTTTTACCGCGTCCTCGGGAGAAACGTGGTTGGGATGCATGAACCATTCGGGCTTGTAAGCACCTATGCCTATGATAGCGACATGGATGGTTTGGAAAAGCGTTTGCACTTCCTGGAAATGATTGCCATACCCGGAATCGCCGCTGAAGTAAACGGTTTTATCTTTCGATTGAACGCAAAAAGCACCCCACAACCTTTGGTTTTCGTCTGTTAACCCCCTTTTTGACCAATGGCGGGATGGTAAATAGTAAATGGAAATTTCTGCTTGTGTTTCATATTGCTGATACCACCCTGCCATTTCGATGGAAACGTTTTTACTCCACGGCCGTAGCAGACTCTCCATGTTCAGGCCGGTAAGTATTTTCATTTTCGGGTTCTGGTCAACAATCTGGCGAATGGACTTTTCCTGGCAGTGGTCCTGATGGTCATGTGAGATCAGCAGGTAGTCCAATGTATTGAATAACGCCGGAGTATATGCGTGTGGCGAATATCTTTTTACCAACGGAACATCAAAGAACACAGGGTCAATCAATAAGTTGATGCCACCCAGGCGAATAAAAAATGAAGCATGGCCGAGCCAAATAACGCAATCATTGTTATGCTGCAGGAAGGAAGTATCGTAGACATGATTGAGCCGGAAGGCATCTGATTTCTTTTCCTTTTTTTGAGGATTTTTTGTGGTTATCCATTTGAATACATCGCGCAATTTTGATTCGAACGGAAATTCATGATTGATAAAACGTTGCCTGTGATCCACAGCATTACCCAGCCAGCCTGGCTTGATCGTTTTAAGACTTGGATTTTTATGATAAGTCAAGTTTGTAATTTTATAAAACTGTGCCGTAAAACTCAATCTTCAACCTCGATGTAAAACGATGTGTTGACAATGTAAAAGTATTTTTCTCAAAGTCGGATAAGTGTTATTTTTATTGTATGTGGATTTGCCCCTTGTGTAATCAAAAATTCTTAAACACAAACCAGGTACATTCCTGCGGGGATAAAGTACTGGCGGATTTTCTTGATAAAAAATCGGCCCACACCGTTGCCTTATTTTGGCATTTTGTTGAAAGTTATCAGCAGGTAGGCAAAGTGACGGTCCATCCTGCCAAATCCATGATTGCCATTGCTGCTAAAACCAGGATAGCCTACGTGATACAATTGGGCAAAAACTTCATCGATGTTGTATTTCCCTTCGACAAACCTTATCCCGAGAATTTATGCTTTCGGAAGATTGCGCAGGTACCGGGCAAGCAACAATTCAATCATCATTTCCGGATGTTACACCCGGAGGACATTAATGCTGAAGTAAAACGATTCATGGCGTTGGCTTACAAGTCAGAGTCCTAATTGACCAATACAAACCCAATGGTGTGTTTGTGTCTATTTATTTTTTGGTGCGGTAATAGACCTTTACGAAAGACTTTGTAGATTGTAATGCGGCTTTTCTTTTCATCAAGGCTGGGCACAAAAGGACATGATGAATTACGTGTATGCTATACGTTATTAATGGAAATCATTTAACAAAAAATACAACCAGAAAAAAGATTTACAGCTATGACTAAAATTGAAAGAAGAACATTTTTAAAACAAGCAGCAACGATTTCAGCCTTCACTATTTTAAGTCCCAGAATTGTTTTTGGAACGCAAGCTAATTCTGCTGTACGGGTCGGAATTATCGGGTGTGGTTCCCGTGGCACGGCTGTAATATCATCGATGTCGCAACATACCAACACAAACATCATTGCCATGGCTGACCTTTTTAAAGATCAGTTACAAACCGCCAATAAAACATTCGATCAGCTGAATGCCGCTAAGAAATTCCCGGCTATAAAGTCATCCAATATCTATCAAGGTTCTAAAGCATATCAGCGGCTCATTGAAAATAAAGATGTGGATGCCGTCTTGATTTCCTCCCCTGCATATACGCACGCTGAATTCCTGGAAGCTGCTGTTGCTGCGGGGAAGCATGTTTATTGTGAAAAGCCGGTAGCCACAGATGTAGCAGGGTGTGACCGAATTGTAAAGGCAGGCGAAAGGGTAAAAGGCAAACAAAGTGTGGTGGTAGGGTTTCAGATTCGCCATGCCAGTCCGTACGTCGGTATGGTTAAAAAAATCCACGAAGGTGCAATTGGTGATGTCGTCAATGCACAGCTGTATTATTTGTCGTCTGCAACAAAAATCAAGGAACTGAGCAACGTTTCTGATGACGAATATAGAATACGCAATCATTATTTCTTCCGGGCATTGTGCGGAGATATTATTTTAGACCAGGCGATACACATGATCGATGTTTGCAATTGGGCGCTTCAAGGTCATCCTGAACAAGCTATTGCCAGTGGCGGAAATGAGCATGGCCTTACCGTTGGGGATGTATGGAACAACTACCAGGTTATTTACCGATATCCTAAGAATGTGAATGTAACCGTTCATGCCACTAAAGTGGGTCCTGAATTTGGGGATGTATGTTGCAGATTCTTGGGTACCAAAGGTTTCGCGGAAGCACATTACAGTGGCGGAGTTTTTATCAAAGGCGACAACAGTTGGGACTCCGGTATCACAAAAGGAGAAAGTAAATTGACGCCTGAACAACAGGCTGCCGGAATGTTTGATTCGTCACTGCATGATGCAGACGCTAACAAAGAAAAATCATTTATCGACAGCATCGTATCCGGAAAATATCTGAATGAAACCCGATCGGGCGCAGACTCTACGCTGGCTGCGATTCTGGGAAGAGAGGCTGCTCTGCAGAAGAAGCAAATGACTTGGAGTGATTTGGTTGCTTCTAACCAACGACTCGATCCAAAATTAAACCTGGCTCAGTTTGATAAAGCGTAAGCGAGTTAAGGAACAGGTTAATTAAAAGTTAATAGGCAGTCCTGTTAACTTTTAATTTATCAATGTGTAATTAATATAAGCCTGTACCCCCATTGATATCATAGTTGGCACCGGTGATGAACGACGATTCATCCGACGCCAGAAAAGCCACCAGGTTTGCTACATCTTCAGACGTTCCTTCGCGGCGAAGGGGTGTGGCAGCAACAACTTTCTGGCGAACATCAGCGGCAGTGAACTTATCGTGGAAGGTCGTGCTGATCAGTCCTGGACAGACTGCATTTACACGGATTCCGGATGGACCAAGTTCTTTGGCCAGTGACCTGGTGTAGGTTGTGATAGCGCCCTTTGAAGCGGCATACAGTGATGCACCTGCGCCGCCGCCATCGCGCGCGGCCTGTGACGAAACATTTACAATGGATCCACCTGCAGGAATAATAACATAGAAAGCATGCGTGACTAAAAACAAGGACTTGAAATTCAAGTCCATCACAGTGTCATAGAAATCTTCATCTTGTTCGGATAACTTTTTACGGCCAACAATTCCCCCGGCGTTATTGATGAGGATATCGATTTTGCCTCCGTAAGTCTTTTCACAGAAACGTTTCAAACTTTGTACTTCGTCAGCCTTGGTTAGGTCAGCCTTGAAGATGACAGCTTCACCCTTTGCAGCCGTGATGGTGTCAGCTGTTATCTGCGTTTCATCTTTCGATAAATTATAATTAATAATTACTTTGGCGCCTTCCGACGCCAGCTTCATTGAAATGGCTCTGCCGATGTCCCGGCCTCCGCCAGTAACGAGGGCAATTTTGTTTTTGAATCTCATGGCTGATAAAAATGAAATTCAAATTAACCTGACTTTGTGAGAGTATAAAATCTGGCAGGAAAAAAGTCGCTGGTCGTCTTTTTCAAAAGTGTCCCGTCGGTTTTGAGGTTGCGTTGTATAAGTTTAAATTTAGTGTTAAAGCCAATTGGACATGCCTCTTTTCATGGATTTACATAAGGCGGGTGATTATGCGGTTAAACCGACCATCGAAGAAATCAAGCACAACCACATTGCCGATCTGAAGACGCAGGCAAAATATGGCGTGCGGTTTATTCAATATTGGATCAACGAAGAAGCAGGCCTAGTCTTTTGTTTGATGGAGGCACCTGATAAAGAATCTTGTATCGCTACGCATCGCGCAGCGCACGGCAACATGGCTTGTAACATCATTGAATTGAAGGGCGGTGACTATCAGACTTTCATGGGCGATGGGAGGCCAAATGAGTTCGACATTGCTGAACATATGGAAGGCGTTCTCGACCCGGGGAATCGCAGCATTGTTGTTGCAGAATTATTCGCTCGAGCAAATGATGCTTATCCATTTATACAGTTGAAAGAAACTGCGAAGAAGATGGGTGGACGAGAAGTATCGTTCAAGGGACGGAGAATGAGGTTCGTCTTTAATAATGCTTTTGATGCGCTAAAATGTGCACAAGCGTTTCGAAGCGCGTTAGCGGATAGGATGGAAAATCATTTTGAAATTCGAATAGGAATCAGTTCTGGTGCCCCGGTAACAGAACGTGATAGTATCTTTGCTGACGCCATTCAACTTGGCGATTGGATTTGCGACATTTGTAAGAACGGTAAGATCATTATCTGCTCTCAGACTTCAACTGTGACACTATCAGCATCTGAAGGGAGCACATCAAACATTGAAAGATTAAAACCTGCTGACGAAAAATTTATCCGATCCATCATGCCTGTGTTAAGCTCAGCCCTCTCTGGGGGGACGTTTAGCATTGAAACACTTGGCATGGAAGTCGGCATCAGTCAGGCCCAATTATACCGCAAGATTGTTGGTTTAACAGGATATTCCCCCAATGCATTTGTTCAAGAGTTGAAACTAAGAAACTCATTAAGGCTACTTCACCAGGAATTTGGCAACGTCGCTCAGATTGCTTTTGAAAGTGGCTTCAACAGCCCATCATACTTTACTAAAAGTTTCAGGAAGCGATTTGGCACTTCACCTTTGGATCAGCTTAAAGGCCGGTAGCGTATGGAAGACTTTAGAATGAAAGATTTGTACAATGAATTGATTGAATTGTAGGAGACTGCTGATCTCCGTTTCGCCAACTTGCCTTCATCAAACTTAAACGATTCAACAGATGGAGGTAGCAACAACAAACAAATTTGACGCAGTCAAATACAAGCAGACGACATTTGAACAATGGCAATCAGCGGCAGAAGCCTGGTATCGTTGGACTCCTGCGATTAACCGATGGCTAGGAAAAGCAACAGAAGAGTTGTTTGATTTAGCAAACTTGACTCTCGGTGAAAAGGTACTCGATATCGCTGCTGGCGCAGGAGAGCAAACCACCTTCGCAGCCAGGAAGGTAGGGCCAACTGGATATGTTTTGGCAACAGATATTTCTCCGAACATCCTCGAGTTTGCCAACATGATGGCGCGGCAGGTTGATCTGAAAAATATTGAAACAAAGGTGATGGACGGGGAGAATCTGACCTTACCCGATGAAACGTTTGATTTCGTTTTTTCACGAGTTGGGTTAATCTACTTTCCAGATCAGCAAAAAGCACTAAAAGAAACATGGAGGGTATTAAAACCGGGTGGGCGAATAGGAGCGATTGTGTATTCTACCGCGGACAAAAATGAATTCTTTTCAATACCAGTTTCTATCATTCGTAAGCGCGCGAACCTCCCACCTCCGGTGTCTGGGCAACCCGGGCCATTTAGCTTGGGCGCACCCGGCGTTATCCAAGACGCATTCGAAGAAGCCGGATTTAATAATATTAAAACCAAGCTTATCTCTGCGCCCGTTATAATGTCTTCTGCAAAAGAGTGTGTTCAATTTGAAAAAGAATCATTTGGAGCGCTTCATCAGATGTTAAGTTCATTGTCGGAGAGCGCCAAAAATTCTGTGTGGAATGAAATTGAAGAGGCACTTTCTGCATTTGAGGTTGGAGGATCCTTTGTGGGCCCATGTGAAATGATTATTGCAGTAGGAGAAAAGCTCCAGGCCAACCATTAATGCTTAACAAAATCGCACGTGTTAAGGAAATGTTGTGGTGATGGCTGTCGCAGGATATTGACATAATGGCTATTTAGATGAGGAGGCAGGTAATCCTGCGTCCTTTTTAGCGCCCACTAAAAACCCGCGAGGCGCACAGAATTTCTTCTGTTGCCTACGCGGGCTCCCTCTCGTGACCTTCGTGTTATCAAAAAAACTAAATCAACTTCACATATTGGGTCACTTTCCATTCACCATTCAAGAACATTGTTTTTCCGAACTCAAGTTGATATTCCTTGCCATTGGATGCGAATGTGATTACTGCTGAAGTTGTTTGTTCACCGTGGTGTTGATTGAATGTCACGTCAAGCAACTTTATGGTAGACCAATCAATACCAGCTTTCATTCCCTGTGCAATGATGGATTTAAAAGATTGATTCATGGCAGGCAGGACTTCGCGTGTGTATTGCATTTCAAAATCTTCCTTGGCTTCGTTCAAATGGTCGCCGTACAACGCAGCATTTTTTTCCATGATCTCATGAAATGTTGTTACTGCAGGGAACAACGTCGCATATTCCTGGAGAGAACGGTGCTGAAATGCCGACACAACGGTCTGGGCCATACGCTCACCGGCGGCATCAGCTTTTGTAATGCGTTCTTCCGGTTTGATTGTGTTAAAAGATGCAATTGTCATACTTAAAGCGAATAAGAGGATGATCGATGTTTTCATTTTTATATACGTTATTTTGACTGCGAGATTAAATGATTAGGTGCTATTGGATCTGGTACGCGGTTGATAATCGCGGGCAAAGATTTCAAATAGGTGAATACCGCTTTTAAATCTTCGTCGGTCATGACCTGGTACATTTGCCAAGGCATAGGAGGAAGCAATGGACGGCTACCTTCAAGCCCTTTAGATTTTCCTTTCCGTATGGCGGTTACAAATTGTTCAAAATTCCAATTACCAATACCGGTTTCGTCGGGTGTAAGGTTTGCTGCATATGACACCCCCCATGGTCCTACGAAAGCCGTAGCTCCATTATTGAAAAGAATCCAGTCTTGTGTATTGATGATCTTTGAAAGTTTTTCGTTTTGCGGATGACCTGATAACAGACGCGTGGTGTCAGGACCAGGCCCTAGCGGTGTCATAACTTTTGGCGAATGGCAATCATTACATCCACCAATGGTGGTTAAATATTTGCCACGTGCCACTAATTCTTTCTCTGATAATTCAGACTTGGCTGGTTTGATTTCAACATTGTCGGATTGTTTAACCGGGCCGGAACAATTAAAGAATGTAAACAAGCTGGCGAATACAAGGCCGCTAAATACTTTTGATTTCATTGTTTGTTTTAATTTTTGGATGTTATACGGCCTGCTTGAAGTTTATAGCCTACGCTAAAAAGAGGATTTAAGACGCGTGATCATTTTTTGAAAGGAATCTGGAACAATCGTTTTTTCACAACGATTTGTAACCTATTCACCCATTTTACGTGAAAGGGGTCTATCCCGGTAACAAAACGAATCTCGCTTATTTACAAACCATGAGCTTTGCTACGAATTACGTTTCGGTCGATAATCCCAACATTCCAATTGTTTCAGCTTCCCAAAATGCTACCATTCCGCTAGGGAAATTCTTACCTACACCAAAAGAAGGTGAGGAATACTTTGATGGTCCTGTCTCCATGATGAAGACCTATGACATGTATCTTCCCAATTTTTCATTGAGATTGTTTGAAGGAAAAATTATTGACAATGCAGTTTTTACAAATCAGCAGGGTGCCGGTATTGATTTGCTTGGTAGTTGTTTGTTCATAAAGGGAAACGTTATGTCTATGTTGCCAGGTCAGACAGAGGGACCCCGGTCAACCAACTTGTCTCAGAACTTTAAGTTTGATCCGAACAACGAGTTCATTCATACGTGTGAAGCGAACACAGATTTGCACTTTATACATTTGTCTTATACCGCTGATTATTTTTTGCAATTCCTTCCTGATGAACAATGGGCTGATACATTGAAAACCCGTATCAGCAAAAAAGAAAGAATCATAGGATCACGGTTCCCGACCCTCACGCTGGTGCAGGAGCAGGCTTTGAAAAATATTTTGAATTGTCCGATGGAAGGTAAACTTGGACAAATGATGATTGAAACAAGCCTTATCCAAATCATTCTTATACAAATGCACACGCTTTTTTATAAGGAAGAAGCTTTTAAACACCCGGTGGCAAATCGTCGGGATATCGAAATTATCCAGCAACTGAAGGAGCATCTTACACTAACGTTTCTTGAGGATCACTGCTTGTCGACGTTGGCGAAACAATTCGGAACCAATACCAATAAGCTTATGAACCTTTTCAAAAAGATTTTTGGGAAAAGCATTTTTGAGTTCATCGGTGAATTGCGAATGGATCATGCCATGCAGTTACTTCGTGAGGATGGATTGATGGTTACAGAAGTTGCACGAACAGTCGGCTACAAAAATCCGAATCATTTTTCATGCGCCTTTAAGCGACGATTCGGTGTAAGCCCTTCAGAATTAAAATAAAAGTTATTCCATTTTGATCGCCTTAGCGAGCAGACGCTTCCTCAATAATGGAATCATAGATTTTTCTTGCGCGGTCGTATGCGACGGCAGCATCTTGTCGTTCAGCGGCTCGAATATTTGATCTTTTGTTTTTCCAGCATTGGTCAACTGCCTGACGACACCATTCGGCACTTTTTTTTACACGAACGGGCTTGTTGTTCATTAAAACAAAAATCGGATTGGTATGCGCACTTGGATAAACTCTTAATGCTATCCAACTGGAGCTCGTGAGCGGATAGTTAAAACTGATATCTTTCCATGTTCCATCCGCGAGAATTATTGTAGTGTCAACAGGTTGTCCATTTACGATTAATTCAACACGAACGTTCCTTGATTTTTCAATTCTTGCACGTTCAATATTCCAGAATGGCTGTTTGTCGAGTGGACGTTTAGCAATAATTTCTCCGTCTTCATCCTGCTGTTCAGAAAGCAGTGCTACAACCTTTGCAGTAATTTTTAGTTCTTTTTTGTCAGTAAGATTCAGCTCGCTGTTGTGCGTACCTGCTTCCAGTCCGTCCACAGAAAAATCGATAATATGCGACCCACCTTCCGAGACGTAGGATCGTCCGGTTTTGATTGCGTTAATGTAACTATCATAACTCAGGGCGCCATCGGGTTTGAAGTAGCTTCGGGCTAATCCTACGCGTTCATCATAAATGCATGGATAGTCTGTTTCACCACTCAGCCTGGTTCTGAATCCACAGTTCAATGTATGATACCACATGTTTAACTCCCAAGGTGCGGGTGTATCGCCGGCACTGAAAAAATCAACAACGTTTTCAGTCACCGTCACAATGTATTCGTTGGCGCCTATACCATCCATTTTGGGCAAGGCGTAATTCGGCAAGGCAGTAGTTTTCTCAATTGGTTGCAGACCCCATCCGGAATGGGCATATCCTGTTAAAGCCTGCTGTGACTTAGCCCACTTAAAAACCGGTAAAGTCCAGCTGGGCCAGTCTTCAATTTTCCTGGTGCCGGGATAGTCGTCCTCTTTCAGGTTCAAGAGAACAACGTGTCCGGCATGCGACGACGGAAAGCCTGAAACTTCCACATCGTGCCGCATTACGTTTTTTGAAGTTGACAATGGGTGATCCTTTCCTGTGAAAAATTGTTTTTGGTGGTACCAGCCCGGGCCCCATGTCAAGACGGCACCGACATTTAAGTCTTCTCCAATAATCTGTCGCCACATGTCTTCAGGATCCACACCTTCTTCCGGACTTTCATAATGGCTACAGCCGGCTGCATGTACATGATGGTCGGCACTATACCATCCGATTTTAGCCATGTTCACCCAGCGTTTTAATTCGAACGATACAGTCATTTCTTTTACACCTTCCGGCACTACAATTTCTTTAGTCTGTGTTACATATTCAGGGCCTCGTGTAAATGTGATCGTATACTTTCCTGGTGATAGTAAAACATGCTCACCCTGCGAGCGATAGACCTGGGGTTGGAAAAAGAAGTCAGGATATTCATCATACGCTGCCACTCTTCTGGAAGGGAGGGGATAGATGCCAGTTAATCTGGGAGGAATTTTATAATCGTCTGCAGGTCGCAATTCATCCATGTACTCAAGTTGAGCTTTTGTTAAACGGTAATCGATGTCATTTCGGATTGAGGCTTTCGCGGATTCATCAACAACGCGTTCGATACCATCAGTAATTATAAAAGATGCTGTAGTCGGGGAGCCATCATCATCTTTTACATTGAAGACAACTTTAACGGAAGGAAGAACATTAAACAGAACGTTCACAGAAGACCGGAATCCGATATCCTGACTTCCCTCACCAATATGAAACCCGATTTCCGCTTCACGTTTCCCCGCATCCTTACTGTAAATTTGGACGACGGCATATTCCAATCCCAATCCCGAAAGTGTTGGTGCTAGCGGCCTGTTGTCAAACATCTGGATTTCTAAAAAGCGATTAGCAACCTGACCTTGTGTCAAGATATTTTCTTTCTTCGTGTAGGGTTGAAAAGTAGAAATATGCAAGACGGGCGCTGCATTCGGACTTTCGGCCACCAGCTTCGCAGTAACACCCGCATCATTTTTTATTTTCACAAGGAAACTTGTCCAGCCGTGTTGCATTAAAGTGGCTGTTGCCGGACCGCGGGTAACTTTGACGCGGGCTTCGGGATTAATATCAACTATGGCAAGGCAATAGGGATCAAGAATGGCCTGAATGTCACGCGAGGTTTGCGCTGTGAGCGATTTGTTTTGCAATTCTTTGATGCGCCTTTGGTCTTCGGTTGCTAATGAACTTCCCAATAACGTTAAGGCGTCATTTAACCGCATGGCATGCGCAAGTAGTGGTTGTGGTTCAATATCGTCAACAGCAGTGCCGACAGGATTCGAATGGTGCGCATGTTGGGCAACAGAAAACATATGACACCACAAGCATAAAAGGGAGCAAAGAAAGAAACGGGTCATGGGCTCTTCTTTATGCCGTTGAATTTAGCAAAAGCCTTTGTTGATTTGTAGAATTTTTTCAAGTATTAATGAAAGACAGGTTTTAGATTTGAATAATGTGATAGCAGAAGCCGTAGTGCTCAACGTGGATAATGACAAGCGCCAACAAATAACCTAAATAGAAAATAATCATGGCCTCTTTTTTCAACTCTGTGATTCCAAAACTTCCCTCAAAAGACCTGGCGGCTACGAAATCATTTTATATTGACAAGTTAAATTTCAGACAGGTGGGAGCAGATTATCCAGACTACCTTATGCTATACCGCGATGGTATCGAATTACATTTCTTCCTAAATCCTGACCTGGAAGAGACAGCCAACGATGGCATGTGTTACATAAGAGTAACTCAAATTGACAAGCTTCACGCCATGTTAACATTAGCTGGTGATATTCCTTGCATCGGGAAACTGGAGCCGCGGCCGTGGGGGCAAAAAGAATTTTCGCTCGTCGATAATAATGAGAATCAGATTACATTCGGTGAGGAAATCAGATGATACGTTTTGCGTTGGTATAATACCTGACAAATGATCAGCTTAACAACAACCCTTTTGCATGGTTTGCTGATTTGCATTCCCTTTTCAATTTTTGTTATGATCACTTTTGTGGGATGGCCAAGGCTTTGGTTGCACAGTCTGCCCCCCGATATCATCAAGCGGGCAGCACCAAAAACCGATCAGGAAAAGAGAATTACAAACTACGTGCTATTGCCGATATACCTGGTAATTCTTCCAGGGCTATCGGTACTGTCGGTAATTTACATGGCAAAAACATCGTTACATGAACTGTCGTGGGTTGCAACCCTTGTCCATCTTTATGCAATATGGATTATTGTTCATGCATGGGATCTCATTGTCATTGACGGCATCGCCATGCTCTTAATTGATCCAGCACATCCACCCATTTCGGGAACCGAAGGAGCCAGTGGATGGAAAGATGTGCGGTTTCATTTTCGGTCCTTCTTAAAGGCCATTATTATGAGTGCAATCTTCGTGGTACCCGCGGCGACAATATTATTCTTGATACTCTGATCCGGCAGAAACGGGGAGACTTAATCAGGTAACGGTTTAATCATGATGTCCTTGTAAAAGACTTTGCTTTTTGGATCGTGTCCCTGTAATGCAACGGTTCCACTGGATAACCTGCCGTCTGCACCTTCTGTGTATTCATTGATCACCTTACCATTTACTTTGACGGTAATTTTTTTTCCTTGCACAATAATGTGCTGTGTATACCATTCATTGTCTTTTGCAGGAGCTTCCTTTACATCCTGAATGGCATAAACACTCCCTGTTTTTCTCCAATCCGTATGGGTATTGTTAACCTGTATTTCATAGCCTTTGGTTGGCCAGCCTGTTTCCTGATAGACTGTATGAATAAAAATTCCGGAGTTTGAGCCAGGGGTAGTCATGACCTGCGCTTTAAATTCAAAGTTTTTGAAGTTGTGATTATTCAAGGGGCCGTCGTAGAATAAATGCGCACGATTGCCGAAGACGACGATGGCTCCGTCGGCCACGGTGAAGGTTGCCGGATTTTCTGCTGCCTTCCATCCGTTTAAGGTTTTTCCATCAAACAAACTAACCCAGCCTTCTGATTGTGGTGCGACCGTCATAGAAGAAATAGTAAGCACCAGAACGATAGAGGCGACAAAAGCGATAAAGGATTTCATAGGTAATGAGTTTTGTTAAACTTACAGTAAAGTAGAAACAGTGGCAAGAGATTTTTTTAATCTATAAACACACACGGCCACATGAATGAGAAAGTTAACGCACGTGAAGCTAACAGTGGATGCAGTTGGGACAAGAGGCACGTTGTTTATGGGAGGTGGAGGGTAAAATGTATTGCCCTTGAAGATTATGGTTTCGGATTGTTGACAAACAAAGGTGATTCAAATAACAAAAGAACGTCGTTGGACCTCACTTAAATCCAAGCTTATCCTTTGCTACCTGAATCTCCGGCGCCGACATAAACAATTTCCATATCAGTCCGCTACGATGGTTCTCCATCATAACAATAGCCGGACCCTGGTCAATCGCCAGGTAGCGAGTAGGGTACCAGTTGTATTGTTCACTGAACGCGTCGTAAAAACCATATTCGCCAAATACTTTTTCTCCCAAATCGTCGTACAGATGACGGAGAACTTTCATAGATTCGTCTGGTGTATACGGAAAAGACGATAAGGCAGCCGTTGGTGATATAACGCCAAGGTCCTCAACGGGGCTGTGCGCAGCATATCCATTTATTGAATAGCTGGCTGTTAGTCCCCAGCAATTTTCACCGTACCCTTTATAACCTTTTGGGTTTTCCATACAATACTGCCGGTTAATCAACGTATGATTTTTGTTGTGCTCCCAATAATCGGCATAATCATCTTTTAAATTACGCGGATCCAATCCCAGAAAAGAATAGTGCGACCAAAACAAAGGCCCTCCAAACTGGGCGGCACCATTGTGCTTGAGGCTTAAATGGTAACCGTATTGTTGATGTGAAGTATCATTTTTTATTCCACCACTTCGTGCCCATCCTTCGTGATACACGTTGGCGGGTATGCTATGCGTTGGAGAGGCGGCTGCAAGAATGTACAGGATCAAACACTCATTGTAACCCTCGACAGGAAAATTCATTTTCCATTGATTCTTCGGCGACCAATGCCAATACAACACATCCTTTCCATTCCGATACCAATCAAATTCAACTTCCCGCCAGAGTTTATCGATCCGGGATGCCAAGGCTTTCTCTTTTTCACTGCCGGCTTTAAAATATTCTCTAACGCACAATAACCCTTGCAATAGATACGATGTCTCGACCAGGTCACCACCGTCATCATCCGGGCTGAATGGTTTAACTTTTCCAGTTTCTCCATTCAGCCAGTGAGGCCAGGCACCATGGAAGCGATCCGCTTTCTCCAGCCACCCCACCAGTTTGGTTAAACGTTCGACGCCTTGTGCACGCGTTATAAAGTTTCTCTCAATACCTACCAATATAGCCATGACACCAAAGCCTGTTCCTCCGGATGTGATAACGTGTTTGTCATCGTCGGGATAGACATTGTCGACATGATATCTTTCCCGAGCTGCACCCGAGGTTGGTTCGGCACCATCCCAGAAGTATTGAAAAGTTTTGTACTCGACCAGTGTCAATAAAGAGTCGTCGGTGATCGTGCGTGGTTGTTCAACTACCGTGCTTCTCTTATAACATCCAATGAGGATGATGAGAAGCAGCGGAAATATTCTAAAATGTCTGGGAGTCATTAAGCGAAATTAGTGAAACGTGTTAAGATGCCGTTGGTGCTAAGGTAATTCGTTCTGATACATTTTCGAAGATAATAAGCCGATGCGGCAGTTGATTTTCTGAAATCATGGAATCTGTTCAGACAAAATCAATTATTCTTGAAAAAAAACTTACATAGCTGACTCATAACCGTTATTGGTACTTGCTGTCAAAGCCTATCACCTGAAATTTCTTTTACCTTTACTTTCATTGATCTATGAAATCGTTGAGGAAATTAATTGTTTTGGTAATTGTTTTTGCTTTTATGGCACAAGGCCATGCGCAGCAACAATCTCTATTGAAGGATCATCAGCACTACCTTACTAAACTTACGAATGCCAAAGATTCCTTGTATAAGGAAATCCTTGCATCTTTTGATGCGCACATCAAGGCCAACCCGACGGATATAGAAATTCAGCTTGAGAAATGCCGTATTATTGATAAAGCTTATTATGACTCGTACGAAGAATATAACCCAAACTACGAAGAGGCAAAGGCGTGTGCAGCAGACGTTGTGAAACGGTTTCCGGGTAACCCTGAGGCACTGTTGTATCAGGGAGAATTTTTATATGGAGATTCGTTGACCATGCACCTGGAGCACCTGCGTGACCTGAGCAAGGAAAATGAATCGCTGTGGGAAGGATATGCATGGAAAGTGTACAAACAACTTGCTGAACAATATCATTACAACGAAGAATTTGCGGAGGCCGCTCAGTTTGGGGAACTTGCTATTGCGCATAACGATACACTCGATTTAAGTTTATTGTTAGCAGAGTCGTATAAAAACCAGTCATTAAAAAGCAAGGCCATCGATGCGCTCTTGAACGGCATGGATTCTACCGATGAGGCCTGGACATTAAACCAAAAAGGAAAGCTGTTGCTGGAGTTGGGTGTGCCCGACAAAGCCATGGATGCATTTCGCATGAGTAGTAAAAAGAATGCGCAAATGGAGGACGCCGGTGCGCTGGGTCAAGCCATGATTGATAATGGACTTTGGGAAGAAGCCCGGCCGTACCTTTTGAAAGCATCAGCGTCAGATTGGAGTTTCCTTGGCCTTCAGAAATTATTGGAGTATGATTTGAAGTACTCCAGTGCAGATTCTGTACAAGCCAGTTACGAACGGTATGTTGAGAAAGATTTTTGGAACGATCCTGTGGGGATCTACCGGCTTCGATTGACGTTTAGTAATCCTTTGAGCGGATGGCTGCTTTCAGATGTCGGCCGGATCCTTTTGTTGGTATTGCTGATCGTTCTTCCATTTGTTCTTCCATATCTATGGATTCTACCCATTCACTATTATGGCATGTGGCAGCGGCAACGGGGAAAGATCTTCTCTGAAACAACTTTTAAGTGGGGACTCAGACAATTTTGGCTGGTGTGCTCGTTTTGGTTGTTGAGCGACGTTGTGGCATATCTGTTATTCAATTACAACGACTTTATTGGCATCTTCAATTCAAGGATCACATCCGAAGCGGGGGAAGTAATCAGTAAGCATTTGGCGAACGCCACACTATTCTTTTTCAGCAGCCTGGCCGTTGTGACTATGGCCTTTTTGAAGAATGAGGACATCGCGAATTTTATTACAAAGATGCGCAACAGTGCCATTCAGATCAGAACTGGAATTGGATTAGCCTTTGCGTTGCGGATTGGGTTAGCTGTGTATGCAGGCATTCTTCATCAGGCCGGTATCAGTCTGGAAGATGGATCGTCGGTTTTTGCATCCATCAACGACAGTATTATATCAATCAATAGCTTTTACAGTCCTTACCTTGGGTTTTTATTTGTTGTGATATTGGTGCCATTTTATGAGGAAGTGCTGTTTCGGGGGATTTTTTTATCAGCATGCGAGCGTAACATGAAATTCTTGTATGCAAATATTCTCCAATCGCTTGTGTTTGCACTTGTACATCAAAACCTGAAGTTGTTTGTATTTTATTTTGCGTTTGGTATGCTAGCGGGGCATTTCCGCCAACAATCACAGGGTTTAATCATAAGCACTTCGATGCATATGGCAAATAATCTGATGGCATTTTTATTTATTACGATGCGTTCTTAACAGATTTTTTAAGAAAGAACGATTATCGAATCTACTTTTTAGTTAGCCAGCCGTTTGATTCCATCCAATTTATGCAGCGTTGAAACCAATCGTCTTTTGTTGTTTTATTGTTCAATCCGAACCCGTGTTGACCCGCTTGATAAATATGAAGTTCCGCTGGTACTTTATGTTTTAGCAAGTTTTCATAGAACCTGACACTGTTGATAGAAAGTACGGCTGAATCATCGCTCGCATGCACGAGGAAAGTTGGTGGTGTCTCATTGGTGATTTGAAGTTCGTTTGAATAGAAATCTATTTTTTCCTTCGTTGGATTTTTTCCCAGAAGCCGGTCACGTGAACCGCGGTGTCCGATATCATCCTGAAAGCTTATGACGGGATATATAAGGATCATGAAGTCTGGTCGAAGTATTGTATTTTTTGGATTTTCAATTTTCAATTCGCTGTAATGAGTTCCAATCGTGGATGCAAGATGGCCTCCCGCAGAGAAGCCCATTACACCAATTCGTTGGGGATCAATTTTATAGGCAGCCGCATTTTCACGCACCATCTTAATTGCTTGCTGTGCATCCTGCAGCGGTCCGATTTCTTTTTCAACCATTGTTTCATCTTCCGGTATCCTGTATTTCACCACAAATGCCGTTATTCCAACTTCATTAAATCTTTTTGCAATATCATAACCTTCGTGACGCACCGCGTTTATCGAATAGCCGCCACCAGGGAAAATAATAACAGCTGCACCTGTTGAAGTCTTTTCAGATGCGGGATAATACCGAATGGTGGGTACAGAAATTTTGCTTACAATGGTCATTCCATTTCGCTCCTCTGTTTTTTCTTCGTTCGCGGTGGATTTGCTATTGGGGATTTTATCCTTGTATAAGGGAAAAGTGTCTTGCGCGAAAATTGTATTCATCAATAGCAGTATCAATGGAAGGGTTAGACTGATTTTTAACATCCGCAAAAATTTATGAGTACGTAAAATAACAAAACTATTAGTCTTTAAGGTAAGTGAGGAAGATGAAATATTCTATGCTGCTCCAAGCCATACTGTACTGTAGCATCCTGGTTCATTTAGAATAATTTTTTAGTGCGTTGTCTTTTCAAATGTCTATCTTGGTTTACTAAAATTAATTCCATGCGCTTTGCGATTTATTTCTTTGTTTCCTCTATTGTCTTTCTGTTTGGCTGTCAGCAGGAGAAGGACGTTCCGCGGGTGGAGCAATGGACATCATTTGAGATTTCGCTTAAGGCTGAAAATAGATATGAGAATCCTTATACGGACATCGACGTGTGGGCCGAGTTCAAGAATGAAAAAGGCGTCGTGATGCTTCGGCCGGCTTTTTGGAACGGTGGTCAACAATGGATTGTCAGATTTTCTCCTCCGGACCATGGTTCTACATGGTCATGGAAAATTCTATCTTCCTCAAATGACGTGGGCCTCGCAGTAAGCGGGCAACTTGTCTCTGAGCCTTATTCAGGCAGCAACAAACTTTTGCGCCATGGATTTTTAAAGATGTCTCAGGGAAAAAGAAATGTCGTTCACGCCGATGGAACACCTTTCCTCGTAGTTGGGGATACACCATGGGGTATCCCTTTCCGGGCGAAGCCAGAGCAGGTCGATGAGTATGCTAAAAACCGTCAACGCAAAGGTTTCAACACGGCTTTGTTGATGTCCGTGCAGCCCGACCGTTATGCGGAGGGTCCTGAATCGCGTGATACTGTTTTAGGATTTGACCGCGCATTCGAAGATTTGCGCGATGGACATTTGAATAAATTGAAGCCAGATTATTTCCAGTACCTCGATTCGCTTATGGGAATTCTGCTTGCCCATGAAATTGTTCCGGTATACCAGCCTGTTTTTCATGGCTTCGGATGGAAAGGTAAAACCGTGTTAGGGACTACAGCTGACCCTGGGGAGTATGCGCGTTATTGTAAATACCTCGTAGCACGTTATGGAAGTTACCCGGCGTTTTGGCTTGTAAGTGCTGACGGAACGGGAAAAGATCCAGGCGTACTACCCGGAGGAGAAACCGTTGAAAAATGGGATGCCTACGGTCAGCCTACTGGTATTCATTACAATCCTGCTGACAATTATTTAGCTTCATGGGCCCAGGGCGACAGCTCGAAATGTTTTCATTTTAACCGATCGCATCAGCATGAACCGTGGCTGGATTTTCAATGGGCGCAGAGCGGGCATGATGGCAAACACATCACTTATAAGGTGGAAGAAATGTATTTAAACAAGCCCGTCAAGGCAGTCCTTAACGGAGAGCCTACCTACGAAGGGATGGGTGGAGGAAAGCTGGGACTCGGTTGGTGGCAGGGAGAGGAAGCATGGACGCAATTAATGCATGGTGGGACGATGGGTGTGGTTTATGGTGCTGCAGCTTTATGGCAATGGAAGCTTACGCCGGATGAAGAAGGGTGGGGCGCATGGACCGATCAACCCCTTTCCTGGAAAGAAGCTATCAATTTGGAAGGAAGCCAATATGTAGGTTTTGTTTCAAAAGCGTTTGAAGGTTATGATTTTGCTGACATGGAGAAGCGATGGGACCTCACAGAAGGCAACCGGCCGCTGCTTGCTAAAGAAGGGAAGTTTTATGTTGCCTATCTGCCGGAAGGTGGGGACATCAAAATTAAATCAGTGCCGCAAAATCTTGCAGTGAGGTGGTTCCAGCCGCAAAAAGGCGAATGGAAGGATGGTAAAACCGAAACTGACTTTGTGTACAAAGCGCCGGATAAGAGTCCATGGGTGTTATTCATTGGCGAAAGAAAAATTTAGCGGCTGCCAACCGAAAGATTGGTTAATCGAGTTTCGCGTGGTAGATGTGGCCGAAAATACACAGTTCACAATTTTTTGTTCTATTAAAGTCTCTTGTATGATCTTATGGAAAAGCGGCATTTTTCTGTGAAGCACTGAGCGTAGTTTTGTATTGTCAGTTTTCATAGAGAGGTTTTATTTTTTTCCTGACTAAAAGCCCGCCATACCCTGGCGGGCTTTTTAGCTTTTCAACTTTTTCGGTTCGGCCGTCTTGATTGTCACGACCGATTGTCTGAGATTTCTGATAGTCATTTTATTCTGCTGGAAGTTGCTGTTAAGATGTCGCATTCTGCCCGTATAAACTTCATATTTACACCCCTTCAATGTCATATCGCTGTGATAATTTTGTCTTCATCAACAAACATCTAATCAGAAAAAAATGGAAACAATAGAAAAAACAGCCATCACTGTTGAAGCAGTGGTGAAAGCTCCAGTAGAAAAAGTTTGGGCTTACTGGTCTGCACCAGAACACATTACACGTTGGGCATTTCCATCTGACGATTGGCATGCGCCACATGCTGAGAATGATTTGCGTAAGGATGGCAAATTTAAAACGACGATGGCCGCAAAAGACGGAAGTTTCAGTTTCGATTTTGGAGGTGTTTATACGAATGTTGTACCCAACAAAGTGATAGAATATGTGATCGATGATGGCAGAACGGTGAAAATTGTTTTCTCTGGGAATGGCAATCAAACCACCGTAACCGAAACCTTCGATCCGGAAAACATAAACCCGATTGAAATGCAACGTGGTGGCTGGCAGGCTATTCTTGACAATTTTAAAAAATACACGGAAGCGAATTAATGTCAACCAAGGGACGCCTTAAAACTTGTAAGCAAGGGCACCAATATTACAAAAGCAGTGACTGTCCTACGTGCCCGATCTGTGAAAAGGAAAGAAAGCCTAATGAAGGCTTTCTTTCCATATTAGGTGCCCCGGCCAGGCGCGCGCTTGAGGGTGCAGGAATTGTTACCCTTCATCAACTGGCCAAGAAGCGCGAATCTGAAATTTTGCAACTGCATGGCATGGGACCTAGCTCTATCCCTAAACTTCGTAAGGCGTTAGCGTCACAAGGGTTGTCTTTTTCTAAAGGATGATTGGTATTTGTGTGTTTCATGCTTAAAATAGTCCTCCGATTGCTGTAAATTTTCAGCACTTTATTCCTCTGGATGAAACCCCTGGTTAATAAAAAATATCGCCTTGAAAAATTTCATGGTAAGGGCGGTTGGACGTTTGCACGCATACCTGAGATAATTCAGGATAGGAAAGCTCATTTTGGTTGGGTGAAAGTAAGAGGGTCCATTGATGGTTATGAGATCAAAAAATATCACCTGATGCCTATGGGTAATGGAAATCTTTTTCTTCCCGTTAAAGCTGAGATCAGAAAGAAGATCAAGAAAGATGAAGGTGACCTTGTCCATATTATACTATATGCCGATAACGAGCCGTTGGAAGTTCCCGAGGAAATGTTGATTTGTTTACAAGATGAACCTCAGGCGTTGTCATTTTTTAATTCTCTATCAGAGAGCGAGCGTAAGTTTTACATCGACTGGATTTATTCCGCGAAAAAAGAAGAAACTAAAATTGACAGAATCGCAAAAACCATTAATCGGTTGATGCAAGGACTTAAGCTATACGACAAAGAAAAATTGTAGCTAAAAGGCTGTTGTAAAAATCCAGTGTAACCAATTTTTCTTCCAACGAAAAGGGGCAGGGTTTTCGGTATAACCTTCAGCTGATTTCGTCGTTCCAGCTTCTTTATTTATAATTATGCCCTTCCGCATCCCTGCCTTCCGCGAGTGTTATTCATTATCGGCGCACCTAAATAGGTTATAGACAGACGTCACCTCAGCCGATACCTTTGATAAAAAAATTAATACCATTTATGAAAACCACCGACGCTGATCAATATGTTTTGAAATCAGTCTTTCTTAGAAAAAATATTTTATGCATCGTTCTTTTGGCTGCAGTGTCTTTTTTGGCCGCCTGTAGCTCAAATGACGATCCAGCTCCTGCCGGCCCGGGTCCGACCACACCGCCGCCAGTAGTGCCCAGTGTTTGTAAGGTAACAACACAGACTGCCAGTGGTACAGGCAGGGAAAGCGCCACTATTACCTACACATATACTTATACCATTAACTATGGATACGATGAAAGAGGAAATCAAACAAGTATGAGCGCTACCTATAAGTATTCTTACAGCGATGGCAAAACTGCTAATTCGACTTCTTCCACCAGTCGACAATTTGATGATAACGACTTCCTTATTAGTTCTGTAATGCAATATGCTAGCACAGATAGGGATGGCGTTGCAACCGCACAGAGCAGCTCGTCTGAATACACCTATCAAAATGATCGTTTATCCAAGGAAACACATTCCACTACAAACAATGGTAAAGTGAAGGATTATAATTTTACTTATGAATACAACACCGATGGAAGGGTGACAAAGGCCAGCACCACTTATGATAATTCATATACGAAGTTTGAATGGAACGGTGATAAACTTCAAAAAATGACACGCGTGGACATGTATGGAAATTCAACTTCTCCTTTCCTTGAATTTAATACCCAAGGCTGGTTAACCAAGTCAATTGAAACTTTTGGAGGTGGATCTACTGATGAAATGCGGTATGAATATAACGCTGAAGGTGACAACATCAGAACTGAACGCCATATAAATGCGAAACCATCTTCAGCCTGGACGAATGAATTTGATACGAAAGAAAATCCCTTTCTATTGATGTATAAAAAATATAAAGGTCACCCCACCGTGCCACATACACAACCTGAGTATGCGCCTAAGCATAACCTGACCAAGTCAACTTACTATGGTGCGAGTGCCACCGGACAATGGGAGGTGTCATCAACAACGATTTATACCAACGACTACAATGCAAGAAATTTTCCCATCGATGTTATTGTCAAGACGTTGGATAAAAATGGTGTTCAAACTTCTTCCTATAGAACGTCCTATCAATTCATGGATTGTCAATAAGTCAATAACAGCTAAGGCGTTTATCCCTTCAGGCCAACTTCCCGAAAGTTTACTTTCGGGAAGTTTTTTTTGTGACAACCATCAGCGCGATTTCATGATAACAATCACACATCCATATGATAAGGATCAACATTTGAGCGGTTACCACGCGTCAACTTTGTTTAAAATTAAAATTATGAGAGTATTCATCATTTGTCTAGCTACCTTTTTTCTCTTTACACATGTTAACGCTCAAATCATCAATCCAAAAAAAGCGTTAGAGAAAAAAGCCAATAAAGTAATTGAGAAAAAAATTGAGGAAATTCCTGAAGACGCTTCTAAGAAGGAGGAACAACCCGAGGAAAAGGAAGTGAAAACTGAAGAGCCGAAAGAAGAACAAGTAAAAACGACCGGTCAAGCTAAGGCAAAATCGGATACAGTTCCGTCACTGCAAGCTTACTCAAAGTTCGATTTTATACCGGGGGAAAAAGTTATTTTTTATGATGATTTCTCGCAAGATAACATTGGCGACTTCCCCGCATTGTGGAACACAAATGGTTCGGCAGAGATTGTTACCACAAACTTGTATTTGGGTAAATGGATGAAGTTCAGCACCGTCAATGCAATCTGGACGGATGGATTGTTAAACCTTCCGGATAACTATACAATAGAATTTGATGTAGTTCCCATTAAAGGCGAAGAAGGTGGTATGGCGGGTTATCATTTTAGATTGATGCAAGCCATTAATGTAAAATCGTACGATCATGGGAGTGTTCCTGGAAAAGCTGGTCTCATGATAGGTTGTGAATATTTCGGCCGGCTTGGGTACAGAACCTATATCAACGGTGACGAAGGAAATGATCTTGGATTGAATGGCTTTAAAGAAGGAAAGCAATACTACCAATCAGAGGGAAAAAAATATCACATGTCTATTTGGGTTCAAAAGGCTAGGGTCAGGGTGTATCAGAACGAAGACAAGCTGTTCGATCTTCCAAGGGCATTTCCGGTGTCGAGCGTAAAGATGGACAGAATACGTTTTGAAGGAGGCGCAGCCATGGTGAGCAATGTTCGAATTGCCGTAGGGGCACCTGACATGCGGAATAAATTATTAACGGAAGGCAAACTCGTTAGCTACGGAATTTATTTTGACGTCAACAAAGCGGTGGTTAAACCTGAATCTTATGGCACCCTAAAAGAGATTGCAGCTGTCTTGAGTGAAAATCCGGATGTGAAAATCAAAATTGTTGGTCACACGGATGCCGATGGTGCAGACGCTGCCAACCTTGATCTTTCAAAACGAAGAGCCGCTTCGGTCAAAGAAGAACTTGTAACATCTTTCGGAATTGACGGGAGCAGAATAGAAACCGATGGTAATGGTGAAGCAAAACCTGTCGCGGCGAACGATACACCATCTAATAAAGCGCTTAACCGTAGGGTTGAGTTTATTAAGCAGTAGTTGGGGTTTAAAGGTTATCAGTAATCATCTAATCTGTAATAAGGTTGTCGGTGGTAAGGTTGGTTAATAGTTAGGTGAAATGGGTGCTTTGTTAAACCTATCGCTTCGCGGGGTGTTAGATGTTTGAGATTGTATTTTAAACCTAAACTGAAAATATGGAAGTTAAATCAGAAACCCTTTTAACCGGATATTCCCAGCATGAAAAGGCTGCGTATCTGGGCGCACTGGCAGCGCTTGCCACGGCAGACCGCGAGGCAAATGCCGATGAACTGGAACATTTACGCGAAATTTCTCATGCTGCTGGCATTTCGCCCGAAGAGGAGCAGAACATCATCGAGGCAGCTAAAGATACCTCTGGGCAAAACTTGAAACAGTGCCTGGATGCATTGAAAGAAAGCAATTTAAGATACGGTCTTATTACAGATCTAATGGCTTTGGCAAAAGCTGATCAAAGCTATACAGAAGAGGAAAAAGGAAATATTGAAAAAGTAGCTAAGTATTTGAACGTAACCCAGACTCAATTTTCAGTTCTTGATCAATTGGTAAACAAGGCTGGAGATGAACCTCATAACGCCGAGGAATTAGCCAAACCTGATTTCTTGCAATCGTCTGGCATGCAACAAAAGTTATCAAATGCCGGTATTGATTTAGGGGCGATGGGCAAAGGCATTTTTGGGTTCCTCGGCCCGATGCTACTGGGAGGTCTTGCGGGGAAAATGCTTGGCGGAGGGAGAAAAGGTGCAGGCGGACTAGCGGGTGGTGTACTTGGTGGAATGTTGGGTGGTAACGCTGGTGGGGGAATATCACTACCGGGAGGAATGGGAGGGTTAGGCTCTTTGATATCAGGACTAAGTAAAAGCAGAAGCAACCAAAGCATGGGCGGATTGCTAGGAAAGTTATTTAAGTAACACGCGTAAAATCACTTATAAAAACCGTTTCGACTCCAGGAACGGTTTTTCTATTTTATTCTACATCCCAACCCCTACTTTACGTTCGGCTATATGCAAATTCATAAGTCCAAAAGTGAATTGAGAAATACGATTGAAGGCAACACGAGTGTGGCAAAGTTTCCTCAAATTCCAAACGCAAAATCTTTTTAGCGTCACGAAACGCCTTATAAAAGCTGGCATTGTTTTACATCTTTATCCAACTAAAACGAGATACATGCAGCCAAAAGTCCAAGTATTGAAAGCGAAACCAATTCCGAATTACAGTTCACCCGACATACAGTGGATTGAGCGGCTGGCGAGATGGATGGATTCGCGATTTCTGATTCCGGGTACAAACATCCGGTTTGGGATTGATCCTTTGCTCAGTTTGTTTCCTGTGTTCGGAGATTTAATAACCTATCTGATTTCAGCAGCACTTATCTATACCATGCATAATCAAGGTGCGAGCCGGAATGTGGTGATCAAAATGATCTTAAATTCTACACTGGATGCGATCATCGGCGCTATTCCAGTGATAGGAACTGTCTTCGATATTTTTTACAGGGCAAATGACAGGAATGTTAAGTTATTAAGAGAGCACTATTTTGAAGGGAAACATCAAGGCTCCGGCAACGGGCTTTTAGCATTCGTCGCGGTCATGGCAATGATCGTGGTTGTTGCCGCGTGTTACGGTGTGTACAAACTTTTTGAGTTGATTTTTAATTTTTACCCGAACACTGGTGGGACTGATATAACCATTTGTGGTTTGTGAGACCAATACATCCAAGGCTGTTCATTGCTAAGTTGTGTTCTATCTTCTTTGTTATCACCAAGGTCAATGGTTCGTGTGTTTCTGTAAAATAAATTGACGATCCCTTTTTCCATGCGCTTAACTATTATATTTAGGCACTAAAGGAAACTCGTCAATGAAATACTGGTTTGGATGTTTGATAGTAATATGTTCTTATTCTTCGTTGGTTTTTTCGCAGCCTGAAAGCGTCAAAAGCGCTTTTCCTCCTGGAACCATCTTTCATCAAAATATACCGTATGCAAGTGATACCGTTAAAAAGCATTTATTGGATGTATATCTTCCAGCGGGTGGAGGATCGAATTTTCCTTTGGTGATTTGGGTGCATGGTGGGGCGTGGATGCATGGTGATAAATACGCAGACATGGGCTACATGAAAAATACCATTAATGCAATATTGCGTAATGGTTTTGCGCTGGCTTCCATTGATTATCGTCCTAGTACGGCTAGAATATTTCCTGCACAAATTCAGGATTGTTATCAAGCGGTTGAATTTCTTTTTGGCAATGCTGCAACGTACAAGCTGGACAAAAGTCGATTTTCGCTGATGGGTTTTTCAGCGGGTGGTCACCTTGCATCGCTGCTTGGACTCTCTTCGAATAATGCCGTCCCTGAATTCCATGTTCAGTCGAAGAAGCATTCATTCAAGATAAAAGCCGTTATAGATTTTTATGGTCCATCTGACTTCATGCTTTTTTTTGGTATGGCGAAACCCGATGAGGTTGACAATCCAATTGGTATATTACTGGGTAGTTCTCCTATTCTCCGGCCAGATATTAGTAAGTTGGCCAGCCCGGTAACATATGTCGATGCCAACGATCCTCCTTTCTTAATTGTGCATGGAGAAAAAGATGCAGAAGTGCCGCTGACACACTCTTATCTACTGAAGTCGTACCTGGATTTGGCCAAAGTAAAGAATGAACTTATTATAGTTAAAGACGCACCTCACTTTGGAGAAATGTTTGACACCGACGAAATAAGGACGAAAGTGATAATGTTTTTAAAAACCCAGTTAAAGTGATGGCTCGAGAAATTTTTATTCAACCAAATTACAAAATGATTGTCTTCATGAAATCCACATTCGTCTATTGCTTGGTTTTTGTTATCATCGTCTCGTGCAATTCGTCGGGCGATAAACCAACTGGCACCAATCTTAATATTGAAGGCACCTGGCAGTTAGTTACCGGTACGCTTATTGAAAATGGAGACACAACGGTTACCGACTACACCAAGGATCAAGCCATGATCAAGATCATCAATGAGACACATTTTTCATTCTTAAACCACGATTTGAAAAAAGAGAAAGATTCAACGGCGATTTTTTCTGCGGGAGGAGGCAGGTATCTTTTAGAAGGCGATCAGTACACCGAATACCTGGAATATTGTAATCATCGTGAGTGGGAGGGACACACGTTTCAGTTTACCATTAACATTGATGGTGACACGTTAACCCAACGCGGTGTTGAAAAAATAGAAAATCTTAACGTTGAAAGATATAATATTGAAAAGTATACAAGGGTGAAGAGTTAAAGAATCCACATTATAAATAGTTAGGGGTGAAGTATTAAAATTTACAAAACTTTATGGGAATTTTTTCAGCATTGTTAGGCAACGCGGGAGCAGTTAGCCAAGACGAACTAAAGAAGGATTACGCAAAATTGTTGTTAGAAGGTGAAGAAATCGAATTAGGTTTTAAGTTAATAAGAGACATTTTCATTTTTACTTCCAAGCGACTGATATTGGTCGACAAGCAAGGCCTTACCGGAAGTAAAACGGAGTACCTCTCGGTTGCCTATAAAAGTATTTCAAGATTTAGTATTGAGACCGCCGGTACTTTTGATTTGGATGCTGAACTAAAAATTTGGATTTCCAGCGAAGTACAACCTAGCATCAAAAAGAAGTTTAACAAATCAGTCAATGTTTATGATGTACAGATGGTGCTCGCCCACCATGTGTTAATGTAAGAGTCTGCAAGGTGAATTATTGCCAGTTGTAAGCGCGTGAGGGATAGTAGTGGAAAGCCCGAAGCGCGTGGGGCAGGAGTGTTGGCCGGACTTGGAACGGATAGCCCGACCCGTGGGTAGGAATCGTGCGGCGGGCAGGGGCACGCCCAAACTTCTATGATAACCTTGGTGTGAAAATATTTGCTCACCGCATATATTAAAACTATTCTAACGCACGTTTCATCCATGGTTACCTAACGCCTTATATGAAATCGTTGTTTTGCCTGATCTTTGGCCTGCTTTCTTGTTATGCGCAAGCGCAGAAATTTACAATTGATGGTTCCATAAAAGATAATGCAACAGGTGAGACACTGATAGGCGCAACTATCTTCAATCCGAAGACGCTGCAGGGAACCACGACCAATACATATGGATTCTATAGTTTTACGCAATCTCGGGACTTAGTTTACTTGCGTGTTTCCTATGTTGGATACGGACCAGTTTCATTAAAATTTTTCCTTTCCCGTGACACTACCATTAATATCGGGCTCGTATACGAGTCTACGTTGAAAGAAATCGTTATTGAAGGAAAAGCAGAAGACAGGATTCAGGAGAGTACGCGGATGGGAACTATCGATGTGCCACTTCAGCAAATTAAATCTTTGCCTGCATTTCTTGGTGAAGTTGATGTTCTTAAAGTCTTGCAATTATTACCCGGTGTGCAGTCAGGTTCGGAGGGATCCAGCGGATTGTATGTGCGCGGAGGAGGTCCGGAACAAAATCTAATTTTGCTGGATGGTGTCCCGGTTTATAATGCATCCCATCTTTTTGGATTCTTTTCTGTCTTTAATGCGGATGCAATCAACCGAGTGGAGTTGATCAAAGGTGGATTCCCAGCGCGATATGGTGGCCGATTATCGTCCGTGATTGATATCAACATGAAAGAAGGTGACGTGAATAAATTCAGAGGTGAAGGTTCCATTGGGGTCGTAGCATCACGGCTTACACTTGAAGGCCCAATCATTAAAGGCAAGACTTCATATATTGTTTCTGGACGTCGGACCTATATCGATGCAATAGCCAGTCCGTTAATCAGAATTGCTTCTGACGGTGATGAACGTGCCGGGTATTACTTTTATGATTTAAATGCAAAGATAAACCACCACATTAATAACAAAAACCGAATATACCTGAGTGCCTATTCGGGAAATGACAAGGCCTTTGCGAAATCTGAATATGACAACGAAGGGAGCGACAATAATTCCAAATACGAGGAAGCGCTTAGGTTAGGATGGGGTAATATTACAACGGCACTTCGTTGGAATTCAATCATTACTAACAAGTTGTTCAGCAACGTAACGGCTACGTATAGTCGGTATAGATTTTTGGTGAATGCCCAATCCAAAGAAACGACAACATCGCCAGATACTACGATCAGTGAATTCTACCACTCGGAATATAGCTCGGGTATCCGCGATTTTGCGTTAAAAGCAGACCTGGACTATGTACCCAATCCGAATCATTTTATCCGGTTTGGCGGACAGTTGATCGATCATCGGTTTACACCGGGAGTTCTTAGCTATAAATCTACCGACGCCCAAGATACCACCGTTGGCGCGCAAGTCACCCATGCAAAAGAATTCTTTGTATATGCAGAAGATGATTTTATGGTGTCACCCCGGTTGAAAATTAATGCAGGAATACATGCATCAGGATTTGTTGTGGAGAGTCGATTTTATAAGTCATTGCAGCCGAGAGTTTCGGGAAGGTTTTTAATAACACCTGATATTTCGGTAAAGGGATCGTATGCACGGATGACGCAGTATATCCATCTCCTCAGCAATGCAGGCATTGGCCTGCCCACCGACTTATGGGTTCCTGCAACCTCCAAAGTAAGGCCTGAGCATTCTTATTTAGCTTCGTTGGGTGCAGCATATAATTACAAGAACGCCTATGAATTTAGCGTCGAAGGATACTATAAAGAAATGGAAGGGCTCATCGAATACAGGGAAGGTGCTGACTATCTGAATGTGGAAAGTGATTGGCAGACCAAAATAGAAACGGGAAAGGGGAATAGTTATGGTGCGGAATTTTTTATGCAGAAGAAAACCGGAAGGATCAGTGGATGGATTGGTTACACGCTTTCGTGGACTTACAGAAAATTTGAAAATCTAAATGAAGGGAGACGTTTTCCATATCGATATGACAGGCGTCATGACATCAAAGTAGCAGCGGTGTACGAGTGGAGACCGAACAGAGAATTCTCGATGACATGGGTTTTCGGAAGTGGATCTGCAGTGACGCTACCGAAATCATTGTACGCTGCGGCCTCTGAAAATCCATCACCTAACTCGCGCACAGGAAATTATGAATATTATGGTGATCGGAACAGTTTCCGTATGCGCGCTTATCATCGGCTTGATGTGAGCTACACAACCACTAAGAAAACCAAATGGGGGGAACGTTCGTGGAGCATCGGTGCGTATAATGTCTACAGTCGTCAGAATCCTTTTTTCATTGACATTACAGGTGGGGGTGGGCGTAAACCCAAATTTGTTCAATACAGTCTGTTTCCGATTATTCCTTCCATTGCGTATCGATTCAAGTTTTAAGATATGAAAATGTGTATTCAAAATACTCAACGGGTATTCTTTCACAAGTATGCAGCACTTTTTCTTTTTGTTCTGTTCACGAGTTGTGAACTAACGGTAGATATTGATGTCCCCTTCGAACAGCAAAAGTTGGTGCTCAATTCATTTTTTAATACTGACAGTGTTTGGGCCGCTACACTCAGCGCCAACCAACACATACTCGATACGTTGTATGAGCAAAGAATTGAAAACGCGCTCATTGTAGTTTATCATGCCGGGGCAGCAGTGGACACATTAATGCATTTGAGTGATGGCGTTTATCGAGCTGATACAGGTAAGCCTGTGCCGGGTAAAAGTTATGAAATAAAAGCTACGGCGCCAGGTTATCCCGATGTTACAAGTCATTCTTATATTCCTTTGCCAACGCTTATCACAGATATCCAGGTTACGAAGGGTGCATCATCGGAAGGGTATCCAGAAGATGTATTTCATGTTAAATTCCAGGACGATCCGCTCGTGGAGAACTTTTATCAAATCTACGTCGAGGGCGAATCCGACTATATAGATTTTGAGACCGCAAAGATTCGGAAACATCGGTTCCGTTTGGGTATGGCGACCAACGATCCTTCTGTACGGAGCAACGAGTACAGCGGCTTCGATGGTATTTTCATAAAAGACGTCCTGTTCACAAACGGCAATGGAGCCATATCTTTTACTACTCAGGGACAGGTCATGGATTTTTATTCCTACGTGATCGTAACTATCCGCACCCTTAGCAAAGATTATTATAATTACAAAACAACGGGAAGGTTACAAGAGGATATTTCCGACAACCCATTCGCGCAACCCATCAATGTTTATAATAACATCGACAATGGGTTCGGTATTTTTGCAGGCTTTAGTGCATCACATTATTTTGCAGGCGAACCAAGGCCTCGACCGGTTATTACGTCCATTTCGCCACTTCGTGCAGCGCCACTGGATACGGTTGTTATTTCTGGAGAAAATTTTTTGGACGTATCGCCTCATTATGGGAGTGTAATATTTACTGCTTCGGGGGCTCTGACTTACGCATCTCCAGTTCGAACTACGCCGAATGAAATCGTAGTGTTAGTTCCGCGCAACGCCATTACCGGGAAAATTTTTGTCAGCAATGCAAGCTGGATTACACCATCCGATATTGAATTTGAGGTTATCAACTGAAAATCAAGTAGTATTTTCTCATGTTATAACCAGCAGCAGTTTTAAACGACACACTAAAACCTTTCTTCTACCTCTCAGGTTATTCAGTAGGACCAAAAAAATTGCAGCGATGAAAGGAATGTTAATGATTTGGCTGGTTTTGAGAATTGCCGACGCAAGCGTCAATATTGACAACAAGATTAGTATAATATTTCCTGGTTCTCCAGAAAGGAGTGCGATGTCAGACAAAGTTTACTACATGTACAGCACGGATAAGTTTGTTTACAACGCGGCCTATACTGATCTGAAAATCGATTTGCATACGACGTCCTCTTCAGAGCAACAGGACAAGATTTATGCTGGATTTATTAAAGGCGCGCTTGATGCCGCTACCAATAGTAAACTCTTGTCGCAAAGAGATATTCATATCAAAAAACACCCCGGAAGAGAGATCACCTATATCAAAAGGTTCGATAAATCCGACAATGTGAAAATTGTTAAGCGTATTATTTTATTAAACAAACGGTTATATCAATTTGAATTGTGGGCGTTGAACGGCCAAATGGATCAGTCGAAGCTTGATAAATTTTTCAATTCCATAAAAATTAATGAATAGCGACGGCTACCGGAATTCGTTCCACGATTTCGATCCATAATAACAATCTCCTCGGAAAGTTGATGCTAAGGACACACACCGTTATTAGTTCGCCAGATGACCTGCGCATTTCGAAGAATATCTGAGGGGATGTCGTCGCCTATTGCCCCGACTAAGCGGCCACTACAGGTTCTGACTAACGGCGGGGAAGTATTGCATACCGGGCAGCACAACAAAGACACAAACACACGCCGGCCTTTATAGATGGTATGATAAATGATGTAGTCTGCATACAGCGACCCGGTTTGACTGTTATATTCAATTTCTGCTTTTAACCATTGCAATTCAGTCGCGGGGTCTGCTACGCCACAAGTATTGAGATGTCCGTCGTCAGAACATGATAGAAAAAGTACAGGAACAACGATATACCATTGAGATAACTTCATAAGCTTGGATTTGGTATTAAATGGACAACGGCGTCGACTGAAAAGTTGTAACTTTTAAAAAATATACATCAGTGGTTAAAAGAGTATCACTAAAAAGTATGAAGTTTACAGGAGGGTAAAATATAGAGCCCTGGTTAATTATGAAAACAACGCTAATTATTTTCCTTATGTTTTCTATCTCTGCAGCCATAGCGCAAACAACCGGCAAAGAATATTATTTGTTGGTTGGCGCGTACGCTAACCAAGGGAAAACAAATGGTATTGACGTGTATAAGTTTAACTCACAAACCGGTGAATTCCAACGTGCACAACCAACAACCATTCTGGAAAATGCTTCTTACCTGGCCATTAGTGCAGATAAAAAAAATGTATATTCTGTAAGTGAAAGTGGTCAAGAGAAGGCGAGTGTGCATGCTTATTCTTTTGACGCAGCCACGGGAAAACTAACATTTCTAAATAGTGTATCATCACAAGGGGATCATCCTTGCTATATTTCGGTAGACAAGAAAAAGAAGTTTGTTTTTGTTGGTAACTACTCTGGCGGAAATTTACTTTCGATACCTTTGAACGCAGATGGATCATTTGGTTCCAATGCACAGAACATCAAGCATGAAGGCGGAAGTGTCAATAAAGAACGCCAGGACAAATCGCATGTCCACTCCGTTGTATTGTCACCGGACAATCGGTATCTTTTGGTGCCGGATTTAGGTGCCGACAAAGTTTTTCAATACAACGTTGATGTTACGAAACCTCAGGCGCTCACGCCTGCTGCATCGCCATATACTGCGGTAAAATCAGGTGCCGGCCCACGCCATATCACATTTCATCCTAACGGCAAGTATGCATACCTGGCGTTAGAATTAGTCGCCCAGGTGGCCGCCTTTGATTTTAAGAATGGAAAGCTTCAAGAGAAACAGATCATTGCGCTGAATCCTGATTTCAAAGGTGATATGACCGCGGCTGATATTCATGTTTCACCCGATGGCAAATTCTTATATGCTTCCAATCGTGGTGAGGCCAATGAGTTATCAATTTATTCGATCGACAAGGAAGGTAAGCTTACCGCCGTTGGACGGCAATCGGTGTTGGGCAAAACACCGCGCAATTTTGCGATTGATCCTACCGGTAACTTTGTGCTGGCAGCCAATCAGAACAGTAATGATGTTGTGATTTTTAAACGCGACTCAAAGACTGGCTTACTCACGCCGACCGGAAAAAAGATTGAATTGCATAAACCGGTATGTTTAAAATTTGTAGAGGTAGGAAAATAGCAAGTATTATTCTTGTTGTAATTCGCCTGTAGCCTTATTGAAAGTTTGCCCGCTATTCTTAGCGGGTAAACTTTTTAATCCCAAACGGTCATTACCTTGATTTCTTTTGATGCGGGATCAGACCATTTGTCAAAGTCCGTCAATATCGTCTGATAACCTACCTTGCTGGTAATGTAAGCACCAGAATTAAATTTTTTTTCACGCAGCACTTTCATCACAAATTCAAAATCTTCTCTCGTAGCATTCCGGCTGCTCATTAAAGTCGTTTCTTTTGCGTGTAGTGATGGATGATAAAAAGAGAGTTCGCCTTTAAATAAACCTACCAGTACAAACGTACCTCCATGTCGCATATATTCCAGACCTCCTTCGATAGCGCGTTTGTTTCCGGTGGCATCAAAGACGGTATGTGCTAGTTCGCCATTGGTAAAATCTTTGACCGCATCAAGCGGCGAGTGGAGGGCATTAATTGTGGCATCTGCTCCAAACTGTTCTTTGGCTATAGACAAACGATAATCGTTTACGTCGATCACCATCACTTTTGCTCCAAGAAATTTCGCCAGTTGTATCATAGCCATACCGATAGGCCCACAGCCAATAACGACAATGGTTTCGCCGTTTTTAGTTTGGGCACGTCGTAAAGCATGGGCGCCAATAGAAAGTGGTTCAACAATGGCTATTTCCTCAAAGGATAGATCGTTGGCAGGAATGAGCAAACGATTTGGCACTGAAATAATTTCTTGCATACCTCCATCGGTATGAACACCAAGCACAGCAATCTGCTGGCAACAGTTTGACTTTCCTGCTTTACAGGAAACGCATTGCTGACAATTGAGATAAGGAATGATTACTGCGCGATCTCCAGCTGAGACGAGATTTTTTTGGGAAGTTGTTTCAATAACTTCTGTAGCCAATTCATGTCCAAGGATTCGCGGGTATGAAAAAAATGGTTGGTTTCCTTTGTATGCATGAAGGTCGGTACCACAAATACCAACACGTTTAACTTTTAGCAAAGCATTTCCTTCCGTGAGTTCCGGTGGTCTGCCGTTCTTTAATGAAAAATGATTTGGTGTATCACAGCTTATATAATTCATTGTTCAGGTCTTTTCGTTACTTATAGGTCTTAGTCGCCTTTGTATTTTCTTACGCATCAACTTAAAATTAAAACTATTTAACATTGCCAAGTGCGTCCGTTAATAACTTTCGTTAGATTTATTAAAATTCGGCTATGGGTGTTAAGGTTATTATTACCGGAGCTACCGGCATGGTTGGCGAAGGTGTACTTCACGAATGTTTGATTCATCCTGATGTGGAGAAAGTACTTATCATAAACCGTAAATCTACCGGTTTGAAACATGCAAAACTCGAGGAGATTGTTCATGCGGATTTTTATGACCTATCTGCAGTTGAATCAAGGTTGTTGGGTTATACTGCATGCTTCTTTTGCCTCGGGGTATCATCCCTTGGCATGCGTGAAGAGAGGTACCACCGTGTTACATTTGATCTTACCCTGAACTTTGCTAACACACTTCATAAACTAAACCCTGATCTGATTTTTTGCTACGTTTCGGGTAGCGGTACCGATAGCAGTGAAATGGGCAGATCGATGTGGGCGCGCGTTAAAGGTAAAACTGAAAATCATTTGTTGCTCCTGGGCTTTAAAGATGCATACATGTTCAGACCAGGGTTTATGTATCCTACCCCAGGTCTAAAAAACACATTGAAGTTCTATCGTTTCGTTAATTGGATGTATCCAGGCATCCGGAAATTTTTTCCTAAGTATGTTTCAACGTTAAAAGAATTGGGCTTGGCCATGATCCACGCGGTAACTAAGGGCTATAGCAAATCTGTATTGGAGGTGGAAGATATTGTGGCGCTGGCCAAATGACGTTGTTCTGCGGCATTCAACCTCGGACCTATGGGAAGAATAGTCGTTTCGGCTATTTGAAGATGCTCAACTGAGTGCGGAGTCACGTATTGCGCCGTCAACGTTATCTAAATTGCTTCCAACGCACGACGGCAATACGCTACACACAAGGCAACTTCTTTCACTGCATCCGAATCACTTGGAACAGGGTATTCCAATTCAATCGTAGCCGGAAACTTGAACTTTTGTTTCTTCATTAATTGAAGTACTTGTACAAGTGGTGTATCCCCTTCGCCCCAGGGCATGTTATCCCCCCCGTTAGTTTTAGATTTCCTATCTTTAATATGCATGCTGTATATCCGCTCATGCTTAGCCTGGATCAATGGGATTGGATCCAGCCCTGCGGCGACATAATGTCCAATATCACAATTAAGCCCATTGTACTTGGATTGAGACAGCGCCTCATCCCACGATGTGAATGTTTGCTGAAGGTGACCGTGGTAACCCACACCGATTTTATGCTCGGCCGCTAATGTCCCTAGCCTCAGCGTCTGTGCGGGATTTGTGGGTAACTCTACCGTTACATGGCTTGCACCTAATGCCTTAGCAGAGCGCATTGCGTATGCTATTTCTGCGTCGGAATTTTTTTCACCTAAAGCCCCAGGCTTCCAGGCGTAGATAGAAACCCCAGCATCATTATACATTTTCCTCAGCTGTACAAATTTGTCCATTGAAACAGTCGAGCGCCATGCGGCAATCTCTTTTGCTTTTTGTTCTTGTTCTGCCAATTGCTCAGCAGTAGGCTGTGGTCTCGGGCCTGAAGGTGGCGGACCGGTACGAGCTTCTGTCGACGTATGTGGAGCGCCGGCAAATGCTTCACCCGTATTGCCCATCAACTCCACTGCACTGATGTTACAATCGATGCAATATTTTAAAATTTGTTCGGCGTTGCTCGGTAAGCTTCGGAACGAATAAGAGATGGCACCAATTTGTACACCACCAAATTTTGAATTCGGTTTTGACATGGCACGGAGTATAGCAGGTGCGCCGATCACTGTAGAACTTGCAAACGCGAAACCAGTTGCTGCCGCTGCTGATTTTTGAATGAACTCACGACGGGAAACAGTGCTGGTACTTTTACGGGGAATATTTTTCATAGCCAAAATATTTCTTTTAAATTCAAACCTTGGAACTTTTGATCTTAAGTTACTACTTCCAGGTGCGCTTAACAAAAGAACCATTTATTTTTTGGAAACCGGATGCGCCATTTCATGCGGTGTATGCCGGTCAAAACTCAAATGGTTAAGGATTATTCTTTACGCCTGTACGCCTTTGCCATTGCTGAATCCCTATGAATAAAATTTATCGCAACTTTTCGCTTACTACCAAACTGGCGACCTTGTTCTTATTTGCCGCATTATTGCCAGTGGTGGTACTAAGCTATTTCGTCTATGTTACCAAAGATATGACGAGCTATTGGAAACTAATGGTTGGGATTGGAGGATTAATGATTGGCTATACCATAGCGGCCGTATATTTTTTGCGCAATTTATCGAACGGAATAAAGTTGATCGAAAAAGCTGCGATGGATTTAAGTCTAGGCAAGGTTACCCCTAACGGACATGCCGGAAATGTACCGGAATTGACTTTGATCGTGAATAAAATCTGTCAGGTCCAGCACGATATGGAAGTAAAAACTCAATTCGCGGAGCAGGTAAAAGCAGGGAATTTGGCATCGGATTATACGCCCAGTCACGAGCAGGACCACCTAGGTAAAGCGCTAATAGCCATTAAAGAAAATTTAAAAGATATTAATCAAGAGGAACAAAAACGAAAATGGGCTTCGGAAAGCCTGGCTAAATTTGTTCAAATACTACAGTCGGCTCAAAATTTAAATGCACTTTCAAACGACATTATCATTAATCTGGTACGCACAATAAATGCAAACCAAGGTGCGATTTTCATATTGGGCGAACAGAATGATAAACCGATCCTGGATATGCAGGCGTGTTATGCTTTTAACAGGTCAAAACATTTAACACAGAAAATTGCTCCAGGGGAAGGGTTACTGGGTCAGGCTTTTTTAGAAAAAGAAACTGTTTATCTCAAGGATGTTCCGGATAAGTTTATACGAATTACTTCCGGTTTGGGCGAAGCCAACCCGCGGTATGTTCTGATTGTTCCCCTCAAGATGAATGATGATGTTGTGGGGATCATCGAACTCGCTTCCTTCAAAGAATTTACCCCACATGTAATTGAGTTTGTAGAGAAGATGGGTGAAAGTATAGCACATTCAATTTCATCTTTTAGGATTGCCGAGAATACCAAAAAGTTGTTGGAAGAGTCAAAGGCGCAAACAGAAGAAATGCGGGCGCAGGAAGAAGAACTTCGACAGAATCAGGAGGAACTCCAGGCAACACAGGAAGCGATCAGCAGAAAGTATGATATGCTTTTTAAGCAGTTGGGTGAATTGAATAATCAATCAAAATTCGATCAGCTCAAATCCATTACCTTTACCAAGAAACGCAACATCGAATATTATTTTGATATCATTCGAAACCAAATATTAACGTTTGCCGAGAATGCGATGGTTATTGAAGCGACTAACGCGTTTGGAGCTGCTTTCTTTAATATCGATGTCAATTTGCCATTCGAAAAGTTTAAAGAAATTGAAAAGGATGTGAAGTCCTATTATGAAAGAGATTTTATTCCGAAGTTAAATGAATACGTCAGTGCAGAATTAAAATCCGCGGTATATATACCTAAAGACACCAGAACACTAATACTACAACATCAATACATTTCAAATAATCCTCACCCAACAGGTAGCAAGTCGTTACTAAATTATGTACAAGAAGGAGGCGCGTATAGTAGCGTGCATGCTTCTTATCATTCAATATTTAGAAGTTTTTTAGAAAAGTTTGGATACTATGATATTTTTTTGATCGATGCGGCTACCGGCGATATGCTTTACAGTGTATTTAAGGAGGTCGATTTTGCAACTAATTTATTTCATGGCTTATATGCTGAAACGAATTTTGGTAAAGTTGTAAAGCAAGCGGTTGAAAGCACAGATAAAAATTTTGTCCGGCTGATTGATTTTGCGCCCTATGATCCGTCCTATCATGCACCGGCATCCTTTATTGCCACGGCGATATACGATGGTGATAACAAGATTGGTATTCTGGTTTTTCAAATGCCCATCAATAAAATAAATCAGATTTTAACGGGCAACAACAAATGGCGTGAAGATGGGCTTGGCGAAAGCGGTGAAACGTTTATGATTGGAAGTGATTATAAACTTCGATCCATTGCACGACGATTAATAGAAGATATGGATGGCCATTTGTTGCAGCTGAAGAAATTGAATTATAGCAATCCTACCCTTCAACAAATTCGTAAAATGCAGACCAGCATATTAATGGAAGAAGTAAGAACTGAGGGAATTGGTGATGCATTGAAGGGAAATGCAGGAACTTCGCTGGAGTTTAATAGCAGCGGTGAAAAGATCTTGAATGCCTATGCACCGTTAAATATCCCGGATGTTCAATGGGTTATTGCATCAACGATGAAGGAGGAGGAAGCTTCTTTAAGGATAAAAAATCTCAGAGAAGAAAATTTGTGAGCCACCCCTCGTACACAGTTGACATGCAAAGACGACTATTGTCCACTTGAATTATTCTTTCGCTTTATAGTCAGTTAGAAATGGGTGATCGGGTTGACCAGTGATCGACTTAGACTTTATCAAATCGGCCAACGTATTTGTAGAAAGTATTTTTAGGGTTTCATCGCGCACCTGGCGAAAGAGATGATTAATTGTACACTGCTCTTCATTCTCACATAATCCGCAGGATTCATAAAAATTCAGAGACACACATGGAAGCATAGCCACTGCGCCATCAATAGCTCTTACCACCTGTAGAATAGAAATTTCTTCTGGTTTCTTTTTCAAATAGTAGCCGCCACCTTTTCCTTTTTTGCTGCCCAGGATGTTGTTATTCTTCAAGTCAAGTAGAATTGCTTCAAGGAATTTCTTTGGGATCTTCCTTGAGGTAGCAATTTGCGATATGAAAATCAAGCCTGAATCCTGGTGTTCCCCCAGGTAAATCAGCGCATGCAACGCGTATTGACACTTCTTTGAAAGCATATACTAAGTTAAGTGTTCATGCCAATTTATTTTAAATATCACCATGAAATTCGAATTCATTCTAAGGCTTAGGCAGATTTAGTTAAAATTCACGGAACATTTCCTTTTTGCGAGGCATAACACTGCATTTCAGGGCAACTCAAAACTTTCAAAACAACAAACCCCGGAAGATTTCTTCCAGGGTTTGTTGTTTGCGGCTAACGACCAGCCATGGTGTGACGGGTAATTCGTTGATTAACCTAGGTAGTTTGGAATATTGGACAAAAAAACCTCCGTAATCAAAATCGGGTTCCCGGAAATGGTAAAGAACGACCTGCGTGCCCACAGTTCATTGACGCGGGCAATTTTTTCAATCTCAGCTTTATAAAAATTATTGTGGACTAACAGATCAAACAGCAGTTCATCATCACAGGTAACTCGCTTTACTTCAAATTCACTTCGTGTTAATGTCGGATCCTGATATAATAATGTTTCGCCAATCGGCCGGTTGCCCAAGTTATCCAATTCATTTTTTTTGAACTGATAAGTGGACTGCGGCATCGTTACTCGCGCATATACTACTGGATTGCCGATGTCACCGAGATAGGTTTCGCGAACAAACCCCTGACCGGCATCGTAACATTTCAATGCAGCTACTTCATCTGCATATAAATCCTTTACTTTTTGGTCAGTCACTTCGACGGAAAAGTTCTCACATACCTTTCGCAAAGCCTGGCTCAGAATATACGGCTCCGATAGCCATTTTCTCACCGCTTCAGGAATATGATCCAAATTGGCTGACGAGATAGGTTTCCAGTAACTGAAATTTTTATCTCGGTCTTCCGGTACTGGCTTGTAAGCGATCAATCCAACGCGCTCACGTCCGTCCATTCTGATACCTTCCGGTAATGGTCCTTCTTCCTCACCAAAGTACCTTGCTTCTTTCACAATGAATCCGGTTTTTTCAAACACCCATATAAGATCATCCAAGTCAATGTGATGTATTTGATTAGGAAGATTTTTGTAGATAGCGGGATTTGAACTATAACGAGAAAGATCATCGATACTGCCGGCCCACCGCATTCCCTTCTTTTTTTGTTCTTCATACGTAGGTATAAAAGAGCGAACGTGATCGATATACGGTGTAAAGCTTACGACAAATGCTTCACCGCCCGGAACGAGCCAATCATAAATTTTTTGAATTCCGGCTTCGATTTCAGTTCCACTAAGAAACGGAAGTACCTGTGACATGTACACTGCACTGAGAGAGTCAGGCAATAAATCAAAGTGAGGAAATCTTTCCCGTAATGTTATTAATTGATTACGAAGCGGCGTGTTAACGGCATTAGCAATGGAAAGTAAATGTTTCTCCTCGATATCAACAGCAATAACTTTAGCGCCAGTAAGGAGCGCCGGAAGTGTTGCCACTCCATAGGCTGCTCCGATATCCATAACTGGTTTTGACGCCTTTGCGGCTGCGTTGATGAAAGCCTTTCCAAAGGAAGTAAGGGTATAGGTAAAACCTTTTTTATTTTTTGTTTCTACTGCAACTTCAGCTGGATTTGCAATCTCGCGCGCGGCTTCAATTCGGTTCTTAGTGTGTACTGCAATTTCTGTTTGCATATATTTTGGGGTTTGTACCTAACTGGAATTTATAGACAATTATCATAAACGTTCCTTATTTAAGATTCATGAACCATTGTTTTGCAGCATTGATGTCACCAAACATTTGAACGTCCATTTCAGCCTTCTTCTTGGTTGTGTTGTCGGCATAGCGTTTAACGGAAGCGTTGCCGAAAACATTTTCAGGCAATACAAATGCAACGTGGTGGATGCCACCTTTCAACGCGCGGGGATTCCATTCATCTGCAACCCACTGGGTATCCTTATCGGGTTGCACTACATGCTTGCGTGTGTCCGCTAACCAAAGGATTTTTCCATTGCTTGGTTTTTTTTCAATCAGATGATCAAGACCCTTGTTTAGAAAGGTGCGGAACTGTTCACTGCTCATGAAGCCGTTAAAGGTTGCAGTGATACATGGAACAGTTGAGTCGTACTCAAGAGTACCATACTTTTCTTCGAAAAGTTTCATAATTGTTTAAGTTGGTTTGTTAAGAGTTGGGTTTATAAAATTTAGTCAACGTCAACGTGTGACATTTTAATAGCGCTATAAAATTGTATCAATTTTTTTTCAAAATTTTTATCACTACGCGAGAAATATTACTTCAACTTCAAACGGTTAGATTTAAAAACTTATCTAACAAAATCACTTCTAGCAAGCGCTTGTTTTTCCTTGTCGGCAAACCAAAGTTCAGCCCTGTTGGCGTTAATGAACTCTTTACGCAAACGGTTTTTTTACTATGAAAGTGAACGTCTTACGATGAAATTATTGATGCTTATGATAAGTGAGAGGTGTAGTCTGATCGTTACTTGATAAATCAATTTTACAAAATAAAAATATGTTAGTAAGCAGAATACGTGTTAAAAACTTTGAAAAAAATTCATTTACATTTTAAGATAGTACTTCATTTGTACCGATAATTTTTTTTTCACCTGTTACTTATTTCTCAATGACTTATTTCTTTATCCCCCTGAATCCAGGGGGATTTTTTAATAAAAAAAATTAATAATTTATTAACTTCAACATTTTGGAAGAATCAAACAGCTTCACCTTTAACGTTTCAATAATGCAATCAAAAGCATGGCATCTGGCGCAAATTAATATTGCTAAAATGATTGGTGACACGATCACGGATCCGGTAATGGAAAAGTTTGTGGCCCAGCTTGAAGAAGTTAACTCGCTCGCAGAAGCAAGCCCAGGATTTGTATGGCGACTAAAAGATGAAGGGAATAACGCGACCAATTTTAATCCCTACCATGACAATCGCATTATCGTCAATATGTCGGTATGGGTATCGTTGGATCACCTGATAAAATTTGTTTATCACGGTCGACATGCAGAAGTTTTGAGAAGCAGACGCGATTGGTTTATCAATTTCGGAAAACCCTTCACTGCTCTATGGTATATACCGGCTGGAAAAATTCCCTCGATTGAGGACGCTGTTGAAAGACTTCAATCATTACAAGACAATGGTCCCACTCCATTTTCTTTTGATTTTAAAACAAGATTTCCTGAGCCCGAAGTTCCAGGAGTCTAATCAGTCGATGCTTATTCGGTAGCGATTGGAACACGCACCAGTGTTTTGTCCCAGGCGATATCCATACTTATCCCTGAAGAGTCTGGCTCAAACGAAATCGTTAATTGCTCTATTTCATTCGGAGATGGCACGACAGGAACCTCTACCTTCAAGACATCCAGAGCGTAATTAGGTTCGAAGTAACCAAACTTTCCCAACTCACTGTTCAGCGATATCTGCCAGGAATCAGCGTGCGGTACGGCATACATTCTATAACTGCCCGCCTGGACAGGCTTTCCTCCAAAATTGACATTTTTGTTAAAAGTGATCTCGGTTGCCTCGTTCGCACCCAACCGCCAATACTTGTCATACGGTACGAGTGCTTCATCCTTTGCTTCCCCAAATATTAAACGGTTCTTTTTATACGGCCGACAGTAAACTACTCTAACATCCAACCCCTGGTGACTAATAGTTTTTGTTTCACTCGGACTGTGGGAACGGGTTGTAAACATGCCATATAAAAAGTAGGCAATGTAACCGACCAGCAGAATACCAAGGATGATGAATATTTTCTTCTTCATAGATGCAGCGTTGGGAGAAATGAAGACCGAATATATGCATAAGTGTGAGGAAGCGTATACGATTGCTTTATAATTTTGGGCGCAAAAAAAATATCCGGCCTAGATACTGGCCGGATATCTTTAAAAATCCTCATTCAATTCTATCCGTAAACTAAATCTCACGAGGAAACCAATCCCTTCAATTCATCAAACCTGTGAAAAGATTAGATTACGTTTGTTTGATAAAATTTCCTTTGGACTAGACATGGTACCTCCTTTCTTTTAGTTGAACATAAGCGACGGGTATTATTCAGATATCTTAGAAGTTCGCCTTCGCCGATAACGACTGCTATCGAAACATTAACACGGTGTTGCTGCAAATCGTTTAACAACTCAAAAAAATATTTTTTGAGTGGGAAACTGCTCTCCCCGAATTAATAAACCTTGTACTGATCAAAACAAAATTACTCTGAATGACCCAAATGGGGAATTGATTGCTGCTGAAATAGCTGCTTGCTTTGTTTTTATGATACGCCACGTTCGCGAATCAATAATTTATCAATTAAACAGACTTTCATTTAACCAAAGAATTTTTGTATGCAGAAGTCCTTATTCACACCAGGTACCCTTTTATTATGTATGGTGGTATCTACTATATTCATTCTTGCTTCGTGTTCGGACGATGATGAAACTAAAGTTGTTCTGCCAGAAGTCACCAGCATCAACCCGTCGGAAGGACCTAAAACCACGGTTGTTACTATTTCCGGTTCAAATTTCAGTACATCCCTTGCTGAAAACGAAGTTACTTTCAACGGTAAACCGGCTACCATCAAAGCTGCGACTGCAACGCTGCTCACGGTCACAGTTCCTTCAGCTGCAGGCAGTGGCCCAATCGTTGTGAAGACAAAAGGACAGACAGCCACCAGTACACCTGAGTTTAAGTTTCAATGGATGGTGAGTACCCTCGCTGGTGGCGTTGCAGGTTACATCGACGGCCCTGCGGCAAGGTTCAATGCACCAAGCGGCATCGCAGTGGATTCCTCAGGCAATACTTATGTTACGGATTTTGGAAATCATGTGATCAGAAAAATAAATTCATCTGGGCTTGTAATAACATTGGCCGGTAGTGTTGCTGGCATTGCAGACGGGCCGCCTGCAACAGCAAAGTTTTTTTTTCCAAATGGTTCCGCTGTGGACGAGCAAGGTAATGTTTATGTCTCTGAAGAAGGTACTGCTCGCATTAGGAAGATTACGCCCACCGGAGATGTTAGTACCTTTGCCGGCGGTACCGTTGGAAACGCTGATGGTACTGGTACGGCAGCCCAATTTCAAAGTCCGAGCGGCATCACGTTAGATAGGCAGGGGAATATCTATGTTGCTGATCAATATAATCATCGAATCAGGAAGATTACACCAGCAGGAATTGTAACTACCCTTGCAGGCAGTACACAAGGCAGTATGGATGGAACTGGTTCGGCAGCGCAATTCTATAGACCAACTGGAGTCGTTGCAGATGCGCAGGGAAATATCTTTGTTGCAGATCTTTTTAACCATAAAATCAGAAAAATCACCTCGTCGGGGGTTGTCACTACGCTTGCCGGTAGTACGGCTGGACTTACCAACGCGACGGGGACTGCGGCGAAGTTTGCATTCCCGGCAGGCATCGCGCTGGATAAAGATGGAAACCTTTATGTGGCTGATTCCGAGAACCATGCCATTCGAAAAATTACCCCTGAGGGAGTAGTAACCACTTTCGCCGGAACTGGCGTACAAGGTACTGATGATGGAACCGCAGGAACATCAAAGTTTTCATATCCTCGCGAAATAGACATCGATAATGAAGGAAATGTTTATGTGGTGGAAGCGGGCAGTCATCGCATTCGAAAAATTGATTAGACTCAAAAATGTTATTGCGTTTTCTAACATAACGTTTAGCTATGATGGCGTCGTGAAATAAAAATCCAGATGACTATGAAAATTTTTTTAATAGTATTCGCACTAACGACAAGTTTTCATAATTCATTTTGCCAGGATGAAACACTTCAGAAGGCAACAGAATTGCAGACGGCAGTCGGAGAAAAAACTGGTGCCGCAAAAACAAGCTCCTCCGGCTATTACCTGAAAGCAATTATTAATGGAAAGGAATGGATTGCCAGCGATATGTCGATTGATAAGGACAATTCAAATATTGTTGAAGTACAGGGTACCAGAGGAAATACCTTTATAAAATTTAATCTATATAAGCCCGCACAGGGAAAAGAGAAAACTTTTAGTGACACCAGTCCGGCCACCTGGTCAGACGAATCAGAAATGGATATCTATGTGGGCAAAGATGGTAGCGTTATTGTCACTAAAATGGATGAGCTCTGGATAGAGGGAACTTTTTCATTCACTGGAAAAAATAGCTGGAAAATAGTTCAAATTACAAACGGCATTTTTCGTATACCGAATCCCAAACAGTTCAATCAATAATTATCGCCAGCCAGGAGCGATCCAGCGGCTCGCGTCGACGTATCACCCCAAAATTTTAATTGGGTTTAGTCACGTTTAGCTGGTCAGCATTGTGGTGCTTAAACTCTACTTGTTTTCAAGATTTTCGTTTTGTTAAACCTTTCCTCACATCTGACGTCGTGTATGTTTCAAACATGAAACGGCGCTGATCTGCGTGCAATTTCGCCTGTAGTTTAATAACTTATTAATATGAATCCATTGGAGGGAATCTAACCGTGCTGGTTTGAAACCGCATTCGATTTCGAGAGGAGCCCAAGATCTGTCAAAACGAATGGCTAGCTGTGGAGAACAACTTTGTAAGTTTTTTATGCATTTGACGAAAATTGCAGTGGAAAGCGTTCGCCCAAACAGGAACTTTAGTTTTAAATTATTATGCCTGCTGGTGCCCGCTTTTGTATGGTTTTTTTTATGCCCGGCGCCGGCATTTTCTCAGGGTATTAAATTTGATCACCTTTCTGTCAAGCAAGGTCTTTCACAGGGTAACGTACTGGATATACAACAGGACAAGTTTGGGTTTATATGGATCGGCACTGAGGATGGACTGAACATGTTTGACGGCTATACTTTCACCATCTTCAGAAATAACCCGAAAGATTCTACCAGTCTAAGTAATAACAATATTTATTGCCTCGAAGAGGACAAAGATGGAAACCTTTGGATAGGTACGCAAAATGGCCTGAACTTTTATGATCGACGATCAAATATATTCCAACGTTATTTTAATAAAACTGATGATAAATCATCGCTGACAAATAATACCGTTCTTTCTCTTTGCATCGATAGCCAAAATAATTTGTGGATTGGTACCGCTAACGGACTTTCATTTTATGACATCGCTAAAAAACAATTTACCCAATATGTTCAAGTGGATGGTGATTCAACATCTTTGGCAAACGCCGAAGTGAGGAGTGTCATTGAAGATCATGCAAAGCGTATTTGGGCAGGTACTTCTGGCGGACTTGGAATGTTGAATGCTGACCAAAAAACTTTCACGAATTATGTGCATGATCCGAACAATGGTTCGAGTATTAGCAGCAATAAAATCAGAACACTTTTTGAGGATAAAGACCACTCGATATGGGTGGGCACATTTGATCAGGGACTCAACAAATTTGATGAAGGCAAAAAGATGTTTATGCGGTTCATGCACAATCCGGAAGATGAATCGACATTGCCATCACAATTCATTCATGAGATGGATCAGAATTCCGTCGGTGAATTTTGGGTCGCTACCGACGGTGGGCTGAGTCTTTATAATCCGGTCAACCGCACATTTACTTCTCACAAATCTGATTCTGAAAATGAAAGCAGTCTCAGCAGCAATATCATCACAAATATTTTCTTTGACTTAAACGACAGGCTATGGGTCGGAACACGCTTTGGTGGTGTTAATGTATATGACAAGGAGAAGTATGCCTTCTGGCATTTTAAACATAAAGTGAACGATCCGTTTAGCATGAGCGGGAATACCGTAAATAGTTTTGCGGAGGATGAAATCGGAAATATTTGGATAGGAATTGATGGTGCTGATCTGAATTATTATGATCGAAAGAAGAATCAGTTCATCCGTTACTTTCACGACCCGGCTAATGGAAATAGCATCTCCAGTAACAAAGTCCTGTCTGTCAAACTTGATCGCCTTGGCGGTTTGTGGATTGGACACTGGGCTGCTGGGCTCGATTACTATGATCGCAAAACGAAAAAGTTTAAGCATTACAAACACGACGAAGCTAACCCAAACAGTATTGGTGATGACAACGTATTTCACATACTGGAAGACAGCAAAGGCAATCTCTGGTTTGCAACCTTCGGAAAGGGCATTAGTAAATACAATAGGGACACCGATGATTTTAGAATTTACGCTCATGACCCTAACAATACAAATTCCTTAAGCGGAAACACCGTAATCTACCTATTAGAAGATCACCTGGGAAAAATATGGATTGCTACCCGACAAGACGGTCTTGACATGTTTGATCCGGAAACGGAGACATTCACGCATTACAAATTTGAGGGAAAGCCTGGAGACTTATCTGACAATGCTGTATTCGACCTCTTTGAAGATTCAAAACAAAGACTTTGGGTAGGAACCAATGGTGGAGGATTGAATCTTTTCGATCGCGAAACAAAAACATTTAAAGTATATCGCCAATCTGATGGACTTCCCAATGATGTCATCATGGGATTATTGGAAGACGATCATCATAACCTTTGGATTTCAACAAATAAGGGTCTGAGCAAATTTAATCCCGACAGCGGCGCGTTCAAAAACTATGACGAAGGTGATGGATTACAAGGCAATCAATTTAATCGTTGGTCATTCAAACGTCTTGCTACAGGTGAATTATTATTCGGAGGTGTAAATGGATTTAATTTATTTGATCCTAACAAGATTCGGGATAATGCTTACAAGCCTCCTGTTTATATAACAGATTTCAAACTTTTTAACAAGGCTGTTAATATTGGAAATGATGAGATCCTGAAATCCAACATCCTTTTTACAAAGGAAATTGACATGCCTTATTCTCAGAATTTTTTCTCATTTGAATTTACCGCACTCAACTACCGTCAAACTGAAAAAAACCGCTATAAATATATTATGGAAGGATTTCAGGACGAATGGATTGATGCCGGCACGGAACGTAAAGTTTCCTACACCAACCTTAGCCCTGGTGATTATGTTTTTCGTGTAATTGCTTCGAATAATGATGGCGTATGGAATAATGAAGGAGCCTCGATTAAAATTCACATCATTCCGCCTTTCTGGCGCACCGCGTGGTTTATTACGCTGGTGATCGTTACCATTACTTCCAGTGTTGTTGGATACATCCGCTATCAAAAGAAAAAAGCAAAACGTCAACAAGAAGAACTGAAAGCAGTGATTGAAACACGTACCGGTGAAGTTCAGAAACAAAGCGAAGCCATTTTGAAGAAAAATGAACAGGAGAAATTTCAAAACTGGATCACCCAGGGGCTCGCAACATTCGGTGACATCATCAGTAAACACAAAGGAAGCCTGGATGAACTCTCCAGGGAGATTTTACGAAATTTGGTTACCTATGTCCAGGCGAGCCAAGGCACAATTTCAATTGCTAACAAGGAAGATGACACCGATGAACATTTGATGGTTTTATCCACGTACGGTGTAAATCAGGAACGACTTAAAATAAAGAGGATTGAAGTTGGTGATGGGTTGATTGGCTCGACTTACAAGGATAAAGAAAAAAAGATTATGACGAATCTCCCTGATAGCTACATACAAGTAGCGTCAGGGTTGGGTAAAACATCACCCACCACATTGGTACTGCTGCCATTAAAAACTGATGACGGCGAAATACAAGGTGTAATTGAACTGGCATTTTTGAACGAAGTATCAGACGTAGTGCAAAGTTTTTTAGATAAAGTAGCCAGTGTGATTGCATTAAATGTTCACGCCGCAAATCTGAATTACAAAACCACACGATTGTTGCAACAATCCAAAGAACAGACTGAAGAACTTCAGGCACAAGAAGAAGAGATGCGTCAAAATATGGAAGAACTGGAGGCAACTCAGGAAGAGCTAAAAAGAAGAGAAAAGGAATACCAGGATAAGATACGTCACCTTGAGTTGTCACTAAAAAAATGTAAGGAGAAGATTGATGCCAGGAATGATGAAGCGAACCTTTAATCTTTAAGAAGATAGTCCAGTGCAATCGATGATGACTTAGAACAATCAGAACAACGAATTCTTGATGTACCTCAAAACGTTCACTTGTCTATCTGGTAGTCAGAAATAAACCAGGTTTCTACTGCAGTGGGATAATTAATTTTAATGCTTCTATATTTTCTAACCTACCGCATCAATCAAAATCCACCAGGTCTCGATGTGGCATCGTCGTTGATATAGACCGAAATTATTGATGTTCTCGGGAAAACAAGCAGCGCTTATCAAGTAGAACATCCGTTTCAATCTCTTTCAACTTCGTTGATATGATAGGAGCTAGCAATGAGAACTTAAAGACCTCGTTAAAAAATGGCTCCGTCTGCATATCAATAAACACCATAAAGATTAAAAACTCCTTGTCTGAAGGTTCTTAAAAAATTGTAATATTTTCTCTTCTTTTCGATATCCAGGTCATACAGAATATTCTTTATCGTTTCAAAAGAAGTATTGATTTTTTCCATATAAAACGCAGCGCCGAGGCGTAAGGCATGAACTGCGGTATTAAGATTAGATTGTGAAAGCATGAAAAGCACAGGGATGTCCCGGTTGATTTCCTTGATAAGACGCAAATAATCAAGACCCGTATTTTCTTCACCCAAATCATGGGAAAGGATAATCAGCAAAGGATTTGAAGTTAGGTGGTTCATCATTTCCGAACCGGTGGCAAAATAGGTAACGTCGAAATCTAAGGCTTCCAGGTGCAGTCGAAGTTTCTTAGCTGAAAACGGATCATTGTCAACGACGAAGATAGTTTTGTTTTTCATAGTCCTTTGCGATTTTGATCTTGTTGTATCGATTGCAAATGGCATGCAAGTAAGTTTCTGCCATGCAAACGGTGTTTTTTAGGGTTAGGTCGTCTCATTTTGGTATTAACCTTAGTAAAAAGGGATTCCCCTCTGAATTCGGAGAACGTTTATCGATAAGATGAGTTTAAAAGCCGTGGTTTGACTAATCATCACGGCAAATGTTTCGTCGATATATCCCCAACATGTTGTCTTTGATTTTTTCGGGTACTTCGCGTCACAAGGAATTCGATGTAATAAACCTATGCGTTGAGGCAACCCAATTCACAATTCCCTTGTATTAACTACAAAAGCAGTTTCATTGGAAGACCATACTGATCGAACAACTACTATCCTAGCGGGGTGTAAGAAACTGCACCGAGAGAGCCAGAAAATGCTCTACGAGGAATATTACGCATACGCCCTGAGCATCTGCCTGCGCTATGCTGACAACCGCGACGAAGCATCAGAAATCTTAAACGATGGGTTTATGAAGATTTTCAACAACATTAAGCTTTTTGATTTGAGCAAACCTTTTAAACCCTGGCTTCGAAAGATTATGGTGAACACCGCCATTAACCACTTCCATCAAAAACAACGAAACATTCAGGCATCCGAAATAGAACAGGCACGGCATGAACCTGATTCGGAGAACATTATATCCGGGATTTCCTATCAGGAGATCATTGCCATGTTGCAGAAGTTGCCACCGGCCTACCGTACTGTCTTTAATCTGCACGTACTGGAAGGTTATAAGCACGAAGAGATAGCACAGATGTTAAAGATAACAGTAGGAACATCCAAGTCGAATTTATTTAAGGCAAAAGAGTCATTAAAGAAAATAATGAACGATTTTTTTGAAGCAGACTATGTCGAAAAAGAGTGACGATAGTATTGAACGGATTTTCCGTCAGGCATTAACTCAGTATGATACCACATTCCGGGAGAGTGATTGGTTGAAGATGGAGAAAATGCTGGATGAGGAAGCGAACAGAAGGGCTGCGGCGCGTTCAAAAAGATTTAAGGGTACTGCCTTTACGCTGATTGGCCTGACGGGGCTTATCATCGCTGTCTATTTTTTGGCATTTAAAAATCCGTCTGATTCAATCGCACGATTGAACGATTCAATTTCTGGAACGCAGGCTACGGGTGATCTCGGTAAAAAAGAGAATGTGCAGCAAGAGAATCCATCTGCTAGCCTGCTTTCTAAATCTTCGGAACCTGATTCTATTTTAGAAAAAGTCGGGAAGGATCAACCATCAGGCAATAAGTCTTTGGTAACTCCTCAAACTAAAAAAGAAACGTCAGTACACCAAAAGAACAGCACCTGGGATAATCGAGTTCAGGATCCACTCCCCATAAACTCACCGTCAACCAAGGAAAAACATCACATTACAAAAGCTGAACCCTTGGCTACGAATCCTACGCTGACAAGTCAGGATCGCAAACCTATGCCCGGTATTAAATCAAATGACAGACCGTCCTCTACCGAGAATGATGGGTCGGCCCCACTACGTAATTTATCCGATGATCGGAAGCAATTCGCTACATCCAAACAGCTTGAAACAGCAGAGGGAATTAATAAAGTAGAAGGCGAGGTCAGCTTGCAGCCTGATGCGCCGAGTAGCAATATTGAAAAATCTCAGGCAGAAAATTCATCTTCAGACAACGAACCGAAGGATGTTAACATAAACGAAACGGCTGGACACTCACTCGTTCGAAAAAATATTCCCACTGATACTGTCGGGATTGAAACGTCAGACCCGGAAAAGCGAATCGTGTCTTCAAGTCAATCTCCTTCATCCGATCCTTTCGCGAATCAAACAACACCGAAGGATACGATTTTAAAGGAAATGTCGACGGAAACAATTCCATCAGACTCTCTTTCGAGCGCAATGGAAAGCGCGAATAAAAGAGAGAAAATAAAACCTGCCGCACGTTGGAGCGTGGGGCTGATCTTTGCTCCTGAATTCAGCATGACAAGTTTAACAGAATATTCAACGCCTGGTGAATCCTTAGGACTGCGCATAGGTTACCAGTTAACAAACAGGTTTAACATTCATACCGGTCTTATACGCAGCAACAAAAAATATATTGGTGATGGCAATGATTACGCTCCGCGAAATCCTTTGTATTGGCAGATTAGGACAAACGGAGTGGTGCCAGAAGAAATTGACAGCAGGTGTTTGGTTTACGAACTTCCGGTAGGCATACAGTTCGATGCTATTCAAACCGAAAAATCCAGGGTATTTATCGCTGGTTCTATTTCAAGCTATTTTATGATTAGCCAGGCTTATGATTATACTTTCGAATCACCTAACCCAGGAGCAGACAAGGGATGGAGAAGTGCGGGATCGGAATCTTACTGGTTCAATATAGGCATGGTGTCAGCAGGATATGAACGTTATGTTTATCGGTCCTTTGCCATTGGCATCGAACCGTATTTGAAAATCTCATTGTCAGAGATCGGCTGGCCTAATGTAAAGCTTTTCAGCACCGGTGCGTATGTCACCTTGCGCTACAGGTTTATGACCCAGAAATAAAATATTGAATTACAACAACGAAACAATAAAGACCCAAATGAGTACTAGAAAAAAAACATTTTATGAGGATCGGTATGCTAGCGTATCCGTTGTGGAGTCGGTTCCATGTGTGAAAGTAAAATTGTCAGGTTTTCCACAGGGTAGTGATCATTACCAGTATGTTCAGACTAAGTTACTTGAAACCATTCGAAATGAGACGAGAAATTATTGCAGATTACATTTACTAACTGATAATACTGAAGCAGGTATGGTGTTGGATGAGGATGTAACGTATTTTAAAAGTAATATTATTCCGGCGATGGAGGAGGCAGGGATTCGTTATCATGCCATCGTCCTTCCACAGAATTTTTTTGGAAAGGTCATTAAAACACAAACGGCTTTCAGTAGCCGTAAATTAAAGGTGGCATATTTTGATAGCGTTACCCGCGCATCAAAGTGGCTAAAAAAGCAGTAATAAAATCTTGAATACAGTTTCGGTATCTTACATCGATTCTGCTGATAGCTGTCGGATTTTGTTCATTGTTCCGATGGCTATCAGGTTTCGATTATACAAGCAGTGAAAATTTCTTTGGTGCAAAAAATGATTATCTCTTAGTTAAACCAGCGATCAAATTCTGAATCAATTTGAAATTCCTGCACACCGGCTTTCTTAAGCCTGACGATATCCAGGCGGGCTGAATCCATCATGGTTGATTGATCCCGATAGTGAAATTTATTTATACTTGGAACAACGGTCACGTCGTTCTTTTTTGCCCATAATAGCTTTTCGTCATTCAAAACATTTCCGTGCTCGAATAGAAAATAGCGATTACCAGTCTCTTTGTCATTCGAGCCGATGGCTTTCAAATTTTCATAGGTGTTTCCAACTTTCGCTTTTCCGAGGAAGTACTTTCGAGACATTGCAGATCCGATTACATAACAATTAGAAAGCATATCGTATTTAACCAGCACAGATTCAATTTGCTGGCAAAATTGTTCGGAGTGAGGCTCTTTTGTATCCAGCATCAAATGCAAATTACCTTTGCACATTTTAACTAACTCTTCAAACGTAAGGGGTGAAGCGTTTCCGGGGGAGGACCTTAATTTTTTTATTTCTGATAAAGTCATCTCGCCAACTTTTCTGTCATGATTATAGAACCGTTTGAAATCGCCATCGTGCTGTGTAATCGCAATGCCATCCTTGGTTTCGCGAATGTCCACTTCGATCATCCAATAGTTTCTCTTCATTGCCTCTTGTAAGGCTTCAATACTATTTTCAGCGTGCTTATCTTCTACCACACCGCCACGATGGGCAATTAGTTTATAGTTTTTTTCATGATCTTGTACAGAAAAATTAATTGCCGAATGTACCAGCAAGGGGATGAGTAAAAAAATTGTTTTGATAAACATAAACTTTGGCTGTTGATTTACTTTTTCAGTTTGCTTTTGTAAGGCCCAAGAACAGACCATATTTCATTTTTTTCATTTTCGTCGTTGAGAATGATTACGTAATACTCGGTGCCTCCCGGCATGACTCGAACTACAATATGCCCGTCCATGCTTTTATATGATCGTTCGAGAAACGGGCCGATTACATTTTTATTGGCTTCCAGCATATTGGTTGCAAAAAGATCGCGCGGGCCGGGATAGAGAAACGTTGATGTTATGCGTCTTAGGACTTCATGCCCCGGATGATCGGATGACCATGTTTGCTGGATCCACACTCTTGGCTTAAGCGTCTTGATGTTGAATTCGTTGTGAGCATCTCTATTTCCATGGTGGTCCATCACGGCAACATCAACTTCGCCTATAGCAACAGACATGGGGCTCTCAACATCATTCCATCTTGGTGCGCCGAGATCTGCGACGCCGGGGCAATCCCCCCCAGTGTAATAGCGAAAGTCACCATAATCGATTCGCAGGGCAAGACTAAGTTGATTTTCTCCTGGAACGTATAGCCCGCTGGATAGCGGTGGAAAATATTCTAGCGTTTGATTTTCTTTTCCCGTCCAAATGGTTCCATTGGATTTTATGTTTTGAACCTGGAATGTCTTAAATTTTCCAGGATTCATTTTTAAGACAATTTGTTTATTAGTGCCGGCTTTAAATTGTTCAGTGACCATTCCATTGGTTTTGGATTGAAACTCAATGAACTTCCAATAATTAAGCATTGCGCGATAACCTTCGGCGGTCGATGAGTTAGCCATCAATTTCTTTTGAATGGAATCACTCTTTAATGCAATGGGATAGTTGTAATCGGGGTAACCTCGATCCAACAGTTTTGTGAACTTCAAATGGTCTCCGACTCCTGTAATGCCAGATAGGTAGTATTTGCCCGCGGCCGATCGTTTTGCATTTTCATAATAACTTCCAAAGTGATCGTCATGAAAGTGGGTTATCAGCGCATAGTCGATTCCTGAACCTTCCGATTTTGGATAAAAACGTTTAATATATTCCGCGATCCATTCGTGGGCACGTTTGCTGTTATCGGGGTGGAGTTTTGCGTTGCGAGGGGAATTTACTCTTTCGCTAGTTGGGTCCATTTCACCTGCGTCTACGAGCATCGTTGTGCCATCAGGGAAGATATAAAAAGCAGCGTCGCCATGGCCTGTATTGATATGATGTATGTCCAGATATCCTTCCTGCCACAGGGGGAGTGCCTTGCCTGCCTCTTGTGCCTGCGCGCAAAATATGCTGATAAATAATAGGATGAATATAAAAAAGGCTCGTGTCATGGAGTACCTGCAATGGTTACTGTTAGAAGATGTATTTGATTCCAAATTGAATATTATAGGTTGATCCGTTTTTGCGTTTCGTACCGGCGTTCTGGTTCACGGAATAGGTAAAGCTATTGGTCGCAGAATTAAAGCCAGTAACGTTGTACAATGTCGTGTTGATAATTTCCTTATAACCACCCCATTTATGATTGAGCAAATTCAAGACGTTAAACAGATCTGCACGGAGCACAAGCTTCTGCTCACGAAAGGTGTTAAATTCTTTGGAAAGACTCAGGTTCCAGCTGGAACGCCACGGCATCAGTCCCCCGTTCCAGGTTGCGTAGGAACCCATGTTTTTTTCCAGGTATTCCCTGAACTCGGGACTTGTAGTCTGCAATAATTCGCGCATTCCTGTTGCAATGTTTTCCGGCGTGGCTGGATCATTGGGGTCGTAGATGTAGGCGAGGTCATTACGAGTTGCGTCGCCATTGATGTCCTGGTTGACCGTAGCGCTAAACCTGTTCCATTGGTATAGACTAAAGGTTGTACTTACATTGAATCCATAAAATGTAGGTGACACACCGCTGATTACGAGCTTATGTTTCATGTCTTCGTTATCGTACCAATTCTTTGCATAATTTCCGTAATTCCAATAGGATCTGCCCACAGCCATGTTGTCGGTAGCGTTGCCTGAATTATATTGTGGACCACCCTTTGACTGCGCGCGCGTATAAGAAATATTTAACATACCATCTTTGATTTGCATCGATGCTTCTAACGTAAGGGCTATGTACGTGTCATTCCAGTTGGCATTCGTGAACTGAAGAACTTGTGTAAAGTTAGGAGATCGCCTTGCATTATTATAGTCGGCACGGTCTTTCCCGTTCAACGTAGCTGCTGGGACATATATTTCCCGGCCATCTTCACTGCTCAATGTGAAATCGGGTTCCCGAACTAAATTCTGATTCAGGTAAATGAAACTATTTCTTGTATTATTAAAATAGACGCCAGCACCTACGCGCAGCCAGTTCGACAAATAACGGTGGTAGCTCAGGTTAGTCTTAAACGTCATCGGCGTTTCCAGATTTTTATCCAATGCAATCACGAATGCCGGAAGGGTTGGCAGATTCAATGAATTAAGATAATCTTCTCCGGGTACATTGTTAAAATCCTGATAGTACGCGGGCCAATTGGGAGTTGGTACATCTGCATTACGCACATCCACTTCTTTAAAGCTTATTCCGTCGTCTATGTATGCCATGGTGAATGCTTGTGTCGTAAATTGAGAGGAAAACCACCCCGCCCCGAGCTTGACAATATCGGTTCCATCACCGTCGACGTCCCAGTTAATATTAAACCGAGGTTGAATATTATTGCCGTCGAATGGTTTGACATCATTTCTAATCCCTAGTTCCTGATCCAGTAACGCATTGTATCGTGGTGCCTTTGGTAAGTATGTTGCATCCCAGCGAATGCCCGCTGTTAGGCCAATCCGAGGTGTAAGATCAGTTTCTACTTGGGCGTACAATCCAAATTCATATATCTCTGGGAAAACTTTACCCCCGGCATTTCCGATTGGGATTTTCCGTGTAAACCTCCAGGGCGTATTATTCCGGAGGTCATTGATAGTTCTGTAGTGGAACTCTCCTTGCTGACGATGTGTCAACTGATCTTTGATTTGTGTAATGATGTTGTCGGTTCCAAAGGTGAATAGGTGTTTGCCTGCCCGGTACGTTGTGTTGTTAATAAATTGATAAGACGAAGATGCTATTGTTTCCGGAACCCAGTTTTGATTTCCAAAACTTACTGTTCGTTTATTGGTAGTCCCGTCTGAAAAAGTTGATTCAACTTCAACAAAGCCTTCAGGTGTACGTGGATAAATTAGCTGGTTAAGGCGTTCGTTATCCATGAAGCTAATTTTTAAATCGTTGTATAGTTTGTTGCTGAATTGGGATTTAAGGGCAAGCATAATGCTATGGTCGCGCTCATATCCTTTGTATTGTGTTGACAACAGTCCGTTGCTTTTTAATTTTGCAGGGTCATCAAAGTTTTGAAAATTATATCGAAGGGTAAGTGTATTCATCTTATTGATCTTCCAATCAAGCTTGCCAAAGAAATTATTCGTGACTCTTGCTACCTGTATTTCTCCGAACTGTGTCACGCGTGGAACGCCGTAATCATTTTCAAGAATGGAGACGACTTCCTGGAGATTCTCTTGTGTGATTCCTAGATTTTTTTCTGCTTCTTCTCTTGTAGTACCTTCATACTGGAAATCGTAGGCACGGAATGGGAACTTATTTTCGTAGCGGTCATAGGAAGCAAAAAAGTGAAGCTTGTCACGCCATATTGGTCCGCTTATACTGGCACCATATTGAATGACCCGAAAATCGCTCTTGATCTCATTGCCATTGATGTCTTTATTTCCTGTCAATACGTCGCCGGAGTAATAGCTCCAGGCGGCTCCATGGAAATTGTTTGTTCCGGACTTGGTGACCGCTTTCACTACACCACCCGAGCCGCGTCCATTGGTTACATCATATGAGTTGGTAACAATCTCGAATTCACGAATGGTTTCCATTGAAATGGGGAAGGCTCCGCCAACCGGTTCTCCAAACACGGTACGTCTATTCGTTACACCGTCCAGGAGGTAGCCTTGTGTACCTGGTTTGTTGCCGGCAATTGATCCGCCCTTCGTATGTGGTGAAAGTGCGGCTAGTTCTGTGTAATTCCTGGACGTGGTCGGAAGTTTTTGCATATCTCTTTCAGTGATTGCTAAAGAACTCCCCAGCCGGTCTTTGCGATTTAAAAACGCATTGCTTGTGACTTCGATTTCTTTCAGCACCGTTGTACCACCACTCAGAGTCACGCTCTCTACAATAATATGGTCTCCAAGATTTAAGGTGTATCCATGCAACGTGACTGGCTGGTATCCTACAAAGGTTATTTGTAGCACATATGGCCCACCAAGCGGCAAATCCTTCAAATAAAATTTTCCCTGAACATCTGTAACCGTACCTACCTGAAATCCCGTTGATTCATGCAGGGCAATTACGGAGGCGCCTGGCAACGGCTCACTATCTTCAGCCGCGACAGTTCCGGAGATGGAAGCATCGGTTCCCTGTCCAATGGCAAGCTGGATTGAAGATAACTGACTTACGATGAAAACGACAATAGTATAGACGTACACTTTCAACATAGTGCTAATAGTTTGAGTTCTTTTTAATAAGAAATGGTGATGCAAATGAATGGAAAAGATGATCCATCCGTCGTTAAGGAAGCGTTACCATTGTAAAAAATTTGTAGAAGAGAAAAGCGGAAAAAGAAATAATTTTTTAACAAGAGAAAATTTTTGAGGAATACCAGGTGTTCACTTTAATTTAATACGGACACTAAATCAAATTATATTTTACGAAGAATCTACCGGTGTGTATGTGGCTGGAGCCGCCAAAAAAAAATTAGACGAAAGCATAAGCATTTTTTGCAATAAATAATTTACTTTAATCATGGAGGTTTCACCCAGCTAATATTATTCGGAAACCTAAGTATATCTGCCCTTAATTCTATTGACAAACTTGTCAATGGAATTCCTTATTAAAAGGTTACAATAATTTGCACCTCGTCTCCTAAGCGGTCAGGATTATGACCGGTGTTTGTGTTCATTGTTAAAAAAACTAACCCTCTTATTATGAAAAAACAATTACGTGTGCTATTAAAAGCATCGTCGTTTAGCGGCTACGTTGTCGTCTTGCTGCTATCGTTATGGTCATTGTCAGGTCACGCTCTCAATCCCCGGCCATCACCAGCAAATGGTGAAAAGCTGGATATAACAATAACCGGAAAAGTTACCGATGAAACCAATCAACCAATTCCTGGTGTGAACATTCTTCTGAAGGGGACGACCACCGGAACAACTTCTGACGGTAGCGGAGCGTATACATTAACGGTACCAGATGAAAACGGCGTGCTGGTGTTTTCTTTCATCGGCTATGCAACGCAGGAAGTGAGCATAAATAACAGAACCGTTATTGATGTTACGTTGGTTGCTGATGCTGTTGCTTTGTCGGAGATTGTTGTGACTGGTTATGGAACCCAATCCAAACGCGATATTACCGGATCAGTTTCGACCATCAGTGCTGAGCAGCTATTAACAACGCCTGCGACCAATCTCGGTCAGGCCATGCAAGGTAAAGTGGCGGGGGTAACCGTCGGTAATGAGAATAGTCCCGGTGGGGGTGTAATGGTCCGCATTCGAGGATTTGGGACCATCAATGATAATTCTCCCTTATACGTTATAGACGGGGTGCCTACCAAAGGAAATCTGAATACACTAAATCTCAACGATATCGAATCCATGCAGATATTGAAAGATGCTTCATCAGCCTCTATCTATGGATCGCGGGCAGGTAACGGTGTGGTTATTGTAACAACCAAAAAGGGTAAAGCTGGAAAGCCGGTATTCACCTACGATATGTATGCTGGTACTCAGCGCCCCGGCAAATTTTTGGATTTATTGAATACCGAAGAATATGCGCAGTTGGTATGGGAATCGCGCATTAATGCAGGCGCTGTAGGAAATAATGGAAACCCGGTTCACGCTCAGTTTGGAAACGGTCCCACGCCAGTTATACCAGACTATATATTTCCAGCAGGCGCAATGGAGGGAGATCCGCGGGTAGCCCAGGATGCCGAAGGTAATTACGCCAATTACAGTTCAAATATTGATGGTCCGGATTTCAACAAAACTAAATGGATGATTACAAAAGCCAATAAGACTGGCACGAACTGGCTAGACCAAATTTTTGATTCGGCACCTATTCAAAACCATCAGATCGGTGTGTCGGGTGGCAACGAGGCCGGGAGGTATGCGATGTCATTAAATTATTTTGATCAGCAAGGCATCATGATTTATACAGGTTTTAAGCGGTACTCGTTACGAGCCAATACGGAATTCAACATTAACAAGAGAATTCGGGTAGGGGAAAATTTCCAGATCGGCTATGGCGAACGCATTAATCAGCCGAATGGTAATAGCCAGGAAAGCAATCCTACTTCTTTTGCATTCCGGATTCAGCCGATCGTACCGGTATATGATGTGTCAGGACAAGTGTTTGGTGGAACCCGCGGAACTGACCTCGATAATTCCAGAAATCCTGTAGCAGATTTGTGGAGAAACAAGGATAACATACAAAAAGAAGTACGCTTGTTTGGAAATGCGTATGCCGAAGTAGATCTATTAAAAAATTTGACAGCCAAGACCAGTTTCGGTATTGATTACACGTTGTTTAATTTCAGAAACTACACCATTCGCGATATTGAATCTGCAGAATCCAGAGGTTCAAATTCCTTGCAGACTATTAATAACTATGAATGGACCTGGACGTGGTTCAATACGTTGACATATACTGCGACGTTGAACGATATTCATAAGTTTAATTTCCTGATCGGCAATGAAGCCATCAAAGATTACTATGAGACTTATGATGCCTCCCGAACAAATTTCGCTTCTGATGATATTGAGAATCGTTATTTGAGTGGTGGTACGGGCGTTCAAACGAATAATGGTGGTGGCTCCAATTGGGCGCTTACTTCGGAGTTCGCCAAGTTAAATTATAGCTTATCCGACAAATATTTGTTGGAAGGTACGATACGGCGTGATCGCTCCTCCAGATTTTCTGAACAGAACCGCGTGGCTTATTTTCCTGCCGTCAGTGGCGGCTGGGTCTTTTCTGAAGAAAGTTTTGCTGAAGGTATGAGCACATGGCTTGATCGCGGTAAGCTTAGGGTGGGATGGGGCCAAACCGGTAACCAGGAAATTGGGTATTACAATCCACTTACAATCTTCTCAACTAATCCCATCACTTCATTCTATGATCTGAATGGTTCGAGGACGTCTGCTGTTCCTGGATATGAGTTAACACAGTTCGGAAATGTGGATGCGAAATGGGAAACCACTACGTCCACAAATGTGGGGTTGGATGTCACGTTACTGAATGGTAAAGTAGATATGTCGTTGGATTGGTACACCCGCGTTACTTCCGACATGCTTTTCCCGGTTCAGGCACCGGGTACCGCAGGCGTTGCTTCAGTTCCTTACCAAAACATAGCATCCATGAGAAATCGCGGAATTGATTTGTCATTAAGCTACTACGGACAGGCGCTGAGCAATGAGATCACTTATAGCGTCGAAGGAAATTTCAGTACATACAGAAATACTGTAACAAAGACGACGGGAGATAAAAACACACAATTTTTTGGTATCAATGATGAGCGGATTCAAAACTTTGTCGTTACCCAGCAAGATTATCCGATTTCGTCTTTTTTCGGGTATACGATCGATGGGATTTTCCAAACGGATGATGAAGCCTTGGCTGCTCCTCAAAATCTTTTAGGTACCAATCAAAACAGAGCTGGTCGATTTATTTTCCGTGACATCAGCGGACCAAATGGTGTTCCTGATGGCGTCATTAATACACGGGATCTATCCATTATCGGTAATCCCCATCCGGATTTTACATATGGTATCAACATCAATGTAAACTACAAAGGATTTGGTTTAACACTGTTCGGACAGGGCGTTTATGGGAATGAGATATTCAATTACGTAAAGTATTGGACGGACTTCCCTACGTTTGCAGGAAATCGAAGCAAGCGGATGTTATACGATTCCTGGCGCCCTGGAAAAACAGATGCTGTCTTGCCGCAGCTGACGTCTAGCGACCAGGTTAGCATTTTGCCTTCGACATATTACCTTGAATCGGGCTCATATTTCCGGTTCAAAAATATTCAGTTGTCTTATACATTTCCAACAACATTTGTTTCCAAGATCGGACTCAGCGCTTTGCGTGTTTATTTGCAAGGACAAAACCTTATAACGGTAACAAACTACAGTGGTATGGATCCTGAAATTAATTTAAGAAGCCATGTTGCGGGTAATGACAGGGTTGCAGGGAATGCAAACTATGTGCCTGGTGGCGATCGACAAATTGGTGTTGATGGAGGAGCTTATCCTACGGCAAAACAATATCTGGTAGGGTTAAATCTATCCTTCTAACAATGAAAAATTATTATTATGATCCACATTTTAAAATTTAAGGCAATGACATCCATAAATAATAATACAAGGAGGAACAGCAGTCAAGTTTCTTTTCAGGACGCATCGTATTTAAGACTTTTGGAAACTTCAGCGCTTCAGCCCTTAGCACCTCAACCTTTCAAACAGATGAAAAAAATAGTCATTATGTGCGTCGCCATTCTGGTTGGAATGACAACGTCATGTTCAGATTCATTTCTGGAAGTTGCTCCGAAAGCAGCGCTCAGCAGTGCTGCATTGCAAAACAGCAAGGGTGTAAACGCTTTGCTGGTGGGAGCTTACGCGTTATTAGATGGCTGGGCCACTCCCGAGGGAGCTTATAGGTCTTATCAGGTTGGAGCCGACAACTGGGTATATGGAAGTGTTGCCTCTGATGATGCCTATAAAGGTACAATCGCCGGAGACCAGCCGCCAATCTCGTTGATCGAGCAAGGAAATATTTCATCCGATAATATCTATTTCCGCGGAAAGTGGCGTGGTATGTACGATGGGATTGCGCGTTGTAATGACGTTTTGCAATTACTGCCAAAAGTCACTGATATGTCGGCAGAAGAAAAAGCGCAAGTTGAAGCACAGGCAAAATTTTTACGCGGACACTACCATTTTGAGTTAAAGAAAATGTACAACATGGTTCCTTACATTGATGAAACCATTTATGATCCGAATAACTTGCAAAGCACAAAAATTCCGAACACAGAAGATATATGGCCAAAGATAGAAGCAGATTTGCTAGCCGCTTATAATGTTTTGCCTCCAAAGCAAACACAACCTGGCCGCGCTTCGAAATGGGCTGCATCTGCTACACTTGCGAAAGCATATTTGTTTCAGAAAAAATATGATGACGCTAAAGTGTTGCTGGAAGAAATCGTAGCGAGTCTCCAGTTTAAATTAATGGACAGATATCATGATAATTTTAGAGCTGTTACCAATAATAATAGCGAATCAATTTTTGAAGTTCAATACTCTGTTAATGATGGCGCTTCTGGTGGTGAGAATGGAAATATCGGATCAACATTAAATTATCCTTATGGGGGCGGTGGTGTTACTACCTGCTGCGGGTTTTTCCAGCCTTCTCAGAATTTGGTTAATGCATTTAAGACAGGTGCTGATGGTTTGCCTTTGATAAATACGTTTAATGATTCTGATGTCACAAATGATCAAGGCGTTGAAGCTACCCAACCATTTACAACATATAATGGAACATTAGATCCCCGCCTGGATTGGACAGTTGGACGCAGAGGTATTCCATATCTCGACTGGGGCATCCATCCCGGAAAAACCTATATCCGTGACCAGGCCTATGGTGGTCCCTATTCACCTAAGAAACATGTCATGTATAGATCAGATGTCGGAACAAATACATTTGCAGGCAATCCAAGATTGAACGCGAATAATTACAGGATGATACGGTATTCGCACGTGTTGCTATGGCTTGCGGAAATTGAAGTTGAACTTAGCAACCTGGAGGCTGCACGCGGCTATGTTAATCAAATCCGTGCAAGAGCAGCTAATCCCGACGGTTTTGTTAAGAACCCAGATGGAACACCTGCAGCGAACTATGTTATAAATCAGTATACTCTCCCGTGGACTGACCAGGATGAAGCAAGGAAAGCTGTACAGTTCGAACAAAGGCTGGAGTTTGGTATGGAAGGCCATCGCCGATTTGATTTGGTCCGTTGGGGTATAGCTGCACAGACGCTCAATGAATACTATGCAGTTGAGGGAACAAAGAGACCTTACCTAAACAACGTTCAATTCGTTGAAGGTAAACATGAATATTTCCCTATACCCTTGCAGGAAATTTTGAACAGTCAGGTGAATGGCAGCACAACACTCGTGCAAAATCCGGGTTATTAATATGTTCCCACAGTTGAAGGGATCAACAACCAGAAGTTGAATTCTTCATGACCTGGTGGCTTTGAGTCTCCGTAGCCGAATAGGACGAGGGGCGCAAAGACACCAGGCCATGAATTTGATTTATACGTATCAGGATTGAAATGAAAAATCGCCAGCGGGAAAAGCCGGAGTTTGCTTGTCAATCAGTCAGTACCCTGACCGTTACGAGCAGTTGGCCTGTATGCCGTTGGGTATGTTCAGCGGCATGGAATAGAAGACCCAGTACTGTCGAAGGTAATTTTTTGCGTCCGACGCTCACAGGACTTAAGATTGAAGTTTCAGGAATGTGTTTCAGTCTCTCAAGCGAGACAGTAATTTGATCTTTGAAGCGTTGCACTAAGTCATTTACAGTGCATTCATGATTAGGTGGTGTGCCCTCCGTTTTAAGATATCGGAGTTGTTCATCATTCAATGATTCACCCCGGGCGTAGGTAAACAGCCGATCCAAAACTCCGGTAAGGTGTTGCAGATGAAAACCTACAGACGCCACGCCGGCGGGCCTCATCCATAGTTTTTCATTTGGGAATCCATACATGAGTTTTTCAACTTCTTCGGCAGATTGTACAATGGCATGGGCTACAGGTTGTAGTAACGCCGGAATGTTATCAATTGGGCCGCGTAGCCAGACTTCAGGTAGTTCCATTTGCAAGAATTTTATAATAAAGTTCCGCAAACTTAACTTCCAAACCTACGGCTTTTTGAATTCAATAATTTTTCCGTAAACCACAAAATCCTTTGATTGAGCATAGGCCCGACACGAATAGATTTTGTCGGTTTGCAAAGTTGCATTTGTAACAGCAGTTTCAAATTTACCTACACCCGTTTTGGGTCCCAGTGAAATTTTATTTCCATTCTTAAAATCGGGAAAACCGGTATCAGTCCAGATAAATCCGTGGTCGATGATTTCTACTGAGGCGTAAAAAATGTCTCCACGGAATTTCATACTGTTGGCAGTAACCTCAGTGATCGCTTCTGTATTAACTCTCGGATAATCCCTCGGCGTAATTTCTTCTTTTGTACAGTTTGTGAACAGGGTAACGGAAATGATGAAAACGATTATTCTTTTCATGGATAGTAGTGTTAACGTTGTAAGTTTTTGATTTTGACCAGTGCTGAAATATTAGTCTGTCAATGGTTATGAATCGAAATTAAAATCGACATCCGAGCAAGAAGTTGTAATTAACGCTGGAGGATACGGACTGGATTGCATTTCCTACAAAGCCATTCGTTTTTTCTGCCCTTATCTCAGCAAATATTTTCATGTTGCCGAGAATGGTTTTGGTGTAACCTAACCCAAGCCATAGCCCTCGGGAATTTTTAATTCTATAATCTCTGTAGTTATCAACCTTAATGGTTCCATTGAATTCCATTTCATTTATGGTACGATCTTCGGAACTTAAGAGGAAGGCCGGCGCAAAACCGAATTTAAGGTAAGGTGTATTGTTCGGGCCTGAGAAATTATATCGTAAACCAACAGGGATTTTTATATACGTAAAATCCATTAAGATATCTTCCCGTACAAAATCCACTATGTACATACTTTCTGAATATGCCTGGTAAAAAGCTTTGACATACCAGCCTTGAATTGACAAAGAAAGCCGATCAAAAATTCTTGGCGATGATACATCTAGCCCTAAGCCTCCTATTACTGTCACGCTAGGCGAAAAATTTATAGTATTGTTTCCTATTTCCATTTTCATGTCGGACCGCATGTAGCCGCTAAAAATTTCGTAGTTGAATTTTGTCAGCGGCACTGGGTTATCCGCGGGAGAATGTCCTTTTAACTTATTAAAATTATTGATCAATGCAGTGAGTGCACTTTCGTTGTATCCTGTCCGGTTTGCTGATAAATTTGTACCGTCGAGATATGAATTAAGTATATCAATGTATCTTCGATCATCTTGTATCATCAATCCTTGTTTAGTTTGTACTGTCTTCTCTACAGGGATTGGCAACACAACGGTACCTTTATGACCCTCGACTTGTATTAGGAATGTTTTATTGTATTTCAGAAGGCTCAACGGTCCTTTTACAATTCTCTTGGCGAAGACCTTTTTATCACCCAGGGTGTCGGAATTCAAAAGGATTGTTTCAAATCTTTTATTTTGATGGAAACCATACGCATCTAAGTCTGTCGGCGTATATTTTTCCCCATTTTTTTTTAGCGTCTGTTTAAAGAGACATTGATCAACACTTTTCTTATCTGAATAGTAACGGAGATATCCGCTAACTGAATCCCCATTATTTTTAATGATATAACCTGGCCTATAATCGACCTGCGCAAGCAACGGTGTTTGATAGAGGAACAACACAATGCAGAAGATGAACAACGCAATAATTCGAATTTGATACATCTGGTATGGATTTTAAGATAGATATTTGGTCAACTGTTTGGATTCATTATGATTCCAAAATAATATTTTTAGTTTCCGGAAAGATTACGTTATCGTATAATTTAATACCCTATGATTAGCACTTCATTTCTATTAAAAACCTTTGTTTTTCTACTCCTCTGGACTAATTTCCTATTTAGTACGGTGTGTCTCGCTCAGGATCTTACATACGCAAAGGAAGTGATTCGTAACCTTTGCGATGAATCCATGAAAGGCCGTGGCTACGTTGAAAATGGGGATAAAAGCGCAGCAGCCTATATAGCTACTGAGTTCGAAAAGGCCGGCCTAAAAAAATATTCTAAAACGTACTTTCAGCATTTTACGACACCCGTAAATTCTTTTCCAGGTGAGATGACGCTCTTCATCAACGGAAAGAAGCTAAAGCCTGGTGAGGACTTTTTGATTGACCCGGGATCTCCTGGTATCTCAGGTAAATTCAGCGTTGTGTCTTTTAACGCGGATGACCTTTTGAAAAATGAAGTATGGATATCCAAAATGAAAAGTGCTGCTTCGAAATTTATAATTGTTGAAGCATTTGATAAAACTAAATACAACTCGGAACAGGTAAAACAATTGAACGAGATTATTTCTTTTTTGAAATACAGTAAAGAGAATCCGGCGCAGGGTACAATCATTATGACAACCGATAAATTAACGTGGAGTGGCTCGACTGAATTATATTCTACACCAAGCTTTATGGTAAAATTAGAAAGTGCAACTGAGGAGATTAAGTCCATTGAAGTCTCAGCGGAAAACAAGTTTTTAAAAAATCATCAGACTCAAAATGTAATCGGCTACATCGAAGGAACAAATAAAGATTCACTACTGGTCTTCACAGCACACTATGATCATCTCGGCATGATGGGTAAAGAAACCATGTTTCCGGGCGCCAACGATAATGCCAGTGGTGTTTCCATGTTGCTGAACCTAGTGAAACATTATGCTGCTCAAAAGCCAAAGTACACTATGGTATTCATCGCATTTGCAGCAGAGGAAATCGGACTTGTTGGTTCAACATATTTCACGGAGCATCCAGTCTTCCCGTTGAAGAAGATAAAGTTCCTGATCAATTTTGATCTGGCCGGAACAGGCGACGACGGTATCCAGGTCGTAAATGGCAAAGTTTATCAGCAGAAGTTTGACCAGATTTCAAAGCTGAATGAAGAGGGAATGTTGCTTAAACAAGTAAAAATTCGCGGAGAGGCATGTAACAGTGATCACTGTATGTTTCATTCGAAGGGCGTTCCATGTTTCTTCATTTATACGCTTGGTGGCATTCAGGCATATCACGACATTTATGATCGTCCCGAAACACTTCCGTTGACTGAATATGAAGATTACTTCACGTTGTTGGTAAAATTTATTCAAACGCTGTAAGATGTAAAATTTCACAGTGCGTGAAGTTGATACAGCAAAAGTTATTTTTTAATGATCTTTTGTTCATAGACTTTCGAGCCACAACTAATTCGAACAATGTAAATTCCCGAAGGATAGTCGCCCAATTTTAGAATCCCAATTTTCTTTTCCCTCATTTGTTGAAGATCGATGTTGCCCATGGGTTGTCCCAATCCGTTTATAATGGTCACGTTGGTTACATTTTGAAATGTATTAGAGATTTCCAATAAAGCTGTTTCAGTTACAGGGTTTGGCGAAATTTGAATAATGGCTGGGAACCTCGGTACTTCTTGCTCAGGCATTTGGGGCAAGATTTCTTTGTCGGGTGTGTTTTCTTCATTCTCATTTCCTTCCTCGCTTGGAACAGGATTTTGTATTTGAGGAATGACAGTAAACCCTACTTCTGCCCAAGTAATACAGCCATCTTCAATAATTTCAGTTTTGTAAGTTCCGGATTCTTTTGGTTGTATCGACTGTTGAGTTGCTCCTTCAATCAGCATTCCGTTTAAAAACCATTGGTTTCCGGTGGTATAACTTGAAGTCAAGGTATGTGAAGTCGTAGTAATGGTTACTGGATCAAGGTTGATGATGGTTGCTTTAACGGGTATTCTATCTCCCTCACAACCCAAGGCGTTGACAACAGCTACATAGTATGTTTTTGATTTCTTTAACAATGGTGTTTGCAATGTGTTTGTATGTTCTATTGCATTGTATGCGTCTGGTTCATCATACCAGTTGTAGGATCCATTTTCAGGCGCGCCGGTTGCTTTTAATAGGAGCGAACCAAAACCACAATTTGCTGCTGGTTCTACATTAGCAGAAACCATTGATTTAACATTAAGGCTTAATTCTTTCTCAACAACATCACTACAATTCATTACAGACGATTTTATTAAAATGTGATTGTCGCCTGCGGACAGCATCTTTTCAGGGATGATGATTTTTGCAGTTCCAACATGATCGACGGCTGTAAAATTCTGGTCCCCTATAATAGCGGTATAAGTAGCACCTGGTTGCGCATTTTCAATTGTGATTATTCCTTCGGCGCCAACGCAAACATCCGGAGCAGATGTATGTATCTCAGTGTTTAGTGGCAATGAATTAAAACTTATTTTAAATCGTGATGGACCATAGCTCGCGGCAGATGATATGACCGAGAAGGTGTAGTTTCCATTTCTGATGTCATGCGTCGTATTAAGAAAATTGTCAATTAGCGTAATGGTAATATTGGTGGGAAAGGACTCAAACTCAGAGAACTCCATCGTATACTTTTCCATTGAAATGTTGTCGATGGTAAGCGGAATTGTTGCTCCACAATCGATGGGAGGTAATGAATTTATAGCGACATTTTTCCCGTCATCCAGGATCGAAGAAATATTTAGTACACTGTTTGAAAGTTTTCGCGAATCGGCGTGATCATCAAAATTTACGGTGGCATCTTCACGGAAGTGAATAATAGTTTCGTCCCTTAAGGAACCTTTCAGGACGGCGACCCTTAATACGTTCACAGGGGTTGCTTGTCTGAAGAAAGTCGTTTGTGTTCCCGCAGTTTTAATATTTTCATCGGCCTGGAGGATTGGTGTACCCGCACCGTTAGCTTTCACCCAAAATCCCTGACCCGTCGAAATATATTGTGAACCACCATTGGTACCGACGACACCGTTCCATGTCGCAAATCGTACACCGGCAATGGTGGCATTGTCGGTGATATAGATAGACGTTTCCAGGTTTGCTTTAGTCCATCCGTTACTTGAGTTCCAGTCAATGGTGGATGGAAAAGGGTTTCCCACTAAGTTCCAACCATCGTTTATTAAAGTTCCAGATGATGTATAAGTCACAGGAAGGGAAACTGGAGTTACGTTACCGGAATTTATTGTTCCGCGAAGATCCCACGAAGTAGACGAAAGAATGTTGCCACGTACATACAAAGCATAGCCCTGGCCAGGCACAAAGGTTTCAGTATTGATGTTAGCAGGAAAATCTACGTATCCATCATTTTGATTTATTTCGCCGTTACGGTCGGTATCGGTTATGACCGATTCGGCATAGGCAAATAAAGATTGACTTGACGAAACGCATCCTGAACAGGTACTTCTGCCCGTGAATGATCCCGTTACCGGAATTTCCTGTTGCAAATCCGCCACGGTGGCGTTGAAAATCGGTGAGGAAATGTACCGGTATATCTTTGTATTGTTTGATCCTTCTTTGGTCATAAATCGTTGTACAGTCACTTTTCCTGAAACTTGCGCGCCCGCCGGTAATATTCCAATAGCTGCATCGTTAGTCGGACTATCTGATGTAGAAAGTAACTTAAAAATTGCAGCGTTTGCGCTTCCATCCGCATCAAAGTTTACGTTGTTTCCCAATGTTAAAACCCCTTTTAAATTTTGGTTACTTTGAACACTGACTCCTGGGCTAACCGAATTATTAGTGACTGAAATATTATTAAACGTAGTTGCTGCAGTACTGCTGATTGTTTGTGTTAAACCACTTGTGCCCGAAAATGAAACGTTGCCATTATTGTGTAAGAATGTTCCGCTCGTCACGGCGAAATTTCCTTTTATATCTAACGTTGTAGTCGGTGCAGTGAAGGCTGCACCAGACACTGTAAAGTTGCCACCGACAGAAATGTTTGAGTCTCCACCGGTAAATGTTCCACCTGAAAATACTGCATTCCCGCCAACTGAAATTAAATTCGAGCCTTGGGATATTATTCCAACAAACCCGGGACTCACTGTTAAAGTTGCGGCAGTTAAATCTGAATTCAATGTACAGTTAAAGTCGCTGGTACCATCAAAGATGACAGCTTCAGCAGAAGTTGGTGCGCCAGCATTTCCGGCTCCTCCGGCAGATTCAGCCCAATTTGAAGAGAGGTTTGCATTTGAATTTGAGGATGCTACCCAATATCTGTTGGTGCTTAAATTAGCTAACATCCACCAACCATGGAGATCTGATGCGTTGACAGATGTTATGGTAAGTTTGTTAGTGGTGGTATTGATTGTGCTTGTCGGCAGAAAATCACCCCAACTGGTCAAAGTGCTATTGTATCGTTTTGCACGTAAAAGCGTTTCTGTAATGGTATTGGGCGCAGAATTTTCCGAGTCTAAATACGTAAACTCCATATTAGAAATCTCTGGTTTCACCGAATAAGCCATTGCATTGACCTGCCAAAAACGATCTGAAACAAACAATGAATTATCCGAGCCATTGGCGCCATTTAAATTTGCTATGCCTGATGGTAACTGGGAAAGATTATTGGAAGTGGTATGAAAGGTCGAAAATAAAAAGTAACCGGCGCCGCTACCAGCCGTTTTTGTAAAAGTCAGTGGTATATATTCTGAACTTCCATATCCCCATGGAATCACATATGTACCAACCGTTGTGCCAATATTCCATTTTATGGTATTGCTTTGTCCCTCGCTAATTATATGGCCACTGTTTCGTGTGATAGCATTGCTTGACGAATTGTCAATCACGAGCGATACACTACCATTTAACTTGATAGTCGCTCCATTGAGAACCAAACGTCCTTGTCCAAAAGCATTAAGCGTATTCAGGGTAATAAAAAGAATGCATATTCCCGACTGTAAAAGCGTTATCAGCCACAGCTTTTTTGAAATACTAAAAGGCGACCTACTTGACACCGGCGTTTCCATTACTTTAACTTTTCCTCTAATCTTAACAGCCGCTGATTCTGCTCTTCGAGCTGTGTTTTCAGAAGGTCTATCACAGCTTGTTGCTCCTGAACAGCATTTATGAGGATGTATGTGACTGCATTTGCGTCATAGTTGAGATATTCCGTATTGGTTTCATCGTCTTTAAACGTTCCAATAGTGTAAGGAGCTATGGCTTGCATCTCTTGCGCGATGATACCCACATAATTTTTTCCATCTGTAGGTAATCCAGCCACACCGTTATATTGAAACCAGACAGGATTAATTTTGGTCAGCACATCAAGGCCATCATTGAAAGGCTTAATATCTTTTTTTAGCCTGCCATCAGAAGCAGCTGTCCATGTGCCTCCTCCTGGTTTGGCTGCATCGCCATCCACATGAAGCGTATAACTAGGATTATTGGTATTAATTCCTATTTTACCGGCTTCGGTGATTCGCATACGTTCAACACCATTGGCAGTATTTGTTCCTAATGTTCCACTGCTTGGATTTGTAAAAAAGATTAAGTCGCGGTTGGGAGTACCATTTCCAATCTTGAAGTCCCTTCCATGGGCGTATAAATATGCGACATTCGGACCGTTCAGAATATTATTTTGCCCATTGGAATAGCCAGCGCTATTAATTCCCAAATCTACGTACACGGTGCTTGCGCTTCCATTATTAGCTGTAGCAACAATATCCGAACTCGCTAAATTTCCATTGTTTGTGTTTTGGACGTTGATTTCTAAATAATTGTTTACATCGCCTTCTACACCGATGGCCGTTTGATCAGTTCCAGCATCAACCAAAAGCTTTTCGCCATTATTACTATCTGTACCGATCATCACATAACCATCGCCATCTATTCGCATAGCTTCATTTGTAGTTGCAGTGCCTCCGGTAAAAAATCTTAATGGCTTGTTCGCGGTTGCATTGCCGATGACAAAATCATTTCCTGTTGAGTATAAATAAGCTGTATTAATTCCACCTAAAACGGGTAATGAGGTGTTGGTGTACCCGCTGGAGTTGATGCCCATGTCAATATAGTTCACAGACTCTGTTGCATTATTTGCGGATGCCACGACGTCAGAACTTGCACTCGTACCAGTAGACCTGTTTTGAATATTCAACTGAAGATAATTGTTGATTGTGCCTTTCCCGCTAATAACATTGAAAGAAGACGTGGTGCCTGCATCAACCAGGAGTTTTTCGGGATTTGTGACATCAAGGGATGTTGCACCCAACGCAAGGCTTCCATTTGTAAAGAGCCTCATTTTTTCCGTATTGTTAGTAATGAATGGAAGCGGATAATTTGAAATAGTTCCAAAATTTCGATTAGCGGCAACTGTGTTTCCATCCAGCGTCCAACTTGAACTTCCTACTACACTCGATGGTGTTACCCATGTAGGCGCACTACCCGAACCGTTAGATTGTAACACATATCCTGACGTGCCTGCACTATTATTTGGCATTAAAGCCCCACTGAACCTAACGTTTCCTGTGACATCTAATGCCTCAGAAGGCGATAGGTTAGCAATGCCAACTTTACCATTTCCATCTATCCGCATTCGTTCATTAGAATTGGCTGTCCCTCCCGTGAAAAATCTAAGCGGCTTTGAAGCAGTTGCATTGCCAATTACAAAATCCGTTCCTGTTGAATACAAGTACCCAGTGTTTGCCCCACCCAAAACCGGCATGGAGGTATTGTTATATCCGCTGGAATTTATTCCCATGTCAATGTAGTTCACCGATTCGGTTCCATTGTCCGAACTGGCAACTAGATCGGAGCTAGCGCTTCCACCAGAAGAACTATTTTTGACATTGATCTGCAAATAGTTATTAATACTTCCTTTTCCTGTCATCAGGTTATAAGAAGTTGTCGTACCGGCATCAATTAAAAGTTTCTCTGGATTGGTCGCATCGAAGGCATTAGAACCTACTGCCATCCGTCCGCTTTGGAGGCGCATAATTTCTGACATACCATTGATGTAATGGTAACTCTTAAACACGATGGGTTCGTCTCCGTCATCGCCAATAATAAATTCAAAGCCGCCGTTGTTACTGGCTCCGGTAGATCCGAATTCAAAATAGTCAGTACCCGCAGCGCTACCTTTGACACGAAAATTTCCATTTACGTCTGTGAACATTTTTGGTTTATAAAATTGAGCAGCAGATGCTTCAAATTGGAGGGCAGAGCGTATGTAGGTTACTTTTTCTGAAGCATTATCATAATCGGCATAGGATTGCGTTAACCCCAAAGTTCCCCGATTTCCGAATTCAAGAAAGGACTGATTGTTTGATTTAAAGATGAGTGCCTTGTCATCACTCGTTCCAACGAAATGAGAAGATGTAATTCCTGTGTTTCCACCTAGTGTCCACGCCGTCGACGCGGCGCTTGTTGTATTAAATGCTATCCACGCTATTCCGTTCCAATAGTAATACCCCGGAATTACATTGTTGGGTGCAACACCAGCCGTGGCTGTATTATAAACCAATAAGCTCGTTGCTGGAGATGTAACCGGTCCTGCAGCGTTGGTTGCTGTTAGTGCTACTCGCGGTATGAGCAGACCTTTACTAGTTGATACGATGTCCAGCATCGCCGATGCATCTGGCGTGGCACCATCGGTATTAATACCAATGTTTTGGCCGAGCATTTTACCGGAAACGAGAAGGGCGATGGCAAATACAACCACAATCTTGATCGTGTAGTTGATATTTAGAGAGTAGGTTGGATGAAGCATTTATTTGTATTCTTTACAATACAAATGTGTATTCGAAATTGCAACTATATTGATGTTAGTCAACGGCGACATAACATCTGTCTTAGAATGTATAATATGGAGATGGAATAAGATTTTTTTTTGAACGAATGCGAAACCCTGATAAAATTTCAATGGAGCGGGCAGTTGGTCAAACTGTCATCTAAGATTTTACAAGGGAATACCCTGGCTTTGATAAGGGAATTCCCTGGGTCGGGTATCGCTTGTAATTTATTTTAACGTATAAAAATTAAGATACAGATATGTTTCTTACCTGGTGATAAGAATACAAGGGCTCGGATATTTTTACACGCCGGTAGACAATCGTTATGAAATAAAAAATAGAGGTATAAAAGAAGATGAAAGTATTAACGTTTTTCATGAATGTTAATCGCCCACTTTTCAAGAATGTCAACCAAATCTTCAAGAACGATTGGTTTGCTGATATAATCATCCATTCCCGCTTGTAGGCATGCCTCGCGGTCGCCCTGTAACGTATTTGCCGTCATCGCGATGATAATCGGTTGAACAGTCAGGCATATCCGAATCATCCTGGATGCTTCCAATCCATCCATTTCGGGCATTTGAACGTCCATTAAAATTACATCGTAGTTCTTGTTGCTCACCATCTCTAAGACCTCTTTACCATGTCTGGCTATATCGGGCTTGTATCCCAATTTGCCTAGAACTTTCAGCGCCAGCTTTTGATTTGTTGCATTGTCTTCTGCAACTAAAATGCGGAGCGGATGTTGTTCAGAAAAATTAGCTGATAAAGTATTGGTATCAACGTTAGTACTGACCTTACTCAAATGACGAAAAGAAGTTAATATCGATTTGCTGAGCAAATGTTTTTTAATAGGTTTATAAGCTACGGAATCAAAAAGTTCTACGTGAGGTTTTCCGTTGGCTTCATCTTTTGGTGAAAGCAGAACGAGTGGAAGGTGAGGATGTATTTCGCGAATAGACTTTGCCAGGTCGACGCCGTTCATATCGAGTACTTCATTATCGATTAAGACCAGCTCGATGTCATGTGGCTGTTGCAATATTTTTAGAGCATCTTTCCCAGCGTGTACAACTACCGGTAGAAATTTCCATTCCACAAGTTGCTCTTTAATAAAATTGACATGGGACAAGTTGTCCTCTACCACTAATATTTTTTTTCCTTCAATACTTCCGAGCCCATAGTTGATAGCCCTTGCCTGAAGGCTTGACACTGTCCGAATTGTAAAGATCACAGTAGTGCCTTTATCTTTTTGGCTTTCTATGGTAATGGATCCGCCCATCAATTCAACTAATTTTTTACTAATGATTAAACCCACACCGCTTCGCTCAGTTTTCAGTGTAGAATTCAAGTTGCTCATATCTGCCAATAGCAATTGGAGTTGATCGTTAGCAATGCCGGCGCCGGTGTCACGAACTTCAAAGCGAAGTTCCACTGCATTGGCTTCGCCCGTATCTTGTAATTTTACGTTGATTAAGATTTCACCCTTGCGCGTGTAACGAATCGCGTTTTCAACAAGGTTCATTAATACTTGTCCAAGTCTCAATTTATCTCCGACAATTTGAGCAGGCACATTTGCATCCAGGTGATACAACAGTTCAATTCCGCTGGTCGCGGCTTTGCCACCGAAGACATCTAAAACTTCCTCGAGGCTATTTTCAAGGCTGAAATCCTTTTGTTCGAGTTCAACTTTTCCTGATTCCAATTTTGAATAATCAAGAATATCTTTTAACAATATATCATTGACAACTTTTAACAAACTATCGCCGCACTCGCGAATGGTATCTGTATATTCCTGCTGCTCGTACGTTAAGGGAGATTCGGCCAACAATGACGTCATTCCAAGAATACCATTTAGCGGCGTTCGTATTTCATGGTTGATGCGCACCAACAGTAAACTTTTTGTGCGGTTGGCCTCTGACGCCAGCTCCCGCAATTTTTTTTCCTTCTCTATAGCATAATCGAGCAATTCAGATTTTTCAAGGACTTGCCTGTGCAAATCTGCTTTTTGATTTTTTAGAAGACTGATCCGGCGTAAAAGGAATATTAATACTGCAGCAACCGGAATAATCACAGCGCTAAAAATCAAAACCGAAGGCTGTAGGAAAACAACTGTTGAAAGCCTTAGAAGTAAAAGAACACTGTGATCGCTCATACATTTTTATTAAATATTAAAAACACAATTCAGCATATTTACCACTCGTAAATAATGCTGCAAACAAAAGACTGCGTACCTTTTCCTGTCCTAAATCCATAAAAGGGAAGAGTCCACCGTTTAAAAGCAAAACCAACTACGCAACCTGGATTCGTTATTGTCTCTGATGTTTGTGGAAAATAGGTTTCTTGTAAAGCCACACCACCATAAAACCAGGTCAAAGGTTGGTATCCTAATTCCGACCAACTGAAATAAAAATTATCTAATTCTTCTTCTACCGAAAAAGTATATTGGGACTGTGTGGAGAAGTAGAAACCTTTAAATTCCAAGTCTACGTTCAATGCGGCTGAACCCCCGTCGAACCTCCCAATCACACCACCGAAAATGGGAATGATTGAATAAGAAAATTTGCCCTCGTGGACAAAAGCCTTTCCAATGTACAAGGAGGTCGTTCTTGCTTCTTCGTAATTATAACGAGCCTCAACAAACCAATTCTTATTGGTCTGAAGTTGCACGAGCGGTCCCATAGCAAAACCATTCCCCTTATCGTAATAATAGATTTGTTCGACAGCGCCAGTAACTTGTGCCATCGCCTCAAGACAACAAAAAATACCCATGAAAAGAAATCTATTTTTCATTTTCAATGAAGATTACTTCTGAGGTGGCTAGCTTATGTAGCAAGCAGATGTCTTTCAAATGCGGATTCCAATAGAACAGGAGTACATCGATAGGTCTCCAAAGCAAAACCCAGCTGAATATTTCCATGCTGCTAAAAAGCATGGCGTGAACTTTATTGTCTTCTTCCAATGCCATCGGTAGAAATACTTGAATGGCAGCCACTATCACGATACTGATTAATAATAAAATCCATGAGCGATATTTAAATCTTCTGAACTCTTTTATGCGCTTTGCTTTCTTTGCTTCGTAGTGACTGCGGATCGCATACATTAAAGGTTCCGCATACTGCTTATCAATTTCGCCGGCACATTTTAGTTTGTAGAAGATCGCAGAATAGCGCTTCGCCCCAGTAACAGAGTTCATTATATACTGCTCCAACTGATGGCTCAACTGTTTCTTATATATCGGAGAGGGATCGTGCGCGTTAAAATAATCTTTAAGTGTTTGTTTATCTATTGATAAATAAATACTGATCCTGTCGGCTGGAGAATCATTCATACCATGTATTTTAAAACACTTAGAAGATTACTGGTAAAAAATTATTTTGATTCTCTCTCCAGACTTTTAATTATTTGATTGCAGGTTGATGTAAAACTGGCTACCCACTGATCTTTTTCGTTTCCATTGGAAAATTGTGACTTGATCGCCTGAATCGATTCAAGAAGATCTTTGTCCTCCAACATACTCAACGTTGGTTTGATTTTGTGACAGGTCTTTTCAAAGATCTCCAATTTGTTTTTCTGTGTTGCTTCAGTCAACGATGTTTGCACCTCCTTAAGGTTGTCTATCATCAAATAGATGAGTTCCTTCTTAAAATCCGAATCACCATCGGTATATTGATCGAAGTTTATAAAGAGGGGCCTGTTTGATGATTGTAGTATTGCGATATTCATAATGTTTATTTTTTTAGTGAGTAATCGTTTTCTGGTTGCATGGCTCAGCGTGATGCATGCTTCCATTACAAAGATCAGTCACTGCATGAAGTTGAGAGTCAGGGTAATCCCTGAATTAGTTAAAATCAGGGAAACGGGGTTGTTTCTTATGCCTTTGAAGTGTATCCGGTACGTTAATAAGAGAGAAACAATCCTGTTAATTAAGATTTTGATTGTATCAACGGGATCATACATAATAATTTTTTAATTAAACTCTCGCAATGCCTTGCTAGCCCTGTTTCAGCCTGCAATTATGGGATTACGTTGCCTAATCCTTACGTCACCATTAGTTGCGTATGGAATTGTCATTCTTTAAATCATTTGACGTAAAGGAAGGCTTACAAATTTTTTGTAGTATAAAATGTCCGACAGCGACAGCGCTAACGAACATATCATCCCCCCGATTATCGGGGGCTATGTTTCGAAAGTTATAGTATGCAAAAACAAAATGATGGTTTTTGCACGGAACAGATAAGATTCAAGACCTTACATAGGCGATATAAGGGGGATTATTCAAACTTATGGAATGAAAAATCCTTGTAATCTTGATGTTGAGTAGTGTGATGGTGCGGTTGAGTTAAGGTAATCAAAGCATGAAAAATCAACTTGGAACAATTAAATATTTAAGTGCATCTCGTAGAGGATAAAGCCACCGATGAAAGCAATCGTTAACACATTTATACTTTTATTAACTGTTAGCTGTTCGATTGCGCAAAATGGTACAGTAACATTCAAGCATATCACTACAAATGATGGGCTATCACAAAGTACAATTACCAGTATTTTGCAGGATGATGATGGGTTCATTTGGTTTGGGACTCAAGATGGATTAAATCGTTATGATGGTCGCGCTTTAAAGGTTTATAAAAATGATCCTTCGAATCCAAAAAGCTTATCGAATAATTTTATCCATACGCTTTTCAAAGATCGAGACGGAAACATTTGGATTGGAAGTGATGAAGGTGGATTAATCTTTTTTGATCGGGAGTTAGAAACATTTACTGCATATAAGTACACGGTCAGAAACAGCACGACCTTCAATAATCGAGTGAACAGCATTGCGCAGGATCGTGATGGAAATTTATGGGTAGGTACTTTCGGCGACGGTCTCAATCATTTTGATGTCAAAACGAAGCGGTTTACAAACTTTGTAAATGATCCCAATAAGGCCAGTACAATTAGCCATGATTATATCAGTGACATATTGATCGATCGAAATGAAAATATTTGGATTGCTACTTTTTACGGAGGACTTAATCTTTTCGATAAGGCGAACAAAAGTTTCATACGTTTCAAACATGATCCAAGCGATAAGAAATCTTTAAGTCGTAATGACGTTTCTTCCATACTGGAGGATTCGAAAGGCAACGTCTGGGTGGGTACAGACGGGGGAGGCCTGAATCTTTTAGATGCAGAAAGCAGAACATTTACCAGGTATCAGCACGACGACAAAAACCCTAATAGCCTCTCCCATAACGACGTTCTTTCATTGGAGGAAGACGCTAAAGGAAATATTTGGATCGGAACTCGCAACGGCGGTATCAGCATCATGGATGGCAAATCCAAGCTTTTTACTTCACTGAAGTTTGATGAGTACAACGATTATAGTGTCAATAATAATTCTATTTATTCTTTGTTTCGCGATAAACATGGAAACATGTGGGTGGGGACCTATAGCGGTGGCGTTAACTTAGCCAGCGGCGTGGCCGCAAAATTTGCCTCCTATAAAAACGATAAAAATGATAAAAACAGTCTTTCCAATAACAATGTGCTTTCTATCATGGAAGATCATGAAGGAAAGCTTTGGATTGGTACAGACGGAGGCGGATTAAATATTTTTGACAGGAATAAGAATCAATTCACGCTAATGAAACGGGCGAAAGGCAGCATTAGCAGCGATTTTATTTTAGATGTGCTGGAAGACCGCGATCACAATATATGGATCGGTAATTTTAAAGGAGGCTTGGATTTTTATGATCGATCCAAAAATAAATTTGTCAACATTCGGCTGGATGAAAAAGGAATAGGACCAAACGTTGAAACGATTGGGCAAATCATCGAGGACAAAAATGGTTTTATTTGGATTGGAACTTACGGAACGGGGTTAAGCCGTTATAACAAGCAAACAAATAAGTTCGACCATTTTAACCCTGACCCTTCTATTCCGGGAAGCTTTAGCTACCCCGTTGTGTTTGCGCTGTACGAGGACAAGAAGGGAAATATTTGGGCCGGTACACCTGGTGGTGGTTTGAACTTATACAATGAAAAGACGAACCGGTTTACCTGTTTCAAAAACGACAGTAAAGACCCAAATAGCATTAGCAGCAGTCTTATTAATTCAATTTTTGAAGATAGCAGAGGAAACTTATGGGTGGGGACGAATGGCGGTTTGAATTTGTACCACCCGGAAACACAAACTTTTACTTCTTTTCATCAAAGCGATGGCCTTCCCAATGAAGTGATCTATGGGATACAAGAAGACGGAGCAGGTAATCTTTGGTTGAGTACGAACAAAGGTTTATCACGATTTGATCTAGATAATAAGAGGTTCCGGAATTATGACACCAGCGACGGCCTTCAGGGAAATTCTTTCAACAGGATGTCAGCCTTTAGAAATAGTAAGGGAGAAATATTCTTCGGCGGTGTCAATGGATTCAATGTATTTCATCCGGATTCTATAATCGACAACGCTGTAGTGCCGGAAGTATACATAACCAACTTTGAAATTTTCAATAAACCTGTAAGCGTTCATCAAAGTCAGTCTCCGCTTTCGAAAATTATTAACAGCACCAACGAGATCACCATTTCCTACAAAGAGTCAGTTTTCGCTTTCGATTTCGCCGCACTAAATTATACTTCTTCTGAAAAGAACCAGTATGCATATAAGATGGAAGGGTTTGACAAAGACTGGATTTATACCAATACGAATAAAGCCATCTATACTAACCTTAATCCTGGAGAATATCTTTTTCGGGTGAAGGCCTCCAACAATGACGGGGTTTGGAATGCGGAAGGTGTGGCACTGATCATTAACATCACACCGCCTTTTTGGAAGACATGGGCTTTTAAAATCATTGTCGGCCTTTCTATAATCGCTGTGGGCTACAGCCTACACATAATCAGATTACGCATCATCAACCGGCAAAAAGTCGCACTTGAGAAAGAGGTAAAGAAGCAGACTGCAGAAATAATGCAGCAGAAGGAAGCGCTTGAGATTGAGCGCGAGGAAGCCGAGAGAGCACGACAGGATGCGGAGCAGGCTAACCAGGCTAAGAGTATATTCCTGGCCACCATGAGTCATGAAATTCGTACGCCAATGAATGGTGTGCTAGGTATGACATACTTATTATCGGAGACTGGTCAGACTAAAGAGCAACAAGAGTATACAGAGACCATCCGAAACAGTGGGCAGGCTTTACTTACAATTATTAACGATATACTGGATTTTTCGAAAATTGACTCCGGAAAACTTGAACTTGAGCATCAATCCTTTGATTTACGACAGTGCATCGAAGAGGTGATGGATGTGTTTGCTGCAAAAGCTTCTGAGAATGGGATCGACCTTTTATATCAAATTGATCCGAAATTGCCTAGTCATATCGTTGGCGATAAATACAGGCTTCGACAAATTCTTATCAATCTGATCAGCAACGCTGTAAAGTTTACCATGAAAGGTGAAATTTTTGTCGGTGTCGAGCTGGTATCGCTTCAGAATAGAAAACTGACCATAGGTTTTCACGTTCGAGATACTGGCATTGGTATTCCTGAAGATAAACTATCAAGACTTTTTAAAGCTTTCTCACAAGTTGATTCTGCGACGAACCGTAAATACGGTGGCACAGGTTTAGGTTTGGTTATTAGTCAACGGCTGGTAGAACTAATGGGAGGGAAAATCTCAGTGGAAAGCCAACATGATGTCGGAACGACGTTCCGTTTTACAATCGCGAGCCAGGTAAGTGAAGAAGACATTCAGGCTACTTCTAACGGTATAACTATTGGCAACGACGGCAAAAGAGTTTTACTCGTGGACGAGAATGTTACAAACTTAAATGTATTAAAAACCCAGCTTGAGTTATGGAAATTGCCGACAACACTAGCTTTTTCTGGGCAGCAGGCGCTGGAAATCTTAGATGAACCTGGCTTTTTTGACCTTGCCTTGATTGACATGCAAATGCCAAACATGGATGGTTTGGAATTGTCTAAACGTATTAAAACAAAGCTCCCTCATTTACCAATTATTTTAGTCAGTACAATGGGAGATGAAAGTTTAAAGAAGTACCCGGAATTGTTCTCTGCGGTATTGACCAAACCTGTGAAGCAACAACAGTTGGCCCTGGATATACAGGAAGCTTTAAAAGTCGAGAGACGCCAGGTACGTCAGGAGGAAGAAAAACCAAAGTTTGTCCTATCGGCGGATTTTGCAGAAAGGTTTCCGCTGCGGATTTTGCTGGCAGAAGATAACCTTGTAAACCAAAAGCTAGCCATCCGAATTTTGAATAAACTTGGCTATCAGCATATCGAAGTAGCGCAAAACGGATTGGAAGCAGTCGAGAAATTCGCGGCACAATTTTATGAAGTTGTTTTGATGGACATGCAAATGCCCGAAATGGATGGATTGGAGGCCACAAAAACCATTCGTAAAAAGCAGGGGCAACAACCCATCATCATAGCGATGACGGCCAATGCCATGCAAGGAGATAGAGAGCTATGCTTGCAGGTGGGCATGAACGAGTATCTTACAAAACCAATCAAACTTGAAGTATTAATGAGTGCGCTGGAGAAGGCTTCAAATGCGATCAGGTTGGTGCCAGGAGCTGTTCCAGATAACGATAACATTCAAATTAAGAGAGCGTGAATTTTCACGAGATAACTAGAAATTTCAAACACTTCATATTGAGCCTTTTTAAGGCTACACTCCTAATTTTATTTATAAATATCAGTGGCGTTTGCCAGGAGTTGGAATTCCAGGTTTTCTCGACGAAGCAGGGCTTGTCACAAGCTAACGTATGGGATATACTACAGGATCGTTATGGTTTTATATGGGTCGCAACGGAAGATGGTTTAAATTCTTACGACGGGTATTCCTTTAACGTATTTCGAAATAATCCACTGGATTCTTCGAGTGTCAGCAACAGCAGCATTCATTGTATCGCACAAGATACTGCAGGCAATTTATGGGTGGGCACGCGTCGTGGCTTGAACTTCTATAATCGTAAAACGAATAATTTTAAAAGATTTTTATACGATAAAAAAAACAGTCAGTCGATCACCAATAACGACGTGACTTGTCTGTCCCTCGACTCAAAAGGAAATTTATGGATTGGAACAGCTCATGGACTTAGTGCATACAATATTGAAACGGGGAAGTTTCAAAGGTTTTATCATGATCCAAAGAAATACAATTCAATATCACATAATCACATCACAGCCATAGTTGAGGACTCAAACAAAAGAATTTGGGTTGCAACATTTGGTGGGTTGAGCATGATGGTGGAGAATGAGGGTTTTAAAAATTTTTATCATGAGCCAAAGAATCCCGCTTCCTTAAGCTCAAATCTTCTCACGTCGCTGATGGAGGACAGAGACGGAAATCTTTGGGTAGGTACATTCTATGGGGGATTAAATAAAATGGATTCCCGCCAGCATTTTAAAAGGTATGTAGCCCTCGAAAGCGACCCTAATAGTCTAGGAGGAAACTATATATATAGTTTAACCCAAGACAGGAAAGGAAATATTTGGATTGCAATTGACGGCTCGCTCAATAAATTCAACCAGTCCTCTGAAACATTTACCAGGTATAACCAGGACCAAGCCTCCGAAAAGTCTTTGAGTAGCAATATTGTAACAAAGGTATTTTTTGATCTGAATGATAGGATGTGGGTGGGTACGCGTTTTGGAGGTGTTAGTGTTCATGATCCAGGGCACTATGCATTTTATCACTACAAGCATAATTCCTATGACAACCGTAGTTTAAACCACAATACCGTATCTTCGTTTGAAGAGGATACGAATGGAAATTTTTGGGTAGGGACAGATGGCGGTGGACTGAATTATTTTGACAGAAGAACTAAGAAGTTTTCAAATTACTTCAATGCATTTTCCAACAACAAGGTATTGGCCGTTCGAAAGGACAAGAAGGGTGGTCTGTGGATTGGAATGTGGAATGGGGGGCTTAATTATTATAACCCGGTTACCAAACAAATTAAACATTATAAGCATGATCCTCAGAATAACAGGAGCTTAAGTGACAATAACATTTTCTATATTCTCATTGATCGCAATGACAACGTATGGATCGCTACGTGGGGCAATGGACTGAGTAGATACAATGCGGCGACTGATGATTTTATACAATATACGCACGACGCAAACAACCCTAACTCTATAGCCAATTTTTCAATCGATTGCTTGCATGAGGACTCGGATGGAAAAATTTGGATTGGCTCCGAGGTAGACGGGTTAGACCGACTTGACCCTGCTACAAATATATTTACGCATTTCAAATCAACGGAGAAAAAAGGAAGCCTGAGCAGTAATAGTATTTTTACCATCTATGAAGATAGAAAGAAAAGGCTGTGGGTGGGAACAAACGCCGGCCTCAATCTTTTTGATAAGGCAACTGAAACTTTTAAGGCCTACCGAGAAATAGATGGACTGCCCAACGATGGGGTTATGTGTATCGAGGAAGAGTCTTCCGGTAAATTGTGGATTAGTTCGAATAAAGGTTTATCGCGATTCGATCCGGAGAGCGAGACCTTCGTAAATTTTTTGGAACGTGATGGGTTGCAGGGCGATCAGTTTAACCGATGGGCATCACACCGATTAGCAACAGGAGAACTGCTATTTGGGGGTACAAATGGATTTAACATATTTCATCCAGACAGTATTAAAACCAATTCATACAAACCGCCTGTGTACATTTCGGCGTTACGGGTATTTAACAAACCTGTAGGCATTGGTGAAAAAGAAATTTTGAAGCAAAACATTTTACTCACCAAAGAGATCCACCTAAGCCATTTGCAGAATGTTTTTTCATTCGAGTTTACAGCATTGAATTATTTGCAGCCTGAAAAAAATCAGTACCGGTATAAAATGGAGGGCTTTCAGAATGAATGGGTAGACGCAGGACAGGATCGCAAGGCTTCGTATACCAACCTAAGTCCAGGTGAATATAAATTTAGAGTAATAGCTTCCAATAATGACGGTGTTTGGAATGAAGAGGGTACATCATTGCGGATAATAATCACACCTCCTTATTGGCAGACGTGGTGGTTTAAGGTTCTTTCTGTGATCGCCGGAATAAGCATACTTTCATTTCTCTTTTTAATCCGGATGAAGGCTGTCAGGAAGCAACAACTCATTCTCGAGCAACAAGTGAAGGAAAAAACTGCCGAGTTAGTACTGCAAAAGGAAGCCGTAGAAGCGCAGGCTGAAAACATGCAAGCGCTTCATGAACAACAACAGGCTCAAACGGAATTTCTTTCAGCACTTAATATAGAATTACAAAAACAAAAGGAAGAAATTGTCGCTAAGCAGGAAGAGGCGGAAAAAGCCCGGGCCGACGCCGAACAGGCCAATAAAGCAAAAAGCATTTTCTTAGCCACCATGAGTCACGAAATACGAACGCCTATGAATGGCGTTTTAGGTATGGCCGCATTGTTAGCAGAAACCACCCAAACACCAGAGCAACAAGAATACACGGATACCATTCGCAGCAGCGGTGAAGCTTTGCTTACAGTGATAAACGATATTCTTGACTTTTCTAAAATTGAATCTGGCAATCTTGAACTGGACAACCATGGATTTGATTTGCGTCAATGCATCGAAGAAGTAATGGATGTCTTTTCTGCCAAAGCCTCACAAAAAGGACTGGATCTTGTTTATCAAATCGACTACCAGATACCTGCTCAGATCGTAGGGGATAGCCATCGTTTACGACAGATTCTGTTGAACTTGATCAGCAACGCAATGAAGTTTACGCATCAGGGTGAAATTTTCGTCGCTGTTGATCTGTTGAAGATTGATGATAATGGGCTAGATCTTGCTTTCCACGTAAGGGATACCGGCATTGGCATTCCTCAGGATAAACTTTCCAGGTTATTCAAAGCCTTTTCTCAGGTCGATTCTTCCACTACCCGGAAATATGGTGGCACAGGTTTAGGATTAGTTATCAGTGAGCGTTTGGTTCAATTGATGGGAGGAGCGATATCCGTAGAAAGCCAGTCAGCAGTAGGCACTACGTTCACATTTACTATAAGGGCTGGTGTAAGCCATTCATCGGTACGCCAATATGTGCATTTCAATACGGCTGGTAACGAAGGAAAGAAAGTACTGGTGATTGATGATAATGCTACCAACCGCGCGATTCTAAAGAATCAACTTGAACTGTGGATGTTGACACCAATACTGGCGTCATCAGGAAATGAAGCACTCAGTATTCTTTGCCAGCAACAACATTTTGACCTTGTGATAACTGATATGCAGATGCCTGATATGGACGGCCTGCAACTCTCACAACGAATTAAAGCAAAATACAATGTTCCGATTATTCTGTTGAGTTCTATTGGTGACGAAAGCAAACGCAAGCATCCGGAATTATTCTCGGCGGTGCTAAACAAACCGGTTAAACAGCAACAACTGTGTCGTGTGGTGCAAGCTGCGCTTAGGCCAGAAGTTACACAGCCCGCAGTCGCTGAAGAATCGAATGGAAAACAATTGCTTTCAAAAGAGTTTGCACAGAAATATCCATTGCAAATCTTATTAGCAGAGGATAATGTTGTGAATCAGAAATTAACGGTCCGCGTGCTTAGTAAACTTGGCTATAATGATGTCGACATTGCTCAAACCGGACTCGAGGCAATTGAAAAATTCAATGAACGATTCTACCAAGTTATCCTAATGGACGTACAAATGCCCGAGATGGATGGATTGGAGGCAACGCGGTTAATCCGGTCGAAACAATATCACCAGCCAGTAATTATTTCAATGACTGCAAATGCCATGCAGGACGACAAGGATATGTGTCTTGCGGCAGGAATGGATGGATATATTTCAAAGCCAATTAACTTGGACGAACTTGTCGAGGCATTAGTGAAAGCTTTTGATTCGTATAAGCCCAAGGCGATCGAGTAACCGTCTACCGATTAAACAGCACTACCCACTCCGCAAGTTGCCGCTCTATTGCAGTGTTTAGTACCGTGGGTGTCATCCGCCACTGCCAATTATTTTTTGTGGATGCCGGCGTATTGATCCTTGCATGTTCATCTAATCCTAAAACATCCTGCATCGGAAGGATCACAGTATTGGCTACTGTCGAATAGGCAAGTCGGCATAATTCGTAACTGATATTATTTTCATCAATCGTTTTGTCAAAATATTTTTTTAGTAAACGGCGTTCCTTGATTGAAATATTCTTTCTGTACCACCCTTTGGTCGTATTATTATCGTGTGTTCCCGTATAGACGATAAAATTAGAAGTATAATTGTGAGGAATGTAATCTGAGGTTGGCATGGTATCTCCGAAAGCAAACTGTAAGACTTTCATGCCGGGAAATTTAAAGTCATCACGAAGTTTGTAAACAGCTTCATTAATATCCCCCAGGTCCTCGGCAACAAATGGCAGGTGCCCGAATGTTTTTTTAAGCGCGATAAAAAAATCCGCGCCGGGCCCTGGTTTCCATTTTCCGCGCTTAGCTGTTACGTGATTTGCTGGGACGTCCCAATAGTCTGCAAATGCGCGAAAGTGATCCAGCCGCAATCGGTCGTACATCTCCATATTTTTACGAATGCGCTGTATCCACCACCTGTACTTATTTTTTTTCAGAATATCCCATCTGAAGGTAGGCATTCCCCAGAGTTGACCATTGTCATTAAAATAATCCGGTGGCACGCCGGCCACGCCGGTCATCTTGCCTTTTTCGTTCACGTTAAATATCTCTGTATGTGACCATACATCTGCGGAGTCATAACTGACATAGAATGGCAAGTCTCCAAACAGATGAATTCCCGATTGATTACAATACGCTTTTAATAAATTCCATTGGTGATAAAAAACAAATTGTTGCCATTTCACATATTGGATAGCGTCATCGTTGGATGTGACGAATGCATGAAGTACGTTAGCGTTACGGTTCCGATAGGGGACCGGCCACGTGTACCATGGCTTGTTGTTATGATGTTCCTTGAGCACCACGTACAAGGCAAAGTCATTCAACCAATAATTTTCCTGTTCACAGAAGCGTTTAAACGTCTGTGATCGTTTCTTGTCGCGGTTGAAATTCTGATATGCGATTCTAAAAATTTTGTGCCTGCTGTCTTGCGCCAGCTTCCAATCTACTTTATCAGTGGACGTTCCTTTCACAATTGATATTTCTCCTACTTTTATCAGACCGTCCAGTACAAGTTGTTCGGGACTTATCAGTAGTGTGTTTCCCGCCATGCTTGATATTGAGCTATATGGAGAAAAGCTTTGCTCGGCACCTACCGGATTCATAGGCAAAAGTTGCCAAAAGCTTTGTTTACTGCGGCTTAAAAAGTCTGCAAATTTTCTCGCCTCAGGACCCATATCTCCAATACCAAATTCACCAGGTAATGAAGTAATGTGCAGCAGTATTCCGGCATTTCTCATTGCCGGCCCAGGAAGGTCTTTACCGCTCAGGTTAAGGCTCATCTGTGGTTTTGCTATAGGCAAGAGGATACATCAATACTATCATAGATCGGCTTTCTACTTTGACATTGCCATTGGCCAAATATTTTTCTTCGGCATCAGGGTCACTGGTATCAAGAACCTTTTTCCAGTGTTTGCCATACTTAGGTCCGGGCAAGGTAAAATCGAGCGGTTCGTGATGTGCATTAAATATCAGGTAAAAGCTGTCATCTATGATACTCTCTCCCTTGGCATTGACCGTATGGATACCCCGGCCATTTAAATAGACACCCAATGATTTTGCGAAGTCATTGTTCCAGTGTTCTTCAGACATTTCTTCTCCATTGGGTAAAAACCATGCGACATCCTCCACACCGATACCTTTGATGGGTTGACCTTGGAACCATCCTCTTCTGCAAAAAGTGGGATGATGTTTCACCAGTTGGATAACTTTTTTAGTATACTTTAAAAATTCAAGATCGGCCTCTTCCCAATTCAACCACGAAATCTCATTATCCTGGCAATAAGCATTATTATTTCCACCTTGTGTGCGCCCGAATTCATCTCCAGCTACTAACATGGGTACACCTTGTGATAAAAACAAAGTCGTTATAAAATTTCGTTTCTGTTTTTTACGAAGCGCAAGAATTTCAGGGTCCTCCGTTGGGCCTTCTGCACCACAATTCCAGGAACGATTGTGGCTTTCTCCATCCATGTTATCCTCACCGTTAGCTTCGTTGTGCTTCTCGTTATAAGAGACCAAGTCCTCCAGCGTGAATCCATCATGAGCGGTAATAAAGTTAATGCTGGCGGTAGGTCTTCTGTAGTCGTTTTGATAAAGATCAGGACTACCTGTAAAACGCCAGGCAAACTCACCTAGCATGCTGTCGGCTCCGCGCCAGTAATCACGCATACAATCGCGATATTTACCATTCCATTCTGCCCAGTCTTGCGGAAATTTTCCCACCTGATATCCGCCTTCGCCAACATCCCAAGGTTCTGCAATAAGCTTCACTTGAGATATGATAGGATCCTGATGTATAATATCAAAGAACGCACTAAGCCTGTTAACTTCATGCAGTTCGCGTGCAAGGGTAGAGGCGAGGTCGAAACGAAACCCATCCACGTGCATTTCTATAATCCAATACCGGAGGCTGTCCATCATTAATCGAAGCACATTGGGTAAGTTTGCGTTAAGCGTATTGCCCGTGCCGGTATAGTCCATATAGTAACGCTTGTCTTCAGTCAGTCGATAATACGATGCGTTATCGATGCCCTTAAAGGAAAGGGTGGGGCCTAAATGATTTCCCTCAGCCGTATGGTTGTAAACAACATCTAGTATAACTTCAATATTCGCTTTGTGAAGTTCTTTCACCATATTTTTAAATTCAACCACCTGCTCCCCTAATACACCACTGCTTGAATAGCGCGCATCAGGTGCAAAGAACCCGATCGTATTATAGCCCCAATAGTTCGTCAAGCCTCGTTCTTTCAAATGACGGTCTGCAACGAAATGATGAACCGGCATTAGCTCTACAGCCGTAATTCCCAAAGCCCTCAGATAATTTATAGTGACCGGGTGTGCAAGCGCGGCATAGGTGCCCCGTATTTCTTCAGGTATATCCGGATGCAATTGTGTGAATCCCTTGACGTGAGTTTCATAAATGATCGATTTATGATAAGGAATTTTGGGCGCTTTTTCCTTTCCCCAATCAAAGCTTGAATCGACCACCACCGACTTAGGAATAAAGGCCGCACTATCCAATTTACTAAAGCTCAGGTCTTCATCCGGATCGCCGAGCTTGTAGCCAAAGAGCGCATCATTCCAGTCGATAGTTCCGGCAATTGCCTTGGCATATGGATCGATAAGCAATTTGTTTGCATTATACCGATGACCATTTTGGGGATCATAATTTCCATGTACCCGGTAGCCATACAGTTGTCCGGGTTGAAGATCCGGGAAATAGGCATGCCATATATGATGTGAACGTTCCACGATCTTGACACTATAGGATTCGGCCTGATCGGTAGGAGAATTAAATAAACAGAGTTCAACACTTGTAGCGTTGTCTGCATACAACGCGAAATTCACACCGTTCCCATCCCATGTAGCGCCTAAGGGAAACGGATTTCCGGGGTATACAGTGATTTTACGCGGCGCAGGAGGGGATTTAATTATTGTAGTAGTTTCCATGTTTATAATGCATTGGCCAGCACTGTTTTCCGCATACGTTTAGAGCGGCGAAGCGCAGATAACCTGTTTTTTATTTGTAATGAAAAATCTGATATCACATTCATGTAGTTAATGAATGCTTCATATGGAGAACAGTATGGGCTGAAATAGGAATGTACACCTCCATCTTCCTCCCCTTTTGTGCACATATAATAAAAGTGATCGCTAGTTTGCAACTGCCGCCATGTATGAATCAGTTGTGGGTCATCAAGCGTCTCCAAATTTTTTTCTAATTTTTTTAATGAATCGAAAGCGTCTCGCTGCATGTCATTTCCCAACCATGCCGATAAATCCCTTTCTTTGTCTGCCCACGAAATATAACCTGGTACATTCAATTGACTGTGCGGTGAAAGGTGTTCCATAGCTTGGGAAGGGGTAATCATGCGATACGCGGCGTAATTGGCCAGTGAGGTGAGTAACTCTTTTAAGAAATTGAGAATACCACTTTGTAATTTTTTATGTTCTCCAAAGGTTTCATAATCAAGTGCAAGGTTAACAAGCTTTTCGTCATTGGGCATTTGGGAAAGCCACGACATATAGCGATCGATGGTCAGCTCGTTAGCGTCGAAACGAAATGCGATATCATCACTCAACCGATAATTCCTTAAAAATATTTTCAGATCCGTTTTTGTGGGATGATTATAAAGATGATGTGGGCTTCGATTGCATAGTACACGCTCGATGCCATCGGTAAGGATTCCTTTAAAACCCAAAGCACTTATGCGGGCGCCTATTTCATTGCTGTAAATTAATTCTGTGTTTCGGAAGACCTGAGGTTGAACACCAAAGTGTTCTTTAATCTTTTGTGCATGCTTCATCACCTGGATTTCAAATTCATCACCAGGAAGCATACAGGCAAGCGAGTGATAATATGTTTCGCCAAGAAACTCAACGCACCCAGTTGATGCAAGATCACGGAAACTTAGCAGCACTTCCGGAGCATATTGTTCAAACTGCTCAAGCGTCGTTCCGGATATAGAGAACGTCACCCGGATGTTTGGATTTTTTCGTATAAGATCTAACAGCAGTTGATTTGTTGGCAAATAACATTGGATGGCAATTCGGTTGAGAATTTCTTCATTAAGGTCATCATCAAAATAATTACCACCTGAGCCAATATCAAAAAACTGGAATGGGCGTAAACGACGCGGCTGGTGTACTTGGAAGTACAACATAAGGTTATGCGGAGAGTCTGGTCTTTGTAGCGAATTCATAGTAAAGGCTTTTTATTTTTTTTGCTGCTTTATCCCAGCTGATGTTTTTTATTTCATTAGTACTATTTTTTTTGAGTGTCTTTGATAAACTTTTGTATTTAAGCACGCTGCAAATGGCTTCGGCCAATGCGTCAGTATTCCAGAAGTCAACTTTAATAGCATGGGGCATCACTTCACCCACACCGGATTGATTGGAGATGATAACAGGTACGCCGGCTTGAATTGCTTCCAAAGGAGTAATCCCGAATGGTTCTGAAACCGAAGGCATAACATACACATCGGAGATAGACCAAAGCTTGTTCACTTGTTCGCCTTTCACAAATCCAGTAAAGTGAAAATTTGTTGACATTCTTAATTGCGCCACTCGTTCGACCATCGCCGGAAACAAATCACCTGATCCGCCAGCAACGAAATGAGCATCTGGAAATTCTTCTAAGACTTTACGTGCCGCCTCAACAAAGAACAGCGGACCTTTTTGGTAAGTAATGCGTCCTAGAAAAGTTATTACGTGAGACCCGATGGGTATAGAAAAATTGTTGCTAGGTTTTTCGGAAGCAATAATGCCGTTATGCACAACCTCAATCTTGGCTGGGGGAATCTGATACTCCGCCACAGCTATGGATTTTGTCCGCTCGCTGACAGCAACAACGAGGTCTGCTTCCATCATTCCTGCTCGTTCAACTTCCATTATAAACGCGTCACCATTTTTACCCGCGCGATCATATTCTGTGGCATGCACATGAACGATCAAGGGCTTGCCACTTCTTTTTTTAGCTTCAATACCTGCACGGAAAGTCAGCCAATCATGGGCATGGATAACGTCGAAGTCATATTGATCGGAAATGGTACCAGCCACCAAAGCGTATTTGTCGACTTCATCCAGCAACGCTGGACCGTACTTACCTGAAAACTGATAAGAAACGCCGGAGGAAATTGATGTAACTTTGTCTGTTTCATATTTACTTTCCGGATAAATACGGCTTATGGAATATTTTTGCGGAAGGGTATAATTCCATTGTCGTACCTGCGCGAAATTTTCGTCCTGAAGATGTTGTCCGTATGGCGTAATGGAGGAAGCGGCTTTCAAATATGTTACTTCCGTCCCCTCTTCATTCATAGTCATTACCTGTGTTTTGGTATCAACGGCTTGTATGTGAGAGGGAAGTCCGGCGACGTCTACTAACGGAGTTATTTTTGCCGGCATGGCAGAGGGAATAATAACGGTACTCGCATTTATTATATATCCATTGTCGACCTTCTCGCCACCGTGCAGCGTTGGAACAACAAATAAAATTTCAACTTTATTCTTCCCCAAAGCTTGCGTTAAACCGTGGCAGGCTGTCCCCAGTCCGCCTGAAATGTGTGGAGGGAATTCCCATCCGAACATTAAAATTCTCATTGAATTTAAACTTGAAAACTTAAAAAATCATTTATTTAACATACAGGCAACACGAATACTAATGTCAGAGCAAGCTGTTGAAGTTTTATATAAAAAAATCTATGCCGTATTTTAAGAACAGGAATTAACCTTTATAACATTTTCTTAACGTTGTTATTTTGAAATTCCATCTCCCTTTATCATCTCCCTTATCCTACGCCCTTGGTAACAACCGGAAATTGGACCGATTGTTTATGGGCATTAATTATAACTGGCATACAATTTTCCATTGCCGACGTAAAAAATTAAATGGATTATACCCTCCCGCCGGTTGGTGCTTTATGTAATAATGGAAGATGTGTATTTACCGTTTGGGCACCACAGGCAACACGCGTTGATTTAATCACTGCGAAACAAGAATCTGCATTACAAAAAGACGCTCAAGGCTATTGGACAATAGCATTAAATGGCGTTGAACATGGCACCCCTTATCAATTTCGTTTGAACGCCGATAAAATACTTCCAGACCCAGCTTCGAGGTGGCAAGCCGAGGGAGTTCACGGGCCTTCTTTTGTGTGTGACCAAAATTTTGATTGGACAGATAAAACATGGAAAGGAATTTTATTAGGGCAGATGGTTCTTTACGAATTGCATGTGGGGACGTTTTCTGAGACAGGAAATTTTGAAGGTGTTATTTCGAGTTTAGATTATTTAAAGGAATTAGGAGTAAACGCAATTGAGCTTTTACCAATATCTCAATTTCCAGGCAATCGAAACTGGGGATATGACGGTGTGTATCCATTTGCTGCTCACCATGACTACGGGGGGCCTACAGGTTTAAAACGGTTGGTTAACGAAGCGCATCGCAAAGATATTGCCGTCGTGCTGGATGTTGTTTACAACCACCAAGGCCCAGAAGGAAATTATTTGAGCGAATATGGCCCGTACTTCACAGATCGATATAAAACCGGATGGGGTAAAGCAATCAACTTCGATGACGCATGGTGCGATGGTGTGAGAAATTTTTACTGGCAGAATGCGCTGATGTGGCTGGAAGAATTTCATATCGATGGGTTACGACTTGATGCAGTCCACGCCATTTGGGATTTCAGTGCGAAGCATTTTATTGAGGAACTTACACATAAAGTCAGCGAGATTGAAAAGAAAAGCGGCCGGAAAAAAGTATTGATTGCGGAGTTCGATCTTAACAATCCGCGTTATATTAATCCGTATGATAAAGGCGGATACGGATTAGACGGACAGTGGATCGATGAATTTCATCATGCTTTACATGCCTTGGTCACAGGTGAAGTGGACGGGTACTACGAGGATTTTGGCGACATGCAGCATCTTGTCAGGGCCTATCGCGATTCTTACGTATACACCGGGCAATTTTCAAAACATCGTAAAAAATTTTTTGGCGTGCTTCCGCAGGAAATTGCGTATGACCAGTTCGTTGTTTTTGCACAAAACCATGATCAAATTGGAAACCGGATGTTGGGCGACCGTCTTGCAGCTAACCTTTCCTTTGAGGCACTCAAATTGGTAGCGGCGGCAGTGCTGCTTGCTCCGCAAGTTCCTTTATTATTCATGGGTGAAGAGTATGGCGAACAGAACCCTTTCCAATATTTTATTAGTCACACTGACAATGAACTTGTTGAAATGGTTCGAGAGGGCAGAAAGAAAGAATTTTCATATTTCAATTGGCAAGGTGAGGTACCTGATCCCCAGTCGGAAAAAACATTTGAACAATGCAAGTTGTCCTGGAACTACACGAACGGGCAGCATGCAATTTTATTTTCCTACTACAAATATCTTATTGGTTTCCGGAAGAACCGCAAGGCGATGCAAGGAAGGCGGAAGGAGAATGTTCGTGTTCGTGAGATCGCGGAAAAAAAAATCATTGGCATGGAAAGGTCTTTCGAAGGTGACATTCTTTATATCTTTTTAAATTTTGAAAAAACAAAAGTCGTTTTTAAAACCCCCTTTAGCCAATCTCTAAAAATGATTTTTAACTCTGCGGATACCCACTGGGTTGGACGTGAATTGCATCCTCAGACAAATGTCTCGCCGGATGAAAATATCGTAATGAGCCCGGAGTCAGTGTTAATTTTTGAATTATAAATATGCGTTTACCATCATCTACTTACAGAGTTCAGCTCAATAAAGATTTTACATTTAAAAATCTACTTGAAATTATAGATTATCTGCATGCGCTCGGAGTTTCGACAATTTATGCCGCTCCCATTCTAAAATCGACTAAGGGTAGTGTTCACGGATATGATGTAACCGACCCGCACATGATTGATCCTGAAATTGGAACTAAGGAAGAGCTTTCGGCCATTGCATCAAAACTTAGACAACGAGGAATGACATGGCTACAGGATATCGTACCCAATCACATGGCATTTGATCCCGCCAATACCCGATTGATGGACGTTCTTGAACGGGGCCCCGCTTCACCTTACTACAACTATTTTGATATTGACTGGAACCATCCATCACCTGAACTAAAAAATAAAGTAATGGTGCCTTTCTTAGGCGATGAATTGGCTGTGTGTGTTAAGAATAACCAAATCAAATTAGCATTTACAAGGAACGGGTTTCAGATATTCTATTTTGATGCGCATTACCCCGTGTCGGGATTGGCCTGTGATTTTTTATTTTCTTTGTTGGATTCACCCGATGTAAAAAATCTAGCTGAAGAATGGACTACATTTATCAATGGCCGTGCACATACCGCGGATCTGAGAACCTGGCATAAGTTGAAATCTCAATGGGTCGCTTCTGTGACGGATAAACAGAAAAAAACAATTCAGCAGATGGTGGAGTCTGTGAATGCTGATCAGACTCTTCTCATGGAATTGCTCGGCCGCCAACATTATGTGTTAACTTATTGGAAAAGGACGGAAAAGGAAATTAACTATCGAAGATTCTTTACTGTAAACCAGTTGATATGTTTGCGAATGGAAGATGATCACGTCTTCAAGGAATACCACGCATTTTTACTTTCTCTGTATAACGAAAATCTTATACAGGGATTCAGGATTGATCACATTGATGGTCTGAAAGATCCGGCGCGATATATCAAAAGCTTAAGAAAATTGTTCGATGCCGATTGTTATATCATAGCTGAAAAAATATTGGAAGCCAAAGAAACGCTTCCAGCAGAGTGGCCTATCCAGGGAACCAGTGGTTACGAATTTTTGGCATATGTCAACCGGCTATTTACGGACAAAAAAGGAGCCAAGCAGTTGCTAGAATTTTATAGCACATTGGTGCCAGGCTTACCCTCGTATAAGCAGCTGGTGGCGAAGAATAAAAAGATGATGCTCGAAAATTATATGGGTGGCGAGTGGGACAATCTCGTACGCTACCTGAACGATCTGGAACTTGGAAATCACTTTGAATACAACCGGTTAAAAGAAGCCCTAGGAATCATCATGGTATCACTTCCGGTCTATCGGATTTATCCCCATGTTATTCCTTTGACAGGAAATGATCTTGATGTCATAAATGAAACTTTTGAGAAAGCACGGAAAGTGGAAACAGGTTGTACTGAAGAACTCGAGCACTTCCAGCAATTGTTTGTTTCCGAAACGTCATATCCGAAAGCAAATATTCTTTCGTTTCTAAAACGTTTGATGCAGTTCACGGGGCCGCTTACGGCAAAAGGTGTTGAGGATACTACATTTTATATTTACAACCCGCTTATCTCTCACGATGAAGTTGGTGATTCACCCTCGACGTTGGCAATTTCAATCAGCGAATTTCATAAACGCATGATTGTTCGTCAGCAAAATACTCCTTTGTCCCTCAATGCGACGGCCACGCATGACACGAAGCGGGGAGAAGATGTTAGAATTCGTCTAAACGTGTTGAGCGAAATTCCAGAACAATGGCAGCAAGTGGTTAGCCAATGGTTTGCTGATCATCAATCATATTTAGCTGCTAATGCTGAGGACACGAAGGTAAGTATTAATGATGAATACTTTATATATCAATCAATTGTCGGTGGATTTCCTGAGGATCTGGTGGCATCGGTGGAGTGGATGAAAAGACTCCAGGAATATCTTATGAAAGTTGTCCGGGAAGCAAAAGTAAAAAGTAACTGGGAGTTGCCCAATGAAAATTATGAGAAGGCGTGTTCAACGTTTATACAATACTTGTTGACCGATGAAAAGAAATTTCTGCCCAGTGCGATAACCTTTGTCCGGCAGATTTTGGATGCAGCAACAACATATGCATTGGGACAGGTGTTGTTAAAAGTTACCGCGCCTGGAATTCCCGACATTTATCAAGGTTGTGAGCTTTGGGATTTAAGCTACGTCGATCCTGACAATAGGCGTGCCGTTGACTATAAGTTACGAAAAAAATATTTTGATCAAATCCTAATAAAGGAAAAAGAAGGTAGCGATGCATTGTTTTCTTTTCTTACAATCAACCGCAACATGGGAGTGGAAAAATTATTTGTTACCTGGAAGACATTGACTTTTCGGAAAAACCATGAAGCACTTTTTACCGAAGGTGCATATATTCCACTGCAGGTCACAGGTGGTAATCAACTGGCGTGTGTGTACGCCCGCAATATTGAAAATAAGTGGATTCTAGTAGCTGTTCCTTTCGGGATTACACAACAAAATCAGGCGACGGAAACATTGGATTTGCATGCCGAGGAATCGATCGTCATGCTTGAATACTTTCCTAAACAATGGATAAATCTCTTTTCAGGGAAATCAGTTATTTCAAACGGATATCTGCCGTTAAAAGAACTATACAAAGATTTTTCGGTTGCCCTATTATATAGTGTATAGATTAAAAGGCCCCATCAATTTAACTGAAGAGGCCTTTATAGACTGTTCGAACGACTTAGCGATGAAGGTTATCCTTCTAATGTAGCCGTGAGAGAAATATTTGTATTCAATAATTTAGATATAGGACAATTTGCCTTTGCGTCGTCGGCGCATGCATTAAATTTTTCTTTACTGATTCCAGGTACCTTCGCTTTAAGAACCAATTGCGACTGTGTTACAGTACCATCTTCCAATGTAATTGTGCAATCTGTTGTGATTTCTTGGGGCGGAAAGCCAGCTTCACCCAATACAAAACTTAATTTCATACTGAAACAGCCTGCGTGAGCAGCTGCAACAAGTTCTTCTGGATTCGTGCCGATGCCATCTGCAAATCTTGAATTGAAAGAATATTGAGTCTTATTTAGAATGGAGCTTTGTGTCGAAAGGTGACCTGTTCCTTCTTTGCCTGATCCTTTCCAAACTGCTGTTGCTTTTCTTTTCATATTTCGAGTTGTTTATTTTTGCGCTAATGTAAGCAGTGATAAAACCCGAACAAACTGTCCAACTGTAATATCCGAATCAAATTTGCGGTCGTGATTTTTTCGGTTGCTGGGTGACTTCGAGCGTTAACAAATCGAGAAAAAAAAAGTTATAAACACCCTGTTTATTTTTGGCTTCCGAAGTTATTAAATGAAAGTGCAATCGTTTTCTCAAAAAAATTTATTTACTTTCAGGTAAGTTTCATCCTTTGACCCTACCTAAGCCTCTGATGAAAAATTACAAAGCATATTCTGATGAAGGATTGCTGAAGCTTTTGAGACAACAAGAGCTTGGAGCTTTCGAAGAGATCTACTTGCGTTATTGGAAAAAGCTTTATTCGGCCGCCTTTAAAAGAGTTCAATCAAGGGAAATTGCAGAAGAAATTGTTCAGGACATTTTCACTTCCCTTTGGATGAAGCGCGAAATCCTTGAGATTGAAATATTGTCCGCCTATCTGTTTACTGCCGTTAAGTATAAAATTATCAATCACCTGGAAAAAGAAATGTCCCGAAAGATATATTCGGAAACGCAGCTGCAAATTTCGAAATCACCTTTTGATAATTCAACGGAGGAAACTGTATTACTAAATGAATTAAATTTGGCTTTGGAAAAAGAAATTGAAAAACTTCCACCAAAGCGTCAACAAATCTTCAAAATGAGTCGGCAGGAGCATCTATCCATCAAACAAGTTGCATCTCATTTAGGCATTTCAGAAAAAACTGCAGAAAATCAATTGGGCAAAGCGCTTAAAGTGCTAAAGGTGAATTTGAAACACTTTAACTTTTTCACGATCACCGTTACGTTATTAGCGTGTTGACCGCTGCATAACAACTTCCCGGTACAAGTAACGATCTTTCGCTGTCATTCGACGGCTACTGCCATGTTTGTAAAAATTCTTTACCAGTGAAAAAATCCGGGCAACAGAGTGGGGGTAAATTACGACTTACCTGACTATCCTATAACCCGAAGTCAAAGTTTACTTTAAATCAAACTTGACTTTATAAAAACCGGCCTATGAAGAAAGAGATTTTACCTGACCTCTTGAAAAAATATTTAAGAGGAGAAGCTACGTCTGAAGAAGCAGCTTTGGTAGATGAATGGTATTTGTCGCTTCAGGAAAATCCCGATGACATAACGCTGCTTGATCCGTTGGAATTGGACATCGTTCAAAACAAAATTTTAGATCGGATCAAATCAAACATAGAATTGCCGGTCAGCGAACCTGTTCGCCGCGCGGTTCACAAGTCTTTCTTTTTAAGGACACCTTTCAAGTTAGCTGCAGCCGTTTCCGCCATAGCTGTAATTGGCCTTGGGGCAATCTTTTTCAACCAAAAAAGATTGCCCTCCTCAAGCGTCTATACTGTCGCCATCAATAGCTCTCACAAGCAAACGGTTAACGATACAAAAGCTATTCGAAGAGTCAGGTTGGAGGATGGCACGGTGATCGCACTTCAACCTCAAAGCAGTATCCAATACCCCGAAAAGTTTTCAAAATCAGAACGTACTGTACTGCTAAGAGGAGAAGCATTTTTTGACGTAGCAAAAGATAAGAGCAGACCTTTTCTCATCACTGCTGCCGATGTAACAGTTAAAGTGCTTGGGACTAGCTTTAATGTGATGGCGTATGATGGTGCCAAAGAAATCAGCGTAGCTGTTAAAACCGGAAAAGTTTCTGTGTCAGCAAAAGGAAAAAATCCCAGCCTCATACAAAATACATCAGGCAAAGAAGTAATTCTGACGCCAAACCAGGAAGCTGTTTACAACACAACAGAAGAAAACTTTCTCACTAAATTAGTGGACAAGCCGGTCATTGTGTTAGAAAAACCCACTCTCTTTGAGACACAATACGATGGGGCACCCGTTGTAAAAATCTTAAATGTGCTGGAAGAAAATTATGGTATCGACATTCAGTTTGATCCTGAAGCGCTCTCGAATTGTATTCTCACAACGTCAATGGCGGAAGAAGGACTGTATGAACGTATTCAAATTATTTGTAGAGCGATCGGAGCGGAGTATGAAATTAACGACACGAGAATTTTTATTAAAAGCGATGGTTGTCGCTAGTATGAATGAAGTAACAAATTAAAAAATAAGGCCTATGCGATAAGAAATTTTTACACACCCCACATATGAAAAAGGCCGGCGATGCTGCTACATCACCGGCCCGTCATGCCAGGATGATTCATCCGAGGCACCTAGTTTTTGCCCTATTAACAAACAAAAACAATCAAAATTATGAAGAATAAACCTAAACCTATTCGAAATGCCCTGCTATTCTTTATGAAAATAACCCTGATACAGATCTTGATGATGTGCGTATTTGTGATGCTGGGATATGCTATAGATACTAGCGGCCAAGAAGTATTAGAACGCAAAATTACCCTGCAAACCCAAAATGCAGAGGTAAAGAATATTTTAATAGAGATTGAAAAGAAGAGCGATGTAAAGTTTACCTACCGTCCACGGTTAATCAAGGACCTTAACCGGATGACGCTAAACTTGGTAGAAACGCCTTTAGCTGATGTTTTAACTACCGTTTTAGGAACCCAATTGGGCTACGATATCATTGGAAAACAGATCGTGTTAAAGGAAATAACCCCACGGGATGAGGAAACCAACGAAACAAACATTGCCCCCTCCGGCGTTGCGCAAACTGTAAGTGGAACCGTAACCGACGAATCCGATGCGCCCCTTCCGGGTGTTAACGTCCTGGTGAAAGGAAGTACCGTAGGTACTACTACCGACACGAATGGAAAATTCACCCTCGAGGTGCCGGATGAAAACAGCATTCTAGTTTTCAGTTTCATTGGTTATCAGAGCCAGGAAATACAAGTTGGCAACCAGACAACTGTAAATGTTAAGATGGCCATGGATGTGCAATCTTTGCAGGAAGTGGTGGTCGTAGGATACGGTGAACAAAAGAAGACAACTATCACCGGCGCGGTGACTTCGGTTAAAAGTGATGTGATCTCACAGGCACCTGTTGCCAATCTTTCAAATGCGCTAACCGGACGTCTGCCCGGCACAATTTTTATAAACAGATCGGGCGAGCCAGGGAATGATGCCTCACAAATCAGAGTTCGGGGAACAAACACGACGGGAAATCCTTCTGCATTGATTGTCATTGATGGCATTGCGAATAGAACCGGTGGTCTAGATCGGCTCAATCCTGCTGACATTGAAAGTATCACCATCCTGAAAGATGGTTCGGCGGCAATTTATGGAGCACAAGCCGCGAATGGCGTAATCCTGGTTACAACGAAAAGAGGAAAGGAAGGAAAGCCGCAAATTGGTTTTAACTACAACTTAGGGTTTAACCGACCTACCCGTTTGCCCGAGGTAACCGATGCGGCGACGTATGCCACTATGCTAAATGAAATTGATGAATATCGGGGAAATGCACCTCGTTATTCGGATGAGGATATTCAAAAGTATAGAGATGGATCAGATCCTTGGCGATATCCAAATACTGACTGGTATGATGCTGTGATTAAGCCTGTCGCATTACAAGATATGGCCACGCTAACTGTATCAGGCGGCTCTGAACAAGTGAAATATTACGTTTCACTCGGAACGCTAAGTGAAGATGGGGTATATCGAAATAGTGGAACAAAGTATAAGCAATACAATTTTCGCTCTAACATCGATGCAAAAATTAACGATTACTTTTCGCTTTCAGTAGACTTGTCTGGCAGACAGGAGCAACGTACGTATCCCACAAGGGCCGCTAGCACCATATTTCGAATGTTGATTAGGGGGAAACCTAACTTGCCTGCCTATTGGCCAAACGGATTACCGGGACCGGATATTGAAAATGGTGATAACCCTGTAGTAATCAGTACACCGGCCACTGGTTATGTTAATGATGTGAACAGTGTGTTTCAAAGCAACCTCAAGGGTAAATTTGATGTACCCGGGGTGAAAGGCTTGAACCTTACTTTTAATTTGGCCTTGGATGAATCATTCCGCCCCATAAAAAGGTTCCGGACACCATGGTACTTATATACATGGGACTATGATAGCGTTGACACTAACGGAGAACCAGTATTGCTACGCTCGCAACGGGGTCTCAACACGCCCGAGCTGCAAGAAGAATTTGAAAGGACCTCGGGGATGACCACCAATGCATATATAAATTATACCAAAGAGTTTGGAATCCATTCTTTAGGGTTGATGGTGGGAACAGAGAAACAAGTACTTAAAGGAAATCAGTTTCAAGCTTTTAGAAATGCATTCATCTCTACAGCTGTTGATGAATTGTTTGCTGGAACGAGAAATCTGAGTACAAATGCCTCCAACGGAACCATTACCGATGGTAAATTATATAAACGAACCAGGCTAAATTATTTTGGACGGATTAATTATGGCTTACATGAAAAATACCTTCTTGAAATGGTTTGGCGATATGATGCCTCCTATATTTTCCCTGAAAATGCGCGATGGGGCTTCTTCCCAGGTGTGTCCGCTGGATGGGTTATATCTGAGGAAAATTTTATGCAAGATGCATCGTTTGTAGATCGGCTTAAAATCAGAGGTTCATGGGGACAATTGGGAAATGATAGAATGCACCCGACGAACGTTTACTATGACGAGTTCCAATTTGCCAACAATTTTGGATTTGGCGATGGATACATTTTTGACTACACAACATTGACCACGTCCATCACGCCCACCACTTTTCCTGTCGCGAATCCTGACATCACCTGGGAAGTTGCAAACAACAGCAACATTGGGTTAGAGGGTATGTTATTCGGTGGAAAAATATCATTCGAGCTGGATTATTTTAATAACATAAGATCAAAGATGCTCATCCGCCGCAACGCGTCAATTCCAACAACAGCCGGATTTGACCCTCCGCGCGAAAACATTGGAAAGCTTCGGAATCGCGGTTTTGATTTCTTAGTAAGTTATGCAGGGCAAGTAGGAGAATTGAACTTTCAAGTGGGCGTCAACGGAGGATATTCCAAAAACAAAGTAATTTTTATGGATGAGCCTGCTACAAATTTCCCTTGGCAAATGAGAACGGGCAGACCTTATAATAATCCAGATGTACTCGATGGCTTATTGATGTACAAGGCAATTGGAGTATTCAAAGATGATGCAGCGGTGAACGCTTATCCTCATTGGTCTGGCGCCCAACCCGGCGACATAATTTTTGAAGATGTCAACGGAGACGGACAAATAAATTCAAACGACAAAATACGTTTGGAAAACAATACGATCCCAAGATTTCAAGGAGGATTTACCTTGGACGTTCAGTACAAGAATTTTGACTTTAACCTTCTATTCCAGGGGGCAGCAGGTGCACGTTCTTATATTAGAACGCAATCTGGAGATTTTGGAAATTACCTCCAGGATTTTGCCGACGGGAGATGGACATCTGAAAACCCCAGTTCGGAAAAACCACGAACCTTCAATAGAGAGGATGAATACTGGATTTCCCAAGCCAATACATATTGGTTCAGAAACACGGACTATATCCGTTTGAAGAATATCCAGTTGGGCTACACTTTCCCATCAGAGCTGGTCAACAAAATTGGACTCGGAACGGCACGCCTATACGTCAATGCCATTAATCTTCTGACATTTGACAGTTTTAAGGTTTTTGATCCGGAAACTGATAATCAGGACGGTACTGTTTATCCGCAAAAGAAGACTTTTAACGTAGGTGTTAATCTAACCTTCTAACTGATCAACCTATGAAAAATATCATAAAATACATCATTGCTATTATATTTATTCTGAATGCCACCTCATGTAATACCGACTTTCTCAACCCCGAACCAGAAGATCGATTTGGGGAGGCTGCTGTCTGGAAGGATCCAGCCTTGGTGGAGGCATTCGTGAATGAAATGTATCGGGGACTAAATCATGGGCTTAGAGAACTCATGCTTGGCTCTTTGGCCGATGAATCTCAATTCATTCATAACTATGGGTCGGCGCAGGTGGTTCAATCAAATCTAACATCTGCAGATGTTGGTTCTTTTTCGCGAGGGGACTTTGACGAATTCAATTGGACCGTCCTCTATCGAAGAATTAGACAGGTTAATCTTTTTAAAGAAAAAATTGAGGAGGTGCCATTTGTTGAAACATCCTGGAAAGATCGCCTTGAAGGTGAGGTCCATTTTTTGAATGCATATTTTTATCATAACCTAGTTCGACTTTACGGAGGTGTTCCTTTGGTTACAAAAGCCTACCAATTAAAGGATGAGTTTAATATTCCAAGGAGCTCGTTACAGGAGTGTATACAATACATCGTAAGCGAATGCGATTTGGCCGCTTCGTTGCTACCGCTGACTTATCCATCAGGTGAGGGAGACATCGGTAGAGCTACACGTGGTGCTGCATTGGCGTTAAAGGCTCGCATTCTTCTTTACGCCGCTAGCGATCTGTACAATGATCCTACTTGGGCAGGGTCGTTTGCTAATCCAGAGCTTATATCAACTACCGGAGCAAGAGCGGAAAAGTGGCAGGCTGCGAAGGAGGCTGCAAAAGCAGTGATTGATCTAGGTATATACAGCCTACAAAACACAGGTAGTCCAGTAAAGGATTATACCGACCTATTTTTGATTAAAGACAGTAAGGAAGCAATATTCAGTCGCTTTTTTATTAAGAGTCGTGGCTGGGAAGATGGTGCACTTCCCGGATTAGCGAATGGCCCCAACGGCTACCATAACTGGGGTGGAAATACACCGATACAAGAGCTTGTCGATGACTATGAGATGGTAGATGGCACCAAGTTCGACTGGAATAATCCAACACATGCAAATGCTCCGTATGAAAATAGAGATCCCAGATTTGCTGCAAGTATTTTGTATGATCAGGCTCCATGGAGACCTAGACCAAGCGACGTTAAAGATATTGACCCTGACGGGAAAATAATAATTCGCTCTGTAGAAACAGCTCCCGGTGTTTGGACGCCTGGATTGGACACGCGAGACGGACCTATCGAAGATTGGAATGGTGGCTATTCTGGATATTATCTTAGAAAATTTATTGATCCGACAGTGGTGCATGAGTACGCAGCTGCAGGGGGAAATCAAGAGGCACCATGGCATTTTTTACGATACGGTGAAATCCTCTTAAATTATGCTGAAGCATGCATCGAACTCAATGAAGATGACGAAGCAAAGCTCTACCTAAATATGTTACGTGAAAGAGCCGGAATGCCGGACATTACTGAAACAGGCACGGCACTTAAAGATCGATATCGAAACGAAAGGCGAATCGAACTTGCCTTTGAACAACACAGGTATTTTGATATTCGACGCTGGATGATTGCGCCTCAGGCGATGGGAAGGAATGCAAACGGAATTGTGATTGAAGATCCCCTTGCAGGACCTGTGGAATATTCTCTTAATAAAGTTCAGGATAGAAAGTGGGAGAATAAAATGTATTTTCTCCCCATAAGTTTGGAAGAAATTAACCGTAACAGTGAGTTAATACAGAATCCTTTATATTAACCGTTAAGCTGATCTTAAAGCCATCTGGAAAAACCAGGTGGCTTTTTTTATCTCAATAATTGAGCATGCTTAGTAGAATTTTTTTGATTTTGATTATAATCATTCTCTTCGCGAATTGTTCCGAAGATAAAAATACTTTATTCAAACTGGTTCCACCGGAACATTCCGGGATCAACTTTGTAAATAGTGTTGAAGAAAAAGATTCCATCAACATCCTGACAGTGCAATACATGTACCACGGTGGGGCTGTAGCCATTGGTGACTTTAACAACGATAACCTCAGTGATATTTTTTTTAGCGGCAACATGGTGCCCAACCGGCTGTATCTGAACAGAGGAGGATTGAAATTTGAAGATGTTTCAGAGATAGCAGGAATTGGTGCACAGGGGAAATGGAACTCAGGTGTCGCCTTGGCCGATGTCAACGAAGATGGGATGCTGGATATTTATGTATGTGCTACCATTGATGAGGACTCAGCGAAAAGAGCAAATACGCTCTTTATCAATAAAGGTATCGATGCTCAAGGCATTCCCGTTTTTAAAGATGAAGCAACCAAGTTTGGTGTAGCTGATACTGGTTATAGCCAAAACGCGGCGTTCTTTGACTACGATAAAGATGGAGATCTTGACCTATATGTATTGACAAATCTTGAGAGCGACAAAATTCCAAGCAACTATAGGTCTCGCATTATGGATGGTACCGCACTTAATAACGATCGCTTATACCGGAATAATGGGAATGGCTCTTTTACGGATGTCACCCTAGAAGCAGGGATTTTGATCGAGGGATATGGTTTAGGACTAGGCATTGCTGATATCAATGGGGATGGATGGCCAGATATTTACATTGGAAATGATTATGTGTCTAACGATGTGTTGTATATCAACAATCGCGATGGAACATTTACAAATGAAATTAAAGACCGACTGAAGCATCAATCGTTATTCTCCATGGGCATTGATATTGCCGATGTGAATAATGACCGGTTTCTCGACATCATAACGCTGGATATGCTTCCCGAAAATAACCTTCGGAGAAAAACGGTATCGGGTGCAGGTGCAACCTACTTTACGTATATCAACAACGTTGAGTACGGTTATGAATTTCAGTACATGCGTAACATGCTGCATGCAAACAATGGCGACGGAACATTCAGTGAAATCGGCCAAATGGCGGGCATTCATCAAACAGAATGGAGTTGGTCGTCGCTATTCATGGATGTTGATAATGACGGACACCGTGATCTGTTAATAACGAACGGATTTCCCAAAGATGTGACTGACAAAGACTATGTGATGTTCAAGCGCGAAGTGGGAGCTTTCAATAACCACAGATCTTTAATTGACTCTATTCCAGTTTTAAAAGTATCGAACTACGCGTTCCAAAATCACGGCAATTTTTCTTTCAAAGATCAAACCAAAGCGTGGGGAATGTACACACCGTCGTTTTCAAATGGTGCTGCGTTTGCTGACCTGGATAATGATGGCGATTTGGACTACGTTGTCAATAACATCAATGATGTATCGTTTCTATATGAAAATACGTTGTATCATGGCGATGACTCAAAATCACAAAATAATTATTTGAGAATCCGTTTGGCAGGAGATCTTAAAAACAAATCAGGTCTCGGTGCAAAAGTGACTTTAAATTATAACAGTACAACGCAGTTTCAGGATCATTCTATTTATCGCGGATATTTATCTACTGTGGAAGATGTAATGCATTTTGGTGTAGGAACCAATACTTCTGTTGACACAATCACAGTCCAGTGGCCTAATGGAAATTGTCAGACTTTATACAATGTAAATGCAAATCAAGTCTTGACCATCAATCATAAAGATGCGCAGCCTCTTGAAGACAATGATCATGGGGCCGCTCCAAACGTGTTGGTAAAAGAAATTTCAAAGAGCATTGGAATTAAATATAAACATCAGGAGTGGGATAAAATCGATTTCTACAGACAACGAACACTTCCACATAAATTTTCCCAAGCGGGCCCCAGCATTGCTATTGGTGATGTAAATGGAGACAAGCTTGAGGATTTTATTGTAGGTGGTTCCTCCCTGTTTAACGCCACCCAGTTTATTCAAAATAAAAATGGGATCTTCATCGCTTCACCGATCGTGAAGACCACGGAAAATAAATCGGAGGATGAGGGAATGTTGCTGTTCGACGCTGACAATGATCACGATCTTGATTTATATGTTGTAAGCGGAAGCTACGAAGGTGAAGCAGGCGAGCAACGTTATGAAGACAGATTTTATGCCAACGATGGTAACGGCAAATTTAAATTAGATTCAAAGGCGTTGCCATCCACTATAGCAAGTGGTTCTTGCGTACGTGCAAGTGATTTCGATGCCGATGGTGATCTTGATTTGTTTGTTGGTGGAAGGGTAGTAGCCGGATCTTATCCAGTGTCGCCAGAAAGTTATTTGCTAAGGAATGACCAGGGTAAATTTACCGACGTTACCGATGCAAGCGCGCCCGGCTTAAAACGTGCTGGAATGGTTACTGATGCGCTATGGACCGATTTTAACAACGACGGTAAGACCGACTTAATTGTTGTTGGCGAATTTATGCCCATCACATTTTTTAAAAATATTGACGGCACGTTGCAATACATTGAAAATTCGAGCTTAGAAAATTATAAGGGTTGGTGGAACAGCATCACAGGTGCCGATTTTGATAAAGATGGCGACACAGACTACATGGTTGGTAATCTTGGAATGAATAATTATTATCGTATTTCCGAAAAACAACCGCTACGGGTATACGCAAAAGACTTTGACGATAACGGAAGTATGGACGCTATTCTAAGTTGCTATTTCAAATCTGAAGCGGGTGGTATGCAAGAATTTCCCGTTCACTTTTGGGACGAACTCAATGGTCAAAGTCCAAAATTCAGAAATCAATTTAGTAGCTATAAGCAATACGGGGCAACATCAATGGAGGATTTGCTGAAACCGTATGACACCACGGGAATGCGGGTTTTGGTAGCAAATTATTCCCAAACAAGTTATGTAGAGAATACCGGCAATGGGAAATTTTTGATGAAGCCTTTACCTAAAGCAGCTCAAGTCTCGCCGGTAAACGGCGTGACCGTGACGGATATAAATTCAGATGGAAATCTCGACGTGTTGATGATTGGAAATGATTATGGCAATGAGGTTTTTTCCGGGAGGTATGATGCGGGAACTGGGCTGATATTTCTTGGCAACGGGAAAGGTGACTTTGTCACGACGCCATTCTTAAAAAGTGGTTTTAAAGTTGACGGTGACGCGAAGGCCCTTGGGCGAATTAGAAACGGATCGGGGCAGGAGTTAATCATTGCAACCCAGAACCAGGATAGCGTTAAAGTTTTTGTCTCTGAGAAAAAGCCTTCTCGTTTTTTTGAGCCTTTGCCTTTGGAAAGCTGGGGAGAATTCTACCACGATTTTGGTAAAAAGGAAAAGGTTGAGTTTTATTATGGTTCCGGCTACCTTACTCAATCAACACGAAGTGTAAATGTCCCCCCTTCCGTGACGAAGATTTTAGTCTATGACAATAATGGGCATCATCGCAGTTTGGAATTTAATCAATTGGCAATTGCTGTTAATCGGTAGTTGCTTTACGTGAACAAATGAAAGTCGTCTTGAAGTTTTCAATCCTAATTTTTATTGCAATTGTCGGCGTTATATTTTTTCAGTGCACATCGGACAAGAAACAATTTACTGAGCTCTTCGCAGAACAAACTGGACTGAATTTTCGCAATGATATCGAGGAGACCCAACACACTAATATCCTGACCTACGAGTACACCTACAACGGTGCGGGTATTGCTGCTGGCGATATCAATAACGATGGATTAACCGACTTATATTTTTCAGGTAATTCAGTGTCCAATAAACTTTATCTTAATAAGGGGGCTTGGAAATTTGAAGACGTTACTGCAACTACAAAAACCGAAGGTAGAAAGGGTTGGAAGACAGGTGTGACAATGGCGGACATCAACGGCGACGGTTGGCTTGATATTTATGTATGTTATTCCGGGAATGCACCGGGCGAAGGCTATAATCTACCGATCGTCAAAGACTATCCTGGAAGAGCAAATCAATTGTTCATCAACAATCGTTGTGAGCCAGGAGGTGTGCCTACGTTCACTGAACGCGCTAAAGAATATGGGCTGGATGCCATCGGGATTTTTTCTACGCAGGCATATTTTTTTGACTACGATTTGGATAATGACCTGGACATGTTTCTGGTAAACCACGCGAACATGTTTTATACCGCATTCTTTAACACGCGCCGGCTTCGGAACTTAAGGCATCCCTACTTTGGAAATAAACTATTCCGTAATGACTCGCGTATTGGGACCACCGAAATTAAGTTTACAGAGGTGAGCGAAAAAGCCGGTTTCCATGGCAGCGGGTTAAATTTTGGACTCAGCGCTGCGATTAGCGATTTGAATTTTGACAATTGGCCCGACATCTATGTGACCAATGATTATGAAGAACAGGATTTCTGTTACATCAATAACCGTGACGGAACCTTTAAGGAAGTATCTCACAAACTGTTCGGCCATTTATCGAAGTTTGGAATGGGTTCCGACATCGCTGACATGAACAACGACGGCCTTCAGGAAATCCTCGTGCTTGACATGCTGCCGGAAGATAACTACAGGCAAAAACTGTTGAAAGGGCCTGATGAATACGACCGCTATAAGCTGGCGGTCGATAGTGGATATCACCACCAGTATATGCGCAATACGCTGCAATTAAACCGTGGCTTTGCGGACGATTCATTGCCTAGGTTCAGTGAGGTCGGTCAGTTGGCGGGTGTATCTAATACAGATTGGAGTTGGTCCCCGTTTTTTGTTGATATTGATAGCGATGGGCTAAAGGACATCTTTGTAACAAACGGGTATCTCAGGGACTTTACGAATCTCGATTTCATGAAATATACAAGCACTGTCTACAATGAAGCAAAAGTTGCTAACAAAACAGTAGACTATCTGAATCTGATTCAACAATTGCCGGTGACACGGTTGAACAATTACCTGTATAAAAATAAAAATGGAATTGAATTTGAAAATATGTCTGAACAATGGGGACTCACCCAACGACATGTTTCTAACGGTGCAATTTATGCAGATCTCGATAATGATGGCGATCATGATTTAGTGACCAACAATTTAAATGATCAAATCACGGTGTTAAGGAATAACCAAAATGAAATTCAAAAGAATAGTTTTATAAAAATTAAATTGAAGGGGCGAGTACCGAACACATTTGGTGTAGGCGCTAAAATTTATGTTACCACAGATTCTGCAGAGATTTTTCAGGAAGCATTTTTTACAAGAGGATATGCATCTAGCGTGGCGCCGGATCTAACCATTGGTATCGGTAGATCTTCAAGACTCAAAGCCATAAAAGTTATCTGGCCCGATGGTTCACAATCCATCGTGACCGACGCATCGCCAAATCAAACCATCATCATTGATCAGGGGAAGTCTGAATCGGTTGGGAAAAAGACTAGGGCCGTACCTGACCCGGTTGTCTTGAATGATGTCACCAAAAATTCCGGACTGGATTTTAAACATGTCGAAAACAAATTTATAGATTTTAAAATGCAACGGTTGCTCTACTATCAGCTTTCCCAACTTGGTGGTACACTTGCAACAGGAGATGTGAATAAGGATGGTAGTGATGACATTTTTCTAGGTGGTGCTTCAGGACAGGCGTCGCGACTTTTTCTTGGTCATGATGATGGAACTTTTACGCCGGCCGAATCTCAGCCATGGGAACAAGAAGTTGCATTTGAAGATGTTAATGCGCTTTTCTTTGATGCAGATGGAGATGAAGACCAGGATTTGTATATCGTCAGTGGGGGCAGTGAGTTTATTGCAGGTGCTCCGCTTTACCAAGACCGATTGTATGCCAATGATGGAAAAGGAAATTTTAGCAAAGCAACAAATGCAATCCCTCAAGAAACTTCAAGTGGTAGCTGCGTGACTGCCGCTGATTTTGATAAGGATGGCGACCTTGATTTATTTGTTGGAGGAAGGCACGTTCCGGCAAAATATGCAGTCATTCCTACCAGTTTTATTCTTCAAAACGACTCTAAAAATGGAGTTATTAAGTTTTCGAATGTGACCAATAAAATCAACCCGGACATCGGTAATGTCGGAATGGTTACAGCCTCTGTTTGGACAGACTTCAACAACGACTCCTGGCCAGACTTGATTGTTGTCGGGGAATGGATGCCCATCCGGATTTTTAAAAACGAAAAGGGAAAATTGATTGAACAAAAAGATTTGATCAATACGGACAAGACTCACGGTTGGTGGTGCAGCATATATCCGGCTGATATAGACAATGATGGTGATATGGATTATTTTTTAGGCAATGCAGGAACAAATTTGCAATTCAAAGCTTCTGAAAAAGAACCTGTTCAACTTAATGTCGGCGACTTTAACCAGGATGGAACACTTGATCCTCTCCTTTCTTACTTCATCAAAGGGACCAGCTATCCATTGGCTAGTCGTGACGAAGTGCTGGACCAAATTAGTTCTCTTCGTAAAAAATTTATCAAATATGAGGATTACGCCAAGGCTACTGTTGATGATATTGCTTCAAAAGAGCAGCTTGGGAAATCGTATAAATTCAATGCTTATGTACTTAAATCTTGCTGGTTAGAAAATGTGGGAGGAAAATTCACATTAAAGCCGTTACCACTTTTAGCGCAATTGTCAAGCATCAATGGATTTATACATGAAGATTTTGATGGAGATGGAAAAAAAGAGTTGTTAGTGGCCGGTAATTTTTTTCCATTTAAACCGCAACTAGGAAGAAGTGATGCATCCACTGGAATATTGCTTGCTTATAGAAATGGAAATATCGTTGCAGCGACAAATTCATCACGTTCTAATGTTTGGTTGACAGGTGATATCCGTGACATGGCTTTGCTGAATTTCAAGACTGGAAAAAAGCGAGTAATCATATCCCGAAATAATGATCGTGCGGGCTTGTTTGATTTTGTCAAGCATTGAGGAGGAGTTCTTTCGTTTAAAAGTAAGCTGCGCTATGTAAGTGCCACATTTAACTATGTATTCACTTTTCGTGTATGTAGTCGCCGTTGCTCCCTTCCCTGATCCTGCAGTAATTAAATCCAATAAAATTCAATCAAACAGGATGTGAATTAAAATTCAAAATGCGATTTTAGTATCTTAAATGTGTGAACATTAACATTTCTCAAAAAATGAAAAATCAAAACCAGTCTTCAACCCGCCGCAGCGCCTTGAAAAAAATGGTCGGTTCTACTGCAGTAGCGCTGGCAGGTGTCTCATTATCACATCGCCTGAGTGCGGCCGAATCCGTGCTGGAAGAAAAGCTTAAAGGCAAGATCAACCACTCCGTATGTCGCTGGTGTTACAAGGATATTCCTTTAGAGGATTTATGCAAAGCTGCAAACCAGATTGGACTTGCATCGATTGAGCTAACGGGTCCTGAAGAATGGCCGGTCTTAAAAAAATATGGTCTTACATCAGCCCTCCCGTGGGGTGCCGGAAAAGGAATTGAAGACGGATTCAACAACCCAAGCCTTCATGATGAATTGATTAAAAGTTATTCTGAAGTTATTCCAAAGGCAGCCGCTGCCGGGTTAACTCAAATCATCTGCTTCTCGGGAAACAGAAGGGGTTTAGACGATGAAAAAGGGATTGAGAATTGTGCCATTGGACTCAAAAAATTGATGCCTATTGCAGAAAAGCATAAAGTTACCGTGGTGATGGAGCTGCTGAATAGTAAAGTAAACCACAAGGACTATCAGTGCGATCACACCGCATGGGGAGCAGCGTTGTGTGATAAAGTAGGATCTGACCGATTCAAGTTATTGTATGATATCTATCACATGCAAATTATGGAAGGTGATGTAATTGCAACGATAAAGAAATATCAACAGTATATTTCCCACTATCATACCGGCGGCGTTCCAGGTCGCAACGAAATTGATGAGACGCAGGAATTGAATTATCCTGCGATTATGAAGGCGATTGTAGAAACCGGCTTCAAGGGATATGTTGCACAAGAATTCATTCCCAAACGCGAAGATAAAATTGCGTCTTTGAAACAAGGGGTGCAGATCTGTGATGTATAATTAAATTATTTACTTCCTTTTTCGGACCACCACGGTAAGGGTAGTTCCAGATCTTTCACCGAAGGAATAATCATATCGGGTCTAAACGCATAGTGATTGAGGTCTTCCTTTCTGGAAACGCCAGATAAAACCAGGATGGTTTTGTAACCCATTTGTACGCCGCCCTGAATATCAGTATCCATCGTATCGCCGATGACCGTAGTATCAGCGGTTTCCAGGCCAATGAATTTGCGAGCAGACCGCATCATGACGGGGCCAGGTTTTCCTACGACAAAAGCCTTATGGCCAGTCGCTTCTTCAATCATGGCCGTGGTTGCGGCGATTCCGAGGTTGTTCCAGCCCGTTCTTTTAGGTGACGGATCGCGATTGGTAGTGATGAACTTTGCGCCCGCAAGAATCATATCAACAGCACGTTGCACCATCTCAAGCGTAAAATTTCGACCTTCACCCAGCACAACAAAGTCCGGATCAGTTTCCACCAGCGCCAATCCATGATCATGTAGACTGCTCAGCAATCCGCCTTCCCCCAAAACGTATGCAGTACCTCGCGTACTTTGACTCGCCAAAAATTTTGCAGTAGCCATCGCGCTTGTATAAACGTGCTCTTCTGTGACTGTGATACCCAACTTTTTTAATTTTCGGACCGTTTCCAATGGAGTCCGTTGGCTATTATTCGTCATGAAAGTAAACGGGATCTTTTCCTTTATAAGCTTCGCAATAAAAGTATCTGCGCCAGGAATCATGATGTCGCCACCATAAATCACGCCGTCCATATCGATTAATAGTCCGTTTTTCATATGAATTATAAATAATTATGGATGCAATGTAAAAACAAATCAGGTAGCGATCGAAACTCCCTGCCTGTTGCATCTTTCTTTCCAATAAAATCTGCGAACCGATTATTTTCTTTGGTCTTTTCGAAAAAGAACCAGACTTTTATCTGTTAAACTAAACCAACAAGGTCCTGCTTAAGTGAAATTCAAGATCTCTACCAGAAATTGTAGTTAAACGCAACCATTATCCTTATCCTAAATCTTAAAACCCAATGCAAAAATTAGAAATTACGGACTATGTAGTCTTTCTCGTCTACTTTGTCATCGTGGCCGGCTATGGCTACTGGATTTATCAGCGAAAAAAGAAATCTCAAGCTGACTCAAAAGACTTTTTTCTTGCGGAGGGATCCCTGACATGGTGGGCAATTGGCGCTTCCCTCATTGCGTCAAATATTTCTGCCGAGCAATTTATCGGTATGTCGGGTTCTGGTTTTAAGATGGGTTTGGCCATTTCAACCTATGAATGGATGGCGGCGGCGACCCTTATTATTGTCGCCATATTTTTTATTCCTGTTTATTTAAAGAATAAAATCTATACGATGCCGCAGTTTTTGAATGAGCGGTACAATGGAACTGTAGCGATGATCATGGCCGTGTTCTGGCTGTTGCTTTATATCGTCGTGAACTTAATGTCCATTCTTTATTTGGGAGCTTTAGCCATCACTGGTATTACAGGCTTCAATATCTATTTATGCATTTTCCTGCTGGCGATCTTTGCCATTTTCATTACCCTTGGCGGAATGAAAGTAATCGGGTATACCGATGTAATCCAGGTTTTCTTTTTGGTGCTGGGCGGCTTAGTTGCCACTTACATTGCTTTGAATCTTGTTTCCAAGGAAGCTGGCCAGGAAGGTATAGTTAACGGTTTCAACTTGCTGCGTGCACAAGCAGATGACCACTTTCATATGATCTTTGACCGCGACAATGCAAATTACATGGACTTGCCCGGACTCACCGTTCTTATTGGCGGTATGTGGATAACCAATCTTAATTACTGGGGATGTAATCAATATATAACCCAACGTGCGTTGGGCGCTGACTTAAAGACGGCTCGAAACGGAATTTTGTTCGCAGCATTCTTAAAACTATTGATGCCGGTAATTGTAGTACTGCCAGGTATTGCAGCGTTTGTACTCCATCAAAAGGGATACTTCGCAACGGAGATGCTGGACTCAAAAGGAGTTATCGATGTAAACAAAGCATACCCTTCGCTATTAAACTTACTTCCTGTGGGTTTAAAAGGTCTTGCTTTTGCAGCGTTGACAGCCGCCATTGTAGCATCGCTCGCCGGTAAGGCCAACAGTATCGCGACGATTTTCACGCTTGATATCTATAAGAAGGCAATTGACAAAGAGGCCAGTGAACAAAAAATGGTTTGGCTCGGGCGCCTTTCAGTTATCGTTTCCATGTTGCTTGCAGTACTTCTTTCATTGTTAGTAGGAGAGAAATTGATGGGCGAAGGAAAACAAGGTTTTCAATACATACAAGAGTACACGGGATTTGTGTCTCCCGGTATATTTGCCATGTTTATTCTCGGTTTCTTCTGGAAACGCACTACCTCCAATGCGGCGTTATTCGCAACGGTTGGTGGCTTTGTGTTCTCGCTTATCTTGAAAGTGCTACCTCAATTTGCCGATCTCTCATTCCTGGAGCCGATGAACTTTGCAAAGCTAAATGCTGAAGGTGTGTATGAAATTCCTTTTCTTGACCGAATGGGATTTGTTTTTATTTTCTGTGTAATTGGTATGAGCATTATCACGAACATTGAGAATAGGAGAGGCGTAAAACCGAACGGACTAATCGTTGAGCCAAGTATGTTCAGAATGTCGCCAGGATTTGCCGCTGGTTCTTTACTTGTGCTTGGCATAATTACCGCCCTTTACACGATCTTTTGGTAAGCTCTCATTTTATTCGTTAAGAAGCCACGGTTAATGCCGTGGCTTTTTTATTTTTAGGACATGAACCGAATCGATCGCCTGACTGCCATTCTAATCCAAATGCAAACCAAACGCATAGTGAAAGCGGAGGAAATTGCCGACAGGTTTGAGATCAGTTTACGCACCGTATACCGTGATGTAAAAGCATTGATGGAAGCAGGTGTCCCGATTGGCTCGGAGGCAGGTAAAGGATATTTTATAGTTGATGGATATCATTTACCACCTGTAATGTTTACACAGGAGGAGGGAAGCGCTATGTTATTTGCGGGAAAATTAGTGGAGAAAATGACAGATCATTCTATTCGCAAAGCATTTGAATCCGCCTTGTTGAAAATTAAAGCAGTGTTGAATGAGTCAGAAAAAGATCACCTCGAAAATCTTCAATCCTACATTGAAGTAAGGAAGGCCTGGCAGGAAGAACCTCCATTTGCGAACCATTTTTTAACAAGTATTCAAAAAGCTGCTGTCGATAAAGAAGTGATTCGAATTGAATATTCCAGCAGCTACATGGATGAGATTACATGGCGCGAAGTTGAACCTATTGGATTATTCTTTTATAGCAATGCATGGCATTTAATTGCCTGGTGCCGACTACGGTCTGGCTATCGTGATTTTCGAACCGACCGAATAAAAACACTGAAGATGACAGGTGTAAAGTTCGACCCTAGAAATTTATTATCGCTCCAGGAATACCTGGCTACCATTGTGCAGGGTAACCGGGAAATGGAAAAGGTGGAAGTGGTATTCGAGAAATCTCATGCAAAATATATAGGCACAACAAAATATGCATATGGATTCGTTTCAGAAGAGGAAGTAGGTGCCAAAGTAAAAATTACATTTCTGACCGCCCACATGAAATCGTTGTGCAAATGGTTACTGATGTTTGGAAATGGTGTTAAAATTGAATCGCCGGAAAAAGCTAAAGACATTATTTCTGGATTGTTGGAAGAGCTAAATTATCATTATCAGCAACAAACTATAGCGCAATAATTAGTGTTCGTGGATGTAACGAATTATAACGATTTTTGAACCTGGAAGCCTTTAATATTGAGTCGAAGAAGAAAGCGCCGGAAAATAAAAAATTCCTGCAGCGTCTTAAACAAAAAGATCCACGTCAGGTAGATGACGCTTTCCATACTGCCCATCATAATGTGTTTGAAGAAATAAATTGTCTTACCTGCGCCAATTGTTGCAAAACCACCAGTCCCATTTTTTATGAAAATGACATCGAGCGCATCGCTAAGTCTATGCGCATGAGGCCGGGTGATTTTATTGAAAAGTACCTGCGTATAGATGAAGATAAAGATTACGTTCTTAGATCATCTCCTTGTATCTTCTTAGATGCCGAAAATTATTGTTCAATTTATGATGTCAGGCCAAAAGCGTGCAGGGAATATCCACATACGGATCGAAAAAAAATGGTTCAGATTATGGATCTTACTTATAAGAATACATTAGTTTGTCCAGCGGTGATGGAGATGGTAGAACGGTTAAAAAAAATCTTTAAGATTTGATACATTAGCATCTACCTAAATTTTTAATCCATGCGTTTTTTTGCTTTGCTTGTTATTCTGTTTTGTTTCCTTGAATCACAGGCCCAATTAAGACTGCCCGTAATATTCGATGATCACATGGTCATCCAACAAAAGACCACTGTACCCATTTGGGGATGGGCACATCCTTCTCAAAAGTTAACAATTAACGTGAGTTGGGATACCACGACGATTAGAACGCAGGCTGACAATGGTACTTTTTGGAAAACAGCAATGAATACACCACCGGCAGGAGGACCACACACAATCACAATTAAAGCTGGCAATGATGAACTGACTTTACAGGATGTTCTTTCCGGTGAAGTATGGCTGGCATCAGGTCAATCTAATATGGAGTGGAGCATGAATGCCGCAGCAGATGGAAAGCCGATTATCGATCAGATCAACGATCCGAATATCCGCTTGTTCAATGTTCCCCGTTCCTCAGCCGGTACGTTACAGGCTAAAGGTGAGGGCGATTGGAAAGTCTGTAACAAAGAAACAGTGGACAATTTCAGTGCTGTGGCATATTTCTTTGGAAAAAAGTTAAACCAGAATCTCAATGTTCCTATTGGTCTCATTAATTCAAGTTGGGGTGGTACACCAGCGGAGGTTTGGATCTCACAAGAACTTGTAGAGGGAAACAATGAATTGCGCGAATCTGCAACAAAGCTAAAAGGCGACCAACCATGGGCGCCCGTAAAACCCGGTGTTGTTTTCAATTCTATGATTAATCCGCTATTACCGTTTCGTATTACCGGTGTGCTTTGGTATCAGGGCGAATCAAATACTGCAGCGCCGTCAACGTACAAAATTCTCATGGAGAGTTTGATAAAAGATTGGCGTAAGCAATTTCAAACCGAATTTCCTTTTTACTATGTTCAGATTGCGCCATTCAGTGGATATAGTGGCCAATCGGGTACATTACTTCGGGAGCAGCAAGTAAAGATGCTGGAGATTCCTAAGACCGGCATGGTTGTCATCTCAGATTTGGTAGATGATGTAAAAGATATTCATCCTAAGTATAAGAAAACAGTAGGCGAGAGGTTAGCAAATGTAGCGTTAGCCGATACGTATGGGCAACTTGGAATTGTTTTTCGGAGCCCCTTATACAAGTCGATGAAAGTTGAAAAGAATAAAATCAGGATAACTTTTGACCATGCAGGCACTGGATTGCAAGCAAAAGGTGGTGACTTGACGGAGTTTGTGATTGCTGGGGACGATCATAAGTTCTATCCCGCAAAAGCGAAAATAGATAAAGGCACGGTTGTGGTTTCCGCTAAAGAAGTGAAAAATCCTGTAGCTGTGCGTTTTGCGTGGAGTAATTCTTCAATGCCAAATCTATTTAGTAAAAGTGGCCTTCCCGTGCCGAATTTCAGGACAGATTCCTGGGATGACGATAAATGATGCCGATGCATAGTCTTGTTAAAGTTTTGTTTGCCAAAAGATGAATTATCTTAAAAACGCTTTTAAAGTTCAAGCCAAGTATAGGTGGTTTACGCTTATTAATTTATTGGGTTTGTCCTTAGGTATTGTATGCAGTACTATCATATTTCTGTATGTTGACTTTCACCGCAGCACGGACACTTATCATCAGGATACAGACCTCATCTATAGACTTGTACATGACATTCATACACCGAACGGTGAAATAGAATATGAAAGCGGATCAGCCCTTCCGATGGCCGAAACGTTGAACAACGAATATAGCCAGATTGAAAAAACGTCGTTCTTCATGAGGTTTTATAGCGCACCTACATTGACGATAAACCATTCAGGGAAAATAAACAGGTTCAAAGAGAGTAACACGGCTTATGCAGACAATAAAATTTTTGAATTGTTTACGATCCATTTTATTAACGGCGACAAAAGCACGGCACTCAACAAACCTCAATGTGTTGTTCTTACAGAGAAGCAGGCATTAAAATATTTTGGAACGGTTGATATATTGGGCAAATCAATCAACATCAATAATAGAACAGATTTAATTGTCACAGGCGTTGTGGCTAACCTTCCAAAAAACACTGATTTAAAATTTGATGTACTGGTGTCGCTGCCCACGCTTAAAGTCTTAAATCCCAAGTATCAGGATCAGAATTTTACTTGGGTAGGTAGTAACAACTGGATATTTATTAAACTTAGAGAGGGTTCGACACCGGCTGAAATAAATAAGCAGTTGCCATCATTTGTTCAAAAATATCTTGGTGCCAATTTTAAACATTGGGATTTTCACCTCCAGGCGCTTAGCGACATGCATTTTGATCTTCACTATGGAGGCGTAATAAAAAGGACTATTCTATGGATCTTGTCAGGTGTAGCCATAGCGTTGCTCTGCATTGTGTGCATTAACTACGTCAATCTTTCTATTGCTTTGGCTTATAAACGCTCTAAGGAAATAGCCATCAGGAAGTGTTTGGGAAGCACCAGAGGACAATTGTTTTTCCAATTTATGGTTGAAACCGTAATAATGGTTTTTCTTTCCATCGGAGTTGCGTTATTGGGTAGTTACCTGGCGTTGCCGGTTATGAATGGCTGGTTGCAGGTAGACCTAACGTTATTTCAAATATTAACGTATGAAAATATCGTTAACTTCATATTTTTTGGTGTCGTTCTTATTTTATTAGCGGGATATTATCCTGCCATAATCATCACTGGGTTTGATCCCCTAAAAGCCTTGGCGGGTAAAACCTATCAGATCGCCGGAATTAATCATGCATTAAGAAAAGCACTTATTTGCATTCAATACACAGTATCACTTCTTTTTCTGATCTGTACATTCGTTGTTATTAATCAGGTAGATTATTTGTTAAAAAATGAATTGGGTTTTTCTAAAGATGGAATCATCACCATTAATCTTCCCAAAGCTGGTTATTCGCACCTCCAAACATTTCGAAACGAATTAGAGCGAACGACAGGTATTGAAACGGCGAGTTTGCATTATCAAGCGCCCATGTCCATGGTGACCGACGGCGGGTTTATTAAGTACGATCATCGTTCAGAATGGGAGGATTTTATCGTGAGAGATCGATGGGCCGATGATCACTTTCTTGATGCATATTCACTTAAACTCGTTGCCGGAAGAAATATCGTGCTTCATGATTCATTGACGGAAGTAATTGTCAATGAAACATTGCTTAAAAAACTTAGTATCACGAACGTTCAGGATGGGCTTGGTAAGACTATCCTTTTTGATAATTCAGGTATTACAGGAACTATCGTTGGTGTCGTTCGCGATTTTCATAACCGTTCGTTACAAGGTCAAATCGAACCGATAGCAATTTATTCTTTTCCTGGAGTTTTCAATCAGGTCGGGGTAAAGTTATCTAGCGTGTCGTCTCAAGAATCCATTGCCGATATCGAACAGATTTGGAAAAATCATTTCCCTAATGAGGTATTCGATTTTTCTTTTCTAGAGCAGTCAATAGCAAACATGTATCAATTAGAACAAACAACTGAAAAGATAATGCGTGTTTTTGCAATTGTATCCTTGGTGATTTGTAGTATGGGAATATTGGGGCTCTCAATGCTTTCGACGGTTCAACGCACAAAAGAAATTGGTATTAGGAAAGTATTGGGTGCGAATGTCATGGACATCATACTGATGTTATCGAAACAATATTTAATGTTCATAGCAATTGCCTTTATCATTTCGATTCCATTGGCATATCAATTTATGGATTTTTGGTTGAGTAGCTTCGCCTACCGCATTTCATTACACTGGATTGCATTTATTGCTCCGGCGATTTTGATAATATTGCTTACCTTTTTATTGGTTGGAGGGCAATCTCTCAAAACTGCATTAACAAATCCGACAAAATCGTTGAAGCAGGAGTAGGGTTTAATTTTTTTTGATAAGACCTCAACAAGTTTCTTTTTTATACGACGATATCTTCGACAAATTTTAGACTTTCATCGATATGTTCGTCATTGGTTGGCATTTATGGTTTGTATAAGCTTGAAAAATCTTTCTCCAAAGCCATTTTCGTTCTCATCCTCAGTCAACAGATTTTTATCTAGCAGATCCATATATTGATTTTGCCGATCTTTTGAAAAATATATGTTGTCGATGAGGTTATGGCCTTTTCTACGATCTTCCTCATTCCACGATTCATTTACTATTCTTTTTGCCGTTGAAAAGACGTAGTGTAGATTTTTAACAACGACGTATTTTTCAGGATCATTCGGAAATATGCATTTACTTAAATCAATCCCGTTTATAAAAGAAACTCCAATTAATTCAGCCTCTGAAAAATCAATATTTTTCATTGGATTAGGAAAATCTTTAGGATTAATGCGATTAAAAAAACCAAACAAAGATTTGTGTACATTGACGGGGTAACCTTTAAACCATGGGCTGTCCACTAATCCTATAAATTTGCAATTTCCAAATCGGCTTCCATTGAAATTTGTCGCCTCGAGATTACAATTATCAAATACACAATCTTCAATTACAGGGAAATAAAATAGGCATTCTTTTAAGTTCGTCTCTAAAAACTGTACGCGTTTGAAGGAACCTGAATTTGATCCTATATTTTCATTGATGTAAGAACAATTCAGGTCTGCTTTCTTGAATATACAATCAATGAAATCAGATGCAATAACTCGTATTTCTTTAGCTTTGGTTTCTTCGAACAAACAATTACTTATCTGGCATTTTTCCCACCAGGAATAATTTAACTCAGCATATGAAAAATCCACAGACGTAAGACTTACACTTTTTAATTTAAGTGTTCCAATTTTCTGGACTAGACTGTGCCCACCGACCTCTATGTTTCTTTCTTTTTTAACTTTGGATAAAGGAGCCCCTCTCAGATCCCAACGGCCACAATATCGCTGCAGCACAGCTTCAAGTAAATTAGGTGTACCTGTTTCTAAACATTCTATTACTTGCTTAAGTTTTATTTTACCTTCCGCAGTTTTCCATCGATTAATTAGCTCTTCTTTATTCATTTTATGGATAGCTGTAGCAAATGGTATTTGTTGACACCATATATTTTAATAAAATGAAGCTTGCACTGATTGTAATGCTCGTACTATGTGCATTGGCATATCTAAATTTTAGACTATCGGTTGTGGTATTTTTCTTACAGCATATTATTAAAAAATAAAATGTATTATAAAGCTGATTCTTATGTTATCTTTCAATGTGCGCTACTTCAAAAGTTAGTCCTGTAATTTTTTCTTTTTCAACCATTCGTTTAAATGCGGACGAACATAGATATAAAGGTTGCGGCCTTAACAACCCTCTATTAATACCAACTTTTTCTTTCGTTGCGAAGAAATCATATTTACCAATTTGTGAATTGTTAGCTAGAAATACTTCTGATACCAGGTTCAGTCCGATCGTATGTCCTTTTGGGCATCGATAGATTTCCATTTCACTACTCGAACCAAGATCGAAAACGTTATTTCCAGCGATTGTACTTTTTGTAACGGATAATTCAGGTGATGTTATTATAAGTTGATAATGGTCTGAAGCCTGCTTACCAAAAATTACTGTATCAAATGATAAACCTTTTAGATTATGGCGGATAAAGCTCTCCGCAAAATGTTTTGATACCACAATCTCCCCAGCGATTGTACAGGCAATGTCTTTCTTTGGTACGGTCCCTTTCTTGAGTATCAAAGGGCCAATTTGCCTTCGATTTGCTCCGCAAATGTCACATGCAGATGCCTCATCATATTTTGTACCACACTCTTCTCCGGCTGGTTCAAATACGGAAGTTAATTCAATATGGAATAGTACCGCCTGGCGTAGTTCAATTTCCGTATAAACTCTTTTAACATTGGAGTAAAGAAAAAGGAAATCGTTATGATCTCTTTTTATTTTTTCGTTTAGGGCACGGATTTGTTCAAACTTGGGATCGTCCCGTTCCACTTCTATTACACGATAGATTCCCGTTTTCTTTCCTTCGTCTGGTTGGAACAACAAATTACTATATTTCTCATATATTCTGAATTCATGAAGTTCCTTCATGGTCTTATGGGTTAAAACGGTACGTATAGTGGAAATTGATTATAAACATCTTTCATTATCCGATTTAGCTCCGCAGCATTGGGGTGGCGGCTTCCGTAAGACCAAGCTTCCCTAAAGGCATTAGTGATTTGCTGATGATATGAGGCATTTATGGGAATTAATGAACCATTTTTGGGTCCACCTAGATATTTTGGTTCAATATGGTGAAATTCTACTTTACCAGCTTTGTTTGGATAAGCAGCAGCAGCCTCTTTAAGTAATCCATCAAATTTACTTGACTTCTGAATAATCTTTGAAGTCAACTTAATGCTAGTCGCGCCCCACCCGGCAAACGGTACCATTGCCGCGGCACTTAATCCAGCATTTAATTTATCGCCTCTCCGATAGTAGAGGTAGGCATTGAATGCATCAGCAAACTCTCCGATACCCGGTACGAGTCCAATCCCATCCAGGGTGCCATGAACAATGCCCCAAGGGTTCACCTCGAACGATGCAATATATGCTTTTAGTGCAGCTTCATGACCGTCGGCCAGCATTTTTTGCTCGAGGTTGCCATAGGTTATATTAATTGCAAACTTCTTACCCGCTATTCCATAAGATCGATACAATTCATATCCAAATTCGTCAATGGTGGCTGATAAGCTTTTATATTCCGTGTGGAGCCAGGAATTATGATATGTATTATAAGCGGAACCAAAAACAAAAGCCTCCTCCTGGTTATTAAAAAGAGAGGCGCCGGCACGGGTCCATATGCCACCGAATTTGGAATTCAATGCACCATTGATGAAGCTGCCTGGCGAATAGCCACCACCGTTGTTGCTTGGTATCGGAGAACCGCCATACATGCTATTTACAAGGTTTTGAAAGCCGTCTGCTCCCCCTGCGATAAGCGCCCCTACACCATCAGGGGCGTGTCGCACCGGAGCCATGGTCGGTTCAACATAGTCGCCATTGGGATCATTATAAAAGACTGGATCATTCGCAGCATAATTGTATGGCGTAATGGAAGACATGGCATTAGCCAACGGGTCGATCTGATGAAACCTTCCAAGCAAGGGATCATAATTTCTGAAAAACGTGTCATACCACGCCGAGTTTTTATTGAACTCACTTGCACCGTTGTAAAGAAAGTTGTTGCTTGAATTCTCCCGCGTCCAACTCGCTGAAGTTTGATGTCCGAAAGGATAATATTCATTATACTGGACAACATTACTTTTTGTGTGTGTAACTTTTAAGTCATCAAAATAAACCCAATTGTTTGAATCGTTGTCATAGCTGAGGTAGATGAAAATAGTGCCGGGCTCTTTGATGCTCAATGTATTGAACACCAATTTTTGTTTGGTGAAGGTAGTGGCTGGGCACAACTTCCAACCCATGTCCAGCACTTTGTAGTTTGCGTCAAACAGAATATAGTTCAGGTACGCAGCCGGTTGGGTACTTCCTTGGTTTCCTGGCGGCATGTATGCACTGATGGCAGCATTAACACCGCTGTAAATGAGACCCGGCTCACCAGGGGCACCGCTTACACCACCAAACGCACCGGATACCATCGTCACTAACGTTGTAATCGGTGTACTCGATGTGCCAAAGCCAGATACTCCTTCATGGTATTCGAATACTTCCAAATCTATCTTGTCGCCAGGATATACTTTCAGACTTTTTGAGGGACCGATTTTGGAGCTCTGGTTCATCCTTATCACCTTCGTCCCGCTAGTCGCAGCACCGACAAACGAGACAACATTAGCGGCGTTATATTTATAATGCGATGCCTGGTCATTGGTATCTCCTTCAAAAGTGGCTTTTGGCGCATAGGCCGCAGGTGTTGTGGATGAGAATACAACACGGGTATTGCCTTGATAATCGGCGAGCGCATATTGATACTCAAAGCCTGTCCCATTTTTTATAACCCTTCCCTCCGGGGAACTGAAAAATTTTAGGACTCCATTTTCATAAACGAAACTGCCCAAATAATCGGTGGTGAGCTTAAGTGTTGTTCCCTCATAGCTCCTCACTTTTAATTTGTTTCCCGCACCATCGTATGTATACTCTATTTTCTTACCATCGCTAAAACTGATTACGGCTGGTTTACCCAATGCATTGTATGTTATGCTGCTGATGCCTTTGTTTTGATCAGCCAACAGATTGCCATCTGCATTGTAGGTATATTCTATTGCCGCTGTTGATATATTTTTAAAATCACCGCTGCCTACCGATGTGGCTATGGCATCTTCTACTTTCAACAGTTGGTTTCCTTGCGTTGCGCTGTATTGGTAACTTAGGTTGTCAACAGTCTCCGCTGAATAGCTAGCCACCAGGTTAGCTAGTTGATGCTTTCTATGATTGCGACGCAGCGATCTTATATTACCGTTGTGATCATAGATTACCTTTTCGTTCAGGGTGTTTGTCTCTTTTAACCACGCAGTCCCCGTATGCATTTGAGATGCCGCTGTTAACAATCGGTCGCCTTTGTCATAAGCATATTTATAACTTTTTTGATCGGGCGTTCCCGCTATAGATCCGATTCCTTTCCATTTGACTGCGCGAATATTTCCGTTATGGTATAACGTGTCAGTCAGACCACTCTCTGGTTTGGTGTAAACGATTTCCATCCCGAAAAAGTCGTTCGTTTCGTCGTTGTTGGATGCATTGATGTTTAACTGCGAATTGTTTATCGATAACATCCACCCCCTGATATTGTACCGGAAATCAACGGATTGAATAAACGTTGTACCTGTGGTGTTATGAAGTTTTTTGTCCACTAATTGTCCCAACTCATTGTATTCATACTGCGCAACTAATTGATCGGCCGCAGCTCCATTGATGTTGTGATAAATTTTCGTCAGCCTTCCTGCATGGTCATAGTGATATTTTTGTAACACAATCACGGATTGATTGTGATGTGCGAAACGAGTCTCGACAAGTTGCCGCAGGTTATTGAACTTGTTCGTGTTGCGGTCAACTCCCGTTAGATGATTTTCAGCGATAATTTGCAAAGGGCGATAATACTTATCATAGTATTGAACTGCATTCAACCAAACCGAAGAACCCAGTACTTTAATTTTTCCGCCTGTTGGAAGTCCTGTCACTTTTGTTTCGTAGGCTGTGATTCCCTGCTCTGGAACAAAGTTGAAACTTAGTGTCTCAACGTTCCAGCCCGCATAACTTAAAAAAGCATAGTTATCATAATAATTAATGGACAGCAGGTCTGCCTCAACCACAGTTGGATAAGTTCTGTTTAACGTATACCCTACTGCGTTATTGGTTGTTAATTCAAACACGTTGGCCTGAGTATCAACACTTCCTTGTACACTCGACCGTGTGCTGGACGCAATTACTTTTACCCCGCTAACTGCTGGTCTGCTATACACATCATATTTTACAAACGACCACTCGGAGCGAGTGCGCTGATCTGCATTTTGTGTCATTACAGGCCGGCTTAACACATCGTAGACGGTATAAACCCAACCTGAAGCAGGCGCTTTGTATTCAATAGTTCGACCGAGATTATCATACCGATATTGAAATGCCCATTGATCAAGAAAAGCCTGGGTTGGAGAAAAATTTGCTGCCTTTACACCTTCGGGTGAGATCGTATAAACCAGCCTTCCGAAATCGTCATAAATAGAATACGTTCGCAGCCATGTGGTCGCATCCACTTCAATTTCCTTTAAAATGGAACGACCGATCTTATCGGAATAAACCTTCACTCTATTTCCATTTTCATCGATCGATATATTGATGGCCAATTCATAATCTCCATACGTGTTTGAACTAGTTGGCAAGCCGGAAGCTGCCACAGTCCAGACGCGAATTCCATCCGCAGTACGATTAAATAAATACTGTCTGGTATTTTTCTTTTGGTTTGCATGCCAGTCGTTACCAACACCAAGGGAAGATAGTGATCTGCCTAATGGTGAAGGTTCGATTTCCTTCAGCGTATAAGGTTTTGTGTCACGCTCAATTTTTGTTGCATTTTGGTAGAATTTATATTGCTCACTGTTAGTATAGCCGTTGTTGTTCAGGGCTAGCGTTCTGAGTTGCCCATCGCCTGCCGCACTTACGTACGGAAGATAACTTTTCAACTGACGGCCAAGAGCGTCATATTCTATTGGTACAATAATGTCTTTTTGAAGAGGTGAAACGTTTCCGATGTTCGTTTGAATTATGTTTCCAAAACCTCCTGAATAGGTAATCTCTCTTGTTCTTTCGGACGCGGTAAGAGAATTAATTAACCCTGCATCGGTAACGCCTTCTTTAATAATCGCTCTTGACGTAACCGAGTTATTTCCTGCTGCTCGTAAAATAAGCGGTTCAGAAGTACCACTTCCCGTCATACCCGTTTTTGTAACGGTTACGGTATACGTTCCAGGCGCATTTGTCAGGGTCACTGTTGCACCAGTCCCCACTTGCACGCCGTCTTTTTTCCAGGAGTAGGTTGTGTAAGTATTGTTCGGCAGCGAAAGGGTTATTGCCTTGTTCATGATAAAGTACACATCGGTCGCACTAATCACGGGCTTTGGCACAACGGTGGCTGTGACGATAGTTCGATCGCTTTCACAACTTGAAACTCTGTTGAAACTTGCTAATTCGTACGTTGCAGTTGCTCCGATGATCGCTTTGTAAGAATCCCCACTGGCAAGAAGTCCGCCCCCTTGTGCATACCACCTTACTTCATGGCCATTTGTTCCCACTATTGCATTTAAGGTTACGAGCCCCGCATCGTTTCGTATCACATTTGTACCCGAGGGAGGGCCGGGTTTTAATTTTACATAAACATCGGCGCTGGAACTATTCGTACTCCAACAGCCATTCGTGTTAGTCCGCGCGCGCAAATAATAAGTACCGCCTGTGGTGACATTGTAAGTCACTTCCGATGAACTTGTGCTGCTGCCAGGATGTACATCTTGCCAGTACCACGTCACATCAGAAGGGGCAGCGTTGGGGTGTGTCAACGTCGACTGTCCGCAACCTGGACTTGCTGTGGGGATCGGCGGAGTCTCTGGGAGAGGCGTTACTGTAACAGAAATTTGTGAAGCACCTGCACTCCAACATTGTGAATTAAGATCGTAGGCGCGCAGATAATATGTTCCCGAGTTTGTTACTGTATGATTGGTCGTTAAATTAGTTAGATCGGTTCCATTTGAATTTGTTTGCCAAGCCCAACGGATAAATTGTGGAGGCGTCCCGTTGAAGGAAATGGTGGCGCTTCCACACACTCCTGATGAAAGAGGAGTTGGTGGGATTGCAGGGCTCGCAGATTGTGTAAATGCAATCGCGGTACTGCCACCCCAGCAGCCCGCGCTGTTGTAAGAACGTATGTAATAAGTTCCCGATGTATTTGCAGTGTAAATGTCAGCGGAATTGGAAGTGCTTGTACCCGCGGCATTCGTATCTTGCCAATACCATGTTACGCCGCTCGGAGGAGTTCCTCTTGTAAAGACGGCGTTGTAACAATTGTGTTGAATGGAAGGACCGGCAGGAGCTGCTGGACTTGGATTAACGGTAACTGTAATATATCCCGCGCCCGTGCTCCACAAATCGGTGGACGGGGTATGCGCCCGAATATAATAAGTGCCGCTTGTTTGAGCCTGATAAGTTGCAGTTGAATAGTCAAGGGAAGTGCCATTAGCAGTGGTTTGCCAGTACCACGCGGTGCCTGACGGCGGAGTACCACTTCTCGTCAAAGTTTTGGCGCCGCAAGCATTTGTAGAGGCTGTGGGGTTTGGTGGATTGGCAGGTGGAGTTCCACCGCCACCACCGGGGGGTACCGCTCTTGTTGAAACTTGTCCGAATGAATAAGTTACGATACACGTACAAAACAAAAAATACAGGCTAATTTTAAGAACTGTTCTCATACTACTTAGGGTTTCAGTTAACTGCTAACGTATAATCGTACTGTTGTAAAATATTTTGCTCATGGTCCCGCACAACTCTTATTCTTCTTCTCTCATCGTATTCAGTGAATATCGACCGCATGTTGGCATCCGTTTTTGTAATTACATTTTTAAACATGTCATAACAAGTAGTGCTCATCACTGCGCCTTTAGGATATAATCTTAATTCATCCAGAAACATGGATGGTCCACTGAGCTGAATGCCTTGTGTCAATCCGCTAATCGTAATTTCCTTTTCTACTTTTGTCCAACCATCTGCTTCAGCCGGACTGATCGTAGTACTCACGACAACCGCTCCGTTTAATGGTGTCAGTGTAATGGTGCCACTATGCTGATAATAAGCAACGGTATAGGTACCTGATGGGAGGGAGTCACGGAAAACTTGTTGTACGGATGTCAGCTGTAAGCTATTGTAGCCTGTCTTTTTGCGTGTGGTTACAATATTAGCCAAAGCTGGAGAAGTTTGTTGATAGGAAAAGTTTGCGGTTAGTGCCGTAACATTAAAATCATAAACCAACTCAACATTCCATGACCCAGCCGTTAAAGTTGCAGACCCTAATCCTGATGCATTGGGGAGCAAAATATTAATAGGTGAAACTCCTGACCTGGAAAAAACTAGTACAGGACTTGGTCCATTACCTTTTGTCGTGGTGTAGGAATAAGAAATCGTTTGACTGGTAGAAAGATAAATAGAGTGATACGTTTTGGTAAAATTTAAAGACACATTCTTGTTTGAGGTTACGACACCAGTAGTCACTTTCCAATTGCCGAAATCACTTGATTCAAAACTGGAATATGCAATTTGATTTGCGCTGGCCGGGCTTGATGATGCAGTCGCACGATTGATCAGTTTGTCAACGATCACAGATTGCGGGGGGCCGCCGACGATTTGGCTTTCGATCGGATGTCCCACCTTATTATAAGCATTCACTTTTGATGCATGCCTGGTGTAGGGGGCAGGAGCAGCGTCAAATGTACTTTTGGTCAAATTCAAGGGTAGCTTTCCTGTGTAGAAATTTTTGGGATAAACTTTGCCTGTTTTCCATTCAAAAAATTCAGTCCTATCGTAACCGATTATATAGGAAGTGCCATTCTTGACTAAAATGTTTTTCACTTCCAGCGGCTGAGCGATAATATTCAAATTTTGCATTGTTCCGATGACACCTGTGGCAGTGTAGTCGAGGGGATACTTTAATTCTTTTTTTAAAGTATCTGTTGAAATGGATGTGCTCGTTTTTATTCTTGTTGGAAAAAGATGAACGTTAGTTCTGTCATAATAATTGTTGACTGTGGTTACACTACTTATCGTGTTACTATTTTGCTCATAGTCAAATATTTTTGTTTCCTTGAGATAGGGGAATTGTGAATATGAAAAATGATTTTTAATATAAAAGTCGTTGGCGCCTGGGAAGCCGTAAAAGAAAACTTTTTTCCGAACGGCACTCAACCCTTTTATAGTATATGAATGTGCACTTACAACATATGTATTCTCTATTTTTTTTACAAGTGTGGAAAGACTGCCTTGAACTTTATAGACTTCTTGCGTAAGCAAATCGCCTGCTAACCAGGAAAGATCATCTACGGGGAAATATGGAAAAGAGTTAGTCGTAACGCTATATACACTATACTTCGAAACGGTCTTTCCCAAGGCGTTAACATCGTTATTATTATATGTCGTTACGTATTCATAAATCAGCGGGGCGCCTGAAAAATTACCTATGCTCGTTCCGTTTGTTTGAATTAAAACGCATTGATATGTTTTCAGGATTTCATGGCTCATGTCAACAACGTCCAGGGTGGTGAGGTAACTTGGAGCGTTTAAAAGTTTTCCACTGCTCTTGCCTGTCAAAGGATTTAAATATTCATAGTTGGTCACTGCATTTATTGCCGAGAATAAATCACGATTAACAATTTTATTGATTCGCAAGCCGGGACCATTAATACTCGCGCTTCCATCAAAATATTTATTTTGCTCAAAATAGAATTCCGTGACGCCTGTTAAAGGAGACACGATAGATTTCAGCATACAACCGTCCACGAATTGGGCATCAATATTTCGGTCATTGCTGGAGAGTACTTGACCATTGTGGGTATATGCTGGAATCAAGTTCGTATTTCGTTCAGCGCCGTTGTAATAACCCCAATGGTCTTGGGCGGCAGAACCAACTGCCGGTAACATTTTAGTAGTATAAGTAAAAATATACGGCGGGTTAAATGTAGTAGCGTTGTACTGTTCACGAAAACTATCAAGACGCAAACGTGTAGTACCGTCAGTATTCGCAAAGTAACTGTATGAAAAATTGATCTTCTTTTCTTCAATCAAACCGCCTGTCACTAGGTTCTTTGTATAGATGATTATTTGATCCAATTTTTTTCCATTGGCATCATCAGATCTCCCACCACTAAAAACAAATTTAAGCTTCCCACTTTTATAGGTAATATCCGACAGATACCGGGTACCTGTTACCGACACTGACATGTTTGAGCTAAGCGGATTAATTTTAGCATTTGTCACGGCTGCGTTTGGTGGAACATTAATATAGTAGGCCACGCCCGATGTTTCTGCAGTAGTGTATGAGTATGGCGAAGAGTTGACAACGTAGTTAAATCGAATGGTATCTATTTTATCGGCAGAAATAATATTCGATAAGTACCAACTTGAAATATAGGAGACCTGAGATGCGATGCCAGGAATTGTTGCTGTCGCTGTTTCTCCAGGATCAAATTCATATGTAGTGCCTGCAGGATCAATAACTGTGAATGATGATAACGTTCCGGTATTATTCGGCGATATTTTCAATACATTTCTCGGGATGGTGCGTAGTTGAAGCTGATTATCAAAGACGAATTTTCCACCAGCTGTTCCTGTATTATAATAAAACAAATCCGGCATCATATCCCATTCTCTTGTTGCTAAATTGTCTTTTTGGTCAGCGGAAATATTGTCGGTAGCGTTAGGAATAGCAGAAGCATATTGAAAAAAACCATTGGGTTTCTCGTCCGGTCTCCCTCTCATAATTCTTGTAATCGCCCCTCCAGCCCCTATCGTCCACCCTAGGCCTACTGGCCCGGAGACATCATTTACCTTAATCCCCGATGCATGATAGCTAAGAGAAATTGGATAGGTCAATTTTTGACTCTCAATGGTATATATCGGTATTGAAATTTGGGGTATACCTGTGCTTTGGTCTACTGGAACCTCACTATATCTTGCCATTCCAGCGAGACTTGGCGAAGGAGAAACAACAGTGTTGGTCGAGATCTCTTGTCCAAAACTTTTTAGACAAAATAATAACAGTACGAGCAGAAGATTGCCCTTATGCTCATGAAACTTTAAGTCCATGTGATTGATTTTAGGTTTAAGGCGTATGCATTGAAAATAAATTTCGGAGGGTGGAGCGTGATTGAACTCTACAAATGATTGGGATTTTATAATTCCAACAACGTAGTGGCGAGCATGAATCTGCCAAATCTTAAGGGCCTTTAGAACTCATAGAATAATAAATTACAGCTATCGGTCAAACCTCACTCCCGTTTAGTTTGTAATCAAACTTAGCAAAAGAAATTTCTACTCCAAATAACGTGAGGAAAAAAAAACCTAGTAATGTTAATTAAGGATGAGAAGGGAATTAGATTATCTAATTTCGGGTGTCACTGGCACAAAATGACTTTCAAAAAAATGCATTTCCAAAGAGAGTAAAAAAAAATTTGGGCGGTGTCTTATGCTTCTTGTCTTCAGCATGAAACTCCTGTATATTAAAAATGCCACCCAATTTGTAGGTGGCATTTTTAATATATATAGTGCTTTTAACTTAGGCGACTTGCGCAGCAAGTTTTTGGTTCAAAACTGATTTAGGTACAGCACCTACTTGTTTGTCGACAATTTGACCACCTTTGAAAACCAACAGCGTTGGAATGTTACGAACACCAAAACGAGCCGTAACATTGGGGTTCTCATCAACATTTAGTTTGCCAATGACAGCTTTGCCATCGTAGTCGTTTGCAAGTTCTTCAACTACAGGTCCAATCATTTTACAAGGTCCGCACCATTCTGCCCAGAAGTCTACCAGAACAGGTTTGTCGGAGTTAATAATTTGATCAAAATTGGCGTCATTAAGTTCAATTGCTTTTCCCATTGGCGTATTATTTAAATTTTTGTTAAGGTTCAATTACCGAACGTAAAGGTATATTTTTTAGTTCAAAGTAATTAATGATCATCGATTGAGATGTTCCCAGGGCGTCTTCTACACTCTTGCGGCCATACATAAACACTCAAACACATAAACACTCAAGCACTTATATGACCTCCACTTCCACCGCGCCGGCCTTCTTCATATGAACTGCCATCTCATTTACAGGGTTCACACGAAATTTTCGTGATAACAGTTCGAGGTTAATATTTTCTTTCTCATCCTGTATTTTGAGAAACAATGGTGTGCTGCCAGCATAAAGCTGACAAACGTCTTCAATAACGCCAATCATTTCTTCGGTTATATCAGTGGCATTAATACGTAGCTGAACGCCTTTGCTGCGTTTTAAACCCAGCTCGTTCAGCAGGTCGATATTCCGGATCTTGATTTCTACATTTTGCTGACCCCAGGTATTTTTAACAACGCCACCTTCCACAAATAGGAACCAACCGATGTTCATAAAATTCTTGAACTTGAGATAGTCTTCTCCAAACAAAGTAAACGTATAATTACTGGTATAGTCCTCTAGGGTAAACTTTCCAAAAGGTTTGCCGGTCTTGGTGGTGCGATGTTCGACGCCTGACACGATGCCGCCGAGCTTAATTTCACGACCAACCATATTTTCCAGATCCGTTAATTCTCCACAGGATGTCTTGCAAAATGCATTCATCTCAAACTTGAAGTTGTCTAACGGATGGCCTGAAATGTAAATGCCGACAACTTCTTTTTCGAGATTTAATTTTTCAATTTCCGTGAAAGGTTCAACATAATCGATTTTAGGCTTCGGCATTACAATTCCGGAACTTCCACCGAATAAACTCACTTGAGCGCTTTGTTCATCTTGCTGTGTTTTGGCAGCATACTTCATGGCTTTTTCAAGCAGATTTACCTCTCCGTCTTTTGCGAAAATATATTGCCGACGGTGAATACCAGTAAAGCAATCGAAGGCGCCAGACAGCGCGAGGCACTCAAAAGTTTTTTTGTTAACGCTGCGCTGATTCAACCGTTTTGCAAAATCAAAAATATCTTCGAAGGGACCTTTGGCATCACGTTCGTGGATAATGGCTTCAACCGCCGAGTCTCCAGCACCCTTGATGGCACCCAATCCGAAGCGTATTTCACCCAGTTTATTAACCTCAAAATAAATTCCGGATTCGTTAACATGAGGACCCAACACTTTTATTCCAAGGTTTCTACATTCTTCGATAAAGAATGTAACATTCTCAAGATTATTTTGTGAATGTGTCAACACTGCGGCCATGTATTCTGCAGGATAGTTTGCTTTTAAATAAGCAGTTTGGTAAGCAACCAGCGAGTAACATGTAGAGTGCGATTTGTTGAATGCATATTGCGCGAAGGCTTCCCAATCGGTCCAGATTTTTTCACAAATTTCTGGTGCGTGTCCATGCTGTTTACAGCCTTCGATGAATTTCCCTTTCATCTTGTCGAGAACTGCTTTTTGCTTCTTACCCATAGCCTTTCGAAGCACATCGGCGTCACCTTTACTGAAACCTGCAAGTTTTTGTGACAGCAACATAACCTGTTCCTGATAAACAGTGATGCCATAGGTTTCAGAGAGAAATTCTTCCATCGCTGGCAAGTCGTATTTGATGGGCTCTCGACCATGCTTGCGATTAATAAAAGCAGGAATGTATTCCATCGGACCTGGGCGATATAATGCATTCATCGCGATCAGATCTTCGAATTTGTCGGGCTTCAGCTGTCGCAAATATTTTTGCATACCAACACTTTCAAACTGGAATGTACCTGTCGTTTCGCCGCGTTGAAAAAGTTGATATGTCTTTACATCGTCTAGAGGGATGGTGTCAATGTCAATGGAAATGCCTTTACTTTTTTGAATGTTCTTTAAGGCAGTGTTGATAATAGAAAGGGTGGTAAGACCCAGGAAGTCCATTTTTAACATACCAGCGCTTTCTACAACGCTGTTATCAAACTGCGTAACCAGCATGTCTGAATCCCTTGCCGTCGATACTGGAACAAACTTAGTTAGATCATCGGGTGTGATAATAACACCGCATGCATGTGTTCCAGTATTTCTAACGGATCCTTCGAGAATTACTGCTTGTTGAAGAACTTGCGCTTTCAGATCTGATCCTTTTTTAAACTCGGCAAGTTCTTTCACTTCTGAAAAAGCTAAGTCAAGCGACGTACCTGGTCGTTCGGGAACCATCTTGGCCAGCAAGTTTGCTTCCGACAATGGCAACTCCATGACGCGCGCGCAGTCGCGAATGGAAGACTTGGCCGCCATGGTACCATAAGTAATGATTTGAGCGACTTGATTTTTGCCGTATTTGTCGATGACATATTTTAATACTTTATCGCGGCCTTCATCATCAAAATCAATATCAATATCAGGAAGTGAAACACGATCTGGATTTAAGAAACGTTCGAACAGTAAATCATATTTAATCGGATCAACATTTGTAATTCCAATACTGTAGGCTACAGCTGATCCTGCCGCCGACCCACGTCCTGGCCCGACAGAAACACCAATTTCTCTTGCTTTCGAAGTAAAATCCTGGACGATAAGAAAGTATCCTGGATAACCTGTTTTTTGAATGGTGTCCAATTCAAAGTCCAGGCGTTCGCGAAGCGCTGAAGATATTTCACCGTATTTTTTCTTAGCGCCTTCATAAGTTAGATAGCGCAAGTATTCGTCCTCAGTTTGAAATTCTTTCGGGATCTCAAATTTCGGAAGCAACACATTGCGTTCTAGTGTATAACTTTCGATTTTGTTGATGATCTCGCCAACAGTTTCAATTGCCTCTGGTAAGTCTCGGAAAATGGATTTCATTTCAGCCTGCGACTTAAAGTAGTACTCTGAATTAGCAAGGCCATACCGTGTACCCCGACCGTGTCCGATGGGTGTTGACTTAAATTCTCCTTCTTTAATACAGAGCAACACATCGTGTGCATTTGCTTCTTCTTTATCGATGTAAAAAGCCTCGTTTGCCGCAAAATATTTTACGCCATGTTTTTTAGCGAAACGCAAAAGGGTTTCGTTGACGTGATCTTCCTCCCGTATACCATGGCGGTTTAATTCAACATAGAAATCCTCACCAAAAATAGAATGCCACCATTTGAATGCTTCTTCCGCTTGTTTTTCACCCACACTGAGAATTAAATGCGGTATCTCGCTGGATAGCGATCCCGTGGTGGCAATAAGATCCTGCTTATATTGTTCGACCAATGCTTTGTCAATACGCGGATGAATTCCGTATAGGCCTTCCGTGAAACCGTATGAACTTAGCTTGGCTAGATTGTGATAACCATTTTTATTTTTGGCAAGCAAAACCTGGGTGAAACGCTTGTCAGGGTTGTCTTTGGTGAACTTTAGTTTTTGCCGTTCCTCAGCAATGTAAAATTCACAGCCCACGATAGGCTTGATTTCATGGTTAAGTGCTTCGCGAACAAATTTAAAAGCACCATACATGTTCCCTAAGTCGGTAATTGCAACCGCCGGCATACCCAACGCTTTTGCTTTCGACACAAGCGTTTTAATTTCAGGTGTCGCCTGCAGCACAGAAAATTGTGAATGAACATGAAGATGAACGAAGGGAGCATCCGTAACGACAACGTTATCTTCACCAAGTTTGTAAGCTGCTTCTTTTAACTTTTCTCGTTTGGTGAAGTTCGCAGCTTCAAGATTAGGTTCTTCGTATTCAATTTCTTCAATGGGAGTTGCATCGAACGGCTTCGCTACTTTTTGTTTTAACAAGCCGAAAAAACACCGGGCGGTCGCAGCGACATCGTAAGAGGCATCATGCGCATCACCAAAATCTTTGTTAAAAAGTTTTTTATGCAATTCGAGAAGGGTTGGCATTTTTAATTTGCCGCCAATACCGCCTTGAAATTGACAAAACTCCGTTGCCGTCAGGCCTGTATCAAGTTTACTTAGTCTTAAGAGTACGTCGGGATCAATTTTCTGGCGAATACATTCCGCACCGATAATATTGATATCGAATTCAATATTATGACCGACCACGAGTGATGTTCGCCCAAGGTCCTCAGCCAACAAGTCTAATACTTTGCTCAGCTCATGACCCTCTTCGAGCGCTCTTTTTGTGGAGATGCCGTGAACCTGTTCTGCTTTAAAGGGAATATCAAAACCGTCGGGCTTTACAAGGTAGTTGTGCTGCGATAAAATTTTGCCTTTTTCGTTATGAAGTTGCCATGCGATTTGTACAAGCCGTGGCCAGTTATCAAGGTCAGTAATCGGAGCAGTTTTATTATGAGGAAGTCCCGTTGTCTCGGTATCAAAAATTAAATACATTCTTAGTTATAAAAAGTGTGGTGGCTGTAAAGTTAAATTGTGGCCCCGCCATACCAAACAAATTTTTTCTCAATTAAAATCAATGAATGAAAACAACGGGTCTGACTGAACTTTCTGCCTAACTCGTTTGAAGCATCTTTTTCAATTTGGGAACGCGTTGCGGTTTTGACTCTTATTTCGGCCTACGAAAGCGCAAAATGGAGTTTAATAAGCTGGCCTACAATACATTATGATCTAGCACAATTATTGGCTTATGGGGACAAAACCTTAACACAAATATGAAACAGTCTATTAAAGCCATTTGCAGATTTATCGAAAAAGAATGGTTTTTGTTGATCACTGTATCCGCCATTACTATCATCATTACTTTATTTGAGGTATTCAATTAGCCTCAAAACATTATTTAAATAAGTTCTAAAGTAATTCTTTGCTTGGTAGACTAGGGTTTGAGAAGTATTTTTCGGGCAAAATTCTAAAACCTTAGTATGAATTGGTTTATAAAGCTTCTGTCGAGCACGATAGGCAGAAAACTTCTCATGGCCTTAACAGGTCTTTTCCTCATTCTCTTTTTGGTGGTTCATTTGATCGGAAATCTTCAGCTGTTGAAAAATGATGACGGCGAATCATTTAATGTGTATGCCCAATTCATGACGAGCAATCCTTTGATCATGACTATCTCTTATGTCAATTATGCCTGCATCCTTCTTCATATTCTATGGGCGCTTTTGTTGACTATTGGAAATAAGAATGCTCGTGGCGGACAGGGATATGCAGTTATAAAAAATTCTTCTCCCTGGACTTCACGAAATATGGGAATTTTAGGAACATTTATTTTGATCTTCCTCGTTATTCACTTGCGTGGATTTTGGTATGAAATGCACTGGGGAGGCATTCCAACTGCAAATTATGATGGCGTTGAAGTCAAGAACCTGTATGCTACCGTGAATGAGGCGTATTCAAATGTATGGTATGTAGCTGTTTATGTTTTTAGTATGCTCATGCTGGCTTTTCACTTATGGCATGGCTTTGCCAGTGCATTTCAAACGCTCGGTTTAAACCACTTGAAATACAATTCTCTTATTGCCAATGTTGGTAGAGCATTCGCGATCATCATCCCCGCTTTATTTGCATTGATTCCAATTTGGATGTTCCTAGATTAAATTTCAGCTCTTCTATTATATATGAAATTAGATTCAAAAATTCCTGATGGGCCGCTGGCCGACAAATGGACCAAGCACAAGTTTAACCTCAAACTGGTCAACCCTGCCAATAAGCGCAAGTATGATATCATTGTGGTTGGAACAGGGCTCGCAGGTGCGTCGGCGGCCGCATCGTTAGGTGAGCTTGGCTATAATGTAAAAGCTTTCTGTTTTCAGGATAGCCCGCGGAGAGCACACAGCATCGCCGCCCAAGGTGGTATAAATGCCGCGAAAAATTATCAAAATGATGGCGATAGTGTCCACCGGCTTTTTTACGATACAATCAAAGGGGGCGACTATCGTGCGCGTGAAGGAAATGTGTACCGGCTTGCGCAGGTCAGTGTCAACATAATAGATCAGTGCGTTGCACAGGGAGTTCCATTCGCCCGTGAATACGGTGGATTGCTTGCCAACCGCTCTTTCGGTGGTGCGCAGGTATCCAGAACGTTTTATGCACGCGGACAAACAGGACAACAACTTTTGCTCGGTGCATATTCGGCCTTGAACCGCCAGATTGCAAATGGAAAGGTGAAAATGTATCCGCGTACGGAAATGCTGGACCTCGTTTTAGTGGATGGTAAAGCGCGCGGCATTATTGCCAGAGATCTGGTAACAGGAAAAATTGAGTCGCATAGCGCCCACGCTGTGTTGTTATGTACTGGCGGATATGGAAACGTATTTTTTCTTTCCACCAATGCCAAAGGAAGTAACGCGACGGCTATCTGGAGAGCACACAAGAAAGGAGCATTATTCGGAAATCCTTGTTTTACGCAAATACACCCTACCTGTATTCCTGTCTCCGGAGATCATCAGTCAAAATTAACATTGATGTCTGAGTCTTTGCGGAACGATGGGCGGGTATGGGTTCCAAAAACTTCCCGTCCAGGTTTAAAAGCAAAAGAGGCTGTAAACATTCCGGAAGTTGAAAGAGATTATTTCCTGGAAAGAAGATATCCTTCCTTTGGTAACCTCGTCCCTCGGGATGTTGCTTCCCGCAATGCAAAAAACATGTGCGACGAAGGTAGAGGTGTAGGCTCCGGGTTAGCCGTATTTCTTGACTTCTCAGATGCGATCAAGCGCGATGGAAAAAAGGTTATTGAAGCAAAGTATGGTAACCTGTTTGATATGTATCAACAGATTACAGGTGATAACCCCTACGAAGTACCGATGATGATTTACCCTGCCGTACACTATACAATGGGCGGCCTATGGGTAGATTATAATCTCATGACAACGATTCCCGGATTGTATGCGCTGGGTGAAGCCAATTTCTCCGATCATGGTGCCAACCGCTTAGGTGCAAGTGCTTTGATGCAAGGACTGGCAGATGGTTATTTTGTAATTCCGTATACCATTGGAGATTATTTGGCAGGATTGTCAAGTGAGAAGGTGAGTACAGACCGCCCGGAATTTAAAGAAGCGTTAGAAAAAGTAAATGCTACACTAAATAAATTCCTGTCAATAAAAGGAAAGAAGACGGTGGATCAGTTTCATCGTGAGCTCGGTTTAACCATGTGGGACTATTGTGGTATGGCGCGGAATGCCGAAGGTCTTAGAAAAGCTAAAAGTAAAATTCAGCAGTTAAAGGCTGAGTTTTGGCAAAACGTCAACGTACTGGGTAGTTCAACAGAACTAAATCAGGAACTTGAAAAAGCGATGCGTGTTGCGGACTTTATGGAGCTGGGAGAATTGATGGTAGATGACGCCTTACATCGCGAAGAATCATGTGGCGGACATTTCAGAGAAGAGTCACAAACTCCAGACGGTGAAGCGCAACGCAAGGATGATTTATTCACGTACGCAGCTGCCTGGGAGTATAAAGGGGATAATCAACCTGAAGAACTGCATAAGGAAGAATTAATATTTGAGAACGTTAAATTGACTCAAAGAAGCTATAAGTAAATGAAACTGTTTATCGAAGTGTTAAACTACAACACTTCGAACTCCAACACTTCAACACTTTATAAACATGAAGATTACACTTAAGATTTGGCGGCAGAAAAATAAAGGTGACAAAGGATCCTTTAAAGAATATAAACTTGATCACGTTTCCCCTGACATGTCCTTTCTGGAAATGTTGGACGTATTAAACAATGAACTCATTGTAAAGGGGGAAGAGTCTGTTGCTTTTGATCACGATTGTCGTGAAGGTATATGCGGCATGTGCAGCCTGTATATTAACGGGCGGCCGCACGGACCACAACAAACTACAACCTGCCAGCTTCACATGCGTACATTTTCCGATGGTGAAACGATTACAATTGAACCATGGAGAGCAAAAGCATTTCCCGTCATTAAAGATTTAATTGTAGATCGCGGCGCTTTCGACCGGATTCAACAGGCAGGTGGGTATGTATCTGTCAATACCGGCGGTGTGCCAGACGCTAACGTTATTCCTATTCCTAAGAAAGTTGCGGATGAAGCTTTCGATTCGGCGGCGTGTATCGGCTGTGGGGCGTGCGTTGCGGCATGTAAGAACGCTTCCGCTATGTTATTTGTGAGCGCAAAAGTTTCTCAATTAGCTTTATTACCACAAGGGAAGCCAGAGCGAAAAGAGCGTGTAGAAAAAATGGTAGCCCAAATGGATGCTGAAGGATTTGGTGCCTGCACGAACACTGGTGCGTGCGAAGCGGAATGTCCAAAGGCCATTAGTTTATCCAATATTGCCCGAATGAACAGGGAATATTACGGTGCATCCTTTACCTCTTACGAAGTGGTTGCCAAGGGCGAAGACTAAAAGTAACCGCTTGCTGTTTTAACCTGGAAGCAACTGTAGAGTTTGGGTTCAGGTATTACGTCTGCTTTCGGCTTTCTCCATCCTTATTCATTGGCATGTAATAAACTTGCCCCTTTTGCCCATATTGTAAATCCCTGCCCGCTTAGATTTGCCTTAAATGAAATTGGCACGGATGTGGCAATTACTTAACCAGAAATCCCTAACGGTTATTTTGTGAAGAGATTCTTTATAGTTCTTCTCGTTTTAGCAAGTTGTAGTCCTAAGGTTCAGCCGGACCCTGAATCGTTAAAACCTTCGTGGTTGAAAACGACACCGTATCAGGATGGCTATTACACCGGTATTGGTCACAGTATAAAAAACGGCTCTAATAACTACATTCAGGCTGCTAAGAAAAGCGCACTAGATGATTTGGTGTCTGAAATAAAAGTGAACGTTTCCAGTACTTCTATTCTCAATCAGATTGAAGTGGATAAAAAACTTTCTGAGCAATACGAACAAATCATTCAGACTACTGCCGCCGATGAAATTGAAGAATTTGAACTTGTAGATGCATGGGAAGATGCATCAAACTACTGGGTTTACTACAGGCTTTCAATTGCACGTTATAGACAAATCAAAGAGGAGCAAAAGAGGAACGCAAAGATATTGGCGATGGATTACTTACAAAAAGGAAAACAAGCCGAGAATAATGGGGAACGCCTGCAAGCGATGAGTTTTTATTTTCAGGCCTTTCGATCCATTGAAAAATATCTGGGCGAAGCAATACCCGTTACCATCGAAAGCAGAGAAGTTCTTTTAGGAAATGAAATTTATGCTTCATTACAAGGTGTGTTAAATAAGATTACCGTCCAGGTGGAACCCGCAGAAATTTTGGTTAACCGCAGGGTTAATCAAACGGCGCAAACGGTCATTACAAAATGTTCGTACAACGATTCAGCTCAACCGGTAAAATCGCTACCACTTCACGCCTCATTTAAAAAAGGAGAGGGTGATATTTATCCGAGGTACAAGACAGATGATAATGGGCAAACTAAAATACTTATTAACAAAATTGATTCGAAGGAAATAGATCAGACGATTGAACTTAAGGTGGACATTGATGCATTGAGTGGCGCCGGTGAATCACCAATTTATACCTTGGTCACTAAAACACTTAGAGTGCCTAGCGCCCACGTTATGTTAAAAGTGCAACGGCCTATGGTGTATTTAACTTCGGAAGAGAAGAGTTTCGGCCTAGACAAAAGCAATGAACAAATTACAAACAAATTAAAAAACCTGCTGGCAAGAAATGGTTTTGAATTTACCAACACACGCGCATCTGCAGATTTATGGTTTGATGTAAAATCCGATGCTGAAAAAGGTTCAGTCACCGGGAGTATTTATGTGACTTACTTAACAAGTGTTATAAAAGTACTTGCAGTGAAAGAAGGTAAAGAGATTTATGAAACAACCCTTGACCGCATAAAAGGCTACGGGTTGGACTATGATAAATCCAGTGTTGATGCCTATAACAAAGCCGTGGAAACGCTGGAGAAAGAAAGAATAAATGAATTATTGAATACCGTGCTGCAATAGCCTTAATGTGAGGCATTTGAGTTTGGTATCGAAATTGTTTAACATATATTATAAACCAAATTTCCAATTGAACTATGAAAAACTTGAGCTATGCTACCCTAATGCTAGTATTGCTTGGTGGAGTCTTTATGATCGGCTGTAAAGGGAAAGAGAAGATTCCAAAAGGGGAGACAGAAGTGGTGGTTCCTTGCTCCGGGCCGGATTTTTTCACAACCAATAAATTCTTTAGAGCTAACTCAATTGGTGAAAGCCAGGACCAGGTAACTTCTAAAAAGAAAGCATTGGCAAATGCACGTGCCGAACTTGCTGCAAGCATCCAAACAACCGTGAAAGCCGTAACGGACAACTACACGAATTCACGTGAAATGAATAACAAAGAGCAAGTTGAAGAACGCTTTGAACAGCTCAACCGTGAAATCGTTGATCAGAAACTTACAGGGATAAAAACGATTTGTGAAAAGCTTATGAAGACGGATCAGGTAACTTATAAAACATACATTGCCATCGAGTTATCTGCAGAAGAACTAGTAGCAACATACAATGAACGTTTGTCAAAAGATGATCGATTAAAAATTGATTACGACTACGAAAAATTCAAAGAGACTTTTGATAAGGAAATGGAAAAGATGGGTAAGGAAAATTAAACATCTGAAGTAGTATTGAAATTGAATGCTCCGAATACCGGAGCATTTTTTTTACCCCTTCCGCCGGTTTCAGTTGCTACCAAGGCTGAAATGCGAATGGTTAAGGTCGATGCTCAATGACATGGTTTATTCAACCTATCCTTCTGGATTTTTAGCGGTCAATTTTAACGCCGACTTTTAACTGCCTAAGGTGAAAGCAGAACCCATGAGATCTGACTAAGAAGCTTGAGTTGGCCACGAAGAGAAATGAAAGCTTTATAAGATTTAAGTGAGGGCAGAGCTGAGGCGAGGGCTGCGCAGTTAGTGAATGACCGGATTAGAATCCATTTATACATGAAAGACCGTTAGTAAAAATAACCCCATTGTCATATCTGCCGTTGAAAAGACATGGCATTTAACAAATTCATTTCCATCGATTGCACCACTGGCTAACAGTTGTTAAGATTAATAATCTACATTTTTTATAGAATTTCGATTTGATAATTGTTACCATTGACCTAATTTCGTAATCAATATGACAAAGTATTTAACCTGTTTTTGTAAGAATTGCAATGTAGCTGCGTGTTGGTGCTGTAAACATGGAGCAAACAGGATTGCCGGATACGTTAATGGTCTAAAGTAAACTGAAAACACAAAAGAACATAACGAGCCTTTCCTGCAAGAACTGGAAGGGCTTTTTTTATTGAATATAACCCTATACTACTGATAACATGGAAAGCTTCCGCTCAGAACTTGAAGATTTGAACAACCCAATCGTTGCGCGCGACATCATTGATCTTGAAAGTAAGATCAGACTTTTTCGAGATGGTAAAATTGATGAAGAAAAATTCCGTAGCCTTCGTTTGGCACGTGGTATATATGGTCAGCGGCAGCCGGGTGTACAGATGGTGCGTATTAAATTTCCATTAGGCCGGATTACAACCAAACAAATCCGACGGGTAGCTGACATTTCAGATGAATATGCGAGCAGCAATCTTCATGCGACTACCCGCCAGGATATTCAAATTCACTTTGTAAGCTTAGACAAAACGCCCGAGCTCTGGACTAAATTAGAACAGGATAAGATCACCACCCGTGAAGCCTGTGGTAATACCGTTCGTAATGTCACAGCTTCTGATACAGCAGGGATTGACCCGAAAGAACTCTTTGATGTGTCTCCGTATGCCTATGAAGTATTCAGATATTTCTTACGCAACCCTATTTGCCAGGAGATGGGACGCAAATTTAAAATTGCCTTTTCCTCGAGCGATGACGATACAGCATATGTATTTATTCATGACTTAGGTTTCATTCCAAGAATTGTTGACGGGAAACGTGGTTTTAAGGTGGTCATCGGCGGAGGCCTGGGCGCAAACCCCACTTTAGCGCAATTGGCTTACGAATTCCTCGAAGAAGACCAGGTTATTCCACTCTGTGAAGCTGTTCTGAGGGTTTTCGACCGGTATGGCGAGCGAAACCGCAGAATGAAGGCCAGAATGAAATTTTTGATGAATGATATCGGGCTCGAAAAGTTAATGGCCCTGGTTCAGGAGGAGCGAATAGCATTAAAAAATAAGTCATATAAGATTGATACCAATGTTCTGCCCGAGCCAGAACTTCCACCCGTAATCGTGGCAGAAGATGTAGTCGTGTCCAATGAACAGAAATACCAATTGTGGCGTGAGACAAATGTTTTCGAACAAAAACAAAAAGGTTTCTTTGGTGTGTACGTCAAGCTTCCGTTGGGCGATATGTCCACGAAACTTGCGCGCCAGTTTGCTGATGTTATTGATTTATATGCATCGACTGAATTTCGCATAACTATCAACCAAGGTTATTTGCTTCGGTTTGTTCGCCCCGAAGCGTTGAAGCTTTTATATCTGGCACTTGATAAACTGGGGTTGGCTGAACCCGGGTTTGATAGCGTTGCAGATGTTACGGCCTGCCCTGGCACGGATTCATGTAACCTTGGAATTTCGGATAGTACATCCATAGCTTTGGAACTTGAAAAAGTTGTGCGTGAAGAATTCCCTGGCTTGATTTCAAACCAGGACATTAAAATAAAAATCAGCGGTTGCCCTAACTCTTGTGGGCAGCATGGTTTAGCAAGTATTGGTCTTCATGGAAGCACGATAAAGGACAAGCAAGGAAAAGTATTACCAGCGTTAGTAGTATTACTCGGAGGGGCCAGGGTAAAAGGAGGGGAAGGTATTATCTCTGATAAGATCATCAAAATACCAAGTAAGCGTGGCCCTCAGGCGCTACGTGTTCTTTTAACAGACTACGAAGAAAATAGCTTTGATGGAGAATACTATCATGACTATTTCAAACGATTAGGCAGAAATCATTTTTATCAACTGCTAAAACCATTGGGAGATATTACCGCCACAACTCCAGAGGAATACATCGATTGGGGCCAAGAGAAAAATTTTATTTTACATACAGCTGTAGGGGAATGTGCCGGCGTAATGATTGATCTCGTTTCTACACTGTTAAACGATTCGGAAGATAAATTGAAATGGGCGAAAGAAGCGTATGATCAAAAACAATATGCAGACTCGATTTATCATAGCTACAGTGCATTCATAAATACGGCAAAGTCATTGCTGCTTGTTCGCGAAATTAAGCCAAGTACACAGTATCAAACCATTTCAGATTTCCAACGTGAGTTTGTGGATTCAGGTGTATTTGAATTTGCAGGAAGCTTTAAAGATTACGTGTTAAGCATCAACAAAAATGAACCTTCGGATAGTTTTGCATTATCTTATTTAACTGAGTCTGCAAAATTCCTGGATAGTGTGTTGGCTTATCGTGCCGCGGAAAAAGAAGTAATGGAAAAATGACGTCACCAATCTTTACATTGCACGGATCTCCTCGTTTAACGTTGGTAGGAGCAGGGCCTGGTGATCCTGAACTTATCACGCTGAAAGGAATAAATGCTATTAAGGCAGCGGAGGTTGTTTTATATGATGCGCTGGTGTCCAAGGAGATTTTGCAGTTAATCCCTTCAGATGTTCCAGCCCTTTCGGTAGGAAAACGCGCGGGGTCGCATGAATATTCTCAAGAAGAAATCAACGAACTCATTGTTGAGTTTGCGTACTTGTATGGCCACGTCGTTCGTTTGAAGGGAGGCGATTCTTTTGTGTTCGGGCGTGGAGCAGAAGAAATGGAATATGCGCAAGCACATGGCATACAAACCTATGTCATTCCTGGAGTCAGCAGCGCTATTGCTGTGCCTGCAAGTTTAAATATCCCAGTTACAGCGCGAGGTATAAGTGAGAGTTTCTGGGTTGTAACGGGTACTACCAAAGCTGGCCAGATATCGGGGGATGTTGGTTTGGCCGCCCAATCAAATGCAACGGTGGTGATTTTGATGGGACTCAAAAAAATTAAAGAAATCATGTGGTTGTTTGAATCGCATGGAAAGGGTGAAACACCTGTGGCGGTAATTCAAAATGGCACCTTGCCAAATCAAAAGATCGTGGTTGGCACGGTTTCTAGCATAGCACATCTAACCACAGCAGAGCATTTGGGGCCACCAGCCATCATCGTCGTAGGAGAAGTTGTAAGGCAGGCCAACGCATTGAAGGAAATAACGTACGAAGCTGTAGGGCAATACCAATATGGAACGCAATAATCTATTTCCGATTTTTTTAAAATTAGAGTCATTGGAGACGCTGATTGTTGGGGGAGGTAATGTTGGATTAGAAAAGTTAACCAATATCCTGAAAAATAGTCCGACAGCTAAAATCTCTTTAGTAGCGAGAACGATTCATGAACCAATCAGAACTTTGGCAGCGCAGCATGAGAACGTCAAATTGTTTGAGCGTAATTTTAAACTGTGGGATCTTTGGAATAAAGATCTTTTGATTCTCGCAACAGACAACCGGAATCTTCACGAGACCATTCGAAAATTTGCGCGTACGCGAAGATTGCTTATCAATGTTGCTGATACTCCCGATTTATGTGATTTCTATTTGGGTTCCGTCGTCACTAAAGGAAACTTAAAAATTGGAATTTCTACGAATGGAAAATCTCCTACCATTTCGAAACGCATCCGCGAATATCTTGAAGAAGCGTTACCGGAGGAGACCAATGATTTGCTCGACAACATGAGTAAAATACGAGAGCAGATTAAGGGAGATTTTAGTCAGAAGGTGAAAATTCTAAACGAGGTCACCGCGACCTGGCTAAAGACTGAACAAGCGTAACTTATTCATTTATTCAATTCTGTTTTTCAACAAAAAGAGCGTTGGCACCTTTTGATCGCCCGATAATATTTTTGCTACCATTTGGCCAAGAGCGGGTCCATGCTTAAAACCATGTCCTGATCCGCCGCCAAGGACGAACGCATTTGATGTTGCGGGAAGCAGATCAAAAATAAAATTACCATCGGGCGAATTTTCATAGGGGCATACGCGATTTTCAATTAATGGTGCGTGTTTTAAACTAGGAAAACGATGCGTAATAAATCGACGGGCTTTATCCAACGTTTCCGGATCAAGAATGTGATCTCCGGAGGTAGGATCAAATTTTTCTCCTCGTATGTCTACCCCAAGTTTGAATCCGCGATTTGAATTTCCTGGAATACCATAATAAAAATCTTTACCGTCAACGTCTACCCATACCGGTAGCTGATCATAAGCAAGTGACTCGTGAGAAGGAACGCCAAAGTAATATACTTCTTGTTTGGAACAGGTAATGACATCACCCAGCACATCAGGAAATACTTTTCCCAACCACGATCCACAAGCAAAAATATATGCATCTGCTTCTAAGTGATTTCCATTTGAAAGGGATACACCGCAAAGTTTATCAGATGAAATTGCTTTTGGTTTTACAAAAGACTGTATATAATCTCCGCCTTCTTTTATGAAACACGTGCTCACGGCCTGTACAGATTGACGTGCTTGTAAATATCCACCATAAGGATCAAAATAAGCATGGTGTAAATCGTCAACATATATCAGCGGAAATCTCTTTCTTAACTCCAGCGGTGACAGGTATTGATATTCCATGCGATGTTTCTGGGCGAAGGGTAATGAGTCATCAACCAATGGTGTTGTCTCTTCGTAACAAAACCACAATACCCCTGTGTTATGGAATAATTGTTGTCCGAACGATCGCTGGTTTTCTTTCCAAAGTGCTAGCGCCTGTACATTCAAGTCAAAGTATAACTCGTTAGCGCCATAGGTTGACCGGATCACACGTGTTTCATCTCCTGAACTTGATCGGCTATGTGCCGGACCCCATGCATCTATTAGCGTTACTTTAAATCCTTCTCGCAATAAGTAAAGTGAAGTCCATGAACCGAACGCACCAGCACCGACAACAATTACACTGGAGCCTTTCTCAAATGTGGGAAGGACACTTTGCTGTGTCGCTGCTGAAGCATGCTGAGGGGAGAAAGTATTTAAATTTGATCTTGACACCGGAAGTTATTTTTTCCAATTCGATGGATCAACGCGCCATGCTTTGAGCGAAACCATCTGATCCTCGGAAATATATTGTTCCTCTAATGCGTACTTCAATAGGTTAGGATAGTCGCACAAACTAATCAATGAAGTATTCGCATCATAAAAATTGCGTGTTGCAATATCAAATCCATAGTTGAAAATGGAAACCATTCCCAGTACATCGAAACCAGCTTCGCGTAGGGCTTGTGTTGCTTTTAAAGAGCTTCCACCGGTAGAGACCAAATCCTCCACTACGACAACCTTTTGTCTCTTTACAATTTTCCCTTCTATTAAATTCTCCATTCCGTGGTCTTTCGGCTTTGGCCTGACATATAAGAATGGCAAGTTTAGAAGGTCTGCGACCAATGCACCTTGCGCTATACCTGCCGTTGCAACACCTGCGATCGATTCTGCCGTGAAGAAATTTTCACGTATTGCCTGCGCGAGTGCGTGTTTAATCGTAGTCCGGATTTCGGGATATGATAAGGAAAGTCTGTTGTCGCAGTAAATAGGTGATTTCCATCCTGAACTCCACGAAAATGGTTTTTCTGTATTTAGCTTGATAGCTTGAATTTGAAGTAACATCGCCGCAATTTTGCCTGCTGTCTCTTCCTGTACTTTGATAATTGGCATAATTGCGAAAGGTATAAAAAAGTGCTGAAGTGTTACGGTACGAGGTGTTGAAGTTTTGGCAGACAGAAAGCCACGTCCATATTTGATTTCAGGTTCAGCCACAAAAAGAGCGACGAGTGGGTTAACCTGTTTAAAAGTTTTGTCGGTTATTGTAAAAAGTTCTAAATCTACTTGCCTGCATGGGATTTATTTATTCTTTTGCGATCATGGAAATGCCTTAACCCAATCAGTCATGATTATTTTTATCAACGATATACCTGTGCGGATTTTAAAGGCCGATGAGTTACCCGACCAGGGGAGGGTAAATATGGTGATTGATGCATCAGAAGAGGCAATATCGCAGGCCAAACTGATTCACCACGTTTGGATTCAAAAAGTTAGCGAAGATGATTTAGCCCTGCTATTGAATTTTTTGGACTCAAAAGTTCCGACAAGTCTGCTGTCTTTATACCTCTCTGTTAAAAATTACGATGGGGTAAAACAATTTTTACGAATGAAGTTTAAGGTCGTGAAAGCCGCAGGCGGACTAGTGCGTAAGAAGGATAAATTTCTCATGATTTATCGAATGAAAAAATGGGACCTTCCGAAAGGAAAAATAGAGAAGGGCGAGAAAAACAGAAGAGCTGCAGCACGTGAAGTTGAAGAAGAATGTAATGTGACTGTGAAGGTTGACGGGAAAATTTGTACTACATGGCACACCTATACCATGAACAAACGTGCTATGATCAAGAAGACACGTTGGTATATAATGGACGTTATTGATGATGCTAAAATGCGGCCTGCTGTGGAGGAAGATATTGAAGAGACGCGTTGGATGAATCGCAAGGAAGTATATCATGCGTTGGAGCTCTCGTATAAATCCATCAGTTACGTCTTCGAGCAATATTATGACATGATGGAGATCAAGCCTGCTAAATAATCAATAGTAAATTGGCTGTGATCCGCGAGGATGAAGTTACCTCAACTGATATGGAAGAAATTCGGAAACATCCCCACCATATTTATGTACCTCTCTCACGATCGATGAACTGATCCACGCGAACTTAGGTGTCGTAATGAGAAAAACAGATTCCAGGTCGGTGTACAATTGTCTATTAACTTGTGAAATACTATTCTCGTATTCAAAGTCAGTCGTATTACGAAGTCCCCTTAATAAAAAGCGCGCACCATTTTTCCGAGCAAATTCTGCAGTCAGCTCAGAGAATGTAACCACTTTTATGTTGGGATATTTTGAAAATGCACTTTCAATCAGATTCACCATCATGTTAATTTCAAAATAGCGCGTGCTCTTCTGCGCATTATAACCAAGCGCAATAATAATTTCGTCAAATAATTGAAGGCCCCGTAAAACAATATCTTCATGACCTTTTGTAAATGGGTCGAATGAACCCGGGAATAATGCAATTCTTTTTGTCATGATTACAGGTAGCTAAGTTCGTAAAGAACTTAATCGATAAGATGAATGCTATACAAATCAAAAAAATGATGATCCTGCACTTCGTCGAACACATAACCGAAACTCAAATAAGCAGGTTGGCTTCCAAATGCCACGTTGTTTATATATTTATAGAACTCGTGATAATGAGGTGAGTTTTTTCCGATGTATCCCCACAGCACGATTTGACTCGTTTGTTGATCCATGCTCAGCGACTTCATGACGAGCATGATGTATTTTATATAATCTGAAAATTGTTTGATGGCAAACTGATTATAATAGATGAGTTGCTCGCCTTTACACGAAATAATGTGAAGCTTAAAGCGATCAACATAAATGTAAAGCGGGTTGTCGGTACGACTCTTAGCGTATTCCATGGTACCCTCGATTAATGCAGCAGACTGGTGTGTAAGCACCGGAGCATTGTTTGGGTATACTTTAGCAAGCCAGTTTCTTAGATCTTTATTGATGGCAAAGACCGTTACCGCTTGTGCACGTTTATTGGATGACGCAACAAACGTTTCATTCGCGGAATCAATGTTTGCATTAAACTTTAAATAGTCTGCGAGAGAGTCTTCTGCGTAGAGTGCCTGAGGAACCTGAACGAACTTTTGATTTTTGAATGCAACTTTAATTTTTTTCCAAAAGCCTGCTCTAAGCAACGCATGAGAATCAAAAAGTTGATCAAGAATCAATAATAATTCTTCGTTGGAGGTCAACGATGGTAAGACGAAATCTTCCAACAGGAGAACCTTGCTAGCTACAGGTTCAATTACAAGGAGTTGAAAATCCCGCGTACCTATGTTAAGCAACAAGTGGTATTGATGAATGAATTCTTCATCAAAAAGTTCATCCTTGGTTTTCCTGATTAGCTTATATTGCAAGCCCGTAGTTTGCAATTTTATTCCCAGTTACCTGCTGTACCTACATCCAATCTTGATCCGAAACCCAGTGGCTGACGTTTTTTAGCTTCATTGCTTGCTTTTCTTTCAGGATTTATTGGCGCGGGGTCTTTGACTTCGATCACACTTACCATCGAGCCATTGCGGTCAATCTTGCCAACAAAAATGTCGAACATTTTTCCTTCAGAACCTGGAACCTGACCCAGGTTAGCAATGTCAACGTTGGGATTAAGATGATAGTCCCAAAGACTGATAAGATTTTGACCTCTCGTTACAGCGTCACCAGGTTTAATATTGGCAGTAGAGGTAATTGTTCCCTGCTCTATAAGATTATGAACATCCGTTTTTTCTTTGTCTTTTGCACGTAACCTGTAAGCGGGCGTGCCCTTTACAACGACATCATTTACTTTAACGAGGAACCCCATAAAAGTACCATCCGCAGCGGCGTTTACACTATAGTTCTTTTTGAAAATACGGTCTCTGGCAGGCATGAAACCTATCGTATCAATAATAACTTCTACTTTTTCTTCCCCATAACTTAACTGGGTAATTTTTTCTGTTCGGTTGGTAATGGGTACACGGCCATTTTCTATGAAGTTGCGCAGTGAATCCCAGTCAGCTGTGTAATGTCCGTGCTGCTCCAAAAAGGCCTTTTCAGCTTCTCTGATTACTGCAAGTTTGTCCGTTATTTGCTTTTCCGTGCTAGCGATAGACTCTTTGAATTCAATTGTTGAATGGATGCTATCATAAAGATAATAGGCCAGTCCTATGCTTACCAGGAAAAGGACAATGGATAATATTTTCGTCAGATTCATTGTAGAAGGTTTAGTGTGCAATAATAAATATTTTAAGGGGTAAATAACAAGCTACATTTTACAGAATGCCAAATTAAATCCGATAAAACCCAGTCAATTGACGCAACATGTTTGCGTTGTCGTATCTTTTCAGGATACCATGACGAGCTTCCACGGGTATTTGCTGTATTTCTGCGGGTGATAAAAACACGGCTTGTTCTATAACCTGCAACTCTGGGTCATAACCAGTTTTTAAATGGCCGGCGGTCATCTTGACATCAAAAAACAATTCAATGGCATGAAGTGGGGCCTTTATAAACTCGCAGCCGAATAAGAAATTTCCAGGTACCACTTCCAGGCCCGTCTCTTCTGCAAATTCTCTTTGAAGTGCAGCGGTTAATGACTCTCCAAACTCAACCCCACCACCTGGCGGTGACCAAAAGTCATGACCATCCATTTTGTGTTTCACCACCAGCAACGAGTCATTTTGCCAGCATAAACCACAAACCCGTATTCTAACCTTATTTCCATATATTTCGGCGATTTCTGAACTCATTTTAGGTTACCATAAGGCTTAATTCAAGATGCAAAATAAAGTCACACTCCGCTTACGGAAATTTTGAAATTTCTGGCAGAATTGTTGAGTGAAGGTTTTAAATTTGAAAAAAAAACTAGGTATGAAGAAATATTTGTTATTGATCGTTGTGCTTGGATTTGCCGCGCAAGGATTCGCACAACAACAGCCTGCGACACAAAATGGCCCTGTAATTACTTTCGAAAAGAAAACCCATGACTTTGGCGACATTGTTCAAGGAGATAAAGTGGAGGAAACTTTCAAGTTTGCAAACACCGGTACCGAACCTTTGATCATTACCAATGTTCAGGTAACCTGTGGATGTACCGTACCGAAGGGATGGCCGCGTGATCCGATTATGCCAGGAGGCAAAGCAGAATTGACCATTGCATTTAATAGTGCAGGAAAAATGGGCAAACAAAACAAGGTGGTAACTGTAATATCTAATGCGTCAAACGCTGATGGCGCCCAAATTACTTTTACAGCGAATGTCCTTGAGAAAAAAGGACAAACTCAATAACACATTTCTAATTCACTCAGATAATAAAGCCTCCTCGCGAGGCTTTTATTTTTTTATTGCACCGATTGCCAGGAGTATCCATCCAAGGATAAAAAAAATTCCGCCAATTGGTGTCACGGCGCCAAGTATAGTCATGCCACTAAGGCAGAGAATATAAAGACTACCGGAAAAAAATATTATTCCAAGAAGAAAAAATATTCCAGCATAGCTTAATTTTTTAGAATCCGCGTGGTTCATGATTAACGCAGTTGAAAGCAGCGCAAAAGCATGATAAAACTGATAGCGAACCGCAAGCTCGAAGGTCTCTATACGTCCTGATTCCAATAGCAACGGTTTAAGTGCATGGGCACCAAATGCGCCGATCGCGACAGCGAGTCCGCCCATAATCGCTCCCGACATAAGTATTGTTTGTTTTTGCATATCTAGGTTGCTACTTCATTAATTACGCGCATCAAGATTCATCGACGCTTCATTTGTTTGTATAATTTTTCATTAATTTCTTTCACCGAAAATTGCAGAGCCAACCCTCACCATAGTGCTTCCCTCTTCAATAGCAATTTTATAGTCCCCGCTCATTCCCATCGAAAGTTCCTGCATTTTTACCTTCGCCGGAAGCGGTGAGTTTTTTAGTTTTTCAAAAAATGTTTTCAAGCTTCTAAATTCTCTTCGCACCTGCTCCAGATTGTCTGTAAAGGTAGCCATGCCCATAAGACCAAAGATTTGAACATGGTTAAGTTTTTTTAGAGCATCAGATCTAAGTAATTCCAAAACTTCATTTTCGGAGAATCCAAATTTTGATTCCTCTTCCGCAATGTGAATTTGCAACAAGCATGAAATCGTTCTATCGATTTTTGATCCTTGTTTATTGATTTCTTCAAGAACATTAAAACTATCGACAGAGTGAATCAAATGAATAAACGGCGCTATGTATTTTACTTTGTTTGTCTGCATATGACCGATCATGTGCCATTCAATGTCTTTTGGTAACGCGTCAAACTTTGGTACAAGTTCTTGCACGCGGTTTTCTCCAAACATGCGTTGACCAGCTTCATAAGCCTCTTTTATTTTTTCAATGGGGTTCGTTTTGCTTACGGCGATCAGTTTACAACCGGATGGTATGTGCTGCCGAAGATTATTTATATTATTTTTAATATTCATTGTCTATTTTTAGCCATTAAATCCATCAAATTAACGCAATTATGGCGATCCTCGGAAAATTGTTGAAGAAAGGAATCACGCTTCGTGAGATGTTGGAGGAGGAATATACGTCGCCATTTGATCTTCAAAAAAATGAATTAAAGGAGTTGTTGATAACGGCAAGTCAAACTGAATTCGGCAAATTCCATAACTTCTCAGATATTCTTAATGGATTTCGTAAAGACGATAAGGAATTCTACAAGCGTTTTAAGAGTCACATTCCTATTTATACGTACAACAGAATTTATGCCGATTGGTGGAAGCTCGCGTTAAGAGGTGTCAAAAATGTATGCTGGCCTGGTCGTGTGAAGTATTTTGCGCTGAGTTCTGGGACCTCTGAGGCGTCTTCAAAATATATTCCTGTTACTAAGGAAATGACCAAGGCGATTCAAAAAACAAGTATCCGCCAAATTCTGACCTTGTCAAAATATGACCTCAAGCCCGAAATGTTTGAATCCGGAATTTTGATGCTGGGTGGAAGCACACATTTGAATAAGCGTGGAAGTTTTTTCGAAGGTGACTTAAGTGGAATTCAGGCAGCGCGGTTGCCATTCTGGTTTCAGCATTTTTATAAGCCCGGAAAGAAAATTGCGAAGACACGAAATTGGGATTCAAAGTTAAATGAGATCGCCAAGAAAGCATGGGAGTGGGATATAGGTATCGTTGTAGGGGTACCGGCATGGATACAGATTTTGATGGAGAAAATCATTAAGTATCATAAACTAAAAAATATTCATGAGATCTGGCCGAACCTGGAAGTATATGTTCACGGTGGGGTTTCATTCGATCCATATCGGAAAGGGTTTGAAAGGTTATTGGGTAAACCTATTCATTATATAGAAACCTATTTGGCGTCCGAGGGATTTATTGCGTTTCAGGCGTATCCCAACCGTAGGACTATGCGCTTGGTATTGAATAATGGAATCTTTTATGAATTTGTTCCTTTTGAAGAGAAAAACTTTAACTCAAATGGAGAAGTTGTGCCGGATGCTGAAACGTTGTTGATCAATGAAGTAGAGGAGGGAAAGGAGTATGCCATTCTCCTATCTACATGCGCTGGTGCTTGGCGGTATCTCATTGGTGATGTTATTAAATTTGCTTCCCTGGAAGAATGTGAAATCGTGATAACCGGGAGAACCAAACATTTTTTGAGTCTTTGCGGAGAACATTTATCGGTGGATAATATGAACAAAGCGATTGAATTGGTTTCTAACGAGTTTAATATCACCATACCCGAGTTTGCCGTCGCTGGTATCCCGCATGAATCCCTATTCGCGCATCATTGGTTTATTGGGACAGATGACGCCGTGGACCGGACGATGTTAAAAGAAAAACTTGATGAGCATTTGAGAAAATTAAATGATGATTATGCAGTTGAGCGCAGCGCTGCATTAAAGGACATCTTCGTGGATGTACTGCCCGTTAAGACCTTTTATGATTGGATGGAATCTAAAGGTAAAGTTGGCGGGCAAAATAAATTCCCTCGTGTAATTAAAAATGCACAACTGGAAGACTGGAAAAACTTCCTGCAATTGCATGCCAATGGACATCATCATTAAAGGCATTTTATCAGGGATTGTCCTGGCGCTTCTCGTCGGCCCAGTTTTTTTTACATTACTTCAAACAAGCATTGAGCGTGGATTCATCAGTGGCGTCTTTGTAGCTATCGGAATTTCTTTGTGTGATTCTGTGTATATACTCATCTCATACCTCGGGTTATCACAATTTCTAGCGACTAACAATTTCAGACACTATATGGCGTATGGTGGCGGCGTTATCCTGCTGCTTTTTGGTTTGTACTATCTACTTATCAAAAGCAAGAAGTTAGCACAATATGATCCTCAAAAAATAGAAAGTGCCAGTGGATTCCGGCTGGCTGCAAAAGGATTTATTATAAATGGATTGAGCCCAATGGTGTTGTTTTTCTGGCTGGCGACTGTGAGTGTTGCAACCACCCAACTTGGGTATGATACCAATAAAAAAGTCTTTATATTTTTCGGCTCAATCGTATTGACCGTATTTACAACAGATGTTGTTAAAGCCAAGCTTGCGGACAAACTGCGTGTTCTTGTAACGCCAAGGGTAATTAGAATCATGAACATTGTGTTGGGCGTGGTCATGATAATTTTTGCAGGTAAACTTATTCTATTCCCCGACAACGTCTAATCAATATGTCAGTCCTGTAATACGTTTGAAATAAAGGTAGATTTTAGCATTAACCAAAGTAAGAAAAATGCAACGCCCCATTGCAGGTAAATGAAGTAATAGTCCGAAGTATCCTTGAATCGTGTTTCCTTGATTTCTGCCTTTTCGTATTGATCGATTTTGTTGAAGACTTGCTGTAACGCCTGGTTATCTGTTGCCCTGAAAAATTCTCCGCCGCCGATGCTTGCTATCTTACGCATGGTGGTTTCATCGACGGTATTTTCAATCATGTTTTGTCTCCCGAAAAAATCCTTGCCAAAAGGAACAAGCCCTTCCTTACCCACAACAATGGTATAAGTCTTGATTCCATAAGCGGCAGCGAGTTCAGCCGCAGTAATGGGATCGATGTTCCCGGCAGTATTATCTCCATCGCTTAACAAAATACAAACTTTTGATTTGGCTTCTGATTCACTCATTCGATTGGTTACAACGGCCAACGCACTTCCTATTGCTGTTCCTCTGTTTTCGATCATTTCAAAATTTATTTCATCCAGGTATGATTTCAATAGATCATAGTCTGTTGTTAGGGGGGATAGGGAAAATGCATCGCCCGAAAAAACAACCAGGCCAATACGATCCTGAACGCGGCCGTCAATAAAATTTCTGGCTACCTTCTTGGCAGCCTCAAGCCGATTCGGCGGAAAGTCTTCAATTTGCATGGATTGTGATATGTCCAATGCAATCATGATATCAATTCCTTCTGTCCATTGATCTACCTTTTCATTGGTTTTCTGTGGCCGCGCTAAAGCCAGGCATACCAATGCAAGCACGAACATGAGCAGTAACTCGGGGACCATTCGAACGAGGGTGAGCGGCGAAACATGAAGATCTTTTTGTGTGACGGCGACAGGCAATTTTTGATTGAATTTATGCCGCCAAAACCAACGGAGAATAAAGATTAACGGTACAGCTATTAACACATATAAAAACATTTCGTTTTCCCATGTAAACGAATTCAAGGTCGAGAGGCTGAACCATTCCAAAGAGTACCAGGGTGTCAAATCATTATCCATGTTTCACCTCCTCCAATTTCTTGGTAAAACGCTGATCGGCAAATTGCTTTAGGCTTTCAAGAGATTCAATAACGGATGTGTTATGACCATAGATTGCCCCGTCAATGGCATGCAAATTTTTTCCCAGTACATCATTATTTTCGAGTTGCGTCGTTTCACGTGTCGTTAATTTAGTATACGGTCTAGCTTCTAATTGCTCCATATATTTTTTCCAATTTGCCAGAGCATGTTCTGTATTGGTGGGAGAAAATGCAGACTTGATCGCAGTTACCTGATTGTCATAGGTTTCTAAAAACTTTTGATGGGCTTTAAACATTTTCTTTAGTCTGAAATGCCTTCTGATTTTCTCGCCAAACCCGATCCACACTACAGCAGCGATTATTAACAAAGCGCCTAGCACAATTAGCAACACAGGATAATTAATCTGGTAGGGGACATCCTCGTACAACGTATTTGATCTTAACGGTGCGTTTTGAGCAGTGATTGTATCCGGAATGTTTTTAGCGAGTTCTGCCAGAAATATGGTGTCGACATTCGACGTGTACATCGTGCAGTCCTGTGCATTGAGCTGGAAAATCGGGAGGCTGAGAGTTTGGCTCCGGTCTATTTCAAATGTCGACAAGTAATAAATAACGCTGTCATAACTTTTTCCAGCGGTCGTTTTGGTGGGAAAATATCGTTTGCTGTTAAACTCAAACGGACTGAAATTATAAGTTGAGTCAGGAAAAATGAGATTGAGATTGCTGGGATATTGTGCTGTTAAATAAAATCCTGTTTCGTCCCCAACCTGGAGGCTATCTAAAAAAAAGCCACTTCGAATAATTACATCCTGCGCAAATGAAGCACCAACACCACTGAACCAAATCGCAGCAACGAATAAATATTTCATAACATTTCCGGCGCTCATTCTCAGGTTGATTTCAACGATTTGTTTCTTACTTTAAATAAGCGCAATAATTTAGGAACATAATCTTCATCTGTGTCCAGCGAGATAAAATTGATTTGATGCTTACGACTGAATTGTTCAAGTTCAGATTTGCGGGCGCGGAGCCGCTCACTTATCTTTTTTCTGAAATCGCCGAATGACGTATTAACCCATAATGTGCGTTTCGTTTCCTTGTCAATAATCGGAATAATTCCAAGTTTAGGTAAACGTGTTTCTCGTTTATCGCTGATGTGTATAATCACCAAGTCATGCCGACGCGCTAATGCTTTAAGATTATGAAAGTATCCTTCATCGATAAAATCAGAAATGAGTATGACTACACTTCTTCTTTTGATAGCGTTCAGCGAAAAAGCAATGGCTTTTGTTAAATTCGTTTTTAATGATTGGGGCTTTAGTTTGACCAGCGTGCTGATGATTTCATAGGCCTGCAGGTTTCCCTTCACCGGCTTTATATATTTTTCTTTAATATCAGAAAAACAGATCAGGCCAACATGGCCCGATTCTTTGGTTGCCGAGAGTGCCAGGACACCACAAATTTCTTTGCCGATGTCGGCCTTGGTACTTCCCGGATAGCCTATATCTTCTGAAGCACTGACGTCAAGAATGAAAAATACGGTCTGTTCCTTTTCTTCTCTAAAGGTTTTAACGAAGGTTCCATGTCCTTTTGCGGATACATTCCAATCAATGGTTCGGATGTCATCGCCATACTGGTAGGGGCGTACATCATCAAACTCAAGCCCAGATCCTTTAAAGATGGAATGGAAATCACCTTGCATTTGGCTATTGATAGCCTTGCGTATCTGAATTTCGTACTTTCTTAACTTCTTTAAGAGGTCTTTCATCTAACACTATTTTCGGTATGAATAATCATGCCTGACAAAAACTTGCTGGCATTTTATAACTGAATCCGCAATACCCCGTTTCTTCCAATACAAATTGGAACGAATCAAAAGGATCTTGTATTCAGGTATAACAGGAAAACAAGTTTAACGATTACCCATGAGGGTCAAAAATAGAACAATTATGAGTATTTTGCCCCACTCAAAATTGAGTTTAGGTTGATAATGATTGCAAAAGGCTTAACATATCGAATTGTCCTGAGCATTCTGTTCATGATATTATTATTGGGAGTATCATGCGGAGATAGCGACGCCGATAAGAATAACATTCTTACCCAATCCCAAATGGTAAAGGCATTAATGGAAGTTTATTTGTCTGAACAAAAAATCAACAAGCTTGGCTTGCCACGTGATTCGGCAGAAGCGGAATTCAAGCGATTCCGGCCTGTAATTTTCGAAAAAGTTGGGGTATCGGATTCAGCTTTTAAAAAGTCATTCGATTATTATATGGATCATCCTGTGGAAATGGAAAAAATTTACACGGCCCTTGTTGATTCGTTGAGCCTGATGGAGCAGCGCCTTGATTCTTCCAAATAATGATCTACCCGGAATCCTTTGAGAGTAAATTAGGCTTTGATCAAATTCGAACGAAGCTCAAAGATTATTGTCTTTCGCCTGCGGGCCAGGCATGGGTTGACAATATGAGGTTCAGCACTGACTTTGAATTCGTCAAGGTTTTGTTGAATCAAAATCTGGAGTTTAGAATGATTTTGGAAAAAGGTGAACCATTTCCGTCGCGACATTTCTTTGATCCTACAGATTGGATACAAAAAATAAACCTTGAAGGTAATTGGCTGGAGGCTGAAGAGTTTTTAAATCTTGCTTACGGCATTGAGGCGATTGTAGCGTGCAAAGTTTTTTTATCTAAAAATGCAGAAACTTATCCGCAACTTTTCTTGCTTTCTCAACCTATTGCCATTACAGGTCAATTGGCGCAACAGGTGTATTTGAAAATCGATGATAAAGCGCAGGTAAAGGATTCAGCAAGTTCGGAACTTGGAAGAATCAGGAAGAAATTAAGGGACGAGCAAAGCCGTGTACGGAAACTTACTGATCAGATTTTCAGAAGTGCTGTCAGTGCCAGTTGGGTTCCCGAAGGTGCTTTACCAACCATTCGTGATGGACGTGTTGTGATTCCAATTTTAGCAGAACATAAGCGCAAGCTAAAAGGATTTATATTGGATGAGTCGGCCACCGGGCAGACCGTTTTTATGGAACCAACAGAAATGTTGGATGCGAATAATGAAATTCGTGAACTTGAACACGAAGAAAAAAGAGAAGTAATACGCATATTGAAAGCGTTGACCGAGGAATTCAGGTTGCAGTTGCCTGTTATTAAATCATCCTTCAGGTTTTTGGCTCAGATAGATTTTATACGTGCGAAAGCCAGGTTTTCGTTAGAGATCACTGCCGACAAGCCGATACTGGAAAGACAACCAGAACTCACCTGGTATAATGCAAAACATCCGCTGTTGTATTTAAGTCTGAAAGGCAAACGCGAGGTTGTTCCATTGACCATAGAATTAAATCAAGCGCATCGAATGCTTTTGGTGTCTGGGCCGAATGCAGGAGGTAAATCAGTATGCTTGAAGACCGTTGGCTTGTTACAATACATGGTGCAGTGCGGATTGCTGATTCCGGTTTCAGAACGATCGCGTGTTGGAATTTTTCAAGACATTTTTCTCGACATTGGCGATCAGCAGTCGATCGAGAATGATTTGAGTACCTACAGCAGTCATCTCAGGAATATGAGTGTGTTTATTCAATCGGCATCAAATAAGTCGCTGGTTCTGCTGGATGAACTAGGCTCCGGTACGGATCCGAATTTTGGTGGAGCGATTGCCCAGGCAATATTAGAATCTCTTTTGCAGAAGCAGGTTTGGGGGGTTGCCACAACACATTACTATAATTTGAAATTGTATGCGAGCCAGCATCCGGGTATCCAAAACGCCGCGATGCGTTTTGATGACAAAAACTTGCTTCCGTTGTACATATTGGATATCGGTAAACCCGGGAGTTCATTCGCATTAGAAATTGCAAAGAAAACTGGATTACCTTCAAAGACACTTGAAGCAGCAGAGAAGTTAGTAGGGAAAGATCTTGCTGGCTTTGAAACATTAGCCCGGTCGTTGGACAAGGAAAGACAGGAATTAAGCGTTAAGATCAGCAAACTTGAAAAACAAGAAGCCGAGCTGAAACAATCACTTGCGCGATATCAATCACTTTCCACGGAGCTTGAAACAAAAAAGAAAGATATTCTCAACAAGGCAAAAGAGGATGCTTCCAATTTGTTGAAACAAACAAACCGCGAGATTGAAAAGACCATTCGCCATATAAAAGAAAATAAGGCTGAGAAAAAGGAAACACTGAAAGTCAGAAAGAACTTGGAAACGCTTACCCATAAGGTTGCGACACCCGTAAAACCAGAGCAACCTGCTGCAGAACAATTGAAAGAGGGAGACCGGGTTCGTATTGCAGGACATGAGGGGAGTGGGATTATTCTTTCAATACAAGGTAAACATGCAACTGTTCAATTCGGCTTATTAAAATCCGTCACCAACGTTAACAAATTGGAAAAAATTACCGCTGCTGTGGAAAAAGAAATTGGTGCCAGGTTGCGATCGGCTGGAATCAATGTGATTGAGAAGCGTGCTCATTTTAATCCAACGCTGGATATACGTGGCAAGCGGGTAGACGAAGTTATTGGCATCTTGGATCAATATCTCGACACCGCGATTTTACTCGGACAAGGTGAGCTTCGCATCTTGCATGGTAAAGGTGAGGGCGTGTTAAGAAAAATCGTACGCGAGCATTTAAAGCGATATAAAGAAGTGGTCTCCGTCAATGATGAACATATTGAACGTGGGGGCGACGGTATTACGGTTGTTGTTTTAAAATAGGATCCTCGTTGACACAGCAAAAATTGAGGCATAAAAAAGCCCCTGGTTATGGGCTTTTACATAATATCAGTTAAAATTTTATGGTCGGGTAAAAGTAAACACCCAATCTCCTTCTACTACGGCGACTTTACCGTTATTGAAGCCGGTGCCCGTATAATTAAAAGCAAGGCTAAGTTGTTTGTCGGAGTTAGATAAGGTGTACGTCATTTCAACATCGTCGGAGAGTCTGATAATTTTGTTGGTAACACTTCCTGAAACAAACTTCCAGGTACCATCTTTTTGCCATGGGCTGGTTGACGGCCAATCCGTGGCTGAGCTTGTATAACTGTAGGTGCCACCAGTGCTAAAGGTGCCAACGAAGGATAATGTCATTCCAGGGTATTCCGCAGTTCGGTCCGTTCCATCGCTTGCTGAAATGAGCGTCCATTGGGCTGCTTTCAGTTTATCTAATTGGACTTCTTCCTCAGACTTTTCCGGGTCATCATCACCGCCACAGTTGCTAAGCAATAACGTAACGCTAACGAGTAATAAAAAAGATAAAATTCTGCTTAAATGGTTCATGGTTATGATTTTAGTATCGCTAATATCCGTGTAAAAATGATGAAATCAAAAGTTAGTTCCGAGGCACACTGCTGCCTTTTAACCTTACAGCTTAATCTATTGTCGGGTGATCTTGTAACCTGCAGTTATAACTTGGAATAAGACGCTTTATCGAGAATTCAAGATTTTTAACCCCAGATAAGCTACCCGAAGGTTGGTACTATAAGCATGGTTTTCACGAAAGGGGGCATCATTTAAGATCGAGAATGTTTAGGATTTTGGCATTCTGCGGATATTCGCTGGCTTGATTGGAAGCGATAAAAATAGTGCATTGCAGAGGTAAACCCTTTAACTGTTCATGGTACCAGGAGGCTGCGTTCGAATCCAGGTTAGTTGTAGGTTCATCCAAAAAAATAAGGTCGGCCTGAGTAAAAAAAGCGAGGGCGAGTTTTACACGTTGCTTCATACCAGAAGAAAAGTTTGCAATGTGTTTATCTCTGGCTTTAGTCAGTTGCATTTTGTCAAGAATCTCATGTTCATCCATGTTGTTCCGACTGCGCTTCATTTTAAAATGGAAGCGAAGATGTTCTAGTAACGTAAATTCTTCAATCAAATCGAGATATGGTGTGGCAATGGCAAGGTGTCTGTATATCTCTTCAACAGGAATTTCATGAGACGCATTCTTGTATTTTAATTCTCCTTTTGACTGAGGTAACTGTCCCCAAAGAACTTGCAGTAAGGTTGATTTGCCTGAGCCATTGGGGCCTGTAATGGCATAAACGTTAGCAGGCTCAAATTTGTAATTCAGATTCCGGAAAATCCATTCACGATTGAATCTTTTACCGAGATCTTTTACGATAATTTCAATATTCCCGACAGAACTTTTCTCGGAGGAGGTCATGTATTCCGTTAATCTTTAGCTGTTAATCGGAATTAAAAATTAAACTGTTAAACAAGAAATCGTCAATATTATTGGTACAGTCAGCTTCAATCATTTCCACCGTAACCTTTCATTATACCTCGCTCGGAGGTCCTAATGAAGTCAACAATATAATCTTTTTCGGGGCTGGCAGGCACTTCTTTTTCGACAATGTCGAGCGCTTTTGAATTATTCAAACCCTTTAGAAAAATGTACCTGTAGATTTCCTGAATTTCATTGATCTTCTCTGACGGAAATCCGCGTCGTCTTAGTCCAACGGTGTTAATACCCGCATAAGTAAGTGGCTCGCGCGCTGCTTTTGTATATGGAGGTACATCTTTCCGTACGAGAGATCCCCCCGATAACATAACATGTGCGCCAACTTTCACGAACTGATGCAATGCACTAGCCCCACCGATAATGGCCCAATCATCGATAGTAACATGCCCGGCGACTTGTACTGTGTTTACAAGAATACAATTATTACCTACAATACAATCGTGTGCAACATGGACATACGCCATCAATAAGCAATTCTTTCCGATTACGGTTTGAAATTTATCAGTAGTTCCGCGGCTTATGGTGACAGCTTCCCGAATAACAGTATTATCGCCAATGACAGTCTGCGTTTTTTCGCCTGCGAATTTCAGGTCTTGAGGTATAGATGAAACAGAAGCACCAGGAAATACCTTCACATTTTTACCTAGTCTTGAGCCGTCCCAAATAATTGCGTTTGGTCCTATCCAGCATCCATCTTCAATGACGACATCTTTTTGAACAGTAGCGAAGGGCTCTATGATAACATTGTTACCGATTTGAGCTTCAGGGTGTACGTTAGCGTTGGGAAATCTACTCATGAATCTTTTCGAACTATGCTGGCGGTCATGGTACCTTCGCATACAAGCGTATTGCCGACGTATGCTCGGCCCGTCATTTTAGCTATTCCTCTTTTAATAGGAGCAAGAAGATCGCACTGAATGACCAGGGTATCACCAGGAAGTACCATTTTTCTAAATCTGAAATTTTCAATGCCTAAAAAATAAGTCCAATAGTTTTCAGGATCAGGAACAGTATGCAAAACCAAGATGCCGCCTATTTGAGCCATGGCTTCAATTTGAAGTACACCTGGCATAACAGGATTTCCGGGAAAGTGTCCTTGAAAGAAGTACTCATTCGCCGTAACATTTTTTACGCCCGCAACACTTTCGTTATCGAGATAAATGATTTTATCTATCAACAAGAATGGATAACGGTGTGGTAGCGTCGCTGCTACTTTGTTAATATCCATCACTGGCGGCAAGCTCGGATTATATTTGGGTTTCCCTTTCTTATCCGATTCCTGCATAGCCTTCTTCAGCTTCTTTGCGAACGCTACGTTAGCAGCATGGCCGGGACGAGCAGCAAGCACCTGTGCTTTTAATGGTCTCCCTGCCAGCGTAAGATCCCCTACAATATCCAAGAGCTTATGACGGGCAGGTTCATTCTTGTAACGTAATTCTATGTTATTTAAAATGCCTTCCTGCTTGATAGCGACTTTTGGTTTGCCAAGCATTTTAGCAATGTTGTCTAACTCATTTTCTTGTACAACCCGATCAACAATTACGATGGCGTTGTTCAAATCTCCACCCCGGATAAGATTGTTTTTATATAACATCTCTAACTCATGAAGGAAACAAAACGTCCTGCATGAGGCGATCTCTTTTTCAAATTGGCGAATGTCAGTGATCGATGCGTGCTGACTGCCGAGTACCGGAGAATTGTAATCAATCATTACCGTTACCCTGTAGTCATCTAGCGGAAGCGCCGCGATCTCAACGTTACGGGCCGCTTCACGATAAAACAGCGGTTCCTGAACTTCAAAGAAATCACGTAATGCATTTTGCTCTTCGGTACCCGCCGCTTTTAATGTACCAACGAATTCGATCGAACTGCCATCCATAATTGGACATTCCGGACCATCGAGCTGAATGAGCACGTTATCAATTTCAAGTCCCGTTAAGGCCGCAAGTGTATGTTCTATTGTACTTACCCGGGCGCCACTTTGTTCAATGGTAGTACCGCGTGAAACGTCGACCACATTATCACAATCAGCGTCGATGATGGGAGATCCCGGAACATCAATGCGTTGAAATTTAATACCATGATTGGGTTTGGCAGGTACAAAAGTCATATTTGTTTGTACCCCTGTATGAAGTCCGACACCCGAAAGGGTAACTGATTTCTGAATTGTTTGCTGTTTAATATTGAGCATGGAATTGCAAAGTGCGCAAATTTACGCTCAAATCCTTGTATTATCCAATTTTGTGACGTCAGAGTGGGATTTACTCCGTTGATCCGGAGCCATTTCGCGATGTTTGCATTTTATCTTCTAGTTCTCGCAGACGATGATTAATGTCGGGTAACTTTTTGAATACAGCATAAGATTTAAAATAGGATCCGAATTCAAATGCCGGATATCCCATTAGGCGGAGACCTTCTTCTTTAATTGATTTTGAAACTCCACTCTGCGCACCCAGGTGCGTATTGTTAGCGATCGTAATGTGACCTGCAATTCCTACCTGGCCAGCCATCAGACAGTTTTCTCCAATCTTTGTCGAACCTGAAATACCAGATTGAGCAGCAATGACCGTATTTTTTCCGATTTCAACATTGTGCGCAACCTGTATAAGATTGTCAAGTTTTACGCCTTGCCGAATAATAGTCGAATCACCAAACAACGTAGCACAATCAATGACGGTATTTCCGCCGATCGCAACATTGTCTTCAATGGTTACATTACCAAGCTGCGGAATGGTTTTATATGATCCGTCTTCCTGAGGCGCAAAACCAAATCCATCGCTTCCAATCACTGCGCCTGAGTGGATCACGCAGTTGTTGCCAATTTTTGTACCTGCATAAATCTTAACGCCAGGATGGAGAATAGTGTTGTTGCCGATCACCACGTTGTCGCCAACATAGGTATGCGGATATATTTTAACATTGTCACCAATACGGGCATTACTGCCAATGTACGAGAACGCACCTCTGTAAATATCTTTTCCCGTGGAAGCGGTATTATCAATGAAGCTCGGTTGCTCAATACCAGTCTTTTGAAAGCTGACTAGTTTATGATATTCTTCCAGCAGCCGTGTAAAGCTGATGTATGGATCATCCACTAAAATCAGCGTTGCATTTATTTCTTTCCTCGCGATAAAATCTTTTTTTACAATCACGGCTGTCGCTTGTGTTGTATAGATGTATTGTTCGTATTTTGGATTTGAAAGAAAGGCAATTTGTCCTTGTTTGGCGTCCTGAATTTTGGCGAGCATTTTAATTTTTTCGTTGCCGTTTCCTTTTACCTCTCCGCCCAACATCATGGCTATTTGATTGACGCTAAATTCCATACTCAGTGGTTTTTTCAAAGATAGTGTTATCTCCTTCACCAATTATCAAAATATAATATCAGATAACAGGATTACGAATTCAGCAAAGATACATTTTTAGGCCAGCACAGATAGTTTTTTTTAACGATTTTGCTGATGGCCTTTATGTTTGGTAAATCGGAAGCTTGCGCGATGTCAAGCAACTCCCCGTTTCTCATTAAAATGTTTATCTGATGACCTTCGGCATATGCCTCATTGGATACTATGCCATGCGAGAATAGGTAGGGAGTTTCTGATCTGAGGGTATTATATGTTTTCATGATGGAGGCCTGTATATTCGCAACCTCATTTCTCCTAATCGGTTCTATGCTGAGCCGAACTTTGAAGAGTCTTCGTTCAAGAAGCATGCGTGATAATAACGACAAAATATTATCGCTGTTGTTTTGCCAGCATTTCAGTGAACCCCAAATATCATTATCATCCAATTCACCAAAACGTGAAAGAAGATCTTCATTTTCCTTAAAGCTCGTTAGCGTCAATTTGTTTTTTAGAAATACGTGTAAGGCATCACTTGCTGGCAACGTTTCGTCTGCACGCACAAGTGCTTGTGCTCGGCGGATGACATTAACCAACATCCGTTCCGCACTTACCGATGTTTTATGCAAATAAACCTGCCAATACATCAGCCTTCGCGCATTCAGGAAATTCTCGATGCTATAAATTCCTTTTTCTTCCACCACGAGCTGATCCTGATGCACATTGAGCATAGCAAGAATTCTATCCACGCCAATGGTACCTTCCTGCACACCAGTAAAAAAACAATCCCTTTTTAGATAATCGAGCCGATCGATATCCAATTGACTTGAAATAAGCTGATGAAAAAATTTCCGTGGATAGCTGTCTCGAAAAATCTGGAGCGTGAGATTTAATGCACCCTTCGTTTCTTCATTGAGCTTATCGATAAATAAATATGACAAACTTTCGTGTTTTATGCCAGACAGCAGTACATGCTCTAAGGTATGTGAGAACGGTCCATGCCCAATATCGTGGAGTAGGATTGAAATTTGGGAAGCCTCATATTCCTGATGAGAAATTTCCACGCCCTTTAAGCGTAGCTGATCCAGTACTTTCCCCATCAAATGCATGGCACCCAAAGCATGCTGAAAGCGGGTGTGCAGGGCGCCAGGGTAAACATAATGGGTTAATCCGAGTTGTTTAATGTGCCGAAGGCGCTGAAAGAAACGATGGGAGATGATCTCGTAGATAAGCTCACTCGGGATGGTAATAAATCCGTAAACAGGATCATTAATTAGCTTCTTTTTAATCATCCGCAGTCTTCCTCATCCGGATTACAACCAAGGATCGAGATTAATGGTTAAATTCGTAAAAATTTTAGTTATGCAAAGATATAGCATTTTGTGGGCCGACGACGAGATTGATTTACTTAAGCCGCATATTATTTTCCTTGAACAAAGAGGTTATGATATAACCCCCGTCAACAATGGGACCGAAGCTGTTGAGAAGAGTGATGAGAGACATTACGACGTGGTTTTCTTAGACGAAAATATGCCAGGCATGTCAGGATTGGAAGCCTTAACCCAGATAAAAAACAATAAGCCTAACCTTCCCGTGGTAATGATTACCAAAAACGAGGAAGAGCACATCATGGAAGAAGCGATCGGTTCAAAAATCGCTGACTATCTCATTAAGCCATTAAACCCCAGTCAGATTTTACTTTCGGTCAAAAAAATATTGGACAACAAAAGGCTTGTTATTGAGAAGACCAATCTCAATTACCAGCAGGAATTCAGAAGAATCAGCATGGCCTTTCAAGACGTGATGAACCATGAACAGTGGGCCGATATTTACAAAAAACTTGTTTTCTGGGAACTCCAGATCGATCAGGCGGATAACCAGGAGATGGGCGATGTATTGGACATGCAGAAGACGGAAGCGAATGCAAGCTTTGCCAAGTTCATTATTCGTAATTATGATTCATGGCTAAATGATCCTAAATCGGACAAACCTCTGTTATCTCACCAGATAATGAAGCGGAAAATTTTTCCTGAGCTGGGTAAAAAGCCTGTGTTCGTCATATTGATTGATAATCTGCGATATGATCAGTGGAAGGTGATAGAACCAGAACTCGCGGCCTATTTCAATGTTGAAAAAGAAGAAACGTATTATTCAATTCTTCCGACCACTACCGCGTATGCCCGCAATGCAATCTTCTCCGGACAACTCCCCTCCGAGATGGCTAAGACTAATCCAGCGCTCTGGGTTGGCGAAGATGAAGATGAAGGGAAAAATAATTTTGAAGATGAATTCCTGGCAAAGCAGCTTCGAAGAAATAATCTGAACATCAAAATGTCGTATCATAAAATTAAGAATTTAGAGGAGGGTCGAAACTTGGTTGATACGGTAAATAATCTTTTTCAAAACGATTTGAATGTGATTGTTTACAACTTTGTGGATATGCTTTCGCATGCGCGCACTGACATGGCCATGGTTAGAGAATTAGCTCCTGATGAGTCAGCTTATCGCTCCATCACTAAGTCATGGTTTTTACATTCCCCTCTCATAGACATTTTGAAAAAGATAGCAGAAAAAGATGTTAGAGTTGTTATCACGACAGACCATGGTACCATTCGCGTTAAACGGCCTTTTAAAATTATCGGCGACCGGTCAGTAAATTCAAATCTGCGGTATAAACAAGGAAAGAACCTGGGGTACGAGGGTGATAAAGTGATGACGGTGCAGAAACCTGAAAGATTATTCCTCCCCAAGTTGAATGTTTCTTCAAGTTATGTTTTTGCTATCGAAGACCAGTTTTTCGCGTACCCTAATAATTATAATTATTATGTGAATTTTTACAAAGATACGTTTCAGCATGGCGGCGTAAGTATGGAAGAAATAATCATTCCTATTATTTTCTTAAATTCGAAAAACGTGTCATGACCCGGGATAACGGTGTGTTCCGATCTGTAACGGAATCGGATATGATGTTGGTAGCAAAAGAGATTGTCAGGAGGATAAATGATATCCGTGTCTGGTTGTTTCATGGGGAAATGGGATCGGGAAAGACTACTTTGATTAAGCTGGTCTGCAAAATTTTAGGCGTAACGGAGGGGATGAGCAGCCCAACATTTTCAATTGTAAATGAATATCAAACCATTAGTAAAGAAAAAATTTATCATTTTGATTTTTATAGGATAAGGAATGAAGTTGAAGCAATGGATATTGGAACCGAAGAATATTTTTATTCCGGAGACCCATGTTTTATTGAATGGCCAGAAAAAATCCCATCGCTAATTCCTTCGCGTTATGCGGAAGTAAAAATTGAACTTGAAAGTAATACCCAACGAACAATAGCCATCGCTGTCCATGACGGAAAAGAAGAAAACAGGATTTGAAGCATTAGCCAAAGCCAGCCTCCACCCCCAGGAAAAATTACTGGAAGTAAAAAAGAACAAGCATGCTTTTTTTATTGGATTACCGCGTGAAATATCCCTCCAGGAAAACCGAATAAGTTTAACGCCTGATGCAGTTGCTATTTTGATTAACAACGGTCACGAAATATGGGTGGAAGCGAAAGCGGGCTTGGGCTCCAAATTCTCTGACAAGGAATACAGCGATGCCGGGGCAAAAATTGTTTACTCGCCGCAAGAGGTTTATAAAGCTGATGTCATTTTGAAAATAGAGCCGCCCACGTTGGAGGAAATCGAATTGATGCATCCAGGCCAGACGTTAATTTCAGCGCTTCAAATGGGACAATTGAAAGCAGAAGTTCTTCAAGCCATGCTAAAGAAGAAAATTATTGCATTGGCTTACGAATTCATTGAAGATAAAGTAGGAGGGATGCCCATCATCCGGGCGATGAGTGAAATAGCCGGCAGCTCGGTGTTGTTGATCGCATCAGAATATTTGAGTACTGCCAACAACGGAAAAGGTGTTATTCTCGGTGGCATCACAGGTGTTCCTCCAACGAAAGTAGTCATCATAGGAGCGGGTACGGTGGCGGAATATGCTGCACGTGCGGCCCTCGGGCTCGGCGCCGAAGTACAGGTATTTGATAATCATCTTTATAAGCTGCGACGCATTAAACATCTATTAGGGCAGCAAATTTATACATCAACCATTGATACGGTTACACTAGGTGACACGTTGAAGACAGCTGATGTTGTGATCGGTGCCTTACGAGCTGAGAAAGGAAGAGCACGCCACGTTATCACGGAAGAGATGGTAACACAGATGAAACCAGATTCCCTGATCATCGATTTAAGTATTGACCAGGGCGGCTGCGTGGAGACCTCTGAGATTACAACATTAAGCAAACCCGTTTTCAGAAGGCATGATGTTATCCATTACTGCGTTCCTAATGTCGCTTCACGGGTAGCGCATACTGCTGCAAACGCTTTAAGCAACATTTTTACACCAACCATTTTAAGGGCTGCAGAAGAAGGTGGGGTAGAACCTATGATCTTTACGCATAAGTGGTTCATGAAAGGCGTGTATACCTTCAGGGGTAGCCTTACCAATGAACACGTGGCGCGGAAATTTGCATTGAAGTTTAAAAACATTGAACTCTTAATTGCGGCGCGGATCTAGACTGGTATGTGTTTTTTAAGTTAGAGATGATTGTTTATTCAAATACCCGCAAGAAGGGGGATTGATCTCCAAGGGTGTATGCCGTAAATTTTGCATAGGATAAATGTGGATTCCTATGAAAAATCTCTTCCTGTTTTTTCTCTTGTGTATTGTCGTATCGGACGTGTTGGCACAAGCCGTTGTGCCCCCAAATATTCGCGCCGCAAATACGCTGGATCGTTTGGTTGACTTGGATGGATTAGGCATGGCAGACATGTTGTACGGAATCCCTTTACCTGAAGGGAAGGTCGTCGGCGATACCTATCTCGATACCCATTGGAAATATTCCACCATTCTGTTGTATGACAAAGACAAGATGATTGAAGGATATCCCACTCGTTATGATATTTACCTGGATGAATTAGAAGTGAAAGGAAAAAATGGTGTTAAGGTATTGAAGGGAAACAACGTAAAAAGTTTTGTGTGGATTGATTCACTTTCCAGAATGCCTTCGTTTTTTGTCAATGGGAAGGAATACAAGAACGAAGAAAATGTTCCATACACCGGGTTCTTTGAAGTATTAACAGAAGGTACGCTTCCATTATTTAAAAGGACTTTCATCGATATTAAAAAAGCGGACTACAACATCCAGTTTAATGTTGGTAGTCACGATGATAAGATTATAAAGAAGAACGAATTCTACATGTTAAAAGACAACCATGTGATAGCGCTCCCGTCTTCTAAAAAGAAACTAGTTCTGGTGTTTGATGATAAATCTGAAGCGATCGAGAAGTACATCAAAGACAATAATCTTGCCTCACATAAGGGAGAGCATCTGAAATTAATTTTTGAGTATTATAATTCGCTGGTGAATAACTGATAAATGTCTTCTGAAGTTTAAACTGTGGGAAAGATTTGTTTACATTCTGGAGAGGCTTTCTTCCAATGCTTTGATCTTTATTTCCGCGTCGGCCTTCTTCTTTCTTTCCAATTCGATTACGTGGGGGGGCGCGCTTTTCACAAACTTTTCATTGGATAGTTTTTTATCCACAGACGTCAAAAAACCTTTGTGATATTCGAGCTCTTTTAAAATTGTTTCACGCTCTTTCGCTACATCCATTTTTCCTTCGATTGGAATAAAAAATTCTGTTGACTTAATGACGAAGCTGGTGGCGTTGTTAACTTTTTCGCGTGTTTCAGAAACTCCACTCACATTAGAAAGTTTCTGGATAATCGGCCAAAAATCTTTAATCAGTGCAGGGCCTTCTGATTTAAACAGCAACCTCAAGGCCTCTTTTGGTGAAATGCCTTTTGCGTTTCGCGTATTTCTGATTTCAGTAATAATCTCAAATGCCACAGATCCCTCGATCAGAATTTTCTCATTCGGGGTTTTCGATTTGGGCCAAGGAGCCACAATAATGCAGTCGGCATTTCTTTCCTTTAGTTCATGCCATAGCTCTTCCGTTATAAATGGCATGAATGGATGAAGTGCTTTTAGCAGGGTTTCAAAAAACTCAATAGTGTTGTCGTAAGTCGCGGCATCAATGGGTTTGCCGAACTCGGGCTTAATCATTTCCAGGTACCACGAGCAGAAGTCGTCCCAAATTAATTTATAAACCGTGAGCAACGCACCCGACATTCTAAATTTTTCAAAATCATCATTCAAAGCCGCAAGCGATTCATCCATCTTTGATTGAAACCATTGAATGGCCAGTGCATTTTCCTTGGGCTGAGAAAGTGTGGCATCGATTGTCCATCCTTTTACGAGCCGGAATGCATTCCAAATTTTGTTTGCAAAATTTCTGCCTTGCTCGATTAGTTTTTCATCGTATGGTAAATCATTGCCGGCAGGAGAACTGAAGAGCATGCCCGCACGGACAGCATCAGCCCCAAAATTTCCAATCAGGTCCAAAGGATCAGGTGAGTTACCCAGCGATTTGGACATCTTCCTTCCCAATTTATCACGGACGATACCGGTCAGATACACATTTTTGAATGGCATCTCACCACGGTATTCGTACCCCGCAATGATCATCCGTGCCACCCAAAAGAAAAGTATCTCGGGAGCAGTAACCAGATCGTTGGTTGGATAATAATAGTTAAGGTCATGGTTGCCTTTGTTTTTCGAATCGCTAAAAATGGTTGTGTCGAAAACCGCCATCGGCCACAGCCAACTGGAAAACCAGGTGTCCATTACATCCGGATCTTGTTTCAGTTTTTGAGCTTTGAATGATGGGTATTGAATTTTGAATTCAGAGAGTGCGTCTTCTTCTGTTTTGGCAACAACATAATTTCCTGAGTCGTCATACCATGCCGGTATACGATGTCCCCACCAAAGCTGCCGCGAAATACACCAGTCCCGAACATTCTCCATCCAATGGCTGTAGGTGTTTTTGAACTTCGGTGGAATAAGCTTGATGTCGTCATTCATCACGTGTACCAACGCAGGTTTTGTAATCTCCTTCATCTTTAGGAACCATTGCAACGAAAGACGAGGCTCTATGACCGCGTCGGTTCGTTCTGAAAAACCTACACTGCTTTTATAGTCTTCAACGTTGGCAAGCTGATTACTTTCCTCCAGTAATTTTGCAATTTTCTTTCGGGCAATAAACCTATCTTCGCCAACAAGAATTTGTGCTTTTGCATTGAGCGTTCCATCCTCATTCAAAATATCGATAACCTCAAGCTGGTGTTTTTTGCCTAACTCGTAATCGTTCATATCGTGCGCGGGTGTTACCTTCAAACAGCCTGTACCGAAGTCCATGGTTACATATTCATCTTCGAGGATTGGGATAGCGCGATTGATCAGCGGGATAATAGCTTTTTTCCCTTTCAGATGTTTGTAACGCTGGTCCGAAGGATTTACACAAATGCCTGCATCGGCCATGATCGTTTCTGGCCGTACCGTTGCAATGGTGATAAACTCATCGCTTCCTTCAATTGCATATTTGATGTAGTATAATTTGGACTGAACTTCTTTATGAATCACTTCGTCGTCGGATAGCGCCGTTTTTCCAACAGGATCCCAATTCACCATGCGCATACCCCGATAGATATTACCCTTTTTGTAGAGGTCGATGAAGACATCGATTACTGCATTATAATAATCGGGATCCATCGTAAATTTGGTCCGTTGCCAATCGCAGGATGCTCCCAATTTTTTCAATTGCTCCAGGATGATGCCTCCGTATTTCTCTTTCCATTCCCAGGCATACTTTAAAAACTCCTCCCGCGTGAGATCCGATTTCTTAATGCCACGTTCGCGCAGCATTGCCACAACCTTTGCCTCCGTAGCAATCGATGCATGATCTGTCCCCGGTACCCAGCAAGCTTCCTTACCTTCCATTCGTGCTTTACGGATTAGAATATCCTGGATGGTGTTATTGAGCATGTGACCCATGTGAAGCACCCCCGTAACATTAGGAGGTGGGATTACGATACAATACGGTTCTTTTTTTGGGTTGGGCTCAGAGTGAAAAAATCCCTTTTCCATCCAGTAGCTATACCATTTGTTTTCTACTTCGGACGGATTGTATTTGGTTGACAGCATTTCTTTTTCGTTTCCGTTAAACGTTATCCATTAAGGTTATCCATCACACTTCAGTTCGACTTTGCATGTCTTGTTTTGGCGGACTCAGTTCGGCGCCGTGCCATCGGATCCCCACTAACGGATAACGGATTCGGGGCCAAAAATACGTAAATCACCTCGATTACTGAATTTTTGAAATGCGAAATCCAAACTTCGAAGATATTTCGTAAATGAAAATGTCTAGAACAAATGGAGGGAAAGGTTGAGGGGTTTGGCTTCTGAGTGAGCCGGTTGAAAACTTTCGACCGGCCATTCTCTTTTTTCATTCGGCAACATGGTTAACGGCATAAAGGCTACTTAATCAACCGACTATTTCATTCGGATTCTCCATTCACTTGGATACATGTTATTCAAACGATTTTCCAATACATTCACCCAACCCAATGGCAGATCTTCAAACATAATTAGCGCAAACCCCTTCTTGTTTGGAATAAAACTAATCGACTCTTTTCTGAGGTATTGAAGTGCTTCCACCCTCTCCAGCGGAATTGTATTAAACATTTTGCGATTAAGTTCTACCGACAGCGCGAGACCATGTTCAGGGATCAACTTATCATGCTTAATAGTAGCCATAAACGTTCCCGCTAAAACTACGTGAAGATTTTTCACAATAAGTTCGATTTCAGCATTTTTTCCTTTGGGAAAAAATTGAACACGGTCATTACGATTGATAAATATTTTTTGATCTGAACGGACGACCCATTCGGCGAGTTGATCTTTTATTTTCTTAGATGGTTCAGTAAAGATATTCTTGGTGCTCACCCGGCTTTCTGGTTGTTCATCCAGTTTTCGCAGTGTGGCGATAAAGAATCCTTCACCTTTAACCCGATGGGGAAAGAAGCGGTACCCGAAAAATGACGGGGTTTCAATAGCTTGGATTCCCCACGTTTCTTCAATGTTCAGACGAACAGGTTCCACATTGAATTCCTGTTGCAGCCAATGGATATTTTCTTCGTTCTCAAATTCGTTATAGGTACATGTTGAGTAAATTAAAATCCCGCCCGTTTTTAGTGCAGGCCATACATCGTTTAATATACGCCGCTGCCGTTTGGCGCATAATGCCACATTATCTTGTGACCACTCGTTTGCTGCCTCAGGATCTTTCCGAAAAAGCCCCTCTCCCGAGCAGGGTGCATCCACAACAATCACATCAAAAAAACCGGGGAGCCGTTGAAAATCCTTGGGATCGTTATTTGTTACTACTACGTTGCTCAACCCCCACTTTTGAAGGTTCTCTGAAAGGATAGCCGCACGTGACTGAATAACTTCATTAGACACAAGCAGACTTTCAGCGTTTATCAAGTTTAGCAAGTGTGTCGATTTTCCGCCAGGCGCTGCACATAAATCCAATACATTTAGCGCTTTACTCAAATCGTTAGATTGCGTAAATGCCTGTTCCAAAAACATGGAGCTTGCTTCTTGAACATAATATTTTCCGGCATGGAAGGAGGGATCGAGCGTAAAAGAGGGTCGCTCACTTAAATAGACACCATTTCTAGTCCAGGGCACCTTCTGCAAATGAAACGGCAAGCTGGATTTGAAAGCATTGTATCGAATACTTATAGGTGAAGGTTGTTGATGAGCTTTAACAAAGTCATTCCATTGATCACCGAGCTGCGCTTGTTCGCGTTTAATGAAGTCCTGTGGAAATTGATCTTCGATCATCGATTTGTTTCGATTATTCTCACAAAGAAATAATTAAATTACTTGCCACCGAAAAATTTAAGTGCATGATTCGCAGCGTGTCTTTTTATTGGATGCTTGTCACCCTGATGCTCATTGATAGTTGGTTGCTATCAAAACCCAATATTCTGGGTAAAATCGGGTTGATCATTTATAAGTATCACTACTTGCGTTCCTTCCCGAGAACCTTGTTAACCGTATGGATTGTCGTTTCCATTTCTGTGCTGATTGTGTTATTGGTTCAGTTTTTACGTAAGCATGAGAAGATCTCAAGAACAATTGCCATGGTGATTCTTGGCGCGTGTCTAGTGGGGGCAATGATGGCGATGGCGAAAGTATACGTGGATTTTACTTCGTGGTCATATAGTCACTCAGGAGTTAAATTCAGGTATGGTGCGTACCTCTTACCCGTTATCCTTATGATCGTTTTTGGTAATGGCTTATATCAGATTACCAGAAAGCCCAAACATTTTGAAATCGAACGTCAACCTTCTGTCGAAGCGAATTTAGAAATACAGAAAGCACCTGGCATCATCAGTCACGATACATCACAGCCTTAACAGCTTTAATGGTCTTCGAAACGTTGGGTAATATCGCCTCAATTAATGTTGGCGCATAAGGCAGTGGCACATCAAAGCTGTTGACCCTATGAACAGGCGCATCGAGATAATCGAAAGCATGTTTTTGAACATGGTAAGTAATTTCCGTTGCAATGGAGGATAAAGGCCATGCTTCTTCTACAATGACCAGGCGGTTGGTTTTCTTAACTGACTCCACAACGGTGGCATAATCTATCGGGCGCACTGTACGAAGATCGATTACCTCCGCTGAAATATTTTCTTTTTCTAATTCAGCGGCAGCCGCCAAAGCAACTTTCATGATTTTACCGAAGGAAACAATAGTAACATCGTTGCCTGGTCTTTTGATGTCTGCAAGTCCGAGTGGAATAAGATATTCTTCCGTCGGCACTTCCATTTTATCGCCATACATCACTTCCGATTCCATAAAAATGACAGGGTCATTATCACGGATAGAAGTCTTTAACAAGCCTTTTGCATCGTAGGGATTTGAGGGCACTACTACCTTCAAACCAGGTGTATTGGCGTACCAGTTTTCAAAATTCTGTGAGTGTTGAGCCCCAAGCTGTCCTGCGTTACCTGTGGGGCCTCTGAAAACTATGGGTGCACTGTATTGTCCGCCTGACATGGATAAGATCTTGGCGGCACCATTAATGATTTGATCGATGGCTACAAGAGAGAAATTGAAGGTCATGAACTCCACAATGGGACGAAGGCCATTCATCGCTGCACCGACACCTATCCCTGCGAAACCAAGTTCGGAAATTGGCGTATCCAACACACGTTCAGGGCCAAATTCTTCAAGCATACCTTGACTCACTTTATAAGCGCCATTGTATTCTGCCACTTCTTCACCCATCAGCAACACACTTGGGTCCCTTCTCATCTCTTCATTTAAGGCCTCACGAAGGGCCTCTCTAAACTGGATTTCTCTCATAGTTCTTATAGAAAGTGCGTAAAAATAGGGTCAGTATTCACAGGATAAAAGTATTTCAGCACTTTTTCTTGACCATCTAAAACAAAAAGCCCCGGCTGGTGCCAGGGCTCTCTGTTTACAACCAATGAGGTTAATTATTTCAATGCGTTTCTGAATGATTCAGTAGTGGCGAATTTTGCAAATTCAAGGTCGCTCAGTGCAGATTCTTTCAAAGAAGGATCAGCTTTAACAGCATTTGAAAGGTGGCTAACTACGTTGTCAGCGTTTCCTAATCTTGCTGAAGCAACCGCAGCACCATAATGAGCAAGTGCATGGTTGCTATCTTTAGCAATAGCTTCGTTGAATGAAGTTAAACCATTTTGATAGTCTTTATTCAATACTTGAGCAAGACCTTTGTTGAACAAGTTATCAGCATTGTCAGCAGCAGCAGACTCGGAAGTTACGGCGGCAGCATATTGTGCTTTCACGATTTCAGCAGCACCTTTTACGCCATTCAAACCAGCGGCGTTATCACCTTGCAGACCTGCGCTTAATGCTTTGGTTGCGTGGCTGTAAGCGGCATAAGCGTTACCTTTGATCATGTGAACAGAAGCTAAGTTAGCGTGAACTTCGGGAGCTTCATTCAATTTAGCAGCGATTTCAAGTTGCGCCAAAGCTTTGTCAGCTAGAGAAGCAGCATTGCTAGGATTTTCAATTGCCTGAGCAATGTAAACTGCGCCTAAGTTGTTATGGGCATTCCAGTTGGAACCTTTTTTAGTAGCGGCTTCATAGATAGCAGCTTTTTCATCTAAAGAAGGAGTAAGCGTAGCAGCGTACATCATTTCTTCGAAAGAAAGTGTATCTGCAGATACCGAACCTTGTGTTACTTGTTTAGACAATACAGACATTTCTGCATCAGTCTTTTTATCTTTTACTACCAGGATCTCAGTCTTAGCAGTTCTTAATTTAGGATACACATCTCTGAAAACTTTTCTATAAGTCTTCAAGCGTTTCATTTGGTTTTCCTGGTCTTCGAAATCACCACCAGCATTGATGATGTTCAAATATTCTGCCTTTTCTTCAGAGGTGATACCTTCATAAGAAGAAAGTACATTTTTGAATTCATTCCAGTCGCGAATAACGGGCTTCAGGATAAAGTTGATTGAATCGGCTTTACCTTTGTAATCGTACTTTTTCATTTGCTTGCGATAGAAAGATTCGATCGCTGCAGCCCGATCTGGAGAAAGTTTAGCGTTGATACGCTCAGCTCCTTCAGGAGAGTGAGTACCGGTAATTGTAACGGTACGGGTAGCATTTTTAGAAGCGATGAAAGCGTCAAGTTCTTTACCTTTTACACTTCTGATTTCGCTTGTTCTCAATACAGCTCTTCCTTGTTCGAAAATGAAATCAGGAATGATTACAGGTACAAGTTCTTCCTGATTGTTATAACCGTGGTCTGCATAAGCGGCAAAGTACACTGGCTTTACCAACTTAGAAGTGGTAATGATACCAGTTGCCACCGGCATCCGAGGCGTAGCTTTTGATTTTTCACCTTTGGACGCAACACCTTCAACTTCTAACGTACCAGTTTTTTGTTCAGGCTTGTAAGGGAAGAAGAAACTTTTTGTTGCTGTTGGTTGCTCAGTCTTTGCATTTGGAAAATCTTCGGCTTTAAATGCCAGAGGTTCTAATGCAACTTCACTTGAGCCATATTTATAGAAAGTGTTCACTGTGTATACAGTTCCTTTCTTTAACATTTTAACAGGCAGATTCGCTGCCATATCGAAGGCAACTGTATCCTTGTGAACTTCCAGGGGATTAGGGGTGACGGTTAATTGTTGTTCCTTAGACATTTTCACCATCTTGGGCAATGTACAGCCCGCGAGGGTCAATGCTCCGCAGATCAGAAATGAGTAAACTACTTTTCTCATTGGATTTTTAGTTTTTATGGTTGATTATAAACAGGTTTCAAAAGTATACTTACATGTATTTTTTTGCAATAATAGTTAAAAAATTAAGATAAATCCGCTAATTTCAGTTAAGCTAGTACGTTATATTTGTGAGCAATATTTACGCTCGATGAAATAACCTTTTCAGTTGTCGAATGTTTAAGCACAGGAGTAAGTATGGAACGTGTAACAGATAAAATCCAAAATTTCTTTGAAACTTATGCTTTTGGGGTCTGCACGCAACTGGGCGATAAGCTTGGTATGGCTACTTCAAGCATAAGGTTATTTTTCATTTATGCCTCATTCATTACATTCGGGTCTCCTGTTATCATTTATCTAAGTTTAGCATTCATCATGAACATGCGAAAGCACTTACGAAGACGTGCTATTTGGGACTATTAAATACGGAAGAGTTCGTCAAGCCGTTATGAGGTGATTATTCAATGATGATGTTGTAGTAATCAGTAGCCCGGCCCCTGAAACTCACAGCTCGTGACGCTCGCTCAAAGTCTGAAATACTTTTCTTTTCTTAAAAAAATAGTCGAACACCACCGATCCTTTATATATCATGGCGTCATTATAAGAAGGAAATGTTTTTCGAAGGGCCTTTCGTTTTCGTAGGTCATTGTTGATGTTGTTGAGGAAGAAAAAATGGGCTTTGATAACGGCTGTGAAATTCTTTGATTGGCCTTTTAACAGGAACTGAAATGCTGCTATCCAATCGAGCAATATCCTGAGTGGTAACTTATATACCGCCTCCGTTGTGTTGAGGTGTTTTAGCAAAAGGGAAAGCCCATTTCGGAAATTAAGAAACGTCTTTCGCGGATTTTGATAACCTAACGTGCCGGCACCCACATGGTAGATGACGCTGTCACCACAGTAATACACCTTTTGGTTTACCCGATGAATTTTCCAGCACAGGTCAATTTCTTCCATGTGTGCGAAGAAGTCCTCATCAAATCCATTTAACATTTGGAAGACTTTGGAACGAATCATCAGACATGCTCCGGTAGCCCAAAAAACTTCTCGCTCATCATTATATTGTCCCAGATCTTCCTCCACAAAGTCGAAAACTCTCCCACGACAGAAAGGATATCCCAACGAATCGATAAATCCGCCGCCTGCTCCCGCATGCTCGAATTTATTTTTATCGCGATAGGATAATACTTTCGGTTGGACTGCTGCAATCTCAGAATGTCGATCAAGCAATCCTATCATAGGGTCGAGCCAGTGTGGTGTTACTTCAATGTCGCTGTTTAGCAACACGCAGTAGTCGGCTTCGACTTGTCTTAGTGCTCGATTATATCCACCACAATAACCATAGTTGTCGTCCAGTTGAACAATCCTTACTTGAGGATATGATTGGCGAATAAAAGAAACAGATCCATCCGATGAATTATTATCGGCTATGATAATATCAGCACCAGATGAATGTTGAATTACTGAGGGCAGAAACTGCTGCAGTAATTTTTCCCCATTATAATTAAGAATGACGACGGCCGTGCGGCTCATCCCCCCATCAGGTTACTTAAATCCAGACCCGGTATATTGGGGAGTAGTCCTTCAGTACTTTTTCGCATTTCTTCTTTCGCTAAAACTTCGGCCTCTTCGGAGGCTTTATTTACAGCAGCGACAACCAGGTCTTGAAGAATGGTTTTGTCTTCAGCTTTTAACAGAGAAGGATCTATATCAAGAGAGATCAGTTGTTTCTTTCCACTTACCTTTGCTTTTACAAGGCCGGCACCAGATTCTCCTGTTGCATACATGGTTCCTAACTTATCTTGAGATTCTTTCATGCGGGCCTGAACTTCTTTCATCTTGCCCATCATTTTCATCATATCAAACATGATTGTGAATTTTTAGTGTGTAGAATTCGATTAATGCCTCTTCCAGTTTGCACTTACTTTGTATTTGTGTAAAGGTCGTAAAAGATTGTAAAATTAGAAGATAGGTCTGATCTTTTAATCAATTCTTCCGAAGCAACACGAGGGTACCGGATCTATCGAAAGTTCTACCCGCCTCGTCGGTTATCGTGGCACGAAATACATAAGTTCCCTCCGGCATCAGCGTGCCTTTGAAATATCCATCCCATCCTTTCTCCAGGTCGTCGGTAACATACATCATTTCACCCCAGCGATTAAAGATTCTCATCTCGAAGGTCACGATGAATTGACCGAATACATTAAAGATATCGTTGAGGCCATCAGCGTTTGGGGTGAAAGCAGTGGGATAAAACAGGTTAGGTTCTTTAATAATGGTAATGGTGTTAGAGACTGATGAAACAATGCCAGCCTGATTTGCTACGGCCGTCACCCGGTACATCGCAACCTGGCTCGAGAGATCTTGTGTATTGTCCGTATAGGTTAAAGCAGTGCCTGTATTTATCGTTGATAAAACTTGACCCTGGTCATTGAACTTCTCAACGATGTAGTGATCAACACCATTTTTCCATCCCAGGTAAGCACCCCATGTCAGTGTAACCGAGTTGTTTGGCTGAAGCGTTCCCATCAGTTGTAAGGGGCACACCTCAAGACTCACCGGACTTTTATTTTCGCACGCATCGCCATATACTATCTTATAGCAGGAAGCCACATCATTCAGATATTCAGCATCCGTATAAGTCGTTGTCGCACTTGAATCTGTTGATGCAAAGGTTCCATTGACAGATTTCGTGATCGCGTAGCCGTCAGCAACAAATGCTGGATCTTGTGTCCATTGTAATGTCACGTCGCTGTCGGTGCCCACTATTGTAGAAATGTTTTCTACAACGGTAGGGGTGTTCGTTGAAATAGCGGTTGCACATTTGGAAAGAGAAATGCTGCGGCTTCCATTGGCATAGTTTGTAGTTTGCTGGTAACAATACTCAACGCCACACGTCACGTTGGGATCATTCAGTGATGTTGCATTGGATGCAGCGCTTAAAGGAGGATTACTATTTTTTGTAAATGAATAATTACTAACGCCTGCAGATGATGTCGCCCACGTTAGCCTGTTCAAATTGTTTTGGGCTGTAACGTCAAAGTTTGAACTGCAGATAATATTCGAATAAACGGTGGTGTTGTTGCACGGATCGTATACACCTAAACGAAAACAATAATAGTTGTCATCTGTCCTTAAATTGTTGATGGTTGTCGTCGAAACTTCATACACATTCTGCAGATTTTGAAAACCAGCTGCACTGTTCTGTGCGATTTGTAGCCGGTACAAGACGTTATTCTGATTGTTGAAATCAAGTTGAATGTCGCGATCATTTAAGACAGTAAGTTGAGTAATCGTTGGAACAGGCAGACTCGGTACTGCATTCACTACTTTCGATGCAGGATTACAGTTGTCGTCTGCGCCAATATTTAATCCCCGAACGGTAATGGTTTTGTTTCCTTGTGATGCAAAAGTGTGTGTAGCTGTTGCTAAGTTTCCGGAAAGCACCGTAACAGTCGGGGTAGCATCGTTAAAATCTATAACGTATTGTTGATAGTTTGTGTCCGTTACTTTTACTTGAACAGCATTTGATCCGCAGGAATAGATTTCAAATTCCGGTTGAATGTTTGGCAAAACTTCTACCGTGATTTCATCAGTTCCCACACCGGCTTGAAATAATACAACTATTGTATAGATGCCTGGCGTGTCATACGTATAACTATAATTGAGCTGCTCAAACCCCGGTCCGTTCGGAGGAGATTCAAAAAGCATTTCGCAGGGAGTTGTTCCATTGCAAACATACGGTGCATTGATGGAAGTAATATTTACGGTTAGGGGTGCGCAGCCTTTTATTTGATCAACAGTAAATCTACCACCTTTGCTATTATGTTGAGCGTGCAGGGCGAAGGTGATTCCCACAAGGAAAAAAGCGATGCTAATTTTTAACTTCATTCGGGGGCCCAAGTTTTTAAAAACTGCTCAGCTTTTCGAATGTCCTCGTACAACATACGATCATCCTCTATAAACGGTACAATCGCCCGAAAATTATGTATTAACTCCTCCAGGTAAGGTGAAGTTTTCATTGGTCGACGGAAGGTCAATGCCTGCGCTGCAGTGATTAATTCGATCGCCAAAATTGAATATAAATTATTAACGATCCGGTAAGCCTTTGTCGCGGCATTTGCTCCCATGCTCACATGGTCTTCTTGTCCATTGGAAGATACGATGGAATCCACCGAAGCAGGTGTGCAAAGTTGTTTGTTCTGACTTACCAATGAAGCTGCCGTGTATTGTGGAATCATCAATCCCGAGTTAATACCGGGATTGGCTACCAGGTAATTGGGCAAATCACGCACTCCGGCGATAAGCTGATAGGTTCTTCGCTCGGAAATACTTCCTAATTCAGCCAGCGCAATGGCAAGAAAATCGAACGCCATTGCCAGTGCCTGTCCATGAAAATTTCCAGCGGAGATAATGGTGTCCTCTTCGGGAAAAATATTTGGATTATCAGTGACACTATTGACCTCGATCATGAAAATGTTACTAACATAATCAATAGCCTCGGCGCTTGTTCCATGTACTTGAGGAATGCATCGAAATGAGTATGGATCCTGAATATGTTTTTTTGGCTGCTCGATCAGTTCACTTCCTTCCAAGATCTTCAGAATTTCTTTCGCGGTTTCTACCTGACCTTTTTGCGGTCGGATGGCATGTACCTGTGGTAGGAAAGGTTCTTTCCTTCCATCAAAAGCATCCAACGAAAGTGCTCCAATAATATTTGCCAGCTTCGTCAAACGGTGTGCATGCAACGTGCACCATATACCATAGGCACTCATAAGCTGCGTTCCATTTAAAAGGGCAAGACCCTCCTTTGCTGCCAATGATAAAGGTGACCATTGGAATTTATGATGGATCGCTTCTCCTGAAAATTTGTTTTGCTGATAAGTTACTTCTCCCAAGCCAATGACGGGGAGTGAGAGATGCGCTAAAGGAGCAAGATCACCAGACGCACCCAGCGAACCCATTTCGTATACGACGGGTAACACATCTTCGTTAAACAGATCCGCTAATCGCTGGACAGTTGCCAGTTGAACGCCTGAGTAGCCATGGGCAAGTGATTGCACTTTCAGAAAAAGCATCAGCCTTACAATTTCTTCTGGTACTTCCGGGCCAGTACCCGAAGCGTGGGATTTGACTAAATTCTCCTGGAGCTTTTCCAGCTGTGAAGAGGGGATGTGTTTGTTATACAATGACCCAAAACCAGTGTTGATGCCGTATATCGGACGATTGGTTTCTTTTAGTTTGTTATCCAGGTATGTGCGACAGCGTTCAATTTTTGCTTTGGCTTCACCAGAAAGTTCGATCGTTACCGTCCCTTCATTGATCTTGGCAAGATCTGTTAAGGTTAGTTTTTTTGAAGATATCTTATGAACTGAAGTCTTTGGCATTTAAAAATCCGTTGCGTCTTTGTGCTCTGCGGTTCTCTACTTTTAGCTGCTAAGACGCAGAGACGCTAAGTTAAATAGGATTATTTTAATTTTGCGATAATCTGTTCTATGGTAAGCTTTTCCTGTTCGCCTTTTGCCATGTCTTTGCAAGGTAATAAACCAGATTTTATCTCTTCGGACCCAATGACAATCGTGAATGGAATGTCTTTTTTGTTTGCAAAGTCAAGTTGTTTTTTCAGTTTACTTCCATCAGGGTAGATTTCAGATGCGATGCCATTTGCTCTTAGCTTGGTTAATATGCCCAGGCCATATCGCATACTGGGTTCATCGAAATGACAAATCAAGACTTTGGAAGAAACCTGTGCGTCTTTCGGAAAAATTTTTAACTCTTCCATGGCATCATAAAGACGATCTACACCAAACGAAAAACCAACGCCTGATAAATTTTCTTTATCACCGAATGCCTGGGTGAGATTATCGTATCGCCCGCCACCACTAACACTACCAATAGCGACGTTATTAATTTTTACTTCAAAAATACATCCGGTATAGTAACTTAAGCCCCTTGCAAGCGCAATATCAAACTCTACCTGATTGTCATTTGAGTTGTAATCTGATAGTAATTCTAGAACCTGCTGAAGATCTTGCAATCCCTTTTTACCATTCGCTGTGTTTTCAAACTTTGAAGATAAAGCGGCTAGCTTTTGTGATGTCGATCCTTTGGTATTCAGAAGTTCAAACAACATAGTAAGACTTGTTTCCACAAAATTCTTTGCGCGCAATTCCTCTTTCACTTTTTCTTCACCGATCTTATCCAATTTGTCGATCGCAACGAACAAGGCGGTTTCATTTTCTTTCGCACCAATTGATTCTGCGATGCCCGACAAAACACCCCGGTGATTTATTTTGATGGTGTAGTCGTTTATTCCAAGACCTTTGAATACTTCTTTAATCATTAAAATGATCTCGGCTTCGCAGATCAAGGAATTTGTCCCCACGACGTCCGCATCGCACTGATAAAATTCTCGGTATCTTCCTTTCTGTGGATTGTCTCCTCTCCATACTGGTTGTATTTGATAACGTTTAAATGGGAAAGTTATATCATTCCTATTCATCACAACATAGCGGGCAAAAGGCACAGTAAGATCGTACCGAAGTCCTTTTTGGGAGATGTCTGCTGTTAACAATTTTGAGTTGCGCGCCGTGAGTTTCGATTCAGGTATGTCCTTAAGAAAATCTCCGGAATTAAGGATCTTGAAGAGGAGTTGGTCACCTTCGTCTCCATATTTGCCTGTTAACGTCGAAAGATTCTCCATGGCAGGTGTTTCGAGTGGCTGGAAACCGAAATTCTGAAATACAGATCTTATAATACCCAGAATGTACTGGCGTTTCGCCATTACAGCGGGTCCAAAATCGCGGGTTCCTTTCGGAAGGCTAGGTTTTTCCATCATTAAAATAGTTTCGGGTTTAAAGTTGAGGATCGTATCCTCCAAACTTGCATCCACCCAAATAATCAAACTAAGTCGCAATTTTAAGCCTAAACCACGAATCCGCAACGAGAAGATGAAACTTTAAGCCTGAAACTTAAAACTTTAAACCATATCGTTTTGCTTTCCCAAATTTCCCGGTTATTTTTGCGCTCCTTTTAAAGAACAGAACCATGGCAGTAACCAGATTAAAGCGCAAAAACCGCAAGGACAAGGCAAAATCAGCAGTAAGACGGCAATCGTTGAAGATCCAAAACTTCCAACCCGTTGTTAAAAATGTTGATGTTGAAAAGGTCAAAGAAGATTTTAAAACAAAGAAAGCCTAAGTCGCTTCTTTAAAGATATTTTAAAAGTCCTGTTTTATCAGGACTTTTTTATTTTTACCGCCTTTACAGAAAGTTCGAGGTGAACCTTGGACTTCAACGTTGAACCTGTAACCCCGAATTCAAAATCATGCATTTCGTCAACTGGAACGTAAACGGTATTCGCTCGATTATCAAAAAAGATTTTCTAAAAGATGTTCAGCAAATGGACCCCGATATTTTTTGCATGCAGGAAACAAAAGGAGGAGAGGAAGATGTGCGCGCCTCTGTCGAACAGTTAAAAGGATACCACGTCTTTGTAAATTCCTCTAAAGCCCGGAAAGGATATTCGGGTACGGCAATATTATCAAAAAAGGAGCCCATCCAGGTTACATACGACATGGGAATGGAGGAGCACGATCAGGAGGGAAGAGTCATCACCGCTGAATATCCTACATTCTTTTTAACAACGGTCTACACGCCCAATGCCGGTGAAGGACTCGCCCGTTTGGACTACCGCGAACGTTGGGATAAAGACTTCAGGGAATATGTGTCCTGGCTTGATAAGAGAAAACCTTCCATAATTTGTGGTGATCTGAATGTGGCACATCAACCCATTGACATTGCACGACCAAAAGAAAATTACAACAAATCAGCTGGCTACACCCAGCGAGAAATTGATGGTTTTACCCGGTTATTAGAATGTGGCTTTGTTGATACTTTCAGACGGTTTTACCCTGAAGAAATTAAATACACTTACTGGAATTATGTAACGAATGCACGGGCAAAGAACACAGGCTGGAGAATTGACTACTTCCTTGTTCCCGATAGAATAATTGATAAAGTAAAAGACGCCATGATCTATAACCAATATCTAGGGTCGGATCATTGTCCGGTTGGTCTTAACATAGACCTTTAACCTTGCGGTATATTTTCGAGTTACTCATTCCTCAATGACTCAGTTGGGTTCGTGAGCGCAGTTTTTAAAATTGTTCCACTTGTAGCCAAAATACCAATGGCAAAAATTGTCACGCTACATATAATCACGGTGACAAATCCGATTTCTAGGTGTTGAGCACTCAGTTCATCTAGTAAGGCACTGGTTAATAAATACCCGCCAGTGCTTCCAAGAAAAACAGCCAGTCCCAGAATAATGGTAAATTCCTTATTGACGAGTTGAATAATACTTTGAACGCTGGCCCCCAGTACTTTTCTTACGCCAATTTCCTTTGTTCTTTTTTGAACGTTTAAACTGGCTAACGCAAAGATACCCGAAGCAGACAGCATGCAGCCCAATATGGTTATAAAGAAGAAAATCTGACTTAGACTTTTATTGTAAGTATCAGCCTCCTCATAAATCATGTCTACCTGAAATTTGCTTTCGAAAGGTTTGCCGGGAAATATTTTTTTCCATTCTTCCTCCAGGAAGGAGCGTACATTTAAAATGTCTTTATCATCAGTCCGAACAACCATGCTTTTAAAACTAGACGGCGGCGCTAACGTAAAGATATGCTCACTGTCATCGCCTTCCTTTAACCCACTCAAATGATTTTCGACTACACCGATAATACGATAGGGTTTATCGTTGTAAAAAAGTTGGGCATCAATTGGATTTGCTATGTTATGATTTAAAACAAAATTTTCGTCTACAATAACATTTGATTCAAAATCGGTTTGATTACCATCAATAAAATCGCGGCCAGCCACTAAGGCTAGACCTACAGTATTGAAATATCCGATCCCTACATCATAAACTTTCGTTTTAAATATGGTAGTATCGCTCTTGACTGTGTTATAAAACGAAGTATACGGGCCAATGTGATTTGACGCTCCTGCTATACTTTTAATTTGAGGGTTGGCTGAAATTCTGTTTTTCAATGCGTTATATTCTTGTTCGCTTTCTACCAGTACCGTTAGAATATCTTCTTTGTCATAGCCGAGGTCTATCGTTTTTTGATAGGCCGCATTTTGCGTGAACGTAACACCTCCAATAAATACAATGATTGACAGCGAAAACTGAGCTACAAGCAAGGTGCGCGAAAGATATGTGGTTCCCTTAACACCTTTGTTACCTTTAAATAATTCAACAGGATTGAATTTACTATTTGCCAGCGCCGGATAAATGCCTGCCAGCAGTGCTGCTATAAACAACAGTATAATGAGCATCAGCATTACATTCAATTTGTTCAGGTCGCTTAATCCATAATCAAGTTGCCACATAGCTGCAAATTGAGGAACAATGAATTGAGCCATTAACAATCCTGCAATAATGGCGAGTGAAACGGTGATAACCATTTCTATAAGAAACTGATAGACGATCTGATTTCTCCCAGATCCAACGACTTTGCGTACGCCGATTTCCTTTAAGCGTTTGCCAGTCAGGGCTAACGTTGTATTTGTAAGATTAAAGCATGCAATAAGTAATATGATCGTGGCCAGTGTGCTAAAAATGAACAATGCAATGGTAGGTATTGGTAAACGCAGATTACTTTGACTGACTTCGCTTCTAATAATTTGTTTTTTAAAGGGTACTAGCTCGAACGAAAGCGAATGAGCATCGTTTTGCTTTTCATTGATCAATCCCAGGTACTTGGTCATCTGCCCGGCTATATCTTTTCTTTGATTAATATCTTGCAGTTTAAATAAAGTTGAGGAAGAATGATTGGGGCTCCAATCATTTGGTTCTATGGAGTAGGCATCCAGGTAGACTTCCATTCGCATCAATGCATCGATGTGAAAAGAAATATTCAAGGGTAGTATGTCTAAAACCCCTCCAACCACAACTTCATATTTCTTGCCGTTGAATTCTACGGACATACTTTCCCCAACAGGATCTTTCTGCGCAAAATATTTTTTTGCTAATTGTTCACTCAGAAAAATGAATTTTTGATCTTCAAAATTTTTGTGGGATCCATACTTTAAAGCCAGTGGAAACATCTTGAAAAATGAATGATCAGCAAAACGGATATTCTCATGAAAGGTATCTTTATCATAACTCATGATACCACTTTCGTTGTAAAATCGAGTAAAGTCCTTTATGCCGGTGATATCTTGTTTTGCCTGAGGCGCCATCACCATAGGACAAACCAAACTTTGATCTTTCTTACCTTCCGAGGTTTCTAAATGGTGTACAACTTTAACAATATTTTCAACCTGCTCACCCGCGAAATAATCATCAAACTCAATGTTGTAAGCAATCAGTAAATAAGCGGTCATACAGCATGCCATGGCAACGCCCATGCCGAACATGTTAATGATCACATAAATCTTATTTCTGCTGATATTGCGAATCGCAATTTTGATATAATTTTCAAGCATAACGATAATAGGTTGACTGAATCAACCCTTGGACGTCATGCTGAGTGGCGACGTTACAGAAGTGTACAGCTAACACAGGTCGTCAATTGCTGGAAACAATTATTTGTTACCGGCAGCTACAACCCTTTAACAATTCCAAAATCTTAGGAATTTTTAGGAATTAACATTAGAATAATTTGAAAGAATATTTAAATCACGCGCTGAATATCCGCACCTAAAGCTTTTAACCTGGCATCGATGTTTTGATAACCTCTGTCGATTTGATCGATGTTGGAAATTTCGCTGGTGCCGCTGGCAGACAACGCTGCAATCAACAACGCTACCCCTGCACGAATATCCGGGGAAGACATCTTAATGCCTTTTAGTTGCTGTTTTCTTTCCAGTCCAATGACATTTGCGCGGTGCGGATCACAAAGGATTATTTGAGCACCCATGTCAATTAGTTTGTCGACAAAGAACAAACGGCTCTCAAACATTTTCTGATGGATGAGTACACTTCCTTTTGCTTGTGTGGCAACGACCAAGACGATACTGATTAAGTCTGGCGTAAATCCAGGCCAGGGTGCATCGGAGATCGTAAGAATAGATCCATCGATGAACGTCTCCAGTTCATACAGATCTTGCGAAGGAATAAAAATATCATCGCCTCTAAACTCCATCTTAATGCCCAGTCTTTTAAATGTATCGGGTATAATACCCAACATATCAATGCGGCAATTCTTAATGGTGATTTCAGATTGCGTCATGGCAGCTAAACCGATAAAGCTTCCGATCTCAATCATATCGGGAAGAAGGGTATGGTCCGTTCCACCAAGTTTATCGACGCCTTCAATAGTTAAAAGGTTTGAGCCAATGCCACTGATTTTTGCACCCATACGATTTAGCATGAGGCAAAGCTGTTGCAGGTAAGGTTCACAAGCGGCGTAGTAAATCGTCGTAGTACCTTTCGCCAGTACCGCAGCCATCACAATGTTTGCCGTTCCGGTTACGGACGCTTCATCCAGTAACATGTAACAACCTTTTAACTCAGAAGCATCGATGGTAAAAAGATGCTCTTCAGAGTCAAAGTTGAATTTAGCGCCCAGCTTTTGAAACCCAAGAAAATGTGTATCTAATCGCCGCCTGCCAATTTTATCTCCACCCGGTTTCGGCATCGTAGCTTTTCCAAAACGTGCCAGAATGGGCCCGAGCAACATAACGGAACCCCTGAGGGCAGCGGCTTTTTTCCGGTATTCTTCAGTCTCTAAATATTTAATATTGATATTGGCGGCCGTAAACCTGTAGGATTCGGGTCCAAGCTTTTCCACTTTACTGCCTATCGCACCGATTAACTCAATTAATTTATTGACATCGACAATGTTGGGGACATTGTGAACCGTAACAGGTTCTGCGGATAAAAGCGTCGCGCTCAAAATTTGCAGGGCTTCATTTTTCGCACCTTGCGGGATGATTTCTCCTTTTAGTTTTTTTCCTCCCCGAATCTTAAAAATACTCATGGTGAATTAGCTGCGAGCCTTATGCGCTGCGAGCTAAAGATTTGTGCTTTTAGCTCGTAACCAGTGGACAGGCTATTTATTATTTTATGAATTAACTAACTGCTGCAAGCGCGAGTACTGCGATTTGAGCTTACAAACGGCTTGAAGGCCGCAGCTCACTTTATTATTGATCTCTCCGCCTTCTAAAGTTTCCGCCACCTTTACCTTTGTTAAAAGGACGATGTCCACCTCCACCTTGATGACGTTGCTGACCGCCACCACCGCCGCCATTTCCCTGAGGACGAGTTTTTTTGCGCTCCTTGTAAAGTTTTTCGAAGAGATTATCTTCTCTAACCTTTTCAATGGTCATGTTCAATGCCCCACCAGACATAGCCTGGATATCTCTTAAGATCACAGAATCATCCAGCGTTTCCTTATTCCAGTTGCCGTAGAACGTTTTCATGAGTTTGCCGAGGTAGATTATTGACTCTTCCCGCTCTTGCGGATCGTCTTTTTTCAAGGCCTCCTTCACCAGCTTTTCAATATTCTTTCCATAGTGCTTGAAACGCACATCATTTTTTGGATACATCATCTTCATTGGCTTTTTAAAGATGATTTCCCGCTCCGGCATTGGATAGGGGCTGTTGACATCCAGGTTAAAGTCAGCGATGATGTATAGATCGTCCCATAATCTTTGAGGATTATCGGGCTGATCTTTTATGCTGGGTGTTAATTGTTTAATCAGTTCAATAAGGGTGTAGGCAAGTTCAGTCCTTTTGTCTTTGTCTGCAATAGAACGCAGGTATTCAACCAGTTTCTGGACGTTACGTCCGTATTCTTTTAGAATAATATCAGGACGTTGTGAGTTGTATTCTCCTATCATTTTATGTGGATTTCTCTTGTTGGATTTGATGGGCAGTACAGTAGTTTCTTGCTACCTAAAATTTGTACCTAACCTCAATTATGGATTCTAAGTTTAGCAAAGCTAAGCAATAAGGTCTTCTCTCCAAAATCATCGAATTTTATCTTTGCTTTTCGGTCAGCACCCGTAAAATCCATCTGCATCACCATGCCGAATCCAAATTTGGGATGTTCAACCTTCATTCCCTCCTGTAAAGATGCTGTATCACTGGGAACAAAATCGGTGGGTGCTCTGTAAGCAGTAACTTTTGGAGGTGGAGTTGAGCTAATCGTCTTTCGAATTCCTGTGACCAAACTTTTTGCGTATTCGCTATTCGGAGGTACGGATTCCAGCCCTGCAAACTTGCTGCTGACTTTAATGAACGATTGGTCAATATCGTCCAAAAACCGGCTGGGTTCGCAGTTTTTCAGGCGACCGTAACGATAACGGGTGAGGGCATAGGACAAGAAAAGCCGCTTTTGAGCCCGTGTAATAGCCACGTAAAACAATCGCCTTTCTTCTTCCAAATCCGCACGACTGCTCAGCATCATTTGTGAAGGAAACAAGTCTTCTTCCAATCCCACGATATAAACATGTCTGAATTCCAATCCCTTCGCCATGTGAATGGTCATCAGCGTTACCTTATCGGGATCTTTGTCTTTATCTTCATCCTGACCTGTTACCAAGGATACTTCCTGCAGAAATGCGCCCAATCCTTTTTCCTGACGTTCTGGATCGTCCACAAATTCTTTAATCGCATTTAGCAATTCCTGCACGTTTTCGTAGCGGCTCAGTCCCTCCACTGTTTTATCTTCATAGAGTTCCCGCAGTAACCCCGAACCTTTCGCAATTTCGAAAGCCGCATCGTAAGCATCCCGGCGTTCAACTTCAATTCCAAACCGCCGGATCATCGCGACAAAATCACTGATGGGGGAGGCAGCTCTACCGCCAATAAAAGATTCAGCTTTTTGCAAAACTTCCCATATCGAAATATCATGATCATTAGCTGCGACAACAATTTTATCAATGGTGGAGTCGCCAATGCCACGTTTAGGTAAGTTGATGATCCTCCGGAAGGAAGCTTCATCCTGCCGGTTCATCGTATAACGCATGTAGGCGAGGAGGTCTTTGATTTCCTTTCGCTGATAGAAGGACAAACCGCCGACTACCTTATATTTTATGTTCATCCTGCGCAACGCTTCTTCAATAGCACGCGACTGACTGTTGGTTCTGTACAATACCACGAAATCACTGAACTTCAGCTGGTGCTGCATTTTTTCCTGAAAGATCGAGGTAGCAATTAATCTACCCTCCTCGTTGTCAGACACCGCTTTAATAAGTTCGATGAGCGAACCTTGTTCATTGGCAGTCCACACATTTTTGGGAAGCTGTGCCCGGTTCTTTTTAATTACCGAGTTTGCTGCGTTTACAATGTTTTGAGTGGATCGATAATTTTGCTCCAGCTTGATAACTTTCAGATCCGGATAATCACGCTCGAAATTTAGAATGTTTGTGATGTCTGCGCCACGGAATGCATAGATGCTTTGAGCATCATCACCCACCACGCAAATATTTTGTCTTACTGCAGCAAGTTTGCGAATGATGAAGTACTGACAAAGGTTGGTATCCTGAAACTCATCCACCAAGATGTATTGGATACGATGTTGATACTTGTTAAGTACCTCCAGGTGTTCCTTGAAAAGCTTATCCGTATTAAACAATAAATCATCAAAATCCATTGCGCCTGCTTTGAAGCAACGCAAGGCATAGGTTTTATAGATCTTTCCAACTTCCGGGCGAAGGTTCGAGGCATCGTCGCCCATCAATTCGGCATTGGCGAGATAATCCTGCCAGCTGATCAAACTATTTTTTGCTGCTGAGATGCGGTTATAGACTGTGCTTGGTTTATATGCTTGATCGTCAAGGCCTAATTCTTTAATAATGTTTTTGATCAGGGTTTTTGAATCATCAGTGTCGTAAATGGTAAAATTATTTGGATACTGAAGATGGTGGGCTTCGGCGCGGAGTATGCGGGCAAATACCGAGTGAAAAGTCCCCATCCACAAATTGCGCGCATCATGACCTACGACTTTTTCAATACGCTCCCGCATTTCTTTGGCAGCTTTATTGGTGAACGTGAGTGCCATAATATTGAAAGGATCTACTCCTTTACTAATGAGGTGCGCAATGCGATATGTCAACACTCTTGTTTTGCCTGATCCGGCGCCAGCGATGAGCATGCAAGGGCCATCCGTATTCATCACCGCCTCCTGTTGAGGCTCATTCAAACTCTCTAAATAATTCATCATAAGTGGCCGCAAGTTAGAGCACTGTTTTTGTACTCGCTATATTTCAAAAAAAAATTATGGATTTTTAAAATTGTGCTTCTCAGAATTTTATCTACGCAAAACACGAAGTAACTTTGATCATCAACATGCTAAACATAAACATTTGAATTTAAAATCTCCGAATGATAAATCAATTTTTCTCTCCGATGGATTAAGTGTCACGGCCACCGAACCATGGTTTAAAGTAAAAGTTGAAGTCATTCAGAGTTATTTGCGAGCTTTTGTCATGAACGTCTCCGTCAAGGCGGATGAAATTGTTTTTGTTGATTTGTTCACGGGAAGTGGTTTGTACTCCGTTGGATACAAAAAAGAAATTTTCCCGGGTTCCTCGTTTGCGTCGCTTTGTTCTGATTTCCCCATTACACAATGGATTCTTTGTGAACGTGATCCCGAATCGTTACAACTCTTAGAGCGACGTGTAGATCGCTATTTTCGTCGTAAAAATGTTCTCATCCTTGATTCGGAGTTGTCGCAACTCCCTGACAAATTTAGAAGAGTTATTTCACGGCCGAAAAGAGGGCACCACGTGGCTGTATTTTGTTTGGTTGATCCTTTCGGGTTTGACATTCCTCTATCGATTATCGATTCGCTCGCCGCACTTGGTTTTAATATTTTGATGCCCTTCACCTTTATGTTAAATGAAAGGTCAAATTATCAACATTACCTTCATGAACATCCTGATAAATTACTTCGGTATCTAGGCATTAATAACTTCGAAAGAATCGCGGGAGTTCAAAACAATCTCCAATTTTATAAAAGAATTGTCAGGATGTATCAGAATCGAATGTTGGTTATGGGGCTGAACACAGCATTATCAGTTCACAAAATGGATTCCCGGCTGATGGAAGTTCCCGCTTATTACATCGGCCTTTTCACACGGCAATTTTCCGCGAAAGCCATTCAAGCTGACGTTAACCTTCAGGGTCAACTACAAATAGAGATGTTTGAGTGATTGCTTTTCATCATAATGGATAAAATTCGTACTTAGGCCCTCTTAAATCGTCCCTATCTTATAACTTTGCAACATGATTAAAGTAGGTGAAGTTCTTGTATCTGATGATATCCGTGATAAAGAGTTTGTATGCAATCTTGAAAAATGCAAAGGTGCCTGTTGCGTGGAAGGGGATTTTGGTGCTCCATTGCTGGAGGATGAATTGGCAATTCTTGAAGAGATATATCCAAAAATAAAGAAGTATCTCACAGCAAGGGGCATCGAAGAAATCGAAAAGCAGGGCACCCACACCGTCGATGACGAAGGCGATCTGTGTACACCGGTGATTGGAGGTAGAGAGTGTGTGTATGCTGTATACGACAAACAAGGTATACTAAAGTGTGGTATCGAGGCTGCGTACAATGACGGCGTTATCGATTGGAAAAAACCTATTTCATGTCATTTGTATCCGATCCGGATTACACAAAAGAAAAACTTCGAAGCTGTCAATTATCATAAGTGGCACATCTGTTCACCGGCTTGTGCTTTGGGTAAAGAATTGCAGGTTCCTGTATACAAGTTTTTAAAAGATCCTTTGATCAGAAAGTACGGGCAGGCTTGGTATGATGAATTGGTTCATGTTATTGAGACAACCCCGAAAAAGGAAAAAAAGTAATTGGGAACGTCTAGTGACGATGATGCTTGTAAAAAAGCTTCCGCTATAATTTCGGAGCCAGCCAAAGAAACGCCGCTGCAAACAGAAATAATAAATAGAATGCCAAGGGCGGAACAGGTTCCCACACCTTAATAATTTCAGATTTGGCGGTTTTCCCGTAACTGTTAGCCAACGCATTTTCCATAAGCTGATTCGCTAGCGCCAGCGATTTCCAATTACTTGTGTCAGAAACGTAATAGTGCAAAGTACTTCCATCACTTGTTTCGAATTTATGCCATCCCTTTTTCCCGGCCCACGTGCGTCCACGCCACACGTTATCAATAAGCATATCTTCTTTTAATGGAATTGAAACATCGTCGGCCTTGATAGAAATGCTTTCGGACAAAGATATGACTTCGAGATCGATAGGTTCGTCTTCGTAATAAGGGAAGGAAGGTACAATTTTGATCTTTGATGATTGGGCGACGGATCGTGAAATGCGCTCTATCAAAGGTGTCCACAATTCACTATAGGAAATTGAATCGCCCGCAAGGGAAATCGTGTACGTTTCCTGAAGCGATTGAAATCCTATTTTGCCGGCACCTGCAAAGGTATATCCCGACAAAACGCCACTTTTATTTTTTTGAATAGGAATAAGCAATGAATTTTCAATTACCCTCGATTTTGATATTGGAAAATTAAATGACTTGGAGTGTAGACGGATCGCTGCCGTATCATTTTTAGTGGAGATTGTTTGAAAAGGAAAGAAATTAGTTAAACTTTTGCCCGCCTGGTAAGATAAATTAAGCAGTCCCAATCCAGATTGAATCGCGTTCTCCAGGTTTTGTTTTTCTAACGGGGATAAAACAGATAGCGATTCTGAATCAGAAATAACAAGGTCCATATCATCCAGTACCTCAACCGTTATTTTAGTCAATGAAAGCGGTTCATGATTGATGTATTCATATCGGAAATCATTTTTTGAAACCTGGTGTCGCAGTACCATGCTGTGATGCTTCCGTGCTAAAAAACTTTTGAGCGTTTGTGTTTCGAAAGAAGGATAATGTTGAAGGAATAGGATCTTTAACTTTTGTTCTTCCGACACATGTATGGGTAAATCTTCCTGGTAGCGATCAACACTGTCTTGTACCCCAAGCGTGTAAATAAATTCACCGCTTTGTTTAGGAAGAAAAGTTAATTTAAAATTATGTTGGCCCTTACCTTTTAAAGTCAATGAGTCCTCTTTGCCTCCAGGTCCGGAAAGATAAAGCCGGATGGTTTCTTGACTATTGTTAAATTTTCCGTTGATAGTATTTTTTCTATTGGCAATGGTCAGTTTGGGAATTGATAACTCAACAATGCCTTCCGGTAGCGTGTTGGAGACAAACTCAAAGTGTTTGTTGTCCATTTTATCCAAATCACAGATGGGAATACCCTCTCCAATTACTGTTTGAATTTCATTACTGCGTTGATTTAAATCGTTAGAGAGAAGGGGTGTAGAATTATTATAAGGTGGAACATTTTTTAAGTGCATTAAAGAGAAATCGACTTTGTTAAGAAGAACACTATCGACTTGTTTTTTAGAATAACCCTTAGTAAGCAATATGATGTTGGAGGACTTTTCTTTTTGATGTAGTGGCTTTAACAGGATTAAAGTAAATGCTGCTATCATGATCAAAACCGAAACCATTCGAAGGCCCTTGAATCGATGTGTCTTCTTATTTTCCTGCCACAGAAATAGAAGGGTAAGGGATATTCCAATAAGTATAATCAGCCATAAAGGAAGTACAGGATCGAAGCTCATGCTAATGGTTTTGTTTCGACGCTTCCAGGTTTTTTAAAAATTCAAGATCCAATGCGTGAGTTACGCCGGTGGGAGCTTGGGGAGACATTGTCTTCTGAGGCAGCACTTGCCATAACGATTTTCTGATTTGTAACAACGCGTCTCGTGTCTTAACATTTTTAATCTCACCAGTTGATAACTTTTTTAACAAGGACAACGTTTCCAAATAGCCACCAGGTTGGATTAGTTCAATGGCGGCCAATTCATGCCCGGCTTTTTTGAAAGTTGATGATGCATCCGCTGATATCATTATTGAATCTTCCTTTAATATTTTTTCAATTTCCAGTACAGCAGCGCGGATAGCCGAATATTCTTCGGACTTTTTTGAGTGGACGGTAATGGTCGAAGTTTGAATTTCTGACAGATTTGCCGTCAGTCGCTTTTCTTCTTTTAATGGTGGTGGATCGAAGCCAGTGCGGTGGACATAAATGCGCGAATCCTGGCTGATCTCCTTTAAAAGTTTAAGTGCCTTATACTGAAATGGCAATGATTTTTCCGGCTGATACAAGCGCAGGTATAACTCGGCATCCCACATGATTGTGATCGCTGCTTTTAATTTTGCCCGGATGGATTGCGTAAGAAAGGTCGCTTCTTCGTCGCTGTCGTGAGCATGTACATACTCTTTAGAAGGATCTTGTTTTCTAGCTTGATCGGATTCTTTCTGATCATGAGCATGTTTTTTTTCTTCTATAAGATTGTGCTCGTTTTCCGTATCATGGGCATGACCAAATTTTTTCTCAATATCTTGATCATCACTTTCATGATCTTCGATTACTGATTGTGGGCCAATGCTGGATTCAAATTCCTCTCCTAAAAATTCTCCATATCGCAGTCGCAAAATTTTCTGATCGTGTGCGAGTGAATTGCTGCGTTCGTTAAAAATTTTCTTTGCTAAAGTTTTCTTTTCTTTTAATAATTTCTCGCTGTCAATAATGATCTGTCGCTGACTTCTAAAATACTCAGGCATAAGATCCACGCCAAGTCCTGCGTCAAAAGAAGTCTCAACGGTTGAGGTATCCTTAAGTGCAATGAAGTAGGTGTCAGTCCGCGAACGATTGGGCGAAGGGGTTTTTGTATCTTGGACTTCAATGTAAAAATATAACTCATCGCCTGGTTGAATGCCCATTTTTGTCAGGTCGATTAATCGTGTAGCCTGAATTTCTTTTCCTGCAATGTTTTTTGGTTTATCGAAAGTCAACTTTTCTTCTCTGAATTTAATTGCTTCACCTGAACCTTTACTTACGGTCGCGACAATGCTTGTCTGTTGCAGTCCATAATCATCTGTTAAGGTGGCATTCAAATGAATGTTCGGATTATCGTTCACATCCAACTCGAGGAATTGACCTAAATTTTGAACAACAATGGATGGCGCTTGATCTTTAATGATTTCTATTTTGAAATAATCCGTCGATTGAATGGAGGAATCCGGATTCATCCAGGTTAATTGATAAAACCCAGACGTATTGAATGAGCGCATGATTTTGTAATCGCCAAGATTCTGGGGGATTTCCAAAGTGTCTTTTGCTGATAAAATGATTTGAGGTTCAATAACGTTTGTTGAAAAAGATATTTTCCATTCGACTAAGGAGCCTTCTGGAATCTGTAAGTTAAAATCCGAACTGGTCGTTTTGGCAATTCCGGTGTACGATGGTGGCGCAATCAAGATCGTAGCGCTTCGAATAGAAACAGGCAACTTCTTTTTATCGATGTTAGCTTGTTGAGCTGATACTCCGGAGGTTGGTTCCGTTATTTGATTCTTTCGTGTGAGAGCGGTAAGGGCTACACCTAGGAGAATACATAAGGCAAATACACCGGCGGCTCGGCCAATATAGTGTGGAAGTTTAATCTCGGGATAAAGATTTTCAAATCGTTGAATCGTTTTTATTTTCTGCAATTGTTGAAGGGACGACAATTCTTCATCGTCTATTAACAACAGATCTGCACTTTCTTGTAATAAGGGATAATGGCGGTTAAGGTATACGGCAAGATCGTTGTCGCGAATACGGTATAGATGTATTCGCCGACTAAAGTCAATGGCGATCGTGCAGATCACGAGTACTCCACTCACGCGGGGTAACCAAATGGGTATAGGAAATAATTTCAGTACAACATAAGTCAACAAACCACCTGCTAACGACCATAGCAGTACTTCCATACCTCTCAACCATTGGTACCTGCGCTTCATTCGATGGAAATGATATGGAGGTGTTGGCGTGCTCATTGATTTCGTTTAAAAGACACCCATCGTTCGACCAAAAGCAAAAGCAAAAATAATAAAGTGAGATATTTTTGACTTGCTGCAGTTTCATGACTTAAGGTGATATCCGGACTTGCTTTTGCTTGCGCGGACCACATGAGTTCTTCAGGCAACATCCGTTTGTCATTTTCTGCGGCTTTGGGAGCGTATTTCTCGTCGGGTAATAAAATTGAAGCTAGTTGTACCGTTAGATTTTCCTGCAAGGCAACTTCCTCATTAAGTCGCTGCGTGAGAATCCATCTCAAGTAGCCTTTGTTGCCTCTGGTTCGGTTGAGCAGTTCGCGGTTCTCAAGATGTGATGCGCTTCGAGCGAGAATACTGTTATGCAGGATGTCAGACGGAACATTTTCTGTCAAAAAAATTACCCAGTCACTTTTTAAATCAGCTGTGTAATTATTTGATGAAACAGTTTTGACCGAAATATTATAAGGGCTGTTGTTATCGATGGCTTTTAGCGCGGCAAGCATTATGTTAGTATCATAAGCAAAGGTTGAATCGGTAAAAATTGTAATTGAAATCGTTATGGCTGATTCAATGGATATAGTGTCCGTTTGTTGCTCAAAAGTTGCTGCATTAATATGCGTCGTGTGAAAAGAAGTCTGAACACTATTGCTATTACCCGTCCGGAGAAAAACCGAATCGCGAGGTGTTTGAATTGCTAGTATGTTGAATTCGTTAGGTGCAGGCTGTTTTGAAATCCATTGCATATTTCCCGGTAGCGAGGGCCGTTTGCCTTTAAAACCCTCGATGTAGTTATGTGCAATGATTACAACTTGTTTCAGAGACTTTTGCTCTAATTGCTGCACCAAGTTCCAGTAATTAATTTTTTTTTGAGGCGAAACACTATCTCCGATATTGGGAAAGCCGGGTGATAGAAACTTGATTTGAAAACCGTTTTGTTTTAAGCTATCGATCACAGCGGAAAATTCTTGAGCCTCTTCCAAACCGGGTTCCAGGACGAGCCAATTTCTTTTTTCATCAATTCCTTTAAGATTAAATTCGCTTAGAACAAAAACTATTATGCCAACCAGTAGGCAACGCAACGCCAGTAAAAGATATTCATTCAGGCGCATGCTTTTAAATTGACTGGTTGCTGTATCTTCAAGATACCTAATGCTTCCAACCTTAATTGTTTTTCCTTCCTTTCGACTGAGCAAGTGAATGCCAATCGGAACTACCAATCCAGTGAGCCCCCACAGCCATATCGGATTTAGAAATTGCATTAACGGATCATTAATTTACGAACACTTAAAAAGTCTCGCAATGATTTTTCGAAGGGATCGCTTAATAATATCAACCGATAACTAATCTGTTTCTCCAACATCCACACCCGCGACCGTTTTATCCAGTTATCAACACGCTTCACATAACGCTCTCGTTGCTGGCCGGTGTCAACTTTCCTTATAGTTTTAGTTTCGAGGTCTTGAAAGGTAAACGATCCCGCAAAGTCTAATTTCATTTCATGCTCGCCCATAATGTGAAATACGATGACCTCATTGCGCCGGGTTTTCAGCCGGGAAATGAATTGCAGGAGGTCGTTATCATCATCATATAAATCAGTAATAAAAATGATCATCTCCTTCCCATGATGATTAAATAATCGCTCAAGCTCATTACCTTTTGTATTCCAGTTTCCTTCGGCACTCACCTGGATTAACTCATTGAGAAAACGGATAAACTGTTGTTGTTCGAATCTTGGTTCAACGACATGTATTTTCATTTCGTTGACTGTAAAAAGTCCAAAAGTGTCGCTTTGTTTCCTGGCTAAATAGGCAAGCGCCGCTGTTAGCACTTTTGCATATTGTAATTTGCTAAGATCATCTTCCGAATACGACATGGAGTGGCTCGCATCGATCATAAACTTCACGGTGATGTTGGTTTCGATCTCTGCCTGCTTGATATAATATCGTTCGGAACGTGCATACATTTTCCAATCCAGTTGACGCAAATCATCGCCCGGTTCGTAACTCCTGTACTGACTAAATTCCTGTCCTGTACCAATAGCTTGGCTTTTATTGCTACCACTCATAAATCCCTCAACAATGATGCGTGCAATCAGTTCCATCCCGCTTACTGAGTTCAGGATTTCCGGTTTTAGCAAGTCTTTGATTTGCGTGTTCATTTGATCATCGCCTAGCTATACAGTTGAGGACATCAACAAACATTATTTAGCTTCTAAAAGCCTTTCAGTCACTTGATCGGCTGTTACACCTTCAGCTTCCGCTTTAAAATTCATCAATACCCGATGCCTTAAAACTGGAAACGCGACCTTGCGAATGTCATCGCGTGTTACTGCAAAATTGCCATGTAGCAGGGCTCTTGCTTTTGCCGTTAATATCATTGCCTGGCCAGCGCGCGGACCTGCTCCCCAGCGAACCCATTCGTTAACAAATGCGGAATCATGACCCGGCCTTGTTTTCCGGACAATAGTATTAACGAAATCAATCAGATCATGACTGATGTGAACTTCCCTGACGAGGCGTTGCGCCTCTTGAATCTGGGCACCATCAATTACTTTTTCAATGACAATGGTTTTCTTACCTGTGGTAGTTTCCAGTATCATCCGTTCTTCTTCGACGGAAGGATAGTCTATTTTAATATACAGTAAGAATCGGTCGAGTTGTGCCTCTGGTAATGGAAAAGTACCGGCTTGTTCGATGGGATTCTGCGTGGCAAGAATGAAAAAGGGCTTATCCAACGGATAGGTTATGCCTGCATAGGTAACAGAAAATTCTTGCATGGCTTCCAGCAAGGCAGCCTGTGTTTTGGGGGAAGTGCGATTGATTTCATCCGCAAGAATGATGTTAGAAAAAACAGGACCCTTGTTAAATTTAAAAAAGCGTTTGCCTGTTGAGTGATCTTCTTCCAAAATTTCAGTGCCAATGATATCAGAAGGCATAAGGTCCGGCGTAAACTGAATTCTTCGAAACTTTAACTCAATTGCTTCCGCCAGTGTTCTGATCATTAACGTTTTTGCCAATCCTGGTACACCTTCCAGCAAAGCATGCCCTCCCGCAAGAAACGTGATTAATAATTGATCAACGGCTTCATCCTGACCAATGATTACTTTTTTAATTTCCTCTTTCAGTGAACTTAACCTTGATATAATTTCCTGAGCGTGTTGTTCTGTGGCCTGAAGGCTGGATAATCTAGGGTCCATGGGCGGTAAATATTGTTAATCGGCGGCTGGCTTACAGCAGTCGGCACTTGAGTTTGCAAATCATTCGTTTGTTCTTACCACTAAAGTCTATTGGTGGCAATTGTTATGTAATTTATTAAAAAACTCCACAGTGCATAGTGGAGTTTCAAAGAAGTGAAGTCACGTGAGTTATGAATGGTGTGAACATTACGAGATAGATCAGCGTCTACTTAAATGGTGATGCTTCTGTTCCTTGATAAGGTCTCCCAATATTTCACCACCAAGTGGTTTTCAACAACGCCCGACTGATCGTGTAGGGCAACAGTAGGGCAAACGTGGTATGGCAATCCGTATAAAATATCTCCTACCTGAAGGTCGTTTCCTTCCTCAACGCTAAGCACCATGTGTTCTTCGCTGTGACCGATGGGTTTGAGATGCGGCGCGTTTAAAAATGAAACACGTTCCGGCAATACGTTTTCAGACGCAATTGCTTTATGTCCCAGATCTATGCAGATCACACTAGGAGACGGTTTTGATACCACGCGTGTTACGACCAATGCTGCAGGCAGGAAGTGTTGTTCAGCGAGCAGCTGTTCATAACCTTTATCCCAATACACAAATGTCCCTGGTGAGCACTCAATTTCTTTTCTTTTAGAATGAATTGAAAAGGTGGGTGAGCCACCTGCAATAATCGTTAACTTAAGTTGGTCTGCGGAGAATATTTTTTGTTGTACTTCTACTACTTTGGAGAAAGCTTCATCACAACGTTTAGATCGAATGTTAAAATCTTTGTCACGAATGTGGCCGTCGTAAGCATGAAGGCCAATGATACGTATTCCTTTTAGTTTTTTGCAGTGAACATAAAGTGAGAAGGCGTGCTCAGGAACAATTCCAGTCCTGTTCATGCCTACGTTAAGATCGATATATACGTCTGCTGTCCGTCCTTTTTGTAAAAAAGTTTCCGAAAGTTCTGATGCTGAATTTTCATTGTCGATGAGGCACGAGAACTTCGTGTTCGGATATTTTTCAATCAGGCTGACAAGACGTTTTCCTTTTGGTCCCACCGGTTGGTAGGCCAAGAGTACATCCGGTGCTTCAATGAGTGCTAACATTTCAGCTTCTGCGATGGTCGCGCATTTGAATTTTTTTATTCCTGCTTCCATCATCAACGTGCTTACTTCGGGCGACTTGTGTGTCTTGACATGTGGTCGAAGCCTGTTCACATCATCAATGCTCTCAATAAGTGTGTGGATGTTTTTTTTGACCCGATCTAGATAAACTACTACAGCTGGGGTATCCAGTATATCACAATTATGAATTTCATACCACCTTTCCTTTGTCATAAAACTTCTGCTTAAAAGGTTCATGCAAAGTACGAAAAGACGATCCGCAATGGAGGCACAATGGTTTACTTTTTTTACAGGATGTGTTTGTGCGTCCCGTCTATGCTTAAAGTGCTTAGAGTGTCATGAGGGGTTCCGTAGTTCAAACATGGCTTCTATTTCTACTGGAATATTATCAGGAAGCGATCCCATCCCTACAGCGCTTCTCACACCGATTCCGTTTTCTTCACCCCATACCGATGCGAACAATTCACTGCAACCATTGATCACAAATGGATGCCTTTCAAATTCTGATACGCAGTTCACCATTCCCAATACTTTAATCACTCGTTTGATTTTATTGAGACTTCCAAGGTTTTGCTTTAAGGTTGCCAGAATTGCCAGGCCCACCTGACGCGCAGCAAGTTTCCCTTCCTCAATGGTAAGATCTTTTCCGATACGTCCGATAATTAATGAGCCATCTTCCTTGGTTGTACCATGGCCAGATACGTACGCGAAGTTACCTACAATCAAAAATGGTTTGTAGACACCCTTTGGCGTTGGAGCAGGTGGAAGCTTTAGTCCTAATTTTTCAAATTGTTGGTCAGGTGTAATCTGCATAAATTAAATTTTTAGTGATACGACTAAACAAAAGCATCGAGGATCATTACACCAATAATGCCGGCAATAGCCACGATCGTTTCCATCAACGACCACGATCGTATCGTATCTTTAATACTAAGATTAAAATATTCTTTGAACAGCCAAAAACCGGAGTCATTTACGTGGGAAAACATCAAGCTTCCTGCGCCTACCGCGAGTACCATCAAATTTGGATTTACACCTGGCTGATCTAATAAAGGAAGAACAATTCCAGCCGCTGTTAAACCCGCTACTGTAGCTGAGCCGACGCATACACGAATCACACACGCGATGGTCCACCCCAAAATCAATGGATGTACATCCAGTCCATTTAATAGCGTAGCGATTTCTGCACTCACACCACTGTCCATCAGAATTTGTTTCAGTGATCCGGCACCACCCATGATGAGGAGCAGTATGGTAATATCTTTAACAGCCTCCACATAAATGTCCATGATGCGTTTCATTTTCATTCCCATCCTAAGCCCTAGCATATACGTTGCAACGGCAAGGGAAATAAGCATAACGATTGCAGGATCACTGAAAAACGCAATCACGGTTTTCAATACATCATTTTCGATGGTGGCCATGGTTACCAGTGTCGTGATCGCGAGTAGCAATACAGGTAATAAGGAGGAAAATATACTAACACCCAAACCCGGCAGTTGAGACTCTGGCAGATCGACCGACTTAAATGTTGAAAGCATGGGAGCCTTGATATTTCTGACGGCTTTCGCAAAAACGGGCCCGGCGAGAATCGAGGTTGGAAAACCGATGAGGATTCCATAGAACAAAGTTGTGCCCATGTCAGCGTGAAATTGTGCTACCAATGCCGTGGGCGAGGGGTGGGGAGGTAAGAATCCGTGCGTCACGGAAAGTGCTGCCATCATTGGAACGCCAATGTAAACGACAGGCAAGTTATATCTTTGAGCAACAGAAAATATTAAAGGGATAACCAAAACAAAGCCTACGTTATAAAATAACGGTATGCCTATTATAAATCCTGTGATCAGCAATGCCCAATGAATCTGACTTGCACCAAAAAGTTTCATCATGCCAGCCGCAATGCGTTGCGCTGCACCACTCTCAGCGGCGAGTTTGCCAAGCATAGCACCAGCTACTACCACAATAATCAGGGATCCGAGCATGTCGCCCATGCCTTTTTGTACAGAGCCAATAATTTGCGGGGCAGGAATTCCTAACAATAATCCGGCAAGTATCGAGACTATTAGAAATGCGAGGAACGCGTTGATCTTAAAATACGTAATGAGCAGAACCAGAACAGCAATGGAAACAAATATCAGGAGTAAAGACATGAATAGTAGGTTGGTTTAGGATTAGGTATTGAACGAAAGTATTAAAAATACCAGTTGGATGAATACCATTTGAATAAATCTACCGCTTAAAATTTGTCGGGCACCTGAATGATGCGCACAACGATTTCATGAGGGTCACCATCATCATCAAGCAGGCTAAATCTTACCATCGGATTATCGCGCTTTACATGGCTTTCAACGTGGATAATTTTATTATTCTCGATATGTTTTTCTAATTCTTTCTGAAGCGTGGACAGTGCATTTGCAAAATGGACTTCTAATGTGCTCGGGTTGTAAGATGGGGTCTTCATTGGTTAAAGGTTACAGGTTTGCGTTTGAAGTTTCGAGTTGCACGCATTTTTACCCGATAGAACTTTAAACTATATAATCACCACCGGATTAACGCAGAGGCCCAGGTGAACCCGCTGCCAAAGGCGGCTAAACAAATTAAATCATTTTCTTTGATTTTACCTTCAGCCCATGCTTCACTTAATGCAATGGGTATCGAGGCTGCAGTCGTATTTCCATACCGCATAATGTTATTATAAACCTGTGCGTTGGACAGGCCAAGCTTTTCCTGAATATACTGACTGATTCTGAGATTGGCTTGATGGGGGACGAGCAGGGAAATGTCCTCGGTTTTAAGTGCGTTGGCATCGAGGGCTTCCTGTATAACTTCCATAAACCGGACCACTGCATGTTTAAACACTTGGTTTCCATTCATCACAACTTTGTAAGTTGAAGTGTCCAGAATTTGTTCAGGTTGTCTTTCTTCCTGGGGCCTGCTACTGCCCGGATCTTTTACATAAAGCTCTTCTGCAAAACGGCCATCCGAATGCAGATGGGTGGATAGTATGCCAGGTTTATCTGTTGCCTGAAGCAGTGCAGCGCCTGCGCCATCGCCAAAAATAACTGCGGTATTTCTTCCGCGTGTTGTTACATCCAACGCGGTGGATTGGATCTCAGCCCCGATCACAAGCACCGTTTTATACTTTCCTGTTTTTATAAACTGGTCGGCCACCGACAAAGCATAGATGAAACCTGAACAGGCGTTCCGAATGTCAAGCGCTGCGATAGATCCGTCGAGACCTAACTCCCGCTGCAGCAATACACCGGAGCCCGGAAAAAAGTAGTCAGGCGTAATGGTGGCAAAAACAATAAAATCGATATCCTTCTCTGTAAGCTTTGCGCGCTCCAACGCCATTCTTGTCGCTTTCGCAGCCATATTTGCAACGGTGTCTTTCGCAGGATCCATCCACCGGCGCTGTTCAATACCTGTGCGTTCAATGATCCATGCATTGTTTGTATCCATTTTTGTAGACAGGTATTCATTGGTGATTACCTTTTCAGGGACATGATGTCCTAGCCCGACAATTTTAGAATTCAGCATGATAAAAAGTTCAAAAGATTGCTAAGGTAATGAATGTTATGTATGCGGATTTCTTCCATTTTTAAAAAAACAGGAAAAAGATATTCAAGGTTACAAAAACGAGCTTGTCAGACTTACGTCACGCAACTTTCGGTCCATATTGGACTTATTTCAGTCAGTCTTATACAACGACATTTACAATTCTTCCGGGCACAACAATAACCTTCTTTGGCGGCTTTCCCTCGGTCCATTTTTGAACTACCTCAGAAGCTATTACCAGTTTTTCAACATCTTCCTTTGGCATATCGAGTGCAAAGTTCATTTTCGCTCTCACCTTACCATTGATGGAAATCGGGTATTCAAAAGAACTCTCGGTTAAATATTCTTCTTTGTACTGAGGGAAAGCAGCGTTAAAGATTGTGTCGGTATAGCCAAGTTTTTCCCAAAGCTCTTCCGTGATGTGCGGTGCATACGGAGCAAGCGCAATGATCAGTGGCTCTAATATCGCGCGTTTGTTGCACTTCATCGAACTAAGTTCATTGCTGCAAATCATAAATTCACTCACGGTAGTGTTGAATGAAAAATGCTCGATGTCATATTCAACTTTTTTTAAAGCTTTATGAAGGACTTTCAGTTCAGCTGGTGTGGGTTTATCTTCAGACACAACAAAATCTCCTTGTTGATTGTGAAAGAGATTCCAGATCCTTCTTAAAAACTTAAACACACCATCGATGCCATTGGTATTCCAGGGTTTGGAGACTTCCAAAGGCCCCAGAAACATTTCGTACATCCGTAGTGTATCCGCACCGTAGTTTTCCACGATGTCATCCGGATTTACGACGTTGAAATATGATTTGCTCATCTTTTCAATCGCAGCGCCACAGATGTATTTTCCGTTTTCTAAAATAAACTCAGCATTGTTAAAATCAGGTTTCCAATGCTTGAATACCGCTGTGTCTAATTCCAACCCGGTAACCATGGTCACATCGACATGCAGCGGGTCCGTTTCATATTCATTTTTCAAACCTGCCGATACGAATTTATTGGTTCCGCGAATGCGATAAACAAATCGTGAATCACCAGTGATCTTTCCCTGATTAATTAGTTTCTTAAATGGTTCATCAAAGTTCAGATAACCCAGGTCATGTAAAATTTTCACCCATAACCTGGAGTATAATAAGTGAGCGACTGCATGTTCTGAACCGCCAATGTACACATCCACTTGGTTCCAGTAATCCAATGCTTTTTTACCAGCAAATTCTTTATCGTTTTGTGGATCGGCATAACGTAGAAAATACCACGCAGCGCCAGCGTGTGTAGGCATGGTGTTGGTATCTCGCCTTTTTCCCGGCTCAAAGGAAACCCAGTCTTTCAGATTTGCTAAAGGTCCTTCGCCTGTCCCTGAAGATTTGAAGTTATTTGATTCTGGAAGTTCTAACGGCAGTTCGCTTTCTTTCATTGGGTACGGTATGTCGTCGTGATATACGATTGGGAAAGGTTCACCCCAATAACGCTGGCGACTCCAGCCAGCATCGCGCATCTTGTAGTTCACCTGGCGTTTACCAATTCCGCTCTCCTCCAGTTTTGCTACCACAACATCTATGGCTTTGTGCATGACAATTCCGTTCAAGAAATCTGAATTTTCCAGGACAGCGTCTTTCGTAGGATTTGCTTCTTCCCCATTGTAGTGACGACCAATAATGTTGGTGATGGGTAAATTGAAATGCTTGGCAAACTTATGATCACGCTCATCGCCACAAGGAACGGCCATGATTGCTCCAGTTCCATAACCAGCCAGCACATATTCACTGATCCAGACAGGAATTTGTCTACCGTTAAAAGGATTAACAGCATAAGCGCCAGTGAACGCTCCCGTTATTTTTTTGACTTCTGCCATACGGTCGATCTCCGACCGGCTTTCAACATACTTCAAATATTTTTCGATTTCGCCGGCTTGACTCTGACTGGTGATTTCTTTGACCAATTCATGCTCGGGTGCAAGCACCATGAAATCAACACCAAAGATTGTGTCCGGACGCGTCGTGAACACAATAAGATTTTTACTTCCACCTTTTTCGGATTTAACCTCAAATGCGATCCTTGCGCCCACGCTTTTGCCAATCCAGTTGCGCTGAATTTCTTTCATCGAATCACTGAAATCTACTTCATCCAGGCCACTCAATAAACGTTCTGCATATTCGGTAATGCGAAGACTCCATTGACGCATTTGTTTCCTTATCACAGGGAACCCGCCACGATAACTGACGCCGTTGATAACTTCATCGTTGGCTAACACAGTACCCAATGCCTCACACCAGTTTACATCGGTGTACGCCAGATAGGCCAACCGGTATTGCATTAAAATTTCCTGCTTCGATTTTTCGTCGAACCCTTTCCACTCACTCGAAGTGAAGGTTTCTTTATTTGAATCCGCAACCAGATACTTTGGATTCGGAAAGGGATGGTTTGCATTTCCTTCACTTTCAAAGATCTTAATCAATTCGCTGATGCGTTCGGCTTTGGATTTTTTTCTATTGAACCAGCTGTCAAAAATTTGAAGAAAGATCCATTGGGTCCATTTATAGTATTTCGGATCACAAGTTTGAACCTCTCTGCTCCAATCGTAGCTGAATCCGATTTTAGAAAGTTGATTTTTGAAATTGTGAATATTTTGTGCCGTTGATACTGCAGGATGAATTCCCTTGTCAATAGCATATTGCTCGGCAGGCAGGCCAAAGGCATCAAAGCCCATCGGGTGAAGCACGTTATAACCCTTCAATCTTTTAAAGCGGGCAACAATATCAGATGCAATATAGCCGAGCGGATGGCCGACGTGGAGCCCTGCGCCAGAGGGATATGGGAACATGTCCAGGACATAGAATTTCGGTTTATTGGATTGATTTTCAACCCGATAAACGCCACGTCGCTGCCATTCATTTCTCCACTTGTCTTCAATACGCTTGATCTCCTCTTTACTGTATTCGGCCATATTGGATTATTTAATTGATGCTTCGTCAAATAAGCCTGCAAAAATAACAATCTAATGCATCTTTTTTTCAGGATTCAGTGCCTTCTGCAAAAATTAGCGTGTGGGTTTTCGACAACTCATCCAGTCGCCTGAACACTTCAGTAACTCATTTTTAGAAACGAAAGCTTTGTAGCCCACCTTTATCGTGATAAGACCAAAGAATTTAAAGATGAAAGCGTCATTGTTCGTTTTTGTACTGCTGTGTGTTCAGGCATATGGCCAGGTGAAATTAACGGGGGTAATTTTAAATGCTGACAGGGAAGCTTTGCCCGGCGTAAATGTTTTTCTGGTTGATACCTATGATGGTACAAGCACAGATGATCAAGGGAGGTTCGAATTTTTAACCACCGAAAAAGGCGTGAGAACCTTGCATGCGACGTTTGTGGGTTTTAAACCCTATCGACAAAACGTCACGATTGCTGACCAGGATTTTCAACTTGAAATTATTCTTGAAGAAGAAATTAATGAATTGCAAGCAGTGACAATAACTGCTGGCGGTTTTACTGCAAGTGATGAATCCAGGCGTACAATTTTCCGCGCACTTGACATCGCTACAACGGCTGGGGCAACTGCGGATATAGCTGGCGCGCTTAACACACTTCCGGGAACCCAAAAAGTTGGAGAGAGCGGAAGGTTATTTGTGCGGGGTGGAGACGGAAACGAAACGCGCACCTTCATTGATGGTTTGGTGGTGCTTGACGCCTACGGACCTGCGGCACCCAATACCCCGTCAAGAGGAAGATTTCTTCCGTTTATGTTTAAAGGCATGAGTTTCAGCACTGGCGGCTATTCATCAGAATACGGCCAGGCATTGTCTTCTGCTCTGGTCTTGGATTCGAAAGATAAATCCGAACGAACTCGGACAGATTTCGGGATTCTTTCTGTGGGTGGAGACGTAGGGCATACTCAATCTTGGGATCGGGGCTCGCTCGCAGGAAAAATTCAATACACGAATCTTAGGCCGTATGTAGGAATGATTCGTCAGGAAATTGATTGGAAAAATGCCCCGGTTTCATTGGAAGGAAGTTCTGCATTCAGACATACCGTTGGGAAGAGTGGTGTATTGAAATTTTATGGAAATTTCAATCACTCAAATTTCTCATTGTATAATCATGATATCGATGACAACGCTGAAAAAGAGCTTTTTGATTTAACGAATAATTACCGATACCTGAATGGCTTTTACAAAAATGCTTTGAACACCGCATGGTCTGTTAGAGGAGGATTTTCATACACATATCTTCAAAACAAGAGACAAACTGAAACCGAAACTTTTGATGAGGTAGAAAAGGGACTTCATCTCAAGACCGTATTGGAAGGCTCACTTTCTGATCATGTTGAATTAAAAACAGGTGCAGAGATTATTGCAAGATCCTTTAACCAATCCGTCGATCCGAAAACACCCCAAGCCATCGTCGCTGGTTTTGAAGAGTACATTACATCAATTTTTGCCGAGGCTGATGTGTTTGCAAGTAATCGTTTTGTTGTTCGCACAGGTGCCAGAATGGAGCACAACAACCTGCTACAAAAATTGAGCGTTGATCCTCGCCTTTCCATGGCATATAAGATCGTTTCTGGTGGGCAAATCTCCATAGCCTATGGAAAATTCAGACAAAGCCCCCGGAACGAACATTTAATGCAGGATCATACGCTTAATCCCGAGCGAGCAACTCATTATATTCTTAATTATCAACATATAAAAAACAACAAGACGTTCAGGATTGAAACCTATTATAAAAAGTATACGCAGTTAATCAAGTTTTTGGATGGGGATCCGACAAACTTAAGCAATCTCGGAGGTGGCGACGCAAAAGGAATAGAACTATTTTGGCGCGACAATGGATCTGTCAATAACCTGGATTATTGGATAACTTACTCATACCTCGATACAAAACGTTATTACCTGGATTTTCCATCCCGCGCAACTCCAGGGTTTGCATCAAAACACAATGCATCTATTGTTGCAAAATATTTTGTACAGAAGATTAAAAGCCAATTGGGATTTACGTATTCCTTTACATCTGGGAGGCCATACAATGACCCAAATGTCTCTGGATTTAACTCGTTACGAACCCCGAATTACGCAGATTTAAGTTTTAACTGGAGTTACTTGCCTTTTCCGACAGTCATTGTTTATTTCTCTTGCACCAATGTTCTCGGTAGAGACAATATTTTTGGTTACGAGTATAGCACTGTTCCAAGTGAAGATGGTCACTTCAACGGCCGGGCCATCCGGCAACCTGCACCTCGCTTTCTTTTCCTCGGAATTTTTATAACACTCTCAAAGGACAAGTCAGTAAACCAACTACCTGAATTGTAACGAATAATAACAAAACAATTAAAACATTAAACAAACAAAACTATGAAAACATTATCTATCTTCTTCCTCCTGCAAGCGTGGTTTAGTTTCATGAACCCATCGTTTATCGTTGACAATAAGTACGCCGAAGCTATGGCTAAAAATATTCAGACGGTTTATAGCTCTCAATCCATATCGGAGTTGCAGTCGGCTGTGAATTCGTTTGAAAGAATTGGAGCTACGGAAAAAATAAAATGGGAGCCTTACTACTATGCTGGGTTCGGATATATTATGTTGGCGAATGTCGAGCAATCGGCTTCAAAGAAAGATCTTTATCTTGACCAGGCTTTGAAGGCTATCGAGGCAGCTAAGAAGATAAAAGCAAAAGATGTCGAGATAACCGCTTTGGAAGGATTTGTACACATGATCCGGTTATCAGTGGATCCGGCGTCTAGAGGTCAGCAATACTCAAGCCTTGCAATGCAAAATTTCAGTCAAGCACTTTCAATAGATAGCGAAAATCCCCGCGCATTGGCATTGATGGCCCAAATGGAGTATGGAACCGCTCAGTTTTTTGGATCATCCACAAAGGAAGCTTGCGCAACAAATGAATCAGCGCTACAAAAATTTACTACATTCAAATCAGATAACCCCTTTGCGCCACAATGGGGCAAGGCGATGGCCGAAAAAATGAAATTGCAGTGTAAAGATTGAGTTACAGGAGCTGCGTGTTATAGGTTCGGTTTTAACCTGTAAAACGCAGCTCTATATTTTGCATCGCGCGCTGATACTTTTCATTGCACTTCGTTCGCCGGCGCTTCAAGAAAGTTTAAGCTGAGGCGTACCTATAATGGCTTCTGTATTTGTATTTTTAGAATGGCGTCAATCTTTTTTACAATGATAAATATGCCAGACCTGGGCAAAGATCAAAAGAACAAGGAAATCGAAATCATTTTATCATGTCGATAGGTGAATACTTAAGAAAGCGAGTCCGTATAATTCCTTGGCTGGTGGTTGGCGGCCTAGCCATGACGTTAATTACATGCAGAACTTGTCTTACCTCATTTCATTATTTTTCGTCAGTTTCCGCGCTTACCATCAGCAGTTGGATGTTAATGTGGTTTGGCACTGAATACTTATGCGAATACCTGGATGAACGCATTAAATGGACTACACACCCCGTTCAGCGAGTGATCGTCGGGTTCGTTGTGATTCTGCTGTATACAGTCATTGCAATCTATCTGCTCACAACTACCGCTCAATGGGTTTTTGATATAAATATCGGCTCAGTTACAGAAACGATCTTTATCGGTATAGGCATCACGTTGGTGATAACCGTTTTATTAACCAGCCGTTCGTTTCTGTTCAATTGGCGACAAACAGCAATCGACGCCGAGAAATTTAAACGAGAAAGCACGCTTGCCAAATTTGAAAGTTTGAGAAATCAAGTGAATCCGCATTTTTTATTTAATTCGTTCAATGTACTAACGAACTTGGTTTACGAAGACCAGGACAAAGCTGCTAAGTTTATTAAACAGTTGTCAGATGTTTATCGCTATTTATTAGATATGCGTGACAAAGAAATTGTGACGTTAGCGGAAGAAAAACGATTCTTAGCTTCATATCTTTTCCTTCAGCAGATACGGTTTGGTGATAAACTTAAACTGACGCTAACGTTGGATGGGAGCGAGGGCATGATTCCTCCGCTGGTACTGCAGATGCTTGTTGAAAATGCAATTAAACACAACGAAATTTCCGAGGAGCATCCCCTGAGCATTAACATTTATACAGATGGGAAATTTATAGTAGTGGAAAATGATATCCGGAAAAAAAATATCATTACTGAAAGTTCGCCCGGTGTTGGGTTGGACAACATTTGCAAACGGTATAAATTTCTTACAGACGAAAATGTAGAGATCATTGAAAATGAAAAATTTAAGGTAAAGTTGCCGATCATTGCTACAACAATATGATACAAGGCGTTTTGATCATCGAAGATGAACCTCATGCAGCCCAACGGTTGGTAAAATTGATGGAAGAGCTTGTTCCAGGTGTAAAGATTTTGGGGAAGATTGATTCGGTAAAAAAATCCGTTCAGTGGATCGTAGAGAACCCAACGCCAGACTTAATCTTTATGGACATTCAACTCGCCGATGGGATTAGTTTTCAGATTTTCGACCAATGCGATGTGAAGTGCCCGGTTATTTTCACAACTGCCTACGATGCTTATGCATTAAAAGCCTTTAAGGTCAATAGTATCGATTATATTTTGAAACCAGTTGACAAGGACGATTTGGAAGCCGCGTTTAGAAAGCTAAATTCCCTGACCAGTCAAAGTAACTTCTCTCACCAAATTCTCGCCAGTATTGGTGACGCCGTAAAAACTTTAACCCGTAAACACAAAACACGATTTGTAATAAAGGTTGGAGAGCATCTAAAATCAATAGAAGTATCTGATATTCAGTATTTCTTTAGCCTTGAAAAAACCACGTTTGCGAAAGTAGCAGATGGCCGCAAACACATTCTTGATATCACCCTCGACCAGTTGGAGGATGTGCTTGACCCGCTTCATTTCTTTCGAATCAATAGAAAGTATATTATTTCTCCTGGTGCAATCCAGGATATGATAAGCCACACCAACAGTCGTATCAAATTAGTGCTTAAGGGATCAGACGATGCGGATATTATCGTAGCCCGTGAACGGGTACAGGAATTCAAGGATTGGCTTGACCAGTAAACTCGTTATGGTTAATAAGCTTTTTTAAATCCTCAATATCCGATTGCTTCAGTGGTTTTGTAATAAACTGTATAACGTTTGGATAAGTAAAGGCCTGAGAACGGTCTTTTGCGCTGTTTGAGCTTGTTAGCACAACAATTTTAGTTTTGGACCTGATGGAATCCGGAAGTTCCTTAAAGTTCTTTAGAAAAGAGAATCCATCGACTTCAGGCATGTTCAGATCCAGAAAGATTATGTCTGGTGCCTGATCAATATTTATTGTTTTTAGCCAATTCAGTGCTTCGTCAGCAGATTTGTACAGCAAAAGCTCGTTTGAGAAATCGTAAACTTCCAAAAATCTTCGCTGAATAAATAGATCGATATCACTGTCGTCTATTAATACCGTCTTATCTACTAGTCTTGGCATAACTGTTTCCTCAAAGGAGCGTAATTAAACTTAATAAAAAAGTAATCAAAAGGATAAAAAATCACTTAAAATATAAATGTTGGTTTCAAAGCTTTGAAAAATATGTTAAAATTGAACCTCTAAACCTAAGCATAACCATGAAATTTAAGCACCCCATTTACTTTTTGTTCACTGCCCTCATCGCCATGGGTTTGGCCTCATGCGGGTCGTCCAGTAGCGATAAAGATAAAAACTCATCTGAATTCAAGGAAGCAGAAGAGAGTTTGAAACAACAAATTGAAGAAGTAATTTATAATATTCCCTCTCCTTCTGAAATTCCATACCTACTCGAAGCTACTGGGGCGGAATTTAATGAAAGCTTGTTAAATCCGCGCACAAAAGTCGACCAGTATGCTGCCCGTACCGATAAGGCTGCGCTTAATCTGGGTGTATATGCGGCAGACATCGGTTATCTGAGTTCTTACGATAAGACTCAGGAAGCGATCGATTACTTAAATTCTACTAAAACTTTGGCCGACAACCTGGGCGTTATTGGTTCATTCGATGTAGAAGTGCTTCAAAAGTTTGAGGCAAATATTTCCAACAAAGACTCCCTAACAAAACTGTTAGACAGGACGATCAAAAAAACAGAATCTTATTTAAAGGATGACAATCGTAACAAGCTTTCTGCACTGGTGGTAACAGGCAGTTTTGTTGAAGGGCTTTACATTTCAACCGGTCTGATCAAATCTTACCCTAAAGATCTGTTACCCGATGACAAAAGAAACCTAGTACTTACCCCCCTTATCCGGGTAGTACTGGAACAAAAGAAATCGGTATCCGATCTTTTAAAAATGCTTTCGAACGTAGAGCAAACAGAACCCGTTACTACAATTACGGCTGACTTGAAAGCCCTCGAAGCTGCTTATGCATCTTTGAACATTGAGGAACAAATTAAGAACAATAAGGCTAACATGGTACTCACTGACAAAAACCTTATTGAGATAACAAATATTGTTGAAAGAATGAGAAAGAGCATAACTGATTAACTCGGTATTAATCTTACATGTAAATAAGGGACTGGAAACACCAGTCCCTTATTTTTTTTCGACTAAATATCATCTTTCCAGTATATTTAGCTATTTCGACTTAAACCTTTACAATGAGCGAACAGTTACTCAAGGCCATTCTTCGTTTGTTTGCTGTAGTAGCTAAGGAAGACGATGTAACGCATCAGGAGCGGGATCAGATTAAGGTCTTCTTGGAAGAACATGTGAGTTATTCCGCTGTTGATCACTACCTGAATTTGTTTGACGATTTTACGCGCAACCTTACGCCTAAAACGGGAGATATCACAGATGAAATCACACGTGTAAACGATCTGTGCAAAGAAGTAAATAGTGACCTTACCCAAAAACAGAAAATTGTTATTGTTCTTGAAATCATCAATATCATTCAGGCCGATGGATCGATCTCCACGCGCGAGAAAGAATTGGTAAATACAATTGGTGCCAATTTTAAAATTGCTCCAAACGAGTTGGAAGCCATTACAACTTTCGTTTTAGGAAAGCAATCGATAAAGTTGGACCATCCACAAATTCTTCTTATTGATGCTTCAGCGGCAGGATCGTTTTCAAAATCACAGCATATTCAACGCACCCATCTGAATGGGTTTATTGCTGTATTGTATGTGGAGCAGGCAGAATTCTATTTTATTAAATACCTCGGTGGCTCAGATGTTTATTTAAATGGTGTGCCCGTGAAATCGGGCAAAATAACTGTATTAGCAGTAGGCAGTATGTTGCGTTGGGAAAAAGATGAGCCTGTGTACTATGGCGACATACTTAATCGTTTTAAAAAATTTGGTGAATTCCCAAGGCTGTCTTTCGAAGGAAAAAATCTCAGTTTCAAATTTAAGAATGGAAGACTTGGATTGCGCTCGATCAATCTTTCCGAAGAGTCCGGAAATCTCATTGCCTTAATGGGAGGTAGCGGTGCAGGAAAGTCGACATTATTGCATGTACTGAATGGTTCCGAAAAACCTTCAGAAGGTCAGGTGTTAATTAATGGAATTGATATTCACAAAAATCCGGATAAGATTGAAGGCGTGATTGGCTTTGTACCTCAGGATGACCTGTTGATCGAAGACCTGACTGTTTATCAGAACCTATATTATGCAGCCAAACTTTGCTTTAGCAATTTACCGGAGAAAGAAATAGATGCTCTGGTATTAAAAGTACTCGAGGATTTAGGACTTACGGAAACCAAAGAGCTAAAGGTCGGCTCACCGTTACAAAAAACGATTAGCGGCGGTCAGCGTAAACGTTTAAATATCGGGTTAGAATTATTGCGGGAACCTGCTGTGCTCTTCTGCGACGAGCCAACGAGCGGGCTATCGTCCAGAGACTCAGAAAATATTATTGACTTGCTGAAGGAACTTTCGCTAAAAGGAAAGTTAGTATTCGCTGTTATCCATCAGCCATCATCAGACATTTTCAAGATGTTTGACAAACTTTTGATTTTGGATACCGGCGGGTATCAAATATATTATGGAAACCCGGTGGATGCCATCGTGTATTTCAAGAAAAGTATCAATCTTGTAAACAGTGAGGAGGGAGAATGTCATGATTGTGGCAATGTAAATCCGGAACAAATTTTTAACATCATTGAGACGAAGGTCATCAATGAATATGGATACTTTACCCACGAAAGAAAAATTTCACCTGAACAATGGAACGCTGTTTATAAAAAGAATTACAAACCCTTCTCAGTCGAACAATCCAAAGAAGTTCCGCACTCTACACTCAATATTCCAACGCGTTTAAAACAGGCGCTCCTGTTTGCTATGCGCGACATTAAAGCTAAGATTCACAACCGGCAGTACATGATCATTAACCTACTGGAGGCGCCCGTACTGGCTTTCATCCTAGGTTTTATTGTTAGGTATTATAACGAGAACGATAAGTATGTAGGCGAATACGTGTTTTCAAAAAACTTAAATCTCCCTGCGTATTTATTTATGAGCATTATCGTGGCTCTTTTTATGGGATTAACCGTAAGTGCTGAGGAAATAATCCGCGATAGAAAAATTTTGAAAAGAGAAGCGTTTCTGCATCTAAGCCGGAGTAGTTATATATTTTCTAAAATCTCTATACTTTTTATTTTATCAGCCATCCAAACCTTCACCTTCGTGCTGGTAGGAAACCTGATACTTGAAATTGAGGGAATGTTTTTTCAACACTGGTTTATACTTTTTACAACGGCATGTTTTGCAAACCTCCTCGGACTAAATATATCATCTGCTTTCAATTCGGCTGTCACCATCTACATCCTTATTCCTTTGTTGCTCATTCCGCAACTGATATTGAGTGGAGTCGTTGTGAAATTTGATAAGCTGAATCCACGGATAGGTAATTCAGCAACCGTCCCTTTTGTTGGAGACCTTATGGCGTCGCGATGGGCGTTCGAGGCTGCGATGGTCAGCCAGTTTAAAGACAATGATTATGAACGCCAATTTTATTTGTATGATAAGACAATGGCAAACGCCGATTATAAAAAGGTTTATTTTATTCCTGAGATCGAGACCAAACTTCAGTATTGCATTAATAATTTCCGTTCAGCCGATGAAGCGATTAAACAAAAGGTAGCCCAGGATTTATCGATCATCAAAAATGAACTTTCAAAAGAGTTAGAGGAGACGCAACAAGATTTACCGGCTATCAATAATCTGATTCCTGGTAAGTTCGATTCGACAACCTATAACACCATTTCGGGCTATTTGGAAAGTCTGAAGAAATTTTATGTCAACCGATATAACGCGGCTGACAAAAAGAAAGAAGAGAAGATTTATAATTTAACAGACACGCAGGAAAAAGCAGCTCTCTTCAATCACTACAGGGAAAGATATCACAATGACGCTATCACTGAATTGGTTAAAAACCTTACGGAGACTGACCGAATTCTGGAGAGTGATGGTAAACTAATCCAGAAAATATATCCTATTTACAAAGATCCCGACCCTGAACATGCTATTGACTTCGATGCACAGTTTTACATGCCGGCCAAACATTTCCTTAAATCTGATATTGACACCTTTTACTTCAATACGGGTGTTATTTGGTCGATGACAATTGTGTTGGCGATCACATTGTACCTTGATATATTACGTCGTATTATTGATGGTATTGGAAACTTATCCAATCCCATGAATAGAAGAAAATAATTCAGGTAACAATGTTTTTTGTTCTTTCAAAAACGCTAAATTTTTTAGTGCTTCCACTAACCATGGTAGTGGCATTTTTTCTCCTGTCAGTATTTGTAAAGCGACAACCCTGGAAGAAAAGATTCTATTGGACTGGGTTCATATTGCTTCTCTTTTTTTCAAACGACTATATTTCTAATACGATCATGCGCGCTTGGGAAATAGACGCTAAACCCTTTAGCGAAATGACGCCTCATCAGTTGGGGATCGTGCTAACGGGAACGACACAAAGTTTTATGAAACCTGATGACCGCGTTTATTTTAAACGGGGTGCAGACAGGGTTACACATACGATTCAGCTATACAAACTGGGATTAATTAAAAAAATTCTCATCAGTGGTGGAAGCGGAAGGTTGTTAAAGGATGACGAACCGGAAGCAAATAAATTTAAACGCGTAATGATGATGGCTGGAATACCGGAAATCGATATTCTACTGGAGAACAAAACACGAAATACTTATGAATCGGCGGTGGCGGTAAAAAAAGTAATGGACTCGCTGCAGTTTAAAGTAGGGGACTGTCTATTGATTACGTCGGCCTTTCACATGCGACGTTCACTCGCCTGTTATCACAAGGCAGGGTTGGACATCGAACCCTTTAGTGCGGATTTTTATGGTGTTCCGGAAAAGATATTCATTACTTCTTTTCTGTTGCCAAGCGTTGAAGGTTTTATAATCTGGGAGAAGCTATTGAAGGAATGGACCGGTTTTATTGCATATAAAGTTGCTGGATATATTTAAATTTGATCTTAAAATCACAGCCTCATGGAACAGAAATTAAAATTAATTTATGTGTTTGTCGGGCTCATATTTTGCCTGACGAGCTGTACGACTGGCGGAAAAAATGAAAATGGCGACTCTGCAGATGGTCATACCGTTGTATTGGAACCACAAGATTTTAAATCTAAACTTTCGGCAACCCCAAATGCAGTGCTTATCGATGTTCGTACACCTGAAGAAGTGTCAGAAGGCGTAATTGAAGGCGCTATAAATATTGATTTCAAAGACCCGGGCTTTTCCGATAAAATCAATGCACTCGATAAAGAAAAACCTTATTATGTCTACTGCTTGTCCGGAAAACGCAGCAACGATGCAGTAAAAATTATGGAAGAAAAGGGGTTCAAGAATGTGTACACCCTGAAAGACGGGTTAAACAATTGGACAGAAGCGGGGTTGGAGGTCGTCAAACCATAGCTGCAACTTACGCAACCTCAGAAACTTCATCTGCGCCTTGCTGGATAATCTTATTGGTGACCAAGAATTTTTAGCGGTTCATAAGATGTTTCACCAGATCCCAATAGTGCCAGGAAAATTCTGAGAAAAAATTATTCTAACAAAATCTTGAGTCCGCCTCAAAGTTCCATAACAAAAAAAGCTGCAAGCAAATGCCAGCAGCTTTCAATGAAGTTTAGATATTATTTATAACTAAGGTATTGGCAAAGCCGTCGCCTTGTACTTACTGACGTTCACAGCAGGTACGGACGCTCCAAACTTGGTGTTGATCGCGTCAATAAAAATGTTAGCTAAAAAAGCATATCCTCTGCTATTGGGATGAACACCATCCTCGGAATAAATTCCTGTTGGCGGATTGATGTTTGGTGTAAGGGTAATATTATTCGAAACTGATGCCCTGGCTGTTATAAAATCCAATAAGGCTTTATTCACATCCGCGAGCGCGAGCCTGGTTGCATTCGCATCTGCAACGGCTTTAACCGAGGTATTGAATGCTGTTCGGGCAGCTTCAATCTCGGCAATCTCGGTTGGGATCAAAATGTATTGATCCGCTAGGGGAATCGTTACACCGTTTACTTTATTTGGATCTCCGCCTATAGTTGTGCCCAGAATCGTTCCCGCGCTCAGGGGTAGGATATCAGTGTTTGTCGTCTGACGGGCTTTTGCATAGGGGAGAAGACCTGCATACGGACCAGCCATGTAAGGAGCTAAATCGGTTAACGTTTCATCATTGATCAGAATTGGATTTTGGCCTGCAACATATTCTAATTTTCTCAGGTTCATTTCGCCTTCCGTAATGATGCTGTTCGCGGCCATGGCTTCTAAAAATGCATTGTAATTATTAGCCAGGTTAGTGGTGACGGTTGCTGCAGTGGTAGCATCCAATGGCACTGCATTCCACGTTACGGCTGTAAAGTGAGGCATCGCAAAAATATTAGGGAAATTTCCAACTACTCCTTTTAAATCAGGATTGGATGCGAGGAGGGAGCCGATAGCAGCACCATATTGAAATTCAAATGCTGGCGCTGTGTTTAAGGGTGCCTTGGTGGGATCCGCTCCGAAAGCTGCGTGTAAAAAGAAATCATCCAATCCCGCCCAGAACAAAAAGAAGGTCCCTTCCGCTGCAACGGCGTCGCTGATGATTGTGGAAGTTCCTGGGTTTGATGCAAACCTTGCATAGAAGGGACTAAATCCAGCAGCTGGATTGGGCACTGCCCAGTTGCCCGTCGCGGAGATGAGTGTTTGACCTAACGTTATGGCTGGTACACCAAAATTATTTAAAGCTGTTTTACTTCCGGTGTATATAAAAGCCGGATTTAGTGTTGGGTTTGGAACCGCTTCATAATTTCCAACGGCGTATGCCTGTGGCGTTGGGCGTGGCGACGCACCTTGTAGTAACATCCTCCCGTATACGGGTTTTGTCAAATCCAGCGGTGGTCCCAAGATCGGCTGAGTAATAAACAGATTCCATCCCAACGAAGCATTGATTGACGGTTGATTAAAAGTGCTCGATCCGCCGACACAAGCAAATTGCTTATTCATGATGGCCGGCAGAGAATTGTCCTGGGCTTCATCGAAGAGTGCACCTGCCTGAACGCCGGCCACGAACGAATTCCCTATTGAAATGAATTTCGTGAAGTCGGCCGAGCCCGCGCTTCCGCTACAAGGATCAGGTGAAATGTTTGTGAGATCCGGCTCCCCGGGTACCGTTTCTATAATTTCTTGTTCGCATGCAGTGGCTAATAATATTAAACTTGCTGCCAGTATGTATTGTAGATTTTTCATACGTCTTCCGGTTAGCATTATTTGAAAAATTCGTCAAAAGTAAGCGAGAGATAGTATTGCTGTCCGACAAATGGCCCCCCGAGATTTGTCCGGTAATCTTTACCGAAAAGATTTGTCCCGCCAATTTTTGCAATGGTCTTGATAGAGGGTATGCGATAGCTAAACTGTGCATCAAAGACGCCGAATTCAGGAACAATCCAATCACCAAAATCAGACTGCCATAAAAATTCTTCCTGCCATCGAAAGTTCAGGTTGAAGCCTAAATTTTTTGTGAGCTTCCTGTTGCCGACGCCAACCGTAAATTTGTTTTCCGGGGTATTGAATCCTGCACGGAAGGTGCTACCATCTGATTGCTTTGAGTCGAAGGTTGCATAGTTGTAATTTCCGGTCACAAAATATCCCTTTAAGAAATTGTAGGTTAACCCCAGGCCTATGCCTGTTGAAGTAACATCTTCCGGTGAATTTCGATAAGGAGAGTAAATGGTTCCTGGCGCATATGTAGTACCCTGATGGACGGTTTCATATTTAGCTGCAACGTCATCACCTCCTATAAAATCGGTATAGGATGTATAGTACCCATTCAGGTCAACTATGAAGTTTTGGGAAATAAGTCCTTTATAACCGATTTCGTAAGAGACTAATTGCTCCGGCTTTACATAATCAACATCATCGGTAACCAGCAGACTTGTGTTTCCTCCAGTAGGGGTGCCGTCAGCCGCTAATGTTCCACCTGAAGCTCGATATGCCTCATAAGAAGAACGCGTCCACGCTCCGCCTTTATGAACACCATACCTTGCTGCATTGTCTTCTGAACTCCCTAACAATGTATTTGTTCCGACAGGAAAGAAAATGTATTGCGCCTGTGTATCCGGATTTCTGAACCCGGTCTGAAACGAAGCACGAATGTTATGATTTTGAGCGACGGTATAAACGGCTGAAACACGTGGCGTTATTCTTCCTTCAAAATTTTCGTTTTTGTCATAGCGAATGGATCCGGTCAATTTTAAAACTTCAGCTATTGTTTTTGAGATTTGAGTGTAGACGCCAAACTCGTTGATGTTAATTCGTTCGAAGTCGGTTCCATCATCAGGATCTTCATTGAAGATAGTTCCGTCTGAGAACAGACTATACTGCCTGAAATTTCCTCCGACTTGTATTTCAGCAAACTGAATTTGGTCTGCAAAATTATAATTGAATTCAGCGTGGTAGAGCCTGGAATGATCAATGAATTTTGCTCCAGAAGGATCGCGCTGGAAATATGAGTTACGTACGTCTTCCAGCAAATTATTAAATGCCGTAGTGCCAACCGCTGGTCGGTCCCGATCGGCAAATGCACGCGCGGCTGCATGTGCGGCCTCGTCATTGCCCGCCGGAACACCGGGGACAAAACCTTGTCGAGCTAATATATAAGTCTGCGCATATTCGGGTGCCCATTTAGTTGCCGTCGGACTAATCCGTTCATTTAATACGCCGCCAAGGGCTGCCATATTGTAAGAATCACCCGCATCCGTTGCAGTGATATATCCTCTTACAAAAAAATTGTTTCCCTTTAACTCAAGTTTATGGAACTGCTGAGTGAAATCTCGTAAAGCGTATTTCTGCGATCCCTGATAGACTGAACTTCCTCCTCCAAACCGAAAATTGTACAAGAGTTCTAACTTATCAGTTGGGCGATAATGTAAGGCGACATCACCTTTGATACTGGTAGCATCATAATTGTCGACAATGTCTTCCTCACGCCATCCCGTTCTCCTTAGATCTAAAGCATTGTAGCCGGGAACTGGCAAAGGAACCGGTATTCTTGTTTCATCACCATACAGGTTAACGCCATCAAAGTTCGGCTTGCCAGTTAGGCTGATCGTTGATTCCGGATTATTTACATCGGTAGTATAATCATTGCCACGCCAATCCTCTGCGCTCATGTAAGCGAAGTTGAGTTTGAAAGCAAACTTATTGTTGAACGCTTTTGCATATCGGGCATTAAAGCTATAAAACGGGTAAGATTCTCCCTGGGCGTCAGAGGTCGTTAAACCACCTTTGAATTGTGCACTCAAACCTTGATATTCAAACGGACTTTTACTATTCATTAAAAGAACACCGTTGAAAGCATTTGGGCCATACAACGCAGAGGCTGTACCCGGAAGAAGTTCCATACTCTCGGTGTCTAATTCGCCGATACCAACAATATTCCCTGTTGGGAAATTCAGGAGTGGCGCTTGTGTGTCTATGCCATCCACCATCTGCACGAAGCGTACATTGGCGATGGTAGCAAAACCACGGGTGTTAATTTGCGGAAAGTTCAGACTGCTCGAGGTAAACTGAACGCCCTTCACGTTAGCAAGAGCATCATAAAAATCAGCAGCCGGAGTTTGCCGAATGGTTAGAAGGTCAAGTTTCTCAACAGTGACCGGTGATTTTAAAATACTTTCCTCTACCCTGGAAGCGGAGACTACAACTTCCTGGCCCAGGATGGTCTGTTCTTCTAATTTTATATCAAGGTCGGAGGTATTAGCATTTGTGATTTCTATCTCCTGACTTCGATAACCTACAAACGATAACACCAGTGTCAGGGGAGGAGCGGCGTTTACAGTAAGATTAAATTTGCCGCCGGTATCGGTTATCGTACCCAGCACCCTGCCCTTCACGATGATGTTGACACCCGCTAGTGGGTCGCCGGTTACTCCGTCACTGACCCTGCCGGAAATGGTAGTTTGGGCAAAGACACCGACAACACTGCACAAAATTACCAATCCTGTGCCTATGAAGTTTCCATAAAAGTTTTTCATACAGTCCTGACAAATGATTGAGAAATTGACTCCCCGCTCGCATGAATTTAGTATGCATACCGAGCTTCTTATCAGAAAAGTACAAAAAAAACTGAATAAACAAACGTTTGATAGGCCCTGAGATCAGGGGTTTTGTCCTTTTAGATGATTTACGAGGCGCTCACAAAGGGCATTTATCTCGTTAGACATGAACTCATCCTGGGTGGAGGTAAGGATGCTTTGCGCGATACCCCCAAGGCATTCGACGTGAAAACGCTTCATGTCGTCTACCGGCATGTCCTTTGACCAAAGATCAATTCTAAGGGTGTTTTTTTGGGTATGATCCCACAAGGAAACGCTGATAGATTTTGTTTCTGTTAAGCCTGGTTCCGGTTTACCTGTCGCTTCCCAAAAAATTTTTTCGGGAATGTTATTATCATCCAGCTCTACAGTAAAATTAATGGTTGATTTTTTCATGGCGGCAAGTTAATACGCACTCAATCCATCTCTTTTGTTTTTAGGATTTTTTTTGGATCGACGTTATAGTTGCCTCGGGGAGCCGTGTGGACCTGCATAATTGCCAGTCCAAGATTACAAAAGCATTATCTGCGTTTTTTTGCCAATTCCACAAACACAGTCATAGAGGATGGATTCCTCAATGTACCCGTGCTTATTACCTTATCAGGATCTTTACCCATTAATATTTTTTTTACCGGAGCTTCAGTTTTTTTTCCGCTGATGGTATATGGAATGTCGGCAACAGAGATTATTTCATCTGGTACGTGCCGGGGACTATAATCACTACGAAGCGTTCGGTTAATGTTTAGTTTAATGTCTTCGGTGAGTTTATATGCCTCTTTCATGACCACAAACAAGGGCATCCAAAAAGTGCCGTTCTTTTCTTCAATACAAACAATAAGACTGTCTTTAACTTCTTCAATTTTATCGAGTGCACGATAAATTTCACTGGTGCCAATTCTAACACCGGCCCGGTTTAATGTAGCGTCCGATCGGCCATAGATAACCACGCCTTTATGAGATGTGATCTGAATCCAATCGCCATGACGCCATACAAAAGGAAAATGCTGAAAATAGCTTTCCCTGTACCGTTTATATTCCGGATCGTTCCAAAAATATATCGGCATGGAGGGCATGGGGTTTAGAATCACCATTTCACCAACCTCATTTTCTATTGAAGTACCTTCATCGTCAAAAGCCTGAAGATTACAACCTAAAGCACGGCATTGAATTTCTCCTGCATATACCGGTAACGTTGGATTTCCGCCAACAAAGGCACTACACACATCCGAGCCACCACTCATGGATACCAACCAAAGGTCTTTTTTGACTTCCCGGTATACCCATTGAAACGCTTCAGGTGGTAGCGTGCTACCTGTAGAACTTATCGAGCGCAAAGATCTCAAGTTAAATTTTTTTCCGGGCTGAATAGTCTCCTTCATGTTTGCTAGCAAATAGGCAGCACTGGTTCCAAAATGGTGGATCTTAACTTTCTCAGCAAATTCCCATAACACGTTTAGGTCAGGATATGCAACGCTGCCTTCGTATAAAACCATCGTTGCACCCACCAAAAGACATCCATGAATATAATTCCACATCATCCAACCGGTAGTGGTATACCAGAAGCATCGCTCACCGGGTTTGAAATCATTATGAAAGGTACCATACTTCAATTGTTCGAGTAAAATACCACCGTGAGAATGCACAAAAGCTTTTGGTAATCCTGTTGTACCGGAAGAATATAAGACCCACAACGGATGGGAGAAAGGCACATGAACAATCTCAAGTTCACGGGTCGTTTCTGTCGTGACAGTTTTCCAGGTGAGAACGGGCTTTTGCGTTTTTAATTGAATAGACTTATTACTAACAATAACGACGACCTCAAGAGTAGGTAGTTTTTTGATTATTTCCTCAACAACTTGAGATTTATCAAAATGTTTGCCGCCATAGCAATAATGATCAGTAGCAATTAACACCTTGGGATAAATTTGCGCAAAACGATCAATAACAGCCGTTGTACCGAAGTCAGGCGAACAACTGGACCAAATCGCGCCTAATGATACCGTTGCAAGTAGCGCAATTGTGGTTTCTGGTATGCATGGCATGTAAGCGACAACCCGATCGCCTTTTGTAACTCCCCAGTCTTTTAGATGGTATTGAAGTGAAGCTGCCTTTACGGACAGCTCTTGCCAACTGATCTCCTTTACTTCGCTTGTTTCAGTTTGGTAAATAATGGCAGGTCTCTCATTAGTAGATTTCCTGAAAATATGTTCTGCGTAATTAAGGCTAACGCCTTCAAACCAGGAGACGTTGTATTCTTTTTGTTCTCCCAAAACTGAATTGTAATGTCCTTCGTGGATGACATCAAAATATTGAAAAATGGATTCCCAAAAATCTTCCAGATTGTCCACGGACCATTTCCACAGTTCTTGATAGCTTGAGAAAGAAAGGTTTTTATTATCAACAAGCCATTGCTGATAATGATGAAGATTCGATTGTTCGATAAAATCCTGTGATGGAGACCAAAGCATTGGATTTGCGGTTAGCTGTTAACCCCTTATTGTCCTTCGAAATATTTAATGTCTAAAAATAAGAATTTGAATTGACTACAGGATATTAACAACAAATCGAACGATGAATATCGTGATACTTATGAATCGCTATTCAACATCTTCAATGCGTCTGCTTTGTCCAAAAAAAGTTGCTTTTTCAATTCTTCCAAATCATTAAACTTGATATCTCTCCGGATGAGATGATGAAAGAATATTGTTAGTGAATCACCGTATATCTCTTTGTTAAAATCAAAAATGTTTACTTCAATGTTTCGCTTGACACCATTTACAGTTGGACGCTTACCAATGTACAGCATTCCTTTAAAGTGCTGATGCTCAAATTCCAACGTTACTGCATAAATGCCGTCTGCCGGAATCAGTTTATACGCAGTATCAATTTCAATATTGGCGGTAGGAAAACCAAGTAATCGCCCCAGCTTATCGCCCATTACAACCCTGCCTGTCAAGCTATATGCGTGGCCTAAGAAGTGCGTTGCTGTCTCGATATCACCGGCATCCAGTGCATGCCTGATCTTTGTAGAACTAACGCCCACATGGTCGACGTCCTGACGCGGAATTTCTTCGACATCGAAGCCATACTTCGGACCGTTGAGCTTAAGCTGTTCAAAGCTTCCTTCACGGTTCTTCCCGAAGTGATGATCGTGGCCAATTACTAACTTTTTTGTACCAATGGTATCCACCAGAATCTGGGTGATAAATTCTTCTGACGTGAGTTGAGAGAATTCTTTGGTAAAAGGGATGCGGATCAGGTGATTTATTCCTTGGGCCTTTAACAAATCAGCCTTTTCCTCAAAGGTGTTCAGAAGTTTCAATGAAGTATCCTCGGGATGGAGCACCAATCTGGGATGAGGCCAAAATGTGATTACAACGGTGTCACCATTGGTCTTCGACGCAATTTCACGAAGACGTGTTAATATTTTGGTATGTCCGACATGCACACCATCGAATGTACCACTGGTTACAACAGCATTTGACAATCTCACAAAATCTTCAACCCCATGGTATATTTTCATGCAGATAAATATGTTTAGGCGTTAAATGTTCAATGTTGATTTCAACGTTGGTATAAAATTAATCCTTCACCGGCAAACCTTAAGACAGCGTTGTAGCAATATACTTTACAAATGAATCTCTTCCACTGTTGTAGCTTGCTCTAGCCTGAATTCGCCAATTCTGGTTCGGCATAGCTCAGACAGGTAAGCGCCAACCTGCAAGGCTTCTCCAAAATCACGAACCAAACTGCGTATGTATGTTCCTTTTGAACAAACAATTCGAAAGGATATTTCAGGCAGCTTGATTTCTTCTATTGAAAATAATCTGACTGTGACTTCACGAGGAGCCAATGCAATTTCTTTTCCCTCCCGGGCAAATTCATACGCTCGTTTCCCTTTAATTCGTATAGCAGAATGTTGTGGCGGAAGCTGCCGTAGATTCCCAGTGAATTGATCACTCGTTTTGTAAATTAACTCATGCGAAATATGCGTAATGTCTTTCGGTTCGCTCACGGCTGTCTCAAGATCATGCGAAATGGTGGTCTGCCCAATAATAAACTTCCCGGTGTATTCTTTTTCCTGTCCCATAAACTCCTCGATGCGCTTGGTCATTTTACCAACACAGACAATTAATAACCCTGTGGCTAATGGGTCAAGCGTTCCTGCATGTCCTATTTTTTTCGTTTTAAGTTTGTAGCGAAGTTTGTTCACTACATCAAAGGAAGTCCAGTGTAGAGGTTTATTAACAAGCAAGATTCTACCAGGATCTTGAAGCGTTTCCATTATACGACGGAGAGTCCTACACCCATATAATACAATACTAGAATGATGATTCCCACAACGATACGGTAATAACCGAACACCTTAAATCCGTTTTTTGTTAGAAAGCTTATGAAGGATTTAATAGCAAGAATTGCCACGATAAAAGCAACGATATTACCGATGATCAACAACGTGACTTCATTCTGGCCAAAGGAACCACCTTCATCATAAAATTTATACATCTTATAAAGCGTGGCGGCAAACATCGTCGGTACCGCCAGAAAAAAGGAAAACTCTGCAGCTGTTTTTTTATTGAGTTTTTGAGAGAGTCCGCCGATGATGGTTGCCGCGGATCTGGAGACGCCTGGAACCATAGCAATGGTTTGGAAAAACCCCACCTTTAAAGCTGAAGGATATGAGATATTTTGATCGCTGTATGTTTCATTTTTGTGAAATATTTTGTCCACATACAGAAAGAAAATGCCACCTGCAATTAACGCATAGCCCACCACATCCACCCGCTCAAGCAAGAGATCTATGGTGTCATTCAATAAAAAACCGATTACAGCTGCTGGAATAAACGCCACGATAAGTTTCAAATAGAAATTAAAAGTCTCCTGCATGTTTCCACTCTTCGGGAGAAATTTTCTCCAGTACAGAACGATAACGGATAATATAGCGCCGAACTGGATGGCTACTGTAAACATCTTTGTGAAAGGGTCCGACGCAATACCCATCAAAGATGAGCCGATGATCATATGTCCAGTAGAGGAAATCGGTAGAAACTCAGTAATGCCTTCGATAATGGCTAAAATTATTGCTTGAATAATAGACATGCGAAATTTGGATCGTTAATGACGATGAGGGCGAAATTTAAACCGTGGGTTAATCATTTGGAAGGCTTGCGCAAGATGGCCCAAATTTCAATTATAAAACCGGCCATGACAATGATTGGCCCTAAGGTTAAGCCCAAAAAACCAAAACCATGCTGCTCCTGATCAGACGACATGATAACAAAACCCACCACCAGCGTTAATACACCGATGATCATAAGCTGATAGTTTTTTTTACCGAAGGGAAGTTTACTCTCCATTGTGCTTTTTTGTTAGTATAGTTCGTCTAATGACATTTTTAAATATTTGTGGATCGCGAAAAAGGTACTGACGGTGGCTACGATAATTCCCATGACCGATAGTATCATCAGCAATGCTAAAAAGTGTTCTTGATTGTGAAGTAATGAAAGATCAGTAATTTTTTGTTGCGCATACGTTGAAAATCCCCATAGGAGCGCGGATGCCAATATGCTGGACAAAAAGCCATAACTGATTGCCCGAAATAAAAATGGCCATTGAATAAACCATTTTTTAGCACCCACCAGCTGCATGCTGCGGATGAGAAATCGTTGAGAAAACAATGCAATGCGTAAGGTACTGTTCACAAGTAAAAACGTGACCACCATCAATAGCACAGCAAGAATCAAAAGTGCTATGGAGATCTTGGTGAAATTTTTATTCACCTCGTCAAACAAATGTTTTTCATAGGTGGCCTCGAGCACGCCATTCATGTTCTCTAACTCACTTTTCACTTTTCTTAAACTGGTGGTGTCCTGAAATTCCGTTGCAACCTTCACGATAAACGCATCCTTTAGAGGATTCTCACCTAAGATTTCCTTGTAATCACCAATTTGCTTAATGAGATCTTTTTCGGCTTCCTCTTTGGATACAAAAGTGATGGCATTATCGCCCTTGGCTACGAATTGTTTAGAGCCGATTGTTCTTTCTAATTGGTTGCGTTGCGTTTCAGTCAACGTGCTTTTTAGAAAAACTTTTACGTTCAAATTATCGCGCACAATTTTGCCGAATTGATTTGAATAAATAATCAATGTTCCAAATAAGCCGAGCACGAATAGAGCGAGTGTGATACTGGTCACTACCCCCAACGCCGGGTATCCGCCTAATTTCTTTTTACGAGTTGACTGCATGCTTTAAACCGCAAAGTTAGGAGAAAATATTAAACGAATAAGCAGTGGTCTGTGGCACGGGTATTTAAAATAAAAAAGCCCTGGGGGTCCAAGGCTTTTTTGTTTTGCTATCTCGCTCCGCGATAATCTTTTAACTTCTGAAGAAGGGTAGGATCATTAATTGGAGCCAAAGGTTTGATGGTGTCGTTTTCTTCGCTCAGCAGGTAATAATTATCCTTGTAAAAGAGGAACACAGTTCTTTTGTTTCCGCTGAAAAATTCCATGATCTCGTACAGGTTTTTCTCAAAAGTTCCAAACAAATACAATTTGCCATTCTTAAACTGGTAATGAAAGTTAAACTTTTTGTTACTGTTGTCGACTTCAACAACAATCGAGGATTTGCTCAGGGGTGCCTCTGAGATCTTCGCCTCTGGATTAGCCTTGTTAGCGGTTTCGCCTTCTTGCGTCGGGTCAAAAATATCCAGCGGTGCAGGTCCCTTTGGTTCTTCGTCATTCTTCAAACCGTTATGCGCTTGAGGAACCTTAGTTTCCTCCTGATCTTTTTCTATTGCAGGTGTTACGGACTCGGATGATTCTTTTTCTTCAACAACCGCAGGTACTTCTTGTTTAGGTGTCTCGTCTTGGTTGGGTTCAATTGCCTGAGGTGTTTCCTGGGTGACTTGTTCCTGTTGAGTTATGGGTTGGGTTTCAACATTTTCCTCCCGGCTCATATAAAAGTATACGCCAGCGCCTATCGCACCCACTACCGCTATCAAAAGCGTAATTTGGGTAGCGACGGATGTTCCATTGGGTTCCAGGGCCGACGCAGGGACATTATTAAACATTGTTTTTAGTTCCTTGACACGTGCTTCCCGGATTTTATCAACCAATTTTTGCTGAAGCTTGTACTCATTCTTTAGGGATGTATCCGATGCCAGCTTTTGTTCAAAAGCAGTCTTATCTGAAGCGGTAAGCCGGTTGCTTACATATTGGTCTAGTAATTCTAAATCTTTTTCCGAAGCCATAATTTCTAATCTAAAAAGTCCTTCTCAGAGTACTGAGCTTTCACTAAATCGTCTAACTTTTTTTTGCATTTGTACTTTTTTGTTTTTGCTGTATCTGTATTTGCAAAACCAAGTTTATCCGCAATATCCTGCATTGACATTTCTTCAAAATAATAATACATCAATACTTTCTTGCAGGTCCCGTCTAACTGATCAATACATTTCGCTATGATCTTTTCTCTTTCCAGCGTCTCTGTATCTAACGTAACAGCGCTGTCTTTTTCCTCGTTCGACAGCCGTTTTTTTCTATCCAGTTCTTTTCTCCACAGATTTTGGCAAATGCTGTAGATGTACGTGCTCATTTTGGAAGTTAAGACCAGATTGCCTGAAGTAGCCTTTTGCCAAAACACAATCAGCGCATCCTGATAAACGTCGCGAGCCTCGTCCTCCGTACCACTATTGGTAATGACCAGCTTGGTCATCATTCGATAGTATTTCTTATAGAGTAACTCAAGAGCCTTCTCGTCACCTTTGCAGATGCGTTCGAAAATCTCTGTTTCGTTCATGGCTGAGCTTGATCTGAATACCATCTTGAAGTGCCTTAGTAACCTGTTACGTTGCCTTTTTGTTAATTTTACGACTAATGACTATATAGTTGGATCAATGCACTCTCTCCCATGTTTGGGTCCGGTAGAATGGTCCCCAATACCCTCTGACCTTTAATCCTTCTCCTTCTGTCCACAGTTTGCATCGATAAATTTTACCGTCCTCGGGATCCAAAATACTCCCTTCAGAATACTCGTTTTCCCCCTTTACCATGTTTTTTATGATCTCCATTCCAATGATTTTCTTCTTATATCGCGGATCATCCTCAGGACATTTATCACAAACCGGATCAGGGTCTTCTGCTGTAAATATCTTCACAATTTTACCGAAGACTTCACCATCTCTTTCGAATATCTCGATAATGGATTTCTCTTCTCCCGACTCGTCAATAGCCTTCCACTTTCCAATAATAGACGGCTGAGCATAACTCAAAAAGGCCGAAAATAGGAGAGGGAATATGAGTTTCATTGCCGAAATATAAAACTATCCTTTTTAAACTCGAACATCTCTGCCATCATTGAAACACTGCCGAAGGCGAAATAATAAAAAAAGCCCCGTGTTCGGCGGGGCTTTCTGATGTCTACAACCAATTATTTTACAGCAGCCTTTGTTTCAATTTCGATAGAGGCTTCGCTTACGGTTTCTATTTTTGTCTTCGATTCTTCGGCCTTACCTGTTGATTTTATTTCATCCGGCACCAATAATGGAGCGATAACCAAAGCTACCACCGACATCAACTTTAGCAGGATATTCAGGGAAGGGCCAGAGGTATCTTTGAATGGATCACCCACAGTATCGCCCACAACTGCGGCTTTATGCGGATCTGATTTTTTATAATACATCTGTCCATTGATTTCAACACCTTCTTCAAAACTCTTTTTTGCATTATCCCAGGCGCCACCGGCGTTAGATTGAAAAATAGCCATCAGAACACCCGTCACGGTTACACCCGCCAGCATACCTCCGAGCGCTTCAACACCAAAGCCTGGTAGGAAGGCAATAACCACAGGTACAATTACAGCCATCAAACCTGGCAGCACCATTTCACGGATAGCAGCTTTGGTTGAGATCTCAACACATTTACCGTATTCAGCCTTGCCGTCGGCGTCATGGAAAACTTTTTGCTCCGCGGCGGGCCATTCTTCTACAGGCTTATCACCGTTTTTTCGCATTAAATCAAGTGCAGCCTTCAATGCAGGGATGGTAGTAAACTGCCTACGAACCTCTTCGATCATAGACATGGCCGCACGACCCACCGCACCCATGGCGAGGGCAGAAAATACAAATGGCAGCATACCGCCAATGAAAAGCCCAGCCATTACGTTGGCCTTCGATACATCTATTGTACTTAAATGCGCTGTTGTCATGAAGGCACCAAACAATGCTAATGCTGTTAAAGCAGCTGAAGCAATTGCAAAACCTTTTCCAATGGCCGCCGTGGTATTTCCTACAGCATCCAATTTATCTGTTCTTGAACGAACTTCTTTTGGTAGCTCCGACATTTCAGCAATACCGCCAGCGTTGTCCGAAATTGGACCGTAAGCATCCACAGCCAACTGAATACCGAGGTTGGATAACATCCCTACAGCGGCGATAGCTATACCGTATAAACCGCCAAAGTAAAACGCACCGATTATTGATAGTGCAATAATGATAGTCGGAATGGCCGTTGACATCATACCCACCCCGAGACCCGCGATAATATTGGTAGCAGCACCAGTTGAAGATTGCCTTACAATAGAGTTCACCGGGCCTTTACCCATCCCCGTGTAATGCTCTGTGACCAGACCTACCAAAACTCCTCCCACAAGACCAATTACTGTAGCCCAAAATACACCCAGCGCAGTGTAATGATTTCCTTTTTCAGGATCTGTCCAAGCATACAGTGGATCTTTGAACCACCACTCTGCAGGCAGCATCCATACAATAATAAAGTAGGAAGCAATGATCATTACAAGGGACGATACAAATTCTCCCATGTTCAAAGCTTTCTGAGGATCTCCGCCTTCTTTTACTTTTACGAAAAATGTTCCCAGGAACGACATGATAATACCAACACCTGCGAGTACAAGGGGGAGAAGAACAGCAGACAGTCCATTAAAATTATCACTGAAACCAGGAACCATAAAGGCAGCTCCTAATACCATAGTACCCACAATGGAACCAACATACGATTCAAATAAATCGGCCCCCATCCCTGCAACATCTCCAACATTGTCACCAACGTTATCTGCTATCGTGGCTGGATTTAATGGGTGATCTTCAGGGATACCTGCTTCAACTTTTCCTACAAGGTCAGCACCCACGTCGGCAGCCTTTGTGTATATCCCGCCGCCTACACGAGCAAAAAGTGCGATTGATGAAGCACCGAAAGAGAACCCTGTAATAACGGTGATCACTTGATTCAGACTCACTTGATCCCCAATACCAAACATTTTTGAATACACTATAAAGAGAACACTGAGCCCGAGAACACCCAAGCCAACCACACCCATACCCATTACAGAACCGCCTGCAAACGCTACCTCCAGCGCTTTTCCCAAACTTGTACGAGCGGCATTCGTAGTTCTAACATTTGCTTTTGTTGCTACACGCATTCCTATAAAGCCGGCAAGGGCAGAACAAAATGCTCCCAAAACAAATGAAACCCCCACGAGCGGATGCGAGTTTTCGCTATCTGCTGTAAAAGCAAGTAGCAGGGCAACGCAAACAACAAATATTCCCAACACCTTATACTCAGCCTTAAGGAACGCCATAGCACCCTCCGCTATATGGCCGGCAATTTTTTTCATTTTGTCAGTTCCCGCATCTTGCCGGTTAACCCATGCGCTTTTCCACACAACGAATAACAGACCGAGAACTCCAAATAATGGTAAATAGTAGAGAATGTTTTCCATATAGATTTAGGTTTGCATTTACGTTTCAAAAAACCAGTACATCTTTCCTTGGTTTTTAAAGTGTGGCAAATATAGAAGAAGAACCATAACCGGCAAAATGGTTACCGCAAAGGTTGTTTTAAGAATGGAAGACTTGCCGAAGGATAGTCCAAAGACTTTTTTTTGTGGCATCATCCAACGCTCTGAGTTCGTGCGCCATCACAACTGGAATACCACCGACCAAAACATTTTCGTACATCCTTGACGAATCCTTTAATGTGGATCCAAAAGCAATAATGCATAGCGGTTGAAAAGTTTTAAAGTCGTCAACGCTAAATTGTTTTGCGTTAACGATCTGGACTGCGTCCAATGAAAGTTTTACGGCGTTAAAAATCTTCCTTAAAAGAGAAATTTCATCTGGCGACAGGTCTTTCCATGGTCTTGGTACAACCACCATTACTTTCGGATGGATCTTATATAGTTCCTCCTGGTAGAGATTTTCTAAAGGGTGTGGTTGTGCCATACTAGGGAATATCAAAATAAGACTTCAGTTCTTTTGCTTCGGAGGGCTTCATTCTTCCCGCTAATATAAGCCTGAGTTGCCGGCGATGAAGGGCGCCATCAAACAACGCCTTCTCCTCCTCAGTCTCCGGTTCAACCTCCGGGATATCGATCGGACGGCCCAACTGATCTACAGCTACAAACGTAAAAAATGCACTGTTGCTTTCTGTTATCGTATTGGATGGAATATCTTCTGCTTTAACATCAATGCGAACTTCCATTGATGAATTAAAAGCCCGGGTTACCTTGGCTGTTAATGTCACAACATTACCTAAACGAATAGGATGTTTGAACGAAATGTTATCCACGGAGGCCGTGACAACAATACGATTAGAGTGCTTTTGCGCGGAGATAGCAGATACCACGTCCATCCAGTGCATGAGCCGACCTCCCATTAAATTGCTTAGTGTATTGGTATCATTTGGGAGAACCAGTTCGGTCATACTCACAACTGATTCGCGTGGGAATTTTTTTTTCCGGGGCATTGAAGAAGATAAAAGTTATTAATACTCACGATTTGACGCCACAAACGTTACCGTTAAGCTACTAATCGTTAGTTCGTGCAAAAATCATAAAAAATACTTTGCAATCAAGTATATCATTTCATTATTTCGGGTCCTCAAATGCAAGCGAAACATTTTATATCCATTTCCTCAACTTTCTTTACGAAAGCTCCGATCGCTTGTGCTACATCTATTATTATTACAATCATTATTACGGGGTGACCCGTGCGCTATTTTTATACCCCCGCCATGCCTATTAATGTCCATCTCCAGGAGTTGGATACTGGCCCGTACCAAAGTATTATTGAATAAAAATTAACTGCATTAGTATTATTGAATAAAAATTAACTGCATTTTTTCCCCATGAAGGTTCTGAAATTTGGTGGCTCTTCAGTAGCTACCCCCGAGAGAATTCAATCAGTAATAGAAATTGTTAAACCCTATTTAAGCGGTGAAGTAGCTGTTGTCTTTTCCGCTTTCGGTGGTGTAACCGATACGTTGATTCAAATTAGCTCGGCGGCCCTGGAGGGAAATCTTGAGTATAAAACGAAATTGGCTGAGTTGGAGAAGCGTCATCTTACGGCGGTTCGCGAACTTGTAAATGTTCAAAAACAAAGCGGAATTCTTGCCCAGGTGAAATTTATGATGAATGAACTGGAAGATGTTCTTCATGGCGTATATCTGGTGAAGGAACGTACTGTTCGAACCCTTGATTACATCATGAGTTTCGGTGAACGCATTTCGGCCTATATCATTTCTGAAGCATTCAAAAACCAAGGTCATGCGGCGGAATTCCTCGATGCACGCAAAGTAATCCGTACGGATACAAACTTTGGACACGCGAAGGTTGACTTCGAAGTCACTAACAAACTTATTCTCGACTACTTTAAACATCATCCTGATGTCCAAATCATTACTGGCTTTATTGGGACTTCAGAAAGTGGGGAGACTACCACGCTGGGCAGAAGCGGCTCAGACTATACAGCTGCAATCTTTGCCGGCGCACTTCGCGCTTCTGACTTAGAAATCTGGACTGATGTTGATGGCATGATGACGGCCGATCCAAGAAAAGTGAAAAAGGCATTTACAGTTCCGGAAATGAGTTACGAAGAAGCGATGGAGCTTTCTCACTTCGGTGCAAAAGTAATTTTCCCGTCTACCATGCAACCCGCGATGGTTAATCAGATACCGATCTGGATTAAAAACACCTTTAACCCGACTTTTAGAGGTACGGTGATTCATGCCCATTCATCGAATGGGAAAATGATTAAAGGAATTTCCTCTATGAACGGTGTCAGCTTGCTGAGCCTTCAGGGCAGCGGCTTACTGGGTGTAGTGGGTGCATCTATGCGGCTGTTTGCCACACTTGCTCGCGAAAATGTGAATGTAATCTTAATTAGCCAGGCATCTTCTGAGCATTCGATTTGTTTCGCTATAGATCATAAAGATGCGGCGAAAGCAAAGGCCGCCATCGAGAAAGAATTTCAATACGAGATCAGAAGTGAGGAAATTGACGAAGTTCCGGTGGAAAAAGATTTGTCTATCGTGGCCGTTGTAGGCGATGGTATGAAACACAGCCCGGGAACCAGTGGTCGTATGTTTAGTGGACTTGGAAAGAACGGTGTTAATGTTGTTGCAATCGCGCAGGGCTCATCAGAAAGAAATATTTCCGCAGTGATTCCGCAAGTAGACGTTTCTAAAGCGCTGAATGCTTTACATGAGGCATTCTTTCTATCCGACCGTAAACTGCTTAATGTATTTTTGGTTGGCACGGGATTGATTGGTAACTCTCTAATTGAAATGGTGGAGGATCAGTTCACCAAGCTGGCAAAAGAAAACTTGCTGGAGGTGAACATTGTGGCCATCGCGAATAGTAAAAAGATGTTGTTTGATGAAGACGGACTTGATCTGAAAACCTGCCTTGAAAAAATGAAGGCGTCGGGGGAACCCATGCAGATGAGATCGTTTTTTGAAAGAATGACTGCCCTGAATTTGCCAAACAGCATTTTCGTGGATTGCACTTCCAGTACGGATGTAACTGCTTTCTATGAGGATATACTTTCTGCAAATATTTCAATCGTAACGCCAAACAAGAAGGCTAATTCTTCTTCGATGGAAAGTTACAAGACACTAAAAGAAACGGCGTTTAAGCGGGGTGTAAAGTTTTTATACGAAACCAACGTTGGAGCTGGACTACCGGTGATCAATACGCTGAACGATCTCCTCCTCAGCGGCGATAAAGTATTGCGCATTGAGGCTGTATTGAGCGGCACGCTGAATTTTATTTTCAGCTCATTTGAAGAAGGAAGGAATTTCAGTGACGTTGTTCACGAAGCAAAAGCGAAAGGTTATACCGAGCCTGATCCCCGGGATGATTTGAATGGGATGGATGTAGCACGCAAAATATTAATTCTTTCCCGCGAAACTGGGTTGCAAATGGAACTGGATGACATTAAGGTTGAAAACCTGGTTCCCGAACCTTGCCGCGGTGAAATGAGCATAGATGAATTCTTTAAATGCCTTGAAAAATACAATCAGGATTTTGAGGCACTGAGAAAAAAGGCAGCCGATCAGCGGCAAAAACTTCGGTACATGGCAGTACTGGATGGAGGTAAAGTTAAAATTCAGTTGGGATCGGTTGATGAAAAACATCCCTTCTATTCCCTGTCCGGAAGTGATAACATAATTTTAATGACGACCGAGCGCTATCACGACAGGCCTATGGTAATACGTGGCCCTGGCGCTGGTGCCGCCGTTACTGCTGCTGGAGTGTTTGCCGACATCATTCGTATTGGTCACTATGCAAAATAAAATCACTCTGAAATCAATTGTAGTCACAAAACTTATCCATGCCATGAGGCATTGGCTCACACAACACTTGTAAACTCATGAAGTCAATAAAAGCATTAGCGCCCGCAACTGTAGCCAATGTGTCTTGCGGATTCGATATTTTCGGATTTGCCGTGGAATCGCCGGCTGATGAAGTTATCGTCACACTTACGGAAAAACCTGGGGTAATTATAAAGGAAATCACGGGGGATGATGGGAGATTGCCTCTGGAGGCCACGCGGAATACATCAGGAGTTGCTGTGGAGGCTTTCCTGAAAGCAATCGGAAGCAAGCTGGGAGCCGAGATCGTTCTTCATAAGAAACTTCCACTGGGAAGTGGCATGGGTTCAAGTGCAGCGAGCTCGGTGGCAGCGCTTATTGCGATCAACCACCTGTATGATAATCCTTATACACGTGAGCACTTATTACCCTTCGCAATGGAAGCTGAACGGATTGCCTGCGGGTCTGCGCATGCCGACAACGTTGCGCCTTCATTGCTTGGTGGTTTTGTCCTTATTCGAAGTTACGCGCCGTTGGACGTCACTAAGATACCAACACCACCAGGACTTTATTGCACGCTTGTTCACCCTCACATGGAGTTAAAGACTGAAGATTCAAGACGCGTTTTAAAATCAACCATTCCAATGAAGGATGCTATCACGCAATGGGGTAATATCGCTGGCATGGTAGTGGGCCTGATGAAGCCTGATTATGGACTTATCACCCGGTCGTTGCAAGACGTTATTGCTGAACCTATCAGAGCCGTATTGATTCCCGGATTCGACGCGATCAAAGCGACTGCCATTCAACACGGCGCGCTGGGTAGTGGAATATCCGGTTCCGGTCCCACCATCTTTTGTTTGAGCACTGACCTAGAGACAGCCGAGAAAGTAGGAGAGGAGATTCAAAGGCAGTTTGTTAATATGAAATTGAAGAGCGATGTTTTCGTTTCCAAAATCAATCAAACGGGTGCGCGAATTGTAGAGTAACATTAAACTTTGATAATATAGAAATTCATAAGAGTTAAAAGTGAACGAAACCAATAAACGCCCCTGCGCGCAGGTTCGCGATACTTCAGCACTTTGAACCTCAACACTTCAACACTTTCCCAGATGAAATTTTACAGTACCAACAATCCTGAGCTTAAAGTTGATCTTAAACAAGCGGTAACGCAAGGGCTGGCTCCCGACAATGGTTTGTACATGCCGGAATTGATTCCCGTTTTGCCGACAGCGTTTTTTGAAACAATTGCTCAGAAATCATTTCAGGAAATTGCTTTTGAAGTTGCCAACAGCCTTATTGGCGACGACATTCCAAAATCGGAACTTAAAAGAATTGTTGAGCACACCATTCAGTTTGACGCGCCGCTCGTCTTGATCGAAAAGGATGCTTATGCACTTGAATTATTTCATGGTCCAACACTGGCGTTTAAAGATTTTGGTGCCAGATTTATGTCTCAGCTTCTTGGATATTTTGCACAGCAACAAGAGAAGGAGATCATCATTCTGGTGGCAACTTCGGGCGATACTGGCAGTGCAGTAGCCAACGGATTTTTGGGTGTTCCAGGAACGAAGGTTGTTGTATTATATCCTTCCGGCAAGGTCAGCGAGATTCAGGAAAAACAATTCACGACGCTTGGGCAAAATGTTACAGCGCTGGAAATAACAGGAACGTTTGATGATTGCCAACGGATGGTTAAGCAAGCTTTTTTAGACACGGACCTGACTAAAAAATATTTCCTCACTTCCGCGAACTCCATCAATATCGCTCGCCTCATTCCACAGTCCTTTTATTATTTCTATGCCTATGCTAAGTTGCCTGATCATAAACGTCCTGTAATTTTTTCTGTGCCAAGCGGCAACTTTGGAAATCTAACGGGTGGATTACTCGCAAAACGGATGGGTTTGCCCATTCACAAGTTTATTGCATCCACAAACATTAATGATGTGGTTCCCCAATATCTTTTATCTAAAACATTTAATCCACGGGCGTCGCGGCAAACCATCAGCAATGCAATGGATGTTGGGAACCCTAGTAACTTTGTGAGGATGTTAGATTTGTTTCAGGGAGATTTCGATCTTTTGGCCAACGAAATCGTGGGATATTCATTCACGGATGAAGAAACGCAAAAAGCCATGCGTGAAGTTTTTTCTCGTAACAAGTATGTTATGGACCCTCATGGGGCCGTGGCGTATTTAGGATTGAAAAAATATTTGGGTGAACACAAGCTTGAGGCTTACGGAATTTTTGCGGAAACTGCTCACCCTGCTAAGTTCAAAGAGGTTGTTGACGAGACCTTGAAAACGACTGTACAAATTCCTTCGGTGCTGGATAAGTTCTTAAAACATCCAAAGAAGAGTTATGCATTGTCCAATAAATACGAAGACTTTAAGAATTATCTCAATAATAATTTTTAGCCTAGTGAAGCGTACTAACCTTTCCAACCTTGTTCACCGAGAAGTGGGACAAAAGCAAAATTGGCAAACTCTTTTTTAACGAGCTTTCCACCCTGCTTTCGAATTTGAAGCATGGATTGCTTCTCTCGGTCTCCCACAGGTATCACGAGAATTCCCCCTTCTGATAGCTGGTCTGTCAATGCTGATGGAACGACGGGTGCCCCAGCCGTTACAATGATTTTGTTGAATGGTGCTTTGGATGGTAAACCCTTGGAACCGTCGCCGTGAAAAAAATAAGGTCGATAACCTAACCTCGGTAAAAAGTCTTTTACGGTTTCATAGAGCTTCCGATTGTACTCAATGGTATAAACCTTTGCGCCGAGCTCGAGCAGTATGCAAGCTTGATAACCGGAGCCTGTGCCTATTTCCAGGACTTTGTCGCCGGGTTTAATCTCCAACTTCTCAGATTGAAAGGCTACTGTATAAGGCTGTGAAATCGTTTGCCCTTCGCCGATGGGGAAGGCTTTGTCCTGATAGGCATGGTCAATGAGTGCGTTTTCGAAGAAAACATGACGGGGTACCTTGCCAATAGCGGTCAATACTTCTTCATTAGTAATGCCTTTTTCCCTTAACTTCTTAACCAATTTATTGCGCAATCCTCGCAACTTATAATTGTCTTCGATCATGCTTGCCTTCTTGGGAAGTTTAAATTGTGGATCATTTGTGGATAACACTTAATATACTGAAAATCAATACCTTATATGAATGGATAAATTATTTTATAATGCAATTATGTCATTGGACGATCTTAAAATCGCTGCAAAAAAGACAATTTTTCAGGCTTTCCAAAGTTTAAAAGATTCTTTAGGAAAATTGAAACTTATGGTATTACTTTAAAGTTCTCCACAAGTGAAAAAGCTTTTTGCCATAGCGTTCACATGTGTTTATCTGCTCCTTACAGTAGGTGTGATTAAGAACACACGCTACTGTATGGGCAGAATAAACTCTCCGGCTTCTGTTGACGAAGCTGCTCATAGATATTCCCATCCAACGTCGCGCGATCACGCTACCTCACCGACATTTAAATCCAAAAATACTCCAGAGTTTTTTATTTTAAGTGACCTTTACTCCGAAGCGTTAGTATTCTTGGTTGCTTGAAGTTTGCACTAAAACCCTATTAAGATGAATGGCCCCCAGTAATAAGGGGCAGCATACTTTTTCTCATGAAGCAACGCTAACTTAGCTTCTTGAAGTGCTTTGCCGAAATTTCCTTGAGTATTGTTTAGCAGGTGTCGATAAAATATTTTCATCAGGCTTGCAGTCGACTGATCCGCTACGCTCCAAAATGAGACGACAATATTTTTTGATCCCGCATATACGAGTGCACGTGATAAGCCGATGACCCCTTCGCCTTTTGAAATTTTTCCCAACCCAGTTTGACAGGCAGATAATGTTACCAGATCGGCTTTAAGTTCCATATTGTAAATTTCACTAGCGTACAAATTGCCATCTTCAGCGTTAGCCGTTGCGTTAAGATAAATTCTGGAGAGCTCAGGGTTGGTTTCATCCACTACGCCGTGTGTAGCAAAATGCACGTAACTAAAATCTTTTAATGCACCTTGTTTCACTCTTGTCTCAGCCGCGTCCTTTCCAATGACCAACTCGCTGGCTAAATTCTTCGATGTGAAAAGCTGCGAAATTTCTTTTACTTCGGCTTCAGTGCCTGGTAATTCGGCTAAACCATCTTTTTGGAACGTAACAGGTGCACAAAGAAAAATGGAAGTCGTACCGGGCCTTTCGGTTTTGGATTTCTGAAGTATGAGTGCCGCGGAGAATTCATATCTAACGCTGTATCTTTGAATGAGGTAGGGGAAATCTTCCCATTGACTTTCAGCTCTGATCTTTTTATGAAAAAGCGTTTCAAATGGAACAATGCTTAGCCTGCCCGTTGGAAGGACTACAAGCTCCTTCACCTTCAACGGTATTTTTTTGGGGATCAGCAATTCCGAAAGATCTATTGCCGCAGTTTTATATGTTAACAAGTCATTAAAGACCAAACTATTTCGCAGCCCGCTGAGGTTTCGGTCGAATTCTTTTGTCAGTTGGTGTGAATCTACGCGGAATTTTGACGTGGTGATCTGAAAAACATACAGCCTGTTGTTCTTGTCATCTGTAAAATAACTTACAATAGCCGTCTGAGTATCCAATTTTTCCTGCAGGCTTTTGATCGCCGGCGTAGCGACGTTAAATCGAAGGTTATAATAAACAGGAAATTTTTCCTCCAGTTCCTTGATAAAATTTTGATAGTTACGGTTTAAATTAAAGTGAACCTGGCGCAAATATTTCTCCTCTGATTCGGAGGGCTTCAAAGAAAGCTTTTGTGCTGTTAAAGCAATTTCCGCTTTTAACTTTTTCTCTTGCTCTAATAAATCGTTGGGAATACCGGAAAATGATTTGGCATTTGAATCAGAAATTGCTTCCAGTAAAACGGCGGATTTACTTTTTTCAGCAAAGAAGAACGCGAGTTCAAACCATGTCTTTTTTTTCGCTGCAACCTGGCCGGCCTCATACGCGATTCTAACGCCTGCTCCATACACGTCGGTAGCAATCGTACCCAATAGAATTTTGTCGCTTTCGTTGTTAATCTGCTGCCGGAGATTATCGATTAAGCTATCGCAAAGTTGAAGTGTGTTTAACGCTAAAGAAAGCTCGTTAAATTTAAGTGATTTGTTGAAGTGTCGTGCCTCCAGCGCCTCGGCTTTATGCAAAAGCGAAAAAAGCAGAATGTTGCCGCTGTAGTAAGTTTTCAGCTTCGGATTCGACTTCAGACTGGAGTTACTGAAGTCGCTCACATTTGCGATGAGTGCCTGTTGAAAATGTTCCAAGGCTTCATTGAATTTTCCTCCTGACAATTTTAAGCTGCCAATGGCGTTCAACACCGTGGCTATCTCAGGATGCTTTTTTCCATAGGAATCCTGATACATATTCAGTGCCCTGTTGTAATAACCTTCAGCAGAATTTTCATTCCTCATTTTTAAATAGGTCTGACCCAGGTTAAAAAGAATGAATGCTTTTGTCGGATGTGGTTCTGGATAAATCTTTTCCCAGATCACCAGTGCTGATTCAAAATTGTTAATGGCATCACCATAAAACTCCAATGTCCGGTATACAAAACCCATATTGGTATTCGCGATGGCAATTTTAGGGTTATTTTTTCCGTGAATCCGTTCATAGATGATCAAGGCTTTCTCATAATAGTCGAGCGCTTTATCTGCGTCTGTCGTGCTATACACTAAGCCAAGGTCATTGTACGAGGCCGCAATCAGCTCGCTATTCTCTTTTACAAAATTCCGGCGAATAGTCAGCGCCATGCTAAACTGTTCTTCTGCCTGAGAATATTTTCCGGTAGCCAGATATAAATTTCCGAGATATGAAAGAAGTTGAGCTCCCTCAAGGGAGTTCTGCTTGTTCTGGTTCTCAATGTTTATTAACGCTTGCTGCAAGGTTGTTAATGCTAAATCATTTCGTCCCTGGTTTAAAAAAAGAAACCCCCGGTTAGTTTCCGTAATCACTTGAGTATTGGAAGTCGAAGGTTTTAGTATAATACTTTCCAACACTCTTTCTGCATCATCGAATTTTCCAGCACGAATTAAGATTTCCGCCTTTTTATTTTCGAGAATTACGTGTTGCTCTTGATTGATTTTCTTCTTCAACAGAAGATCTAATTGTGTGAGTGCGAGGTCAAACTTCGAATCATAGAGTAAGGAATCAACGGTTGTGATAGTCTCCTGAGCAAGCGTCAACAAACTCAGGGCAAAGAGAACGAAGGACAGAAAATATTTCTTCATATCAGAAACGGTAGTAATAGCCAACCGTGGTAACAAGCTCCCGGGTCAGGCCATCGGGATTATTATCGCGTTGAATAATTTTATGTCCGATTAAAAGCTTCACACCGGTCTTTACATTAAAACTATAACCGGTAGTAAATATTCCTGACAAGGCTAATCCCCGTGCACCTTTAGGTGTTGATCGAGTTCCATTGGCTACCGTAATCTCGTCGTTATTGATCCGATAGATTGGAAGTAAACCTAACGAAAAATTCAGACGCGAAAAGCGCCAGTTGCGTTCAACGCGTAGCATGATGTCAGTGCCTCTCTTGAGCGCTCTCGCTTGATTATAAAGATTGATGTAGCCTTCCTCACTTGTTCCTTTCCAGGCTTCCCAAAGAAATTGATTGTCATTTCTGTTAAACGGGTGCTGAATTCCAGTGGCCAATAACCAGTTTCTGCTAATCAAGGATATACCCGTTATAAAATCATAAGTACCTAAACTAGTTTGATAATACATCGGCAAAGGATATCCTCCCGCATCCTTGTCTGACGAATTGGTTGGAATTTTCCCTCCGATTGAAAAGTTAATATCGAACTTCTCGGTATTGAGTAACGTGCGCGTTATACACAACGAAATATCGCCCACGCCGGAGGTGTTTGCTAGTTGCCCATGGACTGCCTGGTAGGGTAGCTTCACCTGGAACGCTGTTTTTGCATTCAGACTAAAATTAAAATCTAATGTCGCAACGTATATGATAGGCGTCAGGGGCGTTGTACCCCGGTAAAACCCCATTTCAATTGAACGAAGTTTAATCGCTAATTTTTTGTTGAAGGGCTGGTCTGGTTTCATTGCGCCCATCGTGCAGAATCCGGCATCGCTGCAACCTTGAGAAAAGGCCACGCAAGATGAGAACAGCATTAAGCAGGACCAAATTAAACGGAAGAGCATAAGCGCTAAGGTAAAGGCAATTTAAAAAAAGAAACCCGAAGGTGACTTCGGGTTTCGGATTTTAAATCACAAATACTGTTACATTCCCAGGGATTGATTCTCTATGGACGCCAGTTCTAAAACTTTTTCATATTCAGATGGAGAAAGGTCATTATAGAAATAATGAACAGGGTCCACTTGGCTGCCATTGATCAGAACTTCATAGTGAAGGTGTGGTGCAGTTGACATACCCGTGTTCCCAACGTAACCGATCAAGTCACCACGTTTAACATTTTGTCCTGATCGAACTGCAAATTCATGCATGTGGGCATATCGCGTGCGATATCCAAAGCCGTGATCTACTTCTACCATTTTTCCATAACCACTAAATTTCACACTCACCTGCGCGACTGTTCCATCTGCTGTGGCGTAAATGGGTGTACCAATCGATGCAGCGAAGTCTATACCAGAGTGCATTTTCTTAACCTTGTAAATAGGATGTGTTCGCCATCCATATCCGGAAGCCAGTGCATGCAATTGTTTGTTCGATACTGGTTGAATGGCAGGAATCGCCGCGTATAATTTTTCTTTTTTCTCTGCTAATGAAACAACTTCATCCTGAGACTTAGATTCAATGTATAATTTTCTTCTTAAGTGATCAACCTTTTCATTTAATGAAATGACCAGATCTTCATGAGCAATATCTTTCTCCTTAATGTCTGCGTAACGATCGGTACCGCCCACACCGGCATGACGTACTGACTTTTCAATTGGCTCAGCGCCCAGCACGACCCTATAGATGTTATCATCGCGATGCTCAATGTTATCCAGGATGTTGCTGAGATGATTTACATCTTTAGTTAGCTTCTGATAATAAAATTCGAGTTCTTTTACTTCGTTTTTTAAGATCAGTTCTTTTGGTGATTCGAATAAGTTGCTGTACAAATATACCGTGAGCAGCCCTGCTGCCATGGCAACTGTAAGCGAAAGAATACCCAGCGCGTTAAGAATAACATCGCTCGTTTTTACTTTTACCCGCTCGTATTTACAGGTCTCAGTGTCGTAATAATATTTAATACGTGCCATAACCTAGCAATTATACTGATTGGGGCCGAAAAACCTTTACAGCCTCGTCGTTACACTCGATAAACGGTCCTTCTAGCAGGTCAATGCAATATGGGATCGCTGGAAAGACAACCTCTAAACATTGCCGTATAGACTTTGGCTTTCCTGGTAAATTCACTATCAAAGATCGGTTACGTATTCCTGCCGTTTGGCGTGAAAGGATTGCGGTGGGTACGTATGTAAGACTTTTTGCCCGCATGAGCTCTCCAAAGCCTGGTAAAATCTTCTGGCAAACGGCTTCCGTGGCCTCTGGCGTGACGTCTCGCACTGCTGGACCCGTCCCTCCGGATGTTACAATCAAACAACAATTGCGGTTATCAGCCATGTCAATGAGCGTCTGCTCAATGAGAGCCTGTTCGTCAGGGATCACGGCATACTCTTTTTCCCAGGGACTTTTAATGTATTCGGTTAAAACCTCAACAATGGCCTTACCCGGAATATCTTCATAGATGCCTTTGCTTGCTCGGTCCGACACGTTGATAATACCAATACGAATTGTCATGCAGAAGTTTTTTTTGATGCATCAGCTTTGAATTGAATATTTTCTGAGCGGCCTTTTTTAAAAACTTGTCTTCCTTTATTAATACCTTTTCTTATCTCCTTCTGTTTTTCCACCGGCATGGTTAAAATTTCCCTGCAAGCTTCTGAACAACATCCTTCAAATTTCTCACGACATTCCTTACACTGTATAAACAACAAATGGCACCCATCGTTTTTACAATTCGTATGATCATCGCACGGTTTGCCGCACTGATGACATACAGCGATTATATCTTCGGTTATTCGTTCGCCGAGACGTTCGTCAAACACAAAATTCTTTCCTATGAATTTACTTTCAATGCCTTGCTCCTTGGTTTGACGTGCGTATTCAATGATGCCGCCATCCAATTGAAAAACATTTTTAAAACCAAGATGTTTCATCCACGCACTGGCTTTTTCACATCGGATTCCGCCGGTACAATACATTAACAATTTTTTATCCTTTCTATCGGTCATGATGTCTTCCACTATTTGAAGCTCTTCCCGAAACGTATCGACATTAGGACAGATTGCATTTTTGAAATGGCCAACTTCACTTTCGTAGTGATTTCGCATGTCAACAATAATGGTATCCTTATCATCGGCCAATGCATTAAATTCACGCGCGTTAACATGAATCCCGGTGTTTGTTACATCAAACGTAGAATCATCCAACCCATCGGCTACTATCTTTTTACGGACCAATATTTTTAATTTGAAAAAAGATTTTCCATTGTCTTGCACTGCAAGGTTTAGACGAACGTGATTCAAAAAGGAGATGCTGTATAAGTATTTTTTAAACCGATCGAAGTGTTCTTCTGGTACGCTGATCTGTGCATTTATTCCTTCCGTTGCTATATAAATTCGTCCTAGTACTTCCAGTGACTCAAGGCCTTTATATAACTCGTCGCGAAATTCTTTAGGGTCAAGGATGTGGTGATATTTATAAAAAGAAATCGTGGTTCGATTGGTGGATACCATCGCCATTTTTTCTTTGAGAATTTTTCCGTTTACTCTGTTATACAGTGCCATATGCCTGATTAATTGCAGGTTAATCTTTTTTGCAACTTTAATTGTACTAGAAAAAAATAAATAATCAAAGAAAGTTCAGATCGAACTTGATTAGTTTGCTTTTTTAAGCTCTCCTCTCAGAAGAAGATTATATTGTTCGCAAGTAAGCAGTCCATGTTCATTGCAATAAGAACATGTTGTGTATTCAGATCCAAAAGCTGTTTTTTTAATCACAACATGGTCACCTTTACATACCGGGCAAGTTACTTTGCCCGAAGGCCCACAGTCGATATCGTAATTGGATGAAAGAACTTCCCCTGCTTTTTGCCGCTCATTCGATTTTTCTTTTAAGTACTCCGTTTCTGCTAATTTGAGTAATGACGCAGATTCTTCTGAGTACTGTCCATTCGTTCCCTTTAGTTGAATGTATTTTGTAAGCCAATCGATACTTTGCTTATACTTTTTAAGATAAAAAGAATTTTTGCCAAAATAAAAAGTTAAATCAGAAGGAACACTTTTAATGTTTTCAAGGACGTGCCGAAATTTAGTATCTGCTGTTGCGTATGCTTCAAGATCCATGTAGTAGACTCCTGAATCAAGTTCGCGAAGCAAAGCTGATTTCTTTAATTGTTCCTGCTGCATTTTATATTCCTCAACAGTTGGTCGTTGCGCATAAGTTTGTATCGCCACGAGGATCAATAGAAAAATAAATATCGTATGACGCATCTAGTTAAATCGTTCTTTAGAAATATTAAGCCACTCAAGCGATGCTCGATAAAAAATGTCTTCCTTAATGCTTTGATCCAGATTCATTTCTTCTATAAATTTTCCTATCTCCAAATCTCCTAACGGAAATGGATAATCTGATCCCAAGGTAATTCTTTTCGAACCTTGAAGTTTCAATACATACTCCAACATCAATGCATCGTGCGTAATGCTATCCACCCAAAATTTACCTAAGTATTTTTTTGGATCAATTGGATTGTCGATTGCCACCAGATCGGGCCGGCAATCAAATCCCTGTTTGATACGTCCTATCGTAGCAAGAAAAGAGCCACCTGCATGTGCAAAATTTACCCGCAATCGCGGTAGCCTTTCAAAGATTCCACCAAAGATCATTGAGCAGATTGCGCGGGCCGTCTCCGCAGGCATCCCCACCAACCATGGAAGCCAATATCGTTGCATGTGATTTTGTCCCATCATATTCCATGGGTGAACCAATATTGCCATATCAAGCTTTTCACATGCCTCAAAGATGGGAAAGAAACGTTCCTCGTTAAGATTCAAATCATTAATGTTAGAACCGATTTGTACACCTTGCAATCCTAATGATTTAATCCGCTGCAGTTCTTCGATGGCTAACTCGGTGTCCTGCATAGGGATGGTGGCTAAGCCTAAATAGTTTTTGGGATACTTGAAAATTAATTCTGCAATGTGATCATTGAGAAACTTCGAAATTTCAAGACAATCAAAAGATTTTGCCCAATAAGAAAACATCACAGGAATGGTGCAAACCACCTGGACCTGCGTATGGAATTTATCGTATTCTTTAATTCTTACCTCGGGGTTCCATGCATTCTCCTTTATTTCTCTAAAGAACTGATTTCCACGCATCATTTTCGCGTAGCCTTTCTTATGGTGTTGAAGATAAATGAAATCGCCGTAGCCAAATTTATCGCTCCAATTGGGAAGTTTCTTAGGGAGAATATGCGTATGACTATCGATCTTCAGCATCTACAAGCGAAATAGCGAAATATCGAGGATTTCTTCCTGCTTTCAAATCACCCGTTGGTCATCACCACGCCTTATGTCTTCTCAATTTGGCTCGAAAATCTTTTTGTTTTTCTTGATTCGATACTTACATGGGTGAAAAATACCTCGGCTTTAAGAAAAAATTATCCAAAATAAGCTTCTAGCTCCATTCCGAGGGTCTTTCGGCGGACTGGCACCATATTTTCTTTTCCTTAGCAAAATTACATTCACCACTATGGACTTATTCATTATCATACTGTCTTTCTTGCTTGCTTATGGCATATTCGTCATCATCGCGGTTAAGCTTGCCAAAATATTCTTCCCCAAGATTGATGACGACGATGTAGAATTGAAGCATTCCCCATTACCCGAGCCACAATCGAAAAGAGTTACTGTTTGAATTCATTCTTTGCCTAACCTGAAGCCTTGACAATGTCGGGCTTTTTTTATGTCTATAAATGTGATCCTCACCACAGTGTGGAGAATTTTCTACCAACTTCCAAGTTGCATTAATTTTTTTTGAGGACTATAAATTTGTAATTCAATGAATTACGAAAAGAGAACGCCATCTTGATAAACAGGCATTATTATTTCGAAGGCCTTTAAAACCAACAGCATTTAACCTTAAACCGAGGCCTGTATGAAAAATTTATTTAAAAAAAACCAACGCCAAAACGCAACTACTTATCAATCAGCACGTGCATTTGCTTTAGATAACAGCAGAAAAGAGGGAGCCATGGATGAACTATTGCTTCGACGAATAGGCAAGAGTCGACAAGAAATCCTGGATTTAATGAAAATTTTAAAAACCTTTTAACAACTCATCGATATGAAAACCCTGTTAAGAATTGTCATTTCAATGATGTTAACATACGGTTTATTGAATTTAGCCGCACAATTGTAAATACAACGATCATTTGGAAATGAGGGTGCAGAACTGCATTATCAATTTCCATTTTGGCCATTATCTCCGCCTGGATAATGGCTTTTTTTTTTCATTAAGATCTTAAAATATTGTACTGAAAATGAAATAAAGTATAATTGAAAGGATTAACACACCATACATAATCAGGTCTACTCGTACATAAGGCTTATATTCTTCGTAAAGCCTTTTTATCTTCCTAAACATTAATAATCCGATTTATACGCGTCAAAAGTAACCATTTGCCGATTTATCCGTCCGTAGTGTAGTCATTCAATTAAAGATTAATTTTTAGCCAGGTAAGAATAGGGGTAAACTCACATTTAATTGTCTGATCAACGTAATTTAACTCTCTATCATGATAAAAAATTTCCTTGTCTTAATTTTTATTTTGTACGCTACCGTTTTATGGTCACAAGAAAAAGTAACGCTAAATGGCTACGTGAAGGATGTTGACAACGGCGAAGAATTAATCGGTGTCACCGTTTACATTCCCGAATTGAAAGCCGGCGCAGTGACGAATGCCTATGGCTTTTATTCGATTACCGTTCCAAAGGGCACTTATGAAGTTCAATACAGTTATCTGGGATATAAGTTCCAATCAGTAAAAATGGAAATGTCTCAGAATATCGCGCATAATGTGGAATTAAAAACAGAAGCGACGGTGATAGAAGAAGTTGTAGTGACCGACAAACGAATAGATGAAAACGTTGTGTCCCTGCAGATGAGTAAAAACACGCTTGACTTGAATCAGGTTCGGAAGCTTCCTGCGTTGTTCGGTGAAGTGGATATCCTTAAAAATATTCAAATGTTACCCGGTGTTATTACTGCTGGCGAGGGAACGTCAAGCTTCTACGTTAGAGGAGGAAGTGCCGATCAGAATTTGATATTAAACGACGAAGCGCCGATTTATGACCCTTCTCATTTGTTCGGATTATTCTCTGTTTTTAATGCCGATGTGATAAAAGATTCTGAGCTCTACAAGGGCGGTATTCCTGCCCGGTTCGGCGGAAGACTTTCTTCCATTTTGGAAGTGCGCACCAAAGATGGTAATAATAAAAAGCTGAATGTTGCGGGAGGCATCGGGTCGATGGCAAGTCGTGTTATGGTCGAAGGTCCTATCATAAAGGAGAAGAGCTCATTCATTATTTCTGCACGGCGATCTTATATCGATCTGTTTTTAAAAGCTGCAGATCAGGACAATCTTGTTCACTTCTATGACATCAATGCCAAAGTAAATTGGAAGACGAATAACAAAAACCGGTTTTTCGCCGCATTTTATGCGGGCCGTGACGTATTTAATTTTTCGGATGAGTTTGGATTCGCATGGGGAAATCGGACCGGTACGTTTCGGTGGAATCACCTTTTCAATGAACGGCTTTTCTCAAACACGTCGCTCATCGTTAGCAATTTCGACTACAAGTTAGAACTGGAAGATCCCGTACAAGGGTTTAAATGGCTTTCTAATTTGCAGGAGGTGAGTATAAAAAATGATCTTTCTTATTTCATCAACACCAATCATGAGTTGACTTTCGGTTATCATATTACGGGGAGACGATTTTCACCAGGTCGGATTACACCAAATTCAGAGGGATCTTTTTTCAAGGAGGTCGAACTCCAACACATGTATGCTTTAGATCATGCTTTTTACATCAGCGACCAATATAACATCAGCGATAAACTTAGCTTAGACGTAGGGTTGCGTTTGTCAATTTTTCAGAACGTAGGAAAGAGCGATGTGTATTTGTATGAGGATCCAAAAGACAATATAAATATCACTCGAACAGACACAATTCACTATGGAGCCTGGAGAAATATAAAAACTTATATAAACCTTGAACCCAGGGCAGGTCTCCGGTATATGATCGCTGAAGGGCAATCCGCAAAAATATCGTATAACAGAATGGTTCAGAACACGCATTTGATCGCAGCAGGAACAGTCCCTGTTCCTTTCAATACATGGAACCCTAGTGGATACTACTTGGAGCCTCAGCTAGCCGACCAGGTTGCAGTGGGTTACTTCCGAAATTTTGAAAACAATAAGTATGAGTTTTCAGCAGAAGCATATTATAAAGACATCAAGAACGTAACAGACTTTGCTGACAACGCCGACATTTTCTTCAATGAAGATTTATCCACCGAATTCAGGCAAGGTAAGGCATGGGCTTATGGTATTGAACTCATGGTAAATAAAACACAAGGAAAACTTACAGGATCAGTAGGCTATACGTTATCAAAGGCGATGCGAAAAATTCCGGGTGTTAATCTCGACAAATCATTTGCTGCCAACTATGATCGCCGTCACGTCGCTAATATTCAAGCTGCTTACGATATGAATGACCGATGGACATTTGGTGCCACGTTTACCTTTAGTTCAGGCCGTCCGATTACACTTCCCACCGGGAAGTTTGAGTATCAAAATTACCAGCCGGATGTAATTTCCGAACGCAATGGCTACCGGCTACCGGCCTTTCACCGTCTTGATTTGTCCGCTACTTATACGCCAAAGAAAAATGCGAATCGCAGGTGGAAAGGCCAGTGGGTGTTTTCGGTCTATAATGCATACAACCGCAAGAATCCATTTACCATATATACAAGAATCACGAAGAATGACGATGGCGATACGATCGGTGATGGCTACACCAAGGAAGCACGCATGATCTATCTGTTTCCTATTCTTCCCTCTGTTACATACAATTTTAAATTCTGAACGAATTGAATATGAAAAATATATTCTTAATACTACTGGTGACAATTTTACTTTATTCCTGCGAGGAACCTGTTCACCTCGATGTCAGTCAGGGAGAAACACGTGTTGTCATAGAAGGGCAAGTAACGAATGTGGCAGGCTATCAGTATGTAAAGGTAAGCCAGTCCGGAGGATTTTATGACACCGGAAAACCAACACGAATCACGGACGCGGATGTAGTGATAAAAGACGATGCCGGCAACGAATATCCATTCGTCCATAACCCTGGCAAACTAGCAGATTCCGTTGGATATTATTTACCGGTAACTCCATTTACCGGAGAAGTTGGAAGGACCTACTTTTTGCAGGTCATCGTTAATGAGCAGTTATATGAAGCAAAGGATAAATTATACGCGGTAACCAATATTGATTCCTTGGCATATCGAATAGATGATGATGAAAAAGAAGATCCGAAAGATTACCAGAAATTTTATGAAGTACTGATCTATGCAAAGGAGCCGCAAGACACAAAAGATTATTATATGTTTAAATTCTTCAGGAATGACTCCTTAAAAGTTTACAACGATACGGAGATATATTTCTCGGATGATGAAACTATTGGGGAAGATATCGATGGCATCAGTACGCCGATTTATTTTGCACCTGGCGATATGGCCCGGTGTGAAATTTATAGCCTGTCGCGCGAGGCCTTTGTCTTTTATAGCGATCTGCAAAGTTTATTGAACAGCGATGGAGGATTGTTTAGTCAGCCCCCCAGCAACTCTCGTAACAATCTGACTAATGGTGCCCTAGGATTCTTCCAGGCCAGTAGCGTGCACGCAAAAGAGATTGAGATAAAAGAGTAAGTTATTTGTTTTTCACGAAAGGGAATTTCATCTTTCATTTGGAAAAGACTTCCAAATGAAAAAGATTGTTTTTTTGATTATTATGTTGGTGTCTGGGCGGTCGGGATGGAGCCAGACCGTCTTAGAAAATAATCCAACATCCCTTTCCTGGAAGCAAATTAATACGGAGCATTTTCGAATCATTTTTCCCACTGGGTTTGATGTGCAGGGGCAGCGAATGGCGAATACCCTTGAGAAGATTCGCGAGGCTGAATCAAGAACTTTAGGTGTCCCTCCACGAAGGATAGCTGTCGTCCTTCAAAATCAATCGTCGGTATCCAACGGGTTTGTGTCTATACTGCCACGACGATCAGAGTTTTTCACAATGCCTCCGCAGGACTACAACTTTCTGGGAACGAATGATTGGCTTAACCTCCTGGCTACACACGAATACCGTCATGTCGTACAATACCAGCACGCTACGCGTGGATTCAACAGATTTATTTATTATCTGTTTGGTTCTACAACACTGGCAGGGTTTTCACAGGCTGCAGTACCCCAATGGTTTTGGGAGGGAGATGCCGTTGCAATAGAAACAGCGCTTACACCCAGCGGTCGCGGACGGATACCTAATTTTGGTTTGATTTTTAAAACCAACTTGCTTGAAGGCCGGACATTTAATTATCACAAACAGTATCTTCGTTCTTATAAGCATAACATTCCAAATCACTATGTCCTGGGTTATTATATGGTCAGCAGTCTACGGCGCAAAACGAAGGATGCTGACATCTGGGAAAAGATAACTGCCCGTGCATGGAACGTTCCCTTCATACCATTTACATTTTCCAACGCAATTCACAAAGAAACAGGATTATATGTAACGGATGTTTTCCGCGAGATGGCAGTAGATATGAAGAAGGAATGGCAAGCTGAAATTGACCAGCTAAAAATTACGCCTTTTGAGAAAGCTAACCATCGAAAGTCGTCTGTTTATCTGGATTACTTATATCCACAACCCCTCGAAGATGGTAGTGTTCTTGTTATGAAAAGAGGCATTGGTGACATTGAACGGTTTGTAACACTTGATAAAGAAAGAAAGGAACATAAGATTTTTACGCCTGGTCTTGTTAATGATGCGGGTATGATATCCGTTGCGAATGAAAAGATTGCGTGGAGTGAGTATGGTTACGACGCGCGTTGGGGCATACGCAATTACTCCCAGATAAAAGTGTACAACATGTTGTCTAAACGCCGAAAGGTAATCGGAGGGAAGAAAGCGCGATTGAGTGGGGCTGCATTATCCCCGGACGGAACAACCATCATTGCGGTAGAGTCTGATAACAATTACAAAGCTTCCCTTCAGTTATTTGATGTCGCAAGAGGCAATAAACTCAAAACCTTTTCAAACCCCGAGGGTGTTTTTTATTCCATGCCACGATGGTCAGAGGATGGAAAATCAATTGTGGTGATCAAAACCGATGCGAATGGGAAACGAATCTCGGTGATAAACGCATCCAATGGTGCAAGTGAAGATATTCTGCAGGTCGGCCAGGAAAATGTCGGATACCCTGTGTTATTTAAGAATTATGTCTTGTTCAATTCTCCCATCACAGGTATAGATAACATTTTTGCTTATGATCTTAAAACCAAAAAGCGGTATCAGGTAACATCCAGCAAGTATGCAGCATATAACCCAGCCGTTAGCATTGATGGTACAATCATCTATTATAACGAACAGACGCGGGATGGTTTGGATGTCGTGCATGTTCCTTTTAATCCGGCGAGCTGGAAAACGTATGCCACGACGGCTATGGTTTCTGATACATCATTAGTCGAGATACTTGTTAAACAGGAGGGAAGGCCACAGGTACTTGACAGCATTCCAACAACAAATTTTCCGATTACAAAATATTCAAAGTTTAAAGGAATTTTCAATCCTTACAGCTGGGGCGCATTTGTCACCAACGATCTGGCACAGATCAATGTGGGTATTGCATCGCGCGATATTCTAAGCACCACTTCGATTGCAGCAGGTTACATGTATGACCTGAATGAGGGTACATCATCATGGAATGCCGGATTAAGTTATCAGGGCTTATACCCCATTATTGATCTTAATGTAATAGGCGGAAATAGGGTCAACAAGGAGGAGTATGGTAGTCATGATGTGGAATTCAAGTGGCAGGAGTTCACCGCTGAAGGAGGACTCCGTATACCCCTACAGTTAACAAATTCGAAATACTGGCGGCAAATGTCTGTGGGAAATACCGTTGGGTTAACCAGGACATCTGATTTCAGAAATGTTATCAGGCAAAATGGAGCAATTATTTATAATGGTCCAGGCCGCGATGTCCCGGCCTACGACACGCTCCGTTACATTTATAAGGATCAACTGAATAATGGCGACCTGATCTATAACCACTTTTCGTTTTCATTCGCGAATTTATTAAAACGCAGCCGCCGGGATTTTATGTCACGTTGGGGACAAACATTGGATGTGGATTACTACAACACCCCGTATGGTGGCGATTTTAAAGCAGAACTCTTAGCTGCGAGAGCTGACCTTTATTTTCCAGGCGCCTTTAAACATCATTTTCTTCGCACCAGGCTTGCCTACCAAGAAAGTTTTCAGGGGGTTGAAACGAACACCTATATTTTTAGAAACAGAATTGCTAAACCCCGTGGCCACAGTTATCCATCAGATAAAACTTTTTTTTCCTTGTCTGTAAATTATGCGTTGCCTCTCTGGTATCCGGATATCGCTCTGGGGCCTGTTCTAAATATCCAACGGGTGAAGGCCAACTTTTTTTATGACTACGGAAAGGGTGAAGGAAACACATTTTATTACAAGGCTAACTCAAACCGGGTCTATATTTCAGACACTGGAGATATTTACCAATCAGTTGGCGTAGAAACAACATTTGATTTTAATGTCATGAGATTCTTGCCCAAATTTGAGCTCGGCGTTCGATCAGTTTATCGCTTTGCAAATGATTATAATAAAAGCGGGGTCGTATTTGAGCTTGTGATTGGTAATATCGCCTTTTAAGAGCTTGAAATTCGGCTTATTTAAACCTATTTTTGGCCTTCAAAAAAACTAAAGGTAATTCAAAGCAATGGCAGAAATAGTACGAATGCCCAAAATGAGCGATACCATGTCAGAAGGGGTGGTAGCAAAATGGCATAAGAAGGTGGGTGACACCATCAAGTCTGGAGAATTGATGGCCGAGATCGAAACCGACAAGGCTACAATGGACTACGAATCTTTCAATTCCGGAACTGTATTGTATTTAGGGGTTCAGGAAGGACAGGCTGTAAAAGTGAATGATGTATTAGCCATTGTCGGGAACCCCGGGGAAGATTATAAACCATTGCTGGAAGGTGCGGGATCAAGTCAGAGTTCGTCGGCACCCAAGTCAACGGAATCAAAAGAAAACAAAGCTACTCAACCAGCTGCGACAGCAACGGCCACCGCTACGGCAATCGATACTTCGGGCATTAAGGCTGAAGTAGTGTTAATGCCGAAAATGAGTGATACCATGTCGGAGGGTGTTATTGCTGCCTGGCATAAAAAAGTGGGAGATACGGTCAAGACCAATGAACTGTTGGCAGAGATCGAAACGGATAAAGCCACGATGGAGTATGAGTCGTATAATGCCGGTACTTTATTATACATCGGAACAGAAGCCGGCAAATCTATTCCAGTAAACGGTGTGCTTGCCATTATTGGTGACAAAGACGCCGATTGGAAAACGTTGCTGAAAGCGCATGAATCAAAAGCCGCCGGCGGAGGAGCATCTGCATCGAAACCGGAAGAAAAAAAGGCCGTTGCCGCACCACAAGAAACAAAACAAGCGGAAACGTCCGCAGCCCATTCCAATGGCAGGATCAAAGCGTCGCCGCTCGCAAAGAAATTAGCCAAAGATAAAGGATACGATATCGGAAAAATTTCCGGCTCAGGGGAGAACGGCCGCATCACAAAAGTAGATGTGGAAAATTATAAGCCTGCTGCACAAGCGGCTCCTGCAAAAACGGAAGGTAAGGCCCCGGTGGTATTACCCAAAGTTGTTGGAGAAGAAAGCTTTGAAGAAGTTCCGGCATCACAAATGCGAAAGACCATCGCACGTCGATTGTCCGAAAGCAAATTTACGGCACCCCATTTCTATGTTACGATGGAAATCAATATGGACAAAGCCATTGAAGCCCGTAAGAGCATCAATGAAATCAGTCCTGTGAAGATTTCGTTTAATGACATGGTCATTAAAGCTGTAGCTGCGGCGTTGCGTCAGCATCCTGATGTTAATGTTAGTTACCAAAATGATAAGATGAGGAAGAATCATCACATTCACATTGGCGTGGCAGTTGCCGTTAAGGATGGTTTGTTGGTTCCTGTCATTCGGTTTGCCGATAATAAATCGCTATCGCACATCGCCGTGGAAGTAAAAGATCTTGCTCAAAAAGCACACGATAAAAAACTTCAGCCGGCCGATTGGGAGGGGAGTACATTTACGGTTTCAAACCTGGGAATGTTTGGTGTAGATGAATTCACGGCCATCATCAACACGCCCGATGCCTGTATCCTCGCCGTTGGAGGTATAAAAGAAACTGCTATCGTGAAGAACGGCCAGCTCGTTCCGGGAAATGTGATGAAGGTTACCCTTTCGTGTGATCATCGTGCAGTAGACGGCGCTGTGGGTGCTGCGTTTCTCAAGACCCTCAAGGGACTGTTGGAAGACCCCGTTAGAATATTAATATAAATTAATTCAATAAGCCCCGGAATTCATCCGGGCTTTTTTATTTTTATCGATATGGAAAAAATTCATGCAACAACCATCATCGCGGTTCTCCATAACGGACAAATTGCTATTGGTGGAGATGGACAAGCTACAATGGGTAACTATGTTGCAAAAAGCAACGTGCGGAAAATACGCAGACTACAAGACGGGAAAGTGTTAGCAGGTTTTGCGGGCTCGACGGCCGATGCATTTACTTTAATTGAACGTTTTGAAGAGAAATTAAATACTTATGGTGGCAATATGAAACGTGCCGCGATCGAGTTGGCGAAAGACTGGCGTATGGATCGTTTCTTGAGACGGCTTGAAGCCATGTTGATCACCGCCAACAAAGATGAAATTTTAGTGCTTTCCGGAACCGGTGATGTATTGGAGCCAGACAATCAGGTAGCAGCCATTGGATCTGGTGCAATGTATGCGCAAGCTGCAGCTCTCGCACTAAAAAAACATGCTCCTCATTTAACAGCAGAAGAAATTGTCCGGGAAAGCTTAAACATCGCGGCAGATATCTGCATTTACACGAATCACAATTTGGTCATCGAAAAAATGTAAGCGCAATTCACTTGGCTTTTACATTGCGCGGCAGAGCACAATGCAGTTAGGGAAGGTTTTCGATCTCCTCCATTGCTTTCCCGGTTTTTTCCACAGAGGGTGGTTGAGCCGGTATATCTACTTTCGGGTCAGGACGATCTTTATCTTCCAGTAAGATGACGAACGGCTTAAGGTGTTCTGAATGGGAAAGTAAAATCTTTAATACACCTATACCTGGTACTGCCAGAATCATTCCCGCGATGCCCAGGATTTTTCCTCCAATTACCAACGCGATAATTGCCGCCAGCGCATTGATACTGACTTTTGATCCGGTGATACGCGGGGTAATAAAATTGCCTTCTAAGAATTGTACCACGGCAAATACGATAACAACCCCAATGGCATACCACATACTGTCCTTGGTAATCAGTGCCATGATCAAAGGGAACAATGCACCTATAATAATTCCAACATAAGGAATGATCGTCAGCACTCCTGAAAGTATCCCAAAAAAAATCGCATGATCAATTCCTAAAGCCAGCAGTCCAATACAATTCAGCGCGGCAATGATCAATGTCACTAAAGTCAGGCCCGAAATGTAGCCTTGCACCACCCGCTCCATATCTTTTTTCCACACAAACTCGCCTTCTCCGGGAATTAGGCTTACAAAGAAGTCTTTAAACTTGTCGCGATAAATTAAGATTAGGAAAATGTAAATCGGAATCTGGATTAAAATTGAAAGTGTGTTCGTGGTTGATATCAAAACGTCGCCCAGATAGACGCTAACTGTCCGCATCGATTCACCTAAATATTTATTCTGTTCGGACGTACTGATACCAAAATCGCGGCGCAGTGTGCTGCTTACCTGGCTGATATAGTTTTCCAATTTAGCCTGAAGATTCGGAAGGTCATTGATCAACCCTACCACCTGATTTACAATAAGCCAGATCAGCAATCCCAGTAAGATAATGGTAATTGCTAAGACAATGGTTATCGAAAGTGCCGTGCCGATTTTTCGCCTTTCCAATTTTTTAATAATTGGTAGCATTACAATGGATAGAAAGCCGGCGAAGGCTAAAGGCACTACGATATCTCTGGCAAGAATGGCCGCCGTGATGGATAAGGCAATGACAACCAAAAGCTTGTAGGTGTAGTCAAGCCGGTCGAAAGGTTTAGGATTGGACATAAACGAATTTAGACATTATCAATGGCCCTTAAAATGGTTTCGCACGACTCTTCAATTTGTTTTTTTGTAATTGTCAGGGGTGGTGCAATACGAAAGCTATATGGATGAGATAAGAACCAGTAACAAATTATTCCGAATTCTTTTGCCTTTAGCACGATCTTCGAAACCAATGCTGCGGACTCAAAATCAATAGCGAACATCAAGCCTATTCTTCTCACTTCTTTAATTTTAGGATGCTTGAGCAGTGATTCAAACAGTCTTCCTTTTTCCTCTACTGTCTCTAACAACCCCTCATTTTGGATAACTTCAAGTGTTGCAAGGGCTGAGGCACAACACACAGGGTTACCACCAAAAGTAGTGATGTGACCCAACATTGGATCATGGGTGAGGCATGCCATTATTTTTTTATCGGATACGAAAGCGCCGATAGGCAGTCCTCCTCCGAAGGCTTTGGCTACCGTTAAAATATCGGGTGTGATACCAAATTGCTCGAACGCGAAGAGGGTTCCCGTACGGCCCATGCCGCATTGGATCTCATCCAGAATTAGCAATGCACCCGTTTCATTACATTTTTTACGGAGTGCTTTCATGTAATCCCGGGAAGGTATTCTAACTCCGGCATCGCCCTGTATTGTTTCTACGATAACGCATGCAGATCGTTCCGTTATGAACTGAAGGTCATCAATAACATTAAAGTTAATGAAGTTGATATCAGGTAATAATGGTCTGAACGCCTGCTTCTTAATTTCGTTTCCTGAAACACTTAATGAACCCTGGGTACTGCCATGGTACGACTTGCGGAAAGAAACAATTTCGGTTCGGCCTGTAAACCGCTTGGCAAGTTTCAGGGCTCCCTCGTTAGCCTCGGTTCCTGAGTTTACCAAATAGCAGCAATTGAGATTGGGAGGAAGAAGACTTATCAATTTCTTAGCTAGTGCGTTGGAGGAAGCTTGAACATATTCGCCATAAACCATTACGTGCAAATAACGATCAAGTTGATCTTTGATCGCTTGTATGACATAAGGATGGCGATGCCCGATATTACTTACACCAATACCTGAAATAAGGTCTGTATAACGCTTATTATCAGTGTCATAAATGTAAATACCTTCAGCATGACTTACAGTAATTAATGAAGGTGAATCAGTGGTTTGGGCTAAATGATTGAGGAAGGTCTCTTGGCTGAAGTCCATGCCTAAAACTAGGTAGAGAATCTGAATGCAGAAAATTCAACGCGAAAATAGCCGACTCGACTGGTCTTTATTTTGTGCAAAAAAAAAATCCCGCGAAGGCGCGGGATCAAAAAAACTAAACATCCACTAAAATGGGGGCCTTTAAAAAATGGGCTAGGCGATTAAAAAATATTATTTCCTCCGGTTGCTATTATGCATTAACGGATATTGATACGATCATACCGATGAGTACCACCAGTGATAAAATTGCTAATTGTCTTAACCGTGGATTCATCTTTGAAACCGGTCTGTAGTTGCTGTAGTTAACATTACTTGAATAAGCCATAATCGAGGGTTATTAAATGTTGTTCTGATGATTCAAATGTCGGCATTTCGAGAGGCTGCTTGCCACCCGGAATTCATTCAAATCCTACATCGGTATTCTTATAATTATCAATTGAGATTGACGACGGCTAAATAAAAATTTTTAGTATTCCCTGTTTCGAGCGAGTGTTTTTTCATCTTAGAAAGTGATCGTTTGACAGCTTAGACCTTCCATTTGACGGTATAGCCAGGCCTTGGAAAAATTCTACCAGGGTTTCAATCCTGACTTTTAATGAAGGCAGATATTAGACAGCTTTTAAGTTTTTTTTGAAAACTATACTTTTTAATGCTGAAATGTTACATGAGTGAAATAAGCGTAAAAACAAAATTATCAAGCGTTTAGCTAATTCTGCTTCGAGTATAGTTTCGTTGAGTCATTACGCATCATTAACTTTTAAAAAATCAATTACCTCTTGGCGCACATTACGGATTCTTGTTTCATCAAAGGGTTCTGTAGCAATTGACTTAAAAAGATCGCTAACAACAGACGGCTTAAAACCAAGGGCAGTTGCATAAATGGTAGCCACTTCAAGCTCAACATCCTCTACCACTTCATCCAGGTAGATCATGTAGACCAGGTGATAAATTGCTTCCAATTTCACCACCTTATCATTAATGGTTAGGAATTTCAAATCGGTTATATCTACATTGGCTTGCTTCAAATCTTCGGTCTTGAAGTTCAGTTGAAGACCCCACTTTAACAGACATCTTAAAAAGCGGCTGTCGATTTTTTCATTTCCCAAAAAAAGGGCGAGAATGTTAAAATAACTTTTCTTAACGGATGCTAAATGTTCCCTGGTATTCTCATTCATACGATTTTTAGTTTGTATGACTCCCTCGAAGTCAGCGTTAATAATTTTGGTAAAAATACACCATCAGACCGCCATCTACAAAATCTTGCACTCCTAACCGGATTCGCTGTTTAATTCTATATTATGGCTCTTGGGTGAGGCTGAATTAGTTCTTCCGTACTTTGCAATAGCGTTTATACATCGGCTCCATCTCCGTATCGCCTAGCCTTTTTGCTGTGCTTAAATCGGTGCAAACGTTCTCAAGATTTTGAAGTTCCACATTGGCGGTAGCTCTTAGAATATAAGGTTTACTTCGTTCACGCCGCAAAAATATGGCCCAGTTGCAGTCGGTTACAGCTTCCTCGAAATTTTTAAGCTGGATGTTCGTCCTAGCGCGCGCTTCGAACAAATCAAAGTAAATATCGGGTGCATCGGCCGGGTTCATGATGACCTCAAAAGCGGCGCCATAGATCTCACTCAAGTTCTCTTTAAATATCTTCTTCCCGTAACTAAAATAATAGAGGGCTTCCTCCGGGTTCTCCAGCTTTTCCAAATTCAACATTCCAATCCTGTACACGAGTTCCAGGTTGTAAGGGCGAAGGTTATGCAACTGCTTTAATGATTGTACCGATTCTTTATAGTTACCCAAGTAGTACTGACATAAGGATAACTGACGGATCGTTTCAAATGACGCGGGGTCCTCATGATTTTTAAGAACCCTATAATATTGGACCGCGCCTGAGAAATCCTGGGTGTTGAATTTTTGATTGGCCATCGTCCGAAGGGCATGAACAAGGCTATCGCGGGCATAGTTGTAACGATATTCTAATGGGTCCCCGGTTTTTAATTCATAGATGGTTTTGAAAGCCTCATCGAACTGGCCTTTATTAAATAGCGTGTCGACATGTTTTAATGCATTCGAGGTTGCGAGGAACCGGGCTAGTTGTTGTTGTTCTGTATAGTACTGTGCAGAATGAATAATGGCAAAACAAAACCCAGCAATTACAGTAAAAACCAGGAAGGCCAGCCCTTGAATTTTAACATACTCTTTATCAATGCGGTAATGCTTTTCCTGCATGCGTTGCCATTGATAATACCGCATTTTGTTTATCTCTCGTTGATAGTCAAGGGGGGTCGCGTAGGTCAGATTAATTTGTGAATCGTACCGTGATTTTTTTAAGCCGTCGGATAACGTATGGTAGGCCTCATTAACCACCTTGAACATTTCTTCCGCCTCCTTTGAACCGGGATTATGATCTGGGTGATACCGCATGGCCAGCTTTTTATAAGCAGCGCGGATTTCAGCAGCGCTGGCTGAATAAGTAATTCCTAATATTTCGTAATAATTCGCCATCTCCCTCGAACTATAACGTTTTTTACGTCCGAGTTGCCTGTTACTAACCGAAAAAAGTCGTCCCTACGTCGTGCAGGAATGTAAATTGCCTGATTATTAAATAGTTTGTGCGGTGACCCAAAAAAGAAAAGGGGTGCCTTTTCGAGACAACCCCTTTTAAGTATGTAAAGAAGCTACTTAGAACTTGGCTAATTCCTGAACCAAATCAATCAGCTTGTTAGAATAACCCCATTCGTTGTCATACCAAGCAACAACCTTAACGAATTTATCATTTAGTGCAATACCGGCTTTTGCATCAAAGATTGAAGTGCGTGCATCTCCAAGAAAATCCTGGGACACCACTTCGTCTTCTGTGTAACCGAGAATACCTTTCAGTTCACCTTCACTGGCTTCTTTCATAGCGGTTTTGATATCTTCGTAAGAAGCAGCTTTTTCTAATTTAACCGTAAGATCAACTACAGACACATCAGGTACCGGTACCCGGAACGACATGCCCGTAAGTTTTCCTTTTAATTCCGGGATAACCAAAGAGACCGCTTTCGCCGCGCCGGTAGAAGAAGGAATGATATTTTGATAAGCGCCACGGCCACCGCGCCAGTCCTTTGCAGAAGGCCCGTCAACCGTTTTTTGAGTAGCTGTTACGGCATGAATGGTGCTCATCAAACCTTCAGCAATTCCAAATTTATCGTGTAATACTTTTGCCAGCGGAGCGAGACAGTTAGTAGTACATGAAGCATTCGAAACGATCGTATGTTGAGCGTTTAATTTTTTGTGATTTACACCCATTACAAACGTTGGCGTATCATCTTTTGCAGGAGCGGAGAAGACAACTTTTTTAGCGCCGGCTGCAATGTGTTTCTGTCCATCCGCTTGTGTTAAGAACAGTCCCGTAGATTCAATAATAATTTCAGCGCCAACTTCTGACCATTTTAAATTAGCAGGATCCTTTTCAGCAGTAACACGAATTTTTTTTCCGTTAACGATAAGGTTACCATCTTTTACCTCTACGGTGCCATCAAATTTTCCGTGAGTCGAATCGTATTTCAGCATGTATGCCATATAGCTAGGCTCTACAATGTCATTGATCCCAACAATCTCAATATCTTTACGATTGATAGCCGCCCGGAACGCGAGGCGACCGATACGGCCGAATCCGTTGATACCTACTTTTGTCATTTGTTTGTCTGGTTAAATTTTTTGAGATGCCAAAAATAAACGACCAGATGGGCAAAACCAACCAAAAGGAATAGGGTTTTTTAAACTTTTTATCGCACAGGTTTGCAAATAAGTATCGTCGATCTATATTTGCACCCTCTTTTTACGGTTACAGAAAAAAGACATACTTTCGCAACCTCAATTGGTCTGTTCGTCTAGGGGTTAGGACACCAGATTTTCATTCTGGTAACACGGGTTCGATTCCCGTACAGACTACAACAAAAATAAATGCCTGGCAACCAGGCATTTTATTTTTTAACGTATTGAAATTCCGCCGGGGTTGTGAGTAAGGTTTGAATATGGAAGCTTCTTGTACGGAAAAGCCATGAACATTTGAACTGCGGACAATCTTCGAACGATTATCAAACCCGGAGCTTCCGAATACGCTCTATTGAATTCAAACCTGCACATGCCATTAACAATAAAGATGAGATGGGAAAGATGTTTCGTCAATGGCAAACCGACCTGAAGGAATTATCATATTATGACAAGGGTGAGATCCACGATAAGACTTACCACGTTGGGCCTATTGTAAAATTTAAAAAAAATATATCCGTAGACCCTGCGCCCGTCAGCCAGGTTGCTGCCGAGAGTTACGATTTTATTATTTGGGACTTATGCCGGAAAATTCTTGAGGGCCCGAGTAAAGCGAATAATAAAGATGCTGTTGAAGTAACTTACCTAAAGGAGATAAGCTTTATTAACCGCATATGTCTACAGCCGCACGGTTAATTTCTGGGAGCGCTGCTTCATGGGCACAGATAGCTGTGAACATGGCTTCACAAATTGTTTTGGTCCCGATATATCTTAGCTATTGGGACGCGGAAACATATGGCGTATGGCTCGCAATTCAAGGCATCATGAATACCCTTTCTATGCTTGACTTGGGTCACCAGAATTTTTTAGCTTATGAATTTTTGCGCCTCGGACATAACGATAGAGCCGCTCTTGGGAAATACCTATGGTCCGGCGTTGTCATGGGATTAATAATCAGTTTGGTTCAGCTGGTTCTCATCATCCTATTTATCTTTTCCGGCACACTCGCTTTTCTGTTAGGCGAGTCAGGGATCGAAAACAACTCGTTGCTGAATGCAGCGGCTGTCGCTTTATTCCTACAAGGGTTTTCATGGATCGTGTTTGCCACTTCACCGGGTTTGATTGGAAGAGCGCTCGCGGCTTTTGGATATTTCCCAAGAACAGCATGGTGGGGCGTCGTATCTGTGACAGTGACAGCATTAGCTCCACTCGCCGCAGTTATCATGGGAGCAGATCTGATGATTACCAGTCTTGTGCTAGTTATAGGCGCTGCCGTTTATAGCATTCCGATATACATCGACTTCTTTAAACTTCTTAAAAAAGAAAACATTGGGTTCGTCAAGCCATCCTTGTCGCTGGGATATACAAATTTCAGAAAGTCATTACCACTTTTAGGAAAATCCTTATTTGAAAATGTAAGGCAACAAGGTGTGCGCCTGATTTTGACGCCGCTGTCTGGTCCCGTAGGACTTGTAGCCTTTTCTACGATGCGCACTGGGGCAAACGTTGCCTTGCAAGGACTTAATACAATAATAAATCCACTGCTTCCCGAACTAATGCGGTTCTTGCATGCCCGCGATCAACCCCGTACTGAATCCGCTTTTGCCACCATATGGATTTTGGTGATCGCTGTTATGGCTCCTGGCGTTGTAATTCTACAGGCATTCATAGAGCCGTTGTATGTGTTATGGACTCAAAATAAAGTCTCTTTTGATCCCTTACTTTTTGCGTTCCTTTCTTTTGGCGTGCTTGTGTACGCGGTGGTGCAACCTGCCATGGCTGTGGTAATTGGCAATAACTTAACCAAAACTCAGCTGGCACTCACCGCACTGGCTGCGATCATTGTATTTGCTGTGCTGATACTTTCGGTACCGGTTGTTGGGATCGTAGGGGCCGGAGCTGCTTTGTTGCTGGCTGAAATCAGTGCGGCTGTTGGTTATAAGGTTTATGCAAAAAGATGGCTTAAGCAAAATGATTTGCAGTGGCCAAGTCGCTCTTTTCATATTGCCATGGCTGCGCTGGTCATTGCCGGTGTTTCATTAGGCAGTTTGATTTTAGCACCTCAACTGAAGTGGATAATACTTCCTGTCTCCATGATAGTATTTGCATGGAATGTCGTTAGATATTGGAAGATATTGCCGTTGATCGCTAAACAAAACGCAAAAAATATTGTCATGAGGGTACCCGTTATCAGTACAATCCTCTCTCAGGTTCTTCATAAACTAACCGGATCAAAATAACGGCATAACTATATGCTTTACAATCCGGACTTACAGTACGAGTCAGTGAGGTGCGTTAAGACTATTTTTCATTTCTAAAAAAATTGTGAGTGATTGATATTGAGTTTAGAGGACGGTGGCGCGCGGGCTGTATCATCGCTGGGCCATTTTTTATTCAGGGTAGTCACTTCAGAATACGTTAAAACCCACTGAGCTTTTCCGCAGTCTCCTGGTCACTAGTAAACGAAAACAAATATTGGCTCGACTATTAAAATTTCACTTCAGTTATAAAGCTAACAATAGCGCCGGGCGAAATCTGTTAACAATACTTCTGCAATCCGTTGCGACACGTTATAAGCATAAATGTTTGCTTTATGCTTTACAAGTATCCGATCTTCATTAGTTTTATATCGTAAATCGGGATAGTGGCGGCAGCGTAAATGTGAAACTCAAGGCAAACTTCGACGCAAAAAATGTGTTATTCCACCATGAATAAATTACTTACGATTGCTATTCCTACTTATAACCGCGCTAAACTCCTGGATAGACAGCTCACATGGCTTTCTCAAGCTGTTAAAGGTTTTGAAGACGAAATAGAAATTTTTGTATCAGATAATTGTTCAACGGACAATACGCAGGAAGTCATTAACAAGTGGAGGGCACTGTTTAGCAGTGTCACATTTAACACCTGTAAGAATGCAGAGAATATTGGGGTCATGAAGAATATCATGAATTGCCTGAATTCTGCGACTACTAAATATGTGTGGACGATTGGCGATGACGATCCTATTCAAGACCGGGCAATTTCATATACCATTAATAAATTCAAACAGTACGAAGATGTATCGTTACTGCTCCTCAATTTTTCAGGCCGTAACCAAATAACCGGTGAACCTGCTCATCCTCCTACGATCGTTGGCAATCGCTGGTTTGATATTGAAAGTGAAGATGGAACTGGAGATGGAAAAGCGATATTTGAACATTGTATGACGAAGAGTGTTGGCGCGGTGATATTCCTCACAGCAATTGTATATCGCCGTGATTTGTTATTACGCGCTGTCCGGACGTGGCCAGAGGGTGTCGACAACTGGATGTATCTGGCTTATCTGGCTGGCTATTGCGCTGCGAACGGGAGGACCATTGTTACCAAAGAAAATTATCTCGAATGTATTGTTGCTGTGAGTTATTGGCAAAAGGAACCGCAGGCTTCGATGTTAATGCAATTTAAACATGTGCCCGAAGTCGTGGGGAAACTTTCAGAAGCTGGTTATTCCAAAAACTTCTACAGGACGATGATGGTTCGGAATTTCAGAGACGTCAATATAAGAGTCTTCTTAGGGGCTTTACGACGGTGGCCGTCCTTTGCTGTCCGCACCCTAATTCCTTTTTTGACTTCCGTTGGGCGTGCAGTGGTGGGTATGGCTCCTGCACGGAATTGAAGGGCCGCCGTCTCCCTTCGTCGAATCACCACCTACCTTTCGGACAATTAAGCTTTGTTTAGACGTCGCTTCCATCCACTTCGATTTTTCCGATTGGTGGATGTGTGCTAGCAGGCGAATGAAGGATCTTTTGCAGGCTAACGTAGTGCCCAGGCGCCAATTTTTATAAAACGTCAGATCCTTCGCGCCGCAGAGCCATAACGGGAACCCTGCTTACGACATCGGTTATCGGGGCAGCGGGCGCTTCAAACATCCTTCCATTCAATCCTGCCTTAATAAGAAGCGGATAATTAGGATCAGACGTCAGCAAGCCGCTCGCCAAATCTTTCATACCGAGGATATTTTATTCGGCAGTATCGTCGGTTGTAAAGCGAATAAGTTTTTCCTGGCAGTTTTGAAACAGAATAACGTACAAAAGAACATTGTCGAGTAATTTGAAATAAAATAGCAAACAAAGATTATCACCCCTGGATTCCAGGGGTAACACCTCGTTGAATTTTTTAGAAAACCCACAAATCATACCTTTCGTTTTGGTTTGACGAGGTGTCAAGATGTAGGCGTTCATACCAGAACGTGCGCTATTTCCCGAGAGGAGTGTTGGATATTACCATGGAGGATGAATATTTGTTTACTTATTACATCCTAAACTGAGTAATTGAAAATGGTCCTTTTTGAAAAATGACTTAGAATATGTAATTTTTAAATGTGTTACAGAATCATCGGAGAATAATCGATAGCCATTTAGAAATGACTAATTCAATCAGGATTCAACATGAGGTCTTGGAGAAAAAACTGGCTGCCAGAAACAAAACTTATTTTTTATAATTCGAATATTAACGCGATTCCATTATCTTTTTCTTTTCCGGCAATCTTGACCCACTTCCAAATTAGATATACACGATACGCAGTTGTGATATGGGCGGCAGTGATGCTAAGCACCGGAAGCATTTTTGCACAAAAACCACAGACAGAAAAACCACAGTTAAGGTTTCGACATTTAAACGTCAATTTAAATAACAGCCGTATAGAATCACTGTGGCAGGATACCCGGGGCTTTATATGGATCGGTACATTAGGTGGGCTCTACAAATATGATGGTGTTAGCCTGGCGCTTTATCTCGCCTCGGATGATTCAACAAGCATCGATGGAAATCGCCTGGGCTGTTTATTCGAAGACAGCAAAAAAAGATTTTGGTTTGGCACTGAAAAGGGCGTCGGACGTTATAATCGCGAGTGGGACAATTTCACCAGGTATAAAATACAGGATGACTTCGTAGATCCATCTGATCCGACACCAAACAGGATAGGAAGTATCATCGAAGATGAGCATGGAACCATTTGGATTGGAAGTGAACGTTCGGGGCTTCTGTATCTGGATGAAAAAAAACAGACTTTTGTTTCATACTTTAATAATAAAAGCGGCGGTGGAGCACTAAGAGATGCACAGGTAATTTCACTTTTTGCAGCCGGTAACAACACGCTATGGATCGGAACTACGGTCGGCTTGTTTAAACTGAATACCACGACGGGTGGCATTGTCCATTATAGGCACGACCCCAACAATGCCGTTAGCCTGGCCGGTAATTATGTAGAAGATATCCTGGTTGATAAAAAACGTAATTTATGGATCGCTACACATGAAAATGGTCTGGATCGACTCAATTTGGAAAAAGATTCAAGCACCTTCATTCACTATCGCAGCAATATCAACGATATCCGCAGTCTTACCAATGACGATGTTACAACCATCTATGAAGATCGCGGTGGTAAGATTTGGATTTGTAATGAAAATGGGGGACTGCACCTATACAATCCCAGGGAAAATAATTTCTTTCGTTACGCACCAGATCCTGCAGATCCTTTTAGTCTTTCCAATATTTCAGTAAAGGTTATTTATGAAGACAAGCAGGGTAGGCTATGGGTTGGTTCCAATCTTGAAGGCATCGATGTAATGGATAAATATGAATTCCGCTTCGATCATTACTATCAAACGAACAACTTTAAAAGTATAAACAATAACATCGTCAGGAGTTTTATCGAAGATGATCAGGGCAATATTTGGATCGCGACCGATGGTGGAGGATTAAACTTTTTTGATCGAGCGAAAAACGAATTTGATGCCTTTCAACATCATCCGCATGATCCTGCAAGCATTAATTCTAACGCTGTATTGACACTGTGCAATGACAAGGACGGTAATATGTGGATTGGGACCTGGCGGGGTGGCATTAATATTTTTGATTACAATACAAAAACATTTAAAGACTTCAAGCCGGAAATTCATGAGTTAAGTAAGGTCTTCCACATCATGAAGGATGCAAAAGATAACATGTGGATCGGTACCCAGTCAGGTGGTGTTAGCATGTATGACTGGCAGACCAAGAAGTTAACAACTTTTGTTACCAAGCCTCACGACCCCACTAGTCTGGCGGATAACGAAGTGCCAATGATCTTTCAAGAAAGCGCCGGAAATATTTGGCTAGGAACTGAATTCAACGGATTAAATCTTGTGCAGCCTGATGCCAATGGAAATATAACCTTCAAACGGTTTACGCATGTTGTAAAGGACTCTACCAGCATTCCAAACAGCCGGGTGAATCATATTTATGAAGACACCAAAGGGAATCTATGGGTAGCCACTGAAGGCGGGCTCAGCAAATTTTTAAAGGATAAAGGTCACTTCAAAAATTATGGTGTTGAACAGGGGCTGGAAAGCAGTCACATAAAATCCATCGCGGAAGATGATCATGGCGTTTTATGGCTCGGTACCTCACGAGGCATTTCTCGTTTTGACCCAACGAAGGAAACTTTTAGAAATTACACGTATAATGATGGATTGCAACGAGGGGAATTTTCTCGCTACAGTGTTTTAAAAACCAGAAAGGGTGAACTGCTATTTGGAGGCACCAACGGCTTTAACATTTTTCATCCAGATAGTATAAAGGATAATCCCTATTTCCCAGAAGTTTATATTACTGGTTTAAGGGTTTTCAATAAACCCGTACAAATCGGTGAAAAGAATTCGCCCTTGGAAAAACACATCAGTGAAACAAAAGAGATAACACTTTCCTATGAGCAGTCGGTTTTTTCATTCGAATTCATCGCCTTGAATTATACCCACCCTCACATGAATCAATATGCATTTAAAATGGAGGGATTTGAAAAGGATTGGAATTATGTTGGTAATCAACGCACGGCTACTTATACCAGCTTAGATCCAGGCGAATATATTTTTCGGGTGAAAGCATCCAACAACGATGGATTGTGGAACGAAGAAGGCACGTCTTTGAAAATTATTATTACACCTCCGTTCTGGCAAGCGGCCTGGTTTATCGTTTTAGCCGCCATGGTGATGTGTGGATTGATTTACCTGGTGGTTCACTATCGTATCGAACAATTGCGCCGCATCAATATTGCACTCGAGGACAAAGTCAATGAAAGGACTTCACAATTGAAGAACCTTGTTAACGAGCTACAAATAAAACAAAATGAAATTGAGGCTTCCAACAGCGAATTAAAAGAAACGTACAAGCAATTGGAGTCCATCAACGACCAGCTTGACAAACGCGTTTACGAAAGAACATCAAAGCTTGTTAAAGCGAATCAGCAGCTTGATCGTTTTGTATACAGTGCCTCCCACGATCTTAGCGCGCCATTGAAATCAATTCTGGGTTTAATCAATCTCGCTAAACTTGAAAATCGAAATGATGTGCTGAGCCAGCATTTAAAATACATGGAGAATAGCGTTATTAAGCTTGAAGTAGTCATTGAGCATCTTACCCATTTCTCCAGAAATCAAAGCCCCGTAACCCTGGAAAATTTCACATTCAACAATATTGTTGATGAAGTACTTGATGATTTAAAATACTTTGCGAGTGCCAATAAACTCAAAATCATAAAATGTTTTAATGAGGCCGACGCACTCACCTCAGACTTTCTCCGCATCAAAATTGTCTTGAGTAATTTGGTATCCAATGCGATTAAATACAGAGATGCCAGTAAACCGGAGAGCTTTATTAAGATTGGTTTTAATAAAAATGGAACCGCATCTGTCATCGAAGTAGAAGACAACGGTATAGGTATACCACAGGAATATCACACCAAAGTATTTGATATGTTCTTTCGGGGTACAACCAAATCCGAAGGTTCCGGGCTAGGGCTTTTTATCGTAAAAGATATTGTGGAAAAGCTCAAGGGCGAGATCAAAATCAGTTGCCAGGCTGAAGGATCGACCAAATTTACAGTAATACTACCCAATCAATAAGCCTGCATTTAAAAGTTATTTTGGGATTTACGGAGCACGGTGTCAGACCTCAGGGCAAGATTATATTCGGGAAACTTTTTTGTTCACGTGGGTCAATTAAGAAACTTTTTTGGACGCTTCCGCAATCCGTAGTATGCATCTTTAAATTGTCGTCAGCGATTAGATTATTTGGAGTAATGGAAGGTATTACGAGAGGCTACCAGCTTTGCGTCTATACCAATGATTTTATCAGCGTCATTTACAATATTCACAGAGGTTATTTCAGACAAGAAAGGTGTTATGATATTTTCATTGAACAAAAAAAAAGACTGCCGCAACGACAGTCTCTTTTTTACCTAATGTGTCTCTAAAAGAATTATTTCTTTCCAAATAACTTGTAACCTGCAGAAAACTGTAGGCCATAATTCTTTTGTTTAGTACCATCTGTATCGCCATCAAGGATATTCGAGAATCCTTTTACAAAACGGAAACCGAAGTTCAATCCCATTGGAAGATCTACACCAAGGCCAAGGGCCCCGCTGATGTCAGTACCTTTAAAACTATCCTTGACATCTGTTGACTCACCATCGAAGTCTGATTTAGCAGAAGCAAGAATACCAACTTGTGGCCCTAAGTGCATGCTGAAAACTTCCGTAAAGTTAAAACGTAACAATACAGGTACGGTAATGTAGCTCATTTTTAAAGTATAGCTGCCGTTCTTTGCGCCTTGTCCTGAGTAAAGAAGTTCTGGCTGAACGCCAAATTTCTCAGAAAGCATCATGGTAAGGTAGGCACCACCGTGAAAAGTCGTTCTGAAGCTTGGACTAGTGGTGAAACCACTGTTTGAAATAGTTGCGTTGGATAAATTAAGTCCAAGTTTTAAGCCTCCACTAACACCTTGTGCATTAGCACCCAGTGCCATAAGACCTACGAATGCGAAAAGGGATAAGATTTTTTTCATAGTTTATTGATTTTGGTTTAAAGAAAAAAAATGTACAAAACACCTTGACCCATCCCTTAGGGTCTTAGTTATTTTATATCGGTTCAATATTAGGGGGTTGAAAAAAAATAGGAACGATTTAGACATTGTGTTATTGACACATGTAAGTAATCAAGTGTTGTTGTGCAGAACACTGGAATGCAGCGTAATTTGGTTCTATTGGCAGTTAGAATGCGTTAGGAAGCAACTTTTACTCACCCATACATATATAGGGAACGTTAGACCCGCATTCTTCGGTCTTTATATTACATATGCCTAAAGAAAACGGCTTTTCTGCGGTTACCTGTAATGAGCGACGTTTTTAGTTAATTAACGTGCAAAACTTAGCCTTTAACGTTGCTTTATTTGTGAATTCGTTGCCAATGACTATTTCATTTATGATAAATCAGTCATGATATTTTGTAAAAAAAGTAGGCATTTTGTCGAACATGAACTTGTTAATTTCCTCGTTCTTTCCTCATATTATTGCCTGTCAGCAGGCAATTTTTTAGTACTTCACGTCATGTTATCAATTTTTTTCTTTTACCATGGCTCCGCCTTGCATTTGCCAACGCTACCCCTAGTGACATTTGGCCTTGAATCTTAAATAAGCGCTTTTTAAAATGATTGTCGCGGGGGAGCGATTACAACATCTTTTAAATTGTCGGAAGTGAGCGTTAACTTGATTAATCAAACGAGGTTTTTGTGTTATCGATCATTGAACAATATTCAATATCAAAAAACAAACTCCTTTGTGATGAATAGGTTTTTGCGAACGCATTCCGGGTAGCTGTGGGCAAATTAAATCACATTGTGGACTTTCATCGGCAGCCAGAAATGGGAAACTTTTTACACATGCGTTTTGTAAGGCAAATTTAAAGTCGGGCTGAATACAACAGTCTTCGATAAAGTTGGTACGACATTTTCTGTATCTTTTTTAATCAGAACGTAACGTGCCTATGAAAAAAATATTTATCTCCGCGTGTAGTGTGGCCATGCTGTGCGTTTTCTCATTTGCAAATGCCCAAACGCAGGACACTACTTTAGCCAAGGTTGACTTTGAAACGAACAAAGAAAAGGGTAAAGTCCGTAACAGGGCTGCAACGCAACTCGACAAAACCGTAACCGACGAAAAACTTGACCTACCCGCGAATGAAAAGTTTGTGGTGCCTTTCAACGCTCTCGATAAAAAATCAAATTATTATCTGTTAAAGAACAAAGTTGGACCAAACGGAGAAGAATTGCTGCAAGAAGGCGACGGTTTGTACTATATGGATGTTAGCGGCAACAAAGTCAAAGTAAAAGCTTCTGAGTTAAAGGAAAAGGCTAAACATAGCTGACCCCGTTAACGAATTGGTATTTATATGTGGAAGTGTCACGCGCCCGACATCTCCGCCAGTGCGCCATTGTTATATTCTTGAGTGAGCAATGGCATAAAACTTTTCATCGCGGGCCTTTTGGCTTTTTTTATACTAAAGGCCTGCACGAACCATGACATTCATGATCCGGACTACATTGACGCCACTGATGAAGATCTCTTTTTAGAAGTGAAGGATGCAATGCCATTTTATTATCAGGGCGGTATCACAATTGCTCCTGCTGCGCAAAGTCCCCATGGTGAATTCAAATTGCGATTCAATTCCATTGCAGATGGTTCTTTGGATAAAGGTGAGCTTCCTTCCAATGGACGTTTTTCGGATGGTTCACTAATTGTCAAGGAAGTGTACCTTAATTCCGTATTGTATATTTTTGCTGTGATGAAGAAAGCGCCGACTGACGTGAATGCAAAGGCTGGCTGGCTCTGGGCTGAATACCAGCTGGATGGCACGCCCGTAGTGAGCATTGAGGTGAAAGGCGCAGGGTGTATAAACTGTCATAGCGAAACACCTAACCGCGATTTAGTGCGAACTTTCGATTTGCATTAGCCAATCTTATAATCAAAGGCGAGCCTATCTTCTTTGGACATTCCAAACGCTACGTGGTGCGTTTTGATAAAACATCTCCGCGTACGCCTTCACACATTTTGATTTATAGTGCTAACCTGTTTGCGAAAATTATATCATATTGAAAGTTAATTTCGCCTTAACTTTTCATGGATTATAATTTAGAAAACAAAGTCGCGCTTGTTACTGGTGGCTCCAGAGGCTTGGGCGCCGCCATTTGCAGGGCGCTCGGTAACAGCGGCGCGAAAGTCGCGGTTAATTATTTCAGCCGCATGGAAGAAGCAAAATCGGTTCAAGAGGAAATCGTGCAGGGGGGAGGAATAGCAGAAATATTTCAAGGTGACGTTACGAAAGAGGTTGAAGTAAAAAAGCTTTGTGAATCCGTTACGACTTGTTTCGGACCCATCGATATCCTTGTTTTAAATGCCACATTAATTCACGTCCACAAGCCAATTGAAGACCTGGTGTGGCAGGATATGGTCGATCATTTTGAGTTCTTCGTTAAGAGTCCTTTACTTCTCGCGCAGCAAGTATTGCCTTCCATGAAGCAAAGAAAACAAGGCAGAATAATAAACATTGGTTCTGAAGTCTTTGAAAGAGGTATTCCGCGATTTAGCCATTATGTGGCGGCGAAAGGGGCGCAGCTTGGATTAACACGCTCGTGGGCAAATGAATTGGGGGAATACCAGATTACAGTTAACTTAGTTGCGCCAGGCTGGATACCTACGGAAATGCATGATAATGATCCGGAAGAAATGAAACTTGACTATGCAGAAAACGTTCCATTGAAACGAATGGGAGCCCCGTCGGATATAGGAGAGATGGTTGCGTTTTTAGCTTCCGATGCAGCAAAATTTATTACTGGTCAACGGATGACAGTTAATGGTGGCAATACCATGGTTTGATCATGTTGGTTGCTATTTGGAGAATAAAGGCCGGCAATAAGCGATTACAATTTTCTCGTCCTCAAATGCGAATTCATTTATGAAACGGTTCCTATTGGTTATTGCCTTATTTTCCTTCATATCATTCATGGTTGGATGTGGTAGCAATTCCAAATCAATGCGAGAGGAATCTCTAATCCCAGCCACTAACGTTTCGGCGGATTCAAGCGGCGAAAATTTTGTCTTGTCATCTGTGCCCGTTATTCTGAAAAGGCCACCTGCCATACCACGATACCCTCTGGAAAGAAAAAGATTAAAGGTGTTGGCGCTTCATTCCATTAATTCTTTCTTTTTGTATGACGGGGAAGAACATGGCCTGGAATATGAGCTTCTTCAACTGTATGCCAAGCGGGGTGATTTCGCAATTGATATCATAACAGTCGAGAATTACCGGCAAATGTACGACAGCATTGCCACCGGTAATTTTGATGTTGCTATTGGAACGTTGTTTGTAAACGCCGCCATGGACTCGATTACGCCCTTCAGCAATACCCTTTATCATTCGGATGTGATTTTGGCGACGTCGGGCAGCAATGCTGTTGATTCAAAAAAAGCCGGGGCTCCGATGAATGTTATTCATCACTCGCCGCTTCATTTTTGGATGCATGAAAATGATTCCGTGCTTCAGCATGTGAGAGATTCAATTAATCATTTAGCAGCAGATCTCAGCAAAGAATTAGCGCTGGAAAAAGTTGCAAAAAAAGAATATCCAAGCTTGGTTGTTGATAAACACGATTTTCTGATCATGCATTCGTATTTTCCGCATTTAACGGAACATCGTATTCTGCAGCGGGAACAACCTGTAGCCTTTGCGTTCAATCCTCATTCTCTTGCGCTCAAGGATCATTTCAATGCCTGGCACGCGAAACAAAAACATTCGTCAGATTATCAATTCACGCTAAGGAAATACAATGATCATTCAGCCTTTATCAAAGAAAAATTAAAGTATGAGATGCCTGTGATCCGGAAAGGTATCATCTCAAAATACGACTCCCTGATAAAACAACATGCTGCTAAAGAGCAATTCGATTGGAAACTAATTGCGGCCATTATTCATCAGGAATCCCGCTTCAGACCGCACATTGTTTCTCCGGTAGGCGCGTATGGCTTGATGCAGTTGATGCCATCTGTTGCAAAAACATATAAAATTAATTTTACCAAGCTGGCCTCCCCAGACTTGAATATTGCCATAGGCACCCGATACTTCCGGTGGATATACAATCATTTTGACAAACCAGAATTCACTGAGGAAGATAAAATTAAATTTAGTTTAGCAGCCTATAATGCTGGTATCGGTCACATATTCGATGCCCGTGCCTTGGCCGTCAAATATAAAATGAATCCTAATGTTTGGTCGGACAACGTAGAGGTTATGCTATTGAACAAGGGTTCGCGAAAATACTACACCGATCCTGTTGTAAAGTATGGTCATTGCCGCGGATATGAAACACGGGTATACGTTCGCAACATCATGCAGTACTACGAACACTATCTTAATTTTTTGCCGGTTGCTAACTGATATATGATGCTGTATTTCCCTGTCCTTAGGCGGCATTATATTGAATAGACCTCCCGTGAGGTACGATGGGAAAACGGATGATAAAGGATGTGCCGTGGTTTTCCTGACTTTCAACATCAATATATCCTCCCATAGCCTCTACTTGCATTTTGGTAATAAAAAGCCCGATGCCTTTTGCGTCAGGATTTTTGTGAAAAGTTTTATACATACCAAAAAGATCTTTCCGGTATTTTTCTAAATTGATCCCGCGTCCATTGTCGGTAACCGTAAACGTAACATAATCCTTATCGGTAGTACACGCGAGGCTAATTCTTGGCCTTCTTTCCGGGTGTCGATATTTCAAGGCATTTGTGAGAAGATTCAGTACGATACTTTCCGTATAAGCTGAATTCGCCAAGATCGCGGTTTGCTTATCAACATGATTAACCACGTCAGCATTACTGGTCGAGATTTGAACAGCAAGAATGTTTAATGCTTGTTCGACGAAGTTGTAAAGATTGATCTCTTCTAGCTTTAGTTGTTGCTGGTTTTGTATTGCAACGATATCATTTAAATGATTTACTGTCTCGCTAAATCCCTTTGAAATATTTTCCAAAAAATTGAATAGAGGTTGTCTTTCTGTATCATCTTTTGCTTCGTTCAAAAATCCGAGAATTGCTTTTAGGTTACCCGCATGGGATCTTAAGTTATGAGAAACAATATTGGCAAAACTCAACAGACGTCCATTTTGTTCTTTTATTTGTTCATTGGAAGATGTTAATTCTTTTTCCAATAGCTTAATGCGGGTGATATCAGCCACATGCACAAAAAATCCCTTTACTTCGCCATTTTCAATATCAGGAAAATAGTTAGCGAGCGAGTGCCGTAGGCCACCCGTTGGCGTTGGAATTTCTCGTTCAAAAGTCTGAGTATTGCCAGCGAGTGCCCCCAGAATGTAAGGAAGGTTTTTTTCATACAGGGCGCCTAGCAACTCCGGAAGCGTGATCTTATCCACCATTTCCTCTCTGGTTTTGCCGAACCACTCGCGGTAGGCGGCGTTCGCAAAACGACAAACGAGATCTTTATCCCAATAAGCAAGCATGGCAGTGACATGGTCTGCCACCTTAAGACCCATCGAATTAATGCTCTCTTTGTCTTGGATCACGTCACTTCGCTTTAATTACAAAGGTTTACGAATTTCCATCTTTTAAATATGATAAAACATGTGTACAGGAATGACTTTGGTCAGGATTACCAATACGATTAAAATCTGCCATTGCAGGCAGCAACCAGACTTGTGGTAATCTTTAACCTCCAATTTAAACCTGTCCCAACGCTGCTTTAACCTGACTTTCGTCAAGCACTTTGCGCAGATGTAACTCTTTTCTTCGCATTTCTTCCTGGGTAGCCTGTAGCTCTTCCATGTTCTGGCGCATCTCTTCTTCTTGCGCGCGCATTTCTTCCGTTTGCTGCTGTGACTCCGCCAGTAATTTTTTTACACGTTCTGTCGTGCGCGATGTAAGAATTGATGACGCAATGTTCTCAGATATTTTTTGCAAAAAATCAAGTTGATAGGGTTCCAATGGTTTAAACGATGCCAGTTCCATTACGCCAACAATTTCTTCGCTGGTCATTATAGGAACAATCACAATGCAATTGGGTGACGCTGCCCCTAACCCAGAGCTGATGGTCACATAGCCCTGTGGAACGGTGGTCATATAAATAATGTTTTTTTCCAGGAAACATTGACCTACAAGTCCGGAACCAATATCAATCCTTTTGTTTATATATTTCTTACGATCAAAGGCATAGCAGGAAACGAGATTGAGGAATTCTGATTCTCCTTCATTTTCCAAAAGAAATAAACCACCCTGATTCATACCCATATATTTCACCACGGTGCAGATAAAATCCTCGGCCATATTCTTCAAGGAATCGGCATTGTTTCGTATAATGTCTCCAACCTGGGTAAGGCCAACGGTAATATATTTTTCCTGCTTTTCCTTGATACTCGCTTGCAACAGGTTATCGCGCATAGTAATTAAGGCTTTACCAAGTTCGTCCCGTTTGAGCCCTTCGCTGTATTCCACTGCTAAGTTCCCTGAACTGATTTGCTCTGCGAAGGCAATATTACTTTTAACGTTTTTCAACTGTTCTTCCAATGCAATTTTGTTGGTGGCTTCAGATATTGTTTTCTCCTCCATCCCAAATGCCCAGTAGGCACAGACAGCACAAATTATTCCAGCCAGGAGCCCATGAAACATGAAGCTTTGCAGATCCATGTATTCCAATTGTGTGAAGTATATTTCGGTGTTCCCTAAGTATTGCATGTAGGCGAAACTTGCATGATGTATAACAACCATAATTATGAGCGGTATCTGCAGGCGCCAGTTCTGGTACGTGATCAGCAACGTGGAGCCAACAAAAACAAAAAAGTGCATTTCGAAAAGGCCGTGCATCTGGTAAATGAACTGGGCAGTAAAAATTGCCAGCACAGCACTTAAAATATATTGATAGAGATTGCTTGAAGGCAACAACGCTTTTGTGATAAAATAAGAAGCGAGACATAGACCGCCCACACCTATGGCAACGAGATAGGTATCATAAAAGAATGATAAAAAGATCCCGAATATGAAATGGGCAATGATGGCAGACAGCATAAAACTGTCTGACTTTTTCTTCATGGGCTCAAATATCGCCTTCCTCTCCGCTGCCGTCAATGCTGTTGCTGCCATGGTATTAATAGAAATTAAATTGTCTTTCGTTTTCGTTGGTTGGAAGTTCGCACCCATAACTCTGGGTTGCATAAAATTCAAATTGTGGTGGTGGTTGATTATTCAACAACGCGATCAGCGCGAGCTCTGCATAGTTGGTCGCTCTTGTCGTGCAATAACGCGACTTGTTGTAATTACCACGATAGAATAAATTTCCCTTTCGGTCTATGAGCACGGCCTGAGGTGTTGCATATACGCCATATGTCGCAGCTAATTTTCCATTTTCGTCAATAAAATATTGATGGTCCTTCCCAAATTCCCGCAGGGCTTTATGTTTTGCTTTCTCGGAGGGGACAACAATGAAAAGTTGAACGCTATCCTCGTAGGTTCTGATCAATGATTTAAGGTACCTGGCGTTGAACCGCGAGCAGGGGCAATCGGGATTATAAAAGTGAAGAAACAGCGGCCCTTGGGGAAGCACTGCGTCAAACTCCTGGCTAGATACAGGCTGTCCTACCAAAACTGCCTTATAGTTAGCAGGAACCGGTGTGGGCAAACTATAGCGATACTCCTGATGCCAGAAGATCCCCGCTATCCCGCCAAAACAAAGAAATAATATTATTATGGAAAGACTGTACCGCACCGCTCAAAGTTCACCGATTTTGGATTGCCAATATTATCCTGTTATGGGGTTATCAAAGCTATGTAAGGAATTCATGCGGCAGTGAAAACCTCAAGTACAGAACTTTCGCTTGTATAACGCCGCATATCATATTTGATAAAAAAGGGCGATCACAAATGCCATCCGTTAAACAAATTTAACGTTTGTGTTTAGTCCAGTCCGTTATTTCTTTTGGTGGAATGGATAGATCAGGGATTAATTTAGTGTTTATAGCAAAGCATTACACCGCTAATTCTAATGATCCTGACAGTAAAGATGAGGGAATTCGTTGGGTACACAACCGGTTCAAACGTCTCTGATTGGGGTAAGTTAGGAAATCTCTTTTACAATCTCAGCCAGATTACTCATACCCCAATGCTCAACGTATTTGCCATCTTTTAACCTGATGATATCAATAACATGAATGGCTACGCGTCGATTAGAAGCCGGAATGCCCATGAAATCTCCGGTGTGCGTTGCGCGCATTACTTTCCGGGTTGATACTTTATCGCCTTCACTTATTTGATCAAGAATTTCAACTTGAATATCTGGAAATCCTTTCCTTAACGTTTGTATGATAAAACTAATCATGCTCTCGGGTCCGTTTGGCATACCAGGAGGAGCGGAATGATTGATTACGTCTTCGCTCACCAAGGCTCTAAAAGAATTCATATCACCTTGCTCAATAAATTCTTTGTTGAACCGTGTAACGATGGCTTTATTTAGCGCCTGTATTGTTTGCATATCATTAGGTATTAAAAGTTGTTTTATGATGCAAAAATACAAGAGCGTGACGCGCTGGTGTTAAGGCTTTTCAGTCAATAGTTATTGCTTTCGGTTCAATTGCTGTTCCTGAAACGCTTTGGGAGTGGCGCCAAAAGTTTGCTTAAAGGATTGTGAAAAACTAGAATGATTGGCATAGCCCACCTGATGATATACCTCGCTTGGCTTCTGCCGATCATGGAGAAGAAATTCTTTTGCTATTTCCATTCGTTTACGCACCATCCATTTGTTGGGAGGCATTCCATATATTTTTTCAAATCGTCTTTTGAATGTCGACAGGCTTATGTTGCACAAAAACGCTAAATCTTGCAGACTGATATTGTTTGTAACATTGATTTCGACGGCTCTTCTGATTTCAAAATCATTGAAGTCCGTTCTCTTCGAAGATTGAAAAGCGAGAATTTGATGAGGATACTTTTCCAGCAGATGCAACATCAACTCTTCAAACTTTATTTGTTTCATCTCGCTGGAGATACTTGATGCATTCAGGAGGAGCAGGTTTAGTGAATGAATAAAATTCAGAACAAAAGCATCCTTTTTAAAAGCAATGTAGGGTTCAGGAGTTGGTGTCGTTGAATTTTTAAGTCGGGATATTTTAGCAGCGTATTTTAAATGAAAGTCCAGCAACACCTTATCGTCAAAAAATATTAAAATGCTTTTAAACGGAATCTTGTCTGATAGCTTCATGGTAACTAAACAATTGCCCCTTGAAAGAAAATGAAATTCATCGTCTTTGATGACTACTTTTTTTTCTGCGAAGTGCATGGTTTTTTCTCCACTCATCACGAGGCTAATGGCATGCTTGCTGAGCATACTTTTTCCCTGAAAGCTTCCGACCGGCGCATCGTAACGATGAAATATAATGCTATCGGATTTTTTTCCGATAGTTGTGATGTCGTCAGGGAGGGTGTATACTTTCATTTTTTGGCTTTACAACAGGCGTTATTTAGACGTTACGGTTGTTTAATGCGGTATTTGTTATGGCATCGTGCGGATGATAAAGCCTGAACGATGAATGGTGTACTCCTGGTCGCCTGGCTCATCCGTTGTGATCTTAAGCTTGTCGAAATCGGGGAAGTCCTCCGTGAATGTGAAATGAAATATCTTCTGATCCTGTGTTCCGGTCAGCGCCTGTTCGCTTAGTACTTTATCCTGCTGATCACATACCATGACCTTGATGCTGGCAATCTTAAAAACCGATTTAGACACCCTGATGACGATGGTATCTCCCTTTCGTGCACTAAAGCTGGAGGTGGTAATCACTGTGGCCTTTGCTTTTCGCAGATAATCTGTTATCACTGCAGTATAGGCATTCGGAAGCTTTAGTTGCCTCGCTTTTTGCTGATAGTACGCTTTCTGCTTTGGATTTTGCATAGCGTGGCTAGCAAAAAGGGCGGCGTCGCTGAAACGGGAGCGCGCTTGCCTGCGTGCCTCTGTATTGGTTTCATTTTTATAAACGGGGCGAGCCGATACAATGGTTTTACCATTGTAGTTGCGAAAGATAAGGTCTCCGACAGCACCTCCGATGTTTTTGTGTAGCGTGCTTGTAGCTCCGGCCATAAACGTGTTTTAATAATGGTGGTCTAATATAGCACGCCCGCCGCTCGCATTAAAATCAATAAGAAGGTAATAAAGAATGTGTAATAAGAATGTAGGAACTTTTATGCTCCAAAGATAGTAATTAGTCGAATTTTGCATGCTATGACCTTTTTTGACTTATCTCCATCATCCGCAAAAAGCTGTCAGGCCGTAAAAAAATGTTTCCTGTCTTCAGGCTGAAAACCTGCAACATTTCCACGGTACTCACCTTGGTGGTTTGCTAGCGGACGTTTTAAACGGTTTTTTTATTTGGAACAGAAGCGTGTCGCGTAGGCAACGTGTAATCGTAGGTTAACAGCTGCCAACCGCTAACCAAAAAATTATAGTATATAAGAAATATACAGGTATAACAGGTAAACCTCCGAAGGTGTACCAATCCCAATTCAATAGCGACGTTCCTCGACGGATGGTAAATGTGAGGGTTTTAACCTATGTCACTGGAATACATCACTTGCTTTGTCGTCGTAGAATTTTTAACGATCACTAAATCTACCGTAACACATGTAAATCTGTTATGGATGAGTTTTATATATCAGCGATCATCAAATCTATCTTATCGAAAAGTTCGCCGACACCTAATGCGGCCCAGACGATAAAAAGTCCCAAGCCAATTTTTACGATTCCCGGAATTGAGAAACCAAGCTTTTCCCGGATCATCATATTTATGGGGGGGAAGTATGCAAAAGAGAGCAGGAGCAGAAAAATTCCAAAGCCTGGGTCATTTCCCCAGAAAGTATTCACCAGGCCGATGGCAAAAACTATAATGCCAAATAGCCAACTGCCAATATCCAAAACAATTGATTTGTTGTTCATAGTGATGCTTGTTTTTATGGGTTTAATAATGAGGTTAAAAGTACTTTGTATTACAAAGTTAATAAGAAAAAACTATTATGCTAACGCCTTAAACTTTTTTTAGGGAAGTTCTTTTGACAATACTTTATTAACCGGCCCAGCTGAAGCCTGGTTGATAGAATTGTTGACAGGATGGGATTCTTTAACGGAACTACGCTAGGTTCTTGGTAATTTCCTTAAACCTTTTTGTTGCTATTGAGCTCGGTTGTTCTTTTTTACAGATGGTGAGATCCATTAAGGCCCTGTTTGGATTTTCCACTACCATGTCACCGTCCTGCAATTTATTTTTTAAAAGGGCGAGTGCTTCTTTAAATCTTTTATCCTTAGCGGCTTTTTGGTAAAAAGACAATACGAAAGTGTAATAGAATAAATTATATCTGAAAAAAGGAAATTCAGTTTTATGAAATAAGGTACCCATTCCATAATGGCATGGCCCGATCGGTTTCTTAACGTCCCAATGCCATAAAAGAAACTTTACTGCTTTATCCGTTTGTGGTTTATTGTGGCTGTATCAACAAAGCGAAATGCGTCTAAAGCTTCTAAGGTAGGTCCCGGATTAGAATGTTTAGTTTCGGGTCCTCGTCCAAAGCTAAATTTGTTACACACCCAACCTCCATCTTCTTGCTGCGTATTCAAGAGATGCTCAAATGTTTTAGTTAATCTTTTATCTTTTGAATAACCCAGATAGCATAACACTCTTAAACAGCCAATGGTGTGACAAGGGTAGATGGCACCCGTATCCCATATTCTGAACCGGCCGTCAGATTGTAAATGTTCGAAGATCAGATTAGCGATGTCCTTTATTATCAGATCGTTTTTCTTGAACCCCAATTCGACTAGCATCAATGCAACCTCTTTGGTAGAGAAAGGGCTGCCCTTGCCAATATTCTTTTCTTTTGTGGCCCATAAGTCTCCTCCATTACTATGTCGCTTCGACATAATAATTGCGATATCCTTTTTATACTTTTCTTTTAAATTCATTTCTGTTGTATACAACCGAAGTGACATCGTTATCTATCGAGTATGACTTACGAGGGCGTCAGTCACCCAATAACTTTTTATAGAAGGTACGAGGATATATTGAATGATACCAAATTCAGCCAACAAATTCGCAGAGATACGCCGTATCCTGCAGCACCTTTAATTGAAATTTGCTATTGGCAGCAACATCAAATTTTGAACCTGCTGCAAACTTTTTCCATTCATCTTTTCCAGGAAGTTTTACATCCAATTCTCCTGAGATAACCGTCATGATTTCGGGTTTGCCCGTGCCGAATTCATATTCCCCTGGTGCCATCACGCCTACGGTGGAACTATAAGGTCGTCCCTGGAACGAAATAGACTTTACGTTGCCTTCAAAATACTCATTGACTTTTAATGCGCTCATAATCATGTTAAAGTGCCAAAATTAACAGAATAAATGCGTGCACGGAATGGTTTTAGAAACTTTGTATAATCTTTCAAAAAAGAAGTGTTGTTGTCCATCTGTTCATCAGACAAAAAAATAAATCCGTTCTAAAAACGGATTTATCTGTGAGCAGTACAAATACATTCGATGCCACCATCAGGCTATACGTCCCATCCCTTCCGGTACGTTCTTCCTACAAATTGGTTGGCTTCTTCCATGTTTGTGATCTTCATTTTCTCGCCATCCCACAATAATTTCTTGCGTCCATAGTAGTCCATCTGACCTTTGCCGTTTTCCTTTCTCAGCATATAACTGCGTATAGCCAGGTTACCCATCAGTACAGTTTCGGTCATCGGGCCTGCATAATCGAACGACGATGTGAGGGCCTTATGCTCTTTGCTATCAAAGCCAGCTTTGCAGGCATCGACCCATTTCCGCTGATGTCCGTATTCAGGCTCGTCGCTTGGTGTGGTTTCCTTTCCGACCTCAGTTGTACCATCGCTTAAGTACAGCTTCGGCATGAGCGGCGAACTGTCGTTGATGTTGGTGGAGATCAGACCTTTCTCACCTATGATCAAAACACCGTTAGCGCTGTTGGCTCCTCCGATATCGTGGTCTGCAGGAACAATCTCCGGATGTGAAGGCCGGATACCGCCATCACTCCAGGTCATTTCTATAGGCGATTTGCTTTTATCCGTAGCGGCAAAATGAATGGTGATGAACGACGACGGGGGGCATCCTTCAGGATGATAATCCGCTGTCCACATTTGTGAATATACGGAGGCTACGCTGCACTCCGCATCGGTAGGATATTTTAACCCAAGCGTGCGGAAGGGAATGTCAATAAGGTGGCAACCTACATCACCCAAAGCTCCGGTACCATAATCCCACCAGCCACGCCAGTTGAAGGGATGAAGGTTAGGTGTATAAGGTTTAAACTCAGCGGGGCCGAGCCAGAGATCCCAGTACAAGTCCTTGGGCTTTTTACTCTCATCAGGCGCCGGCATTGCAAAACCCTGTGGCCATACCGGGCGGTTAGTCCAAATTTGCACTTTCGAAATTTTACCAAGCTTTCCTGAATCGACCCAGGCCTGTACGTTTCGCAACAGCGGGTTCGATGCACCCTGGTTACCCATTTGGCTAACGATCTTTTTCTGGCGTGCCATCTGTGTGAGAATGCGCGCCTCCCGGATGTTGTGTGACAAAGGTTTTTGAACATATACGTGCTTACCGCGGTCCATGGCATAAACAGCCGCTGGCGCGTGTACGTGATCGGGCGTAGAGATGGTTACTGCGTCGATATCCTTTTCCTGGTCGAGCATCACACGGTAGTCATTGTATAACTTTGCTTTAGGGAAGTTCTCGACCGACCGCTTCGCAGAGCCTGAAAAATCCACATCACACAATGCCAGCACTTTTTCGCGTCCGTTTACAGAAGCGTTCTTTATATCGCTGGTACCCTTTCCACCTGAGCCGATGGCAGCAATAACAAGTTGATCACTGGGGGCAGTAAATCCAACACCGCCGAGCACATGCCGGGGTACAATAAAGACAGAGGAGGCAATCACACTTTGTTTAATAAATTTTCTCCGTGAAGCGTCAGCTTTCATTCCGTTAGGTTTATTCATTGTAGTTGATTATCGGTAGTACAAAAATTTATTTCGGGAATATAGAAATTAAAAGTAAAAAACCATTCCCATAAAACGTATTTAAAAAGATTGTTTTGCGTCAAAAACGATTACCCTTAATTGCCCCATTCTATAGCCAGTATGCGTACCGTTGGTACTTAGGTAATGCCGAACGGAGAGGGGAGTGTCGAATAAATGAAATTTCGTCCCGCTATTCAACGATGTGTTTGTGTGCACTTATAATCGGCACGCGTACCGGCGTAGTAGTTGCACAGCGAAAATAACACAAGCCAAAGGTTACATGGCTAATGAAATATCGGGAACGACGTCCGGAGAGTTACCGTCAGTAAGGTTTTTAGGTTATATTTTAGGGTTTGTTGTCTTTAAAAACCATCTCATATTTTTTGCGGTTGTTGCATATTTCTTCCTGCAATGAGTTTGTTGTGTTTAGCGGTTTGGTATGTTTGGGATTACCAAGGAATCTCGCCTGACTCGGGATTCGTTTCTTCACTGAAAAATTTTCCGGTTGGCCCAGCCTTATCTATTAAGGCGTATTTAATTATACGGGCAGCAGCATCTTCCACGGTCCCTGTTCCCTGATGATTGGTGAAATCTGTTTTTGTATAACCCGGGTCGACTGCGTTTACCTTGAATGCGGTTTCTTTTAGCTCGTAAGCCAAATGGACCGTGTACATGTTCAACGCCGATTTTGAAGAACCATAGACAGCAAATTTTCCAAATTGATACGCTGGCCAATTCGCATCGCTTTGAAGTGTTAGCGAGCCAACACTTGAACTTACATTTACAATTCTAGGTTCAGCTGATTTTTTGAGTAAATCCAAAAACGCCTGCGTCACTCTTACCACGCCAAAGACGTTTGTCTCGTACACTTCTTTGAAAATATCAATGCTTGCTTCGATGGCATTCCTTGTCTCAGGAAGGGAATTTCCATCATGGCCAAATCTAACACCACTGATACCTGCGTTGTTTATCAAAATGTCTAAGACGTCAGTTTTTCTGCCGATAACGGCGCGTGCTTTTTTTACTGAGTCCTCATCGGTCACATCGATTCGAATGGCTTCGACGCTCGTTAACCCTTCGGCTCTCAGTTTTTCAACAGCTTGCAGACCTTTTTGTAAATCCCGGCTACCCAGGTAAACGTAATGGCCCTTTTGCAATAGGGCTCGGGTTGTTTCGTAGCCGATACTTTTGTTAGCTCCTGTAATTAAAATTGATTTCATTTTCCCTTTGTTTTGAAATTGACATCACAAAGGTTGCCTTGCCGAAAATGAAATTATTTACCATTTGGTAAAAAGGATTTAGCGGATATTCTTTCGAATTCTGCTTAAGGATTGTTGCGTAACGCCTAAATAAGAAGAGATGTATGCTAAAGGAACGCGGTTGATGAGTGACGGATAATTTTCCATAAACTCCAGATACCGAGTCGTCGCGTCTTGCGAAATGACAGGGCTCTTTCTCGATTTCATAATAAGACATTTTTGAACCATCTTATTTTTAATATTGTCCCAACCTACGATGGTATTGGAAAGCTCTTCCCAATTTTGTTTTGAAAAGACAACCAACTTGCAATTGGTAGCTGCTTGCAAATATTCAGAGGACGCAGTATTAGCTTCGAAATTGACATAGTCGACGACTAAATTATTCTCACCAATAAAACAACGTGTGATTTCTTCACCTTTGTTGTTGTAGTAACAACCACGAATAATACCTTCAACAATGAACCCCACTTGTTTTGGAATTTTAGTTGCTTCCGAAAAATACGCGTCCTTCTGAAGGTTCAATTCGGTTGCTTTTCCTGTAATAAAGTCTATCTGCTGCTTGTTCAAGTTGCCAAACTGCAAAATATATTCTATCAGTTCTTTCATTTCTCAAATATCAAGTCAGCAAGGTTTGAAAACAATACTTAATGGTACTATTAATGTGCGTTTAAACGTAGGGTTGTTTTGAGGATAAAATTTAATTTTGTCGCCGGGTTCTGCTTTTGTTTGATTTGTGTGCCAATGGCAAGAATCTTAGTCGACGGATTGTATACGCCATCCAGGCTATGGAAAAAATTACTGATGTTGATTTTCAACTGTCAGCCCCGGTATTGCCATTATAATGTTAGCTATTTGTTGTTTTGTGAGGGTATAAACAGTTTCCATTTTCCCTCGCTTATTACTTCAACATTACTATCGATTACTTTAATAGCTGTGGCATCGTCAATGGCATAAGAAGGCACTAATAGTGTCTTCGATAATTTCTCAATATTTTCTAAAGAATTTTCTGGAAACCACTCATGTTCTAAATGAGGATGTATTGCGAAATCACAAATCCCTAAACATTTTTCCGTGTCTGCCGGTAAATTGTGGTTTCCATAAGTTGTACCATAGCTAGTCATAACCATGCTTCCTGCACTAAGTCCAACGTACACAGTTTTGTTTAGTAATATGGGTAAAAGTTCAGTCAAGCCTGATTGCTGCATCCAATAAGTCAAATATTGACAGTCTCCTCCACCAACAAGTAAGGCATCGGTCTCTTCCAGTTGCTTCAGCCAAAGGTCTTTTTTCATACTTGGCATTGCTGTAAGTTCTAATATGCCAATGGACTTCCAACCTAATTCGCAGAAGGGGTCGCCTAATGTTCCGCTAACGACTCCTCGTATGATTTCCGCACTTCCTTTAATAGCATATATGGCCGTAGGGATAAAAAGAGCTTTGGACTCTTCAATGGGTTTGTCCAATAGTTCGATCAAAGCACTTCGGATGCTAGCGTTACTTATGCCTGCAGATGTGAGGAGTAATTTCATTTTTTTATTTTGTTGGAATTGACGGACCCAAAATTTCGGGTTTATTCATAGTAAGGATATAATGACTTCTTTCAAATTCTTTATAATTTGACGTCCCCGTTCCTGTGTCATCCGTCATTTGACTGTTACCTATAATTGGGCTGTCCGCTTCTAAATTTATTGGCACTTAGCCCCACCATTCTTTTATCCATTCTTCCGATACCTTTTTACCTCTTTCATAATCGTCGACTACTACAATTAGTTGATTAGAATGATCGCTGTACTGTACTAAAATATTTACGTTGGCTTCCGCCATTTTTCTGCAAAACATTCCCAATTGCCCGGGAACATCTTGTCGCAGTTTTTGAATAATGACGTTGTTTATTTTTGCAACCTCAATTTGAACTTTTGCTAGTGCCTCTTTGGCTTTCTCGGCTTCCTCCACCAAGAAGTGAGCAATCGCCGTTTTCCCGGTTTGAAATACGCCGCCCCCTTCCAGGCTGATTTTGATTTTCCCTAAGGTTTCGCCCATCAAAGCCAAAGCACCTGGCTTATTTTCTAATATTATCTCTATGTCTTGCATTTTACATTTTTTGTTTTCACAAAGAAAACACTTTAGATACTTTTATACTTCATTTAAGACTGAACTATGAACGAAGAAGATAAATTTGTTTCGATTGCCGGATTGATGTGTGAACCTACGAGGGCAAGAATGCTTTGGAATTTACTCGATGGTAGAGCATATACGGCAAGTGAAATATCTATTGTTGCAAATACTTCACCTACTGCTGCAAGTAATCATTTGTCAAAATTGCTTGAAGCTGAAATTATCAAGGTTGAAATTCAAGGGCGACATAGATATTACTCACTTTCAAATTCTGAAGTCGCTTTTGCTGTCGAAGGGTTGGCAAATCTTTCAAACAACTGTACTACTAAGCGTGTGAAAAAAGAACCTGAGGTGAATGGCGTTAAATATTGCAGAACCTGTTACGACCATTTGGCTGGTTTTGTTGGTGTTAAAATTATTGAAACATTAGAAGCAAAAGGCTACGTGATAAAATCAAAGAACATTTATCTGGTATCTGCAAAAGGGTGGGAATGGTTTCGGTTTTTTAATATTTCCGAAGATATTTTTACGATTAGTCGTCGCCCAGTGACTCGCCAGTGCCTTGATTGGTCTGAACGCCGACCACACTTATCCGGTCAGCTTGGTGCTGTATTTTTAAGCAAAATGTTGGAACGAAAATGGTTTAAGAAGGTTGAGTTTTCAAGAGAGTTGGTAGTCACCTCAAAAGGACTTCAGGAACTTAATAATTTATTGGGTATAGTTCTACGATGACCGCTCATCAAATGCATCTAGATTTCTCATAACAGCATTAACATAGCTATTTTTCCTTCTTTAAAAAAAGAGATTCTCTCTCTGTAACACGATTTTTATGGTCTGCTTTATCTATAAGAAGCAAGCTTTCGGCGACTATTTCAGTACATATATTTTGATGCCTCCTTTTCCTGCTTCGTATCAAGGGATTCCTTTTTCTACAAATACTTTTTCACCGTTTTCTTTGCATCCAGAAATCCAGTATGGGTCGCCAGTCTCAACGTCACGGTAGTTTGCTTTGAATCCACGCATGCGCTCGAACGTCTGTCCTTTGTAATGAATTGACTGCTTGGTTTCGGAAAAAGTCACTCGTCCAATTCGAGCCTTACCAATCAAGTTGTTTTCCCCGTCTTTGTTCTCAATAAACATTATTCTTGTCTGTGCCATGTTGCTAACCTTTCTTGTCCGCTGGCATGACAGTAGCGGAATTAGAAACGCATTACTGTCCCACGAAACCAAAATTTATTTGGAAACGAAATATATGTTATCTGCGGCGGCCAATAAATTTCCAACTGTAAATCTTCTATTTTTTCTTCCGATTCAGCACAAACCATCCGCCTAAAACGAAGACCACAAATACGCCTACAAAAATTGCTACGGTCATAATTTTTGTTGTTTGGTTGATAAGCATAATATTTATTGCCCGGATACAAAACGTTGATGAATATGATGCTGGGTTTATAGCTAACGTTAATGGAGTAACAAAAACTTGCACTAGTGTTCTGCTGATGTCTTCTACTTCGTAAAATCTGCCACAACTTTTCCAACCTTCTTATCTAATGCAACTTCTTGTGATTTTCCATTCACAGTCACCTTGTACTTTCCGAAAAAGGCAGGTATTGAGAGCGTGCCGGAACGGCCAACCGCGCTGCTGCTTTTAGTCCACCATGTTTTGAAAATCAGATTTTCATAAGCGACAGCGGCAGGGGTAGGGGACCAGTCCCGCTTGTACAATGACGATACGGGGATCCAGTTGGCGCCCTCCCAAAATCCCCACATTAAAATGCCTTCCACTGCTGGATGTGCAAAACATATCTTATAATAGTCAATCATTTCCTTTGCCTTTAACGCTTCTTCTTCGGGTGTCATCGTTAGGATTTTGTCGCGATGATATTTTGAACGTTGTCCGGGCATGTTGAACTCCGTAATACGGATGGGAAGCTTGAAAATGGCCAGCGAATCTAACGCCCGTTTGAGTTCGCCGCGGTCAAAAGTATCGGTATGCAAATGTCCCTGAACACCGATGCCAGCCAGCGGCACACCCTGTGCTAAAAGTTTCCGGATCTGAGCCATATATTCCGGCAGCTTATTGCCGGTAAGAATATCGTAATCATTCAAGTACAATTTAGCAGTAGGGTCACCGTTATGCGCCCACTGTGCCATTTGTTTCGTGATCTCCGGCCCAAGTCGTTCCTCGTAAAAATTGCCATGAACCATCTCGTTATTAAGGTCATATTCAGCGAACCTGCCCTGGTACCGTTTGGTTATTGTCTCGGCTCTGTTTTGGAGGGTACGTCGCAGTTCCTCGTCATTCATCTCGACCAGCCACGGTTGTACAAATTTGTGTATCCCCCAAAACAAATTGTGACCGCGAAGCGGAATATTATTTTTTTCGGTCCAGGCCAGCATGCCGTCGACGGTAGCGTAATTCACCTGTCCCTGCTGACGTTCCATACTCAACCACTTTACGGCGTTTTCGGTCACTGCCGAATTAAAATTCTTGAGGAACTTTTCTTCGTATTGCCGTCTGTCGTCCGCTGACATCGAACCATCGATAAACCCATTGCTGATTGCGCAACCAAACCAGAATTCATGGCTCAGCTGTTCTATCGTGACCTTCTCACCTCGTTTTGCTTTTACAATCAATTCGCCCTTTCGGTATTTGGCAATGTCTTTGTCGACTTCTGCCTGTTGGGCTCCCGCGACTAGCCACATAAACAGCATCATGAATGTCAACAGGAGAAATGAAATATTATTCTTCATAGATCGGGATTCGGATTAACGATGTTGATGGGTGCTAAAATAGATATTAAGAATACATGAACGAAAAATATTACAGTAACGGATGGAGGGATGTCTGGTCTGCTGACGTACAGGGCTTGTGAGTAGTAAAATAATTATTCGATGGTGTTGGAATCCACCCAATCAATACAGCCGTATTGTGATTCACTCTGTTGTAACGTGCAACAGTGTTGAGGCCTTAATTGATTGTAACAAGGGTGAGGGTTTCGATAACAAACTTGCAGGACTTTTCTTATTCGTCTGCAACCAACACGCGTAAACATTTGATCTCTGCTACGTTTGCTTTAGCAACGTGAAGGGCTTTGATCCTTATAACATGTTTTCCTTCCGGGATTGTAAATGTACCGATCGGCAGCTTTTTCCATTCGCTCATTTCGTAAGCTTCCTTTCTTGGAACCCGATCAGGACTTGGAACTTGCTTTGAATAAAACGCAGGTTGTACAACAACTTCTTTTTTAATATTCCCGAGACTACATTCAATCGTTGAACCTTCATCGCCGGGTTTACATAAGTAATCTAATTCAAGTCTATACTTTCCGCTTTTTATACAATCAATTTCCCAGTATATACTATCCTGAGTCGTATTCCATTTCTCAACCCAATCATGGGCCCAGGCATGACCCTCTTTAAATTTGATTCCGGCTGTTAAAATTGCTTCGTTAACAGGCAACGCTGCCCCGGCAGATGAAAGGATTGTTGATCTATCCAATACCAGGCCGGAGGTCACTGTTGTAAACCACTGTTTATATAGATTAAGAAATTGATTTGTCTGTTCGGGCATTTGAAGCGAAAGATTTTGTAATTCGGACGAATCATTTTTTAGATCATACAGTTGCGGCTGATCCTTTTCAAAAACAAACCGATACTGATCATTCCGGAAACCGCCTGCGTTCAATGTAATAGGCAACGTCATGAAGTTGACATGTGTAAAAAGATTTCTGTCTGATCTACTTTCCTCACTGTTCTGCAGAATCAATGAGGCCAGGCTAATCCCGTCGATAGGCTTGCCTGATGTCGGTTTTAATTTACACAGATCAAGAAGGGTAGGATAGATATCGATGTGCGCCGCCAGGGAAGAGACAAGTTTTCCTGGTGGAATGATACCTTTCCATTGTATAAAAAATGGGACTTTTACACCTCCTTCATGAACACTTCCTTTAATGCCTCTCATGTTTCCGTTGTACCGTGTGCCATTTGGTCCGTTATCAGAAAGAAAGATGACAATCGTATTCCTGTCAAGGTTGCTTTTCTTGAGATAGTCCAAAATTCTTCCAACATTCTCATCCATATTATCTACCATCCCATAGATAGATGCTATTTCATTGTCCAAACCTTTCGCCGTGTATTTTTCAAAATAACGGTCCGACACTTGATGCGGGGAATGAGGAGCGTTAAAAGGGACATAACAGAAAAAGGGTTTTTCTTTATTAGTTTCTATGAATTTAATAGCAGCGTCTGTTAGAACATCCGTGATAAATCCTTTTGTCTTGATAGCCTTACCGTTGTGATCCAGTGCTGTGTCAAAATAATTAGACCAATGCCCGGCACAAAATCCCAGGAACTCATCAAAGCCCTGATCGTTCGGTCGATTCGGGTAATGCTGACCGTTATGCCATTTTCCAAATATGCCAGTTTTGTAACCATTGGCTTTGAATAATTCGGCAAGCGTATTCTCTTCTGTATTCATATTCTCCAGGCCTTGGGAGACTGAAACAACACCTGTTCTAAGACTATAGCGACCGGTTAAAATACTCGCTCTTGTCGGGGCACACAATGGGCTTACATAAAAATTAGTCAGACGCGCCCCGCTTTTTGCCAAACCATCTAGGTGTGGTGTTTCAATCCATGGATTACCGTGTAAACTCAAATCACCCCAGCCCTGATCATCGGCAAGTATGAGTACTACGTTGGGATGGGCCGCAAGTATTTCTGATTTTCTTTGTGCTGTATCTTGAGCAAAAGTTATGATGCTCAATGACAATTGAAAGATCAGCAGAACGATTGATGTTTGTCTGAGGACTAAATATATATTTTTCTTCAATATAATAACGTGCTTAAATAAGTTATGTCCGTGTCATTTGTCCCGCAGTAAATAGCAACATCAAACTGAGCATTGAAGATAAATGTTTAAAAACTTAACCCTACCATTACTAATTATATGCATTTTTAGTGGCATATGTTTCCGACTTCCATTATCACGTTGCTACACTTTAAGTATTTCATACGATAGTTCCACCAGGCCGTTTTTGTAACATGTCACGTCTTTTAGGTTTAATGCCTGTTCTAATCCTACGCGATCAAAAAATAATGTTCCGTCACCCAAAATAATAGGTAAAATCGAGATCCTTATTTCGTCTACCAATTTTAAACGAATGAAATCTTTCGCCAGCATTGGACCGCCTACAAGCCAGACATTCTTGTAGGTTGATTTTATTCTTTCGTTCACAAGTTTTTTTAAGTCGCCAGAATAAAACTCAATGTTTGGTCTTTCAGTTGGCAGCTTTCTGCTGGTCACCACAATTGTTGGCTTGTCTCCATATGCCCACCCATAAGATTTTGAAAGTTCCAAAGCGTGTTCGTAGGTCCGCGACCCCATTACATAGCAATCTATTGTCTTCAAAAATTCTTCGGGGTCTTGCCCGGAAATACCTTTCTCATAGTTGCTTGACGTCTCAAACCACGAAACGCTATTGTCTTTTTTGGCAACAATGCCATCAAGACTTGAAACCATATGCATTGTTACTTTAAATGCTGCTGTCGTCATTTAGATATCGTTGTGAATGTATTGTACAAAAGATTGATAAAATATAAAATTCATTGCCGTGAGATAAAGATAAACTCAGCTAGACTGCGTTGTGCGCAGTTGCTATTGTGTACAAACAGGCGCGTGCAAATTGTATGAGGCAGTCGCTTATTTTGGTTTCCCAGCTTCTGATTTTATCATCATCAATTTATTTTTATCGTCGAGCACAAAGCGCTGCAGAACGGTGAAATTTTCAAATTCGATCAAGTACAAATAGCTCCGCTGGTCAATTATTTCCTTTTGCTCCAGCATTATGAATGATTTGATTTTGCCTAATTTTTTGGACTCCTCTTGAATTTCTTTTAGCATAGGAGAAAACTGGTTCCATAATTCGGGCGTGAAATCTTCAGACTTTAGCGTACCCGCAGCAGAACTTTCCACAAAGTTTCTAAACCGGCGGTCAAGGGCTGAATCTGGATTTGAAATAGGGAGGTACCCATCCCAAATAAAACGTTTCATGCCTTGGCTTAATGGGATAGGCTGTTGGCTTAGTTGCTGTTTTATATCAGGCATATTATAATAATGCCCGCCTTTTGCTAACTCGCTTGACAAGCTAATTTTAATTTCCGGTTCCTGACTACCGGGAAGCGCCAGGAAAATCTCACCTGAGCGCAGGTCGTAAACAGTTGAGTACTTAGTAGCATATTGTCCTTGTTGAAAACATGCTTGAAGAATGGGTAAGCCACTTTTCACGGTAGGCTGGGGTACCTCTGATAAAAGTTTATTTAAGACTTTTTCTCCATACCCAAATCCCCTGGATTGGTTTGATGTGTCGAAAAAAAGCTGGCCATTTCGAGCTCCGATAATTACAGAGGCGCCAGACTTGTCAGCGATCATGATTCTGGCGTAGGAAAAACTTGGTTCTTGATATTTCTGATAAAATGCAATCGCTTCACTCACTGTAGCGCAGCTTTCTAACATTCTTTCGCTGGGGTTGTATCTGGCTTTGATTAAATTTGAACCGGGTACGTAATCTTCTTGAAATCCCGCGACCCAGTCAAAGGCAAGTCCGGCAGTATTCACCCCTCCCTGTGCCCAGTCGTTATCAAATCCCACATAAGCGACCCCATAGTATTCTTTGTTACCCGGTAGAAACCAAATACGAGTGGCGGGATTGGAGTAATCTTCATTATTAAAAAATAGCGTTCTATTCGCATCCGTAAGTATGAAAATGGTGCAAGCATAATTTGGTACAACAAGAATAGCGCAAATCAAAAAAGCGAAGGTGACCCTTAGTATGGTTCTTTTCATATGACGGACTCTTTGCAGTGAAAAATTTTTGCTATTGTAATTAAGGTGCTGATTTCCATTCGTATTTTTTAGTGTTACGTTATCTATTTTTGTTGTCAGCGGCCTTTAATCCTGATGCCTAATTAATTCGAATTTCTAAACGGAGAATTACGCGCAACGATCGGCGAAAAATCCGGTGAGGGCGTCTACCCGATTGTGCGTCCGTGTCATAATTATTTATAAAGAGCGTTTTTTACAATACGCTGAATCCGAATAATCAGCTTTCCCATATTCACTTTGTTATTTACTAAGATAACGCAGCCACTATTAAGCTCTAAAAACGCTGAAATATGTGCGGTCGAACCCTGAGTGGCTCCATTATGTTGTAATTCTGTGACAAGCCCATTTTTTCTAACTCCCCATCCAAGTCCCATATTATTAGCGGTATGCCCATGTGTTAACTTAATGGAAGCTTCTTTTTCATTTAATTGAGCATTAAGATAACAAAGCATGTCATTGATCGTTGAGCACAGTCCTCCCGCAGGTGAGAAATAACCCTCATTAGCCAGAGGAATACGTTTGCCATTTTCACTATGCGGTACTGCGACGTTCTGTCCAGTTTCGCTGGTTGTATTCAAAGTGCTTTTCATGGCAAATGGTGTAGTGACATACGTCCTAATTAAGCTGCTAAGCGGTTGCCTATATACTTTTTCAAGAATATGCCCCAACAAAGAAATGCCCCAATTAGAATACAGGAATTTGTGACCAGGGATTGTATCAATAGAAACTCTTCGAAGTGCATCATAAACCATAGTGGAATCATAATGTGATTCTGGATTTAGTGCATCGTAATTCGCTTTGTCGCCAATATCGGCTGGCAATGACGGCAGTCCGGAAGTATGATTTGCCAAATCCAGTAAAGTAATTGGCTTTCCGTTATAATTTAAATTAGGAAAATTGCCAGGCAAATATTTTCTTATATCATCTGTAAGAAAAACTTTCTTATCTAAAACTGCCTGAGCAAGAACGGTTGAAGTAAATGTTTTCGTAATAGAACCTATTTCATACAGCGTATTTGATGTAGGTAGTTCACCATTGCCTTTTTCTGTTTCACCATATGTATAAATATATTTTTTTCCATTTTTAATAATTCCAATGGTGAGACTATTGGCTTTCGAGTATCTAAAGTATTCAAGGGCAGCTGAATCAATTGCCATGTCAAGAGATGATTTTTTTGGATTATTTGATTTCACAACAGGGGGGCTGGCAAGAATGTCCTCAGGTGAATTCAGTAACCCAAAACTGCTGATTTTATTGTCGCCCGTTAAGCTGAGGTTCATTATCATATCTCGCAATTCAAATTCTAAGAGATACGAATATTTTCCGTTTTTTTCTGCCAGGAAAGAAGATTGAATGATTTTCCCTGAGTTTTGATTTCCTTTTAAGAAATTCACCAATTTTGTTTCAGAAATTTTGTTGCTGAATGACGTATCAAATAGTTGATATATTCCTTTAAAGTCGTTTCGATTAAATCTTGCTATTATGGTGTCCTTAATTTCGCTATAAGAGTGGGTAACTTGTCCTTTAGCATCTACAACGATCGTTAAGATTATGAAGAGCCCGACGATTAGTTTTGATATTCGAAAAGAGCGCATACGCCTGCTTTTATTGTTTAAGGGATGTTGCTTGACATGACTCACACCGTTTCATGTTTTAGACGCCTTGTATTTCGAAGCGCGTCTATGTCAAACGTTGCTGAGCGAAATTAAGAAATCTGAACTGTAATACTACAGGTCACCCCAAGCGGGCATAAACATTTTGTGGTCGGTTGTAATGCCTACACTCTCGCTCTCTGCCAGGCTAATACTTTAACTCCGTCAGAGTAATGTATTAAGTCTGGTTTGTTTATAAAGTCTAGGTCCCCAATCTTATAATTCACATTTAGTCGTTTGATGTCAACATGTTTAATCTCCCATTCTTTGTGATGAATGTCATACCGATAAATCGTTTTTGCTCTCTCAAAATACAAGCAATAGCGTTCTGTAAGCCAATTGTCCAATGTGGATTTTTCAGTTGGCCGTTTCTTTACTTCAAATTCGGTATCCAAATTAAAACTCTTTTGGATATTGGTTGATTTGTAATTTTCACTAGTCCTCTGAATATTTGATTTTTCGTAAGGAAGTCCTGATAGAGTTTTTGCAATAAGCGTAGACAGATGCTTTCCTGCTTCAATATTCAAAAAGTAAACTCCTTTTCTATTGTCGTTGTCAATGTATGTCCTTATGTTAATTTCATCAAAGTCAGAGATGAATTTAATCGGTTGCAAATTTCTTGGTCTAATTTTTTGCATAGTGAAAGCTACTAAGGAAACATAAGTAACTCCTTCATAAGTGTCTAAGTTTAGCTTTTGGGGAACAAGCTTCCTTAATGTGTCATAAGCCACCTTCCAATGGAAAAACAATGCGTTGTTCCATTCTTGATAATATTTCCAATCATTTTTCGGATAATCGAAAGGCCTGTGCTTTGTGTCTCCAAGTATGTCGTCAATCGCTATCATTTTAGGCTGATCGTTTGTATAGCCGCTAACATCCGCAGATTTTCTTTGCACATTCTTCCGAAGGGGTTTATGCGTATTCGTCACCATGGCATTTTAAGCAGTAGTAGAAAGCAACGCCTTTTACCATTGCTGCATTAGCAGTTGGAGAGTCGGTATGAATATCCTGAAGAGATAAACTGGAAACAATCAGCACGGAACGATTGGGATTTAATCCGGATGCATGTCCTGCTTGTAAACAACTCGCGATGATCACAATCTTTAATTTGGACAGACGACGGCGGCCGGGTCCGGAAATGATGAAAGATCTTATCCAAAAACATCAGAGCAAGCAGCTTCTTAAAGACTATAGCTATTCGGATATACACGGATAATGTTGTCTACGCAAAATGTCATGAGGAATTTATGAGAAATCTCTTTTCCTCCATTCTCGACATACATAATTGTACCATATCTATCAATTTCGATAAATGATTTTGAAATTAATGAAGGGATACGGTGACAGTAAGCCACTTACTGGGTTTAAAAACTCCAAATGCGTCCTGTTCTTGATTTGACGGCAGACGAATTCATCTCCGAGCCTGCCACTCAATCCCATGGTTGCCAGGTTTTCTTTTATGATATCCATAAGCATGTTTATTTTTTTAATACTTCAAAAGTATCGAGGCACGCCGCAGCCAACTTTCGGTATGAATTTTATTATCTTTTTCCGTTAACTTTTTAGATGCCTGACAAAATTGCAGGCCTCAAAAATATCTGACTATTGATTCGATCATGATTCGATCATGATTCGATGGCAGTTCGATCGGGGATTAGGTGTTGAGGTGTTTAAGTGTCGAGGTGTTGAAGCAGTGCGAATTTGAAGGTGCGAGCGATCCTATCAAGTATAAAGATGGAGGAATACAAGTCAATGAAGGGCTGAACGTTGGGTGGTCAGAAATTCGATTGGGACTTCAGCAATGTTAAAAGTAGTATCCGAGTTGCTGATTAGTCCTCTACTTAGAGTAAGACAAACATCAGGTTGAGTTGAAACGTAACTTGGTTATGCTTTAACGAACCGCGTCGTACGAGATCTGTACGCTAAAGGTGGTCATGCCTTTGGCTTGTTGCAACGATGGAGACAAAATCAAACAGATGGTCCTACCTGTTTCGGAATTTCTTCGAAGGTTTGAGCAGCACATTCTTCCTAAAGGATTTGGGAAGATCCGCAGTTATGGCTGTTTGAAAAATCATAACAAGCATGCGCAGCTCAACGCCTTGAGACAAAAAATGAATTTGCCACCCGCACCACCTAAGGTGCGCATAACCGTGCAGCAGCGCATGCTTGAAAAGTACCGCACCGATATCTCGCGATGTCCCAAATGTGAAAAGGGAACCATGATGTTAATGGAAACTCTGCGTCCGTATTATGATCGCCGGATCAAACAATGGTTCAGTAACGGTAAGGAGCGATCAAAATCATTCGCCCTGATTGAGGGTTGTGAAGTTGGAGTAGCGGCGTATTTTTTTTTCAAACTTTTACAATACAAACTGTAATAGCATTATTATGGGTAAGGGAGAGTCTGTTTCATTACCACGCCCAGAACAGATTACTGTCCTTGCTCTTATACTTTTATTGAATCATGAAACAAAACATCATCTACTAATCCACCTATAGAGAAAGCATGAAGTCGGTGGTCGGCAACACCGGGTAAATGCAAAGCCCAATGAAGAGCAGTTCATTGGGCTTATTTTTTTACGGGGCTGTACATCTACCCGGCTTTAATGTTGTAGGTTGTGGGTGCTTAAACGAACTTCCTATTTGGACTTTGTCGCACGTCGAAAAAGGCCAAGACAATAATTTTTTCGTCCCTCACTCGATAGAGCAACCTTGTCTGTCGGGAAAGTTGAAAACCTCGAATATCTCCGTTTTCGATCTGTCCCATTGTCGGATAATTCTTAAGGAGTCGGAAAATTTCGTCAGTCTTGATAACAAACTGCTTGGCTGTCCTTTCTCCTCATTTATCTTTTATAAAGTCAACGATTGAATCAAAGTGCTTTTCGGCCCGTGGAGTAATCAGAACCTCCATCAATATTTCTTCTTGATATTCTCCCAGGAAGTCAGATTCTTATCATCTTGGGATTCTTCATAGGACGCGTAGACTTCTTTCTTTTGTTCCTCCGTCAATGTCTTCCATATTTGCCCTTCCTCAGCTCGTTCACCTTGCTTCAGAAAGTCATAAACCGCGCGAAGTAGCTGTTCGTCTTCAATTTTGTTGAGGATTCTAAGTAAATCCGACTTCAGCTCGATTGTTCCCATAGTATTAACTGTTTACGTCAAATTTACGAAAAAATTTCATGGACGAATATTGAGTGCACCTATAACCTACAACGTGCGTGTATGCCCCGTGCGCCACGCTCTCAGGCACATAGAATCTAGCAACTTTTTGTATTTCGTCCAATGTTCGCTGACTTGATAGAACGCCTAAATACGCACTGTACCGAAGTTGAGTGAGTGCTACTGTCAGTGGCTTCGGTCAGAACTACAGAATGATTTAATTCCGGAAAACACAAAAATTTGCGGCGAAACGTGCAAAATGACTTGATAGCAGTTTAGCGCATTGGGCATACACATTGTGGTGCGCCCGGTACGGTGCATTTAAATATATAGTTTATCCAAAGGGTGCAAGTATTCAAAAACAAGTCACGGTGCATACCCTACGCCATACCTATGCTACGCATTTGCGCGAAGAAGATCTTGACATTGTGTCGATCAAAGAGTTGCTGGGTCATGCGCACATCGAGACGACCATGGTGTATTTGCATGTAGCTCAATTGGGTCGCAAGACGGCATTCTCCCCGTTGGATAGGCTCTACCAAAACGGTAAGCTTTGCGTCCGGCTTTTGAAGTCTCCGATGTGATCAATTCACATTGGAAGGAAATGGTACGCTCCAGTCAATTTAACAGCTGGCAGCTGCGTACACTGGATGCCATTCGGCGATGCAGGACTTCATCGCTGGCGCTGATACGGGTATGATCAGCATACTTCACACCTGGGGTTAGAATCTTTCACTTCATCCGCATATTCATTGTATTGTTCCGGGTGGTGGAATAACAGCGGGCGGTAAATGGAAACCGGCCCGATGCAATGGAAAATTTCTCTTTCCGGTCAAGGCGATGAGTAAGGTCTTTCGTGCTCGCTTTGTACCATCACTCCGTGAGCGGTTCAAAGGGATAGAGCCATCTTTTTACAATGGCTTATTCAACACACCTTGGGTCGTATATGCCAAGCGTCCTTTTGGAAGCCCGAAGCATGTTATCGAACCTGCCTACGGCGGGCACGTATCTGGGTAGGTATACGCATAAGGTTGCAATTTCCAATCATCGCATTGTAGCGATACAAAACGATCAGGTGACTTTTCGATATAAGGATTATCGTGATGAAAGTAAAGTCAAACTCATGTCCATACATGCAAGAGAGTTCATCCGCAGATTTTCTTTGCACATTCTTCCGAAGGGGTTTATGCGTATTCGTCACTATGGCATTTTAAGCAGTAGTAGAAAGCAACGCCTTTTACCGTTGCTGCATCAGCAGTTGGAGAGTCGATATGAGTATCCTGAGGAGAAAAACTGGAAACAGATCAGCACGGAACGATTGGGATTTAATCCGGATGCATGTCCTGTTTGTAAACAACTCACGATGATCACAATCTTTAGTTTCGACAGACGAGGGCCGCCGGGTCCGGAAATGATAAAAGATCTTCTCCAAAAACATCATAGCAAGCAAGCTTCTTAACGCCTATGCTTAGCTACTGCTTTGGGCAAACTGCAGAAATAAATCAATTAACGACTTAAAATCACACAGATGACAAAACGAAAAAAACGTACGTTGCTTTAAATTAGAAAACTCTCTACCGTTCGGATATGCCTACCGTTAGCAAAATCACTCTCCAGCTCCACATCAATCCCCATAAGTAAAAACAGCCCTCACCGCTACCGAAGCTCCTGTGCAACACGAGCTTCACGCTGGGCCGTGCCGGCCACGCGAAGCCTTATTTATTACCGGCTGGCTTTTTTAAGTTTGCCATTTACAATGTATTTGATTTCTCCTGTCCCGATAATTGTTGCTCCTTCTCTAAATTCAAATTCCATTCCTTCAGTCAGACATCCTGCAAAATAGTCTGGCGATAATATTTTTATTTTTGCGTCAACTATTTCGCCTGGCAGAACACTTTCTTTGTCTATAAAAGTTTGCTGTCCGGATGTCTGCATTTCTGCGAAGTCAAACTTTACTTGTGGTCTGTAACCGCTTTTTGCTGGAATTTTTCTGCCACCTTGTTCTGTTGTCCTGTATTTTAGTTTTGCAATGAAGTCGACCTTATTAAATTCTTGTTCATAAAGATCAAGAATGTTTTTAAAAATATTGTCAAAGTTGCTTTCATTGCAAAATCTTATTGAAGTGTCGATAAGTTCAGCTATTGAACTTCCCGCTTCAACTTGCCAAGCATTTTGGCCGTTAAACTTTTTCGAGCGTATTTTCTCAATTGTCAATGGTGCACCAAAGTATTCTTTAAGTTCTATAACAAAGTCCGCAATTTTATGCCGGTCGTATTTCGGCCAATCGTTCATTGCATTCAAAAAGAGGCCAGCAATTTCTTTCAATTTATGGTTTGTCTGATCAAGGTCAACCAAATTCCAAAGTGTCGAATATGTTTCAATTTTGTTGTCCACTGTGTCGTTGTCTTAGCTTGCCGGTAACGTATGTATATGCAGCGTTGCCGTCTTCGAAGCGCGCTAGTGCTTACCCACAAACTGCAATTTGAACTACAATTAACAATCTAGCACGCAACGGGCAATAGTGCATATATGGTGTTAGGCGGCGTTGCTTTGAAACTGCTCTATTGATTCCAGGTCTTTCCTTTTTATCTTATTTTCTTCCTCGATATCAAAATCATCTTGAAGGCCAAGCCAGAATTTAGCAGAGTTGCCAAAATAACGGGATAACCTTAATGCCGTATCCGCTGTAATTCTCCTGTTGCCTTTTAATATCTCAGATATTCTAGTTTGAGGTATCCCAATATCCTTGGATAATCTATATGCACTAATTTCAAAGGGAATTAAAAATTCCTTATTTAAAATCTCACCTGGATGAATATTCCTTAGTCTTTTCATTTCTAGTCTCTTTTAATGATAGTCCACAATCTCTACTAATGATGCGTTTCCGCCCTCCCAAACAAATATTACCCGCCACTGATCATTAATCCGAATTGAATGATAATCGTTTAATTTTCCTTTTAACTTCTCGAGCCTATTTGAAGGTGGGACTGACAAGTCTTTAATATTTTGAGAGTTATTTAACATTCTCAACTTACGGCGACCGCCTTCCTGTACTTCAAGGGGTAACCCTTTTACTCTAAAGCCATTCCAAATTTTTTCAGTTTCCTTCGAACCGAACGATAATATCATACTGTCGATCTACGGTAGTAACGCCAAAGATAAGCATTTAGTTTCACATGACCAACCGCACAAAAGCAATGAAGTCTAATGTTTAAATATGCGCCGTTGCAGTTTATCCTCTAGATTAACAGCAAAGCTGTAATGGCGCATATTTGTTTGTAGTAAGCTGTTTGGCCCTTGCGCACGTCCAGATCAATGGTGTTCCTTCTAATATCGTCAATATTGACTTGCTATGTAGAGTAATGGTGCAAACAGAATTACTAAACAAAGTGCTATAGTACCGTAAATTCTTGCCTCTTGTTGTTTGAAAATTCTTAGAACTGCCCACACCAGTACATTTGCTACAATGAGGGCGGGATAGTAAAACATTAGCAAAATAATGGCTTTGTCATTTCCTTCCCATGCGGTCTTTATCAAAAAAATTGTCACTGTGAGGCTTACAGCAGTACCAACAATCCAGTGACATATTTCTTTCAAATTCATTTTCAATGTTGGATAAAAAACTCTCGGGCCAAATTGCTTACAACGTATGCGGTTTAAAAGCGGCTCCTTATCAGCCGTCGGTAAATAAAGTTACATGCAGAACTTAAGTTTACAAAGTGAACCCGCATATGATTTATATATTCTTGTTGTGCGCTGCCCGTCTATTCAGTCCTGGAATTGTTGAACAAGGACTGTTACGCGGGCAAAAGCGGAAAATTGTCCCATGAGAATTATCGTCTTGACTTTTTAAACGCAATCTGTCCACATGGAATTAAGGCGGTATCAAAGTTCGGGCGTATGCTAATTCGATAAAAAAGTTGGTGTTCTTTTAGGACGAATCCTGTTCGTACGGTACCCCCGACAGAATATAAAGGAGAGAGCAATACGATATAGAAAAGACTTTCCTCTTTCGGATTAATAGTTCTTTTTAACATGGTTTTATTAAAGTCCGTTTCTAAATAAGATTTTAAACCAGTGATACCATAATTGTATAAAGAATTCTTGTCACTTGTCATTGTGTCCGAAGGCACAAATAATTTTATGTGGGAGTAAGGTGATGGGAGAATTGCTGGGAAATTAATTGTTAGTTCTAACGGAGTAGCAGTTTCATTAATTACACGAGTCCAGAATATTACATATCTGTATTTTTTTCCGCTAGAATCAGTGTATCTACATTTTTCATCAGCGTCTCCTCCAGCTTTTGGAAAACTGTTATGTATCATTACAACTTTCCCGCCAGAATCCGTGTACTTAACTTCAGTGTCAACCCACTTTCTTGTCGGAGAAGTCTGTCCTATTGCTGTCAAGCAAATCGTCAATAGTATGAAAGTCGTCAATAGTTTCATAACTCTGTCACCAATCTGTCTTGAAGGCTTGCGCACAACGTTTATGTTTATGACGGATTGGGTTTTCGAAGCCCTTCATTGTTCCAAGTTGCTGAACAAAATTAAGAAAACAAAACTTCAAATTTACACATAACCCCGAGCTGGCATAAACATTTTGTGTGCGCCCAGTATGGCGCGTTAATATTCCAGAAGGGAATATAAATTGATTATCCGAAGGGTGCAAGTCCCTTATGTGCACAGCATCGATGCGCATAGTAAGCTGCAAGGTGGTTTGCCGTGAGGCATGCACTAAAGAAAGCAGGACTACAAAGATCTGTACTGACGAACAGAAACTACATACCGAGGCTTGCTTTCATGGGTGAGTTAGCACATCATAACGAAGCCCTTCAGGTGCAAGTAATGAAAGCAGGTAGATGTACCAGTGATAAATCGAAGGATAGGCGTCTTACCTGGGGAGATCTGCATCTAGTTTCGTTTTGCTAGAAGTGCAGAAGTCAGCAGCCCCGATAGCTATGCGGGGTCATAGTAGTTGACAGTTACGAGCCGTAAGCACTACAGAGGACTCACACCTTAATGAAGGACCGATCCGCAGACTGGCGGATGTTTCCGATGCGGTTGGGAGGTTTTGGCAATGCCACATCGGTGAAAAATCCGGTGAGGCCGTCTACTCGATTGAACCGACACCTTCGGGGAGGGTTTCGATTCTTACGTTATCCTTGGTAACTTAAAAATAATCAATATGGTTAAAAAAACAATCTAAAGACTGAATCGCCAAACCCCGATGCTCAGAACCTGCTGGTGAAATTAGCAAATGCGTTACGCGCTGGGGGGTACTCGAAAGAACTTTACGAAACCACAACTCTGAGGTTCGGCTTCTGTTTTCGAACTTCAACGATCTTGACCCGCTATCGTCTTCTAGTTAAACGAGTTTCTGAACTCCAAAGGTGAAACGTTGGTCTTTGTCTTGAAAAGCTTGCTGAATGATTGTGAATGTTCAAAACCCAACTTGTAAGCAATCTCTGAAACGGAAAGATTTGTCGTCGATAATTTTTCTTTAGCTTTTTCTATGACGGCATTCTGAATGTATTGTTGTGTATTGAGTCCCGTCAATGAACGCAACACATCACTCAAATAGCGTTGCGATAGACTTAATTCCGAGCTGATATATGTCACAGACGGCAAACCGTTTCTCAGGCTGTTTTCTGCCTCAAAATAGTCGTCTAAAAGTTTGTCCAAAGATGGTATGATGTAGTGGTTGACCGCTTTTCTCGTGATGAATTGGCGATTGTAAAAGCGATTACTGTAATTAAGCAGTAATTCTATTTGTGACACCAGAACATCTTGGCTGAAACTGTCGATATTGTTGGCTAACTCGTTGGCTATCGTCGTAAATAAATTGGCTGTAATTTCTTTTTCTTTTGCCGATAAAAACAAGGCTTCTGAAACATCGTAAGAAAAAAAGCCGTATTGATTTATTGTTTTTCCTAATGGATAATTTCGGATAAAGTCCGGATGAAAATATAAAGCAATACCTTCATAGCTTTCTATGTCTTCCGGTGGAGAAACAATTTGCTTTGGCTTCAAGAATGCCAATCCGCCTTCTTCAAAATCATAATATCCCTGTCCGTATTTTATGTGTCCTGTGAATGTAGGCTTAAAGGAAATCTTGTAGAAATCAAGACTTACTTTTTGTCCTGTTGGAAACATTTCAATCGAAACATTATTATAGTCAACCAATGCAATTAGTGGATGCAATGGCGCAGGAAATCCCAATACCCGCACCAATTGCGATATACTTTTAATGTGATTGATGTTAGATTGTTGTTGCATTTTTCGTTTACGAATTTAATCAATTTTGTTTTGACGGACGAATAACAATATCGCCAATTTCAACATCGTTAGGTTGGCTTATTGCATAAATTACAGCATTGGCAATGGCTATGGGATCTATGGCAATCTGTTCCATTCCTTTTTGGATAGCTGTTTTCATTTCTTCGTTTTTTATGTTGTTTGCAAAATCTGTTTTCACAAATCCCGGCGAAATGCCTGTAATGCGTATGTTTCCTTCTGACTCTTGACGAAACGCTTCTGCAATAGTTCGAATGGCATTTTTAGTTCCTGCATAAACGCCTTGCTTTGGAACAATTTGTATTCCTGAAGTTGAAATGATATTGACGATATGTCCCAATTGTTGTCGTTTGAAAGCGGGAATTGCAGCCGCCATCCCATACAAAACACCTTTGAGGTTAATGTCAATCATTTCTTCCCAACCGTCAATATCCAATTCGTCAATGCGGCTTAATTGGCAGACACCTGCATTATTTACAATGGCATCTAATTTTCCATAGTGCTCAACTGCTGTATTTACCAACCGAACTAAATCGGCTTTATTCTTTACATCAATCTTAGCACAGGTGGCTTCACCACCTGTGCTTTTAATTTCTTTAACAAGTTGTTGTAATTGTTCTGTCCGTCTTGCACCCAAAACAACCTTTGCACCGTTTTTTGCTAAGTCTATTGCAATGGCTTTACCCATTCCACTACTTGCACCTGTAATAGCAACTACTTTTCCTTTAATGTTTTGCATTGATGTTAGCTTTTTATTTGTCTATTTGTTTTTCTAAAAATTCGGGATAGCGGTCGCCTACAAGTGTGATTCCATTTACCGTTGTATCAATTTTTGCAAGTTCATCGACCGTTAATACAATATTTGTACTGCCAATGTTTTCCTCTAGACGATGCAATTTTGTAGTCCCGGGAATTGGTGCTATCCATGGCTTTTGAGCTAATAGCCAGGCCAATGCTAATTGGCCGGTTGTAATATTTTTTTGTTGAGCAATTTCTGAAAGCGCATCTACTAAAACCAGGTTGGTTTTTATGTTTTCTTCGCTGAAACGAGGAATAATATTTCTGCGGTCGACATCCTCTAATTTTTTATTTATTATACCTGTGAGGAAGCCTTTGCCCAAAGGACTGAACGGAACGAAACCAATTCCTAACTCTTCTAAACTTGGTATGATTTCATTTTCCGGCTCACGCCAAAACAAAGAGTATTCGCTTTGTAATGCTGATACAGGCTGAATTGAATGTGCTTTCCGAATGGTTGTAGCACTTGCTTCCGATAATCCGAAATATTTCACTTTGCCCTCTTGTATCAGGTCTTTTACTGTTCCCGCAACATCTTCTATTGGAACATTCGGGTCAACTCGGTGCTGGTACAACAAATCGATATAATCTGTCTTTAATCTTTTTAGAGACGCTTCGGTTACGGCTCTGATAGTTTCGGGTCTGCTGTCTAAACCTACTGCTGGTCTAGCGTCTTTACAACCAAATTTTGTGGCGATCACTACATCTTTTCTGTAAGGATGCAATGCCTCGCCAACAATTTCTTCATTGGTGTAAGGTCCGTAGGCTTCTGCGGTATCAAAAAATGTGATACCTCTTTCAACTGCGTTGCGTAGTAGCGTTATGGCGTCTTTCTTATCAAGCCCTTTACCGTCCAAAAAGTTTAAACCCATACAGCCAAAGCCTAATGCGGAAACTTCTAATCCACTATTTCCTAATTTTCTTTTTTGCATAATTTCTTTTTTATTGTTTTAAACTGAATAAATCTCAAGTACAAAATTCTCAATTGCGGTCCGATGAAATGTATCCCAATTGGTATTTGTTGTAGTCAGATTGTATTTATAGTGAGTTTAGAGATATTTCTACGTGATGTTTTCTATTGTTATCTTCGGACGTTTTTTAAATATGATAAATTAGTCCACTTCCTTATCTGGCGTTTTGATAGTTGCCACATCATCGGAAGACAACTCAAATGTTATCGAACCTGCCTACGGCGGGCTGGTATCTTGGGGAGATACACGCACAAGGTGGCGATCTCCAATCATCGTATTGTCGGTGTACAAAATGATCGAGTGACTTTTCGATATATAAAGATTATCGTGATGAAAGCGAAGTCAAACAAATGCCTTTGCGACTTATCGAATTCATTCGCAGATTTTCAATGCACATTTTACCACAAGGTTTTGGGCGTATCCGACATTATGGAATCTTAAGTAGTAGCCCTAAGCAACACATTTTGCCTCTGCTTCATCAGCAATTGGAGAGTTGCTACGAGTTTCCGAAAGAGAAATCCTGGAAACAGATCAGCACAGAAAATCTGGGCTATAATCCTGATGCTTGCCCGGTTTGTAAGAAACTTACAATGGTCACTGCATTTAACTTCGATAGGCGTGGACCACCGGATGCTACGATGATGAAAGATATCGTTACAAAACATTTTCAATGTCAGGCTTTCTGAAAGTTATGGTTAGATACTGCTTTGGTTAAATACGGTAAAAAAGAGCGAAAACGATGACAGGATAAATGAATTGAACCACAAATGAACGTTATGTAAAACACCTCTTGCTAATTTGCCCACCTACAAGTATGCATCCCGTTGGATAAAATAGTATCGACATTCATACAAATCCCCATAAAAATAAAACAGTACTCCCGGCTACCGACCGCGTGTCGCCATAGCGTTAGCGGTGGCGCAAGCTCCTGTGCAACACGGGCTTCACGCTGGGCCGTGCCGGCCACGCGAAGCCTTATTTATTGTGTGCCGTTCCTTTCTCTGTTGGAGGTCATTTTTTATTTTTTCTCCAAATAATCATTGTCGAAGGTTGAGCTGAATATTGTGGGTCATTCTCAACGATGACCAAATAGTTAAATCCCTTCTCTTTGTCCGCAAAGAGTTTGGCAGTTGAATATGGTTTATTGATCCTATTATTTAAAAAGTCGTCCTTAATGTCATAAAGAGAGTCTTGTCCGAAGGTACTACTGATATTATCCATTAACCCAACCGTTGTTGTTCCAAATGTCACGGAGATGTATTTTACCGTATCATTGACAAAAGAAAGTGTATAAGTGTGTTTCGTTGTTTCAAATACGTATTGCACTGAGTCAACTCCTTTATCTTCATGATCATCCATGAGAACTATCCTTTCAACGTTTGAAAGTAAAAACTCATCCGCATCCTTTTTGCCCATCCCCAAAACTTCATTGAATTTATGGTACTCATTACCGACTTGTCGGTCTTCTAGTTCTGTTTTAACTCGCTCTTTTGTCAACGGAAATAGAGTCTGAATTGAAAGTTCATATTTGTCTTTCTTGTCGTCTCTATAGCTTTTATCAATTGAACAATCAAAGATGGCTTGAGTAAATTTGTGGCGAATATAAAAGTCTGCTCTTAAGAAATTTGAATCATAAAAACTCCTTTGCATTTTAAATTCACCTAGAATCTCAGCATCATACTTATCTGCAAGTCTACTCATTTCCATACTGTCGACTTTGTCCAAATATATTACGCAATTCCTCCCATAGATGCCAGTGTTTTTACAATCGATGTCCTTAATATCTGTCGCGTCACTGCATTCGTAGTCCAGTTGGTAGTAAATCAAAGTGTCGCCCACTTGTTTACCAAGTAATGGAACGTCCTCTGGAATAGGTGTGTATCCGTCCTTAATAAGGGAGTTTTCTGTCACGCTGTAGTTAATTTCAAAAGGGTCAAAAATGGGTGTTGTATCTGTCTGCGCTGTCCAGCAGAGATAAAACAAAATTCCATTTGTCAAGAGAGAGATAGCAAGTACTATTATTGTCAGTCGAATCTTCATTTGAACTCTGGGAATGGCACACGACGTTTATATATAAAGCGTATGCGGCTTAATAGCACACTTTATCAAACGTTTCGTAATGAATTTACTTGCAAAATTTATCTTGACAAAATGAACCAGCATATGATTTATATATGATGTTAGGGTTTCGTTCTTTTCTTTAAGTCGTAGATAATTTTTACAATAAAGTCAAGTTTCTTCCTATCAATTGACAGTTGTAAGCTTTTAGATTCACCGTTTCTAAATGTCATTTCAATGGTGTTATAGTATCCACCCTGGTTGCCGCTTCCATTAAAGAAGTCGACAAGTTCCCATCCGTCCGTATGAATTCCACCACATCTTATCGAAATCAACTCTGCGATATCATATTGATCGATTCGAGTAAACCAATTGATTGCTGATTTCTTGATGTGTAATAGTTGCTCATCTGTGAGTGCTAAGTCATCTTTCGGTTTGGCGACGAAATAGAAGACGACAAGACCCACCCCAACAAATTTGACAAACTGAACTTCCTTCTCCAAAGGAAGAATTAAAGCTCCAAGTCCGAGAAAAAGGATCGCAAATATTCTCCTTATCCAAGTCCATTCGCGTCGGAAGTAGTTTGTTCGGTATAGAAATGTTCTTTGTTTTGCCATATTGAATGAAACCTGACGTTTGTGCATAAGCAGTGGCGGGAATTCGAAGCGCGTCACTGTCCCACGACACCAAAACATTATTTGAAAAACTAAACTACAAATTTACACTGAACCCCGCCATTGATTATGCATTTTGTTGGCAAGCTGCCCGCGTCACACTAATCTTTTATAGTAATCTGAAATGTCTTTAATTATTTCGTCAAATGACTTGCCAGGGAAAACGTCCAACATTTCAATGGTCGATGTTGTCGACTCCATTTTCCAAGCTTCATTTAGATTTGAATATTTCTCCAATTCCTTTTTTGAAACCTGTCCACCGAATTCATTTTTCATTTCACTAATGAAGTCCTCAATCGTTGTCAAATTTGTCGGCCAGTCGTTAATTGCATCAATCAGTCTTTTGGCCGCTCGTTTTATTTCAGTCCCAGTGTCGTCCTTTTCAATTTTGTCAATCAACTCGTTAACCGATATTAGTTTTTGATTTTTAAGTTCATTGAAAATTGCAGTCGCATATTTAATTGTGTGTTCCTTTTCCTCTTGGTTGTCCGCGTTGTATTCGAGTCCGATGTCCTTTGTTATTATTGTCTCCAACTCCTCTATTAAGTCGTTCAAGTTGTCACGCTTGATTAATAGTCGATGAACGTAGTCGGTGTACTCTGTTTTTGCATCTGTGTCGGGTACTCCAATCGGGTCCCATTTTGCTAAGATGTCGTTCACTATTTCGTAGTCCTTGTTAAACCTCATGTCATCTAGCGGGTTGCTGCCAAAGGCTATGTATGCGTCAGCAGCCGGTATTAATAACTGCCCACTGTCCGCCGTAACCGTGGTTATCAAAGATAAAACTTTAAGGTGCACCCATCAGGCTGTTGCGCATACATGTTGTTATAGGTAGCCAGCCTCACACAGTTTAGTCTATAACTGTCCACTAATAAAGCTGTCTATTCTGTCACCACATTCAATCATTTTTATTTTAAAATCTGCTCCAATTTTTAAGTAGCGGGAGTTTAAGTTTCTGCACATTCCTATCAACTTTGCGGTCCTTACATTTTGAATTGCGAGAGTATCAGTGAGATTGTCTTTGTCGTAACCAAAGCCAATGAAAAGCACTTTCTCATAGTTATCAAGATTAGGTTTATTATTAAGTTTATGTCTTTCACCAATAAACTTTAGGTTTCCATGACAATGATTTCTGAAAATTGATTCATTGTTTTTAACTTCAAAGGGAACTTGAGAAAGCGTTCCAAAATTTCCGTAAATGTAGTTTAAGTTTGGCAGTTCTTTAATGTTAGTACCAAACAGTCTGCTCAATGTCTGACAGGAGATGTGTTCGAAAAGTCGTTCGTAGTTGAAAGAAATTATTGTAAGATTGTTTACAATATCATTAAATAATGCGCCTCTGGATTTTAATGTTGCATAAATATTTTCAATCCAGGCCGAATTTGTGTTGTTAGTTTTAGTTACTGTATCTAAGTATGCGTCTTCTTGTCCCTTCAATAGATAGGCCACACATTGCTTAGCCAAGGAGTAAACTTGAGGATAAGCCTCAAATTGTGATGAAATCAATTCGTCAACTGAAATAGTTGGCGCCTCGTTTCGATAGTAATGATAGTCATACGTCCGTGTATAACTCCAAAGTCCAACTTTTAGGCGGTCAACTAATTTGTCAAGATAGTTGGTGTCATAATTAAAAACTCTTTTAGCCTCATTTATCATTGATGATATATAGGGACAGTCAGGATGATTATTATGGTCGTCTGCTGTCTTTTTTGTAGTAATTAGATGAGCGTCTAACCAGATTGCTAATTCGATACCTGTCGGAAAAGTGGGATGAATGTTTTTGCTTGATCCAGCTCCAATTACGATTAATGTTTTTGTCATGATGATGTCGGTCCGGCTGGTTACCTATAACGCTAGTATATGCAGCGTTGCCGTGTTAAAAGTGAATGACCGTCCCACGTACCAACGTTATTTGAAATACAATATATCAAACTAGCACGTCCCAGGCAATGATGCATATACGTTGTTGTGAGTCGTGCATTTCACTCCTCAATTTTTGAACAGAATTCAACTAGTAGTCGACTGTTCCATGTCTCACCTATGCAGCCCATCAAAGTATGCACCATAGGTACTTCTTTATATACCGTATCTATCCAAGTGTCAATTTTATCTTTATTGTCAAACTCTTGCGAATTCTTTCTATAGTACTCAATTGCTGTTAACCGACTCGCAGGATTAACTGAATACATCAACAAGTAGACTATGTCTGTTGTTAGCTTTTGTTTTAGCTTGTTAAAATTACTTCTGTTTTGGAATAGGGTGTTGTTCAATCCACCTGAGTACCCATACATAGTCCCTGAATGTAGAGACATATAATTGAAAACTTCAACTGGAAGGTCTTCTATTTTCAACGGCCCGTCATAGCCTATCAATGGTATGGACAATAGATGTTTCCTGTAGTCCAGTGATTTAATGCCGCTTGAGTCGATCGCGAAAGTTCCTTTAAGCCAGCCTGTATATCTCCTAATTAATTTATTTTCGTCAGGCACGCGAGAGTACAATGAGTAACTAACAATGGTGTCATTGAAGTAAACAAAAGTCCCCGAAATAGATGTATAACCACCACCCACGGCCATATTACTTATTGACCACCCAAATCCTAAATTTTCTTTTGTTGCAGGTCTCTTTCTGTGTTCAATAAAGTAAGCTTCTACATTTCTAGCATCACCTCTGTCAACCGCATTTAATTCCCTAATTATTTTTTTATCAAGATGAACCCAAAAAGGATTCTGTCCAAATGCATAACCTGTCAAGCTACAATACACTATAATTGATAAGCTAATCTGCTTCATTTCTTACTTAATCTGTAGTCCACTCTGTCCAAATGGTATGACTCACAACGTTTGTGCATAGGCAGTGGGGGGTCTTCGAAGCGCGTCACCGTCCCACGACACAAAACGTATTTTTGAAAAACTAAACTACAAATTTACTCTGAACCCCGTCATTGATTATGCATTTTGTGTGCGCAGTTTCTATTCAATGTCCGTCACCTCAAAACTTTTGGAGTTTCATCTTTGTCAAACAAAAAGTTAAAGTAGAGCCTGACATCCCTGTCGACGCTACCGTAATGAGGAAATTTTTCGTCTCCTGGGTCCCGTGCGGAATTATATCCATACAAATCTAGAGATACATGCAGTAAGAGTATTCCGGAAACAACGGCATGGTCTCCGATAACGTCAACTTCTATATTCTCACACTCATACCATTCAACCTCCTCAATATCAACATATCCACCCAATACATTAGCGGCCTCCCTGTCATCGACAAAGGCACTCGGATCAACGTTTTCGAATTTGCTTTGCACTTCGCTATACACTTTGTCAACTTCGCTGTCAAAAAGTAAATTAAAAACGAGTGATTCATCAATACTTTTGTTTCTAATCCATTCTTGAAATTCAAAGATTGGTTTTTCTATATCATCCTTCTTCGTTTTATAAAACTCGTCAATAGTCACATGAACGGTAAATTTGTCATAATCGCTAGTTAACTCTTGATGTAAGTTACCATCATTATCAGTGAAGTCCTTTTTGTTATTTGTTATGAGATGACAGTCGGTAAGTGCTTTTGATTTGGAATATTTAAAGTATGTTGTTCATATAACTGCATCTTTAAATTCACTTCTATTGTCAGTAAACGGCTTTTTTCTCTTAACAGCTCTTTCAAGTATGTCGTCAAACATATTTTTGTCCGAGTGGAGTTTTATAATGTTTTTGGACTGGAAGAGGTCTGTATAGTACTTATCGAAATCAGCTAAGTATTGTTCTTTATTTGGCACTATTATGTCTGTGTGGTTTAAACTTAGCTTCTTGACATTGCTATTTGAAGTTCCTACAGAAATGAATTCTTTGTCCAATTGCTTTTCAAAATTATGTCTAAGTTCTCTCAATACAACGTCTGCGAAGTAGATATTTAACCGCCCGTCTCTAGCGGCTTTCAGAAGAAGTCCCGGAAAATTCCTTTTCCAGAATGGATCTGTATAGATTACTGAAGTGTCGATGAAGATGTCCATAAGTCAGTCCTTGAAAATTGCGCACAACGGTCAGTATATAATGTCTTAGCCCCCTAAAGTCTGCACAAAATTATGTTTTTAAATGTGTAGTGAGATCGTGAGAGTCCTGTTCAGCTTCTAAGCAAATGTACGTGTCTGTTCCAGGCCTGTCAAGGCTGGTAACGAGCGAATGATTTGTGATTTTATTTTTAAAGGAATCATTCGGCCTTGACATTCCTTCCACATACACTGTGTCGCGCTGCTT
>NZ_JARKMY010000017.1 GCF_029360725.1 Chryseolinea sp. H1M3-3 | reverse complement strand
TAAGCAAATGTACGTGTCTGTTCCAGGCCTGTCAAGGCTGGTAACGAGCGAATGATTTGTGATTTTATTTTTAAAGGAATCATTCGGCCTTGACATTCCTTCCACATACACTGTGTCGCGCTGCTTATCAGTTGAACAGGACGAAGCCTGCTTCCATTTTTGCTGCGGTGTAATTTTGCCTAGTGATCTGTGTTTGCGTTTGTAGTTATACCATTCCATATATTGCTCCATGTGCATCTTAGCTTCGTAAAAACTAGCAAACTCAAAGCGATCAATTAGTTCACGTTGCAGGATGCTGTGGAATGCTTCTATGTAAGAGTTTTCTTCTGGAGTTGCTACGTGTGTAAATTCTTGTCGTGCTTCTAACTGTGTAAGAAATTGCCTTACCTGATTGGCTATAAATTGTGATCCATTATCGTTACGTATCATAACACCTTGTAGATTATAACACTGGTGCAACCATTTAAACATACTGATGACATCCATTTTACGAACACTCTTCTGCAGAATCCAATGTAAAATCTTACGACTAAACACATCCATAATTGATAGAAGATAATACCAGCGCCCATCACCCTGTACCCATATATATTTAATATCAAGGCACAAATATTCCATAGGCCTGGAAGATTGTATTTTCCGAAACTGTACCCATGTTCTTTTTCCGCTACATTTAATAACCTTACCCATAAGAAGATTATTTTCATTCATCAGGCGATAGGTTTTCTTTCTGTTTATATCGTATCCAAGAAGCCGCAGTTCATCGTTCACCATATCATAACCGTAGGCGTTATAAGGATCACTAATCACTCCTTTGATGTCTTGG
>NZ_JARKMY010000016.1 GCF_029360725.1 Chryseolinea sp. H1M3-3 | reverse complement strand
TTTAGCAAAAGCAACTTTGGAATAGGTATCGATGAATGTCTGTTGATAAATTCGTCCAACGCCTTTGATGTTACCAACGTAGTAAGTGTCTTGAGCTCCAAGATAACCCGGATGCTCAGTTTCAATCTCTCCAAAAGCTTCCCGTTTTTCTCTCTTACGCTCCATAGCAATCATCTGCGCTTCTGTAAGGATGAGTCCGTCCTGAGCCACTTTTGCTTCTAGTGCTGCCAAGCGTTTTGGAAATGTTTCCATATCGTGCCGTTGCCAAACACAACGGACTCCACATGGAGAAATGAATACGCCTCGCTTACGAAGTTCATTGGACACACGTACTTGACCCAGTGCGGGTTGTTCAATGGCAATCTGAACAACGGCCTCTTCGACTTCGGGCTCAACTCTATTCTTAGGAATAGCTTTTCTACGACTCACTTCCTTTAGAGCGAGCTCTCCACCAGTATCATAAAGTTCTTTGATTCTGTAAAAACTGTCGCGCGAATAACCCATCATGCGACATGCTTGGCTGACATTACCTAAATGCTCAGCTAAATTGATAAGACCTAATTTCGTTTTGATTAACTTCGTTTCTGTTCTCATTTTTCTGACAGTTTAAAGGGTTCAACTTTTGATAGTTTGCACTTCTAAGTTAACCCAACTGTCAGATTAAGTCGAAACTACTTCA
>NZ_JARKMY010000015.1:106011-227450 GCF_029360725.1 Chryseolinea sp. H1M3-3 | reverse complement strand
TGGCTGTGCGGTTGATTTTGCGCGGCCACTCGCGAAGCCCTTGACTTTTTTGGAGCGGTGGCTACCTTTGCCTGTGAGGAAGGAATGCCTGCTCAACTGTCAGATCAAGTCTTAGCTATTACAGTTAATGAGTGATAGTATGTTTTCTTTTTTGACACCTTCGCCTTTATCGAATAAACTTTTGACAATCGGTAAAGTCAATTCTTGTGGGATAACGAACCCATACAGGATTTTGAAACATTTAGGATAGCCGGATCTTCATCCCCTTCACCACTCCATCTCATACCCAACATTTTATCACGTTCTTCCCACAAGGCGTAGACTATTGCAAATTGGTCTGTTCATAAATGATTTTATCAACGACGAATCTCGAATGTTTAACATCTTCTGCTTTCATAATTTAATGTTTACTTCTTTTTATAACTCAAGGCTTTGGCGACATGTGGTCTAGTTTCAAGAAAATTTATGAACTCGGAAACGTCTTGGAACTCAATAGAGTATCTTCTTCCACTTTCAACGAACCACATCGATAAATGTCCATCTGAAATAGGTAGCAAAGTTTGTCGTAATCGATGTGCAGGTAGCTCAGTACCAATATCCAACTAACTGTTCCGGCACGTTGTAAAAGTAATTTGTCAATGACGATAAATTGTAACAAGTGTTAGTCCACTCTTTGCCATTTTGTTTAAGACGAAGGACAATTTCCAAATCTCAATCAGCTGCGCCCAGGCTCTTGATGCTTCTTCATATCTCTTTATACAGAGTAGACACATACCGTAATCGTGCGATTTTACTTCATAATCACGTGACGCAATAAGCCCATAACTTCTTTAAGAGCTAAACACACGTGACCCCTTTTAGCTTGTTAAGTACAAACATTGCCGTATTCTGTAAATGACATCTTGATTCATTATGGTCGTAAAACACGATGTATTATAGATCGTTATCCTATCCGGGTCTCCAGACAAATAATCGACATTTATCCACAAAGAATTCACAAACAAAATGTAGGGTAAATAAAAACAATTGAAAAAGATTGAGTAGGGTAATTGAAAACAAAATGAAACCATTCTTGATTCTATTCTGTTACCTTCGTATATTTGCAATATCATAATGAAAAACGGCATTTTAATGGAATTTGACAGCTTAGAATATTTTGAACCAGAAGAAAAATACGGTAATACGAAGGCGACGGTGCACCAGTCAGGAAAGTTAGGCTTTACTAGCGGTGCTGCTAAGCTGATTAACTTCGAAACAAATCAGTATTTTAAGATTGGCAGAAGAAAAGATAACAATTTGTCAGGTTTGGAGGTACTATATATGGTACCTGTGGCAGAGAAGGATGATTTGACCTTCCAAGCATATAAGGCTGGCGAATATTGGTATCTTAAAACCAAACGGTTGCTGTCGCAGCTGGGAATTGATTACCGTAATCGCACACAGAATATCTCATATGACGTCGAAGAAGTGAAGGAGGCTGAGAAAAGATATTTTAAACTGATAAGAAAATTGAAAGAGAACGTGATACAGCACGGATAAGTAGACACATTGACATAAATGGCAGGAAAATAGGATTGGTATGGAGATTGCGAAAACGATTGTTGAAATTTAAATGTTTAATTATGACTGAATTTTTACGGGATAGAAACGAAAATGTCAGAGGTTCCAGCCTCTGACATTTATCGTCTTGTAACATGCCTCTTTAGGGTTCCGCTATTGCAGCACTAACCATAGGAGGTACTTTGGCGTAAGTCACCAAAAGGGATTACAAGGTGTTTGTTGTTTTTCTGCGAGTAATTACAGAACAGACAAATATAGAAAAAAGTTTATCATATCATCTGGGAGAATTCTACGACTGGTTTGTAGAAGGGTTTTATGAGATAATAGCACGGGGACGCACTGCTCACAAGCTTTGACCGTGTCATAGGAAGTTCGTCAAGCTTTCCTTTAATAATTATTTCATTTCATAAACCCAAAAAAACAAATGGTTTTAGAAATATATTCCTTAGCAGATTACGCTTGCGATTATGGTAATGGCAAGCTCTCAGTGATTGGCACATTTGATGCCGTCTTTGCTCAACAACTCCCAGCGGTCCATCCGCAATGTGCTATCGCTGCACGTATGCGCTTTGGCAACAATGAAGCTGGGCATCACAGTTTTGAAATTCGCGCTTTGTCGCCTGACGGCAAGGTGATTCAAACTTTGAACGGGCAAGGCGAAATCATTGCTAATCCCAATTTTGATTACAGCACTCAGAATCTTGTGATGAACATGGTTAATTTTCCACTGGAAAAATTAGGCGCTTACGCGTTTGAGTTCTGGCTGGACGGCGAGTTTCATTCAGGTTTGAAGATGCATGTGTTACAAAGTTTGCCACCCGGCATGGTAAAAGCGGCTTAAGTCGAGGTTACCGTTTATTTTAAAAGGGAGTAGCTTTCGCTACTCCCTTTTTTGTCTCATAGCACGCGTTTCAATAAAGTTGTCTCAATGCCGTTGGCTTGAACGTCAGAATTTGCTCCAACCCTTTGCGGCTGCCTTTAGAGAACTTTAATCCTCGTTCTCAAAGCACTTAGTCATGAAGTAATCGAAAGCATCCGATGAGTGTCCATACTTTTCACAACGGACACCGTGAACATAAAAATTCTTCTCTTTCTTCTAACCGCCGTTCTCGTCTTCTTTCATTTCCTGTAAATCCATCAACAGCGAAGAACATCGAGGATTTATCAATACAGAAATTCCATCAAGATTCAGCCCGAAGACCCGTTCTAGTCCCAGTCTTCGAAGCAAATTACAGCGTGCTGGTTCAAGAATTAAGCCATGACTTTGTGGGTGGAGAATCTTGGACCCGTCATCTTCAGTTTTCAAACTGACGAGACAATCAATATATTTTCTCATAACGTTACCCTTTATTCCTATGAGCCGAAAATTTAAATCCGTGATCAGCAAGCTGTCATCCGAGATATAAAAAATATACTTCGATAAATTTAACAAAGATGATCTTGGTTTACGGAACGTCAGTTTGAAGATTGAAACCATAGCGCGTGTGAGTCGCATACAAGCCGACACACAACGCCCGCGCTAGTCACTGTTGCTAATTAATTCGATGAATAATGTTAACCATGCCGGTTTGTCCATCGTAAGAAGGCATTACAATGGTTTGTCCACCTTTATTTTTCTTTCCCCACCGGTACTGGTGGGTGAGGTACGCCAGGTTTGTGGATAGTATACCAATACCTGCTCCTACCAATACATCTGACATCCAATGCCTGTTATTCATAACACGCATTGTACCAATTCCGGTAGCCAGTGTATAGGCACCGATACTATACCATACACTTTTATGTCCATACTCTTTGGCGAGAAAAGTTGCTGTTGCAAAAGCCTGCGCAGTGTGTCCCGATGGGAAGGATGTTAATTCTTTAGTATCAGGTCTGGGTACTGCTGTTATTCGCTTCAAAGAAAATGTTAACATCCCTAACATCAACTCAGACTTAATTAAAATGGCGGTACGATTAGCGAAATCATTTTTACCTTCTACACCAAGCCAATTTAGCCCGTACACCACAACAATAGGAGCATGTTGCAAGTAGTCATCGGCACGATGGCGGAAGTTGGGTATATATCTATTTCTTTCTCCCTGTATCTCATAATTATCGTCATTATCGGCATCTAAAGTGGATAGTCCTGCTACCATAAGTAGTGCTGGTGCAATAACTGCCCGCCGGAAGGCAACTGACTTTAGCGAGATGTCTTTAATAAAAAGATCCTTTTGAAAAGTAGGAGGATCACTTTTTAAATAACTTGTTTGTAAATGATGCTGTGCGTTGAATTTATGATTCAACGTACTGGCTATTGTCAACGTGTTTTTGTTCAGATATGAAGCGCGCGTTATTTCATCTGGCGCATAGCCGGAAATCATTCGGGCAGGAGGGACATTATCGATGTGAAAATTTCCATCTGCATCAGTAACAGATCCCCATATGAGGTCAGATTCAATTATCACAACGTTTGCTCCAGGCAATGGCGTACTTGATTCCTGGTCGACAATTTCTTCTCTTACAGTCTGTATGGTAGACTGGGCCTTTAGAGAAATTATAATGAACATAGTTAAAGCCAGGCCTACTAAAATTCTTCTTGAAAGAAACATGACGGTTTAAGGTAAATTATTTGGTTTGGATTAAGACAATTCAAAGTCCACTTACCCCTACTGACTTAAGCATTTTTATCGTCCTTTTACAGAAAAACCCCTCTTTTTGCCTCTAGAAGCGAATATTTCTCCTTCAGCTGGGTGATCAAAATATGTGTCTTACAATTGTTGGTGTGCTTGCGTTTTTAGGCAAGCGTATCCTGGGAAAACTTCACCTCATGACTGGTGCTATTTTAAAAAAAACCGATTGAAGTAATGACCGCAGAAAAGTTGAACAGATCATCAATCAGCTGAACAAATAAAAATCAGCATTGCCCGATATAGAAGTTGCGCCACCAGAGAATGTGATTGATCAACTTGCCTCAACGGATTTTGCGATCAGCAGTGTATCGGGATCCGGCGACGTCGTTCAGGTAAACTTTATAATGGTGGCGGAGGGAACAGCTTCTCCAGACCAACACCACTATTCGCTTCTTAATGACTTTACCGGATTCGCCAGCGCGGCACGAATAGATTGGTAACTCATCGTAAGCCAGGCGATACCGAACGCGGTTATCCCAGCAAGGATGTACACCGCTACTCCGATTTCAGTTTTGTACGTGTAGCTCTCCAACCACCAGTCAATCCCATACCATGCTGCCGGAGCCGCAAGTGCAAAGGCGATCAGGATCAGTTTTCCGAATTCTTTCGAAAGTAAAACTACGATGCCAGACACACTTGCGCCGAGTACTTTTCGAATACCAATTTCTTTCGTTCGCTGTTCCGCCGTGAATGCAGTAAGTGCGAACAGGCCAAGGCACGCAATAATAATCGCCAGCACGGCGAAGATGAAGAAGATGTAGCCCAGGCGTTGCTCGGCCGAATACATGCGCCCGAACGCTTCATCCAGGAATGAATATTCGAACGGAAGCCCCGGACCGAACTTCTTCCAGGTGTTCTCCACACTTTTGATCACGTCCTGCGCTTCCTTCGCTTCAAAACGGAAAGCAATCATATTCCTGGTATTTGTCAGAAATAGTCCGAGGGGGCCAATATTCTGACGCAGTGACTCAAAGTGAAAGTCTTCCACAACTCCCACGATCGTTAATACTAAATAATTTTTTGCATCGGATGCGTCTGCGCCGAAGGTCGTGATCCGTTGCCCGACTGCATTCTCATTCGTGTACCCCAACATTCGAACCGCTGTTTCATTGAGTATAACTCCGCTGGAATCACTTAGAAAGTCGTTCGAAAAATCCCTTCCCTGGACGATTTTCATTCCAAGTGTTTTTACGTAATCATGACCCACTCCCCAGTTTTGAAGTGATACCATATTTTCTTCGGTCGGCGACTTGCCCGCAGGCCAATAGACATTGTCGCTTCTATGAAACCCGTTGACGGGAAGAAATGATGAAATGGAACCGCTCTTTATCCGGTTGTCACTCAGAACTTCATCTTTAAAAGCGTGCAGTTGATCATTCAATGCATAGGCATCGTGAACAATCAGAACCTGGTCTTTATTAAACCCGATCTTTTTGGTTTGTATATAATCGAGTTGCCGGTTTACAGCAATGGTACCAACCACCAGCACAATCGAAATCCAAAATTGGAAAACCACCAGCGCACCCCGAATGATGCCGCTCTTTGTACCCATTGAAACATTACCCTTCAAAACATTTACCGGACGAAACGCCGACAGGAAAAATGACGGGTAAAGACCTGCGAAGATTCCGGTAATCAATGCACCACCGATCAGTAACAACCAGAACACCGGCGAAGCAAAGGGGAGGGAAAGTTGTTTCAAAGCCAATTCATTGAACATGGGCATCACCATCCAGGCAATGACAATCGCCAGCAGGAAAGAACCGACACTCAGCAACACCGACTCTATCAGGAACTGACGAACAAGATGAGAGCGCAGTGAACCCATCACTTTTCGAATGCCGACTTCCTTTGCGCGATTCGACGATCGTGCTGTCGACAAGTTCATAAAATTTATACAAGCGATTAATAAGATAAAACCCGCTATTGTCCCAAACAGATAGACGTACGTGATACTGCTGTTGGCACCCATTTCCCCCATGCGATCCGAGTGCAGGTGGATATCCGTTACTGGCCGAAGCGTAAATACCAGTTTGTTTCCCTGCGATTCGAATTTTTCGAAACTGAAGTCGGCGCCAAGGGCAGACTTCAATTGTGGTCCGGCATAGGTGAGTACCATCTTTGGAAACTTTGCCACGAGATCCTCCGCCTTTGCATCTTTCGCCAGCTTAATATAAGTGGTGAAGTTGTTGCCGAGCCATCCCGTGTCGCGATGGTAATCCACACTTACCAATGCTAGAATAAAATCGAAATAGAAGTGATTGTTAGATTCTATATTCTCATAAACCCCTGTGATTTTCCAGACCTGTCCATCATTGCTGATGAGTGTTTGCCCAAGTGCCTGCTCACCCGGAAAATATTTGTCGGCCGCCTTCTTGCTGATCGCCATTGTATTGGGCTCCTTTAATGCAGTGCGCGGATCGCCTGCAAGAAACGGGATGTCAAATATTCTGAAGACGGAACTGTCGGCGTAGACGGTATAATTTTCTTTGAAACTTTCTTCGGTACGGCGGAAGATCATCGATGCGTTGTTCCAAAATCTGGCTGCTACTTCTACTTCAGGAAAATCCTTTCGCAATGTCTCGGCCATCGGTGCAGGTGTATTTGCCATCAACAGGTGATTATCGCCGAACTTCATTTCTGTGTCCACCCGATAGATCCGGTCGTGGTCGGTATAACGCTTGTCGTAACTTAATTCGTTTGTTATATAGAGAAGGATGATCAGGCATGAAGCCACGCCTATCGCAAGTCCCGCAATATTGATGAGTGTATAAAACTTCTGCTTCTTCAGATTTCTAAAAGCAATGGTGAAATAGTTCTGGAGCATATCGATGAGTTTACTGTTTTCTGATTGTATTGTTTGATGTTGAATTTCCTGGAACCCTTCGGTTCCACCGAAAGTCGCGATGACGATATGGTATGAGTCTATAAATTTCCGCTTGGATGAAGACATGTCATCTTCCACTGCCGAACAAATGTGATCTATCAGCTCCTCTTGCAAACCATCAAGGAGCAGGCCTCTTTGATAGAGGTCCTTGATGATGTAGTCAATATTTTCCTTTGACAACTCCGGCATTAATTCATCTTCACTTGTAAGACGGAACGCATTGTACTGATGAAATCCACAAATTCCGTGACACGATCTTTAGCCAAAATTTTCCCCGGCGATGTAAGCAGATAATACTTGCGTATTCTCTTACCGATGTTCACAATTTCTGTTTTAACCAACCCTTCAGCCTCGAGCTTGTGCAACGATGGATAAAGCGCACCCTCCGTAAGTAAAATTCTACCATCAGAAAGCTCTTTTACACGCTGTGTGATCTCATAACCGTACATTCTGCCATGGTCCTTCAGGACTTTTAGCACAATTGTCTGCAGGGTACCTTTCAATAGTTCGGAAGAATGCATATGTCACGAATACATAAGATAATTATGTATAAGACGCGCAGGCATGCTTTCGGGTTGCATAGAACTTCGGTCTTCTGCCATTTATTCCTAGGAAAATGTGAAAATAAGATTGATTGCAAAATTCCAGAACATTACAACACCAATGGCAATAAGCTTTGCCAGATAGAAATTCCAATTCAATTGTTCGTGTATTAATTTCAAAATAGTGTAACTGAGCAATAGACCAACCGATGATACGCCAATAAATTTCATGTATTGAGCGGTGGCTTTGTGGTTAGAAAGACAGCATCGTGCCATAGAAATTCTGTTATCCACTTGCGTGCGGTTGTTGGTCGGCCGCGCACGATCTTACGCACAAGACCAACAACGGCGGGTGTTGGATGTCCCTTCACCGTTGTGAATAGGCAGAACGTAACAACGTCGCCGTTGTTGGTATTGCGTGAGAGCGTAGTGCGCGAGCTCTACCAACAACCGCACTCACTTGGATAACAGGTTTTGGTTGTGATAAATTAAAATCTTAAGCTACGGCCAGTTTGTTTTTCCATTTGGCTTTTTTGAATTACGGCAGCATCGTGCCATAGAAATTCTGTTATCCACTTGCGTGCGGTTGTTGGTCGGCCGCGCACGATCTTACGCACAAGACCAACAACGGCGGGTGTTGGATGTCCCTTCACGGTCGTGAATAGGAAGAACGTAACAACGTCGCCGTTGTTGGTATTGCGTGAGGGCGTAGTGCGCGAGCTCTACCAACAACCGCACTCACTTGGATAACAGGTTTTGGTGGTGATAAATTAAAATCTTAAGCTACGGCCTGTTTGTTCTTTCATTTGGTTTTTTTCATTTCTGCATTATTGTGCCATAGAAAGTCTGTTATCCACTTGCGTGCGGTTGTTGGTCGGCCGCGCACGATCTTACGCACAAGACCAACAACGGCGGGTGTTGATGTACTTCACGGTCGTGAATAGGAAAAACGTAAAAACGTCGCCGTTGTTGGTATTGCGTGAGGGCCTAGTGCGTGAGCTCTACCAACAACCGCACTCACTTGGATAACAGGTTTTGGTTGTGATAAATTAAAATCTCAAGCTACGGCCTGTTTGTTTTTCCATTTGGCTTTTTTCATTTCCGCATTATTGTGCCATAGAAAGTCTGTTATCCACTTGCGTGCGGTTGTTGGTCCGCCGCGCACGATCTTACGCACAAGACCAACAACGGCGGGTGTTGTATGTCCTTCACGGTCGTGAATAGGAAGAACGTAAAAACGTCGCCGTTGTTGGTATTGCGTGAGGGCGTAGTGCGTGAGCTCTACCAACAACCGCACTCACTTGGATGACAGGTTTTGGTTGTGATAAATTAAAATCTCACAGTACGGGCCCGTCTATTCTTCCATTTGTTTTTTTTCATTTCTGCATTATTGTGCCATAGAAAGTCTGTTATCAGCGTGCGTGCGGTTGTTGGTCAACCGCGCACGATCTTACGCACAAGACCAACAACGGCGGGTGTTGTATGTCCTTCACGGTCGTGAATAGGAAGAACGTAAAAACGTCGCCGTTGTTGGTATTGCGGGAGGGCTTAGTGCGTGAGCTCTACCAACAACCGCACTCACTTGGATAACAGGTTTCGGTTGTGATAAATTAAGATCTCAAGCTACGGCCTGTTTGTTTTTCCATTTGGCTTTTTTCATTTCTGCATTATTGTGCCATAGAAAGTCTGTTATCAGCGTGCGTGCGGTTGTTGGTCCGCCGCGCACGGTCTTACGCACAAGACCAACAACGGCGGGGTGCATATTCTTCGGAATCGAGAACACAAAGAACGTAAAAACGTCGCCGTTGTTGGTATTGCGTGTGGCCAGTGCGTAAGCTCTACCAACAACCGCACTCACTTGGATAACAGGTTTTGGTTGTGATAAATTAAAATCTCACAGTACGGCCCGTTTGTTCTTCCATTTGGTTTTTTCATTTCTGCATTATTGTGCCATAGAAAGTTTGTTATCAGCGTGCGTGCGGTTGTTGGTCGGCCGCGCAAGATCTTACGCACAAGACCAACAACGGCGGGTGTTGGATGTCCTTCACGGTCGTGAATAGGCAGAACGTAAAAACGTCGCCGTTGTTGGTATTGCGTGAGAGCGTAGTGCGTGAGCTCTACCAACAACCGCACTCACTTGGATAACAGGTTTTGGTTGTGATAAATTAAAATCTTAAGCTACGGCCAGTTTGTTTTTCCATTTGGCTTTTTTCAGTTCAGCATTATTGTGCCATAGAAATTCTGTTATCAGCGTGCGTGCGGTTGTTGGTCGGCCGCGCACGGTCTACCCACAAGACCAACAACGGCGGATGTGGGATGTCCTTCACGGTCGTGAATAGGAAGAACATGATTTTTTGTTGCAAAACTTTTATTTCAGGAAACCTATATCTTAGTGACATTCAAAAATCACGTTGTGTAAATAATTGTTATTATATGAATCATATCATCCAGGCCAAACAATACGCCGATTTTATTACCGTAACCTGTCTCGAATGGATTCCTTTGATTGAAGACAAGAGATTCAAAGAAATTATCATGAGAAGCTTGTCTTTTTTAAGTGCGAAACGGAAAGTGACTGTTTACAGTTTTGTAATAATGCCGAATCATTTTCATTTGATCTGGCAGATGTTAGGCAATCACACACGCGAAAAAATTCAACGCGATTTTTTAAAATATACTGCCCAGCAAATTTTAAAAATATTGATTAAGGAAAAATCGCCGCTATTAGAGAGAATTTTAGTTCAGGCAAAGGACCGAAAATATCAGATATGGGAACGTAATTCTTTGAGTGTCCCTTTGTGGAGTAGCGCAGTGATATGGCAGAAGGTCGAATATATTCATCAAAATCCAGTGCGTGCTCAACTTTGTAAATATCAGGAGGAATATAAATATTCAAGTGCAAGGTTTTATTATAACGGAAATCGTGATTGGGATTTTTTGGTTCATATTGATGGGTGATGACGGAGGTGATGCTGATTTTAATGCACGTCAGTGAAATATCCGTTCGTGAATTATTTTATACCCGATTCTCAGAGTCCCGGAAGCCGGTGACTCTGATGGGGTGTAAGTAATCCTAACAATACACGACGCATCTCATAATTTATTTACTAGCAACCACCTTTGCGAGGTGCACGTTTATAAATTATTTTACCATCGTGTTCTACATAGTCGCCCGATACAATTGGATATGAGTACTTGGGCGCGTGCGATACGCTATGGCTTTTTATAATTATTTTGTCGTTGACTTTTAGATTATGTAATTGCTGAAATTCATTGTCGTCAGACTTTTCGGGCCCAAAACTAAGTATATAATCTTCACCATTGATCCTGACCATCACTCCGAAACCTAATCTTGAGCCTGGCGGAAGAGAAAGAGAAGTTACAACTCCCTCCATGTTGGTATAATTCCTAATGGACTTCCTTATTTTAGCTTCACTGGCGAAGACTTTTTTACCTGCAGGAGACGCTTCCCAGTTTTTGTACATTATACCATCAGGGGTGGCCTCCCATTTTTTCAATGCAGCTTTTCTTTCAGCAGCGGAGAGGGGCTTTTGGATTGACTTTTTAGAAGTTTCATTTTTAATTTCCCGATTAGCAAATACTAGTCCGCTTACTACAACCATCAGTAAGATCAGCACATAAATGATTTTTTTCATATGTCTTGAAGGTTTAATTATCAACTCCGACAAAACTACAAGTCATTGTGCTGGCTTTAGTAAATGAATTGTTAAAAAATGTAAATGAAATGTAAAAGAAATGTAAAAATTGCTTGGATAGCATAATGTTATACACTGAATCTTTGTAAAGGATCGAATTGACGTTGTTGATCAGAGGGGCAAAACTTTTACACCCAATAGCTATCGGGTTAGCGTTTTACATTTTGCGGTTTGAAAAATATCCAATGTAAAATGTTCAATTTAAAATGTAAATTATTTTCAACGTCATAGTAGGCACGAGTGAGCCACCCACAAAGCCAAAACACAACACTTGCGAGTCAATCCGTTGTTGAAACCGCGGAAGGCTTGCGCTAGATGGATATCTGGTATACCAGCGCCATGCTTGGCGCACATTGTATATGCGCCATCGCCATTTGTTAGTTAATTTTAAAAGGTAAATTGCAACGGTATATTTACTGGCGTTGGTGTCAAGTGTAACAAACGACAGTAACAACAATAAACCAATGGAAAATATACTATTTGACTTTATATCAAAATACATTTCCCTGACAGAAGATGAGAAGAACGCAATCGTTTCGTTGGACCTATTTCGCTCGGTAAAGAAAGGAACGATTCTACTCAAAGAAGGACAAAAATCAAAAGACAGCTACTTTGTTCTGAAAGGCTGTATTCGGACGTATTATGTTGTCGATAGTGAAGAAAAAACTACTGGATTCTACACGGAAATGGAAGTGTTGACACCCCCGTGTGTAATAAACAAAACGCCGTCTGAATATTATATAAGTTGTGTTGAAGACTGTATTCTTACAGTTTCAAATTCTGATATGGAAGTAGAGATAAACAGTAAATTTCCAAAGTTTGAATTGATGTGTAGAATATTAGCTGAAGAACTTTTAGCGAAACAACGAATAGACTTTGACGAGTTTAAAACTTCTTCCCCTGAACAACGATATCTGAATTTAGTGAAATCACGACCAGACCTTATTCAACGTGTTCCGCAACACCAGTTAGCAAGTTATCTTGGTATGAAACCCCAATCATTAAGCAGGTTAAGAGCAAGGATTATGGAGAAAAACAAAGGGTAGGGGTTCATTTCTTAACTTAAGTGAACGCGTTATGGCATCTCGCCAATCTACTTTTGCAATATCGTTGGACAATAAAAAAACATGCAAAAGAAAATTTTATGGATTGGACTTGCCTTGGTGTTGGCAAGCAGTTTACAGGTGAATGCACAAGATGCCAAACAAAACAGTACTTATAAAAGGTATTTTATTGGGAGTACATTCTTGATGTTAGGAAATCTTGTTCCTGACGACCCAAATCCACCTAAGTTTATACAATTAAATGTTGGATATTGGATAACACCTAAAAATGTTGTTTTCTTAGAATTAAAAAGATCTCGGTTTGCCTGGCCATTAGGTATCCCCTGGGGAAAATCATTTGATGCACCGGGAGAAAACTATCCAGGATATGTCCGCCAAAATGTAATCGGATTAGCATACAATCGTTTTTGGTGGAAAGGCTTATATACAGGTGTTCATACAATGCATGCTTTACAAAAATATATAGATGAGGATAATAAAAAGATTGCCAATGGATACACATTATTTATGACCTACCGTTTGGGCTACCAGTTAAAATTTTTTAAAAACCGTTTCTTTTTTGAACCATCTATTGGATTAACGCATTGGCCTATAAAAACTAACACACCAGAATCTTTTAAACTAAAGGAAAGTAAATGGCCTTCATACTTTGGGTATGAACCCGGGCTTCATTTTGGGTATAATTTTTAGCTGGTAGTTTATGAATACACAAAATGGACTGGAAGATATCAAAGTCAGTTTGAAACTGAAGCTTGCTGCACTGTGGGCGAGTTTGATGTTTCTCTATATCTATGCAGACTATTTCCACTTATATATGCCGGGTAAGGTAGAAGATATTCAGGCAGGTAGGGTGTTTGAATTTGGTATTACGCAAGGATTTCTTTTGGCAGCACTCGCCTCAATGACAATTCCGGCACTGATGATTTTTCTTTCTGTTGCGCTGCCGGCTAAAGTAAATCGCTGGGTAAATATCATTATTGCCGGGGTGTTTATTCCCTATACCTTGTTTAATCTGGCAGGAGAGGCTTGGATGCACATGGTGTTTGGTGCTGTTGTAGAAGTCATTCTTCTTTGTCTGATTATACGTTATGTATGGAAATGGCCTCGTATCGAACATGAAAGACCTGTGAACGAAAAATTCTATTAATGCCGAAGGACATTGAAGCCCTAATAAAAAAAACGAAAAAGATAATTGTTAAGAGACACTTCAAACATACAAACCAGCCATATGAGTTCAGCTAAATACCTAAAAGTCATTTCTATCGTCATTTTTTCTTGGCTAGGAGTTTCCTGTAGTGAAGATGATTCATCTCCCGCAAAAAGTCGTGATATTAAATTTGAAGTCACGGGAGATTTTACAGGCGCTTTGAGTGCAACTTATGTGAATGCAACCGGGGGAGGGGCCAATGAAACCATACCGGCATTGCCTTGGAACAAGACACTCACTTACACGTCTACGGTTCCCAGCACAGCGCTTTCGGTTGGCGCAACGGGCGGGGTAGCCGGGCAAACGGTTACGGTTAAAGTCTTTGCTGGAGGAACTTTAATTTCCGATACCCCAGGAGTTGCAGATGCATCGGGCATGCTAGTGGTAGCTTCACCGACTTATATATTCTGACATAAGATTAATACCGCTACATGTATACTTCGAGGAACGATGGCCACTGTTCTTCTGTCGCAATATAAAAAATCAGAAAACGGTGATGAAAGTTTTGCTTTCGTACAAGGCGCTAAAGGCGCTGATTTCGTCTTAGGCTGAGTCGAACTGCGCGCACTACCCACTCCAATCGAGTCGTCATTCCGCGCTTGGACGATGAGTACAAAGAACAAAGCTAACTTGAGCGGAATCCCGTTGATAGCGAGTTGGCTATGAAACACTTTTCATAGTCGGTGTGTTGGCCACGGGAAACTTTTCTTCGAAGTCCATCGCCATCCAGTGTGCGTTGCTGCCAACAATTTAGTAAGGGAAATTACGTATATCTTATAGAAGGTAGGCGTAGGTCGTTTATTTTTCTTATAGTCAGATGCTAATTTCAACTTTCTGCCTGACTTTGAAAAACTTATGATTGCCGGTACCCTGTCCTAGGCGCACGGATTAACGTAACACCTTACTCTAAAATCGGTTGTCATAAGCATAGAGCCCGTTAAAATGCAGCTATGCCCAAAGCTGTCAAACCAATGCCGTGTACATTACTCAAGGAACCTTTCGATGATCCGAAGTTCTTATACGAAGTTAAGTGGGATAGGTACCGGATAATTGCTTACAAAAATGAGGGGACAGTTCGGTTGGAATCCCGCGCCAGGATGGTCGAATGTTATTTCATTTTGCAATCTTCATCCTGCTTCCCTTATTCAGACGAAATTGTGCGGGAGTAGTCTTATGGATTTTTTTGAACGCAACATAAAAGGCAGACAAAGTACTAAAACCACTCTCAAAGGCGACAGCTTCAATCGTATAGCTTTTACTATCAGGAGAAAGCAGCAATTCCTCAGCCCTGCCGATTCGATAGTTGATCAGCACTTCGGAAAAGGTTTGGTTGAAATAATGATTGATCGCTTTTGAAACAAGATATGGTGGCGATTTCAGTCGCGTAGCGAGTAGTGACACATTGAGATTTGAATCAATGTATAGCTGTTCTGTTTCTAGAACTTCTTTAACACGTTTACCGAGTTCGTCAAGGGCGTTTGTATTCTCACGTTTGCTCGGAGATTCCGGTAGAAATAATCTGGCTCTTGTCAGCGCCCAGAAGGAAATGCCGTAAAAGAGAACTGCGGCAGTGATAACATTAGTTGCATACACAATTGGATGATAGTTGGTGACTTGCAGCACGAAAGAACACCACAATAAACTAACACTAAGCAGGAGAAGTATTGCCCACTTCCATTTCAGGTCATCCGTTTTAAAAACTTCGCGATTACTGAGGATGAACCAGAAACCAATTGCTAGATATAGTAACACGTGACCTGTGATGATATAGTACAGAAGGCTGAGGACATTCCAATCCAATACAAAATACAGGAAGGGTAGAAGAAACGCTGGAAGGAGGTGGAGATAATCCGACTTCGTGGCGCGTGCTTTTGTGTCAAACAAACTGCGCAGAAGAAAATATAGTACCGGGCCAATAGCAGCCATAGCTGTCAGTCCGATGATGCTGACTAGGTAACTCATCTCTGGCTTGATGATCATTTGTATAACAGACTTGCCAATCCGGAGTGCGAGCAAAACCAGTAGGAGGGCCAGCAATCGATTGGACAATTTATGGCTCAGCGTCATGAGCGCGATCGCGGAAAAAAGGCTATGTCCAACGGCCAGTATGCAAACAATCAAAATGTAATTCATGCCTAAGTATAATTGCGTTTAAATAGAACGATTTTTCGGGATTCTGCAGTACTGATTTGCAAATCAGGAGCTCTTTTTTTGTCGTTTTAAAAAACTTGATCAAAAAATTAAAACAATATGATTTCAAACACTAAAAAACGCAGAGGCTTTTTAAAAGCAGGCATTCTGCTAGCGGGATCGTACATGTCGTTCCCTGCGGTTGGTGGTTCTGCAAACCCGACTAATCTGCTGCAGCACAAAGAACCTCTGAACCCTGAGCTTGTGAAGGAGTTCGTTGCCAAAGCGCACAAGGACTTAGACAGCGTCAAAATGCTGTTGGAAAAGGAACCCAACTTGTTGAACGTTGCCTGGGATTGGGGGCTTGGTGACTTTGAAACTGCAATTGCCGGTGCAGGGCACATGGGCCGGGTAGATATCGCTGAATTTTTATTGTCGAAGGGAGCAAGGATGGACGTATTTGTGGCTGCTATGCTAGGTAAGCTGGACATCGTGAAGTCGACACTTGAAGCGTTTCCGCAGCTTAAATATTCCAAAGGCCCTCATGGAATAATGCTTCTTCATCATGCTCGCCAGGGGAAGGAAAATGCAAAACCTGTACTCGACTATCTTATGGAAATCGGAGCTACATAGGCAGTCAGTCGAGATGAGAGGTCGCTGTTCAATAAAGCCAGCAACTAGTTTAACGAAATAATGTGATGTGTCTGAACTAATTGCCCTTTATTGAACGGTCCGACCCGTTCTAGTCCCAGTCTTCCTCGACCAAACTACAGCGTGCTGTTTCAAAACTTGAGCCATGGCTTTATGGGTGGAGAGTCTTGGACCCATCATGTTTTCAGTTTTCAAACTAACGAGGTTATCAATATATTTTGCTCATAACGTTAGCCTTTATTCCTATGAGCAGCATATTTAAAAATCCGTGGTCAGGAAGCTGTCCACTTTGTAACATTCACTACGATCCATTCGCTCGATCCGCTAAAGCGTGACACGTGTTTTTATTCGACCGGTATATCGAGATATTTTTCTGGAAAGCATTCGCTTCAAAAAAAACAAAGGACTGGAATATATGCAGACTGTATGATGAGCCGACCACATGCACATGATCGTTGCCAGGCATGGCAAGCAAAATTGGAAGCTGTCATCCGAGACATTAAAAAAATATTAGTCTCGCTTTAGCGGATCGACAAAATTAGCAGAAGCCATTCGCAACAATGATCAGGAAAACAGAAAGGAATTATTTCTTTGGCTCTTTGAAAGCGCTGTAAGAAGTAACCCTAACAATACACGCAATCGATCCCGATCGCTACACCAATAGTAACTGGCTGGAGACAACAGGGATTAATTTAAAACCTCACCATCAGTTATTTTGATTGCAGTAGGTGCGTCGCAGTTATACGACTCAATATATTTAGCGGCCCACGTTCTGATATTATTTAACACAGGATGGAAGTCAGCCCCCTTTTCGGTTAGCGAGTACTCAACCGTCGGCGGAACGGTAGCATACGCCTTACGATTAATGATCCCATGTGTTTCCAATACCTTTAGCTCTTTGACGAGCATTCGGGTATTGATTCCTTCGATAGAACGTTCTAATTCCTTAAATCGCTTTTTTCCATCGGTCAGCGCATAAATAATAGTAAATGCCCATTTCCCGCCCACTATTTCAAGGGCTCTTTGAACCGGGCACTCATTCACATTAATTTTTTTTGTTTTTTTTTCTTCCATAGCCATTGATTATCAGCAACGCTTTACTTCGAGTCATTAGTTTACATTGGTGTAACTACTTTCAAAAGTAAAGTATCGCCTCCAACTTTACCAATAGTTGGGAGCGTAATTGATTTTTCCCGCCCCCACAAACAAAACCACTGAACAAGTAGAAGACCATGACAGAAAAAACTGCATTAATTATCAACGGTGCCGAAATTCATAGACCTGCCGCTTCCGGCCGGCTTAATACACTTCTGTTTGAAACACTTCAGCAGGAACTCAAGCTTTCACATACTGTACTAACCACCGTTTTACAAGACGGATACGATGTCGCCATAGAACAACAAAAGTTTCACAAGGCTGATCTCATTATTTTTCAGACGCCCATATTCTGGTTCTCGTTGCCTTCAAGTTTTAAACGGTATATCGATGTAGTTTATAAATATGGAATATTTTTCGGCCCTTCCTCACAATACGGCCGCGGAGGCTTGCTAACTGGTAAAACTTATTTTTTGTCTTCCACCTGGAACGCGAAATCAACGGATTTTGAATTGGCATCCGGCTTTTTAGGAGAGCGTACTCCGGATGATTTACTAGTGAGCTTCCATCTCACCCAGCAATATGTTGGGCTGCAACAGCTTGTCAGTTTTTCGGAATATGATGTGGTAGCAAAACCCGATCCTGACGGTGCTGTAAAACGTCTAAAACAGCATCTTCAAAAGCACATCGTAGGCAGGCAAGCCATGCACCGATAAGCTGGTAGATTCGAATGCAGCGTTTTTGGTTATATCAGCATCGAAATCTCAAGTGATCGGCTGGAAGTTCCTGTGCAAGTATTGTAAGACATCCGGAAGATTATCTTTACAGCAGTGAAGGCAACGATGCAAAACTATCGGGAAATTTAATGGAGGTGATGTTGATTTTAAGCAATGCAGTCGGAAGACTGAAAACATAGTATGCACGCGTGAGACCTACGGCTAGCCGACACACAACGCTTGCGCCAGTCGCTGCGTTGACTAACGGTGTATTTGCTACATTCTACAACTACGCTGCCTCATCTACATCAACCGATTCCGCGTGAGGGTCAGTGGGTTTGGGTAGTGATGTTCGAAAGATCATCCTCAGTGGCTGGTCGTGGGTGATGTAAGCAACTGCCCATGTATAAAGTGTTTTGATAATGTTGTTGTAGTTTACCAATGAGATTACGTGAATAAACAACCAACTCAACAGCCCAAGGATTCCACCAAAATGGATTTTATGTTTGAAGAGATCAACCAGTGCGTGCTCACGTCCGATTATCGCCATTTCTCCGCGATCGAAGTATTTAAATGAGACAGGTGCTTTGCCTTTTGCGAGCCGGACAAAATTCTTAGCAAGAGATTTCCCCTGCTGAACGGCGGGCGGTGCCAGCTGCGGATGGCCATGCGGATAATCTGTTTCATGCATCTGGATACTAATGTCGCCAATCGCGAAAACGTTATGATATTCTTTTACACGATGGTATGCGTCGGTAATCATTCTATTTCCTTTTTCAAGACTGGATTTTTTAATTCCGTGAAATGTAGTGGCGGTAACGCCTGCTGCCCAGATCAATGTTTTTGTAATAATAGCCTCCCCGTTGGACAAGGTTACCTCATCATTCTCATATCGGGTTACCATTGTGTTCAATAATACCTTTATTCCCAGGGAAGCAAGAATCTGCTTGGCTTCGTCGTGGGTTCGTTCGCTCATGGGTGCGAGTAAAGATGGAGCACCATCTATAATGTACAACCTGATCTGGTCGACGCTGATTTCCGGATATTCCTTATGAAGGATATGCTTCTTTAATTCTGCCAGCATACCAGCGATTTCCACGCCTGTAGGTCCTCCGCCTGCAATGACGATCGTTAGCAGCTTTTGTTTCTCAAGGGGATCTGCTTCAACAGAAGCTTTTTCAAAAATACGGATCAACGAATTGCGCATAACCAATGCATCGTCAACTCCCTTCAAGACAAGCGCATTTCTGCGGACGCTTTCGTTTCCAAAAAAATTCGCTTGTGTGCCTGCAGCGAACACCAGGAAATCGTAATGGAGACAGGTTCCGTCGCTGAGATGAACGAGGTTGGCATCGGTTTCCACTCGGGTTACAGCAGCCATGTGGAACGAAACGTTTCTCCCCTGAAACAACTTTCTAAACGGGTAGCTGATACTTGATGGCTCAAGAAATCCGGTAGCGACCTGGTAAACCAAGGGTGTGAAGTAGTTGTAATTATTTTTATCTACAAGCGTGATGTGGTAGCGTTCGGTTGCCGACATATGTTGAATAAAGTTCAAGCCAGCAAAACCACCACCGATCACCACGATATGCTCTTTATTTAACGTAAGATTTTTCATTGTTTTAAATGTAAAATTGAATTATAGGAGAAGCTCATTGGACGCTTCTCCTTACTTCCCCCTGCTAGTCAGTTATGATAGCTGCCAGGGATGTTACCAAACGTAATGGATATCCTATTCCACGCATTGATCTGTGTGATTGCCAATACAATGTTTGCAATTTCTGTTTTGGAATAGAACTGACTTGTCCGTTCATAGGCTTCTTCAATTGCATGCGCAGATTGCTTCGAGATATGCGTTAGCGTATCTGTCAGATTCAAGACAGCTTTTTCTTTGTCTGTAAAGCACGGCGACTCTTCCCATGCGGGTAATAGGTACAGGCGCTGAAATGTTTCTCCTGCCTTGATCGCATCCTTGTGGTGCATATCAAGACAGTATCCGCACTTATTTATTTGTGAAGCCCTTACCTTGATTAACATGATAAGCGCGTGCGGTAGACCTGATTCCTTTAGGTACTTCTCGGTGTTTTGCATTGCAGCGTATAACCCCTTCGGTATGTCCGGGAAGGAAATTCTTACTTTTTCCATAGTTTCCATAGTATTGTTGTTTTTCCCCTATGACAGTTTCAGGAGCATTAGCGTGACAACATTTTAATGAAAATGTCTTTGAAAATATGATTATTTAAAAGAAGGCGAATGAAGGTATGTTACTTCGTTAGTCCGCGAAGTTTAGCGGGATTAACAATGATGTAAACGTTTTCTATTGCGCCGTTCACGACATCAAAGAGGATGCAGCGGTAAATTATATTTCCGAGTCGAAATACAAGTGCGGGTGTGTGGTTCAACTCTTGCAACGTTATGACAGTGCCGGCATGAAAATATTTTCCGTATAACGCTTTAAGAAATTTGGATACATTTTCAGCGCCTACAATAATATTTGGTGCAGCCTTCATGTCGCCACCGTCAGAATAGGACTGTACATGTGCGGCAAGCAGCGCTTTTACATTTTCAACATCAGCGCGAAGAATTGCCTCAGTCAATTTTTTAATCGTCGCATCGGCGGTTACTTTATCAGCGGAGGCTTTAAGACCCCCCGATTCAAGCTTTTGTCGCGCGCGTTTATACAGCTGTCTTGAGTTTTCAACGGATATCTGAAGAACTTCTGCAATCTCGCTGTGTTCAAAATCGAATGACTCTTTTAAAACAAACACCGCGCGCTCTTTGGGATTTAGTTTTTCCAGGAGCACCAGTAATGAATAGTCAAGAATGCGATGTCTGTCGATGTCTCTATAAATACTTTCATCCGTATGGATTGGAACCGGTAGCCATTGACCGATGTATTGCTTTTTCGTTACCTGGATACTTTTCTTTGCATTAATGGATCTGTTGATCACCGATCGCATCAGATATTTATCGGGTTCTTGAATATGGGCGCTATCATTTAGAAAATACGTATTAAGAATTTCCTGGACCACATCTTCAGCGGCCAGGGAATCGCCAATGATGTTATAGGCAAATGGGACCAGTTTTGTCTTGTATTTTTCGTACTGTGCCTCAAGAGATACTGACATCTTCATTTGTTAGCGATCATATCCATGACATTTCCCGAAAGAGAAACGTGACAGAAACCTAAAGAAAGTTAATAAAAAGTTTGTATGACGCATTCCTAAAAACTATGGGCTCCAAAATAACTGGTCACAACCGATGTTTGTAACAGGGCTTCATTGGTTCATCAGTAACATTCATTTCGCCGTTAACGCGATCGCTTATTCGCGCGTAAATGTTGTAATTAGTGTTCGCCGAAGGGGCGTTTCCTGCGTTGCTAAATAACATGACATCCGTAAATCGGAGCCGCTGATCGTCACGGTTTGTTGAGAATATCGGTATGGCTATGGCAAAACATACCCAGGCACATAAATAATATATGATGCGTTTCATTACTTGAATTCTTTTAGTTTTTTTGGGAAAGTTGTTAGTAAAATATTTCGGCTATATCAAAGCGGCCTTCGGTGATAGACACGCTTCCACTACATTCATTGCTGTAGGTTGTAAATTCAAAGGTACCGGAAATGATATTAATTGGGCGATCGAATCGGGATAGCGTGACGTTTCCGCTGATGATACTATCAGAATCACATGAAATGCCGTTCGACCAGTTCAGGTAGCTCGTATAGTATTGGTCTGTCGCTAAATCGTAAGGCTTATTAATTTGCAAATTCGGCACATCATAAATTGAAATGACAAAACCGCTTTCTCCCGCTGATGCATATATATTCACGACAACAGTATCTCCAGGAAACGTTAAGTCAACATGGGTACCACTTTGACCTGCTCTTCCTTGAGGCAGCCACAATTTTCCGTTTACTTTACAACCAAACGTATTTTTACCTTCCATAGTGATAGGCGGCAATTCGTCTTCATCTCGGCAAGTGCTAAGCGCAACGGGCAAAATGAAAAGGACAACGATATATAAGTATTTCATTGTTACCTGGTTTTAAAAGTCCAGTTCCCCCATCCAACACAAGTCTTCTTGACGCATGCACCCGGTTCAAGACTTGAGCCATGGCTTTGTGGGTGAGAGTACCCTTGGACCCATCATGTTTTCAGTTTTCAAACTGACGAGGTTATCAATATATTTGCTCATAACCTTAGACTTTATTCCTATGAGCCGAAAATTTAAAATCCGTGATAAGCAAGCTGTTCATTTTGCAACACTCACTACGAACCGGTATGCAGAAAGTGGTGCAATTGACTAAAATAATTTATGAAAAAATATAAAAAACCAGAAAACGGTTATGAAAGTTTTGCTTTCGTACAAGGATATACACGGGGGTTCTTTGAGTATGTTTTAAGCAATGATCAAACTACCGATAGCGAATTTATTACAAAATCGTTTGTAACCCTTTTCGATACGTTTCAAGGCCTTGAAGAATACGAGGAAGCATTTTTCTTTGTTTTCTTCACGATGGCATTGGAGCAGGAGGAATTGAAGGTGAAGCATTTGGATAAATTGATACTATCCATGAAAGAATATGCCATTATAGCGAATGATGAGAACCTGGAAGACCTGATTGAATATCTAACAGAACAGCTTCAGGTAGTTTATGATAACTACATGAAAAATAAAGGCAAGAAGAAATCATGACCTCAAGGCTGATTAACGAACGTCAGTCTGAAGACGAACCATCGTGGACACGAGTGAGCCCGCGGGCAAGTCGACCCACAACGCTTGCGCCAGTCACTGCGTTGTAAAGGGCGGAAGGCTTGCGCAAGATGGGTGTCTAGAAGAATGTGCAACGTCATGGAAACTTTACGCATCAAGTTGGAAGCGGAAATCAAGGTAATAAACAACTAGCCCCATGCAGTATCGCCAATATGCTCCAATTGATTCACTTAAACATCTCGTGCGATATTATTGGAGTCTTGATAGTCGCCAATATTCAATTTCACAACTGAGTATTCATAGTTTTGCGGACCGCTACCCGCGATTGATCTTTCAGGACATCGATTGCTTTGAGACGATCATAAGTGAAACAGGCGAAAAAATGCCGCTTTGTTACTTGAAAGGTGTGCGTACGCGACCGACTGAGGCCTTTACGCACGGTGCCTTTTCACACTTCGGGGTTAGCTTTTATCCACACGCACTTTCTGCGTTTTTTGGAATTGACTCAGACGAACTAACCAATACTGTACCCAACATCAACCTGGTTTGCAGATGCGATCTGGGCGAGCGCTTGCGATTCAAAACACAGGTGGAACGCGTCGCGATCTTAGATAGCTTCTTGCTCGAGAAAATGACAAAAATGCCTTTGGATTTTACGGTACAAAGCATCATTCACAAAAAGACAGGAGTTGGTGACATAGACAAGCTCGCATCCTCGCTCAGGATATCAGAACGGCAATTGCAGCGTAGATTTAAAAAACAGGTTGGCGTATCTTTAAAAAGGTATCAGCGCGTGTCGCGATTCGAGCTGGCGCTTAAACGACTCGCTACAGTCGACTATGGCGAACTGACTTCCATTGCCTTCGAACTAGACTACACAGATCAATCGCATTTCATTAGAGAGTTTCAGGAATTTGCGGGGATGCCACCTTACAATTTTGTGTCCAACAAAAGTGTAGGCGTAGAAAGCTCATCCTATCTATACATACCGATTTAGTAGCTGTCGTTTTTTTACAATTCTGGTAAATCAGGTTGCACTTAATTTGCATTAAACGTACAGCATCATGGATAGAATCATAACACCCACACTCGTTCTGCGCATTACCCTGGCCGCAGTTTTTTTTATGCATGGCATTCCCAGCATTTTCACGGGAGCCGTAAACAACTTTGGTAATAACTATCTTAACGAAGCGGGATTCGCTCCGATTGGTCTGCCGTTGGCGTGGATAATTAAGTTATCGCATGTGACATGCGCGGTACTCCTGATTTTAAATCGGTACATACGGGTCGCGGCACTCATCACCATTCCGATTTTGGTGGCAGGTATTATTATGATTCACGCGGCTGAGGGATGGTTTGTGGTAGGCGCTGGCAGAAATGGCGTGGAGTTCAATGTAGTATTGATAAGCGTCCTGGTATATCTGGCCATTATCGACAAAAAGGGCGTTGTTGCATAACTGAATTTTCATTGGAAAATTTAGCTTGTCCTTTAATCCTGATGGTTAATCAATTCTCATTAAATTCAACCGCGGATAGACTTTGTTTTTTGTTGACTGTAATTACGTTGCTCTTAGTATGAGTCATTTTTTTTCGAGGAGGCTTATTTTTGGTAGTATTTTGTGATTTACCCTGAGGCGCTGGAGCCAAAACGCCTGAAAACCGTTAGCAACAGAATGCTGGACAATTCGTATACTAATGAAACTGTCGTACGCCTCCAGCATTGAATTCGAAGAAAGTTGTATAGTTTTTAAGTAGTTATATACGATACATGTAAGATGTACACATTTGTCCACAATAATATTACTTATACCGTCCAGGCACCTGTTTATCCCGCTAATCTGATTGTGGATCATTATGTAATAATAAAGGGACAAGGGTTATCAATTCCCGACAGGCTGTTTCCAAATAATAGGACCGAGATTTTTTTTAATCTGGGTGATAAAGTGACAGGCATTAACGCCATCGACGCTTCAACATCTATTCTTGACGACAGCACAGTGAGCGGCGTAAGAAGCACCTTTTTTGATGTTATGGCTCCACAAAACTATTTCATGGTGGGATTGCGTTTTTCGCTTTTTGGGTTTGGCCAGTTATTTCAAATTCCCGCCACCAATTTTACCAACAAACATTTTTCCACACAGGAAGTTTGGGGCAGGGAGATATCATTTCTTCACGAACGCCTCTATGAAGCAAGCCAGAATAATGAGCAACTGATCAACGTGCTGAATGAATGGATCCTCGGCTGTCTCGCCAAACGCTCGATGACAGAAATTAACCAATGGAATAAATTAGAAAAAATCTTCTGTACCACTAGTCTACCCGTTACCGAGTTATTAAATCGTTATGTGGGATATACGCACAAACATGCGATACAGCTGATAAAAAATAACGCCGGTCTGGCACCTAAGCAAATTCAACAAGTAAATCGTTTTAACCGGGCTACCAGTATCATAAGTTCCTCTTCTTTTCAAAGCTGGGGCCAGGTAGCCTATGAAGCGGGATATGCTGATCAAAGCCACCTTATCCGTGAGTTCAGGCACTTTTCGGGCTATACACCTGAAGGGTATTTGCTATTGAAACCCATAGAATATCGTAATAAGGTTCTTCAGCACCAGGAACTCTAAGTGCTCTCCAGGTAAATTTTATTCTATACCCAGGCATTCCGCCGGTGTAATTTTATCCGTCGTCAGGCAATTGCACAATCGTATTTAAACACGTTGGTGTATGCGCAGATACCGTTTTGTCCAAACCGTTTTAGTATCTATTAAAATTTTATTTTATGAATTATACATGCTTAGCTTCAATTTGTTTTTTTGTCCTGTTGGGAAGTTTTCTGTTTTCCTGTGAGAAGACCGATCCGGCACCGGAAAATCCCGTAGAGGATAGTGGTTCGACGAACGCAGATACCATCGCCAACCACCTCCTCTTTTCGAACGCGACAAAAATAGCCGGGAAAATTCCCGTAGGCCCCGTTGGAAGTTCGTTGAAAATTTCCATTGAAGACACACTCTCTCTTGTCGATAAATTTCGCGTGCCTGTAAAATTTCTGCATGAGGACACAACCAAAAATGTAGCAGGCGTATATGTGCAGATACATGTCGGGGCGTCTGATGCAACATTTTACTATGATGTGCCAGAGGTATCGGATGTTGCCTCCAACGATACCGTATCTCTTATTCTTATAGGGATAGATCGGGAAGAACTTATCGAAGGCCGCGCGGCTCAAGCTTTAGGGAATTTTCCGAGCGATGTCCGATTTGAGCTGACGTTTATTCCCTACGATGTAAAAGGCCAAACGTTAGGCCAGGTTAAAGTACCCGTTTATATTTCGAACCCTGTGGGAGATATTTCCGGAGAATGCGGACTTGCCAACGGAATCGGGGAATACTGGGTATGGGGCATGTCTTACATATCTGATCCCGTTGACCCGACCAAGCTCACATTTTTTAACAGCCGCGAGAGAATATGGGGCCTGAAGAGTCAGTTGATTGAAGGGTGTTGTACGAATGGTGAATCCGCATACACTCCGAATTGTCGTGATGAGAATAAACACAAATTGGCGTTTCAAGCCTATTTTAATTGGCCGAATGAGCTTTATCAATTCTATGAGTGGGGCGAATATAACGGTATGTCCGAATTCCTTGCGGCCGATCCTGATCCGAACGCCAGCGATTTTTGCGGCTTCCGTGACGGCGTTGTTCGTGAACATTTGGACCGGCGTTTTTTGGAAGGCACCTGGAAGGTTACTTCGGATTCATTTCTGGAAACATTGGGAACTACAACACCACAAATAGGCAACCTCGCTGCGCGGCCTTTGGGTAAAATAGTACAATTGGACTGCAATTACCTTATAATAGAACAAACAGACCTCGAAGATCACAATCGGATCTTAGTGAAATTTTATGTGCGGTGGGATTCAGATGATTTTGATTGGTTCGCTTTGGATTGAAACTGACTAGCTATACAGTTAAGAAAGGTAAGTTTATCGGCTTCCTATACGCAGCAGTTAATGGCCTCATCGGAAGCTTTGCTTTAAGGCGCACTATAACAATTATTTCTTGATAGTGGGTAGATGGATATTATCCCCTTGAGGAATCATGTGAGAATTATTTTACGATACTCCAAATGTTAGATACTCATTTAAAACACACGGTTATCACAAATCCAATTTCAAAGACTGCCTATTACACCCTGGGAGTCAGGGCATGGGATGCGTCGCTACCTAATCCAGCATGCGGAGATACGCTGGCAAAACTTTTCATGAACGAAGACGCGCAAATGATCTGGCAAGAATTCAAGGACGATTTGAAGCCTAACGCAAGCAACGCATCACGGCATGCCATTATAGATCGCCAGCTTGCTGAAGCACTCAGTGATCATGCTGATGCGCAAGTTGTAATTATCGGCGTTGGCTTTGATACGCGCGCCTTTCGCATCAAAGGTGGAAGATGGATTGAAGTAGATGAACCTGCAATTATTGGTTACAAGGAGACAAAGCTTCCGGCATCCAAAGCTCCTAATCCGTTAACGCGGATACCAATTGAATTTGCAAGAGATTCTTTAAGCGATAGTCTGTCGTCATTTTCAACAAAGACAACAACACACATTATTCTTGAAGGCGTGTTAATGTATCTCAATCAGGCAGATCGCCTCCGTTTAATCGCCGCGTTGCAAGAAATATTTCCGCACCACATTGTGTATTGCGATCTTATGCGTCGTTCATTTTTTGAACGTTATAGTAAAAAAATACACGGAAAAATTCTTTCGCTGGGAGCGACCTTTGCTGATATATCAGAACATCCGGAAAATCTCTTTTTAGGTAACCAATACAAGCCCTTGTCATGCGTTTCGATTCCCCTGTCTGCTGCCGAACATGGGAATCTCGGTATTCCCATTTTTGTTGTACGGTATTTTTTCAAGACGTTAAGAGATGGTTACAGCAATTGGCGGTTTGAGTTTCGAAGGTAGCTTCAGCCTGCAAAGCTGCAACCTGTAAGAAATGCCACAACGGGAATCATTCAATACAATTTTTAGTAAATAATGTTGTTAAAGGCTCTATAACAAATCCGCACAATGCCACTCTTCTAAACTAACCCTACGATTAGATTAAGTCGGCGTACTTAATATAACCGCTACCAGCACCTTGCTAAAAGTTATTGATAGCATGCTAAGCCATCACCAATTCATCCTTCACGCCCTGCGCGGCAGCCAATTTCAATTGCTCATCTTCAACTTTGCTTATTTCTGCCGAAGCGTTCATTGACTCCTTAAACACTGTAATTGCTTTTTTTCTGTCGCCGCGTTGTAAAAATTCACTCGCTTGTTGGATGGAATCGTTGTAACTGAAGGGTGCTCGTATTTCCGGTACGTTAAGATTAATGCCTCGTGTGGTCAACATTTTCGAAATGGTATAAGCGCGCATAGAAGGATCTTGATACGGCTTGCACAAATCCATGATGTCATCTTTTTTCAGGTCACGATTCAGCCAGTCCTTTTCATTTTCCTTATCAATGAAAACAGGCATTCTTTTCTTAGCGTTGTGCACATATTCCATGATTGTATTCGCCGGGCAGGTGAGAATCGTATAGCTGTAATAGTACTCACCATTTTGCGGATTTTTCCAACGAGAATATAAGCCAGCCATGGACCGGACCTTCTGATCGCGAAAAGTTATATAGTACGGAATTTTGATCGTTCCCGCTTCATCAAGCCAGCGCCATTCGTAAAAACCTGTTACAGGAATCAAACATCGCTGACCGTTCTTAATGGCATCCCGGAGAGACGGCTTGTCCCACATTTCCTCATGAATGCAATTGACAGTGGTCAGTCGATCTTTCATCGCCTTCGCTTCGTCTTTTTGCCAGAATGGAACCAACCCCCAGCGAAACATCTTGAACTTGTCTGGCTCTCCGGCGGTTAGGGCATGCGTTGGAAAATAGTCGAAAGCATTTTCGTAGTATCTTTCATAGATGCCGTCGTTGTTGTAAGCGCTAAGGAAGCGTTGATACCATCGCATTTCTGTTAACGCTTCCTTTGTCAGATTTGCTGGCAGGTTATTCTTTTCATTGTACTTCAGCATTTGCGACCCAAGCTCAGTCGAATTTTGCAATCCGATTGCTTTGAGTGCATCATCTTTCTTAAGCATGATGCTGAACTTCTCTTTGATCAAATCAACTTCTTCAGTAATGGAAGCAAACGACGCGTTATAATGAGCAGCCAAGTCGTCATACGTGTGCTTCTCTGATTTAAAGTTACACATGGAAAATTTCTTTGTGTTGTTGAAAACAAAAAAGCGGATTTCCTTCTGCCTGAAGTACCCTCCGCTAATGATTTCTTTTTTCCACCGATCATGTGTTTTAGAAAAACACAGATGGGTTAAAAAGAAAGTTTCAAGATACAAAATTCATATTTATCTAAAGCGCCTGCGTGTCCGCCCTTTTGGTGGTGGCTTGTTCCATTCTCGACGCCACGCCTCCGTATCAGTTTTTGCTAAAGGACGGCACAATTCAATGAATTCATCATAGGTCGAAGCCTTTTGGCAACATTCTAAAATATGAGCTTCCGTAATATGCATATGCTCACGAAGCACACCCCTGACATGATGGGATACAATAAAATCATCACCGTAAGGGTAGGGCACTTTGCCGTTCTTGTGCTCTTTGATGTATTCTGACAATTCCCTGATCGACATAACTCACCTCGTTAGTTTAAGTTGAGTTGGATTCAAAACCTGATCGAGAACCGAATCGATTTCCCTGAAAAACTCCTGCGATGGAACGCGGAAGTTACTGTTCTTTTCAATCTCATGTACAATGTTGAGGTACCGGTCGAGACTTACTTTCGAGTTCGAAAGTTCGAACAACTTGTCCTTTAAAATTCTCTGCATCTCTATGTCCACCTTCGTATAGAACTTAAATTGAAGGTAAGTTGGCAAGTCGCTGAGGATACCCATAACTAATGTTGATCGGTGCTCAGACAAGATTTCCTGGATTCGAAAAAGGGTAACACGCTCATCTCCCTCTTCAATGTGTTTTACGGTGCTCGCTATTCTGACTGATTTCATAAAACTAAATATTTTAGTGTTTGACAAATGTAAATAACTAAAATTATTAGTTTTAGAGTATCGGCTTACTAAAACGTAAGTCGTTGTTAACCACAGCGAAAGGTTTTGAAATTAGGTTTTCTAAGGCGGCCCTGATTATCAATCGCCGGATATTGTTTATGCCGTTGATTTCGACGCAGGTGAAAAAATCGTCTTCAAAAAGAACAAATAGCGTCAAGCGTTACGGCATTGCAAAAAAATGTCTGCGGAACCGTTCTAATCCGGTTGCAAAACTAGACTTCGTGTTCTCTGCGAATTCCACTTAAGATGAGCAACATTCTTGCTGATTCGGAGCATGTGATGATCGAATGATTCAGCGAAAAGCAAAAAAACGCCGGGGAGGTATATCCCCGGCGTTAACCTTACATTTCACAAGATTTATTTTGCCGCATCACGCAGCGCTTTTATTTCGTCGTGAGATGCTCTCAATATTTGTTTTTGTTCTTCAAGCATGGTGCGAATATAAGCTGGAAGTTCATTGTCACTCAACGCATCTTCATACGCGCTTTGAGCCGCATCTTCGCCGCGTTCACAGTTTGCCAAAACAGCATGACGGTCGTGACCACTAAAAACAGCTTTGACATCCATCCACGCACGGTATAACTTTCCGCTGGCTGTGGTACCTCTGTCATACTCCCCACCAAGTGATTGTACTTCGTTGGCCAAAGCTAATCTTATCTTGCGGCTTTCATCGATCATCGATGTGAAAAGGCTCTTCAAATCTGAGTCTGATTCTTTCGCTTCTTCGATTGCCTTCTCATACCCAGCAATTCTGTCATTATTGATTGCTACCAGGTCATTGAGTACTTCTATCGTTTCTGGTGTTGTTGTTGTTTCAGTGTGCTTTTCCATGAGTTATGTTTTTTGTTGATATTATTTATCAACACCTATGACAATTAACATGCTAGTTCAAAAGCATCGAATCAAGTCTGTTTCTGACAAGAACTGTTACCAAACTTCTACAATGAGGCTTAAAAATTTCCCTAATGCATATGCTCATCCACCCGTTATAGTCCTCGTCTTGCGACCAAGCTACGGCGCTGTTTCAAAACTTGGGCGATGGTGTTGTGGCGAGAGTCGGACCCATTATATTTTAAGTTTTCAAACTGACGGGGTCATCAATATATTTACTCATAACGTTAGCCTTCATTCCTAGCGAGCAGCAAATTTAAAATTCGGATCCCGGAAGCTGCCCACTTTGCAACATGCGCTGCACGCGTCAATAGGAGGGAAGTACTATATACAAAAAACATAGCGGGACGGGTGAGCATTGGAATAAAAGTTACTCAAGACACAACTGTCCTTCCGTTAACGCACCCGCCCCTACTTTTATCAGTCGGCGTAATTACTTATACAGTACCCTTAGCATCAGATAGAAGTAAGCCATTATCATTATCCAAGTTATATTACAAATAACCAGCAACCGGTTAAAGTAGCCAGCAACTGCTACCACGCCAGGCGGAACGGTGTCAGGCGGTGTTGCTCCGGGACCCATTGGAACACCGGCATGCTTGAAGCCATTCATCATCACGGCCATAGAGATGCCCATCAGCACAAGGCTGATCCATATGGCATGGGCTGACAGCAGCGCTCCAGTCGAATATTGGCCCCAATCAGGTTGCTTCACAAGATGGTAGCTGACCAGCAGTGCGCCTACCATTATGGTTGGAACGCCAAGCGCGAATGCCGTGCCATGCAGGGGATGCTTCAGATCAAATAGACCACCCATCAGTGAACCAACACCCGAAAGGAAAATAAGTACAAGCCCGACCTTCGGCCATATGCCTGCAGTTTCATTCCAAAGCAATACTGGCAGCATCATCGTGCAAACTGCGGACAATACAAAAAATGCGGTCAGCAACGTCTTATATTTTCCCATCGCATACTCACTGATCATGCGCCAGCTCGGATCATACTCTGGACTAAGAAAATGCAACAACAGTAGACACAGCAGAGACATTGCTCCGGTGGCGAGAATCAGTTTCGCTAACAAAGGCATTAGCTATTTTTTGTTTTGATTTAACAATGTATCGAGTTGGTCCAGGCCCTGCGTAAAACCTTCTTTGAATCCCATCTGGATCATTTGTTCTATATGCTCCACTTTTTCGAATGATAGGGTGATGTCAACACGTGTATCATCGTTGTCGCGGCTGAACCGCGTTTCCCAATTGTTTGGGGGGAAGTCTGGATTAATTTCACCGGACTGATCCTTTGCAAATGCGTCTACACTGGTGAAGTATTTTTCAGGGACGATCGTCTTGTAATTCATAAGGCACCAATGTTTTTCATTTCCATCAGGACTTACCATCGCGTAAAACCACTGACCCCCTTCACGGAAATCCATGCGTTGCGTTTCGGCTTTCCATGGGTGCGGCGCCCACCACTGGTCCAGAACTTCTGCTGTTGTCCAAGCTTGCCACACCAGGGGTAGCGTTGCATGGAAGGACCTCTTTACTTTGATGGTCTTGTTTTCTTTATCGACAACGAAGTCGAACAAAATTTCCTTTTTCATGATTTTTTGTTTTTTAGTTTTGTGAGTACTGCATCCAGTTGATTAAAACGGTTTTCCCAGATCCCGCGGAACTGCTCGAGCCATTGATCGATTTCTTTCATTTTATCAATTTGAAGTTGGTAATGTATTTCCCGGCCGTCATGCTTTTGGGTAACAAGATCACATTCGATAAGGATTCGCAGGTGTTTTGAAACAGCCTGGCGTGACGTGTCGAAATGCTCAGCAATAGCATTCGGGGTCATTGAATTTACGGCGATGAGCAACATAATTGCTCTTCGGGAGGGGTCGGCAATGGCTTGAAAAATGTCGCGTCTCATTAGTGATCAGTATTATTTGAGAAACCGAACGGTTGCAAATATATAAGCAACTAATCAGTTGCGCAATATTTTTGACGTAAATATTTGTGAGTAATTTGTTTTTGCAACGATTTACATCACCTGTGTTTACACTTTTGCCGGTATCGACCTCTTAGTTGGCGTATTTATACTGCCATCGCTATGAACCGCAAATTTAGAATCCGCGATCAGGAAGCTGTCCACTTTTGTAACATGCACTACGATCAATTGGCTCGATCGCTAAAACGAGACACGTGCTTTTATTAAACCGGTATATCAAAATATTTTTCTGGAAGGCATTCCCTTCTGCCAAAGAAAACAATGGACTGGATTTGTATGCATACTGTATGATGAGCAGCCACGTACACATGATCGCTGGCAGACTGACAAAACTTGAAGCTCCATCTGAGACGTAAAAAATATACTTCGACATGCCGCCCGCAAGCTGACACACAACACCCGGCGCCAGTCACTGCGTTGTTGAGAGCCCCGGAAGACTTGCGCTAAATTGAGGGATACTGCCAACCAGGCAACGTTCACATCAAGCGTATCCATGCTCACACGGAACAATATCTTTGGAGATTAACGTTTCGTGTATTGGTCGTCCGATACTTTCTCCAACCAGTCAACAACTTTACCATTCAATTGCTCTTGAGTCGCCATGTGACTCATTGCTATGGTGGCTGATGCTCCGTGCCAGTGCTTTTCATTTGGGGCAAACCAAACAACATCTCCTGGGTAAATCTCTTCAACGGCTCCACCTTCTTTTTGTACCCAGCCAACTCCTGAAATCACAATCAACGTTTGCCCAAGAGGGTGCGTATGCCAGGCAGTTCTTGCCCCCGGCTCAAACGTTACGAGCGCTGCGGCAGCACGTCTGTGTTCGTTTGGTTGAAACAGTGGGTCGATGCGGACAGATCCGGTAAACCATTCGAATGGACCTTTTCCTGAGGGTTGAGAACCTATGCGCGTTATTTCCATAGTAAGCGTATCATTTTTTTGTAAAACACTGTTAAAAAAGTTCTGCATCTCTATTGCAAACTTGACACCATATACTTCGAACGTTGCTCTTGTTGCATTTCCATGATGACTCTTTCGTTATTGTCTAGTCGATATCGGTTGAGCGTTATGGTCAGTTCAAGCGTCGTACCCCAGCGGCCCAATACAAAAAGGCCTTCTGCTTTTCATAATCACCAAGTAATTTAATAAACTTCGATTGTGATTGTATTAGTTTTTCAATCTGAATGTTTATTTTAAAGAGATCGCTTTCGCCATTCTCCAAATTGATTAGTTCTGCCTCAAGCAGTCGGTTGTAGTTGTTTACCATTTCTGATTGCTGGCTTATAATAAGTCCATTGTTAACGAGGGTATTGTAGGACGTATTGATTTGGTTCAATACCTGGCGTTCGGTGATGGAGCGATCCAACATTGTATTTGTAATTTTCAGTCTGGTCTGAGCAAGTTTTGCCCTTTCTTTTCGTAGAAATATTGGAAAAGAAAAATCAACACCGAATTTGTAATTATCGCCAAATCCAAATGAGGAATTCCATTCAGGGTCAAACGGCTGATTTAAAAAGTAATAATTCAAGTCCAGCTTTGGTTTCAAATATTCGGCCGCAAGTCTCCGGTCTACGTCAAGCTGTTGAAGTTTAACATCCAACTTTTGGATGTCAGGGTGGTTTTCACGTGCAAGATTCGTCAGCTCTTCTAGTTGCGCAGCCGTTATTCCTATAATATCCCGGTTCATCACAGGTGCAAATTGTAATGATAGTTCCAGGGGATTGCTCAAACTATCCCATAGGTAATTTGAAAGCTGGATTCCGGAGTTCTGGAAGTCAAGAAGTGCTTCCTGTCTTTCAACAAGCCGTTGTTGCAATGTTATTTTTGCTTGGATCGTATCGATGGGCGCAGCTTCGCCTAGCTCATAATTTAACCTTACCCGTCTGAATATTTCTTCAGCAATTGCCACGTTTTGATTGTAAAGTCTGAAGTTGTAATAGCTTATGGACCATTGCCAATAATCCTTAGCAGCTTCAAGGAAGAGTTTATTTATGGCTTTTAGTTGCTCAGCCTCCATCATGTCGCCAAATAGTTCCGCTTGTCGCAGGGCCGCTCTTCTATCATCGGTAATCAGTCCCCGCAGTAATGGCAGAGAAACGCCTGCATAGAACTGGCGGAAGTCGAAATTTTCCGAAATGTATCGTTCCGGATTTAAATACTTGCCACTGTTTTGTTCAACACCGATAGATGGATCAAAGGGAAGTACCGATGGAAACTTTAAAGACGAATTAAATATTTTGTAGTAGTCAACATCACCGAAATTTTTTGCCAAGTATTGGGCTTCTAATTTTGGATCGAAGTTACCTCGCGCCAATCGCAGCTCTTGTTTTGCAAACTCGGTCAATAGGTCGGCCTGCTTAGCCACAGGGTGATTTTTTAAAACCTGCGCGTAAAAATTATCAATAGTTAAAGGTCTCACTGAATCTGGCAAGTAAAGCAACGAATCAGTCACCCCTTGGCCTGACGCAAAGTGCATTGCTAAAAGAAGTACCGTTGTTAAATAAATTCTGATGTTCATTTGTTGTCCTTTACTCCTCAGATGGCTGCTCTTGCTTCGTTGCTTTATTTTTTTCCAGTGTTGCATCTAATGGTTCATCATACAAGCTTGGAGGAAATCCATTGAGCTGTCGCCATAACTCGTACCATACGGGTACATCATCAAGCATTACCCAACCTTTTATCCCGGAGCCTATGCGCAGCTGCTGTGGCCATCTCTGCTCTGAAACGTCCGGGATCACAAGTACTCTGAACTCGCCAGGCTTCGTATTCACATAATCAATGACCTCGACCTTACCACCAAAGGTTCCAACGGATACGCTAGGCCATCCGGAAAATTGCAAAGCGGGCCATCCGTCAAACTCGATCCGAACATGACGACCTTTGCTTAGCAGAGGAACGTCCATGGCTTTCACATAAAGCTCCACTGCCATATCCGAGGCTTCAGGCATGACCGTACATACGACATCGCCTTCCTTGATTGTTTCACCGAGACCTGCCCTCATTGCCTTTACGACAAATCCATTCTGCGGAGCGAGTATCTGATATTGATCACTGCGAATGCGCATATTGGCAAACTCGTTTTTTAACTTTGCGACATCACCCTGACCATCGAATAACTCCGCTTGGGTATTGCTTAGCTCGGATTCGGCCTTGCTGATCTTATCCAGGTATTCTGCCCCGACTCGATCGAGTTCGATCTGTGCGTTTAGATAATCCGCCTGACTTCCCTGGTACTTATATTCTATATCCTGAAATTTTGTCAGCGGAATGTTTCCCGCATCAAAGAGTTTCTTATTCCGCTGAAACTGGTTTTCAGCATTTTGGAATCTTACTTTTTCTGCCTCAAGCTTGGCCTTTGATTGATCGATTTTGTTTTGCATAGCAGATCGTAGTGCCTTGATCTGTCTTTTTAAAGCCTCGGCTTTTTCTTCCTTTGACACAATACTCCCTTGCTTAGCGTCAATTTGTTCCTGCAACCGTACAAGAAGTTTTGGATCGAAGTATTTTTCTTTGACTTCACTAATGGTAATAATAGTATCACCTTTCTCAACATACTGCCCCTCCCACACGTGCCATTTTTGTATTTGACCTGCAATCACAGACTGAATATTTTGAGGACGGTTCATCGGGTTTAGCGCGGTGACTTTTCCCGTGCCACGAATATTTTGCTGCCATGGAAGAAATAAAATAACAATGAAAATGCAGATGATTCCGAAGAGCCACTTCGCTAAAATTCTACCAGCATGCGGAGTCTTTAACGCCCGAAGTGAATATAGCTTATCCTGGGTTATCATCTTGTCGATCCGCTGTCTTGAAAAATTGAGCATACCTTTATTGATCTAGATAATTAGAGATGATACCGCTGTTAAGCAATTCTTTGAACGTACCCTCGGTTTCGATTTTTCCATGGTGCATAACAATCACCCGATCGCAGGCAGCCATGACCAAGGGGTCGTTGGAAACTGCCAATAAGGTCCAGGGCTTTACTGGCGCAGTGACAGCATTAATCTGTTTTAGTTTATCTTGTTTTTTTAGCCCACTGAAGAAATCGTTTAAGATGATCAACTTCGGACGTTTCGCGAGGCAACGGGCCAGGATGAACTTGTTGATCATCGAACTTGAGAATCCTTTCCCACCGCTCAGTAAATGCGTATTGAGTCCGTCAGGTAATTTCGACACATCTTCGTCGGCGCCCACCTGTCGGAGCGCGTTCATCACGTCATCAACACTTTCCATGGATTTTCCAACAGTGATATTTTCAAGTATTGTCCCGTCAAAGATATCTTCACTGGATATATTCTTAGCGATTTTGTCACGCAGGTGGGTGAGATCAAGATCTCTTATAGAATAGTTATTGATAGATACAGCTCCTTCAAACTGTGAATGTAGTCCTGCGATAATATTTGTCAGGGTAGTTTTACCCGCTCCACCAGTACCTGCAATACAAATCTTTTCACCAGATTTTACGTCTAAGGAGACTCCATGAAGAATGAAATCGTTACCATCCGGGTATTTATACTTAAGGTCTTTTACTTTAAGGGAATATCCACGTTCAACATTGTTTTTCGGAAAGTCTATTCCTCCTGATTTTTCTAAAGGCAGGTCCGTTACATGCGATATTTTATCTACGGCAGTAAGTAAATCATAAACGATATCAATATACATGATTATCTTTTCAACCGCTCCAAGTATGAGTATGATGATCACTTCCGAGGCCACAAACTGCCCGAGGGTAATTTGACGGTCTACAACGAGTATAGTACCCACAATTAACAAACATCCCGTTACGGCAGCTTTGAAAACAACAATGAAAGAGAATTGAGTTACGAGTATCCCAAAGTGTTTTTTACGATACTTTAAATAATTATTTACGGTTTGATCTGTTTTCTTAGTCGGAAGATCGGTGTTTCCGGCGAGTTTGAAAGAGTTTAAAGCTCTTGCCAACTCTTCCAGCCATTGCACTACTTTATACTTATACTTCGATTCATTAATAGATGATTCAAGTCCTCCAGGGCCAGTCAAATAGAAAATCAAGATGAGAACAGCAACAAGTATAATGCTGAAGAAAACAAAGAACGGGTGGTATAAGGAGAGCAGGAGCAGACCGAAGAAAATCTGAATCGCCCCTGAAGAGAGATCGATAAGTAATTTCGGTAATCCTTTTTGTATCGTCAATACATCGAAGAAGCGATTTACCAATTCAGGAGCATAGTTGCCCAGAATCGACTCCATTTTTAACCTGGGAATGCGAAAAGCGAATTCAAAAGCTGCCTTAGTAAACACCCTTCTTTGCAAATGTTCAACCAGGCTGATTTGAACAATCTGTAGCGCTCCCCCAACCAGTACGCCGAGGATCACAATTCCGATGAGGACGTATACAGAGCTGAAGAAAACACCGCCGCTGATCAGTTCGACTGTCGTTTGAATTCCCAACGGCAGCACAAGACTTAGAAGACCAATGATCACAGAATAAAATAATATGTAGATGATGTCTTTCTTCTCCGTACTTAACAGCCTGAAAAATCTTTTGACCGGGCTCATCTTTTGGCCTTCAAAATTATCAGCGTATTCATATTCGCTTATCAGACTTTTGTAAGAAAAAATGACGAAGAAGACAACTTCCCCATTCGCGTTAGTAAATAAGGTCCGTGTATGAATGCTTTCTTGCTCGAGTATCAGGTTATCTTCATCGTTAACCCTTTCAACTATTGTTGATCGCTTTTCGCGATATTGAATAATGGGGAGGAGTAGGTCATCCTTACGCTCAAAAAACAAAAGAATGCTTTGTTCTTTTTTTAGCATTTCCACAAATGCAGTATGATCGAGGGAATATTCCATAAAGAGCATTCGCATTTTGCTACCCGCTTCAATCAGATCCCTTTTGAATTCATTAAACTCGGACAGTTCATACGAGCGCTTATTTGCATCAACAAATCTGAGCACGGAAGAATCGAAGTGGTGTTTCGCAGCGAGTGCACACTCGTTTAATATGCGAACGATAATATTATTGTTCATGCTGGAGATTTAATTGCATTAAGGACAAAATTTTCAAGAAAGCGGTATAACTTCTCATTCATGTTTTTTTTATCGTTTGTGATATCAGTCAGTATTGGAAGATGCATGGCAAAAAAGATTTGATGATTTGCAGCAGTCATCGCGGTGCTAATCAAGGAATGTGCAAAGGGGTATTTGGGGTTAATCTGTTTCACAATGCCAGCAATGAGACCACACACATCTTTGAAGGGATCTAATAACCCGTTCCTGTAATCGGAGTCAATTGAACGAGAGAGAAAAGCTTTATCACCTTCGGTTATCGCAATGCGTTGCAATGTCTTTAAGTCAATTGGTGACATATGCACGAAACTCTTTGTCCCGGCAAGGAGTTGCAGGCAAATCCTGAGTTTTTCTTCAGGGTTGCTAATGTTGTTCAATTGAAAGCCTATTTCGAAGCTCATTGATGCCCAATACCAGTCCACAAGGTATTGAAGTAGCCGGAATTTGTTTTCAAAGTATCTGTATATTGTAGCTTCGGTTGACGCCATCTCCTCTGCTATTTTCCGAAAGGTTAATTGTTCAAATCCAACCTCATTTACCAGCTGAATACTATGTGAAATAATGGCTTTACCAATTTCCGACTTTTGAGGGTCTTTTATGTAAAGCTTATCATTCAAATTAAATAGTATGTAACTCATGAATGGTAGTAATACTACAAAAAACGGAAGTGTTTATCAAATTGTTTCATTTTTTTTTAGAAAATCGCGTACAGCTTAAAAGGCTTAGTTGCCTGATACTATCCTCGTTGGATAGAGAATAAATTGAAGGAAATTGACTTCAATTGATTAAGAGAGAATCCTGTGGAGGAATTTAGTTCCAAATCGAGGGTAGGGAAGTATCTGATATTAGTTCGCACCCCCACCAATCTACACGTCTCGGACTGATGTCCCATCCAGCAATAATGGCCGCGGCCCAGAAGGTATAGGTCTTGTGTAAAGGGTACCAAGCCATAATAGTCGCCAAGAAATGGAAACTCGTCTTCACGCGGGCATCAATGGAACTGTATTTGCCTACGAACCGCTGCTCGAGTATAAACCGATGAGAAATATCTACGACTCCCTGCGTTTGTTGCCCTCAATGAAGTTATTCAACACTTCGTCGAGACGCTAGACTGCCCGCTGTTCTTTCGTCATGGACGCGCGAAACTACCTGGATGTTTTCCGTTCGAGCCACAGTTTTTTCTTCAGGCGTTTCGCCCCCGTTTTGATTTTTGCTGCACGAAGTACCGCTATAGTCGCAGCATCAGCGATGCAATTGTAATTTTACGTTTCATATGATTCCGTTTTAATTTTGTTTTGATTTATGCGTTCACTTTGAAACTCAAGTCGGTTTTAATAATCCTTTTAAAGTCCGATCCGTAGATGTTTAACTCCAACAGCTAAAATTACTTTGGGCAAACAACGGATATACTAGATTCGTTGGTGAGGTAGTTAATCAATTCTGTCGCTCGATCTTCCGGTATATTTTAATTAGTAAAGAGTCAATGCGCTTGGACTCATGGTTCACAAGGGAATCCAGTTTGTTTGCCTTTGATAGTTCGCCAGACATTGCCGAGTCAAGCAGTTTGATTTTTTTTGATTCTACATTAATGACGGAGTCTAAAGTCAAAGCCTTCTTCATCAGTATATCCAGATTTTTTTCGGCTTCTCGCCTTGTTTCTGTGCAAGCTATTATAGATGACGCGAAGAGTAATGCTGTAAAAAAAGATTTAATTGTGTTCATCAGCTGTAGGTTTAATTTTTTCGGAGGGATTTCCAAACTTCGGAAGCAGGAATGCATTCATCAGATATAAAGCTGCTCCAAAACAAATCAGTTCGCTTAGAATTGGTTGGTGAAACGCTTCAAGAACTAGTAAGAGTCCCGTTGAAAACAGAAGAAGTACTAGTCCCTTTGTTTGAATATGCAGGAGTTCAATTATTCGGCCCGATAGCCATGAAGATGCTACCATTGTCAACAGAATAATTACTGAAGCAATCAATTTGTTATTTACGTAGAATGAGGCTGTTCTAACCGCGTCTACAGAAAGCACTGCGCTTATGAAAACACTCTGTAGTAAAACAATCTTTAAATCTATTGACGATCTATTTGCGCTACGGTTAAAGAAAAGTAGCTCAGTTGATTTAAACATGATCCAAGTTCCTCCTGCAAGCAAAATGATATCCACCCAGTAAAAATTTATTCCGGGAATGCTTTTAATTGTGAAATGCGAATCAGCCACAAACGAATAGAAGACAAGCGCTAATATCCGGCCCAGCCATGCAAAACAAAGTCCAAGGGTCCTGGCTTTCTCTCGATTATATTGTGGTAACTTCTCACCTAAGAAAGTGGCAAACCAAACATTTGAGAGCCCAAGGATAAATTCAAGAAGAATTACCTCGAAAAGAATTATTGCTGCAAGTATCATAAATTATGTAATTGACCTTTTTGATGAAGTGCCCGCCAGGCTAACACCTGACGGACCAAACCTGACTTCTAGGATCGCATCGGAATTGAATAACTTTCACTGCGAAAGATCCTGATCATGTGAACTCCGAATTGATCACGCAACTGACGCGCTCTGGCTAAGGCCTCATCTCCGTCATCGTACACACTATGCGCGCGTGACTCAATTTGCACCTTCTTTGTTGTGTCTGTCAGAACAACTGCGATGTAATTATCTGGTTTCGGATTTTCTTCAAGAACTACCCATTTCATATAGCATGGCTTTAAGTTGAACATCATTACTGCTCACCTTCACCTATTAGCATCGATGCTTGCCCATTAGTCATAATAACCTTTGCATTTGGTGATTGCGAAAGCTGCTTAAAGGCTTCAATACTTTGCCATTTTATGATCTGGTCATTCAACCCTTCTGAAATGACTTTTTGTGCGTCACGTATACCTTGAGCCTCAATCATCTTGCGTTGAGCTTCTTTTTTCTCTCGATCCAATAGGAACTCCATCCTTTGAGCATCCTGCTCTGCTTCGAGCTTTTCCTCAACAGCACGTGCAAGTCCGGGAGGCAATTGAATGTTTTTCAGCAATACTGCTTGCACATCGAAGCCTCGAGGCGTAAGAAGTTTCGTCATTTGTTCAGTTATTGCCTTTTCGATTACTGATCTTTCAGATGAGTGCATGTCCTTTGCGAAGAAACGTGAACACACATCAGCAGCGGCGGATCGGAAAACACTTGTAATCACAATCTCTTCATAATTCACACCGATGTTCTCAAGAATCGCTGGAGCTTTTTCAGGCTGAATTCGATAGAGGATCGAAATAATTGCAGCTACATTAAGACCTTCTTTAGAAGGTAAATTTGATGTTATCTCTATGTTCTCGGTAGTGATTGGCATTTTAATAACCCGGGTAATAAAAGGATTTATCACAACAGGTCCTGGTTGTATAATGCTTTGGTTGAGTTTTCCAATCTTGCGTTTGACGCCTACTTCTCCCTGGCGCACAACAGTGCAACTCGATACAATCACGATGATTGTGGAGAGTAAAAGGGCGAGTTTAATTTTCATATTCTTTAGCGTTTAGTGATATGGATTTGTTGGGCTATTTAATTGTTTTGGGAAGTGCATATCGGTTGTAACCGTTGTTGACGCAACCAGCTTTTAAGTTCACTGGCTTCGTTTGTTGAAAGCCTGCCTAGGGCTTTCTTATACTCTTTTCGGAACAATTTTCTATCGAAACTCACCTTACACAATATGAGTTTGACGTATTGAAGCGTACTTGTTTTCATATCAATGGATTTAGAATTTAATGACTACACGGGGTGCAAGCACGTCGTCCATTGGAGCCCTATGGATATGTGGTATCCGATTATGGCGTATATCCAAGTACGGCAGGTTTTCCATCCCTTTAATTCCATCAGGTAGCGCGTTTAGCTCGTTATCATTGAGATACAGCGCTTGTAAAGTCTTAAGGCTTTTGATTCCACTTGGAATTTCGCGGAAGTGATCACCTTCTAAATGAAGTTCCCTGAGCTTAGGCAATTGACTCAGTAATGGAATATTCTGTCGCAGATCAAATTGCGTGTCACCATTCACTGACAGTACCTCAAGGTTTTGAAGCTTGACGAATTCCTGAGGCAGTACGGATATCTGATTATAGGATAGCTCTAAGTATTTCAGGCTAGTAAGCTTTCCGATCGAAGATGGCAGGTATGTGATGCTATCGCCTGCCAAGTCGAGAACATGGAGCGTAGGCAATTCAGAGAGTACTTCAAGATCAAATGCGAGGTTTTGGTGCCCATTGTAATCGATATAAAGATTTCGCAACTTCCGAAGGTTTGAGAAACTTGCTGGTAATTCTGATATTGAATTTCCTGAAAGATCTACATAAGTTAGTTGAGTCAAAGATCCAATGGACTCAGGCAGGTTTTGAATTTGATTTTGACTTACATCCAGATATTTCAAGTTCTTAAACTGAAGAATTTCATCTGGGAAATTTTTCAACCCCTGGTTCCTAAGTGTCAACCATTGCACGCTATCAGGTTTAGAAAGAGCCTCTTCTAAATCCTGAAAATTTTTAGATCTCTGTCCGAAGCTTATCAGGCATGGGACAAGGGTTAGATATATTAATAATTTCAGTTTCATAGGTGTATTTGTTATTTGTGTCCGTCCCCTGATAGTAGAGAAGTATAAGTACAATACGTCGACTTGACACGGGCATGCCGCTTCTGCTCGCTGTTGAGGAAATCTGCTTTTGTTAGATCTACTCCGTTGGTGTTATTACTTTTACCAACTGTTCGAGTACACGCAGATTGAACGAAATGCACTGCCAGTATCCAATGACGGGCTTATGTAAGGCGCACCCCGCACTGGCTCCTGGGGAATGAGTGCCCAAGATTTTAATGGTTGCCATAATCGTAACCGATTATTGTGCTAACACTGTTGAATTGCCTGGCTGATGCAGTTCAACATTGTCATGATGCATCTCAGCGCTCTCTTTTGTGCCTGAGGAATTGAACCATCGCGAATTGCGAATATTATCAAAGTTTACTGCCAGGAGCGTTAGTACAGCAAACACTGCCAAAACTACTGACCAGGCAAGAAGTTCTTGTTTTATTTTATTGATGGTTGTCATAAAGATTGATATTTAACTGTTCGTCTTTGAATAAGAATTCGAAGGGAACCGTTAACATCAGATCTGAATACGTCTTATGAAAACAATCAGGTCAGAATGGACCCTGTTGGAAAAGCGGACTAAAATTCCTTTAACCGGAATATACGTCGAAAGTTTTCTGTTTGATTTTTTCTTTTCACAAGCAATTTTTACGACTTCCGATTGAACTATTTCTGGGGCAACTACTTCCGTGTTCTCAGAACGTTCAGAAAGTTTTTCGCTACTTGCTTCAAGCCGTGGACCCGCAAGCAAGAATGCTAAAACAAATATGGTTATCCTCACCAACATAGAGTGTTACATTATGTATAGGTAGTATTACTTTCATTAACGACATTGTTACGCGATAAGTTGCTGAATTTCAAATTTTATTTTGCTGTAAGCGACGAGAGGATTAGGTGGCGCAGGAAATTTATGATTTCCTTTTCATCTTTTGCCTGGCCAAAGTCAGTCAACCTGGGAAGGTTATGCATGAAAAAATATTGATAATGTGCCATCTCAAGGACCGTGCTCGTCAATGATCTTCCATACTTATACTTAGGATTAATCTCCAGAAATATACCGGCAATGCGGGCGCACAGATCCTTGTAGGGCTTGAAAAGTTGTAGCTTATTGTCTTCGGCCACATGACTCGTTAAGTAGGATTTAGAAGCTTCTTTGATGACCAGTTGGTGAAGGATTTGCTTGTCCATGTCTGGGCCTCCCACAAGGTCAGCGTCAACTTTTAGCATGAGTATGTTGAGGATAACATCAATCTTTTTATTTGGGTCTTTAATATTGTTAATATGGACCACAACAAGGTATTCTATCCAACGCCAATACCAGTCAACTAAATAGACCAGCATGCGGTGTTTATTTTCAAAGTAGCGATAGATGCTTGATTCGTTAGTCTTAAGCTTTGTTGCGAGCTTTTTAAATGTAAACTCTTCTAGTCCCATTTTTTCAATCATTGCGGCACCTTGTTTTACAATGCTACGTCCAACGTCTGAAGAGGCCGGGTCACGCACAAAAAGCTTTTCGTTTAATTGAATTTGTATTTGCCAACTCATGTAAATTCTTAATTAAAGTTTCAATTTATAAAATTATAGCTTTGTTACAATCTGTGAAAGTAAACGTTTTATACGATTCTTTCCCCTTCACTTATTCATCCTTAGAAGAATGAAGTCATCACAGCTCATTTAGCGCTGGAGACTTTTACTTGTTGTCAGATGGAGATAGGGTTTTTCAACGGGATCCCGCCGGTAAAGGATTTAATACACGAGAGGGACTTATAATTTGTCCATAGGGAGCGCAAATATTCAGGACGCTTGGATTTAATATAAATTTCAGACACCAGGCATCGTACTTATGGCAGTCCACGCGTGCCATGGAAATGTCGAGCGTTACTCAACGCTGGATCTGCAAGTCACGGCCAGATTATTAGAAAATTCTTTGTTCTTAAAAAATGGTTGTACGAACGTTACAAACAAATATTTCTATTCGTTTATCGGAGGGCCATCTAATGGCGGATTTACTTTCCCTCTGCTACGTTCATTTTGTAACAGCTTTCCAGAACTGAGCTTAATAAATTTTGCTAACCTGTAATTGCTTCAATTACAAGTTGTGTCGTCATGAGAAAGTAAAATATTGGAACTTAAATACTATTAAGAAACCTGTAAGCCTATTGAAAAGCAAAGTACCCATACAAATTGAGTTTTACTCGCAAAATTAAATCAAACCAGTTTGGCGTGACAAAACGGAGTAGGGGAGTTACGAAAATACTTAGGAGCGTTACGAGGCCAAAGCTTAATAAGCCGGTTGCCGCTGAAGAAGTATAAGCTTGGACAAGCAACCTGTTGGTCGGAGACTGAACTAATTGAATCTTTTCACACCTTTTCGACAGAACTATGCTAAAGGACTATCAAGAATGTTGGTAGACGCTCCGCAAAAAGTTCGTGCTTTCCATGCAACCATTTGTTACGAATTTCAATCTTAAATCCATGCGACTTCCTTTTTTAATAGGATTTTTTTTGATCATAGCAACCTTTGAAACCCAGGCCTGCTTTATTCTGTTTGCGCGCGATGCCAACCGTATTCTTGTTGCAAATCATGAGGATTGGACTGCCCGCGATGGCGCCATGCGCATTATTCCTCCTACTGCTGGCAGATATGGTTCGATAATTTTTACTTTCGCCTCAGAAGGTTGGGCACAGGGAGGGATGAATGAAAAAGGATTGTTCTTCGATGCAGCTCGCACACCATTTCAGGAAATTTTCTTTGAGGGAAAAAGCAATCCAACTGGGTTTATCTGGCAAACGATTCTTGATCAGGCTGCTAATGTGAAGGAAGCAATCGCGATCCTGCAACAGCACAACTTACCGGAGCTTTCAGAAGTAACAGTAATGCTAGCGGATGCGTCGGGTAATGCTGTGCTCGTCGGAGCACATAACCATAGCGTTGGAATATGGCCAGTTGCAGGTGCCACGCTTCTTCAAACAAACTTTAATCAATGGCATCCAAATTTGAGCAACGAGCCTGCATGCTGGCGATATGATACGGCAACGCGTCACCTCGCACAATTTAAGGAGGTATCAGTCGAAAACATCCTTTCTATATTAAGGAAGACCCACCAGGATTCCATGACTGTCTATTCAAATATCTATGACCTCAAAAACAAAACGGTTTATATTTATAACAAGAGAAATTTCGATCACGCGCTTACTGTTCAACTTCCTGAATTTTTTCAAAATGGCGATTGTCTGCTGTCACTCGATTCCCTTGAAAAATACAATGACTATTCGAAGGTCTGCTTGGTAAAGAAGACGAACATAAAAACGATAAGAGGAAAAATAACGGATGAACACGGCGCACCCTTGCCGTATGTCAATATCGGCATACCAGGACAAAACGTTGGTACACTTTCCGATCCTGATGGGTCGTTTGAAATATCACTACCAGGCACGTTCTTAACGGACACACTCCGTTTTTCGTCCATTGGCTATAAGGAACACAAATTGTGTATCAATAAACTTTCGGACTCAGCTACTGTGGTCCTTCAATCAACTGCCACACTGTTGAACGAAGTGACGATCTTCAGCAAGAGACTTGATCGTAAAACCCTCCGTCTTGGGTGGATGGGTGGCAAAGATGGAGTTCTTCCCCTTGACACGCTACAAGGTGGAGGTGCAGTAGCGCTGCTGGTAGAGGCACCAGAGCGTCCGCTATTTGTGGATAGGCTTCAGGTTCGACTTATGTATAATTCAAAAGATACCGCCAGGCTCAGACTGCATTTTTTTGAGTATGATTCATTACAAGACAGGCCAGGGAAGGAGTTGCTATCCAAGGAAATCATTCTGGAAGAACGTAAAAGATTCGGATGGTTAAGGTTCGATCTTTCAGACAAAAACATCTTATTAGATAAGAAAAAATTCTTTGTTGGGTTTGAGTGGATTGATGATACACAGACTCGAAAACGGATGATCAGTGGATTGAAAAAATGGGAAGCGTGGAAGCGCGAACAGTTCCAGGCGGGCAATAAAAAAGTTGAGTACATCGTTGAGCCAGGAAACGATGCTTATCCGACTTATAAATATCATGGTAATATGATGGATTGGCCTGGCTTTAAGGATCTTCCTCCATTTACAGGATTAATGATAGAAAGCGGAAAAACGGATGACACAATTCGGCTAAGGACCTTTGAACGTAAAACGAGTTTCGGAGAATGGAAAGAAATCAATGCAACATTGAATGTAGTCGTGACTGTAATTTATTGACCAACCTGCATGTTCTCGTACTTATCTGTTTTGAGGGCGCGACACACGTGTACGTTGCATGAGCAAAGGTTGATAGGGTCTGATAGGTCGACAAGGAAAATAGAAAGTAAATCAAGTCACACAAACAGCGCCACGCGACTTCATTCTATAGAGCATGCGAGCGTAATATGGACTTTCAATTACGAAGCCTACAGAAATAATCCCTTGCAATGATGGGGCTCGCCTGACTGGAGAAAGACCCTTCTAAACTCAGATCCAATATCTTAAATAAATCCGCTTGATTATGAAATTATTTTATTACATCAAGGCAAACACTTCCATTGAGAACTAGGGTCGCACCATTAACAAAAACCTAACGATGCCAAAATAGATTTTTAGTTCGTTGCGTGGACATGTGGATAAAGTCGAGTAGGTCGACAAGAAAAACTTTTAGCTTCGAGGAGCGTAGTAAATCGACTTGATCTGAACGACTTCCAGAATTCATTTTCATTAGATATCCATCTCCAGCAATGCGTAGCTCAATGTTTTACCGTGTGTGTCAATAGCCAGCGATGTAGTTACGCCACCCAATAGCGCGTTGTGACAGACAAACAGGAGCGAGGCAATATGAGGTAACTCATAACGAATAATTTCTCCAGACACGACTTGCTGGAGGTGGTTTTTAACCCTGTCTACTGTCACTTTTTCACAAATCATATCATAATCGGACTCCAGGAAAGGAATAAGCGATAACGTAAGTGTATTACCTTTATCACCTGCCCGGCTATGCGCAATGTCGTAGAGTTTCATTCTTCAGGATTCAATGATTGTTATTTGCACTTCAATTTCAGTTCTCGCCATCAGTGTGGAGACGATGCCTACCACTTCATTCACGAGTTTTCGTACACCACCGCCAGCAGCGGGACCGTTGGTATAGAGCGCCTCTACTTCTTCCCCGATCAAAGCTGCGTCTTCCGGTGTTTGTGCCTTTCCAACTATTCTTAACCTGATCTCGTAAGGTGAAACTGGAGCCGTTTTAAAATCCGTTCGGTGAACAGAACTTATCCCAATATAATCAACACGGATGTCTGTAATCGGGTGATCAGAAATCACCAAACCTTCCGCGAATCTTTTTGATACGATTTCTCCCGCAAGCTTTGCGCGTTCAAACGCAGCATGCCCTGCATAAGAGATTTCACCTTCACCGAGACAAAAAGCCTTGTATCCTACACTGACCTTATATGTCTCCGGTTTCGGTTTTCCATGTCCACCAGTAACCTGCACCTGGTCATGACCGATTTCCTGTAATTTTACAGTGGTGAAATTAGCTATTACATCTGGCGTAAAATATTCAGAAGGATTAATTACCTCATACAACAATTGTTCTTTCACGGTCATAAGATTCACCACGCCTCCTGTGCCTTGTACTTTGCTGATAATGGCTGATCCATCTTTTTTAACATCAGCAAACGGGTGCCCAAGTTTATGCAGACCTTCCACTGGCTTTTTAACGGGATCAGCAAAATACCCACCGGTGATATGGCCTGCGCACTCGAGCAGATGTCCGATGACCGTACCCTTACCCAACAGATCATAATCGCTAGTCGACCAACCGAATTCAAAGATCATCGGTGCGAGGAACAATGAAGGGTCTGCTATCCGGCCTGTAATAATAACACTTGCGTTGGCATGCAGGGCTTCCAAAATTCCGTCTACGCCCAGATACGCATTTGCAGAGATCAATTCACCGGAATTACCAACCGGTTCATTTGTCTCAAGGGCTATTGACGAAGTCTCAAGTTTTTTGAAAACGTCATCACCCGTTACAGCTGCTATTCTGATTTTTAACTTCAGTTTACGCGCTATATCAGCAACTTTCTTCGCAGCTTCCATAGGATTGGCAGCGCCCATATTGGTTATGAGCGTGACTTTGTTTTTCGTCAGCGCGGGTAACAAAGATTCAATCCTTCTCTCCAGCAACGGATCATAACCCTTCGTCTGATCTTTTATTTTACGTTTCTGCGCCAGAGCGATTGTTCTCTCGGCGAGGCATTCCAATACCAAGTAGTCGAGGTTCCCTTGCTCAGCAAGGATAATAGCGGGATCTAATCGGTCACCCGAAAAGCCCGCACCACAACCAATCCGGATCTTGTCTTTCATCTGTAAGTTGGATTAGATTTAAGTGGAACAGGCTGACCGTCCCCTCCGTTTTCATTCCTTTCGGTGAATGCAGTGCAAGGATAGTCCATAAATCAAATATGTATCGAACCCGTAATAATTGCCACGATTGTCATCACGATAGTGGTACCAAACGCCCATTTAAAAATAAATCTCTGATGATCGCCCAGGTCCACTTCGCATAGACCAATGAGCAGAAAGGTGGACGCTGTTAATGGACTTAAAGGAAAGCCAACAGTCATCTGTCCTAACAACGCAGCACGGCCAATCTCTAGCGGATCAATGTTATAATGCTGCGCTGTCTGGCTCACCACCGGCACAACACCAAAATAATACGCATCGGGTGTAAAGAGCATACTGGATGGCATACTGGTCACCGCTGTCAGCAGTGGTAACAAATTGGCGTGCTGTTCCGGAATCAGCGAGACCAATGTCGATGCCATCGCTTCGATCATCTTCGAGCCCGTAAGAATTCCGGAAAAAATACCCGCGGCAAAGATCATACTGGACACTAAAAAAATATTCGATCCATGACTCCGCATAATTTTTTGCTGATCTTTTAATATAGGATAATTGATCAACAGGGCGACTACACTTGCGATCACAAACAGAACAGGTGCAGGCATCCAACCTTTGATTAAAATCACAATCAATAAAACCGTCACGGTGGCATTAAGCCAGATCAGCTTAGGCCTGCGAAACGATTTTTGTTCTTCGCTTAAGGATGCGTGATGCTGGTAGACAAAATCAACCACACCTAATCGTTTTCGTTCTCTTCTTCCAAGAATGTATGCAACAATTAATACCCACGCTATGCCCGCAACGATAGCGGGGAGGTTAGGATTAAAGAGTTTGTCAGCTGAGGTGTTTAATGTCGAAATTGCGCGTGCCGAGGTACCCGACCAAGGCACTAAATGCAGAGGACCAACGCTGAGCGCAACAATCCCGGCAAGCACCAAGCGACTCATGTTCAACTTATTATAAATCGGCAGAAAAGCGGACAGAACGATCATGAACGTAGCCGTGCCATCGCCATCTAAATGCACAATCATGGTAAGAATGGCAGTACCCATCACTACTTTCAAAGGATCACCTTTAACTGTTCTGACGATGAACGCTACCACAGGGTCAAACAGCCCGGCATCCAGCATAACGGCAAAATACAATACTGCAAATACAAGCATGATTCCGGTAGGAGCAACCTGTTTGATTCCTCCCAGCATCATTTCACCGAGTTCTTTTGGATGAAGGCCTGAGAGTAATCCGAATACCATCGGTACTAACACCAACGCGGTGATCACCGAAAGCCTTTTCGTTAAAATCAGGATCAAGAAAACTACAATTGTAGCGAACCCCAGGAGCGCAATCACGTGCTATTATTGGTTAATCAAATTTCAAATACTCATTGAAGAAAGGAAGCAAGTCATTCAAAACTCGTCCATCTGTGGTCCAGATTTTATTTCCGTGATTTCCGATGTATTCTTCAGCAAAGTGATCAATTCCTAAATTCTCCAACCGCTGACTGAACATACCACACTGAACAGGAAAGCGACTCGCGTCATTTCTCCCCCAGTCAAGCTTCAATGCCTTAAGTTTACGAAGGTTCGATGCATATTTATCCACCATGTACACAGGCATGTTTTGACTCCATTTCTCCATGACTTTGTCGTTTATAATTAAACTGTCTCCCTGGTAGGTAAACGGAACATCACAATAGAAAGGAGGCTTCGCAGGGTTAGGTGACCACGCCCGGGCCACCGCTACGAGTACTTTCGGATAATATGTCTTCTTTAATTCTTCGTGCGTTTTAATCTTGCCCAGTTCTTTGAACGAATCACTGTTAGGCCCAAACTCCTTTACGAATGCCAATAGACCAGGGCTCAATGCATACACGCTGCTAAACACCTCCGGAAACAGCATACCGATTTTTATTGCTCCGTATCCTCCCATGGAATGGCCAGCTATTCCACGGCCTTCGCGCGTAGCTAGCGTTTTGAAATTCCTATCAATATATTCTACTATTTCTCTCGCCTGGAAATCAGTCCAATTACCAGTAAGGGACGAGTTGCTGTAGAAACTTCCTTCGTATAATGTATAATGACTGGCAATAACTAAAATGAATGGACGGATCTTTTTTTGGGCAATTCCTTTGTCGAGGATCATCTTCATTGATGAAGATATACTGTCGGTTCCCATAAAGCCGTGCAGATAATAAATTACCGGAAAACGCTTGTTCCCGTTTTCGTAACCCGGAGGGAGATAAACAGATACGTTGCGATTTGGATTTTCCCCGCCATCATTTCGCAAGGTCTCCGCCTTGATCTTAAAGCTTGTCAGTTTTCCCGAAGTGATCTGGCTGAAGGATTTCAGCGTGATCAGCAACACAAATAGAACTGCATAATATTTATTCATGAGTGATTCAGTTGACTGTTGCCTTATTTGTCTTCAGAACTTCATGGAAGAATAGAATGTGATGAGGCAAGGAATTTTGCCAATAATCCCAGGAGTGGCCACCTGGCCGTTCAGTATAATCGTGTGGGGTTTGATTGAACAGGAGCCTTCGATGCAATTCACGGTTAGGCTCAATTAAGAAATCATCTACGCCACAGTCGATAATTAATTTCGTACCGTTCTTTTTGATCAGATCCGCCATGTTGATGATCGAATATATGGAATAATCCACCGATTCGATAGGCCCCATGATCGCACTAAATGCCTTTTTAATATTGGATGCCATGTCAGGAGGAAGTTTCCACCCCATCATGTCGGGGTTGAGGGCTCCACTCATGCTGCCTGCAGTACCGAACACATCCGGGTGTCGTGCTGACAAATACAAAGCACCATATCCACCCATAGATAAACCGGATATAGCCCTTGCTTTATTGCTGCGATTGGTACGATAGGTTTTATCAATTGCAGGAACAACGTCTTTAATGACATACGACTCGAATTGACTTTTCCTGTCAACGGGACTATCGATATAGTAGCTGAAAATTTCACCTTCCGGCAGAACGATGATCAGGTCATACGAATCAGCTAAACGATGTAACAGTTGAGTGTCCGGAGTTTTGTCAAGCCAGTCCCTGTAATGTCCGAAGCCACCATGCAGCAAATAAAATACAGGATAAACGGATTTACTTTTTGCGTAGGAAGCCGGAAGCACGATAGCTGACTTATACGTCTTGCCCATAGCTGTGCTCGGTATGTCCAACGAGTCGATTCTTGCAGCCTCGGTGACTTGGCAATGGAACAGTAGAATCAAACAATAAACACCAATTATTTTTTTAAGGTCACAGTAATCTACGGAACACAGTAGAGAAGATAATTTCATTAATGTGTTGTTTATACACAATAATAGTTAATCCGGATCATTATTGTAATAGTTTCCAAACTAAAATCGCTAGCACAATGAAGGATTTCAACTCGTGGGCGTGCTGGCTACAAGCGCAAAACACAAGATTTATCAATCACTTCCAACCTTGAGAAATCGTAAGAGCGTTTGCCATCCCAATAAGCATCGAGGTGGAGTGAGTAACCACCATTTTTGATTCGGCTTTGACGAACACGAACTGGCCTCTTTCAGAATTCACTTCCCGATACAAAACTTCGAAAAAATATTATCCAATAGATCATCCGTTGTAATGGTGCCCGTGATCTCTCCCAGATAATGCAGGGATTGCCGTATGTCCATGGCGAGAAAATCTCCGGTCACTCCGGAATCAAGTCCGGTTAAAACAAGGTCGAGGGATTCATTTGTCTGAAGCAGGTTTTGATAGTGTCTTAGGTTCGTAACCATCACGTCGCCTTTCTTTACTTCCTTTATCTGTACTTTTTCTAAGATCTTTTCTTTGAGCAATGAAAGGTTTGTTTTGTTAGATGCAGAGATAAAGATAAAAGGTTGGCTTTCTAATTTTTTCAATAGCGTGTTGTCGGCCTGATCCATTTTATTCCCGATCATGAGATAGGGGATGGCCAGTGCCTTCAACTCATGAACCTGTTCCTCAATTTCATTTTCTGTCGCATTGGAGAGGTCAACCAGGTAAAGTATTAATGAGGCTTTCTTCATTCGTTCACGAGTTCGCTCCACGCCGATGGCTTCTATGACGTCTTTTGTTTCACGTAAACCTGCGGTATCAATAAATCGAAAATTTATCCCACCCAGAATTATTTCATCTTCGATGGCATCGCGTGTAGTCCCAGGGATATCAGAAACGATAGCACGTTCTTCATTTAGCAATGCATTCAATAAAGTTGACTTACCTGCATTTGGCTTTCCTGCAATCACAGTAGGTACACCGTTTTTTATTACGTTGCCCTGATCGAAGGAGTCAATCAAAGCCCGTAAATAAGATTGAATTTTCTGAATAAGCTCTCTTAAATCATCGCGTTTAGCAAATTCAACATCTTCTTCCCCAAAATCGAGTTCAAGTTCGATCAATGACGCAAAGTGAATTAATTCGTCACGCAAATGATTGATCTCTTTCGAAAAGCCGCCGCGCATTTGGTTAAGCGCAGCTTGTCGTGCATTATCTGTTTCTGCATTGATCAGGTCGGCCACGGCTTCAGCCTGTGCAAGGTCAAACCGACCATGAAGAAAGGCGCGTTTGGTAAATTCTCCCGGCTGTGCGAGTCGTGCTCCCTGTCGTAGCAATGCCTTTATAATTTCCTTGATGATGAACGGCGATCCATGACATGAAATTTCCACTGCGTTTTCCATGGTAAACGAATTCGGCGCTTTGAAAATGGAAACAAGGACTTCATCAATAATCTTTCCTTCGTGATGAAGATTTCCGAAATGAATCGTGTGTGATGGCTGTTCTTCGAGGTTCTTTCCTTTAAAACATTTTTGAGTGATCTTTATAGCCTCTGGTCCGGAAAGGCGGATCACCGCAATTGCAGAAATTCCCTGCGCAGTTGCTAAGGCGACGATGGTATCTTCGATGGTTGTTGACATAATATATCTTGCAAGGTACGAAGCTGTCAGCGACAAGTAACCTATTTTTCCTTCACCACCAGAACGGGTATATCCACCCTATGCCTTACGGTGTCCACGGTTGCTCCAAAAATAATATCCTTGAAAAACTTATGACCATGAGCACCCATCACCAACAGGTCCGCTTGAAATTCTTTTACCATTTCCGGTATGGTGCTTCGTGGGTTTCCGAAACCGATTTTAATCTCCACGTCGTAACCTTTGTCAACCAACTGATTTTTGTAATTCTCCAAGGCAAGTGTATCTTCGGCTGATTCCTGATCTTCGATATCACTGCCATACACCATGGCACCCGCAGTTTCCACCACGTGCAGCAATAAATAACGCGCATTAATACCGCCCTGAGCAATGGCACTTCGTATGGTTTCATTGTCCATTTTACCAAAGTCTATCGTCACCGCTATACGATGATAAGAAAGCTTGTACGACACATCTAATTTAACTGCGGTGCCATGTGGAATCTTAGTGTCCCGTTCCGCGAATTTTTCAATGAACGGTTTAAACGTGATGTAGAGCAACAACACACCTGCCGCGATACAAACAGGTACCGCCGTTACCCAAACAATCCAGGCGTCGCCGCCGGCAGCAGTGAGCCATACCGTTATTTCCTGTATTACTAATTTTACATTAAGTGTTACAATAATTGCTGCAATCAGCCAGGCAGCAATTTTCATCCAGGGTTTAATTACATATTCACCCATTTTTTCTTTGTCGCTGTTAAAGTGAATCAATGGAATGACGGCAAATCCTAATTGCAAGCTAAGTATCACCTGACTAAAAATCAGCAACGCCCCAGTTTCGGATTCTCCATAGACGAGAATGACAATAAATGCGGGGATGATAGCGATCAGTCGCGTGATTAATCGCCTTAGCCAGGGTGCAATGCGAAGATTCAAATAACCTTCCATTACAATTTGTCCTGCCAGTGTTCCTGTAATCGTTGAACTTTGTCCTGCCGCGACCAGTGCAATACCAAAAAGAATCGATGCCCATTGCGTGCCAAGCATGGGACTAAGAAATTTGTAAGCATCCTGAATATCTTCTACTTCGTACAATCCAGCCTTGAAAAATGTGGATGCGGCAAGTACGAGAATGGCGGCATTGACAAAGAACGCCGCATTCAATGCAATGGCAGAATCGATGAAATTATATTTGATCGATGTCCAGATTCCCTTCGCGTTGCGACTGATCCTCCTGGTTTGTACCAAGGATGAATGTAAGTAAAGGTTGTGGGGCATTACGGTTGCGCCAATAATTCCTATGGCGATATACAGTGCCTGATCATTTGGAATAGATGGAATGAAGCCTTTGGCCAGCTCAGGAAAGTTTGGTTTCGCCAGGAACATCTCAATTAAAAATGCACCCCCGATGATGGCTACCAAGGCAATGATAAATGCTTCAATTTTTCTAATGCCATAACTTTGAAGGAAAAGAAGCAACAGCGTATCTAATACAGTTAAGCTTACTCCCCAGATGAGCGGCAATCCAAATAACAATTGCAATCCGATGGCCATTCCTAAAACTTCGGCCAGGTCGCAGGCGGCGATGGCAATTTCTGCCAGTATCCAGAGAAAAAAATTAACGACTGGATTATATGACCTCCTTGACGCCTGAGCCAGATCTAACTGCCTGACTATACCTAGCCGGGCACTTAAGCTTTGCAGCAGCAGTGCCATTAAATTCGACATCAGCAAAACCCAAATCAAGGCATATCCAAACCTGGCTCCTCCGGCAATATCAGTTGCCCAATTACCGGGGTCCATATACCCAACGCTTACCAGGTAAGCCGGTCCTAAGAATGCAAGCAGTTTCCGCCACCCTTTTCCCTGTGTAGTATCAACCGAAGAGTTTACTTCACTTAAAGATTTTCGTATTGTATTCCCCATTTCCATAATGCTTATCGGGTTGTCAGTGAAACTAAAATGTTTTGTGCGACGGGTTTTGATAAACTCAGTTTCTTATTTTCAACAAGCACTTCAAGACTTTCATCGTATGCCTCCTTGTTCAGCAATTCAATTTTTTTCCCAGGTGTTGCGCCGATTTTATTTAGATACTTCAGCAGTGTGGCATCAGAATCTTTTACCGCTACTATGCATCCCTTATAACCTAACGTTTGCTCATGCAAACAACCGTGTGCCTGTACCTGTACCTTACCGTTACGATCGGGGATAGGCTCCCCGTGGGGATCCGCTTTGGGATAGTTGAGGAATGCATCTAATTTTTCAATCAGCAACGGTGATTGAATGTGCTCGAGTTGTTCCGCGATGTCATGCACTTCATCCCAATTAAACTGCAGCTTTTGCACAAGAAATGTTTCCCACAAACGATGCTTTCGAATAATGCTAAGTGCTTCGGATTTTCCTTGCCTGGTCATCTTCACACCATAGTATTTTTCGTATGAGATGAAGTTTTTGCCGGAAAGCTTTTTGATCATGTCTGTTACTGAAGCTGCTTTTGTATTCAGCATTTCAGCAATCTCATTGGTTAGTACGGCCTTCGTACCTCCCTGGGCAAGATGGTAGATGGCCTTGAGATAATTTTCTTCCGTGTAGCTTAACATGGTATTCTTGTGTTTCTATCAACGGTATCACAAAAATAAAAGTTTAGACTGGTCTAAAAAAATATTTCGGAATAATTTATGTCAATTGGTTGTTAACCGCCGCTAACAGCTTGATTTCTTCAACTTCCCAAAACACATCTTGAGGTATCTGGTCGTAAAAAGTATTGGTTTTTAAGTCCCGAAGAATCTTCTCGGCATGAATGTTTTTTAAATTGAAAGGAATGGCAGCATGATAAGGTTGGCAAATAGCTACCCAAGGCGCATGGTCGATCAGAAGAATAGGCAATTGATAGCCCAGATACTCATACAGCTTCGTTGGGATAGTGTTTTCGGTTGATGGGTTGGAAGGATAAGCGATAATCCCCACATCTGATTGTTGTATCGCTTTAAGGATCTCAAGGTGAGGAATGGGTTCATGCCTTACGGTGAAATGGATGAAGTTCTTCGCGCTGACCAGGTTATTGATTTCATGTTGAACGGTGAGCAATGGACTAAACCCAATAATATGTAATCTGACTTTTGGATCAACCGCATGAAGTCTGCTGGCAAGATCAATGGCGATAAAGACGCCGGTCGTCTCGCCCAGTGTACCGCTAAAAACGAAATGAATACATTGATCTTTGCTGCTCCATTTTCTACCAACTGGTAGCGCCATTTTTTTGACTTTATTTTCAATGATGATTTTATTTTCTCCAATGAACTTGAGTTCCTTTTCGTATCCAGCTTCGGCGAGAAAAAAAATATTTATGTAGGGTGCGGTAATCCATTCCTTAATTCTTACGTACAAGGCTATTAAAACCCGGAGAATAGGAGGGAAAGCATTCGTGTAGAGGATGTTGCGGAAATAGTTTTCACGAACGTCGTAAATGACTTTGCATCGCAGCAGCAGTTTTGCAATCAGACTTACCCATAAGAGTTCATGGGTACCTATAATGATCAGGTGGGGTTTGATGCTTAAGAGCTTTTTTAAAATTCTCAACGGTGACAGTATCCGGTCAATTCCAAGTCGGGTATAGTGTGCTAATGGGTGAAAGAAAATTGATGCATTGCTGTTGTCAACGGTGGCAGTGGTACCAATGATATGAACTTCGTGGTGGCGGGACAAACTCTGCCCTATTTTCTCAAACATGCGCGGATCGTTGACGGGTTTCAGTACCGAAGCGAGGACTATTCTTCTTTTTTTTATTTCTTGCATGCTGAAACTCTAATATAATGGAATTGAAACAACGCATTGAAAAAATTTGGGAAGATCGTTCGCTCCTTCAAAACACTGAAAGTCAGGAGCTCATTCGTAGTGTAGTCGAAAAACTTGACAAAGGCGAGCTGCGTGTAGCCGAGCCTGTAGCGTCTGGATGGCAGGTTAACGAATGGGTTAAAAAAGCAGTGATCATGTATTTCCCTATTCAGCAGATGGAGACGATCGAAGTTGGCCCTTTTGAATTCCACGATAAGATCAAATTAAAACGTAACTATAAAGCGCTTGGGGTACGCGTTGTTCCACATGCCATTGCCCGGTACGGTTCATATGTAAGCAAAGGGGTGATCATGATGCCGTCTTACGTAAACATTGGTGCTTATGTGGATGAAGGAACGATGGTGGATACTTGGGCAACCGTTGGAAGTTGTGCTCAAATTGGAAAAAACGTCCACTTGAGTGGGGGCGTAGGAGTTGGCGGGGTTTTGGAACCAGTTCAGGCATCTCCTGTTATTGTAGAGGATGGCGCGTTTATTGGATCCAGATGTATTCTGGTGGAAGGTGTCAGAGTAGGGAGGGAGGCCGTGCTCGGTGCAAATGTTGTATTGACAGCGAGCTCCAAAATCATTGATGTTACCGGTTCAACGCCTGTCGAAACGAAAGGCTATGTTCCGGAGCGGTCGGTGGTTATTCCAGGTTCTTATGCGAAGAAGTTCCCGGCGGGTGACTTCCACGTTCCCTGTGCATTAATTATCGGGAAGCGAAAGGAAAGCACGGATAAAAAAACTTCGCTGAACGATGCTTTGCGGGAGAATAATGTTTCCGTTTAAACGACTATGAGTATTGGCATATCGTTTGAATTTCTTACACCGGTTACATTGGAGTAACGTGCTTTGTGTAAATTTAATGGTTTAACGATGAGAAGACTTACCCTCAGTTTTGTTCTAATAAGTTTGCTAACAGGTTTCGTCACCTATAGAAATGACGTCTACCCGCGGGTCAAAAACGAAAGTTTTACCCGAGGGGAGGTGATCAATTTCAAAATGACTTATGGAATTTTTACAGTAGGGAAAGGTAGTGTAAAGGTCCATCCCAATTATTTTAAGCTTAACAACCGCGACTGTTTTAAAATTGATGTACATGGAAGAACGGTAGGCTTTGTGGATTGGGTAGCCGATGTTGATGACCAATGGGGCGCTTATATTGATACTGCCGCTATTCTTCCACACCAGTTTTACCGAAGAATTCGGGAGGGGAGATATAAAAAAGATGAATGGACTTTCTTTGATCACATAAACAAGAAGATCGAGGTGAAAACCATGGACAATGCCACGGGCAAGTTTAAGGAATCCAAATTTTATGATGCACCTCCCCAGGTAAGAGATATGATCGCAGGGTTCTTATACCTGCGTAACATGGATCTTAGCAAAATTAAACAAGGGGATACGGTGGTGGTCACCGGTTTTTTCGAAGACGAGTTTTATAAAATGAAGATCGTTTATCATGGAAAGCAGACCATCAAAGTAAAAGCCGGCAAAATCAGGACGTTGGTGTTTAAACCGGTAATGCCTCCAAATAAAGTTTTTGAGGGCGAGAATTCCGTCACGGCTTTTTTCTCTGATGATAAAAATCGTATCCCAGTAAAAATCGACGCAGAAATGTTTATCGGAAGTGCTGGCGTTGAGCTAACCAGCTATGAAGGACTAAGGAATCCTTTGAATATTTCCGATTAGGAATTGGAAGGTTAGCCAGGCACCACTTGCAATGCTTTGATTGCTCTTTAGCTATTCCTCTTCCATCTGGTGTTTATTGAAATTGATGGTGAGTGTGGTACCCACATTTTCCTGACTCTTGATCGTTATTTCTCCACCCATTGTTTCGATTTGATTTTTGATCATGAATAATCCGATGCCTCGGCTTTCGGGGTGCTTATGAAAAGTTTTTTGGAGTTTGAAAACCTGGTGACCATGCCGGTCCATGTTTATTCCTAGTCCGTTATCTTTGATTTCTAAAATAATATCGTTTTTGTCATAGTACGTTTTAACATGAATAACAGGTTTTTGATTGGGTTTGCTGTATTTGAGTGCGTTTGTTAGAAGGTTGAGAAAAATACTCTCCAGGTAAATATGTGGATAACGGATAGAAGGCGCACGCGAAAAATCACTGTGGATTTCAGCTGATGTCTCAGCAATCTTCGCACTGATCATCGTTTTTACTTGCCCGAAAACTTTGTCAAACTCAAGGGTTTGCTTCTCGATGTTTTTATTCTGTTTGACTTTGAGAACTTCGTTAAGCTCATCGAGTGTGGTCATAGCGTTAGCTGCTGACTCTTTCAAAAATTTGATAAATTGTGCTTTGTCTTCCTCGGACGAGGAGTTTTCCATAAAGGTTAATAACGACGTAATATTGCCCATTGGCGAACGCAAGTTGTGAGAGACGATTTGTGTGAATTCTTCCAATTGCTCATTCTTTCTTTGGAGGTCTGCTGTGATGGATTGCAGGCGGGCATTTTGTTCAAGGATCTTTTGCTCAATTAATTTCCTTTCGGTGATATCTCTCAATTCAGTTACTCGAATATTTCGTCCTTTATAGGGAACAACCTTACCACTTATCTCGAGCGCATACCTTGTTCCGTCTTTATGAATTCCCTCTACGTCATAGGGCTTTTCGTAGCCAGATAAAATGTTTTGCAGTACGGTCTCACGATATTCAGGAGCAATTAATAACCTTACACCATCTTTACCGATCAGCTCCTCCTGAGAATATCCGGATATTACGCTGAGACCTTTATTGCAATCAATAATTATTCCTTTGTCATGTAATCCGATTCCGCCGAAGGAGGCCTCCTGAAGTGTTCTAAATCTTTGCTCACTTTCCTTTAACGCTTCCTCTATCTTTTTGCGTTCCGTGATGTCCTGCGCTACGCCAATGATTTGTGTTACATTTCCTTTTTCATCCTTCTGAAAAACGGTGTCCCGGCTATGAAACCATCGCCACTCGCCAGATTTTGTTCTCAACCTGTATTCTGCGTCTTTAACGGTTCGGCTACGCTCATTCGACCATTGCGTTAAATTCTCTACGTCGTCAGGGTGAACTAATTGAAATATGAGGTTCTTACCCATTGCTTCAATTTCCTCCCATGTCCAGCCCAGCGTTGTTGTGATATTGTGGTTCACATAAATGTTTTCCTGTTCTATGAGATTGTAAACATACAGCATTCCTGGCATCGCATTCTCCATGCTTTCTTTGAACTTATTGCTCTCCAGTAAATCTTTTTCAATGCGAACTTTTTCGGAAATGTCCTGCATGGTACCCAGCATCCGGTAAGGCTGACCTGTCTCATCAAGGAGAAAGATTCCTTTGTCGTGAATGTCTACATATGATTTTGACTTGGACTTAAATCGATAATGTATGTCGTACAGCTTCAGGCCTTGTCTTGCGATTTCAAGCTGGTTAAGTGCTTTTTTCCGGTCGTTACGATGGATGAGGTTTGTCCAGGATTTAAAATTGCCCAACTCATCTTTTTTGTATCCTAACACTTCCTGAAGTGCACCTTCCCACTCAATATTTCCTGTTAGTAAATCATAATCATAAATGATGAGATTGGATGCTGTAACAATTACTTTATATCGAGCTTCCCATTCCTTTCTTTCAATTTCACCAAGTTTAATGTTGGTGATGTCATAAAAAGAACCAATCATGCGCTCGGGATTCCCTTTACGATCGCGGTGAACTTTGCCAATTGCTTCAATCCATCTTGGAATTTCATGAGCTTTGGAAATTCTATATTGAACAAAATACTCTTTATCACTTTGAAGACATTTTTTTATTTCCGCTGAGACCAGTTCCCGATGGTCGTCCTTCAGCAGCTTCATAAGAGATTCATATGATCCTCTGAATTTCTTTTTTGATGTTCCAAAAATCTTATGTGCGTTGTCGGATAGCCAAATTTGATTTTTGAGAATATTCCATTCCCAAAGACATGTTGTAATATTTGAAAGTTGATTGAGGGGCTGTTGATCTCGCGTGGAGACTTTTATTTTTTTGGGGAAAGTTTTTTTTGCTGCTTTCGATAGGCCGGATTTGATGGATCCTTTTACCTTGAGGGATTTTCTTTTTCCGGCCGCCATAGACAACAATGATTTCTTCGTAAAAGTTAACCAATAAATTCTGGAAAACCTGCGAGAGGACGCATCAAAGAGGAACTATGTTATTCTTTGTTGTTTAAAGAATTAGCGCTAATTTGAAAACAGCAAACCTAACCCTCTCTGCCATGCTAAAAGAATTTAAAGAATTTGCTCTCCGTGGTAACGTCATGGATCTCGCCGTTGGTGTAATTATCGGTGCTGCCTTCGGAACAATAGTAAATTCAGTAGTGAATGATTTAATCATGCCTTTGGTAGGCATTGCTTTTAAAGCTGATTTTTCAAATCTCTATTGGCCGTTATCTGAAAAAGTATCAGCTGCTTTGGCTACGGATCCGAATTTGCCATTGGATAAAGCAAAAGAACTCGGGCCTGTTTTTGCCTGGGGAAATTTTATTACAGTAGTTCTTAATTTTATCATTCTTGCGTTTATCATTTTCCTCTTGGTAAAAGGAATGAATAAATTGAAGAAGAAAGAAGAAGCTAAACCTGCTGCGCCAGCCGAACTTCCTCCGGATGTTAAACTGCTCGCGGAAATCAGGGATCTGTTGAAAACCAGAGCGTGACGTTCTGCATATATATGTTAACGTTAGTGGGTCAAATTTAGCGGCGAAACCTGTCGGCTATCAGTAGCTCCTTATTACTTGTTTGATAATTGTAAAACCCGCGTTTACTTTTTACACCGAGCTCACCTGCTTGTACCATTGTTACCAGTAATGGGCATGGTGCATATTTTGCACTTCCAAATCCTTCATGGAGCACATTTATAATGGACAAGCATACATCCAGCCCGATGAAGTCGGCTAATTGAAGTGGTCCCATTGGATGTGACATTCCTAATTTCATCACAGTATCTATTTCTTCCACACCTGAAACGCCCTCGTACAAAACATATATTGCTTCGTTAATCATAGGCATCAGAATTCTATTGGCTACAAAACCCGGAGCATCGTTCACTTCAACGGGGATCTTGCCGAGTTTTCTTGAGATGTCCATCACCCGCTTCGTCACTTCGTCGCTGGTACCTTTGCCTCGAATAACCTCGACCAGCTTCATCACTGGTACTGGATTCATAAAATGCATACCGATAACTTGCTCTGGATGTTGTGTTGCAGCGGCAATTTGGGTGATAGATATAGACGATGTATTTGACGCAAGGATCGCTGATGGTGGCACTACTGAATCGAGATCACTGAAAATCTTTAATTTTAATGAGAGATTTTCTGTCGCGGCCTCTACAATTAATTCAGCAGATGCTACGCCCTTTTTCAGATCCGTATTGATTACAATGTTTTGTAACGACTGATTTTTTATTTCTTCTGTGATAATTTCTTTTTCTACCTGTCTGGTTAAATTTTTTTGAATTGTATTCAATGCCTTTTTGAGCGCATCTTCCGAAATATCAATTAAAGAAACCTTGCACCCGTGTTGCGCAAAAACATGGGCAATGCCATTCCCCATTGTTCCGGATCCAATAACAGCAACGTTCATCATACTTTTTTTTGAGCAAGATAAGAACGTTAGGCGTTAACCTTTATTCTATCAAAGGAAAATTGGCTCCGGCATATGTCAACAGTCGCCTAAGCGATAGACAAGCTTGAATTAGCTGATTGGCTGTTAAGGTTTAGGTGCTACTTTCTTAAATGTGGTAGAGCCTTCTCACTTTTATCGCGCATGCTTAGTTTAAAGAGATCGGTAGGCGTACAGCACAACACAGCCTTGCCATTATAAATTGCAATGGGAGCCTTTAGTAACTGAGGGTTATGCATGACAACGTCTAACCATCCATTCATGGTAAAGGTATTGTTAGCAACTTTTTGTTTGTATTCAGGATGGGATTCATCCAATAAGTCCTGAGGAGCCATGCCTAAAAGATTCATCACTTCTTTCCAATAGGTCGGTCCAAGTTTTTCGTGCAACGTATCAACTTCGTTGATGTGGCTATTGATGCTGCATGCGATAGCCTTCGTCTGTTTACCCGTGTTGCTTTTTGGATTATAAAGCAAGAAAAGCTCATTAGGATGGAATTGCATAAATGAAAGGGTTTAGTGTTAGACAAAATGAAGTTACCTAAAACTAAGTGAATTTCAAACGATTGCCCTGCGGATTCAATTGTTGAAGGGTGCGGGCTCTCTTATGAAAGGCTTTAAAATACCATTTTATTCAACAGCGATTTCTTTTGCCAAACCCATTGCATTAAACCGTATGACCAGTTTTTTGGGCTCGGTAGTTACCGTATCGGAGCAGGATTTGGAAGGCTGAAGGAAATAGTAAAAGAATTTTTGATTCCGTTTGTAAAGTTCGTTTGCGTCAGGCTTTCCCAGCAGTTCGACAATTTCCTGCTGGCTGAGTGCCAGCAATTTGTCTGCTTGTGAGTTCATGGCATCCACCATTGATGCACGTTTGCCACTACACGCAAATTTATCCTCTTTCCAAATGGCGAGATCGACTTGTTCTAACGCCGGTAATTCCTTGTGACCGCAAGCAGCAACAAACAAAACGAGGACGATAAAATACTTGTTGAATTGTATTTCTCTTGCTCCCGAATTTGAATCTCCCCATACCAACACTTTGCACCATAACACTTCAACATGCTTCTTAAACCATCTGTATATAAACATTTCTTTTTTGTATAGCGTAAAACCAGGTGACTGAAATAATTAAATAAACTCCGGCTAAAAAGTAAAGAGCAATCGGCCACCCGTTAAGAAATGTAAGAATAACAAGCAAGGTCGGATAAACAATGATGCGGATCCACTCAGAATATTTTGCCCAGCTTCGCTGTTCGAAAAGCACACCGCTGTTGATTACCACGATGGAGATTAAAATGGAAATAATAATTTTCTCTATTAAATTAAACTCACCTGCTTTGCCTAGAAACAATGCTGTGGCAACCAAACACAAAATGTATTGAAAGAGAACATATAGGTTCAATGCCATTGGAGCAGGCGTGTCATATTTTTTATAAGAAAGCTTGTCCACTTCCGGAGCAGGTCGGTATCCTCCCAGATATTCGGGCAGCCATCCGGGTTTTTTAAAAAGGTATTTCACTTTGTCTGTCCAGTACGGAATTCGCTTAAGATCTTTTCCCATTTCAATATAGTGGCTGACATTTGCATACGCCGCATTCCAACTGTTAATAGGTTTAGTAATTCCATACGTCGGCTTTTCTTCTTCTGCCTGAAAAGTGCCGAACATCTTATCCCAAATGATCAGTGAACCTGCGTGGTTTTTATCAATGTACTTGGGATCACGGCCATGGTGAACCCGGTGATGGGAGGGAGTATTAAAAATATATTCGAACCACCCCAGCCTACCGATGGTCTCCGTGTGAATCCAAAACTGATAAAGTGTATTGAGGGCGGAAATTAATGCGAAGTCCAGGGTTTGAAATCCAAGTAAAGCGATGGGTAGATTAAAGGCGAACGTCCAGACCACCTGCAATGAACTTTGTCGTAAAGCCACTGACAGGTTGTAATCTTCACTTTGATGATGCACGACATGACCACCCCAGAATAAATTGATCTCATGGCTCATGCGGTGCGCCCAGTAATATGCAAAATCTACCAACAGAAACAGCAGTACCCAATACCACCACGTTTTGTTGTCAAGTGTAAAAAACGCAAAGTTGTCATAGAGCACTTCATAAATTCCGATCCCGAAGATTCTCAAAAATAAGCCTGATATCTGTGATGTGATGCCACAACTCATGTTGGCAATTGCGTCAGGCAAACGGTATAACTCCTTATGGGTAAATCGTTCAATGAGCAACTCCACTCCAATAAGGATAAAAAAAATTGGAATCGATAAAACGATGGGATTAAGGTTCAAGCAATTTATCGTTTAACTTGCAACCAAATTTACGAAACATGGCTTTAAAAATTAGTAAGGGTGTATGGTTTCTTTCAATGGTGGTGGCACTATTGTCGCTGCTGTATGTTTATGCCAGTCTGCCCCAGGAAGTGGTGGTTCAGGATGATGCCGGGGCAAGAGTTTCACTGAGCAATGAAGTGTTTTTTTACATTGCGATGACCTTGATCGCTGTTATGAATGTGATGGTTTTCATTATTGCCAAGGTCTTTAAAACTAATGAGGAGTTGAGGACATGGTTTAATGGACTGGTTACCACGTTGAATCTCTTTCTGATTATTGGAATGAGTTTTATTTCTCTTTATAACAGCAACGAAAGATTCGATTTTGAAAGAATAGCGTTTATCATTTACGGAAGCCTGGGCTTAACCGTTCTGTGGGCAGCGGCCTGGCCAATTTTCCATTTTTTTAAGCGCTTCAATACTAAACTGATGGTGTAGCATAATTGATACTAGCTTCTGGTAAACAGATCATTAACGCATTGTATTTAATAAATTTTTGTAGTTAAAAATTAAGGAAAGGATGTTGTTGTGATTTCAAAAATTCTTTTATTAGGAGCGAATTGACTTTTTCTGAGTCCGGGAGGGTTTTCTACAGGCCCTCCCGGGCTTAACAAAAACTTTTTTGACTTATATAATTTGGATTTTTTAGCCTTTCATCTCTTTAATTATTCCGAAAACGTGTATGGGGAAATCTGAAAAGCCTGCGGCTATGTTTGAGTATGATGAATCGAGTATTAAATCGCTCGACTGGCGTGAGCACATTCGCTTGCGACCTGGAATGTACATCGGTAAACTGGGTGATGGCTCATCCAAAGATGACGGGATTTATGTGCTTGTGAAAGAGGTAATCGACAACTGTATTGACGAGCACATGATGGGCTACGGCCGTACCATTGATGTTACCATTACTGAATCGAAAGTCACGGTAAGAGATTATGGACGAGGCATCCCGTTAGGGAAAGTCGTAGATGTGGTCTCCAAAATAAATACTGGCGCTAAATATGATTCGGGTGCATTCCAAAAATCGGTAGGCTTGAATGGCGTGGGTACCAAGGCTGTGAACGCGCTTTCGAATTACTTTAAGGTGCAGGCGTTTAGAGAAGGGCAGACTAAAGTTGCCGAATTCAAAAAGGGGATAATCGTCGCCGATCCCAAGATTGGTAAGACCTCTGAAAAGAATGGTACACTCGTTGAGTTTGAGCCAGATAACACCATGTTTAAGAACTATCACTTCATTCCTGAATACCTGGATGATCTGATGTGGAATTATGCATTTCTAAATGCCGGCCTTAGCATCAACTGCAACGGAAAAAAATTCTATTCGAAAGACGGATTGTTGGATCTCCTCAGGCAAAAAGTATCTGCTGATGAGATGCGGTATCCCATTATCCAATTTAAAGGTAAGGACATAGAAGTAGCATTCACCCATGGTAATCAATATGGTGAGGAGTACTACTCTTTTGTTAACGGTCAGAATACAACGCAAGGTGGCACACACTTGGCCGCCTTCCGCGATGGTCTGGTGAAGGGTGCCCGCGATTTTTATAAAACTGATTTTGACGCAGCCGATATTCGTGCATCCATCATCGGTGCAGTGGCGGTTCGTATTCAGGAACCGGTGTTTGAATCTCAAACAAAAACCAAGTTGGGTTCCATCACCATGGCGCCCGATGGAGCACCAGTTAAGAATTACGTCAGTGACTTTGTCGCGAAAGAGTTGGAGATTTTTCTAAATCAGAATAAGGAAACCGCTGAAGCATTAAAGAGACGGATTCAGCAATCTGAACGGGAACGAAAAGAAATTGCCGGTATCAAAAAGCTGGCAAACGAGCGTGCAAAAAAAGCAAATCTCCACAATCGTAAACTTCGCGATTGCCGCTTCCATTTTGACGATGAGAAGAGTACGCGAGGTCTCGATACCGTAATTTTCATCACCGAAGGTGACTCCGCCAGTGGGTCCATCACCAAATCGCGTGATGTAGAAACTCAGGCAGTATTTAGTCTTCGGGGTAAGCCATTGAATTGTTTTGGGTTGACTAAAAAGGTTGTGTATGAAAACGAAGAGTTCAATCTGCTTCAACATGCCTTAAATATCGAAGACGGGCTGGAGGGCCTTCGATATAATAAAGTCATTATTGCCACCGATGCTGATGTCGATGGCATGCACATTCGTTTACTCCTGATGACTTTCTTTCTTCAGTTTTTTCACGAGCTGGTAAAAGCTGGTCATGTTTTTATTCTTGAGACTCCACTATTTAGAGTACGCAATAAAAAAGAAACGATCTATTGCTACAGTGATGAAGAGAAGCAGGCTGCAATGATAAAACTTGGTGGAAAACCCGAGATAACCCGTTTCAAAGGCTTGGGAGAAATCTCACCCGAAGAATTTGGAGCATTTATAGGTGATAATATCAGGCTGCAGCCAGTCATCATTCATAAAGACGATCATCCGCAAAAGATCCTGGAATTTTATATGGGAAAGAATACACCAACGCGTCAGGAATTTATCATTGATAACCTGCGAATTGAACTGGATGTGGTGGAAAACAAGGAAGAGGAAGTGGTCAGTGAGTAAGTGACCTTCTTAGCATTACGGATAAGGAAACTGAATCTTACTTCTTCATGTCAGGAAGAGAATAAAAGTAATACGATAGTAGAAATTTGAAAGCCCTGCTTTAACAAATCATGAGCAAAAAAAAATTTGTACCAAGACCAAATGAAGAATCACCGAAGTCTAATGGCAACGGTAAGGGTGGTGAAGGCGACGTTATTCATACCATAGACATTGACGGTCTTTATCAAAATTGGTTTCTTGACTATGCTTCTTATGTAATTCTTGAGCGCGCCGTACCACGTATTGAAGATGGGTTTAAACCTGTTCAGCGCCGCATCATGCATTCTCTTAAGGAGATGGACGACGGCCGCTTTAATAAGGTAGCTAACGTCATCGGAAACACCATGCAGTACCATCCCCACGGGGATGCAGCCATAGGCGAAGCGATGGTTAATCTCGGACAAAAAGATCTGCTCATCGAAACACAGGGTAACTGGGGTGACGTTAGAACAGGAGATAGTGCTGCAGCCCCACGTTATATTGAAGCCCGTCTTTCTAAGTTTGCACTAGATGTAGTTTATAACGCGCAGACTACTGAATGGCAACTCACGTACGATGGTCGTAAAAAAGAGCCTGTTACGCTGCCGGTGAAATTTCCATTACTGCTTGCGCAGGGTGTTGAAGGTATCGCAGTAGGATTGTCAACGAAGATACTTCCTCACAACTTTTGCGAATTGATTAAAGCGTCGATTGACGTACTCAAAGAGAAGAAGCCCAAGATCTATCCCGACTTCCCGACAGGCGGTACAGCTGATTTCTCGGAATACAATCAAGGCCTCCGCGGTGGTAAAATAAAGGTTAGAGCCAAGATTGATATACTGGATAAGAAGACACTCATAATCAAGGAAATACCCTTCTCCACCACGACTACTTCTTTAATGGAATCCATTGTTAAAGCAAGCGAAAAGGGCCAGATCAAAGTCAAGCAGGTGATTGACAACACAGCAAAGGATGTGGAGATCCAGATCCTATTGCAATCGGGGCAGTCGCCCGAAATCGCCATGGATGCATTGTTTGCTTTTACCGATTGTGAAATCAGCATTTCGCCTAATTCATGTGTGATCGTTGAAGACAAGCCTCATTTTCTTCCCGTTAATGAAATCCTTAAATACAACACGCAACAGACAGTGGCGCTGTTGAAGAGCGAACTTGAAATCCGCAAAGGGGAGTTGAAGGAGAAAATTCTATTCTCGTCATTGGAAAAGATATTTATTGAAAACAGAATCTACCGGGAGATTGAGGAAGCCGAAAGTTGGGAAGAGGTCATCAGTAGAATCGATAAGGGATTAAAACCGCATAAGAAGAAATTTTACAGGGAGATTACGGAAGATGATATCGTAAGACTAACCGAAATCAAGATCAAGCGAATTTCGAAGTTCGATTCCTTCAAGGCTGACGAACAGCTTAGAGACCTTGAGAAAGAACTGAAAGAGACAGAATATAATTTAAAACATCTCACAGATTATGCCATCGCTTATTACCAGAAGCTGTTGGAAAAGTATGGCAAAGGCAGAGAGCGTAAGACGGAAATTAAAAGTTTCCAATCCGTTACGGCTACCGAAGTTATTGCCAATAACCAGAAGTTATATGTAAACCGTGACGACGGCTTTATTGGTTATGGCTTGAAAAAAGATGAATACATCTGCGATTGCTCGGAACTGGATGACGTAATCGCTATTCGGAAAGATGGTAAGGCCTACGTTGCGCGCATCCAGGAAAAAGTATTTGTTGGGAAGGACATCCTTTACGTGGGCATTTGGAAAAAAGGAGACGATCGAAAAGTTTATAACGTGGTTTATACCGATAGTAAATCAGGTAAAGGGTTTGCCAAACGCTTTACCATGCCAGGTGTCATCCGCGATAAAGAATATGATCTTACGCAGGGACATCCGAACTCAAAAATTCACTATGTCAGCGGAAATCCTAACGGTGAGGCTGAAGTTGTGGAAGTCACGCTCTCTCAATCCAGTACAGCACGCAAGAAAGTTTTCGAGTTTGATTTTGCCGAGCTGGAGATAAAAGGAAGAGGAGCGCGCGGAAATACGATAACGAAATATCCCATTCGTAAAGTAAAATTATTAAAAGCCGGCACTTCTACATTAAGCAAGCTCGACCTTTGGTATGACTCGGACTCAGGGCGCCTGAATAAAGATAAGCGAGGAAAATATTTAGGGAAGTTTGATGCAGACGATCAACTCATCGCCTTTACACGAAACGGCGCTTATAAGATCACTAACTATGATCTGACGAATCGTTATGAACCGGAGAAAACCTTGCTGGTTGAAAAATTCAATCCCCTGAAGCCCGTGTCTGCCATTTATGTAGATGGGGAAAGTAAGCAATACATGGTTAAACGTTTTCTGATTGAGACCATCACCCAGGACAAAGAATTTGGATTCATATCGGAAACAATCGGCTCACGCCTCGTACTGGCAACAACGTCAGAAACACCGGAGGTTGAACTTGAAGTTGTTAAAGGCAAAGACAAAGGGAAAAGCATAGAGATTGTTAATCTTGAAGATCTGATTGATATAAAAGGTTGGAAAGCCCTGGGCAATAAGCTCTCGCAATTTAAAATTACGAAAGCCACCCTTGTTCAGGAGGAAGAAACCGGCCCAGAAGTAGCAGAAAGTGACAGCGATGAAGAGACGTCTGAAACCGAAAAGGAATCTCAGGCGTCAAAAAAAAAAGAGCATCCAAGTCAGCCGCAGGAAAGCCAATGGCACGAAAAAGGGGAGCAAGCAAGCCTCTTCGGGGAAATCCCAAGGCCGCAGCAAGCAACCCAGCAAAAACCAAGTCAGGCAAAACCAAAAGTCAAGCAGCAAAGCCTCTTCGGGGAAAGCCCGCAAAGCGAAAAAAGTGAAGAAGCGGTAGCTAATGATCGTAAAAATGTCTCTGAAGGTGTTAAGCCTTTAGATAAGACAGATAAAAAAGAAGACGGCAAGGAATTTGGTGTTGGTTCCACTATAGAATTGGAAATTTGATTTCCTTAAACCTTTCGCGGAAGTTTAACTCCGGAGAGTTTATCAGGAATAAACATAATTAACATGAAGAAAATATCAGTTTTCCTTTTCGTATCCAGTTTCGCTTTAAGTTTTTGTAATGCGCAGGACGAGATTCTTGCAGAAGGAAAAATTACGGACTCGCGTACGAACAAAGGCATTAAAGCGAACGTAAGGTATAGCAGCATTCCCACAGGAAGTATTTTTGGACGATTTAGTGACAGCACTTTTTCATTTCCAATTTTCGGGACAGCAAAGTATCAGATCACGGCTGAGGCGAAAGGTTATAATCCCCGAACAGTTATTGTGGATCCCAAAGACATCGGAACGAACAACAGGGTACAGCGTGATATAATTTTAACTCCTTCGGGGGAAACGATACGCCTCAGCAACTTGATATTTCCGCAAGGGAAAGCGGTCATCGATCCTAAATCATTTAATGAGCTAGATGAAGTAGCACAAATGATGAAGGAGAACTCGAAAATGGTCATTCAGCTTGAAGGCCATACAGACAACCAAGGGAGTGCTAAAGCAAATTTGAAATTATCAGAAGACAGGGTGGAGGCAGTGAAAAAGTATTTGGTGTCTAAAGGCATCGGCAAAGATCGTGTGAAGACAAAAGCTCTTGGAGGAAGTCAGCCACTGTCGAACGAGATGACACAAGAAGCCCGCGCAAAAAATCGCCGTGTGGAGATGCGGATTCTTAAGGATTAAGCCGGATCATGTTCAGTTAAAAATACAAATCTTATATCTTATTAATTCAAGGTGAGCAACTTAAGACAAACAGGTGAAGGAACACTTACGGGTTTGCCGACGGGTGTTAGCTTACCCGTTTTTTGGTTAATTCTAAAAATATTGATGGTATCCGAATCCTGATTAGCCACAAATAGATATTCGCCTTTGGGATCTACTAAAAAATTCCTTGGAACTTTGCCACCAGTATTTTGATGGCCGACTAAGGTAATCTTTCCATCTTCACCAATTGAAAAAATGCTGATCACGTTGGCGCCGCGATTGGAGACGTACAAAAATTTTCCTGTCGGATCAGTATGAATGTCAGCGCTCGTATTTTTTTCGGTATAGTTTTCCGGCAATGAGATTACTGAATCTTGTAGAATGGTTAGGGCACCAGTTGCCTTATCTACTGAAAACACACCTACGGTCGAAGTCAATTCTTCAGCCACGTAAGCAAAATTTCCCGAAGGGTGTAAGGTGAAATGGCGGGGACCTGCTCCCGGCACAACATTTACCTCCGGTACGGTAGCGGCACGAAGCGTTCCATCAGCAGCATTGAATTCATAGATGTAGATTTTGTCCGTTCCCAGATCGATGACGTAGACAAATTTATTGTCGGGTGTCACAGTAGTTGAATGAATATGAGGACTCTGTTGCCTTTCGGCGTTGATACTGTTGCCGGTAAACTTTTTAGAATCGGAAACGCTTCCGATTTGTCCATCCTTAAATAAAGAAAGTACGGTGATATTACCTTCGCCATAATGTGATACAAAAACATATTTTCCGGTTTTATCAACTTCGACATAGCAAGGCCCTTCGCCATATGACGATTTATGATTTAGCCCGCTCAGCCTTCCCGTTGACGGATCGATCCCATATGCACTTACGGAACCACCTTGATCGGCGATATCTGCTTTGCCCCGGTTAACCGAGTATAAGAATTTTTTTGATGGGTGTACAGTAACAAATGATGGGCTCTCGAGGCTAGGAACTTCCTGAATTAAAGTCAGTGAGTTTTTCAGTCTGTTAAATGTGTAGGCGTAAATACCTTTGCTACCTCTGACAGAATAGGTGCCCACATATAGAATTTCTTTGGATGGTTTTTTCGTCTGCGCTGCGGTGGGATACCAAAAAAGAAGTGTAAAAAATATCAGCAAAACGTTTTTCATAATGGAGCGGTTAAACTTTGTGAGTTGACGTATTGAATTTAACTCAGGGAATGTGCATTTGCAACCAAACTCTCAACCACTACGCAAGTGGTTGTTTTTTCGGTTTGACGATCGTAATTTTTTTAGTGTGCGCAAGCGAGGCATACAACTCCGCGCTTGGCCTTCGCATTCGTTTCATCGTCGTAAAATCACACGCATATAATCCGAAACGCATGGAAGGGCCTAAATGCCATTCATAATTGTCCCATGTACTCCAGAAATAATACCCTCGGATATCTATACCGTCTTGAATCGCTTGGTGCACAATGTATGCATAGTCTTGAATGGCCTGTATCCGAAGTAAATCTGTTTCATCGCTAACGCCGCTTTCTGTAATAATAATAGGTTTTTTATACTTCAGCCAGTATCTATTTATACAAGCACGCATTCCTTCCGGATGATATTCCCAAATATCATCGTGAGGTCGGCCCAATGCTTTTATCTTATCCGGATTTTCCAAATAAGTAATTGGCCATGGGTCATGCGGTATTCTCCCGTAATAACTCATTCCAAAAAAGTCCACTTTTTCAAAATGACCAGGCACGTAGTCCATAAACCACCAGTCCGATAACCTTGCAGGAAACCATCCTAAAACGTTCTCAGCAGAAAAAACAGTTGTGTTGTGTGAAATCCCAACGGGGTGAGCCGGGTGTACTGATTTAATATAATCATAAACCTGGTTGTGCGCCAAGCCCATATTCTTAACAACCTTACCCGCCAGAAACGGGTTGGTTTTAAAAGGCGGAAAGAAGCCAGTGATCCAGCCGAAACTTGCATAAACATTTGGTTCATTGAATGTATTCCAATACGAAACATAATGCCCGAATTCATCAACAACCTTTTTTGCGAAGTCGACCCACATTGGAATGTTCTCGGATTTTTCCCAGCCCCCCAATTTCGCAAACCACAATGGATTTGTAAAATGGTGAAGCACCATCATGATGCTGACCCCTTTTGATAAAAGATCTTGCAGGAAATGATGATATTCCAATGTGCTTTGAGAATCAAATTGTGCGTAGGGGAGGCGTTGTAATTTGCTCCACATGAAGCTCATTCGATAACTGGGAGCAACGGACGCAATTAATGCCGCGTCTTCTTTAAATTTTTTCTCGTGATCAGTGGTCCTGTCGAATGCTACACCACTTCTGGTGGGCACGCCTTGCCAATCGTGATCAAAGGCGGTTTCTATTTGTGCAGCGGAAGTACTTGTCCCGAAGATAAAGTTATCGGGAAACGTTAGCCTCATCACTTACGGGTCATCACGCTTTGGGTCGTCTCCCATTCTTTCCAATAGTCTTTCAGCATGAGAATGTCTTCTTCAAGACAAGGATATCGCTCTGCGAAAATCGGCAATTCCGGAAATTTACCCGACCCCAGGTGGGAAGAAGTTAATCCACCGGTCCATTCGAAGTGGCCGGGATCATACGGTTTTCTCCAACGTCCGCCCCAGCGGAGTCCAAGCTTTTCACCGATTACGCCAACCTTACGCCATAGCAACACATTATCCCAGACAGCAATGCCATTTACAACCGGTACTACATCCACTGCGAGGCCATATTGATGTTTAGATCGGCCAGCGCCCGAGCTGGTATATTTCTTTCCCATCGTTTTATATTCATGCTGTTTGGCATGTGTACGATATGCTTCGACCACAGTTAACTCAATTCCTTTTGCTTTACAACGTTTAATAAGTTCAATCACCTGATCTCTAAAATATGGATGAAGTGAGTTTAAATCAGTAATCATCGGGAGGTCTCCGCGATTTTTTCCGAATGCATAGTTTTCAACAAAGCTCCAGTTTTTCCAACTGTTACTTGTGTCAGAGGATGCCATGTAAGCGAGTTCATCTGTGTTGACTGACAACGAATCTTTAGACGATTCCTGGTCTGTTACAGCACGCAGTAAATGATATGAAATTTTGAAGTCGACGGGAGCAAACAGTGAGTTTACATTAAACTGTGCATTTGCGGGTTTTATAAGGAGCGAGGAAATAAGAAAGAGACCTACCTTGAGAAAAAGACGCATTTAGGAACTTAATTAAGGAGGCAAATATATAATATTTCAGGAATTGAGCCTAACGCTAAAATGTGTGTGTATGAAATTTAATGATTATTTAATTTAATGAAGTGTATAAAAAAAGGGTCACGACCGCGACCCTTTTTCAATTCTAGTTTCCGCCATCGGATCCAAGTTTATTCATTTGTTCCTGGTAGCGCTTTTGTACTTCAGGATCTGCATCCAAGGCCTTTTTTATCTTGTTGTACGAACTGGCACCAACGTAATCCTGGGCCATCGACTTAAAAGCCTCCTGAATTTTCATGGTACCCTCTTCTTTCTTAGCTGCAACATCTTTAATAAAAGCTATTTCTTCAGGCGTAGCTTTTGCTTTCGTAAGCTGAGCTTCATCATCAATGATTTTTGAAAGTTCATTGTAACGCGCGTTCGTCATTTTTTCGTTCGACTTAACCATGTTTGTTATTTCCTGCAAAAGCGTTTGCTTCATGTCGTTAACAGAATCCATGGTGACGGCATATTTTTCAAGCTCAGCATCTGTAATTTCAGCGCTTTCGCTCTGCACGTTTTCACTGGGAGCACTTTCGTTTTGAGTGCTGTCACTTTGCGCTTGTATGGTTTGCACACTAAAAAACAATGCAAACAGAATGACTAAATTTTTCATAACTCCAATTTTGTTTAGTTAGATAATAGCTGTTAAAGTTTTATAAATAAACCGCCATCATCTGAAAATGTTTTGATAAAATTTTTTCAGGGACTGAATGCGTCTACAAACGTTTGGCAATAACAACTTGTAAAGAGTGGGTTTGCGAAAATGAATTTATAGGACTACTTTACCTCTTACCTATATCAGACCGACATGGCATTCAGCAAAAAGCTTGAAGAAATCAAGTCAGGATTTACAGCAGATTTTTGGATTGCCAATACACTGGAGCTCTTTGAGCGTTTTGCTTTCTATGGTTCTAAAGCAGTGTTGACTGTTTTTCTTGCGAATAAGGTGGGGCTGGTAAATGAAGCCGGCACTTTAGCAGGTCTTTTCTCAGGTGTAATTTTTTTGCTTCCAATCGTCGCGGGTGTATTGGTTGATCGTTACGGTTTTAAAAAAACATTGATGGCCTGTTTCGCGATTTTTACAGTTGGGTATTTCCTGATTGGATTAGCCGGAATGTCGTATGGTCAGGAGATTATGGATAGCATTGGACGGAAGACTTATATTATTACCGTACTCATGTTGACCGCAGTTGGGGGATCACTCATCAAACCCTGTATCGTTGGTACCGTAGCACAAACTTCAAAGCCTAACGTAAGAGGGCTTGGCTTTTCTATTTATTATACGCTTGGAAATATCGGTGGGGCTATTGGCCCAATACTAGCGCTGCAGATACGTGAGGATTGGGGCATTGAATATGTTTTGATCATGTCTTCGGTAACCACTTTTTTTCTTTTGATCGGTGCCTGGATTTTTTTCAATGAGCCGCCACAGCAAACACAAGCTTCACAAAGAACTTTTGGCAAAGTTTTCAAGGACATGCTGCTTGTATTTGGCAACATCCGTTTTATTACTTTTCTAATAATTTTTTCAGGATTTTGGATTATGTTCTGGCAGATCTATTACCTGGTTCCCTTTTATTCAACAGAAGTTCTTCATTACGATAATTTCGAAGTGTTAGAAACAGTAGATGCAATCAGTATTATATTTCTCACCATACCTATGGCTGCCCTTGTAAAAACCTGGAGACCTATTACAGCAATGACATTAGGTTTCGTGTTTGCAACGTTGTCGTGGATCATCATTGCTACTATACCAACAGTGACCGCTACGATCATAGGGATTGCTATCTTTGCCCTGGGAGAATCAACCCAGTCACCAAGATTTTATGAGTACGTAAGTACACTGGCTCCTAGAAATCAACTTGGAACATTCATGGGTTTTTCATTTCTGCCTGTTGCCCTGGGATCTTTTGCTGCAGGACCGGTGGCAGACTGGCTTAGAAACTCTTATCTTACAACAAACCCTTCACTCATGTGGTTTATTGTAGCCATGATTGGAGTAGTTTCTACAATACTCATGATACTGTATAATGTTTTTGTCGCCCCGAAAACCGCCGACTCAAATTAACTTAAACGTATGCGCATAGAAGAGAATAAATCTTTTAAACCGTATGTACCTGCCGACCAAAAGATGGCGGAATTCACGGTAAAATCCATCCTTTTTGGTTCGCTCTTTGGAATTCTGTTTGGCGCTTCGACGGTATATCTGGCACTCAAAGCCGGCCTTACAGTTACAGCATCCATTCCAATTGCAGTAATAGCCATTACGTTGGGGAGGAAGTTTCTGAAGACTACCATTCTCGAAAATAACATTATTCAAACTACAGGTTCTGCGGGGGAATCAATTGCCGCTGGTGTGGTGTTTACGTTACCCGGCTTTCTTTTTCTTTCTCCTGATTCTAACGGCGTGAGCATTGGTGAAAGCTATTTTGACTATCTCACCATTTTAATACTGGCTGCGTTCGGGGGTATGTTAGGCACGCTAATGATGATCCCGCTCAGGCGCTCATTGATTGTCAAAGAGCATGGGGTACTTCCATATCCGGAAGGCACTGCTTGCGCCTCGGTACTTCAGGCGGGAGAGAAAGGTGGCGTGTTTGCTCAAACAGCGTTCGTTGGTATGGGCGTGGCGATGGGATATGCAATTTTGCAGAAGGTGCTTCATGTTATTGCCGAGATTCCGGCATTTGTAACGGCGTATACCAATAAGTATTGGCCAGCTGGTGCCATTCGTGGTGAAATCACACCAGAGTATCTGGGTGTAGGTTATATCATTGGGCCCCGTATTTCCGGTGTATTGGTGGCTGGTTCTGTGCTAGCCTGGTGGGCATTAATTCCACTGTTAACAACGCTTGTTGATCCCGACACAATTGCACTTCAATTGGTCAAACAAGGTTATCTAGCAGATATCAATACTTCGGGAGGTCCGGGTGCCTGGGATGCACAATCACATTCATTCGGTAGTTTTGCTGATGCAATATATCGTTCATACATCAGGCAGATAGGAGCCGGCGCAGTGGCCGCCGGTGGATTTATTACCTTGATCAAAACTATTCCAACAATCATTTCCTCGTTTAAGGAGAGCATCGCGTCGATGAAGGAAGAAAAAGTCGAGAGCGTATTGCGTACTGACCGTGATCTTTCTATTAAAGTTGTAGCGATTGGAAGTATTGCTTTGGTTCTATTGGTAGCACTCCTCCCCAGCAGTATTATTCCTGGGGATAGTTTTTTTCAAAAGTTATTAATTGGCGTCCTCATTGTGGTTTTTGGTTTTTTCTTCGTAACAGTATCCAGCCGTATCGTTGGCCTTGTAGGCAACAGCAATAATCCCATTTCAGGTATGACGATAGCAACGTTAATGGGTACGTGTTTGATTTTTACCAGCATAGGATGGTCAGGTAAATTTTATGAGCCGCTGGCTCTGGTTGTCGGGGGTATGATCTGCATCGCAGCCGCGAATGCTGGTGCAACCTCACAAGATCTCAAAAGCGGTTACATCGTGGGGGCTACTCCAAAATATCAGCAACTTGCACTTTTCATTGGGGCCATCGTTTCGTCCGTAGCCATCGGTGTGGTCGTAAATGTTCTGGATACCCCAACGCCAGATATGGTGGCACAAGGATTAACGCATGCCATCGGAAGCGACCGTTATCCCGCTCCTCAGGCCACACTGATGGCGACACTGGCAAAAGGAATTCTTTCTTTTAACCTGGATTGGCAATTCGTAATTGTCGGAGTCTTTATTGCAGTAACCCTTGAGTTGTGCGGCATTAAGGCACTAGCTTTTGCAATCGGGTTATATCTGCCCCTCTCAACTACGCTACCAATATTTGCGGGCGGTGCTATAAAAGGTTACATGGACTGGAGAGCCGTCCAAAGGAATGAAAGCATTGAGGATAATGAACTTGGAAGGGGAAGCTTGTTTGCCACCGGCCTTATTGCGGGGGGAGCCTTAACCGGCGTTATTGTAGCGATCCTAGCGGTCTTCCTACCTGATATGATGGAGTCTGTTAACCTTGAGCATGCACTTGTTGATGGGTTAGGAACAGGCGGCTACCACATTCTTGGAACGATGTTCTTTCTCGCAATGATGCTTATGCTGTACAGGCTGGCTGTGAAAAAGAATTAATTTCATTAAGAGTTTCCAAGAAACTCAATTCTGTGAAATACTTGGTTCGAATTAGTAATTTGAACAAGGTGTCGGAATGGAGGTTTAATGCATTCGTATACCTCGACATTGTGGCGATCAATTTTCCAAAAAGGATATTCCGTTTCGTAAGTGGGAATGCTTTTGTAAAACATCTTCATTTCGTGGAAGGAGACAGAACCACATCTTGTATCAGCCATAGCGGCGTTAAGGGAGAAGGGTAATTCGGAAAGTGTTTTAAGCAGCAGGTTTTTATCGGCGTGATATTCAAAATAACTTGTATACAAACCTGTATGATATTTGACTTTCACTCCAGTCAGACCATTTAACTTTAGCACACTTACAGCCGTTCCAGGGAGCGAATCATGAATGGATGCTGTTAATTCAAGCGGTGGAATGGATTGATGTGCCACCTCCATTATAGGTTTTTTACAAGCGCCAAAAGCAAACAGCGCAAAAAGCAAGTACAACGGTAAACTGTTTTTCATTTCAAATTTTTTCAGAATGCGATTCGATGATTTCTTTCAATGCACGTAACGCTTTAGTTTCTGCGTCTTGTACCTTGCCATCAGCAAGTATGATTTCGTTCAGGTCGTTATAAAAATTGCTTTTTAAAACAGTTTCATTGTTGCTAAAGTGTTTGAAGCTGTCGTTGAACAGGACCGTTAATTTTGTTTTGTCGAAAGAATTGTACTCCCGTATTGCGATATACAGTTTCTTCTCTATATCGGCATCTTTCCCCACTAAGCCCTCAATCTTCTTCTTGATCGTTTGCATTTCATCTGGATCATAATTTTCATCTGCGCGTGAGATGTGTACGTAAAGAAAAAGAATGAAGTCCTTAAAATCGTTGTGAATAATCATAAGCGATGGAAACTTTGAACGAGATACTGGATCTAAAATAATAAAAAAAGGCCTCATCTTTCGATGAAGCCTTTCCAATATACTTACGTTCTTTTGGAATTACATCATTCCGCCCATTCCTCCACCGCCGTGTGGCATGGCAGGAGCAGGATGTTCTTCAGGAATTTCAGAAACCACTGCTTCAGTAGTTAATAGAAGTCCTGCGATAGAAGCTGCATTTTCCAATGCGAGGCGGGTCACCTTCGTAGGATCGATGATACCTGCATCAAAGAAGTTTTCAAATTTGTTATCGCGGGCATTGTAACCGTAGTCTTTTTTACCATCGCGAACTTTGTTTACAATGACAGAGCCTTCCTGACCTGCGTTTTCAGCAATGGTTCTCAAAGGTGACTCAAGTGCCAGGCGAACGATGTTCACACCGGTAGCTTGATCTTCATTTGATACACCGAGATCCTGAACGTTCTTTAACGCTTCGATAGCGCGGATGTAAGCTACTCCACCACCTGGAACGATACCTTCCTGAACAGCGGCACGTGTAGCGTGCAATGCATCGTCAACGCGATCTTTCTTTTCTTTCATTTCAACTTCAGTAGCTGCTCCTACATAAAGGATAGCAACACCGCCTGAAAGTTTAGCAAGACGTTCTTGCAATTTTTCTTTATCGTAATCAGAAGTTGTTGTGTCGATCTGAGCTTTGATTTGAGCTACGCGGCCCTGGATGTCATTTTTCTTTCCAGCACCATTAACGATCGTTGTATTGTCTTTGTCGATGTTAATCTTTTCAGCGCGGCCAAGCATATCAAGCGTAGCATTTTCCAGTTTAAAGCCTTGCTCTTCAGAAATCACTTTACCTCCAGTGAGGATAGCGATATCTTCCAACATAGCTTTTCTTCTATCGCCAAAGCCAGGAGCTTTTACAGCAGCTACTCTTAAAGCACCACGGATTTTATTAACTACCAGGGTAGCCAATGCTTCACCTTCCACTTCCTCAGCAATGATTACCAGAGGTTTTCCGGTCTGCGCAGATTGTTCCAACACAGGAAGTAATTCCTTCATGCTGCTGATCTTTTTGTCATAGATCAGAACAAAAGGTTGATCAAGATCCACTTCCATTTTCTCTGTGTTAGTCACAAAGTAAGGAGAGAGATAACCTCTGTCAAACTGCATACCTTCTACAGTTTTTACTTCGGTTTCAGTTCCTTTTGCTTCTTCAACAGTGATAACACCATCTTTTCCAACTTTGTCCATCGCATCGGCGATCATCTTTCCGATAGTTTCGTCGCTATTAGAAGAGATAGTAGCTATCTGCGCTATTTCGTTGGAGTCCTTAATTTTCTTGGATTGTTTTCTGAGATTTTCTACAACCGCATCAACGGCTTTGTCAATACCGCGTTTCAAATCCATTGGGTTGGCGCCAGCAGCAACGTTCTTAATACCGTGTGCATAGATGGATTGTGCTAAAACAGTAGCGGTGGTTGTACCATCACCAGCTGCATCAGCGGTTTTAGAAGCTACTTCCTTCACGAGTTGGGCACCCATGTTTTCAATAGGGTCCTTCAATTCAATTTCTTTAGCAACTGACACACCGTCTTTAGTCACGGTAGGAGCGCCGAATTTTTTATCAAGAATTACGTTACGGCCTTTTGGACCCAGGGTAACTTTAACTGCATCCGCCAGTTTGTCGACACCTTTTTTTATTTTATCCCGTGCGCTAGACTCAAAGGTTATTTCTTTAGCCATAAGTTTGTTTAGTTTTTAGTGGTTGATTAAATGATTCCGAAGATGTCAGAGTTTCTCATGATGAGGTACTCTTTTCCGTCGATGTTGATCTCAGTACCAGAATACTTTCCGTACAGTACATTGTCACCAACTTTTACGGTAACAGGCTTGTCTTTTACGCCTTCACCTACAGCAATGATTTTGCCTTTTTGGGGTTTTTCTTTAGCAGTATCTGGAATGATGATACCAGATGCAGTTTTTGTTTCAGCTTCAGCGGGTTCAACTAATACCCGATCCTCATTTGGTTTGAAGTTGATTTTGGCCATATTTCTAATGGTTTAAAAGGTTAACAAATTTGACAGAATCCCGCTCAACAGCTTTTGTGCCAAGCGAAAAGTGACGCGAATTAAGGTGAAATTTTTTACATAGTGTCAGATTTTCGGCGGTATTTCACTTTTCTGCCGTCATCCTTTTCAGTTTCTTAAAGCCATGATGGCAGAGTTGGCAGAGTTCTTGGGCTTACAAATACTGAAAGTATGTACTTGTACATTACGTGCAGAATCATGCCAGGCTTAAGTGACATATTGCGCAAGCCATGAGAATCTGCTAAATTAGTTACACTAGAAAATTTGTTAACATGGAAAAATTATCAAAAGACTGGCTTACTCAAGGGTTAATTGATTTCGAGTATAAGAAATATGTATTGATGGCATATTTGCAGCGGGTGAAATCCTCCTTTGACAGGGTTGAATTATATCCGTTTATGGCAGACTTGGTTTTTCATTACAGAAATCTGCTGACAGTAAAAGAAAACAAGGCTTTAATAAGGGAATCTTTTCCAAAAGAATTGTCACTGGAGGATTTTAAAAAACTAGAGTTGACTTATCGCCAAATGATTGAGGACGATGGTGTGATGAGTGAGCTAGAATCGATCATTGATTTTGCGCTTCCAAAAATCAAGGATTCCTTGCAGGAAGGTTCAGTGATTTATGAGTTCGTGGAATCGAAGTGTGAGATCTCTCCAGTAGGACTTACTCCCTTATATGCAAAAGAGGGATATTTATTTGTGACACAACCGCCGGAGAAAGAAACAAACATTTACCGCTATCAAGTCAGCATTTTTGAAGGCAGCCAGGAACAATTAAGAAGTCTTAACACGGAATTTATCGAGTGTGTGGAAAAGACTACCATGAATACTTACGAGAACCTTAAGTTAGCGCTGATAAGGAAATTCAAAGATATGCCTAACCCTGCAGCATACCTTATTCTTGCGCGCATGAAATTTCCATTCACAGAAACTCTCATGCCTGTCGCGAAAAGGCTTTTTGTGAAACACATTTCACAAGCGGCCTGAAAACAAAGGGATTATTATTGTTCCGCTGAATCAGCAGGTGCTGCTTCTGGGTCCAGGTTTAAGCTTGGAGGTGTTGCTGCCGGTGCCTGCTCCCCAGCTCTTTCAAGAACATCATTGGTTGAGCCACCCTGATTTGAAGAAATAAAATTAGTGGTTAAGCATAAGGCCATGATAGCGATGATAAACCCCCATGTCAATTTTTCTAACAAGTCGCCAGTTTTCTTTACACCGATAATATTGCTGGCGGAAGATCCACCAAATTGGCTGGTAAGTCCACCACCTTTTGAATTTTGCGCCAGAATAACTAACACAAGTAAAACAGCGAACAGAATTATCAAAACAATAACAAGGGTATACATAGCTTACTTCTTCAAGTCTTCAATTTGTGCCGCAAAGTAACTCTTTTTTTGTGGAAACTTCCAAATCAGCTTTTTAAGAACCTCAATAGCTTTGTCTTTTTTTCCTTGTTTAAGCAGCAGTTCCACTAAAGTTTCGGAAACAATATTTTCACCGAATTCACCAGTTTTGATAGTTGAAAGATCACCTTCCTTTATATGAGGCGGTTTATCTTTAGCACTCGAAATCGAGGGCTGAACTTTTATAAAGTGGTCGATGATTTCCAGTTGTTCCTTTTGTTTTTCGCTCTCGGGCACAATTTCTCCTCTGCTATGGACAATTTCGTCCATAATGTCCTTTCGCTCCTCTCTCTTCTTTTTCGTTGCCTTATGTTCTTCACCTTCGGTCATTGGCTGCGCGTTCAGGGCTTTACTTAATTCAATAATTCTTTCCCTTTTGGACTTTACATGATCATCGCCAGAGCTTGGTATTTTATTCAATGGTGCATCCGGATTCTCCGTAAACATCATTTCAAAATTGTGCCGGGTTTTATAAAGCGCTTTGACATCCTTGATCACCCGATCCGCGAGATTATCGGAATCTCCTTCATTTTGAGTTTCTGGCGTCTCACTGTTCTTCTCGTCGGAAACCTCTAACTCAGCGGCTATCGGGGGCGATTGACTAGCAATGGCGGATGTGATAGGAGTAATTACCGATCCACTTATTAACGGATTATTCCCCATCATATTTTTCAGAATGCCCCGATCCGCTGAATAGACAGCTGCTAACTGAAGGTCATTTTGCTGGTCAGTAAGTCCGTGATCTTTGCTGGCTCGCGCTGCGAGTACCCGCAACAGTTGGCTGTAAGGATAGATCTTACTTAAAGAATGGAGTTCTTCTGCTTCATCAATTGAGCTTGATGGGTAATTCTGAACGACTTTCCTGAATTGATCTATTTCCACAAGGAGGATATTTGCCTAAGGTAAAAATAGTAAAATTTACCAATTGGCAATCGAGGCATTGAAGATGTCGTTGACAATACGCTCAAATATCTGCCGAGTGTATTGTTCTTCGACATCAGTGAAGTTTTGATCGTTGGGGAAATCCTTATAAAATGAGAAACTTCTGTCTTTAAACGACATAGTTTCATCCAGTGTATTCACATAAGTAGCACGTACGGTAATGGTCATGCGTGTGCTGGAGGCACTATTGATCTGTGTGGGATCGTTGGTACCGGTCGGAGCGATCGGCGTTAGCGTGAAACTCGTGATTTCACCCTCCATTTGTAATTCACCATCATCCGCAACTACCGCTAAATTGCTGTTTTGGATAAAGTAATTCTTTAGTTGATTCGTGAAAGTTTGCCCTAAATTGGCCTGGCCTAGGTCAGTGTTATTGTAAAACTCAGCAATAGAAATGGTTTTAGCAGTGGTGGAAGATCCGGTCATGGAATAATTAATACCCACGCCGCAACCAGTTAATGCCAGCAATAACAGCAGAAAACAATGCACAAGAAGTTTCTTAACAACACTGGCATGTGCTCGCATCTGCGATGTGCTAGTCTTCAAGATCGTATTGTTTTATTTTTCTATAAAGCGTTCTTTCAGAAATACCCAAATCACGTGCCGCATATTTCCTTTTATTATTGTTCTTGCGAAGTGCGCGGATGATCAACTCCTTTTCCTTTTTTTCGATTGATAAGGATTCATCTTCCGTTTCGTGCGAAATGTCATGCACATCTTCCATATGTTGTGCAGCGTCTTCCGATGGAAGGTTTAATACCACATGGTCCGGAGATACGTGATGTTGTTCGGTTTCTATGCCATCAAATAATTCAGGATGGTCCTTTACCAGTTGCGATACCTTGGCCTGGTTGGGCACGGTTTCTAATACCAGTTTTTTAAGATCGTTAAAGTCTTTTTTCATGTCAAAAAGAACTTTATACAATATATCTCTTTCCGAGAGGCCATCTTTTTCGGTTAGCGCATTTCTGTATAAGGCTGGCAATGTAGATTGCTTAGGCAAATAACGTTGAAGAACCTCTGCATCAATTTCTTTGTGGTCGGATGACAATACAGAGATCTGTTCAACAAGATTTTTTAATTGACGGATATTGCCAGGGAACCGATACGCAAGTAAAATTTCCTTCGCATCTTCTGTTAACGTTATCGGTTTAACCTTGTATTTATCCGCGAAGTCACTGGCAAACTTGCGAAATAACAGCTCGATGTCCTTTCCCCGTTCGCGAAGCGGCGGAACATAAATTGGTACTGTGCTTAAGCGATAATATAAATCCTCTCTGAATTTCCCTTCCTCCACATTTTTCATGAGGTTTATATTGGTGGCCGCAACAACTCTCACGTCGGTTTTTAAAACTTTTGAGGAGCCTACTTTAATGAATTCCCCATTCTCGAGAACGCGTAGTAAGCGGGCCTGGGTATTGAGCGGCATCTCACCGATTTCATCTAAAAAAATTGTACCACCATTAGTCACTTCGAAATATCCTTTTCGGGCTTCATGGGCGCCGGTGAACGATCCCTTTTCGTGCCCAAATAATTCAGAATCAATAGTTCCTTCAGGAATTGAACCGCAGTTGATAGCGATAAATTGCCCATGCTTACGTGAACTTAAATGATGAATAATTTTAGAAAAGGATTCTTTACCACTTCCACTTTCACCTGTAATAAGCACAGACATGTCCGTCGGGGCGACCTGGATGGCGACACTCACGGCATTGTTTAGCAACGGAGAATTGCCGATGATGCTAAACCGTTGTTTTACTGTTTGTATTTCTGCGTCTGTTACTGCCATTTTCCTACCAATTCAAAATCAATACCTGCTAACTACTTTGCCAACCAACGTACCCCCTGTACACGCTTCTATGAGTACATTTACATATTCACCTTTTTGAAAACCTTCCTGGGGAAACACGATCACTTTGTTATGGCTATTTCTGCCTTGCAAATATGTTTCCGAACGTTTAGAAATGCCTTCGACTAAAACTTCAAAGATTTTTCCGACATCCTGCTTATTACGCAGCAACGAATGCTCACGTTGCTTGCTGATAATTTGATCAAGTCGATATTTTTTAATATCAAGTGAGATATCATCTTTCCATTTTTTTGCGGCCAAGGTTCCCGGACGCTCTGAGTAAAAAAACATATAAGCGAAATCAAATTGCACTACATCCATCAGTGTAAGTGTATCTTGATGTTCTTCTTCCGTTTCTGTACAAAATCCAGTAATCATATCAGATGAAATGCTGCAGTCGTTGCCCAGGACCTCTCTGATTTTCCTTACTTTTTCCAAATACCATTCACGCGTATATCCGCGATTCATTAACTCAAGTATTCTTGAATTTCCGCTTTGCACTGGAAGATGAATGGACTTGCAGATGTTGGCGTATTTCGCCATGGTATGCAGTACCTCATCAGTAATATCCTTCGGATGAGAGGTCGAAAAACGAACGCGCAAATTTGGCGATACCTGCGCCACCATTTCTAGCAGTTGCGCAAAATTGATGACCTCAGCGACTTGTGATTTTTCAATCCATGCTTTGTTATTTTCCTCCGCAGACCATTTGTACGAATCTACATTTTGGCCCAACAATGTCACTTCCCGGTAACCATTGTTATAAAGTTCGCGCGCTTCGTTGACGATCGAATGAGGATCGCGACTGCGTTCCCGGCCTCTGGTAAAAGGCACAACGCAAAACGTACACATGTTGTCACAGCCCCGCATAATGGAAATGAAAGCAGTGACCCCATTTGAATTCAATCTTACTGGACTGATATCCGCATAAGTCTCTTCTCTTGATAAAAAAGTGTTCACGGCCTTTGCACCATCATCGACCTGTGAAATTAAATTGGGGAGATCGCGGTATGCATCGGGTCCTGCAACTAAATCGACGATCTTTTCTTCTTCCAGGAGCTTTGATTTCAGACGTTCGGCCATGCAACCCAAAACGCCTACCAGCAGCTCCGGCTTATGCTTTTTTAAGCTATTAAGATAGTTTAAACGACTTCTTACCGTTTGTTCAGCCTTTTCGCGTATTGAACAAGTGTTTAATAAAATCACGTCTGCCTGTAAAACATCAGAAGTTGTGTCGAAGCCATCTTTCTTTAAAATCGATGCCACAATTTCACTGTCTGAGAAATTCATTTGACATCCGTAACTTTCAATATAAAGTTTCCGCGCATTGCCTGTATGCACATCTTTTGAAACGTGAACAACCTCGCACGCTTCATCTTTTTTGTCTAAAATCTCCAGGTCACTGATCAAATTCTCCATGATTTCGATTTCCAAAGCGCAAAAATAATAACTTTAATGTTCAATGACATCTTGTCAGTTGAATTTAAGTTTCATTAAAAAAAGATATGGCGCTCATAAAATCAGTAAGGGGGTTTACTCCAAAATTTGGGAAGAACTGTTTTTTGGCTGATAATGCTACCATTATCGGTGAAGTTGAAATGGGTGAAAATTGTACAGTGTGGTTTAATGCTGTGGTAAGAGGAGATGTTCATTCTATTTTCATTGGTGACGATACCAACATTCAAGATGGCGCAGTGATACATGGTACGTATCAGAAGTCAAACACCGTAATCGGAAGTAAGGTGTCGATTGCGCATAATGCAGTTGTCCATGGCTGCAGGGTAGAGGATAGTGTTTTAATTGGCATGGGCGCGATCGTAATGGATGGGGCAGTTATTGGATCGAATGCTGTAATTGCTGCTGGCGCAGTGGTGCTGCCCGGAACAATTGTTGAGCCTAATAGCATCTATGCAGGCATGCCGGCTAAAAAAGTAAAAGACATCTCGCCGGAAATGAAAGAAGTTATTCAGCGTACAGCAAGGAATTATCCAATGTATGCGTCATGGTTTATGGAAGATTAATTTTTGTATCATTTAAAAAAATTTAGAACCTTTTGCGGTTTTTTTGTTAACTTAAAAAACAACCTACTCTTATGACGCTTGATGAAAACAAAGGATTTGATCCAGAAGTAATAAGAGAATACTCTCTTAAGATGAAAGCTTTGGGCCTCGACTATTTGTTGGATGAGGAGGATGAAAACACGGACGAATATGCCCATTTTTATTTTATAGGAAAGTTTGAAGGTAAGGATGTTATCTATGATACGGCTGTCTATACCCTACGCCTTCACCATGAAAGTGAGTTGTATGAAATCGCTGAACATAGGGCCGCACAGCATTTTCCGGAATTCAAAAAGATTACTTACGAAGAGGATGAAAATGGAAATTTGCAGGTATTGGATCCGTTAGAAGAAGAGATTGGATTGTACATGGCCGAAGTAATTATGTCGTTGGAAGAGGAGGAGGCTGTCAAGGTTAAAGAACATGTTGACATGGACGCAAATGCGGACTTTGGCATTAGCCTAGATGTGGGTTTACACGTCGAAAAAATAACGCCAAAAGTAATTGAGAAATTTGTAAAGGATTTCAATGAGGACAGCCTCAAATTAGACGATACCTTATATTCTTTTCAGACACAGGATCAGGAAGCTTAAGTCCAGCTTACTAGTTTTTCTTTGTTTGGGGTGCAATCAATTCTTAAATTCTAACCATATTTGCGCCCTATAATATAAACCTTGGAATGAAGAATTTGTCCCTTATCTTAAATGCCGTACTGCTGGTAGCTGTCGGCGTGTTGTTTTACTTACATTTTGCTGGTAATAAAACCTCCTCCGGAGGACCATCTACATCTGGCTCGTCAGTGCCCAGCGATGTGAAAATAGCCTATATCAGTTCCGATTCAGTACTGAAGCATTATGAGTTTTTGAAAGCCAATCAGGTTCAAATGGAGGCTAAGGCCAGGAAGATCGAGCAAGAATACCGGAATCGCGCGCAAGGCTTGCAGAACGAAATTACCGCTTATCAACGGAATGTAACAAGCATGACCTTGGGTCAGGTGAAAGCCGTAGAAGAAGACCTTGGGAAGAAACAACAAAACCTGCAGATGTATCAACAAAGCCTCAGTCAGCAGATGATGGAGGAAGAGTCTAAACTTCAAAAGGAATTATACGACCGTATCACTGCTTATTTGAAAAAATATGCTGCCGACAAGAACCTCCAGGTCGTATTAAAATTTGACCCAACAAGTGACGTATTGTATGTAGGAGACGCCCTTGATGTTTCTAACGATGTGATCAAAGGCTTGAACGAGGAATACAAGCAAGAAAAAGCCGGAGCTGCTCCAGTTAAGAAGGACAGCACCGCTACAAAAAAGTAATGGTGTACCATTATCATAGAAAAACCGGTCTTTAGGCCGGTTTTTTATTTTTATATTTGATTTTGCCTTATGCTAAAGCGATTTTTTGGGGCATTTCATCTTCAGAATCAAGAGCAGAAACAGATTGTTTTGATGCTCGGTACTGGATTCTTCATGGGAGTTTTCCTGGCAACTTATCAGGTAACTGCGGATTCATTGTTTCTGAATAGAATGGGGGAAAAGCTTGACCAAGCTTTTCTTATTGCAGGGGTTCTCGGGATTATTACGACGGGACTATTTTCAACTTTTCAGAATTGGCTGAAGTTCACCAGCCTGGCGTTAGGGTCGGTCGGTCTGATTTTTCTTTTTACACTCAGTGCTTACTGGCTCATCCATTTCGGAAGCCCGGTCTACCAGGACCAATTCATTTTCGCGTTGTACTGTATGACGGGACCAATTACGGCAGTCCTTTTGCTCAGCTTTTGGGGACTTTTCGGAAGGCTTTTCAATTTCAGGCAATCAAAAAGAATTATCGGATGGATTGATACCGGTCAACTGATAGCGGCTATTCTTGCTACCCTTATTGTTATTCCGTTTACGACAGAAATAATTCAAGACACCTCGAATTATTTGCTGATTTGCGCGATCAGCATTGCTATTGTATGTGTGTTGCTTTTCAGCATCGCTTCTGCCTTTACATTATCGAAGAACGATCCGCGAGAATTTGGAGAAACCGTTCGGCAAGAAACTAAACTGACGAAAATATTCAGTGATCGTTACATTGTACTGCTCTCCGTTTTCTTACTTGTTTCCATGGTTATGTTCGTGCTCAGCCAATATTCTTTTCAGAAACTGGTAAAGGAACAATACCCTGATGAACGAGACCTTACAAACTTTAATTCGTTTTTTATCGGCGCCGTATATGGTATCAGTTTGATCATGCAGACCTTTGTCAATCCACGCATCATCAGCAACTACGGCCTCCGTGTTTCCTTATTTATATTACCACTGGTGATGATCGTTTTTTCAATAGCGTCTATCACAACCGGTAGTTTTTTAGGATTTGATAAAAGCCTGGCTCCCGCAGGATTCATTTACTTTTTCTTATTTGTCTCATTGAGCCGCTTATTTAATTGGACACTTCGAGATTCTCTTGAAAATCCTGTCTTTAAACTTTTTTTCATCCCCTTGGATAATAGATTGCGATTCAATATTCAATCAAAAGTAGAGGGATTGGTAAATGAAAGTGCACGATTTCTTGCCGGTCTTTTGATTTTCGCATTCGCGTTTTTGCCATTTTTTAAAGTCATTCACATTTCTATTTTCCTGGTCATTCTTGCGGGATTATATTTTTTGGTCGTGACGAAACTTTACAACGGTTATAGAAATAAACTCCGGATGAAACTCGAAGGAGGCGACGCACAACAGGAAAAACTCGAGAAGGGCTATACGCAAATCACCAGCCGTCTTGAATCGATGCTGGCGATACCTTCACCAGGCAAAGCAATTTTTTCATTTAAGCTGTTGGAAAAAATAAATGCTGCAAATGCTCCGGGTTGGATTAATGTTCTGATGAAGAATGATGATGAGTCAGCTCGTAATTATGCGCAGGAAAAGTTAAATGAACTCAAAGGTCTTTCAGTGTCGGATCAGTTCGTAATTCGAATGGATACTGCCAGAGTAGAAGGCGCAGGAAAAAATATTCTTAGCAAATTTGATTTGCAATCTATACTGGATGGTGACGGCGATATTACTAAAACGCGAATCCAAAAATTAACGCGTTCTACAAATCCTAACGATCGACACTATGCCGCCGAATTATTACTTCATACTTCCAGAGATGAATGCACCTCATTCCTGATGGAGCTTCTTAACGATTCTGAAATCAAAGTACGGAATGCGGCAATTAAAACATCTATCAAAAAGTACAACACGGAAGTAATTAATGCCATAATTGAAAATCTTGGAAATCCTGTATATAGCAACCAAGCCATGAATGCGTTGCTGCTGATGGGAGCGGATACCCTTCCGGCGCTGGATTGGGCGTTCTACAGAAGCGGGCAGAGCACGCAGATAATGTTAAGAATTGTGCAGGTGATAGGACGGATAGGTGGTGTAAAAGCTCGCGAAATTCTTTGGTCTAAGATCGATTATCCTAACAAGATTGTCGTGTCGCAGGTACTGTTGTCCCTCGGGGAGTGTGGATTTAAGGCTGGTATTTCTCAAATTACGCGCATTAAATATGCGATCGAATCGGATATTGCCGATATCAGTTGGAATCTCAGTGCACTCCAGGAAGTGGGTGATGAGGGCTTCAGTGCACAGATCAAGGCATCTCTCCGTTGGGAAATTCAAAATGACATTGAGCACATCTACATGTTGCTTACGATGTTATATGATACCCGCTCGATTCAGCTTGTGAAAGAAAATATTGATAGCGGTACAGCGGAAGGTATTACTTATGCGATCGAGCTTTTAGATGTCTTTTTATCAGAGCAACTTAAGAAACGTGTTATCCCGATATTAGATGACTTAACGGATGCTGAAAGAACCAGCCGACTAGAAGATTTTTATCCCCGGGTAAAGCTTGATTCAGCATTGGTTCTAAAATTTATGATCAACCGGGATTTTGCACAGTCAAATAGATGGACAAAGGCGTGCGTATTATTTCAAATAGGAATTTTAGGAATTGACGATTTTAAACTTGATTTAATAGCACAATTGTTTAATCCAGATTGGCTGTTGCGCGAGGTTTCTGCATGGGCACTTTATAAAATCCATCCGGACTCGTATGATCAAAATGCGAGAAGGTTAGGAGAAGATGTGAAACGGGAATTAGATGCATTGATCATTCAGTCGAAGCGAATGACTCGGTTTGAAAAAGTTCTATATTTCCAGAAATTGTCTCTCCTCCAAAATGTCCCTGGTATTACACTTTCCTATTTAGCTGATATAAGTGAAGAAATTCATTTGAAGCAACAAGATTCGCTTACACTGGATGAGAAACTCAATAACAATTTCTACATACTTGTTTCTGGTGTGGTAGAATTTTATCAAAAAGGAAACTTCATTTCGGAATTTCGCGAGGGCCAATTCATAGGGGAGATGCTTGGATTGCCGAGTTTTGTAAATACCAACATGGTGTTAGCGAAATCGGAAGCTGTGGTATTGAAGTTTAACAAAGACCAGTTTTATGAATTAGTATCAGACAATGTGAAATTGGCGGATAAAGTTTTGGAGTTTATTTGATATGTCACGAGCAAAAAAAATCTTTCTGATGTTTGTCGGGGTTTTTGTTTTAGTACTGGGTTATGCAATTTATGATATTGGTAAACGCACAACTTTTCCAGGTTCGAAGCCCCAATTAAGAGAAAGGTTAAGAGAAAAATATAGCTCGCCAGACTCAGCATTGACAGACTCGATAGGCGTAAAAGAGAATAAAAATTAACTTTTTCTTCATTTTTATTTCGCAAACGGTTGTTTTGACAATGATTTCTGTTTATCTTTCGAACAGATTAAAGCCAACTATAGACATGACAATCCCCCTTAGTCGAGAACTTCGGGGGATTTTCATTTTATAAGGACCGCCAACTCTTGGCAATTCGTCGCCTATATCGCCACATTCATCTGTAAATTATTTAAGTGATCGATTTACGATATCCGAATTTATTGAGGGCTGTTACATTAGTACTCGAAAGCCAACTATAGACAATGATTATCCCCGGAAGTCAAGGACCTCTGGGGATTTTCATTTTATAACCGTCCCATTCTTTCCTGACTTTCTTTTTAGCACATCCTTTGTTACCTAATTTGTTACGAATGATGGTTTAGAAGTTCCTTTTGTCAACCACATCTTTGCATATAAATTCATTTTAACACTACACTTCACTATGAAGATTAAAATGTTGGCTTGCGCGGTTTGTTTAGGTACTATCGCATTTCAATCTTGTGTAGAACACGATCTGCCAGAACCTGAAATCGAGACTTGCTCTGTAACCATTAGCTTTACCAGTCAGGTAAAGCCGATTATCAATACAAATTGCGCCGTGTCTGGCTGCCACAACGGAGATCTAGGAGCCGACAAAAACTGGACAGTTTTTAGCACGCTTCAAGGCAAAATAGCAAACGTCAAAGATAGGATCAATCGCCCACCAGGTACTCCGGGCCATATGCCAGCTTTTGGTTCCTTAACTCAGGATGAAATTACTACCATTTCTTGTTGGGTCGATCAGGGCGGCCAAAACAACTAGCATTTTAACCCACATATATGATGTACAATAAATTAATAGTCCTTGTCCTAGGATTCGGATGTTTAAATCTTACTGCGAACGCACAAAAGTTTACCACTGAAAAAACTTTTGTTTCATTTTTTTCACACGCTGCTATTGAAGATATTAAAGCGGAGAATACAAAGACTGCTGGTGTGTTCAATTCTGCAACTGGCGACATCGCCTTTTCAGTGCCTATTAAAGAATATGAATTCGAAAAGTCGCTTATGAAAGAGCACTTTAATGAGAAGTATATGGAAACGGAGAAATATCCAAAATCAACTTTTCAGGGTAAAGTGTCAGGATACGATGCAAACGCCACAGGAACACAAAATGTAACGTCAAAAGGCAAACTTACTATTCATGGTGTAACACAAGAGGTAGAAATACCGGGCACCATTGAAAAAGAAGGAGACAAGCTTCTTATGAAATCGAAATTTATTGTAAAGCTGGCTGATTATAAAATTGCAATACCTCAATTATTATGGCAGAACATCGCTGAGCAAGTTGAAGTAACTGCAGATTTTACTTTCAAACCTCAATAGTGTAGGCGGATAAACCATTAATCGGATGATAAGAATATTAATTCTCTGGATAATTCTTCTTCCCCTTGATGGTTTTTCTCAAAAACGTTATACCGCTGAAAAGGCTTTCATTTCTTTTTTTTCTGAAGGTGTTTTAGAAGAAATAAAAGGCACTAACACCAAGGTAAGTAGCATACTTGACCTCATGAATGGGGAAGTCGCCTATCTTTTAAATCCTAAAGATTTTCAGTTTGAAAAGAAATTGATGCAAGTGCATTTTAATGAAAAGTACATGGAATCTGAAAAATATCCACGCTCATCCTTTCAAGGTAAGGTTATGGGTTATGATCCCACCAACATGCATTTGCAACATGTTAAAGCCGTAGGCAAATTGACGATCCATGGCGTAACCAAAGAAGTTGATGTGCCGGGTACACTGCATATTGAGGGAAACACAGTTACACTGCGGTCAAAATTTGTAGTTAAACTTGAAGATTATAATATTAAAATACCACAAATTGTTTGGCAAAATATCGCACAACAAGTGGAAGTTACGGTACACTTTTTATACAGGCCGGTGAGCAACTGATTTATTGTCATGACGTAGATTGAAACTAGTGTTACGTGGTATTTAATTAAATGATGCATAGTGAACAGGTAAAGTTCGGTACGATTAAACTCTTATCTCAAATGAAAAAATTATTACTTCTTTTATTACTCGCCCCTTGTTTGGTTTACGCGCAAGACGACCTTCTTGCAGAATTGGAAAAGGAAACAGGAAAGGAAACTGAATATACATTTGCCACTTTTAAAGGAACGCGGTTAGCTAACGGGCATTCAATCGAAACAAAAAATGCTGGTTCGCTGGAATTTATTTTTGCACATCGTTTTGGCGCAATCAATGGCGGTGCATATGAGATGTTTGGTTTGGATGAAGCGCTTGTCCGGTTGGGGCTTGATTATGGAATTACGGATTGGTTATCGGTTAGCATCGGTCGTAACTCTTTCGACAAAACGATGGATGGTTATTTTAAAATGAAAGTACTTCGACAGAGTTCCGGCGCTAGAAATTTTCCATTTTCTGCTACGGCATTACTAGGTGGCGCTTATAAATTTTCGCCCAAAAAGAATGCTGATGTTTCTCCTGATTTCGAAAACATTGATCGTCTTTCGGGCACCATTCAATTATTACTGGCCCGTAAGTTCTCACCCAACTTTTCATTTCAAATTATGCCAACATTGGTACACAAGAATGCCGTCGTGCAATCTATAGAAGAAAATACCCAAGTGGCATTGGGATTGGGCGGGCGTATAAAGCTGACTAAAAGCGTTGCGATATCAACAGAGTACTACTACAACTTAAGTGAAAAAGAAAACTCTCCATATTATAATCCCCTTGCTTTTGGTATCGATATTGAAACAGGCGGACACGTGTTCCAACTTGTTCTCACCAATGCTGTCGGCCTGACTGAACGTGCTTTTGTGACAGAAACACGCGACGACTTTTTCGATGGAGATATTCATTTGGGTTTTAACGTGACGAGAACATTCCAACTCAAGAAAAACAAATAGACCACTTCAATATCTATTGCAAAAAACAGCCAGTTGTTTAGTTTTAGACTTTTATTCGTCTAAGCGGTTAAACATTGTTACTGTTCTCTATTGTCATCTATCTTTTTCTTACTGTATTGGTAGGATTTTGGGCTTCTCGTAAAGTCAAAAATTCAGGTGACTTCATGCTGGCTGGAAGAAGTTTGCCTTTGATGCTTAGTTCTGCTGCTTTATTTGCAACATGGTTCGGCTCTGAAACCGTTTTCGGTGCTTCTTCTGAATTTTTAAAAGGGGGACTGTATAGTGTAATAGAAGATCCATTTGGCGCTTCCCTTTGCTTGTTTCTCTTCGGATTATTCTTCGTAAGAAAGTTATACAACATGCAGCTTCTGACGCTCGGAGATTTTTTCAAAATCCGGTATGGAAAAAAGACAGAACTTGTAGCGAGTATTTTTTTAGCACCGCCTTATATTGGATACATCGCAGCGCAACTGGTAGCAATGGGATTGATACTAAATGTTGTTGTAGGTATTGACGTTTGGCAAGGTGTAGTGATCAGTGCTTGCATTGTTACGTTGTATACTTACGTTGGTGGTATGTGGGCCATTTCGATCACAGATTTTATTCAAAGCATTATCATTATAATCGGAATGCTTGTATTGGCGATGGTACTGGCGAATAAAGCGGGTGGACCCACTGTTGTGTTAAGTAGTGTACCCCAAGAAAATTTTCAATTCTTACCTCGATTTGAGGCGAAAGAAGTGGTAGGATACGTTGCAGCCTGGAGTGTTCTAGGCCTGGGATCAATTCCTTCCCAAGATGTGTTTCAGCGCGCCATGTCTTCGCGCAACGTTAATACGGCTGTATGGTCGTGTCATATTGCAGCGATTCTTTATCTCACTATCGCGATGCTTCCGCTTTTTATTAGTCTTTGTATTAAGCATTTATACCCTGAGCAATTGCAGGACGATACACAGCTTGTACTTCCGTCTATGGTGATGATGCATACAGCGATGCCGATACAAATCTTGTTTTTCGGATCGTTACTTTCAGCAATCATGAGTACAACCAGTTCGGCAATTTTAGCACCCGCGGCTATTTGTGCGGAAAATATTTTCAAGCCGCTTTCGAGACATCGTTACTCTGATAAGCACTTGCTTTGGGTTACGCGTATTTCCGTTTTGATTTTTAGCGCATTAGCTACCATCATGGCGTGCATGCGTTCGAATATTTACGAATTAGTAAGCGAATCGTCTATCCTTAGCCTGGTTTCTCTCTTCGTGCCACTAACAATGGGTTTATATTGGCGACGATCCAGTAGTGCAGGAGCTTTGCTTTCTATGGTGATAGGTATTATTACTTGGATTATCTTTGAAGTTTATGAAACAGGTTGGCCGAGCTTAATACCTGCAACGATTGCAAGCTTTATCGCGATGTTGATGGGAAGTCTGATTTGGCCAGAGAAACTAAAAAGTGCATGAAAATTGAATTAAATCGATTGAATGATGGGTATCATCTTGAGGCCATCAATGAGCAGGGCAGAACTATTCACATGGATGCCTCACCAGATATTGGAGGTACGAATCAAGGTATGCGTCCTATGCAGCTCTTGCTTGCTGCCATGGGAGGATGCAGTACTATCGACATCATAAGCATTTTGAAAAAACAAAAGCAGCCTTTGCGGGATATTAAAATAACCGTTACCGGTGAACGGGAGAAAGAGGCAGTTCCCTCACTATTTGTCGAAGTGCATGTGCATTTCCGCCTATATGGTGACTTAGATTCCGATAAAGTAAAACGTGCGGTAACGTTAAGCGTTGAAAAGTATTGTTCCGTGGCAAAGACCCTTGAACACAAAGCAAAGATTACGCACAGCTTTGAAATCCTTCCATAACCATCAACACACAATTTTTAAGAATATAATTGGATTATCAGAATGAATACTGAAGAGAGGAATTTTGCAACGGATGCCATACGCGAACAATATGCACGAACTGAATATCGTGAGCACTCCGTGCCGTTATATCTGACATCGAGTTTTGTTTTTGACGATGCCGAGCAGGCACGCGCCATGTTTGCAGATGAAATTTCGGGAAACATTTATAGTCGTTATTCAAATCCCAATACGAGTGAATTCATTGCGAAAATGTGTTTGCTGGAAGGAACAGAAGATGGCGTACCTACAGCTTCCGGCATGGCTGCGATGTTCAGCTCGATGATAGCATTGTTAAAAATGGGAGACCATGTCCTCGCTTGTCGTTCAGTTTTTGGTTCTACACATCAGATTCTAAACACTATATTTCCGAAGTTCGGAATTTCACATACCTACGCCGATATTAGCGAACCCGAGACGTGGGAAAGTAAGATTCAGCCTAATACAAAAATGATTTTTGTTGAAACTCCTTCCAATCCGGCGCTGGATATTATCGATTTGGAATGGCTCGGGAAATTGGCGAATAAGCATAAGTTGATTTTAAATGTGGACAATTGCTTCGCCACACCTTACTTGCAAAATCCGGCAAAGTATGGCGCTCATATCGTTACGCACTCGGCTACTAAATTTATTGATGGCCAGGGACGCGTGATAGGAGGGGTCATACTCGGCACTAAAGAACTAATTAAGGAGATTCGATTTTTCACGCGACATACGGGTCCAACGATGTCACCTTTTAATGCTTGGGTGCTCTCCAAAAGTCTGGAGACCCTGGCAGTGCGGATGGATAGACATTGTGAAAACGCCATGAAGCTTGCAACTTATCTCGAAACTAATCCGGACGTTGCCAGGGTGAAATATCCTTTTCTTCCATCTCATCCTCAGCATGCATTGGCAAAAAAACAAATGCGTCTGGGCGGGGGGTTAGTTACGTTTGAAATTAAAGGCGGGCTGGACCAGGGTAGAAAATTTCTAAATTCCCTTAAGATGATCTCGCATACACCGAACCTTGGAGATACCCGGACTATTGCCATACATCCGGCATCGACGACGCATTCCAAACTCAGCGATGACGAACGCGCTCAGGTCGGAATTATGCCCGGGCTGATCCGGATAGCCGTGGGGTTAGAAGATGTGAAAGATATCATCAAAGACATTGAACAGGCTATCGAGTCGAGCCGGAACTAACGAAAATCTGTCCACTATTAACCTTGATGCATGACTGGCTGGTCACTTTAACCGGTTAGTACGTTGGCATGCTGGGATCAATTTCACGGGCCCATGCAAGGATACCGCCTTTAAGATTGTACAGATTTTCAAATTTATGATTCTTTTCAAGCCATTGTATCATATTGCCGCTGCGCGCACCACTGCGGCAATGAACCACCACTTTTTTGTTGCGATCAATTTTATCGACACTAGAAGGTACATCTCCTTGTGGAATAAGCTCTCCATTCAGATTACAGATATCATATTCGTGCGGTTCTCGAACATCAATCAATTGAAAATCTTCACCGCTATCCTGCAGTTTTTTTAATTCTTGAACTGTTATCTCTTTCATGCTATTTTATTTTTTGGCCTTCAAATATTTATTTTTCTGGCCAGATATGCTATTAAAATATACGATATCAACTCCCACTACGTATCGGCCTTATCGCTACGTTTAAACCTTGGTCTACGATTACAAAATGGTTGGACGGTACCAGCGTCCAATCTTTTTCGTCCGAAAGTTTTTCAGACACCACCAGAATTGCCTTTTCACCTCCGACAGCTGACATCTGGCTTACGCCATTTTCTACTGCATAATGCGTAGCCTCTGAGTGGTAAAGTGTCAGGGGATTTTCTCTCGCGTCGGAAACATATCGTGAACCCACGACAAACAGTCCGTTGGTCACCACCATATTCAGATATGCAGGTTCATGAATACCGTATTGCTTCATCAACTTATTTAAATGATCAAAAGTTTTTTCAAAAGCAAAAATGACGGCGTCAGGCGATATGGAGGTCTCCTTAGAAAGATAATGCAGCAAAAGGGCAAAAATATGTTCTGAGTCGGTTTGTCCTTTTATCCAATTGTACAACTCATCGCTTAGCGGCTCTCGTATTTGACGTTTGATCAATGCGAAATTTTCAACGCCGCCGTTATGCATCATTAAGAGATTCTTGTATTGAAACGGATGGCAGTTTGATTCTGAGACTTCGCCGACACTTGCCGCCCGCACGTGGGCTATAAAACATTCCGTTCTGATTTTCGGCGCCAGATTTCTTAAATTCCTGTTGCTCCAAGCCGGATTGATAGATACAAATGTCACTGGTTCGTAGTTAACATCAGCAACATACCACCCGATACCAAAGCCATCACCGTTGAGCGGCTCCTCAATCTCTCGTGCATTAATACTTTGATTGATAAGCGAATTTTTAGGTTGATATAATAACTTATCAATAATAATGGGAGCACCCATGTAGGCCATTAACCGACACATAGCATTTCATTTTGATCCATATAAAAGGTAATAGCCTTTCATGGATTTAAAAAGAAGGGCGATTTGACGGCGTTGTAAGATGTTACTTCTTCTGTTCAAATTTCAGCGCTGCAGAATTCATGCAGTAACGTAAACCTGTTGGTTTGGGGCCGTCGTCAAAGACATGGCCTAAGTGCCCACCACATTGGCTGCAAATTATTTCGTCCCGCACCATGCCGTGACTGTCGTCTCCGACTTTTAAAACAGCATTCTCACTAATTGGCTTATAAAAGCTGGGCCATCCCGTGCCTGACTCAAATTTTGTCTGAGAGTCGAAAAGTGGCAACTGGCATGCCGCGCAGACATAAGTACCCTTTTTGTGATTATCCCAGTATTCTCCGGAAAATGCAATTTCAGTACCTTTTTCCCTCAGTACCTTATATTGTATCGGCGTAAGCTGCTTTTTCCATTCGTCGTCGGACTTTACAACCTTAAACGTAGGGTTTGCGATCGTTTTCCCGCTTCTCTCAGTTTGTGAACACGCCGGCAAGAAAAGGCCCAGGGCTAGAATAAACATCAATGTATTTCTTTGCATAAACTTATCTTTTGATAGTCAGATGATTCTAATGACGCAATTTAGCGCCAGTTGGTTCACGCAAACAGTCATCGGGTTGACAAAAGTGATAAGTTGGCCAAAATATCACGCAATGTCAGAAATGACTAACTTTTTAATCATTTCATGAAGCCCATGGGCATATTTTTGTAAATGCTGTTCAACAACAGTAATCAAAACATGCTCATGAAAAGGTACTTACTTGTAGTTATTCTTTTGGTCGTTAATTCAGTTGGTGGATTAGCCCAAGCCTATAAGATGCACACCGTTTTCATCTTTAGTTTTACCCGCTATATCCAATGGCCGGATAATTACAATGGTGGAGATTTTGAAATCCTTGTGCTCGGCGATTCTCCAATTGTTGACGAATTAAAATCCATGGCTCAGGTAAAAAAAGTCGGAGACAGAAACATTAAGGTCACAAGAATTAATGCACCATCGGAAATCCGGAAATGTAACATCTTGTATATACCCGCATCGAAATCGGCAGAAATAGCCGACGTATTGGGAAAAGTTATGGCACAATCAATCCTGGTCGTAACTGAAGAGCCCGGCCTCGGAGCAAAAGGTAGCAATGTCAATTTTATTACGAAAGATGGCAAATTGGCTTTTGAGTTAAATCAAAGTGCAGCCCTGAAACAGGGTCTTAAAATTAGCAATGAATTATCCCGTCTAGCGATATTAATTTAATTATGGAAGAAGAAGTTAATAAGAAAAAATCAGGGCTACGTTTAACCATTGGGAATAAAATTCTCGGTGGTTTTCTAATTTTGATTGCGCTGTTTATTATTAATGGTGTTATCATTTTCTGGAAAGGAAATGTGATCGACAATGTTGTAAACAGTTCAAGCCAGGTGTATCGCCCGTCGCAGGATGCCATTAAGGATTTCATTCTAATGGTAACGCGTTCTAAAATGTTGGTAACAAACTGGGTTTACCTACAAACCAACCAGGAGGACAAGAACGCCCTGAAATTGTTGCAGGATAATGAGTATCCGGCGTTGCAGGAGAAAATTACCAAACTGATGACGACTTGGGAAACTGACAGCCAGCGCCGCCAGATGGACACAGTTTTTTTAAAGTTTGATACGCTCCTGAATGTCCAGAAGGAATCGATCATGGCTAATCTTCAGTCCTTCGAGCATTACGAAGACCCATTGACCAAACTATTAGCGGAAGATGCGATTGAGAGCCAGGTGATTCCCAGAACCACCGATCTTATCTCCAGACTAAACCGTGTTGCCGTTACACAAAACGAGGTTACGTCACGATCGGATAGTGACGTGATTGATTCCATTCGAAGTCTTCGGAATTATACTATTATTCTCGGATCCGGTATCATCGTAATTGGATTATTGAGTGCCTTCTTTTTAATGCGCACGATCACTAAGCCTGTAAACTTCTTGAAAAATATCGTTGTGAAATTAGGTAGAGGTGAATTGGTAGAGGAGAAGCAAGGGAACTTTAGTAATGATGAAATCGGAGAGATGGCAGTAGCTATGGATAAACTTGTTGCCGGATTGAAGGGTACAAGCCTTTTTGCCGAAAATATTGGTAACGGTAATTACAATACTCAATTCAAACCACTTAGTGAGCATGATGTTTTAGGGAACGCCCTCATCAATATGCGCGATAACCTTTCTAAAGTTGCTGAGGACGATAAAAAGAGAAATTGGGCAACAGAAGGAATGGCTAAGTTCGGTGAGATTTTACGAACAAATACAAATGATCTGACGAAGCTTTCAGACGAGATCATCAGTAACCTTGTGAAATATCTAAAAGCAAACCAAGGCGCGATCTATATTATTGATGAAGTCAACGAAGGTGAAGAAGCGACGATGACTTTAAAAGCTTGCTATGCATGGGACAAAAAGAAATTTTTAAATCATAAGATTTACAAGGGTGAAGGTTTAGCGGGACAAGCCTGGCAAGAAGGTGATATTGTTTACCTGACCGAAATACCTCAAAATTACATCAGGATAGTTTCCGGACTTGGTGATGCTAATCCGACAAGCGTTTTGATTGTTCCCCTAAAGGTGAATGATCAGATCTTCGGTGTAGTAGAGATCGCATCGTTTAATGAATTCCAGGATTTCGAAAAGGAATTTGTACAAAAAATAGCTGAAACAATTGCGTCCACTATCTCTACCGTTAAGATCAATGCGCGCACGCAACGATTGCTCGAAGAGTCGCAGGAAATGACTGAGCAGATGAGAGCCCAGGAAGAAGAGATGCGTCAAAACATGGAAGAACTCCAGGCAACACAAGAGGAAATGCAAAGAAGTCAGGCAGAAACAGATAATACGTTATCTGCAATCCATGCTTCTCAATCTGTTGCGGAATACAATGTTGATGGTACCCTTACGAAAGTCAATAGCAACTACCTGGAACTATTTGGATATACGCAGGATGAAGTGCTAGGTGAGCACCATCGGATATTTACAACAAAAGAAGATAAGAGTAGTGAAGAATACAGACAGTTCTGGAAAGACCTTGCCAGCGGCTATCCTAAGAAAGGCGTCTATAAACGAATCAATCGCAAAGGAGAAGTAATATTGGTACGTTCAAGTTTTTCAACTATTAAGAATCTTTCAGGGGATGTGATTAAGATTATGGAAATCACTCATAGCCTGTCAGACGCAGCTGTACCACAGCTAGCTTAATATTCTGTAGTGAGTTCAAAGGGAGATTGGGCAGAGTCAAACACTTTGCCCTCTTCGCATTTTAGAACTCTTGCCGGGAATTTTTTAATAAGTCCGTAGCTGTGTGTAGCCATGAGCACAGCTGTACCAGTCTTATTTATTTGTTGAAAAATTTTCATGATCCCATGAGAAACCTCGGGATCAAGATTTCCGGTTGGCTCATCAGCAATAAGAATTTGTGGCTCGTTGATAAGTGCCCTGGCAATAACAATTCGTTGTTGTTCGCCACCAGAAAGTTGATAAGGTAATTTCTTTTCGACTGATCCTAGTCCTACCTGCATTAAAACTTCAGATAGTCTTGCTCTCATTTTCGCGTTATCGTTCCAGCCGGTGGCTTTCATCACGAACATGAGATTTTCCCCGACAGACCGGTCATTGAAAAGCTGAAAGTCTTGAAAGATGATTCCCAGTTTACGACGCAATAAAGGTATTTGTGATGGCTTAATGGTTCGAAGATCAAACCCAACAACAGTCATTTCGCCTAAGCGGAGGGGGAAGTCTGCATACAATGTTTTTAGTAGCGAGGATTTCCCGGAGCCCGTCCTGCCCACCATGAAAACGAACTCGCCCTTTTGAATATCAAAAGAGACGTCACCCAGAATAGTGTTATGATCGTGAAAAATACTCACGCCTTTTACATGTACAACCGGATCAGTAGAAAACATTTTAAGCCTTATTAAAATTTGAACGTCCTAATTTGCAAATTATTTTTCACACCGGTCAGCGGGTGCCTCGCCTTGCTATTAAAAACAAAAAAGCCACAACATTTGCTGTGGCTTTGATTGAAATGTGATGATGAATTAGCCGTTGACTTTTTTGTAGTCAGCGAGAAATTTCTCTAAGCCACTATCGGTCAATGGATGCTTCAATAAACCGATAATTACATTCAAGGGACAAGTTGCCACATCGGCCCCAAGCTCTGCGCATTGAATTAAGTGCATGGTATGTCTTACAGAAGCCGCAAGTACTTCGGTTGCATAGCCATAATTATTATAGATGTTTACAATCTGTGCAATGAGTTCTAAACCATCCGTTCCAACATCGTCAAGGCGACCGATAAACGGAGACACATAACTTGCACCTGCTTTCGCCGCTAAGATCGCCTGACCAGCAGAAAAAACAAGTGTACAGTTCGTACGGATATTTTCACTAGAAAACTTTTTGATGGCTTTAACCCCATCCTTTATCATAGGCACTTTAACGACAATCTTGTCATCAATTTTAGCCAGCTCGCGCCCTTCTTTAATAATTGTTTCAAAGTCTGTGGAAATCACCTCAGCACTTACATTATTATCGACAATGTTACAAATCGCTTTATAGTGAGCTCTAATATTATCGGCACCTTTTATTCCTTCTTTCGCCATTAAAGATGGATTGGTAGTCACACCATCTAAGACCCCGAGGTCATGGGCTTCTTTGATTTCATTAAGATTAGCTGTGTCAATGAAGAATTTCATGTGATCGTTTCAGTTTTGGGTTGTTATTTTGTAAGTTAAAATGACGCGGAATTGAGGGACGTTGGCTGCGACGGAGTTTAAGAATATAAAAATGGCAAATCGAACATCGCACCGCTACAACCGCCTACCCTTGCTACCTTCCGATCCTGGGGGAGTTCAGCAGGAGCTGGTCGTGCCGATTTGCCGCCGCAAAGATACACTTGAAGACGGAGAAAAGGTAATAAGAATGCAAAATTCGTTAGAAATTAAGCCTACTGTACTAGCCCAGAGTAATATAGATTAAATTCCAGGGCACTCCCTTCTTCAAAACCATCAGCATTTAGATCATCCCATATTGCTTCATCGAAAGCTAACTCACGCTGCTCGATGGTGCCATTTGGTAAGATGGTTATTTCAACTCCCTTAAAAACAACTGGGTTTACTTTCACCATAATGATGGCGTGTTCAAATTTTTTTTTAAAATATCGATGGACGATATTGCTGTCTTTGGCCATGAAAGATTATTTAAAATTATGGTAAAGCTTGATTTGCCTTTACAAATTACTACCGACAGATTGATTTTAGAGAAACTAAGGTATGAAGAAGCAGAAGAAATCTTCTACACCTATGCTAGCAAGCCCGAAGCAACGCGTTTTATGTCTTGGCCAACCCACCAATCAATCGACGATACTCATTCGTTTTTACAGTATGCTGCTGAAGGCTGGGCGGCTGGCACAGATTATTCTTATTCGGTCAGACTGCGCGATAATTCGCGTTTGATAGGTAGTTTTGGTATTATCAATGAATACGGGAAGGTTCAATTCGGATATATATTCAGTCCTACGCAGTGGGGTAAGGGATATGCCACAGAAGTATGTAAAAGAATGATGGATATATTGAAATCGCAACCCGCGGTCTACAGGATTCAGACTTTTACCGACGTCGATAACACGGCGTCCGCAAATGTTTTAAAAAAAAGCGGCTTGATTGAAGAGATGAGAAGCGCCGATTATTTTCAGTTCGTCAATCAAAATAATATCATTAAAGATTGCATTCATTTTTCCTTACCCTGCACCACGGAAAATACGGAGGGCAAATGACGATCGTTACCCATACCGTTGGTTTTCAAGCCTCCCATAAAGCATTTCCTTAAAACGATCCTTTCAAATTTTGCGGTTTTTAGCCCAAAAAGTCAAAATCACGCTTTTTTAATACTCAATTCAATCGATTTCGGTAAAAAATACTAATTTTAATTTTCGCAATCACCACGGAAATGGGTTATGCTAGCTAAACCGCTCAAAAATCATAGCCGAAATTATAAAGACCAATCACTGGATGACAGCACCCTGTGGTTAAGTTTTAAGAAGGGCAATGACCTTGCGTTCTCTGTTCTGTATAATAAGTATGTGCATCGGCTCTATAATTATGGTATGCATACATGCAGAAATAAAGAATTGGTGTTGGATTGTATTCAGGAGTTGTTTGCGCTTTTGTGGGACCGAAGAGAAAAATTGAGTGAAGTAACGTGTGTCAATTATTATCTTTTCAAATCCTTTAGACGCCTACTGATGAATCGCTTAACAGTAGGCAGAAAATTTTTGATATCGTTGAGCGATCGGGATGGACATGGGTTTGACTTTGCACCCTCTAAAGAAGATGTACTTATTGAAGAGGAGTGGGAGGTAGAGAGAAATAAAAAAATCAGGAATAGCCTCCATACATTGACCAAACGACAAAGGGAAGCAATTTTTTTGAAATTCTTTAATCAGCTTTCTTATCACGAGGTGGCAGCCATAATGGACTTGCATGTAGATTCCGTCTACAATTTAATCTCTAAGGCAATCGATATTTTGCGCAAAAAACTCAAAGCCGATGCCGTTTTTTTAATCCTGTTCTCTTTACTGGGATTGTGATCACTATTTAAGTGTAAAATTTTTTTTGGGAAGAATGATGAGAAACCAGGCTTACCGCCTTCTTATACAATAACGAGCTATCAGTGTGAAAGATTACAGCCAATTTTCGGTTAAAGATTTTATAATGGATGAGCATTTTCAATCATGGGTTTTTGCCATGGATGAAAACACGGAGTCTTTCTGGCACACTTGGCTTGAAGAAAACCCTGAAAGGCGAGGCGATGTGGAAGAAGCGCGCTCGACCCTTCTTCGACTAAATTTTTATAACTATGATCTTCCTGCAAATGAGGTATCAGCGGTTTGGAATCAAATTCGGAACACTGACTTACAATCTGTTGACAAGCCACGGCTAAGTAAGTCGAGGCTGATCCTCTGGTATAGTTCTGTTGCTGCGGCAGCATTACTCATCGGCATTAGTTCTTTTTTTTGGCCACGAACGCCAACAATGGTAGAATATAGAACGGCATTTGGCGAAACGAAATCCATTACATTACCCGATAGCTCAACCGTTATGCTTAATTCTAACTCCCTCCTGAAATTGCATTCGCAATGGGAAGCGTCTGCCGTACGTGAGGTTTGGCTGGATGGTGAGGCATTCTTTTCAGTGGTACACAAGAAGAACAATCAACCCTTTTTAGTAAAAACAAGTGAGGATGTAAATATAGAAGTGCTTGGAACAACCTTTAATGTTTATCATAGAGATGAAACTAAAATCATGTTGAATTCAGGACAAATTCAACTCAGTCTGCCAACTGTGCAGGAAGACGAAAAAATATTGATGAGCCCGGGAGAATTGGTGGAATACAATGAGAAAAAGTATGTAAAAAGAAAGGTAGATCCTAAACTTTATACAGCTTGGACGGAGCACAATCTGATTCTGAACAGAACGAGTTTACGAGAAATGCTTCATATGATTAAGAACAATTATGGTATTGAAGTGGACGTAAAGGAAAGCCTTCTGGAACAAACCATATCAGGCTCCATGCCTGTAACAGATGCCGAGAGTTTGTTGCAGCAGATTGCCAAAGCATTCCAACTGAAAGTGATCAAAGAGGAAAATCGGATATATCTAAAAGAGTAAAGAGCAATTAAAATCTTAAAACAGTAACCTATAATTAAACCATATCCTATGAAATGTCAGTACTTACTAATCGGCATATTCCTGCTGATATCTTACGAAGCGCTGCCGCAGCACGATGAGGTGTATGCCGCAGCATCGCCCAGGGCGGTCCGTTTGGAATCCTACTCCCTAAAGCAAGGGCTAAAGGAAGTTGAAAAATCGTTCAATGTATCCATTGCTTACAAAGATGAATGGGTGGAGAACAAATTAATTCAGCCGTCCAAAAGTTCTTTTAAAAGTGCAGAAGAGGCCTTAGACATGATGTTAAGGCAAACTACGCTCTATTATGAAAAAGGTGGGGACAGATTTTATGTTATCTACCAAAAGAAAAGCGTAAGGAAACCTATCGCTGCTGAACCTACGGCTTCTATTTCAACGACGCCGTTGCTTTTCAGTTTCCCTTCGGCTTCCACTGGTGATTATCTGGCGGAACGCCTCGCAACACGTCAGCAAAAAAATGAAGTCGCCATTACAATTTCCGGAAAAGTGACCGACGAAAACGGTGCAGATTTTCCGGGGGTAAACGTGTTGGTAAAGGGTACCTCTGTAGGAACATCTACGGATATTAATGGTAGATATTCCGTAGAAGTGCCAGATGAAAACGCTGTACTTGTATTCTCTTTTATAGGATACGCTACGCAAGAAATTACGGTAGGTTCAAGAACCACCATAGACCTGAGACTTGATCCTGATGTAAAGTCACTCGAAGAAGTTGTTGTGACTGCGTTGGGTATTGAAAAGTCGAGTAAAAGTCTGGGTTACGCAACAAGCACTGTGAACGCTGACCAGCTTACGATTAATCGCACTCCCAACATCATGAACTCGCTCCAGGGAAAAATTGCTGGAGTTAACATTTCTGGTCTTGGAACAGGTCCTGGTGGAACATCTAAGATTCGTATTAGGGGTCAGTCTTCTTTTACTGGCCAAAATAACCCGCTTATCGTTGTCAATGGTGTACCTATAGATAATACAAATTTCGGAACAAACCCTACCTCATCTGGTTCGGTTGGAGGAGACAATGCAATTGCTACAAGAGGTGGTGGTGTTACTTCGGATGGTGGAGATGGTTTGCAAAGTATAAATCCTGATGATGTTGAAAGCATGACAGTTTTAAAAGGTGCTACAGCTGCTGCATTATATGGTTACCGTGCGAAAGACGGTGTTATTATGATCACTACAAAGACAAAGGGAGATGGACGTGGTCTCGGGTTGACCTATAACTTAAATTACACCAACGATCAGCCTTTAGATTTTACTGATTACCAATACGAATACGGTCAAGGTGAAAATGGCGTTCGCCCAACAAATCCTAATCCAACATCAGGACAATGGTCTTTTGGGGAAAAATTTCAACCTGGAATGACACAAGTTCTTTTTGATGGCGTCACTGTTCCATATGAGCCTCAGAGAAATCATATCAAGGACTTCTTCAGAAACGGCCAGACGATGACGAATACTTTAAGCATGTCTTCAGGAGGAGAAAAAGGCGGTTTCAATTTGTCATTGGCGAATATGGACAGCAAAGGGATTGTGCCTAACAACTCATTCACGAGAAGAAGCATTAACCTTGGCTTCAACTATTCATTGTCAGAAAAACTCAGCGTAAAAGGAAGCATTAATTATTCAAATGAATATAACAAAAATGCTCCTAACGTAGGAAACCAGGATAACACGATACCGGTGGCATTGTATGCAATGGCTAACTCCATGCCATTATGGTTGTTGAATGAAAAGAAATACAATGCGCAGGGCAATGAATTTGTGTACTCCAGATTTATGAATCGAACAAATCCATATTTCACATTAGCGGAGCAATTCCATAACACAAGACGTGACAGAGTTTTTGGCAACATTTCACTTAGATACGATCTCACGGATTGGTTATATGTGCAAGGTCGTATTGGTCAAGATTATTGGTCACGGACTGAGGATTACAACAATTTCCCAACTGGCCAGGCATCGCGAGCAGCAGCTCCTGCGGGATTTGTAAATGGTATGTATACACAAGACGCGCGTAATTTCCGTGAGCTAAATGCCGATTGGCTTATTGGGTCAAATAAATCATTCGGCGATTTCGCTTTAAGTGTGAATGTAGGCGGTAACCAAATGTATCGCCGTTCCGAACTGAATAGCGTCCAGGTTACCGATTTCGTAGTGCGCGATCTATATACTGTTCAAAATGGACGTGTAAAGGATCCGTTGTACACACTGGGTGAGGAGAAGGTAAATTCACTTTACGGATCTGCCGAAGTTTCTTATAAAGACTTTCTTTTCCTAAGTGCAACAGGGCGGAATGATTGGTTCTCTGTATTATCCAAAGGCAACAGAAGTACATTTTATCCATCCATTTCATTGGGATATGTCTTCCTAGAGAATACATCCGGTTTCCTGAATTTTGGTAAACTCCGCGTGGCTTACGCTGAAGTGGGAAGCAACTCCGATGTTGCGCCTTATTCTACACTTCTTTATTATGGAATTAACAACAATTTCCTGGCGAATCCTTCAGGAGCGCCTCAACCGTTGGGCGGACCAACGTCAACTACCCTTCCTAATCGGAGTTTAAGGCCAATGACTGTTACTGAAACTGAAGTCGGTCTTGAATTGAAGATGTTAAAGAATCGGTTAAACATAGATGTAGCAGCTTACCAGAAAATTACTACAGATCAGATTGTTCAGGCTCAGGTTTCTGATGCTTCAGGGTATGTAGATACTCGCATTAACAGCGGTGAAAGTAGAAATCGGGGAGTGGAGCTGATGTTAAACATTGTTCCTATAGAAACCAGTGATTTTGTGTGGGATTTTACATTCAATGGATCCTATAATATTACAAAAGTACTTAAGATCACTACAGATACCCCGGGTGAGCGTATCACTGTTGGCACGCACGTATTTAATGGCGAACTCAGGCATATCGTGGGCGAGGAATTAGGACAAATCGCCGGATTCGGATATCAACGGAACAATGGTCAGATTATCTATGGTGCCAATGGAATTCCTTTAGCAACATCAACTTTCTTAAACTTTGGAAGTGCGTTACCTAAGTGGGTTGGAGGGTTTACAAACTCCTTGACTTATAAAGGCATCAGCTTTTCTTTCTTGATTGATTTTAAATTAGGAAACAAAATGCTTTCTGGAACAAACTTTAATGCCTACCGCCATGGATTGCATAAAGAAACGTTAGCAGGAAGAGAATCAGGTGTTGTAGGACAAGGTGTAAACGAAGCTGGTGAACCAAACACTGTAGCTGTATTCCCTGTACAACCGTTCTACGAAGTTGTTAGGTCAAAAGGACTTATCGAACCGGTAATTTACAACGGTGGCTATTGGAAGCTTCGTCAAATCACGCTTGGATATGACTTCACTAAATTCTTGCCGGAAAATTTCCCTGTAAAAGGTGTAAGACTTAGCCTCGTCGCAAATAACGTACTGATGTTGAAAAAATGGATTCCAAATATCGATCCAGAGTCTTTCGGCTACAGTTCCGACAATCTTATTGGTATGGAATCCACTGGACTTCCCACCACAAGGAATATGGGCTTCAACTTAAATGTTAAATTCTAATTGGGTAGCATAACTATGAAAAAGCTATTAAACTATAGTCTGTTAGTGAGTTTGCTTCTGGTGATCGCTTCGTGCGAGAACGGATTCGATGAACTCAACACGAGTAAAACGGGAGCTGCTGAAATTGATCCCGTATATATACTTAACAATGGTATTGTTAACGTATCCAGCAGCGGTGGCGCTGGTGGTGGTAGTTCACTAATTTACGATGTCGGCGTTGTGCAGCACATCATTTCTCCAAACTCTGGAGTTCTTACGGGTGCAAACTACAATCAGGACAACCGCCAGGCAACGCAAAGCCTATGGCAAGGGTATTATCGGAATGTGATCCGGTATACGGCTGATGTGATTCACGCTACGCAAGACGATGCCACCAGAAGTAATTTGTACCAAATGGCACGAATCCTTCAGACCTATGCGCTTATGGTTTTAACTGACGCATATGGCGATATACCTTATTTTGAGGCGGGCAAAGGGTACCTCGAGGGTATTACACTCCCTCAGTATGACGCTCAAGAGGATATTTATCCAGCAATCATTCAGGATTTGAAATCTGCAGTTGCTGGACTTAGTGCTTCAGGTAAAATTGAAACCGCGGATGTATTGTATGGGGGAGACGTTGCGAAGTGGACAAAATTCGCTAATTCTCTTATACTTCGTGCTGGCATGAGGTTAAGCACTGTGGATCCAACTTTAGCAGCACAAACAGTTGCAAGCGTAGAAGGTGCTGAGTTGATTTTGACGAATGCTGATAACGCTGTTGTCAGACATGATAATAATTATCAAAATGCCCTAGGCGTAACGTTGAATGGTACGGAAGGTGCAAATTTTTATCTGACGGCACCATTCGTTGATCATTTAAAGAATACTAATGACCCCAGGTTAACTTCTATCGCGGTTCGTTACAAAGGCGCAAAAAGTGGCCCTGAGCAAGCTAACACTGCCAATGGCAATCCTCCAGCTACTGTAACATTAACAAAAGCACCTGCTGATCAAATCGGTATGCCTATGGGCCACGATAACAGTACGATTGGTGCTGTTGCTACGGGATTAGGGCTTGCTAGCTTCTATGATTTTAGCCAAGTAGACCGTAAACGCATGGCAAAGCTAACCGCTCCCATGTATCTTGTGTCGGCCGCCCAAACTCATCTGTTACTCGCAGAAGCAACTGAAAGAGGCTGGATTAGTACAGGCCAAACTGCTGCTGAGCATTTTGAAGCCGGTATTCGTGCCCATATGGAACAGTTAGCAGCATTCGATGCAGGTTCTGCCGTACCTCCTGCAGATATTAATACATATGTGAGTGCAAATCCGTATGATGCAGCTAACTATCTGGAGCAAATCAATACACAATATTGGATAGCTTCTTTCTTAAATGGACCGGAAGCTTTTGCGAATTACAGACGAAGTGGTTTCCCCGCGTTAGCTCCAAATCCATATCCTGGAAAAGAGGTCACCAATATCTACAGACTAACATATCCAACATCTGAGATTTCGGTAAACTCAGCTAATGTCAATGTAGCCATCGACAGAATGGGTGGCGACAAGCTTGACACGCGAGTGTGGTGGGACAATGAATAGATCATTTTTAATAAGGGCAACTGAGTAAGTTGCCCTTATCCTTTTCACCAATTCCTTCACCGGCAATATAGCTACGTAGAAGGGTGACCAAATGGTTTTAAACTTCTTTAGTTTGATACTTTATTTAGATATCATAACCATGAAGCGAATTTTTTTTCTTGCATTTTTACTGACAGCCTCGGGTTTAAGTTTGCAGGCGCAGCACGTAACACTAACGAAGGACCAAATTATTTCACTTACACCGGAATGGAAGGGCGAAAGACTTCCTGATGGTCGTCCTAATGTCTCTGATAAACTTCTAGCGAGATTAAAAAATATTTCTTTGGAAGAGGCGTGGGGCATATTAAGAAACGCTGGATACAACAATCAGTTTGAGGGAGATTGGATGGTTTTGAAACAAGACCAGGTGTTAGTTGGTCGTGCATTGACCGTTCAATATCTGCCTAAGCGTACCGATTATGATAATATCGTTCGTGCGAAAGGCAAGGAAGAAGGCCGTAAGGGAAATTTTAACTCGTGGCCTATTGACATGTTAAAACCCGGTGATGTTTATGTGGCTGATGGTTATGGTAAGATCGTGGATGGTACACTGATCGGCGACAATTTGGGTAATGCCATTTATACCAATTCCAAAAATGGTGTGATATTTTATGGCTCGGTACGTGATGCTGAAGGATTGGAGAAAATCGAAGGTTTCAATGCATGGATAAAAGGATACGATCCATCCTATATACAAGAGATGATGCTTGGTGGCATAAACGTTCCCATTCGCATCGGTAGGGCTACTGTTCTTCCGGGGGATGCCGTACTGGCAAAGAAAGGTGGGATAGTTTTTATTCCTGCGCATCTTGTGGCAGACCTTGTTATCAACGCAGAATTTATAGCCCTTCGCGACCAGTTCGGGCATCAACGCTTGCGCGAGGGAAAGTATACGCCAGGCGAAATCGATCAACAATGGACGGATGCTATAAAAAAAGATTTTTTAAGTTGGCTGGATCAAAATCCTGGAAAATTACCTATGTCTCGTCAGGAACTTGATGAGTATATGAAAAAAAGAACGTGGTAGATGACTTTATTATTGACTAAACAACGCTTATGAAAACACCATCACAAAAACTTCTGGAGAAATTCGGAGCGAAAGAACCCGAGCCGCAACCTGAGTCTCCAATAGAGAAAATTGAAAAAGAAAACCCACGCCGCAGCTTCCTTAAAAAATCTGCGATGGGAGGGATGATGCTTGGAGGTTTTATGTTCAGCTCTCTTGAAGACACCTTGGCTCAGTCAACGTCGAAAGTAAATCGTAATTCAGCTCCTTCCGACCTTAAGATCACTGACATGCGTTATGCCGTGGTTATGAACGGCCACGCAAGATGCCCGGTCATCCGTATCGACACCAACCAGGGAATATACGGTTTGGGAGAGGTGCGTGATGGAGCGTCATACCGATATGCCATGTTCTTGAAGAGCCGTATTTTAGGCATGAATCCTTGTAGCGTTGAAATGATTTTTCGCCGCATCAAGCAATTTGGTTTTCATGGTCGGCAGGCAGGTGGCGTGTGTGCAGTTGAAATGGCCTTGTGGGATCTTGCGGGGAAAGCCTACAATGTTCCTGCATACCAGCTTTTAGGAGGAAAGTACAGGGATAGAGTTCGTCTTTATGCCGATACTCCGCAAGGAGACAATGAAGCAGAGTTCGTAGCGAGAGTTCAAAAAAGATTGAATGAACAAGGCTTCACGTTTATGAAAATGGATTTCGGTATAGAGTTGTTAAAGGGTGTTAAGGACACTGCTTCCAATAGCAATTTCTGGGACATAGGAAGGCAATGGACTAATGAGCCAATGACTTATGGAAGCACAGAGCATCAATTAACGCAGATACAACTTACTGATAAAGGTCTTGAGATTCTGGCAAATCGTGTAGCACTGGTTCGTGAGAAAATGGGATACGATATTCCACTAGCTTCCGATCACTACGGACATTTTGACCACAACAATGCGATACGACTAGGAAAAGCTGTTGAGAAATATAGGTTGGCTTGGCTGGAAGATATGATTCCTTGGAAATTTACCGAGCAATGGAAAACTATTTCTGATGCCATTGAAACTCCGACTACAACCGGAGAGGATATATTTTTAAAAGAGGAATTTATAAAATTGATAGACGCCAGGGCTGTCGATATTGTGCATCCTGACCTTGCCTCATCGGGTGGGCTACTGGAAACAAAGAAGATTGGTGACTATGCGGAGGAAAAAGGTGTCGCTATGGCCATGCATTTTGCTGGAACCCCCGTTTCGTTTATGGCAAATGTTCATTGTGCTGCAGCAACACATAACTTTATGGCGTTAGAGCATCACTCCGTCGATGTAGATTATTGGATGAACCTTGTCAAAACCCAAAAACCGATGGTTGAGAAGGGATTTGCAATCGTTCCAGATTCACCCGGACTCGGCATTGAGTTGAATGAGGAAGTTGTCAAGAAACATCTTGATCCTGAGAACTCATCATATTTCGCTCCTTCACCAGAGTGGGATAAAGATCGGTCGTGGGATAGACTGTGGAGTTAATGACATTAATAAATCAAGTACAATATGTGAAGCAATCCCATAAAAGTATGGGGTTGCTTCATTTTTCGTATTAACCCGAGAACACTAAATTTTTAAAAGGCAAATGCAAAAAACAACCACGAAGTTCGCACTTATTTTTTCTATTATTTTCTTTTTAACATTTCTGGTGTTGACCGTTCAAGATCTGCACGCGTACGCTGGATGGTTTTTGGTGTTGTTTTTTGCCTCCCTGGCGATGTTTTTTCGTGGCTTCGAACTGCTGAAAGGGTACGCATTTACGATTATGATTTTTGCGGCAGTGGCAGCCGCCATGTACTTTCCGCAGTATTTTATTCAAGTCGGAGATTTTAAGCTTTCAAAACTTATTATCCCGCTCATGCAAATTATCATGTTTGGTATGGGCACTACGTTATCACTGAAAGACTTCGGCCGAGTGATGCAAATGCCTAAGGGCGTAATTATCGGAGTTGTTGCCCAATATTCAATCATGCCATTGACAGGCTGGGCCATTACAAAGATTTTTTCTTTTCCTCCTGAAATTGCAGCTGGTATTATTCTCATTGGCAGTTGCCCAAGTGGCTTAGCTTCAAACGTCATGTCTTATCTGGCCCGTGCGAACGTTGCTTTGTCTGTAACGCTGACAGCCTTGGCTACGCTGCTTGCGCCCCTTATGACGCCGCTATTAATGGAGTTACTGGCAGGTCAGTATGTGGCTATAAACTTTTGGGATATGGTAGTAGATATTACAAAAATTATCATTGTACCAGTAGGCGGGGGGTTAATATTTAATCATTTTCTTCATGGGAAATTTAAATTCCTCGATGACATAATGCCGGTGATTTCTATGGCGGGAATAGGATTGATTATTGTTGTGATTACTTCGGCGGGAAGAAATGATTTACTCGTCGTTGGACCCCTCTTGATATTAGCGTGTTTGATTCATAACGTTACGGGATACACACTAGGTTTTTGGGCTAGCAAAGCATTAAATATGCCGGAAAAGGATTGCCGGACCGTGGCACTTGAAGTGGGGTTACAAAATGCAGGCCTGGGGTCAGCACTGGCACTGGCTATGGGTAAGCTTTCAACCGTAGGACTTGCTCCGGCAATATTTTCTCCTATCATGAATAGCAGCGGGTCAACCCTCGCGCTGTGGTGGCGGGCCCGCACAAAGGAAGAGGTAGAGCCTGATGATAAAATCGCTTATGAAAAAGCATAACATGGTTTAATAAAACCGCATACTAATCTTTCGGTCTAGATTGTCGTGTACGTTGACCAGGATATTGTGTTGGTCGATATTTCTTCGTCGTACCTTTTAGTTTCTTCTTTCGCTCTTTTTCGCTCTTTTCAAATTCGATATAGCGGGAAATACCAACAGTAAACTGTGCAAAAAATTCTCTCCGTTGGCCATGAATTTGGTATAGCGATAACTTTGACTCCTGATCTTTTGTATATTGTTCCGTTCGCGGATCAAAAAGCCCATAATTGACTCTCAGATCTACTGATATTCTCCAAAAGTTAGAAGGGTCCCAATCAGATCTGAATCCTGCGCCAGCAAAAAGTTGTATTGGTCTAAAATCTTTTTTTTCTGCAATATTCAAGTTGCTCATTTCTGGTGCGAGCACGCCGTCATACTCAATAGTGTAATTAGGAGGTAAAATAGGATAGACCTCTTGCGGAAAGTCTAGTTTCGTTGCTTGGTGACCTATTGATTCTTTTCCCTGAAGTAAAAAACTGGGACTTATGGATGCCAACGCACTCAATTTAAAAGTAACGAAATGAATGAGATGGATCCGAAAGGATAGGGGTACCGTTAGATATTTCAAATCTATTTTCCTCATACCATCTTGGCCTCCTTGCGTATTCACGACATAAAAATTTTGCCCAATGTTGATCAACCCCGGACTCAGCATGATGCCAAATGTTTCATAGTCCAGTCCAATATTGACGCCAACGGGTGCAAATTTGGCCTCAAACCGTCCTTCATATCGGGGATCCTTTTTGATTCCGTCATCAGAAGTGAATGAGGCGGTCAGGCCAGTATAAATTCCAAACGAAACAGAAGAATGTTGTGCATGAGATTTCAGGCCAATGAATACCAACAATACGAAAAAAGAGGTACGGCTCATGATTACAAAGTTATTCCCTGGTGTTTTAAGAGAACAGCTGTAATCGCTTGGTGGTTATTACATTAGTCAAATACCTGAATTTTACTTTAATGGATGATTTTTGGATGCCTAATCCGCCGGGTTCTAGCTGGATTGAAACAGGGTTCGTCGTTTGGTTCATCGGCATGACCAGCGCAACAAATCATAGCGAAACAAACTTAGATTTAACGGTTACCGGCAGATTGCTTGTATCTACGCCAAATTGTGGTAAACGTTTTGGACGTCATCATCCGCTTCTAAAACCTCCACCAACTTCAGGACTTCATCTTGTTGATTCTCGTCAAGTTCCTTGGTGGTTGTCGGGATGTATTGCAGATCCGAACTTCTGGCCTCGATTCCCTTGGATTCAAGAAATTTCAGCATATGACCAAACTCTGTAAATTTAGTGTATACAATAATTTCTTCATCCCCTTTTTCGATATCCTCCGCGCCCGCATCAATAAGATCAAGCTCAAGCTCATCCAGGTCAAGTTTTGTTGGATCAAATTTAAAAACACCCTTCCGTTCAAAAAGAAAAGCTACCGACCCCGAGTTTCCCATTGTCCCACCATTTTTTGAGAAATGAAGCCGGATGTTGGCTACCGTCCTGGTCGGATTATCAGTAGCACACTCGACAACAATAGGCACTCCGTGAGGAGCATAGCCTTCATAAACTACTTCCTGAAAGTCTTTTTCTTCTTTCGAGGAGGCACGTTTAATGGCAGCTTCAACGCGATCCTTCGGCATATTCACACCACGGGCGTTCTGAATACACATCCTCAGCTTCGGGTTGTTCTCAGGCAATGGGCCACCTTGTTTTACGGCAATGGCAATATCCTTTCCTATCCGTGAAAATGCCTTGGCCATTCGATCAAAGCGAGCGAACATTTTGTGCTTTCGTTTTTCAAATACTCTTCCCATGGAGATTTAATTCTGAGGCTCAAAATTAGAGGAGATAAGGAATTAATCAAGACGAAAAGCGGGGGCAAAGGACTAAAAAGAAAATCCTTGATATCCCCCTGAAAGTTGGGGGGAATGTATAAATTAATGAAAACATTCATGTATTTTCATACATGCATGGGGCGGAAAGAGCAGAATTCGAATCAAAAGACGCCCTGGTTAGGTGAAATCCGCTGTTTTCTAAGAAAAGTCCCTGAACTCTGGGTGTTACATTTAGGAAACTGGAAGCATATAGTTCAGAAAATTAATTATTTTTGACACGTCTATAGTTCAAATATGCTTTTTTTCCGTCAAACATTACTTTCTGTTTGCCTGATACTGCCTTGTGCATTTGCATATGCGCAGCCTACGGCTGGTGATGATGCTCCGCCTGCTGCTATAAACGAAGGAGATGTTGTCGTCATTGATATCATCGCCAATGATTCTCCTGGTTCAGGATTCGTTCTGGATCTAACGTCGGTTGATCTGGATGCATCCACATTAGGAAATAATCACTCTGTAACAACCTCCGACGGGACTTTTGTATATGATGGGGGAGGAAATGTAACGTTTACGCCATTGCCTGATTTTTTTGGTACTGCTACTATTCAGTACACGATTCAGGACACAGAGCCTCAAATATCAGCCCCAGCTTCAATAACAATTCTTGTTAATAACTTTAATGACCCGCCCACGATAACAGGTCCTAGCCCATCGACACATACAATAAATGAAGGGGGTTCGACGGGTGCATTAACTTTTACAGTAGGAGATATTGACAATGCGGTCAACACCTTGAACGTAACGGCCAGTTCAAGCGATGAAACACTAATACCGCTTACAGGAATATTGATTAGTGGCACAGGAGCCAGCCGCACAGTTACAGTTACACCCGCTGCAAATCTGAGTGGTGGTCCAGTCACAATCACGTTAGAAGTAAGTGATGGTGCGGATAGCAACACAGCAAGCTTTACGGTAACTGTTAACGCGATAAATGACGCGCCCACGATAACAGGTCCTAGCCCATCGACACAGACAATAAATGAAGGGGGTTCT
>NZ_JARKMY010000015.1:105433-106001 GCF_029360725.1 Chryseolinea sp. H1M3-3 | reverse complement strand
AGTAGGAGATATTGACAATGCGGTCAACACCTTGAACGTAACGGCCAGTTCAAGCGATGAAACACTAATACCGCTTACAGGAATATTGATTAGTGGCACAGGAGCCAGCCGCACAGTTACAGTTACGCCAGCTTCAAATCTGAGTGGTGGTCCAGTAACAATCACGTTAGAAGTAAGTGATGGTGCGGATACCAACACGGCAAGCTTTACGGTAACTGTTAACGCGATAAATGATCCGCCCACGATTACAGGTCCTAGCCCATCAACACAGACAATAAATGAAGGGGGTTCGACGGGTGCATTAACTTTTACAGTAGGAGATATTGATAATGCGGTCAACACGTTGACTGTGACAGCAACTTCAAGTGATGAAACACTAATACCGCTTACAGGAATATTGATTAGTGGCACAGGAGCCAGCCGCACAGTTACAGTTACGCCGGCTGCGAATCTGAGTGGTGGTCCAGTAACAATCACGTTAGAAGTAAGTGATGGTGCGGATAGCAACACGGCAAGCTTTACGGTAACTGTTAACGCGATAAATGACCCGCCCACGATAACAGGTCCC
>NZ_JARKMY010000015.1:0-105251 GCF_029360725.1 Chryseolinea sp. H1M3-3 | reverse complement strand
ATTGATTAGTGGCACAGGAGCCAGCCGCACAGTTACAGTTACGCCAGCTTCAAATCTGAGTGGTGGTCCAGTAACAATCACGTTAGAAGTAAGTGATGGTGCGGATACCAACACGGCAAGCTTTACAGTAACTGTTAACGCGATAAATGATCCGCCCACGATTACAGGTCCTAGCCCATCAACACAGACAATAAATGAAGGGGGTTCGACGGGTGCATTAACTTTTACAGTAGGAGATATTGACAATGCGGTCAACACGTTGACTGTGACAGCAACTTCAAGCGATGAAACACTAATACCGCTTACAGGAATATTGATTAGTGGCACAGGAGCCAGCCGCACAGTTACAGTTACGCCAGCTTCAAATCTGAGTGGTGGCCCAGTCACAATCACATTAGAAGTAAGTGATGGTGCGGATAGCAACACGGCAAGCTTTACGGTAACTGTTAACGCGATAAATGATCCGCCCACGATTACAGGTCCGAGCCCATCGACACAGACAATAAATGAAGGGGGATCGACGGGTGCATTAACTTTTACAGTAGGAGATATTGACAATGCGGTCAACACGTTGACTGTGACAGCAACTTCAAGTGATGAAACACTAATACCGCTTACAGGAATATTGATTAGTGGCACAGGAGCCAGCCGCACAGTTACAGTTACGCCAGCTTCAAATCTGAGTGGTGGCCCAGTAACAATCACGTTAGAAGTAAGTGATGGTGCGGATAGCAACACGGCAAGCTTTACAGTAACTGTTAACGCGATAAATGATCCGCCCACGATTACAGGTCCGAGCCCATCGACACAGACAATAAATGAAGGGGGTTCGACGGGTGCATTAACTTTTACAGTAGGAGATATTGACAATGCAGTCAACACGTTGACTGTGACAGCAACTTCAAGTGATGAAACACTAATACCGCTTACAGGAATATTGATTAGTGGCACAGGAGCCAGCCGCACAGTTACAGTTACGCCAGCTTCAAATCTGAGTGGTGGTCCAGTCACAATCACGTTAGAAGTAAGTGATGGTGCGGATAGCAACACAGCAAGCTTTACAGTAACTGTTAACGCGGTAAATGATCCGCCCACGATAACAGGTCCTAGCCCATCAACACAGACAATAAATGAAGGGGGTTCGACGGGTGCATTAACTTTTACAGTAGGAGATATTGACAATGCGGTCAACACGTTGACTGTGACAGCAACTTCAAGTGATGAAACACTAATACCGCTTACAGGAATATTGATTAGTGGCACAGGAGCCAGCCGCACAGTTACAGTTACGCCAGCTTCAAATCTGAGTGGTGGTCCAGTCACAATCACGTTAGAAGTAAGTGATGGTGCGGATAGCAACACGGCAAGCTTTACGGTAACTGTTAACGCTGTAAATGATCCGCCAACGATAACGCCTATTGCTAACCAATCCACCAATGAGGATGTGGCTACGCTTCCGTTAGCATTTACAATCGGTGATGAAGAAACCGCGGTTGGTGATTTAACGCTCACAGCCACATCCGGTAATCAAGGTGTAGTTCCTGATGCAAACATTGTAATCGTCAGAAGCGGCGCCAGCAATACGGTGCAGATTACACCTGCAGCTAACCAAAGCGGGACAGCGAGTATAACGTTAAAGGTGAATGACGGAACAACGGAAATATCAACGTCGTTCCAGCTCACGGTCAACACAGTCAACGACATGCCTACTGTCACTACAATCTCAGACCAGGCCATTAATGAGGATGCACAAACCACCGTTCTGCCCTTCACGATAGATGACGTGGAAACTGCAGCTTCTGGGTTAGTTGTTAGCCGCGGATCCAGCAATCTAACTTTGGTGCCTGTCGCAAATATCGTTCTCGATGGGACCGGTGCCAGCAGAACGGTGCAAGTTACACCAGTGGCGAACCAGTTTGGTAGTGCTACAATAACTATCTCCGTGTCTGACGGTCCAAATACAGCGTCTACTACTTTTCAAGTTATTGTCAACTCTGTTAACGATTTACCTACCATCTCCACGATAGCTGCTCAGGCAATAGATGAGGATAACGCCACGACTGCATTAGATTTTACGGTGGGTGACACCGAAACGCCAGTGAATACCCTTACCGTTAGTGGTACATCGGACAATACCGCATTAGTTCCGAATGGTAATATTACCTTTACGGGCACAGGCGCGGCAAGAAAGGTTACGGTAACTCCCGCAGCCAACCGATTCGGAATTGCGAACATCACACTTACATTAAATGACGGTTCTAACGATGTGACTACTTCATTTCAGGTAACAGTTAATCCTATTAATGATGCACCAGTCATTACTGGCCAGTCAGCCGTTTCAACAAATGAGGAACAACCTCTGGAAATATTATTCACGCACTTAACTGTAACAGATGCGGATCCTGATGATCTTTACCCTACAGATTTTTCTTTAACAGTTTTATCAAATCCAAATTATACTTTCGCCGACAATACAATAACTCCCAACGCAAATGTCACAGGCACTGTAGTCGTACGTGTCCATGTGAACGACGGAACGGTAAATAGTAACATTTTTAATCTTCAGGTTACTGTAAATGCCGTCAACGATGTTCCTGTTATTACAGCACAGTCGCCGTTAAGTATAAATGAGGAAGCATCGCTAACTGTTTTACTTTCTCATTTGACCATTGCTGACCCTGACAATGCTTCTGGATTTACACTAAGTGTTGCGACGGGCTCCAACTATTCCGTAGCCGGAAATACGGTTACCCCGAATGTCAACTACAATGGAACCTTAAGCGTTCCGGTAACTGTCAGTGATGGAACAAATTCAAGTGCTCCCTTTAACCTGCAAATACAAGTGAACCCGGTAAACGATGCGCCGCAGATAACCGGGCAGGTGTCCATTAGTATTGCTGAGGTTCAGCCTGTGGCTATCGCTTTATCTCAATTGATTGTGTTTGATCCTGATAATCTTTACCCGGATGATTTTACGCTAGATATACTCAGTGGTGCTAATTATTCCATTACCGAAAACACTGTCATTCCAGTCGCAAATTTTAGCGGGACTTTATTGGTAAGAGTTTTTATAAATGATGGTGTTGCCAATAGTTCGATTTATAATTTGCAAATCCTGGTCAATTCTACAAATGATCCGCCCGTTATTACAGGGCAACAAGCCTTAACTGTAAACGAAGGACAATCCATCACAATTGATTTTGATGATTTAGTAGTGACTGATCCGGATAACCCTTACCCTACTGGCTTTAGCCTGACAATCTTGCCCGGAACAAATTATACATTTTCAGGATCAACAATTACTCCAAATCCCAATTTCGATGGACAACTTACCGTTGGTGTTAAGGTAAATGATGGCGCTGTTGACAGCGCTCCCTTTAATTTGCAAATCGCCGTTGCCGGTATAAATAACGCTCCTACGATAACCGGGCAATACAGTGTTACGACATCGGAAGATGTACCTGTAACATTGAGACTAGCTGATCTTCAGGTTAATGATCCGGATAATTCCTTTCCAACCGGTTTTACAATGACGATTTCTAATGGTACGAATTATACAGTGTCCGGAGATATTATTACACCAGCAGCCAACTTTAATGGAACGCTTTCCGTTCCGGTTATCGTAAATGATGGTCAGACAAATAGTCCATCATACGATATCCAGATTCAAGTAACATCTGTAAATGATCCACCAGTGATTACAGCACAAAACACTTTAACCACGTTGGAGGACCAACCGATCACCCTTACACTAGCGGATTTTGTTGTCACGGACGTTGACAACTCCTTTCCAACTGGATTTACCCTCTTGCTTCAGGGTAACGGCGCTAATTATACCGTAAGTGGTACAACCGTAACGCCAGCGTCAAACTTTAATGGATCATTAGGCGTAGGGCTGGTCGTGAACGATGGCGTAGGCAATAGCAATGTTATTAATGCTGAAATTCTTGTCGTCAACGTGAACGATGCACCAACACTGGATGCCATAAATAACGTAACTATTCAGGAGGATCCTTTGGACGTAGTTACTGTTGGGCTTACCGGGATTTCAACGGGACCAGGTGAAGGCGATCAAACCGTAGTGATAACGGCTTCAAACGATCAGCCGGATCGGTTTGAGCCATTCGAAATAGTCTACACCAGTGGAACTACCGGTAGCCTACGATTTAAACCAAAAGCAAATGTCTTTGGTACAGTGCAGGTTACCATCCGGATTCAGGACAATGGTGCTGATACACCAGCACCAAATAAGAATTTTATTGAACAATCGTTTAGCCTTATCATTGAAGGCGTCAATGATGCACCCGTTATTACATCTCAAGCTGTAACATTGGCAGAAGTTGGCCAGCCTTACAGTTATTTGGTAATTGCCACCGATGTCGAAAATGAAGCCATTACTTTTGCAGCACCGACAATTCCGGCCTGGTTGTCTCTAACACAAAATGCGAATGGAAGTGCAACATTGAGCGGCACGCCTCCAGCCGGCACAACGGGGGAGATACCCGTTAAAATTCAAGCAAAAGATCCTTCAGCAAGTCCGGTAACGGATCAGGAATTTATATTAAAAGTGAACTCTCGCCCTACCCTTACGCCATTTGTAATTCAAATGGATGAAGATGGATCGTACGTGTTCGGTACTCAATTTTCAGATAATTTTACCGATTTGGATGCTAACCCGTTAGCGGAGATACAAATCAAGCAGTTGCCTTCGAAGGGAACGTTGATGCTTAACGGAAGTGCAGTAGCGCTAAATGCCATCATACCAGCTTCTGCTATTCCAACCCTGACCTACAAACCGTTACCGGACTCAACTGGAGCAGACATCATCCAATGGAATGCAAGTGATGCACTATATTACAGCCAAACAGAAGCGAATATCACTGTTATTATTCTTCCAGTAAATGATCCGCCGGAAATAATTGCCATTGAGCCGCCTGAAAGTGATACTTTAAAATATGAATTAGGAAGTGAAATTCCCGTAAAACTCACCAAACTATTCGACGCCAAGGACGTGGATGGGGATAATCTTATTGCAGCAGAAATCGGATTCACGGAATCGCTGCAATACAGGGAACTGCAAGATAAATTTATCTTCAACGATACGCTGGGAATTGTTGGAAATTTTAATGAGAGCTTTGGTATTTTGACCTTAACGGGTAAGGCCCCCGTAAAGGACTATGTCGCCGCAATCAGATCAATACGTTACAATTATGTGGCCATTGACGATTTTACTTTAGCAAACAGAAAAGTGTCAATTAAGTTGAGTGACGGCGCATTTGGGGAAACAAAAGAACGACTTGTTGGTTTAATTTATACCTATTTGGAGATTGATATCGCGAATGCATTTACACCCAATGGAGACAACCCATATTGGAACATCTATTCCCCCAATGGACTCGATAGATATAGGGACGCTCTCATCCGTGTGTATAATAAACGAGGGACCTTGGTGTATGAAGCGAAAGGTTTTGATAATCGCTGGAATGGAAACGGACCTGATGGCAGTACCTTACCTCCTGATAGTTATTATTATACCATCGATTTAAAGTATGATAAAAAGAAGTATAAAGGTGTCGTGACTATTTTAAGGTAATTTTAATGAAGAGAGTTTTACTTATTGGGATTTTTATACAGTTGAGTCTTACCGGAATGTGTCAATACATTCCTAACAGCAGCCAAAGTTTTCATTTCGCCCCAAATTTTAATCCCGCCTTTACTGGCATTGAAGGTTATCAAGATTTAAAATTAGGATATCGATATCAATGGGCAGGACTTGGTGATGGCGCGCCGAAGTTTATTAACGCCTCGTTTAATTTTCGCCTGAAAGAACCATTGGATCTGACGTTGAATGCTATTCGTACGAGTATGGCTAAAAAGCAAAATAACGAGATACCAAAGCTGAAACGAATCATCCACGGACTTGGAGTGAACGTTTTTAATGAAGAAGAAAATCTCATCAATCGTATTGGGGGAGGGGTTAATTATTCTTTCCATTATCCTCTGGGTAAAGATCTGCGATTGGCGGTAGGTGTTAATGCTACGTTATATAATTCCAGGGTGGATGTTAATAAAATTTATTTAGGCAAAAACCCTGATGGTTCTCCGATAGTAATTAGTGATGATGGCGTGATAAGGGAATTGCAAGCAGGATCATCGTTTACAAATTTAAATGTTAGGGCAGGTTTTTTAGTTTATGCCTCTCGCTACTATGTAGGTTTCTCTTATTTACCAATTTTAAATAAAGGACTCAATAATCCTAGTACAGGTATAGATGACATAGAAACTGCTATCGGTAGTCCTAATGTCTATCGTGCAGTAATTCAAGGAGGGTATTCGTTTCCTGTGAGTGCCACGATGGATATTAAGCCTAGTGTCCTAGCGCTTATGCAAATTGATAATACATTTTTAATTGACTATAACGTTAAAGTATACATTCAGGAAAAAATATGGTTTGGCGTGACATACCGTGATGTTAAAAGCATGATTGGTATGCTGGGATTTAACTTAAATGAGAAACTCGGCGCTTCTTATTCGTACGAGCTTTCCGGCGGCAATGCGCGCCAATTTTTAGGTGGAAGTCATGAATTAGTGCTTTCCGTCCGATTGAATAACTTCAAACGTCAGTTACAACAGACATGGTAAGAATTATTTTATTCTTTTTTTGGATATCTCCATTCACAGTGTTGGGTCAAGAGTGGGATTTTGGTCCGCTGCGTAAGTTAGAAGCGAGTATCAATAGCCCGTATGAAGACATTTTGCCTATGCAAACGCCAGATGGTAAAATGTTGTTTTTTTCACGAGCTGCTTCACCTGAAAATGTTGGTGGGAAGTTTACCGGCACGGATATTTGGGTTAGTAAGTTAAATGAGGAAACACAGCAGTGGAGTAAACCACAAAACGAAAAGTCAGTTAATGACAAAGGTACAAATGCGGTTATTGGCGTAAGTGAAAAAGGCGATGAGATCTATCTGTTGAATACAACAGGTACCACACGCGTACAGGGTATTTATTCATCCAAAAAAAATGGAAACACATGGTCGCAGCCGAAGCTGATTCAAATTCCAGGTTTAAGTACTGTCGACTTTTTAGGCGCTTATGCTACGCCTGATTTGAAGGTTATTATCTTTTCGATGAATAGTGAAGAAAGCCGCGGCAATGAAGATCTTTACATAAGCTTAAAAAACACGAAAGGGGAGTGGTCCAAACCAAAAAATCTCGGTTCCACTATCAATACCAGTGGGTTTGAGATTGCGCCTTTTCTTTCTCCCGACAAAAGACGATTATATTTTTCAAGCAACGGTCACCCTGGATACGGAAATTCGGATATTTTTTACAGTGACCGCTTATACGAATCCTGGGAGGTTTGGTCGGCTCCGAAGAATCTTGGGTTGAAAATCAATTCCCCAGCATTTGAAAGTTTTTTTTCCATCTACCATGACAGCGTTGCATTCTTTTCAAGTAACCGGAATCGAGAACTTTCCGACATCTACCGGGTGGCGGTATTCCCAGTAAAGGAAGAAAGCGAAGAAGACTATTATCACTACATCAGCGATGAAGAGGTGCGAAAATTAAGCGGTGTCATTTTTGATCCGGTGCTGTATTTTGATCAGGGAGTCAGTGACATCACAAACGAACAAAAGCAGAATCTTAATAAAATAAATGAGGGATTATCTTCTAAGAAAGACATCAAAATGAGAATCATTGCGTTGAAGTCTGGTAATGGCAGTCTGGAAACTTACCAAAAAAGACTTTTAAACATCCTGGACTACTTAAAAAATGCAGGAATTGAAGGCAATAGAATCATATTTAGTGTCGAGCAAGCTGACAATCCCGTTACGGGAAAAGAACTGGTGAGAATTCGGTTTTACAAATAATGCGACATTGCAAACGATGCAGGTAATATAGTTGGAAAATAAGAGAACACTTCGTCGTTGCGAAGCGTTTTTTGCGTAATTTAGTAGTGGCTTTAATACTATGAGTTTTAATCTAAAGATCTTTAAACGTAAGTTTGGGATACTCCTTGGCGTCCCTATACTTACCGTCGTTGCATCCTATTTCCTGATTTCTGAAATAGGTGATCGGTACAAATCCACCGCCCAACTCTCAACCGGTTTTACCACCGATGATGCTGTCAAGTTAAATGAAGTGCCGGCCACCCCTTTTGATGTAAGTACAAACTTTACCAACATCATAGAATCTATGAATTCTGTGCCTGTGTTGAGTTTAGTATCTTACAGATTAGTCATTCATGACTTGGAAGACGAAAAGCCTTTTAGGGTCTTCGATGATTCAAAAGAAAAAAATATTATCATCGACGATAAATCGCTCGAAAAGGCACTCGTCCTTTTTAAGGAAAAATTAAAAAACATCAAGCCGCTAAATTTATACGACCCCGAGGATCAAAAATTATTTGCGATTCTGAAAGGATATGGATACGATGCGGAAACTCTAAGCAAGGACCTTCGGATTCAACGCCTGGATAACTCAGACTTTATTGCCGTTGATTATGTTTCGGAAAACCCGTTTTTGTCTGCCCTGACCGTTAACGTCGTTTGTCAGGAATTCATCCGATATAATAAAACACTTAAAACAGATCGTTCTTCCGAATCAATCGAATTTTTGAAAACGATAGTGGATGAGAAAAAGAAAGTACTGGATGAAAAAACCGATGCCTTAAATAAATTCAGACTTAACAATAACGTCTATACGCACGATGCCGAGACTAAAAATAAGATCGCATTAATAACGGACTACGAATTGAACAGAGACAGGGAAGCGAATACGATCAACCGTCTTGAATTTTCACTCCGTAAAATCGAAAATACGATTGAAGTAAAATCTAAAGCTTTAGGTAAGGCAAATCAACAAGAAACGATACTCGTCAATCAGAGAATTCTTGAGTTGCAGCGCAAGATAAATGAACTGAATGCTTCGGGCAGTGAGTCTAGTAAAAGTAAATTGTCACAGTTGCGTGAAGAGCTTCAATTGGAAACAAGCAGGTTGGATGCCCTTAGCGCAAATCAGAAAGCAGAAGAGGAGTTTCGTCAATTGGAGAAAGAGCGTGATAACCTGAAAATGGATTTGCAAATTGCAAAAACCAATCTCGCGTCTATAGACCAGTCGTTGCGCAAGCTCAAATCTGATGTTGCCGGTGCTGCTTCTAAACAAGTAAGCACAACGGATCTGGACAGAGAAGTTGAGTTAGCGACGTCAGAATATATTAACGCCCAGGATAAATATAATGCTGCTAAAAATAAATCTCTTGTTATAGGAAGTTCTATACGCCAAATTTTAGAAGGACAGCCCAGTTATGAACCTGAGTCTTCGCAAGCAGGGTTGATCATGGGCGTATCCGGCGGAGCGGGTTTTCTGCTAAGTTTAATCGGTGTATTCGCTTTTGAGTTTTTAGATGGCAGAATCAGGATAGCACATCGCTTAGAGAAATTTACAGGTCTGCCAAATATCGGGTCGGTCAATTTATTGAAGGATAAAGACTTCAACCTGCGTGAGGTTTTCAATGACAGGAGCTCTAACAAAGATTATGAGACGTTTTCACACTTCCTTCGGAAATTACGTTACGAGGTGCAGAGCTCGAATGGTAAAGTTTTCTTGATCACCAGTGGACAGGTTAAGACAGGAAAGTCATTTCTAATTGTCAGCCTGTCATATGCCCTTAGTTTGGTGCATTCCAAAGTGCTGATCATTGATACTAATTTTAGGCATAATTCTTTGACAAAGGCATTGTTACCGAGAATGGACAGTCGTAAGCTCCTGAAGAAGGGTATCATCGACGATGATGATGACGATGATTTGATGCTGGAGGAAAGAAACGCAATTGAGGAAGATGAGGAGCACGAACGTAATGAATTACCTGTGAAGTCGAAACCAGGAGAACGTGATTTGGCGCGAAACCTGATCAATCGCACGAAGTTCCCAGGTGTTGACATTATTGGAAACGTAGGGGCCAATGATTCTCCCTCCGAGATCATGGCCGGCCGTGACTTCAAGCAAATGATTAAAAGTCTCTCTGAACGATACGATTGTATCTTAATGGAGGGGCCTGCATTAAATGACTATTCTGATTCAAAGGAATTAATTGACTATGCAGATAAAGTGATACCTGTCTACGCTGCTGATACATCATTAAATCACCATGACAGGGAAGCGATCAAATATTTCAAATCAATTAACGGTAAGTTAATGGGAACTGTGCTGAACAAGATTCAATCAAAGCACTTAACCTATTGAAATAATTTTGATCGGTAGGATCCTTGTAACATACCTCGTCACATCTAAGGCTTTCAAGCACAAGTAATCAGCAATAGAGTATTTGATTTTGCTCAATATCCTCTAATTTGCATTTCGCATAAGTAAGATCCATAACTATTAACTAATACTTTATGAAAAGACCAGAGCTATATCTATTTCTTCTCCTTCCTTTTTTTTCTGTTGCTCAAAGCGTTGACTATAACAAGATTATAGTACCAGATCAAGTTGCGTCTGTTTCTTTCGAGGAACGCCTCGTTCAACTTGCATGGAAAAATCATCCTACCAATAAGGTTGCTACACAAAAGGTAGAGATGGCCCAGGCACTCAAGGCGAAGGCAAGCTGGGCATGGCTGGATCATTTCTTCGTACAAGCCAATGTAAACGAATTCACGGGCAATACAGAAGTAGATGGCTGGGGCCGTGCATTTTATCCTAAATATAACGTGGGCGTCAAATTACCCATCGGTACTTTTATTCATACCCCCTTAAATGCCCACGCAGCAAAAGATCAAGTGTTGATCAATGAATTTGAAGTCAACGCAAAAAAATTAGCGGTGCGGAGAGATGTACTGCAGTCAGTTGAAAAACTGAGGGAGCGCTTTAAAGTCATCAAACTACGTGAACAAATCAAAGAGGATTATTTATTGATGTTCCAGGATGCTGAAAAGAAATTTAAGGAAGGGAAAATAACGTTGGAGTTCTATCGCGGCACAATCCAGGCTTATACGCTTCAGGAAGAAGAAATTATCCAGGCACAATCCTTATTTAATCAAGAGCGACTTGCGCTCGAAGAATTAGTTGGTGTGGAGTTAAAGGACGTTGAAGGATACTTGGAGTTTACGAACAGATTGACAAGGGAATCTCAAATTAAGCCGTAAAGTGCTGTTCATCCTTTACTTTACAAGGATTTTAGCATTTCCGAATTTTAAAGCTCGTTCAACTTCGGCAACTAAAAATTCTGGTTCGAAAGGTTTTACGAGGTAGGCAAATGCTCCTAGATCAAGGCATTGTTTCCGTTTTACGGCGTCTTCATAACCCGAGTGAATAATAAGCGGTATATGTTTATGGGTTTCGCTCTGGTTTATATTTTCCAACAATTCAATCCCGCCTAAGCCAGGCATTTTGAGATCGGAAACAATTAAATCGGGTACATTGCCTTGGGCAAGCCACGCCCACGCCTCCATGCCGTCATTCATGATTGCTACCTCATATTGATTCTTGAGGATTTTTTCTAAAAGCCAGCATAACAGTGCATCATCTTCGATGAGCAAAACCTTTCTCATGGCATTAATTTAAAAAAATTATGGTGTTTTAAGACCTGTTGCAATAGGGCGGGATCTTAAAACCAACCCGAGACAATCAAATCTAAATAAAAAAATTGATAACGATGTAACCAAGTTGGGCAGACAAATTGGTATAGAATAACAAATACCGATGAACAACCTTTAAAGCCAGTTAGAAACAATGATTTCAAGACGAGTTTTTTAGGGTAATTTCCCAAAATGGGGTGTTCTGTCAGATCTGGTTATGCATCATTTGGACCGTTTTCCTGCGATCTATTTTTCCGTTTTGAGTAAAAACAAATTTGACGTTATCGTATATATTTTTTGGAACTTCATACGGTGCTAAAATTTTTTTCAAGCGTTCGTAAAGGTCTGTCGAATCAAACGCAAGACTACCCTCCACAAGCAAGATAACTTTATTGCCAAATTTTGGGTCAGGCAAACTTGAAATCAAAAACTTGTTACCAATTTTCACTTCATCAAAAAGCTTCCCGATTTCAGCCTCTATTCTCTCTGGTATCAGTTTTATACCGCCTGTATTAATCAGGTTGTCAGACCGTCCTAACCATTTAAAATGGTGTTCATCTTGGATCTGGACGATATCATTGGTGATGATTTTTTCGGATAGATAAGGTGCCGTTATCTCCAGGCATCCCCGAAGATCGGTATTGATCTTTATTCCAGGAAGTACTTTGAAATAGCCGGAGGCCAATGGTCCGTTCACTGCCTGTAGCGCAATGTGCGATATTGTTTCAGTCATCCCATAGGTTGCGTAGACGTGACCGGTAAATTGAGCTAGTGATTTTTGCGCCTCGTGCGTTAACGCGGCGCCACCAACAAGAATATTTCTAACTGAATTCAGCCTGTGGGCATATTTAGAAGAAATGACTTCATATACCTGGAAAGGTACAAGTGCAGCGAAATCGATAGGCACGTCGGATTGAATATCGCGAAAGGGATTTGCCGAAGGATCAACGGCTACGATCTTCATGTCAGTAGTGAAACTTCTTACTAACATCATTTTTCCCGCAATGTATTCTGTGTCAAGACATACCAATGCAGTTTCTCCCGCTCGTAGATGAAGGGCCTGCTGGGTTAACTGAGCGCTAGCCACCATTTGTTTGCGATATATCGCGATAGATTTTGGTATGCCCGTTGAGCCGCTCGTGTTTTGTATATATTCATCCTGCTCATTAAACCAACTTCGGATAAACGAAAAAGTACTTATTTCAAAAGGAGACAGTGGCTCAGCTACCGCCGTAAGGATATGATCAAGTTTGATCTCTCGTCCATTAATTGTAATTGAATTAAAGGAATAAGCTGATCTCATTTATTTGGCTCGCGTGATGCAAATGACTAAGGGAACTTTGGATATTTTGACCAATCAGGATCCCGTTTCTCAAGAAAAGCATTTTTACCTTCTTTTGCCTCATCACTAAGATAATATAACAGCGTAGCATTGCCAGCGAGTTCCTGGATGCCAGCCTGTCCGTCCAGTTCAGCATTAAAAGAGCTTTTCAGCATGCGCAAGGCAAGAGGGCTTTTCTTTAAGATTTTCCTGGCCCACGCCACATAAGTTTCTTCCAGCAAATCAAGTGGAACCACCTTATTTACCAACCCCATGTCTAGTGCTTCTTTAGCATCATATTGGTCGCACAGAAACCAAATTTCCCTTGCTTTTTTTTGTCCTACGATCCTTGCCAAATAGGACGCACCAAAACCGCCGTCAAAGCTTCCTACCTTTGGACCCGTTTGGCCGAACCGAGCGTTTTCTGCAGCGATCGTAAGATCGCAGACGACGTGTAGCACATGTCCGCCTCCGATAGCCCAGCCTGCAACGGCAGCGATAACAGGTTTAGGTATTGACCGAATGATCTTTTGCAGATCCAAAACGTTTAAACGTGGCGTTGTATCTTCACCCACGTAACCTCCATGACCTCTAACACTTTGATCGCCACCACTACAAAATGCTTTTCCGCCTTCTCCAGTAATGATGATAACGCCAACTTCTTTGTCTTCCCGACAAATGTACATGGCGTCAATCATTTCATTTATTGTTAATGGAGTAAAAGCATTATGAACCTGTGGACGGTTAATGCTTATGCGTGCTATGCCTTCGAATTTATGGAAAACAATTTCTTTATATTCTTTGACTGGCTTCCAGGGAAATTTATAATTCATAACTCTTTCTTATTTTTTGTTTGAGATTATCGAATATTTTTTTGTTCATCATCAGATCTGATTCAAGCTCCAATAGTTTGGGTTTGCCATCGAATTCGAAAAAATCACGGACTACGTTTTTGAGCTTTCGTCTATTATCGACCTTCAAATATTCTATTCCAAACTCATTGCAAAGATTTTTTGCGTTAAGCCTTTGATCAGTAATAAAATATTCCTTTGCCTCTGGTACGTCACCGGGACCATCGATCATCTTAAAAATAATGCCACCATGATTGTTCAGAACTAATGCACGGAAGTGAGGCAGCGCATAATTATGCCAGAATGCATTCCGATCATAGAAAAAAGCTAAATCGCCTGTAACCAGAACATTCGGAATGTTGCTGGTGAGACTGTGGCCAATGGAAGTGCTGGTACATCCATCAATACCGCTTGTACCACGATTAGCAAACACTTTAATTGTATGTTGGTGACTGGTTAAACCGATAAAATTCGCATAACGCACACTCATGCTGTTAGCAACGTGGAGGTTGCTGCCTGGAGGAACGTTGCCGATAATTTCCTTCACCAATTCAAGCTCACCCAAATCATCACATGGAAAATATTCATTTAATACTCTGCATGCTCGTCTCTCTTCAACTTCCCACAATTTATTATAGTTGTTTTGTTTCTGAGTTTCGAAATTATTTTGCTGGGGAATTGAACTCAGAAAATCAAAAAAATGAACGGGTGATGTACGAATGATCTTAGTGATCGATTGAAATGTATCCGCGACGAAGCCCGCATGCTGAATGTGCCAATGTTCTGCGGGTTTATATTTACGTAGGAATAGTTTTAGGTTTTTGGAAATCGTTGAGTCTCCAAATGTAATTAACAGGTCTGGTTTGAGTGTCTTCAGAATTTCCTCGGGGCATTGTCCCAGAAATAAATCAGCATGTCTAACAGTTTTTTCGATGGGATGGAGATTGGAAATAATGTCCCCGACAATAGGTACATTGTGAATTGAGAAAAATCTATTCAGCGAATGAGTGATTGGTTCATCAAAATCGAGTTGACCTGCAACCAGTAAAACATTATGAAATTGGAACCACGCGTCACTGATGAGTTTCTTTTGACTATCGTCCAGCGTACCAGGGGAAGCATTATCCTCCATAACACGAATAGCGTCTGAGAAAAATACTTGTTCGTTGGCAGCCGGATACAGTGGTTCCCTGAAAGGAACGTTAATATGTACCGGTCCTTGCGGCTCTTGTCGTGAAAAATTAATGGCTTCATTGACCATTCTGGTAATGGCCCAAACGTTATCCTGGTGCTCGTATTCCTGGGGAAGTTGATAAGATTTTTTAACGTGTTTTCCGAAAACATCTGTCTGAAAAATCGTTTGGCCGTCTTGCTGACCTATCCACTCCGTTGGGCGATCAGCGGTAAAAACCACCAAGGGCCTTTTGCTGAAATATGCTTCTGCCACTGCCGGAGAAAAATTGCAGGCCGCCGTTCCAGAAGTACATAACAAAATCGCCGGTTGCTTCAACTGTTGCGATATTCCCAATGCGATAAAAGCCGCACTTCGTTCATCGCTTATCGTTCTGCATTGGATATTCGGATGTCGTGTAAAAGCCAATGTCAGTGGGGCGCACCTGGAACCAGGACATAAAACCGCCTGTGTCAATCCTTTCTTCGCACACAGGTTAGCAATGTCATAAATGGATTGGAAGCGTGCGATCATTTTAATTCCATCATGGTCAATAAAACAATTATTTGATAACTTTTAACAAGGTATTCAACTTCAATTCGGTTTCTTCCCATTCTTTTTCTGGATTTGAATCTTGGGTAATCCCGGCTCCTGCGTAGAGAAGGGCTTTTCCAGGCAGCAACTGAAGACAACGTAAGTTTACGAAAATATCGATGCGGTTATTGAAATTCAACGGCCCAAGGTAGCCTGCGTAAAACTCGCGCTGATGACCTTCTTCCTGACGAAGAAATTTTAACGATGTGTCTAGCGGAACACCGCAGACAGCTGATGTAGGATGTAGTAGTTGAAGCATCACCGAACCTAACTGTGGAAAATTTGTGGCTTGCATATCTACGGTGAAATCCGACTTTAAGTGAATCAAATTCCCGGCAATCACTGTTCTTGGGCCATGCTCCTCGTACTCACGAAGGCGAATTTTCTTGAAGCAACTGATGATGTATCTTTCTACCAGCGCTTGCTCTTCGATGTCCTTTTGCGTCCACGCCACCGATTTCAGGTTCGTACCTTCCACATAAGGTTGTGTACCAGCGAGAGCAGTGGTTCTGAAGGTGTGTTTGTCCTCCACAGAAACAAGCAATTCGGGTGTTGCACCTAACCAGCTGCCCGTGTCAGGAATGCTGACGAAAGATATCAAAGCGTTCGAATACAGCCTGCAAAGATTTTGAAAGGCTTCACTAATATCAAACGCCTCCGAGAGCTTCACTTCTTGTCTTCTGGAAATTACGACTTTTTCAAAAGTGCCTTTTTCGATTTCACGTATTCCATCACTCACCACACGTATAAAATGATCTTTTGATGTTGATGGCGTAGGATCAATTTGCTTACAATAGATTTGAGGTTTGTTAATGAGGAAGTCCTTATTCGCTGGTACATCATTAAGGCTAACGTTAGATAAGGCTTCCCAGGCTGTCTGAGGTTGATCTAATTCACCATTTGAAAACGAAAACGATAAATCAGCTTTAAGAAAAATTCTTTGTGCAGCAGGTTCGAAAGGTGCGAAGATAAATCCTGGCGGCAGGTCTTCCAATGTAGACGTATAAGTTAATCGCTCGGGTGATTTTGAAATAGTTAGATGTGTTACCGGGTCATTCGGCAACCGCCATAATGCAACAGAAAAATTATGTTGTACGGCATAATCAATCAGGAAAGATAGGTACTCAGTTTCGGTACGCATCGATAGTGAAACTGAGGTTGATATGGCCATCGCTGTTTATTTCTTTTTCTCCAACACTGCTATTGTTATTCTACTGATACAAACCAGTTCACCGGATTCATTCGTGATGCGAATCTCCCAGATTTGAGTCTGCTTGCCAATGTGTATGGGCCGGGTTATTCCTTTCACAAATCCTTCACGAACGGCTTTAATATGGTTTGCATTAATTTCCAGGCCAACACACAACTTCGTTTCGTCGACGCAGAGCGTGGCGGCTACACTGCCTAAAGTTTCAGCCAGGGCTACCGATGCGCCGCCATGTAAAAGGCCCAAGGGTTGTTTGGTTTTGTGATCTACAGGCATGCGGGCTTCTAAAAAATCATCTCCTATGGCCGTGAATTCAATACCAATATGCTGCGTCATGGTGTTTACAGCCCATTCGTTTAGCGATTCAACTGTTTTGATTGTTTTAAAAATTCTCATAAAACTATTTCCCGGTACACTTTTGGCTGCTTAGTATTTCCTTATTTTTGCGCCCAAAATTATTGAAAATTGAACACCAAAAAAATCTACATCGTTCGCCATGGTCAAACCGACTTCAATCTGCAAAACATTGTGCAGGGGAGCGGTGTAGACAGTTCATTAAACGCACGCGGTATTGCGCAGGCGAACGCATTCTTTGAATGTTATAAGAATATTTCGTTCGATAAAATTTATACTTCTTCGCTCAAGCGTACCAAGGAGACAGTCAAGCAGTTTCTTGATTTAGGTATCCCCAATGAATCCCTATCGGGTTTAAATGAAATCTGTTGGGGATCAAAGGAAGGTTATAAGATCACGCCCGATGAGGATCAATATTACCATTACATGTTGAAGCAATGGCAATTAGGAAACACTTATCACAGAATAGAAGGTGGCGAGAGCCCGGACGACGTGGTGAAGAGAATGAAACCTGCGGTTGACCACATCATGGCTAAAACTGAGGAACAAACCGTTTTGGTTTGCATGCACGGTCGGGCAATCCGCATTTTGCTCTGCATGCTCTTAAATTATCCGCTCAAATCGATGGACATGTTTGAGCACGAGAATTTATGCTTGTATCTATTACATTTTAATGGTAGCCACTTCACTATCCGGCTTCACAATGATGTATCTCATTTACGCTTAATCTGAGCAATGGCCGATTTAGCTTTGCTATCAATGGAGTTTTTATACTCGTGCTTATTGTAAGCCATCGCTTTGTTAAAATAGTTCGTAGCTAAAGGTAGGTTTCCTTCCTCCCAAACAATGTAACCTAGCTGAAGGCAAGCATTGGGCGCGAAGTACCATGGCTCGTCGCCATTGATAGCAACGCTTTCAAGGTAATACCGCTTCGCATCCGGGATGTCATTTAACTTATGCGCTAGTCGACCTTTGCGATAATTATACTCCACCTGATCGCGCCTGGTAGGAATATCCTTTGTCTGGATAGATTCGAGAATCTGAGTGGCCTGTTCATAATATCCGCCATCCATGGCATAACGTGCTTTAGTCAATTGGATGTGAGGTAATTCTGTTTCTGCTAAACATCTCGCCGCGTGTTTATCTGCTTCCGAAGCCTCTCTGCCTAAAGATTTTGCGACTTTAAAGGTGGCTTGCGCATCATTTGTATTTCCATTTAACCAATAGCAAAGGCCGATTTTATAATGAGCATCTTTGATACAGTTTTGACCCCGGTAATTGTTAATGAACCAACGGTAGGACGAAATGGAATTCAAATATTCACCTTTGTGTAAGTAGATCTCAGCCCGTAAGTAATCTGCAAAATAAATTGATAAACCTTCGCTTTGCTTGTGGAGGCTATCAAGCATACTCAACGCAAGTTCGCTTTGGGCATTCTTCATTGCCAGCGCGCTTCCCAGAAAAAGCGCCAGTCTGTTTTTAGGGTGTGTTCCGAGCACGTTCTTCAATTCAAGTATACCTTCGCCTGTTTGCAGTAAAAAGCCCTGTATTAAAGCATGTATGAGCTGCGCCTCGAAAGCGAGGTGACTGTCTGATTTGCGTATGCTCTCCAATTCCTCGAAGCCTGCCTTTGTTGACCCTTCCATATTGAGGAGGTTAAGTACCCAGTTGTACTTTCGGGGCACAGACCCGATCATGACTTCCAATAATCCAGACGTCTTTTTAACGGCCAGGAACCAGGGGAACTTCCGTTTAATCTCTGCAATGGTAAGATAGGCCTCCCGAAGATTCAACGCGGCGTCGAATTCATGACCAAATTTTAAATACACGAAGGCCCATTGCATGCGGATCTCAGCTTGCAAAAACATATCATCAGGAATATTGGTCTTTGTCTTTCGATCCAAGCGGGCAGTGAAATGATCTTCATATTCTGAAAATTTTTCCTTGTCTTCCGTGATCAACAATTCGAGCGCTTCAGCCAGTGCAGCGACATAATGCTGATGCGTTGTTTCAGGGTTAGGAAGAAGTCGATGTACCTCTTCTAATTGTAAATTTAGCGTAAGCAGGTAGGCTTTATGCGTTTCTTCATCAAATGCCCATTGACTTTCCGATGGTAGGGAAATCTCTTTCGAAAATACGTGTGGAACCAGAATGGATAGAAATAAAAAAAGGCAGACCAGAATGGCTGCCTTTTTTATATCGTTCATGAAAATCTTATTCAACTTTTTTACCTCTTCTTGGTGCTGGTACTGCGACTTTAGCCGATTTTGGTTTATCGCCTTCATCAAGCGAATCCATGTCAACGTCTGCTAAGATACGACCAGAATGCTCATCGATCACAATTTTCTTTTTCTCGCGGATTTCAGCAATTTTTTGAGGAGGTATCACAATGTTACAGCCTTCAGCAGCGCCACGGACAACACGCACAACAGCAAGTCCATTGGTCAGGCTTCCACGTAATCTTTCGTAGTATTTAAGAAGTTTATCTTCGATTTTTTTGGAGGCTTTTTCGCGTTCAGCTAACAGTCTTTTTTCTTCTTCGTGGCTTTCGGCAAGGATGCCGTCGAGTTCTCTTTTCTTAGTATCGAGGTGATCACCCCGTTCTTTAATCTGAAGGTTGATTTTTTCGATTTCGTCCTTCTTTGCTATAATATTTTCTTTACCCTCTTTAATTTTCTTTTCGCAAATCTGGATTTCAAGTTCCTGGAGTTCGATTTCTTTTGTGATGGCGTCAAATTCGCGGTTGTTTCTAACGTTCTTTTGTTGCTCAGTATATTTTTTTATCAGTTTTTCAGCTTCTTTAATCCCCTCTTTATTCTTTTTTATCCCTTCTTCGATGTCTTTTTGCTCTAACTCGTATTTCGTTTGCCTTGTTTTGTACCCCTCAATTTCATCTTCCAGGTCTTGAACCTCATCGGGAAGATCGCCTCTCAGCTTTTTAAGTTCGTCTAATTTGGTATCGATGAACTGTAGTTTTACTAGTGCTTCGAGCTTCTGTGCAACTGATTGATTTTCCATTCGTTATATATAGCTTGTTGGATTAGTCTGGGTTTTTGAAAAAATGATCGCAAAAGTATGAAATTTTTTCATTAAAACATCCATTATTAGTTCTTTGGTAAAAACCTCGCTTTCATAATGGCCGATATCTGCAATGGTAATCTGACCATCTGCATCAAAGAATTCATGATATTTGACGTCCGCAGTAATAAAAATATCTGCTCCGGCTTGAATTGCTTTTGGGAGCAGGAAGCTTCCGGAGCCTCCACAAACCGCGATTTTCTGTATTTTACGAGGAGGCAGGGCTGTGTGTCGGATGACGGTTAAATCCATACTATTTTTTAAACTTCGTAGAAAATCTAAAGGTTCCATTGGGGTGCTGAGATCACCAATCATACCTGTCCCAACTTCCTGATTTTCGTTTAACAACGGTGAGATATAGTAAGCGACTTCTTCATAGGGGTGAGCCTCCTTAAGGGTATTTAAAAGTTTCTTTTTCAGATGAGCAGGGAATATCATCTCTACCCTGATTTCATTTACCAGGGTTTGCTTATTTCGTTCACCGATATATGGATCAGTGGCTTCGGTCGGCAGAAATGTGCCCACGCCTTCGGACTGGAAGCTGCAATTCTTGTATTCACCAATCTGACCGGCACCCGCAGCGTAAAGCGCAGCAGTCACTTGCCCGGCATACTCGGTCGGGATAAAGGTGATGAGTTTGTTTAGCGTATCGGGTTTTGGTGACAGTATTCTGATATTATGAAGACCAATCTTGTCACATATCTTTTTATTGACACCGGTGTGCACGTTATCCAGGTTGGTGTGAATGGCATAAATGGCAATATCATGTTTGATGGCCTTTATTATGGTGCGCTCAACATAATTGCTTCCCGTTAATTTTTTTATTCCTCTGAAAAGGATTGGATGATGCGCAATAATTAGGTTGCATCCGGATGCAATCGCCTCTTGAACAACGTCTTCAGTACAGTCAAGCGTAACTAGCACACCTTGTATCACTGTGGATAAATCGCCGGTAATAAGGCCAGAATTATCATAGGATTCCTGATAACTTAATGGCGCCCATTCCTCCAGGTAACGGGTTACATCTTTTATTTTTATACTTGCGTCCATGAAGCCTGTCTATTGCCGTAGCAAGTTAAAGGTTGAAAGTTAAGGTTTAAAAGCTAAAAATGATTTTACTAAGGATTTTGCTGTTTCCTTTTTCCTGGCTTTACTATTTGATCACTCAAATCAGGAACAGACTTTATGATTTGGGATTTACGGCATCTGTAAAGTTTGACCTGCCTGTTATCTGTGTCGGCAATCTTACCGTAGGAGGTACGGGAAAAACACCGATGATTGAACATTTAATCAGGATGCTTCAAAACAACTATAAGGTAGCAACCCTCAGCCGCGGATATGCACGAAGAACCAAAGGTATCAGAATTGCCGGGCCCTCCGATAACGCGCTGACGCTGGGCGATGAACCTTTTCAGTTCTACGCAAAATTTGGAAAACGAATTACGGTGGCAGTGGGTGAGGAACGGGCGCTGGCCATTCCAACTATATTGCAGGAGCGTCCTGAAACACAAGTAATTCTCCTGGACGATGGATTTCAGCACAGAAAAGTCACGCCAGGTTTCTCCATTCTGTTAACGGATTATTTCAGACCATTTTATAAAGATTTTTTACTTCCATCTGGTCGGCTGCGTGAAAGCAAAGGCAGCGCTAACAGGGCCGATGTAATTGTAGTCACTAAATGTCCCTATGAGATTTCAGAAGATGAAATGATCTATATTGAAAAATCTATTCGGGACTACGCCGAAAAACCAGTCTTTTTTACCAACATACGCTACGGACACCCTACACCGTTTTTAAATACATCAGGTTCACCATCGCAGGAGGTGGTCCTGATCACTGGCATCGGCAACTCAAAGCCATTGGTCACATTTGTAAAGCAGAACTATACGTTAGTTAAGCACATCGCCTTCAACGATCACCATACCTATACGGAACACGATATTGCATCGTTGATTGCATTAAGAAACGCAAACGCCAACCTGAGTTTTATCACTACCGAAAAAGATAAGGTCAAGATCGATATTCCTCAGTTTCAAAATTTAACAAAAGAACTTTTAATGTTTTATATACCTATTGAAGTGGATTTCATAAAAGGTGGAAAGGATTTTGATGAAATCGTGCTAAACATGGTTAAGCGTGGCCTATAGAAATAATTTCTTTAACGTTCCAGGAAAGATCATTAACCGATTAATTTTGCACGTGCATTTTTTACGACTCATCGTTTTCGCCTTATTTTTTACGGGGATGTACCTAAATCTGTCGGCGCAGGATGAAGAACCACGACGGCGAGGTTCCCGCATCATTGATGACACGACCAAGCAGGTGTATGGTCCCAAGACATCGAAATATTATTTTGAAAAGGATGTATTTTTTAACCGGATCACCTATCATCCGATTGACACCGCGATCAGAAATTTCCATCGGTATAATTATATTCAACGGCATAATAACCTTTACCAGGACCTCGGTAATATCGGTACGGCTATCCGGCCTATTTTCTATCAAGTACCCGACATAATAGGCGTGACTTCAGGATTCGACGCCTACAATCTTTATTGGGACGATGAACAAATTCGCTATTTCGATACCAAGTCTCCTTACTCAAATATTCGCGCAACGCTAGGGGGGAAGGGCCGTTCAATGACCAGGGTAACCTTCAGCAGAAATATCACGCCTCAATGGAATTTCGGATTTAACTATCGCGCCTTGCTAATTGATAAACAAATACAACGGCAGGGAAAGGGTGACAGAAATGTGCGCGGTACGTATTATGATATTTATACTTCTTATCAATCTCCCGACAGTGCATATCGGGTAATGTTTAATTATCGAAGAAATAATCATGAGTCGGATGAATATGGAGGCATTGTTGATAATGCCGATGAATTTGAATATAAGGATTACTTTTTTATCAATGCACAACCCTTTCTGCAGGATGCAGCAAGCCGTGAGCTGCGGATGAATGCACATTTGTATCACCAATATGAGATAGGCAAAGCGTTGCAATTATACCATACTTTCGATCGATACAGACAAGGAAATCAGTTTTTGGATGGCCCCTCGGATAATGAATATTACGATTATTTCGACAGACAAATGGATACCACAAAAACGTGGGATAAGGTTAAGTTTAAATATGTCAGGAACGAGGTTGGTATAAAAGGAAATCTGCTAAAGCTCTTTTACAATGGTTATTATGCGATCCGGGATTACACCTTTACCAACAATCACATTGATACCACGGGCACTCAGATCTCTGGTGTAGAAAGCTACATCGGAGGCAGGATGTCCCTTCATTTGGATTCGATCGGAGAAATAACCGGCTGGGTAGAAGTACAGCAAGAGGGTAACTTCAGGATTGATGGACAGATAAAAAGCAAGTGGTTTGAGGGTTCCATTAAGCAAGTACAATATGCGCCCAGCTTGTTACAGCAGGGATACCGTGGAAGCCATGATTCCTGGACCAACGCGTTTAGCAATGTGAATGCTACTGAGATCAATGGCTATTTACATTATAATTCGAAAATATTGAAGGTTTCTCCCGGGCTGAGTTTTACAAGATTAGGTAACTATATTTTTTTTAAGGAAGACGCCATTTCGGATGGACAACGCGTTTTACCTATACAGTCGTCAGGCCAACAGGTAATCGTTTCTCCTGAGTTAAAATTCTCGTTTACATTTATGCGGCATATCAATTTGTCTAGTCAGATTATCTATTCAAAAGTTTTAGACAACCCGGACAACGCCATTCAGCTTCCGGATTTATTTATCAATGCGCAGTTATCCTACGAAAATATTTTCTTCAATGGAAATCTTGATATGCATGCCGGCGTCGATGTTCATTACAAATCGTCCTACTATCCGTTGGCCTATGATGTACCTATTCAGCAGTTTTATGTCCAACAACAAATAACCGGTGAGGCCATAAAGGTGCCGGAATTCCCGATCGTAGATATATTCTTTAGTGCACGAATTAAACGGGGACGAATTTTTTTTAAGTATCATAACCTGATGCAAGCTTTTACAAAACAAGGTTACATGTTGACACCTGGATACCCGGGACAACGCAATATTATTGACTTTGGGTTTGATTGGTCATTTTATGATTGATCTGCTGAGGACAAATTCAGTTTATTAAGAGAGTGCTATTATTTTGAACAAGGATGAAAATAGCTAAAGATAAATTCACGCTTGGGCTAGAGCTTCCATCGGATCCGCGATGGATCGATGTTGCTAAAAAGAATATCAAAGATATCCTGATCGATCATGCATACTGTGAACAAAAGGCAGCTTCGTCGTGCATATCGCTGATCATACAACATCCGGACCGGGAAAAACTCGTTGAGATGCTGGCGCCGGTAGTAAAAGAAGAATGGGAACATTTCGAACGAGTGCTGGCAGAATTAAAAAAGCGAGGTTTCACTTTAGGTCCGCAGCGAAAGGATGAGTATGTAGAGGAACTAACAAAATTTGTGAAGAAAGGTGGAAGCCGCGAACAACACCTGGTGGAAAAATTGTTGTTAAATGCCTTGATCGAGGCACGAAGCTGTGAGCGGTTTAAGATGCTTTGGAAAACTATTCCTGATAAAGAGCTTTCAGAGTTCTATCACGAATTGATGATTTCCGAAGCAGGTCATTACAAGAACTTTCTGCAACTCGCCAAGGAATATCTTCCTGAAGATGTGGTGATGAGACGTTGGGAAGAATGGTTAGGATACGAAGCCGGTATTATGAAGCAGCTGGAGGTGAGGGGCGATCGAATACATTAACACAAAGTCAAACCACTTCTCTCAATTTTTAGTGCTCGGGCCAACAAATTTTAAATACATGTAATAGGCAAATTATATGTCATCCCTAACGGGATTCGGTTCGGGTGCGGGTTGATTTCTACCGATATATCATCCCTAGCGGGATTGACGTAGTGCATGAAGGAATTGACAGTAAAAATTTATTGGCTGCTATGATTCTAGTCCATCTCATTTTGTATCATATTTTCGTTACAACATTGAGTCAATTAGGGAAATATCATCGTTAGATACTAAATATTGCTAACGCGCATTTTGGGGAATTAAGCGAGTGCCGTAGTGCATGATATACAACACTTGAGAAAAGGGGTTTGACAACTTATCTGATCTCATGCCGCTCACCTTACTCTTGTTACAGCATTCAATTTGACCTAGGCAGATATCGGTGCCTTTAGCATCAAATATCGGTAGCACGTATTGGAGTGTTTAGTGAGTGCCGCAGGCATGATATATAAAACCGCGAACGGGATTAGGTGAGAAGTCGTTTACCGTTCTCAGGTCTTTTGTTTTTTCTTCTTCGCCGCGGGGAACAATACATTGTTCAGGATCAATCGATACCCAGGAGAATTTGGATGTTGATTCAGGTCCGTCGGTTCTTCACCTACCTGATGTTGATAATCTTCCGGGTCATGTCCTCCATAATAGGTAAAGAAACCTTTACCTAACACACCATGGATGTATTTTGCTTCTTTGATTTCTTTGTTTTCCCCCATCACTAAAACATCCGGTTTGATCAGATTCTTTTTGAAGCCGGTGGTCTGACCAAAAAATCCACTGATGACGCGCGTGTGATTTTGCGTTAACATTGTCGGTATGGGATCCCATTTTGCTGAAAATTCAAACAAGGAAAAGTAATCGTTATCCTGACGTAGTCCGCGTTCACTTGGCTGATTATCGATGTCTGAAAATTCATATTGATATGGATCACGAACCAACCGAAAATCCGAGAATGCCAATGTGTTATCATAATGAAGCTTCTCTTGTGCTTGAGGATCTGCAGGGTCTCCATCATACATGCGTTCACAGATGTCTACACCCTCAGCAGCGAGCGCAATATCGTAGGTGTCTGTAGCGGAGCACATGGCAAAAAGAAATCCGCCCCCCGTAATAAATTCCTTTGTCTTCTTGACCACGGCGAGCTTGAGTTGAGATACCTTATGGAACCCAAATTTCTGCGCAATCGCTTCTGACTCTTGTTGTTGTTCAATGTACCACGGCATGTTGCTATACTGGCCATAAAACTTTCCGTACTGCCCCGTAAAATCTTCATGGTGAAGGTGCAGCCAGTCATATTTGACGAGCGCTCCATTCATGACCTCTTCATCAAAAATGATATCGTAAGGAATTTCGGCGTAGGTTAATACCAACGTTACGGCGTCATCCCACGGTTGTTTTGATTTTGGGGAATAGACAGCAATGCGCGGATATTTCTCCAGCTTCATGATGTCGTAATTCAGTGCAGGGCTCGCGATTTCAGATATGATTTGATTCGTTTGAGCACTGGAAATGATTTCAAAGCTTACACCCCTGACTACCAGCTCGTTTTGAATCGCCGGATGGTAGTTGCACATGAAGCTTCCTCCGCGGTAATTTAACAGCCAGTCAACCTCCATATCACTTTTCAGTATCCAATAGGCGATGCCATAGGCTTTTAGGTGGTTAGATTGTTTTTCATCCATTGGAATCAGGATGGAATTTGCGCTCACCCCCAGAGATGCCAATAAAAAATATATCAGAATGGCCCTACGCTTCATACACTTGCCCGTTTATAGATTAATAAATTTACGTGGCTGGGATGTATTATCATTCATTATTTATGGAATATACCCAATTTTGGTGATCAACCCCAAAAAATTAGCTGTGAACTGTAACATCCTGGCCTTTTAATCAACGTATAAGGATACTATTATTGTTTTGCAATTTATTTAGCTGGCATGAATTTACTTGAGAATGTTCGGGAAGGTCTTCGCTCCGTACGCGCGAACTTGTTAAGATCGGTGATCACGGCGCTGATTGTCACCATTGGTATTACCGCGCTGATTAGTGTGTCGACTGCGATTGATGCCGCCCAACGATCCGTTAGTGAGGGGCTGTCGGCGTTAGGTTCTAATACGTTTGACATCAGGTCAAGGGTTAACCGGGGAGGAACGATGCAGGGCGTAACGCAAAAAAATTATCCCCCATTGCTATTAAATGAGACCATGAGGTTTATTGATCAATACCGTGTGAGCGCAACAATAAGTCTTTCGGCAAACCTGACGCAAATTGCCGAGGTAAAACATCTTTCGAATAAAACCAATCCAAACATCAATGCGATGGGTGTCAACGAAGGATATCTCGCTATTAAAAATCTAAACTTGAGCAGGGGACGAAATTTTTCAAATTTTGAAATCGATAATGGCAAGCAGGTTGTGATCCTCGGTCACTCGGTGTACAAAGTTTTATTCAAGGAAAATGAAGACCCCCTGAATCAAAAAATTTCTTTCTCTGGAACGCAGTTTAAAGTGATCGGAGTGCTGGAAGAAAAAGGACAGTCGTTGGAGGATAACTTTGATAACATGGTATTCATTCCAATCAGGTTGGCGAATCAGATGGCAAAGGGTCAGGGACTTGAGTACAGGCTAACCGTTAGCATTGTTGATCCTTCACAGCTGGAATATGCCATGGGTGAAGCAACAGGAGTGATGCGTTCCATTCGCAGAGATCAGGCGGGAAAGGAAAATTCATTTGAACTAGAGAGTAGCGAAGCTTTGAAAGAACGTACACAACAGATCATTGGTTATTTCAGAATTGGGGGTGTTGTCATCGGATTTATAACACTCTTGGGAGCCTCCATTGCATTGATGAACATTATGCTGGTATCTGTAACAGAACGGACCCGGGAGATCGGTGTTCGTAAAGCGCTTGGTGCTACGCCACTGCGCATCAGGCAACAGTTTGTGATCGAAGCGATCGTAGTTTGTTTGCTCGGTGGCATCCTGGGTATTATCCTTGGAATTGTTGTAGGCAATTTCTTCGGTGGTTTTCTCGGCAGCGATTCTTATTTCATTCCTTGGTTCTGGATATTTGTGGGGTTCGCTGTTTGTATTGCCGTGGGTCTGATCTCCGGATTTTATCCTGCTCACAAGGCATCGAAGCTGGATCCGATCGAGTCGCTACGCTTCGAATAAAAATCCCCAATTAAATTTATTCATGACGACTGTCGCAATGCTGCGGGAGTTCTATTTTTACATCCGATAGGAGAGATGCCAGAGTGGTTGAATGGGACGGTCTCGAAAACCGTTGTGCGGGTAACTGTACCGAGGGTTCGAATCCCTCTCTCTCCGCTTAAGGCTTTTTGTTAGTTGCTTATCTTGTTACCTATCGTTTTGAATACAAACAAGTTACACGATAATAAGTTACTACACATCGTTTCTTAGGGGAACATAACTTAAATTCCTATACGCACTTTTTTGGTTAAATGCCTTCGAGCCGGTGCGCTAGTTTTGACTCATTATTAATCAAAAAATGTTAATTATATGAACACAGAATTTTTTTATGACCTTTTTGAAGCCTGTAACGGTCGATGGAGAGACTTCCACGGCAACATGCTGATGTTTTTCAGACCCGACAAACAATTGGACGGTACGGCAATCTTTCAATCATTAGAAGGGTTTATTCATCCACTTAGGTATGAAATCAAATCCAATGATGGAGAATCTATCGTCCAGCTTGGCAACAGAGTTTTTAATCTTTCTCTCTCTGATGATGGAGTATCAATGCAGTTCGAACGTGAGGGTAGAGTAACATTTTACACATTGAAGTAATTGACTTCCAAAAGGGGTTATGATTAATTTCATACCCCTTCTTATTTTCATAATTGATTATGTTTGTTTAAATCAAATCTCCCAAAACCATGGAGCGTTATGAGATACCAAATGACATATGCACCCACCCTTATTTTATCGAAAGTCTGGTCATCGCATCAAGGGTATTAGATCGTCAAGGGCACGTTATTTTTAACGGAGAACCATTTACTAACCTTGATACTTTATTACAAGCTGTTGTATATTTTTGCAATCAACAGCGCGAAAATGCAAACCGACTTCGGGATAGACTTAGTTCAGATGAATATAAAAAAAGATTTGAAGAGCTAATCAAGTCCCTATCGTGAATTACTCAGCGTTATTATACTCAATCAACACGAAAGAAATTGCCTAAACGATTATTTGTTTATAAGTTCGTGTCATGAACGAAGAAAATTACCAAGCTTCTTTAAATCTTAGAGGTTTGAAGTTAAGCAAAGAAGAATCAGATTGTCTGTCGGCTAACCGCTTCTGTTTATTGGAGAGGACGGGACTAGCCGAACAGGACGTAGAGGAGCTGCGCAATTACGAAGCACAAAGGGCGAAAATACCCGCGACATCGGTTAATGAGGGTCAGGTTGATCTTACAGTTGACAACCTTCATGTAAGCAGAATGGACACTTATGTTTACCGAGCGAAGTTTCGGTTTGGTAGGCCCACACAGTAAAAATAAATTTCGTTAGATCATTGGTCTGAAATAAAAAAAAATGTATGACAGAATAGATCAACTTGTGGAAATAAATCTGAAACGCTTGTTTGAAGACATGAATCAGGAATTATTTATGACTGACTTTATTGATGAGAAAGGCAATAGACTTCGATACATAAATAATACTGGGGAAGCAAAAAGATTGGCGGATTACATGCAATCCAAAGGGCTAATTAATATAACTGGTCAAAGGTGCGATTTGACTGAATTTGGTCACAACGTATATGAGCATGGTGGTTGGCTTGAATATTCAGAAGATAAAAAAGCTAAGGTGGCTGAAGAAACACAGAAAAGGAAAAAGCGCGATGAGGTCGAACTCTTAAAACTTAAACGTGAAAACAAACTCGCAAAATGGCAAGTGATAGTGTTTTGGCCAGTACTAATTTTAGGAAGTTTCGGAGGTATTTATGGTGCCTATGATATTATCAAAAAAAGTATGGCACCTAAAGAGGTTAGCGTAATAACCAAAGCGCAACTTGATTCAGCCATCAACAGTGCGAAGATTTCAATTTTAGATTCGTTAAAAAAGGAGAAAGCAAAAATTGTTATTGATTCCTCTCAAACTATTGTAGGTGACTGATTATTTTTTCAAATTAGTTGTATGGAAAATTTAAACCCAACGGATATTGACGTTATCTTCGAAGTCGTTGAATTCGTCAAACGAGAAAATAAGGACTTCGTTCCGGCGCTAAAAAAAATTGATATCTATAATTATGATTCTCCCGGTGCGGCCCAAGAACTACTAAAAAAGAATTTTGATGAAATTGTGAGAGTTGAAAACCTCACTGAGAAAGAAAAAAGCGATTTGTGGAATATTTGTAATGAGTCTGATGAATCCGACGAGAACGATTTTCATTAGGTATTTTTTTAAACCGTAATACCATCCTCCTTACAATCAAGCGACCACAGATAAATATTCACGTTCACAACCTCACACCCAATACCACCGGCTAGATTCTTCCATTCCTCCAGGTAAATACTTGCATCGATACCATCGCATTGCATACTGAAATTGAAGTCTTTATTTTCTCTCAAGAATTTTTTGAATTTCTGAGAGTATCTTTCTTTGTTATCATCATAGTATTGTGCTCCAGAATATTTAAAAGGTACAGAACCGGACGGTAGAATAAACATACCGTTCTTGCCATACCTCAGACAAATTTCCAAGGCCTTTAAATCTCTATGCCCCTGATAATTCAACCATGAATAATCTCCTTTATTCATGTCAACTCCAGAAGGTGGATTACTGATTACTAAATCAAATCGCTGATCCGGTAAATTTTTTAACAAGATCATCAAGCAGATTTTTATCATAGGCGTTTCCACAAACCCAATTCGCCTTTGGCAGTAATTTCTTGCCAAGCTCAACGAAGTGGCTATTGTATTCAACACAAGTAATTGATTTAATATTTTTTTCATAATAATCCATTTGCTGAACCGGTAAGATAACATACCAATACCGGAACATAGATCAAGTATGTGTCCACGACGTGGAGAGAATACTGCTAAATCCTGCGATAAGGAATATGGAAATCCTCGATGTCTAATGCTTCAATTTCGCCGTTTACTACTGTTTGTTTCTTCAAGCAATAAGTAGCTCTTATAATTTTCCTTACTTTAGACTTAAGGTGAAAGCAGAATCGCTTTAATATAACGTTCAACTTTATGAATAGAAAATTTTCCATTAAAGACCTTCCAAAAATTCCAAAAGGTAATCATGAGATGAATTGCTACGCGGAAATGACGGTTAGGCTTGCATTTACGGACGCTTTATACCTCGACCTAATTGATAAACCAGTAACTAAGTTGGTGAGCGAAGAAGTTAAAAGGCATTGTATCGTCTCTTATGTAAGTGTAATAGAGGTATTTTGTAAAAGGCTTGTCGTCAAATATCACACGAAGTGGAGCACGGCCGGTTACAATAAACTGTTGGATGCAAATATTTCCCTAAACGAAGCGTATAATCTTTTCAAGGAGCTAAAAATTAGTCGTGCTTCAATAATTAGTCATTATTATTCATTTCAAAATTTGAGTGCGATTGCGTCGATATTTGAGCGCCTTACAAATAAAAAAATCTTGGATGAAATTGAGAATATCCGTGAGAACAAGAATGACTTTACGTTGCTTGAGACAAGCTCAGAATGGAGAACAGAATTGGCGAAATTATTCGAATTACGCCACCGAATAATTCATGAAACAAGTTGGAACTTAAATTTAAAGGATGTCGATGTTGAAAGATTAAGCTTAATTACTGGTTCCTTCTGCTCCGCATTATACATGTACTGTGGAAGAACTAAAACGTTCAACTAAGTTATTTACGTCTTATGCCTCCTCGTTATTGAATCTTCAAGCGTATTCAATGAGTACGATAGATGTTTAGGTTCACGGCCCGTCTAGTTCTTCTTGTTCTTCTAGCGTTGGCATTCTGTGCTGGCGAGATCTGGACTCGCTATGCGGCCGGTTTTCGACTGGCGAAGCTGAACTTTAATAACCAATTTTTAAATTCTTGAATGACTTATGAAAACAAGAGACATTAAGACGGAGCTTCAGAAGTTAATTGGACAAGAAACCGACATGGGCATATTACAAGCGATCTACACTATTTTACTAAAAACCGGTCTGAACCCAGCATTGAAGGAGAAATTAACCATTCGTGCCATGAAGTCGGAAGAAGATATAAAAGCCAATAGAGTATTCAGTAAAGAAGAAGTGATCCGTCGTACTAATCGGTGATTGGTAGATGAAGAGTACCCATCCGTTGAATGAACATCTAACGCGCCTGCCACGCAAGCCAAACGCTTTACACCACCTTAAAAATACTGTTCCCTTTTTCTTCACTGTGTGTTTTATATGGGACCAAGCGACCCATCAAAAACTTTTTTTATAAATTCCATTAAGTCTATTGATTTAATAGATTTTAAAATTATCTTTGAGCCATATTTATAAAGAATAGGGGAAAGAGCAGGCTTTATGATCCTATGACAACCTTTAAAAAGGTGCCAATTCCTGCCTTATTATTAGGACAGATAAATATTTTAACTATGAACACATCGATTAATTCCTTTCTCTTCAAGCAGCCTTTACACAGTTGCTGTTGTTGTTGCGAGTAGACCACTCCCATTTTTTTTTCATTAACAACAACTAACAATTTTAATAACATGACTTCAACAGCAGTGCTAGCTGGCAATGACCAGCGAATAAATTTCTTTAATCTTTTTGTCAGGTCTAGAAAGACTACCATCAAAACCAGAGGTATTGAATTGACCTCGCCGAAAACTGATTTCCAAAACCCTTTATCCGATTGGTTCGACAAATCCAGCTTCCTTGTTCCTGTAGAATTCCAGACCATAGCGGCCGGCGAAATTTTTAAGACCGATAGGCTGATCGTTAGATTTAAATTGTCGGATAATTATCGCGACCAATTCGTAATGTTACGCGGTCTGTTGGCATTTAGCCGACCAAAAGAAATATCAATTTCTACAAACAATTTCCTGAAAACATTTGAACTGCATCTTGGCAAAGATCAGGCTGATGCAGTTACAGCTTATCTCGACAAAATCCTTGATCTGTTAATCAAAGAGATAAAATTTAAGAAGTCATTGAAAGCTGTACTAAGATTTGAACAGTCGGTCAAGCTAGAGCAAGCAAAGCTTTATAAAGCACTCGGGACTTTTGTCTAATTTTTTTTTTATTTAATCATCTACTTAGTCTATAGACAATATAATAAAACGAAACAACTCCATTAACATGAAATCTATTTTTGCTTTAAATCTACTTTTACTTGTCTTTGCATATTCCACCATTTCGGCGCAGGAACTAACGGCATCTTCAAGTAACCATTCCTACATTCCATCTTCTGATGTGTCTGTTCTAGCTAAAAAGAACCAACGGATCGTAAGGATTACCGGCGCTCGATTTGCATATCCACTCGTTCAAAAATGGATCGACGATTTTAACAAGCAGTATCCCGATATTCAAGTCATCATCGAATCCAGGGCTTCGTCCGATCCGACTCAATATGAAGTTTTAATAGAAGCTTATGAGCACACCGAAGAGATCAAGAAGGACCGTGAGTATGCTTATGTCGCGCGGTATGCTGTTTTACCTGTTGCTAACAGTAACTCCGGTCTGGCAAGAACTTATGCCGATAAAGGATTAGATAAAGATTTGATTGTTCAGCTTTTCTTCCATGATATCTACGCGGATAAAGAAAAGCAAAAGGAGATCAAAGAGCCATTCACCGTTTATACACGTTTACAAAAAGCTGGAGTACCCGTTACTTTTTCTAACTACTTCAGCTACGAGCAGAAAGATGTAAAAGGAAAAGCAATTGCCGGTTCGGATGAGCATATACTGAAGGCGTTGCTTCGTGATTCGACTGGGCTTTCTTATCTGCCATTGTCGCTCATTTACAATCATGAAACCAAAAAGCCGGTAGAAGGAATCACTGTGTTGCCAGTAGACCTGAATGGAAACGGTAAGGTGTCGGATGAGGAAAAATTTTATGATGAGCTTCCAGTGGTAACGAAGCGTTTTGAAGAGACTTCATCCAAGGATCTCAACAACGTACCCCTTGCATACTTACATTTTTCAATAGATAAAAATAGCGCCAATAGCGATGCAATAACTTTCGTTAAATGGGTCATCAATAACGGACAAAAAGATCTGAACGACTTCGGCTACATTCGGCCCGACGCTCAAAAGTTAGCAAAAGATAAGTTCGAACTATTTGCCTCAAAACGTATCAATTGAAGTGTTTCTTCTGCGCTCGTCCAAATGGCGCGGTAGAAAACACGAACCCCATAATTTTCAGATAAATTTTATGAAATCATTCTACGACAACAACTTTATTAAAATCGTTCGGCACTTATCGGCTAACAGCTACCCCGTTAGGTTAGGAGCGCGCCATAAATCAGCCGTGCAACAAAAGGTTATCATATTCTTTGTAATATCACTAACATTGCTGAGTAGCGCATCATTCGCCCAAAGCGCTGTGACGGGTGTGGTAAAAGATAGCGATGGTGCATCACTCGTCGGTGCAACCATTTCAATAAAAGGCACCTCTGTTTATTCGGTTGTAGATGCAAATGGGGAATTTAATATTGCTGCAGCCCAAAAGTTACCTTTCACGCTGGTCATCAATTTAGTCGGCTATAAAACGCAGGAGATTGAAGTTTATGAACTACCGGAGGAGCCTTTAGAAATATCGCTCATTGATGATAGTCTCCTGGATGAAGTTGTTGTGACCTCCAGAAGAAGAGAAGAGGTCGCGCAAAATGTTCCTATTCCTATCTCTGTAGTGGCAGGCGCGACCATTGAGGAGTCAGGCGCTTTCAATGTAAATCGTGTTAAGGAATTAGTTCCTACGGTACAACTTTACTCCTCCAATCCCCGCAACACTACCCTCAACGTTCGCGGCTTAGGTTCAACCTTTGGACTTACTAACGATGGCATCGACCCAGGTGTCGGCTTCTATGTCGATGGTGTTTACTATGCGCGTCCTGCTGCAACTGCACTCGACTTTATCGACATTGAACGGATCGAAGTATTGCGCGGACCACAGGGAACACTTTTTGGAAAAAATACAACTGCTGGCGCATTCAATATCACCACCCGGAAAGCGAGTTTTACACCCTCCGGAAACTTCGAGGTGAGCTATGGAAACTTTGGATACATTCAGGCGAAGAGTTCGATCACAGGTCCCCTGGGCAAGAAATTTGCTGCACGGGTGTCTTTTTCGGGGACTCAGCGTGATGGTGTGCTGAAGAACGTTGCCACAGGTAAATCTGTGAACGATATTAATAACCTTGGTTTCCGTGCACAACTGCTTTACGCACCCTCAGACCAAATTGAAATCACATTGTCTGGTGACCTTTCGCGTCAACGCCCGGATGGTTATGCGCAAGTAGTCGCGGGTGTGGTACAGACACAACGTGCTCCCTACAGACAATTCAATCAGATCATTGCCGATCTTGGTTATAGCTTGCCAAGCCAGAACCCATTTGACCGTGTAATCGATCATGATACGCCATGGCGTTCGGGCAATGATCTGGGAGGGTTAGCACTTAATCTGGAAGCGCAAATAGGCCCTGGCACGCTGACTTCCACCACTTCGTGGCGGTACTGGAATTGGGACCCTTCGAATGACCGTGACTTCACCGGCTTGCAGGCATTGGCATTATCACAGGCTACCTCAAGACATACAAACTGGACCCAAGAGATCCGTTACTCGGGCGATTTTTCGTCGAACTTAAGTGGGGTGATAGGTGTCTTTGCTATCGGTCAGAAACTCGTTACAGATCCCGTTCACATTGAAGAGTCAGGCTCAGCGCAATGGCGCTTTTCACAAAATTCTACCAGCGACTTGTGGAAAACGCCAGGACTTCTCGACGGATACGGCATAAGAACCAATAGCACACTAGAAAGTTTCGGGGGCGCGGTATTTGCTAATATCGATTGGGCTATCACGGATCGTCTACACGTTCAGCCCGGGATACGATATAATTACGATACAAAAGATGTCGACTACGATCGGCAAACCTATGGCGGTTTACAAACAGATGATCCCGCATTACTCGCATTAAAACGTGTCGTGTATACGGATCAAGCCTTTAAAGCAGATGCTTCGGAAAAAAATCTCTCTGGACAAGTAACAGTAACGTATACCGTTGCTAAACAAATCAATACCTTCGCTACGTTCTCTACCAGTTACAAACCCGTTGGTGTGAACTTAGGTGGTTTGCCTACTGCCGGAGGGGAAATTTTGCTGGATCTCGCAAAGATTAAACCTGAGTATGTGACACATTTTGAAATTGGTCTAAAGACAACGCCAACTTCTGGGTCCACATTGAACCTGACAATCTTCAATACCGATGTTGACGATTACCAGACACAAGTACAGACAGCAGAACTTGGTGTGAATCGTGGCTACTTAGCCAACGCTGAAAAGGTGCGTGTGATGGGCGCTGAGCTCGACGCTAACGTAAAGATCGATAGCCATTTCTCATTTTATACTGCATTAGCCTTTACAAAAGGTGAATATGTTTCCTTTACAAACGCTCCGGTTCCGCTCGAAGAAGTGGGGGGGGAATCTGCATTCAAGGACATCTCCGGCAGTGAGCTTCCTGGTATTTCCAAATGGGCAGGGTCCCTGGGCGGTGAGTTCGTAACGCCTGTAAAGTTTCTAACCAAAGAAGGCAAATTTTTTATTGCGCTCGATACTTATTATCGTTCATCATTTTCTTCCAGCCCATCTCCATCGGCATTTCTAAATATCGATGGGTATGCATTGCTCAACGGAAGGCTCGGGATACGCGTAGCCAATGGGACCTCCCTTTCAGTGTGGGGGCGCAACCTGTTGGACAAAGATTACTTTGAACAATTATTACCTGCGGGGGGAAGTGCAGGTCACTATGCCGCGGTTCTGGGTGATCAAAGAACCTTTGGTGTAACGTTGCGTCATTCCTTCTGACGCCGAAGGGTTTTAGGTTTTATAGACTCGATCTTTCCATGGTTATCGTAACGAAATTTCGTCACCGTAGCCATGGAATGTCTTCACTGCGGAAGAATTATTCCAAAAGAGATTAGTAGATTCCCGTTCAGACCTTAGACATGGAATATGATGCAGTTATAGTGGGCTCTGGCCCGAATGGATTGTCAGCAGCAATTACCTTGCAACAGCAGGGACTTTCCGTATTGGTTGTTGAAGCAAAAGAGACCGTCGGTGGAGGGTTGCGCACTACCGAGTTAACACTGCCCGGATTTATGCATGACATTTGTTCTGCCATTCATCCGATGGCTGTTGGTTCACCTTTTTTTAATACACTTCCGTTGAAAGAACATGGCTTAGAGTACATTTATCCGCATGTTAACGCAGCACATCCATTTGACAACGGTGAGGCTGCTGTTTTAATGAATTCTTTGGAAGGTACAATTGAACAATTGGGGAACGATGGACCCGTTTATGAGAGACAGGTCAAACCCTTGGTAAATGACTGGGATTTAATTGCCCAGGATGTATTAGCCCCTCTGAGACTACCAAAACATCCAGTGGCTTTTGTGAGATTTGGATTAAATGCAATTCAGTCTGCACACGGCATTTCGAATCGATTTACAACTGAAAAAGCCAAAGGTTTGTGGGCGGGAATGGCAGCCCATTCATTGCAGCCGTTAACGAACATAGCTTCCGCTGCCATTGGATTTGTTTTGCTTGCGGCGGGCCATCTTCGAGGTTGGCCAATGCCCAAAGGAGGATCCCAGCAAATAGCAAATGCACTCGCTTCTTACTTTACTTCACTCGGCGGAAAAATCGAAACCAATTTTTATGTTCGTTCATTGAATCAATTGCCTCCGGCCAAAACTGTTTTGCTCGACGTAACCCCAAAACAACTATTGGAAATAGCCGGGCACAAATTTTCATCACTGTATACCTGGCAGCTTAGACGCTACCGTTATGGGATGGGTGTATTTAAAGTCGATTGGGCATTGGATGGTCCGGTTCCTTTTACGAACGAAGCATGCAGACAAGCCGGAACTGTTCACATTGGTAATACCTATAAAGAAATCGAATACTCAGAAGACTTGACATGGAAAGGAAAGCACGTCGACAAACCGTTCGTTTTGCTTGCACAGCAAAGTTTATTCGATTCATCCCGGGCGCCAGTGGGAAAACACACAGTTTGGGGATACTGCCATGTTCCAAACGGTTCCACGCAAAACATGACTGACAATATCGAAAAACAAATTGAACGTTTTGCACCTGGTTTTCGCGATCGGATTCTTTCAAAGCATGTATTTAATTCAAATCAGTTGGAAGATTATAACCCAAATTATGTCGGCGGCGATATTAACGCTGGGGCAATTGATATCGGACAACTTTTTACGCGCCCCGCGCTGCGATCGTCTCCATACCGGACTTCAGCAAAAGGAATTTATATCTGCTCGGCATCTACACCACCGGGAGGAGGTGTGCATGGCATGTGTGGTTATCACGCTGCGAACCGGGCGTTGAAAGATATCTTCAATCGAAACGTGTCATTGTTAGATTAGATGCTCTCATCAATTCTCATTTCGCTTAGTTTATTTCCCATCATATCGAATATAATTTCAGTGACTGGAAAAGTCAGGCTGCATCACACGAAAATGGGACTGTAGCAGGTAGACTTACCAAAACAAGATACTGAAAGTTCATCTACGATTTCGGGTTAGCCGATGGTACCTAGTTATGGAAGCAGTGAAAGCTTTTCTGATAATTATTTTAATCAGAAATATTTGTTAATTGGTCGTGGGCAAAATAATTGCTCATAGATCTTAACTTTAGGCTACAGATTGAAATTTTATGCTTTCTAAAAAATGCAAATACGCCATCCACTCACTGATCCATATCGCGAAAAATCCAACTGAAAAACACCTGATTAAGGATGTCTCCGAGATATGTCATATTCCGAAAAAATTTCTGGAAGCGATTCTTTTAGATTTAAAACGAGCTGGTATTCTGTCTAGTAAATCCGGGAAAGGTGGTGGTTATACTTTACGGCTTCCGCCTGACCAAGTCAATCTTGCGCAGGTGATTCGTTTGTTTGATGGAGCGATAGCTGCTGTGCCGTGCGCCTCATTAAACTATTATGAGTCGTGTGATGAGTGTGAAGATGAGGAGACCTGTTCGGTGAAATTCGCCTTTATTCAGGTCCGTAATGCTACCGTCGAAATGTTAAAAAACGAAACCCTCGAAACACTTTTAAAAAAGGAAAATAAATTGCTCACTCAAAAAAGAAATAAAATTCTGAAAACCAAACTGTGATTTGTTTTTTCGTTTTTTTAAGAGCGGTTTTCCTTGCTTCAGGTTTTATAATTCAAGTGAGACCGTTGTCTTCCTTTCTTGAAAAAAACTTGTTATAGGATCTAACTTCATATTTATAGAAAGACTAGCATGAAATGGATTACCCGTGAACGCCCGAAGATTGACCGCATTGCGTGCCCATGGTTGATCAAGCGTTTTATAGATAAAGATGCAGAGTTCATTTACGCACCTTTTGACCAAGTCGTTCCAAAATCAAAAAGTCTCGACGCTATTCCGTTCGACATTCCAAATGTAGAGTATACACACTATGGGGATCAGTGTACGTTTGATTACATCATTAAGAAACACAACCTAACCGACCCCTCATTGAAGGTAATGGCCTTGATCGTGCGAGGGGCCGACACCGATCGACATGATATTGCAAGTCAATCGTCAGGGCTATGGGCCATTTCTGCCGGGCTTTCATACAATATTGCGGACGATTATAAACTCCTGGAAAAAGGAATAGTCATTTATGATGCGTTGTATAGTTGGGCAAAACACCTTCAAAATGAAAAGCATACTCAGAACCCGATAGAAAATCTGTTGGTAGATGTTTATAAAAAGTTTCTCAAACAAAAATCCGGCAAGACACCGGCATGGGCAAGGGAACTGAAGGAAATTATCCAGGATCAGATTGATACCAATCTTACCTTGAATCTAAAAGAACTTTCTCAAAGTTTGAATGTCCACCCAAGTTATTTATCGCGGGAATTTTCGAAATATTTTGATGACCTTTCGTTCGGTGACTACATTCGCAAACTGAGAATTGAAAAAGCAATTCTGCTACTTAATGATTCCAAACACACCCTGGCTGAAATAGCATATCTCACGGGCTTTTCTGATCAAAGCCATTTTAACCGGATCTTTAAAAAATATACAGGCAAAAGTCCGGCATTATATCGAAAAAGTTTGCGCGAAAAGTAAATAAAATACCAAAAGTAAATTTTCTCCTAGACTGCCTACCCGATACTTGATAGCATTGTACTCAAATAATTTTATTGAGTATGAGCCGCTCCTTTGTTTCCTTTTTAATGGTCTTGGCCATCGGTGTTTTATCTCGTCAGGTATGCTCCGCACAATCCATTGAGAAAGAAATGCATCATCGTGATCAATTGTGGTTTGGATATTTTAGCCAAGCCAGGCTTACCAATAAACTAGGGCTTTGGCTTGATGTTCATTACCGGCAAACAGACAACTTTGTAGATCGTCCGTTTCAAATTTTATTTCGGCCGGCCCTAACGTATTTCATCAAAGACAACTTAAGGGTTAATGTGGGATATGCTTTTGTTAATCACTTCCCGGCGAAGGGACTGGATACATCACGTCCTGAACATAGAGCCTGGCAACAAATCTGGTGGAATCAAAAATATCCAGGACTAACCACACTTCATTGGTTGAGATTTGAACAACGTTTTAACCGAAAAATTGCCAATGATGTCTTGGAAGATGGTTACAATTTTAATTACCGCCTACGGTACAATATGTCTTTTTTTATCCCGCTGAAAGGTAAAGAGATGGTGCCAAAGACGCCGTTCATTGCCGTTGCGAATGAAATCTTCCTGAATTTTGGTAAACGCATTCTCTATAATACGTTTGACCAAAACCGATTTTTTGTGGGCTTAGGTTATCAGTTCACTTCGCACCTGAATGCTCAACTAGGTTATATGAATGTATTTCAGCAAGAGGCTGCCGGTAACACGTACTTGTCTACAAATACAATTCGTCTTTTTTTCTTTCACTCCTTCGACTTAAGAACTAAAGAATAAGCCAAAATTCATGAAGCTATGAAATGGATAACCAGAGAACGCCCTAAGATTGACCGTATAGCTTGCCCGTGGCTTATCAAAAATTTTGTGGACAAAGAAGCTGAATTCATTTACGTTCCTAAAGAGGACGTTTTCAGTAAGGCCCAAGAATTTGACGCCATCCCTTACGATATACCTGGTGCTGAGTATTCCCATGAAGGTGATTTTTGTACGTTTGATTATATTATCAAGAAACATAAACTGCTAGATCCTGCCGTTCGTCAGATTGCATTGATTGTTCGGGGAGCTGATACTGATAATTTTAACCTAGCGCCTGAGGCGGCGGGTCTATGGGCAATATCGGCGGGGCTATCCTTCAATTATACGAATGATCATGACCAACTTGCGGTCGGAATGAAAATATACGACGCGCTTTATAGCTGGGCGAAATATGTTCACGATGAAAAACACTTTTGGTCGCCAAAAATCTGAATACGACATGATATCATCTTACTCCTTAAAGGATTTAATAATTTATTTTTTGAAGATTGGCACATGGGGATTTGGCGGGCCCGTAGCGCTCGTGGGTTATATGCATCGTGATCTGGTTGATCATAAGAAGTGGATTAGTGAAGATGACTATAAGGAAGGACTTGCGTTGGCGCAATTGGCGCCTGGACCATTGGCGGCTCAGCTTGCTATCTATATTGGCTATGTTCACTACAGGATTCTTGGGGCTACTCTTGCAGGACTTGCTTTTGTGTTGCCATCCTTCATCATGGTATTACTCATCGGGTATGCCTATGTTTCTTACGGAGGACTTCCATGGATGCAGGCTATATTTTATGGTGTCGGCGCAGCAGTGGTCGGGATTATTGCCGTTGGAAGTTACAGGCTAACCAGGAAAAGTATTGGCAATGATAAATTACTATGGATAATATTCATCGCGCTAGCGGCTCCAACTTTTATTATGGAGGAGGAAAATTTGTGGCTTATATTGCTGGCTGGCGTGGTGGTATGGTTTGCTAAAGCCCCGCCGAAATGGCTGGCATCAGGGGCAAATGGAATCTTACCTGCTATTCTGGTGCAGGTTCAACCGGTTGTGACTGAATCCAAACTTTGGGAGATTGCTTGGTTCTTTGTGAAGGCCGGCGCTTTTGTTTTCGGAAGCGGCCTTGCTATCGTTCCCTTTCTGTATGGTGGGGTTGTAAAGGAATATCAATGGTTGAATGAACAACAGTTTCTCGATGCAGTAGCAGTTGCTATGATCACTCCAGGGCCTGTTGTTATTACGGTAGGATTTATTGGTTACCTGGTGGCTGGTGTACCCGGCGCTTGTGTGGCAGCGCTCGCTACCTTCCTTCCTTGTTATTTATTTACTGTTATACCGGCGCCATATTTCAAAAAGTATGGCAAACATCCTGCGATAAAAGCTTTTGTGGATGGTGTGACCGCAGCGGCAATAGGTGCCATAGCAGGAGCAGTTCTTGTTTTAGCGAAAAGAACATTAAGCGATATTCCCACAATATTAATTGCTGTGGCCGTGACTGCAATACTATTGAAATACAAGAAGGTACAGGAACCAATAATTATCTTTATTGCCGCCTTTATCGGAATATTTTTGAAGACGATGTAAATATGATTGTTGACAGAGTTTTAAAACCGTTTCTTCAACCCCATGCCTATACTATATATCAGTACATAATTTCCTTCATCAAAAATTAATTCCTGTCTTTGAAAATCAGTCGATGCTGTAAAAATAAAATTATGCGGAAATGGTTTGTTCCAACTTAGACCCATTCGTTGGGATTTTAATGTATAGATTCCGTCGTCACTCAAACCAGCGCCACTCTGGAAACGCCTTTCATCGGGAGAAAATCCAGCTCCTAAACTCAAGCCGATGTAATGATCGGCAGTGGCAAAATACTTTCGTATGGAGACTGTGGTTGAAACCGAAGTACCCGTTACTTTGTCAGGTGTGATGTAGGGCCTAACGGACAACCAATAGCTTTTAAAATACCAACCAATAGAGCCAGTGTAAATAGTGATTTTGGTATTGGTATCAAAGTAGAGATATCTGGCTCCACCGGATACCTCTAAACTTTTTGGAAGCTTACTAAAAATCTCTGCGCCCCCACGATGCTCAGGAAAAAGACCCGTGGAAGAAAATCCGTAGTTTAGATAAACGTAGACGCCCTTAGCAATTTTAGGATAGAGATCCACTTCGGTTTGAAAGCCATTTGTTTCGAAGCGACTAGCATAATTTAACCTGAGAATTGACGAACCCCAGTTGTTCGACCTTCCCAACTGTGCCGATACGTAGTGAGCCGGATCAAACGTTCTGCTGAATGCATCAATGTTATATGAAATACCCGCTGTGTATTTCAACTGCTCTGTTTTTATAACTTTAAGTAGCGCTAGTCCTTTTTCATGTGATGGATATACAACCAACAATTGATTAAGAGCGATAATGGCGTCGTTATCTTTTTTCATATTGTTTAGAATGCGTGCCCGTTTAAAAAGAAATTCTTCGCTGTTCGGATAACTCGTCAGCGCCAAATCCACAAGGGCCAGGGCCTGAGCATACTGATCATCCCACATCTCCACATCAATCAAAGCACTCAATGCATCTTCGTGATGATCCTTCTTCGATAAAACCACTTGAAGTTCTTTACGGGCTTCCGCTCTTTTACCATCCCATGCATACGTTCTACCAAGTAATATTCGGACATCATGATAATCAGGGTTTTTTTCAAGAATATACCGCAACATGTTCCTTGCATTCTCCCTGTTGCCATGCAATGCCTCATCGCGGGCAAGCGTTAAGATTTCATCCACTGATTTTGATTTCCAGTGGTCCTGCGCATGAACGTACAACGGCTGCATCATGTAATAAATAAAAAAACAAACAAAGGCAATGGATTTCATCACGGCAGTTGAGTTAGTAAATCGCGACTTAGTTGGTGGTCAGGATTTGTTTGCAGAATGTGTTGCAGCATTTCCTTGGCTTCTTTTTTCTTTCCAACCAGAAAAAAGCTTCTGGCTTCTCTGGCCCTCAAATCGGCGCTAACGGCTGAATCAGTGAGGGCGAGAGAAATAGCATAGGCTTCTTCATGACTGCCACTCCAATAGGCGACGTCAATCGTGGCCATTAACGCGTCTTCATAATTTGGAGATCGTTCCAAGACTTGCTTTAGGAAATATCTGGCTGTGTCATAATTGCCGTCCCATGCAAAAGTGCGGGCTAGCAGTATTCTGGCATCATGATAATTCGGACTATTATTTAAGATGTAACGCGTCAATGCACGACTTTCGGCGTACTTCTTCTCGAACGCCAAATCGCGCGCTTGAACAAACAACCGATCTACATCTGACTTCTCAACCTGGATGGCTTTAAAGAAATCTTTTTCGTCTTTGGTGAACCTAAATACATTGGAAGGACGACGCTCACTCGTTTCTTTGATGAGCTGATTACGTTCACAGGCAAGCAAAGATTTTTGGTTAAACGTCTTTAATTTTTCGGACAATTGACGAAGTTTCTTCTCGTCATGAAAAGGCTCAAGGTCGAGGGTGGGTGTAATTTCGTATAGCCTGTTTTCAGAAAGCATGAATTTACCTTCGATGTAATCCATGGTTTCGTTTTTATTTCTGATCAACCCTAGATCTAACGAGCTTGAAAAATTTTTATTCCCCAGCTGCGAGGAAGAAATAAACGATACGCTGTCGGGTAGTTTAATCTGGTACTTGCCGCCGAGAAGATTTAGTATGGCTGGAGTTATGTCCGCGTGGGTGGTGATATTTGAAAAGATCTCAGCCTTTTTAAGCAATGGCGAATAAATAATTAAAGGCACATGGAACCGGGAGAGTTTGTTGTCAGCAGGTACCGGCACAAGGCGGTGATCTCCTGTAATGATGAAGATTGTATTGTTGTAATCAGGAAGGCCTGCAGCGCGGAGAAAATATTCTTTTAGTGCGTTGTCTGTGTAAAGTAAACATTCAAAAACACCTCGGTAGTCGATGTATTTTTTTCGTTTGCCTGAATCTATTGAGTGTAGCTTCGCGTCGAAGAGCGCTTTATACGAATCTTCCGGAACTCGAAAAGGCTCATGTGTAGAAAGTGTGAGATAAATATCAATGCGAGGCGATTGATTGTTTTTGGCAATAAGTTCCAGTGACCTATCAAAAATTGCGCGATCAGGATAACCCCAGGAAAATCCTTCGCTGTTCGCAGCCATCTTCCTATATGATGATGGAAACTTGGTTTCATCGAGGATGTAGTTAACACCCTGCGCTTCGAGAAAAATATCCTGGTTGTCGAAATTAGCGTTGCCCCCATAAAAGAAATTCGAAGTGTATCCGGATGGCTTCAATAAACTTAACAGTGTATTGTGTGCAGGCATTTTCGCACCATAGCTCATAAAACCATTTTTTCCATAGGGAAGCGAACCGAAAACACTGGGTAGCACGCCAAACGTTCGCCCTGCATTGCTTAGTGAATTCTTCCAATACAAACTTTGTTGACTTAATGAATCCAGAAAAGGAGTAAAACCTCCGTACAACGCATCCGCACATGTAAAATCCCTTCCGAGACCTTCAACCAGGATGAACACAAAATTAGGTAGTGAATCCTTTAGGTTGAAATAACCCTCCAGGGAGTTGTCCTTCTTCATCGTGTGAAGAAAAGGATAGCCAGCGGATGAAAAATCTTCTGATAGGAATCCGTAAAAATGATCAAAAGTTCTGCCGATAAAGAAGTCTGTTTTATTTAAGTACGAATAGTACTCAAGTTCGCTTTCGAAATCATTACTTGACGGACGTTGGCGCAAAAGCCCAAGTAGCAACATGGCCAGAACAATTGTGAGTGTGAATGCGAAGGGAAGCTTATCAAGCCACTTGACTTTTTTCAATAAATAGGAAAGTACGATAAAAAATGCAATCAGCAGCAGGAGCAGTATAATGGGAACGGCGTCTAGGCCGTCCGAGGCGCGTACCGTCGTGGTCACATCGTTCCAAGTGTACCCGAAAAAATCGGCGCCCAAGGGAATCAGCGTAATAGAAAAATATTGGGTTAACCCGAAAGAAACTATGATATACAGGCTGCAAAGTGCTACCAATAATCCGTAGCCAAGCTGTGCGTGCCACAGGAAAACGAGGATAACGGGCACAAAAACAATAGCGCCAAAGAAAAGAGCTGACGAAATATCGTACAGCACACCCCGAAAAAGCTCGTAGCTAAATTCAATCCTTTCAGCTATTGCGTGCCACTCATAAAAGCGCAGCAACAAGATTACCACTAAAAAAATAGTAATGACGATTGCAAAACCTCTAATGGCGGATATTAGTCGCTCTTTCATCACAATGTGGCTTTTTTAGTTTTATACTGCACAAAACCCTGACGCGTCATTTCGCCCCACGCTTTTTTGCCTTTGATGAGATCAAAATTTCCTTTCAGTGACCACCATACCACTCGTGGATGAAACCACACTGGCTCTACTAAAGCGGTGAGTATCATTTTTATGATATCCCTTTTATGCGTGTATTTATAAAAAGACATTTCCTCCGATAACAGCGAAAACATTGAGATAAAAAACGCAAACGTATAAACCACAATCAGTAAGCAGAAGAAAAATGTCCAGTTGACCATGCCCATCAATACCAGCATGAAGAAAAACAGCAGGCCAAAGAATTCTACAAAAGGTGCCAGCCATTCAAAGAAAAACCAATATGGGTAACTAAGCAGACCCATGATACCATATTTCTTATTAAAGAAAAGCCGCTTATGAAGTTTTAAGGTCTCAAATGTTCCTCTTGCCCATCTGTTGCGTTGCCGGCCAAGTATTTGAAAATTGGATGGTGCCTCCGTCCAGCACAACGGATCGGGTATATACACTACCCGGCATCTTCGGTTTTGTTCGGCAAGGTAAGCGCGCATGCGGACGACCAGTTCCATATCTTCGCCAACAGTTTTGTGATTGTATCCTCCGGCTTCAATGGCGATGTTCCTTTTGAAAAGGCCGAAAGCCCCAGAAATGAGCAATAGCCCATTAAGTTTGCTCCACGCCATCCGGCCCAGTAGAAACGCCCGTATGTATTCAAGCACTTGAATCCGGGCGATTAGTTTTTCGGGCAGTCTCACTTCAATTAAACGGCCGTCTTCAATAATGCATGAGTTCGCTATCCGAACTACACCGCCTGAGGCAATTACTTCCGAAGAATCTTCCAAAAAAGGTTTAACCATTTTTAGCAGAGCATCTGGCTCAATAATACAATCAACATCAATGCAAGCGACCAACTCTCGCTTGGAAATGTTCAAGCCTACATTCAGCGCATCTGCTTTACCACCATTTTCTTTATCTACTACTAATAATTTTTTAAATGCACGATTTCTGGATTTGTAAATCCCCTTGACGGGCTTGGTTGCTAATGTATATTGAAGGTCGAAGTCAACTTTGACAAGATCAAAGGCATCAATCATTTTGGCCAGCGTATCATCTTTGCTGCCATCATTGATAATAATGACCTCAAAATTATTGTACATGATCGACATCAGTGATTTAATATTGTCAATGATAGTCAACCCTTCATTATAAGCCGGCGCGATGAGAGATATACTTGGTGCAAACGGAGAGGATAAGATGTACTTGTAGTCAATAAAGTAATTCTTATGCATGTACATCTTCATCTCTCGCATAGAAATGAAGGCCAGCAATAGATAGGAAACAGCAATGGCGACTGCGTAAGTGAATACCAGTGTATTTATAATATAATAGAATATTTCGCCAATAACTTCCATTTTACTGCAACAAAGGTTCAGTGGTATGATCGACAATTCCTTTCACGGTTGGGAATGCAGATAGCTGCTGGGTTGAAACTCCCAACTTCTTTAGCGTTTTAACGGCTTCAAACCTAACGTCATAGCTTTTGTGGTTAAGGAATTCAAGAAGAATGTGTGTATCCTGATATGGGTCGCCTATCTTGGCCAGGCATTGCAGCACTTTGACGGAGATCCCAGCATCCTCCCAATATTTTGGCGCTAGTTTCACAACGTTTTCCCTGTGCTCAAAAGCTTCTAGTTCACCCAGGGCATCGATCGCTTCTTCTGCGATTTTTTTTTCGGGATGATGACAGAGGAGGAGGAGCGGAGCTATCGCGGATGATTGCCGGAAATGTTTCGCCATGTTGATACTAAATAATACAACGCTGACATTATTGCTTGAAAACCAACGGCTGAACTGAGGAAGTTTTCTTAAATCGGATTTCTGGAGATAATGGTGGATGTTGATTTGCATCCAAGGGGTAATGACCCCGGAATAAATGTCGAGAAATTTTAAAGACTGTTCCGTATTTAGTCTCACCAGGGCCATAACACTCTCTTCGCGAAGCATTTGATTGGATGAATTAATAAATTTAGAAATCGCTGGAATGGCCGGCTTGTAATTCATTTCACTTAATTCTCGTATGCCAAGGGCTTTCTTTCTCCAGGCTGGACGCCTAAGTTTTCTTAAACTTTGTTTTTCGAGCTTCAGTGCGAAATAGGTTGCAGTGAGCACGTGTACGGCACTGCCGGACAGATTTTTTTTTAGCTCCAGTATTTGATCAATCAATACCTGTCGCGCAAAGTTTGATGAACCAAGCATGCTCCTTATTTCTCCCATTCGAAATTCGAAAGCTGAATCCGGAACTTCGGTAGTCGAGAACGTCTCGTTGATTACCAACGCATTCAACATTTTCTGAAACTTACTTTTGATTTTTTTCTTTTGGCCCTGAAGGTGTGACTTGATTATCCTGCTTAAGAAGAGTGTCACAATAAATGCAAATCCTGCCGAAAAAAACACGAGGGCAATCGTGATAATGGTCAGTTCCTTACTTGTTAGAATTTCCCCATTGATCAACTTTTCTAACCACAACATAACGACGTTATTTCTTCAGAATTCGTTTAACTCTGACGGCAAGTTCAGCTGGACTAAAGGGTTTGGAAATGAAATCATTTGCACCGATTTCAAAAGCCTGAAGCACGGTGTTTTCTAAACCTTCAGCTGACAATACAATGATTGGAGTTTCTTTCTTTAAATCATTCCGAATAAAATTAATGATTTCAAGGCCTGAATGAAATGGCATGTGGATGTCTGTTATCACCAGGTCAAATGTTTCAACTTGTAAGATTGCTTTCGCCTCCTTTCCATTCGACGCAGTAGTGACCTCGCCCAGGTTTTCACGTGAGAGTTTGAAGCGGATCATACCCATCATTGTTTCGTCATCGTCACATACCAGAATCTTCATTACCGAGTTCTATTAATGTTTAAATGTACTTGAGCCAGGCAAAGGTTAAATAGCAAATTGCTTGAATCCCTTACACCAGTATTCTAATTGAAATGAGATGCTTCTTGCAGTGAAGTTTGATGGTTAATTTTCTCAATGATATCCCTGACATAAGTAGGGGTATACCCTGATGGGGAGCAAGTTTTTGAATGCTGCGCAGTTTGATTTTCCAGCGTTTTGTAAGCACGAAAAGGGAGTGGATATCATGCTGTTTCGCAAGATCCAGGCGCCTAGATCATAATCTAAAAAAAATCCTCATGAAGTCTACATGGATAAAGGATGCTGTGAAAGGAAGAACAACCCTCGGGATAGACTAAAGATATTTCCAAGCTGGTTTGCATTGAAGCGTTCGACTTCTATTGATTACCCTATATATCTCTTGAAGGCGTAATTTTTGATTAATAGAACAGGTGAATGTTCTTGAAAAGGTTATAACTTATTGATCATTTAAAGCTATTTTTATGATGATATAGTAATCACCGAGAAATATGGAGATCTTTTATGCCGATGATGATCCAGTGGATGTGGTCTTTTTTACACGCGCGTTAAAAAGGATCGACCCGGCGATCAGTTGCACTACCGCAACGGATGGTGTGGAAGCGCTGGATAAGTTGTTTAACCAGGCGAACAGACCGGATGCTATTTTTATAGACCTCTATATGCCGAAGCTAGACGGGATCGAATGTGTCATAGCAATTAAGCGGAATAAGGATCTCAAAAAAATTCCCATTATTATCATTTCGAACGCCATCAACAAAAAGGAAATTGATCAATTTAACCGATTAGGTGTCTATTACTTTCTCTCCAAATCCACCTTCGAAGATTTGGAAGCCTCCCTTAAGAATATTCTCAATTCGCTGCAGGCGCATTAGAATGTTAGTGTGTTAACGTTACGTGCCAAGTTTTTCCAAGGGAAGGTTCCTCTATTTATTTTAATGCAACGGTGTAGTTTTTTATCAAGCACTGCTACTAATACCGTAGTTGCTATGAATTTATGGGAAGATGAACAAAGCTGCTTTTGAAGATAAATTTTTGGAGGATGTAAATGCAAACATCGGAATCGTTCATCGTATCTGCAACAGCTACTATTTGGATCCCGATGAACGAGACGATCTTTTTCAGGATATCTTGTATCAATTGTGGAAATCGTATCCAAGTTTCAATGGAGATTCAAAATTTTCTACATGGATGTATCGGGTGGCGCTGAATACGGCAATCGCTGGATATAGAAAACAGAAAAGGTCGTTTAAGAAAGAATCCTTGACAGGAAAAATACTTGAAGTACCATCTTCCAATGAGCAGCAAATTCTTGACGAACAAATGACATTGTTATACACGGCCATTAATGGACTGTCGCCGGTCGATAAAGCAATTGTGTTATTATTTTTAGACGAATGCAGCTACGATCAAATAGCTTCCATCGTTGGCATCAGTAGAAATAACGTAAGCGTTAAGCTGGTCAGAATTAAAAAGAAACTGGAAGAGCGGTTGAAAGATAAAATGAAATAAAAATTTAGAACTATGGCACAAATTGAGGATATAAAAAAAGTATGGCTACAGGGATGCAGTACGCATCAAGCCAACACCGCGATGGTTAGTAAATCGGATTTTATCGATGCTATCAGGACACGCATTAAAAAGGAAAACAAAATTATATTTGAATACATTGTCGCGATTGGCGTGTGGCACATGATTATTTATGCAGTAATGACGCACCTTGTGGTGCGTCATTGGGGGAACTGGCATATTATGGCCTACGCCTTGGCGGGGATAGTCATGTACATACCCTATACAATTGTTTTTATGAAAAGAATAGGAGGAAAGAATTTGCGCGCCATAGCTCCAGTTCAAGGTGCTGTATCCGATATTAAATCAAACCTGAAAATTCACTATCAGCAATTGTCAGCCTTTTTTCGTTTCAAGAAGAAGTTCGACTTTATTGGAATACCACTCACGTGTTTTATCATGGTGATGCTACTTTCAAATCTCAGGATCATTCCCGCTATTGAAAAGCAATTGGCTGTAGTTGTTATTTTCTTTGTAGTATACCTCACGCTTTTCATCACCGCAACCATTGTTGACAATAGGAAACGTTTTAAACAGCCACTGAAACAACTGGAAATAGTCTTGAAAGAAATGGACGAAATTTGATGAGAAATCAGGACCTTCCCTCTCTTTGCAAATGCAACAACCGAAGAAGGAAGATTCACGCCATTCAAAAAAGGTTTTTCCCGCGGTGTTCCTGGCGTTTTCATTTTCTATATCTTGTTTGTTGAAAAATTTATAACCCAATTAAATTCTTTACCATCAAGCTATGTTAAAGCTAAACCGACTACTCGTACTTGTAATGTTACTGGCATGTTGCACGGGTGCAACTGCACAACAAATCACGAAAGAGGAACTTCTCTTTTTAACTCCTGAATGGAAGGGAGAACGTTTTCCTGATGGCCGGCCAAAAGTACCGGATTCCATATTGGATCGCATGAAACTCGTCACACTGGAAGAAGCCTGGGCCGTTCTCCGCAATGAAAACTATAAGCATCAGTATGATGAGGGATGGATGACGATCAATCCTGATAGTGTACTCGTTGGACGGGCAGTAACCGCTATTTTTGTTCCCGGCCGTCCCGATATTCATCGCGTTATAGACGAGAAAGGTCATACAAAAGATAAGCGTGTAAAATCTCAGAACTCGTGGACGATTGATATGCTTGTGAAACGCGATGTGTATGTCGTCGACCAATTTGGTGCGCACGAGGATGGGCCTACAATAGGAGATAACCTGGGAAATTCCATCTACACGAAAACCGGTAACGGTGTCGTTTATGATGGAGCGCTTCGCGATGTAAACGGACTAAAAGAAATCGGTTCGTTCACTTCTTTTTTCAGATCTTATCATCCTTCACATCATTTGAATAATCCAGATGGAGCGTTGAATACGACGCTCATCGGCATTAATAAACCAACGCGAATTGGTAAGGCTACGGTGATGCCCGGGGATGTGGTTTTAGGGAGAGATGGTGGGGTAATTTTCGTTCCTGCGCACCTTGCCGAAAAGGTTGTAAAAACTTCGGAAATAGTCCGCTTGAGAGACATGTTCGGACACCAACGGCTACGCGAACAAAAATATACGCCGGGTCAAATAGATTCACGTTGGTCGCCGGAGATTGAGAAGGATTTCTCCGCTTGGTTAAACGAACACATCAATGACCTTCCTGTACCTAAAGAACAAATTCAGGAGATGTTAAAATCCCGCACGTGGTAATCATGTCGGACATTTATAAACCCATAAACATTCTTAATTCTAATCCTCCCAATTCCAATGATTAACTCAAATTCACGACGATCCTTCATAAAGAAAGGTGCGCTTGCCGCGGGACTTTTTGCTCCACTCGCTGCTACCTATGGAAACGGCCTGGAAAATGCGCTTGAAAAGTCGCCGAAGATGTTATCGAAACCAGCCGATCTTAAGATCACTGAGATCAAGTGTGGCTACATTCGCAATGGTCATAGCTTGTTCGTTAAAGTTTATACCAATCAAGATATCTGGGGATCCGGTGAAGGCGTAGATGCTGTGCCCGGCACCTATCATCTTGTTAAAATGTTTGAAGCAAGAATAAAAGGTAAAAGTCCATTGAATGTTCACAGATTATTTGAAGACATCAGACGTTCAGGATTTTTTGAAGGTGCTCAATCGGGTATGTTTGTTTCTGTCTTAACAGCGGTCGAAACTGCTTTGTGGGATCTGGCAGGGAAGGCCCTCAACCTCCCGGTCTATCAATTACTTGGCGGAAAGTTCCGCGATAAAGTCCGGGTATATTGTGATACGGCACTCTATCAAAATAATTTACCAACACCGAAAGACTTTGCTGACAGCGCCCTTGAAGCAAAGAAACTGGGATTCAATGCTATCAAATTCGACTTGGATCAGTTTAATGATCCGGCAAAATATGACCGCTACAACTGGACGGCTAGTCCCGGGGAATTGCAGCGCATGGTTGATCAGGTAACAGCTGCACGCGAAGCTGTTGGTCCTAACATCGATATTTGTTGTGATATGCATGGACGTTATGATTTTCCAACGGCCCAGCAAGTTGCCAAGCGATTAGAGCATTTGAATTTAATGTGGTTGGAAGAACCGATTCCGGCGGAGAATGTTGAAGCCTATAAATTGATCACCGAGTCTACCAGTACGCCTATCTGCGCCGGCGAAAATCATTATCTCGCACATGGTTTTAGAAGAATGTTGGAGATCGGTGCCGTGGATATCATAATGCCGGACTTGCAGAAAGCCGGCGGTATCGGTGAAGGTCAGCGTATCGCTAATCTTTCCAACTTATATTATGTACCTTTTGCACCTCATATGGTTGCTTCTTTCCTGGGAGCCATGGCGGCGGCTCATGTTTGCGCTTCTGTTCCTAACTTTATGATATTGGAATGGCAAATTTATTTTCACACCAATCCTATGTTTAAGGAAATTGTGAAATACGATGGGCCTATGGTTGAAAATAGTTTCATAACAGTTTCAGAAAAACCGGGCATTGGTGTTGAGATCAACGAAGAAGGAATGAAGAAGTATGCCACGCCAGGCGTTCCTTTCTTCGTTTAAAATTGAATTCAAGATTCTACTTTAAGATCAAACGCAAAGAGGTTCGCAATGTAAAACTTGCGAACTTCTTTCTTTTCTATATTACCCGTAAAATTCAATAGTTCTTTATTTAAAGCGACGGATTGCCGGCCAAAATCATTTCGAAAACCAGGTGTAGGTTTACGACATTTTTTGACTTTTCTTTTCCATAGGAGGCTAAATAACTTTTCGAAGGATCCCTTACATTTACGATGCAACAACAACGAAATGAAAGATTCGATTGATTCAGCAAATGCTCCAAACATCGTCGGAGATGCTAGCAAAGCAAATAGCTTCGATGCTATTGTTATTGGTTCAGGGATGAGCGGCGGATGGGCCGCGAAAGAATTTTGTGAAAAAGGTTTGAAGACACTTGTGTTGGAACGCGGCCGAAATGTAGAACACATTAAAGATTATCCAACGGCTACAAAAGAATCATGGGAGCTGCCGCACCGTGGAAGATTGCCTTTGAAAATAGAACAAGAAAATCCCATCGTAAGCAAGTGTTATGCATTTGGAGAAGCAACTGAACATTTTTTTGTAAAGGATAATGAACATCCCTATGTGCAGGTAAAACCTTTTGATTGGATCAAAGGATATCAGGTAGGAGGTAAGTCTTTGTTATGGGCCCGGATGACTCAGCGCTGGAGTGAATTTGATTTTGAATCTAACGCCCAAGATGGTCATGGAGTAGATTGGCCAATTCGTTATAAAGATCTTGCCCCATGGTATTCGTATGTCGAGAAATTTATTGGTGTAAGCGGAAACCGTGACGGACTTTATCAGATCCCGGATGGTGAATTTTTGCCTCCCATGGAATTGAATTGCGTGGAGAAACATTTTCAGGAAACCGTAAACAAAACTTTTCCCGGCCGTAATGTCGTAATATCTCGGACCACCAACCTTACACAAAAACACAATGGACGAGGGCCTTGTCAATACCGAAGTCTTTGTCACCGGGGATGTCCGTTTGGCGGATATTTTAGTTCTAATTCTGCCACCCTCCCAGCAGCGACTGCTACAGGCAACATGACGTTAAGGCCATTCTCGGTTGTTCATTCTATTATTTATGACGAACAAAAAGGGCGTGCAACCGGAGTTCGCGTTATTGATTCCAACACGAAAGAAGAGATGGAATTTTATGCGAAAGTGATTTTTGTTAATGCCGGTACCCTCAATACAACCTTGATTTTATTGAACTCAACTTCATCCCGATTTCCAAATGGATTAGGGAATGATAGCGGCGTGTTAGGTCATTACCTCATGGACCATAACTATCGGGCTAGAGCATACGGGGAATACGAAGGATTTGAAGATATGTATTACTATGGTCGTAAACCTGGCGGTTGGTATCTCCCTCGGTTCAGAAACCTCGGGAAAGATAAACAAGACAATTTTCTGCGAGGATACTCATTTTCCGGTGGTGCTTCCAGAAGAAGAGGAAATGTAGGGGAGAACGACGAACCCCTCGGTGCTGCCTTTAAGGAAAAACTTACTGAGGTCGGACCCTGGACGATGGGCGTTACGGGCATGGGCGAACACCTTCCTTACTTTGAAAACCATGTTCGTTTAAGCAAAGACAAAAAGGATCAGTGGGGTATGCCGTTGCTTGAGATTGACAGCGAAAACAAGCAGAACGAAGAAAATATGGTGAAGGATATTCTGCAAACTGCTTCTGAGATGCTTGAAGCTGCTGGATTTAAGAATATAAAACAAACCGATTCTAACCAGCCACTTGGACTCGCTATTCACGAAATGGGAACTGCCAGGATGGGCAAGGATCCTAAAACGTCTATGTTAAATGGCATTAATCAGATGCATGCCGTAAAAAATGTTTTTGTTTCCGACGGTGCGTGCATGACCTCTACGGCGTGCCAGAATCCTTCGCTTACATATATGGCTTTAACAGCTAGGGCGGTTGATAGTGCCATCAACGAATTGAATAAGCAAAATATTTAAGCAAAAGATATGAACAGAAGAGAAGCTATATCGGCTGTTGGTTTTTTAGTTGGCGGTACGGTCATTGGGGCACAGGCATTTCTCACTGGGTGCAGTAGTAAACCTGAAGGGCCATCATCCACAGGCTTGCTTACGAATGATCAAATTTCTTTTATGAACGAAGTAGGTGAAACCATCCTGCCAACAACACCTTCGTCACCAGGAGCTAAAGAGGCTAAAGTTGGTGAGTTCATGGATATTATGCTGAAGGATTGTTATAGTCCAGCAGACCAGAAAATTTTCATGGATGGTATTGCTACGCTGGACAAAGCGAGCGAATCAAAATATGACAAGAGCTTTGTAAAACTGAAGCCGGAAGAAAAACATGAATTGCTGCTGACCGTAGATGCTGAAGCTTCAAAGTATAAAGACAGTAAAAAGACCGACGATCCTGAAAATCACTATTATTCAATGATGAAGCAACTCACCCTGCTCGGATATTTTACGTCCGAAATCGGCGCCACAAAAGCATTAAACCACGTGGCAGTTCCAGGGCATTATGAAGCCTGTGTTCCTTTGAAACCAGGTCAAAAAGCGTGGAGCTAAAACATTTTTTTGTAAACCGCAGCCCACTAAGATTTAAGACTAGCAGACCTCAGCTGCGCAGATAAAATCTTACGTACCCTACTAAACCCGTTACCCTCGCCGCTTCAACAGTCTTATCGTTGGTAACCTTGGGATCGAGCCGAACTCCAACACTTCGAACCTCAACACCCCAACACTCCTTCGTCCGACAGCCCAGGTTTGCCTCTATTCATCATTATATTATCTTGCCACGTTTAAAACTTGAGTGAACCTGAAAGGGGGCAGAAACACCTAAACACCTAAACACCTAAACACTTAACTACCTAAACACTTAACTTCTATCGATGAAGATTGATTCACAATTAAAACTTAGTCAGCTCTCATCCACCATCAGCCGGTTTTGGGAATTATCCGGGGAGAAGATATTGGCGATTGAAAGAAATTTTGATGCGAACCGAGGTGCACCAGTATTTACAGTCGATGGAAAATATTCAACACGGGGCTGGACTGAATGGACTCAGGGATTTCAATATGGATCTTCACTTCTTCAATTTGATGCTACAGGCGACAAACAATTCTTGGAGATCGGACGGAAAAACACGGTAAAACGAATGGCTCCGCATCTCACACACGAAGGTGTGCATGATCATGGATTCAACAACATTAGTACGTATGGAAATCTGCTGAGGTTAATGAAGGAAGGCAAGATCGATCACGACGAGCACGAAAGAAATTTTTATGAGCTCGCCTTGAAAGTGAGTGGTGCCGTCCAGGCCATGCGTTGGACTTCCATTAAGGACGGTGGATTTATCTATTCATTCAATGGACCACAATCTTTATTTGTGGATACTGTACGTTCTTGTCGGATACTGCTTGCAAGCCATGCGTTAGGACATGTGTTGCAGGGGGAAAACGATAAAAAGATAAATTTGCTTGAAAGGGCAGTTCAGCACTTATTGGCTACCAGTACCTATTCAGTATTTTACGGCGAAGGAAGAGATGCATACGACGTTCGCGGCCGCACAGCGCACGAGTGTATTTTTAACGTCAACGATGGAAACTATAGGTGTCCTAATTCGCAGCAAGGGTATAGCGGATTTACAACATGGACCCGCGGACTGGCCTGGGCGATTTGTGGGTTCGCAGAATCGTTAGAATACTTCGAAGGAATGGAAGCTGAGGCGTTCAAGTTGGTGATTGACAAAAATGACCTGATGAAAAAATTATTGAAGGCAGCCCGGGCAACGGCCGACTACTTTATTGAACAATCTGCGACCGACGGGATACCATACTGGGATACAGGTGCTCCAGGGCTATTAAGGTTAGGTGATTACTTAACTAGGGCATCCAATCCTTACAATGATTATGAACCCGTCGACAGTTCTGCGGCTGCCATCGCTGCACAAGGCTTATTGCGTCTTGGTAATTATTTGAAGGCAAAGGACGAAAGCGCAGCATCACAATATACACAAGCAGGATTAACAGTTGCAAAAGCCTTGCTATCAGATCAGTATTTATCGCATTCAAAGGATCATGAAGGATTGATTTTGCATTCCGTTTATCATCGACCCAATGGCTGGGATAATATTCCCAAAGGTTATAAAGTTCCGTGCAATGAATCGAGTATGTGGGGCGATTACCACGCGCGTGAACTAATGCTATACCTGTCACGTCAAATTAAGAATGAATTGTACTACGTTTTTTATAAATAAACATTTTACGTACCGGGTACACGCATGTTTAAGACAGTGTGTACCTTGGTATGGTACCTTTTCCAGATGAGCACTAAACACAAACCGAAATTCAAACGCATTGCCCAGCTTAAAACAGCTCCGGATTTTCGTGAGTATCTTAAAAGCATCGATGTAAACTTATCATTCGACGAAACATTGCTTCCGCCAGATCAAACACCTTATAAGAACTCTTTTCTTTTGAAGTCTGGACGAAATATTGGCAACCGTTTTTGCATTTTACCTATGGAAGGGTGGGATGGCACCACCGATGGAAGACCTTCGGAGTATACTAAGCGTCGCTGGAAAAATTTTGCGATCAGTGGTGCAAAATTATTGTGGGGTTGTGAAGCTGTTGCAGTGAGGCACAATGGCAGAGCAAATCCTAATCAGCTTTTGATGGATGCTTCAAGATTGGATGAATACAAGAGGTTGTACGATGATTTAATTACACAGCATCAGGAGAAATTTGGAAAAACAGACGACCTCGTCATTGGATTGCAGTTGACCCACAGCGGTCGGTTTTGCAAGCCTAATGACCAGAAAAAAATGGAACCGCAGATTTTATATCACCACCCGATACTAAATAAGAAATTCGGCTTGCCTGACGATTATCCACACATGACAGACGATGACATCGACAGGCTTGTCGAAGACTTTGTAAAAGCTGCTGTGCTTACAAAAAAAGCCGGCTATCATTTCGTGGATCTCAAACATTGTCATGGATATCTCGGTCATGAATTTTTAAGTGCCCGGACGCGAGAAGGCAAGTATGGCGGAAGTTTTGAAAACCGTACAAGGTTTCTCACGTCTATAGTTGCGGGTATCCGGTCAGAAGCGCCAGGCTTAGAAATTGGTGTTCGTTTTAGTGCATTCGACTGGATACCATTTGTTCCAAATGAGGAGTATGTAGGTATTCCTGCTACTTTTCAGGGCGATTATCCCTATGCCTTTGGCGGTAGTGTCACCGGTACTGGTCAAGATCTAACCGAGACGTATAAGTTTTTAAAGTTGTTGGAGTCGCTGAATATTGAACTGGTTTGTATTACGGCAGGCAGTCCGTACTATAATCCCCATATACAAAGACCTGCGCTTTTTCCGCCGTCCGATGGGTACCAACCCCCTGAGGATCCACTCGCAGGTGTAGCCAGGCAGTTGCAGGTAACGGCACAGATAAAGAAAGATTTTCCCGGACTCGCAATTGTGGGCTCTGCCTATTCTTATCTGCAAGAATGGCTTCCGCATGTAGGACAACATGTATTGAATAATAATATGGCCGATTTTATTGGACTGGGAAGAATGGTTCTTTCATATCCAGAGTTGCCTGAAGATATCTTAGCTAACCAACATCTTAAACGAGACAAGGTCTGTCGTACGTTTTCTGATTGCACTACGGCACCCAGGAATGGTATGATTTCAGGATGTTTTCCCTTGGATCCTTTTTATAAAGCGTTGCCGGAAGCCATTCGATTGAAGGAGATCAAAAAAGAATAATATGAGCAAGTCCGCATTAATTACCGGAGGTAGCAGAGGCATCGGCCTGGGAATTGCAGAAGCGCTGGGGAAGCATGGGTATAACCTTGCTATTAATGGCGTTCGGGAGGAAGAGGAAGTTCAGGATCAACTGAATCATTTACGACAGTATGCCGAAGTCATTTATTGCCAGGGAAACATTGGCGACTTAAATGATCACAAGGCCATGATTGAAAAAGCATTGTTTCATTTTAAAACTATCGACCTTTTAGTGAATAATGCAGGCGTCGCACCAAAAACCAGAAAAGATATTCTTGACCTCGACGAAGAAAGTTATGATCGTTTAATGGATATTAATTTGAAAGGCACTTTTTTTCTTACGCAGCAGGTAGCACAACACATGCTAACGCAAACAAACAAACCGAAAGAATCACGTCCCTGTATCATTACCATTACATCAATGTCTGCGGAAGTCGCGTCGATAAACAGAGCAGAATATTGCATGTCAAAAGCAGCGCTGAGCATGATGACAAAATTGTTTGCAACCCGGTTAGCAGCGGTGGATATTCCGGTTTACGAAGTAAGACCTGGGATTATAGAAACCGATATGACGAGTGGTGTTAAGGAGAAATATGATAAACTCATTCAAGAAGGATTAACCCTGCAGAAACGTTGGGGTACACCTGCTGACATAGGAAAGATTGTGGCCACACTTGCTCTTGGCGAAATTCCTTATGCAACGGGGCAGATAATTACTGCCGATGGTGGATTGACAATACAAAGACTGTAATCCTGGGACGCATCAATACTTTAGATGCAGGCATCAGCAAAGGAATTATCTGAATTTGCTGAATCGACAAACTTTTTTTGTTGTGTTTTAGGATAAGGTCCAACCAGATAACAATGGTTGGTGTCTAATGCATAAAAATCAAGAACACTCATGAAAAAGTTAGCCATTATTCCGTTGCTGATCATACTGCATGCCTGCGACAATGGTGATCCCAGTGTTGAGCCAGGCGTACTAAAAGTGCGAATACAAAATGCGACATCTCATACACTTGAAAATATATCCGTAAATACATCAGGGGGTATTCATATCTATTCCAAACTTGAGCCGTGGCATATTTCTCCGGATGCGGAATACGATTTCGCATATTCCTACGCCAATATTAGTTTTACTATAAGATCTAAAGTGTTCACCTTCCAACCTATTGACTTCTTTGGCGAAGACCGCTATGAAGAAGGTTTACTGATCTACAGGATTGAAATAACCGATTTCGATAAAGGACAGTTTTCTATTGAGGCAATTCACAAGTAGGTTTTATCAGCGATATTTGTTTCCAGCATCTGTTGTGCGACATTTAGAAAAGACTTTACTATATCATGCAGTTCCTATTACATTCTCTTTTTGCCTTTGCTTTAATACTCAGTTCCTGTTTTACATACGGCCAAAACAGTTCCCGGAAAAAAGTTAATAAGAATAACGGAAATCCATTAATTGGCACCTGGCAACTTATTGAGTTTGCCAACAAAGACTCTTTGGGTAATTGGATATATCCTTTTGGTAATTATCCCAAAGGATTTGTTACCTATACCAAAAGCAAGATTTTCAATATCAACATGTCATCCGAGACACCAATGGTGATTACGGAAGAAGAGTCAAAAACTAGACCCATCACATTGGACGAATTTCTATGGAAATATTCTTTTGGATATTTTGGCACCTATGCCGTTGACTTTAAGAACTCGGTTGTGACCCATGAAGTAAAAGGTGGCACGATGCCTTGGTTTGTGGGTACAGATCAGCAGCGGCCGTTTATTTTAAAGGGCGATACGTTAATCATCGGAGATAACAAAACATGGAAACGCGTTTTGATTAAAGCAGATTAACGACCTTATTTAACGAGGCTCATAAAGGTCGCGCCCAGGTTTTCTGAAATAATTTTTCGATAGCCGACGCTGCTTCGATACTCCGGGGTTAGGAATTCTTTTAGAGGAACATCCCAGTCGGTTTGTTTGGACATGATAAATCCTAATTCTTCGACAACACCAACGTCTACCATTTGCCGCTTAATTGGAAGTTTCTTGTAAACAACATCGACGAATTCAGTGAAGTCAATGATTGTAAATAGCTTTGGGTTGTTCATGAGATTCTTGATGATCGCCGGCCCGCTTACTTCTTGTGCGATTGTCAGCGCTGGCATATAATCGGTCTTTATTTTTTCAACATACTGCACATGCGTACTACCTGCAATGACTTGAGCCGTAAACCCGGAAAATTTTGTTGGAAGTTCCTTTAAGCTTGTGATAGAAGGTGCTTTATTACTGGTGAGCATTACTTGCCGGTTAGACATATATGGAGGTGAAAACTTCAATGTCTTTTTTCTCTCGTCAGTAATAGTAGTGTTGGTTACCCCGAGAATGCTCGGGGTATTTTGTGCTGTTAACAAAAATTCAGAGAATACGGGAATTTCCGCAGCGTACTTTATGGTTAGCGTTTTCCCATACTTCTCTTTGAGATATTTTGTAAAGTCTGTGAGGATATCGACACAAACCCCTTTCATTTTGCCATCTTTGTCTTTGTGGATCAGGCCAAACTGCTCACTATAGATGATAGTCATTACACCTGACCCGGAGTTTTTGATATCGGCCCAGCTATCGCCCTGAAATTTCTGAGAAAATGTGAGGTGAGCAGAAAGCGTGAGTGCAATGAAGAGGAAGAATTTCAAAAAAAGCATTGCGTGTTTTTATTACTAAGATAAAGGAAATCCATCCATATTCTGAATCGTTGGTTACACTGACTCCCGGACGTATTCATGGGCTTTGGAAATCCGGTGTAAGTTTTGGGCCACCTTGGCTATTATTAATCATAACTTCAAAATGGAAGGAGGGACCCTGTCAAGGCAATAAAGGTTGCTCGCGCGTTGTCTTGGGAAGCCGCGGGATTTTTTCACGTCATATTAAACTATGATCACAAAAAATTACATATGGCAGTTAATAAAAAAGTAGCCTGTAAGAGATGGGAGATGGGCTCGGGGCAATCACAGCGTCTGCAGGGCCGTGCTTACCATGTTCACTGGTACGGAATTGGCCTTGTAGCGAAAGAACAATAAATTATAAAAACGCCTCAACCCTTGGATTGAATTGTCGTTAGCATTCATTAAAAAAAGCTAAAGGCCCAGAATCAAGCAAAATTGCACGATGATTTACAAACCTGGGCCATTAATCCTTCCGACCGTCTTGAATGTTCGGAAAGAGCGGGAAATAAATTATAGAATTATTGACACTGACCCAGTGCAACCCAAATAATGATAAAGACGATAATGGTTCCAAAACAGCCACCGCCTAATTTTTTTGCGCCGTATCCGGCAATCAGCCCTCTTAATAAATTATTCATTCGTTGATTTTTTTTAACTTTTATTCACCAACTTAAACAACGTATGAACAAAAGGTTCTTACCAAAACAAAAAATAAATTAGAATTCAGGACTTACCTCTAACAAATCAAATCAAAAAAACTGCTGAAATTATCCATCAACCGAATCATATTTAAACCAACATCAACACTTCAAACCTTAACACTTCAACATTTTGATAAACATGAAAAAGAGAATTTTATTAGGCTATGCATTAGTGTTCTTTTGTACTTCTGCATTTTCGCAAACTTATTTAACACAGGTCAAACCTGTCGACAGTAAAAAATGGGGCTACATTAATGAAAAGGGCGAACAAGTAATCGCGCCACAATTCGAGAAGTGCCATAAATTCTCAAAAGATGGGTTGGCACCAATCTATGATACAAAAAGCCGCCAGTATTACTTCATCAACACAAAGGGCGAAAAACTGGAAACAGAAGTTAAGGATTTTAAATTAATTGACCGGTTTGGTTTTGACCTGGAAGGTTTTAACGATGGAATGATTCCGATTCGTCAAGGAGAAAAATGGGGTTATCTGAACAGTCAAGGTAAACTAGCGATTCCTGCAAAGTACGATCACGTCACAGGATTTAACAGTGGCCATGCCGTTGCAACATTGAATAAAAACTTTATTGTTCTCAATACCAAAGGTGAAGAGTCGCCTGTTGAAAGTTCCGTCATTGATGTTAAGGAATTCACTGAAGACCTGGCGCCCTATCGCGCTGCCGATAAAACGTTCGGATATATAAACGGCAACGGTAAAATCGCAATCAAGGCGAAATTCGAAAGTACAGGTTATTTTGTCGGTGGTTTAGCGTGGGCAAAGTCCGCTGACAACCAGGTAGGATTCATTGACAAGAACGGTGAATGGGTGATACAACCTCAGTTCACTGCTGCCAAAGAATTTGATCCTTCAACCGGTTTAGCCCGGGTTAAAAAGGGCGACACATGGGGATATGTAAATAAAAGCGGCGAATTCATCAATGTTAAGGATACGGATCTTTGGAGTGATTTTTCAGAAGGACTGGCCGAAGGACGTAAAGGAGGAAAAGTTGGATTTTACAATGCACAGGGTGAATGGGTAATCCAACCCCAGTTTGACGGCTCACGCGCTTTTAAGAATGGTTACGCTGCGGTAAAGAAAGGAGACAAGTGGGGAATGATTGACAAAAGTGGTAAGATGGTGATCGAGCCATCCTACGACAGAATAATGGATATGGAGATGGTGAAATAACCTGTGATAGGTAACTTTTGACTGGTATCGTACAGCAAAAAATCTCACCTTGTGGAGATCACGTTTAAGTTCTGAAATGGGAGTAAACTCATTTCAGAACTTATGTTGTGAATAAATACCATTTAAATGAAGTTCCAATCAGGCACATCTTTAGTTTTCATTTGCCTTTTATTGTTAGCGTCATCTGGTTGTGCGTTCAAAAGCGTAAGAAAATCTCAAAACATAGTCTATCGCGATCCGGGGTTATCCCCAAAAAAAAATAAACTGAACGTCTTTGCCCCAAGGAAAAGCACAAGCCTTAAAAGCGTTTTTATGTTTATACATGGTGGCAACTGGAATTCCGGAAAGAAGTCGCTTTACAATTTTCTTGGAAGGCGAATGGCAAGGAAAGATGTCGTGGTCGTCATTATTGATTATCCATTAAGCCCGCAGGTGACTTACAACGGCATGGCCACTGCTGTGTCAAAAGCCGTTCGTTGGATAAAGCAAAACATCGAAAAATATGGCGGGAACCCGGAGAAGATATTTGTATCTGGTCATTCAGCCGGAGGTCACCTCGCTGCTCTTGTAGCCGTGAGGAAGGAATACATGGATTCCCTGGGATATCCTAATGCCATAAAGGGAGCCATCCTCATTGACGCCGCCGGACTGAACATGTATGGGTATCTTCAAGAGGAAAAACTTCCTCCGGATCATACTTATTTTAAAACTTTCACGACAGATCCTGATGCCTGGAAGGCAGCATCCCCGCTGTATCATTTACATGCAGGCATGCCTCCGATGCTAATTTATGTGGGAGAAGAGACACGTTCTTCCATCATCGATAGCAACGAAAAATTTATTCTCGCCTTAAAAGAATTTGTTCCTGAGCCAAACTTTAAGATACTCAAGGGTAAGAAGCATGTTCCAATGATCACCCAATTTTTCAATTCACGAAATCCCCACTATAAGGAGATTATTGAATTTATGAAATCAAATTAAACGCTGTAGTCAGTAATAAGATTAATAACGATCGTTGTGTTCCGTTTTTTTAATTATCAACAGCGCAATTAATACTTCGTTAATTCCGGATCTACCTCGTCAATCCATCCAAAAATACCCGCCTTAAGATTGTATAGATTGGTGAATCCAAATTTATCTTCCAGTTCCCGAATAGCTTTGGCGCTTCTGCCGCCGGTCTTGCAGTGAATAACAACTTTTTTCGTTCTATCAATTTTCTCCGCATGCTTTGACACAACACCCAGCGGAATAAGTTCTGCGCCAAGGTTAACAATGTCATATTCGTGAGGCTCGCGCACATCAATCAATTGGAAATCTTCCCCCCGCACTTGCCAATCATAAAGTTCTTTGACCGATATTTCTTTTATAGCCCTTTCTACTGTTTTTACGCTGCAAAATTCTTCGTAGTCGATAAGTTCTTTTATGGTAGGATTCACACCGTTTAATGGATTGTTGGGATTCCGTTTCAGGTTGAATGTTCTTGATTCGAAATTTAGTGCATCAAAAATATAAAACCGACCGCTCAAAATTTCGCCGACCCCTGTGATTACTTTGATCACTTCAAGGGCCTGTAAGCTTCCAATGATTCCGGGAAGAACACCCAGCACGCCGCCTTCTGCACAGCTGGGTACAAGCCCCGGAGGGGGAGGAGTAGCATATAAATCACGATAGTTCGGTCCCAATTCACCTTTGCTGTTTCGATAATTAAAAACTGAAACCTGTCCTTCAAATTGAAAAATGGAAGCGTAGACGTTGGGCTTGTTCAACAACACACAGGCGTCGTTAACCAGATATCGTGTTGGGAAGTTATCCGTTCCATCAGCTACGACATCATACTTTTTAATGAGCTCCAATGCATTTTTGGATGTGAATTGTACGTTGTGTACCTCAATGTTAATAAATGGATTCAAGGATTGAAGACGTTGCCGGGCTGCTTCAGCTTTTGATTTCCCAACGTCGTGGACACCGAACAAAACTTGCCGTTGCAGGTTGCTGTCATCTACTACATCAAAGTCAACAATACCAATGGTACCGACGCCAGCCGCTGCAAGATACAGCAATACCGGGCTTCCCAAGCCACCTGAACCAATAACGAGTACTTTGGCAGCTTTTAATTTTTTCTGAGCATCGAGTCCGAATTCCTTAATAATGATATGACGGTTATACCGGGCAAGCTCCTCTTTTGAAAATTGAATATTTTCGTGGTTCATACTAATAAAGTCAAATCCTATAAGCACCGCCGGCAATCGCAGGAACAATGCTGACAGTGCTGTTCTCTTTAATTACGGTTTGCTCCTGCTGTAAGTTCCGTATGTCGTCATCGTCTACAAAGATATTAATGAACGAGGGGACTTTACCGTTTGCATCCAGTAAATGTTTTTTCAACTCGGGAAAATCATTTGTCAGGTGATGGATCATTTCTGAAATTGATGAAGCCTGGATAGCAAGTTTGGAATTGTTGTTTGTGAATTTACGCAGCGGTGTTGGGATAATTACGGTAGCCATTAATATGTTGATTGATATTGTTAGTACTCATTAAAAAATCTTCATCGAATTGGAAGGAGTCGTTCAGGCTCCACGAGCGAATTGAAGTTACCTTCTTATCGGTGACAGAAAGAATCAAATACGAAAAATATGGCTGGGCGGCCAGCCGGTCTTGCTCAGAAGGGATAGCCGGACAGTTGGGGTGTGAATGATAAACTCCCAATAATTGGAGATTGTTTACATCTGCAAAACGTTCGGCCTTTAAATAATCTTTTGAAGCTATTTGGAAAGCATCTTTTTTATCAGCGGCAATGTTGTCTACAGGTATTATTCTTGTGATCGTTCGCACAAATTTATCTTCATGGCCAAGCAAGAAGCCACAAACTTCGTCGGTGTTATACGCCGCAGCACTTTCAAGTTGTTCAATTATGGCACGATCGAGAAATAATATCAATTTATTTTGACTCATGTTTCATCCTTCAAAAAGGTATCCGATTAGCTTCCTTTTAACTTCTCCACCTGGTTATAATATACTGTACCCTCAAGCGATTCAAATAGCATTGGAATGATGGCGCCATAATCAGAAACTTTTGCTTTTTCAATATCAAGGTATTTTTGTTGTAGTCCCCAATTAAGGATGTCAACAGTGTCTTTTTTATTGACCTTCGTTAACGCATCTCTTACCATTTCTTTCAAACCCTGGACAAGCATCTCTTTTGATTCTTTTTCACCTGATGCGCGTTCGATTCGGCAAAGTGCTTTTTCGATCACAACCTTTGAACTCGGGCAGATGTGAGATATAACAATGTCGCCCTCACTGTTAACCGTACGCGATTTATTTTCGTAGACATTGATAAGCAGGTTGAGTTCGCTTGGATCAGACCAATCCATCTGTCCCCTAAAAAATTTTTCAGTGTATCCCAATGGATTACCGATGAAGACAACCGGAATATTCCTGCATGATTTTTTTATATAATACAACGCTACCTCCAGGCTTTCAACCGGCCATTCAAGATTTTTTACCAGTAAAAAATTGCATTGATCGGGTGAAGCGTATAGTAATGCGTTCAACAGTAGACTAGCAGCTTCCTTTTTATTTTGAGCGGTCACATACTTCCCTGGGCTATGAACTCTGACATATTTATCGCATTCACTAGCTCGTTTAAGTTCTTCATTCATCAAGCTGTTATCGAGCATGTGTGTAAATCTTACCATGCTATATTTAACACGCCCTTCCCGCGCATACAGGTCAAGAACGTACTCGCACATTTTTTTAGTCCCGGCGTATACTTCCTCCGTGAAATAACGGCTTGCTTTTCCCGTTGACGAAAACACACATTGCCGGACGGAGCCCGTATATTCGCAAGCTTTTACGATGTTGAGTGTACCAATTACGTTGGTTGTGACAGTTTCCGCTATATGCGATTCTGCATACCCAGGGTCGCGTTGTGCGGCGGTATGAAAGACAAAGTCAGGTTTGTATGCAGTGAAAGTATCATGCACAGTTTCTGCATCGCGGATATCGCCATGAACAACAGTAACCGAATGGTCGGATTCAATGTGATAAGGTGTGTTGTCGTTCTTATCCAAAACTATGATCCTAGCAACGTCAAACTTTACCAATTCATTAACAAGGTTTGAACCTACGCAACCAAGTCCGCCAGTAACGAGACAAACACTACCCTTTAACAGCGCATTAATTTTATGAAAAGGTTGGCTAAGCTCTCGCTCACGTGTCGAGGCAAAAGGATCTTGCCCGATTCTTCCCTGTGAATCGTATATGTGGATTAACTCCTGGGTTAACAGGTTCAGGTTGTGGTAGGAATCCGGAATGTGAAAGTTTGGCGATAGATCCCAAATCTTTTTATAGATCACTTCATATGGAGTCTCCATTTCTATAATAAAAAGTTAGGATTCGATATGTTGCACAACTATAGACAAAGCCAAAAAGAATTTATACAATTCTTCATTTTTTGAAAGCCATAATCAAGAACAAAAATCACGAATTCGCAAGACTTTGGGCGTCATCAAATTCTTTTAATAGCCGCCAGGTAAGTTTTTGGACGTTTTTTAACATTTTAATGAATACTTGTTGGGCCCAATATCTATCTTTCACACCTCGAAAAGCAAAAAAACGGTGTCCGACCATGCATAGTATTTTAGTATCAGTGAGTTTAATATTGTTGTGCCTAACGGTATCAGGTCAGGATGATAGGACACGCTATTTTCCCCGTCAAGTTGAGATTCCAAAGAAGCTTCCCAAGAAAAAAAATGTTTGGATTTTTATTATGGCGGGCCAATCAAATATGGCCGGTCGGGGAGTAGTGGAACCGCAAGACACAATTCCTAACAGTCGGATTCTTACCATCGATAGCAATAATAAAATTATCATGGCAAAAGAACCGTTGCATTTTTACGAGCCCAATTTAACAGGGCTGGATTGTGGATATGCATTTGCCAATCAGTTGGTGAAAAATATCGATGAATCAATTACAGTTTTACTATTACCTGTAGCCGTTGGCGGTAGTTCTTCGCAGCAATGGCTTGGTGACTCTCTTCACCGAAATGTTAAGTTATTAAGCAACTTTAAAAATCGTGTTGACATCATCAAGAAGTACGGTACAATAAAAGGAATTTTATGGCACCAGGGTGAAAGTGACACGCAAAGTTCGCTTATCGCGGATTATGGTGAAAGGTTGAAACAGCTGTTTGCCACATTTAGAAATTATGTGGGCAATCCTGTGGTTCCCATTTTAATCGGTGAGCTTGGGTCGTACTCTGAAAATCAGACCAATTGGGCCTTAATAAATAAGGAGATTCATAAATATGCAGTGGCAGATAAAAATGCATTTGTTATCAATACGCAAGATCTAAAATCGAAAGACGACAAGATTCATTTTAATTCAGAAGGACAAAGAATCATGGGCGAACGTATGGCAAAGAAGTTTTTGGAAATCAATCACTAGTGTTCTAGGTGTTTAAGTGTTTAGGTGTTTATGTTGGGATTGAGAATGGCGCGCTACTCATAACATCAAAATACGAATGATGAAAAATCCATGGATTCAAAGCTGATACTTGAAAATATTTCAAAACACATTCATTTGACGGATGAAGAAATTTCTCACTTCACGTCTCTATTAAAGCTTAAGGAATTTTCGCGCAAGGAATTTTTATTGAAGGAAGGGCAAGTAGCACGCGATATTAATTTTATTCATTCCGGGGCCTTGAAGGCATTTTACCTCGACACCAATAGTAATGAAAATATAATTATGTTGGCGATTGACGATTGGTGGATTACGGATATGTACAGCTTTACCATGCAGAAGCCGGCAATGCAATATATCAGCGCTATGGAAAACAGTGTTGTGCTCCAGCTCAGCAAAAGTAATTTCGATCAGCTATTAATTGACATTCCTGTGTTCGAGCGTTTCTTCAGAATCCTCATGCAAAACGCTTACATCCGTGAACAACTTCGTATCATTCAGAATTTGTCATTGCCTGCAGAAGAACGTTATTTAAATTTCGTTAAGAAATATCCACAATTGATTCAACGCGTAACACAGAAGCAAATCGCTTCATACATTGGTGTTAGCCCTGAATTTTTAAGCGCCATGCGAAAGCGTATTCATAAAAAAGGTTTTTCTTAATGTACATTAAGTTTTTTTTCTCAGGTAATTTATTGCTTTACGTTTGAATACACGGTAATGGAAAATGAAAGGGTAAAGATCATTAGCAGTGAAGTGCTTTCTGACAATTGGTATGTTCTAAAGAAATTCACTTTTAAGTACCAGCTTCACGATGGTTCGTGGCAGGAACAAGTTCGTGAGGCATATGACAGAGGGAATGGTGCGACCATTTTGCTATACAACAAAGTAAAGGAAACGGTAATCCTTACACGGCAATTCCGGTTACCGACGTTTATCAACGGCAACCCCACCGGTATGTTAGTGGAAGCTTGTGCCGGACTGCTTGATAAAGAAAATCCTGAAGAATGTATTCGCCGGGAAACGGAAGAAGAGACTGGCTACAAGATTAATGACGTCAAAAGAGTATTCGAATTGTACATGTCGCCAGGATCAGTAACCGAAATATTATATTTTTTTGTGGCCGAATACTCGGAGGAGCAGAAAGTAAATGAAGGCGGGGGCGCAGAACATGAACATGAAAATATTGAAGTGCTTGAACTTCCGCTCAAAAAAGCGATTAGCATGATGAAAAACGGTGAGATTAGGGATGCCAAGACTGTTATTTTGTTACAGTATGTGATGCTTCACGGACTTTTGAAAGCTGATTACAACGAGTAGGTCAGAAGTCTTACGTCAGTAGACAATCGAGATCAGCACGCTTATGCCTAATTTCATCATAAATCGTAACAATAATAACCTATGTCATCACTCATGATCCTCGTCGCCGGACCTTACCGATCCGGTACAAATGATAACGCCGAATTGATTCAGGCAAATGTTAAACATATGACAACGGTGTCGCTGGAGCTTTTCCGGAAGGGTCATTTACCTGTAATGGGAGAGTGGTTTGCCTTGCCGTTAATTGAAGAAGCCGGTTCAAAGCAAATTGGGGATGATATTTTTAATTCAATTTTTCATCCTGTTGCTATCCAACTTATCAATCATGTTGATGCTGTCTTACGGATTGGCGGTAGTTCAGCGGGTGCCGATGAAATGGTTAAAGTTGCAAGAGAAAAAGGTAAAATCGTTTTTTTAAACAAAGAAGACATTCCGGTGGTTAGTGCTATATAGTACAAACAAACCGTCATGGCACGAGGAAAAGGATTTTTTAGGCAAACACCTTTTATCATTTATCTTTCCTTGGCGGTTGCATTTGCTGCCAGTTATTTTTTCATTCCAGAGTTTAAGCAAGAGATCAATACCGCCGCAGATGTGCTTACTGGTGAGGATGACGCTCGCATTCAACGGTGGGTCTCCACGTTTGGCATATTTGGGCCGGTCATAATTATTCTGGGCATGATGTTGCAAATGTTTTTGTTTGTGATTCCCAATGTTTTATTAATGATGATCGCCATTGTTAGCTATGGTCCCGTATGGGGCGCCGTGATTTCTTTTGCGGGTGTGTTTGCAGCTTCATCGTTGGGGTACTTCATCGGACAAAAACTAAGCAGGGTAACACTGGGCAGGTTTGTGAGCATTCAAAACCAGCGCAAGATTGCAGAATACATTCAGGATTACGGTGTTGGCGCAATCATGATTACGCGTTTATGTTCTTTCTCGAATGATGCATTGAGCTTTATGGCAGGTTTGTTAAAGATGGGTTATAGAAAATACATTGTAGCGACGTTGATTGGCATAACACCACTCATTATTCTGCTGGCTATCTTTGGTAAGAATGAAAAAATTGAATGGGCGCTCGTTTGGATTACGGCAGCATCCCTGATTTTGCTGATTATTTATGTTGTGGTTGACCGCCGTAGAAAGAAAAGGATTCGTAGCCAGATTGTTGAAAGACTGCCGTTAACTAGCGTTAATAATACTCACCAATCGCTAGGCGATTTGCAATTAAAAAAACCTGAGAACAGTAAAAAAGCCTCACACACCTGAGTATCCGCCGGTAGACGACTAATCACTTTCCTTGAACGCATACCTTCACGCGTTCAGTCGGCGCCAAAAATATTTCATAAAACAAGGTGATATTTGTAGCAACAAATGCACTTACCAATAAAGACTATGGAAGTCACAGAAACACAATCCAATATTACAATTTCGGAGGACCGCCTACGGTGGTTTACCCAACTGTATGAAGATGCATTCCCTAAGGTGGCCAGATTTGTGGCCAACAGGGGAGGATCTTTTGAAGATGCAAGAGACATCTTCCAGGATTCCCTTGTGATCTTGTACGAAAAAACAGTCCTTGAGAAATTGGAAATTACCGTGTCGTCCGAATATTATTTGGTCGGAATCGCAAAACACTTGTGGATTCGGAAATTTAATGATGACCAAAAAAAAGTTGGACTGGAGGCAACGGAAAGTGAGATAACTATTCCAGCCGATTACTTTGATACATCCTTCAACCGACTTGCCAGCCTGCTGGAATTGACGGGCAGAAAATGCGTTGAATTACTACAGGCTATCTATTATGATAACCTCTCTTTAAAAGAGATTAAATCAGTGTTTGGGTTTTCGTCAGTCCATTCTGCCTCTGTACAAAAATTCAAATGCATCGAAAGAATGAGAAATATGGTAAAAGCTAAATCAATGGGATATGAAGACTTCAAATGACATTAGCCAAATTGAAAAATATATTTTCGGAAAATTACCCACTTCTTCCAGATTGCTTTTTGAAGCAAAACTCTTAATTGATCCGTTGCTCAATGTCCATGTAGAAATGCAGCGTAAACTTTATTCAATTATTCGTGTCTCTGGCCGTAGAAAAATAAAGTCGGAAGTTTCCCGTGTACACCAAACGTTGTTTACAGATCCATCGTATCAAACATTCCAGAAAACCACCTTTGAATTATTTTCTAAAAAATAAACTATGATGTTTCAATCGAGTATCATTCCCATGGTTATTGACAGCAGTGGCCATGGCGAGCGCGCTTATGATATCTACAGCCTATTGTTAAAAGAACGAATTGTATTTTTGGGCACTAAGATCGACGATCAAGTTGCGAATGTCATCGTCGCACAGCTGCTATACCTGAATAGCCTTGACCAGAAACAGCCTATCAATTTGTATATCAATAGCCCGGGCGGAAGTGTCTATGCAGGTCTTGCTATTTATGACGCGATGCAAATGATTCAGGCACCAGTCTCTACCGTGGCTGTTGGTGTGTCTGCGAGTATGGGCACAGCGTTGCTAACGTCGGGGCAGAAAGGAAAACGTTATGCCTTACCTCATGCAACGATACACATGCATCCAACCGGCGGCGGTGCACAGGGTTATACGGAAGATGTTCGCATTGCTACACGCGAGCAAGAACGCTTACAAGCACAACTCTTTCATTTGATGGGAAAGCACTCAGGCCATACGTGGCAGGAGATTGAAGAATATTTCTTAAGGGATCGGTACTTAAATGCAATGGAAGCAAAAGCATTTGGGTTGGTTGATGAAGTTTTAGGCGATGTAAGTGATATCATAACCATAGGTAATACACCATTAAGCGTCTTTTTTCCACAGTCAAAAGCGATCGCAGAGAAGTGACATTAGTAAATCGATGAAGAATTCACAAGTGGTGATGACCACACTTGTAGTTGTCTGTGTTTTATGATCGGCGGATTTTTGCCCTTCTGCGCTAGCATTTTCATTGCATCAGAATTTTTCGTAGGTTGTTAACGTGCGCTGCTATGCAAACACTCGATAAATTTGTATTGGATAATGACATGAGGTTAAAGTGAAAAATAGTGTTTATGGAATATATAATACCGTTTCAAATTGCACTGGGTATCGTCTTTCTATGGTGGTTATTCAGAAATAGTATTCTAAATGCATATTATTTACAATGGAAAAGTCGTGTTCGTAAATATTTTTGTGAAATGGAGTGATACCTATCTGGACGATTAGTGTAAATCCACATGGGAAATTTTACAAGGTACATACTTGATTTTGACCAATTTCAATTCTTCAATCATTCGTGACAAAAATCAAATGATGGAACATAAAGCAAAATCGATTCGACCCTTCATTGGAGCTAAAAACTTTGAGTTGTCCAGAAATTTCTACCGCGATTTAGGTTTTGAAGAAAGTGTTTTGGCTCCGAACATGTCGTATTTCAAAACCAAAGGATTGGGCTTTTATCTCCAAGATGCTTACGTTAAAGACTGGATTGATAATTCGATGATTTTTTTAGAGGTGGAGGATGTTGATCGGTTCTGGAATGAACTTCGGGCTCTGGACCTCGCAAATAAATATGAAGGAGTAAGACTGGTTCCAGTTCGAAAACTCCATTGGGGCAAGGAGTGTTTTTTGCATGACCCAGCGGGAGTCCTCTGGCATTTTGGGGAATTCTCTTGATTTGGGCGATGAGAGCAAGGAGGAATCCTTCGCATCGGTCCGCGCCTGATAAAAATTGAATTGTCTAAAAATAAGAGGTTAATCAAATCAGAGAATGCGTAAGACAGCGTATAGGCTTTTAGATATTCCATTACTTTCTGATAATAGGATACATAGGTGTCGCAAATAGCCTCTGCAATGTCGTATTTACACCGGCCTCGCAGCCTATATGTTGCTAGCTTTGACGGAAGGAAAAGACTGGCAATGAGAAAACTAGTGTTGGAGGTGCAGATATCGATCGATGGATATATTGCAGAAACAGACGGAAAAACAGATTGGATGATTTGGAATTGGGGGCCCGAATGGAAATGGGATCAAGCATTGCGGACTTATCATACCGATCTAACAAAATCCGCTGATTGTTTTTTGATAAGCAGGCAAATGGCAGAAGAAGGATTTATTGCGCATTGGGCACACGTATCACAAAATCCCGACGACCCGAGATATTCATTTGCAAAACATATTTCGGATACACCGAGGGTCGTCTTTTCTAAAACCCTGAAAAAATCAAAACCAATACCTGGCGGGTGGCAGAATACCGACCTAGCAAGCGGTGACGTTGTAGAAGAAGTGCTTAAACTTAAGGGCCAAAAAGGTAAAAACATGCTTGTATATGGGGGAGCGACTTTGGTATCTTCATTGATTAACGCACAACTTGTTGATGAGCTTCATTTGATTATAAACCCTGTCGCATTAGGAAAAGGCCTTCCGATTTTCAATGACAGGCAGCATATGAATTTGGTCACAGCCAAATCTTTTGATAGCGGAATTGTGGTGCTGCATTACGAACGAAAGCCCAATTAGAAAAACATTATAAACTAGCATTTACTTTCATAGCGTTGCTTCCTGCGAACGGATATGGTAACATGATAAATTCAGGAATCAATCATGCGCTCGAAAGATTCGCTGCTCGCTATTTAAAATCGCTTCAAATAAATTCTATGCAGACAAATTTCAAATCTACGTATCAAACATTTATCAAAGCCCCGGTTAATAAGGTCTGGGAAGCCTTAGTCAACCCGGAGATGGTTCGCGAATATTTCTTCGGCTCAAGTCAGATAACCGACTGGAAAGTAGGCAGTCCCATCATTTGGGAAGGGGAGTATGAAGGCAAAAAATATCAAGACAAAGGAGTAGTTTTAGAATATATTCCCAACGATACACTTAGCTTCAGTTACCTGAGCAATTGGGCTGGGCTACCGGACCAGCCTGAGAATTATCTCTTTGTTAAATATGAGGTTACGCAGGTAGAGGGCGGGACTAAACTCTCTATTACTCAGTCAAACTATGACGAAGGGAAGGCTAAACATTCTGCTGAGAACTGGGCGGTGGTAATCGACGGCCTTAAGAAGCTGGTTGAATAAATAATGGGGCTTGGGTTCGTCTGGAAACAGGCAGCTGCATTTTACAAATTTGAAGCATTCACGCTTTAAGTTTTTGTAATTCTTAAAATTTCATGGAACTGAGCTTCATCAACGAATTAGAAATCTCGATTCAGTAAGTAGCTGATTATGTGATTGGTACAGAAAATTATATGCAATGGCGGGTAAATGTCGGGTGAAGTTCCCACTGATTTTTTGAACAGTTCATCACTTCAAAGTAAAATTGTCTTAAGCAATTCTCTGAACGAACTTACTATTGAAGTCGGCAGGTCACAATAAATCCAACACCATGAAACAGCCAGCGTTAGGACGAAAAATTACCGAATTACGAAAGGCAAAAGGTCTGACCCAGGAAGACCTTGTTGAAAAATGCAACATAAGCGTGCGGACCATCCAAAGGATTGAAGCCGGGGAGGTGGTGCCAAGGAGTTATACTGTAAAAACAATACTCACCGCGCTGGACTATGACCTGGATCAAATTTCCTTTGACGATAATACATCGGCCAAATCCGGTTCGAACTGGCTGCGGGATTTGATATTGATTGATGTGGATTTAAATAAATCTTCCGATTTTTTACTTAGACAGTTAAACATCGCATGGGTGTTTGGCGTGATCTATTTTATTCTGGGATTCTTGGAAGGGCCTGTTGAATATTTAAGGCTAGTGGAAAAAGAAATGATACTCAGTGATACGGTGTATGTTGTGTTAAAAACATTCATAATCATTTCTTTCTTATTCTTCCAAAGGGGCATAATTATCATTGCCGGAATATTTGAGAATTATTTGTTGAAAATAATAACGGTGATTCTGATAGGTGCTTATGTTTTAATCATAGGATATGATATCGTTTCCACGTTTTACGACTCCCTGGAAGGCGAGCTTATCGTTTTGGCGGCTTCGGTCTCGCTGGGTGGCATTGGTATCATTTATGGAGTTGCGTTGAGACGACTTGACAAATCTCTGGGAAGGGTCGCAGAGTTAGCGGGAATCTTTGAAATTGTAGCAGCGTGCTTTTTCCTTACCATTATTTTATCTTTCATTGGATTGATAATTCAAGTTCCGGCGGTGCTGTTGGAGATCATTGTTATTTTTAAAGCGATCGACGTGATTAAGTCCAAGCAGCCTGATGGCAGCTTGGCAATGTGAACAGTGCAAGGGAGAAATCAGTTGATTAAGAAAAAACATGCGAATTGATATTACGCTCCGGTCATAAGCCTTTCCTACCTGTTCTCATAATAGACTTTTGTATTTGCCAGAATTTAACCTCTTTCAGTTCGCTAATAAACCTGTTAACTTAAAAGAGACTTAGCATTCACACCCTGAGTTCGAGCAAAACCAATTAACCTATAATAAATTCAATGAACAAAATCATTTATGTTTTACTCGGTGCACTTATTTTTGTGGGTGCATGCCAGCCTTCAAAGACAGTCGAGAGTACTGAAAGTGTTTCCTATGTTGTTAACGACTCGGCCAAAACCCGTATTGATGCAACGCTGAAAAGCTTGGTCGATTCAGGAAAAATTGCCGGTGTATCTGCTTTAATTGTTGAAAAAAACAAGGAGGTATATTTCAACGCTTTTGGTCATGCTGACAGGGAATCAAATATTCCGATGGACCGAAACACCCTGACGAGAATTTTTTCGATGACCAAACCTGTGACGGGCGTTGCATTGATGACCCTGTATGAAAAAGGGGCCTTCCAATTAGATGATTCGCTTGCAAAGTATGCTCCTGAGTTTGCTAACATGAAAGTGTTTAAAGGAATTGATGCTTCCGGAAAGCTAATATTGGAGCCTGCGAAACGTCCAATTACCATCCGCGATATTACCCGTCACACTGCTGGGTTTGCAACTAACCCTGAAATGCCAGGCCTTGGACCCTTGTTAAAAGCGGCTGACCCAATGAACAAAGAAAATACCCTGGCAGAAATGGCGAAAAAACTGGCGAGTCTCCCGTTGGCGTTTCACCCAGGCGAGCAATGGGCGTATGGCCCATCCGTAGATGTACAGGCATTTTTAGTGGAACGTTTGTCTGGCAAACCATTCGACCAATACATTAAAGAAACAATCTTTGATCCGCTTAAAATGTCCAATACACGATACGTTGTGCCGGAAAGCGACAAAGCCAGATTTGCGGCATTGTACAGAAAAGGTGATGATGGGAAATTATCACGAATACCCGATGAAGATGCCAATGCGTTTAATTCAAAAGATTGGCCGTTGAAGCCGGGTGGATTTGGTTTAACATCAACCGTAGATGACTATATGCGTTTTGCACGCATGCTTGTGAATGAAGGCACCTTCGACAATGCTACGATTTTAAAACCAGAAACTGTTAAATTGATGGCAACGAATCACTTGGCGGACAGTGTTAAAGAACGCATGTGGCTGCCAAGCAAAGGCCAGGTCGGATTTGGAATAGACTTCGCTGTACGTCTCCATCCTCCCGCCACTGCGTCTGAAAACAATGGCGTCGTAGGAGAGTTCTTCTGGGATGGTGCAGCAAGTACTTTATTTTGGGTAGATCCGGTGAATGAGCTAACGGCGGTCTTATTTGTTCAGGTATTACCATTTGATGGCAAACTTCATAAAAAATTCCGCGATGCGATATATGGACCGTATAGTCCTCAGGATTCCAAAGCGGTCTCATTAAAATAGCATTTGATCGTTATCCTCATATCTTTTATGGGGATAACGGTTTCAAAAGGTCATTGAAACAAAACGTTCCAATTCGATTGTGCACCGTGCGCCCTTGCTCTAGCTTTTTAGGGTGGTTTTTTCCGTAAAAAAATCTAGAACTGATACCTCTATTTTTCCTGAAATTGCAATTGCACAACAAAAATTACTTCACGCGCCTACCGACTTCCAAATCGACTCTCGTAACCGAACATTATTGAGGTTGCTAATTGATTCGCTTAAATTCCAATCGTTTGGCCGTATTCCAACTGCTTAGCCTCATAGCCTTGGTCGAACGCCTTGAGGAGATCTAATTATTGCGATCTCTGCGTCTGAGTATTTTGACCAAATCAGGATCAATCTGACTTCCGTATTAAATGACCGGATTGGTTTACTTGTGGAATTTTTAGTGGAGGTATCTTTCAAATTACAAAAGGCTGTCTCCGGACTTGAGCGAACGGTGGAAATGTTGCGTCTGCGTGTATCTCCTCCGTCATCCTTGTTACTTTCATTTTACTTGACCTTGCATTAAACTAAAAATGTTTAACCTATTCAAAAAAGCAAAGTTATTACCATTGCCGTCAAGCTACGCTGGACTGGTTGACCAAAAAGGATACAACTTCATTGTTGAATTGTATAAAAAGTATCTTGATAATGCGGGTCAGAAAATATTGGAAATTAACGAAGGCGAAATTGTCGTAGATCTTGGCAACCAGCCAAGACATTATTACTTGGATAACCTGGTTCGTGTCCTGGCAAAAAACGACAAGGCCGATTGGGATCGCCTCGTCAATGAACATCTTGACAAAAATCAGGTGATACCTTTTGCTAAGGAATACCTATACAGTGATTTTGAATATGCGGCGCAATTTCTGAAAGTGTATTTAAAATCATCAGACACCTTTCCAAAGATCAAGATTAGCGATTATGTACATCGGATGGATCTGCCCGAGACGTATACGTTTCTGATTCTTGATTTTAGCGAGCAATTTCATTTTATCAAGCGTGAGAACATTAAAGATTGGAATAAGTCGGAGGAAGAATTATTTGAGATCGCGTTAAGCAATGTGTCAGTAGAGACCATCGAAGTAAACGAAGAGTTGTTTCAAAATCAATACAACATGTTTACATTTTTTAGCGGCGATTTTTCTGCAAGCTACATCGTTGAACTGGAAAAAAATGCTGGATTCAGTATTGGCACCCATGGGAGTATCGTCGCTATTCCCACAAAAGGTTCCGCATTTGTACATCCCATTGAAAACGATGAGGTACTGGATGTAATTGGTGCACTCTCTGACGTAACGAAAAAGTTCTATGCAGAAGACCCCGGCAACATCACCATGAACTTTTATTGGTATCACGATGGCAAATTCGATTTGTTTCCAAAAGAAAAAGCTGAAAAAGGATACGTCACGATAAAGTGGCCGGTAGAATTAAAAGAACGATTAGGAATAGAATAGTTTTTCATCAATCGCCCGTCGTATCGCCTCGTCGGCTGTTGCTTGTAGATGCCCCACCAATTGCTCTGTCTAATAAATTCTTGGTGATTCTTTGAATCTTCGGATCGTCTTTCACATAATTTACAACTTTTTTTCCGAGATCGCCTTGGTTGTTAACAGGGGTCTGGAAACCTGGAGGTGTGGACAGTGGTAAATTCCAAAAGCATGTACCTGCATTGAAAACAAAATTACCCTTAGCGGCGGTGTAAATCGTGACGGCGTGTGCAGGCGGATTATCGTTGGCGAATTTGTTTGGCTGTATATCACAAGTACCCAATACTACAAGACTTGTATCCTTTTTTAACGGATAGCCATGATATTCCCAACCTACCAATTCCTTAGTAACATCACCATCTTTAAGGTTTGTTCCCTGAAACATCCAGTGATGCGTGCTTTTCCAAACAATGTCACCATACCCGACACCGTAAGATGATGAACCCATTAGTTCCTCCTCATCGGGAAGTTCTCTTTCGGGTAGGCGACCCGTTATTCTGTTGGGACGACCGTCCCAGGATTTGTCCAGGTAAACTGATCCATCCACCGAATTTCCGCATAGAAAAAGCAAATTGACGCCTTCATCACGTGCGTGGCTAACATTCTTAACCATCGTGGGTGTCCAATATTCATCATGGCCCACCGATAGAAATGCTTTTCCTCTCAGGAGCCCGTTGGGATCTGCATGCGTATCGGTGTTTGAAATATAAGTTACGTCGTAACCTTCTTTCTCCAGCCAGAACGCAAGCGGAAATTCCCACAACAGAAATTCCCCCGATCCATTTGATAACGGGGCGAAATCCATAGGCAGGGCGTTTATATACAACGAATATGGCCTATCAAAACTTATGCGTGCGCCATTGGTGTTAACCCAAGCCTTTTGCCCTTCGTCATACATGGAGTGCCAGTAGGGATATCGATTGTACGCTTGCCATGTCATATCAGAACATTGAAATATAACGTCAGCGTCACGTTGGTCTTTTAATATGAAGATGACGTAAGATTGATCATTATTTTGTGTTGTAAGTTTTCCGAGGTAAACACCACTGACCCATTCTTTTGGAATAGCCATGGAATAGGCAGTATCCCATTTGCATTCCACAAGATTATTTTTCCCGGCCGTTGGAACGACTTGTGGTTTGCCCTGCAGGGTCTCCGACGATTTCATTAATCGTCCGCCGTTGCCGCCGTAATAGCCCATTCTATATATTTCAATGTTGTAAGAAGCTGCCGGATTGGTACTGACAAAAATATGCAGCGTATCACCCGTCTGGTAGCTTGCCTTTGAACAAAACGCTTCCACTTCAGGGCGCCTGCAATATTGATGGTCAGGATAGTCGCAATGTTTTTCAGGCACGTTGATCAGCCATGAAGTTGTACCTTCAAGTTTGTTTTCCCGAACAATCCTATTTTCTGTTGGCGTAGGCACAGCTTTTTGATCATTGGTTTTGCATTGAAAGAATAGCACGCTTATTAAAATGAAGAGGAGCAGAGAGGTTTTCATTTTATCATTAGTTAAATGAATATCGATTGTTATGTATCAAGGACGATATCATTCAACTCATTTTGAGACCGTGATCTCGTTTCCATTTGAATAATTGATTTTCAATAGTCCGCCTTTTTCCATAGCGGTCCATGACCACGCATTGTCGGACGTTTTTTTCTCGACCAGCTTATTATTTCCGATGGAGATCGACTTTGGTTTAGCATTCATCCGGACGGTTAGGTGACCTTTGTTGTCATGCGTTTTCATTTGTATCGAACTGTTGGAATAGCTAATTTTTTGGATGGCAGATGAAGAACGAAGAACGTGATCCTGATCTAACGGCACCCATTCCGGCACGGCTGCATAACCGTCTAAGAAATGGCGGATGTAATCGCTGTATCCGTCGCTAAACCAACTGCTTGGCCACGTGGGACCTACACGCACAACGCCGTTCTGATCTGTGCTGTAGGTTGCATTGTTAAAATACCGATATGCCTTTTCTTTGAACCTTACATCACCAGTGCGTTCGTACCAGAGCGCGCAAATACTTGCAAACCTTGCCGTATGACTTCCCATCGGTTCATAACACCAGGTTTGTTCTTTAATGGCATCCATACCTTCCGTTCCAAATGCTGATTCTACCCAATGGAGCAGCGCAGGAATTGTCCTGTCAATGTCGGCATCAAGATGGGGATTGCGCAAGATGTGGCGCGCTGTTTCCATTGGCGTAACCTGATTTCTGTTGGCTTGCCGGGGATCACTGGGAACATCTTCGAAGTAGGCGTTCCAGATATAAGTTTTCATGGGGCCGCCTTTAGAATACAGCCAGTGCCAGGCCATATCCCTCGCCCTCGTCCATGACTTGACTTGTTCGTTCGTAACTGCAATGGTAGGGCGGATGCGAAGTAATTCCTCAAACAACTTAGCAGGTTCAACTACATTTGAGCAGAACTCATCAATGATTTTTCCATTCCTTGCATTGATCCGGAAGGGCCACGGTGATTTATCGGTGATAGGTTCACCAGCATCTATTTTTTCAATGTCGCGAATATTTGTTGCCAATGCGTCAGCACAATGTATTGCTGCATTTAGGTATGTCGTGTCCATTGTAACTTCATAAAAAAGCAAATAGGCATATCCAAGTTCACCTACTTTATCGGGCTCTATGCCATGAAGTCCATCCCCACGCATGCCATCGTTCTCCCAACGCGTCGCGCCATAATATTCCTTGTTGAACGGATTGCTGCTTGCGTAGGGAACCTGAGGCCATATCCAGCCTTTCTCAGTGGTGCCATGCTTCAACTGATAGTCGAGCATATCTTTCACAATTTTAACGTACGATTCATCCCCAGAGAAAACACGATAGCCCATTACCAGGCTATGAACCATGCCTGCGTAGGTCATGGCGGGATTATGCATCCAGTCTTCGCCGGTTTTTCCAGCATCAAAAGCTTGCTGCCCCTTTAAGTGAGGACCTTCAAAACAACATGTAACAAGGTACAACGGTAGACCTGTACGTGGTTCAATCGGGGTGCCCGTCTTAATAAATTCGCTTGCGAGCTTACACACATGTGCGTATGCAGCGCCAGGTACTTCAGGCTTAAACCACGGAAGAATCTTCCCGGACTTATCTTTAATGATTTTGTAAGCACCTAATGAGTCAAGTGAAAGTTTCTTGTCCTGCGAGGAAACCGTGTACACTGCACTGCACAATACCAACATTAAGAATATTCGTTTCATCGTGTATTAATTTTCGTAAGCTGATCATTAAAATGGACGATCTCCATTAGTTTTCTCGTAATCGCCGCTGGACTCGGATGCTGGATGATGTTTCTACCGTAAACTATCCCGGCAATACCTTGAGCCATCAGGCGTTGTGTACGTAGCAATATTTGTTCATCCGTGGCACGCCCACCCCCTCTGACTAGCACGGGAATTTTTCCGGCAATCTCGACGACCTTATAATATTCTTCGGTGTTATCCGTCGGATCGGCTTTTATAATATCAGCACCGAGCTCGACAGCCTGTCTCACCAGCGGAATTATTTTGGATAAGTCTCCGTCAACGGTATAGCCACCGGCTACTTCATTGGATTTGAAAACCAGCGGTTCAACCATTAGCGGCATTCCATACCGCTCACTTTCTGGCAAGAGGGCAAGAATATTCCTGATACATGACTCTGTTACTTCAGGCGCTCCGGGAATTCGAAACAAGTTCACACAAATGCATGCCGCATCCAGCCTTACGGCTTGTTCAACAGCATGGCCGATAACCAGACTGTACGACGTCGGAAATAATTTGCTTCCGTAAACATTTGCAGTGTCCGTACGAAGCACCAAGGAGGGTTTTTGCTTCCCTTTTATTGATTGGAGATAGTGGGCCTGCCCGACCGTGAGTTGAATAGCGTCGGGGTTTGCCGCCACTACAATATCGATCGCCTCTTCAATGTTTTCAATACCTTGAAGAAAGGAGCTTTCGCCAAAGAAGCCATGGTCAATTGCGACATCAAAACATTTGCCTGAAATGGGATTGAAAAGTCGATTAAGTCTGAATTGCTTCATTGTAAAAAACCGGTTCTTGAAAATCTTAAACTTCGACAACTTTTTTTATCACGAACGCATTAACCTTTTTGCGGCAGCGATGTCGTTGCAACTACTTCGGAATCGTCCATTACTTTAATATCCAACAGGTAACACAAGTTCTTCAACTCCTCAACATAACTTCCATAGGTCATGGCAAGGTGTTGAGATTGAACATTGTTTAGAATCCGTTGCACAGGAACATCAGTAAATAACTTCACGCTTGGCCAGGAAGGAAGCGGAACGCCCATCTCAACCCATTCAGGGCGTTCCCGTCCTTCACCTGTTATAATATGCATTTGATAACCCTCATTAGTTTCCGCCAGACTGGCCAACGTCATGCGTCCTTTTTTTAGATTCGAACATTGTACCAGGCCGTCCAGGAGCACCGTTGATACAGGTTTGATTTGTGGGTTACCGTCAATAAAATCCCAGGGACAGTAGCCATCCTCACCCAATAAAATCCACTCCGGATGATGTTCATAATGTTCAATAAACATGGTTTGATTTCCACTGAGCCAGCGTAACATTAACTCGGCTGTGAGATTTCCCAAATCATTTTCATCTACATAGGGGTATCCTGCCGAGTTAACAATGGACGCGGGTATCGCGTGCGTAAGGCCCATTTCTGAATCAATCCCTTCAACACATTTATAGGAGAAAGCATTGAAATTCTTCTCCTCGCATATCCGTATCGTTGCAAGGCCCATGCGAATGGCTTTTTCAATAACTTCGCCTTTAGGTTTGCCGTGAGGGTACTCCCAATTTTTAGTGATTTCCTGAATTGCAGATGTGACATCGCCGTCGTCCAGGCTAACCATTTTTTTTTGCAGCTGGAGCATATCTACACTTTCAACTTCCACACCTAAATCATTTCTCAGACGCGTCGGATTATACCCGGTTGAATAAAGACCCATATCATTAAAGCCAACCATTCCTAATCGTGCCTTCCGTAAGGCTTTCATCACTTGCGCTGCTTTTCCGAATTTAATTATGCCGTCGATATTCATAGGAGAATCGGGCGCATTAAAGAGATATTTAAACTTCAGTTTCATGAGTTGCATAGGAAGCCGGAGTGAAGTGGAACCGGCGCCTGCCGCGGGGGAAATTAAAGTTCCATGTTCGTCGGTGAATCCGCCGAAGCTGTATAGTATCATTGGCTCATGTCGAAATTCATGAAGCACTGCAAACACCCCGCGTGTATCTATCCAGTTGATGATGTTAATAATCAAAAAGTCCCATGGCTTGGCTTTCAATTCCCCGATGGCACGTTCGGGCTCGACTGTTTCACCGAAAACCGGCGCCGTTTTTACAAGTTCTATCCCGGCAGCCTCAAGTTGTTTCTCGGCATTTGCGCTGATTTTTATGAGATTCGCGGGTTCATAGAACATGGTTCCAAACGAAACATATCCTGCTTTCAGCTTAGGCAACTGGTTATTCTTCATTCCGAATTGACTTAATGGTATCCAAATTCTTTTTCAACCTCCGAAATAGATTCCTCGATAATGTCCATTCCCATGGCCGCAAAATGTTCAGTCATGATTAACGGAGGGGACATTCGCAAGATGTGTCCGGCAGGAATCCAGGCCAGACCTTTGCTGAATGCTTTTTGATAGACCAGTTTCCCAGCCTCGTCGAATGGTTCTTTTGTCGCCTTATCTTTTACAAGTTCGATGCCGAGCAAAAATCCTTTACCTTTTGCATCGCCTACAATGGGATGCTCACTAACCATCTTTTGCATGCGCTTCATAAAGTAGTGTCCCACCGTTCTTACATTTTCTAGTATATCTTCTGTTTCTATCACCTCAATCGAGGCAAGGGCGGCTGCGCACGCCATCGGGTTTCCACCATACGAGGAGCTTGCAGAGATCTTGTTCAGCGCCTCGCCATATTCTTCTTTCACAACCATTGCCGTTACCGGAAATCCGTTTCCAAAAGATTTTCCAAAAGTGATAATATCTGGCGTTGTGTTCCAGTGCGACATGGTCATCCATTCGCCAGTGCGGCCCATGCCTGCTAATACTTCATCAGCGAATAATAAGAAGCCATTTTTGTCGCACCATTTCCTAAGCTTGGGGACAAAGTCGTCGGGTGGGAAAATAGAGCCAGCCCAACCTTGAGCTGGCTCGAGTATCACACAACATACATTCCCAACGGTACCTTCACGGACGAAGTCCGTATAGAAATCGATGTAGGTGTCAGTATCGATTTCACCATTGCTTTTTTTGAACAGTGGCCGGTACGGATCAGGTTTCGGAATCATATAAAATCCGGGGGCACGTGTAGGGCCATAGCTTTGCACATCGCTACGATACATTTGTGCGGCACTTACTGCGCCCATAGTCTTACCGTGAAAATCCCGATAGAACGCAAGAAACTCATGTTTATTTTTGATTGCACGTGCTGCTCTCAAGCCGGCCTCCACCGCAGTTGTTCCATCGCTATAAAGTTGAATAGCGTTCAAACCTTTAGGAAGTATACCAACCATTTTTTCCATTAACTTTTCTTTTACGGGTGTTGAAAAGTCGTGACAATTCATTAGCCGTTTTGCCCAATAAGCAATTGCTTCTGAAATTTTAGGATGACAATGCCCAAGAGAAGTGACGTAAATGCCAGAAGAGAAATCCAGGTAGCGGTTTCCGTCAACATCGGTGAGTGTAATACCATGCCCTTCGCTGAAACATACCGGAAATAGTTTCACCTGCGAACTCAGACCCTTCATGTTGCGCTCGGTCTTCTCGTGCATGCGCTTTGATTCAGGGCCGGGCAGCGCGGTGATGAGACGCGGGATGCCTTGTGCACTTTCCCGCCACCAGTCTTTTGTATGGATGAAGGTTTCTGTAATCAAGGTCTGTTGTTTTTTGATTAATTAATAATCGAAATATGGTTCTTGATATAGGTGGATTTTACAGCCGCTGGTAATTCGTAATCGGTTATCAACGCTTTGAGTATGGAAAGCGGCGCAAATTTCACAGAGGAATTTCGTTCTATCTTAGAGGAGTCGCACAACAGATACACTTCATCGGAAGATGCGGCGATCTTCCGCGATATGGCAGCTTCCTTTTCGTCGTATGTTGTTAATCCTTTTTGAAGGGAGACACCGTCAGCCCCGATGAAGGCTTTATTGGTATGATAATGCTCGAGAGTTATCTCCGAAACCATACCATAGACAGCTTTCCGCTCATGATCGACTTCACCGCCGATAAGATTGATACGGATGTTAGGATATCCAAGCAACTCACTTGCCACAGGCAGCGAATTTGTAATGACAGTCAGGTGACGGATTTTTTTCAGGTACTCGCACAAATGGAATAAGGTTGAGCCGCTGTCAATAAAAATCACGTCACTTTCCTGAATCAGTTTTGACGCCAGTTCCCCAATGTATTCCTTTCGTTCTTTATGAAGCATTGCTTTTTCATCGTACGAAAATAATTTGCGCTGAGCAGGAGCCTTTACTTTGATGGCACCTCCATGTGTCCGCACTAGCAAACCTTCTTTTTCCAATTGATCCAAGTCTCTACGTGCCGTAATTGCTGATACCTGAAATGCATCAATAATGTCCAGCACCTCAACTTGCTGGGTCTGACTTAGTTTATCCATGATAAACCGCTTCCGCTCTTCGAACTTCATGATCGTTTAATTATCTTTTGATCAAAAATAATCAAATAGTTGATGCATTGTATCATAATATTTATAATTTTGATTGTTACTGATCGAATTTGATCATTAAAGATCAACAAAATTCTATGACTGGAAAAGATCTCCGCCTTAATAAACTCTTTAGTAAAGGTGAAAACGCTGTGATAGTCGCCATCGATCATGGCATGTTCGACGGACCCATCGCGGGCATGACAGACTTAAAAACGACAGTCCAAAAAATAAATCCATGCGTTGATGGAGTTCTATTAAGTGCGGGTATGCTCAGGCATGTGCAAGATGCATTCAATTATAAAGGGGCGCCAATGCCTATTGTTCGTTTGAATTGGAGCACTGTTTATTGCTTCCACTGGAAATATAACGATGCGGCTACTGTAATAGCGTCACAGGTGGAAGACGCTTTTGCAGCAGGTGCAGAAGTTGTTCTCATCTCATTAACACTTCAAACGGGAAGTGAATTACAAGATGCGAAAAATGTTGAAGTGTATTGTAAACTAGCCAACGATGCAGCCCGATGGGGAATCCCGGTGGTAGGTGAGTTTTTTCCAACTTATTCCGATGATTTAACACCTGACGAAATGCACAATAAGGTTTATGCGAGTTGCCGGATACTCAGTGAACTTGGCGCGGACCTCATCAAGACTTTTTATACGAACGATTTTAAGAAAGTAACAGGCAGTGTGCCAGTGCCTGTGCTTGGGCTTGGTGCTTCAAAAAAACCGACACAACGGGAGGCCCTGCAGCTTGCCGCAGACGAAATTAACGACGGTGCTCGCGGTGTAGTTTTCGGACGCAACGCCATTCAGGTTAGCGACCCTTTCAATTTTCAGGCGGCTTTATGCGAGGTAGTGAAAGGGAGGCTAACAGTAGATCAAGCATTGAAACAGTACGCGATATCATGACTTAGAAAACAATTTGCCGCGAGCATTGATAGCAGTTAAAACACAATATGGCAAGTAACTTTTTCATCGGTATAGACGCAGGAACAACTTCAATTAAAGCTGTTCTCATGGGCGATGATGGAGAAATTGTTGCAATGGCTATGGAGGAATATGCATTGGAGATGCAACAGGACCGTTGTGAAATTGAAGCCAATCTCTATTTGGAAAAAGCAATATCGGTTATCCGGCAACTCACTAAATCAAATAGGGAATTAGCTAAAAATATCCGGGCGTTGTCTTTCTCTAGTCAGGGTGAAACATTGATTTGTGTTGATCACGAAGGGAGCCCGCTTCGGAAAGCAATTGTATGGTTGGACAATCGGTCGCTCAGTGAAGCCGTTGCGATCGAAGCGAAATTTGGTGCTGAAGAAATTTGTCGCAGAACTGGTCAGCCGCAAGTGCAGCCTTTGTGGCCCGCCACCAGAATCAGCTGGCTTCGCACGCATGAGCCGCTGCTTTTTCAAAGCGTTCATAAATTTTTGCTGGTTGAAGATTACCTGATTTTCAAATTCACTGGAAAATTTGTGGGTGAACAGACCCTGGCTTCCTCGACACTATATTATGATATCAGGCAAAAACAATGGTGGCCGGAAATGTTGACTTACCTGCAGATATCAGAAGAAAGACTTCCTGATATATATCCATCCGGTACTGTGGCAGGTATCGTTCTTCAACCCGTCGCTCAGGAAACCGGACTACCGTCCACTACCAGTATCGTAACAGGCGCTTACGACCACGTTGCTGGCGCATTGGGTGCGGGTAATTTTCAGGGAGGGGCTGTAAGTGAAACCACGGGTACCTCTATGGCAATGGTTGTGACACTGGATAAACCGATTCCCAATTATGTTATTAATCTACCCATGCAATGTCATGCTATACCCGGGAAATATTTGCTCCTACCATACGGACAAACCGCGGGCTTTGTATTGAAATGGTTCAAGGATCAGTTTTGTCAACAGGAAGTGGATGAAAAAAAAGACGATGCGGAAATTTATGATCGCCTTATTGAACAAGCAGAACACATACCGCCCGGATGTGATGGTTTGATCATGCTGCCACACCTGATGGGCTCTGGTTCACCCGAATTCAATTCACACGCCAGGGGTGTCATAGCAGGGATCACCGCAGCAACCACGAAAGGTCATTTTATCAGAGCGATTCTGGAAGCAATTGCATGCATGATGAAACGCAATCTTGATTTATTGAAAGCGTCTGGAATTCATGTCAAAGAAATAAAAGCATTGGGAGGTGGATCAAAAAGCAAATTATGGAATCAGATTAAAGCTGATGTAAGCAATATTCCCATCACAACGGTTCAAGGACAAGAGACAGCGGCAATTGGTGCAGCAATATTGGCGGCAACAGGCAGCGGGTTCTTTTGTTCCATCGAAGCTGCCTGCAATAAAATGGTTAACCTGAGCCAGACATTTATACCAGACCCGAAGCGTCACAAAGTCTACGAAGGTGTATATGCTCGGTATGTAAATCTCACGCACAACCTGGAAAAATATTGGGAAGCATGACATCACTTTCATCCATCGATCTCGTTGTGTTCGGCGTTTACATTTCGGCCATGATATTGATTGGCCTATGGGGTGGGAGGAAGAAAAAAGTAACTGCGGCTGAATTCTTTATCACCAATAAAGCATTGCCCTGGTACATCATCGGTTTCTCTTTTATCGCAGCTACAGTCAGTGCGCAGCAGTTGATTGGCTCTGTAGGATTTTCTTATCGTTATGGATTAGCAGTAGCGAACTGGGAGTGGCTCAACGGGTTCGCGATCCTATTACTGGTATTCATTTTCGTTCCATTCTACATCAGAAAAAAAATTGTCACCATGCCGCAGTTCCTGGGTCTGCGATACGATCGGGCTACACAACGTCTGTTTGCTTACATCACCTTGCTTACATACATTTTTATAAACCTGGCAGGCGTCATTTATTCGGGTGCCTTTGCTTTGCACGCAATTTTTGGTATCAACATCGGTGTAGGAATATGGTCGCTCGCTGTCATTGCCGGGGTTTTTACCATTTACGGTGGTATGGAATCAGTCGCATGGACCAATGTTTTACAATCCGTTTTATTGCTGCTGTCCGGAGTTTTGATTTTTATTTTAGGATGGTACGCGCTACCTGGTGGCTGGGCGCAGATTATAGGAAGCGGCGAACGATCACAGTTGCTATTGCCTTCGTCGCATCCTGATCTTCCGGGAACCGGTTTGTTTGTGTTGATGGTTTCCACCAACGTGTGGTTCTTTTGCACGAATCAATCGATTAACCAATCTTCATTGGGCGCGCGCAATGAGTGGCATGCGAAAATGGGTGTTTTGATGGTAGGTTTTCTTAGCCTGTTTGTAGCGGTGGCCGATGTTTTTCCTGGAATGATAGCATATGCTTTAAATCCAAACCTGGAACGTCCGGATGAGTCATATATTTACCTGGTCAATACGTTGGTCCCCGCTGGCGCGCGAGGACTATTTTTCGCCGTGTTGTGTGGTGGTACGATTACCGCCATCGAAGCGTTGGTAAACGCATCCTCTACGATACTTACACTCGATATTTATCAGAAACATTTTCCGGAAACGGATCAGAAGAAACTGATTGCTATTGGCAGGTTGGGAAGTCTTATGACGTTAACGATAGGAGCATTGTGGGCACCTGTCGTTGCAAGGTTCGACTACATTTTTTCCTACTTCCAGGAATGCTGGGCATTTATTGCAATTCCGGCGGCGGTGATTTTCGTAATGGGAATTTTATGGAAAGGGGTAACAGCAAAAGCTGCATGGGTTACGTTGTGCCTTTCGTTTCCAATGTTGTTACTCCCGTATGTACTGAGGCTCGCCAACATTTCTACGAATGTATATCATGTAGCGGCCCTGGTATTAATTTTTACCACCTTTTTCTGCTGGGTGGTAAGCGTGGCTACAAAATCAGATGCCGAAGTCTCCGGTGCGAGAGACGAGGCTGTCTGGAAATTTTCAATGACGCAATTACCGTCGTCCCTTTTTCCAAATGGATACCCTTGGTACAAGCGGGTTTCGTTCTGGGCTATTGGGATGGTTGTTATATACGTTCTGCTATATGCCAGCCTGGTAGGCAATACGGCTGGCTAGTTTTGTCATCGGCAATGGTTCATTTTCCACGAACCATTTAAGGGAGCATTGGTTTGACCTCAGCGTCGAACGCAATGCGTTTGAAGATCAATTTACGTATCTAAAAAACGAAGCACTATGAGAAATTCGAGGTGGTGACAATTCATTTATTAAAAAAATAACAATGTCTTACGAAAAAAAAGAAAGCTGCTTGATATGAAACATATTTTACTTTTTAGTTGGTGTTGCCTGATGCTGATAGGGAATGTCAGTGCGCAACAAAGAACTATTACCGGAAAGGTAGTAGACGCTAGTGATGGCTCAGCGTTGCCTGGCGTATCTGTGCTGGTCAAAGGTACGACCGTAGGTACGGCAACGGGTTCGGATGGAAGTTTTTCCATTACAGCAGGTAATGAAGATGTGCTTACATTTTCTTTTATCGGATTTGAGACGCAAGACATCAGCGTCGGAACGCAGACGTCCATCAATATAACGATGGCGTCTTCAACGCAACAATTGTCGGAGGTTGTTGTGATAGGATATGGCGAGCGTGAACGAAAAGATGTAACTGGTGCCATTTCGAGTGTTAGCAGTGAAGAAATCACACGGAGCACTGCCATGAATCCAGAACTTGCAATGCAAGGCCGCATGGCAGGCGTCTTGGTAACAACACCAAGTGGCGATCCTTTTGCGAGACCTAATGTGAGAATCAGAGGTGTAGCTACATTTGGATTTGCAGAACCGCTATATGTTATTGATGGCATTCCGGTGCTGGAAGGCGGTGCGAGCAGTCCATTCCCCGGCGATCAGGATATTCGCTCCCCCATCAGCATCATGTCGTCGATTAATCCTAATGATATCGAATCAATTTCTGTATTGAAGGATGCATCTGCTGCGGCTATTTATGGTGTTAGAGCTTCCAACGGGGTGATCCTGATCACCACAAAAAAAGGTAAGTCCGGTAGCCCTAAAGTTGAATTCAGCGCACAAAGAGGTGTACAAAATGTGATCAAGCAATTTGATATGCTTAACACAACGGATTACACGAGGCTGTATCAAGAGGCGTATAACAATAACCCAAGCGAGGCAGGTAATTTGCCGTCTGAATTTATTGAAAGCGATCCCGCTTATCTTGGAAATAGCCCGACGTATAATTGGCAAGACAATCTTATTAACAAAAATGCTGTCGTCGAAGACTATAGCATCCGTGTAGGCGGAGGAAGTGATGCAACGACCTATTATGTTTCTGCCGGGTATGGAAGAACAGAAGGCGCATTGATTGAAAGTAGCCTCGAGCGGTATTCGTTAGCTACAAATTTAACCAGCAAAATCTCAAAATTCCTGGAAGTAGGAGTCAATTTGAAACTGTCTCACAACAATGCGCTGGATAATACAGATAACGATCTTGCCTATGTTGCCACCGCTCCACCATGGCAGCCTATTTATGATCCATCGCATCCATCTGGCTATGCGCCGTCCACGGTTATCAACTATGTCCTAAATGACGACTTCGATCCGTCTAACCTTAATTCGGGGCCGCTGTATAACTTTGATGGTGATCCGAGGTATTTGTATGGGGAGGCAACCCGAGGAAACGTATTTGCTGTCCAGGATTTGAATCTTCAAAACTATACATTCTTTAGAACGTTAGGGAACGTTTATCTACAGGTTGAGCCAATTCCTGGCCTCAAAGTTAGAGGATCCGTTAGCGGCGATTATTACAACAACCTGAGAAAGACCTGGGTCAATTATGATTCTTACGTCTTCTTTCAAACGCCAAGCAACCGATATACCGGAAACGATGGTACATCGAAGGGAAGTTATGGTGAACGTCAGAGTCGGAATTTTAATTTGATCAAAGAATTAACAGTCAACTACAATAAATCCTTTGGCGACCATAATGTGGACCTGTTGTTAAGTGCCATGGACCAAAGACAAACATGGTCGTATACAGATGCCTCCAGCACGCAGGTAAATTCGATAGATCCTGCATTGCGTTCCGTTGAAAACAGGCCTCCTTACGTTTCTTCGTTTACTGGCCGGAGAACACAAGTACTGCAGGGATACCTGGCACGTGTAAGCTATAAGTTCAAAGACAAATACTATCTGGATGCAACGGTACGACGCGACGCATCTTCTGTATTCGCGCCAGGTTACCGCGTTGGAGTATTTCCTTCCTTTGCTGCCGGGTGGAGAATCAGTTCCGAACAATTCTTTCAGAATTTAGAAGCAACGTTCATTGATGATTTAAAAATAAGGGGAGGATGGGGCGAACTAGGCAACAAAGAAACCACCCAAGGATTTGCATACTTGTCCACCATCAGTACAACCCCCGACTATTCCTATGGCTCAGGTAATGGCGATCCTTTCGGGCTTCAGACCATTGGGGCGGTACTCCCTAACTTCCCTAATTTCGAACTGACCTGGGAACGGGTGCGAACTACTAACGTTGGATTTGATGCTGTTTTTTTTGGATCCCGCGTTTCATTAACTGCTGAATACTACAACCGATTTACAAAAGGAATTATTCAACAAGTGAACCTTCCACCCAACGCCGGTATTCGTGACCCGGCCGATCTGAATGTAGGGAATGTCCGGAACAGTGGTGTAGAGATCCAGTTGGGTTATAACAATAACATCGGTGACTTGTCATTTAACGTATCGGGAAATCTCACTACCGTTAAAAATCGTGTCGTCAAATTGTATCAGGGAACCCCCTTTGGAGAAGAAGCATCGGAAATAGATGACAACACGTTGGGACGCGTACAAGAAGGATATCCGATCGGATACTTGTGGGGGTTCAAGACGGATAGAATTTTCCAGACCGCACAGGAAGTGGATGACTGGAAAGACGTTTATAGCGATAATAACAGCGAAGATCAGCAACAACCCGGTGATGTTCGTTTCCTTGATATCAACGGATCGCCTGGTCCTGGCCAGGTCTTTAACCCCGTGCCCGACAGCGTTATAAACGATAACGACCGCGTTTACCTTGGTAAGACAATTCCCGGATTTTATTATGGTTTCAACCTGGGTCTGGCCTATAAAGGCATAGACATATCGTTGTTTTTCCAAGGCGTAGGAGATGTTCAAAAATATAACGGGGCAAGGGCACAGGGCGAAAACATGGGTAGCAATGGTGCCAATCAATGGGCAACCACCAACGGCCGCTGGACAGTTGAAAATCCTTCCACTACAATGCCACGCGCTGTGCGAAACGATCCTAATGCCAATAACCGAACGTCGGACAGGTTTGTGGAGGATGCAAACTTTATCCGCTTGAAGAATGTACAACTAGGGTATACGTTACCACCGTCGATGCTGCCGAAATCAGGAGCTATTGATCGGGTCAGGGTATATGTTTCAGCAACCAATCTTTTCACCATTACAAACTGGAAAGGGATTGATCCTGAAAATGATTTTAATCCGCCGACACAACAGTTGATGTTTGGACTGAATGCATCCTTCTAAAAAAGACAAATGGATACAACTATGAGATCTAACAATAAACTAATATCATTAACGATGTTTCTGGTCTTAATCGGATACAATGCGTGCGATGAGTCCCGGCTTGATGTTGCACCACAGTCGCAAACCGAGGACTCGTACTTCAAACAAGAGGTTGAATTTGAACGTGCTGTTACCGGTATTTACGCGAAGCTCACAGATTTCTATTGGTACAACCGAAGTGCCGATGCTTGTTTGCAGCCGGTTACATTACTTCCCGGTGACGATATCACCACCAATGGGCAAGACGCTTTTGAAACTTTTTCAGGTATACAGACAGGCACACAACGGCTGGCAGATTTTTTCTCAACAGCTTATCAATTAATTAATCGCGCAATTGTCGTAATGGACAAGAATGCTGAAGTGGAAGATGGCGTTTATGTTACCCCAGGGCTAAAGGATTACCATCGCGGAGAAGCATTGTTTCTACGTGCCTATGGTTACTATTTGCTGTGGAATATCTTTGGAACGGCGCCCCTGGTTACCGCGCGGGTGGATAATCTGAATGATACAAAACCGCCTAGCTCTACCGGTACGCAACTGCTGGATCAGGCTATTCTGGACCTTACGGAAGCTGCAACGTTGCTTCCAACCTCCTGGGCTGAGGCGCAACGCGGAAGGGTTACAAAAAACAGCGCTTATGGTTTGCTTGGAAAATGTCTGGTCTTCAAAGGTACAATCACAAATTCCCCCGCGGATTATCAGGCGGCGATAACAGCGTTTGATAACATTAGTGGTGCATCGTTGGTACCAGCCTTTGATGATAACTTCGCTGCCGATACAGAAAATAATGAGGAGTCTTTATTTGAGTATCAGGCGACGCGTGCTTTCGGCGATGACAATATCTGGCTTAACAATGACTTCGATAATGCCGTCGGCGCGCTGTCTGTATTTTGGGGATATTATAGTGACCAATTTAATTTGTTTGGAAAATCTCCTTTTGTGGCGACACAAAAATTGGCTGACCTTTTCGACGATACGGATCCACGCAAGGAGCTCTCCCTTGATCCTGATACCCGTGCGTTTAAAAAATATGTTACCCGTGATGAGTTGAATCAAGGTGGATCAAGTTCAGTCAATAATCCCCGCATCTTGAGGTATGCAGATGTGCTACTGCTAAAAGCCGAGGCACTGAATGAATCTGGCGGATCCACAGCTGATGCCATTGCACAAATCAATTTGGTTCGCGAACGGGCGCGAGGTGCCGGCACGGTGCCTGCGGACAGACCAAGTACAGAAACAGACAGAGAAATAATTCGTCAGTGGATAATGGACGAGCGCTTATTGGAATTAGCAGGAGAGGGTCAACGCTGGTTTGATCTTAGGCGATGGGCGCTGGGAGAAAAGATTACACTTGACGATGGTTTCTTCAGTTCAGATCGTCCGAATGCCATGGGGTTTGAGAAAAAAAACCTTTACTTCCCGATTCCTAACAGTGAAACAAACGTAAATCCAAACATCATACCCAACCCGGGTTATTAGGTGGGAAACTTATTTATTAAGAAATAAAAGCCGGCCCGATATGACCGGCTTTTATTTTGGCACGAGCGTTACCGCGGGCTTACCAAAATTATCTCAATTGGATTAAGATGAATGCAACTCCACGTGATAATCTTATTTGATCACATCAGTTGTGAGTTATCTTTTTCTAAATTTACTTCCTTAACCTTTTCTGCGATGCGATTGACGATTGTCCTGATGCTGCTTGCATCATGTTGTTATGCTCAAAATAAAAAGTCTTGGAATGGAAAACAATGTGCCGTAGTGCTTACCTATGACGATGCTTTGAATGTTCATCTCGATAACGCCATACCCTTGTTGGACTCGCTGAATTTTGACGCTACATTTTACCTTTCGGGATATTTTCCGGGGAGTCGGAATCGTCTTAAAGATTGGACCACCGCTGCAAGAAACGGGCATGAACTGGCCAATCATACTTTGTTTCATCCATGTGCAGGCAACATGCCCGGCCGTAGCTGGGTAAAACCCGATTATGATCTCAGCACATATACGATGCAACGTTTACTGGATGAAGTTCGCATGACCAATACATTTCTTGAATCACTGGATGGAAAGAAGAAACGAACTTTTGCCTATCCATGTGGTGATACTAAAGTAGGAGATGAGTCCTACATTGATCAGATAAAAAACGATTTTGTGTCAGCCAGAGGTGTGAAGAGTGAGATGGTGCAGCTTAATAATGTTGATTTATATAATGTTCCATCCTATGGAATCAATGGTGAAACTGGCGAGCAATTGATAGCTTTAGTAAAGAAAGCCATGAGTGAAAATGCGCTCTTGGTTTTTCTTTTTCATGGTGTCGGCGGCGAACATAATCTGAACGTTTCTCTACAAGCCCATCGTGAACTTTTAGTTTATCTGAAACAACACGAGAAAGAAATCTGGGTAACTCCTTTTAAAGAAGCAACAGAATACATCAGGAAAAATAGTCATTCAAAATAACCTCCAAACGCTTCACCTTCTTTGCGAGCCTTGGACCCTTGCGTGAGTACAAAAAACAGCGCGTCACCAATCGCATCCGCTACGACTTCCCCCCACTTCCAAAAACTTTTAACAAAGCTTCTGTGCGATTTTGTACATGCAGCTTTTCATATATTTTATGGATGTGCTGCTTAACAGTTCCCGTCGTGATATTCAACTTGTGACTGATTTCTTTGTACAAAAGTCCCTTGGATAACAGTTCAAGAATTTCTCTCTCGCGTGCAGAAATACTATACGCTTCATCCTCCTTTGATGGAGGTGCTTTTTGAAAACTAACAACAAGTTTTCTGGCAATGTGACTGTTCATCGGCGAACCTCCTTCATGCAGCTCTTTTACTGCTTCCAGTATTTTATCAGCCGGTGTGTTCTTCAGCAAGTAACCGCTGGCGCCTGCAGCCAGGGCGTTAAGTACATGTTCACTGTTTTCGTAAATGGTAAACATCATAAACTGTATGGGAGATCCGGCGGATTTCAACTGTCGTATAGCCTCAATGCCTGTCATCCCTGGAAGATTGATGTCCATGATCACAACATCCGGCTGATCTAACGGCAGCTGCAATACAGCATCTTCAGCATTTTCAAATACCGACCGACAAACAAAGCCGTCCGTATTACTAAAAATCTTTTGCATACCCTGACGGATATCTTCCTGATCTTCTACAATGCTAACCGCTATTTGTTTTTGCATACGAGTTATGGAACGACAAAAATACAAAAAGGATTACAGGGCCTTATATAACCAAAGTTATACCGATAGCGGCGCCGTAAGTTCTGCTAATGTACCTCCTTCATTGCGAATGGTGAAATTGCCATTCACTGCGTGCATCCTTGACTCCATATTTTTCAATCCATTGCTAAACCGACGTTGTGTAGAAAAATCGATGCCCTTACCATTGTCATGAATGATTATTTTCAATCGGTCATCAAAAGAAAATGATATCTCAACTTTTGAGGCATGGGCGTGCTTTACAATGTTGTGTATCACTTCCTTTACCACCAGGTAAATATTCCTTCGTTCAATACCACTGAGTTTAACGGCAGGAATTTGTTCTGGCACTTGAAATTCATAGGCAAGATTTACGGTCGACAAAAACTCCGACATGGTGTTTCGAATATACGCTACCAGATCTTCCAGTGTATCGTATTCTGAATTCATACTCCAGATGATTTCATTTACCTGTGCCATCAGGTTGCGGGAGGTATCTACGATTTTTTTTGTCTCGGCAGATTGCTCATTGGATTGACGAAGGCCTTCAGCCAGAAACAAAATGGATGTCACGCCAGTACCTAAATCGTCATGCATCTCCGCGGCGATACGGCTCCGTTCTTGTTCTCGTCCTTGTAATGAAGCTTTCAGCTCCCCCAGTTCCTGTTCTTTTTGTAATGTCTTTATATACTGTTCGTGGAACTGCTGCTTCTTTTTATACAAACGATAACCGTACAATAGCAATGAAAAAATCATCACGATACCAACGACAGATGCTGCGAGCCATAAATTTTTCTTCTGAATATTTGCCCGATTTTCTTCCAGCTCCAATTGTTTCTCAGCCATCTCGCGTTCCTTTTTTTCTACTTGGTATTTTCTCTCAAGTTCGTTCATGGTCTTTTTTAAACTGGCACTGTTTAATGAATCGTTCAACGCAACGTACTCCAATAGGAATTTGTATGCCGATGCATGATCACCCAGATGGCTTTTGATGTCGGCGATGAGCGGATATTGCTGATTTAGTGTTTCGAAGACGCCGTGACGTTTGCTGATTTCATAAGCTCGCATAATGTAACGGTCGGCTTCTTTATAGTTTTTCAAGGCGAGGCCGTTCATGGCCAATCCTTGTAGCGCCGTGGAGACACTTTCATCATAATGCAGTTTCTGTGCTTCAGCAAGACTCTTTTGGAAATAGTCATTGCTTTTTTGATATTCTTTTTTGCTATTAAAAATGCTCGCCAGGGCAAGGTGAGCGTTTAAGCCGACACTCCGGTCTTTAATTTTCTCCGCGATGAATAGCCCATCCGTGGCAAGGCGAATGGCGGAATCATAAAGATTCATGGAACTCAACGTTCCCGCCATATTAATTAATACATTGGCGTGCGTGAGACTGTCACCAACGCGTTGACTCATCAGCACTGACTTGCTCGCGTAATCAAGCGACCGTTCGAACTGACCGGTAACATCAAACACCACACCGAGGTTTTGATAAACAATGTTTAAGAAATCTTCCTCATGAAGCTTTTCAAAATATTTGGCCGCCTTAACATAATATTGAATGGCATCTTCGAATAAGCCTTTAAAGTTGTAAACGTTTGCCGTATTTACCAGTGATTTAGCAACATTCAACGAGTCGCCTTTTTCTTCAGCCAAATCCAACGACCAAAGATTTACTTCCAGGGACGTATCAAAATCGCCTTTGGTATTTAAAGCTGCTGTATAATTACGGGCATACCGATGCATGCTTTCATAATCATTCAGTCTTTTGCTTAAGTCACCTGCGATTTTGTAATAATATAGCGCGCTGTCAAGATCTTCGGACTCAAGATGAACGGCATAGTCGATGAAGGCATTGACTTTTTCTTTGTTGTCGGGAAGGGTCTTTATTTTAGACACTAATTCAGCGCTATTGGATGCCTGGCTGAGTGCCGGCCGCGAATGAATAACGATACTGCCAATAAGCAACCAAAAAATAAGTTTAGGCATTACACACTCCTTAATCCTTTGCAATTTATTATAAACGAAGGAAAAATATTTGAACAGGTTAATATTGATTTTGCATAGGGTATAAGCAACGAGCACATCACCATAAAGAATTTCCGGATCCCTTTATCGCCTTTTAAAAATTGTTACTTGGCAGTTTGAAACTGAAAGAATACCTTTTGAATCTTTCTTAAGCTGATGCGCTTCTCTGGAATTAATTCGTCGAGGTTGTTTAACACAGAACGGACATCATAAATCAACTCTGGTTGTCAGGCATGATGGAGTGTAATTTTTTTAAATTGCTTAAATGGAGGAATGCCAGACGTGTTATGATCCCAAAGCCTGATACGCTTTCTTTAATTTACCAAAGCAAGAAAACCGCCTTTTTACTATGACTGTTTCATGGAAAACAATTGCTCTTATTATTCTCGTTGCATTGGTGGCCGCCTGCAATAATTCCAAAAATAAATCAGCGGAAAAAGAACCTGTTAAGCTTCCCGTTGAGCCGAATCCGTCTCCGGCGTTTCTCTCACCAGAAGAAAGTCTGCGATCGTTTCATTTACCAGAAGGATACAAAATGCAACTGGTTGCTGATGAATCTATTTTGAATGAGCCGGTCGCCATCGCGTGGGATGGGAATGGAAGAATGTTTGTAGCCGAGATGTGCACATACATGCAGGATGTTGATGGGTCGGGAACGACCCGGCCAATCGGTAAAATATTGTTATTGGAAGATACGGATGGTGATGGAAAAATGGATAAGCATTCCGTCTATATCGATAGCCTTGTTTTACCACGCATGATTCTTCCGCTAGATGATCGCCTCTTGGTGAATGAGACATATACCTACGATATCTGGAGTTATAAAGATACCGATGGTGATGGAATCGCCGATGAAAAAGAACTCCTGTATGATAATAACAAAGCAGACAATCGAAACCTCGAACACCAGGCCAGCGGACTGCTATGGAATATCGATAACTGGATTTATAATTCCAGGAATCCGGTCCGCTTTAGATTCGAGGACAATAAAATTCAGGTGGATACATTGCTGGATGCACCTATCGGTCAGTGGGGATTAACCCACGACGACTTTGGCAGGTTGTATTATTCCAGTGCAGGCGGCGAAGTTGCTGCGTTAGGATTTCAACAGAATCCTGCGTACGGTTCTTTTGAATTGGGCGACCAGTTGCTGGATGACTTTGATGCCGTGTGGCCAATCATTGCAACACCTGATGTTCAGGGAGGATACGAAAGACTCCGGCCTGACAGTACACTTAATCACTTTACGGCAAGCTGTGGTCAAGTTATTTTTCAAGGAGATCGTCTCCCTGCGGAATTAAAAGGGGACCTCTTTATATGTGAACCGGTAGGAAGACTTATCAGGCGTGCCAAGGTTATTAACCGGGATGGTCAGATCTATCTGAAGAACGCTTACAATCAAAATGAATTTCTGACTTCAACCGATATGAATTTTCGTCCTGTGAATATGGCGACAGGTCCGGATGGTTGCCTCTATATTGTAGATATGTACAGAGGAATCATCCAGGAAAGTAATTGGACCCGCGAAGGAAGTTTTTTGCGACCCGTAATAAAAAGGATGAAGCTGGATATGAATTTTGGGAGAGGACGCATCTACCGCTTAGTTCATGACGATGAGAAACCCGGCCCACGGCCGAAGATGCTGGATGAATCTACGGAACAATTGATGAAATATTTATCTCACCCCAACGGGTGGTGGCGAAATACGGCACAGAAATTAATCATTCTTCGAAATGATAAATCAGCGGTCGGTGAATTAGAGAAAATGGCGACTGATAATTACACATGGATCGATAGAATATTTTCTCGCAATGAATACGAGCCAACGCCACTTACCAGGCTGCACGCTTTGTGGACGCTGAAAGGTTTGGATGCATTGAAAAAAAATACACTGTTACAAGCTTTTAAAGACGAAGACCCGCAGGTGAGAAAAACTGCTATATGGGCCAGCGAAGAGTTTTTGAAGAAGCAGGATCCAGAAATTATAAGCGCGTTACAATCATTAAAGAATGATGTCAGCGGAGATGTCCGCATCCAACTGGTTTTATCGCTGCGATATGGAAAATCACCAGAAACGATCAGGCTCTTGCAGGAAATTAAAAACAATTATACCGATAATGTCTTGGTCCAAGCCCTGGCGTCAACGAGTTTAAGAAATGACAATGAACCTGAAGACATCAAAAAGTTAAAATCAAAAATCGCGGGCAAGTCGCCATATGCCCGGGAGTTGATTTTGAATGGTGCAGCAATTTTCAAACAACTTTGCGCGACTTGTCATGGGAACGATGGAAAAGGAATCCTTAATAAAGAGAAAAAAATGCTTGCGCCACCGCTCGAGGGATCGAAAAGAGTAGCGGGTGACAGAGATGTGCTTACCCGAATTGTGCTTCACGGTTTATCTGGACCTGTCGACGGTAAAAGCTATTCCGACATCATGCCTGCGATGGAAGCAAATGACGATGAGTGGGTCGCGTCTGTACTGAGTTACGTTCGCTATGCCTTTGGAAATGACGCATCCACCATCAGAGACGACCATGTTCATGACGTGCGCGAACAGACTGTGGGTAGAAAAAAATATTGGACGTTAAAAGAACTGGAGCAATTGAAGAAATAAGCAGAGCATAATCCCGTGCTTTCTTCTTTCAAACGGGCAGATCCTTCGCTCCGCGCGAGCCATGGCGCAGCCCTTGCTCAGGACATCGGTAGCTGAGGGTTGTGGTTCTTTCAAACATTCAATTCCCTTCGATCCAATTTCCGGGGTATGGATGAAGTGCAGCTCCTATTTTAGATCCGATTTCCTGAGTGGTGATGGTGTGCTGGCAAGCGGGAATGAAGGATCTGTTGCAGGTTAACGTGCTGTCCAAGGGTGGTGCTCTTTCGAAGGGGCAGATCCTTCAGGCCTGCGCCGAAAATAGTGAGGATTCAAAGCCCTGTTCTTGGTATCGATCATCACTTACGTTTCGCGCTAAATGCAAGAAGCATCATTAAGCTAAAGGAAGGGGCGCGATAAACCATCGTTATTGTGTATGTCGTGTAAAAAATTTATTACAGGTCGCTGTAGGTGATATAAACGAAATAGTACATAACGAAAGAAAGCTCTGAATGTGTTTACCTCAAGAATGGAGCAAAGCAAAACACGAGGTTAAACTCAGCTATTAATAAATCGTTGAAAGACCTGTTGAATAAAGTGAATATATATTTTAACGACTTCCCAGGTAAACCGTATTCCAACGAGCTACCCAGCGAGATACGAGAATTTGAAAAACACTTTAATGTTAAAACTAAGAAAACCTTAATTGATTTCTTCAACGAGTATATATAGCGTTGAGGAAACGAAACAGTGTTAAAAAATACCGCTAAAGGTTTTATTACCGTAAAAGGAAGATTAGAGCGTTATGAGAAATCAAGAAACACAACGTTATATTTTGAAAGTATTACCAAAGAGTGGGCTGAAGATTTTAAAGAATTTGCGAAAGAAATTGAATTAGACCCCAACACTTGTAAAAAAACAATTGAAGATTTTAGTACCTTCTTAAATCACTATTTCGATGACCAGCGTAAACACAACATCTTTTTAAGGGCTGATTACAAAACCGAAAAAATCAAAAAAGTTCCAGGTACACACAGTTCTGAACCATCACCGTTGTACCCTGACGAAATTAAACAATTGATGTTATTCAATACTGACAAATTCGAACCAGTAAGGTACGGTGACCCAGAAACGAAAACTACAATTTATGTTAGTCCCAAAGCTGCGCATAAGGTCAAGCATTTGTTTTTATTGGCTTGCTTTACTGGCCTTAGATTTTCCGATGTTTTGAGGTTAAGTAAAGGAAGTAATCAAAATGATCACATTGTTATTAGGCCAACAAAGACAGATAAAAAAAATGCGAAGACGTTGTTTATCCCTTTATTAAAAGAAGCACGAAATATTTTAGAATCCATCAACTATGACATTTCTAAAATTAAGTTGGCTAATCCAAGTGCCAACCGTGCGTTAACTCAATTACTTAAGCAAGCAGGAATTAATACGATAGTGAAAGAGTATTCTTACAATCTCAACGGCGAACGCAGTGAACAGGATTTACCTAATAAATTTGATGTTGTTTCGTTTCACAGCGGACGGGACACGTTTATAACAAATTCCTTAATTTGAAGTAGTTTCGACTTAATCTGACAGTTGGGTTAACTTAGAAGTGCAAACTATCAAAAGTTGAACCCTTTAAACTGTCAGAAAAATGAGAACAGAAACGAAGTTAATCAAAACGAAATTAGGTCT
>NZ_JARKMY010000014.1:255200-413697 GCF_029360725.1 Chryseolinea sp. H1M3-3 | reverse complement strand
TTTTCATTCATCAGGCGATAGGTTTTCTTTCTGTTTATATCGTATCCAAGAAGCCGCAGTTCATCGTTCACCATATCATAACCGTAGGCGTTATAAGGATCACTAATCACTCCTTTGATGTCTTGGGGCACTAACGCGTTGCTCACCAGTACTCCATGCTTTATTGTCTGAGTAGTAGCTACCTTGCCACGGGGTCCAGGATGGGATTTGTAATAATAACTACTCCGAGGTAGTCCGACCCATCTTACAAGGTCTTGTATACAACCTTGATGTATATAATCTTTTACCATACTTACTTTCTCTTGGGTTGGATAGGAGTTTTTTTTAGCATCTCGGTTTTAACCTCAAGCTCTAGAGCCTGCTTAGCAATAATTCGTTTCAGCCTTTCATTTTCCTCTTCCAAAGCACGAAGGGCAGGATCAACTCTTTTGTAAGCTGGTTTTAACCCTTCAGAGCCTTTGTTAAGATATCGTTGCTTCCACTTGGCTAATAAGGCAGGAGATAAATTGTATTTCCGACAAGTCTGCATATAGCCTTCCCGTTCAGCTTCCTGAAGTAGGCTCAATCTGTCTTCAGGTGTAAAGGATCGTTTTGTTCTTGGCATATTTTCCTAAATTTAACTGTTACAAATCTGTTTGTTAGATTTTGTACAGTCATTTAGGGGGCTAAGACAATAAAGCGTATGCGGTGTTGAAAGCACCTCTCGGTCAGCCGTTGCTCAATAAATTTAATCGGGAGAATGATGATAACAAAGTAAACCCGCATATGATTTATATACTCGTGTTGGCCGCTGGGCATTTCTGTCCGACTGTAAGCTCCCCCGAAGTTCGGCCATTTGAAAGTTGACTATAAATGTTCAATTTTAAAATGGTTATTATGAAAAAAACAAAATTCACAGAAACACAAATTGTAAAAGCGATCCAGGAACATGAAGCTGGTCGCAAGGCAGAAGACATCTGCAGAGAAATGGGTATTACGACGGCCGCATTTTATAAGTGGCGCCAGCGCTATGGTGGAATGGAGGCAAGCGAAGTTAAGAGGATGAAAGAGCTTCAGGAAGAAAATTTACGCTTAAAGAGAATGTATGCAGACCTGAGCCTGGTACATGAAGCACTAAAGGACGCGGTAGCAAAAAAGCTATAACGCCTGATGAAAAAGGCATGCTGGTTCGTCACATGATGGAAGCACATGGTGTGAGCCAACGTCAGGCGTGTAAAGCGTTGAGTGTGCCACGGAGTTCCTATCAATATATTTCCAAACCAAAAAATGATACTCCGGTAATCAATGAATTACAATCATTGGCTGAAAAGCATCCAGCGATTGGGTTTTGGCAGTCATATTTCCGATTAAGAAGAAAAGGATTTATGTGGAATCACAAAAAAGTATATCGTATATATACAGCATTACAACTTAACATTCGAAGACGATTTAGAAAGCGTTTGCCTACCAGAGCAAAGCAAGCTTTATATCAACCATGCGCTATCAACGAAGTATGGTCTATTGATTTTATGAGCGATAGCCTATGGGATGGGCGTAAGTTTCGACTTCTAAATATTGTAGATGATTTTAACCGACAAATTTTGGCTTTGGAGGCAGATCTTTCCTTGCCGACGCTTCGTGTGATACGAGTGTTAGAATACCTGAAGGAATTTCGAGGGCTTCCAAAAATGATTCGCGTTGACAATGGTCCGGAATTTATCTCTCACGTTCTTGATGAGTGGTGCCGGAAGAATGGAATTACACTGGTATACATTCAGCCCGGTAAGCCTATGCAAAATGGCTATGTGGAACGTTGTAATGGCAGCGTAAGAAAGGAACTACTCAACGCCAATATATTTTATTCACTTCATGAGGTAAGAGAGAAAATCGAAGAATGGATGTTGGATTATAATTACGAACGACCGCATCAATCCCTTAATTACAAAGCACCGATAGATCTATTAGAGGTACTTTGCTAACTCACCAAAAAGCTGAAGACTATTATTATTACGATGTTGAAATGTGGATTACTCCAACAGCATATGTTTTTTTCAACGCAGAAGTCAAATGTTGGAGTTATCCATATATCAACATCTAAACCAATGCGTTTCGCTCCGCTTCTTTATGACAGAAAACGTAAAATTAAATTCAATCCAATTTTGCTTAATCAAATAAAAAACGAAACTTTTGAGTGGCCCAATTTTCGGGGGAGCTTACACGACCATTTAAAATTCACTAATCTTAGTCGTTTTACAAGCCTTGGCAGCCAAACGAAAAGTTGACTGCCGTTAAATCAAAGGTCAGACGGAATTGTCCAGTGAGACAAATACTATGAAGCAATTTCAATTGGTTTTCTTTGTCTCGTTAATAAATATAAAATCAAACAGTTGACCCCAACTATCAATAATCCCAAAGATATCGTCATAAATATTCGGTCAAATGCTAATATAAATACAAGCCCGAAAGTTGTTGGAAAAATGCATATGCTAAAGTGAAAAATCATTCTCCATATTTTATGAGCTTTTGAGTTTAAAATTCCGAATGTAAAAGATGTCAATGTTATCTGAATGAGTACAAACGGAAGATACCAAAGTTTGTCATTGCTGTTGTATTGAATACCTTCTTTAATTACAAATTCATCAAATGCTAACAGTTCTTTTTGTTTTTCCATTGTCAAATCTTTGAGCTGTAAATCAGACATTCCAATTGGAGAGTAAAAATTCACTTTAAATGTCGGTCGATGTTTTATGAATATTGTAGGTTCATAAAATTCATCGTCTCTAAAAATTCCGACAAAAATCCATGTTAGGATTAAAAAAGTTGTCCCAATTAGAATATTTAAGTTTCTTGTCAAATCAGTCTGTCTTTTGTATTTTGAAACTAATCTTAATCATTTAGTTGAAATCTTTTTATCTGCGAATGCCTTGTGGCCAACGTCGATGTATGCGCCGTTTAAATTTACCTTGGCGTTAAAAATATTAAAAATTTAAATGGCGCATACATGTTGTTAGTGGCTGTCCCTATTTTGAACTTGGAATTTTCCCCTCCATCCATTCTTGTTTTTGCTTGCCTTCGGCCATAAGCAAATTTGAATTTTCAAAGTCAAGAAGTCCAAAAGCAATTACCATATATTTTGTGTCTAAATACTGTTTTTCAACTTCATTCGGTTCGGAAGGTATCAGATAGCCCACAATCCTTACTTTGTCACCAACTTCATTAGATTCGTTCTTAAACACTAAGACTGTCCATAGATGATTATCAGCACTAATTTTAAGTTTGTAAAATGGCGTATTGTTTCTACTATTTTCAATTTTTTCTATCATCCCATCAAAGGCAATTATTTTTCCGTCAAACTTATTAAGTTCCTCTACACTACCAATATGAATATTTGTCGGGAAGGATTTGGGGTTTACTTTAGTTGTCGGTGCATTACTTTGTCCAAGTAATGTACTAGCTGTTGATATTAATAGTAAAATTGAAAGCAATATTCTCATGTCATTATTTTTCCGTTTAAAATGGCCACTAAGGTGCGTGTATGCTCCGTGCGCCACGCCGTCAGATACATACAATCTAGCAATTTTTAGTGTTTCGTTCAATGTCCACGGACTTGCAAAAGATCCTGTATGCACACTTGGCCGAACTTGAGTGAGGGCTACCGTCCGTGGCTTCGGTAAGAGCTGCGGAATAATTTGATACAGAAAAACACAAAAATTGCGGCGAGGCCGGCGAAGTGAATTGACAGCAGTGTAGCGCATGGGGCATACACGATGTTAGCAAGCGTTTCTGTACCACTCGTGCTATTCTTCATCTCTCTCCACTAATGGATAGGTATAGACTACCAAGACTTCATCATCAAGCAATGCTTGGTCAAAATACCGAAGTTGATTTTCATTTCCCTCGTAATCCGATCGATCAACCTTGAAAACATCTTCTATTTCAAATTCTTTCCATCCGTTGTCTCGCATCATTCTAAGTGCCCTTTTCGTTGCATCATCGACGTCTTCGCAGTTTATCCAACAATTGATCCATGCTCCAGCAATATCCTCTGGTTTCTTTGGGATTCTTATTGGCTTTGCGTGATAATTCAGAAGAACCATAATAAATGCTTGCTAACGTTTATGTATGTGACGTTGCTGGTTTTGAAACACTAAACTGTCCCACGAACAAAACGCTATTTAAAAACTAAACTACAAACTTAAACCGAACCCAGCAATGGCACATACATTGTGTTAGGCGCTGGCTTTACTCCGTCAATTCGGTAAGGTTCAAATTTAAATCTCGCATCACCTTGTCCACAACGGCTACTTTGTCAGGTGGGATATTGACTGTAGCGATTCCTCCAAAGTCAACCTGCCAAAACCCTCCATTTTTTGTAAGTTCTTGTCCAAGGAATAAATAGTCGGTTTGATTTGTTTCAATTGTCAGTACAAACCGCCTAGTGATGAAATCGGACTTCTTAATAATTCTCAAAATTTCATGATCTCCCTCTTCATTAATTTTTGTCTCAAACTCAGTCCCCCGAGTCAATTTACAATTGAAAGCATCGTTGTCTATCATTCTGAATACATTATCAGAGATTCTTTGGACAAACATTGTTGTCGTGGTTTTTTCTTGTCTGTCGTAAAGTTTTATCTTAGTTTGTTGTGTGTCCATAGCAAAAATCTTGCGCCTAACGCCGATGTATGCACCATTTAAATTTACCTTGGTGTTAAAAATAATTAAAATTTAAATGGCGCATACATATTGTTTTGGCTCGTGCTTTTACGCTCCAACCTTTGATACGTTTTTTTTGGCTATGTCTTCAGTCAATCGGCAAATACCTAGGAAGTATAAAAGCGGCAAAAGAATCCATACTAAGTAAAACCTGGAAGTGTTCTCAGGCGAAAATATACCACAGTCAAATATCCCTGTCATCGGATCGTAGATGCTTATTATATCAACTAGTTCTTGCCCGTTAGACTCTAAGTAAGTTAAATCAAATGATGGCCAAGACGCTGAAAATCGAGTTGTATTCTCGTATGTCTCAAGATTACTAAAGAAGATTATATGAAACATGATTAACTGCAAGGCAACAAATGAATATATAGCAATCCTTGTATGTCTGAAAACACAATAGACAAATATGAATACCAACCCAAAAGTCAATGTCTGATAACCTATGTGATAGCCATGCCAATAAAGGTCAAAACTAAAATCATACTCATCACTTAACCAATCCTTAACAACCAGTCCAGTTAAATTCAAAACTAAATTGATACTCATCCATGTCAAGATGGTCCAACCTATGAATCTAATATCTATTTTTTTGTCTTGAGTCACTGTCCTAAAAGTATGAGCCACAATGCTGACATATAAAGCGTATGCGGATTAACACCACATTACCATCAAGCGTAGCTGAATAAAGTTACTTGCAGAAACGGAGATAGCAAAATGAATCCGCATATGATTTATATATGCTGTTGGCAGCTGCTTCTATTTCATCGACTTAACCGCTTCAAGAAACCGTTGGTAGTAGTCGTCAATAGTCCTGGCTTTTATCTCTGTCCATTTGCTCTTTGGATGACTGAGCTCCTTTGTTTTCTTATTTTGCGCAGCGTCCATGCCGTGAAGATTTATCCACCTGTGGTCATAATGTTCGTCGTTGGTCCTAACAAATTCCACCACTTTGTTAACAGTTGCTCTGAGGGAATCGATATTTTCTAAAGCAAATTTGTTAATCTCTGTGCCATAAATATCGGTTAGAATGGAGGTCGCCTGTTCAGCAGTATTGTCTAAGCATAAATTAGCGTCATAACGTGCCCTTAGTTGAGCCACGTAAAACCAATACGCGGCTTCTCGCTTACGACCACGTTTAAAAAGCTCGTTTGACAATGCAAAAACAACGGGAGGATTATAATAATTAGGATTGTTTAGAACACTGTCAATCATTTTATCTTTTGAAATGACATTGCCGCCTTTTAAAATTTCTACGATCCCATTGTGTTTCTCAACGTCTATTTCTTTGTAAATTCCTTTGGCTTTAATCTGCCTGGTTTGTGCGTAACAAACGGTAAATAGTCCTAATGTTAAGAAGATCGTTAGTTTAATCATTTATTTTTATTAAGTCTACTCTATCCAATAGAATTGCTGCCAACGCTCGGCTATAAGACGTATGCGTGTAAATACTTACATCTTTGTCCCTCGTTGCTGGCATAATTTAACAGCACACACTTTAAGAACCTACACAATAGCATATGTTTTATAACCATTGTTGGCAGCCGTTATTCAGAACTCCACTTTATGTTTTGTGCAATAGTATTTAGGGTCGCAATCAGTCACAACACAACCTCCTAAATGAACTTTGTTAACTGTGGAAGCTGAGTCCCTTGTCTGTCCTATTAGTCCATAAACAATTGGGATAATATTATCGGTATGCTCATTTGGGCAAATGGGGATTTGGTCAGCGGGATGGTCGTATAAGCAAGGTCCTGTTACCGTGACATGCAATTCCAATAATTGCCCATTCATAACATAAATACTATCTGAAACAATCTTTGTTTTCCCATGTCCACTTATTTGGAAAGTGTAGTACCCTGTATCCAAACCTTTGTACTTTATCTTTTCACCAAGAGTTGGGAAGGATGATATTTCGGTGTGGTTTTTAATTAATTCTATGATTGCAGGCTTATAGTCTGCTGTCACGTTTATAACGATGGTGTTGGATTGCTCCGCCTGTCCAAAACTAAAAGTAGCAAAAGATAGAAATATTATCGTTACCAGAATCTTCATAGAATAGATGTTGTAGGCAGCCATTAATCTGGTTTCTCTTGTCTTGCTTCAATCTCTTCATCAGGAACTTTATAGTTGGTTGTTACATATTCCCATTGCTGTTTTTCCCACTCCCTGTAGTCCGGTCGCATCTCGACTTCAACTCGATCATAGCATGAAAATGTATATCCGGTCGCAAGTGACATTCTTTTGGCTGCTTCGTCCGGCTGTTCCTTTCTCTCCTCCATGTTATAAATGAATACATCAAATGCTATTGTCAAATCATTCGGATTTAATGTCCAACGCGGTCCACACACAAATTCGACTTTAGCACAACTACAAAACAAATCATATGCCACTTGAGTCAAACCAGTCCTACAACACGCTAATAAAAATATGCAACCATAATTCATACATCCAGATTCACACATTATTCCACTGAAGTCACTCCATGATAGATTAAACCCTTCTTCATCATTGTCCCCGAACACTTGATGATTAGCATGAGCGCATAAATATATATAGTCATACTTTGTCCCGCTGCCTAGACCATTCCGTAATTCGTTCTCATTCTCCACATTTAAGACGTCTACCTCCATCTTAAATATTTTACATGTAGCCACTATATGTGCAATTTCTGTTGGGCAAACGTCTGATGCTGCTTTGATGATTAGTAGTCTCTTCATTTGAATAATGGCTGCCAACGGTCAGTATATAAAGCGTATGCGGGTTTAAAAACTAATCGCGATCAACCGTTGGCTGCTAAATTTACATGCAGAAGTTGTGATAGCAAAATGAACCAGCATATGATTTATATACCCGTGTTGTAGGCAGTTTAGGTTTATTCAATAGAATCGATATTCAACATTTTATAGTATTTATCGTCCAATTCCTCTAACCGATCCTTGGTCAATGGCACATGATTTGCCTTTAATTCTTCGCGCACGATTTCCAAAAATGTTTTTTGTTGCTTAGTCAACGAGTCGTCTTGATTTGAGTAGTAAGTGATTGTACCCTCAAAGTCGTAAACAAGCTGTTCAAGAGCAGCCCATCCAACGTGACATCCAATACCAAAAAATTCATCAAGGCTTTCTGCGATGACAACATTATTTCGTGTAGCCATTGGTACGGTCATAACTATTGGTTTATTGGCGCCCTGTCCAACATCATTGGTAATTATTCCAAAATGGACACCATCTCCACCAGTCCTGGCAAACGTCCTCGAATTTTTTGGTGTGCAGAAATACCCCTCATCAGGATGTCTGACCGGTTCTATTCCGCAGTAATCAACACAATTATATAATTTCTTACCGAACCTAGCGCCGAACTTAGCTACGATAATCTCGTCCATTCTCCAAAAGTCTTCGAGTGAAATCATGTCGTTCAGTCAATAATTGCCTACAACGCTAGTATATAAGGCGTATGCGGTTTAAGACCACGTTCTAAAAAAATGCGTCTCAGTAAATTTACATGCACGTAAGATGATATCAAAATGAACCCGCATATGACTTATATATGTTGTTAGCCCTGTTACGAACCACGATACAGCATATGTATTATAGCTGTTGGTGTGGGTCGTTGCGTCTTACTCCACTCTAATTGATTTGAGTGTACCAATTGCAAATTCCAATTCCTCTTTTACTTCTTTCTCGTCAATTCTATCCTTGTCAATTACGAATGAACAAATCAACAATGTGCCCTTGTCTCCTGTTGTCCAATTGTAAACCATTAAACTATCTCCGTCCTGTTCTACCTCTTTTTCCCAATAGACTGCGTCCTTGTCCCCCAGTTTTATTAATCTCGAATTTGGTTTTCTTTCAAGTTCGTCCTTTATATTCTTCTTGAGTCTCTCCGGTTGCTGCTGGGCTTTCTCGTCCTCAAGTCTCATTGCCGTGATCCGCAGATTCCCTTTCCATTCCTCATTGTCCATGAACAGATACGTTCCATCATCCTCTATAGATTGTGTCCAATGTTCAGGATAGTTTAACTCAAACCATCCGAGCGAAGATTCAAAAGTCTTTTGTCCCACGTGATCGCAGCTAATTAAAATTGTTAGTAATAGTATTTTGATTTTGTTATCCACTTTGTCCGGAAGCAATGACCCACAACGTTAAAATATAAGGCGTGCCGGCAAAACCATTTCAAAATCAAATACAAACCTCGCTGGCATGACTTATACTTATGTGTTGGCAGTAGTTTTAAATCACGCGAATTCTTCATCATCGACCATGTCTTTTTCCCTCTTGCTCAGTTTACTATTCTTCAAGATCTTGATCATTAAGAATGTCTCTTTGACATCACGGCCATTCCAAATCGTATTAATATGTTGTCTTAGGAGTTTCTTATTCTCGTCAACCCAAAAATCAATATTAAGTCTGCTGCCACCTTGCCAATAAGATCGTTTCAAAGTGACATCAAGTTTATCTAGGCTGGTCACAAACCTTTTCATATTGTCAAAATCAGTGTACTCAATTATCAAATTCCCTTCGTCATCAATTTCCAGTTTAGTTATTGTTTTTTTTTCATTGTGGTATACCGTCAGGAGGCGAACTAGTAAACTCCAAGAAAGGCACAGAGTGATTATGAAAACTCCCCATTCAAGATTGTCCTTTGTCGGTCTATCTGTCACAACGAACGAGCCTATTCCCCAAAGTGTAAAAATAATAAGTATCAAGATGTGTGTTTGCACAAATCGTTTTACGAATTTTTTTCTTGGTTTTTTTATAATCAACTGTTCCATGTAAATTACTGCCAACGATCGAATATAATGCGTGCCTCTCAATAGAAGCTTCAACCTTCGCGCGTTGGTTTTTCAATTTAAATCTCCGTTCGTCAAATCAAAGCGCAATGGCATGCATTATATTTTGTGTTGTGCGTAATTGGTTCACGGAAAAAGCCATACTATTCATCTTCATCAAGACCTTCCAGCCAGAATGAAATCTTATAAGAAATTTCGTTTATCCACCCTTCAAACTCTTTTAACTCCGCAGCTGAAATTAGATTGTTGCGCCGAATCATGCCTTCCGGATCTGTTCCCCATGCTTTTGCATAATGGCAAATTGTCCACAAATCGAGCATTAGTTCCTTCTCTAAAGTCTTGCTGCTCTTAATATCATCCTTCAACACATTTAAACACTCTATAAGATTTGCAAATGCTTCTCTATTCAAACCTCTAAACGGTCGAAGAGATGGAAGAAAGCCATTCGTCCATCGAGTCGATTCGATATCTGGGTGCAGACCACTGTGAAATTTCAATTGTTCTAATGCTTGCTCTTTAGTCATCTCTTTGAACCAATTACGCACAACGCCAATGTATGCCGCGTGCGCCACTTTCAATTAGTAACTACAATCTAGCGCTTTTTGTGTTTGCCTTCAAGTTCATGCGAGTGTTGCGAAGAACATAATTGCGCACTTGGCTTACGAACTTGAGTGAGCTTGTGCACGCCTGGCTGCGGCAAGTCCTACTAGCTTTATTCGAAGCACTAAAACACTAAAAGCGCGGTAAGCCTGCACGCATTTTCTATACTTGCAGTAAAGCGCATGAGGCATATATGATGTTGTAGCTCGTACGCAATCGTACGAGCTCCTTTTTAGTCCCAGAATAAAGGCTGGCCCCCTTCTCAGCGAAGATAAAGGTCTTTGAAAAACCTAAGTCTTTGTCCCGGAACGATCATTCTCCAGATGTCCTTCTTATCAATTAATCCTTTATCCGATAGTCTTTTTCCATCAATGTAGGTTCTATAAATAAGCATATAGAAGCAGAGCGAGTAAACAAACCAAGTTGAACTAATCGTGTTTGTCAGTTCTAAAAGGAATATGATTGCAACTGGGACGATCGCTACAAAGTAGTACACAATTATATTTTTCATATCCATTTCGTTTTTTTCGTATGAGCTACAACGCTGGTGCATAAGCAGTGGCGGCAATTCGAAGCGCGTCACTGTCCCACGAAACCAAACGTAATTTGAAAAACTAGACTACAAATTTACACTGAACCCGCCATTGATTATGAACCTTGTTAGCACCAGTTTCACCTACTCATGGTATAACCAATATTCCCTTTAAGTAATTTGTCCCCAAACAGAAAAGTCACGCTGTGAACGTTTAGGTCTAAGGGATTTATTATTTCATCAAATTCTTTGTCCGTATGGAATGATATTGCGGTAAAAGAATAACTGTCTGGAATTGGGTAAAAGAAAATCTGTGTCCCGCCGTCATAAATGTTTATTTGTGTTCTGTAATTTGAAAATCGGTTTACAATGTCACTAATTCTCAAATTAAACTTCTTTCCCCAAAAACTTAAATAGTCAAGTTGTTTATCAATGTCAGTGTCACCAATGATAGGATTGATGGCGCTACCGTCAAATCTCTTGTCGAATGGAATAAGGAACATTGAACCCCTAATATTGTTTTCCGGATTTGGTTTTTCCGTGCCAATGATTTTTATCCATTTGTGAACTGTCAAGTTCCTTTCCTTTTTCAATAGTCCGCAAACTGAGTCAAACCAGTCGACGTCTATCTTTGTCTCTAAGTCCTTTGTTATTGTGGAAATGTCTGTCATTAAATTGGTGCTCACGTCTGTGCATAAGCAGTGGCGGGTGTTAGAAGCGCGTCACTGTCCCACGACACAAACGTAGTTTGAAAAACTAAACTACAAACTTAAACTGAGCCCCGCCATTGATTATGCATTTTGTTGGCTGCTGGGCGTTCTAGTCCAAATCTTTCAATGAGTACTTATTTTTAGTCCATTTTTATCAATGCTAACTTTAAGTGTCTTACCGTCAATTAAGTTGTCCGTCCCTGCTTTGTATTCTATTCGTCCTTCAAACAAAATTGTATAGTCGTCCGTTTCTTTTTCTATTTTCATCTTGTCTGCAATTGAGTTTCTTTCATCTCCAGAAACAGGCACGTAACCTAGAAAGTCAACCTTCTTATTTTTTAGTCTGTAAATATCAATTCCAGACATATACTCATAACCCTCTTCTGCAACGATTATTAATTCGTCCTTCAATTCAAAGAAATATGGGTTGTAGACGTATGCTTCTCCTTTTGGTTTTGATAAATACTTTATTGTAAATCGTTCTTTTAAAGAGTCTGCCGATAAGTATAATAAACGGTGTCCTTCGGTGTCTAGGGTCTGTTTTTTATTTTTCCCGATTAAAATGAATTCACCGTCATTAAGTCGGTATGACTTTGAAATGTCGAACGAATTTAATTTAAGGTTTTCTTTTAATAGTACAGGAAAAATCCTTTGACCTATTTCAGTGTCCGAATGAAATAAAGTAAACAAAAGTATAGCTAACGATAGTCTCATAAATAACTCTCATGTCGGTGTGACGCCTTGCAGCCAACGCCGATATATAATGCGTATGCGGATTGATGGCACCGATTATCAAACCCTGCCTTCATAAATTTACTTGCAGAATTCGTGAGAACATAATGAACCCGCATATGATTTATATATAATGTTAGCGGTATTGCCATTCTCACACAATCTCGCCGGTTGCCAAACTTATCTCGCCTTTTCAACTTGCCCCGAGCTTAAACTAATTCGATAAGTCCAAATTGCACGAAGGCTTTCTTTTAGGGCTTGTCCAAAGCTAATCGTATAATAATTAATAGAGTCTGTCGGGTAAGCCTCAATTAGAGTGTACGTCAATATGTTTTTTTTCTTTAACTCTTTGGCCATTTGTTCAACGTCATCTAACTCCCATATTTTTCTGTGAATTGATGTCAATGAGTCTGGGAGGTGAGTAATGCTATCGTGATAAATCATCAGATTTGAAATCTTTCCGCTTTCCCCGTGAACCGTTGCACTGAATCCTTCGAATGCGTCTGGTTTTCTAGTCAACTGATATACCTTGTCCTTGTTTAACTTAGTGTGCTCCCCTAAACTTCTATTGTGCCTAATTTTGATCGTGTCATTTTGCTCCAGCAAATAAAGCTCAACACTCTCAAAGGATGCATCATTCAAATAAGCGGTAAAAAGCGCTGCCGAATCGCCCTTGTCGACAATTGAAAATTCGTAACGGTAATTATCTGGGCCTGTCTGATAAAGATCGTAGACTACATTCCCAGAAGTTGTCAGTCCAAGATTCTTGCTCTCAATTAGTTCATTTTGTTCAACTGTAGAACAAGCTTGAATCAAGCACAAAAGTAATAGAAGAAGTTTCTTCATGGTTTGCATTACCGCTAACGCTTAAATATGCGCCGTTGCAGTTTTCCTTTCAAAATTAACAACAAAACTGCAATGGCGCATATTTGTTGTTGGCGGTAGTTCATTTTCTGACGCTTCTTTCAATCCAGTCGTAATCTGAATCAAATTCAATGCGAGTAAGTCTTTCGTTCGTAAAGATCAAAGTCGTCCACGCTTCGCCCATCTCATTTTCGTAGATTTCTAGTTTATTGATCTTATCAAACATTTTAGACGGCTTAAATATTTTCGAAAGCAATTCAGATTTTTTCATTCCAATTCTTATCCCGTGATCAAAAACAATCTTGTCAGAGCTAATTTCTCCACAAACCAAATCCGTTCTTTCAACGTCTGGATGAGCATTGTAGAAAGTTTTAAAGAAGGAGCTGTCCATTGTAAACACGTCCACTGTCTTCACTTCACCGTCCTCCTTATATTCCTCTTTGGTCATTCGAAAGGTAGATGTGGGTAGATTACCTGTCATATTGAGTAGATCATAACAACACAAACTCAATATCCCGCTGTCAAAACTTGCTAGGTATTCATTTTCTTTTGTCTGCAAAATTGAATCAATGTCGACTTTGCCTTCAGGTTCAAAATCGTTTCGTGCCGACAAATCACGTTTCGAATCCAATAACTTAACAGTATCCACTGCACCCCCTGTCAAGGAGTCTGAATTGGAAGGAATAGATTGTTTTTTATTTACACAACCGAAAATAAATAAAGCTGATATTAAAATTACGCTCTTCATCTCAAAAATGAATTACCGCCAACGTTTATGTATGCAGCATAGCGCCAAAGCTATGGAACACCAACAAACGAAGTATTACAAATTTACATTTCATATTCACATTCCCAATTGGCAAAGCGCTATGATGCATACATACTGTTAGCGGCCGGTTTTCTCATTGAACCTAATTGTTACTGTCTCGAGTATTGGTTCTTTAAAATTGTCAGCCGTTATTGAATTGCTGGTCAAAAAGCTCTTTATATTATAATTAAACTTTTTGTTAACGGTTTTAAATGTATGAAACGGAATCTCGACAATGAATTGTTCGCCCTTGTCAGAAAGTAAGAGCATTGAGTCGTCAATCTTTGTTATCTCGGAGTCGATAAGTCCCAAGTATTTTATGTCATTTGTCTCTTTGTCTGTTAAAACGATTACTGATTTATCTCCGTGATTTGGGTCATCGTCACCAAAGCCCAATAACCAATAAGCAATGTTATAGAAATATACATTATCCAATTCGTCACTTACTTTAATTAATTCCCATTCCGAAATTTCTCCAAAGCTGAAAACATGATTATAGACATCACCTTCTTTTGGCAATTGTCCGAAGTCCGAAATTTTCGCTCCAGATGCAAATGCATTTCCACCCTTGACCAAAATAAATCGGTTGTATTTTTTAAAGTCATAAATATCGTCTGCGGAGTCAGAGTCTACCGTCTTAGGTTGCTCACAGTTACTTGTCATAAGTAAAACGGTTAAAAACAGTATCCAAGTATTTCTCATGTGCTTTTGTCTCGTTCCAAAACTGGCCGCTAACGTTTAAATATGCGCCGTTGCAGTTTATCCCGTAAAATTAACAACAAAACTGCAATGGCGCATATTTGTTGTTAGCGCACGTTAGTTTTGTACTAACCATTCAAGTGTCAATTTATTTGTCTTATAACTTCTTGTCACTTTGACCCACATTGTCACATCCAAATTCGAATTCGTGTCTAGACATTTTAAAACTCTGTAGTACTCTCGGTTATATGGGATTCCCTCAAATCCCAAAGTCCCTACTTTTATTTCTCTTTCAAACGGCGAATCCAGCCACTCTTGAAACGTTGGATTAATCATACTTTTGATTTGAAGTCCTCGCGTTTTTGCCTCCTTATAAACATACTCGTTTATATTATCTAATTGTTGATTGTGTTGTCGAGCTAAGAAGTAGAAAACTCCACCAAGAAATATTACAAGTCCAACTACAATTACAATCTCGCTCATTTAATTCTAGTTCTCGTTTTCTCTTCGACTTCCGTTCCCTAGGCTTTGTAACTTTTATATAAACTAATGTGCGCTAACGTTGGTGCATAATCAGTGGCGGGAATTCGAAGCGCGTCACTGTCCCCCGACACCAAACGTATTTTGAAAAACTAAACTACAAATTTACACTGAACCCCGCCATTGATTATGCACTTTGATGTGCGCTGCCCCCGTCACACCGAATAGATTTCATATAACTTATTCCACTCCAGTCCTTCGTTGTCGTGTCGATCCCATAAGTCCATCAATGTGTAAATAATCTCATGGCTTGATTTCTCCGGTCCAAATTGATAGTCAGTCAGGAAATATACTTTTTTAATTTTCGATTCGCTTATAGCAGTCCTAATTAGTCTGTCAATGTCAGGTTTGTACAACTTTGAAAACCTATACTTGAATGATTGATTTGCTCCCCAGTTGTCTGCGGGATCGTTTGGGTCAACCTGTGGAATATTTAAATCATTTGATTCAAGTCCCCAGTCAATTATTGCTCCTCCAAAAAATCCACCGTTTTCGTCATTTTTGAAGTCTGGATTACCTACATGAATAATTGTCCCCGTTTGCTTAATTAGAAAGTTGTAAAATAGTCCACGATGACTCTCCAGTTTCTTATCAACTCGAATTGCAACATCAAAGTCTTTTTGGTCTACACTTAAATCACTGTCAATCGAAACTATTTCTATTGTTGGCATACTTCTATCTCGTCCAAGGGGGTTGCGCACAACGCTTAAATATGCGCCGTTGTAGTTTTCCTTTCAAAATTAACAACAAAACTGCAATGGCGCATATTTGTTGTTGTGCATCGTGCGGCAATGCTACTCATACATCGGATAATATTTTAAGAAGTCAATATATATAGTATCATTGACGTAATTGACTGCAACATATTTAAAAGATGCTTTCAATCTTATCGGCACCTCATTTCCATTGTTGATTCTTATGCTGAATTCTCGAACCTCCTTGTTATATCCCAAGTTCTTTACAGTTGCTAATTGTATCTCTTGAGCGGTGGTGAACTTTTCCTGGTAAATGACCTTATCTTGCCTTTTTATTTCTACCAAGGTACCATTAAACCCTTGCTCAAAGAAGACCATTAATGAGTCCTTATACATACTATCCAGTCGCGACTTACTCTGTCTTATTGAGGATGGCTCTCTGTAAATAATTTGCTGGTCCTTCGGAACACAACATACCACCAAGATTGCAGTCAGAATGCACCCAATTGCGGAATGCGATGTTATCATAATCGTCCCATTTCTTCTCTTGAGCCGCATGTTGCACAACGTCAGTATAGGCGCAGTTTAAATTTACCTTTAAAATAAACAACAAAATTTAAATTGCGCCTATACTTTGTTAGCGGTCGTTGCTTATCTCCCATTTTAGAAGGGCCATGCCGAATTTCTCCTCAGGTTTAGAACCAACGTATCCGACACCTTCACAATAATAGTGCAAGAAAACGGCGGAAGGATCGAAAGAGTGCTCATGATACCTTGGCCTCAATACTTTTGTCGAAATTACCAGACAATCATTGAATACCGATGACTTAGATTTAAAAGTTTCTTTTCTGCTAATGATTTTATATTCGACACGTCCGTCACTACTCATCCACATGTCCCCCTTTTTAATTTGTTTAGGTATAAGCAGACTTTCAATATTCAATTCATCATCATACGAATATATATTCCCGTCGGCATCCTTTCTGTAAAACATAGTTGCTATCGGCATTCCCAATCTCGCCTTCCTATAAATCCAATAAGTCGTTCCCTCGAATACTATGCGGGAGCTATCGTACACAACTTCAGGAGTGCTGTCGACGATCGCCCAGTATGTATTTCCGTTGAACTCGTGAGGTTTCGAATCGACTTTTAAAGTTATTTCGGATCCATTCCAGTCATAGTACCATTTATTTCCCGGTCTTAACGGAAAATAATCCTGTGCCCCTAGGCTTTCAGACGCAATAACCGAGGCGAGAACTAGAGGGAGACTTAAAATTCTATTCATATCCGATTTGCAATGACCGCTAACGTTTATGTATGCCCAGTAGCGCCAATGCTATGAAATACAAAATACGAAGTTCAGTCAAATCTACGTTTTCCGCTTCGGACTTTCAAGAACTACGCGCTATTGGGTATACATTGTGTTAGGCAACGTAACGCATCTAACTCTAAATACTTAGAGTGTAGGGATCAAATAATCTACCAGCAGGCGGCTGAGGTAAAAGTCCAAACTTTTGCAAGCTTTCAATGAAATGAACTTTACATAGCACATTATTTAGTAGGGCATTCTGAACACAGTTTTCAATTTTGCACAAATTATTTGAGTCAGATAGCCTATTTTTTTCGAAGTATATTTTCATTGATGCAGAATAAATCATCATATCAGCAGGTGACATGTACGGACTCTCCATCCACTCGGGTATTTCAATATCAGGAACCTTGAATAGGTAATCTTGTCCGCCCCAATTCCAAGCACTGCTTAATTGCCAAAGCTGCTTACAAAGTCTACATTGAAATAAGTGGTGTCCTTTTGTGGACTTACACTTCAGGTCAAGACGTCTTTGGATACTCCTAGTTTCCTTAATTCGTTCTGCTATTTGCTCGCGGGACAGTTCCAAAGGCTGGTATTTTGCACAAAAGCAGGAAGTCTGTTGACCGGAATAATCAGTACGAGTGTCCATGCTTTTAGTTTTATGTTGCCTAACAAAAAAGTGTTTTATACGAAATCCAGGCAAAAAAATAATTCTTTAAAGGAAGATTAGCAATGGAATGGCACAATTTGATTTTGCTACATGCGTTCATGGATTTCGTGTAAAACGTTGTTGAACGATACCTCTTGGCTATGGGTATTCTTTTCTGTTTTTTCGGAGAGCGGCACAACATGTAGAAAAGTAACAATGCCGGTTTGAACAATATAGATTTAATGATGGGATTCAATTCATATGCTGCGATAATTTAAGCACACTTCTTCCCTTATGGATTTTTTTCCATTCTTGAAGATTAATTTTATTTCAAAGAACAGCTCTACATTTATCTATGAGTCTTCTGGCACTTCAGCGGCCATCTGAATAGGAATCATAATTCCATTTTTACATTGAGAACATTTAATAAGATTTCTTCCTGTTATCAACTGTAACATTTCCAACATTGGAAGCCCTTCATATTGTGAAATGCCAGGTGCAGCTCCTAGCAGAGCAAAGCATTGAACCATGCTTGTTTTGGAATGAACGGCTGCAAAGATTCCATAATACCGAATCTTATAATAGCCACATGGTAATATGTGCTGAAGGAAACGGTTGATAAAACAATGTACATTCAAGTTCATAATCTTCTGTCGATTATCTCGGTAATCCTTCCACCGAAATTGGATGATGTCATTACTCATTGACAGAAGTCTATTATTGCTAATTGCCACCCGGTGGGTATACCTGCCAAGATAATTAATCACTTGTCCCGCACCTTTAAAAGTTTTTTTTATGTGCACATTCCAGAGCTTGCGATAAACCATTTTTTTAAAGCTCTTTGGCGCGCCATATAGTAAACTATCTTGCTGAGGAATAACCAGCATCTCCTTAGTAATGGCTTGTTGTAATAGCTCGAAAAACTTTGCTCTGAAAATCTTTGATAATGCTTTCACCGGTACAAAGAATTTTTTGGACGCATTTATCCATTCTTGACCATCTGCATCTATTCCACCTGCAGGCACTAAGGCATGTATATGAGGATGGTAATTTAAAGACTGACCCCATGTATGCAAGACTGATACGTTGCCACTTTGTGCGCCTAGAAAAACAGGATTGCAAGCCGTTTTTTGAATAGCATAAGAGGATGCTTTAAATAACATATCATAACATGCTCGTTGATTGATGTAAAAAAGCCTGTTTAGAAATTCAGGTACTGTAAAAACAATATGAAAATACCGAGTAGGTAGCAAGCGGCTCTTCAGTTTATCTACCCATAGAAGTTGCTTGATGTATTGACACTTTGGGCAATGTCTATTGCGACATGAATTATAGCTTATCTTTTTAAAGCCACACTTATCACAAACAGACTGATGCGATCCTAATGCAGCTGTACGACAATGCATAATCGCATTGTATGCCTTACGCTGGCTTGAACACAATTGATGCTTGCCTCATATGCATGGGCGTATTGCTTGAAGACAGTAGCTAGCTCTAAACTATTATCTCTTGAATTTTCCATATATTATGCTTAGAGATTATCAAAAGGACTGCTCACATCTTTAGGATCAAAACGACTCAGATGAAGGTAAACCGAAGTAGTACGGAGAGAATTATGTCCTAACAGTTGCTGAATCAATCTTAGATTTGTACCCTGCTCCAGTAAGTGTGTAGCAAAAGAATGTCGTAAACTGTGGAAGGAAACATCCTTTTTTATTCCTGATTTTAAGACAGTATCCATAAAAACTTTTTGGATCGTCCTGGGATGCATTGGCTCTCCTGAAATTCGACCTTCAAACAAATATTTCTTTGGACGAAATTTTTTATAATACCTGCGAAGTATTTCCAAGGTCTTTTCCGATAGAAGAGTAAACCGATCTTTTCTTCCCTTGCCGTTTCGAATACAAATTTGCATTCGATCACTATCGACATCAGTTGGCTTAAGCATACGTACCTCATTAAGCCGCAATCCCGAAGAATAGGCGACAATAAAAACGGATTTGTGTTTTAGATTTTTTATGCCCTCAAAAAAGGCAGTCATCTCTTCCTTTGAAAACACAACAGGAAGCTTTTTTTCTCTTCGTGGCCGCTTGAGGTTAACAGGTTCCCATGAGCGATGAAGAACGTCAACAAAAAGAATTTTAACAGCACTGATAATTTGGTTTAACGTCGAAGTCGATTCCTGTTTCTCTGTTATGCAATAATGTAGGTACGATTTAACCTGGTCTAAACTCAAACGATCAGGTGAGCATTTGTAATAAAGCGAAAGCCTGCTTAAACAGTGAATGTAACATGCGATGGAACGTTCTGAGTAGTTCCTGATCCGCATCTCCTGCAACATCTGTTGCCTCAGTGTTTTTTTTCCATAGTCATAAAATTTAAAGTTTATGACTGAAGTTACGAATTATTGAAGATGATTATTCCGTGAAAACCCAGCAAATCTACCGAAGGTTTTGTTCAACGCCTAGCTATAAGACGTATGCGTGTAAATACCTACATCTTTGTCCCACGTTGCTGCCGAAATTTAATAGCACACACTTTAAGAACCTACGATATAGCATATGTATTATAGCTGTTGTTATGCACAGTGGCTCTTACTGCTGTCCTTTTTCCCAACCTCTTATCTCTAATAAATCTTTCAAGGAAGACGAAAATCCATACAGGTCAGGATACAATTGGTCTGCTCGGACATTCATAGTCTTTAATTTTGCTAGACACTCGATCTTAATTTGTTTGTCGATTATTAATTTAACAAAGTATGATCTCTCCTTCGTGTTTTTATTAATCAGAGATTTATAGATCAACTCCTCATGGTCTTTGTCAATATTTGCTCCAATGCTAAAAACACCTTGCTGTGAATTTAGTCTCCGTGTTGCAAAGTTTGCCATAAAGACTTGAATATGATCACTCTCTTCGTCATTGAAGAAAATCGCGTCCCCGTTGGTAAACCTTTCATCTTTATTCTCATTGTTTAAAGCTGTCTCATTAAATAGGTACACGGCACCATCATTTGAAAAGTCGTTATTAACTGCAAAGTACAGTGCAACATATGGTGAAGACGTCCAGTCCAATAATCGCGTTGGACAGCCGTAGTGCTGCATTATTGTAAAAGTGAGGAATGTGTTCCCGGTCTCAAATTGTCGAAGCTTAAAATCTTCGTATAAGTGCGCTTTCGAAAGAAACTCGCGAAAAATCGTTAATTCAAATCTGTCACCAAGCTGTCGCCCGATACTATGTCTCTCAAGTAGTCGAGAGATCGAAGATTTTAATGTCCAACTAGAAACCGATTGTCCACGAAAAGCCCAATGAGACAAGTAACTACTCTCAACGTTGAGAGAGTCTATGAACTTAACAAAGTCAGTCCAGTTGTCAATTTTAATATGTGGCCAAGTTGTCATAAGAGCCATTGTGCATAACAACCTACTATACGTATTACGTTTAGCCAACCAAATATATGCGAATTCGCATATTTCTTTTTTATCTGTCGGCTCTTAAAAGCTAATTTTTAATTTTTCTATCGGACTTACAACATCCCGGAGACCTTTTGTAGAAACATGGGCATAGATCTCCGTAGTCTTGGGTGAACTGTGGCCTAGAAGCGTCTGTATGTATCGCAAATCGGTTCCGTTTTCGAGAAGGTGTGTGGCAAAGGAATGTCTGAGGGTGTGGGTGGAGGCCGGTCGTTTGATGTTTGCTAACCGTAAAGAATGTTTGACAATGTTTTGAACACTTTTGCTTCCATATTGCCCTCCATCCTGACCTTCAAATAAATATTCTTTAGGTTTATAAGCAACGTAATACTTTCGTAATAAAGCAAGGGTAGTCTCCGAGAGAAGGGTATGGCGATCCTTACTTCCTTTTCCATCTCTGATTAATAATAAGCGGCGGTCACTTTGAATGTCGGTTAACTTTAAGTTTAACAGCTCAGATAACCTTAACCCACACGAATAAATGGTGACAAGGATGGCCTTATGTTTTAAGTTAATCGTTACGTCAATGAGTTTTTGAGTTTCTTCTTCACTGAGTACGGAAGGTAATTTCTGTGCTTTCCTAGGCCTTTCAATTTCATAGAACCGCTGAGGCATGTCCAGCACTTGTTCATAATAAAATTTAATGGCATTAATAACCTGATTTTGATGTGAAAGTGATTTGCCATCCTTTACAATTTTGTGCATGTATTTTTTGATATCAGTCTCGTCTATTTCATTCAGCGGCTTGCCTTCGAAGTAGTGCATGAACTCGGAGAAAAGTCCGGTATAGGTTTTGGCAGTGTTGAGGCTGTAGTGTTTTGTCTCCAGCAACGCGATGTATTCAGCAGGGCAAGCCGGCTTATTCCCTATCATTTTTTCTTTTAGCGAACTGAGGTCGGCAGCTTGCGCGTGCGGAAATACCGGCTTGTTTCTATAAAAGTACCGGCAATTTATCCATGCGGATCCTTTGAAGGTTTTAAAGATCGAATAGAGGTTTGCGGGAGTGTTGGCGATATAAACCATATTGTGAACAGGCGACCATTTTGGTGAATCTAATGTTTTGATAAGTGCATGAACAATTTTGGAAGCATAAAATTGCATCCCAATGTATTTGGTACCATTGATCATCAAATGACGTAAGGTGATTACTGGTAGTTGATTCATAAGGTTTTGTTTTTTGTGATGTGTAGACAATCCTATAAAAACACCTTATCTTAACCGTGTTATTACCCGTGTAAATTCGGATATACCCGAATACTAAATCGTTGTGCGTAAAAAAAGTCCGTTGGTAAGTGAAACATTAGAACGTTGTGAGTAAAATCAAATGCCCTATTTGTAACTGCCCTGTGACTGGCAGAGCCGATAAAAAATATTGCTCAGATCAGTGTCGTTATATGGCTAACAACAAACAGAAAACTGTTGCTGAGCGTCCTATTCTGGATGTCAATAAAACTTTGCGTAAAAATCGTGCAATCCTAAAAAAATTATGTCCGGTTGGAAAAGCGACCGTTAGGAGGGAGGTGCTCGATGCAATGGGGTATGATGTCAGAATCTTTTCTTCGATCTTCGTCACTGCAAACAAGCAGATTTACTATATCTGCTATGATTATGCGTTCACGCCACTCCTTGAACATGCAGTCGAAAAAGCATTAATAGTCAGCAAACAAGATTATATGAATGCGTGGGATCCGTGGAAGTTTGTTAAAAAGAATGCGTAATCCGGTACTCATTTTTTTTTACAAAATCATTTTTTCGCATTTGAATCGATCGCTAACTTTTCTAAAAATGTTTTGAATTCTTCTGTGTCATAATTGGCTGCACCTGTTTCTTTCGTAACAATTTTTCCCTCTGTGTTAATGATAAAAGTTGTGGGAATTGTACGCACCATCAATTGCTCTGGTAAATATTCGTGCGGCACAAATACGGGAAATGAATATTCTTTTTCTTTAATGAAGTTTACAACCTTATCGAAATTTTTTCTATCATCAACCGCCAGCATAATAAAAGCAACTTTTTCACCATCAACTTTCTCGTATAACTTTTGAATCGAAGGCATTTCCACGCGACATGGTCCACACCAGGTAGCCCACACATTTAAGAAAATAGTTTTTCCTTTAAAATCATTGAAGTCGATAACGGTTCCGTTCAGATCTTTCACTTTGAAATCGTAGTTAAAAGATTTTGCAACTGGCGTTTCCTCCGTATTGGCATTCATAACGCCCGTCTTGAGCAGCATGCTTCCGGTAACGTACGATACCCCCGCAAGCAGGCCGGTATAGCGTAGACATGCAAGCAAAGCCAGGGTAAATACCCAGGGCCGGATGCTTTTCCAGATGGTTAACAGCTTTTGATTGTTAAATGACATTTTCATTCGGTGAAGTCTTATGCGTTTGTTTACCCTAATCTCTTAATTTTATTTAATTTCGAGGATAATCTAACTCTATAATGACAAAATTTACGCTGATACAGTTCCTTTTCCTGTCATTGGTTGTTTCCGCGGCTTTTGGTCAAAAGGTAAAGTATAAAGATATATTCAGTTTGTTGAATACCAAGCGCTATGAAGAAGCTGAACCTTTTCTAAAAAGATACCTGAAGGAGACAGATGATAATCCCAATGCATACTTGTACATGGGTATTATCTATCAGGAGAAATCGGCGAAAGACGATGTGTTAAAACAAACCAAGCGGTCCATTAACAATATGGATTCTGCCATTTACTTTTATGATAAAGCATTTAAGTCGATTACCGAAAAGGAACTTAAGCGGAACGACGAGTTTTACCAGGCCTACAACAGGAGGGACCTTCGTACGGGTGAATTTGGCGTAAAGCTGTCTGACATACAGTTTGACCTGGAAAAGAAAATGGAAGGTCTTCGCGAACGGATTGATCGTGTTAAAATGGTTAAGCATTATTTTACGCTAGCGGATACGTTGTACAAAAGATGCGTTGCTGCTTTTACCTCCATTAAAAAGGCATATCCTGAAGAACAATCACTATATCTGAGAGCAGATGAAAATCTTTTGAAGAAACTGAATGCGCTGGCTGTCAGATTTGATTCATGTGTAAAAACTTTTGAAAACTATCGTTCCAGTTCCACTACCATTGGTCGTACAGGTTATGACCAGGCCCTTTCGTTAAATGACATTAATAATTATGCGACCGATGGAACATCTCCTGCCAATTTCTTTTTAGATGACGTTGAAGTATGGAATTATAGAAAATTTGCCGATCTGGTAAAGGTGGCTGTGGAAAAAGATGTTTTTCCGATGCGCGACATGCTGGTATCCTATGATGTGGAAATTAATAAGTTAAGGGAAAAATTAAACAAGGATTCGGTATCGGTAAAAAACGAGCTCACCAAGCTGATTGACAAGTTACTGCTCGAGAAATTGAAAAAGTATGATAAGGATCCATTGCCGATGGATGTCTTTACACTGAAGGTATCTGATCTTGAATATCGCTCCACGTTATTGGAACATAAGTCTCATCGCGATTCCGCCGACATTCATTACCGGCGGAAACTCTTACAGGAAGAGTTGCAACACTTAAATAAACTTGACAGTATTGCAACAAAGATGATGGGTGAGGATATTGACCGTGAAGCCGAGGATTATGCTCATTTCATTACCAGCGCATACAGCAACACCGTTGTGTTGAAAAGTTACATCAAGGCGTTGAAGGAATACGCCGAAAGGGAGAAGCGAAAGAAAGCGTCGGAGTCACTGCAGATTGAAAATGCATTGCGTTGGATCATTGCCGCCAGCGACTCTATTCCAGCGATGGCGGATGCCTCATCGATGAAGTATAAGCCGTTGGTTATCGTTGAAGAAAAATATACGGCTGGCCTTCACTATACGGACTCAGTGGAAGTGTCCGGATACTTTGCTACAATCGTTCCGTCACGTGTCATCGACATCAAAGTGGACTTTCCCGTTGATAAACAAAACTTCAAACTTCAGGAACTTGATTCTATAAAAGGAATTGTATCGGCTGATGCCGGCGGACAACTGTATTTTGTGTTGTTGTACAATGAAAAGGAAACTGACGATGGAAAAATTGCAGCTACCGTCGCGAAAATATACCGTTCCGATGGTTTGGCATGGAGTACAAACTATCAATTAGATTTTGTGCCAACGGAAATCTTATTCAAACCTGAAACAAGTGAGCTTACTCTTAAAGGAGATACGCAACAAAATGTGTTGGATAAGAACGGTAAATTGAAGTAATCAGGATCCGACTAATTTTTTCCAATCCGAATAGCGCATATCAATCCGGACTTTCATTTTCTCATAGTTTTCCCAACTATCAGTAACATGGTAAATAGAAGGAAGAGCTTTTACTAATATTTCATCGTAATCATTTCTGTATAGTCCACCCCCATAGTAATAGTAAGTGAACATATTTCCTTGCTTGCTAAACAATTCGAATCCAAGGTAGCCATCCCAAATTTCACTTAAGATCGTACATGAAATTTCGCGGCGTTTGAAACGGAAGATCTGGTTGGAGGCTTCTTCCTCAAAATATTCTGAATACAGCCCGGTATCTATGATCCACCCAAGGTAGATACCGATGTGGACGTAAGCTTGTTCTATCGGCAATGAATCAGGGAAATTGCCAAGAAAATGGCTCTTGGCATTGTCGTATATCGTTTTTTGTATCTCTGCTTTCTTTTCCATATTTCAAGGTAATTCCGATGTAGAATTTACGCAAACGGATGTGCTTTTTTAGCATTAATGGAAGAATTAATAAGCAGCACAAATGCCCTTACTCACGGAATAAATTTTGCCGAAGTTGGTTACCAGCCAACGGCTGTTGCATGGTGATGGCAGGATTTCAAAAAAATCCAGTGGGTATCACCCAGTATACGTTGGATATGATCAGTGAAAGAAAAGGTATCCAACGAAAATCCCTCCTATAACGCCTGCCAGATCGGCGATTAGCCCGCCTGTTACAGCATACCTGGTGTTCCGGACCCCTACAGAGCCAAAGTACAGCGCAAGCAAATACAATGTGGTTTCAGCGCAGCCCCGGAAGATGCTCGCCATGTTCGCTACAAAGGAATCTGGACCGTATACTTTCGAGACCTCAATCATCATAGAGCGCGCACCCTGACCGCTTAATGGCTTGAGCAAGGCAACGGGCAAGGCGGGTACAAAATCGGTGTTTAGCCCCATCGCTGCCAAGCTCCAGGCTATTCCGTCTTCGATATAGTTTAATACGCCTGAAGCTCTGAATACGCCGATGCCGACAAGGATTCCAACCAGGAATGGAATGATCTTAACAGAGGTGGCGAATCCTTCTTTAGCACCTTCGATGAATGTTTCGAAAACAGGGATCTTTCTCCACCATCCTAACCCTATAAAACAAACGATGATTGAAAAGATAATGATACCCGTAAGGAGCGACGACTGCTGCTGTATTTGTTCCGGCGTTAGTCCGGAAAAATAAAATACAATTCCGACGATGAGTAGCAACATTCCAACAATGTATCCGAGGATAACCGGATCAAATAGATTTATTTTTTGCCGGATACAAACATAGAGCAAGCCGATAAACGTAGAGCAGAACGTTGCGATCAAGGTGGGAATAAAAATGCTGGTTGGATTTGCAGCTTGCAACATCGCGCGATCCGCCATGATAGAGATTGGAATGATCGTTAATCCTGAAGCATTGAGTACGAGGAACATAATCTGCGCATTCGATGCCGTGTCTTTGTTGGGATTGATTTCCTGCAATTCATTCATCGCCTTAAGTCCCAGGGGAGTGGCAGCGTTATCCAATCCAAGAATATTTGCACTGAAATTCATGATGATGGAACCTGTGGCTGGATGATTCTTAGGAATTTCCGGAAACAATCTTGAAAAAAAAGGTCCGACTACCCGCGAGAGAATTGGAATCATTCCACCGCGCTCGCCAATTTTCATAAGTCCCAACCAAAGGGACATTACACCAGCCAGCCCTATTGAAATTTCAAATCCGGTTTTTGCCATGTCGAAAGTCGACTGCAGCATGGCGGGAAAAACTGTAGCATCGTTAAACACAATTAGTTTTATGAGCGCTACAATAAAAGCAATGAGAAAAAATGAAATCCAGATATAGTTTAAAACCATGCTGCTCGTGTTATGAACACAATGTAAAGCATCAGGGTGTGTTTGCCAAATTCAGGATATGGCACGCGGCTAATCCGGCGGTTTCTGTTCTAAGGCGTGAGGGGCCAAGGCCCACTTTTATAAAACCTCTTTCCTCGGCCAGCATAATTTCTTCCGCCGAGAAATCTCCTTCAGGTCCGATCATGACAAGGTAAGACGTATTCGGTCTGATGAGATTTTTCAGTTGATGTGGATTATCATTGTCAACGTAAGCGATATACTTTTCAGTAGCGGAAGAAGTTAATAAGATGTTTCGAAATGTCGTTACAGGATAAATAGCTGGAAGCGTGGCTTTGAGCGATTGCTTCATGGCACTAATCGCCACTTTTTGTAACCGCTCGATTTTTAAATGTTGACGTTCGCTATGATCGCATTGTATTAAGGTTATTTCATCAATTCCGAACTCCACAGATTTTTCAACAAACCACTCCATGCGATCGGTATTTTTCGTGGGAGCGATGGCGATGTGAATATTAAAAGATTTTTGGGTTTCGTGGGTCTCTTTCTGAACAGCAAATTCACAGCGATGAGAATCCGGATTGGTGATGACTGCATCATAGAAAACACCTTTTCCATCCGTTAACCGGATCTGATCACCTTGTTTTTTTCGGAGTACTTTAACGACGTGGCGGGATTCGTCCGGATCAAGATGCAGTATACCTTGAGGGATCTGTGGTTGAAAAAAAAGATTCACGTAGGTTATTTATTCACGCGATGAAACTCTATCCGTGTGATTGGCAGCGCAGCAAGCAGGCTTAAAGGTATTGTTGCTGCAACTTATTGACAAGGTCAATATATTCCTGCATGGCCTGTTCTTTCGTTTTTCCCTTCAGCTCTTCCCACGCGTCATACTTGGCGATTGCTTTAAAATCAAAACCTCCAGGTCGCTCGCCGTTCACATCACCTTCGGTGGCTTGCTTATAAAGTGCATAGAGCTCCAGCAACTCTTCATTGCTAGGTCGTTTGGTAAATTCCTTTGACCGGGCAGCAGCACTTTCAAATTGTTCTTTTAACATAATCGTTGATGATTGAGGCCCGTTGTTTCGAGTTGTGATTTTGTAATGATGTGACCCGATGTCTTAGTTTGCATTTCCTAAGGAGAAAAGAACCGAAGACGTCGCACGCCAAACCGTTGAGTTAACTTCGCTTACCTATTTCCAAATATGGTCTCGACGTTGCGCCCGTATAGATCTGTCTTGGTCTTCCAATTGGTTCTTTATTCTCTCTCATTTCCTTCCATTGCGCTATCCAACCTGGCAGTCTTCCCATGGCAAACATGACGGTAAACATTTCTACCGGAATGCCTAGAGCACGATAAATAATGCCAGAGTAGAAATCAACATTTGGATAAAGTCTTCTTTCGACAAAGTAAGGATCTTTTAATGCAGCTTCCTCCAGCTTAAGTGCGATCTCCAGAACAGGATCATTTACCCCCAATTTTTTGAGAACATCATCCGCTGCCTTTTTGATTATTTTTGCGCGTGGATCGAAGTTCTTATACACACGGTGTCCAAATCCCATTAAACGGAAGCCGCTGTTTTTATCCTTTGCTTTGTTGATCCATTTTTCCGTATCCCCTCCATCTCTACGGATGTTCTCCAGCATGACAATCACTTCCTGATTGGCACCACCATGCAGCGGGCCCCACAAGGCATTGATCCCTGCTGAGATAGAGGAGTAGATGCTTGCTTTCGATGAGCCTACAATTCTTACCGTTGACGTCGAACAATTCTGCTCGTGGTCAGCATGTAAAATCAACAGCTTATCTAAGGCATCAACAATTACGGGGTCTACTTGATATTCTTCAGCAGGTAACGAAAACACCATTTTGAGGAACCTGGCACAATAGTCCAACCGATTATCCGGGTAGTTAACAGGGTGGCCCATTGCATTTTTATAAGCCCATGCCGCAAAGGTTGGCATCTTTGCCATAGATCGTACAATGCTCAAATAAATTCCGTCGGTAGGGCGATTGGGGTCTAAAGATTCTGGATAAAAAGCAGTCTGGGAACAAAACAGGGATGCAAGTACACCCATAGGATGGGCTGTAGAGGGGAAGCCATCCAGGATTTTCTTGATGTCTTCGTGAACGAGTGTGTGTGTTTTAATATCATGACTAAACTGATCGAATTGTTTCTTTGTCGGAAGCTCTCCGAAAATCAGCAGGTGGGCCACTTCCAGGAAGTTTGACTTTTCAGCCAATTCTTCGATTCCATAACCGCGGTAACGAAGTATCCCCTTGTCGCCATCGAGAAAAGTGATTGCGCTTTTAGTTGCCCCTGTATTCTTATAACCTAGGTCCAACGTAATGGCGCCGGTTTTTTCCATGAGCTCACTAATATCGATCGCCACCTCATTCTCTGTTCCTTCAATCAGGGGTAATGTATATGATTTTCCGTCAATTATGAGTTCAGCAGTTTTAGCAGTTTTAGACATGTTTAATAGTTTATCAGCGGTTTTAAAGATACAGGCTAGATTGTTGACGGCGAAAAATTACGCTAAAAAAAGAATTTTTAATTGTTGCCCAGGATCAATGGCATTCCATCCGCGCCCGAACCGATGACGATTACTTTGGAATTAGGGGATTTGGATAGTTCGAGCGTTGCTTCAATACCTCTCATTTTCAACAAGTTATTGGTCAAGCTGTTGTTTATGATGTTGTTTGCACGCGACTCACCTTCGGCAGCAATTCTTTTTCTCTCTGCCTCACTTTTTTCTTTATCCAGGCGGTATTGGTAGGCGAGGGCCTCTTGTTGCTGTTGTAATTTGCTTTCGATGGCCATTCGAATCTGATCGGGAAGCTTGATCGATCGGATCAACACAGCTTTGGCGTCGATAAAGTTTGCGTTCAAAACCTTTTCTGTTTCACTCTTAACTGTATTCTCGACTTCAGCGCGTTTAGTAGAATAGATTTCTTCAGCCGTATAACGAGCCAGCACCTGACGCGTCATGGATCTTACTTCGGGTATCACCAGGCGACCGGCATAGTCGGTTTTAAATTTTTCGTAGATGAAGCCGATTTTGTCATTGTAAGGTGTATACCGAACTGTTACATCCACATGAATAGGCAAGCCGTTTTTGTCATTGATGTCCATGTTTTCTTCGGATGTAATTTCGGATACTTCAAAGACGATAAGGTCATTCCATGGTGCTTTCATATGAAAGCCCGGTTGAAAAACATTTTCTTTATCAAGGCCGCTGCCGAATTTGTAAAATATCACAGCGCGTTCTGTTGCTTCAAGTGTGTAAAAAATACTGGATGAAATTCCCATCACAATAAAGAGGGCGATTATACCTACAATGATGAAGGGCAAAAATTTTCTATTATTCATATGGTTTGTGGTTTAACGAGATGTGTGTTATAAGATGCCGTAATAATTTTGACGTGCGGCGGGTACCTATTGTTTGAAGCCTAAGCCAATTGAGCTTGAACCTCCAACAATCATTCTTTCGGAGGTCGCGGCAATCCCATAAGTTTGCCGATGATCAAAACTACGAATAAATTACTCCATACTGCTTCAAGCACGCCGATGTTACGAATAAGTCTGCTCACATTAGGATATCCACCGTCGGTACCGCCTAAGATACTTAAGCTATACGTAACACACTCTGCGTAATTGGGGAGTCCTGACTCAATTTCTTTTCCCAGACTTCCTGGTGTAACGATGCAGATCAGGTCATATAAACTGCCAAATGAAATTCCTGTCATGAGAAAAATGCAAGCTGCGCCCCACAGCTTGTCGGGCGTGAGAAATTCTCCGGAGAAGATATCTCGAATGGCGAAGGTGATAACGGTGATCTCAATTGGAAACAACAACCCGTGAATAATAAAAAGGTAGAGCTGTCTGTTTGTGACCTCAAGAAATTTATAGTAAGGAAATTCCACCAGTGAACCCATCAACGTAATGCCTATAAGAATGACGAAGTAAATACGTATCAGCAGCTTGTTCTTAGTGAAGTTCTTTAGCAGATCCCAGAGCAAGAAAGCGTAAGTGATGCCGAAAATAGAGAAGATGGTAATAATAAGTTTTGCGATTGGAGTTTGGGATCCATTCTGCAAAAATTCAGTTAACGTAAGACCAAATACAATAATAATAACCTGTACCAGTACTATATTCCTATAGTCCCGCTGCTTTTCTAAACTCAATCCAATCCTAATGGTGTCAATAATACGACCCGGCATATTTTTTTGGTGGTCCAACTGAGAAGTTATATGTGTTAAGTCACAAGCCCCAAATTGTACTTGAAGCTTGCGACCGCCGCATGTTTTAGCTAGCTTTTACTGTGGCTGTTTCAGGATCCCATTCAATTATCTTTTTCTCAAACAGGCTTTTATTGCTTGCTAATGCAGGTCCACCGGCGCGCATTCCAAATAATGCATCTTCCTTGATTGGTGCTTTCTCGCGAATGCCTTTATAAAAATTAACGTGGTGATCGGTGTTGGCACTGTAACCCTGCGGTGCACGATATTCCGGACCTGGCTTTGCCTCTTCTTTGGCGATGTTTCCGTATTTTGCCTGGTACCACTTTTCGTATTCTTTTTGTTGGGCTTCGGTAAACGTATTGAATGAATCCCATCCGCCATAGCCTGGAGCTTTCGGCGTTTTACTCAGCGTTACTTTGACCTCGTTCCACCCCATGGTGATTACGCCTTCACTTCCTACAAGGCGTAACCTTTCACCTCCACCTCCGCCATCCACAAAATTGACTCTCATTTGTAACGTAAAGGCTGGGTGTTTGTCGGTAGCCGGGTAATCGTATAAACCTGTGATAATGTCCGGAACATCTCTGCCGTCTTTCCAGTACCGTAACCCACCCGTTGCATAAATACGATTCGGGCCTTTGGAACTGATGACTGTATGCAGTCCTGAAAAAAGATGTACAAATAAATCTCCTGCGATGCCCGTTCCATAATCCTGATAATTTCTCCACCGGAAAAAGCGTACTGGATCAAAAGCTACTTTAGGCGCATCACCCAAAAATCTTTCCCAGTCAACAGTGCCAGCATTTGCATCGGTTGGTATTGAATATTGCCAGGCGCCATTTCCTCCCTGCCGATCCATCCATGTTTCCACGAGGACGAGTTCGCCAATCACACCCGATTCGTAGATTTCACGCGTCTTTTCCGTAACGATTGAACTTACCCGCTGGCTTCCGATCTGCATTACTTTGCCCGTTTTCTTTTGTGCAGCGATGACCGCTGCGCCCTCATCGAGTTTATGAACCATAGGCTTTTCGCAATACACGTGTTTGCCTTTGTTCATGGCGTCTATGGAAATCCGGTCATGCCAATGGTCGGTGGTGGCGATAAAAACCGCGTCTATATCCTTTCTATCGAGAATTTCTTGATAGTTTTTAGTTACGAACAAATCTTTGCCATATACCTCCTTCGCGTGATCAAGGCGCCCGGTGTATAAGTCGCAGGCAGCAACCAGCTTCACTCCAGGTACTTGTACAGAGGTTTTTGCATTGCTAAAGCCCATGATACCCATGCCAATTACCGCAATATTAACTTGGTCGTTGGCCATGAATTTTTTAGCGGGCGACAATGTTTCAATGTAGCTTTCCGGATGTGCAATGATGGTGGAAGGTACACCGGTAATAATTGCACTACCTATAGCCTTTTTAATAAAAGATCTTCGCGATTTTTGTATATGGTCTGACATAGAATATTTAAGGTTGGTTATAGTCAGGGAAGTTACGACTTTTACACCATCACAAACAACAGCAAATTAGATTAACCCCGGCAGAATGATTAAGAGTTCCAGTGCTTGCATAGAGTCTAACAAACTCCAACACTTCGAACTTCAACACCTCAACACTTTTTAACCATGAATTTTAATTTCTTTAAGAACAAAAGTGTAGCACTTGATTTGGGTAATAACAATACCGTCGTGAGTAATCGTCAGAGTGTTCTTTTCTCTCAACCTTCATACATTGTTTTTGATGCGGGAAGCCACGCCGTAAAGGCCGTTGGCGACAAGGCTTATAATATGTTTGAAAAAAATCATGAGGAACTGCGACCGGTTAAACCGCTGAGAGGCGGCGTGATAGCCGATTATGATTCTGCGCGCCAGATGATTCACGAAATGGTAGGTCAGGCGTGTGGCTGCGGTTCTTTTATGAGCGGATATGACTGCATCATTTCAGGAATTCCATATAACACAACGGAGGTTGAACGACGTGCATTAAGGGATGTGCTGGACCAATTCAGCGCCAGACATACTTACATGGTTTATGAGCCTATTGCAGCGGCTATGGGCATCGGGTTAAACATCCGCGAGCCTAACGGAAAAATGATCATTGATATTGGTGGAGGTATAACAGAAATTGTTGTGATTTCTCTTTCAGGGATTGCCGCTTTTCAATCTCTTAAAGTAGCGGGGGATACTTTTGACGAAGAAATACAAGATCATTTCAGAAGAAATTATAATGTGGCAATCGGTTTAAAAACTGCTGAACAGATAAAAATAAAAGTGGGCGCGGTGATGGATAATCCTCCGGAGATACCGCAGCCTTTAATTGTAAAAGGTAAGGATTTGGTAGAAGGTATTCCTGTGACAAAAAAAGTCAATCACAGTGAAATTGCATTCGTGTTGGAAAAATCAATAAGCGCTATCGAGCATAGTGTAGTCCAGACGTTAGAAACTTGTCCACCTGAACTTGCCAGTGATATTTATGAAAATGGCATTCATATTACCGGCGGCAGTGCGATGCTAAGAGGCTTACGCGAGCGATTTGAAACCAAGCTGCGGCTTCCAGTTCATATTGATCCTCAGCCGCTTTTATCGGTGTCCAAAGGAATTGCCAATACATTGGGCGAGACGAAGAAATACCAGAGTATATTGATGGAGTAGGCATCAAGTGATCTTATGAAGTTAGCAGCGATCTTGCCTACCATTGATAGACAGACTAACTTTTTCTAGGCTTGCGATAATATCCTTTACGCTTCACGTTATACAACTTGTTATAATTCTCAAATATCATTTGAGGCAAGTAGTATTGTAACGTAACATTTAAAATCAAATAGCCATCATTTTCTTTAGGATTGCCACGGACACCAACTCGTGTGGGATTATCTGGTTGTGTTCCAATTTCAGGTCTTCTATCGGATAACCGGCGCGCTAAATCGTTTTTCAGGGTGGCAGGATCAGGATAGCGACGAATGCTGACATCGTCTAAATAATCGGTAAACGTAATCCTGTACCCACCTTCAATTAAAATGTTGAAGAATGGATCCAGTTTGATCCGCGCACCTAATCCAAACGGTATGACGGGTTGAATACGGCTATACTTTTTTCCTTCAGTTTGAAGCGGCTGCAAGGCGTATGTCTTTCCGTCGATCTCTGCTTTAGGATTAAAATACAATACACCAATGCCGGCAAAAGCATGAATATTTAAGGCAGAGCGTTGGTAAAACCGTAAGCCCATAGGGCTAAGGTTGACCGCGCCTAACAATGCCAATTCAACATTACCCGATTTAAATGAAAGATTTCTCTCCCATCGATCATCATCAGCTTTTTTATCGTCACCTCTTAGCTGGAAGTAGGTCAGCTCGGCGCGGGCACTCAACCGACTATTCAAATAATATTCGGCACCAATGGCAATGTTTGGACGTAGACTCCCAAAGTCACCAGGGTTCACCATTTCCCCTTTGTAAGTTGCTGTACCTGTTCCTATACTTACCAGGAAATTTCGATCTCTGCGAAGAGCGAAAAAGCTTTGAGCGTTACCTGCAAAAGGAAGTGTGGTTAATCCAATCAGAACGAGTATTGAAAGCTTCTTCATCCTTTTCTTCAGACTATAGTTTTGGTGAATATAAACAATTTAGAGGACTGATAAAAAATGATTTAACTTAATACTTCTTTAACTCTCTGAGCAGCATCCTTAAGCAATATGGCAGAGAATACTTTTAATCCTGATTGCTCAATAATTTTTGCACCTTCTTCAGCGTTTGTTCCCTGCAAGCGTACAATGATCGGCACCTTAATATCACCAATCTTTTTATAAGCCTCCACAACGCCATTGGCTACACGGTCGCACCGAACAATTCCCCCAAAGATGTTGATCAGAATAGCTTTTACATTAGGATCTTTTAGAATGATACGGAACCCAGCTTCAACAGTTTCAGCATTTGCTCCACCCCCTACGTCCAAAAAGTTAGCGGGTTCTCCGCCCGACAGTTTGATAATGTCCATTGTCGCCATGGCAAGTCCGGCACCGTTTACCATGCATCCAACATTGCCGTCCAGCTTTACATAGTTTAACCCGGCTTTACCTGCCTCTACTTCCAAAGGATCTTCTTCTGTGATATCTCTCAATTCAGCCAGATCTTTATGTCTGTACAACGCATTGTCATCCAGGTTTACTTTAGCATCTACCGCAAGAATTTTATTGTCGGATGTTTTCAGTAACGGGTTGATCTCAAACATGGAAGCATCCAAGCCGAGGTATGCAGTGTAAAGTGAGTTGATGAATCTCACACCTTCTTTGAAAGCATTTCCTTCCCATCCCAAAGCGAAAGCAATTTTACGTGCCTGGAATGGCTGCAGTCCAACAACAGGATCGATCCATTCCTTTATAATTTTTTCAGGATGTTCTTCAGCAACTTCTTCGATGTTCATACCGCCTTCAGTTGATGCCATGATCACGGGACAAGCCTTTGACCTGTCAAGCAAGATACTCAGGTAGTATTCTTTTGGCTGAGCTTCCCCGGGATAATAAACATCCTCGGCAATCAATACTTTATTTACTTTTTTTCCTTCTGCGCCTGTTTGGTGCGTTACTAGTGTGCCCCCCAGTATGGCCTTTACTTTATCCGGTACCTCCGCGATACTTTTTGCTAATACGACGCCGTGCGAGCCTGTCTCCCTGATCTTTCCTTTTCCACGTCCACCAGCATGTATCTGGGATTTGATGACAAACCATTTCGTTCCAGTTTCTGCCTGAAGTTCCTTTGCCGCTTGAATAGCACTATCCGGAGTATCAGCAACTATGCCGCGTTGAATTGTTACCCCGTACTTCTTAAGAATTTCTTTTCCTTGGTATTCGTGGATGTTCATGAAATTTTTTGTTTGGGGCGAAACTAGTTTATTTACGGCTTTATTTCAAGAAACACGTAAATTCAAACAATGTTACGCGCCACTCAGATTGAAAAATCCTACGGTAAATTGGCTGTGCTTAAGGGAATTGATCTCGAAATTAGAAAAGGTGAGATTGTAGCAATTGTTGGTGCTTCAGGCGCGGGTAAAAGTACATTGCTCCATATTTTGGGTACGCTTGATAGCCCGGATAAAGGCAAAGTTTTCATTCATGATAAAGATGTATTCAGCCAGTCTGCAAAAAATCTTGCTGCATTCCGTAATAAATCTTTAGGGTTCGTCTTTCAGTTTCATAACCTCCTGCCGGAATTCTCAGCCTTGGAAAATGTTATCATCCCTGGCCTAATTGGGAAGAAAGATGAAAGGAAAATAAGGCAACGGGGTGAAGAATTGCTAAAAATGTTAGGATTGGAAGATCGAATTCATCACAAACCCTCTGAATTGTCGGGAGGGGAGCAGCAGCGAACTGCTGTAGCGCGGGCTATGATCAACGCCCCGGATTTGATTCTGGCAGACGAACCGAGCGGTAATCTGGATTCCAAAAATGCAGAAGACCTGCACCGCCTTTTCTTTCAACTTCGACAAGAAACGGGACAGACTTTTATCATTGTTACCCATAACGAACATCTATCCGAGATGGCAGATCGAAGAATCGAACTTAAGGACGGGGTGATTACAAAAATTGAAGAACCGAAGATTTCTTAAAATCGGTTAGTCATTTGAAATTCCGCTTGTTATTATTCGCTTTAACTCTAACAAATACGGGCCGAACATGAAGTTTTTGAATGCTATTAAAAATGGCGATCAAAACACCAATAAAAAATACAGTTATCATTTTAATACGGGGTTAAAATATGGGCCTAAGTTACTTTGCTTAAAATTCCTACAACCGTTTTAGTCGTTGATTATATTAATCGTGTAAGTATGGTTGTGTTCCTTGATTTTTTAAACACATAAGCTTTCGGGCTTGTTCCTAAAATAAGAACTTTATTCTTTCCCGCATCGCGAATCTACCCTTTAAAACGTTGCAAACCGGCGCTAATTGGATTGATCATCAATAACTTATGTTAAGATTAGAGCCCGTGTGGATCATTCCTTAAACGGTCGGGAATTGATTCAAACGAATGCATTTGGCGATGGCGTTAGATAGATTGGTTGTGCCGGATCGAATGTGGGAGGGCAATCCTATCGATGCGCCAGCATTTCGATAGATGGTTCTTCTAATTCAACAAGTCCTTTTTCGTTGATAAGCTTTAGACGCAATTTTTTCAAATCGTTCACCAGCACCGGATCGTACTTGGCGGTGACGCGAACGTAGTTCTCGGTAAAGCCATGCATCATTCCATTTTCGATGTCGTTCTCAAAAAGAACAATTGCTTCCCGATCTAAATTTTCCTCGTAAAATTTTCTGCGCTTTTTGTCGGAAAGGATATGCAGCATTTTAGAGCGTTCTGCCCGGATATGTTTAGGCACAACATCGTTTAAGGTGGCCGCCAACGTATTCTCGCGTTCGGAGTAGGTAAATACGTGGAGATAAGAAATATTCAGGTTATTCAAAAACTCGTATGTTTCCAAAAAATCCTCTTGTGTCTCTCCGGGAAACCCAACGATGACATCAACACCGATACAGGCATTGGGCATCCATGATTTTATTTCCGCTACCCGATCAACATATAATTCACGAAGGTACCGTCGCTTCATGAGCTTCAACACTTTATTGGAGCCCGACTGTAATGGAATATGAAAATGCGGGACGAACTTATTTGATTCTGCAACAAATTGTATGATCTCGTTGGTAAGAAGATTGGGCTCGATAGATGAAATCCGGAAACGGTCAATACCCGGCACGTTGTCCAGCGCCTTGATGAGATCAATAAATCGCTCTACACGTTTTCCTTCCTGGATGCCAAAATCGCCCGTGTTTACCCCCGTGAGTACAACTTCTCGTACGTCTGTTTTTCCAATTTCAGTTGCTGTCCTGACAATATTGGCAATGCTATCACTTCGACTTGCCCCGCGTGCCAATGGTATCGTACAGAAAGAACATGAGTAATCACATCCATCCTGTACTTTAAGAAACGTACGGGTTCTGTCGTGCAGCGAATAGGATGTGTTGAACCTGTTTGCTGTTTCAATATCCGAAGCAAAAACCTGTGCTTCCGGCGGTCTTACAAAACCGTCCAGTAATTCTACTAACCTGAATTTTTCGGCTGCACCCAGCACCGCATCCACGCCGGGTATAGTGGCGATTTCCTGCGGTTTTAGTTGGGCATAACATCCAATTATAGCCACATAAGCATCAGGGGAAATACTTCGAGCCTCCCGCACAATTTTATGGCATTTCTTGTCGGCATTTTCTGTTACAGAGCAGGTGTTGATAATAAAAATATCAGGTGTCTCTGTAAACTCGACTTTTCGGTAGCCCTTTTCTTCAAACAACCTTGAAATTGTGGAGGTCTCAGAGTAATTAAGCTTGCATCCCAGTGTGTAAAACGCGACTTTTTTCATGGCAATCCGCAAAGGTAATCAGGATATTGGGAACGGGAAAATTGCGCAAAGGTCTGTCGTCTTATTTCCCGGACTGCCATGAAGTGAGAGGTGGGCATGGTTTCGATATCAAACAGCCAACGTACTTTCGAGCATTCCCATTGATAGCCGTGCGCCCCGATCTGACTAGCGTTTACCTTCGATGGAGTTTCCGTCAAGCACCCGTTTGGATGCAGGGTTGTTGCATAAAAGCTGATTTTATGCAAGGATGATGGAAGCTCGATCGAAGCGTTACGAAAGCTCGAACGATGACAGACGGAGCCAGAAGGGTTACGCGATGATTACTTAGCACATGGAAAATAATTAACGATCACCGATCTTGGCGACCGACGCCGGCGACCGCATTCTCTACTGAAGAATCCTTCTATGATAGTTAATTTGTCCAAGGTGATATCCCAAATGGGAGGAGAGATGTATCAGGAAATAGGCTGTTGTCATTGAATATTCAAAAACCTTTTCCGGATATTCAGCCTCCAGGCTAGAGGGTTTAAGCGTTTCGAGTGTTTCGCGAACGACTTGTTTCGTTTTTTGAACTTCAGCACTCAGCGCTGCCTTTGAAATGTCCTTTGCTGCAAATTCATAATCACGATTTCGAACATAGGAAGTTCGCCCGAGATTAGCGCCGATGTAGTGCTGCAGGTTGCCGCAAATGTGAAGGCACAAATTACCGGCAGGATTTTTTATATCGCCACTAACTTTCCAAATAGCTTCTTCAGAGGGATATAGATTAATTTCTTCCTCCAGCCGTTGTAAATCGCGATCGAATAATTTTAAGAGTGTTTCAAGGATGATGATCATGTCTAACCGCATTAAACTGAAAGTAAGTATTCTTCGAGACCTTTAATTTTCTTATCGAGTTGAGCTGTAACAGCTGCAAAATCCTCCCGTGATTTTAACGGTGCTTGTACAGCCATATAAAATTTAATTTTTGGTTCCGTACCAGAGGGTCGCACAGATACTTTACTACCATCTTCCAAATAAAACTGCAGCACATCGGAGACTGGAAAATTCAACGCACTTGTTTTACCAGTCAATAAATTTTTCTCTTGTAACGTTTTGTAATCCAACAAACGGGCAACCTTACTTCCAATAATTGTTTCAGGGGGATTATTTCGAAATTTCTCCATCATGGATTTTATTTCTTGTTCCCCCTGCTGGCCTTTTTTCGTAATGTTAAGCAAAGTTTCTTTATAATAACCAAACTCCACATACATATCGATTAACCAGTCGTACATGGATTTATTCTCGTCGGTAGCGCTTGCTGCCATGGCTGCAAAAAATGCGCAGGCAGAAACAGCATCCTTATCGCGGACAAAATCACCCACCATATAGCCATAGCTTTCTTCACCTGCAGCCACAAAACGTTTTTCACCATCCAACTTACCCATTAATTCAGCGATGTACTTGAAACCGGTCAGCGTATTGTAGCATTCGACGCCAAGCTTGGCCGCCATCGTATCAACAAGTTCAGAAGTTACAATAGTCTTAGCGATGTATGCATCCGTTTTGTCTTTCAAATTTTTCAGGATAAAATACATCATCAGACTGAACGCCTGGTTGCCATTCAACAAGATAAAATCGCCATCTGATTTGCGTACCCCTATGCCTACACGGTCTGTATCAGGATCTGTTGCCATCACCATGGTTGCTCCAACAGCTTTACCTTTTTTAATCACTAACTCCATCGCGGATTTTTCCTCGGGATTTGGAGACTGAACCGTTGGAAAATTCCCATCCGGTTTTTCTTGCTCTTCAACGACATGGATATTGGTGAACCCTATTTGTTTTAAACACTCAGGAACCATGGTAATACCGGCACCATGAATGCTTGAGTACACCAATGGAATATGCTTATGCTTGGAGATGACTGCTTTATTGGGAATCAGCTTTTTTACTTCTTCGTAGTAAGCTGCTTCCACGTCTGGTCCGATGGTATGTATTTTGGATTTATCGGCTTTAAATTTTACCTGTTCAAAAGAGGTAATCAATTTCACTTCATTGATAATGTTTTTATCGTGAGGCGGAACCACCTGCGCGCCGTCATTCCAGTATGCCTTGTATCCGTTGTATTCTTTTGGATTATGAGAAGCCGTAATTACAATACCTGAATCGCACTGGAGATAGCGAATAGCAAACGATAGTAATGGCGTCGGACGGAGTTCGGAAAACATATAAACATCGATGCCATTGGCAGAAAAAATATCGGCTGTTACTTGTGCGAAAAAAGCACTTTTGTTTCGGCTGTCATACGCAATTGCTGCCTTAATCTTTTTTCCAGGAAATGTCTTATTCAAATAATTCGCAAGCCCCTGTGTGGCAATGCCCACCATATACTGGTTCATGCAATTGGATCCCGCGCCCATGACTCCCCGCAAGCCGCCGGTCCCAAATTCCAGGTCCTTATAAAAATTATCAATTAGTTCTTTCGAATCGTTTTTAGACAGAAGGGAAGTCACTTCCGATTTTGTTGCCTCATCAATAACAGGACTATTAAGCCACGTTTGCGCTTTACTTTGAACAAGTTGTAACAGTTTATCCATTGGAATATTTTAATAGTGTGCCAAAAATAAAGAAGGCAAAATCATATTTGACTTTTTACCAAAATTTTTTGTCAATTATTATTTCATGACCTCATTATAAATCTTTTGTAATTCGGCGATTTCTTTAATCTTTACGAAAAATACAGATATGGATGTTAAAGCCCTGAATAAAGCGCTATTGGAAATAATCAGGAAGCGGGAGGAGTTGAGCAAAATTAATTATAACGATCCCACTTACGATAATCTTGAAGAAGAATTGCATGATCTGGAGGATGATTTCCAAGATGAATATGGAGAATACCTGGAAGAAGCTTTACAACAAGTGCACGACGAATATTGTCCCGACAATGATGTGTTGATGCCTATAGGATATCTGGGACAAGGTATACCCGTGGAAGTTGACAAGTTGCCCGGAAAAGATACGCGTTTGATTCTTGCACCTAACCCTACGCGGATTATTTTAAGCGTCAATAAAGATAAACAGCAAGTGGTCTGGACTTCTGAGAAAGTCTAAGACGATTTTGGTCGACGCAGGACAAACATTTTGAATTCAATCGGCTTCCTCTTTACCGGAAGCCTAATTTTTTTCTTACCCTGTTTAAAACGTCCACTGCAATCACCCGCGCTTTTCCTTCTCCGATTTCTAATTTCTTTTCCAACTCATCAGGGTTGTTCATGAAATGATTAAAAGCTTCACGCTCTTTTTTGAATTTAGTGACAATCAATTCATATAACTCTTGCTTGGCATGTCCATACCCATAATTACCGCCGAGATATTTTTGTCGGAGTGATTCTTTTTGATCTGCCGTTCCTAGTAGGCTGTAGATAGCAAAAACGTTATCCCCTTCAGGATTTTTTGGAGACTCCATTGGCGTACTGTCGGTCTTGATCGACTTTATTTGTTTCAGGAGTTCTTTATCTGGTAAGAAAATATCGATGATGTTGCCATAAGATTTGCTCATTTTCTGCCCGTCCGTTCCCGGGATAGTCATTACTTGCTCTTCAATTTTGGCTTCAGGTACGACGAAGGTCTCACCGAATGTATTGTTAAAAGCAGTAGCAATATCGCGGGCCATTTCAACATGTTGCCGCTGATCTTTTCCGACAGGTACAAATTCCGCATCATATAAAATGATATCGGCGGTCATTAAGACAGGGTATGTAAACAAACCGGCGTTTACATCGGCCAAACGGGAAGACTTATCTTTAAATGAATGTGCATTTGCCAGCATGGGAAATGGAGTGAAGCAGTTTAAATACCACGCCAACTCACAAACCTCAGGAATACGGGACTGTCGATACAGATAATTTTTCTCAATGTCGAAACCAAAAGCCAGCCATGCAGCAGCAACTGCCCGAACATTGGCCGACCTAATCGCTGCATCCTTGATGGTTGTTAGTGAGTGCAGGTCGGCGATAAAAAAGAATGATTCATTTCCTGGTTTTTGAGAAAGCTGTATTGCCGGGATGATAGCACCCAGCAGGTTCCCAAGATGAGGTCTTCCGCTGCTTTGTATGCCTGTAAGAATTCTTGCCATACTGCAAAGAAATAAAATAAAGCTGAACCGAATTAGTTTTAAATTTGTAGGATATTAAAAATTGAAATGATGCGTATTAAATTCTTCTTCTTTTGTCTGGTGTGCAGTACAGGTGTTTTTGCGCAAGTAGCGAAGCCCCTGCAATTCAGTGAAGAAATATTTGATTTTGGATCGATAAAAGAACAAGCCGGCCCTGTTACGCATGAGTTTACTTTTTTGAATAACAGCAGCCGACACGTTAAAATTGTCGGGGTGCAGGCGTCATGCGGTTGTACTACACCGGCTTGGTCTAAAGAACCCGTTGCACCTGGCAAAAAAGGATTTATCCAAGCGAGTTATAATCCGGTTGGAAGACCAGGTTATTTTAATAAATCACTTACCGTAACAACTGATTTAGATTCCAATCCAATTATTCTTCAGATCAAAGGTCAGGTAGCCGTAGAAGGCGAAAAAGAAAACGTACAGTTTCAAGCAGCAAATGGCAGCTGGAAATTAAAATCCGGGTCATTTAACTTAGGTAAGGTTTTTATCAAAGATGAATTTACGGTACGTGATTTCCAGGTCTTAAATGAAGGTTCAAAGCCTGTAACATTCAGCGGAAAATATGTAGGACCTGCGTACATCAAAATCGATGTACAACCAAAAACACTCGCTCCTGGCGAAAAGGGAAATATTAAGGTAAGCTATAATGGAAAGATGAAAGCCAAGTATGGTTTTCAGTCGGATAACGTTGAACTGTATACGGATGACGAGCTGAATGCCACGAAATCATTTTCAGTATACGCAACGTTGGAAGATGAGTTTCCTCAACTTACGGCTGAAGAACTTGCCAAAGCGCCGCAGCTTCGGGTTCAAGCTTCGACATTGGATTTTGGACGATTAAGACCAAATGTACCTAGCGTAAGAGAAATACAATTTTATAACACCGGTAAAAAGGAGCTTGATATTAAATCATTGCAGGGCAATTGTACCTGCGTTACAGCATCTGCAGAAAAGACATCGATAAAACCAGGTGAAAGCAGTTTGATAAAAATTTCGCTTAACCCACAAGACAGGAAAGGATCCCTGCAAAAGTCTCTGACGATTTATTCCAATGATCCACAAAACCCTGTGCAGCGAATTACATTTTCCGGATACGTAGAATAAATTAGCGCTCGATTTGTCCTTATAAATGGAGCGCTTCAAGAATATATTGCTGTTATTTTAGGCGGATGCTGTCTTTGTACGCCGTTAGCTGAAGGCTGAAATCTTTGTAATCTCATTTCCCAAAATCAGCAAGTGAATATCATTCGTTCCCTCGTATGTGATCACAGATTCGAGGTTCATCATGTGGCGCATAATCGGATACTCTCCGGTAATGCCCATGGCGCCATGCATATCACGCGCGTCTCTCGCTATCGCAAGGGCTACCTGCACGTTGTTTCTTTTCGCTAATGAGATCTGCGCTGTTGTTGCCTTTCCTTCATTCATCAAAGTACCTAAGCGCCAGTTGATGAGTTGTGCCTTTGTGATCTCCGTTAACATTTCTGCCAATTTTTTTTGAACAAGCTGAAAGGATGCAATGGGTTTTCCAAACTGAATTCTTTCCGCAGCATATTTTCGTATTGATTCGTAACAATCCATAGCAGCCCCAATAGCACCCCATGCAATGCCATAGCGTGCGGAATCCAGACACATCAACGGTGCACCTAGGCCGCTTTTTCCCGGAAGCAAATTTTCTTTTGGTACTTTAACATTATCAAACACCAATTCACCTGTAGCACTTGCTCGAAGCGACCATTTATGATGCGTTTCTGGTGCCGAAAAACCGGGCATTCCTCTTTCGACAATAAGTCCATGAATTCTGCCTTGTTCATTTTTTGCCCACACCACAGCAACGTTCGCAAATGGCGCATTTGAGATCCACATTTTTGCGCCGTTTAAAATATAATGGTCACCTGCATCCTTGAAATTTGTTACCATACCCGCAGGGTTAGATCCATGGTCTGGTTCAGTAAGCCCAAAACACCCAAGCCATTCACCCGAGGCAAGTTTAGGCAAGTATTTCTTTCGCTGAGACTCTGAGCCAAATTTGTAAATGGGATACATTACCAATGAACCTTGCACGCTAGCTGTAGATCGCATTCCGGAATCGCCGCGTTCAATTTCCTGCATGAGGATGCCATAGGAGATGTAATCCATCCCGCCACCACCATATTCAGTTGGAATGGTGGGTCCGAATGCGCCGATGTCACCAAATTTTTTAACAATCTCCTGTGGAAAATGGGCATGCTGAGCCCAATATTCTACAAAAGGTGAAATTTCACGCTTCACAAAATCACGAATGGAATTGCGAACAAGCTTATGTTCTTCTGTCAATAAATCATCGATTGCGTAAAAATCGGGATGCTCAAATAAGTCTTGCTTTGAAGATTTTTTTGAATTTGTCGCTGATGGGGATGTTTTGGCTGACATAATGATTTGGAATATTCGTAACTATGGCGTCAAATTTACACCACTAAATAGTGTCTGTCTTTGGTGAACTTGTTAATGTCCATGTATTGCAAGCATAAATTTACCCACAATTGTCGGAAAAACACTTTCCTGGGCTTTTGTGTGTTCGCACTTTGCGGTCTTTGTGTGACTTTTATTTTCAAGACAGGCCTAAATACTTATTAAAAACAAAGATGGGCGAAAATGTTGACGCACACCTCCTGGAGCAACTGAAAAAGCTTCAGGCAAAGTACAATGTGATGGGGCAAGATCTGTCTTCATACCTCGATGGATTGTTGTATTCGGATTATCTTACATACTGGGATTATATTCGTCTTGACACTTTACTTAGTCTCCAGTCGCCTGAAACCAGTTTTCCCGACGAGAAGGTGTTCATCATGTATCACCAAATTACGGAATTATATTTTCGCATGATTATGCTGGAGCTGGAACAGATTTCCACCCGCCCGAATATTGATGCGAAGTTTTTTATTGAGCGTGTAAACAGGATCATACGTTATTTTCAAAACCTGGTTAATTCTTTCGAGATCATGGTAGTGGGAATGGAGAAAGAGCAGTTTCTGAAGTTTAGAATGGCATTACTTCCCGCCAGCGGTTTTCAATCGGCACAGTATAGGCTAATTGAGATTGCCTCAACCGATATGATCAACCTTGTGAGCGTTGAAGAGCGCGAAGGGTTGCAAGACCGTGAACTTAATACATTACTTGAAAAATTATATTGGCGCAGTGGGGCTACTGAACTTGCCTCCGGTAAAAAGACCCTCACGCTGCAACAATTTGAAGCAAAATACATGGGCACATTCTACGACGCAGGAATGAAGTATAAAGACAAGAACCTGCTTCAGATTTTTGAAAAACATTTAAGTCAGAGCGAGGAACGCGATGAAATTATTGAACGCTTGCGTGTCTACGATGCATTAGCCAACATTCACTGGCGTTTTGCGCACCTCAAATCCGCCGGCCATTATTTGCAGAAAAATCAAAAGGAAATTAAAGCAACAGGCGGCACGAATTGGCAAAAATATCTTCCAGCGAGAATCCAAAAAGTGATGTTTTTTCCCGAATTATGGAGCGAACAAGAACACGCTGAGTGGGGAAAAGGGATTCTGAGTGCTGTACATTAAGATAAAACGTAGACCAGCATTGTAATCAGAAGGCAAACGATTACTCGTTACCGCTTACCACTTACTATTTACTACTTACCACTTACTATTTACTGCTCACCGATTACGCCCAGCCGGTTACCTTTTTTCACTATCTTTACAAAAGGCTAAGACACTGGTAGTGAGAAGTTTTTTACTCATTTTTTTATTTTTTAGTGCTGCCGCCTCGCAGATTTTTGCACAAGGCTTCATGCGCCAGACCTACCACGACCCTGAGAAGAAAAATATCAAGGAGGTCTATCAGGTAAAGGATACTATAAAAAATATCCTTCACGGGCGCTATATATCCTATTATCTCAACGGTAATGTCGAATCGCAGGGTCAATTTACAGATAACGAAACGAGCGGCATTTGGGAATTCTTCTATGAGACAGGCAAGTTGAAGATGCGCGGTATCCTTTTTAAAAGCTCAAATTATGGATTATGGGAATACTTTTATGAAGGCGGCCAAAAGAGCATGGAGGGTATTATCTATGGAAGAAACCGTGAAGGTGAATGGAAGACCTTTTACGAAAATGGCCAGATAAAAGAAATTGGAGAATACAAAAGCAACAAACGGATAGGCCACTGGAAAGCATATTTTGAAGATGGTGCTTTAAAAGGAGAGATAGATTATGCTGAAGATTTCGGAAGGTATACCGAGTATTTTCATTCTGGAAAAATATTAGGTGAAGGACCGAAGTCAGGTACACGCAACGTAGGCTACTGGAGGTATTATGCAGAAGATGGTACCTTAAAGGATGAAGGCGAATTTATTGACGGAAAGAAAAATGGTGTCTGGATAAATCACTATGCCTCCGGGAAAATGGCATCCAAGGGTAGTTACCTTAACGATGAGCCTACGGGCCAATGGGAGTATTTTTTTGAAGATGGTACATTAAATGCTAGCGGAGCGTTCCTGGAGGGAAAAAGAAACGGCTACTGGAAAACCTTAAGTGCTGATGGAAAACTTAAAAGTGAAATTACTTACGATAAAGGCTCTGGCGAATACCGGGAATATTATCCCAGCGGAAAACTGCGGAGAAAAGGAAATATCGTCAACGAAAAACGGCAGGGAAAATGGGAGTATTATTATGAAGATGGAAAACTGGAAGGAGCCTGCGAATATGAAAAAGGCAAAGGAACATATTACGGTTATTTTCCCAACGGAAATTTACAAACAAAAGGAACGTTGGAGGATGATTTAAAAACGGGTACCTGGGAAATCTATGAGAATGATGGTAAATTATCCGGATACTATAAACCATTCTATGACGATAAAAAATTAAGCAACGAGATCGTTGAACTGGCTGGAAAAAGCAGTATTGATAAAAAAATCACAAAAGGTAAACACTTCGGGTATTTCGATGCGCGGATCAATGAATTTCAAGGGGTGATCTTTGGGACAAATCCGTTATGGCTGGCAGCCGGTCGACTTCCCATTGGTATTGAATTTTATTTGGAGGAACGAATTGGACACGAATTTGAATTCATTGGTATTCGCGATCCGTTCTTTACTTCAGATTTGAATATTGCACCAGGCAAAAAATTTGAACGAGGATACAGCATCAGTATCAAACAAAAATTCTACAACCCCTTAAAGGCCGGAATGTGGTATTTCGGTCATGAAGTTCGTTTTACAAACCTCGGACATTTCGAAAACGAAAAACAGATCAGTGGGTTCTATCCCGATGCGATTTATACTTTTAATGCGGTGGAACAAAGAATTGAATGGGGACTATTATTTGGCTACAGAATTATGCGCCGAAATAATTCCACCGGCTTTACCATGGATATATTTGTTTCAGGGGATATCGGTTACCGCGGATTTAATGTTGACGCGACGGCAGCGCCTCATTTTGCAGATCTCAATCAAGACAAATTTTCCAAAACATTTCACTTTGGTTTGAACTTAGGAAATGTTTTTTCCTTCCAGTAATTTTGGTTTCAGTTCGTAGGGTGGGAGGTGGCTTCACTTCAACACGCGGACAGGAAATCTAATTATGCGAACAACCGAACTTGTCTTAAAGCCAGAAGAGGCTTTCGACGAAGAGAATTTCAATTCAATCCTTTATCAAAAACTTGGGCTAAAGCAAGACGGCAGTGTTTTCGTTCAGCCTATCAAGCGGTCGATCGATGCTCGGTCAAAGAATGTTGTTGTACGCATTCAGTGCGAAATCCTCTCGCCATCGGAAGCCCGGCCTTTAATATCCTATAAAAAAGATTTTAGAAATGTAAGCAATAGTAAGGCCGTTGTAGTGATTGGAAGCGGGCCTGCCGGACTTTTTGCTGCGTTACGTTTAATCGAATCAGGATTCAAACCGATTGTAATAGAACGGGGAAATGATGTCCAGTCACGCAGGCGTGACCTCGCAGCCATCAATAAAGACCATGTGGTCAATCCTGAGTCGAATTATTGTTTCGGAGAAGGTGGTGCGGGAACCTATTCTGATGGAAAATTATATACGCGTTCCAAGAAAAGAGGCGACGTAAGGCGTGTATTGGAGATTCTGGTGGCTCACGGCGCAAAGGATGATATATTGTTTGATGCACATCCGCATATTGGTACCAATAAGTTACCGCGTGTGGTGGCCGCACTCCGGCAAAGTATTTTAGAAGCCGGTGGCGAAATACATTTTAATACAAAAGTAACGGACCTTGATTTACAGGGGAACCAAATTTATGGTGTCATAACTCATAAAGGAGATCGAATTCAAAGTGAGGCGGTAATATTAGCCACCGGACATTCTGCTAGGGATATTTTTTTTCTATTGCACCATAAAAATATTCTGATTGAAGCAAAACCCTTCGCGTTAGGTGTAAGGGTTGAGCATCAGCAACAATTGATAGATCAGGTGCAATACCATTGTGCGTCTGATCGTGGAATGTATTTGCCGGCTTCATCTTACGCGTTGGTGCACCAGGCATCGATCAATGGAAAAGAACGTGGCGTGTTTTCTTTTTGTATGTGTCCGGGAGGATTCATTGTTCCTGCAGCAACGGCGCCTGGGGAGATCGTTGTCAATGGCATGAGCCCATCACGGCGCGATTCACCATTTGCAAATTCCGGAATTGTAGTGGCAGTCGATCACAATGACTTTCATGAATACAAGAAAAATGGTGCGCTTGCAGGGCTATATTTTCAGGCAGCCATTGAAAAGAAGGCTTGTGAAATAGCAGGAGGTACACAAGCAGCGCCTGCCCAAAGACTTGTTGATTTTGTGGATGGCAAAGTTTCCGCTTCATTGCTTGAAACTTCCTATCAACCCGGCCTGTCGTCCGTTAACCTTAAAGAGATTTTACCTGCCGATATCCTCCGCGCGCTGCAGCAAGGCTTTAAGAACTTCGGGACAAAAATGAAAGGTTATCTCACGAACGATGCACAAGTTGTAGCCGTGGAAAGCCGGACTTCATCTCCTGTAAAGATTCCAAGAGACCCTCTCTCACTGGAACACCCCCAAATTAGTGGATTATTTCCGTGTGGTGAAGGTGCAGGTTACGCGGGAGGCATTGTATCCGCCGCGATGGATGGTGAACGGTGTGCCGAGGCAGTTGCGTTGAAAATAAAAGTCACCTGAATCAATCATCCAACCATGATTTTCTGAGCGATACTTGTGCGGGAGTGGCCTGATCGTTTATTCCCAGTAAATGTTTTACTTCGCGTTCAACCACTATCGCTTCAGCTTTTAATTCTACTTCCTGCAGTTCACCAGCCTCGTTTTTCCGCTGGACAGTGTAAGAGAATGGTTTGCCTTTCTGAAGACTCTGTTGCTGACGGAAAAAAAATTCTCTGAATTCTTGGTTGTAAGGAATCAATTCGCCATTTATTTTGAGAAGAACGTCCCCATCTTTGAATCCGAATGCTTTACCTTGGTCATTAAGCGCCTGGGCATTGGCAATAGCAAGTTTAGGCGAACTATCCTCTTGCGTTATTGTGACGGCATTACTCTCCAATCCTAAATTTAGCTCTGGAGAAATAAATGTTTCTATGTAGTTAATTCCCACCATCTCAAAAATTTCTTTTAATGGTAACTTTTCGGTGCCTGCCACATACTTGTTCAAGAATTCCCCGATCTCAGGATAGGTTAGCGCCGTTATTTCTTCAAATAATTTATCATCTTCAAAAGGCTTTTCCTTGCCATATTTCTTCGAGAGGTCTGCAACAAGATTTTGAAGACCATAGCTGCCATCCGACAATTTCCGCAGTTTGATATCAATGCACATTCCGATCAGCGCGCCCTTTTGATACACATTATAATACTGATCTTTGTACTGTGTAAGCGTATACTTGCTGATGTCTGTAAAGGGAACGGTATCTTTAAAAGATTCAGCGGTGAGAATTTTTTCGCGCAAAACATCCAGGTAATTCTCAGGTGTGATTAACTCATATTTAACCTGAACATTCCCGGCGAAATATTCTGTAACACCCTCGTATAACCACAGATGCTGTGACATTTTTGGATCGTTGTAATCAAAATTCTCTATCTCCTCAGAGTGAATTGTCAATGGTGTAACGATGTGAAAAAATTCGTGCGCAGCAAAGTCCCGTAGCTGTTGATTCATTTGTTCTATGGTAGCTTCGGGCATATAATAAAATGATGAGGCGGAATGTTCTAATGCGCCATAGGTGTAAACGGGTTCTTGTGTGAAGTAAAATATAAACGCATATTTTTCGACGGGCAAATTACCACCGAGATATTCTTTTTGTGCCATCAATACTTCGCGCACGCTATTGGCGATTTCTTTTGCTGTAATTTTTTGTGATGGAGAGTACGCTCCTATAAGTACTTCCGTGTTTCCGATTTTGATAATGGCGGTGTCTGGGCGACTGTACATCAAGGGTGAGTCAATCATTTCATCGTAATCATCGATCAGGTAAGTATCAACAACTTTATTATTATCTTGTGATCCCTTCTCCAATTTAACGGTTGTTTTGGAACTTGGATTTTGGGGAATAAGTGCGGTTGATCCATACAAATCTTTTGATCGAACAACATTCAAAACAATTGCAGTTTCTTTCATGTTCTCAAAGTATCCGAAATATCCGGCACTGTTGATCAGGTAATTTTTGTTTTCCTCGATGTTGGTGCCGGCGGGTTTAAAAATGTTAGGCCCACTAATCTCGGTGTCGAAAGAATCATTTACCCAGTAACTAATTTTATGAAGACGTGTAGCATTTTTAATCTTCCAGGTATTGTCGTTAACACGTTCAAAAGGAAGTGCTCTGCCTTTTTTATCAACCGGTTTAAAATCGGATACGTATCTGCCATAGTCAGCGATAGCATACGTTCCGGGAATAATTTTTGGGAGGTAAAAAGTAATTTCTGATGACGAAATGTGGGGGGGTAGCAGTTCAATCATCACTTTGTCGTCTACCACCTGGGTTAGGTCCACCGTATAATGATAGGTGTTTGCTTTTTTGGCCTGGCCTAAAACTGAAAATATCGAAATAGCAATGAGGAGAAATGATGTTATGATCTGCTTCATTTATTTTTAAATTTTAAAAGAATCGTGAAAGCGTGCGGTAATACTTGTGAGGGTTAAAACTGCTACATGCATTTGTATATTAAAATAATCGGCAAAGTAGGCACTTAAATTGAATTGTAATGCGAAGAAGTTTGCTTGCAACAAATAACGGAATATTGAACTGAATAGTTTAATTTAAAAATTTAGCAATAGTGAAAAAGAGCGTAGTTGTAGGAGCAACGCCAAATCAGGCGCGGTATGCTAACCTGGCAGCCAGGATGCTGGCAGAATATAACCATGATACTGTCTTGTTAGGTATTCAAAAGGGTGAAATCAATGGAAATAAAATTTTAGATATTCGCGAAAGACCCCCTATCTCAGATGTTGATACCATCACGCTTTACATTGGACCTCCTCGTCAGCCTGAATGGTATGACTATTTCCTTGGCTTAAAACCCAAACGCATCATTTTTAATCCCGGAACGGAAAATCCGGAGTTCGAACAGCTTGCTCAACAACAAGGCGTAGAGACTCTTGAAGCATGTACCTTGGTATTATTGCGTTCAAGACAATACTGAACAGTTATTGATTCAGAGTTTAGGTTCGTTGTCTTTCTGTATTGCGATAACATTCACGCAAACAATTTTCCAAACACCCTTGATTTTTTCAAGCACACGAACTTCCGCTTGTGGGGGACGTAACGTATTGTCATCGACCTTTTGGGTGAAGCGTGCATAGGCGCCATTGCCGTATACTTTTACCTCATGCCATGTCCGATCTATCTTTGCTTTTGAAGGTCTGGCCGTTTGAAAATATTCTCGGAACCCTGCATTAATGCTTGGCCAACCAGAAAATGAATTGACGTCGGTTGTATCTGCAAAGGACCAGAATGCGTAAGGAGTTTGCGCCCAACTTGATGCCCAGGTTTTATAGTCGATTTCAAAAAAGGCAGTCGTCTCTTTTTCTATCAAGGATTTAATCGCTTCTATATCATTATTCTTTTGTGCGAATAAAGGAGCAACAAGGCATACCAGACAAAAAACACAGAAAATTCGAGCTCTCGTTTTCATAATATTTGTGCGTTGGTGATACTATGAATTTACCTCAAAAAAATTGCTATTCAATCGATTTCGAAGGCTTTTTTTCCGATTAGGGAAAAAATATTTTTTTTACCGAAACATAATCGTCAAGCATCCGAAACCTATTTTCTATTTTGGCTGATAACTTTAATTGTATGCTCTCTGAAAATGATTTTGTCGCGATTGAAAAATTTAAGGTCAAGCCAGGAAAAGTGATTCGCCTAAAAGATTTTCCTACGGGCTATGAAGGAAAATCTTTGAATAAATCGGAAGCCGGCGACTTACTCGAGTCGGGTCTCGCGCACCTTTCAGAGGTGCAGGACAAATTATACGCGCAAAATCAGTACAGTGTGTTGATTATCCTACAGGCGATGGACGCGTCAGGCAAGGATAGTGCGGTTAAGCACATCATGTCAGGATTCAATCCCCTTGGGGTAAAAGTTTACAGCTTTAAGGCGCCAACGCCTCAGGAGCTAGATCATCATTACTTATGGCGCCACATTGTGGCATTACCCGGCCGCGGAGAAATCGCGATTCATAATCGATCGCATTACGAAAACGTTTTGGTGACGCGGGTTCACCCGGAATACATCATGAAGGAACAGCTGCCTGGTATTGACACAGTTGCAAAAATCGATGAAAAATTTTGGGACTCGCGATTCAAACAAATAAATCGCTTCGAAGAAAACATCAGTGAGAATGGAACGATCATTCTGAAGTTCTTTCTTAACCTTTCAAAGGACGAACAGAAGAAACGTTTTTTAGAGAGAATAGACGACCCTGAGAAACACTGGAAGTTTGCGTTTGGCGATTTGCTGGAACGTGCTCATTGGGACGAATATCAATTTGCTTACGAGGAAGCCATCAATGCTACATCTACAAAGTATGCACCATGGTACATTATTCCTGCGGACGACAAGTGGTATACACGTCTTGCCATCGCTGGTGTCATTTACAAGCAGTTTAAAGCATTGGCCATCGACTATCCTAAAATCACCGACGCCCAGCGCGCCGAATTGATGAAAGGACGGGAGATGTTGATGAATGAACGCTAGGTTGTAAGGCTGACTCCCTTTTTCAGCGGAAATGTAGTTCTTCAGATCTCAAACACCCTATTTCTAATTCGCACGAACAGCTTAATAATTGTCAGAAATAATCTCTTTTTATAACCTCAAAAACATTATTTTTGACGGTTCTAACAACGCAACATGAGTGAAAATAAAGCAAAAGTTCCGGCTGATTATTCAGCCAATAATATTCAGGTCTTAGAAGGTTTAGAAGCTGTCCGTAAAAGGCCGGCAATGTATATTGGCGACGTTAGTGTAAAAGGTCTTCATCACCTCGTTTGGGAGGTTGTCGATAATTCAATCGACGAAGCGTTGGGCGGATATTGTGATGACATTAAGGTGACTATTCTTGAAGATAACTCAATCCGGGTTGAAGATAACGGTCGCGGTATTCCTACCGACATGCATGAGAAAGAGAAACGCTCTGCATTGGAAGTGGTAATGACAGTACTGCACGCCGGAGGCAAGTTCGACAAAAACACATATAAGGTTTCAGGTGGATTGCATGGGGTAGGTGTTTCCTGTGTGAATGCCTTATCTGAAATGCTTCACGTGACAGTTTTCCGCGATGGGAAAACCTCAGAGCAAGAATATGAACGTGGGGTTCCTAAATATCCTGTGCGCGTTGTCGGCGAATCTAACAACCGTGGTACTACTGTACATTTTTTACCAGACAAGCAGATTTTCCCTGTCACAGAATACAATTATGAAACGATTGCTACCCGTTTAAGGGAACTTGCCTTTTTAAATCCGAAGATCAGGATAGGCCTGACCGACCTCAGAGAAAAAGATGAAAAAGGCGAACCGAGGCACGATGAATTCTTCTCCGAGGGTGGTCTTCGCGAGTTTGTTGAATACATTGATGCTACACGGGAGAAACTGATTCAGACCCCAATTTATATTGAGAATGATAAGGGGGAGATTCCGATTCAAGTAGCCATGAGTTATAATACTTCCTTTAGCGAAAACCTTGTGTCATATGTCAATAATATCAATACGCATGAAGGGGGAACACACGTCGCAGGCTTTAGAAGGGCGTTGACGCGTACGCTAAAAAATTATGCTGACAAATCCGGATTATTAGATAAAGTAAAACTCGACATCAGTGGAGATGATTTTCGTGAAGGGTTAACCACCATCATTTCCGTGAAGGTAGCAGAACCGCAGTTCGAAGGTCAGACCAAAACAAAGCTCGGAAATTCGGATGTAATGGGAGCGGTAGACCAAGCAGTAGGTGAGGTGTTACAGACCTACCTGGAGGAACACCCTAAAGAGGCAAAGCTAATCGTAAACAAGGTTATACTCGCCGCCCAAGCGCGACATGCTGCACGAAAGGCCCGGGAAATGGTTCAGCGTAAGAATGTATTATCCGGTACAGGCCTTCCAGGTAAACTGGCTGACTGTTCGAGTGCCGATCCCAGCATCTGTGAGCTGTATTTGGTGGAGGGTGATTCTGCAGGCGGCTCTGCAAAACAAGGAAGAGACCGGAACTTTCAGGCAATATTGCCACTGCGTGGTAAAATTCTAAATGTTGAAAAAGCCCAGGAGCATCGTATCTATGACAATGAAGAAATCAAGAACATGATTACCGCATTGGGCGTTTCCTTCGGCACTCCTGAGGATGACAAGGCGCTGAATATGAATAAGCTTCGATACCATAAGGTGATTATTATGACCGATGCTGACGTTGACGGTAGCCATATACGCACATTGATTCTGACATTCTTCTTCCGCTACATGAAAGACCTTATTGAAAATGGTTACGTATATATCGCGCTTCCGCCACTTTATCTCGTAAAGAAAGGTCGAGAAGAACGTTATTGCTGGACGGAAGAAGAACGCGAGGCGATTGTGAAAGAGTTAGCGGGAGGCAAAGAGGATTCCGTGGGCGTACAACGTTATAAAGGTCTTGGGGAAATGAATCCAGAACAATTGTGGACGACAACCATGGATCCGGCTAAACGTTCACTGAAACAAGTAAGCATTGAATCTGCAGCAGAAGCTGATCATTTGTTCTCTATGTTAATGGGCGATGAAGTTGCGCCTCGCAGAGAATTTATCGAGAAAAATGCAAAGTACGCCCGCATCGATATTTAATTCATTTTTTAAGCGGATTTATGGAGGATGTTGTTGCAGTAGAAAAGATAGCCCACCAGATAGAAGAGAGTAATTATATTAGCCGCGATTTAAGCTGGATCAAATTTAATTACCGTGTTCTTGACCAGGCGATGCATACCGACCGAAGCATTTTCGACCGGTTAAAATTTTTGGCCATTACGTCTTCTAACCTGGATGAATTTTGTACCATCCGGCTGGGAAGCTTATATAATTATATTGACTACGGAAAGGAACGTTTTGATTACAGTGGGTTGCGTGAAGAACCATTTCGTATTCACTTGTTAAGTGAGACAAAAAAATTCTGTCGAGACCAAAGTGATTATTATGTTAATCATTTACGCCCCCTTTTTCGTTCCAATGGATTTGCTATTGTTGCCTATCGGGATCTTAGCGTTGAAAATACGCAACGGGTAAACGATTACTTCAACAAGACCATCTTTCCAATGCTTACACCGATGGTGTTTGATAGTTATCATACTTTTCCAGTATTGATGAATAACAGACTGTTGTTGGGTGTCGTGTCAAGAAATCCAACGGAAAATCTTAATCAACAGAAAGTATCGTTTGTTCAGGTGCCGCAAAATCTTCCCCGCTATTACGAGCTGTGGGATGGGGAGGTTATTCAATTTGTTCCAATTGAAGAAATTATCCGCAATAACATTCATTCTCTTTTCAGAAATGTTGAAATCATCAGTACAAACTTGTTTAGAATAAACCGGAACGGGGATTTTACATTGGAGGAAAGTGAGGACATAGAATCCAATTTCCTGGAAGATTTGCGTATAAAATTAAAAACGAGGAGAACGGGCAGGGTCGTGCGAATGGAGGTAGAGGAGAATCCCGATCCATGGATGATGCGGCTGCTACGCATTCAGTGGGATTTGGATGAGCACAATATATTTTACACGCCGAAAGAAAGTTCAATTGATTTTTCCGGTCTTCTCCAAATCATTAACCATAAAGAGTTCAAGGCAAAAAGAGCGCAGTTACCGGAACCCATCAAACCGTTAAATTTTCCTGAGCAAGGCGACCGTGATCTTTTTGAAGTCCTAAAGGAAAGGGATATACTTTTGCATCATCCCTACAATTCTATGGAGCCCGTTCTGGAGTTGGTGGAAAAAGCAGCTGATGATCCGCACGTTCTTTCAATTAAAATAACAATTTATCGTGTTGCAAAAGAATCGCGTATAACCTCAGCGTTGTTAAAGGCCGCCGAAAATGGAAAACACGTGTCTGTGCTTTTTGAAGTCAAAGCGCGGTTCGATGAAGAAAACAATTTACGAGAAGCGCAACGTTTACAAAAAGCGGGTTGCTTTGTTATTTACGGCATCAGCAGTTTGAAAACGCATACCAAACTTTTGTTGATTGTCCGGAAGGAGGAGGAGGATAAAGTGTACCGCTACGTGCATCTTTCGAGCGGAAACTACAATGAGTCCACATCAAGACTATACGTTGATATTGGTTTGCTTACGACTAAGGAAGTATATGCAAATGATGTTTCTGAGTTCTTCAATGTTATCACTGGGCATTCACAACCCTCGACCTATAGGAACCTGATTACGTCACCGCGTGACATGCGTATTCAGCTTTGTAATTTGGTGAAGCGGGAAGCGGAGAATGCCCGTAATGGAATTCCTGCTGCCGTGATTATTAAATTGAATTCCCTTCAGGATAAGGAGTTCATTGACGAATTATACGAGGCTTCCAGGGCTGGTGTAAAGATTAAGCTGGTGGTTCGGGGAATGTGTTGCCTACGCCCAGGCAGAAAAGGGCTCAGTGAGAACATAGAAGTGATTTCTGTTGTCGGCGAATATTTGGAACATTCACGGATATATTATTTTCATAACGCAGATAATCCAAAAGTATACATCGGTAGCGCGGACGCTATGGTTCGTAGCTTTGACAGGCGTATTGAATCACTCTTCTTACTGGATGAGGAGATATTAAAGAGGCAGGCAATTAATAACCTTCGCTTCAATTTAAAGGATAACGTGAATGCCTACATTATGCAGGAAGATGGTACCTACATCAAAAAGCAGGACGGCCTTCCTCCATTTAATATACACAAGGAATTTTATCACGTCACAAAAGAGATTGTGATGGAAGCAAAATTGCTTTAGTTACAAAGCGCCACACGCGTTACCCTTGAAAGTTATCGGTAACTGTAATAATGCGGGCACTCTGGATTTTTATGAATCCCATTAATCCGTGTGCGGTAATTAATCATGAATTCATGCGTTCCATTGGAGAAGCGATTCAAGTCCGATTGCGTCCAATCGTAGGAATACCCAAAGTGAAATTTTTCGCTGATTTTTAAATCGATAAAGGAAATAAAAGAATCTCCCGTACGATAGGAGACACCAGCACTAAAAACGTCGTGGAAAATAAAAGCGTTGTTAATATCGACGCTAAGCGGCTGGCCTTCCTGTTGACGAACGAGAATGGATGGATTTATTTTTACTTTATTAAAACGATCGAGAGGCAATACTACACCACTTCGAAGATAGTAATAACGTGCCTCCTTTAGTTGCCCGAGCAATCCTTCGACACCGTTGGCGATTTTGTTATTGAGAATAAAGGGAACGGAGAATCCAATAAAGAAATTCTTTTTACTGTAAAATAGGCCGGCTCCAAAGTTCGGCTTCACTGTATTCAAAATGTTGTAAAAAGAAGCGTCGCCCGGATTTTGTAAATCCAGTTTGCTGTAGTCTGCTCCCAATAAGTTAATCCCGGCTTGAAGTCCCATTGAAAGTGTTGCTTCCTGAAAATGCAGCTTGTATGCATAACTCGCGTAGATGTGCTCATTCTGATAACTACCGATCTCATCGTGGTTAATCATCAATCCGATCCCTACTTTGTTTTTAGCAAGTGCCGTATGCCCGCTTACGCTGAATGTTTTTGGAGCGCCAGGAAAATTAACCCACTGATTACGATACATAGCAGTAAGGCTCAGCTGAACCTGACTGCCTGCGTAAGCAGGATTCAGTACAAGCTCATTGAAATAGTACTGTGTAAAAACAGGGTATTGCTGCGCAAGCCCGTACGTTGCGACGATCAGGGTAAGCAATAGAGTTAAAAAAATACTCTTTCGAGTTGGTGTCATGTGACTCTTAGTTTACAATTTCCAGGTAGCCTGCTATTGGTTTAGATCCATCACGTTTATCAATAATGTAAAAGTATGTTCCCCCTGGTAATGTGTTGCCAAGCATACTTATCCCACGGTTAGATTGACCATCAAAGAAAGTCCCGTTGTTATCATAGCCCTCAGCCTCATAAACCATTGTTCCTGCGCGATTAAAAATCTTAACCTGATTCATCGGGAAACTTTCGATACAATTGATATGGAAAATATCATTTTGCCCGTCGCTGTTTCTGGACACGCCGTTGAAAGGACGAATCTCGGTTTTCACCTCAACCTCTTTAGTGGTCTCACACCCCAAGGACGAAATCACCGTAACCCGATACATGCCGGCGTCAAGTCCGTCAGCAAGTGGACCTGTGGCGATCACGTTGTTATTGAATTCCCAAATGATAGAATCAGTATCTACATTGTTTGTCATGAAGAGTGCGGCAAACCCGGTAGCAGGCTCACTGGAATCCTGACGACATAGCGTGGGAACAGTAGTGATACTGAAATCAGGGAATTTTGGATTATTGGTAATGTTTTCGACTGCTATTGGCGACTTACAACCGGTGATCCTGCTCGTAGCGGTTACGGCGTATGGTCCAACGGCCAGGCTATCATAAAATTCACCAACAAAATCCGGTGAAGCCTTTTCTGCATTTCCAATGTACCAGTCAAACACATATTCACTTGTGATTCCATTGACAGAAACTGAAAGTGCACCATTATCAGTAATACAACTAGTCACCATAGAAAGAATTTTAATGGTCGGCATAGGGACAGGAACCTGTTGTACATCAATAGTAACTTGGGTTGTGTCCGAACAGCCACTGACAAAGTCGGTGGCAATTACGGAATACAGACCGCCGCTGAGGCTTGACGCCTGTGAGCCTGAGTATATTATTGCGCCACTAGGCGGTGCGTTGGTAAACCAATCAAATCGATGATAGATGATTGCTCCATCCACGTGTGCTGCTGCCACACCATCAGGGCGGGTGGGATCACACATGGTAAGCGGCGCCAATGGTTCTGCGATCACAACTGGCATTACGCGTCCATCCTCAACCCGAACAGTGTCAGACACAATACACGAAGCATCGTTCTGATCAATAATTTTTACAATGAAGTTTCCTATGCCTAAGTTGCTGATTGGTGCTAATGGCATGCTGGTAAAATCTTCAGTAGCTTTTACAGTTTCTGCATACCAGAAGTAATCGTATTCATTTTTATACCCGTTGGTAACGGTGGCGAACACGCTTCCATCTTTATTCGTATCGAAACAAACCGAAAGCGGTTCGGCCGATGCCGTCATTGATATTGGACGTATGTCGAGCGGTAGTTCGTATGTAGCGGTTATTGTACACTGCGTCGTGTTGTTCAATACTTCAACAGTATAAAATCCGGCTGCCAGATCCTGTGCTATGATACCGCCTCCGCCGATGTTCGCACCGGGCAAAGGTGGGCCTGCTGTAGATTGACCTTGAAACCAATTGTAAGTATAACCGCTGCCACTGTTTCCAGTCGCGAGTACTTCAAGGCGTCCTGTGATATTCGCAGGCTTAAAGCATTGTGTAGGTATTACAAATGAGACCAAGTCGACACCAACGGTGTTCGCCGTTTTATCTTTAATTTCAAACTCGAACAAACCACTGGTGCTGCACATACTCGTCGTGTTAATCGCACGTACATAGTATATTCCGGCCGGTCTGTTCAGCAAGGAATTTCCTGTTTCCAAAGGAATAATTTGAGGACCTGCGACATCTGCTGTAAACCACTCGAAAGTATAATTGCCTAGCGGTGCGGCCACGCCGCCTTCCATAATGGTATTAATTGTTGCCGATCCTGCTGTCATCATATCGCATCGTGTGATGTCGACAAGCGCTACATCCGCTTGCGCAATTGAAATTGTCGGCTGGTTATCAAATACTTGATAAGTTGCAGTCGAGAAACAACCGGCCGACACACCTGCAGTTTTCGTAACCTTTACCGTATACTTTCCCGCAGGCAGATTGAGTGCACTGACTCCTGAAGGTACGCCACCAGGAATGCCACCCGTATTGGTGCCTAGGGGGTCCGATGTGATGTCAGTTCCTTCAAACCATTCAAAAGTGTAGTCAACGGCATTTGCAATATTTACAGAAAGCTGACCAGTCGCAGCAACACCATCACAGTTTACATTGTTTACGACTGGGTTCGCTGTGAACACAGGATTAGTGGTTTGTTGAATGAGTTCAACCGTGACCGGCACTGAACGACACTCAAACGTGCTTCTTGCAGGATTAGTGGTTATCGCTACAAATGTGTAAAAGCCTGGTTCGAGACCTATCCAAGAATAATTGGTTGTGCCACTTACGCCATTTTTAGAGCCAAATGTTGCACCGGATGCCCCCAAATCATTTTTCCCTTCAAAGACATCAATGCGATAATCACTATGATCAAAACCAGGAGTTGGAATTAAGTTGACGTAAATTTCTCCATCATTGCCCGGAACGCAATTTTCAATATTTAACTTTTTATCAAAGGCTAACACCTGGGCATCATCAAATGGAAGATCAAAGGTTTTTGTAGTAACACAACCCGTATTGCGATTCGTGGCGATCAGCGTATATTTTCCCGTCACCAATTGTGTCGCGGTACTTGACGTCGCCGTATTGGTTGTAGTGGTGATGGCTGGTTCCTGATATGGCTCTTCTCCTTTTCTCCATTCAAAGTCAAATCCCAACGTATTGCCTGGAGCAAATACCGAAACTGACAGCGATCCATTGTTATCGTTGCAATCACTGGGACGTACAACGTTCGTAGGATTAAATGTAGTTACCGGAGCTAGATCATTTATTGTTACTGTTATTGGTGCGGTCTCGCAATGACGCGCATCGAAAATGGCTTTAACGGTATATTTGCCCGCTGCCAATCCGCTCAATGTCTGGTCCGTGTCCGTGAAATCAGGTGTGGCTTTAATACTTTCTCCGATGTACCATGAGAATGTATAGTCTGTTGCCGTACCAGGGTTCACTGAAACCGTAATGGATCCATTAGCGGGTGAACATTGCGTAGCATGAGATGTGGATGACAACGTCAGGGTAGGGGTAACGACAGCGAAGTTAATGGTTACTTCTTCTGTGTCTGAGCAGCCCGTGACAATGTCAGTTGCTTTTACTGTATATGTTCCAACGTTTAGATTGGAAGGAGCGCTTGATGTAGATACCCTATTAGCAGGTACAGTGTTCTGTCCAAAAAACCATTCGAAGTTATAACCGGTCGTAGTGCCTCCTACATTGGCAGTGGCGGAACCGTTAGGCAGTGAAATATCACATGATGTTTGGTGCGCGTTAACAGTTGCCGCAACGACTGGAGGTATGGTTTGAATAATAGTTACCTGCACGGGATCTGAGCTACACTGCGAAGAGTTGCGTGTGACAACCAATGTATAAGTACCGGCCCCCAGGTTTGAATAATTCGCGCCTGTAAAATCGGGTACAGGCTTAGCCGAGTTGCCAATAGACCATTCGAAAGTATAACCGGCAGTCACGCCTCCTACATTTGCAGATGCACTTCCCGTAGCGACAGCCGAGCACGTTGCATCGATCTTCGTTACCGTCGGCACGGGCTTAACTGCTTGATTGGGGACAGTATAAGATTGAAGGGTTTGGCAACCTGTTGCCTTGCTCTTCACCAAAACCGAATATGCTATAGGTTGTAAATCCGTAACGATATGACTTACGCCAACTACTTCTCCAAACACATCGTTACCAACGTACCAGGTGTAAGTGTAATTTCCCGTTGGGTCGCCGACACCATCGTTGTCCGTGTCATTTACAACGGCCCGGAGTTTGGCGTTAGGGTATTTACAATTGTCGTATGGATTTTCTAAAATCAGTTTGACGACGACCGGGGAATTTACTTTATCTACGACAACGTCTTTGGTTACTGTGTAACAATTCGCTGTTTTATGTATCGCATAAACTGTATAGGTATCCTCTTTAATGCCAGTGTATGTCGCCCCGGTGTGGTCGGTCGATCCTAAGGGTTTGGCGGTTGTTCCAATAGACCAATAGAATTGATAGTCTGTTGTGTTTTTAAGTGCGCCATCAGGAACAAAAGCTTCGACAGCACCATTATCCGGCGTGGTGCCTGGTGAACACTTAATATTATCCTTAATTTTTAAGGTTGTTAGTGGAGCGAGTATTGGATTAACCGGGCTCGATAAAACATTATTTGCATAATTACACTCAATAAAATTGGTGTTGGGAAGCTTGATAGGCGTAGGCACAGTAGTACCGCCATCATTTAATACAATGTAAAGTGTAAAGGGTGATCCGGGACCATTTACAGTAGCATTCGTAATGGTTTGAACACTGTTGACTTTAAAGTCTGCCAGGTTTATATTGATTGTATTTAGCTTGATTGCATTTACCAGTTTAGGGTCACCGTTGTAGAACGAAATTGGCACAGTACCACTTAAAGACACATCACCAAGATTTGTGATCTGAAATGAAATGGTGAAGTCTGTCTCGGGACATGTAGGTTGATTAACCGTCAGGGAATTTTGGACATACGCTAAATCAGGAGAAGCATATTTTGGACAACCTAACGAGTTTAAGAAAGGTGACTGATTTAAGAAGCTGTTTAGTGGACGATTCTTACCTACTGTACAAACGTTCTCAGAGAACACGAGATGATGTTTCTGCTGAATCCTAGGGATGGTTAGATTGTCATTTACGTTAACGTTAAAGTAACCATGTTGATTCCAAACTCTTCTCGCCGGTACCCAAGGTTCGCTACCGGATCTGAATACTCTTACCTGGGAGTATTCGGCGTTGTCGATGTTACAAAAGTTTTTTTGATCTTCTGTTAAATAACCAGGATCGTTCGGATCTGTGATAGTTCCATTTTGAACAAAATCTACTGTTCGACAGGTCACACATAGTTCAGTATTACCATCTGCATCAACATCTGCAACAATTGGATATTCCCGGTTGGTCCTTGATACGCAAGGCTGCTGCGTAAAAATGTTACCGTTGCTTCCATCAATAATGTAAATGAATTTCTCATCACGATAGACGACTTCAGATTTGCCGTCGCCATTAAAATCAAATAGCGTACACCCGGTATTTCCGGACGTTTCTTCGTTCACGGTAATTCGCCAAAGTAGGGTTAAATCTTCTTTAAGGGCATAAAGGAATTTACCGGAGACATAGGCGGCGTTCAATTTTCCATCGCCATCCAGGTCGGCAATATTTACACGTCCAGTTCCCTGGTGCCACCCGTTTTTGTAATATTCGCCTGTAGTTGTGCCAGTAGCGCCCTGGCAATTTTGGATTGTAAAATTGCCGGCGATTGGATCGGAATATGTTTTAACTACACCAGTTTTAACATCCCAAAAGAAAATGGTGGTATTACCGTCTGCCATATTCTTACCAGAAATGATAACGTCAAGTGAACCATCAAGATTAAAGTCGGCTATACTGGTCGCATCACTTGGTGTACGCCGCCCATAATTCGGCATGACCTTGGAGGGTGAAATTGTTTTAGATGCTATATTGACGCTGAAGATAGTGTCACCGACAACAAGTTCGAGGTTGTCATCTTTAATGGCATCGGTCAATAGGTGAGCATTTTTTGTAGCATCATTTAAAATATCAACAGCAACAGGTCCACCGTTGGGGCGTCTGTCTTCATTTGAATATGACCATCCGCGAGGTGCAACAATTACATCACCATTATGGGCGTTATAAATAGCATTTCGGGCATACAACTCGACTTGACCATCGCCATTGAAGTCGGCGAGACCCATCATTCCCGGGTCTCCGGTCATATCTCTTTCCCAAATAAAATTCAGATTGCAATCATAAGCACGAACATAGTTACCAGTGCTGATCGTGAAGATAGTTGCGCATTTCTGTGTCGGGTCCAGATTTGCAGTTAGAATGTCAGTGTAGTTAGGTGAATATCCAACCGTGATTTGTTTTTGAATTGTATTGACACCTGCCACATTTTCACCATTCAGTATGAAGATTTTTTTAGAATACCTATTTGTGGTGATCATTTCAGGCGTTCCGTCACCATCGATATCACCAACTGCAATACGACCGAGGTGAACGGCCGTTCCATTTTCAGACGCGGACTCAAGCGCTAAGGAGAACTTAGGAAATTCAGAAGGTTTTGCTTCGCAGTTAAGATCATTTCCGATATATCCGCCGCTGCAGACAACTTCTTTTGCACACTCACCATCAAAACAATCGATGAAACCGTCTCCATCATCATCGATACTGTTCGCACATATTTCTTTAACCTGTGCATAGGCGGGTATCGTATAAATGCCTGCGCAGAAAAACACTACCGCGTAAAGAAGCCTCTTCATAACTCAGGATTTTTGATTAAGCACTTGCGAAATATGACACTATCTGTTTATTTATTTGATACTAAAAACAGACGGCTTTTTAGGTGTAAGTTTTATGCAGCGGTTAGAGGAATCCCTGCTATACACAAAACCTATGCCGACTCCAAAATCATTAGATTCCGCCATAGAATTCTATCGTAACAATGTTATACTTCCCGATCTGGGCGCACTTTCTTCGCCTTCACAACGTATGATGTAGTAGTAAACACCATCGGGTAAACGTTTTCCGTTAAAGGAGCCATCCCAATCATTCATGTATGGCTTTGCATTAAAAACTTTTACGCCTTTATCGTCAAAGATAAGCACCTCGCACTGCGGGTATTCATCAATTTTTTCAACCTTCCAATAGGGACTAACCAGGTCTTCATTAGGTGAAAAGAAGTTCTCGGGCTTCAATTTTTTTACAATAGCTTCACCCCGCACCTTCACATCAATGGTTGCTTTGCCTTTACAATTGTTGATGTCAGTGCCGGTAACCTCATAAGTTGTCGTAACTAACGGTAGCGCTATGGGGTTGGCGAGTAACGGATCTGATAATGTCTCTTCGGGTGTCCAACTGTAACTTTCGAGCCCCGAAGCTTCCAATTGAACGCTTTGTCCTTCATCTATTATTTCAGGTGTTGCAATGACCGTTACTTCTGGTGCAGGAAGATTTGTAATTTCTTTGGTTGCTTTCAATTCGCAGCCGTTCACTGCAGTGACCGTCACACTGTACGTTCCGGCTTCTGTAATATCAATGGTAGGTGTAACCGCTCCAGTACTCCAGGAATATGAATTGAATGTTCCGGCTACAAGAAGTTTTAATTTTTCTTCAGGGCATAGCTCAAACTTATTCAAATCACTGGAGATGGAAACTGCAGGCGCATCGGTGATGGTCAAACCAGGCTTGGTGAGTGTCACAGGGCAAGCATTGCTTCCATAACTCACTGTTAGTTTTACTGTAATAGCGCCGGTGTTCGCGTAGATATGTTTCGGATCCTTTTCCGTAGAGATGTTTCCATCCCCGAAGTTCCATTGATAGCCTGGTGTTACTTGATTGTCAAAAGTAGATTGATTGGAGAAGGAAATTTCCTGGCCTTTGCAAGCTGATGCAGGCATTGTAAATGCAGGCACTGGCAGCGTTACAACTTTCAACGTTGCGCTGGAGGAGGTCACAGTAGGGCAAGCTGGATTTGACGAGTCTGCGGTATAATAGAAATTTCCAGATGCGCCTATCGTATGCGTTGGTGTTGTTGCGCCTGTAATTATTCCCGAAGTAGTTTCATACCACTGGTAAGTAAAGCCGGGAGCGTTTGGGACAATTGTCAATTGTTTGAGATCGCCGGAGCAAATAACATCTGAACCTGAAAATCCAACTTTAAAATCAGGCAAATCGATAGCCTCAACCAATGTAGACTCGCGGCGCGCTATGCATCCACTGGCAGCCTTGACATCTACATAGTAGCGTCCCGCATTTACTAATTTGAAGTTTGTAACAGGTGAAGGGTTAATGCCTGTCCCTGTATAGTTTTCAGGACCAGACCATTCATAAGTGAATCCTGCGCCCAGGTCATTTGATATTTTGAGGGCCAACGTTTGACCTACACAAACAGGGCCGTCGTTGATAGGTAGCGGGTCTCCTGCGGCTCCGGGGGAGATTGTCACCTTTACTATGTTTGAAAGCTCGTTGCATGAGTTGCTTTCAGAAATAGCTTTAACGACGTAATCGCCGGATACCACAGGTGAAAATGTTTCCGTACCTGCTACGGTTGTATTTGTTGTCGTATTGGTCCACTCGTAGGTGACTCCGCCGCCTTTTGTTGCTTTTAATTCCAATGGGAATCCAGCACATACATTTAGAGGTCCTTCAGGCTTTATGAAGGGTACCATACAATGTTTATTTCTGAATACGGAAATCTTTGATGCCGGAATATTAAGGTTATTATCATCAATGCTGGTGAACACTAAGTCAGGTTTACCATCAGTGTCGACATCACAAATGGCGATATGGCGATTGATATAGGTTGTAGGCTGTATGAATTTCTCAAAGGAAAGATTTCCGCTTGTGCTGGTATTGTTTAAAACGGTTAACGATTTCTTTGTAAGCGATGCAATAGCGATGTCTATTTTACCATCTCCGTCCAGGTCTCCAAAATCGATCCCCCAAGGTGTTATGTCGGTTTCGATAGTTTTGAGACTGCCAAAGGCGAGTGACGTTGTGCTTTGGTTTAGAAATATTCCAATGCCTGCTGAGACAAGTTGTGTAAAAGCGATGTCTGCTTTACCATCTCCATCAAGATCACCGACACGAATATTTTTTATCGGTGTACCAACTGTCAACGTTTTTATGTCTCCTGCGGCAAATGAGCCAGGTGAACTTTTATTTTCAATGACATAAATATTTGAGTTCGTCTGAAATTGACTGGTAACGATCTCTGGTAAACCATCGCCATTTAAATCTTCTGCGGCAAGCCCTTCTGTTGTTACTGCTCCTGGTATGACCACATCGATGGGCGGTGTGGGAGAGAAGGATATGGCCGCGACCGAACTTTGATTTACTAAAACAGTTACTGAATTGCTTCCCTGAGAAGTGACGATCAACTCCGGCTTTCCATTGGCATCCAGGTCTGCTATTTCTATTCGCTTTGGGCGTTTACCAGAAAGTGTTATCGGTGCGGGTGGAGCGAAAGAAAAGTTGCCAGGCCCAGTACTTCCATTTTTTAAAATGAAGACTTTATCTGTAACTCCACTTTCCGTTGCAACAAGGTCTGGCTTACCGTCACCATTCAAATCCCCACATTTGATGTGGAGCGAAAGTGACGCAATGTTGACGGCAGTTTTACTGGGGAAGGACACCGTGCCTACAGTGGAACCGTTAGGAAAAATATTAATGAACTTAAAATTGTCACTGGCAGTAGCGACATCAACCTTTTTATCGCCGTCGAAATCGCACATGCAAAGATCGTATAGGCCTTCCGATACCGCAGCGCCGGCTGGAAAGTTAAATTGGCCCTGGAGATTGCTAAGTTCAAACCCTGCATTGCCATTGTAATTCAATAAAAATTGCTTTTTCGTGTAACCCGATAAGCCCGTAGTCACATTTGTCACGGCGATACCGGAGTAGGTTGTTCCCGAAGGAACCTTGACCTCCAGAATTTGATCAGAGATGGAAACTATATCCGCTTTGGCTGCACCAAAAGTCACCGTGATTTTACTGGCGTCAGTTCCAAAAAAGGCACCTTTAATAGTTACCATTTCCTCAACGTGTCCAGACCATTTATCAACAGATTTAATTTCTGGCTTTTGTGAAAATGCAGTTAAAACTGTACTTATCATAAAAGTAAAGAGACAGACAGCACGCACAGTATTTTGCATTTGTTTCATTATCCTTGAATCCTTTTCACAGCCTTCAATGTAACCTGAATTTAAGGTTACTTGTCGCTCGTTACGACCAATAGACGTGCTTCCTTGAGTTTCGTGTAAGACTTAAGATTTCTGATCTCTTCGTTAGCCTCAGAAGCTTTCAATGTTTCAAGAACGTGAACGTAGTATTTTTTATCCTGAGGATTATAGAATATCTCAGCATTGAATTTTTCGGTGATTAGTTTCTTCTTGTAATTGTCAGCTTGTGTAAAATCATTAAACACACGAATCACTACATAGTATTTCTTTTTAGCAGTTCCCTGTTCTGCGTTGAGCTTATTCGGATCGTCTCCAGTGTCCTGGAATCGTGCCGTGTGTTTTTCATTTGGTGTTTTTGTTAATGTAGAGCGGAGAACTGGTGCGGCACGTTTGAATTTTTTGATGCTTCCTAGCTTAAGCCCCAGGATTACTTCGTGCGAACCTTGTGAGAAGCCGTCCTGAGGTTGATTGTTAGGCTCATAAGAATATCCTAAAATGAATCGCTGTGTATTAATTCCCAGATTTCCTGTGAATCCGTAAGGCAAGCGATAAGACCCACCTAGCCAGAAGTTTTGAGTTAAATTAAGTTTGCCGAGCAGTTCGAACTGGCTGTTGCCATATTTGGAATATTTGTAGTTGAAATACATTTCCAGTGGCGCAATTGCCTCCTGCGTTTTTACTTTTCGCTTCAGCCCGCCTTTCTTGCGACTTACAATCTTGCTCTCAACTTTTCGCTTGTAATAAATAGTGACAAAAACGTTATCTGCGGGAGAGACTGTAGTGTTGGAAAAGCTGGCATCGCTGTTATAAACGTTCGGAAAAAGTTGAGGAAAGGAAAAACCGACGTTTAATCCGGAGCCCGATCGATAAAGTGCCCCGAAGCCCGCTGCGGGTTGAATATTGTTGGCCAAATAATTTGCTATGGCTGGGTCATTGGGGTCGCTCACCTTGGTAAGGTCAATGGAATTTGTTATCGCCCCGCCCGAAAGGCCAAGAAACAGCCAGTTTTTTTGCCCCATAGGTACACCGTAGGCATAAGATAAAGTGAAGTCGGTAGTGTTTAACAATCCACGCTTATAGGAAGAAAATTTTGCGCCTATACCCGCCCGTGATTCATTTAACAAAGTGTTAATTGTCAACGCAGAAACTGTCGGCGCTCCTTCGATATTCATCCACTGTTGTCGGTGTAATGCAAAAATCTGGGTATATTCGGTAAGTGCTTCAGCCGGATTGTATAAAAACGGATTGATGTAAAAACTGTTATAGACTGGAAAATTTTGAGCATGCGATGTTGTATATGCAAAACAGCATAGACATAGCGTTAATGAGAGTATTAAGTTAAAAAAATAGCGCATTCACATCCATTAATAAGGACAAAAGCCAAAAAGTCACTTTAAAGAAACAGGGGTATCGACAACTTATCGTTAAAAAATAGTCTTGGCCTGTAAGTGAACTATTGTCCCGGTGAAAAGTCACTTCATAGTAACTCTCGAATATACAGCGTTTTTTCGTTCCATTCTTTCAACTACTTACCTACCTTACCTTTGCTGAATTAATATGATGTAACTTTTTAGACTCTTTAATCAATTTTTTTGTGAAAGCTTCCTTTGTGCTTTTAATTTTCATTTTAATACTTGAAAAACCAGCGTTTTCTCAGCTGCTGGTTGGACCTGAAGTTGGCGTAAATTACTCATGGACTTCTTTTCGCGAGAGTGATTTAAAAGACCGATTTTCTGTTGAACCTGTGATTGGTTTTCATGCTGGTGGACATATTGCCTTCAAGGTTCGGAAACGTTTTTTTCTACACGCTTCTTTGCTGTACTCAAGTAAAGGAAGGCTATTGAAAAGCAATTATGACAGAATGCTGAAAAGCACCTCACGCTACAGTTATATAGATCTGCCTGTTAACTATACCGTTGACTTCAAAGGTAAAATCGGCAAGAGTAAAGAGTTTAAATATTTTTTGGGTATTGGTCCCAACATCAGTTATTGGTTGGGTGGCAGCGGCAAATTTTATAATTCAGAATTAGAAGAGGATAACCTTGGTGAGCTATCTTATAAAATAAAGTTCAACCCGGCGGAAACAGATGCGTCAGAAGACATCATGGGAGTAACCCGAGCGAACAGACTTCAACTTGGCCTGAATGCTGTTGCCGGCATAGTATTCGAACCGTGGGTTAATCAACGTATTATGTTTTCCGTGCATTACGAACGGGGTCATAGTAATCTAGCAAAATCAGATGGTAAATTTTCCGGGTTGTATTATGCCGAACCATTTAAGGCCCGTAACCAGGGCTTTAGAATTTCCTTAGCTTTTTTGGTTGATTTAAAAACTGAAGAACGGAAGAAAGGCAAAAGCACAATTGATAAACGCAGCCTCAACAAGCGTTAGAATTCAATTTTTTTCTGAAGAATGTTTTTTTCGTAAAGATGGAAAATTATTCCATCCTTCAGGCCTACTTCAGGAACCAGAATGCTTCCTGCGTGTGCCCACTCCATTACTTTAAGATAAATATTGCTGGCGGGAATAATTACGTCTGCTCGATCCGGGTTCATCTGCAACTTGTAAATCCGTTCTTCAAGCGAATAACTTTCAATCATATCACGGATTTGTTTTACCTTTTTTATGGAGATTGTTTTACCGGGTTTTGATAACGCCAGTTCAAATATCTTACTGATGTTACCGCCGGTACCTACGGCGGTAACCTTTCCATAACTCTTTTTAATATTTTCCTTCACCCATTGCTCCATATGCTGCCACATGATCGGTGAATCAGTATGCTCGAGCACACGTACAGATCCGATCTTAAATGAGCGTGTTTTAATTTTTTTACCATCTGTATATAAGTTCAGTTCTGTACTGCCACCCCCGACGTCAATGTGTAAATAAGTTTTTGATGATAAATAAGAACTGATCGCACGATTAATAAATTCTGCTTCCCGGTTGCCATCAATAACATGAATGAATACGCCGACTTCTTCCTGTACCTGAGTCACAATTTCCTGACCGTTTTCCGATTCACGCATGGCTGAGGTAGCACAAAACATATAGTCGTCTACTTCATAAAGTTCTAGCAACAAGCGAAATGCTTTCATCAACTTCTTAAACTTTCCAATGCTTTTCTCGCTGATTCGCCCGCTGCTAAATACATCATGTCCTAGCCGCAGTGGAAAGCGAACATATTCAAGTTTTTTTAACAGCACTTGCGGAGAGTGATCCAATACCGTAGAGATCTGAAAGCGGATTGCGTTTGAGCCGATGTCAATTGCTGCGAGTTTCAATACGAACGGATAGTTTTGTTAGATAAAGTAGTCAGTTGCGTATGCATCATAGACAAAACTATCAAAGTTTAAGCAATGTTGTGTGATATTACCGGTTATTGAAGCCTTATTGCTTTCTGTATGGTTTTGAATTCGATTGCAGTGTAAGCGTTAAGGGTATTCCTCACAAACGGATCGTTACAGGTGGACCTGGCAAGTTCAACGGCCGCTTCCAACCCCCAAACTCGTGCTGACGACTTCAAGGATTAGAACTTCAACACCTCAACACTTTGTATATTCACATCTTATACTTTTATTTGCATTGCTTATCCAGAAAGATCGAGGGTTTGGGCCCTATGACATCTTAGCATCCTATCCTGCCGTCTGGCGGGGTGTTGTGCTAAATCCCATCCGCCACCTGGTGGAAAAGATAAGTAAACCCCTTACGCCGGGCTCTCTGGACAGCACATCTAAAAAAGAGAGTCTATGAAAATTGAAGACATTTTAAAGGAAAGAATTTTGGTGATTGATGGTGCTATGGGCACAATGATTCAACGCCATACGCTAACGGAAGAAGATTTTCGAGGGGAACGCTTCAAAAATCATCAGTATCCGTTGAAAGGAAATAACGATATCCTTTCTATAACTCGCCCTGATATCATAAAAGAAATTCATCGCTTATATTTCGAAGCCGGGGCGGATATCGTTGAGACAAATACATTCAGTTCAACGACCATTGCACAAGCTGATTATCATCTTGAAGATGCTGTGTATGATTTGAATTATGAATCAGCAAAGATAGCGCGTGAAGTTGCGGATGAATTCACCAAACGCGAGCCAAATAAACCAAGATTTGTGGCGGGCGCTATGGGGCCAACCAATAAGACCGCATCCCTCTCGCCGGATGTCAATAATCCTGGCTACCGTGCAATTACATTTGATGAGCTCAAAGTAGCATTCAAACAACAAGCCCAAGCGTTGCTTGATGGCGGCGTTGACATGCTTCTTCTCGAAACCATTATCGATACCTTGAATGTTAAGGCTGCTTTATTTGCCATACAGGAATTGTTTGAGGAAACAGGCAAGCGTGTTCCGGTGATGGTATCGGGTACCATTACCGATGCCAGCGGAAGAACGCTGTCAGGACAAACTACGGAGGCTTTTTTGATTTCCGTTTCTCATATGCCGTTATTAAGTGTGGGACTAAACTGTGCTTTGGGCGCGTCTATGCTTCGCCCTTATCTGCAGGTACTCAGTGACAACGCACCATTTTTTGTCAGCGCATATCCCAACGCCGGGCTACCCAATGAGTTTGGCCAATACGATGAAACGCCCGAAAACATGGGTGCGCAAGTGGAGGAATTTTTAAAAGAAGGTTTGGTAAATATCGTAGGAGGATGCTGTGGTACAACGCCAGAGCATATTAAAGTAATAGCTGAGTTAGCGAAAAAGTATAAGCCGAGAAAAGTACATAGTGTACTCTCCTTGGCAGATGGTCAGCAGGCATCATAAATTTTGGTATGAGCACTGACAGGACTGCGACTGATGGGTGAGAATTCATCGGAGCGAGGATGGGATAAAAAATGCTTTTTTAAAATTACTGACCTACTAAAATTCAAGCGTAAAAAATTTAATAAAAAGTAAATACCTGAATCATGGCCCACTCGCCATGAACTTCATTTTAAAACTATGGATCCATATACCCTGAAGCTAAGCGGTCTTGAGGCCGTCGAAATCACTAAACAATCCAACTTTGTCAACATCGGTGAACGTACCAACGTTACTGGCTCCGCTAAATTTTTGAAACTTATTAAGGAGGACAAGTTTGATGAGGCACTGGAGGTAGCACTTGACCAAGTGCGGGGCGGGGCTCAGGTGATTGATGTAAATATGGATGAAGGGATGCTTGATTCAGAAGCGGCGATGGTAAAATTTTTGAACCTGATGGCTTCCGAACCGGAGATCGCGCGTATACCCGTCATGGTCGATTCTTCAAAGTGGCATGTCATCGAAGCCGGACTAAAATGCCTGCAGGGAAAAGGCATTGTAAACTCCATTAGCATGAAGGGCGGGGTTGAGGAATTTATCAGGCAGGCCAAACTGGTAAAGCGCTATGGGGCAGCCGTTGTGGTGATGGCATTTGATGAAGATGGACAAGCTGATACTTATGAGCGAAGAATTTCAATCTGTAAACGGGCATATGATATTCTTGTCAACGAAGTTAAGTTCCCACCACAGGATATTATTTTTGACCCTAATATTTTTCCCGTCGCCACAGGTATTGAAGAACATCGTAACTATGCTGTTGACTTTTTCAGGGCGGCGAAATGGATCAGAGAAAACCTTCCTCATGCGCATGTTAGTGGTGGGGTAAGCAATGTCTCCTTTAGCTTTCGCGGAAATCAGAAAGTGCGCGAAGCAATGCACACAGCATTTTTATACCATGCCATAAAGGCTGGTATGGACATGGGTATCGTAAATCCATCAATGCTCGAAGTGTACGATGACATTGACAAAGATTTGCTTGAACGCGTTGAAGACGTTTTACTGAACAGACGCGCTGATGCCACCGAACGTCTACTTGATTTTGCGGAAACAGTTAAGGGATCTGCAAAGAAAAAAGAACTGGATGATGAGTGGCGAAAGGGGACGGTTGAGGAAAGGATTACACACGCTTTGGTAAAAGGCGTAATTGATTATATCGACCAGGACACGGAAGAAGCGCGCCAAAAGTATGGGAGACCATTAAACGTCATTGAAGGGCCACTCATGGCGGGTATGAATGTCGTTGGTGACCTGTTTGGGGCAGGAAAAATGTTTTTACCTCAAGTGGTAAAAAGTGCACGCGTTATGAAGAAATCAGTCGCCTACCTCACTCCTTATCTTGAGGAAGAGAAAAGAAACAGCGGTGGTGTTGATAAACCGGCAGCAAAGATACTGATGGCAACGGTCAAGGGCGATGTTCACGATATAGGAAAGAATATTGTCGGTGTCGTGTTGGCTTGTAATAATTATGATGTTGTTGATCTTGGTGTGATGGTGCCGTCGGAAAAGATTATTGAAGCTGCTAAGCGCGAAAAGGTGGACATGATTGGCCTCAGTGGACTTATCACACCATCATTGGATGAAATGGTGCACATGGCAAAAGAAATGCAGCGGGAAAAAATGGAAATGCCGTTGTTAATCGGCGGTGCAACTACGTCTCGCATTCATACCGCTGTTAAGATAGATCCTGTTTATGACGGACCTGTTGTTCACGTGCTGGATGCTTCTCGAAGCGTTCCAGTGGCGAGTGAATTCATCAACCCTGATACCTTTAAGAACATAAAGACTAGATTCAAAAATGAATATGCCAAACTCCGGGAAGACTACGACAAGCGAAAAGAACAAAAGAATTATATCTCGTTAGTAGAAGCGCGAAACAATCAGGTGAAGATTGATTGGCAAAAAACATCAATAACAAAACCAACTTTCATCGGCAACAGATCATTTATAAACTTTCCATTGGACGAACTTAGAAAGTATATTGACTGGACACCTTTTTTTCAGACATGGATGTTAGCCGGACGTTATCCTGGAATATTTAAAGATCCCATTGTTGGAACAGAAGCACAACGGTTATTCGATGATGCGCAGAAAATGTTGGATCAGCTTATTCAAAGCCGCAGCTTGCAGGCGAATGGTGTTATCGGATTTTATCCGGCGGTTCGAACGGATCAGGACGACGTAAAAATATTTAAGAAAGAAGGCGAATCTCCCTTCGCGACATTTCATTTTCTCCGCCAGCAAAATAAGAAAGCCCAAAATCTTCCAAACTTTTGCCTGGCTGATTTCGTTGCGCCAGAGTCGTCAGGACGGCAAGATTATATAGGGATGTTTGCCGTAACCGCAGGTATTGGTATCGAAAAACTTTTAGCGAAGTACAAGGAAAACCAGGACGATTATTCTGATATAATGGTCAAAGCATTAGCCGATAGGTTGGCTGAAGCTTTTGCGGAATGCTTGCATGCAAAAGTACGCCATGAATTATGGGGTTATGCTGCTGATGAAAAATTGAGCAATGACGAATTGATCGCGGAAAAATACCGCGGCATACGTCCGGCCCCCGGTTATCCTGCCTGTCCGGATCATACTGAAAAAGGTATTCTGTTTAACATCCTTGATGCAGAGAAAGCTGGAATAATACTCACAGAATCCTATGCCATGTATCCGGCCTCTTCTGTTAGTGGCTTTTACTTTGCCAATACCGAATCAAAATACTTTGGCCTCGGAAAAATTGAGAAAGACCAGGTTGTTGAATACGCCCAGCGCAAGGGAATGAGCGTGGAAGAAGTGGAGAAATGGCTCGGTCCGAATCTGTCCTATGATGTGTAAGGGTTGTGTTTAAGTGTTTAAGTGTTTAAGTGTTTATGTTAGCCATTAGTTCGAAAACATTATGAGTAAAGTGACAAAATTTGAGGATTTGCGCTGCTGGCAAGAAGCCCGCAAGCTTGTAAAAGAAATTTATCTTGTAAGTGAGCATGGAAAACTCGCCAAAGATTTCGATACAAAAAGTCAAATAAAAAGGGCTGCCCTTTCAACAATGAACAATATCGCCGAAGGTTTTGGAAAATTTAGCGCTAAAGAGTTCATTAGATATCTAGATACGGCAAGTAATTCTGTTTCGGAAGTGAAAAGTATTCTTTACGTTCTGCACGATTTGAATTATTTAGAGCAAGAAAAAACACAAGAACTTCAGGCAAAATCTGATGAAGTTAAAGCGCTTACGGTTGCGCTAATTAAATATTTAGTCAATCGCCGAGATACATCCACACCCAAACACATAAACACGTAAACACCTACGCCCATCGTCCATGAAAGTCTGTGAACACTTGAAAAGAGCAAACGGTAAATCGTTATTTACAATTGAAATTCTGCCTCCGCTGAAGGGTGAGAATATTCAGATGTTGTTTGACAATATCGATCCATTGATGGAATTTAAACCACCATTTATTGATGTAACTTATCATCGGGAGGAGTATGTCTATAAAAAAACGCCAAGCGGACTTCTTGAGAAAAGAACAACGCGGAAAAGGCCCGGCACTGTTGGTATCTGTGCAGCGATACAAAACAGGTACAAGGTAGATACTGTGCCACATATCATCTGCGGCGGATTTACACGTGAAGAGACTGAGAATGCTCTAATCGACCTTCACTTTCTCGGTATCGATAATGTCCTTGTGCTCCAGGGCGATGCTATTAAAACAGAGTCACGATTTATTCCCGAACCAGATGGATATAGATATGCCTCCGAGCTGTTGGAACAGGTTGTTAAAATGAACCGCGGTATTTACCTGGATGAAGAGTTACAGAGCACTTCTCCTACCAACTTTTGTATCGGTGTAGCTGGTTATCCTGAAAAACATTTCTCGGCCCCTAATCTAAAAGCGGATTTGAAATATCTTAAGCTAAAGGTCGATCTGGGAGCAGAGTATATCGTAACGCAAATGTTTTTCGATAATCAAAAATATTTTCAGTTTGTGGATGAATGCAGAAAGGTAGGAATCAATGTTCCTATTATTCCCGGCATAAAACCCCTCACAGGCAAAGGACAGCTTAATATACTTCCCAAGACTTTTCATATTGATATTCCTGAAGAATTGTCGGACGCGGCCGAAAAATGCAAAGATAACGCTGCTGTCAAGGAAGTAGGGATTGAATGGTGTATACAGCAGTCGAAAGAACTGATGAAGCACAATGTGCCAACACTTCACTTTTATAGCATGGGTAAGTCCGATCCGATTTACCGCATAGCAAAAGAATTATTTTAGGTTATCTTTAACATTCCAGTTATGTAGGTTTGTTATTAAAATGGAAAGAATAGCCTTTTTGTTTTGGTTGGTTACTGTCTCGTTTTATTCGAGTCATGCTCAGGCCAAACATGAGCTTGATTCATTGCTTAATGCCCTCCCAAGGATACAGGACGGTCCAAAACGCATTGACCTCCTAAACAATCTTGCCTCCAGCTATACGCTTTTCTCAATTGACGATGCCGAAAAATTTGCTACCCAGGCGATTGGGCAATCGCGAGAGACCAACTATCAAAAAGGCCTGGCGGAGGGATATAAAACGCTCGGCGCCACTTATTACGTAAAGGGTGAGCATGATAAAGCAATCGAATATTCCTACGAGGCCCTTAAGCTATACGAATCCAATGACGATAAAGCAGGGCAGTCGGATGTCTTGAATAACATGGCAATGGTCTTCACAGCCCGTGGTGAAATCGACAAAGCTTACGATCTCTCTACAAAGTCTCTTGCGTGGAAACGTGAGATCGGCGACAGCCTGGGGGTTGCGAATGTTATTCTTGCATTGTCAGAGATCTACATGAAAAAGAAATTGGTGGACAAGGGACTTGAGTTTGGCAAGGAGGCATTGAAAAGATATAGGCTATTGAATAATAATTGGGGAATAAGCCATGCCATGTTGCAATTGGGAAAAATGTATCATCAACTACGGAACTGGCCCTATGCTTCAGGATATTATTATGAAACGATAAGAACTGCAGCCAAGGCGAACGATCACATTCAAATCATCGAGGGGAATAATCAATTAGGAAAACTTTATCTTGAAGCAAACCGATATGATTCATCCTATCGTTATTTAAAGAAAGCACTAGAACTCGCACGTCAACAAAACAGCAAGACCAATGAAATGGAGGCAAGTGAATATTTAGCGCGATATTTTTCAGCGATTGATCATCTTGATTCATCACTTTATTACACCAGGGAAGCAAGTGTTTTAGACCGTGAGATATTCGACAAGCAGAAGTCACAACAGATCGCCACCATGCAAATGCTTTATGAGTTCGAGAAAAAAGAACAAATGCTCACATTACGAGATCATCAAATTCAGCGACAGTACCTGGCGATCGTTGGCGTAACGATTATCCTTATACTGGTGACGTTGTTCGGATATAAACTTTACATACTTAACGAAAATAATAAGCATGCGCGAAAGGCGCTACAGACGTTGAACCTTGAGATTAATAAATTAAATGAAGGGTTAGAAGAAAAAGTACAGGCACGCACGGAGGAAATACGAATGCAAAATCAAAAACTGGTGGAGTATGCATTCTTTACAGCACATGAAGTCCGTGGACCGTTGGCCCGAATTTTAGGGTTAGTGGAGTTGGTTAAAGTCAAAGAGTTAAACCATGAGCGCGAAGAAATTATTTCACGCCTACAGGTTTCAGCAAATGAGTTGGATGATATTATCCGTCAAGTAAGTCGCAAACTCGAAAGCAATAAGTAAGATTTCGCGCGCTGATTTCGTTCGTGTTTGATAGGATGTGATTGGGCAACCCTTGTTAAGTGCAGAACCGGTGTTCTAAAAAGTTTTCTTAATTTAAATGTAACGATTTAGGCGTTCACAAGTATTCCATTCGCCTAAGATAAATTTTGTCGCATGATTAAAAACTACCTCACCTCCGTTTTACGCTATATTTTGCGTAATAAAGGTTTTACGTTTATTAACGTACTCGGACTAGCCATTGGAATGATGGCATGCATGCTCATCACCCAGTATGTATTGCATGAATTTAGCTACGATGATTTTCATGAGAAGAAGGCAAGGATTTTTAGGATGCAACAGGATCGGTATGAAAATGGCGTGTTGGCTACCCGTTGGGCGGCCGGATGTGCAGGTATTGGCCCCGATATGAAAGCAAACTTTCCAGAAGTGGAAAGATTTGTAAGACTAAGCGGGACGCGTCCTATGTTTTCCGTTGGTGATGTATATTTCAAGGAAACTGATGTCTATTATGCATCAGAAGACTTTTTTAAAATCTTTTCCGTTAAACTTCTGGCGGGCGAGGATTCTTCGGTACTAAGGGAGCCGTTTAAAATAGTGTTATCACAATCCCTTGCAAAAAAATATTTTGGGCAGGAAGATCCTGTGGGGAAAATGATGCGGGTAAATGGCAAAGAGGAATATCAAGTCACGGGTATCTTCGAAGATTTGCCAGCCAATACACATATGCAAATTAGTGCCCTGATGTCTTTCGTCACGTTGACTACAGTAAGAAATGATCCTATGCTTACATGGTCTTGGGATGGATTTCTAACCTACGTTCTTCTCCATGAAAAAGCAGACGTAAAGGCAATCGAAGCAAAAATTCCTGCGTTGGCCGAGCAAAAAACAGGAGAGGAGATGAAGCGTTTTAATGCAGGAATCGCTTTTCATATGCAACCCGTTACCGACATTCACCTGGATTCTAATTTCATGATGGAATTCAAACCAAATGGCAACCGGCAATCCACATATTTTTTGTCTATCGTAGCCATACTGATTTTGGTGATTGCCTGGATCAATTATATCAATCTGTCAACGGCAAAATCGATTGAGCGAGCACGCGAAGTTGGTGTTCGTAAAGTGATGGGTAGTATCAGATCACAACTTATTCAACAATTTCTTGTAGAGTCGTTATTGCTGAATATTGTGGCTGTTATAATTTCTGTGGTCCTGGTAGTAATGCTTACACCTGCTTTCAGTGATCTAACAGGAAGGCAGCTGGATTATTTATTATTCAAGCAAAATATGTTTTGGATCTGGATGGGAGCATTGATTATTGGAGGAGCTTTGCTTTCAGGCCTGTATCCCGCCTTTGTTTTATCTTCCTACAAACCCGTGGAGGTTTTGAAGGGACGGTTTAAAAATACGCATTCTGGCGTACGGTTCCGTAAAGGAATGGTGATCGTGCAGTTTATTTGTTCGATCACCCTTATAGTTGGAACCTTCACTGTCTACAGGCAGATACAGTTTATGCAAAATCAGGCATTGGGCGTTAACATCGACCAAACTTTGATACTTCCGTCACCAAACGTCGTTGACTCCACATACGAAACAAAATTTCAGGTCTTTAAGCAACAAATTCATCAATATCCGGAAGTGGTTGCTGTGACTGCTTCTTCTGAGGTACCGGGGCGTCAGCCTGGATGGAATGCTGGTGGAATCCGTAGGCTAAGTCAATCTGAAAAAGAAGCCAAACAATATCGCGTCATCATGATGGATCACGATTTCATACCCTTGTATGGATTGAAAGTAATTGCGGGAAGAGGATTTTCCGGGGAAACTGCTAATGAGTGGAAAAATGTTTTACTTAATGAATCGGCATTTCAACTCATGGGTTTCAAGAAACCGGAAGATGCGTTGAATGATCAGATTTTTTTCTGGGGGGACACATTTCGAATCGTGGGTGTGGTTAAAAATTATCACCAGGAATCTTTAAAGAAAGCCTTTGAACCTCTTGTGCTGCGATACAACGCATCCCCTGGTGGACTATATTCTATTAAGTTCAATACATCAAATGTAAAAGAATCGCTTAGCCGATTTGAAGATACCTGGAAAGCCATTTTTGCCGGCAATCCCTTTAGCTATTTTTTTCTGGATGATCACTATAATCAACAGTACCAGGCCGATCAGCAATTTGGAAAGGTGTTTGGCATATTTTCCACCCTCGCTATTTTTATTGCGTGTCTGGGTCTTTTTGGATTGTCATCGCTCACGGCCATTCAACGTACAAAAGAAATAGGCATACGAAAAGTGTTGGGTGCCAGTGTACCAAGTATTCTAACGTTAGTGAGTAAGGATTATCTCATACTTATGTTGATCGCAATCACGTTGTCCGTACCAGTCGCGTGGTGGATTATGAATGAATGGTTGTCTGAATTCGCCTACCGGATTTCGTTAGCCTGGTGGATTTTTGGTATTCCAAGTTTTGTTGTTGTGGCTATCGCACTACTAACCGTGAGTATCCACACGATAAATGCGGCGCGGATTAATCCCGCAAGATCACTGCGGTATGAATGATAAACCGGTGGCCTTTGACTGGTGATGTGCTTTCCCTAATGACCCAGCACTTTGTGCGGTACTAGCCTATTTATATTCCTCCTGGAATCGGGATTTGAAAAATACGGGTACTCACTTTTTATTTTTATGCTCAAATGCATTGAACCATTAGTAATTAATTCAGAAATTGAGATTCAATGCGTAGCCCTCTCAATAAATCTGATCATTCAAGTCCTTCTTTGTCCAACGAAGGCATCTGTCGCTCTATAGTTGAACGTTCCAATGCAATTCTACTCACCATTGCTAATGGTACTATCGTTGATGGTAATGAAAATGCGGCAGCCATGTTTGGTTATGCGTTGGAAGAATTAAAGTCAAGCACAAGACAAATCCTCTTTGAAGAAAATTTTGAGCGCGTGTTTCAACGAGCAAAGTGCGAAGAAAAATATGTGATTGAATCTTACGCCATCCGGAAAAACGGCGATCGTTTTCCGTGTGAGGTTTCATGGTTGACGCTTGAAAATGTTTACGCTGAAGACTTGTTCAGTATTAGCGTCGTAGATATTTCAAAGCGACAGATGCTGGAAGCAGAAAAGATAAGGAATGCTGAGGACCGCGGGCGCGGATTGATTGAAAGAGTGTCTGATTCCTTTGTTTCGTTAGACAGAAATTTTCGGTTTACTTATGTTAACAAAAGAGGAGCGGAGTTGGCAAACCGCACGGTGGATTCACTTTTAGGTAAACACATGTGGGAAGAATTTCCTGATATCGTGGGCTCAAATATTTATTTCGCATACCATAAAGCGATGATTGAGCAGGTAGATGTGCATACTGAATTTTATTATGAACCCTTCAATATATGGCTGGAGTATCATATTTACCCTTCTCCAGACGGTGTGTCTGCTTTCATCAGAAATATCACGGAGACGAAACGCCGAAAAAGTATTTCAGAACTTGAAAAGAATATTTTTGAATTTTACACGAATAGCGAAACGCCCATTGAAGAAATTTTGACCTTGCTGTTAAATGGTCTTCAACGTATACATCCCCACATGTTGTGTAGTATTTTAAAAGTTAAGAATGATAAATTATTTACATGGGTCTCACCACATTTGCCTTCTGAATTCAACCAGGCAATTGATGGGATTCCGGTTGGCTCAGGTTCGTGTGGGGTAGCCGCCCAGACAAAGCGCAAAGTATTTGTAAAGGATATCGTAAGCGATCCAATCACAAAAGATTATGGTACCCTGGCGGAGCAATTCCAATTAAAATCGTGCTGGTCTTATCCAATCCTGGATATCAAACAAAACGTGCTCGGTACCTTTGCAATTTATTATACGACAACGCATGAAGTTAAACCAAGTGAGGAAGATTCTATCGACAAAGCGAGTATCATACTAAAAACAATTCTAATTAATAAACAGGCGCAGGATGCGGTTAAGAAAAGCGAACAGACGCGACGACTAATAATGAATGCGGCGTTGGATGCTATTATCTGTATAGATACAGCAGGACAAGTAACATTATGGAATCCACAAGCAGAGAAAATATTCGGATGGAAAGAAGAAGAGGTGTTGGGAATAGAAATTTCCGACCTGATATTACCGGAAAATTTCAGGGATCGGCACTTTGCGGGATTAGGAAATTACCTTAGAACAGCGCAGAGTTCTTCCATGCTTAATAAGGTTATGGAAGTAACGGCTAAAAATCGCCAGGGAATCGAGTTTCCAATATCATTGACCATCCTTCCTGTGAAGCAAGATAACTCAGAATTTTTCTGCGCCTTTATTGAAGATATAAGCGAAAAAAAAGAAGCACAATCACAATTGCAAAAAGCCCATACCCAATTATTATCGGCGCAACAAATCGCGAAGCTGGGATATTGGGAATTGGATTTGATTGGAAATGCTAATTATTGGTCGACTCAGATTTATGAAATATGTGGACTGGATAAAAAAGCAAACGTTGCTTCGATTCAGGAATTTGCTGACCTTATTCATCCTGATGACAGGCAAGAATTTCTTGAAAACCATCGTGCCGCATTACAAGGTATTCCTTTCTTGAAGCCTGACTATCGACTGATCCGAAAAGATGGTGATTTGCGATATATTTTAATTGAAGCCTCTAGAGTTTGTGATGACAAAGGTACTCCAATCCGTTTGCAAGGTACCTTACAAGATATTACCCGTCTAAAAAAGAATGAGTTGGCATTGATTGAATTGAATAACGAGCTTAACAAACGTGCCATGGAATTAGCAAAATCAAACGCCGAACTGGAACAATTCGCTTACATCACTTCACATGATTTGCAAGAACCACTTAGAATGGTCACCAGTTTTCTTACGCAAATAGAGAAGAAATATAATGACATACTCGACGAGAAGGGGAGGCAGTATATACACTTTGCCGTTGATGGAGCGGCTCGAATGAAACGTATCATCTTGGATTTACTGGAGTATTCGCGCGTAGGTAAATCGGATTCGGCGGTGCAAAAGATTGACATGAATGAGTTGTTGAAGGAAATTGTCCAACTGAACCAAACCACAATAGAAGAAAAAAATGCTGAAGTTATCTGGCACGATTTACCTGTTATACAATTTTCAAAAACGCCTTTGCAACAGGTACTTCATAATCTCGTTGGTAATGGATTAAAATATCAAAGGCCGGGACAAAGGCCGCGAGTCGAAATAAGATTTACGGAAACGTTATCTCATTGGCAATTTTCAATAGCTGACAATGGAATTGGTATTGACCCCAAGAATTTTGATGCTGTTTTTGTTCTTTTTAAACGTCTTCACAACCGGGATGAATTCTCGGGAACCGGCTTAGGTCTAGCTATTTGCAAAAAAATCGTTGAATCTTATCAAGGGAAGATATGGGTCGACTCTAGTCCGGGAGTCGGTAGTACTTTCCATTTCACCATACCAAAACATTTCGGTAATTTGTATTGAGGGCTAATTTTGAGCATGGATGAGACAAAACCACGTCCGTTTGTAACACTGCACCCTCACTTTATCCAATAATCGCAGAATTCTAATGTTTCTTTTATCGCATTAGGTTATCTGCAAAAAGTAATCCGTATTTTCAACATTTAACATTATTGTTATGAACTGGTTTTCATAAAGTTAAGTTATTGGTAAATGCCTTCTCTAAGACCTGATTTACAAATACTGGTGGTTGAAGATAACACCGGAGATTTTATCTTAATTGAGGATTACCTGAGAGAGCAGGGTGCTCACATAATGTTACGTCGGGCCAGTACCTATGAGGAGGCCGAACGGACTCTTGAACAACGTCATAATTTCGATGCCATTCTTCTAGATTTAACGCTGCCAGATGCATATGGAGAAAAGTTAGTGCACGACATGGTTGAAATTGCAGGATCAACTCCTATTGTTGTGCTTACAGGTTTTTCAGATCAAAAATTTGGTATCTCAGCCCTTTCTATGGGCGTCGCGGATTACCTTTTAAAGGATGAGTTAAATGCATATCAACTCTATAAAAGTATCGCCTACAGTGTCGAACGAAAACGAATTGGGAACCAGCTAAAAAAATCGGAAGCCAAATATCATCGTTTATTTCATTTTAGTCCACTCCCCATGTGGGTTTACGATCTGGAGACGCTTAGCTTTTTAGACGTCAACGAAGCTGCTATCGTTCAGTATGGTTTCAGCAAAGAAGAGTTTCTTCAAATGAAACTTCCTGCTATCTGGACTCAAAATAATGTGGGAGAGCAACTCGATAGAATTAAACAATTTAAAAAATTTGCGGCCCCGTATAGGGGAATAGTACAACATGTGAAAAAATCCGGCGAACTGATTTTCGTAGAAGTGCAAAGTGATTCGATAGACTTTGATGGAAAAGCTGCGAGACTTGTTTTGGCCACAGATATTACAGAAAAGACTAAAGCTGCAAAAATTCTTCAGTTGAGTGAGCAACGTTTCAAAGCACTCGTGCAAGAGGGTACGGACATGATAGCCATTCTTAGCCCAGAAGGCAATTGCACCTATGTTAGTCCGACCGCTGAATCAATTTTAGGAATTACCGTGGACCAATTGATTGGTAAAAATGCTATCGACTTTGTCCATGAGGCAGACAAGGCCCGAGTACGGCAGGAATTTAATCGTCTCGAACAACAGAAGTCGATTCATATAAAGCCATTCCGCATAAAAGATATTAATAATAATAATTCGAGATGGATAGAAACAAAGTTGACAAATCTGATTCATGATCCTTCAGTAGGTGGAATTGTGGCTAACTCCATTGAAGTGACAGAAAGATTGGAAAGTGAAAATAAGATACGTGAAAGCGTTGAACGGTATAACATTGTGTCGAAAGCCACCAACGATGTTATATGGGATTATGATTTGTCTACTGGTAATTTAAACTGGAACGAAAACATAAGGTCGGTTCTCGGCTATGATACAGCACAAACAACAATAGCGTGGTGGACTGATAAGTTACATCCGGAGGAATCCAAAAGAATAATAGACAAATTAGATGCATCGATTAACAACTGCAATGCATATTGGACTGATGAGTATCGTTTTCGTTGCGCTGATGGGACGTATAAATATTTTTTTGATAGGGGATTCCTGATTAAAGATGATAACGGCAGGGGTATTCGCATGATAGGATCCATGCACGATATTACCCGACAAAAAGAAGAAGAGCATCGTCTGAAATTATTAGAATCAGTTATCACGAATGCCAGCGACGCCGTGATGATAACGGAAGCCACGCCAATTGATAATCCGGGTCCAAGAATCGTATACGTAAACAACGCCTTCACAAAAATGACGGGGTACTCAAAGAATGAAGTAATTGGGAAATCTCCTCGTTTTTTACAAGGACCCCTGACAAGCAGGGAAGGGCTGAATAGAATCAGGAAAACGTTAACTACAGGAGAGCCTTGTGACCTCGAACTTATTAATTACAAAAAAAGTGGCGAGAAATTTTGGTTAAATATGGCTATCGCACCTGTAGCAGACAATACTGGAAAGTTTACGCACTTCATATCCATACAACGTGACGTGACTGAACGAATGAATTATATACAGGCAATAGAAGACCAGAATGAACGGCTAAAAGAAATCGCCTGGACTCAATCGCATGTCGTCAGAGCGCCGTTGGCTCGGATTATGGGACTGATTGAAATACTGCCGAAATATGAATCGTACGAACAAATTCCAAAAGAGGTACTGCATTATATTTTAAGTTCTGCTCATGAGTTAGATCACATTATTCGTGATATTGTTTTAAAAACAGAGGGCATTTATAATCCAGTTAAGCATGAAACTTGAAACCGTTATAACCGACGATGATGAAATGGTAATTTTTCTTCACAAAATATCGGTTGTGGAAAGCGGGCTATGCGAAAAACCTGTGATCGCTTATAACGGAAGCCAGGCATTTCAATATATTGCGACACATGCCAACGATTCGTTTTTAATACTGTTAGACCTTAACATGCCTGAGATGGATGGTTGGCAGTTCCTTGACGCGATTCAGAAAATAAAAGATACACGCATTTATGTAGTTGTAGTTACATCGTCCGTTGATGCAAGGGACAGAAAAAAAGCATATACCTACCCACAAGTAATTGATTATGTTGAGAAACCTTTGTCCATAGAAAATTGTCTGCAGATTAAGAACCACGTGACAGCGCTAACTTGAAATCTAACACCAATACAGGAGCTTAAGTGAAGCAATTGGGGAGCCTATCCAAACGATCACCACTCTGCTACACTATTATCAGTATGTCGCCATACCGGATTCTTCCAGTTGTGACCAACGGCAGCCATCTTCCTGACGTGCTCTTCATCAATAGAAATGCCCAACCCCGGGCCCTCTGGAATTTTAACAAAGCCATCACTAAATTTAAAAATTGTTTTATCAGCCAGGTAATCTAACAGATCACTGCCTTGATTGTAATGGATACCTAAACTCTGCTCTTGGATAAAAGCATTGTGACATGTTGCATCAACCTGCAAGCACGCAGCTAATGCAATGGGTCCAAGAGGACAATGCGGTGCCGCTGCTACATCAAATGCTTCGGCCATAGAAATTATTTTTTTGCATTCTGTAATGCCGCCGGCGTGTGAAAGATCAGGCTGGATAATATCGACGTAACCATCCATTAAAATATTTTTGAATTGCCACCGTGAGAACATTCTTTCACCCGTAGCGATGGGTATGGATACATGATTGGCAATTTCACGAAGCGCTTCATTGTTTTCCGGAAGAACCGGCTCTTCAATAAACATTGGGTGAAAGGCTTCGAGTTCTTTTGCAAGAATTTTGGCCATGGGCTTATGTACCCGACCATGGAAATCTATGCCAATTCCGATAGCTGCGCCCACTGCATCTCTTACCGCAGCAATTCGTTTGATGGCTTCATCAATTTTCTGGAATGAATCGATGTACTGTAGCTCCTCCGTGGCATTCATCTTTACAGCTGTAAAACCATGGCCGACGATCGTCTTTGCCGCCAAGCCAACATCTGCAGGTCTGTCCCCTCCAATCCAGGAATAAACTTTTATAGAATCGCGCGCTTTTCCACCGATGAGTTGATGAATTGGTGCATTATAGAATTTACCCTTAATATCCCATAATGCCTGATCAATGCCTGCGAGCGCACTCATTAAGATTGGTCCGCCTCGATAAAACCCTCCCCGATAAAGTACATTCCAATGATCTTCTATATTCATGGGATCTTTACCAATAAGATATTCCATCATTTCGTCAACGGCTGCCTTGACTGTGGCCGCCTTTCCTTCGATGACTGGTTCACCCCACCCGGTAATACCTTCGTCTGTTTCAATTTTTAAAAACAGCCATCGTGGCGGAACTTGATAAAGTGTGTAAGATTTAATCTTCATGAGGTAGGATGGTTTGTAGCATTGCCCTGCCACTTTGAATGGGTCAATTTATTAGCGTTTAAGCCAAAACTAATTTAAAAAACCAGGCAATGTGTGGTGCTAAGTCAACAAAAACAAGAGGAAGGGTCAAATTTTAATGTTAAAAACAAAAATTCCTTCATATTAACCAATGTAAGATTTCGGACGTAACCGCAGTTCCTCTGATAAATAATCAGCTTATCCCTTAATAGGGTACTCTACCGATCCGCATTTTTGTTGCGCAACTCACAGTTCCATTTTTGCGACCCTGGGGAAGAAACGCCCCAATTAGTCTGGAAAGTAAGTCCACACCTAAATAAATCTATGAGTCAATTTTTAACCAAAATGTAAACATGAGGTATGTAAGTATTCTATTTCTTTGTCTGGTTTTTGTCCCGTGTTCCTTTGCCACTACTTATTATGTCAGTTTGAGTGGTAATGATGCTAATGATGGAAGTTCAGGACGGCCCTGGCGCACCATCCAAAATGCTGCTGCTAAAGTACCCGCAGGCCAAGGTCATACGATCCAAATAGCTGCTGGTACGTTTATTGAGAATCAAATTCATGTCCCTCTTGGCGTGCATCTTGTCGGAGCAGGAGTAGATGCTACTATTATTAAAGCCAACCCTTCGTTTTATTATTACCCCGCCAGCCCAGGTTTTTCTAATGAAAAATTTCTGATGCGGTTTTATTCAGGAGGTTCGTCCACGGGTAATCAAAGCATTAAAAATTTCACGATTGACGGCGATGGAAAAAAATTGCACGGTGGAATCTTTATTCATAACAGGAATAACGTTGTTGTAGAAAATATTAAAATACAATATGTGAATTTTAGTGGGCTTTGGCTTACAAGTTCCAATAGCTGTACCGTTAAAGATATCAAGCTAAAAGATTGCGCGTGGGGAAGTTCAAGTTGGTGCTCAGCGGCGCTGCAATTTGGTAATCTAACCAATCTTGATGTCTCGGGGTTTGACATTGACGAAGGAAGGGGATACGGAATTAAGAATTTAGGCCATGATCAAAACGCGCCCTTAACAAATGTCAAGTTACACCATGGTAAAGTATCTGTTCATCAGGCAGGTTTATGGAATGGTGGAAGTGCCCCAAACATTACCATTGAATTCTGGGCAAGCGGTTACTCCGGAACAGAAATATATAACACGTACGTTGACAACCATATATCAATTGTTAACCCTAACAACACACAGTCGGCTACACCGCTTAAGATTTACAACAATTTCTTTGACATCCTTAGCCCACGAACAAATGGTGCTGGGTATTGCATGGAGCTGTCAAGCAGCAGTGTAGAAGTAAGAAACAATTGGTTCCATGGCGGGTCCTATGGCGTTGTCAACTGGTCACCGAAGGTGTATAGCAATTGGAATATTCATCACAATGTGTTTTACGGTTTATCTGGCGGTGGGAATCCAACCTCCGTTGTTTGCTCCTATAAGGGGGGTGTGCAGAATCTTAATCTTTATAATAACACGGTTGAACTCACCTCTACAAACCAAGCAGTCCATTTCGTTGAATTTGATAACGGAAGCGTAGGAACGAATGTTAATTTGAAGAATAACCTGATCATTAACTCAAACGGTGCAAATAAAGTATTGAACCTTCGTAATAATGCTTCTATCAACAACCTTCAGGTAACGAATAATTTCTTCCAAAACATAACGCAGGGCACGGTACCGGGGAATTATTCAGCCAACGCCACTGGAACATCTAACATTCTTAGATCTGGCAATAAGCCACAAACTTTTTATAACCATAGCGCAGGAGGAAACCTGATCGATAAAGGCGTATATGTTGGTATCGAAGGCGCCCCGGATATTGGTGCTTGTGGTGATAACAACATTATTGGTACAGCAGGAACCTCTTCTTCACCTGCTCCAGCGCCTACAACGGTTGCGGTAACAGGAGTAAGTGTTTCACCCGCTTCTGTGACGATTGGTGTCAATGGTACAACTACGCTCGCAAAAGTAATTAGCCCTTCCAATGCAACTAACCAAGCTGTAACATGGAGTTCCAGCAACGCAGCCATTGCGCGCGTTGATGCTGCAAGCGGCCTCGTTACCGGCGTGGCAGCAGGTTCTGCTACCATTACAGTGAGAACTACCGATGGAGCGAAAACGGCTAATGCGACGGTGACTGTTAATGCATCTGCGCCTAGCCCAGGAGGTAATGGCGTATTGACGAGAGCGGTATGGACTGGCATCTCCGGCGACCAGCTAAGTGTGTTGAAGTCAAATGGCAACTATCCTAATAGCCCTTCCAGTACGGGAACGGTGTCAAGTTTTGCAGGGCCCGCCAATGCTGGCGATAACTATGGTACAAGAATCTATGGATACCTTCGACCACAGGCAACCGGCAGTTATACGTTTTGGATATCAAGCGATGATCAATCGGAATTATACCTAAGCACCGACCAAAATCCCGCGAACAAAACTTTAATCGCCAGTGTATCTGGATGGTCTAACCCAGGTGAACTTACGCGGTATCCTCAACAGCAGTCGGTTGCAAAAAACCTTGTTGCGGGGCAATCATATTATATCGAGGCATTACATAAAGAAGGAACAGGGGGAGACCATGTTTCCGTTTATTGGCAAGGTCCCGGCGTATCGCAATCTGTTATTGGTAGTGCTTACATATCAACAACTGCATCTTCTACGAGTCCTACGACGGTGGCAGTAACAGGTGTGGCCATATCACCTGCATCCCTGACACTGGGTGTAAATGCAACGAGCACACTTTCAAAGACCATCACCCCTTCCAATGCAACTAACCAAGCTGTAACATGGAGTTCCAGCAACGCAGCCATTGCGCGCGTTGATGCTGCAAGCGGCCTTGTTACCGGTGTGGCAGCAGGTACTGCCACTATTACGGTGAGAACTACCGATGGAGCGAAAACGGCCAACGCAACGGTTACCGTAACGCCGCCCTCATCTACGTCTGGTGGTGGTGTAAATGGTGTGTTGACTAGGTCGGCCTGGATCGGAATTGCCGGAGAATCATTATCGGCACTAAAGTCCAATGGAAATTATCCAAGCAATCCAAACCTCACCTCAACGGTTTCAAGTTTCGCCGGGCCGTCCAATGCAGGCGATAATTATGGTAGCAGAATCTCTGGTTACATCAGACCACAGACGTCTGGAAGTTACACCTTCTGGATAGCGGGTGATGACAACTGTGAATTGTATTTGAGCACCGACCAGAATGCAGCAAACAAAACGATGATCGCGAGCTTGTCTGGCTGGTCAAACCCAGGCGAACTTACGCGCTATCCTCAACAGCAATCTGCGGCCAGAAACCTGGTAGCGGGCCAGTACTATTATATCGAGGCATTGCATAAAGAAGGTGTAGGTGGTGATCACGTTGCTGTTTATTGGCAGGGGCCCGGGATTTCACAATCCATAATAGGAAGTGCTTATATCTCGACAGCACCTTCATCCGTAAGTACACCGACACCTGTCCAAACCGTTACGGGCGGGAATGGATTGTTGACCAGGGCTGTGTGGTCAAACCTTGGTGGTGATCAATTAAGCACCTTGAAATCAAATTCAAATTATCCGAATAATCCGAGCAGTACTTCCACTGTATCGACGTTCGCTGGCCCAACCAACTGGGCTGACAATTACGGCAGCAGAATTTATGGTTATATCAGACCACAGACTTCTGGAAGTTATACTTTTTGGATCACGGGCGATGACAATTGCGAATTATATCTAAGTACCGATCAAAATGCGGCAAATAAGTCACTTATTGCCAGTCTACCAGGGTGGGCAAACCCTGGAGAATTAACAAGATATCCGCAACAGAAGTCGGTGACAAAAAATTTAATTGCCGGCCAATATTACTTTATCGAAGCACTTCATAAAGAAGGAAGTGTAATTGATCACGTCGCGGTATACTGGCAGGGACCTGGAATAACTCAATCCATCATTGGCAGTGCTTATCTGTCAACGACAGCCGGTTCAGGTGGGGGAGGAGGTTCGCCTGAGAATTTTGTGAATGCACTTCCTGAAGAAAGTGCAGAAAACCAATTCGCCGTGTATCCTGTTCCTGTAAAACAAGGAGATGACTTTACATTAGAGCTTCCAGATGAATCACGGGAAGTAAAACTTCTTGACTTGAATGGCAAACAACATCGCAGTGTTGCTGTTAATAATGAAACCAGCATAAGTGTTTCATCCCAAGGACTTGAATCTGGAATTTATTACTTCCAGGTTATTCATGCACGGGGCTCAGAATTTAAGAAAGTGATGGTGAAATAGCGATGCACGTTTTAAATTGCCAAAAAAGGAGACTGTGATGGGTCTCCTTTTTTTATTCGGTATGCTGCCATCAATCGCTCCTGAGCTGTGAGGTAAATGTGTCTTCTTTCTTTATCACAAAGGCCGTCTCACGTGATTTTTATAAACTTCTGGCTTGCGCGTACATTCAACCCTGAACCCTTCAACGTCTGAAATCTTAAGGTTTACTTTTTATTATAAATGTTCTTCAAATCCTTCTCAAACAAAGTGTAGGGATCGTTATAGAATTTTATAAAGTCGGGTACGCTGGAATGTCCGGGATATGGCGCATAAAAATGTGTGGGACTTCGTTGGTCATTTCGCCACACAAGCACATATGATAATCGCATTTTAGGGTAGGCCTTAAGTACCTTGAGCAATGTTTCCGTCCACCACGTTGCATTGGGGATGGATTCCAATCCCGTTTCAGTAAACGCTGCAAGCTTTCCGGCCTTTCGAGCATAATCAGAAACGATTTTCAATTTTAAGGCAGCAGTGTCCAAGTCATAACGGTTTCGACCCATATCCCCATAGTTGTCCATGCCTAACATATCGACCCACTCGTCACCGGGATAACGTTCCAGAAATTGTGCTTCTGTTGTAAACTTATTGTCAGGAGAAAATGCATAAATGAAATTATGTACGTTCAAACTGTCTCTTAGGTACGAGACTGTAAATCGCCACAGAGAAATAAACTCTTCACGTGTACAATGGGGTTTGCCCCACCAAAACCAGCCACCGTCGAACTCGTGGTACGGCCGAAAAATCATCGGCACTAATTTCCCATCTGCCCCTTTCACACTATTTGCCCACTCGCCAATATCTTTAAGAATGACTTTGTATTGGTGATGCGCTTCGCCACCAGGAATAATGTATTTCACCGCGGGTAATGAAAGCGTATCGACCCAATAGAACCCGCCTTTCGAAACAGGATTTGAAAAGTGCCAAGCTATAGTCGTAACGCCCCCACGATTATATGTGTCCACAACGTTTTCCCGTAAAGTTTCTTTAGCACGTGCGATGGCTTCGCCTGGCCTTCCGGAAAACCCACTCAGGTCAACACCAATAACTGCGGGATGAGAACCTGTAACAGATTTAACATCTGAACGCCCTTTTTCGCCAGACCATCCATGACCGTATTCTGTTGCATGTTGATGCCCAAACAGTATATGTTTTTTAGAGAGCTTACCCAGGTTTTTAAAAAGGGCTTTTGTCTCCCTGGTTGCTGAGAGGTCAATAGGTTTTCTTTTTTGTGCGTGTGTCGGTGAAAAAAGGAAAAAAAATACTACGGCAATAGAAATACTTTTCGCTATTGAATGATGTGTTGTTATCATTGTATAGAAGATTTTTGTCAGTCAAATTTGGTTATCATTTTTAGGAACCTGAAACCTTCTGAGTAATAATGTGCGCAGTGTGCAGGTTGTGATGCACCTTTCATACAAAAAGTGTAATTAATCCTAAACAAGTGCGCTGAAAGTAATAACTTAATAAATCGATATTGTAATCGTCAAACATTCTCAACACTTATATGCTTACCAGAAGAAAGCTAATTCAACGCTTAACTGCCATTCCTGTTTTAGGAGGAATAATGACTTCCATTCCATTTACAACTGCGTTTGCAGGAGGGAAACCACCCAAGAGGGATCTTTTTAAAGAACTGGGAGTCCGAACTTTTATCAATGCTGCCGGGACCTTAACGTATATGACCGGCTCGCTCATGCATGATGAAGTGCTGGAGGCAATTAATTCGACAGCGAAGGAGTTTTGCTTGCTTGACGAGGTTCAAGACAAAGTTGGAGAAAAAATAGCCAAGTTAGTTCACGCTGAAGCAGCCGTGGTAACATCAGGTGCCTTTTCCGGGATGACGTTGGGATTGGCGGGTATCCTTACCGGTATAGACGAAAAGAAGGTGCAGCAAGTTCCTCATCTTGCGTATTCAGGAATGAAATCAGAAGTAATTTGCCAAAAGAGCCATGACATTGTTTATAACCATGCCTTGACGAATACAGGCTGCAAGATCATACAGGTTGAAACAGCCGAGGACGTTGCCAAGGCAGTGAACGAGCGGACTGCCCTCATGCATTTTTTACACATTGAATCTGATAAAGGAAAAATCCAACATGAGGAATGGGTGGCGCTTGGAAAAAAATTCAATGTTCCCACATCGATTGATATCGCAGCAGATGTTCCTCCTGTTTCAAATTTATGGCGATTCAATGACATGGGATTTGACTTTGTTGTGATCTCAGGGGGAAAGGCAATCAGAGGCCCTCAAAGCGCTGGTCTTCTCATGGGAAGAAAGGATATTATTGCAGCGGCTCGTTTACACATGCCTCCTCGTGGATTTAACATCGGACGTGGGATGAAGATAAATAAGGAGGAAATTTTTGGAATGTATATAGCATTGGAAAAATATATTAACCAGGATCATGACAAAGAATGGGCTATGTGGGAAACAAACATTGCCCATATTGAAAATACGGTTAACAAGTTATCCGGTATTACAACTGAAGTTCACGTTCCCCCACTCGGCAACCATACGCCTACACTTCGCGTCACGTGGGATCAATCTAAAATCAAAGTTACCGACAAGCAATTGCGTGAGTCATTGAGAAATGGAAGCCCTTCTATAGAATTAGGCGGAGGAACAGAAAACAGCGTAAACCTGACAGTCTTTATGTTAAAACCCGGCCAGGAAAAAATTGTAGCAACCCGGCTTAAAGAAGAATTCACTAAGGCGACGGCGTAAATAATGAGACAGATCCACAACAGGATATTGTATACATTTCTTGGATTTCTAATAATAGGGATCGCATCAACGGAGAGCTTTTCGTCGGTGTTGCTTAATGATTCAGCAAAAATAATTGTAAGAAAAACTACTGATTTTATAGTAACCGGTGATGGAAATTCAGTAAACTGGAACAATGCGGATTGGCTAACGATAACGAAGCAGGAATCATCTTCCAGCAAAAGTTTATTAACGCAGGTTAAATTACTATACTCTTCTCAGGGTATATATTTTTTATTCAGGTGTGATGATCAAAAAATTACCGCGACCCTTCAGGAAGATTTTGCGCCACTTTTTAAAGAAGATGTCGTGGAAGTTTATTTATGGCCTGACCAGTCTGTTCCAATTTATTTTGAGTATGAACTTTCTCCTTTGAACTTTGAATTGCCTATTCTCATTCCCAATATAAAAGGTAGGGTCCAGGGATGGGCGCCCTGGCGTTATGAAGGAAAACGAAGAACACAGCATGCTACTAGTGTGCAAGGAGGAGAAAAAAAAAGTCACGCTGCAATCCGTAATTGGTCTGCCGAATTTTTTATCCCCTTCGCATTGTTAGGTTCCTTAATTGATGGACCACCATCGTCGGGAGCACGATGGCGCGCAAATTTCTATAGGATTGATTATGATGAAGGCTATAACACTTGGAGCTGGCAAAAAACTACCCTGGCAAAAGCAGGAAATTTCCATGAATACCAAAAATTCGGAACGATCGTATTTGAATAACCTATTTTGAACGACAATTGTAATTTTTTATTTCGACGATTTATCCATGAAGGTGCTGACCTGCATCAGTTAAAATTTTTGGTAACAAGGCCAGCAGTGTAAACAAGACCTTCAAATGAATTTTAGAAACCAACATCTTGATATAAATAAATTGTTTCAACTAAATCAAATCCATTATCATGAAAGAACAGAGAAGATCAACGTTAAAAAAATTGTTTGCTACCATTGCAGGGGTTACAGGACTAGGATTAGCAACGAAGGCCAAGGCCGATACAGCATCTGAAAAAGAAGTGTTTAATGTAGTGAAGGACGACCAGGACGTTCCGTTGTTTTCCGGATCTACAAAGTTTGGAAACATGGTTTTCGTAGCAGGCAAAGGTGCCCACTTCGATGGTGACATTACGGCCCATACCAAGCACGTTTTAGATGAAATTGAAAAGGAACTGGTGAAGGCAGGATCTTCCATGCAAAAAGTTTTAAAGGTCAGCGTATTTCTTCATGATCTAAATGATTACAAAGCAATGAATGAGGCCTATAAAGGACGGTTTGGAAACAAACCTCCGGTCAGGACAACGGTTGCAGTATACGGCGGGGTGCCCGGCGATTCTCTTGTGGAGATGGACTGCATCGCTTATATTTAATTGGCCCCACTACGATTCAAGCGCAAACATTGGAACACAACGATAAAACTTAAAGCAATGCATTCAAAATTTAAATGGTTAATCCTTTTGACTTTGGTATTTACTGTGGTGGCCGGTAAATCCCAGGAATATACGCTGATAATTAAAGGCGGACACGTTATCGATTTGAAGAATAACATCAATGAAATAATGGACGTGGCAATCCTGGAAAATAAGATTGTCAGTGTTGCCAAAAATATAGATGCAAAAAAAGCGGCGCAGGTCATTGATGCAAAAGGTTTATATGTTACTCCTGGAATTATTGATATACATTCTCACAACTTTTTCGGGACAGAGCCCGACCATTACCTCGGTAATGGATTGGAAGCACTTCCACCAGACGGGTTTACTTTTCGTAGCGGCGTAACCACCGTAGTTGACGCAGGTGGAGCGGGATGGAAAACTTTTAGCGCTTTTAAAACACAGACAATCGATCACGCAAAAACAAGAGTGCTCTCATTTTTAAACATCGTAGGCGAGGGGATGCGTGGCGGCCCCTATGAACAGAACCTAAGCGATATGGATGCAAAAATGACGGCCATGGTCGTAAAACAACACAAGGAAATTGTTGGTATTAAAGTAGCACATTATATGGGTGGGGAATGGGATCCCGTCGACCGCGCTGTTCAGGCCGGTAACATTGCAAATGTACCGGTGATGATAGATTTTGGCGGACATCTTCCACCCCTTCCTATTCGTGAGTTGTTTACTAAACACCTTCGGCCAGGTGATATCTTTACCCATACTTTTGCGCAACTACCAAGCCGGCAGCCTATTGTTGATGAACAAGGAAAGATTTTACCATTTGTGGTAGAAGCTCAGAAGAATGGAATTGTATTCGATGTTGGTCATGGCGGCGGAAGTTTTCGTTTCTCTCAGGCAATTCCTGCTCTGAAAAGCGGCTTCATTCCCAACACGATAAGCACCGACATTCACACGGGTAGCATGAACGGAGGTATGAAGGATCAACTCAACGTTATGTCAAAGTTTCTAAACATGGGTATGACCTTACAGCAAGTGATTGCGGCTTCCACATGGCACCCAGCGCAGGTTATTCACCGGGAAGACCTCGGCAATCTTTCGCCTGGAACAGAAGCAGATGTAGCTGTATTTTCCTTACTGAAAGGTAAATTTGGTTATGTTGATTCCGGGGGATTTAGTATGCAGGGAAATCAGAAGCTGCAGTGTGAACTCACCGTTCGTGAGGGTAAAGTAGTGTATGATCTAAACGGAATTTCGCGGCCTGACTGGGATGCTGAATTTTCAACCAAAACGAAATGATTGCACGGTTGCACGGGTCCCTTAACCGGTGCCAACAACTATACTCTTGATAATGAAAGACCCCGCAATCTTGTCACCAACGGCAGCTACCGCGAAAGTACATATCACTTCGATTGATATTCTGCGCGCGCTCACCATGATCCTCATGATTTTTGTGAACGATTTGTGGTCGTTGAAAAATATACCGGCATGGCTGGGGCATGTTGAACAGGGTGTGGATGGTATTGGATTAGCAGATGTAGTATTCCCCGCGTTTTTGTTTATCGTCGGTCTGTCCTTACCTTATGCCATCACTAACCGAAGAAAAAAAGGAGACACTGATTGGCAACTCGTCAAGCACGTTTTGCTTCGAACAATAGCGTTGCTCGTGATGGGTGTGTTTCTGGTTAATGGCGAAAGCATAAACGCCGCGGCCACTGGTATGGTGCGACCGTTGTGGAATGCGATCTGCTGCATCTGTTTTATCGCGATATGGAATACATACCCCAAAACGCTAAACCAAATTCTGATCTATAGCTTAAAAGGTGTTGCTATAGCTACTTTGGTTTTTCTGGCAATGATTTATCGCGGTGGACCTGATAATGCCATCGGCTATTTTGGACCGCAATGGTGGGGCATTTTGGGACTGATTGGTTGGGCTTACCTGGCAAGTGGACTCATTACCGTCTTCAGCAAAAATAATTTTCTCGTCGTGGTGGCGGCATGGATTTTTTTTGCGGCATTAAGCATGTTATATCACAGCGGAAATGTGCCGGAAGTATTTCATTTTATTCCAAACGCAATCTTAGGAGGTACGCTTGCGGGACTTACTATGGGAGGCGTTGTAACTTCGTTAATCTTTCAGTACTTCAGATCTAAGAACGATAACAAAATTCTGACTGTCGTTTTTATAGCCATATCCATTTTATTAATAATTCTCTCCATTATCGTACGGCCGTACTGGGGCTTAGCTAAATTGGGAGCGACACCTGCGTGGCTTTTTTTATGTAGCGCTTTCACAATTTTAGCATTTACAGTCATTTACTGGACCGCCGATGTTTATAAAAAAGCAAGTTGGTTTAATATTATCAGACCTGCGGGTACGGATACGTTACTTTGTTATCTTATCCCTTATTTCGCATACGGGTTTACGAGATTAGTTGGATTCCACCTTCCGGAGGTTTTGCTCACCGGTATGGTGGGTTTAATTAAGTCTCTTCTGTTTGCTGTCCTATGTGCCCTCATCACTGGCGGGCTGATACGTGCAGGAATTCGTCTTAAATTATAGAATAATATTATCCATGAAAATCAAGCCGGTATTATTTGTTTCCCTTTGTTTTCTTTGGTCAATCAATATTCTTGGTCAGTCCAAAGAGCCCGGATTCAAAATTGTTGGCTATTATTCAATCAATGCCGCAATGTCTGATGTCGACAAATCTACCTTAAAGAAACTCACCCATGTAAACTTGTGGTTTTTAAATCCAGACTCACTTGGCAATTTTGTTCGCGATCTATCCGGCCTTACGCCTTTTATTGAAGCAGCGCATCGTAGAGACGTAAAAGTTTTATTTTCGATTGGTGGTGGAAGCAAGCAACCGCAATACCACTGGCTCCTAAAAGATGAAAACAGGCCAACGTTAATCAGGAATTTGGTGAGCGAGGTAATCAAATATAACATTGATGGTATTGATGTTGATCTCGAGGGCAGCGATATTGATACCTATTATGAGCCGTTTGTTGTTGAACTAGCCACCGCTTTACGCGCGCATCATAAATTAATCACCGCCGCCATAGCAATTTATTATAAGGATCAATTTACCGACCGTGCATTGGCACAATACGATTTTGTAAATGTGATGAGTTATGACCGAACCGGCCCCTGGCGACCGGATAAGCCAGGACCTCATGCCACATACGAACATGCTGTGGAGGACCTTGAATACTTTGGAACTGAAAGGAAGATACCTAAGGATAAGATGACCTTGGGAGTTCCATTTTATGGCTATGGATACGGACCTGCGCTTTCATCGGAAGCCATCAGTATGAGCTACGGAAAAATTGTGGAATCCTTTCCGGGATCCGAATTTGTTGATCAATGGACCATGCCCGATGGAAAGATTATTTATTATAACGGATTGCCTACTATCAAAAGAAAGACCTTGTTGGCAAAGGACAAAGCATCGGGCGTGATGATTTGGCAGGTTTTAGGAGATGCGCCAAAATCGAAATCCCTGCTTAAAGCAATCCACCGCGAGGCAAGTAAGTAAAAATTTTTTTTGCTTTGATCCCGAACCTTTTACGTCAAAGGCAATTAATCATGGTAGTGGTTATCATGAAAAACTGAATTTTTTCTCTTTGTTGCACACCTGGGCTAAAGAAGTTTTTCATTAGGGCGTTATAAATTTGCTGATATCCGAAAAAATGAGATTATTGGAGCCTGCCGCAAGGCAGTTACAAGGAAAGACATAAAATGCCTGCTACAATAAACGATAAGAAAGTTTTTTCCCTGATAGAAGTTACTTTAAGTATTCAAAAGACGATTGCTGAGCGATATAAGAATTCGTTTTGGGTGATGGCCGAAATGAACAAGCTCAATTATTATTCGCATTCAGGTCATTGTTATCCCGAGTTAGTGGAGAAGCGGGAGGGAAAAGTGATCGCTCAGCTGAAATCCAATTTATGGAAAAGCGATTTTGAGAGAGTTAACAACAACTTTCTGAAGGTTTTAAAAGAGCCTTTAAAAGATGGTATCAAAATTCTCTTTTGTGCATCCATAAGTTTCGATCCATCACATGGCCTGAGCCTTCGTATTCTGGATATAGACCCTAGCTTTTCCCTTGGGGAACTGGAACGTGAAAAACAGGATACGTTAGCGCAACTCAAGAAGGAAGGTATTTTTAATGCCAACAAATCATTAAACCTTCCTCTTCTACCTCAAAGAATGGCAATCATTTCTGTTGAGACAAGTAAAGGATATTCTGATTTTCTGAAAATAATCGATCATAATCCTTGGGGATACAAATTTTTTAAACACCTGTTTCCGTCGTTGCTTCAGGGTGAGAAGTCTGTTGCTTCTATTTGTAATCAGTTAAAGCAAATCAGAAAAGTTGTTCATCATTTTGATGTCGTAGCAATTATCAGGGGCGGCGGGGGAGACGTCGGGTTATCGTCATACAATGATTTTGAGCTCGCTAAAGCGATCGCCCTTTTTCCCATACCGGTTCTCACGGGCATAGGTCATTCAACGAATGAAACAGTAGCAGAAATGGTTTCTTTTAAGAATGCGATAACACCTACCGAACTAGCCGATTTTTTAATTCAAAAATTTCATCACTTTTCGAATCCTATAAAACGCGGGGAAGAAATTATAGTAGAGCGAGCCAGGCGTGTGTTAAGAGATGAGAAAACAAAGTTTCAAAATATGATCAGGTATTTTCGGTCGGCGACCAATGCAGGACTAATGAAAAGCCGTGTTGAAATCCGAAGCCAGTCGGAATCCCTTTTACAAAACTCGAAATTTCTCATCAGAAAAAACGAGGGTTTACTGAAGTGGTCGATGGTCGGACTTGAAAAGAACGTTAATTCTCAGGTGGGTGCATGTAAAAAACAACTCAATGAGTTGATAATTGAAACCAAACAAATAACAGTAATCCAATTAAGTAAGCAAAAGGACAATTTACTTCGCGTTGAAAAACAAGTTGCTATCCTGGATCCTGTAAACATACTAAGGCGCGGATTTTCTATTACGTTATACAACGGTGTGGCCCTAAGAAGCAGTAAAGAAGTTCAAGCTGGTGATAAGATTACAACAATTGTGACAGACGGTGAAATTATAAGCGAGGTAAAGAGTTCTAAACCGGAATAGAATATGAATGAAACAACGAACTATCGGGAAGCATTTGAAGAACTTCAACTTATCGTTACTGAAATCGAAAATGGTGAGATTTCTGTGGACGAGCTGTCGGAAAAGGTTAAACGCGCAACACAGCTCATACGCATTTGCAAGCTGAAACTGTCATCCACAGAAGAGGATGTGAACCGCATCTTGAAGGACCTGGAGGCCGCTGGCAGTGACTAAAACCGACGCAACGATTAGGTTAAGCAATTGTTGTTACTACGTCAATTATTCCAGTCAAACAATCAAATTTAGCGGTGAATATCTACCATCCAACCTAGGTATCCATTTCAACTCATACCTATTTTTTATCGGCCTGATTTTGGATTGTAATAGCCATACCGTTTGAATAATCTAATGTTTGCTCGTAGGCCACAGACGGAAGAGAAAGAAAACGACTTATTATCATCCATTAATTTCGGAATTTTTGCAAAAATAGTTTTTGATGTCGCCTGTTGTGAAGTTGCTTGCAGCTGTTATCTTAATTTATTTTCCTCTGCTCACCTTGGCCATCCAAGAAGTGAATCCCGAAGTTGCGTGGTATGAAAATTTCTTCGAAAACAACAACAAAGGTACAGTTGAAAGAAATATAAAAGAAATTACTACTCGTCTAAACCAGGCTACAAAAGCAAAAAATGCTGAACGACAAGCCAGAGCGCTGAAAGAACTTGCCCTCACACATTTAACACAAACGAACGATTATGAAGTGGCAATGGACTTGTTAATTCAATGTCTTGCTATTGAGGATTCGCTCGATCTCCAGGAGCAAAGAATTTTTACATACCTGGCCATGGCTCAGGTTTTTGAAGAAGTTGGAAATTATGACAAAAGCGAGCAACTGATAGCGCAAGCGTTATCTTTTAACGAAGCCACAAAGAATCCACACATCGAGGTTTTGATTCTAAATAAACTTGGGCAAATCAAAGCTTCGTCTGGTAAAATGCTTGAAGCCTTCAGAAACTATGAGCAAGTGCTTGAGTATAAAAATATCATCAATAATCCCAAGGCAGAGGCTCAAGCGTTGTTTAACATCGCCGACATTTATAGCAAGCAAGGAATTTACAATCGTTCGTTGCAAACCCACAGAAGCGCGCTGGCGATTCGCAGGGTGTTGAAAGATAAATCAAGAGAAGCAATTAGCCTTAACGAGATTGGTGAGTTGTATCGAAGAATGAGAAATGATGGCCGGGCATTGGCCAATCATAGACTTGCATTAAAAATCAGGCAAAACTTAAATGATAAACGGGGCATGGCCGAATCGTTTAATAATATTGGACTCTTGTATTATCAACAAAAAAAATATGTTAGTGCCATTGCAAGTCTTAACGCTGGATTAAAGGCCGCGCTAGAATCCCAAACCTTAGAACAACAGCAAAAGAGTTATGACTTCTTAAGCTTAACACACAAAGAACTTGGAGAGTATGAAGAAGCATTAATGAAGCGCGAACAGTTTGTTGTCGTCAGTGATTTTATTCAGAATCAAAAAAATGATCAACGGCTATTAGAATCACAAAGCAGGTATGTTATTGATACCAAAGAATCTCAGATAGAAAGCTTGGAGGTGGATAGACAAAAACGAGAACAGCAACTGCACCGTCAAAAGAACCTCAGGAATTTTCTGATTAGCCTGATTGCATTGGGTTTAATAATTGTGGGCCTTATTCTCAAGTTGTATAAAGTCAAACAACGTTCTCATGCAAGATTGCAGGAGATCAATGAACGGGTAAATCATCAGAATTTGCAACTTCAGGAGTTAAATGCTACAAAGGACAAATTCTTTTCCATCATTGGTCATGATTTGAAAGGTCCACTCAATTCACTTACTTCTTTCTCCGGGCTTTTAATTAATCATACCGATAGCCTGTCAAAAGAAGAGATTCAAATGCTGGCCAAAGATTTTGACAAGTCTCTTAAAAACCTGCTGGCACTTTTAAATAACTTGTTGGAATGGTCAAGATCGCAAACAGGTAATATTGAATTTAAACCGGAGACCTTCGACATCACGTCACTACTCAAGGAAAACAAGGAATTACTTTGTGCTCAGGCTCAAATTAAGAAAATCAGTTTTCTGGAAGATTTTAATGGTAAAGTTCTTGTTACAGCACATAAACATTCACTGAATACGGTTGTGCGCAATTTAATTTCTAACTCAATTAAATTTACGACGGAAGGTGGATTGATTAAACTCGGCGTAAAACAAAATCAGAGTCATGTACTGGTAACTATAGCCGATACAGGCGTAGGTATGAGCCCGGAAGTAATTGATAAATTATTCCGCATTGATGCTAAGCACACAACGAAAGGGACTGCGGATGAAAAAGGCACGGGTCTTGGACTGATTTTATGCAAGGACTTTGTTGAGAAAAATGGTGGTAAGCTTTGGGTAGAAAGTGAGCCAGATAGGGGTTCAGTCTTTTATTTTTCCGTACCACTTACTAATTGAATGGGCTGCAATGATTGCATCTCCTTTCTCGGAAAGATGTAAGAAATTCATCAGCCTTCTTATTCGCTCCAGCTATCCTATAACAAAATCGCCGATGACTTTATTCTTTGTTATCTATGCCTGGTAGTGCACTTCTTAATCCTTTGCTGAACGCGAGATGTACATATTAGTGGCGGGCTGTTGAGAATTAAGTAGTTTCGTTCAGACAGTTTTTTATTGTAAGGGGCTTGCAGTTAGCCACTAGGTTATATCATGGGGAATATAAAGGGAGAAACCTTTGGTTAATCATCCGGTCATAGGCGATCACACGGTATAGAAGCCTTGACAACGTTAGCGAATGCTAGCTGCTTTCACACCATGCACAAAACTGGTTTAGCTATTGTATACCGTAATAAACTTTCTGTCAGAAAGCACAGATACAACTAAGGATGTGGTAATTTTAAGGCTATATTGTTGTGCTGCCCGAGTTCGGCCTACGTACGAAGTGTTCTGAAAAAGAGAATTAGCAATAAAGGAAAATGGCTTGCATTCACTTCGCAGCTTAAGCCGTTAACCTGCTGCTGAAGGAACACAAGCCACCTAATCTATGGATGTTATGATGCGATAAAAATTTAACCTATGAGATTAAGAAACACTCATTTTAAATTCCTGGGTTTTTAATGCATTGGATACTTTTTTCCTTGCACTAAACCTTACTCTGAAAACTTTTTCAATCATCGTCTTGGCGATCAGGATGAAAAATAATACGATGCCAAGTATTGCTGAGAAAAACGCAGAGAAAAATGATACGCCATTTTCTTCTAATCCTGCAGCTTCCATTTCTCCTTCCCAGACTTGATATTTAGCAGTGTTCATAACCTTTTTTGTTTCGTTGATATTATAAAAGTAGGGCATAGCCGAACCTAAACTGTAAGTGAATGACTGAATTACTAAAAATCAGGAATACCATGAGGAAGATCAGGGATTACCCTGATACCGCATCAGGGTGTAATGCAATTGAATGCTTTTACGCGCTAATTTCGCGGGTTTTACTTTTTAGCCTTTGGGTTTTAAACAATTGCTGATAAAGTCCTTCAACTTGTTTTCATATTCCTTCCTGTGCTTCGACTTGATGATTTTCGCATGATCAGCATCGTCAACCGTCCACAATTCAGTTAACACGTTGCTTTTGGCTTTAAATCGCGCGCCCATAGAAACCGGTGTATAGACATCATTCTCAGAATATATCAACAGCAGCGATTTAATACGCTTTAATTCGGAGATGCGATCTATCATCCTGACCTTTTTCGAATAGCGGGGCATCATCAGATATAACAATTTTAAAAAGCGATAGGGGAGAGGAAACCGAATCCAGAATTCATCCAACGTTGTAGGAATACTTTCCAGCATGGCATAATCATAAGCATGATTTTGGGTAAAAGTGATCGTGCTCCACTGCCCACCCATAGAGATACCGTGATAAAACAGCGGGACTGAAGGAAATTGTTGAACTGCGAAGTGTCCCACTGCCAGAATATCTTCAAAGTATGAAAAATTGCCGTGGGTGCTTTCACCAAAGCCGTTAAAGTCAAATACGAACACGTTGAGTCCACATTCTTGATATAATTGACCGTAGCCATGTTTTAAGAAGTACCCTTTAGCTTCTTTACCCATCGGATGCCCCAACACAATGGAACCTGCCGCTTCTGACCGGGCTGGCAACCATAGTCCTTTTATCAATCCACCAGAATTACTTTTTACGCTGAATGAATTCCATTGGTTCAGTTCGTCGGCAGGTAAGGGATTTTCCCAGCGAACCATGAACCGTCCAAAAAAAGGTGTTTTAGCAAGTTTAAAAAGAATTGGTTTCATCAACGTGAATTTTGCAAAGGTAGCAGAAGCAAAATACCCCGGCGATATATTCGACCGTCTTTTGCAACTACTCGCGCAATCTACTTACCCTGCCTTTGCAAAAGCAGCGCCCATTTTTTAAGAACTGTCACTAAGTCGTTTAAGCGAATAGGTTTACTGAGGTAATCGTCCATGCCGGCTTGTATGCAAGCCTCCCTATCCTCGTCCATTGCGTTGGCGGTCATAGCAATGATAACAGGATGTATATTCCTATTTTTTCTTATCTGACGTGTTGCCTCAAGCCCATCCATTTCTGGCATCTGAACATCCATGAGAATCATATCGTATGCGCGGTGTTCCATCTCCTGGACGGTTAAAATTCCATTTTCTGCAATCCTTGGTTTGTAACCTAATTTTTTCAATGCACGTAAAGCAAGTTTTTGATTGACGGGATTATCTTCCGCGATGAGTATATCCAATGGATACTTGTTTGCAAAGTCTTCATTAAGTGTGTTTTTCGAAGGCTCCTCAATGAGAGGTTTTTTAAGATCCGTTAACACATTGCTGACAGCATTAAAAAGTATTTTTTGTTTTACTGGCTTAGTTAAAATCTGGATAAACAAATGTTGATAGTGCTTGCGTTCCTCTTTCCCAATTGCGCTCAATAGTAGAACGGGAATTTCAGCTTTTGTTTTTGAGATTTCTTCCGCCAGGGCAATTCCATCCATAACCGGCATTTGTCTATCAGTAATAATAAGTTGAAAATCCGAATCTTCCGATAAGATTGCTAAAGCTTCATGCGCTGATCCTGCTACGGTAGGCCTACATGTCCATTCAAGAAATTGCGTGTATAGAATATCGAGATTGGTTTTGTTATCATCCACAATCAACACCCTTTTTCCTTCCATCCCTTGAGTGTTGAGTGGCATGGTATATCCATCTTTAATCCTGTTAGTTTTAATACTAAAAGTAAATGTTGCCCCTTTTCCGGGAACACTTTGAACAGAAATTGATCCGCCCATCAGCGCCACGAGTTTATCGCATATCACAAGTCCTAACCCTGTGCCACCGTACTTTCGCGTTGTAGATGAATCCACTTGTGAAAACGCTTTAAATAATTTGTTAACCTTTTCCGTGGGAATACCAATACCGGTATCTGTTATATCAAAAGCCAGTTCAATTAACTCGTCTTGTTGATCCTTAATTTTCACCCTTATAAACACTTCACCCTCTTTTGTGAATTTGATTGCATTTCCGACAAGGTTGATAAGTACTTGCTTTATTCGAAGCGCATCGCCCAGAATTTGAATTGGAACATCCGCGTCAATTTGATACAACAGATCAAGCCCTGCTGCAGCAGCTCTGCCGCCAAAAATGTCAAGCACTTCTTCTATGCAGCTCCGCAGTTCAAAGACTTGCGTGTCAAGCTCCATTTTACCAGATTCAATTTTTGAAAAATCCAATATATCGTTGATGATCGACAGCAAACTTTCTCCAGAAGTCCGGATCGTCTCTGCATACTCTTCTTGTTCGGGATCTAGTTTAGTTTCAAACAGAAGTGACGCCATGCCGATAACCCCATTCATTGGTGTTCGGATCTCATGACTCATAGTGGCGAGGAAAATACTTTTTGCTTGATTAGCACGTTCCGCTTCCTTTCGTGCAAGCTCTGCCATTTGTCGTTCTTTTTCTGCCTCTTCTCGTGCTCTGCGTTCCTTTTGCGTCGATCTTGCAAGCTGGGCCGTTCGTAAGTTCACTTGTTTAGTTAGTTCCAGTTCGCGTTTCTTAGTAATTGCGACTCGTATCCTATACCATGCGATAAAACAACTTATAATCAACGCACTGGTTAAGAATATAAACCACCACGTACGCCAAAATGGTGGCGTGATAATCAATTTGATAGAAGCTGTTTTGTCAGACCAATTTCCGTCGTTGGCCAGGCCCTTCACCTTAAATAAATACTCACCCGGGTCAAGATTTGTGTAAGTAGCGGAATGTTTAATGCCAATATCGTTCCAAGTCTTATCAAAACCTTCCAGCATATAGGCGTAACGTTTCCGATCTTCTAACACATAGTTGAGTGATGCGAACTCAAAAGAAATTACAGATTGGTCGTAGCTGATAATGATTTCATCGGATTCTGAAATATGTTTTGAAAGTACAGTTTCATCCTTATCGTCAGAAACGAATACAGGTTTATTGAAGATAGAGAATTGCGTAATTAAAAGCGGAGGTTCGTATGTGCGTTCCTTAATACTATCAGGAAAGAATTCATTAAACCCGTTGATGCCTCCAAAATACATGGCCCCAGTACGGCTTTTAAAACATGCTTGCCTAAATTCATTTGACTGCAACCCATCGGCTACAGTGTAATTTTTAAAAGTATTGGTTAGCGGCGAAAATCTCGAAATGCCCTTATTCGTACTAATCCACAAATTGCCTTTTGCATCGGACAGAATTCCTGCAATAGTATTGTGTGGAAGTCCGTCGCGCATTGTATATGTTTTAAATTTTCCTGTCTTAACATTCAGATAATTTAAACCGTCATCTGTGCCTATCCAAAGATTACCGCGATCGTCTTCATGAATGCACCCTACGTTGTTATTGCTGATGCTATTCACCGCGCTGTCGTGCTTGTAGTGCTTGAACTTTTTTGTTTTCTTATCAAATAAGTTTAGTCCGCCATGGAACGTTCCTATCCAAAGATTTCCCGCGCGATCTTCATACAGACAAACAATATTGTTACTGCTGATATTGCTGTTGAGATCATTAAAATGAGTAAAAGTGCCGGTGGAAGGATCGTATCGGTTCAATCCATACCCGTGCGCAGCAATCCACATAATTTTTTCTTTATCTTCGAGGATTGCCCATCCGTTATCTCCCAATATGCTGAGAGAATCTGACGGATCATGCTTGAAATGTTTAAAAGAATTTTTTTTAGGATTGAAAACCGTGACGCCATCCCCCCAGGTTCCAATCCAAATATTACCCTGGCTGTCTTGATTCACGCTCAAGGTATAGTTCCCCGAAATCGTTTTTGAATTATTTTCTTCGTGTTTAAAATGTTTGAAGATGCCTGATCGCCGGTCGTATAAATTGACCCCACCGCCGTCGGTTGCTATCCAGAGATTTGCCTCTGAGTCTTCAAAGATGCTGGATACGCTATTGTGAGATAAACTGTTCTTGTTGTCCGGGATATGCTTATGGTGCAAAAACTTATTAGCGTCAAAATTCGTATGGTTTACACCACCATTGTATGTACCAACCCATAACCCGGTGGTTGCGTCCATAAAAATGCAATTGATGGAACTACTGCTAAGGCTGGCGTTGTCAAATTCGCTGTGTTTATAATGTTTAAATATTTCAGTTGTTGTGTTGAAAAAATTGAGTCCTTCATTCTCTGTTGCAATCCAAAGGTTTCCGGAAGGATCTTCTGCAATTGAAAAAATATAGTTATCACTTAGACTATGGGGATTGTTATTTTGCTTTTGAAAATGTTTGAACTTTTTAGTCGACCGGTCTAGCTTATCGAGACCACCGCCAATAGTTCCAACCCACAGATTTTTTTCCTTGTCTTCATGAATGGAGGAAACGCTATTGTGGCTAAGAGAGTTTGGGTCATTGGAATCGTGACGAAATCCTATAAATTCTTTTTTTTCCTCATTAAGAACGTAAAGACCGTGGCTGTCTGTTCCAACCCACAAGATGTTGTTGCTGTCATGACGTAAACTTAAGATCGTATTGTCCCCTAAACCGCCCTTGCCCTCGGTAGCTGGAAAATGATAAAATTCTTTTTTCTCGGGATTAAATAACTCGAGGCCTAGATCATCAGTGCCCACCCAGATATTTCCTTTATCATCTTCCTCCAAGGTATTTATTAGCATACTGCTAATACTTTTCGAATTCTTTGGATCATTGGTGAAACGAATGAATTTTTCTTTTTGGCGGTCAAACATATTGAGCCCGCCCCCTAACGTTGCAATCCAAAGATTTCCCTTCGAGTCTTCTATAATGTCCCTGATGTAATCTGCGCTGATGCTGTTACGATTTTCTTCCTCATTCTTGTAAACCGTTATGGTATAGCCATCGTATTTATTAAGGCCATCACGTGTACCAAACCACATGAAACCACGACTGTCCTGCAAAATACATGTGATGTTGCTTTGCGATAGCCCTTCATTCAAGCCGATATGCTCAAATTTCAGATTTGATTGTTGGGGAAATGCAATGACCGGAAATATTTGAAGGATGGAAACCAGCAAATAACGACTGAAAATCATATTAGAATAATTTTACTCATATCCGTCGCCTTCAAAATTCAAATGCCTTTTCGAGAGATTTCGAACGAACGCAGGGGTTGCGCTCTAATTCACGTTAAAGATTATGCTATTCTGAAGAATTATATCGTGAATTGCCAGCGATAAAGAGCGCATGTAAGGTGCATTTGATCTTTCACAAAACAGTAATGTGGACTGTTAACTGTGTCTTCAGGATGACTGAAAATGGTGTCAAATAGGGTTTTTTGCAGATGAACGCGATAATTCCTATGGCATCCATTGGTCATTCTGGGTACTGCGCTTCTCCTTATTTCTCAAAAACACGGCCCATTTTTCCAGAATTCGCACCAATTCTTCCAGACGGATGGGTTTACTAATATAATCATCCATACCTGACTGGATACAAGCTTCCTTATCTTCCGCCATGGCATTTGCGGTCATCGCAATAATAATCGGTTGGGCAGTTTTACTCTGTCTCATCACACGTGTAGTCTCAAGACCATCCATCTCAGGCATCTGAACATCCATTAAGATAATGTCATATTGATGGTTTTGAAATTCTTCGAGTGTGCGGAGACCGTTTTCAGCAACTGCTGCACTGTAGCCCAATTTTGTAAGTGTGCGTAGTGCCAGCGTTTGGTTCACTGGATTATCCTCGGCAATCAATATCTTCAACGGAAATTGTCGTGCGAAATCTTCAGACAGCTTGGTTGACGTTTCAACGGCGATATTATTTCTAGCTAATTTTTTTAACACGCCAGCGATGGCATTTGATAATACCTTTTGCTTAACCGGTTTTGCTAATACTTGTGCGAATAAATGCCCATACTCGTTCCGTTGTTCATTGCCAATGGAGCTCAACAATATAATTGGTAGCTTATAATTCATGTCGCGTATCCTGGCGGCTAAACTGATGCCATCCATGTCAGGCATCTGCATATCCGTAATCACGAGGTCGTACATTCGGTCTTCCGAGAGCATATGCAAGGCTTCTGCAGCACTGCTAGCAAGGCACGGAACAAACTTCCATTGTATCAATTGTGTTTTTAAAATATTTCTATTCGTTCGGTTATCATCAATGACCAAAACCTTTTTGCCTTGTAGTCCGTCTGCGTTGAAATTTACATAATTGAGTACTGCATTTTTGCTTGGCAATACCTGTATGCTAAAAGTAAATGTAGTCCCTTGACCGGAAATGCTGTGAACAGATATCGATCCACCCATTAACGTCACAAGCTTTTCGCATATTACCAATCCGAGGCCCGTTCCTCCATATCTACGCGTGGTAGAAGAATCAACTTGGGAGAATGCTTTGAACAACCTATCAATTTTTTCCTGTGGTATGCCTATTCCTGTGTCACGTATCTCAAAGGAAAGTTCATATTTATCATGCTCGTGGCTTTTTACGCTGACACCCACATACACTTCTCCTGCTTTTGTAAACTTGATCGCGTTGCCGACCAGGTTTATAAGAACTTGTTTTATCCTTAGGGCGTCGCCCAGAATCATCGTTGGAACGTCATGATCGATTTGATAGAGTAGATCCAGGCCTGTTATGGCAGCCTTAGCTCCAAAAAGGTCGAGCACTTCTTCAATACATGAACGTAAATCCATGTCTTGTACATCGAGCTCCATTTTACCGGATTCAATCTTTGAAAAGTCCAGAATGTCATTAATGATGGACAACAAATTCTCGCCGGAATTTCGAATTGTTTCTGCGTACTCTTGCTGCTCCACGTCCAGTTTTGTTTCGGTTAGCAGGGAAGCCATGCCAATAACTCCGTTCATTGGCGTACGTATTTCATGACTCATCATCGCCAGGAAAACACTCTTGGCCTGATTCGCGCGCTCAGCTTCATGGCGCGCTTTCTCAGCGTCCTCTTTCTGATGTTCAAGTTCAACATTGATAGTCTGAAGGAATTCAGTTTGTGCCTGTAGCTGTTCGTTTAGCACCTTCATGTCGCCTGCTTGTAATTGCAGTCTTTCTTTTTGACGAATAACTTCTTCCGTACGCAACTGAACTTGGGTTTCCAATTCAAGTTTTTGCTTGTGTATAAGATAAACTCGGACACGTAAGAAATAAACTATTCCTCCAATAAGAAGAATTGCTCCTAGCGTTCTGAACCACCACGTTTTCCAGAACGGGGGAGTGATGGTGATTTTCAGTTCAGCAATTTGATCTGACCATGCTCCTTCGCTGTTCAATGACTTGACCTTGAAAGTGTAAGACCCGGGATCAAGGTTAGTGTAAGTTGCTGCGTGGTTTTCGTTCAGTATAGTCCAGTCGTTATCAAAACCTTCGAGTAGATACTGGTATGCCCTGCGTTGTGGATTAGAATAATTGAGCGAGGCGAATTGAACGGAGAAGACAGAATGTTGATAAGATAATGTTACCGCTTTCGCCTGCGAAATTGGTACGGATAAAATGCCATTAACAGTTGGGTCGGAAGATTTAAATACTGGTTTGTTAAAAATGTCGAACCCTGTAAAAACCAATGGCGGTATATAGGTTTTGGAGGTCATTCGTTCGGGATGAAATTCGCTAAAGCCGCTTTTTCCTCCGAAATACATTAATCCTGATTTACTTCGGCAGAATGCCTGACTAAGGTCGCCAGGTTGAAGACCATCTGCAGTTGTGTAGTTTTGAAAGCTCTTTGAGACTGGATCGAATTTTGAAACTCCTTTATTTGTACTTACCCATAACATTCCCTGATCATCCTCCAGAATACCCAATACTCCGTCAGCGGCAAGGCCATCTTTCGTGTCGTAAACGGTAAATTTTTCATTCTTTGAATTAAAAAAGTTTAAGCCATGATTTGTACCTATCCATAAATTGCCAAATCTGTCTTCGTGAATACTAATCACGCGATTATGACTTAAACTATTTTTCGATTGATCATGAACATACCGTTTAATTTTTTTTGTTTTTTTATCCAATCGATTTATCCCGCCACCATCTGTCGCCACCCAGATATATCCCTTACTATCTTCAGTAATAAAATAGATGGTATTAAGACTGACAGTTTCTGGATCATTTGATTTGAAAAGGTATTGTGAAAAATTTTCGGTTTCCGGATCGTATTCATAGAGCCCGCCGCCATATGTACCAATCCAAATTATACCTTCGCCGTCTTCAAAAATATCCCAAACGTTATTATTGGTTAGACCACCGGGATTTGAGGAATCATTGTTGTAATGCCGGTATGTATTTTTTTTCGGATTAAAGACTGTTATCCCATTGCCCCACGTCCCAGCCCAAATGTTTCCCTTTCTGTCTTCTGTTACAGTTATCACGTAATTTCCACAAATTGAATTTGGATTGCCAACCTCATTTTTTAAGTGTGTGAATTTTCTTGATTTTTTTTCATACTTATTCAAACCTCCACCATCCGTACCTATCCATAAATTTTCATCTTTATCTTCGTAGATGGCGAGCACCAGGTTGTTGCTAAGACTATTCGGCGATGAAGTGTGACGGTAATGTGTAAACTTGTTATCGGGGTTCACCAAATTGACACCACCATTGAAAGTACCTATCCACATGATCTCTTGTTTGTCTTTAAAGAGATAGTATAATGAATTATCATTGATGCTTTGCTGATCGATATCGTCATGCAGATAATTCCAAAAAGTATTATATGATGGATCGTAGATTGTTAATCCTCCATTTTCGGTACCTATCCATAGGTTTCCGTTGGGGCCTTCCTGGATATATTGTACTGCATTATGTGATAAGCTGTTGTTATTGTTTAGGGCATGAACGAAGTGCTGAAACTGTTCTTTGTCGGGTAGAAATAAATCGAAACCTGCTCCATAAGTACCAACCCACACTCGACCTGCTTTATCTTGTGTAATGACGCGAAGGTGATCACTCGCAATGGAGTTAGGATTATTGACGTCGTGTCTATAGTGTTTGAATATTCTGGTTTTGGGATTAAGTACATTTAGCCCACCATTTCCGGTAGCCACCCAGATATTTCCATTTTGGTCCTCATACAAGTGTCTTATTTCGTTGTCACTGATGCCGCTGGGATTATTCTCGTCGAAGACGAAACGTGTAATTTTTTTTGTTTTAACGTCCAAGAGGTTTAGTCCGCCATTGTTTGTGCCCGCCCAGATGTTACCTTCACGATCTTCCAGGACGCTGTAAACAAAATCATCTGAAATGGAGTTTTCGTTATTGACATCGTTACGATATTGAATGAAGTTTTCGGTTGTACGATCAAACATGTTTAATCCACCACCCCATGTAGCAATCCATATATTACCATGCCTGTCTTCAATGATCCGCCATAAATTATTATGACTTAGACTAGTGCTATCGTTGGGGATGTTTTTGTAGATCGTAAATTTATAGCCGTCATATTTATTTAAGCCGTCATGTGTTGAGAACCACATGATACCATCCTTGTCTTGCAGTATACCCTTAACGTGGCTGTGAGATAGCCCCTCACGAATGCCGATATTATCAAACTTAATATTGTTTTGAGAAAACGCTGGGCTGGACAGAACGAATAGAACCAGCAGCCCTTGAACGAGATATATTGGCGCCCTAATGTTTAAGAGTGATGATGTGTATGTGGATGTTGTTTTCATTCCCTTACGAGGCCAATTTGTTATTTGCATTTAAATGCTGTATACATTTCCTCAGTATATACACCAGGTACCTAATTTAAGGGTTTATCGATATAATCGTCGATCGCAGGATTCGATGCCAGTGGTATCGATAGAGTCTGCTTTATTTTATATCGATCAAATTTTTTCAAATTGCAATCGTTACAGGCACGAACGGATGCTATTCGGCGTTGTTGCGGATAGATAAAGTGGGGCTGAGATAAGCCATGCTCACTTGTTTGGTGTTTTAAATTGGGATTAGATTTCTGTGATATTGTATATGAGCATACGAGTATTCCAACCAGAATTGCCAACAAACTTATCATCAGTACTTATCTATTCTTTCCGAGCAAATTTGAATAAAAGCTAGAGGAGAAATTTTCACTACTTGCTATTATTCATACCTGGGAGATTTAAGTGAATTTTTTACTTATTCTTTTTTAAATTGTTCCGATTGTTGCCAGGAGTGGTGGGGGAGTACGAATTACCCGTATAACATATTGCAGGGTTTAACTGTTGATGAAAAAACTTATACCCGATGTTGTTTAAAATTGGAGTTGCAGGTGTGATTGGCACGGCAGTAATGACTGCTGTGATGTACAGCATCGCTTATTTAGCCAACGATCGATTTAAGGTGGTCAAAATTTTAGGCACCATGCTCACTTTTCAAACCACTACTGAAAAGGGTTTGTCTGATCAACCATCGGCCATTGTAGTTGGTATTATTGCTCACTACTTAGTAGGTATCGGATTTACCTTCGTTTATTTTTGGTTATGGACCAACAACTACGTTGGGGAAGACTTTTTTACGGCAAGCTGGTTAGGATTAATTAACGGAATCGTCGGAGCTATCGGATGGAGAATATTCATTGCTATTCATCCAAATCCTCCTCGCTTATCCCTTGCTCAATATTTGGTTGCCATTGTATTTGGACATGTCTTTTTCGCCTGTGGAATTCTGGCAACTTATAAGGCACTAAGTTAGTCACGACCCGCAGGTCAAACGATTTAACGTACGATAATGTCTTTTAACACGCGTGGGTCTCCGTCTACCACAGGCGTTGTCAGCCCCAGCAAGGAAGCAATAAATGGGTAGATGTGGATATTTTCAAACGCCGGAATTTTCTTTCCAGATTTAATATTAGGGCCCATTGCGTAAAAGATGCCTCGCATATTCTTTACGACTGACGCATCATATCCGTGCGCTCCAAAATATTTCCCCGTCTTGATAGAAGACAAAAATGATTTCTTCTCTTGAGTAACAATATAAAACCCTTGATTTGCTGTCATCAATATATCTCCAGCGCGCGTCGAGCTGTAATGCCAATGGCTTGGAAATTCGTCGGCGGTGTAAACGGAATATTTTTTTGATCCTGTTTTGAGCCGGCGATAGATTGAGTCAACTTTTGATTTATTATTAATATAAACATGAGCCTGAGTGCCACCGTTTGAAACTTTAATGGTAGTATCACTTCGATCAAGAATATCATCTAGAAAAATATAGGTTTCAGGATTTTCCGTTAATTCTTCCATGCCATGGTCGGAAACGATGATGATGTTCACCGGCAGTGGAATAGCTTCAATAGCTTTCCGGAGTTTGCCAACCATTTGATCGGCATGCAGCACGGCGTTTCGCGTTTCAGTTGACGAGGGCCCATAAGTATGCCCTTCATGATCAGGCGATGAAAAATAAAGTGTTATTAAATGGGGCCGTTCTTTTTCAGGAAGCTTTAACCAATTAATAACCTGTCGGACTCGGACCGTGTCTGGAATCGTGTCATCGTATGGATAATAATAATCCGGATGTAATCCGGGCTGCGGTAACTCAGAGCCTACCCAAAAAAATGATGCTGATTTTACTCCCTGTTCACGAGCCAATTTCCAGAGCGGTTTACCGCCATAGTAATATGGATCGGTTTTACGCGCCGTATTTTTCATTTCGTAAAATTCATTTCGATGAGGGTCGAAAAAATTATTGTCCACCAGACCATGATGACCTGCATACAATCCTGTTACAATACTGTAGTGATTCGGAAAAGTTTTACTTGGAAATACGGGGATTAGCGCTTCTGCCTGCGTACCGTTCATTCTAAATCGTTTGAAATGCGGCGCATTAAATTTGTCTACATAATCGTACCGGAAACCATCAAAAGATATCATAATAACGTAAGGGGTATCCGCTTTCTGGCAATATCCGGAGAGGGCAAGAACAAGTAAGCAGCAAGTTCGAATAGCATGTTTCATAACGGGGCGTAAGTATAAACGATTCAGACTGAAATTTTCAAACTTAAATGCGATTTCGCAAACCCATTTACCAATTCATTAACGGTTACCGCGATTTGTATACGCTCGATAAGGTAGTTAAGAATCGCCTTGACAAGCGATTGTGCCGCAGGGTGCTGCGACGATATTTTTGTCAGAATTCAATACACATAATTATTGATCATTTATGACCTCAGCATCGAAACAAACTCCTACGCATAAAAGCAATAGACCTTCTTCTTTTGATCTCATGAACCATAATAGATCAGGCTGCATGAACGTACCGCGCGGGGAAAAACGTAAAACATATCCGAACATCGTCTATCCTTTACGTGATAGCCGATTGGTCTTCCGATTAGCAAGTACCCGCCGTAAACCTTTCGAGGGTATTGGCCTACCCTCCAGAGGGTAGGTAATAATTAGCCTTTTAAAGCGATTGATGTGCGCATATACACATATATAACTTTGAACAATTTTAAAAATAAACTAACCATAGTATTCAAATGAAATGTTTTTATCTCAATAAACCGATACATAGATTCCTGGTGACAACCCTGTTAATAATGTTCACAACGCCGCTTTTGGCGCAGACAGGAAATATTACAGGCACTATCTCTACAGTAGACGGCAAGGGAGCCGAGTATGTAAATGTATCCATAAAAGACACCGGAAAAGGTGCCACTACAGATCATGAAGGAAAATTCGAAATATCCAACGTTTCTACGGGTACTCATGTATTACTGGCAAGTTCCATCGGATTTAATCCAATCGAAAAAGTGATTCAGGTACAAAGTGGCGTTACCACGCACGTAGACTTTGTTTTGCATGAAACTTCAGCACAATTATCCGAAGTCGTCATAGAAGGTAATCGCGATGGATACAAAGTGGACGCACCATCCTCTACGCTTCGCCTTCAATCACCACTGTTGGAGACGCCCCAGAATATTCAAATCGTTACTAAAGATATGTTGAAAGATCAGCAGGTGATTAGCATGAGTGATGGTTTGATACGCAATGTAAGCGGTGCAGTCAGACTCGAGCATTGGGGTGATCTTTATACCAACATAACAGCCCGGGGCTCTCAAATTCAGGCATTTAGAAACGGTTTTAATGTAGTAAATTCTTATTGGGGTCCGCTTACCGAAGACATGAGTTTTGTCGATCACATTGAATTTGTAAAAGGGCCTGCTGGGTTTATGCTGGCCAACGGTGACCCTAGTGGCTTGTATAATGTGGTTACAAAAAAACCTACAGGACAGACGAAAGGAGAGGTTACCTTTACTATTGGTAGCTTTGATCTCTACAGAACGGCGCTGGACTTGGATGGAAAACTCACTCAGAATGGGAAATTTTTATACAGGCTTAATGTATCAGCTCAGAATAAGAAATCGCATAGGGCTAACGAATTTAATAATAGATACGTTGTTGCGCCCGTATTGTCGTATCTACTTGATGAAAAAACCAAGCTTACGTTTGAATATACCTTCCAACGTGCAAAAATGAGCGATGTTGGATCCTTCTATGTGTTTTCTACCGATGGCTACGCCACACTTCCTCGTGATTTCACATCTTTACCAGCTGGTATGCCAGCAACCACAATCAATGACCACAGTTTCTTTTTAAATCTGCAACATGAGTTAAACAACGAATGGAAAGTAACGGCACAAGCATCTCGCTTTAACTATAGTCAACAAGGAAGTTCTTTATGGCCAGCAGCCGTAAATCCCGATGGTACCATGTTAAGAGCTACCAGTAGTTGGGATGCGAAAAGCAATATGAACATGGCGCAGCTTTTTGTCAATGGAAAAATTACTACTGGGATGATTTATCAAAGAATATTAGCAGGTATCGATGTTGCAAACAAGGAATACTTTGCAGACTGGGGTCAATATCACATGCTGGATTCTGCCGGCGCAGCTTTCGACACCAATGCTCCAGTGTATTCGACGCCGGTTAATGGATATCCCCAGTTCGATTTTTCTTCTCCACTTGAAGGACGGGCGCAGGCAGCCGGCGGGTTAATGGATCAACGGTACACTGCTGTTTATGTGCAGGATGAACTTGCATTTGCGCAGAACAAGGTCCGGCTTACGCTGGCCGGCCGTTATACCAACATAAAACAATCCGAATGGGGTGGAGAAGCTCAAAGTGCCAAGCATGTTACACCGCGCGTCGGCTTAAGTGTGTCCTTAAATAAGTTTACTTCAGCCTATGCGTTGTATGACCAGGCCTTTATTCCCCAGGCAGGACGACTTGCCAATGGAGATGATGTGCAGCCAATTACTGGAAACAATATAGAAGCTGGAATTAAAAGAGATTGGGCAGGAGGGAAGTGGAATTCTACCCTGTCTGTTTATCGGATACTTAAAAACAATGAGCTGGTAACCGATCCCAATAGTCCGCCTGCATCCGGTCTCAGCATAGAGCTAGGTCAAAAGCGGTCGCAGGGCGTAGAGTTTGATGTCAAAGGAACAATCATCGAGGGTCTCGGTATTATTGTTAACTATGCTTACACAGACTCACGTGTCGTGAAGGTCGCCGACGGTATTACGGATGTGGAAGAAGGCGACATCGTACCAGGATTCGCAAAGCATACTACTAACGCATGGTTAAATTATAAAATACAAGGAGGTGTATTTAAAGGAGTAGGTTTCTCGGCAGGCTTTACTTATTTATCGGAGAGAGAAACGTATTGGGATCCTTCGCCAGATCCGAATCAAAATCTTCCGGATTATTTCAAGCTTGATGCAGGAGCTTTTTGGGAAAGAAATAATATCCGCGTTACGCTCAATGTTTTTAATGTTCTGAATGAATACTTGTACAGCGGTTCTTATTATCCGTTCCTGAATGCCTATTACTGGCAGACAGACGCTCCGCGTAATGCGAGATTCAGTATTGGCTATAAATTTTAACGTAAAGTACGGTGACATTTAAAAAAACTATAAGCAGAATTCATCTTTGGATTGGTATATCGTCCGGGTTGGTGGTGTTCATCCTTGCCATCACGGGTTGCCTATATGCTTTTCAGGAAGAGATTCAAAACCTGACACAACCTTACCGGTTTGTAGAACATCGGGAAGCACCCGTTTTACCACCATCAAAATTAAAGGCTATTGCAGAAAAGGAGTTACCAGGAAAGCATATCCATGCTGTGCTTTATGCCAAGCCAGGGCATGCAGCCGAGGTGATATTTTACAGTGCAGAGCCGGAATACTATTATCTCGTCTACCTAAATCCATTCACGGGAGAGGTGTTGAAAGTTAAAGACGCTCAGGCAGGATTTTTTCCCTTTATACTCGATGGTCATTTTTATTTGTGGCTACCCCATGAAATCGGGCAACCCGTGGCTGCAACCGCTACGCTACTGTTCACGGTAATGTTGATTTCCGGTATCATCCTTTGGTGGCCCAAAAATAAAAACGCCACCAAACAAAGATTCTCGATTCGTTGGAATGCGCGGTGGCGCAGAAAAAATTACGACTTGCATAATGTACTCGGTTTCTATGCGTCCTGGGTGGCGATTATTTTAGCCGTTACCGGATTGGTGTGGGGATTTCAATGGTTTGCCGAGGGCTACCATAAACTTGCCGGTGGCGAAAAGTCCCTTATGTACGCTGAGCCCGAGTCGGACACAACGGTTCAAATAGCTACAGAACAAATTCCGGCAATAGACAGGATCTATGCTAAAATAAAATCTGAAACGCCGAGAAGCAGTGTTATTGAAGTGCACATTCCTGTGACGCCATCTTCAAGTATTGAAGTAAGCATCAATCCGGATGATGAAACTTACTGGCAAACAGATTACCGTTATTTTGACCAGTATACTTTGGCGGAACTTCCCGTACAGCATGTTTTTGGAAAATTGGAAAGTGCGACTTTTGCAGACCGTCTTATTCGAATGAATTATGATATTCATACCGGCGCTGTTCTGGGATTGCCCGGTAAGATGCTGGCTTTCTTCGCGAGTTTGATTGTAGCTTCACTACCCATTACAGGTTTTTATATCTGGTGGGGAAGAAAACGCAAAGAGAAAGAAAATCGGCTAGCTCAGATTGTGCTGACAAAAACTCATCGCAATCACCGGGTTCGATCAACGGTAGGAATAGGCGAAAATTGAAAGAGTCCTGTTTTGCAGGACTCTTTCAATCGAATAATCATTACATCTATCTTCTCTTTTTAGCTGCGCTCTTTGATGGCTTTTTAACCACTTTGACAGGCTTAGGCGCCGATTTTTTTGCAACTTTTTTCGCGGGTTTAGCCGAAACTTTGGCTTTCGCTTTTTTAGCTACAACCTTTTTAGCAGGTGTTTTGGCTGTCTTTACAGCTGATTTTTTTGCTGACTTTTTAGCAACAACCTTGCTGGCACTTTTTTTAACAGTCGCTTTTGGCATTACCTTTTTTACGACTTTCTTAACAGCTGTTGCTACTTTTTCAAGGATACCCTTTTTTTCCGCTTGAGCTTTTTCTGCCGCTTTTCTGGCAATAATGCCCATCAGGTTTAGTGCGGATCCTGCCTTGAACCATTCGATCTGGTTCTTATTATAGGTGTGGTTGACGGAAATACTATCCTGTGTGCCGTCGCTATGGTGAAGAACAAGTGTCAATGGTTTTTCCGGCGTGAATTCAGTTAAGCCAATGATATCGACCTTATCGTCTTCCTGAACCTTATTGTAGTCTTCTTTATTTGAAAAAGTCAATGCGAGCATACCTTGTTTTTTCAGGTTTGTCTCGTGAATCCGCGCAAAAGATTTTACGAGTATAACCCGCACCCCCAGATGGCGAGGTTCCATAGCAGCGTGTTCTCGTGAGGAACCTTCTCCATAGTTTTCATCACCTATTACGATAGTTCCGATTCCCTGGCTTTTGTAAAAGCGCTGAACTTTCGGCACCTCATCATATTGACCGGTAATTGTGTTTTTAACGCTGTTAATTTTCTCGTTGAAAAAGTTGGTCGCGCCGATAAGCAGATTGTTTGAAATGTTGTCCAGGTGCCCGCGGTATTTCAACCATTTACCCGCCATCGAAATGTGGTCGGTGGTACATTTGCCTTTGGCCTTGATCAACACGCGTAAGTCTCTCAGATCCGTTCCTTCCCAAGGTTTGAAAGGTTCCAGCAACTGAAGGCGGTCAGAGGTAGGGCTTACCTTAACTTCCACTTTGCTTCCATCTTTTGCCGGAGCAACGAACCCTGCATCCTTAACATCAAAGCCTTTTACCGGCAGTTCGTCTCCCGTTGGAGGATCAAGTCTTACTTGTTGTCCGGATTCATTGGTTAAGGTATCCGTCATCGGGTTGAAAGTAAGGTCTCCCGCAATTGCCAATGCAGTTACAAGTTCAGGGGAACCCACAAAAGCATAGGTATTGGGGTTACCATCATTACGTGACTGGAAATTTCTGTTGAAGGAGTGAACAATCGTATTTTTCTCTTTCTTTTCTGCGCCAACACGGTTCCACATACCAATGCAAGGGCCACACGCATTTGCAAATACCTTGGCGCCGATCTTGTCAAAAGTATCGATAAAGCCATCGCGTTCGATAGTATAGCGAACCTGTTCAGATCCTGGCGTAATTGTAAATTCTGATTTCGTCTTTAGTCCTTTGTCCGATACCTGTCGTGCAAGACTTGCCGCACGGGAGATATCTTCGTAAGAAGAGTTTGTACATGAACCGATCAAACCTACTTCGATGTGTGTTGGCCATCCGTTGCGTGCCGCTTCTTCTTTCATTTTTGAAATCGGAGTTGCCAGGTCGGGCGTGAAAGGTCCGTTCAAATGTGGCTCAAGTTCGGATAGGTTGATTTCTAAGACCTGGTCAAAATATTTCTCAGGCTCTGCATAAACTTCTGGGTCACCTACAAGGTGTTCTTTAATACTGTTGGCAAGCTTTGCCACTTCCGTTCGCCCCGTCGCAATCAGATACCGTTCCATCGATTCATCATATCCGAAAGTAGACGTAGTTGCGCCAACTTCTGCACCCATATTACAAATAGTACCTTTACCGGTACAGCTCATGGACGTGGCACCTTCTCCAAAATATTCTATGATCGCGCCGGTTCCGCCTTTTACGGTAAGAAGTCCGGCGACTTTTAATATTACATCCTTTGCAGCGGTCCAGCCATTTAGTCTTCCGGTCAGTTTTATTCCAATAAGTTTCGGAAACTTAAGTTCCCATGCCATACCCGACATAACATCCACGGCATCAGCTCCACCGACACCAATGGCAATCATACCAAGACCGCCGGCATTTACTGTATGTGAATCTGTTCCGATCATCATACCGCCCGGAAAAGCATAGTTCTCAAGGACTACCTGGTGAATAATCCCGGCGCCAGGTTTCCAGAAACCTATCCCATATTTATTGGAGACTGAAGAAAGAAAATCAAATACTTCGCGGCTTTCATCATTTGCAATGGTCAAATCTTCTTTGGCACCCGTACGAGCAACAATAAGGTGGTCACAGTGTACCGTTGAAGGTACAGCTACCCTTGGCCTACCGGCAGACATGAATTGTAAAAGTGCCATCTGAGCTGTGGCATCTTGCATGGCTACACGATCTGGCGCAAAGTCCACGTACGACTTACCTCTTCCAAAATTCTCAACTTTCTGATTAGCGTCAAGGTGGGAGTAAAGGATTTTTTCAGAAAGTGTAAGAGGTCTTTTTACAATACTTCGGGCTTTGGCAATGCGCGACGGCATCTTACTGTACAAAGCCTGGATCATGTCTAAATCGAATACCATAGGTTTAATTTTTTAGCAGAAGCAAAAGTAATAATTTTTTGTTCCGAATAGCGGCTGCTGAGGGTGACCCACTGGCTTTTTCCATAAATGGATGTCCAATAGTTACCGGCTGCAGAGTGCGTCGCTTGCTGTGTTTGTTAGTAAAGAAAATGGCTGACAGCAATGCCAGCCACTTATCCGATCAAGAAATCTCTTTCAATTACTTAGCGTTGATGTAGTTAAGAAATTCCCGTTTGATATTTTCGTCTTTGAATTTGCCCGAGAAGTAGGCAGTACCTGTTTTACTGTTGGTGTCCCCAACACCGCGGGAAGCAACGCACATATGGTTAGCATCGACTACAACGCCAACATCCTGCGTATGTAAAACACGTTCAATCTCTTTGCCAATCTGGACCGTAAGTCTTTCCTGGACCTGTGGTCTTTTAGAGAAGTACTGGACAATCCTGTTAATTTTTGAAAGCCCAATAACCTTTCCAGCGGAAAAATAAGCGACATGTGCTTTGCCGTATATAGGTACGAAGTGGTGCTCGCAATGAGAATAAAACGTGATGTCTTTTTCCACGAGCATCTGATCATAATTATACTTATTTTCAAAAAGGCGTGCATGGGGCCGGTTCTTTGGATTCAGCCCGCTGAACACTTCTTTCACGTACATTTTGGCTACTCTTCTGGGCGTACCATTCAGACTGTCATCCGTTAGATCTAACCCTAGAATCGTCATGATTTCGCGAAAGTGTTTTTCAATGCGTTCGATTTTCACTTCATCATCCAATTCGAATGCATCCGGCCTAAGAGGTGTTTCAAAGGATGACATGAAATGATCATCGCTATCGTCATCTGGGGTTTTAAGAGGCTGGATATTCAACAAAATTTCTTTCTGTCTCATATAAAGTGATTTTCAGTTCAAGGTCGGAGTCTATTTTCTGTCTGAGTATCCTCCAGATAACAACTGCAATGTTTTCAGCCGTCGGGTTCAGATTCTTGAAAAATTCAGTATCTAAATTCAAGTTTTTGTGATCCAGCTTCGATAACACATTTTCGCGGATCAAATCACTTAATAATTTCATGTCGAATACATATCCTGTTCTCGGATCAGGTTCTCCGGTGACACTTACGATCACTTCATAATTATGGCCATGGTAATTGGGATTGCTGCATTTTCCGAAAACTTTGGCATTCTGGTCATCAGACCATTCGGGATTGTAAAGTCTATGTGCTGCATTAAAATGTTCCTTCCGCGATACCTTTACCTTCATCGTGTTTAAAATAACATGATTCTACCTAAAAGGTTCCTCATCTGATCGACCGCAATCTAAAGCAATCCTTTGATTGACCATGAATACAAGTTAACGAATTCATCAACGTCGCGTTGTCGTTTACGTTAAACCTGTCAATATTAGATCGCATTAATTGTTAAAGTTACAAAACAGGTCTGCGATATACTTAAAAAGTAATCGGGCATGAAATGGATTTTTCCATGCAGAATGTTTGTTAGAAAGGCCTGGACTCCCATGTAAGCATTCTTACCTTTGGTGCTTGTCTTAAAATACCACTTGGCTACAAAGGGCTAAAAGCGTGAGCAGGACTACTAAAAGAAATCGGTACTTAGGGTTCAAGTTTAAAAAGTTTGATTAAGGGATTCGAAAATAATACGTTTAAAGTAATTATTCACAAATTGTTTAAATTATTTCTGAAAATAAGCAAGTTAGGGTACTTTAAGTAAACAAAGGGTTAAATGAAAATTGACGAAATTAAACAGCAAGTCGAAGCCTACAAAGCTGCGGGGAAAAGCCTTTTTACCACCTCATCCTTTCAATCACACAGCCTGGTTTTGGTTCACATCCTCAGCAAAATCGACAATACTATACCGGTCTATTTTATTAACACAGGGTATCATTTTCCGGAAACCGTTAGGTTCAGGGACTACATCACCGAGTTATTTAAACTCAATACAATTGATTTAAAACCGGATGTGCCCAAGTTTATGCAACGTGACCCGGAAGGACGACTACTTTTTACTTCGGATCCTGACCACTGCTGCCACCTGAATAAAACCCAGCCAATGGACGCGATCTTATTAGCGCACGATGTATGGATCAATGGTGTGCGTGCGGATCAAAGTGCAATCCGCGCTGCCATGAAGGTTGAACAGCCTGCCAAGCACGGGTGCCTTCGCTTTCATCCTATGCTGGATTGGAATGCGCGTATGATCTGGCTGTATCAAAAAGAACATAACCTTCCAAAGCATCCGCTTGAAGAAAAAGGATTTGTGAGCATAGGTTGTGAGCCTTGCACTCGTAAATTGGACCCCGAAATGCAGGAGCGTGAAGCCCGATGGTTCGGAATGAACAAAATCGAATGCGGCCTGCACACAGATTTAATTAACAAGTAAAAAAGGAATGAAGGTATTGGTTACGGGTGGTGCCGGTTACATCGGCACTGAATTAGTTAGTTTGTTAGTATCTAATGAGGCGGTCGAAAAGGTTATCGTTTATGATAATCTAAGCCGGATGAATTACAATTTGTTTCTCGGCCTGAAGCTTCAAAAGCACCAGAAATTGACTTTTGTAAAGGGTGAGCTACTCGACTCCCGATCGCTGCGAAAAGCATTAAAAGGAGTAGATGTTGTTTTCCATCTGGCCGCCAAAGTAACCACGCCTTTTGCTGTTTCTGATTCCCATGCTTACGAACAAGTGAATCATTGGGGAACAGCCGAGTTGGTCTATGCCGTAGAGGAAAGTAACTCTATCAAGAAGTTCATATTTGCCTCGAGTACAGGTATTTATGGGGCTTCTGAAGTACCTTTAGATGAAAATGCCGAGCCCAACCCCAAGACGTTTTATGCGATTTCAAAATTCCGGGGAGAGGAGCATGTACGGCGTTTGATGGACAAGAAAATTGACACCTATATCTTCCGTTGTGGCAATGTTTATGGTTACAGTAAAAGTATGAGGTTTGATTCTGTGATGAACAAATTTGCTTTCGAAGCTAACTTCAACAAGATCGTAACCATTCAGGGAAATGGTAAACAATCGAGACCATTTATCCATATAGATCTGGTTGCTAAAGCCCTGAATAATTTATTATCCAGCAACGTTCCCAGCGGCACGTACAACCTAGTCGAGAGAAGCATCAAAGTTTTCGACATCGTAGACGAACTCAAACAATTAATCCCTGAACTGGAGTTCATCTTCATCAATCAACATTTAAAAATGAATGAGATCAATGTAAAGTCGAACGACCTCATCAATGGAAGTTTGGGAATCAGCAATCCCAGATCCCTGAAGGACGAACTCCGCGATTTTCTGTCACGCTTTAGTTTCTAACAATAGATTAAGGGGGTTAGAGACGGAGGATGCGTCGATGACTTCTTTTAAAGTTTGTTTTTGCTTAAACCCCTGGTATGTTTGTCAATGTTGTATCCACCGGATATTTTGCATCTCTTCAATAGAACTTAATGGAGAACATGGCGACGGTGGTTATACTGCTGGCTGTTGTTACAGCCCTGGCAGAGATCACAGACAAAATCAGAATACCGTATCCAATCCTGCTGGTAATAACTGGTATTGGCATCGGACTTGTGCCCAACTTACATCCCATTACCTTAAACCCTGAGGTTGTATTTCTGGTTTTTCTTCCTCCAATTCTATATGCCGCAGCCTGGACAACTTCCTGGATTGATTTTAAAAAAGCCAGGAGGCCCATCACGCTTTTAGCGACCGGCTGTGTTGTTTTCACCACCTGTGCCGTTGCCTGGATTGCACATAGTTTTATTCCCGGTTTCGGGTGGCATGAAGCTTTCGTTTTAGGAGCCATTATATCCCCGCCAGACGCTGTTGCCGCAGCTGCTGCTACTAAAGGGTTGATTGTGCCTAAGCGAGTAACGACCATCTTAGAAGGGGAGAGTTTGGTTAATGATGCAACGGGTTTGATTGTATATAAGTACGCGGTGGCTGCGGTGGTAACTGGTGTTTTCAGTTTATGGAATGCCAGCATTCAATTTGTATTTGTTGCGGGCATAGGAATCGTTTTAGGGCTTGTGCTCGGGATCGTTTTTAAATGGATTCATAAAATCACACCGGATAACCCGACGACTGATACCACGTTCACATTGCTGGCTCCTTATATCTGCTACCTGACGGCGGAAAGCATCCATGTATCCGGTGTGTTAAGTGTTGTTACCTGCGGACTGTATATGTCCTACAATTCTTCTGTCGTGTTCTCACAACAGACGCGCTTGCAATCCTATGGAGTGTGGAATACGGTTACCTTCATCCTGAACGGGGTCATTTTTATTCTGATTGGATTACAGTTGCCCTTAATTCTAGAGACCATTGAGGAACATTCATTTACAACTTTGCTCAAGTATGGAGGCATTGTGAGCCTTGCTGTAATTGTAGGGAGGATTATCTGGGTATATCCAGGAGCGTATATTCCGCGGCTAAGTAAAAAAATTCGTGAAAGGGAGCCAGAGGTGAGCCTGAGACTTGTTACCATCGTAGCATGGTCGGGTATGCGTGGCGTTGTATCATTGGCCGCAGCCCTTGCCTTGCCCTTAACGGCGGCCGGTTCAGCGCCATTTCCAAACCGAAGCTTGATTATCTTTCTCACCTTCACAGTTATTTTTTCTACCTTGGTAATCCAGGGCCTAAGCTTGCGCCCACTGATAAAAATGTTGGGAATCAAACAGGATAACCATGAACATGAAATTGAACAAGCAGCCCGATTACAAATTGCTTCTTCCATTATTGAGCACATCGAAGAGAATTATTCTTTAGCACTTAGTGATGAAGTTTTGAATCAAATCAAAACCAAATATGAAATCCGGATGCAAAGAATTCTTAAAGATCAGGTCCAAAGCAAAAAGAAAATAGACGATCAACAGATAATTGAATTTCATCGCATTCAACAAGAGTTGCTGGATAAAGAACGCCAATTGGTGATCCGTTTGCGCCGTGATGGGAAAATAGGGGATGAGGCCTTAAGGAAGATTGAATATGAGTTAGACCTGGAGGAGACGCGATTGATTTTGGAGCGTGGTCTTTAATTGGGCAAATAAAAACGTTATGTAGAGACGCAATGCATTGCGTCTCTACATAACATGTTTGGGCTTAACAGTATTCGTCGAATACTTCTAGTAAATGTTCGCCGATCATTTGCGCGTTACGTCCTTCAATATGATGGCGTTCAACAAAATGAACCAATTCACCATCCTTAAAAAGCGCAATAGAAGGTGAAGACGGTGGATATGGGAGGGTAAATTCCCGTGCTTTTGCCACGGCTTCTTTATCTACTCCGGCAAATACAGTGGCTAGTCGATTCGGCTTCTTATCTGAATGCTGAAGCGCCCATTTTACTCCCGGACGTGCTGCTCCTGCTGCACAGCCGCATACTGAATTGATCACCAAAAGTGTCGTCCCCTTCTGATCGGTTAGGTTGCTTTCAACCTCTTCAGGAGTTTTAAATTCAGTGAAGCCCAGACTGGTTAAGTCGTTGCGCATGGGGGCTACTAATTGTTCTGGGTACATAGTTTTATTTGAATTATATCGTAAAAATTATAACAAATTATAGAAATCCAAGTTCAAGCTTGGCCGCTTCCGACATCATGTCCTGTGAATACGGAGGATCAAAGGTAACTTCGACTTTTACATCATTGATGCCCTCAATAGTTTTTATCTTTTGCTCCACTTCCCCTGGAATAACCTCAGCAGACGGGCAGGAGGGAGAAGTTAAAGTCATTTGAATATAAACATTATTTACAGGGTAAATATTGATCTCGTAAATCAAACCGAGCTCATAAATATCGACGGGAATTTCAGGGTCATAAACAGTCTTGATTGCAGCCAGTACTTTCTCCTGAAGATCAGGGATGACTGTGTCTGAGACTTTTTTTTGATCAATGTTTTCTACCGGTTCCATCAGGGTTTAACTTCCATTTTAGTTTTGAAAGCTAATGCGTATAGCTTCATCTGTTTTATCATGGCGGCGAAACCATTGGAACGCTGGGTACCAATGAATCGTTCCATGCCAATTTTCCGCATAAAGTAAAGATCAGCATTCAGAATTTGATCAGGCGTTTGCCCATTAAATATTCGAATCAAAAGACTAACCAAGCCTTTTGTTATCGCTGTGTTGCTGTCAGCAATAAAATATACTTTGTCATGATCAAAAGAAGCCGTCATCCATACCTTGGACTGGCAACCTTTTACAATATTGGTGTCCGTTTTATCGGCATTGTTCATCTCAGGCAACTTCTGACCCAACTCCATGATGTAAAAGACTGTCATCTCCATATCGCCGTCGAGTAAGGAAAATTCGCTTATAATTTCTTCCTGAATTTCATTGATCGTCATAGGTGCCTTATCAGGATTCAAAGTTTCATGGATGAGTATCGTTATTTCATAAAGCTGATTACTCTATCCAAGCCTTCTACAAGTTTATCAATTTCCGGCTTCGTATTGTAAACAGCAAATGAAGCCCGAACCGTTCCCTCTATACCAAAGCGCTCCATCAGGGGTTGTGCACAATGATGTCCTGTTCTTACCGCAATACCTCTTGTATCGAGCATTTGGCCGATATCAAAATGGTGGATACCTTCAACGACAAATGATACGATGCTTACCTTTTGAGCAGCAGTTCCAATGAGCCTGATTCCTTTTAATGCCGATAGCTCACTCGTTGCGTACTTCAGCAGCTCGTGTTCATGTGCGGCAATGGTTGCTTTTCCAAGCGACTGAATAAATTCAATAGCAGGTTTCAGTGCAATAACATCCGCAATGTTCGGCGTTCCTGCTTCAAATTTATAGGGCAAGTCATTGTAAGTGGTTTTTTTGAACGTGACCTCCTTGATCATCTCTCCACCGCCAAAAAAAGGAGGCATTTTTTCTAGCAGTGATCTTTTGCCATATAGTATTCCCGCACCGGTGGGACCATACATCTTGTGGGCTGAAATACAATAAAAATCACAATCCAGGTTTTGAACATCAACAGGTAAATGCGCTGCAGCTTGAGCACCATCGACCAGGATCAAAGCACCGGCTTCGTGCGCAAGCCTTGCCATTTCTTTTACAGGGTTGATAGTACCCAATGCATTGGAAGCATGATTAACGACGACCAGTTTGGTTTTGGAGGTCAGCAATTTTTTAAATGCTTCCAAATCTATTTCGCCATTATCAAGTACTGGTATCACTTTAAGTTCTGCGTCTTTCATTTCGCAGACCATTTGCCAGGGTACAATGTTGGAGTGGTGCTCTAATTCAGAAACAATGATCTCGTCACCCTTGCCGATGAACGTGCGACCATAGGAATGTGCAACCAGGTTAATTGCTTCCGTTACCCCGCGTGTTATAAATATAATTTCTTCGAGATGCTGTGCATTGATAAAGTCTTTAGCTGCTTCACGCGTGGCTTCGTAAGCGCGTGTAGCTTTCTCCGCGAGTGTATGAATACCGCGATGAATATTGGCATTGTAGCCTGTGTAGTAATCAACTAAAGTATTAATTACCTGCAGTGGTTTTTGGGAAGTTGCGGCATTGTCAAAGTAAACCAAATCATGCCCGTTTACTTTTTGATTTAGTATGGGAAACTCTTTCCTGATTTTTTCTACATCAAATCGTATGGAAGGAGCAGGGGAGGTCGTCATAACTCAAAAATTTTTGTGTAGCCTTTCACTTACTAACTGATCCAGGTAGGTCTTTAGTTCAGCATGGGCAACGTTATCCAAAATTTCTCCTGCAAAGGCATACAATACCATAGCTCGTGCAGTCTCTTTACTGATACCACGAGTCTGCAGGTAGAACATAGCTTCTTCATCCAGTTGTCCCGTAGTGCAACCGTGCGAACATTTTACATCATCTGCCCAAATTTCAAGCTGTGGCTTTGTATTGACAGTAGCTTTATCTGTTAGCAGGATGTTGCGATTTGCCTGAAACGCATTGGTCTTTTGCGCATTTGGCCTTACATATATCTTACCATTAAACACACCTTTTGAACTACCATCCATGATGCCTTTATACAATTCGTTACTAAAGGAATTAGCTTTTTTATGATCAACAACGGTGTGGTTATCTGCGAGGGTATCATTGTCCAGCAGGTACAAACCAAACATGTGTGATTCAATGCCTTCCCCATCAAGTGAAAGCTGCAGGTTATTACGGATCAATTTACCATTCAAGGTGAATGTAAATGTATTAACGCGGCTATAATTCGATTGATAAAATTGTGTCAGATTGTATTGATACCGGTTTCCGGAATCATTCTGGATGAAATAAAAATTTAATTCGGCGTTCTCATTGACCACACCTTCGGTAACGGTATTTGAAAAGTGATTTTGTTTTCCAACTGAATCAGATTTCTCGATGATCGTGCATTTACTATTAGTTTCTGAGACGATCAGATTTCTGTTTATGCTTAGGCCCTCCTGGTCAGAACCATCCTGAATATAATAAATGACAACAGGCTTTTCAACGGTTTGGTTTTTCTTGATATGCAAGAATACGCCATCCGTCCACGCGGCCGTATTCCAGGCCGTCAGCGCATCTGATTTAAAATCTGCGTATTTACCCAAATGTTTCAACACAAGTGGATTATTACCTTTCACTGCTTCCTTGAGTGGTAAAATGGATATTTCAGATTCAGGTGAAATAATGGTTGAATGTTCTTTCGAAAAAAAACCATTTATAAAAACAATAACATTTGCTTCAACTAAGGGAATGAAGAATTGTGTCGGGTCAATCTTTCCCTTAACGGAAGCAGACTGAAAATTAAAATTCTTTTGTAATGTGCGGGCGATCGGCGTGTCCTTGTACTCTTCGGCTTTATTGGCAGGTAAGCCTAACCGTTGAAACGTGAGATAAGCTTCCTTTCGTAAATCCGGAAAGGATTGCTCAACAGCCAGTGTCTTTTCAATTAACTGTCCAACTTCTGAAGATATGTTTCTTTCATTTACTGTTACATCCATGTGCATCAACTTTAGGCTAAGGCCAACTCATCTTTTATCCAATCATAGCCCTTCGCTTCCAGCTCAAGAGCAAGTTCTTTAGTACCCGACTTAACTATTTTTCCCTTATATAACACATGGACAAAATCAGGTACGATATAATCGAGCAGTCGTTGATAGTGGGTTACAACAATAACTGCATTTGCTTTATTTCTTAATTTGTTTACACCGTTGGCAACAATCCTTAAGGCATCTATATCCAAACCAGAATCAGTTTCATCCAGGATGGAAAGCTTAGGTTCAAGCATTGCCATTTGAAAAATCTCATTCCGCTTTTTTTCACCACCAGAAAATCCTTCATTCAGCGAACGATTTAAGAGCGACTGATCAATTTCAACCAATTTCATTTTTTCCTTCATCACTTTTAAAAAGGAAACAGCATCCAACGGCTGTTGACCGCGATGAACTCGTATTTGGTTCATGGCTGTTTTCATGAAGTTTATGGTGCTCACCCCTGGGATCTCCACGGGATATTGAAACGCCAGGAAAACCCCTTCGCGAGCACGCTCTTCTGGCGCCATTTCCAATAGATTTTTTCCCAGGAAGTCCACTTGCCCGGCGGTTACTTCGTACTCTTCTCTTCCGGCAAGTACCGATGCCAATGTACTTTTGCCCGAACCGTTTGGGCCCATAATGGCGTGGACTTCGCCCGGTTTTATTTCCAGGTTAATACCATTCAGGATTTGTTTATCCTCGATTTTTGCTTGAAGATTTTTTATGCTTAACATATTCTGTAGTTCGAATTAAGATTGTTGACTAGCCTACACTTCCCTCCAGCGTCAGGGCAAGCAGCTTCTGTGCTTCAACTGCAAATTCCATAGGCAATTGGTTCAGCACTTCCTTTGCATAGCCGTTCACGATCAAAGCAACCGCTGACTCCTCGTCTATTCCGCGTTGCAGACAATAAAAGATTTGGTCTTCACCGATCTTCGAAGTCGTTGCTTCGTGTTCTATGCGTGCTGTTTTGTTTTCAACATCGATATAAGGAAATGTATGTGCGCCACATTTATCGCCCATTAATAGAGAGTCGCATTGGGAAAAGTTTCTTGCATTTTCCGCACGCTTCATAATCTTTACCTGACCGCGATAACTGTTTTGAGAGTGTCCTGCCGATATCCCTTTTGATACGATGCGCGACTTTGTGTTCTTCCCAATGTGAATCATTTTTGTTCCCGTATCAGCTTGCTGATAATTGTTCGTTACAGCAACTGAATAAAATTCACCCATGGAGTTATCGCCCTTCAAAATGCAGGATGGATATTTCCATGTAATGGAAGAACCGGTCTCAACCTGTGTCCAAGAAATTTTTGATCCATCCCCAAAACACAGACCGCGCTTAGTCACAAAGTTGTAAATACCGCCTTTGCCATCCTTATCGCCAGGGTACCAATTTTGTACGGTAGAATATTTTACCTGTGCATCTTTCATCGCATAGATTTCCACTACCGCTGCATGGAGTTGATTTTCGTCGCGCATGGGAGCGGTACATCCTTCGAGGTAACTCACGTACGAGCCTTCATCTGCTACGATCAGCGTTCTTTCAAATTGCCCTGTATTGGCGGCGTTGATTCTAAAGTATGTCGATAATTCCATTGGGCAACGAACCCCTTTGGGAATATAACAGAATGATCCGTCCGTGAATACGGCAGAATTCAATGCTGCAAAGTAATTATCGTTCACAGGCACAACCGAGCCCATGTATTTTTTCACTAAGTCCGGGTGTTCTTTTACAGCTTCGCTGAAGGAACAGAAAATGATTCCGAGTTCTGCTAATGTTGACTTATATGTGGTAGCTACTGAAACACTATCGATCACGGCATCTACCGCGACACCAGTCAAACGTTTTTGTTCCGTGAGTGAAATGCCTAGTTTTTCAAATGTCTTGATTAATTCCGGATCGACATCCTCTAAATTTTTTGGCTGAACCTTTTGTTTAGGCGCAGAATAATAAATCAGGTCTTGATAATTGATAGGAGGGTACGTGACGTTCGGCCACTTCGGTTCCACCATCTTGGTCCACTGCCGGTATGCTTTTAATCTCCATTCAAGTAACCATTCGGGTTCATTTTTTTTGGCAGAGATAAAACGGATGATATCCTCATTAAGACCTTTCGGCGCCGAGTCTGTCTCTATATTAGTAGTCCAGCCGTGCTCGTATTCTTTTGAGGTTAATTCTTCAAGTACCTGATTATCCTTACTCATTGAAGCCTATTTAGACTGATTTTAAACAATACAAAAGTAACAATTAATAAGTTTAAACTAGAAGGTTTAAAGTTTAAAGTTTCGGGCGTAAAGCCGCTTTTTAGGTCGGATTCACATTTACCTTCCAAAACTCCTGGTTAGGTCAGGTTAAGACTTCGATCCAGGCTTTCTTCAAGCGAGATCATTGTTTCAGTTCTTTCAATTCCCTCAACTTGTTGGATTTTATCGTGTAAAACGATTTTCAGATGGTTTGTATCCTTACAATGGATTTTAGTAAACATGCTATAGTTGCCGGTGGTATAATGGATATTCGTTATTTCAGGAATGGCTTTAAGCTTTGCCATCACCTGATCATATAAGGCACTTTTTTGGAGAAATATCCCGATAAACGCAGTAATATCATATCCCAACTTTGCATAGTTAACCTTTAATGTAGTTTTCTCCACGATTCCAGCCTCTTCCAATTTATTCATCCGTACGTGGACTGTCCCTCCAGATACAAAAGCCTTTTTCGCTACCTCTGTATATGGTTTTTTGGCGTCCTGCATGAGAATTTCGAGAATCTTCAAGTCGATATTATCAACTTTATAATTTTCCGTCATATTTGTATTGGGTTTTAAGTATTATTCAAAATTATGAAATAATATTAAAAAATATATAAATATTCGAATCATTTATTGATTGAACCACTAGTTTATTCGTTACTTTGTTAAAGATTTTACAACGGACCAGATTCAAAACAGCGAATCACCAGTTATAAAATCCAACATTGTAGGGTGTTGAAACTTGGCAGACAAGCCCTCCGGTCTCGAGGGTGGAGAGTACGGGATAAAGTCCAGCCTTTGGCGACCTAACTGCTCCGTGGAGGTTCGATCCCTCCCTCTACAGCAAACACACTCACACGCACACAAACCGTTTAACGCGGATAACATTGTAGGGTGTTGAAATTGGCAGACATGCCCTCCGGTCTCGAGGGTGGAATAAAGGAATAAAGTGAAGCACCCTGATCTTATCTCAAGGATTCTTAGATAAGATCAGGTTTCTGAACCTAACCTCTCCGTGAAGGTTCGACTCCTTCCTCTACAGCAAACACACTCACACACACACAAACCGCAAAACGCGGATAACATTGTAGGGTGTTGATCCCGATAACTATCGGGAGGCAGACATGCCCTCTGGTCTCGAGGGTGGAATAAAGGAATAAAGTAAAGCACCCTGATCTTATCTCAAGAATTCTTAGATAAGATCAGGTTTCTGAACCTAACCTCTCCGTGAAGGTTCGACTCCTTCCTCTACAGCAAGCTCAGTTTAGGTTAATGAGTTATTCGGAGCTGCCCATCCCGCCTATGGCTGGATGGGTTTTTTTTTGCCTGCTTTCTGACATCCTATTGATTTGCTGGCCAACAATCGTTTGCTTTATGTATTCATCTTCAATCATTTTTTATGAAGGATTTCCCCTGGTTTAAAAAGTATCCAAAAGTAGTGGCCCACGAAATTCCATTGTATGAATATCAAAATCTCGTGGAACTCTTTGAAGATAGTTGTAAACGTTATAAAGACCAGGTTGCATATGAAAACATGGGTGTAAAACTAACCTATGATCAGCTCTATAAACTTTCCGGTGATTTTGCGGCCTATCTTCAAAAAGACCTCGGCCTAAAAAAAGGGGAACGCATCGCGATCCAAATGCCTAATCTTTTACAGTTCCCTGTTGCTTTCATGGGTGCCATACGGGCGGGATTGATCGTCGTGAACACAAATCCACTCTATACGGCGCGTGAAATGGAATACCAGTTTAAGGATGCAGAAATTTCGGCGATTGTGATCGTCGCTAATTTTTGTTTCAATCTAGAAAAAGTTGTTGCTCATAATCCCATCAAACATATCATCATAACCCAATTAGGGGATATGCTCGGCACGCTAAAGGGTGCCCTCGTGAATTTTGTAGTTAAGAAAGTAAAGAAAATGGTTCCTGCTTACCGTGTACCTCAGGCGCATTCTTTTAAAGAAGCACTCCAGAAGGGAGCTTCACTCACGCTGACCAAGCCAGACTTTGCTTTGAGCGACATTGCCGTGCTACAATATACCGGTGGGACTACAGGCGTATCGAAAGGCGCTCAACTTTCACATGCAAACATCATAGGCCACAATTCCATGATTAAACAATGGTTCAAACCCTACATGAATGTTAATCGGGAGAATGTAATGGTTACTGCTATTCCACTCTATCATATTTTTGCACTTACCGTAAATGGTGTTCTCATGTTTAATACGGGCGTCAAAAATGTCTTGATTACCAATGCGCGCGACATCAAGGGTTTTGTGAAAGAGTTGAAGAAACACAAATTCACCATCCTGACTGGAGTAAATACGCTTTTTAATGGATTGCTTAACAATCCGGATTTTAAAGACGTGGATTTTTCCGCTTTGCACGGTGCCGTTGGCGGTGGTATGGCTGTCCAGGATGCTGTTGCAGATCGATGGCTCGAAGTAACGGGCAAACCGCTCGTCGAAGGTTATGGGTTAAGCGAAACATCTCCTGTGTTATGTTGTAATCCGTTGGATGGCACACATAGAAAAGGAACGATTGGATTACCTATGCCCAACACTGAAGTTGCCATTTTCGATGACAGCGGAAACCAGTTACCACAAGGCGAAACCGGAGAGATCTGTGCGCGTGGCCCACAGGTTATGTCGGGATATTGGCAAAAAGACAATGAAGGTGTGTTCTTTCCAGGAGGATGGTTCCGCACGGGCGATATCGGTTTAATGGAGGCTGACGGTTTTTTCAAAATCGTAGATCGCAAGAAAGATATGATCAAAGTGTCCGGCTTCAATGTATTTCCAAACGAAGTGGAGAATGTGATAGCATCTTTTGCGAAAGTGAAGGAAGTAGCTGCGATTGGGGTGCCCGATCCAAAATCAGGTGAGGTTATTAAAATATATGTTGTTAAAAAAGATCCGACCCTCACCGAACAAGAACTTAAAACCTATTGTCATGAAAATCTTACTAACTATAAAGTTCCCAGGCATATTGTTTTCCGAGATGACCTACCAAAAAGCAACGTCGGAAAAATATTAAGACGTGTTCTTAAGGAAGAGCATATGGGGATACAGTCAACTCAGTAATTTTTAATTCCTAATCAAATCACATTAACATTAACTCCTATGATGGGTTTTTTCGAACACCAATATCTTTCATACAAAAAGAATCACATTAAAAATCTTTTGGCGTTGGCAAAAGCTGATGGCAACATGCATCCGAAAGAAGAAGCATTACTTTATAAAATCGGCAACAAATACGGCATGAAAGATCGGCAAGTAAGATTGCTGATAGAGGCAGATGAAAAATTTGAGGTGAATGTCCCCGATAATCATAATGATCGTATGAACTTGTTATACGATCTTATTCTGATGGTGTATGCGGATGAAGTGGTTGACCCGCACGAGATTGAATTTTGTGAAAACGCTGTTCAACAGTTTGGAATGAAAAAGGAATTGGTAAGTTGGCTACTAAAAGAATTTGATCGTGGTACGCCGCCGCCGCCTGAAGAATGGGAAGAGATGAAACAGGAGGCAAGGGATAGTTTTATGCGACAGTAAGTTTTGAGCACTGAGTTACGATCGACAACAGCATTAACTCAGCACTTTAAATCATCCACTCAAATTCCAACAAACTTGTCGTAAATAATCAATATCGAAAGTATGCCGAGCAACACCGGACAAACATATTGGATGGTAAAGTTCAGATATTTTTTAAGGAAAGAAGTTCGGTAATTTGGATTGCCATTTTCCAGTTCACTGTGCATGTTTTCAATTTTCCAACGGGTGGTAATGAATATACACATCAGGCAACCGCCCACTGTCAGACCGATGTCGCACATGTCGGCGACGAATACTAAATAATCTTGCCCTTTATAAAAGGGCAGATTGTTCAACGCTGGAATCATCCCCTGGCTAGCCATCACAGGAAGGCCAATAACAAAGATAAGCAGGGCGGTACCCCAAGACACCTTTTTACGGTCCATCTTCTTTTGGTCAACCAGGTACGCCACAGGAACTTCCAGTAATGAAATAGTTGATGTCAGCGCGGCAAAACATACCAGTAGAAAGAATAGTCCTCCTACGATGCGTCCAAGCAGCGGTCCCATTTCATGAAATATCTGTGGTAGCACAATGAATATCAGCGGCGGCCCAGCTTGTGCTACTTCTGTAATCTGAAGTTTAAACTGGAGGAAGTGTATCAGCGGAAAAACCATTAGTCCTGCAAGAAAGGCAACGGAAGTATCTGCCAATGATATAGTCGCAACGGAGGAGGTGATGTTTTCACTTTTCTTTAAGTAAGAACCATAGGTCATCAACGTCCCCATACCAAGGGAAAGCGAAAAAAATGCTTGCTTCAACCCCTCGAAAAGCGTTTGAATTTTTAGTTCTTCCAGGTCCGGAATCAAGTAATATCTGACACCTGACATGGCATTCGGCAACGTCAAGCTATAGACAATAATGCATATCAGGATGATGTACAGCGTCGGCATCATGATTTTGTTTGCTGCTTCGATACCTTTTTGTATACCCTTGGCTACAATAAAAGCTGTCATCGCCATAAACACCATGGAGAAGATAAAATTTGAATTAGCCAAACCCTTAGCGCTTGTCAGATCAAATATGTCGTTAACAAACAATCCGAAGAAAGAGCTGAAGTCTGTTTCGTTCAGGAGATCACCAAAGGATATGTGCAGAAAATATCCAAAGGCCCATCCGGCCACTACGTTGTAAAATGAAAGGATAAAAATGCCGATCATAATTCCAAACAGACCGAGGTACCCCCATTTCTTACCCCCTAACTTATTGTAAGAGCCGTAGGCGTCGAGGCCGGCATGTCGTCCAATCGAGATTTCTCCTACCATCACTGGATAACACAATACAAAAACACAAAACAGGTAAATGAAAAGAAATACCGCCCCGCCATTCTGCCCGGCGAGGTAAGGAAACTTCCAGATATTGCCTAAGCCTACAGCTGAACCGGCGGCCGTTAAAATGAAACCAATCCGGCCTGAAAAATTACCCCTGCTCGACATGTTTGACGTATTGAATCGTTTGAATAGCAGGCAAAATAGACGTTAAAGTTTAATTATCAAATAACGAAACAAGTGAGCATGAGAAGTTTATAGTTGTTAGAATTCCGTATTAAAACCAAATTCATCAATACGCGGTTTACTATTTTAGCTGTAATAACTTAGGCAAAATTTAACTTTCAACCGTCCATGATTAACGGTATCTTGGAACGGTTGATTGGCGTTCAGGAAGAGAATAATGCGTATGGAAGAATTCAGAAAACTTACTACTCAAGAAAAGGCATTACGCATCAATCTAAGCAAAGCCATTTACGGTTCATTTGCTGAAATTGGTGCAGGTCAGGAAGTAGCGGCCAATTTTTTTAAGGTCGGTGGCGCGTCAGGCACGGTTGCTAAAACGATGTCAGCTTACGATATGAAGTTCAGCGACGCAATCTATGGTGTGGGCGATCGGTATGTGTGCGAGGAGCGGTTGATCAGAATGCTGGATCATGAATATGTGTTGTTACCGGAACGTCTCCCGCACCGGATTGATACAACGCGCTTTTTTGCTTTTGCTGACACTGTGGAAGTATTGAATTACGAGCGGACCAACCAGGGACATGGTTGGATCGGCCTGCGTTTTCAACTTACGCCCAAAAGTGAATCCAATGACTGCATCATTCACGTCAAGATGCATGATACCGATCCGCTGCAACAACAATATGCATTAGGAATTGTCGGGGTGAACCTCTTGTATTCCTGTATGTTTCTGTCAGATCCGGAAGAAATTCTCATGTCATTGATGGACGGTCTGACCTTGCGAAGAATCGAAATCGATATGTTCCGGCTGAATGGTCCGGATTTTAAACATGTAGATAACCGGTTGATGGCATTGAAGCTGGTAAAGGGCGGATTGACCAAAGCCGCTATGTTTGGTCCGGATGGAAATGTTATGCAGCCGTCCGATGAGTTGTATAAAAAAAATGTACTTGTGCTACGCGGAAGATTTCGGCCGCCTACGCATGTCAATGTCGACATGTTGCTCGCGTCCCGAAGGCATTTTCGCCAGGAATCGGATGTTGATCGTTCGAACATTGTATTGATTTCAGAACTAACGCTGAACGATTTAGGCTTCGATGGAAATATTGATGACAAAGATTTTTTACATCGCGCTGATATTCTTTGTTCCCTCGGACAAAATGTGTTGATTTCCAATTACTTTGAATATTACCGGCTGGTTGAATATCTCTCGAAGATTACGAAGGGAAAAAAGATCGGAATCACGTTGGGTATATATGCTTTGCAGAAAGTATTTGAAGAGAAAACTTATGAAAATCTTCGTGGCGGTATATTAGAATGTTTTGCTTCCCTGTTCGGAACAAATGTGAAACTTTATATTTACCCCGCGTGGAAAAAGAACTCGAAAGAGTTATTCACGTTAAAGGATTTTGAAGCTGAGCTTCCATCACACCTAAAGAGCTTATTCCGTTACCTGGTGGATAATAACAAACTGGAAGAGATTGGTGAAGCCAATGTCAAAAATTTGCACATCATCTCCGACAATGTATTGGCCATGATCAGGAAGGGTGAAGCAGGCTGGGAAAAATTTGTGCCTCACAAAGTTGAGGAGGCCATCAAAGCACACGGGTTGTTTGATTTTCCTGTCAAGTCGGAAGTAAAGCCCATCTCCATGGCTAGTTAGCAAATCAATCATTCATGGATAACCAAGACCTGGCTAAACTCTTACTTCGCATCACCTGCGGAGGCATTTTATTATTTCATGGTTTTCATAAAGTTTTTGTTGAAATCGATCACGTCAAGGTAATTGTCGCAAACGCCGGAATGCCGGAGTTTTTGGCGTATGGCAACATCGTTGGAGAATTTGTCGCACCCATCTTTGTATTGCTAGGTTTCAAAACACGAATTGCAGCATTGATAATTGCCTTCAACATGTTATTGAGTATTCTCATAGCTCATCCGGACATCGTGTTCTCGGTAAATGATTACGGTGGATGGATGATTGAAACAAATATGTTGTATCTGATGACCGCGGTTGTTTTGGTATTTAGCGGCGCCGGTCGATACAGTGTTTCCAGGGGAGAAGGCAAGTGGGATTAAGGGTGTACGCCGGAGGTTGCATTAAAAGGTGGCACCATTTTTTGAATGTCTAATCACTATCATCTAACAAACTCATCATCTTTGCATTTCGACTCAATCTCTGAAGCGCGGCACTTATCTACGGTTTTTTGAATCCGTTCTAATGAGACTCTTTTGCACGTAGCCGGGCAAAGTAACGCTTTGCTTCGTTCATCACTTTAGGCGCAAGTATAAATCCTGAAACCATGGTAGGAATAGACATTAACGCATAGGCTATATCAATAATGTTCATAATGTCTTGCATAGAAAGAATTGCCCCAAAGATGATGGTCAGCAGATAAAAGTAATCGTAAAATTTGCCGACTTTCACACCTAGTAAAAATGACATAGCCTTATTCCCGTAATAGCTGTAGGAAAATAATGATGTGATAGCAAAAAAGAAGGCGCTGATTAAGAGCAGGATTTTTCCCGGTTCGCCCAGTGCCTTTTCAAAGGCGGTAACTGTTAACGTAACACCATTTGCGCCTGAGGTCTTCCAAACATCTGTTACGAGGATGGCAAGCGCCGTCAACGTGCAGACAAGCAAGGTATCAATGGCAGGGCTAAGCATAGACACCAGTCCCTCACGGATAGGCTCTCTGCTTTTAGATGCGCCCAATGCCATGGGCGCTGTACCGATTCCGGCTTCGTTCGAGAACGAGGCCCGACGAACACCGGTAACGATAAGTCCGCCTAAAATGCCTCCAAACAAAGGATCACCATGGTAGTGCTTGGCAGCAAATGCATCCGTGAAAATCATGACCAGGTAGGTTGGTACCTCGCTGATATTAATAATAAGAATTGTAATGACTGAAAGGAAATAAATAACGATCATCAACGGGACCATCTTACCCGCCCAGTTTCCAATGCGTTGAATGCCGCCAATAATTACAACGCCTGAAATAATCATCAAAGTCGAACCAATGACGAGCTTGGCAATGTTGACTTCAAAGTTACCAATATGAAAAGCGGCCGACTTCATACCCGCGGATGAAATACCGATATCAACGATGATCTGCGTCAACTGATTGGCCTGAAAAATCGGCAAACACCCTATGGATGCACACAGGCAAAACATTACTGCCAACGGGTACAACGGTTTCCCTAGTGCTTCACGGATCACATACATGGGGCCTCCCTGAATTTCACCTTCAGAATCTTTTCCTTTGTACATCACTGACAATGTACTTGTAAAAAAGTTTGTCGACATCCCAACCAATGCTGTAACCCACATCCAAAATAATGCTCCGGGCCCACCGATTGAAATGGCCGCAGCAACCCCTGCAATATTTCCCATTCCAACGGTTGACGCGAGCGCCGTTGACAATGCTTCGTATGCGTTGATCTGTCCGGGATCATTTGGATTATCATATTTTCCGCGCAGAATCGCGATGGAATGCCCTATATATTTGTATGGAATAAATCGGGAGTAAATCAGAAAGAACAAACCGCCCAGGATGAGCAGAAACAGTACCGGTGTCCATATGCCGGTAGCGAGTGTACTGATGAGGTTGCTCATTGTTTGAAGGTAAGCGGTTATCGTGTGATCGGTAGTCGGGTAATATAGTGATTGCTGCCGGAAGTTTTGAGCTTTCCAATATGATGCTGGTAATATTGACGTTACTTCGAACTGACTTTACTTAACTTCCCTTGTGACACGGCGCACCAATTACAGAGTTGATATAGAACCCGTGCACCGACATTAGCATCCCAGTCATCACGTCCTGGTGAAACTTCACAAAGATCGAAACCTATAATTTTCCGTTTCGATTCAACAAGCTTTTTGATCAGGTGCATCGCTTGATAAAATTCTAATCCACCTGGCACGGGTGTTCCCGTACAAGGACAGAGCTTCGGATCCAAGCCGTCGATGTCAAAACTGATGTAAACATATTTTGGAAGCTGTCCGATTATTTCATCACACAGCGCATCCCAGGTTCTTCCTCCATACAATTTTTCTTTAATGTCCTCATCGAAGTATGTTACAACACGGCCCATCGCCCGTTGCATAACATTCGATTCTTCTTCACAATAATCACGAACACCAACTTGAACGATCCGCCCGATGGCAGGTAGCTTTAAAGCGTTGTACATGATGGAGGCATGTGAGTATGTAAAGCCTTCATAAGCTTTCCTGAGATCTGCATGCGCATCGATCTGTAATATTCCAAAGCGCTCATACGTTTCACTCAATGCGCGGAAAAATCCGAGCGGGACACTATGTTCACCTCCGACAAGACCGATCAGTTTGCCAGCTTTGAGATATTTCTGTGTGGTTGATTTAACATAGATGTTAAGATTTTCGCTGGCATCATTCATGGTTTTTAATAATGGATCGGAGGGATCAAAAGCTTCGCCTTTCTCCAGCCGTGCAATGTGCATGGAAGCAAGCTCACGCAACTTTTTACTTTCAGTTGCTAACTCAGCAGCAATGGGAAGCATGGACACGCCAAGTTTCCAGGCGTCGGGAATGTCTTTTACATACAGATCAACCTGCGATGACGCTTTGAGAATAGCTTGAGGCCCGGCGGATGTGCCCGTGCCATAGGAAACCGTAATTTCCCAGGGCAAGGGTAAAATTACAATCTCGGCGTGTTCTTCAGTAAAAGGCAAACCAAATAAGTTTCCGGCAACTCCGGGACCGTTTGGATCGAAACTGTTGATGATTTCTTGTTTGGATGGCATAAGGGTTTAGGTTGTGCAGTTTCAACAAAGTCCACTTACAAGAGAGGCACGAATAACAGAGAAGTAAAAAAATAAAATCCCTGCGCCGTGCCCCAGTCGTACATGGATCTTGTCATGCACAAAACAATGTTAAAACTAGTTATCGTTTAACATTTCGGGATAAATATAGTTTTCCAACTCGCCATTGCCTTCACCAATTTCTTTCCACGAAGCGATGTCGAACTTAATAGTAACTAAAGAGCCTGGTGCCATATCTCCAATTTCTTCTTTCGTAAGATACTCGGCGACGTATGAGACGAACGGATTATGCGTAACACACATGATTTTCTTTTTTGTGTCATCCAGCTCAGATATATAATGAAAGAAAGTTCGCGTTGACGCCTCGTATAGCTCGTCCGTAAACACAATGTCTTTAGGATCAAGTTTTAATCCGTCGGCCATGAGCCCGGCCGTTGCTTTTGCACGTTCGGCAGTGCTTGAGATAATAACATCCAGTGTAGTCTTTTCTTTATAAAGATAAGTACCCATTAAAAGCGCTTCGCGCATTCCGCGTGGAGTAAGTCGACGGTCGCAATCGTCCTGACCAACTTGTTTTTCTTTGCTTTCCGCATGTCGCACCAAATACAAGTATCTCGGCATAATTGAAATTAAATCACGTTTATAAAGTAAATTCTTAAGGTAAAGTAAAAAGATTAATGTTGTATAAGAAAATTGCTAAACAAGTGGATTTAAGAGCTAAAATGGCATTAAACAAAGACTCGCTTGCACCTGATAATTAACCCCTCTGACGGAAGCGAAATTTGATTTTTTAAAAATTTGCGGATATTTGGTGCCCTTGAACGATAAAAAAATAGAATGTCAAAGAATTTAGTAATAGTTGAATCACCTGCGAAAGCGAAGACCATAGAAGGATATCTAGGGAAGGAATTTAAAGTGGCATCAAGCATGGGCCACATCCGCGATTTGCCGAAAGGAAGCGGTGCAATCGATATTGAAAATAATTTTGAGCCCACTTACGAAGTTAGTCCTGACAAGAAAGACATAATTTCAAAACTGAAAAAACTTGCTGACGATGCGCAAACTGTGTATCTGGCAAGCGACGAGGACCGTGAGGGAGAAGCAATTTCCTGGCACTTAAAAGAGGTGCTTGACTTGACCGATGCCAAGACACGTCGCATCGTGTTTACAGAAATCACTAAGAAGGCTATCCTCAACTCGTTACAAAGTCCGCGTGGCATTGATATCGATCTTGTAAATGCACAACAGGCGCGACGCGTTTTGGACCGGCTGGTAGGATACGAGCTGTCTCCTATATTATGGAAGAAAATAAAAACAGGTTTATCTGCTGGCCGTGTACAATCGGTAGCCGTACGGTTGATTGTTGACCGCGAACGCGAAATCAGTGATTTTAAAACAAAGTCGTCATTTAAGGTAAATGCGCTTTTCGACCTTGGTAATGGCAAAACTTTAGTAGCTGAACTTCCCGAACGGTTTGACACGGAAGAGGAAGCCAATCAATTTTTAGAATCATGTAAAGGTGCGAAGTTTACGATCACCGATCTGCAGACAAGGCCCTCGAAGCGTAGTCCTGCGCCGCCTTTTACAACTTCAACATTGCAACAGGAAGCTGCGCGTAAATTGGGATTCTCTGTCATACAGACGATGATGGTCGCGCAAAAACTTTATGAAGCTGGGAAGATCAGTTACATGCGTACCGACTCGGTTAATCTTTCGGATGAAGCGCGGGAAGGTGCTAAGAACCAGGTTTATGCAGCCTTTGGTAAAGAATATTTTCAGCCGCGTCAATTCAAAACAAAATCTTCTTCAGCACAGGAAGCTCACGAAGCGATAAGACCCACCGATTTTTCCATGATGGACCCGGGTATGGACCGGAACGGGCTTCGGTTGTACGAACTCATCTGGAAACGGGCCATTGCATCTCAAATGGCAGATGCTGAATTAGAAAAGACCACTGCAACGATTGGCATTTCGACAAACCCCAAAACGTTGATTGCATCCGGTGAGGTAGTGAAGTTTGAAGGATTCTTAAAAGTGTACATGGAATCCGGTGATGATGAGGATGAGGAAGAAAACAGCAAAGTATTGCCGCCGTTATCTATCGGACAAAATTTGTCTCTCGATGAACTGGTAGCCCGTCAGATATTTTCAAGGCATCCGCCGCGATATACGGAAGCAAGTCTCGTGAAGAAATTGGAAGAGCTAGGGATTGGACGACCTTCTACTTATGCGCCTACCATTACAACGATCCAGAAAAGGGGATATGTTGTAAAAGAAGCGAGGGAAGGTGTGGAACGGAAATACAAGGTGCTTACCTTGAAAGAAAACAACATCACCAACGTAGAGGATACTGAAATTACCGGCGCGGAAAAGAATAAATTATTCCCTACCAATACCGCGATGGTGGTGAATGATTTTCTGGTGGAACATTTTCCTGATATCACTGATTTTTCTTTCACATCGGAAATAGAGCAAGAGTTCGACGAGATTGCATCCGGCAAACTCAACTGGAAGAAGATGATCGACAATTTCTATCGGCCTTTCCATAAGAAAGTATCTGCTACAGAAAAAGTTGAACGCTCTTCAGTAGGTAAATCCAAAGAGTTAGGTGTTGATCCGAAGACCGGTAAGAATGTCTATGCCAAGCTGGGAAAATTTGGAGCGTATGCGCAGATTGGAGAAAACCCGGACGATAGCGGTGGTGAGAAACCAAAGTTTGCCAGTCTGCGTCAAGGGCAGTTCATAGAAAATATTTCCCTGGAAGATGCACTTGAACTTTTCAAAATGCCGCGCGACCTCGGCCTGTTTGAAGAGAAGCCGGTGGTTGTCAATATCGGAAGGTTCGGCCCTTATGTGCTGCACGATAAAAAATTCGTCTCTATTCCCAAGGATATTGATCCTTATGACATCACGCCAGAGCGTGCGATCGAACTGATCCAGGCAAAACGTATTTCGGACGCCAACAAAACGATTAAGCTGTTTGATGAAAATCCTGAAGTACAAATTCTAAACGGACGATTTGGACCGTATATTAAAGTAGGGAAGAAGAACGTTAAGATTCCTAAAGGTAAAGAACCGAAGGACCTTACACTTGAGGAATGTTTGACGCTGGCAGAAAATGCTCCCGAAAAACGCGGCCGTTTTGGTGCGGCAAAGAAAAAGGAACCTGTTAAGGAAGAGGTTGCCAAAGCAGCTGCCAAAAAGCCGGCAAAAGTTGCCAAGAAGGTTGCGAAAAAGACGGCGAAGAAGGCTCCTGCCAAGAAAAAGAAATAAGTCATGCAAGGGAGAAGCGTCTAGCCTGGACGGTAGTATTGTGTAAAAGACAATTGACGGTGCATCATAGGTAACGACAATTCCGTTAAAAAAAAACGCACTAACACGCTACCTGATGCTGACTAAGGCAGCGTAACCAAACGTTATGAAAAAAATAACCGTACTCACCGGGGCAGGTATAAGCGCGGAAAGTGGGATTCCAACTTTTCGTGATGCAGATGGTTTGTGGGAAGGTTATGATGTAATGGAAGTGGCAACGCCCGAAGGGTGGGAGAAAAATCCGCAGTTGGTGTTAGAGTTTTATAATCAACGGAGAAAACGTGCCCTCGAAGTTATGCCGAACAGAGGTCATGAAATTCTCGCGGAACTGGAGAAATATTTTGATGTTACAATCGTCACACAGAATGTTGATAACCTGCATGAACGCGCGGGATCTTCCAACGTAATCCATCTTCATGGAAGTTTGTTTGAATCCAGAAGTACGAAGAACGAAAATCTGGTTTACCCAATTAATGGGTGGGAACTTAAATTTGGTGACAAGTGCGAAGAAGGATCTCAGCTTCGTCCGAACATTGTTTGGTTCGGGGAGATGGTTCCACTTATGGGAGTGGCTTCTGAACATGCCCGACGCGCCGACATTTTTATTGTTGTTGGGACGTCGATGGTCGTGTATCCAGCCGCAGGGTTAATTGATTACGTCCCGTTCGAATCCCCAAAATATGTTGTAGATCCAAACATTCCTGCCTTAACGCACATACCCTACCTGCATAAAATTCCGGAGAAGGCATCTACCGGCATGGAAAAGTTAAAAGCGGAATTGTTAAAAAACATGTCGTAGAGACGCAATGCATTGCGTCTCCACACGCATTGCGTCTCTAACACCATGTGCACTTATATTTTCCGCGTCTCCACATTTTTTTTCAAGAGTGCCCCGGTCAACGCGCCAAAACCTCCGACCAGCCCACCCACAACTCCCATCACCATAAATAATAACGCTTTGTTCTTCAGCATAAAAATACTTGCTACGCGTTCGGTCAAATCAGAATTGCCCGCTGAATCCATCAGCCATGCCTTGAGAACCCAAAGCATAGCGACACCGAGAAATCCCGCAACAAAATTGGCCTTTGATTTTAAACCGTAGCCCATGACAAACGCGGCCAATGCGATAAAATACCACGGTAAAAATATGGAGAACATATGTCCTAGTACGATAATACCGAATATCTGGAGGAGGAATTTCATGCGGGGAGTCGTTGAAGTGCGGGACGTTGAGGCGCAGACATGAAGTGCCTATGCGATGGGTCGTTGTTATAGTCATCCGCGATCGATACAACACCGCGATACGTTAGATTCAAAGTGGAGTAGTCCTTCATTGCTGAATAGGATTTAGTTCAAAGGTGCGCGTGGTAATACCTTTTGCTTCTACCGGTGTCTTTAAAAAATGTAAAGGAAAATATTTGCCATCTAACCACCGGCCTAACATGTCGGTATAGTGACTGCTTCCAGGATTTGCAGATTGTCCCCCTGGATACGTAGCCCAGGCGCGCGGGCCTGTCTTTTCCAGGCTAACAATCATGCGCCACGATGGTCCGTGCGTACGTGAGTGGGCATTGACGATATCACGGCCACCACCGGCCCTGATATGTATGTTCATCTGCTCCAACCGCAAGAGATGGGTGAGGTAGCTATCTTTATAATCCGCCCAAGCGGGTACGGTCTTCTCCGTAGCCATACTGTCGGTATGCTCCGCGACCCAGTCCTCGATATCTTCAACGCCAAAGCTAAATGACTTTCGAATGACATCCGGTGCTGTCTCTTTTTCTGGTGTTGATTGAATGTCAAAGAAAATCAAGTCCGGTTTTTCTTTGGTAAGTTTAATGGTGTTGAAGGTAGTAGGCCTGCTTAAAGAAACTTTTTCCTGATTTAGTTCATCCCACACAAGCGGCATAAAATTACCCCACCAGGCTTCATAGTAACTTGCACCGATAGATTCTTTTGAGTTAGTGTAATCCCACGATTTTAGAACCTGATAGGCCTTCTTTTCTTCCGCACTGAATGCTGTCGTATCCAGGTGTTGTAAAAAATACGGTAAACTTTCAGCAGCCCGCAGGTTGTAATTATCATTCTGCAATTTCATCATATCAGTGGGCGTAATGGCAGATAGTTCACTGAGTACCTGGTTGATCCTCCGGTTACGATAATTTTCAAAATGCGTTGCCGTTATAAAGTACGGATATTGATCATCCACCGGATATTGATTGGCTGAGCTAACAAATCCCCGTGTAGGATTTTTATCCATCACATTTTGTTCGTTTGGAATATAAGCGTGCCACCCATTAAAACTTTTGCTACCGTCTAATACAAATTTCCCCTCGTCTTTCCGTCGCGCAGGGTATCTTCCCTGGACACGTACGGCGATATCACCAGAGGCTGAAGCGAAAACAAAATTCTGCGCAGGTGACGCATAGGAGTCTAGCGCCTCGCTGAATTCAGTATGATTCCTGGCTCTGTTCAGCTGATAAAACGTAAGGAATTCATTGGAAGCATCGTGCGAGATCCAACGGAAAGCATAGTGCTTTAAGTTATTTTCTGCATTAAAACGCTCATCATACGTCACCGGTCCCCATTGGGTGTAGACCACCGTATCGTAAAAGACATGCTGATCGCGTACTCGAAATGCTTCAATCACCTTTCTTGAATCCACCCAATTACCGTCCAGCAAATATTTTTCTTTTTTCTGATCCTGGAAAGTAATCTTGAACCAATCTACGAGGTCGCGCTGGGCATTGGTAACACTCCATGCGATCGAATCGTTAAAGCCGATGATAACGGTTGGGGTACCTGGCAGCGACGCACCCATGCAATTTATTCCCGGGGCATTTAATTGCACCACATACCAAAGCGACGGCAGGTTTAAGTTCAGGTGCGGATCTCCACACAATATCGGAGATCCTGATTTAGTTTTACTGCCACTCACAGCCCAGTTGTTGCTGCCGGTGGTAGGATCCTGTTGTGGAATTTTATTGCTTATTTTAACCAGCTCTTCCGGAATAGCCATTGGAATACTGTCCGAAAGTACCGGTTTGAATTTCCAGTTTTCTGGTTTGCTAACAATTGGATCCTCCTGGATATCACGGTCTGGATAGAGCAAATCGACGATGTTTTTTCCATACAGTTTAAGGGCGTTGGTCATCTCGATATCTTTGTCACCCATGTTAAGCGTTTGTGCCATCGATTTTAAAAGCAATGCACTTTTCAGTGGTGTCCACGGTTCCGGATCGTAATTCAACAGCTTATATTCAAACGGAAGGTTTTTATATTCCAGCGATTTAATATAAGCATTTACACCAGCCGTGTATTGCCTGATCATCATTCTTGCTGTCTTGTCATCGTTCAATGCCTCCAGCGCATTTTCCGCCGCATAGGTCATGCCTTGCCTGCGTTGCCCTCGATCATAGTTTAAAATGACGCTGTCTTTCCCTGCACCCGTTATCTCCGAGACTCTGCCGGCGGCGGCGTGGGTTTGAAATTCCATTTGCCATAAACGATGCATGGCCGTGACATAACCCTGTGCATAATACAAGTCTTCGTCATTGTTTGCGAAAATGTGGGGTATGTCGAGACTATCAAATACAATTTTGACTTTGTCCTTAATGTGTGGAAGATTTACTGCATTGAAGCCCTGCGGTGTTCTTGATTCTATATTCTGCCAAAACCCATGGAAAGGATCTAAAAATCTTCCGATCGCTGGAACAGGCGTATCACCGACAACCCAACGATTGTCCAGCAGATATATTAATAATAACGTTATGGCTAAAGAAAAAAAGAATTTGATACGCATGTTGTAGTCCGAGGTTCAAAGTTTAAGGCTTGAGGTTTGTCATCTTGACGTTAATGCCAAGAATTCTTACACTATTGATCGCATTCAGGCCAGGAATTTCCCGCTTTAACCGCGTCTAAAATTCCAATTGCATGCCTCAAACCTTAAATCCGGTATAAAGTAAAAACCTTTTATTATTTTCGGCCGGTAATATTTGTAGAAATATAACGTAAATCAGTTGAAGATCATTCTTTCACAATATTCAAAGGGTCAGATAAAGAAGGCCAGGAATATCAGAGCCATCTTTTTTGATATCGATGGGGTGCTCAGCGATGGAAAAATCATCTATGATGAAACCGGTAAAGAAATCAAGAACTTCAGTGTCAAAGATGGTTACATTATCAGTCATCTGAAAAAAGCCGGAATTGTCGTAGGCGCTATTTCAGGGCGTGATTCCGGTGTAACCCAGAAACGTTGTGCAGAATTGAAGCTCGATTTTTGTCATCAGGGCATTGTTGACAAAGCTGCAACGTTTGAGAAACTGGCTAATCACTATAGCCTTAAGTTGAAAGAAGTTGCCTTTATCGGTGATGATATCAATGATCTTTGTGTTTTTGAATTGGCAGGTTTTAGCATTTGTCCTGCGGATACCTTTGAATATATAAAAGAAAGAACTGACCTCACAACAACCGCGAAAGGGGGCGAGGGAGTACTGCGCGAGGTTGGCGACCTGGTATTGGCTGCGCAGGACAAATTTGAAGCAATGCTTGAAGCGGAGCGAAGAAGGAAGGTGTAAGCATCGAAACGGTGTTCATAAGCAGGAGCGATAACGTTTTTTGCGAGGTGTGCCCTTCCAGACTTAACTACATAACGAAATGGAAAAATATACAGATAAAGTACAGATCACAGATAACATCATTCTCGGTGGCGACCGGATGGTGTTGTTTGCCGGGCCTTGTGCAGCTGAGAGTTATGACATTTGCATCGAGACTGGAACGAAAGTAAAAACGTTGTGTGAAGCCCTCGGCATTGACTATGTTTTCAAATCTTCGTTTGATAAAGCTAACCGAACTTCATCGGGTTCTTATCGCGGACCTTCCATTGAAGACGGCCTCGAAATTCTCTCACGCGTAAAAAAGGATCTTAATGTTCCTATCGTGACCGACGTACATGAATCCTATCAATGCGCCGAAGTAGCAACGGTAGTAGATGTTTTGCAGATACCGGCATTCTTGTGTCGTCAGACCGATTTATTAAAAGCTGCCGCACGCACTGGCAAAGCTGTCAAGGTTAAGAAAGGACAGTTTATGGCTCCTGAGGACATGAAATATGCCGTTGACAAAGTTAAAGGAGAAGGAAACGACAAAGTGTTCTTAACAGAACGCGGAGCAAGCTTTGGTTACCATAACCTGGTGGTCGACATGCGTTCTTTGCCGATCATGCGCCAATATTCTCCTGTCATCTTTGACGTAACCCATTCGGTTCAACAACCGGGCGGCATGGGTGGATCTTCTGGCGGACAACGTGAATTTGCACCGTTTTTGGCCCGCGCCGCAGCAGCTGCTGGGGTTGACGGTTTCTTCATTGAAACTCACCCTAATCCTAAAAAAGCCTTAAGCGACGGACCGAACATGATTCCGTTGGACGAGATGGCGGAATTTTTAGGGATGATTCATACTTATTGGAAATTGAGTCTAAAGTTTCTTTGACGGCTGCATGTTGATCTCATGAGCCAACCAGCAGATCACATCAAACGATTGAAGCGACCTACGAATCCTATTTATTTAAAACCCAAATTGTTGCTTAGTCCCAAGCCAGGTTCGCACGACGCAAATGGCGAGGGTAAATTCTACATTCTTAATCGCCGCCGCGACATTCCTTAGTTGTACATTTATCCATAAATTCTACCTTTGCATCCCAATAATCTAGTGGTTTGGTGGATTTATAGATTTCTATTGAATATGCAGCATAAACGGTCGGCCTTATCCCCGCAAATTGTTCAGGCTTTAAACTATGAGTCTCGCATATTTTGGTTCGCTGTACTTAAGTATTTAAGCGGTCTCAACCATCATCCCTAACATTGTAATTGACGCCCGTGAATAATATATATCCCATTAAAACAAAAGTGAGTAAGCAGCAACGTGAGCAGTTGATGAATCAACATGCTACGTTGATATGGTTCACAGGATTATCCGGGTCCGGAAAATCGACACTTGCTGTTCAACTAGAAGCCCAACTCCATAATCTTGGATATAAAACGTATTTGCTGGACGGCGATAACATTCGCGCAGGACTGAATAAAGATTTGTCATTCACCGATGAAGCCAGGATTGAAAACATTCGCAGGATAGGAGAGGTGTCTAAACTTTTGCTCGACGCTGGTGTCATTGTCCTTTCAGCTTTTATTTCACCTTTTCAGGCTGACCGGGACCAGGTAAAAAAAATTGTAGGTTCAGAAAATTATATCGAAGTGTTTGTTGACGCTCCCATTGAAGTATGCGAACAACGCGACGTAAAAGGATTGTATAAAAAAGCCCGTGCGGGTGAGGTGAAAAATTTCACGGGAATCGATTCGCCTTATGAAGCTCCAACGCATGCCGATGTGGTTATCCCGACGGGAAGCTTGAGTGTTGATGAATCGATTGGAAAGTTAATGGAGTTTGTTTTACCGAGAATTAGTCCACGGTAAAACCAATAAACTTGTTGAAGAACGTATGACAAAATTGAATGTAGCTGAAAATTTAAACATGAGCCAATATTATTTAAGTCATTTAAAAGAATTAGAATCGGAAGCGATATTTGTGATTCGCGAAGTGGTGGCGCAGTTTGAGAAGCCTGCTTTGTTATTTTCAGGTGGAAAAGATTCGATTGTGCTGGCTTACTTATCGAGAAAGGCATTTTATCCCGCACGAATTCCTTTTCCTTTGGTCCACATCGACACCGGACATAACTTCCCGGAGACGATGGAATACCGTGACTGGCTGGTGAACGAGCTCGGCGTAAAATTAATCGTTGGCTCTGTACAGGAAAGCATCGATAAAGGTCGTGTGAAAGAAGAAACAGGATGGAATGCCAGCCGAAATGCGCTTCAAACGGTGACCCTACTGGACACGATCGAAAAATATAAGTTTGATGCGGCCATGGGTGGTGCACGGCGCGATGAAGAAAAGGCGCGTGCAAAAGAAAGATTCTTTTCACACCGTGATGAGTTCGGTCAGTGGGATCCGAAGAACCAACGCCCCGAGTTATGGAATTTATTTAATGGACGTAAACACATGGGTGAACATTTTCGCGTGTTTCCGATTTCCAACTGGACTGAAATGGATGTTTGGCAATATATTTACACCGAACAAATTCCGATTCCTAAATTGTACTTCTCACACGAACGTGAAGTCATCGTTCGTGATAATGCAATCTTGTCCACCTCTCCATGGCTTAAACTAAAACCAGGTGAGACCCCAACGAGAAAGATAGTACGCTTCCGCACGTGCGGCGATATGCCGATCACAGGCGCCGTCGAATCAACCGCCGATACACTGGAAAAAATTATTGAAGAAGTAGCAGCCTCCCGTAAAACCGAAAGAGGTACACGGGCCGATGATAAACGCTCTGAAACAGCCATGGAAGACAGGAAGAAGTCCGGTTATTTTTAGTCGGACAGATTTGAAATTGAAATCAGAATTAAAAAATACGAAAAATAAAACTGTTGATGTGAAGGGGAATGAAGTGTTAACAACGCGTCGGCTTACAAACTTGCAGTGTCCCTAACATAAACACCCAAACACATAAACACTCAAACACCCAGCCAATGTACATTAATAATCAATTACTCCGCTTCACAACCGCCGGTAGCGTTGACGATGGAAAGAGTACACTCATCGGCCGTTTGTTGTACGATAGTAAATCTATTTTTGAAGACCAACTTGAGGCTGTTGAAGCATCGAGTGCCAAAAAAGGTTTTGATTATGTCGACCTCTCCTTATTAACGGATGGGCTGAAGTCCGAACGTGAACAAGGGATCACGATCGATGTTGCCTACCGTTACTTTGCAACCCCCAAGCGCAAGTTCATTATTGCTGACACACCTGGGCATATTCAATATACACGAAACATGGTGACAGGCGCTTCAACCGCTAACCTCGCGTTAATCTTAATTGACGCACGCAAGGGACTGGTAGAGCAAACGCATCGCCACTCGTTCATCGCTTCTTTGTTAAAGATCCCGCACGTTATTGTGTGTGTGAATAAAATGGACCTGGTTAATTATAGCGAAGAAGTTTTTGACAAAATCGTAGAAGATTATAAAGCTTTTTCATCCAAGCTGGAGGTCTCGGATATTCAATTTGTGCCAATCAGCGCATTGGTAGGCGACAATGTTGTAAATCGTTCAGAAAACATGCCATGGTATGACGGTGCAACCTTAATGCACATGCTGGAGACTGTCCATATCGAAAGCGATTACAATCATATTGACAGCCGTTTTCCAGTGCAATATGTTATTCGTCCGCAGTCCAAAGAGTATCCTGATTTCAGAGGCTATGCAGGAAGGATAGGGGGCGGTATCTTCCGGCCGGGAGAAGAAATCATGGTGTTGCCATCAGGTTTTACTTCCAAGATTAAGACCATTGAGTTAGGCGGAAAATTGTTGGACGAAGCGTTTGCGCCGATGTCTGTTACCATGACATTGGAAGACGAGATTGATATCAGCCGCGGCGACATCATTGCTAAACCGAATAACCATCCGCAGACTGAACAAGACATTGATCTGATGTTATGCTGGATGAATCAACGTCCGGTGAACCTGAATACAAAATTGTATGTGCGCCACAATACTAAAGAAGTCCGTGGGGTATTAAAAGAAATTCAATATAAGCTGGACATCAGTTCCCTACAACGCATCGAAAACGTCGACCATCTCACCATGAACGAAATCGCCCGCGTCAAGATACGCACAGCCCAGCCGTTATCTTTCGACAGTTACCGTAAGAACAGAATCACCGGAAGTGTTATTTTGATTGATGAAGGAACAAATGAAACAGTAGCGGCAGGGATGATTGTGTAATCATTTGCCGAGAGGCTTAATCTTGCGTCCAAATTCTGTGTTGTTCTAACAGCCTTCTTTTAAAGGGCTAAAGCCCAATTTATATCCATTAAATACCCCGAGCTAAAGCTCAGGGCAATTGAAGCGCTCGAGGTCCATGTGCGCGTTGGTAGATCTTTCTTTAGCGCAAGGCTGCGAGCATTCAAATTAAAATTATCCGGGTTGTTCTAACAACCT
>NZ_JARKMY010000014.1:0-255190 GCF_029360725.1 Chryseolinea sp. H1M3-3 | reverse complement strand
CGCTCGAGGTCCATGTGCGCGTTGGTAGATCTTTCTTTAGCGCAAGGCTGCGAGCATTCAAATTAAAATTATCCGGGTTGTTCTAACAACCTTTTTAAAGGGCTAAAGCCCAATTTATATCCATTACAATACCCCGAGCTAAAGCTCAGGGCAATTGAAGCGCTCGAGGTCCATGTGCGCGTTGATAGATCTTTCTTTAGCGCAAGGCTGCGAGCATTCAAATTAAATTTATCCGGGTTGTTCTAACAGCCTTCTTTTAAAGGGCTAAAGCCCAATTTATATCCATTACAATACCCCGAGCTAAAGCTCAGGGCAATTGAAGCGCTCGAGGTCCATGTGCGCGTTGGTAGATCTTTCTTTAGCGCAAGGCTGCGAGCACTCAAATTAAAATTATCCGGGTTGTTCTAACAACCTTCTTTTAAAGGGCTAAAGGCTAATTTATATCCATTACAATACCCCGAGCTAAAGCTCAGGGCAATTGAAGCGCTCGAGGTCCATGTGCGCGTTGGTAGATCTTTCTTTAGCGCAAGGCTGCGAGCATTCAAATTAAAATTATCCGGGTTGTTCTAACAACCTTCTTTTAAAGGGCTAAAGGCTAATTTATATCCATTACAATACCCCGAGCTAAAGCTCAGGGCAATTGAAGCGCTCGAGGTCCATGTGCGCGTTGGTAGATCTTTCTTTAGCGCAAGGCTGCGAGCATTCAAATTAAAATTATCCGGGTTGTTTAACAACCTTCTTTTAAAGGGCTAAAGGCTAATTTATATCCATTACAATCCCCGAGCTTCAGCTCGGGGAAAATAATAGAAAGATTATTGCGCTTTAGCCCCTTATGATTGGGGCAGATGATATTATAATTAGAGTTTCATTTCATTTAGTTATTTCAGATGTACGGCATTAAAAAATATAGAGGTATTTAAATTGCGCTGCGCTCGTGGTGATTCTTTCCTTTGCAGTTAACAATTGCAGAATCATAAAAATCGATTCTTAAATCATCAAAAACATGGAACCCGGCACTCATAATCATCGAGCGTATTCAATTGCCCCGAGCTTCAGCTCGGGGATAAATTCAAGGATTATTGGGCTTTAGCCCTTTAAACCCCTTGATAATATCCAATCAATCTATTTCCTTTAAGCAAAAGTTGTGTGTCATTTTAATAATTCCTATGCCATATTTAAAAGTCTACATCCATTTTGTCTGGTCGACAAAAAACCGGATACCATTTCTTAATTCACCAATCTTAAGACAAAACCTCTGGAACCATATTCAGGAAAACGGATTAGCGAAAGGAGTCTTCATTGACACCATCAACGGCTATGAAGAACATTGTCATTGTTTGATCTCACTACGCGTCGATCAGAATATCAGTAAGGTCATGCATTTGCTTAAAGGAGAATCCTCTTACTGGATGAATAAAAACAAATTGTGTTCACAAAAATTCGAATGGCAAGATGATTATTTTGCGATGTCAGTATCAGAATCTATGGTCGATAAAGTTAGGCGCTATATAAAGAATCAAGAAGCGCATCATAAGACAAAATCATTTAAAGAAGAATATGATGAGTTAGTGAGCAAGTATCGATTTCCCCTCGCAACCCACAAGAATTCAGCACACCAAGAATCCCGGATTCAATAAATTCTTTTTGTTGTATGTCAACTCTTCCGCTGATCCTTGTTTTAGAACCTGTAAACCTACGGCATTGACAATTGCATGTGCTGCTGCGGTATCCCACTCCATCGTCGGGGCGTGACGAGGATAAACATCAGCAGCGCCTTCTGCTAACAACATAAACTTCAAACTACTTCCTGAAGAAACAAGGGAAGGTTGTTTTAGAGAGTCAATGAATTGTTGGGTGTCGGTATTTAAGTGGGAGCGGGAAGCTACAACCCTTAAACCAGGCTGTTGCAGATTAATTCTTCCACGGTATGCTAATTTTTTTACAACACCTTTTCGGTTGATAAACGCTCCCTGTTCAGAAGCATAGTAAATGTCACCTGTGACCGGGACAGCGACAACACCCAATACTGCTTTTTTTTTGTGAATTAACGCGATGTTTACAGTAAATTCTCCGTTGCGTTTCAAAAATTCTTTAGTGCCATCCAGGGGATCTATCATCCAGAAATATTCCCATGTTTTTCTTTCATCATAGGATATCGCTGCCCCCTCCTCACTCAAGATTGGGAGATTAAAAGACTGTAAAGTGGAGGTGATGGTATCATGAGCTTTTTTATCGGCGAGTGTTAAAGGAGAATTATCCCCTTTAAGTTCCGCCTGGAAATCACCGGAATGATAGACTTCAAGTATTTCAACACAAGCTTTTTCAGAAGCCTGGACTGCTTTCTCCAACAGGGATTGCGTGTTCATAGATTGATTATGCACAAGCTGCAAATATATATTGTTTATTGCCTTGCACTTAAAGGCGTTGAGCATAAACATCGAGCCCTCCCTCACCAGCCCAGCGCTTTAGCCCTGGACTGGGCGTTTTTCACACGTTTCCAGCCGCTTTTAACGACAACAATTTCGCCGATAAAAGACTTTAATCATCATTGGACGGGTGAGAGGCCTCTATATTTGTCGCGGTTTAAGGCCTTATTTTTATATTTGATAGCCTCATGCTAACCATTTTATGGATTAGGATGTTAGAATTGGCATAAAAAGGTAGAATAAGGAAAAGACCTTCAAAAACGAATATAGCGCTTTTAGGAAATGAATAAGGAGTCAAAAATTTATGTAGCTGGTCACCGTGGAATGGTTGGTTCAGCGATTTACAGGAAACTTCAGAAAGACGGTTACACCAACTTGGTGGTGGCGACATCTGCTGAACTTGATCTGAGAAATACGACAGCTGTGGATGAATTCTTCCGCGAGAATCAGCCGGAATACGTGTTCCTGGCCGCTGCTAAGGTAGGGGGTATTTTAGCCAACAATAATTATCCGGCGGATTTTCTCTATGATAACCTGATGATCCAGAATAATGTCATTGAGGCATCTTTCCGGTATAATGTTGAAAAATTGTTATTCCTGGGATCTTCGTGCATCTACCCGAAATTTGCGCCACAGCCTATTAAAGAGGAGAGTCTTCTTAGTGGATACCTTGAACCTACGAACGAAGCTTATGCCATTGCTAAGATCGCAGGTATCAAACTTTGCCAGGCCTATCATAAGCAACATGGTAAACGGTTTATATCAGCTATGCCTACAAATTTATATGGCTTTGGCGATAACTACCATCCAGAAAATTCTCATGTGCTTCCAGCATTGCTTCGCAGATTTCATGAGGCAAAAGAAAATAATCTTGAAGAGGTCATTATCTGGGGTACAGGCACCCCGTTGCGTGAATTTATGTTTGCCGATGATCTCGGTGCAGCTTGCTTGTTTTTAATGCAACGATATGAAAAACCTGAAATCATCAATGTGGGTACAGGTGAAGAAACCAGCATATTAGAACTCGCTCATGTCATTGCCGAAGCGGTTGGATTTAAAGGGCACATAGGCTTTGATAAGAGCAAACCCGACGGCACTCCAAGAAAATTAATGGATTCCTCCCGGTTACATAGCCTCGGTTTCCACCATCAAACCTCACTGAAAGAAGGAATTAGCGTTACTTATCAGGATTTTTTGAGTAAGATAGCAGTGTATGCCAAATAGTGCGCTTTCTAAGGCTACAGGAAAAGCCCTCAGTAGTGTTGAGGGTTTATACTAATGCACAGTGAACAAAAGCTTTGAAACTTTTTAAATATAATTTGGATGAACCGGCTCACCTATGCCAGGGTGGGCAATCCTTAAACTTTTAACTTTAAACCATATCAGTAGTAATGAAAAAAGCATTTATCACAGGTATTACCGGTCAGGATGGTGCCTATCTTTCAGAGTTTTTGTTGGATAAAGGATACGAAGTACATGGTCTGAAAAGACGTTCTTCGCTGTTTAACACAGCGCGTATCGATCATATCTACCAGGATCCTCATGACAAAGGTGCACGTATGAAACTGCACTTCGGTGACCTGACTGATTCAACCAATCTTATCCGCCTGATCCAGGAAATTCAGCCCGATGAAATATACAACCTGGGGGCTATGAGTCATGTGCGGGTAAGCTTTGATATGCCTGAATATGTTGCTAACACGGATGCCATTGGTACCCTGCGGATTCTCGAGGCGGTTAGACTTTTAGGTCTTACTGAAAAGACCCGCATCTATCAGGCTTCTACTTCTGAATTATATGGTAAAGTACAAGCGATACCACAATCTGAAACCACGCCATTCTATCCACGCTCGCCTTATGCGGTAGCAAAGATGTATGGTTACTGGATCACCGTAAACTATCGTGAAGCATATAATATGTATGCCTGCAATGGTATATTATTTAATCACGAGTCGCCGTTGCGTGGTGAGACTTTCGTATCGCGTAAGATTACTCGTGCTGTGGCTCGTATGGTCTTAGGATTACAAGAGAAAGTATACATGGGTAACATTGATTCTAAACGTGACTGGGGACATGCCCGTGATTATGTTGAAGCAATGTATCTGATCCTCCAACAAAAAGAGCCTGAGGACTATGTTATCGCTACAGGCGAAACAACATCGGTTCGTGAATTTATGGTCCGTGCTTTCGCGCACGTAGGCGCTACGTTGATCTTCAAGGGAAGCGGCGTAAAAGAAGTTGGTATCATCGATTCCGTTAAGAACGATGTCATTGAAGGAGGATCTGCATTAAAAGCAGGGGCTGAAGTAGTCTGCATCGATCCACGTTATTTCCGTCCAACGGAAGTGGATCTATTGTTAGGGGATCCAACCAAGTCAAAAGAAAAGTTAGGCTGGAAACCTAAATACGATGTGAATGCCCTGCTCCGCGAAATGGTTGACGCTGACTTAGACCTGATGAGAGGAGAAAGCCATTTGAAGAAAGGTGGATTTAGAACTTATAATTTCCACGAGTAGGAGTGGTGAAGTGTTTAGGTGTTTGGGTGTTTATGTGTTTAAGTTAAGCTCACGACGTGGGCATGTAATAAAAAAGGGACCGGGGAAAGCCGGTCTTTTTTTGTATTACGCCATGTTGAGCCTACCCACATTCTCGAAGTTATTGCCCTTGATGCGAAACCGTTTTGAATATCGAACAAGGAACACCGAATATCGAATAACGATCGGATGCTGCTTCGGTGGATTTTTATTTCCAAAAACTATTCGCTCGCGATGATGAGCAATCAAGGTGCGCATGTTAAAGCCACGCCCTTCATCATTCCTTGTTCCCGGCCTACCGGCGGGCAGGCTTGTTCGATATTCGGTGTTCAAATCCTCCCAACCTCACTCGGACTATAACCGTAGCGTTTTTTGAACTCATACGAGAAGCTCCCGGTATTGTTGTAGCCGATGAACTGGGCTATGTCAGAGATTGTCATTTGCGAATCGCTCAAAAGGGCTTTGGCTTTTTGCATTCTCAGGTGAAGTATGTATCCAAATACCGTTGTATTAAAAAAATGTTTGTATCCTTTCTTAAGCTTAAATTCATTTACTCCAAAATGATACGTCAGGTGCTTCAGCGTAAGTGGTTCGAGATAGGCGCAATCAAGATATTCTTTAACCGCAAATATTTTTTCCTTATCTTCTTTCCTCCATTGTTCTTTCGTGGAAATACCCTGGAGCGTATGCAAATGTTCCATCTGCATGGCAAACAGCTCCATCATTTTGCTTTCGATAAAAATATACTGTGTTGGGCCTTGAAATTTACGCTGACGCATGGAAAGCACAACATCCGCAATTCGTCCATCCCAATTCATGGAATGAGGGCTTGCCAGGTAGTTTTCTCTCCGATAAATGTTCTCGCCTAATTTTTGAAGTGAACTGTTCTCATTGGATTGCAAAAGACTATTTAAATACGGAAGATCATAGGTTATCGTGAGCGCGTGAAAATTGCCCGAATGAAAGATGTGATTTCCGGCAAAGCTGGTACTGTATTGCACGTTGTGATTTCGGGTGCTGAAATGAAGGGGTTCCTTCAAGTAAGGAAAACGAGATTCTACATCTCCTTCTAAAATAAATACCGACTCTGCCGTTTCTTTTGGTTCTGCATCGATGAGTTGAAACGGTTTGCCTGAGCATAATGACATTTCGGTGAGCACCATACCGGGTGTTGTAACAGTACGGATGTTGCCCGATGCCAGTTTGGGTTCGTTAAACTCGAACACCGTTTCCGTATATCTTTCGCTGGCATGCAGCGTGGTGGCCTTTGCCTCTCCAAAATAGTCAGCCCAGTTAGCAGTATTGATTTTATCCATTTTGCCTAAATGAAAATCCGTTTATCCTAACGTTGATCGGCGGAACATCAAAGACCTTTGTCAAAACATTTTACAACTATGAAAGACTTGTTAGTTCCGGCAGCCAACGGCTTAAAAAAAACTCAAATTTCATTAAAAACGGAAAAATGGCTGTTTTCGTTGTCCCTGTTATTCTATCCGCTTGGAATTACTAAAATCTGGCGCGTCAAAGGATGGCTTGCCCTGAAGTTATTCTATTCCATTTTTGGTTTTGCCTTTTTTGTCCTCATTTCAGCGTATCTGAGCATTGTCGTATTTGCGTTATTCCTTCCCCCCTTGGATCGGAGCGTCGGTAACCGTTCTGATAAAACGGTCTACAACAAAGCAGGCAACTATTCGGCTACATTTCTGAAAAGCGGAAACGAAACAAATGGAGCCTACGAATTAGTACAGGTTGAGTTGGAACCCTACGGAGGGAATGACTGGCATTATCATAAAAGTTTTCGCGAGGAATTTAGCGTGCTGGAAGGCCAGGTAAAGGTGGGCAAAAATGGGCAGGAAATTCTGCTTGGTAAAGGTGAAGGTGCGGTGGCTAATCATGAAGACATGCACTTTTTCAAGAACGCCAGGGATCAGAAATCATTATTGTTGGTGAAGATCGTGCCGGCGTCAGGTCTCGAGAAAACGATCAGGGTTGCCTACGGTCTTATCAACGATGGCCTGCTTAAAAACGACATGACGGAAAACCCATGGCATATGGCGCTGCTGCTAGCGTACTCCGAATCGTATCTTCAGGGTTTGCCCGGTTGGTTTCAGGAGCCGCTAATCACTTCACTGGCAAAGATTGCACAGTGGAAGGGAGAAGATCGGGAACTTTATAAATATTTTAAATAGCGTAGTGCACGAACTTATCACCCCACGCCCCTTCATCATTCCTTGTTCGGTGTTCGATATTCGGTGTTCAATCCCGTTTTTTGAATATCGAACAAGGAACACCGAATCTCGAATGATGAACTATGCTCGATCTGAAGGCTTACTTTTTTCAATCTGTAATTGGAGAACTGAAAAGACTCGAATCGGGTGCTGCAGATTAAGCCCGACCCTTCATCATTCCTTGTTCGGTGTTCAATATTCAGTGTTCATCCCGTTTTGAATATCGAACAAGGAACACCGAATATTGAATGATGAACTGCGCTCGATCTGAAGGCTTACCTATTTCAATCTGTAATTGGAGAACTGAAAAAGACTCGAATAGGGGGCTGCACGTTAAGACCAACCCTTCATCATTCCTTGTTCGGTGTTCGATATTCGATATTCAAATTTTCTTCTGAACATCGAACAATTACTTCCTTCATCGTCATATTTCCTGGCCTGTCAATCACCATCACCTTCACTCTTGTATCATCCACAATTGGATTTTCTACAGTACAAATGTATCGCCAACGCGTACTCCCTTTGTGACGTATGGCACTCCCGTGTTCAATCAATTTTCCATTTGAGTGAACCATCATCACCTGGACCTTTTCAATCTTTAAATAATCAACAGACTCAATAATTATTTGGTCACCTCGTTTTCCGGAATATCGACCTGTGATGACATGCTCAATGCTCGGATGCGTCAGATAATCCCTGACAGCAGCAGTGAAAGCATGATTATAGCGAAGCCTTTTGGCGATAACAGCATAATACTGACTCGCCACCGGATCTCGGAGTTTCTCCTTTGCATAAAGGTGAGCTCGCTGAATCCGTTCCAGTCTGGCAGGTTGGAGATCATCATTTACTAAAGTCGCAACGGATGCAGGTGGAAAAAATAGGTCTGTGATGCTGCGGCCGATTGCGCTCCATGAAACTACACTGATAGCCATAGCGTTAATCGATAACTACTGTTTTTACAGCGATGTTTCCAGGCATGTCCGTCACTTTTACTTCAACCAGGTTTCCGACTGATAAGGAATTGGCCCGTTGTACAACGTATTTAAAATCACGTTGAAAGCCATCGCAATTCACGTAGCCAGCCTCAATGACTTTTCCGTTTGCGCTGAAAATCGTTACGCACACCGACAAGTTTTTTCCTTTTGAGGCACTGGTAATGAAAATGAAAGCTTCTTTACTTCCGGTATCAACACCGGTGGTAATTTCTTCGATTTCCGGCCGTTTCAGATAGTCTGCAACGGCAGCGGCATATGCGCTGGTGGACTTCAATTTTTTTGCCGCCTTTTCGTACATGTACTTCAAGTCAGGATCGTCGAGTGCCATTTTTGCATACATGGTTGCCAGTCTAAATCGTTCGCGTTGTTCTTTTTGAATAGCAGTAGGTGCTGCCCGCCTTTGCGGAGGAAGACACATAATTGTTTTTCCATTTAGCTGACGAAACACAACATTCCCCAGCTTGCCACTAATGCCATGCAGCAGTATATTATTTTCTATAATAGCCATAAAATAAATTGGTTTAAGATGGTTGATAAATTGGTTTAAGGTTAATCAACCCCTGGCCTACCTCCTCCATGGCGGAGGCAGGTTGCAGGGTTGAAAGAAGAAGCAGCAGCCTTATTGAAATGCTGACTAAAGAACACGTTCTTCAATCGTTTCATTACCGGGCCTGTCGATCGCCTTGACGGTTACTTTTGTACCAGCGAGCACCGCATTTGCCTGTACTGCCGCATACTGATAATCCATCTCGCCATCTTGTTGGACAGCATCGCCGGTTTCCAGCAAGGTCCCATCGGGAGCATTAATACTAACGTTGATCCGTACGATTTTAAAATCATCGATCGGTCTGACTTGAATAATACTACCAGGCTGACCTGTGTAGCCTTCCAGCAAAATCGCTGCAATCTGTGGCGGACGCAGGTAATCTCTTACCGCCACGGTAAACGCTGTCATGAACTCATCACCCTTTGCAGCAGCCTCATAAACTGCTTTAATCTCCGGATTTCTAAGCGCTGACTTTGCGTAGGTTGCCGCGTTCTTGAACCGCTCACGAACTACCTTTTGCTTTTCTGTGAGTACACCAGTTCTTTCACCATTGGTTGCGAGAATTGTTCGCTTACCACGTTTGCGCAAGACAAGGTTTGACCCAACTTTTCCACTCACTCCTTCAAGGAGTGCATTCAATTTTACATTTCCCATTTTTGTTTTTGTTTAAGGGTTATACATAATTTTAACTTTTCAATTTTTTAACAGGCCTGTGTTATTAATTGATGTTTCAAAATTATGTCGTCACCGTGCAGCCAGTCTGCACGCAAAAAAAATGTTGAAATTTTTTTTTATTTTTTTTGAAAGAATCTCTCACCAACGTAACCGCTGCGCAAAATTGCACATCGCCCAAAAATCAAATTCGTGTTTTTACTTCCAGGTCTCAGTCGGCACTTGTCCATGATAGCTCCATGTTAGCTCCATGATAGCTCCATGCTTCTCCATGCTCCTCGGTTTTTCATTGTGTTTTCGGCCTTTTTAAAAAGCGCCGAGGGTCACAGATGCGAGGCGTAAAAAAAATGGTCATGTGCAGTCCTGCACAAATCCGTTGCGTGTTTATTTTATTTGATAAAAGAAAAAAATGAAGATGATGAAGGATGTTTGTCCTTTCACGGGGGTAGGAGTAGACGGACGTACGCTTCGCCTTGTTGTTATTACTGACTTTTGCTTTTAACTACTTTTTTCTATTTTCGAGTATAACCAAACGTTACATGGCAGCCGGTAAAAATCCTTACCTCCGTTATAGAATTATAAACGCATGTCTAACCAGCAAACGTAAAAAACATTGGTCGCCCGATGAGCTGATCGCTAAACTTGGCGAGCATGACTTACAAATTTCATTACGATCATTGAAGTCCGACCTGGAAAACATGCGTTGTGACGAACGACTCGGATATTTCGCTCCGATAGTATATTGTCGAACCAACAAAGGTTATTACTACACCGATCCTGACTATTCGATCGATGCGTTACCGCTAAGTGAAGAGGACATTCAGGCCTTTTCAGTTCTGGTCAATTCCTTACAAAAATATAAAGGCGCACTCGTCGTGAATCAGCTTGAAGGAATGTTCGATAAGCTTGGTAAGGTAGCCGAACAGTTGAAGCAAAAAGACAAACCGCAGCACGGCATCATTGAGTTCGAGAAAGTGCCGTATTATAAAGGTATCATGTACTTTGACCCGATCATGCATGCGCTGCATAACAAACAACCCATCAAGATCACATATAAGAAATTTGATCATGACAACCCCTACACGCACATTTTTCATCCTTACCTGTTGAAGGAATATAAATCCCGTTGGTACACCCGTGGTTACAGTGAATTGCGCAAGACCAACGTGACGCTCGCATTAGATAGGATCGAAGAAATAGTAGAGCATCCTGCCCCATTCAAAGAAAACAAGGAAGACAATATCTATGCATGCTTTCGCCATACCATAGGCGTCACCATTGTGAAAGGGGATGTAGAAGAAGTGGAATTGTTATTCACACCCTCCCAGGGAAACTATGTCAAAACCCTTCACCTCCACGACACACAAACCACCATCGCCGATAACGACGAAGGCTTGCGTGTTACACTTGCGCTAAAACCTAATTATGAATTGCTGCAAACGTTGCTGAGTTATGGGGCAGAAGTAAAAGTGCTGAAGCCTTTGAGTTTGCAGGAGAAAATAAAGGAAGCATTGGGGAAGGCTTGTGCGCTGTATGAGTAAACGACGTTGAGTGGTATCAATCATTGATTCAGAAGTTAGACTTTAGGATTTCTCGTCAGACTAAAGCTTTGCAAAGGCGGCAATGCTACTTCCTTGTTTATTACCAGTTTTAAACGCTTAATCTAAAAGTGCCAAAATCGATAAGTTTTAAACTAAATCCGTTACATCGTGTTTCCTGGAAAATTATTTAAAATTTCCTACGTTAGCTCCTTTAGCAAAGGGAAAACTTTATAAAGGAAATTACACAACAACCTGTATATTTGCCCCTTCTTTGAAAACGAAAAACATAGAAATGACCCGGATTTGGCTGATTTTTGGAATAGCCGTAATAGTTTTAAACGCCTGTGTTCCAGCAAAGAAGTTGGTTTATTTGCAGAAAGAAGATGAACTAAAGAACAGGAAGTCCATTCCGACCGATTCGATATTAAGATCTCATAAGTTAGATATACAAGAATATCGGATCCAACCCCAGGATATATTGAGTATAAGTTTTGAAACGCTCAGCGATGAAAATGATGCATTTGATTTCTTAGGGAAACTTGCGGCGCAAGGTCGAACTGCGGGAAACGTTGCAACTGGAGCTGCCGCATCAGGTATAGTAGTTAATCTGGAAGGCGAAATAGAATTTGCGGTTTTAGGGAAAATTAAAGTTGCAGGATTGACTCTATTTGAGGCTCAGGATTCAATTAAGGCCGCTGCTTCGAAATTCATACCTGATGTTATAGTACGTGTGCGCATGCTAAATTTTAGGTTTACTATTTTGGGTGAGGTGAATGGTGAAAAAACGGTTACTTCTGTCACAACCCGTCTGACAATGATGGAAGCCATAGGACAGGCGGGTGGGTTTGCCGAACTCGCAGACAGAAGCAGAGTAAAAGTTATTCGTCAGAATAATAATAATGCTGAAATATTTTATGTAAACCTATTAAATGAGGATTATTTGGAATCCCCTTACTACTATGTGCAACAGAATGATGTGCTTATCGTTCCCCCATTAAAGCAGCGGACTTTCAAACGATACTTTACCAGTAATCTTGGAATTATCACAACAACATTATCGTTTGCTTTTTTAATCTACAGCTTATCAACGAGATAACATTGAAACAGTCAATAGATAACATTCCGGAGTTACAAGATATTGGTCCTGCGAAACAAAATTCGCCAGGGGTACAAATCAATTTGAAACGAGTCGTTGATCGCATAATTAGATTTTGGTATATCATCATTCTTTCCTTATTGATTTCATTAACAATTGCCTACATAATTAACCGATATAGCCCAAGAATTTACCCAGTAAAAGCATCTATTATCATAAAAGAAAACGATGAGAACGTAGGTGCGAAATTTTTATATAATAACGAGCTTATTAATCCTTATCGAAATTTTTATAACGAGCTCTACATTATGAAGTCGTATCCCTTACTACAAGAAGTCATGGATACGTTAGGTTTTGAAGTTTCAATGTACCGGGAAGGAGAATTAAAGACTACTGAATTTTATGACCCTACTTTCCCAGTTAAGTTTCACATTCTACCGAAAGGGATGAGACCAACTGGGGTCTCAATGTATTTCACTATTCTCAACGAAAATACATTTACACTTCAATATGTCGGAGCCGATGAAGAGGCAGGAAAAAAATTTACATCTTTAGCATTTAATGACACCTTACGAATCAATGGATTTTATTTATTGCTAGAAAAAACTCGTTCCGTAAGAGAATATGTTGGTCAACAGTTTACGATTAGGTTCAATGATCCTTTGTCACTTGCTAAGATTTACTCGTCAAAACTAGGAGCAACATTTGCGCAAATTGGTGCTTCTGTTGTGAACTTGGATATTCATGGTCCGGTTGCAAAAAAAGAAATTGATTTTCTTAACAAATTCATCGAGCGTTATCAATTTTATGACGTCGAAAAGAAGAATAAAGTTGCAACTATGGCGATTCGTTTTCTCGATGAACAGCTCCTCGTTATAGGCGATTCCTTAAATGAGTATGAAGACCAGGTTGAAAATTTCAAGGAGAGGAACATCATAACAAGCCTTGAATCCGAGACAGATAGGTTGTATCAAAAAATAGAGGCATTTGAGACGCAAAAATTCCAATATAGATTGTTGGATAATTATTATAAATACATAACCGAATTATTAAAAAACGACCAATATGATGGGATCTTTACTCCCACAAGTGTTGGTATCACGGATAACATTGTTGCATCTCTAGTCACTACTCTTATTCAAGAACAAACTCAAGTAAAAATATACAAGAGCAATGCAGCCGAACGTATGGAGGATAATCCAATTTTGCAGTCTAAGCTTAAAAAAATTGAGTTTATAAAGGGTGACATAATTAAAGCCATTGCAAATAGCCGGGAAACACATAAAATAAATATTGCTTTTATAAATGAGCAGATCAAGCTTGTAGAGGCACAGTTATCAAAACTTCCTCGCACGCAACGCGAACTGGTGGATATTAAGCGAAATTATGGGTTAAAAGAAAATCTTTATGTATTTCTTTTACAAAAGCGCACTGAAGCGGGCCTTTCCAGGGCGTCAACAACGTCCGATATCGTCGTCGTAAATCCTCCGATGGCGGGAGGCCCCATATCTCCTAAAGTAAAGCAAAACTACATAACAGCAGCGGGTATTGGTATTTTCTTGCCCTTGCTGAGTTTTGTTCTTCTAGAGCTTTTTAACAGTCGAATTCAATCGCGTGAGGATATTGAAAAGTTAACGTCCGTGCCCGTCATAGGCGGTATAGGGCACAATTCTTCATTTGACCAGCTAGTGGTAAACAGTAGACCAAAGTCTGCTATGGCTGAGTCATTTCGGGCGTTGCGTTCTAATCTTAACTATTTTACGGCTAATAAAGATCACCTTGTTTTTATGGTTACGTCCTCGATACCGGGGGAGGGCAAGTCTTTTACAACGCTCAACTTAGCATCTGTTATCGCCATGGCTGGAAAGAAAACCATAATAGTGGGTGCAGATTTGAGACGACCCAAGTTATTTGATGATCTTGGGTTAACCAATGAAGTTGGCCTAAGTCAATACTTGTCTGGTATGGCTACACGGGAGCAAATTATACAAAAAAGTAAAATTGAAGATCTTTATTTGATTTCAGGCGGTCCCATGCCACCCAACCCCAGTGAATTGCTGATTCGTCCAGCAATGGAAGAATTAATGCTTGAGCTCCGAAAAACATTCGACTTTATTATTATAGACACCCCTCCACTATCTTTTGTGGCCGACGCGTTTGTTATCTCGAAGTATGCTGATCATTCCATTTATGTAATACGACAGAATTTTACGCCCAACATTGCCTTACAATCACTTGAAGAGTTTTATCAAATAGGAAAACTCACGAACATCAGTATACTGTTTAACGACCTCAGGAAATCTGGCTTGGGTTATGGATACGGCGGATATGGATATGGATATGGTTATGGATACGGCTATGGCTACAGTAGCGGTGGAAAAAATGAAAAAGCCGGTGGATATTATTCAGATTAACATACCTTTTTTCCCATAGCTCGCGGTTTATAGAGTAAAAATTTTACTCATTAGACATTCCCTCTTATCTTTGTGATGCATAAGGCATTTGCCTTTACGCTGATTTCTGACACAACCCTTAAACACCTTGTTAGATTCCTTAATCACATCCAAGACACGGATTAAGATGCTGCTAAAGTTCTTTACTAACAGCCATGCGACTGCCTATTTGAGAGGAATGGCAGAGGAATTCGGGGAATCCACTAATGCGATTCGGCATGAATTGAATAATCTTTCAAAAGCCGGGTATTTGATTTTCAGTGAAGAGGGAAGGACTATTGTTTATCGAGCTAATACAAAGCATCCCCTATATAATGAACTAAGAAGTCTCGTTCACAAATATCTAGGCATTGATAAAATCATTGAAAACATTCTTTCAAGACTTGGCGATCTCAAGCTAGCTTTTATTGTGGGAGATTATGCAAAAGGCAAGGATACTGGCACTATTGAGTTGGTTTTAGTAGGATCTGTAAATGAAAGCTACCTAAATAAGCTTGTGAAAAAAGCCAAAAGCCTGCTGCACAGAAATATAAAAATTGAAATAATCTCTGTGAATGATTTCAAAAAAAATAAAACGTCATTTGGCAACGCCCTGCTAGTATGGAATACAAGTGAGATTTCAAATGATTCAATATAACATGAGTGCCATGGTCAATGAGTTGGCGGCCTTACCACGGTATTGTTAGGCAACTACTTAGGCGTGCAGCAAATTATAAAGTAGAAAAATATTCACGGATGTTTCTTTAACAAGTATAGATGAAAGAAAAGACTTTTGAGCGATCTTCTGAGGGAAATTGGGATTTGGAAATAAAACCAAAGCCACACTTGTTGGACCTTAATTTTGCCGAGATCTGGCGTTATAAGGACTTAATGTTACTTTTTGTAAAAAGAGACTTCATTGCACAATATAAACAAACCATACTCGGTCCGGTTTGGCATTTAATACAACCAATCCTAACCACGTTGATGTTCCTTTTAATATTCTCAAATATTGCGAAGATTCCGACTGACGGAATAAATCCTGTGGTGTTCTACATGTCAGGCATTACTGTCTGGAATTATTTTTCACTTTGCTTAACCAGTACGTCAAATACTTTCCTCACTAACGCAAACATATTTGGGAAAGTTTATTTTCCGCGGCTAATCATGCCATTATCGGTGATTATCTCTAACATGATTCGATTTGGAATTCAGTTTCTACTATTACTTAGCATGATGATTTGGTTTCATTTCCATGGATTCCCTATGCAAATCACTTTTAAATGGCTTACCATCCCAATACTTATCCTGCTAATGGCAGGCATAGCCCTAGGGTTGGGTATCGTTATTTCTTCACTGACCACCAAATACCGTGATTTTTCTGTGCTTCTGGCTTTCGCAATACAACTAGGTATGTACGCAACACCGATAGCTTATCCTATGACGTATTTGGAAGGTACTTCTTATGGGAGTATAATAAAATTGAATCCCCTCACCGCGGTCGTAGAAGCTTTTCGATATGTTCTATTTGGTAAGGGATTGTTTAATCCAATGGATTTACTGTATAGTGCTGGCTTTATGATTGTTCTCTTATTCATTGGAATAATACTATTCAATAGGGTTGAAAAAAAATTTATGGACACTGTATAGTTGGTAACGAGATAGAGTAATAAGACTTTTAAAATTTAGTTCCATGAATACCGTGATAAGAGTTGAGGATGTGTCAAAGCAATATAGACTTGGCAAAATTGGCACCGGTTCGTTTACACATGATCTGAATCGGTGGTGGCATGCAATCAGAGGCAAGGAAAACCCCTATCTGAAAATAGGTGAAGTCAATGATAGGACCATGAGAAGTACAAGTGAATATGTTTGGGCACTTAAGGACATTTCTTTTGATGTACAACAAGGGGACGTTATTGGGATCATCGGAAATAATGGAGCAGGTAAAAGTACGCTGTTAAAACTGTTAAGCAGGACGACATTGCCTACTACAGGTAACATTAAAATCAAAGGTCGTATTGCTAGCTTATTGGAGGTTGGTACAGGATTTCATCCAGAGCTTTCTGGTCGAGAAAATGTATTTTTGAATGGAGCTATTTTGGGTATGACAAGAGCTGAGATTAAAAGGAAATTTGATGAGATTTTAGATTTTTCCGGTGTCGAAAAATATATCGACACACCTGTGAAACGATATAGCAGTGGCATGTATGTTCGATTAGCATTTGGGGTAGCGGCACATTTAGATCCTGAAGTATTGATTGTTGACGAGGTCCTGGCTGTTGGGGATACAGAATTTCAGCGAAAGGCGTTAGGGCGAATGAAAGAGGTTAGTCATAAAGAGGGACGAACAGTTTTATTTGTTAGTCACAATATGGCGTCGATTCGACAACTTTGTACAAAAGGATTTTATATGAAAAACGGGGCAATAATGTTTCAGGGTGGGGTGGAGGAAGCAATTCATAAATATAATTCGCAGAATGTAAATTCCGATTTAACATCCTGTTATAAAAAGAAGGAGATACAAAAAAACGCAATAGAAGTAATTGAAGCGGAGGTTTTAGGTAGAGATCTAAAAAACAAAAACCTATTCAACGCAGATGAAGATATTATAATCCGATTGACATGTGCCAAAAACGAAATGCTCCCTGGAATTCAGGGTTATTTTGTTATTAAAAACGAGTTGGAAGAATTTTACATAGAAAGCGATACGTATGATTTTCTGCCTAATATTTTGGATGATTTAGACATCGGCCTGCATGTGCTTTATTTAACAATTCCTAATCGTGTTTTGCCAAAGGGAAAGTTCAACGTGTACCTAAATTTTACAAGTCATTTTTCTTCAAAAGGACATAACTTGGATAGCCCAAGAGATATTTTAAGTTTTGAAGTATACGATAGTACGACCAGAAGAGGGCAACAAAGAAAGGCCCATAGTAATATGATCATTGAATGGAAAAAAGATTTTAAACTGTAAAATGTTAAGCAATAAATCTATATTAATTACAGGTGGTACAGGGTCCTTGGGGAAGGCATTAACAAAAGCTTTACTAAGTCGGTGGCCTCAAATAAAACGATTGGTCATTTTTTCGCGTGATGAGCAAAAACAATTTCACATGGCGCAAGAGTACCCATCAGATCAATACCCTAATGTCCGGTTTTTCATTGGTGATGTCCGAGATTTTGATCGCGTTAAGCGTGCGCTGAAAAATATTGATTACGTTATTCATGCGGCGGCTATGAAGCATGTACACATTGCAGAATATAATCCGATGGAATGTGTTAAGACAAATATTCTTGGTGCAGAAAACATTATTAACGCTTGCCTTGAAACAGAGGTCAAACGTGTGGTTTCTTTATCGACAGATAAGGCAGCAGCCCCCGTGAATTTGTATGGAGCAACAAAGCTCGCTTCTGATAAGCTTTTTGTTGCAGCTAACAATATTCGTGGTGCAAATCCAATTCAGTTTTCCGTTGTACGATACGGTAACGTAATGGGGTCTAACGGTTCGGTCATACCTTTTTTTATTAATAAAAGGACTGGGGGCATATTGCCGATTACTGACGACACGATGACGCGCTTTAACATTACACTGCAGGGCGGCGTAGACATGGTGCTTCACGCACTAGAACATGCTTGGGGTGGCGAAATATTTGTTCCGAAAATCCCTTCTTATAGGATTATGGACGTTGCTGAGGCAATAGGACCAGAATGTAAAAAAGTTATTGTTGGAATGCGGCCAGGCGAGAAGATTCATGAAGAAATGATTACCTCCTCTGATTCTTTTTACACTTATGATTTGGGGCGTTATTACGCAATCCTCCCTTCTAATCCTCGTTGGAAGCTTGAAGATTTTATTAATCATTTTAAGGCTGTTAAAGTTCCTTTCGGATTTCATTACAGTTCCGGGGAAAATTCCGACTGGGTAGGGGTTGATGAATTAAGAAAACTTATCAAGGAACATGTTGATCCAACGTTTTAATTTATGACACCTATCCCATACGGCAAACAATTTATTACCCCTGAAGATATTCAGGCCGTAGTTGAAACCTTACAATCAGAGTATCTAACTCAGGGCCCTAAGATAAAAGAATTTGAAGATGCGTTTTCCAAGTATATCGGTTGCCAGTATGCAGTTGCCGTATCAAATGGCACAGCAGCGCTCCATCTTTCTACACTCGCATTAGGTGTGAAGCCAGGGCAGAAGGCGATCACAACCCCAATTACCTTTGCTGCTTCCGCAAATTGTATCCGCTATTGTGGTGGAGAAGTGACCTTTTGTGATATTGATCCGGAATCTTATTTGCTGGATATCAGAAAAGTAAAGGCGATTTTAGAAGCAGTACCAAAGGGAACCTATGCTGGAATAGTGCCCGTCGATTTTGGTGGACTAGCGGTAGACCTGGAAGCGATCAAAAAATTGGCTGACGAATTTGGTCTCTGGATCATTGAAGATGCCTGTCATGCACCCGGGGGCTTCTTTGTGGATCAATCTGGTGAAAAGCAGCACTGTGGTAATGGAAAATTCGCTGATCTTTCAATTTTCTCTTTCCATCCTGTGAAACACATTGCAGCAGGAGAGGGAGGAATGATTACTACCAACAGCAGAATTTTGTATGAAAAATTATTGACTCTTCGTACCCATGGAATTACACGAGATATTGGACGGTTTAGTAACAGCAAAGCATTCGCTGCATCGGACCACTTGGCCACAAGTTATCCTGGTTGGTATATGGAAATGCAGACTTTAGGTTATAACTACAGGATGACTGATTTTCAAGCCGCGTTGGGATTAAGTCAGCTTAAGCGTGCGGATGAAGGCCTGAAAAGAAGACGGGCCATTGCAAAGACATATGATGAAGCCTTCAAAAGCCACTCCTTAATTCATTCTCAGCTTAACGAGCTAGAAGGAAACACAGGCCATGCTTACCATCTATATGTCATCCAGGTGCCAGACCGTCTTGGATTGTATAATCACCTTCGCAAGGATAAGATCTTCCCGCAGGTACATTATATTCCAACGCACCTCATGCCGTATTATAGGGAGTTGGGCTGGAAGGTTGGGGACCTTCCTTATGCAGAGGCATATTATACAAAATGCTTAAGTCTGCCCATGTATCCAACGTTGACTGATGAGGAGCAGGAATATGTAATTAAATCTATCACTTCGTATTTTGGAAAATATTAGTTTTTAAAATGAAGAATCTTGGGATTATTCCGGCAAGAGGAGGAAGTAAACGAATACCGCGAAAAAATATTAAGGAGTTTCAAGGAAAACCAGTAATTGCTTATTCCATTGAAGCTGCATTGAATTCAAATTTGTTTTCAGAAGTAATGGTATCAACCGAAGATAAAGATATAGCTGAAATTAGCATTATGTATGGTGCAAAGGTTCCATTCTTTAGAAGTGAAAAAAATGCAGATGATTTTGCTGGGTCAGGAGATGTGGTTTTTGAAGTACTGAGACAATATGAGAAAATAGGTCAGGTATTTGATAATTGCTGTTGTATTTATGCGACAGCACCATTAATTAGTAAAAATCGTTTGACTGAGGGCTATAAACTTTTGATTGAATCCAACTTTGATGTCGTCTTTCCTGTAGGACGTTATAGTTCTCCTATCTGGCGATCATACAAAATGAATGAAGTAGGAAGGGTTGAAATGAATTTCCCTGAACACGAGAAAATCCGTTCGCAAGATTTACCCATATCATATTATGATGCTGGTCAATTCTATTGGTTTAGAATTAACGATTTTTTAGCTCTTGAGAATAAAAACACTTTCGGGGTTTCAAAAGGTGCAATCTTGCTGCCTGACTATGAAGTGCAGGACATAGACAATTTGGATGACTGGCATTTAGCTGAAGTGAAATTCAGTTATTCAAACAATATAGAAAAATGATTATACAAGACAACCTAAAATATCGTGTGGACGAGGATAAACTTGAGGACGCGCTACGAGCAGCAAATTTCTTAGCGAAAAACTTTATTGAAACTGGACGGTATACTGTTGACGAGACATGGGGACCGGAGGGCTTATTATATTTGGCGGAATCGTCTTATGCTCTTCACAGTGCGTATGAAATCAAAAGAGATGAAATTTTTATTGGTGCTGTAAAATCTATATTAGATGAGCTTCGAAAAATTCAAAAGAAAAGTGGTGGGTGGGGATTAGAGCTTGGGAAAGATGGGGTAGGTTTCAAAACCACAGATGAAGTTAGAAAGTTAACAGCCGAAATAGAGGATTTACCCCCCACAGTGGCAGTGCTCAAAACAATTGCAGATTATCAAAAAATCACTGGTGATAAAAGTTATTCAGATATTGGGGATAAGGCGTTTGAATATCTCATGAATCATTGGGATGTTAAGTACGGTTCATTTCTGGAAAAGGAAAACAATAAATTAATGGCTTTGCGTTCAAATCCGCGAAGTTATCATTTATTTTCTTTCATAGGTATTTTGGCTTGGAGAGACCATTCGCCTGAAATCATAGATGAGATTCTTCCATATTTGCTGAGGTTCATAAAGGACACTTTCGAGAGTTACGATGACCAAACAATGCCGTTGGTATATGGTCTTCATGCGGCGAATTTGGTTCAACATACATCGGAAGATTATATTAAGAATGTTATAAAACCTAGAATTGATAATCATCTAGTGTATAACGAAACATTCAGGATAAAAGAACTCAAAGGTGCATATGGACATAGGGATGGGTTAAGGGGGATTGTAAAAGACGAAGCACACTTAAGGAGCGCCGCCGGGGTGGCTATCGCAATGAAATTTTACGACTTGTATACAAATACACGCACTTACAGGGACACGGGAATTTACAAGGATGTTGAAAACTGGATTCAGAATATGAAATCAGGCAGTTTTTACTATGAATTTGAACAACTACCCGAAAGGAAAAAGATCGGATATGGATCCCCTGGGCAATATTTGCCTATTTGGTGGATAGTCGGAAAGATTTGATTAATCAATTCAAAGAAACGGTTTCATCTGGATAAGAATGAATCGCATAATAGGTTTTATCGATAAATTGAGTAAATAAAAAAATGAACTATCAAACCGAACAGGAAGAATTTTGGGCTGGCGAATTCGGAAATGAATACATTTTCCGAAACAGTAGTGCAGAAAATTTAGCATCCAATCTTAATTTTTTTAGTAGGGCGTTAAAGCAAACCGGCAAGCCAAATTCGCTGATTGAATTCGGTGCGAACGTCGGCATTAACCTTAAGGCGATTAAACTCCTTTATCCAAACATCAAGCTTCATGGCGTTGAGATTAATCAGAATGCATCGAAAATACTTCAAGATACAATAGGTCGTGAGAATGTTTCAAATATGTCAATCTTTGATTACGGAAGTTCAAATAGATATGACGTAGTTCTAATCAAGGGAGTATTGATTCATATCAATCCACAAATGCTTGGTGTTATTTATGAAAAATTATATACTGCCTCAAATAAATATATTTTGATATGCGAATATTACAATCCATCACCGGTTACTATTAACTACAGGGGCCACATCGATCGATTATTCAAAAGAGATTTTGCAGGGGAATTTCTTAGAACATACTCAGACTTTAAATTAATGGATTATGGATTTGTTTATAAGGGAGATGTAGCTTTTCCGCAAGACGATATTACATGGTTCCTTTTGGGGAAATAAACCTGCAGTGTTTGGCCAGTGATCGGGAAATTATTTTTAAACATGTATTGTAGATTGTTTAATCACTTAAGCGATCCTAAATCTTTTAACTCATTTTTAAACTAAAAATGAAAATTGTAACTGTTAATGGTTTTAAAATAGGTGGAGATCGAACCTACATTATTGCTGATATAGGATCAAACCACAAACAGGATTTGACGCTTGCTAAAGAGTCGATAGATGCAGCAGCGGAGTCAGGCGCTAATGCGATTAAGTTTCAATCCATTCAACTGAAGGAACTCTATCTGTATCCGGACGCAAAAACAACCGCATTTATAAAACGGCTAGAGTTTCCGGAAGACTGGCACGGTTTATTAAAAGAGTACTGTGACAAAAGAGGGATCATATTTTTTTCGTCTCCGACTTATTTACGGGCTGTTGATTTGTTGGAGGAAGTTAATGTTCCTATTTACAAGCTGGCTTCTGCTCAAATTGGCACATTTCCTCAAATTGTTGAGAAGGTGGCCGCCTTGAATAAACCAACTCTGTTTTCCACCGGCATTGCTGCTTATGACGAAATCATCAAAGCTGTCAACATTTTTAAGAGGCATATTAACGACAAATTCATCATTTTGCATTGCAATAGTATTTACCCGACCCCACCTGAAAAGGTAAATCTACGTTTGATTCAAACTTATAAGTATATGTTCGATCATCCGGTAGGTTTTTCAGATCATACAAACGGAACGCACATTGCTTGTGCCGCAGTTTGCTTGGGTGCAAATGTCATTGAAAAACATTTTACTCTGGACAGAAATTTAGATACGCCAGATAGCAATTCGTTTGCTAGTGACCCGCCTGAACTCAAAAAACTAGTAACAGAAATACGCGCGATAGAGGTTGCTAAAAACAGTTCTGATGACCGATTGACTATTCAACCAGAAGAACAGGAATTTAAGGATGGTATTACGTACAGAATAGTTGCTCAAAAACAGATTGAAAAGGATGAGTTAATTACTGTCGATCACATACGTTATTTAAGAAACAAAGATGGTATAAACTGCAAACAGTTAGAATTGGTGATTGGTAAAAAAGCATCGAAGGATATCAAAAAAGATGAATTAATACTATATAACGATGTCACCTAGGAAAAAAATATTAGTCATCGGTGCAGGCTGGGAGCAGTATTCTTTGATTAAAAAAATTAAAGACAAAGGTCTTGAGTTAATAATAACCCACCCTTCTTTTAATCCTGAGGGTGCAGCCTTAGCGGATGTGAGTTACGTAAAAAACAGCCGCGATATCGCTTCTCATATCAAGATTGCTGAAGCCCACAATATCGACGCGGTGGTTACGGATAATTGTGACTTTTCTTTCTTCACAGCTTCAGTGGTGGCTGCTAGACTCAAACTACCGTTTGCTGAAATACAATCAGCTATATTTTCAAATGATAAGTTTGCGCAGCGGGAACAATGTAGGAAATTAGGGATTAAGCAACCTGACTTTTTTAGAGTAAGAACCTTGCAAGAGCTGGCAGATGCTGCTAAGGTGCTGGGTTTTCCTGTGGTGCTTAAACCTGTAGATAGCCGCGGTACTTTCGGCGTATCAATTATTCATGACACGATGGCACTAGAAAATGCTTTTTATGATGCCATCAATAATTCCAGTGGATGGAATCTGATATGTGAAAAGTTCATTAAAGGAACTTTGGTTACCGTAGATGGCTTCTGTTTTAAAAATGGCCACCAATCGTTGGCCGTTGCCTCTCGTAAATACGAGCCAGGCCTGAAACCTGTAACTAAGGAAATAATTTACCCGGCTGAGTTTCCAGATAGTTTGAATAGGAAATTATTCAAGAATCACAATGCTGTTGCCGCGGCCCTTAATTACCGGTATGGCCATACCCATGGTGAGTATATTGTATCAGACAATGAAGAAATTTATTTGGTTGAATGCACGAATCGCGGCGGTGGTGTATACACCTCTTCTGTTATCGTTCCGTATCTTACAGAAATAGATCTGAATGAAATACTTTTAAATCAATCGTTGGGTCAGGACATGTTTGAGGTAGAAAATAAAGGATTGACGTTCCTAAAGAACTCAGCAATGTTGACTTTCTTGGATTTCGAAGTGGGAAAGGTGATCAGAAACATTAATGTTGAGGAAGTTAAAGCTCTGCCTTTTGTGCTGCGCTACAGAACGATATATAACGTAAATGATATGGTCGAGTCTATCGAAAACTGCGCATCACGCCATTCAATGCTTGTGATCAAGGGCAGCACGAAAGAAGCTGTTGTGAATAATCTAAAAGTCTTTAAGGAGAAATTAAAAATTGACTACTATCCCTAATGATTACAATTGTTGAAAATACCTTACGCGACGGTTCCTATGTAGTAGACTTCCAATTAACTGCGGAAAATACCTTTGACTTGACAAAAGGCCTGGCTAATCTCGGGTTTAAAATGATTGAGGTGGGACATGGACTAGGACTGGGGGCCTGGAACAATCCAAAAGCGGGTTTATCTAGAGAAAACGACCTCACCTATATAAGATCGGCCCGCGATGGCGCTCCTACTGCGCAAATAGGCGTTTTCTTTATTCCGGGAATAGGAACTAAGAATGATATCTTAAACGCAAAGAATGCCGGACTGGATTTTATACGTATCGGTGCAAACATTGATAGTTTTAAGCTAACACGGGAATATCTTGAGTATGCCAGAGATCTCGGATTGTTCACTGCAGTCAACCTAATGAAAAGTTATGCTGTAAAATCGTATGAATTTACAAAAATCGTTCAGGAAATCGATCGTTGGAAAATAGCTGATGTTATTTACTTGGTTGATTCTGCTGGGTGTATGATGCCTGAAGACGTATATACATATATTGATCGTACTAAAGAAAACATCACAACACCGTTAGGTTTTCATGGACATAACAATCTCAGTTTAGCGGTAGCCAACACGTTGCAAGCTATGCGTGCCGGTGCGACTTACTTAGACACCTGCGTTCGTGGAATGGGGCGTAGCGCAGGCAATGCGCAAACAGAAGTAATGGTTTATCTTCTTCAGCAAATGGGCGTGATCGATAACCAAATTAACCTTTATGACCTTTATGAATTTGCTAATAAGTGTGTAGTCCCTCTTATGCCTAGGGTACAAGGGTTAACCGATGAGGAAGTACATATAGGAGTAACTAAGTTTCATACGAGTTTTATGCCTTTTGTAAACAGCGCGGCGGCGAAATATTCTGTGGATAAGCGAAAGTTAATCCAGAATGTATCTGCAATAAATTGTTTGAATCCAAGTGAAGAATTATTTTACGAAATAGCCAGGAACATTTCTCATGGACGACATTCTTGATAAAATCTCAAAGCAGATGATCTTGCGATATTCAGATCGCTATAAAAAACTAGGTTACGACGTTAAAACATTGGGTTGGGGAACAAAAGAACAACAGCTGAAAAGATTTGAAGCGGTGTTAACGGGGGATGTATCACTTGCAAAAAAGACGATAATCGACATTGGATGCGGCTTTGGCGACTTTGCAAATTTTCTATTTCAACATGAGATTGAGTTTAATAGTTATACTGGCTGGGACTTAAACCCTGATCTAATCAATGAGGCAAAAAACGTTTGGAAAGACGTGCCTCACTTATATTTTGACGTCAAAAATATCGCAACACTGGAAAAACAACAACCGGTCGCCGATATTGGTATAATGCTAGGGCTTTTGAACCTGAATTTTAAGAATCAGATCAATAACTACGATTATGCTGCACAATTGATAAACACAGCTTTTCAATTAGTTGGAGAGTGCCTTATTGTAGATTTTTTAAGCTCAAACCTTAGCAAGGATTATCCAAAGGAAGATTTTGTTTTTTACTATGAGCCCGCTAAGATACTTGAGTTGGCCCTTAAGATGAGCTCCAATGTTGAACTCAAACATAATTATAGTCCCATTCCACAAAAGGAATTTATGTTATTTATTTACAAATGAAGATATTCGATTTTAATGTTCATTTACCTCAAAAAATAGCTATTGATGTAAATGAGGTTATAGACGATGATTTGAACCTCACGGGTCAAGGACTAATTAAGGGTTTGAACCTCCACTACGACGGGATAAAAGAAGTTTCAGGTGTCAATATTTTGTTGTTCAATCAGAAACTTTTTTATGGCGATTCAGAGCTTTCTTTATTTGTTAAAAATGTAAAGCAAAAATTTGATTCATTTTTGTTAACGGCGTTAATCGATTTTAGAGATCCGCTTGTTGATGGGTATCTTGAAGAAACCAAACTGCATGGTGTAAGTACCTACATGTTTAATTCGTATTTGCAGCAGATTGAGGAACGTGACTTCCCGAAAATTCTTGAGATTTGCAAATATGCGGAACAGAATAAAAAAATCATTTGTATTGACGGGAGTTACGGTACGTCGAAGATGTACACTTATGACAATATGAAACTTGCATGCTATGTGGCTGATAATATCACTAAAGTTCCAATCGTGATAATCCATAGCGGTGGTTATAGAATTATGGAGGCAATGCTATTGGCAATGGATAAGAAAAATGTCATGTTAGATAGTTCTTTTTCTTTAAATTATTATTTGGGCTCATCGTTGGAGCAGGACTATACTTTTGCATATAAGCGATTGGGTTCTCAACGAATTTTATTTGGGTCAGATATCCCATACGTTAATTTCAGAAATGCGTTTGAGCAACAATTGGACTTTTTTAATAGATCTAAATTTTCATTAGAAGATATAGATAATATTTTCTATAAGAATGCCCAAAAATTAGTTAATGGAGATTGGTAACAGGCTTCTTATTCTCACTGAAGCAGGTGAAGGCATCGGCTATGGTCATTACAGTCGATGTTTGGCCTTAAAGCAATATTTTGATCAAAGGGAAATCCCTACTGAAATTTTTCTATATGCAAAAGGGGATGAGACGGTCTATTCTGATGCCAGCGTTCGAAACTGGATTTTAGAATTAGGAGATATTAATGAACCAAAGATATATTCCCACGTTCTTCTTGATTCTTATTTGATTCCTCTTAATTATATCGGTACGTTAAAGAGCAGATTTGATAAGGTAATTGCACTTGATGACTATCATCGGATTGACATCGGGCCTGACCTTATCATTAATCCAAATATTTTTGGAAATAAAGTCAAGTACAACGTAACTGCCGTCGGTGGAAGAGATTTTGTTATTCTCCGAAATAGCTTCAGACAGGGGAATTTCAAAATAAAGATTAAAGAAGAAATTCAAAATATCCTATTAACCCTCGGCGGGAGTGATACAAAGGGACTTATTCCTATTTTATCGAAAATTTTATTGAGATTTTCTAAAAGTAAGGTAAAAATTGTCGCCGGAAGTGATAGGTATGCTATGGAACTGGGATCTCAATTTGAGTCTCAGCGGGATCGTTTAAATTTTTTTGGCTTTGTATCTGACGAAGAAATGAAACAATTAATGCTGGGGGCAGACGTGGCAATATCTGCATGCGGCCAGACATTACATGAACTGGCGTCGTTGGGAGTCCCCACCATCGGCATTTGTGTCGGAGACGATCAAATTCTTAATATGAAAGAATATTTAACTTTAGGATTTTTAAACGATGAGATTTATTGGAATTCATCCAACTTTGATGCTTTCATTATTAATAATCTAAATTATTTGGGGCCTGCAAAAGCGCGGAATTCGAAATCTTTATTAGGAAAATCACTCTTTAACGATCAAGGCCTCAATAATATTTATAATGCAATTTTCAAGTGACGATATCACCTTTCGCATGGCTCAACTGAGGGATTGCAAAATATATTTTGATTGGGCCAATGATCCTGTGGTAAGAAAAAACGCACACAACCCGGCGCCTATTGGGTGGGACGATCACGTTAAATGGTTCAACAATAAGTTAGAATCCGAAACATTGATGTTAATTTTTTTTGATGGGAAAGTTCCAGTTGGACAACTCCGTGTCGACTCCGTGGGCAAGTCAGGATTAATTGATTTCAGTGTTGATGAAGAATATAGAGGTAGGAACATCGGTCGGAGCATGTTAACCAGTTTAATTAAACTAGCCAAAGTTGGGCGGTTGTTTAATAGCTTAAATGCCCAGGTGAAGTCTGATAATATCTCCTCGATAAAAAGTTTTACTACTGCTGATTTTACAGTCATTTCAAATAAGATTGTAAATGCAGTAGATTGTAAGGTTTTTGAATATGTATTGAAATAAACGAAAATGTTTGAAAACAAGAAAATCATGATTGTTGTCGCTCATCCTGACGATGAAATTCTTGGATTAGGAGCAACAATGAATTTGCTTATTAATGAAAGAGGAATCAAGACTCATTTGGTCATCTTAGGAGAGGGGATCACATCAAGATCGGATCAACGGGATGTCGCGAAATGGAATAGGGAACTTAAAATTCATAAATCAAATATTGAAAAGGCTAGGTTATCGATTGGGTATCATGGTTTATCAGTATATGATTTACCTGACAATAGATTTGATACAATCCCTCTTCTAGATATCATTAAAATTGTAGAAAAGGAGAAAGAGAGTTTTCTCCCAGATATGATTTTCACCCATCACGGAGGGGATTTAAATATCGATCATCAAAAAACATTCCAAGCAGTAATGACTGCATGTAGGCCAATGCCAGGAGAAAATGTAAAAGCAATTATAACCTTTGAAACTGCGTCGGGTACGGAATGGAGGGCTTCTGCGGATCCCTATCATTTTATTTCAAATTTTTTTGTTTCCGTGAAAGAATCAAATATCGATGCTAAAATCAAAGCAATGGAGGCATATGAATTTGAAAAAAGATCTTATCCTCATCCTCGGTCTGGCGAAGCTCTCCGCATTCAAGCAAAACGTTTGGGGATTACAATTGGAGAGGAATACGCCGAAGCATTTTGTTTGGTTCGTGGTATCATTGGTGCAAATTGATGGTCAATATGTCTGAAGACGAACTTCTTGCTCTTTGCAAAGAACCGAAACCAAAGCAGCGGCTACATTGGACTTCTGAAGTCTATGGATTTGGAGCTGTTCTTAGAAAATATGGTTTTTTTCCGGGGTCGCTACCATTGAATATATATTTATCGCACGGGCTAAGTGTTAGTGAAAAACCGTCGCCCTATGAGTTAAAAAATGATGCGCCTTTTATGCTATACTTCTCTCCAAGATTAGTGAAAGAGTATAAGAAAAATTCAGATAAAAAATGCTATTGTGTGATTTCTCCGAATGTATTTTACCGCAGGTATAATAAAATAGCGCCTGATGCCAATGCGAAAGGCAGCCTCGCGTTTCTTTCCCATACCACCCCTATGATAGAGAACAAGATGAATCTTGTAAACTATATTCTGCAATTAAAAGCTTTGCCCGACGAATTTCATCCTATTTCAATTTGCTTGCATTATCACGATGTAATTAAAGGGGTTTATAAAATTTTTTTTGATTACGGGTTTGAAGTTGTCACAGTTGGAAATCCCTATCACGAGCTATTCATAGAACGCTTCTATACTCTGATTAGAAGATTCCGATACACCACTTCAAATGAGATTGGATCTTATACCTTTTATTGTTCGGAATTAGGCATCCCATTCTTTCTTTACGGTTCGGAACCTGAGCTTTACAATAATGGTGACCCAAGTATAGAAGCCGGCGAGTATAAATCATATAAAAGTACTGAGCAATACAAAAAGGTAAAGACGTTGTTTAGTACTATACGTAAGGAAGTAACACCAGAACAAAAAAGATTTGTAGAAGAAGAGCTGGGTATCTACGACTCCATTGGGCGCTGGAAAATGGCATATATATTATATTATGCATATTTCATCTTTTATTGTAGTAAAATAAAATTAAAATTATTAAAAAGATTTGGCAGGGGAGTAGAGAAATCTGGACGGATTTTTAAAACTAAAATTTGAAGGTGAAAGTTCTTCAACACATTTGATATGCTAATTAAAAAAGTGGTTCGGTATCTTGATAGACAATTTGGGAAAGCTGACAAGTTCAAAGATGAGATTCAAAGATTAAGCAAAATTCCCCGTTACACACCTGGGGCATCTCATTTGTTTGGAGTTGAATTTTCCTTTGTTGATGCGACAACCCTGATAGGCGGATACGCTGAGATAATCCGTAAGCAAGTATATGAGTTCAAATCCTCTAGGCCGGATCCTCTCATTATTGATTGTGGCGCTAATATTGGATTAAGTATTTACTATTTCAAAATGCTTTACCCTCAAGCGAAAATAAAAGCATTTGAGCCGGATCCAGTAATTTTCAAAACCCTTGAAAAAAATATTAAGACATTAGAATTCATGGGTGTTGAACTTCACCAGGAAGCAATATGGAAAGACAATGGAACTTTGGAATTTCAAATCGAGGGTGGATTCTCAGGACGAATACCTAAGGAAGGTGATACCGAGAATCTCATTAGAGTGCCTTGCCGACGATTGAAAGATCTTTTAAAGGAATCAATTGATTTTCTTAAAATTGATATTGAAGGCGCCGAGTTTGAGGTTTTGACTGATATTAGGGGTGATCTAAGTTGTGTGCAAAATATATTTATTGAATATCACTCTCACATTAAAGAGAGACAAACATTAGGTGAGATTTTGGAAGTTTTGCAGCAAGCGGGATTCAGGTACCATATTCAAGAAGCATATGCCCATAAGAAGCCTTTTGTAGAAAGAGATACCATGCTTGGTATGGATTTGCAATTAAATATTTTTGGATATAGGGATTTTATTTAAAGTATTGATCATTTGGCAAATAAATCGAACCTCGCTTGTGTTGTAATTCCTGTTTATAAAAGTGAGCCGAGCGAATATGAAAAAATAGCGTATACTCAATGTCTCCGCGTTTTGTATAAATATGACATTTACTTAGTCGTTCCAAACGGCTTCGATTGCAGCTATTATAATCGATTTGACGGCGTTGAGGTAAGACAATTTCCTCTTCATTTTTTTGAAGGTTTAAAGGGATATAATGCATTGTTATTGTCCTCTATGTTCTTTAAAGAATTCCTTCTCTATAAATATATGCTTATCTATCAATTGGATTGTTTTGTGTTTCGTGATGAGCTAACAAAATGGTGTTCCATGAATTTTGATTATATAGGTGCCCCATGGCTTGAGGTTTCATGGCTTTATGAATCGCATAAAATAATTTCAAAAAACCTGTTGAAAAAAAGAAGCGCTTTAATTAAACCTTTAGTTAGGCTCAAATGGAAATTGAAAGGACTGAATAACCCTGAAAATTTTAGAGTTGGCAACGGAGGACTTAGCTTGCGGAATGTTAAATCTAGTTATAAAGCCACAAAAAAATATAAAAAGGAAATCTTGACATGGGCTTTCAGCGAGGATTTTTTTTATTCGTTTTTCTTGCCATTGAGTGGAGATACATTTGTTATACCTTCCGCCGAGCAAGCACTATATTTCTCGTTTGATACCAATCCTAACCTGTGTTATAAACGTACGCAATTTGTTCTTCCCTTCGGTTGCCATGGTTGGTGTCGTACTGACGATCCATACACTAATAACTTAGAATTTTGGCTGCCGATTGTTAAGCAACACATGAAAGACCGAAGCATTGGTTAATAATGGCTGGATCACAATAAATTGTGTTAATGGGAAATTACCAACACCGTGGTAAGTATAATTATTTCTAATCTAAATACGGATTTAACATTCCTTCAAGCGCGCTTGGACAGCGTGAAGAATCAAACATTTTTGGATTGGGAATGTATTATTGTGGATGGATTTTCTGATAATGGATCGTGGGAATACTTACATCAGGCTACCAACCTTGATCGCAGATTCAAGCTTTATCAAAAACCAAGAAAAGGAATTTATAATGCATGGAATGAAGGAATAAAATTAGCTAAAGGTAATTATATCTGTATAGCTCCTAGCGATGACACCATGGACAAAGAATTTATAGAAAAAATGGTGAACGTCTTAGATCAGAATCTACAATGCGATATGGCTCATTGTTGTTTAAGGATCATTGACGTAAACGGAAAGCCAGCCATCGATGGTAATTGGGATACTTTTTTGTCATCCAAATTTTTCGGTGACATCATGCACACGAAACATATTCGCCACGCACCGCATGATGGAATATTACATGCCTTCATAAAAACGGTATATACATCAATCACACAACTTTTGATTCGAAAGAGCGTCTTTGATGAGTTAGGTCTTTTTATTGAAGATGGTGGAAGCATAGCTGACTTCGAATGGGAAATGCGCGTCAGCTTATTTATAAACATAGTTCACGTTCCAGAATATTTGACTTCTTGGAGAGTGCATAACCTTCAAGCAACAAAAGTTGAAACTCAGATCGCTCCTGAAACGTATGCCTGCCTGCGGAAATGGGTTAAGCAAAATTTTTTATTATTTAACTCGAGAAGACCAAAAGATACGATAAATCATTCATTGCGTGATTTATTGTATGTTTACAGGAAGAATGAAATCCATTTCCTTTTGAAAAAAATAGCAGGTAAAAATAAAGCATTGAACCATGTATATAAACGTTTTTTTGCTCATTACTTTCCTTATTATAACGGATTAGAATCGGCTAGGGAGTATTTCAAAACAAAAAAAATGGCGAGACTAATAGAATTTATTTAAACTATAATCGCCGGCTAATCGCTGATCCATTTGGAATATGAAAAAAATCCTTAATTCAGTATTAAAGAAATATTTGCCTATATATAAGTCATACGAAAATCTTAAATCACAATTTGCGGTGTGGAAAGTTGGATTGTATCCACCGGGACATTTTTATTCCCCGGTTGTTTCACCGCAGATAGTTTCTGAGTCCCGGTTTAACTATGAACGGCCTCCGCTAGGGATTGCACTTAACGAAGAACGCCAACTCGCGCTACTTGAAAGCCTCAAAATTTTCTATAGAGCCGATATATTTCCTACAACTCAGTCATCTGCGTATCGGTATTATTTCGACAATGAATATTTTAGTTTTTCCGATGGTATTTTTCTTTATTTGGTTATTCGACATTTCAAACCACGAAAAATAATTGAGATTGGATCTGGTTTTTCGTCGGCCCTCATGCTAGATACGAATGAAAAATTTTTCCACAATTCAATTCATCTTACATTTGTAGAACCCTATCCAGAGCTACGGCTGAATAAGCTTATTACTCAAGAAGAACAAATATTCGTAAAAAAGGATTTCGTTCAGCACATCTCATCATCTGTTTTTCAAGAATTAAGTGAGGGCGACATTTTGTTTGTGGATTCATCCCACATTTCAAAATTTGGAAGTGACTTGAATTACCTTCTTTTCGAAATTCTACCCCTGTTAAAAGCAGGTGTAATAATTCATTTTCATGATATATTTTATCCTTTTGAATATCCCACTGAATGGCTTAAGCAGGGCAGATCATGGAACGAGGCCTACTTATTGAAGGCTTTTCTACAATTTAACGATTCATTTGAGATTCTGCTATTTACGTCCTTCCTTGAAAAGACGTACAAGCAATGGTTCGAAGTAAATATGCCCCAATGCTTGACAAAACATGAACGAATTAGACTCGGCGATCAGGAGCAATTAATGTCTACAACAGGCCAATCAATTTACCTAGTCAAAAAGTAGCCCATTCAAACTGTGTCATTTGTGAAGAAGGTTCTAACGTTTTCAATTTTTAAAAGCAATTTATTCGGACATGGTGGGGAAAAACGAACAGGCCAGATACATGAAATACTTTCGTCGGACTACAGTATCTGTGAGGTGCTTTGTAAATTCACGTTTAACCAAGGCAAAGTCGCCCTTAAGAAAAAGTTAACAGGCAGCCTTTATATACCCGAAGTATTCCGTGCTACAGAAATTTATAAACACAATTTTTCCGTTAGTAGACTTTTGGATGAATCACATAAGGTCTCAAGGCAAGTTAAAAATCTGGAAGCTCATAGTGAATTAATTAAGGAAGCTTCAACAATTGTTTGGGAAAATACCCTGCCAGATTTTTTTTATCTTCCATATTTAATCAAAAAAAAATATTTAAAGAGGGTGATTGCATGTCCTCATAATATTGAGTCGCTGGTCCCGCACCAAACACTCCGATTTTACGGAAGGGATAAGCTAAAATTTTTACAGCAGGAGCTTGAACCGTTTAGGGTTTGTGATAAGGTGTTTACGATTTCGGAGGAGGAACAATGGTTGTTAAATCTATTTGATATAGAAGCCCAATTTTTACCCTATTACCCCCAGGGAGAATTACTTACTTCTCTCATGAGTATACGTAAGTACAGGGAAACGGCAGATCGCAACGGAGCTCCAGGTTTTTTTTTATCGGTGGGTTCATTAACTAATGCGCCAACAAAAAAGGGAATGCTTAATCTTCTGGAGCAAATTAAGAAAATAAATCAGACTAGCTCGACGAAATATAATTTTAAGATTGCTGGTTCTAAGACTGACGCCTTAAGAACGCAACATTCTGGCCTCGGGTTGGATATTCTCGGGCAAATAGATAATATCGAGCTAGATTTGCTGCTTAAAGATTGCAGAGCCGTCGTAATAAACCAGGGGTTTAGCACCGGCGCCTTAACCAAGGTTCCGGATATGCTCGTAGCAGGCATACCAGTCATCATAGATGCAGGGGGGGCCAGAACATACAAACGATATGAGGGTATACATGTATACAACTCTTCCTCAGATTTAGCGGATTTGCTTTCATCTCAATTACCCCTGCCGCCGATTCCAGAAATGCCTATTAAATACTATAAGTCTTTTTTGAGATCGTTAGATGGCCCAGCAAGCTAGTTATTGTCTTAGGTGTTCTCATTTCTTATGTGTTGATCTATTTTTTAGGGACTATCGCTTATAGTTGTTTACCAAGAAGTGTTTGCTCTTAAAAAACCATTCTTTTTCACAAAACATATATCACATTGCCCTAATGCTCCATCTATTGGCCGCCTCAGAAACCCGGGGAAATCATATACAACGTAATCTCTTTCCATCATAAAATTAACTACATCAAAGAATATTGGCATGTCTTGAAAAAATTGAAATAGTGAGACTTCCATGATATAAGCCTCCGTGTAACCGAATGTCTTAGATGCGCCCATGAGCGCCTCAAGTTCATAACCTTGTATATCAAGTTTTATCAACTCCGGCACGGTTATTCTTGAAGAACCAATAAGGTCATCAATTGCTATAATCTCAACTTCCCGCTGTTTGCCCACTTTTTTTAAATTTTCGTCAGGTTTTGGGACAAATGATGACCCAGCCAGATCTTCCCAAACTGTGAATGTTGAGAGCCCCTTTTGCGAGCCAGCCCCTGCCAGAATATAAATCGAACCCTCAAAATCTCGACAAAACTCTTCCAATTCCTCTTTCATTTCAAGCTGAGGCTCAATTAGGCAAAAATTGGCTGAAGGGAATACGCGTTTTGCTAAGCGACTCCAACTTGCTTTATTTGCTCCAACATCCAAGACTGAATTGCAAACCAAACCACGTTTATTTAAATCTTGTAATAAAAAATCCATGCGACCAACAGGTCGTTGATCAGATCCAATGGTTGATACTTTCGATCCGGGCTTTATTTTTTTGATCTCATAGCCGCTTCGATTTATGATTTTTTTAATGAGTTTTTTCATATCAATTACCCCTAATATATTATAGGATTAAGAATTCAGTTTTAGTGAGCGTTTGTTTTTATTTGGCTCTGCATAACTGGTGAATAATAAAAAGTAATAAAAATAACGCATAATTTGCCCATTTATTGAAGATTATAAGTCAATCCTTTCCTTGTGAAGACATTTCCAAAGATATCCATAATTACTCCAAGCTTTAACCAAGGAAAATACCTTGAAAGAACTATCCTATCAGTCGTCGACCAAAACTATCCAAACCTGGAATATATTATTATTGATGGTGGAAGTACCGACAACAGTGTGGAGATTATTAAAAAGTACGAAGGAAGGATCTCGTATTGGATAAGCGAAAAAGACCGTGGTCAGTCCCATGCTATCAATAAGGGTTTTCAAAAAGCCACAGGGGACATTGTTGCTTGGATTAATTCCGATGATTGGTACGAAGCTGGGGTCTTTGAAGAAGTATGCAGAAATTATGCACACGATTCCAGGGGAATATGGATCGGAGATTGCATCGTGCAATACGAGGGCCGTTCGAAGAGTCGCATCTTACGTCCCAAAAAAGTAACTTTCAATTCCATGCTGCGCTACTGGAAGAGCAATTTTTGTCCACCTCAACCTTCTATTTTCTTTTCTTATAATTGCTTAAAAAAAGTGGGATTTTTGGATGAGCAATTGCATTATGCCATGGATCTTGACCTCTGGTTAAAAATGGCCCGCCATTTTAACTTCTATTATGTGCCCAAAATTTTTTCAAACTATTTGATTCATAATGAATCCAAAAGTGGGGCAGGAAAGGGATTTAAAAAATTTAGAAAGGAGTGGCGAATGGTTTGCTTTAGGCATCTAAAAATGACCTCTTTTAGTGAACGGATGTTTTTCTATTGGGATTATTATTACCATCATTTATTCAAGCCTTCTTCCCTAACTGAATAACAGAATGAGTCCTTTGGTTTCTATCATTATGCCTGCATACAATGCTGCAAAGTATATTCAAGAATCTATTGATTCTGTATACGGACAAACTTGGACTGACTGGGAGCTAATCATCATTAATGATGGCTCGACAGATGATACAGCATCTATTGTAAAAATGAATCAATTGAAATGCGAAAAAATAATTTTAATTGAACAAGAAAACAAAAAACAAGCTGCGGCGCGTAATTCAGGGCTGAAGATTGCAAGGGGTACATGGATAGCTTTTTTAGACGCAGACGATGTGTGGGCCAAAAATAAGTTGGAGGTTCAATTGGGTTTTCAGAATAAAGCGGATGTACTTTTTACGAGTGGTACTATCCTTTATGAATCGAAAAACAAAAAAGAGTTATATAAAACAGAATATGGTTTTTTTCCCTCCGCGGATATGTATGCAAAGTTGTATACATATAACCCAATTCCGAATTTAGCCGTCTTGATGAAAAGGGAATGGATTGATAAAATAGGCTATCAAAACGAATCACTTGATGTTGTAGGATGCGAAGATTGGGAATACTGGATACGATTGGCGAAAAATGGCGCCACTTTTTTTGGAATTGAAGATCAATTATTCATTTACAGAATTCAGTCCCAAGGAACCTCTCGAAATTTGAATCGAATGAGGATTGCACAGGCTTATGCTAAGTATATTAATCTTGACTTTTCTTTACTAAATAAGGAACATGTTCAAGCTTATTTTAAAAACCTGATGCAGCCGTTAATTAATCGTCTATTAGAAAGTAATCAGAAAAAGGAAGCTTTAAAGCAAATAAGAATTTTAAATGAAGTGACTGAGGAATCAAACTATAACCTAATACAATTTTTATTGAACACTGGAATATCAATAAATTCGAAATTTTTAATTTATCTAGCTAAGCCAATGCTTGCATTACGTGCGCTAAAGAGAGCATTTATGCAGATTAAGTAATCGATTGTAAATTAGAATAGACCATGGTGATCACGTTAATCAAACTACAGTTATTTTTCTTTCGGATGATAAAGCGATATTCGCAATTTCTGAATGTTGAGTCAACTAGAAGGCGAGCGAATGTTAAGATTCATAGAAGTTTTTCCGGTGGAGATAGTAAATTTTTATTTCGCGGTGTATGCAAAGAATTAACAATAGAAAAGAATGTACGTTGTAAAAACTATTGCAATTTTTTAATTTATCCCAAGGCCACCCTTATTATTCACGAAAATGTATTTTTTAATAATTACTGTTCTATCAGTTGTCTTGAGAAGATAGAAATCGGATCCAATACTATATTTGGAGAGGGGGTTAAAATATATGATCACAACCATGAATATGAGAAGTTTCCCAGCGTGAAACTCTCAAAAAGTAAGTATAGTAAAGCTAATGTAAGTATAGGAAAAGATTGCTGGATAGCTAGCAACGTTACTATACTTAAAGGGGTTACTGTTGGCGATAATGTCATTATCGGGGCCAATTGTTTAATACGCCATTCCATTCCGTCTAATAGTATTGTGAAGCATAAAGAGGACTTGCTAGTGGAGCGGTTAGACTTGTTGACCTCATGAGCAAAATACTTATTTTTAATCGTTCTTTTTTTGCCGTAAGTGAAACCTTTATTCATAGACAGGTGCTTTCGTTGTCGAGACATTTTGACCTCGTTTTAATGGCGTTTAAGTTTCACAATCAAGACAAATTTTTACAACCCACGGCCTATCAAATTCTTTTGAATTTTTTCAATGGCCGAATTGATCACGTGCTAACTTTTATCGCTAGAAAAGTATGGCCTAATTCTATGCCATTTAGTTTTTCGACTGCTTACTTGCTGAGACGGATATTTAAGACAGAAAGAATTGATGCAATCCATGCTCATTATGGTTGGAATGGTATTGCGATCCTTTCATTAGCGAAACGGTTCAAAATTCCGCTAGTAGTCTCATTTCATGGTGTCGATGCCTCGGGCTTATTGAGACAAAAACATTACTCGAAACAACTCATTCCGTTATTTGAATATGCGTCGTCGATTGTCTTATGTAGTTCTTACATGCTGAAAAATTTACCACTGGAGAATTTCGTGAATAAAGTGGAGATTATACCATTCGGTGTGGACGTAAATGTTTTCATCCCCCCCGAGATACCAGTCATGAATAAAAAATTGAAAATTCTTCATGCAGGTAGAATCGTCGGAAAAAAAGGTGTGCCAGATTTAGTACGTGTCTTTGCTCTCTTATATGAGAAGTACGCGCTTATTGAACTTCACATTATAGGGGCGGGTAAGGAATTGGAGGAATGCAAAAAAGTTGTTCAGGAAAATAATTTAGAACACGCTGTGTTTTTTTTCGGGCCCCAATCTAATGCCGTTGTTTTACAGGCACTAAGAGAGTGTGATGTTTTTGTGTTGAATAGTCGTACAGATGATCATGGAGACCAAGAAGGATTACCAAATGCTTTGCTTGAGGCTATGAGCTGTGGAAAGGCCGTAGTTTCAACATTCCACGCTGGCATACCTGACGCTGTGCAAAACAATTATAATGGTTTGTTAGTTGAAGAGCGAAGCAATTCACAACTATATGAGGCGTTGGAAAAACTCATTCAAGGTGAGGACTTAAGGCGTCAGTTAGGTAAAAATGCGAGGGCCACCATTGTAAATTCATTTTGCATTGAAACGATGGAGAATCGTCTTAAGCAAGTCGTCACGAATGTCATCAAAGGTTGATTGATGTATGAGCCAGTCTTTTAGCGTGAGCGTTATTATCCCAGTATATAATGCGGCAAATTATGTGGTGAGCGCAGTAAATTCAGTGATCCAATTGGTTGAAGTAAAAGAAATAATATTGGTTGAGGATGGATCGCCGGATCATGCGTTGAGCATTTGTAAAGAATTGGAAGCAAAGTTTGAAAAGGTAAGAGTTTATCAACACCCGGATGGGTTGAACGAGGGTGCCGGTGCTAGTAGGAATTTGGGCGTGAAAAAAGCAACCTGTGAATTCATAGCGTTCCTTGATGCCGATGATCTCTACCTTCCGAATCATTTTGACAAAGCTGCTCAGGTCTTTCTAAGCCAACCCGACACTGATGGTGTTTATGGAGCAGCAGGATTTATTGAAAACGATAAAGTTATACCGAACAAACTTTATACTATTCGGAAACCTGTACAGCCAGATGATTTATTTGCAGCCTTAGTGCGCGGTACGTACGGTCACTTTACAACGATTGGTATTACATTGCGCCGGTCGGTTTTTGAAAAAGTAGGATATTTCAATACTGCTCTAAGACTCGGACAGGATGCCGATCTTTGGCTTCGCCTTGCGTATCATTGTAAATTACGCGCCGGGGAATTAGCAGCACCCATTGCACTTATCCGCAGGCATCCAGAAAATAGAGTTCGCAGCATTGACGATAAGGTTAGGATTGTTGGGCTTCAGACTTCCATATCATATTTCAAGCGCCAAGATGTTGCTTTCAACGATTATTTGGTCTTAGTTGCAAAGCTTTTTAAGATATATTTTAAACACAAGATGTTTGCATCCATGTTAAGGGATTTGCCCCTGCTTTTAAAAATTTAGCGTTTGGGCTTATGCAAGTATCGGTATTTGCTTATGAATGGGTACTAATACGATTGTTTTTTTAGATAAGGAGGATTTTTCTTTTCAAGATATTAATGAAAAACCACTTGCCGGAGCCCAAAGTGCCTTTATTGAATTGGTTCAGGCATTTAGGGAATCTGGTTTTTATGTGATTGTGAGGAACAATTGCTTAAGACCTTATACAGACGCTTCCCTGGATTGGCAACATTTTTCCGTATCTGAAATTCCTAAAGGCGACCTTTACATTGTGAATAGGAGCACTTCTCTTCTTCCTCTAGTTCCCAAAGGAAAAAAAATTTTGTTCTGGCTACACAATGAAGGAAAATATTTAGTTTCTCCGGTAAATTTAAAATCACTTATTCGGCGTTATCCGACGCTAGTTTTTTCAGGACTATATCATCGTTCAACCTTTCCGTTATGGTTTTTATTCCGGCATCGTGTGATTCCCTATGGAATCAGCACTAAATTTCTTCATTTTAAAAAAGCTGTTACCCCCGCACGACCTAAAGTAATTTTTACATCCAACCCGCTACGCTCTTTGGACTGGCTGATGGAAAGATGGAAAGTGATTCATGCAAAAGTTCCGAAAGCCGAGCTTCATGTATTTTCCGGCCCAGCAACGTATGGAAGTTGGGGAAATTCGGTAGCAGACCGCATGAAAAAGGTTTTGGACCAAGTTAAGTCTTATGAGAGTCATGGCGTTATTTTGCGAGAGCCCATACGTAAGGATAAACTGGTGGAAGAAATAAAGACATCGAGAAGCATGTTTTATCGGGGCGATAAAGCGGAGACTTTTTGTTTGGCAATCGCAGAGGTGCAAGCGATGGGGTTGCCCTGTGTGGTCCAAGATTTGGGAAGTATGAAAGAACGAATAGTAAACGGCGTTACTGGTTTCGTCACAACAAGCGACAAAGAATTTGAGGATCGTGCCATTGCTATTTTAAGCGATGACAAACTTTGGATGGAAATGAATCAGGCTTTGATAACAGGTGTTTATTATAAAACATGGAAGCAATCGGCAGAGATGTTCATGGCATAACTTTATGTATAGATTAAAGAAGTTTCTTTTAAAAAAAATAAAACAAAAAGGCTACTCGCTTTCTAAACAGCAGGCTAGAAATGGAAATGAGACCAATCCTTTGTATTACTTAGCAGGTTTTTTTATTCATAATGGATTTAAGGGAGACCTTGTTCAGATAGGGGCTAATGATGGCGTAACTAATGATCCGGTAAGAAAGTTAATATTGGATTTTAAAATCCCCTCGCTGCTGGTTGAGCCACAATTACCAATATTTAAAAAATTGCAGACAGCATATTCTGCCGTGCCGCATGTTCGATTGGAAAATTGCGCGATCGATAACGTAAGCGGTAACAAAGAATTGTTCTATGTTGAACCTGTATCTGGCTATCCCATGTGGGCAAGCGGGATAGCGAGCTTTGATAAAGCTACGCTCCTGAAGCATAAAAGAGTGTTGCCAGGTCTAGAAGGTAATCTTCGGAAAATTAACGTCCCCACATTTACGTTTCGCCAGCTTTTACAAAAACATGATATTCAGGAGGTGTTGATATTACAAATAGATACAGAGGGTTATGACTTTGAATTGTTGAAACATATTACGTCTTCCGGTGTACGTCCGAAGTTAATTCAATATGAACATAAACACCTTTCATTTCGGGATCAGAGTGCTTGCCGGGAAATGCTCACCGAAATGGGTTATGCATTTCTAACGAAGCCAGAAGATACAATTGCTATTTACAAGGATCAAGCAATATCTTCATGAGAAAATACTTTGCAGGATTCATCATGACTTATGAGAGGCCGGACATATTAGCGTCCACTATCCACAAAATATTTGAACAAAGCCTCGCTCCAGAAAAACTGATCATTGTAGATAATAGCGAATCCCATCTAACGAGGAATCTGATTGAGCAAATGAATGATCCTCGGCTCGAATACGTAGCCGTTGGATATAATGCTGGCCCTGCTGGAGCGGCCAAAATTGGACTGTCGAAGCTAATCTCTGAAGGGTATGATTGGATTTATTGGGGTGATGATGATGACCCACCTCGTATCACACACGCATTTGAGATATTACTGTCAATACCCGATAAGATTAACGAAGAAAAAATCGGTGCTCTCGGCTTAACTGGAAATCGCTTTGATATCGGCACAGCAGTCTTTACAAAAATTCCTAACGCGGAATTAAAAGGAATTGTGGAAGTGGATTCTATTGCAGGTAATAACACTTTCATCATTAGCGGGAAGGCCGCACGGCGTTGCGACCTTCCCAATCCAGAACTATTCTTTGGTTTAGAGGAATTAGACTATTGCTTGAGTCTGAGAAAGGGAGGTTTTAAACTTTTCGTTGATGGAGACACCTACTATGCGTTGAGGGAGCGTGCAAAGAAACACATCCGTGATACTCCTGTGAGTGATTTTACGAGGCTCTCCTTTGATATTCGAAGCAATAATTTATGGAGGGAATATTACAGTATTCGAAATCTAATTTTTCTGATGTCAAAAAAATGTAACAACTCTCCTGTAGCCATGCTGGTGATCATAAAAAGTCTGGTGAAAGGATTAATTAGTTTTAGACGCGGAATAAAGTTTGGTTTTGTTTACAGTAGACTTACTATGTTTGCCATTCTTGATGCAGTCACTGGAAAAATGGGAAAGACATTTTCATCAGATTCATTTAAATTATAACCTTCGTTTGTTGAATGTCAATTGTATATTATGAGCCTTTCAAAAATTTTACTAATAACCAAATTAAAGACTACAAACATTGGTAATCAGGCATTATCGGATGAGGTTATCAAGCTTTACGAACGCACACCCGAAAATTTACATGTCGCTGGTCGTCCTGAAGGGCTTTTTGGCTTTTCAATTGAAAAGCTTAAAAAATCGGAAGACGCGCTAAGGACTTTTGAAGCTTGGGCGACATCTATCGTTGATATCCTGAAACCGTCTATGCATACGGTTGTATTCGTTCCTGTTACCAGAAAAGTTGAACTGCTGTCCTTTAATGATTTTAAGGTTCGTAATGATAAATGGTACCAACGAATAAAGGACGTGTTCCGCAAATATGTGCATAGTGACGCTTTATTTGCCAAAGCATATAAGAAAAGGTTTTTAACAGTAGCCGCTGCTGATTCTATTGTTTATTCCGGCGCCGGAGAAGTAGGGGATAACAACATTTTTCTACGACAGTTGCTTGAACTGCGTATAGCCCAGAAGATCGGAAAAAAAACATACGCGATAAACCAATCTGTCGAAGTGGTTGAAAGCCCGATGCGGCAAATATGCGGCTTTGTGTATAAGCAATTGGATGAGATCATTGTTCGTGGTCATATGTCTCGCGATAATCTTGTTTCCCTTGGGGTACCCCTTGCGAGAATTAAGTGCTTTCCTGATTCCGCGTTTCTAAATCAAACCCCCTCCTTAGAGGCGAGAGAAGCGTTAAGGAACAGGTACAATATTCTCAAACCAGCGGTGGGCATCAATGCTACGAAGGTTGCTGATGATATAAACGCATGGGAAGAAATTATAAAATTACTCAAAAAATTAGGGTATAACTTGTACTTTATTTCCAATGATCCAGTGAGTGACAAGGTGCTTGGAGAGCACTTTGCAGCTCGTCATGGCCTGATCCCAATCCTTGAGTTTATTAATTATCCAGAATATAGCGCACTTTTATCAAATTTTTCATTCGTAATTAGCTGTAGATTGCACACCAACGAACTGGCTTTAACAGGCAGTACACCAGTTATTCCGATTGAAGGCAGACACTTCAAAACAAAAGAAGTTTTTAATTTGGTTAACTACCCAATTCCGGTCACAAATACTGGTTCTTCTAACTGGCCGGATGAAATTAAACAACAAATTGAAACGTTGCATTCTAAAAATAATGATGTGAATCATTTTATCCAAGACCTTGATAGCATTCGAAAATTAAGTCTGGAAAACTGCTTTGATTCATGAGAGTCAGTGTTTGCCCGGTTCTGAATTACTCTTCAAAGTCCTTAGTTGATGAAGAAATATAAGATAGGTTTATTATTGGATTCGTTCTTGATACGGGCGTGGCAATACCATATACTGGACTATTTAGTTAATCATCCGACATTTGAAATCGGGTTAATCGTTATAAACGATGGCAAAAGAGCGAGCCAGAAAAATACAAAGTACGCGGTATATAAATTGTTTATTTGGCTTGATAGAAAGATTTTCAAGACAAAAACGAATCTGTTTTCGACACGTGATTGTTCAGACCTACTTAAAAATAACAAGATACTTCGTGTTAAACCGAAGCAAACAAAGATTACTGATGAAATAATTGGTTCTGATCTATCGACAATTCGTGAATGTCGTCTAGATATTCTCATTCGATTTGGCTTTAAAATTTTAAAAGGAGATATTCTTTCATCGGCACGTTATGGGGTATGGTCTTTACACCATGGGGATAATAGGGTAAATAGAGGAGGGCCACCGGCTTTCTGGGAAGTTGTAAACAATGAAATTGTAACCGGGGTAACCTTATTAAAATTGTCTAGTAATCTTGACGGTGGATCGGTATTAGGAAAATCGTATGCAAAAACAGATAAGACTTCCTTCCACCGTAACCAAATCTCCGCTTTTTGGGCTGGCATAGAATTATTTTGTGCTTCCCTAAATTCTTTTGTGAAAGATGGTCCTGAAAAATTCTTCGCTGAAACAAAGAATAATTACGTGTTGGGATTCTATTCTCAACCTTTATTTCGTAATCCGACCAACGGTAAGGCAGTCAGAATTTTTATCAGCTTTTGGCTGAGACGAATCAATGAATTATTAAAAGATGTATTCTTACAGCAGCAGTGGAGTATATATTACTATGCCGGCAGTCGGCAATTAGAAACGTCGTTATTTCGTTATACGAAATTGCTGCCACCTCCAGGAATTGACTGGGCTGATCCATTTGTAGTCGAATACAGCGATGCTGTATTTATTTTTTTTGAAGAATTTGTTCACAGGGAAAAAAAAGCTCATATAAGCGTACTACAATTTAGTAAAGATGGTAAGCTTGAATCACAAGAGCCAATGAGGGTGTTGAGCGAGAAATATCATCTTTCATATCCATTTATTACAGAGGTAGAGGGTACGTTGTATATGATCCCTGAATCTGCTTCAGTAAAAAAAGTTAGCTTATATGCATGTGTTAAACACCCATCAATTTGGGTGAAGAAAAGAGATATTTTGACTGACGTTGAATTCTTTGACCCCACGTTGCATTTCCATGAGGGTATATGGTATTTATTTGGAACGATAAAGCCTTGGGAAGGAAATTCACCGGATCAATACCTGGCTATTTATTATTCCGAGGACTTAATGAATGGCATTTGGCAACCGCATCCAATGAATCCGTTGTCTCGAGATGTAAGAGGTTCCAGACCAGCTGGAAAAATATTTGTTCATAAAGAAAAAATAATACGACCCTCTCAAGTGGGAGCTCCTAAGTATGGGTCTGCAATACGTTTTTACCAAATCATTAAACTTTCAACAACTGAATTTGCAGAGGTTGTTATTGATGATGTACAACCTTTGTGGGAGCCCGATTTATTAGCCACGCATACATTTAATTCCGCGAATGAATTTTCGGTTGTAGACGTCCAAAAATGGAGATCAAAAATATGAAGGTGATTGTTTTTCTTAATTCCATGTATACTGGTGGCGCTGAATACTCAACACTAGCGTTTTACAGCTGGCTTTTACGGAAAGGATATGTCGTTAAATTGGTTTGTTATAAAATTGCAAGTCCTAGCTATTCCTGGCGGGAGTTTGGATTTAGCGAGATAGTCATATTGGAGGGCAATTCGTTTTTTAAGAAGTTAAAAGCTTTCAATAAATTAGTAAAAGAATTTAATCCTGATGTCGTCCATTCGGTTTTATTTCAAGCCAATATTCTAGCCCGGTTTAGTCGGTTTTCAAATTCATTTATACATCTTGAAAGCCTTGTTACGGAAATGTACTCTCTTCAACGTTTGGCTGACCCTAATATCTCTCGCATGAAGTTGGAAGCATATCGTGTTTTCGATTTAATCACCCAGTTCTGGGGAGTTGATCATTTTCATTCTAATGGAGAGTCTGTTGCCGTTCATTATCGAAACAAATTAAAAATAAATGCGACAAGAATAACCGTTATCCCTCGTGGTCGAACCATAAATCCCTTTGTGGGAAATACCGAAGTCAGAGCAAAACTCCGTAATGAACTGAAAACGGGAAATAGACTAATGGCGATCCAAGTTGCAAGTCATGGCTATCCAAAGGGGCATGACGTTTTGCTTGATGCATTAAATCAACTAGGACATCTCAAGGAAAATATTCAAGTGGTGCTTGTAGGACGAGAGGGGACGCAAACCGAGGCAATTCTTAAATCGATTAAGATTTTTAAACTTGAAAAAGTAGTCGCTATTTTAGGCCATCGAAACGATATCTCATCACTCTTGATTGCGGCAGATATCTTTGTTTTTCCATCTCGGTTGGAAGGGCTGCCCGGAGCATTAATTGAAGCTGAGGCTGCTGGTCTTCCGATCGTTTGCTCCGATATTCAAAACAATAAAGAGGTAGTAGAAGAAAACAAAAATGCCCTCCTTTTTTCATCGGGTAACCCCACTAGTCTCGCTGACAGTATGAAAGAAATGATCAGTGATCAGGAGATGCGAGAGCGATTTGGAAAGAATAGCACAAAAATATTTATGACATGCTTTCGCTTGGAAGCTGTTCATGAACGGATGCTTGGCCTATTAAAGCGTTTGAGCAAAAGGGAATGAAGGTTGTTCAACTTGTAATGCGACGCCAGTATAGGGGTGCAGAGATCTTTGCAGCACAGCTTTCGAAGGAATTAGCAAGCAATGGCGTGAACGTGTTATATATATCGCTTTATAGCGCTCCCGTCGATGACTTTAAGCCCCTTGGTGTGAGATGGATTGATCTAAATGCTGAAAAATCCGCATCGATTAGTATTTCGTTGTTAAACACTTTGTTCAAATCTTTGGAGTCATTTAAGCCAGACATCGTGCAAGCCAACGCTGGCGATACACTAAAGTACGCTGTGTTGGTTAAAATGGTATTTCGGCTTCAGTACAAAATCGTTTTCAGAAACGCCAGTACGATCAGTGCGTACCTGAGGAATCCAGTGAAGAGGTTTTTCCAAGGCTTGTTACTGAGAAAAATTGAAAAAATCATTTCGGTTTCCGAGTTAAGTAAAAAAGACATTATCACCGTTTACCCTTTCCTCGAGGATAAAACGGTCGTTGTTCCAATTGGAATCGATTTAAAAATTAAAAATATTTTTCCGGAGGAATTATCTTATGCGTATGGAAGAAAACCAGTGTTCATTCATGTTGGTGGTTTCAGTTTTGAAAAAAATCATCACGGGCTTATTTCGATTTTTCAAAAGTACTCGCATATGCATTCTTCCGTCGGTACCCTATTACTCCTGGGAGACGGACCTCTAAAGCCTGAAATAGAGAAATTAGTCGTTGAGAAAAACCTTAAGGATAAAGTGATATTTTTGGGAAGCCGAAAGGATGTGTTATCACTTATTTCTAAGGCAGATGCACTGCTTTTGCCGAGCAATATTGAGGGGCTTCCAGCGGTTATCTTAGAAGCCTGTAGCGTAAACGTTGGTGTTGTTGCATATGATGTTGGAGGTATTCACGAAGTCATCAAAAAGGGTGAGACCGGATGGTTAGTATCCAAAGGTAATGAAGATGATTTTGTGTCTTCGATGGCTGATGTTATTTCTCAAAGCGATGCTGTGAAATTGCAAATAAAAAATGCTTTTAATTTTGTCACTGAAAGGTTCAGCATCAGTGAAATAGCTTCAAGTTTCCTAAAGGAATACCAAAATGTTTTAAACCGTAAACACAAACATGGATAGCGCGGCGCCCTATAAAGTTTTACACATTATAAAATCGTTGGGCAGGGGCGGGGCGGAAATGTTATTACCCGAAACCTTAAGGTTACACGATAAAAATAAATTTGAGTTTCACTATGTCTATTTTTTGCCTTGGAAGAACCAGATGGTGGACAGTTTAATCGCGCAAGGGGGGAGGGTTACTTGCATAGCCGCGAATAACAACATCTCCTTGATATTAAAAGTAAGAAAAGTGCTAAAGTATGTACGGGAGCATAAGATTCAGATAATTCATGCTCACCTTCCCTGGGCTGGCATTGTTTCAAGATTGGTGGCTAGATATACGGACGTACCTGTTATCTATACAGAACATAATAAGCAGGAAAGGTATCACATTCTAACCCGGATTACGAATTTAGCAACCCTCAATTGGCTTAGCCGCATTATTGCTGTATCGGCTGATGTGGCTGAATCTATTGTGCGGCATAAACGAAATCTAACAAGTCCTATACAAGTTATTGTTAACGGCGTCAATACTCGCCGTTTTACGCCACAAACGGGAGACCGAAATGAAATTCGAAATGTTTTGCAGATTCCCGTTGACGCACCGGTAATCGGGACCATTGCTGTCTTCCGATTTCAAAAGCGGTTGGATGTTTGGCTGGACATAGCCTCTACGATTTTGGCCTCCATTCCGGAAGCACACTTTATTATTGTTGGAGACGGCCCTCTAAAACCAATATTGATGGAAAAACGACAGCAGTTAGGTATCGAGAAGAAGGTTCATTTTGTTGGACTTCAAACGGAAGTAAGACCTTTCCTGGCAACGTTTGACCTATACATGATGTCATCTATTTTTGAAGGCTTGCCCGTTGCCTTATTGGAAGCAATGGCATCTGGATGCCCTGTAATTAGTACGGATGCAGGTGGAGTGAAGGAAGTAATTAGGCATGAGATCGACGGTCTGCTATGCAGCACAGACGAACCACAAAAATTAAGTCAGATGGCTATTTCTTTACTTCGTTCTGCAGATCGCAAAGCGTATTTTGCGTCCCAAAGCCGCAAAAGAGTTGTTGAATTCTTTAGTATGGAAAAGATGGTGAATGAATTGGAGAATCTTTACACCAAAACTCTTTCGGAGCCAAGTAAAAAGATTTCTAAATGACTTTTTGCTGATTGATGGATATTTTCCATCAACGGTCTCAAGAACCTTTTAGGAAAAAAATTGCTGAATTATATTTACCAGTTCAGATGCAAATACGTTCGGCAAATGATAGCGATATTCCCTCGATCGTTAACTTATTGAAAATAAGTTTGGGGGAGGCGCAAATGCCTAAATCGGTAAGGTATTGGCGTTGGAAACACCTTGACAATCCCTTTGGCCAATCACCCGTATTGGTCTGTTATGAAGGGAGTAATCTTATTGGTGTGAGGGCGTTTATGCGCTGGGAGTGGCGTAAATTGGATAAAATATTTAAATCAGTAAGGGCAGTTGATACTGCTACCCATCCTGCACATCAAGGTAAAGGAATTTTTAAAAAACTCACCCTTGCATTGATTGACAATTGCAAGGCGAAGGGAGATGATTTTGTATTTAACACACCAAATTCGAAAAGCAAACCAGGCTATATTAAGATGGGCTGGCAAGAGGCTGGTAGGCTTCCCATAAAATTCAGTATTCAACGGCCCTTTCATCTATTACGCCATGTAATTGGTAATTACCAAGTTCATGAGGTAGATCTTCAAGCTAATCAAATCAATTATTACCTTAATCACCCGACTTTACAAGCGCTGGTCGGCGATAATCGTACACCGCACATGGTTACAAACGTTTCTGCTTCTTATTTGAAATGGAGATATTTGAAAGTGCCAGTAGCGAGTTACATTGTCGCAGGTGAAGAAAAAGGATCACTGCTAACCGGATTGGCTATCGGGCGAATAAAGCATACCCGTTTCGGTAGGGAATTGCGTATAACCGATTGTTTTCTAAAAGATAATGCATCTGAATCTGGGTTAATGCATCAGCTTGAAAACTACAAAAAGACATTGGACATCGATTACTGCACGATATCCGGCACGGTACCAAAAAATATTCAGAAAATCATCGGCATCGGATTGAAGGTCTCGATGGGACCGACCGTAACCATTCGCTCAGTTAATCTACCGGAATTGGCTAACTTGCAAAACTTTAAGGAGTGGTCGCCTTCTATCGGTGACCTAGAATTGTTTTAAAATGATTGGAGGGCTAATAGTTTTAATAGTTACTGGCTTAATTTCTTTTGAAATCATCAGTAGAATGAAAAGGCGTTATCCTTTCATTGACCATGTGTTTCTAAGAAATTTATTTTTTTATCACACGCTGTTGTTATTCGCATATTATGGTTATGCATTATTAAACTCTTCCGATTCATCGTATTATTATCAAAAGGTTTTATATAATTTTCGTGGTCCGACATGGTTAGATTTTTATGGAACAAGCACCATATTTATAGAATTTGTTGGATACCCATTTATAAAGTTTTTTGGTTTCTCATACGAGGCCATCATGGCTCTCTTTTCTTTTTTTGGGTTCCTCGGATTCTTACATTTTTACATTTTTTTTCGCGAAAACATCAAATTCAAGCACAAATTATTTGGATTTGATTTGTTGAAATTATTTTTTTTGCTTCCAAACCTTCATTTCTGGTCTACTTCTTTTGGAAAGGGCGCCCTTATTTTTTTTGGTATTGGTTTATTCTTTTACGGTATCAGCAATCTTCGAGGTCGGGTTCTTCCTGTTATTCTGGGTGGTATCCTGATTTATTATGTGCGTCCGCACATTATGTTGGTCATATTGGTATCCGCGATGATAGCTTTTGTCTTCTCGACAAAGGGCGTTTCGCTGGCTTGGCGCTCTTTATTTGTTGTAGGTGCTTCGATAGCTTTCTTTTTTATTTATCAGGACGTACTGAGTCTTGTGGGAATTGATGAAAATGAATTTATAACGCAAGGTCTGGATTTAACCCATCGCGCTACCGAATTGACAAAGGCCAGTTCCGGAGTCGATATTACTTCCTATTCATTACCCTTTCAAGTTTTTACTTTCATATACAGACCGTTATTTATTGATGCCGGCGGCTTGCTTGGGCTTATTGTCTCTTTTGAAAATGTTTTTTATTTATTCCTTACTTTAAAAATGCTTACCCGCCTAAGCGGGATCCGTTTTCTTTGGGGTGGAAATTTCTTGTCAAAAAGTGCCCTCTTAAGTTTTATTACAATTAGCATTGCGCTGGCCCAAGTGTCGGGCAATCTTGGTTTAGCCATGCGGCAAAAAAGCCAAGTAATGATACTGTTCCTGTTTGTAATTATTTCTTTTTTAGACGCCGAAAAAATGAAGTTGTATCAAGCTTCGGTAATAAAACGTGCTCGGCGAGCACGTTTACTAGAGTTACAGAAAGAAGCATTGACATGAGTTCCATATTTATAATTTCCCTTGATTTTGAATTGCACTGGGGCGGCTTTGAAAAGTGGCCTTTGCAAGACTATAGACAATATTTCCTGAATACCAGATGTATTATTCCTGAATTGCTTAAGGCATTCAGTGAACGCGGGATTCACGTTACATGGGCGGCTGTCGGGATGCTTTTTTACGACTCGAAACGTTCCCTTTTGCAAAATATTCCATTGCTGACGCCTTCATATCGGTCAAAAGAATTGTCCGCATATCATTATATTAAAAATGTCGGAATAGGGGATAGCGAGACAGAAGATCCATTTCACTTTGCTCAAACCCTGGTGAAACAAATCATTAAAACACCCTACCAAGAATTGAGCTCGCATACATTTGCGCATTATTATTGCAACGAACCGGGACAAACACTAGATCAATTTCGGGCAGATCTCAAAGCTGCCCAACACGCTGCAGGGATGTTCAAAAAGAAACTTAAGTCGCTGGTGTTTCCACGAAATCAGTTCAATGAAGAATATTTAAAAATTTGTTATGAGGAAGGCTTTATTGCCGTACGTGATAATCCCCGGGATTGGTTCTGGAATATTAGAAGTACACAAAAAGAATCCCTTTGGAAGCGATTTAATAGAGGAATGGATGCATATTTTCCAATCGGCAAAGAAAATACCTATGCGTTAAGCAATCTTCATTTTCAGTCGGGTCTTCCAATCTCCATTCCCGCAAGCCGATTATTACGCCCATATAGGCCAAAAGAATTTATTTTAAACGACGTAAAGATCGCACGCATCAAGTCAGAAATGACCCGGGCTGCAACGAAAAATGAAATCTATCACCTTTGGTGGCATCCCCACAATTTCGGCCATTATCCAAAAGAGAGTATGGCGGAATTGAACAAGCTACTGGATCACTTCTTGATTTGTGAAAAGAAATACGGAATGAGAACTTTGAGTATGGGGGAAGTAGCGGATCTGGTTATTGACAGAGATAGATGAAGTTTGATTGATTTTGGCAGTAGGTGTTACTAAATGAAAACGTTGGAAACCCCATATCAAAAAATCGGAAAGTAGTAGAACATAATCATTATTTCTTTGCCTCTAATCCTGAGAATTACAACTGTTCCAATTTCCCTCCACTTATTGTTGAAGGGTCAATTTCATCACATGCGTAATTGTGGTTTCGAAGTAGTGACCATGAGCGCGGATGGTAAGGAAGTCGGAGATATTATTAAAGATGGAGTGAGGCATATTGCAATTCCTTTCACAAGGAAGGTTACTCCGTTTCAGGATTTAAAATGCTTATGGCGTCTCATTCTTGAAATAAAAAAACTTAGGCCAGACATCGTCCATACTCATACACCAAAGGCCGGATTGTTGGGGATGTTGGCGTCGTGGATTTGTGACGTTCCAGTCAGGATGCATACTGTCGCCGGGTTGCCGCTAATGGAGTCATCTGGATTAAAGCGAAAGGTCCTTGAAATTTCTGAACGGGTCACTTACGCCTGTGCCCATAAGATCTATCCAAATTCATTTGGTTTAAAGAAATTCATTCAGGATCACTTCCATGTGCCCGATAAAAAAATAAAAATTATTGGAAAAGGAAGTAGCAACGGTATAGATACTGTTTTTTTTGATAGATCACCCCAACTCGAAATTCGAGCTAGGGAAATTCGACAACAGCATAAAATTTCTCTAAATGATTTTGTTTTTTCTTTTGTGGGACGTATCGTTCGTGATAAAGGAATCGTTGAGTTGATAGAAGCATTTCAAAAAGTTTCAGAGGACTTTGCAAGTCTACACCCTGGAAAAAAAGCTTTTCTTTTGCTGGTAGGCCCTTTTGAGCATGACCTCGATCCGTTGCCCCAGCATATTTATGACTGTGCGATGGATGATAAACACATTATCTTAGCTGGATTCCAGCAGGATATCAGACCTTGGTTAATTGCCTCCGATGTTTTTGTTTTTCCCAGTTATCGAGAAGGTTTCCCCAATGTCGTGATGCAGTCAAGTTTGTTGAAGGTTCCATGTATAGTATCAGACATCAATGGGTGTAATGAAATTGTTCAACAAAACAAAACAGGCGTTATAGTTCCTTCTAAGGATGTGGGGGCTTTGGTTAAGGCAATGAAAGAATTGGTTGTGGATGACGTAAAGCGACAAAACTTTGGACAATTGGCACGTGATTTTGTTGCCGCTAATTTTAAGCGTGAAATTATTTGGGAAGAACTGAAGAAGGAATATGAAGCTACTTTAAAACTAAAAGCCAGTAAAAGAAGGGAATAAGCAATCAGTCGAATAGCACCGCTAATAGTACACCAGAATAAACTTAACAGTAATCCGCGCAGGTGTCTTTTGAAAAGAACTATTATTTTTGTGCAAACCACATTCTGTTTGTACCTCAAAATTATAAAACCTTTTTTCGATCGAGTTGTATCGTTTCTTGCATTAGTAGTTCTTTTTCCTGTTCTAATTATTGTAGTGCTATTGCTTTCTATTGCAAATCATGGTAAAGTTTGGTTTGTGCAGGAAAGGCCAGGAAAGAATGGAAAGTTGTTTACTGTTATTAAGTTTAAAACCATGACCGACGATTGTGATAGCAACGGAATTTTGTTGCCTGATGATCAGCGTCTAACAACCGTTGGCAAGTTTGTTCGAAAGACATCGATTGATGAAATACCCCAACTTTTTAATGTTCTGCTTGGTCACATGTCACTTGTCGGCCCAAGGCCTTTGCTGAAGGAATATTTACCCTTATATAATTCGGAACAAAAAAGGCGTCACTTGGTAAAACCGGGTATCACTGGATGGGCGCAGGTTAATGGACGAAATACATTGTCCTGGCAGCAAAAGTTTGCATACGATGCGTGGTATGTGGATAACGTGTCGTTCGCATTAGATATAAAAATCTTATTTTTGACGGTTATAAAAGTTTTTAAAGCGGAAGGGATCAGCAGTGAATCCTCATTAACGATGGAAAAATTTCGTGGCAACGGGTAATATTATAGTTCAGGGAGCCGGAGGACATGCGCATGTGGTTATGGACTGTGCAGTAGTCCAGGGATATACTGTTGTATGCGTATATGATCCCAAATGCAATGGCTCATTATACGGCGTCCCAATTCGCCAAGAATACAACATTAACGACTTCCCGAACTCTAAGATGGTGGTCGCTATTGGTGATAATGCAACACGAAAAAATGTTTCGGAAAGGGCGCGTCACCCTTTTGCCAATGTTGTCCATCCGTCAGCGGTACTGTCTTCGCACATAACAGTCGGGGAAGGAAATGTGGTGTTACAAGGTGCAATCGTTCAAGCGGAGTCGAAAATGGGCAGTCATATTATAATCAATACGGGTGCCCAAGTCGATCACGATTGCGTAGTTGAAGATTTCGCTCATTTGGCACCTGGTGTAATTCTGTGCGGAAACGTCTATATTGGAGAAGGAGCTTTTATAGGAGCGGGAACAACAATTATCCCTGGTAAGAAAGTAGGCGCATGGAGTATTGTAGGTGCCGGGTCTGTAGTAATCGATAATATACCTGACAACGTGGTGGCTGTAGGCAATCCGGCGAGGGTAATTAAGTATGTAAGTTCAGGATTGAAGTTTCAAGCTTGAGAAATTGCCGGCAGTTAATCGTGTTGGGGCGAGGGGATGCTGCCGATTTTGTTATCGTATTTTGCCAATTATAGTATGCCTGTATGACTAATATTTGCGATCGCTAGTCGTCTGATAACCATTCGCAGATAACTCTTAACTGATATCATGAAAGAACAACTATTAATCTATGGTGCGGGAGGACTTGGGAAGGAAATACTTTCGCTGGTACGAGCACTTGGGCAGTTCGAACCATTAGGATTCATTGATGACGGATTAAGGAAAGATACCGTTGTAAAAGGGATACGAGTGCTTGGTGGATTGGATGTGTTAAATTCGTTTACTACCCCCGTAAATCTCGTCATAGCGATTGGTGATCCTTCAGCGAAGTCCATTCTGGTGAAAATGATCGATCCTTCAAGGGTATATTTCCCAGTGTTGATTCATCCTTCCGTCATTATTCAGGACGAAGAATCTGTTGCCATTGGTGAGGGAAGTATCATTACTGCGGGATGCATCCTTACTACAGATATCCGAATTGAAAGTCACGTGCTTATTAACTTGAATACAACGGTCGGACATGACGTAGCATTGGGAAGTTTCTCATCGGTTATGACAGGCGTCAACATAGCGGGTACGGTAAAAATTGGCGATGGTGTTTTAGTGGGCTCTGGCGCTAACATATTAAATGACGTAACTATAGGCAATTTCAGCAAAGTCGGAATGGGAGCTGTGGTGACAAAGGATGTTGAAGCGGAGACAACGGTTGTTGGAATTCCGGCTAGGAAAGTTTGAATCAGTGGAATATCACTCCTTTTCCAGGCAACATTATTTTTTCGATAATTTTGGACACTTAACCGTATAGTGGCGTAGAATCCGAATGCAGATTGTCAAAGAGCCTTCGTGCTAGGATTGCAAAAAGACATTCATAGGGGTTAGATAAATAGTAGATGAAAGATTTCTCCATTAATGAATTTAAGCCAACAATCCTATTCCTCGTGAAGTTTGTGGGAATTTACTTGGTAGGCAATTTTTTGTATGGACTTTATGTAACGGCTTATGAACCACGCCCGGATCCTATGACGCATTGGGTTACAAATCAAACGGCAATTGCACTTTCGTCTTGTGGGTGGGATTGCTCAATAAAAGATAGTGTTAAATCCACGACACAATTAGTTCACGAAAACAACAGCGTATTGGCGGTGTATGAAGGGTGTAATGGTATTAATGTAATGATTATTTTTGTTGCTTTCCTCATTGCATTCGGCCCTTTAACAAAACCACTGATTTGGTTTATACCGGTTGGGCTAGTGATCATGCATTTGATGAATATTGCTCGCATCGGATTGCTTTTTTTTGTGTCGGTCTATAGAAAGAGCTATATGTACTTTATGCATAAATACTTTTTTACCGCCATACTTTATGTAGTTGTGTTCATGTTATGGGTATGGTGGGTTCGAAAGTTCGCTTCTAAAAACATTAAGGCACTTAATGCTTAACCGGGTTATTGTAGGGGTTATTTGCTCAGTGGGCCTCTTATTGGTCTTCCTTTTTCAGCGATGGGATATCGCAGGACTATTAGGACTTGAGGCACCCATCAGTAAATTTATTTTCAACCGTACGATCCGATTTCTATTAAATGATGCATTTACAATTGGTTTAATATACGTCCTATTTCAAGAACGGAAGTATATTATTTTTTCATTATATGTTCAGTTAGTAGGTGTCGTTGTCTTTTTGGTTCCGTACTTTGCCTTAAAACTTTATTATCCAACTTACAATGGGCCGCTCATTTCCTTTCTTCACCGATTGATCTTAAACCCGACGTTGTTGATGTTGCTAATACCATCATTTTATTATCAGCGGAAAATGAGCGGAGAATAACTGCAGAATTCAACTGCCATGGTAGTCGTAATTCATATCACTCACTATCTTTAGGCCAAAATGAACAGAAAGAAAATATGGCTTTCTGCGCCTCACATGGGCGGAGAAGAAATTAAATTTGTCCAAGAAGCTTTCAATACCAACTGGGTGGCGCCTGTTGGTCCGAATATAAATGCTTTCGAAGACGGTCTGGCTGCTTACAACGGTGTTGGCTATTGTGCGGCCCTAAGTTCGGGGACAGCTGCGATCCATCTCGCCTTAATCATCCTGGGAATAAAACATGGCGACGAAGTGATCTGCTCTACATTTACTTTCTCTGGTTCCTGTAACCCGATAGCTTATCAAGGAGCTGTGCCTGTCTTTGTGGATTCAGAAGCAGAGACGTGGAACATGGATCCGGAACTATTAGAAGAAGCCATAATAGACCGGATTAGACGGACTGGAAAAACACCCAAAGCTATTATCGTTGTACACCTTTATGGTATGCCGGCTAAAATTGTTGACATCGTCACCATTGCAAAGCGGTATGGTGTTCCCGTAATCGAAGATGCCGCTGAGGCATTAGGATCCTCCTTCCGAGGACAAAAGTTAGGTACTTTCGGTGATATGGGAATTTATTCATTTAATGGCAATAAAATCATTACTACTTCAGGGGGAGGCGCACTTGTGTCGAATAATCCAACTTGGATTCAAAAGGCCAAATTTCTGGCTACTCAGGCGAGGGACCCTGCGCCGCATTACCAACACAGCGAAATCGGGTTTAATTATAGATTAAGTAATATTTGTGCGGGCATCGGCCTTGGTCAGTTGCGTGTATTAGATGAGCGGGTTCACCAACGTCGGGGCAACTTTTCGTTTTATAAATCTGAGCTTAGCGGACTTTCCGGGATACGTTTTTTAGAGGAACCACCCGACGCATTTTCAAATCGTTGGTTGACTACGATATTGGTAGACCCTGTTCAATTTGGAAAGACACGGGAGGATCTTAGATTAGCATTAGAAGAAGAAAACATCGAAAGTCGCCCACTCTGGAAACCAATGCACCTGCAACCTGTTTTTAAGAACGCTCCTTCTTATATCAATAATTGTTCGGAGGTGCTTTTTAAAAACGGGTTATGCTTGCCTTCAAGCTCTAACCTCACAATTTCAGAAAGGCGTTCAGTGGTGAAAGCACTAGGATCAAGCGCATGATGGAAACCGTTAAAGTTTTGTTTATGAATAAATTTGAAGACTTAGGTAAGTATATTGTTAAATATGTAAAATATAAGATTAAACCTGGTTACGAAAGAGGGGTCTAAGTGATATAACTATTGAAGTTTTCCTAAATTAAAGGCCATCTCCAAACTTTCGTTACTTTTGTAGTTAAAGCATCAAGCGACGTATGAAAAAAGCAGTTTTAGCTTTGTTTTTTTGTCTGAGTGCCGGCTTTGTCTTAGGGCAGTCAAACGGATGGTACAGATCCCGTCAATCCGGAAATTGGAACCAAGCATCGACATGGCAGGTATATAATAATTCAGGATGGAAAGATCTTGAAACGCCATCTGCCGGAGGTTACAGGAATATTTTGCCTTCCTATACAAGTAATATCATCATTATCTCAGCCAGTAACACAGTAACTGTACCTGACGGTTTCGAGGTGTTTGTAGACCAGATGCAATTTGGTTCCAATGCGGTACTACAGGTAGCATCTGATGGAATTTTAAGTATTTTAAACGGTGTTGGTAATGATTTAAGGCTATACAACGATGGAGTTAGTTTTGCACAGCTACAAAATAACGGACTCGTTCGCCTTCACAGCGGGGCCACAATAGTAAACGATAATTATGCGGGCACTATTCTTCCTGCGTCTCATTCTACAACATTTAACACATACAAGGTACTTAATGGCGGTATCCATATTCATGCGTCAAACGATGGAATACCTTACGCAGATTGGCAAACAGGTTCTACCATTGCCTTTTTTGCGACCAATGCAAGTCCAGTAATTGATGACGTTTCTATTCAATTCTATAATTTTGTGTGGGATGGAAGGTCTCAAGCACAAGATTTAAGCTTTTCAGGAAAACTCAGAAATGTCAATGGAAGTCTAACAATTAATAAAACGAATGGGTATACTTTAAGCCTTGGGACCTCTGGCAACTATACGCTTAATATTGGTGGGAATTTAAGTGTGTTGGATAACTCTAGTCTTATCTTGAATACGTCAGCGACTTCAATTGTGAATATTGGGAGTGTTAGCACGCCGGGCAATTTTGATATTACTGCAGGAACAGTATTTTTTGCGGGCACTGGTTCTACAACGGTTGCCGTGACGGGCGATTATACCATGTCAGGAGGAACGGTTTCACTACGCACCCAAACAAGCGCAGGATCGGGTACTACTAGCTTAAACATTCAAGGCGATTTTATTCAAACCGCGGGAACAATTACGAGAGCTGTCGGGGGCGGATTCGCTAACGTTAACTTTACGGGTGCTGGGACAACAAGTGCTTTTTCTAAAACCGGCGGAGTTATTACTAACGCTATTAACTTTGGTATCGCTTCTGGAAAAACTCTAGATTTGGGTACTTCGGCCCTCACAGGATCAGGTGCATTGTACGTGTACCCGAATGCAAATGTACATATCAGATCTTTAGATGCGGGAGGCGCCATCCAGAATAATGCTACGGGAGGTAATATCAGGTTGACCGGTACGAGAACATTTGTAGCAGGCTCGTCTGTAATTTATGATGGAGCGGGTGCTCAATTTATCGGCTCAGGTCATCCCATTACAGCTAATACCACTATCAACAACACAAATAATGTTTCCTTGGTCGGCAATGTTACTATCAATGGAGCATTGAACCAAGTAGAGGGGGTGTTGCTGATCGGCAGCAATACCTTAACGTTGGGGGGTGCCTATTCAAGAACAAATGGGTACTTTGGGATCAGTACCCTTTCCAATGTAGTCATTAATGGCTCAGGAAATTTTGGGGACTTACTACTTTCACCGGTCCAGTTTCCAAATAACCCCATGAATAACTTGACCATTAATCGCTCAGGGGGAACTGTGTTTCTAGGAAATTCTCTTATTGTGGGCGGGGCCTTTACACAAACGAACGGAACATTTTCTTTAGGACAGTTTAGTGCGTATACACTAACGCTTCGAGGGAATTATGTCCAATCTGGTAGTGCTTCGTTAGCGGTTTTTGATAATTCTACTCTGGTAGTCGAAGGAACAGGATCGCTTCCAACAAATGTGAATATCGCAGGACCTAATCTTTTCTCACTCACGATGAACAGGCCGGCGGCTACATTCACCTCCTCGTCACCGCTGACACTTACCAATCTAAATCTTTTCAACGGCGTGGTAAATAATCCCTCATTTAACATAACTATGGCGCCTAATGGTTTGGTTACCCGATATTCCGGTGGCTCGATAACGCAGGTTTTAGGTGCAATCAGCAGCTACGATGTATTATACGATATCGCTACTGATATTACTACAGGGAATGAATTACCTTTTACAAGCCCGGTAACGACTCGATTAGGCAATTTAACCAAACAGGGAACAGGCTTGCTTACTCTTAACCACGATATAGTCGTAAATAAAACATTTAATGTTCTTCAGGGTAGCTTTGATATTGGAACAAATAACGATGTGGCTATCGGAGAAGACCTACTGGTGGCAGGAACATTATTAAGTGGTGAATCTAAAGTGTCTTTCATTGGTGCAGCACCGCAACAAATTGATGCTACGACTCCATTGACGTTGTTTGATTTAGAAGTGAACCAAACGACTACTTCAACAGTGGCATTGAGTGCAGGCACCAATTTAGATATTCAAAACAGTTTAGCTATAAATTCCGGGTCAGTTTTCAATGCTGGTAATGAACAGCTTCGGTTGTTATCTACGCCAACACGAACTGCAAATGTCAATCAATTACCCTCAGGTGCTTCAATAACCGGTTCTGTAATTGTTCAGCGCTATCTACCAAAGGTTGTTGCCAGAGAAGGTTTCCATTATTTGGCGTCGCCTGTTAGTAATGCAACTTTAGCGGATTGGGATGTAGAATTACCGCTTGACAAGTCTTATCGTTGGAATGAGCCTACCCAGGCCTGGGCGGCAATTACTTCTGGCACTGCGCTAACCAGTGGGCGAGGTTTCTTGATATATGTAAATGCCACATCAACTTTTACTTATGATTCCAGAGGCATTTTGGGGCAAGGCAACGTTAATGTTCCTGTGACTTCTACGACACCAATCGTTAATGGATACGAAGGTTTAAACTTGGTCGGTAATCCTTACCCTTCGGCAATTGATTGGGATAATATGACGTTGCCACCTGCCATTTATAATGCGGTGTATCTTCGTGATAATTATGGCAACAGCGGCCAAGGGACAGAACCTGATATCCTTGTTAGCTATGTTGACGGTATTGGTACGCCATCAGGATATGGCGGCACGATCGCGCAAGGGCAATCCTTTTTCGTTTACGCTTCGGCAAATGCCACATTAACCTTTACTGAAGCGGCTAAGACATCGGTAACGAATACACAGTTTTATAAGAAAGGAGAGATTCCTAATGTACTCCGTATCGTCCTGAATGGAAATGAGATAAAAGATGAGGCTGTAATCAGGCTCCGCGAAGGAGCAACCGACCAATTTGATGGACAATTTGATGCCTATAAGGTGAGTATGCAAAACAAAAATGCTCATCTATCATCATTGACCTCCGATAATATTAAGGCTGTAATCAATGCGCTCGGAACGGCAGAATGTAATAAGATTATTCCACTGGTCACTGAGGGCATGCAACAGGGTACCTACACGCTGAATTTTGTCGGCATGGAATCTTTTGATTCCTTTATCAACATCGGCTTGTTAGATGTGGTTGAAAAAAAGAGGATTGATATCAGGAGTCAAAAAGAATATTCCTTTACGGTAAACGACCAAAATATTGATCTGTTGTCTTCCCGGTTCCAGATAGCGATTGAGGGAAGCACTGCCACGATTAACAATACAATCGCGGCCAGCGGTGAAAGTGTTTGTAGCGATAAGTCAACTGCTATTATCACATTAGAAAGCTCCGAACCCGGCGTAACCTATTCCGCAGAATTGAATGGCGCTAGAATCTCTGAACCTGTCTCTGGCACAGGGTCACTGGTTCAGTTGATAGTTAATACCTCAGCGCTGTCAGCTGGGGAAAATAATGTTACGATCAGGGCTCAATCCGGTGTGTGTTCTGCAGCGCCCCTTACCGCAAAACCCGTAATAACTAAGTTGAGTGCCGGTGAGATCAGGATCCTTCAAAGTGGCGCAATCTGTGGCAGTGGTTCGGCGACCTTGAAAGTGGCAGGAGCATCGAAGGAAGGATGGTATCAATGGTATAATTCCCAGGACGATTTAAACCCAATAGCTGGTCATAATGATGGCGAATTTGTGACACCACATTTGGCTAAATCGAAGACTTATTACGTTTCTGCGGTAAACAGCCAAGGATGCGAAGGGGCGCGGGTACCAGTTCAAGCCATTGTGTCAAACCTTGAGGATCTGACGTTGTCGGCAGAAGGCAACATACTCACGTCAGGCTCGGAAACGGGGAACCAATGGTATTTAAATGACGAATTGATCGAAGGGGCAACAAGCAATACCTTAGAGGCGTTAGAACCAGGGTTATACACTGTCCAGGTAAATTCAGGTGCCTGCAGTAAGCGTGCGTCACTTGAAATAACAGGTATGGAGGGAGAGATTGCAGTTAACATCTACCCGAACCCTACTCAAAATAAAGTGTTTATTAGGGTTAAATCAGCCAATAACAATGTGACAGCTACGTTAGTTAATACACAAGGCATCGAAATTGGTACAAAACCACTGATGGGGGATGGAAGCGTAAAAGAAGGGGAATTTGACCTGTTGTCGTATGCTACGGGAATTTATAACATAAGAATTCTCGACGGCAAAAAAGTTATTGTCAAAAAAATTGCAAAGATTAAATAATGAAGTTCATCTTATCAAGTATAGCGATATTGTGGTTTACAACTATTTTGGTGATTGCACAACCCCCAACCATACCCACGTTACCCCCGGAGCCTGAGCCCGTTCCTCTCACTGGAATTGAGTACTTGCTTCTAGGAGGGGGAGCCTATGGAATTTATCGATTGAAAAAAGGAAGAAATAAGAATAACGAAGCTTGATCCAAAAACTTTTTAGCAAGCTCACAGTCCTCCCGCGCGGTGTCGTAATCCTCATCGATCAGCTGATCATTGTCTTTTCCGTATACCTCGCATACTTATTGCGTTTTAATTTCGAACTCCAGGAAATTGATAATTTCAACCTGATGTATGGCATCTTGTTGTGCCTTGCCGCCGCCATGACGGCTACCTTGGTTACAAAAAGTTATGCGGGCATCGTTCGTTATACCGGAATTCAAGATGGCCTTCGAATTATTGGAACCGAATTATTGAGCATCGTTTTTGTCACCATTTTCAACCTCATCTATTTCTACAATTTTGGTCGCAACGTTATTCCTTATTCAGTTGTATTCATATCCTTTTTCATTTCTTCGTTGCTCCTTTACCAGTATCGGCTCTTGGTTAAAAATATCTTCAATTACGTTAAATCAGATAACTCCAAGCAAGTACCGGTTGTCATTTTCGGCGCAGGTGTAGCTGGATTTCTTACTAAGCAAGCGATCGAGTCCGATATCTCGACGCAGTACAAACTCGTTGCCTTCATCGATGATGATCCTAAAAAGCATAATAAGGAAATCAATGGCACCAGGATCTGCGGAATGGATAAGTTCGATGAACTGGTTAAAAAGAATAAAGTGAGGAAGATGGTCATTGCTACAAAAAGCTTGTCTATCGAACGGAAGAATGAGATAGTAGACCAGGCGTTGCTGCACCATGTTAAAGTCAGCTATGTCCCCTCTTTTGAAAAATGGCTACGAAACGAGTGGGACTTAAAACAAATCAGGGACATTAACATCGAAGATCTGTTAGGTCGTGAAGTCATTCGTTTGGATAATCCCGAGATCGAAAAAGAAATCAGGAATAAAGTAATCTGTATTACCGGAGCAGCTGGTTCTATAGGCTCTGAGTTGGCGCGTCAGATATTGACGTACAAACCGCACACCTTGATCCTGGTGGACCAGGCAGAGTCACCCCTTTATGAAATCGAAAGAGAACTTCGTGGCAAGAACCAACAGTCAAAACTACTGGTGTTTGTCGCCAATATTTGTAACCGTACAAGAATCAATTCTATTTTTAAAGATTATCATCCGGAAATTTTATTTCATGCCGCTGCTTACAAGCACGTTCCCCTGATGGAGAGCAATCCCTCCGAAGCGGTGATGGTCAACATATTCGGCACGCGAACATTGGCCGATCTCGCAGTCGAGCATAAGGTGAAGAAGTTTGTGATGATCTCTACCGACAAAGCTGTGAACCCAACCAACGTGATGGGTTGCACCAAGCGTATTGCCGAGATCTATGTGCAATCACTGGATCGTTACTATCGCAAAGTAGACATCGCAAAAACTTCTTTTGTTACCACTCGGTTTGGCAACGTGTTGGGATCCAACGGTTCGGTTATCCCCATCTTCAAGGAACAAATATTAAAAGGTGGACCAATAACTGTTACGCATCCCGACATTACGCGCTTTTTCATGACCATCCCTGAAGCCTGCGAACTGGTCATCGAAGCCGGGTCTATGGGACAAGGTGGTGAAATATTTCTTTTTGATATGGGCAAGCCTGTCAAGATCTATGACCTTGCTAAAAAGACCATTATGCTTTCTGGCAAAGAATTAGGAAAAGATATTGAGATTGTCTTCACCGGTCTCCGCGATGGTGAAAAGTTGTACGAAGAATTATTAAACGACCAGGAAAACACCATCCCTACCCACCATGAAAAGATCCTGAAGGCGATGGTATCTGAATATGAATACCACGAAGTTTGCCAGAATCTCAACTTACTGGAAGACCTCATCGTCGATAAAAACGAACTCAAAATGGTAGCACTGATGAAGGAGATCGTTCCTGAGTTTAAGAGCAATTACTCGAGGTTTGAGGTGTTGGATGTTCCCAATTAGGAAGGGTGATCGGTATTCGGTTATCGGTAATCAGGTAGGGGAACTTGAAAAAGTTGTGGGGGATTAAGATGTGCAGGCCTTAGTGATTATGAAAGGTAATCTGGTCATCAGGTATTCGGTTATCAGGTGAGGCGTTAAAACAGATCTTTCCTATCACTTTCGCTTCAATCGGCAGTGCATTTTCATTCAATATTCAATATTCCTTGCTCGATATTCGATATTCAATTTCTTCCCTTTAAAAAGGTAATCGGTATTCGGTTATCGGGTAAGCTGGTAGGTACTTGAAAAGGTTGTGCTGGATTTAAGATGTGCAAGTCCTTAGTGATTACGAATGGTCATCGGGTCATCGGGTATTCGGTTCTTTTGATCGCTTACCATCTGATCGGTGGTGGATTTCCATTCGACATTCAACATTCCTTGCTCGATATTCAATTCCTGTTCAATACCAGTTTACCCGAATACCCGATACCGATTACCCGATCACCGACCCCCTGATTACCGAATACCTGATTACCCCGATTACCGAATACCCGATTATCTGCATTTAATCCGGAAAACCAGATACCCCCGCAACTCCCTACTACTTACCTTTCGACATCGTTAGCTATTATGTATTTAATCATCAAGAAGGTATGCTTTCTTGTTGGATTAACGTTGTGGGTGATTGTTAATAGTTATGGGCAGATCGTTACTTCAATAAAGCATGGTTTATGGACGGACCCCACCGTGTGGGATAGTAATTTGGTACCCACTGTCGTGAACAGTACTGAAACCGTTGTGAACCATGAGGTAATGATCCCTGCCGGAAGCACAATTTCGCTACAGAATGTTGTCGTAAACGGTAGGCTCACCGTTGGGACAGGTTCTGTAGCCGATCTTGTGGCGGACGCCCTTCCGGAGAAAAAGGATTTGCAAGTATTCGGTGTTTTAGTGCAGCAGGATGGGGCGACCTTAAATGGAACGACAGTATCCAATACCATTTTTGAATCCGGCAGCAGGTATATTCATCTTCAGGGGCCTTTGGGCTTTATCCCGTATGCAACATGGGATCCGAATTCAACATTTGAAATTGGAGGATTTACTTCGCAGGGCTATATCAATATTGCGCACAGTGATAGTTGGAAACAGAATTTCGGACACGTGATTTATAACTGTGCACAACAGACGACTGCTTTTGTTGACTTGAACGGATATCTCAGAAACATCGCCGGAAATTTTACAGTGCTTAGCACGAATAATCAAGCGCTGCGACTATCCACCACGCAAAATCCTGTGATCTCTATCGGAGGTGACTTTACAATAGAAGGTCCGTCAAAGGTCTGGTTCAGTACCACGCCTTCGAATACTGTCATCAACGTTCAAAAAGATTTTCTATATCATTCAACGTCGACAGGGATTAGCTACCTGACTACCAAAGGTTCCATAACCGTTAACATTCATGGCGAAATGGAAATGAATTCCCCCGGACGAATTCACATGGCGTCAACCAGTACCGACAGTACAGGGACACGTCAATGTACCCTTTCCTTATTTAGTGATTTTAAAATAAACGCAGGGACTTTAATTGCACCGCCTGCTCCTGGCAAAGGGACGATTAAATTTATTGGAGCGGCGGTCCAACAGGTATTGTCATCCGCCAGCTCCTTTCAGGGAAATTTGGATTTTACCATTGAAAGCACTGCGACGGTAGATCTCGGGACTTCTGTTTTGTCAAATTCTGCCGGCAATTTTCTTTTAAAGGGAAAGTTGCTGGTGGGTTCTACAGATCCCGAAGGCGCGATCCAGTTAACAAACAAAGGTAACATCCAAGTCCGTGGTGAACGTACATATGAAAATGGTTCAACGATTGAATACAACGGTGGGGCTGAGCAATGGATCGGCGCAGGTCATCCCGATGCTCCGGGCACGAATTTAATTTGTAATAATGCATTAGGTATAAACCTGCTAAAGGATATCGTTGTCAAGGGTATCCGTGTTGGAGGAAAATTGCTCACCTATGCAAATGCCATTACTGCATATGGCGATGTATCTGTAAATGAAACTGCTGAGTTCAACTCTGGACACCTCATCATGATGGGAGCGGAAGCGCAACAACTAGACGCGCCTGGGAAAACACTGATGAACCTGACCATTAATAAATCCAATAACGATGTGATCGTAACCAATCCCTTGGACATACTGGGATCTATTCTGATAGCATCGCCAAACACCACATTACATACAAATGGTCATGTAACCCTTTTATCTCTTTCTGATGAACCGTCAGGTACCGCCTGTGTCGGGCTATTGCCGAATGGGTCGTCTGTCGAGGGTAACGTAACGGTTCAGCGGCATATGGAAGGGGAGGGACGGAGATACCGGTTTATTTCCTCACCGGTGGGGAACGGTACCGTTGCATCGTTGAAAGATGATTTTCCGGTAACAGGGAAATTTCTGGATCCAAGCACAGGACCGGGAATCAAATCAACAAGTCCTTCTTTATATTATTATGACGAATCGGTTGGGGGTTTACAAGAGGGTTGGAAACCATATCCGACAACAGGGCTTGCAAGCGATAATCCATTGATCGTTGGGAAAGGTTATGCTGCTTTTGTGAGAAAGGCTAACGCAGCAACCATCTGGGACGTGACGGGCCCATTAAATCAGGGTACGATAGATTTGCCCGTCAACTTTACTTCGAACAATGAACCCTCAAACGGATGGAACCTTATGGGGAATCCTTATGCATGTGCCATTCAATGGCGCGAACCTTCAAATGATGGATGGACAATGGAGAGTATTTCTCCTGTCATTGCCGTTTATGATAACCAGAAGATCAATGGGATCTACCGCTATTACGATATGGATGATAATTATTTGGAAATCCCTGACGGGCGCATTGCTTCTGGTCAGTCCGTATGGGTGCGTGCCACTGGCCCTAATCCAAAATTGACCATTCGGGAGGGAGTAAAAGTACTGGGAGGAGCGACATTTTTTAGAAAGGAGCCAGCACGCATTCCGAGTTTTGCCATCCGGTTGTCCAAGGATTCAATATCAGATGTCGCTTATTTTAAAGTCAGGCCTTTTTCAAAACCGGCATTGGATGAGTGGGATGGGCTTAAGCTTGATAACGACAACTATGATCTATCGTTTTTGTCATCAGATAAAATGTCACTCGCCATAAATGCCACCAATAAAATGCCCTGCGACACGGTTGTGCAAATTCACCTGAAGGATTTAACAGTAGGTTCATATCAGTTTAGCCTGACAACCAAATACGATTTCTCGCGATACGATTATACATTGATCGATAAGTTTCTTCAGAGCGAAACTTTGTTAAGTCACAACCAGCCCGTTGAATTTGTAGTGACGAAAGACCCCGCTTCCTTTGCTGTCGATCGTATCTCTTTGCGACTGGCAGAGCGTAAACCTCGAGTGGATCTTTCCATTCTCGGTCCGGCATCTGTTTGCGAAGGAGACATGGTCGATATAAGTATTAAAAACGCTGAAGAGGATGTCCGCTACTCTCTTTGGGACAGTAGTGGCAGGATGTTGTCATCCATGAAACCAACCGCCAGCAGTGATTTAACAATCAGATTCCCCTCCGACTCATTACACGCCGGCGAGCATATACTAACGTTAAAAGCGGAATCCTCCTGCTATGTTGACACGTTACAGAACAGTTATCAAGTTAAAATACAAACTGAGCCCAGGGTATTTGTATTTCCTGACAGCGTAGATGTTTGCCGCGGAACTTCGGCCAAGTTTGCCGCCTCAAGTGACGGCAATGATGTGTTTTTTAATTGGTTTCCCGAGTTAGATTCACAAGATGCGCAGGTGCAATCAACTTTTTTTGAAACCCCGCCGCTACTGAAATCACGAAGCTATTATGTGGAAGCGGTAACACCATCCGGTTGCACCAGTGATCGAATTCCTGTGAAGGCAAATGTGCGGACTTATGAAGATGCGGAAATCACAGTAACGGGCGACTCAGCACTCGTATCGAACTATGCGATCAATAATACGTGGTTCTTTAATGATAATAAAATTGAACCGCCCTCGCTGCATTACACCCCGCTCATGCAACCGGGTGTTTATAAGTTACAAGTAGATACTTTGGGATGTACCTCCACCGACATCTATGAGTACATTCCGTTGCATATCGATGAACCCGTACAGGAATTAGCAGTTTACCCCAATCCCGTTCGGGAGTTCCTTTTTATTCGGGGGGATATTCAAGCCGACGTTAAACGTATCCAAATATTTAATTCCCAGGGACTATTAGTCATGGAAAGCTCCGGGGAAGAAATGCAGACGGGGACAACAGAAGATTACCAAATTCGCGTTAGCCCTTTATCAAAAGGGGCGTATGTAGCGGTAATCGAAACGTTGCGCGGGAAGCGAACATTCCGATTCATGAAATAGCACCTCCATAGCCATGAGCTTCAGCTCATCGGCATAAAAAAAGCGATGAAAAAAATCCATCGCTTTTCCGGGTTTAGGGTTAGGTTAAAAATTATGTACCTAATAGGTTTTTCTGAATGTCTTGAGCCTTTTCTTCGATCGCTTCTTTTGCGTCTGCCAGTTTTTCACCTACCGTTTCCACGATTGATGTAGCAGTTTCTGCGACAGCATCTTTAACCTCCATTGCTTTATCGGCAGCGGCTGCTGAGAATGCTTTTGCTTTCGAAGTAACGCTTCTCTTAATGGATCCCGCCTTTTTCGCTACAGCCTTCGTCATCGAGGTGCGTTTCTTGGCGGGAGCTTTTTTAGCTACTTTTTTTGCCGCTTTTGCAGGTTTCTTAGCCGATTTTTTTGCAGTCTTCTTAGCTGCTTTTTTAGCGGTTTTTTTTGCCGCCTTTTTAGCAACCTTCTTGGCTGCTTTTTTAGCTTTCTTTGCCATGCTATAAAAGTGTTTAGTACCCAAAAGTTAAAGAAATAAATTTCACTTTAACACAATCGATAAAAAAAATTTATTTAGGAGCACACTTTTTTTGATAGGTCTATCGTTGTGAGGTAATTTTTTTGTAGTTGTATTGATGATTATTGTATAGGTGAAACGTTAGCGCTGATGGAAGCCCCTTTCAATAACTCTGAGCTTCAGCTGTGGCTTTCTTAAATCCTTGCCTGGTAAGTATACAACTCAAAATACCGTCCTTTCTTTTCAATCAGTTCCTCGTGTTTGCCGCGCTCGACAATCTGGCCGTTTTCAACAACGAGGATTTGGTCGGCCTGACGGATGGTGCTAAGTCTGTGGGCAATGACAAAGGTTGTTCTACCCTTCATTAGTCCCCGTAAGCTCTCCTGGATGTAGGCTTCCGACTCCGTATCTAAATTCGAGGTGGCCTCATCGAGGATCAATACCCTGGGATCAGCCAGGATGGCCCTGGCAATGGCTATACGCTGCCGCTGCCCGCCTGATAGCTTTACACCTCTTTCCCCGATAAGGGTGTCTAAACCCTTTTCAAAGCGGTCTGTGAACTCGTGAACATGGGCTGCCTTCACAGCCACCTGCAATTGCTGTTCGGTTGCCGCTGGCCGGGGAAAAAGAATATTTTCCCGGATGGTACCTTCAAAAAGAAAATCGTCCTGTAATACGACGCCAAGCTGACTACGGTAACTGCTCAGGGAAACCTTGGAAAGATCAACGCCATCCACCGTAATGATGCCTTCGGTTGGCGTGAGATAAGACGCTGCTAAACCGGCGATGGTTGTTTTGCCAGAGCCAGAGGTACCAACAAGTGCAGTGACGGAGCCGGGCAGTGCTTTAAAACTTACGTCTTTTAAAACAGGCTTTCCTTCTTCATATTCAAACCAAACGTGATCGTACAAGATCTCGCCGTTGATAGGTCCGATCTGGATGGGACGGGACGTGCCGTCATCTTCTGGCTGGATATTCAATAATTCTTCTGTCCTGTCAAGACCCGCGAATGCTTCTGTAAGCTGACTGCCGATGTTGCTCATTTGAACAATCGGTGCGATCATAAAGACCATGAACATGGTGAACTTCAAAAAATCACCAGGGCTAAGGTTGAAATAACCGCTCAATCCCATGATGCCGACACTGGCAAGTCCTACGAGGAACGTGCCGGAGCTGGTGACGAGACTGGTAGACGTGAGACTTTTCTTCACGTTCTGAAAAAGCTTATCTACACCTTGTTCAAATATCTTGATCTCTTGCTGCTCTGCATTAAATCCTTTGATCACCCTTACACCATTTAATGTTTCCGTCAGCCGGCCGGTCACTTCTGCATTTATTTTGCCCCGTTCCCGAAAAATGGGCCGGATATAAGCGAATGCCTTAAGGGTGATAAATCCAAAGATTGACATAGGCAGCAAAATGAACAGTGTCATCCAGGGACTGATGCTGATCAGGACGCCGATGGATATCACGGCTGTCAAAATACCACCCACAAGTTGTACCAGGCCAGTACCGACCAGGTTGCGTACCCCTTCAACATCGGTCATCACGCGCGATACCAGCGCACCGGATTTTTGGTTGTCAAAAAATCGGGTAGGAAGGCGCAGCAGGTGTTTTTGTACTTTCGATCGGAGGACAGAAATCAAGTGTTGCGCTTCGACACTTAATAGCTTGGTTAATAAGAAAGATGTAACTGCCTGTATAAGAATGGCGACGGTAACCCATATCAATATTTGGGGAAGCATGCTCAAGTCTTGCTTCACGAGGACATCATCTACAAATGGTTTTGTGGCTGCCGGAGGGACTAATCCAGCAACCCGGCTGATCACTATCAATACAAGGCCGATAAATAACAGATTTTTACGGGGCCATATGATCGTTTTGAAGACGTATGCAAGTGTTACTTTCGATTTGGCTCCTTTGGGTTTGGACATAGATCAGGGTTTCTGTTGAAAGACGAGAGAGTAAATTTTTTATTTTAGATGACATTTATCCGATGCCGAAATTTTTTGGTGGTAGAGACGCGATGCATCGCGTCTCTACACCGTGGGAAATCAGAAAAATCCCTGGCTTTCTTTCGCTGCGTCTGCCGAGATTTTCTCTGCTGCTTCTTTTCCAAGGTACTGATCGATGAGTGAATGACCAAGATAAATGACAGGCGTGAGCAGAATGGCAACAGAAAATTTATAAATGTAATTCGTGATGCCAATGGCAACGATTTGTTCATTGGTGAAAACGCCATAAAAGGCAATAAACAAAACAACAAAGCTGTCGATGAATTGAGATACGAGGGTTGAGCCGGTAGCACGCAGCCAAAGCTTTTTGCTGCCGGTGACTTTACGAAGTTGTTGAAAAACAAAAACGTCAACCAACTGGCCAATTAAAAAAGCTGCTAACGATCCGATGATAATGCGTTGACCTTGTCCGAAGATTTTGTTGAAGGCTAAATCCATGTTAAAGGAATTCCCATCTGCATCTTTTGTCAACGTCCAAAAATCTGCGGGAGAAAGCCGGATGGAAAGAAAGATCACAAGAAACGCATAGCTAATCAAAAAAGCTGTAAAATAACTGATCCGTTTTACACCGGGTTTTCCGAAATATTCATTGATCAAATCTGTTGTAATAAAAACGACGGGCCATATGATCGCACCCGCGGTAAGATTAAAGTCCATGGTAAAACCCATGATGTTCAGGTGGGCAGGCTGTAGGCCTAGCGTTGATTCTGCGGAGAATATTTTTACACCGATCATCTCGGCCAATAAGGCATTGGTTATAAAAATCCCGGCGAGGATCGTAAAAAGTCTGTTGCGTTTTTGATCAAGAGAAATCATAAGGGCCTACCATTGCAGTTTTAAGATGGATGGAGAAAGAATGCATAACTGGTGATACGGACATTCACATTATTTAAAATTATATACAGACATGACAACTATGCTTAACAAACTCTTAGATTATGTTATCAAACCTTGAAAGCCTGATATTGAGTCACTAAGTCACTATCCCTCATCAATTGAAAACACTTCTCCTTCAAGTGCCAGCGCACTGTTTGCAAATATCGCTTTTGCTTCTTCCAAAATTGGATTTAATTCTTTGTAACGCGCAGAGAAATGTCCCAGTAGAAGTCTGTTCACTGCTGCCATCAGCGCAATGGTAGCGGCTTGTTTTGCTGTGCTGTGTTTGGTCTCTTTTGCTTTCGATTCTTCTTCCGTCATGAAGGTAGCTTCATGGTATAGGAGGTCAACATTTTTGAGTTGCTCTACCAATCCTTCGTCAAACACTGTGTCAGAGCAAAAAGCATACGATCGCGATTTCCTAGGTGGAAATGTCAGCGATTCGTTTGAATAAATAACATTTCCCTCAGCATCGAGCACATCGCGCCCCAGTTTTAATCCGGCAACCTGTTGAATCAATAAACCCTGAGGCAGTTTAGTTTTATCAATCCGCCTTAGTTTGACCTTCTCCTTGAAAAGAAACCCTGAACAACGGATTTTATGGGAGAGGGGGATGGTCTCGACCGTCATGACATCATCTTCATAGATTACTTCTTTAACACCTTTTTCAAGAAGGTGGAATATTATTTTGAAGTTGGGTGCTGAACGTGAATAACGCAATTGCGTGGTAATGATTTCATCCAGGCCACGGTGACTGTAAAGGTGCAAGTCATTTACTCTTTTTTGCAAATGCATGGTGAAGATCAGTCCCATGAGACCGAGGTAGTGATCGCCATGCAGGTGACTGATGAAGATGTGATTGATGCGATGGAAATTTGCCTGTAATCGCATGAGCTGCATTTGAGCTCCTTCGCCGCAATCGACAAGAAAATACCGGTTTTGAATTTCTATCAATTGTGAAGTTGGATGTCTCCCATAAGCTGGCAATGCCCCACTTGATCCTAGAATGGTTATTTTAAAACTCAATTCTGAAAGTCGTTTATAGGAAAATTAAAAAACCAAAGCTTCGTCGGCTTTGGTTCTTTGTATTCAATCAACTCAATGATTAATTACCGTCGGAATTTTTTAGATCCTTCTCAATTTCATGCATGAAGACGGCATCGATCGCTTCTTCAACTTTTGGGAAAATGTTTAGCACACTATCGAGTTGAGAGATCTTGATCAGTTTAAGCGTATGATCTGAAAGTGTTGTCAATATGAAAATACCTCCGTCCTCCTGTACAATTCTATTACCAACGAGTAAAGCACTCAATCCTGAAGAATCAGTGTACTTTACTTCTGCCATGTCCAGAACAATGTTTCTTACTCCTTCAGCATGCAGGGTTATCAATTCTGATTTCAAGCCGGGCGCTACACTGGAATCAAGCTTATCCTCGTGTAGGCGCAATAAACTGTACTTTTCCTGCTTATCAATAGTATACTTCATAGATTAGATTTTCTTGGTTTCCAAGATAACGGAATTTATCGAATTCAGAATGCTTTGTTCAATTCTTTGGTTCATCTGGCCGTAATCTACCAATGGAAGGGACTCACCCCGTACCTGCTTGTACAGCTCCTTATAACGTGAAGAAATTGAGGCAACGATCGCGTCTGTCATTTCAGGAATTTGCTGGCCTTCCTTTCCCTGAAATCCATTTTCGATTAGCCATTGTCTTACAAATTCCTTCGATAATTGTTTTTGAGGTTCGTTGTTCCTTTGTCTGGTCTCATAACCTTCTGCATAGAAGTAACGCGACGAGTCGGGCGTGTGTACTTCATCAATCAGAAAGATCTTTCCATTGTGTTTGCCGAATTCATACTTTGTATCTACCAGGATTAGATTTCGTTCGGCCGCCAATTCCGTTCCTTTGCTAAAGAGTTTATACGTATAGTCCTCCAGGATTTTATAGTCAGATTCGGAAACTATTCCCCGTTTAAGAATTTCTTCCCGGGAGATATCTTCATCATGACCGACATGGGCTTTCGTTGTCGGCGTGATAATCGGCGTAGGCAGCTTATCGTTTTCCTTTAATCCTTCCGGTAGTGGTACACCGCATACTAGTCTTTTACCCGCTTTGTATTCGCGCCAGGCATGCCCGGCTAAATATCCCCTGACGACCATTTCTACTGCAAAAGGCTCGCATTTAAAGCCGATTGTAACATTCTGATCTGGTGTTTCGAGCACCCAGTTTGGAACGATTTGCTTTGTTGCCTGCAGGTTGAAGGCTGCAATCTGGTTGAGTACCCTTCCTTTGTCTGGAATTGCCCGGGGGAGAATAACATCAAATGCCGAAATACGATCTGTGGCGACCATAGCCATCAAATCCCCAAAATAATATACGTCTCGAACTTTACCCCGATAAAAACCTGTCTGCCCTGGAAAATTAAAATGGGTTTCTTTAATAGCCTCCATGAAATGCGAATTATGCCTGCAAATTAAGGTTTAAGGCGGCTAAGTTTACAATGTTTGGTGAGGATTTATGTGATATTACGTGTTTGCGACGTGGTGACGTTCGGATTCTAAACATTTTCAGGGAGGCGGGGTTATTTACGTTTGATGTCCAAAATACGTAGACGTTATGCACAGAGAAAAGAAAATTGAAATCCTTATTAAAAATGATGACTTCTTGGAAACTGCTGATGCGGGCGATCAAACCGAAGCCATACTATTAAACGCAGTAAAACGTGCGTTTTTAGAAAATGATATCGATTCGGGAAATTTGCGTTTGGGTACTTACAACGTCAACACAGCGCATGCCCAGATTGGTAAATTCGACAAACCTTTCGATGAGCATGACTATCGCAGGTTGTTTAATCAATTTTTAAAGGGTATTGCCTTTCAAGAAAAGCGGGTGATTACTTTATTTGCAGAGCCAATTCCATTTCAATACAGTACATATTCGATTGTTGAAGATGAAGGTTTTCTAGCACGATCGGAAAAAAAGGTGGTAGCAAAAGAACAAAGGGAATTGGCGCCGAAAGTAAAACTATCAATTCCCACGGCTATGCTTGTGGTCAATGAAATGATGGAATACTTTCTTATTCCTGTGATTTAAGCTTCGATGGATTTTTATCTTCCAAAACTATTTGAGACGGTGATGATGGACGTTAAGGTGCTCATGATTAAAGTCGTACTCTTCATCATTCCTTGTTCGGTGTTCGATATTCATTATTCAAATTTGAATATCGAACAAGGAACTGAATATCGAATAATGATCGGATGCCGCTTCGATGAAGTTTTATCCTCCAAAACTATCTGAGTCGCTGATGATGAACATAAAAGCGGCTGACTAATAAGGCCCCCGATCCTTCATCATTCCTTGTTAGGTGTTCGATATTCGGTGTTCAAATTTGAATATCGAACAAGGAACACTGAATATCGAATAATGATCGGATGGCACTTCGATGGATTTTTATCTTCTAAAACTATTTGAGTCGCTGTTGATGAACATTAAAGGGGCTGACTGATAAGGCCCGACCCTTCATCATTCCTTGTTCCCGGCCTACCGGCGGGCAGGCTTGTTCGATATTCATTATTCAAATTTGAATATCGAACAAGGAACACTGAATATCGAATAATGATCGGATGCTGCTTCGATGGATTTTTATCTTTCAAAACCTTTTGACTCGCTGATGATGAACACATTAAAAGGTGCGCGTGCTAAAGCCCGACACTTCATCATTCCTTGCTCGGTGTTCGATATTCGGTGTTCAAATTTGAATACCGAACAAGGAACACCGAACATCGAATAATGATCGGATGCTGCTTCGATGGATTTTAATCTTTCAAAACTTGTTTGAGTCGCTGATGGTGAGCATTCAAGGTGCGGATGTTAAGCCCGACCCTTCATCATTCCCTGTTCGGTGTTCGATATTCGGTGTTCAAATTTTTTCGGCGAGTTTTAATTTACAGGAAGTCCGGCTTTGAAAATCGTGGTATTCATCAGCTTTCCGCTCTCATCATATTGTTTCCATTCCTTGTGTTTTTTATCTCCGGCATATTCTCCTTGCTCTTTAATTTTTCCATTAGAATGATAGCTTGTGAACAAACCTTGCTTTCTGTTTGACCTGAATTCCCCCCCCGATTCCAGTGCGCCGGTTTCGTAGTATGTTTTCACAGGGCCGGTGAGCAAATTAAATTTATAAGATTCCTCTTTTTGGATTTTTCCCGAGGCATAATAAGTATAACGGATACCTTGAAGCTTTCCGTTCTCATAAGTTTCTTTCGTCTTCGGAATTTTTTTGTCTTGCCAATAAACAACCCATAGCCCATGCGCTATTCCGTTCCTCAATTTTTTTTCACTTTTTAATGTGCCGGATTCATCAAATTCTTCTAAGAGCGCATCTATCCCATTAGTTGCAACCTGTTCTTTGGTTTTTATCTTACCAGAGGGAAAATATTCGAAATTAGTACCTGTTTTCTTTCCATCCTTATATTGAAAACGATGCTGCACAGAACCATCGTCAAAATATCCGGTATTATCTCCATGGAGTCTTCCGCCTATAAAGCTACCTTCCAGAATTAGCTTCCCTTCGCGATTGTATGTTTTAAACTGACCGTTTTTAGATCCTTTTTCCATCGTGGCGACCGTCTCTAACTGGCCATTGATGAAATAGGTTTTATAAAAACCACTCATGATACCGTCAACGTAATTGGCCTCAGTCTCTACTTTGCCATCCTCGTAGAAAGTGCGTGTGATCCCATTGGGCTTACCTTTCTGATAACTAATTTCTTTTTTAAGTTTTCCGCTGGGATAATACTCTTTAACAAGACCTTCAGGTTTTCCTTTCACAAAAAAAGATTCGCGCTTAACGTTCCCATTGTCAAAATAAAGTTGAATGCTATCGGCCAATTTATCGTTTTGATAGTATGCTTTTTGAAATGGCCTTCCATCTTCGTCAAAAACCTGAACGGCTCCATGGCGCATGCCATTCACGTAATTCAGTCTGCGTGCAGGCTTACCGTTTTCATGATATTCCGTGAACACACCAGATTTTTCGCCATCCTCGAAATTTCCTTCGAGCATGATACCACCGCTTTCATAGAAACGTTGGTACTTACCGATAAATCTTTGCTCATCTTCTTTGGAGACAAAATATTTCTCCTGCAGATGTTCTTTTTTATTGTCGTAATACGTGCGCACTTCTTTTTGCGCACATGCGGAAAAGGATGTGAAGGCTAATAAAATAGGGATAACAAATCTCCCGAAACCAGCTTTAGAATCTTTTTTTCTTGTGAATGCAAGGGAGCACGGTGTGCTTTGCCAGAAGCATCGGAAAGAACGAAGATTCAAAGAATAAGATTGCAGGTTGGGTGCCATGTGTCGATATTAACAAGGTTCGCACAAATTTAAAAAATCAAAGGATTAACGTACGTGGCAATACATCCTTTGAGGAATTCAAGCTTAAGATAAGATAACGTTGGGAAACTGGTGATGTTGTTGGAGGTTATCCGCGATCTAAAACGATTTTATGTCGGTATGGAAAGCAACTAGCACAAAGGTTCGGCTAACATCCATTTTCAAAGCTTTTCAATGACAATGGCAGAGGCGCCTCCACCACCGTTGCATATACCTGCAACGCCGATGGATTCATTGTTTTGTTTTAGAACATTGATCAATGTGGTGATGATCCGTGACCCTGACGAACCTAATGGATGGCCAAGTGCAACAGCCCCACCATTTACGTTTACGCGTTCAACATCCAGGTCCAGCTTGATATTATTAGCGAGTGCAACGGCAGCAAATGCTTCATTGATCTCATAGTACCAAACGTCTTTTTTATTCACGCCGGCGTGTTTCATGGCTTTGGGAATGGCGAGAGATGGAGTTGTGGTAAACCACATAGGATCCTGCGCGGCATCAGCGAATCCAAGAATTTTAGCAATCGGTTTTACGCCCAGTTCCTGTGCTTTCTCCTTGCTCATTAACACGAGCGCGGAAGCCCCATCGTTAAGAGTAGACGCGTTTGCCGCAGTCACCGTCCCTTCCTTGCTGAAAGTTGGTTTTAGCGAAGGTATTTTTTCAAAGTTCACATTTTTGTACTCTTCATCTTCAGAAAACAAGGTTGTATTTCCTTTTCGATCAACCACCTCGACCGGAACAATTTCGTCTTTGAATTTTCCTGTACGCCAGGAATCTGCTGATCTTTTATAGGAAGCAATAGCATAGTCGTCCTGTTCCTTCCGGGAGATGTTCATTTCTTTGGCCGTGTTGTCGGCACATACACCCATAGCGCAGTGGTTGTAAATATCCGTGAGGCCGTCATATTGCAGACCATCCAATAATTCGCCGTGACCATATCGATAACCGGTGCGCGCTTTCATCAGGTAATAAGGAATATTACTCATGCTTTCCATACCCCCGGCTAACACGACATCATTTTGTCCCAGCATGATGGATTGCGCGCCAAGCATAACAGCCTTCATTCCCGATGCGCATACCTTGTTTACCAAGGTACAAGGGATCTCAAATCCTAAGCCTGCGTTCGCTGCTACTTGTGTTGCAGGCGCTTGTCCTAAACCTGCAGGTATGACATTGCCGACAAATAACTCTTGAACAAATTTTGGGTCCACCCCGGCTTTTTCCAGCGCACCTTTAAACGCAATACCACCGAGCTTGGTGGCGGTTACGGAACTTAACCCACCGCCAAAGCTTCCAATGGGTGTGCGGACGGCGGAGATGATGTATACTTCTTTCATGAGGTGTTGAAGTGTTGTAGTGTTGAAGTTCGAAGTATTGACGTTGTTACCAGTCTGGTTTGCTCGACTCTCTTGGTTTTGTTGCTTTTCGTTTGTTCTGCTGAAGGTATTGAATCTCCTGGTTCTTCATTGCTTCCAGGATCATTTTAGCTTTTTCTTCGCTCATTTTCATCTGTTGCAATTTCTGGGAAAGCTGAGGACTGTTGTCGGTTTTTTCGCTTTTGTTTTCTTTGTTTTCTCGGGTATCCTTATCCTGCTCGCCACTTTTTTTGTCTTTGGCTTCCTGGTCTTTTTTCTCTTCTTCGCTTTTTTGATCGTTCTTGTCTTGCTGGTCTTTTTGTTCTTTCTGCTCTTTTTCCTGCTGCTCTTTTTTCTCCTGCTCTTTCTTTTGTTGTTCTTTTTCCTGTTGCTCTTTGTTTTCCTGGTTTCGCTTCTGATCTTCTTTCTGTTTTTCGTCTTTTAATTTGTCAGCCAGCGCTTTTAGCTTTTGATCGTTGGGATATTTTTGTATTCCGGCAGTAACAGAACGCAATGCATCATCACGGCGGTTTTGAACATAGTGATTCGCTGAGGTATTGAAATATGCCTGTGCATTCTGTGCAAAAGAAACTACAGACACGGCAATACAGAAATGCAGGGTTAAAATGACAGCTTTCATTGCGATTTGGATTTGTCAATAGTTATAACTTCTTTCAAGCGGTTGATAAAATCATCATAATATAAAACCGACTGATCTCTTTTAACACCTTCGTTCATGAGGTTTTCGGCCTCAGAAAATTTGAATCGGGCCACAAGATCATCTGCCTGCTGCTTAAGTTTTTTGGCATACGCTGAAGGCTCCTTTGGTTTATTACGATTCTTTTCCTCTTCTTTCTTTTTTTGCTCGTCTAACTTTTTCTTTAGCAATTCATAATTGTATTTCGCATCAACGTTACTGTTATCTGCTTTAATGGCCTCTTTAAAGTGGCCCAACGCTTCCTTTAGTTTTCCTTGCTGGTGGTTCAGGATTCCCAATTGCTGTTGAGCTTTTGAACGAATGTGACCTTGAGCACTTGCCGTAAGCGATTGGTATGCAGGTATTGCATTGGCGGTGTCTTTATTTTGAAAATGGGAATGAGCGAGATTAAGCATCACTTCATCTTCACGAACTTCCAATGAATCCGCCAGGTAGGCATACACGGCGGCCGCTTTTTTATATTCACCTTTCATGTAGGCTTCCCGCGCTTCCTTTTTTGCACTGTTGATCTTTGCGATCTTTGTGGGATCGATTATCAGGAATGCCAAAATTGATACCAGGATAAACTTCATATTCTTACGGTCGTGACGTTAATCAGAATATCGATCAGCAAAAAAATTGCTGCTAATGCCAGGAAATAAAAATATTTATTGGCAGTCACATCGATGAAGCGGGCATCCCGTAATTCACCTTCGATCTTACTGATCGAATTTATTAAGCGTGAAACATCGTTTTTAGTTTCATTGATTTCGAAATATTGACCACCAGTTTTGCTGGCTAATGATTTTAATTGTTTTGGATTGAGTTTTGTCTGAACAATCAGGCCTTGTCGATTGGTCTTAAGTCCGGTACCGGAAGCAATATTGCCACCTTTTTCAGTGCCTACACCCAGTGTATAAAGTTTAATTTCTTTGTTCTCTATTTCCTGTGCTACATCGTCCGTTTCTTCTCCAAAATCTTCACCGTCGCTAATGAGTATGATTATTTTTGATTTGGCTTGCGCATTTGGGCCACCCGAATCTTCTTCCAGTTTATTTAATGCCATTCGAAGAGGAGGTGCAAAATCCGTTCCCGAAGCCGGCACCAATCCGGAGTTCATCGTTTCTACAAAAAGATTTAAAGCATTTTGATCAAAAGTCAGTGGACATTGTACAAACGCCTCCGACGAAAAGATGATGATACCGATGCGATCGGAATTAAAAGCAGAGATGATTTTCTTCATCTCAAATTTCACCTTTTGAAGCCGTGTAGGTTGAATATCAAATGCATCCATGGACTTGGAAAGGTCTACGCATATCACGATATCTTTTCCTACTGACTTTACTTCTTTCTTAGAACCGCCAAAGGAGGGACCCAGTAGCGCGATCATAAACAATGCAAAGTAAATTGTTCTTAAAAACAGTTTTACAAACACATTTCGGTATGGTGTTTTTAACTGCTTCGCTATACGAATAATCCTGATAAAGTAAAATATATAAAAAGCGGCAAAGGCTGCTATAAAAATAATTTCCGTCAATCCCAGATCTCTATACCAGAGCATGATGTTTTATTTTTTCAAATGGCAATTTAGCGATTGATTTTTGATTAGTTGTTGTGATGGTTCATGGATCAAGGATCAATCTCATTACATAATCGTTCATCCAGTATGGGCCAATGGGAATATCTTCTTCACGGATAACTTTAAATCCAAGTTTAAGATAAAATTCCTTTGCTGGATTATGGCGGTTTACATTTAAATCGAGAAATGTGATTCCTTGTTTCCGCAGGTCTGACTTGATTTCATCGATCAGCATTTTCCCATATCCTTTTCCCTGGCAGGTTGGGCGGACATATATTTTATGCAGCTTGAATACGGCGGGCTCGTTTGGCCGCCGCCCGTATGCAGCAAACCCCTGATATCCGTCAAGGTCTTTCAGTAACAGGAATTTTTGAGACCCCTCTGTCATAGCTTGTTCCAATGTGTTTTTGCTGTAAATGGTATCGAGCATAAAACGGAGTTGCAGCGGTTCCAGGATCTGACCGTAGGTGTGTGGCCATGTTTCCTCCGCAATTTCCTTAATAAAGGGTATTTCAAGGACCGTGCCTTCAACTATTTTTACCATATAAGTGAAATATACGACGAATGGAAGATCGGGAAGTTAGCCTGTTGAACATTTTAAATGAGAAAGCGGTTTAAACAAAGATGCGTTTAAAGAGCTTGTACCGCATACAATTTTAGGAGGTTTTTATGTTTATGGAGGAGTACAGTTCTTATTTAACAAGCCATATGGTAGAGGAGACATCTGAGTTTAAAGTATTGTTGGTTGATGACCGCGATGAAAATCTATTCGCCTTAGAAACAATATTAAAAGATGAAAATTATCACCTGGTTAAAGCAAACTCAGGTAAACAAGCCCTCGCCTACCTCCTCAAAGACCTGGATTTCCACCTGATCATCATGGATGTTTTGATGCCGGGCATGAATGGTTTTGAGACGGCCGCGCTTATTTATGAACGTGAAAAGCTCAAAAATATTCCTATTATTTTTCTCACGGCAATGGACATCGAGGGCAATATTTACAAAGGCTATAAAGCCGGTGCCGTCGATTATATCAGCAAGCCTATTATTGCGGAACTACTCAAGGTAAAAGTTCGTGCGTTTGTTGAGCTGAGTGAAAAAAATCGTCAGCTCGTGCGGCAAGAAAAAATGTTGCGGGCAGCAAATAGAAAACTGGAGTGGGAAATCACTGAAAGGAAATTATCGGAAGCAAAGATAAAGGCGCTGAACGAGGATCTTGCAAAAAAACTCGAGCAGTTACAGTCACTTGATTCGTTCAACTATTCTATCTCGCATGATTTAATGTCGCCACTCAATAGCATTACAGGACTTGCAGGTTTGCTGCAGACCATGTATCCTGAAAAGTTTGATGATGAAGTGCTCGAGATTGTTAATCACATCATGGGGTCTGTCGACAGGATGTCAAATCTTATAAAAGACCTTCTCTCATTTTCAAGGCAGGCAAATGCCGAGATCAGCAAAGTGGATGTAAGCATGAGAGCACTTGTCGACGACGTGATGGAGGAAGTTTCCAAAACGATGCCTGTTACAAATGTGGAAATTGTCGTTCACGAATTGCCAAATGCTTATTGTGACAACAGCATGTTGAAGCAGGTATGGATAAACCTGGTTTCGAATGCTATAAAATATTCACAGAAAACCCCAGTTCCAAAGGTAGAAATAGGAGGTAAACATGAAAATGGCGACCTTATTTATTTCGTTAAAGACAATGGTGCCGGATTCAATATGGCACATTACAACAAACTGTTCTCAATCTTTCAACGGCTTCACAGCGAAAGTGAATTTAACGGTACGGGTATTGGGCTCGCGGTGGTAAAAAGAATTATCGAGCGCCACGATGGAAGAATATGGGCTCAGTCGGAGGTAGGTAAGGGATCAGAATTTTACTTTACATTAAAAGCGAAGGAAAATTTATTGGAGTAAAATCCCATCGCCCCGGTCTGCAAGACAAAAATCCAAACACATAATACACGGGTCGACAACTGAAGTAACCATTGCCGATCCGTTAGCCCAAATTAAATTTTTGGTCGCCATGATTTGTTTCACCGCCTCATCCGCCGTCTACCCTTATCGGTAGGGCATTAATAGAATCCCGCCGGTGTGCGGCTTGTTGCATGCGTAGTTTACGCTTATAGAGTGTTTCCAAAAACGTTTCCTGAGGAGGTTTTGCTAAGGAATCAGCATGCATAATAGAGTCTCTCTTAAAGATCGTCTTTTCAATATCAGCCCACAACACATCGTCCAATTCATAAAGATCACACTGTAATTCCTGCTGCAACTCATTGGGTAGGGGTTTGAATTTTGCGGAAGAAATGGATTTGAAGTTAGGATCCTGATTCACCTGCTTCAGAAAGTACGCTGCGATAGGAAGGGCAGTATTAGAACCTTGTCCTAATTTTGTGTTACGGAAGCGAATGCGCGGATCATCAGCACCAACCCAGGAGCCAATGGCCAGCTTAGGTGTAATCGCCATGAACCAGCCGTCAGCGTTGGCTTGCGTCGTTCCGGTCTTTCCGGCTACATCCGTATAAATGCCATACCTCCACCGTAATCGCGAAGCAGTACCTTCATGAACAACAGTCTGCATTAATTGTCTTACCAGCAATGCAGTCTCCTTTGAAATTGCCCTTTTACCAGAGCCTTTAGGTTTGAAGTCATTGTAAACCTTTCCTTCCAGATCATAAATCTCCTTAATATAAAATGGCAGGTTGGTTACGCCTTCATTGGCGAGACAGGCATAGGCCGTTGTCATTTCCATTAACGAAATGGATGAAGAGCCAAGGGCAATGGAAGGTACATCCGGTAGCTCACTGCTAATGCCCATCTTTCGGGCAAGTTCAATCGTGTTGTTTACGCCGGCTTCCTGAATCAGTTTTACGGCTACCGTATTTACAGAATAAGCCAATGCTCCACGCATAGAATATTGAACGTTGTAATCGTTTTGCATATTCCGCGGCGTCCATTTTACACCTTCTTTATCTATATAAGTTTCCTGCTGTGCAGAAAAAAGATCGCACGGCAAAATTCCCTCTTCAATGGCCATGGCGTATACGATAGGCTTAAAGATAGACCCCACTTGCCGCTTGGTGGAAGTTTTAACATGATCATATTGGTAGAAATCATGTTCAATTCCACCTACCCATGCTTTCACTTCTCCTGTCGCCGGTTCCATCGCCAGAAATCCGGCGTTTAGGTATTGAAGATGGTGTTTGATGGAATCAATGGGACTCGCTTTGATATCTTTCTCGCCTTGCCAGGTGAACAACCGCATGGGTATTCTTTTTTGCATGATCGCCATGATCTCCTTTTCAGAAAGTCCTTGCTGTTTCAGGCGCTGGTAACGGGGTGACCGGACTATCGCTTCCTGTACAAGAGACTCTTTACCTTTCCACGGCACTTCCTTTCCCCAATGATCAAAGAACTGTTTTTGTACCTCTGTCATTTGTTGTACGAGTGCATTTTCGGCGTACAGCTGTAATTTAGAATCGATCGTTGTATATATTCTTAATCCATCGGTATACAAATTATAAGGCGTACCGTCTTCCTTCGTATGCGTTTTACACCATGATATCAACTCGCTTTTCAAATACTCCCTGAAATATGGTGCCAGTCCCTGGTGATGAGAAACCTTGCTGTATTTTAAACCCAATGAACGCTTCTTGAGCGATTCAGCTTTCTTTTCCTCAAGGAAATTGTATTTCACCATTTGATTCAAAACAACATTTCTCCTTTCCAGCGCGCGTTTTGGAAAGAGCCGCGGATTGTAATTGTGGGTTGCTTTAAGTTGGCCGATAAGCATGGCGGCCTGATCGGTTGTGAGTGCGTCGGCAGTCGTGGAAAAGAAGCGTTTAGCCGCAGCCTGAATCCCAAAGGCATTATCCGCAAAGGGAATAGTATTCAGGTACATGGTCAACAATTCTTCCTTAGTGTAGAGGTTTTCCAACCTGTAAGCTGTACTCACCTCGCGAAGCTTATTGATCAGCAAGGAGAGCACCCAATACTTTTCACGCGGATACAGGTTTTTTGAAAGTTGCTGTGATAGGGTACTGCCACCTCCTGCGGACTCGTCCTGTAAAAAGATGGACTTGACAATTACCCGACCCAGGCTGACAAAATCTATCCCCTCATGTTCATAAAAGCGAGCGTCTTCTGTTGCTATCAACGCATTGATCACTTCCTTCGATATGTTTTCATATTGGACTTCTGTCCGGTCTTGAATGTAATATCGTCCCAATAAAACACTGTCTGAACTGAATACTTCCGAAGCCACCTGGTTTTGAATGTTCCGTAATTCCTTTTTGCTGGGCGTCTCAATCCATACAATGATTAAAAGAATCAGCAACAATAAGATAGGTGGCCCGGCGATAATCGTCCACCTTTTTGCCTTCGGATGGGTCTTAAGATATTGTAGTAATCGATTGAACTGCCGCCAAAGGGACATGAGAAGAGGCTGCACCTTTTCTACGGCAACAAAGAACAAATCCCGAATAAAATATTTTAGCTTTTCTATAAATGACTGCATAACCGATACACCACCGAATCAATCGCGAAAGTTAGTACCTCAGGAACTAGGCCGCAAGTATTCAGGATGGTTAACATAAAAATGCTGAAATTAGTTATAAGCCATAATCGGTTAGTCGGATGTAGTCAGTGTTACTATATGATAATTTCGCTGCACTTAATTAATGCGAGTCGAACCAACCGTTTGGATGAATGAGGGCATAGATTGATTTAAACGGATTTCTTTTAAAGCCTCTCAAAACAAAAAGCCTCGTTCATGGTATATACCTATAAAGATATATATACTTAAAAGTATATGCTTAAAAGTATATGCTTAAAAGAAACTAGATCGTTACTAACTCTATGGCGGAAGTCAAATCAGTCTTGGATGATAAACTTTATTGGTATAAAGACGCGATAATTTATGAACTGCATATCAAAGCATTTCGGGATGGAAATGGTGATGGTATCGGTGATTTTCAAGGTTTAATGGAAAAGCTGGACTATCTCCAGGACTTGGGTGTCAACACCATTTGGCTACTTCCTTTTTATCCATCACCCCAGAAAGATGATGGTTATGATATTGCTGATTATTACAACATAAATCCTGCTTATGGTGATATCAAGCAATTCAAACAATTATTAAAAGAAGCACATTACAGAGGTCTTAGAGTAATTACGGAGCTGGTTATTAACCATACTTCTGATCAGCACCCCTGGTTTCAGCGGGCGCGAAAAGCTCCTAAGGATTCTCCATACAGGAATTTTTACGTATGGACGGATGACCCTACCCAGTATAAAGACGTACGAATTATTTTTCAGGATTTCGAAAGTTCTAACTGGACGTGGGATCCCGTCGCTAAACAATATTACTGGCATCGTTTCTTTCATCATCAGCCTGATCTTAATTATGATAGTCCTGTTGTACAGGAGGAAGTGTTTAAGATTTTGGATTATTGGTGCAGCATGGGTGTGGATGGTTTTCGACTCGACGCTGTTCCGTATCTTTTTGAACGGGAAGGTACGAACGGTGAAAACTTGCCTGAGACCCACGCATTCCTGAAAAAACTCAGGAAGCACATCGATGAAAAATATCCCGGTACCCTGTTGCTGGCGGAAGCAAACATGTGGCCTGAAGATTCAGCATCTTACTTTGGAGATGGGGATGAATGTCACATGAACTATCATTTCCCGATCATGCCGCGTATGTTCATGGCGTTGCAAACCGAAGATCGATACCCCATTACAGACATATTTGACCAGACGCCCGAAATTCCGGCCAATTGTCAGTGGGCAATCTTTCTACGGAATCATGATGAGCTTACACTGGAGATGGTTACAGATGAAGAACGTGATTACATGTATCGCGTTTATGTAAAAGATCCGAAGGCTAAAATCAACCTCGGTATAAGACATAGGCTAGCGCCACTCATGGGCAACAACCGAAAAAAGATTGAGTTGCTGAACTATCTTTTGTTTTCGCTTAAAGGAACGCCGGTGATTTATTATGGCGATGAGATTGGAATGGGTGATAATTTTTACCTGGGCGATCGCGATGGCGTCCGGACTCCCATGCAATGGACGTCGGATCGCAACGCCGGGTTTTCTGAGGGAAATCCCCACCGCCTTTATTTGCCAGTCATTCTTGACCCCGAGTATCACTACGAGTTTGTGAATGTCGAGATGCAAAGTATGAACACGTCTTCTTTATTGTGGTGGACAAAGCGGATGATTAACAAACGGAAGCAGTACAAAGCATTTGGTTATGGCGACATGAAGTTTGTTTCGTCGGAGAACCCGAAGATTCTTGCTTTTACGCGCAGCTATGAAGATGAAACAATTTTAGTAGTCGTTAATCTTTCCAGATACATTCAACCAGCAGAACTGGACCTCGAAACCTATAAAGGATATATACCGGTAGAAATTTTCAGCAAGAATAAATTTCCGCCGATTAAAACAGCAACAACATACTTCCTGACATTGGGAGGTCATGATTGCTTATGGTTTATTCTTGAAAAAGCACATCCTGAGTCGCAGGTACCAAAGGCATTACCGCTGCTACAGGTGGAGACATGGAAAGGACTGATCGACGAGAAGATGCTTGAAGCGCTGGAGCAGAAGGTGCTTTACAATTATCTGTTTAAAATGAGGTGGTTCGGAGGCAAAGGACGAATTGTTGAAAGCATTAAAATCATAAAACATGCACGGATACCGTTGCAGGAGAACGATCATGCCATCGTGTTCTTAATTGAAGTACAGTATGACAGTGGCTTGCCTGACACGTACCAGCTACCGGTTGTCTTTGGTAAAGGAGACGTTGCAACAAAAATAGCGGATCATTGTCCCCAAGCAGTAATCTGCCGGCTTAAGGTAGGGGAGGAGGAAGGAATTCTCTATGATGCTATCTATGGCAGTGAATTTCAGCAGATGATTATTAACAAAATGTCCTTGAATCAAAGCATTTCCCTTAAGAATAGCGAGATCGAATTTTATGCTGATAAAGTATTGAAGAAGCATGTGCAATCGCATCCGAAAATAATGCCTAAAGTAATTTCCGGAGAACAAAGTAACACGTCCATTACCTATGACAATAAGTTCTTTTTGAAGTTTTTCAGGAAGGTAGACCGGGCTATTAATCCCGATCTTGAGATTGTACAATTTCTAACGGAATACGCCAAGTTCAAAAATGTTCCCGCATTTATCGGAGCGATAGAATGGAAGTATGAAAATGCCGGAATGGTATTGGCGCTGATGCAGGAAATGGTAGAGAGCAGCAGCGATGCATGGACCTATATGCTCGACAGGCTTGATGATTTCAATGAACGGATACTTTCGCAACAAGAAATTAAGACATTGCCTCCGTTGAAGGGTAGCATTCTTGACCCCGTGGCTTACGAGGATATTCCTCCCGAAATGAAGGAACTATTGGAAGCGCCGGTAGCAGAACGGGCTCACCTCCTGGGTATACGCACCGGCGAAATGCATCTTGCGTTGGCGTCAGGGGTTGATTTTCCTAATTTTAAGCCCGAACCCTATTCGTTGCATTATCAAAGGTCTCTATTTGCAGGGTTACAATCTCTTGTGCGGGGCACGTTCAATAATCAAAGCCGAAACCTGGACAGGCTTTCTCCGGATGTAAAACCGGAGGCAGAAGCAGTCCTCGCAATGAAGGATGATATATTAAAAGTTTTTAAGAACATATACAAACGTAAGATCGATGTGGTGAAGATCCGGATTCATGGCGATTACCATCTGGGTCAGGTGATGTTTACCGGTAAGGATTTCTTTATATCAGATTTTGAAGGAGAGCCTGCAAGAAGTTACAGCGAACGTCGGTTAAAGCGTTCTCCTTTACGGGATGTAGCCGGTATGATTCGTTCATTTCACTATGCGGCGTATGGCGGATTGTTTTTAGATAATCAAATCCGAAACGAAGACATTAACAAACTTGTACCGTATGCCGAGCAATGGTTTCATTATATGAGTGGATTTTTCATGAAGGCATATCTCGAAACAGTAAAAGGGAGTGGATTCATTCCTAAATCAAAAGACGACTTGCAGACGTTGATGACCACCTTTCTGCTTGAAAAAGCTATCTACGAATTGAATTATGAAATGAACAACCGCCCGAATTGGGTAGTCATACCGTTACGGGGAATTAAAGAGCTTGTAAATAATTCAGTAGGGTCTGAATCTTGATTAGAATGATTAGGAGATATTTATGATTGGGATTACTTTGATCATGGTACGTTGCCTTCGTGCATTCAAAATCATGCATCATTGAACGTCTACTTTTCAGGAAGTTTATAATCTATGTTATGCATTTTGGCATAGATCTCCAGGGGCTCTAATCCCACGGCCGCGCGGCGTTTGTTTACATTAGGTTCATCTTCAATGGGTGCCAGGTAGAAGCTACCCGTTAAATCATTCCTGTATACTTGACTTCCGTAAATTTGTTTTCTTCCTTGTCGGAGTGCGACACGGTCCTCCAGTAAGGCCAGTTGTTTTCCCAATGCTTTTTTATTTTTTACAGCTTCTCTCATCATTGGAAGATATTTTTCCTGCGTTTTTAGATTCGCGTGCTGAATGACCAGGAAAAGTGTCGTGTTTCCCTGATCACCTACCACCTCAGGTCCTAGCCAGCCATGTTCGTCCAGGATCCGGGTTACTTTGATGGTATTAATAGAATCTTTTCTGCTAATAGCATTCCAAAGATCTTTCATTTCGTTGGAGTTTCTTCCGAAGTTGTTTTCGGTTTCTTCAATTTTCTTCCGGTATTGCTGATCTTCAATATGAATGTTTTGGAGCTGCTCTGCCAGGGATTTATTGTACGCATAGCCGTCAGGATTGTCGTCTATAGTAGGTATCTGCGCCAGACTTAAATGGGAAATAAAAAAACACCATGATACCAGAATACATTGTTGCATTGTGAGGAGTTTATAACAGCATGCATTGTTGATGAAACACGCGAGCAATAAGTTTATAACACCAGACTATTTTTTTTCCAAAATGCTGATTTCGACAGGCCCTAATAAACCTGCTTCCAGCAATTGCCATTCGGGTTTGATGGTGATATTCGTTTTTGTAAGCCGGTTTTCCTTTGGTAAACCACGGTCACCGACTAAACGATTACGCCATGAATTGATTACCTCCACGTCAAGTCTATTTCCCTTCCGTAAAAGTTCCTTGGTTATTTCTAACTGAAAGGGAGGCGTCCACGTAACACCAATTTCCTTCCCATTCAAGCTCACTTTTGCGATACCTACATCTTGCACGCTTCCGAGCGTAATAAAATATCGTTCATTTTTCTTCATGACAGGAAAATCGAAAGTAGTTGAATACACGCCTTTTCCGGAATAATGCTGAAGTGACTTTTCAGGATGCTTTGTCCAGCTAACCAGGGTTGTGAAATTCAACGGACTGGCTACATTCAACGTTGAGTCGAACGATACTTTCCATGGTCCTTTAATGGCTGTCACTACATTATATTTTACTGAATTTGTTGTTGCTGATCCCGATGCTGTTGAAGGCAGTGGCTTTCTGAAAATCACAAATGTCGATCCATATTGATCAAAACTTAACGGTACTATAGTCCTGCCGTTACCCTGTTGAAAGGCGTTTGCATTTCGAACCTCACCTGTCAGCGGATTCCAAAGCTCCGGTTGTTTCCCCGAAACGCGGAACGCAACATTCGCTGTGACTTGCTTTTCATTCTGGCTGCTGATAAAATATACGTCCATGTTCCCAATGACACGGTGAAGGTAGTCATATCCCTCATCGTCCTTTGTACCCATGAATTCGACATCAGGGGCGATCCCACCTTTTTGTAAAAATTCCCTGGCCGTCTGACCCCAGATCATGATGCCCTTTCCCGATTGACGTTGGCCCTCGGCTGATGCGCTTTCTCCCCACAATTCGTTTGTGTATTTATTAAAGGTGGTCTGGCTTTCCGGGTATCCGGACAAACTCATCATGTGCGTCGGTTTGTCACCGATGACTGTAGCGCCCTCGAGAACGAGATCGTGAATTTTCTTCAATGCCGCCAACGAAAGTATTTTTAAAGAAGGAAGAACCAGCACTTTATAATTTTTACCATGCGGTAGTGTTATCAGTCCGTCTTTTACCGTAAGTTTTAAAAGCCTATCCTCATTAATTAAATCATAATCATAACCGGGTAATACCTTTGCCGGATCGAAAGCTTTTAAATGTCCAATGTTGGGCACGTGATCGCCATAATAGTACAGCACATCCGTTGCAACATATCCCTTTTGCAGTAAGTATTGACAGCGTTTAAAATAATCGAAAACAGTTCCCGCGAATTCCCACCACGTTATATTCGGATTCAAGTGTGTACCGGCAAAATATTCCTGGCCAGGCCGCCCCATTTCTTTTGGAGAGTTGGTGAAAGTATGCAGGAAAACAAGATTGAGCCCAGAGCAAACCTCTCGGTCGAATGGTGGTTTCATCATCGACCATGGCACATCATTCCAATGTCTTCCAATGGTGGTGAACGATTCGGCTCCTACCAATTGCTTATTATAGATCTGCGCAGCGCTTGCAGCTTGCTTTACAAAAAATCTATCTTCGGGTTTTGATCGATGTGGTGAAGGCGACCAGAATTCGCTCATCATAATTTCGCTGTATCCATAATTCTTCAATCCATCAAACGGCCCGGCATGCGGTCCTGCGGATTCAGGTTGCAGACCCATGCCATATTCGCTGGCACGATCGGCAAACACCTTGTAATGATATTCTGCTATACAATCGCTTATCGTCTTCCGGAAGTCGGCAAGAAATGCGTTGCTGGTTTGTCTGTCCTGAATGATTTTCCCGGCGATAACGGGGAGGTAAGAATAAATATCATAACCGCGGCGCTTGTTGAATTCTGTTGCGAAATTATCGGTCCAATTCAAGCCGCCACCTTCCCAACTGTCGGTTTGAAGATAACGAAGCGTTGTGCCTGTCATAGGTTCAACTACATCCAGGAGTGGTTTAACATGGGTATCCCAGTAGCGGTTAAAATATTTGGCGCTCATATGATCAATGACCCTTCCTTGCCACTTTCCGCTGGATGTCGAGACATGTGCGTCGCTAGTGGTAAAGCCAAACCGCATAATGGTCCATTCTCCTGCTGGTACTTGCCAGGTCAGTTTGCCACCGGCTCCCAACTTGCTTTTTAATATGACAACGTCATGCGTAAGCGCATCCTGCTCATTGGCTGTCGGCGCTTCATCTTCTAATACTTTCTCCGTATTAAATCCGGACCGGTCGCCTTCACGGAAGGCGGCTTTTAAGTCCAAGTCTTTGATGGGTGGCCGTTGAGGCAAGTCATTTCTTTTCGGGAAAGCAACTACTACGATATCGCGATAAAAATTATCGCGGATCTTTGGCATTGGTAAAACCTGCGAGTAATTAGCCGGCCCTTTCACCGTTACCTCCGACCAGGTAAGATGTTTCGTTGCTTCTTCCGCTGTCACATCCGGACCACCAAGGTTCCAGCCGCTTTGAATACTAAGGCTCAACACTAAGCCCAAACGATTAGCTTCTTGTACCGCATGAACAAACAACTCTCTCCATTCGGGGCTGCCGAACATCGGCCCTTCAGGAACATTGCCATTGCCTTGTTGATTTTGTCCGCCGGCATCAAAAATACAAGCGCCACTAAAACCTTTGGCTTTCATCTCTTCCAGATCGCGTGTAATAGACGCTTGCGTAACGTTACCATTCAGCCACCACCACCAACAACGGATACCATACTGCTGCGGGGGATTTTTGAAATTGACGGCAAGTGTATCCGGAGATTGCGCGAAAGATAGGTGACTGAAAACAAGCCCTAACAAGGTTAATATGATCGTAAGCCGTCCACCGATGCTGAAGCCGGAGGGAGTTTTTTCTAATTTTGTGAATTCGAGGTTCAAGCTGTAATTTTTTAAATAACAAATATTTTAAGGACTCGGCCGGTCGACTACTTTATCTTAAACCACTTCATCGCATTTTCCCGATAAATCTTGTCGGTGACTGTCCTTGGTAACTGTAGTCCCTGGAAGTCGCCGTTCACGTGAGGCGAAGTTAGCGTTTCATCCGTTACAAAATATTTCCAGTCGTTGATCCATGTATTGTGAAGATCCTTTTTTTCATTTTCGATATTAGCATCGGCGGAAATTCCTGAGTCTGTTGCATAGATAATTCGATCTTGATACCGGATTAAAAATTGCCTTACCTTTTCCCGGTCGAGTTTAGACTGGTGTTGAAGGTGAGGAATGCGTGCAGCCATATCAACAGCCATGTTCGGAAACTTGTCTAAACGTTTGGCAAGTTCATCCACACTCCATTCCAGACTTCCCAAATGTGCGCCAACAAACCGCATGTCCGGATGTTTTTCGACAAACCGGTCGCGTGCATTGATCTGGTCCTCATACGATGGATATTCCGGATGCAGATACATATGATACTCCGGATGTGCCTTGAAATAGCTTCGGTCATTATTCACGGTCATTTGTTCCAATGGAAGCCAGCAGTTTTTTGGTTCGCCCAAATGCGCCATCACGGTTTTATCCTGGTCGATGATATATTGAATGACGCTATCGAATTTAGGATCGTCGATCATGATGAATTTTCCTGCTGCATCTTTATAAACCATTCCGATATTTTTCCAAAGTTTGATTCCATAAGCACCCTTGTCGAACGACTTTTTTAATTGCTCAATCGTTATGTCCGACCAGTTTGCAGAATCCCATTGTGTTAACGTAAATGCTGTCAGAAAACTAACGCGGTCAGGGAAATGCTTTATTTGGTGTATTGCATACTGTTCCTGATCCTCAAGCGAAGGATAACTAGAGACATCCACATTTACTGTAAGTAACTTGAAGTTGTCTTCCTGGGCTTGTTCCGCGAGCGCAAGATGCTTGGCATTGAGGTGCATGTGAGTATCAATCTTCCCCACCTTACCAAAATCGGCTGCGGTATAAAAGTCAGATGTGCAAGAGAAACAGACCAAGATAATCGCGATGAAAAGGAAATATTTCATAGTAATACCTATTGTTGACTGAAAGTACGAATTCTAATCTAGAGGACAATGAGACTGGTGAAGTGCCGGACTTGTATTTCATAAATTTAACAGTAGTCCTTGCTCTGCTTAGTTGACGAGTATGGATTGAATGTGTTGGGCGTTTTATTAAACGAGCAATTATCAGATCTTCAGACAAGTTGCTTAAAGTTTGAAAATTCGCGTCTTGCATTATTCTCTTAATAGTTGTAATTAGAAAAAGGAAATTTCCATCATCTTATTATGACCCTTCCACCTGTCAAAAGCCGACTTCTTTCGCTTGATTTTATGCGAGGACTCATCATGGTATTGTTAATGTTGGAGAGCGCGCGGTTGTACGAAAATCTTTATGAAGTGACGGAAGGGAGTGTCATCCAACTTTTCTTTCAACAGTTTTTTCATCACCCATGGAACGGTCTACGGTTCTGGGACCTCATCCAACCGGGTTTCATGTTTATGGCAGGAACAGCGATGGCCTATTCGTTGCATCGGCAGCAAGTTCAAGGTGTTCCGTGGCGTGTGTCTTTTGTTAAAGTGTTAAAAAGGTCAGGGTGGTTATTCTTTTGGGGTGTGCTGGACTATGCTGTTCGCCCGGGTGGTCTATCGTTTGAGCTATGGGATGTACTCACACAACTCTCGGCCACCACGCTGATTGCATTTTTCATTTTCCGATGGTCATTTTCAGCGCAAATCGCATTCAGCCTGGGTTTACTGGTGTTGACAGAAATATTATACCGCTTTACAAACATTCCGAATTTTGATCAACCTTTTACTGACCAGCATAATTTTGGCAATTACATGGACCTTGTCTTAATGAATAAGATTAATGGGGGAGGGTGGGTTGCCATCAACTTTCTGCCTACAGCAGCCCATACGATATGGGGAGCGTTGGTAGGTAAGCTATTGCTCACTTCCTTGGCACCTGGAGAAAAACTAAAATGGCTTTTGATTACAGGCGCTATTGCACTCGTGACAGGCTATGTAATGGATGTGACGATCACGCCGATCATTAAACGCATTGCTACATCTTCATTTGTACTCGCGTCCGGTGGATGGTGTTTGCTTGCGCTTTGCTTCTTCTACTGGTGGATCGATTTGCGTGAGCACAAAAAATATGTGGAGTTTTTTATTATCGTGGGCATGAATTCCCTTTTTATTTATCTCTTTATTGAAATTGTTGGCGGCAGGTGGTTTAATGGTTACATCGCTGCCATATCGAATGGCTTGATGAGTTTCATCAACATTCCCCTGGGCTTGATGGCGATTATCACATCGTTGGTGATTTTTACTTTAGAGTGGGGGATGTGCAGATTTCTTTATAAGAAGGGAATATTTTTTAAGATTTGAGATGAATTACTGGCGTTAGAATTTGGGATTTTTGCAATGCAAACACTTAAACCATAGTTTTTTCTGTTACTTCCTCGACAGGAACATTTTCTTTTTTCTTTCCGATGATCAAGCGGATTCCGGTATCGTAAGTAAAATAACTCCACATCCAGTTGATGAATACGATCAGGCGATTTCGAAAACCAATGAGTGAAATGAGATGTACAAACATCCAGACAAACCACGCTTTGAATCCTTGAGTTTTATAGGTATGGCCGAAAATTTTTAGGTCTGCAACCGCTTTGTTTCGGCCGATCGTTGCCATAGAACCCTGATCGTTGTAACGGAAGGGCTGAAGCGCTTCGCCCGCCAGCAACCGTTTAATGTTTTTTCCCAACCATTTGCCTTGCTGTATCGCTGGTTGAGCCATCATGGCATATCCTTCAGGGTTTTCGGGCGTAACCATGGCGGCAATATCGCCAATAGCGAAAATGTTTGAATATCCTTCAACGCGGTTGCAAGCATCTACCTTTAGCCTGTTGCCCGGGGCGACTACAGAAGCCGGGAAACCTTCAATAACTTTTCCTGTGACGCCGGCAGCCCAGATTAATGTTCGTGTACAAAGTGATTCGCCAGTATCTAATTTTACTATAAGTCCGTCGTAAGATTTAACGCGACAATTCATCCACAATTTCACACCGGCTTTTTCAAGTATTGCTTTTGCTTCTGCAGATGCCTCGTTCGACATTCCTTTTAAAAGCTGTGAACCGCTTTGGATCAGGTGGATATCCATATTGACAAAATTGAGTTCTGGATAGTCTTTGGGAAACACATGCTTTCGCAATTCACTCAACGCTCCGGCTATTTCAACGCCGGTAGGGCCGCCACCCACAATGACGAAATCCATTAAGCTGTTTAGCTGTTGTTCATCCTGAATTTGAAGTGCTTTTTCAAAATTTGTAAGTATTGTATTTCTTAATGCGAGCACGTCTTCAATAGCCTTAATAGGAATAGCTTTTGATTGAATCTGTTCATTACCATAAAAATTCGTAGTAGCGCCTGTGGCAACCACGAGAAAATCGTAGTGAATGTAACCGATGGACGTTTCCAGAATTCGGTTCGCGGTATCGACACATATCGCATCTGCCATGCGAAAGAAAAAATTGGAATCATCATCAAAGATCTTTCTAAAGGGATAAATGATAGACGACGGTTCTACCCCGGCCGTGGCAACCTGGTAAAGCAGCGGTTGGAATGTGTGAAAGTTTTGGCGGTCAATTAATACAATCTGAACCGGCGCATGTCGCAATGCCTTGGCGAGCTCTATGCCAGCAAACCCACCGCCAAGAATAACCACCCGTGGTTTGTCGGTTTTTGCAATGCGTGCGGCCTGTGGCTTCATACGGTCGATGTTAACAATGGAAATTTCTTCCGCGTGCAGGACAATCTTTAATATTTTAAAAAATTGTACTAAACGACGGCAAATTACAATGTAAACAATCTTTTCCAGCTACAGTTTAACCAAAGATATCGTTACGAAAAGCGACAGCACACTTTGGCTATTCAATGTCTCACTCTTAGTTGAGAGGGTTCCAACCTTATATCGATGAATTCGTCAATGCACTCAAGTTTTTGGAAAGTCTGATTTGACGTTTCTCAAGTTCTGACGCATTGATATCGCACCGCAGGGTTCCGTTATCCATCACTACAAAACTGAAACCTGCACCCCGCTTGTGGAGACCTTCTCGTTCACAAATAATCATGACAGACTTTCCTTCCGTCATTTTGATAAGATCATCTAACGTGTTACTTTTTCCATCCGCCAGGTAAATGATTTGGGGATGACCGATGTCACTGATATTTTCAGCTTGCGTGATCTTCATGTTATGGCCATTTACCATTTTGCCATTTTGTTTTAATAATTCATCATACACTTTTGACCTGCCGAATACAGTAATGTTAAACTCGCCGGAAAGTGCGGGCCAAGAAGAATATTTGGCAATGTTTACAACATACAGTGCGTATACCTGATAATTAGTTGTTTGCGCTTTTGAAGTGAATGAAAAGACAAGCGCTGTGAGCAAAAAATATAATTTAGAGAAATGCATAATAGTTATTTCTTGAAGTTTACCTGATAAGAAAGTTTGATAACATATTCACGACTGCGACCTGGGATAGGAGCATAGGCACCTAGTCCGCCGTGGTAAGGCTGCGGCATTAATGGCCGCTCATTAAACATATCATATACGCCTGCGCCTAACGTGAGCCCTGGTAGTAGATTTTTGTAATTCAAGAATACATTTACCAAAGTGTAGGGTTCCAGTTCATTGGATATTAGTTCGTAGTTTTCATCGGATGTAGTATAGGCATAACGTGTGCCGACATAAATCATGGTTGGGCTAAAACTTAAGTTTGGAGTGAGGTAAACATTGGTATTCAGTGTTACCTTGTGTGCTGCCATTCCAGCGTATTGTTTGTCGGTTTGTGGTATCCGGTATTTTTCTACTGCATTGTCAGATAAGGCCTGGCTAAAGGAGTACGTCAAATGAGAGTACCATTTTTTCTTACGAATGCTGTAGACAACTTCAACTCCTTTGGTGCCTGACTTCTCTGAACTTTCATACCACTCCACAAAGGTATCGCCTTCGCCTTCCGATCCATATACAATAACATCTCGCGTGGAAATATGAAAGGCATTAAGAGACAGCAGCATTTCAGGTGTAAACTGATAACCGACTTCAAACTCAAACACGTTAGACCTTTCGGGCTTTGCCCCAGTGGTATCAATCAGCACATTGTATAGGGAAGGCGACCGGAACGATGCGCTATAAAGAGCCTTGAAATGAAAGTTTTGAATCTTTTTTGTCAACGCTACGCGAGGCACAAATGCGGAGGCGAACTTGGTGTTTTTTTCGAACCTGAAACCTACGGTTGCATTTGCTAGCCGATGTTTGAATAATGCTTGTGCATAGAACGCAACGTTATGCATCTTTAACATGGTTTCATCTACTGAAAGGTCTATACCCTTGTCGCTAAAATAAAGCGCACCAAAATTCAGGTTTACTTTTCGGCTGATGTCTACGTCGGCATCCAGTTGTCCAAGCGTACGCAACGCCCGCACATTAAAATCCACTTCGGGTGTATCTTCAAAATCGTATTGCCATGGCTTTTGGTTCATATATTGAACACGGGGGGTCAATCTGAATTTGTCAGAAAGTTTTATTTTGTACTCTATGTCAAGTGCATAGTTGCTGAAGGATGCAGTTGATATTGGGTCGGCGTTTTCAAATTGATCGTACATGGTGCGTACGGATAGTCCGTTGTATTTCAATCCAAGGTTGATATTCAGCGGATCGGCGTGAGACTCATGAACTAAAGAAACAGGTTCTGAAGCAAGGAAAATATCCTGATATAGTTGATCGCTTACAATACTTTTTCCTTTAAATATCGATAAATCCCATGCAAATTTTTGTCCTTTATGAGATGTCATAACCCCACCGTTGGTTCGGCCGGTGGCATCTTTGTGAAAACCTGCTGTACCGTAGACTGCCACGCCATTGAGACTGGAGGCAGCCTTGGTGATGATGTTTATGACGCCGTATTCTGCAGACCCGCCATAACGTGCTGAGCCAGGGCCGCGAATAATCTCAATGCGTTCAATGGCGTCAACCGGAAAGCGGTTGCCGACGGCGACGCTTTGATAAAGCAATTCATTAAAAGGTTGACCATCCATCAGCACAAGAATTTTTCCTTCATTTGCCCAATTGCCGCGAAGGCTAAGACCCTTCACAAAAGAAAGGTCGTGTGCAACATCAAAACCTGGTACTAGCCGAAGGACATCAACCATGTCACGTGCACCACTATTTTGTATTTCTTCGGCGGTCACAACGCTGATAATACCTGGGGTTTCTCGCGATGTCAGGTTTTGGGAAGATACTGAGACATTTTTGTTAAGCATTTTTTGAAGATCACTTTCTTCAGTAAATGCGTTAAGGCTCATGATTGAATCAAGGTCCTGGGCTTGCAGTGAGAAACAGGAGATCGCTAGCACAGAAAATGCATAGCTGAATTCTAATCGCATAATAAAAACGTTAATTATATAAAAAATAAAAAGCAATGTTTCAGCACTTAGCTGTTGCTAAACGGCAACATGGACTCCCGACATACAGGTTAAAAAATACTCACAATCCAGCCATTACGAAGTTATAATATTCCCACGTACCCGTGTGTTTGTGTGTCGACAAAATAGAATGGCGTGGCGACGTTTATTGCAACTTATCGGAGGCTGTTGATGGGAGAATCAATAAACCGCGTGGATGGTGTTTAAAATGGCATGTAACTCAAACGTTGTAACGTTAGGCTATCTTTCATTTAGCCTCGAAACTTGTCATTCACTACAGCCCACTTAAGTCATTACATAAATGTATTATTTGAACTGGTTTTTCAGTATTCTATGAGATTTCTTATAATTTATGACACCGACAATGTGATTAAAAGAACATTTGAAATTGAAAAGCTTGTGTATATCCTTAAGCAGATTTAAATTTCTAAAATGATTTTAACAAATTTCGTTTGTATGAAAATCGCTGAAAGAGGTAAAGGTTGATGACTAAGGGTTATGTTGTCGGATTCAAGTGAAACTCATCCGGCCAATCAACGCTTGATTCATGTATAGGTACGCGGTGTACATTTAGTAAAGGAGTAGACTTAGGTTGAGAGGTAATTGAAAAGCCTTTGAACGAACAGGTTGATCCTGATATTCGCGAGTTTTAAAGATTTACAACGTAATACCTGGGCTATTGGAATGCCGCTAAATTAGAATTTGTTTTTAATTAATAAAGTACGAACAATGCCTTACGTAAATATTAAAATCACTGATGATGGTGTAACATCACAACAAAAAGCTGAACTTATAAAAGGGGTAACAGAATTGCTTCAAAAAGTATTGAACAAGAATCCGGCTACTACCGTGGTTGTTATCGATGAAGTATCGACCGATAATTGGGGTATTGGGGGAGAGCAGGTTACAGTGCGGCGAAAAAAGTCCTAGCGATTTGCAAATGTAAATACAGACTATGCTTGTGAATGGGCGATCTATCAGTTCACTTTTTCAAACACGTCGTTCCATATAAATTTTCGCCCGTCAGGAAAAATGCTCGTACCCGTGACGTAAAGTTTTTCGCCATCTATTTTTTGTGTCATCTCAGTCTCGCCCCAGAGTTTTTTTGGGAACGACGCAAAATCCAGCGCCGGATAATATTTGTCATCTTTCATCGTATAGCCGCCCCCCATAACATGTTCGAATTTTTTATCCCTGCTGCTGGCATACATCCAATGCGTGGGTGTGATAATAAACAGCGCATTCACAGTTTCATTTGAATCCGAATGACGAGTTCCATCTGCGGTGACATACGTAGACGACAAAAGCCTCCAGGTGCCATTCGTTGGATTGTTGATATACGATGCCGAAGCCTTCACCCGACCGAAAACTAGTTCTTCCAGAATGACTTTCTTTCCATCAGGCCGGATGAGAGTACCTGCTTGAACGAACTTGTCGTTGACTATCTTCCATGTATAGTCTGTTTTAACATTATCAAAAATAGGGGATGAAGAAAGCATCGGAATTTCATCGTATTTATTACCATCGACGCGGATGGCTCCGGCATAACAGCGGTTGAATACAAGCGAATCACCTTCCACGTCCTGTGCGATGAGCATGTAATGCGTCGGCGTTATTATTTTTATTTCGCGGTTTGATGATGCATCGCTGGCAAACCGTTCGCCTGCGGCGTTAATGCCTTTGATAGAAATCATTTCCCATGTTCCTACCAATGGTTGCGCGCGTATTGTTGTGTTGATAACTATAAAGAGTAGTAAAAAAGGGAATGGTCTTTTCATATGAGTTTGGCTTCCGTATACTAAAGATACTGAGAGGATTGGAAAGATTATCGATTTCGATACTCTACAGCGATATTTCTTCCAAACGAAATTTTAGTAACTTAAATGATATTAGTAATTCAAGATGTATGCAACGCCCGAGAGTAAAAATTGCAATGTCCAATACCGACCGGGTCATAGAATTTGTATCCGCGTCGGGCTTGATATTGATGTTTGCAATCATGCTGTTATACTACCGTAAGCTTCCAACAACAATTCCACAACACTATAACGCGGCCGGAGAGCCTGATGCCTTTGGAAACAAGTCCACTGTTTGGATCTTACCGATCCTGGCGTTTGTAGTCTATTCGATGTTAACAGCAGCTTTAAGGTACTCCCACCGTTTCAATTTTCCTTATAAGATCACAGAAGAAAACGCAGAACGTCAGTACAGAAATTCCGTTTTGATGCTGCGAATTCTTAAACTGATCATTGTGTTTGGGTTCTGTTATTTGACATATGCCACCGTGCAGAATGGCTTAGGCGAGATGAACGGCATTGGCGTCATGTTTCTCCCACTTTTTCTTGCGATGATTTTTGGTGTTAATGCGATTTTCATTTATCGAGGCTTCAAACTGCGATAGTCTCACAGATTAAAAGCTCTTTTCTTTTCTTTGGACTTTATATATTCCATCAGATGTTGGCCCATGTTTCTGGCCGGCAGAATGTAGTCTGGAAAGTCGTTCGCGATAACACTATTCGGCATGGAATCAAATTTCGTTGACTTCGGATCCTGCACCATGACCATTCCTCCGTACTCTTCAATGGCATTTGCACCGTTTGTTCCGTCATTACCCATACCCGATAAAATAATTCCTACAGCCCGATCTTTTACATCATGCGCAAGTGAGGTGAAAAATTCATCGATGGCGTAATTTACATCGGTTTTAGCCGTCCGTTCTTTTAACAACAGATAGCCATCCTTAATTGTAGCGGTAGTGTTTTCCGGCATGAGGTATATACATCCGGGCTTGATTTCTTCGCCGTTTCGGATGGTATATACTGGTAAACGTGTATGCCGCGACAGCAAAAATTTCATTTGACTTTGAAAATCACGTTTTAAATGTCGTACGACAATAAAAGATGCATTTATGGAAGGCGGGGTATTTTCAAAAAAATCATATAGCGATGATTCACCACCCGCTGACGCACCTATCCCTACGATAAGGAAGTCGTTGTTCATGATTTATTCGGAAGTCTTACGTTTTACAACAGTTAAAATAGTTAATAAGTTTACGCCCATTGGTCATCTTAAATGCTCGCTTCGTCGGATATTATTTTCCTCTAAATAATATTTCACTTTAACGGCACTCGGGCCCACCGCTTCTATGGCATGTTTTAAATCTACGATACTAATTTCAAACAACTCGCACCACGCCTGCACTTCATATCCTTCATCCATGTGGATCCTATCCACTTCTTCATCACGATCTTTTATATCCTCATTCATAATCATCGTTTCAAAAAATTATTGCAAAAATTATTCCATGGAGAATAATGGGGATAATGAAGCGCATCAATTGATTTCAGATAGGGCTGTAGATGTTTATCCACAGCTAAATTTCCATAATGAAGAATGTGAATACGAATTTTTTTTCACGCTTAGGTCAATTTCTTATTAGATGAAGAACGGCGTCCAATGAAGTAGGCGACTCCATTTGAACGATTGCGCCACCCGTGATTTGTTTTGGTGCTACTATCGTTTTATTAATCAACGGTATAAACCACGTCGCTTTATATTTTCCTTCACCATTTTGTAAATTGATTTTAGCTTCTCCACCATCAGGGAAATAGATTAAATATTCCTGCCCAACGTCAGCCAGGCAGTACGTTGTAGAAGAAAGTTCACTATGGGGAATCATTCTGTCCAGATTTAATCGATCGGCGAAATCCAACGTATAGCCCATGTGCCGACGGATCAAATCCCAATCCGGATAATTTCTATCATCTTTCGAAATCCCATCGCTATTGTATAACCAACCCTCTGCCTTATCATCATTTTTTTTTCCCGGCAGTGGTTCCCATGGATCCATAAAAATTGGATTTAGCCCTCTCAAAAAACTCTTCCATATCCACTTATGGTTTCCCCCGTGCCCCCATAAATGATCAGTATCATTGATTACCACCTTCGTCCCATCGGCTTCCGGCGGATCTTCCTTGAACGACGTGATTCGTATCGAGTCCGCCAATTTCCAAGGATAAGGCGTATAGTTAGGTGATATCCAGTCTGCTGGGCTATCAAATAAAATTTGATTCGTCATTTTTTTATCACCGCGATGTGTCATTCCCACCGGATGTTGTTTCGGCATCGTAGCCTCAGTTTCTTTGATGAAGTTTATCATGTGATATTGCCACTCCGTTGCACCGCCTTCATTGATGATTTCATACAGAACATTATCCAAATCATTTACGGTTAAGATCACTTTTTTAACGTATGCTTTCTGAATCAGCAAAAGCTTTGCGGGTATTAACATGCTATGAAGGCTTGGTCTGTCATCATAATCCTCCGGCGTTTCCGGGGCGCCGATCTTATTGATGTTATTCGCTACGTTGTATGGCTGGTAGGGGAAGGGATTGCCAACTTTTGAATCAATTCGATCCTGGCTCCATCCTTGAAACAGCATGATGGAAACATAGATACCTCTTTTACCTGCGTCAATAATCCGTTGACGAAGGCGATCAAAATATTCAGGATTATACTTTGTAAGGTTAAATTTTGGCAGCTGGTCATTTGCAAGGCCTGGTCCGGTGCGAGCAAAAGGTAACGGATTTACAACAATAACTTCCGAGCTCCAGGGTGCCATTTGTGCTTGTTCCCATGCCCACATCCTCATGAAATTATGATTATTTTTTTCCATCATGTCGAGGTAGGATTTGTAGTCGAATACCGGCTCAGAGGCCGATGTCATGTCCTGCAAGTTTTCCCAGGTATGAGAACCTGTCAGATAAATTGCCTTACCTCGGTTATCAGTGAAGTAGCGTGGATTTGTATTATTTTTTTTTAAAGGGCCATGAAAGATGTGCTGCGCAGATAGGTTTGAAAAGATGAAACAAAGAATACAAATGTTTACAAAACGCATGGTGCTTATTTTGTGTATGTTGTTCAAAGAAACGTCACAGCGGACATTTTTAATTTGTCACGTTGCTACAACTAAAGTATCTGATTAAATTCCAATCTTTCACCATCCGGACCAACGATGTTAAAGAACTTGCATCCATTTTTCCAGAAGTTTAAAAAAATTGGTTGGTCCTCCAACACGATGAAGCCAGCAGTTTTGAGCGTCAGAAATGTTTTATCGATATCAGTGACGTCAAAGGCGATATGATCGATGTGCCCATCGTTACGATTTTTTATTTTTCCTAATTCGGAGGAAGGCATTTGGTATAACTCCATCAGTATACCGCCTAGCTTCATCATCACACAAGTACCTTGACTGTCATTAAATTCGAATGTAGATTCCATCACATTGGTAAAGCCAAGCTTTTCGTAAAATGCCTTTGACTTTTCTAAATTGGTGACCGGAATCCCAATATGTTGTAATGAAGTGATGGGAAGTTCCACTGGTTGCATAGTGCAGGTTGATATGAAATCAATTTATGCAATTATTAAGGTTCCGCAAAAGGCAAAGGCGCACGGATTAAAATCCTGTGCGCCTTTTATAAGATATTAGTAAGGATTGATTGTCTTAATTCAAGGCAACTGTAACTCTGCCACTGGTTTGGATATTTACAGGTATACCGCCCCCGTTTATTTTTCCTTCCACTTTATGGTCTTCCTTATCTCCATTGAAATTATTCATGTTTTCCAAATTTATCCGGTCACCTCGAAGATTGAGGTTTACGCCTTTATTGCCGGGCATGGTTACGTGAATGTTTCCGCCGGAGTTGCTAATGGTAACATATTCTTCCAGCTTGTCGATTTCAATTTCCATATTACCGCCGCTTGTTGATGCATCTACACTGCACTCAAGATCACGGAGGTCAACGCTGCCACCCGATGTGTGTGCAGTTAGCTCTCCGGTAATGTCACCGCCGCGTATAGGGCCACCGCTGGTATTTGCTTTTACTGTGCCTTTTAAATTATGCAGGCTAATCGACCCGCCTGACGTTGAAAGTGAAAGTTTTCCATTGCAATTTTCGGCTTCGATGCTTCCGCCACTAGTCGCCAGGTCTATCATGTCTTTTGCATTGCTAACATGAATACTTCCTCCGGAAGTCCTGCCTTTGATCTTGCCGCTCAACTTGTCAAGTGTTAGACTGCCACCACTGGTTGAAAAACTCTGGGTGCCTGATAAATTACGCATGTCTATGCTTCCGCCGCTGGTACTCAAGTCAGTCGAGATAGTTTGAGGCACATAAACTTTAAAAGAGATACTCAACGCGTGACGCCAGTTAAAGAACTTATCCTTAGGTTCGGCAATCAGTTTCAGCTCATTGCCCTCAACACCAATTGTTAATTTATAGTCTTCATCAAGGCGCTCTTTGATTTCATCTTTGCTAAGCGTTTTTCCATTGTTACCCTTGATGAATACTTCAACGCGTGCCTGTTCGTTACCACCTTCTACTGTAATACTGCCTCCGGAAGTACGCGCATAGAGTTCTTTAATCGACTCATTTGAAAATGATTTTGTGATATAAGGTTCGCGATCCTGGGCTTGAGTGTTTATCACCAACGTGATAAAGGCAACAAGGAAAACAAAATTAAAAGCTTTTTTCATTAGATTAAGTGTGTTGAGGTTTGAATAACTGATGAACAATAATCTCGGCACCCAATCCTTGTGCCATGACCTGATAACGGCTTTATTCCATTTCAATGCCCTATCCGGTCACAACAGTGTTCGTATTTATACCAATAATGCACGAATCCGAACAAGAATTTCTGGTTACCAATTTTATTAGAGACTGCGAGAGCTTTGGAAAGGTTGCATGGATGAGCTCAAATTTAAATCACTTTAAAGCTTTGCTAAAGCCGGTAAACGCTTAAAGTAAGTCATTGATTTCCCGCGCGAGGTTCAGCCGGGCCTGATTTTCAAATTGTTTAATGAAACGGTCGGTTTTAAAAATGCTTTTCATGGCAAGAAGGTGTTCGAGTACTTTTCTTCGCCCCGGTTTATAGAGGGTGTCGGGATAGATGGCATACTCTTGTCTGACCTGCTCGCAATATGTACGATAGCTATTCCACTCGTGACCAAGGATGGCGAGATCCGAATCGGTAAAAAGATTGGTGTCATGGCTTTCACTTAGGGCATGAATTTTCGTGGCGAGGATATGCTGCAGGCAACTGTCGATGGTGGCCCTAGGCACATGCAATTCGTTCAGTATACTCGATGCGGACTCAGCGCTTTTTTCTTCGTTGTCTTTCGCGGAAACGTTGTAAATAAAATCATGGTAGTACAAGGCAAAAAGCACTGCGTCAAAATTTTTTATTTCCTGTTTTGCAGGTAAAAGTTGTGCGAGCAAATGATACAGATGCGTGAGTGTATGATAATGACGGCTCGGTTCTGAATAAGCAGACGATAGTTCAAGCCAGCATTGTTCAGACGCATCAGGACCCGCATATTTCTCGATCAAACTTTTGAACGTCTGTGCCAACACACCCAGCATTTTTACCTCTGTTAATCTCCAAGGGGAATCGGGATGGAGAACGAAACCTGGAGATATCGATTTTTGGAGTCAATGTTTTTGTAAAGATTGATGGTGCCAAAACTTTGTCTGCATTCAACCTGCAATTTCTTAAATAAAAGGGCTCCAATGCCGGCCTGGAAACCAACGTCCCACTGGCTATCGTAATGTATGTCCCCTTTATTTGAAGCGAGGCCCCCATCAAACTTTATTTTGCCTGACCCAGCTTCCTGTATAGGATCCAGGTAGCTGGACGTGCGGCTAAAGTTATATCGATGCGATCCCCCTAACCCTAAGGCTACTGATGGGCCGCCGGTTACAAAAAAATCCTTGTGCAGCAATTTTATTTTTAATAGAACCGGTACTTCAAGGTATGAAACATTATACCGGTTGGATGCCGACTCATGTAATTCATATGTATCCATGCCATCAGGAATATAAATATCAACTGCGTATTTGGCTTCGTATGCGTTGCGCACATAATTCAATTCAGCCCGTGCCGATACCGTATTCGTCAGCTTAAGCTGATAGCCGACACCGATCAAAAACCCGACACGCGGCTTTATATCGTAAGGCGTGGGATTGTAGGTGTTGACAGATGCAGTAGCGCCAATGCGCGGATAAAGAATTTGGGACCGGGTGACAAGACAACTTAATGCCAAAATGATTGTGAGGCAGAGGGCTTTCATAATTCTCAACTTAGGTTGCTCCTTTTTTAGATCAAAGCGCTACCTGAAGTTAATTTTAAAATGCGAATACGGAAACTGGCTTGAGAATAAACAGGAACTCAATTTAAATTTTAACCTTTAGCGCTGCCAATGCACTTTGCTTGTAAGCGCGTCCAAAGGGAAGAATCTTTCCACCAACCTCCACACCATCTGAGGCAATGGTTGAAATGGCCTTAGCCGCAATGAGAAATGAACGGTGGATCCTTACAAATTGTTCGGCAGGAAGTTTTGTTTCGAGAATACTGATTCCCTCCCTGGTAATGAGCATCCTGTTACGCAAGTAAACTTTTACATACTCGTCTAAACTTTCAATGTACAATATGTCGCTGGTGGCAATTTTGTGCATCTTTCTGTCCGCACGCAGATAAATAAAGGCGGGTTCTTCCACAGACTCAAGAACTTTTGAAGAGGCTGCCGTTTTTCTTTCAAAAAACTTGTTTGCTGCTTTTAATAGCCGTTCAAAAGAAATTGGTTTCAACAAATAATCGATGACGTCAAGATCAAAAGCTTCCGGACCAAAATCCCGAAATGCCGTGGTGACAATTATACTCGGAGGATTTTTTAAGGTACTAATAAATTTCAGTCCATCGATCTCCGGCATTTGAATGTCCAGGAAAATGAGATCAACCGGTTTACTTCGAAGTACATTGCTTGCTTCGATGGCGCTAGCACATTCGCAAACTAATTCTAGCCCTTCAATTTTGGAAGCATGCGTTGCAATCAATTTGCGCGCCAATGGTTCATCATCTACAACCAGATATTTGAATTTCATTCTTGAGGCTGTTTAGTGACGTATCATGAGGATGATCCCGAACTCTCGTTCATCTTCATTTACAATATCGAGCTGATATCTGTCATCGTATAAATGATTAAGCTGACTCTTCAAGTTCTCCAAACCAATGCCATGACCATTTACTCTCTCTTTGCAGCTATTGCGAATTTCGATATGAATGTGGCCCGGCTCACAACAAATTGACATCGTTATCCATGATTTTCCTGCTGTCGGCATTACGCCATGCTTGAACGCATTTTCCATCAGCGTAATTAGTATCATTGGCCCAATAGCATGTTCTCGCGTATTTCCGGTAACAGAGATGTTCACATTAACGCGGTCTTCATACCGAAGCAACTCCAGCGCCACATAATTACGGAGATGTTTTAATTCACTGTCAAGCAACACAAACGTCGATCTTCCTTCTTTAAGAACATAATCCAGTACATCACTTAATGCGAGGATGGCTTGAGGCGCCTTATCCGATTTAATTGTTGCCAGATAATATAAATTGTTCAACGTGTTAAATAAAAAGTGAGGATTAAGCTGGGTCTTTAAGAACTTCAGTTCTGTCTCGACTTTTTCACGCATCAGCGTCTGGTAATCTTCAGTTGATTTTTTCCAACGCAAAAGCATTTTAATACCGCTGGCAAAAAAAATTACCATGAGTAACGATGTTAACATAAACACAAGATCGAAAGAGGCGGGACTCATGTTTTTGATGGTCACCTCCGCCACAACGATAAATGTAATCAGGGTGATAACGGTTTCCAGGAATAAAGATCCCAACAACGTATAAATAAAGTATAATCCGAAAATGATATAGCGCTCCTTCATCAGGTATCGGGGAATGAGTACATAGTTGACAAAATAAGTTGTTGCGATTGTTATCGGCATGAGCAGGCCAACAAAGAAAAAGGTCATCGAATAATTCTCATTTTTCCGGCCGAAGAATATTACATAAAACGCAAGGATCATCAGCCAGAAAAAAACGTGAACTACCCAGCGCTGTTTCGTAAAAAATGAATTCAACAAAGTCGCGGTCCGATCCATACCGATCACATATTAAAGAAAAAAATGCGCAGCTAATAATATCTGGTGCAGACATTTCGCCAAGTATCCCATTCAACATTGTTTTGAACCCTTTCGCCATATGCGGCACGCCACAGGTAAGAGCGGGGTCCAAAGCATCACTTTATCTAATAAGCCGGTTTTACTTTAATGTTCTTGATAAACTTGTTGAAATAAAAAATAAACTTAAACTTTATCTTATGTCAAACCTATTAGATACCTATCGTTCAGGCGGCGTTGAATACATGCACCCGTTGACACTACTTTTTCTTTGTAACCTGACGATCATTGGATACATTTTGATTAGCAAATTGAAAAAAAAGTTGATTGACTCGAAATGGCTGGAAGCGATCAAACACATTAGTGGACTTGCAGTGGCCTTTGGAACATTCGGAACATTGTTTGGCCTTTTCATAGCGTTTGATGTTTTGGAAAGCAGCGAGCAAGTTATTCCGTTTCAGGTTATTATGGGTGGATTAAAAGTAGCGCTTATCAATATTCTATATGGTTTAATTATTTTCTTTATTTCGATGCTGGCGTATATTATTTTGAAGTTAAGGGTAAAAAAAATCTAATTAAAATTCTAGCCTATGACCTTGGTAGTATTTCTAATGATCATTGGCATTGCATTGGTGTGTCTCATTGTTGTTGGTGTAGGGCGGATACCAGAATTTCGGAAAAGGTGGCAAGGGGCGTTTAGATACACCGTTGCATTATTACTGGCATGGATTTGCTTGGCAGTGTTAATCGGCATCAGTGTAATGATCGACTTATTTGAGAGGGATTTATTTTCCTTCCCAATGTTCCTGGAGGCACTGCAAATTCCGATGCTACTTTTTGTAGGAGGCCTGATGGTTATTTTAATTTCGTTATACGGCGCTATCGGATTAGCTTCAAAAAAAGTTGAACAACCATAAAGCTTTAAAATTTATTGCGATTTTAAGGGTGGTCCAACCACTTTCATATCATGATCTTCAAAGACTTTTGCGATTTCCTCTTTTGAAGGAGGTGAAGTCCATTTGTCAGTCGCTTTAAAAAAAGCTTCCATTTTTCCAGCAGGCAAATATGAAACAATCATTTTCCCTTTTTCCGTTCGCTGGATGAAGGCATGCGGTACAGTTCTAGGAAGGAAGATCGTATCACCTGTTTTCACGGTATGCTTTTCGTCTCCAACTTGAAATAGATACTCGCCCTCTACAACATAAAACCACTCATCTTGAAAAGGATGAACGTGCAACGGCGGCCCTCCGTTTGGAGTAAGGCCTGTTTGCTCTAACACAGCCAGGTCACCATCCGTATCCGAACCCGAGATTTTAATATCAAGGTTGTTTAATGTGACGCCTTTCATTTTATAGCGTTCACCAAACCTTGCTTCATTCGCGTTCACCTTGAACCCTTTTATTGTTCTTAATATTTTAGTTTTGATGATACCAAAAGCTGTTGAGGGAAATAACGCCAAAGCCCCGAAAAGAAAATTTCTCCGTTCCATTGCCATGTTAGTAGGTATTAAGATATAATGTTTGGTAAGGTGCGCTGATTTTCTCACAATCGCAGCAAATGAGAATAATTAAGCAAAAATAAATGATTGTAATACGAAAGGTATCGAAGCAACGGCGCCACCAACAAACTACACCTCTATTCGTTTCGCAGAGATTTTACAGGGTTACCTCTGGCAGCTCTTACAGCTTGAAAACTTATCGAGATAAATGCAATTAGCAACGTAATGATACATGCAAAAAGCAATGACCACCATGGAAACGATATCCGAAACGCAAATTGCGTTAACCACGAATGCATGATCCACCAGGCAACAGGCCAGGCTAACAAGTTGGCTACCCCTACTAGCTTCATGAAGTCCTGGTTGATCATTAACACGATATCTTGAATGCTGGCGCCAACAACTTTTCGGATTCCAATTTCCTTGGTTCGTTGTTCTGCAGTGAAGGTCGCCAATCCAAACAAACCCAGGCATGCAATGAATATTGCGAGCGACGTAAACAATAGAAAAATAAATCCGATGCGTTTTTCTGTTTTATGCGTAGCCTCAAAATTTTTGTCCAGAAAAGTATATTCAAACGGTGCATGATTGGCGTACTTGTTCCAGATCGATTTTATCAACCCGATCTTCTCTTGGGTGTTGCCCGGTGAAAGCCGGATACCAATCTCCCAATTTGGTTGCGGCCCAAGGGTGATAGCCAACGGTTGAATCGGTTCTTTCAAAGATGCAAAATTGAAATCTTTAATAATTCCTATGATTTCCCGTTCACGGTTGGAATGGTCATAAGTAGAAAAAAGTTTTTTTCCTTTGAAGATTGTAAGTCCGAGTTGTCTGGCAGCAGTTTCGTTGAGGATGACGGCGTTAGTGTCGGCAGGATTTTGTTCAGAAAAAAAACGTCCGGCTACCATTTCATACCGCATTGTTTCCTGGTGATCCCAATCGACCTCGTACACATTGAAAAGATATTCTTTTTCCGTATCCACGAGTCTGAATAAATATTGCCAATCAATGTTAGGCGGAAGCCTGCTTGCATAACTAGCAGAAACAATTTCGACATGCGACAACAATTCTTTTTTAAATGCAACACCATTTTTACCCAGGTTTCGCGTGTGTAGCAGGTTGATGACATTTGCCTTATCAAAACCAACGTTTGCCTGCTGTATATATCGGATTTGTAAATACACAACTAAAGTAGAAACTATAAGGACTGACGAAATAAAGAATTGAAAAATCACTAACCCGTTTCTTATTCCGTAACTGCGTAGTTGTTCACGAAGTTTGCCTTTTAATACTTCAACTGGACTGAAGTGGGATAAATAAAAGGCTGGATAACTTCCGGCCAGTAACCCTGACAATACAATACATCCAATGGTCAGCCCCAGAAATGCCGGTTGTACAAGTACAGAAATGCTGAGTTGCTTGTGCGTGAAGTAATTGAATATTGGTAAGATGGCTATGATCAGGAGCAAGGAAATCACAACGGCCAGGATAATAAACAAATAGGACTCTAAGAGAAATTGCGTTACCAACCGGTTGTATGGAGCACCTACTGCTTTGCGGATGCCAACTTCCTTCGCCCGGCTTGCTGACCTGGCTGTTGACAAGTTCATAAAGTTGATACATGCCAGCAATGTTATGAACAATGCGATGATTCCGAAGGTGTAGAGGTATTGAACGTCGCTGTTGGGTTCGATCTCATCATTCAGTTGTGACCTTAGGTGAATGTCAAGCAACGGCTGCGAAAAAAAAGCAACATCATTGCCAGCCGCTTTAAAATCGGCGAGGGTTGTATGATGTACCTGTTCGAGTTCTGCACCAATTTTATACTCAATGATCTTATTGAATTTGACAAACACATTTTCAGTCGTTTCACCTGGTTTGATTTTGAAGTACGTGAAAACCCGTCTTGTCATATAGTCTCCGGGTTCTGCGCTTGTGTATGAAGACAGAGAAAGGAGTAATGTGAAATGAAAATGAGAATTGAGTGGCGGATCTTCGGCAATACCCGTGACTTTTGCAGTATATCCTTGTGCAAGAATTAATGTCTTTCCAAGCGGTGATCGATCGCCTTTCCCCTTGTAATTAAAATATCGCTTAGCGGTCGATTCGGTCATGACAACTTTTCCTTCCCCCTGAAGGACGCTGTCGGGATGCCCTTCGATTAATTTGAAATTGAAAAACCGAAAGAAGTTGGGATCAACCAATAACAATTTAGCCTCCGTGAAGGATTGATCTTCGTACCGAACCGGAAAAGTTTCCCAACTCGCTATGCGAACTGTGCTTTCAATTTCGGATATGTCTTGCTCAAGTCCTTCTGCTACCTTGACACCCGTTTGCGCTGAGTTTATTTTTTTGCCTTCCAGCACGCCTTTGGTCCCTAAACGGTAGATTCGCTCTGCATCAGAATGAAATTTATCATAACTGAGTTCATCCTGGATGTAAAGAATAATCAGCAGGCTGCAGGTGATGCCGATGGTTAGGCCGGCAATGTTGATGATCGAAAAGCCCTTTTGCCTCAACATGAAGCGGAGAGCGATTTTCAAATAATTTTTTACCATTTAAGTTCGGGCGAACAAATATAACATATTGGTTTTTAAAGTAGATGCTGAGCGAGGCGTGTTTAGTGTTTTTGAGGCCTCGGTCGATCGATCAATTATTGATGCGGAATTGTGGGCTGTCTGAATGTTGATGTGTGATTCGCACCAGATTGAAACGCATTTCTCATCCTGATGGCCGGGACTTTATTCGACTGTTTCGTGCATTCGATTTCGTTGGAGGCCCTATTGAATCTATTTTAATTTTTGTTAAGTCAATCTTTATTGCAATGAGGTTAAAGGAGTCCGTTAACCGATATCAATTCCGATAATCTCATGGTCTTCAATCCGCGGAATGGATACGGATATAACTTGGTTATTTATTTTGTAATCCACCTTGTCGCCACGCAAAAGTAATTTCACTCCAGTCACTTTCATATTTTCAGGAATCCGTATGTCTACTTTTGCATCCACGGGTATCAGCTCCCGGAAAGGTCCTTTCATCATCATTGGATTGGTAAGGTTGACCAGGTGAACGGTCATGGATTTTTCCTGACGCCAGGTTGTTACGTCAATTACACCTGGTGCCCTAACATTCACCATAGGTTCTTCATTCAATGCCCACCGGATCGTGTTCTTTAAAAGCCTGCCGTGGTCAAGGCTCTGAATTTGCCAAAAAGTTCGATCCAGATCACCGGTAAAATAAGCGACCCTTGCTTTACCCGATTCCCTTAAATAAAGTTCACGGATATCGGTGTCCGTATTTCGCGGGTAAACATCTTCCATCGGAAGATCCGGGTATGTGGGGACCAGCGTAACCGGACTGGGAAAATCTCCTTTAGCGGTAACATTCACGCGGTGCGTTCCATTAATAATACGATAAGCATCCGCCAGATCTTTTAAAACGGGATGGAAGCCTTTAGTGTTCGGATCGCCGTTTAACCTTAAATAACTGTTCTGCAATGGGCCTTCAACGTTGTGGCTGTACGATACGCCAAATACGTCGGATAAACCAAACTCGGTTCGGGGTTTTCCCTCCTCATCATAAAGGGAGGTTTCGTAGGTTGCTAGCAAACTCCCTCCACGGTCTACAAATTTTCGAAGTTGATCACATTGGTCATCCGACAAAGCCGCAATGTTGGGAAGTATCAATAGCTTGTAGTCTTTAAGATGTTGCTCATCCAACAAACGGTCATTCACCATTTCAAAGGGAATGCGATCTTCAATCAATGCGTGATAAATTCCATAGGCGTGATCATCATAATTTTTTTGCCACGGTTTGCCGCCGTAGTTTTGATCGGTCTGCTCTGAATAAACAACGCCGGCACGAACGATGGGGGCCGTGTTTCTAAGGTATTTTTCAATGTCATAATATTTTTGATACATGCGCTGAACGGTGTCCATCCATCGCTTGTCAAAAATGTAGCCGCCAAACTTTACGAAGCAGGGGCGAAGTCCGTTGGCAACACCTTCAGCCACCCACACTCTGATTTCAGCATTGCTTTGAACGGAGTCTTTCCAGCGATATTGCTCCTCAATACCCACACTAAAAATTCCGACTTGGGGTTTCATCCCCATGGTAGCACGGAGTTCTTTGGCATGTTTGCCATTGGACCATGGTGGAATGATGCCACTTCGTGCTTGCTGATCGGCGAAGAAAAAGTCTGAATGCTGGCCCGTAATAAGCTTATCGGGAAAACCATTCGGAATGTAACGGGCTGTTGACTTCTGTTTTCTTATTTCTGAATCCCATAAGAACCAAAGTTCTTTCAACCGGTTTGTTCGCCACACCCTGTATTGCCTGTACGCAGGATCATTTAAATCACCACTCGCCATGGCCGTGCTCAACCCCGATTGATTTGTTTTCGGTAGATCGAACCCTGAGAAGTTCTTGAAATTTGATTTGCAATGTTGGCAATAGCAAATACCATGGCCAGACCATCGGTTCGAAAATATGGCTTCGGGTTGGTAACGTTCCATGATCTCCTTATTCACTGCAGTCATGAACTCAAAATTGAAAGGACCTAATGCGCAGGTTACCCACAAATCTTTGTTCGCCCAGTGTCTCCGTTGTTTCCCGTCAACCCCAACGGCAATCCAATCGGGGTGCGCTTCATAAACATTTTGCCGCGCGGCATGTGGGTCGGTTCTTAAAATAATCGACATGTTCATTTTGCGGCAGCCATTCACTAAATATCCCAACGGATCAGAATTTCCCAGCCAATCGCTGCGATGATGCAATGGGATAGTAGTTGGGTAAAAGGCTACAATTCCTCCGGCACTTAGAAGTACACCATCGGCATGAATCTTTCTAAAATAGTCGAGCCAAAAATCCGGGTCGTAGCGGCCAGGATCATTTTCGACGAAGGCCAACTGCGCCCACCGCATGGACCTGTCAAACCACGGTGCTTCAATTGCAGTATTGAAAGGCTGTGTTGACCTGGCAAAGGTGTTTCCAAAAATTGCCGCACCACCAACTACAGTGGATGTTTTAATAAATTTTCGTCTGTCCATAGTTAAGTAAGATATATTATTTCGGAAGGAAAACACAAGAAATAATATGGCAGAGGACAGGAATTAAATACGACTGGAAACTACCCGTAATCGGTCATGTCAATAGAACATGTTCATAATTCGATACGTGAGAAGCTGGTGAATCCAGCGCCCTAAGAATGATAACCAATCAAATTTTGCCTAAGCCATTTTTGTATTTGCTTTCCTATGATAAGCGCATGTCTTTTAAATATCTTGTCGACAACAATTACCCACACTAGGATTCCACAATTTTTCCATCAAATTTAAGGTGAGGTTTTGCGAGCTTGAATACATTAAACCACAACCAACCTACATATAACATGGAAACAAAAAATAATCTCAGATCAGGGCGCAGAGAAGCGTTAAAAATGATTGGCGTTAGTTCTGCTGCTGGTGTTTTAGGATTGCTAGGAACGCACCAGTCGCGTGCAGAAGACTATGTTACACCTTCTTATGCCAAGGGATTGCCGCCGGTTAAAATCAAGAGTGTAAAAGCGATTGCAACGGCGCCGCAGGGATCAAACCTGATTGTTGTAAAAGTTGAAACAACAGAACCTGGCTTATATGGTTTGGGATGTGCTACGTTTACACAAAGGGCTTTTGCTGTGGTCACCGCCATCAACAGCTATCTGAATGAGTTTTGTATAGGCAGAGATGTTGACAACATTGAAGACATGTGGAATGCCGTTTATGTAAGTTCGTATTGGCGTAATGGTCCTGTTTTAAACAACGCGATAAGTGGGCTGGATGAAGCGCTGTGGGATATAAAAGGAAAACGCGCAAACATGCCGGTGTATCAATTGCTTGGAGGGAAAGTGCGTTTCGCCGTTCCATGTTATACACATGCCAGCGGCAATACACCGGAAGCTGTTGCAGATCATGCGCAGAAAATTATTGCCGATGGTTTCAAATATGTTCGTATACAACAGGGGGGGTATGGGGCGGTTGGAGCAGCGGGAGCAGCCGATAAGCCTGACTTTAAAGAAGCTGGTTTTGGAATGGCGTCTGATAACTACATGAATGAAAGATTGTACCTCAAGTCCGTTCCACAAATGTTTGACGTTGTGCGCAAACGTTGTGGGGAAGAGGTCGAATTGTTACACGATATTCACGAACGGGTTCAACCGATGGATGCCATTAATATGATCAAAAAGCTGGAAGATTATAACCCGTTTTTTATCGAAGATCCTTTTTCTCCGGAGAACATGGAATGGTTTAAACAACTTCGCGCAAGCACGTCAGTACCCATTGCTATGGGAGAACTGTTCAACAACATTAATGAATTTAAAATGCCCATGGTGAATCAATGGTTTGACTACATCCGTGTTCATGTGTCTCAAATCGGAGGCATTACACCTGCGATGAAAATTGCCAGGCTAGGAGAGTGGTTTAATATTAAAACCGCCTTTCACGGTCCGGGCGATGTCTCGCCAGTAGGCCATGCAGCGCACGCACATATCGATCTTGCTGTTTGGAATTTTGGAATTCAGGAGGCAGTTTCTTTTTCTGATAAGATGCTCGAGGTTTTTTCAGGATGCCCAACAATGAAAAATGGATACATGTCTGTTAATGAAGTTCCGGGTATCGGTGTAGACATTAATGAAAAAGAGGCTGCTAAGTATCCCATAACAACCAAATCGAACTGGCAGGTTAGAAAAAGAGATGGGACTTTAATCCGGCCCTGATAATTGTACATTTTCGTTTGGCGATTGTAGATTTGTGATGAGCAAATTGCAGTCGTCGATGGCCAAAGATTTTCTAATCAAGAATAAGCGTCTCATCCTTTATGGTGTATCGATGGCCTTGTTGCTGTTTTTGTTGAAATGGCTTCAGTTGCGCTTCATTATTATCGATCATGCTTTCGAAGTTTACGCGGGTGGTATTGCGCTGATTTTTACCGGGTTGGGAATTTGGCTGGCGCTAAAATTGACAAAACCAAAAATCGAGACTGTTATTGTAGAAAAACAAATTTACGTTAACAACAATGCGTTCGAATTAAATGAAACGGCATTGACGAATCTCAATCTAAGTAAGCGTGAGATAGAAGTTTTACAATTGATGGCGGAGGGATTGAGCAATCATGAAATAGCGGAAAAATTATTCCTTTCGCTGAGTACGGTTAAAACTCATTCCCGTAATCTTTTTGAAAAATTAGGCGTGGCGCGCAGAACGCAAGCCGTAGACAAAGCTAAAAAGCTTAGTATTATTCCTTAAAGATCATCCTTAAGGCTGAAAATATTCCCAGCCCTTCCAAATTCATCCTAAAGTATGAGTCAAAAATGACGGTTACGCTACATTTTTGTCGTGAAGTCAAAAAGAATAATCGTATGAAAAAAAATGTATGGGTTTTCGGATCGGTAGCGGGATTGATCATTACGTCATTTATGGTGTATGCTGCGAACGAGTGTTACACCAATCCTGATATGCAAACCAATGATGTTGTAGGCTATGCCGGAATGATAGCAGTTTTTTCCCTGGTTTTTGTGGGAGTTAAAAATTACCGGGACAAATATAATGGTGGCATGATCACGTTCGGAAAAGCTTTTCAAACAGGTCTATATATTACCCTCATAGCTTCGGCAATATATGTTATCGTCTGGCTGATCGATTACTACATTTTTATCCCCGACTTTCTGGATAAATATATTCCACATGTATTAAAGGATGCGCGGGAGAGTGGTGCAACCGAAGAGGAGCTGAGAGAAAAAACAACCGAAATGGCCAACTTTAAAGAAATGTATAAGAATCCGCTATTTGTTGTAGTGATTACTTTCTCAGAGGTTTTTCCTGTCGGTCTTATTATTTCATTGATCAGCGCGCTCTTTCTAAAGCGAAAAACAAAAGCATCATCACCTGCGGCTGCATAATAAACTAACAGACTTATCAATATGAAAATCGGACTAACCAGTGTATTTGTGCACAACCCCATCGAAGCATACAAGTTTTATACCGAGGTCCTGGGTTTCGTAAAGAAAATGTATGTACCGGAAGCATATTTGGCGATTGTGGCGTCGCCGGAAGAACCAGAAGGCACATCGTTACTTCTTGAGCCTAACAACAATCCTATTGCAAAAACCTATCAGGAAGGGTTGTTTGCTTCTGGTTTACCAGTCATAGTTTTTACAGCCGGTGATATTTATAAAGAGCATGAGCGATTGAAAAACAAGGGTGTTGTGTTTAGAAAAGAACCTACGAAAACAGATTACGGAATTGAAGCCATATTTGAAGATACGTGTGGCAATCTGATTCAATTACATCAGTTTTAAAGAATGATTTAGATTGACGATCTATTTTAGAGTCAATCTAAATCGTTGTTTTTATCCATTCATGTTATTCCATTAATATGACAAACCTGGCGTTTTCCTAATGTAGCGGTTGTCGGTGACTTGCCTCAACATAAAATCGGCGACGTCGGCCCGTGAAATTTTGAGTGTTATCGTTTTGTCATCGGCGTCAAAACCATGACGGTATTGACCTGTATGCGGTCCGTTAGTAAATGCCGCTGGCCTCACGATTACCCAATCGATCGAACTCTGCATGATATACTTTTCTTGCGCCTCGTGATCTTGATAAGCTTTCTTCAGCAGCAGACCGAACATGATATGCTTCCAGAAGAAATTCAAGTTACCGCGACTGTCGCCTACACCTAGAGAAGTTTGGCAAATGAAACGATTAACACCTGTTTTTTGCATCGCAAGAAGAATATTCTTTGTACCCTCAGCGCGTAACTTGCCTTTGTTTCCATCGCCAAGCGCGCAGCAAACAACATCCTGACCTCTCACTGCGTCTTCTACAGTGGCAAAGGATAGAACATCACCTTGAATTTCCTTGAGATTACTATGGCTGATGCAAAGCTTGGATGGATCACGTAGAAAGGCCGTGACCAGATGCCCTTTGGCCAGAGCTTGTTCAACCAACAGTCGCCCTATACTACCGGTGGCGCCAAAAATAATTACTCTCATAGTTTTTATACCAAAACTATGGGTCCCCTCGCCTTAAAAATAGAATAAAACCGACGCGCAGCTTTAGAGAAGAGAAAAGTTTTCGGTTGACTTCCGGCCTCCTTTTTGAAACTGCAAAGGCGAAATTCCAGCAAAAGTTTTAAATGTGCGGATGAAATGCGATTGATCGGCAAAACCATTATCATATGCAATGTCAGACAAGTTGGTATAGTTGTTTTGCCTTAATTGATGAAGAGAAGCCTGAAACTGACACACTTTTGAAAATAACTTGGGAGATATTCCAATCTGTTGACTAAATTTTCTTTCCAATGACCGCTCTGACAATTTTAATTTTTGCTGAAGACTTTTTAATGAGACAATCCCCTTCGATTTTATAAGTTGTCTTAGCGCATATTCTGTTTCACCATCGAGCGTAGGATTCTTTTGTTTGATCTCCTCAGCAATGTGAGATGCAAATATTTCTATCTGACGTTGAGTAGAATTCGCATTGACCAATTGATCCCTCAGTTGTGCAGTGAGCAATGTTATATCCAAACAATTGTCTGTTAATTCACTGGCATTCAATCCATATATTGATTTAAGCGCATAAGGAAAAAAGCAAACACCAAGGGTTTTTAAATTTCCATGAATGTAAAATTCGGTGGGGGTGATAGTTTGTCCGTATAGATAAACCTCAGGAAGAATCCTATTCGAGGCGTCGTAAAACGTTCCTGCCGAGGAATGTTGAAAAAATATTCCAGGGCAACCATCGGCTAACGGACGTAACATCTTGAAAGATTTCGTGGGTGTATCGTTTTCCAACACCCAAAAATATCTCACATATTTACTGATCGATGCGGGAGGAAGTAATTGCGCATATTTCATTAAAAGATGAACGAACAACTTGAGTTAAAGTTTTTCCCCAAAGCGCATGGTATTTCCTGACGGGTCTGTGACATAAAATTCCCGCCATCCCCATGTCTGATTTACGGGACCTTGGTGTACTGGCGAATCTATTTTGTAAGAGATGTCAAGGCCTCTGGCTAAGAAACGCTTGAACAAGCTGTCGACATCTTCTACAACCAGATAAACAACATTCCCCAGCACGCCATCACCGGAATGAGTAGACAAATGAATTTCAATTTCATTTTTTTTGATGATACTGTAAGCAGGGAAGTCTTCAGAAGACCAGGTGCCTACATGCTCAAAGTCAAGGATGTTTGTATAAAAAGCAACCGACTTTTCCATATCGATACATTTGATAATCGGGATGACTCTCATACAAAATTCAGAAATTCATAGTTGTCGCTTGAAAAATTCCCAGGCCTCGACATAGACGTTGATGTCGTTAGGCTCATCGTGCTTGCCCCCAACCACTTTTAACAAAACAACTTCTGGTTTACCAGGAGCGCGATAGGTATACCGTTCTATCTTTTTTCCGTCGGCAGGGTCATTGTCTGGAATATTTTCTTTGGTCGGATCGCCTTTATAGCCGGCAAGCCTCGCCCAATATTGGAAGGTATCGTTGGTTGATCTGACGGTTCCCATGATAAAATTCCCGGCGGGCATTAAACCTCCCTCGTATGGATTGACGGGGTCAGCCGTTCCGTTGACAATCATCACAGGAACAGCAACTTTTGCTTCAGTGCAATCCATATTTTGATCGTCGGGAAGATTAGCGATGAGTGCCGTAATAGCACGGAATTTTTCAGGGATTGTCAGCGCAAGCTTATAACACATGTGGCCTCCGCCGGAACTTCCGATGGCAAAAACCTTTTTGTCGTCAATCTTATATTTTTCCTTGAAGTAGTTGATCATTGCTAAAAAGAAAGCCTGCTCGTCAATGTTCTCCTTATTTGCAAGTGAGCTGGCTACCTTCCGGCATTCATTCCAATATTTTTTATACCCGTTTGGATAGACAAGCAATATATTTTCCGACCCGGCTTTTTGCGCAAGCTGCGTGGCTTTGTTAATCATATCCTTTCCATTTCCGCCGGATCCGTGAAGTAAAAAAACTAGACTGGCGCCCGGCTTCGGCGGTTGCGACGTGTTGAAATAGAACGACCGGTAATTTCCGTCTACACGGAGAGAATCACTGATGACCTGAGCAAAGAGTTTATTTTCTGAAATTATACAACAGAGCAGAAAAATCCCGGAGAATCTTATCATGGATATATGTTTAGGCATAAAAGTTAAACGTAAAAAACGAATTGCGAAATCCATGTTTGGATGACTGGGAAATTTTTGGGCCCTCTAAGCCAAAATGGAAAGCTGTAGTTACAGTTTTCGGTATTAAACCGATTGAACAAGCTAATTTCAACCATTTTTTTAAAAACACCCCCGTTAATTGTTAATTCCACCATCGCTAATTCTTGCAACTTCCTATCAATTTTGATCCAATTCAGAACTAACCCAACTGGATCACACAATAAAAAAACGAACCCAGACTATGTTAGAAATTGTGACGCGCATTTTGAAACCGCAGAGGGTAATACTTTTGTGTTTCATGTTTGTCAGCTTTGTTGCTTTTGGGCAACAAACAGTTACTGGATTGGTGACCAATGAATCGGGTGAGCCAATTCCGGGCGTAAATGTAGTTATCAAAGGAACGACGAAGGGCACCGTAACCGACGTAAACGGTAATTTTAGCATCCAGGCCGCTGCTTCGGATGTTTTAGTGATCTCGTACGTTGGATCTGCTACACAAGAAGTTGCCGTTGGATCGCGAACTACTGTTGATATACAATTGGTCGACGATGCTACCGCATTGCAAGAATTGGTCGTGGTTGGATACACATCTCAATCAAAGGAACTGGTTACAGGCGCAATGTCACAGATCGACACAAAACAGGCGCTAGCGCTTCCGATTGTTAACGCAGGTCAGGCCTTGCAAGGTCGTGCGTCAGGGGTTCATGTCGTGGGAGGGGGGCAACCAGGCACTACACCTTTGATTCGGATTAGAGGATTTGGAACAACCAATGATAACGGACCTTTATATGTTATCGATGGTATGCAGACTACAGATCCCAATGTGCTGGCTCAAATAAATCCTAATGATATAGAGTCTATCAATGTATTAAAAGATGCGTCCGCAGCAATCTATGGCGCAAGGGCGTCTAACGGCGTTATTATCGTAACAACAAAATCAGGTGTCAAAGGTGACAAACCTTTATTCAGTTTCAATTCTTACGTTGGAATACAAAAAGTTGGAAAACTGCAGGAGATGTTAAATTCTCAGCAGATGGGTGAAGTTATTTGGCAAAGTTTTAAAAACACCAATGCACCCCTTAGCCATCCTCAATATGGCACAGGTCCTGACCCTGTAATTCCAACCTTTATTCGCGGTACGGATGCCTTACCCTATGACCCTGTTACCAACAAGATTACACGTGCAAGTCAAGGTACCGATTGGCAAAACGAAATTTTTGAAACAGCACCCATCCAAAACTATGATTTATCGTTACAAGGTGGAGGAACACGAAGTAAATATTTGGTTGCCTTAGGTTATCAAAATGCTGAAGGTATTCAGATGCATACTGGTTTTGAGCGTTATGCAACGCGAATAAATACGGAGTTTGATGTTACCGATAATATCAGATTTGGAGAACACTTAAGTTTGGCGTATACAGATCAGTTAGCGCAAAATCAGATCGGACTAGCACAAGCAACGCCGCCACTCGTTCCTGTATATGATGAAGGTGGAAATTTTGGTGGATCCGGACCGTCTACTTCATCAGGGCTGAGTAACACAAATAATCCTGTTGCAGAATTAATCCGTGGAAAAGATAACTTCAACAGAAATCTTCGCTTGTTGGGTGATGCTTACCTCGAAGGAGTGTTCTTGAAAAATTTTACTTTACGTACCACGATTGGTGTAACCTATAATGACAATCAACAGAACTTTATCACGCGCAAAAATCCAGAAGCTCCGGAACCTCGTGCAACCAATACACTGCGGGAAATCAACGGAGTAAGTAATTCATGGGTATGGACCAATACCCTGCGATGGAGCAAAACAATGGGCGATCATGGCCTAAACGCCTTAGCAGGAATAGAGGCCTTGAGTCAGCAGAACAGAATCAACGATATAAATGTCCGCGATTTTCTGTTGGAAGACCCTGACTATATTATTCCTGTGGCTGGCACAAGTGTGCCTACAATTTTGCCGACGAGTGTTTATGACAAAAGCACACTATATTCTTACTTCTTTAACGCCGATTATGCTTTTAAAGGTAAATATCTGGCAACGTTTTCTTTGAGAAGAGATAGATCATCACGATTTGCCAGTGGCTACAACACGGGAGTGTTTCCATCGGGAAGCATTGGATGGATTATAAGTGAAGAAGAATTTTTAAAAAGCGTGTCGTTCATTTCGAGGTTGAAGTTGAGAGCATCGTATGGATTATTGGGTAACCAGGATGTACCCCGAACCAATCCTTATCTAAACCGGTATGCTGCTCAGCAGGAAATTGGTTTCTACCCTATCGGTGGCAATGCCGTTTCTACCGGCGCGGTCTTAACATTTTTAGGTACGCCAAACCTGCAATGGGAAACCTCAAGGCAGTTCAATGTTGGTTTTGATCTTGCGTTATTTAACAATGATTTGAATTTGTCTTTTGATGTGTTCGACCGGGATACAAAAGATATGATTGTCATCGATCCATTGCCAACGACTTCCATCGATGCCTTATCGCCCTTTATAAATGCCGGGGAGGTAAACAATAGGGGTGTGGATATTTCAGCCAGCTATGGAAATACATCCAAACAGTCTACCTTTAAATGGAATGTAGGGGTCAACGTGTCGGCTTATAAAAACAAAGTTGTTAAACTTAACGATGATAATCCTAATGCATTTCTACTCGGATCGGTTTTTCGTTCAGGAGTGATAACCCGTACTTCCAAAGGTCTTCCTATATCATACTATTATGGGCGCGAAGTTATTGGTATTTTCCAGGATGTTAACGAAGTGGCTGCTGCGCCTTCCCAGGGTTTCGCAACGCCTCAGGCAGGCGTCGGACGATTCCGTTACAGAGATGCCAATGATGACGGGGTTATCAACGATCTTGATAGAGTTGTATTGGGAAATCCTCACCCGGATTTTACTTATGGCATCAACATCAATCTGGGTTATAATAAGTTTTTTGCCACTTTATTTTTTCAAGGCGTCCAAGGCAATGAGGTTTACAACTTCACCAAGATCGGTACAGATTTCCCAAGCTTCTTCAATAGCAATCGCAGCACTCGCGTATTAGATTCCTGGAGTGAGTCGAACCGTGACGCTAAACTTCCGGCTTTACACACAAGTATCGTGAACAACGAGTCACAACCAAATTCATATTTTGTTGAGGACGGCTCCTATATGCGATTGCGTAACCTTCAAATCGGGTATAATTTTGATCTTCCAAACCTTGGTGTTAAGAACGCACAAATCTATTTGCAAGGAATAAACCTCTTCACGATTACAGATTATTTAGGAGCAGATCCGGAAATGGGTACTGGTAATGCCGGCGACGACCCGAATCCACCCGCAATGGATCTAACGATAGGGGTAGATCAAGGGAGATACCCGATTGCAAAATCATATTTGCTGGGCTTAAAGTTTAGTTTCTGAACTAAAGTAAGTAATGAGATGAAAAAGAAAATAATAGTATTCATATTGACTGTAGCAGTGATTTCCTGCGATAAGGATTTTACAGAAGTGCCATTGAAAGGTAGTTTGGATTCAGAATCATTGGCGACGGAACAAGGTGTAGACCTTCTTTTAATTGGCGCATATTCAATGCTCGATGGCTTTCGATATGGTCTTTCCCAGGACTATCGTTCGAGTGGTGATAACTGGTGGTTTGATGTTGTCTCTGACGACGCTCACAAAGGCGCTGACAATGGCGACCAGAATGAATTGTATCTGCTGGAACACTACGATTGGTCTACTGGTAACCCATGGATTAAGGACGAATGGATTGGACCCTTTGCCGGTGTAAATCGGGCAAACGCAGTTTTAGCACAAGCTAAGCTGGTGGAAGGTGTAGATCTTACAAGACAGATTGCTGAAGCCAGGTTTTTAAGAGGGCATTTCAATTTTGAATTGCAGCGCACCTACAGAAACATTCCTTTTATTTCAGAAGATGATCTGTTAGACCCAAACAAACCAAATCCCGGACCTATTTGGGATAAGATTGAAGAAGATTTTCAGTTTGCCATCGACAACCTTCCGGAAACACAGGCCCAGGTTGGACGAGCAAATCGCTGGGCCGCCAAAGCTTATATGGGCAAAGTTTTGTTGTACCAGGAAAAATGGAGTGAAGCGGCATCGATACTTCAGGATGTCATCAATAACGGACCTCATGCATTGAATGCCGAATACGTGGATAATTTTAACTTAGCAGGCAAAAACAAATCGGAATCCGTTTTTGCGATTCAATTCTTAAATGATGCCGGTGAGTCTTTCAATGGAAACAGAGGGGGCACATTGAACCATCCGGCTGGTGGTCCTTTGAATACTTGCTGTGGATTTTATCAACCCTCGCAAGACCTGGTGAATTCATTTCAAACGGATGGTGCGGGACTTCCTCTTTTGGAGTCGTGGAATCAAAGCGATGTCAAAAATGACCAAGGGATATCTTCTTACCAAACGGATTCAAATGGTACGGTTCTTTTAGATGAAAATGGCAATCCAGTTCCTACAGCATTCACGGTACATGCCGGACCCCTCGATCCACGGTTAGACTATACGGTCGGCAGACGGGATATTGATTTTAATGGATGGGGAAGAAATCCCGGGTTTGCTTGGGTGAGGGTTCAATCTGCAGGAGGTCCGTACATCGCTTCTAAAAGTACGTACCGCGCCGACGAGACCGAAGCAAAAGGGAATGGCGGCGCATGGGGACAAGCGCGGCCAGGTATTAATTATAACATCATTCGTTATGCAGATGTATTGCTAATGGCGGCAGAAGCGTTGGTTGAAATAAACGAATTAGGCACAGCGTTAGATTATGTAAACCAAGTTAGAAACAGGGCCAAGAACATGACTTATGTACCGACGGTGCCTGGTGTTAATCCTACTAATTACGAGATAGAACCTTATCCGAGTTTTCCGGACCAATCGTTTGCCCGCAGCGCCGTCCGTTTCGAACGAAGGATAGAATTGGGGATGGAAGGTCATCGGCTGTTTGATCTGATGCGTTGGAAAATATTGCCTGAGACCATCAACACCTATTTCGAAAATGAAGAGCGAACTATTCCAAATATTAACATCGACATTCCTGCGACAGAAAAGCACCTTGTGTTTCCTATTCCGCTAGACGCAATAGATTTAAGCAGGGGTGTGTTAAAACAAAATCCCGAGTGGGAATAGCGTCTTAATTATGAAACAATCAATCACCTCACAATAATTCTTATACACAAAACCCAAGTTTTACTTATGAAATACGTATTCGTTTTTGCCTGGTGCCTTGTAAGCGGAATATCATTCGCTCAGCAAAAAACCATTGGGATATTTAAGAACAACAAAGACATCGGCAAACCGATCAATGCAGGCGGTGCATCTTACGACGAAGCTACGCAATCATACACTTTGAAAGGAGCGGGATATAACATTTGGTTTGAACGTGATGAATTCAACTATCTGTATAATAAAATTGGGGGTGATTTTATTATTACCGCAAATTTTGAATTCATAGGAAAGGGAACAGATCCTCATCGTAAAATCGGTTTGATGGTTAGAGAGTCAGAGGATGAAAAGGCAGCAGGTATCAATGCAACCCTACACGGCGATGGGCTTACTGTTCTTCAGTGGCGTGAACTTCGGGGGGCTTTTATGCGTGATCCGGAGGATGAAATCTTTCCTCCGAAATTTAATTACACCATCATGCAATTGGAGCGTGTCGGTAAAAACATCATCATGCGTGCAGCCCACCCGGGAGAACCACTTCAGATGCTAGGTTCTCATACATTGAACAGCCTGAAGGACTCCGTGTTGGTCGGTCTGTTCATTTCGTCACATAACAAAGATGTTGTTGAGCAGGCACGTGTTTGGAATGTACGCATTGACCGTCCTGTGCCCGACAATTATAACCCCGGTAAAGAAGGATGGATCGGTTGCCGTCTTGAAACTATGAATGTTTTTGATGGGAAAAGAAAAGTTATCTACGAAAAAAATGGACGGTTTGAGGCTCCCAACTGGATGACTGATGGTAAAAAATTGTTGATCAACATGGATGGCTCATTGTACACAGTTCCGGTAGAAGGCGGAGAGCCTCAAAAATTAAATACGGGAAGCGCCAACAGGCTTAATAATGATCATGTGATCTCATTTAACGGTAAAATGATTGCCATCAGCAATCATCGCGAAGGAGCAACAGGTGGTGGTTCAGCCGTCTATGTCCTTCCGGTTGAAGGTGGTGAGCCAAGGCTGATCACGGAGGAAACACCGTCTTATCTGCATGGCTGGGCGCCGAACAATAAAGAAGTTGTCTATGTCGCGACACGCCCCGACAATCCAACGTACGACATCTACAAAAAAACTATTGATGGAAAAAGCAAAGAAGTAATGCTTACCAATACTGCTAAAAATGAACATGTCGATGGCTGCGAGTATTCACCCGATGGAAAATATATTTACTACAATGGTAGCCAATCCGGGACCATGCAAATCTGGCGGATGAAACCAGATGGAACCGGACATGAACAGCTGACTTTCGACCAATACAATAATTGGTTTCCGCACATATCACCAGATGGAAAGTGGATCGCATATATATCATTCCCTTATGATATTCCGGTCAACAGTCACCCGTCTTATAAGAGAGTAACATTAAAGTTAATGCCAACGGCTGGAGGAGCTCCGAAAGTAATTGCTTATCTGTATGGTGGCCAGGGAACAATCAATGTTCCATCCTGGTCGCCCGACAGTAAAAGCATTGCTTTCGTGAGCAATTCAGGTAAATAAATTGCATTTAAAACCCTAAAGAGTTACAGGTCTTTCATCACGTTAATTGGGTTTTGTGATGAGTAAGTAGCAATAGGCTTCGGCCTATTGCTTTTATTATGAATAGACTTTTCAGAATCAAACAGCCTCAAGGTCTCATGCAACTGTGCTTTTTTAGTTGCCTTTAAAGTCTTTTTTCTTTTTATGACCACCTGCATAAAATTCACGGGAATTTTCCACCAATCGATAGCTTAGACCATTATTTTCTTATTATTTTATAAGAAGCAAATGTGCGAAAGGCAACGAATATTGGGCGTGCGCAACCGTGACTGTCATATGATTTTATTTAGGTTATCCACATTAATATGCGTGGTATCAGGGTTAATTTTCTGTACCCATTTCAATTCGTTTGGCCAGTATTCCAACACCATTAGCAATATCAAGTTCGAACAGCTCTCTGAAGGTCTTTCCGAAAAATCAGTCACCTGTATACTTCAGGATCAAAAAGGTTTTATGTGGTTTGGGACGCGGAATGGATTGAATCGGTATGATGGTGTGGAATTTAAGATCTATGAATTTGTATACGATGATACCACAAGCTTGAGTGGGAACTTTATAAACTCGTTGGTTGAGGACAGCTTGGGAAACCTTTGGGTAGGAACGGTGGATGCAGGTCTGAATTTATACGATCGAAAAAGGGATATTTTTATTCGGTATCAGCCGAAAGCCGGCGACCCAAACACGCTCAGTGATAACTGGATATCGGACCTGTACCGTGATAGCAAAAATAATTTGTGGATCGGCACCGAGAAGGAAGGGCTGGATCTATTAGAACCAGGATCGACGAAATTCAAACATTTTAAAAAAGACCCTTACAATAATTTCAGCCTTAGCAACAACCATGTCCGGGTGATTTTCGAAGACGCAAAATCAAACTTATGGGTAGGAACTTATGGCGGTGGCCTCGATCTTTTCGATCGTAAGCAAAATAAGTTCATCCACCATCGGCATGACCCGCAAAATGAATCGACAATCAGCAGCAACTATTTATATTCTTCATTAAAGGATTCTGAAGGAAATACCTGGGTGGGTACACGCGAAGGATTGAATCTTATTGTAGAAAACGAAAATGGCTATAGTTTCAAAAGGTATAAACCAAACATAAAAGACCCTACAGGGCTCATTCATAACATTGTATTGAGCATTGCGGAAGATAACCTAGGAAGACTCTGGATAGGAATGGAGAATGGCGCATTAACCATTTACGATAAAAAAACTGAGACGTTTTCTAATTTTTGGCCAAATCCCCTTGATCCAACAAGCATTGGCAGCAATTCAATATGGTCGGTTTATAAAGATAAAATGGGCACCATTTGGATCGGGGCAAGAAACCGCGGTATCAACAAATGGGACAAGTATCATACAAAATTCGTACATCATATACTTCCGCCTTCCGGCAATCATAAACTTGCAAACAATGACGTACTCTGTTTCGTCGAGGACAACGAAGGAAATTTGTGGATAGGGACAGACGGCGGCGGACTCAATTACCTGGACAGGAAAACAAATAAATACACACACTATGTCCATGATCCCAGCGATTCTAAAAGTTTAAGTAGTAACTCTGTAATTTCACTTGAACTTGATAGCTATGGCGATCTGTGGGTTGGAACCTGGGAGGGCGGATTGAACAGGTTGGATAAAAAGACCGGCATCTTCCATCGCTATTATAATGATCCTAATGATCCTAAAAGTATTGGATCGAATTATGTGTTTTCAATTTTTGAAGATAGTGCTGGAAAATTGTGGGTGAGCGCATTTTACGAAGGGTTGGATTTGTATGACAGGACAACAGACTCATTTATTCATTTCAAACGCGACGTGAGCAACCCAAGGGCTATCGGTCACAACAGGGTGTTTACCATGTTTGAAGACAGTAAAAAGAATATGTGGATAGGCACAGAGGGTGGCGGACTAATACACATGGAAAAAGATGAAAGGGACCAACCTATCTTCACCAGTTACCGCTATAATCCCAAAGACCCGACAAGCCTCAGTAGCAATTTGATCAACGCTATCTACGAAGACAGCCGGCACAATCTATGGATTGGAACCTGGGCAGGATTGAACAAATTCGATTATCAGACAAAAACATTTAAAGCATTTAGGAAAGAGGACGGATTGGCAGACAATGTAGTGTATGGAATAATTGAAGATGGTGATGGAAATTTTTGGGTGAGCACCAATCAAGGTATAAGCAAGTTTGACCCAGTAAACACTCACGTCGAAAATTATAATACGGCCGACGGCTTACAAGCGCAGGAATTTATTCGCGGATCGTTTTTGAAAAGTAAGTCGGGCGAGTTTTTCTTTGGTGGCGTTAACGGGTTCAATTCTTTTTATCCCAATGAGATTACCGACAATCCCAATATTCCTCCGGTTTATATAACTAACTTCTGGATTTACAATGATCTTATAAAACCCGGCTTGGCTGATTCGCCTTTAGAGTCGAACATTACCGAAACGGAAGAAATCATCTTGCCCTACACACAAAACGAATTCACATTTGAATTTGCCGCCTTAAATTATTCGCAAGCATTCAAAAACAGGTACTCATATTATCTGGAGGGGTATGACAAGAACTGGCACGATGCAGGTCCTCAACGTAAGGCTAGCTATGCAAAAGTGCCGCCTGGGTCGTATACATTCCGTGTAAAAGCCACGAACAACGATGGTGTTTGGAATGACAAAGGAACCACCTTGCGAATTATTGTTAATCCACCGTGGTGGAAGACTTGGTGGGCATACACAGTTTATGTTATGGCGGTTATAGCTTTGTTTTTATGGTACCGACAAAACCTCATCAACCGTGAACGTCTCAAGAATGATCTTAAGGTAGAACACCTTGAATTAACAAAAATGCAGGAAATGGATAAACTGAAATCATATTTCTTTGCAAACATCTCGCACGAGTTTCGTACACCCCTCACGTTGATTCTTAGTCCGATAAGAGATATGGCTGCAGGAAACTTTAAAGGCGATATCCGGAAACAATATCAAATGGTTATTCGGAACGGAGAACGCCTGCTGAGGCTTATCAACCAGCTCCTGGACCTTTCCAAACTGGGAGCAGGAAGCATGAAGTTGAAAACTTCCTGTCTGGATGTCGTTCAATTTCTGAAACCAATTGTCGCGGCATTTGATTCCTACGCGCAGCGGATGAAGATTAAATTTATTTTCGAATTTCCCGTTGAGCCAGTGCTGGTTTATTTTGATCCCGATAAGTTTGAAAAGATCATCACCAACCTTTTATCAAATGCATTTAAGTTTACACCCGAAGGTGAAATAAAGTTATCGGTAAGAGTTATTGCTTTGCCAGAAAAATCGAAAGACAAAGATTTTAATAAGAAGATAGAAATTGCAGTAACAGACAGTGGCGCTGGAATTCCTCAAGAGTACATCAGTTCAATCTTTGATCACTTCTATCAGGTTGCTCACCATAGCAACTCGGAGGGCTCGGGTATTGGATTGTCGCTGACAAAAGAGTTAGTGGAATTGCACAAGGGCGAAATACGTGTTGAAAGCATTGAAGGAAAAGGATCTTCCTTTAAAGTATTGTTTTTATTGGGCAAAGATCATTTGACCGCGGCAGAAATTGATGAAAGTGATGGGCCAATTGTTGCCGGCAATAAAACTATTATTGGGTTTGATAACATCTATGCTTTGGGGCCGGCACCCTCATTGGAAATGACAACGGAAAATGAAGGACACAATGATTTGCCGCGCATCCTCATAGTGGAAGACAATACGGATATGCGCACGTACATCAGACAAAGCCTGGAAGAATGCTTTCAGATATTTGAATCAGCAGATGGCAATGATGGCGTTAAGAAAGGAATGGAAATGATTCCCGACTTGATTATTTCAGATGTCATGATGCCAGGCATGGACGGAATAACGTTATGCCGGACATTGAAGAATAATATTTACACTTCGCATATTCCTATCTTATTATTGACTGCAAAGGCGGATTTAGAAAGCAAAATCGAAGGACTTGAAACAGGAGCTGATGAATATTTATCAAAACCATTTAACTCATATGAGTTGAAGGTTCGGGCAAAAAATTTAATCCGATCCCGTGAAATATTGAGGGCAAGATTTACCGAAAGCAAAAAGTTGATACTGGAACCTAAGGAGATCAGTATAACTTCTCTGGACGAAAAATTTTTAAAGAACGTACTGTTGATCATTGAAAAAAATATTGCTGATTCAAATTTCAGAGTAGAGAGTCTGGGAAAAGAACTTGAAATGGATTCCCTGGCAGTATATCGTAAGATAAAGGCACTCACTGGTCAAACCGCGGTCGAGTTTATACGAACCATCCGCTTGAAACGCGCCGCTCAATTACTGAAGCAACAAAAATTGACAGTCGCCGAAGTAACTTATAATGTTGGCTTCAATGATTTGCAATACTTTCGAACTTGTTTCAAAAAACAATTTGGTTTAAGTCCATCAGAGTACATGACGAAAATTGAGTCGGGAATAGATATCTGATAAAAGGAAAATCCGAACTTACAATTCGTGAGGTAAGTGCTTTTTGATCCACCACCTTGTGGTATTTTTATTGAAATCCATTCAGTAAGGTATCGAAACTGTAAATCGTTCGTTAATTTCAGGAACATAACGTCATTATATGTTACGCAATTACTTTGTTATCGCCTTCAGAAATTTTCTAAAACAAAAGTCGTATACATTTATCAATGTTTTTGGCTTGGCGGTTGGGCTTGCCAGTGCCATATGCATTTTTCTATACGTAGAAGATGAGTTGAGCTACAACACTAACCATCCTGGTTACGAGGACATTTATGCATTGGCTGTAAGCATTCATAACCGGGAAGGACGAATTGATTATTTTCCATTGGTACCTGGTGGCTGGGCGAATCGTCTGAAGCAAACTTTGCCCGAGGTTGAATCGGTTGCCAAAGAAGATTGGTTTGGTTATCCTACTACTTTGCATCACAAGCCAACAGATAAAATTATTTTAACGGAAGAAATCCGGTGGGTTAGCAATGGCTTTGGAGAAGTACTGAATATTCCATTGATCAATGGTAACCCGAAAAAAGCGTTAGAATTATCCAATAGCATATTGCTGAGCGAGGAAGGTGCGAAAACCCTTTTTGGTAATCAGGAAGCGTTGAATCAGCCCATTACTATGAAGCACCCTTTCCTGGGGAATGGTCAAGAGATTGAACTCGTGGTAACGGGCGTATACAAAAACTATCCATCAAACTCTCACTTCAAGCCAAAATACATCATCAATAGCCTGTCTGTAAAAATGATTTTTGATCAGCAGCAGGCAAATGGTTTTGAGCAGTATTACAACAGCATGAGCTTTAACAGTGGTTTCTTTTACACTTACGTGAAATTAACACCAGGATCGGACACCAAAAATTTAAGAACTGAGTTGGCCAGGCTGACGGAAGAAACGTTTAAGACTGATTCGGCATTTCAGGCACAGGGGGGTAAACTGGGATTTGATGTTGTCAATATGAAAGATATTCATTTTGATTCACGCATGAGTTGGGAAGCCAACACCAGAGGAGATAAAACTTACCTTGCAATTTTCAGTGGTGTTGCAATTCTAATATTGGTTATCGCTTGCATAAATTATATGAACCTCGCTACAGCCCGTTCATCTAAACGCGCGAAGGAGGTCGGCATGCGAAAGTCACTCGGCGGCATGCGCTCGGAATTAGCGTTTCAATTCATTCAAGAATCCGGATTGGTCACGCTTTTATCGCTGGTTGTCGCCATGGTCTTGGTAGTAGTTTTACTTCCCGCGTTTAACACACTTTCAAACAAGTCATTTGGAATACTGGATCTGTTCAATCCTCAAATAATTTTGATCATCAGTCTCACCGTTGTGTTTGTCACCATTGTAGGCGGCAGCTATCCCGCTTTTTTTCTTTCGGCTTTCAAGCCAGCCGAAGTTTTGAAGGGTAAGCTTACCAAGGGAAAGGGTGCAGACCTGTTCCGTACGTCACTGGTTACCCTTCAATTCAGTGTAGCGATGATTCTGGTGATCGCTACCGTTGTAATTCTAAAGCAAATGAATTTAATGCAGGAGTCGAAGCTCAATGAAAAAGGAGATCAAATTTTATCAATCCGATATGGCGGAAGCGCTCCTCCGGAAAAGTATCAGCCATTTAAGAACGCTGTTTTGTCGGACCCGGATATTGAACATGTTACTATTGGAAATCACTTGCCTCGGCTTGATTTTTTTGGTCCGACAGGCGCTGTATATAGATTTGCAGATGTCAGTGATCAGGAATACCAATGGAATCAACTTAACGTAGATTTTGATTTTCCTGCGACCTATGATCTTGAATTTATCGCGGGAAGAAATTTTGATCCTAATAATACCGCCGATTCATCCGCATTTCTGATGAATGAAGCAGCCGTTAAAGCGCTGAATAAAACACCAGAGGACGTGATAGGGCTTTCTGCTGAACATGTTCAATCTCGACGACATGGAAATGTTATCGGGGTAATAAAAGATTTTCCCTTCCGATCGGCGCACTATACAATTGAACCCTTGGTTCTTAATCCCCGGCCGCATCAGATCGATAAAATTGTTTACGTTCAACTACCTGCAGGAAAGATTGCCGAAAAGATCGCCTTCCTGGAAAAAACATGGAAAGAAGTTATACCTGGAGTTGGGTTTGATTATTGGTTTCTAAGAGACGAGTTCAACAGGATGTATGAAACGGAGCGCAGAATTTCAGGCATGGCGAAAAGTTTTGCTGTGCTGGCATTAGCAATAACCATACTTGGTCTATATGGTCTTGCTTCTTACACAGCAGAACAAAAAACAAAGGAGGTTGGTATCCGTAAAGTGATGGGGGCGTCGTCCAGCCAAATAGTGAAAATGTTTCTAAAGAACTTTATAGTTTTATTTTTAATTGCCAGCGCTGTTGCCATACCTTTATCGTGGTACCTGTCAGATCAATGGCTAAGCGGCTTTGCTTATCGGATACCGTTGAGCGCCATGATATTTGTATTTTGTATTGCTGCGCTGATGATCATTACACTATTGACGGTTAGCTATGAAACCTTTAAGGCTTCGGTGGCCGATCCAATCAAAGCAATTAAGTATGAGTGAAATTGTTTTATGCTACCATTACCACCTACCGCCTATACACATTAACATGATCTAACTGAACTTCTTCTGGTAGGGTAAACGATAGTCTTTGCTCACCTTTGGTGAAGCTGACTTCAATTTGGTCCCAAACCCAATTTTGGGCAGTTCCACTTGGCCAGAAGGTAATGTCATTGGAGGGGCCATTATTCGTGTTTACTGTTATCGTAGCAAATGAATTTTTGCTAATATCAACAGTAGGTTTCCATGCGTAACGGAATTCGATAATATATTTTCCAGTTGTGGGAGCAATATAGCTTAAGGTAATTTTGTTAGCAGAATCCGAGCTAAATACATATCCCTCGCCGGTAAAACCTGGCGTTTCTGAAGACACCTTAGCATTTTCAAGGATGGCTGCCTCTGCTTCAAGGATTGTTCCGCCAGGCGTTGTTTCCATATTCGGTAAATGAACTTCACCCTGTTGATCGAGGATATCTTTAATCACGTACCTGTATATGTCGCGCCAATCGACATGGCCGACACGATTTGTCCATAGAGGATTTTTATACCTTGCTAGAGCAGTCGACGAATAGTAGCGCCAATACAATGCAGCGTTGTTTAATTCATCGATCATTTCCACATGATGATTGTTGCCTTCATTTTTCCTAAACAAAGCAAGATAAGTAGCTGCATTTATTTTATGAGCGTAATATTTTCCCAGATACGCCATCGCTTTTATGTCTTCAATTGTCTTAAACAATTCGTCGTTGTCATGCGGGGAAACTCGCGTTGCAAATCTCAATGCATCGTTGGCTGAGTGATTTATATTTTCTGCGACTTCAAAAGGTGTTGTACCTGTAAATGAGGTATTAGCAGATTTCATTTGAACATAATCCGGAATTGAAAGAAAGTCCGTTGCTTTATAGGGCGGCAGGGTAATGAAGCGGTTGACGTCATGAAAGCCGGAGGCCGTTTGTGCGGGTTCTGGTCTTGACTTACTGGCCTCGATGTACCATTGAAAGTCAAGTGCCCCGTAGTGAAACCCTGTGGTAAGCGGATAGATCATGGATGCGGAATGCCAAGCTTCAAAAAGTTTTTTCGCTTCTGTTTCAGGATATTTCTGCTCAAGATAATTTATAAACAAGCTGTTGTTGATTGTCGGATTATATCCAAGTCTACCCCAAAGCATCCACTGATACCAATGTTTTGCAATTTCAATCGGTCTTTTTGTATCCGGGTATTTATCCAGAAACTCACGCCCCCAAACGTATTGATCGGATCCATAGTAATATCCTTCAGTAACGTCCATCGGAATATTCGTGATGAAATCCCTTACAAAGTCTGGTGACCCCCAACGGAAGTAATATACGTCGTCGTTGCGCAGCGTCCATAAGGTTTTGAATTTTTCAGTTTCCTGGATCTGTTTTACGAATTCATGATGGTGAATTTGTTTTGTGGAACTATACACATGGGCCTGGGCATACTTAAAACTGAAAACGAAATTGATATTTTTGTTTTCGATGAGGGGACTGAATTTTTTAACGATGTCGAGTGCACCTGCCTCGTGCTGCCGATGGATCAGTGTGATTTTGCGTTCGGGTTGAATTTTTGTTACGTCGATAACCCCTTGCGCATAGGTATCAAATGACCAGTCTTCCTTCGCTTGGAAATCGGCACCGGGCATATTTTCACCCGTGGTTAAACCAATGCCTGCCAGCAAAGGATAGGTTAAGAATAACTGTTTGATACTTTTCCTGAAATAGTCTTTTGTAACGTCGTTTTTGATATCGTCGGTAATGCCATATTTTCCATTGGTACCACAGGTATAAATATTCCAGGTAACGATGTAAAACTGTATGTTCCGCTCTTTTCCATATTGCATCACAGCCTGCCAGAATTTGATTTTTTCATCGATTGATATTTTTTTAACAATCTCATAGTTGTTTATGATTTCCGGAGCGTCGAATCCCGTTGCGCGGGTAGAATAGTACTCCTGGAATTTTGCCTTTGAACGATGTACATCATCTAATGCTACATCTGGATACTCGGGCACCTTTATGAGTGATGGAAAGGGATGCAGGCTCCACAATGAAACGAAGTTATATCGGTAGCTAGCCAAACTATCCATATATTCTTTCCAGAATTCCATGCTCCACATTTCAGGAATGTTTTGTTGGGCAGCGTCAGACATATCGGTGTAGCTAGGCGTCCGGACATCCAGGGGGATATTCATCTTTACACCACGCTTTTTCATGTAGGGATTTTGATGAATATTGGTGATTGATGGTATTCCTTTAAATTTTATCAGTTCTGCTAACTCAAGGCCCCCATACATCAAGCCGGCCTGATCTTGTGCGCTAACAAAGATGTTGGATACTCCTTCGTTTATGTTCTGCTGAATGTTAAAGCCTTCTGGCTCAATGGTGGAAGTCACAGATGGTGACACATGAGTAATGGATTTCGTCCACCCCGTGTCACCAATCTTATTGAAGATAATGTTAATTCCTTTTCCTTTTGCGCGCTGGCTTGCTTTGAGATTGGTTTTTACTTCGTATCCCTGTTGCTTTAAACTTGCGCTTATTTTAACAACGGCAAATGCTACTTCAGACGATTCTTTATAGTAAATATCAACGGATTGCTGGCCAAAGACTTGGGTGAAGCTGCCGCAGAGGATTAAATAAAAGCAAATTCTTTGAAGCATATGAAAGCTTTTTTGTTTTGAACGATTATTTCTAGTCTCTGCTAAGGTACTGTGGTATGAAGTTTTGTCAGGTCAACGCATGTTATTTATTATTATACTGAAACTCCTTATCAAACTTACCATTGATAAATTCAGGGGTTTGCGGTAACTCAAATGTGTACTTATGAATGGGGTCTACTTCCACTTTTAAGTTTTTGCCGGTGAGTTCCATCACATGTCCCCCCAATTTTTTATCGTCTGATATAAAATGAAAATGATAGTTGGCGACGCCGATATTGCCGATGTATTCGGGGCAGAAAAACCCTACAATCGTTCCTGTTACATTTTCACCTTCGAATACGGGCCGGTTGGGGATTAATACGTCTAGTCCTGTTTCATACGGTTTCTGCTGTTTGTGGAGCCCACCTAATTTAATGGCGCTGAATTCGCCATGGATCTTAAAAGCATAAAATACATTTTTGCTTTTAAGCTGACTGTTAATGGCATCTCTTAATCCTTGATGATGTACGGTTGAATCGACTGTAAAGCTTTGTTCGGGTGTAAAATGAACGGCATTTGCGTACACGATCAATTCATCATCCTTTGCTACACTCACAACACCATCTTCAGTTACTTTGTAGGGTACGTTGTCCAGCATAACAAGTTCACCATCCAGTGCGTTGTAAGATCCCAGCCCAATATCGCCTTTCGTTTTTAGTTCTTTTGCTGTTAGCGTTCCATCAAAAACTTTATTTACAAATGCCCACCAAATGGAGTAGTGATAAAATGTGTCATCCGATTTTGAGAGTGTTTGTTCAGCGGGTGTTGAAGTTGTCGAGGTATTATCGCAAGAATTGAGTAATAATAATATGACAGCGAACAAGGTTAACTTTACTTTCATCGAATAGGGATTAGATTAAGGGTCTTTATTTTTTTCTAGGTGTTGTCTTTACAATAAACGCCTTCCCCGCAAAATAAATAATTAATCGCTAACCGTGAATGTGAAAGAGACGATAGCTTCTCGTGGATGATCAACGGTGTTAAAGCGAAGTGATAGCTAGCAAAATCGTTTAACGCTACAGGTATCCCAGCCACCAATGCTGGCGGGTGCTTTTGTAACGATGATACCAGCGACAAAGCGGATATAAGGCAACTACTATGGATATCCATGCTACATAGACCCAGCCCAACGCATAGCCTGTGCCTGCGGGGATGCCGCCGAAGCCTTTTGAAAAATGAAAATCAATATCCGACCATGAAACATTACTGACAATCGTATAAACACAAAGGGATGTAAAATGGATGATGTAAAAATGAAGGATGTAATAGAATAACGGAACCCGGCCAATGATGCGCATAGGTTCCAGGATATTTGTTTTAAGGTTTTCCATCCAAGACATAATAATCAACACGGGGCCAAGTGTCATTAAAGTATACTGCAAGGACACCGGATATTTTGTGACATTCACGAAACTCATGAAAGTAAACATCATATTTTTTTGTGTCGACCACGAGCTTGGATCGCCATACACATTGGTATAACGTAATACAATAAAAATAAAAATTGACGCTAGACCCGTGTACATGAGAATTTTTTTCCGCCTTGCACTATCAAAAGTTCGGTTGTATATCAAACCGGCGCCATAGCCAGTTAGCATGATTCCCAGCCACGGTAGCAACGGATAAGCTATAAGATAAAATTCTCCTGACCCGGAAGCGACGAAGCCCGACTGCTGGAAAATCAACCACCCCATGTACCCGTTATCTTCCGGACCCAGTTGAATAACATCCAAAAGGTTGTGACCAAATACCAGGATAAGGCCAATGGTTAGAACGACGCGGTATCCCAAAAAGATGAGGCCTGCAAGCACCACCATCGAAGCACCGATCACCCATATCACCTGGAAGATGATAAAGTCGTAGTATAAATTGAAAACGAGTCCAAAACGCACCACAGTGAATTCAAGAAAAATCAGCCACAAACCCCGTGTCAATAGAAACAACGACAACTCTTTTAATGATTTTCGTTGAGAGCTGATGTAAGCTGACATCCCCGAAAGAAAGACAAACGTTGGAGCGCAAAAATGTGTAACAATCCTGGTAAAGAACAGCGCCGGATTTGTTTTCGTTAAATCCGTCGGATCGAACACGCCCGTTGCATGATGATAAAAATCTCTTGTGTGATCAAGAGCCATAATTACCATTACTATTCCTCTCATAATGTCGATAGAAGCAATCCGCGGTTTGCCAACCAACGAGTCTTGTGTGAGCGGTGCAGTTGCAGTTATTGTTGAGGTCATTGTTTTTACTTACTTAATAGAACAAAGCCTTATACGCTGAAAATTTTATGAAGTTAAAAAATTGCGAATAAAAGAAGTAACCATTAGTGTGACAGCTTTAGGATGATGCTGCTGAATGAAGTCATGAACTATTTAAGAACCTTCCGCCGCGTCATGGTAGCACTCTAGCTGAATTTCTTATCACCAAATTAAACTCAATGATCCAATACGGAGCCGTCATAGTTATCCCACATTTCAGGGAACTCCCATTCAGGAACGCCGCGTTCATTTTCAACAAGGTTGTCGTCGAGTTCGATGCCTAAGCCTGGCCCACCAAAATTCTTTTTAACAATAATATGGCCGTCGTCCATTACCAAAGGTTTCTTAATGTAGCTTTTTCCGAGATAGCTGCGTTCTACCTTGTCTTTTGGAGCAGCCTGTAAGCTTGGAAGTTCGTGCGCAACGAGGTTAGGAATGGAAGCGGCGACATGCATGGATGCAACGGCTCCAACGATTCCTTCCTTTGCATGGGGAAGCATGCCTGCATAAAATGCTTCAGCAAGAGTGGCAATGGCTTTTAGTTCTGTTATTCCACCGCAATGCGTAATGTCGGGCTGTAACAGAGAAGCAGCGCCTAAGGTTAGCAGTTCTCTGAATTGCCATTTTGTAACCATACGTTCTCCTGTCGCGAAAGGTATATGCGTTTTTTTCGACATCTCAGCCATCAGTGGAAGGTTCTGGAACTGGATCGGCTCCTCATAGAACCAAGGTTGAAAGGGTTCCAGGGCTTTGATTAATATCATCGAGGTTTGCGGCTGGTGGTCGCCATGAAGTTCAATGCCCATATCTACTTTGGGGCCGATTGTGTCGCGTATAGCCTTGACGTTCTCGACTACACCTTGAACGAAGTCAGGATTTTCAACATATCTTGAAAGTCGCCCGCGGCTTGAAGTCACACTTACTTTCATGGATTGATAGCCTTCTGCCATTACCTCTTTGGCGCCCTCCGGAGATCCTGCCTGGCCATATACCCGAATCCGGTCGCGCGTTGGCCCACCTAACAACTCATAAACAGGTACGCCTAGCGCTTTACCTTTAATATCCCACATGGCAATATCGATAGCAGATAGGGCGCTCGTTAGAATAATGCCTCCGCGGTAGAATGCATGGCGGTACATAGCCTGCCAATGATGTGCTGGTTGTCTTGGATCCTTTCCAATAAGATATTTTTCTAACTCCTGTATTGCTGTCACTGTTGTAGGTATACGGCCCTCAACTGTGCCTTCCCCGATTCCAACAATACCGGCATCGGTATGCATTTTCACGAAGATCGTACGGCAGGTATGTACAGGTATGATTTCAAGCTTGGTTATTTTAATGTTATCACGTGGCGCGATCATGGCCAGATTATTATTAAAGGGCGCCGGTGGTTGCTGGACAGACATCGCTGTTGCTTGTTGCTCGGTAAGCAAAAGGCCGCCCATGCCCGCAGATAAATATTTCATCCACGTTCTTCGGGAAAAGTTGGTTTTCATAGGTTGATTAGGTTGGTAATCGTTATTGGGTAACCGGTATCAAGAGTGAAGGTGCAGATAGTAAGTTTAGCTTTGACCACCACTTACTTTTTTACTACCCGCGACTCACTTATTTTTTTAAGTCAAGCTTGCGCGCTTGTTGCTGAGCTTTCAAGGCTAACTCAGTAGCTAGAAAACAATGTGCTTGCGTCATTGCGGTTTCCGTTCTGTTGGTAATGTCATCAATGAGCTGTTGTCCATAGGGTAGTGGATCTTTGCTGCAATCAAAATACCGTGTTTCTTTTTTATCAACAAGGAACAGATGATTACCACCCTCCCGCCCTGCGATGTCAACATTTTTACGCAGCTCCATGTATCCTTCGGTACCAAGAATTGTAAGGCGCCCGTCTCCCCATGTATTCAGCCCATCCGGTGTAAACCAATCAACGCGGATGTACCCGGTTCCGCCATTACCCCGCACCGTCATGTCACCAAAATCTTCAAAATTTGGATATTGAGGATAATGTACATTTCCAAATTGTGATGCAACGACCTCTGCTTGTGTCGATCCTGTAAAGAAGAGAAATTGATCACATTGATGGGAGCCGATGTCACAAATGATTCCGCCAAAATGTTTTTTATCGAAAAACCATTCTGGTCTTGATTTTAGATTTATCCGGTGCGGCCCAAGCCCGATAGTTTGAATCACATTTCCGATAGCGCCTGCTTTTACCAGTTCTCCCGCTTTAACGGTTGCCCTATTCTCGAAGCGTTCACTGTACATGATGGAATATATTCGCTTGGTTTCCTTTTGTACTTTTCTCACTTCTTCAAGCTGCTCGAGCGTAACGATCCCCGGTTTGTCGACCATAAAATCCTTTCCATGTTTCATCACCTGTATTCCGAGTGGGGCCCGATCAATGGGAATGGATGCGCTTACAATCAATTGAATGGTTGAATCTTCTAGGATTTCTTTTTCACTTCTGGCTAGCTTAGCATCAGGGAATCGTTTGGTAAAACCGCTTATCAGTTCAGGTTCCTTCGCATAAAAAGATACCAGTTGTGCGCCATTTCTGATCATCGCTTCCGACTGGCCGTAGATGTGCCCATGGTTTAAACCGATAACTGAAAATCTAATGGGAGCGGTATGTTTGGAAACGGGTTTGGTCTCAAAACCCTCATGCCGAATGGGCCTGGATTTCATTGCATCATAAGCTGAAAGGTCAGCGGCCGAAATTATTCCAGCCGCTGTTGCCAGTGACTGTCTCAAAAATTTGCGTCTGTTAGCGTGCATAGGGTGGCGTTATAAATCAGAATACAATCTGCCATATTTTTCCAATTTTTCAATCCTTTGCAATGTGTAATCTTGAGAATTTATGCGTGTAGGCAGTCAATTACAACACTGCCTTATATTTTTTATCTTCCACTATAAATCCCTACCTGGTAAGTTTTTCTTTGGTTCGTTGTCGTAAAATTTATGTGATTTAAATCCTATAAATGCATTTCGTGTTTGTTATTGTCGCTTAAACGGGATACGCCAAAAAGCTGCTGAGCAATAGTAAGAAACCTTACAACCACTTCCTTTTTTTCGGTGGTTTGGCTTTCTTCATTATACAATAAACCAAACCACCGAAGCTGTTATCGTTACTCGAGGTACAAGCCGAATCTTTAGAAACTTCAACACTTCAAACCTACCTGCGGTATGCAGGCACCAAAACTTCAACACTTTATAAACATGAAAAAAGTTATCGCGCTTCTCTTGTGCGTGTCGGTTGTGCACGCAGTTGCAGCTATTGAGACAGATAGTGCAAAACTATTTTTTGACAGCCTCGAAGCTTCCTTCACGTATCAGCATGGGGAAATTAAGCTTGACGATGGCATAGGGACGTTAAACGTTCCTGAAGGTTTTCGCTATCTTGATCCTAAGCAGGCAGCTTATATCATTCACGATCTATGGGGTAATCCTCACGGTGAAGGTACATTGGGAATGATCGTTCCCGAAAATATAGGTATCACCGAGGAGCGATCATGGGCCTTCATTATTACCTATGAAGAAATGGGCTATGTAAAAGATGATGACGCCGATGATATCGATTATGATGATTTGCTGAAAGAAATGCAAAGCGATGCTGCCGCAGCGAATGAGGAGCGTGCTAAGGAGGGTTATGAATCAATAGCCATCGTGGGATGGGCCGCAAAACCTTATTACGATAGCGAGAAAAAAGTATTGCACTGGGCGAAGGAGATAAAATTTGGCGAAAGCGAAGGCACCACACTGAATTATAACGTGCGGATTCTTGGACGCAAAGGCGTAATTGTCCTAAATGCTGTTGCATCGATGATGGAGTTGCCCGATGTTCAACAAAACATCGAGCCCGTACTCGCGTCCATCAGCTATGCCGATGGTAATAAGTATGCCGATTTCAATCCGGAAATGGACGAAGTAGCGGCGTGGACAATCGGTGGCCTTGTGGCTGGTAAAGTACTTGCGAAAGCCGGCATCTTCGCTTTGGTTTTAAAGAACATCAAATTGATTGCATTAGCCATCGGTGGACTGGCTACCGGTATATGGAGATGGTATAAGAAGAAAACGGAAACACCTACGGTAAGAAAAATAGAAAGCTGACAGATAAACAAGCTTCAATCACAAAGCAGAAAGTTGGCTTGTTAAAGCTTAAACTTTCTGCTTTCACTTTAAATGCTACTCAGTTCTTTCGCTCAATTTCTTTTAAGTTTTCGATTTTTTTGTTTCGCAAAAATCCAGTTATGTCTTCAAAATGTTCCTTGATGCGTTTGTTGCCAAACTCAAACACTTTATTTGCAAGGCCATCCAGAAAATCTCGATCATGAGATACGAGGATGAGTGTTCCATCAAACGCTTTTAATGCGTCTTTTAAAATATCCTTAGTCTTAATGTCCAGGTGATTTGTGGGCTCATCCAGAATTAACAAATTAACGGGTTGAAGCAACAGTTTGATCATTGCCAGACGCGTACGTTCTCCGCCGGAAAGCATTTTTACTTTTTTGTCAATTGTTTCCCCGCTGAACATAAAGGCGCCCAAAATGTCTTTGATCTTGGTACGAATATCACCTTCGGCAATTTGGTCTATGGTTTGAAATACGGTAAGCTCTTGATCCAATAACGACGCCTGATTCTGTGCAAAGTAGCCGATCATTGCGTTGTGGCCCATCTGAAGTTTGCCCTCAAAATCGATTTCACCCATAATGGCTTTTACCAATGTGGATTTTCCTTCACCGTTTTTTCCAACGAACGCAACTTTTTCACCTCGGGCGATGGTGAACGATGCATCTTTAAATACAACGTGATCACCATACTTTTTCGTGAGCCCGTCAACAATAACGGGATAGCTACCAGACCGCGGCGCAGGCGGAAATTTGAGGTTAAGCGCTGAGGTGTCAACTTCGTCTACTTCTACAATCTCAATTTTTTCAAGCATTTTTACCCGAGATTGTACCTGGAGCGTTTTTGAATAAGTTCCTTTAAATCGATCAATAAATTGCTGGATGTCGGCAATTTGTTTGGCCTGATCTTCAAATTGCTTTTGTTGTTGTTCGCGTCTTTCTTTTCGTAATTGCAAATAATGGGTGTAGTTGGTCTTATAATCATAGATGCGACCCATGGTTATCTCGATTGTACGATTTGTAAGGTTGTCAACAAACGTTTTGTCGTGACTAATCACAATTACCGCCTTAGCATTATTGACCAGGAATTCTTCCAACCACTGAATTGATTCTATGTCCATGTGATTGGTGGGCTCATCCAGAAGGATCAAATCAGGTTTTTGCAAAAGGATTTTTGCCAGCTCAATTCGCATCCGCCAGCCACCGCTGAATTCGGAAGTTGGCCGGGTAAAATCTGATCTTAGGAATCCCAATCCCATCAACGTTTTTTCAACTTCAGCGTCAAAGTTGATTTCTTCAATGGAATAGTATTTTTCACTCAATTCCGAGACCTGTTCAATAATTTTGGAATATTCATCCGATTCATAATCAGTTCTGGTTTCTAGCTGACGGTTAAGGTCTTCCATCTGTTGCTTCATGCCTAAAATCTTCGAAAAAGCTTTTGAAGCCTCTTCAAAAACTGTGGCATCATCTTTTGTCAGCAGATGCTGGGGCAAGTAAGCAATTATCGCATCTTTTGGCGCTGATACCTTTCCACGGGTAGGTTTACTAGCTCCGGCAATTATTTTTAACAGCGTGGATTTTCCCGCACCGTTTTTGCCCATTAGGGCGATTCTATCGTTTTCGTTGATGTTAAAAGTGATATTGCTAAAAAGCGCCGACCCATTAAACTCAACACTGACCGCGTCAACTGAAATCATGATTTGCTAAAATAAGGCGGCAAAGGTAAGCGTTATTGGGTGAAACTTAAAGCGGCATTGTAGGTGATTGGCATGAAGTTATATATTGGTCGCTACATTAGTTAAAAAGGAAGTTTAGGATTGTTTAATTTAACATGAAGAATCTTGCATCAAATGACGCCAGACAAAATTTTTATTAAGAAGCTTTTGGATTCAGCGCATGACTCATCTATTTTAAAAATTTTTTCAAAAGGGGACTACATCATTCGCGAAGGTCAAGTAGAACAGTCGTTTTACGTTATAGAGACTGGCGCTGTCAGGGTTTTTCATGTTACAGAGTTTGAAGAACAGACCATTCGTTTTGGATACGAAGGTTCCATCATAACTTCATTATCATCATTTATCACAGGGAAGCCCTCTGAGTTTTACATAGAGGCTCTTAGAAAAACAACGCTGAGAATAATTCCGAAACATCATTTGTCTCAAGTTGCAAATCAGGACATGGAAAGTATGGTCCAATACAACAAACTGTTGGAAGCGCTCATCGTTCAGCAAATTGAACGTGAGATTGATTTGTTGACTGAATCACCTACCAAAAGGTTGCAACGCGTTTTGGAAAGAAGTCCTAATTTATTCCAGGAAATTCCGCTGAAGTACATTGCATCTTATCTAAGAATGACACCCGAAACCCTTAGCCGGATTCGGAATTCTTGATTTGAATCAATGCGGGGAAATTGATTAGTCCAGAGCTTTGTTAAAAAAAACAATATGCAAATCGATAACAATGTTTTAGTCAATGACCTGCTGAGACGTATTGAAAACTGTACAAACAAGGTAAAGCAATTCGAATCGTTATCCTTGGAACAACTGCGCTTCAAGGCCGAAAGCCAATGGAGTATTTTGGAATGCCTTGAACATTTAAATTTGTACGGCGATTTTTATCTTGTTGAGATAGAAAAACAAATTCTGGCGAGCCCATACAAAGCTGGATCAACAAAATTTAAAAGTGGTTTGATCGGAAACTATTTTGCGAATTTAATGGAGGTGAAAGATGGAAAAATTAAAAAAATGAAATCGCCTAAAGATAAAAATCCCTCAAATACCACGTTGACTACTACAACAATTAGCCGTTTTCTTAAGCAGCAGGAAAGGCTTGTAGATCTATTGAATAAATGCCGCGCAATTGACTTGACGAAAACGAAGACCTCCATTTCTTTAACTTCATTTATCAAATTAAGATTAGGGGATACTTTACGGTTTTACACCTATCACATTGAACGACACGTTTTGCAAGCTGAAAGGGTACTTAATAATGTAAGTGTGTTTGAGCATGAGAAGGTGAAGGCCATGAATGTTTAATGGCTATTCAATAAATATTTTAACTGAAATTTTTTTTCAATAAGTCAGCATGGCAGCGGGATCAAGATAAAAGCTTTCTCAAAATTTATCTTAGCTAGGGTCACGCGATCGTTAGGTAAAGTTAAATTCCCTAACCTCGGTTGCGCTTTCTGGAATTATTTATGTTCCGATCCTAAAAAACATTACCTTTACATCACTGCTCATGGGGTGCCCTTGTGAATGCATTAAAAATGCATTCGCTGAAAAACAGGCTGAGATTATACCCATTGGAGGATGAAATAAACTTCCATATACCTGATCTGGATAATACCAGCGTAGGGAGAGAAATCACAAGACCGTACTCCTATAGGTACACTTCGTGAGCATGACTAAACGACCCAAAGCATGCATTATGTTCACGAATGGCTTGAGCTTTTCAGGCAGGAATTACTACACATTGACGCGATTCAGGTTGCCGTTTTAATATTTGGCGTTTCAGAAGTTCTGCTGGCCAGAGCGAACAACATTTTGCTTTATCCTACCGGTATAATTGCTACAATATTGGGAATCTTTAGTTTGTTTTCAGCACAGCTGTATGCCGAATGCTTATTGCATGCATACTACCTTGTCATGAGCATCTATGGGTGGTGGTATTGGGCTGCGAAAAAAAAAAACGCAAAAGCGGTAGAGATAACGTTTACGTCATCCAAAGACTGGATCATTACATTTGTCATTGTGTTTGGCGGGTCCGTTGTGTTGTTCTTATTTCTTTCAAACATGACCGATTCTCAAGTTCCTGCCTGGGATGCGTGGGTAAGTGCAACAGGGTGGGCGGGTATGTGGCTGTTAGCGAAACGTAAAATTGAAAACTGGTTACTGCTAAATATTTCCAACGCATTCGCTATTCCTTTGCTCTTTTACAAGGGACTTCCGCTACTGGGTCTACTCACCTTGTTTCTGTTCATCGTAGCATGCAAAGGATATTTTGGCTGGCTTAAAATCGCGCGGAAGAGAATGATTAGAGAAAGTGTGACCACCTTTTAAATATGAGCAATACAATCCAGCATCCATCCATATTCTTATCAAAATCAGTGACGGCTGAAATTATGAAAGAAAGTAGTGAAGCCGAGCGACACAGGAATCTTACCGACACACAGCGAAAGATTATTCATCAGCAAAACTGGTTTAATTTATATGTCCCGAAGGTTTATGGTGGGCTGGAACTTTCGCTGCCCGAAATTTTGAGAATAGAAGAATGCCTTGGTTGGGCAGATGGAAGTACCGCCTGGGTAGTAACCCTTTGTAGCGGGGCAGCGTGGTTTGTAGGATTTATTGACCCAGCTTTGGCCAAGGAAGTATTTGCTCACCCTAATGTTTGCTTTGCAGGTAGCGGCGCCGTAACAGGTACAGCAAATAAGACAAAAAGAGGTTATGCAATCGAAGGACATTGGAAATATGCAACGGGTTCGTTACTGGCTTCTGTTTTCACGGTAAACTGCCAGGTAAGAGAGAATGGTAACCTATTATATAATTCGGATGGATCTCCCGTAGTTACATCGTTCTTATTAAAGAGGGAGGAAGTGGTTGTTCATGATACCTGGACGTGCATGGGAATGATCGCGACCGGCAGTCATGCTATCGAAGTGAAAAATGTTGTCGTACCGTTAAATCGTTCTTTCCAAATACATCCATCGCATACAACATTAAGCCAACACATTTTTAAGTTCCCTTTTTTGCAACTTGCTGAAACAACCTTAGCGGTAAATTTGTCGGGGATAGGTTATCGCTTTTTGGAGTTATGTGGGGAATTGTTTTCAACAAAAAAGAGCAAGGCACTTCATACAAAACTTTGCAGTAGCCGTAAAAATCAAGATGACATCAGAGCTGAATTTTATTTTGGTGTTGAGACTGCATGGGACGAGTTGATATCTAAAAATCATGTTTCCGAGGCAGTCCTGATTAATGTTAGCAATTTGAGCCATCAATTGGTGCATCGGACACGGGTGCTCATTAATGAATTTTATGGTTACTGTGGCCTGGAGGCTGCCGATATGCGAAATGAAATCAACCGCGTCTGGCGAAATTTCCATACGGCAAGCCAGCATAGTTTGTTCGGAAAGAATTTCTGATCTGGATTTTGTTCGGATGACCCAAAAAAGTTATTGATAGTGAAGTAGTTCACAGTGCAATTAATTTCAAATGCGGATTTTACCTTTCGCTTATAGACTATCGTATAGCATCTGTGTCCCTTCCGTCGAGGTTGCATGGTCTATGCGTCGTTCTTGCGTCAGGCTTCCGATAGGTGCCCCTGTTGACGCAAGGTTCCTGCATCAAAACCGATTCTGATGCAAGGATCGCGGAATCGATAGGCATCTTCAAGGCTAGTTCCATAGAACAATGGAGGGTACGTTACAAATATTTTATGATGGCGTAGTCAGAACAAGAGGCAATGCAATCGTAACAACAAATTACGATGCAGACATTCTTAAACCCATGCCACCTTCCAAAGCCCAAGTTTCACTCCCTTTAGATGGTGTTCAAACACGGAACCACTGCACAATGATAAGCCTAACCCATATGTGGGCGTAAAAAGTTACAAGTTTTTCGTCTTTTATTCAGACTTCTCTACTATGACCATAGTTAGTAGATCATTAACGTTACCATGCAACGTCACGCTTATACGTAGCGCTTATACCGCCACAGCAATCTTGCTGTACTTGTTCCGATAATCAACCGGCGATAGCCCTGTAATTTTCTTGAACACGCTTCTAAATGCTTTGGTGTCGGTATAACCAACGTCATACATAATTTCATTCACACTTTTCCGGCTGGTCTCAAGACATTTTTTTGCTACTTCAATTTTAACGCGTTGCATATACTCGACCGGCGTATTGTTGGTTGCCTTCTTAAAACGTCTCTCAAAATTTCGTTTACCCACAGCAAGCCTCATTGCAAGATCTTCAACAGAAATTCGATACGCCACGTTATTTTCTATGAATTCTTGAGCCTTTTTGACCGATTCATCTTCATGTCCCTTTTGGCCGTTGAACATAATAAATGGTGACTGACTTTTTCGATCGAATTCAACAGCAAATACCTTGGCAGCAACGATAGCAATTTCTCGATCCGTATATTTTTCTAAAAGATAAAGCAACAGGTTCCAGTAGGAATTCGCCCCACCGCTTGAGTAGAGACCCTGTTCTTCAGTGATGATTCGATCGTCGACTAAATTTACTTCAGGGAACATGCTCCGGAAAAGATTCGCGGAGCGCCAATGTGTTGAACATTGCTTTCCGTTTAATAATCCTGTCGATGCCAATAAAAATGCTCCTATGCACAGACTCGCGACTTCTGCGCCTTGCCTGTATTGCTTAACGATCCATGGAATAAAATCCTGATTTACTTCCAGCGCCTTCTTCATTTCACCAAACAATGCTGGCACAAATATCAAATCGGTTTTTTTAACATCGCTGATTAATTCGTCGATATGAACTGTAAAAGATCCATTGTGCAACCTTACCTCTTTTGATAATCCCACAAGTTGAACTTTAAACACCGGCTGCCTACCCATAGCTTCTAGAAATTCATTCGCAGCTGTAAACATATATCGTGGATCTTCAATGCTCGCTAGTACAGCTTCGTTCGGTACTATAATGGAAATGTGTTTCATACTGGAAGACAATTTTCGATTTTAATACTGTTAAATTTTTATCAGGTCAAAGATACAAAGTATGGCGTAATCGGCCCTACATAATGTCGGAATTGCAACCCACCAAACCTGTTAATATCGTTTACTTTTGAATCCGTATCCTTCATTTAAAACTCTTGGAAGGACAATGCAGAAGGAGTGCAAAGTATTTTGACACACAACACCAATTACTAACAACGGCACCGCTTCAAGAGAGGAATACAAGTTCACACATGTATCGTGATCAAAAAATCAAAAAAAAATGGGCTAAAAAATCAAATATTTAACAACATGATCTCCGTAAATCCGTACCTCAATTTTAATGGAAATGCTGAAGAAGCTTTTAATTTTTATAGATCTGTTTTCGGCGGAGAATTTATTGTTCTTCAGCGGTTCAAAGACACTCCGGAAAAGGACAGTGTTGCAACTAATGACCAGGAAAAAATTATGCACATTTCCTTGCCGATAGGTGAGGCAAACATTCTAATGGCCACTGATGCATTGGAATCTGCCGAGCGTTCATTGACAAATGGAAATAATATGCACCTTTCGATTAGCACAGATAGTAATGATGAAACGAAAAGGATTTTTACTGGTTTATCCGCAGGTGGTAGGATAACCGTGCCGTTGGGTAAAACGTTTTGGGGCTCATACTTTGGTATGTGTACCGATAAGTACGATATCCAATGGATGGTGAGCAATGATGAGAAGTGATAGGCGAGGTAGAATTAAAAATAATTGTAAATACTTGAATCTTAATCAATATTGAATGGCTACTCAAATTTTTGTTAATCTTCCGGTAAAAAATCTTTCCAGGTCAATAGCTTTTTTTGAAGCTTTAGGTTATAGTTTTAATCCGCAGTTTACCGACGACAAAGCCGGCTGCCTTGTAATCAGCGATACGATCTATGCGATGTTACTCACAGAACCTTTTTTTAAAACATTCACAAAAAAGGAGATTACCGACGCCAGTAAAGCTACTGAAGTCATTATTGCAATTTCTGTAGAAAGCAAAAAGGAAGTCGACGAACTTGTAAATAAAGCATTTAAAGCCGGCGGCGCGAGATCAAATGATCCTCAGGATTATGGTTGGATGTATAGCTGGAGTTTTCAGGATCCCGATGGACATCTTTGGGAAGTGTTGTACACGGATCCCGCAGGTCCTCAATCTTAAAAAGCGTAATAAATAAATAACACTATGAAAGCAGCGGCATCCAAAATGACATCGAATGTAACCATCGACGCGTATTACGATGCGTTACCTGCGCAGGTACGTGCTACACTAGAAAAGATGCGTAGTACAATTAAGGCTGCAGCGCCGAAATCGGAAGAGGCAGTTAGCTATGGCATTCCGGTTTTTAAAAACAACGGCCCTCTTGTCGGTCTCGGCGCAGCAAAGAATCATTGTGCGTTTTATGTTATGAGTCCGCAGGTAATGGATTTATTTAAGGATGACTTGAAAGATTATGATACTTCGAAGGGCACCATTCGATTCGCTCAGGATAAACCACTTCCGGCGAACCTTGTTAAGAAGATAGTAAAGGCCAGGATGCAGGAAAATGAGACGATACTCTTAGAACGTAAATCAAAGCAAAAGAAAAAATAAAATATGGGTACATTCGCATTGTCAAAGTATCACAACAGGCAAGAATGTACAATTACAACGCCTCATATCAAATCTGTGTCATTATGAAAAGTATTTTGGTAGTCTTAATAGTAAAGTATGAGCAGTATGATTGAAGTATTCAAAACCAACGTTTCGGATAGAGAACAAGCAGGTAAGCTAGCGGATCGAATAGAGCGCGTCCTGTGTCATTGTTGTGTTAACTTCGACCTGGACGACTGTGACAGAATTCTCCGTGTAAAAGGAATTACTGGTGAAACGGATATTTGCCAAATAATAAGTGTTGTTAAAAGTTTCGGGTATGATGCAGAGATATTGCCGGATGATGGGCCATTTCTTGGAGAGGACTTGTCTGAAGAGGTAAGTATGGAGTTATCCGATATACACGCTTGAGGGACAGATTCGTTTTACTTCGCATTCAATTGATTAACAATAATTGTTGTAACAATAGTTAAGATCAGCGTATGCTACACGCTGATCTTAATTTCATCACCTAAAGTTTCTCGACACCGATGTTTTTGACGCCCGTAAATTGCAGGTAAGCCATCAACATAACCCACACGGCGACAGCGCCAATGAGGCCATATCCCAACGGCGATAAGTTGAACAATTGCAAAACGACAATCGATGCACTTGCAATTATCCAAAGGCAATCCATGGTAATGATAACCTTTACCATTTTTACGTTGTGAGCTAGCCTTCTGCTTTCAAAAAATACCATGGTCGCAAATGCAACAAGGAAAATTCCCACTGCTATAAAAGGCGTGCTGTTGTGCACCGTGAAAAGCGTGGCAATCTGATCAGCAAATACCAATAATACAACGCCAGTCGCACCGGAACTTAGCCCGTTGACAAGCAATACATTTTTGAGTGTTTTCATATCCATATAGTTTTTTGTTGAGTGTGAGACAAAGGTATTCCAGGCCCGAGGCATCAGGTTTACCTTTTTACGTCAACAATTTATCATTTCATGACAAAGTGCTTCGCGGGTGTTTGAATGATGGATGAAAAAAATATTTTTGTAGCATGGATAATCAACGGAAACAATTTGTACAAAGCTTGATTGGCTATGCAGTGCAGCGAGATATTAATGCACAGCAACTTTGCACATATTCGAACGTTGACTTTGCTGCAGTTAAAAACGACCCGGCGTATATCATTACAGATAAACAAGTCGAAGACCTATGGTTTCAGGCAAGTCATTTATGTAGCGATCCGTTGTTCGGACTTCACTTTGGTGAGTCACTTCAGCTGTCGGCATTAGGTATTGTTGGTGAGATCATTAAGGGTAGCAGAACAGTCGGTGAAGCAATTACTATTGCAGCCTCGCTAACACCGCTTATAACCGACAGATTCGTTATTGAAGTAATACGGTCCAATGAATGGTTTAAAATCCGAATTCGCCTGGTAGTTAAACCGTTGCGTGACAATTTTTTTGAACGCCAATTCATGGATTTGTTGATGGTATTTTCTATTCACGAGTTAGATGGACTTGTTTTTGAAAAGGTCAAGCCGGAGAAGGTCGTATATGCTTATCCGATTTCAGAAATCCAAGAATACACACGCATTTTAAGATGTGTGCCCACTGTACAGAAAAATGAGTGTGCCATTTATTTTAACAGTAAGTATTGGGGCGAACCCATTTTATCAGCGGATTATGAACTGCAGCAATTTCTATTGCAAAAAGTGAAGAGCTCTTTACGGGACGCTGCAACACCGAAATATCGCGAGCAAATTTTTCAACATTTATTGAGTAACGCATATCTTGGAATCCCTTCTTTACAAGATGTAGCAGCGAATTTTAACATCACACCACGGAGTTTGCAACGTAGGCTTCAGGCGGAGGGCGCCACTTTTCAGCAGTTGTCGGATGATGTACGCAAGTTACTGGCATTACATTATTTGGAATCAGGAAAACATCCTGTAAAGGAAATTTCCCACATGCTGGGTTATAACGAATTGAGCGCCTTCTCACGTGCTTTTAAACGATGGACGGGAAAAGCACCAGGCAATTATTTATCATGACCGTTACCTGGCTGGAGACAGTGTCTTGTTGGATATAATCTTTAAAGTTTTTTACATTGCTGCGCACAATCTGAAACCCTCCTGACTTATGAGTACACGCCGGCGATTCATTTCTCAGCTGTCGCAAGCATCTACGCTCGCTTTTTTGCCTTTACACGTTCAAGACCTTTTTGCGGCGTCTTCTGTTAATCAAGACACTATTATTGATGAAGTTGAAATTGTGAGGCTGACAGGCTCTCATAAAGTTATTCCTGGTTTACATCGTCAGTATCAGGCAAAACCGATTCACATTTATCCGGATCAGCATCCGGCACCGTATTCTGATAATGTTAACGCCAAGGAAACCACAGAAAAATTAGTACACGATTATCTTCGCATTCGCACAAAGGGTGGGCTGTCGGGAATGTACGGTGCGATAGATGCTGAAGCGATTACACCGATCTTAAAACAACTCCGACCATTCTTGATAGGAAAGGATGCCCTTGCAGGCGAAACACTTTGGGATCAGTTGTACCGAAATAACCGACACGCCAGAGCAGGGCATTATATGATGGCCCTGAGCGCCGTAGACAATACATTGTGGGATTTACGAGGCAAAAAATTTAATGCACCGGTCTATGAATTGCTGGGAGGCCCGACGAGGAAAGACGTCCGGGTGTACGGAAGTTGCCTTGGATTTACTGTAGAAAAAGGGAAGGTTGCGCCTAGGGCGAAGCAACTGTACGACCAAGGTTTTCTGCACCAGAAATGGTTTCTTGCGTATAGCCCTGGAGATGGGAACGCAGGACTAAAAAAAAACATTGACCTGGTAGAGGAATTACGCGCAGCTTTAGGTTTTGACGCGGAAATCATGTTCGACGCATACATGGGGTGGGACTTACCCTTTGCTACTGCATGGTGTAAAGCCGTAGAAAAATTTCGGCCTTATTGGATTGAGGAGGCTTTCAGCCCAGAACGCCTCGATAATTTTATTCAACTGTCAAGAAGCACTTCAATTCCGGTGGCAACCGGGGAACATTTCTATGGCCGTTGGGAAGCTCAAAACTTTTTGCGCGAAGGTGCCATTCAAATTGTTCAGGCTGATCCTGAATGGTGCGGCGGTGTAAGTGAATTAGTGAAGATCTGTAATATAGCGTCGTCATTCGGTGCAAAAGTTTTTCCTCATGGTCATGCAATCCATGCAACACTTCACGTTGTAGCAAGCCAATCTCCCGAAGTCTGTCCTTTAGTGGAATACCTTATTAATCATGTTGCGCATAAAATGCATTTTCAAAAAGAACCCTTGCTTACGACTAACGGTATTCTCCCGTTGCCACAAAAGCCTGGCTTCGGGATAGCATTGGACGAAGCTAAAATTGAAAGCCAACAAGTTATCACGAGTTAATTTCCTCTGCACCTATGAGCGCCAAATCAAAAGGTAAACAGCTTAGATTTCGTTGTTGGATTGACATCGATGGTGAACGCTTCTTTGGTCCTGGCCGCGCGGAATTGTTAGCGTTGATACACGAAACGGGCTCCATTTCTAAGGCTGCAAAGGCAATGGGCATGTCGTACAAAAAAGCCTGGACCATGGTCGATGGATTAAATGCCAACGGAAGTAAACCCTACGTCATTTCTCATAAAGGTGGCCAGCAGGGTGGAGGAGCAGAAGTCACCCCGGCTGGGTTAAAGATGTTAAAGTCCTACCAAAAACTGAATAAACGATTGTTTTCGATTGTTGAAAGCAACATCGATATTCTAAAACTGATCTGATGCCGGTTCTGTATATTGGTTCCGAAATTTTTGTTAATATTATTATCTTGCGTTATACCCATCCGTACATATCGTTGAGATAACAGACGCCCGAGCATGAAGAAATTGATTTTTTTAATTTTCGTGATATGGAGTGCAGTATTGACTTATGCGCAGCCATCCGAAAAGATCTTGATCGCGGCGGCTTCTGATTTAAAATTTGCGATGGACTCCATAGTATTAGTTTTTAAAAAAGAACATCCAGGTATAGACATCAATGTTACGTATGGATCGTCCGGAAAACTTTATGAGCAGATCAGCCATTCGGCGCCGTTTGACTTTTTCTTTTCCGCCGATAATGAATATCCGATCAGTCTTAAGAAAAATGGGTTTACTATTTCAGAAGTATACCCCTATGGCATTGGTAGGATCGTTATCTGGAGCAAACAGTTCGATCCAAATCGAACAGGTATAAATATACTTCTGGATAAAGATGTTTTGAAAATCTCCATGGCAAATCCAAAGCATGCCCCGTATGGAAAGAGGGCGGAAGAAGCGCTAAAATTTTATAAGGTTTATGAGGGTGTAAGTTCAAAACTCGTCTATGGTGAAAATATTTCACAGGCTGCACAATTCGTTACTGCAGGTGCAGCAGACATCGGTATCATCGCGTTGTCATTGGCGCTTTCTCCAACCATGAAAAAGCACATAGGACATTACTACGTCATCCCGGAAGCGTCACACAGACGGCTGGAGCAGGGTTTCGTCATGCTAAAGCATGCTGAGCATAATTCGTTGGCGCCGATGTTCAGAGATTTTGTCCTTTCAAAACAAGCGACTGACATTCTTTCTTATTTCGGTTTCGCTAAAATTAACAAAGGGGGCTCATGATAGAACTAGATCCTTTTGTTCTTACTTTTAAACTTGCGACAGTCACTACTATTATACTTTTTTTAATCGGCATTCCACTTGCATATTGGCTAACCTACAGTCGGTATAAAATAAAATATGTTGTAGAAGCGTTAGTTAGTCTCCCTCTGATCTTGCCTCCCTCCGTGTTGGGGTTTTATTTGCTTCTGGCATTCAGCCCACAGAATTCTTTTGGGAAGTTTCTTGATGAATATTTCGAGGTGAGACTCGTCTTTACATTTCCAGGTCTTGTCGTAGCTTCTATATTATATAGTCTTCCCTTCATGATCCAGCCTTTGTACAACGGCTTTAAGATGTTGCCATCATCTTTGCTGGAAGCTTCTTACACACTTGGAAAAGGTCGCATGACTACGCTAAGAAAAATATTACTTCCAAATATTCGTACGTCCTTGATCACCGGAAGTATTCTCACCTTTGCGCATACTGTAGGCGAGTTTGGGGTTGTCTTAATGGTAGGAGGAAATATACCACGGGAAACGCGTGTCGTATCTATTGCACTGTATGACGAAGTTGAAGCAATGAATTATGGACAAGCGCACTTGTACGCCATTTCACTTCTTCTATTTGCTTTCCTTACCCTGTTAGTGGTATACCTGGTTAACAATCGATCCACTATTAACCGCGTTGCATGATCCACATTTGTCTTAAAAAGAAATTATTTTCGTCGCGGGGTGACATGAATCTCGACGTTGATTTCAAAGTCAATACTGGGGAATTGGTTACACTCTACGGCGCGTCAGGAGCAGGTAAAACTACGTTACTAAGAATGGTCTGTGGGCTAACTAATCCGGATGGGGGTTCTGTGATGGTACAAGATGAAACCTGGTTTGACCATGAGAAGAAGATTAACCTGAAACCGCAACAGCGCAATGTAGGAATTGTTTTTCAGGACTATGCACTATTTCCAAACATGACCGTTAGAGAAAATTTAACCTATGCCCTGGGAAAGAACCAATCGAAAGATATTGTTAATGATTTGCTGGAACTGATGGAACTGACTAGTTTCCATGACAAAAAACCAGGATTTCTTTCAGGTGGGCAGCGACAGCGTGTAGCCATTGCGAGAGCATTGGTGCGCAGGCCGAAAATTTTACTTCTTGATGAACCCATGTCTGCGTTGGACACCGTCTTACGTTTAAAGATACAGGATTATATTCTTCAGGTGCATCGGCAATACAACCTGACAACCATTTTAGTAAGCCATGATATCTTTGAAGTTATCAGGCTTTCGAAACATGTTTACCTGATGGAGCAAGGAAAAATTGTACGGGAAGGTGCACCTGCTGCAGTCCTTCCATTGCAAACTTTGAGGCGTTTGATCGAAGGACTGCCAAAGGGTGACTAAAAATCTTATCTTCTAATTCTTACAGATGCCTTTATAGGGGTGGAGTCAGGAAGATGAATGACGTATTGATATTGTCCTTCCTGGAGAGGTTGGCCTCCCATCGTTCCATCCCAGGTATTGTTGTAAGACACTGCCTCATACACGATCTGTCCTGCCTGATTAAGAATTGTTAACCTGGAATTTTTATAACGTTCGTCATCAGGCCAAATCCAATAATCTTCTTTGCCATCCCCATTGGGTGTAAAAACCCGAGGGATAATACCTTCCGACTCCGAAGAAGACTGAACTATTACATTGACAAGATCACTGCTTGACATCCCGTCTTCACCGACGACGGTCAGTTCAAACACATAGGTTCCTTCAACCAGGTCTGACAGGATAATCTCGGTATGTTGCGGATTGAAAATAGGAGAGCTGGGTCCTTCAACCTGTTGCCAGGTATATTCAAGTGAAGGGCCATCCGGATTTTCTCTAGGTGCAGAGAGTGTTGTCGAATTGTTTGGCAAAACAAGTATAATATCATCTCCTGCGTTCGCGACCGGAGATATGCCACCTCCAACAGTAATAGAAATAACCTCCGATGTTGAAACAGCATTCGAGTTATCGGTTGCTGTTGCTGTTAATTCATAGCTCCCCGCGGCAACATTGGCCCAGATGAAGCTGTATGGACTTATTAAATCTTCGCCTAATTTAACCGTGCCGTTGAAGAACTCAACTTTGGAAACAGTACCGTTTGCATCAGAAGCCGTTGCTGTGATGGTTATCGTTCCAGTATTGAACTGAGAGTTGTTCAATGGACTTGTAATGGATATTGTTGGTGCTGAATTTACCCCACCCACTGTAATACTTACTGATGCAGATGTAGTCACGGCGTTTTGATTGTCAGTAGCCTTGGCTCTCAAGGTATGTGTCCCTGCGGGTGCGCCGTTCCAGGTGAAACTGTAAGGAGCGGTCAGGTCTTCGCCGATTTTCGTGGTTCCGTTAAAGAATTCTACTTTAGTTATAGAGCCGTTCGCGTCTGCAGCCGTAGCTGAAAGTACAATAGGTGCACCGTTATTATATCTTGCATTGTTTGATGGCGTTATTAAAGCAACGGTCGGGGGAACATTAGCAGCTCCTACAACAACACTAACAACACTTGACGTTGTCACGCTATTTTGATTGTCCGTCGCTTTTGCCGTTAAAGCATGTGTGCCCAGTGGTGCACTTCTCCAGGTGAAACTGTACGGCGCGGTAAGATCTTCGCCAAGTTTGGTCGCTCCATTAAAGAATTCAACTTTACTTACCGACCCGTTAGAATCCGAGGCTGTTGCCGTGATGGTTATGGAAGCACCAGAATTAAACTGTGAGTTGTTTGCAGGCGTGATAATGGCAACCGCGGGCGGAATATTCCCGGTTCCCACCGTAATGCTTACTGATGCTGACGTTGTAACACTATTAGCATTATCAGTAGCTTTTGCGGTTAATGCGTGTGTTCCCGCTGCTGCGTTATTCCAGGTAAAGCTGTAGGGACTTGTAAGGTCTTCGCCTAGTTTAGTTGTTCCATTGAAGAATTCAACCTTGGTTACGCTGCCGTTCGTATCCGAAGCAGTAGCCGTAATGGTGATGGGCACACCAGTATTAAATTGAGCATTGTTAGCAGGTGCTGTGATGGAGACGCCAGGTGCGCTGTTGGCACTGACCGTGATACTTCTGGCAGCTGAGGTTATAACAGCATTGAGATTGTCCGTCACTTTAACTGTAAGGCTATGCGTTCCATTAGGTGCGTTGTTCCAGACAAAGGTATAGGGAGCGGCTGTGTCTTCTCCAAGTTTAGTAGTACCGTTGAAAAACTCAACTTTAGTTACTGTTCCGTCCGGGTCGGATGCGCTCGCTGTAATGGTGATGGGTGTGCCTTGTGCAAATGAGGTATTATTTGCCGGGCTTGTAATGCTCCCTACAGGCTGACTATTGCTTGCGCCACCATAATTAAACTGCACTGGTTTATAACCAGGTACCCAGGCTTCGCCACCGAATTCATAAGCACCGATATCAGGTGCGCCAACGCTGCCATCAGTTATACCAGGTATAATAACACCCGCGTTGATTGCAGGCGAGCCTGTGTTAGGTCTGTATATCAAGCCTCCTTGCCCGGAGTTAACAAACTGCGGATTGATAGCGGGTAACAAGGCGTTTGCAATATCGCCAGGAAGCCCAGGTCCGATGATGATCTGACTTCTGTAAATATTATTTCTTTGTATATCGAAAGGACTTGTACGATAAGTGATGTATGATCTTGGATATGAACCACCGGTGTTCGCAAAAGTATTGTTGTAAAAATTTATGGTACTCGGTGTGCCCAGTCCATGGGTTGAATTTCGCGTCTCATTCACTACCTCGTGATACACATCTGCCGCACCACAATTCCAGGTAACATTATGATGTATAGTTCCAGGCCCTGTAGCCTGGTCAAAGTAAATGCCCACGTTTGCTCCAACGTCTGGCCCATCAGGTGCGCCAGTATCGTGAATCCAGTTGTGGTGATAATTCATTCCTGTTAAATTACATTGGCCCCAAGCGTAAGTTGCTCCAACATCCTGGCTGATGAGTCCCCATTGTGAAAAATCGTTGTAGCTAATTTCTACATTGAAATGCTGACCATTCCAATTGTAACCAAAATCAAAGCAGGATCGGCCAGTCCTGTATATGGTGTTCCGTGTGATAACTTGCCCGCCATCGCGGTCCCATAAACTTATCGGATTCGCCCAGAATCCGACATATCCCATATCGTGCATCAAATTATTTTCTGCGCGGCAGTTTGGTCCAAGCCATACGCCAGATGAACCTGAGGAATGTAGCTCACTGTTTTTGATAACGCTGTTTGCGCCAAGTAATTTAATTCCAAATATTTTAGACATGCCGACGCCCTGCCATTCTCCAACGTCATGCCTAACATGGTGATTCATGTAAGATGCCCGGATATTATCGAGGAGTGTATTCACACTGGCAGCATTACCTACGGCGGGCTCGCATCCTTTAAAAGTCAGGCCTGCAATGGTAATGTTTGATTTTCCACGAATATCGAAAGCCCAGTTTCTTGCTTTATATTCAATGGTACCAGATGGGATTCCGCCGCCTGGTTGCCAGAAATATAAAGTACCGTTTTCGTAATGCCATTCTTTTGCTTGTGTTAGCAAGGCCAGTTTGCCTGTTACATAATAACGTTGACGGCTCCATTTTCCCGTTGCTGTGTTGTTCCAAATGTCAGCATGATTAAGCTGATTGCCGGAATGAGAAGTAATCGTTCTTGTTTCCGTTATGAACCAACCGTTGGATACTAAAGTAGCACCTTGTAACTGAGGGGCGGGGAGGGGTAAACCGTTATCTTGAAGATATCCAGGTTCCCAGATGACCATGCTGGATCTTTGTCTGAATTTATTACGATCAAGCAGGTCGGCAAATTTATCTATTTTAGGCCACCGTGCTTCAAACATCATTTCACCATCCTTAAAGATCTGGTTGGCATAAATGGTTGTATTGTTTTCTATACGCGTGGTACTTGTGTTAAACCCGTTAACCGGAAGTGTAATGCTTTTCTTATAAACATTACCATTGTGCAGGGTCCAACCCGTAGTGCCTACTTCATTCAAACCGCTGATTAAGACGGTTGCATTTCCATCGGGTTGATAAATGATTGGGTTTCCTGCGGCGCCTGAATTGGCAGGAACAATAGTTTCCCGATAGGTACCTGAGCGAATTTTAACAATGTCACCGGCGACGGCAACACTAGCAGCCTTTTGGATGGTAGCGAAAGGCTGTGCTGCTGTGCCTGGGTTATTATCGGAAGCACCGGTTCCACCCACATAATAATCTCTGGCGATTACATCACAAAAGCCCACAACTAATAAGATCGAGAGAATTATCCTATTCATCCTTTTAAGTTTAAAAAAATTGAGATTAGTAACACTAAATGGGTGTTAATGGATAATAGACTTTGTACGATTCTAACATTAGGTAGTGTAGTTTGTTTCAAGTGGTTAAACTACAAATGCTGGTCAAAGGTAGAACGAAAGCGATGCATTAAATAATGGATTCCGATTAGGAAGGAAGAGGCTCGATAGAATACCCTATGTTCAGATAATTGACCCAGCGTGTGAAAGACATATAATTTGTGTTTAGTGATGTACTTTTAATGTGTTACAAGCGGTAAAAATACATTAACATAATTTGTCTTCGTGGCTCAAACGCCTGGATAAATTTATACAATCGTTGCAGCAGCTAAAAATTACAAATGTTGTAGATTTTTTCTACACATCTTTTGCATATTGCGTTTATGTAATTTACAAGGTTAGTTCGTTAAGTTTTTTTACTTTCGAGCCATCAAAAAAAATTGGCACAAAAATTACCAATATTCAGGAGTCCTCATTTTTAAAAACTAGACAACCCATGGTACAAGTAATCCGAAACACATCACGATTCATCATGTTGGCCTTGCTCGTCGTTCTCATGGCGACGGCGGGAGGCTGTAAGAGTAAAAAGAAGGCAGCTGAAGCTGCCGCAGCTGCTGAAAAAGCCAGAATGGAGCAGGAAGCAGCAGCGCTCAAAAAACAACAGGAAGAAGAAGCACGCAGGCAGAGAGAAGCTGATGAAGAAGCAGCAAGAAGGGCCGCTGAAGACGCAAAAAAGAAAAATCCTCAAAGCCAGCTGGAGCAATATTTCGGCGCGATATCAAATTCATCTAATGAGGCATCGGCCAATAGCAGCATCAATGAAGCATTATCGATGTTTGCATCGCCCGATACCCCTGTGCTGATCGTGATTCATGAAGCAGGTGGTCAAAAGGATTATGACAGGCCAACAACAATCCGGAATTACCTTCACTACTTAAAAGATCAGAAGAAGCAAGCCGATAAAATTGGAAACCTCCAATTCGACAACGCAGGAAAAATCACTGAGGTAGAATTGGTAAAACAGAAATAATTCAAATTCTTAAAAAACAATAACATGCTTAACTATAAATTTTTATCTACGCTGTTCCTCGGCCTGTGTATCGTAAGCTTTGCATTTGCACAGAAGGATGATATAAGCCCAGCCCGAAAACAGGCAATTGACTCTCTTGCGTTGGAAAAGGTAAGAGACTTAAGTAAATACATCAGCATTATCGGAAATAAGAAAACGCCGTTCTCAGAAGCAACACGTGTCATGGATAGGGCGGAAGAATTGTTTGCCCCCGACAGCGAAATGGGTGTTTCTTCTTTGAACAGAAAAGAAATCAACTACTATAAAGTGCGTAAATATTTTGAGCGCTTAATGGCACTTAACTATGACCGTGTTACAATTTCATGGTACGATATTCATTACATCAGCGATCTGGAAAGACAACCAGATGGAAGGTATGTCGGTGTTGTCACAATTTATCAACGATTTGAAGGATCATCTGATGACGGATTAAAATATAAGGACACCACAAAAAAGGACATCACGATCTACGTCGAAAAGAAAAAAACACAGATTCAAGGGAGGACAATCGAATTCTGGGATGTGTTGCTGGGTGATATCAGGGTGGCCGAAACGAGTGCATGAGAATAAAATTCATAGTCTTCATTGTAGGAATATTACTGTCCAATTCCTTGCACGCACAGCTTGTAGAGGAGATGGAGGATGAGAGCAGGCTCTATGCTGAGAATAAGCAAGTAAATCAGTTCTTCAGGCGCTTTAATGGCGAGGAGGATGAGAAGGGTGAAAGGTATTATCCAAAAGACAGACAATATCGCAGTGAAAAGCTCCGGAAAAAGTATATCGGAATGTTGTTTGACGCCAGCAATCCAGGTATTAGTCCGGAGCTAAAAGTAGAATTCGCGAAAGAAGTCCTTAACAAGGATAAACCCGTTATTTTGAATTTTCATGGGGCCAACTGGTTTTCTGAAGTACACACACTTTTCACGATGAACGGAAAAGATGTACCTGTTACCCTATTCATGGAATTGGAAAAACACCACCTGGGTACACGCTGGGTGATCAGCCGCGTCTATTCCGAAGTCTTCAAATCTGTCTTTGAAAAAGACACCGTCAAGGTTGGAAAATTTCTTCATCCCTTAAGTCATGAACTGGATTTCATGAACTTGAGAAAGGCCTTTAGCAATGCAGATAGTGTAAATCAATACACATTAAAAAAATTCATTCCTGATCATCTATCCGTTTTTTTGTATGAGATAAGGAAAGGAAACATGAAATTCAAGACTGTTGAAGAGGTGAAATTTCACTTTTTTCAGATTAATGGATGGTATTTTGAACTGGCCGAATTTAACCGCTCCGGATATAATACAGGATGGTTGATCTCTAATCTTGTTAAGGTAAAAAATGAGTCTGAAAAAAATCTTCTCAGAAAGTACGTCTATTATGAGACAAAATAAATGGTGGTTTCTTTCGGCTTTTTTTATTTTCATAGCAGGTGTGGAGGTGCAAGCCCAGCAATCCAAACCTGACACAAAAAAGCACGAGCAAAAAGTCAGGGACATGGTCGCCTTTCTGGAGTACGTCCTCAATACTATAGGCAGTGGAACAACGTCAGCCCGCGATAAAGATGTGTTGATTACGGAAAGTTATACCAAGATTTTTCGCGACGCCAAAGTTCAGATAGAAGATGATCTTGTTGAAAAAAGAAATGTTATTACCAACAAGGATGTTCAAGCCTATTTAAAAGACGTTGATTTTTTTTACGATAATCTGAAGTTCGAGTTTACGATAAAAGACATTCAGGGGAAGGTTAACGCTAATGACAGACTGTTTTATAAGGTCTCGTTGATAAGAAATATTCAAGGCACAACCGTTGAAGGTAAACTTGTTAACAATACAATTCCCCGGTACATAGAGATTAATTACGATCCTAAAGATCAGGATCTCAAGATCGTTAGCATCTATACAAATCAGTTTGATGAAAAGGGCGCCCTGCTTAGTTGGTGGAAACAGTTATCGTTTGAGTGGCAATCGATACTTCAACGAAAGTTAAACATTACTGATAGCGTAGATTTAACCGATCTTCAGAACATTGCTTCTATTGAAGCACTTGACCTTACCGGCAATCAGTTTATACAAGACATCGAGCCTTTAACGCAGTTGTCGGGTTTACAAGCGCTGAATCTATCCAACAGTTCTGTCACTGACATAAGTCCAATAAGAAATCTTACAGACCTCGTGGATTTAAATTTGTCGAACACGAAGTTGGAAGATATCGCTGCACTCAAGTATGCCGATAAACTCGTAAAACTAAATCTTAACGGCACGGCTATCAGTGATATCACGGTTCTTGAAAGAATGTCACGACTCGAAAATCTGGATTTGAGTGGAACAAACGTGACCGAATTTACACCACTTAGTTATCTCACCGCATTAAAATATTTGAATCTGGAGAAAGCAAAAATATCGAATCTTTCACCGTTGGATTCGTTGTTCAACCTCAACGAATTAAATGCATCGCGGACCTTGACAGAAAATGTTAATCCACTAAAAGGATTGAATAATTTAACCGTGCTCAACTTGGATAGCACGCAGGTTTCTTACATTAAACCTTTGTCTGATTTAAAAAATTTGAAAATTGTCAGACTTAACAACACATTGATTTCAGATTTAAATGCTTTTCACGATCTGCCTAATATTGAAAGGATTTATTGTGATCAAACGAAAATTAATCGGTCCGTTGCTGAATCCTTCATGGCTTCAAGAAAGGGCGTACTGGTTATTTATGATTCGAAAGATTTAAAGGGATGGTGGGATTCGCTTTCTCAGGCGTGGCAAAAAGTATTTCGTGACGCTGCAGGTACAGGTACGTTACCCACGAACGAGGAGTTAGTGAAAATAACCAATCTTGATTCTATCAACGTTACGGATAACAATGACCTGAAAGATGTTGAACCATTGCAGCGGTTGCAGAAATTGCAGGTCTTACTTGCGAGCGGCACCGGCATTAATAATCTATCGCCTTTGCAAGAGCACAAGCGAATAAAAACACTCGACATCAGCAACACAGCAGTGAGTGATATTTCTTTATTGCCGCAGTTCGGCAATCTTACAATGCTTAAGGCTGACCAAAGCAAAATACAAGACCTGGAACCTCTTGTAGGCCTGCGTAGTCTTAAAAAAATATATGCAGACGAGACGGGCGTTGACGATACAGACGTCCAAAATTTTTTAAGAAAAAATTCTGACTGCCTGATTGTTTATAAAACAGATACGTTGCTAACCTGGTGGAATGAGCTTTCAGAAGATTGGAAAGCAATTTTTAATGCGCAGGTTTCTATTCAATCAAAGTCAAGGCGAGAGGACCTCCATCGGCTTATTGAACTTGAGACCCTCCAGTTTAAGGATGTCGCTGTTAATGACCTGTCAACATTGGGAGTATTCATCAGGCTTACAAACCTAAGTTTCTCCGGAACAGCGCTGTCTGATATTTCCCCGTTGGTAAATTTAAAGACCATTAAAAAATTGTCCGCGACAAACAGCCCTCTTCGGGATCTGGGACCGTTAGCCCAGCTAAACAACTTGGAAGAGCTGGACATTTCAAATACGCCAATTGAAGAGCTAAAACCATTGAGCGCCCTTGAAAACCTCCGCGTATTAAATTGCTCCGGGACGCAGGTAAGCAGCCTTAGCCCATTGGATAATTTGTCTTTGGAATCTCTTGACTGTTCGAATACGAATGTAAAAAAGCTGGAACCACTTTTTGGTCTTCCACTAAAAACACTCAAGTGTTATAACACTCGAGTGTCTAGTAAGGAAGTTGAGAAACTTAAGAGTCGTATTCCTGAATGTAATGTCGTTTACTATCGCTAAGTAGAACCTTCGTTCTTATTCCATTGTGAAGACCCATGCTTCTTTGAATAGATTTTTCCAGCGATATTGGTTTCTAATCTTTTTCGCTTCCTCAATATCGTATGAGGAGAAGATGTAGACGTAGTAGAACTTGTTCTTGGGATTGAGTGCTACGTTAACATCATAGCCTTCTTTCAGCAATTGTTTGGTAAATCGTGTAGAGTGGTCCATCATACTGAACACCCCGACGACCACATAATGCCCTTTCGTGATAGTAAAGCTCTTTGCAGGTCGGCCGGCAGGTTTTTTAATCTCTGTTTTTGCGATGGATTTATTGTCTACTACATACTCTTCAGGGTTTCGTTTTGCATTGTTTTGGGAAGGATCACTTTGAGGCGTAATTTTCTTCGCATCATTCGAAGGTGACTTCTTTGCTATTTTAGCTTCCTTATTCATCGTCTCAATGCTATCTGTTTTCGGAGTATTAGCATTCGCTACTTCGGTAGCAGGCCGTGAATAAATTGCAGGTTTTGGTTTGCTCTTCACAAACGGGAAAGTCTTCTTCTTTCCAAATTTCAAACTCAGGTGTAACTCATGGGCACTCGTTGCACTTACGCCCGATTTAAAGGGAGGGAAATCGTAACTGTAGCTGAATCTGAATTTATCCTTCACATTCATACCAAAGAAAAGCGCTAAACCTTTATTTTGGTTAAATCCAGCACCCGTCCATACTTTGTCTTTATAATAAACCAGGGACGCTGCTTCCCATGCGTCTTGTAAACCATCGGCACTTTGGCGATACAAAACATAAGGCTCCATGGCAAAATTTTGCATCATTCCTAAGTTGAAGCGATAGCTCATAGAGTACAGGCGATTCTTTAAATTTGAAAATGCGAATTTGCTAAATGAATCATGATTGAATGAATTGGAACTAAAAAGTTCTGTAAACGCAAAGCCCAGTTTAAACCCTGAGTGGGCATAAACAACGCCTACGTTTCCATCAACATAAAAATTATTATCAGCTGCATTGATAATAGCGGGATCGTTTGTATTCAATTCTTCTGAAGTTAAATCCAATTGATTCATGCCCACTCCGCCGGAAAGTCCGAATCGTATAGATTGATTGTCTGCAATCGGCACCACATATCCAAACGTAGCCATGAACGTTGAATTGCGAAGTAAAACCTGTTTGTCGCTGGTGATACTAAAGCCTAACGCAACCCGGTTATTTGTTGGCAGTTGAAGATTTAGCCCTGTTATTACGGGTGCATCTTTAAAATTTACCCACTGTTGACGATATGAAAGATTAAGTTCGGCCTGATTGTTTATTCCAACGTATGCAGGATTGAAAAGATAAGAGTTGGCAAAGAATTGACGATAAGGTCTATGCCCGGGCGTCTGCGCTTGTATATTGTACACTAGCCCAACAGTGATTAATGCGAGTGCGAGAAGTCTTTTTTTCATGGCTCAAAAAATGTTAGCGAATTGTCTGGCTGCCTTCACATCATACTCACCACTCCAATGGATCGCAGCATAGCTGAATTCCTCACTGAGTATGACTCTCTCTAACTTACCAGGATTCGTATTTTTAAATTTGGATGTTATCAAATCGGCGGGAGCATGATTGCAACCTCCGCTCAACGGAAGTTCGTGAGATGTGCCGTATGGTTGGGTGAGCGCAAAAGAACTTGCACTTCCGGTAACTACACAAAGGATTAGTAATGTTATCCGCCTCATCAGAACTTTCTAAAGTCTCAAAAAACTTAGATTAAAAATTTTGTTGAAAAAATTTAATGAAGAGTAAAAATTATCATTCACTCTCATATTTTTTTTCGAAAGTCATTCAACTCTCGATGGATGTAGATCTTAAAAAGATGTTACAATATGGGCCCATTAATAATGGAGGTAAAAGTGCTTTCGATAAAGCACCTTATTTGTAGATAAAAGTGTCAATTTAGAGTTGGCGGCGGCGAGTGTTTTTGCGACACATTCATTCTTTGATCCCGAATTTATCAATTTTTGCAATTTAAAGGCGGCGTATGAGCAACACGTACATCAAATGGGTTATGTAAAATCTTAGTTGTTGGGGTGTTAAGTATAGTCGACCGTTATCCTAAACATTTCATATTTTATCATGTTAATGTCACCGGAGCTTCGGGAATTTTCAAAATGAATTAAAAAAATCCACTCGCAATCAGATGAAAGATAATGTTTATGCTACCGTTTGAAATTAGGAATAAAGGAAGTTATTCCCCGAATATTCAATAGCCCATGAGCAATATCATCGACTAATCAAAACCGGGGTCATTGAGAAAATCGTTATTTATAGGTTTTTTCAAGCCGTTTTTGATTGAACATGAGGGTTAACGCAGTAGCAAATTATCCCTTTCGTTGATATAAATGTTAATGAGAAAGGCAGCGGTGGCACATTCAGTTTTAAACTTTGTGGGAATTCAGCTTGAAAAGCTAATTTAATCACGTTTAGCTGTATGTTGGGTGGAGTAAAATTCAATACACGATCGATTTGTGTCCCATTATGAATAACGGGCCAAGGTCATTAGTTAATTGAAAATTAAACCAAGTATTAATATAAAAAAATAAGAAAATGTAAACCCTTGCTGCTGTAAAAACCCCGTTTATGAAGAATCGATTATTATTAATTGGATATAATTTCTATCCAGAGCCAACAGGTATTGGTAAATACAGTGGTGAAATGGTTTCTTGGTTTGTAAGCCAAGGATACGATTGTACCGTGGTGACATCCTATCCTTATTATCCCTTTTGGAAAATTCAGGAGCCTTATTATAAAAGACGTTTTCGTTATACCATTGAAAAAACGGTGGATGCAAATTCGGGTGGATCTCTTGAAATTTACAGATGCCCGCAATACGTTCCGAACAATCCTTCCGGGTTGAAAAGAATGGTTTTGGATTTATCGTTTTTGACGTCTGCTTTTTTTCCCGTGCTAAAGTTGTTGGCCGGTAAAAAATTTGATTATGTCATGACTGTTGCGCCTTCCTTTCAACTAGGTTTGTTTGGCATACTCTTTAGAAAATTGCATAAGGCGAAATTCCTTTATCATATTCAAGACTTACAAATTGAAGCTGCGAAGGATTTGAAATTAATTAAATCCAAAGGCGTCATCAATCTCCTCTTCAAAGTTGAAAAATACATATTCAATAAATGTGATGTTATCAGTACCATTTCCCCAGGTATGGTGGTTAAGGTGAGAAATAAAGCTAAAAAGGATGTTCTACTATTTCCTAATTGGACGGACGTCAATTCATTTTATCCCATTGAAGACAAATCAAATCTTAAAAAGAAATTTTCTTACGAACCTTCCGATAAAATCGTTTTATATTCTGGTGCAATTGGAGAAAAGCAGGGCTTGGATTCAATCTTGACGATTGCCAACCAGTTAAGGAGCCTTAAAAATATTAAATTTATTATCTGCGGCTCTGGACCTTATAAAAAAGAATTGCAGGATTTAGCTAAAAGATTGAAACTTAGTAACGTCAATTTTATGCCGTTGCAACCGCCTTCGGAATTTAATGATTTTCTCAATCTTGCTGATATCCACTTGGTATTGCAAAAAGCAAGTGCTGTGGACCTGGTGATGCCATCTAAGCTTTCTGCAATTTTAGCTGTTGGTGGTTTGGCCATTGTTACTGCTAATCCCGGCTCAGGTCTTCATACATTGATTAAAGAACATAAAATTGGCGTCTTGGTAAGTGCAGAAAACATAGATGAACTAAAGGCATGTATTCTTAACATCGTAAACAATGATTACTCGGCGATGAATATTAATGCCCGGAAATATGCTGAGGAATATCTCCGAGGTGATAAGATTCTAAATGCATACGAATCATTCATTCAAAGTAAGAGGGTCGGTCAAGAAAATATTTTGTCTGATGTTTCTGTTGCAAAGGTTGGGGCATTGAGTTCCAAAATAAAAGAAATGAAGGAGCCGAAGTCAAAACTAACAATCAAAATAAATAACTAATTTAAGATTACGTAGAACACTCGAACTGACAATTAATAAATATTATCCAACAAACCACTTGCTCTGTGAAAAACATGTATAACTACTACGGTAGGATGAACATCAAACTTCTTTTTGTTCTTATGATATTCTTGGGAACTTCATGCGCTCAAAGAAATTTAGTTTATTTCAGCGACTTACCTACAGGATCAGCACATGAAGCACCGATCAAGAATTATGTACAACCAACAATTCAACCGGATGATATTTTAAGTATTACGGTAAGCAGTTTGAATCCAGAGTCCAATGTCCTTTTTAATAATGTTATCCTGCCGGCTACTGCGAATAACGGCAACGTTATAGCAGCTACGAAAGTAAGTGAAGGTTATTTGGTTGATAAGACCGGATATATCAATTTCCCAGTCATTGGAAAAGTAATGCTTGCTGGTTTAACTAAAGAGCAGGCGACCGATAAATTGACTTCGGAAATAAAAACCCATGTTAAAAATCCCATTGTGAATGTTAGATTCTTAAATTTTAAAATCACAGTTATTGGTGAAGTTAACGCACCGTCTACCTTCACAGTTGAGACTGAAAAAATTAATGTTTTAGAGGCGTTAGGCTTAGCGGGCGATATGACTGCATTTGGAAAGCGTGAAAATGTTTTAATCATTCGAGAACAACAAGGTGTGCGCCGCGCTACCAGGATTAATTTAAATAACAAGGACGTGCTCAACTCACCATTTTTCTACTTACAGCAAAATGATATTGTTTATGTTGAGCCATCGAACCGTGAAAAAGCAGCAGAAATAAATCCAAATAATCGATATATCCCGATATGGGCATCGATTATTTCAACATTGGGTTTTGTAATAGTTACGATTTATTATAACAGGTAGAAATTATGGACAAGAGAGAAAAGGATTCCGCGGAATATGTTGATGCCATTCAGGTGGTTAAAAATTATTCACGCCGTTGGTATTTATTCCTCCTCGGATTGATATTGAGCTTAGGCCTCGCATTTGTGTATTTATATTTTGCGCCGCCCAAGTATCGCGTCAGCAGCAGCATACTTTTGAAAAATGAAGAAAATCAGAATACACTGAGGAACTCTGATCCAACCGATGTAACGCTTTTTAATACAAAGCAGAATATCGATAACGAACTCGAGGTTTTAAATGCGAAAAGCTTACTGCATCGTGTATTTTCGGAGCTTTCGCTCTCTGTAACTTACCATATTGAGGAAGGATTCAAAACCAAAGAAATCTATGGTGCCGAACTTCCGTTGAAATTGAGTATTACCAAATTGCACCCTACTGCATACGGTCGTTCCATTACGATCACCAGGAAAACCAGTACCATGTTTACAATACAGGAGGAAGGTCAGAAACCTGTAAGTCATAAGTATGGTGAAGAAATCAGTATGCCTTATGGTCTCTTTACTGTAATAGCTGCACCGCTGGATTCGGCAGCGAAAAGACGTACAGCACAACCCATTATTGTAAAGTTTCATGATATCGTTAAGCTCGCTAATGATTATAGTGAAGGACTGACAATTGAAGCAGTGAATAAGAGGGCCAGTGTAATCAGACTAAGTGTAATTGAAGCTGTTCCCGAGAAGGGCAGGGATATTATAAACAAATTATTAGAAGTTTATAGCAAGGAAGCCTTAGAAGATAGAAACCGGCTTGCCAACACAACCATTCAGTTTATCGATGAACGATTAAAATATCTTACAGATGAATTGACAAATGTTGAAAAGGATGTGGAAGCATTCAAACGTGACAACCTGGTAACTAACGTAACGTCTGACACCGATGAATATTTGAAACAGGCATCTACGTATAATCAGCAGCTTGCTGAGTTGAACAATCAGATAGATGTTCTTGAATCACTTGAGAAATATTTACAGGAGCGGGGTGGCAAGTATGAAGTTGTGCCAAGTACCCTAAGTATAAGTGAGCCGACATTAGAAACGTTGATTTCTAAATTTAATGAACTTCAATTGGAACGTGAACGGATGTTGCGTACGGCACTGCCAAGCAATCCACTGGTTCAGGATCTTAACGATCAGCTTGCATCACTACACTTGAGCATCCTTGAAAACCTTCACACCATTAAGCAAGGCTTAATGATCAGCCGGAGGAATATGCAATCAACGTCAGGCAAATTCCGGACTCAAATCAGTAAGGTACCTACTATTGAACGAGAGCTTTTGGAAATCAATAGACAACAGGGAACAAAAGGAAATCTTTATCTCTATTTGTTAGAAAAGCGTGAACAGGCTGCATTGGCCCTTGAAGCAACCGTCGCTAAGTCTCGTATGATCGATCCTGCGTTAGTAGAAGATAAACCCGTCAGTCCTAAAAAGTCATTGGTGTATTTGTTCGCAATAATCGTTGGTCTCGGTTTGCCTTTTTCGGGGATATACATCCAAAACGCACTGAACAACAAAATTCGATCAAAACGCGAAGTACAACGGCTTACCCGTACGCCGATTTTGGGAGAAATTTCGCGCAACTCATCCGGTAATAGCCTGGTGATAACTAAAGATAGTACCTCGCCTTTGGCAGAGCTTTTCCGCCTTATTCGTTCAAATCTTTATTTTGCAACGGCAGGGCAGGAGAACAAAGTTCTGATGATTACGTCAAGCATGCCCGGAGAAGGAAAAACATTTTTCTCAATCAACTTGGCTGCAAGCCTTGCATTGATTGGAAAATCAGTAGTGGTTCTTGAACTTGATTTAAGAAGACCTACAATGGCAAAACAGCTTGGATTGAAACCAGGATTGGGTATTACAAATTACCTGATTGGTAAAGAAAAGTATGGGCTTGAAGATATCATTAAACAACATAAATCTGTTCGTGGTATGTTCATTGCTCTATCAGGTTCAATCCCTCCAAATCCTTCGGAGTTAATGACCTCAAAAAATTTGGCTAACTTCATCACGGAGCTTAGAGAAAAATTTGATTATATCATTATTGATACTCCTCCTGTTGGAAAAGTGGCCGATGCATTCAGTCTCAACTCCGTCGTGGACTCTGTAATTTATATCCTGAGATATAACCATACCACTAGGGCAAACATTGAGCTAATAGATGACATTTATGTTAATAAAAAATTCCCTCATCCTATGATCGTCCTTAATGACTCCAAAGAAGCAAGCGGGTATGGATACAAGAGTCATGAAATTGAAAAGGAACAGATTAGCCTCGTTAATCTTTAGTTAGACGCTGAAGAGTAGTAAAGGCAATGAAGTGAATTAATATGAGGTATATATGTCCACAGCTGCGCGTTTGATTTCCGGGAGTGCAGCTTCGTGGGCACAGATTGCTGCAACAGTCGCTGCTCAGATTGTGCTGGTGCCGGTATACCTCAATTATTGGAGTGTCAAAACGTATGGTATTTGGCTTGCTATTCAGGGAATAATGAGCGCACTCTCTATGCTGGATCTCGGTCATCAAAATTATATGGGCTTCGAATTTCTGCGACTCGGCAGTAAAAATATACTGGATTTGAGCAAAGCGCTTTGGTCAGCTATTGTGGTGTCAGTTCTGATTAGCGTTGGACAAATATTGTTGATCGTGTTATTCTTTTTTACAGGGATCATGACTTTTCTGCTCGGCGAATCCGGCACAAATGATATCGACCTAATCAATGCAGCAGGAATAGTATTGATTTTGCAAGGTATTTCATGGCTTGTCGTCATGTCTTTTTCAGGATTGATTGTAAGAGGTTTAGCAGTCTTTGGATATTATCCCAGAATGGCTTGGTGGGGATTTGTTTATACCATCATCACAACCTTAGCACCGCTCATCGCGGTTGTGATGGGAGGCGATCTTCTTATGGCAGGTATCGCCTTGACGTTGGGGGCTTTTTTATACGCCTTGATTTTCTTTGTCGACTTGTACAAACTGCTGAAGAAGGTAAGAATAATACTTGTCAAGCCTTCCGTGGCCTTAGGGATTTCTAATTTCCGAAAGTCCACGCCTTTGCTGGGTAAAGCCTTATTTGAGAACGTAAGACAACAAGGCGTACGTCTGGTGCTCGCGCCTTTAGCAGGGGCAACTGGATTAGCTGCATTTTCAACAATGCGGACGGGAGCGAACATGGCATTGCAAGGATTGAACACTATTGTTAATCCGATGCTTCCGGATCTGATGAGATTCCTGCATGACCGGGATCAGGCGCGCAGTGAAGCCGCTTTTGCAACGGTATGGATAGTTGTAGTAGCATGTATTGCACCTGGTGTAGTTCTTCTTCAAATAGTTATTGAGCCCTTATTTTTGTTCTGGACCCAAGGGAAAATTACATTTGATCCGTTGCTGTTTGCGTTGCTCTCCCTTGGTGTTCTGGTATACGCCGTAGTGCAGCCCGCCGTGGCCGTGGTGATTGGAAATAACTTAACAAAGATACAGCTATGGCTGTCTGCCTTTGCCGCTTTAACCGTCCTTGTCCTGCTGGCTATACTGGTTCCGGTCATTGGTATTATCGGCGCCGCTATTGCATTATTGGCAGCTGAGGTCGTTGCTGCCGTAGGTTATAAATTTATAGCTGAACGTTGGCTAAGGGAAAATAATCTAAGGTGGCCAAAACGACCATTTTATATTGCCTTGCTGTCTGTTGTAATTGCTGCAGCCGGTCTGGTGTGCATCATTTTACTTCCGCACTTGAAATGGGTTACACTTTCGATAACGTTGGTTCTCTGTTTTATCAACCTCTGGAAATATTGGCAGGTCTTACCGACGGTTGCCATTCAGAGTGCTAAAAACATCGTTAATAGGGTACCCGGTATCAAACGATTGGTATTTTTGTTAGATGTTAAATGGCTTTTAGTATAGGGTAAGTTGTTTAGTAACAGGAACCTATTTAGTAACAAACGATATTGAATAACTAATGGAATAGAACAGTAGTGAGCCTTTAAAAATTTTAATATATATGTCTGTAGTGCCCGCAATTTCAATTCTAACCCCTGTATGGAATGGACTCCCTTACATCAAAGAAACTGTTGAGTCAGTCTTAGCACAGGATTTTCAAGACTGGGAAATGATCGTTGGCGACAATGCGTCTACTGACGGAACCTCCGAATTTCTTCAATCTTTGAACGATCCGAGAATCAAAGTATACCGCCATGAGAAAAATTTGGGCGTTTATAGAAATATCTATTTCTTATTTAATAAGGCACGTGCACCTTTGTTTGTTGGGTTGTGTGCGGACGATTATTTCTATCCTGGATCTTTAACCAAAATAATGAATGAATGGAAGGGTGCCGGCGCTGATGTTGGCTTGATATCATTCAATTGGAAAAAGCGACAGTTAAAGCACGACAAATTAACAACGTTCTCTTACGAAGTCTTGCCCAAAACATTTAAAGGCATTGATTCAACTTTTGCGTTCTTTTTATTTGGAAACATTCCCGGAAATTTTTCAGAGGTGTCCGGGAAAACATCGTTGGTAGCAGGACAGCATTTTCTATATGATATTAAGTTCTCCGCAGATTACGAATTCTGGCTGCGGCTTACTCAGAAAGAAAATATTTACCTGAGTACGTTGCAGGCGATTTATATCCGCAGGCACGACCGCGTTGCCGCTACGTATGCTATCACAAAGGGGGAGTATCATGAAGAATCCGTAGGTGTATATGAGAAAATCATAGATGAGTTGTCAAAGCACTGTGATCGTAAGACGCTAATTGCATTTTATAACACGCAAGTTTGTTCCTATCATTTACGCGATGCAATTAAATCTGCATTTTATGGCCGATTAACAGCACTTAAACTATTCTTTCGACTGCAATCACCAATTTTCTGGCGAATGCAATTTATGCGATGTTTGCCTTATGCATTATCACAAGAGCTACGATATGTGGTGGCCTCAAGACTGGCAACAAAAATTCTAAAAAAGTCAAAACTGCTAACATCCGATAAAGTGGAAAACATTGAATATATCAGTTCGGCAAAATTGAAACCCGCACATGAACAGGTCAGGGACTAGAGCAGTTGTTATTTTCTTGTTCATCGGAATTCTTTTTATAGTGGTTGAGATAGTTTTAAGAAATGTATGGGGATTTGGAGAGATGTTACTTTTTCAGGAGGATCGGGATTTTGAATACATCGCAAAACCGAATCAGCATGTTGTTCGGTTCGGAAATGATAATATTTATAATGAATATTCGATGCGAAGTCTTCCCCTTACGGAGCAGGATAAATGTATTGTGTTGGGCTTTGGTGATTCGGTTCTTAATGGCGGAACTTTAACGGATCAGGATAGTCTGGCCACAACCATCGTTGAAAAATCTTTGAGAGAAAGTTATAGTGGTGCAAGATTTCTTAACGTGAGTGCTGCCAGTTGGGGCCCTGATAATTGCGCAGCTTATTTAAACAGGTACGGTTCGTTCAACGCAAAGATGATTCTGCTTTTTGTAAGCAGCCATGACGCGTACGACAATATGACTCACGAAAAAACGGTTGGTGTTCATAAGTCGTATCCTGAGAAACAATATCCTTTGGCATTGTTAGAATTGATGAGCCGTTATGTTATGCCCCGAATTATGAATGCGATTGGCTCTGGAGATAATGCGAATGAATTGATGATTAACAAGGATGGTACAGAGTTTAATCCTGGTTTTGAGTTTTTTAAAACTTATAGTGAAGCTAACAACATCCCGTTACTCGTTTGCCTCCACGCCGAGCGCAAAGAAGTAGAGCAGGGAAAATTTAATTCGAAGGGTGAAGCGATTTTGTCATTCTGCGCGAAGAACAATATCAAAGTCATTACCGGAATCGACGTTGCTGAAAAGCTGAGTGATTTCCGGGATGACATTCACATAAATGAAACGGGGCAGAGACGCTGGGCAAAAGTGTTATCAAAAGAGATTGAGGATATAGTCTCTTGCCAGTGAAGCGCAACTGTTTAATATTTTATTTGTTTTATTACAATGGAAGCAATGAGCCAACTGAATGAAGATTTACATGTGAGTATTCGAAAGAAAGAAACGTCTTTTCTTTCACAAATTGTACGGCTCTCGTGGATTGTATTGTCACTTTCCATTGTATATCAATTAATATTCTTTTCAAGTCTTACAAATATCATCGCCATGGCGGCAGTGCTGTTTGCCTGGCTGCTAACGACAAAAATTTGGCTTCAGGCGAACATGTTGCAAACGTATCTCTTATCAACGTTTATGATTTTAGGGTTCACTGCTTCTCAGTTTTATTTTCCCCTGTTGTTTACTACGATTGAAAATAAGCCGCTGATCCATAATCTGGAAATGCCCGAAGAAGTATTTCTTCACTCAACCCTATGCCTGATGGTTTTAGTGCTAGCGCACGCAGCCTATCGTTTTTTAATGAAGGCTACACCTGACCGACCATTTTCCATACTTGAGAAGGCGGGCTTTTTTCAGCCCCCCGCAAACTTACAGGTGTGGCTTATGGGGTTGCTGGGCATGGCTTCATCATTCTATGTTCATTTAGCAAATCCGGAGGTTGGCCAGGGTGCTACGGGCGATCCGGCTGCAAAATTCTTACAAGCGCTCGCCTTATTCATGTATGCGCCTTTTTTTATTCCGCTAGGCAAATTGTATGGAAGTAATGAAAAACCAAGTAAAGCCTTTCCGCTGTTAATACTTGGTTACGCCGTGCTACTTTTTATTTTGAGTATTGCGCAGAATAGCAGAGGTACATTTATTTTCGGTTTAACAACACCTGCCTTTGCATATGTAATTGGTCTATTATTAGGGGTGTTCAAGACCAAGTTATTTACGTTCAGGAATTTTGCAGTCGCCGGAGTCCTCTTTTGGTTGTTGACCGGCCCCTTCACAGATTTGGGAACAGCCATGCTTATTGTGAGGGATCAAAGAAATGATGTTTCTCCAACAGAACTTTTAAGTCTTACAATTGAAGCTTTAGATGATAAAAAGGCAATTGAGGCAAGAAAAAATGATGATAGAAGTGAATCACTCGACTTCGATTGGGATGAGCGATACCTTGATAATATATTCACAGCCCGTTTCGCAAATATTAAATTCAACGACTCCAATCTCATCACATACTCTAAGGTTGGTACACACGACCCGGATATGCAGGAATTTTCAGTCGATCAGTTATTAGCAGCGCTTCCAAGTCCCGTGCTCGACATGTTTAATTTTGATGTAGACAAAGAGACACTTCATGCGCTTTCCTTTGGGGACTACTTATACGTCCTCTCCGGAGGCTATGGAACACCAACGGGTTGGCGTGTCGGCCATGTTGCCGGAACTGGTATGGCAACATTTGGCTGGTGGTATTTGCTTTGTCTGGGACTTGTTGTGATGCCAATATTTTACTTAAATGATAAATTCTTTCGCCCTAGAAAAGATGGCATATCAGCCGTATCCCAAGCTCCGGAAGATCGATTTAAATTCAGCCTTTGCGGCGCATTAGCGTTAACCTCCTTTTATCAATTCTTACTTTTCGAAACAGTCGTTCAGGGAGTTATCTATCTCATGCGCGGGTGGATACAGATCGTGGTGTTATACTTCGTGATGTTCCACGTCACGCGTCTCGTTAGTATCTTCTTTGTTCGCCGAAAACGACAGATCGGTTTTAGCATTAATTAACCTGGTATTGAAATTTCTCCCCGTCATGTTTTCGAATTCCGTAGATCAAATTCAACCCAAACTGAAGGTATAGAGGTCGTATGCGTATTATTTTGATTGGAAATTATTCTCATGACAAGCAGGAAAGTATGCAACGATTTGCAGAAATGCTCAACCGCGGAATATTAAATGCGGGTTACAAAGCGGAGATCTGGAAACCTGACATTATCGTGGGAGCCTTAACTGATAAAACGACTGGAGGCATAGCCAAGTGGTTGGGTTATATTGATAAGTACATAATTTTCCCTCTTGTGTTGATGTGGCGCCTGCGTGACAAGAAATTGAAGAAAGCAAGTACGAGATTTCATGTCTGCGACCATTCCAATTCACCATATCTAAAATTTTTACCTAAAGACAGGACCGGTATTACATGTCATGACGTATTGGCCATACGTGGCGCTATGGGCTATCAGGATGCTTATTGTGAGGCTTCGATCACAGGCAAAATTCTTCAACGCTGGATTCTACGTAACTTAACAAAGTCAAGATTGCTGGCTGCCGCTTCACGGCTCACACTGTCGCAATTAGAAAATCTTTCTTCACATCAAGACGCTAAAAAAGATTGGCGCGTAATTCATCTTGGATTTAATGCCAAGTTCGCTCCACTGGAAATCGAGCAAAGGCTTCCACTCTTGGTGAAAGCAAATGTTAAAACGGATGTACCTTTTATACTCCACGTTGGATCTGATCAGCCCCGAAAAAACAGGAAGATGTTGATGGACATGGTGGCAGAACTTGGGACACAATGGACGGGAAATATATATTATGCGGGCCAAGGAATAGGTGATGACATACGATCTCATGCAAAGGCGTTAGGACTAGGTGAGCGGGTTTTTTCCGTTGTTAATCCGGATCATCAAACATTGCTTGCGCTTTACAGTGCATGCGAGGCTTTTGTGTTTCCTTCGTTTTCGGAGGGATTCGGTTGGCCTCTTATTGAGGCGCAGGCATGCGGTGCACCGGTTATAGCGAGTATGATTGAACCCATGCCCGAGGTAAGCAATGGTACTGCGTTGCACGCAGACCCGACAAAGCCTAAAGAATTTGCTGCAGCATTTTTAAAGTTAAAAGATCAGAATTTTCGAGCAAATGTGATACGGAATGGTTTTGCAAATGCTTCTGAGTACAGCGTTGATCGTATGATTAACAGTTATCTGGCATTGCATGGTTTGATGCCTAACAATTCTTAATGTAAGCATCGTGTAATTATGATTTCAATAATGGCGGGTTTCGAAAAATTGTTCCTAAAGTTAATCAAGATGCATCGTAGCTTGTTTATATCGCCATTGCAAACCTGGAATGCTTCATGAAGATACTGCATGTTAGCCCGAGCATGGATCCAAAACTCGGCGGCGTTTGTCAGGCTGTGCGATTGATTATCTCAGGTCTCTCAACGTTGGGAGTTGAAAACGAAGTGGTAAGCCTCGATGCGTCTGACGCCAAGTTTCTAAAGGAGGATCCATTTCCGGTGCATGGCATCGGAATTGGCCAGGGACCTTGGTCACGTCATCCCCAACTCATTCCCTGGTTAGTTGTTAACTTACCAAGGTTTGATGCAATCGTCGTCCACGGCTTGTGGCTTTATTACGGTTACGCCGTGAGAAAGGCGATAGGAGAGATAACCGGAAAAAAGCCGAAATTATTCGTGATGCCCCACGGAATGCTGGATCCTTATTTTCAACGAGCGGCTGGAAGAAAGCTAAAAGCCCTGCGAAATTTTATTTACTGGAAACTCATTGAAGGAAAACTTATTAACATGGCCGACGGCATTCTGTTTACTTGTGAAGAGGAATGCCGTCTTGCGCGCGAGCCGTTTCGTCCTTACAAGCCAAAACGCGAGTTGGTAGTAGGGCTAGGTTCTGATCAACCTCCTGCATATACGCCGGCGATGGCAAAATCTTTTTCAGAAAAGGTACCGGAACTTGGTGTGGATGCATATATACTTTTTCTTAGTCGCATACACGAAAAAAAGGGTGTGGACCTCCTGATAAAAGCTTACGGTGAGCTGGCTACAAAAAAGGTAAAAGGGACTCCGCAGTTGCCGAAACTCGTAATAGCGGGTCCAGGCCTCGAAAGTAATTATGGCCAGGATATGAAACATTTGGCATACGACACCCTAAGATTAGGTTCGTCGGTATTCTTTCCTGGCATGCTTACCGGTGATGCGAAATGGGGGGCCTTTTATGGCTGCGAGGCATTTGTCCTTCCAAGCCATCAAGAGAATTTTGGTATTGCCGTGGTTGAGGCACTGGCATGTGCTAAACCTGTTCTCATTTCAAATCAAGTGAACATCTGGCGCGAAATTGAATCTGGCGGGGGTGGACTTATCGCAGACGACACGATGGAAGGGACAACGCATATGCTTGAACGTTGGTATAGCATGCCTGACACGGCAAAAAAATCAATGGTTAAGAATGCTAAAGACTGCTTTATCAATTCCTTTGAAAAAGGACCTGCGTCGAGAAGGTTTTTGGAAAAAATCAATAGTTTGTAGACCAGTTTTCATTTAGGTTTAAACGGAAATGCGATACCAAGACTTAAGCTTATTCAAAGTACCGGACTCATTTAGAGGCCGATCAAAAATCACCGTGCAACTTTGGTGGATTGTTCAGGCAACATTATTCAGCTGGTCGCCGCAGTTCTTGTACGGCTGGCGGGCGTTTTTGCTAAGATTGTTTGGTGCTCGCATTGGAAAACATGCCAAGATCAGATCAACGGTCAAAGTCACTTATCCATGGAAAGTCACCATTGGAGATTATACGTGGGTGGGTGATGATTGCATGCTGTACAGCCTTGGAGATATTCGCATAGGCAGTCACGTGGCCATCGCTCACAAAGTTTATTTCAATACGGGGGGACACGAATACGACAAAAAAACGTTTGACATTTTTTTTAAACCCCTGGTGATAGAAGATGAATGTTGGATTACCACGGATGTTTATGTCGCGCCTGGCGTAACAATCGGAAAAGGAACAATTGTAGGCGCACGAAGCAGCGTCTTGAAAGACTTGCCGCCGGGAAAAATTTGTGTTGGAACTCCAGCAACACCCATCAGAGACCGGCCCTCCCAGTCTTAAACTTATGGTCTGTACACATTAAATAATTAAGATTTGATTGAATAATGAGAAGAATTCTTATCACTGGCGGTTCAGGTTTTATAGGCACCAATATGATGGATGCTTTATTGAAGGATGGAAACATAGTTCTGAACCTGGATCGCGACAAACCTTTTAAAGACCAACATCTTTCACATTGGAGGAAGGTTGACATTTTGGATTATCAGAACCTTGAATCTGAAATTTTGAAATTCAATCCTGAGATTGTCCTACACCTCGCCGCGGTTACAGACCTTGACGGAAAAACCGAACAATACTATAGTGCAAATGTAGAAGGCACGCAATATTTGATTGATGTATGCAATAAGTTGCCATTACTAGAAAAGGTGATCTTTACTTCCTCGATGTATGTATGTAAACCAGGATATATCCCCAAAGACTATGATGATTATAAACCTCACACACTGTATGGGGAGAGTAAAGTCAAAGGTGAGCAATTAGTAAAAAAGATAAGTAATTCAAACTACAGCTGGGTGATTGTCAGACCGACTTCGATCTGGGGTCCTTGGTTCAAAATACCTTACATTGATTTCTTTAACATTGTATACCAGGGAAAGTATTTTGATTTCGGCAACACTTGTACAAAGACCTATGGCTTTGTTGAAAATACGGTGTTTCAAATTCAGAGATTGATTGCCTCAGATACTGTTCACGGGAAAACCTTTTACCTTGGTGACATTCCCCCGATTCAAATTTCTGAATGGGCAAATGAGATTTCGGTTGAAATGGGCAAAGGGAACATTAAAAAAATTCCTTTCTTCGTTATGAGAATGGCAGCATGGGGTGGAGATATTTTATCTAAACTTAAAATAAGATTTCCGATTACAAGTTTCAGGTTGTCCAATATGACTACCAATAATATTCTGCCCTTGGATGATATTTATAGAATTACAGGACCTGCTCCAGTGAGCCGCCTAGACGGGGTTAAAAAAACCCTTCAGTGGTTGATTGATTATAAAGGTTATAAAATTAGGACGCCTCGAGGTTAATGCTGCGGCGGTGTACCCCATAAGATCGAATTGATGAAGATTATTGTAACACATCCTACAGGCAATAGAAATGTGAGGGCTGTGCTGAGCAGTTTTGATAAGGCCGGTTTACTCGCGGAATTTAATACAACGGTTCACGTAGATGCCGCATCATCATGGCTAAAAGCATTGCCGTCTGGAGTAAGAAGTGAATTGCTTCGTAGGACATATCCTATTCCTGCCTCCAGAGTTACAACGCGCCCTATATTGGAAGGGCTTAGGTTAGCTTTGCCGAAATTTGGCTTATCGAAATTTACACAAAGTGAAAAAAGCTTTGCAAGTATTGATGCTGTATACCGGGATCTTGATAAAAATGTATCGAAAAGATTATCTTCATTACTTCGTAGACAACCGTTTGACGCTGTTTATGGGTATGAAGACGGTGCTTTCGAAACTTTTAAACGGGCAAAGAACCTTGGGTTAAAATGTATTTACGATTTGCCAATTGCTTATTGGGAAACCAGTCGGAAGCTTTTACTTGAAGAGGCGACACGTAAGCCTTCCTGGGCCATTACACTTGGTGGGGGTATAACCGATTCGGAAGAAAAATTGAATCGAAAAACTCGCGAGTTGGAACTCGCAGATGTTGTTGTGGGGCCTGGAAGTTTTGTTATGAATTCCCTTCCATCATGGGCTAAAAACAAAAAGATTGTGGTGTCACCTTTTGGGTCTCCTGAAGGGCAAGCCAGTAGCCAACGCGAGCGCAAGCCTTCTGCTGAACGACCACTTCGGGTTTTATTCGTTGGAAGCATGGGACAGCGGAAAGGATTAGGAGATCTCTTCGATGCGTTCAAAATGCTGAACAACAAGAATATTGAACTCGTCGTACTTGGTTCTCTGCTGGCTCCGATGGATTTTTACAAAAAAGAATTTTCGAACTTTCAATACGAGGCCAACCGTCCCAACGAACAAGTGCTCGAATTGATGCGGTCATGTGATGTGTTTTGTCTTCCCTCTATTGTCGAGGGACGGGCACTCGTGATGCAGGAAGCCATGAGCCAGGGCCTGCCGATCATCATCACTGAGAACACCGGTGGGTCGGATTTAGTGGAAGAAGGCAAAACAGGTTTTCTTGTACCAATCCGATCTCCTCAAGCCATAGCCGAAAAAATCTCATGGTTCCTGGACAATCGATCTGCCATTCCGCAAATGGGTATCAACGCAAAGCAACATGCTGCAACCTATACGTGGGAGAATTATGGTTCTGTCATTGTAAATAGTTTGACGCAATTCAACAAAGAATAAACATACCCTGCATCGTCGTTGTCTAAAGCATAATCATACCGTTGTTCACATCTGACTACAATCTCAAGCGCTTAAACTTATTCAGTACTTAGCGGGCTCGCTTTGTCAAGGCCTCCTAATATTTCAATTACTATTGAAAAGCCTTCAACGCTTCTTTCGCTCTCGTGTCATTGGGATTTAATTCCAACAACTTATTCCAATAACTCTTTGAAATAGCAGCTTCTTGTTTCAGGAAATGATAATATCCTAAATATGAATAAGCCTCCATCAAATCGTTCTTATTTTTTTCAGGTGTAGGTAACGCTTTCTCAATCAGTGTTTCGTAGAATGGTTTTGCTAACCCCTTTTCACTTTCAGGATCGAGGTTAGATTTTGTTCGGGCAGTCCATAAATATCCTACTGTCATATTGGGTTGAAGTTCAACCAACTTTTGAAAAGTGACTTCCGCCTTATCATATTCTTGATTGAAATAATATGCCCTTCCAAGTGTATAAAGGTCTTGCGATAACGGCTTAGACCTTATCGACATCAACTTTTCATATGATTCAATTGCCTGGGCATATTTTTTAATTTTGAAATACGATTCCGCCTGTAGTTGAAGAAGCTCCGGTTGATTTCCGTCCAGTGAAAGACTTCTTCCGAAAGCAACAATGGCTGTTGAGTCCTGGTTTTGTTTGAGCAAAAGTTTGCCGTAATACGCATAATCGGACGCCTCGATCTCTTCTGTCGCGGCGGATGTAAAATATTGCTCGAATATTTTTCGGCTTTGTTGCAAATCGCCTGCTTCATAAAGTGAGAAAGCATAAAAACGCAGCATCGTTGGGGTAGTGGACCCTTTGTCTATTAAAGCGGAAAAGATTGAATTCGCCTTCGCGAAATCCTTAGCCATGAATAGAAAAAAAGCATAGCGTACTTTTCCTTCGTCAGGTTGGTCTGTAAGGGAAAGATAAGATTCGTACGCCTTAACTGCCTTAGGACCATCTTTCATTTGATAGTACAATTCACCCAGCTCCTTGTAAGCTAACGTGTAGGCTGGGTCAATTTGAATAGCCTTAACAAATGCTTCCTGTGCTCCGGGAAAATTTCGGGAACGCAAATAGACAAGACCAATCTTGTAGTGTGGCCTGGCAGATTTTGAATCCAGCATCGCTGCGTTTTCATAACTTGTTACCGCGAGACCTCCATTATTCTGGGCAAGGTACGCATCACCTAAAAGCAAAAAAGTTTCCGGATCATGATTGTCAATGGCCTTTGCTTTCAATAACACTTCCAAAGCTTTTTCATGGAGCTTTGCGTGCTGCAAATATGCTTCTCCCAGAACTTTTAGAACGGAAGTATTTTTTCCCTTGGAAGGCGATTGTGCCCTGGTGAAATCTATTTCCGCTTTTTGGATGTTGTTTTCAGCAAGGCTGATTGATCCTCGCCCTATGTAATTCAAGGGTTCTTTCTCGTCGAGTTGAATTCCTTTGTCGAAAGACTTTGTTGCTACATCGACGTTTTTATTTTTTAGATGCACCATTCCATGGTGGAACCATACTTGAGCATTAAGTGGATATTTTTCGATTGCCGCATTCAACAATGAAATTGCTTTTTTTTGCTGGTCTACTTCTACCAATCTTTTGGCGTCTTTCAATTCAATATCCTGGCCTGTGGCAAATCGTATGCTTAGTATAAGGCAGCAGAGCAGCACCAAAATCGGGAACCATAGTCTGCTTAGGAGGTCGATTATATTTTTTTTCATTTAATTAATTTTTGACGTTTTGTATTTGTGAATTAAGGTGTCTAATGTGCCGCCATTTGAGACTGCTTCGCATTGACTGTTTCCCTGTTTTAAAAGGGTTCATGATTGACTTCTATAATCCGAATAGGCATCGTGGCCGGAACGAGTCCTGATTTTAAAACAATTCGCTGACCCTTATCGCTGGCCATAAAGGCCATGAAACCGCTAGCCAAGCCTGTTCTTGCCTCGCGACTGACGATCATCACATCACGAAGTAGCGGATATTGTCCTTGAGCCATGTAAGCTTGATAGGGGCGATAAAATGCTGAATCGTTTGCAAGGGCAAGTACTTTAATTGTTTTAAGAAACTCGTTTGCCGTGGAGTCGTCTCGATCACTTATCCAGCTAATATCGATTAGCCCGATTGCCTTTCGGTTTTTAGATACGTAATCGACGACTTCGGCATTCCCATTTACGGCAAAGCAATAATTTGGCAAGGGGCCGACTAGTTTTAACGTATCAGTAAGAAACCGAGTGATGCCTGAGTTAGGCTGATCGAACACAACCGCTTCCGGTGTGACCGACATGGAATTTTTATCGCCCGACAGGAGAGCTTTCAACTTTGCAATCGACAGCAAGCTATCGTTGAATGCCGGGTTACAAATAAGCGCTATCCCTCCAGTTGCCAACTTTAATTGGCTCGGCACGATGGCTTGGCGCAATAAATTTGCTTTCTCGTTTTCACGTAACTTTCTTGTTATGATCGATAATCGCGCGGAGTCATTGAGCAATCTGGTAATTGCTTCACTTTCGCTGGTATATACGACATGGACTTTGGCGTTATGGTATATTCCTTCAAAGGCGCTAATCTCAGCGTCGATCAGGGGCTTAAGCGATTCGTCCACGGTAATAGTAATTGCGCCACTTGTTGGGGTGTCCAACATATTTCCATGTTTGTCTTTATCCCCACATCGCATCAGCAATATGATCCCAAGCGCACCAATTATGATTTGTTTCATACTTGTCTGAAATATTTTTGGTACAGCCGGTAAGACCTAAATAAACCATACCCTGTTAACGCTATGCCTATTGGCACCACATAAGGTTTGGGTATGTTGAAAAGTGTACCGGGCTGTAAGAGCACCGTAACACCTGCAACCATGTAAATAAGGGCCATGGCGAATCCGAGGTATTTTAAAATCACTTCGAATGTTTTCATACTGCCAGCTTAAACTTTATCGGCAGCACAAAGCGGCATCGTACGGGTTTTCCATTTTGTTTGCCTGGTTTCCATGGTGGCATAAGTTGTACCACACGAATAGCTTCCTTATCGCATTCTGCACTGATTCCTTTTATTACCTGTGGATCACTGATATTCCCTTCGCGGTCAATGACGAAACTTACGAAGACCGATCCTTCAACGCCCATTCGTCTTGCGGCTGCCGGATACTTCATATTTTTCGCGAGAAATTTTACCATCGCTTCGAATCCTCCTGGAAATTCAGCTTGTTGTTCTACAATGGTGAAGATTACATCTTCATCGCCTTTCTCCTTTAACACTTCTTCAACAGGTTCATCAAAAACAATATCTCCATTACCCTCCATCGTTTCGGCGCCTGTATCATTTTGTTTGATCTCTTCAATGGTAGGCATTTCCTCTTCTTCAACAATTTCCTTCTCGGTGACTTTGGGTGGAAGAAACTTGATGATTGTTTTAACAGGCGGGGGTACATCGAGCTTCGGCGGCGGCGGTGTGTTTTTATCAATCGGAGGTGGAGGCGCCAATTCATTGTACTTGATTTGTTTCAATTCAACTTCCCCAGCATCAGTGTTATCCTTAAAGAATTCGGAGATGACAGGAAAAGCCAAAACAAATGCAATTATTGTCACTGCGATCGCCACTGCAATCACGATATTTCTTCTGTACGTATTCCGGAGGTAATATGCACCATATGCCTTATTCCGGTTTTCAAAGACAATGTCTTCCCATGTAGATGAATCCAATTCTTTTGTTTTCATAAATTTGATTCTTTGATGAGTTCCTTATCCACAGCGGTGATATCCACCAAAGCATACCGTGCGATATTACTAATGTTCATTTCATCCAGTATATCGACTACGTTTTTGTACTTCGATTCATCAGCCGGTTTTATGAGCACGACCATATCTTTAATCTGGCCATTTTCGCGTAATAGAATTTTACGTACACCATCATTAGAGAAGTTCGTTACGTTTACCTTCGGGTCTGTAATACCGAGGTACCAGTATATCTTGTCATTTTCTCCCAGAACAAGCGTGAGCACACGTTTTTCATTAACCATAGGTTGTTGATCTTCTTGTTTAGGCTTCTCAGGCATGGTAATCTCCATGGTCTGAGGTTTATTCAATGTGGTAGTCATTACAAAAAAAGTTAGTAAAAGGAATGCTAAGTCTACCATTGGCGTCATGTCGATCCGGGTAGATGTTTTTTTACTCCTTACTTTACCATTTTTGCCGCCACCTTGACTGCTTATCTCTGCCATTTCAATAGTATTTTTGTGGTGATAATCACGTTGCTTATCATGAGCCCTTTTCCATGTTGGTGATGAGATTAAAGCGATTTACCTTTTTGTCGATGAGCGTGGTTAGCACACTTTTTATCGCAGGGTAATAGGCATCTCGATCTCCCTTAATGGCTATACGCACTTTAGGATTTGTGATCCTGGAATAAATTACCCAGTCAGCGAGTTCATTGTTTAACGAGTCGCACGGAATTCCCGGTTGTTTGGTCATTTTTCTTGCCTCAGGTTCGAGGTTCAAAAATTGTTTAAGGTTTCCAACAGGAACTCCAAGACTTGAAAGCAGTGAAAATGCATGTACTTCTTGTGGTGTAAATTCAACCCCATACTTTTCGCCCATCTTGGTCAGTAATTCTTCCCGGTTGTATTTCCCATCCATATTGAAAAACACGATACCTTCTTTCGATACCGAAATAGTAAGGATGTCTGTATCGGGAAGTTTTATCTCTGACACTGACGTTGGCATATCGACAGCCAGTGGTTCTTCCGGGGCAAATTTTGTGGTAAGCATAAAAAATGTTACCAGCAGAAAGGCCAGGTCGACCATAGGCGTCATATCAATAGAAGTCGAGCTTCTGTTTACTTTTACTTTTCCCATAACCTCATACTAAATTAATTTTTGGAATGGGCGGTAAAATTCTGAATGATGCTATAGCTTGCTTCGTCTATTCCATACGTTAGCGCATCAATTTTACTTGTAAAGTAGTTGTATAGAATGATAGCAATTGCAGATGTGCCAATGCCCAGCGCTGTATTGATCAGGGCCTCGGAAATGCCGTTTGCTAATGCAACTGCATCGGGTGCCCCTGCCGTTGCGAGGGCGGCGAAGGCTTTAATCATACCCAATACCGTTCCTAATAATCCCAACAGTGTGGCAATGGATGCAATCGTGGCAATTATGACCAGGTTTTTTTCGAGCATTGGCATCTCTAGTTGTGTAGTCTCTTCAATGTCTTTTTGAATCAAGAGCACCTTCTTGTCCGATTCAATGCCGTTGTGTTTTGAGAGTTCACCGTATTTCGTAAGTCCGGCCTTGACGACATTTGCTACCGATCCTTTTTGCTGGTCGCATTCGGTTATGGCTTGGCTTACATTGTTCGTGGAAAGGAGTGTTCTGATTTTTTGTATGAAATTTTTAATGTTTCCTTTTCCCTTGGCTTTGCTAATGGTAAGTATGCGCTCTATACCAAACGTTAGAACCATCATTAGAAGTGAAATCAGAATAGGAACTATAAATCCACCTTTGTACACAATGCCCAGGTAGTTTCCAGGAAGCGGATGATTTGCCGGATCATTTCCTTGAAAGTTGTCTGGATTCCCCAGGACAAAAAGATAGATGACGATCGCGAGCAGCAATTCGATCGGTATGACTACAGCTGCAAATACAGATTTTAAATTATCAGATAATGACGTTGAAGTTTTCATATTGAAATGATTATTAAAGATTTATAAGAAAATGATATTTCGTCCGGATGAGAAATCATCCGTAATTGTCTGCAGGCAATATTGAAATGTTAATATCGCCTGAAAGTCACATCACTATTAAATAAACCTTTAAATGACAAGTCTCCGGTGGGCAATGTGTATCGATGGGCACCATTTCGGCGAAAGGGATAAGCGATAAGGAGAAAGAACAAACCACGTTTGTGTTAATGTTAAAAAATGCGTGATGTCGTAATCGAAGATTGAGGATCGCAAAAGCTTTTCGCCTTGCAAGGTATATAATTGTATGTTTTGGATAGATTCACTATTGGCAAACTGATGGGAAAAACAGAAGTCATTTGAAGAGATCGACAGTTCTTTCACGGTTCGCCACGACATACTTTTATGTTGAATTCCCATTCTCTCTGAAAGGAAATAACTTGAAAGCATGGCGACTATAAACAGCGCAATTGATAAGCTCGCCATGACCTTTTTAATCATGGTTTTTCTAGTGAAATTCATTACATCAAAAGTTAGTTGCGTATTCGCATTTCCTTCGTAGTGAGACTACCTATAGCTGCATGCTGAGATGCTTTGCTAAATGTTACGAAAAGACTACCAGCACCTTCGGAACGACGGTGCTAATGGCAACTAATCAAGGGGCGCTTGCTGTAATGTGTGTATAGAAAGTATTAGAAAGGAATGGATTGACTGAAAATCCTTCAGCATTGGTGAGTTCAATAGCAGGTAAATCGACCGCGCCAGCGGACGTGTAAAAATCACTCGCTTGAATTTTAGAAACAAAACTTAATAAAATCTCCGAAGAAGAATCCGAATCCCGGAAAGCAATTTGATCGGCGGGAATAGCATTGATAACCAGACCTCTTTTCAAATCACGGTCTGTATGGCAAGTTTTGGAAACAGAGCAGGTGAAGATAAAAAGAAGCATTAATGCTTCAAGCAACAACCCACCAACGCTTCTGATTTTTTTCCTATTGCTGATCATATTTGATCAATGTATCACAAAGGTAAAGCAAAATTTGTCTGAAAATGATTACGACAACAAAAATAATATGTGGAGATATAAAAACGAGTTTTTTAATTCGTTTTTAGCCGTAATTCAGCATAACGTGGATCTTTTGCAAGGCCTTTGAAGACAGGGTATTCTAAAAAATAGTTTACAGGTGCGGTGCGTTTTTTGACACACTGACTGATGTGGTAAAAGACTTTATCCATATTTCCCAGTGCATACCAGATTCCTACAAGGTCACCATCAATTATGGTGTTAGGATCTTCGCGTTGACGGCGTTCTAATTTTTGAATGCATTCCATGGCTTTGTTCTGTTCGCCAATCATCGCATAAGCATATCCTACACCCATCAATCCTTTTAAAGGATGATTTGTCAGTCGGTGGACTTCTTGAAATAACTTCAGCGCTTGCTCCCAATCGCCTTTCATCCCGGTTGCCCAACCTTTTAACTCTATGCCTACCCGCATTTCTGGATTCATCTCAAGCAACACGTCAGCCCGACAAATAGCGTCATCATACTGTTCCGCGAAAATATATGTGTTCCCAAGGAATTGATTCATGATAGGAGAGAGCGGATCAAGTTGTACTGCCTTTTCCATCGTTTTTACGGCATCCTCTTTCTGCCCCATAATAATATAGTAGTATGCCAGCAACTGATAGGCTGTTGTAACGCCTGGGTTTAGTTTAATGGCCCTTTGCAAGGCATTGTAGCACGCTTCCCATTTCCATTCATAAAACAGATACAGGCTTGCTTTCGCAATATATCCCTCGGCAATACTATCGTCTATTTCCAACGCTTTATCGGCATAACGACGTACGATTTCAAATGCTTCGGCCGGAAGCATTTGCCCCATCGATCCCAGCTGACTGTAGGCGCCTGCAGCCATAGCGTACGCCTGCGCATAGTCAGGTGCTAAGGCGATAGCCCTCTCAAAACATTCAATTGCTTTTCGTGTATCGGCAGGCGTGAGTTTATTCCAGTAATGCAAGGCCCTGAGATAGCTTGTGTAAGCGTCTATGTTGTCAGTTGGCGTTTTGACAAGTTGTCCCGAGTGATGGCCCGCGGAAAAGTTTTCCCGAAGCTTATTGGTAATAATCCCACTGATTTCATCTTGTACTTCAAAAATGTCTGTCAGATTTCGGTCATAACTTTCACTCCACAAATGGTAACCATCTGCAGCATTGATTAACTGGGCAGTTATGCGCACCCTGTTACCCACCTTTCTTACACTTCCCTCTAAAACTTTGTCTACGTTGAGTTTGGTAGCGATATCACGGATATCGTCATGCTTACCTTTGAAGGCAAAAACTGAAGTTCGCGACGTGACCTGAAATCCCCCGACTCTTGTTAAAGCGTTTAGCAACTCCTCGGTAATGCCGTCACTGAAATATTCATTTTCAGCGTCAGCGCTCATGTTGACAAAAGGAAGAACTGCCAGTCGGTTCGTGGGCAGCGTTGTCTTTCCGATAACATCGCTGCGATGGGGCACGACAATGCCTTCGTTGGCTATCGCGAATACACGCATCGGACGCTTAACATTTTTTAGTTCAAAAAAGCCCACCTCCCTTGTGTAGATGTCTTGCTGATTTTTTAATTCATCGTACACTTTTTCGGATACAAAGATGCTCCCGGAAACTGCCAAGGATTCGATTCTTGATGCAATGTTTACGCCATCACCATATATCGTTTCTTCTTCTACTGTCACATCACCTGTGTGTATACCTATTCGCAAATCTACCGTTGGCTTCAGCCTGAGTTGTTGTTGTATGTGTATGGCACAGTTCACCGCATCAATTGCACTTTGAAAAATGCTTAATGAACCATCACCGTAATTTTGTAAAATTTTGCCGTTGTATTTTTCCAAGGTGGCGTCGAGAACCTCCTTTAAACGCTTTCGCTTAGACTTTGCAAGGCGCTCATTTTCTTGCATGAGGGCTGTATACCCTGTCATGTCCGCAAAAACGATAGCTACCAGTTGACGCATTGATTTGTAAAACTAACAAGAAAATGAATTTAACGCTGAAAAATGTCCACATGTTGTAGCACAACTTCACAACAATTCCTATGCTGGGAAAAATCCCACATCATGAAAACAAATTGATTGACAACTAATTTGCCCATTGCGCAACGTAGACGCTGCTTATACACCAACCACTAGTAGTTTTTAGCAAAAGTGGCATGTTGTTTCTTTGATGAAAAGAAAAATGTTTAACCAAAAAATATACCTATGAAACCGAATAGATTATTGAAAGAAAAACTTGGAATGCTCGCGCTTGTTTCAGCGTTTATGGCTTTTACGATAAACGCCCAGGCACAAAATGAAACTTCGACTGAGACAACAGTAAGAACGCAAACTGAAACTACCACTATTGACACTGACACGGACGATCGAGACGACGATCAGCCACGCGCACGCGCTGGTTTTAAAGGCGGTTTAAATGCAAGTAATCTTATAACGGATGAGGTAACAGACAACAACGCACGGTATGGTTTTCACGTCGGTGTCTATGGACAACTTTTTGCCAATGAAGGCTTTGCTATTCAGCCTGAGTTGAATTATTCAACCAAAGGAAATAAAGTAACTACCACCTTCGGAGTGATCGATCAAGAAACCAAGTTCAATCTCAATTATCTCGACGTACCCATCTTAGCTGTCTTTAAGTTAGGCAATGCGGCTGAAATACATGCCGGTGCTTACTGGGCGTACCTGGTAGGTGCAAATATTGATACAGATGGCGACTTAGGAGATGGTTTCGTTCAGCTTGATCGCGATAACTTTGATGATTGGGATTACGGTTTAGTGGGCGGAATTGGTTTTAATTTAGGTGATATACAATTAGGTGCGCGTTACAACTATGGATTGAATACGATTGCCAGAAGTTCGGGCGCCAAAGCAATGTTGGGAGACACCAAGAACTCCGTGGGTCAGATTTATCTGGCAGTGAACTTGGCCGGACATAGAAGTAAATAAATTTACAATTGGATGGTAAGAAAACCTGACAAATTTTGTCAGGTTTTTTTATGTTGTCACTCGAGTGCCACCATCGGTTTGGCTACACGAGACTTCATTAAAGGTTGCATTTTAAAGTTCGTAAGACTTCTCCAAACCCACTCCACCGGTCCATAATTGAAATAGGTCATCCATACTTTACTGATCCACATTTGGAACAAAAAGAGCACGATGGCCAAGGCAAAGCAAGTCGCGGCGCCCAGTTCGCCTAACAATCCAAAACCAAGCGTTGAGAATATCAGAATGCCAAAACAGCTTTGCATTAAATAAGTTGTGAGACCCATTCTTCCCGCCGAATAGAAATGTAAGAGCCTGCTTTTCCATTTGTCCTTTTGAAACAGCAACACAAACCATGTTACATAAACAGCGGCCAGGAAAGTGTTAAATACATTAAAAAAGGATAAACCTGCCAACATGTTGGCGTCATTGGTAAGATCTCCCGTTAACGCATTGGCTAGTGCAAAAAATAAAACTGCGGCGATGATGGTTCCAAGCAGGCCCCAAGCAGCAATGCGTCTGATTTTCCGCATGGCCGCAAGGTGAGAACCAATTTGCTCAAACATCTTTTTCCTTCCCGCATACAGTCCAAGCAAAAAAAGCCCGGGGGTCATGTATATTCTTCCTGACCACACCTGAAAATCCATTTTAATTTTAAAGCTCTCCAAGTTAACTTTTACATACTCAAGGTATGTTCCCGATTTGAGGGTTTCATAGGCCGCAACAAGTTTGGACTGGTCTGGCTTCATGAAAGCAGCCACGGATGGGTCATTTCCGACAAGTCCTGCAATCCGAGTAATAATTCCAGGAACGTCAAAGATGAGTAGTAAACTTAGTCCAAGAAGATATTTGTCGGGAAGACGGTATGAAAGGAGCAGAACAAATCCCAGCATCGCATAGATAGTGAGGATATCTCCCCGGTAATGAAGGTGGTGCAAGAACCCAATTGCAAACAAAATCATCAGGCGCCATACAAATTTAAGTACAAATGATAGGTCGGTTTTCGCTTTGGATAGCTGGATATAAAAGCTAAGGCCGAACAGAAAAGAAAAAATGGCGTAGAACTTACCCATAATCAGAACCGATGAGAATCCCGATGCAATCATGTCGTAGATCGTGGCAGTAGTTTGGCCTGCATATTTTTCTGGTGGTTGTCCCGCATAATATTGTTCAATCATGTGGGTGATAAAGATGCCGAGCAATGTAAATCCCCGCAGCGCATCAATGGCAGAAATACGGGCGTTGGAATGAGAAGAATCAAGGGATAAGGAGGTCGACATATCGTGTTTTTATTTCAGATGTAGATATTATTCATGAATAGAATGGGTCACCGGCAATGTGACACCTCACCAACTTCTCGGATCAGATACCGTTCGTAAAAAACTGCGAAGAAGTGTAACGCATTTTCCCAAATTTAGTTGCTAAGGCCTCGTAGAATATGAGGTCGTTTGGAAACCTGAACCCAATATTTATTTATACTTATGCTTTCAAATAGACGTATATTTTTGAAGCAGGTCGGACTTAGTGCTACAGGATTGGCTTTAATTTCAGCAGCACGACACCCATTCTACATTGTCGACAAAAAAGATTTGCCCCGAAGTACACCGGAAGATCAAGGCGTATCCTCGGCAGCGTTAAGTGTTTTTCTTGATGAAGTAGAAAAAAGCAACATCGAATTCCATAGCATCATGGTTGTTCGTCACGGACATGTAATTGCTGAAGGGTGGTGGGCGCCATATGCTGCACCCCTCAAGCATACCTTGTATTCGTTAAGCAAAAGTTTTACGGCTACGGCTGTTGGTCTTGCTGTAGGTGAAGGACGTTTTGGTGTAGATGATAGCATCGTTTCTTTTTTTCCTAATGACCTTCCCAAGGAGATTAACCCAACGTTAGCCTCCCTGAAAATAAGGCATTTACTGACTATGTCGACTGGGCATATGAAAGATACGATACAGCCCATGCGAAATTCCGCAGATCCCTGGGCGAAAACTTTTTTAAGCCTTCCACTTGAGCGGGAACCCGGAACCTTTTTTCTTTACAATACGGGCGCAACGTATATGCTATCTGCAATCGTTCAAAAGGTAACAGGTCAAACACTGCTCCAATATTTGAGACCACGAATTTTTACTCCGTTGGGTATTGAAGGTGAAGATTGGGAGACTGATCCCCTCGGAATTAATACCGGCGGTTATGGCTTGCGGATAAAGACTGAGGACATTGCGAAATTTGGACAACTTTATTTACAGAAAGGGAAATGGAATGGAAAACAAATCCTCCCGTCAGAATGGGTAGACGAGGCTACCCGTACGCAAATTGCCTCTAATTCAAGCAAACCCAACAAACCCAAAGATCAGGACGATTGGGCTCAGGGATATGGATATCAATTCTGGAGGTGTAGACCAGGGGGATATCGCGCGGACGGTGCCTTCGGACAATTCAGTATGGTAATGCCTGAATATGATGCTGTCATTGCCATTACAAGCGAGAGTTTTTCCATGCAAAAATCTATGGATCTTGTCTGGACGCATTTGTTGCCAGCCATGGACAAAAGCAAAACAAAACTATCTCCCGAACCGAAATTACAATCAGCCCTTCAGCAACGATTAAATAGTTTACACCTCGATCCACCAAAACACAATTTGACTTCGACTCTCACCGAACGAATTTCGGGTAAGGAGTTTATTCTTGATACCAACGAGTTTAAAGCAAAAAGTTTCCAATTAAATCTGAAGGGTAACACTTGTGTTTTTACACTAAATGATGACAAAGGTAAACATCAGATTACCTGTGGCTTGAATAAGTGGGTGGAACAGAAAAATGAAAAAAAGGGCACGCCTTTTCCTGTCGCCGCCAGGATGGAAGTCACAACGGCTATCGCTGGCAGCGCAACTTGGATAGATGACAAAACGTTGCTCATGACGTGGCGTTTACTTGAATCAGCACATACAAACGGCCTTACTTTTATTTTTGATGATAATCGTGTGACGGTTAAATTTCACAGCAGTATTTCCCAAAACAATCCTAACGCACCAGAGAAACGGGAAGATCTTAAGGGAATGTTTTCTTAAGTCACATGATTATTAATCGGGTGTTGTCCTTTTCAGGACGACATGTGATCCTAACATGATCAGATTTGATGCCCATTGGTTATCGTGTGACTTCGTCGATCATCCTCCACAGGATTTCCTTAGTCGTTGCGATATTTAACTGACCATTACACTTTACTACAAAACAGTTAATCGCCTTGGTTCTTCTTAATGGCGCGATCGAAGCGTGAATAACTCCGCTGCTGATCCCGGTAATCAGGTATGCAGGAAACATAAAACGCCGTCAACACGTAGTAACTAGTTCTCCGCGACAGCAAATTTTTGTGAGCGGATAAATATTTCTTCATATAAAAATGAATGAACAAATTTATGAATGAGTTATTACAAAAAATTGTCGCTAAACGAAATGTGGTTCATGCCTATGTGGTTAAACATGAGCCGAAGAACAAATTGTTAGTGAATGTAGCTATCATTTGTGGAATTGCCGGAACGGCATTGGCAGGCATACCGGCAGTGGGCGGCTCGGCAGCGATTGACGGGATTAAAGCTGTAACGCAACCCCAATTACCGATCTGGCAGATCCTGTGCATCGGCGCAGCGTTGTCGACCATGGCTGCAACAATAGCCACATCGTTGCGCAGTAACCATGATACCAGCAATAAACTTGCTAAAGCCCAAGTATGTGAAGCTAAATTGGAGATCCTGGAACTCTTGTTGACCAACAACCAAATTGAAATAAAAGAAGCAATAGAAAGGTATGGTGACTATACTTCTGAAGTTGCATTTATCAAGTAAATGGCCAAACACCAAAATATATACGAACATAAAAAGTCTATGATAGTTTTCTGAAGTTTGTTACTTTCAACATCTTCAAACTGTTGATAATCGATGATCGTAATTGGGATGGTATTATTTGAAAGAATGACGCAGCTCGATTTAACTGGGCCATTAGAAGTGTTTTCTCGGATGCCGGATACAACGGTACATTTGATTTCAAAAACGCTGGCACCGGTCCAAAGCGATGGAATACTTCGGATCATTCCTGATACAACATTTGCGAGCTGTCCCAAGGCCTTGACTGTCCTTTTTATTCCTGGTGGCAGAGGCATCTCAAACATTTTGCGGGATCAGGAATATCTTGATTTTATTAAATCCAGAGGAAATTCAACTTACATAACTTCAGTTTGCACGGGTTCGATTGTTCTTGCTGCCTGCGGACTGCTTCGGGGCTACAAAGCAACTACACATTGGTTATCGATAGAATTGTTGGCGAAGTTCAACGTCGAAACCGCCGGTGCACGCGTTGTCATTGATAGGAACAGGGTAACGGGTGGGGGAGTGACGTCTGGAATCGATTTTGGGTTGACCTTGGCAAGTATTCTGTGTGGGGAACAATGCGCAAAAACTATTCAACTCTTAATGGAATATAATCCTGAACCACCATTTAATTCGGGGCATCCGGATGTTGCTGAGAAGTCTGTTATAAAAATGGTAATGGACGAGCGAGTAGAAACGCAACGGAAGCGGTTGGAAGAAATTGAGAATTACATCCTTCAAAATTCGTAGCTACGGAATGCTTTTGCATTCCAGCTTCGGGTCTAAACTAATTTGCATTATTGAAGTTATCTCTAAAAAGGCACCAGCCTACTTTCTTATGGAACAGCAATTTATTAATCAATTGATAGCCTTGCTTTGCAAGGGCGGAAGTAGTTCACTTATTAAGGATCTATTGCGGGAGACTGATCAGGATGGAGACTCACGGAACTGGACTGTAGAGGAAATTGAAAATGCCATTAATTACCTTAACTGGATCAATAAGAACTTCGGTGCCTCCGACGCCATGGTGATCATTAACAACCTTGTAAGAGAATATAATATTGACCTGGCACAAGTCAAGTAAACGCGGAAAACCGGGCGTTTCTATAATAGGTTACTTGCTGAAATGGGCATCGCCATGCAGACCTTTTGACGTGAGCTCCTCTGCCTTTTCCCGGGTGCACCCCTAAGCCTTTTCTGCCGGTAGGTTTTCGAATCGCACGGGCCGGATTCGTCTTGAAATGCTGCTGTCATTTGAGCAAATACAAATAGCAGGCTTCAGCGTTAATAAAATTACAACGCAAAAAAATATTTTTGACCATGTAAGAAACAACGTGAATTTTCGTAAAAACAAGCTTGCAAAAATCATCTCAAGATAACTTTTACGGTGTTTAATTCCTGACAGGGTCATCCCTGACCTTAATAAATCATCTATAATCCTGCTTTTTGAAAATTCTTTCTCTGTCGGTCGGCCCTTATCCATGTAATTTTATCGGTCATAACTTCCATTCGTAGTCACTTTCCGGTTTACGTTATGAATCGTTTCGGTGAAGCATTCCGATGTATGGAACAGAAACGTCAAGATCGTTGCTGCCAAAAATCATTCTTTAGTCCCAACTTTTTTAGTAAAAGCAGAAAAGTACCTTTTTGAAGTATAGTTCAGCGTACGCGTAAATAAAACCTATCACTTTTGTGAAGTAATTCGATTGAAAGAAAGGTTTGAGAACTTACTCCGAGAATCAGTAGCCACTAATACGAATTTGACGGCAAAGTTCTTACAGACTTAAAAGACCCCTCGCAAATTTTATCTATCCCTCAAGTTGTTGTTTAACGACTAGTGCCCGACATCTGATATGTCATTGCCAACAAATTTATACTACGCTTAAGTATCTCTCTTTCCTGCCAGCAATATCGAGTAAGAAATTCAGTCAAGCCTGAAGCCCTGATCTAATTCTGCATCCAATTCATTCCTGTCCCACCATAGTGAAGATCCCTGTGCGTGCGAAAAAAAGTTAAACACCCCTAAAAGTTAAGTTATGAAGAGGATCATTATTCTAGTTTTATTGATGGTTAGCATTCAATGTGCTTTTGCTACCGTCTATTACGTAAGCACATCTGGTAATGACGCCGGAAACGGGAGTTCCGGGAGTCCCTGGCGTACGCTTAGGCACGCAGTTACGAAAGTACCCGCAAGCCAAGGCCATATTATCAAACTTTCCGCTGGAACATTTGTGGAAAGTGGACCATTCAACGTGCCCCCGGGAGTAAGTATTGAGGGATCGGGTATTGACCAGACAATTATTAAAGCTGCAAGCTCGTTTTATTTTAATCCGTCCGATCCAGGTTTCGCCCTGGATAAGTTTTTAATGAATCTTAAATCAGATAGTCGTACCAATGGAAGTCAAAGTCTGAAATACTTTACGTTGGATGGCGATGGAAAAAAATTGCATGGTGGTATTTACATTAAAAACAGGGATAACATCACCGTTGACAATATAAAAGTTCAGTACACAAACTTCTGCGGCTTGTGGCTTTGGGATTCAAAAAATTCATTGATTAAAGAATTGAAGTTGCTGAATTGTTCATGGGGAAATGCGGGATGGGCGTCAGGTGCGTTACAACTTGCTAATCTTGAAGGAATGACCATTGATCGATTGAATGTTGATGAAAATGTTGGGTATGGTATTAAAGCCCTCGGATCGGGAGGAAATAGAATTACGAACATGAAAGTTTTTGATAGCCGCATATCCGTAACACCCAATGGAAAATGGGCGAATGGAGCAGCACCTAACATTGCTTTTGAATTGTGGGAAGTGTATCTGGTAGGTTGTGAAATTTACAACAACTATTTAGACAATCACCTTTCTATCGTGAATGTTCAGACGCCTCCTACCGGCATTCAATCTGTGCGGGTTCATCATAATACCTTTGATATGCTTTCCCGCGCGGGTGGCAACGGCTACGCTATTGAACTTACGGTGAATGATGCTGAAATCGATCACAACTGGATAAATGGTGGACGTTATGGGATCGCGAATTGGAGCCCTGCCTATACTTCGAACTGGTTAATTCACCACAACACTTTTAATAATTTGGCGAGCTATTACCCTGGGGAGGTTGTAAGATCTGAAAAAACTGGTATTAATAATGTTAAGATATACAATAACTCGGTGGAGTTCTCGGGAACCAATACCATGGATTTCCTCGGCCTGCATGCCGGCCAAAGTACGAACGTTGACATTAAAAACAACCTCATTATTAATTCGAATACAAGTTATTCGTGGTGGCCCAACGTTGTTGTGTATACCGAAAATGGAGCTACCATTTCCGGTTTGAACGTAAGCAACAATTTTCTTAACAATATTGGCGTTGGCACTACATCAGGAACTATCGCAAATAATTTAACGGGTGATCCGAAGGTTGCCAAATCGGGCACAAAGCCTAACCCGTATTTCGTGCCACAAACTGGCAGCCCGCTGATCGACAAAGGGATCAATTTAGGTTTGGCGTTCGCAGGAACCGCACCAGAAATCGGCGCCCATGAATTAGGTAGTGGAACCGTAACCACGGTGGCTGTAACAGGTGTATCCGTATCGCCAACTACGCTCACACTGTCTTCAGGTGCTACAAGCCAGTTGGCAAAGACGATAAGCCCTTCCAATGCTACGAATCAAAGTGTTACCTGGACCTCCAGTAACACCGACGTTGCAACGGTAAATGCAAACGGATTAGTTACTGCAGGAACAACTGCAGGCAGCGCTGTGATTACTGTAAGAACAGCCGATGGCGGAAAGACAGCTACCTCGACCGTTTCAGTAAACGTTCCGGTGGTTTCCGTCAGCAGCGTGAGCATCGCGCCGTCAACTATTATCTTACCGTTAAGCGGAACAAGTCAGTTGGTTAAAACTTTAACCCCTGCCAATGCCACGAATCAAAATGTAACCTGGTCTTCTAACAGCGATGGTGTCGCTACCGTTAGTGCGACCGGCGTGGTAACGGCGAAAGCCTATGGTACCGCAGTAGTTAGCTGCACAACAGCGGACGGCAATAAAGTAGCTACTGCATCAGTTACAGTAAGTGCCGACATTGCAGCCATCGATCTTGACAATGCTACATTAGGGACTGGCATGAATCAATTTAATTATTCCGGAACAGGATGGGCTCACGGCGTCAGTTCGTCTGACCCATATTTCAATAAAACGTTGTCCTTTTCCAATGCAGCTAACAACTATGCTACCGTAACTTTTACAGGAACCAAAGTTGAAATGTATACAGCGAAAGCATCTCATCATGGCATTGTCGCAGTTTCGGTTGATAATGGTCCGGAAACAAATGTGGACTTATATTCGGCAACACGGCAAAATTTTGTTCTGGTTTATGGAAGTGCTGTGTTACCTCAAGGTACGCATACCATTAAGATGCGCGTGACAGGAAACAAGAATGCAGCAGCCAATGGCGCATATACCATCCTTGATTATATTAAAGTTTACTCCGGAAGCACAACAACGCCGGTTTCGGGTGTGAGTGTTTCACCTGCCAGTGTTACAATCAGTGTAAACGCAACAAGCCAATTAACTAAATCCATAGCACCAGCTGGCGCTTCGAATCAAAACGTTACCTGGTCATCCAGCAATACAAATGTTGCCACGGTCAACGCGAATGGTCTAGTAACCGGCGTTGGCGCCGGCACGGCCACCATTACAGTGAAAACTGTCGATGGCGATAAAACAGGAACTGCTGCGATTACTGTCAACGCACCTTCAAATGCTATAGATTTTGATAACGGCAACCGCGGTACCGCGATGAACCAATTCAATTTTTCAGGAAGTGGCTGGGGACATGGCGTGAGTTCGTCAGATCCATACCTTAATCAGACGGTGTCGTTTTCAAATGCCACAAATGATTTTGTTACAGTAACGTTTATAGGAAACAAGGTAGAGTTCTATACGGCTAAGGCTGCACACCACGGCATTGTAGGCGTATCCATTGACAATGGCGCCGAAACTAACGTAGACCTCTATTCAGCTGCCCGTCAAAACTTTGTTATGGTTCACAGCAGTGGAGTACTTACTCAAGGGACCCATACCATTAAGATGCGGGTAACAGGTTTGAAAAATGCTGCAGCAACGGGTGCTTATGCAATCATCGACTATATAAAGGTGTACTCAACAGCAACGGGTACAGGCGGCGGGTCAAATGCCCCTGAAATTGCTGCTATGGAAGTAGAGGAGGAGATAGCGCAACCCATGCAATATTATCCCAATCCTTTGAGGTCGGGTGATGTTCTTAACGTGAGTTTACCTGAGGCGTCCGGGGAAGTTACTTTATTGGACATTGGGGGCGTTCCGCAACGTACAATGTCGGTAACCGATACAGAATTACAAATACAAACCGCTGGTCTGTTAAAGGGTATTTATTTGCTTCAGTATCGTACTGCAAAAGGTCGTGAAGTTGTAAAGATCATGGTGCAGTAATTTTAGAGAAATTCAAAGTCCACAATATCTTTTGCCTGTTTGACGGGCAACAGATGTTGTGGATTTTTTATTATGAACCGTGTCGGGTATGTCTGCCGTTGTTCGTAACCCGGGCGGATGTTGGTTCGCCTTTGTTAGCAAGTAAATTTCATTAGCGTCATACCAAATCATCATAAAAAATTGCAATTCAGACGTCCTCCAACCTCATTACAAGAGAATTGATGGAAGAAAGCGTTCATTTAAAGAAATTTCATTGTTAACCTTACATCAAATGCCGTGGGCATTTAACCTGTGGCCTATCGTTATCATCCTTTTTTTGGTATTATTGCCTATGTTTGTAATGTTTTCAACACTTAAACTGTAACCCATTACCCTTGATCCTTTTTCCCCATGGCAGCTAGAGTAGGTAATCTTTGGATTATTGACAATGATCCAATGGTCTCATTTTATATAAAGCGGCTAACTGAATTAGGAGCCCTGGCCGATATTATCACCATTTACGATAGCCCTCGTGGAGCGGTGGATTATTTGCTCTTGCATAAGGCATCGATGGAGCATTTACCCGATATTATATTGTTAGACATTTATATGCCAGAAATGGATGGTTGGGAATTCATTCAGGAATTTCAAAAAATCCGGGACAAGCTGGCCAAGAATGTAGAGATACACATTATAACATCCTCCAACCATCCAAAAGATATTACACGTGCCAAGACTTTTGCGGAGGTAAAAAGTTATCTACAAAAGCCGGTTACCCTGGAAGCCCTTCAAGACGTAGTCTCTCAATATAATATGGCTCATTCATAGAATTTCTTTCATGTGTTCGGTCTTGCATTCTTTTGAAGACCCTTGACATAATCAAGTTTTGCGTCTGCCGTATAGCGGACTTCTATTTTTTCCGATTTATTTTTCTTGTGGTAGGTGTAAGATAATGGTTTTGCCATCGACCTTCTCCCTTCGTTTTCCACTATGAAATTTGCAGTCCAATAACCTTCCTCAGGAATTTTTCCGAAGTCTTTTTCAAAAGCGGCGCGTATTGCTACAGGCACTTGCTCTCCGGCAATTTTTTCTGTTTTCTTCAATGCTTGCGCTGTTAAAGACGTGATCAAAGTTATTAGTAGAATGAAAATAAATGTTGATTTTTTCATAGCGTTAAAGTTTGTAGTAGATGTATCGTTGTAACAACTTAAATATACGATTGCCATGGATGATTGGTTGAACGAATTCATCCCGTAAAACACTGTATTTTTATGAGCCGGTGATCACCAGGTGTAGGACGCGATTAGCTTTTCGAAATAGTGTAATTAAATTGACATGGAATATTTAAGTTAATTGTGAGATCACGCCTCAATTGGTACTTTCGCTTCCTGATAGATTCTTCGACCAGAACAAACCGGTGGTAAACCTCCCAGGAAATGTGGTTTCTGGTGATGGTGAAATATCTAAAGTGAAGTTTATTGCTGATTTGTGAATTTGAAATTGCCCGCCAACATGAATAACAAACTTAACGGTTTAACTATACGTGCTCTTTGTACGGATATTGATGGTACCTTACTGGATAGTCGGAGAGAATTATCGAATCAGACAATTGAAACTATTGCACTGATAAAAGAATCTATCCCCATCATCCTAGCGTCCTCGCGAATGCCCGCTGCCATGCGACATCTTCAGCAGCAATTGGATATCTTACAACATCCCCTGATTTGTTATAACGGTGGATACGTAATTCGCTACGATGAGAAGGGCCGCGCGACGGTTATTTATTCTGCAATGATTCCAATTGATGTTACAGCTAATATCCTGAACTTGGCCAGTCAGACTTCCGTGCATGTCAGTTTATACCATGAGGATAGATGGTATGCGCCCCGGGTGGATGAATGGACGAACAGAGAGGCAACTATAACAAAGGTGTCTCCCGTATTGAAAGATGGCAGGGATGTACTCAAGTTGTGGGATGCCAACGGTAATGGCGCTCATAAAATAATGATTATGGGCGATGCCGCCGAAGTTAAGACGCTAGAGAAAGCATTACGCTCAGCCTACAAAGAAGATGTCCATGTTTATCACTCTAAATCTACTTACCTGGAAATTGCTCCGAAGGTTATTTCAAAAGCGTCTGCACTACGATTATTGTTAGACGATCTCTATCGGATTGATCTCAGCGAGGTTATAGCGTTTGGTGATAATTATAATGATATAGAGATGCTTGAAGCGGTAGGATGGGGTGTTGCAGTAGAAAATGCCCGCGACGAAGTTAAGGCTGTTGCAAGCGCTATCACCCTGGATAGTAAGCTTGACGGCGTCGCTGTCGCCATACAAAGGTATTTGCTGTAGCCCCCCCGGCTTACAAATGACCGGGGCGCGTTTTGCGCGCCCCGACATTTCTTATGATTTTGATAACAACGGAGCAAGTATTTCTTTATAACCTCCCAGGTTATTTACGAGTCTTCCCGATGCATCAGCGAATGTCGAACCCATGGAACGAAGGGTCTGACGTGCTTTTTCATTTCCCATAAGGCTTGCTACTGCCAGCCCTACCGTAATACCACCGAGCGCTGCAATCCACATTTTATTTTCCGAGACAAACGACTTAATACGATGTGTATCCAGATTTTCAATTTGCTTTTTCATAATCAAATATTTAGTCAATTGGTTAATTTACGTTTCGCGCAACATAGTGCAAAAATGATGACAATACGGTTACAGGCTTCTTTCGGCATGAATCCTTCTAATAGATGTGGCAACAAATCCCCATTGTTGAAAGTATCCACTTAAATTTTGCAATTCTTTTTACGTAACCGTTTGGTTTCTTATATTTGTAACTCATTGGTTACATTAAATTGAGTTACATGAGAAGGGATGTTTTTCAAGCCATTGCGGATCCAACGCGCCGCGAAATCATCAGCTTAATTGCCTACAACACCTTAAACCTGAATGCAGTCGCCGATCACTTCAAGATTAGCAGGCCGGCCATTTCGAAACACATCAAGATTTTAACGGAATGTGGGTTGATAACGATTCGCCAGGAGGGTAGGGAACGCTATTGTGAAGCAAAACTCCACAAGCTTAAAGAAGTAGCAGCATGGGCCGACGCGTACAAAGCTTTCTGGAATAAGAAACTGGATGCTTTGGATGATTTTTTAACAAAAGAGAAGAAGTCAAAAAGGAAATAACTACTTAAATATATCTGCTATGCCACGCGAGAAAACTGTAAATGAAGCGATCGTGCTCGAAAGAACGTTTGACGCCAGCATTGACCGTGTTTGGCAGGCCCTTACCGATGCAAATAAAATGAAGGAATGGTATTTTGATATCAAACATTTCAAAGCTGAGGTGGGCCACCAATTTCAATTTTATGCCGGTGATGAGACTAGGCAATATCTTCACATCTGTATTATTAAAGAGGTGATCCCGAAAAAAAAATTGGCATACAGCTGGAAGTACGAGCATGATCCAGGGGTAAGCGTGGTAACGTTCGAGCTATTCGCTGAAGGAAGTAAAACCAAGTTAAGGCTTACCCATGAAGGTATCGATAACTTTTCAAAAGCGCATCCTGAACTGGAAAGGAAAAATTTTGTCATGGGTTGGGATCAGATTATCAACACCAACCTGAAAGACTTTTTGGGAAAATAACGCAGCCGTTTTGAATGTTGAAATTTTATTGTACGTCGCGCTAGTATTTTACGCTGCCGCCTTTAGCCCGTAAATTTTCCACTATCGTGGTTACGTGTTCACTTAAATCGGTTACAAAATTGCTTTCGAAATAAAGCACCTTTAAACTTTTTATTTCAGAGAGTTCTTTTGGAAGGGCGCTGATTAAATTATTGCCGGTGTATAATTCTTCCAATGCTTTTAATTGTAAAACTGCTGCCGGCAGAGAACTTAATTTGTTAAATTCCAAATGAAGTTCTTTTATCGGAAGACGAGCCATCGACAGGGGCAAAGTCTTTATAAGATTATTCGTAAGGTAAAGGACGTCTAATTGATCAAGTTCACCGATCTCATCGGGTATATTATTCAACTGGTTGTTGGATATTGAAAGGGAAGATAGTCCCTTCAATTTTTTGATATCAGCATGAATTTCACCGATGTTGTTAAAATTCAGATCGAGCGTTTGAAGGCCATATAAATTGAACACGGTTGCCGGAATATGATCCAACCGGTTGTTATAGAGGCTTAATATCTGTAGCCGTTCGTTCCCAATTTCGTTCGAAATATTTTGATTTTGTTGTAAGAAAGACTCAGTTCTTCCAGGTTGCTAAACGAGGAAAGTGTAAAAGGGATGTCCGTTAATTTATTGTGTGATAAATTAAGACTCCTGATATGGAGATTTGTGGTCAACTCCAGATCGTTATCTCTTACGCGGTTAAAACTTAAATTTATAGCGGTGAGTTTTTCGCAGTCACTCAGAAATTTTGGTATTCGTTTAACCTTATTACCGGAAATATTGAGGTATTCCATTGATTTGAGTTTGATCAAGTCGATTGGAATTTTTTTAAGATTATTATAAGCAAGGTCTAATTCTTTTATTGAATTATTTTCACTCACATCGATCTTTAACCTTCTCAACTTACTCTTATTGATTACCAAAATTTCCAGTCGTTTAAGATCGTTCAGTGCATTCGGAAGTCTTCTAATCTTACAACCGCTAATATCTAATTCCGTCAAATTTTTGCATTTGAATACCTGGCGAGGAATCCTTCTTATCCGAAGGTTGTATAGACCGATGTGTCTTATCGTATCGGGGCGATTAGATTGCATTAGATCGTTGTAAAAAGCATAGTAACCTTTTTTGAATCTTGGGATATCTTTGACGATGTATGATTCTGCGAGTCGTGTTAATTCGTAGGTATCAGCTCGTGGGTTATTGAATAATGTGTCGCTGATGGCGATGACGGTCTTCCTGTATTTTATTGAATCAGATGTTGATCTGAAAAATTGTTGTGCTTGCCCTTCGCCAACAAAAATTAAGATGACGGTTAATATGTAAATCCCGGAAAATGTCATGCGACCGGTCTTTTGTTTGACGACAAAAGGTATGATTTGGTCAACTGAGAAAAAGACCAGCATTGCCAGTCTTTTTCCTTATTTCATCACCAACTAGATTATTGCTCACCTACAATCACCATTTCTTCCATGGCTTCGGCAGGAGCTTTCGCTTCATCTTTTTTGTCAGAGCCATTTAACTTGAAGGCAATTGGCAATACCATTTGTTGTTTAACAATCATGCCTTTGTTCTTCGCTGGATTCCATTTGGGCGAAGTCTTAACAACGATCATCGCCGCTTCATCACAACCAGCGCCGATGCCTTTCTTAACTTTCACATCGGTAATAGAGCCATCCGTTTGAACAACGAATTCCACGAAGACTTTTCCTTCAATGCCCATCCGTCTTGCTTGAGCAGGATACACCAGTTTCTGACCAATATGTTCATAAAGGGCAGGCATTCCTCCAACCGGCATAGCCGTTTCTTCAACCATTGTGTATACGTCACTATCCAGCTTTGAGCGATTGCTGATCTCATTAATCTGCCCATTGTACTCAATGATAGCGAAGGTTCTAATGTCCTCGGATGCTGCTACCGTGGGCGTTATCAGATCAATATGCACGATCTGATTTTGATCCAGGTTCTCAAACTTTTTCTGCATCTCATCCAGCTTCGGCTTCATATTTTCATCTGTCTCCATCAGCAAATACTTTTTGTCTGGATTTGCTTTCGTCAGTTCATCATACCTGAGCTGAACTTCTGCGGGAATATCGATAGCCATCGTCGAGCCTTTTGCGATGTCAGCAACTTCGTTTGCAACCTGATCCTGACAGGCAATAATGAAAAAAGCTATGGGGATTACGCCGGCAATCGCCAGCATCTTCCACGGTTTTATTTTACGTTTTATAGTTCGCATCATTTCAATTCGTTTTAATGTTAAAGAATTATTAAAGTGATTGGCGAGGTTGAAGCCGGCCGACTCCAATGCAACCTTTGCCAGCAGGCTGCAGTATTCGTTCACGTCACGATTCTCAACAGCGCGCGCATCTGCCTCGAATTCATGAAGCTGAACAAAAATCTTTTTATAGGTTTTCAGGAAAGGATTGATCCAGAAGAAAATACTGATCACGTTTATCAAAAGAATATCGAAGGAATGAAGTTGGTGGACATGGACCGATTCATGATGAATAACCTTTTGCCTATCCTCAGGCGAAAGGGTGTGAGCCTGTCCTAAAACAATGAAATGAAAAAAAGAAAATGTCGGAATAACTTTTTCAGATTCCACAATTGTTAGTCTACCATCCACCGTGGGAGAAGACTTTTTTATCAATGCAACAAGGGCCCAAATCCACACTAAAAATCTAATCAGAAAGAATGAAAGGCCAGTGACATAGAACAGTTGCAGGTAGAACCAAAAGTCTATGGAGCTGGAGGAATCGGATGACGCAGCGCTTGTGCCGTTTGCCGTAATTACAAACTCGGGCAGAAAGTACGCCGGGACGATGTTACTCAAGGACGGGATCACCGCGCCGGTCCCTTGAATGTGCAGCAGGGGTAAGGTCAACGAAATCAGAATGCCAGCCAATAAAAATATTCGCTGCATTTTAAAATCTGTTTCATTGCGCAAGAACAAGACATAGGCTCCTAGAAAAAGAACGAGCCCGATGTTAGCCTCGATAAAATAATTCAGGTAAGCATTCATGACTTTTGCTTTTTAATTTCTTCCAAAAGTTTTTCAAGTGATTTGATGTCCATTTTATTTTCCTTTGCAAAAAAAGATACCAGGTTTTGAAACGACCCATTGAAATATCCTTTCAATAAATTATTAAGGTAGAAGTGGGTGTATTTTTCTTTGCTGATGATCGGAAAGTATTCATGCGTCTTTCCGTATGCTTTGTGATCTACAAAGCCTTTCGTCTCCAGAATTCTTACAATAGTGGAGATGGTATTATACGCTGGCTTAGGTTCTGGCATCTCTTCAACGATATCTTTTACAAAGGCATTTTCCAATCTCCAGAGTATCTGCATAACCTGGTCTTCAGCTTTCGTAAGCTCTTTCATATCTTTCATTGACTATGTATTTAGGTATAAAACTAAAAGTTTAGTTGATCAATCAAAAGATTTATTAAATTTTTTTTATGGAACGAGGAATAAGCTGGAATCGTGAGTGTTTGATCAGTCTAGCTTGCGTCTAGCTTCCGTCAGGCTTGCATCCCGCTAGCTATTTTATAATACTCCTTTGATAAAAAATCATTTCTATGCAAGGATAACGGAAGCGACATGGAAGCGAGACTAAAGGACCAGGGACCGTAGCATGAGGTCGGAAGACTTAGAAAATATGCCAATATCGACTTAGTTTAATAACAGCCAGACCGTTAAGGAGTAAGCGCGGGTTTTGTAAAGGTTGAATCGGTTTAGATGTGTCGCAGCGATTTGATCAAACCGAAAAAAAAGTCGCGACAATAAATACCGCTGGTACATGGTTCGCCCGGGTGATTTTGCGTTTCGATACTTGTGGTAATAAAAGCTAAAGAGAATTACTTCAGAAAATGATCATGACCTTCATGCCGCACCCGGCATCACTTCTTTGGACAGTTCAGGAATCACAGCCTCGCATTGAATAATAAAGTTGCTCACAGCTTCAGGGATCTCATCCAACTTCGTGGAAGCTTTGCTGTTCTCTTCGATGAAAAGAATACTGCTCCGAAGTTCAGTTAATCCCATTAAGGTAAACGACGGTTTAATTTGATGCGCCTGACGGGCGAGTTTCGGCCAATCCGAATCCATCAGGGCCTGCTTCATCTCCGCTAAAACAGGAGGAATGGTTTGCATAAAAGTCATCACCATTTCGCGTATAAACTCCTCGTTGTTCCCGGATACCGATCGTAAATAATCCAGATTGTATAGTTGATTGGCAGGGATGACAACCGGAGATTTAGATTTGACTTTCTGCTTGGGCGAAATTTTTTGATCAATAAAAAGCTTTCGGTACAGATCGTCCGGCGTAAATGGTTTAGGCAGGTAATCATTCATACCGGCAGCCATACACTTTTCTACATCTGCTTTCGTAGCATTAGCTGTAAGGGCGATAACCGGAACATCACACATGGGTGCATCCATCAACCGGATGGCTTTTGTTGTCTCATATCCATCCATTACCGGCATCTGAATATCCATCAGTACAACATCGTATGCCTGGTTCTTAATTTTTTCGATAGCAACCAAGCCGTTCTCTGCGGTATCAGTATAACACTGCCAGTTTTTCAAAATACTTTTCGCATATAACCTGTTAATATCATTGTCCTCCACCAGTAGTACAACAAGTTGTGAGGCATTTACAGCCTTTAGTGCTTGATCATTCTTAGGAGAGGTGTTGGCCATAGCTCCCTTTTTGCCTACCCCGTACGGTACAAGAACAATAAAGCTGGAGCCTTCATTTACTTTGCTCGTCACAGTAATTCTTCCTTTTTGTAATTCAACTAACTGTTTAACAATAGTGAGTCCGAGACCCGAGCCTCCATACTTGCGCGTAACACTTGCATCAGCCTGGCTAAAGCTTTCGAAAATGGTATTCAATTTATCTTCCGGGATTCCAACACCGGAGTCAGTCACTTCAATGCGAACCCAGCAAATGCCTTTCACTTCCCGTTCAGCAGTACAAAACACTTTGATAGATCCTGAATGTGTAAACTTGACTGCATTGCTGATCAGGTTGATTAAGATCTGATTTAGCCTTACCGGGTCACCGACAAGGATTTTATTCAGGTTTTCATCAATCGTGTAATCAAGTGAAATCTTCTTTTCGCGTGCCTGATACATGAAGGTGCTGATGAGCGATGGAAGAAAGTCCTTTAAGTTAAAGGCAATCTTTTCAAAGGTCAGCTTACCCGATTCGATGGCGGCTAGATCAAGTATATCGTTGATGATAAGTTTCAGATTCTCAGCCGAATGCTTGATGGCATTTAAATACGTTTCGCGCTCTTCCGGACTCGGGCTTTGGCTAAGCAGACCAGCCATTCCTGCGATACCGTTCAAGGGTGTTCGTATCTCGTGACTGATGTTCGCGAGAAACTGTTCCTTTGCTTTTTGCAGCCGTACGAGCTCCGCTTCGTTTTCTTTGCGTTGTGCGATGTCACGGCAGTCGAGGATGAACCCATCCAGTCCTTCTTTATGCTTTAAGTTGATAGCATTAAATTCCAGAAAGCGGTAGGAATAGTCCTTGCATAAAAATTGGAATTCAATGTTCTGCGTATATGCACGCTGTTGACTTTTCTTGAATTGGCGTTTAAGTTCTTCGACGGTTTCAGGTAAGATGTAATCGAAAAAATTTCGTCCGTTCAGACTCTTTGGCCGGTAGCCCAGGGTTTGAAATACGGCGGTATTGTGATAACGTATAGTGCCTTCAAAGTCGACGATGAAAATGATGTCAGAACCATCTTCTACCACGGCCTCATAAAAGGAGCCTTTTCTTACGTATGCCTGAAGCTTCATACACTTAAATTCCCGCTGCTTCCATTTCCTTTAAGTATCTGTAAAGAGAGGACTTACCTATATCCAGTTTTCGTGCTACTTCTAATACATTGTTATCGTATTTGTTCAAGAAATGGCGGATGATTCTAAACATAAATTCATTCATGGTCATCTCCTGGTAGAGGAAGGACTCCATTCGGGCAGTGCTGTTAAAGCTGATATCCTGAGCGCGGATTTCTTGTTCTTCAGCCATTACGGCCGAGAGCTCAATGATGGATTTCAACTCCCTGATATTTCCCGGGAAAGGATATTGTAATAGCTTTTCCTGCGCTTCTTGTGTGATCTTGAATTTGCGCATCTGGTTGTCGTTGGCAAACTGATCTAAAAAATGCTTCGCGATCATGATGACATCATTGCCGCGTTCACGCAAGGGGGGAAGATGAACAGGTAAGCCCAACAGACGATAGTACAAATCTTCTCTAAACCTTCCGGTTTTTACTTCTTCAGCCAGATCGCGATGGGTTGCTGCAATGATCCGGACATCAAGTTTAATAACTGCATTTCCACCTATTCTAGTTACTTCACGCTCTTGCAATACACGCAGCAACTTTGCTTGCAGATTCGGATCCATTTCACCGATCTCATCTAAAAAAATGGTTCCGCCTTCTGCTTCTTCAAATTTTCCAATGCGTCTTGTAAGTGCTCCTGTAAAGGCCCCTTTCTCGTGACCGAACAATTCACTTTCAATCAACTCACGGGGAATAGCGGCGATATTAACGGCTACAAACGGTTTATTCTTTCTTTTGGAGTTGTAATGTATTGCTTTGGCAACCAGTTCTTTACCGGTACCTGTTTCACCTGAAATACTAACTGAAATATTGGTTTGTACCGCTTTTTCCAGCAGTGAAAAGATTCTTTTAATGGCCGGGCTTGTACCGATGATACTCTTTTCGAATTCGTATTTCTCAGATATTTCTTTCTTAAGATGGTCGATCTCTTTAATTAAGGAGGACTTATTCCGGGCGTTGTTAATGGCGTTGAGCAGCCGGTCTTTGGTATCCTGGTCTTTGGTAATGTAATCGTATGCACCCGACTTCAAAAGTTCGACAGCCGTATGGATCTTTTCCTGTGCAGAGACAATGATGACATTAATATTAGGATCATGACTTCTGATCTGCCCCAGCACTTTTTCTCCTGGGCCATCGGGAAGTGAATAGTCTAAGGTTATAATCGCTGGATTTTTGTAGAGGTTCGCCACACAGTCCTTTCCCGTCGTATAATATTCGACCTCATAATCCGGATTCAGTCCAAGCACATACTGTAAAAACTTGGTATATGCTGGGTCATCTTCAACTACAAAAACTTTAACAGGGTCTTTTTCGTACATGGTTTGGCTTACGTTTTGAAAGCGTTTTACACAACGCTAATAACCGGATAATTATAGGTTGAAAAAATGCAATTCCGGCCAATATCTATCATCGGTATATATAAGGGTCGAAATCGGAGCAAAGAAAAGGCGAAAAAATCGGTGATTTGAAGAGGTTTAGTTGGGTTATTTAACATAAACCGATATGATCAAAGAACTGGAGAGACTAACCGGCAGTGAAGCAGAGCAAATGTTAAAGGCTCCTATTCTGTTGTGCATACTCATTGCAGGCGCGGATGGTACCATCGACCGCAAGGAAATCAAAGAGGCTATTAATGTTGCCGTTAAGAAGAAAGAGAAGACCATACTTGATAATTACTTTAAAGAGGTATCTACTGATTTTGAGGATAAGCTGAAGGTGTTACTGCAAAGTTATCCTTACGAATCCACGCAACGCAATCCTATTCTAATCCAGGAACTCAGTCAACTTAATCCGATATTAAAGAAATTAGATAAGACCTTCTCCAAGCCATTCTATGACATGCTAAAAGAACTCGCTGAAAAAATTGCTGGGTCGTCGGGTGGTTTATGGGGTATGATGTCCGTTGACTCTGAAGAAGCCAAATACATTCGCTTGCCCATGCTTGAAGATCCTGCGCAAAATAATTCTTCGCGGCAGTAAGGAAAAATTACCATTCGTTGCCCTGCATTCTTCATCTTTGCAGTCCTATTTGGCTTATGTATGGCATCTGAATCCTCTCTTTTCGGTAGCTCGGTCGTTCCCTTGCGGTTAACTTTTTTAATGTGGGCCACTTTTTATTTGGAAGCATTCGTGGGTTTGCCACTGGTGGTCTTCGGTATTGAACCAAGAACGTTTCATGGGCTCATCGGTATTTTCACTGCACCACTTATCCATGGTGACATTCTGCATCTCATATCCAACACAATTCCCTTGCTGTTTTTGGGTTCGGTACTTTTCTTTTTTTATGAACGCATTGGAGGCGCTGTTTTTTTTCGCGCCTATTTCTGGACGAACATCCTCGTGTGGCTTTTCGCGAGGCCGGCCAATCACATCGGTGCCAGTGGGGTAGTCTACGCGTTAGCATTCTTCCTGATCTTCTTTGGTTTCTTCCGCCGCGATTTTTTGTCGCTCTTTATTTCAACAATCATTTTATTATTATATGGCGGCGTATTTTACGGTGTGCTGCCCAGCGACCCGCGGGTATCATGGGAGTCACATTTCGCTGGAGGTTTGGTTGGAATAGCGTCGGCAATTACTTTTAGCAAGCAAAAGAAAGTGAATTGAAATAAGCTATGGCTTGCGACCTTCTGAGGTTCAACCTATCATTGCAACAGATTAAATTTCGGCTTGAACCTTGTAACACCCTTATTTAAAGATAGGTGGCGGAGGCTCAACGCTCATAACAAATTGACCAATGGATGCGCAGGTAAAAAAAATATGGACTGATCTTAAAGCGGGCAAATATGCGCCGGTATATTTTCTTCAGGGTGAAGAAACATTCTATATCGATATGATCTCTGACTATATCGAGAAGAATGCACTATCTGATGCCGAAAAGGGATTCAATCAAGTTGTGCTGTATGGAAAGGATGTAACGATGGCTGCGATTCTTACCAACGCGCGCAGATATCCAATGATGGCGGAACGCCAGGTGGTTATCGTAAAAGAAGCACAGGATATTCAAGACCTCAATAAAGAAATTGGTGGAAAGCTTTTACTGGATTATCTGACCAAACAGGTGCCAAGCACAGTGTTGGTATTTTGCCATAAGCACAAGTCGCTGGATAAAAGAAGGGATCTTGGAAAGAAAGTTGATCAGTATGCTGTCATGCTGAATTCAAAAAAACTATATGATAATCAGCTACCGGAATTTGTATATGAATACTTGAAAGAAAAGAAAGTTCAGGTAGACGATCGTGCCGTGCAAGTGCTCTGCGAGTATGTCGGAAATGATCTGCACCGGTTGGCCAATGAGATCGATAAGTTGACGATTTCTCTTGCTGCCGGCGAATCAATTACTGTGGATCAAGTCATGAATCAGGTAGGTGTAAGCAAAGAGTACAACATTTTCGAACTTCAAAAAGCGATACTTCAACGCGACACTGTGCTGGCAAATAAAATTGTAAACTACTTCGCCGGCAACACCCGGAAGAATCCGATCATTCCTGTCGTTGCTTTTCTTTATTCGTTTTTCAGTAAACTTCTCATGGCTACGCAAGTTGCAGATAAGAGTGAGAAGGGGATAGCTAGTGAACTGAAAGTGAGTCCTTATGCAGTTCGTGATTATACTTTGGCTTTACGTCAATATCCACCGATGAAGATCATTGATAACATCGCAGCATTGAAAGAAGCTGACTTAAAATTGAAAGGTGTAAACACAGGATCAGCAGACGACGCTCAAATTTTTAAAGAGCTTATCTGGCGACTCATGAATGAGCGCGCGGCATAATTAGAAAACAAATTTGGACAATTACTGAATAGCGCCTTACCTTTAAGGCCATGCAATTTCAGCAGTGGAAAATTTTCTCATCTGATTTTTTTGGTTCATCATTTGCAATATTTTTTTTGCAACGCTGTTTTACTCACAAAACTTATCAACGATTAATGTACAGGTCTATTGCCTTTCTGATATTCATTTTAAGTATCCATAGCCTTTCAGCGCAGGATCAGTTATCCCAAAATAATGTTGAGCGTCTTTACAGCAGAGGTACTGAGCTTGTGGCACACGCTAACTACGGTGCCGCACGGGAAGTCTTCTCCGATTTCTTGCGTTTGGCATCTCCAACAGATTCGCGAAGAAGTGAAGCGGAATACTACGTTGCCTTCAGTGCGTTGAGCCTCGGTCACAACGATGGCGAGAAATTGATCGATGATTTTATTGATAACAACCCATCCAGTCCAAAAGCATCCACCGCCTATTACGATCTTGCAAACTTCTTTTACGCGGAAGGCAGTTATGTAAAAGCATCGCAGTATTTTAAGAAAGTCGACTTCCCCGCGTTAACATTAAACCAACAGAGCGAAGGACATTTCAAATGGGGATACAGTTACTTCAACCAAAAGAAATTGAACGAGGCCCTCGAGCAATTCAACTTTGTAAAGAAACAAAGCAATGCTTATTCGCCTGCCGCTAATTATTATGCAGGTTTCATCGAATACTCAAATGGCAAGTTTGAAGAAGCTTTGATCGATTTAAAAAAAGCAGAGAGTAGTCCGTCGTATGCTAACATTGTTCCATACCTGATCGCCAATATATATTATAAGCAGGGGCAATATGATACCTTAATTGATTATGCCAACAGTTTAAAAGGAAGGACGGTAGCAAACTCAGGTGAAATTGCTATGCTGGTTGCCGATGCGGAGTATTTCCAAGGCGATTTCAAAAAGGCAATTGATTCGTATGAAAAATATTTTGCCAAGAATGCAAAAGCCGAAACGAGTCTGCTGTTCCGGGCAGGTTATGCGCATTATGCCGCAGGCAATACGGAAAAGGGGATTGAATACCTCGACAAGGCAGCGGCAACGAAAGATACCGTCAGCTACTATGCATCTTATTATTTAGGCATCCTTCACCTGAAACAAGGCAACAAACAAAATGCATTGAATGCCTTTAACTATGCTAAGAAAAATCCCAAGGATAAAAAATTGGCCGAAGAGAGTTCCTTCCAATATGCAAAAGTTTCTTATGATGCGGGCAAGCCTGATATGGCGATAGACGAGTTCGAAAAATTTGTCAGCGCATATCCCAACAGTAAGCATGCAGTAGAAGTAAAAGAATTACTGGCGCAAGCGTATGCCAATGGTAACAATTTTAACCGGGCGATTGAATACATTGAGGGATTATCAAGTCGTAATCAGTACATCAATCAAGCTTATCAGAAGGCTACTTACCTGAAAGGTTCTGAGTTATTTAATAAAGAGGATTATCCGGGAGCGGTTGAAAATTTTGGGAAGTCATTGCAACACCCCATCGATCCGACATTCGTAGCACTTGCAAGCTTCTGGAATGCTGAGGCTTTTTCTATTGGAAAAAGATGGGAAGATGCAATCAAAAATTATCAGCGCGTGGTAGGACTTGGCGGCTCCGTTGAACCTGAGATTTTATTGAAGACCCGCTACGGACTTGGTTATGCGCATTATAATCTTAAGGAATATGATAAAGCGCTTTTTAACTTTAGAGAGTTTGTTAACAAAGGAAATAAAAACACGCCAAGCTATGCGGATGGTGTAATACGCCTGGCGGATTGTTATTATGTAACCAAACAATATGATGAAGCCCTAGCACAATACAACCGCGCTAAGTCATTAGGCTCTCCGGACAATGATTATGTGTTGTTGCAATCGGCTTCCATCTTCGGTGTACAGCGGAAGTACACACAAGCCCGGAGTCAGTTTACAGAACTGGTGAGAACTTATCCTAAATCGCAGTACAGAGACGATGCTATGTTTCAACGCGCGCAGTTTGATATTGAGCAAGGTAATTATCAGGCTGCTGTTGATGGACTGTCTGAGTTGATCAAGGACGGCACAAATTCATCCTTCCTGCCTTACGCATACATGCGAAGAGGTGCTTCCTATTTTAACCTGAAACAAATTGACAAGACAATTCTGGATTACGCCACTGTTGTTCAACGATTCCCAAAACATCCGGCTTCACAGGAGGCGTTGCTTCCATTGCAGGAAGCTTTAACGTCAGCAGGGCGTTCGGGTGAGTTTGAAAGATATTTGGCGGGATATAAAACCGCGAATCCGGATAATAAAAATCTCGAAGCTTTGGAGTATGAAACGGCTAAGAATTTTTATTTCAATCAGGAATACCAGAAAGCAATTACAGGTCTGCAAGGATTTATCAGCTCTTATCCTCAAACGGCAAATAGACTGGAAGCTCAATACTATATCGCAGAATCATATTACAGACTTCGTCAATACGACAAAGCTTTGCCAATATATCACGCCTTGAACAACGATGCATCGTTCCAACTTACTAATAAGACGGTAGCGAGGGCAGGAGAAATCGAATTTTTACAGGGAAAATATAATGATGCTATCAAATCTTTTCATCGCGTAGAAAAATTGGCAGCCAACAAGCGGGATCAGTACAGCGCCTGGTCAGGCTTGATGGAATCATTTTATCTCACCGAACAATATGACTCCGCCGATTTTTACGCGCGTATTATTTTAGAACGCGGTAATGTGAACGCCGGGGCCGAGAATAAAGCGTCCTTATATCTTGGTAAAACGGCAATGGCTCGTGGAGATTTGGAAGGTGCGAAAGATGAATTTCTCAATACATTGAATGCGGCACGTGATGAATACGGTGCTGAAGCAAAATTCTTATTGGCCCAACTCTTTTATGATAAGAAAGAATACAAGCAAAGTATCGAGACGCTGGTTAGCCTCAATACCGACTTTGCCGAATATCAGGAGTGGGTTGGAAAGTCATACTTACTGCTTGCAGATAATTATGTTGCCTTGAATAATGTGTTTCAGGCGAAAGCGACACTGCAGTCTCTCATTGACAACTTTCCTTCTCAAAATGTGAAAGAGGCTGCTAGAAAGAAACTGCAAGACATTGACAAACAGCAAATGGAACAACAAGCTGTTGAAGAAGATACCCTTGAAACAATCAATACAATAGATAACAATCGTTAATATTTTTTTGCGATGAACATGATTATTTCCAGAACCGAACGATTGATGAAGAACTATAAAAAAATTGCAGCAGCCGGCCCGTTGCTTTTAATGCTTTTCTTATTTGATACGGCATTTGCCCAGGACCCTAAAAAGCAATGGACAGATGGTGAAATTGAAAACGTGGAGATTGAGATTATGAATGAAAGAGAGATCACCCTTCCGGATGCCAACAGGAACTTTGAAAAAATTCCGCCGCGTCCCTCAGAACCGATCAAACCCCCGATCACTTACGACTTTCAGTCATTTAATTTTCAAGCGCCGCAGATCAATCCACAGATCCGTCCTTTGAAGCTGAAGCAGGAAAATCCATCCAATGTTTACGGAGGATTTGTCAGGGTTGGGTATGGCAATTATGTTTCTCCACTTCTTGAGGCTTATTATAATACAAGACGAGATAAAAATAAACTGGTTGGCGCACATCTTTATCATACCAGTTCAGACAAAGGACCTGTTGATGACCGCAATTCCGGAACTGGTTCATCAGGTCTTTCTGTTTTTGGACGATCTTTTACCAAAGGGATTTCGCTTTCAGGTAACGCGGGATTTGAAAACCGGACCACTCATTTTTATGGTTATCCGGAAGGGACGGAAGTTGAAGCGTCTTCCATCAAGCAATCCTACAATCTGTTGAAAATCGCCGGCGCTTTGTCAAACGCAAAGAATTCGGACTTCTCTTATAAGTTAGGAGCTGGAGTAAGTCACCTCACGGATAAATATGATGCGAAGGAAACGGAGTTCGATGTTGAATTCAGTTCTGCTTATGAAATCAGTGAAGATTCTAAAATAAACCTGAAAGGAGACTACTTTTTCATCAACAGGAAAGATGAGAATGTCGAGAAAAAGGCGCGCAGCCTGTTCGTTGTCTCACCGTCGTTTGCTTTTGTCCCTGTTGAGGATTTAAAAGTAAGTGTTGGGTTTATCGCAGCTTTTGAAAATGACACCATTAATTCAAAGAGTGTTCACGTTTATCCCGACATCAAAGCAGCTTATCCCATCAGCCCTTCAGTAGAGGCCTTTGCTTCATTGAGTGGCGGGATGGAGAAAGTTTCTTTGCAGACACTGAGCTATGAGAACATCTGGCTTGCCCCCAACGTACCAATCTTCCACACCAATAAAACCATCGATTTCAACGTAGGTCTTAAAGCAAAGTTAGGTAACAAGATAACAGCGCATAGCGGACTCGCCGTTGCCAACCTGAAGAACTGGTATTATTTTGTAAACACTACTGCCGACCAAGCTAAGTTCACAACAGTTTACGATGGTGGGAGCGGAACGAAGCGCGCTAACCTGTATGGCGCTCTAAGCTTTGTTCAATCTGAGGTTGCCAAGTTTATGTTAAGAGCTGACTTGTATCGCTATTCAACGGCGCGGATAGGTGAACCGTGGCATCGGCCGACCTACAAAGTAACGGCGAATGCTTTTTATAATCTCTATGAGAAATTCTTATTCAACGTTGATATTATAGCGCAGGGCGGAATGAAAGCGCAGGAGCCGATCACGAACAATACCATCAAGCTTGACGCCGCCTTTGATTTGAATTTTAAGACCGAGTATTTATTCTCCGAAAGTTTTTCTGCCTTTATTCAATTGAACAATATTGCCTCAAGCAAGTATCCGGTTTTCTTGTATTATCCTGTCCGTGGTTTTCAAATCATGGGAGGAATTACCTGGAGTTTTTAAGATTTTGTTTGAGCAAAGAGCGTATAAATTTTTTGTTGGCATTAATGGTGTGAAGAGGGACCGAACAAGTGTAGTGCAGGACGACATAAAAATACCTGCAGGCGATAAGACATTTGTATCGGTGAAATTTTCCCGTAGTTTTGTATAATTACCCTGTTCCTTAAACAATTAATGACCTGAACATGGCCAGAAAGAAAAAGCAAATCCCAGAGCCACCACCGGAAAACCTGGATAATACTGATGATACATTCGGACTACCAGAGGTTGAATACCAACCTTTGAAACGTGACGAACCTGAAAAGACCGAAGAGCCAATTTCGCAGGAGGAACCCCCAACGCAGGAAGCACCAACAGTAGTGGTGATCAACGAAGCTTCACAGCCAACGCATGAACCTGAGCCTGAAGCCCCTGTTGAGACGCCAACGTTTCAGTACAAGGACGAGCCTGTTCATGAAGAAGCTGCAAACGAAAATGTGTTTGAAGATCGGCAAACCTTCGATGAAGATCATCAACCGTACCAGCCAAGCTATTCGTACCAGCGTGAGAGCCCTGAGATCTGGCCAAAAGTTTTGGGTATCATTCTTGTTATTGCCCTTGTTGGGTTAGCGATATGGTACTTTGCTTCGTACCGGCCAGAACAAATTGCAAAAGAAGAACGCGAGCGTAAAGAGCTGCAAGCCATACAAGAGGAGGCCAGGAAAAAAGAAGAGGAGCGCCAGGCTGCCGCAAGACGCGCTGAAGAAGAACGTCAAAAAACCATCGCTGCTGTTCCGCCTACACCGGCAATTGGGACAATTGAAACACTAACGGGACGTTCCGGGCGTTACTATGTTGTCGTTGCCAGTTCTATAGACGGAGATCTGATTATGGACTACGCTAAGAAGTTAAGTGCTAAAGGGGTGAGCACGAAGATCATTCCACCTTTTGGAAAGACAAAATTCCATCGCCTTGCTGTAGCGGAAGGTGATACTTATCCAACCACACAGACGACTGCCGATGGGTTGAAAGGCGGAGATTATGGTGATAAAGTATGGGTAGTTAAATATTGATAATAACAATTCAGGTGTCTCGGTACCTTAAAAACCGATAACGATTTTTTAAACTAAATCTTCCTCATGGTTTTACTTCAAATTGTTACTGATACTGCTTCGGTTGCTGATCCGACGGCAGGTCAGTCGTTATCCATTATAGATCTGGCTATTCAAGGTGGTTTCATGATGGTGCCTATCGGCATCTGCTGGGTGCTGGCCATTTACCTTTTTATTGAAAGAGTTCTTACGATTAATAAAGCGAATGAAGAGCCGGGAACTTTTATGGGTAGAGTAAAGGAATTGGTACTTCGCGGCGATATAAACGGAGCAAAGATGCTTTGTTCTCAAAATGCAACACCCGTAGCCAGAATGATTGAAAAAGGAATTTCCCGTATAGGAATGCCATTGAAAACCATCGAAGCGTCTATTGAAAATGTGGGTAAGATTGAAGTCTTTAAATTGGAGAAGAATCTGACCACTTTAGCAACGATAGCAGGAGCGGCCCCCATGATGGGATTCTTAGGAACAGTAATCGGTATGGTGGAAGCTTTTATCGCCATTTCACAGGAAGAGGGCTCGGTGAGTCCCAAGTTGCTTTCCTCAGGTATCTACACCGCCATGATCACAACAGTCGCAGGGCTGGTCGTGGGTATTATGGCTTACCTGGCGTATAACTACCTGGTATCACGCGTTCAGAAAGTGATTCACAAAATGGAATACACGTCCATCGAGTTTATCGACTTGCTCCAGGAACCGAGGTAACTATAAATCTGTTATGTGTAGACGGAACTTTAATCCAAGGTACACAAGCGGGGAAGACCTCACACTTAGAACTCCAACACTTCAACACCCACCAACATGAACATTAGCTCCAAAAACAAAGTAGATCCAAGTTTTAGCATGGCGTCTATGACGGATCTGATTTTTTTATTGCTGGTATTTTTTATGTTGACTTCATCCTTCGTCACTCCCTCAGGGCTTCCTGTGAATTTACCAACAAGCAAGTCAAGCACGATTGAGGTTCAGAAGATTTCGGTGACTGTAACCAAAGATCTGCGTTACTACGTTAATGAAAAGAAGATAACCAAGGCAACGTTGGAAGGTGAATTAAAAAGCAGACTGTCAGGCCCCGGAGGTTCCGTCGTATTGCACATAGACAAAGATGTACCTTCAGAGCATTTAGTATATGTAGCAGGTATTGCTACAGCGTTAGAAGCGAAAGTAGTGGTGGCCACCAAGCCAAAGTAGTATGTTAAGTGAAGAAGCATTAGAAAAGAAGAACAAGCGGATCGCACTGATCTCAACTACCATCATTCAGGTAGTGTTAGTGATTGCTTTGTTTTTTATTGTTGCCTGGCGTGCTCCCGATCCTCCGCTACCAGAATATGGGATTGTGTTAAACTTTGGAACGGATGATGCTGGCTTCGGTGAAGTGCAACCTGAAACACCCGTAGGCAATGAAGGGAAAGCAAAAGAGGAGCCCGAAGCAAGTAAACCTGAGGTGAAAGAGGAAACGCCGGAAGTGGAAGAAGAGGTGAAAGAGGAAGCGAAACCGGTTGAAGAGAAGCCCATTGAAGAGCAAATTGTTTCTAAGGTTGAAAGCCCGGTAGTGGTAAAAGAAAAGAAAGAAGAAGTAAAGCCCGTTGAGAAGCCTGCTGAAAAACCGGTAGAGAAAAAAGTTGAACCGAAGGTAGAAGAGAAACCAAAGGTGGTAGAAAAACCCAAGGTAGAAGAAAAGCCGAAAGTTAATCCCGATGCAGTGTATAAACCGAACGCGCAACAATCAACATCAGATAATAAAACAGGAGAGAGCAAAGAAGGGAAGCCAGGCAATCATGGGGATGATCCGGGCAAGACCGGTGATAAAGGGAGTCCACAGGGTACGTTGGATGCTAAGGCATTATATGGCAAGCCTGGTGGTGGTGCGGGAGGCTCGAGCCTTGAGCTCTCCGGTTGGATGTGGGACGATAAGCCTAATCCCAATGTTCCCAATAATGAATCCGGCAGGGTTGTTTTTGAAATAAAAGTAGATGCTAATGGCGACATCGTTTCAATTAAAACATTGGAACGAAGCGTGAGTGCTGAGGCAGAGCAAATATGTAAACGGTCGGTCCAAAATCTTACGTTTAGCAAAACCGGATCTAACGTTCCTGAAATGTCGACAGGTAAAATAACCTTTGTTATCCGGGCAAATTAATTAGTATGCAGCAGCAGTGGGTTGAGTTTGTTCAAGACGTACTCATTACGATTCACGAAAATATAAGGGATCTGAAAGAGCGTCGTAATTTTGCGGATCCGGAGGAGCTTACGCATATCGAAGCAAAACTCCTGGCTTATTATGAAATATTATCTGCGCTACGAACGAGTGCAACCGAATTTAAAATACCTCGCGATCAATTAGGACTTTAATCGTTGTCAGCCTAATTCCTACCTTTGCGTCGCCATGTTTAAGACATACGAGGAAACCCTTGATTTTCTGTATCAGAACTTACCGATGTTTCAACGCGTCGGCGCTGCGGCATTGAAGCTTGACCTCAGTAATACGTGGGCATTGTGTGACATTCTTGGAAATCCTCATTCGAAATTCAAAAGTATCCATATCGCTGGTACCAACGGAAAAGGCAGCACTTCTCACATGATTGCGTCGGTTTTTCAAAGCGCAGGTTACAAGACGGGCCTATACACGTCACCTCACCTTAAATCTTTTACCGAGCGCATCCGAATAAATGGTAAAGAGATTTCCGAACATCATGTAATTGATTTTGTAAACCGTATTCATCCTGCTATAGAAAGTTTGAAACCTTCATTTTTTGAAATTACAGTAGCCATGGCGTTCGATTATTTTGCTGAGCAGAAAGTAGATATGGCGATTGTTGAAGTCGGAATGGGTGGTCGATTGGACTCCACCAATGTAATTACCCCGGAATTATCAGTTATTACCAACATCGGATGGGACCACATGGACATTCTAGGGGATTCGTTGGAGAAGATCGCTGAAGAAAAAGCGGGCATTATCAAAGCCGGTATCCCTGTGGTGATTAGCGAAAGGCAGCCTGAAGTGGAGGAGGTATTTAAAAAAAAGGCCTTTGCCATGAATTCTAAAATATACAATGCAACGGATCAAATCACAGTCAGACCTCACGAAGAAGAAGGTCAAGTAGCATTTGATATTTACGATGGTGGAACAATTGCTTTTAAAAATCTCGTGCTCCCTTTACAAGGAAGATATCAGCAAAAAAATATTGGTGGTGTTCTGCAAGCCTTAAAGCTAATGGAAATCATGGGTTGGAAGTTAATGCCTGAACACATTCGGGCTGGGCTGGAAAACGTAGTGTCGCTAACAGGTTTGAAAGGTCGTTGGCAGGTACTCAACAAAAAGCCTTTTATAGTTTGTGATACCGGCCATAACCTCGACGGAATTACGGAAGTATTAAAACAAATCAAGGCACAAACTTACCAGCACTTATATTTTGTTTTTGGAATGGTAAAAGGGAAGGACGTTAGTGCCATTTTAAAATTGCTGCCAAGGCATGCATACTATTTTTTTTGCCAGCCAAAAATTCCCCGGGCGTTGGATGCGACCGCACTCTGTGAACAAGCGCGGGACTACGGCCTTACAGGTGAAGTAATCATTGATATTAATGAAGCTATCCACAAAGCTAAGGCGACGGCGCATGCTGATGACATGATCTTTATTGGGGGTAGTACATACGTTGTGGCCGAAATTGATAATTTGTAACTGTGGTCATGTTTCCATTTTATTCTCATAGATCTCGCTATCACGATAGCTTGGCCTTCTCACTTACCGCATGTCCTATAATTCAGGATGCGCATCTTTTAATCAGTAGTATCTCATGAAAAGAAAATTAGAGCGTTTTAAAATAATTGAAGAACGCAGCAATGTCATCGAACGCAGCAAAGATGTCTTCGAAACGATCAAGGGCCACTGGCGAACCGAATATTTCAAAAACGACAATCCAATCACCATTGAACTGGCATGCGGCAGAGGTGAATACACGACTGGGCTAGGGGCACGCTTTCCGGAACGTAATTTTATTGGCGTGGATATAAAAGGAGAACGAATTTGGAAAGGAAGTTCTGTAGCATTAGAACAAAACCTGGCCAATGTTGCTTTTCTAAGGACGCCGATATTGTTGATTGAGAATTTCTTTCTGCCTGGCGAGGTAGATGAAATATGGACTACGTTTCCAGATCCGCGTCCCAGGAAGCGGGATATTAAAAGAAGATTAACGAGTCCGCGTTACCTGGAGATGTATAAGCGGTTATTGAAACCTGGTGGTTACTTTCGGCTTAAAACCGACAACACGGGTTTATATCAATACACGCTGGAGGAGATCCAGTCCAGAAGCGACATTCACGATCTGGCTTTTACAGAGAATGTTTACGAGTCTGGTTACAGGCACGAGTGTTTTGATATTAAAACAAAATACGAACAGCAATTTGCCAGCAAAGGTGAAACGATTAAGTATTTAAGATTTAAATTTTAAAACTTTCAGTATGGATGAGCAAACAAATTTTGACTTGGAGGAAAAGTTTTTGAATGCCGACCGTCTCATTTCAGAAAATAAGATCAGCGAAGCAGCTCACTTGCTGGAAGAAATTCTAAATGAAGCGCCTGACTTTGGAAAAGCGCATAATCATTTGGGTTGGTTATATGAAACTAAGTTTAAGAATTATGACCGTGCGCAGGAGCATTACAGACTGGCAATAAAATTTTCTCCAGAGTACCCTGCCGCACATTATAACTATTGTTATTGTCTTTCCACGCTTCGGAAATATGACGAGTTAGAGAAGGTACTGGAGCAAGCCATCAAAGTTTCGGGCATCAACTACGCTACCATTTACAATGAATACGGATTGCTTCGCGAGATCCAGGGCAACCTCGACGATGCGATACATTATTTTAAGTTGCACATCAAAAATTCGTTCGACTCAAAAAGTATAGAAGCTGCAGCCGAATCGATTAAACGATGTGAACGAAAAAAGCAATTGATTGGATAGAATTGATGTGTTTAGGATGTATCGTACGGCCTCTTTCTGTTGGAAGTTAGTTAAATTCGTAAAGACACATGTTTCAGCGAAAATCAACTTTCAACTCAACGATGGAAGTGTGCTAACAATTTCATAACACGTCCGTCACGGTCCAATAATTTGCTGTCGCTATCTTGCCCGCAATGGGTAAAAAAAGAAAACGAGACGTAGAACTCGTTATAATTTCCGATGTTCATCTCGGCACCTATGGCTGTCGAGCAGAGGAGCTCCTCCGATATCTTAAAACAATCAGACCCAAAAAACTCATTCTGAATGGTGATATCATTGATATGTGGCAATTCAGCAAGCGATATTGGCCGAAGTCGCACATGCAGGTTATAAAACATATCACCGGCCTATTAGCTAAGAATACAAAAATCATTTATCTCACCGGCAATCACGATGAAATGCTTCGGAAGTTTTCGGGTTTCCGCCTGGGTGCATTTCAAATCGATGACAAAGTAGTGTTAAAACTGAATGGTAAAAGTGCCTGGGTTTTTCATGGCGATGTCTTCGACGTAACCATGCAATATTCTAAATGGATTGCCAAATTGGGCGCTATGGGTTACGACATCCTTGTTCTGATTAATACGGTGGTTAACTGGTGTCTTACAAAATTAGGAAGGGAAAAAATTTCACTTTCCAAACGTGTGAAGAATAGTGTGAAATCGGCCGTAAAGTTTATTAATGATTTCGAAAATACGGCCGCTGGTATCGCTATCCAAAACGGTTATCAATACGTCGTCTGTGGGCACATCCATCATCCTGAAATAAAAGTTGTGAAAACGGAAAAAGGTGAGGTGACTTACCTGAACTCTGGCGACTGGGTTGAAAATCTAACCGCGCTGGAATACAATAATGGACGGTGGAGCATTTATCGGTATATGGATGATAAGATGGCACATGTATTAAGTCTTCCAAAACACTATAGTTACAAGCTTGACAATGAAGAAATCTTTCGCGATTTAGTAAATGAATTTCTAACAATTAAAAAGTGAAGATTTTATACGCGATTCAAGGGACTGGCAATGGCCATGTAACACGTGCAGAAGATGTAATCCCGATTTTACAAGAGTATGGTGAACTCGATCTTTTTGTAAGTGGCGCGCAAGCGGACGTTAAATTACCTTATCCGATAAAATATAAATCCAAAGGATTAAGTTTTTTCTTTGGCACCACCGGCGGGATTAATTTTTACAAAACCTTTAAACAGAACAGTTCCAAGGAAGTGTATAAGGAGATAAAGAAATTTCCTGTTGAAAAATACGACCTCGTTATCAACGATTTTGAGCCTATTTCTGCATGGGCGTGCCGAAAACGCGAAGTGCCATGTGTTGGTTTGAGCCATCAATCCGCCTTACTCTCACCAAAGGTTCCTAAACCCAAAAATATTGACCCAGTAGGCGAATGGTTATTGCATAATTATGCGCCCACCAAGCTAAACGTATCCTTTCATTTTGAAGCCTACGATTCAAATATTTTTACACCTGTTATACGCAAAGGAATAAGGGAATGTAAAAACGAAACGAAAGATCATTATACCGTTTATTTACCAGCGTATCACGATCGTAAACTTGTTCCGTTACTTGCTAAAATCCCCCATGTACGGTGGCATATTTTTTCGAAGCATGCCAACAAACCATACCACATCGGAAAGTTGTCTGTGTACCCCGTGAATAAAGAAGAGTTTGCAGCAAGCATGACATCGGCAAAAGGGATATTGTGTGGTGCCGGATTTGAAACACCTGCGGAGACATTGTATCTCAATAAAAAGCTTTTGGTGATACCGATGAAGTCGCAGCTGGAACAGCATTATAATGCAGCATCATTGAAGCAGCTGGGCGTTCCGGTGGTGAAGAAGTTGCGTAAGAAACATTTAAGCAAAATCACAGAATGGATTGAAACTGAAAATAGGGTTACCGTTGACTATAAAAACGTTACTGCGGAAGCTGTTGCCAGGGCGATTAATCTAGGGCGACTTAACAGTTAAATAGATTCCTAAGCAATCCTTACACTTGTTAAAATTCCACACCATTGAGACGCGTTACGGAAATAGAGCTAACAATTAACTCAAATCTCACCTTCTCCTAAAACTGAGTTAACACACGCATCTTATATTGTGCTACTTAAGACTTGCGATGGGAGAGAAGAAACCGTTTAAAATATTGTTGGTAGATGACGATTTAGACATCCTGGAACTTCTCAAATATAATCTGGGAAAGGAAGGGTATAAGGTCAAGACACTGCACGACAGTAACCATGCCGTTGATTTGGCGAAAGATTTTTCTCCCGACCTGATTATTCTCGATATTATGATGCCGCATCCCAACGGCATAGAAATTTGTAAAGAGTTGCGCAGCCTGAAGCGGTTCGAGGAAACCTACATTTTTTTTCTAACTGCTAAGTCAGAAAGTTATTATCAGCAAGCTGCTCTTGATACCGGTGGCGATGATTACATTGAGAAAGTAGTCGGCCTAAGAGCCCTTACCTATAAAATAAGTACAGTTCTGAAACGCAAATTCATTATCCGCAAAAGCATTCTTGAACTGCAAGTCGGCAATATTCTTCTTAATCGAAAAGCTAATTCAGTAAAAATTGCTCACCATGAAATCAAATTAAGTAAACCCGAATTTGAACTGCTCTTCTTCTTCGCTCAAAATCCTAAAAAAATTATCACGCACGAAAATTTACTCTGCAACATCTGGGGATCTGAAATATACATGTTTGACACCTCTATCGATGGGTACATCCATAATCTTAAGATGAAGCTGGGAGCGGATATTATTGAAACTTTTGGCGGACACCGTTATATGTTGAGTGTTTGAGTGTTTAGGTGTTTGGGTGTTTATGTTAAGGAGGCTGAGCCCTTTGACCTGATTACTTTTTAAGATTATCTATTCCCGCATGCTTTTTGAGAACCGATTTCGTTAGTTGGGAATAGAACTTAAATGAAAGAGCTTTTTAACATTGTTATTGCGAAATTAAAGTCTAATGTAAGGGATTTCAATAACAAGCCGGGAATATTCCGGCGCATAGTGTGGTATTTTGGCCTGCTGTCACTGTGTATTTTTTCCTCAGTTGTTGCGTTCATTCTTATGATCTGGATGGGAGTGTTCGGGGAGATTCCCAGTAAAAAGGAATTGAGTTCCATCAATCATCAGGTTGCTACCGAAATATTCAGCGCCGATAGTGTTTTATTAGGTCGTTATTACTGGCAGGAACGTTCGACCGTACCCGCGAACGAAATTACTACTGAATTAAAAAATGCGTTGGTAGCCACAGAAGATGTCAGGTTCTATAACCATCATGGCATAGATACCAGAAGCATGTTCCGCGTTCTTATTAAAAGTATTCTGTTACAAAATGAATCGGCCGGCGGAGGCAGTACAATCACCCAACAATTGGCTAAAAATTTATTTCCCCGACAGTCTTTTGCAGTTCTTTCCTTGCCGATTAACAAAATAAAGGAAATGATCATTGCCAGAAGGTTGGAGAATACTTATACGAAGGATGAAATTCTGGTGTTGTATTTAAACACAGTTCCATTTGGTGATAACGTATACGGCGTGAAAACGGCGGCCGATCGTTTTTTCTCCAGTTCAGTAAAAAATCTAACGGTAGACCAGGCTGCGGTTCTGATTGGAATGCTGAAAGCGACACATGCGTATAACCCCAGGGTTTATCCGGACCGTGCTAAGCAGCGTCGAAATGTCGTGTTAGCCCAGATGCATAAATATGACTTCATTTCAAGTGACGAAAAAAATACGTTGCAGAAAAAACCGTTAGGGCTTCGATATAATAAGATCACTCATAATTCCGGACTCGCGCCCTACTTCCGGGAATATATCAAGAAGGATTTAGAGGCCTGGTGTGCTTCGCACGAACGGCCAGACGGCAAACCATATAATTTATATACAGATGGTCTGAAAGTTTATACTACCATAGACTCACGTTTGCAACGCTACAGCGAGGTTGCTATGCAATCGCACATGAAAGAACTGCAAAAGAAATTTATCAAGCAGATGAGCAAGAAAACGCTTGACGAAGTCGTAAACGGTCATCTCAAAAAATTAACTCAGTATAAAGCATGGAAGGAGCAAGGTTTATCGGAAAAGGAGATTCTCGCGGAAATGAAAAAACCGGCTTTCCGCAAAATCTTTACATGGGAAGGAGGCAAGGAACTTGAAATAAGCGTGTATGATTCGCTGCTGCATCATCTTCAGTTCTTACAAGCAGGTTTACTTGCCATAGAGCCTCAAACCGGCCATGTGAAAGCTTGGGTAGGCGGTATCGATCATGAATTCTTTCAATATGATCACATACGTGAAAGCACCAAAAGACAAATAGGATCCACGTTTAAGCCAATTGTGTATGCGGCAGCACTTGAACGTGGGGTGGATCCCTGCGAATATGTTTCTGCTCGCCAGACTTCATATTCTAATATGGAGGACTGGACACCTCAAAATTCATCGAATGATAGCTATGATAAAAAATACTCGATGGAGGGCGGACTTGCTGGTTCTGTCAATACGGTGTCGGTGAAAATGTTGGAAAAGGCTGGTATCGGTCAAACCATTGCAATGGCGAATAAAATGGGTATTAAAAGTGATTTGCCTAACGTACCCTCTATTGCTTTGGGATCTCCATCGATTTCCATGATAGAAATGGTAAGTGCTTATGGTGTTTTTGCTAACAAAGGAAATTATGTAAAGCCAGTTACCATCACTTCCATTCTTGATGGTAAAGGAAATGTATTGGAGGAAATTGAGGTAGCGCCGAAACGTGAGCGGGCCTTATCGGAAGCCACCGCTGACATGATGATTCACATGTTGAAGCGTGTTGTAAATGAAGGTACGGGATCAAGTTTGCGTGGACGCTATGGATTGACTAATGATATCGCAGGAAAAACCGGTACGACACAATCCAATGCCGATGGATGGTTTATTGGAATTACGCCGCATCTGGTGATAGGCGCATGGGTTGGCGCCGATGATCCCCGCATGCATTTCCGAAGCACTTCGCAAGGGCAAGGCTCCGCTACGGCATTGCCTATCGTGGCTAAACTGTTACAACATGCGAATAAAGATCAAAATCTAAAATATTTTACGAGAGCGAGATTCTCCCCAATAGCTCCGGAATTATTAGAACGCCTGAGCTGTGATCTCGAACGCTCTGATAAAAATTTCTTTCAACGGCTTTTCAATATCAAGCGTAAAGTAAAGGAGCGAAAATTCAAATCCGGCAACTAACATGCAATAATTGCAGCACCTTTAAATTGTTTCATTCTATCTACAAAATGTTGAAATGAATTCAACTCACTGAGGTTAAACCATGCTTTCCAGCCTATATGCGGAGATTCTTTTTTTGCACGATTTTTCCTATGATCGAAATGAGATCTATGTGAAACTAAAAAAGGAGGAATTATGAACTTAGTAGGAAAAGAATATGAAGTAGATAACCTCACGGGAAAAAACCACGAAGGTCCGAATGCAAACGTGCCAGTACGTAGATTAACCGCTACATCCATTATTGGCGACAAGGTGGAAAATTTAGATGGCGAAAATTTAGGTACGATCGACAATCTGATGATCAATATTAATAGCGGTTTTATCGAATATGTGGTGTTGGAGTCAGGGTCATTTCTTGGATTAGGCGGCAAGTTGTTCGCAATCCCATTCTCACAATTGTATTTAAATGCTGAAAAAGAATGCTTCATTTTAAATCGTGAGAAGGAATATTTTAAAACCATTCCAGGATTTGATAAAAACCATTGGCCCGATACCAATGACCATTCTTATTTTAATGATGTCGACACTTTCTGGAATGCGCCATCAACAACATCTCCGCGATACACGTAATATCGTTGCATACTGATAATATATTTGGCTTTCATCAAAAACCTTATTCATTCCTTGGCGGGAATGGGTAAGGTTTTTTTTATTGGTAAAATCTTAGTGTCGGAGTAACTTCGGGACAATAAACGCATTGGCAAATCTTTATCTTTTATGAAATCGCGTGTTTTCATTTCAGAAACTATTGGACATGTTTCCACCATCACGGAAGTGCCGTCATCTCCATTAGCTGTGATGGTTCTTGCACATGGTGCAGGGGCTGGCATGGAGCATCGGTTTATGGAAAATTTAGCGATAGCCCTCAAAGAACAGTCGATAGCAAGCGTGCGATTTAACTTTCCTTTTGTTGAAAAGGGTAGCCGCAGGCCCGATGTATCAGCCGTGGCAGAGAAAACAGTTGATGTGATATTATCCTATGTGCAAAAGGAATTTGCTGGAACGCCTGTGTTTCTTTCCGGGAAATCTTTTGGCGGTCGCATGTCGTCGCAATATTTTTCTAAAAAGCAACCGTCAGGAGTGGCAGGAATTATTTTTTATGGATTTCCCCTTCATCCTGCGGGCCAGCCAGGTACCCAACGGGCAGACCACCTGAGATCAATAGCTATACCGATGCTGTTTTTACAAGGAACCCGGGATGCCCTTGCAGATTTGACATTAATCGAGAATGTGTGCAAAGGTCTTCCATCAGCCACCTTGATCAAGTTTGACGGTGCAGATCATTCCTTCAAAATTAAAAAAAACGAAATTACGGATGAACTGGCGACGCAGACGGCTCAGTGGACACGTGGCGTTTTGTTGAAACAGTAAGGAAAATTGCATAGCCAGATGGATATTTTCGCGTGCGTAGGGGCACAATTTAATTTTTAATTGAACTTTAGCATATTCTCTTATATATTTGCCAATTATTTTAATATCAATTTATAATGAAAGAAGGAACAGTAAAATTCTTTAATGAGTCCAAAGGATTCGGATTTATTAAAGAAACAGGAACAGGACAAGAGTATTTTGTACACATTTCAGGACTCCTTGTCGATCAGATCCACGAGAATGATGCAGTCACTTTTGAACTCAAAGAAGGAAAAAAAGGATTGAATGCGGTTAATGTTCGTTTAACGAATTAATAAATCATCATTGCCAAGGAAAGCCAGGCCCAAAGCCTGGCTTTTTTTGTTGTGCAGCAGACAGGGTGTAGAAAACGTGCTACATTTTTATTCATTGATAATGTTGGCAACAAACACTTAATGGGAATACTTTATGGAGCGTCGTATAACATTTTCAGAATTTATTCCTTTGAAATTAAAACGCGGGCAGCTTTGAAAAAAGATAATCTTAATTACTAACTTCATTCCGCTTCTGCGGTTATATCTAAACAATTAAACAAAGATTAAACTACTATATGAGAAAAATTCTTGTTCCCACAGACCTCTCAGTAATTGCTGAACGCGGCCTCACCTTAGCAATCGAAATTGCTGAGCGGTCGGAGGCTGAAATAAGTCTGGTAAATTTCACCCGTCATCCATTTGGAAAAACGTTTACTGCAATGGGAGAGGTGACGAGTAAAATTGATCAGGAAGGGGAATTATTTAATCTTCAATTGCTTCATGTTACCAAACAAAAGATGGAGGATCTTGCAGCGAAATACCGTCAGCAGGGCGTGGATATCGAAACTGCTATTGTAGATGAAGAATTTAAAGAAGGAATTGACGAATATCTTGATCGTGAAAACATTGATTTGATTGTTATGGGAACTTCTGGTGAAGAGAACGCTAAAGAAGTATTCACCGGAAATCATACCGAGCAGGTAATCAAGATTTCAAAATGTCCTGTGCTTTCGGTTCGTGATGGGTTCCAGATAAAGGACTTCAATAAAATTGTGTTGGCTGTAAATGTTATTAAAAACAATACGCATGTGAATGAAGCATTGAATACACTCGCGGATCTTGCTGCCTGTTTTGATGCCCATATTTATCTCGTACATGTTCGTGATCGCGCAGCAGATTATTCAAATCTTAACCTGCAGGATTTCTTTACAAAAATGGCTGAGCGTGCCGGACTAAGGAATTATTCAGTAACTATTCATAACGCTGATGATCAAGCTAACGGTGTGATTGAATTTGCACGAGAAGTAAAAGCTGGACTTATCGCCGTTATCAAAAACAGCAGCGATGGAATTTTCCGCATTTTCTCCAATCATTTTTCCGACCGCCTGGTGAAAGAAGTCGGCCGGCCCGTGTTTACTTTCAATCTGCAGAATGTAGAATAACACAAGACCATCTTCAAGGAAAATTTGGGTTGAGGATTCTCTAACGATTCTCACTTTTCTGTAAGTAAGGTTAAACTCCCTTTGCTTAAAGGCGGTTGCATTTTTGCCGTGGTGTTGTGGCGGAGAATAGGAAAATGCTACCTTTAAGTCATGCGTTAGCCTTATGTATAATATGAAATCATTCATCGATTCTGTCAAAAATTTTCAGCTTTCAGATTATAGTTTAACCTATTACCATTTATTTTTTGGGGCATTGGTATTGGTTGTTGTATTGGGCATATCGAAACTTGGTTTTATCGAAATGCAACACCTGCAACACAGCGTCTTCATAAAAGCTTCCATATTGGAATTTATGCCACTTACTATGGAATCTCATTCCTGATGGTAATGCATTTTATTTTATGGCAGAATTATACAATGGTTTTCGTTTTGGTGGTGATGTATCTTTTACCCCTAGCCGTAAAGTTGACTAGAAATTATTTCCTGAAACACAATGAAATACACCTCCAGGAAAATAAGAAAAAATAAGGCCCACAAACACTATTTCAAAAGTAAAATGACGTCGGCAACCGGAGGTCCCCAATAGAACCTTCAAAGACTATTTGTTAGACGCTGCGTCGTGGCTAGAACGTACTGACGGCATCACCAGGAATAACTTATTTAAACCAAGCTATCATAGGGGGGACCGGTGCTGGCAGGCCGATTTAGGCCAAATCCTGGAAAAAAAGTTTTCATTTTTAAATTCTATTGGTTAACGTTGAATGAGATTTGGCCGACGCTGCTTCTTGTCAATGCAGTTTCCCGAGTCTTAATGTCTGTGTACAGGCATTGTCTGTGTCAAAGGTTGGTGATAAAGATTTGTTATGAACAAAATATCAACCATCATTCTTTTGACGATTTCATTGACCGGATCCGCCCAGCATATTTTGGGAAAGTGGTATATGGTGAATCGGAGTGGACTTACCGAGTTTAAAATCACAAAAGATTCTTTAGTGAGCAGAAGTATGTTCCCCAATTTGACACCAAAAGGTGGAAGGGAGGCCTCGCCCTATGACACTATCGTCACGCTGGATAGTAAAGCTTTAATCATTAGTCGCGCCAATGGCGACACGTCGAAGTATACAGCCATGGTTATTTTCGACATCACGAATGATCTATTTCAAATGGCATGGAATGCGAGCGACACTGCCATGGGTGATATTCATTCCCTGATTGAATTTCACAAAGCAGAGAGCGAACCACTATTTGGATACTATATCTACAATGAAAAACTTCTCAGCAGGCTTAATCAGATGAAAGACTTGCGTACCATGACGCTGCAGGATTTTAAACAATATGCCGAGGTTTACGTCAACAAAATTGAATCAACAAATTCAGCATTCGAACAATATAACGCAGGGTATGCCGCTGTTACCTATCATTTTCAATTAATAACCCAGGCGTTGTTCGACTCCGGATTTAATCCCATTCAAAATAATTCAGCAGTAGTAGGCGTGTATAAAAAGTACTATGACAATCCCGAAGTAAAAAATATCATGCAGAAGGGATTGCCTAAAGATTGATTCAAAGATGTACCGATGACGTAATTCAGAAAAGTTGTATGAACGCGGAATGCTAAACAGCAAATTAAAATTGGCCAAGACAACAGGTCAGGTGTAGTGGTGGAGTAGGTGTTTAGTACCCTTGTTGAGATACATATCTATATTTTCTTATTTTTGATTTTTATACACCCTTAACTACATGTTGTTTACCAAAATTAAAAACAAAGAATCAGGAGTTTTACTCTACGGCATAACACCTCCCAAAGCAACAACATCCACTGAAAAGATAAAGGAGATAGCAGAAAAGACTTTGAATAACCTTTGTTCAAAGGATATTGATGGACTCGTAGTATATGATGTGCAGGATGAATCAGCACGTACGAGCGAAGAGCGGCCATTTCCATTCGCCAGCTCCCTCGACCCTTTCGAATATGCCAGTCAATACTTGCAACGTCTCCCCATTCCAAAAATAATCTATCGGCCCGCCGGAAAGTTTACACGCGATGAGTTATCCGAATGGCTGCAAGGTCTGAAAATGCATGGGTTCTATCCAATCTTTGTAGGTTTACCTACGCCTGATTATGTTGTAAAAACCAGCCTCAACGATGCTTATAAAATTTGGCGCGAGCAACATCAGGAAACCTCCGTCATTGGTGCGGTCACCATTCCCGAGCGACATGCGATTTTAAAAGATGAGGACGTGCGGATTATTGATAAAGTAAATTGTGGCGTCTCATATTTTATTTCTCAGTGCATTTTTAATGTGGACTACACAAAAAGAATTTTAGACGATTTGATAATTGCTTGTGAAAATAAAAAGCAGGCGTTGCCGACCATTATTTTCACGTTGACCATATGTGGTTCTGTTAAGACGTTGCACTTTATGGAATGGTTGGGCATTCATGTTCCGGAGGACATAAAAGAGGAACTGAAGGTTTGCTCAAGCCCGGTAAGCCGTTCGTTGGAAATAGCAATTACCATTGCTAAGGATCTTATTCAATACTGTAAAGAAAGATCTATTCCATTTGGATTCAATATTGAAAGCGTTGCTATTAGAAAGGAAGAAGTTGATGCATCCCTCGACTTATTAAGTACGATTAGTGAATTGCTTAAAGTAAATGGTTTCAGAACTGGAGTAAAGAAACATCAGTTGGCGGAATAGCATTCGTTCTTAAAAAAGTTATGTGATGGAGCAAGTATACATCGAGAATAAAACATTCGATAAGACAAACTTTAAAGAGAATCCATTGTCCAAGGGTGTATACGAAAATTGTCATTTCATTAACTGCGACCTGGCCGATTCAAATCTTGCCGATTCAAAGTTTTTAACGTGTAACTTTACCGGGTGCAATTTGAGTTTGGCGAAACTACACAAAACGGGTTTCCAGGATGTTAAGTTTAAGGACTGTAAGATGTTGGGCTTACAATTTATGAACTGTAATGAGTTTGGCCTTTCATTCTCTTTCGAAAATTGTATGCTTAATCATTCTTCATTTTATAAGCTAAAAATCAAAAAGACTACTTTCAAAACCTCCCAATTACAAGAAACAGATTTTACAGCATGTGATTTGACGGGCTCGCTGTTTGATAATTGTGACCTGTTAAATGCAATGTTCGAAAACACAATCGTTGTGAAAGCCGATTTCCGAACGTCATACAATTATTCTATCGACCCTGAAATTAATCAAATTAAAAAGGCGAAGTTTTCTTTAACGGGCCTTCCCGGACTGTTGATGAAGTATGACATAGAAATTCAATAGCTATATCCAGGTAATACCTTTTTTTAGCATTCCTAATGTTTTTTCTTCTTCGGAACCGGCGGCAGGCTGGTAGTTATACACCCATTGAGCCTGTGGCGGCAAACTCATCAAGATTGATTCTGTCCGCCCGTCGGTATCCAACCCGAACTTCGTTCCACGGTCCCAGACAAGATTGAACTCGACGTATCGTCCTCTTCTCAAATACTGCCAGTGTTTTTCCTGTTCTGTGTACGATAGCCCGTGGTTTTTTTTCATAAAGTGAACGTAAAGTGGCGCGAAAGCAGAGCCCAGGGACTTTATAAACTCAAACCTGGATTCTTTTGTGAACCCCGAAGTATCTTTCAGGTAGTCAAAAAAAATGCCGCCAATTCCACGCGTCTCCTTTCGATGCTTGAGAAAAAAATAATCATCCGCCCAGTTTTTAAATTCAGGATAGTAGGAGGGATGATGTTGATCACAAACTGATTTTAAAGTGCTGTGAAAATGGCGTGCATCCTCCACGTTGACATAGTGCGGTGTAAGGTCGATACCGCCACCAAACCACCAGGTGCCATTGGTCATTTCGAAATACCTGACATTCATATGAATGATTGGCACCATGGGATTAAAAGGATGCAGCACTATGGAAACACCGGTGGCAAAAAAGTCGGGATGATCCGATGCGTCAATATTCATAGACTTCAACACGGGTTCAGGCGTTTTGCCCCACACCGCTGAGAAGTTTACACCTCCCTTTTCAATGATGTTTCCGTCACCAATTACGCGCGTAATTCCTCCACCGCCACCGGACCGTTGCCAGGGATCGCTTATGAATTTTCCTTTGCCGTCGGCGTCTTCAAGCTGTGTGCAAATGCTTTCTTGCAGCGCGACAAACCAGTCGCGTATTTCTTCTTTTGTAAGCATAAATTAAAATCGAAGCAAGGTATTGATTAAAAGGGAAAGCCAATCCCCACATTATAAATCACAGGCTCTTTAAAGTTTGTGTATTGCCCGTCTTCTCCTAGCGTTGCATAAGGTTTCCAAAAGCGTACTTTATCTAACACAAACTTTTCACCACTATCGCGTGCCGGGTCGTACACTTTCATACCCACATCAAACCTCAAGATCAAAAAAGAAAAATCGAACCGCAGGCCGAAGCCCGTGCCGACACCGAACTCTTTGTAAAATCGATCGATCTTGAATTGCGAACTTTCGTCCGGCACAATGTTTCCATCTTCATCCTTGGCATTTACAGGTTGAAAGCTCCAGACATTTCCTGCATCAATAAAAATTGCACCATTGACGAAGCCAAAAAGTTTTTGTCTCAATTCGATGCTAGCTTCCAATAAAATTTCCGACGGCTTTTCGATATCGTAATCAAATATTCCATCTTTTACTTTATCAGCGCTTTCCCTTGGCTTGGCTGATCCAGGCCCTAGTCGCCGCGGTCGCCACGCACGTACGCTATTGCTACCGCCTGCGAAGAAGAATTTTTCGTATGGCAAACTTCGATTGTCGCCGTAAGCATAGGCAAAGCCCGAATTAAAGCGATATGCGAGGACCGTATTCTTATCCAGTGGGTCAACCCGTCGCATATCGAGGCTAAACCGGATGTATTTAAAATATTCAAGTTTTAGTTTTTCTATAAATGTTGGTTTGCCAAAGTTCCAAATCGTACCGCCACTCTCTATTTGTGCACGGATGAAACCTGAATTCTCGGTAAGGTTTCCATAATTATTCAGGTTCCAGGTTACTGCGAAAATAATGCTATTCACGAAAGAAGGCCGGAATGCGTTTGTTAGATTATTGTTGCCCAGATCAGCTTGCTCAGCAAGTAATTGTTTAAAACTTTTCGAAAGGTTTGCCGTATCTATCACACCCAGGTTTAATGGCGTCAATGAATAGGTTCGGTTCCTGTTATTTTGCCAGGTATACGTACCGTTGACAGATACGACGGTCCTTCGATATTCAGGTCGTTCACTATAGGTGTAACCAACAGTAAATTTTGTTTTTGGATTAAACTCCGCAAATCTAAATCGTAAGCGTTCTCTGAAGGGCCAGATAAACTGAGGGAATGTTAATGATGCATTAATACCAGCCTCTGTACTGGTGTAAACATTTTGACCTTCAATGGCAGACGCGACGCCCTCAAAGCCGAATCGCCCACTTAAGTCAAAGGTCTCCATGCTTTTGAAAACATTCCTTTTCTTAAAGGAGATTACATAAAAAGGACCGGGGTATCCTTGTGTTACATTTACCCCCGCTTCATTCGTCCACTCATAACGGGTTAAAGGACTGGTAAAAATATTGGCAATGAATTTTCCGCCGGAAGTGTCATAGTTGATATTGATAAATTTAAACGCCTCCATATTGCCCAGCTGACGTTGTGTATTGAGTGTTTTTGACCTGCTATAGAGTTCTTCCGGACGTATAAACACACGTTGACTCAAAACCTTAAGGTTATAATCGTCAGCATAAAAATTGTACTTGATGTCGTGATACCTTCTGGATGTTCGCTGAATATTGGCTTTGTTGGTTCCAACATCAGTCGTAAATGTGACTGAATCAATTTTGAATTGTTTGTGATATCCGCGTTTTGCCGGATCACGAACGGAAATCATAACCGCTATCTTTCGCTCAGGTGATTTGTACGTCGTGTCGGTAGCGAAATCGATGTACTGCCTGCTAAAATCGTAATAGCCCTGGTCCTTTAACAGCAGGTCTATGCGTTCACGTTCATTGGTAAAATTATCCTGCTGAAAACGATCACCATTTTTAATTAACGTTTCCGCGATGTTCTCGTTAATGATTCTTAAGATAGCGGTGTCGGCAACATCATACACAATAGAATCAATGAGGTACGGCCTTCCAGGATACACCCGGTAAATGACAGTGACCAGTTTGTCATTAACGATAATGCTATCCGTTACCTGGCTTTTAAAGTATCCATTAGAAAACAGATATTCATTAAAACGCTCCTTTGTGATTCTTACCTGGCTGCTGTCGAAAACGGAAACAGGTTCGCCCCATTGCATCCAATTGTTCCCGTTTTCAATAAAGTCGTTGTACTTGTCGACTTTCTTCTGCTTTTTGAACTGATAATTATTGATCTTTCTCGAAGACCCTGTTCTTGAAATTTTGTCGTCATACTTCTTTTCGACCGCTTCTTTTTTCCGGATAAACTTTTCCTGGTCATAACGTCGCTCGCCAAAATAGTAGATGGAGACCGCGGGTGTAAGTGGTAGGCCAAAAAGTTTCCGATTAGGGCGTTGCGCATACAGGTCTTTCAATGCATCCTTATCGATGTTAGCAGGGGCATGAGTTCTTTGGCGATACAGGAGTTTTTCGTTTTCTTTCAGATACTTAGTACCCAGGCATCCCGAAAGAGATGCTAAAAGTCCTAAAAACAATACTATATATTTATTCCTCGAAGTACTCAAGCGTCAAAGCATGCTGTCAAAAGCCAAAATCAAGTTTATCAAATCCCTGCAAATAAAAAAATACCGGAAGCAGGAGCAATGTTTTATCGTGGAAGGTGCAAAGAGTGTGCGAGAATTGCTAACCTCCGACTTTAAGGTAAAAATACTATTGGGCACACCGGCATTCTTGTCCTCCGTAGATCATAACGAAGGCTATGAGTTAATAGAAGTGAATGAGAAGGACTTGGAAGGATTGGGCGAATTTCAATCGAATGATACTGCATTGGCGGTGGTGCAAACAAAAATGAATGATGCATTGACGGTTGATCACCAGGAATACGCCCTGGTTCTGGATGATATACGTGACCCTGGCAATTTAGGAACCATTATTCGCACCGCCGACTGGTTTGGGATGAAGAAGATAATTGCCTCAAATGAAACAGCCGATTTTTATAATCCGAAGGTCATTAGTGCCACGATGGGTTCATTTACGCGCATACAAATGTATTACACTGACCTGGCAGAATATCTATATAAAGTAAAAATACCTGTCTTTGGAACGTACCTTGAAGGCACCGATATCCACAAAGTCACCTTCGACAAAGGAGGCTTAATCATTATTGGCAATGAATCGAAGGGCATTCACCCAGCGCTTGAAAAATTTGTTACGCAGAAAATTACGATTCCCCGGTATGGCAACGCAGAATCTCTAAACGCCGGGATTGCCGCTGGCATACTTTGTTTTGCCGTCTCGGGAAAGAATCTCAAAGACGCATCCTAGGCATATCCAGGATTTCTCATACTTTCTTACTTTTACGGAGCAACTATTATCATCCTTCATCAGTTTAACCAATACCTGACGCTTTTACTTGCAGTTCAAGGCCCGTAACCCATTACGCATTCAATGATCGAATACATTATCAAACTTAAACGGGAGACCAAATCCATTTTCCGCGACCGGTGGGTATGGCGTATGGCCTGGCGTGATGCCCGTCATAATTTTTCCCGCCTGTTTTTATTTATGACTTCCCTCATCACGGGTATTGCTGCCGTTGTATCTCTGGATTCCCTGAATCAGACATTGCAAAATGATATCAATCGGAACGCAAAGGAATTATTGGGTGCGGACCTTGTCATTAATTCAGATAAAAAATTCAGTAAAGAGCTTCAGGCTCAATTTGATTCAACAAAACTTCAGCAAGCGTCGGAAGCCGATATGGCCTCTATGGTCTTATTCTTAAATAATAATCAATCGCGTTTAATTCGGTTGGTTGCGTTATCAGGTCCGTTTCCATTTTATGGTCAGATCGAAACGCTTCCCACCAACGCCTATCAAAAATTGTCGGAGGGAAAGTTTGCCATGTTAGACGAAACGTTGGCAAGTCAGTTTGAAGTCAGCTCTGGCGATTCTTTGCGTATAGGCAATACCGTGTTCACCGTTTCAGGAACGGTTTCAAAAATTCCCGGGGGTGGTGGTATCATGGCCTCGTTTACACCATCCGTTTATATTTCTTTAAATGAACTAGACTCTACCCGTCTGGTTCAGTATGGGAGCAGGGTCAACTATAAAAAGTTTCTAAAGACTTCAAATGAAGCGGAGCTGGAAGAAACCGTCAAAACGCTGGAGCCGCTGTTGAAGAAATATGGACATTCATACGAAACTGTCGAACGGCGAAAGGAAGGGCTTGGAAAAGGTTTTCTTTCCGTATATCGTTTTTTCTCGCTGCTCGCTTTTGTAGCACTCATCCTAGGGTGCATTGGTGTGGCGAGTTCAGTACACATTTATGCCCGCGAGAAACGTGAGGAAGTTGCAGTACTTCGATGTGTTGGGTCTTCCGGTTGGCAAGCTTTCAATATCTTCTTCATTCAGATCTTTGTACTGGGTATGGTCGGAAGTATTATAGGCTCTTTGCTAGGCGTTGGAATTCAGCAGATCCTTCCTTTTTTTATAAAAGATCTCATTCCATTTGATGTCGGGTTTGAATTGTCCTGGAGCTCGTTATTACTTGGTTTGCTCATCGGGACATTGGTATCCGTGTTGTTCTCCATACTACCTTTAATATCCGTTCGATTTGTACCTCCGCTTACTGTTCTGCGTGCAACACCTGCAAAACAACAACGGTTTTCAAAAGCCAAGCTAACAGCGATTGTTCTGATCATTCTTTTTCCGCTGGGGTTTGCTGCACTTCAAACAAAGAGTTTACTTACAGGTGCTTACTTTTTCCTTGGCCTAACGGCTGCCCTAGGCTGCCTTACCTTGGTAGCAATGTTATTGTTGTACCTGGTGAAACGATTTTTCCCAAATAACGCAGGATTTATTCTTAGGCATTCACTCTCCAGTTTGTTCCGGCCAAACAATCAAACACGTGTGCTGCTGGTTACAATCGGCCTTGGTGCATTTATCATTTCCACTTTGAATATCATTGAGCAAAGCATGCTTGGGCAAGTAGAATTTACAGGACAGGAAAATCAATCAAATACCATCCTTTTTGATATTCAACCTGGACAACGTGCTGGCGTCATCAAATTGATGGAAGAAAACAAACTCAAGGTAAATCAGGTAGTTCCTATTGTTACATGCCGGATCAGTGAGGTAAAAGGAAGAACAGTAGAAGCGCTTCAAAAAGATACCACCGATAAAATTCCGAATTGGTCTTTGACCCGTGAGTACCGTGTTACCTACCGGGATACTTTACATCATTCCGAAGAGTTGGTGAAAGGCGAATTGCAACACAAATCTGGTGATTCTATTTGGGTAACCATCTCGGAAGGCATGGAGGAAAATCTTAATGCGACCATTGGTGATTCAATTGTGTTTGATGTACAAGGTGTGCCCATGGCTGCAAGAATTTCAGGCATCCGGAAAGTAGACTGGCCAAAAGATCCGCCAAACTTCATTTTCGTTTTTCCTACAGGCACGTTGGAAGAAGCACCTCAAATTTTCGTAACCGCTACACGCATAAACGATCAGCAACAAGCGAATAATTTCCAGCATCAATTGGTCATGCAATTTCCGAATGTCTCTTTGATTGACCTGCGACTTATCTTAAGCACGGTGAACGACTTGTTTAATAAATTAGGATTAGTGATTCGATTTCTTGCGTTGTTTAGTATTGTTACCGGACTTGTTGTGCTGGCCGGTGCTGTGATCAACAGCAAGTTTCTGCGCATCAAGGAAAATGTTTTGCTCCGGACGATCGGGGCTCGAACCCGACAGATCATCAAGATAACCTTGATTGAATATGCATGGCTGGGTTTATTTTCTGCTTTAACTGGAATACTGCTGTCGTTGGGCAGCGGCTTTTTGCTTGCTAAATTCTTCTTTGAAATTACCTTCGCTTTTGACTGGAAGGAATTGTTAATCATTGGTTTCGGCGTTGTCGTGCTGACGATGCTTATCGGATGGTTTAATTCCAGGGAAGTGATCAATACACCGCCACTACAAGTCCTAAGAAAGGAAGGATAATACCAACGACGCCAACTGCTAACCTTGTAACTTTTAACCCGTTGAGCTTTAATCCCACAGATCATAATCTTAGATTTGTGGGCAAAAAAAACGCTTTGAATTACTTATCAGCTGAATTAGTCGCCAAAACCTATAATGATCGTTGGCTTTTTAAAGATGTATCACTCGGAATTTCGCAGGGCGAGAAACTTGCTTTAGTCGGAAATAATGGTGTAGGTAAATCCACCTTATTGAAAATTTTAACAGGGGAAATACAACCTGATGCTGGTTCTGTCAGTGTTCGGCAGGGGATCCGGATGGGTTATCTCACGCAGCAGCCTGTGATCGATGAGAATCTTACCGTGAAGGATGTTCTGTTTAGTGACACTAATGAGATAGCAAAAGTTGTTAAGGAGTATGAAGATTGTATTCATCATCCCGAGACGTCTGGCGACCGCATGCAGGCCGTATTAGAGAAAATGGAAGAACTCAATGCCTGGGACTATGAAAACAAGGTTCACGAGGTAATCGAAAAGCTTGGTGTTCCCGACATTGACAAGAAATTTGGAGAGTTATCCGGTGGTCAGAAGAAACGAATATTTCTTGCGCAGCTATTGCTGTTGGAACCAGATCTCATCATCATGGATGAGCCTACCAATCACCTGGATTTATCGGCTATTGAATGGCTTGAGAATTATCTATCAGGACAAAATATCACGCTGATCATGGTAACCCACGATCGCTATTTTCTCGACAATGTTGTTACTGAAATTGTGGAATTGGATCGTGGCCAGTTGTTCCGATACAAAGGAAAATATGCTTACTTCCTGGAAAAGAAGGCTGCACGCGAGGAACTTTTGAAAATAGAAGTGACCAAAGCCAGGAATCTATTGAAAAAGGAACTCGAATGGATGCGCCGTCAGCCGAAAGCACGCGGCACAAAAGCAAAATATCGGATTGAAGCCTACCATGAATTAGAGAAGAAAGCTTCTCAGAATTTGAAAAAAGATAAGCTCGAACTAGAAATAAAGGAAGCTCGTCAAGGTGGAAAAATCATGGAGGTTGAACATATCTCAAAAAAATACGGGGAGATGAAAATCGTTGATGATTTCTCCTATGTGTTTAAAAAGAATGATCGCATTGGTGTTGTGGGTAAGAATGGAATTGGAAAATCGACTTTTCTGGACATGCTCACCGGCAAAACCAAACCTGACAAAGGATTTGTTCAACCCGGGGTCACCACGAAATTTGGATATTTTAAACAGGAATCTGTCGGACTTAATCCCGCAAATCGAATAATCGAAGAGGTAAAGGAGATCGCAGAATTCATCACACTTTCTGACGGATCGCAAGTTTCGGCCTCCAAGTTCCTGGATATATTTTTATTTCCGCCCGAGAAGCAGTACAACTATATCAGCAAATTAAGTGGTGGTGAAAAAAAACGTTTACAGTTGCTTAAGCTTTTGGTAACAAATCCTAATTTTTTAATTCTTGATGAGCCAACAAATGATTTTGATATTGATACATTAAATGTCTTGGAAGATTTTCTCGAAAAATTCTCCGGATGTCTTTTATTGGTGTCGCATGATCGATATTTTATGGACCACCTCGTGGATCAGCTTTTTGTATTCGAAGGTGATGGGAAGATCAGGCTTTTCAACGGCAATTATTCGGATTACAGAAGTTGGCTGGAAGAAAATGAATTACAAAAAACAGCGACGCCCCTGCTCAAAGAAGTTCCACCACCCGTCAAGCTACCTGTAGCGGATGCGAAAAGGAAACCCAGTTTTAAAGAGAAGCAGGAATATGAAAAACTACAGGGAGAGATAGCTGAACTTGAGAAAAAAAAGGAGGTATTGACCCAATCTTTCGCCAACGGATCTACCGATCATCAACAAATTCAAAAATGGTCCCAGGAAATCTTAGAATTAACAAAAACCATTGAGGAAAAGACAAATAGATGGTTGGAACTAGCAGAGCACATGTAAAAACGAAGGCCTTTCGAGAGAGACACAAACACACGATAATTAATTTTCGCCGATCAAAGAAATTGCTGCGGAAATCGATTGAATAGTATAATTTTAGACAAATTTAATTTCAATGAATCTGAATTTAGACGCCGAAAAGCAAAATACCTATGATGCAATTGTAGTAGGTACTGGAATCAGTGGAGGATGGGCCGCGAAGGAACTTACAGAGAAGGGGTTAAAAACATTGGTGTTGGAACGCGGGCGCATGGTTAAGCATCCGGATTATCCGACAGCAACAAAGAATCCATGGGAATTTGAGAACGCGGGTAGACCGACGCAAGAGGATCTCCAAAAACAAGGTAAACAAGCGAGAACGGGTTATACAGTAAGGCAAGAAACGAAGCATTGGTTTGTTAACGATTTAGAAAATCCATATACCGAAGTAAACCGGTTTGATTGGATGAGAGGTTATCACGTGGGTGGAAGATCGTTGATGTGGGGCCGTCAGAGCTATCGTTTTAGTGAAATGGATTTTGAAGCCAACGCCAAAGATGGTATTGCAGTTGATTGGCCCGTGCGTTATAATGAGCTTGCGCCCTGGTATGATTATGTAGAGTCATTTATTGGTGTAAGCGGACAAGTTGAAAATCTTCCGAACCTACCGGACGGTAAATTCTTACCCCCGATGGAGTTGAATTGCGTTGAGATTGAGTTGAAAAAAGCTGTTAAGGATAAATTAGGAAGACTCATTACTATAGGGAGAACTGCCAATGCAACTGCGCCCCTTCCACATAGTCCTCAACGTGGCACGTGTCAATATCGAAATATGTGTTCCCGCGGCTGTCCTTATGGTGCATACTTCAGCAGTAATTCATCCACATTACCGGCGGCTGAGAAAACCGGTAACATGACGCTGCGACCGAATTCAATTGTGTATGAGTTGATATACGATGAACAGAAAGGTAAAGCAACAGGCGTGAAAGTGCTCGATGCCGAATCAGGGCAGCAAGTAGAATATTTTGCAAACGTAATTTTCCTGTGCGCCTCTACATTTGGTTCCACATTTATCATGTTGAATTCAATTTCAAATCGTTTTCCAAATGGTTTTGGAAATGACAGTGGTGAACTAGGTCGCAATATCATGGATCACCACTTGAGCGTTGGTGCGAGCGCTGAAGTTGAAGGTTTCGAAGATCAATACTATTTTGGAAGACGTGCCAATGGTATGTACATCCCTCGTTATCGAAACATCGGCAACGATAAACGCGACTACATTCGAGGATTTGGATACCAGGGTGGAGCAAGCCGTCAGGGATGGTCGAACATGGTGAAGGAATTAAGCTTTGGTGCTGATCTGAAAGCTGCCGCCGCCAAACCAGGCAAGTGGTCTGTAGGAATGGGTGGGTTCGGGGAAATTCTCCCTTACCATGATAACAAGGTAACACTGAACAAAGAACTTAAAGACAAACACGGTCTGCCTACACTCACATTTGATGCAGTGTTGCGCGATAATGAATTGAAGATGCGCAAAGACATGGCAAACGATGCCGCTGAGATGCTGGATGCTGCAGGTTTTAAGAACGTACAAACCTATGACAGAGAAATTGGTATTGGATTAGGTATTCACGAAATGGGTACAGCCCGTATGGGAAAAGATCCTAAGACTTCCGTTCTTAATAAATTCAATCAGGTGCATGCTTGCAAAAATGTATTTGTTACGGATGGTTCATTCATGACTTCTGCGGGTTGTCAGAATCCATCGTTAGGCTATATGGCGTTTACGGCTAGGGCAGTCGACCATGCTGTGAATGAATTAAAGAAAAGAAACATTTAAGGAATAATTATAAAAAATATTATGGATCGTAGAGAAGCATTAAAACGTACCGCTTGGCTCATGGGTGGAGCCGTTTCTGCTCCGGCTATTTTAGGTATATTGAAAGGTTGTACAGCTAAGCCAACGATTGACTGGAAACCTGTTTTCTTATCTCCTGAACAAGGCTCACTCATAACACAGGTATCGGAAATAATTATTCCTAAAACAGATACTCCGGGCGCAAAAGATGTTGGTGTTCCCGGATTTATTGATCAGATCGTGAATGAGTGTTTCACAAAAGAAGATCAGGAGAGTTTCAAAAAAGGTCTGCAGGAATTTGATGATGCGGCCAAGAAAGAACATGGAGATTCTTTTATCGAACTCGATGCGGAGGAACAAACTGCCTTTGTGAAAAAAATCCACGATGCCGCGGTGAATGCAGAAGATAATGGAAAACGCCCTTTCATTTTGACATTAAAAGAGCTTACGATGCTTGGTTTTTTTACTTCAGAACCTGGGGCCACCCAAGTGCTGCAATATAGTCCTGTACCTGGCGCCTACAAGGGATGTATTCCCTTAAGTGAGGCTGGCAACGGGAAGAGCTGGGCAACGTGATAAAGACAATGGAAAGTTGAAAGTCACAAGCAAAGATCTGCATATAAGGATCAGCACCTCTAAAGCTTCAAGACATAACCCTTAGTTACTTTTCCGCTCGCATGTGATTTAAGTTTTGCAATACTGTGATTTTGGTCATTGATGGCCTCACGATCACTTGCTAAGTTGTAAACTTATCTTTAACCCTAAGTCCAAATGAAATTATTCTTTGGATGCATTGTAGTAATTTTACTATCCTGGGAGGCGGCGCATGGTCAAACGTGGCAAGCTGTGCAATATGCAAATGGCAGCGCTCCACTTCAAAGACATGAAAATGGCTTTGTAGAAGTTGGTGGAAAATTCTATCTCGTTGGGGGACGCGGAATCCAAAGCGTCAATATTTTTGATCCCGTTACACGCATTTGGACGGCGGGTGCACCAGTGCCTGTTGAGCTGCATCATTTTCAGGCAGTCGTTTATCAAAACAACATTTATGTAATCGGTGCCATGACAGGAGGTTATCCTGACGAGGTCCCTGTTGATCGGATTTACATTTACACCCCCCAGACAAATGCATGGTCTCAGGGACCTTCTATTCCTGCTGCCCGTAGAAGAGGATCTGCGGGAGTGGTTGTTTACAATAATAAATTCTACATCGTTGGCGGAATACAAAACGGACACCGAAGTGGCTGGGTCCCTTGGCTTGATGTATTTGATCCTGCTGCAGGAACATGGAGCCAACTTGCTAACGCGCCAGAAGCCCGAGACCATTTCCATGCAGCGCTGATCAATGGTAAAATCTATTGCGCAGGTGGGAGACGTACCAGTCAACCAAATCCCGCATCGAATACTGTTAGTAACGTTGATGTTTACGATATACAGGCGGGTACCTGGTCAACGCCTTCACAGATACCCACACCCAGAGGCGGAGCTGCTGTATTTGCAGTTAATAACGAACTAATTGTAGCAGGTGGTGAGGTTGATTATACCGGCAATGCGTTGACTGCTGTTGAATCCTACAGTGTAACTACTAATTTATGGACGACCAAAACTGCATTGAATGCAGGCCGTCATGGTACGCAATCAATATTTTTTAATAATAGTGTGTACCTCTGTGCCGGTTCTTCGACTTCCGGTAGCGGTGGTGAAAATAATACAATGGCTTTCGCTGTATATGGCACTGTTGCCAATACACCACCCGTTGTTGCACAGGCTTATCCAGATCAAAACATACCTTCAACACAAACCGGTATCGTTGTAAACTTGGGTCAAGTTTTCAGCGATAATGGAGGAGTAAACAATCTGACATTCACTGTACCGAACAATACAAATGCAGCCTTAGTCAGCAATACCCAAATCGTCGGAAGTCAGTTAACATTTACACTGAGCGGCACAACTGGGACAGGCATGATTACCTTAAGAGCAACCAATGCAAGCAATGCATTTGTAGAAGATGTATTCCAGTTGACAGTTACTTCATCAGGCACGCCGCAGTTGGTGAATGTTATCAGGATTAACAGTGGTGGAGGGGCACAAAATTTTGGAGGAGAAGCTTGGGTAGCCGATCAATACTTCACAGGCGGAACACCATATTCTACAACATCCGCGATCAGCAATACAACCCAGGATCAGATTTATCAAAGTGAACGTTTTGGAAACTTCACCTACGCGATTCCGGTACCGAGTTCCGGAACGTATGCAGTGGATCTTCACCTGGCAGAAATTTATTTCAACACCACCGGATCGAGAGTATTCAGTATTAACATTGAGAACGGTCAGTTTGTAAGAACTAATGTGGACTTGATTCAGACCATTGGATCCATCAAC
>NZ_JARKMY010000013.1 GCF_029360725.1 Chryseolinea sp. H1M3-3 | reverse complement strand
TAACCTTTAGATTCACTTCATTAACTTTCTTTATTCATAATCGTAAATTTTGTGGGTAAGTGGGTAACCGTTTCGGTTATCCATTTATCCACAAAAAAAAAGGCAGCCGATGAACTACGCGCTAACAAAGCTGATGGCTTATCAAACGATTCAGTCCGACTGCCTCTGTTTCTGTGAGCGGGATCAAATAGATATTCGGGCTACAGACCCATTATAAAGGTTTTGATCCACATCTCACTTCAATTAAAACCTTCTTTAAGTTATGGAAAACCTAAACCAAAATCAAAACTACCGCTGGATCATCGGCATCGATGTCTCCAAAGAAAGTCTCGACGTGTGTCTCATCAATAATTCAGATGGACAACTCTTTAACGGCAAGTTCAACAACAACTTCTCTGGATTCAGAAATTTCAAAGCCTGGTGTAAAACTCATGCCTGTGAATGCGATCACCAATCCCTTTGTTGCATGGAACACACCGGCCTTTACACCAGACAACTGGTTCACTATCTGCTAAGCCGACAAGTAAATGTGTGGCTGGAAAGCTCCCTGCACATCAAACGAAGCATGGGACTGGTTCGCGGTAAGTCAGATGCCATCGATGCTCAACGTATCGCGCGTTTCGTTCATGCTCATCAAAGTGACGCAAAGCCTTTGAATCTTAGTGCATTAACCTTAGACAAACTCAAAGATCTCAACGCTAATCGCAATCGTCTCATGAAAGCGATCCAGAGTTTACAGGTCTCCACCAATGAACTCAAACAAGTGGATTCGGAGTCCGGTAAAACTGTTGAACGTGTTAATCGTGAAGCCATCCGCGGACTGGAAAAAAGTCTCCAGGCCGTTGAAGAAAAAATCACTGAGTTCATCAAAGCCGACGAAGACTTAAACAAGCAATTTGATTTGATTACAACTGTCAAAGGTGTAGGCAAAGTACTGGCTTTGTTGGTCATCATCTATACACAAGGCTGCACTAAAATCGTTGATGGAAGAAAACTGGCTTGTTACAGTGGTGTTGCTCCATTTGAATACAGAAGTGGAACTTCTATCTTGGGTCGAACTGGTGTATCTAAATTTGCCAACAGTGAGCTCAAGCGTGTGCTTCACATGGCTGCCATTAGTAGTGTCCAACATAACCTGGAACTAAAGCAGTACTACAATAGAAAAGTAGCGGAGGGAAAAAGTAAAATGGCTGTCATCAATGCAGTAAGAAATAAATTAATTCATCGAATTGTGGCTGTCATCAAACGTGGAACTCCGTATCAAACCACACTGAAAAATAATTTACAAATCTCTTGATTTGATCATAGATATCGTTTGT
>NZ_JARKMY010000012.1 GCF_029360725.1 Chryseolinea sp. H1M3-3 | reverse complement strand
GTGGATCTTCACCTGGCAGAAATTTATTTCAACACCACCGGATCGAGAGTATTCAGTATTAACATTGAGAACGGTCAGTTTGTAAGAACTAATGTGGACTTGATTCAGACCATTGGATCCATCAACCAGGCGTTTGTACTTCGAGCCGATAATCTTAATATCACAGACGGCATCATAAACATTAGTGTCACCAGTGTGGTAGATAACGGCAAGATTTCCGGTGTAGTGGTAGGGCGGTATAATACAGCTCCAGTCAATACCCCACCCGTTGTTGCACAGGCATATCCTGATCAAAATATTCCCTCAACGCAAACTAACTTAGTTGTAAACCTGGGACAGATTTTCAATGATAATGGAGGGGTAAACAATCTGGCCTTCACCGTACCGAACAATACAAATGCAGCCTTAATCAGTAATACCCAGATCGTTGGAAGCCAGGTGACATTTACACTGAGCGGCACAACTGGTACAGGCATGATTACCTTAAGAGCAACCGATGCAAGCAATGCATTTGTAGAAGATGTTTTCCAGTTGACAGTTACTTCATCAGGCACGCCGCAGTTGGTAAACGTTATCAGGATTAACAGTGGTGGAGGAGCACAAAACTTTGGAGGAGAAGCTTGGGTTGCTGATCAATACTTTACCGGCGGAACACCATATTCGACAACATC
>NZ_JARKMY010000011.1 GCF_029360725.1 Chryseolinea sp. H1M3-3 | reverse complement strand
GTATAGTCAGTCGCGGCTGGAACCCCGCCATTCACATCGATGGTGATCGATCCATTAGGTGATGCACCTGAACAATTTGTGTTATCTGTAATTGTATTCGATGTGATCGAAGGCGTTGAACTCACATCATCAACCGTGAACACCATGGCAGCTGAGCTGCACAAGGATGTTGTGTTTGTCGCTACCACCCTATAGTTACCCGCTGCTAACGGAACACCAACTATCGCAGATGCACCAGGACCATCGATCGATACCCCAGCATCATCAAACCATTCGAAGGTAAAGCCTATCGTGCCCCCATTGGATACACCATCGATCATAATATCGGTAACCTCTGCTGAACCATTCGCCACACAATCGATTTGATCTCCTACTGTGATCGCTGTGCTGTTAATTGTAAACACCGGAAGATCATCAACAACGCTGAACGTCGCTGTGCTCACACAAGTGTTGCCCGGTGAAAGAATGTCTGTCACTTCTACTGTGTAGTCGCCTGCTGCCAGGTTTGATAATGTCGCGGTTGTCTCTCCTGCTATCGCACTTGATGTGCCTATTCCGTTATACCATTGAATCGTATAATCAGTCGCTGCAGGAACCCCGCCATTCACATCGATGGTGATCGATCCATTAGGAGAAGCACCTGAACAATTTGTGTTAGCTGTAATTGTATTCTGTGTGATCGAAGGCGTGACACTTGCATCATCAACCGTAAACACCATGGCAGCTGAACTGCACAAGGATGTTGTGTTTGTCGCTACCACCCTATAGTTACCCGCTGCTAACGGAACACCAACAATCGCAGATGCGCCAGGACCATCGATCGATACCCCAGCATCATCAAACCATTCGAAGGTAAAGCCTGTCGTGCCTCCATTGGATACACCATCGATCATGATATCAGTAACCTCTGCTGAACCATTCGCCACACAATCGGTTTGATCTCCGACTGTGATCGCTGTGCTGTTAATTGTAAACACCGGAAGATCATCAACAACGGTGAACGTAGCAGTGCTCACACAGGTGTTGCCAGGTGAAAGAATGTCTGTCACCTCTACGGTGTAGTCGCCTGCTGCCAGGTTTGATAATGTCGCTGTCGTCTCTCCTGCTATCGCACTTGATGTGCCTATTCCATTATACCATTGAATCGTATAATCAGTCGCTGCAGGAACCCCGCCATTCACATCGATGGTGATTGATCCATTAGATGGTGCGCCTGAACAATTTGTGTTGTCTGTAATTGTATTCGATGTGATCGAAGGCGTGACACTTGCATCATCTACCGCGAACACCATCGCAGCTGAGCTGCACAAGGATGTTGTGTTTGTCGCCACCACCCTATAGTTACCCGCTGCTAACGGAACACCAACAATCGCAGATGCACCAGGACCATCGATCGATACACCAGCATCATCAAACCACTCAAAGGTAAAACCAGTCGTGCCTCCATTGGATACACCATCGATCATAATATCGGTAACTTCTGCTGAACCATTCGCCACACAATCAGTTTGGTCTCCTACCGTGATCGCTGTGCTGTTAATTGTAAACACCGGAAGATCATCAACAACGGTGAACGTCGCTGTGCTCACGCAGGTGTTGCCCGGTGAAAGAATGTCTGTTACCTCTACGGTGTAGTCGCCTGCTGCCAGGTTTGATAATGTCGCTGTCGTCGCTCCTGCTATCGCACTTGATGTGCCTATTCCACTATACCATTGAATCGTATAATCAGTCGCTGCAGGAACCCCGCCATTCACATCGATGGTGATCGATCCATTAGGGGACGCACCTGAACAATTTGTATTAGCTGTAATTGAATTCTGTGTGATCGAAGGCGTGACGCTTGCATCATCAACCGTGAACACCATCGCAGCTGAGCTGCACAAGGATGTTGTGTTTGTCGCTACCACCCTATAGTTACCAGCTGCTAACGGAACACCAACTATCGCAGATGCACCAGGACCATCGATCGATACCCCAGCATCATCAAACCATTCGAAGGTAAAGCCTGTCGTGCCTCCATTGGATACACCATCGATCATAATATCGGTAACCTCTGCTGAACCATTCGCCACACAGTCGGTTTGATCACTTACCGTGATCGCTGTGCTGTTGATTGTAAACACCGGAAGATCATCAATAACGCTGAAGGTAGCTGTGCTCACACAGGTGTTGCCCGGTGAAAGAATGTCTGTGACCTCTACGGTGTAGTCGCCTGCTGCCAGGTTTGATAATGTCGCTGTTGTCTCTCCTGCTATCGCACTTGATGTGCCTATTCCGTTATACCATTGAATCGTATAGTCAGTCGCGGCTGGAACCCCGCCATTCACATCGATGGTGATCGATCCATTAGGTGATGCACCTGAACAATTTGTGTTATCTGTAATTGTATTCGATGTGATCGAAGGCGTTGAACTCACA
>NZ_JARKMY010000010.1:576430-1030431 GCF_029360725.1 Chryseolinea sp. H1M3-3 | reverse complement strand
CTTGCCTCAAGATGAGACTTCCATTAAGGGACGTCAGAGACTATGACGTTGATAGGCTGCAGGTGTAAAGGCAGAAATGTCAAAGCTGAGCAGTACTAATTACCCGAACGCTTCAGATAAAGAAAACAATTTCAAATATCAAAAACGAGAACACTCTTATGTGCTCGCACTATTTACTACACACTACTCTTTCATCACACCCATGTTAAAGATTATTGTAAAAAGATATTTATCAAAAGATATTAAAGATCTTAAGGTGACTATAGCGGTGGGGATCACCTCTTCCCATTCCGAACAGAGCAGTTAAGCCCACCAGCGCTGATGGTACTAGGATAACACCCGGGAGAGTAAGTCGTTGCCTATCTTTTATTAAAGCCTCATCCACCGATGAGGCTTTTTTTTGTCTAACATTTTACTGACGGCTGGATCATCCCTTCTCAATCGTCCCGATAGTATAGAGAGGGACCGAACAGAGCAGTTATCCCGATAGCTATCGCCACCAGCGCTGATGGTACTAGGATAACACCCGGGAGAATATCCCGATAGCCATCGGGACGTTGCCTATCTTTTATTCAAAAGCCTTCATGAGAAATCGTGAAGGCTTTTTTGTTTTTCAATTTTTTCTAGTAGGGATAACACCCGGGAGAATATCCCGATAGCCATCGGGACGTTGCCTATCTTTTATCGCATCCACCATAGCTTTAGCGAAGGCGGATTCTAAAGCCTCATCCACAATGAGGCTTTTTTTTATAAACACTTTTTGGCTGGTAGTGCCGATACCTCTGCTTCCCCTCTCGGCCCCGCTATATATTAATTTTGATTGTGGTTTAAAGCATTGAATTAAGACATCAAATACCTATTTTTGTCTCCCGTTTAAAAATTCATGAAAAGGAAAGCAACACGTACAATAACAATGGTCCTGGGAATAGTGGTGGCCCTGGGTGTTGTATGTTCGCAGCTTTTCTATTTACCTCAAACAGCATCATCAAAAAAAGAACCTCAAACTGAACAACATCAGTCAGATTCCGATGATCAAGTTCACTTCTCAGTTCCTTCAACGAGTCTACCATCTTCGGCTCACGTTGAATTAAATCCTAATGTATTTTTCTTATTCGAAATTCTTTTTGAAGAAAACATATTTCAAATACCGGAATTTAAGATAGCCGTTCCGTTGGGTCAGTTTTTCCGAACTGTTTTCGGGGTGACCATATCACCCAACGCCCCTTAGATAATTTACAGTGTTCCTTTCGTGACAGATTAGATTCTGTCCACTTCTTTTTTTAACACGATTTTTTAATTTATCAATATGCAAAACAAAGGCTTAATAATTGTTTTAACGGTAGTCATCACAGCCCTGTGCTTATACTACCTTTCATTTACCTATGTCTCTAACGGCGTGGCAAAAGACGCTGTTGAATACGCGACCAATAAGGATGGCGTTGTAGATCTTTCCAAAAAACAAAATTACCTGGATTCTATCTGGAATATTCCAGTTTACAATTTATTTGGAGCAGAGTACACTTACAAAGAAGTCAAGGACAATGAACTGAGTTTAGGACTTGACTTGCAAGGTGGGATGCACGTTTCTCTGGAAATTTCACCCATTGACATTATCAAGGGACTAAGTGCTAACAGTCAGGATTCCGCTTTTTTAAAAGCATTGGCGACGGCACGTACTCAGCAAGTGAGGAATCAAGGAAATTTTAGTGACCTGTTCTTCAAAGCTTATCGTGACGCAAACCCTAATAAAAGACTTACTTCAATTTTTGCAAACTCCGCTACTAAGGGTCGAATCGCCTCAAATGATGAGGACAGCAAAGTTATTGAAGTAGTAAATGAAGAGATTGAAAATGCCATCGATAGATCCTTCACCATTCTTAGAAATCGGTTAGACCAGTTTGGAACCTCGCAACCGAATATCCAACGTTTACCCGGTACTGGTAGAATTCAGATTGAAATTCCCGGAGCTGACAATCCTCAACGGGTACGTAAACTCCTTCAAGGCGTAGCAAAACTTGAATTCTGGGATGTAATTGAGCCGAATACTTTAAATAACTCCCTTTTAGCAATCAATGACATCCTTGTTAAAGAAGCGAAAGCGAAACCGTCCGCAGCTGCAACCACTACTGATGTGGAACCTGAGCAAAAGGATTTGTCGGCACTATTGGGTGATAGTACAAATGCCCCATCGGATACAACGAAAACGCAAGCTGAAGCCTCGAAGGGACTTGATTCTCTCCAGAATTTGAACATATCTCCCCTGTTTTCCTTAAGCACACCACCCGGTACTTTCCGTTACGATGTAAAAGATACTGCCAAGATAAACGGTATTTTTAAACGGCCCGAGATAAGAAGTTTGCTTCCACGAACGGTCGGGATCTTTTGGGCAAATAAACCAGAAAAAGACCAATTGGGTAAAGAAGCGCTAGAGTTGTTCTTTTTAGATATCCGAAGAGATGGAAAAGCTAAGTTAGATGGAACGGTAATAACAGAAGCTCGCAGTGATCTCGATGAGTTAGCACAACCTGCCGTTAGCATGAATATGAATGCCGCGGGAACACGCATCTGGGCAAAATGGACAGCCGAAGCTTCTAGTAAAAACCCGAAGGGAAGAATAGCTATCGTTTTAGATAATACTGTCTATTCTGCACCCTCTGTTAATGGAGAAATACCCAATGGTAACTCCCAGATTTCTGGAAATTTTACGCCCGAAGAAGCAAAAGACTTGGCAAACGTTCTAAAGGCTGGATCACTGCCAGCGCCTACCAAAATTGTGGAAGAAGCTATCATCGGTCCAACACTAGGTGAGGTTGCCAGAAGCCAGGGCATGTTTTCAGTGGTCTGTGGGTTGGCATTGGTTGTAATTTTCATGGTGGGGTACTATGGAAAAGGCGGCGCAGTAGCAAACTTTTCTCTCGTATTTAACTTGTTTTTTGTATTAGGCATTCTTGCTCAACTCGATGCTGCATTAACCTTGCCCGGTATTGCTGGTATTGTGTTAACCATGGGGATGGCGGTGGATGCCAACGTTATTATCTATGAACGTATCCGTGAAGAATTACGCGCAGGTAAGCGCCTTAGGGAAGCCATAGATCTTGGATTTAAACGCTCTTTCTGGACAATTTTTGACTCTAATATCACGACCTTCCTAACCGCTTTGATGCTTTATTTATTTGGTCAAGGCGCCGTTAAGGGATTTGCGATCACATTGATGGTAGGTATCTCTACGACATTTTTCACTGCTGTTTATATTTCACACGTGGTTATCGACTGGATGGTTGCTAAAAAAGGTGACGACAGCAATATTCATTTTAAAACCTTCATTTCTGGTTTTGTGGCGTCCGAAGCTAATTTCGATTTCATAGGGAAGCGAAAACTAGCATATATCTTTTCAGGAACCGTTATTGGTATTGGTATATTGTTAATCGCCATTCAAGGATTCAACTATGGCGTGGACTTCAAGGGAGGCAGGGCCTACGTTGTAACCTTTAACAATCCTGTGGATGCTACCGAATTAAAGACAGATTTGACTGAAAGCTTTGAGAGCGCTGGAACAGAGGTTAAGAATTTTGGTGGCAATAACATTGTGAAAGTGGTTACATCATACATAATTGATGATGATGCCGAAACGGCAGATGATAAAGTTAAGTCGACCTTAATCAAAGGACTTGAGAAATCTACCGGTTTAGCATTTGTTGAGGATGACTCTAAAGTAGATGACAAACACTTCACTATCTCCAGCTCAACCAAAGTGGGAGCGAACGTTGCCGATGATACAAAAGCAGCTTCCTTACAAGCCACTATCCTGTCCCTGTTGGCGATCTTTATGTATATCCTAATTCGTTTCAGGAAGTGGCAATTTAGTGCTGGTGCCGTTGTGGCGTTAGCACATGATGCTTTGTTTGTTATTGCATCGTTTGCTATCGTGCGCGTTTTTGGAATTTCCTTCGAAATCGATCAGGTGTTCATTGCGGCTATCCTTACCGTTATTGGTTACTCAATAAATGATACCGTAATCATCTTCGATCGTATTCGTGAATACCTGGGACTAGCTACTTCGCATGACAGAGCCAAAATTTTCAATGACGCAATCAATAGTACGCTGAACCGGACCATCATAACATCAGGGACAGTATTGCTGGTGGTTATTGCGCTATTGTTCTTCGGCGGAGAAGTATTAAGGGGATTTTCGTTTGCACTATTAGTTGGTGTTGTGGTAGGTACATATTCGTCTATCTTCATGGCAGCACCTATCGTTTTGGATTTTGATAAAGTTCAAACGAAAAAAACACCGGACGTCAAACCTGAACCCAAAAGAGCGATTGCTTAATCATTAGCAGATCATAACTAAAAAAAGGGGCTGAGTGATCAGCCCCTTTTCTCATTGTGGAGATTCACAGAAGTGTTTTTAACGCTCGCACAATAATCATCAGTGCTGTCTCAAAATGATGATTATTGGGGATGATAAAATCAGACTTATGCTTCAACGGCTCAATGAGAGATTCATAAATGGGCATTACATGATGGTGATAACGGTATAAAACATCGTCAAGATCATATCCGCGTTCGGTGTTGTCACGCCTTATTCTACGACTAAGTTTAAGATAATCTTTTGCTTCAATGAAAATTTTCAGGTCCAGCTCTTTTTCTATTTCCGGAAAATACTGAACGAATAAGCCTTCAACAATCAACAGCGGAGCAGGCTTGAATTCCAATACCCCAAGAGTGGCGTGAGGGTTATTGAATGCGTATTCTTTTTTGAAAATAGATTGGCCTTGTTTTAGTTTCTTAATGTCGCAATGCAATTGTTCGCGTTCAATGGATTCGGGTAAATCAAAATTCTTTACCCCTCGTTCGTCAATTTGTTGGGTATCTCGGGGTTTGTAATAATGATCTTGGGAAATCAGACAGACGTCCTCAGGTTTAAAATGAGCAGACAATGCCTGAATAAAATATGTTTTTCCGGAACCACTCCCTCCTGTAATACCAATAGTAAAAGGTGCAGGCATAAGCTGTTAAAGCACCAAAATACAAATAACTTTATTGTGGAGCTGATCGCCTCCTTAAGTATTGTTCTAACTTTTTTACAGCGATGGCACGGTGACTAAGCAAGCTTTTTTCCTGGAGGCTCATTTCTGCATATGTCTTATCATAACCCTCTGGAATAAAAATCGGATCATAACCAAAACCAGATTTACCCCGAAGCTCAGCCGTGATAATGCCTGGTACCTCACCTTCAAAATAAAGTGGCTTTTCTTCAAGTCCGATTAAGGTAATAATGGTGCGGAACCTTGCCTTCCGGTTTAGGTTGTTGCCTAGATTTTTCAATAAAAGCGCAATGTTGTCACCGCTATTTTTATGTTCACCCGCGTATCGCGCAGAAAAAACTCCAGGCTCGCCATGCAATGCTTCTACCTCAAGGCCGGTATCATCGGCGAAGCAGGGAACGTTGTATTTTTGAAAAACATATTCTGCTTTTTGTAAAGAATTGCCCTCAAGGGTGGGCCTTGTTTCGGGCAATTCTTCAAAGCAGTTAATTTCTTCTAAGCTTACGATCTCGAAATTTTTTCCAGCAATATCTTTTGCTTCTTCAAGCTTGTGCTTATTGTTTGTAGCGAAGCATAGCTTCATTTAGACTATTGAATATTAATGAGTTCAACTTCGACAATGATATTGGAGTTTGCGGGAATGGATATACCCGTATTGGGATCTGTTACTCCATCCGGCCCAAAGGCATAGCCAGAAGGAATATAAAAGACCGCCTTTGAACCCACCGATAATTTTTGAAGACCAATTACCAGTCCTTGAATGTAATCAACGGGGCGACTATAGTACGTGTCTGAAGGCTGGCGTTCGAGGGCCACAAGTGTTTTTGTATCATCAGACAACAACTTAATATTGTATTTCATTGTCAGTCGACTGTACCAGGTAGGTGTAGGTCCCGAACCTGGCGTGGTTATGACATAACGCAAACCTGTCGAATCTTTTATAGCATTGATACTTTTGCCAGTGAGGTAATTGTCGATGGCTACCGTGTCACTACCAAGTCTTTGTGCTTCAGTGCTAGATAAAGTTGCTTTGTTAAACTTAACGTCGAATTCTAAAATGGTATTTCCTGGAATTGCGCTACCAGAGCCGATGCTTCCGTAGCCATACAATGAGGGGATTATCAACTTAGCCTCCGATCCCTGCGGCAGCTTAGACAACGCAATTTGCCACCCTACGATATATTTAGAAAGCTCCAGCTTTGTATTCCCCTGATCGAACACAACTTTATCTTCAAATCTTCTCCCGACATAGTCAATATCAACCACGTTATATTTTTGTGCAGGAAGTCCGGTTCCAAGTTTTGTAATAATCATATTTATGCCGCTTTCCGGATCTTTCACAGGCTGTGTTCCTGCTAATGCACCATCAATAATCGCCACTTCCTGATACCACCGCGCTAAATCATCGGGCACGTCTGGGTCATCGTTACAAGAAAAGAGAATAAAACAAACTCCCGCACAAAGTCCTGTTGCTAATCTTCTCGTTATCACGTTCATAATTTTTTATTTACAAGTTCCTGTCGTTTCGTCAAACTCTCCTCCAAAACCCAGGAGTTCAACATCAAATATCAAAATTGCATCTGGGGGGATGGCTCCTGGGTAACCCTGTGGTCCATAAGCCAATCCTGACGGAATGTAAAATGTCGCAGAGTCACCGACCCCTAGTAATTGAATGCCTAACTGCCATCCGGGAATCACTCGGTTTAAAGGAAAGGAAACTTTGTCACCCTGGTCAAAAACCTTACCGTCCTTCAGAAATTTGCCGGCGTATTTCACTTCGACGCAATTTTCTGCGGTTGGTTTAGAGCCACCTTTCGTGGTATGAATAATATATCTCAATCCACTGGTATCTTGTTGCGCTTCAATATTATTATCGGCCAAATATTTCGTTATGATGGCGGCATCCTTTTCCACTTGGCTGTCTTTTTTCTTTTTCATGACCTCTGTCTGAAATGATTGAAATTCCTCCATATTCATGATGTCCTTCACCTGTAGCGAATAGGAAAGATTTAAAGTTGTATCTACTCCCGGAGGCACGGGCGCGCCTACCATCTTATTGAAGAATTTGGAAACCGGCATAGTAACATGCACACTATCGCCTTTTGATAGCATCCTGAACATTTGAACAATTCCATTTTCCTGAGACATTGTTGTGCTGTCCTGGATTTTTACAGCTGAAGGCATTCCTTCGACACGTGTATCATTCCAAACGGAGTCCTTAGAATCCTTCAAAAGGTGATCAAATACCAAGATCTCATCCTTCTTGGGTAAAATGCCGTCTCCGGCCTTTACGACTGTAAATTTGAATCCATTAGGGGTCTCTTTTTCAATTTTTTTATCACTGCAGGCCACACAGAGAAGTAAAGCCATTCCTAGTAGCGCGTTTGAAACTCGAATCATATTATTTTGTTTAGACAGTTTATATTTCTAAAAAGTTGTAATCCTTCTTAATCGTTTTGTAATTGGTCTTTGTAGAGCGGTAAAACGGTTAGGAATTTCTTCAAGGTCTCTTCCAGGGTCAGTGATGTTTGGCCGCCTGCGGCATTTCTATGTCCTCCTCCGCCAAAATGCGACCGGGCCATTTCATTCACGGAAAAATCGCCAAGAGATCGCAACGAAAGTTTAATGCTGTCTTTGCGGTCAGAAATCATAACCGAAAGTTTTATTCCTTTGATAGAAAGACCATAGTTCACCAATCCTTCCGTATCGCCTGTTTGCGATCCAAACCGCTTTAATTCTTCCGCACTAAGCACCATGTAAGCTGTGCGATATTCCGGAAGTACTTGCAATTTTTCGCTTAATACGTAGCCCATTAAACGCAGGCGTTCAATGGTATTGGTATCATAAATAAGTTTGGAAACTTTATAGGGATTGGCACCCCGGGCAACTAACGCAGCTGCAATTTGAAAAACCTGGTGACTGGTGTTTGAATGACGGAAACTTCCGGTATCTGTCATTAGTCCTGCATACAGGCAATTCGCTGTTTCTCCGTCCACCAAAGCTTCGTCTCCAAGATCGACAATTAGCTTGAAAACAAGCTCTGCGGTTGATGCTGCCGTATCATCCCACTGTTCGAAATCAGCAAACTTTTCGGGCTCAAGATGGTGGTCGATCAATACTTTTTTTGCGGGCGACTTTCGAATCATTTCCCCTAAATCATTAATGCGATTAAGAGACGAGAAATCCAGGCAAAAGATTAGATTAGCCTGATTTATTAATGCCTCAGCTTTCTCCGATTTATCCTTCGTAAAAATAAAGACATCGCTATTTCCCGGCATCCACGAAATGAAATCAGGATAGTCGCTAGGGGTAATTACGGTGACCGTATGGCCCTTTTGCTTCAAATACCGAGCTAATCCCAACGAAGATCCAAGCGCATCTGCATCTGGTTTAAAGTGGGTCAGGATGACCGCTTTTCGCGAAATTTGTAAGTATTGTTTGAATTCCTGAATATTTTCCATGCCCTACTAAAAAGCAAGTGGCAAAAATGATGAATTTTCACGTGTAGTCAATGCTTAAACTTTGATAGTTCAAGTCATTACGCTAAATGCTCCTAAAAAATGTTTAAGCATGTAACTCTATGGAGTATTATGTTATTTTTGCGGCCATTCCATAACAAGGACAACCAAGTAAATCTATATGGCAGGAAAAAGAACGTTTACAATGCTGAAACCGGATGCTGTGGCGGCCGCCAATACCGGAGCTATCATCAAACTTATTGAAGAAGCAGGCTTTAAGATTATCGCCTTAAAGAAGACGATGCTAACGCCTGAGCGTGCTGGCGAATTTTATGCCGTGCATAGGGAACGCCCTTTTTACAAAGACCTTTGCAAGTATATGTCTTCTGGATCAATTGTTCCAATGATTTTGGAGAAGGAAAATGCTGTTGAAGATTTTAGAAAACTGATTGGAGCAACAGATCCTGCAAAAGCTGCTCCTGGAACTATCCGCAATCTTTTTGCTAAGTCTATTGAGGCAAACGCCATACACGGTTCTGATAGCGATGAAAACGCTACGATTGAAGGCAACTTCTTTTTCTCAAATCTTGAGCGCTACTAGATCTAATCTTTAGCGCCTTTTGGCACTTTATAAAAAAATGAAAGGAAAAAAAGTCAGTCTGATACCTGGCTTTTTTTGTTCTTGGAAAATGGCACTACTTGATTTCCGGAAGTTCAAAATCATCCAGGGCACTGGGTTCTTTCATGAGTGCCTCTATCTCTTCAGCCTTGCGAGGTGCTGAGGATGACAGTAATTCAAAGCCATCTTTAGTGATCAGACAGTCATCTTCGATTCGCACCGCGATGCCCCACCACCGTTTATCGCAGTTGGCATTTTCAGGAATATATATTCCAGGCTCAACGGTAATGATCATGTTCTCCTGAAGCTTGCCTTGAGGAATGGGATCGTGTACATCTAACCCAATGTGATGGCAGCACCCGTGCGGGTAGTATAGATGCTTTTCGTTTTCAGTTTTAATGATTCCCAATTCGACCAATCCACGATTGATAACATTTCGAGTAATGGTACTAAGTTCTTGTGTTGTGATTCCTGGCTTGCAAGCTTTCATGGCTTCTTCCTGTGCTTTTAAAACCAAATCATAAATCTGCCGTTGCTCGACTGAAAATTTTCCTGAAATGGGTATAGTTCTCGTTACGTCAGCGGTATAACCATGATATTCTGCCCCTAAGTCCATTAAAATTAATTCCGTGTTTGCAACGGTTGGCTTATAGTTTTCAATGTAGTGGAGAATGCATCCATTATGACCAGCACCAACGATGGACGGGTAACCCACATCCTCGGCTTCATATTTTTTAAAGATGTACTCATGTATTCCTTGAATTTCTCTTTCCGACATTCCAGGTTTTATTGCTTTCATAACTTCCCGTTGGGCCATTCCAGATATGCTAACTGCTTTGCGGACAAGTTCCAGCTCTTCTTTGGTTTTTACGCCGCGAAGCATGCCCATTAATACCGGGAGTTCTTTGGTATTTAAGTTGTTTTTTTTTGATTCACGTGCAACATTCAATGTGCTTTCCTTTGAGGGATAATTAACCTTCTGTTTGAATTGCTCAATCAAACTGTATAAGTCAGCGGAGTCTTTCGGATTGTCGCGCACATCATTGTTAAAATCATGAAATAAGATGGCATCAAATTTTGTGAAGTCGATATTGTATTTTTTGAACTCTGTGTTATTGAACGCCTGATTTAATCCTAATTTCGTTTTTACACCTTCATCACCCAATCGTCTACCCGTCCACATTTCGGCGTTGGCATTTCTGGGCTGAACAAAAATTATCTCATCGTACTGAGCGCCGTTTTTTGCCGTCTGCTTGTCTTTAAAAATCAGCAGTACAGCATCCGGTTCTTTATAGCCAGTGAGGTAATAAAAGTTCGGATCTTGATGGTAAACAAAGTCAACATCATTTGAGCGATTGCGTGTAGGGTTGGCAAAAAAAACTGCAACGGAATTTGAAGGCAATTTATCACGGAGAGCCTGTCTGCGTCCTTTGTGAAATTCCTGGTTTAAAAAATCAGAAGGCAAATCTTCCGAAGGCTGTGTATAAGCAAGGAATGGAGTTAAAAACAGCAGCAGTATAATTAATCTTTTCATACAAGTGGTGTGTTTCAAATTGCGCCTTAAAATGTTCGTTAAACTGGTTAATAATTACGGTATTTCTTCTAACATAAAGTCATTTCCCTTACCGTATTTAATAAGATCCTTCAAATGATAACGTTCTAACGTTAGCAGATCTTTTACTTTGAAGTCGCCATTTACCAAAATGTTCTCAATAATAAATTCATGCTTCTCGCCAAAGTTAACCAGCGCATATTTCTTCCCCGTTCGCAATACATCAAATGAAAGCCCAGCCATTTTTTATGTTTAAAAAGATTTAACTTGAATTCTTTGGAAAGGGTTCATGTCGCTTTACAATTCCTCCTCACGTTCTAACATTAATATTGATGACTGCGGAACGATGAAATATTTCTCATCCTCATAGATTACCTCAATAGCGCCTTTTTGCAGAAAGATTGCCAGATCTCCTTCTTGTGCCTGCAGGGGGAGGTATTTTACTTGTTCATCCTTTCCTTTCCACATATCATCTTCATCGACGGGTAAGGGTAGAGGATATCCGGGTCCAACTTTTATTACATAACCGCTTTGTATTTTTTCCTTTTCCTGTACACCTGGGGGAAGATAAAGTCCGGATGATGTCTTGTCGGATTGTTTGGTGGGTTTAATTAAAACGCGATCACCTACTACAATTAGTTTTTTAAGTTTATTTTCTGATGTTATTTTCATTGTCGCGATTCTTATCCATGTTTAATTTAATTTCAGTCTGTTAGAAGGGGAGTTCCGGTTCTCTTTCTTCGTCAGTTGATACGTTAGCAATGCTGTCTTCTATTTCAAAATCAATAGGTTCTCCAAGCAAAGTAACGGCCTCATCGGGAGATAATTCTTGCACTGTCTTCAACCTTCTCTCAATGACGCGTGACTTCACGCCCGCATTGTCTATTACATTTGTTGCCTCGATTAACTTTTTCTTCGTTTTCTCTAAAATCTTTCCAAATTCTCCAAACTGTGTTTTTACAGCGCCAAGTATTTGCCAAACTTCACTTGACCTTTTTTCTATAGCTAATGTTCTAAAGCCCATCTGTAAACTGCTCAAAAATGCTACTAAGTTAGTCGGGCCAACTACAGTTACGCGATAGTCCCGCTGCAGTGTTTCAAAAAGACCGGTCGTTCTCAAGATTTCCGCATAGAGTCCTTCGGTAGGAACAAACATAATTGCAAAATCTGTTGTAACCGGCGGATTGATGTATTTCTCCCTGATATCTTTTGCGTTTTTTCTGACTGAACCAATAAAGATTTTTTTTGCATCTTCAATTTCCTTTTGACTCGACTTATCAGCATTTTCATAAGCTTCGATCAGTCTTTGATAGTCTTCATTGGGAAATTTGGAATCAATGGGTAGAAGAACCGGCGATGCATCATTATTTTTCCCTGGCAATTTTATAGTATACTCCACCCTTTCCATAGTGCCAGGTTTTACAACTGAATTTTTGTTGTATTGTTCAGGCGAAAAGATTTCTTCAAGAATACTACCCAATTGAATTTCACCTAGCCCTCCCCGCGTTTTTACATTGGTTAATACTTTCTTCAGATCACCAACACCGGTTGCAAGTTTCTGCATTTCGCCTAATCCTTGATGAACTTGATCCAGTCGGTTGCTGATTAATTTAAACGATTCATTAAAGCGGGCTTCAATGCTAGACTGTAGCTTCTCATCTACGGTAGCTCTCATTTCGTCCAGTTTCTTGGAATTCTGATCTTGAATTTTTTGCAATTGAGAATCAACTGTCTCTTTGATTTTATCGAGTCTTACTTCTACTTCTGATTTTAGTTGATGCTGCTTGTTAATTAAATCATCAAACTTTTGTTTTTGAAGTTCATTAAATTCCCTTACGCCCAGGCTGAATCTTTCTTCAAATGATTTAAGAGATTTTGATAGATCTTCTTTTGTGTCTCTGAATGATGTCTGTAATCCCGTTCCCAGGTTTCGAAACGAATTGCTAAGTTCTTCTCTGCTATCCCGCGAATTCTTTTGAATCTCCTCTCGATTTCTTGAGAATTCATTTCTTAACAATGGGTCTAGTTTAGATAAATCTGAGGCAACCTTTGCCACTTCAGTTCTGAGATCAACGTACTCAGTTTTATCCTTTGCTTTTATAATTATCCAAAGAATTAAAAGCAGCATTAAAATTACGATGATCAAAAAAATGTGAATAATCGTCATCTATTAATGTTTATATAATATTTCTTCAAATCTATTCATTATTACCCAATCTTTTTGGTTAGTGCCATTGGCCGAAATGATAATGTAGACACTAATTTTTTAAAACACGGCGCTTAATTAACTTTGTAAATGCATAAATCTATGTACGGAACAATAACCTCCAGCCAAGAAGCGATCAACTTGGAAGATCGGTATGGTGCTCATAATTATCATCCGATGCCAGTGGTTATCAGCAAAGGCGAAGGGGTTTTTGTTTGGGATGTAGAAGGTAAACGTTATTACGATTTTCTTTCTGCTTATAGTGCGGTTAACCAAGGGCATTGTCATCCACGGATTGTCCAGGCGCTTATTGAACAAGCAAAGGAATTGACACTGACTTCCCGGGCATTTTATAATGACAAGCTTGGGATTTCCGAGAAGTATGTCTGCGATCTTTTCGGTTACGACAAGGCGCTTTTCATGAACAGTGGAGCAGAAGCTAATGAAACGGCAATTAAACTTGCGAGAAAATGGGGATATACTAAAAAAGGTATTCCGGATAATAAAGCAATTATTGTAGCGGCACGGCAGAATTTTCATGGACGTACCACAACGATAATCTCAGCCTCCACGGAGGGTTCTGCGCGTAGCGGATTTGGTCCCTTTATGCCCGGCTTTGAAATCATCGATTATGATAGTGTCCAGGGAATAGAAGAAGCATTAGCAAACCCACAAGTATGCGCATTATGGATTGAGCCCATCCAAGGAGAAGCCGGAGTGTATGTTCCTGGTGATGGCTATCTAAAAGCGGCAGCAGAAATATGCCGCAAAAACAATGTATTGCTGATGATGGACGAAATTCAGACTGGGATCGCGCGTACCGGCAAACGATTGGCATCTGACTATGAACAGGTACGACCGGATGTGTTGATTTTGGGAAAAGCTTTGTCTGGAGGCGTGCTTCCAATTTCACTTGTACTTGCTGACGACGATATCATGCTTGTGATAAAACCAGGCGAACATGGCTCAACCTTTGGAGGCAATCCTTTGGCTGCCGTGGTTTGTATGGAGGCCCTTCAAGTTGTTCAAGATGAAAACCTGGCCGAAAACGCCTACCGCCTTGGAATTATCTTTCGTGACCGGATGAAAGCACTGGAGAAAAAAACAGATCTCATTACCATGGTGCGGGGTAAGGGACTTTTAAACGCTATTGTTATCAACGATACACCGGAAAGCGAAACAGCATGGAATATTTGCATGGAGTTCTTAAAGCACGGATTGCTTGCAAAACCTACCCATGGAAATATTATTCGCTTGGCCCCTCCGTTGATTATTACAGAGGATCAAATTCATGAATGTTGTGACATTATTGAGAATTGCATTTTAGAATTCTCAAAATAATTTCCCCGCGATCAATCAACCTTTTTTGTACCCCGGTGCAAGGGAGCAATTTTTTCTTGGGATTAGAAACTGGTATTACGACTTGATCAGTATTCCATATTGATTTAACTCCTCCTGCAATTGTTCAGGAGATTTAAAGTGAATGGTGGTAAGTCCGATTCTTTTTCCTGCTTCAATATTTTTTAAGTTATCGTCAATGAACAATGCATTGGCCGGGTTGATTTTGTAGCGGTCAAAAAGGATCTGGTAAAATTCTGGATGTGGCTTTCTCTTTTTTTCGATGCCTGATACAACAATGCCTTCAAACCAATGGAGAAAATCAAAAGTATTGAGCGCCCAGGGAAATGTTTCCGCCGACCAGTTTGTCAACGCATAAAGTTTATACTGTTTCGATTCCCTAATCGATTTTAAAATGTCTACTGTGTCATGAATAGGCCCCTGAATCGTTTCGTGCCAGCGATCATACCAGGCGCGCACAGGTACCTCCCATTCAGGATGTTTTGCTACTAAATATTCCGTAGCTTCCGTAAACGACCTTCCAGCATCTTGTTCATCATTCCACTCACTGGTGCAAATATTTTCGAGGAACCATGTTATCTCGTCCTCAGTTTTAAAAATTTTACGGTAGAGGTAACGTGGGTTCCAATCAATTAACACGGCCCCTAAGTCAAAAATTATCGTATCAAGCGTTTTATTCATAGTTGTTGAGTACATCTATCACCGAAACAAGACGCGAGTTAAAAAATTCCCTTCGAAAAAAAATTAACATCCCTATAAAGAAATTACATCATTGATTTTTCAATTTTCTCGGCGACTAAAGCCGGCTGAATCCAGGTAAGACATGCGAAATCACCGCGATAGCATTTTTCTCGGCCATACACCGAGCATGGACGGCACGGCAGTTCTTGCCGGCTGATTTGAAGAATACTATCAGGCCCTTTTCCATAGGGACCGAAACCGACATCGGTATGGGTGCCTCCCCAAAGGGAAATTATCGGAATGCCCATGAGCGATGCAAGGTGCATGTTAGAAGAGTCTACGCATAACATCAAATCCAGTTTTTCGATCAGCGCAAGTTCTTGTTTAAGCTTGAGTTGCCCCGCCACGATCAGGCAGTGCGCGGGAAACTTTTCCTTAAGGCTTTCAAAAAATTTTATTTCTTTTTCGCCACCTCCAAATAAGAAAAATTTAACAGGCAACCTCTCTACTAACTGCGCTATGACAACAGTATAATTCTCCAGCGGCCAAATTTTAGATTGATGCATGGCAAAAGGTGCGATGCCTATCCATTTCTCTTTTTTTTTCGAAATGTTTTTAATGAGCCATTCATTTGTCTCGTCTTGTATGCTTTGTTTTATCTGAAAGTAAGGGGGGGGTTGGATTTGAAATGGAAAGCCAGCCTTCTCAAAAGCCAGCCGATATCGTTCAACGGTATGTAGTAATGGCCTTACAATTTTGTTTTCCTTACGAGCGACTTCCTTTTTTTCTTTTCTTCCTTTATCGAAAACAACAACACGTGTGAAAAATATTTTAAAAAGATTTCTCAAAATCATCGTACGAACATGATCGTGCATGTCGATTACTACATCATAACTCGATTTTTTCAAAAGCTTTTTGAACAAGTCTCGCATTCCGAATATGCCGTTGTAGGTATGGTCTACGTCGGCAGGAAACGGCACGACCCTTTCGATATCTGTAAAAAAAGAAGCGAACTTTGGACGCGTCACTACAGTAACTTCTGCGTCAGGATAAGCAGCAACAAATGAACGGATCACCGGAACGAGCAGTACGACATCACCCATCGCGGAGAAACGAAGTACTAAAATTTTTGTAAGAGCCACGTTTGAAGATAAAGGTCTAATTTGAAAGCTGCAACACGCTTTTCACTTCTTGTCATTGATCAACCTTCTATGATGTGGATTTGGTGCCGTACAACATGGGATTCAAAGAAGCATCGTTATACATTTTCATTTGCCTGTAAACTTTAAATCTTCTTCTTCCATGTTTGATGTCTTCGATCAGCTCATCGTAAGCAAGTTGCATATCTGCTTTCTGTTCCATCAAGATAGCAAGCTTTGCGTTTGTCGTTTTAGTATGTTCCTGGCTTACGTCGGTACGCTCAGTTTGCTGTTTCATGTGATAGATTTTGAGCATTAAAATGCTCATCCGATCCAATAGCCATGCAGGGGTTTCAGAATTTATGCGTGTGCCAGGTTGCGCCTTTACGTTCTTAAACTGTTCCAGGAAAAAATCATCGAGTTTCTCCACCATGTCTGTTCGGTCTTGGTTAGATTTATCAATTCTTCTTTTAATTTTCAAGGCTTCAACGGGGTCGATAGTGGGCACACGGATAATGTCTTCAAGATGCCACTGTACGGTATCTATCCAATTTTTGCCGTAAAGCAAGCCATTAAAACTACCAGTTGGATAAGGATTATGTAACAATGTATCAACATGGTCATGTACATGATAATCATCAATGCTTTGCTGGAAAATTGTATAGCAGTCGTTTGCTTCTAGCATGTGTTATTATTTTGAGTGCAATTTAGCTTTTTGATGGGAAAAGTCGTGAGTTGTATACTAATCTACAACCCTCTTGAAACTGTAAAGTGCAATATGAGGTCAAATGCTTAACTCATGCTTTTCTGACTCTCAATTTTTGCATTTAACTTTAGGCGTTACGTCATTCCATGTCATCACATCATTTTGTAAAAGAAGGTCAAGAACCAGCACTTTTTATTCTGGAATCTGTCTCTATTCATGCTGTAGAGCCGTTATTAGAGTGGGTGCCATTAATCATGGTTGCCGATCATATGCTGGAAACAATAATCCCATGGGGAATAAAAATTGATGTTGTAATACAGCATGAATATTCATTTGAAACATTAAAAGAAGTTGTTAAAGATCAAGAACCTATTCAAATCCTTTCTGCTCACAATGATATTTTGCTGGCGGGCCTACAGTTTCTTATTCAGAATAAAAACTCCTCGGTAAATATTATCTGTACGCCCACCGAGGAAATCCTTAGTAAGATTGAAAACGTAGGGCACTCGCTGCAGGTGGATGTCTACGATGAGAAGGAAAAGTGGTCCCTGGTAGTGACGGGGAATTTCGAAAAATGGTTACCCGCAGGCGCTGTGATAGCAATAAAACAAAGTCAAGATTCTTTTTTTCACACAGAAGGTCTTACTCACACAGAAGGAAAGCATTGGAAAGCAGCCAGCGCCGGCCTGATAAAAATAAAGGCGGGCTCGCCATTCTGGGTTGCTGAAGAAGTCTAGATGCGGTCTAACCCGATTTATGATCGCGAAAAAATCTTTTTTACCGAATAGGGGTAAATCTTTTGTCAATTGTCATAACCTCAACGCCGCAAAGCCGTAAATTTCGCTGTTCATGGAAGCTAAAACAGTGGATTTGCCGGCACATCAGCTTTTGACTACGCTGCAAGCGGGTGATATAACTGCTTTTGAAATGATTTTTAAAACCTATTACCAAACCTTGTGCAATTATGCTTACAGTTTTGTGCAAGACCGGGACGAAGCGGAGGAGATTGTGCAATCAACCTTTCTTTCTGTTTGGGAAAAAAAAGAAAACCTAGCCATCCACACGGGGGTAAAGCCTTATCTCTACGCCATGGTGCGTAATGCATCCCTTAATGTTCTGAAACACGAGAAAATTAAACAGCAACATGTCACAGCCCAATTATCAGTTGCGGAACGCAGTACTGAATCCGTAACACGCACAGTTATGGCGTCTGAATTGGAGGAACGCATCTACCAGGCGATGAACAAACTTCCGGAACAATGCAGAATGGTATTTAAGTTGAGCCGGTTTGAAGAATTGAAATATGCAGAGATCGCGGATCAACTTAATATCTCAATAAAAACAGTAGAGAACCAAATGGGAAAGGCTTTAAAAATAATGCGCGAGCAATTGAAGGATTATTTGCCATTGTTATTTGTTCTGATGAACGGATTTTTAAACTAAAAATTGGTTGAACTACAACGTAGAACATATTGATGAACTTATAGGAAAGTACCTGGCAGGTGAAGCTGAGGAGGGGGAAATTCATTTTATCGAAGCTTGGTCCAAGGAAAGCGACGCGAATGAAAAGTACTTTAATCATTGTAAACTGATTTTCGAGAAAACAGTTGGATCTAAAGCGCTGCAGGAATTTGACGTTGACGCCGCGTGGATTAAAATGAAAGCGAAACTCCACCCGGAGTCTAGAACAGTTGCCTTGCCAACTCAAAAGCATTCACAGCTTTTCTGGCGGATAGCCGCGAGCATTGTTGTGGTATTTGGCATTGGATTTTTTGCTTATCGATGGATGAACCCGGCTGGCATCAAATCGTGGGGAGTAGTTTCACAAAAAGAAACGAAAGCCGATACGTTGCCCGATGGAAGTGGAGTTTTTCTAAACAAAAAAACGGAGCTCTCTTATTCTTACGATAAAAACAAAAAGAGCCATAAAGTGAGGCTGAAGGGTGAGGCTTACTTTAACATTCAGCATGAGGACGATAAGACATTTATTATTGATGTAGATGGCGTATTTGTTCGTGATATCGGAACTTCATTTAATGTAAAAGCATATCCGGAAGATAATACCGTAGAGGTTGTTGTTGTGGAAGGAAAGGTAATGTTCTATACGGATAAAGATTCTGGTATTTACTTGTCTGCCAATGGCAAAGGAATCTATAATAAAACGACCAAGAAATTTACCATAGAGCAACCCGAGGAAAATATATTGGCATACAAAACCAAGTTTTTCAGTTTTAGCGATACCGATTTGCGGACTGCAGTGCAAGCCCTAAACAATGTGTACGATAAGAAAATTGTGATCAGTGAGAACTTGAATAACTGTCATCTTACCGTGTCTTTCAATAATGAAGATATTGATGAGATTGCATCCGTCATGGCCGAAACGCTTGGGCTTACCGTGACCCACACCGACAGCAGTATCAGGTTAGAAGGTGCAGGCTGTGAAAACTAAAAACATCTGCCCAAAAGCAATATTTGTTTTAGCAATCGTATGCCTGCTGCTAACTGGATTTCGGGGAAACTCATACATTCCAGATGAGCCAATTCCTTTGTTAGAGAGAATCGTCACCATAAATTTCGAGAACGAAAGACTTGATGCTGTGCTTAAAAAATTATCTCGGGAGGCAGGTTTTACATTTTCATACAACTCAAACATTATCGATGGCGATAAAATTATCAATCAGAGTTTTCGAGGTAAAACAGTGAGGGAAGTTTTAGATCAGATTTTCAGCGGCGCAATTCAATACAAAGCGCGAGGTAAATATATTATTCTTACTAAAGCTTCGGCAAGCCATAACGTGGATCAACGTGTATTGACGGGTTATGTTACTGATGAATCGACCGGCAAAAGATTAAAGAATGTTAGCGTCTACGATCCGATAACGCTTACATCAACAGTTACCGATTCCTATGGATATTTTCAGATTAAAGTTGATCAGCCGTCGGGGGAAGAAGTTAAGTTAGCGGTTAGTAAATTGAATTACACAGATACAGTCATTTTTGTTACCAAAGACAAGCAACAACTTCTTCGGATACAAATGCGGGAGCAGGGGGAAAAGGTAAATGTTCTGGCCGATAGTGTGCGACAAAAAATAAAGCGGTTTTGGAAATCGAAGATTTTAACGCCCCAGGCTGTAAACATCGAAAACATTCAAGACACTTTATACCGAAAATTTCAATTTTCGGTTTTTCCTTTTGTTGGCACTAACCATAAACTGAGTGGCAACGTGATCAATGACTATTCTTACAATTGGTATGGCGGCTATTCATTAGGAGTGAAGAAACTCGAGATCGGTGGATTGTTTAACATTGTCCGTGGCGATGTGAATGGTGCACAATTCGCGGGCATTTTTAACTCTGTGGGCGGCAAGATGACGTTTCTGCAAATGGCCGGTATATTGAATATGAACCGCGATTCTGTCACGGGCTATCAATTTGCCGGTCTGATTAATTTGAATGGGAATTCTTCAATTAAACCTTCCGCTGCCGGGCTGTTCAACTTTACCTATCGAGATTCTCGTGGTGTTCATTTTGCAGGCCTAGGTAATGGAACAATTGGTCAACAAAATGGTCCGCATCTAGCAGGTCTCTTTAATTTTTCGACGAAAGACTCGCACCCTTTGCAAGCCGCAGGCGTAATGAATTTTACGGTCGGCAATTTTACTGGTGCTCAACTTTCCGGACTGATTAATTTTGCTGCGAAAGAAGTTAAGGGAGCACAAATTTCGGGTCTTATGAATATTGCTGCAAAAAAAATAAAGGGAGCACAAGTGGCAGGCCTGGTCAACTATGCCACTAACGTTCATGGGAGCCAGGTGGGATTGCTAAACATAACGGACAGCATACGTGGCATTCCTGTTGGCTTCCTAAGTGTAGTTTTAAAAGGCTACCATAAACTTGAAGTTTCCGCAGACGAAATTTTTTATACCAACCTTGCCATTAGAACAGGCGTAAGACAGTTCTACAATATTCTTACAGTGGGCGCTAAGCCAAATACATTTGAAGACGAAGAGACACATTGGACATTTGGATATGGAATTGGTACAGCTCCGAGGCTTTCCCGCACCTTGAGCCTGAATGTAGACGTAACGGCTAACCAGGTTGTATATGGTAATACCATTGACGCAATTAATCTGATCAACAAAGTTTACCTGGGAGCAGACGTGCAAGTACTGAAGCATTTAAGCATTACGTTCGGTGTAACCTTAAATGGATATGTGACGGATACAACTTATGATAAGTATAAACCACTTTTCACAGATTACTCACCGCACATTATTGTCGATAAAACTTACAGCAATGATCTCAACATGAAGATGTGGTGGGGTGGTAAAGTAGGGTTGCGTTTTTTTTAGCAAGCCTTGAAGTTCTACTTATCGATTTATTTGCAGGACCGGGCGCTTCCCTAATTCTTTAAGGAGTTTACCATGGCCGACGATGGCATCGATAAATCTTCTCTCGGATTTATAAGGTAGTCCAAATTCCTCTGTGGTTGCCCTCACGATGGTCGATATTTTTTTGTAGTGCACGTGGCACACGTTGGGGAACAGATGATGTTCAACCTGAAAATTTAATCCGCCTACATACCAGGAAAATAATGTGCTGTTGTTAGCAAAATTAGTAGTGGTGTGCAACTGATGGATGGCCCAACTATTATCCATCTTACCGTTGTCATCAGGCATCGGAAACTCAGTACCATCAATAACATGCGCCGGCTGAAAGATAATGGCAAGAATGAATCCAGCCACGTAATGCATCGCCACAAAACCGATTAGCCATTGCCACCAGGTGATGTCTAGCACCATCATCGGTATTACCAAAATATAGCCGACGTAAATTAGTTTTGTTGCAATCAAGATCGCCCACTCTTTTTTAATATCAGCTTTTTGTTTTGTCACCAAACCATCTTTGTGGTAACGGCTTAATCGCACAAAATCTTTAATAAGCACCCATACAAGGGTCATTAAACCATATACGAACCAGGCATAGATGTGTTGAAATCTATGAATCGATTTCCATTCACTATGAGGCGTCATGCGCAGGATTCCGCGAGGGCTGATGTCCTCATCCACGTCATGTATGTTGGTATACGTGTGGTGTAAAACATTGTGTTGAACTTTCCAGTTGAATGCGCCTGCACCCATCACGTTGAGCGAATAACCCACCAGGTTATTGATCCAGCTTTTGTTTGAATAGGAGCCATGGTTTGCATCATGCATTACCGCCAGGCCAATGCCTGCAATTCCTGTTCCCATCAGAATACAAAGCGCGAGCATGCCCCATCCGTTAGCGACCGTTTGGCTAACGATTAGGTAGTAAGGAACGGCATACAAAGCAAACATGAACACAGTTTTAAACTTCATCTGTGCATTTGCATATCGGCTGATATTGTTTGACTTAAAATAGTCGTTAACGCGATGGTTAAGCGTAGTGAAAAAGTCGGCTCGTGCTGACGAGAATTTAATAGCGCTGGAATGCTTCATAGGTGAGGTTATGGTAAAAGGCTCCAAACTATGGCAGGAGATAATTAACTGATGAATAGAATTTTAAATGTATAGAGAATAACATTAAAAACGAGTGTTAGTCTTAACAAAAAAATATTCCCAGTGTTGTTCGCTGTGCCAGGTAGTTACAAAGTAACGCTGAATGCTCTAAAAGATTGTGGCTAATTCACAAGGAAACTTACTTGCATTTATTTTAGACCATGTTCGCTTAAGGCAATTCGGCGATAATGGTTCGTCCGCCTTTCGTTACATCGCCAATGGAAACAGCTACCTTGGCATCTAGGGGAAGGAAGATATCTACGCGGGAGCCGAACTTAATAAAACCAAACTCCTGTCCTTGGTGAAACGGCTGCCCCACCTTCACATAACATTTTATTCTTCTTGCCAGCGCACCCGCGATTTGACGAAATAAAATTTCAACACCATTCTCCATTTTCACCACCACAGTAGTGCGTTCATTTTCTGTGCTGGATTTTGGATGCCAGGCGACTAAGTATTTACCAGGATGATATTTAAAAAAGCTCACTACTCCGCCCACAGGCATACGGTTGACATGAACATTTATGGGCGACATGAATATGGATATTTGTTTTCGTTTACTTTTTAAATATTCTCCCTCCACTGTCTCCTCAATGACGACAACTTTTCCATCTGCAGGCGCAAGAACATGTTTGTCATTAGACGTTATTGAGAAAACCGGATTTCTAAAAAATTGAAGAATCAAAAGATAAAAAATGATGCTCGCCAGCATTACGCTATTTTGAACCAATCCACTTTCAGGAAAGTAGTAGAGCATTGCCCAATTCAATGCGAAAAGAACGATCAATAATATGAATAATAATAAACGTCCCTCTTTGTGTACAGTCATGTATAAAGATTGCTATGTTCTAAAAAAATGATGCCTTGTTGAAAACAACATTGCAACACTACAAAAGTTAAATGAAATAGTGAATATCAATGTGGTTTGCCTTCAATATAAAACCGCCGGAAACAATCTCATCACGCTTAATAACCACCACGATATTTGTATGTCTTTGCCACTTTATCAATTGCTACCATATAAGCCGCAATACGCATAGGTACTTTGTATTCTTGTGCGGTCTTATAAACGTTGGTGAAAGCATCTTTCATAATTCTATCTGACCTGCGGTTGACTCGGTCGGCTGTCCACTTATAGCCTAACCGATTTTGTACCCATTCAAAATACGACACGGTTACGCCACCCGCATTAGCAAGAATATCTGGTACCACAACAATTCCTTTTTCGTTGATGATATCGTCAGCTTTCGAAGAGGTAGGTCCATTAGCACCTTCCACAATGAGTTTCGCCTGAATGTTCGCGGCATTGGAATGTGTTATCACATCTTCTGTGGCTGCAGGTACCAATAAGTCCACTGGCAAGGTTAGTAGCTGTTCGTTCGTAATCTTTTGAGCTTCAGGAAATCCCTCAATAGAACCATTGTTTACTTCACGATATTTTGTTGCTGCCGCGACGTCAATACCCTTCTCGTTGTAATAGGCGCCTGAAAGATCGCTGATTGCTTGCACCAGTAATCCGCGTTCATGTAATAAATTCGCGGCCCATGAACCTACGTTGCCAAAGCCTTGCACAGCACATGTGGCTTTATAAGGATTAATTTTTAGCTTCTCCATGGCTGCCATCGCAGAGACCATTACACCTCGCCCGGTTGCCTCCGTTCTTCCCAATGACCCGCCCATCACCAATGGCTTCCCTGTGACTACGGCATGGGTTGTCATGCCTTGAATTCTGGAGAATTGATCCATCAGCCAAGCCATTTCACGAGGACCAGTTCCCATATCTGGCGCAGGAATGTCACGATCAGGTCCGAATACATCTGCCATCGCTTGTGTATATGCACGCATTAAGCGTTCAATTTCACCGGTTGACATCTCTCTTGGGTTACAGGTAACACCACCTTTTGCGCCACCGTAAGGGATGTCTACAACGGCACACTTCCATGTCATCCAGGCTGCCAGTGCCTTTACTTCATCCAGGTTAACATGGGGATCAAAACGGATACCTCCCTTTGATGGACCCAGAATCGTGGAGTGGATTACCCGGTAACCTTCAAAAACTCTGATAGCACCATCATCCATAGTAACGGGTAGAGAAACTATGACTTGCCGTGTAGGGTTCTTTAATACGTTATAAATTTCCTCTTCCAAACCCAGGATCTGTGATGCTTTATGAAATCTCGACATCATAGCCTCGAATGGATTCTCTTTATCTTTTAATGGAGCAGGTTCAATGTATGCCATAAACTAAAATTGAGATTGCGTCAGAAGTTAAAAAAATTTCTTGTGTGTTCCGAAGTCCTATAAATGTCATCTTAAACACGCATCGAAAACGGTTGCAAAGATAGAAAATAAGCAGATTGCTTTTGCTTTTCGATATAAAAGCTTACAGCCTTACATAAAGCTGCCATAGAATTTGGGAATTGGCGAGGATAGGAAAATTTACGTATGCTACTTTACATTTTTGCTGTTTATCAACTCTTCAACAGAGATTTTTCCAGCACCATAAAATAAGAAGAACAATGACCCAAACAGCAAAGTTAAAGCTTCAAAGGATTGTTGGAATGTTGTTCCAAAGTGTACGACAACAAGGGCTACGATAAAATTAATAATCATTACCAATGCTGCAGGCCTGATCCATAATCCGATCATGTATAATACTCCACAGATAAATTGCGCGTAAACAGAAACACTTGCGGCGATCAATGGATATGCCACATGGTATTGTTCCAAAAAATCACGGAATTCCAGCATGCGCGACCAACTAAAAACATTGTCCTGAGTGCCATCAATAAGACGCCAGCCGATCAGCAGCCTAAGAACGAAAGCGCCCCAGTCGCCCCTATCGTCGAAGTATTTATTCAGCCTCTGGTAAATTGAATTTGCCATGAGAAATTTACATAAGTCAACTTAAAAAATCTCGAGAAACGCGACAATGAAGGGAGATGAAATAAAAAGGCCGTCAAACCTGTCGAGAAATCCGCCGTGCCCTGGCAGGCTTGTGCCTGAGTCTTTGATATAAATGCTTCTTTTAAGGAGTGACTCCACCAGATCTCCGAAGGTACCCCCGACGATTACGATAACCCCTATAATCATCCATTGTGTTTGCGATAAGGAATGGAAGTAAGTTGAGATACCAAATGCAAAGATCATAGCTAATATTGCACCTCCGAAAAAACCTTCCCACGATTTTTTTGGAGAAATTCGTTCGAAGAGTTTGCGTTTACCCAGAAACGTGCCGGCGAAATAAGCACCTGTATCGGTAGCCCACAATATGAAGAGCAAGCCGAAAATGATTTCATAATTGTAAGAACCATTTTCAAAGACGGCAACATTTAGTAATGCAAAAGGTACCGCAACATAAAAAATACCTAAAAAATTAAAGGCAATGTTCGTAAAAGGTTTTCGTTCAAATTTTTTGTAAAGCTTGATCATGTACACACAAGACACGATCGGAAATATCAAAAAGTAAAAACGGTCGGAGAGGTCACCTCTCTCAATAAAAAACGACAGTAAAAAAATCAAAATACCGCAGAAGGTGCCAAATGTTTTTTGAGGTACGTGCCCATCGAGGCCAACCAGTTTATAAAATTCGAGTAAAGAGAAAAGACATATGATGAAAAAAACCGTGCAATAAAGCCAGTCACTAATGCAGATCGCTGCAATTATTCCAGCCGATCCAAGCAACCCGGTAATAATGCGCTGGGTTAAGTTATTATATTTCGCGAGAGGAGATTTCACAAAAAAGTCAGTAAGCGATGCGTTGAATTAGAGTCAATAAATTCATTTAATATTGATTGGATGTTTGCCTGAGTCTGTCTTGATAATGTTTACGGATATAGTACAGTAGCCCTATAGTTAACACAATGTTTAGAATTACATAATGTAAGGGCGCGGCCGTGTTATCTTCAACATTAAGGTCGGTAATTTTTTGTTGGTGCAGATAAATCATTGTAACCCCGAAAGCATTGTTAAAAAAGTGAGCAAACATTGGAATCAGCAAATTGCCGGACCAGAAATACAAATACCCAAACAAGGCACCCAACAAAAGCCGTGGCACGAAACCATAAAATTGAAAATGAATGGTGCTGAATATGATTGCCGATCCCCAGATGGCCAAATGAGCGTTTCCTGTACCTCTGAAAAGTTCATTTTGAAACATACCGCGGAACACAAGTTCTTCTCCGATAGCCGGCAACAGAGCAATTACAATTATTGCTATGAACAAGTCGGTTAAAGATCCAAAAGTAGTCATCGCTTCGGTCAATTTCGCCGTTCGGTCTTCCGCTTCCCTTGCCCAAGTTTCGAACCCTTTAAGAAATTCGGGAAATTTTAAATTAATATTCCATTCAACAAGGGGTGAAATGGAAATCATGAACGTTAACCCCAAACCCATGAGTAAAACCAGCACGACGGCTGTCTTTTCTTGCACTGGAAAAAAAGCATTTATGTTTTTGCGTTCTATCGCAGCGATATGCAGCAAGGGAAAAATGATTAACCCGATGAGCGTAGCAATACTTTGGGTAATGAGTAGCGGGCCCACAATGCCGGGATGCAGATCAGGATTTTGCATGTCGCTTAGCAACTCGCCTTCATAAAATAAGGAAGCGACCGCTAGTCCCAAGACTGGTCCTACGATTACAAAACCAATAAATACGTTTAGCAATATGGTTAGTAATGAGCGTAAGGGTGACCGATCGGAGACTAAGTTGGGAGTTAACATTGATTAATCCTGATTATCTTTGTGCTCAAATATGGTGAAAATAGGTCAGATAGAATTGGGTGATTTCCCTTTATTGCTGGCTCCAATGGAGGATGTCAGTGATCCGCCATTCCGTGCTGTTTGCAAAGAAGGCGGGGCCGACTTGATGTATACGGAGTTTATTTCTTCAGAAGGACTTATCAGGGATGCGGCTAAAAGCAGGCAGAAACTGGATATTTTTGAATATGAACGTCCTGTTGGGATCCAGCTTTTTGGTGGCGATATCGGCAACATGGTGCAATCGGCAGAAATTGCGACTGAAGTAAATCCTGATTTAATAGATATTAACTACGGCTGCCCGGTCAAGGCTGTAGCATGCAGAGGCGCTGGTGCCGCGTTACTTCAGGATATTCCGAAGATGGTAAAAATGACTGAAGAAATTGTCAAGTGTACACATCTGCCTGTGACTGTAAAAACGCGGTTGGGTTGGGATGACAAGACAAAAAACGTGGTCGAGGTAGCCGAACGTCTGCAAGACATCGGGATCAAAGCGTTAACCATCCATGGCCGAACCCGCGTTCAAATGTACAAGGGCTCGGCTGATTGGACGTTGATTGCGAAGATTAAAGAAAATCCACGCATGCAAATTCCGGTGTTCGGCAATGGGGATATCGATTCACCTGAAAAGGCACTGGAGTATAAAAATAAATTTGGTGTTGATGGCATTATGATTGGCCGTGCTGCCATTGGATATCCATGGATCTTTAACGAGATCAAACATTTCCTGAAACACGGTGAAAAACTCACGCCGCCGACAATGACTGACCGTGTTCGGGTCACAAAAAAACATTTGGAATTTTCAATTCGATGGAAGGGCGACCGACTCGGAATTTTCGAAATGCGCAGACACTACTCCAATTACTTTAAAGGTGTCCCTGATTTTAAACCTTATCGTACGCGCCTGGTATCAGTAGAAAGCTTTGACGAGGTGATGGGCATACTCGATGAAGTCATTGATACCTACCCAAAATCACTCATGGTAGCCTAGCGTTGCGGGAGACTTCTCGTGACTTTTAACAAGCTTTTATTGTATCGTCAAATTTACCATGACCGGTAGATGATCTGAAGGATAGTACTTACCGTCATTATCCTGAATGACTTGATAGGCATTTGCATTCCAAGCTTTAGAATGAAATATGTAATCAATACCGTTGCATGTTATGGAATTCACTTTGAAGCTACAGAAAGTTCCCGGGGGATTTTTCGGTGCAGGATCAACCAACGATATGCCGACAGGATTCATGATGGTTGCATAGGGCGCATCTGCACGTGTACAATTAAAATCTCCAGTGATGATCAATGGGAAATCTTTGGCTATCTCCGACGCTTTTTGTTTTAATAAAGCTGCGCTGTTTTTGCGGGCTTCTTTTCCAATGTGATCAAAGTGTGTATTGATCATTAAAAAATCTTTGTTTGATTTTAAGTCTTTGAATGTTCCCCAGGACGCAACACGAGTAATGGCAGCATCCCAGCTTTTACTTCCTGGGACTTCCGGTGTTTCTGATAGCCAAAAAGTATTTTGATTAAGTGCCTTAAATCTATCCTTTTTGTAAAGAATAGCAGAATATTCTCCTTTTGTTTTTCCGTCATCACGGCCAACACCGATATAGGTATACGCAGGAAGATTTTGAAGCAGATCCATTAATTGGTGATGCAATACTTCCTGCAATCCGATTAGGTCTGGATCATACTTTTTAATCAATGCATATACTTTGTGATCTCTTTTAGGCCATTGATTAATGCTGTCATTCGGGGTGTCAAGTCGAATGTTGTAAGTCATTACCTTGATCGCCTGCGCTTGTAAACCAAGTGTTGCCATGAAGAAAATGAATGCAAAGAGTGGTCGCATACGTAGAATATTTATTCGGGAAATTTAAGACTTTAATTGATTGTAAAATGTTTTCTGATGGCCCGAATTATTAATTCGTGTCCTATCTGCCCGAAGCACTGTTTATCAGCCAACCATAAAATACAGCGTTCATCAATATTTTATTTGTGCCATACCAGAACCCACGGAAACATAAATTGTCTGTGAAACCAATTACTCGTCCCTGTCCATAGAAACTGACGCCAGCCACTGAACTGTTTTTAAGTTTGCTATAATTAATTTTCGAAATGTATCCGCTCAAGAGTGGATCCGGTGAAAATACAATTGGATTTCCATAAGGGTTTTCTGTTTTCTCCATGAATAAATTATTAGACTTGAAAATCGGCATTGTATTATTATAGTACCCAAACAGAAGAGGATGAGTAAGATCGACATTCGCCTGAAAGATTGCCCCACTTGTTTCCTGTGCACCTGAATATGCGTTGATCAATCCATAAGGTCTCGCCACCGATGAATCTTTTTTCACTTCATCTTTTTTCATGCCAAACTTGCCTAGCCCAACCGTGTTAAGCCAGTTTAGTGCCCCTTCCAAACCGATGACTACACCTCCGTTTTGCACCCAGGTCTTTAATTTTTCTTTGGCACCTTCCGAAATCTGAAAAGTGCCGGAGGTCGGAGGAATAATAATGGTATTGTATCGGGAGATCGGCGATCGGTTAAAAACATCTACGGGTAAAAGCGTCAATGGTATATGGAAACGTGTATCAAATTGATGCCAAACCTCACCGGCATCTGTGGCAGAAAATCCATCACCCATGAGCATGGCTACTTCTGGTTTTTTTAGGGTAAGAAAATTGCTGCTGCCCAGACTCGATCCTTTATAATCAAGGCCCGTTTGGAAAGCGTATACATCAATTCCATCCTTCGTTACAATCTCATTTATCAAAAATTCTATTTGCTCAGCATGCTTATCTTGATCACTCAAAGGAATCAAAATGGAACCCGGATCAAATTTTTTTCCATCTGCGCGGTAAAACGGCTGGGTAGCTACTTTGACTCTTAAGCCATGACTTAGCAACCTGTATATGGATCGTGGTGAATAATAACCGACTGATTCAAATACGTATGCATAATCACTTTTTCCTCCAATGCGTTCGCCTGGGGGCAACTGCTCGCTTGTAATTTTTTCCCCAAGCGCTGGCAAGTTTTTTAGCGCATCATACGCTACGCCATAAGCCAGCGGGAGGGTCCAGCTTGAGATATCATAGAAAATACTGTCTTTAAACTGTATTCGTTTTTCAAACATACTTTTAATCAACTTGTATTGCCGCTGATTCATCGGTACTATAAAACTTGATGCCTGAGAATAACTTTTGTTTTGAACGGTTTGATTAGATTTGATGCTGTAGACGTCGATGTCTTGCCGATTCAGGACCTGGCATAGCTCATGTGCCCGAACTTTATCCTTTGATGAAAATATGAATGCTTTAACGGGATCTTTCGCCGACTCTGTCGCTGCTTCTCTATAAAACTGGCGTTGATACTCCAGCAAGTCTATGCGCATAGCATTAATTGCTCTCAAAGAACTCAAAGCCGTTACAAACTGATTTCTTATTGTAAATGGAAATCGAAGGATGCCGTTGGTGCTTTCTTGTGCGTGACCCCGTGAGCTAGCTTGCTCAAATAAAATTCCGATAGCGCCTTGCGCATCTGGAAAGCTGGAACCTTTCCCATAATAAAAATCATCATATCCTTCCTGCGTAAAATATAGGGCACATAAATCGTCCAATGCTTTTGCGTGGAATTCTCCCATACGCTTTGTCAGCTCTAGGTTTTTTTCTGGCGTGAGCGGATGCATGCGTGAGGGTACACCGGGCTGGAAAAAGAATGAAGTATTGGTGCCCATTTCGTGATGGTCTGTCAAAACGTTAGGTTTCCATTTTTGAAAGTTGCTGACGCGGGCACGAGATTCTGGATGCTGTGCTACCAGCCAATCGCGATTGAGGTCAAACCAATAATGATTGAATCTTCCGCCGGGCCACACTTCGTTATGTTCTGTATCTAATGGATCAACCGAGGTAATTTTGCTTTTTCTTGCATTCACCCAGCCACTGAACCGCTGCATACCGTCAGGGTTGTAACAAGGATCAAATAGAATAATGGTATTGTTGAGATACTGTTCGATTTCCTCACCTTGAGCGGCAGCCAAATGATAAGCGACTAATAGCCCAGCGTTCACACCGCTAGCTTCATTTCCATGTATACTAAATCCAATGTAAAAGACAGTCGGCATATTCTTAAGATCTAAGTCCACCGATTTTTTAAAATCAGTTAATAAATTATGCTGCGTGCGCAGTGACTCAAGATCCCTGTGATTTTTTTCACTTGTTATCGTGAGCAGCAACAATGGGCGCGCTTCGTGCGTGTACCCGGATATCTCAAGACTGATTCTATTGGAAGCTTTGTCTAATGCATGCATGTAGTTGAGTAAACGATCATGAGTCACATGCCATTCACCAACCTGATGGCCTATTACCGATTGAGGTGTTGGAATATTTGGGTTGTATGTTACACCCTCCGGTAAATAGTAAGACAGGTCGGGTTGTGCATTTACGCCTGATGCAATCGTTAACAACAAAATGGACCGCCATAAAAATTTATACATGATATTGTATTAAATGAGCCTTATGACCAATTGACAAATATTTTATGTCAAATCAAACAGTTGCCTAGCCATAACAGAATTTGTTACGGTGTTTCTTTCAGATGTTAAGCTATTGTAAACAATTTGCGTAAATATTTAAAGGGGCTTTAAAGTTTAAGTGTATTCCAAAGGGTATTTTTACACTAGTAATTAACCTATAATTTATGAATAGAATTTTACTGCTAGCCTGTGCGCTTCTTGTTTCAGGTACTGCCTTTGCTCAGGGTGTAACTACTGCAAGCATAAGCGGGACTATTAAAGATCAAAACGGTGAACCGTTGCCAGGGGCGACGATTATTGCTCGGCATACCCCATCAGGTACGGAATATGGTACCTCAAGCCGAACCGACGGAAGTTTTACAATTTTAAATGCGCGGGTAGGGGGTCCTTATACAATTACAACGACGTTTGTTGGGTATACGGAAGACAAAAAAGAAAACATTTTCCTTAGTCTTGGACAAACATACAATCTAAGAATTCAATTATCGGAAACCGCTGTTGAATTAGCCGATGTGGAGGTGACCGCTAGCCGCGATGATGTTTTTAATAGCGAACGGACTGGAGCTTCAACCAACATTTCACAACAACAAATTAATTCATTGCCCACCGTTGGGCGAAACCTCACGGACTTTACCAGGCTAACGCCTCAAGTGTCCATTACGGCAAATCAGGGAATTTCAATTGCAGGAACAAATAATCGCTACAATTCAATCTTTGTTGATGGTGCTGTTAACAATGATGTGTTCGGCCTTTCAGAAACTGGAACAAACGGCGGGCAAGCAAACAGCATTAGTCCAATTAGTATCGATGCTATTGAAGAATTCCAAGTCGTTATAGCACCGTTCGATGTTCGGTTGGGAGGGTTTGCTGGTGGAGGAATAAATGCTGTTACAAGAAGTGGCAGCAATAAATTTTCCGGTTCGGTGTATACGTTTTTCAGGAATGAAAAGCTGGCAGGGAAAACTCCAACTGATAACCCTGCAACTGAACGTAAAAAACTTGATGATTTTACGGCGCAAACTACCGGCTTCCGATTAGGCGGGCCGATCATTAAAGACAAATTATTCTTTTTTATAAATGCCGAAGTTCAGCGGGATGAAACGCCTCAACCCTTTGACTACACCACCTATAACGGAACAGTAACACAAACCGATTTGAACGGACTTACAGATTTTCTGAAAACTAACTACGGATACGATCCAGGTGGTTATTTGGATAATCCGTCGGAGACTAAAAGCGATAAATTTTTAGTGCGTTTTGACTACAACATCAACAGTAATCATACGCTTACGTTGCGCCACAGTTATACGAAAGGAGAAGCCTACAAACGTGCAAGATCGACTAACTCTACCATCAATTTTGGAAATAATAGTGAGTTCTTTCCAAGCACAACCAATTCAACAGCAGTTGAATTGAAAAGCGCTTTTGGTAATTCTAAGTCCAACAATTTGATCATAGGTTATACAACTGTGGTAGACGATCGTGGTTCTATCGGGCAGGATTTTCCACGCGTAACGATTAATGATGGTACCAACAGAATCATTTTCGGAACCGAACCTTTCTCCACAATCAATCAATTGAAATCCAGAATTCTCACACTGACCGACAATTTTACAATCTATAAGCAAAAGCATGCCTTCACATTTGGAACGCATAATGAATATGCAACCTTTTATAATGCTTTTGTGGGTAACGCTTACGGTACATACACTTTTGCGGATTTAAATAGCTTTTTAACAGGTGCCGCTTCGACGGATTATGAGCGAAGCTACTCTCTCGTCGATGATGTCGCTGGCGACGGAACGAAAGCCGCTGCAGATTTTCAAACGTTACAACTAGGGGTTTATGCGCAGGATGAGATAACCGTTAACCAAAAATTCAGATTTACTGCTGGCTTGCGCATTGATATTCCAATGTTTTTAAACAAACCGCAGGAAGATCCATATTTTAATAGTACAGTTATTCCGAAAATAGAAGCTGAAGGTTATGACCTGATGGGAGCTCGGGTAGGTGAAGTACCAAAGCCACAAGTAATGTTGTCGCCACGGATTGGCTTTAACTATGATCTTAAAGGCGATCAGACTACTCAAATTCGAGGAGGTGTCGGGATTTTCACCAGCCGAATACCTTATGTATGGCCCGGCGCAAGCTTTAACAATAACGGTGTGCTGATAGGATCCATACCTGCCGGTGCAAATCCAAAAGTTACCTTTAGACCAGACCCAAATAATCAATATACAGGACCCGATGTAGGTGCAGTAGTTGCTACGCCATCGGGAGATATTAACATCTTTGCGAAAAACTTCAAATTCCCACAAGTCTTCAGAACGTCATTGGCTGTCGACAAATTATTACCCGGGGGACTCGTTGGTACTTTAGAGGGTATCTTTAGTAAAACGTTAAACAATATCAACTACGAACAATTCAATATCAAGCAACCTACAGCTACCCTCGTGGGTCAGGACAACAGACCGCGCTGGAACAGGAGCGAGCCAGTGGATGCCACATACCGTCATATACTGTTGGGTAAAAATACAAGTAAAGGGTATACCTATAATTTAACGGCGCAACTAAAAAAGGATTTTGAGTTTGGATTGTCAACCAGTGTTGGTTATACGTTTGGAAGATCCAAAGTTTTAAATGAAGGAACGTCTTCTCAGAATTCCTCTCAATGGCGATTTATTGAAAACGTAAACGGTAAAAATCGCCTGGACCTCTCTTATTCTGATTTTGACCTTGGCTCAAGAATCGTAGCAAGTGTCTCATACCGGAAAGAATACCTTAAACATTTTGCAACAACCATCTCCTTATTTTATAACGGTCAGTCTGGTGCACGTTATTCTTATATTTATCGTAATTCATTGTTAAACGATGACCCTCAGGCTACCAACACGGACAACGATCTTATTTATGTGCCAAGGGACTATGCGACATACGCAGAGGCATTAGCGGCTGGCGAGATCCGTTTTGTGCCAATAACAGGTAGCAACCCTGTCAGCGAAGATCAGCAGTGGGCCGATCTTAATGAGTTTATCAAAGGTGACGATTACCTGAATTCAAGAAGAGGTCAATACGCAGAAAGAAATGGTGCGCGGGTGCCTTTTACCAACGTCATCGATTTGCGTTTTTTACAGGACTTTTTTCTCACGATCGGTTCAACACGTCATACACTTCAACTAAGCTTTGATGTCTTTAATTTTACAAACATGCTCAACAAAGATTGGGGCAGGCAATACTTTAACACCAACGATAACTTTCGCTTAGTCGAGTATGTTAATTTAGGCGCTGATAATATTCCTAACTTCCGGTTTGCCAAGCCAGCCACCAAGCTTAATATTGACGACTCGGGTCTTATTAGTTCAAGATGGCAAGCCCAAGTAGGTATTCGTTATTCGTTTTAGAAAAATTACTTACATCACGTGGAAAGGAGGTCGTCGAAACCTCCTTTTTATTTTCCCTGCGAATTGCTATTTTCAGTTCGTATGTTGGTTTTTTGGCGCTGTACTTTTACCATTTGTTTGTTGTTGGCTTGCTTTTCATGCGAAAAGGCCCCAAAAGTGGACTTACATGAAGAATCGCAAGTTCAGTTTGACCTCGATGCGATCGTTAAGCGAGGTTACATCAATGCATTAGTCGACAATAATTCCATCAGTTATTTCATCTACAAAGGCCATCCTATGGGCTATGAATATGAACTGCTGAAGTTGTTGGCTGATCATTTAAAAGTAGATCTTAAGATTAAAGTCACATCTGGGATTGAACGCGCTATTGAACAGCTAAATAATGGAGAAGGTGACATCATTGCTTTTCCGCTAGCCATCACAAAAGCCTTAAAAAATTCTGTTGCGTTTACACATCCTCATTTTAATGCATACCAGGTATTAGTACAACGAAAGCCGGACAACTGGCGGCGCTTGACATTGGATCAAGTGAATGAAAATTTAATCCGCAATCCGGTGGATCTTATCGGGAAGGAAATCCATGTTATCGCTGGTACAAGTCATGCTATGCGACTGAGAAATTTATCGGAAGAATTAGGCGGTGATATTATTATTCGGGAGGACACCGTCAATTCGGAAAGCGAGTCCTTGGTTCGAAAGGTGGCCTTAGGTGAAATTGATTATACAGTTGCTGATCATACCCTGGCACATGTGAATGTATCCTACTATCCTATACTTGATGTACAAACAGTGTTAAGCATGCCCCAGCAAATTGCATGGGGTCTACGCAGAAATGCGCCTAACTTACTTGAAACAATTAATCAGTGGCTCACCAAGATTAAAAAGGGACCCACATTCATGGTGATTTATAATCGATATTTTAAAAGTCCCAGAACATCCCTGATGAGAATGAACAGCGATTACTCTTCGCTAGGTGGAAATAAACTTTCTCAATACGACATTTTGATAAAAGAGGGCGCGGAAAAACTAGGTTGGGACTGGCGCATGCTGGCTTCTATTGTTTATCAGGAATCTAAATTTAAAACCGGTGATGAATCATGGGCTGGTGCCCAGGGATTGATGCAGCTTATGCCGGAAACTGCTAAAAGGTTCGGCGCGAAGGATGTATATGACCCGGTCGAAAATATAAAGGCAGGCGTAAATTATCTGAGGTATCTGGATCGCTACTGGACGCAACGCATTGCGAATGAAGAAGAACGCATGAAATTCATATTGGCGTCGTATAACGCGGGGCTAGCGCATATACTGGATGCGCGTAAACTCGCGGAGAAATATGGAAAGGATCCGCAACACTGGAATGATGTCGAATTTTTTTTGTTGAAAAAAACGGATCCTAAATTTTATAAAGATCCAGTTTCGAAAGCAGGATATTGTAAATGCGAAGAGCCGGTAAACTATGTAAAAGATGTCTTAGCACGCTACGAAGAGTACAAATTGCATATCAAGTTGCCTGAAGCTGACGAACAAGTTGTTCAAAATCTAAACGCATCCAAGTAGTTTCAATGCCACGCTTTTTCATCACTTCGTCCATAATCTTTTTTTGCTTAAGGCCGATTCGATAGGCTTCTGAATATCGAATATTATCATAAAATGTTACCATGGAATAAAGCGGTATCCATTCCTCAGGATAAAGCTCATGAAGTTTTGCTTCAATCTTTTTGCGTAATAAAAAGTCTGCGTCAGCAACGAGATCCCGCATTTCAATAAAATTGTCAAGCGCAAGTTGAGCGATGGCATCCGTGTCAGGTTTTCGCTGTAGTTGAAACGCCTGTATTGTTTTCTCCCAGTCATCCTGGTGCTGGTCCATCAACTGGTTTAGTATTCTGCAATCTTCAAACCCGGCATTCATTCCTTGTCCATAAAAAGGAACAATGGCATGTGCTGCATCACCTATGAGCAGCGTTTTGTTTCTTACCCACGGAAAACATTTCATTGTCACTAATGACGATGTTGGGTTGGAATTGAAGTCATGAATCAGGCGAGGCATTAACGCTGTGGCATCCGGGAAATTTGAAAGAAAAAAGTGCCGAATGTTTTGTTCCGTCCGAAGGGAGCTAAAGGAAGGATCTCCATCGAACGGAAAAAATAACGTACAGGTAAAACTTCCGTCTGGATTTGGGAGTGCAATCAGCATATAACTTTCGCGAGGCCAAATGTGAAGCGCATTTTTCTCCATAGCGAACTGACCATTCGGTGTGGCAGGAATATGAAATTCTTTATAGGCATGCTCAATATAATCCTGTGAAAAATTAAACTGGTCTGTAAACTGCATCGCATGCCTTACCGCAGAGAACGCACCATCGGCACCGACAATTGCATCAAAAGTGTTGTCGGCGGTGACACCATTTTGTTGAACAGTTAGCGTTGTTGCCATTAAATCAACCTCTGTAACGCGATGAGAAAAATGGAAGGTGGCTCCTTGTTTTTCGGCGGTTTCCAGGAGCAGTATGTTAAGATTGCTTCTTGAAATTGAGTTAATGAATTGTCCCTGTTTTCCATAAGGCTGAAAAGTAAGAGACCCATCAAGTGCATGGATCATTCTTTTATGCATCGGGATGGCTATTCGTATTATGTCGTCAGCTAGCCCGATTTCCTCCAATGCGCGCAGGCCGCGGTTGCTTAAAGCGAGATTGATAGACCTACCTGCATCGACTTGTTGTTGTCTCAGGTCAGGCCGCCGTTCAAAAACAGTAACTTTATACCCACGCCGGCATAAATAAACGGCCAATAGGCATCCAACAAGTCCCGCGCCCGTAATCGCAATGTGTTTCTGGCCTGACATGAATTTTTTAGTTACTTAAGTCAATTATCGATTCACTTAAAAGAGTGATTTAAAAATTTCCATAAATCTATATACTTCCTCAAAAGTATTGTACAACGGTACGGGTGCAAGTCGGATAACATTGGGCTCGCGCCAGTCGAGCGATATACCTTTTTTAGTTAGTCCGGTAAAAATCTTTTGCCCGTTTCTCTTGATGTAAAGCGATAACTGGCAACCTCTGTCTGCTGCCCCAGACGGAGTAATGATTTTATAATATTTTTCCAGCGGATCATTTTCTTTTAATAAAAATTCCAGGTATCCGGTTAAAACGATGCTTTTGTTGCGCAAGGCTTTCATGCCAGCTGCATGAAAAATTTCCAACGAAGCTAAATGCGCAGCCGCTTGTAATACGGGTACATTGGAGACTTGCCATCCATCCGCTCCATCCATCGGTTTAAATCCTTTCTTCATCTCAAAGCGTGCGCTCTCTTGATGACCCCACCAACCCGCAAATCTCAGTGGGTCGGTCTGTTTAAAATTTCTTTCATGAACGAAGACGCCAGCAATTCCGCCCGGTCCAGAATTCAAGTATTTATAACTGCACCAAACCGCGAAATCCACATTATGATGGTGGAGATGCAAGTCTACATTGCCGACGGCGTGCGCTAAGTCGAAACCAACTACCGCTCCCGCTTTTTGGCCTGCTTCGGTAATTTTCTTGAGGTCAAAAAATTGACCGGTGTAGTATTGTACACCGCCGAAAATAACCAACGCTATTTCATTTGCATTTTCTTCTATGGCTGTTAGAATATCTTCAGTGCGGAGTGTGAACTCATTTTCACGTGGTTTTAATTCGATCAATGCATCTTCAGCGTTTAAGCCATGAAATTTTATTTGCGATTCAAAAGCATATTGATCCGATGAAAACGCACCGGCTTCAGTCAGAATCTTATAACGACTGGAATTTGGTCGATAAAAAGTGACCATCATCAAATGAAGATTCACAGTAAGCTGATTCATCGCTACAACTTCAGTGGGTTTTGCACCTACAATTTCCGCAAGAATTTTTTTGGATAACTTGTGGTAATAGAGCCAAGGTCGTTCAGCATGTTCATGTCCTTCAACACCAAGCTTTGCCCAATCGGCAAGTTCCTGATTGATGAACTTCCCCGTAGTCTTTGGCTGAAGCCCTAGTGAATTGCCGGAAAAGTAAATCGATTTTTTACCATTAATCTCAGGAATAAAGAACTTTGAACGATATGATTGAAGATGATCCGAGCGATCTAAAGTTTTGGCGAACCGTAAATTGTTTTCAAATGCTATTTTCAAATTGTCGCGTTTTTAAATCGTAGTGACCGTTCAATCAGAACAATGTTAACTGCCTGTGCAAGGCACCTTCATGATATAGCAACCACTCTTTATTCTCTAGACCGCCACCATATCCCACAAGCTCGCCGCCCTTTCCAATGACACGGTGACAAGGAATAATAATCGCAATTGGATTTTGTCCATTGGCAAGGCCTACTGCACGGATGGACTTTATATTTCCGATTCGAATAGCCAGGTCCTCATAGCATATCGTTTGCCCGTACGGAATGGTCAATAATTCGTTCCACACCTTTTTTTGAAATTCCGTTCCCTGCGGGTTTAATTCAATTGTAAAAAATTTGCGCCCCTTAAAAAAATATTCCTCCAACTCAGTTATGCAGTTATCCGTGATGGCGTTCGGAAATTGTTCCTTCTTTGACTCCTTCAAAAAATTCACCGTAGTAATTTTATCGCCTTCCGACTCAATGATCAATTCTCCAACGGGTGAACTATAGTACGCCAAACCTTTCATGCCTGTTGAAATTGAAAGATGATAAGATTAAAAGATTAAGGTACGAATAAGGCAAGTGTTGATATTACTTAAACAAATCTTGGATCCGTTTCCATTACCGTACCACACTTTTTGCATGTGCGCAGCTCTTTGGAGCCATAAAACTCTCTGAATCGTGGAAGAAAATCTTTTTCAATATTTTCCAGGTGAAACCGATACTCATGAAGTTTGTTGTTGCAGTTGTCGCAATACCAAATTAATCCATCGAGCATATTCTCATCTTCGCGTTTACATTCAATCACGAGACCTACCGTGCCAGCAGGCCTCTCCGGACGATGTGGTGTGTTTGAAGGCAACAAAAACATTTCCCCTTCTTTAATCGGAATGTCTACAGGCCGTCCGTCTTCTTGTATGCGAACATTAATATCTCCTTCAAGCTGATAAAATAATTCTTCGGTCTCATTGTAGTGATAATCTTTTCTTGCATTCGGCCCGCCAACAATCATGACGATGTAATCGCCAGCATCGGCGTACAAATTTTTGTTACCCACCGGCGGCTTAAGCAAATCCCGATTGTCATTGATCCACTGCTTTAAATTAAAAGGTCTTCGGATTGCCATGGTATAAGTTGTTTCAATGTATATCCCCGATATTCAACGCGACTAATTTGTTGTCAATAGAAAGTGAGTTGAATTTATTTCGCTAAAATTACTAAAGATTTGTATTAGGAATAAGACTTAACTATGGATTTGAATCTTGAAGGGAAACGAGCTATCGTTTGTGGAAGCACGCAGGGTATAGGAAAAGCCTCCGCCATTGAACTTGCATTGCTTGGCGCTAGCGTGACATTAATAGCGCGAAATGAATCCAAGCTTCAATCTGTGATCCAAGAACTGCCGACATCGCCAAAGCAACGCCATAATTTCTTAGTCGCAGATTTTGAAAAACCAGACGGATTAAAGGGCGTTGTCGAAGAGTTCAGCGAAAGAAATGTAATCCAAATTCTGGTGAACAATACAGGCGGACCCCCCGCGGGTTTAGCCATTGATGCTTCGATTGAGGACTATTTGAAGGCATTTAAGAGCCATCTGATTTGTAATCAAATTTTGGTTCAAGCAGTGGTAGGCGGAATGAAAGATCAAAAATATGGTCGGATCATCAACATTATATCAACTTCTGTTAAAACGCCCATCACGGGGTTAGGAGTGTCAAATACCATTCGAGGAGCAGTGGCCAATTGGTCCAAAACACTTTCTGTGGAGTTAGCGCCGTTTGGAATAACCGTGAACAACGTATTGCCTGGAGCCACCATGACACAACGTCTTCAGTCCGTCCTACAGCAAAAAGCCGAGAGCACCGGTAGTAGTTTTGAAGAATTAAAAAACGAAATGATAGCAGAAATTCCCGCGGGGAGGATTTCCGAGCCTAATGAGGTAGCAGCAGCGGTGGCATTCCTTGCGTCGCCTGCGGCGGGTTACATCAATGGAATTAACGTACCTGTGGATGGCGGCAGGACAAAAAGCTTGTGATGATGGAACGCATTCTTAACTACATCGGTGGTGAATTAATAGCACCCGAGTCGAAGGAGTATATGGATAACTACGATCCATCTACGGGATTAGTTTATAGTTTATTACCAGATTCTGATGAAAGGGATATCAGGAAGGCGGTAGCCGTGGCGGATAAGGCTTTCGCCGCGTGGTCTTCCCTTGCTGTTGAAAAACGTTCGGCCATTCTTCAACGCATCGCTGATTTAATCGACCGTGATCTCGACGCCTTTGCCCTTGCCGAAAGTATCGACAATGGTAAACCTGTAAGCCTGGCAAAGTCATTGGATATTCCACGGGCCTCAGCCAATCTGCGATTTTTTGCGAGTGGCGCAATTCATTTTTCGTCTGATGCTAACATCACTGGGAAAGAAGCAATCAACTACACCTTGCAAACTCCATTGGGAGTAGCGGGGTGTATTTCTCCCTGGAATCTTCCACTATATTTATTTACCTGGAAAATCGCACCTGCATTAGCAGCTGGCTGTACCGTTGTGGCCAAACCGTCGGAACTTTCTCCTATGACAGCCTACTTGTTTTCAAAATTATGCATCGAAGCAGGTCTTCCCAAAGGGGTGCTGAATGTTGTGCATGGTTTAGGTTCCAAGGCTGGTCAGGCGCTCGTCGAGCATCCTGAAGTAAAGGCCATTTCTTTTACGGGAGGCACGGTGACAGGAAAGAAGATTGCATCTATTGCCGCACCCATGTTTAAAAAAATTTCCCTTGAACTCGGCGGTAAAAATCCGAACATTATTTTTGCGGACTGCAATTTTGACCAAGCGGTTGCTACGTCTATTCAATCGTCATTTTCAAATCAAGGAGAAATTTGTTTGTGCGGATCACGGATTTTTGTTGAGCGCATTTTATACGACAAGTTTGTAAGTGAATTCGTGAAGCAGGTAGAGAAATTATCAGTAGGCGATCCGTTAGAGCCTTCGACGAACCTGGGAGCGCTGATATCTCAGTCACATTTGAACAAAGTGTTGGGGTATATCGAATTGGCCAAGCAAGAGGGTGGAAAAATTCTTACCGGTGGAACACAGGTTAAAGTGCCTGGAAGGTGTGAAGGTGGTTACTTTGTGGAGCCAACCGTGATTGCCGGCTTGGATCATCGATGCACGACGAATCAGGAAGAGATCTTCGGACCGGTTGTAACCGTAATGCCGTTTGAAACGGAAGAAGAGGCGATTCGCTTGGCCAACAGTACGCCCTATGGTTTATCAGCAACACTCTGGACAGAAAATTTAAAACGGGCTCATCGTGTATCAGCCGAAGTCAAAAGCGGAATTATCTGGGTTAATTGTTGGCTTTTCCGCGATTTGAGAACCCCTTTTGGAGGAATGAAACAATCGGGTGTCGGTAGAGAAGGAGGATGGGATGCGCTGAAATTTTTTACTGACACGAAAAATATTTGCATACGGCTTTAATCAACTACTTCTCAACAATCTGATCGTAGTAGTCAAGTATTTTCAAAAAATCCGCCTTTTTTCTAAACTTCAAGTCATGGGCAAGCGCATATTGCCTCAGTTTTTCATGCTCGACAGGCGAAATGAATTCTTCCAGAAGATCCCGATCAATCATCTTATTTTTAGTTTCCGTATCAGTACCAAAAAAAACGAAAGGCTTTTCGCCATCCTCTTCTTTAATGATTTTAAAATATGGTTTAATTTCTCCGGTGGACTTCATGAGATAGATCGTTTCCGTTTGAGATATCACCGTTCGGGTTGAATACATCGGTGAAGGTGCTCCTGCAACTGAATTACCTCCTACATAATCGGTCCTTTCTTCTAAATCAATTTGATCAGCTTTTGAAAGAACGGCGAATGTTTTATACTGTTTCAAAACCTCAAAAAAAAGAGGGCGTTCAACATTCGTTTGAGGATCTTCATAATCAAAGGAATAGAACACACGTTGTATCATGAGGCTTTCATCGAAAAACTCAAAAGCTACTATCCTCACAGCTGTAAAAACTCTGGAATCGGAACCGTCTTGAAAAGACAAGACGCCATTTTTGTTGTCATATTTCACAAGACCTTTAAGTTCTTCTCCACCTGTCAGCATAATACTCCTTCGTACCACTCCGACCTATCGTTAATGAAATTGGATTCCTGCTTTTTCTTTTTTTGAGCCAGTAAATTGAAAGAAAAGAATATGAGCAGTGTGGCAACAAAATATTTTATCACAACCTTAGCATTTAAACAAACAAAGTTACGAAAACGCAGATTACGGATAACGCATGCGATTCTTCGATATAGAAAATATATTTTTCAGTGCACTTGGTTACCCCATGAGTTACCTGGAGTTTTTTGGGACTTTAGCAGGCGGTGTTGCTGTGTGGCTTTCTGCAAAAAATAATATTTTGAGCTGGCCGATCGGAATTATCAATGTCGTTCTATTCTTTTTTCTCTTTTACCAGGTTCAGCTTTACCCCGACATGTTTTTGCAAGTGTTTTTTCTGGTGACTAACCTGTTAGGGTGGTGGCGATGGGCTCACCCTAAGATTGGTGAAGAGGATAGAAAAAAAGAATTGAAGGTGAGTTTAATGGACAGAAGACAATTTTTATTCCTCGTGCTGATCGGATTAGCAGGAACCTACCTCTTTGGTTCGTTTGCAAAAAACCTGCATGAATTTTTTCCGACAGTTTTTAGCTTGCCGAGTGCCTTCCCATATGCAGATTCATTCGTAACAGTAATGAGCATTATTACCACGTTTTTGATGATCCAAAAGAAAGTAGAATGTTGGATTATTTGGATTATTATAGATGCCGTTGCAACCTATCTTTATTTCGCTAAAGGCATTAAGTTTGTTGCTGCAGAATATTTAATTTTTTGTTTCCTGGCTTCCTTTGGTCTATGGAACTGGACAAAGGAATATAAATCACAACAATGAAATTTTTAAAAATTCAGATCAAATCGTTTTGGCCTGCTGCATTTGGACTTGTCGTAGCTACGCTCCTTTTTTGCTTACCCGGTGAAGAATTCCCTCAAGCGGGTTGGCTCGAGAATCTGCAACTAGATAAAATAATTCATGTGGGCCTTTTTTTCATGCTGGTCGTGCTCTGGTGTTTGCCGGTACAACACCGGGCACAAAATAAACTGCGTGCTAGCCTGTTCATTACCTTAGCATTTATCGTTTATGGGATAGCAATTGAATTTATCCAAAGGGACTTTATTCCTCATCGATCGTTTGACATTTTTGATATCGTAGCAGATACCTTAGGATGTTTTCTTGGTTGGATTGTGCTAAAAAAAAGTTCTTAGCTCCAGGAAAAAAATTGTGCTCAATTGAATAATGCCGATTTGTCAATCGATGTTGCTATTTAAATTTATCCGCAGGTTAGGACTTTTTGCTCTAATAATTTTTTCTCCGCGTTGGAATGTGTTAAGGTAATTGCTTTCATGTAACACTTGCGTGCTTCTTCGAAATTCTGAAGGGTAAATTGAAAATCTCCAATGGCGGCATGAAGGAGATAATGATCCTGCAAGGCGCTTATTTTTTGAAGTGCAGTCAGGCCATCCGTTGCGGATCTTGCGTAACCCAATGCGATAGCTTTATTCAATTCTACAACAGGGCTTGGCTTTAATTGAGCCAAAGCAGAATAAAGTTGAAAAATTTGCTCCCAATCTGTCTCTTGAAAAGTTTGTGCCTTTAGATGGCAACCTGCAATTGCCGCTTCAATATGATATTCTGAGAAATCTTCGCCCTCTGCAGCTTGCTCGAGGAAATATTTACCTTTTTCAATTAATGGTTGATGCCAACGGCTTCGATCCTGATCCTTTAATAAAATAATTGAACCGTCCACACTTATCCGAGATTCTTCGCGCGAAGCCTGAAAACACATTAACGATAATAACGCGTTCACCTTTGGCGTATTTGTTATCTTATTCTGTACGAGCAGCAGGCATAATCGCATTGCCTCCAGGCATAAATCCTGGCGAATGACATGATCCGAATGAGAGGAATTATACCCTTCATTAAACAATAGATAAAGTGAATGCAATACCGCATCCATTCTACCAGGTAGTTTGGCGGGTGCAGGAGTTTCAAGCGTTAAATTTTCCTCACGAATTTTTTCACGCGCACGATACAGCCGCTTTGTTATCGTTTCGTCATTCGTTAAAAAACAATTGGCTATTTCTCCAATGCTTAATCCACAAAGTGTTTTTAACGTTAGGGCTATCTGTGATTCGTAGGGTATAGCGGGATGGCAACAGGCAAAGACCATTCGCAACAGGCTGTCTTCAATTTCATTGTCAAGAAATAGCCGGTTTACGGTGGGTGACAGCGTCCATTCAGACTTAAGCGCTAATCCAATTTCGGTATGATGTTGTTCGTGAATTTTTTGCTGCCTGATAAAATCTATCGCTTTTCGTTTGGCCACAGTATAAAGCCATGCCGATGGATTCTCCGGAATACCCTTAATCTTCCAGGTTGACATGGCTTGCAGCAAGGTGTCTTGCACAAGATCTTCAGCAGCGCTAAGTGAATTAAACCCCAGCAAGCGTGTCAACACTGCAGCCATCCTTCCCGCTTCATGGCGAAAAAGATGGCTGACCAGCTGATGTACGTGTTGTTCAGGCACGCATAAAGTTAAAAAGTTTCAAGTATATGACTCGAAACGATGAACACATCTTCGATTCCTAAATTGCGTTGGTCCTTGCTTATTCCATGTTATCAAACTTCATTACCTCGCGTACTTCTACAACACCGTCGAGACTGTAGTCGGGACATTCTTTGGCCATCTCAACAGCCTCATCGAGATTTTTTGCAAGTACGACAAAGTATCCACCCACAACCTCTTTGCTTTCCGTGAAGGGGCCGTCGGTTACTGCTTTTTTACTGCCCTTTATGGTTTTGCCACCTGGAAGAAGCGCTTCGCCACCTACGTAGCGTTTCTCGTTTGTTAGTTTTTGAACCCAGTCAAACCACTTTTGCATGTGGGCTTGTTGAGCGTCGGGTGAAAGGTGGCTCGGGTCTCCACCAAAAAAAATGAACATATACTTTTCCATTGTCATGAAGGTTTAGTTAGACATAATTTACCCTATGACGTCTCAATGTTTGGAACATGGACAATGTTTTTTATTTTTTTTTAAAGAGTAAAAGCTGGTTTTTCACGAGTGACCTAACATGCTCTTAAACCTTTCCTGCTTTGTAACCCTTCGTGGCATAAAACACAATAAATAGATAGCACGGGAGTGCTATCCAATACGCCATTTGACGATTGCTACTATCAGCCAACGCGCCATAAATAAGAGGAATCAATGCCCCGCCGACAACCCCCATGATAAGCAGGGCTGACCCTACTTTCGTAAATTGACCAAGACTGTTTAGCGCTAAAGGCCAAATAGAAGGCCACATAAAAGAATTTGCAAAACTCAATAGCACGATAAACCCAATTGAAACCCATCCGCTCGTAAGCATCGCGGCAATGATGCACACAAATCCCATTACTGCACTCAACATCAGCGCCATTCGTTGCGACAGATATTTAGGAATGACGGCGATCTGCAAAAGGTATCCGACCGTGAGGGCTATGAGGCTGTAGATCCCAAATTTGCTGGCGGTACTTAAATCAAAACCTTGATATTCTCCATACAGACCAATAGTATCAATTGCAATAACTTCCACCCCTACATACACAAAGATGCACACCACGCCCAGCACCAGGTGAGGGAAATCGAATACGGATTTTTTTTCTTTCAGATGTGAGGCTGCTGCAGGGGATACTTCTTCCTCGGGGTTAATCTCCGGAAGATGAGCTTTCAGAATTAACAGAGCAAGCCCGCCAAGTACAATAGCCATGACAATGTAGGGCACAATTACTCTTGAGGCGAGAATATCTAATTCATTTTCTAATTCAGCCCCGCTTAACGAAGCAATTTTTTCAGACAGCGTTTGTGTGTCGCTGAAGAGTAATTCTACGAGTATAAAAATGCCAATCATTCCTGCAACCTTATTACTAATCCCCATAATGCTGATACGCTTAGCTGCACTTTCAATGGGACCTAAAATGGTCACATAAGGATTTGAAGCTGTCTGCAGGAGCGTCATTCCCGTGGCTTGCATGAATAAGCCGACTAGAAATAAGGGATATGACCTAACTTGCGCTGCCGGTATAAAAACCAGCGCGCCAATCGCCATGACTGCTAAGCCAACAGACATACCTTTGGCAAATCCTATCTTCCTTAGAATTATCGAAGATGGAATTGCCATAACAAAGTAGGATATATAAAACGCCAACGTAACGAAATACGCCTGAAAATCTGTAAGCTGACACGCCTGTTTTAAGAAGGGTATCAGAACACTATTGAGCCAGGTTACGAATCCGAAAATGAAAAATAGAGCCCCGATGATGATCATCGGTAGGACATACGACTTTTGTTGAGTATTCATTTAGGTTGGTTTTTAGATTTGATTGTCCGAACAGTGAAGGTATCGGCGTGCTTTACACATAAATTCAGTTAAAACTCTATTTTTGGACTTTTAAAAATTGTTAAACTTTCAATTTCATCATTTTTTTAGAATGGTCATTCTGTTCGCTTAATAAATATAAATAATGTTTGCGCAAACAGAAGGTAAAAACAGTTGAAAAAACTAAACTCCGATGGACACTCCAAGCAACACGCAAAAAAAACTTACACTTCTAGTACTGGCCGCTGGAATTGGCAGCCGTTATGGTGGAATAAAACAAATCGATGGATTTGGTCCGCATGGCGAAACGATCATGGATTACTCTTTATTTGATGCCATCCGCGCTGGATTTACAAAAATCGTATTTATAGTACGAGAAGAAATACTTGAAGCCGTTAAAGAAAAATTCCTTCACAAGCTCGAAGGTAAAGTTGAAGTTGACTTTGTTATCCAATCACTCGACAAGCTTATACCCGCGGAATATCGAAACCCTGAACGAGTTAAACCTTGGGGAACGGGTCATGCGATGCTATGCGCGCGTGACGTAATTAAAGAGCCATTCGTGGTAATAAATGCAGATGACTTTTACGGGAAAGAATCTTTTATAGCAGTGGCCGATTTTTTTCAGAAAGAAGATAAAGGTGCACACGCCATGGTTGGTTATACATTGAAAGATGTTTTGTCAGAACATGGAAGTGTTTCGCGGGGCTGTGGGGAACGTGATTTCGATGGGTTTTTAAAGTCAGTAGTGGAACGCACGACCATCGTAAAGCAAAACGGAAAAATAATTGCTAAAGAGAAAGAAGGCGATCATGAATTAAGTCCGGATGTTCCAACATCCATGAATTTTTGGGGATTCCATCCTGATATATTTGAGTTTGCTGCAAAGGAGTTTCAAAATTTCTTGCGCGACAATCATACCAATATTAAATCTGAATTTTACATACCACTTATTGTAAATGAATTGATCAGAAAGAACGCTGGTAAAGTGCGAATTATCTCCGGTAGCAATAATTGGTTTGGTGTCACATATAAAGAAGATAAAGAAGAAGTTTCTCAAAAGATTAAACTCCAGATTGCATTTGGTACATATCCTGAAAAACTTTGGGGGTAACGAATGCAAAATTTTCTCAAAGCTGAATGGCGTAAACTGGCTTTGGCAAACTATGCCATTCAGCCTTCTTTGCTTTCAAAATATCTCCCCGCGAAAACAGAGCTCGACTTGTGGAATGGAACGTGCTATGTGAGTTTAGTTGGGTTTATGTTTTTGAACACAACTGTGAAGGGCTTTAAAGTGCCGTATCACATCAATTTTGAAGAGGTTAATTTGAGATTTTACGTTAAGTACCACGATCCGGTTGAAGGATTGAAACGCGGTGTGGTATTTATTAAAGAAATTGTTCCTCGGCCTGCGCTAACATTTGTTGCAAATGCTGTGTATGGAGAGCATTACCAGACATTGCCTATGACCCATGTTTGGGAAGACTCCCATGCGTCTTTAAATGTTGAATACCGATGGAAGCAAAAATTGAAATGGAACTCGATTGAAGTTAAAGCTGGTAAACCATCACAGGATTTTTTACTGGGAAGTGAAGAAGAATTTATCACGGAACATTATTGGGGATACCCCAAAATTAACCCATCTAAAACATCAGCGTATGAAGTTGCTCATCCACGTTGGGAAGTGTATCCGGTTAAAGACTACCACATCGATGTTGATTTTGGTAACCTATATGGAACTGAATTTCATTTATTGAAATACGAAAAACCACTGTCCGTTTTTTTAGCCGAAGGATCGGAAGTTATTGTAAGGGGAGGCTTTATACTATAGAAGCATATCTTACTTTAAAGACAAAAGTTTTCCGATGATATCAGCGATATACGGCTCTATGGCAGAACTATGTGTTCCTTCTAAAGGGGTTAAGGAAATGTCGCTAGTAGACGCACCGTTGGAAATTAATTTATTAAAGGTATCTACTGAATTTTGATAGGGCACAGTTGCATCTGATAAGCCATGATACATAAACATTTTCACTTCAGGTTTCCAGTCGGTTAAACTATTTTCGGTAAAAGCGTCCGACAGATATTGATATTGAGGATCGGTATCAATACCCGTTAATACATCTCCCTGAATAAGGTCCGCGATCACTGGGGTGAGTTGCGAATTGATTGCATCTGCTCCTTTTTGTCCATCGAACAAACCTGGAATCCGTGAGGCATAAGGTTCGTTAAAAAAGTCCGTTAACAAATTGTCTCGATCATAATGTAGCTGATACGCACGTGCCATGTAGGCTAGATAATGAGGATCAGTGTATTCCTGAAGATTGAAAATATGTTGCTGCATTCCTTTCAAGTCATAGGCTCCAGCACCTGGGAAAGAAGCGGTGAGCGTAAACCCATCGAGAGGGTTTTCTTCGATGGCCTTGTGCGTTGCCATTGTTGCATAACCTCCTTCAGAATATCCAGCCAGAAAAAGCTTCCCATTAAATTGAATATTTTTTTGCCGGGCCAATTCAGTAGCAGCTTTTAGCATATCAATTACGGAAGATGCTGTGAGTTCCTCCACATAGTAAGGATGAAGGATGCTTGAAGAACTGCCGAAGCCAAGGTAATCAGGAATAACACCAATAAATCCCACTGAAGCCATCGCGGCATAAGAGATCGCATTATAGTCGCTTGCTGAAAAATTGGATGGCGCGTCAGCTCGATTTGTGAGTGTACCGTGATGAAAGCTCAACATTCCGACTTCCTGAGTCGTCTTAGGAAGTGCAATTAAGCCTGAAGCGGTTATGGTACCCTCATCATATGATGTGGTGTAGGTTACTTTGTAAATTTCTATGTCATAGAGAAATTCATTGGGGTTAACATCAATACCCGCAAATTGAATCAACAGTTTTAACTGAGCGGCTGTAGTAGCGTAAACAAATTCCGAACTTACCAGGAATTGTTCATTACTAGGTTGAGGGTCGTTGTCACTGTTGCAGGCACTAACAATTACCGTTAGCGCAATTAAAAGTGTGCGTATATTTTTGATTAAAAAGTATTTCATAACCAGTCAGTTTGGGTATTTGGAGTCTGAATCAGAATTTATTCAATGCTATGTGTGTTGTGTACTTTTAAAAACAAAAGTTTTGTGGTTTGTTCTGAATTATCAGACTTTATTTATTTCAAAGGTGAATGGTTTTTCTTAAATAAATTTACGGATTGAAAAAAATAGTATTGGCCTTTAAGTTTTAGAAAGTTGGATTTATCACTTCAACGCTACTCAGATCTCATCAAAGGTGAAGCCGCCAATCTCGGTTTCAGTTTTTGTGGTATATCCAAAGCTGAATTTCTAAAAGATGAAGCACCACAGTTAGAGGAATGGCTTAATAGAAGATACCAAGGTAAAATGAGCTATCTCGAAAATTATTTTGATAAACGTCTCGATCCTACTTTGCTCGTCCCAGGGGCTAAATCGGTCATAAGTCTGCTGTATAACTACTTTCCCCAAAAAGATCTTGCGCGTGACGATAATTATAAAATTTCCAAATATGCATATGGTGAAGATTACCATGTGGTGATAAAAGAAAAACTAAAAATGTTAATGGACGCTCTGCAATTGAAAATAGGAGAGATTCATGGGCGCGCATTTGTAGATTCTGCACCTGTGATGGAACGTGCCTTGGCAAAACGAAGTGGTCTGGGTTGGATCGGAAAAAACAGTTTATTGCTTAACCGCGAGATGGGAAGTTTCTTTTTTATTGCTGAGTTAATTATTGATTTGCCATTGGAATATGATCAGCCGATAAAGGATTTCTGTGGAACATGCACGGCTTGCATTGACGCATGCCCAACGGAGGCTATAGCCCAACCGTATGTTGTTGACGGAAGCAAATGCATTTCTTACTTTACGATCGAGTTGAAAGAATCTATTCCAAATGACGTAAAGGGAAAATTTGAAAATTGGATTTTTGGCTGTGACATCTGTCAGGATGTTTGCCCATGGAATAGTTTTTCAAAAACCCACCACGAGCCTCGGTTTAATCCTGGCGAAGAACTATCAAAAATGTCTAAGCAGGAGTGGAAGGAAATTACAAACGATGTCTTTAAAAAGGTATTTGGAAAATCGGCTGTTCAAAGAACGAAGCTCGAAGGTCTTAAACGAAATATTGCATTTCTTGAAGCCGATGAACCCAAACTTACTTAAAACATAAAGGCCCTCGATTTTTTGAGGGCCCTTTCTTTTTTTTTCGTTTTTGGTTTTTAAACTGCTAAAAAGCATCTGTTTAAAATAGCTTCATGCTCAGTCCCAAATCGGGTGTAACACCAGCGTTTGAGTTCGTTTACTTCATCAGCCACTAATACTTTCATGGCTTTACGGAGCTCTTTTTCAAAGAGAAGAGCACTAAAACTCACCTTTGTGAGTACTGTCTTCACATAATTTAACATGGACTAACATTTAAAGAGATAAAAAAATAGACTTCCTAACAACTGTTAATTTATAAAATTGTTTTTTCATGTAAAAGAATCGTTGAGAATTTCGTTTACCATTATAAAAAAACGTCATTTCAACGATTTTTATTGGTTTAAAACAAAAATTAGAACGATTGGTTCCTAGGGTTATTATTCTATTGCCCTATTTTTGTTCGCGCTAGATAGTAAAAGAATAACAATTATGGGGAATTTTTTCGATGAAGCTTTTTTTTAATCTTTTATTACTTTTTAGCATTTCGCTAACGGCTGCCGCTCAGCAGGTTCAAGTCACTCTTGGCCCAAGCGAGATTGCCGAAAATCAGGCGTGGACTATAACAGTGACCGTGCAAAATGATAGATTGAAAAGTTATGACAACTTTCCGGAAATAAAAGGTTTCAGAAAAAGAGGACAGTCAACTCAATCCACCACCAATATCGTCAACGGACAAATCTCATCCTCCCAGAGTGTTATCATGACTTACATGCCTATGCAACAGGGTACCATTACGGTTCCCTCATTCACTATGAAAGTCAACGATAAACCGGTTTCCGTACCAGGAAAAAAAGTAAAAATAGGAGCACCACAGCAACAGCAACAAAGAGATCCTTTTAGAAATTTCTTTGATAGAAGCCCGGCAGATGATTTTTTTGGTGAGGGTGAAACTGAATTTGTGGATATCAAGGAAGATGCTTTTTTAGCCATTACCGCCAGCAAGGATGAGGTCTATATTGGGGAGGGATTTAATACCACACTTTCGTTTTTCGTCTCGCAGGAAAATCGCGCGCAAATGCAATTTTATGAGTTAGGCAGGCAGCTGGCAGAAATCCTGAAGAAGATCAAGCCAACAACGTGTTGGGAGGAGAATTTCAACATAGAGAACATAGACGGCGAGAATGTAAAAATTAATGGCCGTGATTACACCCAATACAAAATTTATCAGGCAACCTATTACCCTTTGAATACGGAGCCTATCAAATTTCCGAGTGTTGGCCTGGAGATGATCAAGTATAAGGTGGCGAAAAATCCATCTTATTTTGGACAAAATCGACAGGAAGATTTCAAAACATTTTATACCAAAGCAAAGCGTATAAAGGTGAAAGAATTGCCACCCCATCCACTTAAAAATTCAGTCGCCGTCGGTGACTATCGATTGGATGAGAGAATCAGGAGCAAAGAGCTGGAGACCGGGAGAAGTGCGGGCTATAATTTTAACATCTATGGCGAAGGAAATATTTCTGCCATAACTAAACCAAATGTAAAAGGAGATGAGCATTTTGAATTTTATGAACCGAATGTGAGGCAGGATATCAATCGGCAGAACAACAGGGTTACGGGAACCAAATCCTTCGACTATTTTATGATCCCGAAAGAGCCTGGAAAATATAAGCTGGGGGACTATTTCCAATGGGTATTCTTTAATCCGCGCATCAAAAAGTACGATACGTTAAGGTCGAAATTAATCGTCAATGTATCGGGTGAAAGCAAAAAAAATGAAGCTATTCAGGCAAGCGATGTGGGAAATTTTTATGACAAAATCGACGGTGCCGACAATACTTTAAAAATAGTAGAAAATGACGACTGGCAAAGTTGGGCATTCAATAGCTTTATTTTGGTGATGTTAGCGGCTTCCGCTTATCTTGTGCTCCGAAAATAATGGATTGTAGCTTAGATTCACCATTGCATCATACCCCATCAGACTTATCTCATTCAAAATTTAAAAATTGTTAATGGTGAAAACTATCAATCAAAAATCAACAATGCAAAACGTCCAACCGAATGTCTAATTCCTACGGAACAATTTTTAGAATTACAACTTTTGGCGAATCCCACGGTCCGGCTATTGGTGTAACCATCGACGGTTGCCCGGCGGGATTAGAAATTGATGAAGTCTTTATTCAATCGGAACTTAATCGTAGAAAGCCTGGTCAAAGTAAAATCACAACCCAACGGAAGGAGGATGATGTTTTTAAAATTCTTTCCGGGGTATTTGAAGGAAAATCTACCGGTACGCCTATTGCTTTGTTAATTGAAAATCAGGATCAGCGAAGTAAGGATTATGGACATATAGCTGAAACATTTCGCCCTTCTCATGCTGATTATACATATGAATCTAAGTATGGACATCGTGATTATCGAGGAGGGGGCCGTAGTTCAGCGCGAGAAACTGCTGCTCGTGTCGCTGCTGGTGCAATTGCCAAATTGCTGTTAAAGAAACACGGCATTGATATTCATGCTTATGTATCTACCGTTGGCGAAATAACAGCACCACATTATACCCAACTTGATCTGTCGCGAACAGAGGAAAATATTGTTCGCTGTCCTGATCCGGTAACAGCAGAAAAAATGATTGCACTTATAGACCAGGTACGTTTGGATCGGGACACAATTGGAGGACTTGTTACTTGTGTTATTCGAAATACACCGGTAGGATTGGGTGAACCGGTGTTTGATAAACTTCATGCAGAATTAGGTAAGGCGATGCTGGGCATCAATGCCGTAAAGGGTTTTGAATATGGAAGTGGCTTTGAAGGCGTAAAATTGCGTGGGTCAAAACATAACGACGAATTTTATAATGACGCGGGAAGAATCAGGACCCGCACAAACTTTTCGGGTGGTATTCAAGGCGGTATATCCAACGGAGAAGATATTTATTTTAACGTTGCCTTCAAACCTGTCGCAACGATCATGCAGGACCAAAGCAGTGTAGACAAGCAAGGTAATGAAACGACCGTCAGTGGAAAAGGACGACACGACCCATGTGTTTTGCCTCGCGCTGTACCCATCGTAGAAGCTATGGCGGCGCTTGTGTTGGCTGATTTTTTATTAAGGAACAGAAGTTCAAAAATAGAAGCAGTATAAGCCCATCGGCGGGAGTTAATCAAAATTCAACTCACCCTCAGGTTCCTTATACTCGCCCTCCCATTTAGCGATGATGATTGTGGCTAGGCAATTTCCGATCACATTGACCGAGGTCCGTGCCATATCCATCAATTCATCTATTCCGAGAATTGCCATAATCGGCCAGAGGGGTAACCCAAAAGACGCCGCAGTGCCTAACAAGATGACTAAGGTGGCACGCGGTACGCCTGCCACGCCTTTGCTGGTTAGCATTAATGTAAACACCATCAGAACCTGGTCACCAATAGATAAGTCAATGTTGGCAGCTTGTGCCACGAAGACTGAAGCTAACGAGAGATATAGTGTACTGCCATCTAAGTTAAAAGTATAGCCTGTAGGAAGAACAAATGAAACGATCTTTCGAGGCACGCCCAATTTTTCCATATTCTCCATCGCTTTTGGAAGAGCAGACTCCGAACTTGTTGTAGCAAAAGCAATGGAGACAGGTTCCGAGATGGCACGAAAAAACTTTCGAATAGGAACTTTGACCAATAGGGCGATGGGTAACAGTACACCAAATAAAAATAAAAGTAACGCTCCGTATAATGTAAACAGCAATTTTAGTAAGGAAGTAAGTATGTCTATTCCCAGATGACCGACTGTTACAGCGATGGCAGCTCCGACGCCAAAAGGCGCAAAATGCATAATGATGTTGGTGAATTTAAACATCGTTTCGGCCAGGCTTTCAGTAAAATCTAAAATTGGTTTCTTCTTTTGCTCAGATAAAAGCGCTAATGAAATTCCAAATGTGACGCTAAAAAGCACAATGGGTAATACATCCCCATGATAAATTGATTTGATAAAATTTTCGGGAAAGACATGCAGGATGACGTCTTGCCACCCTTGAGCCTTCGCTTCCGGTAAATCCTGACTAAATCCTTCGGGAAGGATAATACCGGCACCAGCTTTAGTAATGTTAATTGCGATAATTCCTATTACAAGAGCAAGCGTTGTTACTACTTCAAAATACAAAATGGATTTCCACCCCATTCTCCCCACCTGCTTAAGGTTGGAATGTCCTGCGATACCCACCACCAGCGTTGCAAAAAGGATTGGCGCTATAATCGTCTTGATTAGCCGTAGAAATATTTTACTTAATACTGAAAGGTTTTGCGCAAAGTCTGGAAAGTTCAGCCCAATCTCAATCCCGATGATCATACTGACAAGAATCCAGGTTGTCAGGGATTTTTTGTTAATGGCATAAAGAATAACAAAAGCCCACGCCACCCAGCGGATTCCGATTAAAAGCTCCTGCGGAAACTGAAGACCACCATAGTAATGGAATAAATGTACAAATGTCGCAATCGATAGAAGGACAAGAATGATTTGAATAATCCTTTTTTGAGTCAAGATTTCGTAATTTTGGGACAGTACTTTTCAAGCAATATAAAAAAAGTCTTGATTCTTGCCCCGCATTTGGTACGCGCTAAGCTTCACGAACTTAAATTCTTTAATTTTGTTCTAACAAGTTAAAGCCAACTGATATGTTACAAGCTGTTCCAAAAAATATACACATTTACCTGGAGTCAAACCCCAATCCGAATTCTCTCAAGTTTGTTGTAAACGATATGCTCGTGCCGGACGGGTTAAGTTTTGATTTTCCAGACGCAGAGAGTACGTCCATATCACCATTGGCTAAGGAATTGTTCACTTTTCCTTTTGTAGAGCGCGTTTTCTTTGCCGGCAATTTTGTAACTGTTACGAAGAAAGAAGATCTGGAGTGGATTGAAATTCAAAATACACTCAAAGACTATATCAAAAAATATCTCGAGTCAGGAAAACTTATCATCGATATTAAAGACGAGGGCGAGACAATGCCGGTTGAAGAAGAAACCGAAGCCATCAAAAAGATTAAAACCATTCTAGAGGAATATATCAGGCCTGCAGTAGAGCAAGATGGCGGCGCTATCACTTACCATTCTTTTCAGGATGGTATCGTGAAAGTTAAGCTACAAGGCTCCTGCAGCGGTTGTCCATCTTCCATGATCACGTTAAAGGCAGGCATCGAGAATTTATTTACTCGGATGATGCCGGGTGAAGTTAAATCGGTTGAAGCCCTAAATTCTTAACAATAAGTATAACTAACCCCGCCCTCGCGGGGTTTTTCTATTAGCAGCGCACGGCATTATCGCGGGTTTAGTAAAATGGTCTACTGGAAAAGATTCTGGACAGCATTGGCAATATTTTTTTATGTTGTCATTCAGGCCTCATTTGCCCAGGAAAAAGAAGGAAAAGATAGTGTCGGTGTCCAAGGTGATACCATAGAAATAATCAAAATCGATACGACTAACAGAATTATCGACGCGGTAAAGGACACCAAATTAACCCAGGAGATTCTTAAAGGCGTTACCCGAAAACAAGAGCCAGAAGGCCAAGATATTCTTACTATCCGAAGTGAAGAAGCGTTCCTACCCTTTGAAGGAAAAATCATTCGCCAAGTATTGATCAATCATATAGACTTCGAGAGAAGCATTACTGATACGACCCAAAATATGAGAAATAGGTTGGTGAAGATTGGTAATACGTTGCATAACACATCCAAAGAATGGGTTATACGCGACCATGTGTTTTTTAAGGAGAAAAAACCGTTGAATGCTTATCTGCTAGCGGATAACGAGCGTTATATCCGTGATCTTGATTTTATTGTTGACGCCCGCATTATCGTAGTGCCTCTTTTGAGTACCCAAGATTCGGTAGATGTTCTTGTGGTTACCCGCGACGTTTTCAGTATTGGCGGCAGTTTTAACCCCCGCGGTGTTAACGAAACGAAGTTCAAAATTTATGATGCGAATTTTATGGGTTGGGGGCAGCGGTTACAATTCAATGGGCACTATGATCAAGACCGGAATCCAAACTTTGGCTATGAGCTTTACTATCGAAAGAGCAGCCTGGCCGGGAGCTTGATCAACGTTACGGCTGGATACACGCAGCTGAATACAGGAAGTAGTTATGGAAATGAGGAGGAATCTGCTTATTACCTGAATCTCGAACGACCGCTTGTGTCACCTTATTCTCGGCTGGCTGGCGGACTTGAATTTAGTCGCAACTGGTCAAAGAATTTTTATCAACTGGAAGAGTCTGTTTTTAGAAACTATCGTTACGAAATCAATGATCTGTGGCTGGGCTATAATATCGGGGCTCGGCAAAATCGCGGAGACAGAAGCCGGCACTTTGTTAGCGCGAGGATTTTTCAGCAGCATTTCTCGAAAAAACCGGTTCAAACGCAAGACTCATTAAATCCTGCTTTCAACAGTCGCACGTATTGGCTAGGCGCATTTACGTTTTTCAAGCAAGAGTTTTATAAAACACAGTTTGTATACGGGTTTGGACGAACCGAGGACGTTCCCTATGGGCATACAATGTCAATCCTGGCGGGTTGGCAAAATCTGTTGGACCTTAAACGGGCTTATATCGGCGTAGACGCTGAAAAATCTTTTGTGCATGCAGGTGGTAACTTCTACACCCTTTCGTTTCGGGTCGGAGGTTTCCCTTACCAAGGGAGATGGGAAGATGCAACCTTGCTGCTTTCCGGTAAGTTATTTAGTAAAATCAAGCACTATAAAAAATTTCTAATCAGGCAATCAGCAGATCTGGATTTTACATATGTGTTTAATCAACGTACGAATACGCTGTTAGATATTAATTCAAGTTTTGGGCTCGAAGGCTTTGTTGCCGATAGTGTTCTAGGCACTAAACGTCTGCATGCGCGCTATGAACTGGTGCTTTATTCCCCTTGGAAAATTTTAGGATTTAGACTGGCGCCCTTGGTCTTCGCCGATGTTGCAATCATAGCTCCCAGAAATAGAAATATATTTTACGATAAACCTTTTTTTGGAATCGGCTCAGGGGTGCGAACGAGGAATGAAAATCTGGTTTTTGGCACTGTTGAATTTAAGTTCTTCTATTATCCACATGTTGTGGAGGACATATCGCGATTCAAAGTTGGTGTTACTACTAATTTGCGTATAAAGTACAGCGGACGGTTTGTAAAGGCTCCATCTTTTATTCTCTACAATTAAAAAACTTACATGGCTGAGGGAGGATCGCATTTCTCATCTGGCTGGTGCCTTGTGGTTTATTCAATTTCTTATATTTGGTATCATCCTTAAACCATTATGAGAAAAGGTTTTGTTATCGCGAGCATCGCCGTAGTGCTTGCCATTTTAGTATGGGCATTTTTTTGGCGTTGGGCAGTGCTTTTGTTAGCCGTCGTTTCACCCTTCATTTATATGGGTGTCGCCGATATGGTTCAGACTAAGCAATCTATCAAAAGAAACTTTCCATTACTCGGGAGATTGCGATATGTGTTTGAAGATTTACGTCCTAAAATCCAGCAATATTTCGTTGAAAATGATACGGACGGCGCTCCGATTAACAGAAACGACCGTTCCGTAATTTACCAACGCGCCAAAAAACAAATTGATACCACACCTTTCGGAACGCAGCTTGACGTGTATGCCGAAGGTTATGAATGGATGAGCCATTCCATTGTTCCGTTAGATTTTCATGCGGTAGACCATCATCCACGGGTTTTGGTCGGAAGTAAAGACTGTAAGCAACCATATAGCGCCAGCATCCTGAATGTATCGGCGATGAGCTTTGGTTCTTTGAGTAGCCATGCCGTTGAAGCTTTAAATGCAGGAGCTAAGATTGGCTCATTTGCGCACAATACTGGTGAAGGTGGATTAAGCCCCTATCATCTTAAACAAGGGGGAGATATTATTTGGCAAATTGGAACTGGATATTTTGGGGCACGTGATGAGGAAGGAAAATTTTCACCAGAAGCATTTAGAAAAAATGCAAGTCGCCCCGAAGTAAAAATGATTGAACTAAAATTATCGCAAGGAGCAAAGCCAGGACATGGTGGTATTTTACCCGCAAAGAAAAATACGTCCGAGGTTGCAGCGATACGCCTTGTAAAACCTGGTACGACAGTATTTTCACCTCCTTTTCATAGTGCATTTTCAACGCCGAAAGAACTGATACAATTTGTTCAAGAGCTACGCGAATTATCGGGAGGAAAGCCGGTTGGTTTTAAGCTTTGCATCGGACGTAAAAGTGAGTTTATTTCAGTTTGCAAAGCTATGATTGAGCTGAATTTGTATCCCGATTTCATAACCGTCGATGGCGGTGAAGGTGGTACTGGGGCAGCACCTCCAGAGTTTTCCAATTTTGTTGGCATGCCATTACTTGACGGTCTCGCCTTTGTTGATAATATGTTAAAGGGCTTTGGCATACGTCATCAGATCAAAGTGGCCGCATCGGGGAAAATTTTAACAGGTTTTCAAATCCTCAGGGCAATTGCGCTCGGGGCCGACATGTGCAATAGCGCCCGCGCGATGATGATGGCATTAGGATGTATCCAGGCATTGGAATGTAACAAGAATACGTGTCCTGCGGGCGTTGCTACACAAGACCCTGCTTTGGTTGATGGACTAGTAGTGGATGATAAAAAGGTAAGAGTAGCAAACTATCATAAGAATACTATTGAAAGTTTTGTTGAACTCATGGCAGCAGCAGGCATCGACAGCCCTGGAAAATTGAACCGACACCAGATTAGCCGGAGGGTTTTTATGAATGATGTAAAGACCTTAGAGGAGATTTATCCGTCAATCGCTCCTAATTCTATGGTTTCTAACGCTGTGCCTGAGCGCTACAAAATGTCATTCGAATCCGCCAGTGCTGATAAATTTTAGTTTGTGAAGCCTGAAGATCCAGAATTAAACTGACAGGTATCAGAAATTAATTTGTGCTTGCAGTCTTAGTAAGTTGCCTTTCTGGAAATTCTCTTGCTTTATGAAATCTTCAAACCGGCGGGAGGAAATCGTATACATCGCTACAAGCTCAAACTGTTTTACGGGTTGCCATTCTACGCCTATTTCAAATTCGCGAACATTATAACTACGGGCATCCAGTTCATGCTTCTTACCTCCATCGTAATATTGAAAGCGTGTAAAGGGTATAAAGAACTGCTCTTTTTTTGTCTTTATTATATACGATAACGTGGCATATCCTCCATGGAGGCTTTTTACTTCAATCGAATCTGTTGCTTTGTTGAATTCTGGCCCTTTACCGATGTTATATTCCGCCTGGATACCAAAGGGTTTGGGATAAAGAATGAACGAAAGGGCTGCACGCTGATCGGTATAATTTAAATCCGTATTGGTCTTGATACCACTTGAAAGCTGATCCTTTGCTATTACATACTTACCGGTATAACCCTGGATGCCGGGTTCAATTATTTGGTTACCGATTTCCAATGGATAGCTGAACCTGGCTACGACATGAACTTGATTATTCAAATCAGATTTGTTTGCTGTCTGGCCATTAAATGCGCCAAAAGCAAAAACACCGTAATCGCCCGAACCTTTCAAGCCATCTCTAACAAGATCTGAAAGTAGTTTGCGTTTCCCTTCCGGTGCCCAATAGAAAAATCCACCCATATCCCGCTCGTTACTCAAAGCACTGTTCAACGCATCATTTCTGTCTAACGGCAAACGATTCTGACTGGATTGCATGTTTTCAAAACCAAAAGGCACTTTACTTTGACCTAACCGGATCCGAAATTCATTTTTCTCATCTAGGCCCAGGTCGAAGTATGCGTCGCGTAATTGGCCAAAATTGAGACCTGTAGAAGATGCGGAGCTAGCAAAGTCGGGCTGGATATAGTAATAAATCCGCTTGCTGATTTGTCCATAAAAAATAATACGTACGCGTCTCAGAAAGAAACCGCCGTTTCTACCCCAGCTTCTATCACATTGCTCGCATTTTAAATCTGGATTTGTTTCCAATAATCTGTTATAGCGTGCTTGAACATATCCACGAATTGTAAACGTGTCGAACCATTTCTTGGGGAGTTCCTGTTTTATTTCAGTCTGTTCTTGAGCAACACTTTGAGCGGCAAACATGTAAACAACGATTGCAACGGAAGCAAGTCTTTTAACTGCTAGTCTCATGTTCATCTTTAGCCAGGTTAGTTAGCGTTGTGTTAAGTACGTGTACCTTTTGTGTACACTTGTTTAGGCCGTAAAACAAGTAATAATTAATTAACGATTATTTAACCCAGGTTTAATTTAACACAAACTTAATATTAGGAATAGATACACTCGTAGGGAGCCCTTTACCTTTGCTGCGAAAATAAAATGGGTTATGAAACATATCATAAAGTGTCTGTCGATAGCATTGGCCATAATTATTGCAGCATGCGGCTCTAAAGGCACAAAAGAAAATAGTGAATCGCTGGAAGGTGAAATTAAAATAGACGGATCCAGCACGGTATATCCAATCACTGAAGCAATTGCAGAAGAATTTAGGATTAACCAGCCGGATATCCGGGTGACGGTGGGGGTTTCGGGAACCGGCGGAGGTTTTAAGAAATTTGGACGCGGAGAAATAGACATTAACAATGCATCTCGCCCAATAAAAGATCAGGAAGCCAAGACCTGTCAGGATAATAACCTAGGATTTACCGATTTAAAAATTGCTTATGACGGGCTGGCTGTAATTGTTAATAAGGAAAACAACTGGCTTCAGAATATTACAATTGAGGAGTTGAAGAAAATTTGGGAACCGGCAGCGCAGGGAAAAATTACGCGATGGAATCAAATACGCGCAGAATGGCCAGCCGACGAGTTTCGTTTATATGGTCCCGGTGTAGCGTCGGGTACTTATGATTATTTTACAGAAGTAGTTGTGGGCGAGTCTGGGTCCAGCCGCGGCGATTACACGGCAAGTGAAGATGACAATGTGTTAGTTCAGGGTATAATGGGAGATAAGAATGCGATCGGATTTTTTGGATATGCTTACTTTGTCGAAAATAGTGAGAGTTTAAAATTGATAGGTGTTGATAACGGTAAAGGTCCCGTGTTGCCCGACCCGGAAACGATTAGCAATGGAACTTATTCGCCACTATCTCGCCCGGTTTTTCTATATGTAAGTAATGCCTCAGCAAAACGTCCGGAAGTGGCTGCTTTTATTGATTTTTATCTGGAAAACGCGCCGACTATTGTGCCGGATGTCGGTTATGTTCCTCTGCCGCAAGCAGACTATCAGCAAGCCCTTCAAAAATTTTCATCGATAAAATAAGCTGCTCGTAATCATTTAAGGCAAGCAAATAAAGTGTGAAAAAATCAACCGAACGGCTCATAGAAGGTGGCCTGGCATTTAGCGGTCTGGTAACCGTGCTAACCACGTTGGCCATCATTTATGTACTGCTCTCAGAATCGTGGGGTTTCTTTCAGGAGGTTTCCCTGTTTAGTTTTCTTACCGATGTTGAATGGACTCCTCTTTTCACGAATAAACATTACGGTATTTTGCCTTTGCTATCGGGTACAATACTAACCACGTTAATTGCTTTATTGACAGCATTGCCTTTTGGCATAACGATATCAGTCTACTTGAGCGAATATGCGCCAAAAGGATTTCGCAAATCAATCAAACCCGCCTTGGAAACACTCGCGGCTGTCCCAACCGTTGTGTATGGTTTTTTTGCACTAACGGTAGTTACACCATTTTTACAATCATTTATTCCAGGTCTATCTACATTTAATGCTTTGTCTGCGGGTATTGTGATGGGCATCATGATCATACCTTTAATCTCTTCGTTAAGCGAAGATGCACTGCAAGCCGTTCCAAAATCTTTACGCGAAGCATCATTCGGTATGGGGGCCACACGTTTTCAAACTGCTTTTAAAGTAGTGGTGCCAGCTGCCTCCTCAGGCATCTTGGTATCCATCATTCTTGGGATTTCAAGAGCCATCGGTGAAACGATGGTTGTTGCTATTGCAGCAGGCCAGCAGCCCACCTTAACTTTTGATCCGCGCGACGCCGTAGAGACCATCACTGCATATATTGTTCAGGTGAGCCTTGGGGACGTGCAACATGGGTCACTTGAATATAAAACGATTTTTGCGGCTGGCATCTCACTGTTTGTATTCACGTTTTTACTGAACAATATCAGTTACAGGTTGAAGAAGAAATATCAGGAACAATATGAATAGTCTTCGAACAAACCGGTTGTTAGATACTTCCTTCAAATACGTTGGAATATTTGCCACGTTATTCGGACTTGTCATGCTGGCTATTTTCATTTTCAATATTCTTGGCGATGGTATAAGCCGGATTGATTGGGATTTCCTAACCAGTCTTCCTTCCCGTAGATCTTCAAAAGCAGGTATATTAACAGCCTGGACAGGAACAGCCTGGATCATGATGCTTACAGCACTAATAGCCATACCGTTAGGAATCTCTGCAGGTATTTATTTGCAGGAATATGGAAAGAAAAACAGGTTAGCAGCTATTGTAGAAGTAAATATTTCAAACCTGGCAGGAGTTCCCTCCATCATCTACGGATTGCTGGGCCTCGAAATTTTTGTGCGCACACTGAATATGGGAAGCAGTTTATTAGCAGGCGCATGTACATTGTCATTGCTTATTTTGCCGGTGATCATTGTTGCAACACGTGAAGCGCTCAAGGCGGTTCCAAATTCTTTAAGAGAAGCTTCGTACGGTATGGGTGCCACGAAATGGCAGACCATTTGGTATCAGATACTGCCTGCCGCTTCAGGAGGTATCATTACAGGGGTAATACTGGCGTTGTCCAGAGCCGTGGGAGAAACCGCACCACTTATTGTGATTGGGGCTTTGGCATATGTACCTTTTGTTGCACAGTCACCGCTTGATGAGTTTACTGTACTACCGATGCAAATATTCAATTGGGTATCCAGACCGCAAAAAGGATTTTTAGAAAATGGCGCAGCGGCAATTATCGTTTTATTGGCGATAACATTTTGCATGAACGGAATTGCCATCTATTTTAGAAACCGGTGGCAAAAGAAAATAAACTGGTAAAGTATGAAGCTCATCGAGGCGGACGACGTCAATGTTTATTATGGTGACAACCATGTATTGAAGGACATTTCTCTCAGTATAAAAGAAAATACAGTAACGGCATTTATTGGGCCATCCGGTTGCGGGAAATCGACATTCCTGAGAACTTTAAACAGGATGAATGATTACATCGACACCTTTCGGCTGGAAGGTAAAATAGAGATCGATGGAAAGAATATTTACGGAAAGAAAGTAAAGGTAGAGGAACTTCGTCAAAAGGTTGGCATGGTATTTCAGAAGCCTAACCCTTTTCCGAAATCAATTTTCGAGAATGTTGCTTATGGCTTAAAAATTCAAGGGAGTAATGACAAGGACCTTATTGCCGATCGTGTAGAAAAAAGCCTGAAACAAGCGGCCTTATGGGGTGAAGTGAAAGATATTTTGAACAAGTCAGCACTCTCTCTTTCCGGAGGACAACAACAACGTTTATGTATAGCGCGCACGCTTGCTGTCAAGCCATCTATTATTCTTATGGATGAACCAGCTTCTGCACTTGATCCAATTTCTACAGCAAAAATTGAAGAATTAATCTTCGAATTAAAAACCAAATATACCATCGTCATTGTTACGCATAATATGCAGCAAGCGGCACGGATTAGCGAAAGGACTGCTTTTTTTTATCTTGGCAACCTGGTGGAATATGATAAAACATCGGAGATTTTTACTAACCCCAAGCATAAACAGACCGAAAATTATATTACCGGGAGATTTGGATGAGGAAAAAGTTTTTTAATAACTTATAAATATTTGCAATTACACAAATCATGGCAGCACCAGTTGAATCAGAAATCCACGCGTTGAAAGAAAATCTTCTGGATATGATTGATTTGGTAGAGAATCAATTAACGCATTGCCGGGAGGTAATTAAGAAGAAAGATGTTGATTTGGCAGAAAGAATTATTGAAACCGAAAAGAAAATAAACGCTCAAGAGTTAGCCATCGATAAAGATTGCGAGAATATAATTGCTTTGCATAACCCTATGGCTACTGACCTCCGGTTTGTTTTAGCTACAATCAAAATAAGTAATGACCTTGAACGTATTGCCGACAACGCTTCGAGCTTTGCCAAATTTCTAAAAAAACATGTTAAAAATGTAAACGAGGATTTCTTTCATCAGTTTCATATTGATAAAATGCTTGACGTGTGCATTGTGATGATGAAGGATATGCATGAGGCTTTGAAAAAAGAAAATACAAAGTTGGTACGAAAAGTTTTTTCAAAAGATGAGGCGCTCAATGAAATCAATAAAAGGTCGGTTAAAATTGCTTCCAGTTTGTTGAAAGAGTATCCAGATGATCATGCTATTATCCTGAGGCTGTTCTCCATCGTAAGAAATCTGGAACGTGTAGGCGACCTGACGAAGAATATCGGGGAAGAAATTGTATTTCACATTGAGGCCCGTGTGCTAAAACACCAAAAGAAGATATAATTCCTAGCGTTCACCCTTTCTGCCTGACAACTTCATACAATGCAATTCCTGCGGCAACGGAGACGTTGAGGGAACCAATTTTTCCCTTTAACGGAATTCGGGCAAGTTCATCAGCCTGACGTAAAAGATTGTCGGAAATGCCGTCTTCTTCCGATCCCATAATAATTGCAATCGGGCCGGAGAGATTAAGCTGATAAATACTCCGTTCTGTCTTTTCGGTGCAGGCGAGGACACGAATACCATTGTCATGAAGTAGCTGGATAGTCTTTTTCAAATCTTTTTCTTTGCAAACAGGCAAATGATTTAAAGCGCCGGCGGAAGTTTTCATGGCGTCACTGGTAATGGGCACGCTTCCTTTCTCGGGAATGATTATTCCATCAACACCAGCACATTCGGCAGTGCGTACGATTGCTCCAAAGTTTCGAACATCTGTAATGCGATCAAGGATAAGTAAAAACGGCTCGCGGCCGTCGTTGTATGCTTTAAAAATTAAATCATCAACAGACGAAAACGATACGGCGGAAAGGAGGCAAATAACACCTTGATGATTTTTTGAAGACATTCGCTTCAATTTTTCAGCAGGTACATATACCACAGGAATATTATTGCTGCGTGCTACACCGATCAATTCTTTGACTAGATCGTTTGTCAACCCGGACTGGATTATAACTTTGTCGATCTCTTTCCCAGCAGCAATAGCTTCCATTACGGCCCGGGTACCGTAGATCATGTCGGATTTTTCCATTCTGAAAAAGGTACGACGGTTAAACTAGTTTATCAATTTCCTCGGCAAGCTTCCGGTCTTTTTCGGTCACAATGTTTCCGGCGTCGTGCGTTGAGAGCTCGAACGTTACTTGGTTCCATGTGTTAGTCCAGGTAGGATGATGGTTCATTTTTTCCGCAACGATAGCCACCTTGGTCATAAAGCCGAAGGCTTCAGTAAAATCTTTGAAAGTGAAGACCTTCTTTAGCTTGTTATTTTCTGTTGTCCATTTCATACACTTAGTTTTAAGTCTACTAGATACAAAATTTTGATCATCGTAATTTTGAAAGGATAAACTTTCAACAAGCTCGTGGCAAGAATGGTCACAGCGCAACGATACCTTCAATTTTTGCAGCTTGTATGTAGATATCCAGCACGGCGTCACCAGACTGCATCACCATCTCAACGGTTACACTTTTATAATTGCCTCGCTTGGATAATTTCTCCACACTGGAATGAAACGGGAAGAGTTGTTTTACCTCTTCCTCTTTACCTGTGGGCACAATAAATTTAAAAACGTAAAGTGCGGGCCATGTATAATGTTGGTCCAGTTTTTCACGGAAAGAATCTATCCAGTTCTGATCCATAAAAATTAAGTGGCCACATCCCTCAAGAAATTGAAAGATGTGGCCACCAGGTAAAAGAGGTTAATAAAATTTGTAGCGCTCGTCTACAACGTCTGCCTGCTCTTTAATAGCTTCAGCAATTCCCATGCTGCTACGATTTGTATTTCCTTGCTCGAGTTGAGTTTTGTACGTGCTGTAATCGGTAATGGCAGGAGCGATTGTCTTGTTGAGCATTTCAATCATTACAACGCCGTTTTCGCCTGCGTGCGGTTTTGACCGCTTTCCATTGTCAAGTGAGAAGGCAAGACCTACTGCGACCGGATCAAATCCTACCGTGGGCAATTGATTGCTGCTCAATTTTAAATCGCTGCTGGAATATACATTAGCGTCTTGCCCATAACCAGTTTTAATTTCATCGAGTGATCCTTTGAGCCCAGCCAGCTTTTCGATTATTTGTTTGCTTTTCAGTTCATTCCGAACCGCAGGAGTTATTTCCTCTTTCACAGTTTCTAAAGGTTTATAACCCTTCTTTATTTCTCCAGTCATGATCGCAACAACGTTTTGGTCTTGCAGATCAAATACTTGTGAGATCTTACCATCGGAAGCATCTCTGAACAACCACTGCACTACCGGCCGCGCTTCACCCATGGTTCCAATCCGGCGGTCGCCAGCAACGATATTTTTTGCTTCCATTACAACAAGTCCTTGTTCCTTAGCCCGTGACTCAAAGTCTTCAAGATCCGAAATATCACTTGCAAAAGCCTCAGCTTTACGGAAGGCCTCATTTAACGTGGCATCACTTGGCGTAATTGCACGCTCGATGACCGCGACGTTGTAAGCGGTATTGTCTTTTACGTTGGTAACGTCGATGAGGTGATAACCATACTCTGTCTCAACCAAGTTATTCAAAAGCCCAGGCTTCGTAGCTGAAAAGACAGCAGTTTCGAAAGGCTTAACCATTTGGCCACTGGAAAACCATCCAAGATCGCCACCCCGCGATGCCGTTCCATCCGTACCAAACTCGCGTGCTTTTGCTGCAAAATCGGCACCGTCCTTAATGTCTTTTAAAATTTCTTGAGCCTTATCTCTGGCTTCTTTTTTTGCGGTCTCGCTTGTATCGTTCCATTTAATTAAAATATGGCGGGCTCTTGCGCTGTAAACCGTATCCTTAAAAATCCGGGAGATTTTCACGACTTTATAAGTTTCACCATCGAGGAATGGACCAAATACTTTTCCCTGAACGAGGCTGTCTTTATTGATGAACGGAGGAAGTGTTGAAGGTGTATATTTCCCATAGGGGTTTTGGCCTTCTGAGTTGGCAGCTGCATACGTTGAATCATCCTGCGCTGTTTTTAATTCAACTGCATACCGCTCTAAATCTTCACGAGCGGCAAGCGTGTCCTCTTTTGAAGGTTCTACAGAAATACTAACGTATTTAATATCCCGACTTGCTTCGGTCTTGTAACGTTCAATGTTTTTGTTGTAATAGGCTTTCAATGCATCATCGGTAACCTTTACAGCAGAATCGCTCACAGCATAATATGGCACGTACAGATATTTGATTTCGGCAACATCAGTCTGGTTATGATATTCTCTTTCGGTTTCGGCCTTAGTGATATAGTTACTTTTGATAAGCAGATTTTCATATTTAATGCGTTCACGACCAGGCTTCAGATCACGTTGGAAAAGCTCCCAGCGAACACGGGCATCTGAATTAGGTGGCATGGTCTTCAATTGGTTGATATAAGTGCCAAGCTTGCTGCGATCAAATTCACCAGTGGAAGGATCGGTAAATGCTTGTTTAAGGTTCTCATCCACATTTCTGCCGGAGATCATATCCACCAGTTCATCTTCCGTAACGGCAATGCCAACTTTTTCAAATTCAGCCTGAATAGCATAACGAGCAATCAAAAGATCCCAAGCTTGCTGACGTACAGCTGGCATCTCACGCTCACCAGGTTCCCTGCCTAATTGCAAATAATAACTTGCCTCCCGTTCGCGAATAGTCGATTGGAATTCGTCGTACGAGATGTCCCTGCCTGCAATTTCCCCAACATTATTTCGACCCCAATTCAAAATTGAAGAATTACCGCTAAAAATATCGCCAAGAATAAATGCTGCGATTGCCACAAACACGAATACCACAACCCAGGTACCCATTTTATTGCGCAAAGTTCCAATCAATGCCATAAAGTAATTTTTAAAGAGCGCAAATTTAACCCGGATTCTTTATTAGAAAAATATAGTCCTCAAAAAGCTCTTACCCGGTCTTTAAATACTTCAAATATCAACTTAAACAGGACCTACCGGACATTACGTGCCTTGATGCGCTGGTTCCAGGGTCAATTTTATAGTGTCAATCCGATTTCCATGGGTTGCCTGAATTGAAAAAGTGTAGGGGGGTATAGTGATGGTTTCACCTTGCGACGGGAAATCCTCGGCATATGCCAGAATCAATCCGCCTAACGTGTTATATTCTCCAATCGGAAGCTGCCAATCATATTTTTCATTTAAATAATCAATTTCCAGACGGGCGCTCAGTAAATAATTGAATTCATCCAGCTTTTCTTCCACTAAATCATCTTCGTCGTATTCATCTTCGATTTCTCCGAATATCTCTTCTATAACGTCTTCACGGCTTACGATACCTGACGTTCCCCCAAATTCATCCATAACCACGGCAAGGCTCTTTTTCTCATTGATGAATTGTAACATCAAATCACTCGCTAAAGAAGTCTCGGGTACATTAATGACGGGGGTTAAGATGTCTTCGATTTTTTTTGGTACTGTAAAGAGGGAAGATGAATGACAATAACCAACAATATCGTCAAGGCTATCTTTGTAAATGATGATCTTTGAATGACCACTTTCTACAAAAATTTGATGCAATTTTTCCAATCCTGCAGTGATGTCAACTGCTGTAATTTCGTTACGAGGAATCATGCAGTCCCGAATTTTAACCCGTTTGAACGCTAGGGCGTTTTCCAGTATTTTTTTATCTAACTCCAGATTGAGATTATCTTCTTTGACGTTATAAATATTCTTGAAATACTGGTTGAGGCTCGTAATTCCAAAAAGTGGATTTTCCTCGTTGTATTCGAGGTGAAGCACCTTGATAGCAATTAGTCGGGATAGAAAAAGAATGCTATAGGTAAAGGGCGATAATAGCAATGAAGAGATACCAAAAAGCATGGCGGAAATTAACAGCACGCGCTGCGGGTAAATGTTACCTAAAACTTTGGGCAGCAGTTGGGCAACAATCAAAATTAGCAGGGCCGAAAAAATACTTTGAACCAACACCGTTATGAGTGTATGATTTAATGTTCTAGGCAGAATGTCAGCAACGGTTGGTAGCAGTAATTGGGCCATAAAGTACCCGAAAAACACCAGGGCGGTGCAGTATCCTACCCGTGCTGAGCCAATTAACCATGCTGGTTTTTGGATGAAGAATACAAGAATTCTGGCGTTGAATCCGCCGTTGTTGGCCTCCTCCTCAAGGGCCGACTTATTTGCCATTAGGTAGGCAACTTCAAAGCACATAAAAAAAAATGACAAAAACAGAGAGAGGGCAATGCCAAAAATCAGAGGAACATCCATGGTCATTTTCTCTTTCTCAAATTATAAACAAAATATAATATGAGTGCCAGCATTAAAGCCCAATATGCGTTTTCAATGCCGAGTATCATCGTTTGATGAATGCCAATAATTAGAAACGCAACTGCGAGCGATAAAACAAGAACATCAACCAGTTTCATGTCCCGGTAAAAATAGTGATAATTTCTTGGGCGTGGTCCTTAAATGAAGAATCAGTCGGGAGTTACTCCTTTACTTCTATGGTGCCCTCGACATTTCCTATGGCATAATCGGTTAGATCCTGCATAGCGTCGAGACCGGTTCCATAGATAACATCTCCCTGCTGACGGATGGTGACAAATTTGTCGGTATGAATTTTTTGTGTTTTAGGATTCCAAAAAAGTTCTTCCGTATTAAGTTGTTCGTTCTTGATAACATTTTTCAACTCTACTTTGCCTTGCCCTAACCAGTGTTCTTTTTCTTTTATAAATTTTGCATAGTTGGCGCGGAGGGTTGATTCAAGTCTTCCAAATTCATTATACATTTCGATATAAACTCCTTTAGGAAACTCTCTGTCTCCGTTTGCATATTCATAAAATAGTTCGCCTGTGAGTTTTAATTTGATGCGCTCATTCTCACTGTTGTATAATTCAATGTTTTCAACTTCGCGCAATGGCCCGGTATATTCAACGGGTTCTTTTAACTCCGATTGCGTGCAGCTGATAACTGCAAAACACAAGATGAAGAGATATCTTATCATATCATTAAAATGAAAAAGGCCATAGAAGAGCTATGGCCTTTTTAAAATTATTAAGTTTTATCAATCTCTTGTTCTGATCGTTGTGGATTCGTTGATCCAGCATTCTACTTTCTTTGTATCGCCGGGCTGGTAATTCACAAGGAAGATTTCCTCCTTGGAAGGGAAGCCTTCTTTTGCCATGGCTATTTTTTTGCCATTGCCAGCCCGTTGATAGTAATCAGCTGCGAGCAAATACACCAGACGGTCGTCCGCTTGGTTCACCTTTTTCGCGCAATCACCATGACTGTTAAAATATAAGTCGCCTATTTTCTCATAAGCCTCTTTGGCAACCGTAGCATTTGCTGACGCAGCCTGGCGATACAATTCGCGTGCTTCGGACTTTTTACCTCTTCTTGAAGATAGGGTTCCAAGGCTCAGCAATACTTCGGCTTTATCCTGGCTGTCAGTACACACACCTTGTGCTTCCGTCAAAAACTTCTCGGCTTTCTCGAAGTCATCTTTCGACATGTAGATGATCCCTAAATTTTTTGCCAAACCACAATCTTTTTGGCCTGCTGGGTCATTGTAAACAGTTTCCGCAGCTTGTAACCAAAGGGGGTCGTCAGTACATTTTCCCTGAAGCATGAAAGAGAATATTTTCTTGGCCAAAGAGATGTCCGTTGGATTCTGTTTATACTTAGGCGCCAGATTAGCTCTAACGAAGTCACAATCAACTTTCACCATCGTGATGAGTATGGCATCGATATCATCTTTATACTTTTTGTATTTATCAACAGGTTTACCCTCGCTCTGAGTCTTTTTGATTTTGTTATCAATGATCTCCATCAGTTTGTCGTACCGCTCTAAAATTTGAACGTCAGTCATGTTCTTGAACTTGAGTGCATTTAAGCGTACTGTTTGAAAATAAGGGACCAGGGTAGCATCCATTATATTGTTGCCATTCTTTTTGAATGTTTCATCCAGTAATTTCAAAGCTTCGGCAGGTTGCTCATTAATATTATGTTTTAAATATGCTAATGCCTTGCGGTTGTGAACAACAGGATCTTCACCGCAATTTTTCATTCTCATATCATAAACTATCATCAAGGAATCCACATATACCTTTTTGCGGGCAGCATCTTTTTCTGCTGATGCGAGTTCATCATAAATATCAGCTGCGTTGATGTATAAGCTTGAATGGAATTGAGGAACGTTAGCCAACAACCAGTTTAATGGAGGCAACGCTTGTTTATACTGTTTGGAGTTTTTCGCGTCTTCATAAAGAACTTTACTTTCTTCAGCCTTGGCTCTTTGCGCGCCATCAGTAGGCCAGACAACTTCTTTACACTGTGCAAATGCTCCGTTAGCAGTAAACAGCAAAGCCAGCATTACAACACTGGCCATAATTGGATTTTTCATACTTCTTTTCATTTCTAATCAAACTTTCTTTTAATGAACCATTGATCGTTAAAGGTCAGGCCAAAAAATATTTTAAAGTAACTTTCCTCTAATATATTTTCACTTTTATTGCCACGCTTTCCAAATTTGACCGCCAGATCAACACTTGAGCGCCCGGCTGGTAGCGACAAGCCAAAATTAATGCCAAAATCATTTACTGGCTTATAATTCGCCAAAAAAGGGTAACGTTCCAAATTTAAACCAGCTCTAAAGGTAATGCGCTTAAAATAATTATCTACAGTATTTGGATCAGCGGTATATTCCCCTCCTAATGACAAACGCCAAGCCTCACCAAGTCCCTCATCATCTTTATTTACGCTTTCGAAGGTAGACCAATCCTGGTAAAAAAATTCAGTTCCAATCATCCATTTACCTTCTTTGCTAAAAGCCATACCCACGGTAAAGGATGCCGGCAGATGAATTTTTCCATTAACAACGGAAAGTGGATATCGTTCAACAGTATCTTCAGCAAGTGTAGTCCGTATAGTTTGACGATTAAGTTTTCCTTTCAACTTACTGGTGAAATTATACACAGCGCCCACACTAAATCGATTATCGTTGCGGCGGCCGAGAGAGTCGCGACTAAATGAATACCCTAACCCAAAGTTAAATCCTGTGACAGTCGTTTTTTCTTCTATATTAATTACATACGGTGTTGCTCCATTTGCTGTGTTGTCAATAAAATTAGAATACACATTATCAATCGGCCCGAATAAATAAGTTGACTTTAAACCAACGCTCATGTACTTCGAAATGCGCACGCCGTTCGACCAATAAAGCTGCGTTAAGCCTCCGGTACCGGATTGAATTACAGTTGCTGTGTCAACCACCTGGCCATTCTGATTTCTTATTTGCTCTGGAAATTGGAGATTATAACTCACATGGGTGTAAGGCATCAAGCCGATAGAAGTGGTCCACTTATTGATTTTTATTGGAAAGGCTGCTGCCAGGTAACTTAGATTACCACCAGTGTTTTTCTCGTTTAATGCATCAGTCTTGATCGTGCGGGACTCGTAAATAGTACCAACCTGAAAAACCGTAAGTGGATTAAATACTAGTAATGCGGGGTTCTGATTGTTCAAAAACCAATATTGAGGATGACTGACTCCAATACTCCCAGAGCCTTGATTATGGATTAAGCTATTACCGTATGCTTCGCCAATACCGAAATCCGTAAATGGAGATGGCGCGGCCTGACCCCATACGTCTGCTGCGAAAAGCACAACAGCAATTACTAAAAAGAACTTTTTAATGACCGACATTATAAATCAAAATGCTGTTTAATCCGCTGAGCACTAATTCAGGGATCGCAAATATGGGCCCTTTCAGTTGGTTTTCAAAAAAACTAGCATCGCCTCCACACAAAATCGCCTTTAAATCCACAATTTTCTGTTGGTACAAGCTTATAATGCCTTTTATTTCTTCGCTCATTCCGTTGATAGCGCCACTTTGGAGACAAGTTTCTGTTGTAGTGCCTATCAGTGGAGGATTTGAAATAACATCCACCAAAGGCAATTTTGCCGTGAAGGCGTTCATGGCCTGAAGACGCATTTTTAACCCGGGAGAAATTGCGCCGCCATGATAATTTCCTTTGTCATCCAAAAAATCATAGGTGACGCAAGTGCCAGCATCGATCACCAGGCAATTGGTACCAGGAAATTTCTGATATGCGCCGCATACGCCGGCAATCCGGTCAACACCCAACGTTTCAGGCGTTGCGTAAAGACTTTTTACAGGCAGTGGAAGGGCGGCGGTCAAAATGAACTTTGTTTTAATATGATCAACCCATGGCAATATTGACGATGCTTCGTGAGTTACTGAACTGAGGATGAAATTGTCGGCCGAAAAGTTTTGTAGAAAATTTTTCAGTTCATCACGATGTGCGAAAGTGTATTGTGATCGCAGATCATAATTTTCAAAGATCCCTACTTTCGCAAAGGAGTTTCCGTAATCGAGAACTAAATTCATTTTGATAAAATCCTTATCTGTACTTTTGTCTTTACTTAGGCAGTTGGGCTAAGGGAAAAATCAAAAGTATGGATTCAAAGAACAACTTTAAAGTAATTGGACTAATGTCTGGAACGTCCCTCGACGGTCTGGATATTGCCTTTTGTAATTTTTCAAAGGTCCCAAGTGGATGGCGGTACAGCATCAAACAAGCGACGACGATGAAATATCCGCTGGCATGGAGAAAAAAATTGTCTTCCGCTCAGGATCTGTCGGGTGAAGCGTTGATCGCACTGGACATGGAATATGGAAAATTCTTAGGTAAAGCCTGCAAAACTTTCATCAGTGAGAATAAGCTTAAACCAGATTTCATTGCTTCTCATGGCCATACGGTTTTTCATCAGCCAGCAAAAGGATTTACTTACCAGATTGGAAATGGAAATGCATTGCATGCGGTGTGCGGTGTTCCGGTAATTTACGATTTTCGAAGTCTTGATGTACAGTTGGGCGGTGAAGGGGCACCACTGGTTCCCGCAGGTGACAAGTTGCTTTTTAGTGAGTATGATGTGTGCTTGAATCTTGGTGGCATCGCTAACTTATCGATGGACGTAAAAAAAGTAAGGATAGCTTATGACATTTGTTTTAATAACATGGGATTGAATTATATAATGTCGAAAATAGGGAAAGCGTTTGATGAAGGCGGGCAATTGGCATCAACGGGGACTGTAAACGCGTCTATGTTGTCTAAGTTAAACAGGGTATATGCATCGCTTCGCCCTAAACGACCATCGTTAGGGCGGGAAATTTTTGAGCAACGGATTCAACCGATTCTTGATGAGCCTGGTATTAAAGTGGAAGATAAATTATCCACGTTTGTAACCTCGTCAGCACGCGAAATCATTACAGCAATCGTTTCAGAAAAAAAGAATGCAAAAGTTTTGTGTACGGGAGGAGGAACCTTTAACTCTTTTTTTGTTTCATGTTTGTTGGAGCAGCTGGGTGACAATGGAGCATTGATCATCCCTGAAGAAGAGGTTGTAAAATTCAAGGAAGCCATGGTGTTTGCATTTTTAGGCGTGTTACGAGTGGAAAGGCAACCAAATTGTTTCAAGAGTGTCACTGGTGCTGATGCTGATAGTAGTGGGGGTGTGCTCGTTGGACTGTAATAAAATATATTTTATATCAAACCCTGAAAATTCCTCATCGCTTGATGGTAATTTGGAATCGAAATGAAACTGAACCTCTCAAAATTCGAAAATACTCGTCCTGAAATTGTGTTTGAATGGAAAGACTCCGAAACCGAGGCAGAAGGTTGGGTCGTCATAAATTCATTGCGCGGAGGTGCAGCGGGTGGTGGCACGCGCATGCGCAAGGGTTTAGATAAACATGAAGTTGAATCTATGGCTAAGACCATGGAGGTGCGTTTTACTGTCTCTGGTCCTTCTATCGGAGGAGCCTATTCCGGAATAAATTTCAATCCAAGCGATCCCAGAAAACCGGGTGTGCTTCAGCGTTGGTATCGTGCAGTCGGGCCGTTGTTAAAATACTACTATGGAACGGGCGGGGATTTAAATGTCGATGAAATTCATGAAATAATCCCCGTTACGGAAGGGTTAGGGATTTTGCATCCCACGGAGGGTATATTCGCTGGGCACTACCACTCAAATAATGATGAGAAATCAACACGCATCAATCAGCTCCGGCAAGGAATGGCCAAGGTGATCCGCGATGAACGTTATACACCTTCTCTGGAAAAGGCATATACAGTTGAGCACATGTGCACTGGTTTCGGAGTAGCTGAAGCAGTGAAATTATATTATGAAAAGTGGGGCGGGGATATCAGGAAAAAGCGGGCCGTTATTCAGGGATGGGGGAATGTTGGTGCGGCGGCGGGATTCTTTTTAACGCAGATGGGTGTTAAGGTTGTGGGCATAGTAAGTCATGAAGGCGGACTGATAAATCAGCAAGGATTTTCTTTGGATGAAATAAAAACGTTGGTTACTAGCAAGAACGGAAACAAACTGGTGTCTAAAAACATGCTTCCGTTTTTTATGGCTAATCAAAAAATATGGGATTTAGAATTTGAAATTTTTGTGCCCGCCGCGGCATCAAGATTGATCATTAAGGATCAGATCGATCGCATGATTGCTTCGCGGATCGAAGTCTTTCCTTGCGCTGCTCATGTTCCTTTTTTTGATCCGGAAATTTTTCTTGGTCCAATAGGGCTTTATGCCGATGAAAAGTTTTCTGTTATCCCAGACTTTATAGCAAATTGTGGCCGCGCCCGTGCTTGTACCTACTTCATGGAGAATCCGGTACCAGAAAACGATGAGCTAATTTTTAATGACATCAAACAGGCTATCGAGCAGGCACTCCAAAAAACTCATGCCTTGAATCCTTACCGAACAGGTATAGCACAAGCGTCATTTGAACTGGCGTTGAAACAGTTGGTGTGATGTAGTGAAACGTCATTAGATGCTGACGTGAATTCAGTAATTTAACTTTGCATCAGCCAGCGAACTGTTGAATAAGCAAGTACGCCGCGGCGCCTCCGAAGTAACCCATCATTGCAATCAAGCTTATCTTTTTAGTATACCAGATAAAGTCAATTTTTTCCATCCCCATCACCGCGACACCCGCTGCTGAACCGATGATCAAAATACTTCCACCCGTTCCAGCGCAATACGCAAGATATTCCCAGATGAGATGATCTTGTGGATAAACGTCAAGACTATACATTCCCATGCTGGCGGCTACCAGCGGAACATTATCGACGACCGCGGAGAGAAGACCTATTAATGTTATGATAATTCGATTATCACCTAACGTGCGGGCTAGATATTCTGCGAAGTGATGAAGCGTTAACATGGATTCTAGTGCGCCGACGGCGAGTAAAATTCCAAGGAAAAATAACACGCTGGGGACATCGATGCGTGCCAAGGCTCCTGCGGCTGTATAATTCTTTTTAACAGCATCGTCTAACTCGGGATGAATAAGTTCGGATACTACCCATAGAATTCCTAAACCTAATAACATCCCAATATAAGGAGGTAAGTGTGTAAACGTTTTGAAAATTGGAACAGAGATTAATGCGCCAATTCCCAATATCAACATAAGCATGCCGCCGTTTATGGCTTGGTCGTGTGACTTGGTGTGATGTTCATGGGCTTCACCTAAACTTCCCTTCATTGTAAAACTTAAATATATGAGCGGGGTAAGCATGCAGATGACACTTGGAATAAACATTACTTTTATAATGTTAAGTGTCGAAATTTGTCCGCCGATCCATAGCATAGTCGTTGTAACATCACCAATGGGCGTCCAGGCGCCCCCCGCGTTTGCTGCTATAACGATCATACCCGCAAAGAACAACCGTGTATCTTTATTAGGAATAAGTTTGCGTATCAAAGAGACCATCACAATAGAAGTTGTTAGGTTGTCCAGTACCGAGGAGAGGAAAAATGTCACCCAGCATATAATCCACAAGAGTGACTTTGCATTCTTTGTTGTAATGCGATCGGTAATAAAGCGAAAGCCATGATGAGCGTCCACCAATTCTACAATGGTCATCGCGCCCATCAGGAAAAAAAGTATTTCTGAAATTTGCGCAAGGTGATGTGAAAGTTCGGTGCCAACAAAACTTACAAACAGTTCCTGTTGCCCTAGCGACGCGAACTTGTCACCCAATTGCAGTTTAAGCCCATCCAAAAAATTCGTAAAGTGTGAACTTGCCAAAAGCGACTCGGGAGGAGATGATAGAGCGAAGAGCGTCCAGCAGATTACGCCTGTAAGAATCGCGGAGGCTGTTTTGTTAATTTTTATACTATGTTCGAGCGCGATAGCGACATAGCCCACGATAAATACAAGAATAATGAAGGTTTCCATGCAAAGGGAGTAACACCTTAAAGATTAGAATTTTTCAAGTTCGAATGATGGAGAGGTGTTATTTTTTTTAATGAGGATGTACTGCCAAATAGGGATAGATTATGAGGTAAACAATGGCACCTGCAAAGTAACCTAAAGCCGCCAGCAATGAAATTTTCTTCAGGTACCAGATAAAATCAATTTTTTCCATACCCATTACAGCTACGCCAGCGGCAGAACCTATGATCAGGATGCTTCCACCCGTGCCGGCACAATACGCCAGGTACTCCCAAATCATATGGTCAGGATGATAAGTTTCCAGACTGTACATGCCCATACTCGCAGCAACCAGGGGCACGTTATCAACTATCGAGGATAGTATTCCAATCAATGTGATGATAATGCGGTTATCGCCAAGGCTTTTATCGAGATAGGTCGCAAAATGATGGAGAATTTCCATTGCATCGAGTGCGGCCACAGCTAACAAAATACCCAAAAAGAATAAAACACTTGGAACATCAATACGAGCCAAAGCACCGGCTGCCGTATATGGTTTTTTTTCTGTCTCATCCATGTGCGGATTTATTAATTCGGAGACAATCCACAGCACACCAAGCGCGAGCAACATTCCAAGATAAGGAGGAAGATGTGTAACAGTTTTAAAAACAGGTACTGAAATCAAGCCCGCGATTCCGAGGAAGAGCATGGCCTTCGAGCCTTTGATCTTTGAGTTGTGATGTCCATGATGCGAATGGCTCGAATGATCAGAAGTGTGGCTGCCCGCGTGTCCCAGTTCTCCCTTTAAAGTAAATTGTAAATAAAGCAACGGTATGACCATACAAACAATGCTCGGTAATATTAAAGTCTTGATAATGTTAACAGCAGTAATCTGTCCGCCAATCCAAAGCATGGTGGTTGTAACATCACCAATAGGTGACCACGCTCCACCTGCATTGGCTGCAATTACAATCATGCCCGCAAAGAATAAACGCATATTCTTGTTAGGAACCAATTTGCGGATAAGTGAAACCATTACAATGGCAGTGGTAAGATTATCAAGCAGCGCGGAAAGAAAAAAGGTAACCCAGCAAATAACCCACAATAAAGATTTAGGATTCTTTGTGGTAATTCGATCTGTTATAATTCTGAATCCTTGATATGCATCCACCAATTCCACAATGGTCATCGCACCTAAAAGAAAAAATAAAATAGCTGAGATTTCTCCGAAGTGTTCTGCTAGCTGATGTGTTATGTGTTCAGGCGACTGGCTGGAAGCCAAGGCATAAATAGTCCAGCATAGCACCCCCGTTACAATTGCTGTTGCTGATTTGTTGATCTTAACGGGATGTTCAAAGGCAATGAGCAGATAGCCAATGATGAAGATGACAATGACTGAAGCTTCCATAATTTCACAATCGCGTGAAAGATGAAAATTTTTTCTTTTATGAAAAAGATAATTCTAGTAATCGTCATGAAAAGATAATGATTACTACATGAACGGCGGTAAAAAAAATAATCTACGGAAGCAGTGTTTTCTTACTTTAAGCCAAACAGGCCTTCATTTAAGGCATTTAGCGCTTTTTCTTTGTATTGTTTTTCTACCAGTACAGACACATTGTTTGTGCTTCCGCCGCATGAAACCATGCGAACAGGAATTTCACTAAGGGAATCGAATATCTGTTTAAGAACACCTTTTTGCTCTGTTATTTTTTGCCCCACAATACAAATAATAGTTTGATCCTTATCCACTTCGATAGTTCCGAATTTGTTTAATTCGTTTTCAATGGATGTAAGATGAGTTGAATTATCAATTGTTAAGGAGACTGCAACCTCTGATGTGGTAATCATATCAATGGAGGTCTTATGATTCTCAAAAACTTCAAACACCCTGCGTAAAAAACCATAGGCCATGAGCATGCGTGATGATCGTATGTTGATAGCAGTAATTCCATCTTTCGCTGCGATAGCTTTGAATGAACCTATCGATGAACCTTTGCCGGTAATGATTGTACCCGGAGCTTTTTCATCCATGGTATTTTTGAGCCGCACCGGAACATTATACTTTTGAGCAGGAACAATGGTAGAAGGATGTAAAATTTTCGCACCGAAATAAGCGAGCTCAGAGGCTTCGTCGAATGTAAGCTCTGAAATAGGGACTGTTTTCTTGACGATGCGTGGGTCATTGTTGTGCATGCCGTCAATGTCAGTCCATATCTGAATCTCCTGCGCACGGATGGCAGCACCAATAAGTGATGCGGTGTAATCACTGCCTCCGCGTTTTAAATTATCGATTTCATTTCGGTTATTTCTACAGATATAACCTTGGGTTATAATGATATCAACATTGGTAAGAGAATTCACCAGCGGCTTCAGGCGCTCGGAAATTTTTTCTAACTCGGGTTCATCGTTTTCATCAATAGACATAAAATACAGCGCTGGTAAAAGGCGTGCACTAATCTTACGCTCTTGCAAATGCTGATAAAATAATTCTGTTGAAATCAATTCGCCTTGAGCGAGTAACTCTCTATAGCCCTTGTTATCAAATTTGCCCGCCGCCAGCATCCTGATAAAAATGAAAAATCGACTAACAATTTCCTGGCCGATGGCGTGAAATGACTCGCTACCGTATAATTCCTTGATGAAAGTCTGATAGTGTTTTTCGAGTGCAACAGTTTCTTCCTCGGCTTTTGCCTTTTGTCCTGCTAAAAGATTATCTCCTATCGCTACCAATGCATTAGTCGTTCCAGACAAAGCAGAAAGTACTACGATTTTTTTTCCTGGAGTGCCTAACACAAGTTCGGCAATCTTTTTCATCCGTTCGGGTTTCCCTACAGAGGTACCGCCAAATTTTAACACCACCATAAATTGAATTTTTAAAAACGGGCAAATATAAGCAGCGTTAAAAAATTATTGCTATGCTGCTCGTCTTTCTTTTTATAACCGCTGACTTATGGATTGTCTGATACCTTGGTATCTCCTTCCCGCACGAAATTATAGCGAAATTGTAACGTTATAAAACTTTGCAAGCCTTTCGGTATAGATCAAATTTTTCGTCGCTAGAATTTAATTCAGTAATCAAATAGTCAATGGCATTGAGCTTACAGACTTGCATCTTTTGTGAACTTCCCAGTTTCTCCGAAATACTTAAAAAGGCTTTTTGGTCGGAAGCCTTAAGAATTGCTTTCTTGACCTGAGCAACTTCCCAATCGAAATCTGTTATGCCATCCTCCAAAGACAATCCGTTGGTACCCAGCAAGCAAAGATCTACGTGGAGTTCGGATATGGCATTGGACACCGATGCACCGGTACAGATATAAGAATTACTGGATAATTTGCCCCCCAATAAAATCACTTCTACAGTCGAACGTTGTGCAGCCTCCAACGCAACGAGGGGGCTAACTGTAAACAGAACGCCGCTGAGCCGCTCAGGGAGCATCCGGGCAAGTTCCAGCATGACGGTACCTCCACCGGTCAACAAAGTCATGCCATCTTTGATTAAGGAGAGTGCTTTTTTCGCAATCTCTTTTTTTTCCTCTCGGGCGTAAACCTCTTGCGGTTGAAACGGTTGATGGAAATGCGGCGAAATTGCACCCCCATGCACTTTCACAACTTTACCTCTTTTTTCAAGTTCTTTTATATCTCGTCTGATAGTGTCCAACGAAACCTTAAGTTGTTTGCACAGTTCTGCAGCAATGACCTTATTGTTTGTATGAATCTGTTGAATGATATAGTTATGTCGTTCTTCTTGTAGCATCAATATGCGTTTTTATGCGTTCTCGTTTTATTGCTCCTATCATTTATATTGAATTCTGCACGCTTTTAAATGAATCCCAAAGCTAAAATAAATGAATTAGCAATAAATAATGACAATTTATGCTGTTTTATGCGGAATAATATTTACTTTAATGTTCGAACAGCAAAAAGACGCATCCCGTGAATACTTTGTATGCATTAATTTTCCTTGTCTTGGTCGCTACCTCAGCCTCCACGCAGTCAATCGAATCTTCATGGATACGAATTAATCAATTGGGCTATTCAACTTCGGGCCTTAAGGTTGCCGTGTTGGTATCCAAGGAGAATATTGAACCACCTTATTTCGAGTTAGTAGAAGCAAAAACTTCCCGAAGTGTTCTAAAGCGAAAACCAGGCAAGAACTTCGGAGCTTACGGTCCGTTTGTGACCTCCTATCGATTGGATTTTTCAGATTACACAGCTGGAGGCGATTTCTATTTAAAAGTCGGTGACATTCGCTCCTCAATTTTCACAATATCAAAGGAGGTTTACAATGGATCGGCAGATTTTGCATTGCGTTACATGCGTCAGCAGCGGAGTGGCTATAATCCTTTCTTGAAAGACTCTTGTCACACAAAGGATGGATACACCATTTATGGCCCCATGCCGGATGGCACGTATGTAGACGTTTCTGGCGGGTGGCATGACGCAACGGACTACCTGCAATATTCCACCACCTCCGCTAACGCAACGTACCACCTACTTGCCGCTTATCGGGATTTTCCAAATGCATTTTCTGATTCGCACCTGGCGAATGGACTGGATGGTAAAAATAACACAGCTGATGTTTTAGATGAAGCAGTTTGGGGGTTGCAATGGCTATTGAAAATGCATCCCAAAGACGATTGGATGTTTAACCAACTTGCAGACGATCGCGACCACATCGGATTTCGTTTGCCGGTGAATGACCCTGCCGATTATGGCTATGGGAAAGGAAACGGAAGGCCCGTATATTTTATCTCAGGCGAAGTACAAGGATTAGGCAAGCATAAAAACAGAGCGACGGGCGCCGCATCTACTGCAGGCAAATTTGCCAGTGCTTTTGCGTTGGGATCGCAGGTTCTTAAAAAAACAGACCCCAGTCTATCAGAAAAACTGAAGCTTAAATCACTTTCAGCTTACAGGTTTGGACAAGCAAAACCTGGTGTGGCACAAACTGCGCCAATGAAAGCCCGGTATTTTTATGAAGAGGATAATTGGGTTGATGATATGGAATTAGCGGCAGCATCGATCTTCCAGCTTACGAAAGAAAAAACATATTTTACACAGGCCTTAGAATTTAGTGAGCAGGAAAAGATAACACCTTGGATTGGCGCTGATACAGCTGTTCATTATCAGTGGTATCCCTTTCACAACTTCGGTCATTACGAGCTGGCTGTCTCTGGAGATAAAACAGCGCGCTCACAACTTCTCAAGTATTATAGGGATGGAATTGAAAAGGTGTGGAAGAAGGCAAACGGAAATGCTTTTTACCGTGGTGTTCCTTTCATCTGGTGTTCCAATAATCTGACGACCTCCTTTGCAATTCAATGTTATCTCTATAGAAAACTTAGCGGCGACAATAGTTTCATCCAACTTGAACAAGCCTGCTTCGACTGGTTATTCGGATGCAACCCTTGGGGTACTAGCATGGTGTTCGGGTTGCCCTCAAAAGGCGATACCCCAGTGGATCCGCACTCGTCTTTCACGGTACTCCATAAGTATCCGTTAGATGGAGGCTTGGTCGATGGTCCGGTTTCCGGTCATATTTATAACAGTCTCTTAGGACTTACATTAGTCGACGAAGATGAATACGCTGCATTCCAGTCAACGCTAGCAGTGTATCACGATGACCATGGCGACTATAGCACAAACGAACCTACAATGGATGGGACCGCCGCCTTAATTTATTTGTTAGCCGCAAAAGAAACGGATTCCCGGGAGAGTGGAAGCAGAAAAAAGTAGTTGATGTCCATGGCGCAATTATCAGAGGGGATCTCGACAAAAAACAAATTGCATTGGTCTTTACCGGCGATGAATTTGCAGATGGTGGAAAAACAATCGCCGATGCGTTAGAAATGAATAGTATTAAAGCATCATTTTTCTTGACTGGGAATTTTTATAAGAACCCTGCATTCAAATCCCTTATTGCAAGGTTAAAAGCCAATGGCCATTACCTCGCTGCTCACTCGGACAGGCATTTGTTGTACACTGACTGGACCAAACGCGACAGTTTGCTGGTGTCTGAAAAAGAATTTAAAAAAGATCTCCGTCAAAATTATAAACGCATGAAATCTTTCAAAATCAGAAAGACCGATGCGGTATATTTTCTTCCGCCCTTTGAATGGTATAATAAAACAATCTCGGACTGGACGATTAGCCTGGGGCTTCAACTGGTGAATTTTTCTCCAGGAACGCGATCTGCTGCTGACTACACATATCCAGGTCTGCCTGGATATAAATCATCTGAGGAAATCTATCAGTCCATTTTAAAGTATGAACAAGAAGATCCAAATGGCCTCAACGGATTTATTCTGCTGACGCATATAGGCACGGACGAAAGGCGGACAGATAAATTTTATGTCCGCCTTAACGCATTAATTGAGGAGTTGAAATCCTTGGGTTATGCTTTTGTTAGAATCGACGAATTGTTAAACTAACTGACCAAAAAGATGCCCGTACTCGGAATTGACTTAGGGGGAACTAAAGTTGCTGTAGCGCTTTTTTCAGAGTCCGGTTTACTTTTATCCAAAACTGCTGTTCCGCTGGATGGGAGAAAAGGCAGTGAAGTCGGTGCGTTAATTCAAATGCTTGTCAAAGATCATCTTCCAAAAGGAATAAGATCCATCGGGGTAGCGGTTCCTGGCATAAGCCGTCATGCAACGGGTACTGTATGGGCACCCAATATTGAAGGCTGGGACGACTATCCGTTAAAAGAAAAGATAGAAGAGGTCGCCGATGGAGCGCCGGTCACAATTGACAGCGATCGCGCTTGCAGTATTTTAGGAGAGCAATGGTGTGGTAGTGCGAAGGGTTGTAAAGATGCTATCTTCATCGCTGTAGGAACGGGTATTGGCGCCGGTATTTTAGTGGATGGGAACGTGCTTCGTGGAGCTCACGATATAGCCGGAGCAATTGGCTGGATGGCATTGACAAAGCCATTTGAAAATAAATATAAAAGTTGTGGGTGCTTTGAATTCTATGCCTCGGGAACCGGTATTCCGAAACTTGCACGCGAAGTTTTGTCAGCAGATTCCACCGCGTCGGTGTTGAGAATTTATCCGCCAGATGACCTATCCGCCCGTCATGTATTTGAGGCCTTTGATGAACAAGATCCTTTGGCTCATACAATCATACGGGAATGTATTTCCTTCTGGGGAATGGCCGCAGCCAATCTCGTCAGCATTTTGAATCCTGAGAAGATAATTTTTGGAGGCGGAATCTTCGGGCCTGCTTCAAAATTCATAAATGACATCAAGGCAGCAGCGACCAAGTGGGCACAACCCATTAGCATAACTCAGGTGAGTTTTGAAAATGCTTTACTGGGGGCTGATGCTTCGGTATATGGTGCAGGATTCCTGGCTTTTAAAAATCAAGCGCTCAACAAATGAAAGGAAAGCAACGTACGCGCGCAATATTCCTTTCAGCCTGTCTAGGCATGCTGCTCTTTGGAATGTCTCTCATTACTCTTGGATCAGTAGCCACTGGGTTGCAATCGAAATTCATGCTTGATTCCATTTCTTTTGGAATGATCGTTTCGATTCTGCCGTTCGGAATTTTATCCGGCTCTCTACTCTTTGGTCCATTTGCTGACCGATATGGCTACAAGATAATAATGACATCAGCAGGTTTATCCATGTTTGCGGGATTTCAAGGCATCGCCTATAGTACTGACTTGGCTGTTTTAAAAATGTGTGTATTCCTTTTTGGTTTGGGTGGAGGTGCTATCAATGGTGCCACCAACGCAGTTGTTTCGGACATAAGCCAAACGAATAAAAGTGCCAATCTAAGTGTATTAGGAGTTTTCTTTGCTATAGGTGCATTAGGGATGCCTTTTGTTCTTGCAGTCCTTCAAAAAGAATTTTCGTTTGAAATTATCGTCTCGAGTGTGGGATATCTCGCACTCTTGGCCGCTGCGTTATTTGTAGTCACTAGGTTCCCCGTTGCTAAGCAAACGTGTGGCATATCTTTTTTTGAGGTATTGAAATTACTAAGGGACGACGTTCTTATACTGGTTGGTTTTTTTCTTTTTTGTCAAAGCAGTTTTGAAGCAATCATAAATAATTGGACCACTACTTTCCTTCTTGAAAAAAATTCAATTTCAATTAGTGAGGCATTATATGCGTTGTCTATGTATGTCGTAGGAATGGCGGTGATGAGAATAATCTTGGGAAATGTTCTTAAGCATGTTTCTTCGCGAACTGTATTATTGTATTCAATCGTTTTGCTGGGTATCGGATGTTCGTTACTTACAGCGTCTTCATATCCTTTATCTATTCTTGGTCTTGTGGTGCTGGGTGCCGGATTAGCAGCTGGTTTCCCGGTTACTTTAGGGTTTGTTGGTGAAAGATATGAGACCGTTTCGGGCACAGCCTTTAGCATTGTGATTTCCATTGGATTGATAGGAAGCATGGCGGTCAATTATCTGATGGGATTTATTGTAGACAAATATGGCATAGCTCATCTTGTTACGATGGGATTTTTACTAACAACTTTTATGCTCCTCTTTTCCTTGTTAATAATAAAAAAATTAAATCTTAAATAACTGAATATGCTCGCAACACAATGGCTTAAAAATGCACGGGATGTCATGTCTCAAATCGAAGAAACACAAATGGAAAATATCCGGAAGGCAGCTGAAGTGATGGCTGATAGCATTGAGGCCGGAAGATGGGTGCACACTTTTGGATGCGGTCATGCCACTATTCCTGTGGAGGAAATGTATCCGCGCATCGGTGGGTTTGTAGGGTTTCATCCAATTATAGAACTACCGCTTACTTTTTTTACCAGGATAACTGGCGAGATGGGCGTGCATCAATTCGTCTTCCTTGAACGCGTTGAAGGATATGGGGTGGAAATCATGAAAGGATATAATTTCGACCCAAAGGATACCATGTGGCTATTCTCACATACCGGTATTAATAACGTGAACATAGACGTAGCGTTGGAAGCAAAGAAACGTGGCATGAAAGTAATCGCTTACGGATCGGCTGCCGCAGCTAAGGGAAAAACTTCACGCCATTCTACTGGCAAAACAATCTTTGATGTAGCGGACATTGTTGTCGACTCATGCGCACCTATCGTTGACGCTTCTGTGGATTTGAAAAATCATCAGGACAAGGTGGGGCCGGTTTCTACCATGGCTTTTGTGACTTGTGTGTGGATGACCGTTACAACAGTAGCAGAAATATTGGCCGACAGAGGCGTAAAACTTTTTATACATCCCTCTCACAACGTTCCAGGTGATACCACTGCAAAGCAAAGACTAGAGGATGCGCTGACAGAATATAAAAAACGGGTAGCTGGAGTTTAAGACTACTAATAAATAGGGGTTTGTCTAGGTCAAACTCATCGTGATCTTGTTATACGCAAGTAGCATTACCGTGGAGCCTAACCAAGCCAGACAACCCGGTTTATCAAACGATATTCCGGGTTGGCTTGGCGAAGGGTAGTAGTCATGTTTTGTTTCCACGAATCCGGCTTAGGGTTTCCGCTGTCATTCCTAAGTAAGAAGCTAAATATTTCAAAGGGACCCTTTGTTGAATTTGAGGATACTGCGATAACAAATCTTTATAACGCTGTTCAGCAGAATCAAGTAGGAATGATGACTCACGCATTTCCTTTCTGATGAACATATGCTCCATGCTTAATCTTCCTAGTTTTTGTAAGCTTGAGTATTTATCAAACAGTCTGAATAGTTCATCTCTGCCGATCGCATATAACTTTACTTTCTCCATAGCGATTACATTGAATCGTGAAGGCTGGCCTAAACTGAAGCTCGCGTAGGATCCGCAAAATGAATTTTCAAAATTGAAGTCCTTGGTAATTTCTTCTCCATCTTTCAAATAGTATAAACGAACATATCCACAAACAATAAAGCCTAATTGTCTACAAATTTCTCCTTGCCGTAGAAAATGTTGTTTTTTTTTTAGATCTTTTAACGAAATGATCTTCTGAAGATCCTCCCACGCCTCGTCCTCCAGCGGCACTTGTTTTTCGAAAAAGTCTCTTAGTTCTTCTCCCATAGAAGTGGTGTTTTTGGCATCTAAGAAAATCTTGACTTACCTCAAGAATTAAGATGTTGAAGGTTGATTGTTTTGCGTGAAATCTAAAATAAATAAAAATATGACAGTAATTAACACAGTCCGTCTACTTCATCTTCTAAGCTATGTACTGGTCACATCACAAGTGCTTTTCTATTTGTTTATTCTCGGCGACTCCTTAAAGGTAGTCTCCCTCGACACATTCTTTGAGCTTCGAAAAGTAATTGACTCATTGATGATCGGTCGTTTTAAGGCAATGTATTACTCGTGTCTTGCATTATCCCTCGTTGTGGTGGCACTCGCAGCCAAAAATCCAGCCACCGCATTCTTCATATCTGTCGCAATGGCCCTGGTTTGTCTCGCAGTAGACCTCGCGATAGCAACCAAAGGAAGTATGCCACTGAATGCCTTGATGCATACGTATAGCCCAGGCGATAAAAGCGTTAATTGGGACGAAATCAGAGTCCAATGGTTAGATTATATGAAGTATAGAGGTGTGTTTATTTGCGCCGGTATGCTAAGTCTGCTAGTGGGTTTACTGATGAGTAAAAATCAGACGCTGTAACTAACCTGTCTGCATAGTTATTTTTCACTTAGCAAGACTTCTCTCAATAGTTCTTCAACTTGCTCGCGGTTCAATCCAATTTGCATGTCAGGATGATACAATAACCTGATTAGATCTTTGTCTATCTCATCATATGCAGTTGTTGTCGTCCACTTCGCTTGAAAAATACTATTGAGATACAAATCAGAGTTCGAATCTTTAGCCAAACCAAGTGATTGTGTCAGCTCTTCTCGAAGAAGGTGTTTTTCTTCGGCAGGGTTGGCACGTTCTATATCCACATACATGTGGCCCCTGTAAATTTGTTCTGTTGCATCCCAATACACGCTGAACAATCCCCAATTATCTGCCACGAGCGTAGCCAGCGAGGGAAATCTTTCAGCATAAGTGGCGCCCGCGCCCAGAAAAACGTAATAATTTGATTGTAAAGTATCTGTAACGATGCTAATCTTAAAACCGTCGTTGGCCAAACTATTAATCTCGTTGATGATCGCCTGAAGTTCATTCATTAATTCAGGAGTTTTATTCCCGCCTACAAAAATCTTCATGTCGGTAACCCATTTCCGGGTTACTTCAGTAGCGCCACCGTATTCAAAACCTAGTGCAATTTCTTGGAAATATTGGATTACTTGCTCATCATAGGCCGTTAGCCTTTTGCCTACTTCATCATCCGAGCAGGCACAAAGTAAAACGGTTATAAAGAATAGCGGCAAAAACCTTCGATTCATAAGCTTTCCAGGTGCATGTATCTTGAACTTAAGAAATTCTCAGGATTTTGTGAAACGATAATCGGAATTCGCCGCTCAAAGGAAATTCGTAGACTACAAGGAATTCCAACGTCCAGCTTGAATTTTTTCCCCTACTTTCGTGATCATGGAAACTTATTTCGTCTGCCGTATTCGATGGTTTATGCTTAAAAATCGCAATTCTTTAACGCGTCTGAGAATCGGACATCTGGGATTTTTTGCACTCTTATTACTGGTTGCAGGAAGCACGCAAGTTTTCGCTCAACAGCCAGGCGTCATTAAAGGAAAGATCATTGATTCAGTTTCTACGACCCCAGTGAGCTTTGCCACCATCAGAGTTTTTTCAAGCGAAGAAAAAAAATTAATTGATGGTGATATTTCGCATGAAGCCGGTGATTTCTCCCTTGATGTGCCGTTTGGAAAATATTATGCCGAGATAGATTTCATGGGATATGAGTCGCAAAAAACAAAAGTTTTTATAGTATCCAGTGATAACCCGGTTCACGATTTAGGGACCGTGAAGCTTGCAACTTCTGTCAGCACCCTCGATGAAGTTGTTGTCCAGGCAGAAAAAAGTACCATGGAATTATCACTTGATAAAAAAGTCTTCAACGTGGGTAAAGATTTGGCAAATGCTGGGGGGTCTGCCAATGATATTTTGATGAATATTCCTTCCGTGTCAGTTGATCCCGAAGGAACCGTAAAGCTGAGAGGAAGTGATAATGTGCGTATCCTGATTGATGGAAAACCTTCAGGCTTGGTGAGTTTTAAAGGTGGAAGTGGCCTGCAACAACTTCAGGCAAGTATGATTGAGCGTGTTGAAGTTATTACTAATCCTTCTGCCCGTTACGAAGCTGAAGGGATGGCCGGTATTATCAATATTGTTTTAAAGAAGGAAAGAAACCAGGGCTTCAATGGCTCGTTCGAAGTAATCACCGGGCATCCGACAAACTTGGGCGGCGCAGCGAACCTTAATTACAGACACAAGAAAATCAATTTTTTCATCAACTATAGCATTGCATTTCGCGAGCAGCCGGGCGACGGAAGACTGTATCAGGAAGTATATGATCTGGATACATTGGAAGATGAAAGTGTGTACAGGGGTGATTCAACCACTATTTTAAAACAAAATACTAATGCTTTAATAACAGGATTTAATACGAACATTCGCGGTGGACTCGATTTTTATTTCAATGAAAAGAATATACTCACTGTTTCATATTTATACCGAAGAAGCAACGCTTCCAGGATAACAGATATTCGATATGATGATTATCTGTTTAATGATTCCAATATGACAGGATTTACCAAAAGACGGCAGGACGAAGATGAAGTTGAACCTAATTCAGAATACTCATTGATTTATAAAAAATCCTATGAACAAAAGGGTCATGAATTAACAGGGGAAATAAAATTTTTAGATAACTGGGAAAGTTCAGATCAATGGTTCATGCACGATGTATTTACACCCGATGGGACACCACAATTATCAAGGCTTGAAAGATCACTAAATGACGAATTCGAGAAACAGTGGCTATTTCAGGTTGATTACATTAAGCCACTGGGCAAGGACGGTAAAGTTGAATTGGGCGCGCGTGCCAGCTTTCGGGATATGGTGAACGATTACCTGGTAACCCGAAAAAACGAGCAAGGTGAATTCGAACCCATCACGGATTTGCAGGGTATTGATTTAGATAATGTCTTTGAATACGATGAAAACATTCAAGCTGTGTATGGTATCCTGGGCAACAAGACCAAGAAATTTTCTTATCAGGCAGGGCTTCGTGCAGAATGGACTGACGTCACTACAACACTAAAGGAAACAAACGAGGAGAATCCGCGGAAGTATGCAAATTTATTTCCCAGCGCTCACCTTACGTTAGATTTACCAAAGGAAAACGCCATCCAAGTGAGCTATAGCCGTAGGGTTAGACGCCCCTTCTATAATGACCTGAGCCCATTTATGACTTTTTCGGACAGTAGAAATTATTTTAGTGGTAATCCTGATTTAAATCCTGAGTTTAGCAACGTTTATGAAATTGGTCATATTAAATATTTTGATAAAGGATCGTTTTCATCTTCAATATATTATCGTGACACCAAAGATAAAATAGATAGAATCAGACTTGTTGATGACAAAGGGCTGTCTAATACTAAACCGCAGAATCTGTTGTCAGAAAAAGCAATGGGGGTCGAGTTCAGCAGCAATTATTCTCCAACCAACTGGTGGAAGTTGGATTTCAATTTCAACTTTTTCCACGCCGATATTGATGGCAGTAATATCGTTGAAACTTATAAAGCAACTACCTATAGCTGGTTTGCCCGCCAGACTTCCCGGTTTACATTGCCGAAAGGTTTAGATGTCCAAGTTCGCGGAAATTACGAGGCTCCACAGAAGACGGCGCAAGGCAAACGTAAATCCCTTTATTATGCTGATTTGTCGATGAGTAAAGATATTCTGAAAGGCAGGGGAACCCTTACATTCAATGTTTTGGATGTATTCAATACGCGGCGGTTACGTTCAATTTCAGAAGGGATCAACTTTTACACTGACTCAAACTTCCAACCCAGGGTAAGGCAATTCAACTTGACTTTTAATTACCGGATTAAACAGGCTAAGCAAGTAAAAAAGGTTTTAGAGGAATAACCTACCGATAAAATTTGCACATCAATATGCACTGCTGAGTTAGCTAAGTTACGCTGCACTTACACCTAAATTTTGTTGGCGTTGAAAGAATAAAAAAGGCCTGTCGATTAAACAGGCCTTTTTTATGATTTATTTATCTACTCTCAGCTGCCACATGCTTCACATGCATCTGGATTATCAAGTGAACAAGTCATGTCAGCACGCTTTTGATCATACCCTAGAGGTTGCTCATACGGAATACTTTGTTGGTTCTCAGCAATTGCATAAGATGCAACGGGATCTGCTACTTCGATAGCTGCGGGTGCTGCAGCGACAAATGGTTGAGCCGCCGCAGATTTATCGAGTGTAAATTTAATGGCATCAGCTGCTGCTGTTGAGCGGAGATAATACATGCCAGTCTTTAATCCTTTTTTCCAGGCATAAAAATGCATGGAAGTCAACTTTCCGAAGTTTGGATTAGTAAGGTGTATATTCAGACTTTGAGATTGGCAAATGTATGCGCCACGATCTGCAGACATATCGATGATTGCCTTTTGTGAAATTTCCCAAACCGTCTTATAAATATCTTTAATGTGCTGTGGGATTTCTGCAATAGGTTGGACAGAACCATTCGCTCCAATCAGCTTTTGTCGCATGTTTTCACTCCATAGACCTAGACTCATCAGATCCTTCATTAAATGCTTGTTTGCAATAATGAACTCTCCTGAAAGCGTTCTTCGTGTATAGATATTGGAAGTATATGGCTCAAAGCATTCGTTATTACCTAGAATTTGAGATGTAGAAGCTGTCGGCATCGGCGCGAGCAAAAGCGAATTGCGGACACCGAATTGCTTTACGTCGCGTTTTAGTTGATCCCAATTCCAGCGACCACTCTTTGGAGTAACGTTCCACATGTCAAATTGGAAAATTCCTTTTGATACCGGTGAACCTTTGAAAGTTTCATAAGGACCAAGTTCTTTCGCTATTTCCATAGAAGACTCCATGGCGCCGAAATAAATGGTTTCGAAAATATCTTCATTTAACCTGCGAGCTTCCGGAGAATCAAAAGGCATGCGAAGTAAAATAAAGGCGTCCGCCAATCCTTGTACACCGATTCCGATCGGACGATGTTTTAAGTTTGAGTTACGCGCTTCTACAACAGGATAATAATTGACATCAATTACCTTATTGAGATTACGTGTGACAACTTTCGTGATCTCATATAATTTTTGATGATCAAATTTGCCTTCTGCATTAATAAACTTTGGTAATGCAATCGAAGCCAAGTTGCAGACAGCCACTTCATCGGGTGACGTGTATTCAATAATTTCAGTACAAAGGTTACTGGATTTTATTGTACCTAAGTTTTTCTGATTTGACTTTCTGTTTGCTGCGTCCTTATATAAAATATAAGGTGTTCCGGTTTCGATCTGCGATTCAAGAATTTCAAACCAAAGGTCTTGTGCTTTTATTTGTTTACGGAATTTTCCCTCACGTTCATATTTTTCATATAACCGTTCAAATTCTTCTCCCCAGACTTCTGCCAAACCCGGAGCTTCATTTGGACAGAACAACGACCACATCTCGTTGCTTTCAACCCGTTTCATGAACAAGTCTGGAATCCACAATGCAAAGAACAAATCACGGGCTCTCAATTCTTCTTTACCATGATTTTTCTTCAGGTCTAGGAATTCAAAAACATCTGAATGCCATGGTTCAAGATAGATAGCAAAACTGCCTTTGCGTTTTCCTCCACCTTGATCGACGTAGCGGGCAGTCATATCAAAGTTCCTCAGCATGGGAACGATGCCATTGGAAGTTCCGCCTGTTCCTTTGATGTAAGAACCTTTACCTCTGACATTATGGATGCTAAGGCCGATACCGCCTGCTGACTGCGAAATTTTTGCACATTGTTTTAAGGTATCGTAAATGCCATCGATACTATCATCTTTCATGGTCAATAAGAAACATGAAGATAATTGTGGTTTTGGCGTACCTGCGTTGAAGAGCGTGGGTGTAGCATGTGTAAACCACTTTTCCGATAAAAGATTATAGGTTTCAATTGCTGATGGAATGTCCTCACCGTGTATCCCTACGGCTACGCGCATGAGTAAGTGCTGAGGTCTTTCAACAACTTTTCCATCGATTTTCATCAGATAGGAACGCTCAAGGGTTTTAAACCCGAAATAATCATAGCTGAAGTCGCGGTCATAAATGATGGCTTCATCCAATTCAGCCGCATGTTCCTTGATAACTTTATAGGTCTCTTTCGAAATTAATGGAGCATTTTGACCATTTTTTGGATCTACATAAGTGTAGAGCCGTTTCATGGTATTTGAAAATGATTTGCTTGTTACCTTATGTAAATTAGAAACAGCGATGCGTGCTGCAAGCTTAGCAAAGTCAGGGTGTTTCGTTGTAAGTGTTGCAGAAATTTCAGCAGCCAGGTTATCTAGCTCCTGCGTTGATACACCATCATAGAGACCATTGATCACCTTCATGGCCACTTCTACAGGATTGACGAACTTTGGATCTAATCCATAACAGAGTTTTTCAATTCGTGCGGTGATTTTGTCAAACTTAACTGTTTCTCTGCGTCCGTCACGTTTTAATACTAGCATTTTAGAAAATGGGGGTTGTTTGAGAGTCTAAAAAGTGATTTAATGTAATTAAAAATCTTCGTTCAGTGAAAACTTCGCTGAGGTTTCTTTTTCCGTGCTTTTCATGACACCGGCTTTCTGATATTCAGCAACACGCTTTTCAAAGAAATTTGTTTTTCCACGCAACGATATCATATCCATGAAATCAAAAGGATTCGTAGCATTGAAAATTTTTCTTCCGACAAGCTCATTCAATAAACGATCAGCAACAAATTCGATATACTGTCTCATTTGAACAGCGTTCATACCGATTAGGTTTACAGGCAGCGCGTCCGTTACAAATTCCTTTTCAATTTCCACAGCATCTTTAATGATGTCGATAACTGTTTGTTCAGGTAATTTATTAACGACGTGTTTCGTGTAAAGATGGCAGGCAAAATCGCAATGCAATCCTTCATCTCGAGAAATTAATTCGTTAGAAAAACTTAGGCCCGGCATAAGGCCACGTTTCTTCAACCAAAAAATCGAGCAGAAGGAACCGGAAAAGAAAATTCCCTCCACAGCGGCAAAAGCAATAAGGCGTTCCTGAAAATTTCCCTTGCTGATCCAACGGAGTGCCCAGTCGGCTTTTTTCTTAACACAATCCATGGTTTCAACAGCATGGAAAAGTTTATCTTTTTCCTTCGGATCTTTTACATAAGTATCGATCAAAAGCGAATAGGTTTCTGAGTGGATGTTTTCAATGGCGATCTGAAAACCATAAAAGAACTTGGCTTCCGTGTACTGAACTTCAGAAATAAAATGTTCAGCCAGATTTTCATTCACAATACCATCGCTTGCAGCAAAAAATGCCAGTACGTGAGTAATGAAATGTCTTTCACCATCGTTTAAATTTACCCAATCACGTAAATCCTGACTCAGGTCAATTTCTTCAGCCGTCCAGAAACTTGCTTCAGCTTGTTTATAGAATTTCCAAATGTCGTGTTGGTGAATGGGAAAGAGTACAAAGCGATCTTTGTTTTCCTTCAAAATGGGTTCTTCGTGTATTACCTGGCTCATTGGTAAGTGGGTTTTGAGGGTTTAACCAAAAATATTAAAGGGGTACCAGCCTCGGCTGACACCCGATAAGTTCTTAAATAGTAAATTTTTGTTTGGTGATACTGAATGAATAAACCTATCCGTATCAAGTGTACAAATGAACTAGAATGATTCTAAAAATCAAAACTGCGTTTGGAGCTCACTGGCAACGATTGTGGATAACTTGTGAATATTTTGTGGAAAGATAAGTTGCTGTACAATAGTCGCTTAATCTCCAGTTCTTAGCGTTATCTTTAAGATTAAAGCCGTTGAAAAGTTTTTTTAATTTTTTTTTCAGATCATTTATGGTTTTTATTTCAAGATATTGGCTTTCAACTTAACATTTCTTGATTCTTTTTATACCTTTGCAGTCCAATTTTCAAAAGCTATGTACGCAATAGTAGAAATCGCCGGTAAACAGTTTAAAGTAGCTAAGGACCAATACATTTATGCTCCAAAGCTTGAAGGTGAAGCTGGCTCAGCTGTAAGCTTCGATAAAGTCCTGTTAGTGGATAACGGAGGATCAATAGATATCGGTGTTCCGGTATTAAGTGGTGTAGCGGTCGCAGGTAAAATCGTAGAGCACGTAAAGGGCAACAAAGTTCTTGTGTTCAAGAAAAAAAGAAGAAAAGGATATGCCGTTAAGAACGGACATCGCCAACAGTTCACAAAAGTTCAAATCGAAAGCATAGGTTAATTCTCATAACGGATAAAGGAAAGCCATGGCACATAAAAAAGGTGAAGGTAAAGTAAAAAACGGCCGCGAATCAGAAAGCAAACGATTAGGGATTAAGGTATACGGAGGCCAGAAAGTAATTGCAGGAAACATTATTGTTCGCCAACGGGGAACAAAGCATCATCCTAGTAAAAATGTAGGTATCGGTAAAGATCATACCTTATTCGCATTAACAAATGGGATCGTTGTCTTTAAGAAAAGAAGAGAAGGCAAGTCCTTTGTTTCTGTTGAACCAATTGCAGAAGCTTAAGTTAAGATAATGGCATTCTAAAAGCCGTCTCAATCTTTGAGGCGGCTTTTTTTATGACAAATAATTTTTACGTCTAATAATTCCCGTCGTTCCTTTTCTAATTTTGGGCATGCAAAATCACCTCTTCATTCAGGCCGCTAAGGCAGAACATACTCCTCGTACCCCTGTTTGGCTCATGCGTCAAGCCGGAAGAATCTTGCCGGAATACCGAAAGGTTAGGGAAATCGCCAAGGATTTCAAAACCTTGGTCAAGACCCCTGAGCTTGCAACAGAGGTCACTATACAGCCTGTTAACATACTGGGTGTGGATGCCGCCATCATCTTTTCAGATATCCTGGTGATTCCTGAAGCGATGGGTCTTAATTATGAGATGGAGGAAAACAAAGGCCCGGTGTTTCCGAAAAAAATTTCGTCCGCTAAGGATTTAAACGGTTTGCACGTTGCCGCGGCTGAGGAACTTCAATATGTTTTGGATGCCATAACGCTTACCAAAAAAGAGCTTAACGGAAAAGTGCCATTGATTGGATTTGCCGGCGCGCCATGGACGATCTTTTCTTATATGATTGAAGGGAAAGGGAGCAAAACTTTTAGCGCTGCCAAGAAAATGTTGTACACACAGCCTGAGTTTTCTCATCAATTATTGGAAATGATCACGCAGAGCACCATTCATTATTTGAAAGGTCAGATTCAGGCAGGGGCAGATGTAATTCAGATTTTCGATTCTTGGGCAGGAATTTTGAGCCCTGCTCAATACAGCGAGTTTTCCTTGAAATACATTTCGAAAATATGCGATGCCATTTCGCAAACTCCGAAAATTGTTTTTGCTAAAGGAGCCTTTTTCGCACGTGCGGAACTAAATGCAATCAAATGTGACGTGGTCGGACTGGATTGGAACATGGGTATCAACGAATCAAGGGCGCTTCTCCCGGACAAAGTTTTGCAGGGAAATCTCGACCCTTGTGCCCTCTACGGTTCTCTTCATGACGTTAAACGTGAAACCATCAAAATGCTTGAGGGCTTTGGTCCATATAAACACATCGCGAATTTGGGTCATGGGTTGTATCCCGATACCGAAGTGGATAAGGTGAAGTGTTTTATCGATACCATTAAAGAATATAGCGTGTCAAAATCATTCGCTTCGAAGTGATTTAATAGGATTAACAATAGCGGCCTTTATTGATTGATAACTCACCGTAATCCATGAAATAAAAAGGGTTATGAGCCCTGCTGCAATAAAAACTCCTGGACCCATTTCGATGCGGTAAGCAAATCCCTCCAGCCATAAATCCATTACGTAATAAGACAGTGGTACAGAGAGGATGAATGCCATCAGAATTAACTTTGTGAAGTCCTTTGTTAATAAGATAACAACGCTCGCAATGGACGCACCCATCACTTTCCTAACACCGATCTCCTTTGTTCGCAGATTGGCGGTATACGCAGCAAGTCCGAAGAGTCCGATACAAGCAATAATTATCGCCAGGGCTGAAAAAATACCAAATAATTGACTAGCCTTTTTTTCGTTGGCGTACTGCGCATTTAAGTTCTCATCCAGAAATACAAATTTGAATGGTTGCTCGGGTGCCAGTTCTTTCCATTTTGCTTCAACAGCCGTTATTACTGCATTTACGTTTTCGGTTTGAATTCGTGCGATGACATACCCGGCTGCTCCTCCAAAAGATTCAGTGCTCTGAATCGTTAGCGGCGTAATTGGATCTCGTAAAGATTGAAAATTAAAATCTTTGATGACTCCCATGATGGTATACGATACCGTCACATTTCCATTCGGCCCGCGTTGAATTTGATTGACTTTTTTACCCACGGGATCAGTAAGCCCCATGGTTTTTACAGCTGACTCGTTCAAGATAATAGAAAGTGAATCGTTGGTTTCGTTGGAATACCCTTTTCCTTCCACAAATTCAAAACCTATTGTGGCGGCGAAGTCATCATCAATAACCATTGTCTTGGTGGTAAGAATTTCTGACGAACCCTCAGGTAAAAACTGTGCTCCAAAAAAATCGCCCTGCCTCCCCAAAAGCGAGAATGACCCGGCAGCATTTCTAACACCGGGAAGTCTTTTTAATTCGTCAATAAACGTTTGTGATTTATTATCCAGCGCAAAAACGCGTTCAACTACCAGTACCTTTTCCTTGTCATATCCCAATGATTTGTTTTGCATGTATTGCATTTGTTTTCCAACGGTTAGGGTTCCCACTATCAATACCATAGAGATAAAAAACTGAAACACAACTAAACCGTTCCTAAGCCACACGCCTTTGGCATTGGCTGAAAAATTTCCTTTCATTATCAAAATCGGATTGAAAGACGATAGCGCAAACGCGGGATAACTTCCCGCCATGAAACCAACGACGACAGCAACAGTTAGCAGGCCGAGAACTACAACAGGTGAAAACGTAAAATCCAGTTGCTTATTCGAGAGGGAGTTAAAATATGGAAGCGTGATTTCCGCGAGTACAACTGCAATCAGGGTTGCAAATACACTTAGTAGAACAGATTCAACCAGGAATTGTGAAACCAATTGACTTTTGAGGGATCCCATCGTTTTACGGACACCTACCTCGCGTGCTCTTTCCGCTGAACGCGCGGTAGCAAGATTCATGAAGTTAATGCAGGCTATAGCAATGATAAGGGCAGCAATACACGTTAAGAAATATACATAGTTCAGATTCCCACCAGGCAGCATCTCGGCTTCAATATTTAAAGGATCAAGGTGAATGCTGGTTAGAGGCTGAAGAAAATAACGGTAACCATTGCCTTCTTTTTTATAGTCTTCCCAGGATTTTCCAAGGTCTTGCTCAATTTGTGCCGATGCATATGTATCGACCATTGCAGGAAATTTATCTTCCAGCATTTTGGCATCGCTGCCAGGAAACAGTTGCAGGTAAACGTGGGCAGTGAATGTGGTGAAGTTTACTTCAAGTCCATTTGCAAAAAACTCTTCGTCCCACTTGGTTAAGAAATCAAACTTAATGTGTGATTGCGTTGGTACGTTTTCGCATACACCAGTAACGGTAAAATCTCTATTAAAAATCCTTATCACCTTACCAAGCGGCTCGTCATTTCCAAAATACCGTCTTGCCGTCTCTTCTGTTACGATAACATCGTTGATATTGGATAAAGATTTTTTTGAGTCGCCCTTAATCAACTTAAAAGTGAAAAATTCAAAGAAGTTTGAATCTGCAGCCAGGATAAAATTCTCCTCAAACCGCTTAACCTCATCGCGATCATTTTTATAGCTGACAATCACATTGTTGATGGGGCCGCCGATTTTTAATACAGCTGAGACTTCCGGAAAATCCCGACGCATTACATCAGCAAATGAATGCGGTATCACTGCATAGTTCGTAATGTGGTTGGGATATTTTCGCTCGAGGGCAATCTTATAAATGTTTTGGGAGTTATTGTGAAACTTGTCGTAAGAAAATTCGTGGCTCACAAAGAGCGTGATAAGCAGGCAACTCGCAATACCAATGGATAGCCCAAGGACATTAATGGTGGTATAGACTTTTTGTTTAATAAGGCTTCGAAGCGCTATTTTGAAATAATTTCTAAGCATAGGTTTTACGGGGCTAACTTCACGTCAGTCAATCCTTGTGCCATAGAAATAGTGTTTTAATTGATGAATTATTGAATCGAGGTGTCCGAAAGAAGGAAAACCTGTGCGCATGCGGTCATTAATTCCGGAGCATTCTTAAGAGTGTTGAGAGTCGACTTTTTAAATTTCTACGATCGATGATGAAATCCAGGAACCCATGATCTAGAACAAATTCGGCGCTTTGAAATCCTTTTGGTAAATCTTTTCCAATGGTTTCCCGGATCACGCGTGGTCCGGCAAAACCAATCAGCGCTTTTGGCTCTGCAATATTAAAATCACCCAACATCGCATACGAGGCCGTTACACCCCCCGTTGTAGGATCCGTGAGCAGGGAAATATAAGGTACTTTTGCTTCGTCCATTTGTGCAATCTTAGCGGCGGTTTTTGCCATCTGCATAAGAGAAAGCCCAGCTTCCATCATCCTGGCGCCTCCTGATCTTGAGATCATTAAAAACGGAATTTTGTGTTTGATACTGTAGTCCATAGCCCGTGCAATTTTTTCGCCTACAACAGAACCCATAGACCCTCCGATAAAACTGAAATCCATACAGGCAATGGTGATGTCGAGACCATTCATTTTGCCGTAAGCCGTGCGGACAGCATCTTTTAAATCGGTTTTTTCCTGAGTCTCTTTGATCCTTTTAGGATAGGGCTTGGTGTCCTTGAATTTTAAGGGATCGGCCGATTCCATATTGACATCCAACTCCGTAAACTTATTTTCATCAAACAGCACTTCGAAGTATTCTTCTGAGCCGATGCGAACATGATAATCTTCATCAGGTACCACATAGGCATTGTTTTTCAACTCCCGCGTATGAACAATTTTTCCTGCGGGCGATTTAAACCAAAGCCCATCAGGCACCTCACGTTTTGATTCTGTGGGAGTTAAGATTCCTTTATCGCTGCGTTTGAACCAAGACATAAGTTTGAAACTTTAATAAAATATAGCCAGCTAAACAAAACCTTTGCAATTGTTCAATAAAGATTTTTAAGCAAGCGTAATTGACTTATCCAGATAAACATCCTGGATGGCATTCAAAATCTCCACGCCTTCCTTCAAAGGGCGTTGAAATGATTTCCGTCCAGATATCAATCCCATACCTCCAGCACGTTTATTGATCACGGCTGTACGAACCGCGTCAGCAAGATCACTTGCCCCTTTCGATTCTCCGCCCGAGCTTATCAGCCCGGCGCGCCCCATATAACAATTAGCAACCTGATAGCGGCAAAGATCAATCGGGTGATCCGACGTAAGTTCGGTATAAATTCGTTCATCCAATTTTCCGTAGCTGCTGCCGCCTGTATTTAGGGCCCTGTATCCGCCGTTATTTTCGGCTAGTTTTTGTTTGATAATATCTGCCTGAATAGTAACTCCCAGATGATTAGCTTGACCGGTCAGGTCTGCTGACACATGATAATCAACACCATCTCTTTTAAAAGCATTGTTCCGGGTATAACACCAAAGAATCGTTGCCATTCCCAAATCGTGCGCGCGTTCGAAAGCTTCCGCTACTTCAACAATTTGCCGGGTAGCATGATCCGATCCAAAATAAATCGTAGCACCAACAGCGGCGGCGCCCAGATTCCAGGCATCTTTAATGGAGCCAAACATGATCTGATCATGTTTATTAGGATAGGTCAGCAGTTCGTTATGGTTGATCTTTACTATGAAGGGTATTCTGTGAGCATACTTTCTCGACATCATGGCCAGTGCACCAAAAGTTGTAGCCACTCCGTTGCATCCGCCTTCAATAGCTAACTTAACTATATTTTCGGGATCGAAATACGCGGGATTCTTGGCAAAGGACGCACCGGCGCTATGCTCAATGCCCTGATCAATTGGAAGTATGGAAAGAAATCCTGTATTGGCCAGACGCCCGTTGCCAAACAATGATTGTAAGCTGCGCAAAACCTGGGTATTACGATTGGTTTGTGCGAAAATCCGGTCAACAAAATCAGGGCTTGGTGTATGAAGCTGGTCTTTTAAAATGGTTTTGCTTTGGTGCTTCAGCAGGTAATCTGCGTCTTTCCCTAAAACGTCCTGGATATTTCTTGCCATTGGTTTTGCTCTTAAAAAACGAGGACAAAGTTATTAATTATTTAATAGTATGCTAACCAGGCGAATTTTTGAGCTTTTCTCTCCATAAAATCAAAAAGCCATCCTTGTTCAGAATGGCTTTCTAAGATCTATTACAGAAATTAAATTTTCTCTTTAATGCGGGCTGCTTTGCCTTGTCTTCCTTTTAGATAGTAAAGTTTCGCTCTGCGAACCTTGCCTTCTTTTATTAACTCGATTTTATCAATAGTGGGTGAAACGATAGGAAATATCCGTTCTACACCTACACCATTTGAAATTTTTCTTACGGTAAAGCTTTCACCATTGGTTCCAGGGCTTTTGCGCTGAATTACAGTGCCTTGGAATTGCTGAACTCTTTCTTTATTACCTTCTTTAATCTTAACGTGTACGTTAATAGTGTCGCCAGGTTTAAATGCAGGGAACTTCTCGCGAACCTTTGCGTATTCCTGCTCAACTAATTTAATCAGATCGGCCATGACTCGATGGTTTTTGAAAATTGGACTGCAAAGGTAGGGAAAGAATTGAATTTTTGGAAGATGGACCTAGAATGTTTAAGAAAATGATGTTCTAGGTATTAGAAAGAAGGTTTGGCCTCCTTGTCTTAGTTCGTTCAACAGCCTTTTCATGCCTCCATTCTTCAATTTTCGCCTGGTGGCCGGATAATAAAACGGAGGGCACGTCCCATCCTTTATATGAAGCGGGACGTGTATACACGGGTGGAGCAATTAAATTATCCTGAAAAGAATCGCTCAAAGCCGAGGTTTCGTCGGAAAGCACACCGGGTACAAGTCTGATCACCGCATCAGCTAATACTGCAGCGGCTAATTCGCCACCCGATAGCACGTAGTTTCCTATGCTGATTTCGCGGGTGACAAGATGTTCACGAACTCGTTCATCAACGCCCTTATAATGGCCACAAAGCAAAATCAGATTATTTTTCAGGCTTAATTCATTGGCCACCGGTTGTGTCAGCAGTTGGCCATCCGGGCTCATATATATGATGTCATCATAAGTTCTCTTGGTTTTCAAGTCCTCAAGACAACGGTCTATGGGCTCAATCATCATAACCATACCCGCGCCTCCACCGAAAGAATAATCATCAATTGACTTGTGCTTATCTATAGAATAACTTCTTAAATCTATGATATTAACGGTGACGAGTCCTTTGTTTTGGGCCCGTTTTAAAATCGAATCTGAAAAAGGACTTTCAATAAGTTTGGGAAGACATGTGATTATATCGATGTGCATGATTACCGGTTTGTAAAAAATGTAAGTAAATTTATAAACTAGGTGCTATGATAAAGAAATTTATAGTTGTTTGGATTTTATCCCTTATTGTAATACAGGGACTAGCGCAAACTGGTACAATAAAGGGCGTTGTCATTAATAGCAGAACATATGAACGGCTCCCCTATGCTTCAGCCTTTATCAATCATACAACATTGGGTACTAGCGCGGATGAAAAAGGTGAATTTATCTTAAAAAATGTTCCTTTAGGACAACATGAGCTGATTGTGACATTTATAGGTCACCATTTTTATCAAGCGAAAATCACAATTAAAGATACTGCGGCGATCACCATTACGATCAGATTACACTCGAAAGAACTCCGTGAGGTAAAAATCCATTCAAAAAGAGATAAGAACTGGCAGCGAGATTATGAGAAATTCAAGACCTTATTTCTCGGAACAAGTATTCATGCCAGGCGTTGCGAGATTGTGAATCCATGGATTTTAGAATTTGAAAATAATAATCGTGGATTTTTTAAGGCGACTGCATCGGATGTTTTACAAATAGAAAATTATAGTTTAGGTTACACATTGTACTATGAGATTAAGATCTTTTCCGTCGGGTCGGAGGAATTTTTTATTCACGGCAATGTCCGGTATAAATTAATGGAGACCTCAGATTCTGCTACGGGGAATCAATGGAGAAAGAACCGAGAGGATGTTTATTTTGGCTCAAGCCGGCATTTATTTAAGGCTATTGCAGGCCGAAATTCCAAGAGTGAAGGATTTGAGTTATTTAAGGACAACACGGGTCTGGATGACATTATTCGATTAGCTAATTTTTATAGTAATGTTGGAAAAGAAATATCGGAATATGACATTGTCGATCGCACGCATGATGAGGCCATGCCTGCGCAGTATAAAATTCAAATTCCCTCCAGGATGGAGGTTCATTACTTAAACAAAGCTGATGATCCAAAGGTTTATCGGAATGTTTCGAACCCCATCAGCTGGATTGAAGTTGATAAGCCATATCTGATTATAAACTCCCAAGGTGTCGTTTTGAATCCTTACGATATGGTGTTATCCGGAAGTATAAGCAAAGCCCGAATTGCAGAGTTCCTTCCATATGATTTTATGCCTTCTTCTCCAAAGAAGAGTTTATTTCCCACCAGGCAAGTCAATAGAGAGAAGCCAATAAATGCTTTAACATATTTGCTAGAGCGGCCCTATTTGCATACCGATAAATCATATTATTACCCGAACGAAACTATATGGTTTCGGGGCTACATGAATTATATAACGCCTGTTTATAAAGATTCGCTAAGCAGTGTGCTGTATGTAGATCTTATTGATTCTTCTCAAAATATTATGGCCAGCAGCATATTTCCCATCACTAATGCAAGCGTCGAGGGTAATTTAAGCGTTTCGCCAACGGTGGAGAGCGGGGATTATTTCTTAAGAGCCTATACCCGCTGGATGTTAAATTTTGATTCAACGTTAATATATGTGAAACCACTTAAAATTCTTGATTACAGTGAAGTCGGTAAAACAACAGATAGCTTAAACGTTATCGATTCTGTGATGACAATTACCATTGAGGTGCCTAAGGATACTTTTGAAATGCGAGAACTTGTAACTGTCAAGCTGGGCACCAAAGATTTTCTTGAAAACTTTATTCCTGCGAATTTTTCGGTATCTGTAACTGACACCGAGCAAGCTGTCCCAGCTATAAATGAAACCAATATTTTAACAGATTTTAGTATACCTTCTATTGTATTGCAAGATTCGTTTCCTGTACAAGTCGTGCACACCATACAGCGAGGTATTGACTTTAAAGGAAAATTTGTGACAAAGCGGGGGAAAGAAAGTCAAGGAATTATTACCGTCGCGCAGGAAAAGAACGCACAAGTTTTTATCATCACGACAGAAGAAGACGGACAATTCTTTTTCAATAATCTAAAACTTTATGATTCTTCAAAACTTTCAATTCTTGCTAAAACTATTAAAGGCCGTCCGGGGAAAGTGATATTGGATTCAGTTAAACGACTTTCGCCTCGCGTTAAATTAAGAGATCCATTAAAGATAGAAGTGGTGAAAGAATCTAATCCATCAAAATACAATTCACTTTATCAAATGGGAGAGGCACGTATGCTCGAAGAAGTAACCATCCGCGGTTTAAAAGAGGGAAATTCTGGTAATATAATTTCTCCGGATTTTGCTATTACAGGAGAGTGGCTGCGTGCTACAAATTCGACAAATATTCTCACATCATTACAAGGAAGGGTTCCTGGGCTACGTGTTGCTAATGGAACATTGCTGCTCGGCCCCCCAACTTCATTTGGCCCGTCGCAACCAGGAGGTTCAGTGCATTCTAGTGCTGAGCCCCTTGTACTCATTGATGGGGTTCCAGTAAATTCGATGGAGTCATTTGAGAGCCTTGTTGATCGGCTTTCCCAACTCAGTCCGGATGAAATTGAGAAAGTAGAGGTTTTAAAATATTCGAGTGGTGCGTCTTACGGATCCAGGGGGGCTAATGGGGTGATCTTGATCACAACGCGTCAGTCTAGCGGTAGTTCATTCGAAAATGAAAAAGCGCGATTTGAGGAAATCCAAATTGCGGGTTTCTCGAGCTCAAAAAAATTCTTGATGCCTAATCATTCCAATCTTACCAACGATGGCAGTGAACGGGCTGATTATAGATCAACGATATATTGGAATCCCAATGTCAAAACTGATGGTAATAATATCGCCCAGGTTTCGTTTTATGCTGCGGATCTCCCTACTCAATATAGAATTGTTGTTGAAGGAACAACAAGGGACGGGAAACCAGTTCGCGGTGAAAAACTTATTGCTATTAAAGAGGCGCGATAACATTATAGTTCTAGAAAACCCTCTGGCAGGTCAACTATGATGCTCTTTTTTACCTTATTAATACTAGTAATAAAAGGACCATTAACGGGGATCAATACTTCCTTATCAACATGCTGGACGACTAACAATCGGTTAGGACCGGCTTGCATCACTTCTCGAACTTCCCCTAATAAGCCATTCACTTCATCATGAACTTCAAACCCCACCACCTCATCATCATAAAATTCGCCGCGATCTGCCTTTGGTCGGTGTGATTTAGAAATATATATGGATTGTTTAGAAATTTTTTTCGCTTGCTCTGAGGTGTCCACATCTTCAAATTTTATAAATGCTTTTCTGTCCTGAGCAGAAATTGCTTCTATAAAATAGGGCACTAACCGGCTATTTTGTTCGAGAAAAACAGATTCTATCGAGGATAAATCTGCAGGAGCGTCATCTTCAAGCATGATTGTCACCTCACCCTTTAGGCCATGGGGCTTTACAATCCAACCCATTTTATAACACGCGTCTAGTTCCATGATAATAAAAAATGCCAACGCATAATCTGCATTGGCATTTAAAGTAGTCTTTTGATAATTAAGCCTGAGCTTCCTGAGTCTCAGTAGCTGGGGCTTCACCCTCTGCAGGCTGTTCAGGAGCAGCAGCTTCTTGTACTTGAGCTTTCTTTCGAATGGCTTCAGCACGAGCTTCTTTTATTTTAGTTTCAGCTTCTTTACGAGCCTTCGCAACAGCTTCCTTGGATTGAGAAAGCTTATCGCGGGTTGATTCCAACTTCGTGGTTTTAGATTTAAGCCAATCCTGTAACTTGCTATCAGCCTGGTCCTGTGTTAAAGCACCCTTGATAACACCGATTTGCAAATGTTTTTTCAACATTATTCCGCGGGTGGAAAGCAACGCTTTTACGGTATCACTCGGCTGTGCGCCATTCATCAACCATTTAAAAGCCTTTTCATCATTAAGCTCAACAGTGGCAGGGACTGTTAGGGGATTATAAGTCCCGATTTTTTCAATAAATCGCCCATCACGTGGGGACCTGGCATCGGCTACGACTACATCGTATAATGCTAGTTTTTTGCGGCCTCTTCTGGCCAATCTGATTTTAACCATTACTTTTTTAGGTTTTAATGTGGAACGCGTCCTTTATAAGGCCGCAAAGATAATGGATTTTTTCTCTTCTGATTAACGTCCAAAAAAGGAATTTTACAAAAGATGCGCAAAGGAGCCACCGGTGTCTATATGCGTGACAAAAACCAAAAGCCGATAAGTAATTTCATTATATTCGTGTACGCGAGTACTCAATTTTTTAATGTTATATGGCTTCTCTACATTTGGGCTTTCAATCGTATACATGAGCACATATTCGTATATATCAAATGCTGAAGTAGGTTATATAGACCGGCTTTATCAGGATTACAAAAAAGATCCAAATTCAGTAGATCCGACCTGGCAAAAATTTTTCGAGGGATATGATTTTTCTTCAAAGGCAGCAAACGGACACAAAGCTACTGCCGATGAATCATTATCAATCAAAGAAACGCAGGTGAGAAACCTGATTTTCACTTATCGTTCTTTTGGACACCTTACTTCAAAGACTAATCCTGTAAGACCCCGCAGAAATCACAATGTGAATTTCGATCACAAAAGCGTCGGCTTATCCGATGGAGATCTTGATACGGAATTTGATGTCGGGTCAGAGATAGGAATGGGTCGTGCGACATTACGAAAGATCATTGAAAAGTTAAAGGCCGTCTATCTTGGGCCAATTGGCTTCGAGTATAACTTCATCCATAATGATGAGATACGTCAATGGTTTTTTCAAAAATGTGAACAGGAATATTTTGTTTATACGCCGTCAATAGATGAAAAGAAAAGAATCCTGACGAAGCTGAATGAAGCGGTGGTATTCGAAAATTTTCTTCACACAAAATTCCTAGGACAAAAACGATTCTCTCTTGAGGGTGGTGAGACTACAATTCCAGCGCTGCAAACCATAATCAACAAGGCAGCTGCGCTTGATGTAAAAGAAGTCGTTATCGGCATGGCACATCGTGGACGACTAAATGTTCTTTCAAATATCTTGGGTAAAACCTATGAACAGATTTTTACGGAGTTTGAAGGTAACGTAAATCCTGAACAGACGATGGGTGATGGCGATGTGAAATATCACCTGGGATATTCCAGTCATGTCAATACACCATCTGGTAAAAAGATCTATTTAAAGCTCACGCCCAATCCTTCCCACTTAGAAGCGGTCGACCCATTGGTAATCGGTTATACACGAGGTCAAATTGATGATGAGTACAAAGGTGACCTTTCTAAAGGTATGGCCATCTTAATTCATGGCGATGCGGCTTTGGCTGGACAAGGAATCGTATATGAAGTTGTTCAGATGTCAGGCCTGCCAGGCTATACCACAGGGGGTACAATACACTTTGTAATTAATAATCAAGTTGGTTTTACAACTGATTATGATGACGCCAGAACAAGTATATACTGTACCGATCTTGCCAAGATTGTCGATGCGCCAGTACTACATGTGAATGGCGATGATGCGGAGGCGGTGAGCTTTGTGTCTAACCTGGCCGTTGAATACCGGCAAAAATTTGGAAAAGATATTTTTATTGACCTGCTCTGCTATCGCAGACACGGACACAATGAGGCGGACGAACCAAAATTCACCCAACCAAAATTATATAACCTCATTGCTAAACATGAAAACCCGCGGGAAATTTATGTTAAGAAATTGATCGAAAGAGGTGATGTGGATGCGGCATTGGCAGATGAGATGGATAAAAATTTCAGAAACCAACTGCAGGACCGGTTGAATGAAGTGAAGCAAAAACCATTGCCTTACAAGCCGCAGAAAATGGAAGCGGAATGGGAGGAAATGCGGTGGGCAAAGCCAGAAGATTTTGATAAGTCACCGGAGACTGGAATTAAAGAAAGCGTAATCGAGAAAGTGGGAAAAGCACTGACGTCAATCCCAGAAGGATTTAAACCCCTTAAGCAAATTGAAAAACTTTTGAAAGATCGCACCAATGCTTTCTTTGAAAGCAAAATATTAGGATGGGCAGATGCAGAGCTATTGGCGTATGGCTCCTTATTGCTTGATAAAACCCCTGTTCGAATGTCCGGCCAAGACGTGAAGCGAGGTACATTTTCACACCGTCATGCGTACTTTTTTGATGCAAACACGAACGAACCGTATTGTGGCTTAAATAACATTGAAAAGAATCAGACAAAATTCAGTATTTACAATTCGTTGCTGTCCGAGTTCGGAGTGCTTGGTTTTGAATATGGTTATGCCATGTCCTCTCCAAGTGCATTGGTTTTGTGGGAAGCTCAGTTTGGAGATTTTGCAAATGGCGCCCAGGTAATTATTGACCAATTTATCTCCAGCGCAGAATCCAAATGGCAACGGATGAATGGGCTGGTAATGTTATTGCCTCATGGGTACGAAGGTCAGGGGCCAGAACACTCAAGTTGCAGGCCTGAAAGATTCTTACAACAATCAGCTGAGTATAACATGATTGTTGCAAATCCTACTACGCCCGCAAACTTCTTCCATTTGTTGAGGAGACAGGTAGCATGGCCGTTCCGTAAACCCTGTGTTGTATTTTCTCCGAAATCACTGCTACGTCATCCGGCCGTTGTTTCTCCTATCAAAGAATTCACGTCAGGAACCTTTAGTGAAATACTCGATGACCCGAATGTTTCCGTAAAAGATGTAAAGCGTGTTATTCTATGTTCGGGAAAGATTTATTACGACCTGGCCGAAGTTCAACAAAAGAAAAAAATAAAGGATACTGCTATTGTGCGACTGGAACAGCTTCATCCTTTTCCTGAAAAGCAACTCAAAGGTGTTCTAAAGAAATATAAAGATGCCAAATTGGTATGGACGCAAGAAGAACCATCTAACATGGGAGCCTTAAGTTATATCCTTCGAATGATGCCCAAGTATGACCTGGAATTTGTATCACGCAAGGCAAGTGCTTCGCCGGCTACGGGTTATTCAAAGATCCATAAAGTTGAACAAGACAAAATAGTGAATAAAGCGTTTGAGATATAACGTCTTTTAAACCCTCTAATAATTTAACAAATCACTGAATGGCTATACAAATAAAAGTACCTACAGTTGGAGAATCTATTTCTGAAGTTACAATTGCAAATTGGCTAAAGAAGGATGGCGATGTCGTTAAACTGGACGAAGTTATTGCAGAACTGGAATCGGACAAAGCAACCTTCGAGTTGACTGCTCAAAGTGACGGTGTTTTAAAGATACTCAAGCAACAGGGTACAACAGTACCCATTGGGGAAACCATTTGTGAAATCGAGCCCGGAGCAGCGCAAGCACCACAGCCTCCCAAAGCGCCCGCCACCGCCAGTACACCACAGCCTCAGAAAACTGAGTCAAAAGTAAGTGGTGGTATTAAGGAAATGAAGGTGCCTGCGGTAGGTGAGTCTATTACCGAGGTAACAATTTCCACCTGGCTTAAAAAAGAGGGCGATTTTGTAAAGCTTGATGAGGTTATTGCAGAAGTTGAGTCTGATAAAGCAACCTTTGAGCTACCCGCTGAGGCGACTGGTATTTTGCATATTGTAGCAAAAGAAAAAGAGACGTTGCCAATCGGAGGGTTGATTTGTAAAATTGAAATAACTGGGGAATCACCTGTGACAGAACCGCAGGAAAAAAAGGAAACAGCGGTTAGCGCCTCGAGTGGAGGAAGCGACAAATCGTACGCGGCGGGCCATCCCTCGCCGGCCGCAGCAAAAATATTAAGTGAGAAAGGCATTCCTGCAAATCAGGTACAAGGTAATGGTGTTGGTGGAAGAATAACGAAAGAGGATGCCGTGAAGGCGCAGCCATCGACAACAAAACCTGCGGAGACAAAGGCGCAACCTTCGCAGGCAGCACCTGTGATTTCTTCTGGTGGATCCAGAAATATACGCAAGGAGAAAATGACATCGTTGCGAAAGACGATAGCAAAACGGCTCGTATCGGTAAAAAATGAAACGGCTATGCTCACTACTTTTAATGAGGTAGACATGAAGCCGATCATGGACATGCGTTCAAAGTATAAAGATCAGTTTAAGGAAAAATATGGTGTCGGGTTGGGTTTTATGTCCTTCTTCACCAAAGCAGTTTGTGCTGCCCTAAAAGACTTTCCGGCAGTGAATGCATCTGTCGAAGGTGATGAGATTGTCTATCATGATTATTGTGATATATCCATCGCGGTATCAACGCCTCGAGGACTGGTAGTACCAGTAATTCGCAATGCTGAACTGTTATCTTTTAACCAGATAGAAGGAGAGGTTGTGCGTCTGGCCACTAAAGGTCGGGATGGTAAACTTTCTATTGAAGAAATGACGGGAGGGACGTTTTCCATTACAAACGGCGGCGTCTTTGGGTCAATGCTTTCTACGCCAATACTTAATCCACCACAATCTGCCATTTTAGGAATGCATAATATTGTAGAACGCCCTGTTGTTAAAAACGGGGAAATTGTTGTTCGTCCTATTATGTATCTCGCGTTGTCATACGATCATAGAATCGTAGATGGACGCGAATCAGTAAGTTTCCTGGTGAGAGTTAAAGAGATGTTGGAAGATCCCGGAAGATTGATCCTCGGTGTTTAAACGTTTATTTTTTATTTAATATCCAATTCATTTTTTCTCTCCATGCAATACAACGTCACGGTTATTGGTTCTGGTCCTGGTGGTTATGTAGCAGCGATTCGCTGTGCGCAACTAGGATTTAAAACTGCCATCATTGAAAAGTATGATACCTTAGGAGGCACATGTTTAAATGTAGGATGCATTCCATCCAAAGCCTTGCTTGATTCGTCTGAACATTTCATCAACGCGAAAGAACATTTTAAGGAACATGGCATTGATATACCGGCCCCCAAGGTTAATATCAAACAGATGATTAAGCGGAAGGAAGATGTTGTGAAATCCAACGTCGACGGGATCGCATTCCTGATGAAAAAAAATAAGATCGATGTTTTAAAAGGCACAGGTTCATTTATTGATAAAAATACCATCAAGGTTACATCTTCGGACGGCAAAGAAACTCAAGTCACAACAGACAAGGTAATTATCGCGACAGGATCGAAACCAACGCCACTCCCATTTGCGCCTTTTGACAAAAAAAGAATAATCTCCAGTACTGAAGCACTCACGCTTACCGAAATCCCTTCTCATCTTATTGTGATCGGCGGCGGCGTCATTGGTATGGAATTGGGTTCGGTGTATGCAAGACTGGGTTCTAAAGTAACAGTAGTTGAGTTTCTCGACAGCCTCATTCCGACGATGGACGGCACCATGGGCAAAGAACTCCAGAAAGTTGCAAAAAAAATGGGAATGGATATTTACCTCGGTCATAAGGTAACGGCAGTTGAAAACAAAGGAAAAGAAGTTGTTCTAAAAGCTGAGGCAAAAGATGGTAAGGTTTTAGAATTGAAGGGTGATTATTGTTTGGTGAGCATAGGAAGAAAGCCCTATACAGACGGACTTGGTCTTGATAAAGTTGGGATTGAAACAGTCAAAGGTCAAATCCCAGTAGATGATCATTTGAAAACAAACGTTGATAATATTTACGCTATAGGCGATGTTGTCCGAGGCGCGATGCTTGCTCACAAGGCCGAAGAAGAGGGTGTATTCGTTGCAGAACAAATGGCGGGACAGAAGCCACATATAAATTATTTGCTTATCCCAGGCGTTGTATACACCTGGCCCGAAGTAGCCAGCGTAGGTTATACTGAAGAACAGTTAAAAAATCAGGGGCGTGCTTACAAAACCGGAACTTTTCCTTACAAAGCATTGGGCCGCGCGCGTGCCAGCATGGATACCGATGGTTTGGTCAAAATTCTGGCAGATAAACAAACAGATGAAATTCTTGGTGTGCACATCGTTGGTGCGCGGGCAGCTGATATGATTGCCGCAGGTGTTACAGCGATGGAATTCCGTGCGTCAGCTGAGGACGTTGCGCGCATGTCGCATGCTCACCCGACGTATATGGAGGCCGTTAAAGAGGCGTGTCTTGCTGCAACCGCTAACCGTCCCCTTCACATATAAAAAAAGGACGGATCCGTCATCCGTCCATATGTTTCAATCAAGATGGTTTTTTCTTAGATATGGATTACCTCGCCGTAAGCGGCAGCGGCTGCTTCCATAATAGCTTCACTCATTGTAGGGTGAGGATGCACTGACTTAATGATTTCATGCCCTGTGGTTTCCAAGTTACGAGCGACTACAACTTCAGCAATCATCTCAGTGACATTCGCGCCAATGAAGTGAGCGCCTAACCATTCACCATATTTCGCATCAAAAATCACTTTCACAAAACCGTCTGCATTGCCCCCGGCCTTTGCTTTTCCTGACGCTGTGAAAGGAAATTTCCCTACTTTAATCTCATAGCCAGCTTTTTTAGCGGCTTCTTCTGTAAATCCGACAGAAGCAATTTCAGGGGAGCAGTAGGTGCAACCTGGTATATTGTTATAATTTAATGGCTGGGGGTTATGGCCGGCGATTTTTTCGACACAAATAATTCCTTCCGCAGAGGCTACGTGGGCTAAAGCCGGCCCTTTCACAATATCACCTATTGCATATACGCCGGAAATATTTGTCTTATAAAAATCGTCTACAATTACTTTGCCTTTATCTGTCTTCACACCGGTCTCTTCAAGGCCAATACCTTCCAGGTTTGTGGCAATACCTACTGCGGATAGCACCACATCGGTCTCAATTTTAATTTCGCCTTCAGGGGTTTTAACAGTGGCAATGCAGCTCTTCCCCGAAGTATCCACCTTGGTAACTTCTGAATTGGTATAAATTTTCATTCCCGCTTTTTTGAAAGAACGGTCTAATGTTTTGGAGACTTCTTCGTCTTCCACAGGAACGATTCTTGGTAAAAATTCTACTATCGTAACTTCTGTGCCGATAGAGTTGTAGAAATAAGCGAACTCCACGCCGATAGCACCCGAGCCGACCACCAACAATTTTTTGGGTTGTTCTTCAAGCACCATAGCTTCACGGTAACCGATTATTTTCTTGCCATCGATTTTTAGATTTGGAAGCTCGCGCGAACGTCCACCTGTTGCGACAATTATGTGTTTGGCTTCGTAGTCAGTCTTTTTTCCTGATGCATCAGTGACCTCAACCTTGGATCCTTTTTTAAGCTTTCCGAAACCGACTATTTGATCAATTTTATTTTTTTTGAAAAGGAATTGAACACCTTTACTCATGCTGTTAGCTACATCACGGCTGCGTTTAACCATTCCGCCTATATCAGCTTTAGCATCTTTTACTTCGATACCATAATCTTTCGCGTGCTTGATATATTCAAATACGTTGGCACTTTTCAATAATGCCTTAGTAGGTATGCAGCCCCAGTTTAGGCAGATACCTCCTAACTCGGCTTTCTCAACGACGCCTACTTTCATTCCAAGCTGAGAGGCCCGGATAGCAGCGACATAACCGCCTGGGCCACTTCCGATCACGATAAGATCATATTTTGACATTGTATTAGATTTAAAATTCGCTGCCAAAGATAAACTCCTGACGGCTCTTTCAAAAAGTTTAGCATTTAAATGCGACAGATTGAGAGTTCCGATGCACCTTCAATAAGCAGGAATTGTTATTCATTCGATGTATTTTGATAGAATTCGGCTACTTTTGAAAAGTAACGGAAGAACTTAAAGCGTTGTCAGTCGACCGTGGACTGGTTAATTTTAGTATGAATTTATTACAAGGAAAAACCGCATTGATCACCGGTGCATCGAAAGGAATAGGTAAAGCCATTGCCTATCGTTATGCAGAAGAAGGTGCAAACGTCGCCTTTACCTACTTATCAAGTGTGGAACAAGGTGAGGCATTGGAACAGGAGTTGAAATCAAAAGGCGTAAAAGCGAAGGGCTACAGATCTGATGCATCCGATTTTTTGCAGGCAGAAAGTTTGGTTAATGCAGTCATCGCAGATTTTGGATCATTGGATATTCTTGTAAACAATGCTGGAATAACACAGGATACCTTGTTGCTTCGCATGACGGAACAGATGTGGGATAAAGTAATTAATGTAAATTTAAAGTCCTGTTTTAATACGGTGAAAGCTGTTACTAAGCAAATGATGAAACAAAAAGGCGGCGCTATCATCAACATGACTTCAGTCGTGGGGTTGAAGGGTAATGCAGGACAAGCAAATTATGCAGCGTCCAAAGCCGGCATCATCGGATTCACTAAATCAGTGGCCCTGGAGTTGGGCTCAAGAGGTATACGCTCAAATGCAATTGCACCCGGGTTCATTGAAACTGAGATGACGGATAAATTGGATGAAAAAACAGTTCAATCCTGGAGAGACGCAATTCCCTTGAAACGTGGTGGAAAACCACAGGATGTCGCGGATGCTTGTGTCTTCCTCGGATCTGATATGGCATCATATATTTCAGGACAGGTTATTCAGGTAGATGGCGGAATGTTAACATAGATGAACTAAAAAATTTTCGCGAAGAACATTCAAAGAAAACATGGCCGGCGAGATCGAACACATTGTTTCGCTTTTGAATAGCACCTTTGAAAAGAATCCATGGTATGGACCATCGGTGAAAGAAGTGTTGAGTGATATTCAACCGGAGTGGGCATCAAAACGGCTTGGGCACACGCATAGCATCATCGAGTTGGTCGCTCATATGACATCGTGGCGATTATTTGTTATTAAACGGTTGGAAGGTGATAATCAATTTACCATTACCGATGAATTGAATTTTCCGGCAGCAATGAATTGGCCAAAAGTTGTGATGGAATTGTATAAAAGCCAGGAACAACTTCTTCGTTTGCTGACATCCTTTCCCGCGTCCAGACTATTTGAGGTTGTGCCACAAGGATCCGGTGAATACACGTTTTATACTTTGCTGCACGGCATAATTCACCATGATGTATACCATACAGGACAAATTTCACTCATTAAAAAAAGCTAAAAGTGGTTGTGTGCTCAATGGTGAAATTTCAAGTCTCCCTAACACCTGTGAGTAATCCCACAAAAAAAGATTTACATCGGCTTGCAAACATTCCTTTCAAGCCCTACGTTTGTATTCACAAAAGTCGAATAAGCACTTCCGCTTAATCGATTTATAAAGAAGCGCGGAGAGACAGGCTCAATGAAACGCTAGCAACCTCCTAAATATGAAAGGTGCTAAATCCTGACTTCCCACCGATGGTGGGGGAACTATAAACCGGTTAAAAAATGAAAAAAATCATCATCAGCCTCATCACAGGAACAAGCAACGTACGTTTGCGTGCTTACTTCAAAAGCTTCCTTAATTTTATTGATGACATGTCTAGCATTTCCAATGCGTGCATGTGTTGTTGTTGCCGTTGTTGCTGATCAGTGAGTAGCTCCTTTCAGCAACAAATAGCCTATGACCCTGCCCAGTGACAGGCAAGCTGGTTACGGCTATATAATTTTGATTACACAATACATCTAATCACTAAAATATTTAAATCACATGTCAAATTTACATTTCGAAACGCTTCAGCTACATGCTGGTCAGGAAGTCGACCCTACAACACGCTCACGTGCGGTACCCATCTACCAGACAACCTCTTATACTTTTAAGGATTCAGAGCATGGAGCGAACCTTTTTGCCCTGAAAGAATTCGGAAACATCTATACCCGAATCATGAATCCAACGACAGACGTTTTTGAAAAACGCGTTGCTGCGCTCGAAGGTGGTGTAGCCGCTTTGGCGGTTGGCTCCGGACAGGCTGCTCAATTTTTGGCGTTGCATAATATTCTTCAGGCAGGCGACAATTTTGTTTCTACTTCCTTATTATATGGCGGTACTTATAATCAATTTAAAGTTGCTTTCAAGAGGTTGGGCATTGATGTCCGGTTTGCCGAAGGCGATAAAGCAGAATCGTTTGAAAAACTAATTGATAAGAAAACCAAAGCGCTCTATCTTGAAACGATCGGAAATCCTGGTTTTAATATTCCTGATTTTGAAGCCATTGCAGCCATTGCTAAAAAACATGACCTTCCGCTTGTTGTCGATAATACTTTTGGAGCTGCCGGTTATTTGTTCCGACCATTTGAGCACGGAGCGAACGTGATCGTCGAGTCTGCAACGAAGTGGATAGGCGGCCACGGTACATCTATTGGCGGTGTTATCGTTGATGGTGGAAATTATAACTGGGCTAACGGAAAATTCCCTCAATTTACCGAGCCTTCTGAAGGTTATCACGGATTAAAATTCTGGGATGTTTTTGGTGAAGGAAATCCGCTTGGTTTGCCGAACATTGCTTTTATTATTCGCGCACGTGTTGAAGGCCTTCGGGATTTAGGACCATCCATCAGCCCATTTAATTCATTTTTATTATTGCAGGGGCTTGAAACATTGTCTCTGCGTGTACAGCGTTCAGTAGACAACGCGTTGGCATTGGCACAATGGCTGGAAAAACATGATCTCGTTGAGTCCGTAAATTATCCGGGACTTGAAAGCAGCCCTTATCATAAACTCGCGAAAAAATATTTGCGTAATGGTTTTGGCGCGGTCCTGTCCTTTACTGTAAAAGGCACCAAGCAGCACACAACAAAATTTGTTGATAATTTAAAGTTGTTAAGCCATCTCGCAAACCTGGGTGATGCTAAGACTTTGATTATTCAACCGTCAGCGACCACGCATCAGCAGCTTAGTGAGAGTGAACAAGTAACCGCCGGAGTTTTGCCGAATCAGTTAAGAATATCTGTTGGTATAGAACATATCGACGACCTTAAAGCGGATCTCCAGCAGGCTTTTGAAAAGGTATTTGAAGGAGAATTAGTATCATAAAATCTTATCTCTAACGCTCTCAAAAAAAGAGAGCGTTAGAGATTTATAAAATTGAATTAAAACGGTCTTGCGCTTTTCTTTTTTAGTAGTAGCGCAGGGAAAATAATATGGAGAAATACGATCATACATTTCACTACAAGCAGGATTTTTCGCTGGAGTCGGGGTCAACCTTGTCTGGATTTCAACTTAAATACACCACGCTTGGTAAGCTTAATGCTGACCGCAGTAATGTTGTCTGGATCTGTCACGCGTTGACCGGAAGTTCTGATTTCACTGACTGGTGGAGTGGGCTTTTTGATGAAGGAAGATTTTTTGATCCGCGTCATTACTTCATCGTCTGTGCTAACGTGTTGGGTGGATGCTATGGATCCACAGGTCCGCTTTCAATAGATCCAAAGACAAGCAAACCATATTATCATAACTTTCCACCGGTTACCAACCGTGACGTGGTGCATGCATTTGACCTGCTGCGAAAAGAACTTCGACTGGAGAATATTCACACCCTTATTGGTGGCTCGTTGGGTGGCCAGCAGGTTTTGGAGTGGGCCATTCAACAACCCGATGTGTTTCAACATATCATTCCAATTGCTACCAACGCCAATCATTCACCGTGGGGAATTGCTTTTAACGAGGCGCAGCGCATGGCCATTGAAACTGATCCAACATGGAAAGAGAATCATCCGCGTGCAGGGTTAGAAGGATTGAAAGCTGCCCGTGCCATCGGAATGATTTCATACCGGTACTATGAAACGTATCAGCACACCCAAGCGGAGAAAAGCAATGAAACGCTTCGGGACTTTCGAGCTGCTACCTATCAGCGTTATCAAGGTCAGAAGCTTGCAAATCGTTTTAATGCATTTACTTATTGGGGCCTGTCCATCATGATGGATACACACAACGTAGGTCGGAATAGGCCAAGCGTTGCAGATGCTTTAAAAAAGATTAAAGCCAGAACATTGGTCGTGGGGATTGACAGCGATATCTTATTCCCTCTTCAGGAACAGAAGTTTCTAGCAGAACATATTCCTGATGCAAGGCTTGAAGTGATGTCTTCACTTTACGGTCACGACGGATTTTTGGTTGAGTTTGAACAATTGAGTAGTCATATTAAAAATTTCTTTGCGCAAGATCACATTTCAGCGAGAGCAAGCGCATAAACTAAAATTGTATATCATGAGTTTGGAAAATAAGGTACCGCATCAATCTAATACAACTAATCATCGCCATCTCACCCTAGGTGTATTTGGATTTGGATGTGTAGGCCAGGGACTTTATCATGTGTTAAATGAAACACCAGGAATCAAAGCAGACATTAAAAAGATTTGCGTAAAAGATAAAAACAAATCTCGCTTGCTCCCTGAAAAATTATTCACATTCGATAAAGAAGAAATATTAAATGACCCTGAAATTGATGTTGTTGTTGAATTGATTGATGATTCAAATGCAGCTTTCGAAATCGTGAAGGAAGCCTTGCAAAAAGGTAAAGCCGTCGTCACGGCAAATAAAAAAATGCTGGCAGAACATCTCGAAGAAATCTATCATCTCCAGCGTCAGTATGGAAAGCCAGTTTTATACGAAGGGTCAGTTTGCGGAAGTATTCCGATCATTAGAAATCTCGAAGAATATTACGACAACGACTTGTTAACCGGTATTGAAGGTATTTTTAACGGGTCCACAAACTACATTCTGACGAAAGTTTTCGAAGAGAAAAAGAATTATTCGGATGCTTTACAACAAGCGCAGGAATTAGGGTTTGCAGAATCAGATCCGAGTCTGGATGTTAAAGGCTTTGACCCCAAATTCAAATTAGTGATTGCAATTGCCCATACCTTCGGAGTATTCGTAAAACCGGAAGATGTTATCAACATCGGTATTGATAAAATATCGGAGCTTGATTTAAAATTTGCTTACGACAATCATTATGCGATCAAGCTTGTAGCGAGAGCCTTCAAAATTAAGAACCGGGTTTATGGTTTTGTCTGTCCACAGTTCATAGAATCTACGCATCCGCTTTACGCCGTTCGCAACGAATACAATGCTGTACAACTCGAAAGTGCATTTGCAGAGAAACAACTTTTTGTTGGTAAGGGTGCTGGTAGCTATCCGACCGGATCAGCAGTGCTCTCCGATATTTCTGCCCTCACCTATCAATATCAATACGAGTACAAAAAATTACATCAATTAAACGATCTTCAATTTTCAAATCATTTGTTGGTGGAGGCATTCGTAAGTTTTGATAAAGGTATTAATATCTCCATCAGTGATTTTGCACACTTTGAATCCGGGTACGCATCGCACGGAAAACAGTATATGGTCGGTAAAGTGAGCCTTTCGAAGCTCCACGAGTGGTCTTTGCTTGATGGTGTCGGGATCATTTTGGCTCCGGGAGCTGTCTTTACGCCAGAGAAAAAATCTACCTCCGAGGAATCGTTCGCATTCGCATAATTTTTTTTATAAAAAATGCCTCAAAAAGCACATGCTTGGTTGATGAAGGGCTTTAAAAATCTGGATATTTTCTGCCGTTTGTAACGGGTGCTCAATATATTTGTAGCAGTTAAAATCCAAATTGAGATGGTCATTATATCCTCCATTGCAGCATTTACCATAATCATTTTGTTATTGGTGTTCATGTTGCTTTTTGCGCAGAAGAAATTGGTTCAGTCAGGTCCGGTGAAGATTGTGATCAATGGCGAGAAGACTTTGACCGTTTCCGCAGGTAGTTCTTTGCTATCGACTTTAGCCAACGAAAAAATATTCCTGCCTTCTGCCTGTGGTGGAGGAGGTACTTGCGCCATGTGCAAATGCGTTGTAGAATCTGGCGGTGGCGATGTGCTTCCTACTGAATTAGGACACTTGACGAGACAAGAAAAAAAAGAACATGTGCGCCTGGGCTGTCAGGTGAAGGTAAAGCAGGATTTGGTAATTCGTATCCCTGAGGAAATTTTCGGGATCAAGAAATGGGAATGTGAGGTAGTTTCTAACTATAATGTTTCGACCTTCATTAAAGAATTTGTTGTTAAGCTGCCTCCTGGCGAGACGCTGAAATTTGAAGCAGGTGGATATATTCAAATCGATGTCCCTGTTACTACCGTGGATTACAAAACCATCGACATAACTCCTCATCCTGAACTTGGTCATAAACCTGATGTTTTCAAATCTGACTGGGACAAGTTCAAGCTTTGGGATTTGAAAATGAAGAACGATGAGCCTATTTTCAGGGCCTATTCCATGGCCAATCATCCTGCAGAAGGAAACATTGTAATGCTTAATATCCGGGTAGCTACGCCGCCGTGGGACCGTGCGAACAATAAATGGATGGATGTTAATCCTGGCATCTGTTCTTCATACATTTTTGGTCGTAAACCGGGTGATAAAGTAACCATTTCAGGTCCATACGGCGAGTTCCACATTAATCCGACCCAGCGCGAAATGATCTACATCGGTGGTGGAGCGGGGATGGCGCCATTGCGGGCTCAAATCTTCCACTTATTCCATACTGAAAAGACTAATCGTAAAGTTTCTTACTGGTACGGTGGCCGTTCCAAGAAGGAGCTCTTCTATGTTGATCACTTTAGGAAAATTGAAAAAGAATTCCCTAATTTTCAGTTTAACATTGGCTTGTCTGAACCGCTCCCGGAAGACAACTGGAAGGTTAAGAAAAGCCTGGAAGATCGAACTGCAGATGGATATATAGGTTTTATTCACCAATGTCTGTTCGACAATTATCTCAAAACGCATCCAAGTCCTGAGGATGTGGAATATTACCTGTGCGGACCTCCACTCATGAACGCCGCTGTCCTTAAAATGCTGGATGAGATGGGTATTCCAAAGGAAAATATTAGGTTTGACGACTTTGGTGGATAGCCCACCCGAGGAGCGTTGATTAATCGATTCTTGTGTATTTCTGAAATTTTTGCTACCTAGGGTATCCAATAAACCTCAACCCTTGAAAAAAACTATTGCCATATTTTTTTTGGTAATATTCCTGTTCAACGTGGGAGGATATCATTTGATTTTTGTCGCTCTCAAAGTTCAAGCGAAAAATGATCTTTTGCATCGCTTGGACGCAGATGCGTATTCTTCCGAAGAAGTCGTAATCTTAACATTGCCCGTCACGCTACCCTATTCGATTCATAATCCTGAATACGAAAGGGCGATTGGTGAAGTGGAACACAAGGGAGAATTCTATCATTTAGTAAAACAAAAGATTGAAAACGATACGTTGTTCATGATTTGCGTAAAGGATCAGGAACAAACGCGACTTCAATCCTCAATGGAGAAGTATACCTCACTCACGCAAGCCCTCCCGGCGAACACAAAACAAAATTTGAACCTGTTGGATCATCTCTTTAAAGATTTTTTGACAACGGGTTCCATTACGCCCACCGCTAGCTGGATCCTGGAATTTGATATACTTTTCCAATCAAGAGAATTTTCTATTAACCAGCGTTCCCTTTCGATTGATTCCCCTCCTCCCGAACTTGCTTAGTTTTTTTTTTCGGACACTCGCTCCCTGTATTTTCAAATTTAAAGGATTGAATTCGCTTTGTTCAGTATTCCAAAATGGAATGAAGCGTCAGCCATTCGATCGTTTTCTTATACCCTTTTTAAACGCTAAATACATTCTATGAAATCACGTTTTTACTATACTATAATTTTAATGTTTGCACTTGTCATCGGCTCTCACCTCGATACTAAGGCGCAGGGTTGTGTCGCAGTTCGTAACATGTCGTCATGGTCGTTGGGCTCTGACAGTGTTCAAACCAAAGCATGGCAGTTTTCATTAAACTACAGATACTTTCGTTCCTACAAACATTTCAGAGCTAGCCATGAGGAGACACATCGTGTTGAACAAGGTACTGAGGTTATTAATAATGATAATTCACTTCTATTTGGCATTTCATATATACTTAACAAGCGCTGGTCTGTTTCTGCCATCCTTCCTTACTTGGATATTGACAGGTCTTCTTTGTATGAGCATTACGGTAACCCTACTGCTTCCAATCCAACCATCAACCCAAGATTTCATACGCAGGCGCGGGGGTTAGGAGATGTTAGAATCAGCGGATATTATAATGCCTTACAAAAAGAAAAAATAAGTTTATCTGTTGGGCTAGGCGTTAAGTTGCCTACGGGTAATTATGAAACCAAGGATCACTTCCATAAGAAAAATTCTGAAGGTCAGGATACGCTGGTATATCGTGTCGTGGATCAATCTATTCAACTAGGGGATGGAGGCCTTGGTATCATATTGGAGTTTGATGCGGCGTATCATATCAACCACAGATTTTCAATTTACGGGACTGGCCTTTACATGTCTAATCCCAGAAACACAAACGGTATAAAAAGAAGTGATAACCTTACTGAAGGAATTCCTAACTCAAATGAGTTTTCAGTTGTGGATCAATATGTTTTCAGACTTGGTGCGCGGTATACCGTTGACCGTTTTCAGTTCGCGTTGGGCGGACGATACGAAGGCATTCCTTCTGAAGACCTCATTGGCAAAAGTGAAGGCTGGAGAAGACCTGGATATATCATGTCGTTAGAACCATCCATTGTATATAGCACTGGCAAACATACGCTGGCCGTTAATGTACCCATTGCTTTATACCGTAACAGGGTTCAAAATACAATTGACAAAGAAAGAACAAAGATATCCGGAGCTTACCAGATTGGTGATGCTGCGTTCGCCGATTGGTTACTGTCAATTACCTATGCTTATCGTTTGGCAAGGTAAAACCATCCGGATTGAAAGTGAAGTTTTTCGTGAGCCGGCATGTTGTCGGCTCACATTTTTTTAACCCAGTGTAGGAATTTCTAATTTTACAGTTGTTCCTTTTCCTACTTCGGATTCGATGTTGATGTGGCCATTCAATTTTTCGATAGCCTCCTTTACAATGTAAAGTCCAAGCCCAGAGCCTGCTCCATCGTCTGTTGCCCGATAAAACATCTTATAAATATTGGGCAGATGATCTTTTTCTATTCCCTTACCATTGTCCTCGATTGCCAGCGTCGCTGAACTTTTAGAAATATTTACGTTCACCTTAATTATGGGATCATGACCGTTTCGATACCTTATGGAGTTCGATATAATATTGTTCAGGATTACTTTTAGTCGCCAGCGATCAGAGAAGAATGGTTCGTCTTGATTAATTTTAATAACCTTTTCGACAACACCTGTATTGGTTGCATTTTTCAATTGGAGGAAAGTTTCTTCAATTAAAGATTTAAATTGTATTTCTTCCCTTGTCACCTCTAACCTGGAATTTCTGGATTGGTCGAGAATTTCTTTAATAAAATGATCCTGCTGCATGGCACTTTTGTAGATCATGTCTAAGTACATGTCTTTCATGTGCACGTCAATATCTTTTTTTGCAAGATTGATTAACCCAAGCACCGATGCGATGGGTGCACGTAGATCATGCGATACGCTATACACAAAATTGTCAAGTTCTGTATTACGCTTGCTCAGTTCCCTGTTAGTACCTTGAAGTTTTTCTTCCGCTTTTTTTCGTGTTGTAATTTCCTCATTTAACGCTTGGGTTCTTTCAAGAACCATGGTTTCAAGATTCTCATTAAACAGGAGTAATTTGTGTTGTACTTCCAAACGTTCTTTCACAGTGGCGGATAGAACAATTGTTGAAATGCTCATTACGCCAATGAAGATTTGTAAAAGCAACATTGAATTATACGGATCGTCGAGGATGAAGGGACCTTTGCCTAGAATAGTTACATAAAGAGAAACAAATGAAGCGATTAAAATACCGGTGACGGATACGATTAAATCAAAACGAAATGCAAGCCATAATAAGAAGGGAAGGGCCAGAAAAGGAAGCGAGTGCTCTAACGTTGGTACAAGATCGACCTGCAACAAAAGATATATTGATACAACGGTCAATAGAAAAATTCCAACCTCGAATGATTTTTTGGAAGAAATTTTGAAACCAAATTTTTCAGCACATGCCAGGAGAAATGGTGTGAATAACAGAATGCCTACCACATTGCCGATCCACCAGGAGAAGCCAGTGCGCAGGACCTGCGATGTATCAATTAATTTATTAATAAAAAGTCCCAATGTCCCTAGCGTTGCACCACACAAAGACATTGTTAGAGAAACGAAAAGAAACCGGTAGGCGTTCTTAGTACTTTTAAATGGGTAATCAGATTTGATCCAGTTTTTTATCAGATAATTTCCTACCACGGCCTCCATTGTATGAGAGGCTGCAATGAGACTACTCAGTATGATGACTGTTTGGGCAGGAAGATCCGGATTATTCCAATGTGCCATGATATTGGCCACAAGAGCACCAATAGTAATCCCCGGCCATGTTTGTCGGCCGAGTAAAATGACTAAAGCGAAGGCGACTCCGGAAGGAGGCCAGGTTGGGAGAGAGGAACTATTTTCAAAGGCAAAGAAGAACCCTAACCTTGCTGCGAGATAATACAACGAGGCTACTAAAATGATTTTAAAATCAAGACTGTATTTAAGCGGAAATTTTAGATTCAAAATTAATTAACTCATTCTCAACTCAATATACATAGACTTGGAGGCTCAAATCCAGCGACAAACCTCTATGTCTTAAAAATGCACCGTGGCCAGCTCTTTTCGGGGGTTGAATGGATGAATCTTTCAATACACCATTACCATTTTTTGATCTCACCTTTGTATTATATTCACCCAGATTTTTATTTGTATGGATCTTACTATTCTTTTTTCACCCATTGATGAATCACTTTACGCGGGTCTAGGCGCTCCCTCAAGTTTTTTCCGAAGCATCCATGCGTTCACCGAAAAAATGCCTGATTACCGCGGTGCTCATATCGCTATTTTCGGTATCAAGGAAGAACGTGGTTCTCACAATAATAAAGGCACTGCTTCGGGACCCGACGAGATTAGGAAGAAGCTGTATCATCTAAAAAAGGGTTTGGGTGCATATCGCATTGTCGATCTTGGAAACTTAAATATTGGGCACGACGTGAGTGAGTCTTATGTGCGTGTCAGCGAGGTTTGCCGCATGCTTTTAGAACATAACGTTCTACCAATCATTATCGGAGGCTCGCATGATCTCGACTATGGTCAGTATTGTGCGTACGAAACCATGGAGAAGCTTGTTAGTTTATTAAACATTGATGCCTATTTGGACTTAGAAGAGAAAAGCGAGTCGCCAGAAAATAGACATCACATCCATAAAATCTTGTTGCATGAACCGAACTACCTGTTCAGCTACACGCATTTGGCGTATCAGTCGTATCTAATTGATCCGCAGTCTGTTTCTATTTTGGAAAAGTTATACTTTGAAGCGTTTCGTGTTGGGCAGATTCGTACTAATATTCAGGAGATTGAACCGGTGGTAAGGAATGCTGACATGGTTGCTTTTGACATTACAGCCATTCGGTCGGCTGATGCTCCTGGTAATGCAAATGCACAACCTTTCGGGTTAACAGGGGAGGAGGCGTGTCAGATTTGCTGGTACGCCGGACTTAATGAAAAACTAAGCTCTATTGGTTTTTATGAGTACAATCCTTCCTATGACGATGCTCATAAGAAAACAGCTTCGGTCATCGCTACGATGATTTGGTACTTTATCGAAGGGTATTACAACCGCAAGAACGAACAGAATTTTAAGAGTAACGATTTTATGAAATACTCTGTTTCCATGCCTGTGGAACCAGAAGTCATTTCTTTTTATAAAAGTAAATTCAGTGAAAAGTGGTGGATGGAAATTCCTTATCAGAATGGAAAAGAAAAATATTCAAGAAATAGCATTGTGCCTTGCAGTTACAGCGACTACCAGACAGCCGTTAAAGGTGAAGTGCCTGATCGTTACATCAGTACGCTCGCTAAACTACTTTGAAGTGCTTGACAAAGCTTAGACGACGTTGTTCAACTGCTCTTTGATTTTTTCAAGTTCCTCTTTCATAACAACAACATGTTTTTGAATACCGGCATCGTTGGCCTTGGAGCCGATCGTGTTAATCTCTCGTCCGATTTCCTGCGCAATGAAACCTAATTTTTTTCCGTTACCCTGTACTTCATTCAATACACCCATAAAATAATCAAGGTGTGATTTCAATCGCACCTTTTCTTCATTGATGTCCAGCTTTTCTATGTAAAAAATAATTTCTTGTTCAAGTCGATTGGTGTCGTAGCCTTCTTCACCAAAAAATGTCGTTACGTTTCCTTTCAATTTTTCGCGAATCTTGTCGACTCTTTTCGGATCAAGTTCATCAACGTTTTTCAGCGCCTGATAAATTACCGTACAACAATCTTTCAGCATTTTTTCTAAGACCTTCCCTTCTGCTTTTCTGAATTGTTCACATTTATCAAGGGCCTCAGAAACACACGATTTAACATTGACCCACTCTTCGTCGCTATTGTTGTCTTTCAATTTAGCTTGAATTACTTCCGGCGAATTCAGTGCAAGCTCAAAAAGCTGATCATAAGGAGCCACGACTTTATCCGCTAATTTTTTCAATTCAGCATAATAAGCGATGAACAATTTTTCGTTGTATGATTGCTTAACATCCTCTTCACCATATCGCTGATACTCTATGGAGATTGAAACCTTACCCCGTTCAAGTTTTTCGCTGATGAGGTTCCGTACTTCGATTTCTTTGTCTGAAAAAGTTTTGGGTAAGCGAATGTTAAGATCCAGAAATTTGGAATTCAGGCTTTTGACTTCTACGGTAATTTGAATTTTCCCATCATCCAAAATGCTTTGGCCGAAGCCTGTCATGGATTTAATCATGCATGATAAATTGTAGTGTGGAATTGGTGCAAAATACAAAACATATTTTGCACATGAACACTTTACCTAATTGTTTATGGGCGACGTATTAGAAATCGAAACCAAGTGTTACGTGAAGTCTAGGTTTGGCTACTTCATAATTTTCGACAGGCCACGCCACGTCAAACTTCATATAGTATCCTAGCATAACGGTACGCATACCCAAACCGTAGCTGTATAGCCAGGGATTTAAGTAATTCTTAATTTTTATATTGAAGTGTTTATTCGGGCCGGTGTTAATTTCTTCGTAGCTCACGCTGTTCTCAGAGCTAAAGGGTGGTTTACCAGACCAGCTCGTACCAATATCATAGAATGCAATGAACTGCATATTGCGAAGAAAATTGGAAGAGATCGGCCCACTTGATAGTGCCCGGATCAAAGGAACTCGCAATTCAGCATTCGCCAGCATTACACTGTTCCCAAAAATGTTTGCGTAGTCAAATCCACGAAGCGTGGTTGCAAATTCGACAAAGAGAATATCTTGGGTTTCTGCCGGATAGCCAAGGGGATTGAATTCACCTTCGCTGGTTCTTCCAGTTGTTTTCGTTTTGTTAAACAACCAATTGTCCATACCACCGAGGAGATATTTTTTTGGAGAATTGCCAAAGAATGTTCCTGCAAATCCACGGACGGCAAACACAATTTCTTTGTAAATTTTCTGATAGTGCCGTACATCGATGCTTGCCTGGCTGAAGCTAAGCTCTTTGTTTTCCAGCCCTTGGTAATGTTGAAAGGAAATCTTTCCACGGGTACCTTCGATAAGATTAAGTCCGGTAGAAACCGAATTGTCATACACAATCTCCGATTTAACACCAGCATAGAAGTTGTTTATAGGTGCCGCCGTGGGAGGAGCAGAAGGATAATCTTCCTGGGTTAAATCAACAGATCTTGCCAACGCTGCAAAAGGTTTTACCGTGAATCGTATCCTGTCTGAGACTGGCAACGATGCGCCTATTTCAAAACGATTCAATGAATAATGGTAGAGGTTCCGCTGAGGCTCATTCACATCCTCTGGCGCTGGCCAGCGAATGCCCTTGCGATCAAATCTTGCACTGAAATCGATCAGCGATTTCAAATACTGAAATTCTCCAAAGAAATCTCCGTTACGCAGATCAACACTCGTCATTAAACCACCAAAGAACCGGTAATTCTCGAGCATATCATTCATTTGCGTTTCAATGGAGATACCAAGTCCGCGAATAGGATCTACGACCAGTGATGTAACGAGGTTATTAGAGCTGAACTTTGACTCGTAGGGGAACGGTCCGGTAATTCGGCTTTTCTCCCGCGCTTTTCTGTATCGCGTTAAGAAAGTTTCGCTCGGCTGATTTTGTTTTACAACTTCGTCTTCGAAAACATAATTATCGGTGTTAATCACATTTGGCTTTGCAGTTACCGCATTGGCAGAATCCTGTTGGGCGGTGGTTTGAAGTTGCGCGGAATCAATAGCAGCCCGTCCCGTTGAATCGTTAACTACTGCCGAGTCAGGAACAGATTGGTTTAAAGTCAGAGAATCGGACGGAGTAGTAATAGTTGAATCTGTTTTGACGGTATCGCGTTGAGGTTGTGCCTCCTTTAGTCGCGCATTGAGCAGATCTTTGATGCTCATGTTTTTATTTTCTTCTGTCTTACGTCGCTCACGGATAACACGTGCTTGCTGCAAGTCTTTTCTGCGGGTTGCAGGTGTGAAAATCTGGCGGTCAATATTAAATCCACGCTCAACAAAGATGTTTTCTTTCATGTTCTTTGTCATCACCATGGACAATGTGTTGGTGTTGAAATTCAGATCGTAGTATTTAATACTTGACGAATAGTTTGTTACCTGCGTATAGATGCCGTTACTACGGTTGAATTTGAAAAGATTTACAATACCTCTCTGATCACTTAGGTAATAGAAATGATTTGCATCTAATGCTTTTGGAGATTGATCTTTGCTGATGGTGTTTGTTAGTCGGGTTAACAAAAATTTCGTGCTGTCTAAATCATAAATAAAAAGATTGTAATTATTGCTGAGCTGATCGAACTGCGGTTTGGTATTTGCGCGCAACGTATCAGTTGTTCTGTTCGAACTGAAAACAATCTGATTGGTATTGGGGATGAAGCTTGGATCCAGATCATCATACATATCGTTGGTAAGCCGCCTGATACGGTCGCGTTTTGCGCTCAGTAAAAACAGGTCACTCCGGCCTTCAAAATCGGCACTTAAAATAACCAGCCTTCCGTTTCCCGAGAAATCGAAGCTGCGGATGTTGCTGAAACGTTCCAGCTCGCGGGGAATTTTAGTTTTGGTATTAAAGTCGTAGAGCCAAAAAATGTATTCTCCCTTGTTCACACCAATCACACCAAGGGTATTGGCATCGGCCCAGGCGATCAGCGGAAGCCGGTAGTCAACACGTTGCTTTATTACTTTACTGCCACCGGATATGATGCGTTTTTCTTTCCCTGTCTCGAGGGAGCGTACCTTAATGATGTATCGGCCACGGTCGTTTTCAGCGTATGCTATGTTACGACCATCCGGACTTAATTTAACGGTAGGAAATTCTGTCGTCCTATTATGCTGCCGGGTGAAAGAGGCGCTGTCTGCTGCGTTCACATATGACTTTCCAACTTGCGCGCTCATGTCAGTATAGAATTTCTGCCATTCTGTAAGCAACTGGCGAAAGTTAATGCCGAGGGTTATTAGAATGCTTTTTTCTTCGTTACGGGTAACTCGAGTGTAATTTAAAATGTTGGCAACACTGCTTTTACCATATTTTTCGGCTATAAAATTCCATATCGACTGGCCAACCAGTTCGGCATCTTTGCCGCCCAGTTTGGTGGCTCTTCGGGCCTTGCGTGTAGCCATCAGCTGCCGAATGTAATCGTCCATATCCATGCTCCATCCCTTTGCAACATATCGTGATGCACCATCAACAAACCAGTCCGGAAGGTTCATCAGGATAGAACTTTGAAACATATCTTTAAGATTTCCGCCGAACATCATTTCGTTGATCATCAAATCTGAAATCTGGTACAGCAATTCGTCTTTAAATTCTTGTGCAGTTCCCAGGTGTGCTACTTCAACATAGGGTTTTATAAATTCCGTCTCACCACCAACGTTAAATACATTATGATTGAGGCCCACATTGCTTTGCCGGAGATCGCTGAGGGAGTTGTAGATAAAAACCTTTGTTTTAAAATATGGTGGATATCCAATAAGATCTGTGATGCGATCAAATTCGCCCTCCAGAAATTCGAGAGCTTCTTGTGCCATTCCTTTGCGCGCATCGTAATAATACACGTCAAAGTTTTCGCCACTTAGGTAGACCCAGTCAAACTGGCGATATTGGATTCTGTTTTTACCGAATACTTCCCGCGATTGCTGTGCGTATATCGACGAGGAACTAACGAGTAAAAGAATAAGTGGTAATAAAATTCCGCTGCGCAAATTCATATTCTTGTTGAGGGAGACCAATATAATAATTTATAACGTTCAATATTCACCTCTTTGTTTAAGGATTGGTGATTTTCAATTGATTGGACCAAAATTTCTGAAAAATATGGAGCCAGGCTCACGCCTTTCGGACCCAGGCCATTGAAAATATACAAAACCTTATGCTCAGGATGTTGTCCTAATACCGGTTTCCTGTCGTGCGTAGTCGGACGAATACCCCATTCCTGGTCCACAACAGTATAAGGAAAACTAACCAATTCATCCATTTTTGAAGTCAATTCGGCACGTGCCTGGTCCGTAATGTCCTTTACGTTGTCTGTCAAAGAGTATGTAGCACCAACACGCCAGGTTCCTTTTTGGTTTACTGGCACTGCATAAACGCCCCGATTAATAATAATATTTTCTGAGCGGTGACTTTCTATCCGGATGGTTTCTCCTTTTAAGGGTAATATCGGCACCCATTTAAACCATTGATTGCTTTCGATTCCCTGGCAAAAAATAAGGTTTGATGCTTCGTGACCTTTATACCGAATCGAATTTTCGCCGATTTCCAACAAATCATCATCAAGACTTTCTTCAAGGAAAAGGGCATTGGATTTAATAAAAGTTCTGACAGCCTCTAGGTAGGGTATGGTATCCAAATAGCCGCATTGATTTAACATCAATCCCCCAAAAACGTCTTTAACATTTTTATGGGTTGGATGGGTGTAGATCTCTCGAACATAGCCCTGATAAATCGGATCCGCACTTTTTGCCATCCATTCATTTTGTTCCTCGATTGATCCAAAAGGCCGATAAAGCGGCATCTGGTGGAAAAATTTTTGTCGTGTAAGTGCTTCGGCAGCCTGATAGAATTTCTGGAAATAAGGAAATAATTGGTCGGCCATCCATGTTTTAACTAAGTTCCTTCCCGTCACTGGATTAAATAACCCAGCGGCAACCCGGGATGAGGAATTTGCACAAGGTCGGTCTATAACAAGGATTTTTTTTTGACGCTTCAGCAATTGCAAAGCCACAGCTGATCCGGCTAATCCCTGACCGACGATGACGTAATCGATGTGTTTTTTTCCTAGCATTCTCAAAATGCAACCTAGTCAAATAGTTTCTGGATCCGAGTTTGCATCCGTCAGTTTTTCTTGGCTTTCGGGATTTCGGTTTTTGCGTAGTAATTTGGTCCGGATAAATCAACCAATCAACATCAACGTGATTAAGATTCACACATTTGTTTTTAATGCATTTCAGGAGAACACCTATGTGATTTCCGATCATACAAAAGAATGCGTTGTCGTGGACCCCGGTTGTTATGATGAACGCGAGAGAAAAGAATTGGACGACTACATTTCCAATAATCAACTCAGCGTGGGCATGCTATGGAACACACATTGTCATATTGATCATGTTCTGGGCAACGACTTTGTAAAACGAAAATATAACGTCAAGCTTTATGTTCATCCTACAGAAGAATTTGTGTTGCACGCTCAAAAAATACTGGCCTCTCACTATGGGTTTCATCTTTACCAGGAAGCTACGCCCGATGCCTTATTAAAGGAAGGCGACGTGATGCAATTTGGAGAACAAAAATTTTCTGTTCTTTTTGTCCCGGGCCACTCACCTGGGCACGTTGCATTTTATAATGAGAAAGAAAGAACCGTTATTGCCGGCGATGTGCTGTTCAAAAGCAGCATAGGAAGAGCAGATTTGCCCGGTGGAAATTATAACACCTTAATCAATAGCATTCATCAAAAGCTTTTCACATTGCCAGATGATGTTACCGTGTATCCTGGTCATGGCCCGGAGACGACAATTGGCGTAGAAAAAAGAACAAATCCATTTTGCGCCCTTACTATACGTTAAATATGCTTAAACACATTCCGAATTTTTTAACCTGTTGTAACTTGATATGTGGCTGCCTGGGAGTTATTGGTTTGTTAGAAGGATGGAATATACCGATTGCATATTTTGTGTGGGCGGCTGGAATTTTCGATTTTTTCGATGGATTTGCTGCGCGATTATTAAAGATATCTTCTCCACTTGGAAAAGAACTGGATTCCCTCGCTGATATGGTCAGCTTTGGTATGGTCCCTTCTTTATACATGTATGTATCGCTTTCCTTGGAATCGCCTTTTTCCTATATACCCTACATCGCAATTCTCATTGCTGTTTGTTCGGCGTTGAGATTGGCCATCTTTAATCTCGACGAATCTCAATCCGATTCCTTTAAAGGATTGCCCACGCCGGCCAATGCTTTTTTTATCACAGCATTGCCATTTTTAGAATCCCCAATTTTGGATTTCGTGTTTAGCCCGCTGGTGCTGAGTGTGATCGTGGTTGTGTTTTCATTGCTGTTGGTTTCAAGAATCGATCTTTTTGCATTGAAATTCAAAAACTTCGGCTGGGCGGATAATAAAACCAGGTTTACTTTCCTGGGTTTGGCTGTATTACTGATAGTAGCTTTAAAACTGGCTGCTTTTCCTTTTATTATACTTTCATACATCGCACTTTCGTTAGGTGTCCGGATGTTTCAAAAATAAGGCGCTATTTTCGAAGTTGAATTTTTACGTGTATTCCTATTTCACCATACGATCTTTCATTTGCGGTCTGCTGCTGCTGACGGTATTCCATGCATTTGGTCAATCCTCTGTCTTGCAATCGGGGGTGTGGTATAAGCTGGGTATTGAGAGACGTGGTGTTTATAAAATCACGTACAATCAGTTTAAAAAAATGGGGTTTGATGCGACGTCTGATCCGCGAAAAATAAAAGTTTTTGGGAACGTCGGAGGAATGCTTCCTCAGGCCAATGAAACCAGCAGACCGATTGATCTCGTTGAAAATGCAATTTATATTTCCGGTGAAAATGATGGAAGCTTTGACAAAGGGGACTACATTTTGTTTTATGCTGAAGGCGCAGACCGTGTTGTATACGATGTTCGGAGGGAAATCTTTGCGTACGAAAGTAATTTATACAGCCAGAAGAATTTCTGTTTTATTACGGTAGGCGATACGGATGGCAAAAGAATTTCCAATAGACCAAATTCTGATGGTAGTTTTCCGGTAATCCGTCAGTATGATGACTACATCTACCATGAGTTGGACGACCATAATATTTTAAGCTCCGGCCGCGAATGGTTTGGTGAACGATTCGGTATCAACCCCGACCGTACTTTTACATTCGACATCAGCGATATCATGCCTAGTTCCACTATTAAAATTGTATCTGATGTTGTAAGTCAATCTTTCGGAACGTCATCAATCAACCTATCGTGGAATAATGCAGCGATAGCAACACAGACGCTGCCGATCATTCCAAACACCCAGTACGGAATCAAGGGTGCTCATAAAAAAGATACTATCCAACTAAATGCTGACGTCGTCGGCGCATCATCCACAACTTCGCAATCGCTAAGATATCAATTCAATAAAGCCGCTACGGGCGCATCCTCAACGTACCTTGATTTTTTTCTTATTAACATAAAACGCGCTTTGAAATTATCTGGTCATCAAACGCTTTTTCGATCGCGCGAAAGCCTGTCTCAAGCCACATCGTCATTTGAGATTGCCGATGTTACAGACAAATGCTTGATATGGAATATCAGCGATCCTTCTACCCCTGTGCAGCAAAATTTTCAGCTCCAAAATAGTTTTGCGATATTTTCTGACAAAAGCGATCAACTGCAGGAGTATATTATTTTTGATCATGAAGTCCCGTCGCCTGAATTGATCGGAAAGGTTGAAAACCAAAATCTTCGGGGATTAACAACGCCCAACCTGATCATCATCACGCATCAGGATTTTCGTGCCGAAGCGCAACGCTTAGCCGGGCATCGAGCAGCTCATAACGCAATGACTACTGCTGTCGTAACCCCCGAAGAAATTTTCGTGGAGTTCTCTTCGGGTCGACAGGATGTCACGGCCATACGGGATTTTATTAAACATTTGTATGATAAAAATCCTGAAACCCTGAAAGCAGTCCTTTTTTTTGGAAAGGCATCGTATGATTACAAAGACCGTATCAGAAACAACACGAATTTTGTTCCTACCTATGAATCGCGCAACTCATTATCTCCCCTAGCCACCTATTCTTCAGATGACTATTTCGCTTTCCTCGAAAATAACGAGGGGGATTGGGGCGAGTCTCCGATTCAAAACCACACCCTGGACATTGGAGTTGGGCGATTACCCGTTAAAACAATCGAAGAGGCGAAAGTGGTAGTCGATAAGATCATTCACTACGATAATTACAAAAAGACATACGGCCATTGGCGAAAAAATATTGTGTTCGTGGGTGATGATGGAAACAATGCCGACAATTTTACAAGCAGTCACCAATCGCAAGCAAATTCTATAGCGGAATCCATTGAATCTTCAGAACCTGCCTTTGATACAAAAAAAATATTTCTGGGTAAATACGAAAAGACCGTCCGTCCTAACGGAGAGACTATACCTGCGGTGAACGAAGATATTGTAAGGCGTTTTGATAAGGGCTCGCTCATCATCAATTTTACAGGACACGGCAATGAAAAACAATGGGCTGACGAAAAGATATTTTCAAATTTGGAAATCGAAGAACTGGAGAACAAACTCTATCCGTTCTTGGTAACCGCTACCTGCGAATTTGGGCGGCAGGATGACCCAACCGTTGTTTCCGGTGCTGAACTTAGTGTGCTTCAGAATAGTGGAGGTGCCATCGGATTGGTTACAACGGCACGCCCAGTAAATGCTGGGACAAACTTTGTATTAAATCAACAGTTCTACGCGGCTCTTTTTCAAAAGCATTCTTCGCGATACAACACACTTGGTAAAGTGTTTCGAGATACAAAGAACAACAGTATGAGTGGCGTGGCAAACCGAAATTTTTCGTTGCTGGGCGATCCTTCCATGACGTTGGCGATGGCCACGGAATCGATCGAGGTAACGGAGTTAAAAACCATTACAGGTTCAGACACTTTAAAAGCATTATCTACTGTAAGTTTAAAAGGAGAAATTCACAATGAATCGGGTGAGGTAATGGAGGACTTTAATGGCATATTGGAATTTACGCTATTTGATAAAGAAGTCGATTTTGTGACCATAGGAAAAAATAACCCTCCTTTTAAGTTTAATGAATGGCATAACGCGTTATACCGGGGTAAGGCATCGGTCATCAATGGAACATTTGAATTTCAATTTGTCCTTACAAAAAATGTTGACTACAAAATTGGTCCCGGGAAGTTGAGTTTGTATGCTTTTGATCCAACCCATTCGCGCGATGCAAGCGGTTCATTTTTATCCTTCAACGTAGGAGGCACAGAAACAACTTTTCTCTCAGATAACGCATCACCTACATTACAGTTGTTCATGAATGACACATCTTTCATTTCAGGTGGGCTGGTGGGTACTAACGGTACCCTTATTGCACACTTGAGTGATGATAGTGGTATCAATATTTCTGGTTATAGTATCGGAAGTGCATTGGTAGCTTACCTGGACGATGACAAACAAGCTTATATTTTAAATGATTACTATGAAGCTTACATGGATGATTTTAAAAGGGGATATGTACATTTTCCAATAAGGGGATTGTCTCCTGGAAAGCACTCTATTACTGTAAAAGCCTGGGATATTCACAACAATCCTGGCCAGGCTACCATTGAATTTGTCGTTACCGCCGATGATAATTTGGTGATTGAGACCTTGGCTAATTTCCCAAACCCTTTTCAGTCTGAAACTTCTGTTTTTTTTACACACAATCGTTCGGGCGATGACCTTCACGCACAGTTGGTTATTTATGGTGCAAGCGGTGTACAATTAAAAACCTACGAATTTGATCTGCCCGAGAGCGCTTATCATGTAGATTTGGGGCAGATTAATAATCTGTATGATTTTGGAAAAAAACTCCCGGCGGGCATATACTTAGCACGTTTGGCTGTTCGTTCATTAACGAATGGCTCTAAAAATGAGCGTGTTACAAAACTAATTGTTGTGAATTAATTATCTTTGAGCCTTTGAAAAACACATTGATGTATTATCGCGTAATTCTGTTATTGATACTTGGAGGAGCAGCCACTCAGCAAGCTTTCTCACAAAATGTACTAGGTCAGGAAGTTGCCATTACTACAGCAGTACCCTTTTTAGCAATATCTCCGGATGCGCGGCATGCTGCCCTGGGAGATGCCGGCGTAGCCACGTCGCCTGATGCCAACTCGGCTTATTGGAATGCTGGTAAGTTGGTGTTCATTCAAAATAAATACGGTGCGTCAGCATCCTATACGCCATGGTTAGGCAAGATCGTGAACGATATGTCGATCTCATATCTTACGGGCTTCTACAAAATTACACGCGAACAAGCCGTGTCAATTGCTTTAAAGTATTTTGACATGGGTGATATTACGTTTCGTGAAGGTCCGCTTATCAGCGACATCAGCGGGGAATATAATCCTCGTGATTTTTCTTTCGATGCTACATACTCAAGAATGTTGTCGGAAAATCTCGGGATCGGTCTATCCGGCCGTTACATCTATTCTAACCTTACCGGAACAAGTGCAACCATCGACGCGAAGCCTGGCAAAAGTGTTGCAGCTGACGTTGGAATATATTACACCAAGCCGCTTCAATGGAGAAGGTTGTCAACCCTTTCATTGGGTGCGTCTATTTCTAATATCGGTGCAAAGCTAACTTATACCGATAATAATAACGAAGATTTTTTGCCCACGAATTTTCGCGTGGGAACCGCACTTACAACAGAATTAGATCCATACAACACCATTACGTTTGTGTTGGATTTTAACAAACTAATGGTTCCAAGTCCACCCATAAGAAATGATACAAGCGGTGTAATTATCTCGGGCAGAGATCCAAACCGTTCCTTGCTAAATGCTATGTTCAGTTCTTTTACAGATGCGCCTAACGGTGCAAGTGAAGAGTTCCAGGAGGTGATGACTTCAGTTGGAATTGAATATTGGTACAACAAAACATTTGCGGCCCGTCTCGGATATTTCAATGAGGCGCGTAGTAAAGGCAATCGAAAATACATGACCATCGGTCTAGGATTTAATAAGGATAGGTTTGGGATTGATATTGCCTACTTAGTTCCAACGGCAAAGCGCGAGCACCCATTAGCGGAGACGTTGCGTTTTACGTTGCATTTTAATATTAATGAAAATCCTGCTGCCGAAGAATCTGTTACTGACAATCCCTAATGCTTGATAGAACGATTGCACCGCCATTTCAAAGGAGTACTTCCTTTGAATTAATTCAACCTGAAAAGAAGACGCTAAAGAGCGGGGCCGAAGCATATTTTGTTTTGGGTGGTACCCAGGAGGTCAGCAAAGTTGAAATTATTTTTCCAGCCGGCCGATGGGTAGAAAAGGTATGGGGCGCAGCATATTTTGCATCGAATCTTTTGTCTAAAGGCACAAAGAAAAAAACAAGTTTTGAGATTGCCCATTTGCTCGATTTGTACGGCGCCCATCTGGAAATTCATCCAGGTTTGGATCATATTTCTGTTTCAATCTATTTATTAAATAAAAATTTTGAGCCGGCAATTTCGCTCTTCTTAGAACTGCTTACTGAATCTGTTTTAGTGCAACCGGAAATAGATTTGTTGAAATCAATTTATCTCCAAAATCTGAAAGTAAATTACGAGAAGACCAGTTTTCAGGCGTCCAGACTGGTTAGAAAAAATCTTTTTGGAGAAGGTCATCCGTATGGTAAGGAACTGGATGAGGCTGACGTTGAAAAAGTTGATCGTGATTCGCTTCTTGAACATTATAACGAGTTCTTTAAGAAAGCAACCATACTTGTGTCGGGAAAAGTATCTGAAAAAAATCAACGCATTATTGAGAATGCCTTCTCGTCATTTGAGTTTAATAAGATTGACCGAATAGATTTTACGAACAAAGATTTAAACTATACGCGCCACGTTGTGGCGAAGGAAGGCAGTGTACAATCTTCCATACGACTTGCTAAAAGAGCGATTTCAAAAACACGTCCTGACTATGCCGATGCCCTATTTTTAAACCACATTCTGGGAGGGTATTTCGGGTCCCGGCTAATGAAAAACATTCGCGAAGACAAAGGGTTGTCATATGGTATATCGTCATCGCTGCATTCGTTGAAGCACGACGGCTATCTGGTTATCGGTGCAGATGTAAATAATGAAAATGTAGAACTTACATTTGACGAAATTGCGAAGGAGTTGAAACGTGTGAGAACCGAGAAAATTGGAGAGGAAGAACTGGATATCGCGCGCAATCATTTTATCGGTAGTCTACAACTTGAGATCACAACTTCATTTGCGCATGCCGATAAAATAAAAAATATGGTTCTTTTTAGTTTGTCGCCCCAATATTACCAAAACATGATTTCCCGTGTCGGCGCTATTACGGCAGAAGAATTGCTGGAAGTTGCCAACCGATATTTTCAAGAAGATAGTTTTGTCGAAATAGCAGTAGGATAGCGGACATACGAGGTCTTGTTGTTAAACGCCTGACGATTTCCAAGTAGATAGAAGTCTTTCCCCTTCCGTAGAACCCCACAGTTAGCTTATAACATTTTCGCTTTGGTATGATGTATAAAGTATTAGATTTGATTTGCTCATCATATTCAAATCATGCAGCCATCCCATCTCAACCGTAGAAAATTTATTCGATATACCGCTGCGCTAAGTGGAGGAGTCATCTTATCACCTACACTCTATCAAGCCGCTATGGGCAGTCAGCAGTTGCAACGTAAAGCCTACTGGTTCCAGGAACCACTTCGCATACTTCAAACCGTATTGCGTGAACCCGACGCTGTTAACTATGATGCCAAGTCGGTAGTGGCCTACATGGAAAAAACTGGGTGCAATACGCTGATTGTGAACGGTGGGGGTATTGTGGATTTTTTCCAAAATCCCCTTCCAGCTGCCAACATTAATTCTTTCATGGGCAAGCGGGATATTCTTAAAGAAATAACGGACGCTTGTCATGCAGCAAGCATACGGGTTATTGCTCGCGTTGATTTTAGAGGTGTAGAGGAAAAGATATTTCAACAACATCCTCAATGGTTTAGTGTGGATCAGCAGCAAAAACCAAAACAGTTACTGTATACACGTCCACAGCTTTATGCATCTTGTTATACGGGTTACCATCGCAATGAACATGCGCAGGCGTTTATAAAGCACATCATTTCCACTTACAACATCGATGGCATCTGGCATAATAGCATCGGTGTCCAGGGTATTTGTTATTGTAAACAGTGCCAGGAATCTTTCAGGCAAATAGCGGGGGAGAATATTCCTTCTCCTGATGCTGATACGGTGCAGCTCGATAACTATATGAAGTGGAAGTCGCAGATGGCAGAAAAGCACATGGAGAAAATGAAACAAACCGTAAAGTCTTTTGGTGAGGATAAAGTCTATACGGCGGAAGTGTTCAGCATGTTTGAAGCGGGTAGTCGAATAAATGATGGAATAGACCTCTACATGGCCCGCGATCATTTTGATTTTTTAGTAAGTGTTGCCTTCCTTACTGAAAACTCGGAGCACATACACTACGCCGATCTGAATTACGCCAACACCATCATAAAGTTTTTAAAATCAATGGCGCCTGAAAAGGAGGCTATCATTTTGTATGGTGGCAATGGAACTTCACACCGCTACGTTATGGATCCGCCTGTTGATCTTAAGGTATGGTTATGGCAGGCACTCGCAGCTGGCGGCAGGTTTTGGAATTGTAGCTTTACGGGCATGCATCCTGGCGCTACTTACGATCGGAGAACAGCCTTCCATCAAAGCGACACCTATCAATTTGTAAAAGCCCATGAAAAGGAATTGAGGCAGCAGGCTGCAGTGGCAGATGTCGCTGTATATTACTCGAGGGCTACACGTTTGTCATTTCGAAATAAGTCTGAAGAAGGCGATCCCTTTGAAGCCTTTATAAAAGGCACGGAGACAGTGTTAATTGAAAATCATATTTTACACGATTTCGTTGCCGATGATCAGATAAGCAAAGAACGATTATCAAAGTATAAAGTCATTATTCTTGCCAACGTTAGGTGCCTTTCACAAAAGGAAGTTGCGCTGCTTTCGGAATATGTAGGGAACGGAGGAAATTTGGTTGCGACTTATGAAACGAGCCTGTATACAGAGGATGGTACGAAGCGCAAAGACTTTGGATTAACGGAAGTTTTTGGATGCAGTTATACCGGCGAAAAAGTGAACACCCGCAAAGACTTTTATCAGGTGATTGCTGATCCGGATCATTTTATTGTTAAACCTGATAGCAATGAAACAGCCTTGTTAATTAATGCCGGGTATACCCTGTTATGCAAAGCTTTTCCCCGGGCAAAAAAGATTTGTACCTATAATCCGATTGTTCATAATCAGCCGCCCGAAAAGGCGTGGACCAACGAATGGGCGAAAGAATTTCCTACCGTTTTAGAAAATGTATATAAAAAAGGGAAGGTCATTTATTTCTCCAATCAACCTGATTTGATCTCTTTTGAATTCGCGCATCCTGACGTTCGAAATCTTCTGGCAAGAAGTATAAAATACCTAGCCGGCAATTCTTTGATATTGGAAACCACGGCGCCGGAAAGCGTTCATGTGGGACTTACGCAATCTATTCAAAATCCAAATGAATATATCTTCTCTTTAGTGAACACGACCTCCGGTCCGGTACGACCCCTTCGAAGCTTATTGCCGGTTTACAACATTTCGGTGAAGTTATCCTTGGGTAAAAAGTTGACCAACTACAAAGTCCTTCGTTCAAATGGAGAATCGTCTGTGGTTGACAGGAATGGCGTTGTGGAAGTCGAGGTAAAGAAATTGGAAGATTTCTCCTCGGTTTCACTTACCACCATGTGATTGCTGTCGCGGTTTAGGGAAATCTGCACGGTAAAAATCCGGCTAACCTATCGATCAAATTGAAAGCGGTGATCTGCCTTTTGAAATATCAAACGAACGAAATGACAGTTGGCCATTCAAATGTAAACTCATAATTTTATTCCGTACAGATTTATACCGCAACAGCCTTTATGAAAAAGTTAGTCTTTATTTTTTTCGCCTTGTTTCTCATCAGCACTTTAGGCGTCGCGCAACGCGTGAAAATTGAATATGATAAATCTTCCTTGCAGGCATCCTACGCGGCAGATGCATTGAAGAAATCTGTATTAACTCGCGGTTATATTTTAAATGAATCAACCCCCGACTATAGCATTGTGCTGGTGGTGAAAGAGGGCTTGGGAAAAGAGTCCTATGAACTTTTGCCCGAAGGGAAAAAGATAACAATTCACGGTGGAGATGGAACTGGTCTTATTTATGGCACATTGTCCTTAGTGGAGGATTTTAGAAATGGTGTTTCCATCCAGAACGTAAGAAAAAGAAATGAAGTGCCTAAACTGGCATTTCGTGGAATAAAATATGATTTGCCTTGGGACACGTACCGTCACAGTTATGCCTTGGATCAACATCAACAAACCTGCAGCGATGTAAATTATTGGAAAGCATTTCTGGACATGATGGTAGAGAATAGATTCAATACTCTTACGCTATGGAATCTGCATCCATACACCTTTATGATTAAGCCGAAGAATTTTCCGGAAGCAAGTCCCTGGAATGATAGGGAAATGGCACAGTGGAAAAATTTATTTGGAAGCATTTTTCGAATGGCGAAACAGCGAGGCATCGATACGTATGTAATCCCATTTAATATTTTTGTTACGGCAGAATTTTCAAGGGCGCACAATGTCGCGATGGATAATCTGGATCATCATTTTTTTGTAAAAGGCGATACCTCTGAAATAGTAAAAAGATATACACGTGAATGCGTCACGCAATTGTTGCAAGAATATCCTGAACTTACTGGAATGGGATTAACCCTGGGCGAAGGGATGGGAGGAATGACTCCGCAACAACGGGAAGACTGGATGAAGGAAACAATTATTGAAGGGATGCGACAAGCGAACAGGAAATCAAAACTCATTCATCGAATTCCGTTTTCAAGTACCACCGGTTCTCTTGGGCCAACCAGTATAGAAACAGAACGCCTGACCAGGAAGGGAATTGAACAGGAAGCAGCCATGGATTTTATCGAACAACCAGTGTGGGCCGATCTTAAGTTCAATTGGTCGCATGCTCACTCCACTCCCAAATTAATGAAAGTGCATGGCGGAAAATTGTTCGGTGCTTATTTTGAACCGGTTCCCAATGACTACAAAGTGATATGGACAGCACGCAATGAAGATTTTTTTTGTCTTCGATGGGGTGTTCCGGAATTTGTTCGGCAACATATCAATACGAATTCTCCTCCTTATGTAGGCGGATATCTAATTGGATCTGAAACTTATATTCCGGCAAAAGATTATTTTACTAAACTAGCAACAAACGTAGACTGGAAGTATGCTTTTGAACGGCAATGGTTGTTTTATAAATCATGGGGTAGGTTGTTGTATAATCCCTCAACGCCGGATGATCTGTTCAAAGCCGAATTTATTCAGCGATATGGCAAAGATGCCGGATCATTATTTGAAGCATCAAGTTTGGCAGGCAAAACTCCTTTGCGACTCGCCTCCTCATTTGATTTCACCTGGGATTTTTCACTTTACAGTGAGGGCTTCATGGCATTGAACAGAGATGTGAAACGTGTCGAATATATTTCCGTCGATTGGCAGATCAAACAGCCGCCGATCGACCCAGACTACGTCTCTGTCCTTGAATATGTAAAGACTATATCTTCGGGAGGCAGCTTTGAGAAAGGTAAAATCACGCCACCTGTTTTAATAAACATGCTCGAAGCAGATTGCAATAAAGCATTGTCTTTAGTCAAGAATATTAAAGCTGTCAATAATGCAACACTTCAACAGGAGGTTGCCGATATCAAAGTTTGGGCAAATCTTGGGTTGTACTTCGCTGAAAAATTAAAAGGCGCTGTTGCACTACAAAGCTATCGCGTTAAGGGCGGGGAAGAACATAAACTGCAAGCCATTAAACACCTTGAAAATGCATTACGGTTCTGGGATGTTGTCGTGACCATAACGAAACCTCTTTACAACGAAATGCCTTTAGTACATTTCAGCGAACAAGATGGCAAACATTGGAAAGAAAATGATCATCTTCGTTTCCATTGGGAACTCCTTCGACCGGAGGTAGCCAAAGATGTTGAAATCGCAAAAAATGCAACTGTCGATACAGGCAACTAAATTGAATTTTTTTAGCAGATAAATATTTAGAAAACACAATGACGTACCTAAACTCCTGGCGCACCTGCGCGGCCATTCTCCTTTTAACAACGGGATTGGAATCGTGTAAAAAAAAGACGACCAAAGAACCTCCGCTGATTGTCCAAGAAGATCCGGCGACCGCCGCTGCAAAAGCAAGTGAAATCCGGAAAAACACTTCAGCCCAGCTTGCGGAAGGTCTCACACTGACTTTGTGGGCATCTGACTCTCTGGCGCCCGATCCTGTTGCGATGTCAATCGATGATGCAGGCAACGTCTACCTTACACGCACAAACAGGCAAAAAAATTCAGAGTTCGATATTCGTGGATATCGTCACTGGATGACACCCTCTATTGGATTTCAGAGTGTAGAAGACCGGCGCGCGTTTCTACATAAAACCTTTGCGCCAGAAAGGAGCGCAGAGAACCAATGGCTCGCAGATTTAAATAATGACGGTGTTCATGATTGGCACGATTTAGCGATAGAAAAAGATGAAATATGGAAGCTTGAAGATCGTTCCGGCGATGGCCTCGCCGATATTTCAACCCGGATACTTAACGATTTTCACGATGAAGTTACCGACGTGGCGGAAGGACTTTTGGTTCGTGAAAAAGATATGTTCCTTGCTATCGCACCTGATCTGTGGAGGCTAAAAGATAATGACGGAGATGGCGTCATCGATGAAAAAACTTCCATTAGCAATGGATACGCAGTCCACATTGGCTTCTCAGGTCATGGTCTGTCTGGTGTAACGGAGGGGCCGGACGGGAAAATCTATTGGAGCATTGGGGACATCGGTGCAAACATTAAAGCCCCCGATGGTAAAGTTCATGCGTATCCCAATGAAGGTATTATCGTCCGGGCTAACCCGGATGGAAGTGACTTTGAGGTATTTGCTGCGGGGTTAAGAAATATACATGAATTTGTATTTGATGAGTATGGCAACATGATTAGTGCTGACAACGATGGTGATCATCCGGGCGAAAGTGAACGCCTCGTTTATATTGTGGAAGGCTCCGATGCAGGTTGGAGAAGCAATTGGCAATATGGAAAATATACAGATCCCAGAAATAACACTTACAAAGTGTGGATGGACGAGGGGTTTTATAAACCGCGTTGGCAAGGACAAGCATCTCACATCATTCCACCGATCATCAATTTTCATAATGGGCCCACAGGTATGGCGTACAACCCTGGAACGGCATTGGGATCTGAATGGAAAAACAAATTCTTCCTGGTGGAATTTGTGGGTAACCCGAGCCGTTCACATGTGTGGGCATTCAGCTTGAAGCCACAAGGTGCTTCCTTTGAACTTGCTGAAGACAAAGATGTTGTCAGTGGTATTCTACCTACAGGCATCCGCTTTGGTCCAGATGGTGCGTTGTATGTTGCCGACTGGATCAACGGTTGGGGTACTAAAAATTATGGTCGTGTATGGAAACTTGATGTGAGTGAAGATAAAAATGATTTGAAAGATGCCAGGGCCGAGACGAAGCGTCTTATGCAACTCGACTATTCTGAACAATCGGAAGAAGAATTATTGAAATTGCTTTCTTATCCGGATATGCGCATTCGTCAGAAGTCACAATTCGAATTGGTGCGTCGTGACAAAAAAGGTTGGGATATTTTGAAACAGGCAGCTCAAGATAAAAACAATCAGTTCGCGCGTATTCATGGCATTTGGGGCATGGGACAACTCGCCATAAAAGATCAAAAGCGAGGTTCAGCAATATCGGATTTACTAAAAGACCGTGATGCTGAAATTGTCGCGCAGGCTGCCAAGGTCATTGGTGATATCCGTTATAAAGACGCTGCTGATCAATTGATCCCACTCCTCGGCCATCAAAGTCCACGTGTACAATTTTTTGCGGCACAGGCGCTCGGACGATTGGAACATACAAAAGCCGTTGACGCACTTCTTGCGTTGATCGACAAAAATAATGATCAGGACATCTACCTGAGACATGCAGCCGTCTTAGCGCTTTCCCGCATTGGCCATGAAACACCCATCACGGCGCTCGTGAATCATGCAAGCACGGCTATTCGTACAGCAGCAGTGTTGGTTTTGCGCAGGATGAAAAGCGAAAAAGTCGCTTTGTTCCTTAACGATAAGGATGAATTTGTTGTAACGGATGCCGCGCGTGCCATTAATGATGATTTGTCTATCCCAGCAGCATTGCCTGCCCTTGCAGCGGTGTTGAATGAGAAGCGATTTACATCAGAAGCGCTGTTGCGCAGAAGTATCAATGCCTGTTTACGCGTAGGCGGAGAAAAGGAATTAGACTTGCTATTGGCTTTTGCGAAACGGAATGAAGTTGCCCCAGCTATTCGCGCAGAGGCGTTAGCTACGATTGGTACATGGCCAAACCCTTCTGTTCTGGATCGTGTCGATGGTCGTTATCGTGGAGAATTAAAGCGTGATCCTGCGGTCGTTGTTAATAAAGTAAAAGGAAATGTTGACTCATTTCTGAAGTCCGGCGACGCTGACGTGATCGTGGCCACTGCCAGCATGTTAAGTGAATTGGGAATAAGCGACTATAATAATCAGCTCGAAAAGCTTATGCAACAACATGCCGCACCTACAGTAAGGTCAGCTATATTGGTTGCATTGCACAAGTTGCGTTTTGAAAAAATCGAATCGGTAATACAGCGGGGAATGAATGATAAGGACGGTTCCGTCCGAACAACCGCTATTGGATTGTTAAATGAATTGAACATCAGCAAAGAAGCATTGCCAGGAATTGTTCAACCAATCTTCACGAAAGGTTCAATAGAGGAACAACAACAAATGTTACGGGTTTTAGGTGAGATGCCCATTGAAAAAAGTGAGCCCGTGTTAGAAAAATTGATCACGCAGCTCGCGAGCAAAAAGCTTTCTCCAGCGCTATCGTTAGATCTTATGGAAGCTGTTGACTCAACGCACTCGGAGAAGCTTATTAGCAAATTAGCACCACTTAGAAATGCAGGCGAGGCAGAAGCTTTTGCTGAAACACTTTACGGTGGCGATGTGCGGAGCGGCAGAAGAGTATTCATGAACAACCCAACGGCCCAATGTGTCCGCTGTCATACCCTGGGTGGCGAAGGTGCAACGGTGGGGCCACCACTTGGTGAAATTGGTGACAAACTTAGCCGGGAACAATTGTTGGAAGCGCTTATTGCTCCCAGTGCAAGGCTTGCTCCTGGATATGGATCAGTGAAAATTACATTAAAGGATAATCAGGTGGTAACTGGAATTCTCATGGAAGAAACGCCGGCTGAATTGACGCTTAAGACTTCAGAAGCAGAACCAATGGAAATTCCGATTTCAAGAATCAGCAAACGTGAAAACCTACCGTCTGGAATGCCGCCGATGAAGACCCTGTTGTCTAAACGTGAAATCAGAGATGTGATTGAGTTCCTGGCAAACCAGAAGAAAAAATAATGTGGAGAGCAGTAAGTAGTCATTACTACTTACTGCTTCACTTTACATTTCTTTTGTGGCTGCGTCAATCAATCCCTTGATGTATCCCATCGCAAACAACGTCCCATACTCGCTGTAACCCGGATGTTCGTTGCTATCACCCGCAACGGTAGGCACATGATCTTCGCGCATGGGACCGTTGAAGCCAACTTCAAAATAGGTTTTCATCGCCTGGTACATGTCTGTTTTTCCTTCATCATGGAAGGTTTCTTCGAAATTCCACCGATCACCTTTTACGTCTCTGAAGTGTACGAAGAAAATCTTATCACGCTTACCAAAGTATTTAATAACAGCAGGTATGTCTTCGCCCATCGTAGCGAATGTTCCTTGGCAGAGTGTAAGTCCGTTGTTTGGGCTGGGATAAAGTTCTAAGAGTTTTTTGAATGCATCAGCAGTTCGCATGATGCGTGCAATGCCTCTGATTTTTGGAATTGGCGGATCATCGGGATGCAGCGCGAGTTTGATGCCATTCTTTTCTGCCTCCGGAACTACAGCTTTTAAAAAGTATTCCATGTTCTTCCACATGGTCTCTTCGGAAACTTCTCCGTATTCTGTTAATGGCAAATCTTTCACTTTATCGTAATTAAAAGCTGTTACTAACGCACCACCACGGCCCACCTTTTCAAAATCTGTTCTTGCCCAGCTGATCACAGGCATCCAGTTGTAACAGATCGTATCCAATCCTATTCGCTTCATATTGCGAATAAGGGTAATGAAATTATCGATCTGTTCATCCCTGCCATCAACACCAAGTTTTGCTTTGTCCAACGGCGGAGTTCCTTCCAGGACTTTCCATTGTAAACCACGCTTTGCATAGGCTTCCTTTACAGCTATAAGCCCTTCGTATTCCCACGGCTTAACGTCATGCAAGCCAGCGATTCCGGGATTGGAAGGAGAGACGGCACCGATGATGCCCATTTGTTTAGAGAGTTCAATCTTTCTCTCTTGTAGGCCATAAAAGTAGGCCAGACACAATTCGATATTGACGTCTTTCGCGTAATGAAATGCCTGTGCGGTGCCATTGAATCCAAAGGATGATAATGCGGTAAGTGACGTACTTTTTTTTATAAAATTCCGGCGTGAGGTACTCATAACTTTCTTGTTTGTTGTCTCTACGAGATTACACTTTTTTTCCAAGCGGGCTATTGAAAACTCTCTTCAGGGTCAGATTCTATTGTGGCCGTAATCGGGCTACATGGAGTTGTTTTAATGGTATGCGGCGCTGACCGCCTGCGCACAAATCCATCCGAATGTGTACATGTTCAGATTTTAAAATCCCTAAAATGAGCCTGCCCTCGGTGATTTGTTCAATGGCATCTGTATTGAATATACGCTCGAAATCCCTAAAGCTAAAATTATGAAAACATCGTTACTTTATATTTTTTCGCTGCTTGCTTTCATACCATTGCACGCACAAGAGTTTGATTATTCATTTAAGGAAAGCTACGACGTATCAACTCCTGCTCAACTAGATCTCACTTCATTTGATGGAAACCTGGATGTGTTTTCGTCAGACGGAAATAAGATAGAAGTTTATTACATCGCTAAAAAAGGTGGGCGACTTTTGAAGATAGACCGCCAGGAATTAGAGAAAGAACTTATCGTAGAATCAGATCACGACAAAAACAGTTTGAAAATAAGCATTAGAGACAAAAAAAGATATCAAGCTATAAATTTTGAACTCTCCATAAATGTCCACTTCAAGGTATTTGTTCCCAAAGAAACTGCCTGCAGACTTACTACTTCCGATGGCAGTATTTCTATCGCGAAATTAAATTCAAATCAGCATTGTAAAACAAGTGATGGCTCAATTGAAATAACAGAGATTTCAGGTAACGTCATTGGAAAAACTTCTGATGGAGATGTTCACGTTAAACAGGTTAAAGGAATGGTCGATGTTGGTACAAGTGATGGAAGTATTCAATTAAGGCAAATCGCGGGAGACGTTCAGGCATCTACTAGCGATGGAAATATTATTTTAGATAAAGTTAAGGGTGATATAATTGTAAAGACTTCAGACGGATACATCGACTTCAAAGAAATCTCCGGCTCCTTTAAAGCCTCAACCTCCGATGGAAATATCCACGGGAATGTTGCGGATCTGAAAAAAGAACTAACACTTAAGACAAGCGGCGGTAACATTGAGGTGACTTTGCCAGAAGCATTGGGATTAGACTTAGAGATCAAAGGCGAGTCTATTGACGCTCCGTTTAAAAATTTTACCGGCAAATTCGATAAAAAGTTTGTGAGTGGTAAGTCAAATGGCGGCGGGATTCCTGTTGTGCTATCAACCTCCGATGGCAATGTGCGACTCAGTTATTAAAACGAATTCGACATGTTCAAACACAATTTCCTTCTTGCCTTTAGAAACTTTAAAAGATTCAAAGGTACTTTCTTCATTAACCTGATTGGTTTATCTACAGGATTAGCATGTGCGTTGATGATTTATCTGTGGGCTCAGGACGAATTGAAAAAAGATAATTTCTTTGAAAAGGACAATCAGCTTTTTCAGGTCATGGAGAACCGGGTGCAAGCGCACGGGATATGGACTGCTCAGTCAACGTCAGGGGTAACCGCCGAATCCTTGATAAAAGATATACCAGAGGTTGAGTATGCAGCTCACGCTACGTGGGTGGACGAAAGTACACTTTCCATAGGAGAGAAAGATGTTCAGGCTAAAGGGCATTATGTGGGTACCGATTATTTTAATATTTTCTCATATGAGATTTTGCAAGGCGATAGAAAAAAAATCCTTGCTGATAAAAACGCGATAGTTATTTCTGAAGAATTGGCTTTGCGTCTTTTCAATACAACGGAAAACGTGATTGGCCGGTCTGTAATTCATCAGCACGATTTTGAATATATTGTTTCGGGAATTATTAAAGTTCCTTCCAATTCATCGTTACAATTTGACTTCGCGTTATCAATGGAACGATTTAAAGACATTATCGGAGATAATTTTAATTGGAGAAGTACAGGACCTTTTTGTTACGTTTTGTTAAGACCGGGTACTGACGTTGATCAATTCAATAAGAAAATTGCTGACTATGTTAAAGTAAAAACCAATAACGAAGTCACGCATCGTACGATGTTTGTAAGGCCCTATTCAAAGGCATATTTGTATGGTAAATACGAAAATGGTGTTATAGTGGGAGGAAGAATTACATACGTGAAGTTATTCTCCATTATTGCTGTTTTTATTTTGGTGATCGCGTGCATCAACTTCATGAATCTTTCTACTGCCAAAGCCTCCAAACGCATTAAGGAAATTGGGATTAAAAAAGCAATTGGAGCACAACGTAAGGCATTGGTATCCCAATACCTGGGAGAATCCCTCTTGTTGACTTTCGTATCATTAGGAATTGCTGTTGTTTTAGTCCAATTGTTGCTCCCTCATTTCAATCAAATTACAGAGAAACACCTTGCGCTGAATTGGGATCTTAATCTTGCAGCTTCTTTTTTAGGAATCGCGTTGGTTACCGGACTACTTTCTGGAAGTTACCCTGCTGTGTATCTTTCGCATTTTAGTCCGGCTTCCGTATTGAAGGGTAGGATCAACACTTCATTCGGTGAGTTATGGACACGCAAAGGCCTAGTCGTATTTCAATTTACATTGTCTGTAATTTTCATTGTTTCTGTTCTGGTGATTTACAAACAGATAGAATTTGTCCAGAACAAAAGCCTTGGATACGATAAAGACAATATTATTCTTTTTGGTTTGGAGGGAAAGGCGAATGAAAACAGAGAAACGTTTCTCTCAGAAATTCGCAATGTGCCTGGAGTGGTAAGTGCATCAACGATCGCTCACCGAATGACAGGCCATCAAAGCGGCACTTATGGAGTTGAGTGGCAAGGAAAAAACCCAGAAGATAAAACGGAATTCGAAAATGTTGCTGTTGACTATGATATGATCGAAACATTAGGAATTGAAGTTGTAGCGGGTCGTAGTTTCTCGCGTAATTTCAGTTCTGATAGTGCTGCTATTATATTTAACGAGGCGGCTATTGCGTTTATGGAAATGAAAGAGCCGTTAGGAAAGACTGTAAAATTATGGGGTGAAGATCGGCAAATCATTGGTGTGGTAAAGAATTTTCATTTCGAGTCGCTGCATAAACAAGTGGGTCCTCAGTTTTTCAGGTTGGAGCCTAACTCCACGTATGTGTGTATGGCAAAGATTGAAGCTGGTAAGGAAAAAGAAACCATCGGTCGCCTTGAGGCATTTTATCAAAAATTTAATCCGGATTTTTTATTTGATTTCAAATTCCTCGATGAACACTATCGGTCGCAATATGCCGCCGAACAAAAGATTTCCGTGCTGTCGCGATATTTTGCCGGCCTCGCCGTTTTAATTTCGAGCCTCGGACTGTTAGGCCTCGCTGCTTTTTCTGCAGAACGGAGGCTCAAAGAAATTGGAATTAGAAAAGCACTGGGTGCTAGTGTTTCCGGAATAGTTTACCTGCTGACGAGCGACTTTACTAAAATAGTCTTGATTGCGATCATTATCGCGATGCCAGTAAGTTACTTTGTCGCTGCTTCATGGCTCGAGAGTTTTGCATTCAGAATACCCTTGGGTGCTGGATATTTTATAGGTGCTGGAATTATCGCCTTGGTGATTGCTGGTTTAACGGTGGGCACACAAGCATTAAAAGCGGCGAACGTCAACCCATCCAAATGCCTGCGTGATGAATAACCACTTTCCGGAGGTGTGAGCTTTCGGAAAGTTTCGCTTTCTACATTACCCGGTAGCCTCCGGTGTAAGCTTTAATCACATATTTTTCCCTTTTTCCATCTTTTATTTACCTTACGTGTCCACTTAACCATGATTTCCATGACACGTAAACGTTTCTTCTTGTTGATAGTACCCGTTGTGTTATTTTCCTTCAATTTCAGTACGACTAATCAGATTTCTAAAAAAAAATGGGTTAGTCTTTTTAACGGAAAAAATCTGGATGGTTGGACAATGAAAATATCGGGTTATAAACTGGGGGAAAATTTCGGTAATACTTTTCGTGTTGAGGATGGCATACTGAGCGTTCGCTATGACCAATATGATAGCTTTAGAAACAAGTTTGGTGCTTTATATTATAACAAAAGGTTTTCAAATTACAGATTAAAAGTTGAGTATCGTTTTGTGGGAGAAACAACTGTAGGGGCACCTGTTTGGGGCTATCGCGATGGGGGCGTTCAATACCATTGTCAGGATCCAAAGTCGGTCGGTCTAAAACAATCTTTTCCGGTATGTCTTGAATACAATCTTCATGGCGGTAATGGAAAAGATGAAAGACCTGTGGGTGAAATTTGTGCCAATGGCATGAATGTGGAAATTAACGGACAGAAAAATTCTTCTTACTGCACACCGGCATTTGTGAAAAGAACTTTTCATGGCGATCAGTGGGTAACTGTCGAGATAGATATTCAGGGGAAGCAAATAAAACATTTTGTCAATGGTGAAGAAATCCTTCACTTTGAAAACCCCACGTTCAATCCTGCGCATGAACTGGGTAAAACATTTGTAAAAGGGAACGACAATGCGGTGAAGGACGGATTCATTTCATTGCAATCTAATAGCCATCCTATTGATTTCCGGAAGATTGAAATAATGGAGTATTAACTTTCTCAATATAAGATGAAGGATCCACTATACATTTCAACAGCACAATTTGAAAACCGCAGTGGTGACAAAGTTTATAATCTTTCAATCATTGATAAACTGTCAGCGAAGGCTGCCGCACAAGGTTCGCAAGCAATAGCTTTTCACGAGTGTTCAGTAACGGGGTATACTTTTGCCAGGCATCTTTCAAAAGTTCAGATGCTCGAACTGGCAGAAGAGATTCCAGATGGTCCAAGTATAAAAAAACTCAGAGAAATAGCTACCAGAAATAAGATTACTATTCTTGCCGGTCTCTTTGAAAAAGATCAACAGCAAAATCTGTTTAAGGCTTACGTCTGTGTCGATGAAAGTGGGGTTCGTGCCAAGTTTAGAAAATTACATCCCTTCATCAACCCCCATTTAATACCAGGCAACGAGTACTGTGTTTTTGATCTTCATGGATGGAAGTGTGGCATTCTAATCTGTTATGATAACAATATTATTGAGAACGTAAGGGCTACACGATTGCTAGGTGCACAAATCATTTTTATGCCGCACGTAACCATGTGTACGCCTTCAACAAGACCCGGTGCAGGTTTCGTCCATCCCGACTTGTGGAAAAATAGGGAACGTGACCCAACGTCATTGCGTCTTGAATTCGACGGTATGAAAGGAAGGGATTGGCTAATGAAATGGCTTCCGGCAAGATCGTATGATAATGCCATCTATACGGTATTCTCAAACCCGATTGGTATGGATGATGATCAGTTAAAAAATGGGTGTTCCATGATTATTGATCCTTTCGGTGATGTTATCGCGGAATGCCGTACACTTGGTGATGATATCGTGACGACGGCCTTGGTGCCAGAAAAATTAAAACAAGCCGGTGGACAGCGGTACATCAAGGCGAGGCGGCCCGATCTTTATAAGGATATTATCGGAGCCGATCATACGCCTGAGCAAAAAGTAGTCTGGTTGAAGACAGAGAAATAGTTCACCTAAAAAAAATATTTACATGCGATTCAAAAAACTTCGGTGCTCACGGTTGGTTAAAACAGCTATTACCAAAACATATTTAATTATTGCTGGTATGCTAATAATCAATTCAGTTTTACAGGCGCAGCAGCTGAATGTCGGCGTGGTGGGTTTGAGTCATGATCATGCTCATGGAATCATGAACCAATTCAAAAAAGGCGAAGTAAAGATTATTGGGATCGTTGAGAGTGACAACCAGCTTGTTGCCCGATACAAAGACCGGTATCAATTGCCGGAGGGAATATTTTTTAAGTCTATAGCCGAAATGCTTGAACGTACAAAACCTGATGCCGTGCTTGCGTACAACCCAATCGTTGAGCACCTCGCCGTTGTAGAGGCGTGTGCCCCAAAAGGAATTTCAGTGATGGTAGAAAAGCCACTTGCGACAACTGTGAAGGATGCAGAGCGGATGGCTGCTTTGGCTAGACAATATGATATACATCTTCTTACCAATTATGAGACAACCTGGTATCCCAGCAATCAACAAGTGAACGTGATGGTGAACGAGCAGCAGGCAATTGGAAAGATCCGGAAAATGGTGGTGCATGATGGCCATCAAGGCCCCAAGGAAATTGGATGTAGCGCTGAATTCTTGAGTTGGTTGACAGATCCCATTAAAAATGGCGGAGGCGCATTAACGGATTTTGGATGCTATGGCGCAAACTTAATGACCTGGTTGATGAAAGGCAAAGCCCCGGTTGCAGTTACGGCTGTGACAAGGCAAATTAAACCTCACATCTACCCAAAAGTTGATGATGATGCAACCATTCTTTTGGAATACGAAGATGCTACTGGTATCGTGGAGGCTTCCTGGAACTGGCCTTTCGGTATAAAGGATTTTGAAGTATTTGGAACAACGGGGTATTTACACGCACAAAACAGTAATACACTTCGGGAGCGAAAAAAAGATACTTATGAGATTGTTGAAGTTAACCAGCCTTCATATTCCAGTAACCTTGTGTATCTGGCTGATGTATTGAGCGGCAAGATAAAGCCTGCGGATGATCTCTCATCTTTGAACAATAATCTTATTGTAGTCAAAATTCTGGAAGCCGCCAGGCAATCAGCAAAAGAGGGAAGACGTGTTGTTCTTAAATAAATTTATTTGATATTCTTTCCGGCATATTCAATGCGAATGAGTTGCCTAATCCTTAAACTCAGAAGTAAAATGGAAAGTAATATCAGGAAAATTATCCTGTACCATTTGAAGCCATGCCCTCGATTCTGCCATAAAAACCTGCTTGTCGTCTTTATCCCTGGCAATATGCCGATGTTTGGATTCGATAAACTCATTTAGTTTCTTCGGATCCTTGCTACTAATCCAGCAAGCCTTGTAAATATTTTGAGGTACAAATTGAGCGGTCGCGCCGTACTCATTCTTCAAACGAAATTGAATCACTTCAAATTGCAACGCCCCCACTACACCTACAACTTTCCGTTTGCCTAATTCATAAGTGAACATCTGTGCAACCCCTTCTTCCATTAGCTGTGACAGACCTTTTTCCAATTGTTTTGTTTTCATTGCATCCAGGTTCAGCACCTCCTTAAAAATTTCTGGTGAGAAACTTGGAATGCCAGTGTACATCAATTTTTCTCCCTCAGTTAATGTATCACCAATTTTTAAATTTCCTGTATCGAAAATACCAACGATGTCGCCGGGCCATGCTTCCTCAACTGTTTCCCGATCTTGCGCCATGAAGGCGGTTGCATTTGAAAACCTTAAACTCTTGGCTTGTCGCACGTGGTAATAGTTATTGCCACGCTCAAACCTGCCGGAACAAACCCTGATAAAAGCAATACGATTACGGTGTTTGGGGTCCATGTTTGCATGAATCTTAAAAACAAATCCACTAAACTTGTTTTCCTCAGGTTCAACTATGCGCACCGTTGTTTCGCGCGGGATGGGAGCGGGCGCAATGCGAATGAAAGTATCCAGCAACTCCTTCACGCCGAAATTATTTACGGCACTGCCAAAAAATACCGGCGCGACTTTTCCTGCTAAATAATCTTCCACATCAAAATCCGGATATACACCTTCAATTAACTCTACGTCTGCGCGCAATTGCCTGGCATTGTTCTCACCTACATAATCTTCTAATGTGGAACTATGAATGTCACTGATTTCTATACCTTCTTCAACTGTAGTTTTGCTGGGTGTGAAAAGGTGTAGACTCTTTTCGTACATGCTGTAAACCCCTTTGAAGGTTTTTCCCATGCTGATAGGCCAGCTTAACGGGCGTACTTTGATATTCAGTTTTTCTTCGATTTCGTCCAGCAATTCAAACGGATCACGGCCTTCACGGTCCAGCTTGTTAATGAAACAGATTACCGGTGTATTTCTCATCCGGCATACTTCCATCAATTTTTCTGTCTGGATTTCCACACCTTTGACACAATCGATCACCATAATGACACTGTCAACTGCGGTGAGAGTCCGATAAGTATCCTCGGCGAAGTCCTGGTGACCAGGGGTATCCAGCAGGTTTATCTTAACATCCTTATAATTGAACCCCATCACGGATGTGGCCACTGAGATGCCCCGTTGCTTTTCAATTTCCATCCAGTCCGATCGTGCATGATCCTTTATCTTACTGGATTTAACAGCACCAGCCTTTTGAATAGCACCTCCAAAAAGCAAAAGCTTCTCAGTTAATGTTGTTTTCCCGGCATCCGGGTGACTAATGATGCCGAAGGTTCTTCGTTTTTCTATCTCTTGCTCTAAAGTCATTTCCTTATAATTCGGTCGCAAAAGTATTAAAAAGCAGTAAGCTAAAAGCAGAAAGGTTAAGCAAACTGCCTTTCCTGTCAACAGTGTCTCCCTTTTTACCCCAATGGTTCTCTTTTGCTTTAAGCTTTATTCTTAACTTCAAGCCCTTAAAAAATCAACTAAAACCATGTTATATAGAAGATTTGGAAGAACGAACTGGAAAGTAAGCGAGATCGGATATGGAATGTGGGGTCTAGCCGGTTGGAAGGGCTCTATTCCGGATGAGATCGATAGATCGCTTACCCGTTCTGTCGAATTGGGATGCAATTTCTTTGACACAGCCTGGGCTTATGCTGAAGGCAAAAGTGAACAAATACTTGGTAAACTTTTAAAAAGATATCCCGAAAAAAAACTTTATGTGGCCACGAAAATTCCTGCAAAGAATTTTAAATGGCCATCGAAACCGACTTACAAGCTCGCGGAATGTTTCCCGGCATCTCACATTATTGAGTACACAGAAAAAAGTCTGAAGAATCTAAATGTTGAATGTATTGATCTTCAACAATTTCACGTGTGGGAAGATGGTTGGTCAAATCACGATGAATGGAAGACGGCTATCGAGAAACTAAAGAAAGATGGTAAGGTAAAGCACTTTGGTGTTAGTGTAAATCGCTGGGAGCCTGATAACGTGTTAAATACATTACAGACTGGATATATAGACGCGGTCCAGGTGATCTATAATATTTTTGATCAAAATCCGGAAGATAATTTATTTCCTCTCTGCCGTCAGCTAGACATTGGCGTGATCGCACGTGTTCCTTTTGATGAGGGAACTTTGACAGGAACGTTAACGAAGGACACTGTTTTTCCCGAAGGAGACTGGCGTGCAACCTACTTTGTACCCGAAAATCTTATTCCAAGTGTTGAACATGCGGATGCGTTAAAACCACTTGTTCCGAAGAATATGTCCATGCCGGAGATGGCACTACGGTTTATTCTTTGTAACGAAGATGTCCATACCATCATCCCGGGCATGCGGACATTGAAACATGCGGAAGCCAACATAGCTACGAGCGATGGTAAAAAATTGGAGGAATCTCTTCGGCTTAAACTAAAAGATCATCGATGGGACAGGACTCCAACGGAATGGTCACAATAACGGCTGTTTGAATCATCCCTTCTTTTTTTGACCTGGCGCATACTCTTTGGCTGATTTACTGCCTGTTTGTTTCTTGACCTGACCAGGAGGTGCTTTGGTGTCTGTAATCACTACAGCACATGCACTTGCTACAATTGATACTACGAGGAAGAGAAACACGGAAATCTTTTTCATTTGACCTTTAATAGATTATGAAAAGGTATGGCTTGCCGTGCAGATACTTGGTAATAGATCAGCCGAATTCACCTTAGAGACTGCTGGAATCGTAGTTTGAGCGCTAGAAAAAAAGGCCATGCTCATGTCATTGTGTCACATTTATGTCATAAAATTCTATTGGCATAACCATTGAAGTGGAGCTTTTGCTTTTAGAACCGAAAAAACACTGAACATATGGGAAAAATTATTGGAATTGACTTAGGAACCACCAACTCGTGCGTAGCCGTAATGGAAGGCAGCGAACCAGTGGTGATTGCAAATAGCGAAGGTAGAAGAACCACACCTTCAATTGTCGCTTTTTTAGATAATGGAAAAGGCGAGCGTAAAGTTGGTGATCCTGCTAAACGTCAGGCCATAACCAACCCTAAAAATACCGTTTCGTCCATTAAGCGCTTCATGGGAAAAAATTTCAATGAGGTGACCAGCGAAAAGAAAATGGTTTCTTACCAGATAGAGTCTGGCAATAACAACACCGTACGAGTAAGAATAGGTGATCGACTCTATACACCCCAAGAGATATCTGCTATGATTCTTCAAAAAATGAAGAGCACTGCGGAAGACTATCTGGGTACTAGTGTAACGGAAGCTGTCATAACAGTTCCGGCTTACTTCAATGATGCCGAACGTCAGGCAACAAAAGAAGCAGGTCAGATTGCCGGCCTCGATGTAAAACGCATTATCAACGAGCCTACAGCCGCAGCGTTGGCATATGGTCTTGATAAGAAAAATAAAGATATGAAGATTGCTGTGTACGACCTGGGTGGTGGTACATTCGATATCTCTGTTCTTGAATTAGGTGACGGTGTATTTGAAGTTAAATCTACCAACGGTGATGTTCACTTAGGTGGTGATGATTTCGATATGCGCATTATGAACTGGCTTGCTGACGAGTTCCTAAATGAAGAGCGTGTCGATCTACGAAAAGATCCAATGGCACTTCAACGTTTGAAGGAAGCTGCTGAAAAAGCTAAGATAGAATTGTCAAGCTCTATGGAGACAGAAGTTAATTTACCTTATGTGACTTCTGTTGACGGGGTACCTAAACACTTGGTGAAAAAACTTAGCCGCGCAAAATTTGAACAACTGGTTGATGACCTGGTTCGCAGAACATTGGAACCTTGCCGCAAGGCTGTTCAGGATGCTGGCGTAAGCGTATCGCAAATCGACGAAGTAATCCTGGTAGGTGGATCTACCCGCATACCCCGGATCGTTGAAGAAGTAGAGAAATTCTTCGGAAAGAAACCATCCAAAGGCGTAAATCCGGATGAGGTTGTAGCAATTGGTGCAGCTATTCAGGGTGGTGTATTGACAGGTGAAGTGAAGGATGTACTGTTGTTGGATGTTACACCGCTTTCACTGGGTATCGAAACACTTGGTGGTGTTTTCACAAAATTGATCGAATCGAATACGACGATTCCTTCAAAGAAATCCGAGACATTCTCAACGGCGGCTGATAGCCAGCCTTCTGTAGAGATTCACGTGTTGCAAGGTGAACGGCCGATGGCAAAAGATAACCGTACCATAGGACGATTCCACCTGGATGGAATTCCACCAGCACCGCGCGGTATCCCGCAGATCGAAGTAACGTTTGATATTGATGCAAATGGTATACTCCATGTGTCAGCAAAAGATAAAGGCACTGGAAAAGAACAAAAGATCCGAATCGAGGCATCTTCTGGTTTGACCGATGCGGAAATTCAACGAATGAGGCAAGAGGCGCAAGCCAATGCCGATACTGATAAGAAGGCGAAGGAAACTGTTGAGAAAGTTAATCAGGCGGATTCTATGATTTTCCAGACTGAAAAACAGCTGAAGGAATATGGTGAAAAACTTTCTGAAGGTAATAAGAGTGCAATCAATAACGCACTTGAAAAACTGAAAGAAGCACACAAGAATAAAGACTTGGCAAGTATTGACAACGCACTGAATACACTCAACACTGCATGGCAAGCTGCTTCTGCTGAAATGTATGCTTCAACCGGAGCTCCCGGTGGCCAGGGTCCTGATAATTCAGGCGGCCCAGGTGCCGGTCAAGCCGGGGGAGGTTCTACAGATGGCAATGTGTCTGATGTAGAATATGAGGAAGTAAATGACTCTAAGAAATAATTCAGAAGTCTAATAGTTTTTTAGTCGCATAACTTTGAGGAACCCTTCAGAAATGAAGGGTTCCTTTTTTATATTAGCTCACCAAATAGCTAACCCCCATAGCATGATCACTTCATTTAGAATTCTGTTTTTTCTTCTCTTATCAGATGTGGCTGTTGTAGCGCAAACTTTTGAAGGAAAAATTACCTATCGAAACTCTTACACCTGTAAAATTCCTAATGTCACAAACGAGATGTTCACCTCAATGATGGGTACATCTTTAGAGTATATTGTTAAAGGAGCCAGCTATAAAACGATATCTAATGGTACCTTTCTGCAATGGCAATTGTACCTTCCCAAAGACAACAAACTTTACACGAAGTTCTCGAACTCTCCTTCAATACTGTGGAATGATGGGGCTGTCAATCCCGATGAAGTGATCAAATCAGAATTGAACAAAAATGTGGTAGAAATCCTTGGGCATGCATGCGATGAACTTGTGCTGACTTGTAAAAGTGGCGTGCAGAAATATTACTTCAATTCAAAACTCAAAATGGATTCCAGGCTTTTTGAAAATCATAGGTTTGGAAATTTTTATGAATATGTCTCCAAGGCCAATGCAGTACCCCTAAAAATTATAATTGACAATGTTCAGTTTGCATTGGAAAGTGTCGCTACTGTCGTACAAGAAGAAAAAGTGGACGACCAAATTTTTGTATTACCTCCGGACGCCGTACTTGAGAAAAGTCCCTTTTGATTTTGATATAAACCACCATCACTATTCCGACATCATTACTCCGATCGTAAGGAATTTACGGGATTTGCTATTGCCGATTTGATGGATCTATACCCTACCGTAATAATTGCAATGGTTACTGTTATACCCAATCCAATTAAGAAAATTGCTGGTCCGATTTCTTGTTTATAGCTGAATCCCTCAAGGAATTTATTCATTACATACCATGCGATGGGTGTTGAAAATAAAAACCCCAAGAGAATGAGCTTGATGTACTCCCGTGAAAAAAGAAAGATGATGCTTTCAACGGAGGCTCCCAATACTTTTCGTACACCGACTTCTTTAGTTTTTTGATTCGCCATAAAAGATGCAAGCCCGTACAATCCAAGACACCCAATAAAAATTGCGATCGTACTAAAGGCGGTAAGCATCACCGACATTCTTTTTTCATCTTCATAAAAGTCGGCGATTTGCTGATCTAAAAATTTATAATCAAATATGTTTTCTGGATAAGCTGACGCCCACATTGGCTTTATCGTGTTTATAATTTCTTCCATACGTTTAGTATCAACATTTAAGGTTAATGTTTCATAACCGGCAATGCGATTCATTAATGCGGTCGCTTCTATCGGGTCACGCAAGCTGACCGTGTGGAAATCTTTTACAACACCCACGACTGGTAATGTCTTTCCCCACAGTGTTATCGTTTTACCAATTACAGAGTTATAGTCTTGTAAGCCGATGGTGTGGACAAATTTTTCGTTGACAAGAAAGCCTGTAGCAGTGTCCAAGTCGGGTAATCCCTGACCCGCAATAATTTGCAGCCCATACAGCTCGATGTAATTTCCATCGATGTGTTTGACTTGTGTAGTGAAAGTCTGTTCATTTCCTTCTATGGTAAAGATCGTATGAGATACGTTGCCCGAAGACGGGGGCGCGCTGCTCAGGCTTGCACCGTTTACGCCTGGAACGTTAACAAATTCCTCACGTAGTGTACGCATCTTACTTACATTTTTATTGTCGGAAGCTGTTTCTGAAACAGGAATCGGAACAATAAGCATAGCATCCTTTTTAAAGCCCAAATCTTTTTTATTGAAATAATCCATCTGGTTAATGATGACGATGGTTCCAATAATAAAAAATTGTGAAATGATGAACTGAGTTACCACTAATGTTCTTCTCAGATTATAACCTGACGAGCTTCTGGTGCTTACTAAATTCTTCAATGCTAAAACCGGATTATATCCTGAAACGACAAATGCAGGATACATTCCGGCGAGTACCGATACAAACAGCGTTACGCCAATCAAATAAACCCATAAGGAAACATCACTTAAGACGTTCAGTGTTAAACTGATTTCTAAAAATGGATTTATGAACCCCAGCGACAATTGAGTAATGGCCAATGAAACTAATACGGAGATGATCGTGACTAAAGTAGTCTCACCTAAAAACTGAATGATCAATTGGGCGCGGCTACTCCCAAGGGATTTACGGATACCAACTTCCTTGCTCCGTTTAATTGCTTCGGCCGTTGCAAGGTTGACAAAATTGATGCACGCAGTCAGGATCAGGATCAATGCAATCGCCTGTAAAGAAATGAGCATTCCTTTGCTCACTGTGCTATAAGTGTAAGTGTTGAACCTGTCATCAAAGTGTATCTCAGAAAGGCTTTGTAGCAAGTATTCCACTTTATTGACATTGTCGCCAAGATATTTCTTTGTAAAAGCGGGTAGCCTGGACGATATTTTATTGATGTCTTCTCCTTCACGCAATAAAAAATAACAATGCTCATCACTCCATACACTCTGCCATCCATCCTGTTCAACACCACTTTTTACGGTGATGTAGGATAACATTAAATCGAAAGGAAAATCTGTATTCGATGGGAAGTCATCCATCACTGCTGCCACACGGTACTCGAGCGTATCATATTTTAATATTTCGTTTCGGGCATCTTCTATTCCAAAGTACTTTAACGCCCACCGTTTGGATATAATGGCTTCATTTGGCTCGTCCAACCCTTCTGCGGCATTTCCGAATAACATAGGCCGATCAAAAATTTTAAAGAATCCTGGTTCAGTAAATACGATACCGGCGTCTTCAAAATACTTTTTTGGCTCCCCATCAGGTTGAGGAATTGTAACCATTGTCTCAGAGCGATAAGAAGTAAACACGACCTCCTCCGCTTCATGAAAGTCGGTTCGGAAGGCGTCAGGCAATACCGCAGGTACACCTGGACTGTGACGTTTGCCTCTGTTCCCTTCTGATTGTGTAACTACCCGATAAATTCGCTCCTTTTTTGAATGAAAGTTATCAAAGCTCGATATGTGCTTTACCATCAAAAACAATATCAGGCTACAGGATATTCCTAAAGTCAAACCAGCAACATTTACGAACGCACTCCCTTTTTGGTGCATCGCGTTTCGAAAGGCTGTGAGCAGATAGTTTTTTAGCATAGAAGAGGAATTCTCCTGGCTGGCACTCAACATAAATGCCATGTTTTCTGCGGCTTTCCTGAGGAAAAACGCTATTTTTTCGTTGGGCAATGTTCGATCTGATGAATGGCTGTCCGGATGCGGACGAATGTTAGACATCCGAAATTATTTCGGAGTTGCCATTGTTTTGGTATCGAATTGTTATTTTTACACCATGCTTTTACAGCAAATCTTGTTGATTCTGATTTTTCTCGGTGCAGTGATCTACATCGGAATGATCGTGTATAAAGCTTTTCAAGCTAAATCTGGTTGCGCTTCAGGCTGTGGAAAATGCGGCGCCATAGACTTTTCAAAAATCGAACAACAGATCAAAGAAAGGAAATTATAATCAAGCCCACACTTTTGTACCCTCCGTACAATTTTTGCAAATTTCTATTTCACGTCTGGATCGTAATAAGGTAGTTCTGAATTCTTTGTAGGCATTGCCATACCAGATTTCAGCGAACGATTGCTTGGTGAGCTCGCCCAAAGTAAAGTGGGCGTCTTTGTCAAAACAACAAGGCACAACTTTTCCATCCCAGGTAATAACGCAGCTGTGCCACATTTTCCAGCAATGATTGTCGAGTTTATTTTTTATCGAATAAGTACCATTTTGGTTCTTCTTGTATCTGGAATATTGTTGTTGTTCCGGGATCAAGTTCGATCCTTTTTCAAAATCATAGATTTGCGCAGTCTTCAACACCACCTGATCGACACCCAACTTCTTAGCTACTGCATAAACCTCCGGTATTTGATGCTCATTGGGTTTTACTACCAAAAATTGAAAAACAACTTGTGGTGTTTTTGATTTTAATTTTTTCTTCCAGGAAATTATATGCCGCGTTCCTTCAATCACCTTTTCTAATGAACCGCCGATGCGATAAGACTGATACGTATCCTGCGTTGTGCCATCTATAGAAATGATGAGTCTGTCAAGCGAAGATTCGACGGTTGCCCTAGCTACGTCATCTTTCAAAAAATGCCCATTGGTAGACGTTGCGGTGTACACACCTTTATCTGATGCATATTTTACCATTGCTAAAAACTGCGGATGAAGATAGGGCTCACCCTGAAAATAAAAAGTAAGATAATTCAGCGTTGGTGCTAGCTGATCGATTACATCCCGAAACAAGTCCGAATTCAACATCCCTGTGGGCCGGGAAAACGATCGTAAACCACTGGGGCACTCCGGGCAACGGAGATTACAGGAAGTCGTTGGTTCGAAAGCAATACTGATGGGCATCCCTTTAATAGCTGGGGTGCCAGTCCATCTAGAAAATTGGTAGCTGGAAAAAATACGGGAAGCATTCACCAAACGTTTAGGTGTTAACCTGGAAATCATGTTTAGACTGTCCTGAAAACCTCCGATCATCGGGGTAAGTTAGCGGTTAATAGGTAATATTGGTAAGAATTGAGCATAGCACATTGCCCGTATCTAGGAACTACTTGGCTTTTTAAGAATTACCAGATAAACTTTATCTTTCCCTGATGAAACGAATTCTTTGGCTGCTCCTCTTTATTCCCTTCACTAGTAAAGCTCAATTGTCGGAACAGGCATTTATTTCTGTGCTTACCTGTGGCCCCTATCAGGAAGAGTTGTATTCGGCTTTTGGACATAGCGCCTTTCGTATTTACGATCCTGTAAAGGGAATCGACGTTGCTTGTAATTATGGTTTGTTCGATTTTAATCAACCTAACTTCTACCTGAATTTTGCGCGGGGAAATAATCTATATCGACTAGGCATTGAGGACTACCCGCGATTCGAAAACAGATATATCTATGAGAACCGGTTTATTCATGAGCAGGTTTTAGATCTAACACAACAGCAGAAACAGAAACTGTTTGCTTATCTTCAACGGAATGCGCTCCCCGAAAATGCCAGTTACCTGTACGATTACTTTTATAACAATTGTTCAACAAAAATTCGCGATGTTTTGCTTGAAGCATTGGGTGATGAGGTGACTTTTGATGAAACGCACATCACTACCGACCTCAGCATCCGTGAGCTTACTGACATTTATATTAAACGCCAGCAGCCTTGGGGTGATCTTGGAATTGATATTTGTCTAGGGCTACCGATGGATAAGAAAGCAGCACCATTGGAATATATGTTCCTTCCGGATTATGTGGAATCGGGATTTGATCACGCCACCATAAAAAAGAATGGTACGATTGTTCCGCTGGTCAAGGAAAAAATTATAACCTATGAGGCGAGAGAAGAAGAGCCGGCCGACGGGTTACCGCACCCGTTGTATTTGACGGGTTTTATTTCCTTCGTAGCAATTGCATTGACAATTTGGGATTTTAAACGAAAGGCACTTTCAAAATGGTTTGATGCAACTTTGTTTATCGTAACAGGATTAATTGGGTTGCTGCTTGTGTTTTTGTGGTTCTTCACTAATCACAACGCGGCGGCAAATAATTTTAATCTGCTTTGGGCTTTTCCATTTCATTTTGTGGCTGGTATGGCGCTCTTTAAACCGCGGAAATGGCTCACCAATTACTTTCTTTTTGCAACTATTTTGATCGTTGTAACCCTGCTAGGCTGGCCGTTGTGGCCCCAGAACTTACATTATGCGTTAGTTCCATTCATTGCAGCGTTGGGAGTCCGGGCTTTTGCGCAATTTTATTTTAGAAAAGTAACAGTGAAAGCTGAGTTGAGTTTAGCCGGAAAATGAAATAAGTTATTTTTTACTGGCGTTAAACAATTTTTCCTTTTCCTCCTTGGTGAGGCTTTCATAGCCGGCGTCTGAAATCTTGTCGAGGATCGCATCAATTTCGTCCTGTGAAATAGACGCTTTTGCTTTTGGCTTTTGGGCGTCCGTATACTGTTTTCGGTAGGTGACTTTAACTTTGGGCCTGGCCCTGAAAAGCCCCTTGAACCAATCGATGGTAACTGTTATCCAGGTTCCCCAGTTGACTCCTGCCTGAAGCTGTTTGATGTACACAAAGCCGATTAAGGCACCACCTAAGTGAGCCACATTTCCGCCGGCGTTCTCTCCCACGGATCCTAAAAAAGAAACAACAATGTAAAAAGCAGCGATGTATTTGATGCGTATTGGTCCAAGAAACAAAAGAAAGAAAGTATAATCCGGCAGTAGCGTCGCAGTAGCTACTACGATAGCGTACACAGCCGCTGACGCACCAACCATTCCATTAAAAGTTCCAATGCGTTCGATGTAAAATGGAACAGTATTGTAGACCAATAAATAAGCCATACCTCCTGCAAGGGCACCAAGCAGGTATAAAGCAATCAGCTTGTCACTCCCCAGGTATTCAACAAACAATTTTCCAAACCAGTAAAATACCAGCATGTTAAATAGAATATGAAATATCCCGGATAAGTCGTGAACAAATGCATAAGTAATAATGGTCCACGGCTTTTGAAGAAATTCGCGAATGGGTGCGGGAATTGCGAGCTGATCATGGATGACGTCAAAAACGTCTGGAACCTGTAACGCTTTTGAAAATACGAGTATAACTGCCAGCGCTAAAAAAACTATGACATTAATAATGATCAGTTGAACATGTGCATTATTATAGCGTTGAAAAGCATTTTTAAAATCGTCGAACATAGTACCTAAAAGTAAGTGCCATTTTTATGGCGCCAAATACGTAACAAAATAAAGGCGAAAACAATACCACCTAAGTGAGCAAAATGTGCAACACCGGCGCCGCTCAGTAAGAAGGTAACTGCCCCTAAAACCCAAACCAAATATTTTGCTTTTAATGATACAGGCGGAATGAGTAATCTCATCTCCATATTAGGAAACATCATACCAAAGGCCATCAATATTCCATAAACGGCACCCGAGGCACCCAACATTGTTCCATAGGTGATGTTTTCAAAGAAAAACAGGTTTATAAGTAAATGAAACACGCCGGCACCAATACCTGTTACTAAATAAAACATCAAAAATCTTTTTTGACCCCAGAAATTTTCAAGTACAGGAGCAGTTGAGGCCATCACCAGCATATTGAAGAAAATATGGAAGAAGTCACCATGCACAAACATGTAAGTGAACAACTGATAAGGTTTGAAACAATCTGTGCGCACATTCCACATGGATAAATAGCCGGTGATAACATCGTGTCTGAGATAATCGGAAAATCCGGCGCCGGCACCAAAACAATAATTAAAATCTCCTTTTGGTGCAACCAATGTAGCGATGAATATCATCACATTGATCATTATTATATTTCTAACTACAGGTGTGAGTCTTAACATAGTTTCAAGTATAGTCTACCGAAAGTAACTTTCTATTTTATTCAACCCAAAAATAAAGAAGGTGGGTTTGCCATCAGGCGCATAATTGGGTGTAGAACAAGCAAATAAAGTATCCACAATAGATTGCATCTCTTCCCGCTCCAATTTTTGTCCACTTTTAAGGGCCGCCCGTTTTGCAAGCGATCGAGCCAGGTTTTCACGTATGGGAATGGCAAGTTCAGATTGATTCATTTTAAACTGTTCAATTAACCCTTCGAATAATTCCTTTTCGCGTCCAGTTGAGACATTCCCCGGTATTCCATTTACAATAAACGTATTTTTGCCAAATACCTCTATTTTAAATCCTAAAGCTTCGATTTCCGGTTGCATTTCCAAGATTAATGTGAAATCGGCGGCACCAAAGGTGATTGCTTGCGGAAACAAACTCTGTTGACTGGCTAAAGAATGAGTCTTGAACTGGCTTAAATATTTTTCGAATAAAATTCGTTCGTGTGCAGCCTGTTGATCGATAATCATCATGCCTGATCTCACTTGCCTGACAATATATCTTTGATGAAGCTGACATAATATTTTCTCCTCAACGATGTCACCACTTGAGGATTGATTCAATGCGCTTTCGAAACGCAACGTTTGAACCGGTTGTGCAGGAGGATTGGATTGCTGAAAAAATGATTTTGATTCATCGCCTTCATAAAGTTTTTCCCAATGATCACGGTTCGATCGTTGCACTCCTGAGCCAAAGCGCTCTTCAAAATATACTTCTTTAGATTGATTGGCAGCCTGGCTCAACTTGGCAATGATATTAACATCCGCATTAAAATCAATCGCAGGAGTCAGGTTATGCGTACCTATAGCCTGACGTACCGATGAAAGCACGACGGCGTAAACAGCACGTTCATCATCAAATTTTATCTCTGTTTTTGTAGGATGAACATTGACGTCGATGTGTTTAGGATCGATTTCTATGAAAAGAACATAAAACGGAAATGTATTTTCAGGGAGCAAACCTTCAAATGCAGTCATAACAGCATGATTGAGATAATTGCTTCTGATAAATCGTTTGTTAACAAATAAAAATTGTTCGCCTCTTTTTTTCCGGGCAAACTGAGGTTGTCCTACATAACCCGTTATTTTAACTAACGGAGTTTCTTCCTGACATGCTGCTAATTGTTCCTGATAAGCTTTTCCAAAGATATTAACGATACGTTGGCTTAATTTTCCGGGGGGAAGATCGTACTCCAATGAATCAGTTTCAATGAATTGAAAAGCGATGTCTGGATGTGAAAGTGCAAGCCGCTGAAACTCGTCAAGAATATGTTGATATTCGCTCGCATTTGATTTTAAAAAATTTCTTCGCGCGGGAATATTATAAAAAAGATTTTTTACACAAATGCTCGTTCCCTTTTCACATGCTATGAGTTCCTGCTTTTTAACATCTGACGCTTCTACCACCAATAGCGTTCCTAATTCCTGATCAGCGAGCCGGGTTTTAATTTCCATTTGGGAAACCGCTGCAATGGAAGCAAGTGCCTCGCCGCGAAAGCCCATGGTGTATAGTGTAAATAGATCTTCCGCCTTTCTAATCTTGGAAGTAGCATGCCGCTCGAGGCTCATCCGTGCGTCCGTTTCAGACATTCCCTTGCCATTATCGATAACATGAAGCAATGTCTTGCCAGATTCCTTGATGATTAATTTGATATGAGTAGCATCTGCATCAATGGAATTTTCAATCAATTCTTTTACAGCAGAAGCAGGACGCTGCACGACTTCACCCGCAGCAATTTGGTTTGCGATAGAATCCGGTAATAGTTGGATGATGTCAGGCATGAATGGTCGCGCAAGGTCAAAATTTAAAGTGCAGATTTAGCGCCTGAACTTCCTGAACTTTAGGTACAAATAAAAAGGTACAAATACAACTGCCAGGCCATACAAAGCGACTCGGCCATATTCGATGAAAGCAATAAGTCCAATGGTAAGCACCGTTAATATAATGAGCCTTAGCATGGTGGCTGAAGGATCTCTTTGCACGGTAACTGTTTTTTTTGCAGTCCGAAACGAGCCGGCTATTCTTTTCCTATAGCCGTGAATTTCATCTTCTTCTTGCTTGCCAGGCACGTCTGCGCCGAGTTCTTTACGAATCCGTTCTTCTCGTTCCTTGCGTTCCTCTTCAGCTGGATCGTAGTGCCTGGGCGTATATGCAAATCTTTTATAGTTTGGCGTCTTTGTAAATAACTGAGGTAGCTTCATATGTAAAATCTTTACGAGGATGGAATGTAATAACCAGCCGACTGGCTTGGGATGTTGGACGACTGTTTCTCTATAGAATTACGCCTTGCCAGCTTGAATTAATTAAAATCCTGGCAATGAACTTTTATCTACAGCGATGGTTTATCTTTGAAATTTCATCCAATTCCCGTTCATACATAAATCATCTTTTACCGATTAACTAATTTTATAACTTGAAGGCCGCATAAAGTTGCGTGTATAATTATCCATTTCAAAACTCAACGTGGGGATGTTGAAAAAAGTTTTTGTATATATTCTGATGATTTGCGGAATATCAGGGCAATCGCTGGCGCAGCCTGATAAAAACGCGTGGGTGGATAGTGTCTTCAACTCGTTAAGCATTGACGAAAAGATTGGTCAGCTGTTCATGGTCCCTGTTCCATCACGGGTTAGCAAAGCTGCCATTGAAAAGATTGAAAGTCAGATTAAAAGCAAAGAAGTCGGAGGAGTTGTTTTTGATTCTTTAGGCCCTGTTCAGCAAGCTAATATCACAAACCGGTTACAGCATGTTTCCCAGATTCCTTTACTGATTGCACAAGCCGCACCAGTTGGCATTGGCCAGCGCCGCGATAGTACAATACATTTTCCAGATGCGTATATCATAGGTGCTTCGAGAAATGATTCCGCAGCCTATTTTACCGGCCGGGAAATTGCCAGAAAAATGAGGTTGCTTGGAGCACATATGAATATTTCCCCTTTTGCAACTGTCGCCGAAAGTTTTCGAGATTCCCTGAGTCATTATTCTTTTGGGCAAGATAACAAACGTGTTGCATCCAGGTCGGTAGCCTTTATGAAAGGACTTCAGGATCATGGCATGCTCGCTGTGGTGAAAAATTTTACTGTTAATGGAGCCACCGTGTTAGACGTCAAAGAGGATTTTCCAGTTATGCAATTGAGTGTCGATACCTCCAAAACATTGTCCTTTTACAATTTATTTGAAAATAAAATTGCTGGTGTCATGACAGCGCCCGCAAAATTCCCGCTTTTTTATCAAGATAAAAACCTGGTTAGAAAAAATGAATTTGATGCGCCAACCATTTCGTTGTTGTTTTCTGGAGATTGGTTAGAAAAAGAGACAAACTATCAAGGACTTACCCTAATAGACTTATCGGCGAAAGAAGAAGGAGATGAAAAAAGCAAGGGAAATGATGCACTGCTTGCCTTTCAGACAGGTAATGATCTGTTGATATCGTCTGAAGACGTCGGGCCAGCAATCAGGAAAATAAAACGTTTGATAAAAAAGGAAGAGCGTTATGAAACCCTTTTAACGAAGAGCGTAAGGAAAATATTAGCCGCCAAGTATGACGCTGGTTTGTGGCGCACCACGACACTTACCACGGACAATCTCTTAGCAAAATTAAATTCCTCTGAAGCGCAAGTGATGAGCCAGAAACTCTATGAAGCGGGCGTCACAGTTATTCAAGACCAACAACAAGTAGTGCCCATTTCAACATTAGAAAATAAACGGTTTGTTTATATCAATACTACGGCCCGTAAGTCAGGAGAATTTTATCAGTACATTTTAAAATATGTTCATCCTGATTATTTCCCTCTTAGCGAAAATTCAAATGTTGACTCGCTTTTCGACGCTTTTAAAAAACAACAGCACACCATAATCATCGGTGTTTTTCCGGAAACCTCGGCGGGTGTCATCCAAAAGATTAAGGCAGAAATACAACGGTATAGCTCGGCGCACGAAATCATATTATGCGATTTTGGAAACGAGAGCTTTTTGCAGGAGAACATTCCAAATGTTACCATCATAACTGCCTATGCAGCGGTGTCGGAAACCCTGCGTGCTATTCCGCAGGTTATTTTTGGCGGCCTTAAAGCAAATGGTGTTTTGCCGTATACGTTTTCGGCCTCCGCTGCCGCGGGAACCGGATTGGAAACAGAAACACTCAGACGGCTCACGTATTCCCTTCCTGAAGATGCTGCCATGAGCAGTAAAACGTTGGAAAAAATTAAAAACATTGTCGATGAGGCAATCACTACCCATGCAACGCCCGGCTGCCAAATTCTGGTCGCACGCAAGGGTAAGGTAATATACGACAAGTCATTCGGAGGCCTGACTTACGAGCCAGCCGATTCTGTAAAAGAGGAAAATATTTATGATTTAGCGTCACTTACCAAAGTGTCAGCGACGCTTCAAACGGTTATGTTCATGTATGAAAAGGGACTGATCGACTTAAATAAAAAATTGTCTTACTATTTGCCTGAACTAAAGAACACCAATAAAAAAGATATAACGTTGGTGGAAATGCTTACGCATCAGGCTGGACTTGTGCCATTTATTCCGATGTGGACACAAACCGTGAAAGACAATGTTTTTTTGCCGCAGTATTACAGTCGCGTACAGAGCGACGTCTATCCACTTCAGGTTTCGCCCGATTTATATGCCGCCCCCCTTCTAAGAGATTCGGTATGGTCATGGATAGGCGAGTCCAAATTACAGAATAAGCCGCCACGAACACCGTATTCCTACCAGTATAGTGATCTTGGTTTTTTGTTACTTCAGCGGTTGGCCGAAAGAATTTTTAATCAGCCCATCGATGAGTTTCTTGCACAAAATCTTTACGAACCACTGGGAGCCTATACGACAGGGTTCACACCGTTGAAGAGATTTCCGGCGCAGCAAATAGCGCCAACCGAAGACGATAAAATATATAGAAAGACGCACATAGCTGGGACGGTACACGATGAGCGGGCAGCCATGATGGGGGGTGTGGCAGGGCACGCCGGATTATTCAGCAATGCAACTGATTTGGCCAAACTTGGTCAAATGTTATTGCAGGAAGGGTCGTATGGTGGATATCAATATTACAAACCGGAAACTGTAAACTTGTTTACGGCCAAGCAATTCGACAAAAGCCGGCGGGGTTTAGGGTGGGATAAACCCGTTCAAAGTGAATGGAATAGTCCGACATCACTAAAGGCTTCGCCCAGTACGTTTGGACATACGGGTTTTACGGGAACCTGTATTTGGATTGACCCGGAATTTGATCTGGTTTATATTTTTCTTTCAAACCGTGTATATCCTGATAGAAGCGGAAAACTAATCACGAGCAATATACGTTCTCGCATACAAGATGTGGTTTATGAGTCCATTTTCGATTATTGTAAATACGATTACTAAACGAGATTCGCTTTCATTATACTTACAATATTTTTCAAACATATTCGTCAAAGAAGTGACCGATGATCTTGGTTAACAAAAAGCTATAACACACACGCTTACCCACACACCAACTATTATTATTTGAAAAATGAATATCGGAATTGTCTGTTATCCAACCTTTGGTGGAAGCGGCGTAGTGGCTACCGAACTCGGAAAAGCACTAGCTAAAGAAGGTCACAAAATTCATTTCATCACCTATTCTCAGCCTACGAGATTGGATTTTCTGAATGAAAATCTATTCTATCACGAAGTAGATTTCCGGTCTTATCCTTTATTTGAATTTCCGCCATACGAACTTGCGCTAGCCAGCAAAATGGTAAGTGTGGTGAAAAATGAAAAATTGGATCTGCTGCATGTCCATTATGCCATTCCGCATGCTTCGGCTGCCTACATGGCCAAGCAGATTTTGAAGACTCACGGTATCTCAATACCTTTTGTTACTACGCTTCACGGCACGGACATAACGCTGGTTGGTAAAGATGCTTCTTATGAACCTGTGGTCACTTTCAGCATCAATCAATCGGATGGTGTTACCGCCGTTTCTAATCATCTGCGCAGTGAGACGTATGCGTCCTTTCAGATTACCAATGACATTGAAGTGATACCTAACTTTGTCGATCTTGAGAAATTTAAGAAACAGAAAAAAGAGCACTTTAAAAAAGCCATTTGTCCCAAAGACGAAGCTTTGGTGGTACATACTTCGAATTTTAGAAAAGTAAAGCGGGTTCAGGACGTAATTAAAGTATTCGCCAATCTTCATCAGGAAATTCCCAGTAAGCTTTTATTAATAGGGGATGGCCCAGAGAGAACCCGAGCAGAAGCGATGTGTCGCGAACTCGCGATATCCGATGATGTGCGTTTTTTGGGGAAGCTGGAGGCGGTTGAAGAAGTCCTTTCCGTGGCGGATCTGTTCTTAATGCCTTCAGAAAAGGAAAGTTTTGGTTTAGCAGCGCTCGAAGCGATGGCATGTGAAGTTCCTGTTATCAGTTCAGATGCAGGCGGTTTACCTGAGCTAAATGTTCAGGGCGTGACTGGTTTTTTGAGTTCGGTGGGAGATGTTGAAGACATGACACGCAAATCATTGTTTGTCCTGGATAAAAACAATTTGCCCACTTTCAAGATAAATGCTTTAAAGCGGGCACAGGAATTTGATATCAGCAAAATTTTACCGCTGTATGAAAACTATTATCATAAAATACTAGAAAAAACTGCATCCAAAGCTACAATATGACGTACATTAAGGGTGAGCGATTTGTATACTTTAAGATGAATGTTTTATGACGAAGGAAGTTACACCGAAGAATAAAGGAACGCAAAAGCTCTTCCAAAACCCTGTGCTGGAGAAGTTGACGCGAACCCACATTGCCATCCCGTTAAGTATTTTTTCTGTTTATTCAATTGGGCTGTTAATTTGGAGTGCAACGCACACCAATCTTTCAGTTGCCACGACGGTGGGAATGTTTTTAGTAGGATTTATCGCGTTTACCTGGGTAGAATATGTAACGCATCGGTATGTTTTTCATATGAAAACATATTCGGAGCTGCGCGCAAAACTTCAATATACCATTCATGGCGTGCATCACGAGTTCCCTAAAGATAAAGACCGGCTTGCCATGCCTCCGCTGTTAAGTGTGACTATTGCAACTATATTATTGTTGTTGTTCAGATTAGTCATGGGTGATTTTGTGTTTTCATTTTTGCCAGGATTTTTGGTTGGGTATGCTGCATATCTTGCCATCCATTACATGGTTCATGCGTTTGCACCACCAAAAAATGTTTTCAAATTTTTGTGGGTGAATCACGGTATTCATCATTATAAAAATGGAGAAACAATTTTTGGTGTCTCATCTCCCCTTTGGGACTATATCTATGGTACCATGAAGGAAAAGAACCTGGGTGTTAAGCACCATCACTAAACCCAATCCCATTATCAGTCTTACCTTTCGAGGCAATTTTTTGTTTTTATCCAAAAGGAAATCAGTATTTTGGGTTAATGAATTCGTGCCTCATTTTAATGCCCAACCTTTTAGAAAATAAAGGCTGGTGTCGAACAGAATATTGCAATTAAGGGTTAAGTATGAATAAGTGACGCAAAATGCTAGGTTACAGATTTTCCCGCTACACACCACCACCTGAAAAAGCCCAAAGTGACTTTGACAAGCTGCTTAAAATTTTTATGCAGCTTATTTTAATTACTTCTGGTAATGTTGCCGAGGCATTACAATGGCTTACAGAAGTAGACCGCCAGTATGGTCTCACGAATGATAAATACGGAATCGGAGATTTTATTGAAGATTTAAAACGAAACGGGTACATCACGGATGAAGGCCCCAAAGGGGAATTTAAGCTGAACGCCAAGAGCGAGCAACGATTAAGACAGTCGGCCTTAGAGGAAATTTTCGGTAAACTTAAAAAATCAAAATCGGGAGAGCATAATACATCTCATAGCGGCCGCGGGGATGAGCAAACCACTGAAAGAAGGGACTACGAATTCGGGGATACATTAGACCAGATTTCGGTCACCGATTCATTGAGGAATGCGCAGATCAACCACGGGCTGGACAACTTTTTCATGACAGAAGAAGACCTGGAAGTGATGGAAAGCGAATACAAGACACAGACCTCCACCGTGTTAATGATAGACATTTCACATTCGATGATTTTGTATGGTGAAGATCGGATTACGCCTGCCAAGAAGGTAGCCATGGCGTTGGCCGAGCTGATTACAAAAAAATATCCTAAAGACACGCTCGACATTCTGGTATTTGGCGACGATGCATGGCAAATTGAAATCAAAGATCTTCCGTATCTTCAGGTAGGTCCATATCATACCAACACCGTGGCAGGATTGGAATTGGCGATGGATATACTTCGCAGAAGGAAGAACTCAAATAAACAGATTTTTATGATCACGGATGGTAAACCAACGTGTATAAAACAAGGAATTAAATATTATAAAAATGCATTCGGACTTGATCCGAAAATTTTAAATCAGACGTTAAACCTTGCAGGACAATTAAGAAAGCTGAAGGTACCCGTCACAACCTTTATGATTGCAACGGATCCCTACTTAAAAGCTTTTGTTCGCGATTTTACTAAAGCAAATAATGGCAACGCTTATTATAGCAACCTGGAAGGATTGGGAAATCTGGTGTTTGAAGATTTCAAAAGAAATCGCAGGAAGAATTTATAGTTAGTGCAACGTCCATGATCGATGGCTCATTGCCGAGCTGCGATTGATACCCTAGTTAAATTAATTTCATAGAATGGATCATTCAAAAATAAATACGCTGGCTCAACTGAAGAGTTCAGGATACAAATCAAAATCAATTAAAGAGGAGCTCCGTGAAAATCTCATTAGCAGATTAAGAAATAAGCAGACGGTATTTGAAGGCATCTGGGGTTATGAAGAAACCGTAATTCCAGATCTGGAGCGCGCCATACTCGCAGGCCATGATATAAATCTGCTCGGTTTACGCGGACAGGCAAAAACTCGGTTAGCACGTTTGATGGTTAATTTGCTGGATGAGTACGTTCCTGTGATTGCGGGTTCGGAATTAAATGATGATCCCTTCTATCCAATATCAAGATTTGGTAAAGATAAGGTCGCTGAGATGGGTGAAGGAACGCCTATTGCATGGCTGCATAGAGAGGAACGTTATTCAGAAAAGCTCGCAACGCCAGATGTTTCTATAGCAGATCTGATCGGTGATGTGGATCCGATCAAAGCTGCTACCCTCAAACTACCTTATTCTGATGAACGTGTTATTCACTTTGGATTAATACCACGTTCCAACCGTAGTATTTTTGTCATCAATGAATTGCCCGATCTACAAGCAAGAATTCAGGTTGCACTCTTTAATATTTTGCAGGAAGGTGATATTCAGATACGGGGTTTTAAAATCCGGATGCCCTTGGATATTCAGTTTGTATTCACAGCAAATCCTGAGGATTACACCAACCGTGGAAGTATCGTAACACCTTTAAAGGACCGGATTGACAGTCAGATCATCACGCATTATCCAAAAACATTAGAGATTGGAAAACATATAACGCAGCAAGAAGCGCGTCTTAAAGCCGAGCAGCGGCGACTTGTTTCAGTAAACGAAATTGCAAAGGACCTGATTGAGCAGATTGCCTTCGAAGCGCGCAAGAGTGAGTATGTCGATTCAAAGAGTGGAGTATCTGCGCGCCTTACTATTTCAGCCTATGAAAACTTAGTTGCATCCGCCGAGAGGAGAAGCATTTTGAACAATGAAAAAACCGCGCAAATAAGAGTGCTCGATTTTGTTGGTGTTATCCCTGCGATCACGGGAAAAGTAGAATTGGTGTATGAGGGTGAGCAGGAAGGGCCGGGCATTGTGGCTCAGAATTTAGTAGGCAAAGCGTTGCGTACGCAGTTTGTAAATTATTTCCCCGATCCGGATAAATTCAGAAAGCAAAAGGAGAAAAGTCCGTACAGGAAAATTTCAAATTGGTTCGGCGAAGGAAACACGGTTGACTTATTGCATGACATGAGTCAAAGTGAATTTGAAAAACAAATTAATGCGATTCCTGGATTGAGAGACCTTGTAAAAGAATTTCATCCTAACCAGGATGTAGCAACTACTTTATTTTTGATGGAGTTCGCGCTTCATGGTCTTGCAGAATATAGTTTGATCAGTAAACATTCGCTCACAGCTGGTTTACAATTTAAAGATCTATTGAGCAGCATGTTTACCCTTCCAAAACCTGACGAAGGTGATGATGAGGACGATGAGATTATGGGCAGAAGAAAATTCTAACTATTTTTTTCAACTTCGCGAAAGTTTGATGTTTGGGAATTTTTATTTAGAGCGCTTATCTTTTAAGGCCACGATGAAATCACATGAATCTTTTCCGCTAAATCCGACGCAGGTACAGCAGCTTAAGCGATTGGTCTCTCATGGTGAAGGCGCTACATTAGAATTTAAACGCAAGGCAACCTATCCGGAAAAAATTGCGCGTGAAATGATTGCATTCGCTAATACTCATGGCGGCATTCTGTTAATAGGAATTGGTGATGATGGAACCCTCGCAGGATTAAAATATCCTGAAGATGAGCTGCATGTCATGAATGAAGCTTTGAAAAAGGTGCGGCCTGCCTTACAATACGCGATAACCATTATTCCAATTGGGAATGCCAGAACAGTTATTCAATATGAGGTACCCGAAAGCAAACGCAAACCTCATTACATTCTTGGGGAAAATAAAAGCAAAGAGTCATTTGTTCGGGTTGACGACAAAAGTATAAAAGCAAGCCGGGAGTTAAGGGAGATTGTGAAGCGGAAACAGCGCATGAAAGATGTCCGTTTTCACTATGGCGAACATGAAAAAATTTTAATGCAATATTTGGATCAGAAAAAGGTGATCACGCTGAAAGAGTTTGTTAACCTTAGTGGATTGAATCGCTTGTATGCTTCGCGAAAATTAATTCTGCTTGTACTTGCCAATGTATTGAAAATCATTCCAAGTGAAAAGGGTGATTTGTATGCGGTGAAAGGTTAACTTAATAACCAAGCAGCTGAAAAATTTCCTAATTGGTTGAAGCCTATTCTTTATCGGCGAACGATAACCTTCACGACCGACAAGTAAACCATTTATGGAAGGCGCTATCGAATAAACGATAAGTCCTATCGAGGCCAAAAAAACTTAAAATTAGTACAGGTTTTCATTTCCATTCATTACATTTCGTAAACAAGTTCTTTGTGAAGCATGGCAAAAACCAAAAAGGAAAAGAAGGTATTCGTCCTCGATACGTCAGTTATTATTTATGAACACAACTCCATTCTAAACTTCGATGAACATGACGTAGGCATTCCGATCACGGTGCTGGAGGAATTAGATAATTTTAAAAAAGGCAACGACACCAAAAATTTTGAGGCCCGCGAATTTATTCGTCTGATCGACAAGTTGGCGAAAGGGCAAATGCTTCATAATTGGAATCCCATCAATGGGAAAGGCAAGGGTCACTTTAAAGTGCTGATGGACACTAAGAGCGCGATTGACGCTAACAAGATTTTTAATGAAGAGAAACCCGATCACCGGATTTTGAATTCAGCCCTCCAGTTGCAAAAAGAAGCCAAAGACAAAAAAATAATATTGGTTTCTAAAGATGTGAATCTAAGGCTTAAAGCAAAGGCACTTGGTTTACAGTCTGAAGATTACACTACCGGAAAAGTACAAAACATTTCTTCGTTATATACCGGAAAGACGATCGTTGAAGAAGTCGACGCCAACATGATTAACCTGCTTTATGAAAAAGGGTATTGCCCGCCGGGTGAAATGTTGGATAAAATGACGCCGGTCAAAAATCATTATTACATTTTAAAAAGCGGAAAGAAATCGGCTTTAGCCTATTACAATCCATTTAACGAAATGTTAGAGCATGTCGAGAAACGTGCTGTCTATGGTATAAAACCAAGAAATGCAGAGCAGACATTTGCGATTCATGCCGCTCTTAAACCAGAGATTAAATTAGTTTCAATTCAAGGCGTTGCGGGCACAGGAAAGACCTTGCTTGCATTGGCTGCAGCACTGGAACAAAAAAAGGAATATAAACAGATATACCTTGCTCGGCCTATTGTTCCCTTGAGCAATAAAGACATTGGATATCTCCCTGGTGATATAAAGTCGAAGGTAAATCCATACATGGAACCCTTGTGGGACAATCTGAAATTCATTCAAAATCAGTATAACGAAACAGACAAAGAATTTTCCCGCATCACTGAAATGGTGAATCAGGAAAAATTGATGATTACGCCGCTTGCCTACATCCGTGGGCGCAGTCTATCCAATATTTGTTTTATCGTTGACGAAGCCCAGAACTTAACACCTCACGAGGTTAAAACGATTATCACTCGCGCTGGAGAAAACACAAAAATTATTTTTACGGGCGATATTTATCAGATCGATACACCTTATCTGGACTCACAAAGTAACGGACTGTCTACACTCATTGACCGATTGCAGAATCATGAGTTATACGCCCACATCACGTTAGAGAAAGGCGAACGGTCCGAATTGGCAAACCTGGCAAATGAACTTATGTAGGTTTCCTGGCAGTTAATGTTAAATTCCAATCCCCGAAATTTCATATAACACAATTAAGGGTTTCTACAACGCGGACAATTCGAAGACCATAGTTGTTCTGGTGCACTAGGTAACCTCGTCCAAAGAGCTATCTTAAGTCTTAATATTTTTCGTTCTCGTTCGGAAAATCCTTAGACTTAACATCTCCAATGTAACGGGTAACTGCATCTGTCATGATCTTATGCAAGTCGGCATATCTTCTTAGAAAACGTGGCTTGAATTCTTTTGTAATCCCAAACATATCCTGCATAACAAGAACCTGCCCATCACAATCCGGACCGGCACCAATACCAATGGTCGGTATTGAAATGGAGGAAGAAACATTCTTGGCAAGATCGGCCGGAATTTTTTCAAGGACGATTCCAAAACAGCCGCATTGCTCAAGCATCTTGGCATCTTCCATTAGTTTGCTGGCTTCTGCGTCATCTTTTGCCCTGACAGTATATGTGCCGAATTTATATATAGATTGCGGCGTTAAACCCAAGTGCCCCATTACCGGAATGCCTGCGCTTAAAATTCTATCCACCGATTCCTTCACTTCTTTTCCTCCTTCTAACTTAACGGCATGAGCACCCGATTCTTTCATTATTCTAATAGACGAACGCAATGCCTCACTTGAACTTCCCTGGTAAGTTCCAAACGGTAAGTCAACAACTACGAGGCAGCGTTTAGCCGCACGCACGACGGATGCAGCGTGATAAATCATTTGATCCAACGTGATAGGTAAGGTCGTTTCGTGACCAGCCATAACGTTGGATGCCGAGTCACCGACTAAGATAATATCAATTCCTGCACCATCTATGATCTTTGCCATACTAAAGTCGTAGGCGGTTAGCATAGCAATTTTTTCACCGCGATTTTTCATTTCGCGAAGTTGATGCGTGGTGATTCGTTTGATTTCTGCCTTATGTGAGGACATTCGATTGAGGTTAAAGTTCAAAGTTACGTCTGCCAAATGCGGGCAAATTCAAAGTCAATTGTTTTTATAAGTGTTGCCTGCATTTCGACTTCCGTTTTAAAACGTCAGACTAAATATACGGTTCCCTCACTGAGGTTGACTTCCACGTGGTCTTTGATAGTCGTGGCTAACTCGTAACCAGTGTACTGCGGATAAATTGGAAACAGCGTATGACTACGGTTTACGAGTACAGCTGTTTCAATTTTTTTTACTTCGACAGCAAGGAATGGTTTCATTCCATAGGCAAATGTGCGGCCTGTGTTTAGCACATCGTCGACCAGTATAATACATTTTTTCTTCAGCTCCTTTAAATCACAATCTACTTTTATTTCACTTTGCTGAGGTGCAAGTTTATCAAGACTTACTTTAACGAGTTTAATTTCTAATGGAGAAATATGTTGCACTTCCTTCGCAAGAAGTTCAGCGAGAACATAGCCTTGGCCCTCAATGCCAGCGATTACAACACCTTTTTCTTTGAAGTTGTGTTCAAAAATTTCATACGCCATGCGTTTTATTTTCTGCTTCACCTTACGGGTGTCCAATATCAATGTCTTGTCAGCTACCATAAAAAATATTGCTAATCTTATCTGTTAGTTATCGATAGTCAAACCGTCTGGCGATGGGGAACGTTAAATATAAATCCGAATTAGTTCGGTATTGGCATCGACTTACTGTCTTTAAAGGTAGAAAGAATTACCAAGGATTGAAGACTATCGACGACTTCAATGTTTGATACTTGCTCCAGCATCAATTGCTGATATGCTGCAATATCAGCAGCAACTATTTTGAGAATAAAATCACCGGCTCCTGTGATATGATGACATTCAATGACTTCATCAATTATCTGGATGGCTTTAATAAATTTTTCGATGTTTTCTTTGTTGTGGCCTTTTAACGTAACCATGACAAAAGTACTCACTCCAAGTCCAATGCTCCGTGTATCAACAACCGCGTGATAACTTTTTATCACACCGGATGATTCCAGTTTGTTGACGCGTTCCAGTGTGGGAGCCGGCGACAATCCGATTTCCTTCGCCAGTTGCGCATTCGTGATATTAGAGTTCGCCTGAAGAATTTCCAGAATTTTTCGATCTGTGTTGTCCAGCTTAAGTGTTTTCATAAAAAAGGAAGGTCCAAATAAAATTCGGTCAAAAATAAGATAAAATTATAATTGTTTTGAAAAAACGGCCCTTAAAGAATTTTAGGCTAATAATCTTTTACAGCAGTTTGATAAAGCTTTTCGAGTTTCCCAATCGTATTGGAGAATGAAAATTTTTGCCTCACGCTTTCATAAGCCTTAGATGCCATCAATTGACGTCGCTCAGGATTTTTGATCAGATAATCGATAGCATTGGCCATTGCATCAATATCCTTAAGGTTCACCAGGATGCCGGTTTCGTTTTGATCAATAATTTCCGAGGGTCCGCCGCTTCGGGTGGCGACTACGGGCCGGCCATAATACATAGCTTCCAGACACGTCATGGAAAATGATTCTGACTCAGAAAAATTGAGAACAATGCCAGCATGAAGATATTCATTGGAGATATTATTGGAAAAATCATGGAACGAAACCTGGTCCTCTAGGTTAAGGCGGTTTGCCAATGCCATCAAATATTTTTTGAAATCTTTATTTTTCTGCAATCCCATATCACCGCCGACGAACCGAAGGTTCCACTGCGAATGGCTTCGAGACACTCGCGCGAAACTCTCAAGGGCAAATTCGTGACCCTTGCCTTGAATATAATTTGCAGGGTAGAGTATAGTGTTACAGTTGAGCGTTGAAGACAATGCAACCTCTTCGGCTGGTAGCTCATTGCCAATAACTACAACCTTTTCCTGGTAAGGCAATTCCTTTCTTACAGCTTCAGATACGGCAACAGTCGCCATCGCATAACGGTGATGCAAAGCGCACCAGAATTTAACCAGCTGTTTCGGAAATTTTGAAGGAAGGAAACGGACATAGCAAATGTAAGGAGCTCTTCCACCGAGGATCTTATATCCTGTGGCAATTAAATTATAAAAATCGTTGACAACCAGTAAGTCAACCTTAAGGCGCTTGGTGATCTGATACAGCGCGAACGAGTTATAAAAAAGTGAAGGGCCGTAACCAATTAATGAAACAAAGTTTTTTCTTAATTCCTTCATCGGTAATTCATATGCGTCAAAACCTTGTTCACGAACAAACGATAGGGCCCTGCTTTGCTTAGGTAAAATAAAAATGAAATTAAAATTATCTGCCAGACCTTGCGAACTGCGAATGATGGATTTAAGCGCACCGGTAATCGCTATTGAATTCTCAATGATTAATATACTGGGCTTGCTCATGCGTTTGTCTGCGGAGTTCATTTTTTTAAGCAATGACATAGTGCCATCGTTGCAAAGTTATACCGACGCCACCGTTCTTTTCCGAAAATATAAACATTGGTTCTCATGAATAATTTCAATGCTCGTGATATTGATTAATAAGATTTAACCATTTCAGTTGGATGTTTTTACGGTCAAATGCCAAGACCCTTTCTTTACCTTTTGAAGTCAGCTGTCTGCGCTGCTCGGCGTTATTCATGACAGCAATAATCGTAGAAGTCCACTGGCTTAAATTTTCTTTTTCGGCCAACGGCATTAGAATGCCACACGGAGAAAAAACAGGTGACGTGATGGGTTGATTGGATGCCAATCCGGGTGAAATAATTTCTCTTGGTCCGGTGTAACAGTCGGCAGCGACAACGGGGACCTCACACGCCATCGCTTCACATAGCGCTAATGGAAATCCTTCCCAGGAAGAGGTCATCAGATATAATGACGCTCGATGCAAATAGGGATATGGATTTCGTTCATAACCAAGAAAGTATACATCGTAATTCAGGTTAAATGACTGGGTTGCGTCCCACACCGAATAAACTGTGAGATTATTTGCCTTGCAGTAATTCAACAATGCATCCCTCAGCTCACCATCACCTAATATCATCAATCTTGAATTCGACTCTTTTTTAAGCGTTATATAAATATCGACCAACGCAAATAAGTTCTTTTGACGCGATAGCCGGCAATGAGTTATCAATACCGAACGGGTTGAAAATAATTCTTGGATATCCCGGGATACCGATTGTGTCGCCTTGGTAAAAATATCATCCAACACAAAGCTGTTATAAATCGTTTTGATTTTTGAACTAGGAATATTAAAAACTTCGTTGAGTTCGGCGCCGATGCCTTCGCTCACGGCAATAACTTTATCAGCCCGTCTATACGCGGCGGGGATTAAAACCTTCTTTCGAAGCGTGCCCAAAATGCCTTGGATATTTTCGTCGTAAGCTTTGGTGCCGTGGATCCAGCAAATTATTTTGTCATTAAGCCTCGAGAGTACATTCACATAATCCGCACCCTCTAAATGGCTGATGGAAAAATCGATGTTGTGTTCCTGTTTAATTTTTTTTAACGCGGCAACTCTTTTCCAAAAGGAAACAATTTTATCAAACCCACTTTTTCCTGCCGGTACATCGAGAGAGATAATGTTCGATTGCCTGTCATCTTCAAAGGTGTCATCCCAATTAAAAACACAGCCTATGGTATTGAAATGCTTCGAGTAAAATTCAAGTTGATCACGAAAAACCTGTTGTGCGCCACCTTTGCCTAAATTCGGTATAACTAATAAAATTGATTTTTTCTTCATTTAGGTTTGTTCAACTGAGTCACTAATATACCTGCTGCATCATTCACAAAGTTGTTATTCTGAAATTTCCTGCAATACCTTATCGATTTCACTATGCGCATAGGTATGTTGTAAAAGTCTGATTGGTGTAAATAGAAAATTCCTGTTCTGTTGCCGCTCGGGCGAATGCAGGAAAGTTAGGCCATTCTGATCAATGGAATAACAGTAGTATCCGAGATGCATAAGGAAATTAAAAATCTTGTCAGCGTGCGTAGCATCGATTTTCCCTTTCATGGCGGGAAATTGACTGATTAGAATTTCGTATTCCAGGATTTCAATTACTACCAGCGGTCGTTTATATTTTAAAATGGATTCAGCGCCTTTTAAAACTTCCAATTCATAGTACTCCACATCAATCTTAATAACATCCCGTTGGGTGATTGGTAACTCAGCGAGAAGGTCGTCCACTTTTTTCTGCCGGACGGCAATTGTTGTGTATTCAATGTTATGGAAGTTCTTTGTATAAGCTGCATTTGAAGATGCAGTGGTGGATATGCTTAGATCCTTCGGAATTGTAAATTCTACCGTTCCTTCAGTTGACCCGGCTGCATTTGGAAAAGCTTTGATGTTTGTTAGTTTGTTGATTTCAACATTTTGAAGTAATCTTCTATAGTTACTCGGATGTGGCTCGATGCTCACGACGTTCAGATCCTTATTTGTCAGGGCACTATAAATCGAGAAGATACCAGTGTTGGAACCGACATCAATAAAATACCTGCTTTTTTTTGTCAAGGCTTTTATAAGCTGAAATTCCTGGGCTTCGTACCCATTGTTATAGAAAAGCTCGTTGGCGATATGATCATCAGCTTTTGAATAGATTTTAAAGGATATATTATCTATGCATATAGTAACGACTCCGTAAATGCGATATAATGATGTTAGTTTCTCTATAGGTGTAAGAGAACAATGAATTGTTTTTATCACGATTCGTAAAATCGGATTTATAATGATATTGTCTCGGAGCAGCTTTTTTATCACAACTTCAATTCAATAATTATTATCGTTACTTGATTCATCAAATGTATACTGATCGCAGTAGTTCGTTAAAAAAAATGCTTAACAGATGCCAGAAACCTTTTTCGAAGAATAACGGTAGGGTCATACCGTATTGCTCTTAGTAAATATTTAATTGTATCGAATCTCCTTTCTTTTGTCAACGATAGAATTAACGTTAGAAAGGTGTAGTGATTTGCAAAATGATAAGCGATCTTATGCTTATACGCTCTAAGAAATGGGAGATCTTTTTTTAGGTACGCAACAATGGTATCAGTACTTGCAATTAACTTATCTGGGTTGATATTCATCAAGCTGCGTGCTTCATGTTGCACCACTGCGGAGGTAACTGTGTTGTCGAAATAGAATGGATACCGCGCAGCCAGCCTTAACCATACATACCAATCTTCCGAAAGAATTGCTGATGAACTGGGAATAAAATTTATTTCCGTTGCAATGTCCCTTCGGATGAAGATCGCATTTCCATGAATAATATTTTCGTCAATTAATTTTTCCTTAAATGAATTATCGAAAGTATTTCTGACGAGGATTCGGGCACCCTGCTCATCCACGAACTCGTAACCCAAATGACCAACCTCTGGAAAACTATTACGTTGCAGTAATTCATAGGCAACTTTTAAATGGTTGGGATACAGAACGTCGTCTGAATCCAGAAATCCAACATACTTGCCCCTGGCCTGCATAATCCCATAGTTGCGCGCAATACTTCTTTCCTGGTTGTCTTTAAAAAAATATCTGATGCTTGGAATTTTCTCGGACATTTCAGAAATCACAAGCTTTGTGTTGTCCGTGCTACCATCATCAACTACAATTATTTCATAAGATGAATATTGTTGCGCAAGAATGGTTTTAATAGCCTCAAGAAGTCGCACCGCCCTATTATACGTGGGTACGACAATGGAAAAGAAAGGCGCATTTTCTTCGAGGCTCTCCATGCATGTTAGTTTACCAATAGCAGTTGCTATCTATTGTGACGTGTCCGGCAGGCGTTTCTTCCGGCAGGGGTTTAATCCAATATGAATTAAATATATGACTGAAATTCGGATCGCTTTCCCACCGGCTTCCCTTTATTCCGAACAATATCTGAGTGTTTCCCCCAAGGTGTACAGCCTTTTTCCTTAGATCCCTTTTAATCGAAGCTGCGAGTGGCATTCCATAAGCGCCACAGCCCAATATGGCAATATCAAAATCTATTTTTGAAAAATCAGTTTTCATGGCATCCAGTGCTTCAAACCAGGTGTTAAACCCCTCAGGTTTATTTCCGGCAATACTTTGAACGGCCTTATAAGTGATCAATTCAAAATCGGGAAGGGTATGCGCACCGGAAAAAATTTTGTCTTTTATTTTGTACTGACTTTGTATTGATTTTGAAAACGGGTGAACCACTAAAATTTTTTTGTCTTTGAGTGCCGTTGTCCACGGGTCACGATGGAGAAAATGATAAAAATCATGGAAGCGCATGAATTTAGTATCAGGCATCATATCCTTAATCCACATTTCACCACCAAGCCAGCTACCCAATACATCAATCTCTTTCATGTCTCTCAGAATTAATTCGCAAAAATTTTCAATCACTTGAATATCTTTTGGAAACAATCCGGCATTGTGTGTGATTATCTTCAAGGTATTTTTATTCCACCAGGGCTCAACTTTATCACCCTTTATAAAGGATAATAATTTGCGAAACTCGGATGTGTCTTCTTGAATATGGAGATAAGTTAATAGTGCGCGCAGCTCGCTGTGACCAAATCTTGAAACTGCAAATGGCGCATTCGATGCAAGTCCGTCGCGTATAAGATCAGATGCAGACTGTTCAAAGTAGTCACAGTTGTCGGAAGTTGTTTCAAACTTATCCTTGAAGCCAAGACCAATTCTGAAAAACCTCCTAAGGTTCAGCGCAAGTTTTTGTTCTACTGCAGTCATGTTTATTTAATCAACTCCATTTTTCAATGTCATGTAACCAGGCATCCAGCAACTCCATTTCCTCCTTGCTCGAAATAATGTTTTCCTTTATCAGCGCATTATAGCAAACGCGCAGATTATGAGCGATGTGCTCAACACCACTCCGTAGCGGTGCATTTTCAAGTATTTGCTTGATTTTGTTATTGAATAAGTATCCAGGAACTTCTTGCTCAAAGTCCCGCAACAAGTTGTGCTCGTTTCTTTCCTGGAATACGGTGGCGTCATGAAAAGTTAGCTGCCAGTTGCATTCCCATGCAATTCGCTGTGCAACGAAACTCCGCCAGATGTCAGTCATGCGAAATGAACAATAAGATGGAAGGTATAGCAATGGAAAAGCTTCCTTGTACCATGTTGTGTTCTGGCTATTAAAGGGAGACCATAGCCCTTTTGCAAGCCTGATGGGCTGTTGACGTTTATTGAAGTTCAGTGGAAGGAGATGTGTCATTCGAAAAATAGCATCGACATCCGGGTTTCCGTCAGCTAGCCCCTGCTGGATTGGGCTAAAATAATCTTTGCCGTTTGTGCTTAGTTCTACCGTTGCATTTTGGAGAATATTCTCGAGTGGTAGGCCGCGGGGCCAAATAGGTCTGTCGCTATAAAGTGAATAGACATTATACCAGCCCTGGCCCGTTATTTCCATTGAATTTAAAAACTTGGTGCGCGGGACCCAAAAACCTTCGACAGGAATATTATCGTCATCGGTTTCAACAATGATGGCGGAGCCATTCTTAATAGCAAGAAGGTATCCAAGGTTTTTACGGGTATAGTGTCCAATGGGGCATAACGCCGCAAGTTGAAAATTGAATTTGCGTTGCATTTCAACATTAAAAAATTGCGCGCCCTTAAGAAAAAAATTTGCTGGCGATTTTGAATCTCCAACAATAAGGAACTCCCAGCCATTTTGTGCTGCACCTCTGGCCAGTTCCTGCAGTGATGCATTAGGTTCAAAAATGGAGGTTACAACAATTGAAACTTGCTCAGTCATTTAGTTTATAGTTTACTTAACATTTCGTTTGCCCTTTTACTTGTTAAATGCTTTTGCAGGAAAGCACCGTGGTCAGGAATTGTTTTGGCTTCCAGGTACGACGTTAAAATATTCTTAAACTGGTCGTAATTTTTTACAGAAACACAAACTTCCTTTATGCCATAATGGTTGAAATCAGCATTGTCAGGATAAATTCCAATTAGTTTGCAACCACACGCAGCACTTTCAAGAAAGCGAGGCGTGACTGGCGCGAAACCTCCCGTACGGACTTTGTCTTCATCAAGACCTGGAGCTGATACCAGGCTGACTTTTGATCGCTTGAGTAAACCAATGAAGTCTTCCCTGTTTTTAAAAACACCCAACACCCCGGATTTATTTGAAACGATGTTGACATTGTTTCCTGTTTTCTTTGCGCATACATAATGCGTTGCAGGATAATCTTTTAGATACTGTGTCATAAATTCATCTAACGTGGCGTTGCTTCGCCCCATTTGTATGATGTCGATATCTCGAAAAAGTCCATCGGACTGATTGAAATATTTATCCGGCAACGACAAGGAAAGAAGCTCTATCGTTAGTTTTACTCCAGCTTCTTTCAGATAGTCATATACCTCACGGCTGGTGACAAATACGACAGGACAGATCGCGAAGACGGATTCCAGTCGTCGAAGATCTTCATGTTTCCAAAAATCAATGATAATGGGAATTACATTGTTGCGTGTGTAAAATGAATATACGCCTGCTGGACCAATATGAAAGGCGACATAGTATTTTTCTGGACTAAAAAAGAATTGATCGCATCGTTGGTATGCATTTAGACGGTTTAATATTTTCTTGAATAACCCCGGCTTGTAGATTTGATCGTAACGCTTTCCCACTGGAATCAGGGGTACATTTAAAGTACTTGACAGCTCATCCTCCCACTCAAACACAATGTCCCAATAGTGTGGCTGAGGAGTATCACGTATCGTATATATACCACTAATCTGTTTCATCACGTAAGCATTAAAGTGATATTGTCCTGAAGTGTGTGAATATCAACCATCAAATTTGCGTCTTGCACTTCCCCTGCCTGATCCGTGTCACAAGCCTGGTAATAATATTTGTGCGATAGCGCGTTGCTTAATGAATAATAATAATAATTTTCTCCATTCACTTTTGTAGTCAGCTCGAAAACAACGGAACGACTAGGCATGAATATCATATTCGTCAGACCTGCACCATGAACACCCGCCAATACGGTTGTTTCCCGCAGGAGCGCCAATTGTTGAGTGAATGATAGTCGTTCGAATTCCACAATCTCAAACCCAAAAGACAAAAAAGTTTGAAGTACATCGGCTTCGTTAAGAATGCGTCTTTTATCTTGTGATACCCTGCGAATAAACAATTTCCGGGGCGTTCCTGTGATTGGTGTTGCAATCAATTTGTCACGCAGAGTAATAATTAGATCATCATTGTAGTCGCCAATTTGAATGTCGCGTGTTGCATACCAAAGATTCTCAATTGTATAGTATTGTTCTTTGCGTTCCAGGGTTTGCCAGGATTCAACATTCAATAATTTCAAACTAGCAATATGAAACTCGGTTTGGTGATCTTCGGGAAGAAGCAGTATAAAAGGGTTATTTGCTTGTTGGGCTAATATTAGCCGAGGCAGTGCCTGGGTAATCCAATGATAGTAGTTCTGTGTCCAGCCATCATGAATGAGAAGATAAGGACATTCTGCACGCAGGTTCCTTTTCTTCCAATTCAACAAAATGAAAATAATTCCTTTGATGTTATGATGTTTTATCCTCTTTCGAAAAAAGAGAAAACTTATCTTCAGTGGGAATATTCCTTTAAATAAGGTGCTGTCTGGTAAGACATTTACAGAATGAAACTGATAGATCTTTAGAGCAGGACAATCATAGTGTCTTAGATTTTCAAAATACACCTTATCCTGCTCCCTTACATTTGATGGCAACGTTCTGACAAATCTTTTCTTATCAAACTGTGTCCTCATAAAAAGTGGTTATGAGGATTTACTTTTATGCGCGTGGATTAACCCCGTTTGACCATCTTCAAATGTTGATTTGGTAAGATCAAACCCTTTTCTTAAAAATTGATTTTCTATATCTGAAGTATCATTATTGTGCCATTCAATAATGTAAAAGTCAATCAAGTCAATGACATCTTTTTTAAACAGTTGTTCAAGAATTTCAAACTCTGCCCCTTCGCAATCCATCTTACAAATTTTTTTCACGCCGGGCTCAAGCTTGTTTATTCTAATGACTTCTTCTGCGACATCGATCAACGAAACGTTTACCAACTTAGCATCCGGAAATTTTTCTGTGGCAGGTAATCCATTCAACCCCATCCTTGCCTTACTGGTAATGGAGTAAGGTAATTGCAGTTGCTTGTTTTCTTTTCCTAAGCCTACGTTTAAGCTTGTGATTTTCCTGGCATCGTTCAGCGCAAGATTGCGTTGAGCTTCGAGGTAAGTAGGTTCAAATAATTCATACGCATATACCCTGCGAACATTTTTTTGTCTCGAAAAGAATAATGCAGTGGCGCCAATATTTAATCCAATATCGATGACAACCACTTCATCGCGTGTTTTGAAATTATAGTCCCCGGACACAAACACTTCATGAATTACAAATAATTCGTCTGTGAAATTGACATAGAACCGTACACCCTGAATAGATAGAAGCAGTGCTCCGTTAGCATCATATGTAAACTTGCCCCCTCCGTTCACTATTATGCGTTTGGCCATATCATATCCGGCAATCAGGGGGGAGGTTGCATCATTTACCGTTATATCGAAAAGCTTAAGATAATATTTCTTTTGCCGCTGTTCCCATTCCTCATAGGGAATTCCATAAAAGCCAAGCGTATTAAATCTTGGTGTATTACTTTTCCGGACTTCAAGCCCGAAGAGACCCAATATTTGTTTTGTGACCTGTTTAACCATCTGGATTCTAATATATATTGGGATTAGACTTCATTACTGTTGAGGAGGGTGCTAAAAATTTTAATTCACTTTAAAATCCAATTCCATGACACCTCGGTATTGGGGCTGATATTTTCTTACAGAGGTATTACAGTCGTCGGACACACTAATGGACGCAAGATCGGAAGCTTCGCCTACTGTGAAATTTATTCCATAATGAAGGCTGGCAGTGTATTCACCTTCTACGAGATTAAGTTTAACGATGGAACCAGTTATGCGAACGCGATTTTCGATATATTCAAATTGATTAGCATAGTTCCTCAAATCAAGAATGGCGACTCTGAATCCCCGCAACGTGTAAATAATAATGCAAAATTCGTTTATCACCGGTCTGTCGCCATCGTGCTCTAAAACAATGTCGAAAGGTATGGTTGCGTTTGACACAATTCTGTCCGACCCCAAATGAAATTCAATCAATCTTAATCCTGTCGTTAATTCTCTGGATACAGAAGCTTTCAGTTTGGTGTGCAGGTAGTGATTAATCACTTTGCCAGTGTCATCAGCCATGTGGATTTTTCCATCTTTAAGTAAGATGGTTTTCGGGCAAAGTTTTTCAACAGCAGCAAGGTCATGGCTTACGAAAAGAATTGTTCTTCCGCTTTTGCTCACGTCCTCCATTTTCCCGAGACATTTTTTTTGAAACTCAGCATCACCTACTGCCAGTACTTCATCAATCACCAATATTTCAGGTTCTAAAAATGCTGCTACCGAAAAGGCCAGACGCAGTTGCATTCCACTGGAATAATGTTTCAGAGGCGTATCTAGAAATTTTTCTACACCGGCGAAATCAATTATCTCATCAAATTTTGCTTCGATCTCTTTCCGTTTCATACCCAACAAAGAACCATTAAAAAATATGTTCTCACGCCCGGTCAATTCAGGATGAAAACCGGTTCCAACTTCAAGGAGGCTGGCCATTCTTCCGCGGGTAATTATTTTGCCTTTAGTCGGTGGCGTAATCTTGGAAAGTATTTTAAGCAGCGTAGATTTCCCAGCGCCGTTATGCCCAATAATAGCAATGGATTCCCCCGCCTGCACTTCAAACGATACATCATTGACTGCCCAAAAATCTTCAGCCTTACCGTTGCCAGGCTTGAATGCAGTTAGCATTCGCTCGCGTAAGCTCAGGTATCCACCACTAAGATGTTTTATCTTATATTTCTTTGCTAAATGATGTACTTCTAAAATTGGTTTCACCTTCAAATCGATTAAGCGAAGTCAGCAAAAAAATCTTCAGTCCTTTTGAAATATAGAAGTCCCGCAAAAAGGATGATTACACTGGATGCGAGACTCAAAAGTATAAACGTTGAATTTAGCTCAGCTCCCGTTAACGGATATCGGAAAAGTTCTATGGCTGCATACATAGGAGATAAAACAATAACATATTGCAGGACCGGATATTTTAACATGGACACCGGGTAGATCACGGGTGTTAGGAAAAACAGCACTTGCACCAAAAAAGGTATCACATAACGAAAGTCTCTATACTTTACGTTTAATGCTGCTAACAGTGTGCCTGGCCCAAGGGTTGCGGTAAGCGTAACCAATATGGCCAGTGGCCAGCTCCACAGTGCCGAAAAGGCAACAGGCTGCTGATAAAAAATTAGGATGGGAATAAATAGAACGAATGCCATCATAAAGTCAAACACTGCTACCAGAATAGAAGATACGGGAATAACGAGTCGTGGAAAGTAAATCTTCTTAATAATCTGAGCATTGTTGATCATGCTGTTAGCCGAGTTGGTTAGACCTGTGGAGAAGGTATTCCACAGCAACAATCCTGAAAAAACAAAAACAGGATACGGTAGATTTTGAGATGGCACATTCAGTGCCCGGCCAAAGAAGAAGGTAAAGATGACCATCATGAGCAGGGGTTGTAAAATTGCCCATAAGAATCCCAGCGCTGTTTGTTTATACTTGATTTTTATATCTCTCCAGGTGAAGAAATAAAAAAGCTCTTTGTAATGCCATATCTCCTGAAAATCGAATAGCCTTCGCTTGTCAGCATCGACAACGAATTCTTGCTGCTCTTGCGCTTGTGTAAGATTTGAAATCAAGAAATTATCTTTTTGGTTGTTTATTGCTAAGGTATCAGGAATTGATGACCACGCCAATTTGCCTGCAGTAGCCGAGAGTTATGAAATCAGTTAAAAAGTAAATTATTCATGTAAATTACTTTATGTCCAGACGAATATTGTTCCTTGTTCCTTATCCCTTACATGAATCGCCCTCTCAGCGATTCCGGTTTGAGCAATATTTCGACATCCTGAACGACCACGGATATGCCTATACGACGCAAAGTTTTTTGGATTCTTCGAACTGGAAGGTTTTTTTCAAGTCTGGTAGGCCGCTTACAAAAGTAAAAACCATTGTTGCCGGGTTTGCCAAAAGGATGATAGTTCTTGTTAAATCACCGATGTATGATTTTGTTTTTATTCATCGTGAAGTTACTCCATTAGGCCCGCCGGTTTTTGAATGGCTGTTGGCAAAAGTTTTCAGGAGAAAAATTATCTACGATTTTGACGACGCCATATGGCTTACTGACCGTCTCCATGAACCATGGATCTTAGGACTTGCCAAGTGGCGCAGTAAAGTGGCGTCAATCTCCCGGTGGGCTCATAAGGTTAGTTGCGGCAATGAATATTTATGCAACTATGCAGCCTTATACAATAAGAATGTAGTGTATAATCCAACTACCATTGACACCGTAAATCTTCATAACCCGGCATTATATAAAACAATTAACCGAGCGCCCGATACGATACGGATAGGCTGGACGGGATCCCATTCAACGTTGAAATATCTGAAGGAAATCGAAGTTGTTCTACAGCGAATTTTGCTGGATTATCCGGAAGCCGAATTTGTGGTTATCGCAGATCAGGCACCCTCACTCAAGGCCGTTCCGTCTTTTAAATTTGTCACCTGGAACAGTGAAACAGAGATTCAGGATCTGATGCAAATCGATATTGGGATCATGCCATTACCCGATGACCAATGGGCAAAAGGAAAATGTGGCTTCAAGGCACTTCAATATATGTCGCTGGGCAATCCGGCGGTAGCTTCACCGGTAGGGGTTAATTCAAGAATCATTAATCAGGGTGTCAATGGATTTCTTTGCAGTACACCTGATGAATGGGAAAATGCAATAAGAAGACTTATTGAGGATCCCGAACTCAGGAAAACCATGGGCGAAAATGGCAGGAGAACGATTTTGGAAAATTATTCTGTGCTTTCCAATACCGGTAATTTTTTATCCCTGTTTGAGTGATGCCATATTAAAATGAGGGCAACTACGAAGAAAGGAAGCAAGGGAATTTTATAACGAACTAACGTTCCAAAATTGAAAGTTGAAACGCCCACTGCAAAAGCAAAGGCTACTGAGAAGACTAATGCGAAGACAACATTTGGATTGGTAAGACCTTGAGGCAATCCAATGTTTTTCTTAAAAATAATGTACAGGCTTAATCCTAAAAGACAAGCACTTTCCAATGCTGACAGGAGCATAAATGGATTCTTAACCTCCCATAGATAAGGCCGGAAGAGCGAAACATTGACAGCCTGCGGCGCAAGCCTTACCATTGAACCAAACGTGCCATCCAACTCACCAAGAGAGTATCCTGAGCCAGCATCGCGACCAGTATAAAAGCCAATATCGTATGCGGTAATCTTGGCCGTCATGGCAACATTTTCAAGCGAGTATTTTGCATGATCTTCACCGGCCTTTAACATGGCAATGTATCCGAGGGCAATTGCACAACTAATCATGAAAGGAGCCAGCATAATTTTTAGCACTGGTGAGCGGATAGCGTCAAGGTTGGCAAGGAAAACCCACACAATCGCAGCTGGCAAAAAAGTTAGAATGATGTAAATTTTTATACTGTAAATGCCATAAAGCGCGAGTGCTAAGAGTAAAATATGGCGGATGCCAAATTTCTTTTTTATTAAAATCCGATACACCTGGTACGTTGCAATGCCGAGGCATCCCATGGTAACCGTGTCTTTTAACAGTCCAGATCCCCAGAAAAAAACCGAGGGAATAAAAAACGCAGCAATGGCCAGCCAGCGATGAAGTTGGGGATACTGCTCATAAAATGTTAAGAAAAACATCCACATGCCAATGAAACTGAATATGGCAAAGAGAATGGCTGTAGAAGAATAGGCCGAGAATGTAATCAGGTCAAAAATTGCGGCGATCTTTACAATGGCAAAGGATTGAGGGTCTGAAAAAAATATAATTTTTGAAGAGTATTTATAGATGTCTGTATAAGTTTTACCATCGTTAGTAAGGAGCCGGAGTCCTTTAATTGGTGAGTCAGTAAATGCTTCCCAAATATGTCTGCTTCCATGAGTGTGGTAATTAAATGTATCGCCGCCGCCATAATAAAATTGATAAATGATGCCAACGGCGAGCGCTCCTACAATTTTCACAAATAATGCCGGGATGAAATATTTACGTGTTATCTCATCCGTTACCCTCGGCCTTATAATATAGGCAACCGTAAAGATGATGATGATCAGAAGAGGTGTTACTATAATATCCCGAAGTTCCAATGCGATAATTACTTTTCAGGTGTACGAATAAACGACAGCTTATGCTTAAGTCTCAAAAATGGTGACTCGAAGTATCGATAACTCAGTTTGGCAATAATTACGGTAATCACCAAAGCAAAGGTGGTCTCTAAAATTAACACCTGCCAAAGATGATTGTTGAAATGAAGTATCTTGAAGGTGTTGGTAGTGACGAGTATTCCAATAAAATGCAGGCAGTATAGCCCATACGATATCGTGCCCAATTCAGACAACAATTTAAAATTGCCCATTTTAAACAATGAATTTTTCGCGTAGTTCTGTTCAAGGATAACCATCAAAAACACTACTGCAATTAGAATTCGCTCGGAAACGCGTATGAGATAATAAGACGATTGTAGCGTATCGCGAAATAAAAAAATCAGAACAACGGCAGCATATAATGCTACAATATAACCTTTGGCCATAGTTGCAATTTTTTTGTCGAGCGTCGTTGTATGGATCAGAAGCGCGCCGAGGCCGCCCACGGTCATATCCCCAATACACGAAAGAGTATGATACTCGTTGTACACAGAATTGTCAAAAATACCTCTGAAGACTAAGGTCAAAAAAATAATGACAAAAAAAACATATTTATAACTCTGGCTGGGGATCACAATGAGGAGCAAGGGCCAGACAAAATAAAATTGTTCTTCTATCGCGACGCTCCATAAAACGCCAAGCACCGATGCATCGGGCAGACCATTTTTTATAAGGTCAAAATTATTGAGGAATGTGAGATAAGAAAAGACATTTGCTGATTCACCGGATTCCTGACCTAATAAATTTTTCAGCACGGGAAATATTACAAATCCAAAAAATACGCAGGCAAAAAACAGCGGCCAGATCCTTAGGATTCTCCGTTTCCAGAAATTCAAAACATTGATCTTCCCGTAGAATTCCTTTTCCTTCAGCAGAAGGTAAGTGATTAAAAAACCACTTAGTACAAAAAAGAAATTGACACCCAGGTTCCCGTTCTTGAACAGAAACGATCTGACAAAGAGATAGGTGGAAGAACTTTTAATATGATCATATTCCGTATAGAAGCTGTGGAAAAGAAAGACCACCAGGAAACAAAAAAACCTGAGACCGTCGAGATTGGGAAAGAATACGGTGGGTTTCGGAAGAACTGGGGAAGATTGTAAATTAGGTTTGGTCATCTATCTCCAATTACTGTGCTGCACAAACCTTTTCCTGACGATTTATATTCGTAAATTTTTTTGAAAGGCCCCTGATTGATAAGTGAATGCACACGCAAGGCACTGTAATTGCTTTTGCCGGTTGAAACAAACGCCAGCAAACATGGTGTAACAATCTGATTGCAGACTTTCAAAGGGGATTATGAATTTCGAAGTAATTTCCCGCTTTAGATACTAACAAGCAACAATCGGATGGGGTGCTGTAAGTTTGTAGTAAAGATTACGTTTTTTAATCTCCCTTTTCCATTCTCCGGAGCCGTCTGCGGGCGTCTTTGAATGCTTCGTCCTTGCGATTTGACTTTTTCTTGACATCCTTAAACCAGCGTTTTGCTTCGGCTTTATTACCTTGGCGTTCGGCAATTTCTCCGAGTGCGATCATGGAATATAGATAGTATCCCGATTCAGTGGCGCCGATTTGTTCAGCATATTTCATACACAGCTGATAATAAGTTTTGGCATCGTCGAGTTTTTTTCGGGCTTCATATATCTGCCCCAGGAAGAATGCTGCGTACCTCCCGCTGGTTGCTTCGTAGCCTACTTGTCCGCTGTCAATCTTCATCAGTATGTTTTTGCAGGCAGGTTCCGCTTGCGTAAATCGTCCCATGGAATAGAGCATACGCGCGTAATAACGGTGAAAGTATGGGTTGTTAGGATAAGTGGTATGCAAATACTCGCTGATCTGAAATGCCCTCGGTTGATCGTTTTCATAACTATTCAAAATGCGCATCAACCAAACCATCGCTTCTGTGCGTGTATAAAAAGCGTTGTAAGAAACCTCCTTAAGCTGTTTCAAACCCAACGCCTTATCACCTTTTTTAAAAAACCACAATACAGGTTTTAGTGCGGGGTAATTCTCAGGTACCCATACCGAGAAATAATTGTACAATGCGTCGCCAAATAAAAGCTCCGGATTAAGTCCGTCCTTTTCTTTTCCGTATTTCAAATAGTCAAGTGCGCTGGTACCGACCGAGATTGCTTTGCGCCAGTTCTTCCGTTCTTCATCAGCATATAGTCTTCCTTTGAAAGCATACGCTGCTGCGAGAAAAAAGGCAGCTTCGGTTTTATAAGCAGGATGATTTTTATAAAGATTTTCTCCAACAAAGATGGTTGTATCCATGTAAGCGAAGAACGTATCATCGTGCGAAGTATCCTTTGTGTTCGGCATGATCTTCCACCATTCAATTAGTCCCATCAAAAAATAAGGAAGTGGGTGCCAGGGAAATTTGGCCTTTAAATAATTAAATTGGAGTTCAGCCCTCGGAAAATTAAAATCATATAGGTCGTTTAATGCTTGTGTACATTCCAATTGAACATGTAAATCCGAAATCAGTATGATGGTGGTATCCTTCTTGGTCGTAGCCTCTTTGACAATAGTTTGCGCTGAACCCGAAACAAACGTCAATAGAAAAATGATACTCAACAATAACTTAGCCCATGGTATGCATCTCACAGTTCCCTGCATCAACTTATTATTCCTATTTTTCACTAACGAATAATTCATCATGAATTAACTTTCCGGCGATAAACTCGTAAGCGTTACCTGAACGTCAAACCCAAACACACCTTTAACTTTCGCCCGTCAACAACACTTATGGAACACGAAACTAAATCATTCTTTGCTGCCGACAAAAGATTACTATTTATACTGCTTTGCCTTATTACGCTATTACTTCTTTACATCAAAATAACGTTGATTGAAAACGAAACTGCTGCTTTTGAGTTTTTGCAGGACCGGCCCGAGGGTATGATCCTTAGAGCCATAAGCGCTGTTAAGTTTCTGTCTATCCCGTTCGTTTACCTATGGAAGTTTACTGTAATTGCTTTTGTCATCTGGGTCGGATGTTTCATGTTTGGTTATCGTGTCACGTATACGCAATGTTGGGGAGTGGTAATAACGGCTGAGTACATTTTTTTAGTTCCGGAAATCTTGAAGATTTTATGGTTCATGACTGTCGAGACCGATCCTACATACAACGATATCAGTGCCTTTTACCCGCTTTCTTTAATTCATTTTGTCGATTTTGAAGCGCTTGACAAACGGTGGGCATACCCGTTAAGAGCTTTGAATGTTTTTGAAATTGTGTATTGGGTTCTTCTGGTTGAAGGCATTCACCATTACGCGCGAAAGGACAAGAAATATGTATGGATCATCGTCTCTTGTTCTTATATACTGATATTCTTTTTGTGGCTGATATTTTATTCGATCGTCTATAAATAGTGGTGTAAATCAGTTCGACGTGTTATAAAGTCGGAGTCATTTAAAGAATTCTTTTATGACATCACAAACGTACGCTATTTCGTCATCTTTCATGCCAGGCCATAGCGGTAGACTCAATGCTGTTTCTGTAATGGCCTCGGTAATGGGAAAATCGCCTTTTTTAAAGTTTAGTTCATAAAAGCTTTTTTGTAAATGTGGCGGTATCGGGTAATGGATCGCAGTCTCTATATGATGACTAGCCAGGTATTGGCGAAGCTCATTGCGTTTTTTGGTCCGAATAACAAAAAGATGATAAACATGATGGGCCAATGGGTGGGACGACGGAAGTTGTAGGTCGCCAACATCGTTTAGTTCTTTTAAATAAGTGGCCGCAAGCTTGATTCTCTCATCATTCCACGTTTGTAGGTAGGCCAGCTTGACATTTAAAACGGCGGCCTGCAATTCATCCAGTCTGGAATTCATTCCTTGCCCGGTTGCTATGTTTTTTGTGTCAAAACCGTAATTCCGATATCGGCGTGCAAATTCTGCGATATCATGATGCCGGGTGACCAGCGCACCGCCATCACCCAACGCCCCCAGGTTCTTCACAGGGTAAAAGCTCGTTGCGCTGCAATCTCCGAAGCTTCCGGTAATTTGATTTTCCCACATGGCGCCGTGTGCCTGCGCATTATCTTCAATCACCATGATTTCGCGATCATGTGCAACTTTTAACAAGGCGGTCATGTCACAAGACTGCCCATACAGGTGTACCGGAATTATCGCCTTGGTTTTTTTTGTAATAGCACCCCCGACTCGATCGATATTGAGGTTGAAAGTTGCGGGATTAGAATCAACGGGGACGACCCGCGCACCCGTTTTTATGACGGCAATCCATGTCGCCAAAAAGGTATGAGCCGGTACGATAACCTCATGCCCCGGTCCGATGTTACATGCTTTCAGTGCGATAAGAAGTGCATCCAGCCCGTTTCCCACCCCTATACAAAAAGGGACGTTCGAAAAGTCAGCAAATTTTTTCTCGAAAGACGCTAATTCATTTCCCAGCACAAACCAATTTCGGTCATATACATTCGTTATTGCCTCCAGAACTTCGTTTCGGATTTTGGCGTGCTGAGGTGCTAAGGATAGAAAGGGTATAGATTTCAATGTGATAAAGATAATGCGCTGAAAATACCAATCTAAATAAATGCACCCTGCATACAAGCAAAATTTCACTATTTTCGGCCCTGATTTAATGGGTTTAAGCTTCAGGACGCGAGATGAGGGATCTCAGACTTGATTGCCTGACTAAAACTGAAAGGTTAACAGATAACGATTCACGAATGAAATTTCAAAAGGTAAATAACATAACAGGCTGGGCAGTTTTTGCGGTTGCCTTAATTACGTACTGGATCAGCATGGAAGAGACGGCAAGCTATTGGGACTGCGGCGAATTTATTGCAGTTTCCTACAAGCTGGAAGTTCCACATCCACCAGGCGCCCCGTTGTTTCTAATGATTGGGCGATTGTTTTCCTTTTTAGCGTTTGGTGATGTTACGAAAGTAGCATACTGGATAAATTTTACCAGCGTGTTGGCAAGTTCCTTCGCCGTTCTTTTTCTGTTTTGGTCGATTGTATTGTTCGGCCGTAAGGTGATGAACATAACTGCTGATAAAGAGCTGACGGAAGAAAAAACCTGGCTGCTCATGGGGGCCGGTATTGTTGGGGCACTGGCCTTGACGTTCTCCGAATCGGCTTGGTTCTCTGCGGTTGAAGCGGAAGTGTATGGTATGTCGTCTTTCTTTACAGCCTTTGTGGTATGGGCCATGTTAAAATGGGAAGTAATAGAAGATGAGTCAGCCGCGAACCGTTGGTTGCTTTTGATTTTCTATATGATGGGTCTTTCCATTGGCGTCCATCTTTTGAATCTGGTCACCATCCCTGCATTAGCATTAATCTATTATTTTAAGAAATATAAAACACCTACAACCTGGGGGGTAGTCGCCACTTTATTGATCAGCTTGATGATTATATTTTTCATCAACGAATTGATAATACCTGGATTGCCCACGATGGCCAGTTACTTCGAACTGTATTTTGTAAACAGTCTTAATCTTCCGTTTGGGTCAGGGGTTATTGTATTTGGACTGTTGCTACTGGCTGTGCTTATCTGGGGAATTCTTTATTCTCAGAAAAACAAAAAAGTTGTACTCAATACTTTTCTTACCGCCACAGCATTCATTTTGATCGGCTATTCTTCTTATACCATGGTCGTGATCCGCTCATCGTATGATCCGCCCATCGACGAAAACGATCCTTCCGATGTCATGAGCTTCGTGAGTTATTTAAAAAGAGAGCAATACGGTAGCCGGCCACTATTATATGGGCCGTATTTTACCTCGCAGCCGGTTGACTATAAAGAAGGTGCTGCAACCTATAGAAAAGGAAAAGACAGCTATGAAGTAAAGGACCGTAAATTCGAATATGTTTATGCCCCCGGATCGCAAACAATTTTGCCGCGAATCTGGAGCAATGATCCCGATCACGCAGCAATTTACCGAGAGAATTTGGGTTTAGCGGAAGGAGAGAAGCCCACGTTCTCCGATAATATGCGGTTCATGTTTCAGCATCAGATCGGATGGATGTACGTGCGCTATTTCTTTTTCAATTTCGCGGGCAGGGAAAGCGATATTCAAAATGCCGACTGGCTAAGTCCGCTGGGCTGGTTCGAAAAGCTTCCTACGATACTGGCGGAAAATAAAGGACGGAATAATTTCTTTATGGTGCCGTTTATCCTAGGACTCATCGGCATGTTTTATCAATCCGTTAACAATACGAAAAACTTTGCTGTCATCGCCTTGCTATTTGTACTTACAGGGGTAGCGCTGGTAATATACCTGAACTCTCCGCCTACGGAGCCGCGCGAACGCGACTATATTTATGCGGGTTCTTATTATGCCTTTTGTTTTTGGATTGGCTTAGCAGTGATCGGGATGGCCGAATACTTCACAAAATTCACAAAGAATATAAAAACGTCGGCGATCATTGCGACCCTTATTGGATTAACGGCCCCGGTACTCATGGCGGTCGCCGGTTGGGACGATCATAACCGCTCTAACCGATTTTTCTCAGTCGACTCTGCTGTAAACTACCTCCAGTCCTGTGCTCAGAATGGCATATTGTTTACCGGTGGTGACAACGACACTTTCCCCTTGTGGTATGCACAGGAAGTGGAAGGAGTTCGCACCGATACCCGGGTAATAGTGTTGAGCTATTACAACACGGATTGGTATATACAGCAAAGCATGCGTCAACATTATAGCTCGGAACCGTTCCCCTATACGCTGACAGCGGAAAATTATAAACAAAGTGGTCTGAACGATTATCTGCCTTTTTATGATGCGGGCATTAAACAAATGGATCTGCATCGGTTCTTGCAGCTTGTAAAAGAAAATAACAAAAGTCTTTTGCATCCGAACTATGGCGGTGACCGAAACATGTTGCCCGCAAAGGAGATTGTGTTAAAGGTCGACGTCGAAAAGATAAGGAGCATGGGTATCGTTCCTGAAGGAATGGATAGCCTCATCGTTCCTGAGATGCGCTTGCGCGTTAGGACCGGAGGCTTGGAGAAAAAAGACCTGGCCATGCTCGATGTATTAGCCACCGCCAATTGGGAACGGCCGCTATATGTAAATGCTACTTCATTGGCACAATTCAGTGTAGATCTTAGCCGGTACGTTGTACAGGAAGGTAATGCATACCGTATTCTTCCAATTTATAATCCAAGGCCATTCAACCAAATGGAATTGGTGAACACCAAGGTGAGTTATAAGAACATGATGAAAAAATTCCAGTTCAGAAATACCGACGATCCAAAAGTTTACTACAATCAGGATTATCGTAATATGTTTCTGAATCACAGAAGCAGTTTCAATGCGCTCGCTGAGTTTTTAATTTTAGAAGGCGACACAGCAAAGGCGCGCGAAGTTGTTCTTTATAATCTAGCTAAAATGCCAGATCATTCAATTCCATTTGATTATACGAATGCCCAAACAGTAAGCTTGCTTTTTGAAGTGGGTGAAAAAGAAAAGGCTCTTGAGATTGCAAATGTTATGAGTGCGCGCTCAGATGAATTAGCAACTTATTATATTCAAAAGCGCGAGTATGGCAGGGAACTTCAATTAAATGTTGCTATTCTCGGAGAACTTCAACGCATTCTGTATCGTTACGGCGAATCTGATCTCGCAAAGAAAGTTGAAGACAATTGGGAAAAGCATTTCAGTGTGATTCAGGGCGGCGGAGCTCGCTAGCCGTTCTTATAAGAATTAGGTACTTTATTACCCCGGGGTGCTACCTGGGGTATTTTTTTGTCTTAGGGATAAACAACTTTCGTTTTATAAAACGTTTTAAGATTTCTTTCTTTTACTATACCTTCATCCAACAACCAAACCTCCAAAGGGCCATCAACTTGAAAAAAGATCCTTACGTTATTTCCGCGGATACCGTTAAGGAACCTCCGGCATCCTTTATCGGCAAGATCAAATTTTTAGGCCCCGGATTTATTTTGTCGGCATCCATTGTCGGCTCTGGCGAACTAATTGCAACGACTGTCCTGGGCGCGAAAGCAGGCTTCGCCGCGTTATGGATCATCATTGTAAGCTGCCTCGTTAAAGTTGCTGTTCAACTGGAATTTGGCAGGCATACCATTCTTACGGGTGAAACTGTGATGCAGGCATTTAACAAGTTGCCAGGGCCACAGCTTAGACAAGGCAGATGGACAGTCTGGATAATTTTTTTCTTCGTGTCTCTGAAAATCGTTCAGCTGGGGGGCATGGTCGGCGGTACCGTAATTATTCTTAATAAACTGTTTGATGGTTTTTCTATAACGACGTGGGCCCTTATTGTTGCTATTGCAGTTGCCGCGCTTATTTTCAGAGGAAATTACAGCATTGTGGAGAAGGGATCATTGCTGATGATTGGCATGTTCACCATCCTTACGCTTACGTCTTTGTACTTCGTTCAGTTTACTGCCTACGCGTTTTCCTTCGCTGATGTATTTGCGGGGCTGCAATTCAATCTCTCAAATGAGGTAATGGGTGTTGCCATCGGTGCGTTTGGAATTACGGGAGTGGCCAGCGATGAAATTATTGCTTACAACTATTGGTGTTTGGAAAAAGGATATGCTGCTTACACTGGCCCGCGTGAAAACTCGGAAGCTTGGAAAACACGCGCTAAAGGTTGGATTACAACCATGCAATTTGATGCGATGGTCGCCATGATTATTTACACCCTGGTGACTGTTTCATTTTATCTGTTGGGCTCTGCCATTTTATACAGCCGCGGTGAAGTTCCACAAGGCAATGAAGTGATCGATACCCTCGCGTTTATTTATACGGAATCTCTGGGGGCAGGAGTAAAAAACGTTTATTTGGTGGGAGCATTCTTTGTATTGTTCTCAAGCGTATATGCTACGTTAGCATTTTGGACACGATTGTTTCCGGATATCTTCGGTCAATTGGGATGGATCGATTTTTTTAATATTACGCAGCGCAAAAAGCTGATCGCTGTTTTAGCCTGGACTTTTCCTTTCGTGTGGGTGTTTATGTATCTCTTTATCGAGTTGCCGGTGCTGATGGTTTTATCTGGTGGCGTAATTGGATCGTTAATGTTGTTTATAGTAGTGTATGGTGCCTACCATTTTAAGTATACACGCACGCAAATCATTCCGTCGGGTAAGTTTTATACCATCGCTTTCTGGATAAGCGTGATTTCGATTTTCGCTGTCGGCGTTTATGGAGTCATCCAGGTCTTCTTTTAGTACAAAAAACTCGAGAGAACTTTTAAAGTTTCAACGTGGATTACAACTGCTTTCGCAGCAGCCAACTTCCTAACAAATATTCCTACCTTTGGGGCATACTTTTGAACTGTCGTACTTATGCTAGGAGAACTTACCAAAGATCAAATTGAAGACATTCTCAAATCCAATGTGATTGGCAGGCTTGGGTGCTGCAGCCAGCAAAAGATGTATGTGGTTCCTGTTACTTACTGTTATGATGGTGAGTTTGTTTTTGGACATACAGTGGAAGGGATGAAAGTAAAAATGTTACGTGAAAATCCAGCATGCTGTCTCGAAGTAGATATCATGAAAAACATGACCAACTGGAAAAGCGTTATTGCCTGGGGAACTTTCGAAGAACTAAAAGATAAGGAAGCGGAAGAGGCGATGGAGAAATTAATAACCAGACTAGCGCCGCTTATGCCGAGTGAAACCAGTCACCCGCCGCGCATGGGACCTTCACCTGGAATACGAACCAGTACGTTTGCAAAGAACCCCATAATATATCGCATACGACTAACGGAAAAATCGGGTCGTTTCGAAGAGCAGTAGCAAATTATTCCATTGTTCATCCATTGTTCTTCCTGAAATTAAACAGACTTTAGTATCGGAAAAATCTGACGTTAACGCTTCCAGTATTTCTCTCTCAAGTAGTCGTGCGTTTTAAATTCATCATCTCATTTTTATTTCTTATTCCGATACTATCCGGAAATACCCAGGTTGTGCCCTCCCCAGCCCGGCCGATTCAATCGCATCAATCACAGGAGATCGGCATGCTGTACCAACGACATTATCCACCCAAAGAATATGCCGCAGCTTTTCAGAACTGGGGTGGCTTTCAAGATAAGCAGGGCATTATGTTTTTTTCCAATTCTGACGGTGTACTGATGTTCGATGGAAAAGCTTGGTCATTAATTACAACCCCATCGCAAAGTGTCGTCCGCTCCATGGCGGTGGATGATTCTGGAAAAATCTATGTGGGAGCGCTGGATGATTTTGGATACCTCGAACAGCAGAAAAACGGGAATCGCATTTTTATTTCACTGTTGGATAAAGTGAAAACTGATTTGCATTCGATGGGAAATATCTGGCAAACGCATGTCATTAACAATGACGTTTATTTTGAATCTGAGACCGGTCTGTTCTATTGGAATGGAGAAAAATTTAATTTCTGGCCATGGCCCGATCCCCAGGCTTACCATTTCACTTTCGTGTGGAAAGACAAAATATTCTTACAAGAAATCGGTGCAGGTATCATGGAGTTGAAGAACGACTCATTCTCGTTAATTGAACAAGGGCAGTATTTTAAAAACCTAAGAATCTACAATGCGCTTCCTTTTGAAAAAAATCAACTTCAATTAGCCACACAATATGATGGACTGTTTTTATATGACGGCGTAAACGTTCAAAAAATTCAAACCAACGCAGATGCTTTTTTTAAAGCCAATCAAATATACTGTGGGACAATGTTGGCCGATGGTTCGTATGTCTATGGTACGCGTCACGGAGGAGCTATCATGTTGGATCGGGATCACAAGATCCGCTATTTGCTTAACAAAGAGAACGGATTACCGACAAACATCATTTTGGGCCTACTGACAGATCAGGAGGATAATCTATGGCTTTGCCTTGATAACGGAATAAGTAAAGTGGAGGTGAATAATCACTTGAGCCTCTTTAACACCAAGAACGGACTTGATGGTTCGATAAATAATTATTGCCGCTATAACGATAAACTATATGTTACAACCAACACGGGTCTGTATGTATTAAAACATGGAGATGCTCCACAGCACCACGCCCAGTTTCAAAAGATCCCGCAGATCAACATGAGTTGCTGGGGTTTGCTGAAGATCGCCGGACGGATGTTAATTGGTTCAAACATGGGGTTATTTGAAATGGTAGGAGATGAAATTCATAAAATAAGGGAGACCCCGTCATTAGCCATACATCAACTCAAGGGCGACAGCACCCGGATCATTGTGGCACAAAATAAAGGGCTACTATCCCTAAACTTTGCTAAAGGGCGCTGGCACGAAGCAGGATACATTCCGGATATATTTCTGGACGATATAAGTTTTAACGAAACGCATGCGGGCAAACTATGGCTCGCCACATATTCCCAAGGCGCGGTACTTGTTACTTTCCCGGAAAAAAATGGGGTGGTCGATTATGATCGGCACACGGTGACATTTTTAAATAAAAAAAACGGATTGCCGGAAGGATATTTTAAGATTTATTCCATTGGAAACGAAGAGATTTTCAGCACTGGAATTTCATCGAGAATTTTTCGATTCGATTATGCTGATAACCAATTTAGAGAGGATACGGCTTTTGCGAAGAAATTCGGGTTGAAAACCAAACATACGTTTCCGGCTAGTGATGAAGATCATGCAGGAAGATTTTTCTTTAAGACAAAAGATCATCGCCAATTAATATTGGTAACGCCATCTGGAAATTCGTTCACACATGCCTATTATGATATCTCAAGAATTTTTGAACACGTTCATGTTAATAGTTTCCAGGAACACGAAGTGATGTGGAACGGTGGCGCCGACGGAATCGTTCGGTATGAATTAACGGAATCGTCATCTTCATCAAAAAATACTTTTCATACACATCTGAATAAGATTCTCCTGCCTAATGACTCAATCCTTTTTCAAGGCATCGATGGTGTGGCCCAAAATCTTACGCTTCCCTACTCATTAAACTCGATACGATTCGAATTTACCTCCACAAATTTTGCGGCAGCGGAGAATAATGAGTTTCAATACATGTTGGAAGGGTTTGATGATGATTGGTCATCGTGGTCTTCTGAGAATATTAAAGAATACAATCGGTTGTGGGAGGGAAGGTATAAGTTTTTGGTTCGCAGTAAGAACTATGCGCAACAACTCGGAAGTACCGCGGAATTCGCTTTCAGTATATCTCCACCGTGGTACAGAAGTTTTTATGCATACGCCTTTTATTTTATTGGCGCTGCTATTTTTGTTTGGGGTCTGGTTCGTTGGAGATTGCAGCGTGTGTTGAGAGAAAAGGAAGCACTTCAGGCGGAGGTAGCACTTCAAACCAAGGCGATACGCGAACAAAATATTCAACTAGCGGAACAATCGGAAGAATTGAAAATAAATGCGGAGCAATTGAAAGCGCTGGATAAGGTGAAATCAAATTTCTTCGTGAACATATCTCACGAATTCAGAACGCCCTTATCCCTTATATTAAGTCCGCTTGAAAAATATATAGATGAGAAGGAAACGCGGGATATCCGGTTGACCGAATTGGAAAGAATGCACCGCAATGCAAAAAGACTTCAACAGCTGATCAATCAATTACTCGACCTGGCAAAACTGGAATCAGGAGGAATGAAGCTAAATTTTCAGCGCTCAGATTTTATTTACTTTTTACGGGTTCTTACGTCTTCATTTGAGTCGCTTGCCGAAAGTCGGAACATCCAATTTGAACTAAGTATTCAAGGGAATGCTTATGAAACTTTTTTCGATCACGACAAAGTTGAAACCGTTCTCTACAACTTGTTGTCGAATGCGTTCAAATTCACGCCCGACGGGGGTCGCATTTCTTTACACGTAACCCTTCCCAGTGAAAATTCTGACGATCTTGTTACCATCAGCATTAGTGACACGGGACCTGGAATTCCTGCAAATGAAATCGATAAGATCTTCGACCGTTTCTATCAGGTGGATAGTTCAAGCTCCCGGGAATTTGAAGGCAGTGGTATTGGACTGTCCCTGGTGAAAGAGTTGGTTCAGTTGGTGAACGGTACCATTCGGGTTGATAGTAGCGAAGGACAAGGGTCAACGTTTAGGGTACAGCTACCATTGAAGCGGGTTCCGGAACAACAAGTCACTGTAGAGCAAAATTTTGCGGTGCCAGAAAATCAAAGTGTTGAAACGATATCAACAACTGAACTAAATGTTTTGCTGGAAAATGAAAATGAGGTTGCAGACGCATTGATACTGGTCGTAGAGGATAATGCTGATCTAAGATCTTTCCTAATTGAAAATCTGGAGCGCGATTATCACATCATAGTCGCGGAAAACGGATCTCAAGGCTTTGACAAAGCACTTGAATTGATACCAGACTTGATCCTCAGCGACATGATGATGCCGGTAATGGATGGCTTTACGCTCTGCACCAAAATAAGGGAGGACGAACGAACCAGTCATATTCCTTTCATTTTACTAACGGCACGAACGTCCATCGAGAACAAACTGGAAGGACTGGAATTAGGTGCGGACGAATACCTGACCAAACCTTTTCACATCAAAGAGCTCAAAGTGAGGATCAGAAATCTGCTGGATCAACGGAAGAACCTTCGGAAAAGCTTTAGCCGGGAGGTTACGGTGCAGCCTAAAAATATATCCGTTACTTCCGTGGATGAACGTTTTTTAAATCACGCTTTGGAAATTATGGAGGCCCATTTGACGGATCAACAATTTTCTGTAGAGCGGTTTGCCGAAGAAATAGGAATGAGTCGCAAAAACCTGCTCCGAAAGATCAAGGCACTGACTGATAAATCCGTAAACGAGTTTATCCGGAACTTCCGGCTCCAACGTGCCGCCCAACTCTTAGCCGGAAAATCCGGAACCGTCAGTGAAATAGCTTACCAGGTGGGTTTCAACAACCTCTCCTATTTTTCAAAGTGTTTCAAGGAGCTGTTTGGTGTACTACCAAATGAGTACGTTGTTTCAGGTTCAAAGCCGCAGGTTTCAAGTCCTTCCAAATAAAAAATGTGAAACACGCAGGTATAAGGTAGCCAAAGCCGCTTGCAAGCTTTTGATCACAACCCAGCGATGGAATGAGGTCAATATTTCATGAGTGCAGAACGCCGGCACATACTAACATTTCAAGGAGTTGCCAAATGTTGTGAATACAATTTATGGCATCCTGTTTTTCTGAATAATATTTTCCGGCTAAACGCGCCAACGAACAGACATTCCCTGCGCTAAAAATCTGCTTTTTTGGCTCAATTTCCGTGTTTGTCCCATCTGTGTTAATCCTTGTCCCAATTGTATCATGCGATTTTGCATCCGGCCGGAGCGGTTTGCGTGGTAAGACACAGATTTAAAAATAACCTCAAAACAAATAACAAATGAAAACGCAAATTGAAACCCCAGTAATGAAAATTAGAATCTCTGAAGTCATCATGTTTCTGTTGATGATTGGCGTGGTGCTGACCCTTAGCAGCTGTTCTAAGGATGATGAAGTAAAGCCAGATACTCGCCCCCAATTTATTGGTACGTATGCGGTTGAAGATGTGAGCAATGCCAGCGGATATATTTATGAGTACGACGTAACCATTTCGAACGGTGTAAATGGCGACCTGGATCTTTACAATTTTGCTGACATTTTCAATGTACCGATAAAGGCTACGGTGGACGGAAACAAGATCATTATCAAACAACAGTCCTTTACAAACCCAAAAAGCGGTAAAACTATCAAGGTATGGGGCGATGGAACCTTAAACGGCGACAAACTAAACTTTACCTATACAACCGAAGGATTCCTGGATTATTCAGGCACCTGCACGGGTACTAAAAAAACACAATAGTTGGAGCTCAGAGAGGTTAGTTGTTATTCGTTGATCAGCAGGGAAGGATGTGCAGGAGGATCAGCGAGTAACAATTTCCTTTTAAGAGGAATTAGGTTCCTTATTTTAAATAAGCAAATAACTTTACCGGACCCGCATTTTAAAAAAAGATTTCATCGAGGTAATTATCTCATGCTTATCTGTCGAATATAAAATATCCTGACTCTGCTTATTGAATTCCGCTAGCGTTGAGTAGAATTCTGTTTCAGTTAATCCCATCTCATCCATGATCTCTTCTCTCAGCAGCTGATCATGTACCACCTCAACATAAGTCTTTACACGGTTATTTTCGTTGATCAGCTTAACCACCTTTCGTTTATCGCGCTGTGACCTATTAAAATATTCCCATGGAGAAGAGAACGCATCCGCCGTCGACATTTTTCGTGGAGCGGTTCGCGTAGTTCTCACAATTTCACTTGGAGCAAGTCGTGTGCTGCTGATGGTGATTTCCTTTAACATGCGAACCCGTTCCCTTAATCGAATTAAAATGTCAGCTTCTTCAAATAACAACGGAAGCTGCAGATCGACGTAGCCCACCCGTGATAAGATCAAAGTATCCACCGGTGTAGTCGTTATATTAAAATCGCCTTTGTCGTTGGTAACGGTACCTTTATTTGAATTTTTTACTTTGACATGAACACCTTGAAGCGGTGTAAGCGTAAGCGAATCGACGACGATGCCATGCGTTATTCTTTGCGCGAATCCCTGAACTGAAAATGCCAGCAGCAATGCAATGAAATAATATTTTTTAGAAAGGCATCTTAACAGCATGCTTTTGTACGGGGTTTGGCTTTTTAGATGCGCAGACGCATCATTAAGTTTTATTGGCCAGCTGACCGCAAGCAGCATCGATATCTTTGCCGCGACTTTTACGAATGCGCGTGGTGATACCATTACTTTCTAAAAGTTCCATATACATATTTAAAGATGCTTCTGACGCTTGCTGAAATTCACCATCATCGATAGGGTTGTATTCAATCAGGTTGACTTTAGACGGAATGATTTTGCAAAATTTTAACAACGCCCGTGCATGCGCCTCGGTATCATTGATATTTTTCCATACTACATATTCGTAAGTTACCTTACGCTTGGTTTTATCGTACCAATAGCGCAACGCATCGGCCAATTCATCCAATGGATTGGTGTCATTGATCGGCATAATCGAAGAACGTGTTTTGTCCAAGGCGGCATGCAATGAAACGGCGAGATTGAACTTCACACCATCATCGGCCATCTTCATGATCATCTTTGCAATTCCCACCGTAGAAACGGTGATCCTTTTCGATGCCATGTTCAATCCTTTCTGTGCAGTGATTTTGTCGATGGCAGAAATTACATTCGCATAATTTAGCAACGGTTCGCCCATACCCATAAACACGATGTTGGTGAGCGGCCGGCCAAAGAACAGTTCTGATTGTTCTTTTATCGCCACCACCTGATCATAAATCTCATCTGCACTCAGGTTACGCTGACGTTTCAGCCTGGCAGTAGCGCAAAACTTACAGGCTAAACTGCAACCGACCTGCGACGATACACAGGCAGTGATTCTTTTTTCGGTAGGGATTAAAACTGATTCGACAACCATGCCATCATAGAGCATCACGGCGTTTTTTATTGTACCGTCGGCACTGCGCTGCATCTGGTCAACCTTGATGTGATTGATCGTGAAGTGCTCTTTCAGCATATCCCGAAGGCCGACTGAAAGATTGGTCATTTGATCGAAGTTCTTGGCAGATTTATTCCACAACCATTCGTACACCTGTTTGGCCCGGAATGGCTTTTCGCCGTGCTGCTGAAAGAACGCGGTTAGCTCCTCAAGCTTGAGTTTGCGGATATCACGTTTGGAACCAGTTTCTACCATCTTGCAAAGGTAGGAAAACATTGGTCGCAAAAGGGCGGTTCCAGCACCCTAAAATATTTTGCGAGCCGGCGCAGGGCTTTAGAAGCCAGGATGCTATGTTACTTTAAACGCACGAAGATTTTAGTCTCGCACACGCGGTCTACGTTCGAAATAATCAGGGAATCGCCATCTATTTTTTCGACGGTAAAGCCATCAATGATGGTTCTGGATTTTTTATCCAGTATGTAGAGCGTTTCCTGGTTGTACCGGTAAAGAAATGACCTGGAGTTATAATCCTTTTTCTTGTTGATGATTTTTGTGCTTTCGGATCCAGTATTATTGTCTTTAAACTCGAGGACCTGCGGTTCTGCACCCGAGAGACCTTTCATGTCGTCCACCATTTCTTTAACGCCGGCTTCTTCTTCACCCAATTCGCTCTCTACACAATTGCTTTGTTTAACCAGCTGCCAGCGTCCTACAATGCTTTGTGCTTGACAAACCAACCCCGCAGTACATAAAACAAAGACTAAAACGAATACTCTCATAAGTCATTTCGTATTTAGCCAAAGTTACCAAAATTCAGGCCATCAATCGTTATCGGTATTTATTTTCCTTAATATCAGATTTTGGACAAACAAGTGCGGATTTCATCTTTGAAAACTCGTTTTATTACCCGTAATTTTCCGCCTTCAAAATTCTGCATGGACAAAAGTACTGCCATTGTTATCACAGGTGGATACCTGGATACCTCAAGCGCCAAAACAGCACATGGATTAATTAGAGGAACTGACCGCTTTGAAATTCTTGGAATAATAGACGACAAGAATCAAGGTAAGGATGCTGGTGAAGTTTTGGACGGCAAGAAACGAAGGATACCTATTTATGCAACCGTCGAGGATTTTAATAACTCTGGTCAGAAAGCGAAATATTGTATCGTGGGTGTTGCCACGAAAGGTGGTGTAATACCAGATTCTCTTCGTGAAGTGATGAAAGAAGCATTACAAGGAGGTTTGAGTATTGTCAATGGGTTGCACGAATATGTTTCTGACATTCCCGAATTAGTATCATTGGCCCAGGAAAAAAGATTGGAGATCATTGACGTTCGCAAGCCTAAAAAAGTAAAAGATCTTCATTTCTGGTCCGGGAAAATTAAGGAAGTTAAATGCCCTAAAATCGCGGTGCTGGGAACAGATTGTGCCTTGGGAAAACGTACCACCACACGCTTTTTGGTGGAGGCAATGCGCAAGGCAGGGTACAAAGCGGAAATGATTTATACCGGGCAAACCGGATGGATGCAGGGTGCCAAATATGGTTTTGTTTTCGATTCAACCCTCAATGATTTTATTTCGGGCGAAATGGAACATGCTGTTGTCACCTGTTATCATGAAGCCAAGCCGGATATCATTTTTATTGAAGGGCAATCATCGCTTCGTAACCCCAGCGGGCCCGCAGGCGCTGAGTGGATCGTTTCTGCGGATGCTGATGCCGTTGTATTACAACATAATCCGGCGCGAAAACAATATAAGGATATGGAATACTATCCCGCTTACCTGCCTGACTTAAAGGATGAAATTGCTTTGATCCAGATCTATGGTGCGCCTACCGTAGCCGTTACCATCAATAGCGCAAAGATGAAAGAGCAGGAAGCCCGGGCTGCAGCAAAAAAATATGCACAGGATCTAGGCATTCCCGCCATTCTACCGTTAGAAGATGGTGTTGGCGGTCTTGTACCAATTTTTGAAACACTCATTAAAAATAGCTTAGCCAAAGTCTAGAATAGAAACCATGATGAACACAACACCCAACTTCAACACTCCGAACCTCAACACCTCAACACTTCCAGCATGAAAATTAAAGACATAAAAGTTTGGAGCGTTGACCTAGGAAACACAAAGCCCTATACCATAGCTTTCAAAACCATTGATGAGGTAAAAAACGCTTTTGTGGAAATAACACTGGACAATGGTGTGACCGGCATTGGAGCAGGCAACCCCAGTGAATATGTAGTAGGGGAGACGTTAGATCAATGTCTCGATGCATTAAAAGAAAAGAATATTCAGTTCCTGATCGGGCGCGATATCCGTGAATTCAATCAACTTAATTTTGAAGTCTGGAAAAAATTCCCTGACAACCCTTCCGCCAGAGCTGCGCTGGATATCGCGTTGCATGATGCATTCACCAAGTTTTTAGGAATTCCGTTGGTTAAATTTCTCGGCCAAAAAATCAAGAAGCTTCCTACGTCAAATACCATTGGAATAAAAAGTGTAGAAGACACGTTGAAAGAAGCGCAGGATTACATCAAGCGTGGTTTTAAGGTAATCAAAGTAAAACTGGGAAAAGACCTGGATGAAGATGTAGAACGTGTTTTAAAGCTGCGCGAGAAATTTGGTAATGGAATTGTCATCCGTTGTGATGCGAACCAAGGGTACACTACCGAACAAACCATTCAGTTTTACGGACGTACGTATGATGTCGATGTGGAATTGATTGAACAACCGCTTCCCGCTAAAGAGATCTCCGAAATGAAAAGCCTGCCGAAGGAAGTAAGACAGGTGATTGCAGCAGACGAATCATTGATAACACCAGCCGATGCGATTGAGCTGATCAAGCCGCCGAAAGCAGCCGCCATTTTTAACATCAAGCTGATGAAATGCGGCGGAGTAAGTCAGGCTTTGAAAATTGCTGACATCGCTTTGCACGAAAATATTGACTTGTTCTGGGGATGTAACGACGAAAGTATTGTAAGTATTACTGCCGCCCTACACGCGGCATTTGCTTGCTCAAACACGAAGTACATCGACCTCGACGGCAGCTTCGACCTCGGCCGCGATGTCGTAAAAGGTGGATTCATTTTGAAAGATGGATTCATGATGTGCTCGGATAAACCCGGTTTAGGAGTAGAACGGATTTAGGTTTAATGGCCGGGACTACCTTCTATCGTCGTTATAAATGGTAGTTCGTAGTCGGTGGTAAAGGTGTAGATCTCATGCGACTTGTATAGCCTTAGCACTAGTCTACGCCCCAGCACTAGCTTATGTCGGGCGCTTACATTTCCCAACCATCACCTCCCACCGGTTACGTCAAAGATCGATCCGGTAACATAGGAAGCTTCGTCCGAGAGCAACCAAAGAATCATGTTTGCTACTTCTTCCGGCTGACCGCCCCGTTTTAACGGTATGAGTGACTTGACACGTTCAATTCGGCCAGGCTCGCCGGCTTTTGCATGGATGTCGGTGTGGATTAGACCTGGCCGAACAACGTTAACACGAATATTTTCGTCCGCGATCTCTTTTGCTAATCCGATGGTCATCGTATCGATGGCACCCTTGGCAGCTGCGTAATCGATGTATTCGAACGGTGCACCTAATCGCGCAGCGATCGATGATAAGTTGACGATGCTTCCGCCCGCTCCGCCGAGTTTCGTCGACATACGTTTAATGGCTTCCCTTGCGCATAAAAAACTTCCAAACACATTGGTAGCAAAAGTTTTTTGAAGGCGTTCTTCTGTCATATTAATAAATCGTTCTTGTTGCAGAATGATACCCGCGTTGTTCACTAACCCTGATATTCTTCCAATCTGATGATCGATCTGTTTAAATAATCTGAGAACTTCTGCTTCTTTTGAAATGTCGGCTTTAAAGGCGAACGCATGCCCACCGTCGTTTTCAATTTCCTTTACGACGCTATTTGCCGCGTCATCATTCTTGTGATAATTTATACAAACAGTATAATTTCTTTTGGCAGCCAGGCGTGCCGTTGCCGCACCAATCCCCTGACTCCCGCCGGTAATTAAGATAATCTTATTCATTGAATAAATTTATGAGATGGGAGGAAAACTACAATAGGTTCAAGTCTCTGCCGAGTGACTATTGCCGTGGCTTGCTGGAAATAGTGTTTGCTTTTCCGATGGTTTGTGTTTTGATTCCTCACCTCTTAACCAACTACAAACCCAGTTCCCGGATTTTAACATTCCGGTAGTACACCTCAGCGTATTCGGATTGTAGCAGAATTTTTCCACCGATCAGGCTTGCATTCTCTCCGAAGTTCACAATAACACCGTTGACGATGTGAACACATTTCCCGTTGAAGGAAATTACTTCGACGGTGTTCCACTCACCGGTTGGTTTCTCGGCATCTTTCTTTTTTACAATCTGTGAATAACGTTGTGGTGCATTTTGTTTTTTATCTACCTGTATAGTGCTGTAGCCTATAAGCCAAAAATCACCAACATCACCTTCCTGAATCTGGCATTCAATGGATTGTGGCCAAATCTTATCGGATTCCTCAGCCGGTACGTTGTAACAAATGCCACTATCGCGTTTTGCGTTATCACGCGGCGGCCATCGCTTTTGTCCCCATTTGAAATCTAGGGTGAAATGATAATTGCCATACGCTTTTTCACTCATGATGTAACCAAGTGTTTTTCCTGTGTCAGCAATTTCTCCGTTTGCGACTGTAAAATTTCCTTCAGGATCATTATTCTTTCCTTTACCTTCTAGCCAGGTATACCAGCCGTTAAGATTTTCGCCATTGAACAGGGAAGTGAATTTTTCTGAAAGGTTTACAGGCTTGATATTTTTCACCAGGAAGACATAATCATTATAATCACCATTCGCAGCTTCCTCCATACCAACGAGATAGGTATTGGGAATAGTTTTTCCGGTGTTATCACGCACTGGGTAAATGCGGATAGCATGGGTGGCATGCGTTGGATAAAAAAGCATGTTCCAAATATCTTCAGAATAGAGCGTATGCCCCGGGCTTGTAGCATAAAACCCGAATTGTTTATCACCCGGATCAAAAGACGTTGCGCCTTCTGCCAGGGCTGGATACAAAGTTTGGTGCTCCGGAATATTTCCAGCCGCTGCCAATATACCCGCTTGATGTTGAACGGGGCCATGATTTCCCTGAGTGTAGTATCCAAAGTTCAGTGGAAAGTCGGGTGAGTAACGGGCAACAGGTATCATTACTACCGTTCCTGTATCTGCTTTCACAAAAAGGGACGGCGTAAGTTCTTCACCTTGTAATTCAGGCCGGAGGTGATTTGCCAACGTGGTCCAGCCGAGGTTGATTTTTAGTCCGAGAGCCTCCACTACCTGCGCCAACGGTGCCTCGTTTTCACCTTCAAGCCCTTGCGTACTGAGCCCATAAAGTGGTATCGTTAAAGTATTGCTATTGATTTTTACAAATGCTTCTGCAATACCAGTAAAATTTGAAGGCGGTTCGAAAACGAGAGCGATTTTTGCCGGCTTACCAACGGAGATTTTTGAAAAGGATTTATTGGTCAAACGGAAATAGGATGCATGCGTGCCTGCAATTTTTATATCTCTTATGTTATAATCGCGATTTGAAAAAAGGATCAACGTATCACATCGACTTGTCGTACCTTTAATGGCAGACAAACTAATAAGACTTTTGTTGGCACTGATTACCCGTTCTTGTGCTTCTGAAATGCCAATGAAAAAGATGAAAATGAAAAGTTGTAATACGATTGGTTTAGCTATCATTACTTTAAGGTTGTAGGAGGTGATGTTAACTGAAGTACAAAATTTAAGACACGTATGCATTTTCTGATATTCATCTAACGATTATACAGCTTCAACTTCTGCTTTTCGTGGGATTGTTAAGACCCGTGCTGTACGGTTATTAAATGTATTGTTTTCATAATGAATTCGGATAAATCGAATGATAAAATATTTATCTTGGAAATGCTTTTATTAAACCCAATTAACTAAAAATGAAAAACCATTTAAAATTTTCCGGTGGCACATTACTCGCCATTGGGCTTCTAATCAGCGCCTGTCAAGGTAAAAAGACCGAGACGGTTGTAAACGAAGCTGATTCTGTCGCACAGGACTCTGTTGCGAAAAAAGAACTACCAAAACCGATAAACGAGCCGCTGGTGACTCACATGTATACCGCAGATCCCTCGGCCCATGTGTTCAATGGGAAAATTTATATTTATCCTTCCCACGACATAGAGTCCAACGTACCTCAGGACGATGAAGGCGGCCATTTTGATATGAAAGATTATCACGTGCTGTCGATGGATAGCATCGGCGGAAAAGTGACTGACCATGGTGTGGCATTGGATATCAAAGATGTGCCTTGGGCGGGCCGCCAAATGTGGGCGCCGGATGCAGCTTTCAAAAATGGCAAGTATTATTTGTACTTCCCGGTTAAGGATAAGAAGGACGTTTTTCATATCGGCGTTGCTACAAGCGCTTCCCCGACGGGCCCATTCAAGGCGGAGCCTAACTTTATCAAGGGAAGTTACAGCATTGACCCTGCCGTGTTTACGGATACAGATGGAAAATCATATATGTACTTCGGTGGTATCTGGGGCGGACAGCTTCAGCGGTGGAGCGATGGGAAATATGATTCTACGGGGTCAAAGACCGATTTAAAAAAAGACAGCCTTCCTGCGATCAGCCCGCGCGTTGCATTAATGAGCAAGGATATGTTAAGCTTTGCAGGACCTGTGAAGGACGTAAAAATTCTTGATCCGGAAGGAAAGCCGCTGTTGGGCGGTGACCACGACAGAAGGTTTTTCGAGGCTTCCTGGGTGCACAAATACAACGGCAAGTATTACTTTTCGTACTCTACCGGCGACACCCATTTTATCGCTTATGCAATTGGTGACAGTCCCTATGGACCATTTACTTACAAAGGCGTAATCTTAAACCCTGTCGTGGGCTGGACAAATCACCACTCCATTGTTGAGATCAATGGCAAATGGTATTTGTTCTACCATGACAGCGTGTTCTCAGAAGATAAAACGCATTTAAGAACAATAAAGGTAACTGAGCTGAAGTATAACCCTGATGATACCATTCAGCCAATTGACGCGTACCATAAGTAGTCGTTTCTAAATCAAAAGAAATCAAAAAAGCATGTTGGACAACGACATGCTTTTTTTGTTTGCCGCCCATTTTTTTGAGAACGCTACGCAAGCAGTCTCAGCCTGAGTGTGATTTTATTTATTGCTCTGCATGAAGCCCGACCCTGTTGCCTTCGGAATCCATAATGACTGCTATATAGCCGGCGTTCATTTCTGTTTTGGGCACAATGATTTTACCTCCCGCCTGCGTTACTTTGTTTAGCACAATCTCGATGCTTGGACTTGCATTGATGTAAACCATTGTTCCATTGCCGGATGGAGAATTCGTGTTCGACTTGGCTAAAACACCCGTTACTCTTCCTGAGGTGGCTTGTATGACACTGGGGTCATAGGGGAAAAAGGTTAGTTCTTCATCGGTTCCTGGAAAGGCACGCGTCGTCATCTCAATGTCAAGAATAGTTTCATAAAATTTCTTCGCTCTTGTTGTATCAACGACAGGAATTTCAAACCAGGTCAGGATGTTGGTCTGTGAATCTATTTTTTTCAACTTTTGCATAGTGATATATTTTTATGCAAAGTTTGAAAATGCATTTCGCGTTGACCTGTGACGATCGTCACAAAAATGCGCGGCGTTTTCTAATTCTGCTAAGCGTTTCTCGGGCAACGCCCAGGAATGAAGCCAATTGCGTAAGCGGAACGCGTTGGAGGATTTGAGGATGTTTAGATTCTATGTATTCCAATCGCTCCTGGGGTGAATAAAGTTTAAACAAGTTTGAAAATTCTTCCTGCTTTGACGCATATAGCCGGATACAGTTGCGTCCTAACGTTTCGATTTCAGGTGTTTGTTTAGATGCCTGAAATAGTTTTTCCTTATCGAAGCAGATGGCAGTTAAAGGCTCACAGGCTATAATGCTATATGCCGATTTCTGCCCACTGCCAAAGCTGTTGATATTTGTTGCGATCTCGTTTTCAAAAAAGAAACCGGTATTTTTTATAATGCCATCGACTTCATAGTAACTTTTACAATAACCTTTGTCGATATAAAAGAGAGCATGGCAGACGTCTCCGGCTTTAAGCAAAAATTGATTTTTCCTGAGCTCTTTTTTAGTTAATGCCGGCAGCAACTGTTTCCAACTATCGTCAGAAAATTCTGTCAGTGCGTGAATATATTTCAGAAGGTTTTCCATTTTATTTGGATTCCTTTGGTACTGAATTTCTGGTTATTACTGAGGCACTAATTCGAGGCTAGGGATGATGAATGCTGAACGATGAATGGCGTACTCCTGGTCGCCCGGCTCATCCGTTGTGATTTTAAGCTTGTCGAAATCGGGGAAGTCGTCGGTGAATTTTAAATAGAATAACTTTTGATCGCCCGTTGTGGTCAGATGCTGCTCGCTTAGTACGTTACCCTGTTGGTCACATAACATGGCCTTGATCCTGCTGATCTTAAAAACAGTTTTGGATATCCGGAGGATGATCGTTTCTCCCTTCCGTGCACTAAAGCTGGAAGGTTTGAAGGCGACAGCCTTTGCTTTTCGTAAGTAATCTGTTATGGCCGCGGTATAAGGATTGGGCAGTTTTAGTTGCCGCGCCTTTTGTTGATAATACGCTTTCTGCTTTGGATTCTCCATAGCATTGCTCGCATAGTTTGCAGCCTCCCTGAAACGGTCGCGTGCCAGTCGTCGGGCTTCGGTATTAGTCTCATTCTTATAGACAGGACGCAGGGAAACAATGGTTTTACCATTGTAGTTACGAAAAATGAAGTCCCCGACTGCTCCTCTGATGTGTCTGTGTAGGGTGCTTGTAGCTTCGGCCATGGACGTGATTTTAAAAAGACGATCAAATATAGCATGCCAATCCATCGGATCATAAACTATAGGCAATAAATAAGCAATCTGTAGTAAGAGTGTAGGAACTTTAATGCTCTACAAACGCACAAAAACGAAAATTCTCCAAATTTTGAGGTTTTGTCGTTTTTTTGCGGTTGAAAAAAACCTGCTTGAACCAGGGCCGAAGGATCAAAAAAGACGGGAAATCCATTTGAGCTCAACTACGAAAGCGTTGACATCAGGCGGGGAATAGCCGTGTATGAAATGGGGTAGCAAGTTTTCCGAACGGTGTGTGTTATTCCGGGAGGTGGTTCTTTTAATCGTTCTAAATATATATCTGTATCCCAACGCTAATGATAGTTTGACATTAATATAGCTGATCGTACAAATAACGAAGGGTAATCATCAACAAATCCTAGTTCATCTACTTCGATCTTTGCTTCAAAGTCGTTGGGAATATTCTCATAGTGATATTCGTTTTTTGAAAGGCGGATGTACTTCTGTTTAACGGGTATTATTTGTTGTTCTAAAAGGTTGACATAGATAACCTGTATTTGTCTTTCTTCACCCGGTGCAAATTTGAGTCTGTTAATGGGCAACGTATTTGTAAACGGTGTTAAGGGAATGTCAACGTCAATACATCCTTTGAATTGATCAGCGTGTTTGCCATCGACCTTCCAATTGCCCTTACCATCGCTTTCAAATAGAATGTGTTTTCGTTGATCGCTATGCTGACTATGGATTTCAAAATAAATGGTTTCCCAATGTTGATTTGTTTTGATTTTATAGGCTACCCGGTAGATCTTTTCCTCGTACCTGCCAACAATGATCGAATCGATTTCCGAGCCTTCGTCGGTCGTATTTACCAGGCAGTTTTCCAGTGAGTAATATTCACGTCCCGCCCAAAGGAGGTTTGACTGCATAAAAAAATGTTTGATTACAATGTATGAATGCTAAACGCCAAGTTCCGAAGAATGTAGTAATTTAAACAACCTGTAGCTCGAAAGGTTAGCGTTACCGTTTTGACTTTGCACCATCCGCCCATACCACTAGCCCATTCGTTAGTGTGCCAAACCATTTATTGCCAGCTTTATCAATCACCATTGTGAGGATGTGATCATCGGGCAATCCGCTGTTGGTTTTTGTAAAACTCCTCCATGTGGTATTGTCATAGCAGGTAATGCCTGTTGAGCTGGTGATCCATTTTACGTTGTCTGCCAGGGTAATGGCAGTTATACCGCCACCACCAAAATGAGCTGAAGTAAATCGATTATAAATATCCCATCTGTCGCCGTCTATGCGCACGACCATTCCACCCATAGTACCTTTTACGCCCATCCAGACAACGTTCTCTGAATCAACGGCCAGTACATCTGGAAAACATGAGTTTAAATTGCGTTGGTCAAGCTTATAAGAAGTCCACGAGTCACCATCGTATTTTAGCAACCTTCCTACAAATGCAAAATGGTCAAATGAACCCATCCATAACGTGCCATCGGAGGCTGTTGCAAGTGAACTGACGTACATATCCATCAATGCAGATTCGGGGTCATCATAGCGTTCCCACGCAATGCCATCATATTTTCCTAATCCCTTATCCGTTCCGATCCATAAAATATTTGAACGGCTGTCGTAGTGGAGTTTGGTAATAAATTGATTTGCAAATTTTTCACTTACCGACCACACTGTGCCGTCATACTTACCTAAACCCTTATCGGTTCCAACCCAGGTATTACCCGATTTGTCAACCGCGATTGAGGTGATAAAATCAGAAGGGAGTGACGCATTTGCTGTTGTAAACGTGCTCCATTGATCGCCGTCAATTCTTGTCAATCCGGCGGGAGTGCCGACCCATTTGATATCATTTTCAATAACGATAGCCTGGATTTGATCACTGCTAAGCGCCGAGTTACTGGTATTATAAATGGTCCATCCCGCTGCTTGTTTAACCGGGACATCTTCTGAGCAAGAGGTAAATGTGAGGAGTATAATCGCGGCGACAAGTTTTTTCATAAAAGATTGAAACGAACCGGCAGCCTGAAAGTTGTTGTGATTGTATGGAAGAAAGGTTGGTTACATTCTTAGGGTAGGTTTGCTCTTTTTCGTGTGAATGATCTGGAGCGTTTCCTTATCAAGTTATTGGTGTTGTTCTTTTGCTTTCTCATATTCACTTAAACAGGTATCAAGAGGTTTGCCTTGATTATAGATACAATCGCAAAAATCTCCACAAGCATTCGGGTATTCACTATTGATACATGAATTAGTGCATTCAAGCACAGAATTGCCGGGCCGGATATTGTATAGAAAATGGTTTATTAATATTACCGATGCTACGGTGGCAAGAACACATCCAAAAAACACAAAAGGAAACTTGTTGCTCAGTGCGATCTTTTTAGTTGTGCTGTTGTCTTTAAATTGTTTAAACGGCAGAATGTATTTTAGGCGGTCATAATTCCAAGCCAAGAGATATAAGTTTGCCAGTACCATCAGCGTTGTGATGCGGGTGCCCTCAAATCGAACGGCATAAGCCAGGATACAAATATTCAGGATTATGGGAAAATAAATCAGGGCACCCAGCAGGGCTGTTCTTGGAATTAATAGCAAAAGTGCAGCTATAACCTGTACCACGCCGATAAACGTATAGTAATATCCTGTAAGGTGTAATGCGTCAAAATATTGGCCCAATGGATGATTAGCGGATAAGTCAGTGAACCGTTCACCCATAATTTTTACTATTCCCGACGGAATGAACCCCAGGGCTAACGTTATGCGGCAAAAAATGGCAAAGTAACGAAGCCATTTGTTTCTCTTTGCTTCCTCGTACTGTTGTTCGAGTTTAGAAAGTATAGTCATGAATGTGTTTTTGATGTTATTAACTTATTTGACATAAAGTCTATGCAACCATGTTTTTCTAAACTTATTACCAGACTTTACTATCGGTATGAAAAACTGATGGTAATTTTTAAATAAATGCATCGAGTTTGTATTGAATTAAAAGTACTTTGTATTTCAAAGTTAATACATCTAGTTGAAAAAAACTATTCCTTCTAACTACGTCGAGGCTGGATCACAAAAGAAGCCGTAGCACAGAACCCATTCGCGTGCCATTTGAGGGAAAGACATCTGAGAATAGCTTTTTTCATAGAAATTAGTGCGATATTTGAAACATAACCTATAGATCAAACAAGGATACGTTAATGAACGCCAGAATGGAAACACAAAGGGTGATACAACAACCTGATCAAGCATTTAAAGACCTACTGGAATGCTGGAAAAATTCCCCTCACCCATCCGTTAAAATAACCTCTTATTTCCCGGCATATGCTGAATTATTTAGCTACCTCCGTGATACAGAATGTACTTTCATAGAAACCGGCATTCTTGATGGAGGCTCATTGTTTATGTGGCGTAGTTGGCTTGGAGACAAAGCGAGGATCATTGGTGTAGACTTAAATCCTGCCGCAGCCAAATGGAATGATCACGGCTTCGAGATTTATATTGGGGACCAGGGAGATCCTAAATTTTGGCAGGAGACTCTCAAAAAGATAGGAAGCTTTGATGTGTTATTAGATGATGGCGGCCATCAATCCTTTCAACAGATCGTAACGGTTAATGAGGCCATTAGAGTTGCAAAAAAAAGGTGTGTTATCGTGGTTGAAGATACGGCAACAAGTTTTATGAACGATTTTTCAAGTCATGGTAATCATTCATTTCTTGAATATTCCAAAGCTGCAACAGATGTTCTAATTGGAAGCGCAGTTTCTTTATACAAGAACAGATTTCCTCAATCTATAAATTCCGAATGTATTGAGTTTTTTAAGTTCGTATACAGCATCCAGTTTTTCAATGGAATTGTTGCTTATAAAATAGATCCTGATAAATCGGGTGTCCCTGAATTGGTCAGAAATATGCCTCCCAACAAAGCGACCGATTTCAGGTATGAGGGCAAAAGTTCGGCTTATGTTAATTGGCCAAGTCCTTTTAAAACAAAAGCCGTTACAGTAAGAGGGGGACTTCCATTTATTCAATCTATGAAAGACAAAATAATAAAAGCCCTGCCTGATGTCGTAAAAGAATTTCTTAAAAAATACAAATAAGATTAAGGCATTTCGTTACAGGACTCTGTTGCTACTTGCTACTGTATGAGTCATTAGTATTTGGATGCCGATTATGTTGTCTGCAGATTTTATGTGGGTGGATAGTCCAACGTTGAGTTGGCTTATCGGTAACTTCTCCTCCCCAGTTGGCTAGTTGGCTTTAGTACTAAGATTGACGGTGCTGCGATAACTTGGATTGCTTTTTCGTAAAACGCCAATTCAATGAATACATCTATCAATTTTGTTAATCGATGTTTCACACTTCAATGCTTACTACCTACACTGCGATATCTTTTTCTACAATTCCTTTGTTAAGGCGCACAATCTCTAATCTTTCCTCTTTACTAACCTGTCGAAAACAGCAGCAACCAATAGGGATACACACTTGTAGAGCCCGATCACTATTAACGTCAAGACCAGCAGGATTCCCGTTAATACGGTTAGAGACATTGCCGGCGGATAGATAATGGTATGCCATCCTGGGATTAACGAATAGGCAAAATCCCCAGCCATTATTCCAATAAGCGCTCTTGTACCAAAGAAGGTTAAGATACATGCGATGATAATTCTAAAAATTCTCTTTCCTCTCATTGTCTATCTCATGGTAGATTACTTCGCTTAAAGGCTGACTGTAAAATTTTATTGCTGTTCTCCATAATCTGGAAGATGTATTACGATGATTACCAAAGCGTGTTCGCGCAGGCATTCATTAATATTTTTATTTTCGACCGCCCTCAAAAATAATTGAAAAATGAAAATATTTTTTGTTTGGATTTTAGCACAGTTCGTTGTTAGCGGTTGTTGTGGTGTTTCAATTTTTTAAGTATTCACCATTGCTGAATAACGATACATACTTGGTTATCCCGCAGAGCAAATTCTTTTGCTCCCCAATGGCGAAGCGTTACTTTATTAAGATTGGGATGCAGATATTCCGGATGTGATGAACTTACATTTTTGTATACTTCATCAATACTATGTGTCTGAAGTCGAAATTCAGGATTATGCTGCTTGGCTAATTCTACATGCTGAAAAAGGTACATTTGCAACCCATTCTTTTCAATAACGCAAAATGGATTCTCCGACTTCAATTCTTCGTGTCCAATTTTAAATTCAAGACAGTCAATAAATAGTTTTAACCCGTCTTTAATATCCTGATAATAGACATTAGGAACTAATCTGGAAAAATTCATAATTGATTTAATTTAGATTAACTCTTGTAAACATGTTCGCCCGTTAAATAATTAGACAACTCATATTCAGATAAAAGTCATTTAGCAAAGGGAGCCCTAAAGCTAAAATGAACAGTGGCCTGATAATATTTCTGTTCTCGACTTTGTCATTTTAAATCCACCAACGCCGATCTATTGGGCTGTTGGTCATCAGCGAATCTCCTCGTATGTGATTTCGATTCCTTTTACTTTGGTCTCTTTTTTAAACGCTTGTGCTTTACTGTCAAAACGAATTCTGATTTTTCTGTTTGCTACCCACTCAACTTTTGCGTCAGCCCCGCCGTATCCAGAATGAATTGTCCATAAAGTCTAATTTTTAGCCTTTGTTGTGTGCAATGCTATTGTGAAAATTATTTAACAAGTCTATCGTCAATTCTCATTTTGACACCTAACACTACGATGCCAAGTATCATACAGAGTCCAGTTTTAAAAGGTACTGAAATTCCTATATCAATTAGAGAAGCGGTATAAGATACAATCGCGAGTACCATGAGCACGTAGGTTACTTTTCTCCTGTTTATTACTGCAGCAAACACATTTTGGATAAGTACAATAATCGCAAATAGTATTGCCGTAAATAACATATTGTAGTCCCCACTTGAATCAATACTTGAGTAGTTTATTGCTGCTGCAAACCAATAGACAATTAAGATCAAAAGGTAGAAACCAATTACTTGAATCAACGATGTCCCGATTCCAAATATTAAAAGTCTTTTCATCATATTGTCACTCTGCATTGCACACAACGTTAGTATATAAAACGTGGCGGCACTTCAAGTTAATAATAATAAATCAACAGTGCTGCCATGTTTTATATACTTTGTTGGCAGCTGTCCGCGCTTCACGAATCTTTTTCAATGTCCTTAAACCATTTTTCTCCTTCGTCCAATTTCAAAAGAAAGTCAGTGAAGGAAGACCCAATCTCAATATGATATTGTTTGTCCAAGTCGATGAATGGTGTTAAAATAATTCTAAGTAGTCCGTCATCTAGTTTTTCAATTCCAATAAATTCCCCCGCTCCGTTGCTACCGATCCCAATTGTTCGTGGCAGATTTTCAAAAATTTCATATCCTCGATTCAATGAAAGCAAGTCTTCCTTGTCCCAGAGTTTAATATATTCTTCTCCAATCTGTGTTTCATGTCCACCGTATCTCGAAAGAAAGTCCTTGTAGTCTGCGGGTAATTCAAATCTAATTTCTCTTTCGATGTCCAACACTTCGGTATCGGTCGAAGTAGTCCTAGTCGGCCAGTTGTATTTCCTAAGTATTGCGTCTGTCGTGTTCATTAGTTGCTACTTTGTCCAGCGCGGGTTGCGGCCAACGTACGCATATAAAGCGCGCCGGCAGTCCAAATTAATAATTAATCATCAATTCTGCCGGCATGATTTATATGCATTGTTACCGGCCGTTACATGTCGTCAGGTATAAGGCCCGAACTGCTTCCGCTATGTTCTTCCCAAGAACTAATTGATTTCATCTTCTTCTTTTCAAGGAATTGCCCTGTCCATGGATTGAAGCTATAGACGTCATATTTGTCGGTCACATTGGAACGTCCATTGGGGTTTAAGTTCTTCAGGGTTTTAGTTTTAATTATCACGTAAAACCTAAATTGTCCGTTGTAAAGGGTTGGCTTATTAAACCCCTCCCACTTTAGAAATGACATTGCTTTTGCGCTGTCATTTTCTACTAGGCCATTCTGCTTGGCAATTCTCAATGCATTGTCAAGGGACAATTGAAATCCTTGATGTTGTTTCTTGTCAATTTTCTCAAACCCAAAAATCTGTTCCGATACGCTAGGAATGAATTTCCCTTTTGCATCCAGCTCAAATTCTATAAGGTCATCGTAACCGTGATTTTTGTCAAACTTGACATCATATCGGAAAAGAAATTTGTTTGGCTTTAGTTTAAGCTTATCTGTCCAGTTACCTGATTCATTTTCATTGTAGATATAAGATCCATCTACGCTCCAAACTACATGATTTTCTAAAAAACGTTTCCCGTACATTTCAATGATAAGGCTGTCAGCTCTTTTCTTCATTTTTGCTTGCAAGTCATAGAATGGATAGCTCGCTTTATTGGCAACTGTCCATATTCCCTTGTCGTGATCAATTGTATACAGTAATTTTCCACTGTCAGTATATTCCTTCGCTATGCCAATACGTCTACCACTCTTGTCGTAGGTTGCTGTAGACGTTGCCACACGTCCATTGTTGCGAAAAAATTTGTAGTAGACTAAATCCTTGTCATTAATTGTTTCCCTTACTTCTCTACCTCCGGGATAAAATTCCGTCTTGACGATAGAGCTGTCAGTTTTAACGGAAAAGTTTTTCTGGGCTTTAGTCGAAAGGGTCGCAATAATAAATATGATAGTAAGGCATATTCTCATTGTAATGGTCGGTAACACCTAGCTATAAGACGTATGCGTGTAAATACCTACATCTTTGTCCCCATTGCTGGCGAAATTTAATAGCACACACTTCAAGAACCTACAATATAGCATATGTATTATTATAGCGGTTGTTGTGCGCTGCCGCTTCGCTCGATCTTGCGGTTTACTTTTCTCCATGTCAGCGTATCCATCTTTGTTATTGTCGCCTTATCAATTTCCTTTTTCCAATAAACACACGGAATAATTGAAAACCGATCAATCATGCGTTGTTCCGGCCATTCTCCTGTCCCTCTTGTCTGAAGCTCAATTGTCCTAATTCTAATTTGCTTATTCTCATAGACAGTAATTCTGGGTGTCCAGTTACGCGACAAGTCTAAGTCGGACCTCCAATAATATAATACTCCTAAAAGTATCAATATTGTCGTACTCCTTAGAAAAGTTAATTTACTGTCGTAGTAAGCAAGTCTTACTAGTCCTATTATGAATAGAATAAGTATAGCCCATTTTATTACTACAATTTCTATGTCAATGGTTAGAAACAATAATGCCACAATTGTTAAGAAGCAGAAACCGGTAAGTAAAATCCAAACTTGTTTCATGTCAGTTTTTACGGTTGCGCACAACGCCGATGTATGCGCTGTTTAAATTTACCTTGGCGTTAAAAATAATAAAAATTTAAATGGCGCATACATGTTGTTGCACTAAACCTTCGGTAGCTCTTGCGCACTTCATAGTTGTTTATAGCAATAAACAAAAACAATACAGCTATGAACATCATGAAACAACAAGAGGCTACCTTGGTTCAGCGTGCTTGTGCTAAGGTAACAGGATTCAAAAAGCTTCACAAACAGCTTGAAAAGAAAATCATCGTTGGGGGAAAAAGCCTGAGCACACTCAATAATTACATGCGTTGCATCGCTCATGTGGCACTGCATTTTAATACGCTTCCTTCTCAACTGGACATAGAGCAGATCGAAGAATATCTGCTCATGGTGAAGAAGAGGAATACAACATCGTCGGAGTCATTCTTCAAGCACACTGTCTACGGTCTCCGATTTTTGTTTCGCTGCGAACGTCGCGATGCACGAGCTATTCAACTCCCTACCATCAAACGTGATAATAAACTCCCCGTAATATTATCACCCGGCGAGATGAAGCTGTTGTTAAAAACTCCGGAGCTACTCAAGCATCGTGTTCTGCTTGGCGTATTATATGGCTGTGGACTTCGGTGCCATGAAGCACGTTCACTGCTAATCAAAGATGTTGATTTTGAACGCAACATGCTTCACGTGAGACAAGGCAAAGGAAAGAAGGATCGTTATGTTCCTATCGGTGAAAATCTTTGCCGTGGAATCAAGGCATACCTCTCCTCAGAAGTTCCTCATAAATGGCTCTTCAATGGAAAAGATAAACATGAAGGTTTTTCGCAAAAAGGAGTTCAGTGGGTAGTCCGCGAGGCCACTCGTAAAAGTGGTATTCAAAAACAAGTGACGGTGCATACCCTACGCCATACCTATGCTACGCATTTGCTCGAAGAAGGTCTTGATATTGTGTCGATCAAAGAGTTGCTGGGTCATGCGCACATTGAAACCACTATGGTGTATCTGCATGTAGCCCAACTGGGCCGACAGACGGCATTCTCCCCGCTGGATAGGCTCTACCAAAAACGGTAAGCTTTGCGTCCGGCTTTTGAAGTCTCCGATGTGATCAATTCACATTGGAAGGAAATGGTACGCTCCAATCAATTCAACACCTGGCAGCTGCGTACACTGGATGCTATCCGGCGATGCCGAACCGCTTCGCTGGGTGGACATGTAGACCTATGCACCTCCTGCAATCATGTGCGCATTAGTTACAACTCTTGTCGGAACCGGCACTGTCCAAAGTGCCAACAAATACAACGGGAGCGATGGATACAAGCCAGAGAAGCGGAGTTGCTTCCAGCAACTTATTTTCATGTAGTGTTCACGCTGCCCGAAACACTCAATAAGCTTTGCTTATATGAACCGGCTGTAGTATATAAAATACTTTTTGATACAGCCTGGAGTGTAATACGTGATTTTGCTGGCAGTAAAAAACACCTTGGTGCTGATACGGGCATGATCAGCATACTCCACACCTGGGGACAGAATTTGTCACTTCACCCGCATCTTCACTGCATTGTTCCGGGAGGCGGTATGACTGCTGCGGGCAAGTGGAAACAGGCGCGTAATAAAGGAAAATACCTCTTTCCTGTCGATTCCCTGAGTGAAGTCTTTCGTGCTCGTTTTGTGACAGCACTGCGTAACAAATTCAAAGGATTGGAGCGATCTTTTTATAATGCCTTATTCAGAACACCGTGGGTAGTTTATGCTAAGCGTCCGTTTGGAAGTCCCAAGCATGTTATCGAATATCTGGGGAGATACACGCACAAAGTGGCGATCTCCAATCATCGTATTGTCGATGTACAAAATGATCGGGTGACTATTCGGTACAAAGACTATCGGGATAAGAGCAAAGTCAAACAAATGTCTTTGCGACCTATCGAATTCATTCGCAGATTTTCAATGCACATTTTACCCAGGGGCTTTGTCCGTATCCGGCATTATGGAATCTTAAGTAGTAGCTGCAAGCAATACATTTTGCCTTTGCTTCATCAGCAATTGGAGAGTCGCTACGAGTTTCCGAAAGAGAAATCCTGGAAACAGATCAGCACAGAACATCTGGGTTATAATCCTGATGCTTGTCCGGTTTGTAAGAAACTTACGATGATCACCGTATTTAACTTCGACAGGCGTGGACCACCGGATGCTGCGATGATGAAGGATATCGTTGCAAAACATTTTCAATGTCAGGCTTCCTGAGGGCTATGGTTAGCTACTGCTTTGATTAAATACCATAAAAAGAACGAAAACGATGACAGCATAAATGAATTGAACCAAAAAAGAACGCTATGAAAAACCCATCTTGCTAATTTGCTCACCACAGGTATGCATCCCGTTGGATAAGATAGTATCGACATTCATACCAATCCCCATAAAAATAAAACAGTACTCCCCGCTACCGAAGCTCCCGTGCAACACGGGCTTCACGCTGGGCCGTGCCGGCCACGCGAAGCCTTATTTATTGTGGGTAGTTGCGGCTCAGTTCGAAAAGCCCTTTCCAGAAACCAAAATCCATTTACCCTTTTGCCTTACAAAATTATAGTCTACGAAAATTCCATTATCGACACCTCTGAGCTCTAATTTTATAGTATCTCCGTAATTCTTTGTCTCTTGTGTATAAGCGTCCACCTGTCGCGAAGCATAACTGTCTTCGTAATAGAATGTCGAATGTGTCCAATCGTCTTTAGCTGTCTCATGAACTGTTTCTCCGTCTTCAGTCGTCCATAGTACACGAAACGGAAATTTTATTCGTTCGATCTGAAACAACGAGTCTGTTGTGAATTTCTCGAAGAATTCATTAAACTCTTCTCCGTCCTCTAACTTTGAAATTTTCAAAGAGTCCTTGGAAGACGTCGATGGGTCAGTCGACCTTATTCCACATGAAAGAAGTAATAGAAAGGTCAGGATGAAAAGGTTCTTATTCATGTCAGTTGTTAGCAATTACCCACAACGATATTGGTATGATGCGTATGCACATAGGAACCACATCACGGTCAAGCATTGCTAATAAAGTTACTAGTAGAAGCCCATATAACAAAATGAACGTGCATATGCATTATACTTAATGTTGTGGGTTGTGCAACTGCCTACCTTTGTCGCTTCTAATCATCCTGCTGAAATAAAATAGTATCTGTACCTTATACAGTCCTTTCCGTTTTAAGTTAGGTCTTCCAAAACCTGTCGGTGTAACTAAAACTGACAAATCATACGAGAGCTTAACAGAATCTGGGTCATACGACCCATAATTATAAATAACATCATGTGTATTGGTGTAATTATAACTTTCTATAATTGGCTTACAAATATTATGAAGAAATTTTTGAGCAGATTCGTCTTCTTCCACGTAACCGATTTCTTTTAATTCATCGATCAATTGAACCGTATGCGGATCACCGTAGTCTAGGTAGAAGTGTTCGGGGTAACCTTGATCTTGCACATATTTAATGAAGTCAATAAAAACATCTAGAGTATCTTTCTCCTTCTCAAAGAGTCCAAGAGCAGACAGCCTGTTGAAGAATACATTTTCAACTTTTCCCCAAAGTCTCGGATCATTTTCATGAAAAATCTCGGTCAATTTCTCGTTTACTTCGGCATCAACCTTATTTTGAAGACGATTACAAGCAACAAAGCTTGATAAAACTAAAAATAGAATGACGTTCCTCATGTCAAATGCATTGCCCACAACGCTAAATATGCGCCGTTGTAGTTTTCCTTTCAAAATTAACAACAAAACTGCAATGGCGCATATTTGTTGTTGTGCATCGTGCGGCAATGCTACTCATACATCGGATAATATTTTAAGAAGTCAATATATATAGTATCATTGACGTAATTGACTGCAACATATTTAAAAGATGCTTTCGATCTATCGGCACCTCATTTCCATTGTTGATTCTTACGCTGAATTCTCGAACCTCCTTGTTATATCCCAAGTTCTTTACAGTTGCTAATTGTATCTCTTGAGCGGTGGTGAACTTTTCCTGGTAAATGACCTTATCTTGCCTTTTTATTTCTACCAAGGTACCATTAAACCCTTGCTCAAAGAAGACCATTAATGAGTCCTTATACATACTATCCAGTCGCGACTTACTCTGTCTTATTGAGGATGGCTCTCTGTAAATAATTTGCTGGTCCTTCGGGACACAACATACCACCAAGATTGCAGTCAGAATGCACCCAATTGCGGAATGCGATGTTATCATAATCGTCCCATTTCTTCTCTTGAGCCGCATGTTGCACAACGCCGATGTATGTGACGTAGTGGCTATCTTTTAACTCACACACACCATGCGCCGGCTCTTCAAAATAATTAAATTTCTTCTCACTTTCAATCCGCGCGCCACTATGTTACATAAATATTGTTAGTAGCCGTTGATCAGGTAACGCATCACTTCGAAGTTCCAGGGATGAGTACGTGTATTTCTATTTTGGTAACTAAGCATTTGCCTTTTTCTCCGTGAGGTACTCCGAGTAGGTCACTAATTTACTTTATGGGAACTACAATCGTCAAAGTCCTGCGAACCAGAAGCCGATTTAAAAGCGTGCCGTGGTAAACACATTCACACTGTAAAGTTCCGGGATGAGAGCGTGTATTTCTTTCAGATACATTCGCATCTTTCGGCCGCAAGAAGTTTTGCAAGTTGCTAAGTACCTTAATCGAGTGATCCCATTGGAAATTTGGCACGAGCTGAAAAACGAATTAGGTAACGGGGATTTTCGTTCTTTGAAATTCTGCGCGTTCGTCTGGCAGAAACGAATTTTATGCCAATGTCTACTAACGCTTGGGTTTATGAAGTGGCGGGAGTTTGAAAAACTGAATTGTCGGCCACAGCCGAACGTTGATTGAAAGATAAAACTTAAATCTTAAAATACACCCCGCCATTTCATAAACCTGTTGTTGTGGGCTGGTTTTACTTGCACTACTTTAAATAGGTAATTGGATTAAGATAAAACATTTTTTTCCATCCTTGTTCGTCTCCGTCAATTCTCCAGGGATAAGGAACCAAAGTCGTAATCGAGTAATGCAGATGAGGTGACTTTCCTTTTGCATTTCCTGTCGTCCCAACGGTCCCAATCTTTTCTCCTTTACTAGTCCATGAAAAAAGTCCAGTGTCAATGTCCCTTAAGTGTGCATAGTAATGCAGTCTCCATTTTGGTCCCACAATTAAAACTACTTTTCCTCCTATTTCAATTTCTCCCGCGAAAAGAACAAGTTAACAGTCGTCCCCTCTTTAGCAAAAATGTCGACACCCTTATGTGTCCCCGATTTTCCCCAAGGGTAAAACCAAAACGATTTTGAATTGTAGCTTTTCTTGTCAGCCTTGTCGACCGGGTTCTCAAAGTTCTGCGGAAGTATAAGTCCAACTACTAACACAAGTAAAAATCCGAGTCCAAATATTTTCTCTTAGATGTATGTCCCATTCTCCAGTAAAACTTGCCCACAACAAGTTACTATACCTATTACGTTTAGCCAACCACGGGTATGCGAATTCGCATATTTCTTTTTTATCCGTAACGGATTTGAAGCCGCCATGAGGTTATTCCACTCCAATCTCCTTCAAAAACTTCCAAATGTCTTTGTGAATCATGGTCATTTCGGTGTCATCAAAATTACCATGCTTTTTTCCGGGTATGGTCAGGAAATAATTTTTGTTGCCAAGCTCTTTTAATTTGTCGTGTAACAACACGCCTTGATCATATGGAGCGGAGGTGTCTAGGTCGCCGTGAATGGTCATGATGGGAGGGGAATCTTTTGTTACATATTGTATGGGTGAGGTTACGCTCAATATGCTGTCTCTGTCTGAAGCGTTGGGCGCAACTTGGTTTATATAGTCAGCTTCCCATCCTTCGGATGCTTTCTTTAGATCGACTACACCAAACCAATTTACGATGCCTGCTACTTTTAATTTGCGTTCGGCTTTGATGTTGCCTTGATTAAATAAAGCATTGCCCGTGCTCAGTCCTGTCATCAATGCCAAATGACCACCAGCGGACTCACCAGAGACAATAATTTTTGTTGTATCAAATTTGTACTTCGCCGCGTTGTCGTAAATCCAGTTAAGCGCGGATCGGGCATCGCGACAAATTTCAATAAGATTTCCTTGATCAAGGTGTCTGTAGTTCGCGGTAACGACACACCAATCCTTGTCGACATAAGGCATCAAGAAAAGTGAACGGGATATTTTATCACCGCTGGTCCAGCCACCGCCGTGCAGAAACAGTAACGTTGGTTTGCGTTCTTCGGAATATTTAACCCAGGGCGGCTCGCCTAATCTTTTTGTTTTAACGTATGCATCCAGCTTCAAACTCGTTGATCGATATTAATGTATTCGATGTTTGAAATCACTTGTGTGTCGGAGTACAGTGACGCGACGCGATCAATGTCAGTTGATTGTTTCTCACAGCTTATGAAGTTGAGCAGCATCAATCCGATAAACAGTGTTTTGATAGCAGTAAAAGTGGTACGCATGGAGGAATTGTTTGAGCGTCTTGCTGTAAAACGACTTGCTTCCCTTCGCGGGGTTGCGTCTTTGCGGTTGAAATTTCACGCAAAGACGCAACGGCGCAATGAAGGCGCAACGGTTCCGTTATTTTTTGAGATGATCGAGTTTGGAGTTGCTTACGAAAGCAATTTTCTTGGAATCAGGTGACCAGCTTGGCACGTTGATAGTTCCTTGTCCGCCGTAGATGTAAGCAATGGTTCTTGGAATACCGCCGGCAGCAGGCATCAGTCTTAAGTATATCTTCTTGTAAAATGGATGGCTGGTAGGATCAATTTCTTTCGGGAAGGCTACATACAGGATCCATTTTCCATCGGGAGAAAAGTGCGGAAACCAATTGTTGTATTCATCAAACGTCACTTGCTCTTCGTTGCTCCCATCCGGTTTCATTCTCCACAACTGCATGGTGCCGGTGCGAACGGAATTGAAATAAATGTATTTGCCATCGGGACTGTATTCCGGGCCATCATCCAGGGTTGCATCTTCGGTTAAGGCTGTTTCTTTCTTCGTGGCAATGTCAATGGATATAATGTTCCATTCATTATTCCGCTGGCCGGTGAAAACCAGTTTTTTATTGTCGGGTGACCAGCTGTGCAAATAAGAATGGCCGTTTTCTTCAGAAGTAATTTTGGTCGGATTATCGGAGCCACCTACAGGCAGTGTAAAGATGGTTGATTTTCTTTGGGGTCCAACGTGGTTGCTGATGGCCAACATCTTTCCATCATACGACAGGACGTGGTCATTGTTATTTTGTGTAGCAAAACCTGTATTCAGTTTTGAAATCTCGCCGGTCTTCAGGTCATATTTATATAGCAGGTTTTCACCTTGCGCTACGGAATTAAAGATCAGGTATTTATTGTCGGGGGTCCAGTTGGGCGCTTGGAGGGAGTTGGGTGCGCTGTGTAAAATTTTTCTGTGACCCGTTGCAATGTCCATCACTTCCAGGTGACTCCCAATGTAATCGCGGTAAGGAATATAGTTTTTAGCAGGGGGAATGATAATTTGTACGTTGCTGAAAACAGCTTTCTCCATCACATCTTCCTCGTGTGAGCAAATGAAGAGCCCGGCGTATATTTCCTCCGTAAAGGCAATGTCTTTTGATACGGATTTGTAGGGTTCTCCAAAAACGGCAGCAGAGAAGGTGAACGTGTTCCCGACACGCTCCAGTTCAATGTCTGTTGGATGGTAGCTTGAAACTTCAACCTGGTCGGTAGAATCGCCCTCACGTTCGCGGTATTGTAACGAGGTCAATATATCGCCGTGTACACAGGCATCTGCATACCGGGCATCTTTGGTTAATTTTTCACGCGCAATGATGCCGATTTTGCGATGGGGATTGGTGCCTTTCCCAATAAATTTGATGGTGGCCCTGATCATGAAATCGCCTTTAATCTTCTTCCATAAAAAATGAAATTGATCTTCCGTCGCCCACATGTTTTTTCCGGCACCGGACATGGTGTAGGTTTGGTTTTCCTGATCGTAAACAACAGATCCTTTTAATTTAGGATCGCCGACATCTTGGTGATGGTCAAAAATTCCAACGGGCTCTAATTGCTGAGCGAAAAGAACGCTGGCTTGAAGAAAAACAATGAGCAAAACTAAATTCGTACGATTCAGGATTGCATTCAACAGGAGTTTCACACTCATAGTATTATTAAGGTTTATGGTTTTGGGGGACTAATATTAGACTCAATTTGTGTGGTGTGCAATGTTCGTTTCCTAAAATTACAAGGTGTGAGCGGGAAGTACAGCAATGGGTTTAATCGGGTGCCAACGGCTGGAAGCGTGTTTACGTGCGAGTGGATATCTTATGTTTTGGAAGATCAGAGATTACCTGTTGACACCCATGCTCAGCTGTTTTCCTTTTTTAGCCAGACTGATAAGCTGCCAACCGTTTCGAACGACAATGACGTGAGTAGAGGAATTAAGTCGTTTCCAAAATATCCGACGATATCTTGTGTTGTAACGTTTTCGAGCACAAATGAAATCAGGGCAGACCAATAATGAATATCGCGTTCGGGCCCAAAGGAATTTGATATGCCTGTTACGTTGCCTGTTGTGTTTATCAGGCATCCTCCAACGATCTGTGCTCCTTGATATGCTGCTAGAAAATAAACATTGGGGTTAGCGAGCAGTGTTGATTTAAAAATCTTATTTCCCCTCGACTCGGCTTCTCTGGCTTCCCATGCTTGAATCCATTTTAAGAGGTTCTCCTCATCCTTAACAATTTCAAATTGGATACGAGGATCGTTGCGTGTTATGAAGTTTTTGTAAGGTAGATAAATCCACTGTGCGTCAAAAAGTTTTAAGAACCCATAACTATTTAGGTTGAGGGTGCCAAAGCTGTCCTTGACGGACCATTCAGTCCATTGCTTTGTTTCGTAAATCCGGTTTATCGATTCAAAGATGGAATCCGGAGTCCACGTTTTTTCTTTGGTGATAAGATTGGAGTAGAGCGGTGGTGTTTGTTCGAGACAATACCAGAGGTCATCTGTTTCAAAAAAATCTATCTGATGCGAACCAAGTATAGTCTTATATAATTCGAGATTATTTTGAATTGCTTTGTGTCTCTTGTCGATCATCATGAATTCAGGTGTAAGCCTCCCGACAATTTAATACAGGTGAGATGTTGATTTTTTCTTTCCATTCCAAAATCCATGAGAGCAAGTGCAAATATTATTATATTTAAAAGGCATCAAACCTTGTTTTGATTAAAAGCAAGTCTTCCATCCACCGGCATAGTTTTCAAACCTAACCAAATATACTTATATGAAACGCTCTTTGTCTTTCGGAATACTAGGCATATGTCTTGCGATTTCCTTCCACTCACTTGCACAAACTAAAGAGAAAGGTCCATGGTGGCCTCATCCTATCTGGGGTGCAAATGATCAGTCGGGGGGATCGAATTGGATAACGCCTGAAAAAATAGTGAAGGCGCTTTCGTTGGTGAAGACGGGAAAAGTTTATGAGCTGGGGCATGTATACGAACGTGGGATGCCGTTGGTTGGGGACCGCAGTTACAATATATTTATTCCGTCGTTTCCTACGCACGAGTCTGGGAACAAAGATCAAATCGTATACAATGATGAATTTGTCGCGGCTGAGATCGGGCAGGTGGGAACCCAGTTTGATGGTCCCGGCCACGTGGGTAAGCGTATGAAGATGGCGGACGGCAGTACCACGGAGGTATTTTATAACGGCGTGACTACGCAAGAAATGAAAGGCCCTTATGGCCTGCAGAAACTCGGTGTTGAAAATGTGAAACCGATCATTACCAAGGGAATTTTGATTGATCTTGCTGGTTATAAAGGTGTGAATACATTGCCCGAACGATATGCGATTACATTGGATGATGTTCGCAACGCACTGGCTAAGCAAGGTTTGAAAGAATCCGACATCGAACCGGGAGATGCATTATTATTTAATTTAGGATGGTGGAGAATTTGGCCAGATGCTAAAACAACGTCTGGAAGTCCGGCGTATCTTGGAAATGACGTCATTGAATGGGTGATTGCTCGTAAACCTTCTATGGTTGGATCGGATGCTAACCTCGATGGTCCGGAGGCAAAAGTTCATTCAGAGATAACCATGAAGAATGGGATATTTAATCTTGAGACCATGGATTTCTCGACATTTCAAAATGAAAAGATCTACAAGTTTTTGTTTGTGTTTACACCGCTTCGGTTGAAAGGGGCGACAGGATCACCTGGACGACCGATTGCTATTTTTTAGGCTTAGGTGTTAATTTTTGAGTGTATGCGTTGTTGTGATAGAATATATCATGCCTACGGCATTCTGATGGTGTAGGAAAACGCGTGCTACCGATATACCATGCCTACGGCATTCGTGTTGTGGATCTTTATGAGTGCTACCGATATAGCATGCCTACGGCATTGGGATAAGCCGGTATTTCTTTGTGTGGGATATTATGGTGGTGGAGAACATTGATACTAGCATAGGCATATTGAATCAAAATATTAGGCCTACGGCGTTTGTGTTGTGGACTTTATGAGTGCTACCGATATAACATTCCTACGGTATTGTATAAGGCTGTATTTTATAATAGGAACACTGACATATTGAATTCACGCAAGATGAACAAGTGGATTAATCTTAATGAAGATGTGCTTACCTTCTCACGCGCTTGGCAATAAATTGGGTTAAAATCGGCGTAAAAATAATCGTCGTAACAACGGCCGCCGCAATTTGGGAAGTTGCAACGTTCACAATAGGCGCTAGCGAGGGGTCAATTAATGCGATGGCTGCTGGAGTAGCCACTGCATTTCCAGCGGTGCTTGACGCAGCTGCGCCACAAATGCCGGTGCCACCAACGGCGCGGTCGGCAAGCACGTTGAAAATTCCTCCAAAAAAAGTAGTAATCACACCTAGCAAAACGCCAGGAAGGCCAGCCTCGACAATGGTACGCAAGTTCAGACCTGCACCTAACGCAAACGCAAAAAATGGAATTAAAATCATACCGCCTTTCAGGAGAAAGTCTCGAAGTTCTTCATCGAGGTTACCGAGAATTATTCCGATGACCAAGGGAAGCACGACGCCAATAAATGGAAGAATGGGGAGACTCGCGAGACCCGCTGTCCCCAGAGCAATCATCGTTAAGAATGGACCGTCATTCAGCGATAGGATAGCAATAGCACCTACATCTGTTTCATCGCCAAACTCGCCAGCAAGCGCTGCATATAAACCACCGTTAGAATTTGTTACGGCTGAGATAATGGCCAGCGCAGATAATCCGAAGACACCTTCGCTCCCAAAAAATTTGGCCACCCCAATTCCCAGAAGCGCGCCCACGAGAAATTTTGCAAGGGTTACGGCTGCACCTTTTTTCAACGCCATGGCGGTTGATTTTATATTAATGCCGGCACCCATGCAAAGCAGAAATGCACCAATCAATGCACCTGAACCTTTTGCCAAAGAAGTTGTAAGTCCTCCAATATTCAGAATGGCCGGAAAAAATGTATTCAACAACACGCCAATGAAAAGCGGAACGATCATCATTCCTCCTGGGATTCTTTCAATGGTTGCTTTTAATTTCATGCGTGTAGTGTTGAAGTGTTGAGGTTCGAAGTGTTGAAGTGTTGAGGTTCGAAGTGTTGAAGTTTCCTATATGAACGGACGTTGACTTAAAAAGGACCCAGCACACTCGAAGCGTTGAAGTTTCCTATGTAAAGGGACGTTTGTTTTTTAAAAGAACCGCCCTTACCCCACGACCCGATTACCCATTACCGATCACCACTCCCCGCCAACCTCGCTCCATACCTGATCGCCTGTATCATACTCTCGGGATTTGCCTCACCTTTGCCCCCTTTGTCAAAAGCAACGCCATGATCAACGGATACCCTGATGATCGGTAAGCCCAGGGTAATGTTTACACCTGATAGTCCTTCCCAAGTATTTTTTTCGTGATTGTAATTGAACCCCAAAAGTTTTGTTGGAATGTGTCCCTGGTCGTGATACATACAGATGACGATATCATATTGCCCACCTTTCATTTTTGGAAAGATGGTGTCGGGAGGAAAAGGCCCTTCAGCATGAATATTTAATTTTTTTGCCTCTTCAATGGCTGGCAAAATTTCATCTATCTCTTCCTTACCAAACAATCCGTTTTCGCCGGCATGTGGGTTTAAACCTGCTACTGCGATTCTCGGGTTTTTAATGTCAATCTTTTTTAAGGCGTCGTTAGCAAGTTGGATGACTTTTAAAACGCGGTCTTTTTTGACCCGCTTGATGGCATCCAGCAATGATACATGCGTAGACACATGTGCCACCCTGAATCCACCATCGGCCAGCATCATGGTGTAATCTTTAGTGTTTGTTAACGCAGCGTAAATTTCCGTATGACCGGCAAAATGAAATCCTGCTTTTTGAATAGCTTCTTTGTGGATGGGACCGGTGATGGTGGCATCAATCATTTTTGATTTCGCCAATTCAATCACCTTCGCTACATACTCAAAAGAAGCCTTGCCTGTCATGACCGAAACTTCATTGAAGCGAAATGTAGCTTCGTCAATGTTATGCATATCCAGAACGTCAACGGTTCCGAATTCATATTTTCCTTCGTCGGGTTTTGTCACTGCATTCACACTCAAATTCAATCCACAAATTCCGATGATCTGCTCTATGATCTTAGCATCACAAACAACGAGCGGTTTACATACCGCATAAATTTCTTTTAATGAAAGCGCTTTAGCTGTAATCTCCGGTCCGACACCAGCGGGGTCTCCTGCACTGATCCCCAAGATGGGGCGTTTCTTTTCCATTGTACTTATTTTATAATAGGTAATAAAGTTTCTAATAAAGATGCTGGCCAGGGGTAGCTTCCGGGTTTAACGGTAAAAATTCCATGGAGCATACCCTGGTTTTCTAATACTAACGTAACAACGCCCGGGACAATTTCCTCTTTTACCGACCAGGTACCCTCGCCCAACTGCCTTATGATAGCCGATGCAGTTGCACCTCCGGTCAGGCAAAAATGAATCCTTGTCATATCCATTTCGCCGGTAATATACTGCATCAGCTCAACAAAATAATTTAAAAACTTTTCAGAAAGTAATTTGTCATGTTGAACGGGATGATCGATCGTGATCACGGCGGACTGGCTGGTGAGCAACGTGGTAACTATTGTTTTATACCATGCAGAGTTTTCCTCTTTGGAGAACACAACATTATTTTCTTTAACCAGACCAGGAAAGGGAAGCTGCGGAATGCTGTATCTTTGATACCATACCTTCTCGGTTAGATTTTTTACAGTGCTTCCATTGATGATTAAGGTGTATGGTAGAGGAGCAAGTACTTCATTGGGTTTTTTAACGGTTGCTTTGTAACCCAAATATTCCAGAAAGGCTTCAAACAATTCGGCAGCACCACAACACAAATCTTTGTCGCTGGTTAAAGCAACATACATCTTTAGGTCTGCTTTAGATGTCACATCTCCGGTAACTATTGACGCGGCCGGAAGATTCTTGTTTGGCGATAGATGTACATGTTTTAGTTTCGATGGATAAGCGGCAATACGGGATGCAACATGTGATGTGGTAACAGGAAAATCAGGATCATGGGCAAATACAGTTTCATGGATCGGTGTTTCATTAACAAAATAGTTTCCTGAAATAATTTTTCTGCCGCGAACCGGATTGGCCGGCAACAACAACACGGTATTAAAGTGTAGTTGATCCTGTAGTGCGTTGATTTCCGGAACAAGGTGTCCGCGCATCACGGAGTCTATCTTTTTGAATAACCGGAGTGGCTTGTTCCATTTTTTAATTGAATGTCCAATTTCTGAAATTTTCGTAATGGCCTCTGCTTCGTTGATGGACCGGGTGTTGGTATCGAACACGACAATGTCTGCTGTAGAATTCAGATTGAGCTTAAGTTGGAGTTCGGTCTTGAGTCCGTAACGGTGGGCTACTCCACCAATCTCGGCAGCTCCTGAAAAATCATCCGCCAATACAAGAAGCATAATTTTGGATTTTTACAAACCTAGCAATCTATTTTTATATTGACGGTACGCCGTCGCAGTGGCTTACCTATTTGTATAACTTCAGGGCAGTGCTTAGAATTGAATGAACCGTTTTTACAGGAATATCTTTGTTCGGATCAAAGAGAAGTATTTTCATTCGCGCTCTTTTCTCCTGTAGGAGTTCAGGGTGCTTTAATTTATTTCCCTCAACGATGCCAAGGTAAGGCTGGTGATATTTCTTGTGCGTCCAGAGATAACAAAACATTTTTCCCTTATAACAGTAAAAGGGCATTCTATACTTCCATGCTTCGGTTATGTTTTCATCGTAAGTCAGGATATAGTCTCTCAACGCCAGCAAGTAACTTTTGATAGGTTCTTGTTTCTGCAGGAAGTATGCATCTATTTCACGCGTCATGGACTAGCCAGTTTGAAGGGCCAGGTAAAAATACTTTAAAAAAATAAGAACAGTAGTCCGGCTAGTACGGACATCGTGGATACGATAAATAGCACCCAAAAACTTTTGATGAAATTTCGCTTAATTAGTTTTTTACCTGACATCATAACGTTTCCTGTTTGTAAAAGAATGTAACATGATACTTGCGCGAGCAGGTATCTATTTGAAAAATGACGTGTAGTTTTAGCCGTACTAATCATCGTCCTTTAGCTTTGGAATTTTTCTCTCACCACGCTCAATTGCTTTGGTGATGGAAGCGACGATACAGTCTAATTCAGCGGCGGTACTTTGAAGCCGTTGGTTTATTTCAACACCTTCATGGTCCAGTTTCGTTTTCGAAAAGAGATTGATCAAACCTAAGATTGTTGCTACCGGACTTCTTAGTTTGTGGGCATTGATAAAGGCATATTCCTCAAGCGCTTTATTTTTCCGTTCCAGTTCACGTGTTCGCTCCTGCACAATTTCTTCCAGGTTTTCGTTGATGCGCAGTATTTCTTCTGACTGTGAAGATATTTCTTCGTTCTGTGCCTGTATCTCTTCATTCTGCATCTGAATTTCCCTGGTGCGCAACTGAACTTTTTTCTCGAGCAGGTCATTGTACCGTCTTAACTTTCGCTCACGGCTTTTAACCACCACGAAAACGGTAGCAACTACTGCTGCCAAAGAGAACATGTAAAAAGGTATGGTTTGCCAAATGGGCGGCCTTATGGAAAAGGATAATTTCGCTTCAGTGGCGTCGTTGAAATCAAGGGACTCAGCTACCCTGACCTTAAATGTGTAAGACCCTGGCGGAAGTCGGGAGTAAGTCACTTCCTGGTTTCGCGTGGTAATCCAGTCGCGGTCATAATTGTCAAGCTTATAAGCATAATGTAACCCTTCAGGATTTTTGTACCATACACCGGTGTAATTCAAAGTAATATTATTTTCGTCGTAGGCCAACGTTGGGGTAGTGGTAAGATCAACAAGAGAATCAAATACAAATACATCTTTTAGCTGCGGGCGCGGTTTGTTTACGAGAAATCCGCGCTCGCCGGCGTACTTGATAATTCCTCCGTTGGTACCAAAGTAAATGTTTCCATCACGGTCTTTTCCTACTGCATTTAGATTGGCAACTTTGTCGCGGATTCCAACTTCTTCGCCGAGGTATATCATTTTGTTTCGACGTACATCAATAATATCCATACCCACATCGTGCATCACCACGATATTACCATCTTTGTCTGCAACGAGACAATGAATATTTTTATCTCGCAATACCAATGTGGAATCGCAGACGCTGAATTTCCGTCCATCAAAAATATAAAGCCCATGTCCTTGCACATTTATCCAGAGTCGCTGCTTGGCATCTTGTGCCATGCCGTATACAACGGCGCTAGGTATTCCTTTTTCATAATGATGAAACCCGTTTCTATTTAACATTGCCAGGCCTTTTCCATCGGTAGCAAACCAGATACGATTATTTTCAATGAATACCTGATAGATGAAATCAGATGCTAAGCCATCGCCACTGCTGTAGTTTGTAATTGTTAGTTCTTCGGTTTGGTCGAATGTAATTTTAGAACTTCCGCCCAGTGTACCTAGCCATACCGTGTTATCTTGACCAGCAATGCTCAAGACATTGCCGTTTCTTAGTTCCTTATTTAAATACCTGATCTTTCCGGTGTGGGGATTGATACGTAACACACCCTCCCCATAGAGCCCGGCCCATACATATCCTTTTGAGTCAGTGTACAAACTAATCACCGTATACTTTTTAAAGGGAGAATTTGCCAAAGGCTTTTGAATTGCCTGATCTTCGTTTAATTTTCTTTTAAACAAACCGTCACTATTGGAGAACCAAATATGATTTTGATGATCTACGGTGACTGCAAGTATATTCGAGTTCCCGCCTGTGACGGGCTGTTCCAAAAATTGGAGACCATCGCCAACAGTTCTTGAGATTTTAGATTTGGTGCCGACCCAGATGTTCCCTTCTGTATCCCTTTCCAAAATCCTAATGGAAAGAAGATTCGGATTTTGATCTGGCGTAAATAGGTTCTCCTCTTTTGTAATTTGATTATAGATAAGAAGACCCTTTTGCGGACAGGCGATCCAAACTTTTTCATTCTTGACTTCAAAGTCGCTTACCTGGCCATATACCCACGGATGGTTCCACAATGGTTCAATTTTTTTTGTGTTTAAATTATAGCGAATGATCCCAGCATCTTCGGTACCCAGCAAGACGGTATGATCGGTTTCCGGAAAAATCTTTCTAATGATGTTGTCAGGTAGGCCATCATTATAGTCCAATACGTTGATGGATATTTTATCTTTCTGCAACGTACATACTGCAGCGCCACCGTCAGTACCCGCCCAAATGCGGCCCTGTGCATCTTCAGCCAGATCGTAGATATAGAGGTCAGGCAAACCCTCGGCGTCATCTACCCGATATAATCGGTTTCCGGTGTAGTAATACAAGCCATCATTAAAAGTTGAAAACCAAAGATTGCCTTTAGAGTCGAAGAGAATATCCGAGATTGCTTTCGTAGATGAGCCTTCCTGTGGATTAAATGTTTCCACGCCTGCTTTCGCGATAAAACTGATGTGGCCATCCTCATGACCCATCCATATTCTCCCCAACGAATCTTCTGCAAGGGCAGTAACACCTTCGTGCGGCAGACCCTGTTTTTTAGTATAACGTTGTTGGTTCTTGCCCTCGAAGGAGAATAAACCTTTTGAAGTACCAAACCACATGTATCCATTCTTTTGCTGGATGATGGTATTGATTTGCACGGCTTCATTTTTCCGGAGAAGAAAATATTGTTGAAAGTATGGAACTTGCCCAACGCATGGTATGATGGTGGCGATAAGGAAAAGTCCAAACAATAGTTTCTTCATATAGTTAACTATTGAAGTTGCATGGAGGCATCAAATTGTACCTGTATCTGTGTAGCAATTTTCTGGCTGACGATGGTGGGAATGGAAATGTTATGATCGGAGAGCGGAACCGTAAACTGGGCATTGACCTGTAAAGTTCCGTCACTGATAATGATTTTTCCCTTGATGATGCGCGTTTGCTTTACGCCATGAATATCGAGCTCTCCTTTCGCACGAACATCGTAAGAACCATTTTTCGTAAAGTCAATTCGCTCGATGATCTTTCCGCTAAACAAGGCCCTCGGATATTTTTCGCTTTCCATGTATTTCTCGTTGAAATGCTCACGTTGAAGCGAACTATTAAAACCCTGAAAACTTTTGACGTCAATTGAGAATGCAAAGTTGTTGGTGGTGGGATCCAAGATTCCTTTTACGTGGCCTGAAGCGGCTTTGATCAATTCAAGTTCCGCTTCTGATGTAAATTCCATGCGCGCCTTTTGGGTACTGTATTTTTTCTGAGCCCGCAATTCGTGGTTGAACAGTGACATGACAACGAGGAGAAGTAAAAGTCGGGCGGGGCTCATAGGTGTTGTCGAATAAGACTAAGGCTTTGTGTCAGCTCAAAATGGTCCCATGATAAAATCAGCGGGATAGTTAAAGGATGAATTTTGCTATTCTTTCCATTATAATTCTTGGGTATTGCAAAAGGAACATACGTATGTGCAAGTAATCTTGTATTCCGTGAGCCCTTTGAAAATTGTAAGTTATTAAGCGTAGCTTTTATGTTTTTGACTCCCTATTAAACCGTCCGGCGAGTAGTTACCAGGGGAAGGTCAAACTGAAGGGTGTTAGTATGAGGTAAGTTTTTATCAGATAAACAACAAAGCCACCGCACCCAATGGTACGCTGGCTTATTGTAGAGTACTTTGTAACCGTAGAAAAATCTTATTTCGTCAGGCTTTTAAGATAGGCAATACTTTGCGGTACGGATACTGTAACGTTGCTGCTTTCATCCTCGATAAAGTAGTGTTTAATACCCACTTTTTTTGCTGCTTTTAAGATGCCAGGAATATCAAGTTCGCCCGTGCCGAGCGGAACGTCATTCTCTGGTGAAGTAAGACCCGTTAGATCTTTCTTAGTTCCTTTCTTTAAATCTTTAAGATGCATGAGTTTCCAACGGTCACCATATTTCTTGAGAAGTTTAGCAGGATCGCCACCACCAAAGTAGATCCACATTACATCCATTTCAAAAGAAACATAATCTGGATTTGTATTGGTGATGATATAATCCAGCAATGTTCCTTTTTCATGTGGCCAGAATTCGTAACCATGAGCGTGGTAACAAAGTGTAATACCATTTTCTTTCAATACTTTTCCCGCGGCGTTAAAATCATCGACAGCTTTCTTGGCGTTGTCAAAATTAAAGCTTCCCGTTTTGTGTGGTATCCAGGCGCACATAACATACTTCGCTCCTAATATTTTTGCATGATCGGCGACGGCTTGCGGATCTTTTACCAGTGTTTCGTAACCAGTTCCCATGGATGGAATACTAAGACCGCGTTCATCGCATAATTTTTTGTATTCTGCGGGACTCATGTCACGGCCGCCGCCGCCTTCAATTTCCGTGAATCCCATATTCTTAATGGTGTCCAGCGTAGCAGCCACTCCGTTGGGGAAACTTCTACGGAAGGTATATGGGGCAATCCCTAGAGGCGCTGTATACAAAGGTTCTTTTTTCTTCTGAGCAACTGCACGTTCAGTCGTCACAGATAGTATACATAATATGAGTGCAAGCGTAAGATATTTTTTCATTTATAAAGTGTTGAAGTGTTGATGTTCGGAGTGTTGAAGATGAATAATGTTTTTAAATATTTCCTTTTTTTAATTCATCAACGGCGTAGTTAGCAGCGCGTGCTGTTAGTGCCATGAAAGTTAGTGTAGGATTTTGTGTTCCTGTCGAAGTCATGCAAGCACCATCGGTAACAAAAACATTTTTACAATGATGAAGTTGATTCCAATCGTTGAGCATTGAAGTTTTAGGATCGCGGCCCATACGAACGCCACCCATTTCGTGAATGTCGGAACCTGGAGGCGATTTGGTATCTACAGCGGTGATATTCACGAAACCAGCTTTCTCAAACATTTCTTTGGATTGTTCGACATAATCCGCAACCATTTTCTCATCATTCTCTGTCCAGTCGCAAGAGATGATGAGCTGCGGAATACCATACTTATCTTTTAAGTCAGTATGCAATCGAACATGATTTTGTTCAATGGGAACGACTTCACCCATCATCCAACTGCTGATGTGCCAATTTCCTAATACGGGATGTAAAATGTTCTCACGCAGTTGATCACCAATCATTGAGGTGTCTGTTTTATTTCCTCTTCCGCCACCAATACCGATCGCATATCCACGCAAAAAATCCATGTCTTGTTTTCTTACATTTCTGAACCGTGGAATATAACTGTGTGTAGGACTTCTACCGTCGGTTTTTTTATCTTTGAAACCTTCGTATTCAGCATTGGCCTTTCCTCGATAGTTATGCCAGGAGATGTATTTTCCTAAAACACCGCTATCATTGCCTAAACCATTTGGAAATCTGTTGGAGGTCGAATTTAGTAATATGGCGTTTGTATTTAAGGCCGATGCATTCACAAAAATGATGTCTGCGTAAAATTCCATCATTTCCTTTTTGTTGGCATCAATGACCCGTACACCTGTCGCCCGATTTTTCTTTTCGTCATAAATAACAGAATGAACAACTGCATGCGGGCGCATGGTAAGCTTTTTTGTCTTCATAGCCCACGGAATAGTGGAGGCGTTACTGCTGAAATATCCACCGTAAACACAGCCACGATTGCACATGGTTTGATTCTGGCATTTATGTCTTCCCTGCTCGATGTGAATGGGTTGGGGATCCGAAAGATGCGCGCAACGTGCTTGTATTACGTGACGATCACCAAAATTCTTTTGAACGCTTTCTTTAAAATAATGCTCAATGCAACTCACTTCGTAGGGCGGCATGCATTCACTGTCTGGTAATTCCGGCAATCCATCGCGGTTCCCTGCGATGCCTGCGAATTTTTCGACGTGGGCGTACCATGCCTCAAGGTCTTTATAACGGATAGGCCAGTCAACAGCGAAACCGTCTCGTGCCGGGCCTTCAAAATCAAAGTCGCTCCACCGTTGTGTCTGCCTTGCCCATAACAATGACTTGCCGCCAACGTGGTATCCACGAAACCAACGAAAGGGTTTCTCTTGAATAAAAGGTTGTTCATCGTCTTTGATCTGCCAATGCAAGGATTCTTCTCTCAGGAATCGGGCACTTCCATAACCAACGCGTTTTTCTATTGGAACGGTACCCCTATACTCAAATTGCCACGGCGCTTTACTTGCGGTAGGGTAGTCCTGAATGTGTTTTACATCACGGCCTCTTTCCAACACCAGGGTCTTCAATCCTTTATCGCACAGTTCTTTTGCAGCCCAGCCGCCGCTGGCACCTGAACCAATTACGATTGCATCATAGGTTCTTTTCTTGCGGGAATCCAGTAATAAATTTGCCATAACGTTAAGCGGTTGCGTCTACGCAACCGTGGAAGTGGCCTGGTAGAATTTTGTATTTCAAATATTGTAACATCACTTCTCTGGAAGTATTAAAACCTCTGATGGTCTCGGATTTTATCAATGTGAAAAAGTCTTTTTCATTTTGATTTTCGGATACAGCCAGTTTTTCGAGAAGTGTTTGACGTTGCATCTGATCGCAGGTGGTAAAAGATTTTCCGTAAGTACTTTTGGCGCCGTTATCCAGGGCCGCCAATTGTGTTTTTACGTTTTCCTGAACATTCGCCTCGTAGCAATTGGCAATCAGTTTTTGCAAAAACTTGTCGACGCCAACAGATAATGCGCCGATGGAATTCCCTGCAGGAATAATGGTATCTGCGACCGCTGTTAGCATTTCCTGACTTGCTACTGAAAACGAATATGGCAGTGTAGGCAGGTCGTTAACATGCCAGTTTTGCCCCCATGCGGGAAGTGTGATCAACCCTCCGGAGGCAATCAGTAAATTTTTTAATGTAGTTCGCCGGTTCATACTTAAATAATTAATGATTTATAGCCTATTTGAATCAATGTATCAAACTCACGTCAACCTTGAAAGGTAATTTTTAAGACCGGATAGCAGGCCGTATGCAAGGAATATTAAGGTAGTGAAATAAGGACAGACCTGAAAACTTATCGGATGAAAGGGCACCTCAGGAGAATTGAGAGACGGCGTCTTTAACCTTTTTATAAAGTGCAATAACTTTGGGTTTCGGATCGCCTGCTCCTAAGGTTTCAATGGGTATGTAACCGCGATAGCCAGAAGCGTGTATCGTTTGAATTATTTTAGGAATGTCTGCTTCCTTTTCAAGGCCATTGATAAACACATTTTCCTTGATCTGCCAGTTGACTGCATATTTTGCTGATTTAGCAATCTCGGCATATGGATCATGTACCCGGTAACTTCCTGTATCCAGAATAAGTCCAAACCATTCCGAATTTATTTTCTCAATAAATTCAATGGCATGATCGGCAGTCATAATAAAATCGTTGTGGTTTTGAATGGCGACGATCACACCTTTTTGTTTGCCATAAGCCAAACATTCTTTTATATCAGCCAACATCCACGCCGTTATCTGTTCGCGGGAATACTCCTTTGGATTTTGTGTACCTGCAAAAATCCGAATCACGGGTGCTCCTAATTTTGAAGCAGCATCAATCCAATTTTTTACGAGCGTAACATGTTCACTCCTCTTGTTTTTATTCGGATCTGTAAAATCATTACGAACACCGGTACCTGTGATATCAAGCCCCAGACGAAATGCTTTTCTTTTCACGTGATACAAATATTCGTCGGGCGGAACGTTCGGATACCCCGGGAAATAATACCCCGTGATATCAACGCCATCAAACCCGATTTCAGCACAGGTTTCCAGCAGTTGATCCAGCGTCATTTTCTTTTCCATAAGAGGACCGTTAAATGAAAAAGCATTGAGGCTCAATTTCAACTTTCCCTTTCCGGAATTTACATTTCTATCTTGTGAAAAACTGGTTGTGTTGATGGTAACCCCGGCGGTAGTCAAAATAGGGACTGCAAGAAAAGATTGGATAAACGTTCTGCGCTTAAAAGGGTTGCTCATAGAAATGAAGGTAGCGCAATGGGTTCTAACTTCATAAAAAGTTTTATGAAGTTAAGCGAAGGCCGGTGAGATGGTAAAAAGCAGTTGGTGTACGGTCAAAGCCAATTAACCAGCTCAGTAAATAAAAAGGCAGAGTGGTTCTATGCGACTTTGCTGCGGTGGTACTCTTCAACTTGTTGTCTTAACCGGCCCCATTCTTTAACGGCTACCATCAGATGCCGCGTTGAAATTTCATATTTTTCGCGCCAGTATTTCGCATCTGCGGATTCTGTAGTAACGTCGGGATTGGTTGTAGAATTTGTGATTTCTTGATTTATGTTTTTCATAAGGGGCTTACTGTTGAAACCCTTAATTACAAGAATTACTCCATTTTCGAAGACATTTGAATCTATCCGGTTATTCGGTAGAATACATCTTTAAACCTTCAAAAACCGGTCGTTTTTGGCGGTTTCAACGTACAAATGTAACTAGAATGAATCAAGGATTCCCAAAATGAATCGTTTTTCACAAACTATTTTCCCAAATCAAAAAACTAGGTAACGTTAACCACTCAGCTTTACTGAACTATGTGTTAATTTGTAGACTTATCATATTAACTTATTGAACTCCGAGGCTATGAAAACAATTGTATTGATCGATACCAATAAGGATGATCTTCAATTTATCAAAGAAGCCGTGGCTTCGATAGATTCCGAGATCCAGTGTTTAAGCTTTGTATTTCAAGAAGAAGCGGTGGAAGCGTTGATCAGTGGAGTCGTGCAAAAACCAAGCATCATCTTCATGAATCTGAACATGCGTGGAAAAAAAGGAGTTCAATGCCTCTCGGAACTGAGAAGCGACGGAGGGTTTGAAGATGTTCCTGTTGCCCTATATGCTCCGAAAATTACTTCGGACGTGATTGGTTCGTTGAGGGACTTAGGTGCAACGATGACCTTTGAACGACCAGATACATTGCGGGGGTGGAAGACGTTGGTCCACGAAGTGTTAATATCCATTCCGGGTAATTCCTTTAGCACAGAGACGCTCTTTGTTAATCCTACGCGATTTGTGTCTTCATTTTAACATTTAAAATCCTTTTAATCTGCTTAGTAATGGCCCAATGCTTATGTGCCATGATCATCTATATTATTTCTAAACTTGGAGAATACGGCTTTCACTGTACTTTATGAAGACAATCATTTGTTGATTGTTAATAAATCTCCAGGCATCCTTAGTCAGGGTGATGTCTCGGGTGATGCGTCTTTGGTCGACCTTTGTAAAGACTACATCAAAGAGAAATTTGCAAAACCCGGTGCGGTTTTTTTAGGTTTGGTGCATCGGCTCGACCGTCCTGTAAGCGGTGTGGTTGCTTTGGCCAGAACTACGAAAGCCTTGCAGAGAATGAATGAGTTATTTCGAAACAAGGAAACCGAAAAAGTATATTGGGCTATCGTAAAAAATAAGCCGCCATTCCCGGAGGGTACACTGAGGCACTGGCTGTTAAAAGATGAAAAGAAGAATAAAACCACAGCGTTTAAGAACGAAAGTCCTGGGTCACAATATGCAGAATTGGATTATCGCGTTTTAACTTCAGTGGCCGGACTTTGGCTTTTGGAAGTACATCCGTTGACTGGCAGGCCGCATCAAATACGGGTACAACTGTCAAGTATGGGCTGTCCGATAAAAGGAGACCTTAAATACGGAGATACAGATCCCAATGAAGATGGAAGTATTTGCTTGCATGCTAAGCAGTTATCTTTTCAGCATCCGGTGAAAAAGATCCCTGTGGTCGTTAAAGCGCCGTTGCCACGCATGGGTTTATGGAAATATTTTTTGAAATTGGATCTTTGATAAACATACGTCGCGTGACATGGCTTGAAAGACTTAAGGAACGATGGAATCTGGGTAGTCCATTGCAGGTGATCATTGTTTTGATTGTATTTGCATGTACAGGTTTTACAGTGTTGTTTATAAAAAAGCCGCTGCTTCAATTTCTGGCGGGTGAACGAGGCGACACAGTGGTAGCATCGATATTGTATTATATTTTAATATTGCCGCTGTATAATGTTTTATTATTGGGTTATGGATTCTTGTTCGGCCAATTCACTTTCTTTTGGGCGTTCGAGAAGAGACTTTTTAAAAGATTATCCTCGTTCAGGAAAACTAAAAAGTAAGATTATGAAATTTTACCAAGTACTTATTGTTGCGGCAGTCTTTTTAACGTCTTGTTCGTCGCCGAAATACGCGTATCATTTTGATCATTATGACTATCAAAGTGGAAAAAAAATGAACGAAGAGACACGGAGTGTAGCGGCCGAGCATAGCCCATTAGTGGTTGATCAACACACAATTGTAGCAAATTCGGCCAGTCAGCCCGTTGTGAGTGAAATAAAGAATCTTTCTTCCGCCCCCGAAAAAGCAACGTTGTCGCCAGATGCGCAAAACATCGCTGAAAAATTTAAGGAGATGTCGAAAGACGAACGTAAAACCTTTCGGAAAGCCTTGAAAAAACAAGTCTTAAGCTATGCAAAAAAGGCACGCAAGAATGAGGGTACGGAATCTGTTAACGCGATTAAAGAATTTGATACATTATCAGGGCTTGCCATTGTATTTGGCGTAGGCGGAATTGTGATGATTATGCTCGCCGGCGTTAGTAATATATTCTGGGTGCTCGGTGCAATCTCGCTGGTAATCGGCGCCTTCTTCTTCGTTAAATGGGTAGCAAACGGAAACGGATAAGGAGACTCAAGAGTATGAGTCTTGAAAACTAGGCTGCTACACCCGTTGCTAAAACAATTACTTTATTTTTGAGCACCTCAACGAGGCCACCGAGGATGTTGATCTTTTTAGCGCCATCCTTTCCTTTGTATTCAACAGTACCTTGCTGGAGCAAACTGATTAACGGAGCATGATTATCCATCACCTGAAAGGAACCATTAGCACCAGGGAAAGTCACAATGGTCACGTCGCCTTCAAAAATCTTTTTCTCCGGTGTAAGTATTTCTAATTGCATAGTAATTGTAAGATTGGAAATTCTAAGATTGGAAAATTGAAAGATTAGAAGCGAACTTCCAATCTTTCAATGTCAATGTCATTATCCTTTAGCTTCAGCTAAGATCTTCTCACCTTTTTCAACTGCTTGTTCGATACTTCCAACCAGGTTGAATGCCATTTCAGGGAGGTGATCGTATTCTCCATCCATAATTGCATTGAACCCTTTGATGGTGTCTTTGATGTCTACGAGAACACCTTTCAAACCGGTAAAGGCTTCGGCCACGTGGAATGGTTGAGACAGGAAGCGTTGTACGCGGCGTGCTCTAACCACAATCAACTTATCTTCATCGGACAACTCATCCATACCGAGGATGGCGATGATATCCTGCAGCTCTTTATAACGTTGTAAAATATTCTTAACACGCTGTGCACATTTATAGTGTTCCTCTCCAACAATTTCAGGGCGTAAAATCCGTGATGTGGAATCCAACGGATCCACTGCCGGATAAATACCGAGCTCAGAAATCTTACGAGATAATACGGTAGTCGCATCCAAGTGAGCAAACGTTGTTGCAGGGGCAGGGTCAGTCAAGTCATCGGCAGGCACGTAAACGGCCTGTACGGAAGTGATGGAACCATTTTTGGTAGAAGTAATGCGTTCCTGCATAGCACCCATCTCTGTCGCCAGCGTAGGCTGATATCCTACGGCGGAAGGCATACGTCCTAAAAGGGCCGATACTTCAGAACCAGCCTGTGTGAAACGGAAGATGTTATCAACGAAAAAGAGAATGTCTCTTCCTTTTCCTTGTCCATCACCATCACGGAAATATTCGGCAACAGTCAAACCGGAAAGCGCCACGCGTGCACGTGCTCCAGGAGGTTCATTCATTTGACCAAATACGAATGTTGCTTTTGAATCTTTAAGTTTTTCCTGATCCACTTTTGAAAGATCCCATCCACCAGCGTGGAGTGATTTCATGAACTCTGCGCCATAGTCTACGATTCCGGCCTCAATCATTTCCCGCAACAAGTCATTTCCTTCACGTGTTCTTTCACCCACACCAGCAAACACTGAAAGCCCGGCATAAGCTTTTGCGATATTGTTAATCAATTCCTGGATCAATACAGTTTTTCCCACACCAGCACCGCCGAACAATCCGATTTTACCACCTTTTGAATAAGGTTCGATCAAGTCGATTACTTTAATTCCTGTGTAAAGAACCTCTGTTGAAGTAGACAAATCCTCGAAAGGAGGGGCTTGCCGGTGAATTGGCAATTTTGAAAGACCCAGCGGCTGTTTAATACCATCGATTGCTTCACCAACCACATTAAACAAACGACCCTTGATGTCGTCGCCAATTGGCATTTTAATGGGAGAACCGGTATCCAACACCTTCATACCACGAACAAGGCCGTCGGTTCCTTCCATAGAAATGGTTCGGACACGATCTTCTCCAAGATGTTGTTGGCATTCCAGCACTACTTTGGTACCGTCGCCTTTAGTAACTTCCAAAGAATCAAGGATATTAGGGAGTGTAGCACCGTCGCTATCGAACGCAACGTCTACCACCGGACCAATGACTTGGGTAATCTTACCAATATTTGCCATTCTGTATGTTTATTTGAAATTAAGGTCAGAAAATTCGAGCGCAAAAGTATGTGTTTCTGGACTAAGACCCAAAGCGTAAAAGGAAAAAGGTTGGGATGGAAATGGTGTTTTTGTTAAACAACATTTAAAACGATTCGGAAAGTCGTTCCCTGGCTTTCTTCTGAAGATTTGACAAAAATTTTTCCATTATGGTATGCTTCAATAATTCTTTTGGCCAACGTAAGTCCCAAGCCCCATCCCCGCTTTTTGGTAGTAAAACCCGGCCTGAACACATGGTCGATTTTGGATCGTGGAATACCCTTACCGGTATCAGAAACGTCGATGAAAACCTTACCCTCGTTTCCACGCAGTATTTTGATGGCGATGGTACCCGTATTTCCCATGGCATCAACAGCGTTTTTGCACAAATTTTCTATGACCCATTCAAACAATGGAGCATGAACGTTGGCAAAAATGTTTTCTGATAACGTGAATACCTCCATTCGGATTTTCGAAGAAACCCTCGGACGCAAATAATTTACTACGTTATTGATCAGCGCCACCACGTTTTCTTTTTTGAGTGAGGGAACCGAGCCGATGCTTGAAAAGCGCTCGGTGACCATTCTGAGTTTTTGAATGTCTTTTTCAAGCTCATCTATTACACCTTTGTGTTTAACCTCCGGATCTTCACGGAGTACTTCAACCCATGCCATTAGGGACGACAATGGTGTACCCAATTGATGCGCAGTTTCCTTTGCTAAGCCCACCCAAACCTGATTCTGTTCTGCGGCTTTTGAATAATTAAAAGCCAGGTAAGCAATGAAACCGAAAATCGCTATGACGGAAAGCTGAATGTACGGGTAGGCAATGAGTTGTTTTAGGAGAAAAGAATTTTTATAATAAATATATTGTGTGCCGAAGACTTCCCCGGTTTGTGGGTCGCGAAGGGTTACCTGGATGGGCTCGTAAGTTCCGCGCATCATCTCCATTTCGGCCGTCAGAAAACTAGTCTTTTTTTCTTCAGGCCAGTTTTCGTCCATGTCAAGATTTCGAAAGGACAATACTTTCGTACTGTCGCCTACCTGTATAATGGGTATTGAATTATTTTGGAAAAGAATCTCTTGCGCTATGAAGTTTACGTCACCATAGGTGTTTTCATCGTTAGCGGTGTATTCAATGGCTTTTGCATAGAGTTGTACTTGTTGTCGTTCGCGTTCTTTCAATTGATCCACCAAAATATTGGTGTAATAAATAGAGCTGATACTGATAAGGACAGAGACCACCAGTACAACCCATTTAAGTGTTGAATTATTTCGATAGAAATCCGGCGAAGGCGTAGGAACTTTCTTGCTCATTGGATTTGAAAGATACTTAAAAACAAGATGAGCTTAGAACTGAACGTGGAAATTCGTGTAGTGTGTTTGATGCAATTCTGACCTGGCAGTGATCACTTGTGTGGTGTCGTTGACTACCCCTTCATCATAAACCACTTTGCCATCACCTTGTAATTTATTTTTGTACCATGCATTAAAATTCCGACACGGTATATTCTCGCAGCCACCCAGGTTGTAAAGATAAAACCACCGATAAGGCATAGCATGGATAAAATCAATTGCCATACCGGTACTCCAAATCCAATTCTTCCCATCATGGCAATGGGTGAAGTAAAGGGAATTATGGATAACCAAACGCTGATGGGCCCGTGTGGATCATCAAGGATAAAAGTAAATAGTCCGAAATAAGAAATCAGCATGGGTATGGTAATGGGAAACATAAATTGTTGCGCTTCTGCAGGACTGTCAACGGCAGAACCCACGGCGGCGAAAAGTGCGCCGTACAATAAATATCCTCCCAGAAAATAAAACAGGAAATTAAAAATCAGATAGCCAAAAGGAATTGCTCCAATCATGTTCAGTAACTCCATTGTATCAGGATTTTGCATCTGAGCTTCGGGATACTGTTGGCTCATTTCATTCATCATTTGTTGTTGCGGCATGTCCAATCCAAAATACCCTAAGACAACTGATGATAGTGTTGTGATTAATATGATCCAGATTAAAAACTGAAGTAATCCCACCGAAGCAAGGCCCATAATTTTACCCATCATTAGTTGAAAGGGTTTTACAGACGAAACAATAACTTCCACAACCTTACTTGTTTTTTCTTCAATAACACCTTGCATGATTTGGGCGCCGTAAATGAAAATAAAGATGTACATCATAATGCCACACGCCATACCGATGCCAAATAAAACTTTGGAATCGGAAGTTTGCTCATCTCCTTCTTCTGAAATGTTTATGGTTTGAATGGCGATATCAGTTTTTATGCTGTCCAGCACTTCCTGTTTGATGTTGAACTTTGTCATTTTTAATTCACGAACTCTGTTCTCAAGGATGCCTTCCAGATCCCCAATTTCGTTGGGACTGGGATTCACCTTTGTGTAAAGTGTTATACCTCTTGGGTGGGCAAGGTCAAAATCCGGAATGTACAGCAAGCCGTAGCTTTGATCTTTTTGAAATGTCTTTTTAGCCTCTTCGAGCGATCCGTCGAATTTTCTAAAAATGTATTTGGCCGTATCGGGAACAAACTTCTTGCTCTCGTCTAGATAATGTACAACATCTTTTGTTGCATTCTTTTTTTGCTCGATAGCAACGTACACCAGGATGGCCATGAGTGCAGGAAAAATGAGCGGCAGAAGAATGGTAGCAATAAGAAAAGATTTTTTTTGAACACGGTTCAAAAATTCCCTTTGAATGATAAGCCAAATTTTATTCACGGCTTCCTCCTTTCACCAGCGTTATAAAAATTTCACTCATGCTTGGAATTTTTTCAATGAAACTATGGACTTCAGTGACTTCGGTGAGCGCGCGAATGAGTTGATTAGGGTTATCGTTGTTTTTCATTCGTATCACCGACTGATAAAATGAGTCTTCAAGGTTTTTCTGCGACAGCAGTTCGTAGTTGGAAGAAGAACTGTGAATTTCGCCTTTATGTTCAACGGTATAGGTATTGGTTCTGTACGTTTCTTTAATTTGTTTTTTAGAGCCCTCCAGGATTTTTTTAGATTTATCGATCAATGCAATGTGGTCACACAAATCCTCCACCGTTTCCATGCGGTGGGTAGAGAAAATAATTGTACAGCCCTTTTGTTTCAGTTCTAGAATCTCCTGCGTGATAAGCTGTGCATTGACGGGATCGAATCCTGAAAAAGGTTCATCTAAAATAATGAGTCTGGGTTCATGCATCACCGTGCTGATGAACTGTACTTTCTGAGCCATGCCTTTGCTCAAGTCTTCAACTTTTTTATTCCACCAGTCTGTAATTTCAAACTTTCGCATCCAGGCTTTGCTTTTTTCGGTTGCATCATGCTTGCTCAGTCCTTTTAGCCGTGCGAGATATATGAGCTGATCTCCAACCTTCAACTTTTTGTAGAGGCCGCGTTCCTCAGGCAAATAGCCAATAGTTCCGATGTGTTTTTCCTGAAGTTTTTCGCCGAAAATAATGATGTCACCATCATCGGCGTTGATGATTTGGTTGATTATTCTAATGAACGTAGTCTTACCAGCGCCGTTCGGCCCCAGTAAACCAAAGATGGTGTGTTCGGGAATACTTAAGCTGACATGGTCGAGCGCCACATGATTTGTATAACGTTTGGTAACATTGTTGGCAACTAAAGCTTCCACAAAATTTGGTTTGGTAATAACGAATTAGTGGCAAAAGATAGCAAGGAATTACAAACAACGGGTTTAGAAGATTAGATCGGCGGTAACGCTGCCGAAACTTAGAGGTAATTACTTAAAAATGATGTTTCCCATAGAAACGTCAAGATCGAATGTCAGACTGTTTTTGGCATCTCTGGTGTACGCAGCATTGGCAAAGACATTTTCCGAGACCTTCTTAAATTGATCCGGTATTTTTACACTACATAACCATGAGTCTTTGATCTTCACCAATACTGGTGTTTCGGCAGGAGGCAATAAGATGGTAAGATTTCCAGCGCCTACACTTCCTCTGATATTGTTGCTTACCAAGGGCTTGCTTCTAAAGTCGAGTGTCATATTACCAAACCCGACATCTGCCATCATGAACCGCGATCGGGACATGTTTAGATTTTTTACATTTATGGAACCCAGGTCTACTTTAACGAAGAAGGTGTCCATATCAATTTGATTCTCAAGGGAAGAGTAATATCCTACGTTTACATCCGCACTACCCGTATTGATTTTAAGCGTTTTGATGGCCAATCCCGACAGGTCAATGTTGGCATTACCAATACCGTAATTCAATTCAAGAAAATAGGGTTTGGCATCCGTTAGATACATTTTCCAGATTTTATCACTGGCTGGCTTGTCGGAAGCGCCGAAAAAACGAGTAGAAATGGTTTGACTTATACCTTCGGAATGCATATCCTCGAGGTTAAGGAGTACTTCGCAAGTCTTGCCTTTTACCTCTTTCCGAAAGTTATGGGCATATGTGTTTTCAGTTTGATTGCTGAAAACATTAAGAATTTCAGTGTTTTGGCTGGGTTTTATAAAGCAATTACCACTGTTGGCCTTTAAACATAGCCTGATATTTTCGCAATGAGCGACGTCTTCAACAGTAAATTGTTTTTTAAGCTGTCCGAATGCAAGTCCCGCGATAGCAACCCCACAATACGTTAACCAGATCTTTCTATGCATGTCGTTATTACGATCTATAAGTAATGGGGGTTACGACGTGTAAGTTTAAACGTGAAATATACACTTGGCCCCCGCTTAATCTTAGTTAAACGAGTAGATTTGAAATGGGTTGCCCGGAATCTTTTTAGTTAAAATATTCCTTCATACGCTCAAAAAAGCCCTTTTCGTTAGCATCGGGATGAGGCTCGAAGTTGGGTGAGCGTTTCAGGCCTTCCAAAATAGCCCTTTCCTCAGCGGTCAACTTTTTCGGTGTCCAGACATTGACGTAAATCAGCTGATCTCCGGTTTCATATCCGTTTACATCTTTAAGTCCTTTTCCGCGAAGTCTTAAAATTTTACCGCTTTGAGTTCCGGCGTCAATTTTAATCTTCACCTTTCCACCTACAGACGGCACTTCTACATTTGTTCCTAAGGCTGCATCTACAAAACTTATATAAAGGTCATAGACAAGATTATTGCCATCTCTTTTCAGGAACTTGTCTTCTTGTTCTTCTATTAGAATTAATAAATCGCCCGCAGCTCCTCCTCCCGGAGCTTCATTTCCTTTGCCCGACATGGAAAGTTGCATACCATCGGCAACTCCGGCAGGTATTTTAACGCTGATATGTTCTTCTTTTGATACTAGTCCGGAGCTATCTACTCCACCTGGACGTTTGTCAATAATTTGACCGGAGCCATCACAATTTGAACAAGTACTGGCCGAAACCATTTGGCCCAACATAGTATTGACTACTTTCCGGATTTGCCCTGTGCCCTGACAGGTTGTGCAAGTCTTAAAAGTTACACCTTCTGCACGAACAAGGCGGTTAACTTTAATCTTCTTTTCAACGCCGTGCGCGATTTCCTCTAAGTTGAGCTTTAATTTTATTCTGAGGTTAGTACCCTTGCGTTGACGTCGTCCGCCACGGGAGCCGCCTCCACCAAAGAAACTGTCGAATGGACTTCCGCCGCCTCCTCCAAAAATATCTCCGAACTGGCTGAAGATATCATCCATGTTCATGTTTTGGCCACTGAAACCACCGTTCCCTCTGGCATGACCGAAACGATCATAATGTGCCCTTTTTTCCTGATCGCTCAGAACTTCGTAGGCCTCGGCCGCTTCTTTGAATTTTTCTTCAGCTTCTTTATTGTCGGGATTTTTATCGGGGTGAAACTGAATAGCAACTTTACGATAAGCTTTTTTTATCTCCTCCACCGATGAGGATTTATTGACACCTAGTATTTCGTAATAATCTCTTTTTGCGGACATGGATTTAGATATTGAAAGATGTTCTAAAAGTCGGGTTAACTACCCACCACAACTTTAGCGAACCGAATTACTTTTTCATTTAATAAGTAGCCTGCCTCAACGACGTCGACGACCTTGCCTTTCAGCTTTTCATCGGGTGATGGAATTTGCGTGATGGCCTCGTGCAAATCTGCATCAAAGTCAGAGCCGGCTTTAACATCCATTACTTTTACACCCGTCTGTTCCAGGATCTTTTTAAATTTATTGCGGATCAGGAAAAATCCTTCCAAGTCGTTATTGTTTTTGTCTTGAAAAGATTTTTCTGCGCGATCAAAATCATCTACCACCGGAAGTAATGTTTTAATCAATTGCTCGTTAGCAGATTGGATCAGATCCAGTTTTTCCTTTGCCGTACGTCTTCTAAAGTTTTCAAACTCCGAATACAAACGAATGAATTTCTCTTTTTGCTCATTGAGTTCTGCCTGTACTTTTTCCAAAGAAGCGTTCTGAGTGTCCTGTACAGAGGCTGACACGTTTTCTGCTGCTTCGTTGTTTTCTGAAAGTATCTCTTCGTTCTGCTTCATTTGCGCTTTGATTAATGATATTCTAAAGACATAACGTCTTGAAAACTAATTAAATCCTTCGGGTCAACAACTTTGCCAAAGGTGTTTTTAATGCCAAACTGACACTGAGATTTTTGAATTATTCGTGCAGGGTTTTCCAAATCAAGTCCTTTAACTCTTGAATACCCTTGTTAGTGACTGCAGAAATAAATACGCACGGAATATCGTGAGGTACGTCTTTTTTCATTTCGGCAAGGAGTTCATCATCCAACATATCCATCTTCGAAATGGCGAGTAGCCTTTTTTTATCCAATAACTCCGGATTATACTTCCTAAGTTCATTCAGCAATATTTCAAACTCTGTTTTAATATCTTTTGAATCCGCTGGAATCAAAAACAGCAGTAATGAATTGCGTTCTATATGCCGTAAAAACCTGATGCCTAAACCCTTTCCTTCGGCGGCGCCCTCAATAATTCCCGGAATATCGGCCATTACAAAAGAACGGTCGTCACGATAAGAAACCACGCCCAGGTTAGGCGTAAGCGTCGTGAACGGGTAATCACCAATTTTTGGTTTTGCAGCTGATACAACTGAAAGCAACGTCGACTTCCCCGCATTAGGAAATCCAACCAACCCTACATCGGCTAATAGTTTGAGTTCAAGGACAATCCATTCTTCCGTACCAGCTTCGCCAGGTTGTGCATGCTGCGGCGCCTGATTGGTAGACGTAGCAAAAAAAGCATTTCCTTTTCCACCTCTTCCACCTGGTGATAAAATATATTCTTTTCCATCCTCAGTTACTTCGAAAAGCACTTCGTCAGTGTCCGCACGCTTTGCTACAGTGCCCAATGGCACTTCAAGAATTTCATCTTTGCCATCAGCGCCTGTTCGGTTTTGTTCCTCTCCACCATTACCATTGCTGGCAATCACATGTTTTCTGTATTTTAAATGTAGGAGTGTCCAAAGTTGTGCATTACCTCTTAGGATTACGTGGCCCCCACGCCCTCCGTTGCCACCATCAGGGCCGCCTTTCTCGATGAATTTTTCACGATGAAAATGCAAAAAACCGGCCCCACCGTGGCCGGAGCGGGAACAAAATTTAACGTAGTCGATGAAGTTAGGAGAAGCCAAAATGTTGAGATTATAGGATTAAAATTGAAAGAACAGAAAATTGAAAGATGTAAAGCTAATAGTCTGATCTCGCAATCTTCCAATACACTTTCTACAACAAAAGGCTTTTATCTATTTCCCGGCAGATGTTGGAAAAAATATTTTCAATTTCGCCTACACCTACAACAGACGCATACTTGCCGAGTTTCTTATAATATTCGGCTACGGAAGCAGTTTCACCTTTATATACTGAGATTCTGTTTTCAATCACTTCCGGTTTTGCATCATCGGGCCGATTTTCTTTTGCAGCACGGTCAGCCAGTCGCAGTCTGAGTTCATCTTCCGGAACAACAAGTTCGATTAATACTTTTATTGGAGTGCTTTTGGATGCCAATAGTTTATCGAGAGCCTCGGCCTGCGGAATCGTCCGCGGAAATCCGTCAAAGATGATACCGGATGCATTGCCACTGTTTTTAATCTTGTCGTCTACCATGTCGATTACTACCTGGTCGGGGACAAGATTCCCTTTGTTCATGTAATCCTTTGCAAGATTGCCCAGCGGCGTTCCCTCCTTAAGATGTTTTCTGAAAAGATCCCCAGTAGCGATATGAACAAGTGAATATTTCTCAATGATTTTTGCACTTTGTGTGCCTTTACCCGCGCCAGGAGGGCCGAAGAGTATAATGTTGATCATGTAAATGTGTTGTTTACGTTACTGTTGGGGGCCTTTTTGTGAAACAAGGTGACGAATATAGTAATCCAAGATGAATTTTAAACTGAGCTATCGGGATTGAAGATATTTTCCGAGTCCGTCTTATAAAGGTCTTTGAGGTTTCTTCCCAACCCGTCGTAGTCTAATCCATATCCTACAACAAATTCAGTTTCAATTTCAAATCCTAAATATTTAACAGCAATTCCCTTTTCACGCGCAGTTTTTTTTCGAAGCAGGGAAATAACTTCCACCGATTTAGTACCCAGGCTTTTTAGTTCAGTTACAATTTTTTGTAAGGTTTGGCCAGTATCAATGATGTCCTCTACGATAATAATGTCTTGGTTGAACAGGCTTTCATCAAGTCCAATGAGTGTTTTGATTTGCCCTGAGCTAACAGTTCCAACATACGAGGATATCTTAACAAAGGAGACTTTGCAGGGAATAGAGACCTGTTTAAGCAAATCTGCTCCAAACATGAACGATCCATTAAGAATAGGAAGAAAAACCGGCGTTTTTGAATTGTAATCAAGGTCTATCATTTCAGCTAACGCACTTATTTTAGCTTTGATCTCATCTTCCCGTATGAACTTCTCAAATTCTAAATCCTTAATCTTCATCCTTATTTTTTTGAGGCTGTAAAGATAAAAGGAAATTCATGGATACTGTGATAATTTGTAACGGCCACAGGATAAGACGGAATATAGGTCATCCTAACCGATTTAATTTGATTGTGCGGATTTGCTGCGGAGGGTACTAAGCAGCTGCATAAAGAAATCGGAGTGAAATTTCATATCACTCGTTTATCTGATCCTACTTAAATTAGTTATTGAATAAAAAGTTACGATTAACAGCGAGATCCGGAAAATAAAAGTACGCGAAAGTTTATATCACAGATCCTTCATCAGCCATGAGTATAGTTCTATCATGGTTTTGATGTCGTGTTTATGAACTTTTTCATCAGGTGAATGGGCCCCCTGTTCCGGTGCACCAACAAAACACCAATCGAAAGGGTAGGGTGAAGTTTGCAGTTCACGACCATCACTGGAGCCGGCTCCTTCTACCTCCAGTTGAAAATCTATTTTTCTTTTTTTTGCAATAGCGATAATCCTATCAAGGTAAGATTTTCTCGGAAGGTTTCGATCACGCATCGAGATGGCTACACCTTTTCCGGGATGAACACCATCAGAAACCCAGGTAATATCAGATATCAGCGCCTGGCTGATGTTCCATTTTTCGTGGATTATTTTAGCGAGAAACGGAACCGAACCTCCGCCATGTTCTTCCCAGCAACTAAAAACGATCACACCGTCTTTCAATGTTTCCGCTACTTTTAAAACATTGTAAATGCCTAAACGATTGTCGAGATATGCCGATTGTATGAACTGTTTGGTCTCGCGAAAATTCACTTTATATGTCAGGGTAGCACCGCGGTCAATTTGACGGCCGAAGGAGTAAAACGCATGCCTGTCGTTGTCGAATTCAAGTTCACATTCAATTGGCCCGAGACTGTCTTTCCCGACGAGTTTCGTACCTGAATCTGCATCAGGACTTCCGATCGGCAATAATTGATTTTGATAGCGAACGGTAAATCCTATGCTGTCCATGTGTGCAAAAATTGCAGTGCGGGGATTTCCGAATTTTAAGATTATACAGTCTTGCAAACCCTCCTGGAAAATTTCAGGAACAACTTTCCATTTCTTGCTCTCCTTTCGAATGTATTTCAATAAAAATTCTTTCATCGCAACTTCATCGCCAGACGGAGCAGGTATTTCACAGAGTTGTTTAAGTAGTTTCATGAATACGAATAAGTAAAATCATCTTCATACTGCAAACCTAGTAAAATCGTAACGAGTCGTATAGGTAAGAATGTCAATCATTGCCCAACTTTTATTTGTTAACGCTTACATTAGTTCTTACCACAACTTTATTCTAAATTTTCGATGAAGAAAAACGTGATATGATATTTAACCTTAGTTCGCAAAATACGATAGCAAATCAGTTTATATCCGAATTGCGAGACAAAGATATTCAACTTGATCGTGGAAAATTCAGGAAAAACATGAAGCGGCTGGGACAACTAATGGCCTACGAAATTTCGAAGAAACTCGATTTTAAGGAGCAGCTTGTTCAGGGTCCACTTGCAGCATCTAATATTCCACTACTCGCACAACATCCCGTATTACTTACCGTTCTACGGGCAGGACTTCCTTACCTGGATGGTTTTCTTGATTATTTTGATCGATCGGATTGTGGTTTTATCGGAGCGTACAGAGAAGAGGGTTCTGACGAGATACTCATCCACCTGGATTATGTTGCTGTTCCGGTGGTCAACGAACGGATCGTTATTTTAGTCGATCCGATGCTGGCGACAGGCAAATCTATTATACGGTCTGTAGAAACATTGCTGAAGCGCGGGCAACCTTCTCATATTTTTATAGCAGCACTGGTGGCTGCGCCTGAAGGGATTCATTATATAAAAGAAAATTTAAATGTGCCTTTTTCAATCTATACCTGTGCTATAGATGAAAATCTTAATGACCAATTTTACATTGTTCCTGGGCTGGGCGATGCAGGCGATTTGAGTTTTGGCCTTAAAATGTAACGTGGATAGTGACTATGTGGGAAATTATTTGGAAGGCTGCATCGGTTTATTTTTCATGCATGCTCAAATTTATTTTTGGGCCTTTGGGTGGCTATGCTTACGGGTTTACATTACTGGCTACCATCCTGATTACGGTGGCCGGTATGATGAGCGTTGTGCTTCTGCTGACTTTCTTTGGTAACTGGATTCGCGAGAAAATTGTAAGTATATTTTATAAAAAAAGAAAAAAATTTACGGTGAATAGCCGTCGATTTGTTACCATCTGGAAAAAGTATGGGCTTATTGGTGTTGCTGCATTAACTCCAATTGTTCTAACACCAATAGGCGGGACGTTACTAGCGGTTAGTTCCGGGAGTCCGAAAGAGAAAATAATCCTTTACATGTTCATCAGTGCTTCCGTCTGGTCTGTTATTTTTAGTAGTGCATTGTATTTTTTCGGTAACGAGATCTTGAAGTACCTCCCGGATTATGCAAAATAGCTTTAAATATAACGTGCGATCTTTTTGCTTTTAAATGTACTCTTTTACGGGTCCCTCTGATGTCTAAGTGAATTCAAATTCTCTCTATCTTCGGGAAACGTTTTATAATTAAATATTATTCCAACAATCAAGTTGAGTGCATGAAAAAAATCTTCAAAGAAGGCTGGATACAAGTGGCCTTCGCAGCGTCCGTATTTGTAATGCTGCTCCTTATTAATGTAGGATTAACAGTACGCAATAATAACGTCATCCGAGAAACACATGAGATGATTCAGAATTCTGAATCAATCATGGATCTGGCTGATAATATTCTTAACAGTACGGTTCACGGCGTAGATTTGGGTGTACGGGGTTTTGGACTTACTAAAAACGAAAAAATGCTGAGTCTTTATGAGAAATCCATCAACGCAAATTCCGGAATATTTCATGAACTGGAAATAGGTTTGAAGGAGCAAGCGTATCCTAAGTTGAATGATCTCAAGAAACTTCAGGCTGACGTAAAAGCGTACATTCAATACTCCAACGACTTATTGAACATGGCGAAGGTCGATAGCATGGCAACTTTTAAACAGCTACTAAATGTGGATAAAGGGTTTGAGAAGGAGACTTCTTACAATGCTTTTTATGGACCGCTTTCAAAATATGAAAGTGATTTACAACAGGAGGCTTATGAAAGGGCCGCATTTGCAGAACGATATAATTTAATACTGCAAATCTTCTTAGTGGTAATAACCCTCCCCATTTTAACATTCATTGTTTTAAGATTACGCCGGGAGCAACGTCAACGCGAAAAGCTTTTACAGAAAATTCATGAGAACGATGTCAAATACGTCTTTAATTCTGGGAAGGATCACGGATTAATAGAGGAAGAAATTATAGAGACTTCGATACAAAATTCGCGTAAAGCTTCTGAGTTCATCAAGGTGCTGGCAAGTGGTGATTACACAGTTGAATGGAAAGGTCTGAATGAAACAAACTTCAAACTAAATCAAGAAACGCTTGCCGGAGATTTACTCAACATGCGTGAAAAGCTTAAAACGGTAAAAGCGGAAGATGAGAAGCGAAACTGGATGAATGAGGGCTTAGCCAAGTTTTCAGAGATTGTCAGGAATCATCAACACGATTCGAAAATACTGGCAGACAAGTGTGTTTCGTTCCTAACGAAATATCTTAAAGCGCAACAGGGAAGTTTGTTTGTATTAGAAGGTGAAGAAGGTGCCGAATATTTGAATCTGGCGTCTAGTTATGCATTCGATAAAAAGAAATGGATAGAGAAAAAAATTGAAATCGGAAACGGGTTGATCGGACAGGCGTTTCTGGAAGGAGAGATTACACAGTTGAAAGATGTACCAAACGGATATACTCATATTACGTCAGGCCTAGGCGATGCAACGCCCAGATATTTAGTGATTGTACCTTTGAAATATGATGTGCATACCGTTGCTATCATTGAGTTAGCATCGTTCATTGATTTTGAAGAGCATCATACAATGTTCCTTAAAAAGGCTGGTGAATTTTTAGCTTCTGCGATTTTGAATTCTCAAACAACACAAAAGATGAAAGCGTTGCTTGAAAATGCAAAGTTAAATGAAGAGCAAATGCGCGCGCAGGAAGAAGAGATGCGACAGAATATGGAAGAGTTGCAAGCGACGCAAGAAGAACTGGTAAGAAAAGAGAAAGAGCGAATGAAACGAATGGAAATGACATCGTAATAAAAAAGAGAGGCTGTCTCAAAAGGACGGCCTCTCTTTTTTAGTCTTGTATGATTATATAGCGGTAGTCTCCTTTGTATATTCTTCAATTGGCAAACAACTGCACACGAGATTTCTGTCACCATAGGCGTTATCTACCCGGCTAACGGCGGGCCAGAATTTGGCATCCTTCACATAGGGCAGGGGATATGCGGCTTTCTGGCGGCTATAAGGTTTGTCCCAATGATCAGCCATCACAACGGTTGCTGTGTGCGGCGCATTTTTTAAAACATTGTTATCTCTGGAGACTTTACCTTCTTCTACTTCCTTAATTTCATTTCGGATTTCGAGTAACGCATCGATGAAGCGGTCAAGCTCTTCTTTCGGTTCACTTTCTGTGGGTTCTATCATCAACGTTCCAGCTACTGGGAAGGAAACCGTGGGAGCGTGAAAACCATAGTCCATCAAACGTTTGGCAATATCTTCCATTTCCACACCTGCTTTCTTAAAATCGCGGCAATCGACAATCATCTCGTGGGCACACCGGCCTTTGCTTCCTGTGTAAAGAATTTTAAAATGGCCTTCGAGACGATCTTTAATATAATTTGCATTTACAATGGCCATCTTCGTTGCATTAGTCAGCCCTGCGCCACCCATCATAGCAATGTAGGCGTAGGAAATGGTTAAGATACTGGCACTTCCCCAGGGCGCTGCTGAAACAGCCTGGATAGCTTTGTCACCTCCTGTTTTGATGATAGAATGTCCCGGCAAATAGGGCTTCAATTTGTCATTGCAGCAAATGGGACCCATGCCTGGGCCTCCGCCTCCATGTGGTATACAAAAGGTCTTGTGTAAATTCAAGTGGCAGACGTCCGCGCCGATGGTAGCGGGTGAAGTCAGGCCAACCTGCGCATTCATATTTGCTCCATCCATGTACACTAATCCGCCATGCGCATGTATAACTTCACAGATCTCAACGATAGATTCTTCAAAAACGCCATGCGTGGATGGATAAGTCACCATGAGGCATGACAGTTGATCCTTGTATTGTTCGGCCTTAGCCTTTAAATCTAAGACGTCAATTTTACCTTCGTCGTCTGATTTAACTACAACGACATGCATACCTGCCATTACCGCGCTGGCTGGATTTGTGCCGTGAGCCGATGCAGGGATCAAAGCAATGTTTCGTTGAATGTTTCCGTGATCCTGATGATAAGCACGGATAACCAGCAGCCCAGCATATTCACCCTGAGCGCCACTATTTGGCTGGAGCGAAACACCGGTGAATCCGGTAATTTCTTTTAACCAGTTCTCCAGGGAGGCAATGATTTCCTGATATCCTTCCGTCTGATTGGATGGAGCGAAGGGATGTATGTTACCTAACTCGGGCCAGGTAACAGGAATCATTTCGGCTGTAGCATTGAGTTTCATCGTACAAGAACCAAGAGAAATCATGGAATGAACCATCGACAAATCTTTATTCTCAAGTCGCTTGATGTAACGAAGCATTTCGTGCTCGGAATGATGGGTGTTAAAAACCGGATGCGTAAGAAACGGTGTCTTTCGAATCCAATTCGCCGGCCAATTTATTTCCTGACCATTAACAGAAAAGGTTTCCAGTTTCTTATTGTTTACTGTGGAAAAAATACTGATGATGGTTTGAATATCATCGGGCGAAGTTGTTTCATCCAGCGTAATCCCAATATGGTTGTCGGAAAAATACCTAAAGTTTATTTCGTGTTTTAATGCTTCATGCTCAACCAGTCTTATATCATCAACTTCAATTTTCAGGGTGTCGAAATAAAACTCATTAATTTGTTTTATACCCAATGATTTTAACGCATGGTCTAGGGATTTCGCCAAAGCGTGAATTCGCCCTGCAATTTTTTTCAAACCCTGGGGACCGTGATAAACAGCATACATACCTGCCATCACAGAAAGTAAAACCTGGGCGGTACAGATGTTCGAAGTGGCTTTCTCTCTTCGGATATGTTGTTCACGCGTTTGAAGTGCCATTCGATATGCGGGATTTCCTGATGCATCTATGGACGCACCGATAATTCTTCCGGGCATCTGTCTTTTGAAATCATCTTTGGTAGCAAAGAAAGCAGCGTGAGGTCCTCCGAAACCCATCGGTACCCCGAAACGTTGGCTTGACCCAACAACAATGTCAGCGCCCATTTCGCCCGGCGTTTTCATCAGCACCAGGCTCATCAAATCCGCGCCCATCGCGACGAACACGTCATTGTCATGGGCCGCCTGAATCAGCGCGGAGTAGTCATGAATTGCGCCGTTATTGTCAGGGTTTTGAATGTAAACAGCAAATAGATCGGTATTAGTAAGATCAACTGTTTTAATATCCCCGACAATCACTTCTACCTCAAGCGGTGTGGCGCGGTTCTTCAGAACATCAATTGTTTGGGGAAACGTATTTTGGTCAATAAATATTTTAACGGCGTTTTTTCGAGAGCCTTTTCTGGAAGCTAAAAAAACATGCATGGCCTCTGCTGCCGCAGTAGCTTCGTCTAATAGTGACGCGTTCGCGATTTGCATTCCCGTGAGATCAATGATCATAGTTTGATAATTGATCAAAGCCTCCAGTCTGCCCTGTGCGATTTCCGCTTGATAAGGCGTATAGGCCGTATACCAGCCAGGATTTTCTAAAACATTTCTGAGAATAACACCAGGTGTGATGGTATTGTAATAGCCTGTTCCGATATATGTTTTATAAACTTTATTCCGTGAGGCTATCTTTGAAAAATCGTGAAGAAATTCATACTCAGATTTTGCCCTCGGTAGATTAAGCGGTTTTTTTAACCGGATGTTCGATGGTACGGTTTGATCAATTAAGTCGTCTACAGATTTTGCTTTAATTACCTTCAACATTGCTTCCGTCTGGTGAGCATCGGGTCCGATGTGGCGGGTCTCAAACTGTTCTTTGTACTGTGAATCTATTTTCATTAAGGGTGAATTTTGCGAGATACTACTTCAAAATAATAATGACTCAAAAAGAGGTCACAAAGGTAATTCTATCAAAACAGAATTAACAGTGCCGAGCGCAATTCCAGGCAAATAATTCCTATTAAAATAGATTTACGTTGCGCAATTCATGAAAGGTGTAGATCTTGGCTGAATTAACTAATGTGATTATGAGGAAATGGAGGTTTTGGATAGCGGCTTGTGCATTTATAATCTATGTAAATACTGATGCTCAGGATGCTGAATTACAAAAATATGGTAATCGGATAACTGCGTCCGATTTAAAAGATTACTTATCAATTCTTGCTTCCGATGCGCTTGAAGGGCGTGAAACAGGGAAACGAGGTCAGAAAATGGCTGCGGCTTTTATTCGTGCTCATTTTGAGGAATTACGTCTTACCGGCCCGGTGAATGGAGACTACCTCCAGCCTTTCGATTTATACACGACACGTGCTGGCGAAAACTATGTGAAAGCAGGAGGTTCTCAGTTTAACAACTATACCGAAATCACTTACTATGGAAATAGTGATAGCGGTGGGGAGGTCTCTCTTCCCATGGTGTTTGCAGGTGATGGATCTGAGGAAGCGTTAAGTCAAATTGATATTAATGGAAAGGCCGTATTCTTGATCGTGACATCAGATTTCCCCACGAATGAAAAATTAGAAGCACTTCGGGGAAAAGGGGCAAAAATGATTTTCATTAGTCACTCGAAAACCAAGTCTGATTTTGATATCATTTCTAACCAAATAAAATCATTTGCCGGATCGCGCGAACTTACTTTGAAAAAACCGTTGAGTAATAGCTCCGTTCCGGGTGCATTTATTGTGGCGCCAAGCATGACTGAGAAATTCTTTGGACTATCGCGAGATAAACTTATTAAGGTCATGGAAGATGGGTACAAAAAGAAAGCGTTCAAAAAAATTAAACCGGTGGATATTGTTTACCGGACTTCCTCCGATATAAAGCCAATTCAATCTGAAAATGTATTAGGCTTTATTGAAGGATCTGACAAGAAGGAAGAAGTTGTAGTGATTACTGCCCATTACGATCACGTGGGTGTTAAGAAAAATGGAGAAGGCGATCTTATTCACAATGGTGCAGATGATGATGCTTCGGGTACCTCGGCCGTTATGCAATTGGCTAAAGTTTTTAAGCAAGCAAAATTGGAAGGAAAAGGGCCCAGGCGCAGCATATTATTTATGCTGGTAAGTGCTGAAGAAAAAGGATTACTGGGTTCCGATTATTACACGCAAAATCCAGTGTTTCCCCTAGAGAATACTGTCGTTAATTTGAACATTGATATGATTGGAAGAAGAGACCCGCAGCACCAAAACAGTGCTCCCTATATATACGTCATCGGGGCGGATAAGCTTTCAACAACCCTGCATGAAGTGAGCGAGGCAACGAACAAGCTATATACAAACCTCATCTTTGATTACACTTACAATGATATGAATCATCCCGACCGGTTGTATTATCGATCGGATCATTGGAATTTTGCTAAAAAGAATATTCCCATCATTTTTTATTTTGATGGAATACATGAAGACTATCACAAACCAAGTGACGAAGTTGATAAAATAGAATTTGATTTATTGGTAAAACGTACGCAATGCATTTTTTATACGGCATGGGAGATTGTCAATCGCGAAGCGCGAATTGTTCCGGATAAAAAATAGAAACACTCGTTGGGAATCGAACTCTGGTGATATTAAATGCTTTGTACAGTTAACCTGCACAAAGCATTTTTTTTAAATAAACTCCGTGGCGTTCGGCTTCGCTTTAAGATCGCTTACAAATCTTCTGAATTGCTCTTCCTTATCTTTTTCACAAACAATGACCACATTACCAAATTCGCCAACAAGATAACCATTGAGACCTTGGACAATGATGAGCTTGTCGGGAGAGCCTTTTATAATACAGTTGCGCGTGTCATAAGTATGCGTGTTCGCATTGATCACATTATTGTTGTCGTCCTTCACTGATATTTCGTGTATAGAGGCCCATGATCCCAAGTCTGACCAGGTGAAATTGCCTAAGCACACATATACATTTTGTGCTTTCTCCATGATGCCATAATCGATCGAGATATTCTTGCATTGAGAATAGGCGCCGCGTATTACAGCTTTTTCTTCTGGCGTTCCAAGTTTTGATTTGATCTCGTCAAAGACTTCAGTCATCTCAGGAAGGTATTGGTGGAACGCTTTGTTGATGGCTTCCACCCCCCAAATAAAAATCCCTGAATTCCAAACGAAATCTCCGCTCTCCAGGAATTTTTTTGCTAACGACAATTCAGGTTTTTCGGTGAATGTCTTTACACGTTTGGCAAAACTTTTGTCGGTATGATATTGAATGTAACCATAGCCAGTCTCCGGACGGGTTGGTGAAATTCCTAAGGTTATCAGTTTGTCTTGTGTGGCCGCTTGATCGGCGGCTTTTTTAATGACATCCAGAAATACATCTTCCTTCATAATTAAATGATCGGATGGCGTAACAACTATAATGGCATCTTTATTTAGCTGGCCAATTTTATAATAAGCATAAGCTATGCAGGGAGCCGTGTTTTTGCGCATCGGCTCTGCTAAGATCTGGTCATCTGCAATTTGAGGGAGTTGTTGTTTAACAAGGTGAGCGTGTTCCTCGTGTGTTACAACATAAATATTTTCGGCGGGACAAATGGGAAGAAAGCGTTCGAAGGTTGATTGAAGTAGTGTTTTGCCTGTGCCCAACACATCTAAAAATTGTTTTGGTTTAGAGTTTCTACTATAAGGCCAAAAGCGTACTCCGACGCCACCGGCCATGAGCACCACATAAAGATTCTTGTTCATTGAGATTTTTTGGTTGTAAAATTTATACGCCCGAAATCGATTTAAATTAAGACTGCAAGTGTATCAAACAATTCCTTCTTTTAAAAGATCGTGAAGATGAATAAATCCTGCAATCTGAACACCGTTCATCACGACCAGTTGTGTAATATTATTTTCTTGCATCAAATGTAAGGCAGCGACAGCAAATTCATCTTTTTCAATTTTCTTTGGCGTTCGTGTCATAATGTCTTTTGCCGTTATATCGGTAAGATTACTCACTTTTTGAAGCATCCGCCTCAAGTCCCCATCGGTAATAATTCCGTGCAGAATTTTTTTCTCATCTACTACGGCTGTGCATCCCAAACGTTTGCTGGATATTTCCAGTATTACATCCTTTAATAGTGTATCCGGACTAACAATAGGGAGTTCGTTATGAACATAAATATCAGAGACCTTAAGATATAATTGTTTCCCAAGTGATCCTCCCGGATGGTACTCTGCGAAGTCACGACTGGTAAACCCGCGTAGCTCCAAAAGGCAAACTGCAAGCGCATCGCCCAAAGCAACATGCACAGTTGTACTTGTTGTTGGAGCAAGGTTAAGAGGGCATGCTTCTTCTGCAATCGTTGCATTTAGTATAAAATCGGCTTGCTCTGCAAGATATGAATTTGTGTTGCTAACTAAAGCAACAAGCTTTGATCCTCTTCGTTTGAGTAACGGAATTAATACTTTAATTTCGGGGGTATTTCCACTTTTAGAAATACAAATTACAATGTCTTCAGGCTGAATCATGCCAAGGTCGCCATGGATGGCGTCAGCAGCATGCATGAAGACGGAAGGTGTACCAGTGGAGTTAAGAGTAGCAACAATTTTATTGGCTATAATGGCACTTTTGCCAACGCCTGTAATGACAACGCGGCCCTTTGCAGAATATATCTCTCTGACACAGGCTTCAAAATTGTCATCAATAAAATTGGCGATGTTATGAATTGCTTCAGACTCATTTAATAATACGTCGCGAGCAATTTTTTTAATATTTTTAACTAAATTCAATTCCTTTTCAAGATTACTTTGTTACGAGAAAGACAAAGATACAATTTAGGTTTTATCAAGATGAAAACGATGTTGGTCGAAGAGAAAGATACCCTCAAAGAAAGATTAAAAGAAATTTTCGGTTACAGCCAATTTAGAGGTAACCAGGAAGAAATCATCCGGAATTTACTGGACGGCAAGAATACGTTTGTTATTATGCCAACCGGTGCTGGTAAATCATTATGCTACCAACTACCTGCGATGGTTCGGCCAGGTTTAGCGATTGTCATCTCTCCTTTGATTGCTTTGATGAAAAATCAGGTGGATCAAATGAATGCTTACGGAGTAAATGCACGGTTTCTAAATTCAACACTTAGCAAAGGTGAAATCACAAGGCTGAAAAAAGATTGCATGAATGGCAATGTCAAGTTGCTTTACGTCGCTCCGGAGTCCCTTAATAAAGAAGAGACAATTGAGTTTCTGAAAAAAGTAAACGTTTCATTTGTTGCTATCGATGAGGCCCATTGTATTTCAGAGTGGGGACATGATTTCCGCCCTGAATATCGAAAGATCAAAACAATGATTCACAGTCTTGGTGACATGCCTGTGATTGCATTAACTGCGACGGCTACACCAAAAGTGCAGCTTGATATTCAGAAGAATTTACAAATGGAGGAAGCTGATGTTTTTATTTCTTCTTTTAACCGTAAGAACCTTTTCTATGAGGTTCGACCTAAGAAAGAGACGAAGAAACAACTCATCAAATTCTTAAAAGATAACAAGGGTAAATCAGGTGTGATCTATTGCCTCAGCCGCAAGAAGGTAGAAGAAATCGCACAATTGCTAAACGTAAATGGTTTCAAAGCAGCACCGTATCATGCGGGTCTTGATCCGGATGTACGGATGAAAAATCAAGATGATTTCTTGAATGAGGAAACGGACATTATCGTCGCTACCATCGCTTTCGGGATGGGTATCGACAAGCCTGATGTACGGTTTGTGGTTCATTATGATGTACCCAAGTCGTTGGAAGGATATTATCAGGAAACCGGACGGGGTGGACGCGACGGACTTGAAGGCCACTGTCTCATGTTCTACAGTCACAATGATCTTAATAAGTTAGAAAAATTCAATAAGGATAAGCCGGTTCAAGAACGGGAAAATGCTCGCACACTGCTCCAGGAGATGGAGTACTATGCCGAATCACCGGTATGCCGAAGAAGACAGTTGCTTCACTATTTCGGTGAAGAATACTTACAAGAAAACTGCGGCATGTGCGACAACTGCGTTCATCCGCGTGAACGGTTCGATGGAACGGATGCAGTGCTTATTGCGTTGCAGGCAGTGAAGCAAACAAACGAACGATTCGGACTCAATCACCTCGTAAATGTTATCCGGGGCGTAGAAGATGAATACGTAAAGAGTTACGGTCATTTCGATTTAGCGGTTTATGGCAAAGGCAGTAATGAAGATGCCGATTACTGGAAGTCAATTATTCGTCAGGCATTGATCTATCAATACCTGGAAAAAGATATCGAGAATATTGGTAATCTTAAGATAAGTCAACGTGGAAACGAATTTTTAAAGAAGCCGCATGAGATCATTCTGGCGCGCGATCATGACTTTACCACAGAGATTGAGGAGGAAGAAGAATCAAGCGACAAAGGTCCTGCAAATCCAAGAGCCTACGACACCAAGCTTTTCGAAATTCTAAAGACGTTAAGAAAGAAGATTGCCAAGGAAAAAAATCTTCCGCCTTATGTGATATTCCAGGACCCGTCATTGGAAGAAATGGCTACCACCTATCCTACCACGAAAGAAGATCTTGCACAGGTCAACGGCGTGGGAATGGGCAAGGTAAATAAGTTTGGGGCCAAGTTTTTAGAGGTAATTCAGAATTATGTCGACGAGAATGATATTGAAACCGCTAATGAGGTGGTTGTAAAATCATCGGTCAACAAGTCGAAAACAAAAATTCTTATTATTCAGCAAATAGATCGCAAGGTTGATCTAGAAGAGATAGCGGAGAAGGCCCGGTTGTCGTTTGATGAATTGCTCACTGAAATTGAGAACATTTGTTATTCGGGAACTAAGCTGAATCTTAACTATTATATCGACCAGGTAATTGACCCGCATAAACAGGATGACATTCATGACTATTTCATGAACGCGGAAACAGACAGTCTGGATGAGGCGTTGGGCGACCAGTCGATGTCGGCTTATTCCGAAGAGGAGGTAAGAATGATGCGTATCAAGTTCATGTCCGAATACGCGAACTAGGGGCGACTTTAATAAATGATAACATTACGGTGATTAGGTTAATCCCTTGTCACCGTTTTTTATAGCCTATTTCGGAGAGCTTCCCTCAGAAGTCAATGTCATGTCTACTTCAAATCGTGATTAAGGGATAGCGATATTTTATTTCACCGAATTCGCGGTTATCTTTGGGATTCAACCGAAAATACAACCATGAACATTCTCGTAATTGGTAATGGCGGAAGGGAGCATGCGCTTTGCTGGAAAATGCGGCAGAGTTCGCTTTGTGATCAAATTTTTGTTGCGCCCGGCAACGCCGGTACTTCGTTGATTGCCGAGAATGTGCCCATTGGCATAAATGATTTCGATGCGTTGGGTAAATTTTGTCTTGAAAAAGATGTTGACTTGGTGGTAGTCGGGCCTGAAGGACCGCTTGTGAATGGAATCAGAGATTTTTTCGAGCAGAATGCGCTGTTAAAGAACATCCTGATGGTAGGACCTGGAAAAATTGGAGCTCAATTAGAGGGCAGCAAAGATTTTTCAAAACAATTTATGATCAGGCATCATGTTCCCACTGCCAAAGCGAGGACCTTTAATGCATCCAACCTCACCGAAGCATTCGACTACATTTCTACCTGTAAGCCACCCATCGTACTCAAGGCAGATGGACTGGCGGCAGGAAAGGGTGTAATCATCAGTCTAAGTCAGGGGGAAGCAAAGGCAGTAATCAAGGAAATGTTGGTGAATAAGAAGTTCGGGGAAGCCAGTTCCAAGGTATTGATCGAGGAGTTTTTAAATGGTATTGAGGTTTCTGTCTTCGTTCTTACCGACGGTAAAGATTATGTAATCCTTCCCGAAGCAAAAGATTATAAACGAATTGGGGAAGGCGACCTTGGTCTCAATACTGGTGGAATGGGGGCTGTTTCACCCGTGTCATTCGCTACGCCATCATTCATGAAAAAAATTGAAGAAAGGGTTGTGAAACCTACCATTGAGGGCCTGATCCAGGAGGGAATTGATTATAAGGGTTTCATTTTCGTGGGGATTATGAATGTTGGAGGTGAACCCTTCGTGATCGAATACAATGCGCGAATGGGCGATCCGGAAACCCAAGCGGTGATGCCGCGGATTAAAAATGATTTTGTCGATCTTTTAGCTGCTGCCGCGAAAGGTGATCTTAAAGGAAAACAGGTAGAAATTGATGCGCATCACGCCGTAACGGTAGCTTTGGTTTCCGGCGGATACCCTGGAGAATACAAAACAGGGAAGTCGATTGTCGGGCTAGAAAAGGATGTTGATGCCCTTATTTTTCATGCTGGAACCAAGAAACAAAACAATAATGTATTAACTGATGGAGGACGTGTTTTGGCCATCACCGGGAAGGGCAATTCCCTGGAAGAAGCACGTGCTCAAGTGTATGAAACGGCTGCCCAGGTTTATTGGGATGGTCTTTATTATAGAAAAGATATCGGACAAGATTTAATGAATTATAAAGGTTAGCGGGATGGGATGCTCATGTGGAACAACTAAAAGTGGAGTAGTCTCTGGCTGCAATAATAATGGCGCTTGTAACACAGGCGGTTGTAATAAGATGAATGTCTTTGATTGGCTTTCCAACATGGACATGCCGAGTGAAGACAAATTCAAAATTGTTGAGGTCAGATTTAAAAACGGGCGGAAAGAATTTTTCAGGCTTACCGATAACTTAACGGTTACTACAGGAGATGCTGTTGTCGTTGAGGTACCTAACGGCCACCATATTGGACACGTATCTTTGCAAGGCGAACTTGTCCGGTTGCAAATGCAAAAGAAAAAGGTGAACAATGACGATGAAATAAAAAAAGTCTATCGCATCGCTCATCAAAAGGATTTAGAAAAATTTGAAGATGTAAAGAAGCGGGAACTTCCTACTCTTTATCGTACACGGGAAATTATCCGGGATCTCAAGTTGGAGATGAAACTTTCCGACGTCGAATATCAGGCTGATAATATGAAAGCCACCTTTTTCTATTCGGCGGATGACCGAGTTGATTTCCGTGAATTGATCAAATTGCTGGCAGGCGAGTTCAAGATCCGAGTAGAAATGCGGCAAATCAGTTTACGACAGGAAGCTGGCCGGCTGGGAGGAATTGGGGTTTGCGGAAGAGAGCTCTGCTGTGCAACGTGGTTAAGTGATTTCAAGAATGTGTCGACGAGTGCCGCGCGTTATCAAAACCTTTCGCTTAATCCCAGCAAATTATCAGGCCAATGCGGACGATTAAAATGTTGCTTGAATTATGAGTTGGAGACTTACATGGAGGCTTTAGAAGACATTCCAAAGATCGAGGGTCCTTTATTAACAGAAAAGGGCGATGCTACGCTTCAAAAAACTGATATCTTCCGGAAGATCATGTGGTTTGGGTTTAATGAAGAAAATACTTGGTACCCTTTGAATATCCAACGGGTCAATCACATTCTTCGAATGAATCGTGAGGGCAAGAAGCCAGCAAGTTTGGAAATTGATGTGGAAGCTGAAAAAATTCCGGTTGAAACTCTGAATAGCGATTTGGCGCGAATGGATCAGAAGTTTAAAGGCAAATCAAAAAAGAGAAAGAAGAAGAAAAGTGGTGGCGGAGGTGAAGGAAGAGATCAGGCACGACATAATCGACCTAATCCTAATCGTAAACCCAAACCTGGCGATCAACGATGAGAGTTGTTATTCTCCTAAGCAGCCTTTGTTTGCTTTTTTCTGGTTGTGACGAATCGCGAGTCTATGAACAAAATACTGATTTTCAGGATAGGTACTGGCTGATCAGTGAAAAGCCTGAGTTTGAATTTACCATTGACAAACCCGCCGATAGGTACACCTTGTATGGAAATGTTCGAAATACAATTTCCTATCCCTATGCAAGGCTTTTTTTCAACTACTCTCTTCAAGATTCTACAGGAGCAGAGCTGGAAAAAAAATTAGTGACCCAATACCTTTTCGATTCGAAGACAGGCGAACCTTTCGGGAACAGTGGCCTTGGCGATATTTATGATCACCGATTTGAATTGCTAAAGGACTATCAGTTTAAATACCGCGGTAAATATAAAGTGAAATTCGAACAACTGATGCGTGTAGATACATTGCAGGGAATCTTAGCGGTGGGGCTACGCGTAGAGAATAACTCTATTCCTAAGTAGCCCAATTTATTTCCGCCCAAGGTGCAAATGCTCAATCAAACTTGCGCCCGTGAATGTTAAAGTACTTTTCATGGAGTTCATTGTACTTTTGCTCGTGCTCAGGTTTAATCTTTTTACCGTTAATTTCAATTTTCCCATTGTGCCAGTGCATATTTTCTAACTTTTCATTTTCGTCGAGATAACCATCTTTGACTAGCTCAGACTTTAGTTCCTCCTCGAAACGTTTATTTTTTTCTTCAAACGCTTTTGCACTTTTCTCGAATTCCTGCTGATTTTTCTCAAACTCTTTTCGATGCAGGTCATGAAGATCCTCGAATCGTTTTAAATTCTCGTGTGATTTCTCCATCTGAGCAGCATAGTCGGAAGAAAATTTTTCGGCCTGCTTTTCCCATCTTTCGGCATAAGCTTTCGCCCAGGCTTCTTGTTTTCTTGCGTAATCCTGCATCTGGCTTTCCCACCTATCGTCGAATTTGTTGTTGACGTTTTGCTCTACATCCTGCATGATCTGTTCAATTTCCTTCTCGTGTTTCTCGTAGAAGTCGCCAAACTTGCTTTTGAAATTCTCTTCAAATTCTTTACTGAATGCTTCCCAGTCTTTTTCCTGCATCGGGGAGAATGCGGCACCATCAAAACCTTGGAGCATTACACCAATATCAGGCAGTGGCGGTATCATAACATTTACCTCGGGCATTGGAGGTAGCTCAAAATCGAAGTCTGGTGGAGGCACTGGGCCCTGGGAAAACCGTTGGTCATCTTCACGACCGGAATCGCGATCATCCTTAGCTGTTGGTGCTTTATCGATTTTTTTAATCGATGGATTATCGTTGTTGCTTGAGGTTACTTTCTGATTTTTTTTGATTTTCTTTTCTTTTTTTGTTGTGTCTTGAACAACGCTATGGGTATCTGATGTAGTGCTATCAATAGGTTTTCCTGTTTGTGATGAGATCCAGGATGCGCAAATAAGCCCAATGACCAGCAGCAAGGCAGGAATGATTCTCTCCCTGCTGGAATAATTTTTTACCGTGTTTTCCATAAGACGTTTAATTCTGTTAAGTAGTTGATTCTTATTTTCAGCCAGCGATAATGACATACCAGCTTTTGTCAGGCGTACTTCTTCTAGGGTCGCAAGTGCATTTACATAGTCCCTGGCATTTCCTTGATGTTTAACGACAGCATCATCACAGCAATGTTCCCGTTCCCTTTTTATAATTCCAGAAATTATCCAGACGAAAGGATTGAAAAAATAAATTGCCTCGATAAATGCCTGAAGCAGATTGATCAAATAATCGTTTCTGCGAATGTGCATAAGCTCATGCAGGAAAATAGTTTCCAGCTGTGCCGTAGAAAGGCTTGCCGTCATTCCTATCGGAATAAGAATGATAGGTTTGATGTAGCCGATGATGACGGGAGCGTGAATGGCGGACGATTCTGCCAGCGCAACAAGTGCATTGATATTAAGCTCCTTCGATAGGAATTGAATGCGATCACTCCATTCATTTTCCAGCAAAACGGATTCAACTCTTAGCTTTTGAACATACCATAACCCGGTCACTATGCGCAATGTGAAAAGAAGGGTTCCTAAGATCCATGCAGCTAAAAATGCGGGAATACTTGATTGTATAAAACCATTCAAAATGGCAATGCTGCTGTTTAAAGATAGATCAGAAAGGTGTTTGGAGGATTCAACCGACGCCTGCTGAACGGACATGGCATGTACTACCATTAGATCTGTCGGTGTTGACAGAAGATAAAGGAATGTTATAACAGAGAACGAGATGATAATCAACAACCCAATGGATGCGATCGTGTACCGGACATTGGATAGCTTTGCCGGGATAAACCGTAACACCAAAATCACAACCATGGCGATAATAAAAGCTTGCCATATAGAGTGAAGCAACGTATAGCCTAACATGTTTAGCTCAGATGCTTTTAAAAGTTCCATTAATGCATTCATTGTTCACCTTCTAATTTCTCCAGATATTTCTTGATTTCGCGTATTTCCTCTTTTGAGGACTTCTTGTTGCCCAAAGCACTCATGACCAGCTGCGCTGCTGAGCCTTGAAAAACCGTTTGTATCATCTTGTCCAGGATCTGTTGCCTGGTTTTTTCAGCGGTAGATACGGCTTCATAGAGATGCAGTTTGCCGCTCTTTTGGCGTGTTAGCAATCCTTTTTCATGCATGATTTGCATCAATTTTAATATGGTCGTGTAACCATTGGCCTCATCTCCTCCCAGCGTTTCATGAACGTCTTTGACCGACGTCGCTCCTTTTTTCCATATAACCTGGAGGATTTCTAATTCTTTTTCTGTGGCCTTAATTGGAGGTGTGTTCATATACGAATGATTTCGTATTACAATCATAACATTCAAAACGGACTTTGTCAATATTTGTTACGAAAATATTCGTAAATCTCTTGAGGGATTAGTAGACGGCATAAATTTCGAGGTAGAACAATAAAAAAGCCCCGGGAACCACCCCGGGGCTTAAACCAAACCCCCTCGAACCAACACATCCATTTCCCAATGGCTTGGGAGGGAATCACAATCCTTAAACCGTCTATTTAACAACTTCAGCAGCCTCAAGGTTCTCAAAAGAGAAGTCTGTTTCATTGATTATATCAATAAAAATTACAGAATCCTTCTGAACCTTTCCTGCAAGAATTTGTTTTGAGAGCTCATTTAAAATCTCTCGCTGTATTACCCGTTTCAAAGGTCTTGCCCCGAACTGAGGATCAAACCCTAGCTTGGCAAGCCTTGCACGGGCAGGACCCGAAATTTCTATTCTTACGCCAGCGTCCTGCAACCGTCTTTCAATCTGATCAACTTGAATATCTACTATCTTACGGATGTCGGCCTGGGTTAAAGGACGGAACATGATTATCTCGTCAACGCGGTTGATGAATTCGGGACGAACAGACTTTTTCAATAGCGTCAGCACCTCTTCCTTCGTTTCTTCGACCACATCGAAATAGTTTTCATCCGTGATCTTTTCGAAGTTCTCCTGGATCAGGTGTGATCCCATGTTAGTGGTCATGATAATGATCGTATTCTTGAAATTTGCAACCCGACCTTTATTATCTGTTAATCTTCCTTCGTCTAAAACCTGTAGCAAAATATTGAAGACATCCGGATGAGCCTTTTCTATCTCGTCCAACAGGATAACAGAGTATGGTTTTCTTCTGACGGCCTCTGTGAGTTGCCCGCCCTCATCGTAACCCACGTATCCCGGAGGCGCGCCTATCAAGCGGCTTACACTGTGTCGTTCCTGGTATTCACTCATGTCGATGCGCACCATGGCATTATCATCGTTGAAGAGATAATCTGCCAAGGCTTTTGATAATTCAGTTTTTCCAACGCCCGTTGTACCCATAAAAATGAAAGTACCAATCGGGCGTTTAGGATCTTGCAATCCTGCACGACTTCTGCGCACGGCATCGCTTAAAGCGTGAATAGCTTCTTCCTGTCCTGCCACCCTTTTCCCCAGCTCTTCCTCCAAATGTAAAAGCTTTTCGCGCTCGCTTTGAAGCATCTTAGAAACCGGAATGCCAGTCCATTTTGCAACAACCTGTGCAATATCTTCACTATCAACTTCTTCTTTTAGCAAGGATTTTTCGCCTTGCATTTCTTTCATTTGGCGTTGAAATTCGTCCAGCCTTTTTTCGGCTTCGGTTATTTTTCCATAACGAATTTCCGCCACTTTACCGTAATCACCCGATTTTTCAGCTTGCTCAGCTTCAAATTTCAGCTTATCGATATTCTCTTTTTCTTTTTGAATTCCATGAACAACTCCTTTTTCGCTTTCCCATTGAGCTTTGAGCGAATTACGTTCTTCCGAAAGCTCAGCAATTTCTTTACTGAGGACGGCTTCTTTGTCTTTATCCTTCTCCCTGCGAATGGCCTCGCGCTCTATTTCCAACTGCATGATTTTGCGGTTCAGTTCATCCAGTTCTTCGGGAAGAGAGTCCATTTCGAGGCGTAACTTTGCAGCTGCTTCATCCATCAGGTCAATTGCTTTATCAGGTAAAAACCGGTCACTGATATAACGACTTGAAAGTTCGACTGAAGCAATTACTGCATCATCTTTTATACGCACCCCATGGTGTAGTTCATATTTGTCTTTTATACCGCGAAGGATAGACACAGAATCTTCAACGCTGGGTTCGTTTACCATCACAGCCTGGAACCGGCGTTCAAGCGCTTTGTCTTTTTCGATATACTTTTGATATTCTTTTAATGTAGTAGCGCCGATAGCGTGAAGCTCTCCGCGGGCCAGTGCAGGTTTTAATAAGTTGGCTGCATCCATTGCGCCTTCACCTCCGCCGCCAGCACCAATCAACGTATGGATTTCATCAATGAAGAGAACGATCTGTCCGTTAGAATCAGTCACCTCTTTGATTACTGCCTTTAAACGTTCTTCGAATTCTCCCTTATATTTTGCGCCCGCCACCAATAAGCCCATGTCGAGAGAAACCAGGATCTTATCTTTCAGATTTTCTGGTACATCCCCATTAACGATCCGTTGCGCCATACCTTCGACAATGGCAGTTTTACCAACGCCGGGCTCACCTAAAAGAATCGGATTGTTTTTAGTTCTCCGTGAAAGGATTTGCAATACCCGTCGTATCTCTTCATCCCGGCCAATTACCGGGTCAATCTTTCCCTGCTTCGCCAAATCGTTAAGATTTTTAGAATAGCGTTCCAGCGATTTATATTTTGCTTCTGCGTTTTGATCCGACACTTTTGAACCACCACGCAACTCTTTTATCGCCTTTATCAACGGAACACGATCCAGTCCTGCATCTTTCAGCAGGGACCCAACTTTGTCTTTGCTTGCTAACAAAGCAAGTAGCAAATGTTCAACGGCTATGTATTCATCTTTGAATTCGCGAAGTTCTTTTTCAGCATGCTGCAGTACACCATTGCTGGTGGAAGATAAGTAGGGCTGCTGACCTGAGACACGGGGATAGGCGTGCAGAATCTCTTCCAGTTTATTGTTAAGGTGTATACCATTTACATTAAGTTTTTTAAATAGATAGTTGGAAACATTTTCATCTGTTTCCAATATTGCCTTGAGTAAATGCCCAGGTTCAATTGCCTGATTTTGTAAACTCATAGCAATCTCGGCAGACTTTTGTAAAGCCTCCTGAGATTTTATGGTAAATTTTTCAAAGTTCATAGGTCAATGATTTTTTTTGAGTGCCTCAAAACATAATCCATTAAAATGATTGTAATGATTTTAAGAAATTTTGACATTTAAAGCTATAACCAAAAAGTATGTTTTGCGCCATAATGGCTAGTAATATGTCGTAGTAACAGATTGTCAAGATTGAAAACATCGGTGTGATTAGTTGGTTTTAAAGTCATCAAATGTCAAAACGTACAACGAGTTCAACGCAATTTCCTTCCTCCTGTGTTGTGGAAGTGGCGTGGGAAGTATGCAACCAGGTAGGCGGAATCTACACTGTTATTCGATCAAAAGCTCCTTGCATGGTGGAAAACGCCAATGGGCCATATTGTATGGTCGGCCCATACCTGAGCAGGAACATTCAAGCAGAACTAGAGCCGCTGGATGATTCCCAGGATATTTTTGGACAGGCAGCCGCGATTTTAAGGAAGAAGGGGTTTGACGTCCATTATGCGCAATGGTTAATTACCGGTAAGCCTCGCGTTGTGTTGTTAAACCCAAATGCAGTACAAGATAAATCACTTAATGTTATCAAATATTTACTGTGGAAGAATCATGGCATAGACACCCACACGGAAACTCCATTGCTTAATCAAGTCATTTCTTTCGGGTATCTCACCAAGCTCTTCTTCGACGAACTGGTTAAGCTTGCAGGAAAAGATCAATCCATTATTGCTCATTTCCATGAGTGGATGTCTTCATTGCCAATTCTGGATATGAAACGTGAAGGGATGCCGGTGAAGACTGTTTTTACAACTCACGCCACGCAGCTTGGGCGCCACCTCGCTATCAACTCACCGTTGTTTTATGCCCACTTGCCATTTTTTAAATGGGAAGATGAAGCCAGAAAATTTGGAATTGAAGCAGAAGCGCGTATCGAATATCTGACGGCAAATGCGGCAGATGTGTTGAGTACAGTAAGTGAAGTAACTGCAAGAGAATGCAAACATTTGCTGAAACGGAAACCAGATGTAGTTGTACCGAACGGATTGAATATTGAACGTTTTGAAGTGCTGCATGAATTTCAGAATCAACACGTGATGTTCAAAGAGGAAATCCATCGTTTTGTAATGGCTCATTTCTTTCAGTCATATTCTTTTGATCTCGACAAGACTTTATATTTTTTTACTTCAGGGAGATATGAATTTAAGAACAAGGGGTTTGATCTTACATTGGAGGCACTGTCGAGACTAAATCAGCGGTTAAAAAAAGAGAAGTCGGAAGTAACCGTAGTGATGTTTTTTGTCACCAAGCGCGACTTTTATAGCATTAGGCCCGAGGTACTACAATCCAAGGCGATGATGCAGGAAATTTCAGAAACCTGCAATGCAATCCAACAACAAGTAGGGCGGCGGTTATTTTATGAGAGCACCGTGCGCACAGAGAATCAGATGCCAGACTTGAATGATTTTGTGGATGAGTATTGGAATTTACGCTACCGCAGAACTATCCAGTCGTGGAAAACAAAGAAGAACCCCCTCGTTGTAACCCATCGCCTGGTGAACGAGGAGCAAGATGACATTCTCAATACACTGAACACCAAGAAACTTTTAAACAACGTTGACGACAACATAAAAATCGTTTACCATCCGGATTTTATAAGTACCGGCAATCCGCTGTGGGGAATGGATTATGGTCAATTTGTGCGGGGATGTCACCTCGGAATATTTCCGAGTTACTACGAACCGTGGGGTTATACTCCTTTAGAATGTATGGCCAGTGCCGTGCCCAGTATTACCAGCGACCTTGCCGGTTTCGGTGATTACATTCTCCACCATATACCGCAACATGAAGAATATGGCCTCCATGTTATTGAGCGCGGCAAAAAAACTTTCGATTGGTCGGCCAACCAACTTACAGAAGTAATGTATAATTTTCTAAAACAATCCAGGCGGGAACGAATCCTGCAGCGAACAAATGTGGAAAATAACTCATTCCTTTTTGATTGGTCTAATCTCATCAAACATTATGAGCAGGCTTATCAAATGGCGCTTAGAAGTAAGTGAATAAATAGTTTAACTTTAAAGATCAACAACTAAAACATTCCATCCATGTATACTTCACGTAGAAATTTTATCAAAAAAAGTGCCTTGGCTATTGCGGCCAGCACCTTTGCATCGCGCGCCCTTTTTGCAGCGAAACCGGGAGTCGAGTTAGTCGGTTTACAACTCTATTCTGTTAGAACCGAAATGAAGAGTGACCCTCTGGGGACACTAAAGCAAATATCGGCAATGGGATATAAACATGTGGAGCATGCCAATTATGTTGATAGAAAATTCTATGGATACGGCGCTAAAGAATTTAAGAAGATATTGAGTGATCTGGGCATGGATATGCCTAGCGGTCATACCGTTTTGGGGGGCAAACATTGGGATGCTGCCAAAAAAGATTTCACCGATGTATGGAAATACACAGTGGAGGATGCGGCTATCGTTGGCCAGGAATTTGTCATCAGCCCTTCACTTGAAAAAGAATATTGGAAATCTGCTGATGATCTAAAGGGATTCATGGAGGTTTTTAACAAATCAGGTGAGCTTTGCAAGAAGTCAGGGATGAAATTCGGGTATCACAATCATGACTTCGAGTTTAGCCAAAAATTGGAGGGTACCACTATGTTTGACATTATTCTTACCGAGACTGATCCAGCATTAGTGATTCAGCAAATTGATATTGGTAACTTGTATAACGGTGGTGCTAAAGCACTCGATGTGATGACAAAGTATCCCGGGAGATTTCAGTCTATGCACGTAAAGGATGAAATCGCCAGCAGTGAAGGGAATGAGAAATATGAAAGTACCATTCTTGGAAAAGGCATCGTACCTGTAAAAGAGGTGATTGATCTTGGGCGAAAGTCCGGAGGCACCAAGCATTTTATTATTGAGCAGGAATCTTATCAGGGGAAGACTCCTATTTCATGCATGAAAGAGAATTTGGAGGCTATGAAAAAGTGGGGATACAAATAAAGACCCACCCGCATAAATATTTCGGTTTAACTTCAACACTTCAACACTTCAACACTTCAACACTTCATTCAAAGCATATGAAAAAAATTTTTGCAGCGTCCATTCTTGCAGCCTTTTTAATTATTTTATCAACACCTATGATTCATGCTCAATCGAAAAATGAAAAAGTACTCCGTCATGTTGTGCTTTTTAAGTTTAAAGACGGATCCACTGCTGCAGATATTAAGAAAGTTGAGAACGCTTTTGCCGACTTAGCAACTAAACTTCCGCTCATCAAGAGTTATGAGTGGGGAAAAAATAGCAGCCCCGAAAATCTGAATCAGGGACTAACGCACTGCTTTTTCTTAACATTTTCAAGCGACAAAGACAGGGATGCCTATTTAGTTCATCCGGATCACAAAGCATTCGGGAAAATCTTAGGGCCTCATTTAGACAAAGTAACAGTAGTTGATTACTGGACGGAGTAGGTAGTATTAGTAGTACTAATTGGAAACGACTAGGCAAGTACTTTTTTAATGATGTCACTTATTTCTTTTGCTCTCGTGACGATCATTAAATGACCACCACCTTTTATCGTGAAGTCGGCTGCACGGAAGCTAAGCACTCTGTCTCTGTTTCCGTGTATCCGAATCACCTGATTGAGGGTCGTTGTGTTGTTCCACAAAGGAACTGTTTCAATTGCCCAAGTGAAAAAACTTTCATCCGTATCGGCCATGATGGATGCCAGCAATGCTTTATGTTCTTTAGAATCCACGCCAAATAACCAATAAAGCATTCCATTCGGCTTTTTAAGAGCACCAGGTGGAATTAACTTGAGGATTCTCAGTTTCCGCCATCACTTTAAGAAAAGAGGGTATCGCCGCAGATGATTGAGCAGAAGAGATTTGAATGACTTTCTCGACCGAAATAAGTTTAGCAATTTCAATTGCAATCATTCCTCCAAATGAAACGCCCACGAGTATGGGTTTTTCGCCCGTGATTTGAGGCAGCAGCCGTTTGGCATAGTCAGCCATTGATTCTTTTGAAAGAGGTTTTACCCATACAACGTGCTCCACGGAAAAGTCCTCTAAATCAAGAAAATCGAAAACCCTTTTGTCAGCCCCCAGTCCGCTCAGCAAAAATACTTTTTTCATGCATCAAGAGAGCTTTTGTTGTGTGGGGATTGAAAGTAGTGAAGTAGTGCGAACGCCACTTTTGAACAACCATAGATGTTATTTGACACCCTTTTCGGGATTCCAGGATCCTTGTTGTTTTCTGATAAAAACAATTTGTCCTGTGTGGTATGCGTTATGCGTACTAATATTTCCGATAGTTTCCGCCCACTTACGAATAAAAGCATCATCGGAAGTCTGAATAAGTTTTTCCAGTTCTGATAATACAGAACTCAACCTTCTGACGGTTTGTTCCCACTGTTCTTTATTAAAAGCATTGAAGGTTTCCTCATTGTCACCATTGTATGGATGTCCTTTTTCGCCGCGGAATTTCAAAAGCTGATGTTCATTCCAGAATAGAAGGTGATTAGCAAGTTGGCCAATGGAATGGTTACCGCTCCCATCTTTCCAAATGGCTTGTTCCGAAGTCAATCCTTCTAGCGCAACATTAACGGGTACGAACCAATCTTGTTTGGTATGGGTGCTCTTGAGTTGCTCCGTTAATACTGATTTTAATGTCTGGGCGTGCAGTTGAAACGTTGCCCATAGGCAAAAGACGAATGCTAAAATTCTTTTCATAGCTTTGGTGTTTTAAATTGAGAAATTACAAGTTCGGTGTCTCGGAACTATGATTGATTGAAGATAAAGAAGTTTCGCGCAACAATTTCTACGTTCAAATAAAACAGCAAGATTTAGCAACACGATGGGTAACTCATGAGTTGGTGATTTGAGGAGTCAGTGGTGGGTATTTAATATCCTTGGCATTTAATGATTCGGAGACACCACAATCTGTTATCTATTTTAATAGGGGTTTGTCCACACTGAGTTGGCGCGTATATAAATAACGGTCGTGGGTTTTATTGTACTTTCTCTTGAGTGAAGAACCTACCTTCTTATTTTTTCTTTACATCGTCATTGATTTCAATCCAATGACCATCCGGATCCACAAAGTAGATTTGTTTTACGCCATCCACCCGTACCGTTGGAGCTTTTTCTGTTCCCGGCCAGTTGGTATATTCAATCTGATGTTTGTTAAGGTTAGCAATAAAGTCATCAATCGAATTTACACTAAAGCATAAGTGATCATTTTTATCGCGGGTAATGTTTGCTGGCGCACCTTGTATTAAATGAAGACTGCCCGCGGCGCCAATGGTAAACCAGGTATGTTTTCCATCATGAAACGGTTCGGGTATTTGTTTTAACCGAAGAATATTTTCGTAAAATGTTGTGCTTTTTTTCAAATCATTCACATACATCGCAATGTGGTTAAGATAAAGCGTTGGTGCCTCCCCCACGGACTGACCGTTTGCCTGTTGGAAGCATACTATCGCAATGAGGATAGAAAAAATTCGAAGTGTTTTCATTTCTTTTTAAGTCTTATTGCATGAAATATAGACATAAGTTATGCATGGATGTTTTGATTTTTTTATCAATGGTCGTCGCGCATTTCGTTTGCAAAAATGACTCCAGCGCCCTAGTACCAGAAAGGGAAAAATCCATCCAGAATTGAGGCGTTTTTTAATCGCTCAGCGCATTGTAGAGAAGAATCCACGTATTAAACCCCCGAAAGCCGAATTTCAACGAAAAAAGCCGGTTTCTCCAACTTGGCATAAATTTTCTCTATTAGTCACCAAAAGTTTGGGAATAGAAGCGATGACACAGATCATCTTCAACCGAATGTTTTCGTCATTGTTAAGCGCTTAAAACACCTATACTTTCATAACATAAAACGAGCAGAGAAAAATCAACCGAACCCCCATGAAACCATCCATCAGACAAAAATTGTTAATTGCACTAGGGATCTCAGCAGGCCTTTTAGCAAGTTTTAATTTGTTCGCTCAAGCACCAGCTACTGCCCATTTATATACAATTAATTCGCAGGCCGAATACACAACTGCTGTTGAATCAATTCAAGATCTTGCTACGAAATTGCATGAGGCGCATGTAAAATATCCAACACTTGGTTACACTCATATATATAATAATGACGGATCATTAATGGGTTTCAACATAACAGGTGTACCACAATCTGCTGAAGCTGACAAGATATCGCTGTGCTTGGTTCAATTGGAATTGCTGGGAAATGCGATTAGTAAAATGGACCATGCTTATTTGCCTGAATCTGAGAATAGCAAACTCTCCAGCAGGGTAAGTAAGAAAAGAGCAATGCAAATCGTTGTTGTTGAGGAAGCAACAGAGAATTCTGCGATGGTACCGGCGTCGACCAATCCAAACGAGTTACTTGCGGCTGCGAAGTAATATTTTAAATAAGATTGTTTAAGGGATTTTTTATCCACTCCCTTTAAAAATTTTTAACCACTGCTGATTTAGCAGGCAAACCCTAACCTAGTCGGTGAGTTTTGTAATTGGTGTTAACGTCACCTTTTCAAATTCCACTTCAGCCCCTTCGGCCTGTAATGCGATCTGACCTTTTTGCGCTGTGCAATCAAAACCGTGATTTACAAGGTCGCCATTGACCCAAACCTTAATTGCGTTATTCAAACACTCTATTTTAATATCATTCCACTCTCCAAGTGGTTTTTCTGAGCCGTCAGTTAAATTAATTATTCGTCTTTGTTTACCCTCTGTAACACCCCATTCTTCTTTTGGTCCTCTCCTTTTTTCCATGTCTTGAACACGAATGTCCTCCACGATACACCAGAAATCGCCGGCATTTTCGTGCATGAGCTGTACTTCAATTGACTTTGGAAACATGCTATACAACGCGCGAGGTGTAGAGGCATGAACCAATATTCCGCAATTTCCAGGCTTTCCTACAAATCGATATTTTGCCTCTAACCGGTAATCTTTGTATTGCGTATCAGTAATAATATGGCCTCCAGGCGTTCCTAAGCTGACCAGCATACCGTTTCGCACAATGAAGGGACTTTTAAGCTGAGGATCTTTATCCATATCAGGGACATCGATGTGCCATCCCTTTAAATCTTTACCGTTAAAAAGATTAACGGATTGTGCAATGACATGAGCATTGAACCATAAGCCAAGAGTTAAGAGTAATAATGATTTTTTTTTCATGGCAGCAGGGTGATATTCTATAGCGAAGGTAAAAAAGAAAGGGACACAAACTTTGCATCCCTTTTTTTAAAATCAATTCAATCCAAGAAGTTATTGCACCGGTCTTTTTGCGATGAGATCAAATTCTCCCGTCACCGATGCGTTCTTACCTGATGAATTATCAGCACCAGTCAAAGAGAATTTTCCTTTAAATCTACCAGTGCCTGAATCGAATGTCAGGTCCGTCACGGTAGTTGTGTTATCAAAATCCGACTCCATAGTGAAAGTAAGGAATTTGTCATTCAACTCTTTATTGTATTCGAAACTGATTATCACATTGTCGGGCGTTGTGTCAGTGGCGTTATCCAATTCAAATCTGATGGTAGCAGCACCAAGGCTAGCAAAGTTGGCCCGGTATAGTTGCACTGAGTAGCTTCCATCATCATTTATTTCGTATTCAGCGAAGCCCCCAAACAGGATGCTGTATTGTGAATAGTTAAAATCCTCATTGAATGTATACGAATTGTCTTTCGATACACCTGTGAATTTCCCTTTAATAAACCCTTGGGTTTGATATTCGAATGCGGGTTGCGGATCATCGTCCTTACATCCAGCCACCAGAACCAGTAACACAAGACCTACCAGGCCTGCAAAGAATTTTGTTTTTCCGATCATGTTTAAAAAGTTTAGTTGTTTATTTTTTTGGAACGCAAAGATATACGACTTACTAACTTTTCTAGCCATGAAAGGTTATACTACGCGTAAAAATTTCTTTTCATCGTATGAAATTACAGCGGCTTATAACGATGTCTAACCCTTACGATACTGGTTTACACACAATGGATGATTAATAGTCTCAGCATAGAAACATAAAAAAAGGCCACTGTTGCCAGCAGCCTTTTTAAAAAATGGGCTCTTTAAACCAGGTTTAAAAAATTATTCGTACTTCGGTAATTTGTCGTGTGTGGTATTTGAAATAATGTTGTCCATCATGCCGTACATTCCAATAAGTAGTGATGTCCCCAGTCCGATAGAAAAAGTCTCAGGATGCGCTTCAACGATATCCTTGAATAGTGTGTACACGACTGCAAAGATTAGCATGCTAACAACAACGAGCGAAAAATACATTAAGAATATAGGTTTCATAACAGGTCAGTTTCCATGGTATATTGTCAATACCGTGCCATGGACATGAACCCTTTAAAATCATGCTAAATGAAAGCTTTCGGAGAAAAATAGTCCCAAATATGGAGAAGGTAATCTCGAATTTGTCACGGAACGAGTTTATAGATCTGTTCCTTAGCAGAGACACAAATAAAAAGAGCGGAGTTCGTCCGCCCTTTAAATCCATGTTGAGATTAAATCTACTTTTGTTTTAATTCTATCGCGAAATCTTTTGCAGTTTTGGCTGTCATAATATCCATAAAATTCAACGCACCATTGGTTGTTGCACCGCCTCCTGTTTGGAATTGAGGCACAACGGCTCCAGTATACTTACTAAAGGCATCGGCCCATACCCGTTGCACCTCTACCTGTGCTTTCAGCTTCATTTCCAGTGCGCCGTCAGCCTGCATTATTTTTGATTTTGAATACGCTTCAGCATCTGCCAACTCTTTAATTTTCTTCGATTCTAAAATGGCTGCTTCATACGCAATTTTTTGTTGCAGACGGTCTTGTTCAGCGACCTTCACCCGAGTTTCAGCTTCTACCACTTGTTTTGTTTGTTCCTGTTTTTGCTGATATTCTATTTCTACAAGGGCTTGTTCACCTTTCGCTTTTGCTGTTAAAGTTTGTTGTTGCGCAGTCATCAGTTCTTGTTTGGATATGGCCGGCTTTGTTGCTGCATCGATGACTTCACCAGCTTAGTGTCAACTTTTTCTTCATAGTCTACATCCGTTATCGCCGCGTCAGCTACTGTGATACCGTATTCTTTTATGGAAGATATTTTTCGCTTTGCCTGTCCTGTTTTCTTATCCACCTGCACTTCCGTTTGATATACGCGCTTCTTTTCCTTCTCAAGAGAGTCGTATACCAGGTTTTCCTCCGTACGAAGTAAGTATACACCGTCTTTCAGCTGATCCAAGAAGTCCTGAGCCATTTGCGCACGCCCTCCACCGTAGTGTTTTTCACTGCTCATCAACTGTGCAGAAGATTGCAAACATTCCTTGGTATAGGGTGCCAAGCGTTTTTGCACCAATGAAACTGGTGTACGGTGCGTATTATGGATCAATATCATTTCCTTTTCGTCTGACGGAAGTATATACTGGGTGATTCCTTTTACGTCGGCCGTGGTCGCATCACTAAATCGTATTTGGATTTTACCGACTTCGATACCATTGTCTTCAAGCTCCATGGTAGGCGTTTCCGCCTGATATGTAACGGAGATTTGATTTGGCCATTCCTTTTCTTTAGCGAAAAAGCCTGCATAAAATATTCCCGGAGCGAACTGTACGATCTGTTCACCGGTAGTTCTTTCAACCACCGTTCGGTTTCCAGCGTCATTCCATGAGAATGGATTGATCATTAAAAACATAATGAGCGCGAAGACGATGAGGACACCTAAAACGATAGTTCTTTTAAAATTCGTGATTGGTAACATGTTTTGGATAGTTGTCATTTCTTACTTTGTTTTTTCTTGTTGAAGTAATTATCTAATTGAATAATCAGCGCGTTCACGATCAGCGTGAAAATGCATAAGGATGCAATGAGAAAAGCTATTCGGAACATATTGTAATGATTTAAGTACGTGAAGAATTTACAAGACCCAGTGCGGCTTGCAACCTTAACCTATATGAGCTTTCTGGCGGGGGAGTATCCATGTTCAGATTTTATATCTGAAATGAAGATGTAATGAAACCAACGGTTGCGTAATTTTTTATTCAATTAAAAACAAAGGCCTTTTTATTAAGCTTGTTTCATTCAAACCGCCCTTAAAAAATAAATAATAAAAAGGTGAAACCTTAAATCTTGAACTTAAAGGTTATGGGTAAGTTTAACTTCGTTAAGCAGGCTTTTTTAAGACAAACCTGTGGTAGACTTTTACGCCATTTTTCATTTTAGTATGAAATGTTGAGCCTACAACTCCAGCAAACTCTCCAAATAGTTTTTGCCATTTGGGTGGGAACAACTTTTTAATGCGAGCTTTCTTTACTTCATCTTCTGCCTCAATTGCGCGAACAACATTGCTTGAAATATCTTCTTCTTCAATCCAGGTAAGTCCGGAATTTTTTAGTTGCTGACGGAGTACATACATTTTATCCGCATCGCGAAAATCAACCAAAGCAAATGTGCCGTTCGGCTTAAGTACCCGTTTTACTTCATTGATAAATTTTTCGACAGAACCATAAGCATGGCATGATTCCACATTGAGAACAACGTCGACGCTATTGTCGGGCAAAGGAATTTCCTCGGCGCTTCCTTGAATAAATTTTAAATTAGGAACATGGTGAAGTTTGTTTGCCAGGTCGACAGCGTTTTGAGCGAGGTCCATACCAATATAGGATGCTGGTTTAAGTGCGCTTGCGACGTGTTTTGCTCCACCGCCACGACCGCTTCCCACTTCAAGCACTTTCTTTCCACCAAGATCCGTTTTCAGTGCCAGGTAATGATACATTTGTAACGGATATTTTTGAATTGACGGATCTTCAGGCACCTCAATCGGTTTTTCATTGGGATTTGGAACGTAACCATAATTCATGAACTGCCATTCTGCGGCCGGCACACGTTTGGCCAAAAGCTCATACGTTACTTTAGCATTTAGACGTTTAAACCAAGCGAAACGCTTGAGTGCATAAATTATAAGCTTAATCATTCCAAGGCGGTTTAGGCGGGCAAAGGTAGATAAGTCTTAAGGAAATCCCTATTTCGGCGGAAGAAGTGATTGTAAATCATTCAAATATCGTAGTTGGCACCCGATTACGGCAGCAAATCTTCCAGAGAGTCTATCATCTTTTGATGAAGACAGCAACAAGACTTTATCCGTGCTGGCATACAGTTCCGAAAAAGTTTATAAAATTTTATGGCTGCCAAGTAACACATTCGGAATGACGTAATACAATCATGTATGTCGCAGGCTATGACAAAAGTTTAGAAGCCTGATCAGATCCTCCTGACGATTGAAATCAACAGGATTTGTTTCCAGGTATTCATTGATTTTTTCAGCATACGGTGCGAATAGTTTCAGGATCGAAGGCTTGATGGCTTTGTGTACACTGGTTCTACGATCGATGAAGAAATAGGAAACATTTTTTATGTAGCGACGATCATACGCGGATGGGCTCGTGCGCAGGTCATTGCCAAAATTTCCCACCATAAAAGTTTTTACACCCAAAGCGACGGGTGCGTCACCCACAATCTCAATAAAGCCTTTAACATTATCGAAGAGGAAAGGTGTGCCACCGATGGTAACAAATTTAAGTTTCTGGGTTTTTAACAAGACAGTATCTCCCTGCTTATTGATACACTCCACCTTTTCATAGTAAAGGTTGTAATTCAATTTGAGAGTTTCATTGTCTTTGCGCCTGGAAGCATAAACAACGGTGCCAGCTTGGAAATCTGAAAATAGGTAGACGTCCTTATACCAGGGCATCTTATTAACCGCGATATTCGCAGGTACCTCATAAATGACAATTTGTTGGCCATCCTCATCCTGAGCAAACATTGGGAAATTCAGGATCATATATAATGTAAATGCGAACAACGGGATGCTTTTCATAATGCTAATTTTAACTGTAATTAAAGATAATGAATAACGCCATTGAATCAGTATGTAGCGATCATAATTTGCGTGGTGCAGGGTACGATGGCAAAACCTCCGTGGGTCTATTACAGCAAAAAGATTTTACTATATAGTACTGGAAAAGTTTATAAAATTATTGAGGCCAAGTAAAAAAAGACATCAGAAAGAACATGATCATTTAGTTATGTCGCAGATTATGACAAAAATTTAGCAGTCTGATAAGGTCTTCCTGACGATTGAAATCAACAGGATCTGTTTCCAGGTATTTATTTATTTTTTCAGCATACGGTGAGAATAGTTTAAGAACCGAAGGTTTGATGGCTTTGTGTACACTGGTTCTGCGATCGATGAAGAAATAGGAAACGTCTTTTTTATAGTAACGATCATATACCGAGGGGCTCGTGCGCAGGTCAAAGCCTTCTTCAAAAGTCCTACTCGGACTGGCCTGTATTCCGCTGGTCTCATACTCGGCAACCCAACCCGTTCCAACAACATAATCCATTTTTGCTGAAGCCATAAAAGTTTTTACACCCAAAGCGACTGGTGCGTCGGCGACAATCTCAATAAAACCTTTAACATTATCGAAGAGGAAAGCCGTCCCACCGATGTTAACAAATTTAAGTCTACCGGTTTTTAATAAGACAGTATCTCCCTGCTCGTTGATCCATTCAACCTTTTCATAGTAAGATTGTAATTCAATTTTAGGGTTTCCGTGTCTTTGCGGCTGGAAGCATAAAGAACGGTGCCAGGTTGAAACTCTGCAAATCGGTAGACCTCATTATACCAGGGCATTTTATTAACAGCGTTATGCGCAGGCACCTTGTAAACTACAATTTGTTGACCGTCCTCATCCTGAGAAAACGCTGAAAAATTCAGGATCGTAAACAATAGAAATGCAAACAACGGGATGCTTTTCATAGCTTCAACTTTAAGTGCTAATTAAAGATAAGTGAAAAATGTTCATTGAACCAGCGAATAGAGCGATCAAAATTTCCAAAAACTTAGCACTGGACTTTGTTTGTGAACATCACGCATATTGTAAATGGAGACACGATTTTGCAATACAACAAGCCAACGCTGGGAGGAGGCGGCGGAAAGTTTACAAAAGTATAGTTTGGTAAGTAAACATCGTGAAGAATGTAAAAACAATTATGAATTTGTCAGGTTGTGACAGAACGTTAGCAGCCTGATCAGATCCTCCTGACGATTGAAATCAACCGGATTTGTTTCCAGGTATTCATTGATTTTTTCAGCGTATGGTGCGAATATTTTCAGGATCGATGGTTTGACAGCTTTGTGTATACTGGTCTTACGATCGATGAAGAAAAAGGCAAGGTCTTTCTTGTAGTAACGACTATATATCGATGGACTTGTGCGTAGGTCAAAGACTCCTTCAAAAGTCCTGGTCGGGCCTGCCAGTATTCCACTGGTCTTGTTCTCGGCAGCCCAACCCTTTCCTATAATATAATCCATAGTTATTTGAGTCATAAACGTTTTTATGCCTAGAGCAACAGGTGTATCAGCAACGATCTCAATGAAACCTTTAACATTATCGAAGAGGAAATCCCTGCCGCCGATGTTAACAAATTTAAGTTTACCTGTTTTTAATAAAACTGTGTCTCCCTTCCCGTTGATACACTCCATCTTTTCATAGTAAAGATTGTAATTCAATTTTAGGGTTTCAGCGTTTTTGCGCCGTGATGCATAAAGAACTGTACCAGAGTGAAAATCTGAAAAGCGATAGACATCATTATACCAAGGCATTTTGTTAACAGGGCTATGCGCGGGTATCCTATAAACAACCACTTGAGCAACTTCATCTTGAGCAAGCAGTTGCAAATTCAGGGTCATAAGAAAAAGTGTTGCAAACAACAGAATCCGTTTCATAAGGCTAATTTACATGTGAATTAAAGATAACGAATTGCGTTCATCGAACCATCGAAGGTAAAGGTCAAAATTTCCGAAAAGTTTAGCCTTCGCTAGACTTGTCTGTGAACATATAGTACCTTCGCGACCTATTGAATGAACATGCATATGTTAAACTACTTTTCAATTGTCATGCTGGTTTTGTTCCTCAGCGCCTGCGGCACTTCAAAAGATGCTAAAACGGGAGGGGACGCTGAAGAGAAAACGGAGGAATGGATACAACTATTTAATGGCAAGGATTTGAATGACTGGATTGTTAAAGTGCACCATCATGATGCAGGTGTGAATTTTGGCAATACCTTTCGTGTTGAAGATGGTATCATTAAAGTAAGATACGATCAATATGAAGACTTCAACGACCAGTTTTCACACTTATATTATAAAACACCTTTCTCGCACTTCCATTTAAAATTGGAATATCACTTTACAGGAGAATTGCAGAAGGGAGCTCCGGATTATACAATCTTAAACAGTGGCGTTATGTATCATTCGCAGGATCCCAATACCATTTTAAAAGAACAAAACTGGCCAATTTCTATCGAGATGCAATTTTTAGCTGGACTGGGGGATGGCAAACCTCGCCCCACAGGTAACATGTGTTCACCGGGCACTGAAATAGTCTATGAAGGAAAAATATATGATGGTCATTGCTTGAATTCTTCTTCCAAAACTTATGATAAAGATGAGTGGGTAAAAGCAGAACTGATTGTTTTAGGCGACTCTCTCATCACGCATATTATTAACGGTGACACGGTTTTGCAATACAGCAAGCCAACGATGGGAGGAGGCGTGGTGCAAGGATACGACAGTACGCTGTGGCAGGTAGGCAAACCGTTAAAATCCGGCTACATCGCATTACAAAGTGAAGGCCAGCCCATTGATTTCAGAAATATCCAATTGAAAAAATTGGATTAATCAAGCGGCAACTGTTTTTGACTTTTTGCCATTTCCCAGCCAATCATACTTTTCTTGCGCGCTGAGCTCCACCGATATTCACCGAGAATTCCATCTTTTCGAATAACACGGTGACAAGGGATGAGATATGCAATGTGATTTGATCCCACGGCAGATCCCACCGCTTGCATAGCCTTTGGACTTTGAATGGAGACTGCAATATTTTGATATGTAGTTACTTCCCCCATAGGAACTTTCAGAAGCGCTTCCCATACTTTTAACTGAAAGTTCGTTCCTTTTACAAAGACATGGAGTTTCTCCGGATTTTTGCTTTTGTTGGCAGCAAAGATCTTCTCTATAAATGCAGCCGTGAGTTCTTGATTTTGATGAAAGGTGGAGTTATTCCAATGCTGTTTCATCAATTCAATTTCTCGTTTAGGATCTTCATCAGTATGTAGAAAGGACAGCCAGCAAATGCCTCTCTCTGTTACACCCAACAGGCAAATCCCGAACGGCGTTTCATGAATACCGTATTCAATACGAATGCCTGCGCCTTGTTGTCTGTACTCTTGTGGGGTGACCGCTTCAAGTGTTGTGAAAAGATCGTACACCCTCGACTGGCTTGAAAGTCCCGCTTGTTCAGCAGCTTCGTTTAGATTCTTGGTACGATCAAGTTGTTCTTTCAGATAATCGACCGTGAGAAATTGTAAAAACCGTTTTGGACTTATTCCCGCCCATTCCGTAAAGATCCGTTGAAAATGGAATGGAGACAGGTGTACTTTTTCCGCCACTTCATCCAGTTCTGGTTGACGTTTAAAATTTTCCTCCAGGTATAGAATTGCCTGCTCTATTCGCTGGTAATTGATATGGTGTTCGTTCGTTGTCAGTATCATAAAACTATTGAATTTATGATTCAAAATTGCCATTGCCTGTGCATCTCTTCAACCCGGTTCTTGCGCATAATCCTCATAAATCAAAAGCGTTCCGTTTAAAAATCTAGTGACAATAAGTAAATCACCTTTTCTTATATTTAAGAACAACTAGTCACTTATGAAAAAGACTTTTCTATTACTACTCATTGGTAGTTCCTGTCTCGTGGCACAGGCTCAGAATAACTTTGATACCGTTAACATCAAACCGGTCCTGGTAGCCGAGAATCTTTATTTTCTGAAAGGCTCCGGGGGTAATATAGGCGTATTCATAGGAAAAGAAGGAACCTTGATGATCGATGACCAATTTGCACCCCTGTCCAATAAAATCAATGGTGCTATTAAGACCTTAAGTCCAAATGATATACGCTTTTTGATTAACACACATCTTCATGGAGATCATTCAGGGGGAAATGAAAATTTTAAACGGATGGGGGCAACAATTGTAGCGCATGATAAAGTCCGTGAAAGAATGTCGAAAGAGCAGGTGAATCCCACCAATAAAAATGTTACTCCTCCAAGACCCGAAGAGGCATGGCCGGTTATTACGTTTTCGGAAAAACTTAATTTTTATTTGAATCAGGAAGACATTGAACTGGTTCACGTAAACCCGGCGCATACCGACGGCGATGTGGTTGTCCATTTTAAAAAAGTAAATGTTTTCCACATGGGCGATATGTTTGTAACCTATGGGTATCCTTACATTGATTATGGAAATGGTGGCTCCATCAATGGCTTCATCTCATCGTTGGATGCGATCTTGGCGATGATGGATGACAATACAAAAGTGATTCCAGGTCATGGGGAATTATGCAGGAAAGGGGATGTTAAAAATTTCAGAGACCACTTGGCAGAAATTCGTGATGAAGTAGCCGCCGCGTTGAAGAAAGGAAAAAAAACAGAAGAACTATCCGGTCTGCCCATCGCTAGCAAATTCGATGCAGAATGGGGGAAAGGATTTGTTAAAGGAAAAGATTTTGTGTTGCTGGTTGCCGACAACCTGAAAGCAACACAGGTTGCAAAAAAATAATATTAGTTGTCGAGTTTCCATTTTTTGTATTTACCAGGCATGCAATGACCGCAGGGACGGAATCCAAAGAAGATGGCTTCCGTTTCTGTTTCAAAAAATACTCTGTGTTGCTTTTTCATTCTTTTGCCTGACTTACAATTCAATCGGCCAAAGATTTTTAAGCGTGCATTGCCTGCATAGCGTATGCGTTGATCTTTAATTTTTTTCAGCAGGTTTTCACGGCCAATGGTTGTATGGTTTATCATTTTATTCGATGCGGTTACAAGAATCACATGACATAGCGAATTGAACCAGATGTTCTTGTGATGCAACGTTATTTCGCATCATGAAAAATAATACCTAAGGAATATCTGATGCCGCTCTTGATTTCACTTACACCGTGTTTCATTTTAGCCCGATAATATCCTTTCGAGCCTTTCACGGGCCTGAAGTTAGTGGTAAAGACTACGGCATCTCCCTGGTTAGGTTGAAGTACGCAAACCCGTGATTGAGCTCTTGGAATCTGTTCGGTCAACACAAATTCTCCTCCTTCATGATCCTGCCCTGGTTGGGTTAGTACGAAAACAATCTGGAACGGGAAATAGATCTCGCCATACAAGTCCTGGTGCAATGTATTAAATCCACCGCGCTCATACCGTAGAATCAAGGGAGTAGGACGCAATTGATCGTGCTCACGACATTGATTTATCAAATTACGATGTTGTTCCGGAAATAGCGTATCGATATTAAGGTTCCCCATCCATTCATTTGCAATAGAAGCCAACGGCGGATAAAACGATTCACGTAAAGATTGAACATAGGATGGAAGTGGATAACTGAAATATTTATATTCTCCTTGTCCGAACCGGTATCGCTGCATATTGATAATGCTTCGATATTGTTCCGGGTGTTGATATAAGGCAATCAGCTCGCTGCAAATCTCAGGCGGTAAAACATTACGAATAATACTAAATCCTCTAGTGTTAAGATTATCGGCGATATTATTCCAATGCATGTTTTTGATGGAGGTGTCCAATGCTGAAGCGTGAGATGGAAAAGTAGAAATCATAGATAAATGTTTTGTCTACAAAGGTTCTCTATGGAAATAGTACAATCAACCCGGATCTTGCGGAAACCATAGCATAATTTCCGTTGTTTAGCGATTTGGAATCTCCATTGCTACCTTATTTTCTTTTCACAAGGAACCAGCGATTTACTATCTTGAAATTTCTTTTAAACGTCTAATGAAATCTCTGCGTATACCACCTCCCCAGGAATTCAGCTACGAGCTTGCGCTGACTTTCTTAAAGCGCTCACCCCGGGAGTTGTTACATAAAGTTGTTGAGGATAGAATCGAGAAGGCATTAAGGATTGATGATGCGATTATTATTTTTTCTATTCATTATGATGAGCAGGATTTAATAGTAGATTTTCTAAACACCAATGTCACTGTAGCACAGGCAACCGAAGTTGTTAAATACATTCGGGAATGGTTGGATCTTGATACGGACCTTAAGCCATTTTACGTTATGTGTCAAAAAGATAAATTACTAAAGGGTCTGGTCGAAAGTTTTTATGGATACCGTATTGTTGGGCAGCCCGACCTGTTTGAATCAATCGTTTGGGCGGTACTGGGCCAGCAGATCAATCTTCAATTTGCTTACACCTTGAAACAAAGATTCGTTGAGCAGTTCGGAGAGGAAGTAACGCTAAAAGAAGAGACATACTATTTGTTTCCCACGCCTGACGCAGTTGCTCGACTTACACCTGAACAACTTTTACCTTTGCAGTTCTCTAGACAGAAGGCAGCATATACGATTAATATTGCACAAGCATTTGCAAAAGGTCATGTCTCCAAGGAGAAGCTTGTAAACCTTCCATTAAAAGAAGCAAAAGAATTGCTCATGAAAATCAAAGGCATCGGTAACTGGACGGCAAACTATGCACTTATGAAAACCTTTCGCCATGCGGATGCATTTCCGCTGGAGGATGCAGGTATTCACAACGCAATAAAGAATTTGAAAAAACTGAAAAGAAAGCCGACGTTGGAAGAAGTTAAAAAAATATTTAAGAAATATAAAGGCTGGGAAGCTTACGCCACATTGTATTTGTGGAAGAGTTTGTAATTAAGAAATCAGATTAATATCATGGCACGTATCCAACTTAATTTACCTGAGAAATTCTTGTTCTCTACTGAACTTACGGTTCGTGCATCTGATCTCAACTACGGGAATCACGTTGGCCACGATACCATTCTTACGATAATGCAAGAGGCACGTATAAAATTTTACCAAACCCTCGGATTTAAAAATGAACTTAATTTTGAAGGATCCATCGGTCAAGTCATTGCAGATGCGGCGGTTCAATATAAGTCAGAATCATTTTTAGGTGATGAGCTGACAATCAAAGTGGGTGTCTCGGACTTTAATAAATACGGATTCGATATGCACTATCTCATCGATAATAAGGCAACCGGGAAAGAAGTTGCAAGAGGTAAAACCGGAATTGTTTGTTTTGATTACGATACACGAAAGGTTGCCAGGATTCCGGAAAAACTCAGGGAAAAACTTCAATAGCAATCTTTGAAAACTTATACTTTTTGATTTCAAAAATAATTATGTGTTCATAATTACTATAAAAATAGTTTGATTACTATAAATATAGTTATACCTTTCTGCCATGATATTAAAAACACTTACAAAGGCAGAAGAACAGGTGATGCAATATTTATGGGAGATGGAGCGGGGGTTTTTAAAAGATATTCTTGAAAAATTTCCGGAGCCGCGCCCTGCATACACTACAGTGTCAACGGTCATTAGAGTTCTGGTGAAAAAAGGTTTCATCAGCTTCAGGACTTATGGCAAAGTAAATGAATACTATCCCAAAATTTCCAAGTCCGAATATTTTCAGCATCAGGTAAAACCGATGATTTCGAATTATTTTCAGGGCTCACCAGCCACCATGGTTTCTTATTTCTCGAACGCCAAGCTTAATCTTTATGAACTCGAAGAAATTAAGAAGCTCATTGATGACCGCATCAAAAAATTAAAAACCAAAAAAAAGTAGGCGATGGAGAATCTATGGTACCTTATTCAGGTTAATGCGTGTATCACAATTTTCTATATCCTCTACGTTATATTTTTTAGAAATTTGACCTTTTTCCTGGTGAATCGAATTTACCTCGTAGTCTGTCTGTTAGGTTCTTTTATACTTCCATTATTGAATTTTTCCAGCGTAGCACCTGATTACCACTTGACAGCATCAGATTTTATTTCCTCGACTTCATTCCAAGCCCTGCAACAAGATACCGAGATACTTCTCGAGTCTCCGTTGCTGTCTGTTTATTCGATCATTTCTATCATCTACTGGCTTGGATGTATTTCGGTTCTCTTAAGGATTGTATGCTCGGTTACAGGATTACTGCAGTTAAAGCGACGGTCAACGACATCAATACATAGACAGGCCGTGATTGTATATAGTGATATTGAGGAACCATTTTCATTTTTTAATCTCATCTTCTTGCCAAAGCGGAATGTGAGTAGTTTGATATTGGAGCACGAAATTGCTCACGTTAAGCATCGCCACTGGTTTGATTTGATGATTGTTGAAATAGCAAGAATCGTCATTTGGTTCAATCCCGTGATGATATGGTACAGTCAGTCAATAAAGATGCAACATGAATATGAGGCGGACGCTTTTGTATTGAACAAGGGAGCGCAGCTGGAACATTATCTTGACTGTTTACTGCTCCACTTGCAAGCCAATAGCTCAACCATACACATTAGTAAATTTTATTCTCAAACCATTAAACAAAGAATTCTTATGATGACCAAAAACAAAAGTTCTCTCCGGTTCTTACTCATTTATGCGATCTCTATGCCCGTCGTCTGCATGTTGTTGTTTGCCTTCTCAACCCCCGTGGCGTCATCAGTGTCTTTTGATAGTAGCTACGACCATAACAAAGATGGACAAGTGGTTATTATTGTCGACGCTGGTCATGGAGGTAATGATGCTGGGAGTGAAACCAAAGGCATAAATGAAAAATCAATCGTTCTCACCTTGGCGAAGCAGATACAACAAATGGGCGAGGCTAAAAATGTGAAAGTGATTCTCACGCGTAACAACGACAATGGCTTAACGTTGGAAGACAGAGTTATGCTGACGACCCGCCATGCGGCCGATGCATTCATTTCGCTCCACATGAACTACGACAATAATGCCTCCACTTCTGGGATTGAATGTTTTGTAAGTGAAAGGAATAGCCGTTTCAATGAAAGTAAAATGCTGGCTGAAAAAGTTGTTCAACAACTTCAGTCGTTGAAAGGAATTTCGGTAACGGGTATAAAAAAATCTGATCCTTATATTTTAAGTAAAAATAATGTCCCCTCTATTATTTTGGAATTAGGTTATTTATCAAATAACACAGACCGTTCCTTTATGACGGATGAAAACAATCAGCAGCAGGTTTCGAAAAGTATTATCGATGCTGTTGTTCAATACACCAAATAGATTTGTATGACTTTAGAGCAGGCTCAACAGGTGGTGGATCAATGGATCAAGACGAATGGCGTACGGTACTTTAATGAACTTACTAATATGGCCATGCTAACGGAGGAGGTAGGCGAAGTTGCCCGTATTATCGCCCGTCGATACGGAGAGCAATCTGAGAAAGAATCGGATAAACACAAAGATCTGGGGGATGAATTAGCCGATGTTCTTTGGGTATTAATTTGCCTGGCCAATCAAACAGGTGTTAACCTTACAGAAGTCTTCGCTAAAAACCTGGAAAAAAAAACACTTCGTGACAAAGATCGTCACCATCAAAATCCCAAGCTCACATAACCCCTGTCAGAATACAGAGACCTGCTTTCAGTAGGCAGGTCTCAAATTTACTTTTCCGTAGGCACAGTTAACACTTTCGTGGTGTGTGTTGTGCCAGTAGATTATAACATTAATCGGCTTGCACCTCTGAGAAAAATCCAGGAGCTTTAGATAAATCCTGAGCCACCATGACCGACAATCAACGCTACCTTGCACTGGATGTATTCCGGGGAATGACTGTTTGTTTTATGATCGTAGTAAATTCTCCCGGTAGCTGGCACATTGCTTACGCACCATTGCTGCATGCTCCGTGGCATGGATTTACACCTACCGATCTCGTTTTTCCGTCCTTCCTGTTTGCTGTCGGTAATGCCATGGCTTTTGTAATGCCTAAGTATCAGTCGCTGGGGGCCGACGTTTTTTGGAAGAAGACCATCAAACGAACCGTGATCATTTTTTTGTTGGGTTATCTCATGTATTGGTTTCCTTTTTTTCAAACAGCCGAAGGAGGTGGATTGGAGTTAAAGCCTATTGCGGAAACACGAATTCTTGGGGTGTTACAACGTATAGCGTTGTGTTATTTCTTTGCGTCAATAATACTGTATTATAGTTCGAGAAACTTTGCCATCTGGTTCAGTGTATTTGCACTCTTCGGTTATTGGATAATATTGTATGCTTTCGGTGATGCAAATGACCCCTATAGTATGTTGGGAAATTATGGATCTAAACTTGACTTGTTGATATTTGGTGAAAAGCATTTATATCACGGGGAAGGGGTTGCATTTGATCCGGAAGGACTGCTGAGCACCCTTCCTGCAATTGTAAATGTCATCGTTGGTTACCTGGTTGGCGATTATATTCGGAAAAATAAAAGTTCTTACGAGTCTATTACTAAGCTTTTGTTGACAGGCGCCGTTCTGATCTTTGCCGCACTTGTCTGGGACATGTTTTTTCCCATCAACAAAAAACTCTGGACGAGTTCATTTGTATTGCTCACGGTTGGGCTGGGCACAGTTGTTCTGGCTGCTTTAATGTATGTCGTGGATATAAAGAAAAGCCGGCGCTGGACTTATTTTTTCGAAGTGTTTGGACGCAATCCACTTTTCATTTATCTGTTATCAGAAGTAGGTTTAATCTTGCTATTGATTGTTCCTTCACGGGAACATAGTATCAGAACGTGGCTTTACGAGGATTTTTTTGGAAGCTTTGCAAGTCCCATCTTCGCTTCGTTCTTGTTCGCGGTATTCTTCATGCTATTGTGTTGGGGTGTAGGATACCTCTTAGACAAGAAGAAGATATATGTGAGGGTATGATGATGGATGTTATCCGCGAATTTTAAATGTTGTGATGTGACCGCTCAGGAAATGAAATGTATGAGAGGATAGGAATTACCCTTCTGAATATCAAACTTCAAACTTCGAACCTTTCAATACTGGGAGAACATCATATTTGTCGATGGTCAAACAGAATTTAATGTCTTCAAAAATATTGAGGTTAGCCAAGCGTTTCACATGACTTGCTTCTTTCAAGAATTCAATCATGTTAGATTTGGCGAGTTTGTAAAGATGAACGCATGCCTGCGGCGCGTCGCATTCCAGTTCAATTTCATTGCGAAGGCTCTCGATCAATGCGCCGGCAAAAAGTGTATCTTCCAAGTTAAATCTACCCTTCCATCCAGCACACACAATGAGTACATCATTTTGACATTGTCGAATATGTTTTGCAACAGCTGATAAATTGAGAAAAGACCCTATTACAATTTCTTTTGCATCCATCGATTTGGCAATCGCTTGCGTGCCGTTGGTGGTAGTGAACGCAATTTTTTGGCCCTGTAATTTTTCGGCCATGTATTCAAAAGGAGAATTGCCCAAGTCAAATCCTTCCACTTTTTTGCCATCCCGCTCACCTGAAGTAAAATATCCTTTGCTCTTCATAGCCCGACAATCCTCCAACGAAGCAAAAGGTGTAATACTTTGTATTCCGTAAGCGAAGGCGGTAGTCATACACGAAGTTGCGCGGAGAATATCAACAACAACCACAGTGCGGTCATCTGTTTTGTACAAATGCATTAAATCCGGACTAAGGCAAACATCTACTTTTTTCATTTGGAAGGAACACAAGCTTGAATCTTGCTGCAGTTTTGGTCGATATGACTTTTGGAATAAGTATTTCCGAGTTGAAAAGATTGGCACCAATCCGCGCAGGCCTTACTTTCTTGACCCAGCTTATAAAATGTAATGCCGCGATTGTGCAACGAATTATGATGTTTTGGATTAAGGGCGATGGATGATGTGAAATCCGCTACAGCTTCTTGCAGTTTGTTTTGTTTCAATAAGATAGTGCCTCGTTTGAAAAAATAAATAAAGTGATCGGCATCCATGTTAATTGCTTGTGTGTAAAAATCAGTCGCCTGTTCTACACTGTCGATTTGTTCGTAGGCATTGCCAATTTGAAATACATATTCGCTTTGGTCAGGAATCAGCTCGTGCAAAAACTTATATTCTTTAATCGCTTCCTGGTATTGCTTTAAATTGAAAAGCGTGACGGCACGATTATATCGGTAGACGAAATTATTGCCGCTGGCTGCAGTGAGTTTATCGAGGTGTATAAGCGCTTCTTTATAATTGCCTTCATCCATCAACGATATTGCCAGATTATTTAACGCAACTTCTTCTTTGGTTTGCGCAGACAGTCCAGCGCTGATCAAAAGAAACGCAACTGCAAGCCTGTACGTCATGTTAGATAAAAGGTAATTTATGAATGGAAGCTTTCAGAAGCCGCCCGCGAACGTCGATAAAAATTTCATGGTCAGGGTTGGCATGTTCTGTTGTTACGTATCCGAGCCCCACGCCGACTCCTAAGACGGGCGACATTGTACCCGACGTTACTTTTCCTATGGATGAACCATCGGCCGTTTTGATAATGTAGTCATGGCGCGGAATACCTTTATCAATCATCTTAAATCCTACCAGTTTACGTTTTACGCCTGTTTCTTTTTGCTTTTTAAGGGCATCAGAATTCGTAAACTGTTTTGAAAATTTTGTAATCCATCCCAAACCTCCTTCCAGTGGAGAGGTAGTATCATCAATGTCATTGCCATACAAACAAAAGCCCATCTCAAGTCGTAATGTATCGCGCGCACCTAATCCAATAGGTTTAATATCAAATTCTTTTCCGGCTTCGAAAATTGCATTCCAGGTTTTCTCGGCATGTTTCTTATCGATGTAAATTTCAAATCCACCTGCACCCGTATAACCGGTGTTCGAAATAATAACATCTTGAACGCCGGCAAATTCTCCTTTGCTGAAATGATAATATTTAATAGTATTCAGGTCAATCTTGGTTAATTTTTGCAAAGTAGCCGCTGCCTTCGGACCCTGAACAGCAAAGAGGCAAATGTCGTCCGAAATGTTTTTCATCGTCGCTCCCTTTGTGTTGAATTTTGTAATCCAGTTCCAGTCCTTTTCAATATTGGAAGCATTAACTACAAGCATGTAATCATTGTCTTTGACTTTATATACAATAAGATCATCGACAATGCCGCCGGTCTCGTTGGGTAGACATGAATATTGCGCCTGCCCATCGATAAGCTTGGATGCATCGTTGGAAGTAACGCGTTGAATAAGATCCAATGCTTGCGGCCCCTGAACGAGGAATTCTCCCATGTGAGATACATCAAAAACACCAACACCTTTACGCACGGTCATGTGCTCTTCAATATCTGAAGAATAACGCACAGGCATGTTATAACCTGCGAAGGGTACCATTTTAGCACCGAGTTTTGTATGTAAATCGTTAAGGGGGACAAGCTTTAAATCCATGGCGTTCTTTTGAAGAGCACAAAGGTAAACTATTTCCGAAAAAATGAGGGAAATAATCTGCGTTGAGCGAGGCGGAAATGGTTTTCATATTCCGTGATATCCAAACATTTTTATTTATTTCGAATGAGGTGCACCCAACCTTTGATAATTTTAGTTTGCTGCGCAGGATTCCTCACATCGAAGGTGACGTTGGCTGAATAATAGTAAACGCCAGAATCCAACTGTCTACCTGTATTTGATGTTCCATCCCAAAGGAAAGTACCTCCCTTCGGAACAATTTTATTTGTAGAATATATCTCGGTGCCCCAACGGTTATAAATTTTCAAATCGATTTGTTTTACAAACCTTGCACATCGTGAGGCTCCATTCTCTGGCCCGAAGCCAATGAACTGATCGTTGCGGCCGTCTTCAGAACCTGGTGTAAAGACATTGGGTAATTCAAAGTAAGGACAATTATCGTTACAGACAGCCTCACTTTGAGAGCTCATATTTCCTGCAGCATCAACGGCTACTACCTTGTAACATTTGGCCAGGGAAGTGAGGTTGGAATGTCGAAAGGAATTGTCCGATACCGTGGTCAATAAAATGAATTCATCACCTTCAGCGTCTGCCTCAAAGACCTGGTAGGTCAGGCCATCTTCCAAACAGCTATTATCGGAATAACTCCAAGAAATGTAATTGTAGTAGGTGTCCGTATCACATGGCAGGTTGCTGCAATCCATTTTGTCTATTACAACGGTTGGCGTGCACGGTGGCTTTGAATCCAGGATAGCGCTAGCAACGACTTGCGAATAATTCTCCAAAGGTTGACTGATCGATGGGTTACCATACGAGCCCCTGCTTAGAATTTTGTAATAGTAAAACTTGTCCTCCACCAGGCGCTGGTTTTGAAATTTCCCTTCATCGATGTATTCAAACCCGGATTTAATTACATCAACGCTATCAATCAAAATAAACGGTCCGTTAAGTCCTTGATCGCTGCGATAGATGAGATGGAAAGGGAAAGTTTGGACGTAATTCGACCACGGTGTTTGGGCGTCCCATGTAAGTTTGATTTGGCCCCGTTGCGATTCGGCAGTGAGAAAAACTGAAGAAGCGATGGATGAAGTATCGATCGGTGTCGTACTTAATGTAGGAACAAACAACTCAATTCTGTATTCGTAAGGGAAGGTTTGAGAATTGACAGGGGTATCAATAAAGACGGTATCACTGATGGGATCCTGGGTAAGTTCAGTAAAGGTATTATTCTCCCACCCGTTGGAGCGATAAACTTTATAAGCGTATGGTGGAGGATATTGAGTTTTTTCAATGTCAAACGGTGACGTCCAACGCACTTGAATACTTCCATTCATTTCGTGGGTTTCAATAATTGAAACATTGGTAATCACTGGTGCTTCTGCGGGTTTTGGTATAAGACAAGTATCTAGGGATATCCTGCTTGGAATTTTATTTTCACCAACAAGGGCGACGATCCGGTAACAATACTGCGCGCCGATTGAAAGATCAGAATCGGTATAAGTAATCACATTGCCGGGAAGCGTCGCTAACAATGTATATCGTAAAAAGTAAGGCATTCCATTATTACATTCCGGCTGATCATAAACATATTCGGCTACCCTTCTCCAAACCTGAAAGCTTTGTATGTTTTTACAAGGATAGTTACTCCACGCCAGCGTTACGCTTTTCGAAACAGGGTTGACATTTATACTTTCGATCTCAGGAACCGGTGCAATTACTTTTATGGAAACGGTTTTAAACTGGACCAGCCTTGGCCCGCCGGGTGGGTTATCCGTTACTTTGAATACGATTTTATACGGCTGGCCTTTGATGTGCAAGCATGTTGTATTCCATGTAAATTGGACTGAAGCGGTATCGTTAGGTGCTATGGTAGATTGTAGGGGAGAACCCGAAGGTGTTATTTTTCCCGGACTATTCGCTAAAGAAAAAACATCCGAGAAAGCTTCAATCGAAACAAGATCGCCATCGGGATCAGACGCCGGTATCGTGAACTGTACAGCGGTACCTGCTGTCACACAAATATCGTCAGGTACAATTAGTTCTGGTTTATTATTTGAGCAACCTTCCGCAAGAACTTGCATGTCGCGAATGCTAAAGCCTGACTCAACCCATGCACTATCGGTTTCATTAAATTTCCAGGCAGTAATTTTAATAGCAAAAGCATATTCACCGGGGGATCCTGGCGCGTCCCACGTAACGGTGCCGTCGGCCGCATCGATGACGAAGGTTGGAGGCCCATTATTATTTTCGTTAGCCTGGTTATAATTGATACCGACAGAAGTATAAAATTGCGTATGGTTGGGGTACCGATAATTTTTTACATCCTTATCGGTACTGCTTTTAGGAAGAATAAATGAAAAAGAAATGCTATCATCGTCAGGATCTGTGGCACCAGGATTATGATAATATGCAATGCCACTGCAGGCACGATCGACAGGTGGAACAGTTAAGTACGGTGATGAATCACAGTGTTGAGAAGAGATGGTAATCCCCGTTTCAGTATAGAATGTTGTAAATTCAGATTCATCCATATTAATGATGCCCTCGTTTCTGGCATATTCACTATACGACAATATGTAATAACCGGAAGCTGCGTAAGTATGAATGACTGTATACTGAACTCTGCCAATATTAAGAATCGGGTCAATAATTGTAGCAGGTTGCTCAGGAACCAGTAACGATGTTCCGTCTCCAAAAGATAATGTATCCTGTTCACCGCCGCCAAAAGCAACCGACGAAGCTGTGTTAACGTACGCGATGAGCGTAATTTCATATCTACGCGCCTGGCAGTCAACCGGCTTGGCCCGGATCTCGACAGCAATCATATGTGAAGCCAACGTGAGCGTTGCATTGAAACAAAAGAATGCCATCCAAAGAAAAAGAAGCAGTTTGCCGCGCCATTTCGGTTTAAGCATAAGTTTTAATTAAACGGCAAGTCAAATATTATTTCGATGTACTAAACTGTCCTATAGCCATCTAGTTATTTGTTTTTGATAACCATGTGCTACCGATCCTGAAATAAAGCAGGTTGCGATCATGACTGCTATTCTTTCAAAGCTTCCCCTTCTTCAATCGCCTTCAGCATATCTTCTTTAACTTTGGAGACTTTTACTTTTTGCTCCTCTAAATACGTCCTCGCTTTTTCTTCACCAAGACTATCCGGCAAAGGGTTAAAATTTCGCATCCATACCATCATGCCTTCACTGGCAGAATCCAGCTGAAGAATGGCGGATTCAATCTTTTTCTTTTTTTCCTCCGTCATCTGGGGTGAATCAGCTACTTGTTTTTTCAGATGTTCCTTAAGTTTATAGAGATCGTCCATCTTCGGCATAACCTCATCATGGACGCTCATTACCTCATCATATAATTGCTGGTTGGCGCCTTTCTCGTCGCTGTGGCTATGCGCTTCATGATCTTGTTGTTTTTGTCCACATCCCCAAGCCAGGACAAGAGCGCATAAAAGGATTGGTTGAAAGCTGATTTTCATATTATAAGGCATTTTATCTGTGAGGTAGACGTAAAGTTAAGATGTATTGGTCAACGGCTGAACTAACAATCATTAGTTTAAAAGAAATTTTACAGTAAAGATTACCTGGTGCTTGCAACTGCCGAAAAAAAAATTTTATCTTTGAGCTATCAAGAACAAGAAATGAAAGCTCACAACACATTTTTTTACTTTTATTACTTTTTTAGTGCCCCGGCGGGACTTTAAGAGTAGCTGTGTTGTTGATTAACGATAACTAAAACTCAAAAAGGTCCCGGTAAAACGGGACTTTTTGCTTTTATAGACTTTTTAATTTGAAAGACCTCGGCCCTGAAAAGGAAAAACAGTATGGCGAAGAAGAAAAAATTAAGGATTGCAATTCAAGGTATAGCGACCAGCTTTCACGAAGTGGCGGCGCTTACCTATTTCAATGAACCCATTGAAACGATTGAATGCCTTACTTTTCATCAGCTGTGTGAAAGTCTTAAGAGTGGTAAAGCGGATTATGCAGTCATGGCTATTGAAAACTCCATTGCCGGAAGCATCTTGCCTAACTACTTTCTTTTGCAGGAGTATCATTTCAGCATTATAGGTGAACTGTATTTGCCTATTCACATGAATTTACTAGCCCTGCCAGGTGTGAACTTGAGCGATATCAAAACGATTGAGTCTCACCCCATGGCCATCCGCCAGTGTGCTGAATTTTTGCACGGGTTAAAAAATGTGGAGATCCGGGAAAGCGATGATACAGCACTTTCTGCGAAACGTGTGTCAGAACTTAAGTTAAGGGATACTGCTGCCATTGCGAACGAACATGCGGCGAAAAAATATGGACTTCAGATACTGGAAAAGCGGATTGAAACTCATAAAAAGAACTTTACAAGATTTTTAATTTTGACCAAACGGAGTAACGGTAAGGCTGATGCAAACAAAGCATCGATTTCTTTTGAAGTAGCAAATGAAGTTGGAAGCCTGGCTGACGCCTTAATGACGCTAAAAGATAACAGCATCAACTTAACTAAAATTCAATCCATACCTATTATTGGAAGGCCGAGTGAATACTCCATCCATATTGATGTAGAATGGCGCAAAAGAAAAAATTACGATGATGCCATGCATCAGGTTCTTCGCCAGGTTAAAAATCTGAATGTTTTAGGGGAGTATAAGAAGGCCAAGATTGAATACAAATAGCAAAACAATAGTCGAATACAGTACAGTATATGATACAAACTGCAAAAAGGATCGCAAATGTTGAAGAGTACTATTTCAGCAGAAAGCTCGCTGAAGTAAGGGGTCTCGATTCTCCGGAATGGCGTGTGATTAATCTAGGAATTGGTAGCCCTGATCAGGCACCGGATCCGTCTACGATCGACGCATTGATCAATTCTGCAAAAAATCCTTCAAACCATGGGTATCAGAATTACAAAGGTATTCCTCAATTGCGAAAAGGTATCGCCGACTTGTACCAACGAATTTACAACGTCACCCTCGATCCGGAAAGTATGATTCTTCCGCTCATGGGTTCAAAGGAGGGAATCATGCACATCTCGATGGCATTTGTCAATGAAGGAGATGAAGTGTTGATTCCAAATCCAGGATATCCAACATATTCCTCGGTTGCAAACCTTGTTGGTGCAACGTTGAGGCCATATGCATTGCGCGAGGATTCAAACTGGGGCATCGACATCGAGGCGCTCAGGAAAAGTGATTTATCAAAAGTAAAACTGATGTGGATTAATTTTCCACACATGCCAACAGGACGAACTGCTACCCGTGAAGAACTAAAAGCATTGATTGGCCTCGCTCGTGAAAATCAATTTTTGATCGTGAATGACAATCCTTACAGCATGATTCTGAATGACGAGCCGTTGAGCCTTTTAGCAATTGAAGGGGCAGACGAAGTAGCATTGGAATTGAACTCGCTAAGCAAGTCGCACAACATGGCAGGTTGGCGGATCGGTTGGGTTGCTGGTAAGAAAGAATATATTGACGCTGTTTTAAAAGTCAAAAGCAACATGGACTCAGGCATGTTTTTGGGTTTACAACATGCCGCTGTTGAAGCGCTGAAGAGCGGAAATGAATGGTTTGTTGCACTTAACAAAGTTTATGGAGCACGTAAGAAAATTGCGTGCGAACTGTTGACGCGTTTGGGTTGTAGTTTTTCTTCCAAACAATCTGGTTTATTCGTCTGGGCGAAGGCACCTGAGCACATTGTCGATGTTGAAAAGTGGATCGATGAAATTCTTTACGGCACCAAGGTGTTTATTACACCTGGGTTTATTTTCGGCGATGCAGGTAAACGATACATTCGTGTTTCGCTGTGCTGCACTGAGCAGATGTTACGGGAAGCGCTTATCCGCATTGATAAATTTTTGAAGTCAACGTCTGATAAAGCTGAAAAAAATCAGAGGTAGGTATTAACACCAACGCTTAGCATGAAGACAACCGTTATCGGACTAGGATTAATCGGAGGATCAATTGCACTCGATCTTCGAAAGGCAGGCATCGCCACCGAACTGGTTGGCGTGGATCTGAATGGTGCAAATGCAGCCAAGGCAGTAACGTTGGGGCTGGTGGATTCCATTGAAAGCGAAGGAACAGCCATTACAACTTCTGATCTGATTATCCTTGCTATACCGGTAAATGCATTGGCTCAATTGCTCCCATCAGTTTTGGATTCGATCAAAAAGAAAGCAGTAGTTATTGATACTGGCTCGACCAAGCGAATGATCTGCCGTGCGATTGCTAACCATCCAAATAGGGGCCAGTTTGTAGCATCACATCCAATTGCCGGTACAGAAAATTCCGGACCGGAAGCGGCATTTGAAGGACTGTTCCGGGGCAAAACAAATATCATCTGCGAGAAAGAGAAATCTTCCAAAGAAGCACTTGAATTGGCAGAACGAATTTTTACTGTGTTAGGAATGAGCACCATCTTCATGGAGCCCGAAGAGCACGACAAGCATGTGGCCTATGTCTCACATTTGTCGCACGTCAGTTCCTTTTTGTTAGGTCAAACGGTGTTGGATATTGAACGTGACGAAAAGAATATTTTCGCGCTTGCTGGAAGTGGTTTCGCATCCACAGTTCGTCTTGCCAAGAGTTCACCCGATATGTGGGCACCGATCTTTGAACAAAATTCCGAATATTTAAGTCAGGCATTGCTGGAGTACATCATGCACCTGCAAAAATTTCAGTATTTCTTAATGAAGAGAGATGGAAAAGAGCTTCAACGCATCATGAAGGATGCTAACCGTATCAGAGAAATTTTAAACGGCATAGAATATAAACAAACCAAATTAGTACAAGAAAAATAAAATTGAATACATATGAAAAAGGCATTGCAGCTTGAATCCATTTCAAAATGGTTACCTACCGCCAGCAAACCCATCATCATCAGTGGTCCTTGCAGCGCAGAAACAGAAGAACAAACCATCGCGACTGCAAAACAGTTAGCGGCAACGGGGAAAGTACACGCACTACGCGCGGGTATCTGGAAACCACGTACCAGGCCGGGCCAGTACGAAGGGTCAGGTGCCGAAGGTTTAAAATGGCTCATTCAAGCTAAGAAGGAAACCGGTTTGCCGGTCACTACTGAGGTTGCGAATGCCGCTCACGTTGACGCATGTTTAAAGGCAGGTGTCGACATTTTGTGGGTAGGAGCACGGACAACCGTAAATCCTTTTTCCGTTCAGGAAGTTGCTGATGCTTTAAAGGGAGTGGACATCCCGGTGATGGTGAAGAATCCTATAAATCCTGACCTTGAACTTTGGATTGGTGCCTTGGAACGTTTGAACAAAGCAGGTATTACAAAGATGGCAGCAATTCACCGCGGTTTCTCTGCGTTTGAGAAAGGTCCGTTCAGAAATGCGCCAATGTGGGATATGGCGATCGAATTGAAAACCAGAATTCCTGAGTTGGACATCATTTGCGATCCAAGTCACATTGCCGGTAACCGTGAATTAATTTCTTTCATTTCTCAAAAAGCGCTTGACCTGGACATGGTGGGCTTGATGATTGAGACGCATATTAACCCGGATGCCGCATGGAGTGATGCCAAGCAACAAGTAACACCAGCTGTTTTGTCTAAAATCATTGATGGCCTGGTCGTACGTTCCGTGTCCTCTGATAATAAGATTTTCAAAGATACACTCAGCATCCTTCGCGATGAGATTGACCACCTCGATGACGAGATCATGTCAAAGTTGGCTGCAAGAATGAAAATATCCGAAAAGATTGGCCAGTATAAAAAAGAAAATGGTGTTACGATTCTCCAAGTATCACGCTGGGAGGAAATTATTCAAACACGTGTTCAACTTGGTAAAGCGATGGGACTAAGCCCTGACTTCACAAGCGACCTGTTAAAACTTATCCACCAGGAATCTATCCAGATTCAAACTAAGGTGATGAACAAAACAGAAGCGCGCGTTTAACATAGTTGCGAAACAGTATACATACGGGTCGCAGAATCTTTTTTCTGCGGCCTTTTTGCGATTTTACCCTATTACAATTGCTCACAAATGGATTTTATTTTTTTGACTAAAACCCGCCATTTCTTACAGAAGGGTTTATTCTGTCATTTTCAAACGGAAGCATAACGCTAATTTTTTTTCCTTTAGTCAAGCAAACTTTTTGACTTCCGTATGATTCGTTTTTGCCTGGTAATCATCGTTATAGCGATTTCTCTACCTTGTTATCCCCAGGAGCCAACCTTTATTAATGCAGCTCAAGTCATTAATCGAGGAAAGGAGTTGTACGATTCCGGTAAATACAAGGAGTCCATTCAGCAATATCTTACTATTCCCAAACGGGACACTGCATACATAAATATGCTGTCAGAAATTGCATTGTCTTATATCGCCGCGGAGGAATTCGATAAGGCGCTTGCAAGTTGTCAGGAGGGATTAAGAAAGACGTCTCCGTATCGCGCGCACCTCCTGCGTTCGCAAGCGATCGCCACAGATCGCAAAGGGGATTATGATAAAGCAGTCACGTTATTTACCGAGGCTATTGAAGCTTATCCTACCGATGCTATTCTCGTTTATAACTTAGGCATTACACACTACAATCATAAAGATTATGATAAAGCAATATCCTGCTTTTTTCGAGTGCTGGAGATGAATCCGTTCCATCCCGGAAGTCATTTGAATCTCGGAAGAATTTCTGCAGGGCAAGGTAAAAAAACACACGCTATGTTATCGTTCGGGATGTACCTCGGGTTGGCTAACGACGATAATGAACGACTGGTGTTTATGGAAAAATATGTGTCTAATCAGTTTACAGAGGAAGGCTCGTTACCCACTACTAATCCGAATGCTTTTGAAAAATTAGATCAGATCATCCGGGCGAAAATTGCGATGGACAAGAATTATAAATCAAAAATTGATCTTGACGTCGCGCTGGTAAAACAATATCAAATGTTCTTCGATCAGTTGGGGACTGCATCTGCTAATACCGACGATCCATGGGCCAGTTATTATTTGCCCGTTTACCAAGCCTTAAAAGAAAATGAAATGGTAGAGCCATTCATCTTTCATATTCTCAAATCAGCCAACATTGAACTCGTTAAAAAATGGCATCACAAAAATCAAAAGAAGCTTGAGGGATTTTATAACGTTACCAACCTGTCGCTTAAGAAAAAGCGTGAGCTTATTGTCTCTCCACTTTTAAACTTCGACAAGCCCACACAAGCCTGGTATTTTGCGAATAATCGCATCGAGGCTATTGGTAATGAAGATGCCCAAGGAAAGCGCAAAGGCAAATGGATTTACTTCAGACAAAATTATGAACGCTCTGCTGAAGGCACGTACGCAGACAACGGTAAAAAAATTGGTGTATGGAAATACTATAACGATGATGGAACTGTCAGCAGCATAGAAAATTCAGAAACAGGAGAAGTGAATGTTTATCATGATGGAGTTTTAAATCAACATTTTTTTCTGAAGAATGAAAAGATCCATGGTAAGGTCCAATTGTTTGACGCATGTGGTACGCTAAATGAGATTTTGAATTATGATCGGGGTCGGAGGCATGGACCCGGTAAAACGTTATTCGCCAATGGAAACACAAAATCGACGTATACCTATGACTCCAATAAAGTCGTGGGGGTCTTTACGAATTATTTCGAAAGCGGCAAAATAAGAAATGTGTTAACCTACAAAGCTGACATTCTTGAGGGACGCTACGCTGAAAATCATGCAAATGGAAAATTGAAATCCGAAGGCAATTACTCGAATGATCAGATAACGGGTTTGTGGAGATATTATCATCCTAATGGCAGGCTTGAAAGCACCGGTAAATATCACGAAGGAAAGTCTGCTGGTGAATGGACATTCTATAACGAACGCGGCGTACTTATTGAAAAGAGGAATTTTGATGCTACAGGCAAATTCAACGGAGACAATACAATTTATCACAATGGTAAAGTTCACTACATCAACAACTACAAGAATGATTTGCTAATTGGCGTTGTATATCTGGATACACTTGGAAAACAACTGGGAAAATTTGGGCACGCAAGCGGTAATTTTAGTGCTAAGCAATTTTACCCAACGGGTCAGCTATCTGGCGAGGGCGCTTACAAGGAAGGTAAAATACATGGGCCCTGGCGATATTACTTCCCCGAAGGCACCAAACATAGTGAGTACGTATATGAAAATGGTCTGGCCCAAGGGGCAGCCGTAGAGTATTTTAAGTCTGGCGGAAAGAAATACGCATTCAACTACAAAGATGGTAAATTTGATGGCGGGTTTCAGGAATTCTATCCGCATGGGCAGCTAAAACAGGCAGGATGGTTTACCGATGGAGATCGCCAGCAGCAATGGTTATCGTACTATCCTAATGGTGTACTTGAATTGGATTATTATTATCTGAATGGCCAATTGTCAGGATTGTGTCTTGATTACAACACAACGGGGACACTATCGTCTTTAAGTGAATATAAAGCTGATCAACTGGAGGATATCATTAATTATAATTCAAACGGCACCGCCATCACACAAAAGACTAAGCAAGCCGGGAACGTGAAATTTCAGACCACATATATCAGCGGTAAGCAACAGACAGTATTCGAAACCACATGCGGCAATTACACAAAAATTACGAAGTGGTTCCCTGATGGAAAAATTTTCTACGCCTTCAGTTTTTTAAATGGTCAAAAGGACGGCCCGTATCAATATAACGCAGTTACAGGTAAGACACTCCTTCAAGGAAACTTTATTAATGGACAGGAGGAAGGTTGGTGGAAAGGATTTTATGAAAATGGTAAGCTGGACTATGAAGGAGCTTACTTGTCTGGAAAGCATGACAGCACATGGTTATATTATTTTCCGAATGGGCAAATTTCTTCTATCGCGGAATTTAGAAATGACGAACGCAATGGAATAACCAGATATTTCGGGCCAGAAGGCACACCGCTGCTCGAGAAATTGTACATCGAAGGACATCTCGTTGGCTTTCGTGAAATCACCCCAACACAAGCTGCAAAAGCATGGAGGCCTTTTACGGGTAATGCGCAGATCATTATCAATTATGATAATGGAAAAAAAGCATACGAGGAGACATACAAAAATGGAGTTTTAACGGGACCAAAGCGACTTTATTACCAAAGCGGCAACTTGTTTAGTGAGTATAATTATGTGCTCGGTGACTATGACGGCGAATATCGTATTCATCAAGCCGACGGTCGATTGATTGAGAAGGGTACCTACAAGTTCGATGAGTTGCATGGTGTTGTTGAAAAATACAATGACGATGGATCGTTGCATTTGAAAGAAGAATACGCGATGGGTTCGAAAAATGGAAAAACAGTGTTGTTCGAAAAGGGTCAGAAGAAGGTGGAGTATGAATTTTTTGGTGGTTTACCTTTTGAGACAAGCATGCAATAATTAATCTGGCAAATGATGAACGCCGTGGGCATTGATGATTCAGTACGTTTCAACTGCTTCGAGTTGCCAATGGTAGACCGACTTAAATATATCAACAACTGATCGATGAATAAAATATTTGCCAGCATCTTTATTGCCGTTAGTTTTTTCAGTACGAGTCCCGCTCAGCAATCCGAAATTTTAAAACAGTATTCCGCGAAATTTCCGGATGCTCCAGCAGCTTTTATCGAGCGTTCCGAAACCATCGCCATATTGGTAAAGAATGACTCGCTTGAAATTTTTGGTGATATATTGGAAGACATGATTCACCTGAAATCACAAACGGATGTTTATTCAACAGGTAGAGTTTTTGGTTCGCATTTCACAGAGGTAAAAGATCTGAAAGCAAAAACGCTCATTTGGGAAAAGAATAAATTCAAGGAGATGCACGTCACTGAATTCAAGAAAAACCATGATCAGGCTGATGGTATTTTTTACGACGACTCCTACAATTACTCATTTACGTTTCCCTCTGTTTCGTTGGGTAATCGAACACATCTTCAGTATCGCACCATGATGAAGGATGCGCGTTTTATGCCAGGATACATTTTCACAAGCTATATCCCTCAGGGAAAAGCTACCTACACTATCAAGACTACTAGACAGGTCGAATTAGTTTATGAGGTTGTGAATGATCCTAAACATACGATCAATTTCAAAAAGTATGAGAAGGGTGGTTATGTTTTTTATGAATGGACGGCAACGGATGTACCTGCCCGGAAAAATGAAGATGAGAGCCCTTCTGTAAGATACTTCACGCCACATCTTATTTGTTATGTGAAATCATATGAAAACAAAAGTGGAAAAGTAAATGTCCTTTCCAGTTTGGATGATTTATATGCCTGGTATAACACTTTTGTTAAAGATTTGAATAAAGAATCATCTGCTGAACTCATTGGAATTGTAAATAAGATCAAGCAAAGCAGCAAAACCGAAATTGATATTGTAAGAAATGTTTTCTACTGGGTACAGGAAAACATTCAGTACGTTGCTTTTGAGCAAGGAATGCGTGGTTTCATCCCCCATCATGGTTCTTATGTATGTGAGAAGCGTTATGGTGACTGCAAGGATATGGCTAATCTTATAGTGACGATGCTTCGGCTTGCTGATGTGAAATCATATCATACCTGGATTGGAACGCGAGATCTTCCATACAAGTATAGTCAGGTACCCACACCGTTGGTTGATAATCATATGATTGCAACCTACATCAGCTCGGATAAACAGTATTATTTTCTCGATGCAACAAGCGATCATACTCCCTTCGGTTTACCCTCTTCCATGATTCAGGGAAAAGAGGCTTTGATTGGTCTGGACCCAACACATTATGAGATCAAGGCCATTCCTGAAATACCGAAGGAAAGAAACATTATGACAGATTCTGTCTCTATCAGACTTGATGGGAATCAAATCGTGGGATCGGGTATTAGTTCATTAGGCGGCTATCCGAAAGTGTTTGGCGGTTATGCCCTTGATCGTTCGGAAAAAGAGGATATAAAGCGGTATGTAACCCGGTTAATCGGAAAAGGCAGCAACAAGTTTTATCTCGACAATTATGCTTTGTCGGATGCTTATGACAGGGACAAACCTACAGTGATCGATTATTCGTTCCGTATAGGTGATTATTTTCAAAAGATTGGTGACGAGTTGTATGTGAATATGAACTTAACAAAAGAGCATTACAATGACTTTATCAATCTCTCACTGCGGGAAACACCAAAAGAACGTGATTATAAATACGAGAAGATAGAATACTGTGAGTTGACCATCCCGGAAGGGTACAGTGTCGAATACTTGCCTCCAAACGCAAAAGCTGATGGTGAGTTGTTGGGATTTGAAACAGAATATACATCGGAGAATGGTAAAATCGTATTCAGGAAAAAATTCTATGTGAATTATTTATTGATGCAGCCTCAACAGTTCGAACATTGGAATGCATCGGTCAAGCCACTCAGCGAGGCGTACAAAGAGTCTATTATTTTAAAGAAGAAATAAAATGAAGTTTGTGAAACTTTTAGGCGTAGCAGCATGCTGCATTGTTGCGACAACATTATTTGGAAATGCTTTCAAGCCTTATGAATGGGAGAAAGAAAGGACGCGTTATAAATTGTCTGAAAAAGACGGAGCCCTTTCGGAAATTATCTTGAAACAACACACCCAATATGAATATGTGTTTGAGAACAATCAATTCGTATTGTACTCTACAATTCACAGGATCATTTATGTCAATAATAATGAAGCTGTACAGAAGCATAACCGTATTGTAATCTCCATGGGTAATGCACTTGATTTGATCGATGTGAAGGCACGTTCCATTAATAAAGAAGGTAAAGCAGTTTATTTTGACAAAAGTAATCTGAAGGAACTAGCTGATGAAGAGACTGGCAAGGCGTTCAAAATTTTTGCTATTGAAGGCATCGAGATGGGAAGTGAGATTGAATATTATTTCGTACGCAAGATGCGTCCGAGTGTGTTCGATAGAGTTTTTGTACAATTTGACGTGCCTGTAAAGCACAATTCATTTCGCTTAACATGTCCTGAACATTTGAAGTTTGATTTTAAGACATACCATAATTTCCCTGAAGTAAAAGAAGCGGATAGCGATGAAATGAATGTATACGAAACTTCAATGACGGATGTGCCGGCATTGAAAACAGAAGCCTTTTCTAATTTCGACCCGAATCGTAAACGTATCGAGTTTAAGCTGGCGTACAACACTGCCAGATCAGATGCGCGTTTATACACTTGGGATGAAGCGGCTAAAACATTTTACACCATGCTAACAGAGGTCTCAAAAGACGATCAAAAAGCATTGGATAAATTTGTGAAGACACTTGCGGACGATCCAGCTAAAAACCTCGAGGATAGAATCAGGGCCATCGAGAATAAAATTAAAACCACAATACAGGTTAACAAAGATGGTGCTGGCGAGTCACTCAGTCAAATTGCGTCTATCCTTAAGGTTAAAGTAGCATCCCATCAAGGTATGACGCGGTTGTTTCTGGGTGTATTTGATAAGTTAAAAATTCAATGTCACCCTGTCATTACCTGTAGCAGAGAAAACATAAAATTTGATGGAGAGTTTGATTCATGGGCATACCTTGATGATTACGTTCTATATTTTCCTGAAACCAAACAGTTCTTGGCGCCCTATGTTTTTGAGTTTCGGTATCCGCTGATTCAGCCGGAGTTCACCGCACAAAAAGGATTATTTATTGAACCCTTCCAAATCGGAGAGGTGAAGTCTGCGCTCTCTTCCATTGGTGAAATTCCTGCCGTTGACTTTTCCTACAATTCTGATAATTTGGAAATTGAAGTTGCCTTTAATGATGATTTGGCTACCAATCAAATTCGTCAAAAACGGGACTTTGGTGGATATAACGCAGCTTATTTCTCACCGTATTATGATATGATGTCGGCCGATCAGCGCATAGGAATGATCGATCAACTCACAAAGCAAATAGCACCCGATGCAGTGATCAAGAAATGGACTGCCAATCCAGTTCCAAATTCCAAAGCAAATAATTTCATAGTAGATGTAAATTTCGAATCTTCCCATTTCATGGAAAAGGCCGGGCCTCGTATTCTTTTTAAGGTTGGCGAACTGATTGGTCCCCAAGTTGAAATGTATAGAGACGAACAACGTGTTTCGGAAGTTGAAAATGATTTCAACAGAATGTATAATCGTATTATCAAAATTGAATTGCCGAAAGGTTACCAGGTTAAAAACCTCGCAGATCTAAAATTAAATATCGCTTACAACGAGAAGGATCAAACTCCATACCTGTTTAAGTCTGACTACGTATTGAAGGATAACTTTCTTGAAGTCCACGTTGAGGAATACTACAAGCAGATTTACGCGCCACTCTCTCGTTATGAAGATTTTCGAAAAGTAGTAAATGCAGCAGCTGATTTTAACAAAATTACATTGGTGCTGGAAAAGAAATAATTTTGGCGAATTACAGTTTTGACGAGAATCTTCGAGATGGATGTTTTATCACAGTCTGATGGAGGTTGAAATGAGCGGTGCTCTTGGTCTGTCGGAAGGGACTGTTATTGTTTCATCAAACACCATCGAAAAAGTATTCACCCTTGCTATTTATTCGTACGGTCCTCAACTTTTTGGTGCGTTCAAAATCGTCATATACTTCTTTTAAATTGTTCCAGAAGTCTGTATTGCCTGTATGGGCAAAGGAATTTTTCAACAGCAAAGCCCCATCCTTCGTAAACCTCGTGGGAAAAATATGGACTGGAATTTTTTTCTGTCCGTTGTTCCGAGCTTCGACCGCTAATATGTAAAGCTCCTTTATTTTATCATCCGTAACGGGAATGCATCCAATAGTCACGCAGTTGCCATGGATGTAAATGGAGCCACCGGGGTGTTTTCGATCACTTAATATGTTGTCAGATGCATTGGGATAATTCAACCCCAGCGACAAATGGAAATTGCTTTCCGGATTGAAGTGATTGATGTGATAGACGCCTTCCGGGATTTGCAAATCACCTTCTTTTCGTTTTGGACCTAACGTTCCGGAATTTGCACAATATGAATAAGTGGTCAGTAAATCATAAGTATCTCGGCCTTTTTGTTTAATCCAAATTTCAAGTTCTTTCTCATGCTTAAAAGCCCGCACGAAAAGATTGAATTCAGAAGTGTTTAGCTTTTTGTCTTTGAAATAATTTTCAACCGTGGGTTCCTTTTCCTCATACGCGGTCTTTACCCGACTGTATTGACGTTGGGTTTCTTTGAATGAGGCAATTTGAAGCATGAGGCTCAATAATATATAGGCCAGCATCATCGATGTTCCGAAACAAGCTGATCATTGTGATTTTCCTTCGTTGTGGGCGTTAGGAAAAGTGATTGTGTAGGATAAGCAAATTCGATTTTTCGCTTTTCAAACTCTTCGAACAACCTCAAGTTTATTAATTGTTGCTTGTCCATGTATATATTAAAGTCGGGACTCTCTACAAAATAGACAGTTTGAAAAATAAGACTAAAGTCGCCATATCCTTTAAAATGAGTTCTGTCAAGAGTAATTCCGTCTATTGACGTGACAATATCTTTAATGATGGCCGGGACCTCTTGAATACGGTCTAGGGAAGTTTGATACACGATGCCTATATCAAATTGAATTCTTCTGCGTTGCATGCGTTTATAATTATGAACGCGTGACTTCGTTAAATCACTGTTCGAAAGTATAAGTTGTTCGCCGGAAAGGCTTTTTAGACGTGTCGTTTTGATGCCGATGTATTCAACGGTGCCCATTTTGTCGTCAAGAATAATGAAGTCACCAATTTCAAATGGCCTGTCAAAAAAGATAACAAAATAGTTGAATAGGTCTCCTAGTATGTTTTGGGCCGCCAGTGCAATGGCAATACCACCTATACCAAGTCCTGCGATAATAGCCCCTACGTTGTACCCCAGATTGTCAAAAAGAAAAATGAGCCCGATAATCCAGATGATGCCGTTCAGGATAAGCATGATTCCCCCCAGCTGTTTTATTTTTTCCTCGCCTTGTTCTTGTCTTCTGACATATGTTTGCAGGCCGTGCAAAACAATGGAGGAAATTAGCCGGAGTAGAAAGAAAGTAATGATGACGGCTACAGCGATTTTTACAACCTTCTCAGCCTTGTCGGATAAAGAAAGGTAGTTAATGCCCAGGTAAACTATAAAAAAATTTAGAGCCGGAAGAGCAAATCTTTCAAGCCCGCTCACGGCAAAATTATCTATGGTCGATTCCGTTCTGTCCGCCCATTGTTTTAACCGTGTAACAATTATTTTTCTGAACAGTTGGAGTACTAATATTCCTCCGACGATTATTGCCAGGGCGATCAAATAATCTTGAACGGTGTTGCCAAAATATACTTCAGATAAGACATCATTCATAACAAACAGTATTACAGTACCAATAAAGTTGATTCTCAGTTGAGGATAACAGATTAACGTAGAGCGGTGTTACCCGATTGGCAAAATTCGTGAAATAAATTTTGTGAGCGTTACTTATTGCCGTTAACTTTCCATTTTAGTCGTTAGCACGAAATGGAATACAATATTTTTCTAATTTTATCAATGGTTGCATTTCTGGCGGTGCTGGGAGCGATGTATTTAAGTCAATCGGCACGACGTCAACTGCGTGAGGAAGGCCTGACAAAAGAGAACGAAGAAATTAAGAATGTGTTGAAAGCTCAACAGCAGATGCTTGAAGAAGAGCGCGCGCGTATTGCACACGATTTACACGACGATCTTGCCCAATTACTGGCCGGAACCCGTTTGGCGCTGGGGAACCTTCGTTTAGAACCAACACTTTCTGGTCGAAATAAAAGTCTCTTGCTAAGGATCGATCACGACTTAAATGATCTTCTCAATCGTGTTCAAAATATTATCTGGAACCTTGCACCAGAAACTTTTCAGGAGAAAGGTCTTTCCCATGCCATCTGGAAAATGTGTGACCAATTAAGAGAATTACGGTCATTTCACATTGAGTTTTTGGAAATGGGACAAGTAAAACGATTTAGCAGTGAAGTTGAGCTTGTGCTTTTTAGAATTATCCAGGAGATCACGAGCAATGCCATGAAGCATTCGTTGGCATGGAACATTTACATTAAAATGTTTTGGACCGACAAGCAATTGAAAGTTGAGATAAAAGACGATGGTGTCGGAAAAGAAAAAGCAGCTGCAAGCGGCCGGCGCGATTCAGGAAGAGGGCTGGTCGGTATTCAAAAAAGAGCAGAAATAATTGGAGCAACCGTAACGACTGAAGACATTCCCAAAGGAACGTTATTCATCGTGTCTTATAAATTCTAAGATGAAATGATTCCATTGCCAAGTGCAAAATGGATCAGCTCATTCGTATTCTTTGTATTGGTTTTTCTTAAAATATCTTTTCGATATCCTTCTATCGTGTGTTCACTTAAGAAAAGTTTTTCGGCTATATCTTTCGTACTTAAACCATGACCTAACAATACAATTACCTCAAATTCACGTGCCGTCAATTTTATTCTCGGCGGATGTTGCAGGCCATCTGGTTTAGATTGTAAAACGATATTAACTTTTTCGTTGTAATAGTGCTTGCCTTCTAATACTGTTATGATCGCCGTATAAATTTCTTGTTGATGGGTAGTCTTCTTAAATAAAATTCCATTGATGCCCATGCGCATAAGATTGAAAATCATGGCCTCTTCGTCGAACGCTGTCAATGCGATAATCTTGGTGGATAATTTTAATTTATGGATGTATTCGATCACCTCAAACCCATCAATAACCGGCATTCTGATATCGAGGAGGATTACATCGATGTTGTGTTGAGAAAGTATTTCTTCTGCTTTCTGTCCATTTTCTACTTCGTAAATCTTTTTAACAAACTGAGTTTTCTCAAGCATTGCTCTAAGACTCTCTCGCATGAACAAGTGGTCATCCGCTACGAGTACAGTAATATTCGTCTTCACTCTTTGGGTTAGCCTAAAAATATAAACAAATCAATTCAAATATCCCTTAAATAAGGAGCGCTTACAACCCCAGTAATCGGGGGAAATGCCATCATAACCCGGCAATACGCTCGTATAATGTGCTTTCTTTTAACCAGCCCTTTGTACCGATAAGCTATATTTTGTAAAAAAACTGATTTTTTTGTGATCGTTTTTTGACTCATTAAACGCGTATCAATTCCTTCCGGGAAAGAATATTAGGGCTCAAGTTGCCGTGCACACAAGCACACAGAGAGGAGTGGGGGCCTGGATACAGTTAAAAGAATCGGCTTATTAACAGCAAAAAACAGGTATTTTAATGATTTTTAAAACCCCCGGTTTGTAGGGGTTTTACGAAAACCTGTTGCCTTTAACGGCAAGCTATCAGTATATTTAGTACCATAAGGTGTCAGATCCTGACGATGTACTTGCCGATGGAAAGCCTTGGGCTCCAAATTAGGTTTAGATTTCGTAACACATTCCTTACGCATTGGGAATGATTATTTCGAATATTTCATCCAAGGACACGCGGGACTACTGGCTCCCTTAGCCGTTAGCTCCCATTTATAAAGCCTCTTACCCTTGGTAAGAGGCTTTTTGCTTCGTGTCTGTAAGGGAAAAAATAAATTCTGAGGGCGATTCATACATCCATGCAAATTAAATGCGTTGGGTATTAGTCAGTCCTATATTTTTTTCGATCTTCCAAAAATTCATTTTCTCTTTATGCAAACTTTCCCCTGGAAAAAGATCGCCATTGGTGTGATAGCCATTGGTATTGTTGTTTTTGGAATATTCTACATCACGGACAGCCGCGGTAAAAAACATACTGAAACTTATATCAACCCTGCTTTCAGCGAATTCATAACTTCCTATACGGCAGGGGTAGTCTCCTCCGGTTCTGCTATCAGGATTATTTTAGCCAATGACGCCGTTGACTCGACTTTCATTGGTCAGGAATCGAGTGTATCCCTTTTTTCATTTGAGCCTTCCCTTAAAGGAAAGACTGTTTGGGTTGACAAGCGTACAGTTGAATTTGTTCCGGAGTCAAGGATGACATCAGGGCAGATTTATGAGGTCGGTTTTCAATTATCGAAATTAATTTCAGTAGCCAAAGAGTTGTCTGAATTCAAGTTCTCTTTTCAGATCATGCCTCAAAACTTTGATGTCGCCGTTGAGAACATTAAGCCTTATGTGAAAACAGAGCTGACACGCCAGCGCATTGAGGGAGTTCTTAACACAGCAGATTTTGCTGAAGATGCTACCATCGAAAGCATGCTTGCGGCGGAACAAGAAGGGAAGAACCTGAAAGTAACTTGGTCACATACCGCCGAAGGAAAGCAACACATGTTCATTGTTGAAGACGTTGTGCGAAAGGAAGCGGCAAGTAAAGTTGTTTTATCTGTCGATGGTAAAAACCTAGGCATCAGCTTGCAGGATAAAAAAGAGGTCGAGATACCCGCGCTTGGCGATTTTAAAATTGTGAATGCGAAAGTGGTACAAAACCCTAACCAATACGTTGTGCTTCAGTTTTCAGACCCTTTAAAAGAAAAACAGGAGTTACGGGGATTGATTTCTATAGAAGAAGACCGTGGCCTCATTCTGGAGTATGAAATACACGACAATGAAATTTGGGTTTATCCCCCCGTAAGGCAATCAGGCACGAAAACGGTTTATGTTGAAGCGGGTGTACGCAATATCAATGATTATCGAATGAAGGTTGCATCATCTTCCGCCGTGGTCTTCGAACAGCTTAAGCCATTGGCAAGATTTGTTGGCAAAGGTACCATTTTACCGAGCACCGATGGATTAATTCTACCCTTTGAAGCAGTAAACCTGAAGGCGATCGACCTCACCGTTACCCGCATTTTTGAAAACAACATGCTGCAGTTTCTCCAGGTAAATAACCTCGACGGCAATTATGATCTTAACCGTGTAGGCAAAAGGTTGCTGAAGCAAAAAATTCAATTGGATAATACCGGGATAACAGACATCGGAAAATGGAACCGGTATACATTGGATCTTTCGAAATTTATTCAGGCCGAGCCGGGTGCTATTTATCAGCTTTCAATCAGTTTCAAAAAGGGTTATGCGGCCTACGTTTGTGAAGATGGAGACTCGTCTGAAGAGTTAACCGAAGTGGAGGATGAAATTTTGGAAGACTCGAATTATGGGGAAGGTTATTATGAGGAAGAATATTACTATGGTGAGGATTACGATTGGGACCAGCGGGACAATCCATGCAATTCGTCCTATTATACTAATTCACGAACTATTAAGAAAAATATCCTGGCTTCCGACTTTGGGCTGCTGGCGAAGCGGGGCAATGATGGAAGTACAACTGTTATCGTGAACGATTTAAAAACAACCGAGCCCATGAACGGCGTCACGCTGGAGTTTTATGACTTCCAGCAACAACTGCTTGGCTCTATGACGACATCACAAGATGGCCGCGCGCTGTTTGTTTCGAAGGATGTACCCTTTGCTGTAGTTGCGAAAAATGGATCACAGCGTGGATATATGCGAATGATGGATGGCGAATCATTGTCGCTCAGTGGTTTTGATGTGTCGGGCGATTACATCAACAAAGGATTAAAAGGATTTATCTATGGAGAACGTGGCGTATGGCGACCGGGTGATTCTGTCTATCTTAGTTTTATACTAGAGGACAAAAATAAAATTCTTCCTGCGGCTCATCCTGTTGTATTTGAATTGCAGAATCCACAGGGTACCGTCGTTAATCGCCAGGTTAAATCGTCATCGGAGAATGGATTTTACCGCCTGGCAACTGCTACGGATCCTGATGCTCCGACAGGCAATTGGATGGCACGTATAAAAGTTGGGGGTGCGGAATTCAATCAGCAAGTAAAAATCGAAACGATCAAGCCTAACAGGCTAAAGATTAACCTGGATTTTGGAGGCGATAAAATTCTTTCACCAGACATTACCGGGAACCTGGAAGTGAAATGGCTGCATGGTGCCCCTGGCAAAAATCTTAAGGCAGAGTTTGAAGTTACACTAGGAAGGGCAAATACATCCTTTCCCAAGTATGATGCTTACGTATTTGAGGAGCCTTCGGGTACTTATACATCGGAGACACAATCTATTTTTCAGGGAAGCACGGATGGTGAAGGCAAGGCAACATTTAATGCGACACTTCCTTCGTCTGAAGGATTCCCCGGCTTTATGACGGCCGTATTCCGTGGAAAAGTTTTCGAGGAAAGCGGAAATTTCAGTATCGATCGGATTAGTATGCCGTATTTTCCCTATGAATCGTATGCGGGTTTGAAAACACCGGCCGGTGAACGGTACAGTGGCATGTTATTCACCGATACAACGCAACGGTTAGACGTTGTATTTCTGGATATCAACGGAGCACCGGTATCACGTACAGACGCGACGATAGGCGTATATCGCTTAAATCGTTATTGGTGGTGGGACAATGCTCAGGATAACGTTGCAAACTATATACAAGGTCAAAACGCACAGTTAGTAAGTTCAGGTAAAGTAAATGCACCCAACGGTAAGGCAAACTGGTCCTTTAAAATTGGTTCTGCGGATTGGGGAACGTATTATATCCGCGTTTGCGATCCTGTTTCAGGGCATTGTACCGGTAAAACAGTATACATTGATCAGCCCGGTTATTATGGCCGTTACAGCCGCGAAGATAAAGGTGGCGCCACACAACTTTCCTTTACTTCTGATAAAGCCAAGTACAATGTTGGTGACAAAATAAATCTTACGATCCCGGGAAGTGGACAAGGAAGGGCATTGATTTCTGTGGAAAATGGCAGTAAAGTTCTTTCCACATATTGGATCCAAACCCAAAAGGGAGATAATCAATTTTCAATTGATGCCACAGCTGAAATGACGCCTAATATTTTTGTGAACGTCAGTTTGCTTCAACCGCATTCGCAAACCGTTAACGATCTCCCTATACGTTTGTATGGCGTCGTGCCGATCGGTGTGGAGGATCCTGCTACTCATCTGGAACCAGTTATTTCAATGGCAGAGGAAATTCAACCAGGTCAGGAGGTGGTTATTAAAGTATCAGAAAAGACAAAACGAAAAATGACCTTCACACTAGCGATGGTAGACGAAGGACTTTTGGATATCACGAAATTTAAAACACCCGATCCGTGGAAGAAGTTTTATGCGCGCGAGGCACTTGGCGTAAAAACATGGGATTTGTATGACGACGTAATGGGTGCTTTTGGATCGCGGATAGAACGTTTGCTCGCCGTTGGGGGAGATGCAGAGTTAGAGGCGAATGAGGAAGATCCCCGTGCAAATCGTTTCAAACCTGTTGTTAAATACTTTGGACCTGTTACGCTTGATGCCGGCGAGACGAAAGATTTTAAGTTCACGATGCCTCAGTACATCGGTTCAGTAAAAACGATGGTTGTAGCCGGCTACGAAGGTGCATATGGCCAGGCCGAAAAAGTAACGCCGGTTCGTAAGCCCTTGATGGTGCTCGCTACGCTGCCACGCGTATTAGGTCCGGAAGAAAATGTGAAACTGCCCATTACTTTATTTACGCAAGACAAATCGATCAAAAATGTTAAGATCGAAGTTAAAGTAACAGGCCCGGTTGCTCTGGTTGGTGATGCATCCCGAAACGTATCGATGTCAGCATCCGGCGATCTGACCGTTGATTTTGAACTCGCCGTGAAAGCCGCCATTGGGGTCGGTAAAATTACTGTCAAAGCTTCGTCAGGATCGTTTACTGCTTCGGATGAAATCGAAATTGATATTCGAAATCCGAATCCTCCGGTAAGCCAGGTAGCTGATACGTTTTTGGAAGCGGGTAAATCATGGACAGGAAACGTAATTCCGGTAGGGCTTGCTGGAACGAATTCAGCAGTGCTGGAAGTTTCCTCTATTCCCCCTATTAACCTTGGTTATCGCTTGCGTTATCTTATGGAGTACCCCCACGGTTGTGTCGAGCAGACTACATCGGCCGCATTTCCGCAGCTTTATCTTTCGGTCGTAAAGGAATTGAATGAATCCGAATTAGCCAGAACAAAATTCAACATCACGAAAGCGATTGAACGTTTGAAAATGTTTATCACCCGTGATGGCGGATTTGCTTATTGGCCAGGCTATGATGATTCTGATAGTTGGGGATCCACCTATGCAGGTCATTTCCTGATCGAAGCTGAACAAAAGGGATACTACGTCCCTGCAGACATGCTGAAGCGTTGGAAAAAATATCAACGAAACAAAGCATTGGAATGGAGAAGGAATGATAACAAATATTATAACACGGATCTCATTCAGGCATACCGCTTGTACACACTGGCGGCTGCCGACGCAGCGGAGTTGAGCGCGATGAACAGATTACGCGAACTTCAGGATCTCTCGCTCCAGGCAAAATGGATGCTGGCGGCGGCGTATGCAAAAGCCGGACAGCCCGAAGCCGCGAAAAAGATCATCAGTAATTTGACGACTACTGTGAAACCGTATCAGGAGCAGGCGTATAGCTACGGAAGTGACGTGCGCGACAGAGCGATTATACTGGAAACCTTAATCCTGTTGAATGATAAAACAAAAGCTTTTGAACTGGTGAAAGAAATATCGAATTCACTTAGTAATTCAAGCTATTGGATGAGTACACAAACCATCGCCTATTCATTAAAAGCCGTGGGTATGTTTGTCGCGACTGAAAAGCGCGCAGGCGTTAAGTATGAATATAGTTATGGCGGAAAAACTATTAGCGCCAGCACCGACTTGCCGCTTTCACAAATTCCACTGGTCATTGCAGGCGCACAGAAGGCGCCGATTAAAATTACCAATGCAAGTAAAGGGAGTTTGTTTGTAAGGGTAATTTCTACCGGTACGCCTGCACGCGGACAAGAAACTGACAGTGAAAGCAATTTAGCACTGACGATTACCTATACGGATACAAAAGGAAATGCTATTAATCCTGCAACCTTAACGCAAGGAACTGAATTTTTTGCGAATGTAACAGTCAAGAACCCTGGTGTGCGTGGTCAATACCAGAATTTAGCGTTGACACAAATTTTTCCATCAGGTTGGGAGATCAATAATCTTCGCTTAACCGATGACGAAAATACCGTCAAAGCTGACTACGGGGATTATCAAGACATACGCGATGACCGGGTCTACACTTACTTTGGATTGGGTCCTGGTGCGTCGAGGACATTTAAGACAATCCTTACGGCTGGATATGCAGGTACTTATTATCTACCCGGTGTAAGCTGCGAAGCTATGTATGACAACAGCATTTATGCTCGAAAGAAAGGTGAGGTAGTGCAGGTAACAAAATCAGCCCCGGTGCCCTAACCGGTCAGTGATTACAGGATGCAGATACCTCAAAATTTAAATCACATTTTCTAACACGCAAGTAGGCGGGTATTCTTTAATGATGTCTAGGAAAATAAAGATCGGTATAGCTTCAGCACTCACGGTAGCATGTGTGTTATACTATATGTTCTCATTGCCGGACCCATTGTTTGACGACCCTTATTCAACAGTACTTAAGGCCAGTCACGGCCAACTTCTCAGCGCAACCATTGCCCCGGACGGCCAATGGCGATTCCCAGAGACGGATTCAGTACCGGTGAAATACGAAGAAGCATTGATAGCATTTGAAGACAAACGGTTTTATTATCATCCGGGCGTTGATCCACTCTCTCTTGCTCGCGCTTTAAAACAGAATGTTTTCGATGGCCGCGTGGTAAGTGGCGGAAGTACGATTACCATGCAAGTCATTCGGCTCTCTAGGAAAGGCAAACCGCGCACTGTTTTTCAAAAATTCATCGAGATGGTGTTGGCAACGCGATTGGAGCTTGGATATTCAAAAAAGGAAATCATCGGCTTGTATGCATCACACGCTCCTTTTGGTGGCAACGTTGTGGGCTTAGAAGCTGCATGTTGGCGTTACTTTGGTCGGGACCTCCACCAACTTTCGTGGGGAGAAGCGGCGTTGTTAGCCGTTCTGCCCAATGCGCCGTCGCTTATTCATCCCGGCAAGAACAGAGATCTGTTAAAAGAAAAGCGTGATAAGCTGCTGGATAGACTGGTGGCGATTGGAAAAATAGATGCGTTCACAGCATCCCTATCAAAAGATGAAATGATCCCAGAAGACCCGCAGGCGTTGCCACGACATGCGCGGCATTTGTTAACGCGCGCCATGAAGGAAGGACGCGCTGGAGATTTCATTCATTCAACGCTTGATAACAACCTCCAGGAAAGAACCGAGCAAATCATTCACGATCATCATCAACGACTAGCAGCAAATAAAATCCATAACGCGGCGGCTATTGTAATTGAAGTGTCTACAGGACGTGTGTTGGCGTACGTAGGAAACACCGGAGATAATTCGACTGATCATGGGGATGACGTTGATATCATCACTGCCCGACGCAGCACAGGAAGTATTCTGAAACCGTTTCTTTATGCTGCCATGTTGGATGAAGGCAAGATTCTACCAAAAACTTTATTGCCAGATGTGCCTACCATTATCAACGGGTTTTCGCCAAAGAACTTTTCAAAGGAATACGATGGTGCTGTGGCAGCCAACAAAGCCTTAATCCGTTCTCTGAATATTCCCGCCGTGCACATGTTAAAAACTTATCGCTACGAAAAGTTTCATTCATTATTGAAGAACATGGGCATGAGCACCTTGAATAGAAGTCCCGACCATTATGGGCTTTCATTAATACTGGGTGGTGCGGAAGGAACGCTATGGGATATTGCCGGCATGTATGCTTCTATGGCCAGAACCTTGAATAATTATTGGGAGCACCCTGGAAAAAACCGTTACAATAAAAACGATTTTCATGTTCCTTATTATAATACCGGCAAAGATGGGAGATCTGGCGAAGCGATTTTAGAAGAAACGTCATGGCTAAGCGCCGCCGCCATATTTCAAACTTTTGATGCCTTGAAAGAAGTTTATAGACCGGGAGAAGAATCTGGTTGGCGGTATTTCAGCAGTTCAAAGAAAATCGCATGGAAGACAGGTACCAGTTTTGGATTTCGGGACGCCTGGGCCGTTGGCGTTACACCGCATTACGTTGTCGGCGTTTGGGCAGGCAATGCTGATGGTGAAGGTAGACCAGGACTCACAGGAACCGATGCTGCGGCCCCCGTGATGTTCGATATTTTTGCGCAGCTAAAAGAAGATGACTGGTTTCGGGCGCCCCTTCAGGAGATGGAAAAAATTACAGTCTGCAAGCGAAGTGGTTATCGTAATGGTACGTGGTGCAACGATGTGGATACTGTTTCAGTTACACGTCAGGGGTTGCAAACAGCGGCATGCCCATATCACAAACTTGTAAATGTTACGGCGAATGGAAAATTTCGTGTACACAGTGAATGTGAAACGATGGATAATATCATTCAGGCCACGTGGTTTGTATTACCACCTATGCAGGAGTATTATTTTCGTCTGAAAAATTATTCATATAAAACATTGCCTCCCTTTCGAAACGGATGCCAGAGTGCCACACCGTTGGTTGCCATGGATTTGATTTATCCGAAGGCAGACTCGAAAATCTTTATTCCCCGCGAATTAAATGGAGTTGTAGGCAAGGTGGTCTTCGAACTAGCGCACCGAAATCCCGATGCGGTAGTTTTTTGGCACCTCGATGGTAATTTCGTGGGTAGTACCAAAGGAAATCACAATTTGCCGCTAAATCCGCCCCAGGGAAAGCATTTTCTAACCGTCATGGATGAAAACGGGGAAACACTAAACTACACATTTCACGTAATTTCATACATGTAAACCGTTGACTGGTAATTGATTAATTATTTTGTCTTAATTCTTTCCTATATTGCTATACTTTATTTGTGCCTTCACAATAAAATCAGTGTTATGAACCTCAAACTTTTCGCACTGGTAGGCATTTTTTTATTAGGCGTATTGGCAGAGCCTACCAACGCAGCCCGGCTAGAGCAGGGACCCACGGACGACGATCGTCCGAATTATGTGGTGATAGGAGCCTTTCGGATGTATAAAAATGCAATCCGGTTCACCGATCATGCGCACAAGGATTTGAAAATGGACGTGAAGTTCGAATTGAATCCTTATCGTAAACTTTATTATGTATATGTGCTCAGCACAGATGATCAGACCCTGGCCATCAATGAAGCGAAACGGCTTCGTGAACAATCGGAATTTCGTGATACATGGGTATACTTTGGGACACTCGGAAAAAATGCAGCTGATGGAGGTAATGTGGTCGGTCAGGATATTCATCCTGTAACTTCCCAAGAACTTGTTGAAGTTAATAAAGTAGATGCAGAAGTTAAGAATGAAACTACTGTTGATTCTGCTTCTCAAACCGTTACCAATGCTCTGCCCAACACGACGAATTCAGACGCCACCGAGGAGAAAATGAAATCACTGGACGACGCTTCCGGAAAAAACTTTTTATTCAAAGTTTATCGCGCTACAGACAATGCTGCCATCGACGGTGATGTAAATGCCATCGATACAGAGAAGACAAGAAAGATCGGTACGTATAAAGCAAATGTTCCTGTCAAGTTGCCCAACAGTAAGTTAAAACAGGTTTCATTTGTTTGCGAGGTTTTCGGTTACCGTAAAGTTCAGCGTGACGTCGATTACAATAATCCTGAAGCTGAAGGTATTACCAAAGATGAAAATGGTTCAACCGTTGTTCCATTCGAGCTTGTGCGTTTGCAGAAGGGTGATATCGCCGTTATGTACAACGTTTACTTTTTCAAAGATGCCGCCATCATGCGGCCAGAGTCAAGATACGAGGTCAATAGTCTGCTCGACATGCTAAACGAAAATCCCAAGTATAAAATAAGATTGCACGGACATACCAACGGTGGCGCCACTGGCAAAGTAATTTCAATGGCTAAAGACAGCCAAAACTTTTTCTCGTTGAATGATACTAAGGATGGATTTGGTTCAGCCAAGCAGTTGTCACAAGAGCGTGCCGATATTATCCGGAAATACATGCTCAGCAAAGGAGTCGATCCTTCGCGAATAGAAATAAAAGCCTGGGGCGGCAAGCGCCCGATTCATGATAAACACAGTCCTCGTGCCCAGGAGAATGTAAGGGTAGAGGTGGAGATTTTGGAGGACTAGTTGTTTGGTAGACGGTAATCAGGTAATCAGGTAATCAGGTAATCAGGTAATCAGGTAATCAGGTGTGGCGTGTAGCTAAAGAGTTATTGTAATTCGTATTTTTGACGTAGGAGAAATTCATCCTGCAGCCATTTGCTAGTGACTGATTTCTCTCTTATAACTTATCGATTGCACCGCGCACAATCTTCAATCGAGCGAACCGATCACCGTTTACCCGATCACTGTATACCGCTTCACGGGACGAGCCTTCAACATCATACTCTTCCTCCGCAACCTTTGCGACTTCACGAGCCTTGCGTGATATATAACACACAAACTTAAATCGAGCAAACCGATCCCCGTTTACCCGATTCACCGCTTTCTCTTCTAACTAGACATAGCCTTCAATACATCATGCTGCGTGATAATATGCACCTTGTCGGTTTCATCGCGAACAAGAACGGCTTTGTTGTCTTTATTTAGAAGCGAGGACAAGACATCTAACGTACTGTCTGGAGCAATGAACAGCATGGGCTTGTCCATTACCTCGTGTACATTTTTGCTCTGCAGTTGTGGGTCCTGAATGATTTTATCCAGCAGGCTGGAAGCATTCACGCTGCCAACAAACGTATCGTTTTCAAGCACAGGTATTTGGTCAATGCCCTCGCGACTCATGAGCCGGATAGCTTCACTGACCTTTGTTGATTTGTTCACGGTATACAGACTATCCTTACCATTCCTGCTGGCAATGATATCGCGTGCGGATCCGAAGGCACGGGTCTCCAGAAAACCGTGATCCTTCATCCATTGGTCATTATATACTTTCGCGAGGTATCGTGTACCATGGTCCGGTAAAAGAATTACCATCACGTCATCTTTCTTTAAATGTTCGCGGGCATATTCCAGTGCGCCATGAATAGCGGAGCCGCTAGACCATCCTACAAACATGCCTTCTTCGCGGGAAAGTCTTCTTGCGCCGATGGCGCCATCCTTATCCGTGACTTTAATAAAGTGGTCGATCACATCGAAGTTTACATTCTTCGGAAGAATATCTTCACCGAAGCCTTCGGTTAAGTAAGGATAGATTTCTTTTTCATCGAATATTCCCGTCTCTTTATATTTCTTAAACACAGAGCCATACGTATCGATGCCAACGGTAACGATAGACGGATTTTGTTCCTTCAGGTATTTTGCTGTTCCGCACATAGAACCACCGGTACCCACTGTTGCAACGTAGTGCGTAATTTTTCCGTCCGTTTGTTTCCAGATCTCAGGACCTGTCGTTTCGTAATGCGCTGCAGTATTGGAGAGATTATCGTATTGGTTGGGATAGAATGAATTCGGAATCTCTTTGTTGAGTTTTTTTGCAATGGAGTAATACGAACGAGGGTCATCGGGCGCGACATTCGTCGGGCACACGATTACTTCTGCTCCTACCGCCTTCAGGATGTTAATTTTCTCTTGTGATTGCTTATCTGCCATGGTAAAAATGCAGCGATATCCCTTAGCAATAGCGGCCAGTGCTAATCCCATTCCAGTATTTCCGGAAGTACCTTCAATGATTGTTCCGCCTGGCTTTAACAAGCCAGCTTTCTCAGCGTCTTCGACCATTTTAATGGCCATCCGGTCTTTTGTCGAATTGCCTGGATTAAAATATTCAACTTTGGCTACGATGGTGCCTTGAATCCCTTTGGTAACATTGTTAAGCTTTACCAAAGGCGTATTTCCTATGGTGTCAATTATCGAGTTATAAATCATGTTTTTGCGTTCGAGATGTAAAACTACAAAATCCGGCTCAATACAGTGGTAATTGATGCGGAATACCGACTCCAACATCCGCAGGAATACACGAGCACTAAGCGCGCTGCTTAATCAATCATGATTTTACTGCAAAAAATGGGAGGAATAACAGGGAGTAGCAGAGACAAAATAGTCAAATTCTTGTTACCTCCTCCTAGCCTTCAACATCATACTACTTCGTCCGCAACCTTGGCGCCTTGGCGAGCCTTGCGTGAAACATAAATGCATAAACTTCAATCGAGCAAACCGATTACCGACCGTCCGATCACCGCGTACCTTCAAGTTGCGGTTATTATTTCAATGCTCTTGTCGAGGCAAAAAGTTCGTTGCGAGTGAGAAGGTGTACAGGTAGATACCCGTCTTTGAAGCTGAAGATTATATCTGCAATTTTTATCCCTTCGCTCCGGCCAGTAAGTATAGTACAGCCATCCTTACGGCCACGCCATTTTCCACCTGATCAAGGATAATGGAATGCTGAGAATCGGCGGCATCACTGCTCAATTCTACACCGCGGTTAATTGGACCCGGGTGCATAATAACAATTTGTTTCTTCAGACTATCGAGCATTTTTTTGTTGATACCATAGTACAACGAATATTCGCGCAGGGAAGGGAAATATTTAATATGCTGGCGTTCCAACTGGATACGAAGAACATTGGCAACGTCGCACCACTGTAAGGCTTTTCTTACATCGAATTCAACTTCTATACCCAGTTGTCCGATGAACTTTGGTAACAGCGTAGGCGGACCACACACCATCACCTTAGCACCCAACTTTTGCAAGGCGAATATGTTGGACAGCGCTACGCGCGAGTGCAAAATGTCGCCGATGATCGCAATTTTTTTGCCGGTCACCGTTCCTAATTTTTCGCGAATTGAAAATGCATCCAGTAGGGCTTGCGTTGGATGCTCATGCGTTCCGTCGCCGGCGTTGACGATGTTGGCCTTGATATGTTTTGCCAGAAAGTGAGGCGCTCCCACACTGGCATGACGCATCACGATCATGTCGACTTTCATAGCCAGGATATTGTTCACCGTATCCAGCAACGTTTCTCCTTTTTTTACTGAACTGGTGGATGCGGCAAAATTAATGGTATCGGCTGACAATCTTTTTTGAGCAAGCTCAAAGGAAAGGCGTGTACGAGTAGAATTCTCAAAGAAAACATTGGCGATGGTAACATCGCGAAGTGACGGCACCTTTTTGATGGGCCGGTTTATAACATCTTTAAAATTATCAGCAGTTTCGAAAATAAGTTCAATGTCTTCACGGGTGATGTCTTTGATACCGAGCAGGTGTTTTTGACTGAGTTTAGACATAGACCTTAATCCTTATTGATCAACCAGATTTTATTTTGTTTATGACCTTGAGCTTCTAATTCTACCAGGACCCTTTGTGTGGGTAAAGTATTTACAGCTTTCCCGACATAGTCTGCAGCGACTGGTATTTCGCGGTTATATTTTCTGTCGATGAGTACAAGCAATTCTACGGTCGCGGGTCTTCCGAATGCGATCATTGCATCCATAGCTGCCCGGATCGTACGTCCGGTAAACAGCACATCATCCACCAGCACCACTTTCTTTCCTTCAATTATAAAAGGGATTCTCGTTTCGTTTGCTTTTATTGGTGTCTGACGCCTCCTGAAATCATCGCGGTAAAAGGTAGTATCAAGGTAGCCCAGAGGGATACTTTTTTTAGTTTCCTTTTGGAGACGTTCATGAATAATTTCAGCCAGAAAAATTCCTCGCGGCTGCATTCCCAGTAGTACCGTTTCACTGAAATCATTGTGATTTTCAATTAATTGCTGGCAAAGACGGCTAATGGTGATGTCGAGTAGATCGGAGTCAAGGATGAGCTTTTTCTGCATAGCGCAGCGCAAATGTAAGGGGAAAGGATGCAAGTTTCAAGTTTAAGGATTAAAGTTTGGGGGTGGTGGTATGGGACGAAATTTGAGGGCCATGTGGTTAATGGCAGGTGCCGATTAGTGCAGGCTCCTATTTGGATCCGATTTCCTGAGTGGTGAATGCGTGCTGGCAGGCGCGAACGAAGGATCTGTTGCAGGTTAACGTACTGCCCACGCGCGCACTTTCAAACGGTAGATCCTTCGTGCCGCACTTGCCTGGCTCAAGCCCTTGCACAGGACAATCGGTAAATTGGGAGTGTGGTCTTTCATACATCAGATTCCTTTCCAAAGATTCGATTCCAGGGTGTCGATGAATGCAGGCTCCGTTAACCGGGCCATCGAATTGTAATACTTTAATGGCGACAATTATATAACATCCCTAACAGGATTACGCGGCTATGGAAAAAATTTTTCTACCAATATAACGTCCCTACCGGGACTTGATGTGCTTTAAAAGTCAGCACTGTTCGCTTTATAATGTATATCAGTTTATTACAACGTGAATCAATCTATTGCACACGACTGGTGCCGTTAGGTATCCAAATATCGGTAGCACTCATTTAGAGATTTAGCGGAGTGCCGTAGGCATGACATATAGTTCCTACGAAGTCTAAAGATATTATACAGCACGCTTCTCGCGGACTAACACTATGAATAACATTCAACGACTCACAGACAACGGCTTACTCACTTGCTCCACCATCATTTTAATATGTCGCTTGCTGGAAAAAATATTCTCATACACTGCAAGAATTATTTGATTTTTATCCAGCAAATACGTTGTGCGTTTTGTAAAAGACGGAACAAGCGGAAGTTGTGTTTTATAGAGTGCGCAGACTTTGCCTCCTTCGTCGGCTAACAAATCAAAAGGAAGGTTCAAAGTCTTTTTGAATTTTTGGTGACTTTCCAAAGAATCTCTGCTGATGCCTATGATCTTAATATCAAGTTCATTAAATACTTCAAACGTATCACGGAAGCTACACGCTTCATTGGTACAGCCGACAGAAAAATCCTTTGGATAGAAATAAAGGATGCATGGTTTTGCAAGCATGTCTTTGTAAAGGGAGAAATTCCTTCCATTGGTGGAGGGAAGTGTAAAGTCGGGAGCTTTTTGGTTTACGGGTAGCGGCATGAATTGGATTACGCTTGTGTAATATATTAAAAATTAATTTATCGGAGCCAGCAGTCGTGTAATTGTACTGTGATGAAGTAACGGCGCGTCTCTAATAGCGCCGCTCTCTAAAATTGTTTCGCGTGACAAACAGCCCAATTAAACAATTCTTAAAATTAATTTATTTGTTTGAAGGCATGTTGATGTAAGGATTCTTTGAAAAAGACAATTCAATCAATATCGTTCCCACGTTTATGCTGTCCTAATTTACTATTTACTATCGCCAGTAGCCCTAGTGTTGTGATGTACTATTTCCATAAAAAAATAAGAAATCTGTCACTTATGTTGAATGTTCCAGTGCACACGTTAAACATTTTAAAACGACCGTTTAACGAACAAAAAATAATTCTATCGATATTTTTTATTTCTCAAAACACTTTGTTACAATTGTATCACAAGACGTTGAGGTGCGAATAGAAGTGTTAGCACGATTATAAAAATCCCTTTGAAATTTTACTCTATTGTATATAAGTCAAATCCTAAAAAATATAATGAACTGTTGGTTTTGCGAGTAATAGTTGTGGGTTAGTTGAACCTGAAGATTACAATCGAAAAATCATGTTTAGGTATTGTTCCTTGCTCTAAAAGAGCGAGTGGAACTTCTATGAATTTAATAACCGATGTCTGAAACAACGGTATTGGTATGCTATTGTCCTGATATTAGTAAATATGTGGTGAGACGTTGTGCGTGATTGATAAAAGAAAGAAAATGAATTGCAGCTTAAAAAAATCGAATTGCAACAAAATCAAATACACTTAAATCGATGGCTTTGAATAGACCAATTTCTTACGTTGGACTGTGGATCGCGATTTTATCCAGTTATAATGTACATAGTCAGACATTATTTGTTCCTACGGGTACAAGTGGAATAGGAGCGTCAACAAATGGGTTTGTGGGTATTGCTACTCCGTCGCCGAGAGGAAAATTTGATGTTGACGGTGCAGGCGATATTTATTTGTCGGATGATCCATATGCTGGAACTACACAAAGTTTGTATATACCTGGGCATGTTTACATAAGTCCCTATGCTGGTAGTAATGTAAGTTATTTCCAAGCTCGGCGTCCAGATAATTCGGGGTCAACATCGCTTCAATTTCGAACGACGAATACCGGGACTTTGGTTGAGGCGCTGATGATAAAAAGTAGTGGTAGTGTTGGAATAGGAACTGTCGACCCTCAAGCTAAACTCGATGTTGTTGGTGGAGTAAGTTTCACTTCAGGGAGATTGTATCAATCCGGCGAAATTCCAAACGATAATAATGCGCAGTTTTATAACCATTCGGCTACAGGATATGGTCTTTACTCGCAAGGTGGGGGAAGCGGACGATATGCATTTCATTTTGTGAATAAAGAGGAAGCGACAATTCTCTATGGACGGGGCGATGGAAACGTTGGGATAGGTACCATCGAGCCCGACGCGAAACTTGCAGTGAAAGGACACATTCATACACAAGAAATCCGTGTCGATATGACAGGCGCTATGGTACCCGACTACGTCTTTGAAAAAAATTACAACCTCCGACCGTTAGCACAAGTAGAAAATTACATCAATCAAAACAAACACCTACCCGAAGTCCCTTCGGCAAAAGAAATGGAAGCGACCGGTGTAAATCTTGGCGAGATGAATATGCTGTTGTTGAAGAAGGTGGAGGAACTGACGTTGTATGTCATCGAGTTGAAGAAGGAAAATGAAGCACAACGTAGACAAAATGAAATTCAGCAAAGGGAAATTGAATCCATAAAAAATAAATGAAAGTAATATGAGATGGATCAGTCTCGTGGCGTTTGTGATAATTAGTTATTATAATTCATTCTCCCAGGCGCTATATCTTCCTGGCACTACTTCAGGAATCGGACCTTCAACCAATGGAGATGTTGGGATAGGCGTAGCAACACCTCAAGGTACTTTACAAGTAAATTCAGCACGCCCTATAATATTAAAAAACAATGGCCAGCAAGCGATTTATGGAAGTGAACTTGGTTTTAATGCAATTTTAAACACAGGTGTCACACCAACTAAGTTTAAGAAGCTGGGAGGAACGAGTCAAATGGGTGGGGCCTCCGTTGTGGTGGACTATTGGGGAAATATGTTTTTTCAAATGTATAACGCTGGTACCGAAAATGAATCCATCACTAATTATAATCCAAGTGTTTCTTTTTTAAACAATGGCAGGGTTGGCATTGGTACAATACTTCCGCAGACGCTGTTAAATATAAACCTGGGCGCAGGAGATGCAGCAGCAGGAACTCCGGCTTTTAGAATTGGAGGAACTAATAATTATGCAAGTCTGGAGTTAGGAATTAAAGGTGCTTACGATGGAATGATTAGCACCTTTGGAAATGACCTGCATGTTTATGCAGGCAATTGGAAGACTGCTGGTGCTACAGCGACTGAGAACCATAACATTTCGTTTTACACGAGCCAAGCCGGCTCTTCCAATTGGAATACTGCAAAAATGTATTTGAGATACGATGGTAATCTCGGAATCGGTACTGTGAACCCCGATGCCAAACTTGCAGTGAAAGGAACAGTACATGCAGAGGAAGTAAAAGTGGACCTCAACGTTCCTGTACCCGACTACGTCTTCGACGAAAAATATTTCCTTCGCCCACTATCAGAAGTAGAAAATTACATCAATCAAAATAAGCACTTACCTGAAGTACCTGCAGCAAAAGAAATGGAAGCGAAGGGTGTAAACCTTGGGGAAATGAATATGCTATTGTTGAAGAAGGTGGAGGAGTTGACGTTGTACTTGTTACAACAAAACAAAACTATCGAGCAACAAGCTCAGGAAATTGAAATTTTAAAAAAGTCAATGAGCCCCAATAAGAACTAAATATTAATGCGATGATTAAAAATTTTAAACTCTTATTCTTGTTCCTGACACTGTTTTTGGTGGATCAATCTTATGCGCAATGGGATATAAATGGGAACAATTATTCTATGGGCACCTTAGGAATTGGTACCGCAACACCAGACAAATTATTACAGATTCAAAGTAACAATAATCCGACGCTCGCGATAGGTAAACTTAATACCAATACCGCGGGGAAAAGCTCGCTAATTTTTTACGCCGGAAATACTTCAGTTTCAAATGGATTTACAATTCAATACTTAAAAGATAATTCGAACGATCGGCTGACCTTTTTAGATGGAGGTCTTGTTGAATCACTCACGTTAAAAAACGGCGGCAATGTTGGCGTTGGGACATTGACACCAAACTATAAGCTCGATGTCAATGGAGCCGTTGCTTTGAAAGGCCAAGCTGTATTGGATATGGCCGCAAATGAAATATACGTTGGCGACATTTCTTCTAACGAAGGTCTAATTGACAATCTTAGTTTTTTTACTCGTGACACAAGAAGAATGTATATCGATGGTAATGGCAATGTTAGCATTGGAACAACAGATCCAAGGGGGTATCGACTGGCAATAGCCGGTAAAGCCATCGCCGAAGAAATTGTAGTAAAGCTCCAACAGAACTGGCCTGACTATGTCTTTGAAAAAAATTACAACCTCCGTCCGTTAGCAGAAGTAGAAAACTACATCAATCAAAATAAACACTTACCTGAAGTACCTGCTGCAAAAGAAATAGAAGCGAATGGTGTGAACCTTGGCGAGATGAACATGCTGTTGTTGAAGAAGGTAGAGGAGCTGACGTTGTACCTGTTACAACAAAATGAAATTAATAAGGAACAGGCAAAGGAGATTCAACTGCTCAAGAAAAGCCTGCAAAGTATAGAGCAGAAAAAGTAAAATATAATAAAGTCAGTTATGAAACGATTAACATGGTTTAAAATTGTTCTCTTTTATTTCGGCACATCTGTTAGCGTTTTCGCTCAATGGCAGCCCCAGAATAGCGCAGGCACAGATGTTGGTAACATATATCACTTAAATGGAAATGTAGGTATTGGCACCAATAATCCGACAAGCCCACTTCAAGTCAGCGGATCAGTTCCTGAACTGAATGTGCAGGTTTACAATACCAGTGCTAATGGTGCACGGACTTTCCTTTCTGCTTTTCCTTTCAAAAGCGCTATTCAAACCGATATGGATTTTGCCATCATGACAAACGGTGGTGGATGGTCTGATAAATTCATTTTAAAGAATAATGGTAATGTTGGCATCGGAACGACTAATCCAAACCAAAGATTACACATAGTAGGTGCCGCGAGTACGTTCTTAAACCTCGAAAAATCTGGTGATAGTAATGAAGCTGGTGTTCTTTTTACCAAGGCGGGTACAACATTGTTCTATCTGTACAGTGATGATACTAGCAATGCCCTGAAAATTCAAGCGAGTGGACTGAGCGGAGAAGTTGATGCAACTCCAAGAATGCAATTTCCTCTTAGTAATAAGAATATTTATATGGTTGAATCTGGAGGGAATGTAGGCATAGGAACTACAGATCCTAGAGGATATAAACTCGCAGTAGCCGGCAAAGCAATCGCTGAAGAAATTGTAGTGAAGCTCCAAGGCAATTGGCCAGACTACGTCTTTGAAAAAAATTACAACCTACGTCCATTAGCAGACGTGGAAAACTACATCAATCAAAACAGACACTTACCTGAGGTACCTGCGGCAAAAGAGGTGGAAGCGAATGGTGTAAACCTTGGCGAGATGAACATGCTGTTGTTGAAGAAGGTAGAGGAGCTGACGTTGTACCTGCTGCAGCAAGATAAAACCATTAAAGATCAAGCCGCTTCAATGGAAGTGTTTAAAAAGCAATTGCAAGCGCTTGAGTCAAAGATAAAATAATTGGTAAAGTTGAAAAGCCATAGTGATCGAAGTGATTAACTGAGTTAGTCGAAAAAACGTGAAGAACTACATACAAGGTATACGCAGACAAGATATTTATCTTGATGGTTTGAGAAACATAAAACTTGGACTGTTGAATGGATTTTTTTATTAATAGTTTGTCTTAATCAATATGAAAAAAAAACAAAAAAGACGATTTTCGATACTCTGTTTATTCCTGGTTCTTGCCTCACCCATCTTTGGGCAAACGCTTTCAGAAATTCAAATGAGAAACGCGCGAGCAACAGGTTACGCTATCGTGGCAGCGCGTAACCCAGGACAGAGTTTCTCTATCTATGTTATACCATGGGATGGAGTAAACACGCTTGAGTACAATGCCAACACTCAAATCAACTCCGGTTGGCACGCGCAAGCCGCCATAAAAGGAAATTATTTCAATCAAACTTTTGATGGTGCAGATTTCAGTGAGTACAGCAGCGTCGTTGTTAGTCAACAGGAGTTTGATACGCACAAATCGACAGGCACGCAATGGTGGATTGTATGTAGTACATTATCTCCTTTTGCTGCATCGATCAACTCTTTAGCCAGTGGGAATATTGGACTTGGAACAACCAATCCAAGTCACAAGCTGCACGTCGCAGGAACCGCAAATACTTTTCTCAATCTTGAAAAACCTGGAGATAGCCATGAAGTTGGCGTTCTATTTAGTAAGGCTGGTTCTACATTGTTTTATCTATATAGCGATGATGTCAACAATGCCCTTAAGCTTCAAGCAGGAGGTTTAGGAGGTGAACATGATGGCACTCCAAGAATGCACTTTCCTCTTAGCAATAAAAATATTTATATGGCTGAATCGGGTGGGAATGTTGGTATCGGCACCACTAATCCTGGGGGTTACAAATTGGCCGTTGAAGGAAAAATAGGAGCAAGGGAAGTAGTGGTTACGACAGCCGCGTGGGCTGACTATGTATTCGACCCTACCTACAATCTCAGACCGCTTTCAGAAGTAGAGACTTATGTAAAAGAAAATAAACACCTTCCGGAAATTCCCTCCGCTAAAGAGGTAGAGGTCAATGGAGTTAATCTGGGTGAGATGAATATGTTGTTGTTGAAGAAGGTGGAGGAGTTGACGTTGTATGTAATTGAGTTGGAAAAGAAAGTTAATCGTATCGAAAATTCGAAAAAATAGGTCTATGAAAAAGTGTTTTCTTGTCGTTACAATTTTAATGGGTTTTATTTTTTGTTATGCGCAGGATGATGAACCCACCTCGGCGCCAAAGATTAATCCTTTTAGCCTTAAAGGTGATAATCTCGGGGCAATTGCAAATTCGGTGAATCTATACACTGGAGATTTAAATTTACCACTAAACCTAGTGTCATTATCTGGCAATGGAGCATTGGGTGTCGACGTTTCTATTATGTATTCGTCAGCAAGTATTGAGAACTTAGATGATGTATGGAATTTAGACGCCCCCACGGGAGTGCTAGGGCTAGGATGGACGCTGGCTTATCCGATGATTGTGGTGGATAATAAGTCAACAGGGTCAAGAGATGACGATGAGTTTTACCTGATTGAAGGTGGTGTTTCCACCCGACTTTTTTGTATCGCAAACAACTCTGGCGTCAAAACGTATAAAACAAAAACCTATACAAATTGGGTAGTTAAATTTACTCCTTCCTCTGAAAAGTGGGAAATAACAAAGGAAGATGGTACCAAATACATTTACGGTGACCAAAACAGTGGTAGAAATACAGTTCAGTGGATTGTAAAATGGAGTAATTGGATTGGAAATAGCAATGTCGCTAGTAATCAGCGTCAAGGACTTGTGTGGAACTTGTCAGAGATTAAGAACATTTGGGGAGAAAAACTAACATATAGTTATTTAAATGATGAAAACGTGGTTGGCGCGGGATCAACCCATCATACAGAAGCGTCCTATCTGTCAAAAGTGAGCGATAGTTGGGGAAGAGAAGTAGAATTGGTTTATAAAAATAAATTGGCGGCCGAGTATGCTGATCCACATACAGAACTTCCTGAGCCAGACGCCTATCAAGAGCGGTATGAAAAAAAATATCTTGATAAACTTCTTGTCAAGATCGATGGGATCTCTTACTACGAAGTTCAGTGTAAGTATGTTACTAATTTATTAGGCACAGGAAATCTGACAAAGAGGTTATTAAAATCGATAACCCACGTGTCCCCTACTGGCGAGCAAATACCGGTGACCTTTGACTATCTAACAACCGGAGATATGCGTGGCAGTCTTAACAAAGTGACAAGTCATGCGGGAGGTAGCGTCGAATTTACTTATGGAATTACGAGCAGGGTACAAACACAAATGGTTGCTACGGCGCCTAGTGGATACGCTGAACCGCAGGTATTCATGGGCCCAGATTATCATGTAATAACTTGGAGACAATATAACGGTGTTGACCATGTTAAGACTGGTAAAGAGGTTCAAGCATACGTTTATTCTTGGGAAGGAAGATGGGTAGAGAGTTCACTTGGCTCAATAGGCAATGTGGAGCTTATGCCTAACGATGACCAAGATTATTTAAAAGAATGGGATCATGATTACCTGACCGCCACGGGAAGAGATTTTTTTGCCATCCTTCGACCAGTATATAATACAAACAATCACACTTTGTACATATTTCACAAAAGCGATGTGTTACCTGGTACCTGGATTTCAAACACCTATACAATCGACTTGGGAACGCACGATCCAAAACGTGAACAAATATTTGCGGGAAATAATTTTATTGTTGTAAGCAACAATAACGGAAAATTGTTCCGATATGTTTGGGATGGTAACTCGTGGAGGTCCGACGTTATCACGGAAACAACTGGTACACATTTTACAACAGTAAATAACAACTACTTAATTTCTCATAATACGGTTCCTAATCCGGATGCCGTCACTATGTATTACCTTGATGAACTATCCAGTTGGCAAACGAGAACTTTTGGTAACACCTTCAATAATGGAAGCGGTTCGTCTTATTGGCATGGTTCAAACAATTTTGCTGTTGTAATGGCGAATGGCAGCAATGAATTCATTTATAACTGGGATGAAAACTATAACAATATCACTAGGGTTGACAAAGGATTATCTTATACTGATCATTCGTTTGTTTATGTCAGTGATGCCACAATGGGGATAATTGCGCTGAACTCCGCGGACAATTCTTTTAAAGGCCGTGTGTTGCGATACAACGGAAATACCTGGATCGATTTAGGTGAGAAAACAAGTCAAACGAGGCAAGCGGCGGTTGGAGAGGATGTTTATGTTCAAAATAATTGGAAGATGTATGAGTCGCCCTTTACCTCGGTGAATGGCTACTACACTTTCAACGCTAACACTAATAGTTGGAGCAACGAAACGCAAGTTGTCAACACAAATGGCTTAGTTCCAACTATCAATGTTGGGATTAACTATTTTACAGTCGACAAGTCTTTGTTTTTTAAACAACCAGGTGGTTATACGGAGACAACGAGCGCTTTGTCATTTGATTATGATGTTACTCCTGTTTCAGGAAGATACATTGCAGGAAACCCTGCAATCTATTCTTTGAAGAGCGGCGTGCCATACACTGGTCTTCCAATGGCAAATAATAATTGTTTTAAGGTAAGGTATTCTACGTCGCATCAGAACTATCGATATATGGTGAGTCCAACCACAATTGTGGGTTGCTCCCCTTCATTTAAAAATGATTTTTTAAATGCCACCTCGCTACAAATGACGTTGGTTACTTCGCAATTTTCCAACACGCTTGTCGACTTTCCGGTAAAGCTGATCACGATTAACGATTCATATAAAACCTTTTTCACAACTGTCATCTATGATGATACTAACGTATTAGGTGATGAGAATACAAGTTTTTACAATAAGGTAACAGTTATTCCTGGTGTTTCGAATGAATTGACTAAACCTTTTGGATATACTGAAAATTATTTTTTTAATGGACGATCGCAGACAGAGCTTGCGAATACAATTCCATATGATGGGGGACTTGGTAATGCACCTTGGAACTATAAATTGCTATTGGGTCAAAGATATAAAACTAAAGTCTTTAACTCTACCTCAACACTAGTCTCTGAAACTTCTATCACTTGGAACTTAGAAAATACGGTCATAAACAACAGCTCTTCAATTGCAGTTGGCAAGGCTTATCTTCCTCGTCAATATAAAGTGAATGCTATTCAAGACGGAATAGAAGTCGTAACTCAAAATGGATTTAATTCTACAACTAAGCAATTAAATTATCAACGTATACATACGGAGAGCGCAAATGGTGACGATAAGGAAGTTATGGAATCGGAAATCATTTATGCGCACGAGGTGTACCCCTCTTGCGCCTCAAAAAATATCTTATCACCGGTTGTTCAGACAAAGAGAAAAATTAATGGGAATATTTATACAGAAAGTGTGATAACTCGATGGAAAGACTGGCCATGCAGTGGCCCTAATTGTATCTACACCAATGTACCTTCCCCTGTTGATCAATATGCTTGGAAGTCAACGAACACTTCAAACTTTACATGGTGGGACGTGACTACCCAAACGCCTTCTTCTGATTGGATATTTAAAGGAAAAACCCTGACCAGAGATAATTCTTGCGGAATAGAATTGGAAACGCAAGGCGTAGGCAACCAGCTTAATTGCTTATTGCTGGATCAAACAAAACGTAACGTGGTTGCGGCAATTTCAAATTCTGTTCTTTCTAAAGTGGCCCACTCAAGTTTTGAACAGACTGAAAATTCAGCGTCAGGGAACTGGACAAGTTGGGAAGCAGTAACGCCAACCGTAGGCAACTCAAAAACTGGGGAAAGGTATCTGGTATTAGGAACCACTGGTATAACCAAATCAGGCCTATCAAATTCTGAAAGCTATACGGTATCTTTTTGGGCAAAATCAACGAATGGTTCGATAACCATCGATGGTATTCCGGGAATAATCAATTTAGGCAATATAGCCTCATGGTCGCTATTCGAATATATTGTGACAGGTGTTTCGAGTATAACGCTTAAACGTAGCGGCACAACGGAAGTTCAAATCGATGAAGTAAGAATCTATCCCACCAATGCAAGAATAACCACATCAACACATCACTCATTATTTGGACCAACGTCTAATACAAGTTCAAATAATCAAACTATGTATACGGAGTATGACAATGTTGGGAGGGTGAAAAACAGACTTGATCAAAACCGAGATATTGTTCAAACTATTCTCTACAATTTTAAAAAATAGTGACAATGAAAAAATTCTGCAAAAAATATTTTCTCGACGCATGTCGAAATCTAGTATTCACTTACGTTGTAATTTTGTTCTTGTCTTTTGATGCATACAGTCAATGCACCACCCCGTCCCCCTCAAGTCAGTCGGGATGTCCTAATCAGCAATACACCTTAACCGTAACATCCATAAATATATCCGTTACTTCGCACAGATGGTATACGGCTCCAAGTGGAGGTACGCAAATTAGCCCCACTACAAATGCAAGTATTAGTAACGGGTGGCAATCAACTTACACCAATGTTTTCTCGAGTTCGGTAACGTATTATGTAGCAGCAGTGTGTAGCGGAACTGAAATGACCACAAGAGTTCCTGTTAGTTTCACAAATTCTGGAAGCACCCTTGCCATCTCTACATCTTCTGATCCCATGGCAGTGACGCCGGGCGCTAGTGTTGCCCTGACAGCATCTTCAACTGGTGCGAGCTATCAATGGAGATATGGTAACACTGTAAGCGCAATTATTGGGAATACGACCATTAATGCTACTAAAGGTGGGACATATTATGCGTCAGGTAACAACAATTGCGGCACTTTGCAATCGGGTTCCATCCAGGTAAATTTTTTGCCCGTTGCCGATGCAGGCCCCGATAAAACTGTTATTGGAACTACCTGCACGATATATGGTTCGGGATCAGATCAGGACGAGCAGTCAATTACTTTTTCGTGGACCAAAATATTACCGTCAACAGAGGTCACCATGACAGGTGCGAATACAAGCAATCTAAGTATAAGTGGTCTACCCACTACCGGCCTGCCCCAGACCTTTGTGTTCAGGCTAACCGTTACTGATGCCTCAGGCAGATCTCATGCTGACGATGTGAACGTTGCTGTCACTAGCTCTACGAATAATAACAATTATGTTCTCACTGAAGCGGTTAAGATCCCGGGGCAAACGACAAACGCACAGGTTGCTGCACTGACAATCCCAAATAAAGCAATGACCTACGGATATTCAGACGGACTTGGTAAACCGTTGCAGACAATAAACAGACAGGCATCACCCTCCAGTACAGATTTGATTCAGGCGTACGAATATGATCCGCTGCAACGGCAAAAAAATTCTTATTTGCCTGTTCAACAAAGTCAAACAAATGGAATGCTGATTGGAAACTTATTGGGCAATGGAAACTATGTAAATAGTACACACTACACCGTATATAATTCAGGTATAGCCGGCGTACAAGCGGATTCCAAGGCATACTCGTCGGTGGAGTTTGAAGCTTCACCACTTGGACGGGCAACAAAACAAGGATCGGTAGGCACTGGGTTCCAGCCAAATGAAAATGACGTAGATGTGAGCTACGGAACCAACGGTTTGGACATACGTCTTTGGACTATAAGTTCGAATCTGCCAGGATCCACCACGGTATGGGAAGCCAATTTGCTACTAGTCATCACGTCAACAGATCCTCAAGGGATACAGTCTCAGGAAATAACCACACGCCAAGGCCTCAAAATTCTTACAAGAACCAATATGGGCGGAGGCAGCTGGGCTGAGACGTATTATGTCTATGACAATCGAAATAACTTACGATTCGTTCTTCCTCCTGAATTGATTCGTATTATTAAAACAGGAACCTTTAGAAATCCCACGCAGGCGGAAATAGACACATGGGCATATCAAATGGTATATGACAATGAAGGGCGCGTTATTGAGGCGAAGGGCCCTGGAAAGACAGCAAATGATTGGTCATACTCTATTTACGACAAACGGGATCGAGTAGTGTTAACACAAGATCCAAAACAAAGGCTCGGCAATGAGTGGAGCTATACAAAATATGATGATTTTAACCGCCCTGTTATTTCTGGAATCTATCGTCCCGGTAGCGCAATTTCTCGTGCGACTATGCAGGCTAATATTGATGCTTTGAATAGCAATCAGGGATATCAAAATATATCGCCTCAAACGACCAGCGGCGTAAAAGCGGCACTTGATATTGTAATTAAGTCTTACGAGGGTATTAATGATTACAGGGCCATTAATTCGATTGTTATTAAACCAGGATTCACCTTTACCGCTGGTGTGACCAGCACTTCCTTTCTTGCCCGAATTGATGATGGCTCATCGGGCACGAGCGCCGATGCATTTCCGAAAGTGAATGATGAACCGCTGGCAATTACTTTTTACGATGATTATAAACAATGTGGTATTTGTCAAGATGCGAACTTTGGCTTTTCCTCGGAGACATGGGTAGGGACAAGTAACGAAGCTTTTTCAAAAACAGATTTTGTAAAAGACCAAGTAATTGCCGGAAGCACGAAAATATTAGGGACGAATACTCAATGGCTTCATACCGTTTCATACTTCAATCGAAACGGAGAGGTTATTCAGACAATATTTTCAGATCATCTGGGGGGCCGCCAACGCAGTTCCACCCTGGTTGATTTCACTGGAAAAGCACTGGAAAATCTTACGACATACAGCGGTTTGAACATTGGTGTATCCACAGTTCGACGCCGGTTTGTTTATGATAATTCTGACCGGTTGCTAAAGACATATCACCGGATTAATAGTCAGCCAGAAGTTGTTTTAACCGCGCTAGACTACAATCCAGTAGGGCAACTCATAGACAAAAAAATTCATAGTGCTGATAACGGAAGCACTTACCTTCAATCGATAGACTATTCGTATAATATTCGCGGTGATCTCTTGAAAATGAATAGTACGTCAGGTACTGATGTGGGAGATCCGACGGATTACTTTGGAATCGAGTTTGCAAGAAATAATGTTTTTGGAGCAATGAATACACCACGCTACGATGGTTTTATTAGTGGAATAAAATGGAGAACAGACCTACCGGATGCTACATTGAAAGTAATGGAAAAGGGCTATACCTACAGCTACAATAACTTAGGGTTCATTTCAAGTTCAACGTATAAACAAAATATATTTGGGGATGGAACGAGCAACTGGGATCAGCCCCAAAATTCGTCCTTCAATGAAGATGGAATTCAATACGATTACAATGGAAATATTCAGCAGTTGGCGAGAAAAACAAAAACTGGGCCTACATCCGTCGTAATAGACCAGCTTCAGTATAACTACGGAAGCTCATCGGGTAATAAACTATTTTATGTAACAGATAGCGCACCTGCTGGCGACAAGGATAAGGGCTTTAACGATGGAAACATCTCCGGTGATGATTATGAATACGACGTAAATGGAAATCTGACGAAGGATAGAAATAAGAACATTAATACAATAACGTACAATTTTCAGAATTTGCCGGATCGGATAACTTTTGGAGATAATTCATATATTCAGTATACGTACGATGCATCCGGCAAAAAACTGAGTCAGGTATACTATAACGCTGCTAGTCAAACTTCACTGAAGACCGACTATGTCAACGATTTAGTTTTAGTAAATGATCAGTTTCAATTTCTTCTTCATGAAGAAGGAAGAGTTGTATCACCGGACTACAACAACTTGGTACCTACACCAGCTCGTGAAGCAAATGGAACGGAAGGTTACACTGCTAGCGGTACCGTTACTATTACAAGCGAACCTTTAAATACCCAAACTTATGTGAAAGCTGTATGTAATCAATCAACGAGCACGCCTGGTGTATTACCGATTGGAAACGCAACATATCCGGTGAAGCCCGGCGAAAGTTATTCATTTAAAGTGTTAGGATATCAATCTGTTGGAAATTCTGCTAAGCTATATGTGGCATCAACAACCAACGACATCATATGGCCGGGTGTTGAGTTACCTCAAGGTGCTGCCAACGAGACGTGGGTGACGGCAACCTTTATCGTGCCGAGCGGTGTCACGCAGATTAAGCTTGGTGCCCTTTGGCAAACACCTGTTATTGGAAGCACATTTTATATCAACCGAGTAGCGCTGTATAAAACAGATTTTGAGTATCAGTACTTCTTAACCGATCAAGTTGGAAGCGCACGTGTAGTGTTAGGCACAACGCCTTCAACGCTTACTTACACGGCAACAATGGAGACGGAAAATCATCCAAATGAGACAACTTCTTTTTTTAATCTGGATGCGAGCCGATACACACCACATCCCTCCGCAAACTCCACGCCGGGTGGAACGAAAGCTTTGCTAATGGATAATAACTACCGCGTTGGCCCAGCCCGAGACTTTAAAGTATTTCCTGGCGATAGAATAAATGCAACGGTCCAATCTTATTATCAAACGGGCACATATTCAGGACAATTGTATGCTGCAATGACATCTGCTGTTGCCGATGTAATAAGCGGTGGGAATACCGCAGTTACAGACGGAGTTGCCTTGGCTTACAATAATTCTGTTAATCAACTGCCTGGCTTCGCGTTGTCTACAAACTCCCCCTCGACCTCGAAGCCTTCAGCATTTATTAATTATATTTTATTTGATGAGAGTTATAAACCTCTCGAAGCAAAATCACAACCTTTGGGCGGAGCAAATGTGCGCCAACTAATAACACTTCCGGAAATATCCGTTAAGGAACGTGGATTTGTTTTCATCTATCTAAGCTACGACGACCAAGGTTCTCTCCCTGCTTATTTCGACGACTTCAAGATTACCTACACGGAAAGCCCTGTAATACAAATCAATGACTACTATGCATTTGGGCTAAGCTCAACGGAATGGGTACGCGACGGCGAGGAAGATAACAATTTTCTCTTTCAAGGCAAAGAGGTAAACAATCAAACCGGGCTTCACGATTTCCATGCAAGGCAGTACGATGCCGTGCTAGGAAGGTGGTTGGTTAATGATCCCAAGGCGCAATTTACTTCACCGTATATCGGTATGGGAAATAATCCGGTGCTGATGGTCGATCCTGATGGAGAATTTGCTTTTGTACCGGTTATCATTGGCGCGGTTATAGGCGCATATTCTGGAGGAACAATAGCAAATAACGGTGAAATGAATCCTGGTAACTGGGATTATCAATCCGGCAAGACGTGGAAATATATGGGAGCCGGTGCTGTTGTTGGTGGGGTATCGGGCGGTCTAGGGGCTGAGATAGCAGCTTCGGGTATGGCATTCTCGAACACAACCGGTATCTTATTTTCATCATCAGTAAATGCAATAGGAACCGGATTTTATACTGGGGGCGAGGTCGTTCCTAACATATCCTTCGGCTTTGCCTCTTATAGCATTTTAGACAACCAATGGGGTTTTCTGGGTAAAAAAGGAAATTCGGCAATGGATAATTTCAGTTACACTATGGGGGCCGTTGCGAATGTCTCGGATATATTAGCAGGATTCAAGCCTGGGAATGTGGAACTACGCACGGAAAATGATCCTGGTTATTATAAATCTTTGGATGCAGAGGGAAATCCGATTCCCCGCAAGGACTTGATAGGCCATTCCCAAATAGTAGACGAAAAAGGTAAAATACTCATCGATTGGGGACCGGTTGACGGAGTTGATGGATTTGGTGATTGGGTTACTGGCACGAATTCATATGAGGGTGGAAGCGCAATAGCCTTGAGCAAAATGAAATGGGGCCCGATCAAGATAACGGGGGTTAATGTAGATAGAATAACAAAATTCTCTGAGAAGATGGCTGAAAGTGGAAATAGTTATAACCTTGTGTTCAACAGTTGTGTATCTATGACCTCGCGAGCATTGAATATGTCGGGAGTTTTAAACATTGGTATTCATCCCTATATTTTACATGCGCAAATGCATTTGAGGTCCATTGGATTTAGGCCTTCGCTATTTTCCTATCACCTGCAAAATCGTTAAACATTACCTTATGAAAAGTATTTTCATTCTTTGCAATGTTCTTTTAATAACGTGTTCGTCATTAGCTCAAATGAATATTCACTCGATGCACGTCTACGAATATTTTCCTGATCGTGGATTTACAACCGCGGGATTAACGACAAAGATGCAAGAACTAAAAGCCAATGGAGTTAAAAAAATTGCCGTACCTACATCCGATGTTGAGTTGCTCGCCGGAGTTATGAATCGCGCAAAAGTAAAAAAACATATTCAGACGAAGATCGGAATCGGCGCTGCTTTTGGCCAAGTCGTAATTGCTTCAGACACTTTAGACGTCATAGTTTTGAATAATCTAATTATAGACTTAACAAACTATGTCAACTACTGGATCAAGGACGATGGCGACCAAGCACTCGTCTTTAAGTTTTTGCAGAGGATGCGAAACGTAAAATGACTGCCGTCTTTGCTCGTATAATTACAAACGTATAAAAGTTATTCGCAGTTTGCGAATCGGATCATACAACATGGACTGCCAATTCAACAAGATTTTGTTTATTGCTTTGATTTATTGTTGTATTTCAAATTCGACGAGCAATGCGCAAATTTGTCCGCAAGATTCTGCACAATTGTTAAAATCTTCGTATGACACGATCGAATTCAAATTTCCTGAGCTTTTTAAACGTCGACCTACTCCGCAAATTGAAAAAATAAGTGACAACATAGAATTATGTGACCATCAATATATCCGTTTAATACGAAAATTATATGTACAAGAGCGTCCTTTCTCGTTGAGGCTCGACAGTCTTACTAGAACGTCAAATCAAAAGGTTTTAGTAAACAAAATGGTAATGCGTACCTCATCACAATTGGATAGTTTATCATTAAAAAAAACAAAGCTAGATCGCAAAACCCAGTTGCCAAATGAAGTGGGCAAAAAGGCAATTACAGCAGATAGCCTTTTGGCAAAAGGTCGTGCAAGAGTTTATACTAAACTTTCTGGCTTTCAACAAAACGGCGTGAGCGACTTATCGTCTGATCAAGGCTTGCCTTCATTACCTTCTGTTTCATTACCTGGAGGTGATGTCGAAAATCTAAATTTACCGAATGGATCTATGTCAAATATTAAAACTGGTGGCGTAGAAATGCCGCAAGCAGATTTATTGGGTGCATCCATGCCTGGCATAGAACAACCGTCCATTCCTTCCGTCAGCAAACCAGCAGGTATGGGAAATTATTCGGAGAAAATAACCGAGATAACTGACCAGGTAAAAGATTATCAAAAAGAAATCAAAGATTTTGATCCTGGTAAACTCGATGAAATAAAAAACACTGACCAATGGGAAGATAAACTTTCCGAATTGGACGAAGTAGAAGAAGTAAAAAAGCAAATTGATTTGGCGGATCAGGCCAAGCGTTATTACGATCCGGAAGTGGCCAAAGAAGAAGCATTGAACAAAGCGAAACAAGAAGCTATCAATCATTTTGCTGGCCATGAGGAAGAATTAAAAGCGGCGATGCAGCAATTGTCAAAACTAAAAGCAAAGATGCCCGATACCGAAGGCGTGGTCGATTTGTTTGCCAAGCGTCAAAATCCATTGAAGGATAAGCCATTCATTGAACGTGTTGTTCCAGGCCTTGCGCTACAATTTCAAAAACAGGGATCGGTCTGGCTTGACCTGAATCCTACTTTAGCCTATAAAATCTCTGGAAGATTTGTTGCCGGCCTGGGCTGGAACGAGCGGCTTGCTTATGATTTTGATAAAGCGAGTTGGGATGCCAAAAATCACATTTATGGTTTGCGTAGTTTCATTCATTTCAAGGCGAAAGAAAACTTTTGGTTAAAAGGGGAAATGGAAGTAATGAGAAGCCCTTTGCGCGCTACACCCCTCAGGGGGTCCGATATAGTTGGTAGAGGTTTGGTAGCGAGTTATTTCGCGGGAATAAAAAAAGATTTTCAACTCTCCAAGACGTTAAAAGGAAACGTTCAAATGATTTACAACCTATATAATCCTGAAAAGAAAAGCCCCTATATAAACAGATTTAATGTTCGGATGGGTTTGGAGTTGCCTTTGAAGAAGAAGCCAAGGCGAGTGAACGGTGCGGAACCTGAATTAAAGCCGTAAATAGCCTTGCAAAAAACAATGCTTGATCGGGAACAAAACCCAACTTCCGATAAATTGATCGAAATACTTTTTCAACAGCGATACTTTAAAGGCGGGGATTGCTCCAAGAAAATAAGACGTACGTTAAAAACCCATTGTATGAAAACCACTTTGACAATTCTTCTACTCGTCACATTATTAATTAATACTTACGGGCAATACAACATTAATGGAAATTATACAATTGACGGTAGCTTAGGAATAGGTACACCCACTCCTAGTCACAAGATCGATTTGAGGGGTGGAACTATGCAGGTAGTAAAATTACAATGCGGGGGTTATACATTTCTTGGCCGAAACAATGACGCAGGAAATGATTCCTACTTTTATCATTTAATTAGCCCTAGCTATCATATTTTGGGCTCATCAAAAAACGGCACAGGTACCTTGCGAAAATTAGGATTTGCTCTTGGACTATCGGATTCAGAAAGTGATATTAAAATGACTATCGATAATAATGGCAACACGGGTATCGGAACCAATACCGTCTTCACAATTACACATTGCTTCCAACAGTGATCATGCGTTTACAATCAGCAGAGCTAACGGCACAACTGGTTTTAGAATTCTCAGAAATGCGCAAGAAGGAAATTTTTACTTTCAGATTGGAACTGGAACAAGTACGTGGGAAACGAAAATTAAAATAGGCGAAGGTGAGGGCGCAAATACCAAACTTATTTTCATCCCAGACGGTGGGAATGTTTTAATCGGAAAACTAACGCAAGTGAATCCTATTTATAAGTTAGATATAAGTGGATCAGTTCGTTCGAACGAAATAGTAGTAAATACTACTGGAGCAGATTTCGTGTTTGATGCGAATTATCAACTAAAGGAATTATCTGAAGTAGAAAAATTCATTAAAGATAACAAACATCTTCCCGACATTGAACCCGCCAAAGAAATGGAAAAGAATGGATTGGAACTTGGTAAAATGGATATGAAACTCCTTCAAAAGGTAGAGGAACTCACACTCTATTTAATTGAGCAAAATAAAAAAATCGAATTGCTGGAGAAAAAAATAGCTGAGCTTACAAATAAGTCAGAGTAGTCTAGTTAAAGTTATGCCCTAAAATGCTGTCATGAAAAACCTGTTACCCTTATTCATTTTATGTTGTACTTCTCTTGTCAGCCTCGGGCAAACCCAAACCTACAGTTTTTCCAAGAAAGACAAACTTGTCAAGCTCACCAGCAAAACTGATTCGATTACTTTTTCTGAATATAAAAAGATTGATCGCAAGACATCCGGAAGCGTTGTTAATATCAATGACGTTTCATACAAGTTTGTTGTTAAGAATAGCAAGCATGGCCGATTTCAAGAGGTGCAGGATAGTTCTGGTAAATTATTGGCAACGGTGTTTCTAAATGATATCAATCGAAACAATGTTGTGTTGCCTGATGGAAAGCAGTTGAAATGGCAGCAGACTGGCAAAACCAGTTGGGGTTATTTTGCTGGAGAGAAAGAGGTTGTGAAAAGTTTTTATTACTTCGAGGGGAAGACTAAAAAGTTTGTAGTTCAGAACTATGATTCCACTTTTGTCTCGCCGGTGTTTGCTGCAATTGCGATGGAATATGGGATCGGCAATTCAAAAAACAGTGCCACCTCGAAGCGAACGGTGGGAACTATGTTTGCAATAGCCGGCATGATGGCAGCCGTACGGTTAATAATGAGTTCCGCTGAGGAGGATTTGTAAGGGGTGAGGTAATCAAGAGGATTTAGATGAGAGTCGTTTCGTCCGCGTTAGCTGGACCATAGAATTGTACGGATTTTAGTAGGCAATTATATGCCATCCCTAACGGGATTACGTTGCGCGTAAAATGTTTTTCTACCGGTATATCGTCCCTAGCGGGACTTTGTGGGGATGAAATTCGAGCCGCTCCTTTGCCATCCGATTTCCTGAGTGATGGATGTGTGTTGGTAACCGCAATGATGGATCTGTCGCAGGTTAGTTAGTACGGTGTTCCAGGGGTGCTCTTTCGGCAGGGGCAGATCCTTCTGCGCCCGCACGGGCCATGGCGCGAACCCTTGCTCAGGACTTCGGTAACCGGGGGTCGGGTTCTTTCGAACAGCCAATTCTTTTAGACATTGGTAAATTGAGAGAGGAGGTCTTTCAAACATTTGATTCCTTTCCTTAAGACCAATTCCCGGGTGTCCTTACTGGCAACTAATTTTATTAATAAAAAACACACGCCTTTTTCCGGTCTTTGGATTTGTTATTTCCTGGATGCCGTAGGCGTAGAAGAAATCCTGGTACCAATAATCTAATTTGCTGATTTCGGTTTCTTCTTTTTTTATGATCTCATTTTCTCTTATCGTCTTGATGGGCTCGAAGGTTTTTCCTTCCAGCACTTCGTTATTCTGAATGATCTTGCTGCGGAGTTCGTTCTCGAAAAGGTAGAGCAACGCAATGCGGTCTTCCTGGATTTCAAGTTTTACGAATTGTTCAAGTGTAAAAGTTTTAACATCGTTTATTTCGAAGCTGTTATCCCATAAAAGTTTTCCGTTTTCATCAAACCCCATTACAACGGCATGGGTATAGCTATAGCCATCAAATACGCGTCCGTTACGGATACTGTTATATGCAGGGTTCCCTGAGAAAAATCCATAGCTGGTTTCAACGGATTTATAACGCGGATAAAATGCTTCGCCTAACAGGATAAATTGGTTATTGTAGGGCACAATCTCGTGAACGAGAAAACGGTAACTAAACTTGATTTTTTTGCCTTTCACTTTGCGGCGTTCAATCCTGTCTTTTACTCGCTGCTCCCGTTTAGCTTTCATGTATTTAAAAAAATTCTCCAGGTCGCCATAGTTGTAATAGCGTAATTGTTGTACGCCATCAGGCGACACGCTGGCCAAAAAAAGTCCGCGTGAATATTCCGAATTACGGCCGCCATATACGCCGGCGATCAATTGCACGTCTTCTTCTGTCTTCATCGCGCGTGCAAAGATCAAGTGTTTATTTTCTTCGGGATTAAGGGCGTAATTACTTTGAAGTTCGCCATTTGCGTCGTAGCTTTTTATCCATACGGTTTGTTGCTTCAGGTGATTTCGTGCGCTGATTAAGACATCAAATGTTCCGTCCGGAAAAGTTTTTACCTGCGTAAGTTCACCACTCTCATTCAGCAGACCTGGGAGAATCTTCGAACGTTGTGTAGTAAATGAAAAATAAAGTACTACTGGAACCTGATTGAAATACCCGCCAATCAACGCCGCCTTTTCTGTCACCTGAAATTCTGTGGGAACAAAAGGAATGAAGTTTTTGACCTGGTAGTTGATGTAGTTACCGTTGGCCTGCGACACAGCGAAAAGCTGCATGTTATTGCGTTTCAGGTCGGGATGTCGGAGTAACAAGAAGAAATTTCCGCCGATCGCCCTTTTGGCAATGAGCGACATTCGTTTGTCAATGGATAAGTAACCTTTCCAGTTTACCAGGAAGGCGGTATCCAATTTTATCAATTCAATTTTGTCATCATCCGAAGCGTGCAATCGTCGGTGAAGGTAGATGCCATCCTCCTGCGAAGGCATTACCTCATAATAGTCGTTTTTCTCAACGGGAAGTTCATAACGATTTGTCTGCAATACCTGCTGCGCATTGCCGGATTGAAAAAACGTTAAGAGAAGGAATAATGCAACTCCATTACTTAACCACCACTTTGTTAATGTAAAAAACATCCCTTACGCGGTCCTGTTTGGTTGTGTTTCGAATTGTCTGATAGCCCCAAACGTAAAAAGAATTTTGTAGCCAGTAACGAACGCCACCCTCCAGTTCTTTTTCAGACCTGATCTCATCTACCGGGTCGCTTGTTTTTACTTTAATCGTATTCTCTCTTGCCTGGTTATCTTGAATACCTATTACTTTTACTTTTAGTTCCGATTCCTTCTTATAAATAAAATAAAGGCTATCACTGGAGAGATGATAATCAGAAACCTGCTCAATGCCTGGCAATTTCATTTCATCCAATTCAATACTATGATCCCAATTAATCTTTCCATCGCTGCTAAAGGATAATAAAACCGTTTCAGTGGTCCTGATTTCATTTGTGTTTCGGGTGTTATTATTATACATGTAGGGACGATACATCCTGCTTAATCCGGAATAGTAATATCCATAGGGATAAAATCCGTAGGGGCTATAATAAGGATTATAATAGTACGGGCTCGAATAGTATGGATTCATGCTTGAAACCGGGCTATACACTTCTGCCAGCAACAGAAATCCTTCCGGGTATTCTGTCACTTTAAAGGGCATCACATAATTCATATAACTGGGTACTCTGCCTGCTGCAGCATCATCACGAGAATTTTGTTTGAGGCGTTCCGCTCTTTTGGGAGGAAGATAATCCAGGTAATTGGTGAGCTGGCCGAAGTCGACATACTTGATTTTCTGATCCTGAAATGGATCCACGTTTAAAAAGTAGAATCCTTTCGCTTGCTTTGAATTACGTTCGCCCCAAGTTCCCATGATGGCAAGGTCTTCACGTTCCAATGCACTTGATATGCCAGTCTGTAATGATTTCTCTTCTTCAATGGGGATGACATCTTCCAGCAATTGCTTTCCGGTTTCATCGAAAGTTCTGAGAACAAGCTTGCGATTGTCCTTAGAACCACGATCGATTAGGACCGTGTTAAAGGTGTTGTTTTGGTTGGTACGAAGATCCACCAACTCGGTGTCCTTTTGAAAAAATCCAGGGATCACGCGAAGTTGTTTTGCAGGTAATTCGTACAGCACAATGGCAGGTTCGTTGTTTACATATCCACCAAAAACGAAATTGGTCCCTGCTTTATTAAAATGTGTGAGTTTAAAATCAAGTTCCGGTTTAATTTGATAGCGAGCCGTCTCTTTGCTTTTTAAATTTACTTCGTGCAATTCAAAATCATTCTTTGTTGTCTCGCCGGTTCGGTAAAGCAGGAATAAATGGCCGGGGGAAACTTCGTAGCCGATCATTTTATACCTGTCGTTTACTTCCAGGTCCAACGTAAATTTTTCTTGCAGGGCCGTGTCAAGTACGGTGAGTTCCCAAAGTTGATTATTGCTTTTATATTTATCGCGTTCGCGGAATAAAGCAAGTCCTTCTTCTTTTAGGGAAATAATATTGTAATAGTCGTCTGAATTTTTTTGCTCACGTTCATAGCGTTGCGTTTGGGATATTTGTGCAGGAGCGGATACGCTGCAAAGCAAAGCCAGCCCAAACAGGAAAGTGTTGAACACAGTGTAGCCATTCATAGACAGTGATAATTTCATTTTGTTTCGCTTAAAGCCAGTATGAGGTCGAATTCTTCGGCTTTTACAGGTTGGACTGACAGTCTCGAAGCTTTTACTAATACCATATTAGCTAAACGTTTATCAGCTTTAATTTGTGCAAGGGTAACAGGATTTTTTAGTTTTCTATCGGGGGCGAGGTCGACGGCTACCCAGTTGTTATCTTTTGGCTCGGGATACCCTTCCTTGATGATTTTGCTGATTCCAACGATGGCTTTGTCTTCGTTACTATGATAGAAGAAAGCGAGATCACCTTTTTTCATGGCTTTTAAGTTGTTGCGGGCTTGAAAATTTCGGACGCCATCCCAAACGGTTTTTTTATCCCTTACCAGATCGTCCCAAGAAAAAGTGCTGGGTTCACTTTTAACTAACCAATAGTTCATACGTATAACTTTTATTGTACAAATTAGTAAATAGTCTTTGTATTTTCAGGATTAAGGTTTGATGGCTGGGCGGATTAAATAATGTAAGGAAAATATAATTTCGTTATCATTAAATAAATTCCAACTGCATGCGAACATTGTACGTCCAATGCTATTAAATATGAAATAATCACACCCGGTGCTTACCTAATCCGGCCACACCCCATATTAAAAACCTGCGCGACGGGGCGGGTATATTCAAAACTTTAACACTTAGAACCTCAACACCTCAACACTTTGAAGGCTTTAATCATTTGCGGATCGACACTTGCTGAGGCAGTTTTTGCTACACCTATCATTAGGACAATAAAAGTCCAGCTGGATGATGTGGAGGTTCATGTGCTTGCTCATTTGTCATCGGCCTTTACGCTGGATGAGAACCCGTATGTGGATCAGATTCATTTTTCGCAGCCCTCGGTTTGGAAGAACTTTCGTCGACTGAAAAGTGAAAAGTTTGACCTTGTTATTAACCTAAGGGAAGATTGGGCATCCAAGGCATTGGCGTTGTTATTAAATTCCAAGGCCTATCATTTGAAATCTATTCGATGGAAGCGATGGTTGATGATCAATCTTAAAATTGATCAGTTACCAAATCAGCACCTGGTAAACCGGATGTTCGACAGTCTGGAGGGCCTTAAAATAAAACCAGATGAATTGGGTTTGGATTACTTCATTCCAGAAAAGGATAAGGTTGCCAGGGAATGGTTGCCAGCGGATTTTCAACAGGGATACTTTGTGTTCTGTATTGGCGCTTCCTACAATACCCGTAAGCTCACCGTTGACAGGATGATTGAGCTTTGTGATAAGATAAACAAACCTATCGTTTTGCTTGGATCCAAGCAGGATTTTGAAATTGGTGAAGTGGTCAGTAGTTTTTTTGGTAAATCAGTTTCCATCAGTTACGAGGAAGGCTTGTTGGAGTTAAATAAACGCACAATTGTTTACAATGCTTGTGGTAAATTTAATTTCAATCAAATGGCCAGCGTAGTCCGGCAGTCGCGTGGAGTTTTCACTTTTGACAATGAATTTATCGCCGTAGCCTCTGCCTTTAAAAAGGAAATTATCGGGTTGTGGGGAAATACCATTTTATTGTTTGGCGGGTATCCCTACCGTACCAAGTTTACAGTTTTAGAAAATAACCGTATCTCGTGCAGACCATGCACAGCCAGGGGATATGATAAATGTCCGAAAGGACATTTTAAATGTATGAACCGGATTGTCTTTGATTTCTATTTGCCCTAAAAAACGTAGAGACGCAATGCATTGCGTCTCTACGATAAATTCAGAAAGATTTTTCGGTTTATAAATATGCGTCGTTTTGACCTAAATCAGGGTTGATGTTAAGCTCGCGCAATGGAATTGGAAATATCAATTCAGGGGCATCGAAAGGAAGATCTCCAACGTTAGACTGTGTCCTTTTAATATCATGAATGAGATGTCCTTCGAAGGCAAGTTCCAGGTGGCGTTCCAGCAAGATATCATCTAACGTAAGCACTACCAGCGGGTCGAGATTCACTCTTTCGCGGATGAGGTTGATGTCGTTGAGTGGTGTGTCGCCCAGGTTTGTCCCTTCCCGGAAATTTGCTTCTGCACGGGTAAGATACATTTCAGCAAGACGAACGATATTTACATTTCCAAACTGATTATTCCATTTGCCGGTACGCTCGTCATCATAGAATAAATTCAGGCGATCGTCGTTTGGTTCGTATAGCTCAAAGTGTGCAAGCTCGATGTATATATCACCACGGCCTCCGTAATCGGATGAGGCGAAATACGTATTCATATCGTTAACACCATCCTGCGAATTGATTTGAATAGCAAACACATCTTCTATGGTGGCGTTTCCACCTTCCTGCGATCCTTTGTTAAACGCGTCTGCATATCTGTTGGTAAGGCCATAGATGCCTGACTCAATGACCCTGTTGGCTGCTTCAGCGGCATCAGCATAATTATTTTGCATCAGATAAACCCTGGAAAGTATCGCACTGGCCGCGTATGTTGTCGCGAAGAAACCGTTCTCTTCCGGAAGCAGGGTTTCTGCTGAGGTCAAATCGTCGATAACCAGATCGTACACTTCTGCTACACTGCTTCTTGACACTTTTGCCATGGCATTTTCAGTTGTCGTAGGCTCCGTCACAATGGGAACTCCGGGGTTAGATGCAGGAGTTCCATCGGTCCAGGTTCTCGCATAACTTCTAACCAATTCAAAGTAAACTGTTCCCCTGATGAATCTTGCTTCACCTTCGATGCGATCTCTGCGATCTTCTGTTACCAGGTCGAGGTTAGCCAGTACGTTATTGCATATGTTTATTGTTTCATAACTATCCAGCCAAGTAGCTTCAGCTTGGTCGTTATTGATTAACATACTTTTTGTCCAGATTTCCCCTGGAGATACGAAGGTTCCGTCCCAAAAAAGTTCACCGTTGTCACCCATTAACTCGGCGTCCATTTGAATATTTCCACCATAAACATCAATGTCGCTTAAAGCATCATAGGCGCCTACCATCAAAGCTTCAACATCGGCGGAGGTTTTCAGAGCGTTGTTCGCGTCAATGCTATTGTTTGGCTCAAGATCCAGTTGATCTCCACAGCGTATTGACACGAGTGAAGCAATCAATATAAATGAAAGTGCTAATATTTTCTTATTCATATAGGTTCAATTAAAATCCAATGTTGATACCGAATGTAATTGTCTTTGGCTGAGGAGCGGAATAAAAGTCAATACCCTGGTTGATGTTTCCGGTGGTTTGACTTGTTGAAGTGCTCGCATAGGTGTCTGAATTAACTTCAGGATCCCATCCTTCATAATCCGTAAATGTTAGAAGGTTTTGTGCACTGGCGTAGATCCGCACGGATTGTAATTTAGCTTTGCTGATAAAAGATTGCGGAAGCATATATCCCAACGTAATTGTTTTTAACCGGAGATACCCTGCGTCATAAACATAGCGTGATGATTCTCCAGTGCCATTTGCACCAAACAGACGTGCCTGAGGAACATCTGTAATATCCCCGGGGTTTTGCCAGCGAGCCAACTGATCACGGGTTTGGTTATCAAAGAAGTCGCCGTTGGCGGTCATGAATTTACCACCTCCGTTATACACCTGATATCCAAAAACTCCGGTAAACAAGACGCTCAGGTCTATTCCCTTATAGGAGAAACTATTGGTTAAGCCTAACATAAAGTCGGGATTTGGATCGCCGACTTTCATTAGCTCTGCGGCGTTGTAGTCGTTGGTTTTAATAAGCGTACCATCGGTGTCTTTTGCCCAATACAAAGCATCACCGTTGTCAGGATCTACACCGGCGTATTTCGGACCATAAAAAATCCCGATAGGTTCGCCTTCAACTGCACGTGAAAGAAAATCGCCTTGAATAACTTGATCTTGCAGATTGGTTATTTTGTTTTTGTTTTTTGAAAAATTGAAGCTGGTGTTCCATTTTAATTCGCCCACGAGATTTGCTGTATTCAGCACAATTTCAAATCCTTTATTTTCCAACTCACCAACGTTTCTGGTTTGTGTGCGGAATCCCGAGTGACCCGGCAGATTTACATTCAATAACAGATCAGTAGTATTTTTTACATAATAATCCAACTCACCGCTGATGCGATTATTAAACAATCCAAAATCGATTCCGATATCCGTTTGTTTTGTTTGCTCCCATCCCAAGTCAGGGTTTTCAAGTCTTTCTGGACTTTGCCCCGGGACGCCCGCATAGCCTACGCCTTTGTATAATCCGCGTGAGTCAAAATTTCCGATTTCCGCATTTCCTGTTACACCATAACTTGCTCTTAGCTTTAAAAATTCTATGACGCTGTTACCCGACAGAAACCCTTCTTCGCTCAAAACCCATCCTGCTGATATCGCTGGGAAAAATCCGTAGCGGTTATCCTTACCGAAACGCGATGATCCATCGATTCGACCACTCACACCAAGGAGGTATCGATTTTTGAATTTGTAGTTTGCGCGGGCAAAATAAGACAAGAAACTAAAGGCTGTTTCTTCCGTGACACCAGCCGTAATTTTGGCTGCAGAAGTAATTTCTTTAAAGGCGTTGCTGGGGAATTGCTGAGCGGTAAGGTCGCTGTAATCGGTATGCGATTCCTGAAAACTCATACCAGCAACAACTTCAATATTATGTTGATCTAACGCCTTTGTGAACGTAAAATAGTTGTTGGTTGTATAGTTGAAAACTTGGGTCCAGGTATCATTTCCTAATCCTCTTGGTGCACTTGAATTTCTCGCTGTTTCACGACCATAGTATGCATCTTCGTGTTGGTTTAAGAGGTCATAGCCGGTTTCCGTTCTGAACGAAAGCGATTTTGTGAAATTATAAGCGGCGTAAAACGTACCAAGGTTTCTAAAGATAGTCGTGGTGCGTTGGGCGTATTCAAGATCCAGCAAAGGATTATAATAAATTGGAAAATTCGTGTTTGGATTACCACTGTTAACATCTAATGCGCCACTCGTTAAATTGGTGCGCGGATCTATAACGGGGGTCATAGGCGACAGTGCAATAATCTGCATGGGTGTGGAGAATGCATTATCGTCGGCTACCCGATAGTTAATCGTTCGATTCAAACTGAAATTAACGCCTACTGAAAACTTGTCGGTGGCTTTATGATCGAGATTAATTCTACCTCCTAACCGTGTTAGATCGTTATTAACAATAATGCCCTCCTGATCGCTCATGGAGCCTGAAATGAAAAATTGAGTTTTTTCATTGCCGCCGCTAGCGCTAATATCAATTTGATTAAATCCTCCTTTTCTGAACACCTGATCTTGCCAATCTGTATCAACATAGTTGGGAGACGCAGGATTTTGCCAACTGTCCCGGTTGCCTGCTCCGTACCGATCAAATCTGTTCTCTAAAGAAGTAAGCGTAGTAGCATCAGTGTTTGCCCTGGATTCCATAAACAGCTCCACGTACTCCTCTGTATTTAAGAATTCCCGTCTGTTGGTAGGGGTACTTACACCGGAAACATAGCTAACATTAAATTTAGTTTTTCCCGTTTTACCGCGCCTGGTGGTAATCTGTACAACACCATTTGCAGCCCTTGATCCATAGATCGCTGAGGCAGCCGCGTCTTTAAGGATATCAACTGACTCGATATCATTTGGATTAAGGTCTGTCAGTGGATTGGTGTTAGCCGTAAAGCTGGACTGATTTTGTGACGTAACGGGTATACCGTCGACAACATACAACGGTTGATTATCTGCTGAAACAGAGGAAGCACCACGAATACGAATTTTCATTCCCTGGCCTAACTTTCCCGTACCCGCTTCAACAAATACCCCGGCAGCACGTCCTTGTAAGGCTTGTTCAAAGGTTGTTACGGGGATACCTTTTATGTCGTCACCTTTTACTTTGGCTACATTTCCGGTAAGATCCTGTTTAATCTGTGTTCCGTATCCAACAACCACCAGCTCTGTCAGCTGAACAGCATCAGGTTCTAAAACAGCGTCGACGACGGTTAACGCGCCAATCTCCCGTTCGATCGTTTTAAAACCGATAAATGAAAATACAAGTGTGTTGTTGCCGGCAGGAACATTCAAGGTATACATGCCCTCTGCATCGGTGGCTGTACCAATGGTTGTCCCTTTGATAAGCACATTAACTCCAGGTGCGGGAGAGCCATCTTCAGCAGAGGTCACCTTTCCTGAAATTACTCTTTCTTGTCCGAACACTGGTACATAAAGAAATACCAGGCAGACGACTGTTAGAAGTAAATTTCTCTTCATAGATATAGGGTTAATTATCTACCTATTAAAATAGGTAAAAAATAAACACGGGGGATGAAACGGGATGAAAAACTACCGCGTAATGAGTGAAAAGAAATATATGTTGCTAACGGAAGGTCTATCAAACGATAGCAGCAGGAATTTACAATCGATTATTTTTTACTTGGGCGAAGCGTCAAATGGTGTTTTGTTGCGCTCGCTTCATTTAGTAAGCCCGCACCAGCTTTCCCTCCATGTAGTTAACATAAGAGCGGTTAACAACTTTCATTCCGCCGGGCGTTGGATAATTTCCTGTGAAATACCAATCACCGGAGTGATGCGGAATCGCCTTATGCAAATTTTCTACGGTTTGGAAAACTACCTCTACATCGGCTTTCATATCGGCGGGTTTAACGATCTGCGAAATTTTTGCCGAAATCTCTTCGTATGTGAATTGCGCGTAGAGTTCTTTTACATAGTTAAGCTGAGTTTGATGGCCACGCGCGCGAATACATTTTTCATAAACTTCACCGAGAATGTAATCCTTGCCTCTGTCTTTCAGTAAGGCAGCCATCGCCCTGAATGCAACGAAGTCGCCCATGCGGCTCATGTCAATGCCGTAACAATCAGGGAAACGAATTTGTGGAGCTGAGGAAACCACAACAATCTTTTTCGGCTCCAGACGATCGAGCATTTTAAGAATACTTTTTTCGAGTGTAGTACCGCGAACGATAGAATCATCAATAACAACCAACGTATCGATACCCTTTCTGATTACTTCGTAGGTGGTATCATAAACGTGCGCTACCATTTCATCGCGATGCTCATCATCCGTAATAAACGTGCGTAGTTTTACATCTTTTAATACCAGCTTTTCGATTCGTGGTCTGAAAGAAAGAATGTCATCGAGTGAATCCACAGATGGTTTCTGGTCGATAATGATATCCTTTTGTTTTTTAATAAGATAATCTTCGATACCTGCCATCAAACCATAGAAGGCTGTTTCAGCGGTATTTGGAATGTAAGAGAATACGGTATTTCTGATATCAAAATTAATGGCGCGCAACACTTGGGGTACCAGCAGTTTCCCCAGTTGTTTACGTTCTTTATAAATATCGGGATCGTTGCCACGGGAGAAATAAATTCTTTCAAAGCTGCACGATTTTTTCTCGCCGGGCTGAATGATCATTTGCTGACTATAGTCACCGCTCTTGTCGATGATCAATGCATGGCCGGGTTTGATTTCTTCTATCTGATTGTAATCAATATTAAATGCTGTTTTGATGGCGGGCTTTTCCGATGCTACTACAACCACTTCATCGTTGGCATAAAAGTAAGCGGGACGGATTCCATTGGGATCACGGACTACGAAGGCAGAGCCTGAACCAATCAATCCTGCCATGGTATAACCACCATCGAAGTCCTTACAAGCCCTGCGAAGCATGCGCGTCAGATTCAATTCGTTTTCAATGATCTCGGATACTTCGCGATTAGAGAATTTGTCTTTGTATTTATCGAACAACCCTTGAACTTCTTCGTCGAGGAAGTGCCCGATTTTTTCCATTACGGTAACAGTGTCTACTTTTTCTTTGGGATGCTGACCGAGCCCAACCAGGAGATCAAAAAGTTCATCAACATTGGTCATGTTGAAATTGCCAGCCATCACAAGATTACGGCTGCGCCAATTGTTTTGACGCAAAAAGGGATGAACGTTTTCAATACTGTTCATCCCATGTGTTCCATAACGAAGATGTCCTAGCCAAAGCTCACCGCTGAAAGCAACGTTTTCTTTCAGCCACTTTTCATTCCTAAACTTCTGCTTTCCTTCTTTTTGAGCTTTCTTATATTTTTTGCCGATTTTTTTGAAAAGGTGGGCTACGGGTTGTGCTTTGATGGAACGGTAACGGCTAATGTATCGATGGCCTGAATCTATGTCGATTTTGATATTGGCAATCCCTGCGCCATCCTGACCGCGGTTGTGCTGCTTCTCCATCAGGATGTACATCTTATTGACGGCATACATGGAACCGTACTTTTCAATGTAATACGAGAGAGGTTTTCGGAGTCGGATCATTGCTATTCCGCACTCATGAAGAATCTGGTCTGTCATTTTTCCGTGGTCCGTTATCCGTTAGTTGTTATCCCGTTTCCCGTTAATGCCTACGATATCCGTTTACTATGCCTTTTTAAAAGCATCGGCTAACGGATAGCAGATAACGGGCAAGTCTAAAGCGCAAAGTTAATTTTATTAATCCATCTCATCAACAAATCAGGGTTGAAGAACAAGACGAGTATCACTAGAACCAATGTGAGGCCAAAAAAATTTTCAAACGTTTGATTATTTGTAATTGGATTGGATTCGGCCTTTTTTACGAAGGCATAGAAGGGAATTTTTAAATAATAAAAAAGTGAAATAACTGTGTTAAGTAAGCCAAAAACCAGCAGCCAAAGCAAAATTGATTTGCCGTTGAGCTGATAAGCCTCCCAGGTTGAGGAAAAAATGAAAAGTTTGGCAGTGAATCCAGCTGTCGGAGGAAGGCCGGTTAAAGCGATAAAACCCATTAAAAGAAAAACACACGGCCACACCAGCTGTCGTCCGACGCCTGCAAAAGATTCCAATGTTTCAAAACCTGCAGCTTCAAAATATTGCAGGTAGACGAAAACCAAAAAGTTCACGAGCAGGTAGACAGTGGCGTAAAACAGCATAAAGTTAATTCCACCGGGAAGGAAAGCAGCCACACCAACCAACAAAAATCCGGATTGGGCAATGGAAGAGTACGCCATCAGTCTTTTTGGTCGTTTTTGTAAAAGCGCTGAAAAGTTTCCGACAGTGAGGGAGATCATGCTCACCAGGCAAATAACAAATTGCCAGTCATGAACCGATTGGCCGAATAAATTCAAAGCCAACGTGAATTTTGTTAAAATACCCAATCCTGCAAGTTTCGGAACGACCGAAAAAAAGGCCACCACTGGCATGGGGGCTGCTTCATAAACATCGGGCGCCCAGGGATGCAGGGGAGCAGCAGCCATCTTGTACAAGAACCCTGCGAGTGCCATGCTGCCGGCGACAAGCAACAAGGTGGACTGGTTGTTGATTAATGCATTTACAAAAACCGGAGACGCGAATTCAAATGAGCCAGTCATTCCATACAAGAAGGTAAATCCATACAACATCACGGCGGAGGCGACGGATCCGAAAAGAAAATATTTCTGACTTCCTTCTGCACCTGATTTTGAAAAAGAAAAGCCTGTCAAAATGTATGAGCTGATGGAAATCAATTCGAGTGCAATGAAAACCGTCACGAAGTTCATACTCATGACAAGTAAGTGCGCGCCTAGCACGACAGTTACGATAAGGGCATAGTATTCGGATAGATGTTGCTGCTTTTGATACCGCCATGTCATCAACACGGTTAGCAATCCCCCAACGTCGATCAGTATTTTTAAATAGGCAGAAAAATTATCGGCACGAAGCATTCCATTGAAGATATTGACCGGTATATCTTCCAATGGCCAATAGAGAACCAGCGTGAGTAGCGATGTAGAAAATGTAAGGAAGCTTAAAACAGTTAACAGCTTGGACGCATCTTGTTTTATAAGTCCTGCGATAAGGAGTATAATGATCGCAGAACACAATATCATTTCAGGAATAAAAAACCCGAAACTCGCGCGAACCGATTCTAACTGGTCGTATAAACCTGTCACGGGTTAAAGGTTTAATGTTAGGTTCTTGCCCGTAGTCAAAACAAATTCTGTGAGGTGTCTGGCAAAGGGGTCGATAACTGAAAGCATGGGCTGGGGAAAAATGCCAAAGCACAACGTAGCGGCTGCCAGCGGAACAAGCATGATGTACTCACGCTTTGTCAAATCAAAAATCTGATCCTCTGAAATATGTCCTTTGATATTAAACGGTCCAAAAAACATGCGTTGCAGTGTCCACAAGTAATAGGCTGCTCCCAGTATCAAGCCCAGCGTGGAGATGATGGCAAAGCTCTCAGGCAAAACACCTGTGGCACTGTTGGATCTGAATGCACCAAGAAAAACCATGATCTCTGCAATGAAGCCAGAAAAACCTGGCAGCCCAAGCGAAGCAAAGAATGCGATCAGTACCATGGTTGTATAGGATTTCATTTTAGAAGATAAGCCTGAGTAGGTATTGATCATTCGGTCATGTGTACGATCGTACAATACACCGGCAAGCAAGAAGAGCATGGCAGAAATTATACCGTGACTGAACATTTGGTACACTGAGCCTGTAACACCTTCCGCCGTAAGCGATGCAATTCCTAACAAAACAAACCCCATGTGAGATACGGAGGAGTAAGCAATCAACCTCTTCAGATCTTTGCTTGCCATCGCGTTCAGCGCGCCATAGATAATCGAAATCACCCCCATCAATCCGACAAACCATCCGAAATACAAAGCGGCTTCTGGAAAAATAGGATAGGCAATTCTTGCGAGACCATACCCGCCGATCTTCAATAGCAGGGCGGCGAGTATTACAGAGATGGGTGTCGACGCTTCAACGTGGGCATCGGGAAGCCATGTATGCAAAGGAACCATCGGAAGTTTAATGGCAAATCCAATAAACAAAAGCAGGAATGCCCATAGCCTTCCGTTATAAGGCCCAATCTGCCAAGGGTTATTTGGATCAAGAATAGAGTTGGATATGAAGTTGACCGGCTCGGACATGTGCAGTAAGTTGAAGGTATGCACCAGTGTTCCAGATGATGAAGGATCGTGGACGGATACATAAAGTCCAATCATGACGATCAGAATAAAGATCGACCCCAACAAGGTATACAAGAAAAATTTTATGGAAGCATATTCTCTTCTGGGACCGCCCCAAATAGCGATGAGAAAAAACATCGGCAGCAACATGAATTCAAAGAAGAGATAGAACAGTAAGAAGTCGAGCGCTGTGAAGCTACCGATAATGGAAGCATTTAGAATTAACAACAGAATGAAATAACCTTTCACATTTTGTTTAACCGTCCAAGACGAAATTGTGGCAATGCACATGATAAAAACCGACAGGATGATCAGCGGAAAACTGAGGCCATCAACTCCTACAAAATACGTTGCTTTCAAAGTACCCCACGTCCCAAGGCCTATCGTGATCCATGATTGTTGCTCAACAAACTGAAGCGCGCTAGCGTTTTCATACGACCCGAGCATAAAAAAAAGCACAGTTATCTGAAATGCATTTGCGATCAGGGTCAGGTATCGAAAAGAACTTTCTGATTTGGCTGGTATTAAAAGCCCGACGAAGGCGGCGACCAGAGGACTAAATATTAAAAATGAAATCAGGTAATGATGCATCAATAGTATATGTTAGCCATTCCGCTTTCTATCTTTTAAAGCAGCGTCCAAATTAGAAAAATAATAATTGTAAATATGGACCAAAAAATATAAAGCTGAATCTTTCCATTTTGGAATGTCCGGGTTACGCTACCCACGCCTCTTACAAAACTGGCCATTCCATTAACCGTTCCATCAACGAAAGCCCGATCGATCCAACCTGTTACATGGGCAATTAATACTTGCACATAGGCAGTGGCATGAATAAAACCATCAATCCATTTTTTGTCTAATGTTATTGTGATGGCGGGCACTTTAAGGCCAATTTTTTTTGTCATCCAATCAGTTAAACGGTCGACGTAAAACGCATTGAAAAGAACATCGGCGTAAAAAGATTTTTCCCGGCTAAAGTATGCTGTGGCCAGTGCCATAATTACCCATACTATTGAAAATAAGGTGACGCTCCAACTATGTTCCATTGCGGGGTTCATCCACCGCGTATGAACAAAGGGATTCCAGGACACCATGATCCACAGAGAAGCCAGTGCCAAGGTAAAAAGCGGCACTTGCATTACGGCAGGTGGTGCCGAAATAGAAAGTTCTGAAGTTTTTTTTTCGGACCCGAAAAATATGTACCAGATCATTTTGAACGTATACAGGACCGTTAAAAACGTAACCGTAAAAGCTCCGCCGACTACAAGCCATTGCCAGGAAAAATCCGCGCCGGCCCATGATATCAAAGCGGTTAGGATGGCATCTTTAGATAAAAAACCAGAGAAGAAGGGGAGGCCGGCAAGTGAGCTTCCTGATAATATAAAGACAATAAAAACTACAGGTAATTTTTTTCTAAGACCGCCCAGGTTCCTGACGTCTTGAACATCGAAGTGAGCATGGGCCTGGAGCTGCGCATGGTGCAACGCATGAATGACGGCACCGGCTGCTAGAAAAAGACAGGCTTTGAAAAATGCATGCGTGAACAAATGGAGAAATGCGGCGTCAGAAGCCCCGGCCCCCAGCGCAGTGACCATCAGCCCGAGTTGTGATATGGTAGAGTACGCAAGAATTTTCTTTATGTCATACTGGCCCAGCGCTGCGAATGCGCCTATGAGAGCCGTTATAATTCCGACAACAGCAACGACATCAAGCGCGATGGGTGTAAACAGGGCGAACGTCCTGATCACAAGGTAAACGCCTGCAGCCACCATCGTTGCAGCATGGATTAACGCCGACACTGGTGTTGGACCTTCCATAGCATCAGGTAACCAAGTCAGCAAGGGAAACTGGGCAGACTTTCCCACAACCCCACAAAAAATACATAATGAAGCCGCAGTTTGCCAGGCGGCCATAGCATCTGTAAGGCCTATTTGATTAAGTGCGAACGAGCCTTGATGAGTCCACAACAACATGAGTCCGACAAGAAATCCAGCGTCACCAATTCGATTTAAAATGAAAGCCTTTTTTGCTGCACGGGCTGCAGCGGGCTTTTCCTTCCAATGACCGATCAACATGTACGACGAAAACCCTACCAGTTCCCAGCCCACGAACAACAATAATAAATTATCAGCCAGCACAATCATGAGCATGGAGAAAGTGAACAGGCCCAGCATGGCAAAATATTTTCGAATGCTGGAATCGCCAGCCATGTAGCCTATGGAATAAAAATGAATTAGAAAAGAAATGAACGTAACCACTAAAAGCATGGTGGCCGACAGGTTGTTCAGCAGCAGGCCAGCCGTTAGGGGATGGCCTGAAATGACAAACCAGTTCCATGCAATACTAAAAGGTTGATCATCATGAAGAGAAAAAAACACCACAGATGATGACAATGCACTGACAAGAAGTAAAAGTGGCGCAGTAATGGATACTGCCCATGAATATTTTTCAGAAATAGCGAAGGAAACGATAAATGAAGCCAACGGTAAGGCCACTGAAAGCAACAGACAAATTTCGAAGAACGTGGAATATGTAATGTTACTTTGCAATTCTATTCTTTTAGTTCACTTATGGAATCCGTTACTGATGTTTGATAATATTGATAGACCTGAAGCACGATGGCGAGTCCCACAGCAGCTTCGCATACGGCGACAATAATAACAAACAACACAAACATTTGCCCATCGACCGATGCCGGCCAAAGCTGGTTGAAGGCAACTAAATTTAAATTAGAAGCATTCAGCAGCAGTTCAATCCCCAGGAGCACCATGATGGTGTTTCGCTTGGTAATAATGATCAGCAAGCCAACGGAAAAGAGCAACGCCGCAAGAAACAAAAAATGTTCAACAGGAAACATCACTCTTTTTTTGATTTAATCGTTGAAGCAACCACCGATGCGCCAACAAGTGAGATGAGCAAAAGAATTCCCGCCACTTCAAAAGGCAGGACGTATTTGCTAAACATGGAGACGCCAATGGTTTGAATGCCATTAACAGGTGAAGAGGGGAGCTGCTGCACACCTGTTGTTAAAAAATATTCTTTTGAAAGCACATATATCAATAAGCCAAAACATCCGCCAGCGGCAAGGATGCCGGATAACAAATAGGTGTGCTCGACAGCTAAAGGTTTTTCGGAAATTTTTGTCGTTAGCATTATACCAAAAATGATGACCACTAGAATTCCGCCAGCATAAATTAATATTTGGGTTACTGCAATAAACTCAGCAAACGCCAGAACATATATCCCTGCTAATGCCAATAGGCATACGATCAGGAGTAGCGCTCCATAAAATACATTTCTAGATAGTGCCAGGGCCACCGCCGACAATGCAGCAACAATTTCAAAAAAATAAAACATGAAGGATGTAAGCGTCATGTTGTAGCGGGTGGTGTAGGTGGTCCGGGGGGCTTTATTTTGGGCTTGAATATCGGCTTGGCAACCGGTGCCGAAACTGGCGCTGCTTTCTTCTCATCGGTCTCCACGCGAACCGGCGGGTTTACGGCTTTGCTTTTTTGATGTTCTTCTAACTTTTTCTTTTTCTCAGCAATTTCTTCATCGGTCATTTCGGAAAATGCAAAATTGTGCTCCATGATATTGGTAACGCTGAAGTCGTACACCTTCGTCATGGTTAAACATTCTGTCGGACAAACCGTCGTGCATAATCCGCAGAAGCAACATTTGCCCATGTCAATATCAAAGGTTGCCGCGTAAATCCTTTTCGGAGTTCCATCGGATGTTTTGCCAATCTCTTCGGTTGCTTTGATGGGAACAATATCAATACAATCAACCGGACAAATCTTTGCGCATTTATCGCATACAATGCAGTCGTCTATTTCATTGTGAAGGCGGTAACGACCGTTGTCAGGTACGGGCTGCATTTCATACGGGTATTGAATAGTTGCAATGCCTTCGCGGTCAGCAAAATAATCAGACGCATGGATGGACTTTACCGATTGTGTATTCCTTGACTTGATCAGATGGCGCAGCGTAACGCGCAGTCCGCCCCACAACGAGCGGATAGACTGCGAGATATTTTTAAAGTAGGATACGTTGCTGTGCCTGTGTTCCATCCTGCTGCAAAAATAGGAGGGAAAAAGTTGTTATAAACAATTTCAACAAATTATTACAGGCAGGGTACAAAAAATGCCCTGTTTAGGAGGCAGAGACTTCGGCCTTCGGAAGTGTGAAGTAAAATGTGCTGCCGTAATCTTCAGCACTCTCCACCCAGATCTTTCCGCCGTTCTTTTCAACAAATTCTTTGCAAAGAATAAGACCCAGCCCTGTACCTTTTTCGTTAGCTGTTCCTCTGGTGGTGTACGGTGAAGTTTTATCAAAAAGGATTCTTAACACCTCTGTGGTCATCCCAATGCCGTTGTCTTTTACAGACACCAACCATTCATTACCTTGAGGCTTCGCAGCAATGCGCACCTCGCCCTTATCGTTGGTAAATTTAATGGCGTTCGTAATCAGGTTTCGGATCACCAGATTAATAGTATTTGAGTCTGCAAAGCCAATCGTATTAGGAGCAACATCATTGATGAGTTTAATTTCCTTTCCTGGTGTCTCGCCTAATAATTGAATGTTTTCATCCACGAGTTTTTTCAAATCTATCTTTCCCTTTTGTAGGTTCAGCTTATCCATTTGAAGCAAGGTCCAATCTAACAAGTTGTTGAGGAGGGCACGCGTATGGTTGAAACGGTTTTTAAGTTCACGAATATGTTTTGGCAATTCTTCTGAAGACACTGCACCTTTGTCGAGGAGGTCTAATAATCCTGACAGCGCATTGATGGGTGAACGAAGGTCATGCGAGATAATAGAAAAGAATTTGTCTTTTACCTGATTAAGTCGTTCAAGCTCTTCGCTGCGCTTTTCTGTTTCTTGCTGATGACGCAACAATAAGGTATTGATTTGGCGTCGGCGCTGACCACTTCTGTAAACACTGATCAGCATCAAGACGCTTAGGGCCATAATCACGATAAGCACATTGCGTACAAATTCCTGACGTTTAAGGGCACCCTCGGTAGTGGTCTGCTGTTCTGCGAGGGCTTTGATTTGAGAGTCCTTCGATTCTGTTTCAAACCTTATCTGGTCACGCAGTAATTTGGCCTGCATGTCCTGACTGAACAGCGTATCCTCTAATTCTTTGTATCGCTTAAAGTATTCCAAGGATTTTTTATAGTCGCCTTTCATCTCCCATAATGATGAAAGTTGGTTAAAGCATTGAATCTCGAGAATGCGGGCGTTAAGTTTCTGTGCATGGTTTAGACTTTTGGTGATGGATTGAAGCGCGTCATCGTACCGCTGTTGCCGCTGATAAACCACACCGCGTCCGAGTTCAACTTCTGCAAGTCCAAAATTGTCTTTATTCTTTGAGTACAGCGTATACGTTGTGTCGTAGTATTTTAAAGATGTATCGAAGTCACCTTTTTGCATGTACGTTTTAGCGATGCTGCTCATCGTCTTTGGTAACAGGCCAATGAGTTCGAATTGTCGGCTTTGTTTTAAAGATGCAAAGAGTGTAATCAAAGCCGAATCATAATTGCCCTGGCGTAGCAATACATCGCCGATTTCGTTAAGTGAATAAGGTTCTCCCTCGAGATCTTTGATCTGACTGCTCATTTTCTGTGAAATCTGAAAATGATCCAGTGCACGATTGTATTGTTCAAGTTCTTTAAACACTCTTCCGACATTATGGATGGTGATTGCCATCATAAAGGAATCCCGTACGGCTTTCGCGAACTTATAACCTTGCGTGAAATAGTAATAACTTTCGTCATACTCACCCAGGTCAAGATAATCGTGCGCTACATTATTATAGGAGCGAGCAATCAAAGCTGTATCCTGGGAAAGCATGCTGGATTCCAACGACATGTTATCAAGACGTAGTGCGGAGCTGTAATCACCGCTAACACGATAGACATCGCCCATGTTCCGATAAGCTATACTTTTGAGTCGGGGTAGATCCGTATTTTCCGCAAGAGATATGGCCTCCTCGCTGAGAGCCCGGCTTTTTGCTACATCGACATACGCATATTCCTGAGAGAGCGCGACTAAAACATTCGCACGAGTTGAATCCGGCAGATTATTTTGTAATACAGTTTGAAGACTATCAATCTTGCGCTGTGCTTGAGATTGAAAAGAGATCAATACTAAAAGGACAAACAGATACTTGAAGTAACGTCTTGCGTTTAAACAAAAAATATTTTCCAAAATCCGCATAGAATTACAAGCCCTAAGGCTATAGGTGTTAAATATTTCCAGGACAAGTTCATTAATTGATCTACTCTTAGGCGAGGATAAGTCCACCGAACCCACATTTGCAATGAAACCAAAAACCAAGACTTACTCACCAACCAAAAAATTCCCCAAAGGGTTGAGGCTATTGTTCCAGGTGTTCCACTTGTCCAGGTCGCTAACTTTACAAAGCCAACGTTAGGAAAAGGGGTATTCCAGCTTCCAAAAAATAATACCGCCCCTAATATACTTACTAAAAGCATCATTCCATATTCCGCGAGCATAATCACAGCCCAACGAAACCCTGAATATTCAGTTTGAAATCCAGCAACAATTTCTGATTCCGCTTCCGGCAAATCAAAGGGTGCACGATTACATTCAGCCAGTGAAGCAATAAAAAAAATAATCCATGCAGCTGCCAGCACAGGCATTTTAAAAATATTCCATGAAAGAAATCCACCAATGGATCCTACGTTGAGTCCCCATGATTCTATCCCAAGAAAATATTGAGGTTTATCGTAAAAGATACTTTGTTGGAAGGATATTTCCTGTAGGTCGAGTGACTGGCAAATGATACAAACGCAAAGAATGCTTAGTCCTAGTGGTACTTCATATGAAATAATCTGAGCGGCAGAGCGCATCGTACCCAGCATACTGTATTTGTTATTAGAACTCCATCCCGCGATTACAATTCCGATTACATCCAGTGAGATAATTGCCATGAGAAAAAACAGCGCAGACGAAAAATTTGCGCCTGACCACGAAGCAGAAAGCGGAAGCACTGCGAACCCGGCAAAAACGGAAGTGAAAATTATAATTGGTGCGATTTTAAAAAGCGCGGCCTGAGATTTTGCTGGGGTGATGTCTTCCTTTTGTATGAGCTTAACTAAGTCGGCAACTGTTTGCGCTAACCCATAATACCCCACTTCCATAGGTCCTAACCGATCCTGTATGAAGGCTGAAATTTTTCGCTCAGCATAGATGGCCAAAACCGTATAGAACAAAAGAAAAGGTAATATGAATACTAATGTTGTCAATTGTTTAGGTAAGTGTCCGACTATTCATCTGCCAAATTGAGAAAATTATTTGGGCCGATTTCTATTCTTTCGTAAAAAACGGTACATGGTACATTATTAATTCCACAGCGCATGACGTTCAAGCTGAACGCTTTGATGGAAGAACATGCGTGCTGATGCCTCGAAAGATTCTGTGTAATCCGATACCATAAACTGGTGATGTGCTACGGAAGCTTCGTCATTCAACAACCGTTGATCTTCGAGGTGTTGCTTTAGTGCTTTGGCAACAACTTCCGATGAATCAAGGATGGCGACCTTCCCTTTGTATAAAGATTCAATTTCATTCTTGATGAGCGGGTAATGCGTGCATGCAAGAATTAATGCTTCGATATTTTTCAGCGATTCATCAGACAAATAACGCGCGATGATTTCATGACTGATTTGATTTTTAAAAAAACCTTCTTCAATCATGGGCACCAACAGCGGAGTGGCTAGTGAATGAAGGTGAATGTTCTTTTTTCCCTCATGTATTTTACGTGAATAAACATCGGATTGAACTGTCCTTTTAGTACCGATCAGACCAACATGTTTACCTGGAAATTTTTCCAAGACCAACGCTACCATCGGATCGATCACATTAATGATGTGAATATCTTTCCGAACATATTCCGTTAACAATTCATAAGCTGCTGATGATGCCGAGTTACAGGCAATCACAATTACTTTGCAACCTTTTTTTACTAAAATGTCGGCGATCTTAATGGAATATGCCTGGATGGCAGCTTCTGATTTGTCACCGTACGGTAAATGTGCAGTATCTCCAAAATAGATCATGCTTTCATGCGGAAGCAATTTACGAATCGCGTGGGCTACCGTAAGCCCTCCGATACCGCTATCAAAAACACCGATTGGTTGTGAAGGTAGTAAAGCCATAAAGCCCGCCAATATACTGGGCGGGCTTTAAATAACTTAAGTTTGAGATAATTTATTTTATGCTACGTTGGCTGAAAGTTTTGCTACTACAACTTCCGTCTGCTCGCGGTGACCACAATACGTGCATTTATAATGTTTTAACAAAAAACCGTTTTCGTCAAGGGTGGGTGCTTGTTCAATTTCCTCCGCTTCTAATTTCATCGTGAAGTAACCACATTCTGAACACTCTTCCACGTGCTGATAGGCAGGATATTTTTCAATTTTTTTAAAACCGGTTTTTTCATCCAACCATATGTCATAGTCAATGGAGTGAATCTTACCTTCTTTCTTCATAAATTCTTCCAGATGATGCTCCTCTTCCGACTCCCTGAGTTTTCGCATGACGTTACCGGCAGGCGACACCCTCGGTTTATTTCGTAGCCGACTCAATCGTTTCTCCAGTTGTCGTGGATAATAAATTCTTACCAGGCTATAAAAAGTGATGTATGCAATCACGGCAAAACTCAGTGTAATAAAGATGCGAACATAAAACCATCTGATTCCTTCATCCTGAATTTTGTCAGTAGCGACGGTATTTGCGTATAACGCCGCCGCTGCGATAAATGCGATAACAGCATACCAAAAATAACGGATCTCGTGTAGGTTCACATAGTCGTATTTTTGTTTGTTATCTTTCAATTGAAAGACCTTGAACTCATGAAAGAGAAGGATCAATACACCCAATAGTACGCAGGTAGCTGCCCCGACGTACATGTACTGGTCCCACGTAGAAAAGAACGATGACGTGGTTTCCATAGCTGATATATTTATGTATATGAAATTTAATGATTTTAACCCATCCTTCCCAGCATGCTTTTTTGTTTTTTGAACGAATAACATGCATGGTAAACCCTTGAGAATAACTGATTTGAGCATCATTCAGGCGATAACAATAAGGTGGTTTGGCGCTACTTTACCGGTTAATAGATGCCTGATCCCGTAAAACCCTCCCTCGGCGATGCTGTGCTAATTCCGCAAGATTCGTATTATTGTGGCCTTACTTACTTATTAAAAAAACATGGGTAATAATTTATTGAAAGGAAAGCGTGGTATCATTTTCGGAGCCTTGGATGAAAACTCCATTGCCTGGAAAACGGCGCTGAAAGTTAAAGATGAGGGCGGTGTATTTACGTTGACCAATGCACCTATTGCCATGCGTCTAGGAAAAATTAATGAGTTGGCCAGTACTTGTAATGCGCAAGTGATTCCGGCTGACGCCACATCTGAACAAGACCTAAACACACTCTTTACGAAGTCTTCTGAAATATTAGGTGGCAAATTGGACTTTATCCTGCACTCCATAGGCATGAGCCCCAACATCCGAAAGGGCAAAGAATACGGTGACATGAATTACGAATGGTATTTAAAGACCTTAGATATTTCAGCTCTTTCTTTTCATAAAATAATGCAGACAGCAGAAAAACTAGATGCAATGAATGAGTGGGGTTCTATCGTGGCCTTGAGCTACATTGCCTCACAACGGTCATATCCTGATTATACCGATATGGCACAAGCGAAGGCGATGCTGGAATCTATTGCTCGGAGCTACGGCGCGAGATTTGCAAAACTTAAAAAGGTGCGTGTTAATACCATTTCTCAATCACCTACTAGAACAACGGCTGGGGCAGGCATTTCTGGTTTTGATGTGTTCTTTGAGTATGCACAAATGATGTCACCGCTCGGAAATGCCTCCGCTGAAGATTGCGCTAACTACATCGCAATATTATTTTCAGACTACACCAGGATGGTAACGATGCAAAACTTAATGCACGATGGTGGTTTCTCCACGTCGGGTATCACGCAGGAAATGATTGACCGGCTTTCAAAATAATTTTTCAGATTTGACGGTGTGGTCGAGGTTAGCTTTCGATTCTTTCCCCAACGCTGAAACATTAAACCTCCACGATGGTTGTTTTTCCTCCTTGCAAAATTAATCTCGGATTGTCTGTTCTTTCCAAAAGACCAGATGGCTATCATAACCTGGAAACATGTTTTTATACCGTTCCCTGGCTTGACGTACTCGAAGTTATTTCGTCAGACGAATTTTCATTCACCAGTACCGGCACCGTAATACCCGGCGTGCCTGAAGATAACCTTTGTGTAAAAGCGTACCGATTGTTGGAAAAGGATTTTGATATGGGTCCGGTAAAAATTCATTTACATAAAATAATTCCCTCCGGCGCTGGACTTGGCGGCGGGTCTTCGGACGCTGCTTATATGCTTAGGTTATTGAACGATAAATTTTCTTTAAACCTTTCTCAGAAAACGTTAATGGATTATGCCGCTCAACTGGGGAGCGACTGCGCATATTTTATTCAAGACAAACCCATGATAGGCACCGGACGGGGAGAGATTTTAAAAGAGATATCATTATCTCTTCAAAACAGATTTTTGGTAATCGTAAAACCCCATATTCATGTTTCTACGGCAGATGCTTTTGGAGGGATTACACCAAAGGAGTCTTCTCATGCCATTGAAACAATTGTATGTGAATATCCAGTCGGGGAATGGAAATCGATTTTGAAAAATGATTTCGAAGAGACTGTTTTTAAAAAACATCCGCTTATAAAATCAGTCAAGGATAAACTGTATGGGCTTGGTGCAATGTACGCTTCTATGAGTGGGTCCGGGTCTGCCGTTTATGGCATCTTCAATAGCGACGAAAATATTGCCAGGCATTTTCCAGATGCCACGGTGTGGGCAGGCAACGTTTCGTGAGCGATACGCTTAAACCGTGAATTGCCGGTCGTACTTTCTTTTCAGGAAAGGATATGAGGCAACAGCACTTAAAATAATGAGCGTCCCCACGTAGAAGTTAAGACCCATTTTTTCTTCAGCGCCAAAAATAATGACTGCCATGATGATGCCATAAACAGGTTCGAGATTTAACGTGAGCTGAATCAGAAAAACACTGACTTTCTTCATGAGTTCGACTGCAGTAGTATATGCATAGACAGAACAAGCTCCAGACAAAATAATCATGTATACCCAATCCATGATACCGGGAAGGAGTTGAAGGGTTTGATTTGATGCCCAGCTCATTTTGTAGATGGGCAACAAGAGCGTCAGAAAAATGAAGGCTCCCATCATCTCGTACAAGCTTATGGTAAAGGCCGGAACGTTTCTTACCATGCGTGCATTAAAAATGGAAAACAAGGCGGAAGTAAATCCGGCGAGTACGCCGACTAAAAGCCCCAGCGGATATTGAAAATTGAAGGAGAAAATGATGTACAATCCGAAAATAACAACTAATCCTAAGATCAATTCAAACTTCTTGATCGATGTGCGATTGAACAAAGGATCCAGCAATGCTGTCCATAAAGAGTTGGTGGCAAATCCGACGAGGCTTACGGAAACATTTGAAATTCTTGCTGACTCAAAAAATGCCAGCCAATGGATGGCCACAATAAAACCAATGAGGGTCAGCGTAACAAATTGTTTCGAGGAAACACGAAAGGTTTCATTGACAAAAAACATCACCATGGCTATTCCGATTGCGGAAAGCAAGGTTCGGTAAAGAACCATTTCATACGCAGGAATGCTGACGAGCTTTCCCAGGATACCCGAAAAGCCCCAGAGAAAAACGATGAAATGAAGTTTGAAGTAATCGGTGCGCGTTACCATCAGCGCGGCACATATTTGTACATTCCAATCGAGATAATTCCAAAAACGATATTCGGTATCCAGACAGAAATTTGCGGTGGCATAGAACCATTCTCAGCAAATGTTCTGAAGAGCGTAAAGAATAAAATAAAAATGAACGACAACAAAAATCCGAGAGCGATTTGAGGTCCTGTACCTCCCCGGCTTTTTCGTGCCGAAACAATTACACCCATAAAGACCAGGATATATATTGTAAAAGGGGATGTGTATCGGGTATATTTTTCAACTTCATAAACTTCAATGCCTGTGGAGCCCCGTGCACGTAACGTACGAATTTGATGATCTAATTCGTTTAATGTAAGTCCATCGTATTTGCGATAATCACTCTCAAATTCTTTAGGATGGATGACAAGCGCAGTATCCATTTCGTCTCCTCTTTCAACGAATTCCTGTGGAACTGCAACTTTGGATACCTCCAAGGCTGGAACTGTTTCTGGTCGTTTGGGTGTCTCAAAAATTCCATCCACTTTTTTCAAACTCCAATCGTGTAGCTTCCATTTTAACTTGGTGGAGTCCCATACAATTTTACTCGCGGTCAGCTTTTCGATCAACCTGTTGTGATCAAATTTTTCCAGTGTAAAATGATATCCGGTTTCATTGTTATTATTGTAGCTCTTCATATATAAATATGTGTCGGAAGCTACCTGGATGTGAATGTTTTGTTTTTCAAAGTAATACTTACTCTTAAGATATTCCATTTCAAAGGCAAGCCTTGATTTATTGGAGTTGGGAATAACCCATCCATTTAAAACGAAACTGATGGCTGCAATTAAGGTAGCCCCGATAAAATAAGGGACTAGCATTCGCCTGAAACTCATGCCTGAGCTAAGCATTGCAATAACTTCTGTATGACCCGCCATCCGTGAGCACACATAAACAGCAGCAATGAAAATCGTGATAGGAGTTAGCAAGCTTCCTATCCAGGGAATGTAATCGAGATAATATCCAATAATTTCGCCAGCGCCCAGGTGAGCCTTAGCGAACTTATCCATCTTGTCTGTAAGATCAATTACTGTGATAACCGAAAGCAGAATCAGCACCACAAAGAAAAATGTGACGAGAAAAGTCTTGAGGATATATTTATCAAGCAGCTTCATATACCGTTTCGGATTGGTGGGTGTTTACAATCTCTGACTCACTTTTTTGACCATATTGTCTTTCCAGGAAGCAAAGGTACCCTCAATTATTTGTTTTCTTGCCTCTTTTACCAACCATAAATAAAACGTCAAATTGTGTATCGAAGCAATTTGCGCTCCTAAAATTTCCTTGTTGATGATAAGGTGCCGCAAGTAGGCTTTAGAATGAAACGTACTGGCATAACCACCAAGCGCCTTATCTATAGGAGACAAATCGTCTTTCCATTTTTCGTTACGAATGTTGATGATACCTTCGGTTGTAAACAACATACCATTGCGTGCATTTCGCGTTGGCATCACACAATCAAACATATCAATGCCTAAGGCGATACATTCCAGAATATTTTCGGGCGTGCCAACGCCCATGAGGTATCGGGGTTTGTCGGAAGGTAATATACCGCATACAAGACTTGTCATTGCATACATATCTTCATGGGGTTCGCCTACAGATAAACCGCCTATTGCATTGCCTTGTTGATTTTGATTGGCAATATATTCAGCAGACTCCTTTCGCAAATCAGGATAAGTACTGCCTTGCACAATTGGAAAAAGACTTTGTTCATAGCCATACAACGGCTCTGTGGAATCGAACCGGTCAACACAACGCTTCAGCCAGCGATGGGTGAGACCCATTGAATCTTTTGCATATTGATATTCGCACGGGAAGGGGGTACATTCATCGAACGCCATGATGAGGTCGGCTCCAATAGCACGCTGAATATCCATTACACCTTCAGGAGAAAATGTGTGTTTGGATCCATCGATGTGTGATTTGAATACGACACACGCCTCCGTAATCTTGCGGTTAGCCCCCAAAGAATAAACCTGGTAGCCGCCGCTGTCGGTTAGCATGGGCTTATTCCAGCCGTTGAATTTATGCAAACCACCAGCCTTTTGAAGCAACTCAATGCCTGGACGTAAATAAAGATGATAGGTGTTGCCTAAAATAATCTCTGCATGGATATCATTTTCCAGCTCGCGCTGATGAACGGCTTTGACTGATCCCGCAGTGCCAACGGGCATAAATATAGGCGTATGAATTTCGCCATGACTTGTAGTAAGGGTTCCTGCCCGTGCGCCCGACCTGGGGTCTGTGGATTGAAGTTGGAATTTCATAAATGAGCGCAAAAATACCTTTCTGCGATCACAATTCCTTTATGCTTCTGATGGTAAAGAATGCCGATTTAGACTAGCCGTAATCTAAATCGGAAATTCCACACCACGAATATTAGTGCAGACCTGAGTTCAAATAGGAACCAAGGTTTTCTTCGGTAATAACTTCAAGGGGGAACAGTTCCTGCTGAGGCATTGATTTTTTAAACATCAGATGATTTACCAAGTGGCTTATTCCAAGGAAAGCCTGACGTTTTGGGTTTTGATGAATCAGAAAATCAATTGTTCCGGTTTTGAGGTATTTCAAATTCTCATCTAGTAAGTCATAGCCAATAAGCCGGATATGTTTCTTTGAATGTTTTTCCAAAAAACTTGCCGCAACGGCTGAACCTTTGGAGGTTGTAACAAAGATGCCTTTTAGATTTGGATTATTGACCAGTTCATTCAGTTGGGTTTCAAAAGCGCTATCCGAAGGATTGAGGTTTAGTGCCATGATCTCAAACTTGGCTTTTCCATTTGAACTAAAATATTCACGGAAACCTTTTTCCTTCTCCACTAAGTGGAGCGAGTCTTGAATATCTTCATCCATGTGAAGCACAGCGAATGTTCCAGGGTTTTCTTGTCCAAAATGCAAAAGCTGAGCAGCCACCTTGCCGCTTTGATACAAATTCTGTCCGATAAAGCTTAACGGAGTTGCTTCAGGTATATTGGTATTGAAAAGCACGTATGGGATCTGCTCCGTTTTAAGCAAATCAAAAACAGGCAGCGCTTCATGATAAAAGATAGGAGCCACTACGATACCATCGGGTTTAGTGGCAATTGCTTCCTGAACGGTAGTTATAAAAGATTCTTTGTTGAAAAGATCAAATACGTGTAAATCTATATTAATGCCGTACTGAGTCCATTCCGCCTGTGCCTGGAGAATTCCTTTGTTGGACTGTGACCAGTAAGGATCTTGCTCGGGATTAGGAATGATGGCAGCAATGCGATAGTTTTTATTTGAACCAAGCGTCCGCGCGATTAGGTTGGGTTTGTAATCAATCTGCTCCATTACTGAAGTAACTTTTTTCAGCGCCTCTTGCGACACGCGACCGCGATTGTGAATTACTCTATCGACGGTTCCTACAGATACTCCAGCCAGTTTGGCGATATCTTTAATGCGAATATTTTTTCCTAAGTCCATGTTTCAAATCAATAAAATTTTAGCCTCATAACGAAAATAAATTTGTTTAATTTTCTTACATGTTTTCGAACACATGAATTATGTTCACGCAAACAGCGCAATGCCCTTTTTTTCCTGTTTAAGCCCACTTCTCGGATTTCTTCCGTCATTTTTACAATGAATAGGCAATCAAACGATACCTGATCCGTACATGTATGCCGCCCACCTTTCCATGAGTTTGGTCTAAAAGTTCTTTCTTCCTCCGTTGCTAACTTTATATTTGTCGGAAAATCTCAGTCCTTGGAAGTTTTGCTTATTATTTTTTTCTCCATTGTAGGCGTACAGTTTATATACTTAGTCCTCTACCTGGTTGCACTTTCGAAAACATCGGTTGACAAGCCCACCCAGGCATTGCCGGTATCGATTATCATTTGTGCCCATGATGAAGAACAAAACCTTCGGGAGCTTATTCCGCTTTTATTATCACAAAACCACCCTGAATTCGAAATTATTATTGTAGACGATCGGTCTAATGATGGAACGTTCGACTTTCTGCTGCAGGAAACCGCTAAGGATCACCGGCTCCGTATGGTTCACGTTAACAGAACGCCCACGCTCTTCAATAATAAAAAATATGCACTCACTTTAGGGATTAAAGCAGCAAAATATGAATGGCTGCTTTTAACCGATGCAGATTGTCGTCCGGTCAGCAAAGATTGGATCGGTTCTTTTAGCAAACATTTTAGCGATACTACCCAATTCATTTTAGGATTTTCGCCTTACGAATCAAAACCAGGGTTTTTAAATGCATTTATCAGGTATGAAACGCTGGTTTCAGGGATTCAATACATATCCTTTGCATTATTGGGAAGCCCCTATATGGGTGTTGGCAGGAACCTTTCTTATCGAAGATCTAAATTCTTAGACGTTAAGGGCTTCAATAATTTTACTAAGGTGACTGGGGGTGACGACGATCTCTTCGTGAATCAACATGCGCGGAAAATAAATACTGCTGTCTGCATTGAACCCAATGCGATTGTTACATCCATTCCAAAGACAACTTTTCGTGCCTTTTACGACCAAAAGATAAGGCACTTGTCGGTCGGAAAATATTATCGTTTTGGTCACCGGTTATTGTTGGGACTTTTTGCCATCTCCTGGCTTTTGACCTGGTTCATAGGTATCCCTTTAGCTATATTTTCGGAAGTTTATTATGTTGTGATTGGCTTGCTGATATTGAGACTCATATTGGTTACCCTAACCGCCAGCGTAGGTGTAAAGAAACTTCATCAGAAGGTGGAACTCTGGGCCATTCCTCTTTTAGATTTTATTTATGCCTTTTACTATCTTGTCACGGGCATAAAAGCCTTAGCTACAAAAAAAGTACGATGGAAGAATTAGAAAACAGGTTTTCATCCAAAGCGCTGGAGGATTTTAAATTAATTGACATGGCGGTGGGCGGAGATGATAAAGCCTATGCTAAACTCTTACAACGATATAAGCGCCCTGTCTACCACATGATTCTGAAAATGGTTCGGAACGTTGATGATGCGGAAGATCTTACCATTGAATCATTCGCAAAATCTTTCAGAAGCCTCCACCGGTTTAAGAAAGACTTTACTTTCAGCACCTGGCTATTCCGAATAGCCACAAACAATACCATTGACTTTATCAGGAAGAAAAAACTTAATACACTTAGCATCGAAAATACCTTTACGGATGATGATGGTCAATCTGTTTCCATTGATGTGGAGGATGAGAATTTAGATCCACAAGAAGAAACAATACGGATGCAAAAGGCTGAGCTTATCCAGGTATTCGTTGATAAACTCCCCCCCAAGTATCAAAAGCTGGTGCGCCTCCGTTATTTTCATGAGTTGTCGTACGAAGAAATTGCCGTTGAGTTAGATGCACCTTTGGGTACTGTCAAAGCGCAGCTTCACCGCGCACGCGAGCTGATGTTTGAAATGGTGAAGAATAAACGAGATCATATTTAATCGGAGATAAATTTCAGCAGATTCCATTGAGTAACGTCGACCTACTACTTCAATACTTTCCTACACTTTCAGAAACTCAAAAAAGTCAATTTGACAAGCTCTACGGTCTTTATAAGGAGTGGAATGAAAAGATCAATGTCATTTCACGAAAGGATATCGACAATCTTTATATCAACCACATATTACACTCGCTGGGCATCGCCAAGGTAATAGCATTTAAACCGGGCGCAAAAGTACTGGACGTGGGTACCGGAGGAGGCTTCCCTGGTATTCCGTTAGCCATTCTTTTCCCTGAAACACAATTTCATCTCGTCGATTCAATCGGCAAAAAAATAACAGTCGTGAAAAATGTTGCCACGGCCCTCGGCTTGAAAAATGTGAATGCGGAACAAATCCGGGCGGAGCAATTGAAAGACGAATACGACTTCATTGTCAGCCGCGCGGTAACACGCCTTAAAGAATTTTACGGATGGGTTCACCGCAAAGTGAAGAAAAAATCCAATCATGAACTCTACAATGGCATCCTGTATTTGAAAGGGGGTGATTTAGATGAAGAACTGGCTGAGTTGAAAAAACCGTATCAAGTTTTCGAGCTTTCTGACTTCTTCAAAGAAGATTTTTTTCAGACAAAAAAAATCGTCTACGTGCCCCTTTGAAACATTTTGATGTTGCGATTGTTCTGCATTTTCCCTCCGCAATTGATTCTTAGATTTTTTTTTTATAACTATGCTTGGTACTCCCCTATGCTTTGAAACGGATTTTCTCAATATTCTTGGTATTTCTGATGCTGTTCAATGCATTAGGCTTCTATGGATTATTGCAAGGTCTGAGATATAAGTCTACTCGAAATTTGGTGCAGCGGCTGGATAATCATCAGTATGCCGAAGAGGAAACATTCACGATAAAAGTGCCTATTTCAATCCCCTACCAATCAGACTCAGAAATGTTTCAGCGCGTAGATGGCGAGATTGAGCACAACGGCGAATTTTACCGCCTTGTAAAACAGAAATTTCAGAGGGATACATTATTTATCGTTTGTATCAAAGACCATGAAAGTAGTCGCATTAAGCAAGCGTTGGCAGACTATGTCAAATCTTTTACAGATAAGCCCGTCAAACATACAGGAAAACAATTCATCAGCTTTATTAAAGATTTTCTACCTACCTATATAAAAATATCTAACGGATCAGAAGGGTGGAATTATTCAATAGCCATCCAATCTTACACGGTGTATTTCTACAATAGAACGCTTTCTGTTGTTACACCGCCTCCCCAAGCCTAATCTCAATTTCTTACTTTTGTGTAGGCCTGCCGTTACGGTCCAGGACTGTATGTGCTCGGGATATTTACGGTAAGATCTTGGATCTTATTGGGCTTTCTTAAACAAACTTTACGTAATCAATACTGTATGAGTAAATTTTACTGACGCAATCAGCATATGATTTTTTATGCGATAAACTTTAAACCTAATACCGAATCTTAAACCAAAATTTCATGAAAGACTTTACAAAAATCTGTTGTTTACTCGCTTTCCTCTGTTGTATCGGGGCTGCGCACGCGCAAACTCCCCTGGACGCAATCATGATGGAACAGCGCGAGTCATGCATTGCATTAACCTATGATCGTGGATCATTTGATCAATACTGGGAAGGTACATACCTCCGCAAGAATGCAACAATTGCAAAAGTTACCCGCACAACCATTGCTCCGATGATTGCTATCGGGCTTCATAAAAAGCTTAATTTTTACGTTGGCGTACCTTATGTTAAAACTGAATCCAGTGAACCTAATGGAGGGTTTCTGTACGGCGCCAAAGGCTTTCAGGACCTAAGCCTGGCGTTGAAGTTGGAAATAATCAACAAACAAATGGGTAAAGGAAAATTAGCAGTGCTGGCTGCAGGGGGATTTGCTACACCGATCACCAATTACCTGTCTGACTACCGTCCATACAGCCTGGGTAATGGAACCGATGAATGGAGTGTTCGGGGAATCGTACAATACAAATTGGACATGGGACTTTATGCCCGGGTTGCAGGAGGACACTTGTTCAGAGGTGAAACAAAAATCGAACGCGATTACTATTATGCTAATGGCAGCTACTATACCAATTGGATGGATGTACCAAGTGCCTGGGAATATAATGCGGCAATAGGCATATGGTTGTTTGATAGCTCGCTCAAATTAGAGACAAGTTACTATGCGCAAAATTCTACAAGCGGCGACGACATACGAAAATACAACGCTCCACAACCTACCAACAAAGTCAACTTCGGCCAACTTGGTTTTTCTGCACAGTATTATATCAAAAAGGTGAAAGGCCTTGGTGTACTTGCTTATTATTCTGAAGTGCTTAACGGTAGGAATATCGGTAAAGTCACAAATTTCGGTGGAGGACTCACCTATCAGTTCAAGATTTAATTGGTGTAAACCTGAATACGATCCTTAATATGAAAAAGAATTTAATTATATCCCTTTTGTGTGCATGCTGGTGCTTGCTGTTAGTTGCATCCTGCGAGAGTGACCTTCCACGGTTTGCCAATTATTCTGCCTACGACTATTCAAAATTAGATGAAGACGGTGGGAGCTGGACACCCGTGATGCTGGCTTCGCCTAGCCAGATTGTTGTGCCTGCACCCGAAGATGAAAGCTCTCCAGCTTATCAGGCAGAATTAGCCTCACTCAAAACCACGATGGCAAATCTTGATGGTGATCAAAAGAAAGCAGTTGAATACTGGACAAACAATCCGATCATCAGATGGAATGAAATTGCGCTGGAGCTGGCCGCGAAGTACAACCTGATACCTGGCCCGAATGCTGATGGTAAAACCTACACGCTTCCAAATCCAGCAACGCCGGAGGGTCCAACGCCGTTCCCCTTTGCACATCCAGCTTACACCAGCAGAATGCTCGCTTACTTAAGCGTGGCTCAGTTCGATGGTTTAATAAGCGCATGGCACTACAAATATCTTTACAACAGGCTTGCCCCTTCTCAAAATGATAACTCCATTGAAGCAGCTTATGGCGAAACCATGCTACCTTCTTACCCCGCTGATGGCGCAGTGATCGCAGTTGCATCAAGAAATATTTTATCAGCCATGTTTCCCCTGGAAAAAGCATACCTGGAAGAAAGAGCGCAGGAACATTTGTCCAGTTTACAATGGTCAGGTACGAATGTTCAAAGTGACATCACTGCCGGAGAATACATTGGTGTTGAAGTGGCAAAATTAGCACTAGGAAAAGCATCTAAAGATGGCATGAGTAAAGCACAGTGCCCTAAAAATGTGTCTGATTCTATCGCAAAATCTGCTTTTGATCGTTTTGGCTGGAAATGGGAAAACCGGGAAGAGCCTCCACGACCTGTCGGCCTTGCACCTTTATATTGTAATGTAAAAATGTGGAGTGTACCGAATGTCGCGGATGTTAGACCGGAACCTCCGCCCGCGATTGGCTCTCCAAAATTCTTAGAGGCCGTTAAGGAACTGCAAGACATCCAGAATAACATGACGGAAGAAAAAAGAAGAATTGCCAACTGGTGGTCTGATGGTCTGGGATCTTACACCCCTCCCGGCCATTGGAATAAATTTGCAAAAGACTTTCTCATAAAATACAAGGAGAATCCAATCCGCTCTGCCAGAACATTTGCTTACATGAATATGGCCATCTCTGATGCAGGGATCAGCTGTTGGGATGCGAAATATTTTTACCACTATCCGCGTCCTATTCAAGCGATCCCAGGATTCAAAACGATTTTGGGTACGCCTAATTTTCCAAGTTACACATCGGGTCATAGTACATTCTCGGCCGCTGCTGCTACCATCTTATCCTATCTTTATCCAAACGAAGCAGCACAATGCGAGGCGTGGGCGAATGAAGCTGCCGAGTCCAGAATTTACGGTGGTATTCATTACAGGTTTGATGCAGAAGTCGGTATAGAACAAGGAAAGAAGGTAGCGGAATATACATTGGTAAAAGCACAAAACGACGGCGCTGATTAATCATCATGAGATACCTCCTGACCTTAATGCTGTTCGGTAGCACGGGTGCCCTACTGGCACAACAACAGCCGGATTCTCTTGCCACCAAAAGGCTCGACGAGGTTGTTATAGAAGGTGATAAAGAGATTAATGTTGAACGCCTTCCTGCCATTGAAGGCACCCATATTTGGTCAGGAAAAAAGAACGAAGTCTTAACGATACGGAATCTGGACGCGAATATCGCCGAGAAGACAGCACGGCAGGTTTTCGCCAAGGTTCCTGGCGTTTTTGTGTATGATATGGATGGTACCGGGAACCAAATTAATATTGCTACCCGTGGACTCGATCCGCACCGGGGCTGGGAGTTTAATATTCGCAGGAATGATGCGCTGACAAATTCAGACATGTATGGATATCCAGCGAGTCATTTTAGTATGCCCATGGAGGCCGTATCCCGGATTCAATTGGTCCGGGGTACAGGTTCTCTCCAATACGGGGCTCAGTTTGGAGGGATGCTGAACTACATTACCAAAAAAGCGGATACCACCCGCCAGATTGGTTTTGAAAGTGTAAACTCTGCAGGATCCTTTGGGTTGTTGAGTACTTACAACGCAGTGGGTGGACGTATCGGTAAAGTTGATTACTATGCCTATGTCAGCAAACGTGTTTCGGAAGGATATCGCGACAACAGCAGGTCGGACGCCGATGCACAGTCAGCAATGATCACGTATCGCCCCTCCGAATCACTGACCATCACTGCCGAATTCTCTCATTCAACGTATGTGTATCAGTTGCCAGGAGCACTTAATGACAGCATGTTTAATGCAGATCCACGGCAGTCGACACGCTCCAGAAACTATTATAGTCCTGATATCTACATCCCCTCCGTTACGCTGGAATGGCGGTTGAGTGCTAATACAAAGATTACGTGGTTGACTTCGGCTGTGCTGGGAACACGCAATAGTGTTATGTTTGATAAACCATCAGGCGTTGTTGATGTGATCGACCCGGCTACATTAACATACGCACCACGGCAGGTCGACATCGACAATTATAACAGCTATACATCCGAACTTCGGTTGTTGCATGACTATAAGTTTCTCAACGCTGCCAGCACACTTTTGATTGGCGTTCAGGGAATGAAGAACAATCTCCGGAGAAGGCAACTAGGAAAAGGAACCACCGGGTCTGATTACGATTTGACATTAACTGAAGAAGGGTGGGGGCGTGATTTACGTTTTAAAACAAATAACCTGGCCTTCTTCCTGGAGAATAATTTTAAAATCACAGACCGCTTATCAGTAACACCTGGATTAAGGGCCGAAACGGGTAAGTCGGATCTTGCAGGATCAACCACCTATTATCCAACGGATAAGCTACCCAATTCCATCGAACATCAATTTATACTGGCGGGTCTTAATGTACAATATGACTTAACACCTTATCAGGATTTCTATGCGGGTTGGGCACAAGCCTATCGTCCCGTAATTTTAAAGGATATTGTTCCGGCCTCAACGTTTGAGCGTGTTGATAACAACTTGGCAGATGCGGACGGTTACAATCTGGAAATCGGATATAGAGGTGCTAAGGGTTCTTTTCGATGGGATGTCAGCGCTTTTCAATTACAATACAACAACAGGCTAGGTATACTCTCGCAGACAGATGAAAACGGAGAATTCTACCTTTTTAAAACTAACATTGGTAATTCGCTCACGCGCGGTTTGGAAATCTTCGCCGAGTATTATTTACCCATCAGAAATGTGAACGTATCCATTTTCACATCCACATCGTGGATGGACGGACGTTACAAAAACGCGTTTGTCCGTGTAGGCGATAGTAATGTTAGTGTAGACAACAACAAGGTGGAAAGTGCGCCTGAAATAATTTCACGTAATGGTTTCAACATTAAACTGGGAACCGCAAGCATTTCACTTCTGTATAGTTACACTGCTGAAAGCTTTGCCGATGCACTAAATACAGAGACTCCATCGAAGAATGGCTCGGCGGGTTTAGTCCCGGCGTATGGCCTTGTAGATATTAACTCTTCCTGGCGGCTATCAAAGAATATTACTGTTCGTCTTAATATGAACAATGTTACCAACAAACAATACTTTACCAAACGTCCGCAGTTTTACCCAGGGCCAGGGATATGGTCATCAGACGGTAGATCCGTTGTTATGACAATAGGACTGAATATTTAGAAGAAAAGTTGGGAGGAACACTGGAGACACGAAGACTTTTTTACAGATATGGCGCGGGTGTCGCGAAGGCACTCCGTCATATTCGTGTTATTTGTTCTCCACGATCAATTGTTTCATCGCCTCAAAAGTTTTTTGTTTTAGCGCGGCTTGGTCGTTTGTTGTTAACCCCTTGGTTGGAATTTCAGGTCCGACAATGACTTTTACACGGCCGGGTTTCATGCGAATGGTTCCCGGTGGCATCAACGGTCCCGCACCAACGACAACCATAGGCAAAATTGGTTGCTGTGTATCAATGGCAATTCTAAAGGCGCCATCTTTAAACGGCTGTAAAAGTTCTTTTGACCGGTTTTGAGTTCCTTCCGCAAAAAGCAAAATTGACGTTCCTCGCGATAATATCCTTTTAAGTTTATCCATGCTTTTTTTTCTGCTTTCTGCGCTGGAGCGATCTACAATTACGGCAGCTGACTTAGCAATCCACCCAAACACGGGAATTTTTAGTAGTTCTTTTTTTGCCAGTGGTTTTTTCTCACCTGGAATGATCATCCAAAGACCGGGAATATCTAAAAATGAAGTATGATTGCTGACGTAAATGTAAGATTGTCCCTTTCTGAAATTTTTCTGTCCGTAAAAATCATAACGGATAAAAGTCAGCATACTAAAAATCCATGACCATAGCCATAAAAATTTTCCGCCTAGCCAACCAAATTTCTCACCTAGCATGAAGGGAATAATGATGCCGGGGAGTAACAAGATCATGAACACCGTAAAGACAAGAAATACCCAGAACGCATAGAGCTTAAGCAGGATCCAATTCAGTTTTTTCAACACCGGCGCAATAAAAATTTGCCGAAAGTTCTGAAAGTTTGTTGAACATGCAAGATGTCGGAGATAAGTAAAAGTTATTCATTAAAAGACGGTCTCTCAAACCTCGGTTCAAATTATCAATAAAGTTGTGTTATCGCTAATTGAAGCGTGTCATCATTCAATAACCTCAAACTCTGAAAATACGGAATGAAACTCTTCTACATTCACAGGAATTTCATAATCGCAGACAGAACTAAATTTTCCCCAAAGTTCCTGGACGGCTTTATTTTCATGGGCATTTGCAATCGCTTCTGCGGATATCCATTCAAAAATTTCAATGATGCTTCCATCCTTCGCTCTCATTACAATCGGGCTTTTTTTTGTTGCTAAATTTTGTTGCCGAAGAATGGAAATATGTTCACGTACCAGTTGAATCACCTGTTGGTCCATTCCTTTTTTTGGACGATAGATGACAATCACGCCGCGACTCATAGTGGATTTGGTTTATTGTTAAGGATAAAGTTAACAGAACACTTTCAAATGTAATGGAGTCAATTTTGAGACGTAGTCACTGTGATTTCTTATTAACTTTTCTCTATTACCCTAAAAGGCTATCTTGCCGGCCATGAAACTCTTCGTAAATCTCGCCCGTGCGGTTATTAGTGCTTTGGAAATGATATTTGAACAAAATAGATATGCCGATAAAGTCATTGAAAAAATCTTGAAGCAAAACCCTAAATGGGGTGCACGCGACAGAAGATTTATCGCTGAGACCACGTACGACATTGTGAGATGGTATCGCTTCCTTCAAAATATTACGGAAGCAAAGGAAAATGAATATTGGAAATTACTCGGCGGGTGGTGCGTGCTTAATCAAATTCCTTTACCCGATTGGACCGAGTTTAAGGATTTATCGGAAAAAAGAATTCTGGAGCGTAATATAAAAATGAAATCCGTCCGCAGGTTTCGTGAATCCATTCCCGATTGGCTGGATGCCCTGGGCGAAAAGGAACTGGGAGGACGTTGGGAAAAAGAATTGCATGCATTGAATGAAGAAGCACATGTGGTACTTCGCGTTAATACATTAAAAGTTTCGGTTAAAGATTTACAACGCACGCTTCACGAGTCTGATATTGAAACGGATTTTTTACGCGATTCTCCGGATGCTTTAGTACTTGCTGAACGACAGAATATTTTTAGGCATCCAACATTCAAAGAAGGATTGTTTGAAGTCCAAGATGCGGCTTCGCAGTTCATTGCACCTTTTTTGCGTGTCAGTCCGGGCATGCGTGTAATCGATGCGTGTGCGGGTGCGGGCGGGAAAACGCTTCATCTGGCAGCGTTGATGAAAAATAAAGGCCGCATCATTGCCATGGATGTTGAACCAATTAAACTAGAGGAATTACAAAAACGCGCTAAAAGGGCAGGGGTCAATAACTTGGAAATCAAAGTCATTGAATCGTCCAAAACAATCAAGCGATTAGAAAACTCTGCCGATCGTTTGTTGCTGGATGTACCTTGTTCGGGGCTCGGTGTTTTGAAAAGAAATCCTGACGCCAAATGGAAGCTCTCGCCTGCCTTCATTGAAAATGTTAAGGAGCTGCAGCAACACATTCTTCAGGACTACTGTAATATGGTAAAGAAAGATGGACTCATCGTTTACTCAACTTGCAGCGTGCTTCCCTCTGAAAATGAACAGCAGATAGAAAAATTTATGGCAAATAATGGCGAAAAATTTGAACTGCTGGAACAAAAGCACAGTTGGCCATCGGAAGGATTTGATGGCTTTTATATGGCGCTTCTTCGCAAAAAATAGGACTTAATTTTCCCGGACAGAACCTGTTGCCACAAAAATCGCATTTGAATACCTTTAACCTTAAACCAAGATAATGCATTCGTATTTAAAGCTTGTTTTCTTCCTTATAGTTTCAATCTCCTGTGTTCAACTGCCAGCGCAAAACTTGAAAACGTACGAACAGGATTTACCGGGCGCTGCAATTAAATTTAAAATGGTGGCCATTCCCGCCGGTACCTTTACCATAGGCAGCCCGGTATCGGAAGCTGGCCGTGAAGAAGACGAAGGCCCTCAAAAAAAAGTGACCGTATCCAGTTTTTGGATGAGTGAGCATGAGGTGACTTTTGCTGAATGGGATGCTTTTTTTAAAAGCATGGATGTGCCACAAACAAAAGCAATCGCAGTCGATGCAGTGTCACGCCCGACAGCACAATACATAGATCTGACTTGGGGAATGGGACGCGATGGCAAACAACCTACAAACAGCATGAGTCAGGCTGCAGCCATCATGTATTGCAAATGGTTGTATGCCAAGACGGGTATCTTTTACAGGTTGCCTACAGAAGCTGAGTGGGAGTATGCATGCCGTGCCGGTTCTACGAAAGCTTTTTCTTTTGAGGACAATCCACAGCGTTTAAAGGAGTATGCATTTTTTAAAGACAATAGCAACAATAAATTTCAGAAGGTCAACCAACTCAAACCAAATGCCTGGGGACTGTACGACATGCTGGGTAATTTAAGTGAGTGGACGCTCGATCAATATGACCCACAGGCATATGAAAAACTTTCAAACAATGCTAAAGACCCTCTTGTCCCTGCAGGCTCACGTTATCCACGGGTGGTTCGCGGAGGATCGTATCTTTCAGACGCAAAAGAATGCCGCTGCGCTAACCGGATACCGTCGTTGACGGATTGGAACAAACGTGATCCGCAAATTCCAAAAAGTCGCTGGTGGCTAACCGATGGCATGACCGTGGGATTTCGACTCGTAAGACCGGCACAACAACCTTCCAAAGAAGACATTGAAAAGTTTTTTGCCCTATATTTAAAGTAACTTAAGGAGAATCAACGTAGATCTTCCTTCCTGGTGCCGACCCTATTACAAACAGAAATAAATAAATGCCTTATGAAATCAACAAACGAAACAAGTAAGACTTCGCGTCGCGAGTTCGTCAAGCAGTCATCGATGATGGCGGGAGGTCTTTTAGCGGCCCCTTTAATGTCGCACGCTGGCTATTTTAATTCAGTCGACGATACCATAAAAGTTGCTGTGATTGGCTGCGGTGGTCGTGGTACTGGTGCTGCTATGCAAGCTTTGTTAACCAAACAGAACGTTAAGCTTGTGGCCATGGCGGATGCTTTTCGTGACCGCCTGGACGAATGCTTTAACGCGTTAACGGATGAAAATAATGAAGAGGGGAATGTTAAATCTAAAGTAACGGTAACGGAAGCCACCAAGTTTGTTGGATTCGACGGATACCTCAAGGCAATCCCTTTGGCAGACGTTGTGATACTTACAACACCTCCGGGATTCCGTCCTATTCATTTCGCGGAGGCTGTAAAGCAAGGCAAACATGTTTTCATGGAAAAGCCTGTAGCAACTGATCCAGCCGGTGTAAAAAAAGTATTGGAAACTGCTGAGATCGCTAAACAGAAAAAATTAAACGTCGTCGTCGGCCTTCAGCGTCATTATCAAAACTCATATCGTGAATTATACAAGCGTGTTCAGGATGGAATGATTGGCGATCTAACGTCCGGACAAGTATACTGGAATAGTGATGGCGTTTGGGTTAAAATGCGTGAGAAAAACCAAACCGAAATGGAATACCAAATGAGAAACTGGTATTACTTCAACTGGTTGTGTGGCGACCATATCAACGAACAGCATATTCACAACATTGATGTGATGAATTGGTTCAAGGGTGGATATCCTGTAAAAGCACAGGGCATGGGCGGCAGGCAAGCGCGTACCGGAAAAGATTTCGGTGAAATTTATGATCATCACTTTGTGGAATTTCAATATGCAGATGGAAGCATTATGAACAGCCAGTGCCGACATATTAAGGGTACTTATTCAATTGTGGATGAAACATTGGTAGGGACTAAAGGCACTGTGAAATGTGGCGCCGCACAAATCGTACATAAAGGAAAAACACTATATCAGTACGATAAGAAATTGGAAAACAATCCGTATCAATCAGAACACGATGAACTGTTTGCCGCCATCGCTAAAGGAGAATACAAATTTGCAGATGCAGACAACGGAGCCAAAGCAACCATGACTGCTATCATGGGAAGAATGGCCACGTACTCTGGAGAAGTAATGGAATGGGACAAAGTTTTGAACTCGGGTATCAGCATTATGCCAACTAAGTTTGCATGGGATGCAAACCCACCAACGCTACCAGATGCGAACGGACTATATCCTATCGCGACACCTGGCCTGACAAAATATTTTTCTTGATAATTAAAAGTTCTCGGACCGCACGTCGCAGCCCGAGAACTTTTCTAACATTGCGGCGCCGCCTAGCTAACTATGACTGTTCTCAGACATAGCGCAAAACTTTAATCTCACCAAACTTCAACACTTCGAACTTTAACACCCCAACACTCCTTGCCCATGAACAGAAGAAACTTCCTTCAACGCGGACTAGCCGCAACAGCTTCCACAACAGTAATCGGAAACGCGGTTGCCGCAGATACAATACAAGGTCGTTCCCAAACGTCACAACAAACGTTCAAACTAAATTATGCACCGCATGACGGTATGTTTGCCAGTCATGCTGGAAAAGATTTTGTCGAACAAATTAAGTTTATGCACGAGCAGGGTTTTCGTGGTATCGAAGACAACGGTATGCTTAAGCGCTCCAAAGAGGAACAGGATAAAATTGCCTCGACGCTATCCAAGCTCGGCATGACGATGGGAGTTTTCGTTGTCGATGGCGGTGATAACTGGAAAGTATCTTTGACAACAGGCAAACAAGAGTTCAAAGATAATTTTGTAAAAACTTGCAAGCAGTCTGTTGAAGTTGCTAAACGCGTGAATGCGAAATGGCTGACGGTTGTTCCTGGTTTTTATGAGAGAAATTTGCCCATAGGAATACAAACCGGAAATGTCGTAGATGCGTTGAGGATGGGCGCAGAAATATTCGAACCACACGGACTCACGATGGTACTTGAACCACTGAGTGATACACCAGATCTTTTTCTCCGTTACTCTGATCAGACGTATGAAATATGTCGTGCCGTGAACAGTCCATCTTGCAAGATTCTTTTTGATATATATCACATGCAGCGGAATGAAGGAAATATCATTCCCAATATTGAAAAGTGCTGGAGTGAAATCGCTTACTTCCAGATTGGAGACAACCCAGGTCGCAAAGAACCAACAACCGGGGAAGTCAATTATAAAAATATCTTCAAATATGTCTATGACAGGGGCTACCGCGGAATTATGGGTATGGAGCATGGGAACGCTAAACCTGGCAAAGAAGGCGAATTAGCTTTAATTAAGGCATACAGGGAAAGCGATAGCTTTTAAAAATTCCACTTAGGGCAGTCACCATTTTTAGGTACCTGAATATAGTTGCGAAATTTTTTCGTTTTTGAAACCTTCCATCGGGTTTTAGAGTAAATTTGATACCCCTAAAATTTTAAAAGGCCATGAAGGTGTTAATTGGTCGTCTCCTTTTCTTACTGTTTGTTTTCTTGTCTGTTACAGGAAAGGCGCAACTTTTCAAAGACCTTGGAAAAAATGCTGCTGAGAAAGCAAAAGCGCTTAACACAAAAGAGAATCGCGAAAAGCTTGTAAACTCGGTGATGGGCGATATGGAAAAGGCCCGTGCCGAATTTGATTCTACAGATTTTGATTACGCTATTCTGCTCAGTGACAATTCTGGATTATTTGATGTAAAAGAAAAAGGGGAGGGCTCCGCCAAAGTAACTTCTGTGCTTAGCCTGGGTGCAGGCCTCATAAAAAATGCCGAGTTGTCGGCAAAAGACAGAGCCAGAATTCAACTTGATATTGGCGAAGTACTTTATGCAAACTCCAAATTTACATTGGCGGAAAAAAAGTTTGCGTTGGCTAAGAAGCTTTATGAACAAGATTCCCTGCAGTCTGAAATGGGATATTTGAAAACCATTTCTAACCAGGGATTATTGTATGCTACCATGGGACGCTTCACGCAAGCGGAAGAGTTCACGGCACAGGCATTAAAACTAAGACAAGAAAGGTTCGGACCTACCAATACCAGCGTGGCTGCCTCGCTCAATAACTACGGTGTGCTTAAATATAATCTTGCACAGTACAACGAAGCGGAAAAGGATTTTGAAGCTGCCAACGCGATCGTAAAAGAAAATGGGCTTCTCTCTTCCATGACCTATGCCATTCTCTTGAACAATCAAGCGATGCTCTTTCAGGCTATCGGAAGATATGAAGAAGCCGATGCGGTATTTAAACAAGCCATCGCTATCGCGGAAAAATTGCAAAGCAGCAAATCAAAAAATCACCTGAAATTCATGTCCAACCAGGCATTGCTGTATCGACAAATGGGAAAATACCCAGAGGCCGAAGCAATATACCTGGGCATGGAAAAGAGATTGGGTAAGAATAATCCTGATTATGCCAGCATGTTAAATAACCAGGCAGCGCTGTACATGGTAATGGGAAAGGAAGACAAAGTTGAAGAGCTTTTAAAAAAATCGGCTGCAATTTATAAATCGAATTTTGGGGAGGATAATCCTGCTTTTGCTCAAGCAACCAGTGATCTGGGAAATTTTTATCGCTACAAAACCAGGTATGCTGAAGCTGAGCCTTTGCTTGAAAAAGCATTGAAGATTCGCGAGACAACCCTGGGTAAGAGTCATCCACAATACGCTCAATCACAGGAGGATCTTGCTATTTTGAATTGGAAGAAAGCTGCGTGGGACAAAGCACTGCCGTTGTATCAGGAAGTCATGAACAAGTCCCTGGACTTTATCAATCAGTACTTTCCACCCATGAGCGAAGCCGAAAAAACTAAATACTGGGATGTACTTTCTCCTCGCTTCCAAAGATTCTACAATTTTGCACTGGAAGCCAGTGCGCAAAATCCTGGGGTGATTGAAGATTTGTATGACTATCAGATTGCAACGAAAGCCCTATTGCTTAACAGTACGAACAAAGTCAAGCAGGCAATTCTTTCCAGTAAGAACGCACAGTTAATCAAAGATTATATTTCATGGCTTGATCAAAAAGAAACGCTCGCCAGACTGTATGCCTACTCCAAGGAAGAATTGAAGATTCAGAAAATCAATCTTGATTCATTGGAGAATGCGGCAAATGCCATGGAGAAAAATTTGTCAGCGAAGTCTGCTGACTTCTCTTCAGGGTATTCTACCCAGAAATTAAGTTTCAAACAAATTAAGAGTTTGCTTAACGATACCGAGGCCGTTGTAGAGATCATTCACGTGAAAAAATTCGATCAGAATTTCACCCAAGATTCAAAGTATGCTGCCTTGATTCTAACCAAATCATCTGATGTTCCCAAATTAGTCATATTGGAAAACGGACAGCAGTTGGATACGCGATATTCCAAATTCTATCGCAATGCCATTCAACAACGAATTGTTGACGAATACTCTTATGACCAATACTGGACGCCGATTGAATCTGAATTGAAAGGGAAAAAGCTAGTTTACATTTCTCCTGATGGCACCTATAATCAGCTGAATTTAAACACACTTAAAAAGCCGGATGCTGACTATGTGATTAACCGTTATGACATCGTTATCATTGGAAATTCAAAAGATCTCATTGGCCTAAAAGCTAAGAAGCCTAAGGTGATTAAAAAGAATGCAACACTCCTTGGTTTCCCTGATTATGGGCCTGGAAATGTTGCCGTACTGCCAGGGACAAAAGTCGAACTCGACGGTATATCGAAAGTACTTAAAACGTCGGGCTACCAGGTAAAGCAGTTCATGCAAAAAACAGCGACGGAAGCTAACCTCAAATCAGTAAAAAGTCCTACGTTAATGCACATAGCTACGCACGGATATTTTTTAAAAGACACAGAAAGCCAGGGTTTAGCTTTTGGTGTTTCGATGGAGAATGCTAATGACAATCCGTTGCTTCGATCTGGTCTCATGTTAGCCGGCGCAGGCGCCACGGTGAGTGGCACACGAATGCCAAACCTGGAAAGCAACGACAACGGTATTCTCACCGCCTACGAAGCCATGAATTTAAACTTGGAAGGAACGGATTTGATCATATTAAGTGCGTGTGAAACAGGTCTTGGTGATGTCAAAGCAGGCGAGGGCGTTTATGGGTTACAGCGCGCTTTCTTAGTCGCAGGCGCCGACGCACTCATTATGAGTCTATGGAAAGTAGACGATGCGGCTACGCAACAATTAATGTCGAACTTCTACGCGAACTGGCTTAAATTGGGTAATAAGCAGAAGGCATTCAAGCAGGCCCAACTTCAGCTCATGGCGAAATATAAGGAGCCATACTATTGGGGTGCTTTTGTAATGATGGGTATGTGATTTGAAGTTGGATAATCTCCATTCATTTCGCTGCGACTTATTTGAGTCATCATTTAAACTTTAGGATCACTTACTTCAGTTGCCTGATCGGCAGACTTCTCACCGATTACCTTTGGCCGATCACCACTCAGCATCCGGATATTGCAGCTTAACTTCATACTTCGTATATCGCAATTCTGAAAATCGAACTATGGAATTAAAAGCACTTGGAACATCATCTGTAAAAGTTACGCCTATTGCCTTTGGTGCATGGGCAATTGGAGGTTGGATGTGGGGTGGCGCTGAAGGTCAGGCGGCTATAAAAGCGATTAAGACTTCATTAGATGCTGGAATAACAACTATTGATACGGCTCCGATTTACGGATTTGGAAAAAGCGAAGAGCTTGTAGGCCAGGCGTTGCAAGGCATTCCCCGCGATCGTTATCAGATACTCACCAAGTATGGAATGAACTGGCGTTCAAACAAGGGAGAATATTTTTTTGATTCCATTGATAATAGTGGAAAGCCTACAAAAATTTATAAGTATGCCGGCAGAGATAGCGTATTGCAGGAGTGCGAGGATAGTCTGCGGCGACTTAAAACCGATTACATTGATCTTTTGCAAATTCACTGGCCAGACGCCACCACACCAATCGGCGAAACTATGGAGGCGGTAGCAAAACTCATTGAGCAAGGAAAGGTTCGTGCTGCCGGTGTCTGCAATTATTCCGTAGCACAGGTTGAGGAAGCGCTGAAAACTGTTAAGCTGGCTTCGAATCAGGTGCCTTATAGCATGATACATCGCGCTATTGAAAAGGATGTAGTACCTCAGGCAATCGCGAATAAAATGAGCATCATCCCGTATAGTCCCTTACAACGTGGGTTGCTCACGGGAAAGATCAAACGAGATCACAAGTTTAATGCAGGCGATACGCGTGAAGGAAACAGATTTTACAAGCCTGAAAATATCGATCGCACCAATGCATTCCTTCAAAAAATAAAACCTGTCGCCGATGGATACGGTGTTTCATTAGCACAACTTGTTATTAACTGGACCACCAGGCAACCCGCTATGGATTGTGTATTGGTAGGGGCGAGGGATGATAAACAAGTGCAGGAAAACGTTAAGTCACTATCCTTCAAACTATCGGATGATGAAATAAAAACAATTAGAATACACGCGGAGGAATTGATGTTGGTCGATTAGTGGCAATGAAGAATAGGACCGCCACCATCAATGCAAATAACCGCGGATAACACAGAGATAATACCGCTGAGAATCCAGCGCTTCAGGTACCTCTGCGTGTATCCCTCCACGTCCACTGCGGTTAAAGGAACATGAAGCGCTATACCGCCATTGGCTACAACCACTCACCTCAATCTCTAACCCGTATGCTACCTTTCAAGATTGAACGTGCCAGTCAATCCTGGCCATCCGTTGACCCAACGCCCTGATTCATTCCTACATATTCTTTAATATGTTGAATGGTCTCGGCAACCGTTTTTGCCAATAATACATTATACGTTCCTAAGTTCTTGAAGAACCGTATGGTAATCTCGTCCTGGTTAAGAAGGATAATTTTTTTTCGGGACTTTAATGCAAGCGCTACTTCGGACGCCGTGCCCGACGCCATTCCTAAAACTACTATCAAATGGCTCGACAGCACGCTAATATAATTCCGCCCGCTTCCCATGCTGGTGACGATCTTTATCTGGGCGTGTTCGGACGAATTTTTGTCGTTATCACCAGGCAGGATTCCAATGGTAAGGCCACCTGCTTCAACGGCGCCCTTCAATGACGCGTCCATGATGCCGAAGCTTCTTCCTCCCGTTAAGGTTATCCATCCTTGTTTGGCGATTTCCCTTCCAAGGTCATAGGCCATTATGTTCTCGTCGGGTGAAGCATTTTCGCCCGGGCCCATAACACCGATAATTATTTTTCCAGACATATTTATATGATCAAGCTGCAAGATAATTTGCCAGCGGAAAGTAACAAATTCGCTTACTCATTAAACTCGAATTCACAATCCAGGCAGCGGAAAATCTTTTTATGCGGAAAGAAAATACCAAAAAACAAAGTATTCAAGGCCGATCCAAAGGTTAATGATAACTTCTTAGGAAAATCACGTTCTATTTTTCTTGACTTGCACCGAGGACATCGGAGAACAGAATCATCGTCAATAACCAGGTGATTTTCTTCCAAGATGTGCTTGGCTCTCGCCTGATCGCGGGCAAACAGATGAAGTCTGACATTAAAGTTCATCAGGCTGCTGGCCCCGGGATAAAGGTTTGCCATGTTTTCCTCCGTTAGGAAACATGGAATACCATACGCATCGAGCTTTGCTTTAATAATATTCGCCTCAATGGACGTCTCAAATTTTCTAAACACTACAATTTCATCCTGCTCATCCATTCCTAGAAAAATTTCATCTTTGTGTAAGTGAATATAACTAAAACCAACAATGAAAATTGATTTATCCGGGATTCCGGGCATGGCAATCTCAGTCTATGTCCTTATTACAAACTTCAACCCACTCACACTTCAGCAATGAAACGGCTAATTATCGATATGGACGACGTGATAGCAGATGCCACGGGTCAGTTTATCCAATTCTATGAAAAGGAATTTGGTGTCCGTGTAACGCGTGATAGCCTGAATCATAAAGACGAAGGCTTGGGATTTCCGGCACATCATCATGAAGTTATTCAACAATTTCCATTCCGCGAAACTTTTTTTCAAACCATGATCCCGCATGAGGGAAGTCAGGAAGCGCTCGAAAAATTGAACAAAAAATACGAGCTGTTTATTGTTTCTGCTGCCATGCAGTTTCCACAGTCGCTCATTGAAAAGTTTAAATGGCTAGCGGAGTATTTTCCCTTTCTTCATTGGAAGCAAATTGTTTTCTGCGGAAGTAAAGCGGTGGTGCATGGAGATTATATGATCGACGATCTTGCTTACAACCTGGAGACGTTCAACGGCGAGAAGTTTATTTTTACCGCTCCGCACAATCTACACATCGACAAATACAGGCGACTGAATAGCTGGAAGGAAGCAGAAGAAATATTTTTATAGCGCTTCACCATTCTAGTTTCACGAGCGAAACACTTTGTCGCGGTAGTTCAACGGTTAAAGTTGTTGTGCCTGCGGAAATTTCTTTCCAGACTGGTGATGTAAAAAGCTGAAGCTGCCCGGCCTTTTCCAACGCGTTGTACTGTTGCGCGGTCACTTGTTGTGGAGAGCCTATTTTTTTCCAGGCTTCGTAAGCATTGCTGTGATGTTCATCAATTCGATAGTGATGAATGCGCACTTTCTTCGCCGGAATATTTTTTAATATCAGGTCGATGGTCGCAGGACTGGTTTGAAGATCGTCGTCATGATAATTCCAAAGCATAACAGCTACCTCGCGATCACTTTTGCTGGCGATCCCGTGAATGTCTGTTTTGTTACCACGTACGCCCTGGGCAATAATTTGATCAGCCGTGAAATGACCGTCATTGCCAACTTCTAAGCGAGTCTGCGGCATTAAACCAAACATGCGGAAAACGTTCAGCACCGGTTTGTCAACTCCATTCGTGGTCAGATCACGGAATCCGTCAAACCACCGTTGGTTTTCAAATTCGAATGCCCACGTCACCGCACCAATTAAATTAACTTTATGTTGAGCAGCGAGGTCGAAGATTCTCGCATACGAAGACGCTGTATAACTGGAGTACATTGTTCCATTTCGATATCCGTTTTGCGGATTCTTTTCCATCGAACATGCAGCACACCCTTCCGGATCACATTCACCGATGATGACAGGTAAATTCTTGAATGCATCAAATGAAGTAATTGTCTGAAATCCCACGGAGATTGCCTTTAATTGTGGGGACATATCCATGCGAATATGCCCGTCTACAACCGAGGGATTTCCTTTGGCATGAAATGCAATAAAATCAATAGGTGAACCAATGGTGCCAGTTGCATAATTTTTTCCGCTAGCACAATGCGATAAAAAATCGCGAAGGTATTTTTCTGCTGCCGGTGAATTTGGGTTGGTAGTGTGTGGTCCGCCGAACTTGCAATCGGCGCAAGCACGTTTTACACCTTGCGCTGCATAATCATATAGTTTGCAAAACTCTTCAAAGGTACCTGACCAATACTTGATGTTCGGTTCATTCCAGGTTTCCCAATACCAGGTTTTTACTTCCTCGAGTCCATAACGGTCAATGGAATGCTTTACCCATTGAAAGATCAACTCTTCCCATTTCTTGTAATCTTTTGGAGGATATGTCCAGCCGGTCCATAGATTTCCTCCGTCAGACCACGTGTGCTTATAAGGTTTTGGATGCGTAGACAACGCTTCAGGCATAAATCCAATTTCCATTAACGGTTTCATCTTTCGTTGTATGTAAGTATCAACAATTGAGTCCACAATCGTCCAATTGTAAATTGGTCTCCCTTTTTTATCTTGCGTGTAAGCGTTTGTTGATCCCCACTTCAATTCCGCCTTGCCATCGCCGGAGGTCAACAAATTATGGGTTCTGACAAATACTGGTACGTGACTTAACTCGGAGAGCTCTGTTAATAGTTTTTCCCCATCTTTCATGTAGGTGTAGTTCGGCTCATCATATCCAAACCACGACCAAATTGGCCGCAGTTCGCCGCGTTCAGCAGATAGGTCGACCGTTATAGCGGATCTTTGTTGTGCAAACAATGAGGCGGTGTTTAACAGGATAAGGAAAAGGCCTCGGGCAACGTTGATATTTTTCATATGGGATTGAATTTACAAAAAACAGGTTAGTTCTGATAAAATTATTTACTTAACGTGGGCTGCATCACCCGATTAAGTTTACCCTCCGACGATCGTAGTAATGGAACCGGTGTATTTTTATTATTTTTGTTAACCCTGCGTGATGGGTTTCATATATGCGATTGCTAATACCTTTCCTTCTTTTTCAGATTCCAATTTTATCTACCGCCCAGATTTCTGCTGTCCAGCAAAAGGCGCTTAACAGTTATGTAGAATATGCAAACAGATCCGCTGAAGAAGTGGAGGCAGTTGTTAAAAGTATCATTTCATATTATCCTACTATCCATCAAAAACAATCCTGGGGTGCACCAAGATATACTTGTCCCATTCAACTGGAGGATTATTTTTTGAATGAAGCAAGAAAACAAAGCAAGGGTTTGTCGCCTGTTCTGTCAACGGCACTGAATACCAAACTCAACGAGTTGAGGGATGAAGCTGAACAGGTTGACGCGAAATGTAAAGCACTTGACACCTACCATAAACTCGAAGATTATAAGCAAGATAATTTTGCAAAAGCAATAACGATAATTAATGAACTTCAACTACTGGTGATTGACTATCGAAAAAAGCAAGCAGCATTGCAGTCTGAGTTGGAAACTGGATACAAAAAGCTAACAGCTGCTTCCACCCAGAACGCGAACCATAAGGCCGATGCCATGATGCGCGCTCAAGTGGCGAAAGAAAAAGTGTTTATCGATTCATGGTCATTCAATATTAAGGAAGAAATCCATACGGGGTGGTCTGTTGAATTATTACAACAAAGCATCCTGGAAACCGATGCACAATTAAGTGCTTTGCAAAAATTTAAACCTGTCCTTCAATACCCAGCCTCCAGTATGTGGACAAGTTTTCAAAGCTCTTTAAGTTCTGTGCTAAGTGCGAAGCGTGCAGGCCTTGATGAGTATAATTTCGAGGCAAAAAAATCCGACAAACATACGAATGATGTTTACCTCGAATTAATAAACTATTACAATGGAACACTGGTTTCCGATTACAATACGTTCATTCAGTTTGCACAGCAAAACGGCTACTATGGGCTGAAGTTGATAAAATATGTTCCCGCTTTTGAAATTCGAACGGCGGCCAAAGTCGTGGAAGTGGATGTTAAAAAATTTAAAGACATTCCCCGCAGTGCCATATCGATAGCTCCTATAAAGACAGCAATTCCAAAAACCGTTTATCAGTCTTTATCAAATTATGTGGATTTTATAAACGAGACGTGGAGTCAAACGAGACGACTCCAGTCAATCTTAAGTAGTTTTAACTCAACGGCATCATACTACAAAACATTGGAGACCTACAACCGTACAGGCGGCATGTCTTTTAACTATGAAGATTTTCAGCTTCCATTATCCCAGTATCAAAAAACACTTTCCGACAGCAAAGCACTTCCACCCTCAATATCAAAATCGTTAAATGAACAAACGGAAGTAGTGCTTAATATTTTGAAAGAGATGGACGACCTCAGTGCATCACTTGAAATTGAAACCAGTGAAAAGCGCTACGAAAAAGACCATTTGAAGAAAGTATATGAAATACTCGAACGCCAGAAGGTTTTGTTTGAGGTCTGGGATGAAAGAAAAGAACTCCTTTATGAGGACGTTCGAAAAGTATACGATGCCTATGCCATCTCCACCCCGGCGAACCCGTGGTATGTTTCAGGAAAAGCATTGCGTCAGTTAACCGATTTGGATCACGAAGGAGTCTTTACCGCGAAAGCATCTTATAAGAGAGGAGAATTCAACCCCATCTCTACTGAGAAAATTGATGGGTCTCTTCGTGAAGTTATTTCAAAGGAATATGAAAATATGAAAGGGATCCAAAAAATTGGTCGTAACAATGGGCTTTGTCCTTACACTCCTTACGAAGATCTTCCTGCAACGTCCAAATCGTTAAGTGAGGCGCTCAAAAAAGTAAAACCTTCAAACGCATCCCGATATCAGCATCCTTACTATTCAGTGATATATCATTACAATGATATTGTGGATGATTACAATAAATTTTGTGAATTGTCGAAGGAAGTACTTTTGTTAAAAACGGTCAAGCAACCTGAATTATTTCAAGTCCAATATCCGGATGCCAAGCCAGAGAAGGAAACTGCCTCACAGCGTTCAGGGGCACTCCCTAACGAGCACAAAGAAGTGAGCGCCGTCGTTACCAGTACCCCGACAGTTGAAAGGCCCAAGGAGGCTGAACATGCGGAAAAGAAAACGGATGTTTCCCAAGAACCACCGGTTCGTGTCGTGGAAAAAACAAAAGTCGTGCACGATACCGTCTACGTTGAAAGACGCGATACGGTTTATATTTCTGAGCCCGGTGAAAACCTCCGATCGATGGAAGGCTATGCTACCAACAACATGATATTGTTGTTAGATGTATCTGGTTCAATGAACGCACCTGAAAAACTTCCGCTGCTTAAAAAATCTGTGTTGGATTTATTGGCGATGATGCGTCCGGAAGATCGCGTTTCTATTATTGCCTTTTCTGGAAAACCCAAAGCACTCTTGGAATCGGTATCATTTAAAGATGAACAGAAAATCAAGAACGCGATAAATGAACTAAAGTCGTCGGGAAAAACCGATGGAAACGCAGGAGTGAAACTAGCCTACAAAGTCGCCGATGAAAACTATATCCGCGGGGGCAATAACCGGATCATCCTGGCCACCGATGGGGAATTTGGGTTGAACGACGAGACCCGACAGTTGATCGAGAAATTTTCAAAGGACGATATTTTTCTTACTGTCTTTAATTTTGGCAAAGGTGTGGGTGCATCAAAGGCCCTGGAAAGACTGGCTAAACTAGGAAAAGGCAATTACCGGTACATCTCTAAATCAAACGTTGATCTGCAATTGATCGGAGAAGCGAAGGCAAAGAAGAAGAAATAAGTATTTCGGACCATTTTAATGCCGCTTTTGCGATGCACACCCGCCGGGAGTGGCGCTCATGAAAAAACTTTCTAACTTGACTGTAACATCGTGCCTGCCTTGCCGTCTTGTATTTGAATTTGACTGAATGAACATCGAAGCGTTTCAAAACCGGGTTCTACCTGCAAAAAACAAGCTTTTTCGATTTGCGCTAAAATTTCTGGGCAATGAAGAGGAAGCCAAGGATGTAGTGCAGGAGGTATTTATTCGGGTTTGGAACGGACGGGATCAGATGAACGAGGTGCAGAATTGGGAGGCTTGGTGTATGCGCATCACTAAAAACCTTTCGCTCGACCGCATTCGCGCTGTAACCCGCCGGCAAACACAACCTATTGAAGATGGATATCATGTGTTGCATGAAAGTTTGTCGCCCTACGAATCTACAGAAATTCAGGAAAGCATGAATCGAATTGATCAGTTTATTGCGGCTCTTCCCGAAAAACAACGACAGGTTATCCACCTTCGCGACGTAGAGGGCTACAGCTACAATGAAATCTGTGACATCATGGAATTGGATATGAACCAGGTAAAAGTAAACCTGTTCAGGGCCAGGAATGCGGTGCGCGAGAAACTCATGAAGATCAATGCTTATGGACTTTAACAACATGGAAGAATTGCTGAAAAAATATTGGAATTGTGAAACCACGCTTGAAGAAGAAAAGCAGCTGCGCGAATTCTTTGGAGCAAATCATATTCCGGATCAGCTAAAAGACACTGCTGCACTGTTCCGCTACTTTGAGGAAGCGAAAAAAAAATCTTTAAACGACGTCGCTTTCGAGGGCCAGGTTTTGCGTAAGGTCAATCCATCCAGGGGCAAAGTCGCCAAATTGATTTACAATACCATGCGAATTGCGGCTGGCCTTGCCGTTGTAATCGCGGCAACTTGGTTTATTAGAAATGAAATAAGGGACACAACTCCCCAGGCAGTGGTAGATACTTATAATGATCCGAAGCTTGCCTTTGAAGAGACTAAAAAAGCCCTGCTTATGATTTCAAAAAGTTTTGGCACTGCCGAAGAACAGGCGCGCAAAATAAATATGTTCAACGAGGCTCAGGAAGAAATTCAAGGAAAAAACTAATCAAAAATGTGTAATGCTCTGGGAGCAGGGTAAGTAAAAAAACTCATTAAGAATTTAAAAAAACGTGTATATGAAAAAATTAATTGCGGTAGGAGTGGTGATGATTGTGGTGATGAATGCAGCAAATGCGCAAGATGCAATCTCAAAATTTTTTAGTAAGTACCAAACGGATGAGTCTTTTAGCTCGGTAACCGTATCTAGTAAAATGTTTGGGCTGTTTACAAATATGGAAGCAGACACCCCGGAAGACAAAGAAATTCTGGAAGCCATTAGTAAACTAAAAGGGTTAAAAATATTAGCGAAGGAAGACGCCCGTACTGCTCGTTCCCTATATAAGGAAGCATTTGTTTTAATTCCTATCAAAGAATATGAAGAATTGATGGCTGTACGCACAGATGACAAAGACATGAAATTTTTCATCAAAGAAACGGCAGGTAAAGTTTCTGAACTTTTGATGGTAGTAGGAGGAAACGAACAATTTATGGTAATGAGCTTGTTCGGTGAAATCGATCTTAAACAAATTGCACGAATAGGTAAAAAGATGGATGTTAAAGGTCTTGAGCATTTGGAGAAAATGCATGATGGGCATCCTAAAAAGCATTAATTGAGCGAAGGTGCAATAAGGCACCTTCTTTTTTTACTTTTTAGATCTCCAATCGTAAAACTTTTCGTTACAAAGATATGCGTTACACATTACTACTCCTGCTTGCAATTGTTACTATAGCGGTACAAGGCCAAAGCAAGACGACTGAAAAACTTCATAAGAACAACAGTGACGCCCGTTCTCTCTTCTTTTATAACAACACATTGAGAATGATCAATCAAAAGGAAGATAAAGAATTTGATTTGCTCATTAGAGATGTTGAAAAGATGAAGTTTCTGATGATAGAGAACAATAATTTCACAGGCGACGATTATAAAAAATTAATAAGCGGCTATAAATCGGAGTCTTTTGAAGAAATGATGACCAGCCGGATCGAAGGGAAAAATTTTGATGTTTATATGAAGGACGGAGAATCAAAAGGCATGGTGGTGACAGTGAAAGATTCTACTTATTTGTATGTTCTGGATATTGTTGGTAGTATCCCGTTAAATAAAATTTCCCAGGTCTTTAAGACCATTGAAGGGAGTGGTGAAATAGACAAGATCGTAGAAAAATTTACTGCAAAACATAAGCACTAATCTTGTAATAGTTCTTTTCATCCAGCGACTCATTGCAGTAAATAAAATTAAGTGGAAACAGTTCTATCCATTACAAATCTTACCAAGAAATTCGGCCGGCTGACAGCGGTAAATAACATCAATCTGGAAGTTAAGCGCGGCCAGGTTTTTGGTATGCTGGGACCCAACGGAAGCGGTAAAACAACTACGCTCGGTATGCTGATGAGTGTAGTGAATCCGACCGCTGGCGCTTTCAGTTGGTTTGGCGAACTTCCTTCGAATCAAGTTCGAAAGAAGATTGGCGCGGTACTCGAGCATCCCATTTTTTATCCCTACCTCAGCGGACAAAAAAATCTGGAATTGAATGCCATGATCAAAGAGTGTCCACCCGAAAATATTCCGAATGTATTGGAGTTAGTTGAATTGACAGAACGAAAGGACGATAAGTATAAGACGTATTCGCTAGGGATGAAGCAACGTCTGGCAATAGCTTCTGCGTTGTTAAATGATCCCACCGTTTTGATTCTCGATGAACCCACTAATGGACTTGATCCGATGGGCATTGCCGAAATCCGTGAGCTGATAAAGAAAATTGCTGCGAATGGTAAGACCATCATTTTGGCAAGTCATTTATTAGATGAAGTTCAAAAAGTTTGTTCTCATTTTGCAATTTTAAAGCGTGGTAATCTTATTCATACAGGACCGGTAGCAGATGCTAGCAAAGGAACTGAAACCATTGAAGTTCACGCCGATGTTGAAGGCCTTAATGAATTGTTATTGAATTTCGGAGGTACGTCGTCTATCGCGCGGGAAAACGGTTATTACCAGGTATCTCTTCGCGATAGCTTTAATAGCAAAGATTTAAACCGCTTTTTGTTTGAGCACGGCGTAGTTGCAGATCACCTGGTGACGAAAAGAAAAAGTCTGGAGAAGATGTTTTTGGAAATATTGGCTGAGGCAAACCATTAACTGATGTTACACTTACTTAAAATAGATCTAAAAAAACTCACGAGTTATCGTACGTTTTGGATTGTATGTGGATTGTATTTTTTGACATTGGGTTTTGGTGCAGCCAGTGGCATGGAACTGTTGAAATTACTGGCCAACACCTTCGAAAAATTTGGTCAGGAATTAAACATTAACAGGATACCGCTGTATCATTTTCCGGATGTGTGGATGAACCTGGTGTGGTTTAGCGGCCTGATAAAAATCGTTTTAGCTATTATGGTTGTTATCTCTATCACCAACGAGTATACGTATCGCACACTTCGTCAAAATATAATTGACGGAATGAGTCGTTCGCAATTCCTGCTTTCTAAAATTCTCACGAACGTGTTATTGAGTTTAATGAGTGTCGCGATGATTTTTGTAGTCGGTCTGGTGACGGGAATGATTTATAGTCCGGAAATTCGGATCAGCCAAATGCTTACTGATCTTGAATTTTTCCCTGCGTATTTTTTAGAAATATTCTTTTTCCTGTCATACGCACTCATGTTGGGCATTTTGATTCAGCGCTCTGGCCTTACAATTATTTTGTTGCTGCTTTCGCAAATGGTTGAGACGATCATTACAGCAAATATTGATAATTATGTTCCATGGCTCATACCTTATTTTCCAATGAAGTCAATCTGGAATTTGATCGAATTCCCATTGCCGCGATATGCATTTCAGGAGATTAAGGATTATATAACTTTTGGAACCGTTGTAACGGTTATTGCCTGGACCCTCGTGTTCAATTACATCAGTTATTTTAAGCTTAAGCGTGCGGATATCTAATTCCACTAAAGTCTCCTAAGCATTCAAAAGAATATGTTTTCGATGAGTTAAAGAAGAGGTCGACTGATTGATGTGGAAATTTTTACCCACACAATACCTTCATTTTTCTAACATCGACAACCGTCTCCTTCAACAAACGATCATCGATTGTAATGAAGAGATGACGATTCGTAATAATTTAGTCATAAAAAAGTTCGTCTCTTTACAAAAAAAGGAACGGCTATGAAAACGAAAACTTTTCTTTTACTCACGCTGTCTGTTTTATTTTTTCAGTGCAGTACAGAAGAGAAAATAACCAAGTCGACGCTTTGGGGAGTTGACTTTTCAGACGAGAATACCACCGCCTTTGCACAAGGTACGATCGAAAAACAAAATGCTGAATCTAAAATAACTTACGTTGTCAATGAAGGCGCTCTGCGTAAAACGGAGGAAAGCTTGTACACGATATCATTCTCATTCGAAAACGGTGAATCGTTATTGATAACAGTAACAAAGAAAACTACGGATTGTAATTTTTACTATCCCGGAAAAGAAACCGAAAATCAATTAGTATCTGCGGTCTTGAATGGGGTCCAGCTTGATCTCACGGAAAGTTCTATTGCAGTTCAGCCAAATCAGGGAGACAATAAATTACACGTGATTACTAACATGCATACGACCGATGCGGCATACTTTAATGGAACGTTAACGCGTGTGCCGCTGCTGCCATAATAATTGGTCATTACACCGGCATAGTAAGCATCGCATTTTCCGGACGCTTGTGAAGCATCGGTACTTTGTTCATGAACGATACCTCAATCATAAAAACACCAAAGTCTTCTACCACCTTTCCTTTTATCTTATAGAATCCTTTGCCACGGAAGGGATAGGCGGCAGCAATGTTGGGGAAATGAACTGTATCAAACACTTCTCCTTGACAGTCGTAAAAAGTGCCGAAATGCATGGATTCACCTTTAAGGGTGCGGGTGTCTTTTGTCGTAACACAGTATCCAATGATGTGTACAGATTGATGGATTTTGTTCCGCAGGTCTCGTGCCCGAACGGTGTCATCTTGGGGATAACTAACAAGATCAAATGGATTGCATAGGGGAAATCCGATCAACTCAATTTCATCGTAAGCATCTTCTAAGGCATCGCGCTGCAAGACCGGTAAGGGATATTCTTTGGGCTCTGTATCGAATAAATCCACCGTTGTTTTATTTCGCGATTTGGCATTGCTGAAAAATAACATTGCTCCCCACAACAATTGTTGTTTGCTTTTTCCGGTAAAACGAAAAGCACCGATTCGAATAAGAATGCGTATCTGCTCAAGCCCTAACGTAATACGGCGTAAGAAATTATCCAGACTTTTGAACGGCCCATTGTTTTCTCGCTCAATCCCAATTTGCTGTGCTATTTTTGATTCTAAACTTTTGATATGAATGAATCCAATATAAATTTGATTACCATAAATGGTCGTTAGATACTCGCTGAGATTAACACAAGGCGCTTCAATCGTTGCGCCGTTCATGCGCGCTTCATGAAAATAGAATTCGGTTTTATAGAAGCCACCGAAGTTGTTGATTACACCCACCATAAACTCCAGGGGAAAATGGGCCTTTAGAAACAGGCTTTGATAGCTTTCCACAGCATAACTTGCCGAATGACCCTTGGCAAACGAATAGCCGGAAAAACTTTCAATTTCGTACCATACCCTATCCGTTACAGCCTGGGCGTATCCCCGTTGCTGGCAGCATTCAAAAAAACGATCGCGCACTTTCTGAAACTCTTCCCTCGAACGATACTTTCCCGACATGGCTCTTCGCAAAACATCAGCTTCCGTTAATGTTAGACCAGCGAAATAATGTGCCACGCGGATCACATCTTCCTGATAAACCATGACCCCGTAGGTTTCTTTCATAAGTTCATCCATCAAAGGATGTATCGCTTCATAACTTCCGCCTTTCCGAACGAGGTGAAATCGTTCGATATATGCTTTCATCATACCAGAACTTGCTACACCAGGGCGAATAATCGAGCTGGCAGCAACCAGGGTGAGGTAATTATCACAACGAAGTTTCTCAAGAAGCATCCGCATGGCAGGAGATTCAACGTAAAAACAACCCATCGCTTTGCTATTGCGCAAGAGCTCTTTTATTTTCTCATCGTTTTTAAAATCTTTAAAACGATAAATATTCACATCAATCCCTTTATTTCTTTTGACCTGCTTAACAGTGTCTTTGATATGACCCAATCCCCGTTGGCTAAGAATGTCAAATTTGTAAATCCCAAAATCTTCGGCATTGTGCATTTCAAAATGGGAGACTGGTAAATTTTTGGGCGGGTAGTCGGTGGCTGTGTATTGATAAATGGATTTTTCTGTTATCAATACGCCACCGGCGTGAATGGACATGAAAGCCGGTAACTCTTTTTCAATTATGTAGGCTGCGTAAGTATGAATCAACTTCCAGATGTGATCACGATTTACCCGTTCCTTCCGGCTTTCAACGAGTTCATCAATTTCATCCTTAGGCAACCCAAACACTTTTCCTAACTCCCGAAGCACGGACTTGCTTTGATAGGTCACATGTGTTCCTAAAAGACAAACATGATCTTCGCCATATTTTTTAAAAATATAGTCGTACACTGCATCGCGATTATCCCACGAAAAGTCAATGTCGAAGTCGGGAGGGGTGGTGCGTTCTTCATTGAGAAAACGTTCGAAGTACAAATCGAGCTCAATAGGGTCTACGTTGGTTATGCCCAGGCAATACGCGACGGTACTGTTCGCACCGCTTCCTCTACCAACAAAATCAAAACCCTGGGTTTTTGCATAATTGATCAGATCGTATGTAATGAGGTAATAAGCCGTAAAATTTTTATTCTCAATAATGGTCAGCTCCTTTTCAATCCTTTCATCCCATATCTTTTCATCATGGCCGTAGCGCAACGCAAATCCCTTCAAGGTTTCTTCGCGCAGGTATTGGATATCTTCGTGTTTATCCGCTTTAAAGAATTTTTTATTTTTATCCTCATGCTGATTGCATGCTATGGCGCATTGGCGAATCAGGCTTTCTGTATTTTTAATTAATGCAGGATAACGTTCAAAGTATTGTTTGAGGTCCGCTTCAGGTAACATAAACTCCTCCTTTCGGGCTTGTTGATGTTCTGCAAGTTTGCTGAGTAGCGTATTATGTGCGACACAACGAAGTAGCCGGTGTACATTATGATCTTTATAAACCAGTTTGCCATTTTTTTTCTCAGGAGGAAGAAATGTCACTGGATGCAATACCACGAACTTGTGCATGAATTCTTCCCGCCCGGGATAGATAGCAAATGAATTCACTTCATGTTTGCCTACACCGACATACTCATTATCTCTAAGCGTTTCGGGTTCGAATTTTCCGAAAGGGTAAATAATAAAGACATTGTCATCGAACTTAGGCGCGCGGGTTTGCAGCGAAACTCCTTCCCGGTTCTTATGCGACAAAAACCTGTTCATCGCCTCAAACCCCTCATTATTTTTGGCAATAGTAATGTACAGAAGCTCATCCCCATTTCTGAATTCGATACCTACCGCGATGTCGAGGTGGTAGGGCTCCTTCCCAAACTTGGTGAGCCCGTCTTTGTACAACCGGTTTTTATTGCAGATCCGAAGCATCTCCAGGTATGAGGCTGTGTTGTTTATTTCCGTCAACACAAGTTTATGTACACCACAACGTTTGGCCTCATTAAATAGACCCTCTATAGGAATTGTTCCATATTTAAAACTGAAGCCGGTATGACAGTTGATATACATAAGGATTCACGTTATCTGTACTAGCCTGGTTCGGGTACAGCGTTCATAAACTCAAGATGCGCGACGACAATTCTTATCTCACCAAAACTGAAGCGTTCGCCAAGCGACTCTTTCACACGCGAGAGCATTGATCGTCCATGCTTTTCAATCGCCTCCTGGATTGCAATTATTTTGGCCTCATCTATAATTTCATGCACCCTTAATTTTCCATGCTGAACATAAAAGGCAAGATGATTTTCAATGGTCCCGCGGCTGAGTTCTCTTAATGTCGCTATCTCATCTATCGATAACCCTCGTTTAAATAGTTGTAAGCTTTGTTGTTTCGTTTCATTATCTCGTTCGGGTCGTTCGTTTCGAAATTGTTTGGGCATCTTTAAATGCATGCGCGACTTTAATTGATGTTTCGTGCAATAGTCAGCAACAACTTCCCAAAATTCACGACCATACTTTTCTATTTTAATTTCACCAAATCCGGTAATATTTCTAAACGCCTCTTTATTGTGGGGAAGGTAGGTCGCAATTTCCATCAACGATGCATCGGAGAGCACCACGTAGGCCGGAACGTTTTCTGCTAACGCAAGCTCACGCCTGACATCCTTGAGTTGCCGAAGTAATGCTGGCTCGTATTCAATTTTCTGCTCTTGAACCTCAATCTGTTCTTTGCTTTTTATAATCATTACCTGTTCACCCTTCGTTAACACCATGTCACTCTTGGGTGTGAGCTTCAGAACAGGTCTAAGCCCATCAGATTTTGTAAGATATCCTTGCGATAAAAGATCCTTGATGACGGCATTCCAATCTTCTTTGCTTACATCGGCACCAATGCCGAAGGTTTTTAGTTGTTTATGTTCTTCCCAAATTTTGGAGGTCGTCGATCCTCTTAAAAAGTCGACAACATATCCTGCACCAAAACTTTCTTGCAGACGAGAAATCGCAGAAAGAACTTTTTGCGCATGAACAGTTCCATCAATCCGTTGTACACGGGTGAGGCAAACGTCACAATTTCCACAGTAGTCAGATGTTGTCTCATCAAAATAGTTTAATAAGTATTTTCTGCGGCAAGATCCAAGATCACCGAACGTTGCCATCTGATCAAGTTTCTGAAGATAGATCCCTGTTTGTTCAGGATTATTTTCGATCTGAACAAACTTTTTCATCTTGCTTACATCCCCATAGGAATAAAATAATAGGGCTTCACTGTCCAGGCCGTCTCTTCCGGCGCGACCGGTTTCCTGGTAATAACTCTCAATATTTTTCGGTAAATCCATGTGGACAACGTACCTGACATTAGACTTATCGATGCCCATGCCGAATGCGATAGTAGCTACGATGATTTTCACTTCGTCGCGCAAAAACATTTCCTGATGTTGAGTGCGTTGTGTTCTTTCCATACCTGCATGATAGGCAAGTGCATTAAAGCCTCGGGTATTCAGATCGTTCGCAACCTTCTCCGTGGATACTCTCGATAAACAATAAATAATACCCGAATCCTCTTTTCGTTTTTCCAGAAAATCAATAAGCTTTTCAAAACTATTTTTTTTAGAGTCAACCGTGTACCGGATGTTCGGCCTGTTGAAGCTTGAAATAAATGTGACGGGATTTTTTAGTGCTAACTTGTCGACAATGTCTTTTCGCGTCAGCCGGTCTGCTGTTGCCGTGAGGGCAATAACCGGTACATGCGGCATGGATAGTTTGAGTTGTGCAAGCATGAGGTATTCGGGTCTGAAATCATGACCCCAATGCGAAATGCAGTGTGCTTCATCAATGGCAATAAGACTAACAGGAAAAGAAGATATCTTCCGGAAGAACGTGCTCTCCGGCGCCAGGTAAAGTAGCTTGAGCCTCTGTGACTTTACCTTCTCTAAGATTTCATCCTGCTCCGAAGTACTTTGTGTTGAATTTAAAAACGCTGCTGGAATACCATTCACGCGTAATGCATCGACCTGATCTTTCATCAGTGCAATGAGAGGAGAGATAACAATGGTAACACCATCAAAAGCTAAAGCAGGAATCTGGTAGCACAGCGATTTGCCACCGCCCGTAGGCATGAGTACAAAGGTATCTTTCTTCTCAAGAACAGCATTAATGATAGCCTCCTGCTCGAGGCGAAAAGAGGAATAACCAAAACGGGTTTGAAGGATTTGAAGCGAATTCATAGTTGTGATAACGTTATTGTTTTTTTATAGAAATGTGAATGTTCGTGGCGGTATAGACGCAATGCATTGCGTCTCTGCGGTTATATTTATGGCGTCTCTGCGGTAATACATACTGCGTCTCTACAAGGATCCGCCAAACATGATATCTTTATAGTGTACCCATCGTTTGTCTCCCCGCGCCAATACGGTTATGCGGTCGCACAAAAAATGCTGACTGTAAGACAAATCCTTTAAGTAGGCCCAGCACTTCAGAAAATCTTCGATATCAATATTTTTGGCAATGGAGATATGGGGTGTAAAATTGATATCTTCTTTTACCACCTTTTCAAAAATATCACGGATAGGGTACTTGTTCACAATATCCAGGTAAATCGTACGATTCGCCCCGTGATGAAATACATTCAGGTTCTTGACGAATACATTGAACGGTTTAAAGTATGCCGCTTTGGAAGAAACAAATTGAATAATGTCTTCAATGTGCTTGTCCTTATATTTAAATAAAGAAATATGCGCTTTGGAATATCGATCATCAAATTCATGGCCGACTAAAAATTGAACGTCGTCTTTTAACACCGACACATCACTAATAATATGCGGAGGTGGTGATAAAAGAAAAAATAATTCCTGAACAGGTTCTTTGATCTTTACTGTTGATGGTTTCATATCGGTGTATTTTTTATTTATGCATTAATTTCATCTGAATTCATTGCAAGCCTTTCTATCATTGTTCCTTCCTTACCTTCATCACTTTGAAGGCAGCGACAAAAGTCCGTATCGCTACCTCAGATTACCTTTAAACATATTCATCTCCATCCGAACCTTACGTCCAACGCCAAGGGTAGTCGCACGAATTAATTTCTCTACGCCATGTTTGTGTTTGATGTGATCGATGGCTTCATACAGGTTGATGGTTTCTGCCGTGTCATCAAACAGACTGATTTGATGGTTACCGTGTACCAGACCGCTAAGACGAACGCCTACAAGCCGGATCAACATTCTTCTATTGTAGAGCTTGTGGAATAACTCGGTGACCAAACGAAGCAAGACATGGTCGGACGATGTATAAGGAATTTGCATTTGCTTGGTTTCTGTGTCGAAATTGGAGTAGCGAATTTTTACCGTGAGGCAGGAAGCGAGCTTCTGTTGTTCCCTCAGTTGAAAAGCGACCTTTTCCACCATGGCAATGAGGACCGATTTTAAACGCTTCACATCAATGGTATCCTCTTCGAACGTGCATTCAGTAGAAATAGACTTTTGCTCCATATAAGGCACTACCGGCGAATCGTCAATACCGTGCGCTTTATTCCAGAGGCTTATGCCATTTTTTCCAAATGCACTGATTAAAAATTTCAAAGGCATTTCTCGCAACGTGGCCACTGTACGTACACCCATATCATACAGAAAAGTAGAAGTTTGTTTTCCTACCATCGGAATTTTGTCAACCGATAAAGGAGCAAGGAAATCTTTTTCTGTGCCGGCAGGGATGTGTTGCTGCGCATTGGGTTTGAATTCGCCCGTTGCTACTTTCGAAACGAGTTTGTTAACGGACATGCCGAGGGAGATCGGCAACCGGGTTTCTTTTACAATCTTCTTCCGTAACTCTACAGCCCATTTGAAAGCCCCGAAGTACCGATCCATCCCACTCGCATCTATATAGAATTCATCGATGGATGCTTTCTCAAACATCGGCGCGGAGTCCGCAATAATATCGGTCACGAGATGTGACGCCACACTGTAGGCTTCTACGTCGCCAGAGATCACAATGGCATCCGGGCATAGTTGAAGGGCCAGGTACATTGGCATTGCCGAATGGACGCCGAACTTTCTTGTCTCATAACTGCATGCCGCAACCACACCTCGTCTGCTGCTACCACCCACGATAAGAGGTTTCCCCTTAAGGAAAGGATTGCGTTGGCATTCTACTGCAACAAAAAATGCATCCAGGTCCATGTGTATGATGTTCCGCTCCATGACGCTAAATAACTAAAAATATTAGTCAAATGTTTTGTATATAAACTAATTTTTTTAGTTTTGTCGAGCTGATGCCATAGCGACACCCGTTTCCGCCTCTTACCCTTTTCAGGTAAGGGGATGGATTGGGTTAAGTTTGTTCGCGCTACCGACAGTAAGTTCGGGCACGATATTTTTTAGACTGATACTTTTTAAATTTGCGACTTCATAAGAGATAACTTCAAACTCCAACATTGAAACTTCAAAACCGTAAATCAGACAAATGGCGATCGTAAATAAAAACCTGAAATTCCTTCGCGTTCAACAAGGGATGACGCAAAAACAGTTAGCGGAAAAGTTAGGATTAAAACAAGCCGCCATTGGTGCCTATGAAGAAGAGCGTGCTACCCCACCGTTAGCTTCATTGCTCGATATCATGAAAATTTTCAATGTCAATCTGGATGATCTTGTGAAACAGGATTTAAGCCGGATATCAGAGAAGGAAAGGAAAAGTATGAGTAGCGGCAAGAGGGAAGTATTGGCAATTACCGTCGACAGCAATAATAAGGAGAACGTTGAACTGGTTTCTCACAAAGCTTCGGCGGGCTACCTCTCGGGCTACCAGGATCCTGAATTTGTAAAGGATCTTCCGAAGATCAGCATGCCCATCCTGCCAAAAAATAAAACATACCGGGCGTTTGAAATACAAGGTGACTCAATGCTCCCTATTCAACCGGGCAGCATCATCTTTGGCGAATACCTCGAAAATATAGGGTCTATTAAAAACGGAAAACTTTATATTTTAGTGACCAAACAAGATGGCATCGTTTTTAAAAGGGTTTTTAATTTTATCCAGTCGGAAGGGAAGTTGTTGTTGGTTTCGGACAATAGACAGTACGAACCCTACGCCATTGACATGAATGATGTTTTGGAGCTATGGGTGGCTAAAGCTTTTTTCTCAACGCAATTTCCGGATCTTCAAAATACCAATGCTTCGGTGGATCATCTGGCGCACACGGTCTTGTCACTTCAGTCTGAAGTACAACGGCTAAAGAAAAAAACATAGATATAAAAAGAGATGAAAAAATAAAGGGACGCCAGTGTTGCGTCCCTTTGTTTTTCCATAACGTGCCGAAGGCGGGACTCGAACCCGCATAGCTTGCGCCACACGCCCCTGAAACGTGCGTGTCTACCAATTTCACCACTTCGGCGGAAAAGATTCAGGGTTAAAAAAACTTAATCTGTAGAGACCCCAAAAAGCCTGTCTCTACAGATCTTGAACATGTGCCCAGGACTGGACTCGAACCAGCACACCGGTTAAGGAACTACCACCTCAAAGTAGCGTGTCTACCAATTTCACCACCTGGGCAAAGTATATCGTGTGAGTGTGTAAACAATGAGTGGGCGACAAAAGTAGCAACCTTTATAGATTTAACAAAAGCTTTATAAAAATCGACTTACCCAAACCCCCGCTGCCAGCGCCAGAATTCCCGCTACCACACTCAAAGAAATATAGAGAACCGAAGTTCCAATGAGTTTTTGTTGAATCAGGTTAAAATTTTCGAGGGTAAAGGCTGAAAATGTTGTAAAGCCACCGCAGAATCCGACCCCCAGAAATAACCTTCCGTTTTCCGTCAGCCCTGTCTTTCGAATGGCAAGCATATAAATAATTCCCAGTAAAAAGGAACCGATAATGTTTACTGTCAATGTCCCGTACGGAAACAAAGCATTCAGCTTGTCATCAACCAATCTAACGGTAACATAGCGAAAGACGCTGCCTACAAATCCACCGAGTCCAATAATCAATAGATGGTAAAGGTTCATAATGGAGTTTAAAGGTTAAAGAGTTTTTTTAGCAATGTAAAGATTAACGATTTTCCGGAATCAATCTTAATTTCTGTTTTTCAGTTTTAGAGTTTTAAATTGATCAGTCCCTCCGATCGTCATTTCATATCAATCAATCTTCTGTCGTTTTTTAAATAAATAAATTAGATTCGTGACTGTTAAAGCCGAGATAGCTCAGGGGTAGAGCAGCTGTTTCGTAAACAGCAGGTCGTGGGTTCAAATCCCATTCTCGGCTCGTTGATAATCAGATACTTGAATTGTGTATATCAATATAGTGTACAAATAACTTTGACACAACTTTAACACAACCCCAAAATTACCGCACATTTTGATAAGATTTTTTACATTTGTCGATGTCTTGCTTTTTGGTACCCATGAATGAGTCAAACCAATAATGTATATTTTGCGTTTCTAAAGGCACCCTATTAACGTTTAATGAAAATTCCACGAAAAATCACACCTGATAATATAAAGGATAGTGTCGTTCAAATTGTTTTTAATCCATTGTGCCCACCAGAACTTGTAATAGGTCGATTTGAAAATCACCTTCAAGACATATTTGAATTTAAAGGGGGAACTCCGCCATCGAAACAAGTTGTTAGATTGCCGGACGGGAATGAGTTAAATTTTGGACAATTCCAGGCGGGTGTTTTCCAAGGTGGTTTTTTTCTTGACAAAAACGAATCTGTTAAGGTCACTGTTAATTCTAACACGTTAGTATTTAATTCATTTAAGGGTTATCCCGGGTGGGAAAAAATGCATTCCATTATTAGTGATGCACTTAAAATAATGTTTGAAAGGGGGATCATAGAAAACATTCAAAGAATTGGGGTCCGTTATATCAGTCAATTCGATGACATGGAAATATTTCAGAAGCTAAAGATGTCTTTGAGCCTCAATATTTCAAATAAAAATTTCTCCACCACACAACTAAGGTCGGAGTATGATGAAGAGGCATTTAAAATTATCCTTAACTTACTAAATAACTTTCAGCGTTTTGAAAACAATGTTCAGCGCAAGTTCTCTATGGTAGACATTGATGTTATAAAATTCTATAAGTCTCCTTCAACCAATGTTAGAGATGTTACCGATAGTATTGACAAGGCTCACTTTAAACAGAAGTCTACTTTCTTTTCACTTTTAAGTGAAGAATTTCTAAAGACGTTAAATCCAGAATACTGATGGCACCCGCGGAAAGCCTCGAAACAAAAATTAATACACCAATTACAAACATTGGTATTCACGCGTCGTTACCAAACTGGACAGTGGAAACCGGAAAAAGTTATATAATTCCTTCCATTGTGGTCATTGGCGAATCGACTCCATATTTATCACTGATTGGCAACCAAGCTTCACAAGGTGCAACGTTGTCACTCTCCTCCATTAGAGCCGCTGCGCAACAAAAAAAAGACAGAAAGTACGTTCAGTACATATCTCAATTCTCAAAAGATTGGAACTTAAAGAGGCCTCATTTTGCCTCTTTTACAAAAGACTTCGTTTGGGATAAGTTTAAAAGTGCAATTCATCAATTTCTTCAACTTAAGCCTGATTTTGTATCCTTTAATTTAACTGACGATTGTAGTATTTTTTTCAAGGGAATCGTCAAAGAAAATAATATCTATCTCGAACTTTTTTTTGATAACGAGACAGAAGATAATGTTGAGGCAATTGTAAATATCTACAAGGATGGAAAAGTTGTTATTGCGTATGGTGGAGGCATCGAAAACACTTTTGAAAAAATTCAAGAATTACTGGTTAACAAAGATAAAATCCCTGTGTCAACTCCTCTTCCCAATGCAATATCCGAACCATATTTTGCCACAGCAGAATTTTAGGAAAATTGTTAATTTTCAACCTCTTCATAATTATTACCTAATTCACTTCACCGATACAAAGGACAATAAGGATCCACAAGATGGGAGAGTGCGAGAAGATTGCATTGTCCGTCAGACTGATCATATCAGAGATTTTTCAAATAACTTATTGGGAACATTTGAACTTGATGACATATACATTGAATTGACTCAGGGGGAATTTAAAAATTATTTTAATTCAGAATGGGAGGAAGCAAGCAGTCCCGCACGGGTTCCACAATTCGAAAAAGATTTTATCATCAATAAAAATCGCGGCTTTTTTTTCCTGCCAATTAGCGAGTGCGATGATTATGAGGTGCAGTATTCAGATGGATCAAACGTAAACCCGATTTGTAAGATACTACATACACCTACAAATTCAAATTTTTGGCACGTTTCCTTAAGGTGGTTTCATAACGGTCAAGATATTTCGGAGCTTCACGAGAGACAAAGGAAGAAAGCAGAGATAAAACGCGTCCTCCTTGCTGCGAAGGCATTTATTCAGGAAAAAGGAAAATTTGAAATCCCATCGTACCAGTCTATTGATATTTCTTTTTACACTTGATGCTTGATGCAGTATCTAAATTTAAAAAGGAAGGCTTTCACCCTCCTCCCAACTAAAATCTAATGAATGTCTTCCCTCTTCGGGCCTAATCCTATTACCTGTTTGTATCCATTTGAGCCCGAAAGTAGTTTCCATTCCTTTTGCAATGAATAAGTGTTACGATCGTTTATAACCGGGTCAACATTCTTGACCTTGTCGCCATGACGAACTACAGGAACCCCAAGCTTTGAAAGGTTCCCCGAAATCCCATGAATCTAAAAATGCTCCAGGTCGCGCGCGACAAATTCTTTTAGCTCTTTAGACGCCGCGTTATAATAACGCTTCTCCGTCCGGGTCGCCAATTTCAATTTCGTTTTCGTATGGTCCTCATTTTGACTTATCGTTTTTCCTTTAATACGGACGGCCTCCGCGTCCCAAAATGTTTAAAGCCCGCCGAGCCAAACTTAAAACAACTAAACTCCGTTAGCCATACATACATTATCCTGACCTAGATTTATTCTGGGATTTACAAACCGGAGAGAGTTGTATACTTTTATATTTCAATTAATTGTTTCACTAAAAACCTATATAATATGTCACTTAGATTAGGCGATGTTGCCCCTGATTTTACCGCACAAACAACAGAAGGTACGATCAAATTTCATGAATGGTTAGGCAATAGCTGGGGTGTTTTATTTTCTCACCCTGCCGACTTTACCCCTGTTTGCACGACTGAACTTGGTGCTGTAGCTAAACTGCGCGCTGAATTTGACAAACGTGACGTAAAGGTAATGGCAATTAGTGCCGATCCATTGGATTCGCATACAAAATGGATTGGCGATATCAACGAAACACAGAACACCGTTGTGAACTATCCGCTAATCGCAGACCCGGATTTTAAAATATCGAACCTCTATGGAATGATTCATCCCAACGTGACCGACAAGTTCACAGTGCGTTCTGTTTTTATTATCGGTCCCGATAAAAAAATCAAGCTGATGATCACGTATCCGGCTTCCACCGGACGAAACTTTGATGAGATTCTTCGCGTGATTGATAGTTTACAACTCACTGCTAAATACAGCGTTGCTACACCTGCCAATTGGAAGCAAGGAGAAGATGTAATTATCACAGCTGCCGTAAAAGATGAAGACGTACCCGCCAAGTTTCCAAAAGGACATAAAAAAATTAAGCCTTATTTGAGAACAACACCTCAGCCCAATTTGTAAGGTTCAATACAAAAAAAAATGCTCCGTTGTCGGAGCATTTTTTAAATGCAAACGTTGGAAATTATCTAGAGCGTTCTTCTCTTTTCTCGTCGTTAATTCGGATTTGCGCATCATCTGATTTGCGACCATAAGGCTTTCTTCGATCCTCCAAGGAAATTCCGTCCTTTTGAGAAGTATGTAGCCGAATGACGACACTAAGCAACGGCTTCTCCCCTTAGACTTAACTTTTAAGCTTTTGGAAGGAATTAATCAGGCGGGTTTGCAGACCACAAAACGACTCAAACGGAAATTTGTCGATAGAGAAACAAACCCATCTAGGACTTTATTCGTATATAAACCAACTTTAAAGGTTGATACTTTTTTAGCAGGCCATAAACCGGGACCATCAACAATTACCTTGAGCTGACTTTTGAAGTGACTTATTTTTTGATAACAGTCACAAGCTTTTGATAAATTCTGAAATGATATAGGGGTATCTAGTCCTTTAATTGTCGTATTAATAAAATGTATACGTTATGAAAAATGATCAATTGAATGTGATGACTTCGACTAATAATTATTTGAAACAGTTTTATCAAGCGCAGTTGAATCTCAACCGGCTTATTTATGAAGAGAGACTTCAAAAACGCGTTAAGAAAAGCAAGCCTTACCTTTTTAAACTTCAATGGGTAGATCAAAACGCTTTGCCGTTGTAGGAGGAGGAATTGGCGGGCTCACCGTAGCCATCGCCATGCAACGTAAAGGATTTCATGTTACCGTATACGAGAGTGCACCATTCATACGACCCCTAGGTGCAGGGTTGGGCTTGGGAGTGAATGCGATAAAAGCATTCATGGACATCGGTCTCAGTGACGATGTTCTCAAAGCAGGCTCCATTATCAAAAAGATAAGCATTAAAGATCAGCATGGAAATGTTTTAACCACAACAGATTCAGAGAGGATCAGCCGGAAGTACAAGCTTGTCAATAATTTCACCATTCATCGGGCAGACCTTCATGAGGTGCTTTTGCGGCATCTGAAAGAGGATACATTACAACTCGGAAAAAACTGCGTCGATTTTACGCAAACTTCATCAGGCGTTAAGATTAATTTTCAGGATGGATCTTCATCTGAATCCGACTATGTCATCGCTTGTGATGGCGTCCATTCCGTGTTCAGAAAAAAACTGATTCCCGGAAGTGTTCCACGTTACGCAGGATATACTTGTTGGCGTGCCGTAATTGAAAATTTGCCCGCCTCTATCGACTTCGATGTGACATCTGAAACATGGGGTCGGGGCCATCGGTTTGGAATCGTACCTGTAAATAAAAACCGACTATATTGGTTCGCCTGCATCAACGCCAACGAAAATGATTCACTAAAACGCGTCTACGGAGTTCCTGAACTGATGAACCACTTCGGGAAATTCCATACACCTATCCCTGAAATTTTACAACATACCCGGAACGATCAATTAATTTGGAATGACATCATCGACATAAAACCATTGAAGCGATTTGCATTTGGTAATATCGTATTAATGGGAGATGCGGCTCACGCCACTACACCAAATATGGGCCAAGGTGCCTGCATGGCAATTGAAGATGCAGCGATTCTTGCCAACACTGTCGCGGGTAGCAACACCGTTGAAGATGCCTTTGTTGCTTTCGAGCGAAAACGCATAAAACGAACGACGACGATTGTGAATGATTCTTGGCAATTGGGTAAGGTAGCGCAATGGGAAAATCCACTGTTAACCACCGTCAGAAATTCATTGGTAAAGCTCACACCATCTTCTTTCGCTGAAAGACAAGTCAAGTTTTTGCAAGAAGTTAGTTTACACTAATGTTCCGGATTTCACGATCAGCCCGGTTGTATTAGGTACTTGTCTTTCCTTTAATTTCTCCATAACAGCCAACGTTAAAGCGCAGGGATCCTAAACAAAACACGAATTCCTATTGTGGAATTTAATACTGAAGAAAAATGCAATTATTTCAAAACCGACACCTAATTTGTCGGACGATTAACACCCTGCATACATGCGCTACCGTACAGCCAATCTTGATGACGCTCCCGCCCTTATTAAGCTCTACAAAGCCGTCGCGCGAACGGAAGGGGGAATCGCCCGGCTCGAGCATGAAATTACACCTGAATATGTTGATGGTTTCTTAGAACGAAGCTTAGCCACAGGGTTAATTGTCGTTGGCGAACATCCCGAAAATGCCAATGAACTTATCGCTGAAATCCATGCCTATAAACCAGGCCCGCAAACATTTGATCATGTCTTGAGTGACCTTACACTCGTTGTCCATCCGCAGTTTCAAGGAAAAAAAATGGGGCGAACAATACTGACAATCTTCCTGGAAGAAATTGCCCGCAATCATCCTGATGTTGGCCGCGTAGAATTAATTGCCAGAGAGAGCAACGAAAAAGCGATAGCGCTATATCAATCCCTCGGATTTCTGATCGAAGGCCGTTTGGAAATGAGAATAAGAACCACGGATCGTCACTATGAAGCTGACATCCCCATGGGCTGGCAAAATCCGAACTTTGAGTTCTAGACCTGATAAATTAAACAGAACCTTTGCGGCCAATCCTTGCGAGCCTCGCGCCGTTGCGTGAGATAAAGCATTTTGGGAGTCACGTCTCACAAATGAAATATTCTTTGAACTGATTTTCGGAAAAGAACAAAAACGTAACCCGTGACAAGATTCTCTAATAGAAACGGAATGGAATTTAATTAAGACAGATACCTATGCGAGCCAATCCTTGCGAGCCTCGCGCCGTTGCGTGACACCAAGGCATTGCATGTTCCCCTAAATCAAATACTCAAACAGATTCTCGTTTTGATTCACGAGCGTGTAATTTAACGAATGACTATCCATGCGCGTGATCAATGCATTAAAATCTTCTTTTGATTTTACTTCAATCCCAATCAGCGCCGGCCCACTTTCCTTGTTGTTCTTTTGAATGAATTCAAAGCGCACGATATCATCATTCGGCCCAAGGATATGATTGACAAATTCTTTTAACGCACCCGGACGTTGCGCAAAACGTACAATGAAATAATGCTTAAGACCTTCGTACAACAGCGAGCGTTCTTTGATCTCCTGCATACGGTCGATGTCATTGTTACCTCCGCTTAAGATACACACAACCTTTTTGCCTTTGATCTGATCAGCATATTGATCCAGCGCGGCAATTGATAAAGCGCCCGCGGGTTCCGCTACAATAGCGTCCTCGTTGTATAATTGTAAGATCGTAGTACTCACCTTTCCCTCCGGTACCAGCAGCATATCTACCAGCACGTCCTTACAAAGTTCGAAAGTAAGATCGCCGACTTTTTTCACTGAGGCCCCATCCACAAAACGTTGGATCTTGTCCAGCACGACTGGCTTGCCGGCCTTTAATGCTTCCTTCATGGAAGGTGCACCCAAAGGTTCAACGCCAACAATTTTAGTTTGGGGTGATAATAATTTAAAATATTGTCCTACACCGGCGCACAAGCCACCACCACCGATGGGAGTAAAAATATAATCGATGTTGGATAACTCATCCAATATTTCTTTTCCAACAGTTCCTTGTCCTTCTATTACTTTAAGATGATCAAAGGGTGGAATAAAAACCATGTCGTTCAATTGTGTGAATTCCAGCGCGTGCGACTGACATTCATCGAACGTATCGCCGATCAATACAATTTCAATGTTCTTGCCACCGAACATTTTTACCTGGTTGATCTTTTGCTTTGGTGTAATAGCAGGCATATAGATTACGCCACGAATATTAAGATGCTGGCATGCGAAGGCAACACCTTGTGCATGATTACCTGCACTGGCGCATACTACACCCCGTTGCCTTTGTTCATCCGTCAGGCTTTGAATCAGGTTATACGCTCCCCGGATTTTGTATGAACGGACTACTTGCAGATCTTCACGCTTCACATAAATCTCAGCTTGAAACTTTTGTGATAGCTTTCTGTGAAATTGCAGCGGTGTTTTGAGCACCACAGATTTTAACGTTTCTGCTGCTGCGTTGATATCTAATTTGGGAGCTTGTGTTGTGGCAGGCATTACTTTTCTTCCTCTTCCTTCTATCTACACTTTTATCGTGTATTTTTTTGCGTCTCTTGCGTCTCTACGGTTAAAGATTTACCGTAAAGACGCAAAAGCACAATTTTTTAATTGATCATACTAGCTTCTACGGTAGCCTTTTCAGGTCTGAGTTTGCGAACAGCGGCGCCGGCTTGCCAGAGTTCACTTTCACGAACTTCTTTTAATTCTTCTGCCAGCTTTTCACGGTAGTCAGGTTTGCTGCAAGTTTCGATGGTACGTTTAGCCTCTTGTCCGGAAGCAACGCTTTTATACAATTCCTGGAATACAGGTAATGTAGCAGCTTTGAATTTCTTCTTCCAGTCCAAGGCTCCGCGTTGTGCAGTAGTTGAACAGTTAGCATACATCCAATCCATTCCGTTTTCTGCAACCAATGGCATCAGACTCTGGGTAAGCTCTTCAACTGTTTCATTGAACGCTTCAGAAGGAGAGTGGCCGTTGGCACGTAGCACTTCATATTGTGCTTCGAAAATTCCGGCGATAGCGCCCATCAAGGTTCCACGTTCACCTGTTAAGTCAGAGTAAACTTCTTTCTTGAAATCAGTTTCAAAGAGATATCCTGATCCTAAACCGATTCCCAGAGCAATTGCTTTTTGTTTTGCATTTCCACTAGCATCCTGGAACACAGCGTAACTGGAGTTGATACCTTTTCCTTGCAGGAATAATCTGCGTACGGAAGTCCCTGAACCTTTAGGAGCTGCAAGAATTACGTCTACATCAGCAGGAGGGATGATACCGGTTTGTTCTTTAAACGTGATACCAAATCCGTGTGAAAAATATAACGTTTTTCCTTTCGTCAGATAAGGTTTGATAGTAGGCCACAATGCAATCTGACCAGCGTCAGACAGAAGGAACTGAAGGATTGTTCCTCGCTTTGCGGCTTCTTCAATTTCAAATAATGTTTCGCCTGGAACCCAGCCGTGTTCAACAGCTTTGTTCCATGTTTTGGAGTCTTTGCGTTGGCCTACAATAACTTTAAAGCCATTATCACGAAGGTTTAACGCTTGCGCAGGTCCTTGCACGCCGTAACCGATGATTGCAATTACTTCGTTCTTCAGAACGTCAAGTGCTTTTTCCATTGGAAATTCTTCGCGTGTTACAACTTCTTCAACGGTGCCTCCAAAATTGATCTTTGCCATAATATGATTTAGTTTTTTTTGTTTACGAGTTTAGTTTACGGATTGCCATCAGGCGGGTTATGCTACTTGTTTATTGTTTTGGTTGCTGAGTTCGAAATACAGTTCGCTTCCGGAAAAATAATTAGCTTGTTCTACTTCGATAAGTTTTTCAAGCTGGTGTTTTATTTTTTCCATCATGTCGGGTGTAGTATAGACCAACAGTATTGCGCCTCCTCTCATGAAGTCATCTTCATTTTCATGCGCAATTAATTTTTTGATCCGGACTCTCCGACGGTTCAGCACATTTACAATTCTGTTCAGAATTGAAAAGTTATTGTCTGAGGTAATCTGAAGTGTGAAATTCTGCTTCATAACATTTCTTTATTTTTTAGGTGCTTCCAACAATACTTCTGCAACGCCTGCGCCTGCAGGAACCATTGGAAATACACAATCTTCTTTTCCTACTACTGCTTCCAAAAAATAGGGGCCATTCGAATCCAGCATTTCTTGAATCGCATCTTGCAAGTCTTCACGTTTTTCTACTTTACGTGCAGGTATGCTGTACGCCTCTGCCAGTTTAATAAAATCGGGGTTCGCCATTTCTGTAAAAGAATATCGCTTTTCATGGAACAATTGCTGCCATTGGCGAACCATACCCAGGAAGCTGTTATTCAACACCAGGATCTTTACCGGAATCTTGTACTGCATGATCGTACCCAATTCCTGAACAGTCATTTGATAACCACCATCTCCGATGACAGCAACAACTTGTTTTTCAGGAACACCGAGTTTTGCTCCCATGGCTGCTGGTAAGGCAAATCCCATGGTGCCTGCACCACCAGACGTCACGTTAGTACGCGGATTTTTGTATTTATAGTAGCGGGACGTCGTCATCTGATGTTGACCAACATCGGTAACCACGATAGCTTCTCCATTGGTTAAGATGGAGAGATGGTTAATAACTTCCCCCATGGTGATAATACCGGTAGGGTTGAACTCGTGCCTGATAACTTTTTCGTACTCGATATCATTGAGCTTTGTAAATGAAGCAATCCATTCCTCATGTTTGTTTGGATTACATTTTTTGATCAAAGCTTGCAATGCTTCTTTAGCATCGGCATGTACGGCTACGTCGGCCTTGATGATCTTATTGATCTCAGCCTTGTCAATTTCTATATGAACAACCTTGGCCTGTTTCGCATACTTGTTAACATTTCCAGTCACGCGGTCATCGAAACGCATACCGACTGCAATCAGCAGATCGCATTCATTGGTATTGAGGTTCGGACCATAATTGCCATGCATACCCAGGAACCCAACATAATTAGGATGGTCAGTAGGAATGGTCCCCAGCCCCAGCAGCGTACACGCTATTGGTATTCCAGTTTTTTCAGAAAATGCACGCAACTCTGCAGTGGCATCTGAAAGCAAAATACCCTGGCCGGCTAAAATGTAAGGCCTCTTCGCGGCATTGATCAGTTTGGCAGCTGACTCCACCTGATCAGGTTGTAGCACTGGTTTGGGTTTGTAAGTCCTGATGCTTTCGCACTTGCGATATTCAGGGGCATCGATAATTTCGTTTTGAGCGTTCTTGGTGATGTCTACCAGCACCGGACCAGGCCGGCCTGTACGGGCTATATAAAACGCTTTCGCTACTGCAGGTGCAATGTCTTTCGCTTCCGTTACCTGAATGTTCCACTTGGTGACGGGAATGGTTGTATTCACAACATCCGTTTCCTGGAACGCATCGGTTCCTAACAAATGCGCAAAGACCTGCCCTGTGATACAAACCAATGGAGTAGAGTCGATCAATGCATCAGCAAGGCCGGTAACCAGGTTTGTTGCGCCTGGGCCAGAGGTTGCAAACACAACGCCGGGATGTCCTGTAACACGCGCATATCCCTGTGCTGCATGGATTGCTCCTTGCTCATGACGCACAAGAATATGGGTAAGTCTGTCGGCAAAATGATATAGGGCGTCATAGATAGGCATGATAGCACCACCCGGGTATCCAAATATTTTATCTACTTGTTCTTCAACAAGGCATCGGAGCAGAATTTCTGATCCGGAAATTTTTTCTTTTGACTGCTCCCGCTTATCGGGGTCTGTTGCAGTCTTATTCTTCGTCAGTAACGCATCCATCGGCAGCAGTTTTTACTTGTTTAGCATACTTCAATAAGATTCCATTTTTCGCATTCAGCTTAGGAGGTGTCCAGGCTGCTCTTCGTTTTGCTATTGTCGCTTCGTCAACCAACAGGTTGATCGTATGCTTTCGAACGTCTATTTCGATAAGATCATTTTCTTCCACGAGGGCAATGAGTCCGCCTTCATGTGCTTCGGGAGTGATATGGCCAATCAGTAAACCGTGCGATCCGCCAGAAAACCTTCCATCCGTGATCAGGGCAACACTCTTCCCAAGTCCTGCGCCCATGATAGCGGAAGTCGGTTTTAACATCTCCGGCATACCAGGCGCGCCTTTCGGTCCTGCGTGGCGAATGACCACGACATCGCCGGCTTTTACTTTTCCATCCCTGATACCATCTACCAATGCAAACTCGCCATTAAAGATGCGGGCAGGTCCTTTAAATAATTCTCCTTCTTTGCCCGTAATCTTTGCTACAGAGCCTTTGCTGGCCAGGTTGCCATACATGATCTGCAAATGCCCCGTTTGTTTCAGTGGTCTTTCAACAGGATAGATCACATTTTGTTTTTCAAACTCAAGCGCTTGAACATCTTTCAGATTCTCGGCGATGGTTTTACCGGTTACAGTCATGCAATCTCCATGAAGAAATCCTTTCTCAAGCATGTACTTAAGTACTGCCGGAACACCACCGATCTTATGAAGATCTTCCATTAAATATTTTCCACTCGGTTTTAAATCGGCAAGCAGGGGAGTTTTATCGGAGATGCGTTGAAAATCTTCTTGTGTAATTTGTACGCCTACCGCTTTACCCATCGCAATCAGGTGAAGCACTGCATTGGTCGATCCGCCCAGTACCATCACCGTTGAGATTGCATTTTCAAATGCTTTCTTAGTCATGATATCGCGAGGTTTCAGATCACGTTCAAGCAATAACTTGATCGCCTTTCCTGCAGCTTTACATTCTTCCGCTTTCTCGGGACTCAACGCCGGGTTCGAGGAAGAGTAGGGTAACGACATCCCCAAAGCTTCTATTGCTGAAGACATCGTGTTGGCTGTATACATTCCACCACACGCGCCGGCACCTGGACAAGCATTTTGAACGATACCTTTGAAATCTTCGGGAGTGATTGTCCCTGCCATTTTTTGGCCCAAGGCTTCAAATGCAGAGATGATGTTCAGTTGCTGACCTTTCCAGTGTCCTCCCGCGATTGTACCACCGTACACCATGATCGCAGGACGATTTAATCGGCCCATCGCCATCAATGCACCGGGCATATTTTTATCACATCCTACTACAGCGATAAGGCCGTCGTAGTATTGAGCGCCACAGACGGTTTCGATAGAGTCGGCAATAACTTCACGGCTTACCAACGAGTAACGCATTCCCTCTGTACCATTGCTGATACCATCGCTTACCCCAATCGTATTAAAAATCAATCCGACTAAATCATTTTCCCACACACCCGTTTTCACGGATTGTGCGAGTGTATTCAAGTGCATGTTGCAGGGATTGCCATCGAATCCTGTGCTGACAATACCGACTTGCGCTTTCTCTAAATCTTTTTCTGTTAAACCAATTGCATACAACATCGCCTGCGCTGCTGGCAACGTTGGGTCTTGTGTGATCGTCTTACTGTACTTGTTAAATTCCATCGTCCTTTTTTAAAAACAACCAGCCCTTGCTGGCATGAGTGTGTGTTATGACTGATTAAATAATTACGTAGCTAAATGATTTTTCTCTTACCTGGCATTTGTATGCTTCCTGGATGCTGGCACCGAGACTATCAAACCAATCGAGCTTGAAATATTTTGCGTCAACGGATTCGATACCTGCAATTTCAGCGGCCGTTCCACACAGGAATGCACTGTCGGCGCCCTCTAGTTCTTCAGGTTTCATGGCCTTTTCGATCACCTGGATATCCAGTTCCTGACAAATGTTGAACACGGTTTGTCTCGTGATACCCTGCACAATGTGGCCAAGTGGAGGTGTGTATAGTACACCGTTCTTCTCAAGGAAGAAATTAGCACTGGGTGCCTGGGCAATAAATCCGTACATATCGGTCATTAAGGCCTCATCATATCCTCTGCTGCGTGCTTCACTGGTTGCCATGATCGAGTTAACGTAGTGGCCAGTGATCTTACCCTCTGTTTTGAATGCATTTGGGTTAGGTCGTTGGAAAGATGAAAGACAAACCTTCAGCATCTTATCGCCATGATATTTATCCCACTCCCAGGCGCACATCATCAGATGAACTTCCGTTGGTTGTGTTAAAGTCATGTTGGGTCCGCAATAAACGAGCGGACGGATATACGCATCCGACAATTGATTTTTTTCCAGAAGAAGATACGCGATCTGTATCAGATCCTCAGTATCGTATTGGAAAGGTATGCCTACCAACGCACAGCTTTTCTTTAAACGCTCAAAATGTTCTTGTGCTTTGAAAAGTTTTACGCCATTCATCGTTTGATAAGCGCGGATCCCTTCGAATACACCTAGCCCATAGTGCAATGTCTGACTGTAAAGATCGGAATGAGCATCAACCGCTTTAACGAACTTGCCGTTCTGGAAAAGGATTGTGTCTTTCGTGTAGTACATATAACAATTGTTAGTTTGTTTTAGCTCTATAAAACAAAACCGCCCCGAGGTTTTCGGGGCGGTTTGTGTATTTTTTTCGTTATAAAATTATATCACTATCGCCCCTGCGGGTTTAAGAATTATCACGACAATGAGAAGCACAGAAAGCATATCAACCATCCAAGAGGAGATTGATCTGTATTCCGATAATTTTGTTGAATTCAGCATATTATTCTGTGCGAGTACAATTGTCACGAATTATCGTTTATAATTCAAGATTTTTAGTAGAAATATTTCATTATCAGCATGTAACAAATGTTAGGTAGAAGAACAGTTGTTAGCTGTGGAGATATTCTACAATGCCATCACGGATAGCGGAAAATGTTTTAGTTAACACTTCTTCGTCCTCTTCCAACAACGTCACACGGAAGCCTTGAAGTTCCGAGCAGAATGAAGAAATGGGTACGACACAAATTCCTTTTGCCCCAAGAAGGTAGTACACAAAGCGTTTATCCATCGGAATATCCTGATGATTTACCCACGCTTCAACCAGCATTTTGATTTTCGGATTATCAATTTTCATTTCCTGATGTGGCTTCAACGTTCCTTCACGGAAGATGATGGTGTTGTAAAAAGCACCAAAGGTTTCATTGAAGGTCAACTCGGGCACGGTATGCAAAATGTCCGCAATGATTTTACTTCTTCTTCCAATGTTTTTATTGGTTTCTTCACGATAGGCTTTGAAGCGACTGTCACCTAAGATTTTTGGAATAGCAAGCTGCGGAAGCTTTGTTGAACATACTTCGATCATTTTTGCATTGTCGAGTGCGTTACAAAAGCGGTTAAAGTCTTCGTCCTTGTCGCGGTTATAATATTCCATCCAACCGCATCGTGCTCCTGGCCAGGGTAACTCCTTTGAAATACCTTTCATCGAGATGCCCGGCACATCGTCAATGATCTCGGAGAGGGCATACGCACGTGCGCCATTGTAAGTGATGTTGATGTAGATTTCATCGGCGATCAGGAAGAGGTTAAATTCCTTCGCGATGTCAACAATGCGCCGCAGTGTTTCCAGTGGGTACACCATGCCTGTTGGATTATCAGGGTTGATAATCAGGATGCCCACAATGTTAGGATTATACTTTACTTTGTTATACAAATCATCCAGATCGGGATACCATTTGTTATTTGGGTCCAGCCGGTACGTTAACGGCTCGTGAGCGGCATGGGCAGCCTCAGCACTTGAGTGTGTTGAATAGGCAGGTGAGGGCCCGATAACCCGTGATGTTCTCGAGATAAATTGATAAGCTTTTGAAATAGCATCACCCAGTCCGTTGAAGAAACAGATGTCTTCCGCAGTAATTTGAACACCACCCAGGTCGTTGGTTTGCTTTGCTAAAAACTCACGCGTTTCTAACATTCCCTTTGAAGGGCAGTAGCTGTAGGTGTCATCTTTGCTAACCAGGTCAGACACGATATCTTTGATCCACTGAGGAAGTTTATGATTCTTTTGGATAGGATCACCGATATTTTCCCAGGAGATAGTGAGCCCAAGTTTCTTTAGCTGATCAGCTTTTTTTACAATTTCCCTGATCTCATAACTGAGTTCGCTTGCCCCTTCATTAAGTAATTTCTGTCTCATGCTTGAATTTCAAGCAGCGATGTTGGTTTTTTTGAAGGAAGGATTCAAGAAGAATGTGAAAAAAATTTTCAAAACGTCCACGACTAATGGTTGATAGCCACGGATCACAAGGTGATCACGCCATCTGCGAACGTATTATTTATCACCTGGAAATCGGCCGATTTACAACTACCATTTACTAGTCACCGCTTCCATGAACTCCACTATTCTAAACCTGCCGCGGTACTCAAGGGGAGTTTTTCCTTCCGAACGTTTAAAGAATTTTCTGAATGCATCCGGATCCTGGAAAGTAAGCTTGTGACTGATTTCTTCAACCGACATGGTTGTTTCGCTGAGCATCTTTTTGGCTTCCGCCACAAGACGTTCTTCTACGAATTCACCTGGTGATCTTTTGGTAGTAAGCTTGATGATGTTGCTAAAGTGAGTCGGCGAAACCAGGAGACGTTTCGCAAAGTCCTTGATTTTATAGGCATAATTGATCTTTCCTGCCAGGATATCGTCGATATGTGCATCCAGAAGATCCAGGAACCGCGACGTTATTTCGTGTTTTCTGGTAAGAATTTTATGCGGAATGGGTACCATGAGAAAATGATAGTAGTAAAAAGTTCTGAGGGTACTTTTGTACCTAATTAACGCAATCAAAGGTCGATCGTTTAGCGTTTTGAATTTTATTTTTTGAACCCTCTTCCCCAGGACACCCTCCCCAGCTATCCGATGTCCTGAGCAAGGCCCTGCGCGTCTGCCTCACGCGGCGCGAAGGATCTGCCCCTTCGAAAGAGCGCCCTTTGATCAGCACGTCAACCTGCAACAGATCCTTCGCTCCCGCATCCCATCACACGTCTCCCACTCAGGAAATCGGATCCGAAAGAGGAGCCAGCACACCCCAACAAATCGTTTCGAAAAAAAAGCTTGAAAAGCACGCATCCATTTACCGATGCCCCAAGAATCGGCCGTTCAAAACACACCCTCCCCGTTAACCGATGCCCCAAAGAATCGACTGTTCGAAAGCCCACCCTCCCCAATTATCCGATGTCCTGAGCAAGGCCCTGCGCGGTCGGCCCGCGCGGCGCGAAGGATCTGCCCCTTCGAAAGAGCGCCCTTTGATCAGCACGTCAACCTGCAATAGATCCTTCGCTCCCGCATGCCAGCACACCTCCACCACTCAGGAAATCGGATCCGAAAGAGGAGCCAGCACACCCCAACAAATCGTTTCGAAAAAAAAGCTTGAAAAGCACGCATCCATTTACCGATGCCCCAAAAATCGGCCGTTCAAAACACACCCTCGCCGCTAACCGATGCCCCAAAGAATCGACTGTTCGAAAGCCCACCCTCCCCAGTTATCCGATGTCCTGAGCAAGGCCCCGCGCGTCTGCCTCGCGCGGCGCGAAGGATCTGCCCCTTCGAAAGAGCACACTTGGAACAGCACACTTGGAACAGCACGCTAACCTGCATCAGATCCCTCGCTCGCTCTTGCCAACACACGCCCACCTCCCAGGATATCGGACTCAAAAGAAACCAATAAATCCCTCCACTCCGGATTCACCTTTTCTATAAGATCCGTTTTCCACTGACGCTTTTTCCCTTTTAAGAACTTCTCATATATAACCGCTTCCGAGACAGTCTCGAACCCCTCATAATAAATCAGCTTAAACAAATTATACTGCGCCGTAAAAGACCTCGGATTCCGCATTGTCCTGTGTTCCCAAAGTCGAGTAGGCAGGTCATTCGTTACACCAACATACAGCGTCGTATTGTTTTTATTCGTGAGTATATAAACCCAGGCGGAGTGAAGCATGATGAATAATTAAGCTAACGGTGAATCAAAGATAATACTAGAAATCGGATCAGAAAGACCTTGTACCCGCCCTTTGAAAACACCCACCCGTCACCCTTTCCCGATGTCCCAAGAATCGAGCTGTTCAAAACCCCACTCTCCCCGTTAACCGATCCCCCAAAGAATCGACTGTTCGAAAGCCCACCCTCCCCAGTTATCCGATGTCCTGAGCAAGGCCCTGCGCGTTCGCCCCGCGCGGCGCGAAGGATCTGCCCCTTCGAATGAGCACACTTGGAACAGCACGCTAACCCGCATCAGATCCTTCGCTCCCTCTTACTTACACACCTCCAGCACTCAGGAACGCGCATCTAAATGG
>NZ_JARKMY010000010.1:454304-576338 GCF_029360725.1 Chryseolinea sp. H1M3-3 | reverse complement strand
CTAAATGGAGCCTGCACCTCTCAATAAATCGTTTTCAAAAAAAATGTTTTGAAAGCTACCCATCCATTTACCGATTTCCAAGAATCCGCTGTTCGAAACCGCATCACCCCCCGTTAACCGATGCCGAAAGAATCGGCCCCTTCGAAAGCCCACCGCCCCCCGCGAACCGATGTCCTGAGCAAGGCCCTGCGCGCTTGCCCCGCGCGATGCGAAGGATCTGCCCCTTCAAAAGAGCGCCCTTGGATCAGCACGTTAACCTGCAACAGATCCTTCGCTCCCGCATCCCATCACACGTTCCCCACTCAGGAAATCGGATCCAATGGAAAGGAATGGAATTGAATTGGAATAGAATAGAATAGAATAGAATAGAATTGGAACTGAGCTGTTCAAAACACCCACCCTCCCCGTTAACCGATGCCCGAAAGAATCGGCCCCTTCGAAAGCCCACCGCCCCCCGCGAACCGATGTCCTGAGCAAGGCCCCGCGCGTCCGCCCCGCGCGGCGCGAAGGATCTGCCCCTTCGAATGAGCACACTTTGAACAGCACACTACTGCTCCGCCACCCTTTACCCTCCACCCACTCACTCACACTCACACTCACACTCACCCTCACACTCCACACTCCACACTCACCCTTCGCCCTCCACACTCAACTCTAAATCTCTTTCCTCACCAACTTCACCACATTCTCCACATGCACCGTATGCGGAAACATATCCACCGGCTGCACCGCCACAATCTCATATTTCTCCGAAAGTATACTTAAATCCCGCGCCTGTGTCGCCGGATTACAACTCACATAAACAATCTTCCGCGGCTCCGCCTTCAATAGCATTTTACAAACATCCTCGTGCATACCGGCGCGTGGCGGGTCCGTTATAACTGTATCAGGTCTTACATGAACAGCAAGAAATTCATCATCCAGCAAATCCTTAATATCACCAGCAAAAAATTCTGTATTCGTAATGTTGTTTAACACTGAATTCGACTTCGCATCTTCTATTGCCGCCGCCACATATTCTAATCCAATAACTTTTTTCGCATGACACGCAACGTAGTTCGCAATAGTACCCGTGCCTGTATACAAATCATATACTAACTCATCACCTTGAAGATCCGCCATCCGCCAGGCGATCTTATAAAGTTCATGCGCCTGATCAGCATTCGTTTGATAAAAAGACTTTGGACCTACCCGAAACTGTAGCACACCCGTTCCATCGGGTTTAGGCATCGTTTCTGTAATGTATGGATTGCCTTTCCAGGTAAGAATATTTAAATCGCTGAAAGTATCATTCTTCTTCCCATTAATGACATATTGAAAAGAGGTGATCTGAGGAAAATCCTGCTCCAGCCGTTTCAATATTTTTTCCGTCCACTCCATCTTATCATACGTCACCTGGAGAATGATCATCACTTCTCCCGTGTTGGCGGTACGAATGGTGATGGTCCTCAAAAAACCGATTTGTTTTCGCAGGTCAAAAAACGGAATGTTATTTTTTACCGCTTCATCTCTCACCGCCAGCCTTATCGCATCAGACGGCGCTGGCTGCAGATAACAGACCTTCACATCAAACACCAGATCATATTTGCGCGGGATGTGATATCCTAATGCAGGTTCTGGGGGAGGAAGCGACTCATTTGAATTTTCATCCAACGCCATCGCTTTCTTTACCTGCATTTCTTCTCTTGTAAGCCAGCGTTGCGCCGAAAAGGTATAGTCGAGCTTGTTTCGGTAGTAGCGTGTTTTGTTCGATGGAACAATCGGCGTTATCGGAGGAAGCTGTAACCCGCCGATCCGTTCCAGGTGATCTACCGCCTGTTGCTGTTTGTATTCCAATTGCTGCGCATAATCAATATGTTGCCACGAGCATCCGCCACAAAGTCCGAAATGGATACAGAACGGCTGCGTGCGGTGCGGCGATAACGCTTTGATCGCTGTCACTTTCCCCTCCAGGAAAGAACTTTTTATTTTGGTAAGCATCACATCCACGGTATCGCCGGGGGCGCCACCCTCTAAAAAAATGACCAGATTATTTAATCTTGCTACACATTTGCCCTCAGCGGCCATGCTTTGGACTACAATATTCTCAATTATGTCTCCCTTTTTCATTGGGTGGTCAAATTACAGAAATGCGGGGGTTTTCTCCTTCGACCGAATTCTCTATATTTATTTTCTTGTTTGTGACGGGATATGAAAAGGGGCTTACTTGTTATTCTCTGCATTTTAACGTTTCCGGCGATGGCGTCCCACATAGTAGGAGGGGAATTTGAGCTGGTTCATATTTCTGGTAATAACTATCGCGTCAATCTTATTTTATATTTTGATAAAATCAATGGTAGTCCGGGTGCCCGTGATAACAGTGTTTTGGCCACCATCTACCGTAAGCGTGACAATGTGTTCATGCAAAATGTTTCTTTTGGAAGTCCTACAGAAACCAACGTAACCTATACGCAACCCGCATGTTCACGCGGTGAAATCTGGACGTCCAGGTTAGTATATACCACCAACATCGTGCTTTCTGATACACGCTACAATGATCCGGGTGGATATTATATCAGCTGGGAGCGGTGCTGTAGAAACTATGCCATCACCAATGTTTATTCTGAGAATCCCGACGTCAGTGGTCGTGCCGCCGGTCAGACTTTCTATCTTGAGTTTCCTGCCGTAGTAAAAGATGGCGCGCCATTTATTAATTCTTCTCCTCGTTTGTTTCCGCCGCTGAGCGATTATGCTTGTCCACGCAGACCTTATTACGTAGACTTTGCAGGCGTCGATGATGACGGCGATTCGCTGGCTTATTCTTTGGTAACACCACTGAGTACGCATTCTATCATTGCACTTCCGCCACCGCAGTCAGCACCCTATCCGTTGGTGACCTGGCGAAATCCTTTTAGCCTGGATAAAATTATTAACGGTGATCCCGACATGAAGATCACAACCGATGGGTTTCTGACCGCCACACCTTCGCAGCAAGGATTGTATGTGTTTGCCGTAAAGTGCGACGAATTTAGAAACGGCGTGAAAATAGGGGAGGTGCGAAGAGATTTTCAAATGCTGGTGGTCGATGTTTGTCCCCGCGCTGAAGCACCTCAGATTTTGGGTAAGAAATTAGGCGATCCCGGATTTTCATTCGACGAAGACATGCAGGTTACCTTTAGCGGCACCGTTGCAGACTCTGTGCGCTGCGTTCAGGTCCAGGTATCCGATCCCGATGCGAGTAAGCAGGACGACAACTTCTCAGAGAAGGTGAAGATCAAAGCGATACCACTCGGTTTTAAGAAAGATGTAAGCGGAATACTGCCGGATATTTCGAATGCTACGTTGGTGAATGGAAGTACCATTGCATTTGATATATGTTTTGAGAAATGTCCGTATGTCGCTGGGCCGTTTCAGGTGGGGATCGTGGCGTATGACGATGCCTGCAGTCTGCCGCTATCCGATACGTTGCGCATAACAGTGGACATCACGCCACCGCCGAATGCCCTTCCTTATTTCACAACACCGGACGTTACGGAAGTAATAAATGAAGGTGAAATTAAAACGTGGCTGATCCGCGGGTTGGATGATGATGGCGACAAACTGGTGGCGGGCATCATACCGCAGGGATTTCGCCTGGAAGACTACGGCATGACCTTCACCCAGGTAAAAAGTGAGAGCGGGTTGTATGAAGCCCAGCTTCAATGGGATACGCGGTGTGATGTAGTGGATTTTTCAAAAAAGACGTCATTTAATTTTATGGTGTTACTGGATGATATCGATGAGTGTACGCTCGCGCAACCCGATATCATGAACTTCGCATTGACGGTTAAACTGCCAGGCAATACGGTACCGATTATTGATTCCGATCTTACCCTGGATCCTTTTGAAAGAAGTGTAACCGGATTAAAACGGAAAATCAATGAATCACTCACCTTCAATGTAAAAGGTATCGACGCCGACAATGATTTAATTGTACTTGATGTACGCGGTGTGGGCTTCGATATCACCAAGTATAATGTGAGTTTCCCAACGGCGACAGGAAACAACTTTGTCCAGTCTAAATTTCAGTGGAATATATTTTGTGATGAGGTTGACCTTAGAAAGAAAGATGAATTCACATTTCAGTTTATTGTAGTCGATCATGTTAATAAGTGCCGCTACTACAACGCGGATACCCTTGACGTTACCGTAAAACTTTATCCGCCTGACAATCAGGAACCGCTGTTGCAGGTGGTGAACATGAACCAGGACATCCAAATGGCGGCGGACAACAGCATGACCGCCGTACTGGGCCAGCAAATTACACTGGCGTTGTTAGGAACAGACAAGGACAAATCTCCGCAAGCTGATTTATTAAAATTGGAGCTCATCAAAGCGGAAGGCAACGTCGAGCCTACTGGTTATGTTTTCGCCAATGCAGAAGGACGTGGCACCGTTCAGAGTACATTTTCCTGGAATCCCGACTGCTCCATATTTACGGGAGACTCGTATCGGAATCAGTATACGTTTACGTTCCGGGTAGTCGACGACAAATGTTATAGTCAGATGGGAGATACCGTTGTTGTCAACATCAATATCAATGACTTGGAAAATGAAGGAAAGGAATTTCTGCCACCAAACTTTGTTACTCCCAACGGCGATAATCGCAATGATTTTTTTGCCATGGTAAAAGAAGATGAAAACACCGGCGAGCTGGTTAACATTCTCCCAACCGATAACTGCACCGGTGTATTTGAAGGCATCATCATCTTCAACCGGTGGGGTAAACGCGTTTACGAAAGCGCCTCCCGCGACTTCCGATGGTACGCCGAAGGCGAAGTCTCCGGCATGTACTTCTACAACCTGAAATACTCCGACAAAGACTACAAAGGAATCATCACCCTCGCCTTCGATTCCTCAGAATCAAACCGGTAAAAAATATTATAGCCGCCATCCCTTTTCGATCCGATTCATTAGTTTAACGAGTGCAGTTCCACTTTCGAACCCATTCATGGATGCGGATGAGCGCGGTCTTTCCATTCAGATCCGATTTCCTGAGTGGCGGGCGCGCGCGAGCAAGCGCGAACGAAGGATCTGTCGCCGGTTACCGTACTGCCCATCCTTCCCCCTCTACACTTCCCCCTCCACACTCGCTCTCCCCCTCACTCTCCTCCAACCACTCACTTACGCCGTTGTTGGTCTTGCGAGTAAGACTAGCGGGCGGCGGGACCAACAACCGCACGCACTTGGATAACAGATTTCGATAGCACTTATGTTTCAGTAATTGACAAAGTTGAATGGAAGAATAAACGGAAGTAGCATTCCCCTCAGATCAATTTCCCGGAGGGATGAGCGCGGCCTTTCCCTTCAGATCTCCTGAGTGGTGGACGCGCGTGGGCAAGCGCGAACGAAGGATCTGTCGCCGGTTAACGTACTGTCCACACGCACTCTTTCTAAGGGGCAGACCCGTAGCGTCGCACAACCCTGTATCAACCCAGCCTCGCCCTCCACACTCATTCTCCCCCTCACACTCCTCCTCACTCTACGCCGTTGTTGGTCTTGCGAGTAAGACTAGCGGGCGGCGGGACCAACAACCGCACGCACTTGGATAACAGATTTCGATAACACTTATGTTGCAGTAATTGACAAAGTTGAATGGAAGAATAAACGAGTAGCATTCCCCTCAGATCAATTTCCCGGATGGATGAGCGCGGCCTTTCCCTTCAGATCCCTGAGTGGTGGACGCGCGTGGCAAGCGCGAACGAAGGATCTGTCGCCGGTTAACGTACTGTCCATACGCGCTTTTCCAAGTGGCAGACCCATCGCGCCGCACAACCCTATATCAAACCAGCCTCGCCCTCCACACTCACTCTCCCCCTCATTCTCCCCCTCACACTCCTCCTCACTCTACGCCGTTGTTGGTCTTGCGAGTAAGACTAGCGGGCGGCAGGACCAACAACCGCACCCACTTGGATAACAGATTTCGATAACACTTATGTTGCTGTAATTGACAAAGTTGAATGGAAGAATAAACGGAAGTAGCATTCCCCTCAGATCGATTTCCTGGATGCGGATGAGTGCGGCCTTTCCATTCAGATCTCCTGAGTGGTGGATGCGCGTAGGCAAGTGCGAACGAAGGATCTGTCGCCGGTTGACGTACTGTCCACACGCACTCTTTCTAAGCGACAGAACCCGTCGCGTCGCACAACCCTGTATCAACCCAGCCTCACCCTCCACACTCACTCTCCCTCTCACACTCCTCCTCCCATATAAGTTAAAATCACCGACGCCACCAGCAACGTCACAAAATGATAACCCGTATTAATCCCAAACAACTTCCACGACTTCCCTTCCCACGATACCGTATTCAAATCCACCGGCACATAAAAACCAAGCCACGTGAAAACAGTAGAGTTGATCACCTTAACAATAGGCGACATGCTATCCATTCCCGGAACAAAACTCCAGGCCGCGATATTATGCGCAAAGACATACGCCAGGAAAAAATTTCCGATGAGCGAAAAGATTAGTCCCGGGATCATCTGTGAACTCTTCGGTTTGGCCGACATATCGAGTCCCATTTCTTTCGCCCACGCCTTACCGAACAATGGGGTATACCAGAGAAAGCCGATGATAAAATTGGCAAGCACTGTAATAAAAACAGCACCCATGTTGATGTGTAGTTCTTGTTCCATAAAATGATTGGTTTGGTTTAGGACGGAAATGAAGTTAAATAAAAATCGGGGAATGTATGAAGCAGAAAACGGAAAAGCTGAGAAGCAAAATGTAATGCGATGAGGAATCCTTCATTAAAGAGCAGCGACCATCACGATCACATGTCGACCGAATAAATCAACGGGAACTTCTCGAACCCTTCGAAAAAAATATCAACACACTTTCGAACGATCGGCGCGTTGTGTGTTAAGCGTTGCGCTTAAAAGGTTTTATAACCTGACCGGCAACAAGTTTCCTTCTTTCACATACGCCACTTCTCCATTCCACAGCACCTGGAGCCACACATCTTTTTTACCGATGATTTCCACGCGATGACCTTCATTTACAATTTCAACAACGGGCGCACCGGGAGAAGGTCCTTCCATTAAAAATGTATGGGATGCACCCACAATACCCACAGAAATTTTTTCACCCACATTAACATGAATGAATAAGCCTAACAGCACGATCGCCGTCACAATACCCGAGGCCACAGGCCGTTCACCTTTTCGCTTGATCGCGAACGCAAGTGACAAAAGAAAGACAGCAATAACAGCGAGTGCAAGTGTGATGTGCAGGTGATAGTCATGGTAGAAGGATAACACCTGGTCCGCCTCAGAATTTTCATATCCGGCCAGGTTGTATCGCGCAGCGAGTTCCTCCATTTTTCCGAGCACGGATTTATCGTTGGTAACAACATAGTAGAGGTTGAGATAATACAGCGCCTGGCCGACACGATTCAGTCCCTCCTGGATGTACGCCATCTTGAGAAGCATGGCAGGCGTATATTCTTTTTGCTTTAAAATCGTCTCATAATGTTCGAGCGACTGCGTATATTTTTTATCCAGAAAGAGCGAATCCGCTTGTTTTAAACGGTGTACCGACACCTGCGCCTGAACCGTAATGACAGTGCCAACCAAAAGAAAATACCCTGTAATAAGAAATTTTAAAATCCAGCTTTGCATAATTTTTATATCCTGCTACCTTTGCGACCTCAATTTAGGTAAAAGCGCCAAAATTAGAGACTGTGTCCGCCGAAGCATTGACGGAGACAAAGTAAATGAATAAAATCCGATGCGTGTGAAAATGGCAAATTGTCTATTTCAAAGCGCGTCGGGAGCTTTAACGGACCGTGTCCGCCGAAGCTTGAAGAAGACTTGTATAAATTAATAATCGCCGACGAATTTTGAGTCAGGTAATACTAATTCAAAGCTCGCGTAGGCAGTTTTAGCGGACTGTGTCCGCCGAAGCATAAAGAAGTTTTGAATAAATAAATAATAGCCGACGAGTTTTGAGCCAGGTAATACTAGCTCAAAGCACGCGAAGGCGGATTCCGTAGCTCAGCTGGTAGAGCATTACACTTTTAATGTAGGGGTCCTGGGTTCGAATCCCAGCGGGATCACAGAGAAGTTTAAAATGGCCGCAAGGAGATAGTTCCTTGCGGCCTCTTTTTTTTGGATCTTGTGTGAGGTCGCGTGAGACCCTCAAGAAGTATCCTCTCCGCATGTTTAGGTTCCTGAACATTTTGATATTAACCCAACGCTTTGCTTAGAAGATTCAAAGTTTTTTAACAGAGGGAGTGTATTGCGTATTCTCAACTTCCACCAGCCAAAGTGTCGTTTTGAATATAACTTTACAGCTTTAATCATCACAACATGGTTCTGTTCTTTCTACCGTCGCCATAACATAATCCATTTCGTTTCAGATACTGCAGCCAGGCATTCAGTTATGTCGGAAGATCAAGCTATCTTTTGAACAGTCTTTCCTTGCCAACTTTAACACCGTTATGGTATAGAGAGATAAAGTAAACACCAGTTGGAAGAGCGGATATATTATGAATTGACTCCGTGGTGTCAACGGCAACCTCACTAACGATTTGACCCATTGAATTGGTCACTCGAAGATCAAGAGGAAATTGAAGGGAAGGCAGTGACAGGTTAAGATAATTATTCGCTGGATTCGGAAATATTCGAATAATAGAAGACTCTGCACTTTCTACACCCGTAATTCCTCCAATAAAGAAGGAATCTTCTTCCGAAAATTCAGAACCTTCGAAGCCATTGTCGACCGACTGAACGGACCATCGGTATGATCCTGGTTTAAGTTTTAGCTTAATACCAGTACCTGAAACATTTCCTGGTGATGGAATCATCCTTGATCCGTTCGCCATCGAATAACTATTTACGACGAACGAGCCTGCTTCGTCAACGATATACATGTTGTAAGTAAGTCCATCCTGGTCCGTTTCATTATCTTGTGATTTGTTCCAAGACAGAGTAACGAATCCATCATCAGAGACTATGCTTTCAAGGCCGGTTGGAACTGATGGCTTGTGATTTGTGATACCGAAACTCTCGGAATACATATTCCTGTATACAATTATTTTGGGGAAATGTTGGATGTCGACCTGACCTACAATGACATAGTCGAGATCCCCATCGTTGTCAATATCTCCTCTAAGAGCAGTACCGATATCTCTACCGTCCAACAAGTAATCAATGGATGTTTCTTCAAACGCACCTGCCTCATTTCTGTATATTCTTGTACGAGGCGATGTAGAGCGATCTCCGAAAACAAACGCGTCAAGGTCCCCATCGTTATCATAATCCCCCCAATCAACCGTTACACCCTCTCTAACATCAACCAGTTCAGCTATCTTCGAAAATGTTTTGTCACCGTTGTTACGGTAAATATGAGTAAGGCCGTAGTCAATTTGACATGCGTTTCGGCCCGAAACAAGAATATCCGGATAGCCATCGCTATCATAATCGCCCCACTTCATATCGCCGACGAAGTTCAAAAAATCAGCCTCTACGCCGTCCAGCTCTAACTGCGTTGGTACAAATGTTTTGTCTGATTTATTTTCAAAGATCGTAACCACGCAGGGAAATTGTCTGTTTGCTAAGAGATCAAGATCTCCATCTTTGTCATAGTCTGCCCATGCATAATCACTCTTAAGGTGCCCTTCTAACTCAATGTGACTGTTACGTGTGAATTTACCTTTACCATCATTCTCATAAATGTGGATTGATGCTTTCGTATAGTCTGGGCTTAAAGTTTGAATGGCCATATCCTCGTCACCATCATTGTCATAATCGCCAAGCGACATACCAGATTGTATTTGAATATTTGGAAAAGAAAGTTTGTCGGATTGCTCAGAAAACCCATTGCCACTTTCATTCTTGTAAAGTGTAAAAACGGGATCATGATTATAGCCACTATAAAGAAGTAAATCTATGAATCCATCATTGTTATAATCGATCCATCGTCCATCCAACGCGATTTTAGAAAATTCGACACCCGAATCTTCATACAAATCGTCGGTGAAACGAAACAGCCTGGTGCGCAATTCACTTCCGGTTGTGTATGTAAGAAGAAGATCAAGATCCTCATCCTGGTCATAATCACCAAGCAATGACATGCTTCCACCTCGACCAATAGTAAGCCACTCGCTATCAACAAACTCAAGGTCCTCGGAGGCACGCAGGGCAGTCTCGGACGCCCTAGATAGTGCCGTGTTTTCCAGAACCTGAGAGAACGTTACATATGGATAAATAACTAAAGCGATTAATAATAGCAGTCTTTTCATAAGACAGAAATGGCATAAATATAATACTTTGCGTGTATGGATAATATCCCTTTTGGCATATTCAAATTTCTTATTTGGTAGATTCTTTGGCAAGGGATGACTCGTGAGATTTGTGCAAGCCCTCAAAACTTTTTCCACCCTCCTTTTTAATATTGTGGTAGTACACGCGATGGACCTTTGCAAACAACGTTACAGTTAGTCGAAATATTTTATAAATAAACTTATCCTTCTTTCGAAAATGACTCACGCCAACATTGATTTCTTTTGAATCACCGCTTCGATGACTTTGTCCATCGCTTCCTGTTAATGGGTTAACAGTTTCGATCGTTGAGAAACGCATGTGGCCGGTTGTAAATACTGAAAAGTTGTTACTGAAAGCATAACCGACCTGAAGACTACTCGGATAGATATTGGCCATCATTTCACCCTTCTTTTCATCTAGTGAAACATACCTTGGGCTGGTAACATATTGATAACCTGAACCTGCCGAAAATACGAGAGGAAGCGCGCCGACAGTCGATCGGAGAATGACGAAGGCTTTAAGGAAATACATAAATGCTGTTGAATGATTAATTGCTAACTGCCAGAAGCAAGTTTAATGTTTATATGTTTTTGCAGGATGAGGTAACTTAGTAGTAGGGTGGCGGTCAAGGATTTTGTGACATTAGTTGAAGTGGAAAAATGCTTAGATTACGCGGGATTGTTGGTTAGAAAATTGGGACAATATACCATGAAAAATGCCATCCCTCTAGGTATCCCTCATTCCGAGAAAACACGATAAAGAGTTTATGACCAGGATAAAATCCATTGAGAGTCCGGATATTGTCTTGTTGGATATTAACATGCCCGAAATGGATGGATATGAAACGGCGATGTGGCTTAACAAGAATTTCCCTGGGTCAAAGTAATCGCGCTTTCCATGTACGATGAAGAAAAATCGATCATACGGATGATCGAAGCCAGGGCGCGTGGTTATGTTCTCAAACATGCTGAGCCCACCGAATTGAGAAAAGCTTTTGATGATGTTGTGAGCAAAGGATATTACTATTCTGATCTTGTAAGTGGCGTACTGGTACAAAGTCTTCACTCCGATGACGCAGGAAGTCCAAAGAAAATAAGTATCAATGACAGGGAAACCGAATTTCTAAAACTCGCTTGCACCGAACTTACCTATAAAGAAATTGCAGACCGAATGTGCCTGGCGCCTCGTACGATCGATGGGTACTGCGAGGCACTCTTTGAAAAACTCAATGTGAAGAGCCGCGTAGGGTTAGTAATATACGCCATCAGAAATGGTTTCGTTAAGATGGATTGATATCGCACCAATCTAAACGGCTATCCTATGACTTAAAAGGCCTATTCTTATATACAGAATAAGCATTTACAAGCATTAAGAAGCTAAAAAAGATTGTAACGCAATGCGTTGCCAATGATGTGATGGAAAAAGATCCATTCATGAATTACAAAGTAAAGGTCCGCGAGACGAACAGACCGTTCTTACTTCAAGACGAACTTGATAAAATCATAGCTTTGAAATTTACAGCAGAACGTCTGACCCAAGTGCGCGATATTTTTGTGTTCTGTTGCTATACCGGTCTGGCTTACGCGGATGTTCAGAAATTACGAAGAGTTGATATTGTGGTCGGTCACGATGGCGAGAAGTGGATTCATACCGAACGGGTGAAAACAGAAACTGCCACACGCGTTCCACTCTTACCTCAAGCGTTGAAGATCATGGATGCCTACAAAAATCATCCACAATGCGTGAATGAAGGGAAACTATTGCCAGTATCCAGCAACCAGAAAATGAACGAGTACTTGAAAGAGATTGCAGACCGATGTGAGATTAATAAGAAGATGACGTTTCATACTGCGCGACATACTTTCGCCACTACAGTTACTTTGACGAATGGTGTGCCGATTGAGACAGTAAGTAAAATGCTAGGGCATAAGACACTGAGGACAACACAGCAGTATGCCAAGATTTTGGATCAGAAGGTGAGTGAGGATATGTTAAAACTACGAGACCGGCTAAAAATTTCTTGAAAAGCCGATTTAATGAGAAAATCAGCAAAAACTTAATTGGTTGACAAAACGTATAATATTTGTATATTTGTCAACCAATTAAAATTCTTATGGATTCACCCGACAAAAACATCTTTGGAAACAGGCTAATGCTTGCCAGGAAAATGAACGGGTTTTCATTGCAAGATTTAGCAGATGCACTGCAAAATAAGATCACTAAACAAGCACTGAGTAAATATGAAATGGGCTCAATGCTGCCAACTAGTGAAATACTTGGGGAGCTTTCTAAAGTCCTTAAAGTCAAACCTGACTACTTTATTCGTCAAGGCATTGTTGAACTAGGACAAATTTCTTTTCGAAAGAAGAGCGACTTGTCACGTAAAAATGAAGAGGCGATTATTGAAAAAGCTCGGGACTATGTTGAACGATATTTAGAAATTGAAAACATACTGGGGCAAGAGCAAAAATTCATCAATCCGATTCAAGCTATCTCAGTGAAAAGTAAAGAAGATGCTGAAATGGCTGCGAATAAGCTGCGCGAAAAATGGGAACTAGGAACAGACCCCTTACCTAGTCTCGTTGAAATGCTTGAACTTCAAGGCATCAAAGTGCTACTCATCGATGATGAAGAATCTATTGATGGATTTGCCACAATTACCTCTACTGGTGTTCCTCTCGTTGTTGTGAATGTTAAAGGTAAATCGATCGAACGCGTTCGGTTTACTATAGTCCATGAGCTTGCACACATTCTAATGATGCTTAATGAAGAGATAAAAGACAATCACAAACTTGTTGAAGTCCTGTGTCATTGCTTTTCAAGCTGTTTCATCTTACCAAGAAAAAGCTTAATCCGAATGATTGGTGGAAATAACAGAAACTATATCGCAATAAAGGAATTGATTTCAATTAAGGAATACTTTGGTATTTCCATTAGAGCTATTCTTCACCGTCTTATGGAACTGCATATCATCACCGAGAACTACTACAAGCGGTGGGTTATATATATGAATAAAACCTACGGTGCCAAGAGCGAGCCCGGTGAATATAGGGGCAACGAACAGGTGAAACATTTTGAACAGTTGGTAGCGAGAGCGTTGTCAGAGGGAGCAATATCAATTAGCAAGGCGGCCGCACTGTGTAATACCAATATTAATCAGCTAAGAAAAGGCTTTATCAGTGTCAACTAACAAAGAAATAGTGATACAGGATGCTTGCATCCTATTCGACCTTATTGACTTAGGGTTGATATCAGTATTCTTTGAGTTGGATTACGATGTAATGACGACGCCCCAAGTGATGATAGAGGTTCTCGACGGAGACCAAGTGAGTTTAGCAAATAACCTTGTTAAGAACGGCAGGCTAAAGGTCGATGACAAAGGGAATCTGACAGAAATTCAGGAAATTTTAATAAAAAATTCCGGCCTCAGTTTTGCAGATAGTTCAGTCCTCGAGCTCGCGATCCGAGTGAATGGTACTGTGCTGAGCTCCGACCTAAAACTTAGAAATGCCACAAGTAGAAACGGCCTTACCGTTAGAGGAGTTTTGTGGATAGTCGAGGAGTTGCATGCGAAGAGTTTGCTCTCTTCGGATGAGGCAATTAGTAAGCTTAACCACTACCAGCGAATCAACGATAGAGCTCCACGAGCTGAAATGAAGGCCTTGGTTGATCGGATTCAAAATCAAGTGTTAAATAGATGAAAGTAATTTTGATTAATTCACCCCTATTCAGGGACAAGAATCCTCTGTATGACGAGGACTCCTTGCCGCCTATTGGGCTGGGTTACATCGCTACGCATCTACAGAACAATGGCATCGATGTGGACCTAATTGATGCTGTATATGAAAGAATTCCCCTTCGTGATCTTATTTCCTATCTGAATTTCGCCAAGCCAGAGTTTGTTGCGGCAAATGTGTTTACCACAAATTATGAATTAGTAAAGGAGCTCTTCGAATCACTCACTTTCAGTTGCCATTATATAATCGGAGGACTCGCCACGAAAGAACTTTATTATAATATCGTAGAATGGAAGACAAAAAATCTTGTAGATGTGGTGATCGGCGACGGGGAATTGATATCATTAGATATCATCAATGAAAAAATTCACCAACCACCACTTTTAGCTAAAGAAAACTTTAGGGTTTTCAAAGTTGATGGGAGTTCCAGCTATTATGTGAATGATATTTCAAGCCAGGAACTTAATCGCAGTTTTTTCTTGAACGAACCTATCCGTCATCCATTCGGATTTATTGAGGCTAATATTATTGCAAGTAGAGGGTGCATTTACAATTGTACCTTCTGTGCGGCAGCGCGATCATTGAACCAAGAATTTCCAATTCGTGAACGAAGTGAAGAATCGATAATACGCGAATTGCAAGACATAAAATCCAAGTTCCCGACTGTCAATTCTATTCGAGTGCTCGATGATTTGTTCTTGAAAAATGGGCGTACCATTGGTAAAGCTATCAATGTATTCTCTCCTTTCAACTTCCAATGGAGATCAATGGCTCATGTTCTTACGTTTCAGAATATCGATCAGTCGATCCTAAATGCTCTGAAAGAAAGCGGATGCAAAGAGCTGTTTATTGGGATCGAGTCGGGTTCGCCAAGAGTGCTGAGGTCAATAAATAAAACTCACAATCTTGATATCATCATAAAAAATCTTTCGATGGTATTGAAAGCAAAAATCAATATTAAGGGCTATTTCATTTTCGGATTCCCAGGCGAAACCCAAGAGGAAATGGAGATGACTTATCATCTTGCAAAAACTTTGAAGGAAATAGCAACAGCTGAAGGAGTAACGTTTAGGACAAGCGTTTTTCAATATCGCCCCTATCATGCAACGGAAATTTATCATGACCTAGCGTCACAGGGGAAAGCGCTTCAAGTCGAACAAGTTGCAGGAAATCAGGCATTATCGAGTCTTGTCGGAAGAATACAGTTCAATTTTCATAGCGGTAACTATGCTGCGGTTGATTCAGATACCCTACATGGTTATATTTACCGCACAACTAATTTGAACGATTCTGGACTGTTTAACGGACTCAAACCTAGCAATCAACCCGAAAAGGAGTAGTCTTTGCAAGGCTTGCGGGTTATATTTGAACCAGCTGCCCGCTGTCGATCAGCAAAAAAAAGCATCTGTTTTTTGGGTTGGACTGTCCGCTGTTGCATTCAATGACGAAGACGAAAAAATTCCACTATCGCCTTCTACCCGCTCTGGGGCATTGGTCGCCGAAATCGAAAACCCCTTTCACTCATCTCTCTCCTTTTACAAAACCAATGTTGTAAAGTGTCTTCCGCTTAAGAAGGATAAGATTAGATATCCAGCACAGCATGAGATGGAAAAATGTTATCCAAACCTCGAAGCTGAAACAAAACAGTTAAAACCAAAGGTTGTCTTCTTGCTAGGAAAGCAGGTCGCAACATTTGTGCTTTCGAAGCTCAATCTAACTGAGTATGAACTGGATGAAAATTTCAACTACGAAGTTTTTTTAATAGATGGAGTCTGTTATGTTCCGATTCACCATCCGTCCTTCGTCCTTGTTTACAAACGAAAAGCTATGGACGTTTATATCAGTCAAATCCGGTCATTAATTAGAAAGAAGTGTGTAAGAAAAACCGTCACACGTTCCTCGGTGTAGCTTTGTAGATTGCAACAATTGCGTTTACTATTGCGTCGGTGAGTTCGTGAACATTCTGTTCACCCGAATTTAAAGACAGAGTATTCCAGCCCATCTTCTCTATATAGCTCTGTGCGTCTTCGTAGCGCTGGACTTCTTTCTTTTGATCCTTTTCAAATCTTGTAAGTTGAATTCTTTGTTTTAAACGTGCAGACAGAATTTTTTCATCTGCAGTTAAGAAAATTGTAAGGTCTGGAATCAGGATTCGATCATTCAAGCTCTTAATAAATGAAAAATCAAGCCCGTCCATCATTTGATAAACAAGTGATGAAGGGAAATAGCGATCACTTACAATTACTCTACCCTTGTCAATACTTGGTCGAACGATGCGGTCAAGATGTTCATAACGATTTGCAGTAACTAAACAGGCCAACACCTCGGTTGTATAAACATCTTGGTGCTTTCTAATAAAGTTTCCTAGATCACTCGTCGTTGGCTCTTTGGTGCGTACAACGGGTATCAGCCTATGTTCAATTGCCGCGCATACCGATTCCATAACTGTTGTTTTACCAACCCCGTTGGGCCCCTCAAAAACAATAAATAGACCTTTCATGCCCAGATCAATTAAAACATGACTTGATTAACTTTTTGATCGTGAGATTCCTCAACTTTCCAAAAGCGGGCGCAATGTTTGAGTTATCGTCGCGATCTTCCTTCCAATGCAGAGCTTCATTATATATGAGACCCAAAAAATAGAAAGATTCATTTACAGGGACGCCGATACTTTCAGCATACTCTAATTTTTCGTTTGTGCCACTTACTTTTTCATTTAGAAATATTTCTCGGTGACCGGCTTCTGCAATTTGCTGATAAATTTTTCTTTCAATGTTCTTGCGCACCGCGCAGCAAACCGCAAGCGGATCAAATGTATTCTCATCGTTACAGTATTTCTGAACCTCCTCGTTTAAGAAGTTGTCGAAATTTGCTTCCTCACCCCATGTTGGGCGAAGATTCAAACCCTCAAAGTCAGCACGCCTATTAATTTGCGTGGGATGATAATGTAAAAGAAGTTTTTCAATGTCGCCTTTTACAATTGAGGTAGCCTTGTTTCTCTCTTTCAGAATCTTGACCAGATGGGGGCTAGTGGTGGCTTGCACTTTAGACAAATGATATACCTTCAGTTTGTGTTTGCTGCCGAAAACATATCCTTTAAAATAGGCCGGATCTAAGTGCGTCAAGATTAAGGGGTATAATTGCCTATTCGCTACTTTAAACTCTTCTATCAATTGCGTAGTGTAGTATTGAACTGCAACCAGGTTGGCATCGTCAAGGTAATCGAATACTTCATCAATAATCAGTATGCATTTTTGCTTCTTGAATTTTTTTCGGGCCTTCTCAAGCAGCGCCATGAAAGACAAAACATCTCTTTGTCCGTTGGATATCAAATGCGCTTTTGGAAATTCCAAAACTAGTGACCCCTGCGTTTCCTTTGGCTTGAATTCTATCCAAGTCGAGTTTAAGTCGGCAAAAAGTGAAATATAATGTTCTTTGTCGACTTCATATTCCTTTCTTTCGCAGTAACTTTTGAATCTTACTCGATCGGCATTATATAATTTAATCAACTGGATTGCCACAAGGTAACTTTCAATAACCTTGTGATGAGCTAGACCAAGATCAAATCCTAGGACGACTATGCTGATGTTTTCTAAGTATGGCGTGGATGATAGAAAATTTAATTCATTCGCTTCAATATGTGCGAGTAATTCATCTCGAGACAAAGTTGCTGGAAGTAAACCGATTCTATGGACAAATGCGTCAATACGGGTCCTTACTCCCACGTTACTAGTTCTATTAAGACTTACTAAGTTCTCATCGGACTTGAGAGCTACAAACAAACCTTGCTTTCTTAGGATGGCCGTTAGGTTGGGTAGAATTTTCCCAAGCAAACCAAACGCATTCTTTTCATCAGTAAAAGAATATTGTAAAGTCACGTTCTGTGGGACTGTATCTATCAATACAATGGGATCGATATTGAGGGACGCGCTTACGTTGGTCCTGCCACCAAACGATTGACCAACACCTTTTGCTCGCACTTGATTGCTTATAACAAAATAGTCGAAATGGTTGGAGATAGTGTTGGAATTCTCGTCGGCTAATAATTCAATTATGTCCTCGTCAGCGGGCTTATACTTCAGAACAAGCTTAGGCTTATTCGCTTCATTTTCCTTATAAAAATCACGACTGTCAAGTTTTATTCGATCGCGATTTAAGGCTTTGAAAGCGGTTGAAAAGGAACTTTTACCAAAACCATTTGGCGCGATTAAAAGACTGGGCTTGTTCGGTAAAATATCAAGTTCGAATACTTTTTTGTGAACACCATTACCAATGCCCTTGATGTTCTCAAGTTCAAATGATTTAATCATGTGTGAGGAATTTGGATGAGATTCCTCGTGGGCAAGTGATCGAGTGGATCGGGTGGGTCAGGGAATCAGTACTAAAGTAAATAATTTCCGGTCAAGCGGCAATATTTTGGTTTCATCCTCCATTGTCTTTTTTGTCAAGCAGTTAAATTTGAATGGTGAGGTTTGAATCAAAACCATTGTAAGGTTCGTTCATGTATCCATGCGGATTACACAAAACGGTCGTGTCGCCAACGTTGTACCTTATGAGCTCATGGATATGTCCATGTATCCAATAGTCAGGTTGATATTTCAAAATTGTCGCCTCAAGATTCGAAGCATAAGCTGAACACAAAACATCACTTCTAAGTCTTTCCGGTATGGACTTGATGCTTGGCGCATGGTGCGTTACAACAATATTCTTCTTTGTTGAGGAAGATTCTAGACTTGTTTCAAGCCACTTTATTGCTGCCCGATGAATAATGTAAGTGTCAATGGATCGCAGCTTAGAATAGGATGGGTCTCTCCGAATTAATTTGTAATCATTCATCCGGCTTTGACAAATGCTTCCGTTGATTCTCGGATCTCCCAATAATTCGAAGTCAGTCCACAATGTTGTACCGTGAAAAGTAACGTCATCAACCACAATTGATTTGTTTTCTAAGACATGAACATTCGTGCCCTTAGATAATTCGGCAATCTTATTTAATGTCTTAGGGTAGCTGCCGCGGTAATATTCATGGTTTCCTAAAACGTAAATCACCGGAATATTTTTGATCGTCGATAAGATCCATTGAATACCCTTGGTTCCAAGATTTACATCGCCGGCAATAACAACAACATCAGCATTGCTAAAGCTAATGTCCATAAAGCCGAACTCCTGATGCAAATCGCTGATGACCTGTATTTTCATTCTGCATATCTAACAAAATTTTACATCAACTACATTCATTGTGATTGAACTTCATTCAATTGACAAGGCAGAATTCAAATCAGGCCAAAAATATTCATCAGAAGATTATAACAACTACCGAAAACCCTTAAATGGATTGAAAGACTATTGTAGTAAATCAAATCTATAATAGTATGACATATGAAGTGATTACAAATGAGGACCTGCAGAAGTTTCGCCTGCAGTTGCTCGAAGACCTGAAAGCCTTTATGCAGCCCTCCCAACATGCAAAGGAATGGTTGAAGAGTTCTGAAGTTAGAAAGATGCTCGGCATCTCTCACGGCACACTACAAAACCTTCGTATCAAAAATGTATTGCCATACCAAAAGATCGGCGGATTAATGTTTTATAAGTACGACGACATCATCGCGCTTTTAGAAGCAAACAAAAATTCAAAATCTGTTGGTGATGGATAACCCTCAAGAGCTTATACCTTTTGTTCATAAGCTGGCTTCTGATATCCGTTTAAAGCCTAATCATATTTCACTGTGCTTTGCATTGTATCATGCATGGGTAGGGAGTAGTTTTCAAAATATTTTTCAGGTATCGAGAAGTAAGCTGATGGGTACTTCGCGTATTCGATCAAGAGCAACCTATCACAAAACCATGAAAGACTTGCAAGCATTCGGATACTTGAAGTATACACCTTCTTATCATCCTGTTAATGGCAGTTCCGTCGCTCTTGTTATTGGCGATTTTGAATGGAATCAAGGTGTCAGCAAGGTAAGCGATGACGTTGCACAAGGTCAGGCTCATTTTTAATTTTTTGATTTAAGGTCAACGAAATTTCTGTCAAGGTCAGGTCGTCACCTCGTCAAGGTCATCAAGTTTTTGTGCAAGGTCGACCTCGACCTTGTCGTCACCTTAACAAGGTCATAAAAGGAATTCAGTGTGTGCGTCGAGTAGTCGATTTGTTTAAACAGGAATTCAATATGTCTTCAACTTTTAAGAGAGTTAAAGAAGCCAGACGGAAGACTTTAAACTTTCCTGGTGAAGAAAAAAACAGGAGGGCAATTACTTTATGCGGCCCGCGGATAGCAGAAGGTTCTAGACAGAGTGAGCCCGTTGACCGCATTAGTAGCGAGGTTCAAAAAGAGACTTGTGTAAATGCGTGTGACGAGAGAAAGAGGAAGTCCAATGAAGCCCAAATTAGTCCAGCGATGACCAATAATATTCAATTAAGTCCAATGATGTTAAATCAAATTAAATGTAGGCCACACAAGAGCAATTATTACCAATGCCCGTGGCTGACGGAGCAAGCAATGTTATCGCTACGCTCAAACTGCTTGCTAAAGACTTACCACTTCGTTAAAAGTTAATTTATGGGAAGACCACATGTAGATGATAGAGACAAAAGAGTAGTGCAGGTGAATATAAGGTTGACTGAAGACGAATATAAAAAAGTAGTCGGTTACGCCTCAGACAGTGATCTAACTCCAGCAACTGGATCAGAAAAAAAATATTTACCGGAAAGTTTCCTTCCCCCAAATTGTCCGTCATAGATTCATTGGCCTACCAGGAACTTAAAAAGATTGGCGTGAATCTAAACCAGGCGATACACAAGATTAATGAGGGTGAAGTGCCAAGTTTTTTTCTAAGAATTCTATTAGACCTAAAAAAACATAAAGAACATATTTTAAATCTGATGATTGATGACAGCAAATCTGATCAAGGGTAAAAGTTTTCGAGGAGCACTCAAATACAATTTGGATAAGGTGGATAAAAATGTTGCTGAGGTTCTTGATCATTCCTTTGTAAAAGTGTCTGAGAAAATGATATTAAAGGAGGTACAAATGGTAAAAATGCTAAGGCCTAATCTGAAAAAATATTTTTATCACACCTCCATCAATTTTCCTTACAATGAAAACTTAAATAATGAGTTGATGAAGGAGATTGGTTTAGAATATTTAAAAGCAAGTGGCTCCAATCAACATCAATACATTATGTTTCGTCATTACGATGCGGATCACCCCCACCTGCATATCCTTGTCAATCGCATCGGTTACGATGGTCAAGTGATGAGCGATAGCAATGACTACGCGCGTTGCGAAAAAGTCCTCAGGGAATTGGAGAAAAAATACAATCTCACCCAAGTCATTTCAAGCAAACAAGCAAAAGAACGCTCAATGACAAAAAATGAACTTGAGATGATGAAGCGCACCAACATGCCATCACAAAAAATGGCAATGCAAATCATTCTTAAAAATGTACTGCAATCAAAATACAAGATGAATACAAATGAATTCATTTCTAATCTTCAAGCGAAAGGCGTTGATGTTTTATTTAACCAGGCATCAACCGGATACGTCAGTGGGATATCGTACAGCTACCAAGGAATGATAATAACAGGAGCGAAGCTCGGAAATGATTTCAAATGGTCATCCATTAAAAACACAATCAGCTATGAACAAGAAAGAGATCGCACAACAATTTACGAAGCAAATCTTAGATCCAAATCAACCATCGATCAACTTCGAGCAGATAACGAACATGCTCAAGGAAATAGAGCAAACGCACAGCAAGGTAATGTCAAATATGGAAGGTTATCGGATTCGGCACAAACTCGTGGACTCTTCATTTTCAGCCCGTCATTCACAGCTAGAGTCATTAAAGAAGCAGTTGGACAATCTGAACGGACAGCTGAAGGAGTCGTCAACGCTGTTTTCGAAATCCCAAAAGGTATCTCTCTGGCAACGCTATTGGACAGCAATCCTGGTCGCCATCATTTCGTCGATAATAACCAGTCTACTTTGGGCAATTTATCTGTGAAGAAGAAGCCGAAGAAGAAAAAGAGAAGGAGATTGAGGCTCTAAGGTAACCTTTCTTTCATGTAATTACAGGGCGCAAAGTATATCTATATTATACCGTTCTGGTGAATGAAAATGATATCATTACCCTGCCAGCCACATGGTACAGGCTTTCGGGACATGATGATCAAACGTGATTCCGACCTCGCAACAGTTGAAATACTGGTGAAGAAAGCTTGAAATTACTGGGATATTTCAGTAAAAATTAGAATGGAAATCTTTTGTCAATCAAATAGTTCACGAACAACGTCCGACAATGTCGGTGTAGCCCAAAGCAAAGACGTGTTACATCGCCAAATTAATTTGTAATAGTCAACAAAATTACCTCATTGAAAGACTTTTAAAATTCGCTTTTCCTTATGTTCTCTCGCTTCGCACGGCAGTTAACGGCGCAAAAATTCCGTAGTGACTTCTGGTCTCGTTACTCTTCTTTTTTCTTTTCCTCCTTCTTTTCCTTTTCACCTTCCTCTGCTTCATCCTCCTTTTCCTTGTTTGCCGTGTCGCCACCATCAGAGGCCTCCTGCTTTTTCTTTCCCAATCCAAATGAATAAGTCAGACTAACAAATCCACCACGGGTTAGTTTATTATAAGTGTCTAGGGACGTGGTTTCATTCGGTACTTCAATTGTTACACCGTTTTCGTAGTAGCTTTGAGAGAGTACTTTTATGCTACTGAAATTAAAACCTCCGCTGAGGGCGAAGCGATTGTTACGTCCAATTAGCAGACTTCCTCCAAGCAAAAATGAATAGTTTAAATCGGGAGCCGCACCAACACCAAATGAAAAAGCCGGGCTTACATCTCCTACACGTGCGTGTAGATGCATTAAGGCTGTTACGCCAATTGTACCTTTTTTGTCTTCCGGAATAATTTCCTTTACTGTGTCGGTACCAACAATGTTTTGCTTTAAACCAAATTCTTCATTTCTGAGGTTGGAATAATAGAAACCAGTCGTAAAATCAATTTTCCAGCCATATCTGATTGGCACTTCAATCACCTCGTCCGTCAAGAAAATTGATCCATTGGTATTCTCCTTAGGCTTGATGTTTAAGGTGAATACAATTTTGTCGGCGTTTTGTAGCTGCGGTACATTGTACTGATATTCAAAGCGTGTCGTTGCCAACGTAGACACGAGTATAGTGGTTTCATTTACTAGCTCATCTGGACTCTTCGGCAAGCCAAATGCTTTTTTTAAATCATCATTAAACTTTTGGACTGTGAATTCTGAATCTTTTTTTATAGCTTCCTCTATGTACGCTTTCTTAAGACTGTCATACCGCTTGTTAAAGTCAAGTTTAGCGTCGTCGATTTTAAATTGTTTTTTTATAACGGTAATTATTTCTTTTTTTTGAATTTCAAAATCAACTAGACCACTGCAGTCAAGATCATTCATTTTTGCCTTCATGAAAGCCGATACGTCTGTATTCATCTTTAAAATTTTAGACAGTTCAGTAGCGATTTTCTGGGTGAGTATGGTAAGTGGTGGATCGCCAGCCTTGCTTTGGACCGATCCAAGTTGTTTTGAAAGTAGGCCCGAAACGCTTGCAAATAATTCAGGCATATCAGTGTGTGAATTGACAAACTCCTTTCCGACGGCGATATCATATTTCAAAGTGTTAAAATTTTTAACAAGGAATACGACGCCGTAATTCTTTGTTGGTTTGCTTCTGTACCGTAGAAAAGCAGTTGGCTTGTTTTCTTCGTTGTATACTTTGTATCTATTACAGCAAGGATCATATTCAATTAGTGGGAGCCGGCATTCCAAAGAATTTGGCTTGTAAGTTGCAAATAAAAATGAAGGATTAACAAATATTATTGAAGACGGATCCAACTTAGACTCTGGGGGTTTTACGTCTGCGACAGGAACGACGTTGCCCTGTGCAGTAATTGTAAATTTTATTTGTACACGTTCTTCTTCTGGGGAACTCCTTTCGCCAATTATCGTGATGATAATATCAGTGGTTATGTCTTCCTTAATAAAGTCCTTAAGCTTAACCGTAACATCTCTGGTGCACTTGAATTTTTGATTGCCTTTGTCTTCTTGTTTATAAACAATCTCAATGTTAATCTCATCGTTCTTAAATCCGTTACAGTTGGCAAATTTCAAAACGAAATCTGGAAGGGTTACTTTATTTCCCTTGATTGCCTTCGTTTTGAAATCAACCTCTATTTGTGAGAAGACGGCTACAGGCAGGACAATAATTAGAATAAAGATAAACGTTTTCATATAAGCTATTTAAATTTGATCTCCAACCGTGATTCAAGAATGCGCGCTGGCATGATATATGAGAATTGATCGTCACCCATCACAACAGCGCCAACGATATTGTTATCCAGATCAAGGACAAGTGAACCGGAGTCTCCTTTCTCAGAAAAAGATAGTTGTCCTACTGGTCGAACTTTTATAAGGTTAGTAAGAAAATGTGGACTAGCCTCGTCATCGTAGAAGGCACCGAATTCTGGTTTGATACCTTCATATTTCCCGAATGACTTGTTTACTCCACCCACCATTCTTACCCAAACGTCTTGTTCGCCAGGTTCGATACTTCTGATACCGTTGATATTTCCCCAGTCAGCTATCACACTATCGATAGCATTACCTGCGGAAATTTTTATAAGCGCAAAGTCTACTCTATCGTCTCTGAGTACTTTTTCAATAATTCCGGTAGTCTCAGCATCATTCGCTTTATTAAATATCTTTACCGTATTGTTGTGATCCGCGAGTTGAGGCTTCGTCCACGACTTAAAGGATGTATCATAAACGCAATGAAAGCATGTAACCAAAATCAGCTGCCGTTTATAAGTAGCTGCTCCACCAATTGTACCGAAAAAAGTTGTTGGTGAGCTCTCATGGGTAACGCGCATTCCTGCTTGAACTATCATTGTAAGTTTGCGGGACTGGTGTACGATTCAATCTTGACGTTCGTATTTCGAAATAGACCCTTGATGGTCTTCGCATCCGCTACACTGATTGCATCTTTGAACTGAAGCACAACACAGACCGCCCCGTTTTGATCTGAAAGGTAATCGTAGCCTAAATACCCTTTGATGGCACGAATTGAACTAATATTCTTGGCAACTTTTAACTCAATTTCTTCTTTTGCAGCTGCTGCCAAGACAGGTTCTTGCTGAGATGCCTCTGTCGCTTTAAATCGTTTTAGCGCGGAAAACTGCAATATGATGTCTAGAACATCATGCCAGAATTTGGAACCCAAGCTGATGAATAATCCAGATAGAAATATGCCAATCAAAGACCTTCCTATTATAAAAAGGTTGGACGAGGCAATGACATCATAGATACTCACAAGCTTGCCTTCTGACAATAAGTAAAAAATATCAGCGCCCGCCAACAAACTCACGATCCACCCGCAGACTAGAGCAAGCCACATTACCTCTTTCTCTCTAAGTTTTTCCAAAGATGGACTTAGTCGTCGCGTTCTGAGGTTCGGCCAATGAAGTTTATAGAGATTGGCAAGCCGTTCACTAATAAGGCTTAGCACAAATAGTATCGTGCCAATTGTGTATAGAATATCATTTGTATCGATTTTGTTGATGACATTGGCTTCCATGGTGCAGTGAACTTTAACGTTAATTTAGCAACGACTCCAAGTGGGCTAGCGATCAGATCGGATCAGGTGGGGCGAGGAATCTTTGAAACTAAGTTAAAAGAAATGATCGCCTTTACAATTAACGTCCAACAAGAAATTTATTAATAGCGAAATTTTTTGAGATCCGGTTGTTACGAATTGTACCTTGACTGATTTCTATTCAAAGATTGCATTTCTGCTAGCTGAAGGCAAGGTGAAAAAGCCTGAATTAAAAATAGGATTTTTCCTGAACTTGTAGTTGAAAGCATGTTTCTCCTTCGGTTCGCATTCAATCGCTCAAAAATGATTCATAGATTGCTTTGGACAAATGAGCAGGAGATCGGAAGTAGGAAGTAGCAATAAACGCACAACTCTTCAACCGTGAGGACTTGATCATGGGGCTTACCATATGACGTGAGCGAACAAATTTTTTTCATGTTCAAAAATGCCGAACGCTACTGACAAGTAGTAGCAAGGCTAAGTCATTTGAACAGCTGGCAAAAGACCTACATAAATCAAGCAACGCGACTTCGCTTACTTCAATTCTCTTGTTCTCTTCATTACAGGCACATTGCACTAATTGTAAACTCAAGTAAGTTTTCCTTTATATCCTTAGAATCACCCATGTCCTATTGAGGAAAAATCCCTGTTTCTTTTCCACCATTTTCCTGGTGTTTCGCTGCTCAAGGATTTTCAACTTTATCAAGCCAAAACGAAGCGATAAGTATTGAATTTACCCATCTACTAACAGTTCGTAAAACACTTTAATCCCATGTCATATGAAAACAAAATTTTATTTAGGTTGTGTGATGATGCTGTTGCTGCTTAGCACAACAATTAACGGTCAGCATTTAACAGGTCTTGGCAGAGATTCGCTTCAGGAAATTTCCGACTACGAGATCTCAAAACGGTTTGATTTGTATTCTAAAAATATCAAGACTGGAGAAATCTCAGATCAAATAATCCGAGAAAATATATTTGAGTCTTACTCCACATTGGTTACTGATCCGATTACAATAGGAGTGACTTATGTGGCATTACAGGGAATTATTGGGAGCTTGGAAGCGACTATCAGAACAGTTTCCGGTGATATTGCTGCCCATCTAAATAATTTATTAAATACTACTAATGCGGTACTAGCGCAGTGGGATTACAGACTCGCTGATAGATTGAACCGAACAATCTATGAATTGAACAAAACAGAAAGGCGAATTGTAGAAGACACTGAATCCCTTATCCGAATGGCCCAACAAACGATCAGACAGGTAGAAACTGGAGCTATTGAACTTGCTAAGGTTTCAGCTGGCGAAGCCGATATTCTTGCCTATAATATTACAAGTATTATTAAAAGAAATAAGGAAGCACGGTTTGTATATTCACAGCCCAACAAGATAAGAATTGGATTAAATGAACCAGTGATAAAATTGCGTGGAAATTTCCTCGATTTTAAACCTTATAATTTTAGAATTCAGGGTTATCAAAGTGAATTAATTCCCTTGGGCTATGCTTCAAATGAAGTTTCTATAAAATTACCAAATGACTTTCTATCAACAATACAATCGGAGACGACCGTTGCCCTTACAGCCGAACCATGGAACAGAAGAAAACGCCTGTTGTGGTTTGGTTACCGGTATTGGAGAAGTTCATCGAAATCTTTAACTGTTGTATTAAAGCCTCAAGTCGACTATACAATAGCCATCTCCATTGCACCCCAAGCTAAGGTTCCGACCAGACACACCTTTGCATATTCGTTTTATGATATAGATGATAATTGTAATGCTGATCGAAGGATAGATAGGACTTATGTGTTACCACCGTCCTGGTCTTTAAATGATTTAACGCAAGGTATAAATTTACAAAATACATCGGGCCCAAATTGCGGATCTGGTCTAATAGGACGCGGCGCGTATAATTCCGGAGATTTCTCTGTCGTGGTCGAAGGTAGAATAAAGGGCTGTGGATATAGCGGACCGTTCAATACATTCTGCAGGGGACGTGGTTGGTGGGGGTATAATTTATTTGTACCAGCAAAATCTTATGCTTTCCAGCCAATACCGGTGTTTGAAGATTTTGTAAAGGTCACTAACCAAAATCAAAGAAGTTTCACTTTCGATTATCCATTGGAGAATATTCCTTCAGAGAGCCAAGAAGTGAGATACACTTATAAAATTACAGTAGTAGTTCAAGAAGGTAGTTCAACCAGGACTGTTGAGATTAGTGATGTAAACCCGAATGTCGAGGGTTTTAGATCAAGAATGGACGATCACCGGCTTTCCCTGGAAATCGATCCAATCACGAGGTTACTAATTGCTACGAATAAGTAGCCAGCGGTATTTCAGTATTAATACAAAATTAAAAGGTCGTAATGGCGGCCTTTTAATTTTAAAAATCATTCAATCAGTAAAGACTGAGGCAACTTATAGATCAATACAATTAGGTCGTCATAACGGTACTAAGCCATGCTTAACAGCAAATAGTGCAAGACCAACCCTACTTTTAACTTCCAGTTTTTCAAAAAGAGAATTACGATAACCATCAATGGTTTTTGGGCTAAGAAACATTTTGTCTGCAATTTCATAATAAGTCATTTCGCTGCATGCGAATTGAAGGAACTTCCTTTCTTGCTCATTTATTTGGTCAATGCCCTTCACCTTTGTTTTGTCAGAGCTGTTACTTTGAAGCGAATGCACAAGTTTACCCGTAATGAAATCTGTATAATAAAATCCCTTATTAGAAATAGCCATGAGTGCCTCACCAAGTTCTTTCGGTTCTACATCTTTGCATAAATATCCTTTAACTCCTAATTTTAACATTCTCACGATAGTTTCCTCCTTGTCAATCATGCTCACAATAAGGACTTTTACTTCTGGAAAATTTTCCCGAATCCATTGAACGGTTGCAAAGCCATCCATGGTTGGCATATTGACGTCCACGACAATAATATCTGGAGCGTTATTTTGTTTTAGTTTTTGTGGGAGTTCACTTCCATTGTTAGCTTCGAAAACTATCTCGCAGCTAGGACAAACCATTTGAATAAGACTAATAAGTCCTTTACGAAATAGTTGATGATCATCAACTAACGCGAGTTTAAGCTGTCCAACGGCTGACATCTATAAAGGTAATTCAATCAAAATCGATGTACCGGTTTCTCGCGAACTTTTGACCGCTAGTTTAGCGCCAATAGACTTCGCACGATGCTGTAGGTTTAATAAGCCTGACCCTCCACTAAGGATTTTATCGTTCCAATTATATCCAACACCATTATCATCGCATCCTAATATAAACAAATTTTCAGTTCTTTGTAAAGAAATTCGAACACGATTTGCACCACTATGCTTTACGGTATTATTAAGGATTTCCTGGACCATTCGATATAGAATGACCAATGTGTTATCGTCAAGTTTCGGTATAGCACCGTCCTGAACTATAGTCGCAGTAAATTGATTCGTTTTGTTTAGACGATCTACTTCATTCTCCAACACTTTTAGAATTCCCAGTTGAACAACACGATCGCCGTTTAAACTTATGGAGAGGGATTTCAGATCACTTATTAATTGGCGTATCAATTCTTTGGTGTCCTCAATCTTTCGAATCGCCCCTTCTTGATCTTGCAGCTTAAGCGTATTGAGATTAATCTTGATCAAACTAGCGACTTGCCCCAGATTGTCGTGTAATTCATAGGCTATGTGTTGAAGTGTTTGCTCTTTTATTTCAAGCTGTGACTCAAGCAGTGTTTGTGTGAATTTGTCTTTTAATGTCTGGGTATCCTTTAAGTGATGATAACGCTTGTTCTGAAAAATCAGAAAAAGTATGATTAATCCTAAGGAGATCATCACAATGACACTAGTGGCCACTATTACAACCCATGGTAAATCTAGCTGTTCCGGATACATATAATAATGGCTACAGCAAAGAATAAGGTTCGCATAATAAAAATAATATTTTGGATCTCCCAAAACTGGTCAGCAACCGACGTAAAGAAAACTTCCTTGTATTTAAAGAAATAAAAAATGATAAATGTTCCGGATGCGTAAATAAATATTCCCGAAACGATCCAGAACGAATATATTTTTTTTGCTATCAGTGGATAGTCTTTAATGAGCATCAAGCAATAGTATGTTATCGAAAAAATGATCGAGAGAAGGCTTGACAGTAAAATGCTGTTGGTGTCAAACTCAGTCAGTTTTTGAATGAAGACGCTGTTGATCAAAGCAAACAACGCGAAAATAATGTAAGCCACCACCAAAATGTGGTTAAATGTCCTATTGAGATTCAAAGAATAAAAAAAGTACGTGAAGAAAAAAAACGAAAGAGGTGTATATAGATGGTATAAAAACAAATTGTTGATTTTTCTGTCGGCCAGTAAGTTACTAAGGATAAAAATCAAAGTTGAAGTAAAAAGGTACCAAAAGATTATTCTCAAACCTTTTGGTACCATTCTAAAATTACGAAGTATGATAACTAGTAAAATGAGTGGAAGTATGGTATCGGTGATAATATCAAAAATCATTTACTCTAGTTCCTCATTTAGGAAGTTTGTTCTACCACATCTTGGCGGGCAAGGTCTAGGATTATCGATGCGCGGCAAACTTGATGTGTCTGCAGGTTTGGTGGTCGGAATTCTGTAATCATCATAATCCTGTGTATCTGGATTAAGCTCGCAGGCAATTGGAACAAGTCTGAATGTTTTATCGATTGCCGAGTAGGCAAGGTAGATCTTCAGGTGCAATTCCTGGCCGTCCTGATTCAAAAGGGCGTTAAGGTCATTACGGTTCAAGACATATCCAAGATTAACGCCCAGCGATTTGTCACGCATGAATTGTTTGAACGCATTGATTAATACATCGGCATCACTCCAATCGATATTATCTTGAGTGATTGTTTGACAAAGATCATTCTGCTGAAGCTTGTCTTCGGTAAAGAATTGGTTAAGTGGCATAGTTTTGATTTTTTAGATTCGTGATTTGAATCTATGATTACTTTTTCGGTTTGACACAACCGGTTCCCAAATACCATGTTTTTCTGGACAAGTTATAGGAGAAATCCTGCATTAATCTCCTGATTTTTCTCGTTGCTACGATCCATTACCCTTGCAAAATTTGGTTATCAAAAACCAATCAAAATCTTTCACTTAATTAAACTCTAAAAAATGAAGACCACATCCCACTGCAAGCATTGTGAACCTTTGGTAAATAATTGCAAAATCCTTAACGTCCATATGAAAAAAATTATTGCAGCAGTGTTTCTTGCTTTACTTTTTATAGAGCTTTTTGGTCAAAGCGAGAAAACGATGAAAAGGTTGAACTCCGTTCGCTTTAAGTCTCTTACGGTTGCTTCACCCAAAGGTCCTCCTGGAGGATACCTTGATTTCACCCATAAAGGTAATAAACTAGCCGTTGGTTCTATGGATTTCCATGATGGAGACTATTTGTCGACTAATCTGAGCGTTAATGAAGATTTGAATGTAAGGATTCAATTTTTAAATCCTTTATTATATAACGTGACGGTCAAGCTGTCCGAAATTGAAAGTCCTTCAACCAGCGCTTTAGATTCTTTTCTCAAACAGATGACCGGAACATTTGGACCTGTTTCAGAGGTTGGATCCTTTAAGTCCGGAGCTCGAGTTAATAAAGCAGCCCCAAAAATATTTCCCTCAGTCATTTTAAAAGATTTTTTATTAACAATCAGCGACGATCGATATATTAAAAAAGCCTATTATACAGACATAGCGGAAAAAGTAAGTGGGATAGAAAGTTTTTTATACGGTGATATCACTAATGTATGTGATTGCAGTGGAAATGGAAATGTTCTGGCAGTCATGTCAAATGCGGTATTGAGCTTATCAAAAGAAACATCTTTTACTAATTTTGATATATCCTCCCAAAATCTCATTGATTTAAAAACTGAAACTAACGATTGCTTAAATAAAGTAAAAAGGATACTTGAGGCTCTTCAGCAATCCTTAAAGGATGCTAAAAATCATGTGATCACGAACCCTCCGACTGCAAAAGATCTATCGACCTTTAATGCAACCATTGACAGTTATGCACAAGCAACAGCAAAATGGGTCAGCGTATTTACCGACAAAGATATGAAAACAATGAGTGACCGAATTAATGCTTTCGGTTCACTTGTTGATGCTGCACGCAAGTTTATAATAGAGAAAAAACACACAGGGCTTATTTCGAATGAATACGTGCCGTATGGCTCGCAAAAACTCCAACGTGGAAAGGATATTGGAGTTAGTGTTACGATTATATCATTGGATCTTTCCAATGATCTTATTAGCAAACCAAAAGATACATTGAATATTAACTTGACGGTTGTTAAAAACAAACCACAGTTAGAGATTTCGACTGGAATTGCTTTGTTACCGGATCAGTACACTTTCAATAATTATTTTGTCAATTCGAGTAATGGAATACATACTATAGCAAATACAACAACAACTAAAATCGTTTTACCAACACTATTTCTCAATTACTATGTGCATTTGCGTAAGCTTGACATTAATTTGATTCTGCCACAAGTGGGTGTTGCGACTGGAAAAGAATACCCAACATTCTTAATTGGCGCAGGCTTTTCTGAATTTAACCGATTTTCTATCACCACTGGTGCAGCTTTGCTTTTTAACCAAACGCTTCGCGGCGACTTCAGCGAGGGCATGAATCTCACTGATGAATCGGTGATAAAAGATATTACCAAAGCCTATTACAACAAATTTGACGCGAGCTGGTACGTTTCCCTTAATTATCGACTTACAAATTAGTGTCTATTAGCTATTGCGTGATTTGTATGGTGGATACGCACCTCACTCGTCACCCTGAGATTACACTCAATGCCCTAATGGACTCCATTAAATTTTGAAAAACATAACTTTTAAATCAACTAAATATGAAATTGCGTTTTATTACAGTACTATTTATCCTAACATCCAATGCGACGTTTTCGCAAAGAGGATGTGCATCAATGAACCTTTACAACAAAGCACTTGAAACTGATCCTAATTTTCGTTTTAACCGAAATTTAATGATGAGAGAACGAGAAGCCATTAATTTAAATTCTAGAGTCGTGCTAGAAACAACCATCAACGTTGTCGTTCACGTACTATGGAAGGAAAACGCGCAAAAAGTTTCCCGAGAAACAGTTCTGTCTCAAATTGAAGTCCTTAACCAAGATTTCAATGCATCTAATTCCGATGTAAAAAATGTACCTGCTACTTTTAAAGCATTTGTCGGTAATCCACGTGTAAAATTTAAACTTACGGATAAGGATCCCGCCGGGAAACCACATTCCGGAGTTATTTCTAAACAAACGGAACTCGATGTATTTCTCGAAGACCATGATATGAAATTCTCAGCTAAGGGTGGAGATGATGCCTGGCCTCGAGATAGATTTCTTAATATTTGGGTGTGCAATCTTGGTCCAGACGAAAACGGAGATCAATTGCTTGGCCATGCGCAATTTCCTGGAGGACCTGAATCTACAGACGGTGTGGTTATATGGTTTAATGCCTTTGGAGCGAATGGACGAGCACCGGCTCCTTTTGATAGGGGCAGGACCGCGACCCATGAAGTCGGACATTGGTTTAATTTGTTTCATATTTGGGGTAATGACGGATTACCCTCCTGTACGGATACGGATGAGGTTGAAGATACTCCAAACCAAGAAAGACAAAACGTAGGACGCCAAACTACATTTCCTCATATCAGCTGCGACAACCAACCAAACGGCGATATGTTCATGAATTACATGGATTATGTGGATGACGCTGCAATGTTTATGTTTTCAAAAGGGCAGGCGGATAGAATTAAGTCCACCATTGCTACCCTCCGTCGGGCAGGCTCAATTAAATACACGCAAACCGGTATAAATAAAATTTACTTTTTAGAAGAGATTAGAGAATACTAATATGTTTTTTATATCACTCGCTTTTTTATTTTGGTATCAATGCGAATTGCCTCCCAAATTGTACGACAAAAAGTGGATATATTCTTATGAAGAAAATATTAAGGACTGCGAAGTCTACCGAACTGCGGACTATAACTTTCCAATATCAAGAGGAAGAAATGCGTTTTTACTGAGTGCCGATGGAACCTTTTTTTATTTTGATTCCGGCATGACGGATAAAGGAAGGAAGAGTGTGGGAACGTGGGAATTAGTTGAAAGGGATTGCTCCATTCGAGCAACTATCGAAAATTCTAATACTATTTTTCATTTTGCTGTTGTGGGCATCAACAATTCCAAATTGGTTGTAAAAAGACAACGTTGAATGAAAATGTTGCCGCATAGTTTCGATTCTCAGCTTTATGTCGCAGTGGAAAGCCGAAAAAATTAATCTGTGACGAAAATATTTCATGATCCTTTCCCCAAATCCCAAAGTATCATTACCTTTATCTCACTTTGATGTTCTTTGCACTGATTTCAAGCGTGAGCAATTCGAGAGTCCAAAATAACGGTCGGCCTAGTGCATTCACCGTTAATTTGTTAACCGACCTATAATCGTCCCAGCGGGATCGCAGCTCTGAAGAAAGCGAATACGACTTTTCACCGATCTTTCGTCGTTCGCGCGATATTAACAGAACCCTCTCAAAATCTCAAAATGACCTATCGATTCAATCCCTACAAGTAAATAAACCTCGCCTTAAAATATCTCCATCCACCTACGTCTCCATTACAACCCGAACGCTCTCCAACATCTCCAACTCCTCCCACAATGTCAACCGCCCCAAACTTTCACCTACTACTTTTTCCATCAACTCCTACAGCGTTCAGTAATACTTTTTCCGATCACGAGGCCTTTCATTAATGAAATAGTACTAACGGATTACAACATTTTGACAATTGGCGTCGGCTCGAATAGTAATAGCTATGGGTTAGTATACTGACAGTATAGGCAAGGTTTATTCATGGTTTAGGCAGTGTCAGGTTCGGCGATGAAACCTGAAATAATGTCAGTTATCAAAAAAAGTAAAAATATTTTTAAATAAAAATCAGACCGAAAGTTGGTTGCGGTCTGCCCGCCTACTTTTGAAATATCAATTCAACGATAACACCGCGGGTTGTCCGAGAGGCGATAGTAGTTTAATTAATGTTTAACCTTTAAAAATTTATTTATTTATGGCTCTTATTAAAGAAAATGACTTGACCGAAGGCATGAGCGGCAAGTTTGGAAAAAAGATTGTGTTCCGTGTAGTACGCGGCGTTACAGTGGCATCAAGAAGGTCGACGGCCCCAAGGGTTCAGACAGAAAAGCAATTAGCGCATCAGGTACGCTTTCAACGGGCGGCTGAATATGCGAAAGCTAAGATGCAGGATCCCGTAGCGAAGCAGGAGTACAAAGAGATGGCCGGTAACGGCGCCTTTGCTAATCCTTTTGCAGCGGCGCTGGGTGACTACATTACCCGTCCAAAAGTGCTCGACGTGAACGTATCCGGATTTACGGGTGCGGTGGGAAGCATGATCCCGGTGTTGGTGTCAGACAATGCAAAGACCATCAGGATGAAGATTGACATCCAAAACGCTGATGGTGTATTGATCGAGTCTGGCGAAGCGTCGCTCAAGGCTGGTGACACAGAATGGAAGTACGTCACCACGCAAGCGCTTGCATCGTTGACAGGAGTGAAGATCGTCGTTACGGCGATCGACCGTCCTGGCAATGAGACCATCTTCGAGAAATTACTGGCGTAATGCTCGAGGTAACACTTCACAGGCACAGCAACAGTCCTTCGAATCCTTTCCACAAAATATTTTGAAGGCATTATCAAAGCGCACTGGATCGCTGTCCCTGAAGGAAGCTATTAACGTGATTGATAACTTAAAAGAAACGACATGAACAGCAACTAACAAAACCAGCCGGTATTTCTTCGAGGAAGAATGCACCAGGCACACCGTTGAAAGCAGTAAAGTACACACTGCTGCCAGCGTAACATTCGGAAATCTTAACACCATTCAACATGAGTCAATATGACTACGGCGTCGGGCATGCACGTTTTGCCTGGCGCCTTTTTTCTTTTACGTCCAAACGTGAAGAATCGCAACGGAATGATTGTACGTTGAACCAGCAATTGAAGGATTCAACCGAGCCTACTGAAAACCTGTCCGCCTTTATCCGAACGTGTCGCCCCGCTTAATACACTACTCGACGCCCACAGTCGTGGGAATAATCTAAGCTGGTAACGAACCTGATATGATGGATCGTGAGGTGAAGGAGGAGCAGCAGTGGAAAAAGAGATGGGGTTAAAGAGTTAAAGGTAAGATTCAAACGGCATAGTCGGTGAAATTCCGTTATCCTATCAATATTTTACATTCTTACTAACTCCTGATTTATTCTTTGTCTTTTTAGATTCTCCTTTAGAAGTTCGCTCGCCTGAGCAATACTCTCTGAGAGACTTTTTTTATTCGCTTTGTCGATAAGAGGTGTGCAGTGGTATTGGTCTTAAAAGCCAATGTAGTCAATGACAAATTGGACTGCAGAGTTAACCGGAATTTCTCCGTCTCGACGTGAAATCCACCTATGTCTAATTTTTTTGCAAAAACTAGACATTGAACATAAAATCGGCAATTAGTTGCCCATTTTTGGGCTATCATCCTGTTTCTCGGTCTTATGAAATAGAATAGGAACTATAATTCCGAATAGGAATTAAATTTCCTATTTCTTCGTATATTAGGGCATTAAATAAGATTTATTATCTTAATCGGCAATTAATTGCCTAATCCTATGAATCAAAACATGGCAAAAGTGGCTATCGGAGACATTCTCCAATCCAGGCGAAAAGCACGAAAAATAGCGCAAGAGCAGCTAGCAGATATTGCCGGCATTTCTCCACGAACACTTCGGGACATAGAAAAAGGCATTGCAAATCCTGAATTGGAGACTCTTTTGAAAATCTGCAATGTGCTGGGAATGGAAATCAAAATTGAGGTGATTAAGTAATGCCACGGAAGGCCGAAGTGTATAATAATGGAATGCTTGCAGGCATTCTTGAAAAGACTGATCGTCAGCAATACATTTTTCGCTATGATGACGACTATTTTATTAATCCTGCCCGAAGAGCGATTAGTCTTTCGATGCCTAAAACTCAACAAGAATATCGCTCACACTTTTTGTTTCCATTTTTTTACGGGCTGCTGTCCGAAGGAGTAAACAGACAAACGCAATGCAGATTGTTGAAAATTGATGAGAACGACCATTTCAGTCTGTTACTTGCAACAGCCCAATCAGATACTATAGGATCAATTACCGTGAAAGAAATATCATCATGAACTGTTCAGGTTGCTTAAAACAAGTTGATTACGCTGGCTATTGCCGGAAGTGCCTGAAAGATCTATTTGAAGGCAAAAAGGTTGAGCATGTTCTTCCTTTCAATTCGCCTTACAAGGAAGATTCGGATCTCTATCAAGAGAGAACAAAGAAATTATCTATTTCCGGGGTGCAGGTAAAATACTCCATGCGTCTTGACGATAACAAGCTTGTTCTTACAGATAAGGGAGGACAATACATTCTTAAGCCAATTCCGGTCGGCCAATTTAGGAACCTTGATCAGGCACCCGCCAATGAACATTTAACAATGCAACTGGCGGGACAACTTTTCAAGATTACCGTACCACCAAGTGCCATCATTCATTTCAGTGACAACAGTCCCGCGTATCTGGTAAAGAGATTCGATGTAAAGAGCGATGGTTCGAAATATCCCCAGGAAGATTTCGCCCAGATCGCACAGGCAACAGAAGAAACCCATGGGAAAAACTACAAGTATGACCTTTCCTACGAGGAAATTGGTTTACTCATCAAGCGTCATATTGCCACATCAGCGATTGAGCTTGAAAAGTTTTTCAGATTGGTGCTGTTCAACTACATCTTTTCAAATGGAGATGCACACGTAAAAAATTTCTCCGCCATGCTAACGGATGAGGGTGATCATGTTCTTACTCCAGCTTACGATTTATTATGTACAAGAATACATTCACCACGTGAAGCCGATATGGCCCTAACTCTTTTTAAAGACAGATTCAGTGAATCATTTGATGCCCATGGCTTCTACACATATGACGACTTCCTTGAATTTGGTAAGGTATTAGGCATAAAAGAAACTCGAGTAGTTAAAATAATCGAAGAGTTTAATGGTAAGGAAGCGAGTATTGACAAATTGGTTGACGCATCTTTTTTAGGTGATGACATAAAAGTCATCTATAAAAATACCTACAAGGATAAAATGACCCGCATGAGTATTCGCTACAACAAGTAAGGCCATTCTTTGCTACACAAGCGGGATAAGTCGGACTTCCACTTGTCCAGGCTGTGGCTGTTATACGCGGGTAAGTATTGTAATTGGTATGGACGGATTGGGCATTTGAGACGCAGCTAAACAACATTGCATCAGTTAGTCCGATCCACTGATCGTTATAGTTTGTTGAGCGTATATGGGTATAGTGATGGCAAGGCAATAGCCAAGCACATAGGTAGTATATGATCCTTATATTTTTCAATTATCAAGAAGTAAAATTGACTTTCCTAGAATATTAGTGCTTTAACAACTTCTTCTTGAGTTGCACATTGGGTTCTTTCACAAGCATGAACATAAAGCCAGTACGCAGTGAGGAAAGATCGTACACCTTTTCAAAATAATACGTGCTCTTGGATTCTGTTGTCTCCATGATCAGATTACCGATAGCATCAACAAGACTGATGGTAATTGATCCGACATAATCCGAGCTATAAGCAACCGTAACACGTTCGTTCATGGGGTTCGGATAAACCTGAAAAGAAGAAAGTGCACTTTTAGGCTCGGTACCTAGGATATTATTCGTTGCACCACTCAGACCGTCGCTTAGTAGTGTTGCGAAATCTCCGCCACTATTCAGCGAAGCCTGAACAAAATAAAAGTATGTCGTTCCCGCTGACACATCAGCATCGGTATAATCATTCGAACTAATCCAGGAAGTAATTGCCACAGCGTGTGATGCATTGCTGTCACTCCCGCGATATAAACGATAAAACGATGCGCCGACAGAAGGAGTCCACATTACTGTCAACGAATTTGACTCCGTTGTGCTTACAGTATTCAAAACCGGACGTGCTATGCCACGGTATCCAAAATCGCCGGTGCTAAGCTCTGAAGCGCCTGCTCCCGTATTACCGGAAGCAACCTGCACAAAGTAGTAATATCCTGTTGCAATTAATGCGGTAGGGTCATTGTATGACATAGTGCTAATCCATTCGGAAACAGGTAGCGCTGAAGATGCGATGTTGACTGTATTCCTGTAAACCTTAAAGAACGCATTTGTGCTAAGCGTGGTCCATGAAACAGAAACAAAGTTTTCAATTCCTTCAGTAGCGGTCACTACTTCCGTCGTAGGCAGGGAAATCATACCGTCTTTGCCGTCGCTTAGCGAAGATGAGAAATCGCCACTTCCATTTAAAGCTGCCTGAATAAAATAATAGTAGTTTCTTCCTGGCATAACATTCGTATCGGTATACGTTGTTGATGATAACCACGATGTTATTCCTTCCGCTTGTGCGGGGTCAATGGTGGCTCCCCTGAATACCCGGTAGAACGATGCTCCCGCCGAAGGCATCCAGGTGACATACAAGGTATTTGCTGTTGCAACTTGTACTGAATTTAATACCGGTCTGGGTACACTTCGATATCCATAATCACCTTGACTTAGCTTGGATGACGCCGTGCCGATGTTGTCTTTTGCTGCCTTGATAAAATAATAATAACCTGTAGCCGGTTGGGCTGTACCGTCACTAAAAGTAGTTGTTTGAATCCATCCGGAAATGGCGACGGCTGTGGCCGCATTGTTTGTATTACTTCTATACAGCTTGAAAAAAGCATTTGTGCTTTTGGTCGTCCATGAGACTGTAACCTGGTTTTCCAGCCCGTCAGAAGCAGATAGGTTCTCCGTTGATAAGAGAGAAGAAAAATGGCGCATGAGCACGGAGGACGACGTACACTGATCGTTAGGTGTCAGGATTCCACCGGTGATAATATCACCATTTCCCGCCTGACCAATAACCAGCCCCGAGCCAATCGCAGTGGCTTGAGTCTCCACCAATACGGGAGATCCTGTATCGGCATTGAACATGGCGGTCGTATATTGGTTACCGCCTGCGGCCGTTTTATGACCGGTTACTACAATTTCATTCCTGATCTTGTCATAGAACAAATTCGATGCTTCAATATCCTGCGAGTAGGTACGCAGCTGACTCCATCGTACGATGCCCGTTTTTCTATCGAGGCGCTGAAGTAAAAAGCCTTGGTATTGTCCCGTCCCTAAAGCGTAGAGGTTTCCTTTGTCATCAAAGATGATCTTTTGAAAACGGTTGCCGTAGTTGTATCCTATTCGAGTGCCGCTCCACACAACGGTGTTGCTAACAAATGAATAGCAGGTCATATTTCGAAACGAATCGCCGTGCGGATCAAAGTTTACGGTATATAAGGTGTCATTTCGAATAATCATATCATAAGGATTGGGATTATTCGGGTCATCTGTCAGATCGACCGGTGATTCCTGATATGACAAGGTCGTCTTGTTTACAACAAGCATTTTAAGAGAATATCCTCCAAGGATGATTAGTTCATCTCCTGATTTACTGCACATCCGTCGTGTTGTGGCATTACCAGTAGTATGGTGAAAGTTAAGTTCTCTTTCGGCGATCAATCCGGTCGTATTTAGCTTATATATAATCGTCCTCGAGTCATCACCGCTTAAAACGAAAAAATTATTTCCATCGGAATGCAGATCATTTATGGCCCGAAGCCCATAACTGAGTTTTACTTCCTGTAGGGTCTGACCATTTTCATCCAGCACAAAAACAATACTCTTTTCATAGGCTTTGTAGATATCAGATCTATTCGATAGAAAAGAACCGATTGCTGTAATAGCAATGTTCCCAGCGTTATCGAGTGCCATGTTCATTGCCTCGTGACCATAAAAGTTTTTATACCTCAGTTTCCTTGACCATATCACGTTAAGGTTTTTATCATACCTGCTGATAAAAGCATGCCTTCCTCTGTTTTCCAGAATAAGAAGATCTTCGTTTTTATAAGAAAGAATTTGCTTGATTAATGAAGGGTCAACTTTTCCTCCGTTGTAATTATTGCGACTTAAAAGGTTGCCTGTGCTGGGGTCAAGTTTTACTAGCACCATGTTATTTCCCGAAATTCCATACCCCGTGGGCGTCTGAAAATTGTAATATGCTTCTTCTGTTACATTGCCAATGAAGTATGGGATTCCGTTTTGAACAATCACTTTTACTCCCCAACTGTAATCATCATAGTCGTTTTCGTTTTCTGTAATGATTTTTTCAAAAAGCTTTGCACCGTTTGCCCCGGAAAGCTTCATGATGCCCATGTCGCCAGTATTGCTTTGGCCATTCGCGCTTCCGGTTAAATAGACGTCTCCTAAATCATCAACGTCAATGGATAATGCCCTTCCGGATGTCACATGCTGAGAATAAGGGTGCTCTGTATCATGATCAGTAGCGTAAAGGTTGTTGGAACGCCATTCAACGTTCCCATTTGTTATATTGATTTTAGATGCCGACGCGAAAGATTCCCCAAGAAAAAGCGGACCCCAGGCTACATACAAATAATTTCCTTTGACCTTAAATTCATTCATATACTGTGAAGAACTAGTGAGGCTCCAGACAATCTGATTGGTAGGAAGGTCGATTAGAAAAACGCCTTTTTCGTCGCAACCCTTTTGCGCAAAGCCAAGGAGTTTAGTAGTGCTTATTTGATAAACTTCCGGATAAGGTTTACCGCTAAAGCAATTCATCCCAGGGGGGAAAGGAATAGATGAAGTCGAATTTAAAAAATCAAAGTTTACAATCTTTTTGTATCCGAAATAAATGACCTGATCAATACCTACACCCATAAATTGTCCTCCACCGTCTGCCTGACTTTTCTCAATGACCCCGGAGGCTATATTCACTAAGTAAATAGCATAGTCAAGATATAAAATAACCTGAGTGGACGAATACGCATGAATTGAAATGGAGGACATGGAAGTGGCATCCGGTAAATAAATTTTCCATTCCAATGCACCCGTCGTTTTATTGACTTTCCAGAATTCGGGTTGGTCAAATTGGTAAAAAGCCCTGCTCACTCCAAAAACGGCATCCCCTATGACTTCTATTTTACTAATAGCGTGCGGCAATTCATAGCTCTCGTCAAGGGTCTGGATCGTATTCCAACGGGTTTCACCTGTTTCCAATGAAATTTTTGAAATGAATGGGACGACTCCACACGTATTGGATGAAGAACCCGCCATATAAGCAAATGAGCCTTCGTGTATTACCGAAATAACATAGCTATCTGGCTTAGGCTCAGCGTCAAGAAAAGGTGCCTGGACTTGTTGTGAGAACCCATTGAAGGATACAAAAAAGAGGAGCATTATTACCCTGACGAATTTTTTCATAATGATGGCTATGCGACACTCTCAAGGATACCTCTTTTGGGGCTGTTGTAACCCTATTTTAGCTTCTTATTTACAGTATTTCTTACGGTTACTTAGGAAGGTGTTGAACAAACAAAGGATAAAGGCTTATGCTTATGCGAGTCAAGTCGTGGAGCTGGTCAGGAGACGGAAAAGAGAAGGGACTTTGGGTATTATAGATTGACGATAATGGTGAGTGAAAGCTTGCTCAAGCCGGTCGAGAATTGGGAAGAGCGATTGACCAGGTCATCAACACAGTTATCAAAATACCAGCGGTCCTCCCTTTGGCGACGCCACTGGACAGCCCGGCGGTGGGAATGATCCCAGCGCTGTTAACGAACCTGATATGGCGCATCGTCATCTGAGGTTGAAGAGAAAGAAGAGAAGGAGATTGAGAGGTGATGTCTTGTCAATCGATACGCCAACCATTTCGTACTGCTTCTAGCGTTGAAATTAACGTCGATTTTGATTCGTCTTCAGGAGACACAAAAATTTTGATCACACCCCCTTGCTTGATGGTATTCAGCATGGACAAGTCTGAAGTAAAACTATTAGCCAAATATATTTTATTATAGCTTGTTTTGTATTGGTAATGAATCTGCACGCCCTGGCCCACTTTCGAAAGGGGCAGACCTGGCTTGTGTGTCATTGAAACGACTTCAGCGTCTGTAATTATCCCGAACTTCAACAAGCCCATCTCATTTCGGGTTTGGTGAACAAGAAGTAGCACGCAGGGAAGTCCAATAAGAAGGAGCACGAATGGAATAGTAAAGAACATACCAAACGGAAAGCTGAAAGGCTCCAGTGAGGTGATGATCGATTTCCCGTTCAAGTGCTTGATAGCAATTGAGTCGCCTACCTCCATTTTATTAACCTTGTCAGGAGAGAGTGTCTTGAATTTTGACTCGTTAGATTTGCCACCAACGGTGTACCTGTAGGTGATAATTGACGGATGTTGGTTGTTAATTGTAAGATTATATTGTGTTTCGATGTCGGTAATGGTTGCAGTTGTAGCTTCACCGTGATCGTTGACATTTTTGAAATCAACTTCTGGAACATCATCATGTGCTACCATTGGGATGACAATTAAAAAGATTGTGCCGAGTATAAGACCAACCAAAAAAAAGATAGCGCCCATTTTTAATAGCAGGTGTCTTTTTTTGATTAACTCAATAATTGTTTGGAGGCCGACCGGACGAGGTTTTGGAAGCATTTACCTAGGAGTAATGAAATATAATCTGAATAACTTGTAAAATCTTAGTTGGCATTGTGCTGTCATCTTCAGCTTGCTTTTGATTTTGTTCTCATGCGACTGAAGGCCTCCTTGTCCTAAGCTATACCCTTCACGTTTTTAATCGACTTCGTAATAATAGCCGAGATTTCGATACAATTTAATCAATGCGTGAAAAATCCGCGCTTCATTAATTCTCAATCCGCGCGAAGTACCGCACAATAAATGCGCGTTGCCGGAAATGGATGACAGCGGTTTCATCTCTTTGCGTGCAGTCTTTAATCCCTTAATCTTTTAATCAAGTGAATCATAGTTCCGGCTTACATAGTGATCAAATTCTTAATCGAAAAATTTTCCCTCACTATGCCGTTCAGCGCGTTGTCAACGATTCAAATCAATATCAACTGACTGAGCCAGGTGCTATCATCCGAAACAATTAGTCGGAATACTGGGATGGCGCCAAAGAAAGTAATTATCTACTTTGCATATAGATGGCCGTAAATCTAACGTATGGTCAAATACTAACTAGTTTCCGCTATATGTTAAATTAAAATTATTATGAAACTCAGCATCGCGTATCTATTGATGGTTATTTCATTCATCGGTCTTAGTTGTTCGGAAGAGGGACCGGCAGGACCAGCTGGCCCGGCAGGTCCTGCGGGGCCCATAGGACCCGCTGGTGCAGAAGGGCCCAAAGGCGCAACAGGCAATACCGGTACCGCTAACGTTATCTATGGCGAGTGGTTTACACCATCAACGTATGAAGTTGCCACTGTATTCGGCATAAAACATTTTACAAACACGGTGGCCGTGTCTGAGTTCACACAAGAGGTGTTGGACAGCGGAGTTGTGCTTGTTTACGCAAAACTTCTAGGATATAATGGTGCTGTATGGCCGGCTGGTCAGGTTGGCCAGTTGCCAATAACGTTGACCTACATCCAGCCTACAACAGTATACGACACCTGGTCTGCTTTCGCCACGGTGGGGAATCTAAAGATAGAGTTTGTAAACAGCGGTAATATTTATACAAGCATCAGCAACAGTCATCAGTTTCGATTCATCGTGATTCCTGGTGGTGTGGCTGCAACCAGCGGCAGAGTGGTTAATAATAATGAGACCATAGCGCGTGTAAAGGCGATGACCTATACAGAGGCCATGGCATTTCTGGGTATCCCGGAATGAGCAACAGTCAACACAGTTATCAAAATACGAACGATTCTGCCTTTGGTAACGCTACGGGACAGTCACCGTAGTGGGAGTCATATCAGCGATGTTAACCAACCTAATCTACCAGCCGAAATTGAGGATCTTTACAATCAGGAAAAAATCAAATCAATTGATTCGATCCGAACTGACTTAAATCCATTTTATTTGCCGTTGGAAAAACTTAAGAACAACATTGACCAAATACGTGGATGAACTGGTGCAAGCAAAAATTCTTACGCCAAAAAAGGAAGGCATTGATGTACTTTATTTAAACGATGATTTGATCCGGATTTTGCAGAGGTAACGATATTGCATATGAAAATCCAATATTGCCCAGATTTACATCTGGAATTCCCAGTCAACAAAAAATACCTCAAGTCAAACCTAATAAAGCCAGAGGGAGAAATCCTTTGGCTTGCTGGTGATATCAATTTGTTTACTGAGATCGAAAAAGAAAACGATTTCTTCGATTTTCTTTCCGACAATTTTGAAAACGCTTATGGGATCCCGGTCGTCCATAAAAAATCGGTTACCTAGCCACGCTCAAGATTATCAAGCAAGGCTGGTACACGTTATGAATCCTTATCGACAACCGCTTCTACTTGCGCTCACCTCCTTCTTTTTTTCATGTAATTCTGATGGCGACCAAGTTATTTGTAGACCGGTGACTGTAAAATTTCCTGCCTATACCGAGACGTATGTGTACGACGAGTCGAATCGGATCGGTAGCATTTTGTACGACGTGCCCGACGCAGGAATCCGGACCGGCGAATTGGAGTATAATGAAAAGGGCAAACTTGTTCGCCTGTTATTGTTCGACTTCAATTCTCCTCCCACGTGGTACCTCAAGTGCGAATTGATTTATGATAAAAAGGGGAACCTGCAAAAATCATATTGGGTGCAAAATCCTCCGACCGGCGCGGCAGATACCACCTTTTTTTATCATGATGAAAACCAGCGGCTCGTTAAAATTCAAGGCAACGGAGATGGTAAACGATATGAATATGATGGTAACGGCAATGTGATAAAAATCTTTAGGATCTTTGAGAGTGAAGAAATTCTCTACACAGAAAATATTTCATACGACAACAAACTAAAATATGACGGTAATGTCCCCGAACTTGAAACACTGAATGTGTACATGAATGGTTACCTGCCGGGGTTAAATAATCTAGTCACAGCAACTATCCATGACGATTTTCCAGGTTATCCGAAAGTGAATCCTCAAGACGTCGCTTATACGTTAGACTATAATGAAGACGGTTTAATTACCAGTTGTCTGCCTCATAATATTATTCTATATGATGTTTCGCATTTTGAGCAAATTACATATAGTTGTGAATAGCCTTTTGTTCTCTGGAACGCCACTGGTGATATTTTGAATATCCCCCATCCCATGAGATAGTACGGAACTGGGATCGTTCCTGCTTCATCAAGCCAACGCCATTCGAAAAAACCTGTCACTTGAATCAAACAGCGTTGCCCATTCTTGATGGCGTCACGGAACGAAGTTAGGTAAGGGTTCTTCCGAATTGAATTCTTTAAAGTGCTTTCTGTACAATCCATGGCTGTCTATACGTTGCTGATAGCTGAGGCACTCTGATCACCAGGATGAATTCCTTTTTGGAAAACAAACAAAAGAAATCGGCAACGCTGGTGCTGGATCATTCCATGTGATGAACCCCTTTTCAAGGGCGCGTTGATAAATCTCTGTTCGCTTGAATTTCTTACATGAGGTTGTCCATGTCACACAAGTCGCATTATATTACGCATCAAATTGTGTTAGATTGAAACCCTCGCCTGTTGTTTTTGCTGCCATTATTGGTAGCCTGTTTTTCTGCCAGGTTGTTTATGGACAGTTCGTTCCCTATTCGCAATACAACAACGTACAGCTATTAACCAACCCTGCTTTTCCGTCATTGACCAAGTACACCCAGGTCACAGTTCATTATCGCAAATCACGTGTTGGTAATTATGATTTACCTTCAGTTTCATTCATGCACCCATTTTATCGTAGATCCGATGGCTTGCAATATGGCGGAGTTGGTGTCAATGTAATCAGTCAACATGCCGGTCCCGGTGGAATATATAAAGTCACAGGGGCCAGCGGTGTCTTTGCCTATGTCATCCATCTGAGCAGAAAGCATCATGTAGGAGCCGGTATTGCGGCTGGTGTGATCAATAAAAGAATCGATGTATCGGGGATCACCACCGATAGTCAATATAACTTAGGTACTTATGACCCCTCGCTTAGTAATGGCGAGACCTTTCAGTTAAGTTCAGTGACAAGACCGGTTATCAACGCGGGCCTTCGCTGGGTACTTACCGGGTTCAACAACCAGGAAAAAGCTTCGTTTGGCATAGGCGCGTACAACATGAACAAGCCTGCATTCGATCTGTTTGCGAACTCGCCAGCTGATGATATGACGTACATTGCAGCCGGGGAGATAGCTTTGGTTACACGCGGACGTTTTACACTTTCCCCTACGTTTCGGTACGTCTGGCAAGGAACGTCCATCGCCAATATAGGTAGCCGTATAAGTTACCGGGTTAATAATGATAATGAACTGAGCACCGGTGTATGGTACAAAACCACCGGGGGACTCGTGTTTTCCGCGCAATACAATGCCAAGCGCTATATCATAAGTGCCTCGACAGATTTATCGATAGCTTCCGGTCGGGATGCCAACATCAATAATGCATTGGAGATAGGGTTGGGATGGCGCATGAAGCGCAAAGTGGAATTGAAACCTCGCAACACTGCTGTCGGTGGAGAAACCATCCGTGAGCCCAAAGCGGCGAAGTCATCTCCGACACGCGTCTCCCGCAATGCTCCACCTTTTGCACATTACAACAGTACTGATAGTTCCAGGGTGGAGTCAGAAGAAGTTGAATCTCTCCCCGATACACCCGCTATCTATTTTGATGTTGTGAGCGCAGAAGTACCAACCGATCGAACACCATTTCTTGAAGATCTTGCATCCGCACTAAAACGTGATCCGAAATTAAAACTCAAGATCGCAGGACACCGGAGTACAGAGGAGGATCAATCGGTCAATAAACAGATCTCATATAAACGGGCAAAAGCCGTGGCGAAAATATTGATCGACTACGAAGTATCGGAAGGTCAACTCAAAGTCATTGATATGGGTGTTCGCAAGCCGGTGGGCTCCAACCGTACTAAAGCTGGACGTCAAAAGAATCGCAGAGTAGACTTTGAATGGATTAAGAATTAAATGGTAGATGCGATGCACATGAGATTAGCCATTAACCATTTTATCCAAGGTTTTCGTCTTTGCGTGTTAGCGATTCTTTTCGTGGCACCCGCTATCGTCCTGGCAGCAGATGTTACGGGCACTTCGCCTGGTGCCAATGCACAGCAAGTTGCCATTTCTTCCAACATTACTGTAACGTTTGATGCTGCTATTTCCGCTGCAGTTGTCACTACCGCCAATTTCAAGGTCAATGGTGCGCAATCCGGTGCAATTTTCGGTACACTGACAGGAGGAAATACCAATACCATTACCTTCAATCCCACCGGTGATTTCAAAGCGGGGGAAGTAGTTACGGTAACGCTCACGCCAGGCTTAGGCCTAGCGTTAGGCTATGCATGGCAATTTACTGTAGCTTCATCTTCCAACACGCCGGCTTTTGTAACCATCCCTTCGCTCTCAACAACTGCCACTACGGCCCATGCCATTTATCCTGCAGATTTGAATGGTGACGCTGATGTCGACATACTCTCGGCTGCGCCACAAGTTAACTTGGTTAATTGGTACGAAAATGATGGCTCACCTGTGCTCACCGCCAATAAGATCACACCATCCGCGGCGGTGGACATTCCTGTATCGCTCCATGCGGGAGACCTCGATAATGATGGTGACACGGATGTAGTAGTTGCATCCCATGGAAACAGCAGGATCGTCTGGTTTGAAAATAACGGTGCAGCCGAATTCACACCTCGTACGCTTGAGTCGGGGGAACAGGTCAGATCACTGCACATGGCAGACATAGACAGCGATGGCGACATGGACGTAATAGCAGCTTGTCAAAGCTTCAATAAAATTCTTGTTTACGAAAACAATGGTGCGCAGGTATTTACACCGCGTACTGTGGTAACAGGCCTTTCGATGCCAAATACAGTGTATGCTGCAGACGTGGATGGTGACCATGATATCGATATCGTCGCGTCCTCCTATAACAACAGCACCTTTAGCGAGAATAAGATCTCCTGGTTTGAGAACCAGCAATCTTCGGGGTTCGTCACGCACAACATTAGCACAGCGGTAACGTATCCTTATTCGGTTTATGCTACAGATATGGACCGCGATGGTGATATGGATGTTCTTTCCGTCTCAAGCTCTAGTGGTGAAATGTTCTGGCACGAAAACAATGGATCACAGGTATTCACGAATCGCAAGATCATCGCCAGCGGTGCCAATGCCGAATCTGTTTATGCTGCGGATATCGATGGCGATGGCGACATGGACGTGCTCACAGCCACACTTGGCACAAAAAAGGTTTGGTGGTATGAAAACAATGGCGCGCAGGTTTTTACACAGCGTGCTGTATCAACTGGTGCCGATGGTGTTATGTCGATCTACGCTGCAGACGTCGATAGCGATGGCGATATGGATATCATGACAGCGTCCCTCAATGATCATAGGGTGGCGTGGTACCCCAACAACATGCCTCCTGTCATTGCAGGGGCCGTGGCAAATCAGAATACTAACGACTATTCTACCATCGCTCTTTTTTCAACTATTACCGTAAGCGATCGCGATGCCGGGCAAAAGCTTGCCATCAGCGTTCAGCTCGATCTGGCTGCGAAAGGAAACTTTACGGCAGCTTCTTTGACCGCTTCCGGATTCATAAACGCGGGCTCTGGAAAGTATACTTTCACCGGTACCGCAGCAGCTGCTCAGGCAGCACTTCGTCTCCTCGTATTTGCTCCCACGACAGGTCGTATGCCTGTCGGTAACAATGAAACAGTACAGTTCACCATTACCGCTAATGATGCTATCAGTCCGGCAGCAACTAATAACATCACTACGGTTATCGTCACCGCTGCTTCATCGCCAGCGGCGAATGTTGCTCCGTCATTTACAAAAGGCCCTGACATCGAAGTAAACGAAGATGCATCGGCTCAAACGCCGATAGCGTGGGCCAAAGACATATCCGCAGGTCCCGCCAGTGAGTCAGGCCAAATACTGAATTTTCTACTTAGCAATGACAACAATACGCTATTCACTAGCCAACCCGTTATTGACGCGTTAGGTACACTCAGTTTCCAGCCATCGGCGAACAGTAGCGGAACTGCTACCGTAACCGTTGTATTAAAGGATAATGGAGGTACAGCCAACGGTGGTGTTGATCAAAGCATCGCCACAACTTTTGTAATTACCGTCAATCCTGTCAATGATGCCCCGTCATTTACAAAGACCTCCGATATTGAAGCGAACGAAGACGCATTAGCTCAAACATTCGTAGCTTGGGCCAAAGACATATCTGCAGGTCCCGCCAGCGAGTCGGGTCAAATACTGAATTTTCTACTTAGCAATGACAACAATACACTATTCATTAGCCAGCCTGCCATTGATGCCTTAGGGACACTCACCTTCCAATCCGCAGCTAATGCCAATGGAACAGCTACCGTTACCGTTGTATTGAAGGATAATGGAGGTACAGCCAATGGCGGTGTTGATCAAAGCATCGCCGCAACATTTGTCATTACCATCAACCCGGTTAATGATGCACCTCTTATCGATCCATTGAACAATGTATCCATTGTTGCCGGTAATACTCCAGCCACAATTACGTTGACAGGACTCCATCCCGGCCCGGGAGAAAATAGTCAGAAATTGACGATAACACCGTCTTCAGGCACGCCGTCATTACTTGACAATCCGTCGGCTACGCTAAATGATAATGGCACCGCTACCCTCGTAATCGTGCCAACCCCCGGCAACTTGGGAATAGTCACAATCACCGTGGTAGTCCAGGATGATGGCGGTACCGATCAGGATGGCGACGACGAAACAACAATCTCGTTCAATGTATCTATAGTGGAAAGTGACAATCAGCCTGACCCCGACCCCTCATCGCAAACTGTTTTCCTGCCGACGCTTTTTTCACCGAATGGTGATGGCGCTAACGATGTATTTCGCCTTCGCGCCACCGGTATAGCCGATGTACGCTTTTGCTTATACAGTGCAGATGGCCATGAGGTATTTCGCACTACGGACATCACCGAGGCTACAGAAACAGGGTGGAACGGGAAATATCACGGCCGGGACATGCCAACGGGCACATACACATGGACGTTGCACGGACATTTTAATGATGGTAGTCCATTGACAATCGGAAGCCAAGCCTACGGACAGGTCTTGCTGCTACGGTAGTGGCTCACGTTTTCAATATGTCAAGGTTGGGAAGCATACAAAACAAATTAAAACTCAGAATAGTGAAAATGTTTCTGATACTAGCACTGACAATTTCGGCATCGGTATTCGCAAAAGGGCAAGACAAAATTTTTGTCTTTGAGTCTAATCTACCAGCCGAAATTGAAGATCTTTACAATCAGGAAAAAATCAAATCAATTTATTCGATCCGAACTGACTTAAATCCATTTTATTTAAGGGGAGACTTTGATGGAGACAAAATACAAGACTACGCCCTAGGTATAGTTGAAAGAAAGACAGAGAAGAAGGGGATGTTAATTTATCACGCAGGAACAAAAACTCATTACATCATTGGAGCCGGCAAGCCATTAAGCAATGGAAAGGGAAGAGACAATTATAACTGGATGGACGCCTGGAAAGTTTATGTAGACAAAGAGGTAGAAATGGGCGTTGGCGAAACAAAGAAGATCACCTTAAAGGGAGAAGCAATTTTAACGATTAAATTAGAGTCATCAAGCGGCATAGTTTATTGGACGGGAAAGGAATACAGGTGGTATCAGCAAGGCGACTAACTGCGCCGAGGCTAAGCCGGCTTGATAAAAATATGAATAGTCATGGCAGTAGATAATCAACACGTATTAGACATCATCGAAGTAATGGAAGCTTTCCTCGAAAGAAAGCGGCCACCAGAACATATTCGTCCGAAACTAGATATTGGATATAAGATAGAAGGCCAAAGTATTATCGTCCATGAGATTCGTCCACTTTGGAATGATGCTTCAAAGATCATTTATCCTGAAGTAGCGAAGGCTACGTTTGTGAAAGCCAAAAATCACTGGAAGGTATTTTGGCTTCGGGCGAATTTGAAATGGTACCCATACGATCCTCAACCAACAGTTAAGACACTTAAAGAGTTTGTAAAAATCATCGAAGAGGACAAACATGGGTGTTTTGGGGGGTAGCCGTAGAATGAAAGTCCAATATTGCTGAGACTTACACCCGGCCAACAAAAATACCTCAAGGCAATTCCAATAAAACCCGAGGGAGAAATCATTCCGTTTGTTGAGATTGAAAAAGAAAAGGAGTTTTTAAATTTTCTCTCCCGCAGCTTTAAACACAAATATTTAGATTCCTGGAAATCATGGATAATATCGTTCATACATCGCAGAAAGAACAGGAACACTGCACGGGATGAGAACCAATGATCCTATTGAACAATATTACACTCTAACGCAAGGGTGTTAAGATCGTGCGCGTTCATTTCGTAAAAACAGCTCCAAATAGATTAAAAAAGAAGTCTATACCATCTATTCAATAAATCTATTGAATAGTTGAAACGATTGTTTTACCTTTGCCGTTGGTATGACAATCAAACTATTCGTATGAACAAACGGGAATTCAAAGACAAAGTGTATGACGAATTGGCCAAGATCACTAAAGCTATGGCTAATCCGCATCGTTTGGAGATCATCGAGCTTCTCGCGCAAGGAGATTATTCCGTTGAACAGATCGCTATTCAAACAAACCTTTCCGTGGCAAATGCCTCTCAACACCTTCAAGTATTGAAGACAGCGCAGTTAGTCGACGTTGCCCGAAACGGAAACTTCATTCATTACAGACTTGCCGATCCAAATGTTTTCAAAGCATGGAAAGCCTTAAGGGAATTGGGCGTCGAGCGAATCGCCTCAATTGACAAACTCGTGAAAGATTTCCGAAAATCTAAATTCACGTTAGAGTCGGTCACCATCGATGAATTGATTCAAAAAATCGAATCCGGAAAAATTACAATTCTGGATGTACGCCCGGAGACGGAGTATAGCAAGGGTCATATCGCCAATGCTATTTCTATTCCATTTGACGAATTATCTGAGAGATTGAAAGAGCTACCCAAGCGCAATGAAATAATTGCGTACTGCCGGGGACCATTTTGTGTTTTTGCAGACGAGGCTGTTGCCATGCTAGCAAAGGCTGGATACAAAGCAAAGCGGCTTGAAGAAGGATTTCCCGATTGGGCTGTGATGGGATTGCCAGTTGAATCAAATTAATCCGATGCGCGATGAAAGACAATAAACTCATGAGCACGGAAGAATTGCAAAAGAAGCTGGAGAGGAAGGAGCCTGTATTCATTTTGGATGTCAGGCCCGTTGAGCAAAGAAATGAATGGCGCATCGGCGAAAGCACGCATGTTGATGCATACAAGCGATTGAACGCTGGTGATAATACCGTGCTGGATGAAGTTGATATTCCCAAAGATTCAACGGTAGTCACGGTTTGCGCGGCGGGCCGAACAAGTTTGATTGCTTCCGAAGCACTTCGGGAAAAGGGTTTTCAAGCCTATTCACTAGAGGGAGGAATGAAGGCCTGGAACTACGCATGGAATACAGCTGAGTTTAATTTTCAAGATGGATTAAAAGTAATTCAGGTGCGACGAACTGCAAAAGGTGTCCTGTCTTATATCGTGGGCTCAGCTAACGAAGCAATTGTTATCGATGCCTGCCTAAATCCTGAAATTTATTTAAAACTATCAAAGGAAAATGGATGGAGTATCAAGTATGTCCTAGATACACATATTCATGCTGATTTTGTGTCAAGGTCCCGTGAGCTTGCAAGGGCAGGCGGCGCAACTCACTTATTGATTGACAAAGCAAAGGCTGAGTTTGAATTTAATCCGGCTGCGTCTGGGGATATCGTTAGGTTTGGAACGGCGTCGCTCCAATTCATTCATACACCTGGCCATACGTGGGAAAGCACCACGTTTAAATTAAATGATCTTGCGATTTTTACAGGTGATACGCTTTTTATCGATGGAATTGGGAGACCGGATTTAAAAGCTGATCAGCATGAAGCAATGCAAAAAGCTAAAAGTCTTTATCACTCCTTAAAACAACTTCTTTCCTTACCTTCTTCCATTCTTGTTCTTCCGGCGCATACCGCTAAGACTGTTTTGTTCGATGGGAGAATTATTGGAGAACCTCTTGCCAACGTAAAGAAGTCTGTCCATGTTTCTGAGTTAAGTGAATCACAATTCGTGGAGTATGCTTCATCCAAAATTCCACCGACACCTCCAAACTATCAGCTCATTGCAGGCTTAAATGTAAGCGGTTCTTATGATGGGTATGAACTATCCGACCTGGAAGCAGGTGGAAATCATTGTGCAATTGCTTAACCCATTACTATGCAGCCGGATTTATTTGAAGAGAAACAGTATAATGAAGAATCCATATTCCTTCCCGAAAATTTACTACGGGAAGCAAGGAGGCAAAAAAATATGAGCGAGTGCAATGTGCCCAAGGTCTGCATTCTTGATCCCGATGGAGATATCGTTCGTTATCTAAAAAAACATCTGGCACAATTGAATACCTGCTGGGCGTGTTATCACAGCGAGCTTTATAATGCAAAGTATAAAGATCTTGAGTTCGGAATTATTGGTTGTGCTGTTGGTGCTTCTTATGCCGTGCTACTTGCTGAACAACTATTTGTGTCAGGTTGTGAATTGGTGATAAGCGTGACATCTGCTGGTAAAATAAATGACGCGGTAATATCGGATTACGTTCTTATAAAAAATACGTTGAGGGACGAAGGAACGAGCTATCATTATTTACCGAAAGGACAAGAGTCAGTGATAAGTCCTCATCTCCTCGCCAAACTACAGCCACTACTTTCCGACAAATCGTTATCCGTACAAATAGGAAAAAGTTGGACTACTGATGCCCCATATCGTGAAACCGCATCCGCTATTTCAGAAGCAAAATCTCTTGGTGCCGATGCAGTCGAAATGGAAGCGTCGGCCTTGTACGCCTTTAGTAAAGCAAGATCTAAACCTGTTGTTTGTTATGCGCACCTGACGAATTCTATGGCGCAACAAAACGGTGATTTTGAAAAAGGATTAGAGAATGGAAGCTTAACATCGCTTGAGTTGATTTATCAAACTGCCAAAAAGATAACAGGATGAACACGCCTTCTATTCAACTTGGCTTAAAAGAAAATTGGAAACAATTCTCGATACTCGTTTTTGTAAACGCATTCGTGGGTGGAATGGTCGGGTTGGAAAGAACGATCATTCCTCAAATTGCTGAAGCAGATTTTGGTATGGCAGCAAAGACTGCTATACTTTCGTTCATCGTCGTGTTTGGAATAACTAAGGCGATTACAAATTACTATACAGGTATTCTTGCGACTAAATTCGGCCGCAAAAGACTCTTGGTTGTCGGATGGTTATTTGCTTTACCGGTACCGGTCATGTTGATGGAAGCGACCAGTTGGAACTGGATCATTGCTGCCAATATTCTTTTGGGCATCAACCAGGGATTAGCGTGGTCCAGTACCGTTGTGATGAAAATCGATTTGGTGGGAGAAAAGAACAGAGGCTTCGCCATGGGCTTGAATGAGTTCGCTGGATACATTGCATTAGCTGTGATTGCGTATGTTACTGGGTGGATTGCGCATGAATACGGATTAAGACCTTATCCTTTTTATGTTGGGATTGGATTGGCAATTGTCGGATTAACGTTAAGCGTATTTTTTGTAAAGGATACGGATAAACACGTGCTGCTTGAATCTACCACCAGGACTGTTCCTAAACTTAAAAATGTTTTTTGGGAGACCACCTGGAAGCACAAAGATCTGGGTTCTGTTACTCAGGCAGGGTTGGTCAATAACCTGAATGATGGAATGGTTTGGGGATTGTTCCCGTTATTGTTAGCATCCAAAGGTTTTAATCTGAATGAAATTGGAATCATCGTTGCAACCTATCCTGCGGTCTGGGGAATGGGCCAGCTTTTTACAGGCTCCCTTGCTGATAAGTATTGTAAAAGGACTTTACTCTTTTGGGGAATGTTCCTCCAAGGTTTTGCATTGGTGGCGATGATCTGGGCTAACTCTTTTCTCTTTTTTATTGTTTTATCGGCTTTACTCGGTGTTGGTACCGCGATAGTTTATCCAACTTTTTTGGCAGCAGTATCAGATTATACACATCCTCATCAACGTCCGCAGAGTATTGGCATATTCCGTTTATGGCGGGATCTCGGTTACGCCATTGGGGCTATCCTTACCGGATTAATTGCAGATCAATTTGGATTGATAGCTCCTGTTCTTAGCATTGGTTTACTGACGATTGCTTCGTCGGTCATCGTCCAGTATAGAATGGGTTGCTCAAAGAAAACTTTTGAATCTAAAAGGCTAGGGTTTTCAATTTAACGTTGTGCTCATTAGACCAAACGTTAGAATAGTTTAATAAAAATAGGGATTGACGCTTAAGGTCAGCGCTCGCTGGCACTGAATTCTTTCTGCTTAGCTACAATATCATTGAATAATGAACAAAATTGGTTTAATACGTTGACGACGTCATAGATGTTCTGACGTCGTCCTCGTACAATAAAATCAATCCCTGACTTTGTAAGTAAATACGCGCTACAACTTCCTTCGCCGCTCACTCTCGTCAATCATCATGGTAAGGTCGGCAGCAGGACGAATTTCCCAACAGCCCTTCTCGCGCAGGAGTCGAACTGAAGGATGGTTCGACAATAAGCGAATGGCATGATTAAGGTCGGTGGCTTCCAGTATCATGATACCACCTATTTGTTCTTTGGTTTCTGCGAAGGGACCGTCAGTCACGGAGACGTTGCCGTTACGCCAACTTATTGTGGTGGCATTTTGAGAGCCTTGCAGCGCTTCACCGCCTACAAAGTGACCGTTCTTTCTCAGTTCGTCATCGTAAGCGAAGCACTCATCCATCATGGCTTTTTGTTCGTCTTCGCTAGCTGATCCCCATGCTTTTTCATTAATATATCCAAGGCAAATGTATTTCATAGTTTTTTTATTTTTGTTTGCTTGATTGACTTTCGATTCTGTTTTCCATACTACTCAAACTTAATTGAAGTGTTTAAGGTCATTAAATAGGAGGTAAGACACCTGATCTTTCCGCCGGTCATTTCAAAGACATCGCAAAATACCGCATCAAGGACGTTTCCATTTTTCATCTTTCCTTGAACAGCGCCTTCCGCAATGACAATATCGTTTTCTTCGACGAATCTTTTAATTTGAATTGTCGGACTCCCTACAAAATTTTCATTTTCAATTTCTTTGTCAAATGCCTCTTTACCACGGTGCATATACACGCCTGGCATTTTCCAGACAACATCATCCGTAAGGCAATCAAGGATCATTTGATGATCACTTTTGCGAAATCCCTCCATATATTTCTCGACGGTTTTTTTATTTTCTGTCATGCTTGATTTAGATTCTTTTGATTAATACTTGCGTTAAGATTTTTTTACGAATGTTAGAACGGCACCGCCAGTTGAAAGCTGTTGCGCTGAGACAAGGGATAAATTCCTTGAAGATATTCCCTGTTTGAACAGCGGTCTGCCACTGCCCAAAATAACCGGCGCGATTCCAATGCGATATTCATCAAAAAGGTCATCGTTGATAAATGTGGTAGAAAGGTCCGCGCTTCCAAATACATACATATCCCTCCCGCCCTGAGCTTTCAGCCTCGAAATTTCGGCGGACGCATTCTTATTAATAAGCGTCGTATTGTTCCACCCGATAGCTCTCAAGTCATCTTCTTTCAATGTTTTCGAAAAAACAAGTTTAGGAATGCTATTCATTAGTTTGGCAATTTCCGCATTTTCACTTTCCGCGTTTTTCCAGTATGCAGCCATCCCTTCATAAGTTACCCGGCCGAACACTAGAAAGTCAGCAGAATGTAGCTGCTCACGACTAAGTTTCTCAAGTTCCGGTCCCCAGATTGTATTGTGAAAGGATAAGTCCCAGTTTTTTTCTCCTTCAAAATAGCCGTCCAGCGTGGTAACATTCCACATGATCAGTTTTCTCATATCAGTTGTTTTTAGTTTTGTTTAATTGTCAGTCTTCACCAGGTAGTCGAACAGCAGACGACAAAATCGACAAACAATCTTAAATTTTTTTTTAACACCGAATTACGGCCCCAGTTCTTGGAGCTTTCGTTCGATAAACCGACGTTCCGGGTCTTGTTGGGTAAGGGAAAGCGCACGTTCCCATGATATCCGTGCTTCGCCAGTCCTGCCCGCTCTCCGGCACAATTCCGCCCGTGCCGAGTAAGCCAAGGGATAATCTTTTAATTCTCCACGTTCCAGAATCGCCTCGATATGGAGCAACCCTGCCTCGGGACCCTTGTGCATGGCTATGGCTACAGCGCGGTTTAATTCAATAACGGGTGAAGGATTTATGCGCAGCAACAAGGTATAGAGTCCTGCTATCTGAGCCCAGTCAGTGGCTTCGGCATTCTTTGCTTCGGCGTGCAGCGCTGCGATAGCTGCCTGCAGCGTGTACAGACCTGGTGGTTTGGATAAAAAGGCTTGCTCTACAAGCGACGTTCCCTCTGCTATCATATCTCGATTCCAAAGTGAGCGGTCCTGATCTTCCAAAAGAATAAGATCTCCGGCCGCCGTGGTACGGGCAGGCCGCCGCGATTCGTGTAGGAGCATCAGGCCCAATAATCCGGTAACCTCAGGGCTAGGCAGCAAATCATGCAGAAGACGGCCGAGTCGAATCGCTTCGCTTGAAAGGTCAACCCGGGTTACCGTTGCGCCTGACGAGGCATAGTAGCCTTCGTTAAATACAAGGTAAATTACCTGGAGTACAGTCCCAAGCCGGTCTGGCAGCTCATGTTGTTGCGGGACTTCGAAAGGAATTTTTGTTTCACGAATTTTCGCCTTTCCACGAACAATCCGCTGTGCAATAGTGGATGACGTGGCAAGAAACGCGCTGGCGATCTCTTCGGTGGTCAGATTGCATACCTCACGCAACGTCATCGCTGTGCGCGTATCAAGTGCGAGTGCCGGGTGGCAGCAGGTGAAGATCAGCCGAAGCACGTCATCTTCAATCTCTTTATCAATCTGTTTCGAAGGATCGGCCGTATCAGCCTCCATTTGCCGGACTTGCTGTATCTGTAATGGATTAAATTTTGATTGACGCCGAATACGGTCAATGGCCTTAAAGCGACCGGTGGAAATAAGCCAAGCCCTTGGGCTGGAGGGAATGCCGTTTTCGGTCCATTGCTCAAGCGCTGCCTTGAAGGCATCATGCAAAGCATCTTCGGCACTGTCGAAGTCTCCAAGCAATCGGATCAGGGTTGCAAAAACAGGGCGCGACTCTTTTTGGTAGATGTCACTCAAAAGTTGACGAATATATTCTGGAGAGTTTTGCATGGTCGTCTGTTAGATGCTGTGTTTTAAACGCGGTGAAAATCTACATCAAAATATCTAATGTCAAATAGTTAAATACCAATGACTGATTTGTCTGTGAGTTTTATTCATGAATGATTATCGGCACATATTTCGGCTTATGTCGAAATGGTTGGAAGGATGTCATAACGATTCATTGCCCGCTAATTTGACCCAGCTTTGCTTTAGATGTGACGAGGAATTTTAAGCTCACAAGGTTGTCAAATAAAAAATTCTTCTGTTTTATTCAAGTGTGTTCGTTCCCTGTCCTAGTTTTTTCGTCATCGATTTGAATGCCGATGAATTAATATCCAAGTTTCGGGTAGTAATACTTATGGCTAGTATACTGACAGTATAGGCAAGGTTTATTCATGGTTTAGGCAGTGTCAGGTTCGGCGATGAAACCTGAAATATTGTCAGTTATCAAAAAAAAGTAAAAATATTTAAATAAAAATCAGACCGAAAGTTGGTTGCGGTCTGCCCGCCTACTTTTGAAATATCAATTCAACGATAACACCGCGGGTTGTCTGAGAGGCGATAGTAGTTTAATTAATGTTTAACCTTTAAAATTTATTTATTTATGGCTCTTATTAAAGAAAATGACTTGACCGAAGGCATGAGCGGCAAGTTTGGAAAGAAAATCGTGTTCCGTGTAGTCCACGGCGTTACACTGGCATCAAGAAGGTTGACGGCCCCAAGGGTTCAGACAGAAAAGCAATTAGCGCATCAGGTACGCTTTCAACGGGCAGCCGAATATGCGAAAGCTAAGATGCAGGATCCCGTAGCGAAGCAGGAGTACAAAGAGATGGCCGGTAACGGCGCCTTTGCTAATCCTTTTGCGGCGGCGCTGGGTGACTACATGACCCGTCCGAAAGTGCTTGACGTAAACGTATCTGGATTTACGGGTGTGGCTGGAAGCACGATCCTGGTGTTGGTGTCAGACAATGCAAAGACCATCAGGATGAAGATCGACATCCAAAACGCTGATGGTGTATTGATCGAGTCTGGCGAAGCGTCGCTCAAGGCTGGTGACACCGAATGGAAGTACGTCACCACGCAAGCGCTTGCATCGTTGACAGGAGTGAAGATCGTCGTTACGGCGATCGACCGTCCGGGCAACGAGACCATCTTCGAGAAATTACTGGCGTAATGCTCGAGGGTTCACTTCACAGACAACAGCAACAGTCCTTCGAAGCCTTTCCACAAAATAGTTTGAAGGCATTATCAAAGCGCACTGGATCGCTGTCCCTGCAATGAAGCTATTAACGTGATCGCTAACTTAAAAGAAACGACATGAACAACAACTAAGAAAACCAGCCGGTGAGTCTTCGAGGAAGAATGCACCAGGCACACCGTTGAAAGCAGTAAAGTACACACTGCTGCCAGCGCAACATTCGGAAATTTTAACACCATTAACATGAGTCAATATGACTACGGCGTCGGGCATGCATAACATGACTGACGCCTTTCTTTATAGCCGAAGTTTTGATACCATTACCTTCCTAATGGTATTGCATTGACACCGTCTGAGCTAAGCCCATGTCGAATATGTCTTATTATAGTTTTAGTAGGTAATCAATCCGTACGCCCACCTACTTTCGAAATGGCAGATCTGGTAGACCCGGTCTACACGCCATTTATTTGGACACCTCCGAACCAAAGCAAGTAACACCAGCAACAAAGGACAGTCGAATCAATTGAAGGCCAACGGTAAGCCCATGCGGGTGGCCTAGAAGATTGTCGTGTAATTACATTTCAGCAGCCGCCTGCATATGCCTGAACAAAAACGATAGTTTATCCAATTCCTTCACAATGGTCGCCGCTATATTTTCACTGCTGATTTCAACGGCGTCCGGAGTATAATTTTTGCCTATGATAAAATCATAATATAGCCACTGATCAGCTTTTGTAAATTCCCATAGGGCGTCTTCTGTCGGAAAAGCGTCTATATTTTTCCGTTCGCACGCCACTTCAATCCAATAACCGCCACCTAAACCACTAAGGAGTGCAAAAGTTTGTTTCCGGTATTCAACGTCGTTCATCCTTCGCTTAAAATATTCACGATCGACTCGTCCTTTCCGGGGACTTCCAGCCAAAAAGTAAATACCCATATCCATTTGGCTGAGCATGATTTGTACATGCATCTGATCACCGAATGTGGTTGCTTCGTCACGATTTTTTAACGCTGTCTTAATGCTATAAGCCAACCACATGCTGCGCAGTTGGCTATCATCATGATGAGCCGGATCAAAGCTGCTGACGGTGGAGTTCGGATCTGTCGCATGAAATCCTAATTTCTGCAGGTCATTCTTAATCAGCTCATGAAGTGCTTTAAATTTGTTTTGCACGCTCACCCGCTCGGCATAAAGTTCAGGTGTAGTAAAGTGAGCTTTGCTGCTGCTGAAGGCGAGATAATCTTCTTTTTTGAAGTACTGTTGCTTCAACTTCATTTGATCCCAGCTAAAACCGGCTGTCGTGAGCGCGATGAATTGCTTCTTTTCCAGGCGTGATGCATGGTGTCTTTGCTTCATTACAGGGTAACGCAATTCATATTCTGCAATAAGCGTTTCCGTAAGAGGCTGTGCGAATTCGTAATAGCCGATAAACCATGATTTAAGATTTTCAATTTCTTTTGCGTCGCTGATCTTGTAAAAAAGTTCTTCACTGTCTTTAATACCTTCTAGGGTGAAGTGGCCCGACCCCACAAAAGCAACGGACTTCCGATACGGCAAGTCGAAGATGTACACATTAGCGTGAAAGTCGTTGCGCGTGTAAATGTTCAGCGTAATGCGCCCCTGATAGTTGCGCCAGATCCTTTGTAGTACACCAGGCGAAGTAGGCATCTCCAGTCCTGTCACAATTTCCATTTTTGTTTTGGTTGGAATTCGGGTTCGGATGAAGTCGAATCCGGCTTCCGAGATAGCTGCAGTAGCAATGTAACAATGTTCTACCTGCTGGAGCAGCTTTTCGTTAATGAAGGGTACAGCGAGTTTTTTAGTGATCATGAAACAAAGCACGTTAATTGACTTTCTAGCCGCAAATTACAAACCGGCGAGGATCGTATAACGTCCTTCTCAAGTTTTATAACGAATGATTTTGAATTCTATCCGCACATTGTCTCCAGGGGGAAGAAGGGCCAGGCGTACCGTTAAAAGCAGTAAAGTACACACTGACCCTATTCCGAGATTACGGACGAAATACTCGAGCACACTTCACAGAGAACAGGAACAGTTCTTCACATTCAATCCGGTAAAAAATTTCGGGCCTCTGTCCTGTTTTGTTCAATACCAAGAATAGATCTTAACATGCACGTGCCTCATCGGCTTGCCTTGAGAATGAAAGAAGAAGAATCAATTCAAATGGAACCAGCCTAAAGATTTTGTTAGCACGATGCTAGCAACCGCCACCAAGTAATTTCAAAATTCTTTTCACAGGACCGTCTTCTTTCCTGACCGCCTCAATTACAAGATGATCTCCGGGTGCTGCATATCTTAAAACCTCCGATATATCAATTTTAGTCTGCTGCGGATCCGATCTTTCCTTACCAGGGATCAGAACAATATTTCCATTTCTTCTCAAGTACACATGAAAAGGAATTTGCGTTGTTTGCCCGGTTATAGCTGCTCCTTTAGTCACTGTCAGTTCGCCTTGTGATTGCAGGTTGAATTCGCCGTAGTCTAAAGACTTGCCGTTTAACATAAGAGGATTGCCTGAAAATATTCCCTTTTCATACCCAGTACTAACGTATTCATTGTCTTGCATCACTTCCTTTGCGCGTTCTTTCTTTATTTCCTCCGCTAACGCTGTCTTGACTATCATATCGTTATTGAACTTCAGTATCGCATTCATATTAACAAAATCCTGGGCAAGTGTCCGGGAACCAATAATTGACGTTAGAAGCATCAATAGGGCAGTCGTTTTTTTTAAATGTTTCATAAAAAAGTTACTTTGGTTTGTGTACCCAAACGTACGCATCGAGGGTTGGGCCAATTGTAAATAGTTTGTAAAAAGAATTGTAAATGCGCGTAAATTTTTTCCGTACAGTCTTCAGAGCACCGAGATTTAAGCTTTTCGCTGCAATTGTCATCTCGCTTTGTGCTATTTTATTTTTGACCGCTTTCATTACGGATAGGTCAGAGGGCGAGATATATTCCAAGCGAGTCAATATAGCGGTGCGTGCTATCGGGCATGATTTGCTTCTTCGCGCTGGTGACTCAACATCCGTGATTCCTCCGGTTATCGAAAAAGCCAAAGGTGTATTCCTGCTAAAATTTGAAAACGAATTTGTATTTCATCCCGACATCTTAGTGCCAATTGTCCAGCAGTTTCTTGCCAAAACAGGACTATCCAGGTACACTGTTACCGTTTATAAATGTCATAACCCAGCTATTGTTTATGGATTTGAAATCAATCCTCCCCATAACAGTATTAAATCTTGTCAAGGCAGGAGTCAACCGAAAGCTTGCTATAACATTGAAATTGCTTTTGCGGATTTTCCTGACCCCACGGTTCTTAATTCACAAATTGCGCTGATGATCAGTGGTATCATATCAGTGTTGGCCGTTGTATTGATCAGCACCAGCCTTCAGTCTAAAAAATCAATGCCATCAGCGGAGCAGAATGTTTCAATTCAAAATGAAAGCAATCCGGTTCTTACAATAGGAAGATTTGAATTTGACACCACCCACCAGCGTTTGAGAATAGGCGAAGAAGCAATTTCATTGACAGATAAGGAGTGCAGAATACTGACATTACTCAATAGAAATATCGGGCGACTCACGTTGCGCGACGAACTTATCCAGGAAGTATGGACCGATGACGGTGTTATCACTGGTCGCAGCCTTGACATGTTCATCTCAAAGCTTAGAAAAAAATTAAGCGCCGATCCTGATCTTCGCATAACCAATATTCACGGTAAAGGCTACAAACTTGAGATCGTAGATAACGCAGGTGCAGCGTGATCTAACTTTTGTTGAAAAAAATTTGTTCTGCCCAGCGCGAATACAAAGGTAATATACAAGCATGACAACCCTTGGGCTAGTCCAGACATGTTTCAATTAGGGAAGGCTCATCCGTCCGGAATCAACATATCAATTATACGAGTGTTGCAGAAGTGTCAGATTGTTTACTAAACATCGTTATTTCTGATACTCAATTTTGGTCACACGCCAGGCAAACTCCCCAGCCTCTGTTTTCACCACTGCTTCATCACCCACTTCTTTCTTCATCAGCGCACGCGCCATTGGGGAATCGATAGAAATGTAATCTTTGGTATCAAAAATCTCATCATAGCCCACGATGCGGAAGCGTTTGTGATCGCCTTTTACATTTTCAATTTCTACCCACGCGCCAAACAATACTTTACCTTCCTGGAAGGGTGAATAATTCACCACTTTCAAATCATCAATACACTTGCGTAAATAAAGCACGCGCCGGTCAATTTCACGCAGACGCTTTTTATTGTAATGATAATCTGCATTTTCAGAGCGATCCCCAAGGCTTGCGGCCCACGATACTTTTTGTGTGGTCTCTGGCCGTTCAACACGCCACAGATGATCCAACTCAGCTTTTAACTTTTCTAAACCTTCTGGGGTAATTAAGGGCGTTTTCATAGTTGCTTAATCACGGAGCAATGCATGATCCGACTTTTTACGCTTATACAGTGTTCCATAAATTTTAATGCCGTGAATTATACATTTTATCCCATTCGTCAAAGAAAACATTAATCCGTAATAAAGAAAAGCGAAACAGCTTCATGGAGATAGAATTGGTCGATCAAGATTTTTTGCCGCTGCCTCAGCCACGAAAATGATTTCTTTATTCGATAAAACGAAGTTTTGATTGTCTCCTTCTTAATCAAATTGGCCATCAGGGAAAGGTTGGAAATCTTGGTAGCCGTTATACAAATATGTCATGTAAGTTTTAGCCTTAAATAGCTAAGCGCCTCGTCGAAAAAGCCAACGACTTCGTCGAAGGAGTTCGTAAGTTGTAAGCTCTTATTGGTTCATAGTGCACTAACAAGCTTCACGAAAGGGCACAATTTTGACCTTAAAATTTCAATGGTATGAAACTGAAAATCACCTTTGCTCAACACCTGCTGGCTATATTGATATTAACGGCTTTTTCAGGGCACGCGCAGCAAAAACTCCCGCCGGCATGGTCAGCAAAATTTAAAACAACCATTAACTGGCAGCGCGTTCATTCATTGGGCTATATTATTGTGAGTACTAACGATGGGTTATATGGTGTCAATCCTAATGATGGCAAAATTCTTTGGGAGAATAAATCCTTTCCAGCATTAAGTCCAGCCACTTTTGAAGAAGTTCAGGGAACGGAATTTGTCACCATTGCTTATAAAGCCAACAGTAGTTCGACGATTCCGATGCAAGCCATTGTGGAAGTTACCAATGGTAAGACCTTGTTCGACTCTCAGAAGGAAAGCATTGGTGTTTTAAGCCGCCATGTACTTCCTTCCGCCGGAAAATTACTGGTGATTGGCATGCGCCCTAAGAATCTCGTCGCTTCACTTTTTATGTACGATATTGCCACGGGACAGCAAGTGTGGGCCAATGACGATCTGTTTAAAGCAGAAGCTGCTGGAAAAGGCATCTTAGGCAAACTTCAAAAGATGGGTGACGAACTGAGCAGTCTGCAAGCGCTTACAAGCGAGCCTTACGAACTGGACCAAAATAGTTTGTTACTGACGCATCCGAATTATGTAATTAGAATTAATTCATCCAACGGTCAGGTTACTTGGAAAAATAAAATTGAGCCTTCAAAGCATGCACAAATTCATTTTTCACCGTATCGAAAGGGTGTTGTCTATATAGGCACCGACATTGAATCAAACACCGGTTCCGGGTTCACCACAACAAACAGCAGTGAAAGCGGCCCGCAGAAATTTTACTACAATCTATATTATGCCTATGATGTAAACACAGGCGCTCCAGTGTGGAAGCAACCTGCGAGAGAGAACGACCTCTTAAACCAGGTTATCCCTCACGAAAAAGGATTGATCATCTGTCCCCGCTCGTCTCAAAAACCGACCATCAATCTCGTAAGCTATGAAACTGGCGAAACTACCTGGGGAAAAAAAGGGAAGGGTATAAAGGCTGAAGGGAGTGTAGTAAGCTATATTGAAACAAAACAAGGTATCCTTATTACAACCGCCTTCGACAATGCATGGAACAATAAGGCTGAAGAATATTTCCTAAATATACTGGATCCAAATACCGGCACGCTGAAGTATCCTAAACCGGTAAAACTCAAAGGCGACCTGATTAAAAGTGAGCTCACGCCGAAAGGATTATTATTTACAACCACAAAAGAAGTAAACATTTTAGACACCAATACAGGAAGCCTGCTTTGGGCAAATTCAATAGAAGCCGGTAATCCTTTTAACAGCGACGTACCCCGACCTTTCCCTACCGGCGATAACGGAACAGGAAAAATGTTTGTTTATTCCCCAAAGGAGAAGTCCTTGTTTGAAGTAGATAAACAAGCAGGAACATCAAGACAAATTACAACAGCAAAAATCGAATTTGAAGGTAAGGAAATGCCCTCGTCAATCGACATTGTCACAGATGGTATTATCATGATGTCTGAGCAGAACATAATGAAATTTGGATCCGACGGCTCAGTTAAATACCACAAATACTATGCTGCACCGCGCGAACCTGCACTTATGCGGGCGCTGCTTGCCGCACAAGCCATCCGCGCAGCATATATCGGTAGCGTGGCAGGCGTTTATTCTGCGGCATTTGCCCAGGCATCCCAGCAATCAAATGACCCAGCCGGCAAAGCTGTCGGACAAGAATTTTCGAGAGGGTTTGGCGAGCTGAGCAACGCAGGCTTTGCATATTCTGCAAACGCCATGAAGCAATTCAATGCGCGCTATAAAGCGTCATTATCAACGCCAACTTTTATGATGATGATGACGAAGCAGGAGAAAAAAGGAAATCAGCTCGTCCAGATAAATAAAAGCAACGGTGAGATTGTGAATGCAATTGATATTAAAAATGATAAGGAGCCCGAATACGAAGTGGATCAGATTTATAACTACGTTTACTACCGTACAGGTCCCAATGAACTTGTTTGTTATAAGCTAAAATAGTCTTACCGGAACAACGACGGCGACGTATCTTCACAGGCCTGAAAGGCCGTCATCAATAGCGCAGGCCTTTAGGCCTGCGGTAAAAAAAGCAACAGGCGCCATCAAGCCCTTGAAGGGCGGAATGAAAGGTTGTCCAGAACCAAATTCTTATGCAAGGCCGTACCAAGCACGAAGGACTTTTTTGGTTCACAAAAAAATCACGTTGATTAATCGCAGGCCTGAGGCAGTTTGGTAAAAAACGTGCATTGTATATCGCAGGCCTGAAAGGCCGTCATCACTAGCGCAGGACTTTAGGCCTGCGGAAAAAAAAGCAACAAGCGCCATCAAGCCCTGAAGGGGCGGAATGAAATGTTGCCCAGAATCAAATTCTTTGTCACTTACTTACTTCAGATAACAAAACTGAATCATACCCGCCGATCCTAACCGGTGAAAAATACCTCACAAATTATATTTGTTTAAATTCATGCAATCGACAAATATGAAAGTACTAGGCAAACACTATCGCACGATCTGGATCAACGAAGAAAATGAAGAAGTGATCACTATCATTGATCAACGTCATTTGCCACATCGCTTCATCACGGAAGACTTACATACAGTAAGCGAGATGGTGCATGCAATAAAAGACATGCATGTGAGAGGTGCTGGTCTTATCGGTGCTGCTGCAGGATACGGTATGTACCTGGCTACTATAGAATCCAGGCACAAAAATTCTTTAGAACACATATTGGCATCCGCGGATGCCTTGAAGGCCACGCGACCGACAGCTGTCAATTTGGAATGGGCCGTTAACAAACAATTAGATGCTATCGCGCAGGGAAAAACAGCCAATGAAAAAATTAAAATCGCTCGAAAAATGGCAGAGCATATTGCTCAGGAAGACGCCGAGTATTGCCGACGAATAGGGACGCACGGTGTGGCAATTATTGAAGAGATCAGTAAACGAAAAAATGGAAAGGTGGTCAATATTTTGACTCATTGTAATGCTGGATGGCTGGCCTTTGTTGATTACGGTTCCGCTACTGCACCAATTTATGAAGCATTTGAAAGAGGAATTGATCTTCACGTTTGGGTAGATGAGACGCGTCCTCGCAATCAGGGTGCAAGCTTAACAGCATGGGAGTTGATGAATCAAGGTATCCCTCATACCGTCATTGTAGATAATGCTGGCGGCCACCTGATGCAACATGCCTTGGTGGATATGGTAATCACTGGTGCAGATAGAGTAACCGTTGCCGGAGATGCTGCCAATAAAATTGGCACCTACCTGAAGGCATTGGCAGCGCATGACAATGGAATTCCTTTTTATGTAGCATTGCCGTCGTCTACTTTTGATTGGAGTATACACGATGGTTTGAAAGACATTCATATCGAGGAGAGAAATTCTGATGAAGTAAAATACATGTATGGGTTATGTGATGGCGAGATTAAAAAAGTATTGATAACACCATTAGACAGCCCCGCCGGGAATTATGGATTTGATGTTACCCCAGCCAGGCTTATCAGCGGCTTGATCACAGAACGAGGGATTTGCCGCGCAAGCGAAGAAGATATTACTAAAATGTACGCTGAAAAAGTCAAGCAGATATGAATGAAGAGGGTGTCATTAAATTCAATTGTCAATGGACAAAGTCTGCACCATTAGCAGAAGCATGGATAAGAGATCTGAATGTTTGGCGGGATAAGTTGTACCGCCTGGGTCTTATCGGTGTTAATGAAGAGGGTGTCGGATATGGCAATATCAGCGTTCGGCATAGGAAAAATGAATTTATTATTTCCGGATCTGGAACCGGGAAATTTGAAAAGCTTACGGAAGAGCATTATGCATTAGTAACTGATTATGATGTAGAAAAGAACGCAATCTGCTCAACCGGATCTACAATAGCTTCATCTGAATCCCTTACCCACGCGATGATTTACGAACAGTCAAACGATGCCCATGCCGTGATGCATGTTCATCATTTTAAATTATGGAAGAAACTCTTGAATACCTTGCCTGCCACCGCGCAAAATATTGAATACGGCACACCTGAAATGGCAAAGGAAATAACACGATTGTTTAACGAACAAAACCTTGCTCAACATAAAATATTCGCCATGGCCGGCCATTACGAAGGACTAGTTTGTTTTGGTAATAATCTACCTCAGGCCGGTGAATTGTTATTGAATGAATTTAATAAGATAATGATTTAACCAATCGTCCAAAGACGCTGTATAATTTCTGGTTACTTCACGGCGTTCTTCGTTAACCTTTTGGATTTTCTTCGTTCTTCTTGAATCCATCTTTCCGGATTAAAAAATCATCTGTACAGGCCGTCATCACTAGCGCAGGACTTTCCAGCCTGCGCAAAAAAAAGCAACAACAATGTTAGCTTAAAGGGCTAAATCTCAAAATCACGGAAAGCCTACCTGCGTGTTGACGGTCTATAATCGTCCGGATATGATCATTGATTGAACCTACTATTTTTTTAAACAGAGTAAGAACAAACCTTTTGGTTGAGGTCCCCTAAAAGACAACATGTTAAAGTCTCCTTGATGCTCATAAAAGAATCTCGAAAAGCACCTCTTAATAACAAGCCAAATATTAAGTACATGCGCCCGTAATTGTTGTTAGTAAATCTTGAATCCACCTGCACGGATTTAAATCACCCTGAAATCACAGGCCTGAAGGGCCGTCATCACTAGCGCAGGCCTTTCAGGCCTGCGCAAAAAAAGCAACAACGACATTAGCCCTGAAAGGGCGGAATTTGAAGTTACGGATAGCCTACCCGCCACATCGTTATATGTTTGGCCGATAGTCATCCCAAAGTCAGCTTTTACTTTTTGATCGAGCTTTTACCCTTATTTCTCTCTTTACGATCTGAACTGAATTCAAAAAGATAAATCAACGACATTCGTATGCCTTTATTTCTACCTTTCAGGCTGTCCTGGTAATCAGCAGGAACCATAAATTGTGAACTCTCCGGCGTGCCGATTCGTGTATGTCCGATGTCATACCTGAAATCGATCATTACCTTCTGTCTATTGGCAGGTTCTAGTAATATGCCACCTCCGATGCTCATAGAAAATTGGAGACGTTTGGCATCCTTTATATAGAGTATGTCTGCGTTGTTGTGATCGGGCCTGGTGCCAAAAGCAATCTTGTACTTCAATTCTGAAAGACCGTTTTCTATCAAGTCACCTGACTTAATTACACCTTTTCCACCTAGCCAGTAACTTGTCGTAGGCCCTGCATTGATGTACCATTTGAATTGTCTTTCTTTTGTAAGACTACCTTTGAAGTGCATAGAAAAAAGCACAGGCACATCGATGTGGTTATAGACAACTTTATCCCTCAAGTTAGGATCTATCTTACCTTCAACACGTTTTCCTTTTTGGGAATAAATTAATTCCGTATTGAGAAAATACCGGTCCTTCACTTTGAATGCCAAAACTAATCCCGCATGAAAACCTGTTGTTGGCCGTACCGTTGCCACCGAATTATATTTTGGATCGTCGCCAGCAACCCAGGATAACTGCGGCCCTGCTTTCACTCCTATGCGCATAATCTGCGCGGAAGTTATTTCAACAGATATAAAAACGAGCAGCCCCGCAATACATGTAATCGAGTATATATATTTCATCAACGCTATTGCCGGCAAATTTGCCACCATTGTTTGTGTGCGAAAAGGTCCTCAGATTTTTAACATTAAAGCTTATCATTATCCGTAAATTCTTACATAGAATATATATCCACGAAGGATCATAAATCTATATCATTCGAAAACACCTACTTGCTAGCAATAAAGAATGGAAGTTGGAATACCAATTTAATTCGAAGACCCCTCCTCAATTTTTTTTAAAATGCGCGTAGCTAGTACGTTCTAAACGGTTCCATGAAAAAGACTTTGGTGGTATTTCTGCTGATGGCGCTATCGCTTTCTGTGCTAGGGCAGGAATCAAATTGCGGCGATGGGATCGACAACGATGGGGATGGATTCATCGACTGTTTTGATAGCAACTGTGCAAATAGTGTTGTCTGTAAAGATTTTTATGTAGGCCGTGATAAACTCTGTCAGGTTCCCCCTTCAGGGACTGCAAAGTTCGAGATGAAAGTTGGTGCCAAATCACCTAACCGCTCGACCTGGACATCAGGCTCCATGGTGGTCGGTGATCTTAATAATGATGGCATCCCCGAAGTAGTAACACTCCATCAGGATGATAAAAAAGTCTATATCCTGGATGGTCGTGACCTGAGTTTAAAAAACAGTGGTACAATTAAGGGGACCGCTGAGTATTTTGGTCACGCGATCGGTAATGTCAAGCGCGACAATTGTGGAGACATTTTCATTGCTGAAAAGGAAGGAACAACATTTTACATAGCCTCATACGACTGCAACGGCGGTTTGCAATGGCGTGTACCAATTTATGGTCAGCCCATTACAATGGGACTAGCCGATTTCGACCAGGATGGAAAAGTAGAACTGTATTATCGCAATGAAATACTTGATGCTGAAACGGGTCTCCGTTTGGTAAAAGGTAGTGGGACCTGGACTACAATAGACGCAGGGCCTGTGGCTGTAGATATATTAGATGATGCAGCGTGTACCGATTGTGCGGGCTTAGAACTTGTGCTTGGAGGAAGAATCTATGGCGTGAACCTGGGGGCACGAACGCTTGATGCGGGAACACTTTCATCAGCTGTAACTATTCCGGCTGCTGCGAGCTACTTTCCAAAACTTACCACCTTTGGATGGGTAACCTCCCTTACCAGTGTAGCCGACTATAATCAGGATGGATCTTTGGATGTATTAATGAGCGGCGCGTCAGGTTCGACAGGCGGTGCTACTACTGTTTTTTTCTGGGATGTAAAGAATAGCACGTATAAAGTCTATAAACCACCAAATAATTGGCAACACGGCACAGGAAGGCTCAACATCGCTGACATCGATGGAGATGGAAAATCGAATGCTACGTTCGTTTCCGGAAATCGCCTGTACGCACTTAAAGAAGATTTCACGCCCCTATGGCCTGCGATCTCCATAAATATCAATGAAGGTACCTCTGGGTATACTGGCACTACCGTTTTTGATTTTAATAATGATAATGCCGTAGAAATTGTCTACCGCGATGAAGCGTTTATATATATTATAAATGGTAAAACAGGAAGTGTCTTTACGCAGGCCACGTGTCGTTCAAGAACAGCAAATGATTACCCTATCGTAGCCGATGTGGATGGTGATGGATCTACAGAAATATGTGTGATCTGTGCGACCAACGATACGGATAACATCAATGACATAAGCCGTGCGCCGTTCGGCCAGGTAAGGACTTACAAATCAAATCTGGCTGCATGGGTGCCAGCACGTAAAGTGTGGAACCAACACGGTTATTTTAATGTGAATGTAAATGATGATCTCAGTATCCCAAGGATACAACAGAAACATCATCTCGTTTTCTCATCAGGCTCATGTACAACAGGGCCTAATCGTGCATTAAATACTTTCTTAAACCAATCTCCTTTTCTCGATACAAAAGGATGCCCAACGTATGCCTCGCCGGATATTACCTATGATCCTGCCTCAGTGAAGATCACTCCGCCGACTTGCCCCGACGAAGACTTTTTGGTTTCCTTGAATATAAAAAATGTTGGAGACCTCGGTCTTTCCGGCGTTCTTCCAATAACCTTTTACCAGGGAAATCCCACCCTAGCAGGTGCAGTTAAGCTCAATACGGTAAACATCAACCTCACCAAATTCAATGTCAATGATGTCGTGTCGCTCACGGATATGACAGTTGAAGGTAGTGGCGCCAACTTCACATTATTTGTGGTGCTTAACGACAATGGCTCTACCGTTCCAACGCCCATTAAATTGCCCAATTCTTCTTTTACAGAATGTAACTATACAAACAACATTGTTTCCGCTGGCGTCTCGCCATCGCCATTTACAATTCAAACGGCGCTGATATCGAATGATATAAAGTGTGGAAATAATACAGGACAATCCAACGGAGCGGCGGAAGTGTATCGGTTGGTAGGCGCTGTCAAGGAAACAGTAGGCTATACGTTTTATTGGTTCGATGGCGCTACGGTGGGAGATACTGCCCAGGCGGTTTTCAAAGGCCCGGTAAGAACGGGTTTAGCTGCTGGATCTTACTCAATTATTGCATATCATAAAGGAGCGAAATGTAGTTCAACTACCGCGCAGGTGGTGGTAGGACAGGAGACTAAAACTCTTACGGCAAAGATCACGGAAGACGCGCCCTACACCAGTTGTAAGAATCCGGATGGAAAACTGACCGTATCCATAAATGGTGGTGCCCCCTTCGGGAACTATACCTATGAGTGGTTTGAGGGAAATGTGTTTGGTACAAGTCCAATACTTTCGAAAAGTCATGTGATTACAAACGTGTCTAATGTCGTTTACTCCGTTCTGGTTACAGAGAAAGCTACGGGTTGTCAAATTCTGACATCCGCCAAAGTAACAGACAACACAGTAAGGCCAGTCGTTACGGCTTCGGTCACAGAAGCAAATTGCAATCCGGCAAATTCAGGTAGCGCATCGGCTAAGGTAGGTAATGTTACGAATGGATACGATTTCGCGTGGTATAATGGAAGCAGCGTTAAACCTACTTCCGATTTTGCTGGAAGTACATATTCGAACATCACGGTTGGCGATTATACGGTGGTAGCCACCGATAAGTCCACTGGGTGTAGTTCAGAACCGGTGGTTGTAACCGTTGTTTCAAAACAAATTGTTCCTGTTACCGCTACCGTTACATCACAGCAAACATCCTGTACTACGCCAACTGGCGCAGCCAGTGCTTCTGTGTCAGGAAGTACCTTGGGTTACACCTTCAAATGGTTTAAAGGAAATAACACGCTGGCGGCAAATCTGATTGGTAATGCGGCTCCTATAACAGGACTGGCGGCGGGTGTTTACACCGTTCAAGCTACGAATACGGCCAATGGTTGTATTGATACGGAAGTAGTGACCATCATTGATGCGTATGTCTATCCCGTGGTAGCTGCCGCCACTACTGTTAACAACACCAATTGTACTGGGGCCACGCCTAACGGATCAATCACAATAAATATTAATGGAATTGCCCCTGCAGCAGGACAATTCAACGTAGCATGGTTCGAAGGAAACGGAACAACCACGCCACTAGGAACAACGATAGGTAGTGTAACTGGAGTAAGCAATATAACAGCTCAAGGACTTTCGGCTGGAACTTATACAGTTCGTGTTACCGATATCGTAACTCCGAACAACGGCTGTGCTACTACAACGACTTTTACGATTACCAACACACCTCCCGTTGTTACAATTGACAATGCGGATATTTCACTGGGTCATCAGTCAAATTGCAGTCCGGTAAATGGATCAGCAACCGTTAATGAAATCACTGTGAATGGAGCTGGTCTCGGAAACACAACTGGCTATACATTCACCTGGTTCCAGAGCAATGGAACAACGGTCATCGCAGGATCAGGAACTGCAGCTACCATTGCTGTTCCATTAGCAGCCGGAAATTATTTCGTGCAGGCTACCAACACAGCAACGAATTGTAAATCGCCGGTCACACCTTTTACGATTAATGATACGCACGTCAATCCTGCCGTAACTGCAGCTACCACGGTTAATAACACGAATTGTACAGGCGTTACTCCAAATGGATCGATCACAATAAATATTAATGGTATTGCTCCTGCTGCCGGACAATTCAATGTTGAATGGTTCGAAGGAAACGGCACGACAGTATCGTTGGGAACAACGATAGGTACTGTCACCGGAGTAAGCAATATAACAGCTCAGGGACTTTCAGCAGGAACTTACACTGTTCGTGTTAATGATCTCATAACCCCGAACAATGGTTGTTCCACTACAACAACATTTACGATTACCAATACACCGGCAGTTATTACAATCGACAATGCGGATATTACACTTGGCCACCAATCAAATTGCAGTCCGGTAAATGGATCAGCAACCGTTAGTGAAATCACCGTGAATGGAGCTGGGCTCGGAAACACAACCGGCTATACGTTTACTTGGTTCCAGAGCAATGGAACTACGGTCATTGCCGGATCAGGAACTGCAGCTACCATTGCTGTTCCATTAGCAGCCGGAAATTATTTCGTGCAGGCTACCAACACAGCAACGAATTGTAAATCGCCGGTCACACCTTTTACGATTAATGATACGCACGTCAATCCTGCCGTAACTGCAGCTACCACGGTTAATAACACCAATTGTACTGGGGCCACACCGAATGGATCGATCACAATAAATATCAATGGTGTTGCTCCTGCTGCCGGACAATTCAATGTAGCATGGTTCGAAGGTAACGGAACCACCACGCCACTGGGAACAACGATAGGTAATGTAACCGGAGTAAGCAATATAACAGCTCAAGGACTTTCAGCAGGAACTTATACTGTTCGTGTTAATGATCTCATAACACCGAACAATGGTTGTTCCACCACAACAACTTTTACCATCACCAATACGCCTGCTGTTGTTACTATTGATAATCTGGACATCGTACTTGGCCACCAGTCCAATTGCAGTCCGGTAAATGGCGCTGCAACGGTGAATGAGATTACCGTGAATGGAGTGGGAGCAGGAAACACAACAGGCTACACGTTCACCTGGTTCCAGAGCAATGGAACAACGGTCATCGCAGGATCAGGAAATGCAGCTTCTATTGCTGTTCCATTAGCAGCTGGAAATTATTTCGTGCAGGCCTCAAACGTAGCGACGAATTGTAAATCGCCAGCCACACCTTTCACCATCAATGATACCCATGTTAATCCGGCTGTAACTGCCGCCACCACGGTTAATAACACCAATTGTACAGGCGTTACTCCAAACGGATCGATCACGATAAATATCGATGGTGTTGCTCCCGTCGCCGGACAATTCAATATTGAATGGTTTGAAGGCAATGGCACGACTACAACTTTAGGAACAACTGTTGGTATCGTGGCGGGCGCGAACAGTCAAACAGCTCAGGAACTTTCTGCCGGGACCTACACGGTTCGTGTTACTGATTTAGTAACCCCTAACACCGGATGTTCTACTACAACGACCTTTACCATTACCAATACACCTGCCGTTGTTACTATTGAAAATACAGATATTATCCTTACACATCAGTCAAATTGCAGTCCGGGAAATGGCTCTGCGTCTGTGAACGAGATCACCGTGAATGGAATAGGAGCAGGAAATACAACAGGGTACACATTCACATGGTTCCAGAGCAATGGAACAACGGTCATCGCGGGATCAGGAACTGCAGCTACTATTGCTGTTCCATTGGCTGCCGGGAATTATTTGGTGCAGGCCACAAACACGGCGACGAATTGTAAATCGCCAATCACACCTTTCACCATCAATGATACCCATGTTAATCCTGCAGTAACGGCAGCTACTACAGTTAACAACACCAATTGTACAGGTGTAACACCGAACGGATCGATCACAATAAATATCAATGGTGTTGCTCCTGTTGCCGGACAGTTCAATATTGAATGGTTCGAAGGAAATAGCACCACTACAGCATTAGGGACAACTGTTGGCAGCGTGGCAGGCGCGAACAATCAAACCGCTCAAGGACTTTCAGCAGGAACGTATACGGTTCGTGTTACTGATCTCATAACCCCGAACAATGGTTGTTCCACCACAACGACCTTTACGATTACCAATACACCGGCAATTATTACAATCGACAATGCGGATATCGCACTTGCTCATCAGTCAAATTGCAGTCCGGTAAATGGATCAGCAACGGTAAATGAAATCACCGTGGATGGAGCTGGTCTCGGAAATACAACCGGCTTTACATTCACCTGGTTCCAGAGCAATGGAACAACGGTCATCGCAGGATCAGGAACTTCAGCTACCATTGCTGTTTCATTAGCAGCCGGAAATTATTTTGTGCAGACTACCAACACAGCAACGAATTGCAAATCTCCAGTTACACCTTTTACTATTAATGATACGCACATTAATCCTGCAGTAACAGCAGCGGCCACCGTTAACAACACCAATTGTACAGGCGTCACTCCAAACGGATCGATCACGATAAATATCGATGGTGTTGCTCCCGTCGCCGGACAATTCAATATTGAATGGTTTGAAGGCAATGGCACGACTACAGTGTTAGGAACAACTGTTGGCAGTGTATCAGGTGCGAACAATCAAACGGCTCAAGAACTTTCAGCAGGAACTTACACAGTTCGTGTTACTGATTTAGTAACCCCGAACAACGGATGTTCTACTACAACGACCTTTACCATTACCAATACACCTGCCGTTGTTACTATTGAAAATACAGATATTATCCTTACACATCAGTCAAATTGCAGTCCGGTAAATGGATCAGCAACGGTGAATGAAATCACTGTGAATGGAGTAGGAGTAGGAAACACAACTGGTTATACATTCACCTGGTTCCAGAGCAATGGAACAACGGTCATCGCAGGATCAGGAACTGCAGCTACTATTGCTGTTCCATTAGCAGCTGGAAATTATTTCTTGCAGGCCACCAACACGGCGACGAATTGTAAATCGCCGGTCACGCCTTTCGCCATCAATGATACCCATGTTAATCCAGCTGTAACTGCTGCTACCACCGTTAATAACACTAATTGTACAGGCGTTACTCCAAATGGATCAATCACCATAAATGTCGATGGCGCTGCTCCTGTTGTTGGACAGTTCAATGTGGAGTGGTTCGAAGGAAACGGAACAACCACGCCACTAGGAACAACGATAGGTAGTGTCACCGGAGTAAGCAATATAACAGCTCAAGGACTTTCGGCTGGAACTTATACAGTTCGTGTTACCGATATCGTAACTCCGAACAACGGCTGTGCTACTACCACGACCTTTACGATTACCAACACCCCTCCAGTTGTTACAATTGACAATGCGGATATTTCACTTAGTCATCAGTCAAATTGCAGTCCGGTGAATGGTTCTGCAACGGTTAACGAAATCACCGTGAATGGAGCTGGTCTCGGGAACACAACTGGCTATACGTTTACTTGGTTCCAGAGCAATGGAACAACGGTCATTGCTGGATCAGGAACTACAGCTACCATTGCTGTTCCATTAGCAGCCGGAAATTATTTCGTGCAGGCTACCAACACAGCAACGAATTGTAAATCGCCAGTCACACCTTTTACGATTAATGATACGCACGTCAATCCTGCCGTAACTGCAGCTACCACAGTTAATAACACTAATTGTACAGGCGTTACTCCAAATGGATCGATCACAATAAATATCAATGGTGTTGCTCCTGCTGCCGGACAATTCAATGTTGAGTGGTTCGAAGGAAACGGCACGACAGTATCGTTGGGAACAACGATAGGTAGTGTAACCGGCGTAAGCAATATAACAGCTCAGGGACTTTCGGCAGGAACTTACACGGTTCGAGTTACTGATCTCGTAACACCGAACAATGGTTGTTCCACTACAACAACTTTTACCATTACCAATACACCTGCCGTTGTTACAATTGACAACGCAGATATTACTCTTGGTCACCAGTCAAATTGCAGTCCGGTAAATGGCGCTGCAACGGTGAATGAGATTACCGTGAATGGAGCTGGGCTCGGAAACACAACCGGCTATACGTTCACTTGGTTCCAGAGTAATGGAACGACTGTTATTGCAGGCTCGGGAACTGCAGCTACCATTGCTGTTCCATTAGCAGCCGGAAATTATTTCGTGCAGGCTACCAACACAGCAACGAATTGTAAATCGCCGGTCACACCTTTTACGATTAATGATACACACGTCAATCCTGCCGTAACTGCAGCCACCACCGTTAATAACACTAATTGTACAGGCGTTACTCCAAATGGATCGATCACAATAAATATCAATGGTGTTGCTCCTGCTGCCGGACAATTCAATGTTGAGTGGTTCGAAGGAAACGGCACGACAGTATCGTTGGGAACAACGATAGGTAGTGTAACTGGCGTAAGCAATATAACAGCTCAGGGACTTTCGGCAGGAACTTACACTGTTCGTGTTACTGATCTCATAACCCCGAACAATGGTTGTTCCACTACAACAACTTTTACCATTACCAATACACCTGCCGTTGTTACAATTGACAACGCAGATATTACTCTTGGTCACCAATCAAATTGCAGTCCGGTAAATGGCGCTGCAACGGTGAATGAGATCACCGTGAATGGAGTAGGAGCAGGAAACACAACAGGCTATACATTCACATGGTTCCAGAGCAATGGAACTACGGTCATCGCAGGATCAGGAACTGCAGCTTCCATAGCCGTTCCATTAGCAGCCGGAAATTATTTCGTGCAGGCCACGAATTCTGCAACGAATTGTAAGTCAGTAATCACCGCGTTCACGATTAATGATACGCACGTAAACCCGGTTGTGGCTTTGTCAGCTGCTGTTAATAATACGCATTGTTCTGGTGTAGTACCGAATGGATCCATTACGATTGAGATCAATGGGGGAGCCCCTGTTGCTGACTTTACAATAGCATGGTTTGAAGGAAATGGAACTGGTACTCCGCTTGGTACTACAGTGGGAAGCACAGCAGGACTTAACAATGAAGTAGCACAAGGACTACGTGGAGGTACATATACCGTTCGTGTGACTGATAATGTAACGCCCAACAGTGGATGTCCAGTGACTGCAAGCTTTACCATAACAGACAATTTATCTTATCCCACGCCGAGTGGAACGCCACTCGCGAATACGGCATGTGACCCGACGAAATCGAACGGCTCAATACTCGCCGACGTAGGAGGAACAACGGTTGGCTACACGTTCCATATCTTCAAAGGTCAGAACACGCTTGCGGCGAACGAAGTAACGAGTGGTCCGGCGGCGGCGGCGAACCTCGAGGCCGGAATTTATACTGTACAAGCCATCTCCAATGCAACAGGATGCGCTGGAACAACGGAGGTTTCCGTTGTAAATAACATTGTATTACCTACCATTGACATGACGGCTTCCACCTTGGTGAACTCATGTTCCACTCCGGATGGAAGTGTTTCCGTGACGGCTGTGAGCATCGGTGTGCTTGCTGATTATACATTCTCCTGGTATCAGGGAAATAGTTTGAAAGCTGTAGCGGATTATACAGGTGCAACAGTAAACGGACTGCCATCTGGTAACTATACTGTTATTGGTACTAATAATGTTTTAGGTTGTGATGTTCAGATGCCTGTAACAGTCGCAGTGAACAATGCACCAAACACGGTTATTACTATCTCAGAATTATTAGGTGAACGAATTGTCCCCGCCATTTGTAATGACGCACAGGGTCAGCTTGGCGTTGAGGCTTCGTCGCCGGCGAACACATTGGGATTTACATTCAGTTGGTTTGAAGGGGATAAAAATATTGGGATGACGGCAGAAGGATCAGGACAAAATTTCCCGCTGAATTCTAACCGAATATCCAATGCTGCATCTTTGGAACCTATCAACAGCGGCTTACATACAGTGATTGTATTGGATAACAATACAGGCTGCCAGGATTCACTTACTATCAATCTTCCTTATAGCGATGAAGCTGCTTTGTTAAGTATATTGACTTCTCCTCAAACAGATTGTATCGTTCTTGATGGAAGCTTTGATGCGGAAATTACACCGAGCGCAGGAACGTTATTAGCGCATCCCACTATCGATCAAACCTGGTATAGAATCGATGTGTTTCAAAATGGCGCGTTGATTATGTCACGACCCGGTACAAACCCTTCAACTGTTGTAACTGGTCTGGCTGCGGGAAATTACACAGTTCTTGCTGTGGAGGTCAACCCGGCTCTCAATGGCTGCTCATCAGCTCCTAATGATATTAACATTGCTGATAATAAAGTTTATCCGATCGTTGCTGCCAATATTCTTACGGATAACAAGAACTGTATCGGAGCTTCTGGTACAGGATCGATCTCCCTTAATGTAGATGGCGTGCCAACACCGGCAGCAGGATATACTTACGATTGGTACGACGGCAAACTGATCACAAGTCCGTTACTTCCGGTTGCCAATGTTCTCGCACCAGGTCATACTGCTGTTAATATCGATGAAGGTTTTTATACGGTGAAAGTTACTAGTGCCGCCAATAACTGTACAGCAACAGAAACGCTGCACATCAACGCGGATCCTTATGTAATTTCTATCCCTTCGGCGAGCATCGATATTTCTGATCAAACAGAGTGTAGTCCGGACAATGGATCTGCGAAGGTTCTAGATGTATTTGTCGATGGCATCTCTTCCGGAGGAGTAGCTGGATATACCTTTCAATGGCTCCTGAATGATGGAACGACTCCCATTCCACTGAGCTCAACAACGGACGACGTCGGTACGCCAATTGGTGTTAACGATTACTTTGTCAAGGCAATTAGCAATGCTTCTAATTGCGCTTCACCGCTGGTACAATTCACCATAAAGGATGTGAGTGTAGTGCCTGTGATCACATCGAATACAATTACAGCTAACACAAATTGTTCAGGTGCTTCTCCTAATGGATCAATCACCATCGATGTGAATGGCGGGGTTCCTGCAGCGACTGATTATACGATTCAATGGTATAGCGGAATAGGCACATCAAGTGCGATAGCAGGAGAGACGACAGCGACATTATCAAACCTGGCAGCAGGCGACTACACCGTAGAGGTGACGGACATTCTTTCACCGGGCAACACCTGTGTGAGCACAGCGACGTTCAGCGTTGTTGATGATCTTCCTGTGTTTACAATTAACAGCACAGCGATCACGGTCGGAGATCAAACTGATTGTGTGGCGAATGGTTCAGCAGAGGTTACCGATATTATGATCGATGGTGTATCCAATGGCGGCACGACAGGGTTTACCTTCGAGTGGTTTGATGATGCTGGGGTATCGATCGATGGTCCTGGCGCATCTGCGATTGTTGGTGTTCCGTTAGCAGCGGGTAACTATAGGGTGGTAGCGACAAACACAACATCCTTGTGCAGCTCAGCTGCCATGGTGTTCACGGTTGATGATGTGAGTTCAACGCCTTCGATCACATCGAATACAATTACAGATAACACAAATTGTTCAGGTGCATCACCTAATGGATCGATCACCATCGATGTGAATGGCGGGGTTCCAGCCGCGACTGACTATACAATTCAATGGTATAACGGAATAGGCACATCAAGTGCGATAGCAGGAGAGACAACAGCGACATTATCAAACCTGGCAGCAGGCGACTACACCGTAGAGGTGACAGACATTCTTTCACCGGGCAACACCTGTGTGAGCACTGCTACGTTCAGCGTTGTTGATGATCTTCCGGTGTTTACAATCAACAGCACAGCGATCACAGTAGGAGATCAAACCGATTGTGTGGCGAATGGTTCAGCAGAAGTTACCGATATCATGATCGACGGTGTATCCAATGGAGGCACGACAGGCTTTACCTTCGAATGGTTTGACGATGCTGGCGTATCGATCGATGGTCCTGGCGCATCTGCGATTGTTGGTGTTCCGTTAGCAGCGGGTAACTATAGGGTGGTAGCGACAAACACAACATCCTTGTGCAGTTCAGCTGCTATGGTGTTCACGGTTGATGATGTGAGTTCAACGCCTGTGATCACATCGAATACAATTACAGATAATACAAATTGTTCAGGTGCATCCCCTAATGGATCGATCACCATCGATGTGAATGGCGGGGTTCCTGCAGCTACTGATTATACGATTCAATGGTATAGTGGAATAGGCACATCAAGTGCGATAGCAGGAGAGACAACAGCGACATTATCAAACCTGGCAGCAGGAGACTACACCGTAGAGGTGACAGACATTCTTTCACCGGGCAACACCTGTGTGAGCACTGCGACGTTCACCGTTGTTGATGATCTTCCGGTGTTTACAATTAACAGCACAGCGATCACGGTAGGAGACCAAACTGATTGTGTGGCGAATGGTTCAGCAGAAGTTACCGATATTATGATCGATGGTGTATCCAATGGAGGCACGACTGGTTTTACCTTTGAGTGGTTTGATGATGCTGGTGTATCGATCGATGGTCCTGGTGCATCTGCGATTGTTGGTGTTCCGTTAGCAGCGGGTAACTATAGGGTGGTGGCGACAAACACAACATCCTTGTGCAGCTCAGCTGCGATGGTGTTCGCGGTAGATGATGCAAGTGTCACGCCTTCGATCACATCGAATACAATTACAGACAACACAAATTGTTCAGGCGCACCATCTAATGGATCAATCACCATCGATGTGAATGGCGGGGTTCCTGCAGCGACTGATTATACGATTCAATGGTATAATGGAATAGGCACATCAAGTGCGATAGCAGGAGAGACGACAGCGACATTATCAAACCTGGCTGCAGGCGACTACACAGTAGAGGTGACAGACATTCTTTCACCGGGCAACACTTGTGTGAGCACTGCGACGTTCACCGTTGTAGATGATCTTCCTGTGTTTACAATTAACAGTGCAGCGATCACAGTAGGAGATCAAACTGATTGTGTGGCGAATGGTTCAGCAGAGGTTACCGATATTATGATCGATGGTGTATCCAATGGCGGCACGACTGGTTTTACCTTCGAATGGTTTGATGATGCTGGGGTATCGATCGATGGTCCTGGTGCATCTGCGATTGTTGGTGTTCCGTTAGCAGCTGGAAACTATAGGGTGGTAGCTACAAACACAACATCCTTGTGCAGCTCAGCTGCGATGGTGTTCACGGTTGATGATGCAAGCGTCACGCCTGTGATCACACAGAATACAATTACAGACAACACAAATTGTTCAGGTGCCTCCCCTAATGGATCGATCACCATCGATGTGAATGGCGGGGTTCCAGCCGCGACTGATTATACGATTCAATGGTATAGTGGAATAGGCACGTCAAGTGCGATAGCAGGAGAGACGACAGCGACATTATCAAACCTGGCAGCAGGCGACTACACAGTAGAAGTGACAGACATTCTTTCACCGGGCAACACCTGTGTGAGCACTGCTACGTTCAGCGTGGGAGAAACTCAAAACGTGGTTGGAATTAATAGCAATGACATCGCCACCATAGATAATTACGACTGCCAATCTCTAACGGGAAGCGCATCGGTCACAGATGTTATTTTTAACGGCCTACCTGTTGGTAATACTACAGGATATGTATTTGAATGGTTGCAACGCGATCTTACGCCGGTTGATCCAGGCACTGGGTCAACTGTAGGGATAAATCTTATCGCCAATGATTATTTTGTCAGAGCAACACATGTAGCCTCAAACTGTGTCTCACCATTGGTACCGTTTACAATAGAAGATGTCACAGTGATACCGGTTGTCGTTGCTGTCAAAGATTTTGACAATATCGCTTGCAACACGAATTACACGGGGCAGCTAAGCGCATCCGTTTCAGAGGGATCGACAAGCGGAGTTACTGCGGGATATACGTTTGAATGGTTCTCCGGTAGAAACAATACCAATCCTGCTGATTTAATGCATACTGGCCCCGTTTTATCTGGTGTGCCCGAAGGTGACTATACCGTTCTCGTAACCGATACCTCAACACCATCTGCAAGTTGTACGAATATGGCAACGCTTACCATCGAACGTAAGATACCTGTCCTTAATGGATCGTTGACAGCAAATGCACAAACCATGTGTACACCTGTTCAGGATGGAAAACTGACGGTGGACGAGATCCAGCAATTCCTTGATGGGGCAACCACTTCCTTTGATATGGACAATGTCATCGACAGGAATAAATTTTCATTCCAATGGTTTGACGCAAATTTAGTTGCGATAACACCTGTATTAAATGGAAATCATATTTCGCCTGATCTTGGAAACGGTATTTACTATGTTCAGATTAGTGATGCCCTGGGATGTGCATCGGATTATATCATTGGCGAAATTGATGATCAAACTGCCAAGCCGCAGATTATATTGGACGAATTTAAAAATCCTGCCGTCTGTATTTTGCCTGAGGTGAAAGGTAGTTTCTTTGTATCAACTGGTAATAACACGAACTCTTCCGACTATACTATCGAATGGTTTCAGGGCAATAACACAACCGGAACGCTGGTGGAGCCGAACAGTCCTTTCCTAGGAAACATCGATTACACCAACGTGTTGGAGTATACGGTCCGGGTGACTAACAATACGACGCATTGTTACAGTCTGGAGACTTATAAGCTCGCAACAGACACAGTTGCAATCCAGGTTGTTGCATCAGCCGTTCCGTTGACCAGCTGTGTGACAGACAATGGTAGTTTGTTTGCTGCTACAAGGACGGGCTCGGGGCAGTTATACACAATTGAATGGCATAACGGCTCAGTCGTTGATGCAACCCCTGACTTTACTTCAAACGAAGTGCTTGTCGTTCCCATCGGAACGTATATCGCTATAGCCAAACACCCGACACTTAACTTTTGTGCGTCTATTTCAGATACTGTAACCGTAGGTGATGGTAGGGCATATCCTGAGGTTTCGGCCATGCAGAAGGCTCCGCTTACATATTGTGATCCAGGCAATGCGAACGGTGTGGCGGTTGCATCAGTCAATGGAAGTGTGATTGGATATACGTTCGATTGGTATGAAGGATCCGCAACGAACTCGATATATACAGGAAGTGAAGCTGGTATTCTAAAGGCCACAACTTACGTGGTCAAAGCTACTGATGTGATTTCAGGTTGTGCGGGTACCACCACCATCACGATTGGAAGTGATCCGCTCACTACACCGATGCCGCAAATTAACGTAATCTCCAACCGTACGGATTGTGAGATCCATGACGGTGCACTGAGTGCTGACGTAAACGGAGTAACGAAAGACTATATATTCAATTGGTATAACGGACCGGGTATCAAAAGCCAGGCAGATGCATCCGGTGAAATATATGAAGCGCTCGATGCGGGTATATATACCGTTACGGCCATTGATCGCACATCTGGTTGTACATCCATGCCTGTGCAGAAAGAAGTGATTTCCATTGCACAGTACCCTGACTTTGACATCGTAACAGTTAATACGAACTGTAATGAAAATATTGGTAGCGCATCAATCAAATTATCCGGGGACGTCGAAGTAAAGGCGATCGAATGGGATATCCAGGGAGCGATTGAAATAGGACCCCAGGCTTCGGCGCTGCCTTCAGGAGTTTTTACGGTTACGGCAATATCTTTCAAGAATTGTAAAACACCTAAAACCTTTGAAATCAAAACGGATCTTTCCATCTATAATGGCGTATCGAGAAACAATGATGGCCTGAATGATTTCTTCGAGGTAGGTTGCATCTCTGAATATCCAAACAATTCCGTTAAGATTTTTAACCGTGCTGGTACACTTGTCTTTGAGGCAAGCGGATATGATAATGAAGATGTTTATTTCGATGGTATTTCAAACCGTGGAATAAATATCCTGGGCAATGAGCTACCCGATGGAACGTACTTCTATATCATCAATAAGGGAGATGGTTCCGAACAAAAGACCGGATACTTGGAATTACTGCGTTAAGATATGAGTGCCTTAAAGAAAATAGTGTTTGTGTTTGGACTGCTGCTACTGGGGATTTGCTTCCGTTCGGCAGCGCAACAAACCATTGTGTATTCACAATATATTTATAATGGATTGTTGATCAATCCGGCATACGCGGGAAGTCATGTTCAACTCAGTGCTACAGTCAGCTACAGAAATCAATGGGTTAATTTCGAAGGTGCTCCTCAGACAGCAACGCTGGGGGTTCACTCTACCGTAAATAATAGTAAGGTAGGGGTGGGGTTGCTCGTCACCAGCGATAAGGTTGGCAGCTATACGAACACAGGTGTTTATGCAGCTTATGCATACCGGATACAAGATCAGCGGGGAGGCGTATTTTCGATGGGCCTTCAAGGTGGCTTTCACAACTTTCGCGCTGACTTTAGTGAACTTAATTTGAAAGCCGGCCAAGACCCCACATTCAACGGTACATTAAGCGAATTGAAACCGAATTTCGGTGGCGGTGTATTTTATAGTAACAAGAAGTTTTTCGGTGGTTTTTCTGTTCCTGTAATTTTAAAACATGCTAAATTTTTTAACGGCGGTCTGCAACAACTCGCGTTGGCACGGCACTATTATTTGCTCGTTGGCTCAATACTTCCCCTTGATCGACTTGATAAAGTAAAACTCAATTCTTCCCTCTTGATTAGAGCTCAGGAAGGAACACCCTTGAATGCCGATATCAATGTTGCTTTAATCTTCCACAACCTGATCAGTACCGGCGTTTCCTATCGCACTGGCGAAAGTTTTACCACCCTCCTCCATTTTAAGCTTAGTGAAAAATTTAATTTCGGCTATTCATATGATTGGATAACTTCGGATATCCGCAAATTTTCTAACGGAACCCACGAATTTATGCTGAACTACAGAGTTCGTATTCGTGGTATTCACAAAGACGTATATTGTCCCCAGCCATTTACCCGTTAGTGTGTAAATCAGCTACGAATACATTTCAATCACCTTTCATGCTACATGCGTTGAGTAGCTCTTAACAAACAAATCATTTCGCATTTCGTAAATGTGAAATCGAGCCCTCGACACCTTGGAGTAATAAGGAGTCTGTCTGGATCAAGCATCCGGAATCTCCGGCTCGACAAGTTTAGCAAGTTTTTCCAGCGATTCCTGCCAACCTAAATAGCACATCTCTGCCGGTATTGCCACAGGAATTCCTTCCTGTGAAATTTTTATCTCGGTACCGGCTATAGTGTTTCGGAGGGATACAGAAGTAATCATTTCTCCTGGCAAATTGGGATCGTCAAATGTGTCAGTGTACTTTAGAAACTCATTAGGCTTTACCTCTATATAGGTGCCACCGAATGAATGACTGTTACCGGTTGAAAAGTTTTCGAATGACATCCTGAAAGTACCGCCTTTCTCTGCATTCATTTGATGGACGGTGCAAATAAATCCATACGGGGGCAACCATGACGCTATTGCCGAAGCTTGTGTAAATGCGCGGAATACTTTTTCAGGAGATGCTTTAAGTATTCTATGAAGCGAAACATTGTTAGCCATGAACTCAATATTTATTTTTTTGCTCCTACTCGTCTGGCTTTTCGGATACGCCCGTTTTTTTAATGGTTGCTGCTCCACTGCACTAGCGTGTTAACTCAACAGCACAAAGTTGATGAGAAAATTCTATTTAGATGGAGGCGAAACGCGACGGTCTTAACGGGTGTTCGCGACTTTCATATCGTGAAATAGCGTCATTTATTTTTCTTTAAAATCGCCTGCGCTGCGCACTTGTCGTATCGTTGTATGATCATATCGTTCGAGTATTGCAGGCAATAATTTCTCCTCTGGCAAGAATGGAATACCGTATGTTCTGTTAGACAACTTTTCTCTGATGATATCGATAATGCCAATTTCGGATGCCGCTCGCTTTTGGAGTATCGGATCTTTTAAGTGCGTTATAGCAGATAAACACTGATTGACAATCCAGGCATACGGAACAATCCCAGCTCTTTTCAAATCATTTTGAAGGCTTTCAGCTTCTCTCATCGGCGTTGTTTCAGGTAGCGCCACCAAAAGTATTTTTGCGAAATCAGCATCTTGTAAAAACATGTAAGGCGTTTTTATTTTTTTTGAGTCCATCGTCTTTAATATTTCGCGATGGTAGCTGCCTGTTGTATCAAGGAGAAGCAGCGTATGTCCAGTAGGCGCTGTATCCATCACCACAAACTGCTTTTTTGCTTTGAAGATGGCACTCGAGAAAGCATGAAAAACCGCCACTTCTTCTGAGCATGGCGATTGAAGATCTTCAATTAATAATCTCCGACCCTCCTCATCCAGCCTTGCACCCTTTTGTTCGACTACTTTATCAATGTAAGTTTTTGTTTCAACCTTGGGATCAATTCGTTCGATTACCAGCGTGTCTGGTTTTTGATCTAATTGGTTCATGAAATCTTTAATGTGGGCTGCAGGATCTGTAGTGGTTAACAGCACCTGGTGTCCCCGCCTTGCCAACATGGTTGCAATAGATGCGGCTACAATAGTTTTACCTACACCACCTTTACCCATTGTCATAATCAAACCGCTATTGGAATTTCCTTCCAGGTCATCTACAAGTCTTGATAAATCATCAAGCGGATGTGTCAATCTACTATTAGTGCCAATTTCTTCGCTTACAAGTTTCTGTTGAAGCCCGATATCTAACAATGATCGTAATTTTTCGATACCTAGTACATTATAGGGTAACGTTGGATACTGTGATTTTTCAAGGCTGCTCAGTTCCGCGGGTAATGTCGTTAAGTGCTTTTCAGCCATTTTTTCAATTTCCAAAGCTACAGCGTCCGTACGATCCAACGCCCTGAATACACCATTAATCAATAGTTTTTGATTTGACATTCCTAGTTCCTTCAGTTCTACACTCGTTCGGGCAGCTTCCTTTAAAGAGGAAGTTTCTGGACGAGTTACCAGAAAAAAAGTAGTTTTCTTAGCATCTCTTAAACTAGCAATAACTTTTTTATAGCGCTCCTTACTGCTTTTTAGAGCTGTAGACGGACCGATACATGATGCACCCTTTGGATTGTTGTCCAGGAAGGTGTCCCACGCCGCAGGTAATTCTAGCAAACGAATCGTGTGGCCTGTAGGTGCAGTATCAAAAATGACTGTATCAAAATTTTGTGAGCTACCCTCGCCTGTTATAAAACGCGAGAATTCATCGAACGAAGCGATCTCAGTTGTACACGCGCCGGAGAGTTGCTCTACTACTTTGTTTATTTCATCCTGAGGAGCTACGCCTTTTAATGGAGCGATTGCCCGGTCACGATATTCTTGCGCTGAAACTTCAGGATTAATATTGATAGTGAAAAGCGTACGAACGGTTTTGTGTGGTGTTATCTCATTCTTCACCGGAGTTTGTAACACGTCCTCTAAATTCGATGCCGGATCAGTGCTGATTAAGAGAACCTTTTTTCCTTCTTCTGCGATTTTTACTGCCGTTGCACATGCAAGCGAAGTTTTTCCTACACCACCTTTCCCGGTAAAGAATAGAAAATTGGAGGATATGTCTTTCATTGTTCTTAAGGGAGTTTTATAGATGGACAATATTAAGCCATTAACAAATAAAAGTAACATCGATCCCGTACGAATAAAAAATCACAATGTAAGCATGTGTCAATGTTGGAACATGCCGCAGATGTCTCGTACGGACAGCGCGGTTCGCATGAGTCTATGACATATTGAACCGTTTTGAAGTTCTTTCTGAAAGTATCGTCGGATTGGGTTGCTTTAAATTTTCTTTGAGGTTTACTGAATCATCCATCCTGCAAATGACATTAACATATGTTTAAACGTCTTTTGCGATTCATTCGCATATCAATTGTCATGAGTTGATAACGTTTACACCAAACAAAAAACCTCAGCCATGAAGTGACTGAGGTTTTAAATTTCGTTGTACGATTGCAGCGATTATCCCTTACGCATTTGCACCGCTCTGGCAACAAAAGCGTCGGCCCATCTTTCCACAGCATTTCTCGCGGCTACAATATATTTCTCGCGAGTGGTCTGAATCAATACAGGGTCGAGCTCTTTGCGGAAAGCGAATCCTTTCGCAAGACCGCTTCTCGCTTTTGAAATGTCTTCCGTTACTGACTCTGCATATTCTCCCGCCACGGGTATATCATTCCACTGATACAGGAATTCAGGCCATCCTTTGTTAGCCCAGATGTATGTCAACTCTTTATTTTCCTGGTCGCCTACCATCATCTGTGCGTGTACGCCCCACGTATATTTCTTAGAGGTTGTTGCCGGGTAATACCAGCCACCACCAACATCTCTTCTGTCGGTTGATTTGATATCCAGGTTCACCATTACGTCAGCAAAATCAACATTTACTTTAAACGTTGCAGCGGTTCCAAATTGGTCTGCAAATTCCATGGAACGTTTTCCTTTTCCGCCGGCAAAACCCGTCATACCGCTGTGAACGACCTTACCTTTATTAGCTGTGCACGATACCCACTTGTTTCCACCCCCTTCTTTTTCTGAGTCTTCTTTAACACCTTCTTCACCACCGCTTTTTTGGTAAAATTCAGATGCAGTGATCTCGCTCCAGCCTACGGTGTCGATCCCATTTTCTTTCAGTTTTTTCTGAAAATAACGGTAGAAATGGTCGGTAATACCTTGATAGTCGGCTTGTGTGGGCTCGCTGTCGGTAAATTCAAGAAATGCGGTCACTCGTGCGCCGGCGATCTTTCCTCCGGAGCGATCTTCTTTAGTAATAGTCTTCGCGGTAGTTGTGAGTTTGTAATTAACGGTAAGCTCAGTGATTGCTAATTTTTTTAGTTTCGGGACGAGCTTCGATTTATCCCAATTGAATCTGCTGGCATCGGTTGGCGGCGCTACCTCTGCTTTCTTTTTTTGTGCTGATACCGTGCCGCATGAAAAAAGAATGGCGAACATCAGGATCCCAAATTTTGTAACTGTTTTCATTGAATGTGCGATTTATTAAGTTGGTTAAAGTGTATCTGTTCAGAACATCGACCGAGGTCAAGGGAAACCAAAAATAATAGCTGAACCGTTGTAGTAATGCCTGGGATATCAGGGGAAAGCACTTAAGTAAGATATAGCAGCGTTTGCGAGGCGACTGTTCATGAAAAATAACTTAGCGGTCTGTTTGTCTCGATGTAGTTACTTCCAGTGGTCATTAGTTATTTGGCTACACCGTGTGCCTCAATTATCGATTATTTAAGAAAATGTAACGAATGCCATTGGTGGCAATCTAATCTTAAACATTAATATTAAATATTATGGCTACCGCAACAACAAATTATGCTGGACCTTCATCTGAAGCAACAGCTAACAAAACAGACCGTGTAACATCGATCTTACAGTGGACGTACGGACTAGTTCCAATCGTAGCAGGTGCTGATAAGTTTATGCATATCTTAACAGACTGGAATCAATATCTTGCACCCATCGTCACGGATATCCTTCCGTTTACGCCGCAAACCTTCATGAGCATTGTGGGCGTTATCGAAATCATCGCGGGCATTATCGTTTTCGTGAAACCGAGACTCGGAAGCCTTATTGTAGCAGGGTGGCTGGTGGGCATTGCCATCAGCCTATTGCTGACAGGGCAGTACTTCGATATTGCAGTGAGAGATATCGTGATGGCTATTGGCGCGTTTTGCCTTTTCCTGCTGCTTGACAATAACACGCACAACGTTAAGAAATGAACAAGTGTGATGTTTAGCACTTAGCTTAACGTGAGGGCACAACGGCTTTATGATAGAACTTAAAATATCGGATTATGCCCTTATTGGGAACTGTCGTTCAGCCGCATTAGTTTCAAAGCATGGCTCAATTGATTGGTGCTGTCTGCCGGAATTTGATTCGCCCAGTATATTCGCTGCAATTTTAGACCGGCAAAAAGGTGGGCATTTTTCTGTCTCGCCCACTGCGCCTTATCAGTCGACTCAAAATTATATACGGGACACGAATGTTTTAGAAACACATTTTATAAATGACGAAGGAGAGGTTCGTCTGATGGATGCTTTTACGGCAATGTCAGAAGAGGAAAAATCGCATACCCTTTTTCCTGATCATGAAATTCTCCGGGTGGTCGAGGGAATAAAGGGAAACGTTAAGATGAAACTGGAATGTGTTCCCAGAAAGTTTTACGGAAAAGATATTGCTGTTCTGGAGGATCATAAAAGGCTTGGAATTCAGTTCTCGTGGAAAGAGAATATTCATACACTCCTTAGCACGCTTGAGCCGGAAGCGGTTCAGGTAAATTATTCGGACGGTAAAGTTGTCGCTGAATTTTATGTGCCCTCCAATCATCGGGTTATTTTTTCATTAAGCTATTCAAGCCAGTGTCCGGCGATCCTGCCTGAACTCAAGCTTAATGGTTTGAAACGAATGAAAACTACCATTGCATTTTGGCAGTCTTGGATTCAGAAGTGCAACTACACTGGTCTTTATGCTGATGAAGTAAAGCGAAGTGCATTGGCGCTTAAGCTATTGACGTACGCCCCATCCGGAGCCATCATTGCTGCTCCAACAACATCGTTACCTGAAGAACCAGGTGGAGAAAGGAATTGGGACTACCGGTATTGCTGGCTACGAGATGCATCATTTACGACACGGGTCTACTCAATTTGGGTTTCGAAGAGGAAACCCATGCCTACATGAACTGGATATTGCATGCTACCGGATTAACTCGTCCAAAGCTGCAGGTGGTGTACTCGGTTTTCGGGCAAGCGTCGATCAAGGAAGACACCCTTCCCTGGTTGTCTGGCTACGCGGCGTCCCGGCCTGTTCGTATCGGCAATGGAGCCGACAGTCAATTCCAGCTTGATGTGTATGGAGAAGTGCTTGACGCGGTTTATACGTATGCGCCATACGTTGAAAGGTTTGACAAGGAAACAAAAAAGTTTCTGATTGGCCTCGGTGAAGTGATATGTGAAACCTGGGATAAGCCTGATAATGGAATCTGGGAAGTCCGGTCAACATGTGTTCATCATACACATTCCAAAGTGATGGCCTGGCTGGGTCTCGATCGCCTCCTTAAACTTTGCAATATGTATCAATGGAATAAAGCACCTTTGAAAAAATTCAAAGAAACATCCGAACGGATCCGGGACGTTGTTGAACACTACGGTTACAATAGTGAATTAAAAACTTATACGCGAGCGTTAAGCGGCAGTTCATTGGACGCAAGTGTTTTAATTTTTTCTTTAGTAGGCTACTGCGATGCGGCAAGTGAGAGGATGATTTCAACGACCGAGATGATTTATCGCAATTTGTGTGAGAATGGTCTGATCTATCGATATCGCGATGTCAGCGACGGCGTAGATGGCAGGGAAGGGGCATTCGGCGTTTGCAGTTATTGGCTGGCTGAAAATTTTGCGAAATCGGGGCAGCTAGAAAAGGCGGTTAATGTGTTCGAAACGATGCTGAGCCACGCAAGCCCTACCGGTCTGTTCTCAGAAGAGATTGAACCTGTGTCCGGAAATCTTCTCGGGAATTATCCACAAGGCTTGACGCATATTGGGTTGATCAATGCTGCGCTTACCATCAATGAAGCGTTTCAAAAGGGAAGCACAAATGAAAAAGGAAAAGCACCAAGCTCAGTAATATGAATGTTAATGAAGTGATACTATGGGGATTCGCTGCCACGGTAATACTGACAACCATCATGGTGAGTTCGAAATATCTCGGACTTACGCGAATCGATTTGCCATTTATGCTCGGAACAATATTCACTGGTAGCAGGGATAAAGCGGTCAGGATTGGATTTCTGTCGCATATAATCATGGGGTGGATTTTTGCATTTATTTATGGTCTTGCCTTTAATATCGCCGATTTGCACACATGGTGGTTTGGTTTAGGGATTGGATTTGTACACACGGCTTTCGTTCTCACATCTGGGTTACAAATATTAAGTTCTTTTCATCCGCGGATGGCTCGTCCATTTCAAGGCCCTACGCCAACTAGACAACTTGAACCGCCTGGTTTCCTTGCATTGAACTATGGGAAGGGTACACCGATTGCGACATGCTTGGCGCACGTGATCTACGGAACAGTTTTAGGAATTTTCTTGTAGCATCCCTAAGCCAAATTGTGCAAACGAAGAATTCTCTGTCCGCATGAACTAACGTAAATATATACCTTCTGTGCTGAACAATACAACGCCGTAGCTATGGCATTTAGGATCACGTTGTCCCAATAGTTTTTAATATCAGAATGTGAGACGAACATGCCCATCGCGGTCTCTTTTGATTCTTTAAAATATCTTGGTGCAGGTACTATACTTGTTGAATTCCAATACCATTGACGGCCCAATGGCTGGTTTTATAAAGAACTCTTCATCTTTAACGTCTTTATGTGTGGTTATTCGTAAGTGAAGCAAATGCTACACGAAAGACCTCATTCGTTGAATAAAGCGGCATCAATCAAGCTTTTCTAAAAGGCATTTTATCCCATTAGCTGGGCGTGCTTCAGTAGAACGTAACTCACTAATTCAAGATGGGATTGAACAAATCCAGTCTTCTAATAGTTAACTAGGCAGCGTTGTCGAGAATTACGATACATTTGTCGATCAAGTTAAACCCCCCGAACATAAATAATGAAAAACGAGGCTATCAGGATATTGCAAAAGAAAAACAAGGCTATTCTTGAATCGTGGATGAAATTTCAACTTTTAGATGAAGGCCTGCGCGAGGACCTGATGAGTAACGATGACTTGCGATCACAATCGGAAGAATTGCTTAGTGCGTTAACTTCTAATCTAAACGATAATAATATCGAGGATGCGAAGAGTATGGGCTTTGAGCAGGTGAATGATATTTTAGCGTCTGTATCCATTTCTCGCGCAAAGCAGGGGTTCAGCCCTCGTGAAACTGGAAATTATATCTTTAGCCTTAAAAATGCATTGCTCGAAATTCTTCAACAGGAAATCAAAGATCCACAAGAATTGTACATGCAAAGTATAAAGATCGGTAAGCTTATAGACAGCTTCAGCATTGATACATTCGAAACTTTTCTTAGGGGGCGCGAAGATGTAATTCTAAGACAAACAGATGAGATCACTGAAATTTCAACGCCAGTAATTCAAGTTTGGGATGGTATCCTTGCATTGCCTATTATCGGAACACTTGATAGCGCAAGGACCCAGGTTGTCATGGAAAATCTTTTGCAAAAAATAGTGGAAACGGGAAGCAGCATTGCTATTCTCGACATATCCGGAGTTCCCGCTGTAGACTCCCTTGTAGCGCAACACTTGATCAAGACGGTGAGTGCAACCCGGCTCATGGGCGCTGAATGTATTATCAGCGGTATTAGACCGGAAATTGCGCAGACCGTCGTGCATCTAGGCATTGATCTGAGTAACATCTTAACAAAATCAACATTGGCGAGTGCTTTAAAAACCGCTTTCACCATGCTGCAATTACAGGTGACAAGAAAAAACGTAACCAATCTTAATTGATTTTGTGAAATGGAAAAGATCCCAATTTTAAGGATGGGCCGTTTGCTTTTGGTTACCATTCAAGTTGATTTATACGATCGACTCGCCGAATCTCTTGAAGCAGATCTTGTCCAAATGATCAATAAAACAGGCGCCCGCGGTGTACTCATCGATATATCAGCCGTCAGCATCATCGACTCTTTCATGGGGAGGATTATTGGAAACATTGCGGCGATGTCAAAGATTTTAGATGCCGAAACGGTTGTTGTTGGAATGCAGCCAGCAGTGGCAATAACATTGGTAGAGCTAGGACTACCCTTGTCTGGAGTATTCAGCGCACTTAATGTCGAAAAAGGGATGGAGCTGTTGCGCAGTAAATTGACCAATATGGAGCGCAATGTCGACGGATCGGATGATGGTAGTGCTGAATAAAGAATTAATGACAATTGTGAGGGAGGTGGATGTTATACCGTTCCGTAACCGCCTGAAAGAACATGCCGTGAAGATTGGAATGGGTCTCGTCAATCAAACAAAAATAATTACGGCCGCCAGCGAGCTTGCACGAAACATGTTGAAGTACGCTAAAGGCGGTAAAGTCACGCTGGAAGTCATCAGCACCGGTAGGGAAAATGGTATTCGCTTGACATTTAAGGATCAAGGCCCTGGAATAGCTAATATACCAATGGCTATGAAGGATGGATACTCCACAGCAAAAAGCCTTGGACTTGGCCTCCCCGGTACGAAAAGACTTGTCAGCGAATTTAATATTGAATCAGAAGTGGGTAAGGGTACAACAGTTACCGTGATCAAATGGAAAAATGGATAAGACCTTTACTAGCTACCAAATTGAGGAACGAAGTTATGTTGCCTATATAAAGCGAGAGATTCATCAGCAGGTAGTAAAAAGACATTTTAAGGAAAATAAGGTCGCAGCAATCGACATCGTTGTGTCGGAAATTTGTTCGAACCTTGTCAAGCATGCGGGAAGTGGTGAGTTGCTGTACAGGGTAACAGATATCAATGAAAATGATCGAAAGTTTGAGATCATCAGTCTGGATAAAGGGCCGGGCATCGTAGACAAAATCGGCATGATGAAGGATGGTGTTTCAACAACAAAAACACTTGGCCAGGGCCTGGGGGCCATTCATCGATTAAGCGACGACGTAGAGTTGTATACCTTGGTAGGTACCGGAACAATCTTATATGCATCCGTAAGATCAGAGGGTGACAAAAGCTTGCCCATAAAAAAAAGACTTTTTGAGTGGAGTGACCTTTTTATAAACAAGCCGCGTGAGGAAGTTTGTGGGGATGGTTATAGAATAAAAGAAACTTTGTCTGGCGTTAAAGTATTCTTTGGTGACGGTCTTGGTCATGGAAAATATGCGAAAGAAGCAGTCGAGCTGGCCGGCGACTTTTTTTTCGCCTCGGAAGACGATGATCCTGTTGACATGATCCGGCAGATGCATGAGAAGGTGAGACGGACCAGGGGTCTTGTCGGAACAATTGCTGTTTTCAACCGTCAAACAAGTGAGTGGAGCATTTGCGGCGTCGGAAATATTTTTACCCGATTGTATACTGCACTGAATTATAAAAATTATCTGCCATACAATGGAACAATTGGACACAACCTACCTCATTCAATGAGCCCCTCCATCTTTCCTGTAGAACGGAATCAACGATTGATTATGTGTTCAGATGGACTTCAAACAAGGTGGGACCTTGCCAAATATCCGGCGATACTGAAGTATAATACAATGATTCTTGCTGCAGCGATCTATCGGGATTTTACTCGGGGAAATGACGATTCGTCCATCTTGATATTAAGCGTAAAATGATAGTATGAAGGAGATTGTCTGCGTAAAACTTGAAAACGAAATGGACTTAATTCTTGCCCATAAACGGGCAATGAAATTATGTGAGCTAATCGGCTTTTCTCTTATAACTCAGACTTCCGTAGCAACAGCGGTTTCTGAGATCGCTCGTTGCGCGATTGAACATGGAAAAAATGCAGAACTCGTCTTGTGTATTCATGTGGCTAATGCTAAACAGTTTTTACACGCAATTATACGCGATAAAAAAGATTTCACCCGCGAATGCGTTGAAGCATGCCAATATGCAAAACGCCTGGTGGGCGATGTCGAAGTCACCGTGTCGGTAAAGCAGGCGCAAGTTGTTCTAAAGCAGCGATTGAGTCTTCCGCGGGTTGTAACAGAGAAAAGCCTGGACTCATTCGTTAAATATTTTAAACTTGAGCCCCCACTGTCACCGTATGACGAATTACGGAGAAAAAATTTATTACTGCAGGATCTGGCCGAAAAAGTTCAGAAAAGTGAAAATGATTTTAGGGTGCTGACCGATTCGCTTCCATTGATGATGTTCTCCGCAAATAACGCTGGGGTTGTAAAATATAGCAATCAGTGGCTGGTGAATTTTTTAGGTCAGATGCCGGATCAATTAACAAGCTTAAGTTGGAAAAACTTCCTTCATCCACACGACTATACGGTGTTTGCAAAGAATCTGAACAATGCATACGCGCAACAAACTTCGTTCAATGGCCAATACAGATTTCGGGAAAAAGCGTCTGGCAAATTTCTGTGGCATATGATTTCTGTTGTTCCATTGAAGGATGAAAGGCAAATTATCACACAATGGATCGGCTTTATAGTGGATGTCGATGCTCAGAAACTTATAGAGGTAACGTTAAAAGATAATCGTGAACTCAAAGCGACACAAGAGCAGTTATTTGAAAATCAAAAGGAACTCCAGGAGAAAATTATTGCGTTAAACCGCAGTAACTATGAACTTGAACAATTTGCACATCTTGCCTCACATGATCTTCAGGAACCATTAAGAAAATTATTTTTCTATTCCGATACACTTAATCGAAGGTATTCATCAAGCCTTGGAGACGCGGGACACGCGACATTAAGTAATATTGTTAAAGCTGCAGAACGAATGAAGGAGTTGATAACGGATTTATTGAGTTATTCTCAGCTCCAAAATCAACATCTTTTATTCGAGCAGGTGGATTTAAATATGTTGATGGGTGAAGTGCTGCAGGACATGGATTACAGGATTCAGGAAAGCAAAGGAGTCGTGGAGATTGATAAACTGAGTACTGTTATGGGAAATCCATTACGGCTCCGCCAATTATTTGTGAACTTAATTTCTAATTCGTTAAAATATCGTAAGCCTGATGTACCCCCTCATATTCGAGTTAGCTTAGTTGCAGACACAGAAAACGTTTCAATAACAGTAAAAGACAATGGTATCGGTTTTGAAGACGAGTACAAAGAAAAAATCTTTGGACTGTTTGAACGACTGCATACGCGCGACAGGTTTCCGGGAACAGGTATTGGTTTATCAATCTGCAAAAAGATTGCTGAACTTCACAATGCATCCATTAATGCAGAATCAATATTAGGTGAGTATGCGATTTTTAAAATCACCTTTCCTTTAACGCAAGATATTCAACGAGATTAGTATGGCGCCGTATCAAATTTTGGTCGTAGATGATGACCTGGAAGATCACATGATCCTGCTTGATTACTTCACTGAAGTGGGACAGCAAGAGAATGTTAAATTTATGTTGAATGGTAAGGAATTAATTGATTACCTGGAATTACTTAATGTCATTTCCCTTCCGAATTTAATCGTATTGGACCTCAATATGCCTTTATTAAACGGAACGCAAACATTGCTTCATATTAAACGAGACGTTCGGTTCAAACATATCCCTGTGATTATTTTTTCTACATCTACTAACGAGAGCGAAAAAAGAAAATGCCTCAGTTTGGGAGCCATAGACTATCTCGTAAAACCCAGCACTTATGCTGACGGCAAAATACTCATTCACAAATTTTTGTCTTACATCGTTTAGGTGAATGCTGACAAGGGCATGCTTTGGTGCGCCTTTCATAACCGTGTGACAACTTTGAATGTTTATTGCAACTCTTCTCAAGCGCCCCAGTACGCGGGATAGCCTTCTTCAACTTGAAGTACAAATAACTTCGTTCGAAGTACAGTGGTGCTATTATCATAAAAGTGAAAGTTAGGCTTTCTTTCGTCGTAAGCAGAAACCACCCCGTCTGAGCAAAACTTACCGTGATCCCGTGATTAATTTGTATATTTAATGTCGCTTTGCTTGTTGTTGCTCCCCCCTATTGGCTTAAACGTTATGAAACACCACTATCAATGATCCCCGTCCATATTTTACTTGCTGATGACGACCGGGACGACCGGTACTTCTTCGATAAAGCGGTTGAATCCTTATCAATTCCAACTCGACTGACGATGGTCGACGATGGGGCCAAATTGATGGCTTATCTTTTTGAAAATTCCGCGAAGCTTCCTGATGTTCTCTTCCTTGATTACAACATGCCGCGCAAAAACGGTTTTGAATGTCTCACAGAAATAAAATCAAGTCCTGAATTAAAAGCACTTCCGGTCATTATGTATTCTACTTATGTGCATGACGACGTGGCCGATATGTTGTACGCAAGTGGTGCACACTATTATATTCGAAAAACAGGAATTGATGAGCTTGCCAAATTAATTCAATTCGTCCTTACACGCATTATCAAAAACAAGTTTGACCGTCCTGCCAGGAAGAAGTTTATTCTTTCTTTGCTGGAAGTGTAGCTTTACCAATACTAAAAATATATTGACCTTATGCTAAAAGGTAACAAATTAAAAGCACCAAAATTTAAATTTCCAAAGTCACCAACGGGCATTGAAGGCCTCGATGATATTACAACAGGAGGCCTACCGAAAAACCGTCCCACGCTTTTGCTAGGCAACACCGGATGTGGCAAAACAATTCTTGCTATGGAATTCATTGTGAATGGAATTACCATGTTTAAAGAGCCTGGCGTTTTCATGGCATTTGAAGAGAAGACCGATGAACTAGAGATGAACGTAAAATCTTTAGGGTATAATCTAAAGACCCATCTTGCGGAAAATAAAATATACCTGGAGCATGTCAGCCTCAGCAGGGATGAGATAGTGGAGACTGGTAAGTATGATATAGAAGGATTATTTGTAAGACTTGAACAAGCGATAAAAAAGGTAAAAGCTAAGCGCGTAGTGCTTGATTCGTTAGATACGCTTTTTTACGCCTTTGATTACAAGATTCTGCGTTCAGAATTTAAAAGACTTTTTTCCTGGTTAAAAGAAAAGAACGTAACTGCAATAATTACCGCAGAAATTGGGGATGCGTTTCTTACCCGCCATGGTTTGGAGGAATACGTAGCCGACTGCGTCATCGTATTGGATAATCGCGTAAAGGACCAGGTTACAACCCGGCGCCTACGGGTTGTTAAATACAGGGGGTCGGAGCATGGCAACAATGAATATCCTTTTGTTATCGATGAAAAAGGGGTGACGGTATTTCCGATTATTGCCGAGCCGATTCGGAGTAAAATAAGTTCAAAAATAATCTCAACAGGCATTCCAGATTTAAACGAAATGCTTGGTAAGAGAGGTTATTATGCAGGAAGCAGCGTCCTGATATCAGGCACGGCGGGCACAGGTAAAACGAGTATTGCAGCCTCTTTTGCATTTGATGTTTGTAAAGAAAATGTGCAATGTCTTTATTGTGCCTTTGAAGAAGCCCCCAACCAGGTGATCAGAAATATGCGATCCATCGGGATCAATTTAGAACCTTTGGTTAAGTCTGGTCGATTGCTTTTTTACTCCTCACGTCCTACGTTACAAAATCTTGAATTGCACTTTATTTCTATTAAGAATAAAATAAAAAAAATCAAACCTGCTGCAGTTATTCTTGACCCGATTACAAATTTAATGACTGAGGGACCAAATAGTGGTGTAAGGCTAATGCTTACGAGGTTTGTAGACTACTTAAAGGGCGAGCAGATAACCGTCATTTTTACTGCCGCGATAACGGAGAAGTTAATAGAAAGGAATCCGAGCGACGAAGGAATTTCATCTATGGTTGACACCTGGATCATGGTTCAGGATGCCGAATCTGATGGTGAACGCAAACGAACCTGCACAGTGATGAAGTCAAGAGGTATGGGACATTCTAAAATGGTAAAGCATTTAATTATTTCAGATTTCGGAATTGCACTAAAACAAATTTCTGAACGTCAAGGTAAGGAGCGTGAGGCTTCAGGAACTTCTGAAGAATAGAATCGGCGTAGCATGCCGAAAAAAAACACAATACAATTTAAACCACTGAATCTTTTATGCGCAGAATAAGCTAATCACCATGTTAAAAAAGTTAGCCCAAAACAAAAAGGTTAAGAAAAAAGCAAAAGATGCTCAGGGAGAAAAGTATATACTTCAATTGTTCGTTGCAGGCATTTTACCCAACTCCAAACGGGCAATTATAAACATAAAAGCAATCTGTGAGAAGCACCTGAAAGGAAGATATGAGTTGGAAGTAATCGATATTTACCAACAACCATATTTGGCTGTCAAAGAAGACATCATAGCTATACCGCTCTTGATAAGAAAATTTCCACGGCCGGAAGGTAGGCTTGTTGGAGATCTGTCGAATACTGAAAAGGTTCTGGCAGGTCTTAATCTGGTTTAATTACTTCGCTTTAAATACATGAGTGTACGCGGTAAAAAATCTATCGGCGAAATTGAAAAGTTAACTCAGGAAAATACTGCGCTCAAACGAAAGCTAAAGGAGGCAATAAAATCCATTGAGGCTATTAAAAAAGAAGATATTGATGCCTTAGTAATTGCTGGTGAAGAAAGACTTAAGGTCTATACTGAAAAAAACGCTGACAAAATCTACAGAATTTTAATTGAGAAAATGCATGAAGGTGCAATCACGCTTGATAAAGATGGAACGATTTTATACGCCAATTCTTACTTCGCAAACCTGGTGAATCAACCACTACAAAAGGTAATAGGAACAAAATTCAATACGTTTATTGATGATCATTCGAAGGGTCGTTTTGACACCATGTTTCAACAATGCAGTGAGCATCCGATAAAAGAAGAAATCTACCTGCACAGTAGTGCGGACAAGACTATACCAGTCCTTATGTCTTCAAATCCATTGTTGTTGGATAATACTTTTATGTTAAGTATTATTCTTACAGATTTAACTGTCCAAAATAAAAACCAGGAAGAATTAAAACACAGGGCAAAACAATTGCAACAAAAAAATATTGAACTTGAGATTGCAAACAAGGATCTAACTTCTTTCACGCATGTATCGAGTCACGATTTGCAGGAACCACTGCGTAAAATTCAGAATTTCGTCAACTTCATGCTCAGAGAAGAAAGCGAAAACTTGTCCTATCAGGGTAAAACCTACTTGCAAAAAATCCATGAGACGGCCAAAAGAATGCAGGGGCTAATACTTGATTTGCTGTCTTACTCACGCACAAAGAACGATAAACACAAATTTGAAACGGTAGATCTCACGACAGTTTTAGATGAAGTACAGAATTACTTTGAAGAAGAATTACTGGAGAAGAAAGCTGTATTAGAATCTACTAAACTTTGCAAAGTCAGCATTATCCGGTTTCAATTTTACCAGCTTTTTTATAACCTGATTAGCAACTCATTGAAATTCTCAAACCCCCAAAAGACACTTCACATTATTATAACGTCTAGAGTCGTTCGAGGTAGAAAATTATTTAACGAAAATCCCACCTTGCCGGCGGGGAGACTATCACCTAAATTGGACTACTGTCACCTTACTTATATCGACAACGGTATTGGCTTCGAACCAGAGTACAATGAACGCATCTTTGAAATGTTTCAGCGTCTTCATAGTCAGGAGGAATATCCCGGCACCGGTATTGGCCTTGCTATCTGTAAACGAATTGTTGAAAATCACCACGGGATTATCACGGCAACTGGCACTTTGAATGAAGAAGCAACGTTTGATATTTATGTCCCCGTTAAGCATTTATAAACGCTTCCTATCACGACCGTAACAGCTTAATCAGTGTTCCGTCGTCACATGTTCTCTATCCACCAAAGGTACCCATCATAGTCGGTTACAGGAATTTCTTCTTTTATTGACAAAGCACGACACATGGTAACAACCTGACCGCGGTGGTAAGAACCATGATTCACCACGTGCAGAATATATTCGTATCGACTTTGCTTGCTGTCAGAAGCCTGAATATTTTCAGTTAATTGCTGGTCATTTAATGTTGACAAGTCGTCGATCAATTGTTGGGAGCTTACAATAAGATCAGATATGATTTGCGCTGCGGCATTCTCTCCTACGGGCTGATTGTATTCTTTGATTTGCCCCTTGGCGATAATACCATGCCAATAGTTTTGTCCTGATAGAATATGTTGCAGCGTGTGAGCAATTGTTCCAAAGCTTGAGCCTGTCTTCTCATAAAGGAGGCTTGGGTGTTGTGTCAACAACCACGCAGTTAGACGTTCGTTAGCCCAAAGGTTGTATTTGAGGAGACGTGTGATGAGTTTTTGGAGGTCCATAAAATCTTTCAGTGCTTTATTTCAAGTTTACTCAATTTAGTACTTACAAAGAATAACGATAGTGAACTAAATGCCAATTCTTTGCCTTCGGTACTTTGTTTTTGCTCGCACCGGTGAACAATCCCCGAGCGATAGGAAAACAGCGAGATAAACGAGCTTGAAATCCACTCAATTAAATAAAAAAATTACGCTTGAACATCGCAGGCCTGAACCGCTATCATTAAGGCACTATTTCTGACCCTGTACTATAAAAAAGCTACGAACGACACTAAGCCCTGAGTGTCAAAATAAAACCTAGTGCAACAATAACTCTCGGTCGCCTTACGATGTCACAGGTCTTCACCTTTGAAATAATTCACTTGCTGGAACAGCTTCTTTGAGGGTGCTCATCTATTCGTGCACGTATTAATTTCCAGGCTGGCTACGTTCATAATAAAGGGTGCTGACATGCTTATAGGCAGCCCCCGGTAAGGGTGAAGTTGGCTGGAGTATACTGACAGTATAGCCACCGTATAACCAACCCTTAGCTAGAGTCAGGTTCTTTGATAAAACCTGAAAAAATGTCATATATTAAAACAAGAAAAAATTATTGATGAATTAACCGAAGATAGTTGCCGGCGCCACGTAACTTTTTTTGACATCAATCCAAGATAGCAACGTGCGTTGTCCAAGGGTGATATTTGTCCATTTAGATACTTGATATATCATCGTGTCTTCTTAATTGCTTCTTCTAATAGCTGCTGTAAGGTCTTCTCCTGCTCACTCATCTCTACAAACTTCAGCCGAAGTTTTACTAGCTTCTGATCTATCTGTGATGGATCTAGGGCAAACAGATCCTCAATAATCTTCGGCAAGGTACTGCCATTTATCATCCGTTGCGACGCATATGCCCCTTCACACGCTTCAATTGTTTCGTATTCAAATTCGGAAATGATGCCTGTTGATTTTGACGCGTCCCACGACGTGCTCGATGGATACCGGGGGGAATAAAGATTTTCTGATTTGCAGTAATCTATAGTTTAGGTAGCCATCCTTTACAACCTGCAGGCGTATGGTATCATCCTCGTTTTGTATGGCTTCAGTTTGCTGAGCCAACATTGATGTAATCGCTTTTTGATATGCAATGTTTTAGAAATAAGTGGAACGGTGACACTAGCCATTAAGCCGCTGTGGGTTAACCGATCACGGCAACTGTATAGCTAAAAATTCAAACGTTCTGGAAAAGATTGTCTAAAATGACCATTCATAAAGTCCAGGCCACACCCCCACGAAGTCATATATGGACAATATTTTTGTGTCGATAAAGCATTTCCGGCTAACACAAAATTACCTTCGCTGAATACCGATCCACAAGTGATTGAATGATTCTTTAAAATAATAATGGTATGAACCACTTCGATAACTTTTACGAATTGCATCACCAACCTGAACCATTATTGATTGCTAATTCGTGGAATGTTAAAAGCGCTCAAATAATCGAGAAGGTGGGGTATCACGCAGTGGCTACCTCTAGCGGAGCGATCGCGGATTCTCTTGGCTATAAAGATGGGCAACAAATTTCTTTTGAAGAACTTCTATACGTTGTCAAGAGGATTAAGTCGGTATTAACATCCCCTTATCGGTGGATATTGAAAGAGGTTACACACAAGATTTAGAAACGTTAAAAGCGTACATACAAAAAATAATTGACCTTGGTGTAGTGGGCATAAACATCGAAGACACTGAAGGCGAAGAGGTTTATCTTAACAAACTGTTTTGTATAAAAAACTATCTTGACAAAACCCGGCAGAAATTATTTATCAACGCCAGAACAGATGCTTTTTTATTAAATCTTCCGTCACCTCTTGAGACAACCATAAAAAGGGCAAGAATGTATGAAGATGCAGGTGCCGATGGGCTTTTCGTAACCGGAATACAAAGCACCGATGTTGTTAAAGAAATAGTTACAGCTACTTCCTTGCCAGTAAACGTGATAGGCATATCGAAGTTCACTTCTATTTCATCCCTAACTGTTTGTGGTGTGAAGCGTATCAGTATGGCGGGACTTCTATATAAAGCTACCTATACTGAGATGGAAGAAATTGCCAAAGGAGTTTTTGTTGAGGAGCATTTGCTTTAAGCTAGTTCATAAATTAAAATCACACAAAAATGCCAAACATTCGTCAAGAGTTAATTATCGCCGCACCGGCTGAAAAAGTTTATAGCGCCATTACGCGTCAGGAAGGATTGTCTGCTTGGTGGACACCCGACACCAATGCCAAACCGGAGGTCGGTAGCATTGCACGCTTTGGATTTGGTCCCGCCTATTTTAAGGAAATGAAAATCACGGAACTAAAATCTCCTGAGCTGGTTAAATGGACTTGTATTGCAGGAGCCGACGAATGGATAGGCACAACGTTGACTTTCAAACTTGAGGCTGGTGATAAGAGAACATTGTTAAGGTTGCACCCTGAAATTGGAGACCAGATGCAACAACAAAATGGCAATAACGTAACCCTCTTGATGCTCCAACATGATGATTGGAAAGCGTATACTTCTATGTACGCCGAATGCAGTTACACCTGGGGCCAATTCCTGAGAAGCTTGAAATTATTTTGTGAAAGCGGCATGGGAAGGCCATGGCCCACGCAGCATCGTTCCTGAACACACGCATCTGATGGCACTGGGGTCCTTCATTTTGCACATCCTGGCCAAAATCATGGCTTGCGCATAAAATTGTTCCCTTGGGAAGAGTCAAGCGAAAAACTGATAAGAACATTTGCAAACTAAAAGTAACGCACTGCGCGAACATAGAAAGAACCACCCTTGGCGTAGGTCGATTGTACTCCAGTAGAAAAGTTTTGTATCCATGCAGTAGTTGTGCTTTCCGTAGAACTCCAGTAATAGCCAGCGGACATATTACCGATGACGGCCCTTCCTGCATAAAGCTTGTTCAATTCATCTTTGCTTGGCAGATTCCAGTCTTCATAAATTCCAGATACCAAGTCAAAACAGGCTTTCGCCGCGTGATAAGGTCCGCCCATACTTCCCATTATTGAAAGCGTATTTGTTTTTCCTGTACCTAATGCAGTTCCGGTTGCGCCAGTTATCGTGTTAACAGGGTTACCACTCCAAGAGGAGGCACTGCCTTGATCGTCTGAAGCCACGATAAGCCCGTGTGATTCGCCTTCTATGTAACCGGGATCTCCAAGTTGAAAGATGTACGCAATAATTCCACCCTGGTAAGTTTGCCCTAATATCGGAAGCGATTTAAACGTAACCTGGTCACCATACGCCGTTCCAATACTGCTTGTCGCATAGGCCCGAACATAGTAGGTAATGCCTAACGTTAGTCCCGTTATTGAACTTGTGAACGCGCCTAAGCCAGACCCATTGGTCGTTTTGCTATTAGCGATGGTAGGCAAAGGTGCCGTGCTCCAGCAAATACCGCGGGCAGTAACAGCGGACCCTCCTTCACTCGTAATGTTTCCGCCGCAAGTAGCTGTAGTTAGAACAATGTCGGTGACTGCCGAAGTTGTCAATACTGGTACAGCGAGGACAGTAAACACTGGTTGATTCGCTGCAGTCTTCCCTTTTACCGACACAACGACCGGTCCTGTGGAAGATAACAGCGGTACCACAGCTGTAATTTGTGTAGCCGTCGCCGCAGTGACAGCAGCTTCTTTGCCATTGAAGCTTACGTTGTTCTCTGTGGTAACGGTACTGAAATTAATCCCGGTTATAACAACCGAGGTGTTGGGTACGCCAAAAGCCGGCGCTATTTGATTGACTTGAGGTGCAGGCGATTCAACAGTAAATACAAATTGATTTGCCGCAGTAGTATTCTGAACCTTCACCACTACAGCTCCGGTCGTCGCAGATGGTGGCACCGTTGTGTTTAGTTGTGTCGCTGTAGCGGCCGTCACGATAGCCTCCACTCCATTGAAAGTTACCTTGTTTTCAGAAGGAACTGCACTGAAATTCGTACCAGTAATAACGACCGGCGTATTGTTTTCGCCGGAAGTTGGGGCGATAGCGTTTACCTCTGGCAAAACTGGCAAAACGTTTGGTTCCGGATCGCTACCGCACGATAATGAAATTATCAGGACGGTTATGATAGCGACGCCGGCAATGCGCGAAGGATAGAAACTGGAAGCGAATTTCATAGCAGTGATGTTTTTACTTCACAAGAGTAACTCATTGTTTCCTCAATGGATATAACCCATTTAGGTCAATGGCTGACACACTGTTATTGCGATGCTATCAACACCCGGTAGAAACAGCATTATAGACTAACGTGGAGACACATTAAAAGCTAGAAGGTCGAGTGTCTTCTTTTACATGGGCAAATGATCATCTCATGGTATAAACACTTGCTCCGAACCCACGCGGATGTAAACGACTCAACCATTTTAGCCAACTACCCTCCCGGAGCGTAAACTACACAGTGCCTCAATTTTTCATTGAAACCTGCCCGTTGATAAGACCACATTTTAACTATTCTTAACAATTTGTATGAAAAAGAAAAATCGCTGGCACCAGGTTATCATAATAATCTTACTGGTGACCTTCTCAGCCTTCATGGGGGGCTGCGAGAAAAATCATGATGATGTCTATGGTGAGGGAGGAGGCAAGCCCGGTGGAGCCAGTCGTTCCAGTGGTGCGGTAGCCACTGCCTGGTACGACCTGCAATTGGAGATGATCCTCAAAGCTAATCCACCAGTCAATCCAATTCTATTAAGTCGCGCGTGGGGATACGTTGGAATCGGTCTTTATGAATCGGTAAGACCAGGTATCAACAATTCCATTAGCTTAAGTCAAAGGCTTTATCAAATGCCGCCTATGCCTCAAAAGGAAAATAATAACGGCTATTCATGGGAGGTTACGGCAAATGCAGCCATGGCAAAGCTGGTAGCTGCTTTCTATCCTGAAACGGTTGTTACCTCGAATAAACAACACATTGATTCCCTGGAAGCAGCGTACAACGAGTCGCTTAGGCCAGGCGTTGCATCCGCTGTATTCGTCCGTTCACAGGCTTTTGGTCATGCGATTGCAGATGCCGTGATAGCCTGGTCGAAAACTGATAATAGTAATCTAGGCAATACCGGGTATGTACCGCCCGTATTTCCCGGCGCATGGGAGCCGACACCACCTGCATTTGCCAATGGAATTTCGCCGTATTTCGGAAACACTCGTCCATTCTTAGTACAGAATTTACAAAGAGTTGTTCCTCCTTTCGTATACGCCTATTCCGAAGACCCAGCTTCAGATTTTTATAAAATGGAAAAAGCTATGCATGATCTTTCTCAATCCCTCACACAGGAACAAAAAAATATTGCGCTCTATTGGAACGATGTTGGTGTAGGCGTCGGATATACACCTCCGGGACATTCGGTTGCCATACTTACGCAGATACTAAAACAAAAGAAAAGTGATCTCGCGAAAACAGCCATCGCTTATGCAAAAACAGGTATCGCACTGAATGACGCAGCCATCGTTGGCTTTAGATCCAAATACAAATACAATATGTTGAGACCTGTTACCTATATCAAAAAAGTCATAAATGCTGACTGGGCTCCTCTAATAGGAACTCCTCCTCATCCAGAGTATCCGGCAGCACACGCTTTTCTCACCCAGTCGTTTATGCAAACCATGACTGGATTATTCGGAGAAAACTTTTCCTTCACCGATAATACGCATGGATCGAAATATGGAGGCCCAAGAACATTCGCTTCCTTTAACGCCGCCGCCGAGGAATGTGGTATATCCCGAAACTATGGTGGTATTCATTATCTGCCTTCAATTGATGCCGGTTTACATTTGGGTAAACAAATTGGGCAGGAAGTAAATGCGCTTCAATTGGTACGTTAATGGAAATTTAAAACAAGGTGTTTCCAAGAAGGCCCGGAACAACGGGCCTTCATACCTTTCAAAAACGTTATTTTTTCGCCTAATTAGTAATATAGAAAACCTGGGTGCAACAAAGAAAACCTGGGTGATCTGAAAGAGCTGTAACAATGCATAGTATTAAACCGTAAACCTTGCAGACTTTTATGTCCCTCAAACCAGCCATCCATTCAAGCTTCATCAACCTGTACGTTGGGCATTAAGGTAGACGATAGAGAATTATTGTTGTTCTTATTCTTGTGAACCATGAATAAAAAGACGCTTGCAAAATACCTGGTCCTGTTCATCATTCAGGTTCCGCTCTGTGTTGAGTGTTTGGGGCAGCGTGAAAAGATCGATGGTTTAAAAAAACTTCTGCCTACCTTAAAAGATACCAGCCTTGTTAATGGTCTGAACGAACTCTGTCGTTCATACATAGAAATCCACACCGACAGCGCCGTGCTGTTTGCATCCAAAGCAATTTTGGAAGCTGAAAGAATAAACTTCACAAAGGGAAAAGCAGTGGCTTATTACAATTTGGGATTGAATGAACGAATTGTAGGGACTTATCCAGCGATGGAGAAATACTGCGCTAAGGCTGTTGCCTTGCTAGAAGGAATAAGGGATCAGGAGAAATTCCAATTGGCAAAATCGTACGAACTGCTGGGTCTTGCAAAGTGGGCGCAGGGTAGTTTTGACGAGGCCTTGGCAAGTTATAAGAATGCAGAAAAACTTGCCCTTAAAATTGGCGATAACAACTTACTTGGTTTACTATATGCTGCCATGGGTGCTGTGGAAACTGAAAGAGGCCAGTATAAAAGTTCGATCGAATATTGTATGAAAGGACTCCCGTTATGGCGGAAGCCCAGTAGTGATCCCAGGGGATTTATCGCAATAGCAATTCTTTATAATTCTGCGGGTGATCATAAGACTGCGCTCGAGTACTGCAGGGAGGCGCATAACATTGTTAAAGCCCGTGGCGGTGTATTGCGAATGTATACCTACATCGGTGAAACCTTTTATTTATTGAAACAATATGATTCTGCGATTTTCTGCTACGAACTTTTGCGCAATCACAATAAAAAAATGACATCGGTTTCAGGGATGACGGAAGAATTCAAACAAAACAGCTGGCCAAACTCACGGATGGCCGAAATATATATTGCGCGGGAACAATATGATTTAGCCATACAGTATTTGAGCAATGCGCTGATTTATTTTGAAAGTGTAACAGACCGAAACCAGGTAATGTGGACGCTGCTCAGACTTGTAAAGGCCCACGAGGGAAAGAAAAATAGTTCAACAGCTTTGCAAAGCGCTTACAAACTTTTGCGTCTTGCGAATGAAACGGGAGCCAGGCAATATGTCCGCGATGCACATTTTATGCTTTATAAGCTCTTTGATACGCAACAAAAAAATGACAGCGCCTATCACCATCTGAGAAGATACACTGCTTTAAAGGATACAATTGATGCAGATCAGGCCGAACAAAAACTGGCATTCTTCAGATCGGAGATTGAGACTGAAAAAGCCCAGGCAGGTATCGTTAGGTTAACGAAAGAAAAGCAATTGCAGGAAATGCAATTGAATCAGTACTCACTTCAAAAATATTTTCTAATTGTTTGCATCATTTTTCTTCTGGGAATGGGACTGATCGTGTTCCGGAATATTTTGCTGAAAAGAAGATCTGAAAAACACCAGCGTGAGTTGGCTGAAAACGAATTAAAAATGCAAACATTTGAGAATGCACGAACAAAGGCGGAATTTCAGCAGAAGGCAGCCGAACTTGAAATGCAGGCACTTCGCGCTCAGATGAATCCGCACTTTATTTTCAATTCATTGAACTCTATCAACCGGTTCATTTTACAAAACAACAGTGAGCAGGCCTCGGAATATCTTATTAAATTTTCCAAACTGGTACGGTTAATTTTGCAGAATGCGCAGGTGTCGATGATATCACTGGAGAGCGAATTGGAGTCGTTGGAGTTATATCTCGAACTGGAAGCGTTGCGTCTTGAAAACAGGTTCGAGTATAAGATTACGCTGCCGGCCGACCTGGATGTTTTCGCGTTGAAGGTTCCTCCTTTAATTATTCAACCTTACGCTGAAAATGCAATCTGGCATGGATTGACCCATAAGGAAGAAAAAGGCCATTTAGAAATAAATGTGTGTGAAGAGAATGGTTATTTATTTTTTAGAATCACCGACGATGGTGTCGGCCGGAATAAATCAGCGATGATTAGCAACCCATACGGTATTCGCAAAAAGTCCTTAGGCTCCAAAATCACGGCCGACCGCATTGCTATGATGAATGGTAATGGACTCGGGGTCACAATCAATGATCTCGTTTCTCCTGAAGGAAATGCGTTGGGTACCGAAGTAATCGTCAAAATATCAGTTAACTATGATTAATGCAATTCTGATAGATGATGAGGCGCATTGCCTGGACTCCCTCAGCATTCTTCTCAATAAGTTTTGTCCGGAAGTGCAAATACTACAGCGGTGTCTTTCGGCAAAACAGGGACTTGATGCCACCATGAAGCATAAGCCAGACTTGGTTTTTCTCGATGTTGAAATGCCGTCCATGAATGGATTTGAGTTTCTTGAACAGTTTAATGAAATTCCATTCTCCGTTATTTTCACCACCGCTTACGACAAATATGCAATCAAGGCAATACGATTCAGCGCCTTGGACTATTTACTCAAACCCATTGATCCAAAAGAGCTAGTGGCAGCCGTCCGGAAAGTGCAGACAAGCAACCACCTGCCTACCGGTGAACAGTTCCGCATGTTGTTAGATAAGATACAGAACAAAGAACATGGCCTGACAAAAATCGCAGTGCCAATCGTGGAAGGATTTGAATTGGTGAAGGCCGATGATATAATAACTTGTGAGGCTGACAACAACTATACTTACCTGCATCTCAAAAACAAAAGAAAGATCACGGCGTGTCGAACACTCAAAGAAGTAGAGGAGCAGCTGGAGTCGTTCCCCTCCTTTATACGGGTGCATCACTCCTACATTGTCAATATGAATGAAGTAACGAAATACATCAGAGGTGATGGCGGCTACCTCATGATGAGCGACGGCAGCACGGTAGATGTATCGCGCAGCAGAAAAACGTCGCTCTTGAAATTCTTTTGATTTCTTTCAACCACGCTTTTTCGTAACACCTTTTAATCTTGGTTGTCATTCCATCGGCAATCACTCGGTGATCTTCACCAGTTAAATCTCAGGATTGTAGAGCGCTCAACGGCATCCTCCCAGCAGAATTTTCACGCGTAAACAATTTTCAAGATCAATCTCCAAAACACCAAAGGTCATGAAAAAGTACAGCGTTATAATGATTATAATTTTCCTTACGTTAAATAGTGCGTGGGCGAAATTGAGAAACGGATATGAAAAAAATATTCATCACGTGCGCGAACAGCTGAAAAATTATAATGAAATTCTTAACACGAGTAATAATTTATCAACCTCAGAACGCCGAAGGATAAAAGCAACGATAAACACTTTAATTGCGCAACAGTCGTATTATGAGTTAACGGAAGAATTACTAGCGCAGTTTAAACTTATTTCGCCAGGTCTTTACAACCGTATTGACTCAATGAAAGATGCTAACGGGATACCCACCGATATCTATGTAAAATTCATACCGCGTGAAGAAGCGTCAGTAATGGCTGCCGGTATAACATACATGGCACAATCGGATGAAGACAAAGAGGCATGTTTTTCTGAGTACGGTAAACATAGTGTCTCCATCAAAGTTTGGCTTTTTAGTAAGGCACTCTTTGCCTTATCGCACGAATTTGGTCACGTTAATTATCAAGTACCTAATTTTGAAACGTATACTGAATATTACAAAAAGGAGTATTCGTCTGGGTTGACGGAACCAACTCGTATGGGGCATTCAACTGAAGATTTAAGCGGCAGGAATGCAGCAGCCTTTGAAAAGGAATTTAAAAGAGACTATCTAAACTATATCAGATTTAGAAAAGGTGATAGCCGGTTAGAATCTCCGCTTGTGGTTATGCAGGAGATAAAGAGAAAGGTTAACAACAGTCGGGAATATGTAATGTGAGAAACTACCGGCGGAATCGAATTCGAATAATTTATGCAGCTGGTGATGTTTTCCTTATTTGACAGTGTTGAGACCATTTTTCTAGTACGTCAACAAGGATCTCAAGCTTCACAGGCTTGCTGATATAATCGTCCATGCCAGCTTCTAGACACGTATCCCGATCGCCTTGCATGGCATTTGCCGTCATCGCTATAATTACCGGCTGAACCCTTTTTTGTTTACGAATGGCAACAGTGGCTTCCAAGCCATCCATGACAGGCATTTGGATATCCATTAAAATAACATCGAACGAAGTGCGCGATACTGCTTTCAAAACCTCCTCCCCATTTATCGCCTTGGTAATGGAGTAACCTAATTTATTTAAGGTGCGCTCGGCAAGTGTCTGGTTTACGGCATTGTCGTCAGCAACCAAAATATTTAACGGGTGCAAAGTGGCAAACTCGGTTGATAATTTTTTTCCCGTCACATCCGCTCGGGCGATTTTATTTTGCTGGCCGGTAAGTTGACCGACAACATGCTTCTGGAGGATATGATGTTTAACGGGTTTCGTTAGCACATACGTAAAAAGTTCAGGATGAGATTTTGATTTTTCGTCTCCGATTGAACTTAATAAGATGATGGGAAGATTTGGGTGTATAGCCTTAATACGTTGGGCCACCTGCATGCCATCCATTTCAGGCATTTGAAAATCAGTAAGAACTAAATCAAAATCAGCGTGCGCAGATAAGATCGCTAGCGCTTCGTGGCCCGACGTAGCCAGTGTGGGCCGGAGATTCCATTGCTCAAGTTTACTTTTAAGAATACTTCTATTGGTTGAATTATCGTCAATGATCAATATCTTCTTTCCAGCCACATCGTCAATGTTGGGACTTACATTGACGATCTGCTTGCCTGGCTGCGTTTTTATTGTGAAGGTAAAAATGGTGCCAACCCCTAAGGTACTTTCAACAGCAATAGAGCCGCCCATTAAGCCAACCAGCTTTTCACAAATCACCAGTCCTAATCCAGTACCACCATATTTACGTGTGGTTGATGAATCCACCTGCGAGAATGCTTTAAAAAGACGGTCAATTTTATTCGCAGGAATTCCAATTCCCGTATCCTGAATTTTGAAAGCCAACTCTAACTCTTGTTCTGAACCTTTCACCAGGTGTATGCCCAGAAATATTTCTCCCTTGTTTGTGAATTTTATGGCATTGCTTATAAGATTTAAAATTACCTGCCGTAATCTCAATACGTCTCCACTGATACACGTGGGAACATTAGGATCAATTTCATAGAGCAAGTCTAGTCCGATTCTGGAAGCCTTGGTGCCAAACACGTCAAGCGCCTCTTCCACACACGTCCTTAAATTAAAATCATTTTTCTCTAATTCAAGGTTACCCGATTCAATTTTTGAGAAGTCGAGGATATCGTTGATGACGGTAAGCAGACTTTCTCCACAACTTTTTATCGTTTCTGTATATGTTTCCTGTTCACTCGTCTGTGACGTTTCAGATAATAACTCAGCCATCCCGATTACACCGTTCATGGGTGTGCGGATTTCATGACTCATCGTAGCTAGGAAAATACTTTTTGCCTGGTTTGCTTGTTCAGCTTCTTTTTTCGATTCTTCAGCCTCTTTTTGACGAAGCAGCAGCTCTGCCTCCTGTGACTTTAGTGCTTTATTAATGGATTGTAATCTTTTAGATTGAGTTTCCAGAATCTCTTTTTGTTTCACAACCTCCGATGTACGTTCTTTTACCTGCTGCTCAAGTGCAATCTTTTGGGATTTGATTGCATTCATTCGTAAACGGTAAAATGAAATGGCTCCGGCAACGACACTCAAGACAAAAATACCTTTAAACCATCCTGTATTCCAAAAGGGCGGGGTAACAATTATTTTTAGTACAGCCCCCTCGTTATTCCATAGACCATCGTTGTTGGAGCCTATAACGCGAAACGTATACTCGCCAGGGAGAATGTTGGTATAGTACGCCTTGCGGTCTTTTCCAGCATCGACCCATTCGTTTTGAAGACCTTCTAAAATGTATTTGTATTGATTTTGTTCCGGTTGACGGTAATTCAACGCGGCAAATTCGATAGAAAAGAAATTTTGTTCATGGCTTAATGTTATTTCTTTCGAGAGAAGGATGTTTTCCTTCAGTATCTCGTTTGCACCTACACGGACCGACTTATTAAATAATTTGAAGTCCGTAATATATACCGGAGGTACGAACGAATTACTTTCAATAGTCGCTGGGTCGAACAGGTTAAAACCATTGTTCCCGCCAAACAAAAGTTCACCCGTGGAAAGTTTTCGAAAAGCCCATCGATTGAAGTGATCTCCCTGCAATCCATTGCCTTCATTGTAACTCTTAAATATATTGCGTTTGTAATCGAACCTGCATAATCCCTTGTTGGTGCTCACCCAGATGTTTTTTTGATTGTCCTCCAGAATTCCCTGAATGGCGTCATTCGGCAAACCATCACTTTCACGAAATGCCTTAAACGTTTTTGTCTTGCGGTCGAATAGATTCAGACCTCCACCGTTCGTTCCTACCCAAAGATTGTTTTCTGAATCCTCATACAAGGAAAAAATCGCATTCTCCGACAATGCCCCCGGTTTGTTGCTCGATTTGTAATGCGTAAATATGCCAGTTTCAGGATCAAACATATCGAGCCCTTGTTGTCTGCTGGCGATCCAGATTTTTCCTAAATGATCTTCAAGCAAATAAATAATCGCGCTCCCCGTAATTGAGTTCGGATTCTTTATATCATGTGTGTAGCGAGTAAAATCGTCCGTGGACCGGTTGTATTTATTAATGCCATTTCCGAACGTCGCAACCCAAATATTTCCCTTGCTATCACGGAGTACATCGAAAACGTTATTGTCGCTTAAGCTTCTGGGGTCCTTCGGATCATGAGTAAAATGTTTAAATTTTTTCGTTTTGGTATCATAAAAGTCCAGGCCCGTGTTCCAATAACCAATCCATAACCCTCCTGACACATCAGATTCAAGGGCAAGCATTTTGTTACTCGATGGGGAATTTTTATTGAGCCGATCGTGGACGATGTAAGTGAATTTTTCTGTTTTTCTATTATAATAATTTAAGCCACATCGGTCGACGGCAACCCAAAAGCCAGTGGAATCTTCGGCAAAGGATGTCGCACTATTGCCGTTCATTCCGCTTCTATTTTCTTTATCATATTGAAAAAGTTTAAACATACTTTTTCCTTTGTCATAGGTATGTATTCGACCATACCGAGATCCAACCCACAACCGGTCGTGTTTATCAAATATTATTTTTGAAAAAAGACTATTGTTGTTAAGATGCATGGGTGACTTCGCCTCTGGTGAAATATGTCTAAACTTTTTTGTTTTACTGTCAAACAAATTCAATCCATCGTCTGTAGCTACCCAAAGTTCACCATCTTTGCTTTCGCTAATGCTTCGAACAAACGGGTCGGAAAGGCTCGTTGAATCATCCTCGTTCGAATGATAATGGGTGAATGTGCCATCCTCGTTCATGCAATTGAGACCCTGATCGAAAGTTCCTACCCAAAGCGTGTTATTGCGATCTATGAATAAAGTTCTTGTAACATCACTGCTTAAGCTTGAAGGGTCATTCGAATTGTGTTTATAGTTTTTAAAGGTTTTCCTGTCTGGGCTGAGCTTGCTTAAACCGCCATTGGTCCCGATCCATATCGTTTTATTATCGTCTTCAATGATGCTTTGTATGTCGTTATTCGCAATCGAGTTGGGATTTAATGGATCATGAAAAAAGCGGGTAAACTGTTTTTGACTTTTGTCATAATAATTTAAGCCATTCGAGGTACCGACCCACAGATTCCCGCGAGCGTCAATTAATATGGCGTAGACAACGTTGTCGCTTAATGAAAATGCATTTTCCGGATCGTGTTTGAAATGCTGAAAGGTATTTAGTTTTCGATTGTAGAAATTTAAACCGTTTTGTGTTCCTACCCAGAGGTTTCCATCTCCATCTTCAACAATAGAGAAAACGGTGTTATTGCTGATGGACGTGGAATCCTTGTGACTATTTCTAAAGACGGTGAAACTATAGCCGTTATAGAGGTTAAGACCATCTTCTGAACCAATCCAAATAAAACCGAATTTATCCTCGACGATATCCAAAACATTGCCTTGGGAAAGACCATCCTTTGATGTTAAATGATCAAATAAGAAACTTTTCTGTTGTGCGTTGGAAAACAGCGCGATGAATTGTAAGAGTACCGGAATTAGAAATTTTACATAGGTATGAAGTCGGCAGCCGTGTGCCGCAAGAGCGGCTTTATGGTTATCTCCGACGGCGTTTGCACTTATGCTAAGGAGGTTTTTAATATTTTTTCGATAGACTTTCATTTTACATCCATCGTATGAATTGGGAGTGACATGTATACTTTTAGGCGATTATCGCATTCTAAAGATCATTAGAAGAATCAGACTTTAATTTTCGTTGCCACCCAATAAATACCTCATGTAATGTGTATTCTGTTATTAAAAAAATAATGTCTCCCAAAAAATACTGCACCAAGCAGATAAAGAGAATGCATTGTTTGTGGCGGCCGCGATATTGAATAAGGGACATCACGTTACACCCTGATATCTCAGGGATAACCCTGTCAGGGAATTTGTTTTTTTGCTGCCCTCAGTTTGCTATCAACATCTATAGCAGAATTTTCTCCGGTCTATTTCGGGTTGTCATTTTAAGTACTGGTTCGGATTATCATTGAAACCTCGAACGAATGATGAGGACATCAACCCTCAACAAGCGATAAGGTGATCATAAGCAAATCGGACCATTTATCATTTGAGGAAATTTGATGTGGAGGAATGTCCTCAGCGGTGGGAACACTTTGAACATGCGGTCCTGACATTTGCCTCGCTAATTCGCTTTTTCCGTTGGCATACATTTTAGGTAAGGAAAATATAACTCCTACCCATGAGCCGCTTTTGTTTGGCAATGATCATCTTGCTTCTGGTTTGCTATCGTTCATTTTGTCAGAATAACTCTAAGCCCGAGATCATTGGACAGACACCTTCACCGCTGAATTCGAATGCGGGCAGTTCCATCACTATTGAATTAAGCAATCTTATTGTCACTGACGAAGATCCCACGCCTGTCTTTCCCGAAGGCTTTTCTCTTGAGGTTAGTGGCGGAAAAGATTATAAGGTGCAGGGCACAACGGTTACCCCAGATCAAGGGTTTGAGGGGCTGCTTTCCGTGGCGGTGCGGGTAAGTGACGGAAAGAATAAAAGTGACAAATTCGACCTTCAGATCAACGTCGAGGCAGCTCAAAGCCAGGCTCCTGTCATCACGGGCCAACAATCCCTGAGTGTCGAACAAGACGGAAACCTTACCATCGAACTTGCTCACTTGACCGTTACTGATCCTGATAATACTTACCCCACGGATTTTACATTAACAGTCTTTGGAGGAAATAACTATACGGTCAGTGGAACGACAATAACACCGTCAGGAAATTTCTCTGGGCAGTTAACGATTCCCGTTTCTGTGAATGATGGTGAAAACGAAAGCAATCGCTTCGACCTAAAAGTCGATGTGATTAAAAAACAAAACGAGCCTCCCGTCATCAGTGGCCAACAACCATTGAGTGTGGATCAAGGCGGAAGCCTTACCATCGAACTTGGTCACTTAACGGTTACCGACCCTGATAATAGTTATCCCACAGGATTTACGTTAAAAGTCTTTGGCGGAAATAACTACACGTTCAGTGGAACGACAGTTACGCCAGCATCAAATTTCTCCGGGCAGCTAACAATTCCTGTCACAGTTAATGATGGAGAAAACGAAAGCAATCGCTTCGACCTGAAAGTCGATGTGATTAAAAAACAAAACGAGCCTCCCGTCATCACTGGCCAACAACCGTTGAGTGTGGATCAAGGCGGAAGCCTTACCATCGAACTTGGTCACTTAACGGTTACCGACCCTGATAATAGTTATCCCACAGGATTTACGTTAAAAGTCTTTGGCGGAAATAACTACACGTTCAGTGGAACGACAGTTACGCCAGCATCAAATTTCTCCGGGCAGCTAACAATTCCTGTCACAGTTAATGATGGAGAAAACGAAAGCAATCGCTTCGACCTGAAAGTCAATGTGATTAAAAAACAAAACGAGCCGCCACTCATCACTGGCCAACAACCGTTGAGTGTGAATCAAGGCGGAAGTCTTACCATTGAGCTTGCTCACTTAACCGTTACCGATCCCGACAATAGTTACCCCACTGGATTCACGTTAAAAGTCTTTGGTGGAAATAATTATACGTTCAGTGGAACAACGATAACGCCCTCAGCAAACTTCTCTGGGCAGTTAACGATTCCCGTTTCTGTGAATGATGGTGAAAACGAAAGCAATCGCTTCGACCTAAAAGTCGATGTGATTAAAAAACAAAATGAACCTCCCATCATCACTAGCCAACAAACAATGAGCGTGAATCAAGGCGGAAGTCTTACGATTGAGCTTGCTCACTTAACCGTTACCGATCCCGACAATAGTTACCCCACCGGATTTACATTAAAAATCTTTGGTGGAAATAACTATACGTTCAACGGAACTACTATAACGCCGGATGCAAACTTCTCTGGGCAGTTAACGATTCCCGTTTCTGTGAATGATGGTGAAAACGAAAGCAATCGCTTCGACCTAAAAGTCGATGTGATTAAAAAACAAAACGAGCCTCCAGTAATCATTGGCCAAGAAGCCTTGAGCGTAAATCAAGGCGGAAGTCTTACCATCGAACTTGGTCACCTAACGGTTACCGATCCTGATAATAGTTATCCCACTGAATTCACCTTAAAAGTCTTTGGAGGAAATAACTATACGTTCAGTGGAACAACGATAACGCCAGATGCAAATTTCTCGGGAGAGTTAACGATTCCCGTTTCAGTGAATGATGGTGAAAACGAAAGCAATCGCTTCGACCTGAAAGTCGATGTGATTAAAAAACAAAACGAGCCGCCAGTAATCATTGGCCAACAACCATTGAGCGTGAATCAAGGCGGAAGTCTTACGATTGAACTTGCTCACTTAACCGTTACCGATCCCGACAATAGTTACCCCACCGGATTTACGTTAAAAGTCTTTGGTGGAAATAACTATACATTCAATGGAACGACGATTACACCCTCAGCAAATTTCTCTGGGCTGTTAACCGTCCCCGTTTCTGTAAATGATGGAGAAAACGAAAGCAATCGCTTTGATCTAAAGGTCGATGTGATCAAAAAACAAAACGAGTCTCCAGTAATTATTGGCCAAGAGCCCTTGAGCGTGAATCAAGGCGGAAGTCTGTCCATCGAACTTGCTCATTTAACGGTTACCGATCCTGATAATAGTTATCCCACGGGATTCACCTTAAAAGTCTTCGGTGGAAATAACTACACGTTCAGTGGAACTACTATAACGCCCAACGCAACTTTCTCCGGGCAGCTAACAATTCCTGTCACAGTTAAT
>NZ_JARKMY010000010.1:381309-454178 GCF_029360725.1 Chryseolinea sp. H1M3-3 | reverse complement strand
TGATCTAAAAGTCGATGTGATCAAAAAACAAAATGAATCTCCAGTCATCACCGGTCAACAACCCTTGAGTGTGAATCAAGGCGGAAGTCTTACGATTGAGCTTGCTCACTTAACCGTTACCGATCCCGACAATAGCTACCCCACCGGATTTACATTAAAAATCTTTGGTGGAAATAACTATACGTTCAATGGAACTACTATAACGCCGGATGCAAATTTCTCTGGGCAGTTAACGATTCCCGTTTCTGTGAATGATGGTGAAAACGAAAGCAATCACTTCGACCTGAAAGTCGATGTGATTAAAAAACAAAATGAACCTCCCATCATCACTGGCCAGGAACCCTTGAGCGTGAATCAAGGCGGAAGTCTTACCATCGAACTTCGTCACTTAACGGTTACCGACCCTGATAATCCTTACCCGACGGATTTTACATTAAAAGTCTTTGGAGGAAATAATTATACGTCCAGTGGAACTACTATAACGCCAGATGCAAACTTCTCCGGGCAGTTAACAATTCCCGTTTCAGTGAATGATGGTGAAAACGAAAGCAATCGCTTTGATCTAAAAGTCGATGTGATTAAAAAACAAAATGAATCTCCCCTCATCACCGGTCAACAACCATTGAGTGTGAATCAAGGCGGAAGTCTTACCATCGAACTTGGTCACTTAACGGTTACCGACCCTGATAATAGTTACCCCACCGGATTTACATTAAAAATCTTTGGTGGAAATAACTATACGTTCATTGGAACTACGATAACGCCGGATACAAATTTTTCAGGACCGTTGAGTATTCCCGTTTCTGTGAACGATGGAGAAAACGAAAGCAATCGCTTTGATCTAAAAGTCGATGTGATCAAAAAACAAAATGAATCTCCAGTCATCACCGGTCAACAACCCTTGAGTGTGAATCAAGGCGGAAGTCTTACGATTGAGCTTGCTCACTTAACCGTTACCGATCCGGACAATAGTTACCCCACCGGATTTACATTAAAAATCTTTGGCGGAAATAATTACACGTTCAGTGGTACGACAATTACGCCAGCATCAACTTTCTCGGGGCAGCTAACAATTCCTGTCACAGTTAATGATGGAGAAAACGAAAGCAATCGCTTCGACCTAAAAGTCGATGTGATCAAAAAACGAAATGAACCTCCAGCCATCACCAGCCAACAACCATTGAGTGTGAATCAGGGCGGGAACCTTACTATTGAACTTGCTCATTTAACGGTTACTGATCCCGACAATAGTTACCCCACTGGATTCACCTTAAAAATCTTTGGCGGAAATAACTACACGTTCAGTGGAACTACTATAACGCCCAACGCAAATTTCTCTGGGCAGCTAACAATTCCCGTCACAGTGAATGACGGAGAAAACGAAAGCAATCGCTTTGATCTGAAAGTCGATGTGATCAAAAAACAAAACGAGCCGCCAGTCATCACTGGCCAACAACCATTGAGTGTGAATCAAGCTGGAAGCCTTACCATTGAGCTTGCTCACTTAACCGTTACCGACCCTGATAATACTTACCCGACGGATTTTACATTAAAAATCTTTGGCGGAAATAACTATACATTCAGTGGAACAACGATAACGCCCTCAGCAAATTTCTCCGGGCAGCTAATAATTCCCGTCACAGTGAACGATGGAGAGAACGAAAGCAATCGCTTCGACCTGAAAGTCGATGTCATCAAAAAACAAAACGAGCCGCCAGTGATCACTGGCCAACAACGATTGAGCGTAAATCAGGGCGGAAATCTTACGATTGACTTTAGTCATTTGATTGTCACCGATCTCGATAATAAATATCCAATAGGCTTTACGTTGAAAGTATTTCCTGGGGTTAATTTCGCTGTGACAGACCTTACCATTACGCCTTCATCTAACTTTACTGGAAGTCTAACGGCCTCGGTGACGGTCAATGATGGACAAAACGAAAGCAACGTCTTTTATCTAAAAATTGAAGTGGTGAAAGTGCAAAACGTTGCTCCGCAAATTACGGGGCAACAAACAATTAAAATAAATGAAGACGAGACCGTTGCCTTACACCTTGGTAACCTGATCGTCACCGATCCCGATAGTGGTTACCCAAAAGACTTTTCATTAAAAATAAAGGAGGGTTCACATTATAAGACAGCAGGCTCTACCATCATTCCTGAGCCAAATTTTTATGGCGAACTAACCGTACCAGTAATTGTAAACGATGGAAAAAATGACAGCTCACCATTTAACTTGAAAGTAATCGTTTCTCCCGTCAACGATGTGCCTGTCATCAGTGCACAAGTTCCGTTATCTACAAATAAAAATATACTGGTACCGATTGCACTTTCGGATTTCATGGTGACAGATCCGGACAATAAATACCCTGAAGATTTCACCTTAAAAATTCTACCAGGCAACAATTATGCTTTTGCTGGCAACATTGTGAGCCCGGCACCAGACTTCGTCGGCACCTTAAACGTTCCGATCATTGTGAACGATGGTAAAACAAACAGTCCGGAATTCAATGCTACGATTGAAGTCCTTTCTCCAACAGTAAATGCGCCTCCAACAATCACTGGCCAAAAGCCAATACGAATTACCCGAGGAACTTCAGTGACACTTCAATTGTCTCATTTACAAGTCAGCGATCCGGACAATGAATACCCGATTGGCTTTACGCTAATGGTTTTTCCAGGGCCGGGCTATACCGTCAACGACGCAACGGTTACGCCATCCACAGATATTATCAATGAAACATTTTCGGTCAACGTTACAGTAAACGACGGCCAGGATGATAGCGCGCCGTTCCAGGTAAAAATTCAGGTAGTCCCATCGACACAGAGGCCCCAAATCAATGGACAAAAAGAATTGACGGTACCGGAAGATACTCCGTTAACCATCCATCTGGACGATCTTATTGTGGTAGATGCTGATGATCCTGATTACCCGACAGGGTTTTTGCTGATTGTGCTGCCACCGGATGGAAATGTTTATACAAGAAATGGAAACTCAATTACACCCGCACCCAACTTAAATGGTTTTATCGAGGTTGGCGTTCTTGTGAGCGATGGGACAAACACCAGCGAAGAATTTAAAATGTCTATCCTTGTAACACCCGTAAATGATCCACCAGAATTTATCGAGCCAGATACAACGGTATTGGCATATGAACCAGGACATGATCCACTGCCCATATGCGAAAACATAAACCTACGAGATGTTGACGATGATTACCTGATACTCGCAGAGATAGGATTTGATCCAATCAACTATAATCCAATCCATGACCAATGTTTATTTCCGAGCAGTACTTCAACCTTGAGATCTGTACACGACGCTGACGGGCGGTTGTTCCTCATCGGTCACGCTACCATTGATGATTATCTTAGCGCCCTTAGAAGTATCCAGTACAATTATGTTGTAACGAAAGATGCCACTGGAAATCCTGCGGAAATCTTAGCTGGCCCCCGGAAGGTCTACATGACTGTTTTTGACGGACAACTTGGTAGTGCCACCTTTCGCCGAACCATCACCATGGAAATAGAAATATCGCTCGATATTCCAAATGCATTTACGCCTAATGGCGATCATCAAAATGATACCTGGCATATCGACCTCGTCAATGCAAACAGGATAGATGAAGCTACAATTAAAATATATGACAAACGAGGAGCCGTGCTTTACCAGGCTGTTGGTTTACAGAATGAATGGGATGGTTCGTCTAATGGACAGACATTACCAGCTGATACGTATTATTATATCATTGACTTAAACCTTTCCTACATGAAAAAGACATATAAAGGTGCAGTCACAATCCTGCATTGAATTGTGATGCTTCAGGACAGGAGGTGTGCATGACTCGCTGTTTGCTAGGTACAGGTGTCATGAATGCGTTGTCACTTTTGCTAGTATCTCTTTTACGCTACGACATAGTTCATTGAAACTAGTGGGTTTCGTCAAGAAATCGCTTGCGCCAAGCGCCCGCATCTTTTCTGCGTCTTCTTTTAGTTTGGAGGTTGTATAAATGACAACAGGAATGTCGTGTAGTTCGCGGTCTTTCCTTAATTCATTCATGAATTGATCGCCGTTGAGTCGGGGCATATTAAGGTCAAGAAAGATTACATGGGGCTTTGGAAATTCCATGACCTTTAAACCATGAAGCGCTTCTTCGCCATTACGCGCCATAGCACAGTGAATGGACGGGTCTACTTCGTGAATAGCAATAGTAAGCAGCTCCCGGTCATCTTCATCATCGTCAATTATAAGTATGTGTGTCATAATGCGTAACGTTATATTTGTTTAGCCCTTAATCACTCCTTGTTTTTGATCAACTCAATGGCAATCATCGACGCCCTCTAGTAGAGCCGTTTCAATGATGATGCACCGGGGGCGACTTATGCGACCGCAGGAACATAACAAAGTCTTTTTGCTCCATTCAAAAATCATGCTGTTGAACAGCGGTCGCATTCAACGGAACGTTGTACCTAGAAAAAGATTATTTTTTAGAACTTAGTTGCGTGTTATGACTTTTAGTAAGGGGGCGCTGAAAAAAGAATCAGGTATCGTTTCGGGGAGGTATGTCCTCACTCGTAGGGCAAAAAGTATCCGTTAACAAATTATAATGGAACCTGATTTACTTCAGCGATATGATTGGTTCAATTCTGTGCCATAGTGATTTGAAGTCTTGGTCCACCGGAAACTTCTCGATAGGAATGAACATGATTGATCGAAAAAATTTCTTAACACAAGTTCTCATGCATTGTTAGATTGAAGATGAGACAAGCTGACCAAAAAGTAATCTGGACGATCGGTCATTCCACACATTCAATCGAAGAATTTATTGATATGCTGCATTCGTTTCAAATTCGGAGGGTTGTTGACATTCGGATGCTTCCAGGTTCAAGACGATATCCACACTTTAACAAAGAAATACTCGAAGTTTCCATGGCTGAATCAAATATAGAATACAATCATATGATTGAACTTGGCGGCCGAAGGAAACCTAGACCGGATTCAAAGAACACAGGCTGGCGCCTTGCTTCCTTTAGAGGCTATGCAGATTATATGGAAACAAATGCGTTTCAAATGGCCGTTGAGAAGCTTGAAGACTTTGGAATGAAACAACGAACAGCCTACATGTGTTCTGAGGCTGTATGGTGGCGTTGCCACCGTGCGCTTGTTTCTGATTATCTCAAAATTCGAGGCTGGACTGTTATGCATATCGTCGGCAAGGGGAAAGCCCAGGAACATCCGTATAGTTCTCCGGCAAAAAACATCGGAGGTATGTTATCTTATGAAGCATGATTACAATTCTTTCCGTTTGTACACATCCTAAAGGTTAACGTCGCTATGTGCAGGGAGGAATCGCCTATATAACAGTTCATTATAAAACTTATGTCGTGCCTCCCCTCACTATTTTTGGATTCCCGCAGGAATTCAGGGTATCTTGCAAATAGGCTACTCGGCAACAGTATTACGGTCGTTATAATGATATTACTTACCCTTTTATAATAAGTGGGAATCATCCAGCCAGCGAGTTGTCATTCAAATGTAAAACGACGGATCGATGGGAAATATAAAAAAATAGCACATTATAACAGCGTTGGAGTGGTCCTTCAAATTTGTGTAAGGGTATAAGCAGTAGAGCCGGCATGTACCTGCTAGCTGTTATATATATTCGTAAATACGTAACAATTTAACTTCGGTCGAAATTTTTTCCTAGTGTTATATACCTTCAAAATTTCATCTTGCTCCTGATGCAACATCCGGTTAACTTTAAACGTCTTACTTAAATAAACCCGCAATATGATCAGTAACTATATCAAAGTCGCGATCCGAAATCTTCTCCGTCAGAAAGGCTTTTCTTTTATTAACATCCTCGGCCTTGCCCTGGGCATTACCTGCACAGCGCTGATTGGTATGTGGGTTAATGACGAGCTGAGTTACGACAGGTTCCATAAGAACTACGATCGCATGTATAGGATTACGGCAACTTTACCAGAGTTGAAAGTGCATGCGGCTGTAACATCAGCGCCGCTCGCTATGGCGATTAAGAATGAACTACCCGAAGTGGATGACGTGGTCCGCATCTCGAATTTCAATCGCGATCTGGTGCAGGTTGGTGACGTTAAGTTCGAAGAAAAAGGAATCATTTATGCAGATTCAAATTTCTTCAAAATGTTCACGTTTCCATTTATTAAAGGCGATAGCGAACGTGCCCTTCAAAACCCCGAAGGTATCGTTATCACAGAGGCGATGGCTATAAAATATTTTGGCACCACAGACGTACTCGAAAAGACGATTCGTAAAAATAGTAAAGACGACTTTACGGTGACGGGCGTAATCGCTAACATTCCTGATAATTCTCACCTCCGTTTCGATTTTGTCCAGCCCATGCGTTACCTGGCCAGGTCAAACCGTGACCTAAAAGAAAATATCTGGGACAATTTCAATTGGTTCACTTATATCAAACTGAACGACAAAGCACAGCAATCTGAGTCGGCAATTGCCGCGCTGGAAAAAAAGATGCAGGCGATCTACAAAAAGAATGAATCCGTCCTGAAAGTAGGATTTGTATTGCAACCTATGGCGAAGGTTCATTTGCACTCCAATTTTCTTGCTGATATTCCTGGTCATGGCAATGCTCAAAACGTTTACATTTTCATGGTGGTTGCAGTTTTTATACTCGTGGTGGCATGTTTAAATTTTATGAATCTCGCAACAGCGCGTGCAGCACGGAGAGCAAAGGAGGTCGGCCTGCGAAAAGTTGTTGGTGCAATAAGACCTCACTTGATAGGACAGTTTCTGGCCGAATCATTGGTGGTCGCTTTGCTTTCGTTAGTGCTTGCATTGCTGATCATCTATCTCGTTCTTCCTTATTTCAATACCCTGGGCGGAAAGAATCTTACTCTTGACTTCACGAATATCAAACTCATCACGGGACTTCTTGGTATCACAGTCATTACCGGCCTCCTGGCGGGCAGTTATCCTGCGCTTTATCTTTCCGGTTTTGTCCCTGCTAAGGTGTTAAAAGGAACTTTCACGGGGGGAGGATCCGGCAGTTTGTTCAGGAACACAATGGTGGTGATCCAGTTCGCAGTGTCAATTTCACTGATTGTAGGCACTGCAATTGTTTACCAGCAATTGAAATATATTCAGCAATTGAATCTCGGTTACGATAAAGAGAATTTGCTCTATGTGCCGATGTCAGGAGAGCTGTGGTCGAAGTATGAGGCGTTCCGTACCAGCCTTGGTAGTAACCGGTTGACCAGCCAGTATTCATTCATCTCCGACCTTCCCACCACTTCTTCTGGCGCAACGATCAGCGTGGAGTGGACGGGCAAGGACCCAAATACACAGCCATTGTTTTACAACCTGGCGATCGACCAGAATTTTGAAGAGGTGTTCAAAGCGACGATTTTGGAGGGACATGGTTACGGTGAAAATGCCCAGGCGGATTCCGTAAATATCATCGTGAATGAAGAGGCTTTAAAAACCATGGACATGTCTCTTGAGTCTGCCGTTGGAACAAAGATCAAGGTGTGGGACGAGGAGCGAACGATCATTGGTGTTGTTAAGAATTTCAATTTCAAACCTGTTCAGGAGACGATCGGGCCCATGTTTCTGAATCGTAATACGTGGGGAGGTTTTGCTGTGGTTCGCACGCTGCCGGGTGAAACAGAAAATACCATTAAGGCACTCGAGCAGATATGTAAAACAATCAATCCAAGCTATCCCTTCAACTACAGTTTCCTCGATCAGGATATCGCCAACTTGTATAAGGCTGAGCAACGCCTGAGTAGCCTCTTCAATGTCTTTGCAGTTTTGGCAATTGTGATTTCGTGTCTCGGCCTCTACGGGTTGTCGGCATACCTCGCCGAGCGACGCACGCGGGAGTTGGGAATACGTAAAGTATTGGGTGCTTCCGGTTTCCAGCTTGTGTATTTGTTGTCTGCTACATTCACACGTCCTATCCTCATTGCAACAGCAATTGCAGTACCGTTGGCGTGGTACGGAATGAGTCAATGGCTGAACAACTTCGCGTATCATGTATCGATCGATTGGACAATCTTCCTGCTTGCATTCCTTTCGGCATTGATCATTGCCTGGCTAACAGTGAGCTTTGAATCGATCAAAGCAGCCACCACAAATCCTGTGAAGTCGCTGCGGTCGGAGTAGAGCAATATGTATAGTCAGTCAAGTCAAAACCGTTCGCAGTTCTTGACTCAATTTTTTTTTTAAACACATAACACATTGTGTGTAATGTGTTTGTCCAACTTCTTTCAGACTTGCCACTCAATCATTGCTATAACCACGCAGAACAAAAGTGAAATGAATTTTAGTATCAGGCTGCTTATTTTTTTCAGGATAATTATATTCGTAAGAATTCGCTTTCAATGTTTAAACTTTACTTCTTTTCGTTAATGATGTGTGTTTATGACACAGCTTACCCCCAGCTGACGTATCAGGTGGGAGCCAGTGTGGGAAAAATTACAATCGATGGGAAGTGGGATAAACCTGTATGGGAAGCGGCCAAACCAATAACGATCGAAAATCGTATGGGCGATGAGCCGCACTTTCGTCCCATCACGGAAGCGAAAATGCTTTATGATGCAAATAATGTTTACGTCATTTTCCGCGTACAAGATAAATTTGTGAAAAGCACGGTAACAACCTATAATGGACATGTATCCGGCGATTCATGTGTTGAATTTTTCTTTGCACCGAACAGTGCAGTACCCACACAATACTTTAATTTAGAAATCAACGCTGGGGGTACACCACTACTTTTTTTTATCACCAATCCATGGACACAATTCACCAAGCTTCCTAATGATCTAATTGCAAAAATAGAGATCGCGCATTCGTTACCTGCAGTTGTTGATCCTGAAATCACAAAAGAAATTACCTGGACAGTAGAATGTCGCATTCCACTTGAAATACTAAAACAATTCACTACCGTCTCGATGCCTCAACCGGGTGTGACATGGCGAGCCAATTTTTATAAGACCGGAAGCAGTACCAGCAATCCACATTATTACACCTGGTCGCCGGTATCTAATCCGGAGCCTAACTTTCATTTGCCGGAATATTTTGGAATGCTAAATTTTAAATGATGGTCAGCATTAAAGAGCAACTTATTCAACTACGCTGGTCATCAATTATTATAAAACAAACTTGTCATCCATATGAACCGAAGAGATTTAGTTAAAGGTATTACACTCCTTCCGCTGATGGGTGTCTCAACGGTGTCAATGGGCGCCGCTCCATCATTGCCAGCCGAACGCGACTTCTTTAAAGAGCTTGGTATTCGTGTATTTATAAACGCAGCAGGCACATATACATTCATGACGGCCTCCCTTATGCCGCCGGAGGTTGTTGACGCCATTCGCGTAAGCGCCAAACAATTTGCACTGCTCGACGACGTGCAAGACAAGGTGGGACAACAGATTGCAAAAATCTGTAAGGCAGAAGCTGCCATGGTCACCGCAGGATGTTGGTCTGCCATGGTTCTCGGCATGGCTGGCATTCTTACGGGAATGGATGATAAAAAGGTAGCCTTGCTTCCTTTTCCGGAGGCATCAGGTATGAAGTCGGAGGTGATCGTTCAAAAGGCACACGCAAATGGATATCACATGGCGCTAACCAACACCGGGGTAAAGATTGTAATGGTCGAGACAACGGAGGAACTGCAGAACGCCGTGAATGAAAGAACTGCCTGCCTCTGGTTTCTTAATCGGGAAGCGTCTGTTGGAGCAATCAAACATGAAGCGTGGTTAAGCCTTGGTAAAGCGCTTGGTATTCCCACGATAATTGATATTGCTGCAGATGTCCCGCCAGTTGAAAATTTGTGGCGATTCAACGAAATGGGATTTGATCTCGTGTGCATTTCCGGTGGTAAAGCACTCCTTGGACCTCAGAGCGCAGGCATATTGATGGGTAAAAAAGATCTGATTGCAGCCGCCCGTTTAAATGCTCCGCCTCGTTCGGGTATTGCTAGAGGTCAAAAGGTGAACAAGGAAGAGATCATTGGTATGTATGCAGCGCTTGATCGGTATGTCAAACTCGATCACGCGAAAGAATGGAAAGCGTGGGAGCAAAAGATTGCGCTCATCGATAAGACGGTAAAGAAAGTAAAAGGCGTAAAAACTGAAGTGATTGTGCCACCCGTTGCCAATCACACACCATCATTGAAGATTTCATGGAACCCTGATCTGACGACACTTACAGGAGAAGCGTTAGGCAAACGACTGCGCGATGGGTCGCCCTCTATTGAAGTAGTTTCATGGGAAGACAAAGATGCCGTGAAGGTTACGGTGTTTATGTTACAGGCGGGAGAAGATCAAATTGTGGCGGACAGAATTGCAGAGGAGCTGGAAAAAGCTACTAAAGGATAGGAAAAGTTTAATGCTGACTGAATTAAGAACACTCCGAAGTTTATGAAGAGACAATTATTTGAGAGAATTTCGCGTATGGCCACCGTTGGCGCGGGTATTATTATGGTCGTCCTTTGCTGTCAATGCTCATCAAAGGAAACGGTCCTTCCCAAAGGCGATCCGGACAATGGAAAGCTTGCACTGCCCGACGGATTTGAAGCCGTGGTCGTAGCAGACAGCATTGGCCGCGCAAGACATCTTGCAGTTAACGAAAATGGTGATATTTATGTAAAACTTCGGGCAGTAACAACTGCGGGTGGTTCAGTAGCCCTTCGTGACACGACGGGCGATGGTAAAGCAGATATCATTAAATATTTTGGGACTTACGCGGATCCAGGATCTTACGGCACCGCTATGCGCATTTATAATGGATATATTTACTTTAGCACAACGGGGATCGTATACAGGAACAAACTTATCCCCGAACAGCTATTACCCGATACTACGACCGAGGCTATCGTAATTGACGACTACCGCAGCCGTTCTTATAGAACAGAACACATCACAAAAGCTATCACGTTTGATGACAAGGGACATGTATATGTGGGTTTTGGTGCGCCCGGCGACATGTGCCAGGTCGAGAACAGGGTACCCGGATCGCCTGGAAAATTTCCGTGTCCCGAACTTGAGCTCCACGGTGGTATCTGGCAATTTGATGCTAATAAACCAGGACAGCTACAAACAGACGGCAAAAGATACGCTACCGGTATACGCAGCGTTGTGGCTATGGACTGGAATTTCGACGATGGAAATCTATTCGCACTCCAACATGGTCGGGATGACTTTTTTCGCACATGGCCAAACTTCTATTCTGCCTATCAGAGTGCTTTACTCCCCTCGGAGGAATTCTTCCGGGTGACGGAAGGAACAAACGGCGGTTGGCCTTATTACTACTACGATCAACTGCAGAATAAGAAAGTGCTGAATCCGGAATATGGGGGAGATGGTAAAAAGGACGATGGTGCTGATACAGTTGCTATGCCGCTTATTGGATTTCCCGGACACTTTGCACCCAACGATCTCCTTTTTTATAAGGGCGATCAGTTTCCCGCGCGCTATAAAAATGGCGCCTTCATTGCTTTCCATGGATCTACCATACGGGCACCCTATCCGCAGGCGGGATACTTCGTGGCGTTTGTGCCTTTCAGTGGAGGTAAGCCTTCCGGCCCATGGGAAGTATTTGCTGACGGGTTCGCACAACTGGATACAATCGAAAATGTCTTCGATGCGAAGGCTCGTCCCATGGGACTTGCCATGGGGCCCGACGGTTCATTGTATATCACAGAAAGTGTTAGTGGCAAAATCTGGCGCGTTATGTTCAAGGGTGACAAGCAAGCGTTTGGCGAGAAGGCGCTTGCCGGGATGGAGCAGCGTAAAACTCGTACCAACATCAAGACACCCGACGAAGACAAAGACAACCTGTTAAGAGGAAAGCAACCAGCTGGCGCCATTGCGTACACCCGCTACTGTGCTTCGTGTCATCTCCCTCAAGGACAAGGCGACGGAAACCGGTTTCCACCCTTATTTGGTTCTGAATGGGTTGGTGGTTCTAAAACGAGATTAATCGAACTCGTACTGAAAGGGATGTCGGGTCCGATTAAGGTCAGAGGAAAATCTTACGATGGTGTTATGCCTGCGCATGCTTTTTTAAGTGATGAACAGGTAGCTGAAATTCTCACCTATATACGCACCAGAATGAATCACGGCGGAACGCCGGTCTCTGCAGAAGAAGTGCAGGCCGTGCGATCGCAGCTATGATTGAACGCAGGGAAATCGGACGGTGACTGGTTGCTACAATACAGCCCGCATGGATAGATAACAACGTAGTGAATATTAGCGGATCGAATGGTACGTCTCGTATACCGAAGGGATCTCCTGCAATGTTTAACAGAAATTCGCAGTTTAATTTTCGAAAAAATCAATTTCTGTTCAACTTTTAATAACCAAGAGAGTTACGTAATTAAATAATAGCCGACGAACAGAAAATAAATTACTGAACATGGAACACAGACAGTTGGGAAATTCAGGTTTAAGAGTTCCTGTATTAAGTTTTGGTACAGGAACATTTGGGGGAGGAAGCAATTTTTTTAAAGCATGGGGTAATACAGAAGTGAACGAAGCAACCCACATGGTAAACCTTTGCCTCGATGCAGGCGTAAATCTTTTCGACACTGCAAATGTGTACTCATTTGGAATGGCAGAAGAAATCTTAGGCAAAGCAATTTCAGGATTGCGTAATAAAATACTGATTTCTACCAAGGCGACTTTTCCCATGTCCGACCAGGTGAATGATTATGGATCTTCCCGATTGCACGTGATAAAAAGTTGTGAGGATAGTCTTCGCCGCCTCGGCACGGAATATATCGACATCTACCACATGCATGGATTTGATGCTAACACACCGATAGACGAAACGTTGAAAGCATTGGATCATTTGGTGCAGACTGGAAAAGTTCGTTACATCGCATGTTCGAATTTTTCAGGATGGCACTTAATGAAATCGCTATCAGTTTCGGAGCGTTATGGATGGTCGAAGTACATTGCACATCAGGCCTACTATTCTTTGGTTAACCGTGATTTTGAATGGGAACTCATGCCGTTGGCCATTGACCAAAAAATAGGAACGATTGTGTGGAGCCCATTGGCAAGTGGTTTGTTAAGCGGGAAGTATCGCAGAAATCAACCGATACCACAAGATGCCAGAGTAGCGCAGGGTGGAAGTCCCGTACCAGCAGATACCATCGATAATGAACGGTTGTATAGGATCATTGATAGATTGGATGCGATATCAAACGAAACCGGAAAAAGTGTCGCTCAAATATCGCTCAACTGGCTTTTGCAACGGCCCACAGTTTCCAATATCATTTTTGGTGCAAGAAACGAGAAACAACTTAAGCAAAACCTTGATGCCGTAGGCTGGAATTTGACTCTTGATCAAGTCAAGTCACTTGACGAGGTAAGCGAAACATTTCCTGCGTATCCGTATTGGCATCAACGACAGTTTCCAATGTTGCATGCTGCTCCCGATTTGTACAGTGGAAGATGATTAGCGGACACATTTCACGCTATTTCAAGACGGAGCTTTGCTGCAAGTATAAGCGTGAAGAAACAGCTTTTATACTAGCACGATCGATTTGCAATACCCATAGCGTTGCATCGAGGAAATTTTTCCCGCCACTGAATCGAAGTCTGTTTCAGTAAATGATAAAACTACCCTAGCGGCTCACCATTTGCGTTGGTGCCCAATACATCGCTCATGTAATTAAAAAATGGCCGAATCGCTTTGAAGCTGCTATTGACCTCATGCAAAAAATTATCGGCGAGTACGTCACGATCGGTAAAGTTTTTTTCAAACCAAAACTGTTTGAAACGCAACAAGTCGATAGCAGGGTGATCTTTTTGAAATCCACGTGGCACAGTCGCAACTTTATCACCTTGCATGGCGCCATAGTTCCTGACGATGCTTTTCGATTTTAACAACTTGTACCAATCCTCATAATTAAGATCAATATCCTGCCGGATTCGTTGCAGATCCATACCAACAGGATAAATAAAACCACATCCTATTCTGGAACCACCTGGCCTGATCCAAAAGTAATAACCACCGCGCAAGGCCGGTTTCCTGCGTTTAAGATAACCGGCAAACCGCGGACTGTAGGGCGACTTATCTTTTGAAAAGCGAACATCATTGTAGATACGGTAAAGACTTTTCTTCGCTGATGGTGTTTCAATATCATCATGTTGATTCATTTTCGTGATGAGCGCATCCACGAAATCTTCTGCATTCTCCTTGGCCCGGTCGTATTGCACCTTATGCTGCAAAAACCAATCGCGGTCGTTGTTGGCCGACAATTTTTTAAGAAAATCTAATGTTGTTTTTTTAATCATTACTGCGTTACTCATGGACGCAAAATACTTAAAAGAAGATCAATCAAGTCAAGCTGATAAGCGGTAAACCAAACAGCAAACACAAGTGTGTGTTATGTTGCGGCTGGATCGGCTTGTTAACCTGCCGAATAAAAAAATAATCTGGATGTGCGAAATGAAGAGCATCGTTATTCCTGCTTGCTTCATTAGTTCATCATAGCAAACCTGGAAGGGCAGGTCAAGGAATTGAAATCCAAGTGTTATATTCAGGAGCCAAAATTCATAATGGAGTCGCTATGAAACTAAACGAATCAGAAAGAATTAACCGCCGGAAATTTCTTGAGTCCTCGGGCGCAGCAGTAGTGGGAGGCACAATGGCATTAAACCTGGGCTTACCAGCTAATAGTTACGCATCTTCGGGAGCTAACACATTAAAAGTTGGATTGATCGGATGTGGAGGCCGGGGAACAGGTGCCGCTGCACAAGCGCTCCAAGCCGATGGTGATGTTCTTCTTACAGCGATGGGCGATGTATTTGCTGATCGTCTTGAGGAATCTCACGCAGCGTTACTGGAAGAAGTGCCCGCCAAAATGAAAGTTGACAAAGCAAATAAGTTTGTTGGATTCGATGCTTACCGAAAAGTTATCGAGTCGGGGGTAGATGTCGTACTGCTGGCAACACCGCCAGCATTCAGGCCCGATCATCTGATTGCAGCCATTGAGGCAGGTAAACATGTGTTTTGTGAAAAACCAGTTGCAGTAGACGCTCCTGGCGTACGTAAAGTCCTTGACGCTGCTAAAAAAGCAAAAGCAAAAAAACTCTCGCTTGTATCAGGCTTTACCTTCCGGTACGATTACTCGAAACGCGCTTTGTTTGATAAAATACTTAATGGTGCTATCGGTGACGTTGTATCGGTATCATCTACCAGAAATGGTGGCGACCTATGGTATCATCCACGCCAATCTTCCTGGACGGACATGGAATATCAAATGCGTAACTGGTACTATCAAAATTGGTTGTCGGGAGATTATCTCGTGGAGATGATCGTTCACAGCCTGGATCTCATGACGTGGGCGATGGGTGATAAAGTTCCGGCCAGGGCAACAGGAACCGGAGGCCGGCAAGTGCGGGTCGACCCAAAGTATGGGAATATTTTTGATCATTTTGCGATCGAATTTGAATATGACAATAATGTTCGTGCATTTAGTTTCAGCAGGCAGCAGCCGGGTTGCTCTAACCGGAATACAGTTGAGATTACGGGAACTTTAGGCAACGCATACGCCAATATGGGGAAGTGGGCACACGAGATCACCGGAAAAAATAAATGGATTTACGATGGAGAAAAAAACAATCCTTACCAGACACAGCACGACGAATTCTTTGCTTCCATCAGAAACGCTAAACCTATGAACGACGGGGAAAGAATGGCGAACAGTACGATGGTTGCCATTCTCGGAAGGATGGTCGCATATAGCGGGCAGACGCTTTCGTGGAATGACGCCCTTAACTCAACTCAGGTATTAGGTCCGGCTATCGACGAGTATAACTGGAATCTTAAACACAAAAGTCCTGATATCGCAATTCCTGGTATCACACAAGTTCTCTAATATTCGTTTACACCAAATCCGATTTGAATGACTGTCACACACGTTTTGTTTTTTCTTGTTGCGCTGTGTATGGTGCCGCCGTTGTATGCGCAAAAAAAGCACATAGAATTTGGTGCAGAGTCAAGCGCTGATAACTTTTTTGCAAATAAGAAACAGCAAACGCCCATGCGATGGATTAATGTGAATACCGATGCAAACACGTGGACGTTGAAAAAGGATGAACTGATATGTTCAGGGCAACCAATTGGTGTGATGCGAAGTGAAAAGCAATATGAAAATTTTGTCATGCATGTCGAATGGAAGCACATGGAACCGGGAGGAAACTCCGGTGTATTTGTTTGGAGCAGCGCCGTTCCGGACGAAAAAAGCCGGCTGCCCGATGGTGTTGAAGTACAAATGCTCGAGCTGGATTGGGTAAAGCTCAACGTTCGGGATGGGGCAGTTCCTCCAATAGCCTATGTACACGGTGAGCTTTTTGGTGTCGGTGGCGTGGACACTACTCCTGATAACCCAAGAGGTACACGCAGCAAGTCGATTGAAAATCGCTGCAAAGGTCGGGGGGAATGGAATACCTACGATGTGGTTTGTGTTGACGGGGTCATCAAGCTATCTGTGAATGGTAAATTTGTGAATGGCATCAGCAGGTCGTCGCAGAAAAAAGGTTACCTATGCCTTGAATCGGAAGGTGCAAAAATTCACTTTAGGAATTTTTCGTTGGTCGAACTTCCTCCGGGTGTTACTTCGCCGGAACAAACTGCTGCCGAGACAAAGTAACAGTGCCATCATTTACTTTTGAAGACAAGTTCACAAAGCCTTCACACCTTCGGAAGTCATGATAATTCTTTTGATGGTATCATCTTCATTATAATAAAGGTAATCCATGCAAACGGATCTCCTGTGACTTCCTCCGGTTGGAAGCGCCCCGTTATGGTAAATAAAATACCATCTCCCCTTAAATTCAATCATGCAGGGCCGATTCGTCATGCAGTTGCCTGGGATTTCATTGAGGATACCTTTAAATTCCCAAGGACCTTCAGGTTTCCTGCTCATTACATAAGCTACTTTTTCAGGAAAGCCGTAACCGTAGGATAAGTAATACCATTGGTTACGTCGATGGATGTTTGCGCCTTCTGTAAATCCCGGAAGGTCGATTTTGTGTATCGGGCCGTCGAGTTCCGTCATACTTTTTTTCACGCGGGCATAGTAACATTGAGAGTTTCCCCAATACATATGACCAAATCCATCATCGTCTATGATTACCGTTGGGTCCAGATTGTCTTTGCTGTCGGGTGATGCGCCGATCATGTCGTTGGTGATCAGCGCAGCCCCTATTGCATCTGTAAAAGGGCCATCCGGATTATCAGAAACCGCGACACCGATTGCTTTACCGGGTATCGTTCGATGCGTTACGGCAACATACCAGAGAAATTTCTTTTCATGTTGTATCACTTTTGAGGCATAGGCATCGCCGCTTGCCCACGTGAAGTCTACCGGTTTTAATATGTTTGTATGTTCCGTCCAGGTACAAAGGTCCTGGGATGAAAAGCACAACCATTCATTCATCACATACTTGGCCTGGTCTTCCGGCGCTTCATCGCGACCCGTATATAAGTAGAGCGTATCTCGATAAACAATCGCCGTTGGATCTGCTGTAAACTTATGCCTGATAATGGGATTGTTGCAGTTGTCTGTGGTAATGTCTCTGCCTAAACCATCTTGCGACTTTTTAACAGTATGAGATAAATCCATGATCCTGACCTTTTACACTAAACAACATTTTTTGTAAAAGGATTATGAAGTCCCTATGCATTTTTGGTCAATAGCAAAGACCCTAAAACAACTTTATGATTTATAAAAGTCAGCTTTCTACTGTGGCACTGCTACATAAACTTCAATGATTCTTGGTGTCATGGAGACGATACGAATTCCACCCCAGCGGGTAGGTTCTCCTGGTTGGTCCAGCCTGAACTTGAAATAATCCCCGGCATTATACGCTATTTCGCCAGTCATTTCATCATAATAGTTCCATTGAAAACCGCCTGGTGCCTGTTCTACCATATGTTGAATATGATCAAGAGGGGTATTCCATTTGTCGTATACAAACCATGCTTCTTTCATACTCCCTTTGGGAGCTGTGGCGACAAAGTCTAACTCCGTCGCTAAATCCGCGGGGCGTGTTAACTTATTGTCGTGATAAAGGGAGAATACCGTTTTATAAGTATTTGCCGGGTCGACATTGTTCAAATAATAAAAACTATTCAAAGCTCCGTTCAAACTAAATAGCGTGGGTATTTTATCGGCATCTGCTCCCGGTGCATACACCGGCCAAGTAATCCGCCATGCCAGCGTTTTCCAATTATACAAATCATCTTTGGGAATGAATTCTTTGAAAATAATTTCTGGATATGCATACCTGCTACCATTTGGGTGATCAGTATAAGAACCTGGTCCTTCGTCATTTCCGTGAAGAATAGTAGTACCAAGTTGTGCTGAAGGATTTCTTGTCAGGGCCGGATCCTCGCAACCTCCAATGATTATCGAGCCCAACACGACTGTTACAACAAACCAAATATTTCTCATGATTGATAATTTTAGAATACGCCTACTCTGAAAATGGTTTTTCGGCTTCCACCAGGCGCAAAACTATTTTGGTGAGACGAAAACATTTAACACAGCGCTCCCAATGCGTAGCATTATTGTAACATAAGACTATGAAGCCAAGGGCAGCAGAGCCTAAGGAGGGCGAAAACTTAAAATTCAGAACTGTAAAATCGTTATCGGCCAATCTGGTTCTGATTCAGCGGGGGAGCAGGAGAGAAATTACGATCACAACACCTGTTTTGTCATACCGAACAGCAGTTCATATTACCTTCCAAAGTTCGGCTTTCCCTGGTTAGAAATTGGATGAGTTGTTTTGCCCGGCTGGGAAGGGACTCACTGAAGCTATTGATCTTGGATTTATAAGGACGGGGAGTTTTTATTTTTCAGAAAAGAAAAGATCCATTCTTCAATGTCTTGCTAAACAATTCTAAATAAATAAGAGAGGTCACTCGATTCCAGTGACCTCCCGTTTCGGATCTAACTTTTATTTTGCGGCCAATAACGTTTCCATATATTCATCCAGTCTATCCATCGTTTCCTCCAATCCTCCGATCATGCCCATGTCGAGAACCTTTTGGAGATCTTCCTTGCTTCGGTAAACAGCACTGGATTTAACAATGGTTGTGCCACCTACTTCCTCGAAATGTGTCTTGATCATCGTTGAAGGCATTTCCTTATTCAAGTTGCCGTCTTTGTCAGCGAAATAATCTTCATAGTAGAGCTTCTCAGGTGCTTTAATTTCTTTATATAAAGCCATGCCCCAGGATTCCATGCCCTCAGGGCCTTTCATGCAATAGTGCCATTTTCCGCCTACACGAAAATCCATTTTGCAATAGCTTAGTGGCCACTCGCGTGGTCCCCACCAGTTCTCCAGATGTTTGCAATCCGTGTGAGCGTCGAATACCAGCTTCCGAGGTGCATTGAACTTGCGTGTAGTGATCATTTCATTTCCGTTTGTTTCTACTTTGACTTTTTCTTTGCTCATGATTTTTCGGTTTTTTTGTTTGAAGTGTTTTTAAATAGTCGTCCAGACGATCGTAACTTTTACTCAGGAACATCCTGTATTGCTCCATCCACGCTGCTACTTCACTCAATTTTTCGGGCTGCGCCTTGAAATATTTCTCGCGGCCTTCTTTTTGTTCCGTCACCAGTCCGCATTCAATGAGTATCCGAAGATGCTTCGTCACAGATTGCCGGCTGATGTCAAATGACTCCGCCACAGAAGTGAGGTTGAGCTTCTCCTTTGTAAGTCGCCCTAAAAGTGCCCGGCGAGTTGGGTCAGCAATTCCTTGAAAAACATCGCGTCTCATATGTGTAAATGCAACCGTATGGGTGCAAATATAATATGCAACCTTTAGGGTGCATAACGTTTCACTATTTTTTTATTAAGCTTTTTTGTATCTCGTTGATACTCTTGTACTAAATTTTCAGAAACAACCGGCGCAAATTATGTGACTTGCTGACGAACCGGTTAACACCCATTTGTTAATTGCCCATCATATCGGCCGACTTGTGGCATTAGGCTAGCTTCCATATGGCATTGGTCTTTCATCAGTTGTTTATTAGATGTTCATCGTTCCCGTCCAGATGTTCATCGTTGTTGTCCAGATGTTCATTAGACGATGACCGTGGTTCGTCGTCGTTCCTACGATAGCGCATTAGCCACGGTACAGTATTTTGTATCTCTTCTTCGGTAAAAAACGACTTTTAAAGATGGATATTTCAAGCTACACTGATTCCAGACTGATGCGATACTGAACCGGGGTCTTCCGATTCAGGGCAATGGAATTGAGGCGAAAGCCATTGCAGCCAATTATCCTTGGGCAAAGGGACTGGTGTTTTGAACTTTCCGTGTACCCCTTTGTTTTAAGGTTTCTCATCATCCTTTGAAATAATCAAATGACGGCGGCTAGAGCATTTTTTTTAATTTCCTGTAATGGGTAGTGAAATATTAAACCTCAGCATTTTCGAGAAAAGATTTCGAAGTCTTTTTAAAGAAGCGCCTTTTTCTGCAGCCTTACTTTCGGGCGATGATTTTGTGATTGATATGGCAAATGAGGTCACTCTTGACCTTTGGGGCAAAGACAGTAGCATCATCGGCATGCCCCTTCTTAAAGCAATGCCTGAAATGAAAGATCAGCATGTGTTTAAATTGCTTCAGCATGTTTATCACTCAGGAGAAACCTTCGAGGGCAAAGAGCAAACTGCATACCTGCCAGCAGGCAATACCATAAAAAAGGTATATGTGAATTTTACCTATAAACCATTACGCGATGATGAGGGAAAAATAACCGGGGTGCTTGCGGTCGGGTATGACGTCAGCGATCAGGTTATAGCGAGACAAAAAATAGAAGAATCTGATGCCAGAATGAGACTGATCATCGATTCTGTGGGTATGGGTACCTTTGAAAGAAATTATATAACTGGTCAGACAACCACATCTTCTAGATTTGATTCAATTTTTGGGTTTACATCGCCAGTCTCCCATGAAGCCTATGTGTCACGGATTCATCCGGACGATCTCGCCATAAGGAATATTGCACAGCAAAAAGCCGTTCAAACCGGAAAACTTTCATACGAATCGCGCCTGTTATTACCTGACCAAAGCATTCGATGGGTGAGAATAAACGGTGTTATTAATTTCGACGAAAATAGAAATCCGGAGCGACTGCTCGGTACGGCCCTCGATATTACCGAAGAAAAATTAGCACTGCTAAAGTTACAAGAAAGCGAACAACGCTTCCGTACATTAATCACCGAAACACCTGAGGTTGGGGCAGGACTTTATTTGGGCAGAGAATTCAGAATACAATATGTAAACGAGGTTATGCTTAAGTTCTGGGGCAAGGACCATTCGATTATTGGCAAAACTTTTATTGAAGCCCTGCCGGTTTTGCAAGGACAACCATTTCTTCAGCAATTAGACAACGTGTACACTACGGGCGTAGCATTTACCGGAAGAGAGGTTAAAGCGTATCTCGAAATAGATGGTATCATAAGACCATATTATTTTAACTACACCTATAAGGCGTTGCGAGATCACCTGGGCGAAATCTATGCTATTCATCATATGGCCGTAGATGTAACGGAACAGGTGGAAAATAAATTAACATTAATAGAAAGTGAAGAGGCTGTAAAAAGATTATTCGCACAAACGCCTGTAGGAATCGCTGTTTTCAAAGGTAATGATCTTGTTGTTGAAATGGTGAATGAAACAATGCTCATTTACTGGGGTAGGAATCGCGAAGAAGTAATTAACAGACCCGTATGGGAAGTGCTTCCCGAAGTGGCTCAGCAAGGGATTGATAAAATTTCTCAACAGGTTTTCGAGACGGGCATTTCATATGAATCGCCAGAAACGCCAGTCAATGTTTTACGAAATGGGACGACGGAAACGATCGTTGTCCATTTCGGTTTTCAGCCACAAAGAAACTCACAAGGAGAGATCATTGGTCTGCTCGCTATCGCCAATGACGTGACGGACCTGGTAAATGCCAGGAAGAAGGTCGAGAAGAACGAACTCAAATTATACGATCTGGCGAACTCAATGCCCCAGGTGGTATGGATTGCTGAGGAGGATGGTTCGGTTACTTATTATAATGACCGTGTCACAGAATTTTCAGACGTGAAATACGAAGCTGGAATGTGGAAATGGGAAGGTTTCGTCCATCCCGCTGATATCACCCTAACGGCAAAAACATGGAACCAGGCTGTCACTAATTTGACACCTTATGAAACGGAGCATAGGATTAAAATGAAAGATGGGTCTTATCGTTGGCATCTTAGTCGCGCTTACCCTTTTAAGCGCGAAGGTGGGATCAAGTGGTATGGCACGGCAACAGATGTCCATGATCAGAAACTTCTGGAAATGAATCTGGAAAATATCGTGAACGAAAGAACCATGGAACTACAACGTTCAAATGAAGATCTGCAGCAGTTTGCTCATGTAGCCAGCCATGATTTGAAGGAACCTGTAAGAAAAATTAAACTCTTCAGTTTAAAATTACAGGAGGAATTCAAACATGTTTTGAACGATCGTGGCACTGGTTTTATCGATAAGATCATCCGCGCTACCGATAGGATTTATACCATGATAGAGGGCGTGCTCGATTATTCATCTGTAACCACTGAATCAATTGCATTTGAAAATATTGATTTGAACCAAATTATAAAATCCATTGAGACAGATTTCGAGGTATTGATCAATGAAAAAAAAGCAATCATTACTTATGGCAAGCTTCCCACCTTCAAAGGCATTTCACCGTTGATCTATCAATTATTTTATAATCTGATTAACAACTCGCTCAAATTCTCAAAAAGTGATGTACCTGCTGTCATCCATATCCAATGCGACCCTGTTAACATTGCCGGTAAAATGTATTATAAAATTGGCTTGTCCGACAATGGAATTGGCTTTGACGAAGCTTATGCAGAGCAAATATTCCAAACGTTTTTTCGACTGAATTCCAAAGACAAGTATGAAGGTACTGGATTAGGTCTTGCGCTTTGTAAAAAAATTGTTGAACGCCATGGAGGGATGATCAGCGCTCAGGGAGAAAAAGATAAGGGAGCAGAATTCACCATTCTATTTCCGCAATAGTGTTGTAAATATCCATTGCTGATGCCTGTCACGTTGCAGGCATGGAAAAATATTTTTTTTTGAAAGGTCGGTAATCAAAAAAGTCAAGCCGACGATGAAGCCGGGATTTATTAAGAAAGATTTGGAGCAGTGGACTCCAAACCTTTCAAAAGACCCTACTAAAATTTATTCTTTTTGAAATTTCTTATGAACTATCGAACCGTTGGTTTGAATGACCATATAATACATACCGGGTTGTAGCATGGGCGCTTGAATGTTCACCGTTCCGTCCGTACTCGTTAATTGTTGACGAACAATATTTTTTCCAGACAAATCATAAATCTGAATCTCGGCTTCTGTTTTGATTCCTGAAATATTGATTTCATCTTTTACACGGTTCGGATAAAGTGTTATTTCCCGCTCGCCATTTTCCGCAACTTTATCCGTTTGTTCAGGCGTTTCGAAAGCCAATCGTCCCATTGCCATGCTACCACCGGCCGTTGACGTTATAGTCCAGGCTACCTCCGTAAAATCATAAGCGTAATTTCCTTCCCGATCCGTAGCAAAATATATTCTGTCTCCGGCAGTCAGGGTGCCCAATGAATATGAATTCGGATCTGTTACCCAGTCCTGGTCTGGAGTAACCTGTATGGACGTGACCAGCACTTTGTTTTGATCAAAAACTTTGTAAAGCGTGGTACCTGCTTGTGTTAACACTCTCCGTGCCGCTAAGCCACTGATCGTGTAGTCACCGGAACTCGGAACAACAAAAGCACAAACCGTTAGCTTGTTGTTGTTCGGCGGGTGGAGCTGGAGATCAAAAACACCTGTTGGAGGTTGAACATTTCCTTCTCCCGGTTCAAGGCCTCTTCCTTGAGTGCTTTTGGCCGCATAGGGATAAACATTACCGGTACCATTAGCCCAATAGTTGGTAGCAGCACTATTTGAATTGGTGTGATTGGAAGGTGTAAATGTTGTAAAAAGTGTTCCTTTGTCTACTCCAAAATCATTGGTTGATTGATAAAATTCAAGCGTTGCCTGAACGGAGTTGTCGCTGTTAACAACGGCTTGTTGCGACGGGCTGGATTGCATCACAAGATCATAGGAGTTCCACGTTTGCGTTACAGTGGTAGGTTCCATCGCGACACTCCAGGATACCTCGGTAAAGTCATAAGCATAATTTCCTTCCCGGTCCGTGGCAAAATAAATCCGGTCGCCGGCAGCCAGCGTTCCCAATGAATATGAATTTGAATCTGTCACCCAGTCCTGGTCTGGCGTTACTTGAATGGTTGTGAGCAACACTTTATTTTGATCAAACACTTTGTAGAGCGCTGTGCCGGATTGCGTTAACACTCTTCTTGCCGCCAAACCGCTGAGGGTATAATTTCCGGAAGAAGGGACGACAAATGCACAAACCGTTAACTTGTTGGTATTCGGGGGATGAAGCTGAAGATCAAAAACTCCTGTAGGCGGCTGTACATTTCCCTCGCCTGGTTCAAGGCCTCTTCCCTGTGTGCTTTTGGCAGCATATGGATAAACATTGCCCGTACCATTAGCCCAGTAGTTGGTTGCTGCGCTGTTTGAATTGGTGTGATTGGCGGGTGTAAAGGTTGTAAAAAGATTACCCTTGTCAACACCAAAATCATTGGTTGACTGATAGAATTCAACAGTTGCCTGAACCGCGTTGTTGTTGCTGGTCACAAGGCCCTGTTGTGCAGGGTTGGATTGCATAACAATGTTGTAAGAATTCCAGACTACCTGGCCCGGCGCCTGGACCACTACATTTACATCATCGGTCGCTGGCAGTCCGTCATTATCTGTAACGGTCAGCCTGAAGGTATACGTACCCGTTATCAAGTTGCTCACTGTTGGAGAAGGTGTTGATCCGTTTTGAATGGTTGCTTGATTGGGACCATTTTGTTGTGTCCATAAATAAGAAACAATCGTGCCGTCGCTATCACTGCCCGTGCCGGTTAACGTTCGGCTATTGGGCGGAGGGGTAAAAGTAATGTCTGTTCCTGCATTGGCAACGGGTGGATTATTGCCTAAACTATATTGAAGCAGCCAACTATAGAGTGTCATATCATCAGGTACAGGCCCCGGTCGCTCAACAACTTCCAACGTTGCTGTACTTTCTGGTGAGATACTGTTGTTGGTCGTGCCATACGCTCTTGACCAACCTGCGTGAACATCCCTGGGGCTGCCATCACTATTCTTGTTTCTATATAAAGTCACCCTCATTTTTCCTGTATACCCTGCACAGTTTGTAATGGCATTCTCCATGTTGGTTGTATTACTTGTCGGAACAACGTCATCGGGATCATCGTGTAGTGCCCAGATCGGCATATCTTCTAATACACACGCCTGGCTTACGTTACCCCCACCGGAGATAGGAGCAATAGCAGCAAATTTTTCGGGATTTCTTTGTGCATACTTCCATGTCCCGTACCCACCCATACTTAAGCCAGTTAAATAGACCCGGTTTAAGTCGATGCGTGGATATGCAGCCTTTATTGCTTCAACAAAGGCATCAACATTTGCGAGATTGGAATCCCAAAATGTTCCCGTAGGCAATTGGGGCGAAATGATTATAAAAGGCAAATCCTTGCCGGCAGTAATTTCTTTTGGCGGACCATGCGTTATAACATTGCCCAATGACCCAATAGAATTGCCTCGCTCACCTGCGCCATGCAAAAATATCATGAGCGGATAGGAATTCGAATTGTTGTTGTAGTCAGCCGGCAGGTATTCAAGATAAAAGTAGGATGATGCGATTCTTTTCCCTTTTAATTTTAATCTGCAAAGAGTGGATTTCACAATGCTTGCCACACCAGCGGTACTTCGCGCAACAACATACGTCGTATATCCGCTGGCATTCTGGGCCAGGTTAGGAACATCTTTCGTATAGGTGGTATTGGCTGTGCCGATGCCGATAGAATCTTTTCCTACCATACCTGAGGGCGCCGACAAAGTGCCTCTGGCATATCTCACAATGTCATCGGCCGAGGGCGCCGTGGGTGGAGGTGTCTGATAGGTAACGAAGTAAGCCCACCCCGGCTGATCCGTGCGAACTCTTACTCTTACATTCGATTGATACACTCCATTCGTAACGGGATCCGAATAACTAGGAACGGAGGAGGGATAACCTGATGGCCATACGGGAACTTGCGCTAAACTGTCCAAAGACAACGATGCCAGGGAACCTACCAACACGGTGGATAGTAACCTGCGTAAAAAGGATTTCATAATGGATAATTTTTATAAAAGTTTTGAATACTTATATAAAGACCGTTGTGAGCGTTTTGTTCGGATATCTCGAAACTTTAAAAAATATGTGGGAACAGTTGATTTAATCTGCTGCCACGATTATCTTATTAAGGTAGACACCCAAGATTCAGGGTTATTTGTTTGTATCGAGAATAAATGATTACCCGGATCCATCCCAGATGGATGAACCTGTTAGTGCTAAACTGCATATCGCGTCTGTACCCTTTCGACAAGCAAAACTGTCTTTGCGATATTTGCTTAAATTGTAACTCTAATAAAAATATAGAGACGCTCGAATAAGAGCATCAAACATCGTAGCGAGGGGTTCACCTTGACAATTGCTATATTCGGGTTGGATTGCGATAAAACGCTCACATGACTGTCGAGGACAAATCAGGCTATCGCACATCATGCAAATGCTATGGAAGGCTCAGGGAAATTGACATATTCGAAATATTCGCCTGACGTGAGGCTTTCTCCGTTTTTAATCTGCTATTATTTTTTTGAAGCTAAATTCGATGATGTAAAGATCATCCAGTCTCCACCTACCGGCTATGCGGCAATGACATTTAACTTCATCAGCGACTACGATGTTTGCGCCGGCGTCGATACAGAATTCACCCCTTCGCCATCCGCCGTTATCATAGGCCAGCAAACAAAAAATTACAAGCTCCGCTTATCTGGCCATATTCAACAAATCGGGGTGGTATTTAAACCAACTGCCATCGCGACACTGTTAAATTATCCATTGAAAGATATGGTCGACAAACGTGTTGCATTAGAGATGGCGATAGGGGAAACGGAATCACGGTTGCTGTTTGAACGATTGAAAAATGAATCGCGTACCGACTACCGGTTAGCCTTAATACACTCCTTTTTGTTGGAAGCGATGGAAGGCTATGAAAAAAGAATGAATGTAGCCGACCTGGCGTCCGATATCATTCTTAAGAGCCATGGTACGATTTCCATTGAAGAATTGCTGGATCAGCTCTGCGTGAGTCGCAGGCATCTCGAAAGAAAATTTACTGACAAAGTCGGGCTTACACCTAAACAATATTGTCGCATTGTCCGAATGGCACATATCTCAAACATTGTTGCGCATCACGAAGAAATCGATTGGCAGGATTTAGTTTTCAAGGGAGGCTTCCACGATCAAAATCATTTTATCAAAGATTTTAAGGCGCTAAATAACTTAAGTCCTGTAAAATATCACCAGGAACATGCTGAGCTGATTCGGCTGTTGCACAACAATAAAAAATCGTAGCCGCATTTTTACTATGGGCGCATATTCATGCCGCATAGCTTTGTCAAAAAAACAAAGCCATGAAATTTACATACATTCTTTGCTGCATCTTGTTAGGTCCTCTTTTGATCAGCACTGCGGTAACTTTAAAAACGTCAAACAAATCTATGCCATCTGTTTCTGAAGAAGAGGCAATTAAAAAAGTAATCATCTCAGAAACTGAAGCATTCTGGGATAAAGATTTTCAAAAGTTATCCAACTGCTGGGTGCACGATGATTATGTGCGCGTTGTAGGCTGGTGGGAGCATGGCGGGGTTACGGTAAGAAAAGGATGGTCGGTCATCGGCGATAGAATGGAAAAGCTTATCAAAGAAAATCCTGAGAAAAACCGACAGAACGTAGCGCGGGAAAATTTCAACATCCGGATTTCTGGCAACATGGCCTGGGTTACCTTTGAGCAATATGGCACGGATACAGGAGAAAAAGCGATGGACATGCCAGGCCTCAGTTACGAAACGCGGATACTTGAAAAACATAACGGTCAGTGGAGAATTGCTTACGTCGGCTGGCTGTTGGATGGCAGGAAAAAGAATTAAATTACATAACCGTACTCCAACGAGTACACAACACTAATATTATGAAAACAACAAAATTGGTTCAGGAGTCAACCTCCGTAATGGAAATGAAGGGAATCTGTCTTGAGTTTTTCTCTGCCTATCAGGAAAAAGATATTGCCCGCATGCTTAACCTATGCACTACCGATGGACTAGTCTTTTTTGAACCATTGGAAGAGCTGGGTACAGGATTAATTAATGAAGTCGGAAGACATATATGGATAACGCTCATGGACTGTTTTCCTGATCTTGATAATACGGTTATGCAACTAGACTGGAATGAAGAGGCCAATGCTGTCCATTGTCGCGTCAAAATTTTCGGAACGCAGCAAAAAGAATTCCTTGGCATTGCAGCGCAGGGCTTACGCTTTGACTCGGATCATATTTTCATTTTTAAATTTGATGATCAGACAAAGATCCGTGAGATACGCATTCTTTGGGACCATGAAAACTTTTTGAAGCAATTGATAGGGTAAAGTGGGCAGGTTTAATCGCTAGATCAGGTGGTGTCGGGCGCTTGACCGTAAACTTATCTCTTAAGATTGCCAAGCAACTGGATCACTCAAATTTATAAATCGAAAGCCCCAGCGTTTACTTACGTTGGGGTTTCAATTTTGCATCTTGCCCCGGCATGAGGTCACGCGCCAATTCACCAATAGCGATGGCGTTAGATCTGTTAAAATATTTTTTTTTGCAAACGAGCAGTTGTATTCTTAATACGTTAAAACACGCTCACCCCTTTCTCACCAGCCAGTCATTTGTCAATTCTGCAATGTCTTATTGGGGATAAACTTTAATCCCAGCCTAAAAAGGCTCAAAGTACCTTGCAGCTTCGCATGCAGCTCTATAAAGCTACCATAAAACGCAGATGCCATTCCGCTATTAATGATTGTTGCCGCTATGAATTCAAAACAGGTCTCTTTATATTAGATTTGTATTATGCCAACAACAGAAGAGCGTACAAAAAACACGGTGTTCACTTACAACGCGAACTCCCTCAAATCAAAATTAGCCGATTGTATTTCACGGCATGTATCAACAGATGCCTGGCAATGGCTTACGGAGAAAACTTCATTGATCTCCAAGAGTGAGAATGTTCAGAGCTTTATGGTTGCCTTTGCTGCCGTAACGCGCAAAACAGGAAAGCAGCCAGTTGTATTATCTGACTCAGAAATCTCTGAAATTCAGCAAATCCGATCTCACTTTATTATTCAGCATTGGGAAATCGATCGCTTGTGCCGGGTTTGGATTCTCTTGCATCTCGATACAAAGGATGAAAACAAATACATTAAGACCATAGAAGATTTGTTTCCCACCGCGGAGATGAATGAGCAGGTTGCGTTGTATTCGGCGTTACCCGTCTTGGCTTATCCTGCGCGATGGCGCGCGCGCTGTGCCGAGGGTATTCGCAGCAACATTGGTGACGTCCTCAGGGCGATCATGTGTAACAATCCTTATCCATCAGAAAACCTTGATGAGCCAGCATGGAATCAGTTAGTAATGAAGGCCATTTTTACGGAAAAACCTATTCACCAAATTATAAATCTGGATGAACGTGCCAACCTGAACCTGGCTAATATTTTATCCGATTATGCACACGAAAGATGGGCGGCACATCGCACCGTTCATCCATTACTTTGGCAGTGTGTCGGTAAATTTATTAATGAAAAGAATTTCCCGGACATCCAACGGATCGCATCTTCCGAACAGGAGACAGAACGTGAAGCTGCCGCGCTAGCCTGTATGCAAAGTAATTATGCCCCTGCACGTGAACTGGTTGAAAAAAATCCGGTCCTCCGCGATATCGCAAAAAGTGGTATGAGCTGGGCAGACCTTGCTAAAAAACTCGAAAGAAATTCCTGAGAATCGGCCATATTTGTAAGTGCCTGATAGAATGAAACGCAAGAAACTATGAGCTGTAGCCATAACCTCACCGAAAAAGATCTCGAGCCTCGAGTGGAGATACCCTTGTATCTTGAAAGTATTAAAGGGATGAAATTCTTTGATCCTCACATCCACATGACCTCGCGCACCACCGACGACTATCAGGCCATGGCAGATGCGGGAGTTGTTGGTATTATCGAGCCTGCTTTCTGGTTGGGTCAGCCGCGTACCGGTGTGGCAACCTTCCAGGATTATTATAGCAGTCTGGTAGGCTGGGAACGGTTTAGATCCTCTCAATTCGGTATTAAACATTATTGTACGATTGGTCTGAATTCAAGGGAAGCAAATAACGAAGCACTCGCTGAACAGGTCATGGAAATTCTCCCTCTTTTTATCTATAAAGAAGGGGTGGTCGGGGTAGGTGAGATCGGGTTTGATGATCAGACCAAAGCCGAAGAAAAATATTACCGGCTTCAACTGCTGTTGGCAAAGGAGGCGTCGCTTCCCGTGCAGATTCATACACCCCATCGCGATAAGAAGCAGGGAACACAACGCAGTATGGATATTGCCATTGACTGTGGACTTGATCCCGGAATGGTGATCGTTGATCATAACAATGAAGAGACGGTCCAGGAAGTTCTGGAAAGAGGATTCTGGGCTGCATTTACCATCTATCCCTTTACAAAAATGGGGAATGAACGAATGGTGGAAGTTGTTAAAAAATATGGTGCTGAACGCATCATGGTCAACTCCGCCGCCGACTGGGGAATAAGCGATCCATTGGCTGTTCCAAAAACTGCAGCATTAATGAAGCAAAGTGGGATATCGGACGATATCATTCACTTGGTCACGTACAAAAATGCCATCGCTGCCTTTGGCCAGAGCGGACAACTTCATGAAACGGATTTCTCCACGACTCAGCAAGTTGATCAAAGTCTTAAATTTCAAGGAAATACCATCCTGCGTGGCGGTCAGCAGCCTCGGATCAATAAGGATTCGTTGATCATTCGATAAAGTGAAAAAGCTGATCGGGTTTCTCAGGCTCACGCGACCTGCCAATATTGTTACAGCAATTTCGGATATTCTTGCTGGCGCCGCCATTGCGGGATACTCCGGTAGCATGCCTGAACTTTCTGCCCTGCTTTTACTCATATTGGCTACGATAGGCCTATACGGCGGAGGTGTGGTATTCAACGATGTTTTTGATGCGGCACTTGATCGTATCGAACGACCTGAACGTCCAATTCCCAGCGGACTCATCACAGAAAAAGAAGGTACTTTTCTGGGAGCGTCATTGCTGATTATTGGTATAGCAGCTGCTTTCGGGCGCGCCGCTTATCCGTCCGGAATTATCGCCTTTGTAATTGCACTCGCGGCACTCATCTACGATAAATGGGGCAAACATCAATTTATATTGGGGCCTTTAAACATGGGCCTTTGCAGAGGGCTGAATCTTTTATTGGGGATAAGCCTTGTGCCCGATGTGTTATTCCGTTTTGGTCACTTTGCGGTAATACCGGTTATTTATATTGCCGCAATTACGATGATCAGCCGGGGTGAAGTCCACGGTGGAAAAAGCAAAACAATTTTATTTGCAGGGTTTTTATATTTGGTGGTAATTGTCTCAATACTGTATGTCTCGATAGGGCAGGGAAATAGTGTTTACGCCGTGTTTTTTCTTGTCATTCTTGCCATCCTCATTTATGTTCCATTGCTTAAGGCATTCCAAGCGCCGATAGGGCGGAACATAGGTAGAGCAGTCAGGGCGGGCGTACTGGCGTTGATCGTGATGAATGCCAGCTGGGCAGCCGCGTTTGGTGCCTTATACCTGGCACTCTTTATTGTGTTGCTGTTACCGGTCTCTATCCTTTTGGCCAAACTATTTGCTGTTACCTGATCGACGAAAAATATATATAAACAGAAGAGGAGAGCAGGCCTATTCCTGCTAATTTTAGCGATTCACGAAATTTATCAGTAGGCCTTTTATGGATTTTTTGCAGCAGTCGTTCAGTGTTCGGTTTGATTATAAAGTTTTTTTCACCAACCACCTTTTTAGTAAGGAAAATCCGCTTCTCGGGAATTTTTTTAGTACGGCGAAAAAATCAGATGCAACGCCCAAGATTTTTTTTGTTTTAGATGACGGTGTTGTCGCCCATCATCCTGATCTGATCAACGGCATTAAATCCTATTTCAAAGGATTTCCATCCATTTCACTTATTGAAGAAATGATGATTGTACCTGGTGGCGAAGCTGCAAAAAATGATGAAAACTTGTTTCGTCAAATCGTTACTGCAGTCCACAACCATAAGATAGACAGGCATTCATATCTCGTCGCAATCGGCGGGGGTTCTGTACTGGATCTTGCAGGCTATGCTGCCGCTGTGTCACACCGTGGCATCAGGCATATTCGCATCCCTACCACTGTACTTTCACAAAACGATTCGGGTGTCGGCGTTAAGAATGGCATTAACTATTTTAACAAGAAAAATTTTCTGGGAACATTTGCGCCACCTGTCGCCGTATTCAACGACTTTCATTTTCTGACTACCCTTGAAGATGTTGACTGGCGGTCGGGAATATCGGAGGCGATAAAAGTGGCGTTGATCAAAGATGCGGCATTTTTTCAATGGCTGTTGGATAACGCCGCATTACTTGCCAAACGGGATATGCCGGCAATGCAATCTCTAATTAAACGCTGTGCTGATCTTCACATGCAACATATTCGTGGAGGGGATCCTTTCGAAATGGGCTCATCCCGTCCGTTAGATTTCGGTCATTGGAGCGCTCATAAACTCGAGCAGCTCACAAACTTCCATATCCGTCACGGTGAGGCTGTGGCTATCGGTATCGCTCTCGACAGTGTCTATTCTTATTTGAGCGGAAGGTTAAGTGAAGAAGCCATGAACGTGATCCTGAATCTGAATAAAACACTCGGCTTGAGTACAACGCACCCGTTGTTAGAAGTTCGTGATAACGAAAGCCCCCTGCTTCAGGGCCTGGAAGAGTTCCGTGAACACCTGGGGGGGAAACTCACTATCACGTTACTTAATGGCATAGGTATTGGCGAAGAAGTTCACGAAATGGATGGTGCCCTGATAAGGCAGGCCAGCCAGTTGTTGAAAGATAGAAGTAACCCTTAAATTGAATCTCATTTCAAAATAGAATTATGCGTACATCTCATGGATTGCTGACGTACTGTACAAACATACATGCAGGCGAAAACTGGATCGATCATTTTGCCGCGTTGAAACAAAATATTCCCGGAATAAAAAAACGAATCAGCGCTTCACAGTCTTTTGGCATAGGGCTACGGTTGTCGCACGAGGCGAGTCTTCAGCTTCAGGAGAAAAGTGCGCTTAATGATTTTAAAGACTGGCTAAAAAAAGAAGATTGCTATGTTTTTACCATGAATGGATTTCCTTACGGAGGATTTCACAGAACAAAAGTAAAGGATCAGGTGCATGCACCCGACTGGACAACGCCCGAACGGGTTGCCTATACCATTCGCTTATTTAATATTCTGATAATGTTATTGCCGGATGGAATGGAAGGTGGAATTTCTACATCACCATTGTCCTATAAATATTGGCACAGCGGTGCACCTGAACAGGACGTCTTCGAAAAGACAACAAAAAATATTCTTCAGGTTGTTGAGCATCTTATCCGAATCAAAAATGATACTGGCAAGCTGCTTCACCTGGATATTGAACCGGAACCTGATGGCCTGCTGGGAAATGGTCCCGAGTTTTTTGATTGGTATGATCGTTATTTATTGCCTTTAGGCACAGTATATTTGCAGCAGCAGCTTGGGCTAACAACCGAAAAAGCCACGCAAGCGATCAAAGATCACCTTCAGTTGTGCTATGATGTTTGTCATTTCGCGGTGGGTTATGAAAACCACGCTGCTATCGTTAAGGAACTCGAGGAGAAAAAAATAAAAGTCGGAAAAATTCAAATCAGTGCTGCACTGAAGGCATTCATTCCAGAGGACCAGACGAAACGAGAAAAGGTAATTCAGGCATTCCGGCAGTTTAATGAATCAACCTACCTGCATCAGGTTGTTGCGCGGCAGGTAGACGGTACGTTAAAGCAGTATCCGGATCTCCCGGAAGCGTTGAATGATGCAGGCAACCCGTCAACAAAAGAATGGCGTTCGCATTTTCATGTTCCGCTGTTCGTTGAGGATTATGGATTACTAAAATCCACCCAGGACGATATCAGGGATGTTTTGTCTATTCAAAAGCAGCAACCGTTTACGAAACACCTTGAAGTGGAAACATATACCTGGGAGGTGATACCCGATGCTTTGAAGCTACCACTATCGGAATCTATTATTCGGGAAATGGAATGGGTGATGAGTTATTTGAGCAATGGGGTGGGCAGGTAGGCAGGTAATCGGTAAAGGGTAATCGGTGGGGGGTAAAGAGGTAGTTGGTAATAAGGTTACCAGTATGGATAGTTGGTAGGCTTTCTAAAAAAAACATGCAGAAGACGGTTGTAATTGATATTGTAGGATTGTCCAGCGGGTTGATCGGTGAGCATACACCTTTTTTAAAAAAGTATACACAAAATAAATTCGTCCATACGATCTTGCCGATGTTGCCTGCTGTGACCACATCGGTGCAGTCAACTTATGTGACAGGAAAGTGGCCCAGCGAACATGGGATTGTTGGCAATGGCTGGTATGACCGTGAAGATTGTGAGATCAAATTCTGGAAGCAATCCAACAAGCTGGTATACGGTGAAAAAATCTGGGATAAAGGGAAGCGCATCAATCCTGCATTTACGTGTTCAAAAATGTTTTGGTGGTACAACATGTACTCGACTGCTGATTTTTCAGTAACGCCGCGGCCCAATTACCTCGCAGATGGAAGAAAGATGCCCGATTGTTATTCACATCCCGCCATGCTGCGTGATGAATTGCAAAAAGAACTGGGCATGTTCCCTCTATTTCAATTTTGGGGACCTGGCGCAAATATCAAGTCTACCCAATGGATTGCTGATGCTTCTGTGATTACCGATCAAAAATATAATCCAACGCTAACGCTAATCTATCTTCCGCATCTTGATTATTGTCTTCAGAAATTCGGACAGAACTTTAGCCTCATATCTCAAGAGCTTAAAGAAATTGATAATGTTATTGAGCAGCTGATTTCTCACTATACAAAGGCCGGAGCATGGATTATTCTTTTATCGGAATACGGAATTACCAATGTTGACCGCCCCATCTATATCAATCGCGTATTGCGTGAAAACGGCTTGCTGCAGATTCGAATAGAACGAGGTCTTGAATTACTGGACCCTGGAGCGTCTGCAGCATTTGCAGTCGCCGATCACCAGGTTGCACATGTATATATAAATAATGGAAGCGCAATTTCAAAAGTAAGAAGTATCCTTGAAAAAATTCCCGGCGTTGAATTGGTGCTTGACCGAAAGGAGCAACATCAATATCACATCGACCACGCGCGGTCGGGTGATCTTGTAGTGATGGCTGACGCGCGAAGCTGGTTTTGCTACTACTTCTGGCAGGACGACAATAAAGCACCTGACTATGCCCGCACCGTGGATATCCATAAAAAGCCCGGCTACGATCCCGTTGAAATGTTTATGTCCTCAAAATTACGTGCAGCCTATAAGTTATTACGAAAAAAAGCAGCACTCCGGTATGTCATGGATGTTATTCCGTTAGATGCTACGCTAATCAAAGGGTCTCATGGAAATATCAATACCCCGTCTACTTTCCATCCGGTGTTGATCACCGATCAGGAGGTTAAGAAGCAAGAACTGCTTCCTACGGATGTATATGAAGTAATCTGGGAACATCTTGATGAATCCTTGCACACGGGGTGACGTATTGAAGGGACTCTTGCCAAGTGGTGTACCGATAAAGCCAATCGAATTAATGGTAAAGCGTCAATCGGGCCGGAAAATTTAAATATTATTAGAAGAACGATAACTAGGTTAATTTGCACCATAATTTTAAGTCTATGACCGAAAGAGAACTGCTCAAATTGGAAGGAACGATCCGGAAGAAAATGGAAGATATCAGAAAACAACGTGTGAGCCTGAGAGAGTCTGGTATCGGTGGGCTTATGAATTCATTGAAGAAAGTAGACGAAAGCCTTTATGAAAAGATTCTGCCGGAGTATAAAAAAATGGTGGCGGAGAGTAATATCTTTAAATAGGTGGGATTTACCCGAGGCGTTGATGGACATGAGCAAAACGAACAGAGACAATTCTTCCTTAATGGCTTTCTCTGCTGTTATATATGATGCCTACGGCACTCCGCTAAATCTCGACTGAGTGATACTAATATGCGATGCCTAACGGCACCGGGCGTGTGCATCTAACCAATTAGATGCGACAACGACTTGATCAGCGGGATGAGATAAATGGCAACTGAAATAAATCATGCTGTGCTTTAATTTCTTTCATGTGCTGCGTAAATCCCTTTAGGGTCCTTTAGGGGATGAAATATCGGTACAAAAAACACGCACGTTTGGAAGCGAATCCCGTTAGGGATGCAAGATGATTCGCTTTAGAAAGAAGAATCCAAACATTTGCGCCATTAACTTTTGACCAAATCAATTGCTTTTTCTGCCTGAAATCGCAAGAATACATTTGCCCCGCTAACCATATTCAAATGTCCCCCTAGGAAAGGCCAAGTTTATTGAACATAATCCCGGCTATAACTTAAGTTTACGGAACTGATAACTATGGCTATAAGACAATCAGCTATGACGAGACTAAAGTATAGTGTAATTGTTGGGTTCCTGTTATTATTAAGTCACGGGCTGATCGCGCAATTCCAGCCTCGCAATCTTACCAAGCATTGGAGTATTAAAGAGGGCCTTTCGCAAGGCGTAATCAACAGTATCACCCAAGACAACCAATCGATGATGTGGTTTGCTACTGAAGATGGCTTAAACCGCTTCGATGGCTATTCATTTAAGGTATTTCAGTACGATCCTGATGATAAAACCAGCATTGCCGATAATTTCATTCAAAGTATTTTTAAGGATTCGAAAGGTACGCTCTGGGTATCGTCAAGGAAGGGTTTGTTGAAATTCAATCCTTATCAAGAGACTTTCTCAATATATCGTCACGATTTTAAGGATAAAGAGAATTATGCTTTCAACGATGTCAGTTTCATTACGGAAGGCAGCGCCGGTAATTTATGGATTTCGTGGTATGGGAGTGGCTTTGCTTCTTTCAATAAAGAAAAGAAAACATTCATACCCTACACGCCTGAAACGTTGCCTGGTTTAACCAGCGAAAAAACGGTCGCCATGCTTGAGGACAGATTTGGTTTGTTGTGGGTAGGAACGCAGGAGGGAGGCGTAAATGTTTTTCAGGTTAGTCAGGGTGCTGTGGTTAAGAAAATGAATGACCTATCTGGCGGTTTAAACTTTCCGTTGGTAAACGTCCGTTGTTTTGCAGAAGATAAATTTGGAAATGTATGGATCGGCACCAGCCAGGGACTTGTCGTTTATAAAAGGCAGGAGAATAAGTTCTTCACCTTCAAAGACAGAAAATCCCCCATATCAACAGTGAATGTTTTTTCACTTTTTACAGATTCAAATGATAATCTTTGGATCGGCTCACAGGGCGAAGGATTGTATCAGTTGGATCTAAGGCAGTTCAACACAAGGCCGCTGGATGATTTTATTTTTGTCAGTGTTAAACACCTCAATGACTATGACATCTCAAAGCGTACCATTCAGTTCATTTATGAAGACAAGGACAAAAATATTTGGATCGGCACATTTGGAGAAGGTATCTATTTTATCAGCAGTGTAAAAGAAAATTTTGTAAGGGTACAAAAACCAATTTATAAAAACACGGCGGTAAGTTATGTCCCTTATTACGGCATGTGTTATGATCATGAGGGTAATTTGTGGCTGGGAACCGATGGCAATGGAATTTACAAGTCAGACCTGTACGGCAATACCATCCGTCATTATACTTCGGAAACCAGTGCAAGCTTAACAGACAATGCTATTATATCTGCCCTTCGTGATGAAGAAGGAAGACTTTGGTTTGGTTCTTATTCACAAGGACTATTTTTGTATGATCGCGCTAAGGACTCCTTTATTAACTACCACTATAAAAACAGTAAAACGAAGGCAGGCGGGAATGATGTCAGGGTAATTTTTGAAGACTCAAAACATAACATCTGGATCGGCACTAACAGAGGCGGTCTATGTTTGTTGGATGAGGAAGAAAAAGTCTATTCGAATCCGGAGCATTTTAATGATGCATTGCTGAATGGGGATGTGCGTTCCATTACTGAAGATAATCAGGGAAATATTTGGATCGGCTGTTATGGTGATGGTGTTTATTCTTATTCGCCGTCCACTAAAAAATTCAAGAGACATTTTAATGGACCAACGGCTGCCGAACAATTAAAGAGCGATGTTGTATTCGCCATTAAAGCAGACCGGAAGGGAAGTATTTGGATAGGAACAAGAGGTGGTGGACTTTGTTCTTTTGATCCCGCAAAAGATCAATTCAAACGGTACACCGATAAAGACGGCTTGGCCAATAATACGATCAACGCTATTCTTATTGACAACAACCAAAACGTTTGGGCTAGTACCAATACCGGCATCTCCAAGTATGATGTGGGGAAAAATAAGTTTTTGAACTTTGATGTTTTTGATGGTTTGCAGGAAGGGCAGTTTAATCCAGGCTCAGCTTTGTATAATGAACTGGGTGGATATATGTGTATGGGTGGGACGTTAGGTCTCAATATTTTTTACCCTGATCAGATTATCGAGAATCTGAAAAAACCAGAGATTATGCTTACAGGACTTTCCTTGTTCAACAAGCCGATCAAGGTAAATGATAGCACCGATGGACCGCCGGTATTGACGCAAGTGATTAGTCGCACAGATCACATTAACTTAAGCGATGACCAGAACGTCTTGACTTTTGAATTTGTAGGAGTGAACTATAGTTATCCTGAGAAAAATATTTACGCTTATAAACTAGAGGGTTTTGATGAAGATTGGAATTTTGTGGGTAATCAGCGAACAGCTACTTATCGATATTTACAACCCGGTGAATATGTGTTTAAAGTCAAAGCATCTAACGTTGAAAATGTATGGAACACGGAGTATGCCAGCGTCTCCGTAAAAATAACACCCCCTTTTTGGAAGACTCCCATTGCCTATACGCTTTACATATTAACATTTGGGGGAATTGCTTTTATTATATTTTCATTTCGAAAAAAGCAATTGAATCTCAGAAGAAGATTAAAAATTGAAAAAAGCCAGCGCAAGCATGAACGACAATTGGTGCAGCAAAAACTGACTTTTTTTACGGAGATCTCGCATGAGTTTAAAACCCCGCTCACGTTGATGATTGGCCCACTTGAAGAAATGCTGGCAAAGGATGGAGGCCTTACGTCAGAAGGAAGAAAACTCAAGCTGGTGTACCGAAATGCACATAAGCTTTTAAATCTTATCAACAAGCTTCTTGATTATCGAAAAATTGAAAGCGGTAATATTTTGCTCAAGGTAAAGGAAGATAACATCGTTGCGTTTGTTGAAGAAGTGTACATTACTTTTAAAGAACTGGCTAATCACAAGAATATCAAGTTTTATTTTCATGCCGAACAGCCAGTAATCACCCTTTGGTTCGATAAGGAAAAACTGGAAATGGTGCTCAACAACATTCTCTCTAATTCCTTTAAATACATTGGAAAAGGAAATGAAATTAGTATTCATGTGGGCAGGCAAATAACAGACCGATATCCTAACGGTAGGGCTATTATTAAGATCAGGGACAATGGCATCGGTATTCCAAAAAAACACCTTGGAAATATTTTTGATTGGTTTTACAAGGGCGATAGTTCCGGGACGATGAACTCTGGCATAGGATTGTCGCTGGCAAAGAAACTTGTTCACTTGCATAAAGGCGAAATATTTGTCGATAGTGCGGAAGGAAACGGGTCCGTTTTCAGTATTAAAATCCCGCTGGGCAAAGACCATTTGAAAGCGGATGAAATGATCGTGGAGACAGCCACAGATAATGGGCTGTCGGATATTAAGTCGACGACGATCAAAGAAAATATGCTGCTTCAGGAAGCGGAGGAATATTCCGCTAACAAAAAGGGTTTTAAAAGTTTATTGATCATTGAGGATGATGATGAAATCCGGTCTTTCCTGAAAGAATATTTTGAGAAGCATTATAGGATATTCGAATCGACAAATGGCAAAGAAGGACTGGAAGTCGCTACTCAAAACCATCCCGATCTAATCATCAGCGATATCATGATGCCTGAAATGGATGGCATAGACTTTTGTAAATCAATAAAGAATAATATCCGGACGAGTCACATTCCGGTTATTTTGCTGACTGCCAAAACAAGTTTAACCCATCATAAGGAAGGTATTGGAACAGGCGCGGATGCCTACATTACAAAACCCTTCAGTCCTGATATACTTGGACTGACAGTCAACAATCTTTTACAATCGCGGGAAAATCTGATGCGGTTTTACCGGAACCTTTTTACACCTGATTCCCCTACGGAGGGAAACTCGAACATAAACTCTCTGGATGAAAAATTTCTCCAATCTATTTATGAAATGTTAAGGGCAAACATCGATAAGCCTGATTTTAATATCAACGAACTCTGCGACGTTTTAAACATGAGCCGATCGCTGGTTTATAAAAAAGTAAAGATGCTGACAGGTCTTTCACCAGGCGAGTACATAAGATCCTTACGGATGAAGGAGGCCGCTACATTACTCAAAACCAAAAAGTACAAAGTTTTCGAAGTCGTTTACATGGTTGGATTCTCGGACCTCAAGTATTTTCGACAGTGTTTTACGAAGGAGTTTGGATATTCCCCTTCAGATTTTATTAAGCAAACGGAAGCGTCGCAGAGGACGGAACCTCCCGTGAAGCATGACCTGAATAGCTGATTTTCTTAGAAAAGCTCATTCCACCCCCCTTTTTTATTAGTTAGACCCCCTTCACAGCAATCGTTATAAATAACCTTTGCCAACGTTTGATGCGCATTTTTTTACGCCAGGGCAGATGCATCACGCCATTTCGACCGTCTACACTAAAGCTTAATAAATATGATAAATCATCTACCAAGGAAAATTAGGCGAAACACGACTATGCTCATAGTAATTGTTTTGCAGTTCTGTTGTAGCTTCCTCTTTGCACAAACGGGAAGTAAAGTTGAGGGTAAGGTACTCGAGGAAGAAAGTGGCACACCACTACCCGGCGTTAACGTCATTGTAAAAGGCACTTCTGTTGGAACCACAACAGATGCTGAAGGGGCATTTGCCTTGAATGTTCCTGATCAGAATGCCGTTCTCGTTTTTTCTTTTATCGGTTATAAATCCCAGGAAGTAACGGTGGGTTCTCAATCTCTTTTTGAAATCAAACTTGCTGCAGACATTGAAACACTCTCGGAGATTGTCGTGGTAGGATATGGAGAAACGAAAAGAGAATCCCTGACAAGTGCCATCACTTCAGTAAAAGGCAAAGAACTTGTTAAAAGCCCACAACCAAATCTTTCTAATTCTTTTGCCGGAAGAGTTTCCGGTGTGGTGGCTAGCACTGCTTCGGGAGAGCCGGGTTTTGACAATTCGAGATTGTTGATTCGAGGTCAAAGTACCGTGGGAAATAATTCTCCGCTGGTTGTCATTGATGGTGTGGCTAATCGCATTGGCGGGTTGGAACGTTTGGATCCCAATGATATTGAAAGTGTCTCCGTATTAAAGGATGCGTCGGCTGCTATTTATGGAGCACAAGCAGCAAATGGTGTAATCCTGATAACCACGAAGCGGGGCACCAAAGGTAAGCCAGTATTTACCTTTACCAACAATCAGGGTTTTGTGAGGCCGACGCGCTTGCCGGAGATGGCGAACTCATCTACCTATGCGCAGATGCTGAATGAGATTCAATATTATAATAATCCTGCGGGAGGACTTAATCAGATTTATTCTGCCGGAGATATTCAAAAGTTTGCGGATGGATCTGATCCCGTTGATTATCCCAATACAAATTGGGTTGATGCAGTTATGAGACCCGTTTCATTACAGAGTCAGCAGAATTTGTCACTCAATGGTGGCGGTGAAAATGTAAATTATTTTGTTTCCCTCGGAAGAAGACATCAGGAAGGGATTTATAAGAACACGAATCTTGATTTCGAACAATGGAATCTAAGAATCAATCTGGATATAAAAGTATCGGAGAATTTTAAAATTGGGGTTGATCTCGCGGGGCGCGACGAGAAAAAAATATTACCCACAGAAGGAGCTGGAAATATTTTCCGTGCAACATACCGTACCTATCCCACCCTCCCGGTTTATTATCCTGGCAACTTGCCGTCTCCAGGCCTTGAAGGCGGAAACACGCCCATCCTCATTGCTACTGACAAGACAGGTTTTGACGAACAACCTTTAACCGTTTTAAATAGCCTGATAAATTTTGAGTACAAGCTTCCATTTTTGGAAGGATTATCCGCTAGGGGCTTCGTTGCGCAAGACTTAAGTTTTGGAAGCAGAAAGTTATTCCGTAAACCATGGACCGCTTATGTGCCGAACACCAGCACAACGCCAACCACATACGAGGCGCGCAAATATGGCCCGGTTACACCTGAACTTACACAACGTGATACTACCAGTACACTGAGATCCATCAATGTTAGTCTGAATTATGAAAAAACAATCGGACAAAGCTTTTTCAAAGCATTTATAGCCTATGAGCAGAATGAAATAAAAGGACGTTACTTTGAAACGTTCCGAAGAGGTTTCTTGTCTGATCAGATTCCGGAAATTGATCTGGGAGGCTCTGCGCCTGAAGAGAGTTCCAACAGTGGAAACAGTAAGCATTTTACAAGACGAAATTATTTTGGTAGGCTGTCTTATGATTATGGTCAGAGGTACCTCGTGGAAGTTCAATTTCGCTACGATGGATCTTCCATATTTCCTATTGGAAAAGAGTATGGATTTTTCCCCAGCGCCTCCGTTGGATGGCGGATATCGGAGGAGTCATGGTTTGATGTCGCTGCCGTCAACAATTTAAAACTTCGGGCATCCTATGGATTACTAGGTAACGATCGCATCAATGCTTTTCAATATCTCAACTCCTTTACGTTAAGGAATGGAGCGTATGTGATTGACGGAACACCTGTTCCTACCTTCGGTGTATTTCAATTGGCCAATCCTGATATTACATGGGAGACCGCTAAAAAACTTGACATCGGTCTTGAGTTTGGCTTCCTGAAAAGATTCACGATGGAGTTGGATTATTTCAATGAACGAAGAACCGATCTGCTGATACCCAGAACGGGTTCAATTCCCTATGTCTCCGGGATCGTGAACGAGTTTGGAAAACCTCCTATTATACCAGCGGAAAACATTGGTGAAGTAAAAAATAGTGGCGTCGAAGTACAGTTAGGATATAATCAGACAGTGGGTAATTTGGATATCAACCTTGCTGGAAACTTTACTTATAATAAAAGTGAAGCTATCTTCCTCGATGACGCCGCCGGCATACCTGAATACCAAAAGAGGATAGGGAGCCCGTTGGGTTCACAGTTGTTGTACCGTGCTATCGGAGTGTTTAAGACAGCAGAAGATCTGGCAGCTTATCCAAGCCTTCCTGGAAATCAATTGGGTGATCTCATCTTTGACGATGTAAATAAAGATGGACAGATTAACGCGAACGACCGGGTTCGTGAGAACTTAAGCAATGTTCCACAGATCGTTTACGGTTTCACCGCGGGCTTTGCATACAAGAATTTTGACCTGAGTATATTATTACAAGGCCAGGCACGTGTGGTTCAGTATGTGTTGCAAGAAGCAGGTTCGGTTGGAAATTACTTTAACTCCTGGGCAGAGAACCGGTGGAGTCCGAACAATACCGAAGGTACCTATCCAAGAGTGGATACCCGTACGTCTTCAAGTATTAATGGCGGGTTAAACAGAAATGACTTTTGGTTATACAATACTTCCTTTCTTAGAATCAAGAATGTGGAACTAGGCTACAACCTGCCGGTTGGTGTTGCGGAAAAAATCAGAATTAGCGGGGCGCGTATTTATGTGAACGCTTTTAACCTGGCAACTTTCAGCAAGGTAAAGGATTTTGATCCTGAAGGCCGGACTGAGAATGCCCAATTCTATCCGCAGCAACAGATTTTTAATATCGGTGTCAACTTAAAATTCTAGAGGTTATGAAATATTCTTTATATGTCTTAATAGCAATGGCGTGCTGCCTCGTTTCCTGTGACAAAGATTTCCTGGAGGTGAAGCCCACGACTGTAACCGACCAAGCGCTGTGGACAGATGCTGGCTTAACGGAAGCTTATATTATTAATTTGTATACCGGCATTCGAATGGCTGATAAAGAGGCTAGCGATGGTGAACGGAATATTGGCTTTGGGCGAGGATATCACTGGGCTATGTATGCCTCCATAACAGATGAAGCAGTGTACAGCAATGATGATCAGACTTACCTTGTACAACGCGGGCAATTAAGCCCCGTGCTTTTTGGCTGGACCAGCACCACATGGGCACGAAGCTATCGCGGCATACGCGAAGTAAATCTTGCACTTCAAAATATTGGTGCGACACCCATATCGGACGAACGGAGAAGTCTTCTAACAGCTGAATTGCGCTTCATCAGGGCATACCGATATTTTGATTTGCTAAAAGGTTTTGGTGGTGTGCCGCTGATTGGAGACCGCGTTACCACGCTTACTGATGATTTTTCTGATTTGTATGAACGCAAATCCATCGTTGAGACGGTGGATTATATAAAATCAGAATTGGAAGCTGCCATATCAGTGCTACCCCAGGATCCAGGAAGTGACTGGGAACGTGGGCGGGCAACAAGTACGGCAGCGATGGGATTAAAGTCAAGGTTGTTGTTGTATGCAGCCAGTCCGTTGTATACGGGAGGAGCGAATGATGCGGCCAAATGGCAGGTAGCTGCCGATGCTGCAAAGGATATTATGGATCTTAACAAGTTTGATCTGGTAAAAAACCTCGATGCTGACCCTGCAGAGAATTACCGCAAATTTTTCTTATCCGCACCTGGCGTAGAGGATATCTTTTTCCGCGAATACTCTGTCACCAGCCGTGCTATGGCGATGGAAAGAATGAACGCTCCTAATGGCTTTGGTGGCTGGGGTGGAAATTGTCCTATGCAGAACCTTGTGGATGACTACGAAATGTCTAACGGTATGGCTATCGATAATGGAGCATCGGGTTATGATCCTCAGGATCCATATACCGGAAGAGATCCCAGATTTTATGCTTCTATACTCTACAATGGCGCTGCTTACCGTGGACGTCAGATAGAAACTTTCCTTCCTGATGGAAAAGACAGTCCTGCCGGTAATGAGCCATGGAATACTTCTCCTACAGGATATTATTTGCGTAAATTTTTAAATGAAAACATCAGTCTTGACGATTGGAATAATATGGGAGTCTCCCCATGGCGTTACATTCGTTATGCAGAGATCTTATTGAACTATGCCGAAGCTCAAAATGAAGCAGCGGGTCCCGATCAATCGGTTCATGATGCAGTAAACCAGGTAAGAAATCGTGCGGGCATGCCTGACCTACCGGCTGGACTCACGACGGATGAAATGCGTGAACGCATTCGTAATGAACGCCGGGTAGAATTAGCTTATGAGGAACATCGCTATTTCGATGTCAGGCGTTGGATGATCGCCGAAGACGTTGAAAATCAACCGGCACGTGGGGTATCCGTTACAAAGAATGGGGATGGTACCTTTACTTATGCTCCCAAAGTCGCGTTGACGGGAAAAACATTTTCAGCCAGACACTATTGGTTCCCTATTCCGGTAGAGGAAATTAATGCCTCCAATGGCGCGATCGAGCAAAATCCATTATATAATTAAAAGCAAAATCACTCTTTCGTTTGGGTTAGGGTGATGTGGTGAAGGTTCATTTGAACCTTCACCTTTTTTTAAATTCTTATTACGAAAAATGAAGCACTTCCCTTTAGCCGGCCGCACATTATTCAGCTTATTTTTTTCTTTGGCTTTACTGGCAGGATGTTCAAAAAATAGTTCGTTAGAAGCATACGAAGATGATACCCAAAATACTATTGTGATTGATCTGGCCGACAAAAAACAAATCATAAGAAATTTTGGTGCGTCGGATGCCTGGGCTTGTCAATATATAGGACAATGGCCTGATGCCAAAAGAAAGCAGGTAGCCGACTGGTTATTTAGCATGGAGGTAGATGATCTTGGAAAACCCAAAGGTATCGGTTTGTCGTTATGGAGATTCAACATCGGTGCGGGAAGTGCAACCCAAAATAATATTTCTGATGATTGGAGAAAAACGGAAGGCTTTCTTCAAGATGATATGTCATACGATTGGACAAAGCAGGCCGGTCAGAAATGGTTTATGCATGCTGCAAAGCAAAGAGGTGTAAAGCAATTCCTTGGTTTTACCAATAGCCCACCTATTCAATTGACAAAAAATGGTAAGGCATATTCCAGTAATGGGGAAGAAGCCAATATTCCAGTTGGAAACTATTTACCTTTCTCGAAATTTCTGGTGGAAGTTGCCAAACAATTTCATAAGGAAGAAATCCCTTTCAACTACCTAAGCCCTTTTAATGAACCGCAGTGGGATTGGACGGGCAATGGACAAGAAGGATCTCCATTTACAAATGCGGAGATTTTTGCAATCACAAAAGATTTAGATTCACTTTTAACAGCTGTGCAATTGGATATTAAGATTCAAATAGCGGAGGCGGGGAAGCTCAATTATCTTTATGAAACAGCCGATAAACCCACACGGGGTAATCAGGTCTATGAATTTTTCAACGAACAATCTCCATTATTCCTTGGTGATCTTTCTAACGTAGATAAAACCATTACTGGCCATAGCTATTTTACCGCTGCGCCTGCTGAAACATTGAAGCGTGTCCGGATGAAGGTTTCTGAAACAGTACAGACTGCTACCGTGCCGCTGGAGTTCTGGCAAAGCGAATATTGTATTCTAGGCGACGAAGAAGAAGTGAAAGGGCCTGGCAAAGATACCGGCATTACGCCTGCCTTATACGTTGCAAGATTAATTCATCATGATCTTGTTTTTGCAAATGCTTCGGCATGGCACTGGTGGTTATCAGTTTCCGTTTACGACTATAAGGATGGGTTGATCTATGCAGAAAAATATAAAACAGAAGGCGAAATTGAAGATTCAAAACTCCTTTGGGCATTTGGGAATTTCAGCAGGTTCATTCGTCCCGGAGCGCAGCGAATCGCAGTGACTGCGGCGAACATGGACCTTGATAATGTCAGTCAACTGATGATTTCGTCTTATTTAGACGCTAACAACCAAACGCTAATAACCGTCATTATCAACAACGGTAACAGCGATTCATCTGTTGCAATACACACCAAGGGGGGTGAGATAAAATCATGGCAGCCTTACGTAACCGGCCCAAATGAGGACGAGCGATTAAAGCCACTTCCCAAATCAAATGCCGATAATATTGTCATTCCAAAAAAGTCCATCCTCACTTTGGTCGGCGAGTTAAAATAAAGCTCTCTAAAAAATATTGTGAAGCAGTTTATAATGAAATTAGAGGGCTAGAATGAAATATTGTTCACGGCCAGTAAACGTGGAACGATTCATGTAAAGATGTGGAAAAGCACGGACCGTCTATCGGCTCCGTTAAAGACGTTTCCCATCTGATGTACGCAGTTGTTTTTTTACCGATTATCCCGAGGACGATTTTCTTCACCCCACGTCGACATCAGCAAAAGGATTTTTTTCAAAGACATACCTTTGTCAGTAAGTCCATATTCTACGCGGGGAGGTACTTCAGGATACGATGTACGAAAGATCAATCCATCCTTCTGCAATTCTTTTAATTGCGTAATCAGCATCCGCTCTGAAATTGCTGGAAGTTTCCTTTTAAGTTCGCCATAGCGTAACGTCTTAACGTCGAGCATGAATGCAAGGAGACTAAGTTTCCATCGGCCACTCAATACGGTCATGAAGTATGCCATCCCACAGTCATCTTGAAGCGTGCGTTTATTTAATTTGTTTGTAGTCTCCTTTACCATATCATACATATTTGTTGGTACCCTACAATTTTGTAGGTACTTGTTCAACGGGTACTTACATATGAAGTTTGTGAAATGAAATTAAAAATTCAAATGGCCAAACAAATAATTCACTGGGCTACCTTCGTGTATTATCTTTATCTCTTCGGTTATGCAAGCCTCTTTAAAGTTTTTCAGAAACAAAGCATGATGGAAGGAATGCTGTCATTTGGATTCGATGAAACATGGACATTATTTATAGGTTACGGCGAACTGATCGGTGTAATCGGATTGCTTATGGGCATACGATATCATGAAGTGAAGAACATCGCGGTGCTTTGGCTTTTTCCCTTTGCAATTGGTGCGTTGATGGTACATTTTGCTTATCATGAATACGAGCATTTTTATGGAGCCCTGCTGGGATCCATTTCATCTGTTGTATTGTTAGCAACCGATAAGCATTTCAAACTTATCATTTGATGATACAACAAAAAAATGGAACCTGCGGGGTACTACGGCTTCGCTTTAATATTTTGCGCCGCGAGTTCTACCGTCTTTTCAATTCGCTGTTGGCGGGTCTCCGCTTTTTTTGCATCGGTGATCCATTGAATTATTAAACGCTGAGACGATGGTGCGAAAGACTGGAAATTCTTAAAAGCTTTTTTCTTTTTATCAAAAGCTTTTTGTAAGTCGGCGGGGATTACGTCAGTTTGGAGAGATGCATCCCATGCGCCGGTTTTCTTGGCAATGTCAACAAAATACTGTCCGGCAGGCGTCATCAATCCCGTTTGGATCATTTTTTCGGCTCTCTCACGATTGAGTTTGCTCCAATTGCTTTTTTCCTTTCGGGGACAAAATTGCAAATACATACTTTCATCGTTTCTTTTCATTCCCTTGTTGTCAATCCACCCAAAACAAAGCGCCTCTTCAACGGCTTCGTCGTACGCTATATTAGGCGGCTTGCTCTTTTTGTGAAATACGATCAAGCAAACCGGGTCGGTTGACTCATGATTTTTAAGAAGCCAGTTTCGCCACGCGTTCCGGTCTGCCGGATTAAATGTGCGGATGCCATTTACCTTTTCCATAAATGTTGTTTTGATTTTCTATCATGGTATTAAAGTTCTTCTGTTCGATGTCAATAGTATGTCAGGAGAAAAGTGTTTGGTAGGTAATTGAAATAAATTTTTTTTTGAAAGATAAGTTCAAACTATTTTAGATTGCTAATCGTTTGAGTTCAAAGTATAAGGTTGTTAGTTTAATGGCAAAACAGTTGCTGAATGGGTTCGAATCCCACCACTCTACCTGGGTAGTTTATGATGGTTAAAACCAGCGACAAAACATTGTTCGAATCAATGTACAGCCACTTTATTAAATATGTCCTGACGGGCGATGTGATGGTCTTAAAGCATGGTGTTTATGAATTATGACTATTGAAAGTAATTCAAATTATCTATCTTTATTTATGTGGACGTTTTTAATAGACATTCTTTTATTCATCTTCTTTGCAAAACCTAAGAAAACGCCCACCGTTGTCATTATTATTTTAACCGTTATTGTGTTAGGGTATGCCTTCGTAACCATCATCAATAAATCCGACTTTGTGAGGTAGATTCACACCTGTAGCATTTAATGCATAGCATCAACTTGCCGTTAAATAAATTTCTAATATTTTTTTGATATCTCCGGCTGGATTTACGCGGACATCTTTTTCTGAGTGTTAATAATTTACAAAATGTTATTTTTTTAAATGCTTGGCATGCAACTTTTCTGGAAAGGTCATCATCTCTTAAGTAACCTTCTGCTAAACCTCAAGTAAACGTATTGTCATCAATTATATTTAAAGCGGATCGAGTGACCGTTGTTCGATTCGGAACATAATTCTGTTCACGAATGAACGACGAGCATTACACTAGCCTTTGTAATGTAAAAATTTGACGTTTTTAGTCAGGTACAAAAATTGACTCACGCAGTTGCGAGTTCAATTGCCTGCTTAGCGGATATCCTCAGAACTGTAAAGCGTCGCGACATGCTAAGTGATAATGATTTAGCAGTGGATTCTTATTGCTTATTAGTTTTAAAAAAAGTTAACATTAACAATCATGACATGAAGACATTTTATTTGGTTATTGTGCTATTTGTTTTTTCGTACAGCCATGTAGTTGGACGAATCAAAAACGGTTATGAATCGGAACTCCAATGCGCTAAGACATCCCTTCAAAAACTAAATTTATTGTTAGTAGAAGATAAGAATATGACAGTGATTCAACGGCTTGATGTGAAATCCAACATTGAAGCTTTGATTAACTATATATCGTTTTATGAAATCACAGCCGCATTGATTGAGGAACTAAGAATTGTCTCTCCTGGCATTTACAATGAGATTGATAGTATAAAAGATAAGAAAGGAAGGCCAACGGATGTATATGTAAAAGTAGTGCCGCGTGAAAATTCCAAAGTACAACTTAAGGCAGCAAGCTTTTTCGAACGACGGTCAATGGATGAAGACATGAATGTCTCAACTTATGGCGATTATTCTGTCTCTGTTGATATTTGGATGGTTGAAAATGCTTTATTCTTGTTAAGCCATGAATTGGGTCATATAAAATATATAGTGCCCAATCTTGCTGAATATCTGAAGTTTTATGAAAAGAAATACAAAAGGCCAGAGGTTAGTATCAGTTTCGTCGGCCATAACCCAAAGGACCAAAGTGGAAAGTATGCCAATGATTTTGAGAGGCGATATCTTCAGGATAGAAAAAGTTATTTGTATAACGGAGGGGAAAAAGCAGAAAGGCTTGTATCTCGTTTGATTCGAATTAGAAAGGACCTCCGAAACGGGAACGGTGTCGTAAGCGCATCAGCTTTGGAATCTAACTACTCCTTTTGATGATGACTTCATGTATGATTAAAGTTCCGTAAACATAACGTTGTATATATCTAAGGATCACATCACAGCAATAATAAAACGGCGTGTAGACCTGGTGTTGTTATTCAGCGCGTAAATATCTCTACAATGTGGACCGCAAATGCTGTGTTTTGTTCAAGGTTGGTGGGCGCTATTGTCATATTTTAGCTCGTTGTGTTAAACAAATGCATTAATCGTAATAGGAACGCTATTTGGAGCCTCAAACCGGTAACAAACAAATAATGTATGGAAAACGATGCATCAAAAATCAAAAACCTCACCCATAAGGAGGCGATTGATAAATTTAAAGAACTTGTAAAACATGAATCAACCTGTCTTTTTACGACACGTTTAACAACGGTTCCTCTTACCACACGACCGATGGCTGTGCAAAAGGTATGCGACCAGGGAAATTTTTGGTTTTTAAGTGCCAGTGACAGCGATAAAAATCAAGAGATTATCAGCGATCCAAGGGTGCAGTTATTTATTTCCAACACTTCCAACTATGAATTCTTGTCTGTATATGGTAAGGCCAGCATATCGCGGGATCGGCAAAAGATCGATGAACTTTGGAGTGATATCGCAAAGGCGTGGTTTCCGGAAGGAAAGGATGATCCTCGGGTTACTGTTATAAAAGTTACGCCGGAACAAGGATTTTACTGGGATACGAAAGATGGCAAACTTGTATCGCTTATCAAAATTGCGGCATCTGCCGTTGTCGGGAAGACCTTTGAGGAAGGCGTGGAGGGAACAATATCAGTTAGGTAGCTTTTTAATAGCTATTTTTCTGCAATAAAAGGTCTGAAGTTTTTCAGACCTTTTTTATTACCCAAATTCGGAAAAGTTACGCTTCCTGTTGCCTTGATCATCACCCAAAAAGGTGATTGATTTCGCTCATAAAATATATTCTTTTTGAAAGGTAAGGCGATGATTTTGTTAGTCAGTCGCAAGCAGCTATACACTTCTAAAAGAAAGATATTATGAAAAGAAAAAATTTTTTCAAACGAATTCTAGCTGGAATTACAATGACGCTTCCACTTGCTATCCAGGCAAAACAATACGTCAGGACGAGAATCCCTAAAGCTTTTAAAGTCGATGCGGGCAAAGATCGCTTTGGTAAAAGCATATCCTTATTTGAAGGTGATACTTTTTTTTGTAAGGTGTCTTCAAAAGATACTGAAGGCGACATCTACATGTTTGAATCAGTTCGTGTGAGAGAGGGTGGGCCAGCCCTTCATATCCATTATAACCAGGATGAATGGTGGTATGTATTAAAGGGCCAATTTGCTGTTAAGGTTGGTGAAGAAGTTTATCAGCTTAAAGAGGGTGACAGCGTATTTGGTCCAAGAGGGGTACCACATTGTTTTGCGAAGCTAGGTGAAGGTGAAGGAAGGTTGCTGATGTTCTTTCAACCGGCTGGTAAAATGGAAGAATATTTTCATGCCGTGAGCGAGGGGAAACTGTCGAATATGTCGCAGGAAGAAGCAAACAATTTTCGAAAAGCACACGGGTTTGAGCGCGTAGGACCTCCACTGGGTCACCTCAAACAATAGACCTAGGTGAAAGGGTAATCAAAATCATAATTCATTAAAAGTTTGGTTCCTTTATGTCTCAAAGATTTGGCTTTTAGTCCGTTTGTTGAAGCGATTGATCTTTGTTAGTTGTTGTATATTGTTACCTGTTTGTCGTCAGACTTATCCCATTCGTATCAAATTTCCTTTGATAGAAAATTTTTGGACATATTTGTTATTGTCTAATGCAGGTGACAACTTCAAAATATGTTACGATAGCTTTACACGTTCTGGTCTGGGGAGCGGTATTGGTATTGCCCTATACATTTTCATCTCCTGAAAATCATTACGTACACGTAGGATCTTTTCGGTGTAATTTTTTTACACTAACCAATATTATACACATTGGTCTGTTTTATTTCAATGCATATTATTTGTATTCGAAGCTTTTTAATTCCAGATTTTGGTGGCTGTATGTAGTCAGTGTAGCATTGTTGATACTTGTCATTTATAATCTTAAGGTGTTGATTTTGAATGCATCGTTTCCGCTATTGGCGGCAAGTCAGGATTTCTTCGGATTTACCTTTTTTCCCATCGTTGTGTTTTTTGTTATCAGTACAGTTTATCGGCTAATATTGGATAAGATAAATTCGGAAAGGGAACAACTTGCTATGGAACTGAAATTTCTTCGATCCCAGGTAAATCCTCATTTTTTATTCAACGTATTGAATAATCTCGTGTCTATGGCGCGACATCGGTCCGAAAAACTCGAACCATCCCTGATAAAGCTTTCAGGACTCATGCGCTATATGCTTTTTGAGTCGGAGGTAAAGAAGATACCGGTGCAGGTGGAGTTAGAGTACCTAACAAATTATATCAATTTACAGGAGCTTCGTTTTGATCAAGATGTAGTGATTCAAACGAATTTTAATTATGACAGTACGGCGTATTCGATTGAACCGATGCTACTCATTCCTTTTGTGGAAAATGCATTTAAACATGGAATCACTGTTCTGGAAAAACCCGTAATTAAACTCGACCTGTTTGTGAAGGATGATTCATTACACTTCAAGGTTATGAACAAATTCGAAAAGGGAAATTTGTCAAAAGATATGAACTCCGGGATTGGACTTAGCAATGTAAAATCGCGTTTAAATCTTTTATACGCTAAAAGACATCAGCTTTCAATTAAGAAAAGGGAGGGTATTTTTGAAGTCGATCTTAGGATAAAACTACGTTAACCATGCGTTGTATTGCGGTCGATGATGAGAAATGGGCATTGGATCTTCTGGTGGACAACATCAGGCATGTTCCTTATTTGGAACTGGTAGCTCGCTGTAAAAACGCGCGTGATGCATCGGAATCGCTACACGCCGGAAAAATAGATCTCATATTCACGGACGTTCAGATGCCTGGCCTAAATGGATTGCAGTTTATTCAGACGCTTCCAGAACCACCGATGGTTATTCTGGTTACTGCCTATGAGCAATATGCACTTGAGGGATTCAACTTGTCGGTTGTAGATTATTTAGTGAAGCCCGTGGCGCTTGAGCGTTTTATTAAAGCTTGTAATAAAGCTAAACTCCTTTTCGACATGAGGACTGAAAAGTCAACCAAAGCTGTTTCAATTCCTGACCACATTTTTATTAATGTCGAGTACAGTCTTGTTAAGATTATTTTTGATGACATTACGCATGTCGAAGGGTTGAAGGATTATATTAAGATACACCTGTCGTCTGCTTCCAAACCGATACTTACGCGAATGAGCATGAAGGCAATGGAAGAAAAGCTATCCCCTTCTAAATTCATTCGTATACATAAGTCATTTATCGTCGCTGTTGATAAGGTTACTTCTATTAAAAGAGATTTTGTATGTATTCATGAAACCGAAATTCCAGTTGGAGAATCTTTTAAAGAAAGTATAAAGCTTATCACTGGAAACAGAAAGTAAGTAGCGGGTCTTTTCCCGTTTATCGACAAGGTTTACTCGCTCGTATACTTCACAAAACGCGATGCATTTCATTCCGTTGGTTATTCCTGAGTCGAGTGTTTATTGACCTGGTAACGCACAAAATCAGAAAAAGCATTTACAAAATGATAGTTCAAAACGTGTTAATCATGCTCATGTTTTTAGTCTATGCAGGATGTGCACCATCTCCGATTGTTCTGAAAGACGACTATCATTTTATTTCTTTTCGTCTTGCGGCGGCAAAGATTCCGATGGTCAAGGGTAAGTTAAATGGGCGGGACGCCTGGTTTATTGTCGATACCGGTGCCTCGGTTACGCTCATCAACAAAGCCATAATAAAACACTTTGGATTATCAGAGAGATTTGATTCCAACGAGGATAAAACGGAAATCAACGGTTTGGGTGGACGCGTCGGATTTGAATCTTTTGTTTGTAAAATTGAGATCGGAATCCTTACCATTAATCATGCAGCTTTAAAATCAAAGGACTTGAATGGACTCTTTGCCTTAATTAGCGGAAGAGAGAACATTCGAATCACTGGCATTATAGGCTCGGATATTCTTTCGCAATACGGCATCAGCATAAATTATGAAAGTAAGACCATATCCTATAAAGTAAATGAAGGAAGTACAGTCGCTAACTAATCCTTAATAAAATGAAAGCATCTTTTGAAAGAAATCTAATTCGTTGGTTGCATCTGCTTATATCTATTCCTGTGATTGGTTATATATACGGGCCTGTTGCTGAAATACCTCAAGCGTCGATGGCAGTAAGGTTTATATTTTTTCCCGTGCTTGTGATCTCAGGATTTTGGTTGTGGAAAGGGTATGTCGTTAAAAAATACCTGCGGACCATTTATCACGAAAAAATAAAAATCTTTTAATTTTTCTCGTTCAGTATCCAAGCAAATGGTTCCTGAGCCAAAAAGAAAAAATTAAGAATTGAAAGGCTTGGTGGTACACATCAAAATTGAGCCGCTCTCCCCTCAGTTTGACACTTTACAAAGATTCATCAGATCGAGTTTGGAAACGTCCTGTAAAAAATTGCCAGAGCAATGAGAAGTTTCTATTTTTAGTTAACGCAAAGGAAGCAGTGGTTGATCCAATCCTTAGACCAATCATTGTCTCGGCTCACCAATAAAACCTTACCTATGAAAGCATTAGTGAACATCAGTACTTGCCTTAAGAAAAAGGAAGCATGGATTTCTAATACCTTACTTGTTGCAATTTTCGTCGGTATGTTCGTCGCCTGTAACCCAAAGAAAGAATCGATAGAAATTGGTGATGATGACATTGGAGGGATTGTTACAGGTCCCAACGGGCCTGAGGCAGGTGTATGGGTAATTGCTGAAACACACGACTTGCCGACCCGTTACGCAAAAATTGTAGTGACCGATGACAAAGGACAATATTTAATACCGGATCTGCCAAAAGCTAATTATGCGATTTGGGTTCGCGGATATGGTTTGGTGGATTCTCCAAAGAAAGAAGCTAAGCCGGGAAGTACCCTGGACCTTGATGCGACAATTGCTCCCAACCCACAAGCTGCGGCGGAATATTATCCCGCGGGCTACTGGTTTTCACTTCTCCATGCGCCTGACAAAAGTGAATTTCCTGGAACGGGCCCAAAAGGGAATGGAATATCCCCGGGTATTACAAATCAAGCCCAGTTTCTAAGACAAATAAAATCTGGTACTTGCCTGGCATGTCATCAACTTGGTAGTAAAGGAACGCGTGAGTTTCAGGCTTCCCTGGGGAAATTTAATTCCTCCGTAGAGGCGTGGGAGCGTCGGTTACAATCCGGTCAGGCCGGCGCTTCAATGGTTTCGTCGCTTCATCAAATCGGACGTGAGGAAGTACTCAAGATGTTTGCCGACTGGACGGATCGCATCGCTAAGGGTGAAGTGCCACCAACTCCGCCACGGCCCCAAGGCATGGAGAGAAATGTAGTAATCACGCAATGGGATTGGGCAGATCCCAAAGTATACCTTCACGATCTGGTTTCAACCGACCGGCGAAAACCAACGGTGAACGCGAATGGCGCCTTGTATGGGGCGTTGGAGGTTAGTGCCGACTATCTTCCCGTGTTGGATCCTATGAATCACAGCCTAAGCCAGGTGCCGTTAACCGTGCGCGATTCAACAACTCAAGTAGCCACCGGACCAGACATGCCACAGCCCTCGCCTTACTGGGGAGATGAGCCGATCTGGAATAGTAAGACCAATGTTCATAATCCAATGTTCGATGACAAAGGCCGTGTGTGGATCACTGCAACGGTACGCCCACCTGATAACCCAGACTTTTGCAAAGAAGGTTCCGACCATGCCTCTGCTAAAGCTTTTCCCTTACAAAGGGCAAACCGCCACCTGGGATATTATAATCCTGAAACAAAAAAATATACGCACATCAATACATGCTTTAGTACGCATCACCTGATGTTTGCCGAAGATGAAAATAATACGCTCTGGACAAGCGGTGGGGGAGATGTCATCGGCTGGCTGGATACGAAGAAATATGAAGAGACTGGCGATGAGAAAGTGTCGCAAGGTTGGACGCCCCTTGTTCTGGACACGAATGGAAATGGCAAAAGAGATCAATATGTCGAGCCGAACCAACCGATTGATCCTAAAAAAGATAAAAGAATATCGAAAGGTCTATACGCAGTTTCTCCAGCGCCAGATGGTTCTGTATGGGGATCTTCTTTGGGATATCCAGGCGCGGTGATTCGATTAAACCCCGGGTCAAATCCACATGAAACAGCTCTGGTGGAATACTATGAGTTGCCACTCGATAGTGCAGGTGAACCTGTTGAAGGCTTTTCACCGCGTGGAATGGACGTGGATAGGAATGGCGTTTCATGGGTTGCCCTCGCGAGTGGCCATATGGCAAGCTTCGATAGAAGGAAATGCAAAGGCGCCCTCAATGGACCCGATGCTACTGGACAACATTGTCAGGAGGGCTGGACATTCTATACTGAACCATTGCCTCAGATGCAGGGAGTCGATACACCCGGAAGCGCCGAAGGTAGCTATTATACTTGGGTAGATCAGTTTAACACATCGGGCCTGGGTGCGAATACACCTATTAATACAGGAAATGAATCGGAAGGACTTCTTGCACTAAAGGATGGAAAATGGGTCGTGCTACGTGTTCCTTATCCGATGGGATTTTATACCAAATGGATGGACGGCAGAATTGATGATCCCGACGGAGGTTGGAAGGGCCGCGGATTGTGGGCAACGGTGAGTACACGCGCCCCTTTTCACATGGAAGGTGGAAAAGGTACTTCTAGTAAGGTATTTAAGTTCCAGATGCGGCCGGATCCACTGGCAAAGTAGGACGCCTTAATTGTTAAAAGAAAGGGAAGAGGTTTATCGTAAACGACCTCTTCCCTGTTTTTAGACTAATAGGCGATTAATCTCCTGTTTAACCCAGATAAGATTTCAAAGACTTACTTCGTGAAGTTGTCCGAAGTCTCCGGATACCTTTTTCTTTTATTTGGCGTACACGCTCGCGCGTCAGGTGATACCTTTCACCGATTTCCTCAAGGGTTAACGGATGCGCGCCATTCAGGCCAAAATAAAGAGAAAGAACATCAGATTCTTTTTGAGTTAATGTTGAAAGCGACCGCTGGACCTCGGTACGTAACGAAGCGTCAATCAATCCGGAATCAGGTGTTTCTTCTGAATCATTCTCCAATACATCGAGTAACCCATTTTCTTCACCTTGCACAAATGGAGCATTTACGGAAACATGTCGAGCACCCATTTGGATGGTATCAGTCACTTCCTTCGTATCCAAATGCATGATTTCTGCCAACTCATCGGGCGACGGCTCTCGTTGGAATTTTTGTTCCAACTCAGAGAATGTTTTATTTAACTTATTAAGCGACCCTACCCGGTTTAATGGAATTCTCACGACTCTCGATTGTTCTGCGAGTGCCTGCAAAATAGATTGCCGAATCCACCAAACGGCATACGAGATAAATTTGAAACCTCGTGTTTCATCGAAACGCATCGCCGCCTTGATCAGCCCTACATTTCCTTCGTTAATGAGATCGCCAAGTGTTAAGCCGTTGCTCTGGTATTGTTTTGCTACAGAAACGACAAACCTGAGATTGGCATTTACCATCTTTTCAAGGGCAATCTGATCTCCTTCTCTAATTCGTTTCGTTAACTCTACCTCCATTTCAGCAGTAATCAGGTCTACTTTACCTATTTCCTGTAAATATTTATCGAGCGATTGGCTCTCACGATTGGTAATCTGTTTAACGATCTTTAGTTGCCTCATTGTTGTGTTGAATTTTGAACTGTTTTATAAAAATTATAACCTATGCTGGCTGCATACTCTTGTGTGCGCCGTATTTGATTCAATTGGTGTTGCCAATGGCACGGTCTGTTAATCGGCGCCTCAATTAAATTGGTGAAATAGGTCTGCCGTTGTAGATTGTTGGATATGCGACGTGCTTCGAAAAAAACCGTAATCGTTTGCGCGAGGGTGAACCAAATGCCGACGGCCCTAAAACCGACCGCAGATGGACATATTCTGTTAGCAGTGGCTGGATTGTTACTTACCACTGCGTCTATGTTGTTTCATTAACCCTTTTTACTGTGTAGATTGTTGTAATTTAATTCTTAAATATCTAATCCCGCTCGTCTTTCCATCATTTATTATTTTTTGTTCAACTTACCGCGAAGGCGAAGCAAATATTGATAAAGCCATTAATAGCCGCCGATGTGCTTTAAGCACGTTCATAGATTCAACAAAAAAATTGAGAGAAAGGTTGTGATTAATAGAATGTTGTTGTGTTGTTCCTCACTATAGTTGTGCATTTTCGGCTGGTGGAAGGAATATTAGCTCATCCGGAGAGCGCTTACCTTAAGACTCGAGGGGCATACTGACGGCCATTGATCGTTTTTATCGCATAAACGATAATTATTTCAGTTTTCTGACGATTCAACATCTGAAGTCATAGGGCGGAGGTGGTGAGTAATTAATGTAATTTAAATATGGCCACGAAAGGAATCGAATCAGTTTGGTCTTGTAGTGCTCATTTTATTGAGACATGTATCATTCCCCACGAGCCTGTGCCCTTCGTGCTATATTGAAAAGGTCCGCTGAAGAATGCTTACTATTCCTTCACTCAAGACAATACATCCTTCAGTAGTGCCGACTAGTAGGGTATGGGTTGATAGTATTGAGCGATTGGTGAAGAACTAATATCTATCATCACCTTATTTGATTTCGTGACTTATTATCTGAGGATGCGACAATCTAACGATAATGTATGCATTTAATCTTTTTGGATGCTCTAATACTGATAAAAACACTAATGAATATAGTCAAACGTTATTTTGCGTGTGGCCTATAAGTTGTAATGAAAAAAAACGAGGTGATATCGAGCTGTTCTTTAGATAAAACTGGTAGTAGAGTTGATTTCTTTATGTCAATGAGAAGTTAGGACATTATCTCCAGCGAGTATTGCTTCATGTAAGCGTGTATCTTTACGGCCTCCAATCCATTTTGATGTTGGGTATCAAGCAGAATCTCGATATCCTTGTCTACCATTTGGCAAGCGAAGGTGTTTTGTATTGCTAACCACTTAATTATCAGGCATTCATGATTGTTTTCATACTCAATAATTTCGCCCTCAAATAAAATTTCAGTTTTTGTTATTACATTAGGATTCTTAAACTTACAAAAAAAAGATAAAACGGTATTTGAATTTATGATCGTATATAATCCTGAGATGTCGCTGCTAATACTTTTTAATGCAGGAAACGGGAATAGAGTTCCAGTAATCCCACCGTTGCGAGAGAAGGTGAGTTCTATATTAAACCGATCGGAGAAGAACATTTTATGCGTCCTTCCTATTCTGAAACTTTCTGACAACATATAACGTTTTTGTTCAGGAAATTTAAACAATTTTTTTTTACTAACATCACGCCAGCACAAAATGTTAAGTGTCGACCAGCCAATTACCATTCTTAAAGAACTCAGGGAACATATTATACCCCTCGGTGAAGAAGAATTATTTTTGCTTGAAAAAAGTTTGACAGAGGAGGGGTGCCGAGAACCACTCATTGTGTGGGAAAAGAATGAAAGCCAGTTGGTACTGGTGGACGGCCACAACCGGTTTAAAATTTGTCAAAAGAAAAATATTCCATACAAAATCCGCAAGATCAAGCTTAATAGTATTGAAGACGCGAAAGTGTGGATGATCGATAACCAAATTGGTAGAAGAAATCTTAACCCTGACCAGATGAGCTACTACAGGGGACTAAAATATCTTTCCTTGAAAAAAAGGAAGGGTGGTTACGATAACGTAAAATCGAAGGGCCAAAGTGAAACTTCGACCTCAGAAGTTGTTGCAAGCTTTTTCAAAGTGAGTGAAAGTACCATTAAGCGGGATGCTAAGTTCGCTGAAGGACTTAATATAGTTGGACGGACCAACCCCAAATTAAAAGCCCAGATACTGACAGGGGAATCGAAAGTCAAAAAAGGGGATGTTCAAGCTTTGTGTAGTGCCAAAAATCCTGATCGGCTATCAATTAAGAATGAGGCTGACCTTTTCAATAAGGCGAAAATCATAAAGGCCGAAATCCTGGAGGAAGTAGAATCAGGCTTGAAGAAACTGGAAAGGGAAAAGTCAAAGAACCTTCAAGGCGAAGTTAAAAATTCAGAACCTATTTTTCTTGACAAAAGTGACAGACTACGTCGAATAAAAGGCCTAATTCTGAGTGCGATCAATAAGGCAATAAACGAACGGGACGTAAAAGCCATCAAGGAGCTAAAAAGATTAATAGAAAAACTGGAGGATGAGTTGTTCGATTGAAGCAACATCATTAGGGCTTCGCTATGGAATTGCCATTATCATTAAGATGAAGGCATTGAGAATCCGGAATACGCTTCTATTGTTTCGTTCTGATATATCGTCATTAATTTCGATACAATCCTGGGAGAAGTTTTGCCATCCCACAGCGGTGGGATGCTAGATTTTTTCCACTTGCCAGTGCGCAGTTTCTCTAAGAATGGAATCAAATTGGACGGATTCGTTCCAACTAACTCATTTGTCCCGATGGTAATCGTTTCGGGACGTTCGGTTGAATTTCTTAGGGTCAGGCAGGGAACATTTAATACGGTAGCTTCTTCTGTTATACCACCCGAATCGGTGATGACAGCTTTTGCATTTTTAACAAGAAAGATGAATTCCAGGTAGCCCATAGGATCTGCAACTATTAGCCGATCGTTGCGATACCCAAGTTCATCTAATCTGATTTTTGTTCGCGGATGGACGGGAAAAACTACCGGCAAATTTGTATTGCTCAGCAAGACATCCAGCATCTTTTTAAGATCTTGGGGATGATCAACATTTGACGGCCGGTGAAGGGTTAGCAAGAAATAATTTGATGAACTTAGCTTGATTTGCGACCAAAGCCTCGGCGGTCTAATTCTGTGCAGATTTTGATACAATGTGTCGATCATTGTATTTCCTACTAAATGAATTCTGTTGTCGGGTACGCCCGACTTCAAAAGATGCTCATTGGCAACTTCACTGGTTGTAAAAAAATGGTCGCAAATAGAGTCAGTCACCACACGATTGATTTCTTCCGGCATTGTCATATCTCCTGAACGAATACCTGCTTCGACATGTGCCACTGGAATGCATAATTTCTTGGCGGCAATGGTACAAGCCATAGTGGAGGTTACGTCTCCAACAACTAGAACGACATCGGATCGATTTTCAAAAAGATCTTTTTCAAATTTCACCATAATGGCTGCTGTTTGTTCCGCCTGCGTTCCTCCGCCGCCCCCGAGGTTTATATCAGGTTCAGGTATTCTTAAGTCGTGAAAGAAATTGCCGCTCATTTTTTGGTCATAATGCTGGCCGGTATGCACCAACCTGTAATTGATGTAGCGGTCTCTTTCCTGTTGAAATTTAATGGCGTTAATTATGGGCCCAATTTTCATAAAATTTGGCCTTGCACCAGCAACGATAGTAATTAACATCGGTTTTTTACTTTTTATCCCGCGCAAGCAACAGTTCTGCCTCGCTGGTGGAAATAGAGGGTTTTGAATTATAAGTCCGGGGAAAAAACTTTTCTTTCAGGACCAGGTAAATGAACATACTGTTCGTGATCAAATAGCGCTTCCATAAACGTCTTGGTTCTTGAATGACCCTATATAACCACTCCAAACCATATTGTTGCATCCATTTTGGCGCGCGCTTAACAACGCCTGCGACAACATCAAAACTGCCACCAACACCCATGATAAATGGTATCTTGATTGAATTCTTGTAAGTATTAAGAAAAATTTCCTTAGTAGGAGAGGTTATAGCAACAAACAAAATATCGGCACCCGAGGATGCAATCTTTTGAGCAATGAGCGGCTCATCTTTCTTTGAATAGTAGCCATTGCAATAACCGGCAATGATGTCTGTGCCATGAATGGTAGCATACTTTTTAACAACATGTTCAACAACATTTTCTGTTGCGCCAAAAAAGTAGATCCTATACTTATTTTGCTTAGCCCGTGCGATCAATGTTTCCATCAGATCAATTCCTGCGACTCGCTCAGGAACGGGTTTCTTAAGAAATCGTGATGCCCAAACAATAGCTTTTCCATCTGCATTGATGACATCACAATCAACAAGCGACTTTTTAAGCTCATAATTTTTTTGGGCATTTACCAGTTTGGCAGCGTTAATAACGCCATGATGTAATGGCCTCTTTTCACGGATGGCTGTGTCGATGATATCAACCGTCTGCTTCATAGTCAATGCATCAACGGGGATATCGCAAATACTAACTCGCGTTACCTTGGAGGGCATAATAGGGGAGATTAAAAGTTATAGATAAACGGTATTCCGGCCTCAACTGAAACGTTGGTGAAGCTAGCTAAATTTAGTTTGTAATTTTTGATTCTTCATAAAAATAAGTTGATAAGGCGTAAAACATCCAAGCTTGCGCCCACCGCATGTAAGCTATCTTTGAAGAAAAATATTTATTGATCTGATAATAAAAATAACCTTTATCAGACTGCATATTGTTAATCGTCCAGTCAAGTACGTTATCCAATAATTTTTTATATGTTTTGAATTTCTCGAGTTTGGATAATGTAATTACCAGCTGCGCCGGTGAATGAATGTCGATGGGGTAAACATTGTTGCTATAATACCTTGGAATACCTTCTTCGGTAAAGAATGTATGAATGTAGTAAGTAAAACCCCTATCTAAAGATTTTTGGAATGTTGCATCTCCGCTGAACTTCATGTAATCGTTGATGCATTCAAGATTATATCCCGTATGGAAATTATCGATCCATTGGTGGAATGGTAAAGCTCCATATCTCCATGATCCATCACTTTGTTGCCGATCACAGCAAAAAGCGACTGATTTTTTTGCTTCTTCAATCAACCCGTTTTCTCCTGTAATACTAGATACGCGTGCCAGTAATCTACTGCCTAAGAGAGAAGCATTAAAAACAACACTATGATCTAAAGGAGAGTAAGAGAAAGCAAAATTTCCTTTTTCGTCATAGGTTCTGTTAAGATCATGTAGAATAAAATTACACGCTGTTCGAGCCGTGTTGAGAAACTTATCATTTTTTGTTATTTCATAAGCATCAAGTAAGGCACTGCTTATAAAAGTTGTAGCGACCACGGTTGGCGTATTTTTTGGCTGAAAGAATGCCCTTGCTTGCCAATCAAAATTGTAGCCCCACGAACTGCCAGCATATTGCGTTGATCTATTATTAACTAATATCTCTGCTAATTGAATTATTTTTCCCTCTACCGCACGTGTCGGATTTGTTTTAAATTCTTTACAATATCCAGCTAGAAAAAGTCCCAGCCCTTTGTTGTTATGTTCCTTTAAAACTTTGAGCGGCCGTCTAAAATTTATGGGTGAACGTTTGAAGAACTGAATCCAGCAAAGGCGAGCTATGCGGTTTGATCGAATAAACGGTATGGCCTGAAAAATTTTGCTGTTTAAACCATCATAGGGATCCCATCCTTTGAAAGATTCATTCTCACAGTAATTCTTTAATCTGGTATAACTATCTTCAAAATGTTTGTTTCGAACTACCTTTTCAATTTTATCTACGCCTGTATTGGTTTGCATTTTGATATAGCAAATATGGATAGCTGTATAATTAGTCGCGTTTATTATTTGTTACGAATCTTTTAAATTTTCCCCTCGGAGTCAATATTAAATTGTCGACGACTTTTATTTCAAAGTCAATAACGTCTTTGGTTTTTTTATCTATCTCTCTTTTCATCACCGCCAGTTCTGATATCTTGAAGTCTTTATTAACAATTAACATCAACTTTGATTTTCCTTTTTCTTCTTGAAGGAATTGATAGTTACTAACATGTTGAAAGATGTTGCTATGAAAGTTAAAGGCTGACGGAAATACTTTCTCATTATTCAATCCCAGCAGGTAATCTTCGTTAGTCCATCTGCCATGGATTGCGATAAGATCTTTTTCTTTTTCGCATATATCCCCTGTCTGGTAACGAATTAATGGCATGGTTTGATTCAAAAATCCTGTGCTTACAATTTCATAACCGTTGGTATGCTTGATCAACTCCGTATAACCGTAAAACGGCGATACGCTGTAGAGTCCATTTTCTTTTTCTTCAGCAATTACACAACGTTCACTGTGCCCATAAAAGGTCATCGTTTTAACACAAAAAAAGTCTTCCAAAAACTTTCGTTCAGTTTTGTCGATGTTTTCAGAGATAAGAAATATTCCCTTTAACTTCAATTTAATTTGTGCATTACTTTCTTCTAAAAGCTTAGCGAATAAGTAGAGGGAGGACATATACCCATTTAAGTACCGAGGATTAAATTGTGTGATCTTTTCGAGATATTGCTGCACTGTAAGTTTAGATAGCTTGAAAGGGGAGAACACTAACTCATTGTACATTGGATTATATTTCCACAGATGCCTTCCAAACTCTAAGCCTCTAAAAGTTACCAATTTGTCTTCAAACCTATATCCTAATTTTTTTCTGAAGAAGTAGACAAATGCAGATTCCTTAAAAATGGAATTGTAATCAAGTAGCACCCTCAAGGGCTCGCCTGAAGTTCCGCCGGTTGTTGCAACATAATATCCTCCAGGCACCTTTTCTTTTGACGTTAGGTTGTCAAAATTTTCTTTAATGGTATTTTTGGTTAATAACGGCAGCACCTCAATATCATTCAAAGCGGTGACACTATTGGGGTTAAAATTAATTTTGTTGAAGAGATTAGTATAATACGGAACATTTTTATAAGCATAGTTCAACACATTTTTTAATTGACCAAATTGGAATTCCAGTTGCTCGTCATTGCTCATTCGATTATTGGAAAGCAAGTCGTAATAAAACTGAAAGTTTGTATTTCGCACCAACCTATTACGAAATATCGGTGCGGTAATATATTTAAGAGGTTCAGGAATATTATCCCTTATACGCTTAAGAAAGTGTTTATTCATTATCCTAACTTTGACGGCCCCTAATAAATTTTATACAAATATTTATAGCTGAGTTCCAGGCATAAAAACGCCCAGAGTTTTGTGGAGTAATCAATGTTACTTTTTACATGGAGATCAAAACACCGTTTAATAACATTCATGTTAATGAAATCTTTTTGGATCGAATTATCTATATTTTCTTCCATCAGATCCCTTAACTCATTCGATATCCAATGTCTTATTGGTAAATCAAACCCGACCTTCTTTCTGTAGATCAAATCACGGTCTAAATACTTCGATGCTAATTTTTTTACAAGGTACTTAGATGTTTTATTCTTCATTAATAATTCCTGACTTATTCCTGCAGAATAATTAACCAGTTGGTGCGACAAAAATGGAACACGCAATTCAATAGATGCACCACTTGTTGATCTATCGGACCTTGTTAAGATATCATTTTGTATTCTGTCTTTGATATCCAGATCCATTGCGTTTTTCAAATCGTAAACTTTCTCTTGTTCGTCATTATTGAAATCTGGCAGTAGCTCGGTTAGCAGATGAGGTTCAAATATTTTAGCGGTTCCATAAAATGTTGGGGTATGCAATGAATTAGAAAGAAAATCCTGCCATTTGGAATGGTCCTTAAAGAGGGACACTATATTCTTTTTGAAAGGGACATTCTTGCCAAAAGAATTATATATAGTTCGCGACAGATTAAAATATTTATAGGAATTATAGCCGGCAAATAATTCGTCACTACCTTCACCAGCAAGGAGCGCGCGATAGTTCATACTGCTTGCATATTCAGATATTTTGTAAAGAAGTAAGGCGGATGGATCCGCAACAATATCATCCTGAATAGTTATCCAATGGTTAATGCTATCAAGAAAATCTGTAGCATTTACTTTTATCTCATTGTATCGAATGCCAAACTGCTTGCAGACCTGTTTAGCATACGGGGATTCATCAAACTTCTCATCATAAAATGAAACTGTAAAAGCATTCAGCTTACTTGTTTGTTTTGCGGTTAATGCTGCAACTAAGGAGGAATCCACGCCCCCACTCAAAAACAGTCCTACTGGCACATCTGCTACCAATCTATTTTTTATCGAATCTACAAGAAGTTGCTCAATGGTCTCAATGACTTCATTTTCGTTTGTATATAATTCTTCAACCTTGTTCCTGGTCCACCACGACTTAACAGCGGCTAATTTTTCTTGACGGGTATCAAACTCCAGAAACGATGCTGCAGGTAGTTCATAAATATCATCAAAAATTGTAGCTGGCGCCTTAAATGCGCGGTTGGAGTAAAATTGCCACAACTGTCGATGATTTAATTTCTTGTTGGAAAATATGGTGAGCGGGGTAATGGTTGAAGCGAATGCAAATACGTCGTCATTGTCGATATAGTAAATTGGTTTAATACCTAATCTGTCGCGACACAATAGCAATACCGCTTTGGATATGTTATAATAAGCTAGACCAAACATGGAATTCGTCCTTTTTAAGAACTCGATATATTCGTTGTTTAGTCCTTTTAATAATACTTCTGTATCAGACTTTTTTGCATATTTCTCCCGTGAATATTTTAAGTCTCTATAATTATAAATTTCACCGTTATAGGTTAATATGCCTTTTTCATCTGACATAGGTTGTTTAGCATTTCCGATATCGATAATGGAAAGCATGTTGTGATAAAAGAATAAATTCGAAGAAATCTGAAGCTTATTAAATTCGTCAGGACCTCTTTTATATTGGCTTGCTTTTACCAGGTGCTCGAATCTATCAAGCAAATGACCGTTTATAATTTTCTTAAAGTAAATTCCGGCAATTCCACACATGCATTTTATAATTTAATCCCCTTAGGAGTGTAAAATGTGAGACCGAGTATTCAACGTAATATCTTTTTTCTATGATGATAGCCATACACACTTGTAAAGATTCTACAAACAACGTTGCTATCTCTAACTTTTATAATAGTATTCTGTTCCGAGATTTAATAGTTCACCTTAAAACGAATTATAGATTTTAAGAATACGTTCTCGAACTCTTTCACTCGTATATTTTTCTAATGCAATCCGTTGATTATTTTCTGACATCTTTTTATAGAGTACCTCATTGGAGGCAATAGTAGACATAAAATCTGCAAAGACTGCGAAATCCAGGCTTTCTGTTAAGTACCCATTTACATGTTGCTGAACGACATCGGGAATTCCAGCTGTAATCCTGGAAATTATTGGCATTCCATATAGCATGCATTCCAACACCGTGTTTGGTAAGCCATCACCGGAAATACTTGGGAGAATCAATATATGTGATGTGATTAGAATTTCTTTCTTTCTATCACCGCTGACATTTCCTAAAAAATGTATGTTGGGAATATGTTTTTGGTTTGCATATTCCATAGCGTCACTCAATGCGTCACCGTCCCCAGCTACTAGGAAACAAGAATCCCGACCTGGATTTTTTTCCAGGAAAAGCTCGTATGCATTAAGTGCGATATGCAATCCTTTTTCTTTTTCGATTCTTGAAAGGAATAGAAAGGATATATTTTTTTTAAAACTCAGATGTTTTTTGTCCAAATCCAACTCCTTTAAATAACTGGAGTCCGCTACTGTCGACTCGAGAAAAAATTGACTTTTGTCGGGAACCCCTAAACCTATTAATTTCTTTTTGAAAATATTTCCCAACGTAATGTAACTGCCGGCGCTGGCATAACTCCATTTAAAGAGTAAAGACTTAAACTTGCTTTTTTTGATTTTTTCTTCGTATGAATCCAACCATCCTCTGAAAAACACGATTGTTTTTTTATTTAGAAGTCTCGCTATGATAATAAAAACTGAATCGCGAAAATATGATTTACCAGTGTCCATGGAAGGATTTACAACTACTACTTCGTAGTTGTGCCGATAAAGCATATAGAAAAATCTAAAATAATTCAGGAGTAGCCTTTTTGCCGTTTCAAAAGGCGTCTGTTTATTTTGCTTGTTAACAGTAAAGTATGTAACATTCTTATCTGCATCAAGCTTCAATGTTCTGTAATAATTCGCAACTCCGCCTTGTAGATTTAGATCTGGAACTAAAATCAATATCTTTTTCATGATGTTGAACACTGCTGTTGATTTACATCGTTCCATTTTCTTAAAACCAGAAGCATCCAAAGAAAATTACCTGCATCAGTATGTCCTTGGTTATTTTGATCAATCAAGTTTTCAATTCTACTTTCGTCCAAAATTGTATTTCCTTTTTTGTTAAGGAGCATCTGTTTGATCTCATTGTATAAGTTATCCTGCTTAAACCAGTCTCTGAGTGGAACACTAAAGCCTTTCTTAGGAGCGCTCAGTAATTCTTTAGGAAGCGTTTTATTGGCCACGGCATTCCTCAGAATAATTTTATTTAACTGCCCTTTCAGTTTTAGATTTTTGTTAACGCTGAATAATAATTCAATTATTCGGTGGTCCAGGAATGGGATTCGTGGTTCCAGGGAGTAAGCCATGCTCATCCTGTCAACTTTTGTCAGCATATCGCCTGGCAAAGTTACCTTATGATGGAAGTACATGAGCTTATAAAAAGATTCCTTGAACCTGCATTTTTTCATAGCTTCTTCATAGAACTCGTTGAATGAAATCATCTTGAATTCTGGTTTTATAACTTTACTAAGTTCATCTGGCGAGATTTGGCATAATTTTGACAACAGACGTTTTTCGAAAGTAAGGTCACTGGCGTGAAGAACTTTTGCAATACGGTTTAACTTGTATCTTAAATTTCCTCTGAATGGTTTTGCGGAAAACCTGGCGAGCACAAGCAGTATTTTCCTTAATGTAGCAGGTAAGTTTTGATATTGTCCGGCAAACCGCTCACCGAAATAGCTAGTATAACCTGAGAGCACTTCATCACCACCATCGCCTGTTAATACCATTTTTACATGCTTCGACGCATATTGAGAGATCTGTCCCGTTGGAATAGCAGATGGATCACCAAATGGTTCATCATATTGAAATACAACCTTGGCTAACGCGTCATAAAAGTGTTCAGATGAAAGTACACCTACATGATGCTCAGTCTTAAACTTGTCAGCTACCATTTTGGCCAAAGGACGTTCGTCAAATAGTTTATTCTCAAATCCCATAGTAAATGTTTTAATAGGTTTTGATGTGTGACTGGTCATGGCACTCACAACACACGAAGAATCTAATCCACCACTTAAAAACGCCCCAAACGCAACATCACTACGCATCCTTATATTAACTGCATCGTGAAATAGCTTCGAAAACTCTCGTTCTACATGCAACTTGTCGTTGATGAGATCTTTTTCTGAAATGTCAGGGAGATCCCAATAAGTCCCCTCTTTAACAAGCTCATGATCTATAAGTAAGTACTTACCTGGCATCAACTGATAAATATTTTCATAATATGTATAAGGCGCCGGTATAAAACCCATGCTCAGGTACAATTGAGTCATTTCTAATCTAGGCTTAACGGGTACTCCATATACGAGGATAGATTTTATTTCAGAGGCAAAAATAAATGACTCATCAAATTTTGAATAATACAATGGTTTTTCTCCGATTCGATCTCGTGATACAAACATTCTTTTCAAGTGATCATCCCACAGCGCAAAACTCCACATCCCATTAAAACGGTTTTGGCAATCGACCCCCCAGGTTCGATAGGCATTGATGATTACCTCGCTGTCTGAGGTGGTTGTAAACTTATTTCCATGGAGCCGTAGCTCTTCTCGTAGCTCGAGGTAGTTGTAGATCTCGCCATTAAATATCAAAACAATTTTGTGGTCCTCACTAAACATGGGTTGGTGCCCAGTATGCAAATCGATTATTGCCAGTCGTCTATGCCCTAAGGCGATATTCTGGTTAACAAAAAATCCTTCGTCATCCGGACCGCGATGAGATAGCACATCAGCCATCTTTTTTAGGGTGCCGGCGTTTGCATTACGTTTAGTATCAAAATGAAAAAAACCGGAAATACCACACATTGTTAATTTTTTATAAATGTCAGACAAGCTTGCAGAGAACCCGCAGGTCACTAGATTCAATATACCTATTTGTCAATTTCAATTTTTCCTTCAACATTTTCAGTTCTGTTTGTAAAAAAGATAACCCTGGAATGCAGTTCGCTATAGATCATTGGAACAAGAGGGATGATGTTCGACAACCGATACAAGTACGGCGTTCGCTGGACGTGCTTGAAAAAGTTCTTTTCACAAAACCTCACATCCTTGAAATACATCTTACAATATTTTTTTATTTGAGACCTTGTCAGATAATTTGTGCGCGTATTGAGAAACTCATGATTTAGGGTTGCCACATTTCTCGCCGGCATTCCTTTCTGATAATTATTCCTCACGCCTAAATAAGCCCAAAGGGTAAGCCAAAGTTTATTCTTAATCACAGAACTGAATGGAACATTCACATGGACCTCAATTATTTTATATCTCGAAGGGAAAAAATGAAGACTAAAGCCATTCGGTTTTAAAATCCTTTTAATTTCTGAAAGTGTCTCCGGATAATCGATAACATGTTCAAATACCTGATCACTAAAAACGAAGTCAATACTTTCACTTTCGAAGGGTAACCGATATTTATCAGCACAGATCTTTTTGATTATGCCATTTTCGGCAAAAGACGCGATTACGTCTGGTCGAAAGTCAAAGTCACAACCGTAAGCCTGATAGCCATTTTTTCTATATTCATTAATCAAATTTCCGCTTCCGCAGCCAAGATCAAGGATAACCGAATCTCTGTTAATCTGAAATCCGAGTTCCTGAATGATACCTAACTGTGAGGTCATTCTTTTTTGATACCGGACGGTAGATGCTTCCATAAATTAAACAGTTGTACAAACGGGATTGAACACTAGTTGCACTTTATATCGTCAGGAACAACTTTATTAAAAACGTTGTTTTCTAACGTTTTTTTAATTTTCCATCCATCTATTCCACCACATCTGAAATGTGAGCAGAAGCCAGACTTGTGTCTCCTTAAATTCCTTACCCGATAGAAATTCATCCCTGACGGAAATTGCCTTCTTTACATTTATCAAGTTATGTTTTGATAATTGCTTTTCGTTGATGAATTCGAACAAATAACTTTTTAAATCATTGCGAAACCATTCATTCATCGGAATTGAAAATCCGGCTTTGGGTCTATCCATTAAAGTTTTAGGAAGGTATTTATATGTGATCTTTTTCAGCAAATACTTCTTTTCACCATGATGATATTTCAATTCAGAAGGAAGTTGTGACACAAATTCAATGATTCTGTTGTCCAGCAAAGGTTCTCGCCCCTCCAAACCAGTACTCATGGTAGCCCTGTCAACTTTTACCAGTATGTCATCGACCATATAGGTGTTGTAGTCAAGCGCCAGACAAGTATTCATAAAATCATTTTCGTGATTTACTTTGCCCAGATCATCAAGCAATCCTACTTTTTGTTTTATTGCTGGTAACAGGGCGTCTACTTCCCTGACATTATAATGTTGATGATAGATGTCAGAAAGACCGTTTTTTTTATATGTGTTTAAGATTTCTGAAAGCCGTCCAATTTTATGAACGTGTGTTATTAGAGGAAGTGCGCCAGATGAAAAATTTAATACCGATCTGGTCGTTGACCATAGTAACCTCGGCACTTTCGTTAGTTTATCATTTAGCTCTTGCAGATATTGGTATCGCATATAACCCGCAAATATTTCATCGCCGCCATCAGCAGACAAACTTACGGTTACATGTTTTCGAGCGAATCGGCTTACCAGTGTAGTAGGAATGGCAGAGCTATCTCCAAAGGGTTCGTCATAAATTTCGGGAAGATCTGGCAATATATCCTGCGCCTCTTTTGTTGTGCAGTAATATTCATGATGATCTGTG
>NZ_JARKMY010000010.1:378779-381299 GCF_029360725.1 Chryseolinea sp. H1M3-3 | reverse complement strand
TTCAGCCATTTTTTTAGCATGATGTGCCTCATTGTATTTGGCTTCATTAAAACCAATGGTAAAGGTTTTGATTCGTTGGGTGTTGTTTGCTTGTAAAACTGCAGCCACAACGCCGCTATCATAACCACCACTTAAGAAAACACCCACGGGAACATCACTTACCATGCGGTATTGAAAAGCAGAAGTAAAAAGTCTTTCTACCTCTGTAGCTGCCTCTTCTTCCGATATTTTCAGTTTAGGTTTGTTGTAGTAGTCCAAAACATCGTAGTATTTAATGTCCTCAACGGTTTTACGTACAACATCGATTTTGATATAATGTCCTGGTTTAACTTTATAGGTATGTTTGAAAATGGTATGGGGTGCACGAATGTAAGCGTACTTAAAAAAAAGTGACACCGCCTGTTCATTGATATTTTTTTCGAAGTTGGGATAGGTGTAGATAGATTTGAGTTCAGAAGCGAAAAGCAAAGCGTCATTTTTGTGAAAGAAGTACAGTGGTTTAATACCCGCCCTGTCGCGCAGCAGAAAAATAATTTGCTTTTTGATATCATAAATGGCAAATGCAAACATGCCGATGAACTTATGAACAGCATCTATTCCGAATTGTTGATACGCCTTAATAATGACCTCGGTGTCGGAATCTGAATGAAAAGAATAGCCTAAGGCGATAAGATCTTTTCGTATTTCCTTAAAGTTGTAAACTTCACCATTCAAAATGATCACCACACTTTTATCATCGCTATACATGGGCTGGTTTCCATTAGATGATACATCCAGGATGGATAAGCGGCGGTGGCCCAAACCGATGTTGGCTTGGCTAGTGGAAAAGAAGACTGCATTTCCACTGTCGGGCCCTCGGTGTTTCAATATGTCGGTTGCCTTACCAAGATGCTCCTCAGTGAGGTGTCTATTGAAATCACAAAATCCTGTAAGGCCACACATAAATTATAATTTTAAAAACGAGTTAACCAGAAACACCCTGTGGTGATTTATATTCCAAATCTAAGTCATCACATCCATCGGTTCCACCACATTTGGAACATTAGTAAGAGCCAGATCTTAGTATCCGTATTTTCTTTGCCTACAATAAAATCATTTCTAAGCAAAATTGCCTTTTTTGAATTTATAAAATTGTGCTTACCTAGTTGTCCTTCATTGATATATTGAAAAAGGTAGTCCTTTAAATCTTCTCTCAACCATTCATTGACAGGGAGGGCAAACCCTGATTTGGGTCTATCCATTAAAGTTTTAGGGAGATATTTATGTGTGATCTTTTTTAGCAAATACTTCTTTTCACCATGATTATATTTCAATTTAGAAGGAAGTTGTGACACAAATTCAATAATTCTATTATCCAGTAAAGGTTCTCTGCCTTCCAAACCTACACTCATGGTGGCCCTGTCCACTTTTGCCAGAATATCGTCGACCATGTAAATTGAGTAATCGAGCGCTAAACAAGTATTGATAAAATCATTTTGATTATTTATCGGAGACATTTCATCATAAAGCCCCGCGTTAACATTTCGCAGTTTAAGCAATGCCTTTAACTCAGCTGTGTTGTAATATTGGCTAAATATATCCGCAATGTTTAAGATGTCTGATCCGTTAAGCAATTCATGAATTCTTAACATCCGGGAATTATTTTTTAAAAAGGGAACAAAGTTTACAGAAAGATTTGATAAAAATTTACCTGTATTTAGAACCGCTTTAGGAAATCCATGGATGGTATTATTAATCCGTTGTAGGAATGGATATCGCATATACCCTGCAAATATTTCGTCACCTCCATCAGCAGACAAACTTACGGTTACATGTTTTCGAGCGAATCGGCTTACCAGTGTAGTAGGAATGGCAGAGCTATCTCCAAAGGGTTCGTCATAAATTTCGGGAAGATCTGGCAATATATCCTGCGCCTCTTTTGTTGTGCAGTAATATTCATGATGATCTGTTCCCATGTATTCAGCCATTTTTTTAGCATGATGTGCCTCATTGTATTTGGCTTCATTAAAACCAATGGTAAAGGTTTTGATTCGTTGGGTGTTGTTTGCTTGTAAAACTGCAGCCACAACGCCGCTATCATAACCGCCACTTAAGAAAACGCCCACGGGAACATCACTTACCATGCGGTATTGAAAAGCAGAAGTAAAAAGTCTTTCTACCTCTGTAGCTGCCTCTTCTTCCGATATTTTCAATTTAGGTTTGTTGTAGTAGTCCAGCACATCGTAGTATTTAATGTCCTCAACGGTTTTATGTACAACATCGATTTTGATATAATGTCCTGGTTTAACTTTATAGGTATGTTTGAAAATGGTATGGGGTGCACGAATGTAAGCGTACTTAAAAAAAAGTGATACCGCCTGTTCATTGATATTTTTTTCGAAGTTGGGATAGGTGTAGATAGATTTGAGTTCAGAAGCGAAAAGCAAAGCATCATTTTTATAAAAGAAGTACAGTGGTTTAATACCTGCCCTGTCGCGCAGCAGAAAAATAATTTGCTTTTTGATATCATAAATGGCAAAA
>NZ_JARKMY010000010.1:0-378769 GCF_029360725.1 Chryseolinea sp. H1M3-3 | reverse complement strand
GATGAACTTATGAACAGCATCTATTCCGAATTGTTGATACGCCTTAATAATGACCTCGGTGTCGGAATCTGAATGAAAAGAATAGCCTAAGGCGATAAGATCTTTTCGTATTTCCTTAAAGTTGTAGACTTCACCATTCAAAATGATCACCACACTTTTATCATCGCTATACATGGGCTGGTTTCCATTAGATGATACATCCAGGATGGATAAGCGGCGGTGGCCCAAACCGATGTTGGCTTGGCTAGTGGAAAAGAAGACTGCATTTCCACTGTCGGGACCTCGGTGTTTCAATATGTCGGTTGCCTTACCAAGATGCTCCTCAGTGAGGTGTCTATTGAAATCACAAAATCCTGTAAGGCCACACATAAATTAAATTTAAACGTATTGTACATCGGGACAAAGTGAAATCAATGTTCTCTTATCGCAGCTTTACTTTGATAACACTAATAGATTCCAGAGAGACGTTGGTTGGAATTTTTTGAGAGGAAAAAAACCATTGCTAATTAAACCATTTTTTCCGATTTATTGCAGCGTCTATTACTGTTAAATTCTGATCGAAGGATAGGGTATGGGTCGCTTTAACATCCGTCGCCCAATTGGGTGATATTTCCGAGACCTTACACTCCTGATATTCGCGTTCATTCAAAACCAATACTTCATTAATGACAGTAGAATAGCCATACTTATAAGAAGAATCCTGAGAAGGTCGATATAGTTTTCCATTATGATAAAACATGCGGCCCGCAGGTCTTGCATATTTCACATCCGAAATGACCGGATTAAGAGGATGGCTCTCCCAGGTATTTGTAAACAATTCATTTGCGCAGAAAAGGAACAGTTCTTCACTCATGGCCGCGCCTTCAATTTCTTTTATGCATGTGAACAGCCAGAATTTATTGTCTTTTATAAATAATGTTGTGTCGACGGCGCTAACATTTTCCATCAGATTCATACAAAACTCCCATTTAAAGGGAAAACCCACCGCGTGGTAAAGTTCAATTGTTGAGTTTTCGGTGCTTTCGGGTATCATATAGTATTCACCTTCATATTTGAATATAAAAGGGTAAGACAAATGGTAAGACCTTTCAAGTATTACCGTGGGTAACTTGTAACTTCCGTTTGCATCGATTTCCATTACTGCGAGATGACCTTTTTGCTTCTTATAGATCAGCTCTTCAAGAAAAATATAATACTTACCTTCTTCATAGATCACAAAAGGATCCGCCCAAAAACGGTCTCTTGGAGGGATTAGTCTTTTGTAGGTAAAAACAGACGTCGCAATACCTCTCTTATTAAAAGCGTATAAAAGAATCCATTGCTCAAAATTGAAAAGTTTCCAAACGTTGAGTTTAAGCCAATCCCAATAATGAGAGAAGAAAAGAACTAGGAACTTGGAATTACGTGGAGCGGTGAATAGGGGGTGAGAATAAAATTCTAATTTTTCGTTTTCGGAAGTTAACTTTTGCCTGAAAGCGTGTTCTCCGGATTCAAACAATTCTTTAAGCTTTCGGGGAATGAAAAGCGAAGTCTTCCAATAAAAAATATTCAAACTGTGATTGAGAAGCCTGTGGACGGTTGACCATGAACGATACAGAACTTTACCGCCGTCCAGATCTTCGGTCAAAATCTGTAACACAGAACCTATTTCTCTTTTCCGGCCGAACACTTCCCAAAAACCTGCCGGACCTCCACGGTTTACTTTATTGTCTCCATGATGATAAGACCAGACACCAAACTTAGATGCCTTCAAAATTTCACCTCTTAATATTCTGAATCCCAACCTGACGAAAACGTCTACATCCAACCCTTTAATTTGACGGATATCATTTTCTTGAATATAATCTGAAAAATTTTTCTCAATGCAAGTGACCTCTAAAACTTGTGATGTTTTGATCAGTGGTTTCAGGTCCTTATACTCAAACGCATTAGGTGTAATTTTAAATAGATTGTCTTCAATCTTTCTATAAAGCTTGTAGAAGAATAAGTGATAATTCTTCTGGATTTTTCGAATGAATGATGATCGCTTATTACTGGAACTTTTTTTTTTGACTATCAAAACAACTTCTGCGAATGAACTTGAGCTTATGTTTTCAATCATTCTAAAGGCCCAAAATGGAATAAGAAAATCATCAATGAGGAGACCAACTCTTATTTTCTTTTTTGTGCTCATGAGGGCTTGATCCAAAAATCAGATTATATAGGTTAATGATAACACTTTAATTATTAAAGTGATAAAGATATTTTACAAATGACAAAAGCGCATCCTTTGTTTAGGAATACTACTATTGGGCTATTGTTCTTTGATAGTTGAGCAGGAATTCGTCTACCATTTTGCGGATCGAAAAGTGAGTATGAACCCTTTGTTTTCCAGCTTCTCCCATGCGGAGTCTTAAACCTTCATTTGTTAACAGCAACTCAATTTTTTCAGAAAGGCTTATAGGATCCATAGCGTTTACCAAAAAGCCGGTTTTATTATTTTCAATGATCTCGACCGTGCCACCACCTGCAGTGGCGATAACGGGTTTACCTAGCGCCATATATTCAAGGATGGCATTAGAGACGCCTTCAGTAAATGTTGCTAAGACACCAACGTCCATGCAATTTATTAACGACTCTACATCCGACCTGCTTCCCAACAGCCGGAAGTAATCTATGTATTGCGTGTCGATCAACTGTGTCGATTCCCAGCTGTCAGTCCTATTACCGATCGCCAGGAACGTCACATCATCCCGTTTTTTTAAGATCATTTGACATGCAGAAAAATAGGTTGCATAGTCTTTATACTCGGAAAAAGTAGCAACCATCCCAACTACATACTTGGATCTAATACCCAACTGAGCTCTCATTTCACTGGTGCTAATGACTGATTTTAATCGGTCAAAATTAAATCCGTTGTAGATGCAAATGCTTTTCGATCTGGGTGCATTATATGCTTTTAAACCAGCATTAGAATTTCCGATAATAAGATCTGAAAAAGGAAAAGTTAATCGGGCTCGCAACCAATACTTATTAAGTGAACCGGCGTTAGCAGGAGCATCTGTAACCATTCCATTGACAAATTTTATTTGCAACAGTTTAAGCGCGGGCAGTACGTAGACCGCTGACATACTATCCCAGCAATGCGCTAGATCTGGTTTATAGCTTTGACAAATCGTATAAATTTTTTTGAAGATGGTTACGTCTTTTTTTGTAGTCCTTATTAAATGATGAATTGTAATATCGAGATCATGAATTTCTTTGAAATGGATGTCGTTACTGAGAATTATTAATTGAAAGTCATTCTCTCCATTTAATTTCAAGCCTTTCATCAGTTCCATTAATCTGCGTTCTTTGCCGCCTGCAGAAAAGGAATCTATGGAAAAAAGGATTTTCATTTATATGTGTTTAACAATCTATTCAGCAACCTGATGGTGGGTGGAGATAGCATTTAGAAATCTGTCGGCCGCACTTCTTAGATCATGAAATTCTTGAACGTACGCTTTTAATTCATCTTCTTTAAATGAATTCATCTCATCTGATTGCATGCACAATTGCATCCTCTGTAAGTTGCCGTTGCAACAAACTCCTAATCTATTGTGATCAAAAACACCGCCAGGGTTAACTGAAAGTGAGATGACGGGTACTCCCATTGCCCAGGCCTCTAAGTAAATGTTAGGAAAGCCTTCATGATAAGAGGTATTGATGATTGCCTTTGCATTTGAAATTAAATCGAGTGTCTCAGCGTGGCTCTTTCGCCCTTTGAGAATCACATTTTCTTTTTTGCCTAACTTCTCATAAATAGCTGTAGGCTCGACTCCCTTCGGAGACCCGACAATTAAAACCTTAATGGAGAGATCAATACTGTTGATGAGTGTGAGTAGTTTGTCGGCACCTTTTATCATGGTTAAGGATCCGACATAGATAAAATAATCTTTGGAAGGATTATTATTCACCGGAAGATTGGTCAAATCTATAATATTGGAGAAGACAACTTGATTTAGGGATTTGGATACGAACTTTTGCCCAATATGCTGCAAAATCACATGATCGGAATTTCTTACAAGAAAATTAAACGCCAAATCGTTGGGTAGACTTTCCGTTAGAAATCTTAGTGCATGGAAATTGGATTTGTATAAATATTTGAATTTTTCTTTAGCGTTCAAGACATCGATATCCGATGCAATGGCCTGAATGAATTTTCTCCCTTTCCTTTTGGCGACCAGGTATGGTATGAGGTGCAAATAACTTCGCATCCTCACATAGTAGTAATCGGCATTCAGCAAAGCAAAAGTTCTGAACAAGGCCGGAATCCGATATAGAAACATTCGAAGACCTTTTACGCCTTTATTCCAGTTAGGCACAGTAATAACATTAATTCCCTCGGGTGTCTTTAAAGCTTCGTCTGCGTACGGATCTATAATAAAAACTTCATGTCCATGTAATGCTAAAGATTTAGCAAGTAAAAATACCTGAAGTTCTCCGCCACCAATGGTCTGACCTTTAATTGCACATGTTATGTCTCCAAAAAAACAAATTTTCATTAAATTTTTTATGTGTCAAATCTCACTCATCGTTTTTAAATCTAATCAGCATGTGAAAGATGGTTGATGAAGCCAATCATTCTTTCCGCCTGGTATTTATAGTTAAAGATTGTTTCTGTTAGTTGTTTTCCCCTTTGTCCGACGCTTTTTGCGATGAGTGGATTGCTGTAAACAAAATCTAATTTTTCCACAAGCTCCTTTGCATTTCCTGGATTAATCAAGAAAGCGTTTTCGCCGTCTTTCAAATATAAAGGGATCTCGCCGACATTGACTGAAATTACAGGCCTGGCACTGGCCAGAAATTCAGTGAGCTTAGAAGGGTAGGAGGCCTGTGATTGGAAATCATGACTTCTAACCATTACGAGTATATTTGCATGCGCTATATATTGTACAATTTCTTCTCGCGTTAAATAATCTAACAACAACACCCTGCTTTTGATATTCAATGTTGAAATTAATTTTTCAATGTCATTTCTTTCACTCTCTGAACAAAACCCTCCAAGGATAAGATTGACGTTGGGATGTAGTTTACTAAACTCAGCGAATGCTTCAATTAACAGATCAACGTTATCTCTTGAAAATGTTAATGATCCAAAATAACCGATATAATCATAGTCGACAGGTTTATTTTTAACTTTATTAAATCTGTCAGGATCTACCGTGCTGGGTACGAGAAATAATTTACGCGTATCGATGCGTTGTTCGGTGTAGAAGGTCATTAAATAATGTGATATACAAAATATCCCGTCTGCAATAGATGATTCAATAAAAAAATTAGCGAGCCCGCGTTTTTTTTTCAGGAAGCCTGATTGGTAAAATCTTAAAGGATGCTCGCTGCATTCAATAATAAACTTGGTACGAACCGATCTGGCAAAAAGATATCCAAAGAGGTGTATAACAATGGCATTACTCCAACTATTAACCGCTATAATCTTATCTGCCTGATTGATTTTCTTGATCAGAAGATAAGTTTCGTAAAATTCCTTTAATCTTTTCCAACGGCGAATTAGGAGATTCTTACTTCTTGTTTCTTGTGCGAGGGGATGATAGTAATGAATGCTATCAACAACCCCTTGTTTAGGATCCGCGACATTAGTGAGACAAATTACATGAACAGATATTCCATTTGCAATAAAACCTTTGGCATAGGTGTATACTCTGTTAGTAGCGGCGCTACCTTCGGGAAAAGTAAAAAGATCGCCAAAGATTACGATGCTCATTTTACCGGGCTTTAATTACTTTGCAGGGATTTCCAGCTGCAATGACATTTGAGGGAATATTGTGAACCACCAGGCTGTTTGCTCCAATGACTGAATTCGCTCCTATTTCAACGCCTTTAAGTATTACCGTGTTCAGCCCTATCCAAACATTATCATGAATTATCACAGGTGCAGGTGGTGTGTTTCGGAGATCAAGGTGCCAGTCAAAATCGGTAATTACACAATTAGCGCCGCATAGAACATTGTTGCCGATTCTTATTTCGCGGGCAGCGCCTATAGTAACGCCACTGAACCCGCAATGGTCTCCAATCCTTATTTCAGATTTTTCAAAATGCGTTGATAGAATACATGGATGGTTGACACCAATTAGATTTGAAGTTTGATCTGATCTGAAAACACAGTCTTTACCAACGTGTATAGTTGAGGAAGGGAAACGTCGAAAGTGAGTCAAACCAAAAAAACGGCAACCAACATCTATCGATACTCCTCTGAAAAAAGAAATGATCCTCATCAAAGTTGTTGAATATAATTGGTAGCACGACATCGTAAAGTTGTCAATCTTATGAATCCACCAACTTCCGTTATCTTCTGTTAGTCGTGTGTATAAGTTTTTTTTCATCTACAAACATTTTAGAAATAGGGGAAGCATAAAAGATTGAACAATAATACTATTGATTTTGAATTTCTATTTTAATATTATCTTCAGGCTCTTCCCTCAAAGGTATTTGATCATTTAAAATTAATGAGGATTTGTGATTGAAGTACCTTAAATAAATTACGGCAAGGACGATCCCCATTTCACTGAAATTAAAATAAACCATGGTAATGTTGGCTACACAAAAAGCTAACAAACCATAGTAGCTGCCCCAAAAATTGTATCGATTGCCAATCATCCATGCATTTCTTAATAAAAAAAATACAGCAAGGAAAAGTGGAAGGCAACCTACTATTCCATAAAAATACAAATAGGAGAGGTACCCTACGTGTATAATAGGTGCTTCGCCTCCCAATAGATCAATCACATCTTTTCTGGTTTCAGGCCCAACCCCAAACCAAGGGCTATCAGGAAACACTACCAGAAAAACTTCATAAGATAAAACTCTCGCTTTTGCCGAGGCCATATCTGAATTCTTCTCAAGTACCCTCGTATTTATAACTTCATTGATATCATATCCCATATTGTAACCCACTGCCACAATTAAAAATATACCCGCTGCAAACATCAACACCAACGATACTCTTTTCTTAATAGAAGTTTTGGTATTAAAGAATAATTGCGATAACACCACGATCATGGATAACATAACATATCGGGTCCGGGTTAAAAAAGAAACAACAATTCCACAAAGAGCCACCAAAGGCAATGCTGGTCTTTTTAACTCGTACGTACTTAATAAAATGGAAACCAAAATTGGAAATGTAATACCCAGGGAATTTAAGCCGGTCCAACTGTAGATAGAAAAATTTCTACTTTCTCCAATGTAAAGTAGGTCTTCATCTGTATTTGTATTAAAAAAAAATGTAGGTATTTTTATTTGAATAAGACTTACTACAAGAGAGACTAACACAATAACAAAGATGCGGTTACTCATCTTGTCCATAAATCTCCCGTCAAAATTTGTATTTTCAACAGCTATAAAAAAGAGGACAGCCAATACATTGGGATCAGTAAGGATAAAGTACAGCTTGGTGGTATCCTTCGGAATTGTATCATTTATAAACGCACTGCATAAATGGTAAAGGGTAAAGATGATGAAGTAGATTAAATACCTTGGCAACTTCCTGTTGGAGTCAATGATGAAATACATCGCAATCGGAATTAATAAAATGCTTAAAAAAAAGTTGATGGGCTTTTTTGTAGCAGAATAAATCATCCAGGCCAATATTGGGTGAAACGGATAAAGGACCATGAATATTTGTTTTACAAATTTATTCACAGCTGAAAAAGTATCATTCACCATCTTGTACAGCTAGTTCATTTTTTCCGTAATTGTGTGTGAGTATAACCAACGTTAAATCTGAGGAACTACTTTACCCACCAAGTATTTCCGAATAGATACCTACGACATTCCGAACGATAACGTCCAAATCATGACGGACGATGGCCCGTGCGCGTGCATTTTTTCCGAATTCCGCGGCCTTAACAGGATCCTTGATTAATTCCAGCGTTGCACCTGCCAAAGAATATGGATCACCATCTTGTATTAGTATTCCTTCTTTTCCGTCCATTAACATCGACCCGCTACCACCCGCGCATGTTGCAACGATGGGCATACCAAGGAGCATAGCTTCGCATAAACTGTTAGGACTATTATCGATATGAGAGGGATGAATAAAAATATCTGCGTTAAGCTCCAGCTTAACAAGATCCTCTACACCTACTTTTCCGGCTAAGGTCACATCATAGTCGTTAAATCTTAATCCTGTTTTCCTTTCAAAGATTTTTACAATAACATCTTGAGGTGATATTCCCGCTACAATCCAATTGAAGTTGAATTGGTTTGCTTCTTTCAAAATAACAGCCGTTTCTAAGATTGTTTCTAAGCCCTTATAGACATTACTTTGAATGGTAGAAATCAATACTTTTTTGCTTCCAGGTTTCTTACTCCAAATATTTTCGCGAAAGGGTTTTCTTAATACTTCGTTACAGGTAAAATACTTTGACTGTGGTGACAATACCGACGTAATTCTTCGGTCCCAATCGGTGCGTCCCATAAAATATTTGCAACGCTTAAAAATCTGTTGTTCTCTGTACGCGGTTTTTTTGAAATAATTATAAAAGTGAAATAATGTGTTTGCCGTTAACAGACTTTTAAACCCGGAAGAACTTATCAGATCGAATTTGTTTATTTTGGCAGCAAACCATTTTAACTTATAAACGGTCAAGATACCTTGCAAATGAATGACTACAGGTAAGTTGATTTTATCAACGATCAATCCAAATCCTTCTTCGGTGCCAAAAATATTGATAATGTCTGGCTTAAAATCGTGGATAATCTTAAGGCAATAATCTATAAGCTCGTCGTCATCTAAGATAGCAAAATGCCTTTGTGCCAGTCTCTTGATTTTAGAATGACAATTCGGTATAGCGTAATACGTGCAATTCTTTTTAGTGAATTTGTTTAACTTTTCTTGTCCGTGTTTGAAAGCTATGGCTAGGTTAATGTTTTGATCCTCTTTGATTTTTTCCTCCAACGAATATATCCAACCTCCTCCGATGGACGGAACATTCAAAAACTCAGATGCTAAGGAAGGCGTGTTTGTAAACCACAAAACTTTGATAGGCCTATCCAACATACGATTTTTTATAAACTGCCGTTACCGAGTGTCCATAAGGTTTCATTCGATCAATAAGTGTGTCTTTTAATTTGTTACCCATCAAATGAACAGCACTGACCGAGGCCTTTTGAATTATTTTTTGCATAATGGGTACCGTTGTGGTAACAATTTGATGATTTCTGCTGAGTATATGATTGATGTTTAGGTATAAATATTCATCCTTATTCCTGTCAGCAAGTTTATCATGATGTAGATCTACGATATCAAGGTTAAATATTTGGGCAATTTCTTTTAGTGTTCGGTCGGGCCAACGTGTTTGATGATGTGGGGGCATATTAAGTGCACTGTTAACTCCCTTTGAAATGAAGGAGTCGTCACTGGGCACGCTGATGATCAGCAATCCATTCGTCTTAATGCAATCAACCATAGCTTTTATAAAATCAAACAAGATGTTTGTTTCAACATGCTCCAGTACTTGAAATGTGCAAACAGCATGGTATTTGTCTTTGTTATGAATTGAATGCTCCTGGATAGACTCGTTGATGATATTTACTCCATCCTGATCACCCATCTTCTTTGCACTGTTGCTATATTCAAGTCCGGTAAAACTATTGCAAAAAACTTTTTTAGAAAAGGCCCCTTTACCACAACCAACATCCAGAATATCATGCGATGGTAGGATATAATTTGCAGCGATGTTGTACTCCTCCTTATCCTCCATATAGTAAAGATCCATTTTTTGAAGTGCAGCATAGAAACCTTCGTCGCCAATCGCCGACGGTTCAAAAAACTTTAATGCACAATCTTCACACATACAGAAGTCGATCGTATCCGAGGTAAACAAATGGGAAGTATCTATTTGATAATTGGTGAGGTAAATATTATTCAAATCTGTAACGTGGATCCGTTCGAGTTTTGAAATGTTGGTTCCTTTACAAAGGGGGCAAGTATTGTTTTTGTTATTCATATAACGTTATCATTTGTTCCATATTCCCTTTGCTGTATTGCTGATTATTCTTTTGTACTGAATGGGAGCCAGGATTGGTCCATACGATAAGCAAAGAGTTGTTGCTAGAATAATTCCTGCTGGTCCAAGATTAAAAGTCTTTGCAAACAAAATCGATAAAGGTATATTCAGAACGCCAGCAATAATCGATATGTATAATTGTAATCTGATTTTGCCAACCCCATTAATGAATGTAACAAAGATGGCTCCCCAGTTAATCGTAACTACATAAACAAACATTGAAAGTGAAAGTACAAATGGAATTGTAAGTTTTTCACCAATCCAAAACGAATAGAAATAGGGTGAGATGATTAACAATATTACACTTGCTAAAACGAGAAATACCCAGCTAATTTTTAAGTTATGATTTATTTTATGGATCCAATCAAAATCACCTTTGGCATATGCTTCCGTATATGCGGACCAAAAGGGTGCACAGAGAATGCTAAAGGCCATCGTACACATTCCAAAATATTTGAATGCAATGTTGTAAGCTCCAACTTCGGCAGGCCCAAACAAATGAGAGATAATGATATTGTCTGTTGAGAACATAACTATACCGACAATCTGAATGATAAAAAATTGTACCCCCAGATTCAATAGATCCCTTGCAAACGTGAACGAAACAAATTTCCAACGAGGCGCATACATTTTATAGCTGCTGTTAAATAAAACTATGCTTACAATAAGATATACGAGTGCCGTAGATCCGGAAAACGTAATCCCATAAAGTAATAGTGAGCTCTGCGTAGTCTTCGAAAGGAGATACACGACAATAAGCGAAAGTACACTTGCAATTAATCCTAATAGGTCTTTAAACCCCGTTTTCTGATCTGCCGTAAGTATCACGCCAATGAGATTAAGAAGAAATTGAAGGCAAAAGAAAGTAAATACAAATAACACTACTGTCGTCAAGTCCTTCGCCAGTTCAGGTGGTGCATTGAACACAAATATCCAATTGATGTATGGATTCACAAAAATAAAAACTATGAATACAGCTAATATGATGATTCCAAGGATTGCATATGTTGTACTCACATACCTCCGGGCGAGTATTGTGTCGCCCTTAGATAGCGCTTCTGCAAATCTGTTTCTTAAACCATTACCAAGACCTATATCAAAAAAGCTAAGCCAGCTTACAAATGATGTTAAAGTAAGCCAAATTCCATAGTTGGTTGTGTCCAAATAATATAACGTTAGGGGTACCACCAGGAAGCTCACGCCAATGGTTAGTCCTTTTACAACCAACGACAGAAGAATATTCTTTTTTGCATTTACACTGCGCGAATGCCCTTGATTTATATAGTTTTTAAGAAACGAATAAGGTTTCCTAATTTGATCGATCATGACAATTGGTTTAATATAATACACACCTTAAGGGACATCACAAAGAGATCGAAACTTTATCCTGTTCGCGCAAAATCCGCGCTCAATTGTACTATGTCAGTTTGGCTTTATTCGCATAGCTGTATGAATAACCGTATCCATAAGTGTTTTTACTAAAGCCTCTTGATTGAATGCTGTTAAATAAAATCGTTAGATTTTTTAATTCATTTATTTTGTTATTCTCATCCAATCTCTCCAGAATCGCCTTTGGCGTATAATTATGACGCACAATGTAAAGTGTAGCATCACAAAGTGGAGATAGAATGTAAGCGTCTGATAAGGCACAAACGGGGGCCGTATCAACGATGATGTAATCGAAGTTTTCTTCCAGATACTCAAAAAGTTTTTCTACTCGTCCATTCATGATTAGCTCCGTTGGGTTTTCAGGAAGCGTTCCGGAAGGAATAATAAAAAGGTTTTTATGGGCCGGCGTTCTTACAATAATATCCTGGAGATTATTTTTACCTTCTAAAAAGCTGGTCATTCCTTCTTTTTTTGGAATTCCTAATTTGTTGCTAAGTGAAGGGTTACTCAAGTCTAGTTCCAGCAAGATCACCCGTTTCCCTCCTAATGCGAGGGTCAAGCCTAAATTAGCCGAGATAAAACTTTTTCCTTCTCCGGGAATGGCGGAGGTTATGAGTAATTTTTTTCTATTACCGACAATGCCAATGTAAGAAAGTGATGCCCTTAATTTCCGGAACTGTTCTGCAATGACACCATTTTTCCTGTTGGAAATCACGAGTTCTTTTTTTTCCTTTTCATAACTTATTTCACTGACAACTGGAAAATTGGTTAGATTTTCAATCTGATAGCGGTACAAGATCTTTCCGCTTAACAACTCCTTTCCCAGGATTAATCCGGCGCCAGCTCCCAATGAAAAAAAAACCGCGAATGCGTAAATCAATTTATGATTAGGACTAACCGGACCGGTCGACGACTCTGGCTCGTCTATTACTTTATTTGTAAGGGTATTCCCAGAATACGAAAGTGCAGCTTCCTCACGTCGTTGTAAAAGGAAATTATAGATGTTGCTTTTCGTGCTGTGCTCCCGGCTAATATCTACAAGGTCCCTTTCTTTTTGCGGTATCGCCTCCATGATTGTGGAGTAAGAGTTGTTCGTTGCATATAAGTTGTTCTTACTAGCTTGTAAACTCTTTGTTTGACTGTCAATGTTTTCTAAGATACTTGGTTTAATTTTATTGATCTCGTCTACAATACTCACGAGTATAGGATTATTTTCTGCCGTCGTTTTTTTTAGCTTTTCATAATTCATTTCTGCATCATAAAGTTTATTGAGCAACTGTGACAGGAGAGGGTCACTAACGCCTAAGGTTGAAGGCACAATTCCACCCACATTATTTTTTGACAGCAATTGAGCCCGTAGATGTTTTAATACCGCCAATTGCATGTTTATCTCCGAAAGCTTTTGATCATTCGAACTTACATTTTCTAAGAAGAGTTGGCCCTGTGAGCTTATATCGAGTGCACCGTTCGACGATTTATACTGCTGAATTTTCTGCTCAATCGAATCCAGATCTTGTTTTATATCCATTAACCTTTCTTCTACAAAGGTTGAAGTGTGTGCTGCCAGTGCATTTTTCTCGTCAGTCAAGAGCCTGTTATACCCATTTAAAAGTTCGCGCAGTATATCTTCTGCTCTTTTAGGTGATTGGTCCATAATGCTAATCCGTACAACTGAAGAAAGTTTGCTGACGGAAGCTACGTTTAGTCTCCCGGCTAATTGGTTCGCAACGCTTCTGGGAGACATTATAGTAAAAAACAGGGGTTTATCTGATGATTTATAGTTTGGATTGGGAGTAAACCTAAATACGTCAGACTGGACTTTAACCCATTCATTTGTAGGGTAAACTTTTGCGTCGATAATAACCTCCTGCGTCTCCCGACTGTATTTGAAATTAATCTCTCTTTTTTTAGTTAATGTGTCAATTTGCTGATATTCTACGGTGATCGGACCGTTCTCATACAATAGCTTAGCTTTTAACTTCCCTTCTTCAAAAACCGGAGCATATAGATTCAATTTGTTTACTATCTGCTTAACAAGTGACTTTGATTTCAATACTTCAATTTCATTTTCAACTATTTTTTTGGATGACAGGTAATCCAGGGATTCGCTGAGTTTAGATTCATCCGACCCTTTTTTGGCATCATCTATGAGAATACTGGCCGAAGCCTCGAATAATGGTGTGGTGTATTGAAGGTAAACCCTGGCAACGATCAAACAAATTACCAGCAGAACCAAAAACAATGGCCAATAGGGGAGGAATTTATTTATTAGTATGATAATTAAATTATCCTCTTTCTTCGCTGATGTTTTCATATTTGTACTTTAAAACTGAGGGCTGCCATACGTCCCGATATCACAATTTTCGTCATCGGAATAGTACAGGCCATACGGTTAGCCTTCACTAACTCACTTTTTGAAGCATTCACGAATAGAATCAACAACGCTCATGAGCTGATAATGCTGCTTTGAACAACATAGGACAATTTGCTCACTCACATAAATCTAATTTAACACTTGCAGTTAACTAGCACCAGAAAATTTTCGCAAGCTTAAAGTTACCTGTTAATCCGGTCAACCGCTATTATTCCGAAGGACAAAACACTAAAAACAACCGGCAACCATTGAGTCGCTCGGCCAGTACTTGCCACTCTCGACTTGTTCGGCTCCACATACACAATATCATTTGATCGCAAATAATAATAAGGCGAGGTGAGTATGGAGCTTGAGTTCAAATCAATGCGCTTAATAATACGTTTGCCATTATTTTCGCGAATCAACATTACGTTATCACGACGCGCGTATATTGTTAAATCTCCAGCCAAAGCCAATGCTTCAAGCAAAGAGATCTTTTCGCTAGGAACGGTCACGACTGTTGGGTGAGCGACCTCTCCCATAACAGCCACCCGAAAGTTGAGATAACGAATGTCTACTACAGGATCAACCAATAATTTTCTATCTAAAAGCGTCTTCGTTAACTGATCTTTGAGCGCTTTTTTTGTTAAGCCTTCCACCTTAATATTGCCAAGTATTGGGAACTGAATAAAACCTTCCTGGCTTACAAGGTATCCAGTGGATTGCGTGGTAGTAGGGGTTATTCCGGCATATGTAGCCTGGGAAATACTCGGTTTGTTAAAAACTTCCGAAGCCTCCGGATTCAAGCTACTGACGGTAATATTCAGCAGATCATTAGGCCTAATTAAAGGCTCCAAGGGCACATCATCTACTACCAGCTCAGCATCCTGGATGTTATTAAAGTATATTGCTTTTTTTGTATTTACACAGGAACTGCAAAAAGTAAAAAGACTTGCCGATAATAGCAGAATTATTAATCGAGGCTTGATTTGAGCTAGCACCATAACTTGATAGGAGTTTTTAAAGGTAAATAAAAACAAACCTCTTTTAAAAAAAATGGAGGTAAATCTACGGTGTCTTGGGAGCGTATGTGGGGAGTATCTTTTCCGTTGCCAAATTGGCTATGTTATTTTTTAGCACTAAAAGCGGCAATGCCGCCCTTATATAGTAACGGTTGGCCTATTGCTTATGTTGGAGGTGTTCATAGTGAACAGCATCGACTTTCAGGGTGATTTGCCTTAGAAGAATATAGTGTTATGTAATCAAATACCGATGTTATGAAAGGCTGGTTTCCGGTTAATCACAGCATACGAAAAAGGCTTCCGCTATTTCTACCGTCTTTTGCAAGGTCTTGAAGATTTTGAATTAGTCTATGCCAGCTAATATTTTTTCACGATTTCGAACAGTAACGTTCGATTCTGGCCACGTCAAGATCAAAAAAATCAAGGATTCGAGTCGATTGACGCCTTTTTGTGTTGACGGCATCATTCTTGAAATCTAAAGTAGTTAACAATTGCTGAAAAGTCGAACGTCAATATCCATGCTACGAACCCACCTAAAATTTTTCATTCGTGTCTTTTTAAAAGACAAGTTCTTTTCCGTGTTGAATATTCTTGGGCTGGCGCTTGGCATTGCTGTCAGTATTATCCTGTTGCTCATCCTGCAGCATGATCTTACGTATGACAAACATTTTGCAAACCATGAAAGAATCTTCAGGGTGGGAGGGCACCTGAAGGCTACTGGCGTTGAATTTCGCGGTGCCCGATCGGCGCGTGAGTTAGGTGAAATACTCAAAGAAGAATTTCCTGAAATACAGACATTCACACGCGCTAATGCTTGGGACCATGTGCTGGTGAAATACGAACGCAACGGTGAGGATATTGCCTATTATGAAGAAGATGTTGTCCGTGCAGATTCAACCTACTTCCAGGTCTTTAAAAGCGATTTTATCGCGGGTGATCCACAAACATGCCTTGATCTTCTTAATTCCGTAGTTATTTCTGAGTCAACAGCAAAAAGATATTTTGGCGACGAAAATGCTCTCAATAAATCGTTGTTCATTGGTGAAGAGCTTTGGAGGGTTACAGCTGTGATCAAAGATCTTCCTGCCAATACACACCTCAAGTTTGATATTCTGCTGTCTGGATTGCCGCGAACCCGCCCATGGACGCTCGAAGAAGGCGGGCAGATAAGATCCGAAGCTTTTTGGAATCCTGATGTTTACCTGTATGTGTTAATGCCTGAAAATTATGATCCCCAGAATTTTTACGCCAAATTTCCCTCCATCTTCGACAAATACTACAAGTCGTTTGGCGATAAGGTAGGAGGCACATACGCTGCGATACTTCAACCATTAGCAGACATTCATTTTCATTCGGACCTTGAAGGCGATGAGCCTTTAGGTAACATAGCGTACTTATATGCATTTACGGCCATTGGTATTTTTATTATGCTGTTGGCTTGCATTAACTACATGAATCTGTCAACGGCCAAGTCTGCTAAACGTGCAACAGAAATCGCGATGAAGAAAACGCTGGGCTCAGGAAGGGTTTCTCTGATTGTCTCGTTTCTTGGCGAGTCTGTTTTTCTTTCGTTTATGTCGATGCTCGTAGCCTTTGCCATTGTTCAGGTTGTTGTGAATATGTCTTCCTTTAACGAATTGATTGGGCGCAAGCTTACAGCCGATTTTGTGAATAATCCCCTGCTCATTTTTGGTTCGCTTGCTATTACGATAGGCATAGGGTTGCTCTCGGGTTTGTATCCAGCATTTCATCTTCCGTCCATTCCAACGATCAAAGCATTAAAAGGTACTTTTAAGAGCGGCTCATCCGGTCAAGCATTACGAAAGGTTTTGACTACGTTGCAGTTTTCTATTTCCATTTTTGTAGTCGTCTGTACCTTATTCATGCAAGACCAAATTGATTTTATGCGCAATCAGGATCTTGGTTTTAATAAAGAAAATATACTTGTCCTTCCGATCCAGGATACGCTCGTTCAAAACCAGATCACTGCCATCAAACATGAATTGTTGCAAAACCCAAGAATTTCTTCAGCCACCACATCTTATAACGTTATGGGTATGGGCGCTGGCGGACCCGTAATGTGGGCTGAAGGTGAAGATGGTATGAAGCAACAATCCTTCTCAATGATTTCCGTTGGTGATGATTATTTCAAAACAATGGGTATTCAGATCGTAGCCGGACGGGATTTTGAACCGGGCACAAATGGTGATGTCGAAAATATCTTTATTTGCAATGAGGCCACCGCGAAGTTAATGAACTGGGGCGACGACCCCGTGGGGAAAAAAGTGAAGTGGTTTCATGGAGAAACGGAAGGGCGAATAATTGGTATGGTAAAGGACTTCAATTATAGTTCATTGCATAATAAAATTGAACCCCTGCTGATCATCAAAAGGCCCGAAGAAGGTGGCTTTCTTCATTTAAAAGTTTCGAGTGAAAATCTTCCGGAAACGATGGATTACGTTAAGCGTAAATGGACTGGGTACGATCCGAATCATCCGTTCGAATACTTCTTTTTAGATCAGCGCTTTAATGAACAATACAAGGCGGATGAAATACAATATAAGTTGTTATCCAATCTTTCTTATATCTGTATCTTCATTTCCCTTCTTGGATTGTTAGGGCTTTCAGCATTTACGGCAGCGCAACGGACCAAAGAGATCGGTATCCGAAAAGTTCATGGGGCGAGCATCCCGCGAATTATATATCTTCTTTATAAGGATGTGATGTATCTCGTTATTTTCGCTGCTATCCTTGTTATCGCGCCTGCTTATTATGTAATTGATTATTGGATGGCGAACTTTGCATACCAAACTGCCCTTGACTATTCAACTTTCATATGGGTTGCTGTAATGGCATTGGTATTTGCATTTCTTACAGTAGCATTTCATTCATGGAAAACAGCCAGAACTAATCCGGTAGATTCATTGAAGTATGAATAATGCCAAAGATGTATTGGCATTTTAACGATGATGTACCGCAGTTCGGAAAACCGATTTAATCTTTCATGGAATTAAATATGCAGCCTAAACAGATTTCGATCGGTGTCGATTAAGACCAAAAAAAGAGGTGGCGTTCGACACCTCTTAACCAACTATAATTCGGCAATAATTCCAAGCTTGTATGAATAAATCTACGCTTTCCTTTAAGTATTAGGAGAAGCGTAGAAAGTGCTAACTAATTAATGATGTTTGGTTGCCAAGATGGCTTGAAAGACCCTTTGCCTGAATCCAGCTGTTAAGATCTCCAACTTCATTCGACTTCAAAATTTGTTTCGCTTTAAGATACTCTTTGGAAAACAATTGAGGGTCAAAACTTACTTTGCCTAGTATTATTTTATAATAATCCAGATAGGTCATGGCGTAGTATATTTTTTTTTAAAATAAACGTTTCCCGGTTTAAATTAGGAAACCGGGAAACATGATGAACGATGAGACCGGACTAAGCGTCCATTGCTTAACCTACAGTTATTTGTCTTGCAGGCTTAACTTTAGCTTCTTCTTTTTTCGGAACGGTTACATGCAAAATGCCATCGCTATATTTTGCTGTAATTTTTCCTCCTTCGACTTTATTTTCCGGCAGGGAAAAGCTGCGCTGGAATGACTGATAACTGAATTCTTTACGGGTGTATTTTCCATTTTTGTCAACTTCCTCTTTGCTATCTTCCAGCTCGGAAGAAATTACAAGTAGATTATTGTCCAACTCAACTTTAAAGTCATCGCGTTTCATACCGGGAGCAGCCACTTCAATTCGGAAGTCTTCGTTAGTTTCCATCACATTTACAGCTGGAAGAGTTGCCCCTGCCGGTCTCCAGTTGGCGAGCGATGAATTGAACCAGTCATCAGTAAAAAAATCATTTAACAAAGATGGAATGGACGAAAATGAGTTTCCATTTGTTCTTACTAAGTTTTTCATAATTCCTCCTTTTTTAGATTTGTTAAATATATTTTAAGTATTGAAGCCTCGCTAGTTATGGTTACAGATCATTTGAATCCTTATCTTTTTCCTTCAAGCTATGTTGCTTATAAAATTGATTTTTGATTGAATCCATTCTTGACATCATGTCCCTGAAATAGTGATCGTTTAACTCATAACGTTTCATGAAGAAATCGTTATGAAAAAAATCCGGATAGCGAATGGAGTCTTTAAAGAAAAGTGAGTTAAACCGGTTATTAAAGTCCAAAGCGTAGTCTCGTTTAAAAAACTTATCGAAAGAATTCATCAGGCTGTCCATGCGTGTAGTATCACCCTGAATATTCGAATAGTAAGAAGTATAGGTAGAGTCCAGACCGATCACATTGCCTTTATCATCGTAGTGTTTGTTCACTTGAATGCTCACCTTGGGCTCCTTCAAACTATCCTTGGCCATCGTAGTTTCTTTGCCTTTGGGGTTCTGCCCATTTGTTTTTTCATTGCAAGCAGTAACAAGTAATGACACCACCGCCAATAGCAATACCGAAAAAGATTTGAGATTTATAAATGTGAAGGTCTTCCGCCTGGCAGAAAGACCACTTCGTGTAAATCCGCAGTTCATGGTCTTAGTGTTTTGATTTGAAGAACATTTTTCGCTAAACAACAATTATGCAAAACCTTAGGTATCGGTGGTGCGCATCATTTTTACCTATGGAAACTGCCATTTTTATGGCTCAAAAATGTCAGATCGTCGGCTAATAAGAAAAATTTTCAGGGCGCGTCATCACCCCTGAACTGGGAAAAAAATTCAGGAAGTATCAAGCCACGAATTTTTCCAATCTGATATATAACCGCTCTTGTTCACGCAGCTAATTCTGATATAAAAATCACCGGAGCCCTCGCTAACAGCCATGGCCGTACAAAGTTCTCCCTGAATTCTGTTCCATTTCTTCTCCTTTAAAGCGACATATTTTGTTGGGTAAGTAGTCAGGTTCAATTAATTTTTACAATCGTTAACAATTAACCTAAACATTATGAAAAAGACACTCCTATTAATCATGGTCGGGATGTTTCTATTCGGCTCCTGCAGCGAACCAGAATTAAAAGACGTACCAGCGTTAGCAGAAAACCAAAAACCAGCCATTACGATTCCTGATGCGCTGAAGAGCAAAAACAGAGCATCCACAGGACGAATGGAAGAGGATTTGGCAGCGACGCTTAACAGTACATTATTCGCAAAATCAAACTTCAAAATCTCGGAAGTTCATGTATGCATGCTCAACAGTGCAAATGCATCGACTACCGTGACGACCGTTGATAAACAATTTGAAAGTACACTACCCTCGCGGTGGGTCACCAACGATGATCGCCGTAATTGGAACGGCGATGATGACCTGAATGATTTGGATTGGCTTTCTTTTACTCCTTTTTCTGTTGCGAACGGAACCTTCAATGCAACGCCAATTTATCAGGCGATGTATAACAAGTGGGAAACAGGAGGAACGTGTAAAACCTTAAACATCGACCAAACACCTTATGCATCATCGATGGGAAACCCCAGCCTCATCCTTGGCATCGGTGGTCCGCCAGCAGAGCAACCGTTGGCTGATGTGTCGGTTATCGGATTTTTACCGGCGGATATCTTTAATGCTATTTTTGGATCACCCAATGTATTGGGCGTTGCATTCTCCTTTGTGTTTATTAATCCTGAAACTGGTGAACCGATAAAAACGACGAGGGGAAAGGAAGATAAAGCATTTACTGAAGTATGGTTCAATGATGGATTTACTTGGTCCATGGGTGCGGCGCCCGGAAAAATTGATCTGGAGTCGGTGATTTTGCATGAGTTTGGTCACACACTTAACCTTGGACATTTTGGAATTCTTCAGGCCTTTACAACAAATGGTACCACACGATATGTGTATCAGCCAGTAAATACAATGAATGCCTTATACATCGGTGAACGTAGAAATTTTCTGGGGCCAAATGATAAAGGAAATTATTGTGAAGCATGGGGAAGTTGGCCATGGAATTGACTTTCGATTAAATAGATTAAAAGCAGTAGCATTTTAAACTGACCACCTTGACTAAACTAAATGCGCTCCTCTCTCTCATGAGTGGAGCGCATTTTTGTAAGCATCCGGTGAAAAAATTATTTTCCTAAAATTCTGTGTTTCGAATTGCATCAATTGAGTGTTGTCAAGGTAACTTCTTAAGGTTCCCACGCTGTACACGTGCAAGCATAAAAGAATTAAGAGTACTTCCTCAATCGGTGTAGATAAATTTTCTCATTTTTTTCAAGAAATCATGTTTCAGCGCCCTACTGAATGTCCTACCATAGGCATGTTTTTTGGCCTCACTCGTTTAAATGATGATGTATCATTAACCACATAAAATTAAATGTCATGAAAAAAGCTAAAGAAAATAGATCGAACGAGCATGGTGTCGAAACGCCAACGCCACCACAAGTAATGAACCCTTCGGCGCCTCCAGATAAACAGAAAGACAAAATGGGAAAGAGCAATGCTCAGCCGAATAAAAAGGACACTGACAAGAAATCAGGACAACCCTTAGCACCACGAGAGGAGTTATAATAAAGTTCGAAGATTATGATTGACCATAGAATAATAAAGCAGATACTTGACCACACAAGTGTGGAAAGAACAGCCCCTTTCGATGACACGAAGAAAGAATTTTCCGCCGATAGAGAATTTATTTTCTTTCCCTTCTATAAAGAAAATTATTATAGACAGCTAAACCAATTGAATGCAGAACAATATCTGCTGCGACTGCGAATGCTGTACTCGCTGCTCTGGAGAATGAATTAGGTCTTAAAAGAATTCGTCGCTTGTTAAGTAGGAAGTGTTGCCTTGACTGCAATTAAGCACAAAAGGGTTGAAAGTTTTTCTACGCAGCATCGCTGGTCATTTTTTTTCAGAGAGGCTGATCAAAATTTGTTTTATGAGTGATTACAACGGGCTGAACGAATGGCTACCCGTGTGCCCCTTGAAGATAGTGGGTTACAAAATAAACTTGCAGTGATCGTAGAATAGGAAATATAATCCGATGTAGCACGCCTTGTCAGCACCTACCTGAGCGATTCACAGCAAATCATTCACATATTACCTCGCCATTATACATTCAGTGGCAGGCTGTGAAGAATCGTAACCATCGCCGCTGCATAAATTGCAATTGCCAAAATAATTTTTTTATCGACTGTCATACATATTTATTTTAAGCTCCGCCTCATGTTTTGCAAAATCTATGCTTACACAAAGGGCGAGGCGGTATAAATAAAAAATTAAAAATTTAAGCCGTATAAAAGGATTTTTGTCAAATGAAGTTGAATAGATTTGTTGCATTTCGTAGATATTGGGAATAAAAATCTACATCATAAGACATTTACGAATCGGGATTAATAGTAAACAAGCATTTACCTTTCGCGTTCACTACAATAGACTTGTTCATACATTACATTCATCTTTAACTAAACCTCTTTGAAGAATATGAAATACCGGATGCTTGGAAACACAGGAGAAGAATTATCAGCTATTGGACTTGGTTGTATGGGAATGAGCTTTGCCTATGGCCCACGCAACGATGAAGAATCTATCGCCACCCTTCATCGCGCACTCGATCTGGGAATTAATTTTTGGGACACTGCCGATATGTATGGATGGGGACATAATGAAGAATTGATTTCAAGGGTTCTCGTACCCAACCGTGATAAAATATTTATAGCAACAAAATTTGGATTCAGACTTCGTGAAGGTTATTCCAGCAGTTTTGCGGGTACTCCTGCAACATATGTAGACTGTTCACCGGCCTATGTGAAGCTTGCTGTTGATAAAAGTTTGCAGCGCCTGAAGATCGATACGATTGATTTGTACTACGCCCACCGTGTCGATCCCAACATCCCGATTGAAGATACCGTGGGGGCTATGCACGATTTGGTGCAGCAAGGAAAAATACGTTATATCGGATTATCCGAAGCGTCGGGTGTATCTATTCGAAAGGCGCATGCTGTTCATCCGGTTGCCGCATTGCAAACGGAATATTCGTTGCTCACGAGAGATCCGGAGTTCGGGATCCTTGACACGGTCCGGGAACTAGGAATTACTTTCATTCCATACAGCCCGCTAGCCAGAGGGCTGGTCACTGCCACGGTAAGCGCTGCATCTGAATTGCCAACCGATGACTTCCGTCGGACGCTTCCCAGGTTTGATGAAGAACATTGGGCTAACAATAAACAGTTGGTTGACGATTTTGCCGAGATTGCGCGTGATAAAAATTGTACGCCATCGCAGTTAGCGCTTGCCTGGGTATTGGCGCAGGGTCCTGATATGATTCCAATTCCAGGCACTAAAAGGAGGAAATATCTTGAGGAAAATGCAGCAGCCGTCGACATCGTGTTGAGCAAGCCGGACTTGCAGCGCATTGAGGCTGTGGTTAGCAAATATCCAAACGTCGGTCAGCGTTATAGTGAAGGCGCATTAAAGTTGGTGAATAATTAAAATTGCTCGCCCTTCGTGTCGGTGAATAGATGCCCTTTAGCCCGTGCGTTTTTGTTTTGGTAAGGAATTCGTTATCAAAAACTTATGTGTAAAGTTTAAAACGTACGGGCCATTTGCTTTTAAAAAAATGTCGGTCACTTCACCACTGCCAGGCCTGCTTTCACAACCTCAGCATCTTGGCCCGACTGCATGCCGGACACACCAATGCCACCGATAATTTTTCCGTTCGCATAGATAGGCTCACCACCTTCTAAAGGCAACGCCCCAGGGATTGATAGTACACGGAGTCCTGCCCCACCGCCCGCAACAGCGTCCTCAAGAACTTTTGTGGTTCTCTTAAAATTATTCGCTGTCTTCGCCTTTGCGATTGCTATATCTATAGAAGCAACTTGAGTGTTATCTATTCTTTCAAAAGCCACCAGGTTTCCCCCGATATCAACAATAGCAATTGCGACCGGCCATTGCTTACTTTTCGCGAATGCTTCGGCAGCACTTAAAATTTTTCTGGCATTTTCTAAAGTTATCGATTCACCATACATCGGTACAGGAGGTGCTGTGGAAGGTTGATTTTGTGCCATAGTGCAAACAGAGATCAGGGTTAGAATAAGAACGAGTTTGATTTTCATATCCATTTTTTTAAGGCTACCATTTATTTATAAATCGTTTATAAGTCGCGTGACCACCATTATTGATCACCTGTTCCGATAGGCAAATCCCTTCTTGACCATTCACTCCATGAGCCTACATACAAATTTGCTCCCTTGATTCCGGCTTCTTCCAAGGCCAACAACGTATGACATGCCGTTACACCCGATCCGCAATGGACAATCACATTTTTTGGATCACGTTTGTCCAAAGCTTCCTTGTACAGTTCAGCAAGCTGTTCGTCACTGCGGAATGTTCCATCCTCCGACAAATTATTAAGGTAAGGAATATTAATAGCACCAGGAATATGTCCTGCAACCAAGTCAATGGGTTCGCGTTCTCCCCGGTATCGGTATGCCTCCCGTACGTCGATGACCAGCGAATCAGGGTCGGCAGCAGCGGCACCAACATCATCTATGGTTACCGTTGGAAGGTTCCATGCATTCGCCGGGTAGGGAGATGCACGTTTAGCCTCAGGCTTTTTTTCTGTCATCGGCAGTCCGGCGCGAACCAGGGCATCCAGGCCACCGTTGACTACTTGAACTCTCTCATGGCCAAGTGCCCGCAGCATCCACCAGAAACGCGCCGCAGCATTGGCGCCACTTTTGTCATCGTATGCAATGACGCGGGTTGAAGGCGTGATCCCCAAGTTGCCGAGCAATGCCACAAAACTTTTTATTGGTGGCAATGGGTGTCTGCCACCATATGCAGGGTCTTTCGGTTTTTCGGAAAGATCACGTTCGAGGTCGACATGAAAGGCACCTTCCAAATGACTTTGAAGATAACGTGAGTATGCATCAGGGCCACTGCGTGCATCAATGATTATCGTGTCGTTTTTGGATGGAATGTCTTGCGTATTTATTAGCGGTGCTATCATGGACGTAATAAAAATAGTAAAGGGAAGATAAACGATTTAGTTTAAAAAAACCCGACAGTTTATCAAAAGGGTAACAAATTAAGCCTTAAACAATCTCAATCGATCTCAAGATTTTTTGGTCGATGTGGTGATTCACTAAAACTGCCTTGCTTAATAGTTGTTATCACCATCACGAGATGAGGTCGGAGCGATGCGGCGAACTAAATAAGTCAGAGGGTCTCTGAGTATTCATGAAGAGTTTTTAGATTACGCCATGTAATCGAAGACTGTATTATGTTCATTGTCGACCTTAAGTATATCGTCCCTTTAGAGCAAATTGATGCTCACATGAATGATCATGTAAAGTTTTTGCGAAAGTATTATAAACAAAATGTCTTTGTCGCATCAGGGCGCAAGGTGCCACGCACCGGCGGAATTATACTCGCACTAGGAGATTCAATGGACGAGATACAGCAAATTATCAGTGAAGATCCTTTTTACGTTCATAAACTTGCAGCGTTCACCATCACGGAGTTTATGACCTCCCAGCATCATCCGGCGTTGAAAGACCTTTTAAAAAGTTGAACTGTGGATGTCTAAGGTGTTAGATGCTACTCTCTGGGGAGGCCTTGCCTCATCATTCACTATTTTTTAACATAAATGGTTGACTACCGACAGGGCATAAACTTTGCACTTGATGTAAAAAACGAATAATTATTTATGGGAAATAAATCACAGAACGCGATCAGTATTGTTACTGGAATGTTATTGATATACCTTGTGGCCGCCAGTTTGCCGATGGTTTTTGCTATCGTGTTTTGGCTTTTCCTTTTGACAACGGCTGGGCTGATATGGATGGTGATTACTGTTTTAAAAGACACAACCAATCTTAGCGGAAGAACCTTCGATGAGTATTTTTATGAGGATGCAGAGTACCGAAATAACGAGTAATGAAATTATCTTTTAGATTATTTATGTCTCCGTTTTTTGCCTGATAGCCTGCCCGAATCGTCTTTCATTACGATCAGCACAACACCATTTTTTCCTTTGTCACCGTAAATATAAAGCGAAGACGGATCTTTGATGACACTGATGTATTGAATGCTTTCAGTATTGATCTTCTCAAATTCTTCTTTGGTAATAATCTTTGCGATTTTTTTATAAGAACGCACATACAATTGATCTGATTCAAGGACACTGCTTTCCAAAGTCGTTGGATCAGAAGTGACAACCGATGGATCATCCTGCGCCACTGCCAGCAAACAAGTGCCGACCCAAACACTAACCATCAATAAATACTTCATAAAGGGGGGTTATAGACTAAAGCTAAGGTAATTCTTCTAAGAATCAAATATCTTTGAAGTTTTCATGTTTACTTTCCCAATAAGGAATTGATATTTTGCATAAGCCATTGGGATGAAATGTTCAATAAAGTTCATCCTGGGAAAGTGCGTCTTTGCAAAACATGGTCTCGTTCTCATACTTAAATCCCATTGCAAGTCAGCAACGGATCCTGCTCTTAGGCGCCATTGAGCGTAAGATTTTACAAGGAGAAACGTGAGAGGAGATTTGAAAATGTTAGAAAAAGTAATTCATTCTTTAATAGAACTTTATGACTTGACTTCCGTCCAGGTAGTACCATTCCATTCCCATGTATCATTGATGTCTACTGGCCATTTTGATCTCCCACCAAACAGTACAGCCTTATCCCGTTTTCGATCATACGCCATATACCCCATCATCCGTGGCGACGGGCCATGCGTTGCAAGTTTTTGCCAGGCAATGCCATCCCATCCCCAGGTGTCTGCCAGGATAGCTGAACCGGAGGTGCCTCCGAATATTAAAAATAGTCCCCTCTTTGTATCGTAAGTATAACCCATCGCCATTCTGGCGGATGGCCCCTCCGTTGCCACTTTAATCCAGCTTTCTCCGTCATATTCCCAGGTGTCTCCAAATATTTTATCGGGTGTGTCACCCATCCCGCCAAACAAAACAGTCTTTTTACGCTTTGTGTCATACACCATCGCGAAAGCCATTCGAGGGTCAGGATTTTTTATATTCTTTTTTATCCATGATTGCCGATCCCACTCCCATGTATCAGAATTGATTTTTTCGCGGGAAAAGCTTCCTCCAAAAGCAACGAATTTATCGCGTAAAATGTCGTAGATAAAACCGCCGTCGGTAGTTGCTGTTGCTGAATCATTCATGAGCGTTACCCATTTGTCGCCGCGGAGGATTCTTAGATCAGACAATGATTGATTGTTAGAAAATCCGCCCATGGAGACAATGTGGTTAGTCAAAGGGTCATAGGCAAGCGATAATCCGCTCCGTTTATCACCATACAATCCATCTTGAGTCCACCTTGTTCTCTCAAAACTCCATACATCATTATAAAAAATAAAATCGCTTCCACCATGCTCCGGGGTGCTACCGCCAATCATGAAAACTTTTTGTTCTTTCTCATGATAGATCATGGCGTGATGTGCCCGCTTTGGCGGGGTAGTCGTAACATCAACGGTGTAGAAAGAAAGAAAAATGAAACAGGTTGCAAGCAATGCGATTCGTTGGTAGATTTTTGAGTTCATAGAAAAGAAGAATCGAAACTACACGAAACGCTAAACATAAGGATCACCCTATTGGTAGTAAATTGCGTTAACCGTTAAGCATCTATCCTGTGGATAAAAAAATATACCCCAGGCGTTTGCAAGGGGTATACAATAAATTGAAAAAAACTTAAGCTACACGTTCTGTATTAATCGCTCTCCGGTAAAAACGTATTGATCCCACTTAGGAATAGGGTGGAACTGTGCTCCTTGCACGTCACGAAACAGACGCTCCAATAAATTTTTCCTATAAAAGCTTTGTCCGCCAGTAGCCTCCATTGCCTGCTGAACTGTTTCAATACAGGCTGATGCAACATTTGTTTTGAGACTTACAATGTCAACTGTTATGGCTGAAGATGGTTTGAAGTCAATGTCATTGGTAAGTTTTGTCATGGCTTCCCACTGTACGCGGGCACTCAAAAAAGTGTTGTTCATTTTGCCGATAATGTAAGGAAGATGGGGCTGTTGACGTTGATATTTTTTGCCAATTGAAAGTGCCAACTCCTTCGCTTTTTCTGCGATACCAACATAAGCCGACATGATCAGTGGCATGGCTACAGTGAGAACAATATCCCACACAGGATGATATCCGTTTCTTGGCCGGGCCAGCACTATCGCTGTTTCCGGAATCAGCACCTGATCAAATACAATAGTTTGGGAGCCCGTGGCACGCATTCCCATCGTGTCCCAATCATCTAAGACAGACACACCTTTTGCCTTTAAGGGCACTGCAAAATGTAACACCTGCCAACCATTTTCTGGATGTAAATGGGGTGCGCTCGTAACAGCCAAGTCGCCTGCTATCGACTGGCTGGCGAAATGCTTTTTACCGGACAGCAGATAGCCGTCATCTGTTTTTATCATCTCACCATTGGAGTCCAGCCAATCCCGTGCACCTGTGCTGACAAGTACCAACTGATCTTTTGCAACTTTTTGAAGCATGGCCACTGCTTCGCCTTTGTGCTTGTATCTCCATACCGCCGCAGCGACAAGGTGCTGATGCATGGAAAATGCGAGCGCAGTAGACCCACAATACTTCGCCATGATGCGAATGATATCACACATTTCAGAATGGCTCGCTCCACCGCCGCCGAGTTCTTCGGGAATGGCCGCTGAGAAATATTTATGCTTTTTTAATTCGTCGTAGTTCTGAAAAACGAACTTACCATCTTTATCGTGCTGCTCAGCGCGTGCCTCAAAAGATTTACCAAGTTCGTGCGTTAGTTCCTTCCAATTTGTTAGGGTTTGTGTCATGGTTTCCATATCATTTTTTTTATCATAGAGAGATCACAAATATTCACCATCCTTAGAAAATATGATGTGCTCTAAAGTTCAAGTTATGTGCTTTAAAGTCCAAGTTCATTGAACGCTTGTCGTGTCACTGATACGGCTTCTTGATTCTAAATAAGAATCGTGTTAGGGAAATTATCCGGTAACGACATCAACATCCTTGCGGGCCATGCGGAACTGTTTGGGTGTGATTTGATATTTGTCCTTAAATGCTTTGTTGAAATGTGAGCAATTTCTAAAACCGCTTTCAAAACAAATTTCATTGACGTTGAGGTCCGAACTAACCAGCAGCGTGCTGGCGTATTCAAGACGTTTATCATTAATCCACTTTCCAGGTGTCTGCCGGTAAGTTGTTTTAAAATCCCGTTTGAACGCCGATAAGCTCCGGCCGCACAGTCTTGCAAATTCGTCTAAGGGAAGATCGTATTGAAAATTTTTCATCATTATATCATGCAAACCTGTTTTGCTTGTTTGATTTAACGTGGCGAAAAATTGCGCCAGTTTTTTGTGCCTTGGGTTAAGTATCAAGTTAAACAACAACTCTTTGAACTTTATCTCAACAAGATTTTGAGGTACTTCTCTACCCATTTGCAGGTAGTTGTATATGCTGTAAAACAACGCCTTCAAAGATTCGTCCACGTCCAATGGAAAAGCTTGGTCCGTTACAGGCGCAGTCGTTTGGGTTAAACCAATGTTCTTATTCTCTCGCAGGAAATTACAAATAAACTCATCGTTGAGAAAAAATGTGAGTATACAATGATCAACATCAAAATATTGCTTTGTCGTATAAACTCCTTTTCGCAGAAAGATGGCATCACCTTCATTTACTTCGAATGTTTTATCAGAAACAATCCAGTCTTTCTTTCCACTAATGACGTAAGTGATGAAATGCATGTCCAGTAAAACCTGAAACTTTTCCACATCGATAGGACATTTATATTCCAGAATCATGTAGTCGCTGCCTATCACCTTATTGATAGTGCGGTCTTCCTTGAGTTTATCGTAGACGTTGAAGATCATATTCGGCAAACTGGTGCTTTGGTTAGAGGCTATACTAAGTTAATAAACTAAATGGAAAGGTCGTCCTTTGATCTTATGTGCATGTGTACGGTAATTGTGGCTTTGGGTTGGGAGCAGGTATACATCGGTTCTTTTACAAAACGATCGCCAACCGCTTTTCAAGCAAATTATTGACTCCGGTTTGTGGGGTTTTCGTAACTATTCTGACAGCGGAGCTAACCCTTAGCTACCCCTTAGCTAGCGTCAGGTTTTAGTGGCAAACCTGAAATTATGTCAGGTAAAATATGAGATGGTTAAGACGGCCTTTACGGACGGGGCAATTCAGTTCTGTCTCTGAACATTGTTAAAACTTACTGCTGGCTCTCAAAAAAACTTTTTTAACAAATTCAGTACCTTTTGCCCGCTTTCTTCTTTGCCATTCAGAATGCTGCTAAACACAGCTTTATCTTCGCTGGTAATATCAGTTTTATACTCCATTGCATTTTTGGAAATATTTTTAGTTCCCATATGCCAGCTTGGAAATGATTTTTCTTTTATGGGTCCGTAAGAGATCATCATCGGGCTTGTATGTCGAGGATCTTTTTTAATTTTTTCATATAGATCCATGATGACCTTGGCTTCGCCTTCAACCAACTGAATAAATTTATTCCCGGAATAAAGCAGCACACCCGTGATTCCTAAGGCGGGATTATTTTTTTTACACGATTCTAAAATTTTCTGAATTTCCTCCTCCGTACAGTTTGGCTTCCGATTGCTTACGTAGACTAGATGAGATAGCATACTTGATTGGTTTTAGTTTACGTTTAACAGGTACATCCCCAACTTGTTTTCTATACGGCATCTAATACTTATTGAAATAGGAGAACCATCGCCAATCACAAATATTTAAATGGCTATAATTGAATCTTTATAAAAGTGTACATGGAAAAGATAATGTTAAAGCTTCCAAGCCTTTGAACGTCAAAATCCATTATACGAATCTAATAAATAAATTTTCTTAGTCATCGGTGTCGTGACAGGGGATGGGCAGAAGCCGGCTATACCTAACAAAAAAAATGCAAGTGAAACGATGTTCACTTGCATGGATTAAGGACTATAACAAATATTAGTGTTGATGACTAAAAGCCATCGCGAATGTCGTAGTGCTTCTTGTTAGTAATGCGATTGGGTACGCGCGCATATTTAACAAGTGATGTAATGTCGCCCGTAAAAACAGCGATGAGTTGCTTTATTAAGAATTTTATTCGGTTCATAATGTTGGTGTTTAATGTTGTATAGAAGGTCACATTTCTTTGGCCGTTGGAGGTATTAAGTTTCGCTCAAAGTAAGCGAACCGTTGACCGGATGTTTCACCAGGCAATTCACAATAATAAATCCGTTGACAATATTTTGTAATTACTAATTCTAAATCGGGATTCTCTTTTGCTGTAATGATCGTCCCTTCCGCATAGAGGTTATCCCTCTTATTTCTATCTTTCATTTGATGTTCATTATCAGATGTTGAGTGCCAAAATCAAAAACCTTCACACTGCGTTACCTTATATTAGGTTAAGGAGCCTCGATGATCAGTTTGAGCTCGCTGGCAGTTAATGCTAGCTTAGGTTCCAGATGGTTGAACATTTCAACTTTATGAGTCTCATCGAAATTCAAATCTTCATCCGTTAGTTTCGGGAATCTCATTTTCAACTTTGCCTTTTGAGCCTCCCAATTTGTCTTAGGAGATTTTATGAAGTTTGCAGCTATCATTCAGATGTAGTTTTTGTGTATGTGGTGATTAACCTAAGGAGTTACCCATTTGCTGAACAACTTCGAAAGCAATTCGAGGTAGTGTGTAAGAAATCTAATTACAGGATTTGTACTCTCAGCCTGTTGTGGCGGCATAACGCTATGTCTATTGCGCCACTGATTCAAAATGATGTTTTTCTCTGACATATAAATTGTGTGTTGTTTGCATTCTGACCGTTATTATAAACGATCGAAAATCAGAAGCCTTTTGAAATGTGTTTGATAGAGAGAATATTTCAAAAAGAGATGATCTTTATACACGAATGTACGGTTATTAGACAGGGGGGAATTACATAAGCAGTCAAATATGTTACATTATTCACTGATTTGGGTTACCATTGTTAAAAATGATCCAGGTATACCATGTGCCTCAACCACCTTTAACCGCGTTTTAAAGTGAAACTGTACATTAAATACATGGTGAGCCTTCGCTGTAAGATGATGGTGAAAGCAGAACTGAAGAAGCTCGGGCTACAGCATGAGGTAGTCGAACTAGGGATGGTAGAGGTCTATGGCGACATGACTTCAACTCAACGTGAGCAGCTAAAACGTAATCTGCTTTCGTCGGGTCTAGAACTTTTGGATGACAAGAAAAGCATCCTCATTGAGCGAATAAAAAATCTCATCATTGAAATGATTCATTACAGTGACGAAGTGCCAAAGCTTAATTATTCCGACTATCTGAGTGAGAAGCTTGATTATGACTATACTTATTTGTCGAATGTTTTTTCGGAGGTAAAGGGAATAACGATTCAGCAATTTATCATCGAAAACAAAATAGAGAGGGTGAAGGAATTATTATTGTACAACGAGCTTAATCTTACTGAGATCGCTTACAAACTGCATTATAGCAGTGTAGCACATTTATCGAATCAGTTTAAAAAAGTCACAGGATTGTCGCCGTCTTTCTTCAAAAAGCTTAAACAGAAACGTAACAGTAACTTGGAAAATATCTAATACAAGTTGTCGGTAGGAAATAATAAAATAGTATACAATGGATTATTAATTCCATTGTATAACTGCGCCTAGAATGATTTTGCTATTTTTCCTTTCTTAAGGAAATAATCATCACCCCATTCTTTCCCTTTTCTCCATATTCCTTTAAGGATGCTTCGTCCATAACGATCTCAAGGGACTCGATTTCAGTAATGTTAAGTTTTGCAAGATCCTCTTTGGTTATTTCCAAATTCACTTCGCCATCGGAAAGTAAATAAAGAGGATCGGGAGGTTCTGGAGGTAATACTTCTTGTGCAGTTTGAACAAGACTGGCCTCTTCCTGAGGTTGGGATTGTTGTGCATGCGCAAAGGCACAAACACAGATTGTGAAAGCAGCAACTAATAGACTTTTCATGATGTTAGGGGTTAGTCGAGAATGGCTAATGTAAAATAAAAATTGTGTGAGCCGGTTAACCTTGGGCAAATTTTTTTTCGGCGAGCTACGGATATTATCGATAAGAGGCACACTTGGGATGGCTTTGCGCCGACGAACAATTTTGAGAAATAACGAATGGGTACAGTTCAAACGTATGCATTTGGCGGGGTGCAACAATTATCCCTGGGTTCGCTGGCCACTACAGCAACTGGATATACCAACAGGTTAATTTTTCCATGTGTGCTAAATCCGACCTTTTTTTGAGGCGTGTTTGTGTGCGAACGACGGGAGAAGCGCCGTTACCATATTAAACATTCTCAAACCCTTAACCCCTGAAACATTCAGAGGCCGCCGAAAGTGGAGACAGAACAAGAATGTTTAGAAGGTCTCCTACAATAAAGATTTTTCCTGATTAAGCCTTTAATTTCAGTAACACCACCAAGGATTCATATACCGGCTGATTGTTTTGACCTTTGTAAGGCGACAAGTATTGAAATGACGTCATTTATCCCTGTCAGGCGTACCGTTGCAAAGGCAACTTCATCCTATTGAAGACGGCGCTATAAAGGTACTAATGCAACCATAGCCATATCAACAATGAACATCGGGCTTTAAGAATATTCGATAATACTTTCTCCGTCAATGTTGCGCCTTCATTAAGAATGTGTTTTTCAACAACAGCTGGATTGACCCAGATGGGGCCACCTGCTTGATAAGAAAATTTCGACAAAATTAACGGCCAGTACCACCTGGTAGGCTATCTCGCAGCAGCAGAATGGAACAGCCCATCCGTTGTATCGATTCGGCTCAGCGTATCCTGACGAATTGTCAAGTAGACGTGCACAATTACGGGCTGATTTCAAAAAAATGAATCCTGTTTTCTGATCGGATTCTTTGTGTCGATACAAAAACATCTTTATGCCCATAATGCCTTTTACGCTTCATTAAAAGGCATTATTCTGAAATTATTAGCATATTTTATCCATCTTGCAGCCGAATAATATGGATATTAATAACCATGGCTAAATTTTCAGACAAACAAATAGAGGAAATTAATGAAGTAATTAGCGCCGTCGAGAAGGAGCTAAAACCAAATCAACAGATCGGGGCCAGGGATCGCAAAATACTAGCTGGCCTTTTGCAAGCCGCTAAGGTTGATAAGACACCTAAATTTTTCCCTTGCAAGCGTGAGTATTCCGAGGCTGTGATTTCCTATTTCACAAAGGAAAAGAACCTTACTAGAAATAAATTCAGCATGAACGCGCAATCGTTTATTTATCTGCTCTAGCAAGGGCACTCACTTTTGGTTACTAATTTATAGCATAATCGTTCTAAATTTCAGTCGAGTTAGTTCAGGCTTTCGCACGATGGTAAAATGTATTTCTCCATGATTTCAAAATAGTATTTGGCGGGATCAGTGGACCAGTTGCTGCCGTTGAATACAACCACCAAATGCAATTCAGGAACTATCCAGATGTATTGGCCTCCATATCCCCAGGCGAAATAACTATCCACAGTTTTTCCTTTCCAGGGAAATTCCTTTGTCCACCAAAAATAGGCGTAACCAAAACCTGGTGCCAATTGAATTTTTGTTGTGGTAGACTCCTTCACCCATGCTGAAGGTACAACTTGATTACCCTGCCATTGGCCATTGTTTAAATAGAGCAGACCAAACTTCAGCATATCCCGTGGCCGGAGAAAAATATCACCGATAATGCCGTTGTTTACCGCCCCTAAGTCATAGCTGTTAATGCCGAGAGGTTTTAGCAATCGTTCCTCCATTTCCCGTTTGTTGTCCAGTCCCGTAGATTTTTGGAGCACGTGGTTCATCATTAAATGATTTAACGAATTGTAGGCAAACACTTTCTCTTCACTTTTTGGTTGTGATAAAAGATACCTGAACTGATCAGGCTGATTCGCGGCGATCTCGGCAGTATTTTTTTCGTGTCCATAATCGTAAGTGATTTCGTCCCATGCCAAACCGGTGGTCATGCTCAGCACCTGATCCATTGTGATGCTTTTGTTTTGTTCATTACAAATCAGGTCTTGATGGATCGGAAAGTATTCACATAGCGAGGCCTGCGCGCTGTTAATTTCACCTTTTCCTAAGGCGATTCCCGTTAGCGCGGAAACAAAACTTTTAGTGGCCGATTGTATTCCAAAATGTGCTTTCCGCTTAAAGCCATAAAAGTATTCTTCCAATACCAGACAATTATTTTTTGCAACTAGCAGACTATGTACATAATGATATTTTCCATCGATGATAGCATGCACGAGACTATCTAGCGGACCGGTTCGAAGCTGTTGTTCTTTCAGTGAACAAACCTCTATGTCATCATTCTCTAAAGGAGGAAGTTGATAAGTATACTCTTTAGTGGCTCGCGGTCGAAACCCGACGATCGTATCGGATTGAACGGGCACAAAGATCAAAGGAAAGACACGCCTGTCTTCTGAAATCCAGTTACCGCTGATCACTCCTTCCTCTGCATCATAGTAACCATTAAACTCCGAGTAAAAATCTGCGCGGCTAAAATGCAGTGAATCATTTTTAAAATATAATGTATCAAGAGGAATTTCTTCTCCGCGGAGTGAGACCGCTGTGAGTGACGACTGGGATAAGTTCAGGTATAGTCTGTATGTAAAACCATCTATTTCCAACCTGCCATAATAATCACCTATCGGCGCTGATGACGGTGGATGGCAGCTTAACAGCAACCCTAAAGAGACGATGAATAGTCGATTCATTAAAAATGATTTACCTCATTTCGTACACTATTATCCAACGCTATGCACTCAGATAAATTTAATTCAGAATTTCTAATTACCAATCAGCAGGTGGAAGGCGAATCTTTGGATCTCGCCCTGTTCCACTCCTCGCAGTGTTGAAGTCACTTTTACTCCGAGACAATTTTTGCTATACGGTTAGTGCACATTAAGGTTTTGTAGAATACTACATTAGCGCTATAACTTTAGTTATAGCTAAATAGCGGCATCGTATAGGTTTTTTTTGAAACTTGTCCGCTTGGGCTCCCGTTATGGTGTGTAATTAAAATTTACCCATATAACACAATGAACCTTATTAATGATTTTCAACACAAGGTGTTGAATGCAGCTACCCGTATGAGTTTTTTAGCAGCGTTTGTGATTACAGCTACTGTCTTTACCGCTTGCGATGATGACGATGATAATGGTATCGGATCTGTAGCAGGTAACTGGCGTGGAAACAAAACTGAATTAACAATTTTAGTTGAAGGCGTACCTACTCCAATAAATGAAACCGATGATTCCTTTGCAGGGGAAGTTGAATTCAAGAGTAATGGAACTGCGGTTTATACGGAGGATGGAGACGAAATTATCGGTACCTGGTCACAAAATAACAATAAGTTGACCTTAACTATTCCGGATGATTCCCAAGAGCTTGATATGTCAGGTGTTTACACGATCCAGGAACTGAGTGGCTCAAAATTGAAGCTTTATATTGAGAAGGAAGGTTCATTTGAAGATCCCGACACTGGATTTGTTTTCGATGCAACCATCAAAGCAACACTTTACTTCGATAAAAACTAATTCGCTTAAATAACTCTTAACCGATAAAAGTGCCTTGGGAAAATTCCCGGGCATTTTTTTTTGCTCATAAGCGTGAGTTCTGGAAGCTGCTTGGTAAACGGCATGTACTTCGGGCGGCAGCCGTCACGTTAGCGATAATTTCTTCCAATGTTCTAATCTTCTTTGATCAGCTTTCTAATCAGCTTACCGATCGCTAACCCAATAAACCGAAGTACAATGCCGGTGATGATACAAATAAAGATATACTGCGCAACGGCCTGACGCTGTTCCGGTGTTGACGCGATTAAAGCCACGCCAGTAAATAAGACAATGATTAAGAGGCCCCACTTTTTATTCATGTTTGTCAATTTAAAGAATCAACACGAGCGTGTTTCGGCAAGCGGTCATAATTCCAGAAACATTTTAGAATGCAAAAAAGTATACTATTATGACGAAAACATATCTCTGGTAAATTAACATCCATGAAGAATACAGCATGGGTAGAAATATATTTGGTTTCCACGACTAAACATTCGATACATCACCATTCGTCAGCAGACCGCATGGTTATGGTTCTGAACTCATTCAGAAGCCTTTCATGCAGTCCGTCTTCTTGTGTGTAACCGGTAATCTTGATAAGTCCTTTACTGGAAGTTTTATTTGTTACCGGCGGTGTGACGCTGCTTACGTTCATCCCCGCCCGCTGCATCGCATAGGTTTTATTTGTAAACGCGTTATCGCTCGATGCCTGTCCGCATACTTCAAACGTCCTTTTGGAATCATCTTTTATTATTAACCAAAATTTTGAATACATAGGATGACATTAAGGTTTGGCAAAAGTACACTTTTAAATTCACCGCTACGGTGGCGAAAAGATCTAACCTCATAGCGTATACCATAATTATTTTTTGGCGACGATGCAGCCTTTTAGATTGGTCGCATATCTATTAGGAGGGCTTAAGATATTACCACTGGTTTAGTACACAAAATCTGCCTCAAATAGAGAGATGCTTAAAAATTTAAACGAATTTCCGGTAACTTCTATCAACATCGACAGTATATCCATCAATAAAGAAACTTTTGCTAAGGCCGCAACCAAAATAACCTCGTTATGATCAAAAATTATTTAAAGATTGCCTGGAGAAATCTTTCCAAAAACAAAATTTTTTCGCTTATCAACATTGGTGGGCTGGCGGTCGGTATGGGGGTGGCAATCTTAATTGCGTTGTGGGTCTACGATGAGTTAAGTTTTGATAAATACCATCAGCATTACGACCGCATTGCGCAGGTGATGCAGCATCAGACCTGGAACGGAGAAATTGGAACACAAGAAGCCAATCCCGCGCAAATGGCTGAAGAAATTCGCAACCTGTACGCAAATGATTTTAAGTACGTTCTCCAGGCCTCCTGGAATTTTAATCATACCCTTACCTATGGTGACAAGATGTTTCTAAAACCAGGGTGTTATTTCGAGCCTGAAGCCCCCGACATGCTGAGTCTAAAAATGCTGCAGGGCTCCCGCACAGGATTAAATGAAATGAATTCGATCCTGATATCTGAATCCGTGGCTAAAACCTACTTCGACAACGAAGACCCTATTGGTAAAGTACTTCGAATCGATAATGAGGTAGATGTAAAAGTGACTGGCGTGTATGAAGATCTGCCGTTCAATACATCTTTCAAAGACATGACTTTCATTCTCCCATGGTCGTTATACCTGAGCCAGAATGAATGGATTCGTAAAATGGAGAATCCGTGGGGAAGCAATTATACGCGCACTTTTGCCATGATTGATGAACAAGCAGATATGGAAAAGGTGTCGGTGAAAATAAAGGATGTAAAGCTGAACAAAGTTGGCGATGATGAACGGCGGTATAAGCCGGCCGTGTTTCTGCACCCTATGCGCAAGTGGCATTTGTATTCTGATTTTAAGAACGGGATAAACACCGGAGGTCGGATTGATAATGTCTGGTTATTTGCAACCATTGGCGTCTTTGTGTTAATACTTGCCTGTATTAATTTCATGAATTTAAGCACCGCCCGTTCCGAAAAGAGAGCGAAAGAAGTAGGAATAAGAAAGGCGATTGGATCTGTGCGTAGGCAACTGGTCGCGCAGTTTTTCAGCGAATCTATTCTGATTGCTGCGCTGGCATTTATTTTTTCAGTGCTCTTGGTGTTTTTAATATTGCCGTATTTTAATTCAGTGGCAGATAAGAAAATAAGTTTGCCATGGTTAAATCCTGGCTTTTGGATATTTGGTTTTACCTTCAGCATCGTGACAGGAATGTTCGCTGGTTTTTATCCGGCCATGTTTCTCTCTTCTTTTCAACCTGTAAAGGTGTTGAAGGGAACGTTTCGGGTCGGACGTTTCGCTGCGATCCCTAGAAAAGTATTGGTGGTGCTGCAGTTCACCATCTCCACTACATTGATTATTGGAACAATGGTGGTATACAAACAAATCAACCATGCACAGAACAGACCAATCGGTTATAGCAAGGATGGCTTGGTTAGTATTCAGGTGACAGAAGAAATCCATAAGCATTTTGATGCAATGCGGACGGAATTGATAAATGCCGGTGCCATTGTTGAGATGGCTGAGTCTGGCAGTCCTACAACTTCTGTATGGAACACCAATGGAGGTTTTGACTGGGAAGGCAAAGACCCTGAGCAAGGTGTCGATTTTCCGAATAATGCTGTGAGCACGCATTACGGTAAGACTATTGGTTGGACTATTATAGAAGGTCGGGATTTTTCGGAGGAGTTTGCTTCCGATTCAAGTGCATTTATTTTGAACGAAGCTGCTGTTAAGTTCATCGGGTTCAAAGATCCGATCGGAAAAGTTATTCATTGGGATGAAAAACCCTATACGGTTATCGGCGTGGTCAAAGATTTATTGGTGCAGTCACCTTATCAACCAGTTCGCGCGGCTATGTGGCACCTTACCAATGAACAATCAAATGTTTTACTACTCAAGATCAACCCCAAGGCCACTGCAAAAGATGCTTTGAGCAAAATTGAAGAAGTGTTTAAAAAAGTAAATCCGGCATTTCCCTTCGACGCAACTTTTGTGGATGAAGAATATGCGCGCAAATTTGGTAACGAAAAACGTATTGGTGAGTTGGCCACGTTTTTTGCCATCCTTGCTGTCTTTATATCCTGCCTCGGTTTGTTTGGATTGGCTTCGTTTGTTGCCGAGCAGCGAACAAAAGAAATCGGTATCCGCAAGGTCTTAGGCGCGTCTGTAACAAATCTGTGGAGGATGCTTTCGCAGGATTTCGTGGTGTTGGTAATTATCTCCAGCCTGCTGGCAGTACCACTCGCTTACTACTTCATCAGTAATTGGCTGAAGCAATTTGAATACCGCACCGAAGTGTCCTGGTGGATATTTATGATTTCTGTTTTTGGTGCAATATTGATTACGTTGCTCACGGTAAGTTATCAGGCGATCAAAGCATCATTGATGAATCCAGTTAAGAGTTTACGGACAGAATAGGTTAGATCGCCGTCCAGCACTGTAAAGGTCTCGGCGGTTCTTAATCAATTCGTTTTTGGGACATTTCTTAAAAAAAGGTCTTATTTATTGGGGATTCAAATATTTCTTTCATGCCATAAAATTGCCCACGTGGACAACCTAGAAATAGCGCTTGTGCTAAATTAATATTAGTCTGAGCCTTTGATGAAGTTATAATAACAATTGGATAAGATCGTGAATCAAACAACCCCTTAAAGCAAGTAATCTGCTCAATTCATCGACTTCAATTGATGCCCTTATTTCTTAACTTTTTTCCAGAAGATCATCGCAGGTGCGCTTGAGTCATCAAACGAAACATAGCCCATCACCTGCAAGACATCTTTGGTCAGTGATACCACTTCAAACTCCTCTTTTTCATCCGGATCGTCCTCGTACGCTAATGTCAGAAAGGTTCTCTTTTCTGGTTTTTTCAGAGACTTTTTATCTTTGGCATTATCATACTTTCTCTGTTCATCTTCATCTACTTTTCTTTCCAGTGCCCATTTAGAATATTTTGTAACTTTCTCTTTGCATCCGTCCACGCCTGTACCTGTGGCACCGTTTGCTGTATAATCACCAGCGAACGTAAGCTGCTGCACGCGTAAGCAAGCACTGTATTCTTTAACGGCGTTTGCGCTTTTTACCCCGTCCTTATTTATATCTACGGGTTTTCCGAAACTCACTGAATCAATTTGCCAGTTACCGGCAAGTTTAAGTTCCAATAAAGGCATACTGCCTTGTGCGTGAACAAGCAGCATTGATAAGTACACCATTGAAATTGTTAAGATGGTTTTTTTCATAACGGTATTTTAATTTGTTGTGACTATTAAAGTTATTTTGTATTCAGTCTATGGTAGCTAATGTCTTGATGCCACACTAGTTACTTATTCCAAACTTCACGAAATGATTACGATTCTATCTTTTCTTTCCCTGGTAAGTTCTGACAACGGAATATGAGAAAATAATGGTGGAAGAGGGCGGCAGCCGTAAAGGTCAAAAATTGGAATATATGTTATTCACGACATTGACGGGACACCGTCCTTAAATTCAAATTCATCCATATTGATGGCTATTCAAGGTGGCAGGAATCAAGGGGTGAAAAACCAATTAACACGATCCCGCTAAAAGCTCACGTGAAAATGTGCATGGATGGGAAATCGCCGAGGAGTTCCGTTGCCGGCCACCTAAGTCATACCACCGTGCGACTGGTGTTGTAAATTATGATAATAAATTTAATCGGAGAATTCTTAATTCATTACAGTTCGCATATTTTTATCCCTTTGTCCAGCGTTACAAGCTTAAATGCTTAGCGCAGCTTGTTTGCTTTAATTTCTTTATGAAGAATCTCAAATTCGTAACCCTCCTGACAGTTTTATTAGTTGCCATATCCTGTACCAATCTTTTTGCACAGGGCAGGGACTCCAGGAGTGGATCGGCTCAGGCAGCCTATGGTTATTCAACTAAATCTAAACCCAACGTAAAGAAGAAGAAAAAACAGCGCAAGTCACCGAAGAGAAAATCAAAAACAGCACCGCTCTACCGAAAGAAAAATCCCTGGGCGAACTAGAACACTGGATTGCTTTGCGCTGACGAGGTAAGTAGATTTATAAAAATGTAGAATAAACCGAAGCGACACCACTTGTTTAGCCAGGCATCCGCCAAATGCACTTCAAACCATTGTTCGGATTTTTTCGCCTTAGATCTTCCATGTGTCATCTGTATCTGAGTAAAGTTGACGTTGGCTAATCTAATTGTCAGATGTGAACTGCATGAAAACCGGAATCAGTCACGCAACCTATCCCGTACTGCTGCCGTTCAATTATGAAAAATTTTTATCATGAAATTCATTCCCGCTGTCCTGTTTTTTCTCACACTTTCTTTTACATGTGCTGCACAACAAATTAAGGAAGCTGAAGTTCCGGCCAACGTAAAATCAGTAGCCTTAAAGCAAACGAACAATCAGCCGATCACCATGTGGGTTCTTGATAAGAAACGTGGTAAGTACGTCGCTAGTGTGATTAGCAATACCGCTGTAATGGGAATAGAGATAAGTCTAGACGGAAAATGGATTGAAACAACCGCCGGTGTCCTCCCAGGCAAAATGCCAGCCGCTGTAATGAAGACGGCTACCGAAGACTTTCCGGGATATGAACTGGACAACTTCTTTTATGTCACTTCCCCCGACAAATCACCTTACTACACCGTGGATGCATCTTCCGATGATGAAGACTTAACTTTATCCATCGATTCCAACGGAAAAATTCTGGAGAAGAAACAGCGATGATGATCCGGATACTAAAGCAGCGCTGAATTAAACCTTCAGCGTTGAATAGAATTACCGAGGCAATCGCTCGCGCGCTACTGCGTACAAAATATAAAATAATCTGTACTTACTGGCTGTGCTCCCACAACCCGTAGCATATCCGTTAATTGTCCGCGGTGATAGGCTCCATGGTGAGTGATGTGAGTGATTAGATCTTCAAACGGTAGGGCATAATGCACGCCTTTTCGCGTTACGAATTCAATCCTTTTATCTAAATGAGTGGCATGCGATTGGGCAGCGTTTTCCATATCTTCCTGTATCTGTTTCCAATGTCTGTAAATATCTGCAGCTTCAAGAAGTTGCCACCCGGGTACTTGTGCGACGGGCGTTTGCTTGAAGCGTTGTACCCACAGCCAGTCGGATTCCAGGAGATGAACAACCGTTGCTTTGATGGAGCCGAAACTTCCACCAATTTGTTTTTGGAATAATTCCGGAGGCAATGATTCGATTTGTTTGCCGATCCGGCGGTTCGCCCAATTGTTATAAGCCACCAGTTTGATGATATCCATGCCCAAATTTTTTAAACTATAAAATTAAACAAACATCACTAAACCTGAAGTCATTGATATCAGGCTAAGGCCTGGGGTATTTAAGGCGTTTGAATAAACGACCTGGTTACCCCCAGGAAGGTGAACACTTGACGTGCTTCAGCGTTGAGGTAGTGAATCAATTCAGCCATGCGAATTATACTCCTTGTCGTTTCAGTTTTTCTCATACGTTCGTCAATTCTATACGCTCAGCATGCTATGCCGGAGGACGATTCACTGGCGTATGAAAAATTTCTCACAATGGTGAATGCAAACCGCGAACAGAGTTATATGACTTTTGGGTCGGGCATTGGCAACATGGAACCTTTGATAATGGAAGCTAAGTTTTCACCGAGCTATTTTTTTTCACGCAACCAGAAGTTGTGGGCCGTGATGATCAATCCACAAGTTCAATTGCGGATGCTCAATGAAAAATCGTTACCCATCCGCAATCCAAGTTATCGTGTGTATGCTACGTTTTTTCAGGAGCTCAAATTCTGGAAAAAGAGCTTTCTCGGCAAACTGTTTTACGACAATGCTTTATGGTATGGCTCGTACGCACATCATTCCAACGGGCAATCCGGTGCCTTTTTTGTAAGTGACACAACGCGGGAAGTCAATTTCAATGATGGCAATTTTTCAACTGATTTCCTGGAGTTCGGCGTGTATACATATCGTGCGAAGTCTATTTCAAAGAATTACTTTTCAATCCGCGGCATTAAGGCTTCCCTTGAGTATTATCCCCGTCCCTGGTACAGTGAGGGACTAAAAGATCGTTATGGATCTTACAGAGTTTTTACACATGTTGGAATTGTGGGACCACAAAGAAACCTCCAAAGGCCCCGGCTAATGCAGTGGTTGCAACGATCTAGTCTGGAAATGAAAGTTGGGTGGATTTTTGGGCGAATGAATGGAGCGGCTCCACTTGAAGCTTCAAATCGTTTGATCGTGGACGTATACTATAAATATTATCCGGCATGGTTTGATGAGATTGCATTCTTCGTCCGTTTTTATAGCGGTCAGGATTATTATAACATTTATTTTGCCAAGCATGAGCTATCCAACCTATCGTTCGGAATTACATCGAACATTATGAATTTCAAGCAGGCAGTTAAGTTGTTTGAATAATTTTTGAAGCCACAAGACTTACCGGCGCTAATAATTTTTTAGACGAATGAATTTTCAAGACCATGTACACATCATCGATGATGGTTGCCATTGACCATGCGTGGTCAGCTAGTCGTTATGCATACGTCGATAAAGATGATACAGTGAGAAGTTAAATTCGTTTTACTGAACAAGGTAGGTCAGGTTATCAAAGCTACCTGCAATAGTATACTGCTGAACGCCATCGAAGCTACCTACTTTAGCAGAGAATGTACCCGATACTAAGCGTTTGCCCGCATCGCATTTGGTAATAGTGATCGTTGCATCAGTGGCGCCATCAAAAGCCGAGAAGTAAGAATTGTTTTCCAACATCAAAGTAACTAGACCACCGTCACACAGTACTGCACCTTCAACGGCAAGGCAATCACCGAATGGGTTTTCTTCCTGGGTATCTTCAAAATCAAAGGTTGCGTCATACTCACCGGTGAGAATTCCGTTGTCTGGTGGATTTTGAAAATCCCAATTAGATACCCCAACGCTCAGTGTTTTATTATTTTCGCCAACGGCTGTGATGTACAACGCACGACCTTCATGGTCATATTGAATTTGGGATAAAAGCACACCACTGGTGACCTGTACCTTTTGCGCTGTTCCATCTATTGAGAAAGCGAACTGAGGCTTGCTTACTTCATCATCTTTGCTGCAGAAAGTAAAAACAAAAGCCGATGCAAAGACCAGTAGCCTGGCTGCGTTTGTACGAATTAGGATGGTATTTTTCATATGGGTAAAGATTATGGAAGCTAAAACGTAGATGACTATTTCAACGATAGATTCTATCTGCTAACAAGTTTACAGGGCAAATTTGATCATGTTGCGCATTGCGGGCAATGCTGTTTGCGACCAAATCTTACACAGGTATATAAAGGAACCAACCCAAACGATGAGTCCGCGAGGTGCAATATTTACTTGAATACATCGCTAGAATAGTGGCTACGTTGTGAACCGCTTCGTGTGATGGGCGTCGGACGAAATGCCATCATTTCGGGTGGGCATAAAAACTAAACCAACGTTGAAATATTTATGCTGGTCAGCATCCTCCGCGCTTTGTCGATTCATTCACACCAGCCGTTGTAACAAGGCGACATTTTTTTTAATTTAGATATACTCCTTGCCCCACCCGATCCAATTCTGATCACTAGCCCACAAGAATGCAACACGTTTTTAATCACAGTTAAAACTTATCGCGATGAGGCTTAAATCATTTCATTCGGAATTTTTGATAAGGGCGAGCGTATTGATCTGCATCTTGCTGTTGATCGCTATTTGCTCGTTCAGTCAAACGGTCTATGTAACAAATACTGAAAGCAAATATCACATGAACGACTGCCGATACCTTAGCAAGAGTAAAATCGCAATGAAGATGGATGATGTAATTAAAGGATATACCGCATGTTCGGTTTGTAAACCTTCTGCTGCTTCACCTTCAGTACAAGGGCATTGTAGAAGCAGAAACTACCTCCGTGAAGTCCCTCGACAGCTCACAATGCACTGCCACGACGAAGGCAGGTAATCAGTGTTCAAGCAGCACGAAGGACGGTAGCGGGAGATGTTGGCAATATCAATGATGGCGGTGTGAATTGCCGGGCGCTAGGCCGTGATAAATTGCTATTGAGTGCCTTATATAAAGAGTCTAGCCGTCCTGTCCATGGCACAGTACCCAACTTGCCGGCGTTTGTCATTAAACAGCGGCGGGCAATCGTGACTGGAAAATCAAGCGTCCGACTTTTCCCAAATACCATTTTTAAATAACTGAAACCATTCCTCAATCTTGGATTCGTTCATGAGAGAAAGTGCTTTAAAAATTTCACGTGCAAATTCTACGGGTGCCGTGCCCGTTGCAGTAATAATATTTTTATCGCTCACGGCAGGTTCTTCGATGTAGTTGTCGCCACCCTGATAATCAGTCACATAGTGTTGTAAATAAAATTTAGCGTTGCTGGTATGCTTTACAGTATCAAGAACGCCCATGTCTCCCAATAAAGTTGTGGCGCTACAGATCGCAGCAACTTTTCCGTTCTGTTGAATGTAGTCTTTCAGCATCGGAATCATCTCCCTGTGTTTCTTTTCCTCCCAGGCGTTTCCGCCGGGCACAATGATCATCACGGCATCACTCCACTCCAATTCATTCCATTGTAAATCCGGAATGATGGTAAGTCCGCCAACAGACCTAATTGGTTTGTTATTCATAGCAACCGTCAGCAGTTGATATCGATTCGATTTGCTTATCTCCGCCATCGCATAAGGCGGTTCCCAATCAGAATATCCATCGAAGATGAATACATACACTTTTGATTTTTGCATGATGATATTTGTTTAGTAATACTATACAAACACTGGTCGATAAAATTGGTTATCCGTGATACACTAGAAATGACGAGTTGTTCGTCGCTTATGCTCGCAGTTCAAGTCTAACTTTCTTTAAAAAATAAATAGTTTTCATCAAGCTAATAATCAAACCTCTCGCAAAGTTGCTGGGCGATCTGCGAAATATACCGAACTGTGAGACTGCAATAGTAAAGCATTACAAACGAACTTAACCAGTCTTTCAGCAAGCATCAGCGTTTAGTGTAGTCCAGGCGTTATGTATCTTTTTAAATCAATACATAAGTTAGATTTTTCTCCCACAACAGGCTTTGCCAATTCCTAATCCGCCATTGCCTTTGTTACCTTCCGATAGAGGAAAGAATAATATATATGCCTTCGTGCAAACCGGTCCGGTGCATCTGAATTGGTTAATTTGATATAGATGTTTTTGGGTAAACCGAAATACTCATAGATGCTACCGTCAAGAAAGTTTATGCGTAAAGTCTGATCTTTATATTGAAAGTCCGCGATCCTGGAAGAGTTTACAACGTCTTTATATTGTTCTAATTGTTGTTCATGTGTTTCGGGAGCCACACTAACCAAAAAATGATATGCTTCAATAAATGCCTTGCTTTTCTCCTCGGCTTCTATTTTTTTATCATGATTATCCTGGAATTTATCCGGATGCCATTCCTTCATGAAATTCCTGTAAATAACCTTTAATTCCTTTAGATCCGCAGCTTTATCGATCCCTAAAAGCTTCCTTGATTCAATTATCTTTTTCATTTCGGGTGCAAAAATAGTCTTTTTGTTTCAAATGTCTTCCTGAAACTCATGGCGCTATTAATGACCCATTTTCAATTGAAAACCGGCAGCTAAATTTTCTCAAAGAACTTTCTCATTAACCCCTCACCTCTTATACCCACACATTCAGCAAACCGCCTTACCGCGTAATTCCTCACCGATCACCCTTTCTCACCCAAACCCCTGCATCCCGCCAACCCCGTTTCGATCCGATTACCCAATCACCCGATCACCTTTCCATCCGATTACCCGATTACCCCGTTTACCGGTCACCTTTCCATCTACCCCTTCTTCGGTGGCAAATCAAATGCTACTGCATCATGTTCAAAATGACCTTTGTGCGATCCGTCACAAAAGGGTTTATTGGCAGATCGCCCGCAACGGCATAAAGACACGATGGTCCTACCCTGTAAACCATAGACATTGCCATTCATATCAACGATTTCAAAATCGCCGTCGAGTTTAACAGAACCATTATTGTTGATCGTTATTTTTGTCTTGCTCATTTCTTGTTTCTATTATGATGTGAGCGGCGAAGGTACGTTACATATTCGGTAACGTACGCTGCTTAGGCGAAGCATTCAGTAGATAAGTTTGATTTTGATTAATAGCACGAAAGGTAACTACGTTAAACTTTCTACAACGTGCTCGCTCGTACTGTCGATCTTTTAAATGTAGTTATCAATCACAATCCCTTTAATCACCGTGCAGACATTTTTGGCGAATTAACTTTACTAAATTTTTTTTTGTAAGACGACTTTGAATTCAAAAACAATCTTCGCTACCTTTGTGCCCATGCTGAAGGAAACAACATATAATTTTAGTCACAAACAGGATCGTAATATTCTGTTTACCCCGCGGATTTTCAGTTGATCAATTTCTGATACGACACTGAAAGCCCGGGCAATGTCCGGGTTTTTTATTTATAGCCCGATAATAAATGTTTTAAAAAGTGGTCGCGTAAGCGAGTGGAATCACTATGCTTTGATGACACCAGCATCATAACGGATGCAACTCGTCATAGCATGCAGTAAACAAAAACTTCTCTCGCGAGAAGGAAAGCAATGAAAAGGAAAATATTAAGCGGAAAAGATGTCATGAAGCTCGGTTACCCGGAAGGAAGAGCCGTTGGGACCGCTATCAATACTGTTCTCAAACATTTTCGCAGAAGTGAAAAGGAAGAGATCTATTCCATGCTGCGCAATGTGTTGGCAGCTCCAAAGAATTTTATCAACGATTCCATCTGGGGTAACGTTGCCCTCGAACTCATTCCTACGGAAAAAAAGTCCCTGGTGCATGAGCTCAATAAAACGCGCATCGCATATTGTACTTATGGTGCCAGCGGAATTGAAGAAGGCGCACGCAATCAAATGGAGATTGCCATGAAGCTGCCAGTGACAGTAGGCGGTGCGTTGATGCCTGATGCGCATCAGGGATATGGATTGCCTATTGGTGGAGTGCTTGCTACACGTAATGCGGTAATCCCGTATGGTGTAGGTGTTGATATCGGCTGCCGTATGAGCCTGTCGGTATTTCCATTGAATGAAATTTTCCTTGACCGAAATCGAAGCAGCCTTAAGCAGATACTCCTTGACAACACCTGCTTTGGGTCGGAAACGTTCAGGCGTCCAAAGGAACATGAAGTTTTGGATAGCAGTCTCTTCAAAGAGGTCACCGTTCTACGGCCGCTGCAGGGAAGAGCCGCCATGCAGATCGGATCTTCTGGAAGTGGCAACCACTTCGTTGAATTCGGGTTGGTTGAATTGGGGGTACAAAATGAGTGGGGCCTTGCTGCCGGTAATTACCTGGCAGTGCTGTCACATTCCGGTTCACGCGGACTCGGTGCTGAGATAGCAAGACACTATACGAGGGTAGCAAAACAAGTATGCCTGCTTCCCCGTGAAGCTGCGGAACTCGCTTGGCTCGACTTGAATACTGAAGCCGGCCAGGAATATTGGCTTGCAATGAATCTCGCAGGTGATTATGCATCGGCAAATCATTTTCAGATTCATGAGCGTATAGCCAGTGCATTGGGAGAGCAGCCGCTGCTGCGTGTGGAGAACCACCACAACTTTGCATGGAAAGAAACTTTTGGTGATGGCACCGAAGTCATTGTACATCGCAAAGGTGCGACGTCAGCGGGCAAAGGAGTGTTTGGCATCATTCCCGGCTCGATGACTACGCAGGGATTTATTGTAAAAGGAAAAGGTAGCGCCGACTCACTTCAGTCTGCGTCACATGGTGCGGGACGATTGATGTCACGAAGTGCTGCCAAGCAAAGCATCACCAACAAGATGGTGAGGCAGGAATTGATAAAGCATGGTGTGGATCTGATCGGTGGTGGATTGGACGAAGCGCCGATGGCCTACAAAGACATCGAGAAGGTGATGTACTATCAAAGTGATCTTGTGGAAGTAGTTGGAACATTTGTTCCGAAGATTGTGCGGATGTGTGGTGACAAGACAGCCACGGAAGATTAGTGGAAGGTTTCGAGTTCGACATTCAGGTTGAGCGAGACCTTTCACCTGAATGATTAAACTTGAAATGACGATGAAAATTAATTGGATAGAAAAATACCTGGTGGACGCTGAGCGTATGATTCTCGAGGGTCTTGTAGACGAAGGGTTAGCATTGTTAAACAACCTGTTGTATGACGAACCGGGCTATGGAAGACTGCACAACGATCTCGGATGGGCATACCTCTACTACACAGAAGATGAGGCACGTGCAGAGCTCCACTTGAAAATGGCGGTGCTGTTCGATGAAACCTATGCGCCACCATACCTTCACCTGGGTTCTTTATACATCAGGCAAGCGCGTTACAGCGATGCCATTGCATGCTCGCAATCGGGGTTGATTAAAACCAAAGGCAATAGGGTAGGACTGCTCCAGAATCTGGCCTATGCATATGAATTGCGTAAAGATTGGCGTATGGCAATCAAGGTGTACAGGGATGCAATGTCTGCTTCAGTGGCAGAGTACGAGGTAAGCAACCTGGTGGCCGGCATCAAGCGATGCCGTAAAAAAAGAATAATGTTATTTTTTAGCTTGTAAGAAGTTCTCGCCTTTTGGTGAGACTTCTTTTTTATACGACCAATAGAAATTCCTATAGCGACCGTCATTCATCTCTAAAATTCAGACTTGTTAATCACCGTACTCAACTGATCCTCTAAGCCTCCTAATCCAGTCCCTGTTTATGACAGAATGTATAATTTCCTTGACGAAATGCTGTTTTTGTTTAGGCTTAGCTGCGTGAAAATCCTTAAATTCCATCTATGAACTTCTGGAGGTACAAGATGGATCACGTGATTTTTTGGGTTGCTACCGTTGGGTTCCATATGTTCACAAAAATCAATTTGATCGACGCCGCCGGATTCGATCAATTCGCCTTGGAGGTTGTTATCCGTAATGGGCTGCTGGCGCTACTGATTTATGTTAATTTACTTGTTCTGATTCCAAAGTATGCACAACAGAAAAAAATCATTGCCTATGCTTTTTTACTATTCACTGCCCTTGGACTATATGTGTTTCTAAAGAATGCTCACGATGTATATTTATATGCTTATGTTTTAGGCGATGAGAGTCGTAGTTCATTGTTTTATAGTACTTACTACAATTTTTCAATTGCCATATTTTACCTCGCGTTCAGTGTCGCTTTGGCATTGAGTAAAGCCTGGTATTTTCAACGAGAGCTTATCCGGAAAATGGAGGTTGAGAAACTAAGTTCCGAACTTGAATATCTGAAAGCACAAATCAACCCTCACTTTGTGTTTAATTCTATCAATACCATTTATTTTCAAATTGACAAACAAAACACGCATGCGCGCGAATCTTTGTCGGCTTTTTCTGAAATGCTCAGGTATCAGTTATATGAATGCAATGGCCATGAAATACCCATAGAGAAAGAAATTATCTATCTGGAGAATTACGTGGAGTTACAACGGATACGTAAAGATGAAAACTATAATATCTCTTTTATTGTGGATGATAATCTTAAAGGTTTTACTATTTCGCCTTTGTTGTTAATTCCCTTTGTTGAAAATGCGTTCAAACATGTATCACATTATCCGCATAAAAATCAGGTACGGATAGCAATCGGTAAGCATCAGAACAATCTCAAATTCTCTGTACTGAATACAAAAGAAAATAAAACCGCGACCAAAGGTCACGCAGGCATCGGATTAAAAAATGCAAAACGCCGGCTCGAATTATTATATAAGGATCGTCATCAGTTGGTAATTGATGACGCACCGGATAGTTACGAGGTTAATCTTTCTTTGCAAATTTCCTGAGTGCGTCACAGGCCAAAACTTTACAGCCGCTGATTATGAAATTGAACTGCCTTATCATCGATGACGAACCCATTGCACGCAAAGGTCTGGAAGAACATGTACAGGAAATTGAATTTCTTCATTGCATTGCGTCGTGTGAAAATGCATTGAGAGCCGCGACTTGCTTAAAAGAACAAAAGGTGGATTTGATATATTTGGATATTCACATGCCTAAAGTTACTGGTATTGATTTTCTTAAAACCTTAAAACATCCACCGTTAACCATTCTCACAACAGCCTATTCTGATTATGCGCTGGAAGGTTATTCACTTGATGTAATCGATTACCTCGTTAAGCCTATCACCTTTGAAAGATTTTTGAAAGCGTCTTTAAAAGCGATGGATGTCTTTCAATTGAAAACTGCGGCCTTACACCATAATTCCGGACCCGTAGACTATTTTTTTGTTCGCTGTGACCGGAAGTTTGAAAAGGTATATTTCCGAGACGTCTCTTATGTCGAAGGACTTCAGAACTATGCTGTTATCCATGTTCAGAATCGAAAATTAATTACGTACATCACGCTGACAAGTCTTGAGCAGCAGTTACCTAAAGATCAGTTTTTAAAAGTTCACAAATCTTTTTTGATATCCGTTCCCCACATTAAGGCCATCGAAGGTGATGAAATCATTCTGGAGAATGCCCGTATTCCAATGAGTCGGAATCTCCGTGAACAGTTGATGCAGCAGATTTTAGGCAACAGCCTTTTCAAACGATAGTTTCATTTTTCTTTTTTTAATTCCATAGTCGGAGTTAAACCTCGCTCCTCTGCCGCGAGACAGGGGAACGAGATCATTCATTATTTTAAAGCCGTTTTCGGATCACTTTCGATAATCAGCTTGGCAATTTGTTGGCCTTCAGGAAATTCATTGGAAGAGTAGTATAGCTTAAGAGCACTTCCTCCCTTTGACTGCAATGCTGCAATGTCTTTCATCGAACATGCCATCGGCTTTTCAAAACCCGCGGCTGCACCTTCAAATTTCCAATCCTTCAATACTTTATTGTTGTCGTCTTTAATGGTGATCGTTCGGCCCGTCACTGTCCGCCCACATTCGCTGTACTTCACGATAACGTCACGATGGTTTTCGGTAGGATTTACGCGCAAAGTGGGTGCATCCGCCCGGGTGTCCACGTAGTGGTCGATCATAAGTTTGTCGTCGAGATAAACCTGCACGCTATGTGCACCGGTGATGCTTGAAAACGAAAAAAGAATGGTACACAAGACAACGCCAACCAGGGCATTGATCCATGAAAATCTGATGATCTTTTTCATATTGTTTAAAATTTTATTGTGAATTAGGACTTTGTAACTGATACCTAAAGAAACGCAAACAGCCTCCCTGCGTGTAACAACTCTGATCATCGGCGGATATTACTTGATGAACTGCGTGCGACGGCGTGTCCGTGCCGCCACTAATAAACCAGCTGCTCGCGACATAGCTCCACACGTCGAACTCAGCACGCTAACACCTTACCGCATTCTGGGGTACACTCTTCGACGTTCTGGGAAGGCTGGATAAGGTAATTCCACAAATTATCGGCCTGCAATATTTTACACATCCATTTATCGTTTAACTTAGCTTCCGCTTTCTTATCCGATAAATGTTATTATATATCATGCATACGTATACTTCAATTACCCGTAAACTTTTGTGTCTGCTGATGGCGGTCGCTCTGTTTGCCTGCTCCAATGATAAAACCGAGAAACCCGGGGATACCTTCGAGGTTCCTGTTGTTTATTACAAGTTAAACAACGGTTTAAAAGTAATTTTATCACAAGACAAAACCGCCCCTACCGTAGCCGTTGCGGTTTATTACAACATTGGGTTTAGGATTGAACCTAAAGACAGAACAGGGTTTGCGCACTTGTTTGAGCACATGATGTTTCAGGGTTCACAGAATCTTGGTAAAATGGAGTTTATTAAGCTGGTGCAGCAAAATGGTGGCATCCTGAATGGATCCACTCGTTTCGATTTCACGAACTACTTTGAGGTAATGCCTTCTCATAAACTCGAGACTGCCCTGTGGGCGGAGGCTGATCGAATGAAAGGACTGGTTATTACCCAGGAAAATCTTACCAACCAGCAGGGAGTTGTAAAAAATGAAGTAAAGGTAAACGTGCTCAATCGGCCTTACGGCGGATTTCCATGGCTCGACATGCCACAGTATGCCAATGAAAACTGGTTCAATGCTCATAATTTTTATGGCGATCTTGCAGATCTTGATTCAGCTAAACTCGAAGACGTTGATAATTTCTTTAAGACGTATTATGCACCCAACAACGCGGCCCTTGCGGTAGTCGGTGATTTTGAAATTGAAGATGCTAAAAAATGGGTCGCGCAGTATTTCGATTCAATTCCATCAGCGACGCTTCCGCCCAAGCCTGACATTTCCGAACCGCGTCAGGAAAACGAAAAAAGAAAAATCAAGGAGGACAAGCTGGCCAACAAACCTGCCATTGCTATTGCTTATAAAATGCCCGACCGTGGCACACCTGAATATTATGCTATGGGTCTGATTGATCAGATCCTGCTGCAAGGTCAGGATAGTAAGTTGTACAACAAACTTGTCCAGGAGAAAGGCTATACCGGAAATGTGAGTGGCGGCATCAATTACCTCGGCAACATGTTTAACTATAATGGTCCTATGGTATGGATGGCCGACCTTATTCATGATTCGACGGTTCCTGCAGATTCCATAGTCGCTGAGTTTGACGAAGCTATAAACGAAATCTCGAAGGTCTCAAAAGAAGATACAGAGCTGGCGATTGTAAAATTGCGTTCAGACCTGTATTCCACCTTAGGAGGGAATGGCATCGGGCGTGCGGATTTGCTGGCATGTTTCGCTTTGTTTGACGACGATCCGTCACGCATCAATACACTTGAAGAAGAATTTCGTGCGGTCACGCCAGAAGTGATCAAACGAACTGTGGAAGAATACCTTCGTCCAACGAATAGAACGATATTGATTGTTGACCCTAAAGCAGCAGAATAATGAAGACGTTAAAACTTATTTTCACCATCCTCCCCGTTGTATTTATCACATTTGCTACAAGCGCTCAGAAACAGACACCACCTCCAGGCGGTAATCCCAAAGATTTTGTACTTCCCGCAAAGAAGGTGAATGTGCTGAAAAATGGATTGAAGTCTACCCTGGTACAATATGGATCTATTCCTAAGGTGAATATTAGCCTCGTCATCAAAACCGGAAATGTAAATGAAGGCCCCAATGAAGTATGGCTGGCTGATCTTACGGGCGAATTAATGAAGGAAGGTACGACGACTATGGACTTCAAAACGATTTCAAGAAAGGTGGCAGCGATGGGTGGAGAGATAAACATCGGTGTAGGACCGGACAACACGACAATATCCGGCGCTGTGCTTTCGGAGTTTGCTCCCGATCTTATTAAGGTGATGGCTGATGTTGTGATGAATCCAGCTTTTCCGGCCTCGCAAATCGAACGGCTTAAAAGCGATCTGAAGCGGCAGCTCAGTGTACAAAAAGCACAACCTCAGTCGCAGGCTATCGAGTCATTCAACAGTATTATTTATAAGGACCATCCTTACGGTCGGACTTTTCCGACGCAGGAAATGCTGAGCTCCTACACCATTGATATGGCGAAAAGTTTTTATGAAAAGAATTTTGGTGCCAAGCGCAGTGTGATTTACGTAGTGGGGAAATTTGATGAAAGCGCCGCACAAAAATCAATCGAAGAAGCCTTTAAAGGGTGGAAGGAAGGTCCCGAAATAAATTACCCGCCTGCGACACCAACGAAGTCGGCGGAGATAGCGATGATTGACCGGCCCGCAGCACCACAGACAACAGTCATTCTGGGCCTGCCGACCCTAACACCAAAGCATGACGACTACGTTGCATTACAAGTGGCTAATTCGTTGCTGGGAGGATCGTTTGGCTCACGCATTACGTCGAACATTCGCGAAAATAAAGGCTACACCTATTCGCCATTCAGTGCCATTCAAAATTATAAGAACACTTCGGTCTGGTACGAACAAGCTGACATAACAACTGAGCACACAGGGGATGCGTTGCAGGAGATCGCCAAGGAAGTAAGCACCCTTCAAAAAGAGGCGCCCGGAAAAGAAGAACTTGCCGGAATACAGAACTACATGGCTGGCGTTTTTGTCCTTCAGAATTCTACACCTGGCGGTATCATCGGACAATTAAACTTTATTGAAACCCATGGTCTAAGCGACGAATACCTCACCAACCGGGTAAAAAATATCTATGCAGTCACCCCGGAAAAAGTTTCTGCTATTGCGAAAGAACATTTTAAGTATGAAGATATGACACTCGTATTGGTAGGGGATAAAAAGTTGTTAGAGAAGCAAATGAAAACATATCAGGAGGCAAGGAAGGTGAAGTAAGGAAAAGGCATGTGTTGAACCTCAACGATCGTCCACATGATCTACTTATTCATAGATCAATCATAAGTAAGTTTGAATTATTTATTCCCGAGCGCTAGCTTTATTCTTCTTTGTTTTTAATTAAAAGAAGCTGGCCATAGTGCCATGCAACGTGATTCGTCCGGTTGATGATAACATTCAATTTATTCCGGTGCGGTTCTTTATTAAAATCCTCGGGTGATACAGCATTGTGTCTCTCAAACCATTGATCCAAGGTCAACGTAGCCATCGCGTTATTTAATGCTGTATTTACCTCAGACCATTGCCGGCGCAGGTCGGCTGTGGAATATTTGTTAACGTGGTCGCCGTCTGGTCGTCGTTCAAAATCTTCGTGAATGGCAGGATGCAAAGGCTGTCCTAGTCCGAGCAATGGCAGCATGCGATCGTGAACTGCTGTAAGATGACCTAACAGATATTTAGCAGTGTTCTTTCCCGGCGCAATCTGTTTAAGTAAATCTTGGTCGGTGAATTGAAGGAAGAGATCATCGGTGCGTTTTAAATATTGGTTCCAAGCATCGAGGACCATTTTAATGATGAGTTGATCTTTCATGGCGAAAGTTAACCCGCCAGAATCTTGAACGCAAGTACAGCAAGTAAATGTACTTACAGGCGGCTCTGAATCAACGATGTTCGTTTCAAATTATGCAGATGAAAATAATCGATCTTTAAAGAATGTAAACGCTGTGAACTAAATAAAGACAAACTGTTGATGGTAGACAATTGTTCTTATCCCGCGCTTTGGAATTTTAATGACTCCAGAATCTCAATGTAATGCGGATTGTACATCACACCAAGAATGTTACCAAACGGGTCGATGACAGAAGCAGTTACAAATCCTGCTTCCCGTTCCGTGAGTCCTTCATACTCTTTACAGCCCATCGTGAGGAGTCTTTGTAATGTGCCCTTCACATCTTCGACGTGCCAGAAAAGTACCGCGCCTCCTGGGCCGTGGTGAGCTGCTTTTGGTGCAAATTTCCGATCAATGATTCCTAACTCCGCCGCAAAGTCACCAAATCTATATTCGATGTATGCAGGATTTTCACTATCAGGCCGTTCGAAATATGGAGCCACCCCTAAAAGTTCATTGTACCACTTGCGTGCTGCCTTGACATCATCCGCCCAGAAACTTACCGTCGCCATTCCTTTTAATTCTTGTCGTGTTTCCATAGTCACAAATATTAAGTGTGAAATTGATCGTTGATGTTGTTTACAACATGCAGGAATAGGAATTGTTATAATAAAAAGTTCAATCACGTATCGATGTACGTTCAATACTCCGTATGGTATCCATTAAATTGATATGGTGCTAAGCAGCAAAGAGAAAGCCGTCCTATTGATGAACGGCTTTTTTACTTGCATGGAATTTTCTAAACTCAAGAACTTAGGCTTGTATTCCAGATGTCCTTGTGGAGTTTCCATTGGCCTACTTGTTTTTTCCAGACGACGATATATTTTCCTTGATCCATACGTTTGCCCTCTGCACCACTCAATTCATATTGCCCCACTTCAATGGCTGTTTCTCCTTCCTGCTCCAGTTCTAATGTCTCCAGGTGTGCGCTCTTAATGCCCGTATCCATTACCATTTGCCAGAAATTCTGTATAGCACTAGAGCCTTGTTGTATTGTAGCTCCTGGGGGAAGGAGCATCCCGTCACTCGTATACAGTGCGGCCATTCCCTTAGCGTCTCCGTTTGCAAAATTTTGTTCAAAATGTTGATTGGCGCTTCTAATTTCCTCCTGGATGTTAGAAGCCGTTCGGGTCATTGTTTCCATAAGAAATTCTTTAGGGTTAAATTATTTATAAAAGGAAATAGATTTTTTTATATCCTTAACTGCCGAAATAAAGTGTTGGCGATAGCCTTTAAAATCTAAAGAAGCTCCAAATTTTCCTATCGAAGAAGACTGCTATTGACCAGCCGTTTATTTTGTGTGATGTTGCGATTTTGATGGAACCGCAAAACTGATTGCCAGAATCAAGTTAAAAAGAAATTCGGATATGTTTCGGAATTTTTCTTGATAACAAATAATAACTTTGTTCAGAACCCAAAGTCCAATTTATACGACAAACATTATCGTATAAACCGCAATCAAAAACAATGGCGGAAAAACCGAGACACAGAAATTAAAATGAGAATATTCTTTTCTTATTACGACAAACAACGACGTGACCAGTAACAAATAATGCACTCCATAATGGTTACTATAAATCGTTCTTTCAATCAGTGCTGTGTAGTGATGACCATTTTGCATAAGCGATACCTTTGATGGTACTTTAAAGATCGGCGTCACCATGATGGTCAACGGTTCTTTGTTTGTTGCGAAATAGTCGTAACCGACATGGATTTCGTTAGGAACGGCGATTGTAAAATGCCTGGTCTTCATAAAACTCACAAGCTCTCCAGGACTGTAATGATTACGAAATTTCCCTCTTCCGAAACGTCGTTGCCAACCTGTCTCAGCCACTTCTTTATATTCCTTTGACGGTAAAAATATGTCCCCAACCACGAGTGCTGCAAATAGGGAAATCGGGAAACAAAGTATCCGGCAAAAACGGTAAAAGATTTTTATTCTCGATTCAAACTTTATCAACTTAAGATTTTCGGCTGCCCTCTTTTTTCTTCCCGCTTCTCTTTTTCGGTTGAGGTATTCCCGTAAGCTTCGATGGGGCTTTCCTCATACGGAATGGGAGGTTCAATTTTTGATCTACTGTCATAATGATACTTCCGTACTGGATCGGACAAAATATCATATGCCTCATTTAAATTTCTGATGCGATCAGGATCTGGGGAGTTGGTTATATCTGGATGATATATCTTGACAAGCTCCCGGTATGCCGCCTTAATTTCAGCATCCGATGCGGCAGGCGTAAGGCCCAATACTTCATAAGGATTCATACTCACTGATTCGTCATTCCTTTAATGTATATGACTCGAAGAAATGATATATCATCCTGTATGAAATACCCACCTCATATAATACCCCGGAGGCTTCACGAGAATTATAAAATACCGGTCGAATTCCAGCATGCAAATTGAGGCAATGGTTAAAGATTGCAGGCATATAAGAATCGGTAAAACGATCTCTTCCCAATTTCAGCACATAGTGTAACGTAACCCCAGGACTAAATCCCCTGAATTTGACATCGTTCTTGTCCTGGTTATTGTTCTTTGGTGATATAGTAAGTTCCATATAAGCCGGCTCTAACTGAAGCAAAATGGAAGATTTGGGTTTTCTTAATATGGTTTTATTCGCAAGGGCACCCATTACCAATGTTAGGGGAGCACGAAGCTGTTCACGAGTCGGATCGATCGCAAAATCTTTTCTCCGGTTGTTACCAAAGAAGCTCATGGTGAAACCAAATCCATAACCACGCTTGCCAGCGAAAGCGAGGTCAACTTTCATTCCACCGCCAACGCTAAGATAATCTTGCGCATTCCCGACAAAACCATTCATCATTCCACCAATGAGTACATCCATGCGTTCACCGAGTTCGAATGATTCGAAATCTTCACGTTTCAAACGACGATAGTTCATAGGTGGCACTCGGCGTGTAACATTCATTTTTTCGTAAGTAGGATACCGAAGCAGCATTGAATAAAAACCTTCAACAGGCTGACCGTCTGCATAAGCTGGTTTAAATTTGCCGACCTCAACAGTTTTCTTTCTCAAGCTATCGATAATGGCGGCGTCATTGATTCCATTGACATCCTCCAATAACGCCTGGCCTAGGGTATCAATAGAAAAGATCAATTCCAACTCAACACCATCCAACATCGCACGTTGGTCCTGGGTAAAGTCAATTTTCAAATATTCAACACCTAACCGGTTCAGGCCATTCACCGGTTCGGGGCCGACTGCTTCGTGGCGTTGTTGCTGTGCCTGGACGAAATTGCTGGTCACAACAAAAAGAAAGCTGACAAGAAAATATGTGATCAAAAAAGAAATTCGCATAACATTTTAATAGCGGAACGAAGGTATAAGATTTGTTAATCCCGCCAAGCGCAAATACAAGCAATATCTTACACAAGGGTATAATTGATCCTTCAAACTTGGTGAAATCCATCGCTTCATGGATACCTCCTTTGCACACGTCAGAACAGATTTGCGCCACTGGAGATGAAGCCATTTCATTTTTATTATTTTTGTTTTCCAAAACCCTGTCATATGAACCGTTTATTCGTGGTCTTCTGCTTTTTTCTCCCGTGCGTCACGATAGCACAACAAGAAAAGATTCTTCCGCCCATTCTTCCCTGGAAAGGAAAAAGCCTCGAATTGATTGCCGACAAAAATAATCCATGGATAACGCCCACTGAACAAAGTGACTTCGTGAGGACGCCATCTTACGTTGAAACGATGGGCTGGTTTGATAAACTTTGTGCAGCATCGGAGGTGATGGAAATGATAACGGTAGGGCAAAGCGCAAATGGACGAAAAATTCAAATGGTTATCGTCTCACAGGATAAAACATTTGATAAGGCTGCTTTGCAGTCGTCGTCTAAACCACTACTGCTTGTTCAAGCTGGAATTCATGCGGGCGAAATAGATGGAAAAGATGCGGGAATGATGTTGCTTCGGGATATTGCCTTCGGTAACAAGCGCGCGCTGTTAAAAAATGCAAATCTTTTGTTTATTCCTATACTGAACGTTGATGGTCATGAACGGGTATCTCCTTTCAACCGTCCGAATCAACGAGGTCCCGTGAATATGGGATGGCGTACCAATGCGCGCAACCTGAACCTGAACCGCGACTATACCAAGCTGGATTCGGAAGAAATCAGCACGCTGGTGAAAGTGATGAATGATTACAACCCTTCCTTCTATGTGGACTTGCACGTGACGGATGGCGCAGACTACCAGTACGACATCACGTATGGGAACAACGAATACTCCCCGGCCATTGGGCAATGGCTGACACGGACATTTCGGCCAGCCATTGACAAGGGGCTGAAGGCTTACGGGCATATACCCGGCCCGTTGGTGTTTGCTACCAACGACCGGGATTTCACACAGGGAATGATGGAATATCCTTACAGCCCAAGATTCTCCACCAACTATGGCGACCTACGCCGTATTCCTTCCATCCTTGTGGAAAATCATTCACTCAAACCTTTCAAGCAACGGGTGTTGGGTACTTATGTTTTCCTGGAAGCACTGCTTCAAATTGTTGGAAAGGAAAGCACTTCTTTGAAACAGGCCATCCAGTCGGATGCGAAGTTGCGCGGTGATGACGTGGTCATAACATGGGCCTCGCCGGAAAAGGCGGACACGGTAACATTTCTCGGCATAGCGTCAACATTGGAGAAATCATCGGTAACGGCTGCCGACTATGTGCGTTGGACCGGCAAACCCATAACGCAAAAGATTCCGTACAGACGTTTCAATAAACCCGCCATAGCCGCAAAGCGATCCAAAGCGTATTGGGTGCCAGCAACCTATCAGAATGTGATTGAACGGCTGATGAAGCATGGTATTCAGATCGAGAAGATAACAGAGCCTACAACGGTAGATGTTGACCTGTATCATCTCAAGGATGCGAAAATTTCCACCGAACCATTTGAAGGCCATTTCAGCGTGACGGCTAAAGCTCAGTCAAAGAAACACAAGGAAACATTTTATCCTGGTTCCATTCGCATCCCTACCGACCAGGTGCTCGGCGACTTAATAGTCTACCTGCTTGAACCTGAAAGCCCTGACAGCTTTTTAGCGTGGGGATTTTTTCCGGAGATTTTTAGTCGCACGGAATACATTGAGGAATACGCCATCGAGCCCCTGGCTCGTTGGATGCTTGAACAAGACGAGAACCTGCGGAAGGAATTTGAGATGAAGAAAAAGGAAGATCCTGAATTTGTGAAGGATAAAATGAAGGTGTACGCCTGGTTTTATGAGCGATCTGATTTCTATGATAACAGGTATTTGGTATACCCGGTGGGAGTGGAACGATAAGGGATTATAATGATCAGTGACAGCATACCAACGAGCGATAAGGCTAAGTTTACGACCGAAAAGTTTTCAGAAGCAGCTCAGCTACATAATGATGAACAGGAAAATAATGGCATTGGTATAAGTCAAATTTCCGTCCGATCACCATTATTTTTTCTCGAATCATTTAAGCGATGATTTAGTGCTAAGCATCATCGTAATACTTCTTTCGACGACATGCGCCGACTTAAATGTGTTACTACAAATCAAACTGTAGAGAGATGTGTTGGATGGCTGAGCAATTGTTGATAAATTGATCAAGACTATATCGCATGAAACTGGAACGAACCATTTTTGAAAGAAGTCATATTTTCTTTTTGGTTTTCTTTGTAACTGTAAGTGCTGCCTTTTGGCTGACGTACATCACGCGAGTCTTCGAGCAGGAAAATTACCGGATGCACCTGCACGGTATTACGCTATTTTTATGGTGCTTCATGCTGATCACGCAACCGCTGCTGATTAAGAAAAAAATGAACATTGCGCACCGCTGGATAGGTAGATTTTCGTATGTACTTGTACCCGTCCTGGTGCTCACGACGTTCGATTTACTACGCTATCGGGTTAAAAGTCAACCCGCGCTCGACTATGCTTTTATAGCACTGGTTTTTAATGCGCTGATTGTGTTTGTAATATTATATGGCCTCGCAATTTATTATCGAAAAAAGCCTACCATCCATGCACGTTACATGTTATGTACCATTTTTCCTTTTTTTACCCCTGCTACGGATCGAATTATATCGATCTATTTTCCCGGCACACTAAAGTATTTTCCGCTGCTCAATGGTCATCCCAATGTCATGTTATTTGGATTTGCGTTGGCCGATACTATTCTGATTGCGCTTTGCATCTGGGATTGGCAATCGCACAGGCGTCTGAATGTTTTCCCGCTCGCCTTGCTATTGGTGTTGTTGTATCAGTTTAGCGTGAATATGTTCTACCTGTATGATTTTTGGGAAACGTTTTGTGAGTGGCTGATGCATGGATAATGACGAGATGCATTTTAATCCTGATTTATTTTGAGACGTCAACAATCAGATAAAAAAGATCTCCACCGGTCAAAATTTTTGCATCCCATATCGCATAAGAATATATTACCTCACCGTCGATTAATGCTGGCTTAACAATAACTTTATGCAGCATAGATCTCCACAGTTTCCTATTTTAGCTCCATGGCTTACAAAACATGCGTCCTCATCCTGTTGGGTTTTTTGTTTGACTGGCTAGCACCTCAGACTGAACCTCTAGAACAGAAAACAAAAAGATGGTACAAAGGAAATCTTCACACCCATACGTATTGGAGCGACGGAGATGAATACCCGGAAATGGTGCTGGATTGGTATAAATCACGTGACTACGATTTCGTTGCGCTTTCTGATCACAATACAATGGCCCGCGAAGAGAAGTGGGTGAAAGTTATCAAGAGTGGCATGTATGAAACTGCTTTCAACAAGTACCTAGAAAAATTCGGGAAAGACTGGGTGACTTATAAAACTGATTCGGGAAGGACACTTGTAAAATTGAAGACCTACCCTGAATACAAAAAGAAAATGGAGGACAAGAATTTTCTTATCATCCCTGCGGAAGAGATAACGGATAAATTTGAAGGAAAACCGGTTCACCTTGGAGGAATCAATCTGCAGGCAAAGATTCAGCCGCAGGGTGGCGGGAGCGTCGTAGAAACGATGCAACGGAATGTTGATGCTGTCCTGAAGCAACGAAAGGAAACGGGAGTCCCCATGTTTCCTCACATCAATCATCCAAATTTTTATTATGCGATCACTGCCCAGGATATGATGAACTTGCACGGCGAGCGATTTTTTGAAGTTTACAACGGTCACCCCATGGTACACAATGAAGGTGACTCAACGCGTCCCGGAAGCGAGCAGATGTGGGATATGATCAACGTGGCTTACTTGAAAAAGGGTCAGCCACTGTTGCTCGGACTGGCCACCGATGACAGTCACAACTATCATCAGTTTGGCCCTTCCTTCAGCAATGCGGGTCGTGGTTGGGTAATGGTCTATGCCGCAACGCTTGACCCGAATGCACTGATCAATGCCATGGAAGAAGGTGATTTTTACGCGTCGTCAGGAGTTACGTTAAGCAGCGTGACGTTGTCGAATAACGAGTTGTCCGTTGAAGTAAAACCGGAGCCTGGTGTAAACTATGTTATTGAATTCGTAGGTGTAATCAAAGGCTCCGGGCAATCCACGGTGTTGGAGCGTATCCATGGTACTAACGGAAACTTTAAGCTCACCTCGCGTTATAACTTTGTACGTGCGCGCATCATTTCTGACAAAATAAAATCCAATCCATATAAAGCAGGGGAATTTGAAATGGCTTGGACACAGCCTGTTTTGTTTAAGGAATAATTAGATATTCCTTTTTAGTCACTATTCGGTCAGCTAAATTCGTAAGACTGTAATAAACGTACCCCAGTGTCGCCGCCGCTCCATTGCAACATAGACTATTCACAAACAACAATAGGTACAATACGTTTTCAAGTCTTTTATAGACTTCGAAAATAAGTATACAATGCCTGCATTCGACATATGACAGTTCAACGATCAACTCAGATTCAAATTTTCGGATTAATTGTATTTGTTAGTCCAGTAGAACGGAAATGATTGTTGTTTAACCGATTTCGCTGCTGTTATATATCATGCCTACGGCATTCCCATCCAGAATCCACACACTAGGGCTACCGATATTTGATGCCTACGGCACCGGGTTGTGGATCTTATCGATCTCGATGCTGTAACGAATGGAACGCCGAATGAGTATGGAAATTACAATGTCACTTCTCTTGCATTCCTGCACTGCGAAATCCGTTGGGGATGATAGTGGTAGAAAAATGTTTTCTATCCAAATCCTTAATCCCGTTAGGGATGATATGCGATTTCGTAATCATGTCCATCCTTTAATCCCATAAATCATTGTCCTTTTTTCTCGATTTTCGGAATGTTGTGTATGATAGTCCAGCGTTTATCTTCATAACCCAAAAGCAGAATCGAGTTGAAAATTAGGAAATTGCTTTCCAGTCGAACTTTCACGTGAGCAATCTTTCCTGAAATATCGATTTGTCCAAACTCAATCTTTCTTGCGGCTCCTCCAAATCGTTTTGTTTTTACAAGTGTTTTATAATCTTCCTTCGAGAAAATGAAAACACCATTTTCTTCAAAGAAGCCATCCTGAACATTTTGAAAATGGGTATGCAGAACCTGTTCGAGTAAGGTAACATCATTGGTATCACCGGCGCGAACAAAATCCGCGACAGTTTTCTTTACTTCTTCCAGTGTAGTCATAGTATTTAAATTGAGTTTATGATTTTGTTTTTAATCTCTACCATTCTTTCCGTTGCGTGCTCCGGGTTCGCAGTGCCATCAATGCAATATATTTCTGTGTCAGTTATGCCAATAAAGCCGAGGATATTTCTAAGATAACTTTCGAAACCTGTCTCCCGGTTTATGTCTTCTTTCTTTCCGCCCATCGTAGCAAGGATGGAGCACTTCTTGTTTTTGAGAAGCCCCACGTATTCTCCACGCTTATGCTGAAAGGTTTTGTTAACTCTTACCACGTGATCGAAATACGCCTTTAGCGTAGAGGGGATCTGAAAATTATACATTGGGCAGGTGATGAGTAGTTCGTCACTGACTGTGATTTCATTAATTAATACATCGGAGAGTTCAAGCTCATCGCCGGTGGGTTGACCACCAAAAAAAGCCTGAACCGTTTGTTGTGTTAAATGTGGAATCGGATTTACTTGTAAATCTCTGGTGATAATTTTTCCCGTTGGATGCTTTTCTTGCCAGCGGGATACGAAATGATTTCCCACTTCCCGGCTGAACGAGTCCGTAAGTCGAATGCTTGAATCGATCCTTAATAATGTCTTCATGTTTTTTTGATTAAAGACAGATAAGGATGGTTCAAATGTGACAGACTATATGAACTTAATTGATTTTAATTTGTCGGGATCAACGACGGAATAAATGAATTTCATCTTACCAGCCTCATCAAATGAAAACACCTGACAATTGTAAAGACGTTTATTCTGCCAGAAGCAAATAGCAGGCTGGTGATTGATTTGTGTAAACGTGTATTGTTTGTCTTCCAGGAAAAGCGCGTAAACATGTTGGACAAGTTGTGCAGTAGACGCAGCCCCCATCTCAATATCTTTAACCACGCGGATTTTATTTCCACCGTCCGCCATGATTTTGATGTCCCCAGCAAGAAGATTCTCCAGGGTTTTCATATCAGCATTAACAACGGCATCAATATACTGTGGCAGTTTATCCCTATGATGGTATTGGGCTGTGGGCACGTACTGACTCAAACTTTTCTTTGCCCGGCTGTATAATTGTCGGGCGCTATCGGACGTAATATCAAGAGCAGCTGCGATCTCTTCGTGCGAATAATTGAAAGCCTCCCGAAGCATGTACACCGCCCGTTCCTTTGCATTCAGCGTCTCCATAAGGACCAGTAGCGTATAGTGTGCAACCTGCTCGCGTATCAAATGTGTTTCAGCTGTTTCTGTTGAGACAGGCTCGGGCAACCATACACCATACGCGGCTTGTTTGCCAAACTTGTTTTTAAAATTAATCGAATGATTGATAACCATTCGGGTGAGGTAATGTACTTCGTTTTCGATTTTGGTTTTATCCAGGTGAATGTATTTCTCCATCACATCCTGCACGACATCCTTTGCATCTTCAAAAGAGCCAAGAATATTATATGAGTATGTCAATAACTTCCGATACGCTGCGTCCATAGGTGCTTTTCCAGCAATGACAAATGAGGCTACCCAGAATGTGACAAGATGCACACCTTTTTTTGAATTTTCTTATTTATAGTGCGTAACGATAATCTTTATTCTTGCCATACATTGCGGATATCTTCTATCAATTTCTTGGAGAATAATTTCAAGACTTCGTTATTGCAGCCACATAATTAAACGATAATAAGAAACTCACTTATCACCCACTTATGAAAATCAAAGCATTCAAAGGCTTTCGGCCGGTAGCGTCAAAAGTAAAAAGCGTTGCCTCTCGTCCGTACGATGTGTTGGATTCAGAGGAGGCTCGTGAAGAGGCAAAGGGAAATCCATGGTCCTTTTTGAATGTTGTCAAACCAGAGATAACGCTTCCTCCGGCAACTGACCATTACAGCATGGATGTGTATGAAGCCGGTAAAAATAATTTTCAAAAGCTGGTAAAAGAGGGTGTATTTGTTCAAGACAAAGAAGAATGTCTTTATATATACGAGTTGATCATGGACGGACGGTCGCAAAATGGAATTGTCGCTTGTGCGTCGGTAGACGATTATATGGCGGGACGTATTAAGAAACACGAACTCACCCGTCCCGACAAAGAAGCTGACCGGAAAAATCATGTGCGTATTTCCATGATGAATGCAGAACCCGTCTTCTTTGCTTACCCTGCCAATAAATCACTTGATAATATTGTTGAGACCATCAAGCAAACCAAACCGGTTTATTCTTTTACAACGGACGATAATATCCAACACCGTTTCTGGGTGGTCGATAAAGCTGAGCAAATAGAAAGCATTATCAATGCATTCGAAAAAATTCCAGCGACCTACGTTGCCGATGGACATCACCGTACAGCAGCCGCTGCGTTGGTGGGCAATGATCTGAGAAAGGAAAATCCCGGTCATACCGGCGAGGAATCATACAATTATTTCCTTGCCGTTCATTTTCCTGATAACCAACTGGCGATCCTGGATTACAATCGCGTGGTGAAAGATCTTAATGGCCACACGCCGAAATCATTCCTCGACGGATTAACCGCTGGTTTTGTTGTCACGAAGAAGGGAACCGAAGCGTATCGGCCCTCACGCCTCCATGAATTTGGCATGTACCTGGCGGGTGAGTGGTACGCCCTCCAGGCAAAACCGGGTATGTATGATGATCATGATGCTATTGGGGTGCTTGATGTCACCATCGTTTCGGAGAAAGTCTTAAAACCGCTTCTCAATATCCACGACCTGCGCACTGATAAAAGAATTGATTTCGTTGGTGGTATGCGCGGACTCAAGGAATTGGAACGCCGGGTCGACAGCGGTGAGATGGCTGTTGCGTTCGCGCTTTACCCGGTTTCCATGAAGCAACTTATTGACATTGCCGACAGCGGTAAAATCATGCCGCCCAAAACTACTTGGTTTGAACCCAAGTTGAGAAGCGGACTAGTGGTACATAAATTCTGAGTATCGAAAAGAGGACATGGACCTGACCATAGGAGGTGGCGGTAGACTAATGTCGTTTACAGAAATAATGAGGCAATAATTTTTTTGTTCGACATTCTGTTCCATTCGTTCTATTCATTTATTTTTTTCACCGACCAGGAAATTCCAATGCGCTGCATTTAATTTTATTTCTCATATTGCCTTGCATCATCGTCAAATTCTAAAAGTTATGAAAAAAATACACACGCACAGATATCTTTTTTTTACCGGCGCATTGCTGCTGTTGGTCATGAGTCATTCCATAAAAGCATCTAGTGCTGAAGCAGTTGAAGGCCGCTGGGATATGGTTATTGAATCGAATGGAAAATCTCTTCCATCCTGGCTTGAGATAGAACACTCCGGAATCAAAACATTGGTAGGACGCTTTGTTTACGCCGGAGGCAGTGCCCGACCAATATCAGTCATCAATTCAAACAACGGAAAATATAGTTTCTCCATTCCGCCGCAATGGGAAGAAAGCACACGCAATCTGGACTTTGAATTTGAATTAGTTGGTGATCAGTTAAAAGGTACCATGGTTTTTGTTGACGGAAAAACCTACAACTGGACGGCTCAACGCGCACCAAGTTTGAAAAGAACAAACGAACCCACCTGGGGCAAACCCATTAAACTTTTCAACGGTGTTGATCTTAAGGGATGGCATGCAACTGGAGAAAATCAATGGGTAGTGGAAAATGGAATTCTGCGGAGTAAGAAATCAGGCTCCAATTTAGTAAGCGATCAAACCTTTAACGATTTTAAACTGCATGTTGAATTTCGTTACGAGAAAGGAAGCAACAGTGGTGTTTACCTTCGTGGACGATATGAAGTACAGATTGCAGATGATAAAGGGAAAGATCCATGGAAAGGATTCTTTGGCGCCATTTATGGTTTCTTACCACCAAGTGAAATGGCTGCAAAAGATGCTGGCGAATGGCAGACATTTGACATCACCCTCATTGGAAGAATGGTAACGGTAGTCGCTAATGGCAAGACCGTTATTTCAAATCAAGAAATTCCTGGTATAACCGGCGGTGCGCTTGACAGTAAAGAAGGTGAACCAGGCCCAATCTATTTCCAAGGCGATCATGGTCCAATTGATTTTAGAAGCGTGGTGATTACGCCTGCGAAGTGAGTACTAAAACCACCTAGAAACTTTGCGGCAAATGCCGTTCTGTTACGATTGGTCGTGTTTGTATACATTCCCTTTGCCACTTATTTACTAGGTATCCCACCCGTTGTATCTGGGCAGTGGGATATACTCCTTGGTTTAGGAATGAGATCGCAAAATCGCAAAATAACCCACTGTGCGAGGTCGAAAAAATTGGATAGGGAGGTACCGGCAATCTCCCGATAATGTAAGCTACTTGGACCAGAACCTCACTCTTGCCTCAAAGAATTTACGGGATTGGCCACGGCAGTCCTGATAGTTTGAAAGCTGACGGTAATGATTGCGATAAGCAGTATGACGATGATCGCCAAAACAAATATCCAGGCGTTCAAGCTGATCCGGACAGCATAGCTCGAAAGCCATTCTTCCATTACCAGATAAGCAACTGGCAGCGCCAACAGTGCAGCAATCAATACTATTTTTGTAAAATCGAATGTCAGCAACCTAACAATGCCCATAACGGAAGATCCCAGAACTTTTCGTATACCTATCTCTTTGGTGCGTTGCGTGATCGTGTATGAGGAGAGGCCAAATAATCCCAGGCAGGCAATGAAGATGATCAGCCCGGAAAAAGCTGCCATCACCTTACCGAATTGCGTATCGGCGCGGTATTGCTGGTTGTATTTTTCGTTGAGGAAAAAATAATTAAACACGGTATTGGGATATACCTTTCTCCAGATGCTCTCCACTGTTGCAAGCGTCTTTGACATTTCGTTTGACTGCACCTGGAGCGCGAAATAATCAGAGCGTTCTTGGTAGTAGATTACCATCGGCAAATGTCCTTCTTTGGGCGAGCGGAAATGAAAATTTTTCAACACACCTATGATGGTTGATCCATCTGTATCGCCGCGTGTCCGGAATGTAACGCGCGACCCGACTGCCTCTTCTGCGTTAGAAAACCCGAGCGCCTTCGCGGCTTCTTCATTAATGATTATCTGGTCGTGATTGGGAACATCATGTTCAAAATTACGGCCCGCAAGCAATGTCATGTTAAGCGTAGGAATAAAGTCTGCATCGACAGGGAAATAGTAATATATATATCCTCCTTCATCTGCTTTTGACGCACTGAGTCGCGTAATCGAAGTGGTGCTAAGGTCTTGCATATCGACGCCCGGCAGACTCGCGGAACGCGATACCGATTTTACGTCAGCAGTTTTTAACAACTCGGTCTTTAACGTGCGGCTTGTAAGCCTGAACAACGAGTCAGGCATATTCAATTGCCGCCCAGTGAGGACCAGTGTCTGGTCGATGTTCATGCCGAGATCATGTTTTCGCAGATGCTTTACCTGGAGATAGACAGTGCCCATGCTAATCAGTAGCACGACCGTTGCAGAAAATTGAAATATCACTAAACTTTTGCGCAGAAACCGGCCATGGCCTGAAGAAGAAAATTTTCCCTTTAGTACGGAGGCGGGCTGGAGTGAGGCCAGCACGAACGCCGGATAAAGACCGGATAGCAGCGCACCGCCACTGACGAGGCCTGCCAGTAAAATCCAGAACGACCGATCCTCCATGAGATTGAATGGTAACGGTTGTCCGGAAAGATCGCGGAAGAATGGGAACGCAAGCTGAAACAACATCAGCGCCAATACACCAGCCACCACGTTAAGGATTGTGGCTTCGAGAAGAAATTGTATAACGAGCTGCACTTTTAGCGATCCCATCACTTTACGGATACCGACTTCACGTGCACGCTCTACAGCACGTGCAGTGGATAGGTTGATATAGTTTACCCACGCAATGACGATGATAAACAAAGCAATGAGAGAAAAATAATATACAACCTTGCCATTACCTGTTGGCTCCGGTTCATACGACTTGGTAGAGTAGGGATGGATATCTTTGATGCGTTCGCCCAGAAATACTGCGTCTGGGACAACACTTTTTATTGGTTGTGTCACTGCAGCCAATTTCGTATTCAACGTTGGAAGGTCAATGCCCGGTACTGTGAGTACGAAAGTAAACTCATTGTTGTTATTCCACCGATCATCCGGATACCACGGCTTAAGCGTCTTCAACGAAAGCCTTGAAAGCAGGAAAGAAAATTTGAGATGTGTGTTCGGGGGGATATCTGCTATCACCGCTTTGATGCGATAGATATTCTTGTCAATCTCGATCGACTCGTCCGTGACATTGGTACGCCCAAAATATTTTTTCGCCATCGACTCGGTCAGCACGACTTCAAATGGAGCGATCAAAGCTTTTTTCGCATCGCCATCCAAAATCTCGTAGGTAAATATTTTAAAGGCAGAAGGATCGGCCCAGTATACACCTGACTCCAGGAAATTGCGTTCTCCTGTTTTTACATTGGTAAATCCATCGTGTCCATAAAATCGCACGTAGTCAATCACCTCTGGCATTTTCTCTTTGACAAGGGGACCCAGCGGTGCAAACGTTTCACAGTCCGTCATCACATACTCAGACCCGTTGTAGAAATCTGTCGTAAGCCGGAATATGTTGTCAGCGTTGACATGACAATCCTCATAACTTCTCTCAAATCTGACGTATTGGGCGATGAATAAAAAAGCCGCAATCCCAATCGCAAGGCCAAGGATATTGATATACGAAAAGACGATGTTCTTCAGGAGCGTTCTCCATGCAATTCGGAGATAGTTTTTTATCATCTGTAAAGGTTTCCATCGAGCACGACGAAAACAATGCCACAAGGCGAAAGACTGGAATTTGCCGCGATTAACGGTTTTGGGTGTCCACCTTGGTGCAACCGTGTTCGCAAGCGGGCGAATGAGTGTGATTAGCTACCTGGGGGATAATGAAGCGGTAAAGAATATTGAACGGGATTTAACCCCGAGTCCAGAACAGGGATCTCAATCCGATTTTCGTTCTTCCTGGATCTATTTCGGCGTTCAGTTGAATCGTGGTAAATATGGTTTTCTAATCCACGCTGCCGATACGCCTTGCTGATGTGGCGCAATCATGCATATCAAATGTCGGGTTCACCACCTGTCTGTATGAATTATATACTGCACATTTGTACAATTAGAAAACCAATCACTAAATTAAATTTAAAACTCTACCCAATGGCTGCTACGAAAAAGACCAAAACCTTATACTGGATCTTCACTATACTATTTGCACTGATCATGTTTTCCACCGCGGTACCGAACGTGCTGATGTCACAGGATTCGATAGACCTTATCCATACCAGGCTCGGCTATCCCCAGTATTTTATTATGTTTATCGGTATCGTGAAGATACTGGGAGTAATTGGCATTCTCATTCCCGGTTATCCACGGGTAACAGAATGGGCCTATGCCGGACTGTTTTTCGACCTCGCTGCCGCAACTGTCTCAGGTATTGTAGTAGATGGGTTTCATCCAGCGCAACTGGGTATGCTCGTGTTCATTGCGCCTGGTGTTCTATCCTACATTTACTATCATAAAAAACGTATGGAAGAAGGAATCCCAATTACGGCGTAGAGGTTAACGTTACAATTCAGAATATCAAACAAGGGAAAGAATATCGAACAAGGGAAAGAATATCGAACAAGGAACACCGAATATCGAATGATGATCGGATACTGCTTCGGGATTTTTATCTTAAGAAAACTTCTGGTACGTCAAGACCGCTCCTTCATCCTTCCTTGTTCCCGGCCTACCGGCGGGCAGGCTTTGTTCGATATTCGGTGTTCATTTGAAAAATTGAGCAAGGAAAAGAATATCGAACAAGGAATATTGATGATGAATGACGCTCGATCTAAAGGCGTGCTTACTCATTCGTCGGCTAGATAGTTGTTGAGTTAACGCTCCCGCTATTTCCTTTTTCTTTGAACCACTGCATACCAAAGGTGTTATCAGATAGACGAAACTACCGGGATTTGTTTTCCGCGGACTTGCATGGATTCATATTTGGTCTTGATTACATTGATTGGTATTGCTGCGTTGGGCATGGCATGGATGCCTTACTTTACAGAACGGACGAATATTTCCTACGCGCTACCGTATGTTGCAGGCGGGGCAATAATCTATGCAGTAACGGATCGGTTGCCATTTCCTGATCCTATACAGGCACCCGAAACCACATTGAGACTTACGGAATTAGTTGTCATTATATCCCTCATGGGAACAGGGCTGAAGATAGATCAGCCGTTTTCATTTCGTTCCTGGAAAGTACCCTTTAGATTAGTTACCCTTACAATGATTTTGAGTATCGCCGTTGTAACCCTATTAGGTCAATGGATGTTTGGTTTAGATCTTGCAGCAGCGTTATTGTTGGGTGCCGTGCTTGCGCCGACAGATCCTGTATTGGCGTCCGACGTACAGGTAGGTCCTCCGTTAGAAAAGAACAAAGATAACATTCGTTTCTCACTCACTGCGGAAGCGGGTATGAACGATGGAATGGCTTTTCCATTCACCTGGCTTGCGATCGCAGTGGCCTTGTCGGCACGCGAAGGATTTGTCTGGCATGATTGGGTATTGAAAGAACTGTTGATGAAAATAGCCATTGGTATAGCGGGTGGCTATTTTATAGGCAAAGCATTGGCTTATGCTGTGTTTAAAGTTTCGAAAGAAAGAGAAATATTTATACGCGATGGATTTGTGGCGATTTGTGCAACGCTGGTCACGTACGGTGTTACGGAGATGCTACATGGGTATGGCTTCATAGCGGTGTTTGTGGCCGCAATTACCATCCGCAATTACGAGCTTGATCACGAGTATCATCGTAAACTCCATTCCTTTACAGACCAAATTGAGCGCATCTTACTGGCGATTGTCCTTATTTTATTTGGTGGTGCATTGGTACATGGCGTGATCGAAAATTTTTCGTGGAGGTTGGTATTGTTTGCTCTTGCCTGTATTTTTATTATTCGCCCGTTTACAGCGTGGGCGTCCCTTTATTCAACGGAGCTTCATCCAAAAGAAAGACTCGCTATTAGTTTTTTTGGAATCAAGGGAATCGGTTCATTCTTCTATCTTGCTTTTGCGTTGCAACATGCAGATTTCGTCGACGAAAAATTGTTGTGGTCGATCGTTTCGGCCGTAGTTTTATTTTCCCTGGTCATCCATGGGTCAACCGCGTCCTATATAATGAAACGCTTAGGTGATAGATTCCTGACGCCGAATAAACCCACTGACGAACATCAACGGTAAGCCTGTATGTTTTAGCCGGCACTTATCATTCTTTGCTCGGTGTTCGACACGCTGTGTCCAGATTATTATTGACAAGGAATGAAAGTAATATCGAACAACAAAAAACTAACGTTGAAATGATGTTAGGTTGGCCTTCAGAGTTCGATTTCCCTTCAACCTAAATGCTATCAAGTGTGAGTCGCGACTACCGTTTAACGGGGGTTGGATGTTGCGCCGGCTTAGAATTATTCACCGCCTGATTGCTGTCGTTCACCTACAAGCTGCCGGAGCCAGCCTTTTTGTGATAGCCCTTCTCCATTCGGGCGCCGTTATTTACATCATAATTGCAAGCCTATGAAAACGTTCCATACAATCACACCAGCCAACGTTACCATTAGCCATGTGCGCGTTCGCTTCATACTTGCCCTTGTTGGAATAGTGACTGCTATTCTTTGTGCGATTACTTTGATGCATGACGATGTTCACGCTGCAGATCTCTTTCAGGCCAGCGTACCTCATCTTTTAGAAACGCCGAAAATAATGTTCTCTGATTTAGTAGGTGCCATTAAAATCTGGTTTTAGTTTTCGTTTCCCATCAGCGAAACGGTATGTTGAGCCTACAAACCTTTCTCAAGGTACACAACCCGAAAACCTTGTCAAGACTCCTATTGTTTTAACTTAAAAAAAACAACGAAGTGGCTGGAGCATTCACCCAAGAGCTACCAGCCCAGCCTTTCCTCAAACAGAGTCCCCGGAAAAAAACGGGGACTCTGCGGAGATATCAATTAATCATTTTTTTCAGCGGCCTGTGTATCCCTTACATTTTTTTGTACAGCAACCGCCGCAAACATGGCGAGTAAAAAAGCAAAGGCATAAAACCCTTTTTCACTTGGTAGCAGTTCCGCATTCCAAAGTCCGATGGTCATGAGTACAATGCACAGAATTGTTGAGAACCAACTCAGTCCATAATAGACATCGGTTACCGGAAGATTTTCCAGTCGGTCTCGTACTGCTTTTTGAAGGGAGACAACAGAAAAAAGTCCATACATCAGTGTAGTGAAATAATACCCTTTCTCATTGAGCTGCATCTCGGAGCGCCAGAGGCCGATGAAATATCCGATCATTCCTGCTCCCAGGGCGACCCATGATGCGCCCACGAAGGCTGGTGATGGTTTGCAATTCATATTCATTTTTGTTTTATGTGAATAAATCCTAACCATGAAAATGTTACTACCGTCAACATCGAAATGAATGTTGTTTAAAAAAAAGAAAATGCTGATGACTTATTATAAGTCGTTATTGAGATGGGTTTCGGAATTAAACGGATTGAATTGTATTATATTGTTTGCCGCTTGAATAGATTAGTAAACATTGAACAACATGGAAGATTATGTTCGCTGCACAGTCCGACTGCGCCTGGCCAATTTATAAACAAGTGGTGGATTCAATTCACAACTGCGGTTAATCTGATACTCTGAATCCGAGCTTAATTGCTAGTGAATTGTTATCGTGCACATTTTCTACTTCGCTCTAATCATCGCGCTTGATTCCGCGAGATCGTGGATAGCGCAGTGCTCAAGGTTAAAATGAATCGTCACAAATGACATCCATCCTAAAAGACCTTAACAAAAAAGCGTATATAAGATTGGAGCAAATTAATTCTCTTTGAAGAGTCGACAATAGCATTCTCCAAGGATGTCACCGTTGCCGAATGAGCTCATGTTTAAAACTAATAACGCGCTTATCCAGACCAGAACCGATAGGAGCAAATAGAATTCTTTCTTGCGCATAACAAATTATTTTCGACCAAGTAAATACGGTTTTGCGAACTGTGGTAAGCAACTGGTTTTGATAAATTGAGTTAGTTTATAAAATTTATTAAGATTTAACTTTAATCAGTGAACGGCGTTTCCTGAAGACTGAAGTCAAAGCACTTTTGTTTCGGCAATTTTTGGGTGTTATTTAATAAACGAACCAGCACATTGCATATTCTGAAGTTGGTGTCAAACTTCGTGAGCCCGATGTACCAATTTGAAAATAAAAAAAGGTTACAAACACGGTCAAAAAAGAATGTATGGTGCGCAACTGTTCATTCCTCATCAAATTTGCAAACCGTTGGCTAAATAAAAGCTTTAAAATTTTAGTAATTTTTATAGCTCATGAAGTATCTTTTTATTATCCCTCTTCTGCTCACAACTTACTTTGTTACTGTGGCACAGGGAGATGCTGTAGAGCCCGACGATGTCCTATGGCAAGAACTCTCGATGCGACGGTATTCGGCGGATAGTACTGCAGGAGCTGTAATTATTTTTGATAATGGCTCTTCGACACTTGCCTCGGTGGGCGCACGTGCCCTTACTTACAAACGGAATGTTAAGATTAAGATTTTTAGGAAAGACGCATTTGATGAATGGGCCAATGTGGCGTTGTTAGTGGAACGCGGAGCATTTTCAAAATTGAAAGGTGTCACGTATAATCTTGAAAATGGGAGGGTTGTAAAATCTGAAATCGACGATAACTCAATCTTTAAAAAACGCTTCAACAAGCATATTGATGAGATCAAATTTACCCTGCCTCAGGTCAAAGAAGGATCGGTCATTGAATATAGTTATGCTATAAAGGGAGATGGTTTGCCGCCGTGGCAATTTCAATATAGTATCCCCGTAATACGGAGTGAGTATACAGTTGATGTGCCTGTAGCTTTTATACTTCGTCATTCTATTACAGGTCTGCTTTCTCCGCAGCTCTTAGAAAAAAAGGGCGTGAGAAAATGGACATTAAACAATGTTCCCGCATTCAAAGCCGAACCACTTATGCCAAACGAAAGCGACTACGTATCTGCGATATCCTTTTTATATTCTTTGGGCACCTGGGATGGCATAAACTCTAGGATGTTGCATGATGAAAATTTTTGGGGTACTATCAATGGATTTCCTTTCTTAAAAAAAGAGGCACAGGAGGTCACCGCGAAATTGACAGATCCGAAACAAAAAATCATTGCTATTCAACATTATATAAAGAATCATTTCACCTGGGATGGAACAGAAGATATTTATGCTGCCGACAACCTTAAGGATAATTTCATAAGAAAAGCGGGAACGGCCGCAGACATCAATTTAGCGATGGCTTCAATGCTCCACAAGGCGGGCATCCGCGTTGAAATGGTGTTGCTAAGTACCAGGGGGAATGGCTTTGTCCGTATGGATTATCCAACGACACGGCAGTTTAATTATACAATCTGTGTTGCCTACGCGGATACCACAGCCTATCTATTGGATGCCACGGAAAAACATTTACCATGGAATGTATTACCGAAACGATGTCTGAATGGCGTAGGCCTTGTGGTTTCTGACAAGGGTTACACTTGGATAGATGTAAATACAAAAGTAAAATCGAGAACCGTGGTGACCGCGGATGTCACACTAAATGGTCAAGGGGACCTACAGGGCAGACTTACGTACACAAGACAAGGGTATGCAGCCTATGAAATGCGCGATGATTTTGCGAGAAAAGGAAAAACGCCTTACATGGAAGACTTTGTAAAGAACCGGCCATGGAGTGTTCTAAAAAGTGAATTTCAAAATTTAGACGATGTTGAAAAACCTGCTATTGAGACGCACGAGATCCTGATTAAGCAACATGGCAACGATGCTGGTGGCTTCATTTATATTGATCCGTTTATCGCTTTGAAAGAAGAGGAAAACCCATTCAAAGTTGATCAGCGAAAATTCTCGATTGACTTTGTGGTACTCAATGAAAAAGTCTATCTCACTAACATCACAATTCCTGATGGGTACCTGGTAGATGAGATCCCGAAGACACTTGTGTTAACGCTACCTGACAACAAAGGAAAATTCACCTACGCAACAAGTCAAATAGGTAATCGGTTAACTGTTGTAAGCAACATACACATCAACGAAAGAGTTTTTATGCCTGACGAGTATCCTATACTAAAAGAATTCTATAATCGTATCGTTGCCAAACAAGCAGAGCAAATTGTGTTGAAGAAGAAATAGTGGAACAAAACGATTTCCTATGCGAGGTCATTTGAAAGATGAAACGAGAGTTTCCATTGCTCTGTAGCCATGCCATAGCCGTACTGTTGTAGTCAGATATGCTGCGGAGAGCGACATCACGCAAGTTTTTTCAAGACTGAACATTTATTGTATTCATCCCCGGAAATGGATTTCTTGAACTGCTCTTAAACGTGTCGTTGCCGAATGAATCTTACCCCAGGTCAGCGGAAAGTGATTGGTCTTACGCTCTTCATTTTTTTATTGTTCTGAATCTTTTTAGTTGATTATTATGAAATTGAATGATGATCCCGCGAGATCGTGGATAGCGCGGTGCTCACGGCTAAAATGAATCGTCACAAATGACATCCACCCTAAAAGACCCTTAACAAAAAAGCGTATATAAGATTGGAGCAAAATTCTCTTTGAAGGGTCAACAATAGCATTCTCCAAGGATGTCACCGTTGCCGAATGAGCTCATGTTTAAAACTAATAACGCGCTTATCCCGACCAGAACCGATAGGAGCAAATAGAATTCTTTCTTGCGCATAATCCATTACCTTGAAAACAACGCTATAGGTATGCGCCTAATGTTTAATCCGATCTTGTCTCTCCATCTATCTCAAATCATCTCATGACTGGTTCCTGATTACTTTGATAAGTGCGGATACCTCCTCGTGCTCAAATCCTTTTTCTTTCGCCTTACGAAGCAGACTAGCAATCACATCTGTGAATTCCGTATCTAATCCCATCGATTTAACGGTGTCTGCTATTCGCTGTGAAGCGCCAATGCTGATGGACAAGGGGCTTTGTGTAACATTGAAATTACCCTCACGTATCGTATTGATTTCATATTTGTAAAACTCCAAAAAACCGGGGGCAATCTCACCAATGATGGTGCTATAATCTTCGAGGTTGATGCCTTCCATCTGACAAAATGCTACGCCGTACATGAGTCCAACATAAGATCCATATACCCAGGAAAGCGTTGCCATGTCCATTGCCGGAGAGGCCGAAGCATGTTCGCCCAGGAATTTAATATTGCCACCAAGAATATCAAGCATCTCTTTACATGAGCCATACGTTTCACGGTTTCCTCCCATAAGAATGGTTGTATCTGGCAATCCCATTTGGTCTGGCGCTACTTGTATAGCCCCGTTCAGGTACACAGCACCTAAATCCCTAAACCATGCCTCCAGTTTTTTAACTTCGGCAGGAGTTCCCGTAGTAAAATTGATGATCGTCTTGCCGGCGAATACTTTTTTGTCACTAACACCCTCAAGAATTTCCATCACCGCTAGGTTATCGAGTACGCAAATGATATTGACTGTACTTAGCGCCACGGCATCTTCGACACGCTTCGTAATTTTCGACGCGTTTACCTGCCTTGTTTTTTCTTCGGTACGATTCCACACTGTTACCTCATAATCTTTTTGGGATAACATTTCTGCTATCTTCTTGCCCATTTGGCCCAGCCCTATTACCGAGACCTTTTTCTGTGAAATATTTTTCGACATACGCTTTACTTTTAGTGAGGTGCAAAGTTGTACATCGATATGGCGATGAAGAATAACCGAAAACTTATTCAGGTACCGAGAAATTATTCGGTATCACCGAAGTCAACGAGTCCCGGCTGAATTCGTTAACTTTAAATAAAAAGCATGTACAAAAGAAAGAAAAAAGAAGATCTGGACTGCGGCTTGTATGTGACAATGAAAATATTTGGCGCAAAATGGAAACCCTGTATTATTGATGCCATTGCGCGTGGAGCGAAGCGTCCAAGTGAAATCCACAAACAGATCACCTCGACGAGTCCACGGGTACTTGATATGCAGCTAAAAGAGTTGCTAGACTTTGGGGTTGTTGCCAGGACAAATCAATCGGGATATCCTTTGTATGTCGAATACTATCTGACGCCCTTTGGAGAAAGTATCTTGCCGGTGCTGGCACAAATGGCCCAATGGGGCGAGACGCATAAAGAATTTGTAAAGCAACAAATGGCGATGGTTCTGGAGGGATCCGATGAAAATCCCGTCACTACGTCACATGATACCAAAGGAAATTTTAGACGGAATGATGTCGAGATGATTTCCATCTGTTAATGGAACGAATCGATGCTTGAACCAGAGGAAGACTTCCTTAGTTCAAAAGTTCTATCAATAGAGTTACGGTTTGAGAGTATATTAACAGATTACCTAAATAGTTTGGAACCATGATATCATCCGACGATTTAAAAAAGATACAAACGCCACTCAAGGAAAAGTACAAGACAGCTCCTGATAAAGCATTCGTCACCCTTAAAGCCATTGGCAAAATAGGAGAAGAAATATCATGCAATGTTGAAACCGGGAAAAGGATGGTCGAAGCAGGATTACATCCTGCCACCGGCGGTAGTGGCGCGCTAGCTTGTTCCGGCGATATGCTCCTGGAAGCTCTTGTTGCCTGTGCGGGCGTAACATTATCCGCAGTTGCGACAGCGATCAGTTTTCAACTTGAAGGGGGCGTTGTTTGCGCAGAAGGTGATCTTGACTTCCGTGGTACCCTAGGCGTTTCAAAAGATGTTAACGTTGGATTTAAAGATATTCGCTTAACGTTTGAGTTAGATACCAGGGAGACTGGGGAGCGTGTGGACGCCTTGCTGAAATTGACCGAAAGGTATTGCGTTGTATTCCAAACATTAAAAGTGGGAGTGCCGGTGAATGTGACAATCTCAACACCGGATTTCAAATCCTCTTCAAGCAGCTAGCATTCGGCGTAGGTGGTCAACTCATGTTAAGTATCGAGGCTCACCATCCCACCCATCCGACCTTTGCTCTCACAATCCGATTACCCATTACTGTTTACCGATTACCTCCTACAAGCTGCCCGCCACAACATACGCCTACCATATTGCCATCTTATCACCACCAATTTGGCTTTACTATCCTTTTTCGTAAGTTAGAATCACAAGCATCGGAAGTGCCCTCTTGATTTTCCGTACCCTTGATACAAAATTCATGAGATTATTTATTGCTTGCCTATCGGGATTTGTATTTTTTACATCGCTCCATGCCCAATCGGTCAATAGTTTGCGCTTCAACGAATTGATCGATCATGCAAAATCTGTACGTGACTCTTTGCCAAAAGAATCTAAAGCTTTTTATATCGCGGCATGGAGCATCAGTGAAGGTAAAGAGGCAACAAAAATAGCGTGGCTACTGAATGAGATAGGAGACTTATACCATCATGAAGGTAATTATGATTCTTCTTTGTTTTTCTATCGGAGAGGATTGTTAACTGCAATGACAGCTAACTACCCGGAAGAGGTGGTTGGCGCGTACCAGGGTTTCGCTGAGAATTTTACGAATCTGTCGCTAAGAGATTCGGCACAATTCTATCTTGAAAAAGCAATATTGTTAGCGAGGGATAAAAAGCTTTATGCGCAAGAAGCCCGGGCATATAGTAATTTAGGCAACGTTTATTCGCAAGCAAACAACCTAAAAGAATCACTGTCGCATCATATCAAAGCGGCAGATATTTATGATAGCCTTCTGAATGATCCGGTTGGATTTAGTACAGCATTGTCCAATATCGCGAATCTTCATTATTTACTTGGCAATCATGACAAAGCATTGGAGTATATACGGCAAAGCAATCCCATAGCCCAGAAGGTTTCTTTTTTCCGCGGCATCGCTTATAACCATCGACTGGCAGGAAGAATCTACAGACAAAAAAAGGAACCGGAAAAGGCATTGAAGGAATATCATCTGGCCCATACCCTGTATAACAGGAGCGGTGACAAATTTAATATGAGCGAAGTATCCAATAATATGGGTAACCTATATTATGATCTAGGAGATTTTCAAAAAGCGATGACCGAATACAAGAGATCACTTGACCTGGCTAAGGAGATCGGAGTCAAATCGTTGAGTGCTTATAATTATTCGGCATTAGGATATACCTATTATTCTTTGAAGCAATGGAAAAACGCTTCCAGCTACATGGATTCAACACGCATGCTAGCTTTTGAAATTAAGCACTCCATTTTACTTCGGGATGCATACGAGGTGCTTGCTGATATTGAAAAGGAACAGCATCAATATAAGAAAGCTTTGGCTTATCGGGAAAAGTACATTGCTATAAGCGATAGTCTAAGGTTGGCTGAGAACCGAGCTGTCATTGAAGAAATGGAGGCGAAATATCAAAATGATAAAAAGAATGCTGCTATAGAATTGTTGCGTAAGGATCAGGAAATAAAAGCAGCTTCCATAGCGAGAAAGGAGATCATACAAACCGGTACCGTTATATCACTTGTAGCAGTAATTATTATTGCCGGATTACTCCTTAATAGATTCAGACTACTCAATAAAACGAAGCGACAAATAGAAATTGAACGCATGCGAAATCAAATTGCCCGTGATTTGCACGATGACATTGGGTCAACATTATCCAGCATCAATATTATAAGCCAGCTTGCTATGAAAGAGGAACATGAGGGTGGCCTTAGCCCGCATTTTCAACGCATCTATGATCACTCGGGCCGCATCATGGAAAGTATGGCTGACATCGTCTGGTCTATACAACCAGGCAATGATTCGATGGAAAAGGTAGCAGCAAAAATGAAAGAATTTTGCGGCGAAATTCTGGAACCGATGGATATTGTTTATTCATTTGAAAATACAGAAGTCCTTTCCGGGATGACATTAAATATTGAATCGCGAAAAAATCTTTTTCTTATTTTCAAAGAGATCATTAATAACGCCGCAAAATACAGCGAAGCTACCGCGCTTAAAATTCTGTTCAGTAAAAATCACATGGGGTGGGTCATGGATATTTCAGACAATGGAAAAGGTTTTGACCCACAGTCCGCTAACTTGGGTAATGGGATAATCAACATACGCAAAAGGGCAGAAGCTATGCATGCCACGCTAAAGTTTTTTGGCGGTCCTGGTGAAGGCACGCGTATAGTCCTTGAAGGAAAGGATATCACATGATCAGGGCATGGTGACAATCAACAATTATAAAGAAGTTGCAAGATGACTAATGTGCGCGTTTCGGTATACGAAGACAACGCCCTGTTACGGGAAAGCGTAACAAGCCTGTTGAGATTGAAAGAAGGTGTTCAAGTCGTGGATGCCTACGAAAATGTGTTGGCCATCGAGGAACAAATTAAAAACGATAAACCGGATCTTGTGTTGATGGACATTGATATGCCTGGCATGAATGGAATCGAGGCGGTTAAAAAGATTCGTGTGTTTAATGACCATGTTGCTATTTTGATGCTTACGGTATTTGACGATGACCATCATGTTTTTGATGCCATTTGTGCTGGCGCTTCGGGGTATTTGCTAAAAAAACACATATCAACGCGTTTGTTTGATTCTATCGATGAAATGATGTCTGGAGGAGCGCCGATGTCTCCAAGTATTGCGCGCATGGTGATTAGTTCTATGCAGCAAGGAGCGCGTGATCCAAATCCATATTCATTAACGCCGCGCGAACGTGAAATGCTAAGTTCGTTATCGAACGGGAACAGCTATAAACTTATTGCCGCTGAATTTGCCATCAGCATTGATACCGTTAGAACACATATTAAGAAAATATATGAGAAGCTTCACGTTCACTCCCAAACTGAAGCCGTAGCAAAAGCCCTGAAGGAAAAGCTGGTTTGACTGCTTTCCACCGCGCACCGATGACCGATTACAAGGAGTAGTATTAGTAAAAAGGAAATCAGTTATCGGTAATCGGTAATCAGCGGCAGGCAATCGGTGATAAAGTCCTCCCATGTTCATGTGATTTTCAATAATAACAAATGTCTTGACATTTACAGCACGTTCATCGATTTCTTGAATACCGGAAAAAATCAAAATTATACATATGAAAAACAGCATCGTCTTTTTTCTGAGTTGCTATTTATTGTTTGCATGTACCGATCCCGTTAACCTTTCGGCTGTAAAAAAGGAGATTATGAATGGTGGAGGCAGTGGTGGGATAGGTGAGGTGGGAGAATATGTATGGACCCGTCTGCCTGATCAAGACCTTGGTGAATTTGACTACTACCACCAAAACTTTCCTTTTATTGTAGATGGTAGCACCTACTGTCTGGCAGGTTATATGGAGTATTTACCTTTTAAGTTAAACAGCCGTACGAAGCGATGGGAAAGCTTCGATAGCGATTTTGATTTTCACAATCTCTCAGAACGATATCTTTTTTCTTACGGATCTAAAATTTATTACAATTACTATGATGCTGTAGGTGGCGAATTACTGGGATACGTTGGTGCATACGATATGAATACGTCAATCGAGCAACAAAGAGCATCGCTTCCAATTGGACCTTATCCTCCACAAGAATACATTTCATTTGTTATCGGAAATAAAGGGTATTTGATAGGTGGTCGCAGAAAGGATACTAACATACCTTTGAACCAGATTTGGGAGTACGATTTTGGACTGGATCAATGGACAAACAAAGGAACTATGCCAGGCGGATCGCGGATAGGTGGTGTAGGATTCGTTGTCGGTAATAAACTGTATTTCGGATTGGGATATAGTTTAATGACGATGAATGGACAAACCATTAAACGCTACCGAAAAGATTGGTTGTCGTTTGATCCAACCTCAGGGACATACGCATCAAGTCTGCCAGATTTTCCCGGCACAGTTCAGGACGCTATACGAGGATTTTACATCAACGATAAATTATATATAGGATACAACTATTGCGATGATAACGATGCCGGGTGTAATGTGTTATGGGAATATACTATTGCTTCAGGTAAATGGTTGAAAAAATCCATTCCTCAGCATGACTATGAGGCTAATTTTTTCTCAATCGGTAATGTAGGATACATGGTCGTAGGAGCCATCGACGAATTCTGGAGATACAGCACCAGCTCAATGATCCCTGCAAGTAACGTTATTAAAGATCCGGTCAGTGCAGCAAGTAATTGAATTCAGAAACATTTTCGTGAATGGGTACTTACCGAGAAGTTGATTGACTCCAGTCAAGAAATAATTAAAATGTGGGCTTTAATCTAGCAGTCTCTCCGGAGCAATTCTTCGGAGAGGACTGCACACATGACGAGCTCAAGTCTCGCGAACACACGGTCACCACTGGAGGCGCCATGTTTAAAGCGCAATTATTTGATGTATCATATCAAGACCGAACAAACTTTGGCATTTAACTTAATCATTATGAAATCACATCTACTGTCCTTTGCGTTCATCGTCAGCTTGTTTTCGGCCGCGCAAGCACAACTAAATCCACCAACATATTACGGGGTTGGTGTTGGTACACTAGGAAAAGGAAGCAGCTACTTCGGTTATCAGGCGGGAAAATCCGTGACCGAAGCTGGTGAAGGAGGAGAAAGCTACAACTCTTTCTTCGGTGAACTTTGTGGGCAAGCCACCACCATTGGCATCGCGAACACAGCGATGGGATTTAAAGCTTTGTATAGCACGACAACACAGAGTGCGAACACGGCGATTGGATATCGAGCGCTTCAAGACAACAGCTCCGATAATAACACCGGCGTTGGATTTTTTGCGCTAAACAATAATACGACAGGTTCAACCAACACAGCTGTAGGTTCGTCAAGTTTGTATCTTAATGATATCGGTAGCGGAAATAGTGCGCTCGGGAGTTTTACGTTGAATGAAAATCGATCCGGCAGTCAGAATACAGCCGTTGGATATTTTGCTTTAAGCAACAATACAGGATCAAACAACACCGCGGTTGGCGGATGGGCAAATTACAAAAATGTAGCGGGGACTTATAATACCGTGACAGGTCATAAGTCCATGTACGAAAATGTTTCGGGACATTACAATTCATCTTTTGGTGTTCAATCCTTGATCGATAATGAGACAGGTTCATTAAATAGCGCTTTCGGTGCGTATGCGGGTCCGAATGCTACTGATCTCACGAATACAACGGCGCTGGGTTACAACGCAACGCCTACCGCGTCAAATCAAGTTCGCATAGGAAATACTTCTGTAACAAGTATCGGCGGAAAGGTATCGTGGTCCACTTTCTCAGATGGTCGTTTTAAGAGAGAAGTAAAGGAGGATGTGTCTGGCTTAGCATTCATTAATCAGCTGAGACCCGTTAGCTATGCCCTCGATGATAATGCGATTGATAAGTTTTTACGGATTCCCGATAGTCTGCAAACCGTCAACGCCGCATCAAGAAAATCGGGTGTTCGTCACACAGGCTTTATCGCACAGGAAGTAGAAGCAGTCGTCAACAAAACCGGATATGTTTTTCATGGCGTAGAAGCTCCCCAAAATGAGGGCGATCACTATGCCATTCGTTATGCAGAATTTGTCGTGCCATTGGTCAAGGCTGTGCAGGAGTTATCAAAAGAAGTAGAGGTGTTAAAGCATCAGCTCGCAAACGCCGAAAGAATCGTCAGTAACGAGCCGCGTGTGGAAGCCATTCTCTTTCAGAATAATCCGAATCCTTTTTCCAGGGACACCGAAATAAAGGTATCATTACCAGAAACAACGCTACAAGCCAGGATTATTGTTTATACGCTGGAAGGCAAACAATTAAAAGTTATCCCGATCCGTGAGCGCGGTAATATCGCTGTAAAAATTCAAGGCAATGAGATGAGCGCAGGGATGTACCTTTACACGTTGATCGTTGACAACAAAGTCATAGATACCAAACGAATGATTTTGACTGGTTATTAACCGATTTGAATATCGAACAAGGATATTCGGTGTTCAACCCAATCCCTTCGAATACCAAGGATTCACTTCGCCATGAATTTTCGAAACCATGCTATCACCATTTCATCCCTTGCTTCCGACACCGCGCCGGACAAAATGTGGTTGCCTTCGCTGAAAATATGCAACTCATAAACGTTTCCTGTATTTGAAAATGCCTGAGCGAGTTGTAGCGCATGTTGGGGTTTTACCTGCGGATCTTTTGCGCCATGCAAGATTAACATAGGCGTTTGAATACTGTCATGCCACGCCATCACGGAGCGATCCTGAAGGATCACCTTCTTTTGCTGTTCATAATCAATCCACAATTTTTTTAGATTATTTTCGCCCCATGGCCGCTCCGTTATGTAGGCCTGTAGGTCAGTAATAGCGCCGATCGTCGCTGCAGCACGGACCTGAAATCCTTTCTTCAAAATCATGTATGTCATCATGCCACCGCGTGATTCACCCAGCATAAAGACATTCTTCCGATCAGCACCTGGCAGCTTTTCCAACAGCGGCCAAATGTTCATGATATCATGAAGATCTTCCCCACCGAGTTCATCTTTTCCTTCTCCACCTTCGCTTTGCCGCAGCGCAGGTGCGACCACCATAAATCCTTCGTGTGCTAACTTTTGAAACAGCGGCGCGTGTACATAGGCGATATCATTGCGAATGAAACTTCCCCGGTTAAAAATGATCACAGGAAGTTTTTGATTCGTCTTTTGCAGGGGACTGGTGATAATTGCGATCACTTTCAGCCCGTTGCTATAGTAAGTCAATTTTTCATACGCAATCGATCTGTCTTTTATGGCATCTTCATAGGTGCTCTTTTCATAATACCACGAAATATCTTTCACCTCTGCATAGGAAGGAAATGCTACCGGCGAGCGCGAAACGACGTCGCCATTGTTTTGGCCGCGAGACGTGTTGAGGAACATTGAAAAGGTGCAGACTACTAATAAATATTTTTTCATTGACATTTTTTTCTGACGACGACCGGGCTGCGGATTTTGTTACCTGTGCGAATGAAAATCAGCCAAGGTGGGGGAGAGGAGGGGTAGGCGAAGTCCTTCCTTCGCTCAACCCTGCGTTTTAAGCTTGCGCCATTTCTGGGCTTCAGCATCGTATCCCCGTCATTCATTCCTTGTTCAATATCCGGTGTTCAAATTGAATATCGAACAAGGAAAACAATATCGAACAAGGAATTTCGAATATCAAATGACGATTGGATACTGCTTCAGGATTTTTATCTTAAAAAAAATTCTGACGCGTTGATCACTGATGCATTATCGCAAAACGTGCACACGTTAAGTCCGGTCCTTCATCATTCCCCGCCTATCGGCGGGCAGGCTTGTTCGGTGTCCGATATTCAATATTCAATTGGATACATCGAAAAAGAAATGACCCTTCTTCTTAATAAACCTCTTGCCTGCTATCGCTATCTTTCAAATCTTGCACACAACTTTATCTTATCTCAAAGGCTTCTATGAATCAACAAATACCCCCAACCAATCCAGCCACCCGCATTCTAGCCGCCAGCCTAATCGGAACCACAATAGAATTTTTTGATTTCTATATCTACGCTACCGCTGCGGTCCTGGTATTTCCAAAGTTGTTTTTTCCGGCCAGCGACCCCGTTGCCTCCACACTGGCATCATTAGCTACCTTTGCCTTGGCCTTTTTTGCCAGACCGCTTGGCGCCGTAATCTTCGGTCATTTTGGTGACCGCAAAGGGCGTAAGACCACGCTTGTGGCTGCGTTAATGACGATGGGGCCCTCCACTGTAGCCATCGGACTTCTACCTTCTTACAACAGCATCGGAATTGCCGCGCCAATCTTGTTAGCAGTGTTTCGTTTTGGACAAGGACTTGGACTAGGAGGCGAATGGGGAGGTGCCGTCTTGCTGGCGACAGAAAATGCGCCCGCACATAAGAAGGCATGGTATGGCATGTTTCCACAGTTAGGTGCTCCAATTGGTTTTCTATTGTCGAGCGGAACATTTTTTATTCTTAGCAAAACACTGAATGATGAACAATTTCTGAGCTATGGCTGGCGTATCCCTTTTGTAGCCAGCGCACTGCTTGTGTGGGTTGGACTTTACATACGACTGAAAATAACCGAGACGCCGGATTTTATTAAAGTTATGAACAGTCAAGCCCGTGTGAAAGTACCCGTTGTTGCTGTCTTTGCTAACCATACAAAAGCAATCCTTCTGGGCACCGCTGCGACTATCACTACTTTTCAGTTATTTTATATCGTCACCGTGTTTTCATTGAGCTGGGGAACGTCCGCGTTGCACTATCCGAAAGATAGTTTTCTGATCGCACAGATGATCTCCATGCTATTCTTTGCATTAGGTGTTCCGCTCTCCGCCCTGTTAGCCGACAGCAAAGGAAGAAACAATATGCTATTTTTTTCGAGCATCGGCATTTTCATCTTTGGTTTGTTCTTCGCGCCGTTCTTCAGCACCGGCAGCCTTCTCATCATCGTGGTGTTCCAGTCTACCGGCATGTTGTTGATGGGTCTGAACTATGGTACAGTAGGCACGGCGTTGGCCGATATTTTTCCAGCAGAAGTTCGTTACACGGGCGCGTCATTGTGCTTTACACTTGCCGGTATCTTAGGTGCATCGCTCACGCCTTACCTGGCCACCACACTTGCCACAACTTATGGCCTACAGTATGTCGGATATTATTTATCGGTTGGAGCAGCAATTAGTATCGTGGCATTGCTGGTATTAAAAAGGTTGATGGAAGGAAAGAAAAATTGAATATCGAACAAGGAAAAGAATATCGAACAAGGAACACCGAATATCGAATGATGATCGGATACTGCTTCGGGATTTTTAGCTTAAGAAAACTTCTGGCACGTTGATGATAAATGATGCTCACGCAAGGGTGCATACGTTAAGATCGATCCTTCATCATTCCTTGTTCCCGGCCTACCGGCGGGCAGGCTTTGTTCGATATTCGGTGTTCCTTAGGTTTTTCTTGGCGGTTTCTTGATGAATTGGGAATATCGAACAAGGAACACCGAATATCGAATGATGATCGGATGCTGCTTCGGGATTTTTAGCTTAAGAAAACTTCTGGCACGTCAAGACCGATCCTCCATCCTTCCTTGTTCCCGGCCTACCGGCGGGCAGGCTTTGTTCAATATTCGGTGTTCATTTTTTTGAAGATTGAACTTAGATAAAAAGAATATCGAACAAGGAACACCGAATATCGAATGATGATCGGATCTGCTTCGGGATATTTATCTTAAGAAAACTTCTGGCACATTGATGATAACTGATGTTATAGCGTCAAACGTGCATACGTTAAGACCGCCACTTCATCATTCCTTGTTCGGTGTTCGATATTCGGTGTTCATTTTGACATTGGACAAGGGAAAGAATATCGAACAAGGAACACCGAATATCGAATGATGATCGGATGCTGCTTCGGGATTTTTATCTTAAGAAAAAAATTTCTGACACTTTAATGATAACCGATGTACTAGCGGAAAGCGTACACTCGTTAAGACCGCTCCTTCATCATTCCTTATTCCCGCCTACCGGCGGGCAAGCTTGTTCGATATTCGGTGTTCCTTAGGTTTTTCTTGGCGGTTTCTATGCTTTTTACAAATATTGAAATGAGTTCATTTAATTCTGTGAGCGAATGCAGAATAGACTGATCGCCTAAATATTTTTTCCGCTCGATGATCTTCAAACAAATTAATGATTCTCTCATTTCTTTTAACGCAATCTTCATCTTGTGAATGAAGTCTTTACGAGATTCTGCCGATTGAGCTTCGCCATAATGCAAAGCAGGAGCTGTACCACTTCGTACAAGTTGACTTGACAGATGATTGCTTCCTTTTGTCTCCGGAAGTTTTTCCGTAATCTCAAGAATCAAAACTGCAAAGATTATTAGTCGTTCTTCTAAGTCAAATTTCATAACGGCAAAGAATTTTTGTGCACAGCTGTAAAACTAGACAAATGCGACTTTTGACAATTAATATCATTGTCCGGAAAACCAGATGAAATGGGATATCGAACAAGAGAAAGAATATCGAACAAGGAACAAAAGAATATCGAACAAGGAACACCGAATATCGAATGATGATCGGAGACTGCTTCGGGATTTTTAGCTTAAGAAAACTCCTGGCACGTCAAGACCGCCCCTTCATCCTTCTTTGTTCCCGGCCTACCGGCGGGCAGGAGTGTTCGATATTCGGTGTTCATTTTGAAAAATTGAACAATGAAAAGAATATCGAACTAGGAATATTGAATATCGAATGATGATCGGAGACTGCTTCGGGATTTTTATCTTAAAAAACTTTTGACACGTTGATGAGAAATGATGCTCTAACGCAAAGCGTACACTCGTTAAGACCGCTCCTTCATCATTCCTTGTTCGGTGTTCAATATTCGGTGTTCATTTTTTTGAAGATTGAACTTGGATCAAAAGAATATCGAACAAGGAACACCGAATATCGAATGATGATCGGATGCTGCTTCGGGATATTTATCTTAAGAAAAACTTCTGACACATTGATGATAACTGATGTTATAGCGTCAAACGTGCATACGTTAAGACAGCCACTTCATCATTCCTTGTTCGGTGTTCGATATTCGGTGTTCCTTAGGTTTTTCTTGGCCGTTTCTTGATGAATTGGGAATATCGAACAAGGAACACCGAATATCGAATGATGATCGGATACTGCTTCGATGGATTTTTAATTAGTTAATTGGCTTTCCTTCTTTCAGATTAGCAAGCACTTCCTCCGCATATTTGGCGAAATAAGTATCCTTCGCATACGAGAGTGTCTGGTTTGCATACTTCAGCGCTTCCTTGTTTTTTCCTTGCAATGAATGGGCACGCGTAATAGCCATCAACGAATAAAGATCACTGGGATTTTTGTCGTACGATTTTTTATAAACCTCTATCGCTTCAGCATTTCGCTTTTGGTTTTCCAGCCCTCTGCCATATGAATATAGTTGAAGGGTGGTAGCTAACGGGTAGGCTAACTGCATAGCAGAATCGGCTTTTGCTTTCATTCCCTTTTTTTCCAGCAAGCCGGCATAGGTTGAAAGCGTGGAAAAGTTCTTTTCCCCGAAGTAAGTATTGATGGATCGTTCCGCCCAGCCGATTGCTTCATCAATGTTGATATTGTGCGTGAGGCAATAATTCGCTGCCATTTGCATGTTTTGCCAATAACGATAAAAGATACCCGAATTAAATTCTCTCCTGTACGCGGCGATCATTTCTTTGTCAAGATCGACTGAAATTTTGAACGGTATCTTCACCTTTTCCCATTGCAATGAAACAATTGCTGCATCATCAGTTTCGTCACTGAAAACATAGGTTAAGCGTTCTATGCTCTCTGAAAGTTTTACCACTGGCACATCGACTCGAAGTGCATCGTCTTTACTGTCGTAATAAAAGCTTCCCCAAGCTGTGCTGACGTTAGAGAAAATTAAAGTCGCCTTTTCAGGTCCCATGGCAATAAAGAATCCATATTTTCCAGCCTTCAGTGGTTTGCCCTCGATAAAGACATCAGTACTAAAAGTGAAAGTCGTGTTTTCATTTGCGCCTGCGCGCCACGGCGCAGCTTTGCTGGTGCCATAGTGGAGGTCTGCAAAACCATAGTGAACTAATTCGCCCCAGATCTTGCCTTCACGGCCATTCACAACGGGACGGTTATAATCAATGCGCACATCGGTAATGCCTATCTGTTGTGACACGGAAGCTTTCCGGTTTGGACCTCCGGGAGGAAAAGTGATTTGTGAAAAGGCAATCGTAGCAGCAAAGACTAAGCAGGCGGTAATGAGTAATTTTTTGTTCATAGGCATATTGTTGACGCATTAAGTCAAATAGTTTGCCAAGGAACAATGTTTGTCTATGTTATCAAAACCATTGTTTAATACACATTCAAAGCGGCGTAGCGTCCGTTTCAGGACAAAAACGTCCGCTGGCGACAGAGTCGTAGGTAAATGTCGAACAAGGAACACCACGTACGAATGATGAACTATGCTCGATTTTAAGGCGTAGGTGTTAATCTGTAATTCGCGGCGAACGAAAAAAATTTGGATCTGGCATCGCATGTTAAGACCGACACTTCATCCTTCCTTGTTCCCGGCCTACCGGCGGGCAGGCTTGTTCGTTATTCGGTGTTCTAATTAAATATCGAACACCGAACATCGACAACAATCGTATTCTACTTGGACGGATTTTTACTTCTAATAAATATTCATATTGCAAAACAAAAAAGTCCCTGTATGACCAGGAACTTTATTAGAAGGGCTATGAAATTATTATTCCCTATTCAAGATCAATTTACGTAGCGTCTCATTCTTTATCCACAGCGCTCCCCAGGCGAGGATGCCCAGATATACAGGAAACAGGATATGAGAAAATAACGGATTGTCCATACGCACATGCGTTGCAATGGCACCACCCCAGTAGCCCGTCAATAAAATGGCTCCTAAGATTTCTGTGCGTGGAAAAATGTACAGTAGTGTAGCAGCCAATCCTAGTGTGCCCAAAATTGGAAGGTGATGAACCTGGAAGCCAAGTTCCGTAGTTCCTTTAATTACTTCTTCGTTAACAATAAATTTGAAGATGCTATCCATCAGCATAAAGAGGATGACGAGCCCACCCATTATTCGACCAATCCAAATTTTTGCTGTTGATGGTGCTGATGCCGGTAATGTTGCTTGCATTGTTGTCATGGTGTTATTGTGTTAATGGTTTTTAATTTAAATTTTTGCAAACAGTCCTCACTTTTTGTCCTGTTTGATAAAACAAAGTTGGATGAAAATTTTAGTTCGAAGGATGTGTAAATGCGGCATTGTAACTGGCAGAATGCGACAAATATTGAATTTTCTTCTGGCCCAGCCGGGAGGTGTGGTGTGATTTACTCTAATGGTATCCTAGCTGCAGGCAACGGTGACGGATGATTCGGCTTTTGATTGAGTCTATGTACATCATCTTTATTTCGCGTAGCCCCTACGGGGCGTCAGCAGTACCTACGGATTCTAACCCGCCGCCTAAATCTTTGGAAGCGCAAATGTCTGAACTGGGATTAGAAGGATTAAAAGATTTTCATGATTTTGGCTATCGCAATTCACCACATTTATTTCGGCTCATGCCATCTACAATCAGCCACCACTTGCCATGCGCCTAGCCCCAGCGGGGCGCGATCACTAGCGGCTGGTTCCAACCCGCCGCAATAACGATCACCGCACACCCCGACAAAGGAAATCTAAATCGATCTTCACATTCCTTGGCGCGGAACAGATGCATTTCAAGCAGGTACATTCGTCGACGTAAAATGTCTGAACTGTGATTAAAAAGATTAAATGATTTTCCTGATTTTGGCGGTCACAAGAACAATTTATTTCAACTCAGGGCCATCTACAATCTGATTTTATTCCTTGAATAAGCCCAGTGGGATGACCTAATGGCGACGGGTTCCCAACCGTATGCTGACCCTCGTGCCAATTCGCGGGGTTGGGATTCCGACATGATTAAACTTGAACGTGTAGCATAGTGACGAAAAACCACCGACGTCAGCGCTACCATTAGGCTAACCCCATTGCCTTACAAATTAAATTTGCAGATGACACTACAAGAATTCGCGCAGCTCCAGCATACTCTCTATACACCACCCGGTTGAGCCAGTCGCATTCCAATACAAAAGTGAAGTCGGTGAAATCGTTGGAATTGCCTGAAACATGGTTAAATTAGTTATCCAAAATTATCCCCGCAAATTAGCGACAGTGAAAACAAGTTTGATTTTTTGTGTGGTGTTGACTTGGAGCTTCAACTCCTTCTGTCAGCATGTTCAACAGGATAGTATAGAAACTAAGGTAATAGCTTCTAGCGCTGTCGCAAAACTTGATTATGCTAATTTTAATCAGGGTGTAATACATACCCCTTATCCATTATTTAATGGACACATGACGGGCCTGGGAATGTCAACGGCAGGCCATGACCCTAACGGTGAATTTCTTCTTCGCGTCAGGGGACTTTCTACATTTCAAAATAAAACCGGACCGCTTCTGGTGGTTGACGGATTCATTACTAATGATTTTCAGTTGGTCGATCCAAACGATATTGGCCAAGTAATGTTGCTCAAAGATGCTGCAGCTGCATCTGCCTACGGAGTTCAGGGAGGCAATGGTGTATTGCTGATCTCCACAAAAAAAGGTGGTGATGAAAACGCTTTAGTCTCTTTCCGATCTACGCTTGGGTTGGATCAGCCGATCCGAAATATGAACATATTCTCTGCATCAAAATATAGAAGTTTTCCGGGCTCAGTTGACATGGGGAGCACTCAAGATTGGCCAGATCTTGTTACCCGGACGGGTATTGCAAGTATTAACGCGTTGACAATTTCAAAAAGTACGGAGACCTTCTCACTGAGAACTTCAATCAACAACCGTATCGCTAGGGGTACGCTGTCTGGCTCTGGATTCGACCAATTAAATTTTAGAATTAATTTTCAGCAACGAGCATTGAAAGACAGGCTTCTTATGGAGGTAACATTGGCCTCCACCTCAAGAAACTCCGATTTTGGTTTTCGGGAGGCCATCAAGTATGCCTTCAGCGCTAACCCCACAATGCCGGTGTACGATCCTGCGGAGCCTGACGATGGCGGTTATAGTCAAAGTCATTTTTTCGATGACTTTAATCCGGTGGCTATCATTGAACAAAACAAGAACGAGGGGAAAGAAAGGTCCTCATCCATTGGCTTCAATGGAGCATACCAATTTGACGCCCGGTTGAAAGGCCTCGGTATCAAATTTTCCTATCAGTTGTTGCATGATCAGTATTTCAATGGTAGCTATTATTCAAAAAACAGTTACTACAGAGGTGCCAGCACCAACGGGATGGCCATCCGAAATACCGACACTCGCCGTACACAACAAGCCGGTACTTCCATTACCTATTTTAAGGATTTAAAAAATGTTCATTTTGAAATTTCTTCTGGCTATCAATTTCTGGATTATGACATCGGGTCGATCCATATGCAAGGGGGCAATTTCCTGACGGATGCTTTTGGATATAATAATATCGGCGCATCATTGGATTTTCAAAATGGAATTGGAATGGTTTCCTCGGCACGCGATTCCTATAAGGTTATTTCCTGGACGAATACGGCCTCCATGCTTTTCCATGACAAATATTTTTTAAATGCTACTACTACCACCAGCGGATCATCTCGTCTCGGTAAAAATAATAAATGGGGGCTTTTCCCCTCCCTGGGCGGTGGCATCCAATGGGAAGAAGGCCTATCTTTCTTTAGCCATTTGAAACTCAGGGCATCTTGGGGAAAAGCTGGCAACATTCCTCAACAATCGAATCTTTCACGCGCGTTAATGAGCCCCTCGGATTACATGTACTACGAGGGTAATTATATCCCAGCATATTACACAACGAGAGATGCAAATCCAGATCTAAAATGGGAGGGGAAATCAGAACTGAATATTGGCGTTGATTTTAGATTGCTCAATGACAGGGTTAGCGGCAATATCGACTGGTTCAATAACAACGTTGAGGATTTGATTTCTTCCGTTTCGATTGCCACCCCACCGAATTTAAGTAGTACCAAGTTTGCAAACCTCGGCGAAATCCAAAACCGTGGTGTAGAGCTTAACTTGAATATAGCGATGCGAAAAACGATGCAGTTCAGCTGGGACTTAAATTTTAACATATCACGCATTAAAACAAAAGTAAACAGCCTGCAAGGAAATGGATATGCCCTGGGATCAGATGGGAAAATATACATAGGAACTTTGACAGAATCTGCTGGATGCGGCTGTTCCGCCGCTAATCTGATTCAGGAAGGTGCAGTTTTAGGACAGATCCATGGTCCGATTTTCTCAGGTGTGGATCCGGATGGACGGCCAAAGCATGCGGATCTTAATGGTGATGGTGGATACTGTAATTGCCCCGATGACTTCGCTGTATTGGGAAATGGACTTCCTAAAGTTTTGCTCGGCTTTGGTCATCACCTTTCCTATAAAAATTTTGAAATGGACCTTCTGCTGCGGGGAGCATTCGGTCATGATAAAATTAATTCCTATCGACTTTATCAGGAAGGTACGGAAGCAATCGCCTGGTCCAATCTTGTAGAAACTTCCTATTTCGATCCACGCTTACGAAATGCGCCCTTCTCCAGCCGGTACGTTGAAAATGCAAGTTTTCTGAATTTGGATAATATCTCCCTCCGTTATCATTTTCCTTCAGCTTTCAAATTCTCAGTTGCAGTCACAATTCAAAATCTTTTTACGATAACGAAGTACTCCGGACCTGATCCCGGAGTGGCGTATGAAAATCCGATCCTGAAAGGTGCAACAACTTTTCCGGTTAACACCAGCCCACTCGTTAGTGGAATAGATCAAAGAGGAAACTATTTACCGTCTCGGATTTTCTCCCTTGACGTTAACGTGAAATTGTAACATTTTAAAAACCATCTACGCTATGAAATCGATTTATGTCATATTCCTTCTCCTGATCATGACGCTAGCAGCGTTTGCGCAAGGGAGTACAACGACGGCACCTAAGGGATTTGTTTCACTATTCAACGGTAAAGATTTTACCCAATGGAAAGTACCAGCCGGAGATAACGGTCACTGGAAAATTGTGGATGGCGTCATTGATTACGATGCTGAAAGCGAAGCGGCCGAAGATAAAAATCTGTGGACGGAAAAAACATATGCGAATTTTGAACTTTATGTAGATTGGCGCATCAAGGAAACACCGTGGAGAAATCCAAACGTACCCCTTATTTTACCCAGTGGTCTCCATAAGAAAAACGAAAAGGGTGAACCCATAACCATGGTGGTACCTGATTCAGATTCCGGAATTCTGCTGCGCGGCGTCGGAAAATGTCAGGCCAATATTTGGAATTGGCCAATCGGATCAGGCGAAGTGTACGGCTATAGAATGGATGAAAAAATGCCACCGGAAGTACGGCGCGGAGTTACGCCAAAAGTAAATGCAGACAAAAACATTGGCGAGTGGAATACCTTCAAGATCACCATGAAAGGTAATCGGCTCTCCGTGGAATTGAATGGAATTGTTGTGATCGAAGACGCACTGCTACCCGAAATACCCATGTCGGGACCCATCGGGTTACAACATCATGGATCGAAAAAGGATGGAGAATGGAATAGCCCTCCGAGTTTGGTTCAGTTCAAAAACATTTATATTAAAGAACTTAAGTGAACTTTAACATCATATCTTAATAGACATCCTAAACGAATGGCAGGATGCTAACCGCTGGTCTCGTTATTCCATTTTGTTAGTTAAGGTCATTGTTATCCAAGGTTTCCAGCCGATGTCATGCTACACTAACGATAGATCCCGAGCATCATCACATCCAACGGCAAGGTTCGAACTCTTGTCTTCGAAAGTCCCCGATTAAAATGCATCTGTTCCGCGCCAAGGAATGTGAGGATCGATTTAGATTTGCTGTGGCGCGGTGTGCGTTAATCATTTAGGCGGCGGGTTAAAACCCGCCGCTATTGATTGGCGCCCCGTTGGGGCTAGGCGCAATGAAGTAGTGTTAGCTTGTAGATGCAATGAGTTGGAACAATGTATTGAATTGTGATAACCGAAATCAAGAAAATCAATTAATCTTTTTAATCACAGTTGCCGGCAGGCACGATTCATAGGATTAAATTGCAAATGCATGAACATCGTATGGGACATGCTATTTGTATCATCTACCCAGCTCCGCTATATCCTGTTGGGCTTGGTTCTGAAGTCTTTTTTCAATATTAAATTTCAGCTTAGCGCCTCCGGTTTGTAATTCGTAATAGTCGGGGAATGGATAATGTGGTAACATTGATATCAGTGTGCATGACTTGTTATCCTTCGTTCCAAAGCACACTTTTGTTCTAACGTCAACCGGAACATTCAGCGTAAAAAAATATTTGTCCGGTATACGATATTCAAGCGTGTCATTGAATACCAGGAATAGCTCAGCATTTGTCTTGCTAAGTCGCTTATAAAAGCTGACCGTTGCTGTCTTACGGGTTTTGCTCGGCTGTGGAATATACTTCATCAGGTTATATTCTTTCACCAGTTTATCAATGTTATTTCTTTTATAAGTACCCGCTTTTATCTTTTCGCTTAAGATTGGTTCGTCGGCAAAATATGCCAATAATCTTTCCTGAAAATTTGGCCCATATACACTAAAAAAAGCATCTTCATTTTTCTTTTGCAACATTTGATAAACGGTCTCGTTGCCTGTGCCAAATCCTGTCACCCTCAATTCATAGTAGTTCAAATCGCCTTCAATCAAAACTTCGAAAAACGATAGGTCATCCTCGCCGAACTTTTTCGAAACATAACGGCTTGACCCAACCTGGAAAGACTTTAAATCTTTGGGAGCATATGTCTCCATCTCACCACTTTTTTCTTTTTTGAACTTGATATCCTGCAAAACGCGGTAGGGCGTAAAATTCTTATTTTTCACTAGACCGAGTATCGTATCATTTTCGTTCGTAACGATATAACCGTGCAAATAGCCTGTGTCCTGCGCGAAGGAAGGTGTCATGATAATAAATGTTAAAAAGAGCAGATAGCTTTTCATGTTGATTATTTTATAAAACGAGTTTGCAGAATATGTTATTATCAATGCATCTTAAGAGCTAGTTCATGTTAAAGTCAGACCATCCGAATTCAATATTCAATTTTTCTTAAGCTATCCTCAACATGTCCGGATTTTTTCTAGTCGGTTATGATCTTAATTCCTAATTGTACTCCAGCGAGCTCTGGACCACTTTCAAATTTATTATTGACAAGCGATTCATATGTTGGCGACTGCGTGTAGAAAGTCGTTGAACTATGTTTCATGTTCTCAAGAGAAAGCGCCGGATGAATGCTCGTGATTTCGGATGGCAATTCTTTGATGAACTGATGTCCCGATGATGTCGAAACATTCCATGTGACAGAGGTTTTGCTCGGCGCATCAGAATAACCCCATGTGCTTAGGCGCCATACGTATGACTTCGAAGTTGTCGCGGAAAAGTTGGTGAAAGAATTTTCAGTGATGTTGAAATCTGATTTTTGAGGCCATGCAATGTTGCCGTCAGGGATAGAACCAATGTTTTTGAATTCGTAGGCATAGCCCGGATAGCCGATGTTCAACACTGTTCTATAATTCGTGAGAATATTTAAGTATCCCGCCTCAATAGTGGTTTGTGTATTCAAAGGATAACGTGTCATAAGCGTATAGGCATTCGGAGTAAGCGTGGCGTCCGGTTCGCTTCCTGTTACGCGAAGCATAACATCACTAGATTGTGGAAAAGTGAAGTCTACCCTCTGGTTGAAGCGATCCATATCGTAAAAAGAAAAACTATAGGAATCATCAGCGTGCACGTTATCCAACACCCTGTATCGCAATGAAAATCCATCAGAGACCGTGACGATGTACTTCGAAACACCAGTGTATGTGTACGATTGAAGCTCTAAAATATCCGTGGCGCTACTCCAGCCTCCACTTACTACAGCGCCGACACGGCTAGTCAACCAGAAGTAGTCAAAAAAATTCACATTACTCACAGAGACATTGATTTTTCCTGTTAACGCCGGTGGTGGGCTGGAGCCCTTGAGAACCATGTGTTTTCCTTTATCGATATTAGAATGGCTGTTTGCAAAGTACCACTTACCCCCGCCGTTAGACGAAACATATTTTAAGTGAGTAACCATGATCTTTCCTGGCACAGGTTTGTCCGTTACAATTTCTAATTGTTGATCAGGCTGAAAACTTTCGGACGCAAGCAAAGCCCCGTCTTCCCCATGAACCATGATCCAATCGTCAGAATCATCATCGAGATATGATGCATCAACAGTAAGCGTGAGCAGAGATGTTTTTTCAGGGATAACATTATCATTATCATCATCACAGGCAAACGAAATAACCAACAACGCTACAGCAAGTATGCTTTTAATCTTCATCTTTTAAATGTTTTAGACAACTAATTCGAGATCAATACAGGTAAGTAATCGTTAGTAACCATTTATTATGATTGCAAAATAATAAGCTGCGCTAATTCGAGCCCAACGGACCGTCTATTAAAATGGTGGTTAATTTCCGCGAACATAAAATCTTCCGAACAAAAAAAAGTCACGCACACTGGCGTGACTTGCAGTCATATTGACCCATGTTCTTAGCGAATTTAAAATTATCCCATATGTAATTACTCAGCCTTCGTAGGCCTTTCTTCAGATTCTACTGCTGTCTGGCTGACCGCTGTGATCACTGCACCGGCTAATGAAACATAGCCAGCAAGCGTGAGAACAGCAGCAGGAAGCGCAAGCGGCGCCGTAAGCAATGTCCCGCCAACGGCGGCTAACGAAATGCCTACGGTCCGAAGAATCTTGAAGAACTTTGGCGTTGGCGCCTGCATTCTATTCATGATACTCATACCATTTTTGATTTAAGGTTTAACATAATTTTACTTGACAGTTTTACCGTCTAATTTTTCCTCTCAAGCATTTCACCCGATACCTGCAGTTATCGGATGAATGTGCATGGCGAGGTGTGCTGGTTCGTTACAAATCGAGCCTCAGGCTGGTGCAGTCCGGTTGAAAATGCTTTTGATCATTATAGATAGGTTGCAAAGCAGTCAACTGACTTTACGAGCGTGATGAACCAATTCCTAACCAACCTCAGAACCTACAGAATTTGCTCCTCCGTAGCTTCTTTGCCGGGACGGTCTTTCGCCTGCACGATGACCTTCGTACCCGCTCGGGTAGCGTTAGCCTGCGTGGCAAGGTAAATCCAGCCGCTTGAATCCTTGACTGCTGACCCTGATTCAATCACCGTACCGTCAGCGCGCTGTAGCGTGACCGTCATTGATTGAATTTTGAAATCATCGGCAGCGACGATAAAGATCGGCTGGCCGACAACACCCAGGTATCCGTCTGTTCTGATGGATGCAATCTTGAGTGGTTTGAGGAAATCCTGCAATGCCGCTTGATACGGACTTGCAATTCCTGCTTCTTTAGCACGTGTTGTGTAATCCTCGCGGATCGCTGGATCCATCAACACTGCTTTTGCATAGTACACTCCATCCTGGAAACGCTTACGCGCTGCCTCCTGGTTAGGAGTGACCACCGAACGCTTTTTAGGACGCTTTGCGAAATGCGTCCTGTTCTTGATTTGACGGTAGACGAATTCGTCTCCGAGCCCGCCACTAAATCCCTTAGTAGCCAGGTTTTCTTTTACAATTCCCATAAGTATTTATTTGTTTTAGTTAATACTTCAAAAGTATCGCAGCACACCGCAGCCAACTTTCGGTGTTTATTTTTCTTAAAAATATTTTCAATTATTTTTTTTTAGAGGGCTGACAAAATAGCAGGGCTCCAAAAAAGTCTGACTATTGATTCGATCATGATTCGATCATGATTCGATGGCAGTTCGAGAGGTGTTCAAGTGTTTAAGTGTTTAGGTGTTTAAGTGTTTAGGTGTTGAGGTGTTGAAGTGTTGGGGTGTTGAAGTTGCGGGAGGTTGAAGGTGCGAGGGATGGGGGATGGTACGGATGGAAATTAGTGAGCGACTTCATTTTATGCTGGATACAGGTTTTTGCTGTCAGCGATTCACAAAGGTTAAATTCAGGTCGTTTCAAAAGGGTGGCCGTATGGCTGGTGCCGGGAAGCGTTGATATCTGTAGGTTTAGTCTAAAATCGTCCTTTTTGTGAAATCTCCTTTTTTTGTAATTTTAATTCAATGCCTGACCAGCATTGTTAGAGACATAAATCCTTAACCCTCGAGAAAAACCTTACCCTTTCTACACAAAACGTTGTACCATGGCAAATGGCAAATTCCCTTATTTCCGATACCGGATTATTCATGCTTGTTTAGCAAGTAAACACAAAACGCACTGGACAATCGAAGAGTTGATGGAAAAGCTCATGGAACAGGATCTTGTCGTCAGCAAGCGTTCTGTGGAGGCTGACTTGCATACGATGCGACATGATGAACGACTGGGATACAATGCGCCGATTAAATATTGCCGCAAGAATTTAGGCTATTATTATACCGATCCCGACTACTCCATTGAACGCGTTCCACTCAACGCCAAAGATCAACGTGCGCTGACCTTTGCTATCAACACGTTGAAGAAGTATAAAGATTTTCCGCTCGTGCATCAATTTCAAGGTCTTGTCGAAAAGCTTGGGAGGGTGGTGGATTCGCAGCAGCATGAATCGATCATTTCGTTCGAGACGGTGCCGTATCAAAAAGGTATCGAACACCTTGATCCGCTCATCAATGCGATCCTGGACAAACAACCTCTTCGGCTGGAGTACAAAAAATTCACAGGCAAATCAGATGTTCATACGTTTCATCCCTATTTCCTGAAAGAATATAAGAACCGTTGGTATGTACGCGGTTACAGCGAGAAGATCCGCTTTTATCCTACGCTGGGCCTTGACCGGATCGAAAACTTTCAGCCCGCCAGTGTGATGTATAAACCCAATAAAAAGACTGATCAGGATGCATACTTCAAACATACGATAGGCATTACGTTGGGAAAAGGAAGTCCTGAAGAAGTGCGGTTATACTTTTCGCCTATGCAGGCCAATTATATCAAGACGCAATTCTTGCATCACACGCAGGAAGTTGTACAGGATGATGCGCATGGGTTGGTGATTAAACTCATGATCATACCCAATTATGAGTTGCTTCAATTGCTATTGGGATTTGGTTCGGAGGTTGAGGTATTGGGTCCGGAGAAATTGAGGGAGCAAATGAAAGAGATGGTGGGAAAGATGGGGGAGCGGTATAAGTGAATATGAATAGGGCGGAGGGGGGTAGGGGATAATCGATTAAAAAGAACACCGAATATCGAACACTGAACAAGGAATGATGAAGGGTCGGTCTTGATGTGCAGTGCCAGGTTCAATGTAGATATGACTGCGAATTTTGAGAAACATCGCGTTTAGCTCGAGCATTGTACTTCATCATTCGATATTCCTTGTTCAATATTCTTTTGCCCTGTGATAATTAAAAAAAATGAACACCGAATATCGAACAAGCCTGCCCGCCGGTAGGCGGGAACAAGGAATGATGAAGGGGCGGTCTTAACGTATGCACGTTTGACGCTAGAGCATCAGTTATCATCAAATTGTCAGAATTTTTTCTTAAGATAAAAATCCCGAAGCAGTCTCCGATCATTCGATATTCGATATTCCTTGTTTCTCGGCGTTCACTGCGGTAAAAAGAAACATTAAGACGAACCTGAGAACTTTAAAGGACCGACGTCGAGCCATTAATGGAAATAAGCGCAGAGCACACTGAGGGAATACCCGCTGAGAAAATCGCAGAGATTTTAATCGAGTCTCTCTGCGTGCATTTTTCTCTGCGTGCATTTCTCGGCGTTCACTGCGGTAAAAAGAAACATTAAGACGAACCTGAGAAATTTAAAGGACTGAACGTCGAGTCATTAATGCAAATAAGCGCAGAGCACACTGAGGGAATACCCGCAGAGAGAAATCGCAGAGATTTTAATCGAGTCTCTCTGCGTGCATTTTTCTCTGCGTGCATTTCTTGGCGTTCACTGCGGTAAAAAGAAACATTAAGACGAACCCGAGAAATTTAAAGGACCGAATGTCGAGCCATTAATGCAAATAAGCGCAGAGCACACTGAGGGAATACCCGCTGAGAAAATCGCAGAGATTTTAATCGAGTCTCTCTGCGTGCATTTTTCTCTGCGTGCATTTCTCGGCGTTCACTGCGGTAAAAGAAACATTAAGGCGAACCTCAGAAATTTAAAGGGCCGAACGTCGAGCCATTAATGCAAATAAGCGCAGAGCACACTGCGAGAATGCCCGCTGAGAGAAATCGCAGAGAAGATGAACGACGAACCTTTGCGTAGCTCTTTCTCTCTCTGCGCCCCCCAGCGGCGCTGCAGTTTGACCTGCATTTAACATCATCGCCCCCATGCACGTTACTACTCCTTCTGAAATTTCCTGTGCAACACACGGCCATCGGTACGGATGATCATGTAGTACATGCCGGACCGGAGTGCAGTAGCATCCAGGTCAGCTGTGCCGTTGGGATCGGGAAGGGTTCGTTTGTCGACTTGGCGCCCGGTCATGTCGTAGAGCACCACTTCGGTTGAGTTTCGGAGACCGGATAAATGGATCTCGTGTTTCACCCGGTTGGGAAATAAGACGACTTCTTCCTCGTTTTCACCCACTACTTCGGTGGCGGGTGGTGTATTAGTGACGATCCGTCCCATAGCATTACCGTTAGATGACGTATAGGTAATCTTCCACGCTACTTCTGTAAAGTCGAAGTAATACACGCCATCGCGGTCGACTGCAAAGTAGATCTTTTGGCCAGCGGTCAATGTCCCAAGCGAATAGGAATTGTTATCGAGTACCCAATCCTGGTCAGGTGTAGCGACGAGGGATGCGAGCGGTTGTGCTGCAGGACTGAAGGCGCGATAGCGCGCTGTGCCAGCTTCCGAACTAACCCGCCTGACCCCCAACCCGGAAATCGTATAGGTGCCATCCCATGGCGCGATGAAAGCGCATACAGTAGACTTAGCGTTGCTCGGTGGGTGCAATTGTAAGTCGAACACGTTGGGAGGTTGTGGCACATTGCCTTCACCCGATTCCAGTCCGCGGCCTACTATACTTTTTCCGGCAAACGGATAAATATCGCCTGTGCCATCCGCCCAATAGTGCGATGCTGCGCTGTTAGAATTTGTATGATTGGCCGGAGTAAAGGTGGTGAAGTTGGAAATTTTGTTGACACCATAATCGTTGGACGACCGGTAAAATTCCAGGGACGCTGTCAGCGCGTTGTCACTGGTTACACGCCCTTGCTGCAGCGGATTGGATTGCATCGCAATATCGTACGAATTCCAGGTGTGGGTCGAAGCGGAAGGAATCATGGAGATCGACCAGGTTACTTCGGTGAAATCATAATAGTAAACTCCATCACGGCCGACCGCGAAGTATATTTTCTCGCCGGCATCCAGTTCGCCCAACGAATAGCTTGCGGGATCGAGTACCCAATCCTGATCAGGTGTAGCAATAAGCGATTGGAGCTGTTGACCTTCTTGGTTCATGGCCCGGTACACGACGGTTCCGGCTTGCGACAATACGCGTCGTACACCCAGTCCGTTGATTGTATAGGTTCCTTTTGCCGGCGCGGTAAACGCGCATACCACCGACTTCGCCGTGCTCGGTGGATGAAGCTGAAGGTCAAGAACCCCCGTTGGCGCTGGTACATTCCCCTCCCCAAGTTCCGCTCCTCTACCATGGATACTTTTCCCGGCGAATGGATAATTTACGCCGGCACTCGTAATCCAATACTGATTCGCTTCACCGGTGCCAAGATGCGTGCCGGGTACATATGTGGTAAATGCAGTGCCTTTCTGTACGCCGTTGTCGTCGCTGGATTGATAAAATTCCAGCGTTGCTTTAACCGTACCGTTGGTGCTCGTCACCACTGCCTGTTGGTTTACATCGGACTGCATCTGAATGTGGTACGAATGCCAGACCAACTGGTTGGCGGGGTTTACGACAACTTGTACGTCGTCCGTGTCGGTAACACCATCGTCGTCGGTAACGGTAAGCCTGAACGAATACGTACCGGTGATCAAGTTGCCGACGGTGGCCGTGGGGGAAGTTGCGTTCTGAATCGTTGCTTGATTGGGACCACTTTGCTGTGTCCAGGCATATGTGATGATGGTCCCGTCGGTGTCAGAACCTGAGCCGCTCAGGAAGGTACTATTGGGAGGTGGTGTTATTTCGATATCAGTTCCAGCATTTGCCGTTGGGGCGGCATTCAGTGAATGTTGTAGTAGCCACGTATAGAGTGTCATGCCCTCAGGCACTGCGGGTGACTCGTCGACTTCAAGGATGGTCGTGTTTGGGGGTGATGGATCCTGGCTGTAAGCAGTCTTCCATGCGTCGTGCCTGTTCTCAGGGCTACCATTAGGAAATTTATTCTTATAGTATGTAACACGGAGTTTGTTGCTATAATCGGGACAAGCTTTTATCGCAGCCACGAGATTCTTCGTATAACTTGATAAAACGACATCGTCAGGATCATCATGAAAAGTCCAGATCGGCATATCGTCTAAAACACAAATTCCGCTGGTAGACCCTCGTCCTGCAATTGGCGCGATCGCTGCGAGTTCTCCCGGATAGGTTCGCGCATATTTCCAGGTTCCAATTCCTCCAAGACTCAGTCCGGTTAAATAAATGCGATTAGGGTCCGCACGTGGATAGGCCGTCTTGATAGACTCAATGAATGTATGAAGATTCTCTGTTTGATCTTCCCACACAGTTGTAGTCGGGCATTGTGGTGATATAATAATGAACGGAAGATCCTGGCCTTTGGCAAGCTCGAACGGAGGGCCGTGTTTGGAAACGTTCACCAGCGCGTTAACACCGTCGCCGCGTTCACCGAGTCCATGAAGGAAGATCATCAAGGGATAATCATTGGTGGTCGTGTTGTAATCGGGCGGCAGATATTCGAGGTAAAAAAAAGAGCTCGTTACTTGTCTCCCGGACACCTTGAGATAGCATACCAGCGTTCTTACATCGCTGAATTGTCCGGCTCCATTACGAACGACGACATACGTGGTATAGGGAGTTGCCAGCATTGGAAGTCCGGGGACATCTTTCGAATACGTAGCATCTGCTAGCACAAGGTCGATGAAGTTCTTACCGACAGCACCCGGCGGCAGGTTAGGACTTTGTGCAAGCGTCACCAGCTCACTCGCGGTGGGCGCGTTGGCAGGCGGTGTCTGATACGTGACGAAGAACGCTGTCCCGGGCTGATCGGCGCTAACGCGTATTTTGAGGTTCGAACGATAGGCACCGTTCGGCTGCTGGGGACCAGAGAACGCCGGGAGTGCTACAGGAAAGTCTTCCGACCAGGAAGGGGCTTGCGCGCTTGCTTCCTGAAAAACAAAACAGAGTAGCGCTACAATCCCGAGCGTGAATTGTGTCTTTTGTAAAAATTTCATAACGTGGGTTGGTTAAACGTGTTGACAGGAAGTATTATAAATTCAGAAACGGAATTTCTTTTAAAAGTTACAAAAAAATATATAATACGTTAGAGGAGCTGTATAATCGACTAAATATCACAGCCCTGCCTGACGGCAATCAGGAATATCTAACACCGAACAAGCCTGCCCGCCGATAGGCGGGGAATGATGAAGGGTCGGTCTTGATGTATGTTCGTTTAGTTCAACGTGCGTGCGCTCGTCTTAATCGAGTCTCTCTGCGTGCATTTTTCTCTGCGTGCATTTCTCGGCGTTCACTGCGGTAAAAAAAACATTAAGCCGAACCTGAAAAATTTAAAGGACCGAACGTCGAGCCATTAATGCAAATAAGCGCAGAGCACACTGAGGGAATACCCGCAGAGAAAATCTCAGAGATTTTAATCGAGTCTCTCTGCGTGCATTTCTCGGCGTTCACTGCGGTAAAAGAAACATTAAGACTAACCCGAGAAATTTAAAGGGCCGAACGTCGAGCCATTAATGCAAATAAGCGCAGAGCACACTGAGGGAATGCCCGCTGATAGAAATCGCAGAGATTTTAATCGAGTCTCTCTCTGCGTGCATTTTTCTCTGCGTGCATTTCTCGGCGTTCACTGCGGTAAAAAGAAACATTAAGACGAACCTGCGAAATTTAAAGGACCGAACGTCGCGCCATTAATGCAAATAAGCGCAGAACACACTGAGGTAATACCCGCTGAGAGAAATCGCAGAGAAGATGAACGACGAACCTTTGCGTAGCTCTCTCTCTGTCCCCAGCGGCTCTACAGTTTAACCGGAATTTTAAAATCATCGTCCCCCGCACAATACTACTCCTTCTGAAATTTTCCTTGCAATCCTTCGGCCTTCTCCGGCTTCGTTAATCCCAACAAAAGTATCATGGCCAATACAATCATGAATACCATTCTCACCAGACTTAAAGCTACCCACCGATCTCCGCGGGTTTGCAATGATTCATCTATCGTATCACTATATGGTGTTCCTGTCAGGTCGATTAGTTCGGGGACAAAATATATGGATGTTACCAATAAAATAAATACATAGCTCCCGAAAACAATCAGCACATTTCTCTTTCTATCTGTTTTCCAATTGAGGAACAAGGTGATCACAAACAACAACAGTGTGACAGGATGTACCGGCATCCAGAAAGCCGGGGCATTTAAATGGTAAGCTCCCTGGAATACCGTCAGCGATTTTGGGATCTCCGAAAAAGCAGCAGGCCAGAGGGCAGTGTGCTCATAAATGGCAGCGCCAACAATTACTGAAAATGACAAACAGGTTAAAGCGTAAAGAATGTTTCTGAAGTTCATGTTGCGTTTTTTTTATGCAAAAGTGCATCAACGCAATCAGTCTGAATTGTATTTAACGGACAACATCAAAGATATGACCCGACACGTGACTTTTAGCCGCCCGATATTCCGTAGGCTTCATGCCGGCAAAAGATTTGAATGTCTTCGTGAAATGAGACTGATCAGAAAAGTCGCAGCTATGCGCTATTTCGGTAAGCAGTAGTGACGAGTGATGCATCAAGTCGATGGCCCGATTGTATCGCTTGAATACAAGGGTCTGTTCGACGTTCATGGCGGTTAGCGCATAAAGCTTTCGCGACAAATGTCGCGGGGAATAGCACAGCATTTTCGACAGATCATCAGCGGAAAGTGACCGATCCAAAGATGATGTCAGGAAGTTGTCGAACATCTTTTCATGCTTCGAGATTTCCGGAAGTCGCTTCATCATCCAGGATGTAAATACCGTGATCCGTTCGGTGAATGTCTTTTGTTCTGCCAACTGGTGCCAGAGCGAATGCATGGAGGCATCGAGCAGGGTTAAGTCTGCGCACTGATTAGCATAGTCTTTTCCATGGATACGAAAAATCTTAGGCAGCGACGTGGGATTCATGTATACGCCAAAAAAGAATTGGTGCCCTGGTAGCTGTAGGTGGATTGGCACGGTATTGAAACCTGAAATAAAACAACGTGGTACAGTGAAATGGCGGTCACCGATGACGCCAGGAATTGCATTGGAATCGTCGTGCAAATTGAAAATAATCTCAACACTCCCTTTTGGGATAATTTTTTCCTTAATCAGTTTTCCGTTGTGGCGATTGACTTGCCAGAAGTGGCGTATGATATTTCGGAGCGCCGGATGCACGGCAGTTTCGCGTTGGAATTCCATGGATCAATCAATCGATTTCCGGGTATACGGATAAGACGGGAAATGGTTATTTCCACGCCAGGTCAATAAAATCGGACACCTGTTTTATCTGCGATAGCCCCAACGGGGCGTCATCACTAGCGGCGGGTGTTAACCCGCCGCCTAATGGTCAACGCACATCGCGCCACAGAAAATCTAAATCGACCTCCGCATTTTTTGGCGCGGAACAGATGCATTTGATCGGGCGTATCGGACTCAAATTTAATCGAGGAAGCCGCAGTCTGGAAGACAATCAAAGTAGGTACCCAGTCTCCCGGGCTCATAAGCCAACGCCGCAAGACTTGCTCCAGTTTGCGGAATCAGAATTATGATATTGTTAATCGGGTTAGTAATTTACCCTCCTTAACACCGATGTAAAATGCAACAATTCACCGTCAGACCCGATAGCTTTAAGGACATTCAGAATAAGATAATAAAGGTTACAGCCTTTATTTTTTGCGTCGTTCTTTTTTTTGTAATCGGGTTGCCGATGCTGATCTCAGATGACCCTGCAAACGTGGGTAGCTCACCTTATATGATTGTTTTGTTTGGTGGCATTTTTGCGTTCAGCATAAGAAATGCCGTGAAGAGACAAAAAGCGTTATTTGAAAGCTTTAAACTTGTCATTGACGATGAGAAGATCACACGTGAGCGCTTGAATACACCAGTTATGGTCATCTACAGAAAGGATGTGCAGCGAATTACTAAGCGTTCGTCTGGAACCTTTTGTATCGAAGGTGACAGTAAGCTGAATGCAATAGGTGTACCGTCGCAGGTAGACAATTATGAACAATTGGAAAAGGCATTGAATGCTATCAAACCGATAATTGTGCACACCAAAAAATCTTTTGTTGAGCAAATGGTATTTCCGATTGTATTGATTGTGCCGGGACTTTTTGTGGGTCATTTTTATATAACCAACAACATATTCTCCATTGCCTGTGGAATTCTTTTGGTTTTAATTTTAGTGTCAAGCTTTTACATAAGCGTTACCAACAAGAATATCGATTCCCGGACGAAAGGGGTAGCTTACTTTTCATTGTTCATTGTAGCGCTTATTATTTTCAGCCTATTCAAAAAGTTTGGAGGTAGCTGAAGCATTGAAGCAGTATCCATTAAAATACTTGTTGTACCAACCGTTCAGAACAAATGCCAGAAGCCAGCAATCTTGACCCGGCTAAGAAACCGGTGGAATACGCCGACAAAGAAATCTTTACAAAACTATGGTCCCAACCCCGCTTAGTTTTTAGATACATTACCGATTATCATCATGATAAGTATACGCACATTTTACTAGTACTTGCATCAATTGGAAGAGGGCTCGACAGGGCATCAACGAAAAACATGGGTGATACGATGTCTTTGCCCACTGTACTTGTCATGAGCATCTTTGTAGGTGGGGCGTTTGGATGGATGACCTATTATATTTATGCAGCGCTGGTAAGCTGGATGGGCAAAGCGCTGAACGGTGTTGCCAGCACCGCGATGGTGCTCAGAATTTTAGCCTACGCGATGTTCCCTACCATATTATCATTGCTAGTGGTTATTTTACAAATTGCATTTTTCGGAAACCGTATGTTTCAAAGTGAAGTAAATCTGGACGACAGCAGTCTGTTTATGCAAGCATTTTATTATGTCGCTTTAATCATTCAAGTAGTTTTCGGCATTTGGACCATTTGTTTTGCGGTTGTGGGTATTTCAGAAGTTCAAAAATTCTCTATAGGCAAAGCTATTTTAAACCTCCTCCTTCCCGGACTACTCATAGTAACAATCGTATTTCTCTTTGTATTGGCCCTGGATTAAAAATCAGAAGATGGAACGAGTTGTTGGAAGGAAGCATATTGAGGAAATAAATTTAGTGAATAACTAAAAGTTTTTTTGCGGCAGCGGCCCGCAAGACTGCAACATAGGTCTCGCGCCACCGCTCAACCCACGTTGGAAGACTTGCACCAATTCGGGGACCGCGCTGGGCTGGACGTTGTATGGTATGGTAACAAACATGCCAAGCTTATTACATTACGATTCAAGTTCCTTTAAAAGCGAATTGTATTTTGTTTGCGCCAGTACCAGCGCTTCATAGTAGTATTTAACATTCGCTTTAAGGAAATTAACTCTGTTCCAAAACTCAATCCTTTTCTCACGCGGAATTGATTCGAATGTAAACTGATCCATATTGTAATGACATATAAAACTATTTCTAAAAGATTCAATTGCTAAGTAATACTTCTCATGGATTTCGCCTAACTTTTTATTCAGATGATCTAGTTCTTTCATCCTTCTAACAGCGTTTAAATCGTTTACCAATTTCATATCTCCTCCAAACACCATCGACTCGAAGCTCTTTGTAGTAGGATCGAATACATTGTAAGAAAAGTAAGTCCAATAGATATGACGATCTGCTTTTTCCAAATTCATTGAGCCCAAATGGTCAATTAGTATTTGTAAACTATCATGTTGCATTTTTAAAGAAGAAATCGCTTCTATCACCTGACTGCTATCATTGCGCACATCTTGAATTAGGTTGTCAAAAATGGCCTTTACGTATTTTTCATCTCTTTTCCGTTCGGCCCAATTGCTGGTAAGAAACGCGAGGAGAACGCCCAAGAACACCAAAACGAATTCTGTTAAAAGCTTAATTACATTATTTCTCATATATGATTTATTTAAAGGAAAAGCCCATCCTAAGAACAGTTTTCTGTTCTCGGGATGGGCTCCGTTTTAAATATAGTAAATGCAAATTCATCTGACAACATGGGTTTGAACAACGGCTTTGCTCTTTCCGTCTTAATAATTATCTTTCATCGATTCCTTGACCCACCTGATCCGCTCTGATCCATAGCCCACCTGGAATCATTAAAATATTTTCGGATAGCATATGGCGAGTAACAATAGTATTCATAAAAAATGGATTGAGAATTTCAACAAGTGCCCACTCGTTGATAAAGCATCCAGCACTTTTAAGAATAAGTTCGCACGGCAGTTGTTCTACGGAAGAACCGAAGAAGATTATCCAAAGCAGTATCCAGCAGGTTTCCAAACCTTCTACAATGGACATTATGAAATTGACCGATCAATTAGTATTGAAACTGCTCTTAGATATTTACACTTTATCGGTGTAAGACTACGAAAGGAAGCGGTTATATCGCACTTCGATTTAGCGCCAGGCGACTTCCATGTATTTATGCAAAAGTGTTTTTTCTTATTAAGAACGTTAGCGCATCATCGGGACAGCCTTAGCCTTAACAATCCTTTTTCCGAGAATATCGGAGACATATATTTTTTCATACGTATCGAGAATGGCCAAAAGCAATTGGCAATATTCGATTCAGAAGTGAGAGATATTTCCAAGCGAGACTTTAAAATTCCGGATGGATACGAAGACGATCCGGTCGTAAAGAAACTCTTTGATACAATAGAAAATTCCAGCAGGAGCTTTTTTATCTCCGGAAAGGCTGGAACTGGAAAATCTACATTTATTCATTTCTTTACACAGAAAACAAAGAAAGAGGTCATACTCACTGCGTTCACAGGAATTGCAGCGATGAATATAGGTGGAGTTACACTACACTCATTTTTTAAATTTCCTACGAGGGCTTTGTTGCCAGGAGATGAAGACATTAAGGTGTTTCTGGAAAATGACCCGAAGCGAAAAATTATTGAAGACCTCGATATCATAATCATCGATGAGGTCTCAATGCTTCGTGCAGATCTATTACAAGCGATAGATTATTCTCTCCGAAATAATGGAGGCGATCCTGAAAAGTTGTTTGGGGGGAAACAAATCATATTTGTTGGCGACATATTTCAACTCCCTCCAGTCACAAAGGATAGTGATGATGTCGACCGTTTTCTGTTTAATGAGTTATACAACAGTCCCTACTTTTTTGATTGCGACGCATATAAGCAACTCGATCCAATTTTTTTTGAATTCACCAAATCGCAGCGTCAGCGAGAAGATCTAGAATTTGTTGAGCTATTGGACAAAGTGAGGAATTGCGATGTAGACGACGGTATTCTAAGAAAGCTTAATGAGAGATATGATCCAAACTACATTCCAAAAAAGAACGACTATGTGATAACGCTGACAACAAACAATTCGATAGCGAATACCGAGAACGCGAAACGATTGGGAGAAATTTCATTAATGCTTTATACATTCAAAGGTGATGTTAAGGGTGACTTCGATGAAGAAAAGCTTTCCGTGAATGGTACTTTGTATCTAAAAAAGGGAGCCCAAGTAATCTTCATTAAAAATGACTTAAGCGGCGATCGAAGGTGGGTAAACGGAACAATTGGCAAAGTCGAATTTGTAGCGGATGATATAATTGAAGTTAAGCTTCCGGATGGAAGCGTCCATAGTATAGAGAAAGAAACTTGGGACTATAGAGGATACAAATACGACAGAGGCAAAGGGCGAATAACATCCGAAGCCAAAGGAACTTTTACACAATATCCCATCAAACTGGCTTGGGCTATAACCATACACAAAAGCCAAGGGCTAACATTTAGTAATGTGGTCATAGATTTAGGTTCTGGTGCGTTTATAAATGGTCAGTTGTACACTGCATTGAGTCGCTGCAAAAAATTGAGCGGAATAATATTGAAAAGGAAAATAAAAAAGGATGACATTATCCAAGATATCAGATTGATTGAATTTTATAAAACATGCCAAAACATTTTACACATATAGGAACTATATGCAATTACGCATATACGCTAACGATTATGTAATGTGCGAATGCCTTAGTCAGTCGATTTGCATTATGTAAAATGGAAATCAAGTTGATTCGCCTTAAGTCATTCTAAACGGCCAAAAAATATATGCCATTAAATTTAGACGATGATTTACTAAAATTTTTACTATTGGAAATCCCAATTCCGAAGCAAAGAGACGATGGTTTTATGGATATCGTAGAAGTTCAATATCATGAGAATACCATCACCATGATCTATGCATATTTTCTAAATCCCAAAAAAAATAAAGCGATTGCGGATTTATTTTTCTCTACACTCTTAGAAATAGTCCAAGCTAAATCATTCGATAAGAAATTTCAATTTGATAATTATCGTTGTTACACGGAATATTTTACAAACAAGGGGAACAGGATTGATTTGTTAATTAAAAGTGGCGATGATATATGCAGGGCTGAAGACTCTGCCATTATCGTTGAGAATAAAATATTTAGCGGCATACATAATGACTTGGAAGATTATTGGGATAGCATCAAATCAATACCAGAAAATAAAGTTGGAATTTTACTTACGGTCAGCCCGACTAACACACCAAAGGAATATGCTCATCTTGAATACCTCAACATTACACATGAAGAATGGATTAACGGAATCAAGTCCAGAGGACTCCCTCATGATCTAACGTCCAATGAATATGTCTATTTAACTGACTTTATTAAGAATATGGAAACAATAAAAAAAGGTAATACAATGAGTCCTGATGCAAAGTTTTTCTTCGAGTATACTTCGAAAGTTTTGAGGGCAAAAGACACTTATGATGCAGCTCGATCCCATGTAATTACTCAACTCCAAATTCTAAGCGAGAAACTACAAATGAAACTTCTGGGAAATAGTGTCTCATGGCGTCACATCTGGGATGAAAAGTCATGGGTTTATTATGTTTTCGGGATTGAAAACATACTAACAAATGAACCATCTATAAGAGTGATATTGGAAATATATAGTGAAGGATTGTCAAAAGAAGTAGATTTAAGAACCCTGTTAAACGAAAAAGGATTTTACTCCACGCTTGCTGATGACCACCAATCAAACAAGTCGTGGGCTCACTTAGCATTTAAAGATTACACTTTAAGTCTCCCGGAGCTAGAACATCTTGCTGAAACATTACATCAAAAAATTGTGGTAGACTTTTCTGATGCTTATGAAATGGTTCGCAAATATTTACATGGTAGCGATATAAGCAATACCGGGGCAAAGCCTTAAGAGCTGAGGCAACGTCTAGCGCCAGCGGTAAAAGTATGCAGGACGTTTGATTTTAGAAGAGAAGGGGAGTTATCCTGTAATTGCATAGTTTTAGATCAGACTTTGTGGAGTCGATTGAATTCTTATATAATATTTATAATTTCGGAACCAAGGAGCCCATCCTCGGTCATATAATGTGGCCAGGGATGGGCTTTGTCATTTTTAGATTAATACAACCATGAAAGGCAGATCTACTTTTACAAAAGCAGAAGCAGATGAGATTGTAAAACTTATCAAAAAGAAGCTTTCAGCTGGGACGGCCGAACAGAAGGGTATTAGGGCAAAAATCCGGGTTCTTGGTTTTTATGCATCTGATTTTGGTCTATCAGGTGGCTATACTGAAAGAGATTTTTTGCGCGTTGTCAAAATTATTGGTGGTAGCCAAAAAGCGCATAAAGTCGATGCTGTCGCACCCATAAATAAAGCCAAGTCAGGTTTATCCCAATCCAGCAACAAAGCTGATAGCAGCGACGAATGTTACATCATTGACCTATGCGATCAAGTGCTTAATCGGAAAGCTTCGCGACAACACCGTTTTGATTTCTTGCTTGGAGATGCAGGTACGAGACTACCGGTAGATGCATATTATTCTGATATTAAACTGGTTATCGAATACAAAGAACGGCAGCATACTGAGCCAGCAAAATTTTTCGATCGACGGGATACAGTGAGTGGTGTCGGAAGAGGTGAGCAGCGAAAACTCTATGACCAGCGCAGAAGAACTGTATTACCCATACAAGGCATTTCGCTTATAGAGTTTAATTATGACAAGTTCGATCATACTTCATCAAAACGGTTAAGGCGAAATCGTTCAAAGGATTCCGAAGTTTTGCGAACAGCGCTTTCAAAATTCATCTAATCCAACGTGCAGTCGCATATGACTTAAACTTTCTTTAAACTTGTGATTTTCCTTTGATTCCCTATGGCAATTAAGAAATCTGAACTTTACTCTCATATCTGGGCCGGCTGCGACGCACTCCGTGGCGGTATGGACCCTTCAACTTATAAGGACTATGTACTCACCCTGTTGTTCGTAAAATATGTTTCTGATAAATATGCTGGTAAGGCTGATGCGTTGATTGAGATACCGAAGGGTGGTGGATTCAAAGACATGGCCGAACTGAAAGGTAAAAAGGAGATTGGCGATGGCTTTAACAAAATCATTGGTAAGCTTGCCCATGCGAATGATCTCAAAGGTGTAATCGACGTGGCTGACTTCAATGATGAAGATAAGCTCGGAAAAGGTAAGGAGATGATCGACAAGCTTACCGACTTAATTTCAATCTTTGAAAATCCTGCGCTTGACTTTAGTAAGAACCGGGCAAGTGGTGATGATATTTTGGGCGATGCTTATGAATATCTCATGATGCATTTCGCAACAGAGAGCGGAAAAAGCAAAGGACAATTTTATACACCAGCCGAAGTAAGCCGTGTAATCGCTAAGGTTATTGGGATTAATAATGCAACAAAAAGAAGCCAGACAATTTATGACCCTACGTGTGGTTCGGGATCCCTCCTACTCAAGGCCGTGGATGAAGCGGAACATGCCGTGACAATCTATGGTCAGGAAAAAGATGTAGCGACTGCTGCCCTCGCGCGGATGAATATGATCTTACATAATCATCCTACTGCCGAAATAACGAAAGGACAAAGTACACTCTCTAATCCGTTGTTTGAGGATAAAGACGGTAATCTAAAGACCTTTGATTTCGTCGTAGCTAATCCTCCGTTTTCTTTGGTGAACTGGAGCAATGGTTTTAATCCTTCCGATGATCTGTACGATCGCTTCACTGGTTATGGCATTCCACCTGAGAAAAATGGTGACTACGCTTTTCTGCTTCACATTGTGCGTTCATTGAAAAGTACTGGTAAAGGGGCATGCATTCTCCCGCATGGGGTTTTGTTTAGAGGTGGTGCTGAAGGGCAGATCAGAAAAAATCTTATTGAAAAGAAATATATTAAAGGAATCATAGGGTTGCCGACAAACTTATTTTACGGCACTGGTATTCCTGCTTGTATTATTGTGGTTGACAAGGAAAACTCAGAGAAGCGCGAAGGCATTTTCATGATCGATGGCAGCAAAGGTTTTATGAAAGACGGTAACAAAAACCGTTTGCGCGAGCAGGACATCCATAAGATTGTGGATGTGTTTAACAAGCAACTTGAGATTCCGAAATACAGCAGGTTGGTTAAGTTCAAGGAGATCAGTGATGAGAAGAACTATTACAACCTGAATATTCCTAGGTACATTGACAGCCAGGAGCCAGAGGACATACAGGATATTGATGCACACCTAAATGGAGATATTCCAAATGCAGATATTGAAGCGCTGGAGAAATACTGGAAAGTGTATCCTACATTAAAGAATGACTTGTTCTCGAAGGGCAAGCGTGCACAGTACTTTATGCTCAAAGTTCCGGCTGATCAGATTAACACGACGATTTTCAACCACAAGGAATTTGTATCCTTCAGTAAGCTTATGGATGATGTGTTTGCAGATTGGAAAAAGAAGACTTCAAAACTCCTGAAAGACATCAAGCCAGGTGTAAAGCCCAAGCAGGTGATCTTTCAGATATCGGAGGATATTTTGAAAGCATATACTGACAAAGACTTGCTGGATAAGTACGATATCTATCAGCACCTGATGAACTATTGGAATGAGACCATGCAGGATGATGTTTACCTTATAGCAGTGGACGGATGGAAAGCAGAACCGTACAGAATTCTGGTAAAGAACAAACAGGGAAAAGATATAGACAAAGGCTGGACGTGCGACCTCGTTCCACCGCAGTTGGTTATTGACCGATTCTTTGCAAAAGAAAAACAAGCGATAGAAACATTCGAAACTTACCGTGAAGCTGCTGCGGCAGAAATTGAAGCTTTAGTGGAAGAACACTCGGGCGAAGAAGGATACTTTGCAACCATTGAAAAAGTGAACAAAGCTTCAGTGCAGAAGCGTATGAAGGAATTGGAAAAAGCTGAAGATAAAACAGAATACAAAATTGCTGCTGAGCCGAAAGTCAAATACAAAGCGAAAGCTGAAGCCGAAGTTGAAGAGCTGGAAACAGAACTCGATGTATTGAGAAAATATCTGGACTTAACGGAAACTGAATCCAAAGCTAAGATGAAGCTAAGTGAGACTACAGCTGATTTGGATATGAAAGTGATCGCTCGTTATAAGACACTTTCTGAAAATGAAATAAAAACCTTGGTCGTAGATGACAAATGGATGGCTGTTATTGAAAAGGATATTAAATCAGAAATGGAACGCGTAAGCCAGGCGCTAACACAGCGCATTAAGGAACTCGCAGAACGTTACGAAACTCCTTTACCTAAACTTTCTTATGAAGTTGGAGAAATGGAAGAAAAAGTAAAGATACATCTTAAGAAAATGGGATTTGTATGGGGTTAGAAAACGGTTTTAAGCAAACAGATGTCGGAAACATTCCAATTGACTGGCAAGTAAAAATCCTAGGTGAATGTTTGTTTAGAAATCCCAATTATGGCTTAAATGCTGCAGCAACATCTTTCAAAAATTCCTTACCTACATACTTACGTATTACAGATATATCAGAAGATGGCAAATTCCTAAAGTCTGACAAGGTTTCCGTTGATCACCCTTTATCCAAGTTCTATTATTTAGAGGAGGGTGATTTGGTATTTGCGCGAACTGGTGCTAGCGTAGGAAAAACATATTTGTATGACAAGAACGATGGAGAGTTAGTATTTGCGGGATTTCTAATTAGGGTTCAGGCTAATAAAAATATTTTGGATTCAAACTATTTGAAATTTTGGACACAAACGAATATCTATAGCAATTGGATTCGGGCCAATTCCATGAGGAGTGGCCAGCCAGGAATAAATGGAATGGAATATAAAATGTTACCCATTCCGGTCCCACCGACCAAAGCCGAACAAACGGCTATTGCCACTGCCTTATCCGATACAGATGCACTCATCACTAGTTTAGAAAAACTCATTGCCAAAAAACGCAACATCAAACAAGGCGCAATGCAGGAGTTGTTGAACGGCCGCGAAAGGCTGGCAGGATTTTCTGGTTTGTGGAAAGATCTTAGTCTAGGTGAAATAGGTGAATTTAGGAACGGCATCAATAAAGGTAAAGAGGATTTTGGTTTTGGTTTCCCGTTTGTAAATCTTATGGATGTTTTTGGAATACCAACTATAAATTCGAAGAGCAAATTAGGATTAGTGAATTCAAATCCAGTTGATCGAAGTACCTACAATTTAAAACGAGGAGATGTATTATTTATTAGGTCATCTGTTAAACCCACGGGAGTTGGTTTGACATCTTTGGTCGACGAAGATTTATCAGACACAGTGTATAGTGGATTTTTAATTCGATATAGGGACTTCGACGTTTTTGACCACCTGTTTAAAAAATATTGTTTCTACGAAGAAGGATTTCGGCAAAAAATAATGGATGCTAGCACGGTAAGCGCCAACACAAACATCAACCAAGAATCTCTTAAGAGAATACGCCTTTCTTTCCCTACCGAGAAGACTGAACAAAATGCCATCGCCATGATTCTTAACGACATGGATATGGAAATTACTAGCCTTGAGGCCAAGCTTGAAAAGTTTAAGAAACTAAAATTTGGCATGATGCAGAATCTGCTCACAGGCAAAATAAGATTGGTATGATCGTCAAGTCCGAACGCGATACCCAAAACAGGATAATCAATTTGTTTCAAAAACAATTGAAGTATCGGTATTTGGGAAACTGGTACGAGCGGGAAAACAATAGCAACATTGAAGAAGATATTTTAATCAGTTTTCTCAGAGATAAAAAGAAATACGATCCAACACTCATCAACAAAGCCATCTTTGATTTCAAAAAGGCTGCGAGCGATCAGAGCAACGATCTTTACAATGTAAATAAATCTGTTTATTCACTACTTCGCTATGGCATCAAAGTAAAAGGCGAAACGGGTGACCAAAAAGAAACCGTGTTTTTAATCGACTGGCATAATCCTTTGGAAAATGATTTTGCCATCGCCGAAGAGGTCACTGTAAAAGGCGAACGTATCAAACGCCCTGATCTTGTTCTCTATGTAAATGGTATTGCGTTATGCGTTATTGAATTAAAAAAAGGAAGTATACCGGTAAGCGAAGCCATCCGCCAAAACCTCGATAACCAGGAGAATCGTTTCATCAAAAGATTTTATAGCACGGTACAATTGGTGCTTGCGGGCAATGACACGCAAGGCATTCAATATGGTACTACCAAAACTTCAGAAAAATTCTTCCTGAAATGGAAAGAGGAAAATTATACCTACAAGCCTGAAGAAAACCTTTTAGATACACATTTACTTCAAATGTGTGAGAAGGAGCGTCTCATTGAAATGATTCACAACTTCATTCTCTTTGATGGGGGCATTAAGAAGTTGTGTCGTCCTAATCAATTTTTTGGTGTTAAGGAATCACAGAAGTTTATTCAAAGGAAAGAAGGCGGAATCATCTGGCATACACAAGGCAGCGGAAAAAGTCTTACCATGGTGTGGCTTGCGAAATGGATCAGGGAAAATGTACAGGATTCCCGTTTGTTAATTCTTACCGATCGCACAGAACTGGATGAGCAGATCGAAGGGGTATTTCTTGGTGTTGAGGAAAAAATTTATCGTACAAAAAGTGGAAGAGACTTGATAGAAAAACTCAATGCAACTCAGCCCTGGCTGCTGTGCTCTCTCATCCATAAGTTTGGTGGTTCGGACGATGACAGTTATGAATTCATCACAGAACTTAAAGTCCCGCAGGATTTTAAGCCAAAAGGAGATCTATTTGTCTTTATCGATGAATGTCACCGGTCGCAAAGTGGGGAACTTCATAAGGCGATGAAAAAGATTTTACCGGATGCGTTGTTTATTGGTTTCACTGGCACTCCCTTATTAAAATCAGATAAGAAAAAAAGTATTGAAATATTCGGCCGTTACATACATACCTACAAATTTGATGAGGCTGTAACCGATGGCGTAGTGCTTGATTTGTTATATGAGGCCCGTGATGTAGATCAACACGTGCTCGATCAAAAAGGTCTCGATGACTGGTTTGAAATGACAACCAAAGGCATGAACGATCTCCCGAAAGCTGAACTAAAACAGAAATGGGGTACTATGCAAAAGGTCTTGAGTACCAAGAGTCGCCTTGAAAAAATTGTTTTTGATATAATAAAAGATTTCAAAATTAAACCTCGGCTACGCACCGGAAATGGAAACGCCATGCTCGTCGCTAGGAGCATTTATGAAGCCTGCCGCTACTATGAGATCTTTCAGAATATGGGCTTTAAAAAATGTGCCATCATCACATCCTTTGAACCTAACGCCAACAGCACTAAAGGTGAAACCACCGGAGATGGCGATACGGAAAAGATAGAACAATACGAGATCTACCAAAAGATGCTGAATGGCAGGGATCGCGAAACGTTTGAAAAAGAAGCGAAGAAGAAATTCAAAGACGAACCTGCCAACATGCAATTGCTCATTGTGGTTGATAAACTTCTAACGGGTTTTGATGCACCTTCATGTACGTATCTCTATATCGATAAACAGATGCAGGACCATGGATTGTTTCAAGCGATCTGCCGCGTAAACCGAACGGAGAAAGAAGACAAAGAATTTGGTTACATCGTCGATTATAAAAATCTCTTTGATAGTCTAAATAAATCCATCAATGATTACACATCCGATGCCTTTGAAAATTTTGACAAGTCTGATATCGACGGACTGTTAAAAGACCGACTGACAATAGCGAAGGAACGATTGGACGATGCCCTTGAGACCATGCATCAGTTACTGGAGCCAGTTAGTTTTCCGAAACAGCTGGATCAGCACATCGCTTATTTCTGTGGCAATACCCAGGATCCGGATATCCTAAAATCAACCGAAGAAAAACGACTTGCCTTATACAAGGAAACAGTATCCTTAATTCGAGCCTATAACAATCTGGCCAGCGAAATGACTGAAGCAGGATATTCTGAGAGGGAAGCCGAGGAGATCAAAAAGACAGTCTGTGACTATACTGAATTAAGAAACTCGATCAAGATTGCCAGCAACGATTACATAGACCTCAAGAAATATGAACCTGAAATGCGTCAGATGCTTGACATGTATTTAAGCGCAGATCCCAGTCGCATGCTATCTAACTTCGATGATATGTCGCTGTTGCAATTGATCGTCGAGGAAGGCATCGGAGGAGCAATCGACAAGCTTCCAAAAGGTATCAAGGCCAGCAAATCTGCCATGGCAGAGACGATTGAAAATAACATGCGCAAAGCGATCATCCAGGAAATGCCTATCAATCCCGCGTATTATGAAAAGATGAGTGTGCTACTTGCTGAATTGATTAGACTCCGGAAAGAAGGTTCAATTGCGTACGAAGAACAGCTGAAGAAATACGAAGAACTTGCAAAGAAAATTAAACCTAAAGGTACGAGTATAGATTATCCTGATAAGATTAGTACCGAAGCCTTGCGTGCTCTTTACGACAACCTCGAAAAGGATGAAAAACTTTCAGTGTTGATGGATGCTGATATCCAATACACAAAAAAGGATAACTGGGTTGGTAACACCATCAAAGAAAGAGAAGTAAAAAATGTTGTCAGGAAATATGTTAAAGACCCCGAGAAAGTTGAAACGATTTTTGAAATCATAAAGAACCAGCGAGATTATAAGTAATGGGAAAGATGGAGATTGGCTCATTAAAAGTACAAGTCGTCAAGAAGGACATAAAAAATATTCATTTGGCAGTTTATCCGCCGAAGGGAAGCGTTCGTTTATCATCGCCAAGAAACGTAAATGATGAGACAATCAGGTTATATCTCGTTTCCAGAATTGGTTGGATCAGAAAACAACAGAGAAAATTCGAAAAGCAAGACCGAGAACCGCGTAGAGACTATGTTCCGCGTGAAAGCCACTATTTTCTTGGGCAGCGCTATTTACTTCGACTGGAAGAAAAAAATGCGCCGCCTTTAATTACATTAACTAATAAGTACCTCACATTGCAGGTCCGACCTGTCACCTCTGCCGAACAACGTGAAAAGATACTGAATGCCTGGTATCGTAAGCAGTTAAAACAATTAATCCCTCCCCTAATCGAAAAATGGGAAAGGATACTCGACGTTTCTGTTGAGGACTGGGGAATCAGACACATGAAGACCAAATGGGGTACATGTAAAATTGAAGCAAAGCGGATCCGGTTGAATCTTGAACTCGCCAAGAAACCGATTCAATGTTTGGAATTTATTATAGTGCATGAAATGGTTCATTTGCTCGAAAGAAAACATAATGAGATTTTCTTCGCGTACATGAATAGGTATTTGCCAAAGTGGAAGATGTATAGGCAAGAGTTAAATAGTTTGCCGATGGGTAAGGGTTTGACGTAGAATTAACGTTTCAATGAATGGTCGTTGGTAATTGTCAAAAAAGTGTAGGCTGCACGCTACTATTAATTTTCACTTTGTAGTGTATTTTATTTTTAATTTTTTTGGTTTCCAGGAAGTCCATCTTTTTAAGCTGCGTACTTAGTTTTCTAACAGAGTAGTCCAGCTTAAGTTTTTCTAGAATCTCACTAGCAGTCATAGGCTTACTTCTAACGAGATTCCTGATGGTTTCATCGAATGTGTCCGAAGGTTCGTTCACAACTGTAATCTTTGATGATCCAGAAACCGATTTGGGAGCTACGTAAATTACATTACCTACATCATCGATTGGTATTGCGCCCGATGCAATCAGGAGTTTATTAGCATTTTTTTCACCTGGTTGCGGCATTCGAACAAAGATTTTCCTTCCCTTCTTCAAACCGTCATGAACGCCTTCCCATGTACCTCCTTTCTCTGAGGATTCGGCAACATAAATGTCATTTGCTAGTCCGTAAATAATGGGATTTCGAGCCATTGCCAACGCCGTTTTCCAAGGAGACTTTGGGAAGAATGTACTGAGCACAAGAACATCACCATTAACAATTTGTCTATAGTATTCTTTATAACCGGAGGTAAAGGTCTGAATGCCCTGCGGCAGGACAATTATGCTTTGGCCCTTATACTTTATTGCGGAATCAAGTGCTTGCCTATCCACTCCTTTTGCGAACCCGCTTACAATTACTTTATAGCTTTCAGTAGATTTTTTTGCAATTACATCCGCAAATTTGAGAGCAATTTCAGAAGCATCACGAGACCCAACAATCGCGACGGAATTTTCATGGAGCAGTTTAGTGTTTCCCTTGATATAAAGGAGAGGAGGGGCAAAAGAAGTTTTAAGATTATTTTTCAGCGTTTGCGAATAGACTTTTGACGTAATAGGAATCATTTCAAATCCTTGACTAATTAAAGACTCAGCGAGAAAGGCATAATTCGGCACCTCCAATTTCGCATTTACCAAATCCTTTACATCCTTCGCCTCCAATTCGTATTGTTTCTCCCAAATTCCTTTGGGTAGATTAAAAAACTCTTCGATGGAGATGCCACTATTGTGATAAAATTTTATAATGAGGTTATTAATTTTTTGAGATCCCCATCTGGGCAAATGGCTGAGAGCAATCCAATAAGCAGCATCCTTCATAAATCACCTCCGACGGTTTTTGCAATTACCACAGGAACAATTTTCGCAGCACCCATTTTCGTCAACAATTTACCTACTTCTCGAATGGATTTTCCACTGTCGAATACGTCGTCGATTAGGAGGATAGTTTGGCCAGCTATTGTTTCGGTGCCCTTAAAGGTAAAAGCATCTTTCACGTTTTCTTCCTTTAACAAATTATTCTCGAATACTTTCTGTTCTTGGGTCGTCTTAACCTTGACTAATGAATTCGATATCGGTATTTTAAGGATGCCCGATATTTTAGTAGCAAAGTTTTTTACCAGATCTCCAGATTTCGTTGGGGGCATAAACAAAATTAAATCAAACTTCTGCGATCCGAACGTCTTTCTAATTGCCTGCAATGTAAGCTTAATCAAGAAATCAGGAAAGTCACCGCCCGCCTCATATTTTGATCTATGAATAGCCCTCCCCACATTCGAAACTCCGTAGTAGGAGGCAGCAACACCGTTTACCAAATTGGAATACTTACTTTCCACTTCCAATTCCGGAAAATATTCCTCACGAAATCGCTGAAGTCGTTCCTTCCATTCCGAATCCAATTTAACAACGAGTTTTTCAAGCCCACTGTTATCACAATTATTATATGAACCCTTTTCAACATCACCTAAATACTCACATAAAAAATTCATTCGTGATTTAGTGGTGTGTACGTATTGTAACATGTTATCCAAGTCAGTTTTTTTCCATGCCCTTAATTCTTCGAACGCCTTCGTATTCAAACTTGGAGCATTAACTATGTATTCATATTTCTTACGACCTCCAAATAAAACTTCTCGAATAATACCTTGGTCAATTAGATCAGCTTTAATTACCCGTACTTGAGTCTGCTTCATGTTAGCTTTCTTCATTAACTCTTGCTCTCCAACTAATTCCTGCTTAATTACATTAATTACCTTCTCATACATTGAAACTGGTGGTCTTCCTCCATCGATAAAAGCTTCAGGAAGGGCTTTATCGTCTTCATTGTAAAATAAAATAATTAACGCAGGTTTACCATCTCTGCCGGCCCTTCCAATTTCCTGATAGTAGTGAATAGGAGATTGGGGAACCTGTGTATGAATAATAAATCTGATATCCGACTTATCAATCCCCATTCCCAAAGCATTCGTCGAAACAACACACTTCCATTTGTTCTTCTTTAAACCCTCTTCAATTTCTATTCTGGAATCGGCGTCTAGATCTGCGTTGTACCAAGTTGATGGAATTTTTAAAAATTCTAGCCATTGACTGTATATTTTTGTATTTGCTTTAGTGCCTGTGTAAATAAGGCCGGACCCAGATACGTTCAACAGATTCTGCCCTAGCCAAACCAATTTCTCATCTTCAGATTGAACGTTGAGAACGAACAACTGCAAATTTTCCCTGAGAAGATTCCCTCTAATTACATTAAGGCTTCCGTGAATTTGCGTCGAAATATCGTCTTCAACTTTTTTTGTCGCAGTGGCGGTGGTTGCCAAAATGGGCATGTCCTTCGGCAAAAGATTTACAAGGTTAACTATTCTTCTGAAGGCTGGCCGAAAATCATGGCCCCAGACCGATATGCAGTGTGCCTCATCAATCACAACCATAGAAAGTTTCATTTTCTGGGTTGCCGTGATCCATTCCTCATTTTCCTGTCTTTCAGGCGCGATGTAAAGAATCTTAATTAAATTTTGGGTTGCGTCCTTAATTATCGCTGAATTCTCTTCGGGAGTTTGCTCACTATTGATACATCGTGCTTTAATTCCCAGAGCGTTCAACTTACTAACTTGGTCTCGCATCAAAGCTATTAATGGCGAAAAAATTACCGTTATACCCGAAAATTGAGTAGCTGGGAATTGATAGCAAAGGGATTTACCAAAACCGGTCCGTTCAATTAATAAAACCCTCTCGCCTTTAAACATTCGATCGATTGTATCCCATTGCTCATCGTAGAACTTATCGAGCTTGAAAAGTGCTTGAAGTTTTGCCTCTGCTTGTTGACGATTCATTCAGTTAACGTTGATAAAAAAATAAACAGCTCACTCACTCTTCAGTCAGAGCGGTGGATGGAACAAACGAAAGTTATAATTTATCTTAAAAGAAAAAAACGGAATAGTTCACGAAAACGCACCTACAGTCTCATTCCCCTATCAATCTACTTAGTTCGTAGTCCATCGTGTCGGGTTGGTAGTAGTACTGAAACTTGTACATCTGATCACCTCGCGGGGGGTAGAAATCACGACGATTACCTCATCATGGATAATTGAGAGGCAGGAAATTGCCACAAGTATTTCATCATTTCTTAGGTTCAGTTTTTCTTTTTTCGACTTTCCGGGAGGCTTCCATTTCACGATAACACCTTGAAGCGTGTTCTGGCTAGTAGGACTTGACACATTCCTTGCCGCCTACATAAACGGCGCGAAGTGGTTTATTTATTTGATAATGCTAATGACTGAATCCAGTGCATGTCCGTAAAGCCAGTTTTATTTTTAGAAAGAGAGTTCGCGACCTCCGCGGACGAGGCAGTGAAAAACAAGAGGGACAATAAGATTAAGATTATGCGCATTGCAACGAAGATAAGAAATGTGCTGGTTAGTAATACGAAGAAAACTTTTGTAATCAATGATTTGTAAGTGAACAAGGGCAAGGAGTACTTTACTTGCGTTCGTCGAGCTTCGGGATGTTTCGCGGGCGTGATGATAACGTTGAAGATAGGTTGATACGCGCTCAACAAATCGGATCGAAAGGGGAGGCAGCCATCGAAATCAAAAACACAATCAAGCCAATCCCTTAATCCTTCTCATCGCGGTTCAGACATCTACGCACGTCCTTTTCCTAAACGCGCGTGAGGGATAAATTTTAAAAACCTTATGAAAACGTCAGCTCGATGCATCATGGTTGTATCAAAACCTGAAGCCTATGAAAAAGATTATCCAAATCGCCGTACCAAAACCCTGTCATGAAAAATGGAGTTCGTTTACTAAAACTACCAATGGAGGATTCTGTGGTTCATGCCAGAAGGAGGTGATTGATTTTACATCATGGAGTGATGAGCGGGCACAAGTCTTGCACCACTAGGCCCACGTAGGAAGACTTGCGCCATTTCGCAGCGTTGGGCATTCATGCGAAATTTCACCTACTGTTCACATCACCAATATTCACCGGCAGCTTCCTCACCCTTACTCCCGTCGCTGCAAAAATAGCATTGCCCAACGCAGGCGCTACCGGAGGAAGGCCTGCCTCACCTACGCCACCCGGAGCCTCCTCATTTTCCATAACAAAAACTTCTATTTCGGGCGCCTCGCTTATTCTCATGATCGGATAGTTGTCATAGTTGCTTTGCTGGCATACACCGTTCTTAAAAACAATCCCCGGCTTGATGGCTGCTGTTATCCCCATGATGATGTTTCCTTCCGTCTGCGCTTTCACCGTATCTGCATTGACATACATCCCACAGTCGATCACGGCGACTGCCTTATCAATCTTCACACCCGTCCCGAATTTTGAAACGGTGATGCTACATGCAACGGTAGATCCGAAAGAGTTCACTATAGCTATCCCTCGCCCGCTTCCCTCCGGAAGTTTCTGATCATAGTTCGTCTTCTCAGCAAGTGTATTTAAAACTTTCCGGAAACGTTCATCCTCGATGATCTCCATTCTTGCCTGCAACGGATCTTTCCCTGCCAGATGAGCAAGCTCATCAATAAAGCACTCCTGTCCCCAACCCAGGTTTGAAGCGTTCACAGATCGCCACCACATGATTGGTATTTCAGTCTTCACGTTCGTCCAACTTACTTTATGCGCCTCCTTGAATCGATACTTATTGGTTTGGACACTGGCTTCACCGCCTATCCACGGCTCAGGCTGATCGTCTTCAAGTCCCTGGAACACCTGGCCCAGGATCGACTCACCGATCACATGATGATGATAACCCACGATCTTTCCCTCCTCGACAAACCCTTGCATATGACTCACCATTCCCGGGCGATATGGACCCTGCCGGATATGATCCTCCCGCGTCCAGATTACTTTGACGGGCAATTTGATTTTATTGGACAGGAAACAAGCCTCCTTAATAAAATCCATGTACGCTTTCCTTCCGAAAGATCCGCCCATCAACACAACATGAATTTTTATCTTCACCGTTGGGATACCGAGGTACTTTGAAACTTCCTCCAAGGTCTCGCCCGGACCTTGCAGTGGCGCCCATAGTTCTACGGTGCCATCTGGTTTTACATGTGCGGTAGCGTTCTCGGGTTCTGTCGGCACGTGCGACAAAAACGGTGTTTCATAACTGACGTCTAGCTTTTGCGTTGCTGCATTGAACTTTGCACTGAAGTCGTTTGATTCTTCAAATCGAATCCCCTCAGATTGTGCGGCCTTGTAACAGCGGCCGAAGTATTCTTCGTTGTGAAGTGTTTTATCCAACCCCGAATGATCCCATGTCGCCTTGAGTACATCGCGCCCTTTTTTTGCAGCCCACCAATTGGATGCGATGACCGCCACGGAATCAGTAGTCCGGTAGATCATCGCTCGCTCGCATCGAAGTACATGAAGAACACCAGGGATTTTCTTCGTCTCCGAGTCATCAAAGGAAATGAGCTTCCCGAAAATCATTGGACTATGTAAAATACAGGCGTAAACCATTCCGGGAACCTCGACGTCCAGTCCGTATACAGCTTTGCCCGTTGTTCTCTCGGCGAGATCCGATCGCTTTGTTGTCTTGCCCAGGATTTTGAATTCGTGTTTTTTCTTCAGTATGGGTTCCGTTGGCATATCAAGTTTCGACGCATCTTCTACCAGTTCGCCATACGTGAGACTTGCGTTGGTGTCTTTCCTAAATACTTTTGCATTGGATGCGTAGCAGAGGTCTATCGCAATATTCCACCGGTTAGCCGCGGCCCGGACAAGCATTTCCTTTGTAGCTGCTCCCGCTTTTCTTAAAGGCAGCCAGAGATTTCTGATGGATGTGCTTCCACCGGAAGTCTGTGCGCCGTATTTACGCTTCCCGTCGCTTTGAATAATTTTTACGCTGGCAAGATCAATTTCCAATTCCTCGGCAATCATCGCGGGCACAGATTGAATGGTACCTTGACCCATACACGGTCTGGGGTTGATGATCGTGATGGAGTTGTCCGGCCGGATAAGGATGAACGTGTTGATCTCGATATCAGAAGGGATCGCCTTTGACCTGGACAGATTCTTTGGTTTTGCCTCGGCATCCAGACCGATCAGCAAGCCCAACGTTGCCAGTCCGGAAGTCTTGAGAAAATCGCGGCGTCCTGTTTTAATGGTGGGTACTGACATAAACTATTTTTTAATGGAGGATTGCAGATTGTTTTCAAGTTTGGCAGCCAGATGAATGGCCTTCCTGATGCGATCATATGTTCCGCAGCGGCAAAGGTTTCCGTTCATGGCTGCGTCGATTTCTTCGTCCGAGGGATCGGGACTCTTTTTTAGCAACGCCACCGCCGACATGATCTGTCCTGATTGACAATATCCGCATTGCGGAACCTGTAGTTCGTTCCACGCGCGCTGGATCGCATGCAACGATTTTTCTCCGATACCTTCAATCGTCGTGAATTCCGCATTGGCCGGAACGGCCGATATGCGAAGCTGACACGAGCGCACCGGTTTCCCATTCAGGTGAACCGTGCAGGCGCCACACGTTGCAATACCGCATCCGAACTTGGTGCCTTTTAATCCTACGTAGTCCCTGAGAATCCAGACCAGCGGAACATCCGGGTCCGCTTTCAGATTGTACACCTTCTGGTTTACGTTGATCTTATAGCTTGCCATATTTTAGTCGTTGACGTTATCAATAATCAGCGCACAAAATCTGGAAAGACCAGACAGAATTCTACCGGATATCACTTTAAGAGTGACGGAAGTGTAAATCAGAAAGCGAAAAACAGCACTAAGCGCTCAGGATGTTCTTGCGATAAGCGGAAGGCGTCTGGCCCGTAAACTTTTTGAATGCGGTGTTGAATACCGATAGGCTATTGAACCCAACTTCGTAAGCGATAGCTGCTATCTTTTGATCCTGCCATTCGGGCGACTGAAGCAAGCGTTGCGTTTCCTTGATGCGGTAAGAATTAATGAAGTCGGAGAAGTTTAAACCCCCTTTCCGGTTTATTGCCTCAGAAAGCAGGTTTGGAGAAGCATTCAATATTTTCGCCAGCTTTGGCAAGGTTAAAGATGCATCCTTGAAAACCTTGGATGTCTCCAGGGCATGGATCAATTGCTTGTAACAACTTTCCACCTGGACCGGTCGGTACGATGACCGATGTTGCTCGATATTGCTGGTGAATAACGACGACCGCTTCAAACCCAAAAAACTAAGCAGGAAGACAAGGATTGAAAAAAGTACCGGGCCGGTGATATAAGGAACCAGACCAAAAATATAATTCGCCAGATAACCCATCCAGACCGCGGCGATTCCGCCGATGAGGCTTATTACCCAAACCCTCCTGATGGTGCCAAGCGAGCCAAAATGTTTTACAGCAACGCGAATGCAAAACGGGAGATAGATCAGCATGCATAGCAGCGAGACCGTATAACCCCACTGCCTTATCCAAAATTCATCCGTTAGAACGGTGCTTAACATCAACGCCGCGGCCGCCGGAAGCAAATGAACCCATTCCCATCTCCAATCGAATTGATAATCTTTTCTAAGGAATGCATTCAGGTAAAGCCACAGCAGCGGAAAAATGGCAAGGTTGCAGCCGAACCCGATGTTCATCAACAGATCCGGAATAACATGCCCGCTGGCAAAATAATACCCCACCGACTTAATAATCCGCGCAGCAAACACGACAAGCAGCAGCGCGAGGAAAACATTTGCCAGACTTTTTCCTTTTTTGATCGTGAACAGATAGATGCCGAAGAAGAAACTTTGGAGAGCACCGAAGGTGCTGGTGATTAAGAGGATTTGAAGTTTTATGTCCATACTGCAAGTTGGATAAGGCACATGAAAGTGATTCTCAAGACTGGGGTGCTGTACTAATTTTATATTAATTTTCTTGGAATTCGTTTCTATGGCATGGTAAACAGCAGGGTGTGCTAGTCAGGCTGCAGGGTCTACCTTTCGTATGGTAATGGAAAAGATCATAGCTATCATGTTAGGTCTGAAGCCCGACCTTTCTTTCAAACGCGCAGAAATTATTTTCCAATTCGAATTCAAGTTAACAGTCTTGACCTGAATATCGTGTTCATTATATCTATAATTGAAGGGCGGTTGGAACGAAGAGGCGGAACGGGGTCGTGAAGATGATGGACACGTGGATTCCCGGAAAAGTAAAAGGAAAGCCGGTTACACAGCGGATAGTTATTCCCTTTAGGTTGGGATGAAAGACGAAAGATTTACAGAAACACTGAAATGTAAAACCCTTGATTCAATTCCTTCCATTGAAGAGATCAAGTGTATTCCTCGAGAGAAAAAACTACAATTGATCTTCGGCAAAAACATCACGAGTTATCGAGAGACACTTGGAAATAATTTGAAAGATGCTCTACCAGATTTTCTAGTAGGCATTCATGTGCGAACCAATCATTACCATTTCGAAAGAGGGGAGGCATAAGGGGAGGAAGCCATCGAACTAAAACACAGTCAACCCAATCCCTTAATCCCTTTAATCACAGTTCAGATATCTACCCACGCCCTTTCTTAAACGCGCGCGTGAGGGATAGTGATGGAAAGCGCGATAGCTTTGTCCGTGGCAGGACTTGTATCCGCCAGCGGCGGATCGGAGGTTGAGCTTATTAGGGATTTACACCATCCATAAGAACAATTTTAAAAGCCTTATGGAAAATGTCAGCTCGATGCATCATGGGTGTATCAAAACCTGAAGCCCTATGAAAAGAATTATCCAAATAGCTGTACCAAAACCTTGTCATGAAAAGTGGAGTTCGTTTACCAAAACTACTGATGGAGGGTTTTGTGGTTCCTGCCAGAAGGAAGTCATTGATTTTACATCGTGGAGTGATGAGCGTATTCAATCGTACTTTAGGAATCTAAAGGGTAATACCTGCGGTCGCTTCCGGCAGGATCAATTGAATGTAAATATTTATTGCGAGCCCGGTCGTCCTGAAGCGAGTTGGATCTCTTTTGTGTTTGCTGCCTTCCTCCTATTGTTTAGCTCACGCCAGGTGGCTGCGCAGAATACACCGCAGCAAACAACGGAGCACTATATGACTGATCATCGGAAAGAAATTATTCCGAGGGATCCATCGGCCACTGTGACAATAATAGGAACGGTTACATCCACAGAAGATGGACAAGCGATGCCCGGCGTTAGTGTAATTTTGAAAGGGACATCCATCGAAACCGTCACAGATGCCGTCGGCAAATTTTCACTGGATATGCCGAATAAGGATTCATCACAGTTCATTGTTTTCTCGCTGCAGGGATTTAAAATTAAAGAATATATGCACAACACCATGCGACCAGGGCGCGAGATTGCAGTTGACATGACGCGAAACGAGGTGATGAACGTTCAACATATTTTAGGCGGAACCATTGGAGGAGTTGTAGTGGGTAGGCGGTATGAACCGAAAGTAAGTGCAAGGGATCTGTGGTGGTGGTTGACGGGAAGGTAAGGTGCGAGAAGGTCACGATATTGCGAAATACTACATGTTGCCGATCATCGCCGGCTCGCCAATCTTTTCCAGGTTCCGGGTTAAAATTATCCGACCGTCCGCGTCTAGCAACCCGATGTTTCTTTTTACAAAATTCAAATGCAATTCGCGCGATCGCATATCCCCGCGCTGGTGAAAAGCAACCATTAGATACATAGAGGCACCCACTGCCAGCGGGTTTGGATATTCAAAGTCCATGATCTTGAATAACCACCTCATTCCATTTTTAACATCTCCTTTCTCAATTAACACAGCACCATAGATGACCCAGATGTAGTTGCTTCGGGGTGATTCCTTGAGCGCCAATGAGGCATAGTGAAACGCGACATCGATATCGTTCTTAATAAGGTAAATCGATGCCATGCCGCTGTAGAAATATTCTCTATAACCTTTAAACCTTTGTGTATGAACATCCTTTTCCAGCGCCTGTAGTATGTTCAACGCTTCGTCGATTTCGCCACGCCGAATGTGAATGGAAGCCATGTTTAACAATGAGGTGGTATCACTCGGAAACGTTTCGTGGTATTGCTGGAAAATTGTATAGGCTTTGTCATAGTCACGCCTTTCATAACACTCGACGGCTTCATGAATATCGATCGTCGACGCATGTTTTCTAAATTCTCCTTTAAAATCGAACAACAACTTTAAAAGGATCATTCCATCGGTGGCACCGCGACTCCCATAACTCTTGGTATAAAATGGGATAAGGCTAATGACACCAAACATATTGGTAGCAATGATCGCAGAAGGAATGTCTATTCCAGAGCTGCCCGTTAAAAAATATGGATTAAACCCGAACGACAAATAAACGATGCATGCTACAAGCACATTGAATATTACGCCTCCGGCAACATACGCTCCAAACTTCCACTTTGTAAAATCTTTATTCGCAAAGTCGGCCCAAGCTTGTCCGCCGACTGGGAGAGAATTTATTACCACTCTAACGCCATGCACGTGTGTCCTGAATATCTCGTAACCAATTCCAAGTATCATTCTCTTAGGAATGGCACCACACATTTTGGCTACAAGCAGATGGCCGCATTCATGAATGAGAGTAGCTAATTTGAATAAGAGGACAGTCGAGGCTAAATTGATAACGAAGCCAGAAGTTTTGAAAGCGTCAGGAACTGCTATACGAAGGATGGCAGCCAATAGAATTAATACCCACCAGCAAGGATGATAGAAACGGAAAAATATTTTCATTTTTTGCATAAAGCGTAACGATTGCATTGCTATGCGGCAAGCGGCTAATCGCTAAAGATAAAAAGTGTACTTCTGAAAAAAATTGAATAGTTTATGGAAATGGCACGTAGACTTTATACGACAATAGATATTTGAATATCTTGTTTACTATTCTATTTGAGGTTTAAAAAATAGCATGAAACAATTTCTTGTTGCAGTAATTTTACATTGCGCCCTTCCGCTTGTTGTCAAGCGGGTCGCCAATATTTTAATGAAAAGTAAAATGTATTACCCAAGTGAAAGTTTGATGTAAGATTAAACAGTTGTAAGCAGTGCTTTACTGGCGGTACGTCGAGGCTGGGGATGTTTCGCGGGCGTGATGATAACGTTGAAGATAGGTGATACGCGCTCAACAAATCGGATCGAAAGGGGGGAGGCATAAGGGAGGCAGCCATCGAACTAAAACAACAATTAAGACAATCCTTTAATCTTACAAATCAAGATTAATTTTCAATAATTAATATGGAAAAGATGTGTTTGGTGCATCTCAGGGATATACCATATTTCTATGAAAAAGAATATCGAGATCGCTATCCCAAAGCCCTGTCATGAAAAATGGGGATCGTTTGCCAAAACCTCCAATGGTAGGTTCTGCTCGTCGTGCCAAAAGGAAGTCATTGATTTTACATCGTGGAGTGACGAACGCATTAAATCGTATTTCAAAAACGTGACGGGAAATACTTGTGGTCGCTTCCGGCAGGATCAACTTAAAGTATATACGTTCGACGATTCAAAAAAGCCGTATGGTTGGTTGCCGGTTTTCTTTGCAAGTGGTCTGTTATTGTTTTCTGCCCGCCAAACTCTCGGGCAACAGCGACATGATTTTGCCCATCATCCAACCGAAAGACATGATCAGGCCGACAGCACCGAAAGTGTTATCAGCGTTCCATCGATATTGGAGATCAAGGGTATCGTGACGTCACCGGAAGAAGGCATGTCAATGCCAGGTGTTAATGTGATCCTTAAGGGTACAAACAAGGGTACGGTAACTGATGGTGATGGAAAGTTTTCGATCACGTTGACAAATCCAGGACCGTCTGCTGTCATTAGTTTTTCCTTTATTGGGTTTAAAGATGTAGAGGTACCAGTTTCGACGGTAGTGATGGGACAGCCAGTGTATGTCGAGATGTTGATGGACCAGGAAGCGTTAAACGAAAAGATTGTTGTCGGTGGATGTTATGCAATGAGGTGGTATCATCCGCGGACGTGGTGGTTGAAAATTAAGAGTTTGTTTTAGATGTTAAAGTGGGTGTATCAAATAGGGCAAGTGCCCCTTAAAAAAAGCGGCGCGTTTTCATACTTTTTACGTCGTCGAATGCGGACGATTGGAAATGCATCTGTTCCGCGCCAAAAAATGCGAAGATCGATTTAGATTTTCTGTGGCGCGCGTGTATGTTGATCTTGCATACGGCGGGTTGGAACCCGCCTACCAAAATGTCGTCCGCCACTGGCGGACTATGTGCAGGTAAAGTGGTGTCCGTTTGTAGATGGATGAGTCGGAATAAATGTGGTGAATTGCGATAGCAAGAATCATGAAAATCATTTGATCTTTTCTAATCCCAGTACATCCACACAGAAAGGTTTAATCGTTTGAGCTGACGGCTAACATGGTGTGTAGTGTTTTACTTGTGTACGTCGAGGGTCGGGATGTTTCGCGGGTGTGATGAGAACGTTGAAGATAGAGTGCTATGCGATCAACATCGGAACAATGATGTGAGGCGGTAGCACAAACCGGAAGGAACGACGGCTGTAGTTAGCCTTCGTCATCATCTTCGACCTCCTCTTCTTCTTCTTCGTCCAGCTCTTCCTCGTCAATGAGCACGCGTGTTAAAGTTTTCTCTATCTGTTTTTCATCCTGTCGAAGGTCTTTTCCAATGGTGTAGATGTAATACAGAATCACCAATGAGAATGCAACCGCTTGTATCACCGGCGGGACAATGATTCCTTTTGTCCGAAGAAGATAGAATATTGCAATCGCGAAAACAAGTAAACCTACCGCTCCAAAAATAACGGTGAAATGTATTTTGTGTTTTACCACCACTACCGGTTTCGCGCCACGGATGGTATACTGGCCAGTAACAGATAGGTCAGACGTGTTCTCAGTTCCTTTCGTCCGGAATAATTTGAATGTTTTCTTTTCTTGATTGATTTCTCCGATCCACGGGCGCGGATACATCTCAAAGCTCTTCTCGAAGGCATTGAAGATCCCGAACTTCACTTGGCGCGTATCTATTTTAATTTTTAAGGCTATTTCATCAAAAGACTCTTCGGTCCAGTATTCATTTGTTTTGATGGTCATAGGGAAAATTTAGGTTCGATATATACGAATTGGTGATTGGAAAGTAACTCGTTTAAACACTGTTTGATTTAGGCTGAGGTCTGTCTGTTTTTAGCTGAAGCACTTGCTTTAGTGTACAGGGTGAGCAGAGCGCCACTAGCGTGCGTCGATGTTCGGGATGTTTCGCGGGCGTGATGAGTAAGTTGAAAAATAGGGCGGCATGTGCTCAACAAATCGGATCGAAAGTGGGGCACCTTCGAAGGGGAGGGGCGCGTCCTAATTAACATTCAGGTAGTACTTCTACTAATTCCCAAAATACTCCATCATCGGCTTCTTCCATTTTGCATCCAGCATGAACAGCACATCTTCTTTTGACTTTTCCATGATTTGGTGGGCGGTGTCTTTTAGTTCTTGTTCGTCGTAGTCGTTGGTTTTGTCGGTGGCGGAGAAATCGGCGGTGAGGTTTTGGAAGACCTCGGGGGAAGCCAATACATGGCTCAGGTTTTTGAAGGCCGTGACGAAAATGGATTTCATCCGGGTGTTCATGCGGTCGAGGAAGTAGCCGTGGTAGAGCCACATCGCGGATTGTAATAGTGGATTGTTGTCAACGGATTCGATGACTTCGCGAAGCTGACTTAAGAAGGTAGTGTACTTGAAAAATCCCCAGATGCTTTTTATCTCGTCGGTCTTGCGTTTCGTGGTGAATGCTTTGTTCAACTTCTCGTACGATGACAAAATCTCAATCACATCGTCGAGACCAATATCGCCGTACTTCACGTAGTCGAGCATCGCCAGAAATACTTCGAGGTCTTCATCTTCATCGAGAAGTCGGCTGAGAGCGATAAAAACATTTAGCGGACTGATGTTGGAATCGGGCTCGATGTTGGTAAAATATTTTTTCTCGGTCACATATTGAAGGGTGTAGTCGGTGAGCTTGTACCGGTAATATTTTTCATAGTATGGTTTTACCGAATCATGGGACAGAATTTTTTGGATCTCTGCCGACAGTTCCTCATCCAATGCCGGCGGGACATAACCTGCAAGAATGGCGATCAACAATAGATTGTAGGTCTCGAGCAAGGTGTCGACTTCAAAACGCTGTTGCAGCTCTCTGCCATACACCACCTCCTCTTCGTGGTTGCGTAGTAAATGTGCCAGTTCTTTTTTCTTGTCAGCCTCGATCAATTTCATCAGCGTCTTGTGCCCTTTGGCAGCATCACCTTTGTCGTGAAATTCCGCTTTTAGTGAATGTAGATTTCGTTGCAGGTTTACCATAGCAGTGAACGTTAGAGGATGGATTTGAGAAGGGTGATGGATTCGTGTGCAGCGTCTAAGGGCTTGCATACTTTCATGTGTGAGGTGTTGGTCACCACTTTGGCAGGTTCGTCGCCGAGATATTGATAACTGCGGATCACCTTATCACCCATTGCCGAGACCACGAGTTTCGCTTTCGTGAAATTTCCTTTTCCTTTATCCTGCAGTTTTTGAGTTTCTGTTTTCACGGCGTTCCAGATGGTATTGGAATTGTCGGCATCGAGGTCGATCAGGATCGGAAATCTAAATTTGGCGATCACGCCGATTAGGCTGTAGAGTCCAGGGAGAGCAGCCATCGCCAGCGGAACAATATTGGCACCGTTGTGCGCAGGCGCAAACAAAGCCATCTCGGTTTTATCTACCCACTTCTTTTTCGCGGTAAAGGCGAGTAGTTGTGCCTGTCGCACGAGCACGGCACCGAGCGAATGCGCCACTAACAAAATTCGTTTGTATGTACGTTCGGGTAAGTTTTGTTCGCGTGGCAAGATGTTGTTTTTCAAGGGCGACTGGCAAAGGTCAAGGAAGTCGTACAACATCGCGGCATGATCTCCTGCCTGCCCTTTCAAAGTTTCGTAGCCATAAAAAATGACGTCGGCGTGTTTGAACTTTTCTTCGAGGAGAACGAGGGAAGGGAAGTTTGTCCATGTCCCGAGGGCATTGCCTCCGAAGCCATGTACAAAAACAACCAGGACATCGGGTGGATCGTAACTGAAAAAGCCCTGACTATTGGAGCCATGCCTGATCGCAATGGAAGTGGTGTGGTTAGTTGCCATGATTGAAACAGGTTATCATAATATAATTATTCCCGTTATAGCGGGGAGCAATAAATTTTGATCGAATAACAAAAATTAAAAAGCCCACCGCTATCTCCTTTTTCAAGGAGCAGTGGATGGGCTTCCCGAAGTTAAACTTTCCATGAAGAAAAAAAAAGATCCTTAGAAATAGGGAAGGGGCGAAGGGAAAGTCCTCCTTGCAATAGCTATTAAAAAATCTTATTCTGAATTTGCCATTATTTCAGTGGCTTGGGAGCGGGCTGGTGGTCTAATCCGAATTATTTTTTCTTTTGTTGGCCAATTTCAAAACCTATTGGTCGTGCTTTCTTTTCCGCGTTTATCAACTGTTGAATGGTATCGAAAATAATTTTGAAACGTTGATCGTACTTTTTCTCAAGCTTCCGTATTCTCGAGGCGAGTTCTTCATGTGACTGCATCATCCTTCGTCATGCGACAAACGTTCTCATAATCGCAATGTTGGTTTCAATAGCGCGTGGACTGTTCAGAATGCCAGAAAGCATGGCTACCCCTTGCTCCGTGAATGCGAATGGAGGGTATCGCTGACCGCCCCAACTTGAGGTCACAATTTGTGACCTCAAGTTGTTGAATTCTTCTTGCGTCAATTCAAACATAAAATCTTCGGGAAATCTACTTTGGTTTCTCCTCACGGACTGAAATGAGGAATGAGGCTTCGAGCCGAAGGCGTGCTTATTAGATCTGCCTGGAGAAACCTGTATACTAAAATCAGAAATCAGAACGTTAAGCCCGACCTTCATCATTCCCTGCTCCCGGCCTACCGGCGGGCAGGCTTGTTCGATATTCGGTGTTCAATTTTTTTTTGAACATCAAACCCGTTACTTAATCGCTCTTAAAAACTTCAGGCTTTCTGGTATTTGTGTCTCACACCTGGAAGATTCGTCTTCGATGAAATAGTGTTTAACGCCGATCTTTCTTGCTTGTCTGATGATGTCTGCAATGCCAACATCACCGGCTCCTAATGTAACATTGGACTCTACATCAGCATGACCATTTTGATTTCCCGGTGTTCCAGGCTTTCTGTCTTTTAAATGCAGTAAGAGAAATCTGTTTGGATATTTTTTTAATAATGCGACTGGATCTTGCCCGGGATGCTTTACCCAAAAAACATCCATCTCAAAGTTGAAATAGTCTGGATTGGTATTTTTTACCATGTAGTCGAATAACGTTCCCCCTTCGTATGGACGGAATTCATATCCATGCGGATGATAGCAAAGGGAAATTCCATTCTCTTTTAGCTTTTTTCCAGCAGCGTTGAAAACTTCAACCGCTTCTTTGGTATTGGTGATATCGAACTTATCGCCATCATGCGGAATCCAGAAGCACACCACATACTTGGCGTTGAATCTTTTGGCTTCATCTATCGCGGCCTGTGGATTGGTCTTCAGCGTCTCATAGTCTGCCCCGACACTTACCATCACCAGCTTGTTATCGGCGAGCATCTTTTTATATTCCTCCAGTGGCAGTCCGTAGGTACCGCCACCTTCGATCTCACGGATGTTCCACTGACTGATTTGTTTCAATGTGCCGGGAACGTCTTTCTTAAATTGTTCGCGCAGGGAATACAATTGCAATCCGTATTCCTGTGCTATAGCATTCTTTTCAAGGAAAAAGAAAAGGATGATGCATGCGTAAAGGATCTTCATAATGAATGAATTTTAATGCTTATTAAAAGTTAGGTGCGATGGGCTATTTTATTTTAGTTGAAATATAATCATTCGTTTTCAATAGTGCTTGTCTTGTCGGTATGGTAGGAGAGGTGTGCGGCTGAGCGGTCTTTTTTTACCGCAGTGAACGCGGAGGAATGCAACGCGGAGAGAATGCACGCAGAGGATGATGCTATGTCATTCTCTCAGCGGGTATTCCGTCAGGTCCTCTGCGGTTATTTGCGTTGCTGGCTCGGCGTTCGATACTATAAGTTCTGGCGTACGTCTTAAAGGTTTTTTTACCGCAGTGAACGCGGAGGAATACACGCAGAGAGAATGCACGCAGAGGAAGCGCGATGAAGCCTCTGCGCCTCTCAGCGGGTATTAGCTCAGCGCGCCTCAGCGGTTATTTGCATTTCTGGCTCGGCGTTCGGTACTATAAAGTTCTGACGTACGTCTTAAAGGTTTTTTTTACCGCAGTGAACGTGGAGGAATACACGCAGAGAGAATACACGCAGAGAGAATACACGCAGAGAGAATGCACGCAGAGGAAGCGCGATGAAGCCTCTGCGCCTCTCAGCGGGTATTAGCTCAGCGCGCTTCAGCGGTTATTTGCATTCCTGCGCGCGGCGAAACATGATGACCCTTTACGTTTATTGGTATTTTTTGAATTGATTTTTTAGTTTTAAGGGAGAAACTAAAATTAACCGTTGTGTTAGAGAATGAAATTACCGAACAAATTATCGGTGGTGAAAAGGCGTTTGTAACCACAGGAAACCCTCATTTCCCTCAGGAATCAAGCGAACCAAAGTGCAGGGCTGAAAAGCTGTGTTTAAACATTTGAGAGCCGACCGATAGGCTCAAAATATCGAACAGCGATATCGTTTACTTAACTTCGATCCTCACCCCCTCACTGTGACTACCAAACTCCGGGGCATACATGTTTTGAATACTAGTGATGCCGTTGGAGAAATTTCCTTTGACGTTTACGCGGAGGTCGTATTCGAATACGTAGGTGCCTTTCGGTAGATAGTCAAAGAAGAAGTGCGTGGCTGCATCTCGGGTGCTTTGGTAGTAACCGAGGTTTTCCTGCCACTTGTACTCAGAGAGTACATCGACAGGTTCGAGTCCGGCAGCACGCATGTCTTTCATGTGTACAAATTCCATTGCCCGATCGGATGACAGCTCAATGCGCACGCGAAGTAAGTCGCCGCCTTTTAAGGCAACGGTAGTGATGTCGGTCAGCAATTCGCCGCGGTCAGTATTGGTCACAACAAAGATTTTTTTTGTGAGTTTTAACGGCGTCTCTGCCGGTGTGATTTTGTCCAGGTCTTCGAAGTATTGCCAGTATAATCCGCCCCAGGCAACGCCTTCGCCTTTCTTAGTGAAGGTGACGGTTGCCATGTCGGGTGTAATGGTTTCGCCTTGCCACGATGTTTTGAAATAGCCGGTAGCCACCTCGGGATTTTGTTTTACATCGGCGAGCACGTGTTGTTTCCCTACAGTTACATCGACTGCGTCGTCAAGTGTCAGCCAATTGGTGCCATTCATCAGTAGCGCATATATCGCCTCGGTTGTTGCTTTGGTGGTTTTCCATTGTGTGGTCTGCTTGTTCTTCAGCAGCCACAACCGTAGTTCATCGATGGTTTTTTGCGTTGTAGTGTTGGTGCTGTCATTTTGTTCAATTTCCGCAAAGGCTTCTATCAGCAACGACTGGGTTTCAATGTCGGCCTGGTTCCAGTACATACCTCCCGTATTTTCTTTCCAATACATTCCTAGCTCGTCGCTGGTGATCGCTGTTTCGCGGAGGGATGCAAGGATCGCCTTTGCTACTGCAATGGTTCCATCACGATGATGTACGAGAGCAATCATTCCTTTAACGTACAGATTATAATCCTGCCAGAATTTCGCTGTCTGTTTTTGATAATAGTCGATCGCTTCCTTCAATTGTCCTTCTGCGGGAATGTCGTTATAAAAACTGCGCATGTAGAGATAATGAACATCATGATCGCTGGGCTGATGCTTTGAAAGATATTCATTCGAAGTTCGTTTCTTATCCTGATCGTTTACACCTGGGTTTGCTTGCGCAGCGTTCTTCAATAGCAGGCCATAGTTTTTTAAAAACTCATGATCCAGGTATCGCACAGCCTTCGTCATCATTTCCTTTTCATTTGCATAATCAGCTACCTGGAGTTTTTTAAGATGCCCGTACGTGCAGGCAATATGTTGTGTGATGTAGCGATTGGGATAACGGCTTCCTGCAAACCAGGGGAATCCGCCGTCGGGAAATTGCATTTGCTCGACTTTGTTCAACACCGACGTGAGCTGATCACGCATGGTGTTCAGGTCAAACAACAGCGACAATCTTTTCTTTTGCTCGGCTTCACCGCGGGCGTCACGCAACCAGGGCGTATCTTCGATGATGATGGATTTCAACTCAGGATTCTTATCCAGATTACTTTCGAGTTCTCCGAGTGACGACCACTTTTCAAATACAGGAGAGATCACTGGATTTGCTTTGATAATGTGCGTAGCCATGGCGTTAGCATAGTACCTCGAAAACATTTGTTCGGCGCATTCGTGCGGAAACTCCATGAGGTAAGGCAGAGATTGCACGGCATACCAAGCGGGATTGGATGTTACCTCAAGTGTAAGCTGATGATGCTTTAATGTTGTTGATTTGGAATCGCGGAGTTTTTCAAGTGTAAATGTTTTGGTTTGTGACGAGCGTACGAATAATGGCATCGTCTCCGTTACCAGCATGCGGTTTGATAATATGGGCAGTGCATTTTGTTCGCCATCGCTGAACGCTCCGGCTTTCGCGACAACTTTATATTGCAGCGCGTCTACCCCTTCCGGGACTTTCAATGTCCACGACACGGATGTGTTTTCGCGGGCATTTATCCTGAATGTTTTGTTGCGTATGGCGTTGCCGAACACTGCGTCGACATTGGTACCTGTAACAGCATTGGTAAGCTGGAGACCGATCTTGCCGTCGAGTATCTTTGCCGAGAGGTTTGTAATTTTGACTGTAAACATAACCTGGTCGCCCGTCCTCACGAACCGCGGCACATTTGGTGTAATCATCAATTGCTTTTGCGTGACAGTCTGTAATGTCTTGGTCGTGGTAAGCAGATTTTTGGTGTGCGCCAGCAGTTGTAGTTTCCAGCGGGTTAGCGATTCGGGGGTTGTAAATGTAAAGCGTATGTCGCCGTCAGCGTTGGTCGACAGATGCGGGAAGAAGAAGGCAGTCTCATTGAAATTTTTCCGCGCATTAACTTTCGCCAGTGCTTCGTCCAATTTCTTCTGGCCGGATTTCGTTGTGATGATGATTGCACCGTTTGCTGCTTTCGCCCCGTATAGAGATACCGCTGCATCGCCTTTCAACAACTGAACGTCGGCAAGATCTGTCTGGTCAATAAGGGATGATTCAACGATTACCCCGTCGACTACATACAACGGTGTCGCTGCACCTGACAAAGAACTAGCGCCACGAATCCTCAGTAAATAATTCACGCCATCGCTTTTTATCTGAACGCCCGCAACGCGTCCGGCCAGCGCTTGGTCAAATTCAACATCACTATCACTACTATCCGCAACAACATAATGAACAGACGCGCCCAATGCCATTTTTTTCGTCTGAACGCCATAGCCCGTTACTACTACCTCCGACAGCTCCGTGATGTCGGGTTCCATGATTACGTCTATTGTATTTTTTCGTCCCACATGTGTTTCTGCACTTGCATACCCAATGAAGCTATAGATCAGTACATCATCTTTATCGGCTTCTATCACATAATTTCCCTCCATATCTGTGGTTGTTCCGATGGTTGTTCCTTTGATGATAATATTCACGCCCGGCATGGGCTGGCCGTCGTTGTCAATAATCTGCCCGTAGATGAATCCGTCCTTGGCATTCTTGTTGTTCCGCATGATAACCTTGGAAGGAGTATCGGCGGCAGCGCCAGTGGAGTACAGTCTATTCAGATAAGCCCGTTGCACATACGAGCTACGCGTAAGTGTAAATCCGAACCAATCTAGTTTGTCGTAGTACTGAAATCTTCCCAAGGGTTGTTGCCCAGCAAGATTCCTGATAGTAAAATGTGCTTCGCCAAAACTTTGATTTCCGTTAATTATCACAGTAGCGAAATACGGCTCTTCCACAACAGGTTCAAACTGCCATTGGTGCGGCTTGAACTGATCGAGAGAGGCGTCGTACATCGATGCGAGGACTTCCGCTTGTTGTGTTCCTGCATCATCTCCCTTAATGGAGAAACTCCAGGTTTCTTTCGCTCCAGGCTGCAGTTTATCTTTAAAAGTAATCGTTTCGATTTCGAATGCTTTCGAAGGCGAGATCACAGGAATGTTAATGGTTTTATATACAAATGAGTTGTACATCACTCCCCGACAACTCACTGAAAATCCGTTTTCCTGCTCCTCTGTTATAGGAATAGAAATCACCGTTGTGCTAGCCGAGAGCTTTTCCGTGTACGTCTTTGTGATCTTATGGTCTCTCTCAATGTGAATGAAAAACGTAACATCCGGTGAAGCGGATCCTACTTTCAACTTTGCCACTTCACCAACCTTGTACGAGGGTTTATCCAGTTCAAATACCAGCAAAGCATTGTCAGCGACCGCTTTGCTTTTTGCGTTCGTAACAGTGAAGTGATAAAGATCTTTCACAGTTTGACCCAATGAGTCAAGGGCGGTCAACTCCATGACGTAATTGCCGGCCGGCCAATTCGCGCCAATACGATATTTAATTTCTCGTGACATCCTGGTATTAAAAGGTATTTCCACCATCAGCTTTTGTCTTGGCCAGTGCTTCGGTTCGGTAGTGGTTGAATATGTATCGTGCGGGAACAGTTCACGAAACTCCGCTTCCGTTAACATTGGAAGATCCGGTGCCTCCCATGGCCGCGCGCGTACCGGTGCATCAGGTTCCTTGAGTTTGAAGATCTCGACCTTGCCGCTAACTCCGACGAATTGACCATTCAGATTTTCTGTTGTGAGCGTGATGGCGTTTTCCGGTTTTGATAAGTCGACCCGTGCGGGAGCGGTGATCGTTGCTGTGATGGCGTGATAACCAACTTTAACTTCAGCTGTAGCGCTTCTGGTTTCTCCGCTTATATCCGTTACATCAGCCGTGATTTCATAGATGAACACTGGTTTATCTTTGGGGGATGCCTTGTCATCGGGAATGGATTTAAAGGCGATGGTGAATTCGCCCTGCTCGTCAGTTAAAGTTTCCCCGTGTGAAATTTCCGCCGCGCTGGAATGATCTTCACGAAATGACCAGTAGTACCAACGGGGATACCGTACTTTGCGCGTTACCTTGTACTTCACTTGTGCTTTAGAAAGTTTCGCACCACTGAACGCTTCTGCAGTACCTTTGATGACGACCGTGTCATTGAGTATGAACGTTCCCTTAACGGGCTTAAATGTCGCTTCGAAGGTAGGACGCTTGTATTCCTCCACGGATATCGTTAATTCATCATAATAAAAATCCTCGAGGTTATCATAAAATTTGCTGTCCTCTTCATCATCTTCTTCCGCGTACAAAGCGTATTCGCCAGTCAGTCCCGAAGCAGGTAATTTAAACTCACCGCTGAACGAGCCATATGTGTTGGTCTTCAAGCGCAGTGAGCCGACTTCATTTGCATTTGCATCATCAAGGTAAACAGTGACATACTCGCCTGGCACAATGGAGCTTTTACCGTTTTTTGTCTGGATGAGAATACCTTTGAAAAAGACCATCTGTCCCGGGCGGTAGATACTTCTGTCTGTGAATAAAAAAGAACGTGCTGTATAAACTTCTTCCTCACGTGTTTTTTCATAAAGTGCATTGATGTAGTAGTCACCAAACGTAGCCTCGTCTCCGCCATAACGCACGGTAGCCTCCGCGTAAGCGTAAAGATGTGGTCTTTGCTTAAGAATAGCGACACCATGTTTCCCTGTTGTAAGAAATTCGTCAATAGCCGTACCGTAATTTGTATTGAACCTTTCAAGATGAATGTTAGCCCCTTCAAGAGGCTTTCCACTATTTCTATCGAGAACCTGGTAATGATGTTGGTCGTTGGATGAAAATTCCAATAGGGAAAGATTTGTTACTTGTAGTGTTGCATAACCGAAGATCTGCTCGTCATACTCATTCAAGTTCTTTGTTGTAGCCAGCAATACATATCTTCCGACGGTCAGACCCGGCAGCACAACCTCCGTGCTATGTAATTGGTAATCGTTGACGTTTTTTAATTGAACACTCCATTTTTTTTCAGTTGGCAATGCTGAGATTTGTGAAAAAGTGAGACCACCACCCATCAGCCGACCCTCAAGTTCTTTGGTAATTCGGCAGACAGTAAAATGCAGACTGTCGACATTCGCGTAGCGTATGGAAATAAAAGCTGGGGTGTTGACGGGAATGTATTTTTCTGCGGTAATGGATAGCTGTTGGTGAAGGATGAGTTCCCTGAGTGCCACACACTTTTCTGCACCGTCACTGTTCGGAAAGGCCGCAATGGCCTGATTACAAAGATCGATCGCTTCAGCTTTTTTGAATTGATGATCGGAATTTTTATTTGCGTTAAAATCATTGCCGTCTTTGTTAAGCAATGCTGCAAGCTCAAAGGCAACTAACGTGGAAGCCGGGTGAGACAGGAAGTTGTTTCTTAACCTTGTGAGTGCTTCTTTCTGTAATGCTGAGGAATTATCTAGATGATTTTGACCAGCCACGAACGCGAGGCGTTGAATTTCCAGGTTCACGTAAGCGTTCGTGTCGCGCCGCTGTTTATGAAACGCCAACAGATCCTGATATAAAAGCAGGGTCTGCCGCAAAGGGGAAAGGCTGTCAGCACTTTCAATTGTAAGCTCTTCGAAATCGAAAAAATATTTGTCATTGTCAATCCTAAACTCATTCGAAGGTTTGATGATTGTGCTTTCGTTTGTGCTGTAGAAGTCGAGCGCGTTGTGAACAAGAAAATCGTACAACGTGGGCCTGTACTTTTTCGAATCATCTGCCTGGATCAGAATTTCATTGATGAATTCGAGTTGGATATTCTGAAGCGAGTTTCGATTTTTCAGCGAGTTCTGAAAGCGTTGATGAATTTCGTTGAACATGGCATTAGCATCCCATGTCGTGAAATCCTGCTGATTTACAACTGTTGACGTTCTCGATCTTCCATAATATTTATAGCGATTTTGCTTGAGGTATTCCCAGTAGATATTAGCCAGCACTGATTCCAGAAGATTTTTAAGCGGTCCTTTACTTTGTGAAATTTCTTCTTTGAATTTTTTTACAATGCTTATTTCTGCGTTTTCCTGCAGGTGAACCGCAAACTTGGATTGATAAATTAATGCCTTGATCAGTTCTTGGGTATTCTTTTCTTTCTTGGCTCTGACATAGATCGAGTCGACAACGGCCTGCGCAGATTTTGGTAGCTCTCTTAGCTCGTGCTTATAGACATTGCTCCAGTGTTTTGAATAAAAGTCATTCTTTTGCGGGAAGACTGTTGAAGTGGTGACGATAACGATGAGTGCAAGTAATAGGTATCTCATAGATTCTAGGGTTGGGATCTATTGCTGAGATGCACATAACGGAATAATTCCATAGAATAAGTTTAAGATTTTTTCTTAAAATACACAGAAGGAGGTCTGGCGTTGTTTGTAAATGTTCTTGCGTTGTAAGGATTTTCTTAAGTAATAATAATTGTCTGAACCTAGAAGTTTTTAATTGGACAGTTTGCATCCGAAGCCTGTTATCCGAGTGTGTGCAGGGTAGGAAAGGTGTGCGGCTGAGCGGTTTTTTTACCGCAGTGGACGCGGAGGAATGCAACGCGGAGAGAATGCACGCAGAGGATGAAGCTATGCTCTTCTCTTAGCGGGTATTCCGTCAGGTCCTCTGCGCTTATTTGCATTGCCGGCTTGGCGTTCGGTACTATAAAGTTCTGACGTACGTCTTAAAGGTTTTTTTTACCGCAGTGAACGCGGAGGAATACACGCAGAGAGAATGCACGCAGAGGAAGCGCGATGAAGCCTCTGCGCCTCTCAGCGGGTATTGGTTCAGCGCGCCTCAGCGGTTATTTGCGTTGCTGGCTCGGCGTTCGGTACTATAAAGTTCTGACGTACGTCTTAAAGGTTTTTTTTACCGCAGTGAACGCGGAGGAATACACGCAGAGAGAATGCATGCAGAGGAAGCGCGATGAAGCCTCTGCGCCTCTCAGCGGGTATTAGCTCAGCGCGCCTCAGCGGTTATTTGCATTCCTGGCTCGGCGTTCGGTACTATAAAGTTCTGACGTACGTCTTAGAGTTTTTTTTTACCGCAGTGAACGCGGAGGAATACACGCAGAGAGAATGCACGCAGAGGAAGCGCGATGAAGTCTCTGCGCCTCTCAGCGGGTATTAGCTCAGCGCGCCTCAGCGGTTATTTGCATTCCTGCGCGCGCGGCGAAACATGGATGACCCTTTACCTGTTATCCGAGTGTGTGCAGTTGTTGGTGGAGCTCACGCGCAGCCTCCCCGCAACACCAACAGCGGCGCCGCTTTTCTTTCAACGAAGGGCGGAAAGACGCAATAGGAAAATGCTTGTTGGTATGTGTGTGGCTGAAGGAGGTAATCGATGACAGAAATGAACGCTAAAGGTAGGTCGAGTACAGTGCATCTGTTGCGCGCCAGAAAATGTGAAGCTCGATGGAGGTTTTCTGTGGCGCGCTCCCGGTGCATGGGCTATTTCGCCGGGCTACCACCCGGCGCTACCGATATGTCGCCCCGCTGGGGCTATAGGTAAATAAATATGTTTAGATCCCTATAATCAAGCGAATCATGGTTCAAATCTCTCACATGATTTGTTTCGCTGAAAGGGTGAGCTTTTAGGAAGAGAGCTGCGGCCTGCCTTCCGACAGGCAAGCTTAACAAAGCGGAACTATCGGGGAAGGATCTTAAGACGATGATAATTGAAGTTTAAAACTGACAATTATTTCCAGGCACTGTTCCGACCGAACGCGTTCGCACATTGATCGAATTCGTACAGCATGCTTTTCGTCAGATGTATTTTAATCATGCTAACGCGCCTTTTTCACTCTGGCACAATTATTCCTACATTTAGATTATATTAGACTTGATGAAAAAATACCACCTCGGGGAGTTTGAAGAGCTGGTGATGCTCGCCATCGGAATTTTAAATAACGAAGCGTACAGCGTCTCCATAAAAGATGAGCTTGAATCGCGACTGTCACGCACCGTCAGCATGGGCGCGCTACATACTGCGCTGAAGCGGATGGAAGACAAAGGGTTTTTGAAATCATTCGCGGGAGAAGGCACCGAGGAAAGGGCTGGCAGACCGAAGCGTTATTTCGAAATCACTGCTATGGGCAAGAAAGCGATGCAGTATACAAAGGATACCCGCGATGCGCTTTGGAAGGCAATTCCAAAAACGGTATGGGATGCTAAACCGTCGCGTTGAAAGTATGGCACAACGTAAACCATATCCGCCTCGCCTGTTCTTGAAATTTTTCCGCTGGTATTGTGATGCCACCATGCGCGACTACATCGAAGGTGACCTGATGGAGGTATTTGAAAGACGTCTCAAGAAATTTGGAAAAGCAAAAGCAGACACCCTGTTTATGGTAGATGTCTTGCTGCTGTTCAGGCCCGGTATCATTAAGCCGACATCAGAATATCAACATGCAACTAATTACGGTATGATAAAAAGTTATTTTAAAACGGGATGGAGAAATCTTTGGAGGAATAAATTGTACTCCACCCTAAACGTTATGGGCCTGACGTTTGGCATCGTCTGTTTCCTGCTTATCGGCCTTTACGTTTTTGATGAGCTGACATTCGACCGGCAACATGCCCATGCAGAAAGAATTTACCGTGTGGTGGAACATAAAAATGTAAACGGTGAAGCAACTACTATTGCTGCTGCCGGATTTAAACTTGCTGAGGAGTCAAAGAATGCTATTCCGGAAGTAGAAAATACAGGGCGCTTATGGCGGATCGGGAGAGCTAACCTCGTGGATCCGGAAAAGCCAGTCCCTTTCCAGGAGACGGTAACACTTGCTAATCAAAATTTTTTGGACATATTCGATTTCCCGTTAATCGCAGGCGACAGACATACAGCCTTAACGGAGCCTAACACCATTATCATCAATGAAGCGCTGGCCAAAAGGCTTTTTAGCACGACCGATGTGTTAGGCAGAAATTTGCAGTTCAGTCACATGCAGACGCCGGTAAAGATTACCGGCATTTTAAAGAATCATCCGTACAACTCAAGTTTTACTTTTAATTCTCTCTTGTCGGAGGCGACCGCCTACAATGGAGATGATTTCAAAGAAACCATGGCGAGTGACTGGGCGTCAAACGCCTTTGCTGTTTATGCATTGCTGCGGCCAGGATCAAACGCAGATTCAGCTGCCCACAAAATGACACGGCTTGTGCTATCGAACATCTCACCCGAACCAGGTACTACGCTTGCTTACACCCTTCAACCCTTAAAGGATATGCACCTGCGCTCGGAAGGCATCACCGACGGGGGAAGGAACGCTAACGTAGAGGCTATTCCGCAGGGGAACCCATTGTACATCAAAATATTTTCTTTTGCTGCTATTTTTGCGCTGCTCATTGCAGGCATCAATTATACGAACTTAACAACCGCCAGAGCTTCGGGCCGGGTCAAGGAAATCGGCGTCCGTAAAACGATTGGTGCTATTAAAAGTAATCTTGTCGGACAATTTCTTATTGAATCATTGCTGACGACCATGATCTCTTTTGTATTGGCCGTTATCATTGTCAAGCTGCTGCTTCCTCCGTTCAATCAATTTGCCGGGAAACAACTTTCACTGGGTTTCACGACGGGCTATAGCTTTTGGCTCATCGCTGTTTTGTTGGTAGTATTCATGGGATTCCTGTCGGGCGGTTATGCATCCTTATTGCTATCACGCCTAAAGCCGGTGACGTTATTGAAAGGAATGAAGATTCGAAACGGCGGCGATCTGTCGGTGCGAAAAGGGCTGGTGATTTTTCAGTTTACGATATCAACGGTGATGATCATAGGCACCATGGTGCTTTTCATGCAGGTGAACTACCTAAACAATACCGACCTCGGTTTCAATAAAGACCTGATGGTAGTGATCGATGTGAACGTGGGTAAAGCGCGGACGAATTTTGAAGTGTTGAAAAATGAAATGTTGAAGATACCTGCAGTGAAAGATGTTTCCGTAACGTCGCGTGTACCCGGTGAGTGGAAAACATTCCGGCAGGTCAAACTAAAAACAATAGGCAGTGCTTCGGACTATGGGACAGCCTATTTCTTTGGAGTCGATAAGGATTTTTTGAGGGCGTATGAAGTGGCATTACTGCAAGGCCGCAACTTCGACACTCGCGCCGACTCTTCCACTGTTCTTATCAATGAAACTGCTGCGAAGATGCTGAACATCAGTGAAGCTGCCGGACAAATGGTTGAGATCGGTCAAGTTTCTGTTGGAGGAACTTTTACTCCCTTGAATGAAAATAATGTTCCATTTAAACCAAGGGTGATCGGTATCGTGAAAGATTTTCATTTTCAATCGTTGCGTAACAAAATAGAGCCCCTGATTCTTGCCTACAATGAAAATCCCATTCATGATATTGATTATTATTCTGTAAAAATCGCCAGCACAGACATTCCCGGAACGCTCGACAAATTAAAAACCATCATGGTTAAAAATGATGAACGCGAGCCATTCGAATATCATTTTCTCGACGATCAGCTTGCATTGTTTTATGTCGAAGACGAGCGGCGACAGACGTTGCTGGGGTGGGTTGCGCTGTCGACTATTTTTATTGCCTGCCTTGGACTTTTTGGCCTCGCGACATATTCCGCTGAACAACGGGTAAAGGAAATTGGTGTGCGCAAGGTTTTGGGTGCGACGATGGTAAATCTGGTGTCACTGCTTTCGATGGATTTTATCAAGCTCGTTTTAATAGCAAATGCCGTAGCTTTTCCCATCGCGTGGTGGGCCACGAACAGGTGGCTGCAGGAATATGCATATCACATTGAACTACAATGGTGGGTGTTTCTGTTGGCGGCCATCCTCGCGTCGATGATCGCCTGGCTAACGGTAAGCTACCAGGCCTTTAGGGCAGCGATGTCGAATCCTGTCAAGAGCTTGAGGTCGGAGTGAGCGGGTAGTGGCAGGGTTTATATACTGCATGATGAATGGTTATTTGCATTGCTGGCTCGGCGTTCGGTACTATAAAGTTCTGACGTACGTCGTAGAGTTTTTTTTACCGCAGTGAACGCGGAGGAATACACGCAGAGAGAATGCACGCAGAGGAAGAAGCTATGCTCTTCTCTCAGCGGGTATTCCGTCAGTGTCCTCAGCGGTTATGTGCATTGCTGGCTCGGCGTTCGGTACTATAAAGTTCTGACGTACGTCTTAGAGTTTTTTTTACCGCAGTGAACGCGGAGGAATACACGCAGAGAGAATGCACGCAGAGGATGAGCTATGCTCTTCTCTCAGCGGGTATTCCGTCATGTCCTCAGCGGTTATTTGCATTGCTGGCTCGGCGTTCGGTACTATAAAGTTCTGACGTACGTCTTAGGGTTTTTTTTACCGCAGTGAACGCGGAGGAATACACGCAGAGAGAATGCACGCAGAGGAAGCGCGATGAAGCCTCTGCGCCTCTCAGCGGGTATTAGCTCAGCGCGCCTCAGCGGTTATTTGCATTCCTGAGCGCGCGGCGAAACATAGATGACCCTTTACGTTTATTGGTATTTTTGATTTGATTTTTTAGTTTTAGGGAGAAACTAAAGTTATCCGTTGTGTTAGAAAATGAAATTACCGAACAAATTATCGGTGCCGCGATAAAAGTTCACAAAACCCTAGGACCAGGGTTACTCGAATCGGCTTATGAATCTTGCCTCTACTATGAGCTTGTACAGACTGGTCTTTTTGTTGAACGTCAAAAAGCCATTCCCCTTATTTATGCAGAAGTAAAGCTTGACTGCGGTTATCGAGCAGACTTGGTAATTGAAAGAAAAGTAATCGTTGAAGTAAAGTCCGTTGAAGCATTAAACGAAATCCATCTTATGCAAACGCTAACCCACCTTAAACTTTCGGACGTTAGAGTGGGGTTACTGATAAACTTCAACGTCATTCGATTGATGGCAGGGCTAAGGCGGGTTGCAAATAGTTTTCAAGAGGCGACTTGAGCGGCCTACATTGGTGTATTGGCACGACCGGCCTACCGGATCGTTAGACTCAGCAAACCGCACACTCATCGCTGCAGGGGCCAAAAAACTCTTCACCCGTTCTCTTTAGGGGTGGTAATTTTAAGAAAGAGAGCCGCATCTAAAGGCCCTGGCGGCTTTGCGCGAAATCGGACAAGCGTTACCTCGAAATTACCTGGTAGGCTTTCTCGCCATTTAATTCTGTCTGCTTTACTACTTTGGACTTCGTAAGTTCGTCGAGCATGGCGATGATGGAAGGCTCGTGTGATGTGCCAAGATGGTTGATAAGATCACGGTGTGTCTTTATACTGTTTGGCGCTCGCCGGAAGTCGGTAATGAAATTCAGAATATCAATTTTTTTCATGATGGTGAGTTTTTCATTTGGTCTAAACGGAAGAATATTCAGGAGGTTTCAAGCGTGGGTGTGCCGTCAAGGGGTAAATCATGTCTGCCGCTATGGAAGCCAATGTTTACAGAAGTAAATCCACGTTTTCTTACGTGCGCATTCTTCCGTCATTTTTAACCGTCCGATCCTCCGTATCTATGAGGATATTGCTCTAAATCATTTTTGACTTTAACAGATATCATGAGATCATTATTCGTCGCTTTGTTTGTTGGATGGTCGTTTTCAGTTTTTGCCCAGGAGACTGTGAATTTTTTTGATGAAGAACGCCGGTTACTTCCAACCCCGGAAGGTGCTTATTATTATAGCAGAATGGAACTGCGGGATGGTATCTACCGGATTCGCCAATTCTATGCTTCCAATGATCAACTTGAGATGGATGGAACTTTTGTAGGAGAAGGAATAAACCGGAAAAAAGAAGGGCAGTTCATTTTCTTTTATGAGAATGGTAAGTTAAGGCAAGAAGGGGAGTATGTAAATGGTCGGAAGGTGGGGTTATGGAAAGCGTATTACGACAATGGACAAATTGCTGATGAAGAATTTCATCTTGAAGATAAAACTTTACTATATCAACATTGGGATGTGGCCGGAAATCCGATGCTTATTAACGGTACGGGTAGATACACATTGCAAGGTCTGGCGGGACGCGAACAATATATTGAAATTCTGGACTCGATTCTGATTGCTGCATTCACCATAGATGAGGTGAGTGGCGACAGTATTTACCTGGTCGTACAGGAAGGTGCTGAGTACAAGCCTGGAATGGAGGTTCTTTATAAAGGTATCGGTGAAGAATTAACGTATCCGAAAAAGGCAAGGCGAATGGGAATTGAAGGAAAGGTATATGTTGAATTCATCGTGGACAAATCCGGAGATCTTCGGGATGTAAAAATTGTAAAAGGGATAGGTGCAGGCTGTGATGAGGAAGCGTTGAATGTGTTGATCTCAAAGAACAACTGGAAACCAGCCATGGTGAAAGGAAAACCGGTACTGCAGAAAATGGTGCTGCCCATAGCGTTTAAGTTGACGCGGGGGTGATGTTAGTGACTTGTGGAGTGATTTGACAATCGGACTAGTATCCAATATCGGAACAAGGGTTGAAGGTGATGAATCACAACTTTTTTAAAAATTAATGCGCGCAAAGGCATTGCGTGAAATTCCAAATCCTGAAAATCCGTTAATCAAGCAAATCCCGGTTCAATTTTCGTAATTTCCACTCCAAACAAATTTTCCTCGTATGTCCACCAGGAGATCGTTCGTAAAAAAGGCATTTAGTCTGACTGCGCCATTGTCTATGACATCCATGGCTACCAGCGCAATGGCAGAAGATATCTCTGACGCTTTATTTCAACTTAGTAAAAAGACATCTGAGCATGCTGTCAATGATGAAGAGCTTTGGGCTCGAATCGCACAGGCGTATACGGTTTCTTCATCCATTTTAAATTTGAATAACGGCGGCGTGAGTCCGCAGCCGAAAGTGGTTCAAGATGCCGTCGACCGTTACTATCATCTCAGCAATGAAGCGCCTACCTACTACATGTGGCAAATTCTTGATAAAGGTCGTGAATCGGTACGGAGAAAATTAGCAGACCTTGCAGGAACATCTGCGGAAGAAATCGCGATTAACAGGAATACGACGGAGGCGCTTGCTACGGTAACGTGGGGGCTATCAGTAGGAAGAGGTGAAGAGATCGTGATGACTAAACAGGATTATCCCAACATGATCCATGCGTGGAAACAGAAAGAACTTCGCGATGGAATTGTTATCAAATGGTTAAACTTTAAGCTGCCCATAGAGAATGATGATGAAATCGTGAAAGCTTTTGTAGACGCGACAACATCAAAAACCAGGATCTGGCATATCACGCACATGATTAACTGGACGGGCCAGATTTTGCCTGTGAAAAAACTATGCGAGGAAGCCCGGCGGCGAAATATTATTTCTATTGTCGACGGCTCTCATACTTTTGCACATCTCGATTTTAAAGTCTCAGATTTCAATCCAGATTATTTCGGCACCAGTCTGCATAAATGGTTATGTGCACCATTCGGCACCGGCATGTTGTATGTCAGGAAGGAAAACATTGCATCCCTTTGGCCATTATTTCCAAATGATAAACCTCAAGCGGCCGATATCCGGAAATTTGAAACGCTGGGAACCCGATCCTTTGCACCTGAACAAGCGATCGCACAGGCGATTGATTTTCATCATGCAATCGGCTCCAAGCGCAAAGCGTCACGCCTTCATTACTTAAAAAATTATTGGTGTGAAAAAGTGATGAAGCATCCGCGTGTAAAACTAAATGTTTCACTCAATCCAACATACGCTTGTGCTCTGGGTAATTTCTCTATTGATGGTATTGAACCTGAAACAATTGCTTCCAAATTATTCACTGAATATCAAATCCACACGACCGCGATTAAATGGGAAAATATCAGTGGTGTCAGAGTAACGCCCCATGTATATACCAGTACGAAAGACCTGGACCGTTTGGTAGAAGCAGTGACCAGAATTGCGAACAGTTGATGGTCATGTGAGTAACTCCAAGCGACAAGAATGCATGAATGCCCGGTTACTTATCTTCGCGGAGAAGCAATTTACACATCAGGAATTTTTATAATTTAACCTATACCCTTAGCTATGAAAAAGTTATTTGTTATTGTTTTCGTTGTATGGTCCTGTTCAGCGCTTGCGCAGGAAAAGCAATATATGGATGAGCATTGGTCAAAAATTGCAGGACCTGAAGGAGCGATGTATTACCGCATTGTCGAAAATAAACCCGATGGACATTTCCTGGTGCGCGACTATTATGCATCTAACGATCAGGTTCAAATGGAAGCGGTCTGCTCGACATTATATCCAAGTGAAACATTTGAGGGAACAGTACGGTGGTACTTTGAAAATGGTAGGATAAAGGAGGAAGGTGATTATGTTAAGGGGGTTGCGAACGGCCTTTGTAAGGAATATTATGAGAATGGGCAATTGGCGGAAGAAGTTTTTCATGGTAAAGAGAAAACATTGTACCATCAAAGATTCGATGAGTCAGGAACCCCATTGCTTGTCAACGGTACAGGCAGGTATGTGAAAAAGTTTGATTATGGCGAACAACATGTTGAGATCCTGGATTCTATTTTAATTGCTTCTTTTTTAATCGACGAAATAAGCGGTGACAGCATTCACATGGTCGCTCAGGAAATCGCGGCTTATAAGGGTGGTATGGAACGTTTGTATCAGGATATCAGAGGAGATTTGAAATATCCCCGAATGGCACGAAGGTCGGGGATTGAAGGAAAAGTCTTTATCGAATTCACAGTAGATAAAACCGGTACCCTCCGCGATCTCAAGGTATTGAAAGGAATTGGTGGTGGCTGCGATGAAGTTGCTCTCGAAGCATTGAGAACAAAAACCACCTGGACACCGGCGAAAGTAAAGGGAAAACCTGTTCTTCAGAGATTGGTTTTGCCCATAGCGTTTAAGTTGGGGTAGTGGTATGCAACAAATTGATCCTGTGCCATGCTTGTCAGCGCGGCATACTTGTGTATCAAAGTAACGTCAGCGTATATCGAAGAATGCATTTTATATAAACCGTGGCCGTTAAAAAAGCACTGCGGCATTCGCCTAGAAGTTCATAGTACAAACCGCACTTTCTGTTGACGCATAAACCAAGCGGCACGGAACTCAGATTTTTTCTCTGTTGTTCCGTGCCGCTGCGGTAAATCCTGGTTAGTTATTCTTCGTTCCTTATACCTTTAACTAACCGACATTTAAAAAAGACCATTCCGGAATAGACCCTTCATTCACTTTTTTTAGATTGGACAGGGTTTCATCAATAGATTTTGTCGAAAGATCACCGTCTACAACATCATGAAGATGATGGTTGACGTAAGGGCTCATCAGCCCGTGCGCAGTCGCAAGGGAAGCCAAGTTCTTTATTGTGATGCTCATCTCATCAATAAGTGCCTCCATTTGCTCGATTTCTGGTTGGGTTGTAGTTGTAGTCATAAAAAGTATAACTGGAAATTGTTCGAATCGTTCCATCAAACACGAACTTTTTTATAAAGAATTACACATAATATTCATGTTGCAACATATAGTATAGTTCATACGTGAAGATCGGATACGTTTCTGAGACTATGGGATCGAGTTATCAGAAATGCACTTACAGTTTATGGAAAATTGACCTTCGGAACATCGTAAGGATATTAAACCCCATGGGTCATGAAAAATATCCGAATCCAAATTCCAACGCCTTGTCAGGAGAAATGGAGTTCATTTACGACTACTGCAAAAGGTGGCTTTTGTTCTTCGTGTCAGAAAGAAGTCATTGACTTTACCAAGTGGACAGAAGACGAGCTTAAGTTATATTTCAAAACACGTCCCACGAATGCTTGTGGTCGCTTCAGGCAAGATCAATTAAAAGTATATACGTACAATACCACCCGAAAGAAACCAATAACATGGGTATCAGTTTTATTCGGAAGTTTTCTATTATTGTTTTCTTCGCGGCAAGCAACTGGGCAAGTCAGTGAAAAACTATCAACACCGATTGAACAATATGAACCCTTTGTAAATGGTGAGGTGCCTGCACAGGTACTGTCTAAAACTATTCGCATAACCGGAATCGTTCGCTCGTCAGAGGATGGCCAGGTAATGCCGGGTGTAAACGTGTTACAAAGCGGGACCGTGAATGGCACGACAACAAACGCCGAAGGACAGTTTTTTATTGAGTTGAAAGATTCAATTTCAAATCCGCTATTGCTATTTTCCTTTATCGGTTTTAAAAGCATCGAACACCTTGTGGACATAACAAAACAGCATCAGGAAATTTCTATGCAGATGTTATCGGAAGACATTCAGTTAGGCGGTTTAGTTGTCGGCGCCATATCCTACCGCCGGTTTAGTCCCCGGCGAATATGGTGGAAGATCAAAAACATATTTTCATAACTACAATCGCGTTTCGTCGCCCATTACCGACCACCCGATTACCCTTTACCTGATTACCTTACTACCGAATACCGATCACCTTTACGTTCACTAGGTTTCCACCCCAAATAACACTACCTTTAGTTATCAATTGCGGATTCACTTAATACACTGCACTAATTTCCATTTGGAAGCTCAGTCTCTTAATTCTCTCCTCAATTATTTCAGGAGACTAAACGCATTTATCGCTTCTTTTCATCGCATTTAAAAATTAGTAGTAACATCAGGAGTAAGCCGTTCCATAGTATGTGCTTGTTCAGTATTTATAATGACCAGACGAGATCCTTTTACTACTGATTCAATATCTTAAAACTATTTATTATGAACTTATATGTTTCCAATATCAGCCAGACTGTCAAAGCAGATGATCTAAGGTCACTGTTTCAAGGCATCGGCAATGTAACCTCCGTTAAAATCATCGGCGATAAATACACTGGCGAGTCCAGGGGATTTGGTTTTGTTGACATGAGCAACGACAACGATGCGTTAGAAGCAATTAAGAAATTGACCAATGCCGAAGTTGGCGGCAAACGGTTAGTAGTAAGTAAAGCCAGAGAGAGAACAAGCGGCTATTAATGATAAACTCGACGATAGTTGGCACCGGTTGTTATATTCCGGAAGTAAGGGTGAGGAACGAAGCTTTCTCCAATGTTCAGTTTTTTGAAAAAGATGGGACCAAGATGTATAAAAGCAACAGGTCTATCATCGATAAGTTTCAGGAAATTACAGGCATTGAGGAGCGACGATACGCTAGGCCTGAACAAAATGCCTCCGACCTTGCTTTTCTTGCCGCCTCCGATGCATTGGAGACTTCAGGTATAGATCGCGAAACCTTAGATTATATTATCGTGGCACATAATTTTGGTGATGTGTCATACGATAGCAACCGCGTTAGTCTTGTGCCTTCATTAGGTTCACGTGTCAAGGCGATGCTCGGCATTCAAAACCCGGATTGTGTTGCCTATGATTTATCATTCGGATGTCCGGGATGGTTGGAAGGTGTTATACAGGCGAATTACTACATCAAGTCAGGAGATGCCAAACGTTGTTTGGTAATCGGCACCGAAACATTATCACGCGTTACCGATACGCACGATCTCGATTCCATGATCTACAGTGACGGGAGCGGCGCTATCATTCTCCAGGCATCGCTAGAAAATAATAAAGGAATTATTTCCCATAAGACACAAACGCATGCCATAGAACACTCCGCACTGCTAAATATGGCATATTCTTATTCGCCCTATAACTCAAACAAAGATGATTTGTTCATTAAAATGAATGGCCGAAAAGTATATGAGTTTGCAATGAAACATGTGCCGTTTGCAATAAAAAGCGTGCTTGACAAAGCCGGCGTCTCAATTGAGAGCGTCAGCAAGATTTTAATTCACCAGGCAAACGAAAAATTGGATAACGGAATATTGGAACGACTCTTCAAATTGTATGAGAAGGACGACATCCCGCAAGGGATAATGCCCATGTCTATCGGGTGGCTTGGGAACAGTTCCGTTGCAACAATTCCAACATTGTTGGATCTTATCTTAAAAGGAAAATTGAAAGGCCACACGATTACGAATCCAGATACAGTTGTGATGGCATCGGTGGGGGCGGGTATGAATATAAATGCAGTAGTATATCAATTTTAATAACGTTAATAGTGTTAAGTATATAAACGTATACAACTTTAACTATGGCCCAGCGGATTATTGACAGGACGAATGTGGGTGAGGTGTTGCAGCACATCTATTCAAGTGGTTTAAATATACAGCTGACCTTATTTTCGGAGGGAGGGTATTTTAAGATTCGGCTTGCTGAAAAAAATGCCCCGCTGCAGGGTACTACCATTGAAGAAGCTGTGACGGATCTTTGTTCCCGGTTATCAAAAGAGTATCCTGTTTCCAGCTTTGCCAGCTGGTGGAGAACAAATTTTCAGTCCGATGATCACCATTAACGGAATGGCTATTGTATAATGAGTAATTTATCAGCATAAACAAATAAACTGTCATGGCGGAATCCTATCATATTAATAACCTGGTTTTTGGACGGACTGACCACACGTCAAAAAATCTATCTGCGAAGGTGGAATTGAATAAACCTTATAAGATCGTTCCCGATAAATATAAGTTATACGTGGACCATTATATGATTCCGGCGGCTTTATCCCTGATTGTTCCGACACGCATACTGGGCGAAGAGACTGCGTGTGACGTACGCTGGGAAAGTGGTGGACAGCTACAAGTGATGCACAACGTTGTTTTTGTCAATGAAAATTTGATGGCGATCGATCTGATCGCGGATGAACAATTGTATGCATTGTGGAAGGACTATAGCAATCAATCAAATCAATAATCATAACCTCTAAAACTACTTTTATTTCATGCGGCAGCTTACCATCTCAAAACAAGTCACGAACAGAGAGAGTCAATCACTGGATAAATACCTACAGGAAATTGGAAAGTTAGATTTGATAAGTGCGGACACTGAAGTTGAACTTGCTCGTAAAATCAGGGCTGGTGATCCTATTGCTTTGGAGAAGTTAACGAAAGCAAACTTGCGATTTGTTGTTTCAGTAGCGAAACAATATCAGAACCATGGTCTTTCGTTGAATGATCTGATCAACGAAGGGAATGTTGGTTTAATTAAGGCCGGTCAGCGTTTTGATGAAACCCGTGGCTTCAAATTTATTTCCTATGCGGTATGGTGGATTCGTCAGTCAATCATTCAGGCGCTCGCTGAAAAAACGAGGGTGGTACGTTTGCCTTTAAACCGGGTAAGCTCATTCAATAAAATTTATAAAACACAGGCGGTCCTGGAACAGCGACTTGAGCGTGAACCGTCTGATTCGGAATTAGCGGATGCCTTGGATATCAATGAAGAAGAAGTTACCCTGAATCTTTCTTTGGTCGGCAGACATTATTCTATTGATGCGCCTGTTCGTCAAAGTGAAGATCTTACACTGCTTGACGTTCTTCAAAACGATTCATCCATGGCGCCGGATGGTGTGCTGAATTATCATTCCTTGCAAACCGAAATTGAACGTGTGCTCGCTACGCTTTCCGGTCGAGAAGCAGATATCATTACGTTATTTTATGGATTAAAAGGAAAAGCTGCCATGGGACTTGAAGAAATCGGGATCCAGTTTTCGATCACGCAGGAAAGGGTAAGGCAAATTAAAGAAAAAGCCATCAATCAAATGCGACGCCGAACGAAGGGGAATGCGCTGCGATCTTATTTAAAGTAAACCGACTTGTTAATTTTCAGAATGATCCCCTAGTTAACATGTTCTTATTGATCGATGTATTAATGAGGATAATAAAAAAAAAATACCACAAGTAAACGCTCGTAGTATTTCAAAATTTGAAGATAAATTTCTAATTCCTTAGCCTGCCTGCATTAGTGTTTTTGCTGGGCTGCCGGTTTGAATTACCGGAATCACTTTTACGATATTCCCGCGTTCCCTGGGATTGATTCATCTGGCTGCGCGATGTGTTTTCGCGAAAGCGTTCTCGTTGGATATTTACATTTTCGCGTTGCCTGGTGGTATTTTGTCTTTGACTTGGTTGCTGCCATTGTTGCTGCTGCGACTCATAGTTTCGCTGTTGTCGCTGCCGTTGCGCCGGAGCACGTTCAATAGGCGGTGCTTCGTAACGGTCGCGTGCATTATTCTCTGGCTGACGTTCCACCTGCCGGTAGTTGCGTGCAGGCATTTCATTTTCGGTTACCTGATTCCGTTGTCGCGTGTATTCATTCCGTTGCATGTCGCGGGTAGGAACGGATTCGCGGCTGGGATTATACCTTTCTCTTTCTAAAGAACGAAACCCATTGCTGGATTGTCTTTGCTCCGTCCGTGAAGGATTAACAGCGTCAGTATTTTTATTCTCGGGAGACACATAGCTCCTTTGGTTCCGTGTATGAATCTGTTCCAAATTTCCACTGCGATCTTTCCTTACGTAGGTAGACGGTACTGATGTTGAACGTGACTCGCGTGTACCGTCTATGTTTGGTCTATAAAAGTTAGCAGTACGCTCCGACACTTCAGTTCTTCCGGGACGTTTCTGATCACTTATTGAATGCATCTCAACTCTTCCCCCGCGATGCCGCTCAATTTCTCTTCTGTCCGGTCCGGTGAAATAAATATTTCTACTGTTGTCAATATGATTGTGTGTAATGATGGTAGTATGATGAATGACGTTTACTACGCGCGGCCGTGGCAGACAATGTCTCTGTACGTGGCGGTATGTGACATATTGATAAGGAACAAAATTCCAATAGTGATGTGGAATGCGGTCGTAATAATGAAACGATAAGTGTACACCGATCCCGGGCATAAGGGGTGCCCATCCATAATAGCCGCCGCCACTTCTCCAGGCAACCCAGGCAGGACCCCATGTTGTATCGGGTACCCACATCCATCCGTAAAAGTCATCGAAGAACCAACGGCCGTAGTGAAACGGTGCCCATCCCCAGTTATAGTCGGAGACCCAGGTATTTCCGTACTCGGTTTGAATCCAATAACCATTGGTTGCATACGGAACGAAATCAGGCCCCACACGCGGCATCCAAACATAACCATGTTGGCCATGGTCCATCCACGTGCCATACGGCTGAAGCTCATCATAAAAAACCTGTAGCGACACACTGCTTTGCGCTTTGGTATCCGAAATGCTAAAGGCACTCAGCATTACCACCAACATCACCATCCATCCTCTATTCAATAATTTTTTCATGGCCGTCTATATTTAACGTTAAACTATAAACGAAAAATATGCCACATATTATTGTTTCATACTGCACCAGGACGTTCGAGGTTGTGCGCGGCGACGGTGCCCGTTAATAACGAAAAACAACAGCATGTGAGTCATTAATAAATGCTGTGGATCCTCAATCACGTTTGTTATTCGAGGACTGACGCGTGAATTTTCTTCAAAAAGTGAATCGGGACAAACTTACCTGGTCCAGGCTTGAACTCAGGTTTATTTGGGTTGATGCATGATCAGATCGTCAATCAATTTTTGTACTACCAGGGGTTGTTGAACCTCTACTAACCGGCAGTGTCCTCTTCCATTGGGATTCCAGGTATTACTGCCATCGGGTGCCACAACCATGGCGCCGCAGAGTAATTTGTAGTAAGGTTCGACACCACGCACCGCGACCAACACAGCTGTTTCATCCCAGCTCATGCGGCCCTGCTGATCTTCTTTTGCCAATGGAATGGAAATCCGGAACACATCTTTTATTGGACTATTCGTAATATTCGCATTGTTGATCAATGGTATCCCGGTTTTGATTTTGGCTCCAATTTCGAAGCCACTCAGAATTATCGGTTTCTTAAAATTGGTGAAGACATATCGCGAGGCGGGCGCATCTATTTGCACATTGAATTCTTTTCCCTTTGGAAATCTCCCTGCCATGCTCACCATCTTCTGAACTTTTTTGTGCACAAGGTCTGCACCCGACAAGGGTGAATAATCATCTGGTTTGGATTGTAATAAATTCGAAATGTTGGTAAGGAAACCTACCGTGATAATGGTGACGCTGTTGTCGGGTTGCGCTGAGAGTATCTTTCGATAGAGTTCGACAGCATCCATCAGGTCTTCGTTTCGCCTGTAAAGATGCGGATAGTTTGCTACCAGGGAATCACTCCAATGTTGTGTGTCGCGAAGTACGGAAGCTTCCCCATGAGGAACACCGATGGGCAGCATGGATCTTTTGAAATATGTATTCAAAACACTAAGCACGGGACCGACATGCTCATATTTGGTACTTGCTATGGTAGCCAGGATGTTAGCTTCACCTTTATCGGCAAAGGCATGCAGCATCGCTATCGCGCCGACGTCATCGTAATCCGGACCCATGTCGGTGTCGAAGATTACAGACACAGGTTTACGTATTTGTTGAGAGGCGGCTGCGTAGCCCACAACGACTAAGCAGCAAGCAAGCATTATTTTAGTAGGGAAGTGGTTCATGCCATTATTTTCAGGAAATGAAAGATATGGCAGCAGAAGAAAAAATAAAAATCAGTTAACCTAAAAAGCAAAAAGCGCAGCGCTCAAAGTATATACTTCAGGGGCTGCGCTTCTTCTTTTAATAACTTTAGGCTTTCTTTTTCTGAACGTTTATCGCTGAAAGTCCGCGAGGACCGCGCTGTGTTTCGAATTCGACGTGATCGTCTTTGTCAATAGATGTCGTTAGACTATTTGCGTGGACAAAAATACTATCGCCCGTCATGTTGTCTTTAATGAACCCGTAACCTTTCGCTGCATTGAAAAATGTAACCTGCCCTTTTCTAACGGAATTGGTTTTTTCTTCGCTTTGTGTCGGAACGCCAATAACAATATCAGTCGCTTTGACATTGATCTTCTTCATAGGATCTGGAGGCGTGGTGCTGATGTTACCATATTCATCAACATATGCCATCATATCATCCAGGGAATTGCCATCTCTAGCATTCGCTTTGCGCTCTTCCTTCCGATGCTCTTTCTCTTGTCGTTTTTGAAGCTTTTTCTTTTCCTTTTCGTTTTTAATAGACCGGTTTTGTGATTTTGCCATGCAGTATTGAATTGATTAATTAGAGTGCGGGTTGACTCATTTTGCTAATATGTAAAACAAATTGTTTGTCGAGTGTGATCTCGTATGGTGAAACTTCAGTGAGTTCAGTCGCCTTTCGGGACAGTTGCAATATCTCCAGTAATTCCTTCGCGGCTTGTGACTCTCTGATGTTGTTCATGGCTTTTCCTTTCATGACTTGCAATACAAAATGATAGCCGCCTTTTTGTCTTGCATTCATAGCTTTAAATTCATGACCTGAAAGTTGATAATGCTGAGGTTCTTCGGCGGAATCAAGCATCAGTTTAAGGATGACAGGGCGGTATTTGCTCCATATAGGAATATAAGTTTTTACACTCGTGCCATTCATTTTGTCCATAGATTGTGAATTTAAAATTTAGAGAAAGTCGCCAACGATACGCCTTCCAAAGTTTGATATATAAAGTAGCTTTTCATGTTGATGCAGACTGGATTTCTAAAGCACGTTGGATAGTGAATAGTCTCTCATCAATATTTTCATACTCTTAATAGTGGTATAAATCAAAGTGGTCAAGTGCTTTATCAAGCTTTCGAAAACCATGATTATCTCAGGATGGAGGCCTAAAAAGGGAGATAATCGCGAATGAATTGGATTGTTCAATAAAGTCTACAAAGATACACTTTATTATTGGTTTCTCAATGTCATCCGGGTCAGCTTAAATGCGGGCGATGGTGTGATGGGGGCTGCAAAGCAAGATATTCGCCTTCGCAATGAACAAAATATGTGCTGTATAACGTTACCTTTACAGTAACCCTTAATAATGATTAAATATACATTCGACAACAGCCAAAGTTCTTTTTTTAAAAACCTTAAAGGAAAAGTAGATCACTACTTTGCCGAAAGAAAATTACATCCGGCAGGAAACAAAAAATTGTATTACAAAGGTGCTTTACAGATTTTTTCAGCAGCAGCGCTTTATGTTGTGTTGGTGTTCTTTACACCAATTGCGCCTGTTGCGATTTTTCTTTCCGTTATTTTAGGGTTAAATCTCGCCGTCATTGGCTTTAATGTGATGCATGAAGGCGGTCACCAAAGTTTCTCCAAATACGCATGGATTAATCAGGCATCGGCTTATTTCCTGAATGTGTTGGGTGGCAACACTTATTATTGGAAGATTAAACATAATATCAACCATCATACCTATACCAATATTGAAGGAATGGACTCTGATATCGATGTGAAACCGTTTATGCGATTGCACGAAGGTCAGCCACGGCATTCCTATCATCGCTTCCAGCATATTTATTGGGTTGTACTATACAGCATCTCGTACCTGGCGTGGATCTTCTATGAAGATTTTGAAAAATATTTCACCGGGAAAGTTTCTGCCATGAATGAAAGGAAGAAATTAGCTACCAGGGAACATTTCATCTTCTGGTTTTCGAAAATCATGTTCATCGTTGTTTACATGGTCGTGCCCATTATTATGGTAGGATGGCTGCCATGGCTCATCGGATTTTTGATTATCACTTTTACATGTGGACTGGCTATCAGCGTCGTATTTCAATTGGCTCATGTTATCGAAGGAACGCACTTTCATGTGGTCGAGGGTCCGGACAAAAATGACAAGCAGGAATGGGCGATACATCAACTCAACTCCACGGCGAATTTTGCCACGTCAAGCAAGACATTGCATTGGTTGCTAGGAGGTTTGAATTTTCAGATTGAGCATCATCTGTTTCCACGGGTCAGTCACATTCATTATCCGGCAATAAGTAAGCTGGTAAAACAGGCATGCCGTGAATCGAATATCGTTTATAATGAATACAATTCGATGTTCAAAGCAGTGGTATCCCACATCGTTCATTTGCGAAGGCTAGGCAACGCATAAAGCCTGCTGAGAGACTTAATTAAGCCAGATCATCATCTTCAAGCTTGGCTTGGCGCCGGATCGCTGGGATGTTCTCAGCGTTTAGTACGGCCGTTCAACCTGCTATGGAAAAAAATAGCGTCCAACTGTTACCTTTTTCCCTGGCATGAGTATAAGCTAATAATAACGCTCAGCTCATGTTCAAAAATTACTTTCTGGTTACCATCCGGAACCTGCGCAAGAATGGATTTTATTCTTTTATCAATATCACGGGTCTAGCGATCGGTATCACCTGTAGTATTTTGATACTGTTGTGGGTGTTTGACGAAACCTCCTTTAACAAATTTCACCCGAAGTATGATCGCCTTTACCAGGTATGGGTGAACGCCAAGTTCGACGGAAAGATCAGCTCGTGGACTTCCGTGCCGCTCCCCACCTATGAAGCCATGAAAACAGCTGATGCAAGCATCAAACGTGCTGCAGTGACCGATTGGGGTGGCACACATTTATTGACGGTTGGCGATAACCGACTGATGAAAAAAGGATATTTCGCCAGTGAAGAGTTCTTGGAAATGTTTGAGTTCACATTGCTCAAAGGCAATGCTACCCAGGTAATGGATGATCCAAAATCAGTGATTATCACCGAAGCAACAGCCCAGGCGTTGTTTGGTAATGAAGATCCGATCAACAAAGTAATCCGCATCGATAACGAAAATGATTTACAAGTAACAGGTGTCTTAAAGAATATCCCCACCAACTCATCGTTTGAATTTGATTTTCTCATGACTTGGAAATTTCGTGAACAGGTTAGCGAATGGGTCAGGAAAAATACGACGAACTGGGGTAACTACTCTTTTCAAGTCTTTGTGGAGCTAGATGATCCCAAGAACGAATTGGCGGTGGAAAAGAATATCCGTATGCTCCTCCAGGAGCACGGAGAAACAGAGACAAAACCTGAATTTTTTCTTTATCCACTCTCACGTTGGCGTTTGCATGGATCTTTCGATAATGGCGTGGAGACTGGTGGCATGAATGACTATGTTCAGCTATTTACGATCATTGCCATTTTCATCATTGTAATAGCCTGTATTAACTTTATGAACCTCGCGACTGCACGGTCGGAACGGAGGGCACGTGAAGTGGGCGTTCGAAAGAGTGTTGGTTCCCGAAGAATAGAGTTGATCCTGCAATTTATTGGCGAGTCAACATTCATTGCCTTCCTCGCATTTGTGGTGGCAGTATTGGTAGCACAATTGGTATTACCTTACTATAATCAGCTTGTCGATAAAAAGCTTTTCATCGATTATACGTCAGGCGAATTTTGGCTTTTTGCTTTTGGATTGATATTTATCACGGGTTTTGTCTCGGGAAGTTATCCGGCCTTTTATTTATCATCATTTCAGCCAGTTAAAGTATTGAAGGGAAAACCAACCATTGGAAAAGGTGCCAGCACGCCAAGAAAGGTATTGGTTACACTTCAGTTTGGATTTTCAATTCTTCTCATCATCGGAACGATTGTTATCTATCAGCAAATCCAACTGGTGAAAAACCGTGAAATTGGATATGACCAGGAAAATCTCATGGCAGTCAATTACACGAATGAAGTGTCAAAGAATTACAGGCCCATTAAATTAGATTTGCTAGCGTCTGGTGTAGTCGAGGCTGTGACGAAATCGAATAGCCAGATTACCGATATCAATTCCAATAATTTTCTAGGATGGCCTGGCAAACCCGAAGATCTTCGCGTCATTTTTACAACCATTGCCACAGAATACGACTACATCAAGACAATGGGGATTAAGTTACTGGAAGGCCGCGATTTCTCTGAAGATTTCAAGAGTGATACATCGGCTATCATTATTAACAAAGCGGCACTCGAACTGATGAACCTTAAAGATCCTATCGGCACAGAGCTGGATCTGTGGGGAGGCAAGCGCAAATTGATCGGTATTACCGAAAACGTGCTGATGGGTTCACCTTATGATCCGGTTAAACCAATGTTTATTGTTCTTGATCCAGAGTGGATCGATGTTGTAACGGTACGGCTAAAGAAAACCAAAGATCTGCAAGCATCTGTCGCAACAGTAAAAGGTATTTTTGAAAAACATGCTCCAGCTTACCCGTTTGAATATCGTTTTGCCGATGTAGAGTTTCAGAAAAAATTCACGACGATTAACCTGACCAGCCAATTGGCTAGTTTGTTTGCTACGCTCACAATAATCATCACCGGACTTGGCTTGTTTGGCTTAGCAGCTTTCACGGCCGAACAGCGGACCAAGGAGATTGGCATCAGAAAGGTACTAGGTGCTTCTGTTCCAAGCCTCGTGCAATTGATCTCCAAAGACTTTTCATTGCTGGTAATTATTTCGTTTGTCATCGCTTCGCCGGCAGCCTGGTGGTTGTTAACAAAATACCTCGAGCGTTACACCATTCGTACGGATATTGCGTGGTGGGTATTTCCTGTAACGGGCTTCATCGCCTTGGCGTTTGCACTGATTATTGTGAGTACACAGGCGCTGCGTGCAGCGCATGCTAATCCGGCCACATCTTTGCGAAACGAGTAAGAATTGCGAGAACGGAAACACCATTGTGAACTACAGAAAATATTCAGCTTCCTAACAATGCTGCTCGGAAGCAACTTTGAAGTGTGAAGGAGCTCCATCATGTTGCATTCCGAAGCACGATCCTTCGTCGTGAGGCCCTGAACGCCCTTTAGACATCACGGAACACCCAACGTGTGTAATCCGCTGATCGTTGCGGTTCCAACGCCATTACTATTTGGGCCAAAATCATACATGTACCGCCGATTTTCGGTTCCTCCTACTAACTTATTTGTATATACAGAACGCATTTTTTGATTTTGATGGCTTTATCGTTGGATTAACATCATTATTTTTTATGAAAATTCTTATTTTCCTTGGACTAACATTGTCCACCCTTGCAGTGGCACAGGATTATCCTAAACTTGCTGAAAAATATCAACAGCAATACAAGGATAAAGAAGCCGTGGTTCTTCAATCCAACATTCGCTACGAGTATGTTAAAGACGCTAAAGTCGGTGCGAAGATCACTGTGTCCACCAACGAGAAACTACTATCTCTCAGATACAACTCTTCTATTTACCGAACGCAGTATTACGATCAGAACTCGAGGGTCGAAAAGTTTTTTGCGGAAAGTAATCTAAAACAAAAGGTTGCCGACTATTCAAAGTTATGTGGCAGCTACACGCAGGATGGTCTCTTCTACGATGATAGTAAATTTTGCACCGTCGCATTGAAGCTCAAGGAGCGAGGTGAGGTCTGGGATGTGACCAACGTCAAGAAAATCGATGATGTGAAATATCTCACATCTGTTTACTTCTCAGAGAATCTGCCCGTACAGGAAAAGAAAATTTCCTTTGTTGTTCCCGCCGAGGTAACACTTGATATCAAGGAGTTCAACCTGGATCGATTTTCCATAACTAAATCTGAGAAAACAGAAGCTAACCAAAAAATCATTGAATATGTTGTAAAGGATCTTCGTGGCCTGGAGAAGGATTCATACGATCGTGGCATGCAATTCAGTGAACCCCACCTGTTGATTTTAGTGAAATCAATGATGGTTGCCGACAAGAAAGTCAATGTACTTGCAACACCTCAAGACTTATATGCATGGTACAGCAGCCTTACCCGTCAGTTAAAACCAAACACACAAATATTTGCGCCTACCGTTAAAGAACTGATCAAGGATAAAACCACCGACGAAGAGAAGGTAAAAGCAATTTATTATTGGGTGCAGGACAACGTGCGTTACATTGCCTTTGAGGATGGAATCGCTGCATTCAAACCTGATGAGGCGCATGCGGTATTTGAAAAACGTTACGGCGATTGTAAAGGAATGGCCAATCTGATGAAGGAGATGCTTAAGGTAGCGGGCTACGACGCTCGTCTTACCTGGATTGGTACGCGACGCATCCTGTATGATCAATCAATCCCCAGCCTTGCCGTTAACAATCACATGATTTGTACACTATTGCTGAATGGAAAAAAGTTTTACCTGGATGCTACTGAGAAATACATTCCTTTCGGACAGAACGCACAGCGTATATTAGATCGTCCCGTGATGATAGAAGATGGTGATAAATTTATTGCCGATAAAATCACGGAGACCGAGAAAAACAGGGACATCGATTCCCGTAAAATCAAAGCATCCATACAAGGTGAAGACTTGCGCGGTAAGTACGTTATCAACCTGAAAGGGGAGGCGAAGAAAAATTTTCTTTACGAATATAACTACACCAAGAATGATCGTAAAGATGAATTCATGGAAGATTTCATTTCTCACGGAAATAAAAATGTGAAGACCTCGAACCTGAAAATGCCCGACTTAAAAGAGCGGGGAGGTCCACTGGATCTCGAGTGCGATATGCTTTATACCGGGGCGGTAAGTTCTTTCAATAACGAGTATTACATTGATATTGATCCGGCAAAAAACTTTAAAGACTGGATCATTGCAGATACCCGTCAAAGCGATATTGATTTCGGCGAGCGGATTTATAAAAAGACTTCTGTTGAATTACAGATTCCTACCGGATTTACAGTGGCGCATCTACCTGAACAGATTACCGTAAGTGAGCCGGAATTTTCATTCAATATTCAGTACAAGCTGGCAGGTAATAATATTATTTATACGAAAGAATTAAAAATCCCGGAAGGCATTATCAATAAAAACGCATTTCCAAGATGGAATAAAGCTGTAAAGCAATTGGCTACTGCCTACGAGAATCAAATCATTCTTAAATCAAAATAGTCGTCATTATTAATTCTATTTCTATTCAGCTGTTATGAGGAAAATACTTTTTGCTGTTGGATTGTCTTTGCTTTCAGTAGCCATTTCGCTGGCACAATCGTCGGAGATTGAAAAGAAAATTAAACAAGATCTTTGGGTTGACTGTCCGAAGGAATTTAAATCGCTGACCATTCCGGACAAATGGAAGAATGAGTCTGCCGTATTGCTTGCCTTCCACCGTGAGTACGTCATGGATTTCACAACAAAGGTGACAGGTCTTACAAGTGTCTCCCGGTTCTATATTGAGAAGCTGAATTATCATTACCGTATTAAGCTTATTGATAAGGCGGCCATCGCAGATTTTTCGGAACTGTCATTTAATAGTAAAACGATCAAAAGTAATTTGTTTGGAAAGGCATCAGCGTATAGGGTTATCGGTATTAAGGTCGTTAAACCCGATGGCACTGCGAAAGAAGTTGATTTGTCGCAGGCCGTGAAAACCGACATTACAAGCAATAGAGAGTTGAAAATTCCGATCCCCAATCTTGAGACTGGCGATATCGTAGATTATTTTGTCGCGATAAGAGATGAAAGCATGACTATGCCAAATTTTGGTGACGAATACTTACTGGAGTTAAAATACCCGGTTGTTTCCCATACCATTTCATTCTCACTTCCTCATCAGCTGAATTTTTATTACGATAGTTACAATGGCGCGCCGGCGTTTACAAAGGAACAAAAAGACAGGGATGTAATTTATACAATGAAGGATGACATGCGTGACAAAACGCCTGAATTACTGTGGCATTATCCCTATCAGTCGGCGCCGCATTTCCGGTATCGTGTAACAAATGAGGATGTAAAACCTGTTGTTGCTACTGAAGCAAAGAACTTATTGTCCAGCATTGGCCGTAACATTTCTGACATTGGTCACATGGCCGATTTTATGGAAGGGAATTTCAAGAAGAATAAAGATCCGCAGCTAATCCTCAAAGAAATTTATTTCCTGCTACGCAATCCCATCTATATGAAAGCCTATTACGATATAGAATTAGGTAATCCATTAGACGCACCGTTGAGTGGCAACCGGTTTTTTCTGCTAGTAGATAAATACCTTGAAAAGGCGAAGATACCGCATGATATTGTAATCGCGCCATCACGTGATCTAGCACCTTGGGAGAGTCTTGTGAACATGAGTTCATGCGAATTCTTTATCCGTATCAATACGACGCCCGCGGTTTATATGATGCGGCCAACGCCATTCTCTTTGCCTAATGAAATCCCATATCTCTATGAGGGCAGTGAAGCCATTTCCAAAGTTTCAACGAAATACCCGATCGGTGTATCTCAGGCAGACGATAATAGCACAGCCACCGCGTTGAAGCTCGCTTTTAATCCCAATGACATGGGTCAGCTAAATGTATCACGAAATGTCGTTGCGAAGGGACATAATAAAATGTCTCATCAATATCTCATCTTCACTAATTATGATTACATGAAGGCGTATGACCTGCCCAAATACCAGGTACAGAGCTCAAATCTCATGAAGGGTATTCTCAAGGAATTTAATAAAGAGAAAACAAAATACGAGCAACGACTGACGCAGGATTATCACGATAGAGATGAGCGCATAAAAAAGGATTTGGAAACCCAGATGGAAGTGAAGGTAGCTGACTACAAAAACCTGAACATCAAGACCATCGGTATGTGGGATACTGAACCGAATACGGAATATGCTGACGAATTTACATTGGAGAACCTGACGAAGAAGGCCGGTAAAAATATGATCATCGAGATCGGAAAACTTATCGAAAAGCAAACTGAAATCAAAGACGATCAGAAAAACAGAACCAGGGATATCTACATGCCGTTTGCGCGCTCGTTCCAGTATGAGATAACGCTGACAGTGCCGCCCGGTTATCGAGTTGAAGGTCTTGAGAACTTGAATAAAAAGACGGAGAACAGCACGGGAGCATTTATTTCATCTGCTACAGTTGCCAATGGTGTTGTTACCATTAAGACAAAGAAAGTCTATAACAAAAATGCATACACAGCGGCGGAATGGAAACAACTAACACCTTTCCTGACAGCCGCCAATGATTTTTATACGGCGAAGATCTTATTAAAGAAAACTTAGTCAGCTGTAAGGCAAAAGGACACAACAATAAGCTTTTGCGTCAAGGTCGACTTCTCCAGCATAATGTTGTGTCTCTTCATGGTTGCAATGACCTGTGATTTCTGATTTATAAACTGTCAACGCTTTTTAAGAACTAACGAAGGGTCTACCGGATACCTACCGAAGGACTTACCGTAGACAGCAACGCCACCATCTCCCACCGTTTTAATTTGAATGACAAGCTTTCCGTTTTGAACAGCAGTTTTTAATTGCGCCTTCGAGACCGGCACTTTTGTTAGGTATCCATACGATCCGGCCTCTCTTAATTTTTTGTCTTTTAACTGATAATGCCATGATAACACACCCCGGTGATCAGCTGGATCATCTGGCAATGTGGTCGTGAGTGCTGTCTTCCCATCAACTAAAACAGTGACCTTCGAAGGATACAATGTTTCGTCCGTCATCGGATAGGAATTGGGATTTCCGCTAGGCGATGCCTTTGCGCCTAACATAAAATTGACGTCGGTTCTTTCCTTAACATCCTGATCTTTCACAAACAATTCTTTGGCAGATATTTCAATCAGAAAGTATGCTTCCTTTACAGCGCCAATATCCATTTTACTATCCAATGGAATCGTGTATTCGAAATATCCTTCGCCCGCGCCATTTACTTTTAAACCCTCTAAGATGTTCCATTGCTTTTTACTAAAGGACGCGTTGGTGAATGCACCAGGAGCAACAGTGATGATTTCTGTCTTAGGCAACTTTTTATCTGTAAGTATCTCGAGATGCATAAAATTCCGGTGAAGCACCGCACCATTCTTGTCTTCAAGTTGTAAAGTGAGTATAGCTAATCCGGGCTGATCAGGCATTGTTAATGAAAGTGACTCTAATTGTTTTTGAATGTAGGGCTGGTAACTCACAACCTGAGATCCCTTTGCAACAGGTATCGTTTCGCCTATTGCATTGGTAAGCTGTAGCTGATACGAAAGGTTCAACTGACTTCCATAATCAGTTTCCGTCATGGAAGAAATGTACAACGGGATAGATATTTGTTCTCCTCCTTTTACGGTTTTGCTGATCTCGTTCCCAGTGGAAATGTATACGGGTGCATGCAAATCGTTCAGCTTCATGCCTGGAAACAGCGTTTCGATACCGGTAAATTTATTTGTACGGTCGAATCTCCAATAGCCATTCCATTCGTTGATCACGTCGTGATGTTCTGTATAAAGCCAGCCTGCCATTTCTGGATATTTTCTGAAGGTATTGATCATACGGTGGTAGTCCCAGCTCCAGTCCACATCGCCGGTGCTTCCTTCATATCCCCACACATTTCCACATTCTGAATTAATTTTAGGTTGCTTCCCCTGTTTAAATCCTTCTTCAAACTGAAATGTACTTCCCTCAAAAGATTTCTCTGTGAGATCTTTTAAGTGATCTTCCCATTCCCACCCAGGCAGGTAGTCATGAAAAGAATTGATATCAGTTTGTGTGTGGCCGGCGCCACAGCAAATTGAATTGTCTTCCGCCAAACGGGTAGGGTCTAACGACTTGGCTAGATAATACATCGATGCAACCCACTGTTGCGTCTCAGGTAAATATTTTTCTACACGTTTTCCGTCTTCCTCCATGCGGGTACGAAGTCCCCAGGTCTCATTAAAGATGGTCCATGTAAAAATCGCCGGATGATTGAAGTCCCTTTTGATCATTTCGCGAAGCGTTTGTTCTGCTTCGTGTTGCATCTTTGCATCCGGATCGCCCCAGCTATTAGGCAAGTCAGCCATGACAAGCACACCTAGTTTATCGGCCCAATATAATTTTCGTGGAATCTCTACTTTGATGTGCGGACGGATTCCGTTCAGTCCGATGGACTTCGCTAACTCGACTTCCTTCCGCATAAACGCGTCACTGGGGAACGTATAAAAACCTTCCGGGTGATAGGATTGATCGAGTGTTAGTTGAAGGTAAACGGGTTTATTGTTCAGCGCAACATAGGGGAAATTTGTTCCGGGAAGATTGACTACGGAAATTTTTCGCATTCCAAAGTATGTCTTCACAACATCGTCGTTCAATTTTACTTCTGCCTGATAGAGGTAAGGATCTTCTAATGACCAAAGGCGTGGCTGCGGAAGTGGTATGGTTAAACTGACTTTATCTTTGCCCTTGGGAAGTGTGACTTCTTTTACAATGGGTGAGGTTGGTGTTTGAATAGAAACATTGATTTTTTGATCTGCTGTCGTTTCTTCTGGGGCGTACACAGTTACCGTAACATTTCCCTTATCAATATCCGGTCTGAAATGAATGACGTCGATGAATTCTTTCCCGCGCGCCTCGAGGAATATTGTTTGCCAAATGCCTCTTGCATTTCCATATCCTTGTTTGCCGTATAATGTGAACTCCCGGCGTTTATCGTCAACACGAATAATTAGTTGTTGAGCCTGGCCGTATTTTACAAAGGGTGTTAGTTCAAAAGAAAAGGGCGTGTACCCTCCCTGATGCTTCCCTAGCAATTTTCCATCCAGCCAAACCGTTGTTTCCCAGTCAGATGCGCCAATGGTAACAAAGGTTCTTTTATTTTGCCATTCCGGTTGTATACGGATTTCACGTTTATACCAGGCGATGTCCGATTTATCTGCTACACCCGACAAGGCAGAACCCCACGGAAAAGGTACTGTTATCCGGTGGGTAAAAGATGCATTTCCTTCGTGAAACTTTTTATTTAAACCTTCATCCAGCGAATCAAATTCGAATTGCCAGGCGCCATTTAGATTTTGCCACAAAGGTCTTTCAAAATCGGGTCGAGGGTGCTCCGGTAGCGGAATGGTTTGAGCATGAACAGCGTGTGAAAAACACACGAATAGATATAGGATAGTTAGGGATTTTTTCATGATCGAAGATAGTATTTTCGATGAATCGATTATCGGTTGGCCTATCTTCAATAAGGTTTTGTTGCGTGTTTAAATATCAGATTCGCTCGAATCGCTGCTCTTATCGTTGAAGAATCATGGCCATTTTACCACAAAAGTAGCTGATAGACCAAGATACTGGCGAAGTTTGAGAGCATAATTTCGCGAATGCTTCTTTCCTCTTGTAGCGTGTGAAGGACTCGGCAACGGGGAACCGAGGATGTAGTATAAAATGTAGACATCAGTAGTCGTTAGCATGATTCCTTTGCCGCTCAATACAGAAAGATGACTTTTTGAGGAGCTGACAGCGGGTCTGCTAACGTTAGTAAAACTTACATATTCGTTAAAAATCTTGCAAGCCTAAGGAAGCCGAATTGAAACACCGGTAAACCATTGAGTGGAAATTTAACTTTGATTAAAACTCTCACATGTTTCGTATCTCTATCCCCTACAGAGATTGGATTTATTCCTACACAACTGTTCTGCTACTGGCTTTATCGTCATTTCAGGTATCCGCGCAGGATGTTTCTCATTACATTTCAAAGCTCAAGGAAAGTTCGACCTCTCAGCAATTCGACCAGATTTTTGGTACAATGGTAAAGGATTTCAAATCCGGCAAACCCATTTCATTTCAGGACGAAGATGTCATGCGCATTGTTACAATTGCACGATCAAAGCCTTATGCCGACGCCATTTTGCCTGGCGTCTATGGATGGGCAGCCACCCTGTTTGGTGATGGCAGGGTAGATGAGGCGTTGCTTTTTTTTATGGAAAGTGCCGATCTGTATGGTAAACAAAATAAAAAGCATGCGCAGGCACTAGCGTCATTTGAGATCGCACTGATACATCATAAGGCTGAAAATTATGAAGAGGCTGAAACATTTTATCTCCAAACGTTGGCGCTAGGGGGTGATTCTCTTAGTCACCGGATGAAGATCAATTGCTACAACGGATTCGCACTTATTGAGCGACATAAAGAAAATTTTTCGAAAGCTACCATAGAATTCAGAAAGGCATACCGCATCGCCCAAGTGTATAGGGATACCGTATGGATGGGAATACTTGCAGGCAATATTGGTAGCATTCACATGAAGACGGCAAACTATGACAGCAGCTTATACTACTATTCCAGGAACCTAAAATTCGTAAAAAACACGCTGGAATTTGAAAATGAGATAGAAACATACGCGCACTTGGGGAAAATCTATTGGTCAAAATCAGACTACGAACTCGCAAAGTTGTATTTGGACAGCGCCACGCAGATCGTAGAGGACAGGCAGATTAGATTTAACGACTTTTTTAATCCCATGGATTATATTAACGAAACTTACGCATTGATATATTCCTCATTGGGTGATCACAAAAAAGCGTTCGACTATTATACAAAGTTCCATGAGATTGCACAGCAAAAGCAATTAAAGCTAAATGGTCGCAGTTTAAAACAATTGCAATCAACTTATACCTTCGAGCGCAAACAACATGAAGTCGAGCTGTTAACCAAAATTAATGAAGCGAATGTGTTGGTCATTCAGCAGCAACGGTATATAGCAATTGCCTTTGGAATCATTATCGTTTTAATGACTATTTGGGCAGTGAACGCGTATAACACTGGTCTTCAACGCAAAAAACTTAATAGTAAATTATCGGAAAGTAATGCAGAGCTTGAAAGACTCAACCGTGTCAAGGCAAGATTATTCTCCGTCTTAAGTCATGATTTACGATCGCCGATCGCTACCCTAAAATCGATGGTTATATTTCTTGCGGATGGAAAAGTAAAGCATGATGATGTACGGGCGTTGTATTCAGGGCTACGGCAGCAGCTGGAGGTTTCAGACAATATTTTGGAGAGTTTGTTGCAGTGGGCAAAAGCTGAATTAAGCCAAACCAAGGTGGAAATGCAACGGCTGGTCATGGCAAACCTCGTTAACAATGTAGCCCTGCAATTGAAGAGCGTTTTAGATGATAAAGGCATCCAACTTCGAAATGATCTAAATTTTGACCTGATAGCGTTGGGTGATAAAATACAATTGGAAATAATACTTCGTAACCTGATGGCTAATGCGGTAAAATTTACCCCTATCGGCGGTGTGATAAGAATAGCCGGAAAAGTAAATGCGGATAGTCTTGAGATTTACGTGGAAGACAACGGACTGGGCATGCGCGAGGACGAGCTCCGGAATCTTTTCGAACCCGGAAAGCATTTTTCAAAAGTGGGTACCAACAAAGAAATGGGAAGTGGGCTCGGGTTGATCATTACCAAAGAAATGATTTCCAAGAACGGTGGGAACATTTGGGTCAACAGCAAGGAGCATGAGGGTACGATTTTTACGTTTACGTTACCGCTGGCATCTTAAGATAAGCGTATCAGGCACTTTTAACCAGTAATCTAGATTGACGGAAGGGGATCGGGAAAATTTATTTTACTCCGGTTCTGAAGTCCTGGTTTAGCCACACTGCGCATCCTTCTATGGGAAATAGAACGTCACAGGAATTACAATAACAGCGGCAGCCATTGATGCTAACGACCAGCTTATTGTTTGATCGTGCTCCTAAAAAACATTCGTTTCGTTATGTCAGTGGCAAGAACATATATCAGTGCGATACTTGCCATACCAATTAGGACAGGTAAAGGAATGGGAACAAATCCTAATGGGTTGGATAATGAAGTATAAGGAAGAATTATAACTATAGCAGCGGTAAAACATGATGCAACGATCAAAAATTTTCCTGGATGGCTTTTGAATACCGGTCGCTGCGTTCGAATAACAAGAAGTATCAGGATTTCAGTCAGCACCGATTCCAAAAACCAGCCCGTTCGGAAGAGCCCGGCGTCCGCCTCAAAAAACCATAACAAGGTTCCAAAGGTGAGAAAATCAAAAATCGAACTTTGTAAACCGAAAACGATCATGAAATTCTTGATGAGTTTATCATTCCATTTTTGTGGTTTTTGTATGAGTTCATTGTCGACACGATCGGAAGCGATGCCCATCGCGGGAACGTCTGTCAACAAATTAGTAAGTAGTATTTGTTTGGGTAGCAGGGGCAGGAATGGCAAAAGCAAGGACGTGCCCGCCATACTAAACATGTTCCCGAAATTGGCACTTGTAGTAATATAAATATACTTCAAGGTATTGATGAAAGTTTCTCGACCTTCCAAAATGCCGTCCTTAAGTACATTCAGATCTTTCTGGAGGAAGACAATATCCGCCGTGTCTTTAGCGATGTCCACGGCCGAGTCGACGGTAATACCCACATCCGCTGTTTTCAGTGCGGTCACGTCGTTAATACCATCGCCGATGTATCCAACCACATTGCCGTTCTTTTGAAGTGCTCTTACTAATCGTTCCTTTTGATCCGGTTCTGTTTCAGCGAACACCTCGGTATCTTTAACTCTTATTGAGAGTGCGTCAGCACTCATTTGTCTGAGGTCGCTCCCTGTTAGGATGTTGTCCGAGCGTAATCCTATCTGATCACTTAGGTGGGTAGTTACCAATTTATTATCACCCGTGATCAATTTTAAGGTAATCCCGAGATGCTTTAAGTCAGATAGTGTCTCCGTTATGTTTGGCTTTAACGGATCTGTCAGAATTATGAAGCCAATAAATGTCATTTCCGTCTCATCATCTTTATTAATGATTGGATCTTCTGTTACATCTTTATAACAAACGCCCAACGTCCGAAGTCCCTGGGTGCTGTAGGTTTGGTGACTTTCTTCTATTTGTTTTCTTATTTCTTCCAGTGGAATAATTTTGTCTTCGATTATCTCTGCAGTATCGCACACATCCAGAACTGTCTTTACAGCACCTTTGGTAATCATGATGTGCTTACCGTTGTGAACCACCACGATGCTAATTCTTTTCCGAATGAAATCATACGGCACTTCATCTGATTTTTTATAATCATCAACTACAACGTCTTTCAGTTTCCGGATAGCCTCATCCAGAGGATTAGTGTATCCTGTTTCAAAATTGGCATTGAGAAAAGCAAATTGACGAACCTTGTCACTATGAATCCCTCTGATGTCAACGGTTTCCTGTACTTCAATAACCCCTTCTGTTAGCGTCCCCGTTTTATCGGAGCAGAAAACATCTACAGCACCCAGATTTTGAATCGATGAAAGCTTTTTAACAATTACATTTTTCTCCGCCATTCTTTTTGCTCCTGCAGATAGTGTAATGGTTACGATGGCGGGCAATAATTCCGGAGCCATTCCGACAGTAAGGGCCAATGCAAACAGGATTGATTCCGCGACCGGCTTTCCAAGAAAGATATTGAGAACAAGGATGAATAATGAAAGCAACAGGGTGATGCGCATGAGCATGTATCCAAACTTTCGAATTCCTTTTTCGAAAGCCGTCTCTGGAAGATGCCCCTCCAGTGTCTTGGCTATTTTTCCAAACTCCGTATTTTCCCCCACCATAACCATCAACGCTTTGGCGGAGCCGTTCACAACGCTTGTACCCTGAAAAATACAGTTCTTGCGATGAGGTAACGGTGTATCTATCGGCAGGATAGCGGTTTGCTTTTCGGCAGGGAATGATTCACCTGAAAGTGTGGCCTCGTTGACATGCAAATCATTAGCCTCGAGGAGCACGCCATCACCAGGAATGATATCACCCGCATTTAATACGATAAAATCCCCAGGCACTACGTCTCCTGCCGGAATGTCTATGGTGATGCCTTCGCGGACTACCGTTGCAGTCACTTGCACGATAGCACGCAGTTTTTCAACCGCGCGGCCAGCGTTTCTTTCTTGCCAGAAGCCTAGCGTACTACTTAGTAGAATTGTGCCTAGGATAATAATGGTATTGGTATGCTCGCCAAGAATAGCAGAGAGGATAACAGCAAAGATTAAGATAAGTATCAGCGGGTTTCTAAACTGCCCGGTAAAAAGTAAGAAATCTTTTACCCAGGCTGGCTGCCGTTGGCGGCCGGGCTTGTTTTTTCGCTTTAGCGCTTCTGCCTGAGTAAGCCCTGTAGCACTAGACGCCAGGCGTATCAATAGTTCGTTGACGGGAACGCCCCAATAAGCATCAGGTTCAATCATTCCCGTAGGACTTAATATGCACTAAATACTTTTTCATTCCAGCAAGCACGTTTGCTAAAAATAGAAATCAGGTTTATAAATCAACATGACGAAAGTCATCCCGGAGAACGGATTATAGAAGAATGGCAGCATGACCAAGGTGAAGCCTAAGCCTCTGTCTGGTGATGTATCGTCTTATCAGATGCGCCATTTAATCGAACAGATTGTGAAGAAGGAATGGATTAAGCGTAACATGAAATGCATAGTTTCTCACTTTTGTTGAAGGAATGATTTCAATAGGCACTCAATATTTAATAAAAAAAATGTCGTATTTGTATAGCTTAAAAAATACAAACGTTGTAATGAGAAAAATATTTATTCCCGCAGTTTTAGGGTTAGCAATTATCTTTAGCTGCAGTGACCCGGTCGAAATCGAAATTTCAAAAACGAATATCCTCGCGGCCTACCCAAATCCCATGAGAGATCGGGGGCTTATTAACGTTAATAATTCCACAGGTGAGTCTGCAACGCTAGTGGTATTTGATCCGGCTGGAGAAGTTATCCTAGACATGACTTTGCCGCCTGGTTCGCACCAGTTGGGTATTGATGTTACAAACAAACCTGGCGGAAAATTTCAAATAATCTGTAAGGTTGGCGCTACAACTTACACGAAAGACCTGTTAAAGATATGAAGCGTGCATTCATCCAATTTTTGTTGGCCTATTTTCTTTTTTGTGCCCCAGGTTATGCACAGGATTCCTGGCAATATTTTATTGTTGCTAACGCCAACCTTTACACCCCATTAAAGTCAGAAAAGGGGATGTATCCGATTGTCGGATTTAATAAGGAAACAAAACCAAAACTGTTAATTGGCGGATTTGGTGCTGGCTTTACCGCATGGAAAAAGCTGAACGCGAAAGTTGGCATGAAGGCGCAGACAAATCTTTCGCGTTCTGTTTACTGGGAATCTTTTTTACTTAATGATGGACCATTGCCATCAGACATAACCGGTGAGGCAGTTGCATCATCAGCAGATTATACATTCGGGTTAACGGGTACAATGCATTATTACCTTACGCCACGCATTGCAGCAGGCACCGGGCTAGGTGCGCAAGTGTTATTGGGTTCCTATTTGTATTTGCGAAATGCGCAAACGATAGGAATGGAAGGAAACGGTTATTTAGGCAGGAACCGATATTATAAAACAGTTATGCCAATAATACCGATTGAGTTCACTGTGAAATTGGAAAAGTTTTTTGTCAACCTTCGATATGAATATGCGCTGCTTGACCGATTGAAAAAAGATTTGGCTGACTACAAAACCGAAACATACGGACTGTTATTTTTTGAATTCGGATTTCGCATTAAATAATCTTTCATAAAAAAATCGAATGGCGATTTGTAAGTCAGTGTTGATTTCGTCGACTCATATTTCTGTTCGATAGATAAAAAAAACGAGTCAGTCTAATTCTTTAGGTTTTTCACACATGCTATTAATCCTGGACCCTTTCTGTTTGTCTAAGGACGAAAAATAAAAAAGGTTATGAAAAAAAGTGTAGTGATTTTCGGGCTGATGATGGTGAGCACTATCATTTTTGCCCAGCATAAGAGTGATGCCATGGAGCGCGCTGCCAGACAGGCGGACAAAATGAAAACTGAGTTGTCACTGGACGATGTTCAGCATAAAGCAATAAGAGCGATTAATGAGGACTTTGCCAGTGGACTATCCAAAGTGAAAAACGATTCTGCTATTTCGCGTGAAGCAAAGCAAACAAAAATGAAGGCTTTGCATCAGGAGCGGGAGGAAGCAGTAAAAAAGGTGCTGACAGACGAGCAAGAAGCGAAATGGGCGACCCACCGTTCCGAACATGCTAAGAAACGCAAAGGATCAATGGCGAAACATACCGGTGAACACGCTCAGCGAATGCAGAAAAATCTTTCGCTAAGCGATGACCAGGCGTCTAAGATCAAGGCGATTGACAAAGAGTTTGCCGAAAAGTTTCGTGCACTGCGAAATGAAAGCGAAACCGCGCGCGATGTGACTCGAGAGAAAGCAAAGCAGCTTCGCGAAGAATACATTTCTAAAACAAAATCTGTTCTGACAGAAGAACAGTTTAAGAAATGGGAAGAGCAAAAGGCAGAACGAAAACGGAGAAGACTCTAAACTAAAACTTAATTAGCCCGGGTGACTGGGCTTTTTTATTTCAGGAGCTATCTTTATTCATACGTTTCCTTTTAATGGTAATAATGTTTACTTGAACATCTGATCTATTAATCACCATCTAAAAGACAATGCACAAACCCATTTATGTTATCGGCAGCGCCAACACAGACATGGTAGTGATGACAAAAAAATTACCCATGCCGGGTGAGACGGTGATAGGAGGCACTTTCTTTATGAACCCTGGGGGAAAGGGCGCGAATCAAGCGGTAGCCGCTTCGCGTCTAGGTGGTCAGGTTAGCTTTGTAGGTAAAATTGGAAGCGACCTGTTTGGGGAACAAATGCTTCAACAATTTCAGCGCGAGAAAATAAATACAACGTTCGTCCTGCAAGACCATGAACATCCTTCAGGTATTGCATTAATAGGCGTGGATGCGCATGGCGAAAATACGATTATTGTTGCGCCTGGATCAAATCGTCATTTATCGGTCGAAGATGTGAGGACGGCATTGACCTCCATTCGAGAGCCCGCCATTATTTTGATACAGCTAGAGATACCAATAGAAACGGTTGAATTTGCCATCACGTATGGTAAGCAAATCGGTTGTGATGTTATTCTTAATCCTGCACCCGTTCAGCCCATTGATGGTAAGGTGATGGGACACTTGTACTTGATTACACCCAATGAGTCGGAAGCTGAAATGCTTACTGGTATTCCCATCACAAATTTATCTGCTGCAGAGCAAGCGGCTACACATTTATTTCAGTCAGGTATAAAAAATGTAGTCATCACGCTTGGTGCCAAAGGAGCATATCTTTATTCAGCGTCATTCAATAAATTAATTCTAGCACCCGCGGTAACGGCTGTTGATACTACGGCCGGTGGTGATTGTTTTAATGGTGCACTTGCAGTAGCATTAGCCTCGGACTTAGCCATCGACAAGGCGGTTGAGTTCGCATGTACGGCAGCCTCCATTTCTGTGACCCGGATGGGTGCTCAATCTTCGATGCCTTACAAACACGAAGTCAGCACTCCTAGCAGATAATGTTGTTTTTTTATTCATTATTATCCTCTGTTTACTGCATTTTGCTATCAACCTTTCTTATCCGAATAGATGATAATATCTTCAATTTGTATTTTGCTGGAAGCATGAGGATTTAAAAGTTTGATGCGTATTGTGTGCTTTTGATTTGTAAGCTGATATTTCCAGAATAACTCATGTCTCCGCGTGGTAAAGCTGGCAGGGAGTTCAGCTGTTTCTATAAGTTTTCCATCGATGTACAATTCTGCTTTTCCAACATAATCAGAAATTTTTTCATCCACCCGTCCACGAATTACAAATCCGATTCCTTCGAAATCAAAGCTGAATTCATCCGCTAACGATTTTCTCACGGGCCTTTTTTCAATAGGAAAGTGACCTTCAAAACTCTGTTCGAATCTTACTGGTTTGGGCTGCTCAACGGGGATGATCACATTGTTTTGCTGTATTTTGCCGCCATGCCGTTCTATATTCAACAAGGCATGTTTCAGCCCTAAATTATATACATCGTTCAGCGATATCGTTGTGTATTTAAAATCAAGGGGTTCAGCTTCTTTTAATCCCATTTTCCAATATGCTGGAATATTTTTGTAGCCCAGCATTGTTCCTAAAATTCCTCCTGCAGACGATGGATTACAATCTGAATCCTGCCCCGCACGCGTCGTGATCTCCATTGTTTTAGTGAAATCAGCATTGCCATAAAGAAGGCCTAACACCACGTATGCGGCGTTTACGGTAGCATCAATGTTGAAGGGAACAAAAACACCGTCAGGACATCCTATATCTTCCGTGTACTTACGTTCAATTTCAAACCAGGTTTGTTTCCAATCGCTGGGATATTTTTTATGCCAGTCGATCACATCCCGGATCACCTTATAAAATCTGCTTTGTGATGGAATTGTCTTCAAACCTTCATTTACAATAAATTCAATATTGTCAGACGTGAATGCCAGGGTATACATCGCGCCCATGTAAACGCCTCCGTACCATCCATCTCCATAATTCATGATGTGACCAATTTTGTCACTGATCGTTGAGGCAACGTTTGGCATACCGGGGGACATCAATCCTGCAAAATCAGATTCAATTTGATAGTCGATACAATCCGCATGTGGATTGTTCATCCAATGCCCGGATTGGGGCGCTGGTATGCCGTGAAGAATGTTATACCGTCCTGCCTGGTTGGCATGCCACAGCATATATCCCGCAGTAGCGTAAGCGTTGGCAAAGTCTTCGATCGGAGCATCTAATCCTTTCTTTTCAAAAATATCTACAAACGTCAGGTCCATATAAATGTCATCATAAAGCCCCGGATTGTTTTCCATCGTATGTTTGATGTATCCATCATACCATGCAATGGGTTGGTAGTTCTGAATCATTGTTCCGTTGAATCTGAATTCTGTTGGTCCTCCAAAGGTCACACCGATTGTCTGGCCCGCCCATCCCCCCATAATCTTATCTTTTAATACCTCTTTGGTAAGTGTGATGGTTGAAGGAATGGTTGGATTTTTTGCAAGCCGGTTTTCCTGACCGTGTGCCTGGAGGATTAACCCCAAGCTGACGAGTGCGATGAAGAATTTTTTCATGGGTTGAAATCTGAGTATTCAACACAAGTAAGTAAAAGCAGCGTAGAAATGCATCCTGTTTAAGCGGGGGATGTTTAGTTTATATTCAAACACAGAAACGCTGGACGCAACATCGCGACCTGGCCTTTCTATTCAAAATCGTAAAGTACCCTGATTTTAAACGTCCATGGATAACCGTTGGAACTCATTGGGGTTTGTGCAATGCAATTTATCAGGAAAATCAGATTGCTTTCGTGAAGTCTTATGCGAGGGGCTGTGTATCTTTACGCGTGATGTACACCACAGATACTTTAGAAGAACGAGACAGTATGACTTCGGCGATCCAGTTCATTAACTGCACGTCAAGTCACATTTTTCTAACAGGAAAAGCAGGAACGGGAAAAACAACCTTCCTAAAAAATCTTGCGGCACGTACACATAAGCAACTTACCATTGTGGCTCCCACGGGTATTGCCGCATTAAATGCCGGAGGTGTTACGATACACTCACAGTTTCTTTTGCCGTTTGGAATGTTTCTGCCCGACAAGAATGCAACATTCGATTTAAATCACGGTGGAAATTTTTATACGGGCCATACGCTTTCGCAAAAGCACCCGATGAATAGTTTACGAAAGCAGGTGTTACGCTCCATCGACCTGCTGGTCATCGACGAGGTAAGTATGCTTCGTGCCGATTTGCTCGATGCTATTGATTACAGGATGAAGGCGGCGCGTGGAAATTTCAGCCAAAGTTTTGGTGGTGTTCAACTGTTGTTGATTGGTGATTTGTATCAATTGCCTCCCGTCGTAAAGCGTGACGAAGAGACGATTGTGAAACGGTATTACAACAGTGCCTGGTTCTTTGAATCGAAGGCATTGAAGCAAGACGGATTTGTTTACATCGAACTTGATAAGATTTTTCGACAGAATGATGATGTCTTTATCAGGCTGCTTAACAACCTTAGAAACAATCACCCCACAGAAGCAGACATTGAAGAATTAAACAGACATTATAAATCTGCTGAGGAGATCCGGAGTCTTCGTGAAGTCATCACCCTGACTACACACAATTATAAAGCCGATGAATTAAATGCGCGCGCCCTGAGCCAGTTGGAAGGCTCCGCTCATGTTTTACACGCAACCATTGAGGGCGATTTTCCCGAAAGCATGTTTCCGGTTCAGCAACATCTGGAGCTTAAGGTTGGCGCTCAAATAATGTTTACTAAAAACGACACGAGTGAGGAGAAGGTTTTTTTTAATGGCAAGCTTGCTACGGTTAAAAGTATTGCCGGTGATGAAATTAAAGTAGAATTAGCGGAGTCACATCTTCCTTATACATTGAAGAAAGCAATCTGGGAAAATAAACGATACACCATCAGTGCCGACACCCAGGAAATTGACGATGAAGTGATCGGCACTTTCGAGCAATACCCTATCAAATTGGCATGGGCTATTACAGTTCACAAAAGTCAGGGCCTTACGTTTGACAAAGCCATTATTGACGTAGGGCAAGCCTTCGCTGATGGACAGGTTTACGTGGCACTTTCACGTTTACGTTCAATTGATGGACTGATCATGCGAACAAGAATTGATCCGGAGGTGATTAGTACAGACAAACAAATTGTAGCATTCACGTCTGAAAACAATTTACCATCAGCACTGCCGGAGAAAATGAAAGTGAAACAACGGGAATACATCCGGCAGTTGGTGAGCAAGACATTTGACCTGGAAGCCCTTGTAAAAGAATGCGTTTATATTCAACGCGGCCGAAAAGATTTGATTGGCTTTGAAGAGGATGTTGCAAAGCCAGTAGTGGAACAAGTTGGCCAGTCGTTGTTAAAAGAAAAAGAGAACACAGAAAAATTCAGGAGGCAGTTGCTGGGATTGCTCGACCATGAAGATACTGAACAGTTACTGGCGCGCATTAAAAAAGGAAGTGAATACTATAGGAATTTTCTTCAGCAGGAAGTCCGTGTTTTATTATTGCACATGGAGGAAACCAAGCAGAAGAAAAGGATGAAAACCTATCTTAATAGTTTATCAGATCTGGATCAGCTTTTTTGCAAGAAGCTTGAAGAACTGGATAAGTCGTTGTACCTCACTGAATCAATTTTGAATGGTAAACATGAATTTGATTTTTCATCCTTAACGAAGCAACGTGCTGCTGTACGCTCGACGATGCTGGAAGAAATTAAGAATGCAATAGGCGTAACACCGGAGAAAAAGAAAAAAGGAAAGAAGAAAAAAGATGAGCCTAGCACATATGATGTTACCTTATGTATGCTCGAATCTGGAATGACCATCGAAGAAATTGCAAAGGAAAGAGAATTGGTGCCCAGTACAATCGAGGGTCATCTTGCTAAAGCTGTGGAGTCCGGTCGCATCAGCATTTTTAAGTTTGTTACACCGGAAGAAGTTTTATCAATTGAGAAAGCTTTAGCAGGAATGCCGGAAGATTTCACTTCAAAAGATTTGTTCGAAGCTTTAGCAGGTAAATTCAGCTACGGAAAACTGAGGGCGGTGATGACCCATATTCGTGCTTCGGGGGTAATAGAATAATATTCTAACATCGCTAAGTCAATTTCGTCAACGTTAGGAAATTGATCGTACTTCTTTAATGGCACTTATATCGCGCATTTGAAACCACAACAATTCAATGCTTTATCATAAAAATCTTGTTCAACTTTAATCTTTTCTTTCTTTAAATTCTGAATCATCGGTTCCTTGATTTTTCCCAGGCCACTTGCGACCATAGGGCCGTAGAAGATAAATAACGATCCGTTTTTTTTAAGTACACTTTTGATCATGGCAACCTCTTTTTCGACTGATTTCTGTGTCCAGAAGAGATTAATATTAAAACAAAATACCTTGTTAAATTGCTGCTGCCTGATGGGCAAATGGAGCAAATCCGTTTTTAATAACTCAACATTACCTTCATCGATGTAGCGGCCATTCCGTTGTTCTGCAGTCTTGATCATTTTATCAGACCGGTCGATACCGATAATCTTTCCTTGCTTAAGAAGCGGTGCAATCTCTTCTATTGCCATTCCAACGCCGCATCCAATTTCCAAAAGATAATCGTTAGATTTTATGTTCATTATTTTCGCGGCCCATGAAAAGCGAGCATGTTTTTCCATGATTTGAATTAATATATTTAATTCTTACTGAACGGGAATCAACAGGAAGTGTTACTGATGTTGGGCAGCTCATAAGTGCTGTTTGTACCCGGCATCGAGCAAAACTTGGGATTAACCTATAAGGTGTTAAATTCAACGTTGTTATAAAATATAATTCATGCAACTCAATCAAATTTTTCCACAATTCGATCCTGAACTGATCGCCCACCTTGAAAAAATAGGCGAGGTGGTCGAGTTTGAAGAAGGAGCAATGATGATGCGACCAGGTCAGTATTTTAAAAGCTCTTTAATAATTCTGGATGGCATGGTAAAACTATATCGCGAGGGCGACGATGGAGAAGAGTTCTTTTTGTATTACCTGGAAAAAGGAAATGCATGCGCCCTTTCAATGATCTGTGCTACAAAAAATGAAACGAGTGCCATTAAAGCCAAGGCGCTGTCGCATGTAAAAGCGTTGGCTATTCCAATACAACACATGGATGGACTCATGAAGGATTATCGCCAATGGTATTATTTTGTTTTGGAAACTTATCGTGCACGTTTTAATGAGTTGCTGGAAGTGATTGATCAAGTCGTTTTTCATTCGATGGATCAGAAGTTAGAGTTTTATCTGAAGCGTCAGTTCGATTCCTTTGGAGGAAAAAAGATCTCTATTACCCATCAGGAGATCGCTGATGATTTGAATTCTTCAAGGGAAGTAATTTCGAGATTACTTAAAAAGCTTGAATCCCAAAAACGGATTTCGATTTCGAGAAATGAAATAACCCGGCTAAATTTATAGCGTGTGTGATTGTAGTCACCGACTACCAAAGCTATTGTCTCGACCTTTGTATCGAAATTCAGAGACAGTGGAAAATTTTGCAGGTTATCTGGCGTCGGGTTTAATTGGAGTATCGCTCGGACTTATCGGTGGAGGAGGCTCAATCATCACTATACCTGTACTAGTCTACTTGTTCCATATTGAACCGACATTGGCCACTGCTTATTCTTTGTTCATTGTTGGAACAACATCGCTGGTGGGTGGCGTACGAAACGTCATCAATAAAACGGTGGATGTAAAAAGCGCGTTATTATTTTCAATCCCGTCGACCGCAGCGGTCTACTTCACACGTCATACAGTATTACCGCACATACCCGACAACATTCTTACGATATCTTCCTTTGCGGTTACTAAGGATACTGCGATCATGGTATTTTTTTCGATCATCATGCTGGCGGCTGCTGTCCGAATGATTCGTGATAAGAAACCAGATAACCATGAAAGTAGCAGTACACGTCATCGATCCGTGATGATGACTGGGTTGGGTATAATTGTTGGAATTATCACGGGGATAGTTGGAGCAGGGGGTGGATTTCTCATTATACCAGCATTGGTTTTTATGGCTGGTCTTCCTATGAAAAAAGCGATTGGAACGTCATTGATCATTATAGCTGTTAACTCCTTAATAGGTTTTATCGGCGATATGACACTCGTAAAAGAAATTAATTTCCAGTTGATGATGTTGCTCTCCGGGCTGGCTGTTGCAGGTGTTTTCCTCGGCACCTATCTGACTAAGTTTATCCAGGGAAACAACTTAAAGTCAGGATTTGGCTGGTTTGCATTAACGATGTCAGTATATATCCTGATAAAGGAGATTATAATATGAAGGAGAAAGGTGACTTTTATCACTGATAGGCAGCGAAACGCGCTCTATCTTTGCATAACAAATTGACAAACATTAACCTGAAATAAGAAATGACAGTAGAACAAATTTACACCGGATGTCTTGCGCAAGGAGCATATTATATCCGCTCAGAAAATGAGGCCGTCATCATTGATCCGCTTCGTGAAGTAGAACCTTATATTGAAAAAGCAATACATGATGATGTACAAATTAAATATGTTCTTGAAACTCATTTTCATGCCGACTTCGTATCGGGCCATCTGGATCTTGCTGAGAAAACAGGTGCAATGATTGTATACGGCCCCACCGCGCAGCCGAAATTCAAGGCACACATAGCACAAGATGGTGAAGAATTGAAAGTCGGAAAAGTTACCATTAAAGTGTTGCATACACCTGGGCATACGATGGAATCTACCACGTATTTGCTGAGAGATGAAAAAGGAAAAGACTACGCCATCTTTAGCGGCGATACGCTTTTTTTGGGTGATGTAGGAAGACCCGATCTGGCTCAAAAAGCCGCTCACATGACACAAGAAGAATTAGCGGGATTATTGTATGATTCGCTGCGTTCAAAGATTATGACATTGGCAGACGATGTCATTGTTTATCCCGCACATGGCGCAGGATCTGCATGCGGAAAAAATATGATGAAAGAAACCGTTGACACCCTTGGTAACCAGAAAAAACGGAACTATGCCTTAAGGGCCAATATGACACGGGAAGAATTTATAAAAGAAGTGACGGAAGGTCTACTGCCACCGCCAGCATACTTCCCGGAAAATGTTAAAATGAACAAAGAAGGTTACGAAAGTATTGATAAAGTTCTGGACAAAGGAACAAGAGCACTTACCGCTGACGAATTTGAATTGATGGCTAATGAAACCGGTGCGCTTGTATTGGACACTCGCGACGCACAGGCTTTTGGCAAGGGATTTATACCCAATTCAATTAATATCGGAATCGACGGCAGTTTCGCTCCTTGGGTTGGTGCACTTATACCCAGTGTATCCCAACCGTTATTAATTGTTTCCGATGAAGGCCGGGAAGAGGAAGTGGTGACACGTCTGGCAAGAGTAGGATTTGATAACACGCTGGGATACCTCAAGAATGGGATTAAGGCATGGCTTCAGGCAGGCAAAGAAATTGATACCGTCGAGTCGGTGGATGCAGTTGAATTCGCGAAACGATTTAAAAATCAAAAACTGCGGGTGTTTGATGTTAGAAAACCGAGTGAATTTAATGCTGAACGTATCAACGGCACGGTAAACACGCCCCTGGATTTCTTAAATGAACATTTAACGGAAATTCCAAAAGATGGCGAAGTATACCTTCATTGTGCGGGAGGTTATCGTTCCATGATTGCTGCTTCGATTCTGAAGGCTCGTGGATGGCACAATGTGATTGACATCGCTGGTGGGTACAAAGCTTTGTCAGAAACAAAACTGGCTCGCACGGAAAATGCATGTCCGACAACATTAACAAAATGATGAAGCAATGAATCGTTCCGTGTTTTGTGATGTAAGTCACAGATAAGGACAGTTCTTCGAGTGAAATTGCATCAAATAATTGAAAGCTACATGAAGAAGTGGATGATATGGGGTTTAGGGATCGTGGTTGGCGCAACAGCAGGATACTTATATTGGTATTATGTGGGTTGTTTAAGTGGAAGTTGCGCCATCACATCTTCTCCGGTAAATAGCTCCTTGTACGGCGGGCTCATGGGAGGTTTGTTGGTCAATGCTTTTAAGAGCTCGAAGACATAACGACTTTAATTTCAATCAAAGTGAAGAATCCAGGTCAAAAGGCGTTCCTTGTTCGGACTACAATTCAGTTCGCAGCAGTACTAATTACTGCGGTGATATTCGCGAGCTGCACGACGAAGGACCATAAGCAAACGGGCCCGGACGTTGAGGCTATTATTCCCGATTCTGTTTATGTCAAAGCCGGCAATCAGCTCGTTGCTAAAACCTTTGATACACTCCGAAGCTCGTTGCTTACAGCCATCAAGGCCAAAGGTTTCGCGGATGCGATTAGCTTTTGCAATGAAAATGCATATCCGATAACAGATATTTATGCAGATAGTGTAAAGATCAGGCGTACGTCTCTGCGATATAGAAATTCAAACAACCAACCCGACAGTTTAGAATTGTCAGTCCTGACGGTGATGGAGGAGGAAATGAAGTCTATTAAAAAGACGGATACACGACTCGTTAGAAATTCTGCCACTGGGGAAATACATTTCTTTAAGCCGATCATGTTGCAACCGTTATGCCTCAATTGTCATGGTACCGCCGATAAGCAAATTCAACCTGAGACGCTCGCACGTATTCAGGAATTATATCCAACCGATCAAGCAGTAAATTTTCACGAGGGCGATCTGCGAGGCGTGTGGCACATCATTTTCGCAAAGAAATAATCATCACTAACCGATTTTTTTTAAAGCTTTTCACAACACTAGTTTCTGGGGACTAGAGATGGATTAAGAACACGCGTTTGCACTACGCTCCGTAAAACTCACGCCCATAATTTCTGCTTCACGCGAATTAGACCTGGAGGATCAACAAAACTTTTTGATCTTATTCAAATTTCCTCATAAACTTTTCTCTGCGTGATTCAAGTCACAGTATAGCCTTTCAGACTGCCATACCTTTGTATAAAATTTAACGCCAATGAAAAAGGTATTTCCATTGTTACTGATTTTCACCATCACATTTTCGGCATCCCTACTTGCGCAAGATACTGTCCTTCTCTCATTGCAGGAAGCGCTGGATGCAAGCCTTAACAATAATAAAGAAATTGTGATAGCCCGGCTGGAGGAGGAAGGTGCCAGCGCCAGATTCAACCAGACTAACGCTGTATTTCTGCCGCAGGTCAAATTAAGTTATACCGCGCTAAGCACCAACAACCCGTTGAATGCTTTTGGATTTAAGCTGCAGCAGGAGTCCATCGCACAAAGCGATTTTAATCCCGAGTTGCTTAACAACCCTGCGTCTACGCAAAACTTCATGACAAAAGCGGAGTTTCAGCAACCTCTTTTAAACATGGACATGCTCCACATGCGAAAGGCCGCGCAACAGCAAGTGGATGTTTATACTTTCAAAACAAAACGTACAAAAGACTACCTGGTATTTGAAGTTCAAAAAGCATACGCACAGCTACAATTGGCTCATCAGGCTAACAGTGTTCTGGGAGAAGCTTTAAAAACTGTTAATTCAATTTATACAGCAACGGCTAATCGGTACGAAAAGGGATTTCTTCAAAAATCTGATCTGCTTCAAGTGCAGGTGCAAGTTACCAACATGGAACGTCAATCGGCTGAAGCAAAAAGCAATGTGCGCAATGCTTCTGATTATCTCAGCCTATTAATGGGTAAGCAATCCGGTGTTGTTTATCAGGTTGAACCTGTAGCGCTGGTCACCAAGCTTGAAGGCGTGGAAACGCAAGTACCGGAAAATCGTGCAGATTTCCGGGCGCTGCAATCAGCCGTAACAGCCCACGACATGATGATTAGTTCAAGCAAGATGTCATATCTCCCTAAGCTTAATGCCTTTGGAGAATATCTTATTAACGATAAAGATGCCTTTGGATTCGGAGCTAATTCATATCTCGTGGGTGCCCAGCTTTCCTGGACAATATTTAATGGAACGGCTACACGCAATAAAATCGCTGAACACAGGGCGGAAAGAAATAAAGCGGCAGAACAACTTCAATATCAGAAAGAGCAAAGTCAGCTGGAGTTGAACAAAACCCTTCGCCAATGGGAAGATGCTCTCATCGCACTGCAACAGCAAGAACTTGCAGTAAGCCAGGCATCAGAGGCATTACGCATCTTACAGAACAGGTACAACCAAGGATTGGTAACGACCAATGATATACTTCAATCACAAACCTTATTGTCCCAACAAAAGCTCTATCAGGCGCAGACAGTTTTTCAATTCAATACAACACAAGCTTATCTCCAGTTTTTAACAATCACGTCAGAAAAGTAAAATGAAACTTATGAAAATACATACCCATCTATCCGTCCTTTCGTTGTTCATCGCCGCAGGTGTTTTTCTCAGTGCCTGTTCAAACGATCACCAAGAAACTGAAGTCTCAACAAAAACGTCAGTTCCCGTTACAGTAGCTTCTGCCGGAAGTCAACTCAACAATACCATTCATGCAAGTGGTAGAATTGAATCCCAACAAACTGCTGTGATCAGTACCCGTGTTATGGGTTTCGTTACCAGCATACCGGTAAAGGCAGGCGATCATGTTAAAAGAGGTCAACTGCTCGCGACCATCAGTAGTGATGATATTCAAGCAAAGAAAGCGCAGGCACAAGCCATGGTTAGCGAAGCTGAAGCTGCATTGAAAGATGCACAAAAAGATCAGGAAAGATTTGCAGAACTGTACAAACAAAATAGTGCATCGGCAAAAGAATTTGAAAATGCGACGTTACACTACAATTCCGTGAAGGCAAAAGCTGAAGCAGCAAGACAAATGCAAAAGGAGGCAGCGTCTATGCTTGCGTACACAAACCTAACCGCACCTTTCGCCGGTGTTATAACTCAAAAACATCTTAATGCCGGAAGTATGGCAAATCCCGGAATGCCCATCCTCGTATTGGAGCAGGGTGACGGTTATAAGGCCAGTATCTCTGTTTCTGAAAATGACATCGCAAAAATAGCAGAAGGCGCTGATGCTGAAATTTTAATCAAGTCTTCTGGTAGATCCATAAAAGCAATGGTATCTGAAGTAAGTCCATCCTCACAATTCAGCGGAGGACAATATTTGATTACCGTAAACATTCCCGACACCGAAAAGAACGATTTGTATTCGGGCATGTATGTGAATGTTGCGATTACTTCTTCCAGCAAAGCAAATGACACTGATAATATTGTTCTGGTTCCAACATCATCTCTGGTTCACAAAGATCAGCTGACGGGCTTGTATACCATCAGTGAAAGTGAAACGGCTCTTTTGCGCTGGGTAAAATTAGGTAAGACATACGGGAATAATGTCGAGGTTCTTTCCGGATTGAGCCCGAAAGAGAAATTTATTCTCACCAGTGACGGCAAATTATATAACGGTGTCCCTGTTACCATTCAAAAAAACATCGCTAATGCTGAGTAGGCTGTTGAGCCCGGCAACAAAAACACCCAAATACTCAAACACATAAACACATGAAAGAAGGTTTGTCAGGAAATATTGCGAAAGCATTCATACAATCGAAACTCACCATTCTGTTGATGATTGCTTTCCTGATGATTGGTGGCTATAGCACGATGCTTATTCCGCGCGAAGAAGAGCCACAGATCGATGTGCCGATGGCAGATATATTTTTGCGTTATCCCGGCGCTTCGCCAAAAGAAGTAGAAGCACGTGTATCTCAGCCATTGGAAAAAATTATCTCCAACGTCAAAGGTGTGGAACATGTATACTCCACGTCAATGAAAGGTCAGGCCATGCTGATCGTTCAGTTTTACGTCGGTGAAGATATCGAACGTTCATTGGTGAAATTGTATAATGAACTGATGAAGAATATGGATCGTATGCCTCCGGGTGTATCCATGCCGCTGGTAAAGACACGCGCGATTGATGATGTCCCCGTCTTGGGATTGACCTTGTGGAGCGAAAAATACAGCGACTATGAACTGAAACAAATTGCACAGGCACTTAATAATGAAATTAAGAAGATTCCCGATGTTGCTGTGGTTAACATTCTCGGGGGAAGAGGCCGTCAGGTAAGCGTAACGTTGGATGCTGATAAGATGGCAGAAAGCCATGTCGACTTTCTGAGTATCAACAATCAAATTCAGGGAAACAATTCACAGCTTAGCGCCGGAAATATCATCCGTAGAGACACTGTTTTTGCGGTGGATGCAGGAAATTTCCTTAGGCATCCGGAAGAAGTGGGTAATCTGGTAGTTGGTGCTAATCATGGACAACCTGTCTACTTGAAGCAAGTTGCTACCATCGAAGAAGGTGCTGAGAAATCTTCACAATATGTGTTCTATGGTTTCGGCCAGCATGACCAGGAGAGTGCTGAAAAGTATCGGTCAGACTATCCCGCTGTAACACTTTCGATTGCAAAAAAGAAAGGTGCAGATGCTATGAAGCTTTCCGAGCGCATCATTTCTAAGGTAGAATATCTGAAAAAAGAATTGATCCCTGATGAAGTCCACGTGACGGAAACCAGAAACTATGGTGAAACAGCTTCAGTAAAAGTTTCAGAACTATTGTTACACCTTTTTGTCGCTGTAGTAGCAGTAACAGCTTTTGTGATGTTAGCAATGGGGTGGAGAGGAGGCTTGGTGGTATTCTTATCCGTACCAGTAACCTTCGCGTTAACACTGTTTAGTTATTATTTTCTTGACTATACACTTAACCGCATCACACTTTTCGCCTTGGTGTTTATCACAGGTATAGTTGTGGATGATTCAATTATCATCGCAGAGAATATGCACCGTCATTTTAAAATGAAGAAGTTGCCATTCTTACAGGCTGCCATATTCGCGATCAATGAAGTGGGTAACCCTACAATACTTGCCACATTCACGGTGATAGCAGCCGTGTTGCCAATGGCGTTTGTATCTGGAATGATGGGACCGTATATGAGTCCGATGCCGATAGGTGCTTCTATTGCCATGATGCTTTCCCTCGTGGTGGCATTAACATTGACGCCATACCTCGGCTACCTTTTTTTGAGAGGCAAAGAGCATGACGACGAAAAACCTGCTCCTACGCTAGAGGAATCCAAGATCTATAAACTATACAAATCGTTTATTAATCCGCTTCTTGAAACACGCTGGAAACGGTGGGCTTTTATTGTAGGAACTGTTGTCATCTTGTTGGGGTCAGTTTCGTTCTTTTACACCAAATGGGTTGCTGTAAAGATGCTGCCATTCGATAATAAGAATGAATTTCAGGTTGTCATCGACATGCCTGAAGGCACTACGCTGGAACGTACGGCTGCGGTGACGAAGGAAATCTCGCAATATATTTCCCAACAAAAATTGGTTACAAACTATCAGGGCTATGTTGGCACTGCAGGACCAATAAGTTTTAATGGATTGGTACGACATTACGATTTGAGAAGTGGCAATCATGTTGCTGATATACAAGTAAATCTGGTTGACAAGGAAGACAGGAGTATTCAAAGCCATGATATCGTAAAGGAATTTCGTCCTGCGATTCAAAAGATTGCTGCGAAGTACAATGCAAATGTGAAATTGGTGGAAGTTCCACCTGGACCTCCAGTGCTATCGACCATCGTAGCTGAAGTCTATGGTCCGGATTATGAAGATCAAATTCGGATTGCAAAGGAAATACAAGGCCTGGTGCAAAACACAGAGAGTATTGTCGATGTCGATTGGATGACTGAAGCGAGTCAGCCCGAGTATCGATTCGAAGTAGACAAGGAAAAGGCTATGCGCTCAGGTGTCGCCCCCGCCCAGGTCGTCGCCACTGTGAACGCAGCTTTATCAAATATGCCTGCAGGGGTTTTACACAATCCAGTGACGTTCGATCCGGTTAACATTATGTTGCAAGTGAACGATGGGGATAAGGCGAGTGTAAATGATATCAGAAATCTGAAAATCATCAACCAGCAAGGCAATGCAATACCTGTAGGTGATCTCGTTACCATAACAAAAGAGACACGGGACAAAAGTATTTATCGAAAGAATCAAAAAAGGGTGGTTTATGTACTGGCGGATATGGCTGGGGATCTTGAGAGCCCGTTTTATGCGATTTCAGACATCTCCGATAAATTGAAAACCATTGAATTACCAAAGGGCTATACGCTGGAAGAATCTTACAACGAACAACCGGAGTTTGAAGATAATTTCACATTGAAATGGGATGGCGAGTGGCAGATCACCTATGAAGTATTTCGTGATCTTGGAATAGCTTTCGCAGCGGTGCTGATTATTATTTACATGCTCATTGTAGGCTGGTTCCAGGATTTCAAAGTTCCTGTGGTGATGCTTGCAGCGATTCCATTATCCCTGATTGGAATTGTGTTGGGTCACTGGATGTTGGATGCATATTTCACAGCGACCTCCATGATTGGGTTCATTGCCCTGGCTGGCGTGATGGTACGAAATTCAGTTTTACTAATCGACTTCATTAACATCCGGTTAGAGGAAGGTATTCCTTTGAAGCAAGCGATCATTGAAGCTGGTGCTGTTCGCACAACACCGATTTTGTTAACAGCAGGTGCGGTAGTATTAGGTGCTGTGGTCATTTTGTTTGACCCGATCTTTCAGGGACTGGCCATTTCATTGATGGGCGGCACGATCACATCTACATTCTTAACCTTGCTTGTAGTGCCGCTACTTTACTTTAAAATGAAACGAAAGGAATATGTTGAACAGTCTGTAAATTAAAATTCAACTGTATGAAATTATTGCTTGTAACAAGTTTGAAAGAGGATCAAAAAAAAGTAATTGACATCATGAACATTGCTGGCGTCGATGCCTTCAGTCTCTCGAATGCGGTGGGGTTTAAAAATCACCGTAAGCCTGTTTTACTAGATAACTGGTTCGGGAGTGGTGATGAGCAGGCTGACGCTATATTCTTATTCAGTTTCACCGATGAGTCAAAGACTGAGGAGGCGCTGCATTTAATTCGTCATCATAATGCGCAAAACAAAAACGGGTTTCCCATCCGGGCGTTTGTCCTGCCGGTCGAGAAATCGACCTATGAGTTTTAAATATTAACATAAAGAATAAAAAAAATGAGAGAACGTATCGTTAGAGCTGTTGCAGGATCAATGGTATTGATCAGCATTACACTCGCTTATTTTGTAAGCATTTATTGGCTTGGCCTTACAGCCTTTGTGGGACTGAATCTTTTACAATCTTCTTTCACCCAAATTTGTCCGTTGGAAAAAATACTGGACAAAGTAGGGGTGGAAGGTGGCGGCAAGACCTGTGGATAAAAACTCTGAATAATATCAGCAGCAATGCTGACGGTTATCATGGTTCTAAGAACATGCGCCTTTTAGTTTTATGTTGTCTTCGTAAGTGGCTCATAGTTTTGAATTGTGAGCCACGAGCGATTGATTTGAGCATCTTCAACACTTCGAACCTCAACACTTCAACACTTTAAACATGAAAAAAAACATGGGTACTGCTGATCGAATTATCCGGGTGATAGTCGCAGCAATTCTGGTAACAATGTATGCAACTGGTGTTATCGGTGGAATATTAGGTGGCGTGCTAATCGCTTTCGCCTTTATTTTTCTGCTCACCAGCGTAGTAGGTTTCTGCCCGTTATATGTTCCATTTGGGATTAGTACACTTCGAAAGAACCTTACGGCGAAGAATCAACAACGGAGCTAGAACTGGCAAATGCGAGCAAGGCTGGGAAGTAAATCTTATCCGTCAAACTTCTTTGCCTTGTCGCATATGCTTTACGTTGTTAGGCAAGCAGCGCCTTGCACTGAAACTGGCTCATAATTATTATCTTTCTTTTCGCCGCTCCTTCGCACGTGCGCGCATTTTCTCCTTCATCAATTCTTTATTTTTCTCGTATGTTGCGTATTGATCAGGATTTAAAACGCTTTTCAATTCCTGGTCTTTGTCGTCACCAATGCTTTTCATTTTTTTTAATTTTTGAAACCTTCGATCGGTAGTGTTGTATGCGTCTTGCATTTTTTTCGCGTACTTAAGATTGAGGTCATGGATTTTTGGTTCCTGCTCGGGCGTTAATGCCAGATTTTCTTTCATGTAGTCTGTTTGGAGCTGAGCTCTTTCTTCCGGTGTGCTTTCATTCATGAGGGACTCCAATTTTTCCTGTGCGTGAATGAGATTTCCGAAAGATGTTAAATAAAGAATGCTGACTGTTAAGAATACTGTTTTCATAAGTATGAATTTAATTTCTGATCAAATTAACGGTAACCCAAAGAGGGGTGGAGGGAGAATATGGTTTAACCTGAAGAAACTGATTGTGAAGCTGAAACTTCCTGCAATGAAATTTATCCTTTCATCCACTCCTTGAATATCGGGACTCTGGCTTTACTCACAAGAACAGCATCCTTGGGGGGTGGTGAAAGCTTAAGTAAAAGCCGACTGTTAAAGTAGAACTCAATCTCTTTTATGGCTTCCCGATTAACAATGAATTGTCTGTTTGCTTTGAAAAACTGTGTGGAGGATAGTTTTACTTCAAGGTCTTCCATGCTATGATCGATGGGATAGATTTGATGCTTATGCGTGCATCCATGAACCAATCCATTGTCAATGTAAAAGAATGCGAATTCCTTTTCTGGAATGGGCAGTAGTCGATCTTTGTAATGAATGAGAAACGTTGATGAATGATCATGTCGGGGAATTGCATTGATAATTTTGTCTATTACATCAGGGTTAATGATTTCTTTGCTAAGCTTATGATATTTTTGGAGGCTGAAGAGAAGATCTTCCTCTTTGATAGGCTTCAGTAAATAATCTATACTGTTAACTTTAAATGCGTCGATGGCATATTGGTTAAATGCTGTCGTAAAAATTACCGGAAAATCTACTGTTATCTTTCTAAAGATTTCAAATGATAATCCGTCTTCGAGTTGAATGTCAAAAAACGCTAACGCAGGATGTGGATTTAGTGTAAGCCATTCTACCGTTTGTTCAATGCTGGATAGCACTGAGACTATTTTGATTTCAGGCGCCACGTCGGTCAATAACAATTGAAGATTTTTAGCAGCGCCTGCTTCATCTTCTACAAGAATGGCACGTATGTCTTTCATAAAAGTGGCAATTCTACCTCAAAATATTCAGGTGTTTTTCTAATGATGATATCGTTTCGACCAATGAGTTGATATCGCTTTGATAAATTTGTAAGTCCGATACCATAACCGGATACAGTTTTTTTGAGCTGTAAATTATTTCGTACACGTAAGTTGTTTCCTAAAGACCGAATATCAATCGTCAACGGATTTTTGGCAGATAGGAGGTTATGTTTAATTGCATTCTCGACCATGATCTGGAGTGCAAATTGAGGTATGTTTTTAGTGAGATGCGCTTCCTCAATATTGATCTCAATTCGAAAGCTATCAGCAAATCTTTTTTGAAGCATAAAAATGTACGATGCTACAAACCGAAGTTCGTCTTGAACAGTCACTAATTTATGTTCACGTTTTTCAAGAATGTAACGAAAGGTTTCAGACAGATGATTAACAAATTCAAGTGCCTCCTTGCTATTGGCACGAATCAAACCACTTAATGAAGTAAGCGAGTTAAACAGAAAGTGCGGATCAATCTGTGATCGAAGTGCCGATAGCTCGGTTTCAGAATTCTTATTCTGCAGTGTTAATATCTCAATCTTATCGACTCGAGACTTGTCGACCAATTCTATGACATAAGTCACCAGCATTACTATCAGCATTATTCCCGTATTTCGGAATAAGTAAAAGATAAAGAATGCCCGCGGCGCATTGATGTTAAAAAGGATAGTTGCTATTAAAATTAGCACACCTGAAACAGCAATCATCAGCATGAGATTGATCAGCAAATTAAGAACAGGGCGCACACGGCCAGTCAACGCTAATACTTTGCCCTTCCAAAACAAATTGTATTGAAAGAACAATATGCTGGTAAGGAAAACGGAAATAAATAAATACAAAACCCTTCCGCCGGGTGCTGGTTGAATATTATTTCCGGCAATCCGTGACTGTTCACTTAATGCGATCCAAGGAAGCGAATAGAATATCGCCAGTGCAACGGAAAGGCTGAAGATTATTTTATACCGGCCATTCGTTCGTTCACGTATTGAATTCAATCCTAAAAGGAGTAATTTGATTGATGGATTCATCGTGCTAATGAACGGATTCAAATCAACTTTGATATTGAAAAACTTAAAATTCTTAAGGTAATTCAAATCGCTGAAAAAATTCCCATAGCAATTCATTGGCATTAATCGCCACAGAGGGTGTATCAGCTTTGGCTCGACTTTTTAATCCACCCGGCCATGCGTGTCCGCCATCTTTCGTTAAGTAATATTCAATTGCTGAGTTTCCCTCGCACGGCGACCACTTTTTAAAGGAATACTTGTCATTGTTGATGATGATCTGCGATGGCGTATCACATGAGTTTTCGACAGCCCATGCAGTTAACACAGAATCAATTGGAGGAAAATGATACCCGCCAATACCAATTCCCCCTTCATGCGGAATTTTCGTATCAAGCATGGAATGAATGTGTAAGATCGGTACCGCCCGTGATGGATGGCAAGGTTCAGAAACCACCATAGAACAACTCACAGTGGCAATGGCTGCAATCTTCTCAGGGATTTCGCAGGCTAGCCGGTAAGCCATCATACCTCCGTTTGACATGCCTGTTGCATAAACACGCTTAGGATTCACGTTGTAACGGGCCACCACGTCATCAATGAGTTCTCGAATAAACTTCACATCATCAATTTGATGGTCCAGGGCATAGTCACAACATGTCCCCGCATTCCACGTTCGCAATCCTAAAAACCCATTGCTTTGAACGCCTTCCGGATAGACGGCAATGAAGTTCGATTCATTAGCAAAATCCGCAAAACGGTAGTCGGATTCAAATTGACTGGCGCTTCCACCCGTGCCATGCATCCCGATAACCAAAGGAAAATCTTTTTCCGGCGTATCGTAATAGTCAGGAGGAAGGGTTAACACATACGTCCGGGCATATCCATCAATCATCATTGTTGCATGAAAGCGATAGGGTTTCTCCTCCGGCGCATCATTGTCGTCACAAGCTGTAAGTGCGAGCACGGTAAAAAGAAAAAGTGCGTTAAGAATAGTGTGCATCATTGTATGTTAAGCGTTATAGACTTTCCGGTAAAGAATATACTCGTTGGGAAATTTATTTGCCGTTTCTATTCTCAACAGTCGAAAACAAATTATGAATTCGCTTTTTTAAGACCTGAATTTTCGGCTTGAGGCTATGGATGACATAAACTTTAGCTGCTTTTGGGGGCGCTTTTTTAAGCGCAGATAAAGCGCAGTTTGCTCTTTCGAACGACCGCGTTAAGGGGTTGAATGGAGGATGACGGATTAAACCCGCACCTCCAAGCCTTGTCTAACGGGCTCAAAAAACAAACTGTACCTATGAAAAAACTAATTGGATTTTTAGCATTGTCACTAGCGATTCTCTCATGTTCTTCAGATGATCAAAATGCCCGTCTGGAAATAAGATTGACAGATGCGCCTGGCGATTACGAGGAGGTGAATGTGGATATCCAAGGGATTGAAGTGCACGCGGAGGGTGGCGATGCGGCGAACGGATGGAAATCGCTCAACGTAAACACAGGTGTCTACAACCTCCTGAAGCTATCAAATGGAATAGACACGTTATTATCGGCAACGGAGTTACCCGCTGGAAAAATTTCACAAATACGACTCATCCTTGGTAACAACAATTCGATCAAAATCAATAATCAGGTTATTGACTTGACAGCACCTAGTGCCCAGCACTCGGGGCTGAAACTTAATGTTCATGCGGACCTTGTTGAAGGCGTGACCTACAAGATTCTGCTTGACTTCGATGCGGCTCGCTCGATCGTTGAGACGGGCAGTGGTAAGTATAACCTGAAGCCAGTGATACGCTCCCTTACGGAAGCTACCAGTGGTGCCATTAAGGGTACTGTGACCCCCGTCGAATCTGCTCCCGCGGTCTTTGCCATAGTAGCAAGTGATACCGTTGCAACGACTTTTGCCGATGCTTCAGGAAAATTTTTATTGAGAGGAATACCGGCTGGAACATACACTGTTAGCTTTGACGCCAAAGAGGGATATACCGATTTTCAACAGGAAAGTGTAGCAGTTACTATTGGAAGTGTTACCGATATGGGGGCCATAGCACTTCCTTAATATTTCCTTTTAACACTTATTTAAAACATGAAGAGAAGGTTCAATCTCTTCATGTTTTATTCTCTTTCACAGGATTTTATCCTATGAAAAACCTACTTTATGTCAGCTTGCTTACAAGGATGCGAGTTGGACAAGGCTACTTGTTTCTCGTGGTTGTTAGACGGTCCCCTTCAGGACATACCGTTACTTTACCCATATTGACCCTTGTTCTTTCGGTGATCAAAATGTAAGTATAAAACGACCAAATATTGCCACTGCGATAAGGACATTTTTGTCTATGAAAAACATGGTATTAGGAATATTTAAACTACACCGCTATTTTAGCGAAAAGTATGTCCTGATTTTTATTATTCTTTTGACGTTATACGTTGTGAAATGCAAAGCGTCGGAAGGAAATTTCAGGGTTGGATCAAACAAAAAATTAACACTAAACATCAATTAACGCTATGGCAAAAAAAGCGAAAAAAGCTGCTAAGAAAAAAGCAGCTCCAAAGAAAGCTGCTAAGAAGAAAGCAGCAGCTCCTAAGAAGGCAGCAAAGAAGGCTGCTCCCAAGAAAGCCGCAAAAAAAGCAGCTCCAAAAAAGAAGTCAGCAAGAAAGCCTAACGCAGCATTTATGGCTGCACTTACTCCTAGCGAATCATTAGGAGCAGTAGTAGGTACCAAGCCAATTCCAAGAACGGAGATCATCAAAAAGATCTGGGATTACATCAAGAAGAATGGTCTTCAAGACAAACAAAACAAGAGAATGATTAATGCAGACGATAAACTGAAGACAGTTTTCGGTGGCAAAGAACAAATCTCTATGTTTGAATTGGCAAAAATCGTGAACAATCACGTGAAGTAATTCTGCGAGAAACTTCTTAAAAAAAACCTGGCTATCTCGACCAGGTTTTTTTTATTCCTAAAGAAATTGAAGCTGAATGTATTCTTACAATTAATCGAGACAGCGTGCAAGTCCCATCACTAAACCAAACTTGCTGTCATTGCGTCTTTATTATACTTGCTTCTATACTGCAGGGGAGAAAGGCCAGTGATTTTCTTGAATATCGTTCGAAAGGCTTTGCTGTCGGTATAGCCGACTTTGTACATCACTTCATTTATATTCTCACGCGATGATTCCAGGCTCATCTTAGCTGCTTCTATTTTTACACGTTGAATATATTCCACCGTTGTGTTGGCCGTGGCTTTCTTAAAGCGGCGTTCCAGGTTTCTACGGCTCAGCGCAAGCATCGAAGCCAATTCATCAACGGTTATTTTTTTCATGAAATTATTTTCAATGAATACCTGTGCCTTTTTGATGGGTTCGTCCTCGTGTTCTTTTTGGCCATTAAAAATGATAAACTGAGATTGACTTCCTCTTTCAATTTCTATTTCAAATACTTTAGCACAAAGCACTGCCAGGTTTCGGCCGGCATATTTTTCAACCAGGTACAAAATAAGATTCAAAAACGAATAGGCACCTCCACTGCAGTAAATACCATTTTCATCGGTAATGATTTTTTCAGCTACCAGGTTTACGTCCGGAAACATTCTCTTAAATTCATTGGCCGCTATCCAGTGCGTTGCACATTTTTTGCCTTTCAGTAGACCGGTCGATGCTAATAGAAAAGCGCCTAAGCAAAGGCTGGCAACCTCAGCGCCTCCCTTATACTGCTTAGCGATCCACGGTAGAAAATCGTGATTAATCTTGACAGAGTTTTCGAAATCACCTTTAATGGCCGGTATGATAATAAGGTCGGTTCGATCCACGTCCTTGATGGTGAGTTGCGGTATTATCGTGAATAATTTTTCATAAGTGTGCGTTTCTTTGGAAAGGCCAACAAGCTTGACATCGAACAAGGGTGGCTTACCGTTGCTAGTCATGAAGTCGTTGACTTGGTTGAAAACTTTATGAGGTCCTTCAATGCTTCCCATGACTGCCTCGCCTTGTGGTACTATAATAGAAATGTGTTTCATAAGTGTTGAAGTGTTGGAGTTCTAAGTGTTGAAGTGGGTAAACGGGTGTGATTGTTAATTCATATTCAAAATTAGGTTGGCTTTTTGTCGCGATCAACCCCTGGTAATGGCGCAATTACACCGTTATAAGTTTAATTTCTACCGAGATGACTTGTTGGGAACCGGTTAAAGACCATTTAACGTCATCCTGGTTTTATTTATACAATAGCCATTGTTAGGCGTTGCCAATAATGATTATTTTATTTCGAATTAGTCCTTTACCCCTTTAAACGCATGAAAACCGTTTTGTTGTTTATTGTTGTACTGCTTATGATAGGCGGGTCCATCCAAGGTCAATCACCCGAAGTTGTGTTGTTGAAAAATGTGACGGTGATCGATGGCTCTGGCAAACCGGCCCAAAGAAACATGAGCGTATTGATTAGGGATGGAAAGATTGGCTCGATTTCAAAACAAAATAACTTTCCCAATGCGAAAGTGATCAACCTTGCAGGCAAGACTATTATGCCCTTGCTTACCAATGTTCACGGTCACCTGGGGATGTCAAAGGGTACTACTGTGGGGGCAGAAAATTTTAATCAGGACCATATTATCAAGGAGCTCGAACGATATCAATCTTATGGTGTCGGTACCGTTGTTTCTATGGGTACAGATAAAGAACTGATCTTTTCAATCAGGGAAGCTTCCCGTTCGGGCAAAGTGCCAGGAGCTACAGTTTATACAGCAGGATATGGTTTTCGTCCTCCTTTAGCGGGCGGGTCCACGGAGAATGGAATGGAAAAGATTTATCGGCCTGCTACTCCAGAGGAAGCTATTAGGAATGTTAATGAATTGGTAGCTTTCAAACCCGATATGATTAAAATCTGGGTGGATGAAGGCGGAATAAAACCTGAAATATATCGTGCGATTATCAGCGAAGCGCACAAGCATGGAATACGCGTAGCCGCCCACTTGTACTATTTGGAGGATGCGCACCTTTTGCTCGATGCCGGGGTTGATATTTTTGCACATAGCGTCCGCGATAAAGAAGTGGATGATGCCCTGATCTCGAAGATGAAGGCCAAGGGAACGATTTATATTCCAACGCTGACGCGGGATGGATACGAATTTTTTTACGGTACGACGCCGACGTGGATCAACGATCCTTTCTTTAAAGCTTCTTTAGAGCCTGGTGTTTTTGAAATGATAACAAAAGAGGACTACAAAAATCGGATTGTCAATAATCCACGTTACCAAAAAAATAAAGAAGCCTATGCGATGGCATTGACGAACTTGAAGAAACTATTTGATGGCGGTGTATTGGTCGTGATGGGAACGGACTCTGGTGCACAACCAGTGAGGGCGCAAGGCTTTTCCGAACACCTTGAATTACAGTTGATGGTAGACGCCGGACTAACGCCATTACAGGCTATCTCGGTTGCTACACGCAATTCGTGTGAGGCTTTAGGTCTTAAAGATCAAGGCATCCTTTCGGCAGGTATGCGAGCTGATTTTGTTGTGTTAAATGAGAATCCTGAAGGCGACATTAAGGCCACGCAGTCGATATATGCCGTTTGGAAGGAAGGCGTACAGGTGAGTGGTGCAGTTCCAAAATAGTTTTCGACTAATTTTTATTAGTCAAGGAAACCGTATCCATCGTCATTTTTTTTAAAATTAAATCTGACACGTCCGCGGCTTCATCTGCATGCAACAACAGATCTTGTTTGTCAGCCCCTGCATTGAAAATAAAAGCGTAATTGTTTTCTCTGGCTACATCACCAATCGCTTTGTGAATCTTCTGTGTCACCGGTTCTATTAGTTGCTTATGTCTTTCTTGAAATTTGGTTTGAGAATCTTGTTCGGTCTTTTGGAGGTTGACCTTTAACTCCTGCAGTTCCTTTTGAGCATTTTGCAGTTCTGCGGGTGTCATTGTTTTTTCACGACCGATATGGTACTGGTATCGGTTTTCAAACTCCTTGTATTTAATTTTCAATTGGTTTTCCAGCTGTATCTGCAATGATTTTAATTCGGCGTCAATCTGTTTAGATTCCGGAAGTTTTTTGTAGATATAGTCGATATCGGCGTAACCCATTTTTGAGGTTTGATGCTGCTGAGCTTGTAAAAACTCAAACTGGATAATAAGGGCGAGCGTAACAAGAATTTTCATGTTGAATTATTGTGCTTCCAACGTTTGATGTCGAGGCTCCCAGGAAAGTTTTGTTCTATTAAAAGAAAAACAGGGGCCGCATTTCAGGATCGATTATATTGCGCCCTTCTAAGAATACTTTTTTTGAAGCGTACTTCTGTCATTTACTTCCTCACCGGGCTAACATTTGCAATCCTTTGGTCATCGGCTTCCATAGCCGGAAAATTTGGTTTACAATCTGTTGAGGCGCTGACGTTCTTTTGTATCCGATTTCTAGTTGCTGGCCTGTTGTTGCTAGGATATGTACATGGCATAAAAAGGCACCGGTTTCCTGTTGGTAAAGAGTGGTTCAATGTATCCGTGTTTGGTACATTTAATACGGCCCTTTACCTTGGTTTATTCATCCTTGCTTTGGAATCCGTGGCTGCAGGGATTACTTCACTGGCTATTGCATTGAATCCATTATTGATCAGCGTGCTTACTTCGGTTTGGATGAAGCGTAAAGTAATGGTGCAGGAATGGATCAGTATTTTTCTGGGCATTGCCGGCGTAGCAATCGCCACGTATCCTTTATTACACTCCGCACATGTATCGGTTCATGGTTTAATTTTAATCGGGTTATCCATGGTTGTTTATTCTATTGGATCGGTTTTTTATTCCTCCGTCATATGGAGCCTATCTCGTATTGCCATCAATGGATGGCAGGTTCTCATCGGCGGAATCGTGCTGTTGCCATTTGCCGCCTTTTCACATCAAGGCGGTAATAATTATGACACAAATTTTTGGTTCTCGTTGTTGTGGCTCGTTGTTCCGGTTTCAATTTTTGCTGTGCAACTGTGGCTTCGCTTGCTGCGGGAAGATGCCGTTCGAGCTTCTTTGTGGCTTTTCCTTTGCCCGATTTTTGGACTGGCCTTTTCTACATTCTTGTTAGACGAGCCTTTCACCGTGCATACGGCCATTGGGGCTACGGTAGTTCTGCTGGCATTATACCTTGGTCAGCATAAGCGCTAATCATTGGACCCATTAGGTCCAACATGATCTGCTTACGATTTGACCACATCGTCTCGTTTCTATCTTAATTACATATTGCTTTTTTAATTGTTAATACAGCATTTCTTAAACTTCTTTCCACTGCCACATGGGCAGGGATCGTTACGTTCGATGTCAGACTTCCGCCTATTGGTGATTTTCAACGTACTGGCTGTATCTTGTTTGAATGCCTTTGATAGCAATTCGTATAATTCAGGATGATTCTTTTGAAGTAATTGAGGACGTTCGAAAAAATATTCGCCTATTACAGGAAGAAATTCTCTTTGGTGGGTTGCACCATATTCATTGATATCACTTTTGCCTTTAATAATTTCCGCCGTTTTTTCCTGAATCAGATTTAGCCAGGGGAGGGCATATATTTTTCCATTAAGGAATGATGGAACACCATCAATATTTCCATCTTCTTTGTCGAGTAAGTGGATGAACTCGTGGATACCTACATTTTGTTTGTCGGTTGAATTATCAAAACCGCGGTGAAGAGAAGGTTTGGATAAAATCATTTTACCTTCCATTGTTCCACTGCCTACCATACCAGTAATCGTTTCTTCTTTACTATTAATCGTGTATTTGCTATCGAATGAATCAGGGTATAAAAGCACTTCATCTAAAAAAGTATAATCCCATTCCGGAAAGCCAAAGACAGGAATGATGGCACTGCTGGCAACAAGTAGTTTGTCTGTTATGTCGATATCAGTATTGATACCGGTGATGCGAACGTTGTTGAAGAAGCGTCCAACATCCTGTTCAAAACGATTTTTTTCTTCTGGTGAAAGGTTGTGATAGAAAACCACCTTTTGATCAAGTATTTTTTTCCACGACCCCGGAAATACTCCTGAACCTTTTTTGTGTTTGCGTTGCCGCGAATAAAATATGGAGAAGGAAATTATAAAAGCAATGATAAGGATGAAGGCGACCATAAAACTTAGATCTTTAACTTTTGCGTGGCGGAATCACGGGAACAGGTCTGTCAATTCTTCACCATTATTCCGGCGGCGAATCGTCCCGTGTCTCCTTTTCGTGCAGAGAAGAAATGATTATTATTTCTCACCGTACAAAGATCTGAAACTTCAATCCGTGAAGCAGAAACCCCAAATTCCATCAATTGAAGTTTGTTCGCTTTCCACAGATCCAACTTTGCTTTATTGGAGCCAGTGGGAATGAGCAATTCATTTTCGTGTCCGAAAGCTTGCCGAACCTCCTGAACAACTTCTTCGCCTACTTCGTACGATTCTTGAGAAACCGAAGGACCGATGCCAGCATAAACATGTTCTCCTTTCGTTCCAAATAGACGCTGCATCTCGTGCAATGTCTTTTCTAAAATTTTTGCTACCGTACCGCGCCAGCCTGAATGTATAGCACCGACGGCGTTATTCTTTTTGTCGTACACAAGGATTGGAACGCAATCAGCCGACATTACTGCAATACAAATGCCTGCTTCATTTGTAATCAAGGCATCTGTCTCCACCAGCGATTCTTTTGCAGTGCTTTGCGTTACATGAACGATTTTGGTTTTATGGACCTGTGACGGAAAAAATAAGTTGCCGTTTTCAATGCCCAATGCAGACGCAAGGCGACTCCTATTTTCATGGATGAAGGACTTATCAGGAGAGCTCGAAAGACTTAATGTAAATTCCCTTTCCTCCGAATGAGAGCTCCTGTCCGTTACGAAATGACGAATCGATTCTTCCTTTGTGAAATTTTCAAATTGCCAAAGATGTAGTCCGTTGATAGGTAATTTCTTCATAAGTCACAATTTCTCCACGTTCCAATGTAATGATTCTATTGATCGACCGGTCAGGCGTTTCGTTTAATTCTTGACCTCGGTTTAGAAAACTTGCTGATAAAATTCTCAAAGGCTAGTGCAAGATAATAGGAGTTGATATCATCATACTGATCTCCCGATGAGCGTATTTGAAATCCATAAGCATATCCCATCGTCAGAGAGGTGTTTCGTACAATTTCATAAGTCGCGCCGAGATATAATCGATGTTGGTCAAAAATCGTGTGATTGTTTTTCACGGCATGACCAAATTGCAGAAACACTTCATCAAACAATGTGAAAGTAACGGGCTTCACGGATGAGAAGATCCCAACTACATCCTTTTCGAATCTAAGCATGTATCGAAACCTCCAATTCCCTTGAAAATGATCATTGAAGGGAAATTCACGTTGTCGATAATCCATCGCAATCCGATTAGTAAGAATAAAATGCCGAAAGGATTTTTCATGTATAAGCTGCACGTTCGATCTCCATTCCGTTGTTGTCGGCCGTTCAACGTCTGAAGGAACAATATTTAAGACATGACTGGTGTAATACCCCAAAGGCATTGCTGAGATGCTCAATTTGTCAGTCAGCGCATATTCAAAAGATAAGGTGTATCCTTCAAATTGAAAGGAATGGAAAATGTTAGGATCACCGGAATAATTATTCTGGGTCCTGTGCTGTATTCCTAATTCCCATTCCAGCTTTTGCGAAAGTGTATCAGAGAATGTTAGCCGCGTCCAGGAAAGATGATGTGTATTTCTCTGTTGTGAAAAGCATGAAAATGGAACGATAACGAGCAGGAAAAACAGCCTGTGGTTCACACTAATAATTTTGAGCCATCAAAGGTAATGATAATTTCAGATTATTCAGTTGCCGATGCCACTTGGCTTCAGTGGGGCGGATTTAATGTAATGTTATTAAGAAAAGCATCAATTTCATCTTCGTTTCCTACGATCCATACAATATCCCCGCTCTCAAATTTAAAGGTTGACTCCGGATTTAATATGCGTTCGCTGTTTCGCTCAATTCCAACAATCAAGGCTTGCGCAGTTTCCCGGATGGCGGACTCCCTAATGGTCTTGTTACAAATGGCCGAATTCTCTAACACCGTAAAGTTTTTTAGTTTAATACTCACTTCTTGGGGTTCGGCAGGTGCTATGGCAGACTGTTCTAACAACGATTTTAACTTGCCCAGTTGCTCATCGGTTCCGATAACAGACATCATGTCGCCAGGGAAAAGCTTCTCGGTCCTTCCCGGGGTAACAATAATTTTTTTTCCTCTTTCTATTAAGGCGACGTTGATCCCAAACCTTTCGCGTAAAGCAATTTCCTGAAGTTCCTTGCCAATAAGATTTGATTCAGGTGCTACCTGGAACTCTACCAAGTGGGCATCCCATGGAACGATTGTCGCTCTTGCTGTCTTTTGATAATCCCTTTCATTCAAATTATATAAGAAGCGTTGCTCCAGCCGGTCATAAAACGCCTGAAGTTTTTTTCTAAAGAGGATGATGGTGAATATCATTACCATAAGTGTTACTAAAATACTTACAGCCGTAGAAAAGAAAATACTGAGCAAGACACCAACGTGAAATATCGCAACTACCACGCGTACCAACTCCAGCGCTATTAACGGACCGCGATTTATTTTTCTATTTAACCACAAATGTGAATAGGCTTCCCGTTGGATACGGCGGATTGCAAGCGCCCAAATAAAAGGTGCCATCAACATTAGGATAACAATGACGGTAATAACGGTGGCGGCATTGATATCTTTTCCAACATTGCTTACTATAAAAGGATATAAGTAGTTGTTTGATAAAAGAATAATGGCGACAAGAATTACGGAGTGAATAATGAAATTAAGAATATAAGATCGAAGAAGGGTTTGCCAATCGCTGATCCCCGATAATTGCTGTGTCCCGGAACTGTACCGATTCAGGGTTGATACCCACTTTTCAGGGAGTATGGATTCTATACGTTTATAAACCGGTCCGGAAAGTTTGATCAGATAAGGTGTGGTAAACGTAGTAATGGCTGAAGCAGCTACAGCAATTGGATATAGAAACTCACTTGTTACATTAAGAGAAACCCCTAAAGAAGCAATGATAAACGAAAACTCGCCGATTTGTGCCAGGCTCATACCCGCCTGAACAGAATGTTTCAACGATTGTCCCGATAGCAATGCGCCTATAGCCGACGTGGCAAATTTGCCAACAATCGTTACAAGCGTGATGATAACAATAGGTCCGGCATATTCAACGATAATTCGCGGATCGATCATTGTTCCCACGGAAACAAAAAAGACGGCGGCAAAAAGATCTTTTACCGATTTAATAATATGTTCAATGCGTTCGGCCTGTGTTGTCTCCGCGAGAATTGATCCCATGATAAAAGCGCCGAGGGCGGCCGAAAATCCCACTTCAACGGCAAGCATCACCATGAGCAGGCACAATGCTATTGAAATGATTAACAGTGTTTCATCATTTAGCAACTTAATTGTCCGTTTTAAAAAAGTCGGCACGAAAAATATTCCGCCCAGAAACCACAGGATCAGGAAAAAGGCAAGTTTCAGCATCTGGAGCATCAACTCTCCCCCCGCAAATTGTTGGCTCACGGCAATTGTAGAGAGGACAACCAGCAATAAAATTGCAACGAGGTCCTCGACAATCAGGATTCCAAAGACAAGACTTGCGAACTTTTTTGTTTTTGCTCCAACTTCCTCGAAGGCTCTATAAATAATCGTGGTCGACGACATTGAAAGTATCGCGCCCAAAAAAATGCAATCCATAAACGACCAGCCTAAGGCCATTCCTACCAGGTAGCCAATTACGATCATTAAAACGATCTCCACTAACGCAGTAATGGAGGCCGAACCTCCAACCTTAACAAGTTTTTTGAAACTGAATTCTAGACCTAGGCTAAACAAAAGGAAGATAACACCAATTTCAGATAGCGTCTTTACACCTTCTTCATCTGTTACAGTAGGAAAAATTGGCGTGTGTGGTCCAACTAAAAATCCGGCAAGGATATATCCAAGAACGACAGGCTGGTTTATTTTCTTAAATATGAGTGTAGTAAGCCCTGCAACAGCAAGAATAAGTCCAAGGTCGGTGATGATGTTGGGTAAATGGGCCATGATAATTAGTATCTCATAATACATCTATTCTGCAAAGATTCAAATTTTAACGTAGGGAACGTTTTTAAACAAATGATTAAAATGTATGTTTAATGAAGAAATTATAATTATCTTTGAGTTGGTTATAATTTTTGAGATGTCCAAGAAGAAAATAGCGGAACCGGATCTTTCTACAGAAGAGAAAATTAAGGATGCCGCCCAGCGCGTTTTTATGCAAAAAGGATATGCGGCTACCCGAACCCGAGACATTGCAGAAGAAGCAGGTATTAATCTCGCTTTATTAAATTATTACTTCCGCAGCAAGGAGAAATTATTTGAACTGATTATGCTCGAAAAATTGGAAAAGTTTTTCGGGTCGGTTGCGCCGGTTTTAAATAACGCAGAAACGACCTTAGACCAGAAGGTAATTTTATTTTCAAATAACTACATCGATCTATTAATCGAAAATCCGGAATTGCCGCTTTTTATCCTCAGCGAAATCAGGTATAACCCAGATCGGTTCGCGCATAAATTGCCGGTAGCAAAGATTGCAGACTCTCTTTTTTTAAAACAGCTGCATGAGAAAAGACAAGATATAAACCCAGTTCATTTTCTGATGAACATACTGGCAATGAGTGTTTTTCCGTTTATCATGAAACCGGTGTTCCATTCGGCAGGTATCATGAATGATAAAACCTTTACCGCAAGGATGATGGAACGAAAAGCATTAATTCCAAAGTGGATTAATGCGATGCTAAAAGCAAAATAAATTTTTTTGACCATAATTTAAACAAATGATTAAAACGTTCGTTTAATCCAGCAAAACAGCAATGCCATGAAAAAATTGCTAACCTTCTTATGCCTCTTATTGGTGTTTGATAAAACCCAGGGGCAAGCTTTGGAGAAACTCACATTGGAGGAATCGTACACCCTGGCAAATGAAAACTATCCCCAAATCAACCAACGTGATCTCATTTCAAAGAGTGAAGCCTATTCCATTAGCAATGCAGCAAAGGGAATTTTTCCGGTACTGACTATCAACGGCCAGGAAAGTTATCAATCCGATGTTACGCAGATCCCGTTCCAATCTCCTGAAATGAACATCGACCCCCTCAGTAAACATCAATACAAAGTCTATGGCGAAGTAACTATGAATTTATATGATGGTGGAGTTATTAAAAATCAAAAACAGTCCTATCAGGCAGGCGCAAAAATAGACCAGCAAAAATTGGAGGTCGAGTTGTACAAATTGAATGACCGGGTTAACCAGTTATACTTTGGCGCGTTGTTGTTAGATGCTCAAATCCGGCAGAACCAATTATTGAGGAATGATATTGAAAGAGGAATTCAACGAACGGAGGCTGCGATTGCAAATGGTATCGCTTTGAAAAGTAGCAGGGATGTGTTGCAAGCTGAGCGCTTAAAAGTGAATCAAAAATTGATTGAGCTCAACGCTGCCCGTACTGCGTATCTGGAAATGCTTGGCTTGATGGTTGGAAAAAACCTTGAAGATTCAGCCATCTTAGAAAAACCCAAACAGCTTGTGTCAAATGAAGTGATAAGCAGACCTGAACTTTTGTTGTTTGACTATCAGCGTCAGGCAATTGATGTGCAGAATAAATTTTTGTCAACCCGTCTCAAGCCAAAGTTTTCAATTTTTTTTCAGGGTGGGTATGGCAGGCCTGGTTTGAACATGTTGAAGAATGAAGCTGAAACATATTATATCGGTGGCGTCCGTCTTCACTGGACAATCGCTTCTTTCTATACCCATAAGAAAGAAAAAGCGCTGCTCGATATTAGCCGGAGTAATATTGAATTACAAAGGGCAACCTTTCTTTATAATACAAACTTGGCCGTCAGAAGTCAAAAAAGCGAAGTAAAAAAGATCCAGGATGTATTGGCAGCGGATGATGAGATTATCTCTCTCCGTGAAAAAATAAAAAATACAGCTTCGGCTCAGCTGGCGGATGGTGTAATTGATTCCAACGATTATCTCCGGGAAGTAACAGCGGAAGATCAGGCACGGCAAAACAAGATTCTTCACGAAATACAACTCCTGCTGGCACAATACAGCCTGCAAACAACAACTGGTATTTAGAATGTTAAAGAATAATTTATTCCGATCATGAAAACTATAATCATCGTCTTTACATCATTCTTGCTTTTTGCCTCATGCTCGTCAGATGAAAATGCTTACGACGCATCGGGGACATTTGAAGCGATAGAAACTATTGTATCCGCGGAAGCTACCGGTACGATTCATTCCTTCAATATTGAGGAAGGACAAACCCTGAAGCGTGGCGCATTCCTCGGGTTTATTGATAGCACACAACTGTATTTAAAGCGTAAACAATTGCAGGCACAGGTCCGGGCCGTCCTAAGCAAAAAACCGAATATATCGGTTCAACTCGCGGCGCTTTTAGAAGAACTGCAGCAGGCGGAACGAGAGCAAAGAAGGGTCGCTAGTTTGATTCGGTCTGACGCAGCCACCCAGAAACAATTGGACGACGCATCAGCGCAAGTATCCATCATAAAACGTAAAATCGCTGCCCAAGAATCTGTATTGGGGATTACGACGTCAAGCTTGAGGGAAGAAACTTTACCGCTGCAGGTACAAATGGAGCAGCTCGATGATCAATTAGCTAAGTGTAAAATAATAAATGCCGTAAATGGAACAGTACTAACGAAATATGCCGAGACTTATGAGACTGCCGTTGCCGGTAAGCCATTGTATAAGATCGCTGATTTGTCGAATATCATTTTAAGAGCTTACGTAACCGGGGATCAATTTTCGCAAATTAAGCTCTCCCAAAATGTCACCGTAGTGATCGATGATAGGGAAGGTAAATACAAGGAATACCCAGGTACTGTACAATGGATAAGCGATAAAGCAGAGTTTACGCCGAAGACCATACAGACTCACGATGAACGCGCGAATCTTGTTTATGCCGTTAAAATCGGCGTGAAGAACGATGGCTTTTTGAAACTGGGAATGTACGCCGAGGTAAAATTTTAAGCGATGAAAGCGGTAGTAGTAACTAATCTTTCTAAAGTATATGGAAAGGAAAAAACAAGAGCCGTTCATGATGTCTCCTTTTCTGTTGAGAAAGGTGAACTGTTTGGATTGATTGGTCCTGATGGTGCAGGTAAGACAAGCATCTTCCGCATGCTAACAACGCTCCTGTTACCCGACAATGGAACTGCTACTGTCGATGGATTCGATGTTGTAAAAGACTACAGGCAAATCAGAAACACGGTTGGGTATATGCCCGGAAAATTTTCGCTCTATCAGGATTTAACCGTCGAAGAAAATCTAAATTTTTTTGCTTCGGTATTTGGGACATCTATTCAAGAAAATTATCATCTCATTAAAGACATCTACATCCAGCTTGAAAAGTTTAAAGATCGACGGGCTGGAAAGTTATCGGGTGGAATGAAGCAGAAGCTTGCGCTATGCTGCGCGCTCATCCATAAACCTACTGTTCTATTCTTGGATGAGCCGACCACCGGTGTTGATCCGGTTTCCCGAAAGGAGTTTTGGGAAATGCTGAAAAGATTGAAGACCGAAGGTATTACCATCGTGGTATCGACACCTTACATGGACGAAGCATCCATGTGCGATCGTATCGCGCTCATTCAAATGGGAAAGATCATGTCAATCGATACTCCTGAAAATATCGTCGCTGCTTATCCAGTTCCATTGTACGCGGTTAAGGCCGATAACATGTTCCTGCTGCTTAAGAACCTTGGTGCATATGAAAAAACGATTTACAGTTATGCATATGGGGAATATGCGCATGCTTCTTTTAGAAATGTAAGTGACGAAGCCGAACCAGTAAAATTTTTAAACGAGAGTGGCTTACGGGAGATAGAAATTTATCAGACGACACCCACCATCGAAGACTGTTTTATCAAGCTTTTAAAGAATTAGTATATGGAAACGGTGATAAAGACTGAGAACCTGACGAAACGTTTTGGCGATTTCATCGCGGCGAACGAAATATCATTCGAAGTGTATAAGGGTGAAATATTTGGTTTTCTCGGTGCGAACGGCGCCGGCAAAACTACGGCGATGCGCATGCTTTGTGGTTTATCTATTCCATCATCGGGCAAGGCGACAATCGCGGGTTATGATATTTATAGACAAACTGAATTAATTAAAAAGAACATCGGCTATATGAGCCAGAAATTTTCGTTGTACGACGACCTTACTATACTGGAGAACATTCAGTTTTTTGGCGGCATCTATGGGCTATCTAATAAACAAATAAAAGATAAAAGTGAATCTTTGATCGAACAACTTGGTCTACACCAGGAAGCTAAAAAACTGGTTGTATCCTTACCGTTGGGGTGGAAACAGAAACTTTCTTTTTCTGTAGCGGTACTCCATGAGCCAAAAATTGTATTTCTGGATGAACCAACGGGAGGTGTAGACCCGGTAACAAGGCGACAATTCTGGGACCTGATCTATGAGGCTGCAAATCGTGGTGTGACGATTTTTGTTACTACTCATTACATGGATGAAGCTGAGTATTGCAACCGGATATCCATTATGGTGGATGGAAAAATAGAAGCGCTTGATACGCCATCCCACCTAAAAAAAACTTTCGCGGCCACTTCTATGGATGAAGTATTTTATCAGCTAGCTCGCGGCGCTAAACGTGGCGATTAACAACCGAAACATGAAACAATTCATAATATTTCTTAGAAAAGAATTTGCACATGTACTTCGTGACCGGAAGACGCTGTTGATTTTATTTGGTATGCCTATAACGCAAATTTTGATTTTCGGATTTGCGTTAACAAACGAAGTAAAGAACTCAAAAATTGTCGTGGTAGATAATGCAAAAGATGTTGCATCCCACAAAATAATTTCGAGGATCGAAGCCAGTCGTTATTTTGAAATTGAGGAGGCTATGTTGAATGCAAATCAAATTGAAGAATCTTTTCAACAGGGACTCATTAGAATGGCCGTTGTGTTTCCAGCTAACTTCAATCACGACCTGGTCCATCAAAATAAGGGACAAGTGCAAATCATTGCCGACGCCTCCGACCCAAATACTGCCACGACCTTGACCAATTATGTATCAGCAATTATTCAGGACTATCAAGCAGAAATGGATAAGGTTAATGCTATTCCTTATCGCATCGAACCTCAAGTACGGATGTTGTACAATCCACAACTAAAGGGCGTGCATAATTTTGTGCCTGGTGTTATTGCACTCGTTCTCATGCTGGTGTGTGTTATGATGACTGCCGTATCTATCGTACGAGAAAAGGAAACGGGGACCATGGAGATTTTGCTTGTCTCACCTTTCAAACCAATGATGGTGATGATTTCAAAAGCAATACCTTATCTGATATTATCTCTCATTAATGTTACGTCAATTTTATTATTGAGTGTGTTTGTATTAAAGGTGCCGGTGAATGGAAGTATCCTGCTATTATTTGCTGAAAGTACTTTGTTCATCATAACGTGTTTGACGTTAGGGATTTTTATTTCCGTAAAGACCAATTCCCAACAAGTAGCCATGCTGATTTCTTTGATGGGTATGATGCTGCCCACAATATTATTTAGCGGATTTATGTTTCCAATCGAAAATATGCCCAAGGCGCTTCAGATATTTTCTAATATAGTTCCATCTAAATGGTTTTATATCATCGTAAAATCAATCATGATTAAAGGAGTCGGCTTTTCTGAAATCTGGAAGGAAACGGTAATATTAATTGGCATGACGATTTTTTTATTAGGGTTAAGTTTGAAAAATTTTAAAATACGACTTGCATGAGAACCATCCGATTTCTATTGCAAAAGGAGTTCAGGCAAATATTTAGGAATAAGATAATTCTTGCCATGATCATCGTAATGCCTTCCGTTCAGTTAATGATTTTGCCATTAGCGGCCGATTATGAAATAAAGAATATAAATATCGCCATCGTTGATCATGATCGATCATCTTATTCTCAAAATCTTATTTCAACGATCACGGCTTCTGGCTATTTTAAATTAACGGGTTTTGAAAATTCTTTTAAAGAGGCCCTTCATTTAATTGAACAAGATCAAGCCGACTTGATATTGGAAATTCCCCAGGGTTTTGAAAGAAACTTAATAAGAGAAGGGGAGCAAAAAATGTTTATTGCTGTAAATGCAATTAATGGTGTCAAGGCGAACTTGGGAGGATCTTATCTAACGAGCATTATTAAAAATTATAACAACGGTATTCGATTGGAGTTGTCTCCCGCCACACGATTTTCTCGAAATCCAAGCATAGAAATATTGTCTTCCAATTGGTTTAATAATTTGCTGAGCTATCGTGTTTTCATGGTGCCGGGAATCTTGGCTTTTCTGGTGACCATGATTGGTGGTTTTCTCTCGTGCTTGAATATCGTCAAGGAAAAGGAAGTAGGAACCATAGAACAGATTAATGTTACCCCAATAAAGAAACATCATTTCATCCTTGGAAAATTAATTCCTTTCTGGATTTTAGGAAATGTGGTCTTCACGATAGGGCTGTTAATTTCCTGGTTGATCTATGGGATTGTGCCCGTTGGAAATCTGGCTGTTCTATATGGATTTATCGGCGTTTACTTGTTGAGTGTGTTAGGGTTTGGACTCCTGGTTTCTACATTCTGCGAAACGCAGCAGCAAGCAATGTTTATCATGTTCTTTTTCATGATGGTATTTATTTTATTGGGGGGCCTATTCACTTCCATTGACAGCATGCCTGAATGGGCACAAATTATTTCGAAGCTAAATCCTGTTAGCTATCTTATCAGCGTCATGCGAATGGTGATTTTGAAGGGAAGTAGTTTGAATGATATCGTGCCTCACTTGATAATTACTTTTGTATTTGCTGTTGTATTGAATACGTGGGCTGCTTTGAACTATAAGAAGACAACTTAATATTACCTCAATTATGTAACGGGCAAATGCGTGTTAAAAGATTTTTTTCTGAAGCAATTTCTAACCTTAAACTGGAAGAAGTCAGGAGTGAATTTCAGCGCTCTTATCTTTTAATCTCTTTGTTTTCCCTGATTTTGGTTATTGCAGTCGTAAATTTTTTTCTGCTTCGCGATTCAGTTGTAAAGTTTTATGGCGGGGTAAATACGTTCTTAACCCTCGTAGTCTTTATCGTCGTGTTTCTGCTTTATCAGTCCCTCGTTCTGCAATACCTGAAGATAAAGCTAAGGCGCAATTCGGGCACGACGTTTATTTACAAGTTCATCCACACCATGATCGAAATCAGTTTTCCAACAACGATTATCTTTTATATGATGAGTGAGTTGCGAATGCTTTCTTTTATTGATTCCCCGGTGAGCCTGACATATTTTGTGTTTATCATCTTGTCCATTTTACACCTGGATTTTAAGGTAAATATTTTTGCCGGTGTATTTGCTGCCATGCAATATGCCTTTCTGGTGTACTATGGATTCAATTATGTAGACTATGATGCATTGTACGCAAGCTCGACGCCGGAGAACTCGCACTATATTCGTGCCGTTGTATTGGTATTTTCAGGAGCCGCAGCAGCTTTTGTATCCCGCGAATTAAAAAACCGAATCACCAGTACTATCGATTTTCAGGAAAAGAAGAATGAGTTGGAATTGTTGTTCGAACAACAAGTATCTAAGGAAGTGTCGAAAGCATTGTTAAAAGAAAAAGGCGTCACTAAGGGGAATGAAGCAACAGTCATGTTTCTTGATGTTCGGAACTTCACGGCTTTTGCTGACACGCACACGCCAGAAGAAGTTATCGATTATCAAAACAAATTTTTAGGCCCAGTCATCGATATTATTAATCAACATCAAGGTGTGGTATTTCAAATATTGGGCGATGGTCTTATGGCCTGCTTTGGATCGCCGGGCGAAAACGTACTTCACGCAGACATGGCTTTTCAAGCAAGTCTGAAAATTTTAAAGCAGGTCCAGGAGGCATCCACACAAAAGATAATTCCCCCGACGACCATCGGAATTGGCTTGCATAGCGGCCTCGTTGTGAGTGGCAACATTGGGAATGAAAGCCGTAAACAATTCTCAATTAGTGGCTCGCCTGTCATTATTGCATCACGAATTGAACAATTGAACAAGAAATATCGCACACAATTGCTCATCTCGGGACAGGTATTTCATCAGATTGTGAAAGGGAAAATGGATATCAAATTTCTAGGTGAAGAACCGCTTCGCGGAATTGGAACGCCTGTTGAAATTTACAGTGTAAGTTGATGTTTCAACCCGGCGTGGTATTTCGGAAATCGAAAACGCTAATAACCAAATGGCTAATCTGCTTCCACCCAACCGGGCGGGAAGGCTATTGGAAAAGCGATAGCTGGTGATTGGGTCTTACGATTTTCGAAGTGAAAGGGCGGCTAGCATAGCCGTAACGCTTGTCAATGCTGTAGACCGGTGTTTCCTCGTATCTGGAGGCGACAATAATCTCCGTTTTTCCGGCACAAGGCGTAAAAAGATTTTTTACGAGTTCGGGTCGATTATTATTTTCTGAGAGATGTGATAAAAACAAATGACTCATAAAGGGTGGCCTGTGTTCCAAAAATAATTGCAACGCTTGTTTATTTGACAAATGCCCACGGCCGCCGCGGATGCGGTTTTTTAAAACATAAGAATAGTTGCCACGGTCTAACATTTCCTCATCATAGTTTGCCTCAAGAAATGCCGCATGACATTGTTTAAAATGGCGGATAACATTTTTGCACGCCAGCCCAATGTCAGTGAAGATTCCAACGCTGACCTGATTGCAGGTCACAACGAAGCTATGCGGGTCGCATGCGTCGTGATATTTCGGAAAAGGTATGATGGAAAGGTTACCAATACGAACAGGTTCGAAAGGTGTAAAATGTTTTATATAGGGTTCCTTCAATTTAAGGCGTCCTCGTTCTAATGTATTACTAGTAATGAAGACAGGAACCTTAAATCTTTTAACAATAGACCGTAACCCTTTAATATGGTCGCCGTGTTCGTGCGTAATAAAAACCGCTTTTAGTTTCTCCGGGACAAGGCCAATTCGCCTCATCCTTTTATCCGTTTCCGTGCCCGAGATTCCCGCGTCCACCAAGATGCCTTCACGGTCATTACCTACATAATAACAATTTCCGTTACTGCCTGAATTTAAGGAGGCCATGAATAAACCCATACAGTTATAAGTTCTTATATTTCCCTAACTCATTTCTTAATTCGTCGAGTAAATCTTCCTTGTCTGGTAATATGGATGCTGAAAAATAATAACAGTCCTCCAATTGATAACCTGTGATATTCAGACGTTTTCCATTAATCGGAGATGTAACGATGATATTGGTTGTAATTTTTTGTTCCGTATTCTTTCTTAAAAGATTAAATGATGGATCCACAGCAAGTTCCGGAAATTCGGTCCACATATTTTTACCGACCAGATCTTTTCCTCTTGCGCCTAAATTTTTTTCTGCAAAATCATTTACAAAACGGTAATTCCAATCGAAGTCAAGTATATAAACTGAAAATTTAAGCGTATTGAATTTATCAAAAGGAAGGTCAGTAAATTTTTTATATTCAGTAATAGGAAATTTGTGCATATGAATTCTGGTCGCTAAGTAAGTAATATCCCGTTCAATAGACAAGCATAGAATCAATATTTCAATGGATGGCTAGTTTTCTTGCTTTAAGAAATAATTGTGTAGCAGGTGCACCAGTGTTGGGGCCGATTTTCCCTGTAAGCACTTTTTAAATATCGGCAAACGTGGTCTAGCCAAATATTTTCAGCTACGTCATGGTTTAAAATCTGACTGGTCGGGGTACAATTATTGATCTCACTTTTGCCTGTGAATACCACAGTTCAAGATCAACATTAACCTTTCAGTTTATGAGTCACGAAAAATTTGAAACCTGTATTGACGCATGCATAGCGTGTGCTATTGCCTGCGAACACTGTGCAACGGAATGCTTAAAAGAAGAAGATGTAAAAATGATGACACGATGTATTGAGCTCGATCGCGAATGTGCTTCCGTATGCCGGTCTGCGGCTGAACTCATGTCTATTGGAGGAAGCCACGCGGCTTTGCTGTGTAGTGTATGTGCGGATATCTGTGACGCCTGCGCACGGGAATGTGAAATGCATGATGTGGACCATTGTCAGGAGTGCGCTGAAGAGTGCTCGGCCTGCGCTGAAGAATGCCGGAAGATGGCAGAACAGCATGTTTGATTTGAAAAAGGGAAGTAAGCTGGTGATCGATCAGATGGCTGCCGGAATATATTGATTGCCTTTACTTCCCTTTCAACTCGATCTTCATTATTAAGTAATTAAGTTTATGATATACCCCTAATTTAAAATAGCTTCTAAATCTAAATTACGGTGTCAAAATCAGTCTCCCTCCAGGGATATTTTCTTGTTCAGATTTTGAAAGTGCAAATTTTGCAAAACCGCTGACATTTACGTTAGCATATATCCTAATAAACCTTCTTAGCCCTAATCGGATATGCCGAAAATTTGAAAGAGCTCTTTTTATTTTCGTTTCAATTTTTATGAATGATACTTTGTGAGATCAAAGAACGGGAAAACTTCTTTGACTATGGGCATAAGAAAAAGACTTCTTGCCGAATTAAATGGATTAAGACTGTAGCGCCAAATTGAATAACAAAAAGTACCGTTCGCGTATACTTTTTATTCACTGGTTCTTAAACGATAACCGTTAGAATCTGAACAATCTCAGCTAAGTTGTGTTTAAGAAATGTTATGAAAGTCCCTAAACGTTACACCAGGAGAATATTTATTTCAGACGTTGCAAGTAAAATTGGCTTAGGAGTTCTCTTTTCACCTGCCATATCATCATGTCATAATAAAAAAACCGCCGATAAAAACGACCTTCAAATAATGGAAACAAAAAAGAATAAAAGACTAGGAATTGCACTGGTCGGTCTTGGTAAATATAGTACGGAACAGCTAGCGCCAGCGTTGAGCCAAACAAAGTACTGTTATCTCGCAGGGGTGGTGACCGGTACAATTGAAAAGGCAGACAGATGGCAAAAAAAATATGACATTCCAACGACGAATATTTATAACTACATAAACTTTGATGACATCAAAAACAATCCTGATATCGACATCGTGTATGTTGTTCTGCCCAACGCCCTTCATCGTGAATATGTAATACGTGCGGCTGAAGCTGGCAAGCATGTTATTTGCGAAAAGCCAATGGCGCTAACCGTTGACGAGTGTGATGAAATGATTGCAGCTTGTAAAAAAGCCGATCGGTTATTATCAATTGGATACCGATTGCATTTTGAACCACATAACCAGGAGATGATGCGATTGGGCCAGCAAAAAATATTTGGCGGTATTTCTAAGATGGTCGCTGAAAATGGATTGAGTGAAGTGGAAGGATGGCGCTTGGATAAACAGCTTGCAGGGGGAGGACCGTTGATGGATGTAGGGATCTATTGCGTTCAGGGCGCACGTTATACCACAGGCATGGAACCGATTGCCGTTAGGGCGCAACAGGAAGTAAAGAAAGATGACCGGAAGTTCAGAGAAATTGAGGAATCGTTAACCTGGCAAATGGAATTTCCGGATGGGTTAATTGCCGAATGCAAAACCAGCTACAGCGAAGAGTTTAACCTCTTAAGAGCTGAAGCCAATAAAGGGTGGTTTGAATTGTCCCCAGCCTATGAATACACCGGCATTAAGGGCAGAACCAGTAGTGGGAAAATGGACTTTCCGCAAGTGAATCAGCAGGCTCGGCAAATGGACGATTTTGCGCTGGCTATCCTGAATAACAGACCTACGCCTGTGCCTGGGGAAATGGGCAGGCAAGATGTGAAAATATTGCAAGCAATTTACCAGGCTATGGAGACCGGTAATCGCATACCATTAACTGAAGAATAAAGCCTCCAACACACACGAAAGGGATAGTTCGTATAAAACCGTTCTTACTTTTAAAGCATAATTGTGGGGAAAGAAAATGAATCACTATTTTTAGCTAAACAAAACTATCCCTATGATGAAATTAATTCTTTCCCTTTTTGTATGTTGCCTTGTGAGTTCTACATTATTAATGGCACAAACAGCAGACGAGAAAGCGGTCGCCGCCGCGGTTGAAAAACTTCGTAAGGCAATGATTGCCGCAGATAAAACTACACTCGAGGGTCTGGCGGCCGAAGAGTTAAGTTATGGGCATTCCAATGGTCTGGTAGAAAACAGATCTGAGTTTGTTAATCAATTTTTGACAAAGAAAACAGTCTTCTTAGATAATCTTACTTTTTCTAATCAAACCATTCGGATTGTGGGAAATGATGCAATTGTAAGGCACCGGTTAACTTCGGATACCAACAACAGCAATGTTCCAGGAAAAGTCGATATATTAATCCTCATGGTTTGGCAGAAACAAAACGGTGAATGGAAATTATTGGCAAGACAGGCTGCTAAAGTCCCTCCAAAAGTTTAAAATATTTTTCAGGAAAGTGGTTTGACGGGTAAGATGGTACTTTCGTCGATCTAACAGACAAAATCCAGCGCTTCTGTATTTATACGGAGGCGTTTTTATTTTCCGACAAAATATCTTTGCGCCCCGAAATATTAAGGGTTAATGAAAAAGAAAATCAAAAAGCATTTTCGCAGGGTGCGCTACATTGTTTACAGGGAAACATTAATTGACTACAAGGAGCATCTCTTTACGTTTTTAGGTTCATTCACAGGTATTGGACTTATCGGATTGCTAAACAGCAGACATTTAAAAGCGCATGACAATATGTTTTTAATCGGGTCTTTCGGCGCTTCCTCCGTACTGATTTATGGCATAATAAACAGTCCATTTTCACAACCGAGAAATTTAATCGGAGGTCATCTTATCAGTGCGGTTGTTGGAGTTACCATCCATAAAATCATACCCCATGAGTTGTGGCTTTCTTGTGCAATATCTGTGTCGCTTGCAATTGTCTTGATGCAAATTACCAAAACATTACATCCTCCGGGAGGGGCTACTGCGCTGATTGCCAATCTGGGCTCAGAAAAAATTCAAAGCTTAGGATATTTATATGTGCTAAGTCCGGTGCTAACAGGGGTGCTAATCCTACTATGCGTAGCGTTAGTGTTTAATAACCTGACTGATCATCGGGATTATCCTTCAAACAAAAATTGGTACCAGGTTTGGAAGCGGTATAAAAAATAACCAGAAGACAAGTTTGTCTAAATCCTTGATACATACGCAAAAACTTCTGCAGGTTTCAATTTTATTAAACTCACCACTCGTTTTTATCCCATGGAACCATGGCCGATTTTATTGACAAAAACAACCGGACTGTGAATTCCGGATTTCAATCTCCTTGATTTATTAAAGTTGCCTTTCTAATTTGTACAATATCATGATATTGTATTATGTACGATCTTATTCTTTCCAATGTCTCGAAACACATTCACTTGACAAGGGAAGAAACGTCATTGTTCATTTCTGTGTTGAAGCATCGAAGGATTCGGAAACGTCAGTATTTACTTCAGGCTGGCGATATCAATCAATATGAAAATTTTGTAACGAAGGGATGTCTGCGTGCCTATACTGTTGACGCACAAGGACAGGAACATATAGCGATGTTTGGTTTAGAAGGTTGGTGGATTTCAGATTTATACAGTTTTCTTACCAACACACCTGCCACCCAGCACATTGATGCATTAGAAGATAGTGAAGTTTTTTCAATCGAAAAATCAGATCTGGACCGGCTTTATGATCAAGTTCCAAAGTTCAATCGATTCTTTTTGAAGCTCCTGCAAAATGCGTTTGTAGCCCATCAAAGGAGAATTCTTGCTTCTATTAGCCAAACAGCGGAAGAACAATACCTTGACTTTATCTCCAGATATCCTTCTATCGAACAACGTGTTCCCCAAAGCCAAATAGCATCGTACCTTGGTTTATCTCCCGAAACAATCAGCCGCATTCGCAGAAATCAGGTATCAAAATAAGTTCTTGATTTAGATCAATAGTCTTTCTTGCGCTAAGTCAATGTGTAGGAAGTTAACGTCATTCAATTTTGTGTGTAACAAAAACACAAAACAATGGAGACAATCGATCAAAAAATTAAAGAATTAAACGCATTAGTAACCAGTGGGAAATTAATGGAAGCCTTTGAAAAATTTTATCATGAGGATGTACAAATGCAGGAAAATGCCAATCCCCCCGTGGTCGGTAAAGTGGCGAATCGAAAACGCGAACTTGAATTTTTAAGTAATGTTTCTGAATTCAGAAATGCTTCAGTTAAGGGGGTAGCTGCAAACGGAAATCTCTCTTTCGTAATCTGGAGTTATGATTATACACACAAGGAATGGGGAGAGAAAAACTACACCCAGGTTTCAGTTCAGCATTGGCAGGATGGACAAATCATCAAAGAACAATTTTTCTATGGCAATTAATTAAGATAAAACGAATTATGAAGACAGGAAACACAATCGACATTACCTTATTGCTAGTAAGAATAATTTCAGCTGCAGTAGTCGGGGCACATGGCGCTCAAAAATTATTAGGCTGGTTTGGGGGTTATGGTTTTGAAGGAACCGTGGGATTCTTTACCCAAACATTCGGACTACCATACATTTTCGCATTTCTAATTATTTTGACAGAAAGCATAGGGATGATCGCGCTTCTCGCTGGATTATTCAGTCGCTTATTAAGTACTGCTATTATTCTGATTATGCTTGGCGCCATTGTTACCATGCATGGGCAATTTGGATTTTTTATGGATTGGTCGAATAATCAAGGAGGAGAGGGCATTGAATATCATTTGTTGATGATTGCATTGTCTGGTGTGATTGTGCTAAATGGCCCTGGGGTTTACTCTATGGATCTCCTGCTTCTTCGAAAGCTTCCTAGATTCAGCCCTTTGATCCGTTAGGATGGAAAGAATTTCTAAAAATACTTTGCGTCTTTTTAAAATCCCATCGTCTTTATGACAAACAAAAGAGATGGAAACATTACAAAACCTCCCTGTGGCAATCATTGGCGCAGGACCTGTGGGATTAGCGGCGGCCGCTCACCTGACTTTAAGAAATCAGCCTTTTATTTTATTTGAGGCAGGCAAGACGGTGGCATCAAATGTACTTACCTGGAAACATGTTCGGATATTTTCCCCTTGGAAGTATAACATCGATAAGGCGGCGCGTGAATTACTTTCTGCCCACGGTTGGGTGAGCCCAGAAGAAGGATTGCTTCCTACTGGAGAAGAAATTTATTCGAAATATCTGAAACCACTTTCTGAAACAGTACACATAAAACCCTTTCTTCACTTGGATAGTCGCGTTGTGTCCGTAGGCAGAAAAAATCTTGATAAGATGAAAACATCTGGCAGGGAAGCATTGCCCTTTGTAATTCAGGTGTTGCACGATGAAAAGCTGATAAAACAATACGAAGCAAAGGCAATTATTGATACCAGTGGCACTTGGTCAAATCCCAATCCAATCGGTTCAGGAGGAACTTACGCGGCGGGTGAAATTGAAAACGGCGATAAAATATTCTATGGTATCCCTGACGTTATGGGTAGGTATGCTGAGCGGTATAAAAACAAAAATGTACTGGTTGTAGGCAGTGGACATACTTCTATTCAAGCTATTCTTGAGTTAGATAAACTCAAGAACAAATATCCGAATACAGAAATTCACTGGGTACTGCGCAAAGATTTAAATCGTGTATATGGAGGAAAAGATCAGGATGCATTGGCAGCCCGTGGCGCGCTGGGGGTGCAAATTGAAAACTTGGTGCTGGAGGAAAAAGTGAACGTGTACACGCCGTTTCAAATTCAGCAGATTTTATCTCGTAATAACAAACTTGCAGTTATAGGGTACCAATTGGATGAACAAAAAATGTTGCCACCCATGGATGAAATTATAAGTGGCACAGGTTCAAGGCCGGACTTCTCGTTTCTTCGGGAAGTCAGGTTAAGCATAGACCCAGGGTTAGAAAGTGTTTTGGAAATTGCTGAGCTCATCGATCCAAATATTCACAGTTGTGGAACGGTGAGACCTCACGGCGAAAAAGAGTTACGCCATCCCGATAAGGATTTTTATATTGCAGGATCAAAAAGTTATGGACGAGCGCCCACGTTTCTGATGGCAACTGGATATGAACAAGTACGTTCTATTGTTGCTGCAATTAGTGGGGATATGGAAGGAGCACAGAAAGTGGAACTTGAGCTACCCGAAACCGGTGTTTGCAGTACCGATTTTGAAAATAATTCGTGTTGTGGCGCTACGCGATCAAAGCAACGTGTAAATAAAAAAAATGATGCGCGACAGGTTTCGTGTTGTTCATAAATGAATAGTAAAACGAATTCTACATTTCAAGCTCCGATATTTTCAGCACTTGCTTTAGCATTTGCCAGCTTTGGCGACGCTTTCTTATATCCATTTTTGCCCCTTCATGGTGAACGATTGGGAATGTCTGTCGCATGGATTGGAATTCTACTTTCCATCAACAGGTTCGCACGAATCTTCACAAATGCGTTAATCGCGCGTGCATGCGCCACATTTGGTTTTCGTTCAATTACAATTATCGGAGTAGCAGTTGCCATCATTTCAACTGCCGGATATGGATTTGCCACGGGAATTTTTACCTGGGTTTTATTTAGAATAAGTTGGGGACTTTCGTATTCGGTGCTTCGCATCAGCGCAATTTCATATTCGTTGGATCACGAGCGTCAAGGGTTTTCGTTGGGCTTAAGTAAAAGTGTTCAGGAAGCAGGACCAATGATTACATTAATCGTTGCACCACCGCTCTTATTTCAATTGGACACGCAAATAATATTTTATATTCTGGCTATAGCCTCCTTGCCAGGACTTTACTTCGCATTTCGCCTTCCGCAAAAGTTTAGTGAAACAACGCCCTTTACCTTTAAACGATTTGTAAAAATTCCATCTACTTTTAATCTCTTAACATTCTGTTCGGCAATCTTAGTAGAAGGAATAGTGGTGGTAACGTTAGGTATGTTGTTTTTAAAATACAATGACAGCATTTCGATATTGTCAGCTAGTATACTTGCAGCGTCTTACTTGGGATACAGACGAATTTGTTTGATCACATTCTCACCATTTGGTGGGTGGATTGCCGATAAGTATGGCCTTGAAAAAGTATTTGTGATTTCGGTTGTAATGGTTCTCGCAGGAATGACTTTTCTTACAGCGGGGTTTATCGAACTTGGAGCTATTGTCGTCTTTGCATTTTACAGCATTCTATCGGCTTTGACGCCCGGAGCTGCCTCAGCGAAGGGAAAGCATTCCCTTGACGCAGTATCCGAAAATGCGACCTGGCGTGATATCGGTGCTGCCTTAGGAACGTTAACGGGCGGGTTGTTATTGGAATCGGATTTTATTATTACCGTATTGCTGAGCGGGACTGTTCTTATGGCTGTATTATTTTTGTATTACGCGAACGTCACAAATAAGGCATTTAAGCAATTGATGATATGAAAGTAGGAATGGTATACAATCAATTTCGACAATCGCTACTAAACTATATCAGTAGTAAAATTCGGTCCAAGGAGGATGCAAAGGACATTCTTCAAAGTGTATTCGCTAAAATAGCATCGAACGTTAATACACTCGCAGAGAAGCATCACATTCAACATTGGTTGTTTACGGTTACCAGAAATGCGATTATTGATTATTATCGGGTCAATGCCTCAAAAAAAAATCTGTCATGGGACGAAGGCACGGCTTTAAATCTGTTTGAGGAAGAATCAAGCGATCCAACAAAAGGACTTGATCAATGTCTCCATGGTATGATTGATTTGTTGCCGGATGATTATAAGCACATTGTAATCGATGCGGAACTCAACGGCATTAAGCAGAAAGACCTGGCCGTAAAATATAACATGCCTTATTCATCTTTGCGTTCACGGGTACAGCGCGGTCGTGAACGATTAAAGGAGCTGTTCCTTGAATGTTGTCATATTGAAACAGATATACGGGGAAATATTATAGAAAGTCGTTCAAAAAATTCATGTGCAAATTCTTGCGGCCTCTGTTCAGAAGATTGACTTATTTTTTCCTCCAGGCTGCATCATTTTAAGATTTATTCGTCTTTAACATTGAGATCAGGATTCACCGAAGGGCTGATCGCAAGTTGATTCCGTTGCACCGGTGTTAAAAAATTTTACAATCCAGTGTGACGGTACGAGTAATTTAAAACAAAACTAAATGCATAGATTATGGAGACTCAAACACTGAACCTTCCAATGGTAACTAAGTTCCAGATCGGAAGTCAACCCAATCAACACAGTACAGCGAACTCAGGATCTTGTTGTACGCCAAAAAAAGAGACGACTGCCTGTTGTTCGCCAAGTCAATCGGCAGAAGAGAATGGCGGCGCTTGTTGCGCGCAACCCGTAGATGGTTCCGCCTGCTGCAATAAGTAATAAAATAAGAATAGTTGTACAAGTGCAAGTTAATGCACTCGTACAACTTTCAACACATGAAGTTACTGACATGTCTTGGCACATGATGATGGCGTTGATTTGATTTTTACTTGCTCTGTTAATTGAGGTCTGGCAAAAATTTCTCGCGCTTTTTTATGCCACTCCTCTTTAACTTTTTCAAAATCATTCAAGAATTTTTTATTTTGAAAAAGCTTGTTCACAACCTGCCGTGCTAAAATCCTGGATGCTTCAGCATCGGACGGATAGTGGACGCCGATGATTTCGCGGGAGTGCGCCATATCGTAAGCGTCTTTTAAAAACACGTCGGTAAATTCTGGCGCAAGTTCCTGATAGATATAAGCGTTAATATAGGAGTTCGCCGCATGACCGCTGGGATAGGCGGCCCAATTGGTGTTTTCTAAATTGTTGATCGACGGTTCAAGAATATAAGGACGAACCCGCAAATATTTATACTTGTATCCCCAAATAAAATAACTTGCATCGCGCCAAACGTTGGCAATAAGATCGGCAGTTAATGGAAGGTCTTGCGGATTAAACCATGTTCCTATGGAGCGCCCGACAAAAAATAGATTCCGACGAAAGATGCTGTATAATGAATCCTCGGCTTTTATACGAACGTTATAGAAAACACCGGCCATATGAAGACTGCTTTCAATCGATCCTTCTGATCGTTGTTGTTGAAGTTTTAGTAAATAATTTATCTCCGCGCGGGTTTGTTCTGAACTATTTGCGGGAGGGTTAGGTATTTTAAAATCGCTTAAATCAACGTCTTGTAAGTAATAAGGTTTGAGGTTACGGGCCCGTTCGGCAGCCGCAGCATTCAATGGAAATTTTTGTTTGTCAATTTCTTCCCCTTGACTTTTGGGATCATATGCAGCGAGATCTTTATAGTGTCCCCTGGAAGGTGATAAGGGCCTTACATACTGGTCAGATTGAGCATTCAAGTAGGAGTATGCAAACAGGAATCCGAATACAAAAAATATCTTTTTCATGTTATGTGAATTTAACCGTTTGACGGAAAACGGTTAAAATTGACGCAACACTAACATTCCTTCTTACAGCAACATGGAATTCGATTTTCACACATGATAATGTTTCCGTATGCATCAACTTTGATTATATAAAGCGCTTCTACTTTTTCCTTTAAAAGTTTACGTGCACGCTGCACACGAGATCTTGCACCTGAGTAGGAAATATTCAATCGTTCAGCAACTTCATATTGCGATAGGTTTTCAAGTTCCGTAAGCTTAAGTGCATCGCCGTATTTCTTTGGTAACGTTTCTAACAACACATTGAGACAATGGGCTACACAATCATTGAATTCATGTTGTGAACTTTCCCAATTGATATCTACAGGCTGAATAAGAGTGGCACGTTTTCTAAAATGATCCATCACCACGTGTCGGGTGATGCGGTAGATCCACGCGGATAATTTTGATTTATCCTTTAATTGTGGAAGGTTAGTTTGAACCTTTATGAAAACCTCCTGGACCAGGTCTGCGGCCAGTGCTTTATCTTTTACTTTTCGATAAATGAAATCCCTTAGTTCCTTCTGAATGTGATTCCACGTTAGTAAGGCATCTGTTTCCATGCTTCGATATTTTTTATCAGACGGAAAACAAGCTAAAATGACGCAAGTTTTGTGATTTTTTTGATGTCAACGGTCTTTACAAACGATCACATTTCCGTAAGCATCGGTTTTGATGATTAACATTTTATTTAGTTTTTCTTTCAGCATCTTTCTGGCGCGTTGGACTCTCGATTTGACGCCGGAATATGATATTCCCAGTTGTTTTGCTAAGGTAGTTTGTGATAGATTGTCAATATCGGAAAGCTGAAAAGGCACCCGATATTTTTCCGGAAGTGAAGGGATTAGTGCTTTTAAACAATTTGCAGCACATTCGTTATAATTCGAACTATCATTTGCCCAATCAATAGTTGATACTTCTATGGTTTTTGACGCTTGGCGATAATGATCAATAATGCTATTGCGTGCAATTTGGTAAAGCCATGCCACTAACTTATTATCATCTTTTAGTTGGTTGCCATTTCTTCGCGCTTTCAGATAAACGTCATGGACGATGTCGTCCGCTAATGCTTTATCCTTTACGCGTTTGTAAACAAACTCTTTAAGTTCCCTATGAAATATGCTGACCTGAGCGTCTGTCATGATGATCTTATATCGTAATATTACGATATACTAAAAAAGAAGTTTCGAAAGCGGTTCATTTAAATTCCAACAGTTTGACTTCTTCTTTCATAAATTAAAGTGTTGCGCCATTTTCCATCCAGCTGCGCAATACGTTCGCGATACCCAATAAGTCTGAAACCGGCAGATGAATGAAGTTTACAGCTGGCGATATTCTCTGGAAAAATTGAAGCGTACAAAGTCCAGATACCAGCCTTTTCGCTTTCGTCAATTAAATGATTCATCATTAATTTTCCGATTCCCATACCGTTAGATTCAGGGTGTATATAAATCGAAACTCCTACGACACCCCGATAAACGTGACGTGCAGAAACAGGCATAAGTCCGGCCCACCCGACAACATTACTTTGGCGTTTAGAAACCCAAAGCAACTGTGGATAAAATTTTTTGATCCAGTTGTCGAAATCTGGAGCTTCTGTTTCAAAAGAAGCGTTCCGTGTAAGAAGTCCGAGCCGGTAGATGTCTGCCACGACAGGCCAATCTTTTTCTTCAAAATTTCTTATTTCGATGTTCATTCATTTCCTCATTTGAAATTATAATTGTGACATGACTTACCGCGAATGAAACGGATTATTAGTAGGCAAGTTAGGCTAAAAGCAAAAGGCAATTGGTATTTTTGATTTTGTACTTATGGAAATATTTCTAGCCAGTGTCATTGCTTTTGCAACCACCAATATTGATGACATATTTATCCTCACGCTGTTTTTTAGCAATCCCAAATTCAAAGTAAAATATATCGTCATAGGTCAATATCTTGGAATTATCCTGCTAGTCGCTTTAAGTTTTGTCGGTTCATTCATAGGTCTTGTCATTGATGTTAAATACATCGGTTTATTGGGCTTGATTCCAGTTTATATCGGGATAAAGGGAACGATGCGCTTATTAAAACAAGAAGGTGCGGAAACATCCGACGTGGGAAGCAAATTACAAAATGATATGGCGGCCGATTATACACAAGCAGTTTCAGTGGCGGGTGTAACAATCGCGAACGGCGGAGATAACATCAGTATTTATATTCCGCTTTTTGCCACCCTCGCGATCAGCGACAAAATCGCCATGTCGGTTATATTTTTAATGATGACAGGACTTTGGTGTTTGATCGCCCATTACTTAAGCAAGCATCCCATGATCAAAGGATCAGTCGAAAAGTACGGCCACATTGTAACGCCGGTAGTTTTTATATTTCTGGGTCTTTACATCATGTACGAGAGTGATACATTTAGTCTGATTTTTTATAAATAATTTTTATTCTGATTTTCCCTTGCCTCAGTTCTGTATCCCTAGATTTTAGAATAATCGCGACGGTATAAAGGCTTTAGAATGCAGAACAAAACCTGATAATTAAAAGAGGCACAAACCGCACACACAGGAATTTTTTGAGGGCCTTCCAAGCAGGAGATAAAAAAATCTTGGAGTACCAATATCCAGAAATTCCTCATTCGAAATGGCCCGAAACGGCTTTTTTATTTCGAATCAAGCTATCCAAGCTATTACAGTTGCTAATCCTTTTTTGAATTTTAATTATTTTCTCTTTAGTTTGGTAGAGCATTTTACCGATCCAAAACCTTGAGACAACTTTTCTCTATAGCGTTTACTATCCTGCTTCTCTTGAACGTGATGGGATATTACGGCGTGTTTCTCGGTCTTCAGTATAAGAATGATCAGGATATGCTTCAGCGACTTGATGAGAATAACTATTCAGATTCAGAGACCGTCACCATTAAGATCCCTATTTCAATTCCTTACGCAATGGAGTCGGAAGGCTTCGAACGCGTAGATGGAAAATTCGAACACAACGGCGAATTCTATCGGCTTGTTAAACAAAAATTGTCTAGCGATACCCTCTATGTTGTCTGTGTAAAAGACCATCAGAACAAGCGTATTGACGATGCGATGACTAGCTTTGTTAAAACATTTACGGATAAGCCCGTCGATAATCACTCAAGTTCTAAAATTGTAATCTCGTTTATTAAGGACTATATCCCCCAATCCTTCACAGTTCAACATCTTACTGCAGGATGGGAAACGGACGTTGTCAAAGAATCTTCTTGTAGTGTTTTAAAATCTTCTTTTTATCCCTCCATTATTCATCCGCCTGAACGCGGTTAATTGCTAAGAACGCTATTCTGACAGAACATTCGGTTCACGATTTTGAGAAAGTATTCATGTTTCAAATCATTACCCTCATGGTCTTGACAATGAAACACAATTGAAGCTGTACTCCGTCGATGTTTGATCAGGTTGTTAGTAGTAGGAAATGACAACTGACATGTGTTTGGGTTTGTCAGTTGGATTCCGATCGTTCTGCTAAACGTAGTGAGGCTTTGGGTTAAGCTCATTGCTTTTAAACCTCATCATCATTCATAGTAATTGTTCTTTTTAGAATGGGCTCTTGAGATTGGAATAAGTCCATCAGCATTTGGGTTTGCTGATGGACAATTTCAAACTCAACTCCATCATCGATGGAAATCTCACTTATTCATTCACTTTTGAAAAGGACCCGCTGGTATTTGGGTTGCCAGTGGATCCTGATCAACCTCCAACATCTCAAGATCGGATGTCTCTGATCACTTGATAAAAATGAAACGGTCCGCTGGCTAAAGGTTTGGGTTACCAGCGGATCCCGTTTCTAAATTCCACCTCTAACAATTTATTGACTTATGCCTTATATATCAGTTGAAGAGCACCTTCCGGGAATTACCGGGTTGCTCGAATACCGAAAAGATTCTGCTCAGCCTATTCGTGAATTAACTCAACTTCTGTTGCGTGGTCCCTCTACGTTAACGGAAGGTGAACGCGAACTTATTGCTACGATCGTTTCACACAACAATGAATGTAGATTTTGTACAACTGCACACACAGCGGCTGCAGATTTATTGCTGGGAGAAAGTGACACCGCCGCTAAAATAAAACAGGATATCGAAAGCGCTCCTGTAAGCGAAAAGATGAAGGCCCTTCTGACCATTGCGCGTCAAGTGCAACAAAGCGGTAAACATGTTACGGAGGCTTCTATTCAACGCGCCAAGCAAGCAGGCGCAACAGATATGGAAATCCATGATACGGTTTTAATCGCTGCCTTATTTTGTCTTTACAACCGTTATGTTGATGGCCTTTCCACTGTAGCACCTCAAGATCCTGCATTTTACAAAGGGCTTGCTGATCGAATCGTTAACCATGGGTATACACGCTTGCCACAAGGTTACGATCATCTGAAAAAGAAGACGCATTCTTAAAAAATCAAACCAACTTAAACCGACCAACCTATACTCTATGAAAAGAATTTTACTATTTGTCTTTGTATTTGCACTCTTCAGGATTTCATTCGCGCAAAATATTGAAATTTCAGGTACCATTACTGACGCTGAAACGAAAGAAGTTATACCTGGTGCTAACATTATCATCAAAGGAAAACTAACCGGAACGGTAACAGGCTCAAATGGTGCATTCAACTTAACTACCGTAGTAAAGCTACCGTTAACAATTATTGTTTCAGTTGTTGGTTATGAAAAACAAGAGTTGGAAGTAAGCGATACCAATCCAATATCCATGGCCCTTTCTCCGGCCACGGAAATTATGAATGAAGTAGTTTTTTCTGCATCGCGCGTAGAAGAAAGTATTTTAGAATCTCCCGTCAGTATTGAAAAGCTGGACACGAAAGCAATTCGGGAAACACCATCAATAAATTTTTATGATGGCCTCCAAAATTTGAAAGGTGTTGAAATGGTCACCAGTAGTTTAACGTATAAACAGATTAACGCACGTGGGTTTAATAGCACTGGTAACGCGCGTTTTCTGCAACTGGTGGACGGCGTCGACAATCAAACACCCGGGTTAAATTTTGCCGTAGGAAATCTCTTTGGTTCTTCTGACCTGGATATGGAAAGTGCTGAACTTATCCCAGGTTCTGCCTCCGCATTATATGGCCCCGTTGCTTTTAACGGCGTGCTCATGATGCGGACAAAAGATCCTTTCCTGTATCAAGGGTTAAGTGTTCAAGCCAAAGCCGGTGTTAATCACATTAATGAAGAATATGCAAATCCACATGGCGTATATGACGTTGCTGTTCGATACGCTAAAGCATTCAACAATCGTTTTGCTTTTAAAATTAACGCCGCATATTTAACTGGGTTAGATTGGTACGCTACAAATTATGTAGACATCGATGGTCAAACTCCTGTTGAACAACGGGGTGATAGCAATCCTGGAAGAAATGCCCTGAATATATATGGTGATGAAGTAGCCCGCACGTTGAATGGAATAGGCCGGGTTTCACGAACGGGCTATGAAGAACGTGAACTCATGGATTACGATGTCAACAGTTTGAAACTAAACGCTGCATTGCATTATCGTATCAACGAGAATATGGAATTAGTTTATGGATACAACGTTGGAAGAGGTAAAGCTTCCTATACCGGCAGTAATCGATTCTCACTCAATAATTTTGTTTTGCAACAGCATAGATTAGAGTTGAAAGGAAGTAATTATTTTCTCAGGGCCTATTCTGTCGTTGAAAACTCGCACGACTCTTACAACGCCAGAGCTTTGGGTCAACAAATCAACAGAACGTGGGTGCGTGACCTGAATGGAAATATTGTACCAGCAAATCAAGCCGATAATATGTGGTTTACCAGGTACATCGAAGCATATGCTGGAAATATCGGTGGTATAACTGCTGCAAATCACGCTGCTGCCAGAGCTTTTGCGGATGATGGCAGATATTTGCCGGGTTCTACTGCCTATGAAGCAGAAAAAGAAAGGTTGGTCAATATCGATGGGCTGAATGGCGCCGGAGTTTTTAGCAACAGTAAGTTTTATCATGTTGAGGGACAGTACGACTTTAGTCGTTTCATAAAAATATTTGATTTGCAGGCGGGTGGAAATTACCGGATGTACGACATGTTTACAAATGGAACATTGTTCGATGACCGAGATCAAAAAATTACCATTAAGGAAGGCGGTGTTTTCCTTCAAGTCTCTAAAAGGTTATTCAATGATAAGTTGAAGCTGACCATTTCTGACAGGTACGATAAAAATGAAAACTTCAAAGGTCGTATGACACCGCGTGCCTCAGCCGTTGTAACAATAGCAAAGCTGCACAATTTCAGAACCTCATATCAGACAGGATTCAGAAATCCTACACCCGTAGATCAATACATTAAACTTAATGCAGGCCCTATTACAATTTTAGGTGGTGTTCCGAATAATAGTAGAGGGATGGATGTCTATGAAAATTCTTTCACTGCATCTTCTGTGGGTGCGTTCGGTGGAGCCTTTGGCGCTGCTGTTGGAAGTGGAACTCCTCCTGATCAGGCTATTATGAACAATAAAGAACTGCTTCAGAAATCTAGTGTTCCCTATATCAAACCAGAGCAAATCAAGACCTTTGAGATTGGGTATAAAAGTTTGTTGTTTAACAAATTATTGATCGATGCAAATTATTATACAAGCAACTATACCGATTTTATTTTAAATACCGTAGTATTAAAACCTCAGAGTTCCGTTCTCGCCGGCGATGGTACAATTAATCCCGCAGCGGCAGGTGATATTTTGAATGGAAATGTGCAGGCCTATCAGCTTTATACCAATGCGGAGGACGAGGTTTCTGCACAAGGCGCGACACTGGGCATTACCTATTTATTTTCGCATGGATTTTCTTTAGGCGCAAATGGCACGTGGGCTGAATTTGATATTAAAGATGCTAATCCGAATAATGTTCCTGCGTTCAACACCCCAAAGTTCAGAACCGCGGTTACATTTGGTAACAGTGACGTTTATGAGAATATCGGCTTCAATGTAGCATGGCGCTGGCAAGATGCATTTGACTGGGTTGGTTCATTTGCTGAATTAAGACCGGGAAGAATTGATGCTTATTCCATTGTAGATGCGCAGGTAAGTTACAAGCTGCCGTCTATCAAATCCGTTGTAAAGCTAGGCGCTAACAATGTATTCAACAAGCAAGTGTTTCAGGCTTATGGCTCACCTTCTATCGGAGCGTTATATTATGTCAGTTTCACTTTCGACCAATTCTTACGAAGATACAGACCAACTTGGAAATGGCTGCTGTAGATCAGGTAAACACTGAAAAGATCAGTGTTTACCTGTGGATCACTTTTGGAATTTGTTTTTTAGGCAACATTCTCGGAGGAACGATCTCCACCTTGATGTCAGTCTATTTGCCGGTCGTCGTTAAAACACTGTTGGGTGATGTGGGAGCCGAACTGAATTATGTTAGTGCATACATCAACGCATTATTTCTGGTGGGCTGGGCGCTGGGAGGTTTTTCATGGGGAATGATCAGTGATAAAATCGGAAGAGCGAAAGCCCTGACGTTGTGCATGGGTTGTTATGGACTATTCACCGGCCTGATTCATTTTGCTTCCACTTGGGAGCAGGTAGTTGTATTAAGACTGATTTCTGGTTTTGGGGTCGGCGGCGTGCTTGTAATCTCAGCCACATTTTTGTCGGAGATCTGGCCCAAACGTTCGAGATCAATCATGATCGGAATAGTTTCAATCGGATTTCCTATCGGCGTATTTTCTGCAGGACTTACTAACTATATAGTTTCCGACTGGCGGCAAGCTTTTCTCATGGGTTTTATTCCTTTTTCGATTTCAATTCTTTCCATATGGTTGTTGAAAGAATCGGAGCGCTGGCGGGAATCAAAAAAATCATCGGCATCCATGGACGTGAAATTTACTGAAGATGTCAAATCAGATTTATTTAAAGGGGCTGTGATTTTTGGTACGATGCTTATCGGCCTGTGGGCGATTTTTTCCTGGTTGCCAACCTGGGTTCAAAGTCTATTAACGGATTCTGATGGGCAGTCAGAAAGAGGTTTGACGATGATGTTACTCGGTGCTGGCGGATTGAGTGGTGGTTTTTTTTCTGGATGGATATCCAATGCGTTAGGTGTTCGAAAAGCGATGATGCTTTGCTTTTTAGGATGTGGTTGTATGGCCATTTTATTATTTAAGTTAAACACATCCTTCTCAAAACTCATTTATATTGAAACAGCAGCCTTAGCGTTATTTTTTGGTATAAGCCAGGGGCTGTTATCGATATATATACCACAACTATTTCCTGTACACATTCGTGCAACGGCAACCGGGATTTGTTTCAATGTAGGAAGGCTAGTTACCGCAGTGGCTGTGTTTTTTGTAGGCGCGCTGGTCATTGCTTTGGGCGGATATGGTAATACCATACTCACATTCTCAACGGTGTTTGTCATTGGCTTTGTAACATTATATTTCGCAAAAGATAAAACTTCTAAATAAGATGGCTCATATCAACGTACCAGACGGTGTTCCAGGAATAAGAAGTTTGGTGATGTATCGACCTGATACCGGTAAGCATTTATATGACCTCGCACATGTGTTGTTAAGGGAACCCTCGCCGTTAACGCCTGCCGAGAGAGAACTGATTGCAGCTTATGTTTCTTCCCGGAATAATTGTATATTCTGCATGAGTAGTCACGCTGCTGCGGCACGCGAACTTTATCGTGATGACCGTCATGTGGTGGATTGTGTAATCGGTAATCTTGATGAAGCACCTGTGAGTGATAAGATGAAAGCGCTCTTAAACATTGCAGGAAAAGTGCAGCGAAACGGTAAGGAAGTCACCACGGATGATATTCTGAAAGCACAGCAATATGGCGCAGAAGATCGGGACATTCATGATACTGTTCTGATCGCGGCAGCATTTTCAATGTTTAATCGTTATGTTGACGGCCTTGCAACCCTGACACCGACAGATCCCAAGGTGTATGAAGAAATGGGCAGACGCATGACGACAATCGGCTATGTTTTACCTCAACCTGCCAAATAATGGCGCATATAAATTTACCTGAAGGTTTGCCGGGCATTCGCGGCCCAATGGCATTCAGACGGGACACCGCGAAGCATTTGAATGATCTGGCGGAAGTCCTTTTGAGAAGCGAAAACTCCCTGACACGCGGTGAACGTGAATTGATAGCGACTTATGTTTCCTATCTGAATGATTGTTTCTTTTGCCAGAACGTACATGGTGGATTGGCGCAACATTATTATCAATGTGATACACAATTCATTGATGCGGTTAAAGCAGATATGCAGTCGGCACCGGTTTCACAAAAAATGAAAGCGCTATTATCTATAGCAGAAAGTGTACAAAAGGGCGGTAAACAAGTTACCCCAATTCAAATTGAAACGGCAAAATTACTCGGCGCAACGGAACGGGAAATCCATGATACTGTTTTGATAGCAGCTGCTTTTTGCATGTTTAATCGTTATGTAGATGGCTTGAATACGTGGGCGCCTGCAGACCGCGAATTTTACATCAACCGAGCGAAGACCCGTGAGGAAGAAGGGTATTCAAACTATAATCCATATGATTGATTACAATTACTTACATTTTTTTAGGAACCCCCCGAGTTAAGAACATTATGAAAAAGCTATTTTATTTCGGCTTGCTTGGATTAGGGTTGTTGGAAATATTGAAGGTGTATTTCATTATGCCGATGCCAGGTATTAGTCAACAGATCGAAAGTATCGATGTCGCCTATTTTATCCATACCTACCGTTGGTATTTTAGAATTGCTTTTGGGATCATGATCCTTGCAGGCGCTACTTCTGCCTTTCGTATTAAGAGGTCGTGGCTTCCTATGCTGCCATTGTTGGTAGTTGTGGTGATTGTGTATTATTTCAACTTTAAGATGACTGCTGAGGCGATCTTTCACGAGCCGGAAAAACTTGCTTTTCACTCCAAAGGAGAATATTTATTGGGCGACACTAGCTTGCTCATTGCTGTGGCTTACAAAGGCGAAGCAAAGGCTTACCCAGTCCGTTACATTGTGTATCACCATCAGGTGCGTGACACTGTCGGAGGAAAACCTGTGATGGTGACGTATTGCAGTGTATGCAGATCCGGCCGTGTTTTCGAGCCCGTAGTCAATGGGAAACCTGAGAATTTCCGGTTAGTAGGGATGGATCATTTCAACGCTATGTTTGAGGACACCTCTACAAAAAGCTGGTGGCGGCAAGCTACCGGAGAGGCAGTCGCCGGACCGCTAAAGGGATCAGTTCTTCCAGAGATTGAATCCATACAAGTTTCTGCCGGTAAATTTTTCTTAATGTATCCTTTCGGTGTGATAATGCAGGCCGATCAATCTTCTACCCGTTATTATGATTCACTGGCGCGGTTTGAGCGTGGGAAAGGGAAAAGTAAATTAACGGGTACAGATAGTCTGTCGTGGAAAGAGAAATCGTGGGTAATAGGCATTCAAATCGATAACACAAGCAAAGCCTATGACTGGAATGAATTGAAAGAAAAACGAATAGTAAATGATAAAATTGGAGATGTTCCAATTGTGCTGGTGTTGTCTGAGGATAATCAAAGCTTTGCTGCTTTCGAACGACCATCGGAATCCGAAATTTTTTCTATTCAACAGGATACGCTACGTTCGGGAAATGCTGTCTATGATTTTGCTGGAAAACGGTTGGCTTCCGAAGCTGAGTCATTGAAGAGAATTAATGCCTATCAGGAATTTTGGCATAGCTGGCGGACGTTTCACCCCGAAACTGAGCGGTAAAAAATATTACAAAGAGGCGCCGAATTTTGCGCCTCTGTATTTGAAAATTTTATTTGGTGATGGTGAGGTTAGCAAAATCGCCATTCAACCCGCCATTCCAGAATCCGATTAATCCATCTTTTCTTGAATTTAGTTTTTCAACAGTGAGAGAAGGTGTGGATGCATTGTTAACAAACACCGCGATCTCTTTTTCACCCACGACAATTTTCGCATGAAACCAATCGGATCCCTTTGGGGCTGGGTCCACGGCCTTTTCATACATCCCATTTTTTTCATCTCTTAGCTTATGCCATGGAAACTCTGGTTCACTTACATATTGGACTGCATGTATTTTCCTGACAGGATCTGCCGCCCGGAAATTAAAAGGACGAAAATAGACCACATCGGTGGTGATGGTATCCACGCCATGGAAAGCAATCCCAATAAAGCTTTTTTGGAACTCATCCTTTCCCCGTAAGTCAACTTCAATGGTGCCAGTGGAGAAGTTTATCCCTTTGAGCCACACAACACCGCTTAAGGAAATTCCTTTCTTGTCACCGTCCGTTAGTGGGACTACTTCCCGGTTGTTTGTAATTAATTTCTTTTCTTTAAGGAGTTGCTGAAGATCAAAGTTTTGTTTTTGAGCATATGACGTAAGCGATGTAAGCAAAAGTGTCGCCATGAATAGTTGTTTGTTCATAATGGATTTAGTTAAAATGTTTGTCATTTTGAACGCAATATTCATTTGTATGTCCAAGAGAATCAGTATCAATAACCGATCTTTTGCCGTTCAAATCCCGTTCATTATTAAAATTGCCGTGTATGATTGCTGATCATGACTACATCGTCCTTTATCGGACATTGGTTGAGAAAAAGTTCTTGTTGGGGAGCGGCGAGGGCAAATTGAAACAACGTGAGTTAGAATATCTGGGTAACCTGATTGAGGAAAAATCCAAAGTCAGGTTGAGTATTTCAACCTTAAAAAGGATTTGGAGGCAAGAGGTCCAGCAGTTACCACACCCTTCCACATTAGACGCGCTTGTGTCAATACTTGATTACAAAGACTGGCAGGATTTCAAAAAACAAAACTTGACTAATGAGAAGACCTCGCGGAACGAATCGAAAAAAAAGCCCGACTTTCCTGCATTACCTGTCTTGATTTTTATCGGCGTTGCCATTTTAGCTGGAAGTTTTTTTATTCTTCAAGGTTTTAATAAAAAGGCGAAAGGAGTCATTATTTCAAAGGCGGTTCAGTTTTCGGCCGACAAGACGATAATGTTTGGCGTACCGAATACTGTTATTTTCCATTATGATTTGTCGGGCGTTAAAGCTGATAGCTTCTTTCTTCAGCAATCCTGGAATCCAAAGGATAAGGTCCCTATTGATCCCGGCAAAAATTATTATTCGGCAATTTATTATACCCCAGGTTTTCATTTTGCCAGAATCATGGCCAATGATTCTATTTTAAAATTTGAGAAGGTCCACATTCAGACAAAAGGCTGGTTCCCGATTGTGAAGTATGATTTCAGAGACAAAAGAACTTTGTATCTAGACACTGCATCCATTCGCCAGGATGGAAGCCTGCAAATAACAAATGCCAGTCTTCAAAAGGCAAATGTGGATTTAAGTAAAGACTTCTATCTGCGTTATTACAATATCCGTGACTTCGATGGCGTAACCAGTGATAATTTTGATTTAGAGACCAAGCTTAAATGTGACAAACTTTCTAGCATTTCAAATACAGTGGCTTGTCCGTTGATGGAGATCATGTTCATTACGGAGGAAAATGTTTTTTTCATGCCCTTAACCAGTAAGGGATGCGTTGGCGAGCTTGATTTGCTTATGGGTGAAATTTATAAAAGTGGTCAAGACAACGACTTATCAGCGTTTGGTACAGAGGTGTACCAGTGGCAAACTCTTAGGATCAAAAGCGAAAACAAAAAAGTATCTATTTTTTTAAACGGAAATGTTATTTATGAACTCCAGTATCAAAAGGACTTCGGAAAGATAAAAGGACTCATTTACACCTTTACTGGCCCTGGTTCTGTTGATTTTTTAAGAATGAAGAATACAGCGGGGGAATTGATTTATGAGGATGAATTCAATCACGGATTGCCTGGAAAAAATACGCCTTATTTTAAAAAAACAGGGTGCGCCTTAGCACACCCTGTTAACTAAATTAACAATCCGAATCACTTATAACCTTCATTCTGCCAGCAATCCGTTCCAATACAATCCCCTTCCGTAACGCGATCTATCTGATCTTGTGGAATAGGTCTCAGTGCATGGAAGGGCTGAATGTTAGATCCAGCCTCCACAGGATTCCAAGCGGACACTCTGGCAAGTAACGACTTCGTTCTTACGAGGTCTGTTCTGCGCAGCCCTTCACCATAAAATTCCCGCGTACGTTCATCTAAAATAAAATCAAGCGTTACATCATTTTCTGTTATTTCCATTGCGAGTGCTGCGGCATCATTTTCTGCCTGAGTGTTTGTTTTCTTATAGGCAGCCCTGCGTCTGACCACATTTATCAGATTTGCAGCCTCACCATTTCCTAATTTGAAAGCGGCTTCGGCGGCTAGTAAATAAACATCAGAAAAACGGTACAATACTACTGGTCTCGTAGAAGGGTCGTTCATTGAAACGCGCGTATTATCATCTTGTTTCTTTACCGCTGGCCAAACCTGATCTGTATGCATCGAAGGCGTAACAACAATTCCTTTAAAGGGTCTTCCATTAACGGCATGTGGCGCACCTGGTTCTTCATAGTCCACAAACCAAACACCCGTATCTCCCGGAACCAATGTGCCGCGTGATCCGGTAGAGGTTTTGTTAACAATCCAAACAGTCTTGAAGGTCTTGTCATAACGTGTGTCGATATTTCTATTTACAAACGCCTGATCGTAAATATATTTTTTTCCTGCATTAGGACCTGTCGAAACCGTGGCGGAATTGTCACGAACCCGAAGGTACGGTCTTCCGTTTTCAACATCTCTGTTGAAAAGATTTGTGGTACTTCCGTAAACCCATGCCTTCGTCGCAGGATTAAATGTTGAATTTGCACCTAACACATTTCCTGAATAATTCCAACGATGTAACCATGGCACGAGATTTTGAGCAGCGCCGCCTGAAGCACCAAGTTGGTATAGACCATACGTTGCATCACTACTGTGGTCGCTTACAAATATGTTTTCCTTTCCATAGTCATTTGCGATAGCAAATGCATCAGCGTAATCTTGCCACAATCCAAATCCATAGGTAGCCTGATTGGTGATCAAATCATTCAGAATAGTGTAAGCTTGCTGAAAATCGCTGTTGTTGTCGTTTAGCCAGCCTCTTGTTAAATACACTTTCCCCAACAAATAGAGCGCTGCACCTTTTGCTGCGGCTTTTCCTAAGAATGGAGCGGTAACTTGGTTTGGCAACCTGTTTGAAGCTTCGGTCAAGTCAGAAATAATCAGTGCGTAAATTTCATCCACTGATGCCTTCTTATCTGATTTGGAAGGAACTGTTATAAATTCCGTATGCAACGGCACCGCGCCATATGTTTGAACAAGATCGAAGTATAAGAATGCCCTAAGGAAGAAGGCCTGTCCGAGATAAAGATTCTTTGTTGCTTCAGGCAGTTCTGAAGTAGGGCCAATTTCCAGAATACCATTTAACGTGTTAATGGATGTATAAACACCGAAGCCACCATTGAAATCATTTCCATCTATACCGTTGTAAGTAAAGAAATCAGGTCCGGCTCCTCCACCGCGCAGGTGCTCGTCTGTACCTGCCATTTGTTGCAGCGTATAACCTTCTGTACCATACGAACCGCGAATTGAATTATAGACACCGGCAATACCGCCCAACAGGCCGCCCGGCGTACTAAAAAATGAGGGAACTATTTGTGTTCTCGGCTGCTCGTCCAGTAGATCATTGCAGCTACTGAACACAAGCGCACTTACCGCTAGGGTTATATAACTAAATTTTTTAAGTCGTTTCATAAAAATCACTTTACAGGTTCTAGAATCTTAAGTTTACGCCCACAATAAATTGCCTGGTTGAAGGGTTATTAGCGTTAACACTAATTTGCCCCAGCTGTGTTCCAGTCCTCCCGTTGGAGTATCCACCTTCGGGATTTGAGACAGCCGCACCATAACCATTTCCTTCTGGGTCAGGCCCGAAACCATCCTGGACAAACGGAGAATAAATTACGAAAGGATTAACTGCGCTGACATAGACACGTAGCGAACTTATTCCTGCTCTGGATACCAAAGCCGATGGTAGCGTATAACCTAAATTGATACTTCTGCACTTTATGAATGAGCCATCCATGTATGCGAGTGTAGACGAGAATAAAGGTCTATCGCGACTTGCATCAGGTTGAGGGAAAGCATTTGTAGGATTAGATGGCGTCCAGTAGTCAACCTTCAATTGGTTAACCCGTCCTTGCATGAAAGCAAAGTATCCGGCAAATCCACCATCAGATGAAACATAAGGTACTACTACTTTCATCCCCATCCGGGCATATGTTACAACCGAAAGATCGAAATTTTTAAAAGTGAAACGGTTTGTTAATCCTCCTTCCCAATCAGGTTGAAAGTTTCCGATTATCTGGCGGTCGTCTCCATTGATGATTCCATTTCCATCCACGTCTTCAACGCGTATTTGACCTGGAACTTGTACCGGGGAAGTTTGGGCGGCTAGTTCAGCAGCATCATCTTGTTGCCAAATCCCTACTTTTCTCAAATCATAAATAACAGAAAGCGGTTGTCCTACGAACCATCCGTTATCGATGTTTCGCAATTCATCAGGCGTGGTCAATTGAACTATCTCTTCACGATTGAAAAAATAATTCACATCTACACTCCAATTAAATCCTCCATTACTTTTTTTAATAACATCAGCTCCTAACGTGATTTCAAGCCCACTACCTTTCGTCTTGGCAATATTCTGGGTAGTTGAATTTGCGCCATTACTTTGAGGTAAGGTCACATCGAGGATAATATCTTTTGTCTGGTGCTGATAAACTTCAATGGCACCGGTGATGCGGTTATTAAACAAGCCAAAATCTAAACCGAAGTTTGTCTGCGTTGTTGATTGCCAGGATAAATTGTTGTTCGGCAATACGGTAACGAGATATCCAATTTGATTTCCGGCCGTTGATTTCCCAAAATTGTAAGCACTTTTTCCAAGTTCGCCCAGCGTTGAATAGGCACGGAAACTTTGATTAGAAGTTTTTCCCCAACCTGCTCTAAGTTTCAAGTTTGATAAGAAACTCACGTTTTGCATGAACGATTCATTTGAGATGTTCCATGCGAGTGCAAACGCTGGATAGGTAAACCATTGATTACCCGGTGCCAGAATGGAGGAGCCGTCTGATCGAACAGTGGCTGTCAAAACATACCGGCCATCAAAACTGTAGTTAACCCTTCCCATATACGAAAGCAAGCCCCGTTCCGTAAAATTGAATGGATTGTCCGCTGTGTTGGCTGGATTCTTGGCGTAAGTATCCGCCGCTAAATCCAGATTGTAGTTTTGAAAATAATCTGCTGGCATTCCCAATCCGAAAATACCAGATCCCTGATCATGGTTTTTCTGCGCGCTGAATAACCCCGTAAAATTAAGTTTATGCTTTTCCTTAATTGTCTTGTCATAGATCAACAAGTTTTCGAAAGTGTATTGGTAGGCTTCGGAATTTCTTACGCTTGAGCTGGCTTGAGAATCAAATTCAGAAGTATTCACATAAGTGTTTGCACCGGAATAATTGTCTTGTTGAGTTTGAGTAAAATCTAAACCAACGTTGAGCCTATACTTCAGGTCTTTAAACAGCTGGACTTCGGCATACAAACTATTGAAGGTTCTTATGCGGCGTGTCCTTGCTAAAATTGCGTCAGCTTTGGTGATCAATGTTAAAGGACTCACAGAAGCCTGATCGATGTGTCCTTCCTGAGGACGTAAGTTCACAGTACCGTCGGCGTTGTACGGACTTGCAAGCGGCGTCATTCTCATTAGGCCACCTGGAACCCCACCACCACCTGGTGTGTTGGTATAGGATAGCATATTCATGGTATTCAAACCAATTTTTATTCTATCATTTATCTTTGAGTCTACTGTTCCTCTTATAGAAAATCTTTCGAAATTTTGATTGGGAATAATTCCAGTCTCCTTAAAATAGGACGCTCCCATAGAATACTGTGTGTTTTCTGTTCCGCCAGTAACCCCCAGGTTATGACTGGAAAAGTAACCATGCTGGTAAATTAAGTCTTGCCAGTCAGTGCTTATTCCAGCATCTAAAGCAGCTTGTTCTGCTGCGGTTAATCCGTATGACGACGTTCCAGGTGCAGAACTATTCCCGGCAGCTGCATCTAATTTAAATTGGGCTAGTTCCGGTCCGGTGAAAACTCTTAACTTATCCATGATAGTAGAGGTACCATAATAGCCGTCATAGCTAAAAGTTGTTTTTCCAGGTACGCCTCTTTTTGTAGAAATAAGGATGACGCCTCCGGAGCCTCTGGACCCATAGATAGCCGTTGCCGAAGCATCTTTCAAAATTTCCAAGCTAGCGATGTCGTCAGGATTTATGTCATTGATATTACCGCCGTATGGAATTCCATCCACAACCAATAACGGTGCATCTAGTGCGTCTTCTCTCGCAGCAGTTTCTGCTGCATTTGCACCGACTCCACCACCGCCGCTGTTATTTCTTACAGGTGCAGAAAGAGAGCGTTTTCCACGGATACGAATTTGCGCGCCCGAGCCTGGTGTAGCGCCGGCATTAATAATCACGACACCAGCAGCGCGACCTTTAAGCTGATTCACAACATTCGGTGCAGCCACCTCCCGCAACGTTTCTGATTTTACAGATGCGATGGCACCTGTTACATCTCTCTTAGTTTGAACGCCGTAACCTACAACTACCACTTCACCTAAGGTTTCTGTACTAGGCTTCAATTGTAGGTCTACAACGGTACGATCTCCTACTACGATTTCCTCGGTTTGATAACCAATGAAGGAGAACACCAGCACCGGCTGAGTAACTGTTGAGGGTATATCAACCGTGAAGTTACCTTCTGAGTTACTGGTAGTACCAGTAGTTGTGTTTTTTAAAATTACGTTCACTCCCGGCATCCCTACACCGGTTTCATCAGTAATTTTTCCCTTAACAACATTCTGAGCATAGGCTCCTAACGTTGTCATCAACATAAGTACCATCAAAGACATCACTCGCCAGGGGCGATGCCGCGTTTGAGGACTCGAATCAATTTGTAGAATTGTTTTTTCCATATAGTTTAGTTTTAAGTAAGTGCCGCAGTTGAAATCGATTTCTGTAATGACTAACAGGCGGCTAGTCCATGATTTGATGAGTTCCGTCATTCAATTAGGGAATAGCAACAAATCCAATCTGAAACATCCAACGACCTACTGATTTTAGATTAAGCAGCTCTGGTTGATGTTTCATCCCGCCATTTTGGTTACTGTAATGCTCTGACCTTGAGGGTTTTTCTTCATACCCCGCTCGTTACGTCTGTAGTGGAGGAGCGAGTTATAGAAGTCGATTACGAATGTCATGGATAGAAAGAAATTATGCAACCGATTGCAAATAATTTTTCTTAATATTTTATTTATGCCGAAATTTGGTGTTTAAATGAAGAATATTGAATGCAATCGGTTTAATACTTAATATATAAGATTAAATAGAAATGTGTATAATAGCCGTCCGGAACGCCTTAAACCATGAGTATTCACAAGGACATTACGATCTATGATATCGCTGAGGCACTGAATTTATCACCCGCGACAGTCAGCAGAGGTTTGAAAGAACATCCATCCATCCGAAAGGACACGCGCAAAAGGATTTTGGATAAAGCCAAGGAGATGGGTTATCGGCAAAATTTCTTTGCCAGTAACCTGCGACGAAACCGCACCAACACGATTGGTGTCATCGTCCCTCGGCTCAACAGCTATTTTATGTCTGCTGTAATTGCCGGAATGGAAAAAATTGCTAACCAGGCAGGATATAATCTGATTATCAGCCAATCGATGGAATCTGTCGCTAAAGAAATTGTGAATGCTAAGACACTTTATAATACCCGCGTAGATGGCTTGCTAGTATCGCTTGCGTATGGCACGGATGATATTTCACACTTTGAAGATCTTTTGGAAAAAGGTGTACCGCTAATATTTTTTGATCGTGTATTCGACCATCCACTTTGTACAAGTATTGTCATAGACAATTATAAAGCTGGCTATGAAGTAACACAACACCTCATTAGCCAGGGATGCAGAAGGATTGTTCACGCCACGGCCAGTTTGAAGAGAAACGTATATGCCGACCGTTTGAAAGGCTACAAGCATGCACTAAGTGATAATGGAATTCCATATGACGAAAAGTTAGTTTTCATTAATAACCTTAGCGAGCAAGCGAGTACTGAGGTATGCAAAACGTTGTTGCAAATGGAGCCGCGCCCGGATGCAATTTTTGCCTCGAACGATGCTTTTGCCGTTAACTGTATACGCGAGTTAAAACAAGCCGGAATAAGCATACCTCAGGACATCGCGGTAGCGGGTTTCAACAATGATCCGTTGTCAAAAGTGATAGAACCTAATCTTACAACAGTGAACTATCCCGGAAATGAGATGGGTGAAGTCGCGGCGTCTACATTGATCCGCCGACTCGATCTTCAGCATGGAACAAGCTTAAATACGATCGTTCTTCGCCACGAACTGATCGTTCGTGAATCGTCTTTGCGGAAGCCTAAGGTTTAACGTTACACGAACGATAAACCTTAAGTCTGCATAATTTATTTTTACAGTGAGCTCCGAATCCCTAGCTCAAGTCCTCTTAATTCGGCCAGACCGCGTAGTCTCCCAATAGCTGTATACCCCGGGTACGTAGTTTTTCTCAAGTCATCAAGCATCTGATGGCCGTGGTCGGGACGCATGGGTATAGAAACTTTTCGCTTCTTCATCAGTAAAACAATTTCTTTTACAACGGCATACATATCCACGTCTCCTTCCAAATGATCCGCTTCATAGAAGTTGCCCTGGTTATCTCTTTTTGTAGCGCGCAAATGCAAAAAGTGAATGTGGTCACCCAATCTCCGAACCATTCCAGGTAAATCATTATCAGGCCTGACCCCGTATGATCCTGTGCAAAAGCAAAGACCATTGGCCGGCGAAGGCGCAGCAGCAATTAACTCCTGTGCATCCTTTTCAGTACTAACAATGCGCGGCAGTCCTAGTATGGAATAAGGCGGGTCATCGGGATGGATTGCCATCTTTAGCCCTACCTCTTCGGCTACCGGCACAATTTGTTGTAAGAAGTAAAAGAGATGCTCTTTCAATTTCCTGGCGTCTATACTTTCATATTGTTTTAGCGCCGAAAGAATTTGGTCGGTAGTGAATCGCTCATCACTTCCTGGTAACCCTAATAATGCATTTTTGTATACGGTGTCCTTTTCCGTTTGAGTCATCGTGGCAAAACGCTTTTTAGCGCTGTCAATTTCTTCAGCGGTATAGCTTTTTTCAGCGTTAGGTCTTTTTAAAAGAAATAAATCAAAAGCAATAAAGGCGGCCTTTTCAAAGTATAAAGCCTTGCTCTTATCGGGCATTTCATACGTAATATCGGTTCGCATCCAATCTACAATAGGCATAAAGTTGTAAGTCACAACCTTCAATCCACATTGTGCTACATTTCTCAGACTTTGTTTATAGTTTTCTATGTATTGTTTATAAGGGCCAGTTTGTTTTTTTATTTCCTCACTTACCGGTAAACTTTCAATGACAGTCCAGATCAATCCTGCGGCCTCGACTTCGGCAACCCTCTTTTTAATATCTTCGATTGGCCATACTTGTCCTGGCGGGATATGATGAAGCGCGGTGACCACGCCAGTACATCCTGCCTGCCGAATGTCCCATAAGCTAGTTGGATCGTTGGGCCCATACCAACGCATTGTTTGTTCCATTACCATAGTTTGAATTAGTTAAGTAAAATGAGGGTTGAATTTATAATTAAAATAGTCGATAGTATTTTACTTCGGCAAATTGGGTCGAGGTAGATTTTGGCCAGACAATCGGTCAATATCATCGATATGGAAGTTTAGTATGCAATGAGAAACGATTTTTGCTGATCAAACGGCGGCCTAAGGTCTGCACTCAACCCAAATTTTGCAACCGGTTGCTGTAAAAATGTTGGACACGCGTCCCAGAATTTGTAAAAATGGTACCTTAGCGTAATGCAACCGATTCAAATCAATAACTTCGAAACCGATTTTGAAGGTGGGCATTGATTAATTAATATTTCGCATATGGTCAATTTGTCAACAATGAAAAGTGTTTTAATCATCATACTTCTTTTTATTTTTTCAGCTGGTCATTCCGAGGATGGCTACAGGCTATGGCTCCGTTATGATCCCATTTCTGATGTGACAAAACGGAAGGAATACGCTGCTTTATTAAAATATCTCGTACTGGAGCAAACTTCCCCTACGTTTAATGTGGCCGAGAAAGAACTTAAGCTAGCATTAAACGGATTACTTGGTTTAAATCTGACGACCACCAATGTAATTCAAGAAGCAGGTGCCATCATTCTTGGTACTCCCGCAAGTTCAAAGATCATTGCTTCATTAAATCTCCATGATAAGTTGAGGTCATTAGGTGATGAAGGGTTTTCTATACTTGCGACATCTGTCAAGGGAAAAAAATGCATTGTTGTCGCAGGTAACAAAGATGTAGGTGTATTGTATGGAACTTTTCATCTTATTAAATTAATTCAAACCTATCAAGTACTGCAAAACATTTACGTTCAAAATACTCCGCGTATTAAACATCGGATACTGAATCACTGGGATAATCTTGACAGGACTGTTGAAAGAGGTTATGCTGGGTTTTCGCTTTGGGACTGGCATAAGCTCCCTGATTACATCGATCCGCGTTACTATGATTATGCAAGGGCTAACGCTTCTATAGGTATCAATGGTTCAGTGGTAACAAACGTAAACTCCAACGCTCAAATTTTAACCGAACCCTATTTGCAAAAGGTTGCAGCGCTGGCAAATGTCTTCCGGCCCTACGGGATAAAGATTTATTTGACGGCACGATTCAGCGCGCCACGAGAAATTGGAGGAATGCCGACTGCTGATCCCCTCGATCCTAACGTGCGCTCATGGTGGAAAAAAAAGATCGATGAGATCTATCAACACGTTCCTGATTTTGGCGGCTTTGTGGTAAAAGCCAACTCCGAAGGTCAGCCGGGCCCACAAAATTACAAGCGTTCACATGCAGATGGTGCAAACATGTTAGCGGAGGCACTCGCGCCTCACAACGGTATAGTTATGTGGCGTGCTTTTGTTTACGATAACGAAGTTCCTGAAGATAGAGCAAAGCAGGCATTTAATGAGTTTAAGCTACTGGATGGAAAGTTTAATAAAAATGTGATGATCCAGGTGAAAAACGGACCCATAGATTTTCAGCCGCGGGAACCTTTTCATCCTTTGTTTGGGGGATTGCCGCAAACACCTATTAATATGGAATTCCAGATTACACAGGAGTATCTCGGTTATGCAACGCATCTTGTTTACCTCGCACCATTATTTAAGGAATGTCTGGATGCAGATACTTATGCCAGTGGAAAAGGCTCTTATGTTTACAAGGTCATTGATGGCTCCTTACATGGTCACGCGCTTACAGGTATGGCAGGCGTTGCAAATATTGGGAATGATCGTAACTGGTGCGGCCATCCCTTCGCACAATCCAATTGGTATTCATTTGGAAGGTTGGCATGGAACCCTACGTTGACTTCAGAAGCAATTGCCGAGGAATGGATTCGCATGACTTTTTCAAACGAGCAAGATGTCGTGAAATCGTTAAAGGAACTGATGCTTGCTTCAAGGGAAATAACAGTGAATTACATGACTCCATTGGGGCTGCACCACATTATGGGGTGGGATCATCATTACGGTCCTGGCCCATGGATAAAAGATAAACCACGCGCCGATTGGACATCGGTGTATTATCACAAAGCTGATGATTTCGGAATCGGCTTTGATCGAACAAAAACAGGAAGTAATGCATTAGGTCAATATGCGCCGGAAGTGCAAGAAAAATATGGAAGCCTCAAAAATTGTCCTGAAGAATATCTGCTGTGGTTTCATCATGTCTCCTGGGATCATAAAATGAAATCAGGCCGTTCCCTGTGGGACGAACTTTGCCACCGATACTACCAGGGAGCAGATTCTGTGAAGTGGATGCAGGATTCATGGAATAAAATGGAAGGTAAAGTTGACCACGAACGATTTTCGCAAGTTAAAAGTCTGTTGGCTATTCAATACAAAGAAGCGGTATGGTGGAGAAATTCATGTGTCTTGTATTTTCAAACTTTTTCTAAAAAGGACATTCCACCGGGCTTTGAGAAACCTGAGAAGTCTTTAAACTATTATGAAAGTTTACAGTTTCCTTTTGCTCCGGGGATAAGGCCAAAGTGGTAGCGCTATTTTCGGTATACCGTTTGCCATAAATACGTTGGCTTATCCGCCTCAACGGAAAATATAGCCTTGAGGCTTTTAAGACAGACGGTTTTAAAAGCCTCATCTTTTTCTCAAGCTTTTTTTTCAAGGGTGCCTCTGTGTAATTTTTGCACACTGTGGATTTTTTTCCCTATACTATCCACACTATTTTTTTCTACCGGCTTACATAAATAAACATTCAATTCAAGTTATCCTTCGCCAAAAACTCACATCCATAAATATCTACAGGTGCTGTTTGACACAAGACATCGCGTATCCGTTCAGCATTTATTTTCATTTTTAACTCTCGCTTGGGCAAGAACTTCATGGGGAAAAAATTGCATGACACCGAATCAGTTTCTACAAATTATAACCTAAAGTTTTCACTCAAGTGCTGCATTCGCAGGGCACTATTTTTGACCCCTTTTGCTGAAATGTGCAACATAACTTTGAAAGATTATGAGAAACAGGAATAACAACAGGCGTGGTGTATTGAATACATCTAACCCCGATTGGAGGGAAGACCGGGGCTCCTATGGTCATGGATACCAAAACCATGGTTATGAAAATGACCGCAGTAATTTTAACTATAACGAAGGCAATATGGGTTACGGCACTTCTATCGGAGGGCGTTATGACAATTACGGAACAGACCGTTATTATAACCAACGGGGTGCATATGCAGAAAATGAATATGGTCGGCAGTCTGACCGGACCAGATACATAAGAAATCGTGATGAAAATAGTTACAACGATTGGAGACCGGGATCAGGTAACGACTATGGAAAGGATTATTTGAATTACGGAAGCGAGCGAGGCGCAAACGACCGGGCATATGATGAGTATAATCGCTCAAGTTATGATCGTTCGAATTACGAAGGAAGAAATTATAACCGTGGAGGAAATTTCGGTGGTGGCAGTTATGGCAACGATTATAATCGGAATAGAAGGGGTGAGGACAGGGATGATAGAGGCTGGTGGGATAAAACCACAGACGAGGTAAGTTCATGGTTTGGGGACGAAGATGCGGAACGAAGAAGAATGTGGGACAAACAACAAGAAGGTCTTCATAAAGGTAAAGGTCCACGTGGATACAGCCGTTCCGATGAACGCATTAAAGAAGATATTAACGATAGGCTTAGCGATGATGTGTTTGTTGACGCCACTGATATTGAAGTAAGTGTCAACCAAGGGGAAGTAATTTTGACCGGAAGCGTAAATGACCGTAGTTCTAAGCGCCGTGCCGAAGATATTGCGGACGGCGTCTCAGGCGTGAAAAATGTTGAAAATCGGATTCGCGTTCTTACGTCCCAACGTACCGCCAGCACCTGGAGTCCGTCAACTGACGAAAGCTCTACACAATATGGCAGCGATCGTTCTTCAAAAAGTGAACGTGCCACAAGTACAGAGCGTACTACGTCAAAACAAACTATATAATAACATTAAACGCCCGCGTAAACCGGGCGTTTTGTCTAATCCTTAACTATGAAAAAAAGCAGCAAAAAAAATATACAGGCTAATGCCAAGGCATCGTCAGGCAAGGCTACCAATGTTTCAGAAGAAGATTTCCCGGGATATCCATTGTATCCAGCTAGCGAGGATATAATGAACCAGGCAAAACGTGTCGATGTTGACATCGAGGCCGCTATCGAAAACAATCAACCAATAAAAAGCGAAGTATCAATTCCAGGGATTCCAAAATTGGGGACGAGCGATAAGGATTCGGATTTAACAAAAGACGACTTTCAAGCGCTTGCATCTGATGAAATTGAATCGGAAGGCGATGACGAAATTTTGTCAAATAGACCCTGGCCTGTAGATTTCGCCGGCGGCGATTTGGATATCCCAGGAAGTGAGCAGGATGATGCACAGGAAGAAATCGGCAGTGAAGACGAAGAAAATAATTCTTATAGCCTGGGCGGCGATAATCATGAAGATCTTGAGGAAGACCGTTCGTGACTTTTGATCGTTAATTATCTTTTAGGATAAACAATTTTAAAAAAAAATTGTATACTTGGGCTTCGAGAGGGCCTGTATGTAACCTGTAGTAGGCATTTCTCCGCATCTTCTTTTCGTTGAGGCCTAATCCACCATGCGTCCGCGGTTAATGCTAAGAAAATTTTTTGGGGCAAGTGAAGCGTGACCTCTGGACGATTTCAAAAATAAAAACCCGTCTAAATAATAATGCGTTAACTAAAGCGGATGATTTATTACAAGAATTTACTTCTGATCGATGATGATGAGGATGATCATGAATTTTTTTTGGAAGCCGTCCGAGAAATCGACAATACAATCAACTGCATTTGTCTGTACGATGGAGAGATGGCGTTGTGTATGCTAAGAGAAAAGAAGTCGTTGCCCGATCTGATTATATTGGATACAAATATGCCAAAAACGAATGGAAGGCAGATTTTGACGGAGCTAAAAAGTGATCCTGAATTAAGAGACATTCCAGTCATTATGTATTCAACTTTAATCTCGGAGCGAGACAACAGCGAGTTACAAAAACTTGGAGCCGCCCATTATTTAGCAAAACCTTCTAAATTTGAAGATTTCCTGAATGCCTTAAATCAAATTCTTAGGCGTAGATGGTGAATTATTCGCCGGACGATACAGGTAGTGAAATGATAAATTTTGATCCCTTATCTATTTCGCTCAGTGCAGCAATGTGACCTTTGTGTTGCTCAACAATTTTTTTACACAGGGCAAGACCAATCCCTGTTCCTGAAAATTCTGAATCGTGATGTAGCCTTTTAAACATGCCGAAAATTTCTTCAGCATACTTCTGGTCGAATCCTATTCCGTTATCTTCGACAAGAATGCGACAATATTTTTTGTCCCGTGTGTTGATGAGCAGGTTATTTTCTACACGAACTTTAATCTCCGGGCATACATTCTGCTTGCAGTATTTCAAAGCATTGCTAATCAGGTTATAAAACAACATTCTTATTAACCTTGGGTTAACTTCCAACGTTGGAAGTTGCTCAATTGTAATTTTTGCTTTTTTGCTTTGAATCTCGTCATCGTTATCATTTACTATTTCCTGGATGAGGACGTTCAAGTCCGTTTTAACGTAGGTTGATTTATCTATGGAAATTCTGGAGAATGCAAGAATGTCAATAATAAGGGCTTGCATTCTTTCGGCCGAACTTTGAATTCGATTGATCAGCCGAACATCGTCATTCAACACTTCATGATATTTTTGGTAAAGCCGGTCGCTGAACATCAAAATTTTACGCAACGGTTCTTGGAGATCATGCGAAGCCATAAAGGCGAATTGTTCAAGATCTTTATTAGCTGATTCCAGGCTATTGATGTTTTGAATCAATTGTTTGTTAAGCTGTATTACTTTTTCTTCAGATGTCTTGCGATCTTTTACTTCATTTTCCAGGCTTCGGTTAATGGCGATAAGCTTTTGCTCTTGCTCGTGTAATAGTCTGGTTTTTTTATAAAGCTCAATAAGGACGCCCACCTTCGCCCGTAAAATATCTGGATTTATAGGTTTATAAATGTAGTCAACAGCACCTGTTTGATAGCCCTTAAACATATTTTCATCACCAAAATTATTGGCTGTAATGAAGATGATGGGAATATGCTTAAGCTTTTCCCGTTCGTAGATCAGCGAGGCCGTTTCGAAACCATTGAGATTCGGCATCTTTACATCCATGAGGATCATGGCAAAATCAAATTCGCTCAACAGGATTTTTAGCGCTTGACGCCCTGAATTCGCTTTAACAAACTGGTAACCACTTGGCTGAAGGATAGTTTCGATCGAGAGTAAATTGTCCTCTCGATCATCCACTAACAAAATTTTAGGGTGCATACTTCTTTATTTACAGAACCATAAACGCATTAAGGAAAGTAGCTGGTCAATCTTAACAGGTTTTGTAATATAATCTGATGCACCAGCCTCGATGCATTTAAGTCGATCGCCTTTCATTGCTTTTGCAGTTACAGCAATAATGGGAAGTGTGCTATTTTTATGCTCACGCCTGATCTTCTGGGTAGTTTCATAACCATCCATTTCGGGCATCATAATATCCATCAGTACCATTTCAATTTTCGGATTTTCATTCAAGATGTTGATGGCTTCTTTTCCACTTTCAGCAGTAACAACGTTGATATTGAATCGCTCAAACACTGTTGTTAATGCGAATAGATTTCTAACATCATCATCTACGACTAATATATTTTTGCCCGTCAATATATCTTCTTTATTCCGAATGTTCTCAATAATCCTACGTTTTTCGGGGGCGAGATTTTTGTGAGGTATATGGAGATGGGATACTGTTTCCTCCAATAGGTTTTCAATTGAATTGACGCCTTTCACAACCAGGGAACTCGAATTTAAATTGATAGTACTTAATTCAATTTTGTTAAAATCCTTGGCAGAATATACAATAACAGGGGTTAGTTTTTTCTTTGCTTTGCTTACCTCATGGAGCAGGTCCACCCCTGAAATATCAGGGAGCGTATAATCTAGAATGAGACAATCGAATTCCTGAGTCTTGACTAGCTCAATCGCTTCATTACCAGTGGAGGCAATAGAGACTGAAATTAAATCATCGCTAATAACTTTTGCGATTTGGGATGAGTCGAGCTCATTATCTTCGACGACCAGGATATTACGCTTGGTTTTGTTTCCGCACGTAACGATGTCATTGAAAAGCTCATTCAACATGTCGTTGTCCAGCGGCTTGAGTAAGAAACTTCTCGCACCACGTTTCAGTGCCAACATTCGGTTTTCCTCTCCAGACACAACATGAATCGGTATATGCCGGTATGTCAGATCGTTTCTCAGTAAGTCGATAACCTTCCAGCCACTAGTCTCAGGAAGTTTTACGTCTAGGGTAATGGCAATTGGCGCGAACCGGTTAATGAAGTCAAATACCTCCAGATAGTTAGTGGCAACAATCACTTTTAGACCAAATTCATGTGCTTTGTCGATAACAATTTTTCCAAAGCGCAAGTCATCCTCTACTACCATAACTACTTTATCGTCAGGCAAGATGTTACTTCGGTCATCTCCAGTTTCATTGATCATTTCGCTGACGATGTCCAGGCTTCTGGATTCTATGCCGTCAGCGGTAATCCGAAGATTTCCAAGGAGGTTACCAATTTCTCCGTCGGCCGATTCTTTGCGCAATTGTTGAATAGCCTGAATGCTTTGGGGTGCATTTTTAGGATCAATTTTAGGTACGTTGTCTATAGGCAGGTACAAGGTAAATGTGCTGCCATAACCTGCCTGGCTTTCAAGTTCAATAGTTCCTCCAAGAAGTTCTGCAAGTCCACGGCTGATAGAAAGTCCCAATCCCGTTCCACCATATTTACGGCTTGTAGAACCTTCTGCTTGTTGGAACGCTTCAAAAATAATGGATTGTTTTTCAGTGGGAATTCCAATTCCTGTATCTGTGATTGAAAAGGCAATAACTTTTTTGGCGCGATCAAGATTGATATTGCCTGGCTTCCAGGTATGATGGGCTTCTGTTATTTTCAAACAGACTTCACCCTTTTCGGTAAACTTAAACGCGTTTGACAACAGGTTCTTGAGAATCTGATTGAGCCGTTGAATATCCGTTTCCATCGAGGTCGGCAGCAAGTAATCAGTTTCAATTTTGAATCGCAGATTTCTTGCTTCTGATATAGGCTTAAATGTCGTTTCAACAAAGGACGCAATTTCGGATATGCGTACCGTGGAGATATTGGTAGAAATAAAACCAGATTCAATTTTCGACAAATCCAGGATATCGTTGATTAATTGAATTAAATCGTCACCGCAAGAGTGAATCGTTTTAGCATAACGAATCTGTTTTTCATTCAGATTACCTTCTGCGTTTTCATATAACTGCTGGGCCAGGATGAGTAAGCTGTTTAATGGCGTTCTCAATTCGTGAGACATGTTGGCCAGAAACTCTGATTTGTATTTGGAGGTAAGCGTAAGCTGTTCTGCTTTTTCTTCCAGAGATTTTCTTGCTTCCTCAACTTCTTTGTTCTTCGCTTCCACTTCTTCTTTCTGCTTCACCAACAGCAGCGCTTTATCCTGAAGCTCATCGTTCGTTCTTCTCAATTCCTCTTGCTGCGTCTTGAGTTCTCCAGCCAGCGATTGTGATTGTGCCAATAACTCCTCTGTTCTTGAGTTTGTTTCGATGGTGTTCAATACAATACCAATACTTTCAGTCAACTGGCTCAGGAAGTCAAGATGTGTTTCACTAAAGGTATCAAGAGATGCGAGCTCAATAACAGCTTTCACATCATTCTCAAACAACACCGGAAGAATGATAAGATTTGCAGGTTTTGCTTTTCCTAATCCGGAAGTAATTTTTACATATCCTTGAGGAACATTCTTCAATAGAATTCTTTCTTTTTCGAAAGCGCATTGGCCAACAAGGCCTTCCCCGATTTCAAATTCCTTTGGTATATTCTTGTCTTCCTTGTACGCATAGGCCGCAAAGAGTTTTAGTTTGTGGTTTTGAGTTTCTTCATCCTGTTTTAGGATATAGAACGCACCATAATGTGCTGTTACAACTTCTGCCAGTTCAGAAAGAATACGCTTCGTTACAGTATTCAAATCCTTTTGTCCTTGCAGCATTTGCGTAAACTTCGCTAAGTTTGATTTCAGCCAGTCCTGATCCTGATTTCTCAATGTGGTTTCGCGGAGGTTGGTGATCATCTGGTTGATTGTATCTTTCAAAGCTTCCAACTCGCCTTTAGCATCCACGCGAATGGTTCGGGTCAAATCTCCCTTTGTTACAGCCGATGCAACTTCAGAAATTGAACGAACCTGTGTTGTTAAATTAGCAGCCAACTGGTTTACATTTTCCGTTAAGTCTTTCCAAGTACCTGAAGCACCTGGTACGCTAGCTTGACCACCCAAACGACCTTCGACACCTACTTCCCGCGCAACTGTTGTCACCTGCTCGGCGAATACAGCTAGCGTATCGATCATTTCATTAATGGTGTCTGTCAGCTGAGCCAACTCACCTAATGCATTGATGGAAAGCTTTTGTTTTAAATTACCTTTTGCTACAGACGTCACAACTTTGGCAATACCCCGTACCTGCCCCGTTAGGTTAGAAGCCATTTGGTTCACAGAGTCAGTAAGGTCTTTCCAAGTTCCCGCTACACCCCGAACTTCGGCTTGTCCGCCTAACTTTCCTTCGGTACCCACTTCACGTGCCACACGGGTTACTTCAAAGGCGAAGGAATTTAATTGCTCCACCATGGTATTAATGGTGTTCTTTAATTCAAGCATTTCACCACGCACATCAACGGTGATTTTTTTAGATAAGTCACCATTCGCCACTGCAGTCGTCACACCAGCAATGTTACGCACCTGATCAGTCAGGTTACCAGCCATCTGGTTCACTGAGTCTGTTAAATCTTTCCATGTCCCTGCGACGCCAGGTACAAAGGCCTGACCACCTAATTTTCCTTCTGTTCCGACCTCACGGGCTACACGCGTAACTTCGGAAGCGAAACCTCTCAACTGATCCACCATGGTGTTCAGGGTATCTTTCAATTGCAGGATTTCACCGCGAACATCAACCGTAATTTTCTTTGATAAATCACCGTTAGCCACAGCGATCGCCACATCAGCAATATTTCGGATCTGTGCAGTCAGGTTACCAGCCATTTGATTCACGGAATCTGTAAGCCCTTTCCATACACCGCCGACTCCTTTCACTGTTGCTTGTCCGCCAAGTTTACCTTCAGAACCTACTTCGCTAGCCACCCGTGTTACTTCCGAAGCGAAAGAGTTAAGTTGATCCACCATGGTATTAATGGTATCTTTAAGCTCTAACATTTCGCCTTTTACATCAACCGTAATTTTCTTTGACAGATCACCCTTCGCCACAGCTGTCGTTACATCTGCAATATTCCGTACCTGGTTAGTCAGGTTGTCGGCCATCTTATTTACGGAGTCCGTTAAATCTTTCCATGTACCACCGACGCCCGGTACGTCTGCTTGCCCACCCAGCTTACCTTCAGAACCCACCTCGCGGGCTACACGCGTAACTTCTGATCCAAATGAATTGAGCTGATCCACCATCGTATTGATGGTGTTCTTAAGCTCCAACATTTCACCTCGCACATCCACGGCGATTTTCTTTGACAAATCACCCTTTGCAACGGCCGTTGTTACTTCCGCAATATTTCGCACTTGGTTGGTAAGATTTGAGGCCATCTGGTTAACAGAATCCGTAAGATCTTTCCAAGTCCCACCAACACCTGGTACGTTAGCTTGTCCACCCAGCTGACCGTCTGATCCTACTTCGCGGGCAACGCGTGTTACTTCAGAAGAAAAGGAATTCAATTGGTCGACCGTGGTATTAATTGTATTTTTTAATTCAAGAAGTTCTCCTTTCGCATCAACCGTGATTTTCTTTGACAAATCACCTTTGGCGATAGCTGTAGTTACACCCGCAATATTTCGTACCTGTGTGGTAAGGTTACCTGCCATTTGGTTAACAGAATCTGTAAGATTCTTCCACACACCTCCCACATCCTTTACAGTAGCCTGGCCTCCTAATTTACCTTCGGTTCCCACCTCTAAGGCTACACGTGTTACTTCAGAGGCAAATGAGTTAAGTTGATCCACCATCGTATTGATGGTGTTTTTCAACTCCAACATTTCACCCCGCACATCCACCGTAATTTTTTTCGATAAATCCCCGTTTGCTACGGCGGTTGTTACACCGGCTATATTTCGTACCTGTCCGGTAAGGTTCGAAGCCATTTGGTTTACCGAGTCCGTAAGTTCTTTCCAGATACCACCAACGCCTTTTACCGTTGCCTGGCCTCCCAACTTACCTTCTGTTCCAACCTCTAGCGCAACGCGGGTCACTTCCGATCCGAATGAATTTAGCTGATCCACCATGGTATTGATGGTGTTTTTCAACTCCAGCATCTCACCGCGTACATCCACTGTAATTTTTTTCGACAAGTCACCATTGGCCACCGCAGTTGTAACACCCGCGATGTTTCGAACCTGATTTGTCAGATTACCAGCCATTTGATTTACCGAGTCCGTCAAATCTTTCCATGTTCCACCAACACCCGGAACATCTGCCTGGCCACCCAATTGGCCCTCCGATCCAACCTCACGGGCTACACGGGTAACTTCAGATGAGAAAGAGTTCAACTGATCCACCATCGTGTTGATAGTGTTTTTTAATTCCAGCAACTCGCCTTTTGCGTCAACAGTAATTTTTTTCGACAAATCTCCCTTGGCTACCGCAGTTGTTACTCCGGCGATGTTACGGACTTGTGCTGTTAAATTACCCGCCATCTGGTTTACAGAATCTGTAAGATTTTTCCAGACACCTCCTACACCTTTTACTGTGGCTTGACCACCGAGCCTTCCCTCAGTACCTACTTCGAGTGCAACGCGTGTTACTTCAGATCCAAATGAATTAAGCTGGTCCACCATGGTATTGATGGTGTTTTTTAATTCCAACATTTCACCCTTCACATCCACTGTGATTTTTTTGGAAAGATTTCCACGGGCAATGGCTGTTGTTACTTCCGCAATGTTACGAACCTGGTTGGTAAGGTTACCAGCCATGTGATTTACAGAATCGGTAAGGTCTTTCCATACACCACCTACGCCTTTAACTTTTGCTTGTCCTCCGAGTTTTCCTTCAGAGCCTACCTCCCTGGCCACACGCGTCACCTTCATAGAGAAGAGGTTAAGCTGTTTCACCATGTAGTTTACTTCTTTCGCAATCCGCAAAAATTCCCCCTCCAATTTATGATCACCGATTTCTTCGGGCATTTCCTGGGAAAGATTTCCTTTTGCAACGGAGCTGATAACGTGAGCAATTTCAATGGTGGGGTGAACGAGATCCGAGATCAATGCATTTAAGGAATTTATGCCAGTGCCCCATGAGCCTTTTGAACTGGGCATTTCAATGCGCTGGGTAAGTTTACCTTGCTTGCCAATGGTATTGCCCGCCCGGGTAAACTCAAGCATCATTTCCTCATTTAATGAAATGATTTCATTTAATGTATCACAAATTTTCCCGCTTAAACCGATCTGGTCATAGGGCATCCGCACTTTGAAGTTGCCGTTCTTCACTTCTGTTAGAACGCCTAACATCTCCTTGAAATCAAGGGAATCGATGGTAGTGTTGTGCAGTTGGGGTTCTCTGATCAAGTGGCCATTGCCATTTTTTGCTTTCTTTTTAATTGTGTCGGCACCATTTGCACCGTCAGAGGGCAAAGGTGTCTTAACTTTTGCAGGCATTGCTTTTGTTTTCATGCAGGCGGATTACATTATGTCGAATAGAAATGTCGAAATATGGACAGCAGAACCCAATGCTTTACTGTTAGAATCACAAGGGGCGGTGTCTCAAAAAAAGCCAATATAAACGTCTTATTAAAGGAATCTAAAATACGCATTGTCACGCGGATATACTCAAATTATTTTTCGTACGCGAAAAAATTATAGACTTGTGCGTAACAACTTTTTCCTGAAAAATGTTTTCCGAATTCTAACTTCCGTTATTTTCGAATCTCCTGCACTTTTTCCAAAGCTCTTGAAGAAACTTTTTTCAAAATGAATGGTACAACAAGCTTTGTGAACCATCCTGCCTTAGATAAGAGCTTTTGTCGTACAAAAAGTTCAATACCAAGATTAGTACCGGCCTGAAGTAATAGGTTGTTTTGAGAGGGATTTTTTGGAGGCGTGAAAAAGGACACAACGTTGCTAATGGGCTCTAATTTTTGTTTGACCGCTTGAAGCTCCTCATTAAAGACATTTTTATAATGTTCCAGGTCGGTTTCTAATTTTTTTTTGTGAAGGATCAACTCATCGTAATTACTAATCTTGTTCATAGAATTTCTTGATTATGAGGTTTCGAATACCGGGAATTAATGTTTTTTTGGCGATCATCAATATAATCGCCAGGACTGTGATGAAGATGCCGCCCACAATGAAAAATCCGGCTTTCATATTCTCGAGTTCCTCGCCCATCCACCAGGCGGAACCGAACCCTAAAAAGAATAGAATAAAAACTGAAACAAGCAGCATGAGAATGCCAAAAATACTTAAAGAGGCTCCTTGAGATGCTTTTTCAACTGCTTTGACCGCCATAAGATCGCGGTAGGTCTGAACCAAATTGCCGACGGTATCCATTATTTTTTCCGAGGGGTTTTTATTCTCTTCCATGGTTGTTCGCTAATCGTGTGAAATTAATGTACTTCGTTGAGTTCAGATTTTAAATGTTGAACTTCTTGCTGAGCTATTGACTTCACTTGTGCAGCAACATCCCTGCCCGTATTCAATAACGATGAAAATTGATTCAGCCAATCCTGGGCTCCATCTTTTATTTTCATTTGAAGGTCTTTACCTTTTTCTGGCGCTAATAACATTCCTATAGCCGCTCCAGCAACTGCTGCTGCAGCGAATCCGAGAATTACTTGAGTTGTGATTTTCATATTTAAGTATTTAACGTTTCTAATCTTTTATTATCGATTGTGTCATTCGGAACGATACCGATTTATACCTTAACAACTTTAGATCGATTTTTGATTTTTGGAAGTTTAAATCGGGTTTTGTTTTCGCCGTTTTCTACTTCGTCCCCAAGTAACAGACCCCACGGTTTGAGCTCGGGTACTTTATCAAAAATCACTTTTAGCACTGCTAAGCCCGGAATAGCTAGAAACATTCCCGGTATCCCACATAAAGCGCCACCGATCAACACACCTATGATCGTTACCAAGGCATTTATTCTCACTTTATTTCCGACAATTAAAGGCATCCCAAAGTTGTTGTCGATGAATTGAACTGCGGCAAGAATAATACCCACCCAAAGCACATCGCTAATATTTTCCGAGCTGATAAGGGTAACGATCATACAAATAATATTAGCCACTAACATTCCTACATAGGGGATGAGATTGAGCAGGGCGGCAAGCAGCGCTAAAAATATGGCGTACTTGATTCCAAGTATTAAAAACCCCACTGAATTAAGGGTAAATACAATGGATGTCTCGATGAGAAGCCCGGTAATATATTGTTGCGCAATTGTACCAGACTCTGATAAAACTTCGTGTACCCTTTCCTCTTCGCCATTTTTAAACACGCCTATAAAAAAAGTTTTAATGGTTGTTCGATAGTATAATATGAGGAAAGTATAAATCGGCAATAAGACGATATAAGTAAGGATCTCCGTTAAAGACAAAAATGTTGCGCTAACTATTTTTGGCGCTTCGTCTTTGATGTTTTCAACAGTATCATTGAAGTATTGATTTTGCTTGGGTACTGAAATGTTTGTGCTGGTGGTAAACCATTTTTGAAAGGACACACTTACTTCAGAAATTCGCTCCCGAAGCTTTGGCGCATCGTCTAGAAAATTTACGACCTGGCTCGATAGAAAATATACAATAGCGGCGATAACCAGTATCGCGACCACCAACGGGATTACAATGGAAAGCGTTTTTGGAAATTTCTTGCGCGCTAAAAAATTCGTTATTGGAAGCAAAAGCATCGAAAGCAGTATGGCAAATAAAATAGGGAGAATGATTCCTTTCCCAAAAAATAAGCCTACACTTAAAATAACCAGAGATAAAAGAACCAAACTTAGCTTTTGATAAAAAGGAGTTTGCGCTTGATGCACCATATTGCGTATTTCATTTGCTACTTACATTTCCGTGCCAACGAAATTTCGATGTTCGCGAGGCACCCATTAGTATTAAGGAATACTTTGAGGAATATTTTCCACATTTCATAGATTTTTCTCTACGCAGGTCTTCGGTAGCTTCTAATCAGTGGGATAATTTCAGAGGAACGCTTCTTGCGTGAACAAGAAAAACAAGACCTCATGAAATTTTTGCGAAAAGGCTGGGATATTCTTAAACAGACCGTTTTGAATTTCGTTCAGGATGATTCGTTCAGTTATGCGTCGTCTATAGCATTTTATACTATTTTTTCCTTGCCTGCGATTCTCATCATATCACTTTCTGTTGGGGCAACGGTTTATGAACGGGATGTAGTTCAAGCAGAACTTGTCAGTCAGGTATCGAGATTAGTCGGTGAAAAAAGCGCTGTAGAAGTTGAAAAAATATTATTAAATGCGGCATTAGATTCCACCGGTACTTTTGCCAAAATAATAGGTATTGCTACATTGATTTTTAGCGCGACAACCGTTTTTATTTCACTTCAAACAAGTCTCAATAAGATTTGGGGAATAAAACCTAAACCGGAGCGCGGCTTCTTAAAATATCTAATTGACAGATTAATATCATTGGCAATGGTGATCAGCATCGGATTCTTGTTGCTGGTGTCGCTGGTTTTTGATACTGTACTGGTGATACTTCAGAAAAAAATGGCTGTCTTATTCGATGGATGGACATTGTACTTCGTCACCACGTTGAATATTGTATTATCGTTAGCATTGATCACGTTCATCTTTGCTATGTTATTTAAAGTGCTTCCCGACGCCAAAATTAAATGGAAGGACGTCTGGGTTGGGTCATTCATCACAACGGCATTTTTTGTGCTGGGAAAATATTTGATTGGTTTTTACTTGGGCAACAGCTCTGTTAATTCTGCTTACGGAGCTGCAGGCTCACTTGTAATTATTTTGATCTGGGTTTACTATTCAACGGTAATTTTTCTTTTTGGTGCTGAACTTACTTCAGTGTATGCAGAAAAGACGGGAAGTGAGATCACTCCTTATCATCATGCTGTTAAGGTGCAGATGGTGGAGGTAGAGAAAGATGTGGAGAATGGAAAAACAGTAGTTAGCGATCAGCAAGTCAGGCACGAGGAGCCAGTTACCGTAGACGTTAAATCTTAGAAATAATGCGTGTTAAAATAAATAAAAAATGGATCATACTTGCCAGCATTTTAGTGCTGGTGATAGTTGCTAGGTTAATGTTACCGTACTTTGTTACACGTTATGTAAATAAAGTACTTGCCGATATCGATGGTTATGAAGGGTCGATAAGCGACGTTGATATCCATCTTCTCCGTGGCGCATACGTAATTCATGACCTGCGGCTTTTCAAAATAAATGGTCATGAAAAAGTTCCGTTCATTGATGTTCCGGCGATTGATTTGTCTGTGGAATGGCAAGCGCTTTTTAAAGGGTCCATTGTGGGTGAGATAATTTTTGAACGCCCAAAATTGAACTTCATAGGAGGTGACGGAAAAGAAACAAAGAAACCGGGTAATGACACCCAAACCGGCAAAGATGTTGACTGGACGAAGCCAATCAAGGAACTAATGCCGCTGCAAATTAATAGACTGGAGATCAATCATGGAACCGTTGCGTTTTATGACTTTACCACCAAGCCAAAAGTTGATGTTCGTTTAGACAGTCTTTATGTACTTGCCACGAATCTTAATAATGCAGATAATGAAAAAGAACGGCTTCCATCCAGTGTTATAGCAAGCGCCACTTCTGTTGGCGGAGGAAAGCTACACCTGAATATGGACATAAATGTTTTGAAAGAGACTCCTGATATGGATCTTAACTTGAAATTTGAAAAAATTAATATGCCGGCCTTGAATGATTTTTTTAAGGCGTATAGCAAGGTAGATATCGAACGCGGAATCTTTAATTTATATACTGAACTAGCCATTAACAATGGAAAGATAACGGGTTACGTAAAACCTGTGGCACAGAATATTAAAGTCGTTGATTGGGAAAAAGACAAAAAAAATCCAATCAATTTGATTTGGCAATCTATTGTTGGCGTCGTTGTGGAATTCTTCGAGAATCAAGAAGAAAATCAATTTGCCACTAAAGTCCCGCTTCAGGGTAATCTCGATAACGTAGAATCAGGAGTTTGGCCTACTGTTTGGAATGTTTTCAGAAATGCGTTTGTACAAGCATTTGAACGGAACACAGATAATACGATAAAATTTTCTGATAGCATCGCCGAGGTTAAGAAAGAAAAAAGCGCTAAAGAAATTCGAAAAGAAAAACGAGAGCAACGACGCAAAGAACGTGAACGAAAAAGAGAAGAACGTAAAGAGAGAAAAAAAGAAGATCAAAAAGGAAAATAACTATGAAACCACAACACACGGGCACCCAACAACTTTTTTCAAATCCGGTTCTTGAGAAATTAACACGTACACACATTGCAGTTCCCGTCACCATATTTTTCTTGTATGCACTTGGGCTTTGCGTATGGAACGTACGTTATACGGACTTGCAAGCTGGTGTTACCATTGTTTTATTCTTTGCAGGATGGTTGACTTTTACATGGGTTGAATATCAAGTGCATCGTCATCTTTTTCATCTTGACACCTACACCACATGGAGGAAAAATTTTCAATACATGGTTCACGGTGTCCATCACCATTTTCCTAAAGACAAGGACCGCCTGGCAATGCCTCCATTGCTTAGTATTACCATTGCAACCTTACTTTTGATTCTGCTAAAGCTCGTGCTAGGTGATTATGTGTTTGCTTTTCTGCCGGGGTTTTTGGTTGGATATGCATTTTATTTGCTGATACATTATGTCGTTCATGTTTACGCACCGCCGAAAAACTTTTTAAAGGCATTATGGGTTAATCACAGCATTCATCATTATAAAGAGGGCGACTTATTGTTTGGCGTGTCCTCTCCCTTGTGGGACTACGTATATGGGACGGTTCGCGAACGTCATGAGGTAAAAAATCTAAGTCGGGAAAATATTCCTCATGAAATGGAATAATTCTCCAGATTAATTTTTCCAAACAGGAATTAATTTCATTATGAGGTTTCAAAAATTGGCATACTTATTTTAGTCAGTGTCCTAGAAGTACAAATAAGAAAACTATGAGACGACCAAAAAGCCCCACTGAAACAGAGAGACCGAAGGCTTACAGTAACGAGCCCCCTTCACGCAAGAAACCATCGGAAACTCATGAAGAATTTAATAGAACAGTGCCTGAACGGAGGAATCCGGAATATGTGAAGCAGCATGATCGCGCCGTCAACGAAGACGAGCAGCTCAAAGATGTTAACTATAGGGAAGATAACGCTCAGTCAACAGGAACGGTGAGCAACGATGCAACGAGTGCTGCCTCACCTGAACCCGAAAATAGGATAGAAGCTGGGGATGACTATAGCGAGGTAAATCCCAGGCCCCGCAAGGTAAATTAGTTAGTTCATTCGACAGTTATTTCCCTGTATCTAACACGCTATTTTTAATCCCTGAGAACAACGACTTCCACCAGTAGTTAAAGATTTGCCTTTTCTTGTCCCTTTCAAAAGAAATTGTTCCAGTTCTTTTTTCAACTGGTGTACTTTTGTCTTTATCGTTTTTTAAAACTGTATTAATCAGCAGCGTTTTTAAATCATTTATCACGGCAGATTTTTCTTTTTTCAACCCGTTAATCTTTAGGTCTACATAGTTTATGGTAAGCCTACCGTTGGATGATGTTTCCGTGTAATCGAAATTAAAATTTATCTGATTAAGTTTTCCGGTTTCTATGCTTATGAACGCCAGGTTCTCCAGCGGTTGATTTAAATGATGAAGGTCCATGCTATGCACTTTGCCTTCGGCATGATAGGGCTTTTTTTCATCGAAGGGCAGGATAAAAGATGCTTCAATCTGCCCTTTCCCCATAAGACGGGCGCTAGCAGTAAGGGTGCAGTGTGCTGGCCTATTGTAATAACTGCGATTTACTACATTGCTGAACGAGGCATTTAAATTCTCGAACGTAACTGTGCCGCTTTTAAAACCCTCGGACGGAAATTCTTCATAGGTTATTTTTGCGTCCCGGACCTGGATGGTATCAATCTCGATAGCGAAAGGCAAATTGCGCAAAGCCTCCATGGGTAAAGGTTTGTTTTCTTTTTCCCGGAAGGGCATGCGCTTGTCCCTAAAAGAAAGTATTTCCGCGGAATCGATATAAACCTTTGATGCAATGAATGCACTGTCTCGAAGATCGTCGAAATGAAAACCAACGACTCGAATTTTTCTGATGAAGGTATTTATTCTATCAATCTGTTTACCGGCGATTTGAGCGAATTTGTACTTGGTATGTTGCGGGATAAGAAGTAGAGAGTCGACAGTCAACGTTTGGTCTCCACTGCTAACATCAATAGCGGAAATCTGGGTTTGATATAATCCAGCCCCACCGTTAATAACGACGTCGCTTACATGGGCTTCAAAATCATCTATGGCATACGCCATTAAGTTTGAAATCTCAGCTGTGTCCGAAGATTCTATATTTTTTAGCGTTATATTGACAGAAGCGGACCATTCCGGCAAGGAATCGTTAACAACACTTGTTTTAAGATTTTGGAGGGTGACCTGACCCAATGTTACTCCCGTTAATATCGTTTTCTTAGATGCATTGGACGAATCCTTAAATTCAATATTCTTATTTATGGTCAACTCACCATCGACGATTGATATGTTGCCAATATCCAAATGTTTGTCGCTAAGATATTTAAAGATGCCAATGTTGGAAACCCTTAGCTTTTTTATATGCCCTTTACTCCTGTTTGTAGAGGTATCTCCAGGTGGATAGCTAAATTCAACATCATGAAGCGTGACGCGTCGAAGAAATAGATTGATTTGAAGCGAGGCAAATTTTCCACCAACAGAATAAAGTTCAGTCTCGATTTTTTTACTTGCATACAACGAAAGAATCCAGCCGGCTACCAGTAATATTAATGTAAGGCCGGCAATACCGATGAATACCCATTTAAGAAAGCGGCGCGATTGTGTTTTCATAAAGAGGGGCATCCTAAGTCCAAGTCCGGTTTTAAGATGCCCCTTTTGTTAAACTCTCTCGCCACGAATCAATCTGAAAATAATTGCAATTACAGCAATGACCAATAAAATATGTATTAATGACCCTACACTGTAAACAAAAAAACCTAGAGCCCAAGCAATTAATAATATTACTGCAATGGCATAAAGTAGATTGCTCATATGATATAATTTTTAGTTATGAACATGGGTGGTAAAATTTCATGCCATTAAAAACAGGCGATTACAACGATTATGAATGATGTTTAACAAAAAGTGTAGTATAAATTACCCATTTTTCGGGTAATAATGTACGCACTCTGCTTTTAAAATGTCTTCAAAAGGTGAAAATTACTGGTGGCATGATTTTTTCGAGTGGTGTATAAATTATTCTTATGTGGGACCTCATTTTCAGTATTAGCCTCATTGCGGGCACTTACCTGGGAAGTGCCGTATTTGCAATCGTGTTGTTTAGAATATTTTTTCCATTGAAAAAGAAATCAATTGAAAGCAAATTAACTTTAACGTATTCAAAACATAGAATGTCCAATGCGCCAACTAAGCATCGAATTGAGTGGTCGGCAGTAAATAGAGGAAGGGATTGGGTAAAAATCAATTCATGAATAAGATCTTAGTAGTTGATGACGAAATTGAGATTTGCCTATTGGTTACGCGCTATCTGACTAAAATGGGTTTTGATGCGTCATACGCATTATCCATTTCTGAAGCGCTGACTAAAATTTCTATCGTATCGTATGATCTCTTGTTTGTAGACTTGAATCTGGCTGATGGATCAGGATACGATTTGATTCATTCTTTAAAAGAGTCAAACGTATCATCAAAGATTATTATTATAAGTGCTTATGACAGCGAACGTCAGAAAGCTTTACAGAAAGGGGCCACTTTGTTTATGGCGAAACCTTTTACGAAAAAATCCATTTCAGAGTCGCTCGAAAAATTAAATTTCTTAACCAAATAAACAGCATCGCACAAATTAACAGATATGCCAAGACTACTTATTATTGATGACGATAAAGATATTTGTACAGTATTGTCAAAGTTTCTTACGAAAAACAATTATGAAGTTGACGTAGCGCATAGAGGGGATGAAGGACTTAAATTGTTGAGAACGCATGACTATACTTTAATCCTGTGTGATTATCGTCTGCCTGATTTTACAGGCGTGGAAATGTTGCGAAAAATTAAATTACTCCAGCCATCGGTCGCTGTTATTATCATAACTGGTTATTCCGATGTCAGGACAGCTGTCGAAACATTCAGATATGGAGCAAATGACTATGTCACGAAACCTTTATACCCCGATGAATTGCTTGTTACCATACGAGAAACAATTGCTAAGAATGAAAAAAGAAATTCATCGGAAGTTGAGAATACACCAGAGGTAAGAAAAAATAAAGTCCATGCCGAGCCTCTCAACTATATTGTTGGCAAGAGTGTACAATCTCAAACGGTTCAACGTTACATAGAATTAATTGCTCCCTCAGACATGTCGGTGATTATCAACGGTGAGACTGGAACCGGAAAGGAGTTTGTAGCACAATCGATTCACCGTTACAGCAAACGCGCAAACTATCCCTTCGTAGCCATTGATTGTGGCGCCCTTCCTAAGGAACTTGCCGGAAGTGAATTGTTCGGTCATATTAAAGGTGCGTTTACAGGCGCCGTTAATGACAAACAGGGAAGCTTTGAAGTTGCTAATGGCGGAACAATCTTCCTTGATGAGATTGGAAATTTGTCATATGAAAATCAAATCAAGTTACTCCGTGTAATTCAGGAGCGAAGAATAAAAAGAATTGGTGCGACAAAGGATATTCCTATCGACGTCCGCATCATTGCGGCTACCAACGAGGATCTGACGAAGTCTGTAAAAGAAGGAAGATTCAGAGAAGATCTTTATCATCGTCTGAATGAATTTAAGATCCAGCTTTCGCCACTTCGCGAGCGGAAGGATGATATCTTGATCTTTGCTAACTATTTTTTAGAGAAGGCGAATCAGGCTTTGCATAAAAATGTTAAATCATTTTCGCCTGAAGTCCTTACACAAATTACGAATTACTTCTGGTATGGTAATCTCCGTGAATTAAACAACGTCGTTAGAAGATCAGTGTTACTCACCGTTGGTGACGAAGTTCAGTCTGACAGTTTACCTCAAGAAATAATACAAGCACATTCGACGCTTATCCTTCCAGGCGATATGGCAGACGATAGCGTTGGATTACTAAAGTCAATCGCTGGATCAGCGGAAAGGCAAGCAATAATCGATGTGCTCGAAAAAGTTAACTACAACAAGTCAAAAGCAGCAGAACTCTTAAAAATCGATCGAAAGACGCTGTACAATAAACTTAAACTTTATAACATTCATGCATAAAAAAAAGCATCCGCCGTACGGCGGATGCTTTTACCCCTAACTTAAAACCAAACTCCTCAATCATCATTCTTATTGCCCAAATTGAGCGCCAGATAAATCTGAGCGACTGAATTTTTTGAATCTCCTATTAATAATTCTGCAGCATCGCTGTCGGCAATTTTTGCCAACCCATAATTATATCGAGCTCCCACCTGGAAGTTTCCGAAATTAAGGCCAAAGCCACCTGCCAATCCATAGTCAAAAGATTTAAGGTGATCTTTGTCAATTTCATCAACGTCATTCCCTAAATTGCCTTCGTGAGAAATACTGGCGCCTAACAAATAACTCGCATAAGGCCCAATGTGAATTTCTGCCGATTCACCTAATTTAAAAACCGCCAATACCGGTAGGTCTAGGTAACTTAAATTATACTTTATGGTTTGATCGAAAAAATTTCCACCATACTCAACTTTTGACCCTTTTGTTGAGAATAATAATTCGGGCTGAATCGCAAAAGCATCTGATGATAATACCTGACCATAGAATCCAATATTAAATCCAAACCGTGCATTTTCATCATCGACCTCGTCCACATACAAATTGCTTACGTTTAAACCGCCTTTTATTCCACCTTTGATTTGGGCATATACATCGGAAGAAAGCAGGCTTGCAGAACCAAGTAAGCAGAATACTGTTAGAATCTTTAATATTTTAGTCATAGTAATATTGGGTTGTTTGCATTGGCTATTGTAAATAGTAAGCCAGGAAAAAAATATCGAATCAAGCGAAATTTTAATGGTATGAATTCCTTTCAATAGATTTTTTTCTACAATTGTAGATCACGAACCCCATATGAAGAACTTCTATATTAAGTTAATGTTTTTGGTCATCGTGATGGTGCTTGTGGCAGTGAGCCTGATGACATACAGAAATTTAAGCAACTACATGACCGAGGTAAATCTGATTCGCCACTCGCGCGAAGTTCTAAGATCACTCGAACAGACGCTTTCTACTATTAAAGATGCTGAAATTGGCCAACGAGGCTTTCAACTTACAAAAGACACTTTGTACTTAGCGCCTTATTATAGTTCTGTAAGTGTTTTGCCTGCTCAGATCCGCGCACTCGACAGCCTCACGCGCAACAACATTGTAATTTCCAGGAAAGTTGACACATTAGAAATTCTAATTAACCGTCAGTTCACCATCATCAATAAAATTCTCGCAATAAAAAATCCAGGAAACGAGCTTTTGACTGCCGAAGAGAAGCCCTTGCTATTCCAAGGAAGAAGTAACATGAATGAAATCCGCGACATCATACGGCGTATTTCAAATGAAGAAGGGAAGATTTTTGAGACACGTCTAACGAGTGAAACGGATTTTCGAAACATTGCACCCCTTGCGCTGTTACTTTATACTTTAGTTGCATTAGGGGGAGTATCCTTTTTATTTTCAAAAGTCATGGACGCGTTAGAAAGACAGCGTATAGCGGAAGCGAGATTGAATGAAAATATTCTCACGCTTAGAAGTGAAGTCGGTATCCGCGAATTTACACAAAAGACATTGCGAAGTGTTCTTGATAATTCGCTTGACGGAATTATGGCCTTCAGTGCTATTCGCAATAAAAACACAAGAGGTATAGAAGATTTTGCGTTGGTTTTATCCAACGAAATTGCTTCAAAAGCAACAGGCAGAGCCGAAAAGGATCTTATAGGGAAAAATCTGCTGTCTATTTTTCCCAATGTGCGATCTGAAGGCTTGTTTGATATTTACAAAGAAGTAGTGGAGACTGGTCAGCCCAAACAGGTTGAACAACTTTTTAGGCAAGGCGACCCATATGTGGGATGGTATAACATCACCGTTGTTAAATTGGAAGATGGGTTCGTGGTCACGTTTTCCAATAATACCAATCAAAAACAGCAACGTCTTATTCTTGAAGAGCGTGGTTTGTTGCTGAAAGAAGCGGAAGCGCTGGCAAATATGGGAAGCTGGAAATGGGATGCAGCTAATCAATCGTTGTTGTGGTCTGATGGTTTGTATAAAATACTGGACAAAGACCCGAACACATTTATCCCTTCGTGGAATTCTTTTCAGGAAAATGTTTACCCGGAGGACCAGGGTGCGGTAGAAAAATTCATTGATGAAATTGTCGATGATCACGACGGTAAAACACTTGAGTTCAGGATAGAAGTGCAAGGCGTATTGAAATATCTGTCCATGACATCTAAACCTAGAGAGGCAAATGTAAAGTCGGGTGTTGATATATTAGGTACTGTCATTGATGTCACAGATCAGAAGATGTACGAAACACAATTAGAGCAATACACTGCGGAGCTGAAACGTTCTAATGAAGATCTTGAACAGTTTGCGTATGTGGCCTCGCATGATTTGCAAGAGCCACTTCGTAAGATAAGGGCATTTGGTGATCGACTTGTGTCGCGGTATAAACAGAAACTAGATGGCCCGGGAGAGGATTATATTAAACGAATGCAGTCTGCTTCGTCACGCATGCAGACGTTAATTGAAGATTTGCTGTCATTTTCACGTGTTTCACGAAGCGGCGAAGTTTTTCAGCAGTTGGACATGGATCAAATTATGACGGAAATTTATGAGGATCTTGATATCCAAATTAAACGGGAAAATGCAGTGATTAAGATTGGCGGCTTGCCCTCGGTAACGGGCGAAAAAATACAGATCAAGCGCTTATTTCAAAACTTAATTAATAATGCTGTAAAATTCCATAAACCGAATGAAATTCCAATTGTTGAAGTATATGGAAAGCCAATAAAATGGCAGGAGATAAAAAAAGAATTTAATGTTTCCCTGCCGGATAACGCTTATGTGAAGATTACTGTTAAAGATAATGGCATTGGATTCGACGAAAGATTCATAGATAAGATTTTTAATATTTTCCAGCGTTTGCATGGCAGAACAGATTATGAAGGAACTGGTATTGGTTTAGCGATTTGTAGAAAAATTGTAACTAATCATAAAGGATTTATAACCGCAAAGAGCAAGGAAAACATAGGCTCTGAATTTATAGTTATATTACCTGCGGCTTAAAATAGTGCGTTTTTAATATCGATGAAGAACACAAGAACCGTTAATATCCTCATGGCAGATGATGATGCCGATGATAGAATGCTGATGAAGGAGGCCTTAGATATAAATAAGTTGTCGAATACAATACATTTTGTAGAAGATGGCGAAGAACTCATGCATTATTTATATAAAGAGGGTAAGTTTAAAACACAGCCTACGTTTAGACCCGGCCTGATTTTACTGGATCTGAATATGCCGAAGATTGATGGGCGGGAAGCGCTGAAGCTTATCAAGTCAGACCATAGTTTAAAAAGCATTCCTATTGTAATATTCACAACGTCAAGATCTGAAACAGATGTAACTCAAATCTATGATCTTGGCGCAAATTCGTTCATTTGTAAACCTGTCAGGTTCGACCACCTTATCGAAATGGCAGGACAACTTGGGAACTATTGGTTTCGTACGGTAACCTTACCGTTACAATAATAAGTTTAACACCTATGAAGACAACGCCGGTTAAAGTATTGCTGATTGAAGATGATGAAGATGATGTGCTGTTGGTCAGAGAGTATCTGGCGGAGAGTGGCAATTTTACTTTTGAATTGGAATGGGAGCCTAAGCCAGAGCAGGCACGATTAAAAATGGTCTTGGGAAGTCATGATGTTTTCCTGATCGACTATCGACTCGGAAGTGAAACAGGATTGGACCTTATTAAATTTGCCCAACAAAAAGGGGTTATCACGCCAAGCATTTTACTTACAGGGCAAGGAGATTTGAAAGTTGACTTAGACGCTACACGATTTGGCGCTGCAGATTATCTTGTTAAAACCGAATTGAATGGTCCAATCCTGGAGCGAAGCATTCGTTATGCTTTAAGTCAGGCAAAGGTAATTCGCGAGCTGGACGAAAAAGAAAAAAGATATCGATCACTATTCGAGCGGTCAGTAGATCCTATTTTCCTTGCGAACGAACATTTGAAGCTGGTGGATGTGAACGAATCCTTCATGAAATTTTTTCAGTACTCAAAACAAGAAGCTTTGGCTTTGAAAATAAAAGATTTGTTTGCCGAAGAAAGTGACTATGAAAAATTTTATTCGAACTTGAAGGATTTGGAGCAAGTGCGTGACTACGACTGCTACATGATTAACAAGAACGGATCTAAGAAAGGATGCCTCGTAAATTGCGTATTTATTCCTGATCAACTTTCGGAATTTTGCTGCTACCAGGGAATAATTCACGATCAGACTATGCGCAAGAAGGCCGAAAGAGATATGATCATTGCAGAACGTCTTTCTATGACTGGTAAGATTGCCCGGACTATCGCCCATGAAGTCAGAAATCCTTTGACCAACTTGACATTGGCTTTCGATCAGTTGAAAGAGGAAATTCCTACAGAGACGCCAGATATTAAACTGTATAGCGACATTATAGAACGTAATGCAAATCGTATCGAACAGCTTATCAGCGAAATGCTGAATTCGTCCAAGCCTAAGGAACTTAACCTCGAGTTAACACCCATTCATGAGATCCTGGAGGAAACGCTAGCATTGTCCATTGATCGAATCAATCTCAATCAAATTAAACTCGAAAAAAATATTCAACGCGATCTCCCCAGAGTACTGCTCGATCGTGAAAAAATAAAAATCGCCTTGCTGAACATCATTATTAACGGGCTCGAAGCCATGCAGCCGGGAAGTGGTATCTTAAAAGTAAGTACGGAATTAAGAAATGGATCTATTGCTGCACTTATCTGTGATAATGGAAAGGGCATTGCTTCCGAAGAAATAGAAAAATTATTTGATCCGTTTTATACTGGGAAGCCAGGGGGTATGGGGCTAGGTCTAACATCAACAAAGAATATATTGAACAGTCATAGCGCGGAAGTCGAAGTGCTAAGCGCCATAGGCGAAGGAACCACCTTCTGCATCTCATTTAAGCTCCCGGAGTAGCAAATTATTTTTTCGTTTTCATTGGAAACGTTTCCGGCGATTTCCGGGATTTTTTTTAACCATTCGGTTGACAGCTTGTTCTTAAAGCACCATCGTGGTCCGTCCGACCATCAGTGGGTAGAATTTCGATTGAACGTTTATGCACTACGTTGGGCGACAAAAAAATACAGATACAAGATAAATGTATTTTTTTGTGCAACGCACTGTCTATATACAAGTTGATTTAAGGATAATAAAAAAAGCAACGTGATAAGCATAGTATTAGTTACATATAATAGAGCGGAAAGATTAAAATTGTCCTTGCAGGATATTTTGAATCAAACATTCGACAATTTTGAATTGATCATTTGTGATGATTGTTCTACTGACGCTACTGAGAAATTGTGCAGGGAGTTCGTAGCAAAGGATGAAAGAATAAAATATTTCCGACATGCGACTAACAAACGAATGCCGGCTAATCTAAATTTTGGAATTCAAAACGCAACTTATCCATACATCGCGATTCTGCATGATGGCGATCGCTTTAAGCCAGATCTCCTGGCCCAATGGTATAAAGCGATAACGGAAAATGAGTCTGTCGGCTTTGTTTTTAATTCTGTGGGTATAACGGACAGCAACGATAATGTCGTTAGTACAAGCTTCGACTACAAAGATTTAAAGGAGGGTGTAATTGACAAAGATTTTTTATTAAAAGAAATCTATTTCAGGACGCCGAATTTCTTTTCACCTGTATATGGTGAGGCGATGGTTAAAAAGCAGCTTTTGCAAGAGAAAGGTTATTTCAAAAAGAAATATGGCTTCTACGCGGATGTTGATTTTTGGATGGAAGCTTTGCATACGCATGATGCATATTTTTGCGCTGATACATTAATTACAGGGCCTAAAAAAGAAATTCAGCCTCGCTTATTCGAAGATAATCCGATAAAGTATTTCATGTATATGTTTACAATGCAAATGGTTCATCGGAAAAAAGCCTATCGCACGAAGCCTTTAGTAATGTTAAAGGAACTATTTATATTCTGGGTGCAGGCATTTATCAGTTTGAACTTTTGGTTGTTAGTCATTGTCAAGAATTTTTCCTTTCGATATTTTCTCGCGCTCGTTAAACTCCTGAAAGGAAATTTTGTGTTCCTGATGTCGTGGACAATTATTTTGGTGCTTTATCCATTGTTATACCCTTTCCTAAAATTATATAACATGCTAAAAACTTCGCGTCAAAAACCTGTAGCACAGATGAACTGAACAGGAGGTCTACAACATTATTCTTTTTGATCGGTAAGGAAATTTATCAGAATGAAAGTCATGATGAGGCCAGAAAATATTCCTTCCAACCATACCGCGAAGGTTGCGATGTAGGTGTTGAGATAAGGACCCATTGGTTCGTTTTCTATAATAGCCTGCATTAGCGCAGTATCTATCTTTAGATAAAGAAATAAAAACAGTACAAAGGTAGAGGTACCAATAAATGCAGAGGATACCCCAATGATCAATGCTTTGAAATAATCGAGATTTCCACTGTGGGTTCTTTTAAACTGTTTTAACGAATAATATATTCCTATGGACATGATTACCAGATTCAGCAGACGATACTCGATGACATGCAGGAAGCCCGCGAAATACGCAATGAAAAAGTAAAAGATTAATCCAAGGGCAATAAACGTCCCGTAGATTTCTGGGATTCTTCTGGCATATTGGAAGATTTTTATTGAGTTGACTTTCATAGGAATTTCTTTAAGATTTGACAGCAATTTTGTTAGCTGGTTTCCCAAAAACATTGTGCCAAATGTCAACCAACGATTAGGCTGGCCATTACAACATCGATAAAAAAAGGAATTGAATTTTTTCCACAACTGGGGAAATTGTGGTTCAACGGAGATCAAAGGAATCAGGGAAGTTGCAATACAAACTCTTCCTTAGGAGGCTGCCCAAGGTTTTCCTTCCAATTAACCGATAACACATATTGAATTGATTTTCTAAAGCTTAAAAAATCATTTGGTTTTCGAATGTATAAATGTGCGCCGGCGTCATATGCCTGGTTAATTGTTTTGGGAAAAGAGGAGGTCGAAAAAATAATAACTGGTAAAATTCTAAGGTTTTTGTCATGCTTGATCTCCTTTAAACACTCAAGGCCATTCTTAATGGGCATGTTTAAATCAAGGAAAAGCAAATCGGGCAACTGGGGCAGATTATTTAGAGCCTTAATGGTCTCCTCCCCATCTTTAGCCATTGTTAAATGAACGAGGTAAGGCAACTCCTTTATTACTTCCTGAAAAAACAAGCGGTCATCCTCATCGTCGTCCGCAACAAAAATATGTGTGGAATGAAATTCAGGAATATTCATTTTCAAAAATACAAAGAATGTGAAAGGCTACCAACGACGTTATGTGCCTATTTTTGGCACCGTTTAGAACGGATATCCAATGGCAATATTAAATATCAGGTTCTCCTTTCGCCAGGCTTTCCTACCAAAATCAATGTCGTCGATCACCCACGGATCATCCACAAGATAGGGTTTGCGTAACGGAAACGCAGTATCCAGTCGAAGTACGAAAAAGCTGAAATCTAATCGCAAACCGAGCCCCGTGCCTACAGCCAGTTCGTTGAGAAATGTTTTTGTTTTGAACGTACCCCCTTGCCTCTCATTATTGGGATTTTGCAGGAGCCATATATTGCCAGCGTCCAAAAACACTGCGCCTTTAAATATTTTAGTGATATCGAAGCGGTATTCAATATTCCCCTCTAGCTTAATGTCGCCACGTTGATCAATAAATCGTGTAGTGCTGTCGGACTCCTCGCGAATGTTATAAGTACCGGGGCCAATAGATCTGGCCGGAAATGCACGGATGCTATTTGAACCGCCGATTGAAAACTGTTTGATGTAAGGCAGCGTGGTAGAATTCTTATAGGCGTAACCGGCCCCCACAACAAGTCGTGTAGCCAACTTGTTGCGTTCGTCAAATTGCAAATAGTATCGAAAGTCGATGTCGCCTTTCACATACTGGGAATAGGGTGAATTAAAAATTTGAAGCGGCTCCTCTTCGGAATTCAATTGTCGCTGAATAGCATAAAAAAGATTACCGGCCACATCTACATTGCCATTGAAATAAAAACTATGCGTTCGATATTTCTTCTCTTCAAATTTTCGCATAGGGTCTTCGCTTAATTGGGTATTGAGCGTATAGGAGTACCTCGTTCCAATAATAAATTGGTCTTGAAATGAACTTGCTAATACTGAATTACTATCCAGCCGGTTTTGGAACTCTGGAGATTTTTTGTCAGTCTGAACAAAGCTGATGTCAATAGGGTACAGCTCATGTGATTTAGAAGCAGCTTCGAGCCACGTGTATCCTGCGCTGAGATTAAATGAATTTAAACGAAAATAGTTAACCCGGTTTTGCAGGTTAACTCCAAATGTAAATACCGTCTTAGGAATAAATTCGCGTGATGCATAATCAATTCGAATGGGTGAAATAAAGCGCGGAACTGTTAGGCTGGTTTCCATTCCGATTTCAAACGAATTTAAGGGCCCATCTCCGGTTTGACCACTTACCTGGACTTCATATGCAGAGTTTAACCGCAATTCAAATAACTCTGCACCTTTAAGAAAATTTCGATTCGTAAACGTAAAAGTAATTCCGGGACCCACGAAGTTGTTCGATTTGGATACCGCCTGTACCTCTGCTCGTAAGGATTTCTTTTTTAAAGGCGTTAAAAAAATATCCGTATTTAATAGCGATGAATCTTTATGGACTTCTGAAAATTTAACGTTTACAAATTTAAACACACCAAGGCCCATGAGATGGCTTAACGTAAACTCCTGATCCTCGCGCCTGTAAATATTGCCTCTTTTTAAATTGATTACCCGTGTGATTATCTCGGGCCGGAAATTGCCGGCTGAGTCGATATAATTATATCCCTCAACATTTTTCGCAAAGGATGTTTGTCTTGTCGAATCCATCGAAAGAGAATAGTTGGAGTATACATTGACATCATTGATTTTATAAATTCGGCGGGCTTTAGGGGGAATTCCTTTCTCTAACCGTAGCGCTAGATGTACTTTCCTATCACCAACGGTACTATCCGCTTGGAAAATCAAGTACCGGTCGTCGAAATAATAAAAGCCAACGTTCTCCAATTCCTCTTCAATGCGCGATTGTTCGGCTTGCATGCGCTCAAGATCATATCGTTGGTTTTCTTTTAAAAGTGATGTCTCCCTCAAACCTGTTAATATTGATGCATATACGCTGTCTCTGCCCCTCGGATATTGAATGGAGTCTAATCGATAAGGCCTCGGTAGAATTACGTCATAGGTTACCGATGTTTCTTTCTTCTTTGTTTGAACAGTGAAACTAACCTCCGACTGGAAATAACCTTCGTTGTAGAGTACGCCATTCAACGTTTTTGCCGTCCTGTCTGGTTTTACTTCGGAAAATAGAACGGGTGGTTTGCCTAATTTTTTCTTGATGAAATTTCGCAGTCCTCCTTTTTCCTTCTTTGGAGTGCCGGCAATGAAATAAAACCAGACACCAGGCCGCATGCCGAGAATTTTTTTATTAGGTTTTGGGTTGATGTACTCATCAAGCTCCCTTCTCAGTATTTTTTTTCGACCGACACGATTTCCTTGTGTATCAAAATTGATCTCAGATCCTTCGTAAAAGGTTTCACCTTCTTTTAAAAACTTGGTAGCAGTGCAGCTAAAAAGACTCATGCACAAAATGAAAATAAATAACGCGAAGACCAGCTTGTGACCTTCTTGCAACATGCCAAAACATAATGCTATGTTATTTCTCTTTCGCATTGGCTTTAAAAAGTTCGCGGAGCGTATCGTAATCCTTTATGTAGATTAGACCAACCCCGGTTTCAATAAGTTCTCCGCTGATAAGATCGAAGTTACTGTTTCTGAACCCCGTTATACGGAAGCGTCCATCTTCCGTCAACTTATATTCAAGTGCAAGGTCACCAATGTAATCACTTACGGAATTTTGATTTGATGTTTCCCCTTCTACTTCAAAATTTCCGGCAACTTTTACGACGAGTCGCTCGTCAAACAAACTCTTTGAAAGGCCTAGTTGTACCTGCGTTTGACCTTCGGCTGTTCCAGACGAATAGTCTTCATAGGATTTAACATCAAAGGAAAGCTCTACACCTTCGATGTTTTGAGAAAGACGATTTAATTGCTCGGAAAGAAGTTTACTAACGCTTCGCCTGGCAGTACTGGTTACATCCGACCCAGCACGATTTTCCAAAGGGTTATCAGAAATGAAACGTTTCAATATAAGTAAAGCAAACACTTGTTTATTGAGTTCTGATTCACGGGTATTAATATCCCTTAACTTGGCATAAACAGTTCCCCCAAAAGCATTTCGTTTGGACTCTTGCAAATCCAGTTGGAAGCTGATTTCTGGCGCAAGTAATTCACCCTTAATTTGCAGATACACTAAAAACGGTAGTCGCTGCTTATATTGATTGAGTTGCTGTGCATCATCAGTTTGATTTGAAACCAATTCTATAGCGGAAGTCTCCACTTCATAAATCGCGCGAATGTTTAATGTCGCATCAAGTGGATTTCCTGACCAAACGATGGTGCTTCCTTTTTCGATTTCAAATTTTCGTTTGACGAGTTTGTAAAAGGAAAGATCGTAACTGCCTTCGGTGATTTCGTATCGACCCGTAAGCGTCATGTCGCCGGTGGGATCGTGATTAAAAGTTAATGTAGAATTACCTTTTACAGAAAGTTTATCGCCCGTCGCGGGATCAATAATAATGTTTAGCGTTTCATTATCGTTTAATTCAATATTGGCTGAAATATTTATTCCTTTAAACGTAGATTTAAGTGTATCACGTGTATTTATGGCGCGAAGAAAGGGATCCTTCTTCGCATCCCTATCAATAAATTCTACGATACCCTTTTGTTCCAGTACCCCTTTTTCTGATTGTGGAACTACATATGTAAAATTACTTTCATCACTCAAATTGATGTTCATATTCACAACAGGTTGATCTAGGCTCCCCGTGATGCCAGCCTGGGTGGTAACTTGTACATTACCGTAAAATAACTCGTTATCCTTTTCAGTAGAGTTCAAAACCTGGAAATCCTTTGCCGAAAGTTTTAGGTTTAAATTGAAGTTGCTAAATGCCTCTGTAGTTATTTTTCCATCAAGTTTTGCGACATTATTCTGAAGGTCTTTCAATTCAAAGTCGGTCAAGACGATTTCTCCATCTTCTATGGAAATTTTTTCGTCTTCCAGGGTGAATTCACTATTTATGATGGAAGGTGTAAAAGAAACCTTCTTAAAATTTAATTGTCCATCAATATCAGGGCTGGATGTTGCACCTGAAATTGCAAACTGACCGGTGACATTTCCCTTGGTGTTTTTTAGTTGACCCCCGGTCAGTGGCTCGATAGTAGTCATATCTAATTTTAAGATGCGTGCCTCGAAATTTATTTCCGGCGGTGTGAGATTTGAGGAGAAGTATCCTCCAGCTTCGAGGGATGTTTTTTCTCCTTCTAATGCCAGGTCTATGTTCAGTGGTCCCGAAGATGTTTTTCCTAAAGCTAATGACAGGTTACCCCATTGCTGGTTTAATATTTTAAGATCGTCAATTCGTAGGGTGGAATTAAAAGCCCCTTTTTCAGCTGACATCATGTTTAAATCTCCGTTGGCCAAGCCATCTAACGGCGTTGTTCCCTCCACCAATTTTGTAATGTTCTGTAAGTTCAAGTCTTTAAAAACAATCGAAACGATTGAGTCCTGATCATTACTCGTTTTGAGAGCAATCATTTCATTAATGTTTGTAATCGAGAAATTATGTGCCTGAATTCCTTTGGAAGTGAATTGTAATGAATTATCTGATGGCGTTGTCCATGGAGCATAATTCATAACCACCTCATTTTGCAGGAACCTGAATTGAAAGACTTTTTCAAGGCTGTGGAAAACTCCTCCGAGTACGTATTTGTCTTTTTGCAAAGAGTCAAGAATTATCAATTTTGTACGAATAGAATCATTAGCAACATTTCCTTGTAACCGCAAGGCTTCAATGTGCAAGGTATCCACGAGTATGTCCCTGACGGATAACGTATAGGCTAGCGCCTTTTTATCCGATCTAACATCGAATTTAATTGAATCAGTTCCGACGCCGGCATAACGAATTTTTGCCAAGGCTATTGAAAGGTCAAGTTTGTCCTCGTTGCTGTCGAATTCTCCCCGAATGATGCCAGGAACAAACGGATCCAACTCGGGAACAATAATTTCTGTGAGGAGATCCGTATTTTTTATCCGGAGGTCAAATTTAAAGTTTTGAGGTTGTGTCGGTTTTTTGAAAGCTGTATCACGCAAGGAGAAATAATTGTTGAAGTGTCTCCGGATCACTTCGGACAAGCTAAATAAATTAATGGTTCCCTCGAAGTTACCGTCCAGGATATCGGACCGGATAGATATTTCACTTTGTCCTTTTTGGTCGATAGACGCAAATAAGAGGGAGTCTACAGCATATACATCGTTTCCATTAAAAATCGCAAACTTTCGGATGTCCAGGTCGCCATTAATAACTTTAAAATCAGCGGTGGCTAAATCAATGTCTAGTGTTCCTCGTGCTTTCAGAGGACGTACTGAAAGATTTAAAGCCTTGAAGTCAGCATTTTTTAATTCAAAAGTAAATTGATATTTAGGTATTTCTTGGTTGTAATCCAGGTCGCCATCAAGTTTGAAATTTAGGTTATCATCTTGCATCTCCGCGAGACCTGAGAAAAAGTATTTTTTGAGCCTTCCATCTACCATTAAATCATGATAGGTATAACCATTGTATAAAAAACTTTGGACATGCAATTTAATTTGGGAGTTCAGCTCTTCCATTGCCAGACCCGATCCATCCACTGAGACAGCTAGTGTGATCGGGCCCATGGTGTTTTCCTTTTTCAGCAGCTTCCCAATATTAAATTCGTCTAATTTTACGGTTGCTCTATATGCGCTACGATCAGGATTTTTTTCCTGGTGCAGTTCACCATCCAGATCTACCTGACCAAAGTTGCTTGTCAATTTTGCTTTAACGGTTGGTGAATTCATCTCGCCTTTAACATTTCCCTGAAGGTTTATCCATTCGGGGAGCGCCAACGTCGGAGGAATTAGAGAGTCAACCAGGATGGATTCAACGTCTGATTTCGTGGTATAAAATTTTTCCAGTTGGATATCAAAGAATGGATCGAGGGCTTTTCGTAAAGCAATTTTTCCTTTTAGGTTGATGGATGTTTTGCTTAAAGTTTCCAAGGCCAGGTGTTGGATACTCAAGTCTTTTAAATAACCTTTCACTTCCGTATTCAGCTGCAAGGTTGTGTTTTGTGTAATTTTAAGAGGAAGACTATCTAGTACGGATGGCGCAAAAAAATGAATATCCCTAAGTCCTATCACGGATTTTTGAATGTTAAGATCGACAAAAGCGTCCGGGTAGGATTCAGAAAGTGTTTGTATGGACTGAAACTTAGTTTGGGCGTTTAATGCGATGTTGCTGTTCGGTGAAATGAACTTGAAGTTGTCAATTTCAATAGAATTTTTTGTCATCAGAAATGTTGTTGACAATGTTTCAATGATAAAACCACTTCTTTCATAAAAGGAGAGATTTTCCAATTCAGCATTTATATTGTCTCCGCTCCAATTCAGATTGCTTGCCTGGGTATTAAGTTTTGTTACCCATAGGTGGTTAGTATCAAATTGTTCACGATGTACACGTTCATCAAAATTATGGTATTGGATGCTATTGTCGGACAGATCTAATTCGTCAACTGAAATCTTCCACGGTTCGCTTACATTCTTTGGTTCAGCCTCTTGTTTAACAGCTTTTTTATAACCAGCCATTTGATGATAGGATATAAAGGTATTATGGAGGGAAAACGTATTAACGTCAATCAGCTGATTGTTTAGGTCTATGTCCTCGGCATCTAATATCAGTTCGCCAAGAGTCAGTGCAAGATTTTGGCCTTTCGCCGTATGCTGATAACGTGCCTGAATATTTTTAAAATTTATTTCATTAACGCCGATATCAAATGGCTTTGAGGTTGACGAGTCAGGAACAATGTCAACTGTATCAGGTGCGATTTTAGATTGTATAACACTGATGATTACATTTTCAAGATCAATGTTGTCGGCTTTAATGACGGAATTCGTGAGATTAAATTCTTCGAGTGAAAGTGCTAAGGAACCCAGCGCTAGTGTTATCTCGTTACCTAAAAGCTGGTCATCAAAAGAAACGTTAATTTCATTTAATGCAATATCTCCAATGGAAAAGCTCCATGGAGTTTGAGTGGTATCTGGCGCTACCGTGGTATCGCCTGCAAAGGCGTTCACTATAAAATCAAAATTAAAAGCACTATCCGGTTCTGAACGGGTTACATTCCCCTTTACGTTTGAAAGCTCTATGTCATTCAATTCAATAGTGTGTTGGGTCAAAGCCCATAAGTCTGTGTCAATGCCTAGTTTACCGGCATATAGCAAGGTGTCTTGCTCCTGGTCTTCCACATAGAGACCGGTAAGAATTATTTTTTTTGGAATGGACAAACTGATATGTTCCAGCGTAACCTCCGTACCTATTTTTCCTTTTAGAAAACTTACAGCTTTTTGAGTGAGTTTATTTTGGATGTAGGGCACTTGAATCGCGAGTGCTACTAATACCAGGAGGCTGATAACAGACAATGAAATCCAACCAATTACTTTTAGAAGGGTAATCAGATATTTTTTTGGCTTCCACTGAAAATTCATTTGGGTAAGATAGAAAGGTCCTTTCTAATAAGGACAAAAACCGCTTTTTATTGTTTCGAAGATTTATGCGAGAGAGCCGATGATGGCTTTTTTTTCGAATTTGCTAATGCTTTTTTGTAATCGCTTTCTGCACCTTCAGCCATATCAGCATCGTGCGCTAATGGTTGATTTGTGCTTGAGTTCACACTTGTAAGAGAAGCATATACTGCATTCCCACTTTTATCTTCCTGATTTGGATGCTGTTGCGCATGAATCTTTTTTTTCATAAACGAACGTTAAAACTTCTTAAAAATGTCGTGTAATTAGTTGTGTTCACTAAGTGCATTCAAAATAAAAATCCCGGCCTTACCTAACGAAAACCGGGATTTCACGTAATCCTTTATCGTCACCTCTTAAAGATGCTAGCGCCAAATACCAATGAAAGTACAAATAGCACTAAGAAGATAAAGAATAAGACTTTTGCTATGGAAGCAGCGCCAGCGGCGATTCCACCAAATCCGAAGATGGCGGCTACAATAGCAATGATTAGAAATGTGACTGTCCAGCGTAACATAAGATTCAGTTTAAAGGTTAAAATTTATTTACTATTTATTTATTAGATGAAAGGCGGATTATGCCGCATCTTCCATTGCAACTTGTTTGAGTTCCTGTTTAAGCGAGTAATGCAGAATGTCTAGTCCAAGAAGTTTGAAAAACTTATCCAATTTTCTAAGCACTACAATGACAGCATTCAACGTTTCAATTTCGGAAGCAAACAGAGATTGTTTCCCGTCTTGATATACACCTTCGACAATTTCGTCCAAGTGATTACTGGCAATTTCTTTTTCGTTGTATTTCCAATTGCTGATGAAAAGCAATTGAAGCAATGAAGGCGTACGCTGAATAATATTAGTCAGCTGTTCATGCGACAAGTTTTTCCGCAGTTGAGAAATTACTGATCTAACCAAGTACACAATTTTACGTGTCGATGTAAATCCCAATTCATTTTTAATTTCTCCGAAGAATCTGATTGCGAGTTCCTCCATGGATAGATAACTAGTTGTGGTTGTCATATCTTAAGTTTGGTTTAGTCTTTTGTTCCTACTGAATGAATCTCATACCAGAGTCAAAACCGTATTTTTCGAGCTAAAAAGTGATTTCGTGTATTTCTTGTTGTGGAGTATTATCTACGGATGTTAATCATAAACTCCACAAACTGCTACACGTATTTTCAGAGACTAAAATTTTTGAGAGACTCAACGACTTCTTGAAATAGAGTCTGATGTTGCTTTCTCGGTCGGCTTGGGGATAATGTTGCACGACGAGGTTATTATGTTATTTCTATATATAGGTGAAATAATGATTTTGAAATCTTTTTAAGACTGGCATAATGTTTTCTTCACTGCCAGTGAAGAAGTCGTTTAAAACATTTAAAACTAAAACTCTTAAAATTTATGAATCTCACAAATGACCCTAAAAACTTAATCGGTGGCTTTATAGCAGGAGCTGCTGTGGGCATTGCAATAGGAATGCTCCTGGCACCGAGCGATGGAAAGAAAACACGTCAACAAATCGTCGACGGTTCAGTTAAACTAAAAGATAATTTAGTTGGAACTGTAAATGAATCTATAGAAAAGCTGAAAGATCAATTTAACGCAAAGGTTGATCAGATTGCAAAAGAAGGAAAACAAAAGGCGGATTATACAAGTGAAAAAATAAAGGTCTAGCCATGACCTTTCACTATGTTCAACTTAAACACCACAATTATGAACAAGCTAACCATAGAAGGAAACTGGAACGAGATTAAAGGTAAACTGAAACAGAAGTACGGCAACCTTACCGACAATGATTTAACTTTTGCTAAGGGAAAAGAAGAGGAGATGTACGGACGCTTGCAGCAAAAATTAGGTAAGACAAAGGATGAAATCCGAAAGGAAATTGAAAATTTTTAATGGCTTAATCAAAATTAAGTAAACGGCGCCATCGAATAGATGGCGCTATTAGTATACACCAAAATTTAAAAATTATGAAAAAGGTAATGTTGGTTGCAACGCTGGCAAGCGCTGTAATCTTTACACAATGTACGCGCACTTCTGAGAATAATGTTGATGCAACGCAAGAAGCAATTGTTGATGACATTAAAAAAGAAAAGGCAGAGGTGGCTCAGGAACTTCGCGAGCTTCGCGATGATATTAACAACCGCTTGGACAAAGTGTCGAAGGAACTGGAAAAAGGCAAGATTGATGCGCGGGAAGATTTGGAAAGTGTAAAGAAACAACTAACAGTTCAGCGAGATAAAGTTGAAAAATCATTAGATGAAATCAGCAACTCGTCTGATGAAACCTGGGACGATATTCAACAAGCGTCGCGTAATACGGCGGCAGAAATAAAGCTCGAGTTTCAAAAGCTCCGAGAAAGAATCGACCTGGCTTTGGAAAACACTCGTGATGACGATAATGACAACGATAAATAATTGAAATATGAGAAATACTGCAGCAAAACACATGGCAGCGCTGACCATGCTGATCGCTATACTCAGCCAAATTCTTATGGGATGCAATGCCACTAATACAACAAAAGGAGGTGCCATTGGTGCTGGTGTAGGTGGTGCTATCGGCGGGGCTATTGGTCATCGTTCCGATAACACCGTAGTAGGAGCGATTATCGGAGCTACCGTAGGTGGCGCTGCTGGTGCAATCATAGGCCGCCAAATGGATAAACAAGCGGAAGAATTGAAAAGAGATTTAGAAGGAGCGCACGTAGAAAGAGTAGGGGAGGGAATCCTTATCACTTTTGAATCAGGTTTGGTTTTCGACACAGAATCTTATAGTCTTCGTGAAAATACCAAAACAAATCTTACAGATTTGTCTGAAACACTAAAAAAATATGACGACACAAATATTCTTATTGAAGGCCATACGGACAACAAAGGTGAAGACGCTTACAATCAGAAACTATCGGAGAATAGAGCAGATGCCGTGGAAAATTTTTTAGTGGGTCAGGGAATTAAAGACACACGAATCACCACTAAAGGATACGGCGAAGGTCAACCGCTGGATTCAAATGAATCGGAGGCTGGAAGACAAAAGAACCGTCGTGTAGAGGTTGCGATATATGCCAATAAGGAAATGAAACGACTGGCAAAAAAGGGCGAGCTAGGAGAGTCGGAGTAGCCTGGCTGTACCGTGGGGTTGGCCCTTTGACTTAAAAGAGCCAACCCTTTTATATTTTCTTTGAAGGATGTGAAAATAAGATCTAAAGAACCTTACTGGCTATTGAAGAATGGGATAATAAACTCTTATCCTTCACTCACTAAAAATGTGTCGTGCGATGTATTGATAATAGGCGGTGGGCTGACCGGAGCGTTGATGTCTTACCAGTTCAGTAAGGAAGGGTATAAGACAATATTAATAGATAAACGTGATATCGGCACTGGAAGTACGAGCGCTAATACTTCTATGGTTCAATATGAAATTGACGAACCGCTATATGGATTGATTGAGATGGTGGGGAAGGAGGCCGCCGTAAATGTTTATAAAGCATGTGAAGAAACGATTTATAAGCTTGACAAAATAGTAGATACATTGAAAATCGACTGTGATTTTAAATTGACAGATAGTTTACTTTTTGCTAAGAATCTGCAGGATGCGGATGGACTAAAACGGGAGTTAGCCTGTAGAAAAATGGCGGGCCTTACAGTGAAATGGCTTAATGCGGATCAAATTTATAAAGGTTACGGCATCCTTAGTGAGGGCGGAATATTGTCAGAGACAGCAGCGCGTATGGATGCATATAGGTTGACTCATGCTTTAATCGACCATTCGGTTAAGAAATTTGGCGCTAAAGTGTTTGACCACACTGCAGTGGCTTCAGTTGAAAATATGGCAAGTAAAAATTATGTCACCGTTGATACATCTGCTGTGATAGAAAGTAATTTTATTGTTTATGCTACCGGGTATGAAACACAAGAATTAATTGGAAAGAAGATCGGAAAGCTTGTTAGTACCTATGCATGCATCAGCGAACCATTGACAAACCTACCGATGGCGTTGAACGACGCTATCTTTTGGGACACCGGAAACCCCTATTGTTATTTTAGGACAACCCCCGATAATCGGATATTGATTGGTGGAGAGGATGAAAATTTTAAAGACCCTGAAAAACGTGACGCGCTCATTGAAAAAAAAGAGAGCCAATTGGTTTCAATGTTTCACCAATGCGTTCCTGGTATGGATTTCGTACCTGACTTTACCTGGGCAGGCACATTTGGTCAGACGAAGGATACGTTACCGTATATTGGCCTGCATCCCGATTTTCCAAACAGTTACTTTGCGTTGGGCTTTGGGGGAAATGGCATTACGTTTAGTGTAATGGCAATGGAGATATTATCAGATGCCGTGGCAAAGCGGCATAATAAATTTTTAGAGTATTTCGGTTTTAATCGATAAACTAAATGGAAAAGATATGGAAGCGAGTCATATTGAAAAATTGAAAGAGCTGGTAAGCCGCTCACGCGTAGCAATGTTAGGAACTTCAGAAAACGGACTGATCCGTTTCCGGCCAATGTCGCATGTAGATATCGATGATAATGGAAGAATCTGGTTCTTTACTTCAAAAGATTCATTTAAGACTGACGATATTAACCATAATCCAATGGTTCATCTAATATACATCAATGAGAATGATAGCATTTATCTAAGCGTTGAAGGCATGGCTCGGGTGGTTGACGATCAGCAACGAATGAAAGAATTATTTAATCCCTTTGTCAAGGCCTGGTTTCCTAAGGGATTAAAAGATCCTTCACTTGCGCTCCTTGAAATAAACCCTGTCGAGATGGAGTATTGGACCAACGACGATAGCAAGGTGTTAACCTATATGAAAATACTCACTGCATCAATCACCGGTGCAGAACCCTCCATCGGAGAACATGGCAGATTAACGATGTAAGTTAATATTGGCATAGATGAAAGGAACGTGGGTAGTCACATTCTCATTGTAGAATATCTGCCTCAGATAAATTAGCTTTTTCATGCATTTTTCATTGTGATGCACTGGTATGTTTTTAGCCTTCACAAAACCATACGTTTTAAACACAAAAAAAAGAAGATATGAAAACTAAGACACAATCCTCCAAAACAAGTGGCTCTTCCAAGAGCTCGACACGCAGTGCAAAAAATTCCAAAGAAACTCTTGAAGATATTTTTGAAGAAACTTTAAAAGATATCTATTGGGCTGAAAAGCATCTTACAAAAGCTCTTACTAAAATGTCCAAGGCGGCTTATAACGAAGAACTAAGGGATGCGTTCGATACACATCTCGAAGAAACCGAGATGCAAATCGGGAAGTTGGAGAAATGCTTCGAACTTTTGGGGAAGAAACCTGTGGCAAAAAAATGTGAAGCCATGGAAGGCTTGATCAAGGAAGGTGAGGAACAAATTGAAGAACATGAAGAAGGACATGCCCGCGATGCTGCACTCATAGGCGCCGCTCAGAAAGTGGAACATTATGAAATTTCTGCTTACGGAACACTTCGTACAATGGCAAACGTTTTAGGCATGACACAGTGTGCAGAACTGTTAGAAGAGATAAAGGATGAGGAGGCTGAAACGGATGTGAAGCTGACCGAGCTTGCCGAGAAAATAAATTTACTCGCTTGCGAAGTAGATGAAGAAGAGGTTTAGTCCAAAATGACGTGATTGAAAAAGCTGCCTTCAGGGTGGCTTTTTTTTTAACAGGTGATACCCATATTTATCTAGACTGCTTTGTCAACAGCTTAAGTTTAAAATTTTCTATGTAGATAATTCCGTCAAGTTCCAAAAACTGTGGCACCGTTTCTACAATTACCCACCTTTTTTGTGGCAAAACCAATGGTTTTTACGATTGGCAAGATTTTTAAAATAAATAAGTAAACCAAATATTATGAAAGCCAACGTAAACGATCGAGATAAATTTGATGCTACTGAAAAAATGCCCACGCTAACCGAGAAGATTAATAAAGCCCTACAACAAGGATATTCGGAAAATTTTAAGATTACCTCCAAAGGACTTACAGATGAAATGGGGGACAAGTTTTATTCAGCATCAGAAGTGCACATTCCTAATTTTCATCGCTTCGAAGGGTACTCAGATCCACAGGACAACGCGATTCTTTATTGGATCGAAACCGCTGACGGAAGAAAGGGAATCCTGGTGGATGCTTATGGCGCTTATGCGGACGTTAAAGTGAACAATTTTATCCGCGAGGTTGAGGATATCCACAAAACAAAAAAATAGTCTAACCATTTGATTTAACCGTACGTGTCATGTTTACCTCGATGAAGCTGGTATCGGATAAGATTAGTGCCGTAAAACCCAGGCCGGAGTTTCCTCCGGTTACCTTTAACCGACTATGCTATAGTTACCTTAACAATGATTGGATCATGGTTATCTCGTCATGCTGTACTTTAGCGACTACACTATTCACACTATTGCTTTCATTCAATAATAATCTTAATATTAAGTATTAAGTATTATCAACATACCGTACGAGCTGTGCATATAACCCGACTTGAGTCAATCAAAATGCATCGGAATTATAAGCGCACAGCTGCCTTGGCAAGCCTGGAATATGTTACTGATGGCAACCCAGGGATAATTCGGGAAAAGCGTGGAACAGGCTTTAGCTATTCTTTGAACGGCGAACTGATAAAAGACAAAGAGACTTTATTGAGGATTAAAAGGCTGGTAATTCCGCCAGCCTGGACCAAAGTATGGATTTGCCCAAGCCCAAACGGCCACATCCAGGTTACGGGTTATGATGTAAAAAACAGAAAACAATATAAGTATCATCCGAACTGGAATACGGTTCGCAATCAAACAAAATTTCACCGCCTCTATGAATTTGGAAAAGTACTTCCTCAGATGAGAAGGAAAATGGAAAATGACATCTCCAGGTCCAACCTTTCTAAAGAAAAAGTTCTTGCCACCGTCGTAAGTTTAATGGAGCGTACATTCATTAGAATTGGAAATAGCGAGTATGAACGACTGTATGGTTCCTATGGTCTTACCACATTAAAAGACGGCCATGTGGATATCAATGGAGCCACTCTCAAATTTTCTTTTAAAGGTAAAAAAGGCGTATACCATTCCGTTACGTTAAAAAATAAAAGGTTAGCCAAAATTGTTCAAGCGTGTAAAGATATTCCTGGTAAAGAGCTTTTTCAATATCTCGATGAGAATGGGGTTCGCTGTAGCATCGATTCGGGAATGATTAATAACTATATCCGCGAATCGACAGGTAAGGATTTTTCGGCGAAAGACTTCCGCACGTGGGCGGGATCCCTTTCCATTCTAAGTTCTTTCAAGGCACTGGGTGACGCACATACGCAAGCAGAAAAAAAGAAGAATATAGTCGCAGCTTTGGATGAGGTAAGTTCAAAGTTGGGAAATACCCGTACCATCTGTAAGAAGTATTATGTTCATCCGGAAATTATTCGCCTCTACGAAGAGGATAATTTACAAAAATATTTACGCGAGTTGGATGCAATTGAAAAACCTGATGATCATAGTGACCTGACTCAAGAAGAAAAAGTTTTAATGAAGATTCTCAAGAAACTTTAATGGAGGGTTAGCATTTTACTTCTTATTTGCGTTTTACTATTATTCAAAACGCTAATAATTTATGAAAAGAAATGGTAAACCCGCCAATGGAAAATCAAGTCAACAATCCGTCACAAAAATCCCACACAACAAGGCAACTTTCTTTGACAGAATTTCAACGACCGTAACACGGGCGGCGGGCAGGCCTGGGGCTACTATTCTTGCTTTTAGCCTGATCGTTATTTGGGCGCTGAGCGGGCCAATCTTTAATTTTTCCGATACCTGGCAATTGGTAATTAATACTGGCACGACCATCATTACATTTTTGATGGTATTCATTATCCAGCAATCACAAAATAAAGATACCCTCGCATTGCAACTTAAGCTGAATGAATTGATTGCATGTCAGGAATTGGCGAGTAACCGGTTGATCGATATTGAAGATTTAACGGAGGATGAACTGATGGTTTTAAAAAAGTTTTACGTTAAGTTATCCGATCTAGCAGAAAGCGAAAACGAATTATATAGTTCTCATTCCTTGGACGAGGCTACCACCTTCCATACCCGGAAAAAGTCTAAACGTTCTGGCAAAGCGTAGAATATTGTACCATGTAACATTGGGTATTTAAATCCACAGCGCGGTTATCTTTCCATGCTTAGAAGCGTTATTGGGTGTCTAAAACAATGGATTACAGATGGCACGTAATTTCTCTTCTTCGAGCAGAAATTAAAAGTGAATGAACTTCAGAAGACTTCTTTTACAAATTGCAGAGATATACAGATTCATTAGTCGATTTTTTAAAGAGGCAATATTTCCACCTTATGAAGGAAGAGAAATCATGCGACAATGTTTCGCGATGGGTAATAAATCCTGGTTTCTCATCACGTTTACGGCATTCATTGCTGGAATAGTTTTCACTAAGCAATCCAGACCATCCTTAGCCTCTTTTGGCGCCGAATCGTGGCTGCCTTCACTTGTTTCTCAAGCCGTAGTAAGGTCGCTCGGGCCATTAATCACCGGCTTGATCTGTGCCGGTAAATTGGGCTCTAATATTGGAGCGGAGTTAGGTAGTATGCAAGTTTCAGAACAGATAGATGCCATGGAGGTATCGGGGACCAGACCGTTTTCTTATTTGGTCGTAACGCGTGTAATGGCCACAACCTTGATGGTACCTATTCTCGTCGTTTATACGGATGTGGTGGGACTTTTAGGGTCCTTTTTTATGGTAAACTCCATCAATAATTCAAGCTTTCTTTTGTTTTTTAATGAGGTTGCAGAGTCTATTACATACCTCGATATATTTTCGTCTTTGATAAAATCAGCATTCTTTGGCTTTGCAATTGGAATTGTCGGATGTTTTGCAGGATATCATTCAGATAAAGGCACCACAGGAGTAGGTAAGGCTGCGAATATCGCTGTCGTTGTTTCGATGCTTTCAATTTTTATACTGGATTTGGTGACGTTACAGGTAATAAATCTCTTCAGACGATGACTAAGGAAACAATTTTCACAAACCCCGAGAATCCTTCTACAAGAGAAAAGGTGGCCGAAGTACGTCATCTGAAAAAAAGTTTTGGTGACCTAAAGGTGCTTCGCGACCTCAACCTTGATTTGTACGATCGTGAAAACCTGGTGATTTTGGGCAGGTCGGGAACAGGAAAATCGGTGCTTATAAAATGTATGGTTGGTTTGCTAAAACCTGACGAGGGAGAAATAAATGTATTGGGATATGATGTTCCATCACTTAATCGTCAGAAGCTGGATGAGCTGAGGCAACAGGTGGGGTTCTCCTTTCAAGGCAGCGCATTGTATGACTCCATGACGGTAAGGGAAAATTTAGAATTTCCACTGAAAAGAAACCGCGGTATTTATGATAAAAGCGAATTAAACGAACTTGTTATGAATGCGTTAACGGACGTGGGCTTAGAAAAAGCTGTCAATCAGTCTCCTGCTGAATTATCCGGTGGAATGAAAAAACGGGTTGGGATAGCCCGAACGTTAATACTGAAGCCTAAAATTATGTTATATGATGAGCCCACTGCAGGGTTGGACCCGGTAACATCCGGAGAAATTAACGATTTGATTTTAGAGGTTCGCGATAAATATAACACCGCTTCAATCATCATCACACATGACATTAGCTGTGCACGCCATACTTCTGACCGAATCATCGCCCTGTTCGGTGGATACAATAAAATCGAAGGAACATTTGATGAATTAAAGAAAAGTGACGACGCAGACTTAAAACAGTTTTTCAATTATTAAAACTACGACTATGGAACCCAAAGAATATAGAGAAAATATAAGGTTAGGGATATTTGTGATCACTGGCATAATTCTGTTTTTCGTTGCCATTTTTTACATCGGCAGTGAGCGCAATGTTTTTAATAAAACTTTTACCGTATCTGCTATTTTCAAAAACGTGGAAGGACTGACTGAGGGCGATAATGTATGGTTGTCTGGCGTAAAGATAGGAACCGTTAAAAGTGTGACGATTATTTCAGAAGGAAAAGTAGTGGTGAGCCTTTCCTTAAAAGATAAACAGAATGAATACATCAGGGGAGATGCGACCGCCTTTATAGGATCTGACGGTCTGGTTGGAAATAAGATTGTGATCATAAGACCCGGGTCTTCAAATGAATCGATCCAGGATAATGATACAATCAATTCACTTTCACCTACCGATACCCAAGATTTAATTAATATTGCCAAAGATGTTGGATCAAATACGCGTTCCTTAACTGACGACTTAAAAATGATCACAGCAAAAATTAACAAGGGACAAGGCGTGGTTGGAGAGCTTTTAAACGAGGGAGAGCTATCTCGTGATCTTCGCGAAACGATTAATTCCCTCCGTTTAGCAAGTCAAAATACAAATCAAGCCACGGTAGACTTGAAAAAATTAGTTTCTGAAATAAATAGTGGCGAGGGTCTTGTTACAAAACTTATTAAAGATTCAACCTACGCCACCACATTTAATAGTGCACTACAAAACGTAGCGGAGGCAGGTGTGAATGCAAAAGTAATGTCTGAAGACCTAAAAGAGGTGGTTGCGAAATTCAATGACGAGAATAACGCTATCGGGGTGTTAGTATCCGACAGTACATTTGCAAATAAACTTCGACATACTTTAAGCAATGCACAATCCGCGTCCGTTAAACTCGATCAAAATATGGAAGCATTGCGTCACAACTTTCTGTTTCGGGGTTATTTCAGGAAACAGGCAAAAAAAGTTAAGGAGCAAAATAAATAATTCATGGTAGAACTATTATCAGCTGAGGGTCTAATCAGCTTACTAACATTAACATTCCTCGAAATTGTTTTAGGGATTGACAATATCGTATTCATATCAATTGTCAGTGGTCGCTTACCTGTTTCTCAGCAAAGCAAAGCCCGTAATATTGGGATAACCCTGGCGTTGATTGTGCGGATTCTTCTCCTGTTGGGTGTCAATTGGATTATAGGACTGCGTGCGCCGATATTCACAATCCAAGAATTTACTCTGAGCTATCGCGATCTGATATTGGTGATTGGTGGTCTGTTCCTTCTGGCGAAAAGTACTTCTGAAATGCACGCGAAGCTGGAAGGTAAACACGAAGACCGGGATGTGAAAGTGCTTACCTTTCGCTCTGCGATCATTCAGATCGTATTGCTGGATTTGGTATTTAGCTTAGACTCCATCTTAACTGCGGTAGGATTAGTGGAAAATCTCGCCATTATTATTATAGCAATTGTCATTTCTCTCGGAGTGATGTTAATCTTTTCGAAAAAGATCAGCAGCTTTATTAACAATCACCCAACAATGAAACTTCTGGCCATTTCGTTTTTACTGATGATCGGTATGGTCCTTGTAATGGAAGGATTACATGTACATGTGCCCAAGGGATACATTTACTTCTCGATGGCCTTTGCGCTTGGAGTTGAAATTTTAAATATGAAAATCAGGAAGAAGGCTGCCAAGAGAATTTAACGCGCGGTGTACTTTTTAAACCCTGCATAAGCTTTACAATAATTCAATACAACGGTGTAGTTTTTCATGACATCCATGCCGACAGAGGCATAATTATGCCATGACGAGTAAGTGACGCCGGCGGGTATGGCATAAATTTCAAAAGTATCAAGCATTAGCCTTTCGGCAGTCGTTTCTATACCAATTACATCACCATTGAGGCCTTTACCCAAAATCTTTTGGTGGATGCTTCGCGGAAATTTCTTGAGATCGGATGTTTTTACTAAAAGACCGAGCGATGAACCAGTATCCAACATGAGATCACATGATTGTCCGTCACCCTCAGTTAAAAATATTCGGGATTGAATTAGTGGCCTGGCGTCTTCAATGCGCAGCGGAATTTTTTCGTAATCGGACGAAAGCGTTGCAGTAGCGGCTGGTCTAAACGTGATCAGTTGCCTCATGTGATCCAGTTCAATTTCAAACTTGATAAAGATATCATAGCCAATAACACCATGGATGTCTGAATACGCAGAGAACAGATTTTTTTCCGACACGAGAACCACGGGAATTTTTTCACCGAGTACCGCATGAATGGAAACCTTGTTATTCAAAGCGAGTTTGCCGTGAATGGCATCTCCTATACCTAAGCCTGAAAATTGAATTTTCTTATCAGGTTCCGTTTTAAATAGCTTTTGAAATTTTTTTCCGAACAATACCAGGTTCCTGCAACCCGTATCGAGAATTAGATTGACTTTTATAGAATCATTAATAATGACGGGCAATACAATTAAATTTCGAATAGACTGAAATTTGAAAGTGACCTCGGAAACATTTTCAGGGAGAAAAAAACCAGCTTTGGATTCAGCACCATGGGCACAAGTATTAAGGCCTATAAAGAACAAAAAGCTAACCCGTAAAAAAGATTTCATGTAGCGCATCACTAAGAAGATGAAAAGCTACACCGCCCTTGTCATTTCTATAAGACGCGTTAAGGCTGATTTTTTCGGACGTGTAAATGACCCGTTGTACGAAGCGAAGGCAGGGTTTCACTGAAACGCGGTACTGAAGTCGGTAATTATTAGACTAAATCATCACGCACTTTGCGTGAGTGTGTGGGAAATTTTCGGCACAAAAAAAGTCCGGACATTGTCTTCCGGACTTTTCTGTTTCGCTATCGAACGTTTTGTGTTCGTTATTTTTTAGCAGCCTGGAATTTAATGGTCTGTGCAAGTTTAATAGCTTCATAGGCATTGACCATTCCACCGGTAATGCTCAGCTGATTAAAGGGAACGGTATTACTACTGCCGGGCTGGGTAACTTTCAGTCCATCAAACCGACGCGATGACTGGTTCAGAACTTCTCTTATTTGTGTTGCAGTAAGGTCCGGAAAATATGACCATACCAGTGCAGCCACGCCACTTGCAATAGGACAGGCCATACTCGTACCCTGAAGATCTTCATAGGTGTTGCCGGGCGTCGTTGAATAGATCTCAACCCCAGGGGCAAACAAGTCGACTGTTTTCTTGCCATAGTTTGAGAACGATGCTACTAAACTACTGTCTTTTCCCCACGACGAGGCACCGATCTCCATCCAGGTTTGAGCTACTTTCTTATTCTTATACTGGCGGGTAGGGAACTGTGCCGTATTGTCAAGGTTTTCTCCTTCATTGCCTGCCGCGTGCATCAATAATACACCTTTTTGCTCGGCATATTTTACTGCCTTATCCACCGCTTCCTTGTGTGGTGAATAGTCTTTTCCAAAACTCATGTTAATAATTTGAGCTCCATTATCCACTGCATAAATTATTCCGTTGGCAATATCCTTGTCGCGTTCGTCACCATTGGGTGGAACAACACGAATGGCAATTATTTCAACATTATCTGCAATCCCTTTAACTCCAATATCATTTTTTCGATTGGCACCGATAATGCCCGCTACATGAGTTCCGTGTTTTGCATCTCCACCTTTTACGTCGTTGTTCCCATAATTTTTTTCGTAAGGATCATTGGGATTATCGCCAACAATTAATCTTGAATTGTATTCTGTATTGTAACCAAATTCAACGGCAGCCTTAAAGTGATCGACGCCTTCCTGCAAGTCGTCGATGTAAACTCTCAGCTCTTCAAGAAAATCAGCGACCATAATATCACCCTCTACATTTTCCAAAACTTTCAACAAAGTTTCCTTAGCAAAAAGAACAGTGTCATTTGCTGTAGTGAGGGATGATAAGGAAGATTTGGAAACTGAATTTACACCAAGGCTGGTGCTGACAATACTGTCGCAATAGCTAAGGGTACGAAAAGCGTTAACATATAAACTGTATTGTTGAGAGAATACATCAAATTGTTCCTGGTTCGATTTTAATTCTTTTTCGTATTCGGTTTTCACCACTTTCCAAAGTTCATATTCGGCCCTGTCTTTTTTCTTAATTTTCTTCTCATCGATAGAATCATAAAGGGGTTTTAATCGTGTATACTCTCGTGTTACTTCATAGGTGTCGGCATTTACTGACCCCGACTTGCCTCCAATAAAATTCCATCCATGTATATCGTCGACATATCCGTTTTTGTCGTCGTCAATTCCATTTCCTTTCACTTCCTTATCGTTAGTCCATATAACATCCTTAAGATCTTCGTGGTCTATGTCAATACCAGAGTCGATTACAGCTACTCGAATCTTTTTTGAAGGTTTACCCTGCAATAAGGTAGCGTAAGTTTTTTCCGTACTGGTTCCCTGATATCTATCAACTTCTGGGTCTTTCAAAAACCAATCTTGCGCAACATCCGCCGTGTCTGCCAGGCTAGACGTATCCTTTTGGGCAAATGTGTCAATAACGCACACACTAGCCAAAACGACTAGCAAAACCCGCAATTTTCTCATTGTCATAATTCTATGTTTATCAATTATAAAAGCTTAAAGATAAGGTGATTAGGTTTACTAATTTCAGTTATTATGCTAACGGCTCCGGCCCAAATGTGACAAAAGTCTTGCCGACATTACTTCCGTACCCAGTTGAAGCATACTTACCAGCACAAAGCAAGGCTTTGATCTACATTTGTTAAACAACCATGATATAGAATGTTTATAGTTTTTGGCACTTTAATCTTGTTTTATGGTTTGCTTTTCTGGTATGCCGATCATCAGCATAAATGTAAAATTGATGCTCGGAATTCGTTAAGGAAACATAATAATAAGTAACAAAATTCCTAAGCTGACAAGCTTGTAGTCTCATTTTTGAGATGACTTGAATGTCACCTAAATAAACCTATGTCCACCACGGTGAGCCAAAAAGTCATTACTGTTATCCTGCTCATTACGCTATCTATATATAGTTATGCGCAGGCGCCGCGAATTGTCGTCAATCCGCAAGGTCATTCGGCCAAAATTCATAACGTTATTTTCAGTCCTGACGGTTCGCAAATTATTTCTGTTTCGGAGGATAAAACAATTCGAACCTGGAATACGGAAACCGGCGCCATGATGAAAAAATTTGAATCGCAAATTGGAGACGGTCCGGAAGGTATGTTTTATGCTTCAGCACTTTCTCCTGATGGTAAGTTGCTGGCTGTTGCTGGATACAAAGTCGAATCTGAAACGGAAAATTATATAATTCTTATTGACCTTGAAAAAGGAATCCAGGTAAGCACGGCGGTAGGTCATGCCGATGTAATCAACAGTTTGAGCTTCAATGGTTCAGGAAAATATCTTGCAAGTGGAAGCGCCGATAATACGGTGAAGATCTGGAAAGTTGATGCTGCGTCTAAGCTATCCGTTATTTCTACCATTACTGTTCCTTCCCCTGTTTCGTGTGTAGCATTTAATAAAGTTACGCAGGATCTTGCGGTGGCTCATGAGAGTAGTGATATTCTGATTTATGGATTGGCAGGAATTGACAAAGGAATAACAAAATTTACCGCGCGAACCTTGAAGAAGCACAAGGGAGCTATCGATAAAATTGTTTATACATTGGATGGTTCCTTTCTGGCCAGCAGCAGTTATGAAAATGAATTGATATTGTGGCGTGCGGATGGAACTGTCGTGAAAGAATTTGATAACCTTGAAAATCCAATCAATGCAATCGCTTTTTCTGCCGATTCAAAAATCATGGTAGGGCTCGATGTAATTGGCAAAGGAACAAGCTGGGGAATTCCAGCGGGAAATAAATTCGCTGATTTTACCGGCCATGATAACACTGTGTTTAGTGCTGCATTTGCTCCTTCTTTAAAAGGAAACTACGTTGTTGCGTCAGCGGGAGGCGTCAACAACGAGATCATTTTGTGGAATCCGATCAATGGCCTTACCGTTAGAAAAATTAAAGGGAAAGGTAATGCCATTCAAGATATTGCCTTCGGACCTGGTATGGAACTTTTAATATCCCAGGAACTTGCAAAGGATAAAAAGCCGCTCTACAAAGCTAGTTTTGATTTTGAATCTCTGACGATCAATAGAACTCCGTCTGCTCTTAAATCGGAAGGTAAGGAAATAATTAAAGGTATTTCTAGAACAGGGCCAAACACGTTAGATCTGCCAAAAGGTAAGAAAATTCAAACGGATGAAAATCAGGATGGCCGCATACTCGACTATCATGCCTTAGCTGACGGCAGCGTAATTGTCGCCAGTGATTTTTCATTGAAAATGTTTGATAGAAATGGTTTTTTGAGCAAAGAATTTGTTGGTCACTATGGGGCGGTACGGTCTATCTCCGTTAGCGCAGATGGAAAATATTTGGCCTCAGGAGGCGAAGATCAATCCATTATTTTATGGAAATTATCTGAAAGCGGGTTCGCGCCGAGTCTGAGACAAACTTTTGAAGGTGAAGAGTGGGCTTCGTTTTTTACTTCGTTACCAATTGATTCACTCACCAAAGAGCCAACAAAAAAAGCATGGATGGATGTTATTGCTTTTTTGAAAGCGTCAGGAAATAAAGTATACAAAAATATTGAGGAGGTTTTTAAAACGCTTGGTGAACAGGTAATTCCCTTTGCTTCTTTATTTATCACAGAAGACTATGAATGGATTTGCTGGACACCAAGGGGCTATTTTTCTTGCTCTTCAGATGGTGGCCAATATTTCGGATGGCATATTAACCGCGGAATTACCCAGTTGGCTGATTTTTATTCAGCGGAACAGTACTTTGAAATTTTATACCGGCCAACGGAAGTCAGCAATAGTATCAAGGAAGGAAAGCGGGTGGAGGACATCCTGCGTGAATCAGGAGAGCGTATTTTTGATTTAAGTAAATTGCATCGCCCTTCCGTTGCTTTTTTTGACATCACCGTAACTACACGCGCTACTGATTTACTGAAGTATGATAAAGGTAAATTTTTCACCCAGGCTCGGACAATACCGATCACGGTTGATATTTATGATGGCGGGGGTGGTGTTAAAGAAGTTAACATCTATCAAAATGATAAACTTATTATTAGCGATAAGGATGTAAAAACTTCCCGAGCGGGTGAAAAGCGTTCGAAAACCTATGCCGTGGAAATGTTTAACGAGACGAACGAATTTCGTGTGAAAGTCATGAACTTTCAAAAGATTGAGTCACGGTCCGATGAATTGGTGATTGAGTATACCGGAGAGGTAATTGCCACTTCTACACTACACGTCTTAGCTGTCGGGATCAATAAATACAAGAACAGTGCTTATAATCTGAACTATGCCCAGCCGGACGCATTTTCTTTTGTGGAAAAATTGAACGAAAGAAGCAAGAGCATCTTCAAGAGTGTAAACCGTTTAGAGATATATGACGAGGAAGCGACAAAGGAAAATATAACGTCAGCATTTAAAGCCATGATTTCGCGAGCGAAGCCCGAGGATGTTTTTATGTTTTACTACGCCGGCCATGGTACCTTGGATGAAGAAAATAATGAGGAATACTATTTGGTGCCCACAGATATAACGAAGTTTTATGGCGATCCTGAGCAACTCCATGCGCGGGGAATTTCAGCCACCGATATCCGAGGATTTCTCACACAGATTAAATCGCAAAAACAAATTGTGCTCATGGATGCTTGCCACTCCGGAGGTGCTTTGAAGTCATTAAGCACGCGGGGTGTCGCTACCGACGAAAAGGCAATGGTTCAATTAGCGCGTAGCTCTGGCGTTGTGATGATTGCTTCCAGTGGTACGAAGCAGTTGGCCACGGAGTTTGAAGCGCTGAAACATGGTGTCTTTACCTACGCCTTACTCGAAGCATTAGATGGAAAGGCGGATAATGGTGACAGAAAGATAACCGTCAATGAATTGAAATTTTACATGGAGGACCGTGTTCCAGAACTTACCAAGCAGTATGGCGGACAGGCGCAGTATCCCACTGGATATATAACCGGTAATGATTTCCCTATTTCCATTATTGAACGATAGTAAACCAAGCTGAAATTTTTGATGGTTTTGTCAGGTTTCGGTCGCCAGAAAGAAGCTTTTATGTCATTCTGACGCGAAATGAAGGATTATTTGCGGATGGTATGGTCGTTGAGATTCTCCAGTAAAAAAGGAGAAAACATGGAAAACAGATTAGACATACTGACTTCCGTGGATGTTTTAAACACATTGCATGGAGGGATCAGCGAGCCCCAGATTTCAGTCAGTCAACGGGAAGATGCTCGCGAAATGCGGATTAAGGTGCCAAGTATCAATCCGGATTCAATCGAAGTGGAAGTAAATAATAATACGCTTAATGTTTTCTATTTCCTGAATATTAGTTCAGCAGGAAAACACATACGGTTGCCCTATACTATATACAATCGAACGTTACCATATTTTATTGAAATAGGTAAAATTAATTCATCGATAGAAGGAGAGGCGTTGGTGATTACATTACCTTTCAATGCGCTGGCCAACGGTTATCATAGAAAGATTAAAACAAGCGGAGATTAGCACAAATAAAAAAGCCCCTGTATAAGGGGCTTTTTTATTACACTTTTACGTGACTCCAGTTTTCGCCGGTTTTGATCCGGTGAATTTGCATGTCAGAAACTTTGAATTTTTTTGCTAGCGCCTTGAGCGTAGGTTGCTTTTTCGATTTGAAGAGCGCTACCTTGATTTGTTTTACTTTATCAGTAGTTAATTTTGGTCCTTCGTCCGGATTCATTCTTACAATGACATTAGGATCTTTCAGCGCATGTTGGATTTGATCATCATGCTTAACCCATTTCAAGTTAGATGCTTTATTATTCTCCTTTTTATGGTCAACATGAATCACAAAATTGTGGCTTGATGAAGATTGCTTGCAAAAGTATTCAGCGACTAAACGGTGGATATAATAATTTTGTCTTGTCTCTTCCCGGCCGATCGTTATGCTTGGATAACCTTGCGTGAGCCGGGGCTTAAGCACATAGCCATCCTCTAATTTTGTTTTGAAACTAACAATTCGTCCTTTGTCAGAAACGGAATAACGCTTGGTGGTTGTTCCTTTCTTTAATTTCAACTCCTTCCATGTTTCACCTGGTAGAAGTTTAAGTTTGGTTGGTTTACTTGTTTTAGCCATAGGTTTAAGATGTAAAGGTTCAGATTTGTTTTTGATTTTTTGATTTTAAAGCTCCAATATTTCTGATGTACTAAGTTCTGTATCGTAGCAGTTGGATAAATAAGTGCCCATTAAGGAACAAGTCCATAAGGGAGGTTGGGCTGATGCAAATCCATCTTTCACCATAAGGTTCATTTCTAAGTACGTTTCTGCCAATAAGGGATCTGGTAAATACCTAACGCAGCTCCAGGATGTTGGCTTAACGGTTAGCGAGGAATAATTATAACAAGTTATTAGGATCCTCCTTAGAATGCAAGCATTGTGAATTCTTTCTCTCTTCACTGCCTGGGTAGAAGCGAAAAATAGGGTATGGATAGGGTGGTAAACCTAATTTTAAGCCTATAACGCTATCATATACGCATCCAAACAGCGTGTAGCCCCTATGATTGGGGATTCCGTGTCTTAAAGTGGCCCTACCGTTGTTTTTAGAATCCCTTCTTAACTACAAGCAGGTAGTAGTCTTTTTCCATAGGTAAGTACCCTTGCTCATAGCAAAAGAAGTATTGCGCGCCATCCTTAGTCCGGTAAGAACTTGTATAATGTCCAAAGTCAAATCCCTTGGACAAAAGCCGGTCGCGACTCATCTTCGCTTTGCCGTCCGGATTAAGCTCCATAAGGATGCGCCGATTTTTCCGCAGAGCATTATTGATGTTGCGGACGTAATTGGTGACATCACTGTTTAACCGGTTGTTGAAGGAATTTCTACATTGATCCGAGCAAAATCTTTTGTCGATTCGCCCGATAATTACCCTGCCGCATTCCTGGCAGCTCTTTTCTTCTTTTAATAACATACAACGGAACATTTACAAATGACAACAAACGAATATAATCGAAAGTAAGTGTTTAACATACAAATCGAATATTTTTCTACCTCCACCTTTGTTCCATCAGTTCGCAGGGCACAAAATCAAAGCCGGATCGAATTTCAAATTGTATGTTAAACTTTAAATTATACGTTATGACAAATCTAAGAAACAGTGTAAAACTAATTGGCCACCTCGGTAAAGATCCGGAAGTCCGTACGTTCGAAAGTGGAAAGAAAATGGCGACATTCACCATTGCGACCACCGATTCCTACAAAAACCAAAAAGGTGAAAAAGTGCAAGATACCCAATGGCATAACCTGGTTATTTGGGGAAAACTTGCAGATGTTGCAGGTCAATATCTGAAAAAAGGTAAAGAGGTTGCTGTAGAAGGTAAGCTCATACACCGCGCCTATGAAACTGGTACAGGGGAGAAGCGCTACATAACTGAAATTAATGTCACCGAAATGTTGATGCTCGATCGGAAATAACCAGACGTTATTTAGAAGGAAACCCCGGCCTTAAGCAGCCGGGTTTTTTTCCATTTATCTGATTTTTAAGAATTTTCTGATGCCGATAGCGTTGTAGTTTAGGTGCCGCCTAAAACAAGGATACCTTTAACCGTGTAAAGGGGGACTTTCTGGCAACATTTTTTAATTAGTTTTGTCCTGATGAGTTTTTTATATCCTTCTTTTCTATGGGCCTTGCTAGCCCTCGCTATACCAATCATTGTTCATTTATTCAATTTTCGTAAAACAACGCAGGTCTTTTTTTCAAATAACAGATTTTTAAGAGAGGTAAAAGAGGCCACCACCGCGAAAAGACGATTGAAACACTATCTGGTTTTGCTCTCCAGGTTGATGTTTTTATTTTTTCTGGTTATTACATTTTGTCAACCGATTATACCTGCTGCAGAACAACTGGGTAACGGCCGCAATATTATTTTGTACCTCGATAATTCCCAGAGCATGTCCGCGCAAACCGATGATAAGAGCCGGGGCATTGAAGTGGCAACGTCATTTGCGCGAAGTATTGTTGACTTGTTTCCACCCGATACACGATACAAATTGATAACGAACGATTTTGCGCCAACATCCAATACTTATAAAACTAAACCAGAGATTCTCGATCTGCTTACTCAAATTCGGTTGTCGCCCGTAAGCCGAACACAGAAAGAAGTGGTTGACAGGATATCTCAGTCTCGTACATCGCGAAATCAGGAGGTATTCTGGATTTCTGATTTGCAAAAATCAACTCAGGGTCCAATTGTTTTTTGGGACAGTATATCTAAGCTGCATCTGGTTCCTATTCAATTCAGCAAGCAATCCAACGTTTTTGTGGATACAGCTCATTTAGAGAACCCATTTGCCGCCGGAGGCGGAAAAAATATATTGCATATAAAGGTCCGAAATGATGGCGATAAAGATGCCGAGCGATTAAACCTGAAGCTTTCAATAAACGATATTCAGGCGGCTACTACGTCAGTTACCATTCCGGCAAAAGGTACTGCAGAAAGCAGTTTTGATCTTTCTTCAAGCCTTTCAGGACTGAATGAAGGTAAGCTGTCATTCAATGATTTTCCCATCACGTTTGATAATGATTTTTACCTGGCCCTGAACTTTACAGATAAAATTACCGTCCTCGAAATTCGTAGTTCAGACACCCGAACCGTTGTAGAAAAGGTCTTTGGAAATGAACAAATTTTTAATTTTTCCTCTTATGCAGTAAGTAATTTTAATTATAGCCTGTTACGTCAGGCCGACCTGGTGGTCTTGAATGGACTAAATAGCATAGATGTACCGTTGGGCGAGGCATTGAGGAATTATTTAGTAGGTTCCGGAACGATACTTTTCTTCCCAGGTAGTAATCCGGACGTTGCGAGTTTGAAAAATTTCCTGCAACTCCCGCTGGTTAATGTTCCTGAAAAGGTTACCCAAGAGGAACTCGATAAACCCGACTTCTCTAACCCGTTTTTTGAAAACGTTTTTGAAGAAAAATCAGTAGCCATCGCGATGCCGAGAGCCAGCAAATTGCTCGATTGGGGGAGCGATCGTTCCGCCATTTTACGTTTCAAAAACGATCAGCCCTTTTTGTCTCGTTTTGATCAGGGCGGTAAATTATATGTAGCCGCAACGGCTCTCCAGCCTGGGCAAACTGACTTTTTTAATCACGCGCTATTTGTCCCGGTCATGTATCGCATTGCATCCAGCAGCATTAGAAACGAAGCGAAATTGTACTATACGTTGAAAGAAAGTTATATTCAAATGCGCGCGGATAGTCTCCAGGGCGAAGAGCCTCTACGTTGGATAGGTGAGGAAGAAATCGTTCCCGCCCAAAGAAAGTTAAACGAACAGATAATTTTTGATCTGCCTAAATTTTCGATTACTAAGGGTTTTTATAAAATTGTGGCAAATCGTGACACAGTAGGCCTGGTAGCGTTTAACGTTGATAAAAGAGAGTCATTGTTAGATCAATACGATGGAGCGGATATGAAAGAACTTTTAGGAGATGGCGATAACATTACAATTTTTAAAGTTGGTTCTCAAGAGGCTTTCAGCAACGAAATAAAGGAGCGATATTTGGGCACTCCATTATGGAAATATGCCCTTATACTAGCATTGTTCTTTCTGTTTGTGGAGATCCTATTCATTCGTTTCTTAAAGTAAGTGAAGAAACATTGGCGTTGAAAAATACGAATCATACGTGCGAAACAAAATCGAACGGAAGCGCTCAACTTCAACACTGCGAACTTCAACCATCTCAATACTTTCAATAGATGAAAATTTTACTCCAGGGTCCTGAAATCATCGATAGCAGTTCTCCATTTCATCAAAAAATTAAAAATGTCCTGATCAACAATGGAAGAATCGCAGAAATTGGCGACAAGAGCTATGCTGCGGATCGCGTAATCAAGGCAGAAGGCATGAAGTTGTCTATCGGCTGGTTTGACTTAGGCACTTTCGTTGGCGATCCGGGCCTTGAGCATAAAGAAGATTTGGAATCGGCAGCACGGACTGCCGCCGCTGGTGGCTTCACTGAAATTGCTATGCTGCCAAATACAGCGCCGTCTGTGCAATCAAAAAATGAAGTTGGCTATATCACAAGGGGGAATGACAACCGCTTGGTTCAAATTCATTCATTGGCATCTGTTACAAAAAATAATAAAGGTGAAGAACTTACAGAAATGATCGATCTGCACGAGGCAGGCGCAGTCGCCTTTACAGATGGATTAAAACCCATTTGGCACACCGATATATTTTTAAAGTCACTCCAATATCTTCAAAAGTTTAACGGTCTTTTAATCGATCACCCGGAGGATATTTGGTTGAATATGTTTGGTCAGATGCATGAAGGAATAAATAGTACCAAACTCGGATTAAAGGGAATGCCCCGCATTGCAGAGGACATAGCGGTTGGAAAGAACCTCGAACTACTCGGGTATTCGGGCGGCCGCCTCCATTTCTCCAGGTTGTCATCTGCTAAAGCCATTGATCTGGTGCGGCAGGCGAAAAAGAAAATGGCTGTGAGCTGTGATATAGCCGTTTATCAACCGCTTCTGGATGACAGTTTCTTAATGGATTTTGACACGAACTACAAAGTCAATCCCCCCCTCAGGGAAAAAGCAGATGCCGACGCCTTAATCAAAGGCTTGAAAGATGGCACGATCGACGTAATTAGTTCCGGGCATACGCCTCACGAAGATGAAAGCAAAAGTCTTGAATTTGATCAGGCAGACCCCGGTATGATTTCTTTGCAGACTTTTGGAGCAAATCTGGTAACCCTGTCGAAATCTGTTGATTGGGATGTGTTAATTGAGAAAGTCACTGTTAACCCCCGAAAGCTCTTACAACTTGAAATTCCTAAAATAGAAGTGGAGGCAAAAGCTAATCTGACACTTTTTGACCCGACCCACCTGTGGACTTTCAATGAGAAAAGCAATTTTTCAAAATCCAAAAATTCACCCTGGTTGGGCAGGGAAGTTACCGGAAAAGCAATGGCTGTGTTCAATAATGGCCGACACAAAATTGAAGACTAATTTGGTGATTAACCTGCCGAACACATTGTGGCTATGATAAAAATACTTCTGAGGATTTCAGCGCGCTATGGCACCGTGGCGGGAATTCTGGCTTTTTCCCTGCTGGTCGTGATGTATTATATTGGGCGTCATCCCTTGTTAACTTCCCCCTTTTTGGATTTTAGAATTTTGCTGTTTGGTATATTTATTTTCTTTACATTAAAAGAATTTAGGGATTATCATCAGCAAGGAGCTTTATATTTCTTCCAGGCGATGTTAGGTGGGCTGTCGGTGGTTTTGCTCGCAACGATAATAACATCTGTGCTTTTGTGGCTGTTTGGAAATTGGGAGAAGGAGTTCGTTGTCTCTTATGTTGCTCAGTTTACTGCGTATTTGAAAACTTTTCCGAAAGAGGATATTGACCGGATTGGAAAAGAAATCTACGAGCGTAATTTGGCGACGTTACCCGCGACAAATATCTTCGGTCTGACACAAACTTATTTTATGCAAGGCATAATTATAGGATTCTTTGTCAATATCGTATTATCTGTAATATTAAGAAGACAACCCTAAACCCTAATCTTTATGGAACAAAATGTAACCGCTCCAGCAATCACTACCCGTTCAACCGGTATTCGTTACGGTGTTATCAATGGTGTTATAGGCATCGCTTATTTCCTTATATTAACTATGGCCGACATTGACATGTCGAAAGGCTTTGGACGGTGGGGAGGAACCATTATTACAATTGTAATTGTTTTCCTTGCGCATAAGTACTTTAAAGAAAACGGAGATGGTTATATGTCGTTTGGACAAGGTGTTGGGATCGGTTTCTGGACAGGTCTGGTATCTGCCGTGATTTCAAGTCTGTTCACTTATATTTATGCGAAATTTATTGATCCCTCTTTTATTTCTACCATTCGCGAAAAAGCAATTGAGGATATGGAAGCAAAGGGTCAATCACAAGAACAGATTGACGCTGCGATGAAGTTTGTCGAAATGTTCACCAGTGCAGAAGCAATTTTAGTTATGGGCGTCATTTTTGGAGTTCTGATTGTAGTAATAGTAGCGTTAATTATTTCCATCTTTACACAAAAGCCACATCCTGAAACAAGTATTTAATTAATAATGAATCCTGAAATAACTGTCATAATACCGGCCAAAGATGAAGAGGAATCTCTTTCTGAATTATGCCAATGGATAAGTCGTGTAATGCAAAAACACGACTTATCGTATGAAGTTATTTTTATTGATGACGGAAGCACAGATAACACATGGCAGGAAATTCAAAAAATAAATGAAGTTGACAGTCATTTCAAAGGAATTCGTTTTAACAGAAATTTTGGTAAGTCGGCAGCCCTTCAAACCGGATTCAGGGCCGCGCAAGGACGAGTAGTAATTACGATGGACGCCGACCTTCAGGATAGCCCAGATGAAATTCCTGCGCTGTATAAAATGATTGTAGAAGATGGTTATCACATGGTTTCCGGCTGGAAGAAAAAAAGACATGATCCACTATCTAAAACAATTCCGTCTAAATTTTTTAACTATATCACGAGTATGTTGTCAGGCATTAAGCTGCATGACTTCAACTGTGGTTTAAAAGCGTATCAAATTCAAGTTGTAAAAAATATCCAGGTATATGGTGAAATGCATCGATACATCCCTGTCATTCTGAAATGGGCAGGATATACCCGCATCACAGAGAAAGTGGTTGAGCATCATGAACGAAAATACGGAAGTACCAAGTTTGGTATTGAACGGTTCATCAATGGATTTCTAGATTTATTGTCCATTACTTTTGTCAGTCGTTTCAGGCAGAAACCCATGCATTTCTTTGGGACACTTGGAACCCTGTCTTTTCTGGTGGGATTTCTTTTTACGTTAAAGTTATTTTGGGATAAATTCGATGCACTCTTTTTTTCAAAAATACCCATCAAGCGCGACATCACAGAACAACCTACCTTCTACATCGCCCTCGTTGCAGTGGTAATTGGTGTTCAACTTTTTGTAACTGGTTTTCTGGCAGAGATGTTTGCAATGCAGTCATTGAGCAGACGCGACTACCTCATTATTGATAAGGTCGGTCTGGGCGAAAAATTATCTGGCGAGCCAGTAGGCGTTACGTATTATTCGCATCCTGAAAGCCGGTTGAAGTAATCTGTCTTACATTTATTCCCTCGGAATTATTTATTCTTTAACGTTTCGCCCATTCCTATGGGACATTCTCTCTTGCAAAGAATCTACGCCCAGGCATGCTACATGTCTTTTTTATTTCTTTCATCAAAACTCTATCTTCCAACCTTTTATTTTAGGTAATGCGCGAGCCTCAATTTTCTGTGATTATTCCTGTTTACAACCGCCCGCAGGAGGTAAAAGAAATTTTATCCAGTCTGGCTACGCAATCTTTTAAGGATTTTGAAGTGATTATTGTTGAGGACGGATCCTCCGTTCGATGCGAAGAAATCGTTGATATTTTTAGAGACCAATTGAGTCTTCAATATTTTTTTAAACCTAATACTGGTCCTGGGCCAAGTCGCAACTTCGGATTTGCACATGCCAGAGGAAATTATTTTGTGGTGTTTGACTCTGATTGCATCTTACCGACACATTATTTTTTGAGTGTCACTCAATCGCTGAAGGAACATCAGTGGGATGCGTGGGGCGGACCTGACCGAGCCCACGAGAATTTTACGCTTAAGCAGCGGGCGATGGGGTATACCATGAGTTCGGTTCTTACAACGGGTGGTATTCGCGGCGGAAAAAAACACGTCGGATGGTTTCAACCACGAAGTTTCAATATGGGTATTTCCCGAAAAGTCTTTGAAGTAACAGAAGGGTTTAAGTTCGATCGATACGCAGAAGACATTGAATTTAGTATTCGGATGAAAAACGCTGGCTTTAAGGTTGGCTTGATACCCGACGCTTTTGTGTATCATAAACGGCGCCTTAATTTTCAACAATTTTATCAGCAGGTTTACAATTTTGGCAGAGGCAGAGCGCTCGTCGGGCGGGCACATCCAGCCGAAATAAAGATTACCCATTGGTTCCCCGCCGTCTTTTTACTTGGTGTAATATCCTTAATTTTTATGCCTTTAATTAGCGTTAAACTATTTGCCGTAGCTTTTGGGCTGTTTTCATTTTATTTAGTGACAATCTTTTTTCATTCACTAAAGGAAAATAAAAATTTAGGGGTTGCGCTGCTGTCTATTCCTGCTGCTTTGTGTCAGTTGTGCGGCTACGGCTTAGGGTTTTTAAAGGAAAAATTTAACGCACATCGTTAGCCTCGTCGATATTTCCTGGAATGCTTAATAAATCAAAAGTTTTGAAATAACTTAGGTACAACCAGTAATTGGTTCTCGTACATCGAGAAATCGATCATCATTTAGGTGACACCAGAATTTTATTGAATCATGGAGAATTCAAACGCAGGACCTGATTTACGTAAGAAGGCTCGGTTTTACTTCGTTACCGGTTACGTGTTTTTAATAGCCATGGCGTTGTTCTGGTCCGTTGATGATTCTCTCATCTTTATCTTTCTTGGTATCGCGGTGTATTTTTTTTATTTGGGCATCCACGCATGGCCGAAAAAAAATACTAAGGAGCCTTTTCAAACGTCGGGTTATCAAACACGGACTGAAAACTCTGAATTCGCTAGTGTCTTGAAGAACGTATTTCGGAAACAACACCAGTCGGCAAGTCCAAGTGTAAAACCATTTTCTAAAACTGGAACATCTGAAAGTAATCGCCGGGTAACAACGCTGGTCATACTGGCTATCTTTGCAACTTTCCTTATTTTTTTCATCGGAAGTATTTTCAGCAACTCCGACAACGGTTATGACGCTACCGCATATTTTCAAACTGCGGAACAGCAATACTGGAACGGAAATTATGATTCTGCGTATTTGAATTACAGGAGAGCATTAACATTAAATGATAAGTACGCTGAAGCCATGGTAGGATACGGGAATGTAATGATGATGCGTAATCAATACGACTCAGCGATGATAATGTTTGACAAGGCGCTTGAAATTGAGCCTCACTTTAATGCCGCGGCTTACAATAAGGCGCTGGTGTATTATAACCAGCAGAAATATGATGAATCTATCAATGTCCTTAATCCTGTTCTCGAAAGCAATCCCGAGTATTATGATGGTATGTTGTTAGCAGGTGACAGTTACTACGCTAAAAAGAAATATGATGAGGCACTTGCCTGGTATGAAATCGCATATGAGAACGGTGGAGAAAGGAGTGTAAATCTATGCCATATCATGGGGTATATCTATGATACTAAAGGAGATTATTCGAAAGCCATCGATCTGTATAAAGAGGTTTTAAGTTATGATAGTACAGTAGTTAACATTCACCAACGACTTGGCGAGCTGCTACCTAATGAGGAAGGTAATTTTTATCGGACTCAGGTAGTCAAATTACAGCAACAATGACTAGCGGCTTTTGTAGCGTAAACCAAGTAACGTCATCAAGACTAAAAGAAAGGCAACGACGGACAAAGCAATACGCAATGTGAAAGCGTCTGATATGAATCCGATGATTGGCGGGCCGAATAAGAAACCAGAATATCCTACTGTTGTCACCATCGCTAACCCTACGCCTGGCGGTAGGTCTTTCGTATTGCCGGCGATGCTATAAGCGATCGGAACAATCGATGATAGTCCCAGTCCAACCAGGAAAAAACCGGCAATTGTCACCCATGGGAGTGGGGCAACTAGCGCCATGGAAAGACCAGCGCAGGCGATTAGTCCTCCTGACACAATCATTCGCTTGTCTCCCAACATACTGCGAATGCGATCACCAAAAATTCTTCCTATGGTCATGGCAGTAGCAAAAGCCGATAATCCGATAGGTGCTAAGGTTACGCTGGCATTTGCTACATTCTGCATAAAGTTAACGCTCCAATCAGACATTGCGCCTTCCGCAAGCATACCACAAAAAGTGATTATACCAATACTGATCAGGGCTTGGTTTGGCAACCGGAACAAAGGACCTTCATGTTTTGCTAAGGGATCAGGTTTATCGACTATTAAATTTCGGTTTGCCCACCACACAGCCACTAAGGATGCGCTTGAAACAATGATAAGATGACGCCCCAGGTCATACCCTAAGTCGATAAATAATGACCCAGACCATGCGCCGAGCATCATGCCGATGCTAAACAAGGCATGGAAAGAAGTCATGATGGGCTTTTTATAAATTTGCTCTACCATTACTGCCTGTGCATTCATGGCAACGTCCAGCATACCCGTCGAAATTCCCATTAGGAAATACAAAGTTATCAGAGAAACGAGATTTGGCATGAAAGGGATCAGCGGCACAATCGCACAATAGGAGAGAGCCGCAAAAATAGTAATTCTGCGGCTACCGTTTTTAATGATAGCCCAGCCCGTAAAAGGCATGGCACTAACGGCACCGATAGATGAAGCGAGCAAAACAAGTCCTATTGTACCATTGTCAGCGTGATAGATTTCCTGAATGAGTGGTAAACGTGATACCCAGTTGGCAAATACAAAGCCGTTGATAAAGAATGCTATTTTAACAGCAATTCGATGGATGAGCACGAAATCAGATTTAGATGGTGACGTAAAGATGGAAAAATTTTACATCTTAAAAGTAGGGAAGTGCCTCCTCCCTAATCTGACATCGAGTGAATCGTTAATTATTAAAATCTTTAACCACGAATGAATTTGTCGTGCTCCCCGAATATCCTTTGTTAGTCAAACCCTCTACAACAATCGTATAGTCGCCGGTCAGGTCAGAAGTAAAAAAATCAAGCTGATGCTTACCATCTTTGTCCAAGGTTATGCTCGGATTCCAATACAATAAATTTCTTCGGTCCGGCAATCTGCTCTCCCGTTGTTTTTGATTTTGATATTCGGGTGAATAAAATACGCGCTCGCGTTGCAATCCTTCGTAATCCAGGGCAACCGTGTTAGGATTAAGTTCAAATCCAGCGAGGTCACCCGTATAAGTAGTATAACTGACAATCCCAGGAAAATTTAAGGGACCGAGAAAATAGCGATGTGTTATTACTTCAAGTTTTTTAACCCTGGTCGGATCAAAGGCCATAATCTTATCGAGATCAAATACAGGAATGCCATCCAGTAGAACAAGAGGATTGTCCCTGAACATACTTTTTCGAACATTGTCAAGTACAAGAAAATGAAAACCATCTTTCCTTTTTCGTACCATCACCCCAGGAACATATTCTCGCATTACTTCTTCCATTACCGGAAACCGTGTATAGTCATCAAGATAGTAGGTCTCACTTGCTTTTCCGTAAAAAGCGGTGCTATCAACCAACATTGGTTTGGTGTTAACTGATTCGCCATAGTAAACATCCTGTACCTGCATGGCAATACTGCGCCTTAACAAATTTTTAGACAAGGCCTCAGGCAATGAAAACTGAGACAATTTGTTTGATCCAAATTCGTCGGCGTATGGACTGTGTATCTTGATCTGAAATGTACTGTCCTCTTCTGTGTTTGTTTGTACAATGATTTTTTTTGGTCCCCAAAAATCTTTCATTTCGAATTGCACCTGGCCGTTGGATTTGCTGCGGGCAGTATACAACTGAACATTTTTTCCCGGTGTGGATAAATATACTGGGATGCTTTGAGCCGCAATACCATCCGTATTTTGCACGGTGCCACGAATTAAATGGCCGCGGTACTCTGGGAGAAACGTAGGAGTTCTACGTTTTTCAGACAAGACATCATTCCATGCAAACTTCCTCCATCCATGGGTAAGCATCAGGTTATCCAAAGCTTTTGTAACGTCAGGACTACCCGTGTTTCCATAATACGCTGGAGATTCTATATTACCGTTTAAATCAGATGTTAGCCAAAGGTAATTGAAGATATGTCCTGTGATATCTTGTTGTAATGAGTCTGACTTAATAACAGCGACGGATAAGCTTGCGTCCCCCTCTAGGTCGTTTTTATCATTGGATATTTCAAGAGTTACTTTTCGCCGGATGCCGTATTCGCTTTGATTTGTCTTCGCGACAACTGAAAGTTTTTTCTGGCTTGGTTTAAAGTACAGGCGTTCACATTGGGGTCGGACATTTCCATCAAACAGCGTAATGTGAGATATGCCCTCACTCAATTCACTTTTAGGAATAAAGATTGTCGTTGATCCATTGACCAGGCTCGTGTGAATTGCTTTCGTTATCACTTGTCTTGCATGTACAAACAAGTAAATGTTACATGCAGATGGAGGCAAGTCCCTTGCGGCAATGCTGATCGATAGTGATTCAGCTGTGCTGTCTTTTACAGTCAGCACATAACCCAGAGCGTTTGCTGCCGGAAGGTTGATCGTTTGCGTTCTCCCTAAGGTATCAGTTAATAACACTCGATAAGTATTGTTTTCGCTTGGCGTAAATGAGAAGTTTCCTATACCATACTTCAACGGCTTAAAACTGGCAATTGTATCGTTGGTATTATTGAGCAGTATTCCGGAAAAATTAATTCCTTTGCCATGGCTGCCAATCGCTTGGAACGCAACCTTGCTTTTTAAACCATTAACCAAATTTCCTCCTTCAGGGAAGAACTGCGCGGTGAAAGGTTTGCTGATATTTTCTTTTTCGATCTCGAGTTTTCGAAAAGAGTTTACAATACTGATATTTTTGTGAAAGAAATAATCTGCACTGAAATTCTTCATCCATTGTGTATAGGCGCGAAGTTGATAATTTCCAGAATTAATAGAGGCTGGTAGAAACAACGCGCCGGCTCCTTCACCGCTTTTTAATGCGACCTTCGTTTGCAGAACTGCTTTATTGTCTTTATCAAGTATTTCAACGTAGGCTACTTTGCTAATGCCCATCGGATGGTGAATCGCACCATCTACATTGTAAACTTTAAACCAAAGGTTTTCCCCTGTGAGGTAAAGATCCCGATCAATGTGAAGGTATAGTTTCTCCTGCGGAAACTCGATCCTGAACCGATCAAACTTCTTTCGCAGACTATCCAAGCCTTTGTCTTGCCCCTTTGCGACAAAAGTGATCAAAACAATCACAACAATGATCCAGGTTCGGTTGCAGAGTGTCACGCGCTTATTGTTTTAATTTCGTTTGGCATAGTTAATCCCAGTAGTCGGGCCTGGAGGTAACACCCCCGTTATCACGGCAGTCCATACAATTTTTTCCTGTTGAATAAGTATATCCTTCCACAACAGGAACGCCGTAAGTTCCAATTAAAAGCATATCTGGTGATCCTGACAGTTGGTCATTCGGAATCTGCTCGATGGCGCACGGCGGTGGTGAACTTCTTCTCAGATCAGGAGGAAGATCACCAATCTCAATGAATATTCGTTTCTTTGAAACAGAACCCCCGCTAAAGTAACCTAGTACGGGTTCATTGCTATCGGTCTGGCTATGCAAATTGCCAAGAACTTGGGAGGGTAAAGGATCGAATAGTGTTCCGAGATTTTCCGTAGTTTTCTTTAGTTGCGTCCAGAAGTCAAATGCTTCTTTGGTTAAATTCCGTTGTTCAACTAGAATGCTATATTTCCTGGAAATTTTTTCCGCGCCCTTTGGAATGAAGACCAATTGATAATCGCGCACCAAATTGCCGGATAGGTGCTCCGTTGATGCAATATTAATTTCTGTTGATGGCTTGGAAAGCCAGCACATGTAAAGGTTTTGCGTATTTAATTCTACCTCGCCATCCACAAGCTTATACATTGAATAATTACCGGCGGTATACTCCCATGTCTCTTGAAATGTCCATTGGTAGTATATATTTTCTGGGTTGTCATCATGCGAGTTTACATAGATGTTGATACCATCGCGCCGATCTGTGGGCCGCCAAGTGATGCTATCGATCGACGCTGTTGCTTTTACTTCGATGTAATCTGAAAAATATTGTTTTTGGTTGGTGGTGGTTACATGCAGTCGATACTTTTTGGTGATGTCCAGGTTTATGGTTCCTGATGTATAATAATTTCCATCACCTTGTTCTGTAAGAAAAAATGTTGAACCGTTTTCGTCTTCAACCATGACAGTGGCATTTAGCTCTGCGTATGATGTCGCGCCATCAGATAACGCTGCTGCTTGAGTCAACCGAACGCTTGCCGTGTTATCCGAAATATTGATAAATCCATCGACCACCAATATATTTTCAATTGCTTCAATTTCCGGTGGACTATAAGGTTCGATGCAACTCGCCAGCAGTATTAGAAATAGCGGTATTATTTGGGCGTAAGTTTTTCGTGTAACCATCATTTCCTAAAACTTAAAATTATACGTGATCGTCGGAATAGGTCTTCCGAAAATTGAAAGCTTATAACCTTTGATTACGTTGTCCTTAGACGTAAAATAAATGGAGTAAGCATTTTGCCTGCCTGTCAAATTATATACCGCGAAGGTCCAGGAGCTATGCGCCAGCTTCTTAATCCTGTGATTACCTTCCACGTTAATAGACACATCTAACCTAAAATAGTCGGGAATACGGAATTGATTTCTTTCAGAGTAAAAAAGCCTGGGATTGCCACCCAGATCATACTTGAGTAACGGTAAGGTTATTGGCCGTCCGGTGCTGTATGTAGTATTGAGGGAGAAGTTAAAACGTCTGCTGAATTTATAATTACCAATAAAATTTACCGCATGAGGCTTATCGTAACTGCTGGGATAATATTTTCCTTTGTTAACAGTTTCGGAAGAATGGATGCTCTGCGTCTTTAGCAACGATCTGGAGTAAGTATAACTAATCCAGCCATTGAGCTTACCCGCTGATTTTTTAAGCAAAAACTCAATACCATAGGCATTGCCTGTTGCATTGACAACATCGGTCTCTATGTGATGGTTGAGGAGCAGAACAGCAGAATTTTTGAAGTCCACGGAATTTTTCATGGTTTTGTAGTAAGCTTCCATCGAGAATTCGATCAGGCCACCTTTGAGATTCTTATAAAAACCAAAAGAATATTGATCGCCGATTTGAGGTTGAATGTAGTTATCACTTAACTTCCAAATATCGGTCGGTGCAATTGCCGTGGTATTGGAGAGCATCTGAATGTATTGGCGCATACGATTATAACTGATCTTAACAGATGCATTTCGTGATAAGGAATAACGCAAGGACAGTCGGGGTTCCGGTCCATGATGACTCGCGATGGTTTTGCCTGATGCATACTGAATGGTATCAAGCATAGAGGATAATTCCCGCGGCTGGCCGGCGCCATAAGTATAAACATCTTTGGGCCCGAGGAATTGATAAAATGAATAACGAATTCCTGCATACAGTCCCAATTTTTGTGATAACTCAAATTGATCGCCTACATATAATGAACTTTCCAATGCCTGCTCATTTTGAAGTTTATCAGGCGTCACGATAGATGTCTCGCCAAACGGCTGCATGTTTCCAGGTGAAAGTTTATAGCGTATAGTTCCCAATCCCATCAGGATAGTATGCTTAGTGTTAGGGAAATAACTGAGATCTAATTTCGCGTTGGTTTGCTGGATCGCAAATTTCATGTTGAATGCTTCAACAGGATTAATATCACTGGTGATGGAGTAACTGTAATTGCTATACCCGCTAGTCAAAACGCCATAAAGCTTGTTGTTAAAAACGTGTTTCCATTTTAGCGATAAATTCTTGTCGCTATAATTATAAAGTGTATCACTGTTGAGCTTGAATTTATCTTTGCTCATATAACCCGACACGTAGACGTTGTTTTTATCATTGACCTTGTAGCTCAAATGAATATTCAGATCATAAAAGGAAGCTTCGCTGTTTTGAAGTGATTTTGTTTTAAGCTTTCCCAAAATCCAGTCGGAATAAGTTGACCGGCCTCCGATGAGAAATGAAAATTTATCTTTTATGATAGGGCCCTCTAAAGATAATCTCCCCGTGATCGGGCTTATGCCTCCAGAGCCGGCGAACTTTTTCAGATTGCCTTCGCGGGAAGTCACATCCAAGACCGCCGAGAGCCGGCCGCCGTACTCTGCGGTAATTCCACTTTTATATAATTCTACATTGTTAAGGACATCAGGATTAAAAGTTGAAAAGAATCCGAAAAGATGAGATGGATTATAAATTGTAGCATCATTGAATAAAATAAGATTTTGATTCGTGGCGCCTCCCCTGATATTTAAGCCTACCGTTCCTTCGCCTACGGTTTGAACACCGGGTAATGTCAAAACAACTTTCATGATATCGGTTTCCCCTAAGGCCAATGGCATTTGCTTCATTGTCTTGATGTCCATTTTTTCGACACCCATTTGTAGGCCTCTCACTCGGACATCACGCTCAGACTGGACGACTACTTCTTTAAGCGGTGTAACTTCTTCGTCGAGTTCGATGTTCAAATTACCGTCGGAATAAAGCATGATTTGTCGCTCAGTACTTTTCATCCCGATGCTCTGAATCTTAAGTTCATGTCTGCCTTTTGGAAGCGTAATGGAATAGTATCCAAATCCATCCGTGGCGACGCCGATCATTGGATTTTCTACGTATACTGCTGCGCCGATAACGGGGGAGCCACTGGCCGCATCGCGTACATAACCCGCCAATGATGCTTTGCCATCGAGGTTGCTGGTTTTAACGCCGATAGAATAAAGTCTTGTCTCCGCGAGTTTTCGCTGCTTCTCTCGTTTTTCATAGAGCGTATAATCAAATGCAATTGCAGGACGGCCCGGAGTTGAAACACCGGTGCCGAAAAAATCGTCTGGTAAGTCGGAGAGTATCTCACGTTCTTTAGAGATATAAACATTGTGATCTAAATCTATAGCATGATGAAGACCAGTGCCTGCTAAAACCTGATTCAATAATTCATCAAGCGCTTGGTTTTCAGGTGATGCTGTAACGGTAAGGCTGTCGGTATGAGCGGGGTTAAAATAGAAATGGTAGGAAGTTTTAGATTCAATCTCTTCTACGAATTTTTGAAAAGCCGTTCCGTTGAAACTCCCGGTTACCCTGGGCGCCTGGGCAAGGGTAAGCATGGGTGCAAAGAGGAGTGAAAAGAGAGCTAATACCCTGTAAAATATATTCATAGGCTACTGTTTTAGGGAATCGTAATATTCGATAACACGAACAATAGCAACCTCCCGGTTATTTTTAAAGCGAATGCGATTCTTTCGTACAAAGGTCTTCATCTCTTGTTTTCGGTCAACGAGGATTTGCAACACAGACTTTTTTGTTTTTACAGTGTGAAAAATGCCATCTTTCACCACATAATATCGAATGCCTTCCGTATAACTTGGGATAACTTCTTTGTTGTTCAAGGTCTCCCGATACAATTTCATGAGCCGGGCATATACCTTTACATTACCGTCGTACAATCGGTCATAAAATCCATCATTAATTTTATTGTTGCCGTCGCGGGTCAGGCGCACAAAGGTGTGTTCTGACACAGTAAAGGATTGAACTTTTTCCGCCACAAGTTTAATGGGGTGCCCGCCGCGGTTTTCCGTTATAACCTGATCCGTGCTCAGGTCGTATAGAATGGGGACGTTTTCATATAACTCATTCCAGTAAACAATGGATCCGGTCGCCCAATCGTCGATTTTGAAGTAGGGATGTTCTTCATAGTGAGACTGATAAACAATGTAGTCGCTTCCGTTATAAAGTCTTGATTGATACTCGATAGCAGTCGTATACAATGATATTTGCTTCTTCTTAGAAAGGGCAAGAAAGGAAGTGTCAGTATGAGTATCTTGAGACAAACACGTTGACGACATTCCACACCACTGAATAAGTATTATGACAATAGCAACAAAACGGATTCTTCGCATCATCTGTAGATCTCTAGGTACTAAAGATAAATAAAGAACTGGTGCCAGCCAGTCCGTTAAAAAAATAAACGACACAACAAAAAAAGGCTCCGACAAAGGAGCCTCTTTAATCGATTTATAAGGTTGTCATTTAGCGTAAGCCACACTTCGCATTTCGCGAATGACGGTTACTTTTACTTGTCCGGGATATTGCATGTCACGTTCAATTTTCTGTGAAATATCAAAGCTAAGTTGTCCTGCGCGTTCGTCTGTTGCTTTTTCTGCATCAACAATTACGCGTAACTCGCGTCCCGCTTGGATGGCGTAACATTTATCCACGCCATCGAAGCTGAGTCCGAGTTGCTCAAGTTCTTTCAAGCGTTTAATGTATTGCTCCATCACCTCACGTCTTGCGCCCGGTCTGGCCCCGCTGATTGCATCACATGACTGAACAATAGGAGAGATGATGTTCGTCATTTCGATTTCATCGTGATGGGCACCAATGGCGTTACAGATAACAGGATGCTCTTTATATTTTTGTGCAAGCTCCATTCCCACAATTGCATGGGGTTTCTCAAGTTCTTCCGGCCATACTTTGCCTATATCGTGTAACAGACCCGCGCGTTTTGCCTGTTTAACATTTAAACCTAGCTCACTTGCCATGATGGCACACAGGTTGGCAACTTCACGGGAGTGCTGCAATAAATTCTGACCATAAGAAGACCGGAATCTCATGCGACCAACCATTCTTACCAGTTCGGGATGTAGTCCATGAATACCCAGATCGATTACCGTGCGTTCTCCGGTTTCAATTATTTCGTCGTCAATATTTTTGGCTGTTTTTGAAACGATCTCCTCAATACGGGCGGGATGTATTCTTCCGTCTTGTACCAGGCGATGTAAAGAAAGCCGTGCGATTTCACGTCGAACCGGATCAAACCCAGAAATTATAATCGCTTCCGGAGTGTCATCTACGATGATTTCTACGCCGGTTGCAGCTTCTAATGCACGGATGTTACGGCCTTCACGACCAATAATTTTACCCTTAATGTCGTCGCTTTCAATATTAAAAATTGACACACAGTTTTCAATGGCGTGTTCCGTCGCAGTTCGTTGGATGGTTTCTACAACAATTTTTTTGGCTTCTTTGGTAGCGGTTAACTTGGCCTGCTCCATGATGTCTTTGATGTAGCTTGACGCCCTGGTTTGCGCTTCATCTTTTAGGGAAGCGACTAATTGTTCACGTGCTTCGTCTGCCGTTAACTTGCTGATATTTTCAAGAACCTGAATCTTCTGTTGATTGAATTTATCCAGTTCTTCTTTTCGTTTCTTGGTGTGCTCCAGCTGGGCGGCCAGGTCTGTTCGGATATCGTCAAGCTCTCCTTCTTTGCGTTTCAGGTTTTCGATTTCCTTGCTTAAGGTCTGTTCTCGTTGCTTGATCTTTTGTTCATTACTGATGATGAGGCTTTTCTTCTTGTTTGCTTCCTCCTCAAATTCGGTTTTCATTTTGAGGAGTTTTTCCTTCGCCTCCAGAATTTTGTCTTTTTTCAAATTCTCAGCTGCAATTTCTGCTTCTTTTAGAATCAGCTTGGCTTTCGCACCGGCGTCTTCTTCATTTTTCTTAAGCTTTCTTTTGTACAGCCAGGAACCGATCAAAGGGCTCAGCACAATCGTAGCGATGATGCTGGCTACAATAGCTATCACGGTCGTTGACATAAAAAAATTTAGGTTATAAACACCCCGGAGTTGCCGCCTTGGCTCAGAAGAGAATAAGGAGTGAAGGACTTAAAGAATAGATTGAGAAACGATATGATTGAGCTGATTTACCTTTTCAAACACGGTTTGGTCAATAGCCTGGTATGTTTCATCGGCTGCCATCTTATCTATAAGGCAATCGAATGCAACCATGGCCAATAAATCTTGCTTATCGTCAATCCCAAATTGTTCCCGATAAGATTTTATCTTTTCATTGATGAGTTTGCCGGCCATTCGAACCCGCTCTTCGTCCGCGAGTTTAACCTTCATAGGATACTCGCGGTCCGCTATTTTGATTTTTATAGAAAGATCCTCCATCAAATAATCTTACTGGGTTTCTTATCTGCTTAAGTGGGCAATGCACTTGTCGATTTCACGAATGTAATCGTCCACTTTTTTCTTCAACTCCGAAACACTTCCGTCTTCCGGGTTAATACTATCCACAATTTTAGTGATTTTCAATTGATTATGAAAACCGGCAATTTGTTCATCACGTGCGCGTACTGCAGTTTTCAGTTCCTGGTTTTCCCTTTTAAGGCTTTTCAGCTCTTCCTTCAGGTTTTTATGCTCGTTAACAAGCACCAAAATTTTGCGTTCCAACCCACTGAGGTTGGTTTTAAGAAGTTCCTGATTCATGCAATATTATTTACGTATGGTGTAATGGTGTTCAGGTATCCGTTAACCTAGCTTCACCCATCCACACTATACCTTCATTATTTTCTAATTAAAGCCCCCAATTTTTGTTCAAGTGCTGCCATCAGTCGCTCCATTGTCTTGTCAATCTCTTCATCCGTCAGGGTCTTGGTTTCATCCAATAATGTAAAACCAAGTGCATATGCTTTCTTTCCTTTCGGAATATTTTCACCCTCGTAAACATCAAAAGCGATAACGTTTCGAATCAACCGCTTTTCCGCCCCCATAATCAGGTTGTGAATCTCCTCAAAGCTGATTTGCTTGTCTAAAATGAGTGACAAGTCGCGTCTTACTTCAGGGAACTTAGCAACTTCCTGAATTACTAACTTAGGGTTTGCATTTTGGAAAAGCAAGGATGTGTTCAGCTCGGCATAAAATAAATCTTGCTTAATGCCAAAATCTTTCAATAACGCTTGTTTTATTTTTCCGAGCTTACCAAACTCTTTTGAACCACGCAGTAATCTAACTCCATAATCCAATAGTTGGTCATCTATTTTTTCATGTTTAAGATCAACACAACCTGATTTGATCAGGATGTGCTGAACATGTTGCGCCAGTTCATAATAATCGACACCCTTTGAAGGATTACGCCAGTTTTCTGTTTGAACGTTACCTGTCATGAACAATACCAAACGTTCTTCTTCCTGATATTTATCCGCCTCCTTATAATAGATCTTTCCAAATTCAAAAAGCTTTAAATCTTTTTGTCTACGATTGATGTTGTACGCGCAAACTTCAAGGCCGGTGAACAGCAATGTTTGGCGAAGTATGCCTTGCTCCTCACTTAACTTATTCAAGATCTCTACCGGGATGCCCTTAAAGCTTAGGTTGTGTTTTTGTTGATAAGAAAAATTTGTTAGTGAGTTGGTCCAGATCTCATAGAACCCATTGGAAATCAACAGCTCACCAATTGTCCTTTTGTATTTATTAATGTCCTTGGAAGGAAAAGAGGCTAGGTAATCTGTTGATGCTATTTCGGAAAGTTCAATGTTGTTGAATCCATAAATGCGCAAAACTTCTTCTGCGATATCGGCTTCCTGCATAACATCTACGCGATAAGGAGGAACTGAAACTTTAAAATCGGTTTCATTTTTTTCCAATATCTGAATGTCAAGGCGTTCCAAAATGGAAAGCATTTCTTCGCGCGGGATATTTTTCCCAATTAAACGGTCAACGTTTTTATACTTGACAGAAAATATCCTGTTTTCAATTTTGCTGGGGTAAACATCAACGATGTCAGAAGAAATTTCTCCGCCGGCAATTTCCTGAATCAATAAAGCTGCGCGCTTCAAAGCATACACCGTGTTGTTTGGATCGGTGCCTCTTTCAAAGCGAAACGATGCATCTGTCTTGAGTTGGTGATGCATGGAAGTTTTTCTGATGTACTCAGGAGAGAAATAAGCACTTTCCAGAAAAACATTTTTGCTGTCTTCGGTGATACCAGATTTAATACCGCCAAAAACACCGCCGATGCACATTCCTTCCTGGGCATTGCAGATCATTAAATCTGATGCTTTCAATGTTCGTTCTTTCTTATCTAAGGTAGTGAACTTGGTGCCTTCAGGCAGTGTCTTTACGATCACTTTGCTTCCAATTATTTGATCGGCATCAAAAGCATGGAGTGGTTGACCCAACTCATGAAGAACAAAATTTGTGATATCAACAATATTGTTGATCGGTGTTTGGCCAATAGCGAGCAATCTGTTCTTCAGCCAATTGGGTGACTCACTTACCTTGACGCCGGAAATAGTGACAGCAGAATATCGGGGACAAGCATCCGTATTTTCAACTTGAACGGTAATGGCGAGGTTCTTATTTTGAACTTTGAAGTTATCGACAGAAGGTAACTTCAACGTTCTTTTTTTGGAAGCTTTGATGTCGCGGGCAACACCGAGGTGCGACGCAGCATCGGCGCGATTGGGCGTTAATCCGATTTCAATAGTATAATCGGATTGGATATCATACAACTGAGATGCAGGCGTACCGTTGGGAAGTTGTGTGTGTAATACAATAATTCCTTCATGACTTTTTCCCAACCCAATTTCGTCTTCTGCACAAATCATTCCTTCCGACTGTTCTCCCCGAATCTTTGTTGATTTGATGGTAAACGATTCTCCCTTTGCAGTATATAATGTCGTACCAGGAACGGCTACTACCACTTTCTGACCTGCGGCCACATTGGGTGCGCCGCATACGATCGGTAAGATTTTGTTATTTCCAACGTCGACGGTAGTCAGTGAAAGTTTATCAGCATTAGGATGTTTAGAACACGTAAGTACTTCACCTATAACTAAACCTTGCAGCCCGCCTTTGATCGTTTCATGCAGTTCGATATGCTCAACTTCAAGACCTGTGGAGGTGAGGATATGGCCAATTTCTTCCGGAGATTCAGGAATATCAATATATTCTTTCAGCCAGTTATACGAAATGGTCATTGATGAATTTTTAAGGGTTCAAAAATAAAGTTTCGCAAGGAAGCAAAAATACTTAAGAAGAGGAACTTGCACGAGGCTAAAACGTAGTGTTTAAATTATTTTGCCCAATTGAAATCGGGAATTGTCAATGATATGCTTTTTCCCCTGCCTTAATCGCAATGTGCAAGAGGTTTTCTGCGGGTGGAAGCGGACAAGAAAATTTATCTGAGTAAGCGCAATAAGGATTATATGCTTTGTTAAAATCCAATGTAATCGTATTGCTTCCAGGTACTTTAGCTACATCCAGGTATCGTCCTGCCCCATACGTTTCAACAGCACTTGTTTCATCGCCAAAGGCAAAGAAAAGTTTTCCGCGTTGAGGCCCCATTGCAATCACTTCCAGAATTAATAATTTGTGGTGATACCCATCTAGATCAAATTCCGCATATGCGTATTCCGAATACTGTTGCTCCTCGCCGGTGTTTGTGGTAAGTGTCACGAGTTTTTTGTTTTGAACAGGACTCAGGTCGGCAATGATCTTATATCTCAGATTGGGCGGATAATATGATAACCCCTTAAATGCATCGGGGTCGGCCGCGAATGGCGACTCGGTTGAAGTCCGCATAAAGCGATCTTTCTCTTCGCGCTCTTTATTAATTTCAGCGGTATAAGCTGATTCATCACTTCCTCCCATAAAGGAATAAAAAACGCTTACAATTATAACGGCAGCGGCGATCAACAGAATGATGTTTTGTGTTTTCATGGGATTGCTGGTGTACCTAAAAATTTAATTCTGTTTTTTTCCTCCCAGGCATTAATGCTGTCGCGGCGTGTATTGAACAAATCGAAAAATAAAGGTATTCCATTATCCGCCAATTCTCCTGGAGCGTTCGCTAAAATACAAACTGCGATCTTGTCTTTAGGATTAATAGCAACTTCACTTCGATAGCCATTGACGTATCCACCATGATAAATCAAAGTATCGTTGGGATAGTAAAGAATGCGCCAGCCCAGTCCGTAAAATGAGTCACTCAATCGATGCATGCGTCCGTAGTTTCTGTTTTTCGACCGGGCTTTTACCATGGGGCTATAGAGGTGATGGAGCGTTGCCCGTGTAATGATATCTTCCCGATTGCCTAACAGTGCGATCATCCATTGCGCCATGTCTGAAATACTCGCGTTGATTCCGCCGGCAGGGGCAACGTTGTAATAGGTATCCGTAATTTTAGCGGGCTTCCATTGTCTGCTTCTCCTCAGGTGAGGTTTTGCTACATTCGGGTTTTGCATGATGCTTGCATAATCAATAGATGCCGTATTCATTTTTAACGGACCGAAAACCTTTTCCTGCATAAGGCTTTCATAGGTCTTCCCCGTTGCCGCTTGCATAACAGGACCGATTACACTGTAAGCAACGTTTTGATAACTGTAAGCGTCTCCAACTTTTGAAACCAGTTTTATTTTTTTTAACCATGAAAGCATGGTATCAAGCGCGATTCCTTCTTCGACCATGTTGGTGTAAGCGTGGTAGGGAAGGCCTGTTGTATGCGACAATACATTTTTGATGCTGAGACGTTGAGTTTCTTCCGGAGAACTTAATTTAAAATTGGGCACATAATCAATAACATGATTGTCCCACGACAGCACGCTATCCTCAACTAATATACCTGTTAAAAATGCAGCAAAACATTTGGAGACCGATGCAATTCGGAATACGGTGTTAACGTCAACCGAGTCTGTTGAGCCCGCACGTTTAACTCCGTATGATTTTAAAAACACAATAGAGGAGTCGTGAACCACGGCGATCGCAGCACCCGGTGTATTAGTTTCCAGCGCTAAGGAGTTAATCTCTTTATTGTAATCTTGTAACAATTCTTGAAGGAGGGGGTTTGCTTTCTTTGGCGGCGTCGGCGCTATCTTTTTTTTGACGGTTGCCGTCTTATTTTCTTTCATCAGAAACTGCGCTAGTAAAAAAGATAAACCAATTAAAACGATTCCTGAAATGATGTATCGAGTTCTAGTTTTAGTTCTCCTCATTGTGCCCTTGTCCGTTAATCCTTACCCATTATCAGGTGAGTAAAGCATGTGTGTTTTGCTGCAAACCTTCTTCGTTGTTTGTTATTGCAATCGAAACTCATTGCCGTTTTTGTAACGGATAAATTTCACGAATAACAATACTGCTCACATCATCCCTTCGTCGGCAAAGCTAAAATATTTTTGCCCTGCAACGATAAGATGATCGAGTACTTGAATGTCGAGCAATTTACCAGCTTCTTTTAATTTTTTTGTAAGATCAAGGTCTGCTTGACTAGCGGTTAGATTTCCGGATGGATGATTATGTGCGAGGATAATGCCACAGGCCAATTCCTGCAATGCCATCTTGAAGATAATTTTTGGATCCGCTACGGTGCCGGCTACGCCTCCCTGGCTTACTTGTGATTTCCGAATCACACGATTCGCACGGTTTAACAAAAGAATCCAAAATTCTTCGTGACCAATATCCAGTAGATCAGCTTTAAGGATATCATATGCGTCGCGACTGCCCATGATTTTGAATTTCTCATTTCCTTCCAAGTCCTTCCTTCTCCTGCCTAGTTCTAGCGCTGCAACAATGGTTAATGCTTTTGCTTCGCCTATTCCTTTAATCTTTATCAGATCCTTAACGGTCAATCGCGCTAGTTCGTGTAAATTATTGTCGGCAGGCTGGAGAACTTTTTTTGCGAGTTCCACGGCACTCATCGTCGTGGTGCCTGATCCCAGCAAAATTGCAATCAATTCTGCATCGGATAGTGCTGATTTTCCTTTTAAAATTAGTTTTTCACGGGGACGGTCCTCAGGTGACCAACTTTTGATGCTGAGCGATCTTGGTTCATTCATGGAAAAATAGAAATAATAGCTAACGATTTGAGCACGAAGATATGCGTCGAAAATTGAAATATGAAAGGGCTTAAAAAAAGAAACCCCGCCAAGGCAGGGTTTAATGGGCATTAGTTGTAGCTTTTATTAAGAAAGCTTATTTACGAACTTAGTCAATTTTGATTTTTGATTCGCTGCTTTCTTCCAATGAATAATGTTTTTCTTGGCCAGCTTATCGATCATAGATGAAACTTCTTTCAATAAAGATTCAGCTTCGGTCTTCACTGTTGTTGTTCTTAGTTTCTTTATTGATGTACGGGTCGTTTTAGCCTGGTAGCGGTTTCTTACCCGTTTTGCTTCATTAGCACGGATTCTTTTTTCTGCTGATTTGTGATTTGCCATATTGTGCTTAAAAATAAGGACTGCAAAGGTAAAGGGATTTACGGGAATTGCAAAAACCATAATGGAAATCAATTTATTGAAAGCTAAAAATCACATTGTTTTGAAGGTTTTGGCTAATTTTTTAATTTAAGGCGCTATTTATTTATAACCGTTAGCCAAATTTATGAATACCTCCCTCAAACTGCTTTCCCTGGTTTTGCTATGGATAATACTTTCTTCGTGGGGATTTTTTGGTCATCAGCGCATCAACCGGCTGGCTGTATTCACCCTTCCCCCGGAAATGTCTCGGTTTTATAAAACGAACATCAATTTCATTACCGAAGCTTCTATTAACCCTGATCGGCGACGGTTTTCGGTACCCGATGAGGCTCCCAGACATTACATTGATCTCGATCATTACGGCGATAGCGCACTTCAAAAGATGCCGCGTTTTTGGAATGCTGCCATTGAAATATTCACGGAAGATACTTTGAAAGCATACGGCATTGTTCCGTGGCATGTAAACATTATGTTTTATCGGCTGAAAGATGCATTTCTGATGAAAGACCCAGACAGGATATTAAGAATCTCGGCTGACCTGGGACATTATATTGCCGATGCACATGTGCCTTTGCATACAACCGAAAATTATAACGGTCAGCTTACGGGACAAGAAGGGATTCACGGATTTTGGGAATCGAGGTTGCCAGAATTGTTTTTTAGTGAGTATGACTTTTTTGTTGGCAAAGCAACATATCTCGAAAATCCACAACTGGCGATTTGGGCTGGGATTGAATCCGCACATCGTGATGTTGAATTCGTACTCAGTGAGGAAAAAAAGCTTGCCGAAAAGTTTAAGGAACGTAAATACACCTTTGAAACCAAGGGCAGACAAACGGTCAAAGTTTATACGAGAGAATATTCGAAAGCATTTCACAAGATTCTCGATGGGATGGTTGAGCGTCAAATGCGAGCTTCCATTAAATTGATTGGCGATTTCTGGTTTACAGCGTGGGTGGATGCTGGCCAGCCGGATATGAAATCATTAATTGACCACAAACCTTCAGAAGACGAGTTATTAAAACGAAGGCAAGAAGTGGAGGAATGGAAAAACCAGCGTGTTAAAACACGTGATCACGAACAGGATTCTTAATGTATGAGCGTCCTGACAATATTTTCCCATTCTTCCTGTAGTGATGTTTTACAAACAGGTTGGTTGGCCCGATGATACCAGTAGGCTGCATTTCCCTGGTCTCCTTCTTTGCGATGCAAATACGCATGTATCCAAGATCCCTCTAAGTTGTGAATATCCTGCGCTATAGAATGCGCCTTTTCCCAGTCGCCCCTTCCATCATACCACATTGCCTGAAGACTGTTGCTTAAAGCTTTTGGTGGTGTCGAAGATGTTAACGAGGATTTAAAGTCGTCGAAGTTCATAGCGGTACTATAATAAGTCCCCTAAATTATTACTTTTCTAGACCATTGAGAGCGCTATAGTTTAATAACAATTGTGAAATGCGCTCATTTATGAAGGCATCGATGCTTGATGGATATAATGGGACAAAGCCGGCGTTTGATTAATACTTCCACAAACGTTTGCATTTCTGGGAAAATTTGGAAATATTTAGTTATAACTAATCCCAAATTTTATGAGTTTGAATAACCCGAACCGCATTCCTGAAAACTATGGTCTGCGCATAGCTGCTAGTTTAATACTCTTTTTCCTAATCATGAAGCTTGTTGGATTAAGCCATCATGCGGAATTACGACTCTTTAACCTGGTGATACTAAGTGTGGGCGTTTTTATGGCATTGAAAAAATTCAAGCACACTCATGCCACGCACTTAAATTATTTCCGAGGACTTATTACCGGTGTGGCTACTGCTGGGATAGCTTCATTAATTTTCGGAATGTTTTTATTCCTGTATATGAAACTCGATAACGATCTCATGCAATCTATTATCGATAATGAACCAATGGGAAGATATCTAAATGCTTACATCGCGGCCTTTATTGTAGTATTGGAGGGTTTCTTCTCCGGATTGCTGGTGACCTTTGTTATTCTTAACTGGATCACAACGGACGAAGTAAGCGCTCCATTGGATACGGAGGCTTAATTGATTGTTAACCGATTCATCGCTCCGATAAATATTTTCAGTCTGGGTGCATTATTAAATGCAGCATGCAGACCTTTGCATAGGTGTTGTGTTAATAATACTGCGCTTAAGCGAATGGATAAAGTTGAAGCGATGCTGAGGGGCATTCTCAGAGACTTGGAACGGGTGAGATTAGTTTACGCCAATTATGTTGCGTTAGCGCAGTATTGATTTAAAATACACTAACATTTAGGGTGTGTAAGTATAACAAGATCAAGATCCGAAATCAGTTATATGAAAAGACTTTTCGTTGTATTAATTTATTTCGCAGCACTTCAAACCACTTTTGCTCAAACACTTTCAACGGGCGAGCGAAAATTTTTGATCGATTTGTTAGAAGAAAACTCAAAAAAATTTTTAACAAAGATTGAACAGGTGAGCGATGAACAATGGAGGTTCAAGCCATCATCTGACAAATGGTCTGTCGGTGACATTGCAGAACATATTACTATTTCAGAAGGCTTCTTGTTTTCAATCGCACAAAAACTCTTACAATCACTACCTGATCCTGAAAAAGCAAAAAACTTGGAAGGGAATGAGCAGCGGATTCTTGCAAAAGCAATGGACCGGACAACAAAAGCACAAGCCCCGGAACCGATAAAGCCGCAAGGGAAATTCACGTCGAAGTTTGAATTGATAGCGGCATTTAAAGCAGCTCGCGAAAAGACCATAACGTATATCAAGACCACGAGCGACCCTCTGAAAAATCATGTAGCACCTCACCCGGCGGTAGGCGACTTAACAGCGTATCAATGGCTCGTTTGGATAGTCGCCCATGCCAACAGACACGATGCGCAACTTGAGGAGGTAAAAGCCAACCGTAATTTTCCGAAGATTTAATTAAAGTTAAAGGATCTCGATCTCAATAACAGTGTCAATCTCATTGAGCTTGTCTTTGGGAATTTTAAAGCTTAGGCCAAAATCATTCAGTGAAAATTTAAGCGGCGTCTTATCCTGAAAGATTTTTACGGATTTAATTTTCTTTCCCCAAGATGGAATTGTAATCGATTCATCGAACCATTTTAATAGGTGTACATAGACTTTGTTTCCGTTTTGTGTGGTAACACCCCAGTCGCGTGCCGTTAATGGTCCGCCACGCGTACCATAAATTGTTTCGCCATAAATCCTGATCCATTCTCCCATCTCATTAAGCAAGGCAACATGTTCGGGCTGGATTTTTCCATTTGGCATCGGCCCAATGTTTAATAAAAAGTTAGCGTCATATCCAGCGGCCTTGACCAAATATTGAATGAGATCTTTTTTACTCTTGTGCTTGTCATCTTTTAAATGGAAACCCCAGGAGTTATTGATGGTTTCACAGGTTTCTTTTGGCAAGGTGCCAACTTTAGACTCGGCTGAGAAACCGGTGGTATTGTGTCCTGGCAAATCTTTTTCAAACATCTGAAAATCTTCCCCCGGATATGGCGCACGGTGATGATTGCTTCCGACCAGCGCTGCAGGTTGTAACTGATGGATGAGATTATAAGTTTTTTGCAACCTCCAATCAGCATCTTTTTTATCCCACATTCCGTCAAACCAAATGCCTGCTACTTCGCCATAGTTTGTAAGCAACTCCGTGAGTTGGGCATCCATGTAATCAAGATATTTATTCATATCGCCGCTTTCTGGTCTGCCCGTCCAGCTTCCGCCTGTATTTCCGCGTGGAAAATAATCGGGATGATGCCAGTCAAGTTGAGAATGATAAAAGAAAAGTTTGATCCCTTCTTTTTTGCATTCATCTGCAAGCATCTTCAATACATCTTTTCCGTAGGGTGTACGTTTTACGATGTTGTAGTCGGAAACTTTACTGTCCCACATGGCAAAGCCATCATGATGTTTACTGGTAATCGTGATATATTTCATTCCTGCTGCCTTTGCCATTTGCACCCAGGCTTTCGCATCAAATTCTGTCGGGTTGAAGAAGGAAGGAATTTTCTCGTAAATATTTACAGGTATTTGCTGTTGGTTCATGACCCACTCTCCATCACCGAGTACACTATAAACCCCCCAATGGATAAACAAACCAAATTTGGCGTTCTGAAACCATTCCCTGGTTTTTAGATTTTCAGGCGATGGCTGGTATGACTGGCCGTGTAAAGGATTAACTGTTGCCATATACAAAAATAATAACAGCATAAAAGTCAGAAGTATTCTGAATTTCTTAGTAGTACCAATGCAATCGTGCCTGACGTTATTTTGTATTCTTATGTTCATGGAGATTTATTTTAAATTGCGGCTTCAGAAAATTAGGGATTCATTATGAGATACAAAAGCATCAACAAGGAACTCTTCGTGTCAAATCGAAAAAGATTGTTGAAGGAACTCAAACCAAATTCACTTGTGGCATTAAATGCAAACGACATCATGCCCACCAATTCAGATGGCACCATGCGTTTTCGTCAGAATAGTGATTTGTTTTACTTAACAGGCGTAGACCAGGAAGAAACGATATTGGTGCTGTGCCCGGACTTCCCGGATAAAAAGTATAAGGAAGTATTGTTTCTTCGAGAAACCAATGAGCACATCGCTACGTGGGAGGGGCATAAATTAACAAAAGAAGAAGCTCGTGAATTAACAGGAATTGAAACGGTGCTTTGGGTTTCAGAATTCTGGAGATTGTTCAATACCATGATGGTGATGGGCGATACACAACACGTTTATTTGAATACCAATGATCATTATCGCGCCGATTCATCCGTGGTCACAAGAGAAATGCGATTTGTGAAAACCTGCATGGAAAAGTATCCGCTTCATACCTATGAAAGATTGGCGCCAATCATGCATAAGCTGAGAAGTATTAAGTCGAAATATGAAATAGAACTTTTGCAACAGGCGTGTGATATTACTGAAAGGGCATTTCGACGTGTATTAAATTTTGTTAAACCCGGGGTAAGAGAAAATGAAATTGAAGCGGAGTTTATTCATGAATTCATAAAAAGCGGATCACGTGGCTTTGCGTATGAACCCATCGTTGCGGCTGGGAAAAATTCCTGTGTACTTCATTATATCGAAAATGATGAAGTTTGTCAGGATGGAGATATTTTACTACTGGATGTAGGTGCCGAATATGCGAACTACAATGCCGACCTGACCCGCTCCATTCCGGTGAATGGAAAATTTTCAAAGCGGCAAAAAGAAGTCTACAATGCTGTTCTTCGTGTACATCGTGAGGCCGTCAAGTTGCTGAAACCTGGTGAAAAATATTTTGATTATCATAAACAGGTTCAGAAAATCATGGAACATGAACTGATAGGTTTAAAATTGATCGATAAAAAAGATGTAAAGAATCAAGATCCGAATAAGCCTTTATTCATGAAATATTTTATGCATGGCACCGGTCATCAACTTGGCCTTGATGTGCATGATGTTGGAAACATGTATCATAAAATGCAAGTGGGCCAGGTTTGGACCGTTGAGCCCGGGATTTACATCCGTGAAGAGGGATTAGGTATACGCATTGAAAATAATGTTGTGATTCAACGGAATGGTGTTATTGATCTGATGAAAAATATACCCATTGAAGTAGAAGAAATTGAAGAGATTATGAATTCGTAAGACAGTCTATGCCAATGGAATCAAGCATTACAAAATGAACGTAGCTGCCAACTCCAACACCCCGAACTTCAACACCCCAACACTCCCAAGATGTATAAAAGAATATTTCTGAGTATAACATTACTGGTCCTCCTTACCCTGGCGAAGGCGCATGAATTTTGGATACAGCCAACGAAATTCTTTTATAAAGCGGCTGAAAAACTGGTACTAAGTTTTAAAGTGGGCGAAAACTTTATGGGTGAGCCTTGGAATCTCAAAAAGGATCGTATCGAAACATTTCAATTGCATCAGTCCACCAATGTGACTAATCTTTTAGATAGCTTAAAAGAAGGGAAGCAAGATAACTTGAGTTACACTTTGAAAGAGGAGGGAACTCATATGGTTGCCATGCAAAGCACAAATGCATTCGTTGAAATGAGTGGAGAAGATTTTAATACATATTTAAAGGAAGATGGCCTTGATGATATTTTAGAACATCGGAAAAAGACAAATACATTAACAGCACAGGCGAAGGAATTTTACTCGAGGCACACAAAATTGTTGGTCCAGGTTGGAGGGAAAAGAACGGATGTATCTAAAAAGATTTTAGGGTTTCCGGTGGAGATTGTTCCCGAAAAAAATCCCTACACGCTAAAAATTGGCGATCCGATTCGGTTTAAAATTCTTTTTGACGGCAAGCCTATGTTTGGTGTGAGAACTAAAGTTTGGAACCGATTTGATAACCGCACCACCATTCAAAACATCTACACGGAAAAAGATGGGACGTTTGAAGTGCATATTAGTAACCCTGGTCCCTGGATGGTAAGTGTGGTACGCATGGTGCCTTCAAAAGATCCTGCCGCTGAATGGCAGAGCTACTGGGGAAGTTTGATTTTTGGAATTCAAAAATAATGATGGAAAAGATACACTCCGACAAAGCTCCTGATCCGGTTGGGGCTTATCCGCACGCAAAGAAAGTAGGCAATCTTCTTTTTTTGTCTGGCGTGGGCCCAAGAGAGAAAGGATCAAAAGAAATTCCAGGGGTTACGTTGGATAAAGGGGGAAATATTGTGAGTTATGATATTGAACAACAATGCCACGCTGTGTTTCAAAATGTAAAATACATTCTTGAAGCCTCCGGTTCCTCATGGGAAAACTTAGTGGATGTTACTGTTTTTCTCACGGACATGAAAACGGATTTCCCAACCTTCAATAAAATCTATGCTGAATATTTTAAAACAAATCAGCCGTGCAGAACTACTGTTGAAGTGAATGCATTACCAACACCGATTGCTATTGAATTGAAATGTATCGCTGTTGTTTAAATTACAATAGCTCGTTACTTCGCCGTCATTAAAAATTTGAATCCTTTAATAAAACGTTCCGCAATTGGAAGCACTAGTGTTAAGAGATAGCATCACCCGAAGTATGAGTGACGAAGTGTTTTTGAAATTCTGTCTCGAAAACTCCGGCCTTCGTATCGAAAGAAATAGCAGTCTCGAAATAATTATCACATCACCCGTTAGCACGTTATCTGGACTTCATAGCTCTGAAATATTTGGTCAGCTTTACCAATGGAATAGCAAGAATAGAACTGGTGTTGTTTTTGACAGCTCCACAGGTTTTACCCTTCCAGACCGATCTGTATTTTCACCAGATGCTTCGTGGGTTTCTATTGGGAAGTGGAATTCCATACCTGACGATGATAAGAATAAATTTGCACCGCTTTGTCCTGAATTTGTAATTGAAGTCAGTCAAAATCCGATCATCTTGATGACTTAAAAAAGAAGATGACCCTATGGATTGCTAACAAAACTGAACTTGGGTGGCTCATCGATCCAATAGAAAAAAACAATTATGTATTTCGTGCTGATGGATCGATAGAAACGATCCGCGGATTTGATGGTAAGTTAAAAGGTGAAAAACCTGTAGAAGGATTTCAGCTGGACTTATCGCCTCTTATATAAATCGCAAAGTCTCTTTTTTTGGCGGAAATCGCCTACACAGCGAAGCTCTCTCCGCATCCGCAGGTACGTGTTGCATTTGGATTGATAAACTGGAATCCCTTCCCGTTCAATCCATCGGAGAAATCCAGAGTGGTACCCAATAAGTACAACAAGCTTTTTTTATCTACGAGAATCTTGATCCCCTTGTCTTCAAAGATCTGATCGGCAGGTTTTACTTCGTCATCGAAATTAAGATCATACATTAATCCGGAGCAACCTCCACCTTTCACCATTACACGAACGTTATTGTGCACGGCTCTGCCTTCTTCCTTGCGGAGAGAGATAATCTTGTCTTTTGCTTTGTCAGTTACGCTTATCATACAATACAAACTTAAATCTAAGAAATTGGGTTCAATACAACGCTGAATACTGTAATGGTATTCATATCCCTTCCATAATACAATTTTTGCAATGCATCTAAAATATTTCCTGCTTTGAAATATGATGTGTGCAATTCAGTATCACCCTTGGCCACCCACTGAATGGTATAGGAGTTTTCTTTTTCCTTATAGCTTTGCACATACGATAGCATTTTTGAAAGGGCATGAACTTTATCAGCTCCTGTCTCACTATGGAACAGAAACGCCTGGTTGTGACGGGGATTGATCGTGATCAAATCAAGCTTTACCTTTCCCTCCAGCGTTGTGTATTCAAACACCAGATCTGACGTACGCAACCCCAAATAGTCTTTGATTTCTTGCTGTATGCGGGCTGCTTCTACATGCATCTCACTGAGTGTCTCAATCATGATACTAAAGTTTCATTGCGTAAACTTTTAAATTAATCAAAAAGTTTCTTCATTACTGCAAAGTTAACAAATATGGAAAAACTAGAGCACATTGGAATCGCCGTAAAGAATATGGAACAAAGTAATGCTTTGTTTGCATCGTTGTTAGGCCAGGCGCATTATAAGATCGAAACGGTTGATTCCGAGGGTGTTCGTACTTCTTTTTTTAATATCGGAGGCGTAAAAATCGAGCTTTTGGAGGCCACCAAAAATGATTCGCCTATCGCCAGGTTTATCGAAAAAAAGGGCGAGGGTATCCATCATTTGGCATTCTCGGTTTCTGACGTTGCCGAAAGCATCGAACAGTATAAAAAGAAGGGATTTGAGGTTATTAGCGAGCTTCCTAAACGCGGAGCTGACGACAAAATAATTTGTTTTTTGCACCCTAAATCCACCGGCGGGGTGTTAATAGAGTTGTGCCAGGATATTTAATTTTTAATTTTCCTCAGCTGACTAGTGCTTTTGCCGCCAAACTGGATTTCGTTATAGTACTTTTGTTTCTTTTTACCCTTAGCCGTTTTATAATACGGTTTTGGCGAGCTGCAGGCACTCATCATCAATAGCGCTAAGAGTATTCCAACATACTTTTTCATAACCTCACATTCTACTGCATAAGTACACTGAATATACCATGTAAATCGTGCTTATTCACCGATAATCTTACTTTTGCAGGACGAATGGTCTCTCTGCACGCCAAAAAGACCTGATAAAAATAACGTATGAGCGAAACCCGATCCGAAATAAATCAACTGGGAGAATTTGGTCTTATTGACCGTATTCATGAAAAGTTTAGCCTCAGAAATCCGTCATCACTAACTGGCATTGGCGATGATGCGGCGGTGATAGATGCTGGCAACGAATGTGTGCTCATTTCAACTGACATGCTGGTGGAAGGCATCCATTTTGACCTTTCCTACACACCTATTCATCATCTTGGATACAAGGCAGTGGCAGTGAACGTGTCTGACATTGCAGCCATGAATGGACGAGCCGAACAAATTACCGTGAGTATTGCCTTGAGCAACCGATTTTCGGTGGAGGCGGTGGATGCCTTATACGCAGGAATAAAAGCAGCTTGCGAAAATTATAAAGTGGATTTGGTTGGTGGCGATACAACATCATCTTCTTCGGGGTTGGTAATCTCCATTACCGCCATTGGAAGAGCTAGGAAGGAAACGATTTCATATCGAAATGGGGCAAAGCCTAATGATATTCTTTGTGTTACAGGTGATCTTGGCGGAGCTTTTACTGGCCTCCAGGTTTTGGCCCGCGAAAAAGAAGTCTATCTCACTAACCCTGATATGCAGCCCAACCTTGAGAAATACGAATACATGGTGGGTCGTCAATTGAAACCTGAAGCCCGTACCGATATCGTTTTTGATCTGGAAGAAGCCGGTGTAAAGCCAACGTCTATGATCGATATTTCAGATGGCCTTGCCTCGGAGTTATTTCATATAGCTAAAAACTCTGGTGTTGGTTTTAGGATTTATGAGGATAAGATTCCTATCGATCACGCAACGTACGAAACAGCAGTTGAATTTAAACTTGATCCAATAACGTGTGCCCTGAACGGTGGAGAGGATTACGAGTTGCTTTTCACCATCGCCAAATCAGACCAGGAAAAGATCAAGAACCATCCCGATATTCATTTTATAGGGTATGTACACGAACGAAAAGGAGAGAACGTACTGATAACCAAACAGGGAAATGCGGTACCGGTAAGAGCGCAAGGTTGGGACCATTTTAAGTAGCTTCGACGAGGCAAGGTCACCACCAGCGATATCCCAGCCATCCCGTTGCTCTGCTAATCTTCAGGATAAGGAATGAAAACAAAATTTGTAAACTGCGGATCGATTACAAATAAGCAGCAAAATTCGTCAGGATCTTTATAAGCTTTTTCAAAGTCCTCTACCTTGTCTTTGGCTACGAGTTCGCGCTGAATAAATTCGTTCAGGAACGACGCGTAGTAATACCAGGTTGTTCCATTAATTTCGGGCTTAAGAAGAATTTCACCGATTGGCTGTTCCATTTTGCAAAGCGGAAATATTGGAAAATCAAAGCCTGCTTTTCGAATTTGATAAGAGGCTTCTTTTAATGTATCGGAGACTTTTACAAAATCTTCGGAGATTGTGCCAAGGTATTTTCCGCTTAATTCAGGATCGTTGTGCATAGTGCAAAAAGAGTGTTAGACAAAATTAGTTCTGTTTTAAGAATGTGTCAGCATGCAATTTTAAATCAGGCATAAAAGTCTCAAACTCGTTTTTAAATTCTTCATAGAACTGTTCCAATTCGAAAATGGATTCATTCATTTTTGAATCATAACGTGTTCGTCGGGAAATTCCTTTCAACGCCTGACCTATTCCCTGAAGATTTCCGTAGTTGACAAGCCAGTTATCTCGCATCATGTAGGGCAACATGTTTTTTACAGCTGCCGGTAAAATGGAATGATACTCCTGCATGATGCCATAAACCTGATCAGCAAACTGCGGAAGTGGCGTTGCATGATACGCCGTCCAGTACTTGGATAAAAAATGATCATAAAAAATGTCAACAATGACGCCTGCATAATGCCTGTATTTTGGTCGCAGCTTTATTTTGCTTTGCTGAACGACTGGATGGCGATCTGTAAACTCATCAATGGCTCGGTGGAGTTCTATGCCCCGTGCAACGCCCGCATGAAAATTGTCAGGGAAATTTCTCCCCTTCACAAAATCACCAATAAAATTGCCAACCATAATCTGCGGATCGTCATTTGATAAATAAATGTGGGCCAGGAAATTCATGCTCTGTAAAGTTATTGGTTATTTGCCATTAAGTTTCCTAAGTTGAAAATCTCCTTGAGTTCTTCACACACACGCACATGATTGAAGACCCTCTAAACTAAATGTTATGTCTGCATTGAACCAACTAAAATTGCTTATTAGCCTGGCTCAAATTGATGGCAAAGTCGCGGAACGAGAACGCAATTTTATTACGGCTATTGGTAAAGCAAACGAAGTACGTCCCGATGAGATTGAACCCCTTTTTGACCAGCGACATGAATTGATTATACCGGGTGATTTAACCGACGATCAAAAATTTGATTATTTATTTTCATTAGTTCAGCTCATGAAAATTGACGAACGCATGTACAAAGAAGAAATGCTATTCTGTTCTAAAATTGCGGCAAATCTTGGCTACAGCAACGATGTGATGTTCGAACTTCTTCTACATGTAAAGGCTGGCGTGATGGAAAAAGACGAAGTTGTAAACCTGAAAGAAATAACGCAAAAGCATTTGAAAAGTTAGTTCATTATACCCGTCCTTATTGATTCCAAATGAAACATTTTTTACTTTTTTTTTTCCTGGTAATAGTTATTTCGGCGACTGCACAAAAAACTATCCTCCATTGTGGCTTCCTGATCGATGGTAAAAACAATGAAGTGCAAGCGCAAATAACCGTAATTATTGAAGGCGATAAAATTACGGGAATCAGCAAGGGGTTTATTCCGAAAGGGAGTGCCGATACGCTTATTGATCTCAGTACTAAAACCGTGATGCCCGGCTTGATTGATATGCATGTGCACTTAGAGGGTGAAACCAGTAAAGATCAGTCATTGCAACGGTTTACATTTAATGAAGCAGACATTGCGTTCCGAGCAACTGTCTACGCAAGAAAAACCTTGATGGCTGGCTTCACCACTGTGCGAGATTTAGGTGGTACCGGCGTAAATACGTCCTTACGAAATGCAATTAATCAGGGATTAGTAATTGGCCCGCGAATTTTTTCGGCAGGGAAATCAATCGCGACTACCGGAGGCCATGCCGACCCTACCAACAGTTACCGGAAAGATTTGATGGGCGATCCCGGTCCCAAAGAAGGTGTGATAAACTCTGCGGATGATGCACGTAAGGCCGTCCGGCAACGCTATAAAGATGGTGCCGATTTGATCAAGATCACTGCGACGGGAGGTGTGACAAGCCTCGCAAAAGATGCTTCGGGGCCTCAATTTACGGACGAGGAATTGAAAGCAATTGTTGAAACCGCCCGGGATTATGGAATGCATACTGCGGCACATGCGCATGGTGCGGAAGGGATGAAACGTGCAGTGTTGGCGGGCATTACCACTATTGAACATGGCACCTTAATGACGGAAGAAGTGATGGATTTAATGAAACAAAAGGGAACGTTTTATGTGCCCACCCTTACCGCTGGAAAATTTGTAGGTGAGCAAGCAAAAATTCCGGGTTACTACCATCCATTGGTTGCTCCCAAGGCGGCGGCGATCGGCCCGCAGATTCAAAAAACTTATGCAAAAGCCTACAAACGCGGTGTTAAAATTGCTTTCGGAACTGACGCAGGTGTTTATTACCACGGCGATAATGCGCAGGAATTTGCGCTTATGGTGGAGGGAGGAATGCCTCCCATCGAGGCGATCAAGTCTGCAACCGTTGTCAATGCAGGAATTTTAAATATGCTGGATAAGATTGGTACCATCGAGCCGGGAAAACTCGCAGATATTATAGCGACCGACGAAAATCCATTGAAAAACATTCGAGCTCTTGAAAAAGTGAGCTTTGTTATGAAGGAAGGCAAAGTTTACAAGCAATAGTTCTGAATAACATAAGATCGATTAATGTAAACCTCAGGCTGCAAATAACAACAACTTGGAAATTCCTTCCCTCGGGTACTTCGAACTGCGTCACCCCACCACTTTTCCATCAAAGAATTACTTACTTTTGCAGTCTTAAAAAAATTGCTGAGACCTGGTAAATTCAAAAAGCCGGGAAAAGACGCAATCACTTTTTGGGAGAACTGAACAACATAGAGGAGAGAGATGGAAAACATCCGCAATTTTTGCATCATAGCACACATCGACCACGGCAAAAGTACGTTGGCAGACAGGCTTTTAGAATTCACTGGTACTTTAAATGAGCGCCAGATGGAAGCTCAGGTCCTTGACAACATGGATCTTGAAAAAGAAAAAGGTATCACCATAAAATCACATGCCATCCAGATGAACTATAAGATGGATGGCAAGGAATATGTGCTGAACCTGATAGATACGCCGGGTCATGTCGATTTTTCATACGAAGTTTCCCGATCTATTGCTGCTTGTGAGGGTGCCTTGCTCATTGTGGATGCCAGTCAGGGAATAGAGGCTCAAACGATCTCCAATTTATACCTTGCTTTAGAGCACGACCTGGAAATTATACCGGTTTTAAATAAAATAGATCTGCCTCATGCTATGCCCGATGAGGTTACTGATGAGATCGTTGAATTGGTGGGATGTAAGCGTGAAGATGTTATCCGTGCCAGTGCGAAAGAAGGAAAAGGAATTGAGGAGATTCTGCGCGCAGTAGTACACCGGGTTAAAGCACCAAAGGGAGATCCGAAAGCACCGCTTCAGGCAATGATTTTTGACTCAGTTTTTAACTCCTTCAGAGGTATTGAAATCTATTTCAGAGTCTTTAATGGGACTATACGCAAAGGAGAAAAAATTAAGTTCGTCAATACCGCCAAGGAATATTTTGCGGAAGAAATTGGAATTCTGAAGCTAGACAAAAAACCTAAAAATGAGATCAGCGCCGGCAATGTGGGCTATCTCATCTCTGGAATAAAGGTGGCGAGCGAAGTACACGTGGGTGATACGATTACCAATGCATTAAATCCTGGCGAATCATTGAAGGGTTTTGAAAAAGTTAAGCCGATGGTTTTCGCTGGAATCTATCCTGTGGATACCACAGAGTTTGAAGAACTTCGCGCCTCAATGGAGAAACTGCAGTTAAACGACGCCTCTCTGGTGTGGGAGTTGGAGACGTCTGCTGCCCTTGGTTTTGGTTTCCGATGCGGGTTCCTGGGCATGCTCCATATGGAAATCATTCAGGAGCGACTTGAACGCGAGTTTAACATGACGGTAATCACTACCGTTCCATCGGTTCAATTTCAGGCGTTCTTAACAGACGGTTCCCATATCTTTGTCAATGCGCCTTCCGAAATGCCGGATCCGACGCGCATGACCAGAATAGAGGAGCCTTATATTAAAGCTCAGATCATTACTAAGTCAGAGTACATTGGGCCCATTATAGGATTATGCATGGACAAGCGGGGGGTGATCAAGAACCAAAATTATCTGACAACGGATAGGGTAGAGATGTCTTTTGAAATGCCCTTGTCGGAAATTGTATTCGACTTTTTTGATAAGCTAAAATCAATTTCTCGCGGATATGCGTCACTTGATTACCATTTAATAGGCTTCCGTGAGTCAGACATGGTAAAACTCGATATCATGTTAAACGGTGAAAAAGTAGATGCGCTGAGCGCCATCGTTCATAGAGGGAAATCACAGGATTGGGGGAGAAAGCTGTGTGAGAAACTGAAGGAACTCATACCACGTCAGATGTTCGAAATTGCTATTCAAGCAGCTATCGGTCAGAAAATAGTGGCGCGTGAAAACATCAGTGCCATTCGTAAAAATGTGTTGGCCAAGTGTTATGGCGGTGATATTTCCCGTAAACGAAAACTCTTGGAGAAGCAAAAAAAGGGTAAAAAACGCATGCGCCAGGTAGGGAATGTCGAAATACCCCAGGAGGCTTTTATGGCTGTTCTCAAAATTGATTAATGCCTCGTTTAATTCATGCATTTACCAAGCATGCAATGTCGAGTGTATAAAAGGAAATAAATGACATCGAAAAGTATGTCATCAGAAAATTTGAAATACTTGCGTTAATGGAAGATACCATTCAAACCACTTACACCATTATCGATGGTAAAAAAATTTCCACCGATATCAAGACAGAAATTGCACTGAAAGTAGCTGCAAGGAAAAAACAAGGAAAGAAGATCCCGCACCTTGCCATTATTCTCATCGGTGATGACGGTGCAAGTCAGACTTACGTTGACAACAAAGTAAAGGCCTGTAAAAGTGTGGGCTTCCATTACACCATGCTTCGTTTTGCTGATACCATTAGTGAAGAACGTTTGATGAAGCACATCGACCATGTTAATAACGATGACGATGTAGATGGTTTCATCGTACAACTTCCGTTGCCGCCGCATATTTCAGTGGAGCGCATCACCGAAAACATCCGCTCCGATAAAGATGTCGACGGTTTTACAAACCACAACTTTGGAAGTATAATTTCCAAACATCCATTGCTAATGCCGGCGACACCATTTGGTGTAATGGAGTTGCTGCGTCGTTATAATATACCGACGGAAGGTAAACATGCCGTTGTTATCGGTGCAAGCCGTATAGTAGGTGCTCCGTTAAGCATGATGCTTACAGAACAAGGCCACGCCACGGTAACAATATGTCATAAATACACCAGGGACCTGAGCAGCTACACCCGGATGGCTGATATTTTACTGGTGGCAGTTGGAAAACCAGGTCTAGTTACCGCGGACATGGTGAAAGAAGGTGCCGTGGTAATAGACATTGGCACTACGCGCGTGGAGGGACCAGAATACCAAAAGGGCTGGGCTATAAAAGGAGACGTCGATTTTAAGAATGTTGCACCGAAGACATCCTATATAACGCCCGTGCCGGGTGGCGTGGGTCCTATGACCATCGCCTCATTATTGCTGAACACTTTGCGTGCGACGGAATTAAGGAATCCTTAGCATCGAAATACTGTTAAGGTGGTTGGTATTTCAGAAGATTCATATCCAATGGTTGAGGTGAAAGATAAAATTTCCGCTGAAGTACTTCCCTTGATGGAAGATTTCTATACCATTCAGGGAGAGGGCTACTATCAGGGGCATGCTGCTTACTTCATTCGCTTAGGCGGTTGTGATGTTGGTTGTGCCTGGTGTGATGTTAAAGAATCATGGGATGCTTCAGCCCATCCGTTGGTGCATGTAAATGACATTTGTGCAAAAGCAAAAGCCAGTGGTACCGAAATTGTTGTTGTTACCGGCGGCGAACCTGTTATGTATGATCTATCCAGGCTCACACAGCTGTTGAAAGCAGCCGGCCTACGAATACATATCGAAACATCAGGTGTTTATCCTTTGACCGGAACGTGGGATTGGGTTTGCTTCTCTCCTAAAAAATTCAAGAATCCGGATGTTTCAATTTTTGGGAAAGCTAATGAACTTAAGGTTATTGTTTATAACAGAAGTGACTTTGCCTGGGCCGAAGAATTTGCAGCAAAGGTAAATTCATCCTGTCATTTATTTCTTCAACCTGAATGGTCAAAAGAAAAAGAGATGTTGCCGCTTATTATTGACTATGTAAAAGCCAATCCGAAGTGGCAGGTGTCCCTGCAGATACATAAGTATATGAATATTCCTTAGGTAGCGACCGCTGCTTTAAATGTTAGGTTATAGAGTTTTGAAATAGATTAATTGAATGACTCTTTCTGAATTCACGACTAAGATGAATCAATGGGGAAAAAACAAAATCCCGTTTTTTTTCATGGTGGATTTTGAAATGAGGAAACCCGAGATTATAAAATTAAGCACCATTGCCTCTGGGGATGTTCTGTATGCCATCAACGGTGTCAGTAATATAAATAACAAAACCGTAGCGAGCACAAACAGCATTGCTATTCAAAAGTCACCCGGGTCTCTTTCTGATTATGAAAATAAATTCAATCAGGTTTTTAAACACCTTTCGTATGGCGATACATTTTTAACAAACCTTACGGTGGCAACGGAAGTAAAACTGCCCGACACGCTGAAAAATATTTTTCTTCAATGTGACGCTAAGTATAAACTGTTTTACAAGGATCAATTTCTGGTATTCTCGCCTGAGACATTCGTAAAAATCAGTCGTGGTAAAATTTATTCCTTCCCCATGAAGGGAACCATTGATGCCACCATACCGAATGCAAAACAGAAAATATTATCTGATAAAAAAGAGTTGGCTGAACATGTTACTATCGTTGACTTGATAAGGAATGATTTGAGCCAGGTGGCTACTGATGTTACGGTAAATCGCTTTCGGTATATCGATGAAGTCCGTACCGGGGCTAAAAACTTATTTCAGGTTAGTTCTGAAATCAGCGGCCAGTTAAGTGATGATTATGAGAACTGCTTAGGCACTATTTTGTTAAAACTGTTGCCTGCCGGCTCCGTTAGTGGTGCACCAAAACCCAAAACTTTGGAAATTATCAAGGCGGTTGAAGGGGAAGACAGGGGATATTATACGGGTGTATTTGGGTATTTTGACGGAAATGAATTAGACAGCGGGGTAATGATCCGTTTTATCGAAAATAGATCGGGAAAATATTTTTACCGTAGCGGAGGCGGAATTACTACGCAGAGCCTTGTAGAATCTGAATATCAGGAAGCTATTGATAAAGTTTATGTCCCTGTTGCTTGAATCCATAAAGTTACAAGACGGTGAGTTTCGAAACTTGTTTTACCATGAGCGGCGTATGAACCGTGCGTTGAAGTTTTTATGCGGCGTTCAGGATCATTTTTATCTCGAGGAATTTTTAAAAAATATCGACGTACCCAAACAAGGGCTGCACAAATGCAGAATTGTATATGATGATACTTCAAGGGATGTCGAGTTTATTCCATATCAGTATAAAACCATTAACTCCTTAAGGATTATCGAACACGACCGGGTTTCGTATGAATTTAAATATGCGGACCGGAAACTATTAAACCGTTTATTCGATCTCCGCAAGGATTGCGATGACATTCTTATCATAAAACGAGGCCTTGTAACAGATGCTTCATTTGCTAACATTCTTTTCCGAAAGGGCAAACGATGGTACACGCCATGGTCAGCCTTATTAAAAGGTACTATGCGGGCGAACCTGTTGGAACGGGACTTTATACAGGAAGAGGAGATTAGAGTAGAGGATATCAAAACATTCGATTCTTTTAAGCTTATCAATGCGATGGTTGAGTTCGACAACCCTGAAGTTGACATCAACCACATTATCACATAGCCGGTGCGCCTTGTCCATGTTAGCTCCATGTTAGCTCCATGTACGCTCCATGCTTCTCCATGCTTGGCCATATTTACCAGGTCCAAAGCTGGAAATGGCCGTAGGTCGAAATATTGTGACACGACCTGCCAGGAACCCTGAATGTTACTATTTTTACATTTTAAGCAAGTCGATAACACGTGGCAATATTTCGGATACTGATATTTTTGTTTTTTACTGCAATTACCTTTCAGGCATTATCACAAGCTGAATTAAGCACCAAATCCAAGAAGGCGATAGAGCTTTATACGGTAGCGGACAACTTTAGGGTAAGAGGGCAATTTGAAGAAGCAATAAACTTGTTGAGCCAGGCGCTGGCAAAAGATAGAAATTTCGTAGAGGCGTATTATCGCCGCGGACTCACTTACTTCTCTCTGAAACAATATGCAAATGCCAAGGCAGATTATGAAATGGGATTGAGTCTGACGTCGGATTTGCGGAAACAGAAAGTTTTTTGGTATGATTTAGGCGAACTCTACCTATTGTCTGGAGACTATGAAAAGGCCATGAAGGTTCTCAGTGCCTTTATCAACAATGAATCCCAGAACAAACCGAAATTAGCGCGTGCAACTGCCCTTTTTCGAAGCGCTGAATTTGCCTCAAAAAACCAATCAACGAAGTCATACCACCGCCGCGAACTCAGCGACACAGTGAATCGCTTTGTGATGCAATATTTCCCAGTGCTAACGGCCGATCAAAGGCAACTCATCTTTACACGAAGAGCAGGGGATGGGCCGAACGATGACGAAGATCTGATGGTGAGTAAAAAAGATGATAAGGGTAGATGGACGGCACCCGAGTCCATTTCAAAGAACATTAATACGCCCCTCAATGAAGGTACATGTTCGATATCCGCAGATGGTCGCCGACTTATCTTTACATCTTGTTCAGGACGAGATGGCATCGGCAGCTGTGATCTCTATGAGAGTATAAAGGAGGGAGATGTTTGGACAACTCCTAAGAACCTGGGACGGAATGTAAACACCAGTGAATGGGAATCTCAGCCTTCGCTCTCGGCGGACGGCAGAACGCTTTACTTTGTTTCTGATCGCCGCGCAGGTGTGGGCCGGCGAGATATATGGATATCGACCCTCGATGAGACGAATACCTGGACCAAAGCGGTCAATGCAGGTAACGAGATCAATTCACTCTTTGATGAAATTTCTCCTTTCATTCATGCGAACGACAGGACTTTGTATTTTGCATCGAATGGGTTGCCTGGTTTTGGCGGATATGATATTTTTTATGCCGAAAGAGATTCGGCCGAATGGGAAAACCCGCAAAACATTGGGAACCTGATCAACGATCACGAAGACCAATTTTCTTTTTTCATCACAGCCGACGGCAAGAAAGGCTATTACTCACACGAGGAAACATTGCCTAGTGGTCTTTCACGAAGTAAAATTTACGAAGTACAAATTCCAGCTGAGAATCAAGTGCGATTCCGCAGCAATTATGTAAAAGGGATTATTCGTGATAAGATAACCAAGGCGTCGCTGAAAGCGAGCGTGGAACTAATCAATATCGATCGCAATAAAAGAGTTTCATTGGTGGAGTCTGACTCCATCACAGGCGATTATCTAATGGTTTTGACGCAAGGCGCAGAATATGCGCTATACATTAATAAGAAAGGCTACCTTTTTAAAAGCTTCAACTTTAATTATTCCGGAATAAACGACTTTGAACCCATCGTTATCAATATCGATCTGGAAAAAGCAACAGCAGGTTCCATGGTGGTGTTGAACAATGTTTTTTTTGACCTGGATAAGTTTGATTTGAAACCAAAATCTATCCCTGAGTTGGAAAAAATTATCCGCTTCATGCGGGAGAACCAACAAGTCCGTGTGGAAATCAGCGGTCATACTGACAATTCAGGACAGCCAACGTATAATAAACAATTGTCTCAAAAGCGTGCATTATCCGTTTTTCATTACCTCACCCAAAAAGGTATTGATAAAGATCGGCTTGTTCCAATAGGCCACGGATCAGATAAACCTCTAGCCTCCAACGACTCAGAACAAGGTAGGCAACAGAACCGCAGAATCGAATTCAGGATCATAAAATAAGCGTTTTTCAGTACTGGAATCGTTTTCATAACCCTATATGGGGTATTTTTACTGCCACTTTTATACTAATTTTTGTGGTAAACAGCTTCCTTCAATTGACATTTTGTTTTAAGTTTGATTAGTTTTTTACGAATCATTAACCTAAAACTTACAGAAGTATGAAGAGATTTCTACTGATCTGCTTTACAGCGGTGTCTATTTTCGCCAGTGGCGCACTATGGGCACAGGATCTTACCGTAACGGGGAAGATCACATCCTCGGAGGATGGGACCCCCTTGCCCGGTGTTAACGTTGTGGTAAAAGGAACAACAGTTGGTACCGTATCTGATGTAGGAGGAACTTACTCCCTCACAGCTCCCGCCAATGGTACACTTGTTTTTACTTTCATTGGTCTTGCAACACAAGAAGTACCTATCAGCAATAGGTCAACCGTTGACGTTGCTATGGCACAGGATGTTCAACAGCTTACTGAAGTTGTTGTAACAGCACTTAACATCCCAAGGGAAAAAGCTTCTCTGGGATATTCGACTCAAACACTTGACAATTCTGCCGTAACAACTGCAAAGCAACAGAACTTTGTAAACTCCTTGTCAGGTAAAATCGCTGGCGTGCAAATCAGAACTACCGGTAACTTCGGCGGTTCTTCTAACATTGTCATTCGCGGTAACAAGTCAATTTCCGGAACTAATCAGCCGCTCTTTGTTGTGGATGGTGTACCCATCAGCAACCGTACAGGTAACTCTACCTTCCAATCAGCCGGACGGTATGGTTATGACTATGGAAATGCAGCGTCTGATATTAACCCAGAGGATATTGAATCCATCAACGTTCTTAAAGGTGCTGCTGCATCAGCATTATACGGTTCACGTGCCGCCAATGGTGTGGTCATGATCACCACTAAAAAAGGTTCTAAAAGAAAAGGAATTGGCATTGCTATTTCTACCGGTGTAACCGCTGGTCAGATTAACAAGGATACTTTCGTTGAATACCAAGACAAATATGGTGCTGGATATGCTGCTCCATCTTTTGGTTATTATGGTCCTCAGGGATTCTTTGAAGATGATATCAACGGTGACGGTACACCCGATCTGGTTGCGCCTACATTGGAAGATGGTTCATATGGTGCCAAATTCGATCCCAATCTTAATGTCTATCAGTGGGATTCTTTCGTGAAGGAGTCTCCAAACTTCGGTAAGGCTTATCCTTGGATGGCTGCTAAAAATACGCCTGTTGACTTCTTTGAAACTCAAATGGAGTATAGCAATTCTATTGCTTTAACCGGCGGAACAGATGTTAACACATTTCGTGTTGGCTACACTAACTATAAAATGAAAGGTTACTTGCCAAACCAAAATCTGACAAGGCATAATTTCAACCTCAATGCTACAAGTCAAATCAATGAAAAACTTAAAGCAATCATCGCGGTGAATTATGTGAATAATGAAACATTGGGACGGAACTCAACTGGATATGGCGACAATCTAATGGGTAACTTTAGACAATGGTGGCAAACCAACGTTGATGTTAAATCTTTGGAATCTTTGTTCAAACAAACGGGAAGAAATATTACCTGGAATGGTGGGGACTATAATGATCCCGAAACTCCGATCTTCTGGGATAATCCATATTGGACACGTTACAAAAATTATCAAACAGACAATCGTTCCAGAGTTTTTGGAAACGTAGCATTAAGCTATGATATGAACAAATGGTTAAATGTAATGGGTCGTATCACCGTTGATACTTACTCTGAACTAAGAGAGGAAAGAAGAGCGGTTGGCAGTGTTCCTACAGAATTTGGGGTCACTAAAGGTGATGGAACTAAGAATGACGAAGGTTCTGGATATCAAAAAGAAGAGCTTAGGGTAAGTGAATTCAACTATGATCTTTTCCTGACAGCGAATAAACAACTCTCAACCGACTTTCATTTAACTGGAATTTTAGGTACAAATATTCGTAGAAATAATTTTGACAGAACACTTGCTTCAACCAATGGCGGCTTAGTAGTTCGCGATCTTTATTCATTAAACAATTCACGTCTCGGTATTCTGTTGCCTGTTGAAGATGCAACACGCAAAGAGGTTTATGGATTTTTTGCTAACGCAAACCTTGGGTTCAAGAACATGGTATACGTGGATGTCGCCGCAAGAAATGATATTTCTTCAGCGCTTCCACGGGGCAATAATTCTTACTTCTATCATTCAGAAGCATTGAGTTTTGTGTTCAGCGAATTGATCAAGGCTGACTTTATGGATTATGGAAAAATCAGAGTCAACTATGCAGAAGTAGGAAATGACACGGATCCTGAAAGAACAACTTCCACGTTTGCAAGACCTGATAACTTTGGAAGCACAGTGTTGCAGTCTTATCCAACCTACGTAAACAACCCTGATTTAAAGTCTGAAAAGACCAAGAGCTGGGAAGCAGGTATCGAGTTTGCGGGAATTGACAGACGCCTTACTTTTGACTTAGGTTTATATAAAACAAACTCTGTAAACCAAATTGCTGAAATCGAACTCTCTAAAGCAACAGGTATGCATTACAAATACCTCAATGGTGGAGATATTGAAAATAAAGGTGTGGAGGTAGCATTTGGTTTCGATATCATCAGAAACAACAACCTGAAGTGGAATGCTGCAATCAACTGGTCTAAAAACATCAGTGAAGTGAAATCACTTCCTGCTGGTATTGAAAACTATGTGATCGAAAGCTACCAAGGTGGTGTTACTGCTAATGCTACAGTTGGTCAACCTTATGGTGCACTGAGAGGAACAGGTTTTTCTTATCTAAACGGCAGAAGAGTTGTTACCAACTCTGGTTATTACGTAGCGGTTGCTGATCAGGTAATTGGCAATCCTAATCCAGATTGGAACGGAGGTTTTATAAACACTGTATCATATAAAGGTCTTTCACTGAGTTTCTTGATTGATGTGCAAAGAGGTGGTGACATTTACTCGCTAGACATGCACTACGGTCAGGGTACTGGTATACCAGTGCATACTGGTGGTAACAACGAGCTAGGAAATCCGATAAGAAATCCAGTTGCTGAAGGTGGTGGGATTCTTTTCGACGGCGTGAAGGCTGATGGATCAGAAAACACGACCAGAGCGCGCGCGGATTACTACGGTGGAGCCTTCTATTGGGGTGATGCAACAAGAAATCCTGCTGCAATGACAGTGTACGATGCCTCGTATGTGAAACTCAGAGAAATTTCAATAGGCTATACGTTGCCTAACACAATTTTAGGAAATGTTTTCCAACGCGCAACCCTTTCTCTGGTTGGTCGCAATTTGTGGATCATCGACAAAAATCTGCCATACTCCGATCCGGAATCAGGTCTGGGAGCTGGTAATGCACAAGGTTATGTATCCGGTGCTTATCCTACTTTAAGAACCGTAGGTTTCAAACTAGATCTTGATTTCTAAACCTAAACTGGAAACAAACATGAAAAAGATAATTTTAAGTATACTGATAATTGCTGGCGTGGCATTTTCTTGCGATGACAGGTTGGAGGATTTGAATAAGCCCCGTAAAGACGCAACAGTTCCTTCCGGTGAAGCACTATTTGCGAATGGCGTTCGGGGAATGTTTGACATGATGGTGAGTACCAATGTTAATGAAAATGTTTTCAGACTTTATGCGCAGTATTGGGCTCAAACAACGTATCCTGATGAAAGCCAGTATAACATGGTGGGACGCAGCATTCCAGATAATTTCTGGACCAATGCTTACCGTGATGTGCTGAAGGATCTTGATGAGGCAAGAAAAGTAATCGAAGAGACTTGGGAACAAACCGGGATGTCTGAGGGAGTACGCGACAATCAACTAAGCATGATCAACATTTGTAAGGTGTACACATATTCTGTGTTGGTGGATGCTTTTGGTGCTGTGCCTTTCACGGAAGCCCTGAATGACGAAATTCTGGTTCCTAAATATGACAATGGACAGGCTGTATATGACCAATTGATCGTAATGCTGGATGAAGCTATCGCAACTTTGGATGAAGATGAAGAAGGTTTCTCCGGAACACAAGATGTTGTCTACGGTGGCGATATTGAAAAATGGTTGAAGTTCGCTAATTCTCTAAAACTGAAATTGGCTGTTACCATTGCTGATGTTAATCCAACAAAGGCCGCTTCAATGGTGACAGAGGCCGAGCCGAATGTGTTTTCGAGCAACGCCGACAATGCATCCATCACTTACCTGGCAACGTCGCCTAATACAAACCCTTTATGGGAAGATTTAGTACAAAGTGGTAGAGCGGATTATGTAATTGCAAATACCGTTGTAGACAAGCTGGTTGATTTGAATGATCCTCGTTTGATCGTGTACGCTGCTGGCCGCAATTTCAACTATCCAACAAATAAAGCCACTGGTGCAAAACGTGATTCTACAATTACCTCGCCAGCCAAATTAATGCTTTACTATCCTGACCAGGATTCAATTGTGAATACGACTGCTCCGTTTACGGTGTTGGCTAAAGATTCACTATTGGCCCTACAACTTTACAAAGGTGGTGAATATGGTACCGCTAACACTTATTCTGCAAATTCTCATGTTGGTGATTTGTTCCATGAACCTTCTTTAGAAGGGGTGATTCTTGATTATGCAGAAGTACAATTCTTGCTCGCAGAAGCGGCAGCCAGAGGTATAGCAACTGAGGAGACTGTGGAAACATACTATGAAAATGGTATTGTTGCTTCTATGGAATATTGGGGCGTGAGCGAATCTCTCATTGAAGATTACCTGGATAGACCAGACGTTGATTATGCAACAGCTACAGGAACCTGGAAACAAAAAATCGGAATCCAGGAATGGCTTGCTTTGTATAACAGAGGATTTGAAGGCTGGACCACGTGGCGCCGTTTGGATTTCACTGGCTTCAACGTACCGGAAGATTTAACAGAGTCTGATATTCCTCGTCGTCTGATATTCCCGATTGAAGAAGCGACATTAAATCCTTCAAGCTGGCGAGCAGCGATTGAAATGATCGGTGGCTCCGACGACGTACAAACCAAAGTATTCTGGGATGTAAACTAATAGCTCCAGAGATAACCAAGATAGAGGTGTCCTTTTCAGGACACCTTTATTTTTATATTACATTACTGGCAACGCCCAGGCTGGACAATATTATATTCTCTTGATTCCAACTTCTTTCTTCATTTCATTGTCTTTTTACTAATGATTCACTGCTTATCTCTGCGGCCGATGAAAATTTTTCTTGTACTACTGATTATCACATTTACGTTTTCAAGTCGCGCTCAAAACATCAGGGAAATTTTCGTTGAAGAATCGCATAATGGCATCCCGGTTTCTAAGTTTCTTGATGAAATGGAAGAAAAACATGGCGTAGATTTTATCTTCGACGAAAGGAGTATGTTAGCCTTAACAATCACGGGAGTAACCCTCAAACAGCGCCTCGCAGATTATATTGAACAAAGCTTTCCGTTGTACCGGATAATAAGGGTTGACGAGAAGATACTTGCTATTGTTGAAAAAGCGCAAGCGGATGCTTATGGCTGGAATAAAGAGAGCTTTATTGTCCTCGCGAGGAAAGCAGATGCAACAATATCACTGGAAGGCTATGTACTCGATGGAAAGACGGATGAGCCGCTGGTAGGTGCACAAGTATATTTCCCCGCAAAAAAAGCAGGAACTTTGTCGGATGTCAACGGGAAGTTCGTGGTGGGAAATCTGCCAAATCAAATGCAAAACATGGATGTGCAGTTTGTTGGCTATGATGTAAAAAAGTATGTCATAGCATTCAGCCCCTATAGCATTACAGAAAAGATATCGGTAACACTGATGCCCGAGTCTAAAGAACTGCAAAGCGTAACGATAACGGCAGACAGAATTAATGAAAATGTTGTTGGTCAGATTACGGGTGTCGAAAAATTGAGCATTACCACAATTAAGGCACTTCCAACATTTCTCGGTGAGGTGGATCCGATTAGGATTCTCACAACATTACCCGGCGTTACGGTAAGTGAATTATCCTCGGGTTTTATTGTTCGCGGTGGCGAATCCGGTCAGAATCTTATTCTTCAAGATGGGGGAACAATTTATAACCCGTCACATCTCTTCGGTTTTTTTTCTGCTTTCAATCCCGACATGGTGAATGGCGTAACCTTGTATAAAGGTGGTGGACCGGCTAATTTTGGCGGCCGTATTTCATCCATACTTGATGTCTCGCTAAAAAACGGTGATGCAGGAAAAACAAAAGTAACGGGTGGCGTAGGCCTTGTTTCAAGCCGATTAGCAATTGAAGGACCGATCGTAAAAAACAAGTCATCGTACATGGTTGGAGGGCGGATATCTTACTGTAATTGGCTGGTAAAATCCACCGATGATATTCAACTCCGAAACAGTTCTGCCAAGTTCAGAGACATCACCGGAAAAATTTTTCATACCATTAATGCAAATAACTTTCTTACGTTGTCGCTATATAACGCTTATGATGCTTTCACCTTCGCAACCGACTCGACATTTGGATGGGGGACACTAAACGCTGCGCTAAAATGGGACCATACGTTTAGCGATCGTCTGTCGTCGGCGCTTGCATTTACGAACAGCAATTATTACAGTGAGGTGCAGAGTTTTAATGAAATAGAAAGTTTTACCTACCGGAACGCCATAAACAGTTATGGTTTGAAGTACGATGTCAATTATACGTTGGGAGAAGAATCCAAAATCATTGGCGGGATCGACATAAACAGCACCGTTATAGAGCCCGGTAAGTTAGTCCCGGATATCAATTCTGATAACATCTCCTACCAAAACATGAATGATCATCGAATGATGGAGGGAGCAATTTATTTTCAAAGTGATTTTAAATTATCTGAAAAATGGTCGATGTCCGCTGGGTTACGATACTCTCATTTTTTGCGTCTGGGAAGGGATAATATTTATGTTTTTGATTATGATAATTTAGAAGGGCGGTACCCAACCATTAGCGATACACTTTCATACGCAAGCAACGAGGTTATAAAAAATTACAACGGATTTGAGCCGCGGATTTCACTACGATACCTTTTAAATTCTGACGTATCTATTAAGGCAAGCTACTATCGCGGATTGCAATATATGCACCTCATTTCAAACACCACATCCACTACGCCTCAGGATTATTGGGTGGCAAGCGGTCCTTATTTAAAACCCCAGATTGGTGATCAATTCTCCCTGGGTTATTTTCAAAATTTCAAAAACAATCTCTACGAATTTTCTCTTGAAGGATTCTATAAAGAGATAAGCAATGCTGTCGATTATATTGAGGGTGCCGATATAACACTCAACCCCTCGTTAGAGGCTGGTTTGTCGCAAGGAAAGGGTCTAGCCTATGGGTTGGAATTTTTTTTCAAAAAAAATACAGGTCGTTTTAATGGATGGCTTTCTTATACTTATTCGAGAAGTCTGCGCAAATTCGATGCGCAAACAAACGGTCAAATAACCATCAACAACGGTGAGTACTATCCTGCGGCTTTTGATCAACCGCATATCTTCAATCTAGTATTAAATTATCGCGTGGGTGAAAGATCATTTTTATCGGCCAATTTCAATTATAGCACAGGTCGTCCTATAACCATACCGATTTCTAAATTTAGTTATGATGTTTATCTCTCCGTTTTAAATTATTCGAGGCGGAATGAGTATCGGATTCCGGATTACCACAGACTTGATATATCCTATACGATAAAACAAAGACCAGGAAAGAATAGGCGATTTAAAGATGAATGGGTTTTTTCTATTTATAATTTGTATGGAAGAAAAAATACGTACTCCATAACCTTTAACAGATTTGGTACGGCGAGTAAACTGTCTGTACTGGGAAGTGTCTTTCCTTCGATTACCTATAATTTCAACTTTTGAGCGATGGTGAGGCGGTTGATGTATTTGACCTTGTTTTATGTGATTGGTGGTTGTGTTGAACCATACAAGTTTGTGATAAAGGACGTTGAGTCCGCTCTCGTTGTGGAAGCTTTTATATCGGATAAATCGTGGAGGGAAACAGTTGAATACCCTTCGGATGGAAGATATTTTACGGTTAAGTTGTCGCGTACTGGCGACGTTACCAATGTGAGGAGCGAACCCGTATCCTTTGCTTCTGTATTTTTGGAAAACGATCAGGGTAAATCGTGGCAATACGCCGAATCTCCCGAAGAAGCTGGTATGTATAGATTACTGGATGAAGATTTTAAAGCCGAGCAAGATGTTCATTATAAACTAACCGTTAAGCTATCCGATGAACATACCTATGAGTCGACCTGGCAAACACTTCCCTCTGCTGTGGAACCGCCTATGGGTGAAATTGGCTTTAAGGAAGTTCAATATAAGAAATATGCTATCCAGGCGGACAAAGAAGTGATTGTTACCGTAAATGGTATCCAGACACAAATAGACCTGCCCTTGAATAATTCTGGTAGTACTTTGTTTTACAAATGGAACTTCTATCCCACGTGGATTTATATTGCACCATTGTCACCTTCTGCGATTCTTCCGGGTTATCGATGCTGGGTATCGACACCTTACTACCTTCGCGACTATATACTACAAACTGACAATGTGGGAGGTTATACCAAGGATTTGTTCCGTATGGAGACTATCAGGAACGAAAGAATTTTTGAGAGATTTTCGGCATTGATTGTCCAGTATGCTATGACAAAGGATTATTTCACTTTTTGGAAAGAAATGCAGGAGCAAAATCAAGATGGCGCTATTCTAGACAAGCCGCCATTTAATCTCCTTACAAATCTTGCAGAAACGGATGGTGGCGGAAAGGTTTACGGATATTTCGGGGTGGTACATGAACAAGCGCGACGTTGGTATTTTGAGAAAAATCAGCTTTCATACTTTGTTGTGAACACATTAAAGAAGGACTGTACCGTGCCAGACCTGGAACCCGGCCCTTCTTGTTTCGACTGTCGGGAATACACTTTCGGAAATCCTTCCAACGTAAGGCCTGCGTGGTGGATTGACTAGCCAGTTTTCCTATTCTTTCTTCTCCGGCTTTTTAAAGTCACGTCAGCAAGCTTATTTTTGCACTCATGCTTTACGTCTCCCGAAAAGAACATTTTAACGCGGCTCACAAACTTTATAATCCGAATTGGACAAGGGAAAAAAATATCGAGGTTTTTGGGCCTTGTGCCAACGAGAACTGGCATGGACATAACTTCGAGTTGATTGTAACCATAAAAGGTCTGCCTGATCCCGATTCCGGCTTCGTTGTCGATCTCAAGAAACTCAGCACGCTCATCAAATCGGAAGTGATTGAAAAACTTGATCACAAGAATCTTAATATAGACGTAGATTTTATGCGTGGCAAATTGGCTAGCTGTGAAAATCTAATTGTCGAAATCTGGAAAATATTGACCACCCACCTACCGTCTATAACGTCAAATGGCAAGCTCCATTGCCTCAAACTCTACGAAACGCCACGAAATTACGTTGAGTACTTTGGAGAATAAGCTTCCGTAATCTTATTTACGGTTGTTTTGGTTAAACCTATTCCCTTGTCTAAGTATGCGGTATTATCTGGTAGCTGGTGAACGTTCGGGTGATTTGCACGCAAGCAACCTGGTAAAAGAGCTAAAGAAAGCTGATCCTTCGTCCGAATTTCGCGGTTTTGGGGGTGAATACATGCAGCAAGCGGGTGTTGAATTGGCCGTTCACTATGGAGCGATGGCATTTATGGGCCTTGCCGAAGTGATAACCAACGCGAACAAAATCAAAAAATATATTCGCCTCTGCCGCGAAGATATAGTAGCGTATAAGCCAGACGTTATTGTTTTGATCGATTATGGGGGATTTAATCTCCAAATCGCCAGGTTCGCGAAAAAAAATGGCTTTAAGGTTTTTTACTATATCCTTCCAAAATATTGGGCTTGGTATCCTAAACGCGCACTATGGCTGAAACCATACGTTGACCGGCTTTTTATTATCCTTCCCTTTGAAAAAGAATTCTTCAAGCAATTTGATTGGGAAGCGGAATACGTGGGTAATCCTGTTTTTGACGCAGTAAAAACGCACCTTGATGGTGGTAAAAACTATAAACCCCTCGAAGTCGAATCGCCTTTGATTGCTTTGTTACCAGGCAGTAGAAAACAGGAATTGAAACGCATTATCCCATTGATGGCTGCTATTGCCAAACGATTTCCGACTTATCAATTCGCTGTTGCTGCAGTTGATGATTTTGATCGTTCAATGTATGATGAACTCGAAAAACTCCAGAATGTACAATTGGTGTTCGAGGACACATACAACCTGTTGCAGCAGTCACATGCTGCCATCGTTACCTCAGGTACTGCAACCCTGGAAACGGCACTCTTTAAGGTACCTCAGATAGTGGTTTATAAGGCGAACCTTATTTCATATTGGTTAGCGAAACGCCTGGTACAAGTAAAGTTTATATCCTTGGTAAACTTAATTGCGCGTAGGGAAGTAATTAAGGAGATGATTCAATCCGAGGCAAGTCCTGGCAATGTATCCATAGAACTTACGCGGTTATTAAAGGATGACACTTACCGGTCAAAAATAATATCGGGCTATGAAGAGATCATAAAAATCCTAGACACAGGCTCGGCTTCTGAAAATACAGCTAAATTGATGGTTGGCTACCTGAAAAAGTAGTCACTGGGATGGACCATCCGTTGTTGGTAACGTTGTGTTTACGCTACCTTCAGTTTGCTATATTGGGATTTATTGAATTTCTCTTCAGCATAGGCGCGGGTAATTACCAGGCGGTCTGTATTTTTCTCTGAAGGCAACTCAAACATCGCATCATTGATAACGGCCTCGCAAATACTGCGAAGACCACGCGCACCAAGTTTAAACTCCATCGCTTTTTCCACAATAAAATCAATAGCACCATCTTTGAACTCAAGTTCGATGCCTTCCATGTCGAACAACTTTTTGTATTGCTTGAGTAAGGCATTTTTTGGCTCAGTTAAGATCTTACGAAGAGCGTTACGATCCAAAGGATTCAGATAAGACACAACTGGCAAACGACCAATCAATTCAGGAATTAGCCCAAAGCTTTTAAGGTCCTGTGCGGTGATAAACTGCAAAAGATTATCCTTGTCCATGTTCCCCGGATGCGGACCATCATGTCCGGCAACAAAACCCAAGGGCCGCGTATTCAGACGATTGGCGATAAACCTGGAAATTCCTTCAAAGGCACCTCCGCAGATGAACAATATATTTTCAGTATTTACTGTGATCATCTTTTGATCCGGGTGTTTTCGCCCTCCTTGAGGAGGTACATTTACTGCTGTACCCTCCAGTAATTTAAGAAGAGCTTGTTGAACCCCTTCGCCGCTAACATCGCGTGTAATGGACGGGTTATCTGATTTGCGCGCTATCTTATCTATCTCGTCGATATAAACAATGCCTCTTTCAGCAGCCTCTACGTTATAATCAGCTGCTTGCAGCAATCTTGTCAATATGCTTTCAACGTCTTCCCCTACATACCCTGCTTCCGTCAGCACTGTTGCATCAGCAATACAAAAAGGAACTTGCAGCAATTTGGCCAGCGTACGGGCTAGGTATGTTTTACCTGTACCAGTTTCTCCGGCCATAATTATATTTGACTTTTCAATAAGAACGTCGTTGTCTAGTTTGCGCTGCATCAATCTTTTGAAGTGATTATACACCGCTACGGCCATTATTTTTTTTGCTTCATCCTGGCCAATTACATATTCATCCAGAAATTTTTTGATCTCCAGCGGTTTAATCAACTTAAAGTTAGGAGAGAAACCAGCTTCATTCTTACTCTTTTTCTCTTCGCCTAAAATCTGATTGGCTTGAGTAACACATTTATCACAAATGTGGGCATGTATGCCAGAGATCATCAGGTCAACATCCTTCTTACTTCTTCCACAAAATGAACACGTGACTTCAGCCATAAATTGTCATTTGATTAATTTTCAGCACAATGGACGTCAAAGATAGTCATTTTTCAGTCTTTCTTTTAACGCCCGACACCCCTTAATCGTTACTTAGCTTTTGTGACGTTCTAATACCTCATCTATGAGGCCGTACGCCTTAGCCTCCGCAGCTCTCATCCAGTAGTCGCGGTCCGAATCCTTCTCGATTTTCGAATATTCCATACCGCTGTGCTTTGCAAGGATATTATATAAGTCTTTTTTTACCTCTAAAGTTTGTTTTAACGAGATTTCCATGTCGGATGCTTGTCCTTGCATTCCACTCATGGGTTGGTGAATCATCACACGGGAATGTGGAAGGCCCGATCGCTTTTTCGGTGCTCCTGAGGTAAGGAGAACGGCAGCCATGGATGCTGCTAGCCCTGTACAGATCGTAGCGACATCCGGATTCACATATTGCATAGTGTCATAAATGCCTAAACCTGCGTAAACTGATCCGCCCGGGCTGTTTATGTACATAATAATATCTTTTCTTGGATCAGAAGATTCTAAAAACAGCAGTTGGGCAGTAATAAGGTTGGCTATTTGATCGTCTACTGGCAATCCTAAAAAAATGATGCGATCAGAAATGAGTCGCGTAAAAACATCTATGGCACGAAAGTTACCGGGCCGCTCTTCAATGACGTATTGTGTCATGTCCTGTATTTGGTTGGCGTAACCATCGATCTTATTTGCATAACTGTCTATCGTGTTGCCACTCATGCCCAGATGATGAACTGCGTACTTTCTGAATTCGTTATTTTGATTCATATGGTGAAATTTTCGTCTTAATGTTTATGATGTAAAATGGAGATAAGGTCTTCGTGACAATCATAGCTATCCTTTATTGAAATTCCAACCTTACAACCGCAATTGAATGAAAATGGTTTTATCAGTTTATCTGATAAAACCATAGTCGCAGTATTGCGGGTTTTATTGTCGTCCGCTTCATGGTTTTACCAAAAAGTGAAGCAGAGAACCAAAAGGAACTGGCCAAGCCTCCCAATGGCAACTTATTGTTCCTTTATCAATGTTTGTGTTCTTCTACAATTTTTTTGAATTCATCCACTGTTACCTTTTTTTCCTGAACTGTAATTTTTTCACGGATAAGTTTCAGGATTTTTTCAGCTCTTAACTGATTATAGATTTTCATGAAGTTCTGACCATTTTCATTTTGAAGGTAGTTGTCGGCGATACCATCCAACTTATCACTGATCTGATCGGCAAAAGCTTTTCCGCCAAACTGAGCAATAATGAGGTCTTTAGCTTTTGAGCGAACTTCATCGGCTTCAACTGAAATTTTGTTGTCTTCTGCAATCCGGTTTTTTACCAGGTCCCATTTCAGACCACGTTTATAGTGTTCAAATTCTTTTTCCAATACATCATCTGTAACCTCTCCACGGCTGGACGTTTTAAGCCAGGATTTAAGAAAATTGTCAGGAAGATTGATGTTTGTGTTTTCGACATAATAATCTTCAATGTGATGTTCAAAAAAGTGTTCCGACTCGCGTTTATAATTTTCGCCGATGGTCTCTTTTATTTTCGCAATGAATTCTTCTTCTGAGGTAACGGCATCTTTTCCAAACACCCTGTCAAACAGCTCCTGATTCATTTCCGCGGGTTCTGTGCGACTAATGGTGGTGATTTTGAAAATGTACTTGCCTTTTGCATTCTTCGCTTCTTCAGGTGACTGACCTAAAAGTTGAGCCGTCAGTGCGTCGTCGGAAAACAATTTACTGATTTCGAATTCCACCTCATCATCTTTTTTTACACCCACAAATTTCTTTTGCTCCTTTTTCTCAACATTTTCGATGGAGATGAAAGCATGTTCGCGTTTAAAATCGGGGTCTGCGGAATGAAGTTCTCCATACAAATTGTCAGTAACGTCACTAACTTCAGGATAACTTACTTTTCCAAATCTTTTTTTCAGATCAGTTACAGTCTCATCAATTACTTTAGAATCGACCTCAATCGGGTAGGCTTTGATCGTAACCTTTGGAGAAAGCTCATATTTAAAATCTTCAACCATCCCTATTTCATAATCAAACTCAAATATTTTTTGATTATCCCAATCGATCGTCATTGCTTTTTGTTGATCGGGTAGCGGCTCGCCCAATATTTTAAGATTGTTCTCTTTAATATAATCGGATAGCTTATGGGAGAGCAAATGATTGATCTCTTCCACCAGGATAGATTTACCGAACATTTTTTTGATTACACCGGCAGGTACTTTGCCTTGACGAAAGCCTTTGATGTTGGCTTTTCGGGCGTAGTCCTTAACTTTTTCTTCAACATGGGGTTGATAATCCCCTTCTGTTAATTTAATTTTAATTAAACCTTCAGTGTTATTTTTTTTGTTCAGTGTTATTTCCAAAGCTCAAACGTTTGTTGTTTTTACCAAATAAACCAAGAACCCTCAAAGCCCGTGTAAGCACGGACATCGAGGGTTCGATGGTGCGGATGGAGGGACTCGAACCCCCACGCCTTTCGGCACCAGATCCTAAGTCTGGCACGGCTACCAATTACGCCACATCCGCATGTGACAATTCTTCTGGGTTGTGGGCGATGGCACCAGATTCTGAGTCTGTCCGCCAGCTGGCTACCATCCTGATAACTCCCGATACTTATCGGGACGGGAACACCACATCCGCTCAAAGAAGGGGCAAATTTATACTTTATTCAGAAATAAGAAATAGTTTAAGTTTGTTATAGAAGAAAAGAACATTTTTAACTTAAAAGCGCACATTTTTTTATTAGGTAACAGAAAAACTAAGATGGTAATAGATACCGAGCAGGAGAAGAGAGAGATAATTAGTAGATATAGGCGGCTGTTACGCAAAGCCAAACCAATATTAAAGGATGGAGATGCGAAACTCATAAAAAAAGCATTTACCATTTCCTTAGAAGCGCATAAAGACATGCGCAGAAAATCCGGTGAACCTTTTATTTTTCATCCCTTGGCTGTCGCCGAGATCTGTGTTGAAGAAATTGGACTAGGCACGACGTCTATCATATCTGCGTTGATGCACGATGTGGTAGAGGATACCGACATAGAACTCGCTGATATTGAGCGCATGTTCGGAAAAAAGATCGCGCGCATCATCGACGGTCTTACAAAAATTCGAGGTGTTTTTGAGTATGGAACCTCTCAGCAAGCAGAGAATTTTCGTAAGATGCTCTTTACACTCTCCGAAGATGTTCGTGTGATTCTTATTAAGCTTGCGGATCGTCTCCATAACATGCGTACCCTGGATAGCATGCCGCGCCACAAGCAGTTAAAAGTAGCAAACGAAACGATTTATCTATACGCGCCATTAGCCCATCGGTTGGGACTTAATGCCTTTAAAACTGAGCTGGAGGATCTTTACTTAAGATTCACGGACAGAGCTATTTATGATTCGATTGCTAGAAATATCGATGCTACAAAAGCTGCTCGCACCAAGTTCATTAAACAGTTTATGGTGCCAATCAAGGATGAACTGGATAAGCTAAAGATAGAATATGAGATTATCGGGCGGCCAAAGTCAATTTATTCCATCTGGAATAAAATGCGTAAGCAAAATATTCCCTTTGAAGAGGTTTTTGATCTCTTTGCTATTCGAATCATCATCGACACTTCCGTTGACCATGAAAAGGCGCTCTGCTGGCAGGTTTACTCGATAGTAACCGATTATTATACACCAAATCCGAATCGCTTACGCGATTGGATCAGTACGCCTAAAGCAAATGGTTATGAGTCACTTCACACTACGGTAATGGCAAAGAATGGCCAATGGGTGGAGGTTCAGATTCGAAGCAAACGAATGGATGAAATTGCCGAGAAGGGATATGCAGCGCATTGGAAATATAAAGACAGTGCCACGACAGCAGAATCGAATTTAGAGAAGTGGTTGGCACGGGTACGCGATCTTTTAGAACAAAATGATCACTCCGCCCTTGATTTTGTGGATGATTTTAAAGGAAATCTTTTTAGTGAAGAAGTATTTGTATTTACTCCGAAAGGCGAATTAAAAACGTTGCCGTATGGTTCGACAGCCCTGGATTTTGCTTTTGATATTCACACTCAGGTCGGATCAAAGTGTATTGGAGCCAAGGTAAATAACAAGCTGGTTCCAATCAATTATGTTTTAAAAAATGGCGATCAGATTGAAATTCTAACCTCGCAAAAACAAAAACCACATGAGGATTGGCTTCGTTTTGTGGTCAGTTCGAAAGCGAAAGCTCGGATTAAAGACGAACTGAAGGAGGATAAGAAGAAATTAGCGGAAGAAGGAAAAGAAATCGTCATTAGAAAACTCCGCCAGGGAAAAGAGGAAATTTCACCCGAACTGATGGAGCAGATGCGCGAGTATTTTAAAATGGCCGCGAATTTTGACCTTTATTACCGCGTCGGCAAAGGCTTCATTACTACGGCCGACATTAAAAAATTTTTAGAAAATAAACCACTGTTATCAAAGGCACGTCATAGTAATCACGCAGCCGAGCCAAGAGTTCTGGATACGGAAATTGGTAAACCAAAAGAGCGTTACGGCGATATTTTGCTGATTGGGGAAGACATGGATGTGGTTGATTATAAACTCGCCAAATGTTGTACGCCTATCCCAGGAGATGATGTTTTTGGATTTGTGACTGTCAATGAAGGAATTAAAATACATAGAACAAATTGTCCAAACGCTCCAGAGTTGCTTTCTCATCATGGAAATCGCGTCGTGAAGGCAAAATGGACATCGCAGCATGAAGTAGCTTTCCTTACGGGATTGAAAATCCGCGGAACAGACCGGGTAGGACTCATTAATGATGTAACTAAGATTATTTCAGAGGAACTGAAAGTAAATATGAGCTCGATGTCAATTCATACCGATTCTGGCATTTTTGAAGGGGAAATCATGTTGTATGTTAATGATACGCGACATTTGGAACAGATGATAGACAAGTTGAGAAGTGTTGAAGGAGTAGTAAAAGTAAGTCGCTTCGATTCCAAGGAATAAATTACATAAATTATTTAATCCTGTTATCTTTGCGCGTTAATTCGAATGGCTGTAAATCCCAAGATATACGAGGAAGTTAAAAAAATTTTCACGGCTTACCTGGAAAATAAAGAGCTGAGGAAAACCCCGGAACGTTACGCGATCCTGGAAGAGATTTATTCACGCGAAGGCCACTTCGATGTTGAATCACTTTACATCAGCATGAAAAACAAAAATTACAGGGTTAGCCGCGCCACGGTGTATAATACATTAGATCTATTAGTAGAGTGCGATCTGGTTAGTAAACATCAGTTTGGGAAAAATTTGGCGCAGTATGAAAAATCCTACGGATATAAACAGCACGATCATTTAATTTGCACCGAATGTCACAAAGTGATCGAATTTTGTGATCCGCGAATTCAGAACATACAAAATACTGTAGAAGAAATTTTGCATTTTAATGTGATGCATCACTCACTGATTCTATACGCAACGTGCACGAAAGAGAATTGCGAAAATAAGAACATCCAAACAAACCAAGTAGCATGATATTTACGCACGAAATGAAAAATAATGCACTTGTGGTAAGACTCACGGGTGATTTGATCGGCGAAAATAATAGTGCTGCTGTAGTTGAAGTAGTAACCGAAGCTATTCAGCAAAAGGTAAAAAACTGTATAGTGGATATTTCAGGTTTGCGATATATAAATAGTAGCGGCATAGGATTGCTCATTACCATTCTTACCAAATTCAGAAACAAAGGTGGTGAAGTCTATTTAATGAAACCGTCTGAGAGCGTGCAAAAGCTTTTGGTAATCACTAAGCTTAACGCCATTTTTCAAATCATTCAATCAGAAGACGAAGTTCTAAAAAGTTAATTAATCAGGAATGTCTAAGGTAGATGTATTATTAGGTCTTCAGTGGGGAGATGAAGGCAAAGGTAAAATTGTGGATGTACTGGCACCAAAATATGATGTAGTTGCTCGTTTTCAAGGTGGACCAAATGCAGGTCACACGTTGGAATTTGACGGGATCAAACACGTCTTGCATCAAATACCTTCTGGCATTTTCAGAGAGAAAACAAAAAATATAATTGGAAATGGTGTGGTGTTAGATCCGATCATTTTTAAATCGGAAATAGAGAAATTAAAAAAGTATAACCTCAACGTTCATGCTAACCTTTTTATTTCAAAAAAGGCAACGCTTATTCTCCCTACACACCGCTTACTCGATCAGGCTTATGAGAAAGCAAAAGGAGAAAATAAAATCGGTTCCACATTAAAAGGTATTGGCCCGACCTACCAGGATAAAATCGGGCGACAAGGACTGAGAGTAGGCGATATTCTTTCAGATAGCTTTAAGGAGCGATTGGATAAACTGACGCAAATTCATTTTAAAATATTGAAGGAACACGGCCTTGAATTTAATTGGACTGAACTTGAATCACAATTTCTTGATGCGGTTGAATTCTTAAAAGGCTTTAGGTTGATTGAAAGTGAGTATGTCTTGAATCAGGAGTTGAAAGCAGGGTCAACAATATTGGCAGAAGGCGCGCAAGGTGCGCTGCTGGATATTGATTTTGGAAGTTATCCTTTTGTGACTAGTTCCAGTACCGTGACGGCAGGTGCGTGTACAGGATTGGGTGTCGCCCCGTCACACATCGGAGAAGTATACGGAATTTTTAAGGCCTATAGCACCCGCGTTGGGAGTGGGCCTTTTCCAACTGAGCTTAATGACGACCAGGGAGAGTTGATGCGTAAAGAAGGAAATGAATTTGGATCAACTACCGGTAGACCTAGGCGCTGTGGTTGGATAGATTTGCCATCGTTAAAATATTCTATCATGATTAATGGAGTGACACAATTGCTGATGATGAAAGCAGATGTGTTGAATGTTTTTCCAATAATTAAAATTTGTACGCATTATAAGTTGAGCGATGGAACAGTTACGGACATGGTTCCTTATGAAGTAGTGAAAGAAAAAATTATTCCCATATATAAAGAGATGAAAGGGTGGAATATTTCTTTAAAGGGATTTACAAAAGACAATTTGCCTGCAGCATTAAATGAGTATATAAAATTCTTAGAAACAGAACTAAATGTTCCTATTACATTGGTTTCCACCGGCCCGGATCGCACGCAAACGATCCTCCGATAAATTGTTTTTAAATTTTTTTAAAAACGTACTTGCACCGATATACTCAAAAAGATACCTTTGCATCCCCTTTCGGAAGGAAAGGTTTAAAGCATAAGTAATTTAGGGTTCTCAACACTAAAAAGTAGATTGAAAATCCCAGTTGTCCGCCCGGTGGGTGGAAAACACGTTCATTGAATGGATGGAAATTGATAGCGGACCTGCGGGGAATTGTCAGTGATGGCAAGACTCTGCGATTGATTCTTTTGAGAGATAAAACTTGAAAGAGGAATGAAAAGAATAACGAGTCC
>NZ_JARKMY010000001.1 GCF_029360725.1 Chryseolinea sp. H1M3-3 | reverse complement strand
GGACTCGTTATTCTTTTCATTCCTCTTTCAAGTTTTATCTCTCAAAAGAATCAATCGCAGAGTCTTGCCATCACTGACAATTCCCCGCAGGTCCGCTATCAATTTCCATCCATTCAATGAACGTGTCAACTACGGGTTTTTCAATACCTCATAGTTACTTGTGATTCTTATCAAAATTTATGTTTGAATCTCCCTTGCTAGACACCGAATCCTCCCGATTCAGTGAGCGTGTTTTCAAATTGGGAGTGCAAAGGTAATCGAATTGTCCTCACTTCCCAATAATCTGCAAAAACTTTTTTAATAAGTTTTTACTCCCAAAAAGCTCTAATCAAAATTTATTGCGAAAGGTTCCAGCTGTTCAGAATTTTTTAAGAATTTCTAAACGTTTATAAATTATTCAGCCTTAAGCCTCTTAAACAGTGGAACGGTACTGCATGGTTCACCAAACATTAAACTATTAACATATGGTCTCAGCTGATTGACGACCTCAACATAAATCGCCACAGGAACTTCAACCTTACTACATCCCTTCACAACCACTTTGGCATCTATAAACGATGCCCAATTAATTTTTGAAAGCGCATTTCTGTAGTTCTCTAATTCCAAATCCTCCAGACTTCCAAATACAACTTTTCTGGCGAACGGCTGTAAAGCAATCGTCAGAAGCATGTAAGCCCAAGTGGGAACAATCGCATCAACCGAACACGTGATTGCAACGAACTTACCCTGGTAAAAAGACCAATCGTGATTTTTTATAAAATCCCTAAAATCTTTTTCACGCAAAACCAATCCTTGGTAAAGCTGATCTTTAATATCGAATTGAATTCGCTCACCTGGTTGGTAATAAACTTCCAGGTCGAAAGTGATCAACGAACTGTTCGCGACCTTATTTATTATTTGACCTTGTTCTTGCAATGACATAGTGCTAACAAACCTACTAAATGATTTAGTTCACCTTTTCTAAAGATTGTTTAGTATAAAACTCCTTTAAATAATATGGCACGAAAAGATCTACATCTTCTGTTTCGTGCCTCCTAAATTTTTCGAAAGCTAATGAACCAAGTTGGACGGCTGACGGATGTATATCAGACAAAAATTTTGCGTTTGACTGATTTAGCACATCACGACACTTCATTGAACCATTACCAAAAAAAATCACTGGCTTAATTGATAAATATTTTTCAAAACTTTTTTCATCAATAATTATCGGTTTAACAGGCTCAATCTCATTTAAATTAAAATCCATTACTTGACAATAGACTTCCATGCGCCTGGCATCAATCATTGGGCAAAGAAAAGAATCAGAAAAATTGATATGACTGACTTTGGCCGTTAATATGTGTAATGTAGGGACAGCAATTAAAGGAATGTTCCGTGCGTAGCATAATCCTTTTGCTAACGATGTGCCAATACGCAACCCCGTATAAGAGCCTGGCCCCGAAGAAACAGCGACTGCCCTAATTTCCTCTATTTTCAAATCAGCTAGGTTTAATACTTGATCAACGAGCAACCCCAATTTTGATGCATGAGAAAACTCTTGATGGACTTCGACAACGGAAATTAATTTACCATCATCATGTAGGGCTACTGAACAAACAGAGGTCGAAGTTTCGATACTTGCAATCAGCGCCATCTGATTAATTAACGGAAAGTAATTTGTTGTACGTTACAGAATCCTTAAGGATTTTTCGACCTTCTAAAATCGCGGCGTCATGTTGCAAAGAAACTTCGGCTTGTCCTTCGTACAAGTTATAATGGAAGCCGATTTGTTCCCGCAACACCTCCATAATCTCAGGTTTATATTTTTTGATATCGCTTGATTTGCTAGACTGCACTTTGTTAAGTAACCCGTTGAGCTCACTATTCAGGAGTTCATCGTAACGTTCCTTCTTTGCTGTCTCCATCAATTTCTCAATGTCATCTTCCAATGGAGTGGTATAGGCGAACTGTTGATTTTTTACAAACATTATAAAATCATTAAAATCCTTTTCTGTAAGTTGAAACGATTTCAATTCTGGAATCGTCGGGTTTTCTGCGCAATACCTGGAAGCAAAATCAAAAACCAACCCTTCATTAATAAGGGCTGAAGTTATTGCAACATATTCATCGTCGATTTTAATATCCGGATCAAGACCGCCACCATCAAAAACTTTTCGACCTCGTTTTGTTTTAAATTCAACTTTTAACGAATCAGCTATCCTTTCAACAGTGCCATCCTGCTTTCTGTGTGTATAATCTAAAGCTTGTATGCAACGGCCACTCGGTATGTAATATTTTGCGGTCGTTACCTTAAGTTGAGAATTATAAGCAAGCGGGCGAGTTGTTTGAACTAATCCTTTGCCAAAGGTCCGCTGCCCTATAAGCACAGCACGATCGTAATCTTGTAACGCCCCCGCTACTATCTCGGATGCCGACGCACTTCCTTCACCAACCAAAACCACAATTCCCATTTTTTTATCGATAGGTTGATTGAGTGTCTTATAAGTTTTATTCCATTCTTCGACCTTGCCTTTTGTTGAAACAACCTCTTGACCTTTCTCAACAAATAAACTAACAATGTTAACGGCCTCATGAAGCAAACCTCCCGGATTATTCCGTAGATCCAAGATAATTTTAGATGCTCCCTTTTGTTTTAAGGCAATCACGGCGTCAGAAACTTCGCGAGCCGCACCGGGAGTGAAATCATCCAGCCTGATATAGCCCACACCTGGTTCGACCAATCCTGAAAATGAAAGATTTGTTATACTGATTTTTTCGCGACTTATTTGGTACGTGGTTGTTTCAGAGGTACCCGACCGTTTAATTTTTATCTCTAAATTCGTCTTTGGTGCGCCTTTTAATAAAGCGCTTATTTCCGCAGGCGTCTTTCCTTGAATGCTTTTACCATTTACAGCAATAATTTCGTCACCTACTTTTATACCTGCTTTATATGCTGGAAAATTTTTATAGGGGTGTGTGACAACAATTCTTTTATTCACAATTCCAATTAGTGCGCCAATTCCACCGTATTGACCTGTAGTGCTAATCTGAAAAGATTCCAATTCGTCTTCAGGAATATAATCTGTATACGGGTCCAGCGATTCGAGCATACCCTCGATACCATGTCGTATTAGTTTTCGTGGCTCAACTTCGTCAACGTAATAAGCATTAACCTCTTTGAAAAGCGTAGCGAAAATATCAAGGCTTTTGGCGATGTCGAAATATTTTTCAGCAGGTTTCCGGAACGCAAGGGCAGTAACAAGAAAGATAAATATAACGACCAGCCATTTATTTTTTCTTCTCCACATAATCCAAACGTTTGAACGTTTTTACAAGTCTTTCGTGAATTTGCGCGGATGGCAAGATTTCTTTGACACTATAAATATACGCAATGAGCAACTTGTTTCGCTCAACAAGCATACTCTTATTTAGGCGATAGGCTTCACGAATCCTTCTTTTAATGAGATTACGATCCACCGCGTTCTTAAAAATTTTCTTAGATACCGAAATCAAAATCTGATGAGCCGGATAAGCAGGCTCGGGATTTTGCAAAAAAAAGACCTTAAAAGGGTATAAATAAAAAGAGGAACCCTTTTCAAAGAGTTCCTGAATAACTTTTTCTTTATAGAGTCTTTCCTCTTTTTTGAACGTAAACTTCCCCATGGTTGAAATTAATGAATCGCCGTCGGGGGTTCAAAAAAGCCGACTGGAGATTACTTATGCTTTACCGTTTTCTCGCTGGAAACAGTTAGTTTTTTACGGCCATTTTTTCTCCTGTTTGCAAGCACTCTGCGTCCATTGGCAGTAGCCATTCTTTCACGAAATCCGTGTTTATTCTTTCTTTTTGTGCGGGAGGGCTGAAATGTACGTTTCATCGCGTTGTTATTAACTGTAAAAATTTAAAAAGGGCTGCAAAGATGCCTAGGATTTTCGGGATTTACAACCCCCAGCTCCTTTTTTCTGACTCCTGGCCATTAGTGCTTACTGAGATCAACCAGGAGCTTTTTGATCCTTGATGTTTCCAGGCGCGGTCCAAATTGAGTAACCACCTTAGACGCCGCGAGAGAAGCTAGCTTGCCGGCCTCTGCAAAACTGTGCTGGTGCGTGATTCCATACAAAAATGCTCCTGAAAACATATCCCCCGCGCCATTTGTATCAATTGCTTCAACTTTATAAGGCTCGATATTGATGAATGTATCTCCGTCGAAAATTAGTGCCCCGTTTGCGCCCAAGGTGACAACAAACTTTTTTGCTACTTGCTGTAGTTTTTGACGCGCTTCATTTATTGTTGATGTTCCTGTAAAAATCAATGCCTCCTCATCGTTGCAAAAAAGCAAATCGACACTGGCGCCTACAATTTCTTCCATTTGTTTGGAGAAGTACTTTACCATGCTAGGGTCGGAGAAGGTCAAAGCAACATCGACCTTGCTTTGCTCTGCCATTCTTTTAGCCTCCTTTAGGGCATCTAATCCTTTAGGGCTCGCCACTAAATAACCCTCGAGGTATACAATGGATGAGTTTTTGATAGACTCCTCATCCAAATGATTCTTTGATAAGAATGAACTTACACCTAAAAATGTGTTCAATGTGCGGTTGGCATCGGGCGAAGTCATCACAAGGCATCGGCCTGTGTGTCCCGGAGGGCATTGCTCGAATGTGAGGTTTGTGTCTACTCCGTTATATTTCAAATCATCGAGAAAGAATTTCCCGAGATCATCTTGCGCTACCAATAATGAATAGAAACTCTTTCCTCCAAACTGGTTGACGGCTACGACTGTATTTGCTGCAGAGCCCCCGCCAGTCATTTTACTTTTCTGCATGTCGATGGCTTTCATCAACTCTAGCTGGCGTTTCTCGTCAACCAAAGTCATTACCCCTTTTTCGACATTATTGTTTTCAAAAAAGTCATGATCTACTTCAGTGATAATATCAACAATGGCATTTCCAATGCCGTAAACGTCGTACCTTTTCATTAAAAAAATTTTTGCAATGATACAACAAGATCGTATGACTTGTTGCTATCCATTGATTTTTTGGTCGCGGATTATTCAGGATGTTTAAGGTCGCTGAATGTTGAGCGTCATTTTGTACTTCTTTGCCCGATCCGGATAATCTGTGATAAACCCGTCGACACCCATCCCTTTGAGTGAAAGCATATCTGAAACTTCATTGACCGTCCATGGTATTACTCTAATTTTCTGCCCATGGAGGTAGCGCACCTTTTCTTTTGATAATAGCTTAAAGTGCGGACTATAAATAGAAGGTTTAAATCCTAATGTATTTAGATTGCTCTCAATCGATTTAGTATTTTCCACTAACGCCGCCAGACGTATATGCGGATACTTATGATGCCAATATTTTAACACCCTGAAATCAAAAGATTGAATCACTAGCCGTTCAAGGGGAATGTACTGATCTACCAGGTTATAAACCAGGTCCGAAAATTCTTCAACGGAAGGATGAAATTTTTTATCGCCGTCAGGAGTACTTTTTATTTCGATGTTATAATCCACCTCGTATGACGCATAGCTTTTGATATGATTTTCAACGGCAACAATGACATCGTTCAATAAAGGTTTAGAAACTTTGATTTTTTCCTGTTGCGGGAAATTTTTATTCCCAAGTGAGCCACAATCGAACTGCTTTACTTCATCGTAAGTCAGCTGGTATATATTTAGTTTCTTTTCCTGTTTTAGTTCTAACGGAGTGCCTGTGGGGTCCAGGCAGATGCTTGACGATATCCAAGGTTCGTGCGAAACCAGTACTTGTTTGTCTTTGCTAATCACCACGTCTAATTCTATTGTTGTTACACCGGAATCAATCGCTAGCAAAAAGCCAGGTATCGTATTTTCAGGCCTTAACCCTCTTGCCCCACGGTGTCCTTGTACATCGAACTTGGGAATGTATTGTGTGTACGCGGGCGATGCCATAATAAATAGCACACTTATAATTACGAGTCGATAAGTCATACGTAAAGATAGAGTCCACATCTTCATGCAACAAGAATGACCGACTCAAATTCTCAAATAATAGAACACGAGACCTCTTACATCTAAAGTTAACAACTAATGATTAATGCGTACTGACTGGAATTTTGTTTTGCATTCCACCTATTAATTCCAAAGTAAAATTATCCTTAGCCTGTACATAAGCTACCTTTGGAATTATCGTCGCACCAACTTTTCGTTTTTCGAAGGCAGCCGTCATTCCAAAATCAATTTTAGTGAAATTTAAACTTCGAGCGCGTTTAATAGTCTGGTATAAAAGCTGTCGGTAGATTTGATATTCCTGAATATAGCTATAATCCATACCAATAAAAGAAGGGACATAAGTATGGCCCATGTTCTTGTAACAAAACATGACACCGATTGGAATACGTTGCTCACGGATATCATATTCAGGTTTCAAATAAGCAATAATAAATTCCCATTGAGGGTGCTCCGACATTTTAGAGAACAATTTTCTGGGAAATGAAAATGTGTTCAGGTCCAGATTTTTCATTCTCACGTTTTCATAGAGTTCATAAAAAACATCGATTTCACTCTCGGCTGGATTTCCTTTGCAAACTATCTCATAGAACCCTTCGTAAGGCTGAATGTCGGCTTTGAAGTGTTTACGCGAGCGCGCTGACAATGAGGCGAGATATTCTTCTTGATTATTCCATTTCAAATTTTCCATAACGCAAGCTTCAGGCATATCGACTTTCAAAAATCCGTGATTGTGAAAAAACTCGTTTAATGGATTGTCTTGTAAAAAATCCCGTAGCACGATCATCGACGTGTTCAACTTGACATCCAAAACTTCGACGTGATCTAATAAAATTTTTAATCCTTCATTAAACAGAGGGTGGCCTTGATTCATAAAGCAGTGCTGGCCTTCTGTAAACAGACATCCCATGCCCGTTACATTTGATGTGAGATGATAAGGGTTTTGCTTTCTTTTTTCTTCCAGCTGAAGTGAGACCGCAGCCGGGGCCAGCATATCATCTTTCCATAACGCTACACAAAAAAAAGTGATCAATAGCGGATCACCTTGCTGGTCTTTAATAACGAAATAATGAAATGCCCAATTGTGCTCTTGCTTTTCGTTCATGGTAAATACTTCCTCCAAAAACGCCAGCCCATCCCAATCAAATACGCTTTGCTTGCCCATGTATTCGTTCCAGAACTCCTTCTTTAAGGACCATATCGAACGCTGATGTTCAATGGTCAGGTTTTTAGGGAGGGTTTCAGCCGGACTATCTTTCTCCTGCAGCGGAAGATGAAACGCCCTGCGAACTTTATTTTCATTTGTTCCGGTATCCTCTAATGCTTTGGGGTAATGATGGACCATCGCCTCCACCAAAGCCTTCATTTCCGCGCGGCGGTTATGGCGTGAGATGGTGAGTCTAACACCAGTATTTTTCACCGGTACTCCGGGATAAATGCCGAGATTAACAAAGAAGCCTTCGTTCATTAAGCGGTTAACAAAATTGTATCCTGTAACAGGCATCCCTGTTCCGATATAAAAAACTGGGCAATTATTTTTTTCAATTAATGGCAAATCGGTTTGACTTAACAGCGAGTTGAAGTAACTGATATTATCAGCAAGTTCATCTTGCATGCGATATATTTCGTCGGAAAGATGGATGTCTGCTGAGGCTATCGCTGCCGCGACGGAGGCGGGCTCAAGTTGTGCGGAGAATGTCAGTGGACCCCCAAAGGTCTTGATACGCCTGTGCATGTCGACATCCGCACACACCAGCACGGCACCACTTGCGCCAAACGATTTACTAAGCGTACCAAAAAGTAAAACGCGTTCCGGTAATGTTTTTAATTGATCTAACACATATCCTGTTCCATTTTTACCGATCCAACTCATGCCATGGACGTCATCAAAATATAGGTGAAATTGATTGTATTTATTATACAAATACATCAAGTCCGAAATAGGAGCACAATCACCATACATCGAATAAATCCCGTCCGCCATGTACCATATTCTGTTTTTGGTGGTTTGCATTTCCTTAATTTTGTCCTCCAACATATTGAGATTATTATGGCGGATCAACTCAACAGGTATACCCCGCGGTTTTAATAATTGACATGCATTGTGCATACTCCAATGTGCCTGATGATCAATAATGACAGCATCTTCGTCGCGCACAACGCATGGGATAACACCGATATGTCCAAGCGTACTGTTCTTGGTGACAACAATTGGATTCCCGTACATTTGATTCAACCTTTCCTCTAAACTTTTATACAAGACAAACGAGACGTAGGACTTTGACAGCGGGAACTGAGTTCCATAATTTTCAATTGCCTGAATAGCGGCTTTTTTTAATCGAGGATCCTGTTCCAAGCCCAAATAGCCAGTCGTTCCGAAATGATAGAGATCCCTATTGCCTATCCTAATATTGCGACCGGTAAAGGCATCGTCTTCGGAATAGAGATGTAACACGCCGCTTTTTTTTGCATCGGTAAAAACCTCATCTACCGTATCCAAAAAATCATTATGCTTAAACTTTGCCATATCTGAAGGGTTTTTGTTTCGCTTGTTGGTTTGCTTATACGGTTGAGCACATAACTCTTGCTTACTACTTCCGCATTTCGCGTATTTAAAATCCGCTAAATGTCTTAATTTTGACACCCCTTAAAACCACTATGAACAACGCAAGCTTCGAAAACGAATACGCGAAATTTTGGCTAGAAGCAGGAATTGTGTACTTCGTGTATAAACCCAATACCAGTCTAGATCTTCACGCCGCAAAACAAATCGTAGCAGACAGAATAAAATTTCAGAAGCAGGTTGACTATCCTGTTTACTGCGATATACGCGAAATGAAAAAGGCTGATAAAGAAGCTCGTGATTTTTTGGCCAAAGAAGGTTCTTCATATACAAAAGGCGTTGCTATTATTGTTGATTCCCCAATGACCAAGATCATAGGGAATTTTTATCTGGGTCTTAACAAGCCTACAACGCCTACTAAAATGTTCACTGACAAGCGAGAGGCATTGGAATATCTTAACCAATTAATTGGATAAGTTCATTGATATTCGAGTAACGATTCTTCCAATACAATAATCATAAAACAATCCTGCGGACAAGAAGTTTTTATTATGCCAATAATTAATTTGGCAACGAAAAATAAAATGTTGCGCCTTCATTCAGTTTTCCTTCAGCCCAAACTTTTCCGCCGTGTTTTGATATTATCCGTTTGATAATAGCCAGACCGATGCCTGTGCCTTCGAATTCTCGTTCACTGTGGAGGCGTTGGAATACACCAAACAATTTTTCCACGTATTTAATATCAAAACCAACTCCGTTGTCTCTAATGAAAAAAACTATTTCTTCATCAGTTTGATAAGAGCCAATTTCTATTCTTGCTTCCGCTACATTGCGTGAATATTTCAGCGCATTTGAGATTAAATTGATCCATACCTGTGTCAGCAAAGCCTGATCACCTAACGCAGTACTTAACGGGTGAATAATGAAGTTTGCTTTTCGCGTAGTATCCAAACCTAAATCATCAACAATCTTTTTCACCAAGGAATCCATTTCAATTTTGTCTTTGGGGACGGTTTTCCTCCCTAGTCGGGCGAAATCAAGAAGGTCATCTATGAGTTGACTCATTTTCCGGACATTCCTTTGAATCGTATTGAAAACAATTTTCCCTTCCTCATCTACATTTTGTAAATAGCTCTCCTCCAAAATATGCGTGAACCCACTCACTGCTCTAAGCGGGGCGCGTAAGTCATGGGACACAGAATATGAAAATGATTCCAATTCGCTGTTTGCGGCCTCCAACTGAATAATACTTTTTTGAAGATGAAGATTTAATTGACGAACCTGTTCACCGGTTAATTTTTCGTGGGTAATATCACGTTCTGTTATGGCAATTGATTTTTCCCCACTATCTGAGTCAACAATAAGTGAAGAGTAAACCAAAACATCAATAAGGTTTCCAGATTTGGCAACTCGTTTAGTTTCGTGCGACCCAGCGTTTTCACCATTTAATGCACAATGAATGATATCTAACATTTCTGATTGAAAGGCTTCCGGAATAATCTGCCACACCTTCATGGCAAGTGCTTCCGTCTCTGTATATCCATAAATTTGCCTCGCCCCATCATTCCATGAAAAAATATCGCCGTTGCTGTTGACAATATACGTTGCATCCTTCGACTGCTTTACAATAGAGGCAAGTGAATTTCTTATCTTTTCTACTCTTTTTACCTCACTGATGTCTCTTGCGTTGAAAAACCATTTATCGTTTTTGTTGACAATATTCCATTGTAACCATTTCATTTTATTCTTCTTATCAAGAACAGGTGTTTCGAAGGAAAAACGTTCCAGATCTTTTGCCCGTTGCTGCTCTAACAAAATTTTCCCTTCTTCTGAAATGAATTTACTTAGTGAAATGTCAAGCATTTCTTCGGGTGCATATCCTAAAATATGTTTACACGCTCTATTCACCTCTTTCACTGTAAAATCTCTGGCATCCAAAATGCCTATGATATCTGCGGAATTATTAATGAGAAGGGCAGATTTTTCCAGCGATATATTTTTTTCAACCAGCTCCTTCCGTTGATGCTGCAACGTTAGCAGTACCGCTACTTTTGCTCTGGTTATCTCGCGATCGAGCGGCTTGTAGAGATAATCGATGGCACCCTCTTCAAACCCTTTTACAATAAAACTATTTTCTTTTTTTTCTGCCGTTGCAAATATTAGGGGAATATCCTTGGTTCGTTTATTTGATTTTAATATTCGAGCAATTTCAAATCCATCCATACCCGGCATATGGACATCTAATATTATCAAATCAATTTCTTGTCGCAGTGCCAGTTTAAGAGCATCGTTGCCACTGCCGGCTTTTAAAAAATTGCGTCCATCTTTCTCCAACAACTCTTGTAACACCAGTATATTTTCATCACGATCATCCACCAAAAGTATCGTAGAGGATCTATTATTCACGTTCTCCATTGGACATCATTTAAACATCTTCGTCATCGCCTATTTTGCATTCGAATTTATTTGAACATAGTTTTAAATAACGATCGAGGCGTCATTATCATTGTTTGCTGTACAGCCAAACCCGCATCAGCGACAAAAGCTGACTTATGTCCAACGGTTTTGTAATATAGTCAGACATACCAACCGCAAGACACTTTTCCCGATCTCCTTTCATTGCTTTCGCCGTCAAAGCAATGATGGGTACCTTCGGAAATTTACCAGACTTTCTAATATTTAACGTTGCCTCATACCCATCCATTTCAGGCATCATTACATCCATGAGTATAATATGGACATTGTTATTTTTGTTCAATATCTCTAATGCCTCTTTACCATTTTCGGCAGTAAGACAATGCATACCTTCCTCTTCTAAAACATTTGTTAAGGAATAGATATTCCGAAAGTCGTCGTCAACAATTAAAACGGTCTTATCCTTTAACACTTCGTCCGCACGATGGAGTTTACGGATGATATTTTGCTTCTCGGGAGACAAGTTTGTTTCAACACGATGAAGAAAAAGGGTTGTTTCATCAAGCAATCTTTCGTACGAGGAAGCAGTCTTTATGATAACACTATTAGCCAGCGTACTTAATTTTTTCTGTTGCTCTCTTGTCAGATCATTTGCCGAGAAAACAATTATTGGGATTTTATTGAATTGATCGTTCAACTTGATTTTTTCAAGCAACTCAATTCCAGACATATCAGCGAGTTCAATATCAAGCACAACACAATCGAATGTCCCTTCCACTAGTCTTTCATAAGCTTCGACTCCGGACAATGCGGAAAAACATTCTACATCACCATTGCCTATTAAATCACAGATCGCTTTATTTTCTTCCTCATTCTTAGGCACGATCAGTAAATGCTTATACCTGCGTTTCGTAAATTGTTCAAGACGTTCAAAGACTGCTTGTAAATCTACTTTCGTGACCGGCTTTTTTATAAAATCAAAGGCACCCAGTCTCATCGCCTGCTTTTTGCGACTGTAGCCCGAAATAATTTGTATAGGAATATGTCGTAATAGGGGGTCACTCTTCAGTTGTTTGATTACCTCTTCTCCATCCATTACCGGAAGCTTCATGTCTAGAAGAATTGCATCAGGTTTATACTGTCGGGCATAACTAAGACCTACGTTACCTTGATGCGCAATAATTCCTTTATAATTTCGATCACGTACGAATGTTAAAATGATCTGGGCAAATTCTTTGTCATCTTCCAGTATCAGAATTTTTCTATCCTTTTCGGTAACGGAGAGTCGGTCATCGTCGACGAATGCCTCCTGCTCTTTGAAAATTTCTAGCGGTTTTTTTTCGTTTGCCGGAGGCAAAATATTAAAAGTAAGATCTTTATTGGCTTTATAATTTACCGGGAGAAACAATGTAAATGTGCTTCCCCTTCCTTCTTCACTTGTCAACTGAATTTCTCCACCCAACAATTCGCAAAGCTCGCGGCATATCGACAAACCGAGACCGGTTCCTCCATACTTTCGCTTGTCTGTGCTATCAACCTGTCTAAAGGCTTCAAAAATAATTTCCTGTTTATCTTTTGGAATGCCTATGCCTGTATCCACAACAGAAAAGGCCATCACGTCGGATATATTATCTAATTTCTTTAGGTTCAACGTACCGGATATTGGACGCCGTATCGACAGTGTAACTTCTCCCTTGGACGGTGTGAACTTAAAAGCGTTAGACAATAAGTTCCTAAGTATTTGTTCAAGTCTCAGCTTATCTGTAAAAAGTACGGTGTCTTTAACTGTTGAAGCATCAATCTTGAAATCGACTGATTTATTGTGTGCAATTTGTGAAAACATCATCGACATATCCGTAAAAATTTCACCAATGGTAACCTCCTCCAAAGAGAGTTCCATTTTTCCGGATTCAACTTTTGATAGATCAAGTATGTCATTTATAAGTGTAAGCAATTCATTGCCTGAATTGTAAATAACATTAGCATACTTTATTTCCTTTTCATTGAGCGTTCCATTTTTGTTTTCAATTAATAGCTGAGTTAAAATCAAAATGCTGTTTAAAGGTGTGCGCAATTCATGCGACATGTTGGCTAAAAACTCTGATTTGTACCTGCTGACAGATTCGAGATTTTGCGCCTTGGCTTCGACAATGGCCTTTGATTTTTCAAGAGACTGTTTTTCATTTTCTAATATACTTGCTGCCTCCTCTAATTCGGCATTTGATTGCTGAAGTTCTTCTTGCTGCACTTTGAGCTCCGCTTCCGACTTTTCAATTGCATTTATTTTTTCGAGGAGCTCGTCATTAAACTGCCGTAACTCTTCCTGTTGTGATTCCAACGCCTCTGCTTGTCGTTGCGTTTCTTCTAATAATTCTTTTAACTTAAACCTGGACTGCGAGGAATTAAAGGCTATTGCGATACTGTTTCCAACCAATTGTAAAAATTCAACATCAAGCGCCGTAAACGCTTTGGCGGAACCTAACTCTATAACACCTTTAACTCTTCCAACATACAAAAAAGGAAAAACTATTATATGCGAAGGGACTGCGCTGCCAAGTGCAGATTGAATTTTGATATAATCATGCGGCACCTCGTTAAATACTATTGGCCGCCGGTCAAGTGCCGCCTGCCCGACAAGCGATTGACCAATCGCAAAGGACTCCGGAGCAGTCTTTATGTCTAATGCATAACTACCGATTCTATTGAGTTGCCCATGTTCAAAAAGATAAATCGCTCCTATCTGACTGTTCAGATAAGTTGCAACTTGTGTTATAATATCCTGTGCAAGGCTTCGCACATCTTTTTCCTCACGTAGCTTGTCATTCAGTTCATTATTGCCTTTCAACAACCAAGTCCGGGTCTCTTTTTCCTTGGAAAGGTTACTAAGATTGTTACGCATATTAATAAGCGCCTTGCCGAGCAAGTCCTTACTGCTTTTCAAGTTTATTTCAGTATTATAATCTCCCCTTCCTATGGAATTGGCAACGTGGATATAATCTTGAAACACAGTAACCATTTTATTGAATGAGCTGGCAAGTTTTCCCATTTCATCCCTTGAATCAATGCTCAAAGCAAAATCAATATCGCCTCCAGTAATCCGGTCCGTAGCATCTTTTATCTCTGTTACTGAATTCACAACGGCTTTGATAACAATTGCTGCAACGGTGATAATGATTAGCAAAATGCTTAGTGTTAATACTATTTTTCTTAAAATATTGCTCGCAATAATTTCATTTTCATGCTTGATGTTATTTCTGTTCTCTTCTAATACAAAGGCCTCAACTTTTTTTAAGGCATTAATATTAGAAGCAATATCGCTCGCCATGCGATGTACACGTCTGAGACTCAACGTCGCTTCTGAAGTTGGGGCCATCACCATGCTGTCTAACGTCTTATTCAACCTGATAACGGAGGGGACAGACACAAACTCATTTTCAAAAAAGTCGATTATCTTGGGTCCTGCAGTTGTAGTAAAGGCATCGACACTTACTTCGTATTTTCCCTTCAGTTCTGAAAAGATAAAAAGGGTTTGCGGTGGAAGTTCACGTTCATGATCCAAACAAAGATTTTGCATTTGCACTAAGTACTCTTTTCCATATAGGAGTGCTACCAAGGCATGCAATTGGTTTTTGAATTCGATATCATCAAATGATTTTGCAATTTCGGAGACTTCGTTTATTAGTTTCAGATTAATGGAATGCGCATGAAGCGGAAAATAATCGGGCGAATTTCTGCTTTGGGTAATACTCTGGAGAAATTCGATCCGCTCAACCACAGACGGGTCTTCAGCATAAAATTTTTGTAACGCTTCAAGTTCCTTTTCAGTTTGCTGTTGCTGGTCCGTCAATTCATTATTAGCAGGTTGATTGTTCAACCAAATGCTTTTCCCCAGGATACTTTCCTTCTCGATCTCATTGATTAACGATGTGATAAGATCTATTTTAGTTACATCGTCACTTCGCAGTTTATTATTTTCTTTTCGGTCGAACTCGTTGATGATTGATCTTTGCTGAAAATAAAGAAGTCCAGCCAAAGGCAAAACCAAGAGCAACACTAACTTATTACGAATAGAGAGGTTTTTAAGAAGTTTCATTCAACCAAGCTTTGTTTAACACAACAATAAAGATCGCTACCAATCTTAATAAAATGAAATTAACGCTACGGCTATGCCTTAAATAGCGCCAACGACTCCCAGTACATGTCTAAGAAAAAGCATCGCGTACCGGGGTCAGTGCAACTCAATCTAGTAATCTATCTGATAATAGAAAAGTGTTGCTGGCTTTTTGTGCCTTCTTTGCGGTGAATAGATTCTAAAAATTTTGTTGTGATACTTGAAGAAAACGACGGGGCTACACTTTGCCGTGTGGGTAATACAGGATTCGAACCTGTGACCCCTACCCTGTCAAGGTAGTGCTCTAAACCAACTGAGCTAATTACCCTTGGCAATACAACCAAGAAAGTGACCCCGGAGAGATTCGAACTCTCGACCCATTGATTAAGAGTCAATTGCTCTACCAGCTGAGCTACGGAGTCTAGAAATTATTGGGCTGCAAAGTAAGCACTTCATAGGTTAGTGACCAAATCTAATCTGAATTAAAATAGCCGTGGAAACTATATATTTGCGAATGCTCATTTTGAAATCGGAAGTGAATTATGCGGCCGGCCGAATATTGGATACAACATCTTAACCTGACAGCGCATCCCGAGGGGGGCTTTTACCGGGAAACTTACCGATCTGAGGAAAATATTCAAATCTGCGGACTGCCTTCCCGCTTTGACGCTCCCAGGAATTTCTCCACCGCCATTTATTTTTTGTTACGGTCGCGAGATAAATCTCTTTTTCATCGGATCAAATCAGACGAACTCTGGCATTTTCATTCTGGAAGTACCTTGCACATTTACATCCTTAATAAGGAAACCGTAAAGGTGGTAAAGCTAGGTGACAACGCGCACGAAGGCGACTCGTTGCAGGTGGTGATTCCTGCCAACTGCTGGTTTGGCGCCAAAGTTATTAAGCCGGATACTTACACTTTGTCGAGCTGCACGGTGGCACCAGGCTTCGATTTTAAGGACTTTGAACTAGCAGACCGAGCGAAGTTGCTGCTTGACTTTCCTCGCCACAAGGAAATCATTAACGACCTTACGGTCTAGTTTTCCGGGATTAATAATTTCTTTACAATTGTCTTGTCCTTTGCCTTGACCACTACTGAATATATTCCTCGGGCCTGCTTACCATAATTAAATCGAATATGATTTTCTTCATGAGTAAGATGTTGTTCTTGAGTCGCTACAACTTGAGACAGCAGGTTTACCAGTTGAATCGTCACCCCTTGGTTCCCCTTTGCCGACAGCGTGATAACAACCCAACCCATTTTAGATGGATTGGGGTATAGCACAACATCCCCCGGCTCAGGGTCGCTCTCTACGGCCACGATGATAGAAAAGTTTGCGATCAAAGAAAGATCCTCAGCCGGCGTCGCCAGTACCTGTGTGATCTCTCCGCCATTAGACCATGATGCAAATTCGTAGCCCACATTATTAAGTTGTTGTGGTGTATTGACACTTAGGGTCCGGAGAAGACCCTCAACGCTGGATATTTCGAGCGGGGTAGCAGAGGCTTGCCCATCGACAAGTACCTCCAGCCCAGGTGGATCAGTTGTTAACGTGATAATAGATTTTTTTGGAAATATGTCAACGGAATCTTTACCCACCATTCCCTTAGAGTCCGTGACGGTAAGGATGACACGATACCAGACATCGTCAGAAGTTTCGCCTTCATTCGGGATTACAAAAGCACCGTTCTTAACGCCTTCGATGGCCGGTTGATCGTGTTGATGTGTTCCGTGATGAAAGTTGATCTCCCAATGAAAAGCTGTGGCCTGTAATGGACCATCTTCAGCATCATTTCCAACGCCTGCAAATTCAATCTCTGTGCCTGCAACATAAGTTGCACCCAACATGGGCGTTAATATTTCAGCGACGGGTAAAGCGTTTTCAATCACTGTTAAGGTCGCTGCATTGCTGGTGGACACTCCCGCTGCATTTGAAACGGTCACCGTGTATTCGCCTTGGTTTTCAAGCAGCGCATTTTCAATGATGAGTGAATCATTCACTGCACCTTGTATATCAATTCCATCTTTCTGCCATTGATAGTTAAACGGCGTTGATCCCAATGCATTGACGCTAAAAATTGCCGATTGTCCTTCGGCGGTCGTTAAAGATACCGGATGGCTGATGATGTAGGGACTGGTTGCCCTATTATAAATAATTTTATATAAGGCACTTGAAGACCGGCTGAGGTAGTATAAGTTTCCGTCGGGTCCTACTGAGAGTGCTAAGCTGTTACCACCAATTGAAGTAGCAAAAGAAAATCTGGTGGTAGTAGTCGCCATAACATCCAACGTATTAATCCATCGATTACACAAGTCTTGAAAAAAGTATTTTCCGAAATACTCGGCTGGGTAATTTGTATTTGAGGGGTAAAAAAATGTTCCTCCTGTTATGGCGCAACCTTTTCCATCACCGCCTCCGTGAGGATAGGCATAAATAGGATTTGTTAAATTTGGAAAAGAAGCGGCATTAAACTTTCCTTCCGTTGTTGGCCAGCCAAAATTTTTTCCGCCGGTAGTCGCATCGTTAATTTCCTCCCACGTGACCTGACCCACATCATTTACTAAAATTCGGCCCGTTTCAGGATGAATAGAAAATGTGTATGGATTTCGCAAGCCATATGCCCAAACTCTCTTACGTTGCTCACTGCCAGTTGGGAACGGATTACCTCCGGGTACACTGCCGTCTTTGTTGATGCGCAACAACTTTCCATGGTATGTATCTAGGTTTTGAGCGTGTGCCGAGTTTGCATTTTCGCCGATGGCAACATAAAGTTTCCCATCTAGTCCAAAATGCATGGCCCCACCGTTGTGATTGGTAGCATTACTAAGGGGATCGAGTTCTAAAATAATTACCTCACTGTCCGCCTGGGCAATATCACCATTGGCTGTAAATCTGCTGATGCGGTTATGGGCAGGTGTTCCCGGAACTGTGTAATACAGATAAATGTAATTATTTAAAACAAAATCGGGATCCAGTGCAATGCCAATGAGGCCACGTTCGCCAGTAGCGTTTACTGTTAACTGAACAAATGAAGTCGGAAGCAGTGTGTTGTTTTTTATCACGCGAAGTCTTCCCGCCTGCTGCGCCACGAAGATTCGTCCATCAGGAGCAAATGCCATGGCGGTCGGATTGGCAATGCCATTTGTAACTAGTACTTGAGCAAAGTCTGCAGGATAACTCTGTGCACCAACGCGGTTGTTACACCACACCAGCAATACGACTAACACTATAGTATGAAACTTTAGCATATATTAAGTTGAAAAAAAACTTATTCGATTTGCATGTTCTGCTAATATTCAAGAATGAAAGTTTCAACATCCGGGATATATAGATTGAAAAACCCTTTGCCCCCAACAACATTAGACGGATAATTTACCGGCTCACTTAAGTATTCGACAAAGCTAAATCGATTCTCCTGCCGAAGATTAATAAAATCATAGTATTCCTTGCTGACATTTGAAAGTGAAACAGCAATGGTATCACCAGGAATAAAGTCGCGCGGGAAAACGCGAAAAGTCTCTTGATACGTTTCACCATTAAAAGCTTCATCATCCAATAGGCGAATAAAAGCACGTGGATTTAATAAATTATCAACCAATTCATCGCGTTCGATCTGTTGCACATTTATCATATACCAATTCTGCTCCAAAGCATCCGACAAACGGTAAGTAATTTGTGCCAGCGTATCGTCAAATCCATTGAAAACTAATTCCGCCTTTATGTCTTCAAAGGTAACCAATGGTTTTACAGTTGTCGTTGCTTTTACTTCGCCCAACGATGCGCTAGTCACACGCAATTCATATTCCTGGCCTTCCTCAAATGGAATAATCAAGCCACCATAGAGCCCATTTTCCAGCGCCAATAGTTCGTAAGTACCACCTGGGCCACTTATGGTAACGGTCGCATCATCAACCGCAATTTGATTTAACAATTCCTCTGGGTCGCTGTCGTCACTGCCATTAAGTGCTCCAAAAGTTTTTGTCAAAAAGACTATTAAAGACTGATCAGGAATAATTTGTGTTGACACCACAATTTGCGGCTTCACAACCGGAAGACCATTCACGTCCAACGGATCTGGAAGACAGCCAGACAAAATCAAAACCATTGCCAAGGGAAGTTGCTTCAACAGAACCACACTTAATTTACAAACACCTCGCCTCATTTTTTCCCATTTTAAAATTTAAAGCCATAACTCAAGAAAGGAATAAAGCCAAACAAACCAGGTTGTGTATACCGAAGCGATCCATCAACTTCATCTTGCTCAATATTAATCCCAATAGGATTTGCACGATTGTAGACATTATAGACGCCGGCAAACCATTGCCATTGAAACTTTCGGCCGGGTTTACTTTTAAATTTTAAGCCTACATCAAGGCGATGTGAAGCTGATAACTTTACCTGATTAATTCCGGAATAAACCGGTATCAAGTCAGCGCCTGTCAATGTTGGCGCGAGCAATGCATATTGTCCGATGATTGGCGTGAACCTAGACCCTGATATGTATTCCCAAACCATGGATGCTGCCCATCGCTTATTAAATGCATATTGCGCCACAACGGCACCGTTATGCCTACGATCGTAACGTGAAGGGAACCACCTGCCTCCATTGATCTCATCAAATTGACGGTTCGACCACGACAATGTATAGCTCACCCACCCTGTAAGTTTGCCCGAATTCTTTCTCAATAAGAATTCAACACCATAAGCTTCACCTCGACCCTGAATAAGCTTTGACTCAAAGTCTGTGTTTAGAAAAAGATTAGTCCCCTCTTCATAGCCTACCAATTCATGCATGGTTTTATAATAGCCTTCTACACTCAAAAAAATATTTTCATCTGAAAGATTTCGTTGCCAACCCAGCGCCACCTGATGCGACGTTTGTGGACGAATGCTGTCAGTTACGGGATACCATATATCTGTTGGCGAGGATACAGCAGAATTAGATATCCGATGCATGTATTGAACCATGCGCGAATAACTAAATTTCAATGCTTCATCATCGTGCAAGGCATACCGAATTGAAAGGCGCGGCTCCGGGAAGAAATAATTTTTGTTAAGTACCACTGCCGACGATATACGTAATCCAGCATTAATTTGGATCTTTTCAAAGGGCGACCAATCATATTGAATGTGAAAAGCAAACTCATCGGCAATTCGCCCTCGCGTTGAACTGCTTTTTAGCAACTCGCTGATGGATCCTGCTGTGTTGATCACGTTGGGGCTGACTTGGTGTCGCGTCCAATCTACGCCGGTTTTTATGCTTCCGTTTCCCACAGAATCCTTTTGAAGGAGTAAGCGAACGCCATAATCTTCAATATCGGATTGGGCTATCAATTCATTTTCTTCAAATGCATTAAGAATGTTATAACGGTATTTTGTACGCGTCAGTGAGACTGCACTATGCCAGTTGTGTTTGAGTAATTTATTCCAACGGAGTGACTGGCTGCTATTGCCGGAAGCGTAGGTGGTCAAAAACCCATCACCATCACCATTGCGGTCTCGAAAAAGATCTAGCAAATCCTCACCGCTGTAGTGACTAAACTGAATCTCATCGCGATCAGTAGGCTTAAAAATAAATTTTCCATTGAAATCGTAAAAATAATATGGCAACTCTTCTCCCGTTGCACGAATCACCTGATCGATGTATGTCCGGCGCCCGGCTACCCAAAAACTTGCTTTGTCTTTTACGACAGGTTGCTCCACATATAACCTGGAGGCTATTAGTCCGATGTCGCCGGACACTGCGGTCCTCTGAGGGATATTAGACTTTGTGCCCACATTCAAAATAGATGACAACCGTCCACCGAATTCGGCGGGAAATCCGCCATTGATGGCTTCCACACGATCTAAGACGTCGGCGTTAAAAACAGACAAAAATCCGAACAAGTGGCTTGTGTTGTAAATCGGAGCATCGTCAAGTAAAACAAGATTTTGATCTGCGGCACCTCCACGAACGAACAAGTCGCTGCTTCCTTCAATGCCTCGAACAGTTCCCGGTAACAGCTGCAACGTTTTGATCACATCTGCCTCGCCTCCTAAAACAGGAATCGCATTAATATCACTTTGCGTCAGGACATGTTTACTGGTTTGATTTTCTTCAAAAATTTCCTGCTGTGGATTTCTGGTACTGGAAATAACTACCTCTTGTAATTGACTGGCTTTTGATTTTAAAGAAACCGTAAGTGTTGTATCGCGGGTAAACTTGATGGCCCGATTAAAATTCTCAAATCCTACATATGAAACATGTATTTGTTTTTCACCTCGAGGAACTTTAATCTTAAATTCACCTTCAACATCCGATAAGGTAAAAATAGAATCAGGAAGTACTACGACATGAGCTTGCGGTAGAGGTTGACCCTCGTTATCGTGAACGATGCCGGTTACGTCGATATCCTGCGCTTGCAATACGCCGGAAATTAAGGTCAACGAAAAAAATAGATATTTTAACACACAGCTTGGGATTGAATATGTTATTCAAAAGCTTAACCTACCACACTTGATAATATCTTATCCGGATTCGCAATGTAACTATCGCCGCCTTTAATCAAAGGCCTTGTTCATCACAAATTCTTGTTGGAGAAACCGTTCGCGCGGCTCCAATTCCCGTAACTTTAGTCTTTCTGGCAACATTTCAGGGTCGCCTGGATATCCAACAGCAATAAAAACCCCTACCTCATACGTTGAAGGTATTCTTACCCGCTCAATTGTTTTGCTGAGATTGAATCCCGCCATTTGTCGCACCTGCAAACCCATTTCGACTGCTTGAAGGGATAGAAACGAATTTGCACCACCGAGGTCATACATGGCATGGGCATTCGCTCCAGGGAATCGCGAAAAATTCTTTCGCGCCAAAGTTAAAATTAGCAGCGGTGCATCTTTTGCCCAAAGTTTGTTTCCATCATTAAGACAATCAAAAAGCGTCGTCCAAAGTTCTGTTTGGTCATGTGTGGCATAAACATATAACCACGGTTGCTCGTTGGTACTAGACGGCGCCCACCTTGTTGCTTCAAATAATGAATATATTTTAGCCGGTTCAATAGGCTGATTTGAAAACGCACGCGGACTCCTTCTGTTCTTGATCAGATCTGAAACAGGATATTGAAATTGATTTGACTTTTGCATTAAGTCCGTTTCCTTTAAGAAAACCATTGCCATCTTCAGTAGCAATATGTCTTCCGTCTGTTTAATTAACCTCTTAACTTATCCAGCACATTGTTAAGTTCCTCAACCTCCGATTTGGAGATCGTTTTTAGATTTTCAAGCCATTGATCCCGGCTATTGTCAATTTCTTGGAGAATTTTCAGGCCGGGTTCCACAATGGAAATATCGACTTGTCGTCGGTTATTTTCACAAATTTCACGTTTAACAAATCCTTTCTGTCGCAGTTTTTCTACCAACCTGGTGGCATTGCTGTTTCTATCAATCATTCTGCAAGTAATCTCGGCCAACATCATGGGTTGAGGGTGGCTCCCACGCAGAATTCGAAGTACATTATATTGTTCCGGAGTAAGTCCAAAAGGCTTTAATCGAGAAGCGTTCAGGTTAGCCAACCAACTGCTGGTAAAAAGAATATTTACCACCATCTTTTCATATTCGTTTGTAAATCTTTCCTGCTTAAGTTCCTGTTCTAAAGTCATGTTTAAAAGTACATTCAATTTGTACAATATTAATCAGGAGTTCCCAAAATTTCCGAGCTTTAATGCGGCTATTAAGTCTTGGTTTCTTTTAAAAAAACGCTATTGCCAGCATATGATTCAATTCGCAACGACGATTCTCCGCTTCGAAAAAAAAGGTGAAAAATCTGGTTGGTCCTATATTGAATTAAGCGCTGCACAGGCCGAAAAAATAAATCCTGGTTGCAAGGTTTCATTCCGGATTAAGGGAACGATTGACAATTATGCTTTCGAAAAAGTTGCATTATTGCCTATGGGCGATGGAAGTTTTATACTTCCGGTGAATGGCAAAATCCGAAAGTTAATTCAAAAAAATCGAGGTGATAAAGTGCAAGTAACGATGCAACTGGATAACCGTGCGCCTGCCCTTTCCAAAGATCTGATCGCATGTCTAAAGGAAGATCCTGAGGCCTTATCATTTTTTAAGTCTCTCCCAAAATCTCATCAAAATTACTTTAGCAATTGGATTGAAAGCGCAAAAACAGTTCAGACAAAAACGAAACGAATAGTGATGGCTGTTACAGGCTTAAATAAAAAACAAGGGTTCGGAGAAATGATTCGTGCGAACAAAGGCAACGTAGTGAGCTAACATTAATATAAAGAATTAAAAACTAAAATATTTCCACTCATGAATGATTTTCAGGGACAAGTTGCAATTGTAACAGGTGCGGGCCAAGGCATAGGACTGGAAATATGCAGGCAGCTTGTGCTTCGCGGCGCGAAGGTAATTTTGAATGATATCAATGAATCAATGACCATTAACGCTGCGGCTAGCGTTTCGCCGGATCCCAATATCTGCCTACCCTTTTCAGGAGATGCCTCTGACATAACGTTCATACAAAGACTGGTGGCGGAGAGTCTTACGAGGTTTGGAAAACTTGACATAGTGATTGCTAATGCAGGCATCACATTATTTGGAGATTTTTTTGAGTATAAACCGGAGGATTTTGACAAGGTGATGAAACTGAATTTAGCTGGAAGTTTTTTCCTAGCCCAAGCCGCATCAATTCAAATGAAAAAGTTGAAGAGTTCAGGTCGAATTCTTTTGATGTCTTCAGTAACCGGACATCAGGCGCATAAAAATTTAGCGGCGTACGGAATGTCTAAGGCCGCGCTTGAAATGCTGGCGAAAACATTGGTTGTTGAACTTTCACCTTTTCACATAACGATAAACGCAATTGCTCCAGGCGCCACGTTGACAGAACGAACCGCGAGCGATCAGGATTATGAAGCTACATGGTCACGAATAACTCCTACTGGCCGACCAGCTACCGTTCAGGATATTGCATATGCAGCACTGTTTCTAGTGTCACCTCAGGCAGGTCATATCACTGGACAATCCTTGGTAGTAGATGGAGGTTGGACGAGCACAAGCCCATCGCCCTATTAAGTTATTCAGCAAAATCGTGAAGAAGCTTAATAATTTCCATTTGATTGGAAACAGAATATTTAGCGCTCGAGTGCCCTGGTCCTACCTTAATGGTTAATGCCCTATCAGCCAGTGATCTGAACATATCTTCATCCGTCTTATCATCGCCTACCACTAGGATAAAATCGCTATTTGTTTCATCGATAAGTTTTTTTGCTGCTACGCCTTTATCGATTCCTGCTGCCCTGATTTCAATCACTTTATTGCCATCGATGACTTGGAGCTGTCCGTTTCGTATTAAGTGAAAAAGACTATCCAATAATTCACGCGAGCGAATGAATCCCAATTCAGGCTCTACATTCCTGTAATGCCAGGCAAGGGTATGATTTTTTTCTTCAATGAAAGAACGTGGACTTCGTTTGGTAAACATTTCTAACGTAGGACGCAGCAATGGTTTCCAACTCTGATCGATTTCTCTTTCCAATGTCCAATCTTGCTGCACACGTTTAATTACAGCCCCATGCTCTGCCACCAGATTTACAGGTACATCCTTAAACCATTCTGCCAATATGGAGGCATCACGGCCACTGATTATTGTGAGGTTATTTCTGGTGTCAGATCCGAGCGTTGCCAGAAGTTTCAACAAATTTTTATCCGGCATAGCCTCGCGTGGATAACGGGCAAACGGAACCAACGTTCCGTCATAATCTAAAAGCAAATTGCGCGTTTTTGCCTGCCGGAAGTTTCTCACGATTTCCTTGCGGATAGAAGACGTTACATATTTTCTTTCTTCTGAGTGTTGCTGATTTTTTACTTCCAACAACTGGTTTAAAAAATCATTAACCCAACTCACTACGTCGTAATCAGACAGACGCTTTTGCATAGAGTTTAATTTATATAACTGCTCAGCCAGAGGCATCGTCAACGCCTGATGAATGGCACTGGCTACCTCGTTTGCATCCATTGGATTCACCTGCAACGCTTCGCCTAGTTCATTTGCCGCCCCGGCCAGTTCACTCAAAATAAGGACACCTTGATGAACAGCGCAGGCAACATATTCCTTGGCTACTAGATTCATTCCATCCCGTAAGGGTGTAATCAGGGCCACATCCGCCGTTTGATACAATGCACAAAGCTCATCGAAATCGATCTGGCTATAACGATAAATGATGGGTTGCCAGGAGAGCGTAGAATATTTCCCATTGATACTTCCAACCTGTTCTTCTATCAATTTCCTACGTTCATTGTATTTGGAAATTATTTGGCGTGAAGGCACCACCACTAAGATAAAGACTACTTTCTCTAGCCACTCGGGATGTAGCGTAAGGAACCTTTCATAGCCGGAGAGGCGATGTGTTACACCCTTCGTATAGTCAAGTCTGTCAACTGAAAATATTATTTTTTTCTTGGGGAAATTCTTTAAGATAGAATTCCGCGCTTCCAGTACGGCTGGACGTTTGGTGGATGAATTAAAACGTTTAAAGTCAATACCCAGCGGAAACAAGTCGGCTTTCACGATACGGTTTTCAAATGCTATAACACGATACTGATGATCGTATCCCATGACCATCCTGACTGATTTCAAAAAGTGCTGCACGTATTCGTGTGTATGGAATCCGATCAGATCGGCACCCAATAGCCCGCGAATAATTTTCTCCTTCCAGGGGCGATGAAGCAACCTGAAGATCTCGAACGATGGAAAAGGAATGTGCAAGAAAAAACCGATGGTTGCCTCCGGCATTTTTTCCCGAATTAACCCGGGAACTAAAAAGAGTTGATAGTCATGAATCCAAATAGTATCGCCGGGTTTAATAATTTTTAACAGGTGGTCAGCGAATAGCTGATTTGCCAATTCATAATTCTCAAAAAAATCCTGATCATAAACGACATACGAAGGAACGTAGTGAAACAGTGGCCAAATGGTCGCATTGCAGAATCCATTGTAATATTTATTATAGATTTTCTTATCCATGAACAGCGGTTCAACCTTAAAATCGCTGTTATTCTGATCTAATTTCAGCCACCGTTTTTCGGGAAAGTCCGCGGCACCAACCCAAATTTTTTGCTGGAAAGTACCCTTGGTGGATTCTTCTTCGAAATAACTTTTCAAAGCGGTTACTAATCCTCCATCGCTTTGCTTAATGGTAACTTTGTCGTCTTCCTCAACAAGCTGTAACGGTAATCGGTTAGAGACGAGTATGAGCCTTGAAGTTGTGCTTTCGGTCATTTTTGATAGACTTTCCTGGTTCATGCTTACTATATTAGACAACCAATGAATATAAATTGTTCAAATCCAACGTTTTCTACGGTCGCAATTAACGGTTACCTGACTATCGAATCAAACAATTATGTTTGACTAAAAAGTTTTTTTGTATAAACTAAAATCTCTTTTACATTTGCAATCCCAATAAAGGGAGCTTAGCTCAGCTGGTTCAGAGCATCTGCCTTACAAGCAGAGGGTCGGGGGTTCGAACCCCTCAGCTCCCACGAAAAAGCCTCACTTGAGGCTTTTTTCATTTAATGCTTTTGAATCTACTCCACATGTCAAACGCTTGTTAACATGAATCTTCCAACTCCTAAAGAATTAGGCTATTACTTTCCGGCAGAGTTTGCAAAACATGATGCAACCTGGTTAAGCTGGCCTCATAAGGAAGCCTCATGGCCAGGCAAAATAAAAACTATCTACCCGGTATATGCACAGTTTATAAAATTGCTTGCCGAAGGCGAGAAAGTTAATATTAACGTGGTGGATGAAGTAATGAAGCAAGAAGTATTGCGCTACTTAAAGGAAGTCTCCGCGGATTTGGGTAACATAAATTTTTTCATGCATCCTACCAACGACGCATGGTGCAGAGATCATGGTCCTGCCTTCCTGATCAATTCCAAAGCCGAGCAGAAAAAAGTTATCGTTGATTGGGGATACAATGCGTGGGGCGGCAAATATCCTCCATTCGATCTAGATGACAACATCCCAACCCTCATTGCGCAGCACTACAACATCCCGGTGTTTTATCCAGGGATAGTGATGGAAGGAGGCTCAGTCGATTTTAACGGGAAGGGTACAGTACTTACCACTTCGTCCTGCCTGTTAAACATCAATCGAAACCCGCATTTGAATCAATCACAAATTGAACAATACCTGCACAACTATTACGGCGTAGAAAATATTTTATGGCTCGGCGATGGCATCATTGGAGATGATACCGATGGTCATATCGATGACATAACCAGATTTGTTAATGAAACAACAGTCGTAACAGTTGTAGAAGAAAATAAAAAAGACGAAAATTATTCTGTACTGCAGGCGAATTTAAAAGCTTTAAAATCCCTTAGACTGGAAAGCGGTAAAGCAATAGACATTGTTGAATTACCAATGCCGTCTGCTGTGGTTTATGAAGATATGCGCCTGCCTGCCTCTTACGCAAATTTTTACATCGGCAACAAGTATGTCATCGTTCCAACATTCAGAGATAAAAATGACGATCGCGCAATTCAAATACTTCAATCCTGTTTTTCAGATCGAAAAGTGATTGGCCTGGATTCCTGGGATATTATTTGGGGATTAGGATCATTCCATTGTCTGAGTCAACAGGAGCCCACGGTATAAATGATTTGCTACAGCGCGAAACGATGCACTTTCGTCGGGGTAGCACAATATTTTAGAGGCACATCGAGGTCGTTGATATCATCAATACGTGTAATCGGTTCAAAGAAACAAAGTCCAACAGGTATGCAGGAAGGTTGGCAGGTAGCCAGGAACTTGTCGTAGAATCCCTTCCCATAGCCTACCCGGTGTCCTTGTCGATCAGCGATGACCATTGGCACGAGCACCATGTCAATCTCAACTGATTTTGTGGGCATTCCGTATTGCGGCTCAGGAATTCCCCAGGCATTAGTTTTGAGTTGCTGTGGGCCTTCAAAAAAATAATTTTCTATTTCAATAGTCTGTACGTTAATTTTCGGAATTGATATTTTGATGGCAGGAAAATCGCTTTTGATTTTGTTAATAATCCTCCATGTATCCGGTTCCTTTGTGTTTTCCATTGGGATGAAAGAATGGAGAACCTTAACATTTTGCAGGTTTAATTGCGAGAAGAAGTTGTCACAGATTTCTCTGTTATATTGATTTAACTCAGTCTCTGTAAGTGAAAGTCGCTCGTTAAGAAAAAATTTTCTGAGTTCGGCTTTGGTCATGCCTCAAATATAGTAGCCATAAGTTTTCTTCCAAAAATACATTCTTGCGTTCTCGATTTTTGATTATGCATTATAACGCAGGATATTAAACTGAAAATCGAGGGGATCGAATGTATCAATGAGCTTTTCTATAAAGTGCTGGTCTTGCAAGTAAAAATTGAGAAAGTTATCTGAACGTTCTTGCAAGCCATCGCCAGGAAACAATGAGTCTTTTACGTGTTCTATCTGCCGGAATTTGTCCGCATGTACCCGCTTCTCTGCACGAATCATCTTGCGTTCTATTTTTTCCAGGCTGTTTAATGTTCGTTGGCTTTGTGCGGCTACAAAAGGTCCTAACGACTTATCCATTGAAAGTGCTCGTTCCTGAAGCTGATCGAAAATTTTACTAACCTCTGTCCGTTCGGCACCTACTGTAAGGTTCCTGACAGAATGTTTTAACAGCCAGTGATTGAAAAGGAAATTTTTCTCTTCGAATAAATCTTTTAGCTCCAGTCCTGTCTTTAAGAATTTACGGTTGATCTCATGATCGATTATCAATCCAAAGTTGCGGGGCATAAGAATTGGAAATGGTGTGCCCACATGATCGAACATTGCCTTCAGTTGTAGCCAATATATTACTTCCGCCGGCCCACCAACATAGGCCAGGTTCGGCAAAATAAATTCCTGATACAACGGACGGAGAATAACATTCGGGCTAAGCTTCTCCGGTTCTTCTTTTATAAGCCTTTTAATTTCGTCTGAAGTAAATGAAAGGGATGTATCAATTACTTTAAATTCATCCCCATGCTTTTCTATTCGACTGCGAAGACCTTTGTCCAGGTAAAAAAAGTTTATATCTCGACAATAGACTTGCGTTTTATATCCTAAATCCTGCAGCTTCCCATTTGTCTGATCAACAATTCCTTTATATGTCTGGCCGAGAATATCCTTTTCCATTACATCACGAAACAACATCTTCAACCCGTGGGCGTCGGCGTCCAATACCACCAACCCTTCGCTTCCAAACAATTCATTTACATAATAAGTAACGGCCTGGCTAAGGGTCCTTCCCTTACTATACGCTTGTTTAAAGATTTTTATTTCACCTGGTAACTCATTGGCTATTGTATCAAGTCCTTTTGTGTGAAACCTCCCAACAGCGCCTGCCTGATCCGTCTCCCACACATACTTCTTTCCATACAACTTGAAATATTTTATTTCATCGTAGTCATGATCTTCAGATGCCATCCAATACACGGGCACAAAATTATAATCAGGATATTGTGCTTTTAATTTTTTGCAGGTGTTGATTACGGTAACGATCTTAAAAATAAAATATAGCGGACCTGTAAAAATGTTTAACTGATGCCCAGTTGTTACGGTAAATGTTGTTTTGCTGCTTAACGCTGAAATATTTTCGGATACCTGTTTTGAAAGGGTGATTCCGTCGTACTGTTTTTGCAGTGCCGTTACAAGGACTTCGCGGTTAGCATCGGGAAAGGCTCTGGATTTTTCACCAATTTGATCTTTAAAATTCTCCAGGGAAGGGAACCGGTTATAGAACGGTTTTAATAACTCTTTTTGCTCAATATAATCCAGAAAAAAAGGACTGAAGGCACGGGTATCAGCCAGCGTGATTTTATTAAGCTGCATGGTATGAACAAAGATTGAAGATATTAAAAACCATAAACGCAATAACGACAAATATCAGATTAGGTTAGGACTTACTGGGGCACAACGGCTACTTCACCAGTTAAATCAAATTCCGATGCTGCGGTTATGGTCACATTTACAAAGTCTCCGATTCGTAAATATTCTTCACTCTTAATAATTACCTCATTGTCAACTTCAGGCGAATCTGACTCTGTCCGACCGACAAATACTCCTCCTTCTTTCCGATCCACCAACACTTTAAAGGTCTGTCCGATCTTTTTTGTATTCAGTTCCAACGAAATGTTTTCCTGAAGCTCCATAACTGCTTCCATACGCTCCTGCTTCACATCCTCAGCAACATCGTCCGGCATCGTATAAGAATGTGTATTGTCTTCATGTGAATAAGTAAACACTCCCAATCGATCAAACCGTGATTTTTTGACGAAATCTAATAACTCTTCGAAATCTTGTTCACGCTCACCCGGATGACCGGCAATCATCGTAGTACGAATGGCGATTCCTGGCACTTTAGCACGAATAGAATTCAGCAACTCTTCTGTTTTTTCGCGTGTAGTTCCCCGACGCATTAACTGGAGCATACGACTTGAAGCATGCTGAAGCGGTATATCCAGGTAGTTGCAGATGTTGCCACGTTCCGCCATTACATCCAGAACGTCCATAGGAAAACCGGCAGGAAAGGCATAATGCAATCTGATCCACTCAATTCCAGGAACATCAGATAATCGTAAAAGAAGTTCAGCCAGATTTCTTTTCTTGTAAAGATCAAGCCCGTAATAAGTGGAATCCTGAGCAATCAGCAATAATTCTTTTGTTCCTTGTTTGGCCAGATTTTTCGCCTCTAGAACAAGTTCTTCAATAGGTCGTGAAATATGCCCTCCCCGCATCAGCGGGATCGCACAAAACGAACAAGGCCTGTCACATCCTTCAGAGATTTTTAAATATGCATAATGGCTCGGATTGGTAAGAATCCGTTCGCCAATCAGTTCTTGTTTATAATTGGCATTGAATACTTTCAGCATTCGGGATAAATCCCGAGTTCCGAACCATGCATCCACATTGGGTATTTCTTTTTCCAGGTCGTCTTTATACCGTTGAGACAAACATCCGGTAACATAAACCTTATCTACGATTCCTTCTTCTTTTGCATCTACATAGCGCAAAATTGTATCGATGGATTCCTGTTTCGCATTGTCAATAAAGCCACAAGTGTTAATCACCACGACATTCGCATCGTCTGTTTTGGATTCATGTACGGCGTCAATGCCATTACCGCGGAGTTGCGTTAAAAGCACCTCTGAATCCACCAGGTTTTTAGAACATCCCAGCGTAACGATGTTTACCTTATTCCTCCTATTTCCCTTGGTCTTCAAAATCTATCCTTTTAAAGCCGCAAAAATACTAAAAATAAAACGGGCACAGAATTTGGCCTTCGGAGCGTTAACCTATCTTTACAGCCGCAATTTCGGCCAAAGAATCGCCATAGCGAATATGTTTTTCATGTTTTGGACTGATTTAACAGGCGTGGTTAGATATTTCACTAAAAACCAACGGGTAAGTGAATTGATAGACATCATTTGATAGAAATGAAAAAACTTAGCTGGTTCATTTTTTCTCTTCTTTTAGCAACATCCTGCCTGGATGAACCAGACTGTTTTCAACTGCACAACGATGTTTTGGGTGTTACCTTCCGGGTAATTGGAACCGGACAAGGCGACTCTGTTTTATTAAAAAACTTCATCAAAGAAGGCGAAAATAATATCATCACATCCTTTAATGCCAAGCTTAATTATTTTGAAAAAGAGGGAGTATTGATTTTTGACGGCGAAAACGATAAAAAAAACTTTTTGGCTTTTGGGTATACGGTAAAAAATCAATTCATATCGGAAGACTGCGGGTCAAGCTTTGAGTTGTCGGACCTTCGAATACTTGACCATGATTTTGATTCAGTTCGGATCGTCAATTCAACACCCACAAAGGGAGTTGGGACAAACATTGAAATATACAGATGCCCAGAAACCGACACGCTTACTCTTAATTTTAATCAATTGTTCGCGCGGAGCGATGGCATTATTATATCGAGCCCACGAAGCAGTTTCATAAGTCATCCATTTGAATCGATAACCTTGGACTATTCGGATATTGTGTTTTCGGGTAGATCCGCAACTGTGAAGCTACCCGTTAACCTGAATGAAAATGAAAGTGCCTATGTATTTAAAACCGATGTTTCCCAAGATACCTTGGTCGTGCGGTATTCTCTTGTAACCGAACAGCGCTATAAGGCCTGCGGCGTACAAACTTTTGTAACCGATCTCCGGGTTAGGGAGCATACCTTTGATTCCATCAATTTCGGCCTTGACGCACTGGATGAACCGGTTAGATCGCTGCTGGACCCACAGGTCGCAAACCTCCGTATTTTTGATTGCCCCAAGACCAATTTGCTCCAGGTAGCTTTTAAAAAGGGCACGGCTACACAGGTGGTTAACATTAAAAGCATTACAGCTGATCACGCCCCTGGAAATTTGATAAAGCCTCCCTACTCGGGCAGCAGCGTCGTTCTTCCTGTGGATTTAGCATCCGATGTTTCCACATTTTATATCCAATATGAGGATGATACCATCGATACGTTGAGCATTCGATATACAAGAACCGAACTTACGCCTTTCAATGCTTGCGAAAACCCTGTGATAACCAACATAGCCGAGGTAACAGACATCGGAAAAATAAATGTACTGCCCACTCGTACCACCCTTCAATTCCCAACCGAAACAAATGTTGAAATCACGGTTGATTAACATATTCCTGCTGTGGATAATGGCAATAAGCGGCTTTTCACAGAGCAGCGATTCAGTACGTGCCGACTCGGTGGTGAAACACAGTTACATCCCTACCGGTATACGCATCGGCACAGACGCAATAAGCCTTTTTAAAACACAGTTCCAGGATAATTTTAGCGGATGGGAGGTAAACGCTGATGTAGATTTCTACCGTTATTATCTCGCTCTTGACTATGGGTCATGGGCAAGAACTTTTAAAAGTGATTCAGGCAATTATTCCAATGACGGCACGTATTGGAGAGTGGGTGTCGATGTTAATTTCTTATTAAAAGATTTAGATCGAAACATGTTCTTCCTTGGCGCCCGCTATGGAAAAGCCAATTTTTCTGAAAATTTAAATGTGGTTGCCTATAACGATGTCACAGACGCTTATGAAAATTTAGAATATGCTCATAGCGGCATCAATGCACACTGGTTTGAATTAACGACTGGGTTACGGGTAAAAATCTGGCGAATGATATGGATGGGTTATACCGCGCGTTTTAAGTTTGGGTTAAAACATGATAACACCGAAAACATTATTCCTTCAGATGTCCCTGGATATGGACGCACCAATAAAGATTCTTATTGGGGTTTTAACTATCAGATTTTTATCAGGATTCCAGTGCGGAAGCAGCCACCAGTGATAGTACGTGACAAAAAATAAGTTCAGTTTTTCTTAAACAATGAGTCTACAAACTCGACTTTGTTGAAGGTTTGTAAATCATCTACTTTCTCGCCGACCCCAATGTATCTGACGGGAATTTTAAACTCGTCTGATATACCGATAACTACACCGCCTTTCGCAGTGCCATCGAGTTTGGTGATAGCCAATGCAGTTACTTCAGTGGCCTTTGTAAATTCTGTCGCCTGGATCATTGCATTTTGACCAGTGCTGCCATCCAATACGAGCAACACTTCATGGGGTGCATCAGGAATAACTTTCTGCATCACACGTTTGATCTTTGTTAGCTCGGCCATTAAGTTTACTTTCGTATGAAGTCTGCCTGCGGTGTCAATGATGATAATGTCCATGTTCTGGTCGACACCCGCTTTGATTGTATCAAAGGCAACAGCTGATGGGTCAGTATTCATCCCTTTTGATACCACGGGTACACCCACACGTTCACCCCAAAGAATGAGTTGATCTACAGCTGCGGCCCGAAATGTATCCGCAGCACCAAGCATAACTTTTTTTCCTTTTTTCTTAAACTGTGCGGCCAGTTTTCCAATGGTTGTTGTTTTTCCAACACCATTTACCCCAACCACCATGATAACGTACGGTTTTTTATCCGCAGGCGTATCAAAATCACTGATGTCGGTGGTATTGTTTTCAGCAAGTAAAGCGGCAATTTCTTCTTTTAATATTTTGTCCAACTCCGAAGTTCCCAAATATTTGTCCCTGGCCACACGTTGCTGGATTCGATCAATGATTTTTAAAGTGGTGCTTACGCCTACATCTGAGGTGACTAATATCTCTTCCAGGTTATCCAGCACTTCATCATCGACAGTAGACTTCCCCACCAAAGCCTTTCCAAGTTTGCCAAAGAAGCTTTCCTTTGATTTTTGAAGACCTTTGTCGAGTGTCTCCTTTTTTTCTTTGGAAAACAGATTACCGAATATTGCCATAACCGAAGATTTGTTTTAAAACAAAAAAAGTCCCTCTTGGGGACTTTTCAAATTCTTTTGAAGCAGATTACTTCTTAGCAAGTGTTTCTTTTACCAAGTCAGCAGGTACAATTTCTTCTTTAAATGTATAGGCACCTGTCTTTTCAGACTTCACAGCACGGATCACTTTTGCAAAGCTCTTTCCGTCTGTTTTCTTAAGGGACGCAACAACTTTCTTTGCCATAATTATTTAATTTCTTTGTGTACGGTATATTTCTTCAAGATCGGATTGTACTTCTTCAATTCCAACCGCTCAGTTGTATTTTTCCGGTTTTTGGTAGTGATATAACGGCTCATGCCTGGCATGTTCGTGTTTTTGTGCTCAGTGCACTCCAAAATCACCTGTATTCTATTACCTTTTTTTGCCATGATTCCTTTACTTTTTTATTTCAACACCAGGTATCCGTTTGCCTTAGCTTCCTTCAATACGGCTGAAACGCCATATTTTGAGATAGTCTTAATTCCTTTTGTGGATACTTTTAAAGTTATCCATTTATTTTCCTCTGGGAGGAAAAAACGCTTTTTTTGAAGGTTCGGTAAGAATCTTCGTTTTGTCTTATTGTTAGCGTGAGAAACATTGTTCCCTACCTGGGGTCTCTTTCCTGTTATTTGACAAACTCGTGCCATACTTCGTAAATGTTTTAAAATCCCCGTTTTTCAAAACGGATTGCAAATATCGCTACCTCAACTTAATAATCCAACGCCATATTAAAATAATCCCTGCTTTAACTCTAATAAAGTCGAGAAATCAAGGATTGAGGATCTAAACCTTCAAAATGTTCTATTATAAAGTCTGTTTCGTTTAATTCTTCCGCCGTATGCGTGGTAGTAATACCCACTACTTTACATCCCGCCCTTTTACCTGCCTTGACGCCTGAAAGCGAGTCTTCAAAAACGATGCACTTAGCAGGATTAAATCCTAATGCTTGCGCAGATTTGAGGTAAATCTGCGGATTTGGTTTCCCTTCGGTAACGAATGAATCATCAAGAATTGTAGGGAAATATTGCTCCGTCTTCGTTTTTTCGAGTGTAAAGTCAACATTGGCGCGCGGCGCAGAAGTAGCAATAGCCCGACTTATGTTGAGGGTGTCCAACGCATTCAGAAAATCAATTAGACCCCTGACAGGTTTAATATCGGAATATAAACTTCGAAACAGCGCTTCCTTCTCCTCGGCATATTTCTTTATGGTTTGCTCATCAAGGTCCCCAAACAAATTCAACAACCAATCTTTATTTGTTCTTCCGTAAATTTTCTCCCGCAGATCGGTTTCAGAAAGGTCATAGCCGTGTTCCTTACAAAATTGTTTCAAGGCTATTTTATGTGTCGGGTTACTGTCGACAATGACGCCGTCCATGTCGAATATAAAAGCATAATCCATGCGTGTGAAGTTTTCGAAGAGTTTTTTAGATAAATCGTGGGGTGGTTAAACCCGTGCAAAGATGGCAGGATTCGAGAAATTTGAAATAGGTTTTAAATCTTAGGTAAAAGTATTGCGTGAACAAAAAGCGGAAGTGTAGGGGTTATGAAAGGTGACACGAAAACCGTTAGTAAATGACGAGGCGTTTCACGAAGGATCTGCCCGAAGCTGTGAATCTCAACAAATATACGCCGGCCCCCAGGTATGGGGTTTTTAAAATATTTTTTTCGTTACCATAAAGCTTTATGGCAGACGTTACTACCTGGCCGAGGGCATTAAAAACCTGCACAGTGGCGGCCCGATCTATTTCAATGGTAACATATTCGCCCTTGAATACAGGATTCGGATAAATGGATATGGCAGGCTCTTTCGGTAAAGATTCTCCCTCATCATTTCGAAGTATGTGAATTCCCCCCAGCACGTTTCCGACAATGATCGACGGTTTGCTGGTATTAAAAATATTTGCTGTTGTTGGCCAGAGACGCCCGCCTAAGTTTCCGGACTCATATTGCTTTGTCAAGCTATTATAAATCAAATCAGAAATTTGTCCGGTTGTATCGACAGCGTCGCGGAAGTTGCTAAGAATATTCAACACCCCGTGTTGATCACCGAGGATTAAGTCCATTTTTCCATCCGAGTCCAAATCAGCCGACGTACTTGTAATATTCTGACGCACAACGTTCGGGTTGATCGCCAGGAAGGTGTCGTCCGCCAGGGAAAACGACAACGGTTCAGCCTGTTTTTGATTTCGCCAATACTGAAGGGCTCCATTGCTCTTTCCAATGAGTAAATCGTGAAATCCATCACTGTCCACATCAACAACGGAAACATTTTCCGACGAAAGGATGGAGATATTAACCTCCTGAATCTCTTGTCCATTCAAGTCAACGGTGGAGCTACTTTTATTAGGAATGAAATATAGTTTCGTCTGACCATTGATCAGGCTTGTGGCGGTGAAAACAAGATCGCGTTTGGAATCACGGTTGATGTCCGCAAACTGAATTTTAAGATTGTAATACGTCAAGTTGGAAAACCCAAAGGCATCCTCATTGGTCAATGAAAATGCAGGAGCATCAGGTGTACCCACGTTTTCATATAACCTTACCGTTGCAATACCAGTTGGCGTATTATTATGACTGACGAACAAATCCTGATCGCCGTCTCCATCATGATCGATAAACGCCGGAACAGCATTATCACCAACATCGATCATTTGATCCTGAAGAAAAGCGTTTGTAACGTAATTGAAAACAGGAGAAGTGTTTGACCCGTTATTTTTATATAGCCAGTTCGAATGACTCAAATCGGCACTTTGACTTTCAATCGTTTTAGAAAAAATATTGGGAATAGAAAGTAAATCTTTTATCCCGTCAAAATCCACGTCTTCATAAAAAGCGGCAGGGAAAATATGGAAATCAATGGGTGTCGCCGCGGGGAAGGTGTTATGTGAATTAATTATGGGATGCTGTGTTGTTCCTTCATTTTTTAAGACAAACAAGTTGGTGCACTCAGCTTCAGAAAATAAAATATCCAGATTGGAATTGCCATCGACATCGATCATCAACAAGCTCTTCCCCCCCTGGTGTTTGGTGCGTCCACCAACAGGTGCGCAGTCTTCATCATTAAATGCAAATTCTGCACAGTCACATTCAGTGAAATTTCCCCACTTTTGCGTTACCCTTTCAAAATCCAGTGAGTCGCACGTACCATAACGCTCCATACTAAAATTTTGATGATACTCCAGGGTGCCTTGTCCTACAAAACGGACATTAAAAATGTCTAGATCACCATCGCCGTCCGCATCCGTGATCGCGGGAAGGTCGTCCGGCTGAAGCTGCAAATTGATTCTACCAGAGAATCCTTTCGTCAGCAACACTTCACTTTTAGAACCGGGGAAACCCGTTGCAAATGAAAATGGCTTCCACGATATGCTCTCGCCTGTGGCAGTAACGTTCATTAAAACTTTTATCCCAAAAATATTGCCCGTGAAAATATCTTTTTTGCCATCGCAGTTAAAGTCTCGCAACAAAAGCCAGTTTGTAATATCGTCTGGAAAAAATGCTTCATACTCGGGCGTGTAAATGTACTTGTTATCCTGATTGATGAACGTCAGTAGTTTATCGGCCATGCGGTCAAAAATGACCAGATCATCCTTTACGTCTCCGTTTAAATCCATGGTGTTATAATGGGCCGCATTTAGACCACCAGCCCAGGGCATAGTCAGCACCCGCCCTTGTTTATCTTTTACCGCAATGTTTTGATCCATTACATAAGTAAATTGTGCCATCATGGGGGCAGGCAAAAACAAGAAGAAGGGCCAAAGAAACCTAAGCATTAAATCTTTTCTTTATCCATAACGTTGGTCAAACGCGCGCTGTTGTCTTATTTGCAAGATAACTTTCGCGCAGTTTCGCCAAAAGGAAAATAGGCAAAGGCTGCATAAATTTTATTCAAGGATTCTAAACATCTACGCCCATGCACAATATCCCAATGACATCTTTTCTGTTAATAACCTGCAAAGCAGCAACTCAAACATTCTAACCGCTTCCGACGATGAACATAAAAGATCTATACAACAAGTTTCAAGAATCAGGCAAGGTTTCTACCGATACCCGGCAAATTAGTGCAGGTTCGATTTTTTTTGCTTTGAAAGGCGACAAATTCAATGCGAATACTTTTGCTTCACAAGCAATTGAGAAGGGAGCAAGTTACGTTGTTATGGATGAACGCGAATACGCCACTAGCGACCGGTGCATTGTTGTGAATGATGTTTTAGCAACACTTCAGCAATTGGCGCGCTACCATCGCGATCAATTAAACATTCCCGTTATCGGATTAACAGGTTCGAATGGAAAGACAACCAGCAAAGAGCTGTTGCATGCGGTGTTAAGTAAAAAGTTTAATACCTATGCTACAAAGGGAAACCTGAATAATCACATTGGCGTACCGCTGACCCTACTGGCGATCGATAAGCGCATCGAAATAGCCGTTGTCGAAATGGGCGCTAACCACGTTGGCGAAATTGCCTTACTCTGTTCTATTGCAAATCCGTCTCATGGATTCATCACCAATATCGGGCGTGCACACATTGGAATGTTCGGAGGCTTTGAAAATATTGTCAGGGCAAAATCGGAACTATATCAACACCTGATCGATTGTGGCGGGACGGTTTTTATTAACGCACAAAATGAAATCCTTGCTAACATGTCGAAGCGGTTTAAGAATCCAATCTTTTACCCCAGAGATGGCGATTATTATCATGGCGAATTGGTCGGTGCCGATCCATTTGTCAAAATCAAGGCAGAGAATGGTGCTATAGTTGAAAGCAAACTGATAGGTGCTTACAATTTTGAGAATATCATGGTGGCTTTATGCATCGGAAAATATTTTGGTGTTGATCCTAATCTTGCCAACCAGGCGATTGAGGCTTACGAACCTGGAAATATGCGATCGCAAATGCTCAGGAAAGGCAGCAACACTATTATCCTTGATGCCTATAATGCGAATCCAAGTTCCATGCAAGCCGCAGTCGAGAACATAGCATCCATGAAGGCGAGTCACAAAGTTCTTATTCTCGGCGATATGTTTGAGTTGGAAGGTGAAGCAGAAAAGGAACACAGACAACTTGGGAAACTAATCCATCAAAAAGCGTTCGATCAGGTTTACTTATGTGGCAAACTATTCAAGGCTGCGTTGTCCGAAATCCCAGAGGCGAAATATTTTGAAGATAAAACAGGGTTGGTGGAAGCGATAAAAAAATATCCGATAAATGATGCGACCATACTTGTGAAAGCTTCTAGAGGTATTGGACTGGAGACCATTGTTGAGTATTTATAAAACTTAAATCGCTTCGAAGTACATAGATCGAAGTACATAGATCAAAGAGTACATGAATAACATGAAAACATATACGTGCCTTTACCTTTTTTTCTTACTGTTAATGATGATTTCATATGGGCCAGCATCAGGGCAGGAACTTTACAAGATGCCCATCGATACTGAAACCCGATGGTCAAGCTTTGAAAATCCTGCCGCTAAAAAAGGAGCTGGTGGGTCTGAAAACAAAAAGGCCAAGGGTCATCCGTCAGAAAATATTGCGCCCGGGGAAACAAAAACATTAATGGATGCGAAAGGCGCTGGAATAATTCAACGCATGTGGATGACCATTAATGACCGATCGCCTGCAATGCTGCGGTCTCTACGACTTGAGATGTATTGGGACGGCAGCGCAAAACCAGCTGTGTCCGTACCTCTCGGAGATTTTTTTGGAGTCGGACTTGGTCGAAAGGTTGCGTTTCAAAATGCCCTGTTCTCAGATCCTGAAGGGCGTTCGTTCACATCATACATTCCCATGCCCTATCGCAAAGCGGCCAGGGTAACGATAAAAAACGAAAGTGATAAACCAGTTACTTTATTTTATGATATAAACTACCAACAGGTAAAATCGCATGCAGAAGATATCGCTTACTTTCATGCCTATTGGAATCGGGTTACGAAAACTGAATTAGGAAAAGATTTTGAAATCCTTCCTTTAGTGAAAGGAAAAGGTAGATTCCTAGGCATGAACATGGGCATTATAACGGATCCCCTATATCAAAATAGCTGGTGGGGAGAAGGTGAAGTTAAAATCTATCTTGATGGCGATGGCGATTTGCCAACGTTGAACGGCACCGGAACGGAAGATTATATAGGGACCGGCTGGGGACAGGGTCTATTCACCCATCAATATCAGGGATGTCTTGTAGCAGATGAAAAAACCAGACAATGGGCGTTCTACCGATATCATGTTCCTGATCCCGTATACTTTAGCAGGGATTGTAAAGTGACGATTCAAATTATGGGGGGCGAAATGCGCGACAAAGTTCGTGAGTATGTAAAAAACGGTGCTCCCTTAATACCCGTCACGGTTTCTGGAAAGGAGTTTACAAAGCTTTTTGAAATGTCGACGCCTCCTCAATTGAATGACGAAAATTTTCCCGACGGCTGGACTAATTTTTATCGCCAGGACGACGTTTCAGCCACAGCATATTTTTATTTATCAGCACCTACTTCCCAGGTACCGGCATTGCAAGATGTGAGAAGCCGTGTGGCAGCATTGCCTGAAAAGTATTAGTGTTGTTTAAAAAAGTTAGTATGGATTTTGAGAAAACATTTGAGTTCTTGAGAAAAATTTCGAGAAATAACAATCGTGATTGGTTTGAAAAAAACAAACCACGCTATCTTGAAATAAAAAATGAATTTGAATTATTTATTGGCGAATTGCTGCATAAAATGATTCAATTCGATGAATCCCTTGCGGGCCTTGACCCGAAAAAACTTGTCTTCAGGATTTACCGCGACATCCGATTCAGCAAAGATAAAACGCCTTACAAGACTTTTATCAGTGCCGGATTATCTGCCGCGGGAAAAGGCACAGGCATTCCTGGATATTATCTTCAAATTGAACCTGGAAATAAGACGATACTCGCTGTTGGCTTGTACCTTCCCAGCGCGGAAAATCTCACAAAGATCCGCCAGGAAATTGATTACAATGGCGATAGGCTGACGGAAATTGCGAACGAGAAAACATTTAAGAAATCCTTCGGCACATTTTGGGCTGAGGATAAATTAAAAACCATGCCTAAGGGGTATCCCAAAGATCACCCGCATATCGAATTATTGAAGCTGAAAAGTTTCATGGTGATTCGTAACTTCAAAGATTCAGAGGTAACAGACAAAAAGTTTTTGTCCAAGCTTGTAGATTCGATGAAATCAGCGAAGCCTTTGAATGATTTTTTAACGGAGGGGCTATCCTGAACTATTGCGCAGAAATTGTATTAAGGATATTTATTGTTTTTCTGCACCTGTTGGTCAGCCTTTCAACGTATCGATCTAAATCTAACGGTTCTGATTCTTTCATTTTCGCCTGAACAATTTTAATGTCTTCAGTCAGGTCGGCATCATTTAAAATACTCAAGGTCGTCTTGGTCTTATGTACAGCTCTTGTAAAAACCTGGGGGTCATGATTTTTAAGAGCCCGATCAATATTGGTCATCAACTCAATAATATTGTTAGCCAGCAGCTGAGCCAGCTCGCGCCTGAACTCGATATCTCCGTCAGTACAACGGTCTAAGTTCTGCATGACAATATCCGGTTGTCCTTTATCTAAGTGATTTTTCAATTTGTTATAAAGTTCAGTTTTGTCGAAAGGGTTTAAGATGAAATCAGTTAGCTCATTTCCCTTTAAGTCGGCTGTTATTGGATCGGCACTGTGACCAATAATGGGCACATGTTGAAATTGATCTCCCAATCTTCGTATGATACGCGCTGTTTCTATACCATCGATATCATTCAATTGGAGTGCCATCAGAATAAGATCGAAAATATTTGTCTTTGTTAACTCTATCGCTTCTTTCCCATTTTTTGCAATCGATACATGAAGTCCCCATCCCGTTAACAATTGCTTAGCAACAATTGTATTTGCCGAATCTGCTTCTACGAATAATATTTGATGTGGCCCTAAAGATTCCATTTATTATATCGGTAATCCCAAAAAATTTATCTACGGCACACTGCTTCATACATACAATGCTACCAAGTCATATCATCAATCGTAATCTCTGGTTTTTTAAAAGCACTACTAATATATCGACATTCTACGAGTGTCTCAAAACGGTGTAAGTATTAGTAAAGATTTCCTCAAATTTCAATCAAGCGGGAACAATATTGTTTTTAATCGCATATTTGATCAACTCGGCAGAATTCTTTAATCCAAGTTTTTCCAAGATGTGTCCCTTGTGTGTTTCCACAGTCTTTACACTAATAAATAATAATTCTGCGATTTCCTTATTTCCTTTACCCATTGCCACCAGTCCCAAAACTTCATATTCGCGTTTAGTCAGGTCGTTAGGGAGCCTGGTTGTTTCAGGATTTTTAAGTTTCTCGTGAACATAGAAATCCTCGAAAACCAATTTGGTTATCGCATCGGTAAAATAACGTTCTCCTCCATACACGGTTCGGATGGCGTGTATCATAGTTTCCTTATCGGTATCTTTTGGGATATACCCATTAATACCACATTGGATGCCAGCAGACAGAAATTCTTTTTTCACCTCCATGGAAACAAGAATAACCTTTACATTTTTATCTTGTTCTTTTATCCATCGAGTTGCTTCAATCCCGGTCATTCCGCGAAGCATAATGTCCATCAGAACTACATCCGGTTGTAATTCCTGAATTTTATTAATTGCCTCCTCTCCTGTTGGACTGGATCCAACAACTTTAATATCTTCACAATCCGCAAGCATGGAGGTAATGCCATCACGCATGAGCGTATGATCATCAACTAGAAATAGCTTAATCATTTGTATTTACTCTTTCTTTTTTAATTAATACTTTTTTTATTGAACCAACCAGATGCCTGCTGTCGCATGGTTTCTGTAGAAAAAGATCAGCACCTAATTCCTTTACTTTTTCTATAGTATCAGACGTTGTACGAGCAGAAAGAATAATGATCGGTATATGCTTCAGTTTATCATCATTTTTTAGTTCCGTAATTAATTGAAATCCGTCGATCTCTGGCATAAATAAATCTGAGATGACAATATCAGATAATTGTATTCTCAACTTGTTCAGCGCATCTAAGCCATTAATTGCCAGCGACACATCGAAATCTTCCATACGGAGGATGTCCATGATCTCCGTGGCTAACGAGGGGGTATCTTCTACGAGCAATACTTTGTTCATGCGCTAATTTTAAATCCAACCGTAAATTCAGATCCTCTCCCAACTTCGCTTTTGAAACCGAGATCACCTTCCAACAATTCAACTGCCTTTTTTACAATCGACAATCCAAGTCCCGTTCCCTGTATAGCCCCAGCGTTAGATCCTCTGTGAAAAGGATCAAAAATTTTGTCGAATTCATTAGTAGGAATTCCTACTCCGCTATCCTTAACGGAAATTAACAACTGATTATTTACTGTTCGCACCGCCAGCGATACCTCTGATGCATCAGGAGAAAATTTGATCGCGTTGCTTAATAAATTGATGAATACATTTCGAAGCAGTTTTTCATCGATCTTAATTTCGCGGACCGGGCTGTCAAAAGTAAATGTAACAGTGTGAGATGATTTGGTACTATACAAAACCTCTTCGACAATTTTCTGAAAGAAGTCGTGAATGTCGATTGTTTTAGCAACAACTTTTGTTTTTCCTGATTCGCTTTTTCCCAGGGTTAACACATCATCCAAAAGGAAAGTCATGTGCTTTACCTGCTTTTCAATGCTTTCAAGCTTTTTATTAATGTCAGCGGGCTGGAGTTTATTTAAATAATCTTTTAGATAGTTTGTCGCAAAATTAATGGTGGCCAATGGTGTCCTGAATTCATGCGAAGCAATTGCTACGAACTTGCTTTTAAGTTCAACCAATTCTTTTTCTTTGCTTAAGGCCTCATTCAGTTCGCGTGTTCTTTCTTTCACCTGACGTTCTAAATTTTCCCTGGTCATTTCTTCCTGCCGTTTGCGTGCAGTTACGTCGCGTTGAATCGCGACAAAATGAGTGAGTACTTCTTCCTTATCGGTAACCGGAACAATGGTGAAATTGGCCCAATATTCTTCACCGTTTTTTTTATAATTGATAATTTCAACTTCAATATTTTCCCTATTCACCAGCGCTTCACGAATACGCGCCAGTTCTTTCCTTTCGGTTTTCGGTCCTTGTAATATGCGGGGTGTTTTACCCATGACCTCTTCTACCGTATAGCCCGTCATGGTCGTAAAAGCTTCATTAACATAAACGATCTTAGGCCCAGGCAGGTCAATACTTTGTGCTTCAGTAACAAGAACGGCATCATTGGCATTCGTAATTACGGATTCAAGTAAACGCAAATGACCTTCAACTTTTGTGCGCTCAGTTACATCATAAACGGCCACCAGGCGTGACCCAACGCCACCAAGCACGATATCATGAGAGACAATTTCGACATAAATGATAGAATTGTCCTTGCGTTTGTGTCGCCAAGGACCCGTTTTACGAAGGGAATCGTTTTGAAGTAACTCAACAACGTTTTCAGGTGGCAATATGTCCTGAATCGTTAACCTGGAAAACTCCTCCCGTGTGTACCCATAGCATAGTATAGCCGACGCGTTAACGGTGACGATTTTAAACGTCTTCACATCGTACGCCCACATGGGAACCGGATTGTTTTCAAATAAAAGTTTGTATTCTTCTTCTGATTGTTTTAGTAACTCCTGGTTTTGTTTTCTTTCAATGGCATACCGAATTGTTTTCTCCAAAAGCTTCTTATCGTAGTCGCCTTTGACGAGATAATCCTGCGCCCCTTTTTTTAAAGCTTCAGAAGTTATTTTTTCATCTATCAACCCAGTTAATACAATTACGGGGGCATTGGCCGATAAGGGGTAAATTCTTTCAAACGTACTAATCCCTTCGCTGTCCGAAAGGAACAAGTCTAACAGTATAAGGTTGAAACTATTTTGTTTCAATAAGGAAACAGCTTTTTCTACGGTATCCGCATGAAAAATTTCAAAAGTCGGCAATGAGGTTCGCTTAATAAACTCCTTAACCAGGAACAGGTCCCCAGGATTATCCTCGACAATAAGCATTTTTCTTTCTTCAAAGCTCATAGTATGCCTAACTCAGTTAAAAATTGGCCTTTGCCATTTGTTTCGATAGCAGCGCTGTTTACCTCCAGATTACTGGTAAAACCGTATAATGATTTGGAATTTCGTTGGGAATCACGAACCTCTTTTAACATAATTACCGGTATCCTTTCATGCTTTATCTGCGCCTGGAGATGTAAAACCTGTTGATTCAAGTTTTTTTAGCATAACAACTTCGCGCCCTTAAACAGCTACGCTATTTTTATATGCAAATACCTAACTTTTTGAATGTAAAAGTTTACCATTTCGGCCCCAAAAGTACGCTTACAATTAAGCGCTGGAATTTAACGATAAACCGTGGAAACACGGGGTTAAGCGAGGATAGCTACTACCTTTTACTGATGGTGAAGTAGAAGGAGCTTCCGAGGCCTGGTTTAGATTCAACCCAAATTTTACCCCCATGTCCTTCAACAATCTTTTTACAAATTGCAAGACCGATACCTGTGCCTTTGGATTCAGCATTAGTGTTTAGTCGCTGGAACATCATAAAGATCTTATCAGAGAAACGGGGATCGATACCCATTCCATTATCCGTGACTGCAAATTTCCATTGTGTTCCTTCTTCAATAGCATCGATGGCAATTTGAGGAGGCAGCTCGCCTCGATACTTGATGGCATTATTAATCAGATTTTGCATAACCTGCCCCAACTGCGTTTTGATGCCAGCAACGACAGGTAAGGTTTTTATCTGGAATGTAGTTCCGGAACTGCGGACAGGCTCTTGTAATATTTCTATGGTTCGTTGAACGACCACATTCATGTCGACCGGTTCAAATTTTTCCTGAACAACCCCAATACGCGAATATTCCAAAAGGTCTGTAATGAGCTGCTTCATTCTTTCGGCACCGTCGACAGCATAATCAATAAATTGTTGAGCCTGGTCGTCAAGATTCCCTTCGAATTTCTTTTTCAAAAGTTGAAGAAAACTCCTGACCATTCGTAAAGGTTCCTGTAAATCATGTGATGCTACATAGGCAAAACGCTCAAGCTCGGTATTGGAAGCCGCTAACTTTGAAGCCTGCAATGCCAAGGAAGCATTCAGCTCTTTCAACAAGTCCTCTGCTTTTTTTCGCTCGGTGATATCTCTGCTAATACCAACGAGCCCCGAGATTTTATCTTGTTCTATCAGTGGGATTTTGGAAGTCAGCACCCACCGCACTTCATTGTTGCGATTAATAATTTTTTCTTCTAAGTTCAATACTGGTTGTCCGGAAGAAAGAACGGTGCGATCGGCTTCCATAAATTGTTTCGCGATTGAAGCACTAAAATAATCCAGTACCGTTTTTCCGATAGTCTCCGCCTCGTTCAAGGCGCCAATCAACTCAACGTTAGCCTTATTATTAATGACATGGCGCAGTTCGGTATCTTTTATATAAATGTAATCAGGTAGATTGTCAATTAAGGTTCTAAGTAAATATCGTTCTTGCACGAGCCTGTCGTCGATTTCTTTCCTGGCTGTAATGTCCCGGTAGTTCGCTACATAGCCATTCACATTACGGTCATGCAATAGATTGGTCACGACTCCCTCCAACCAGATAAAGTGACCATTTTTATGTTTAAATCTTAATTGAAAAGGCAGGGGCTGACCGGGTAACGTTGCAAGGTCCTCGTATAATTTTGCAAAAGCTTCTTTATCATCCGGATGAATATTATTCATCACTGGCTGATTATGCCGCTCTTCAAGCGTATATCCGAGAATTCGGGTGACTGAAGGACTTTGGTATAATACTCTTGTCGTTTCGTCATTCAGTACAATGCCATCTGATATGTTTTCTATCAAAGCACGAAAACGTTTCTCCCGTTTTGCTACTTCTTTTTCGGCCAGCTTACGACTTTCAATTTCAAGTTCTAAACGTTTATTCAACTCACTCAACGCTGCTGTTCGATCGGCAACAAGTTTTTCTAATCCGACCGGACTTGTTTCTTCAAAGGCCGTTCGTGCCACCTTCAATACCAGAAATAACGCGACCAAGGAAACCAGCGCTATCAATAACCGGAACCATAATTCAATACCAGTAGCGGTTGGCCGGGAGTTCATGAGGTCAAAAAAATAACCAATGCCGATGACACCGCTCAAAAGTGCTAAGAGAAATACACTCTTGTGAACCAACTTCCATTGTTTGCTCCTCGCGACATAGGGCCAGATGATGATTGGAATAAGTATTAAAGAAATGCCTGCAACAAAACTTCCCAACACATAGGGCCATGAAGGAGAGGATAACTTGTTTTGATTGTACACCTGAGCGGCAACCGAAGACGTCGTAAAAAAAATGGTAAGTACCCCAAAAAATACCTTGTTTTTCATGCCGCTATTAACAAAAAAGGTAATTCATGAATTCAAGTATTAGGCAAAGGCTGGTAGCTATGTTTTTCCTAAAATGGTTAACCCATGTTAAGATTGATTGTTTATCCTAATCGACAACGGGGCTGAATGATCCGATAATCTGTAGTTAAAACGTTATATTCTGTTTGACAGTATAAAGTAACATAATATCACGACGATGAAAAAAACGTCGCGTGTTTTGGGAAAGCACCGCGACGTTTGATTTCAGTCCCTGCAAGAACGATTTACCAAAATGTGGCAAATAATCGACAACACCTTACATCCCGATACTTAGGAGTATTCAATTCCTCGATCGCGAATTTCGCTTCACCGTTTTAGACTTCTTACCATCTTTCGTCCGCACGGTGGTTGTTTTGCGGGTGGTTTTACCCGGTGAGGAAGTAATGGTAGTTGTCCTCGACGTTTTGTTGGAACGATAATGATTCACAGGTTCACGATGTCTTGTCTGCACGGTTAAAGAAGTTGTACGGGTTGGGACATACACGCTGTGCGCACGAACTGTTCTATGAGTATGAACTACAACGTAACGGTGTCGGTATGGAGCGTGGTGGTGAAAAAAAACATGATGTCTCACAGGTCTCCAGGGATGCCACCAAACTGGCCGGGCCCTCCAGCCCCATGGAGAGATCCAAACGCGATATGACGGGCCGTAAACAAATCGCACCATGGGCCAGGTATATACGTTAACAACTGTCGTTTGCGTTTTAGCCCCTGCATGTGTCTTGATCTCTTCCAAGGGTTCAACGATTTTTTGGTCGCCATAAATATCGTCATCCCCGACAATTTGCACCGTAGCTTCATTATCATGTTTTTCTTCAATTTCAATCACGGCGATGTCCTGGGATTCGGTTTCGGAAATGATCGCTTGCAGTACAAATGCATGCACATTTCCATCGGTCCTATCTATCACCTTGATGTAGTCAGTTTCACTGTCACCGTTTAAGTCCAGGTTATTTACCTTACTATCCTCGGCATTTAACATTTTTTCAAATGCCTCTGGAGATTCTGATTTCTTAAAAAGTTCAAGTGCCCCTTCCAGGCTAAAATTATCACCAGGCAGACCCGTTGAGTCAACAACTTCCTGAGCCGCCACCAACGTAGTAATGAGAAAAAAAATGCCAAGAATACCGATGCGCAATTTCATAGGATCAGTGTGTTTTGATGAACTAATTTACCACTTAGACTACGATGTATCATGAAGGTTTATTCAATAATTTTCGTCATGGCAAATAATAATGTCATGGCAAATCATCCAGCTTGAATGCGTTTTTAAAAGAAAAACTCCAGATTGAATTTTACGCCTATCGTGCGAGTGCTGAGATGATATTTTATATTCGAGAACAGAAGATCATGTATACAGGTGTACAAAAAACTCAATTACGCAATCCAGCCATCCTGCACTACGTGTGCAGGTTGTCACGCGTTTAACGTGACGGCTGGATATCTGAGTCAGTGGTGGGATTCGAACCCACGAGTCTCAGTTTTGCAGACTGATCCCTTAAACCACTTGGGTACACCGACGTAAAACAAAAAGCCCCGGACAAATTTGCCCGGGGCTTCGTGTTATAAATATTGATTGTAGTTCTATATCATAACATTTCTTTCCAGGCATACCTATAGTATTGCTTGTCGCATAGCTGCTGACAACGCTTGATACATATGTTGTTACCTGATTTCATTTTGCTTTTTGTTGTCTCAAAGATAAGATAACTTTTTTCAACATAAGCATCACATGGAAAAAAATTATCTTGATGCTCATTGAACGGAGTATAGCTACATTAAGTTTCATCCGACCAGACGCACAGCAAATTAATTTGCCATCGTCAGCACTTCAAGCATCTCTTCCGCATTCAATGCAACTGGATTATTTTTGTTATCAGACGACTGAACGATTTTTCCAAAATGGGTTGGATCGATTCCGCACTGCCGTAATCTTGGGATCTTCATCTCTTCGGCCCATACTTGAATAGTGTCTAAGAGATAATCAATGTAATAACCATCAGACCTGTTTTCATTACCTGCAAACAATTTTCCGATCTGAACATATTTAGCCAATGCTTCGTCATTATTTTTTTCACGGCGCAATTTGCGGACGGTAATTTTATTTGTAGCCGTCATCAATGAACTACAGATCACTCCATGCGAAATCGGAAAGTAACCTCCGATGGCACCGGCAAAACCATGTACCAGCCCTAAGCCGGCATTAGCTAATGTGATGCCCGAAAGATAAGCTGCCAACGCCATGCCTGTACGCGCATCAAGGTTTGTGCCATCCTGATAGCAGGCCCTCAATGAATCGGAGACATATCTTAATCCTTTGTAAGCTAAGGCATCGGTCATTGGATTCGCCGTTGTTGAAAGGTAGGACTCTAACAACTGTGTGAAGGCGTCCATACCGCTTGACGCTGTTATCGCTGGCGTACAGCTCCTTGTAAGCATCGGGTCAACAATTGCCACGTTCGGAACAAAGTTGTTGTGCCGCAACGATTTTTTATATCCGAACTCTCCAGTCTCCGAAATGACCGCATTTTTCGTTGCTTCACTTCCTGTACCCGCAGTGGTCGGAACAGCAATAAAGGCAACCTTCTTTCCAGGATGAGATTGTGTGCCTACACCTTCCAAATAATTTTTTACTGGCTCATTTAATGGTAGCATCGCAGAAATTGCTTTCCCTGCATCTAACACACTCCCGCCTCCTATAGCGATTATAACGTTCAGTTCAATGTGTGCATATTTTCTAACTGCGTCATCCACTATCCGCGGACTTGGTTCACTATCTATTGTGTGGTGAGCACAAAAAATGTTGCCAGCCTGAAGTTGTTCTAAAATGCTTTTATAATATGGTGACGATGTAAAAGATTTTGCGCCCGTTATCAACAAGATTTTTGAACCAAATGGTTTAATGATCGACAGTAAATCGGAAATTTTTCCAGGGCCAAAATGCAATTGTGGTGTGTGCGAAAAATTGAACGAACCTTGCATGTCAATTTGAAGCTGGGTACAACAAGGCATGCTTCAAACCTTCTCTGGGCTTTGACATCCACGAGGCAACTGCATCACGCCACTTTAAGTAATGTGCTGTGCCCTTATGCGCAGCGGCCTGTTCCTCCGTTTCATATGCTTCGTACAAAACAAATTTTCCCGGGTCCTTGGCATCTTGCAAAATGTCAAAGCGCAGATTTCCGGGTTCCTTCACAGAATGTTCATGGTTTACCCGTGTGACTTCTATAAAAGCCTGGATGAATTCGGGTTTAACATAAACGTGAACAAACGTTGCTGTCATAGTTTTTTCCTTGTATAATCAAAGGTAGCTGGCAAAAGCCAGAGATCAAAAGATACAGCTCTTTCGGGAACGAATGGTATGCTCGATCTTAACACATGCATAAAAACACAAAAACCGCAGTGCTTTGGCTAAAGGCAACTGCGGTCCGACCTTCTGGTTTATATAGCGTTACATACTTTTTAAAAACAGATACAATGCTTTCATCTCTGTCTCATTATAATTTTTGAAAGCAATCCAAGGCATCTCTTCAGCTTTTAGTTTTTTTCCTTCAGGAGTAGTACCGGTTTTTAAGGTATTGATGAATTGTTCTTCCGACCATTTACCGGGATTACCAGTGCTTGATATGTCGGCTACTACAGGAAATCCAGGAGCTAACGGAGGTCCGCCTTTCATATTCTTACGATGGCACCCTGAACAATTCGCTGATAAGTATTCACCAAATTTTACGCTTACTTCTCGCGATACTCCTTTTGTTAATGGCCTTGAATGATCAATGCTATCTGCCGGTATCAGGAGTATTTGATCCAAGTCCGTCAGCACGTAGGCTAAAACTCCCAGACTGGTCTCTGGTAACTCATGGTCTACTGGCTGAAGTTGAGAGAGGTATGCAATAAGCGCGTTCATATCTTCTTCCCCTAAATGGGAAATCTCATGTGAGGGCATAATGCGCAACGGTGTTGAATCTCTTTTTAACCCATGCTTCAGGCTTCGAAGCCAATCATGAGTACTGTAATCCTTAGGTAAGCCACCTTTGCCTTTCGTCAGATTAGGCGTGACAATGCGGCCTAACATTGCATCATCGAGCCATACCTTCCCAGCAAGATCTTCGCCATGGCAACTTTTGCAGCCCTTGGTTTTCAATATCCGATGGCCTTCGGCAACAATCGCAGAATCCGTTTTTACCTCGAATGGTTGCAACGTGTAGTTATACTTTTTGCTCAACCGGTTTTCTGTTGAAACGTAAGCTTTGATGTAAAAAGCTGTAGCAAGGAGCAGAATGGTTAGCAGAGCATAACCAATCCATTTTAGAATTTTCATAAATTAAAGGATGATAATTTAATAGATCTTATTCGAGATTCCGGAAGACGATATCATAATAGTGGTATGTATACGAACATGTTTTGAGGAGGTTGATCAAAATAGAAATATTTTTTTCGATTAAGTTCGCTCATCATGGGAAAAAATGTACTTCTTCATTGTTGGTCTGCGTTACTAACGGGTGACCTATACAAGGGTGTAGCATTCCTATAAAACATTATACCAACCAGAATCGCCTGTGTCGATTCCAAAATTACTCTACCCCAATTTGTATCGGTAATCTTTTGCATCAATTCAATATTTTTTCCTGCGCTTAATTCAAAATTCCAAGGGGCCTGAAAAAATGCCGTAGAAATAAGATCCAACACAAGGCACACCAGCGATGTCCAAAGAAGCCATTTCGGCACTTGATCCGGCGTGAACCGAAGCAATACCATATTCAATAAGATGATAAACAGAAAGGGAAAAACGCTGATGGGGAGAATCGCAGATTCGAGAAATTTGTGATATGTGACAAACTCCCTTTCCCCAACAAAAAATCGAGACGGATATAACAGGAAATAATCCATCATCGCTGTGCCGAAACTATAGAAAGAAAGGCATCCGAAAACAACAAAGGCGAACACAGATAGGGAATAATTCTTTTTCATTTTTTTGGAGCAAAACTAGGCTCATAAAACATTTCCTCCATTAGTACTTTAGTACCAATTGTGATCAGCGCGGGGGTAAAAATAAAATGCCCATTCACGACGGGAATCTTCGCGTTGCGTAACTTTACGTAAATGAAAAACGAAGGTCTCATATTTATACCGGACATCAGTGGGTTTTCCAAGTTCGTAACGGAAACAGAAATTGATCATAGCCGTCTGATCATTCAGGAGTTATTAGAGATCCTTATTAATGCCAATGATCTGGGTTTGGAGATCTCCGAAATTTAAGGTGATGCAATTTTGTTTTACAAATTCGGTGACCCTCCAACTCTAAAAGAAGTATATAAACAGGTGGAGAAAATGTTTGTTGAATTCCATCGCAACATCATCGCTTACGACAACAAGCGTTATTGTCAATGCGAAGCTTGTATCTCTACCATTAATTTAACCTTGAAGATTATTACCCATTACGGTGAGTTCACAGAATATAAAGTAAAGAATTTCCATAAGCTTCTTGGGAAGGATATTATTGTCGCACATCAATTATTAAAAAATGATATTCCCCGACACGAATACTGGCTGATAACCCAAAACTTGTTAAATGATCAAAAGCAACTGGATTTTGCACAATGGATGAAATGGCAAAGCAGCTCCAAGCAAACAGAAACCGGAGATATCTCCTTCCATTATGCACAACTTGGTCAGCTTCGAAATAAAATACAGCCGGAAATCCCTTCGTTTATTGACCTGAGTAAAATGTCAAAAGTATTTTCGATCCATCGGGAATATCCAACCGACATCATAACGCTTTTTCATGCAACGGGCGATTTTCGCTATCGGCATCGCTGGCAGGACGGGATCCTATCCATACAAGCGCTAAATCATTATTTACCTCGCGTTGGAATGAAATGTCGATGTGTAACAGATCGGGGCATATACATAATTCACGCAAGCGATTATCATTATAGCGAACATAAAATTCAATTTACCGAGTCGGATGAAAAGCAAGTGTTTTGTACACGATACACGCTTGAACGAGCCGATGTAAAAAAAACAATCCTCACGCTTGATTACTATGTAAAGGGCAGTCCGTTGGCTCAGCTGTTCTTTAGATTAACACGAAAAAGGTCACTGGAAAATACCTTTAGGAAGTCTTCTCAAAACCTTGATAACCTGGTAAAGGATCTTAAAATACCAAGCGCCCTTCATACTTAGCAAAGATACTGCGAAACAAAATTCGGCATTTGTTCGCCTAAGCCTGGAGTTTTGCTTTACTTTATTATTCATCAAGATAATTTTATGAACCTACTTAGTCGAAAACAAAAGTATGTGTTATCCACTATAGTAAACCACGATGTTAAATCGAGCATCACCGTATTTTTTGTGGCCCTGCCACTTTGCCTAGGTGTATCGTTAGCTTCTGGCACACCTGTGTATACAGGTTTATTAGCCGGGATTATTGGAGGCGTGGTGATCTCAACCATTAGTAAATCAGCACTGAGCGTAAGTGGGCCGGCCGCAGGACTGACGGCCATTTGTGCAGATGCTATTACACAATTAGGCGCAATGGAAATTTTCTTTTTAGCGGTGGCCATTGCAGGATTGCTGCAAATACTACTGGGCGTTTTTCGCCTTGGCGGATTTACACATTTCATTCCATCGTCAGTCATAAAAGGAATGCTTGCTGCAATCGGCATAATTTTGATCATGAAACAGATTCCGCTTTTAATTGGTTATGACAAGCCGGACTTCTGGCAGGAAGAACTTTTTAACATTCTCACTTTTCGCCATGGTTTTGAGCAGATCACCGGCTTGCATGAACATGTTTCAGCAGGGGCGATTCTCATTGCTGCATTGTCTTCGATAATTTTGATTCTGTGGAAACAAAAAGTCGCTAAAAAGATTTCCTTCCTCCCAACATCGTTTGTAACTGTTATCGCTGGCGTTATCATTGCATTAGCGTTTCATGTTTTCATTCCTTCCTTAGCATTGACCCCATCCCAATATGTTAGCATTCCTGAGAATATATTCGCTGAATTGAGCTTTCCTGATTTCGGAGCCTTGTTCACCAATAGAGAAATCTGGGAATACGCGGTAGTAATTTGTTTTGTTGCAACCTTAGAGACGTTATTGAGTATCGAAGCCATCGACAAACTTGATCCTCAAAATCGCATCACTCCGCAAAATCGGGAACTGATTGCACAAGGCGTTGGAAATTTTGTTAGTGGAATTGCTGGCGGCATTCCAATTACTTCCGTTATCGTTAGGAGTTCGGCTAATGCCGAAGCAGGCGCAAAGACAAAGGCTTCTGCTTTTCTCCATGGCATCTGGTTGTTGCTTACTGTGCTTTTTGCTGCACCCCTTGTAAAATATATCCCGTTTTGTGTATTGGCTGTAATTCTCATTCGTACAGGCTATAACCTCGCAAAACCGAAAATGGTCCGTGCTTTGTATCGACAAGGTCGCGAACAGTTTATGCCATTCGTAGTGACGGTGATCTCCATTCTTTTTACGGACCTTCTGATAGGCGTCCTTATTGGACTGGCATACGCCATTTTCTATCTTATAAAACATACCTACCGTGCGGGGTATACGTTGCATGAAAGATTGGAGGGCCATACAAAACATTTCACGATTGAACTAGCGCTTAATGTAAGCTTCCTGAACAAAAAGAGATTTCGCCAAATGCTTGAAGACCTACCGGCATATTCCATCGTAGAGATCGACGGAGAGAATAGTGTCTATATTGATAATGATGTACTTGAAATCTTTCACGATTTTAAGACAAAGGCCGCCAATAGACACATCCAACTGCAGATGAAAGGGATACCGGATGTGGAAACAATTGGATTACACTGAAATCGCACCGACACCAATGCAAATCCCAACTATGGCTCTATCCCGAATTTGGAAACAAGCATTAATCCCGTGTCCAGCTAAGGTTATTTGGTGAATACCAGAGGCTGACTCGCCTTCTTGCCTGTGTAAGTTTCCATTGTTTTTACCTGCCATTTAATCGGGTAAGTTCGCAAAATTGCTTGCCATTATGTGCAACGCTGTTTTGTGCTTTTCCCAATGTCAATCGCTCTCTTTGACAAATTTTAAATCCTTCGCTTTCTGTATAATTTTTATATTTGCAATACAGCAAAATTCTAAAGCTCAGTCGCAAGGCCCGGCACCAGAAATCCTTAGGCTGTATCACGAAGCCGAAGGCAATAAAGATTATCCACGAGCTGCCAAGTTTGCCTACGAAATAGCAAAGACTTATAATGAGGCCAAGGATTCGCCTAAGGCATTGGATTACTTAAATCAAGCTCTGGCGCACGCAAAAAAATCGCGGGATCAAGGTCTCTTGTATTCAGTGTCTCACCAGTTGGGAGCCTATTACACAGACGCTAAGAAATATGCTAAAGCATTGGAAAACTTTCAAAGCGCCTTAACAATTTCACAAAAAATGAATGACCCAATTCTCATGAAGGGAGAATTACTCAATATTGCTATCACTTATAGCTATTTGGAAAAATTTAAAAAATCAATTGAGTTTGCAGAAGAAGCTTTGTCGTTAGCCTTAACCAACAACGACACGTTGTTACAGCAACGCTGCTATCAGTTGTTATCAGAATATCACAACAAACAAGGTAACACAAAGAAGTCGGTTGAATATAAAGCGCAATTAAATCTGCTTATATCTGCGCAACAGAATAATGCATTGAAGACGCGGCAGATTAATGAATTGGAAGAACACATTCTGACCGTTGGTTTAGAAAAAGAAGCTACGCAGGCCAAGCTTTCGGAACAAAATAAGAGGCTGCAACAAACCAATGCTTCTCTCCGAATGACCGAGAGCACCTTGCAAGAAACAACGCACTCCCTACTAGCTACCACCGACTCACTGAAGCAAATCGAAGCGATCAGCAGAAATCGCCAGCTGGAAATTGATCTTCTTCAGAAGAACAATGAGTTAGCAGATATAAAAATCAAAGAGCAGGACGCCCGAATTAAAAATGAAGCAATCGTACGAAACGCCATAATGGTAGCGACGCTGTTGTCTGTAGCATTGATCGCTGTATTGATTATCAGCTATCGGAAAAAACATAAGGACAATAAAAAAATTGAGCAGCAAAATAAAAACATTAAGAGCAGCATTAACTATGCAAAAAGAATTCAGGAGGCTATGCTTCCAAAAATTGAACAGTATCCCCAGATTCTCGACAATTCATTTGTTCTTTTCCAACCGCGCGATACGGTAAGTGGAGACTTCTATTGGTTTTCTGATATAAAACAAAAATCGCAGGCCGATGCGTTTGCATTCGCTGCTGTTGATTGCACTGGACATGGTGTCCCAGGTGCATTTATGTCGATGATTGGAATCAATGTGTTAAACGGCCTCGTTAATCAGGGAATAACTAAATCCAATGTTTTGCTGGAGTCTCTCGACCACGAAATACGCACAGCACTTAAACAAGAAGTCAGCGGCAATAACGACGGTATGGATGTAGCTTTATGCATATATCGCCAAAGCGAAAAAATTCTCGAGTTCGCTGGTGCAAAAAACCCGTTGATATATATTCAAGACAATAAACTGTTTCAGGTAAAAGGTGATATTCATTCGGTTGGTGGAAGAAAGAAAGTAGGTCATGATTTCACTTTTAAGAAGCATGAAATCTCCATCTCCGAGCCCACTATTATTTACTTATATTCCGATGGGTATAAACACCAGTTTGGGGGAGAAAATAATGCAAAGTACTCCGCTAAAAACCTGAACAAACTCTTATTAGAAATTCATCATTTACCCATGCAGGAACAGAAAGTTATTTTGCATAAAAATATTGAAGAGTGGAGAGGCACCCGTCAGCAAACTGATGACATCCTGATAATGGGCCTGAGGCTTGGATAATGGAGCCTACATGAATGATTACGAACTAATTTTACATCGTCAACGCAGTCCCAAAACAAAGAATTCAATAATTAATTTGGAGCACGGTCATTAACTCAACCGATCGGTTATCACGAATACCCTATTCAATCATTGTACTTCCAAGGCACGCCGAAAAGCCAATTATTAAAACAATAAGCGCGCTCAGCAAATACGACTTCGCACTGCGCTTCTTTTGCACAAAGTAGATGATAGCGACCAGCATATTCAAACCTACTTGAACTACGATCAGCATTGCCGAGAAAATAGCAACCCCAAGCCCACGCTCAGGCCCCGTATTAGCAACATTAATTAAAAGCATATAGCCTAACAGGATAGCTAAATTGATTCCTGCCACTTTTTTTATCTCTTCCATTATATTACGGCTGCTTTAAGGTCCGATAATTTTTTTGCAAACTCAGAACGATAAAATAAATTCATCGTTTCAAAAGGGATGATCTTGCCTGAAGGATCTACAATGTGAACGCAGGATTTTTTAATGGCCCTAACATCAAAATCGTACGCATCCATAAAATTCATAATGATAATTCGAAATAGGTTATCATATGAAAACGCCGGCGCAATAATATCTGGCAGACAACACAAAAGATGATGAAATTCACTTTGTAATGAATCGATCGAGTTACCAGTACTAAACAATTTTAAGACATAATTATGCAGCCTTTCGTCTTGCTCGTACACGATGGTGTTTTTCGAATTGTTTAACAGCATTTCAGGGTCTATAAGATGAGTCAACGCATGCACACCTTGTGGCGTCTTTAAGGCATAGCCCATTACTAAGGCGTCCGGGTTACAAGGAACGGGGATCAAATCGTTTGATTTAAATATAGAAGTCTGTTCGAGAATTTTACGTCTTATTTCCGTGTTGGTTAACCGATGCAAAGCCGGATCAAAATTCTTTAAACGTCCACTGATTTGTGTCGGCTGAAAAGTAACACCGCGAACGCAAGGTTGATCCAAGGCATACGCAATGATCTTACCAATCTCGCCATCATTTAAATCTTTCTGCAATGTAACGACAAGGGTGGTGGACAAGTTAAGTTCGTTCAATACTTCAATAGCCTTCCTTCTAACATCTGTTAAGTCTTTTCCCCGCAGCTGTTGCAAGACATGAGGTTCGAAAGAATCAAATTGAAGATATATTTCAAAGTCCGGCATGTACGACGCAAGTCTTTTTGCAAACAAGGGGTCGGATGCGATGCGAATGCCATTCGTATTTACCATCAAGTGTTTTATTGGCTTTGTGTTTGCCAAATCCAGTATCTCAAAAAAATCCGGATGGATTGTTGGTTCTCCCCCACTGATTTGAACCACATCTGGCTCTCCTTCACTTTTTACAATCGCGTTAAGCATGAATTCAATTTCTGCTAATGTTCTGTGCCTGCCGTGTGTGGGAGACGAGCTCGCATAACACGTCGGGCAAGTGAGGTTGCACCGATCTGTGATTTCAATTAAAGTGAGGCAGGAATGTTGTTCGTGATCCGGACAAATTCCGCAGTCATAAGGGCATCCGAAATAAGTTTCCGTATGCGGCTTTATTGGATACTCAGACGCTTTATTATAATTCCTGATCTGTTTGTAATAATTGATATCATCGGCTATCAACACTTTTTGAAAGCCATGATCGCGACAACGTTTTGTAAGGAATACCTTATCATTTTCAAAAATGATCTTGGCATCTATTCTTTTGTGGCACTCATTGCATAAGCTAATGGTATGATCATAATAGATGTAATCGCGATTATTTTGCATGCAGGATTAATTTACGCGGATTATAGAAGATGAAAAATAACGTGCGGGTGTAATAGAGCAATCCACCCAAACAAGCAAGCTGTATGGATGAGAGGTTTAGCAAAACAGCATGGGTAGGTTTAATAAAATCGAGTAAAAATCTAAAAATCAAATAGGCAATCATAAAGAATTTGAATCGTATGCCCCCCTCAAACTGCCGATACTTTTCCAGTTGTGATAAAAATATCCAAAGTACAACAAGAAAAATAATTTCATATAAGGCAACGGGATGTCGCATCAAACCGTCACCCAAATTCATTGCCCATGGAAGGTTAGACTCAATACCAAATGTTGGCTCATATACACCAGCCGTAAAGCATCCTATTCTTCCCAGGATCATGGCAAGGATTAAAGGAAAAGTAAATAGATCACCTGAAGAAGATTTCTCATTCAGAAAATACTTCGTAACCTCCACCGTGAATAATCCGCCAAGGAGACCTCCAACAATAGTTTTACTGGAATAAAAATAAAGCCAGGGATAATCAGATCGATGCCATGCCTCTGGATTTTCAAGCGAACCCAGCAATCGCGAGAAAAGGAAAGCGCCGAAAGCCGCTCCGATGATAATCCATATTCTGTTCGATTCTGAAATGGGATCTGAGTGTGTTCTTTTTAATCGCATGAAATATTGAAAGCCGATAATGAATGCAAGGGTTTCAAAAATAATGTGGGCATTGATGCTGAATTCACCAAAAGCAATTTCAATGGGGAAGGTCATTCACTTTTAATCAGCGGTATGGGTTGACTTTAGATTTGAATGTAAGTCCGTCCAAAGTGGCCTTAACTTATATATTTTTTGAGTTCTAAACTAATTTGACAATGGATGGACCAAATCATATACCGAGCGCGGGCGAATTGTATCCTTTGTAAATTATATGAATCCGTCGAATAATGTGGGATAAATGTCTAATGGAATTGGATGGACGCAATATTAAAAATATATTGTGTACACCTTACACATTGATAATCTATTTACACTATGAAACTATTCCTTATACTTTTTCTTGCGGCAATCACATCCGCGTCATTTGGACAAGGATGGACTGAGCAGAAGCATGAAAATTATACCATCATCACCAACCCAAAAGGCCAGGCGATCGGATACGCTGCTGCATCAGGAATAAAAATTTTGACTGTCGACGGTCTTGCATTTAAAGACTTGAATAAAAATGAAACGCTGGATAAATATGAAGACTGGCGACTGACAGCCGAGGAACGTGCAAAAGATTTAGCCTCAAAAATGACAGTGCCGCAAATCGCCGGCCTCATGCTGTATAGTGGTCATCAGTCTATTCCTGCCAGAGCACGCGGATTTGGAAGCGGCACCTATAATGGAAAGCCCCTGGCAGAAAGCGGTGCGCAGCCTTCCGACCTCAGTGATCAGCAGCGCGACTTTTTGACAAACGACAATCTGCGACATGTCTTAATTACAACAGTAGAAAGTCCCGAGATTGCAGCACGCTGGAACAACAATGCACAAACTCTAGCCGAAGGGTTAGGGCTGGGCATTCCGGTTAACATCAGCTCTGATCCACGTCACAATGCAGTTGCCAACGCCGAGTATAATTTGGGAAGTGGTGGCAGGATCTCCATGTGGCCAGAAGCACTGGGTCTTGCAGCAACGTTCGATCCCGAGCGCGTGCAAAAATTTGGTTCGATCGCCGCCAAAGAATATCGTGCACTAGGGATTGCTACCGCACTGTCTCCACAGATTGACTTGGGAACCGAACCTCGTTGGAATAGAATTAACGGCACGTTTGGGGAAGACCCGATTTTATCCGCAGAAATGGCGAGAGCTTACATCGACGGTTTTCAAACTTCATCGGGCGCTGCTGAAATCAAAGACGGTTGGGGTTACAACAGTGTCAACGCCATGGTGAAACATTGGCCCAGTGGCGGGGCAGAAGAGGGTGGACGAGACGGTCACTTTGCTTATGGAAAATTTGCTGTATATCCTGGTAATAACTTTGAAACGCACCTGATACCTTTCTTAAAAGGTGCTTTTAATTTGGCCGGGCCTACAAAAAAGGCTTCTGCCGTGATGCCTTACTATACTATCTCATTCAATCAGGATAAAACAAATAGAGAGAACGTTGGCAACAGCTTTTCCAAATATATTGTCACGGATCTTCTCAGAAAAAAGTATGGTTATGACGGCGTCGTCTGCACGGATTGGGTCATCACGGCCGATGAAGGTAAAACCCCGGATGTCTTTGCTGGCAAGTCATGGGGCGTTGAAACATTGACCGTGGCGGAGCGTCATTATAAAGCTATCATAGCAGGCGTAGATCAGTTCGGTGGTAACAATGATGCTGGGCCGGTCATCGAGGCTTATCAGATGGGAGTTAAAGAATTCGGCGAAGTGTCGATAAGAAAACGATTTGAGGAATCGGCTGTGCGACTGTTAAAAAATATTTTTCGTGTAGGTCTTTTTGATAATCCATACCTGGATCCACAGCTATCCAAACAGACTGTTGGTCATTCTGAATATATGGCTGCCGGATATGAAGCGCAATTGAAATCATTGGTTTTGCTGAAGAATAAAAACAAAACCCTTCCTCTTCAGAAAAACAAAACCGTATATATCCCAAAGCGTGTTGTTCCCGCTGGAAGAGATTGGTTTGGAAATGTCACGCCTGAGCGTATCGAAAATCCGGTTAACATGGAAATCGTAAAAAAGTATTTAAATGTCACCGACGATCCGTCTAAAGCAGATTTTGCTATTGTGTTTGTTAAAACTCCCGACGGTGGTGTGGGTTACAGCAAGGATGACCGAGACAAAGGCGGCAACGGTTATGTACCCATTTCATTACAGTACGGACCCTATACTGCATCCTCTGCCCGCGATAAAAGTATAGCCGCTGGTGATCCTGTTATAGATCCTACAATAACAAACAGGTCTTACAAAGGAAAACAAGTGACAGCATCAAACATCACTGATCTTAAATCTATATTAGAGACTAAAGCAACCATGAAAGGAAAGCCCGTCATTGTAGTAATCAATGGAAACAGACCGATGGTGTTTTCGGAATTTGAAAGGGAAGTTGATGGAATACTGTTCGGCTTTGGTGTGATGGATCAGGCGGTGATGGATGTGCTTACCGGCGTTGAGCCCTCGGGACTGTTGCCTGTTCAGATGCCGGCAGACATGGAAACAGTGGAACAACAATTAGAAGATGTTCCTCATGACATGCGTGCTCATATCGACAGCGAAGGGAATGCTTATGATTTCAGTTTTGGATTAAATTGGAAGGGTGTTATCAACGACAAACGTGTGGCGAAGTATAAAAGAAAATCAAAATAGATTTTGCATGCATTCAACGTGGTGACTATCTGTAAACTTTTCTACCCTGGAGAAAGGATCATTCTCTATCAGTCTGATCCTTTTACCTTGGCTTTGGTTTCATGCCGAAAACAAGCCTCATTGTGTTAAATGGTAGTATACCCAGTAGATAAAAAGCTACACAAAATGATAATGTTAGAATGTTGATGGTCCAGAATTTTGTGGTAATCCCCCAGGGAAGCTTGCATATATAGTATCCAATCACAACAATCGCCGTTTGATGCAAAATGAACAAAGCATATATGCCTTCTGTCATGGTTGCTAACCAGGGATGGGGACGATTTAAATAATGTTGTCCGAATGCAATTAATGTAATTACCCAAAACCAACCAACGAACACGACGCCGCGTTCCAATATTGACGCTAACGTCAGCGTATCTGATATGTATATGGTATCGTCAGTAATATAATTGACTACATATGGGATAAGGACCAGGACAGCGCCGGCCAACAAATATTTCCTGTTTTTTCCTATTCTTTCGGTATGGCGGCGGTTGCTGTAAAAAATAATACCAAGGAGAAAAAAACACAAATAATAAACAAAAAAGGCTCGGCCCACATATTCAGGAAGCAGTATCAGCTGGGTGATCAAAATACATGCGGGCGGGATTAAAAGAAGCAGCACAGGATTGTAAAAATATCTCAATATTCCATCCTTAAACACATCAGATGTTGGTGAACGCAAAAAAAGCAGTACGGGGAATGCCATCAGCGTGTAAACAAACAAGTACGCGATAAACCATATATGATACAGGTGAATCCTTCCTTCATAAATCGGAATAAAATCGAGCACCGATTTATAGAAATCCCAATAGTTGGCGAACGCTGTGATGTGTTCGTAATAGGGTTGAGGCGGAATGATGACCACGAGGGCAAACAGAAATGGTATTACAAGGCGCTTGAAGCGTTGGAAAAAAAACTGAAGTGCCGTTAGCTTTCCCAAAGCAAAGTAGGATCCTGCACCCGAGATAAAAAGTAGCAAAGGCATTCGCCACGACTGGAGGAAAGGCATCCAGTAAATAAAATTATCGCTTAGCTCATTATTTTTGATATGCCATTCCTTCATATCGAAAATCCTGCCGGTATGGAATAGCAAGAGAATCAGGATCGCAAATACACGTAGCCAATCCAGTTCATATCTTCTGCTCAAATTTGATCCTTGATCCATCCTGGCTTATAAACAACCACCAGCGACAACAAATAAAAAATACCGACTTTTGTTCATGCCATCATGTGGACAGAAATAAGAAATGACTGGATCTTCAGGTGAAAGATGACTCATATTATAATATTTAATGTTTACAACGTACGTTCAATGGATCCTTTTCTACGGGACGGAAATAAAAATAACGTCGGGCCAGTAGCCCAATCGATGGTATGGAGCTGTGTGTTTCCGGTCGTGCCGAATCGAAGATTTCAGTCCTTCCCTTTCGATGGAATTTTACCCAGAAGTCAGAACTTCCCCCGGAACGCCTTCTTCGTAAATCTAAATAAACTACCATTAAATTACTATCGCGCGCTGCGGTAAGGTCAGGATCACTCGCGTCTACGATTTCAACAAGATCATATTGCCAGTCAGTAATCTGAATTCCATCCGGCACAATCAAATGATTACTTACACCGTTCTCGGTATGAAGGTTACTGAACATCGAAAAGGATGTCTGCGTTCTCAATCCGATATAGGGCCCAAATCCATTGACAATCAACAACAATGGAAAAATAATTAATAAGGGAGATGCCCGCCAACGTCCCTCGCTGGAGACCTTAGACTGAATTCGCAGTGACTTGAAATTTCGCCAGATCCAATAAAGGCCCAGGCCGAGATATGCAAAGTACGCAACAAATCCGCTTTTTACTTTATATTCTAACGTATCCTCTACGCGCAGTTCAAAAGGCAGCCACCGGCGGATAATCCAGAGGAACACACCGACACCAAATACTATCAATCCCCATTGCAGCACTTGTCGAAAACGACGGGGTGGAAGCAATGTTTCAGAAGCATTCAACGGCAGAAACACCATGAAGAGCGCTGTCATGGTAGAAGAAAAACTATATAAACCGGGATGATGATGAAGCGCCAACAGTCCATGAAACAACATACCCAGGATAACACCGGCTAAACGTGTTCGCCCTTTCAACAAAAGTAATGGAATGGCTGTTTCAATGATCAACGTACCATAGATCGCCCAAGATTGAGCCCATCTGGCTCCTGGCAACAATGGCATCCATTCATTTATTTCCCTGTGCATCTGGGCTGCGCAACTCCAGTCCAGGTTGAAATAGCTGGTGTTCAATTTATGAAAGACGGTAAAGAAGTATAGCAGACAAAGCTCGATGCGAAGCCAGGGAGCAAAAATACTGTACCATCGGGAACCTAAATTTAGTTCAGAGCGATCTCTGAGGACAGCAATAAAAAGTGCAGTCAGAAGTGTGCTGTTGACGATCCATGAAAAAACAATATGATTCGGATGATAGGGAAATGTCCACGCTACAACAATCCAATCGACTATTAAATAAAACGCAAAACGCTTCCAGGAGGAAGGCTTTAATAATACCAACAGTATTACACCAGTGAGTACTATACCCTTAATATCGTACCATCGCCAACTCTCAAACGACAATTGATGGAACAACCCAGCAACTGCCCATGTAAAAGCAAACAGTGTGAACCCTGGAGATTCTTGACTGGTTTTATTCAAGCACTTTTTCTTTCAAGATAAATAGAAACGTTATAAAATCCGAAGGAAAATCGCAGTACTAAGTGATCATAATATTACAACCCAACCTATTCGTTAGACCGAGCGCTTGACCTACGTGGCATGACTGAATACCAATTTCATGAAGAAAACAATATCAAAAGAATTTCATACGATCTGAGGCCCTGCGAGACAATTGCCAGGTGTAACTGAAATCCTCAACCACGAAGCCGTTGCCACACTATTCAGCAAAGCACATTTTATTTCTGCGTAAAAATTCGTGTCCCTTTTTTATTCGAGGTAACGATATCTGTTTTGCCATCTTTGTTAAAATCTTCAAACCATATCTGGGTTCCAGATGCGGAGTCTTCATCAATTACATGCGTCTGCATTTGAACTTTCCCTTTTCCAATTTTTTCCGGACGAACATATAAGATCACGGCAGCATCGAATTCGCCTGGATCTTTGCCGAGATGCGCGAGGTATCGTTTGCCAGTCACATATTCTAACACACCGTCTTTGTCAAGATCGGTAGCAGCAATTGAATGAAGCTGAGAATATGCCATCGATATTTCACGCTTTATAAAATTAATTTCCTTTCCTTTTTTCTGATTTTCAAACCACCACAGGCCGTAACGGTGAGCAGATGAGCCGATAATATCATTGTCGCCATCACCGTCAAAATCATTCACGTGCATGTGCGAAAAAGTTAACCCGCGTCCTTCTACGTCCGCCAGCGAATCGAGCGGAACTGCATGGAATCTCCATTTCGTGTTGTCCCGATTTGCTGATAGGTTTTCATACCAACCTTTTGCCGTTAGAATATCTTGCTTTCCGTCTTTATTAACATCGCCAATGCCCAGTCCGTGCCCCATACCCCCTGGCGCAAAATAAATCGTCTCGCGATATTTAACGGAGTAGGTAAGCGTATCAGGGTGGCCAATTACATTCGCCTTCCACAATTGTGTGGGGTCATCAGGAATTGAAAACCAGCTTAAGGTGTATTTATTATTTCCGATTTGGTTACCAGCAAGTATTACGGGTTTTCCGTCACTGAAAATATCAACCATCTGCGGACTTTCATTATGAAATAATTCGATTGCTAAATATTCTTGCCATAAATTATTAAACTTCCCTGCTGGATTACGATACCAATAACATGGACCGCCTTGTGTATTCATCGTGATTACATCAAGCCATCCGTCTCTATCAATGTCTTTCACAAAGTTGGCAATGGATCTTGCATAATAACTCGCACCAGAACCTCTCGGTCTGGTTGGATCCGGCATCATGCCATAGTAAAGGCCAAGGGGTCTTATTTCATATCGTTTCCAATCAGGTGCCTTATACCAAACGTCCCCGGCAATGATATCCATTAATCCGTCGCGGTCAATGTCACCGGTGGTAACTCCCTCCGACACATAGGTGGAATCGATGACAACTTTATCGAATGAAATTTTTTTGGTTTGGCTGTACGCCGTGTTCAGGCTAACCAACAGATAAATACTGGAAAGGAATATTTTCATAGACTCGAGTGTTGAGGTTCGAAGTGTTGGAGTTACTAAACCGAATTTATAGCGGTATAAATGAAATGATAGTCTCATGTTACTTATTATCGTTATTAGGTAAAGTATACACATAATATGCGCCACCTTTTTTTGCGTTTTTTGCCATAGCCTCTTTTTGTTCTTCGGTTAGATTCCAGCCTTCAACTTGTGGTGTTGTGGCATTCACGACAATAAATATACGGCCATCAACTTCATACATGGAAGGCATGGTAGCAATACCCAAAGGTGTTTGTCCTGTCCATAATATTTCACCATTGGATGCATCGTAAGCATATATCTTACCGTTAGTAACGGTCGCAAAGAGTAAACCATTTGACGTAACGATGATCCCGTTTCGTTGTGACCCGGTAGGCACACCGGTATTGTTAAAACCTTTGGCCACAGCCTGCGGCTCTTCTCCTAAAGGTTTCGTCCATTGTATGTTGCCCGTATTCATATCATACGCAGTTATACTGGACCACGGCGGATTTAAAATAAAAGGTCTTCCTAATCCATAATCAGTATAATATCGTTCCGCTGGAACCTTAACGCCTGCGGGGTATGCATTACCGCCCATACTGAAAGCGACAGTAGATCGAGTTGCTACTTCTCCCGGCGCTCCTCCGGCAGCTACCACTGGGCCCGAGATCTTCACTTCTTCTAATTTTTGTGTGGTTGCTACCCCGGTAGATTTTTCCTTCAGATACGCCGTTATATTGGAAACGTCTGCGTCACTGATGTGCTGGACTGGTGGCATCCTTCCTATACCTTGCATGACAACTTCGTGAATTGTTGTTTCGTTCAATTTTGGACCGAGTCCAAGTAACGATGGCGCAGCGCCAGTACCCGACAAATCTTTACCATGACATGTCTGGCAAAAGGCTTCGTATGCAACTTTCCCTTTTACAATAGCCTGCTGCGATTCAAACCTTGCCAAAAAACGAGCTGGTATTGGTGGGGGCTTGAGTGCTAATTTATAGAATGATGGATAATCCTGCGTGAGTACATAGACAAGACCTTTTTCAGGATTCGATGCCGTGTTTCCCCAGTTAGCACCGCCCACTGCCCCTGGCATTGCAATGGTTTCGATGGCCGACGGCGGCGTAAACAAACCTTTTCTTGCTTTTGCTACCCTCTCTTTCCATTCCTTTAATTCCTGGTCGCTTAAAAATATCGGGCTAATGTCATCTTCTGTAACGGTCTGCCTATTGAACGGTTTTAACACCGTGGGGAAGGGCTGTGTAGGCCAGGCTTTTTCGTCTGGCATGTCGCTGGGAGGTACAGGTCGTTCTTCGATTGGCCATAGCGGATTTCCATTAGTTCTGTCGAAAGCAAACATGAATCCCTGTTTGGTGGCAATAGCCACAGCATCGATATTTTTTCCATCGTGATTCACGCGGATGAGTTGGGGCGCAGCCGTAAGGTCGTAGTCCCACAAGTCGTGATGAACGGTCTGGTAATGCCAAATGCGTTTTCCTGTTTTTGCATCCAATGCCAGCAGACAGTTGCCAAATAAATTTGCGCCATGCCTGTCGGCGCCATAATAATCATACGTTGGCGAGCCAAGGGGTACATAAGCGATGCCACTTTTTTCATCGACTGTAATTTCACCCCAACAATTCACACCTCCGATATATTTGTAAGCATCTGGTGGCCAGGTGTCGTAGCCATATTCGCCAGGTTGAGGAATTGTATTGAATTTCCATTCCAGTTTGCCGGTAATTACATTGTATGCTCTCACATGCCCAGGTGTCGACAAGTAAGACTCACCTGGCGATGACCCAAGGATAATGATGTCTTTGTAAACTGTGCCGGGAGTGTGAGAAGCAATTCTGCCGATTTGTTCAGGGTCGATGCCGAGATTCTGCCGCAGATCTACGGCGCCATCTTTGCCAAAGTTAAGTATAGCCTTACCGGTAACGGCATCAATTGCCTGCAGACTGTTCCGCAATGTAAACAACAATCTTCGATCTGAACGGTCCGCATTTTCCCAGTAGGTAATACCTCGTCGACTGATACCATTGAGGTTGGCGTGAATCCAAATTTCCTTACCGGTAACAGCATTTAGCGCCACGAGCGAATTGTCTTTTGCCATCACGTACATCACACTGTCAACGATAATTGGATTGCATTGATAATCGCGTTCATCTCCGGTGGCGTAAGACCACGCTACTTCAAGTTGGTTGACGTTCTCCTTTGTAATCTGATCCTGGATAAAATATTTGGATTGGTCGGGGCCACTGCCATACCCTTGCCAGGTGCGGTATGCTTTATCATCCACATTTTTGCAAGCTGGCAGCAGGATCGCAGATAGTGCCGTTAGAAAAAGCAGACGAAACCGGTTAAGCCCATCGCTTCTTTTCATTAGAATAAAGGTCATCCGTGAATTAAATTAAAAGTTGGTTGGTACAGATTACTCTAGAGCCGGAGGCCTAGAGATAAGTTTTTATTTTGGAAATCATCCAATCGGCGATGGCCTCTTCATTTTCCTTGATGGGTTCCCTGCTCCATTGCTCAACAGAATAAATTCCTTTGAATCCACTGTCCACGCATATTTTCATACAATGATCGAAATCAAATGAAACGTGGTTCAACTTTTCATCGAATGCCATCGTCTTAGCAGACACCTGATAGGCGAACGGCATTATTTTTTTAAGTGCATCATATCGCACGGCCTTATCATAGTTTCCGAAATCCGGCAACGTATAAATGTTTTTTCCTACCTCGCGCACAATCTGTAGATGGATGTCAGGATCCATCTCCATACCAAAATGATTTTCCACCATCAGTATAAGTCCTTTGGATTGACATGCCTGATTGATAGTCTTCAGCGAGTTTATGGCATGACCAACTTCTCCATTTCCCGGGTTAACTCTAAAAGCACCAGACCCTAAAAAATGTGCTGCGTCAAGCCACCTTAGTGCAAGGTCAAGACTTTTTTTTCTGACTGATTCATCGGGAGAACCTATTTGATAATCTTCATCGAACTGAATATTGACAAGCTTGCTTTTACTTTTTGAAAGCGCAGCTTTAAGATCTTTCAGATAATTTTGATCGAGTGATTCAAAATGTTTACTCCAGAATTCTACTTGGCTAAGTTTAAACCTGTCCCTAAAATATTCAGGAATTTGATCAAGGGTTAACGGAGCAGATTTATAAGAGACGTCGCTGGATTTTGTTTGAACAAACCGTTCTCTGAAATTAACCGTCGACATTGTAAGACGATCGGCGACCTTATTATGTAATGAAATGCCAAAGGCCGGGCGCACCATTAAACCGGCGGCCATTAGTCCTAGCGTTTTTTGAAAGTTTCTTCTGTTCATGGTATTCTAATATTAAGAATGTCTTAGAATCTTTTTTGAAAGATTACAGCAGTGTCTAATTTAGAAGTATAATTGGTTACAGGTGCTTTTGTTGATAAACAAACCCAATGGAATAGGCAATCTCCGTGGCAATTGTTAACAGACAAAATAACACGTTGCTCCGTGAGGCTTGATGATCAACATGGAGTTCTGAACGGGTCAGACAAGATTTTCTTCAGAACTTAGAGGCAAAATAACCCTGAACATAGAACCCTTATTCGGTTGAGAAATTGCTTCCACAGAGCCATGGAGCACTTCAACCTGCGTCTTGATCAGGTATAGGCCCACACCACGACCTCCAACATGCGCATGGAAGCGTCTGTAAAGTTTAAAGACTTTTTCGTGGTTCAGTTCAATATTAAACCCAAGACCATTGTCGGCAATTTCTAAAATCGCTCTTCCATCCTGGGTACGACTGGTAGCTTTCACTTTCAATTTTCTTTCCGGCGATCTGAATTTGATGGCATTGCTTAATAAGTTGTACAAAATATTCTTCAGCAAACTTCGTACAGTCGTAATTTCAGGTAGTGCTTCAAAGTTTATGGAGATCTCTTCATTGCCGGTAAGGTTGTCCTTTAGAAGGCCGACGGTCTGATACCATTCATCTTCAAGGCTAACGATTTCCCGATGATGCTGAGGTTCGTTCCGGAGCTCGAGTATCCTGATCAAATCATTGACAATCTGATCGAGTTCAAGCGCCGTCTCACCGATAAAATCTGTTAATTGCTTTGCTTGGTCTGGGATGTTTTCTTTCTCAGCCAAATCTGCAAGACCTAACAACCTTGCCACGGGCCCGCGAAGGTTATGTGAAACAGTATAGGAAAACTGAAACAGCTCATTGTTTTTCTTAATCAATTCCGCATTGATTTTTCTCAGCTCGACCGTTTTATCCGCTACAATTTTCTCGAGACCGCGGTTCATCTCCAATATGCTCTGATTGCTTTCAGATAATTTATCGGTCTGTAGCTGAATTTCTTTTTTCTGTTCAGACACTTCATTATACAGACGATTCAGTTCATTGTTAACCTCCTGGAGTTTGTCTGCCTGTGCCTGTATTCTCGTGTTTTTTTCGACAATAGAAACGTTCAACGTTTTAATCCGGTAATAGAAACGGTAATAAACCAGTGCGAGAAAGCCTAGCATTAAAAGACCAATCAAACCTCCGATGAGTAAGATTGATTGTTGTTTCAGTTTATCGTCCTGAAGCTGGATCTTATTTTCTGCAAGTAATTTATCCTGCTGCAATATCCGGATGTCCCGATTTCGTTGTTCGATCTCTTGTATTTTTTCGAGATTCACAAATCTTCGGGCGACATCACTTCCACGCAGGGAATCTTTCAGTTGATTTGCCAGCATCGAAAAATGCAGCGCCTCTTCGAAACGATTCTGAGTAGCCAACAGATCTCTGCGGGTATTATAATTAGCTACCATCACTTCGTTCGATCCTATTCGTTTCGCATATTCTTCCGATTTGTTTAAAAACGATACCGCATTTTTTAAATCACCCAATTTAAAACACGCATGTCCCCTGCCCCAGTAAGCCCATGCAAGAACATAGTTGTTGGGATTCCCCTCTGCCAACTGAATACTTTCTGTATAAAGCTTAAGGGCTTCCGCATATTTTTCACGCTGCAATTCCAGATAACCAATATGCATCAACGTTTCGCTTTTGCCCTGAACACTCCCAAACTCGTGATATATCTGGACCACGGAATCCAGGCATGCCCGTGACTGCGAATATTTTTTTAAATCAGTAAGGGTTACGCCTTTCAAAGTAAGACCGTTTGCCAGATCGCCCCTGAGCAGTTTTTTCGGACTCAAACGCATGGCTTCGTTTACCATCAACAGCGCCTGCTCCGGGTTACCCAAATAATGATTAACCCACCCGATTTGAATACGAATGATGGTAGATTCAGCATCGAAGTGATGAAGCTGACTTAGTTTCAATGCATCATAAAGATTATTCAAAGCAAGTTCATAGTCACCTCTTTCAGAAAAGATTGTACCTAGATCGATCAGTAATGTAACATACTTACGAAACAGGCTTTTCTGCATAAAGTAGTTTCGCGCCGAGTCGAATAAAACCGATGCTTGATCAAACGCACCTTTTTGAAATAAAATCAGCGCCTCAATACGGCGAATGTCATTTCTGTTCTCATCGTCTTCCGGCCGGCTGCTTAAAATCTTCTTTGCTTCGATAACCAACGCCTGGGCTGGGGAAAATTCCCCCAACATCAGCATCGTATTGGCTTTCACTACAAGTGCTTCGATAAGCAGTGCTTTATCGGGTAACAATCTGCGGATTCGGATTGCCCGATCCAAATAGATTTGTTGTGAGTCGGGTTGATAACGTTGACCATATAAAGCACTGATATTTCGGTAAAGTTTGGAAAGTGTTGCCGGATCGGTACTATCTTTAAAAATTTCCCGGCTTTGTTTAAAGAAAATGAGTGCAGAATCCATCTGTACCTCTTCAAGACTGCAGTTGCCAAGTTGGAGGAAAATATATCCACGGAGAGGTTTGTCCCCCGCCCGCGTGGCTAATTGTAATCCATGATTAAGATCACGATGCCCTTCCTGGAGTTGACCCGTTAAATATTCAAAGACACCACGGTATGTATAGGCGCGGGCTTCACCGGAAAGATAATCGATACTTTTACTGAGCGCCAGGGCTTGTTTGTTGTAGGCGATAACTTTTTCGTTATCATGGGTGATGAGTTTATAAGTAAGGGCATTGAGAAGATCTACTTTCTGCTTTCCAGTGACTTTATCAAGCCGTTGTTCAAGGCTATCGGCAGACTTTATTTGCGCAAAAATACTACAGGAAATAAAACCTGAAATCAATAAAACAATGCATGTTTTACGGGTACACATCCTGCAGGGTGAGAATTTCAACAAAAATAACTTGATTCTGGTTCTTTTTACCTTCAGAAAACAAATGTTCGGCTAGCGAACGCTTGAAATGTCGGAAAAGGCCGTCTTTGCAATGCAACAAGTACTCATTATTTCCTGTTGCCATAGTTAGAGCGGCAGTAACCCTTTCCGGACCCTATTATCGTTGCGTGTGGAGCATCTTAAATACTTCCGTTATTCCGGGATGCAGGTACATGTCGGGTGGATGCCGCTATTTGACTTTTCCATAATGACTTTATGAATATGAAATTTCACCCGCAGCGACCAGAAATATGCGATGCCATTAGAAACAAGCAGCAGATAGCGTTCCTTTATCACGGGAAACTAAGAAAGGGAAATCCGCAGTGTTATGGTATCAACAAAAAGGGTAAAGAAGCATTACGCGTCCATCTGGTTGAAGGCGGTAGCCGGCCGGAGCAGATGTTTTTATTGGATGATGCCCTTGACTTCAAAATCCAAAACGAACACTTTGTACGTCCCGGTCCAAATTATCATAAAGGTGATAAAGACATGGTACACATCTTTTGTGAATTGGATGACGATTAGCTACCGATTCCCAGGTCAGGGGAAAGGACAGAAGGTCCCGTAGGGATATGATATCGGTAGCATCAATCCTAAAGAAAGCCGAAGTCCCGTAAGGATGTGATATTGATCGCTATCTTGGCACCATGTTTACCCGGGAGCAAGCATCGCTTATCAAGCAGGAATTCTGGACCACCTTTGGAAAATACATGAGTCCAATACCGTCGGCAGAGGGTAATAGGATTAATTGGGTAAACTATCATACGCGGGTCAAGAATGTTTATTTCCGTATGGACGCTGGTGCAAAGTCGGCTATGATTTACATTGCCATTCAACATGCTGATCCCGGAATTCAGGAATTGTATTTTGAGCAATTCCTGGAATTGAAAGAACTTCTTCATGCTACGTTGCAGGAAGAATGGGAATGGCAGTTGCATACACCCACTGCGGATGGAAATGTGACCACCAGAATCTACAAAGAAATTTCAGACGTCTCGGTTTTTAATAAAGATCAGTGGCCCGAACTGATTTCATTTTTTAAGCAAAGAATTATTGCGTTGGACAGCTTCTGGGAAAACGCAAAACATACTTTTCATGCGTTGCATTAGAGACGACTGGTCTGATCTCAATATTTTACGCTAATAGTTCATTGGAGCGTTGGACTATAACAAGTTACCTTATTCAGCCAATGTACGGACTGTGTAACGAACAGCCTCCGCATACAAAAAATGGTTTTAGATATCGTCATCAGTGAAGCCGAATTTTTTTACATTCGTAGTATGAGCATGTACGAACACGCCAGTGACCGGGCAACGAAGATGATTGACGAGGGGATAGAAACAGAAGTAATCCTTGCCTATCTCACATCTGCTGCAGAGATGGCCGCTGGCAGTGGTACTGTGTCATCCATTCTGCTATTGGACAAAGACGGCTTGCTTCGAAATGGCGCTTCGCCCAGACTTCCTTCCGACTATTTAAAAGCTATTGATGGTTTAAAGCCACACGCTAAAGTTGGAACCTGCGCCGCAGCTGCTGCAACCGGCCAGATGGTAATCACTGAAAATTTTATTGACGACAATAAATGGGCGGAACTGCGGCATCTTCCACTCGCCCTTGGATTTAAAGGAGCGTGGAGTATGCCTATATTAGATACAAGCGGTAAGGTCCTTGGCACCTTCGGAACCTATTTTATAGAAAGGCGTGTCCCCTCCGACAACGAAATAAAAGGAGTTCAACTCCTGGCCAAAACTGTAGCGACAGTACTAACAGTAGGAGAAACTCACAAAAACTAGCTAGCTAAAGAAGGACAAGTTCTTCAATCAATCCCGCGGCCCGATTTCTAAAGAAACACCGGAGCCGTAACCCTCCGGTGTCTATATTCCAACTTTACAGACAACGATCAGAAAATTCCTCGTGCGATCTTAAAGTGATTTCAGAAATTCATCGGTATGGTACGTCATGAATTTATTGGCAGCGGCATAGACGCCCTCACTGTATTTCACAGGATCTACATTTACAATCTTGGCATTTTTTGTTTTATCGTTCCGTACGCTATAGAATGTTCCGTAGATCGTCGCTGTCCCTGCCGACGTTCCGCCACGCGCATAGCTTGTAACCTTTTCATCATCCAGCACGCCGAGAATAGCAAGTGGTCTTGAGAGCGTCCCCTGGTACACCGATGTCGCACCTGCTCCAGCTTTACCATGGTAGAAAGAGACGTCACTCACTACCATTGTAATGGTGTTCTGGCCTTTCATTTTGATCTTCGCATCAGATGTCATGGTCACGGCCTCACGACCAATCAGGCGAAGGGAAGTCTTCACTTTTACTTTGGCACCATTGCCTTTAAAACCATCTTGTTCTGAGATAAAAAGTACGGTAAGGTCAACCGTACCAACAATGGCATCGCCTAATTCTTTGGAAAGCTTGGGGTACATCATCGCCTGATTGCCCAGAAATCCGCCTTTCTTAGACTTGCCATCCTTGTTCACATCTTTAACAAAAAATTCATAACCTGTCGGTGAACAACTCATCACCCCCGGGATCTCAGCCATGGTGACGGCCCCACCTTTTATACGCATGAAGCCATCATAGCTGTCCGTTTTAGCGGCTTCGTCCGCGGTGATAATGTTAAGCCCTTTTGCTTCCAGTTTGGCGATATAATCTTTGTATAGCTTATCCGTTATTTCCTGAACGGTCTTCTCATCCAATCCTTCTAGCCCGACAGAAACTTCTGCCAATGCATCCCCACGCATGCCGCCCCCCATCATCGCGCCACCTTGCCGATAGTCTTGTTTCTCATTGTACACCTGGAAATTGACGTCAAAGCCCGCAATGTAGATACGGTTGGTCTTAGACTTCGCGATCTTATTGAGTCCATACGAAGTGTCGGTAGGTTTAAATTCCCCTAATGATTGTGCCCATACGCTCACGACCATCATGCTAAGCATGATCGCAGCAAAAAATCTGTTTGTCATACAATTGGTTTAAGGTTTCACTTTACTGTTTGGTAAGTAAAGGTCCCGCTAATGTGGGGTAGACGAAATACCGCCCCGCCTGGATTTTGATATACCCACCAACACGGATATAGGCTTATCAGGATGTCAGCCGAGACGGAGTTTGTCAGGCCAGATGTTTTGTATGACTGTTTTCATTTTCAACGGACTGCTCTCTTGAGGTCGCTTTAACGCCAATCGCTCTGATCGTGAAGCTCGTGCCATGACGTTGGGGATCAGAGTCAATATGAACACTTCCTTTGATAAGGTTCATTCGCGACTGAATATTTTTCCAGCCATTTCCCATGCCAGTATAGAGCGTCTGAACATTGAAACCTTTGCCATCGTCTTCAATCATGATAACCAGTTCATCGTCATGGCCTGTGAGTTGTATCTCTACTTTGGAAGCGTGGGCATACTTTAAAATGTTATTGGTCCATTCCTGAATTACGCGGTAAAGCGAGATCTCCTCCAGTTCCCTAAGCCTGCCAGGGAAATCAAAAGCTGTCACCGAAAAAAATGTTTTGCCCGACGCATTGAGTCTGGTTACCATTTCCTCCACCGCTGGTTTCAATCCATAATGAATCAGCGTGTAGGGCATCAGATTGAAAGCAATACTCCGGAATTCATGATTGATATCCTTCATGATGCGATCACTTCGCTCCAGGACTTCAACCTTTTGCGCATCCGTTCTAGCCTCGTGTATCTCTGACAAGGCGAGCTTCAGGGAGGATATCCATTGACCCATTCCATCATGAAGATCACGCGCGAATCGTTTACGTTCGTTTTCCTGCGATTCTATAGAAGCTCTGATATATGCCTCCCGCAATGCGATCTCACCTTCCTTCCTTACCACTTCCTCTTTTCGGCGCTGACGGCTGCGCAGGAGCATAAAAACAACGGCCGATAGCGCCAGCGTTACAACCAGTGCGGCGATAACGATGAAGTCCCTTTCAATCCGCAACTCCTTTTCCGACAGAGCCGCGGCCTGCGCCGCTATTTGTTGCTCCTTCTTGGCTGTCTCATATTGCACCTGCAAGGCAGCGATCTCCTTGCGACCGGATTCATTCAACAGTGAATCCTGGATCATGGCATAGTTCACATGCGATTCGAGACTTTTTTTCCAATTGCCCTGCTGCTTGTAGTGCTCATAAAGATTCAGGTAAATCTTTCCTTTTTCAGGCAGGATGCTTTTCTTATTCGCAGAATCAAGACCTTCAAGCAAATACTTTTCTCCCATCCTATAGTTTCCCATCCGGGTATGGATGCGGCCCATCATGTTCAAGCTGGAAATCATCCCCGAAAAATCGCCAGTCTTTTTACGCAGGGCCAGCGCTTTTTCTGAATAATAAAGCGCACTGTCATTTCTATTTTCAAGTGTATAGATCTCTGAAAGGTTATTCAGTGCAATAGCTTTGCTCCCTGGGTCAGCATTCTCTGGCAAGAGCCCAATGGCCCGTTGATAATTCACTTTGGCGGGACGATAGTCATGCTTCCTGAAGTTAACGTTTCCAATATTGATCAGGGTAATACCCATCTGATGCGCATTATTGGTTCGCTGATGGATATCAAATGCCCGCTGATAATATTCCAGTGCCTTATCGATGTGCAGTTGCTGTTCATACACAGCGGCGACATTATTCAACGCCTGGGCTATGCCTTGTGGCATGTTCAGTGCTTCGTAAGACCTTAAGGCGTCTAGCTGAAAGCGCAAGGCTTCATTATAGTTTCCTGCCCTGAAATGAGCACCGCCGAGTTTCAGCTGTAAACTGGCCACCCGCGGACTATCCTTTAATTCCATGCGAAGGCTAAGCGCTGACGACCAATACGACAACGCAGCTTGGAAATCGCTGCGGTCATAATAAATAAATGCAGCATCACTATAGACCTGTGCGAGTCCTGTTTTAAATCCAAGTTTTTTCCCCAGCGTTATTCCTTCTTCACCAAATCGTAACGCAGAATCCTGGTTGATAAAACGATATTCATAACAAAGGTCTGCATAGGCAAGGACGCCTAACGTGTCGCTTTTGTGAAGGCTGGCTACCCGCGCGAGACTATCCAGCCGCGGTGCTGATGTCTGCGCGACCGATAAACTAAAGGTGATCGATAACAGGAGGAACGAAGAGAGGGATTTAACTTGCGCCATCGTCAGGTAGGTAAATACTTTACCATGAATATGGAGAATCTCCGTATGGAAAAGAAACGTCACGAAGAAAATTGGTTAGTGTCATATAAGGTTATTGGCATAAGCGAACTTGATCAAACCGACCAGTGAGTTCGTTCCTGTCTTCCGGAAAATATTTTTTCTGTGCGTCTCGACGGTCCTTTCGCTGATGAATAGTTCTTCCGCGATGTTCTTGTTGGAATATTCCTTTGCAATCAGTTTAACGATCTCACGTTCACGATCTGTGAGCAACTTTCCTTCATCAGGATTCTGGAGATTTTGTATTAGCATGCGATTCACCTCACTGCTCAGAAACACCTTTCCGTTCATAACGTCGTCGATGGCCAGAAGCAAGTCCTGGTGAGAATCGTTCTTCAGTATAAAGGCATTGACCCCCGCCTTCAGAATTTCCTTGACGAGGTGAATTTCATTGTGCATACTCAGTACAACGATGCGCATATCTGGCCTTATCCGTTTAACTGTATGGATAAGTGACAACCCGTCCATTCCAGGCAGGTTAAAATCCGTGATGAGTAAATCGGCGTCCTGAGTCTCCAGATATTTCAAGGTTTCTTCCGCTGACAAAAAAGATCGGTCAACGCGAAGATGCTGTTCTTTTTCCAGGAGGCTTTTGATGCCGTCGAGTAAAATGGCGTGGTCGTCAACGAGAATGATCCGTGTCAGGTTCAATCGCTTTGGTTTGAAGAATTTAAAAATACCTGCGTTTTCCATAACGTACAAATAAAGGGAAAGAACGGTGAGTGGGGTATCCGTGGTGGTGGGTAATTCTGACGGGGATTGAGGGGATTTGGGGGATTGAACTTTGATTGATGCATTGATAATGTGTTGGGATGATTAAGAGGCGTGTCAGCGCTGAGTATGTATTTTTGATAAATAATGTGTTGTTTGAGCTACTTAAAAATATCTGCATTCCTTGTCAAAGTACTGGGAATGGGGCATTTGGGAAATAAAGTTTGATTGATGATTTTGATGATGCGCTCGGATGATTAAGAGGGGTGCAGTATTGAAAACTCCGGAAAATTGTGGGGGATTGGCCTTAGTTATCGTGTTTTATGTATACCTGTATGCGGATGTCACCGAAAAAATTATCGGGGCTTCTATGAAGATTCATCGTTATCTGGGAAATGGATTTCATGAAGTTATTTACCAAAGATGTCTTGAAATCGAATTGAAAAAACTCGGATTCAATTTTGAAAGAGAAAAAGAACAGACCGTTTTCTATGAAGAGGTCCTGGTGGGTACCAAAAGAGTTGACTTTCCCGTTGAAGAAAAGTTTTTGGTTGAATTAAAGGCGACTACGCAACTTGAAAATGTTCACCTCGCTCAAGCTATTAATTACCTAGAAGCTTTCGAACTTGAAGTAGCCTTGCTTATCAACTTCGGGGCTACATCTTTGCAATATCGAAGGCTTCAGAATAAGTATAGGGTACCAAAATAAGACTGGTATTATAGGGATTTTTGAGATTGACTTTGATTGGTCGCTGGGATTAATGAACTTTTGAGATTGACTTGGACTGGGTGGTAGGATGGTTGGGAGAATCAAGACGGGTCGCGGTGAATATTGAGAGTCGCCTCAAAACCAAGAACAGCCAATCAAAGAAATCCCTTCAATCAATAAATCCCCGTCAAATCCTTTCATCAATAAATCCCAGTTCAGACTATTATGCGGATCAAAAACCTTCCAATACTTCAAATACTTTTCTTCCTTTCGCTGGTCATCGACCTACATGGGCAAACTACACCTGAGAAGTCGTTTCGGGTGATTGGGTTCTTCACTGCGCAACATGATCCTGCGCACATTAGCTTCGTTCATGAAGCAAACAAATGGTTTTGGGAACAAGGGCAAAAAAATAATTTCCAGTATGACTCTACCAATGACTGGAGCAATTTAAAAGCGGATGTTTTGAAAAAATATGATGTCGTGTTATTCCTGGATACGCGACCGGAAGATTCCGTACAGCGGGCAGCTTTTCAAACATACATGGAGCAAGGGGGGGCATGGATGGGATTTCACTTTGCGGCATTCGCCTTAACGCCATCAATTTATCCGCAGAATTGGGATTGGTATCACGAAAAACTCCTCGGTTCCGGACAATACAAGGGAAATACTTGGAGACCAACCAGGGCTAAACTCAAGGTGGAATTAAAACATCAGGCAACGGATGGACTACCTAAAATATTTCAGGCAGCCCCCAATGAGTGGTATAGTTGGCAGAATGATCTCGCGAAAAACAAAGACATACGGATATTGCTATCCATCGATTCATCCAGTTTTCCACTGGGCACCGGTCCGAAAGCTCACGAGATCTGGCACGAAGGTTATTATCCGGTAGTATGGACCAACAAGAAATTTAACATGTTGTATTTTAACATGGGACATAACGACATGGATTATGGTGGAACTAACAAGGCACTGTCATCATCATTCTCCAGCGAGGCGCAAAATAAGTTGATCATGAATGGCTTACGCTGGTTGGCGGAGAAAAAATAGGACGGGGATTATCGAAGAAATCAATCAAGAAAACCCGCCAATCCATAAATCCCAGTAAAAAGAAGCGTCACGCTCTCTGGCGTGACGCAGATGTCATATTGACTCATTTTCTTAAAGAAATTAGTGATTTTTCCGTATGTTACTCTACCTCGTTTTCAGGTAAATTTTCAGATTCTACCGCAGTTTGACTTACTGCTGTCATTACAGCGCCTGCTACTGAAACATAGCCAGCGATGGAAAGAACAACTGCAGGGAGTGCTACCGGTGCAGTAAGCAACGTGCCGCCGGCTGCAGCTAACGCAATGCCTACTGTTCTTAAGACCCTGAAAAATTTAGGCGTTGGTGCCTTCATTCTTTTAATGATACTCATAAATTGAAATTTAAGTTTAACATAGTTTTAATTTTGACGCAAGGATGCCAAAGGTTGAAGACCTTGAAGTCGCTGATTTTACAGCACCCGTTCCAATGTCGATTCTTTACCTTCTCTGTCACGCGCCACCAGCACGAGTTTCGTTCCTGCAACCTGGGGATTAGCCACCGTTGCGACGTAACGCCACTTGAGCTCAATGGCTTCTGCCTTACCTGACTCCAATACAGTGCCATCAGCGCGTAAAACAGTGACCTTGATTTCTGTGATCTTGTAAAGGATCTTAGACGTCATCGTAAACATGTCGCCGACTTTACCAGTGTAGGCCCTGGTGTGTACACCGCCTATCTCAGGTTGACTGAGAAAATCAGTCAGTGCCGCAACATAAGCGCTTTTCAAACCCTGAAGCGCGGCCATAATTTTATAGTCCTGCCCCACTTGTGGATTTGCAATCGCCGCAGCTGCGTACTGCGAAGCTTCTGCAAACTTATTTCGCACCTGCGTTTGTCGTTCAGACGGTGCTACGGAAGTAAGCGTACGTTTGGCAAAAACAGTTTTGCCGTCTACTTGGCGGAACGTAATGTCCTCGCCGAACTTGCCACTAAATCCCTTAGTGACAACGTTGTTTTTAATTTTACCCATTGTAATTTTTTTTAAATGTTAAATAAATAGTTTTAAATTTTTATCACCTGCAGGATGATGTTACAAATGTATGTCGGCACACCGCATGGCATCTGCGGAGTAAAAAATAATGAAAGATTTTTTCTTCTTTTTTTACAACTGCCTGATCCTCAGCGAAAAGATTTTTTTAGGCGCTATTGGCGAATAAAAAACAGCGTGGAATAAGCCATCCCTAAAAAAATATGTCAAAAAAATGATTGCTTGAAACTATCTTACATAAAATTTACCAGTTATGCCCGCCGGAAGAAATCCATTTCTGCGTTATAAAATCATAAACGCATGCATCACCAATAAGAAAAAGCCCTATCCCACAATCGATGATTTTAAAACGGCACTGGCAAAGCATGACATTACTGTCGGACAACGGGCGATCGAGAACGATCTCGAAGCCATGCGCTACGATAAAAGCCTGGGTTATCATGCCCCCATTGCTTATTCCAAAAAGTTTAAAGGATATCATTATACCGACCCTGACTACACGATCGACAAGCTTCCCCTGACTGAAGATGAATTGGAAGCTTTTGAACTCATAGTGGAGTCCTTTAAACGCTTTCGGGGAGCGGAGGTATTGAACCAGGTAGAGGGCATGTTCGACAAGCTTGATAAAGTAGTCATGCAACAGGTCAAGCCGAAAAAGTCTTCCATCGATTATCCCGTTGTGGATTTTGAAAAGATGCCATACTCAAAAGGCATTGAACACTTTGACAAACTTTACCAGGCGATCATCAAGCAACAACCTATCGTGATTGCGTATAAAAAATTTGATGAACTTACCGTCAATGAACATGTATTCCATCCCTACTTACTGAAGGAATATAAATTCAGGTGGTATGTACTTGGGTATAGCGAACGCCGCCGCGGTAAATTGATCCTGGCACTCGACCGGATTGAAAATATCACAAATAAGAAAATTCCTTTCAAGCCCTATAAAGGTATAGATGTGCAAAAGTATTTCGATCATACCATAGGCGTCACGATAAATACCACGGGAGTAAAAGAAATACGCTTATGGGTTTCACCGTCTCAAAGCAATTATCTGAAAACGCAACATCTCCATGCTACACAACAAATCATTTCCGATGACAACAGTGGAATGATCCTCTCCCTGCAGCTCATTCCAAACTATGAACTATTACAAACGCTGCTCGCATACGGCCCTGAAGTAAAGGTGTTAGAGCCTTCATCGCTAAAAGAACAGATGAAAGAGATGGTCAGTAAAACGATGCGCCTGTACCAATAGTCTGATCGATCCTCCAAACAAAATCAGAACACGACTAAAAAATCCCCCGTTAATACTTTAGTCTATTTTCAGCTTCCCGATCTTTCCGTTGTTTCCACTGAAGAACACAGCATTACCGTTCTTTGCTTTTCGACAGGCATGGAAGCTATCGGAAGAAATCCTCCTCCAGTTAATACCTTCGTCATCGGAAAGATCAACACCATTCAAACCACACGTGACCAACATTTTGTCAGATGCGAATTCAACACATGAACGATATCCACCTGGCGAGGTGCGGGGCTTAGTCCACGACTTTCCTTCATCCTTGCTAATGAAACAATTTCTGTCACGCAATGAATCCACGGTAAAATCTCCACCGACAGCAATCCAAAGATCAGGCTTGTTGGTGATGCGTGATCTGCGTATGGCGATGGAGTTTGCTCCGGTTGAAGACTTGCTCTTGTCGAATGGCATTTCATACGATCCATGGTCAGATACCAGGCGTGAAGTTTTTCCACCTGAAACAAAAAAGTATTTTCCCGCAGCTACTAACCTCACATTGGTCCCGCTTGAAGCAAAGCAGCCTTCGGTGCTGTCTGATGCAGCATACCTATTGTCAGCTTCTTTCCAGCTCTTCCCGCCATCAGCAGTATGCGCGATAAAAAACTTTTTATTCACTGCGTCGCCTATCACAGTTCCATGAATGTCATCGACAAAGTCCATCGCATCCAGAAACATTCCGTCTAATTTATTTTCATATACTAAAATCCAATGCTTTCCCCCATCTGTAGTGCGGAGAATGTGGGCCGGTGCTGCTATGGCAATAATCACTGCGGTGTTCTGATCAAAGGCTTCGATGTCCCTGAAGTCGCGACTTTCGTATCCCGGCACTGTCATCCACGACCATGTTTTGCCACCATCAATACTTTTCCCAACGGTCCCTTTGCTCCCGCTGACCCACACGATGTTGTCATTCACAACGCTCAATCCCCGCAGACTAACAGGTCGATTGTCGTGAAGGATTTCTATTTGTTGGGCCATTGTGCTCCCTAACGCCATGCATAACAATAGCGGGAACATCATGCGCAAGAAACAAGAAAGGAACATAGCTTTAGCGTTACACTGTGTCCTGAAAATAAGACTTTCATCGTTGATATGATTTTTTTTACGAGGGAAATTTTTTCCATGCATGTTAACTTTTTAACTAGCTCAGTCTCTCATTGCCAGGGCTTTTTTAGATGGTCCGTTTCCTCCACCATCTTTAGGCTTCCAAACTCATTGCTTGTGATGCGCAGCTTTGACTACAACAACCACAGATTCGACTACATCGGTGTCCTGGGCGCGTTCCACCTTTGTGGTATCAAAAAACACGAATATGAAAATTACAATAACAGGATCATTAGGACACATCGGAAAACCACTAACCCAGACGTTGGTAAAAGAAGGACATGCCGTGACCGTGATCACCAGCAAGTCTGAAAGACAAAAAGACATTGAAGCACTCGGCGCCGTGCCAGCCGTCGGCACACTGGAAGACGTTGATTTCCTGGCAGCCGCTTTTGCAGGTACCGACGCCGTGTATACCATGGTGCCTCCGGCAAATTACTTCGACCATAGCGTCGATGTCATACCGTATTTTCATAGGCTTGGTCAACATTATGCAGCGGCGATTCAACGGTCTGGCGTAAAGCGCGTGGTGAACCTCAGCACCATTGGTGGCGAGATGGAAAAAGGCTCAGGCCTTTTACTTGGCGCGCACCAGGTAGAGAAAATACTGGACGCACTTCCGGATGTCATCGTAACACAAATGCGACCCACCGCTTTCTATTATAACTTGTATGCCTATGCAGGCACCATAAAAAAGGATGGCATTATCGCCACAAATTATGGGACAAAGCTAGTGCCCTGGGTTTCACCGCTCGACATCGCAGCAGCGGTTGCTGAAGAACTGACCCGACCCGTCGCCGCGCAAAAAGTACGCTACGTGGCAAGCGAAGAACTTACCGGTGCCGAGGTAGCTAGCATTTTAGGAAAGGCCATTGGAAAGCCGGATCTTCGATGGGTAATCATCACCGATGATGAAATGCAGCATGGCCTGGAGGCTGTCGGCATGAACCCAACATCGGCGGCAGGTCTGGTGGAGATGTACGCCAGCTTGCAAAATGGAGAATTGTCGGCAGACTATTTCCGCCACAGACCCACCATCATGGGGAAGGTTAAGATGGCGGATTTCGCCAAAGAATTTGCCGCGATAATAAAACAAAATATATAATCCATTCTACCTTCACATCATGAAGCCGCGCCGGTTTAAGACGATAAGCGAATTTCACCAGTTCAGAAATTTACCAAAACCAGAACATCCACTGGTCAGCGTGATTAACCTGGAGGAGGTCAAACGGTTATCACCTGGTGAAACAAGCCTGGTGTTGGATTTTTATTCCATTGCACTGAAAAGAAATTATAACGCCATACTTAAATACGGTCAGCAGGAATATGACTTCAATGAAGGTATCATGTTCTTTATTTCGCCAGGTCAGGTTTTCAGGATTGAGGCGGCAGAAAATATATCGTTACAACACTCGGGCTGGATGCTGCTGATCCATCCCGATTTTTTATGGAACACGCCACTCGCCAAAACCATCCGGCAATATGAATACTTCGATTACTCCGTCAACGAGGCGCTGTTCCTTTCCGAGAAAGAAGAAATAACGATTACGGGAATCATGCAAAACATTCACCAGGAGTATCGCGCCAACATCGACAAGTTCACACAAAATGTGATCATTGCGCAGCTCGAACTACTCTTGGCCTATTCCGAAAGATTCTACCATCGTCAGTTCATTACCAGGAAGATAACGAACCATAAGATACTGGATCGCCTTGAAAATATTTTGTCAGACTATTTTAACGGTGAGGCTATCGTACAAAAAGGGTTGCCAACGGTCCAATACGTTGCAGATGCATTGAATGTATCGCCAAGCTATTTAAGCGGACTGCTGCGGCACTTAACAGGACAGAGTACGCAGCAACATATCCATGACAAGCTTATTGTAAAAGCGAAAGAAAGATTATCCACCACTGTCCTATCCGTAAGTGAGATCGCTTATGAATTAGGTTTCGAACATCCGCAGTCGTTCAGTAAGTTGTTTAAAACAAAAACGAATGTTTCGCCACTGGAATTCCGGCAGTCGTTTTCTACCAATTGACTTCGTGCCGGCATCTGCTGCCAGACTGAAGCTGCACTGACGCAAGACTGATGATCTTGTCTTGATGAGCCCTGAGGGTCCAGGCTGGTCAATACGGTGTACGATTTACTTTCATGCCTGTTCCTTTTTTTACAATCATATAAAACAAGTCGCGCTTAATTTCGAAACGGAAGATTCGGATTAGTCTCCCCTGAAGAGCCTGATTGACGTTTAAGACTACCGGATTCTTTTTCTCAAAAGAATAAAAAGCAATGATAAATTTAACAACAGTAGGCCGGACATTTTTTTCATTTTCAATTATCGGCATGGCAACGCAGCAACTTTTTTACCCGGTGTTTCGGAATCTTTTTGTTCCTGAGACCCCATCATGGCTTGCAAATCCCGAAATATGGGTATACCTCTTTAGCCTGTTCCTCATTGGTTCGTCTGTCATGATTCTATTTGGCAAAAACAAAAACGTTCCACTGATATTAGGCCTGGTTTTTATTATCCTTTTCTTAATAGCACATGTGCCTTACAGGTTGAGTCAGGATCTGAATAACCTGGGTGTATGGACAATCGCTATCAAATGCCTGACATTTGCGGGTGGGGCATTCGTTGCAGCGGGGTGCATGTCCAGCGCTCAAGCGGAAAATGTCAATTCAGCCTGGGTTTCTTTTTCAGACACTTTGACACCTGTTGGAGCATTATTGTTTTCACTGATGCTGATTGCTTTTGGAACAGATCACTTTTTATATACAACAGGTGTATCACGCCTCGTACCGGAATGGATACCATTCAAAGTATTCTGGACATATTTCTCAGCCGTGGCACTAATAGGATCGGGCACGGCAATACTGTTTCGCATAAGACCGCAATTGATAGCAATCCTTGCGGGTATCATGATATTGATCTGGGTTTTCGTTTTGCATCTTCCCGGTGCACTTGCAGAACCGGAAACCGGGAGTAGCCACGCGCTCACAAGCACTTTTCACGCACTCGGATTTAGCGGCATTGCCTTCATGGTGGCCGGCCTGTTACGTCAGAAGCCTGAAGTTCTCAGCTACAAACGGGTATTCGGGGGCAAAAAGTAATCGATGCGATACGACGCTTTTTGTTACCGGGTGATGGAATTGCAGCAGGCCTCTTTCTACAGGTCGGTGCACCAAAAATTTGGCGAGCTGGCCGTACCATCAGCGTACAAGAACCGCTTCATTTCTTGTCGGGTACTGATATCAATTTTCTAAAGTCAGTTCTGCGGGCATATACAATAGATAACACCCCGGTGGCGAATTGCAATATGCCGGTAAACTCAAAAAAGAAATCATTCGGCAATTCATAGATGGAAGGATACAGGCGATTTAGAATTTGCACGGGAACACCCCCGAAGTAAAGAATATTTTTCACCAGGTGATTGTACCCTCCTTCATAGACTCCGATCGCTATTGCGCTCAGCCCAGCCGATAAAATAAAACATACCGAGCTGGTCTTGCGCAACAAGCTATTGCGTGACGCGAGCATTGTCCGATAACTTAAGATTAGGATGGCTAAGACCGGCACTGCTGCAAAAACAACATGGAGGCGAAAAGCATCTTTGTAAATGTTTGCGCCATACACATGATGAATGATGGTCATTATTAATGTTAACACCAAATGCAATAGTAATTTTCTAAGGTTATTCATACGACTAAATTGAAGCAACAAAAAATGAAATTCTTCCAAGGAAAAGATGCCTTTCTTTTCTTTCGCGGAGGAGTGTAAATCCGCATTGTTTAAGTAGTTGCGCATAGGCAGGTGAAGGATGAGCACTCCTGTTGGATCTCCCATGCTTATGCGGGTTCCAATGATCAAAATCGAGGAGGTTGAACAGACCACCAGGCTTCAAGACCCTACAAATCTCGGTTAATGTACGCACCTGTTCCTGCCGCGTTAAATGATGAAAAACGAAAGTGGAGAAAACCCGATGAAAGAAATGGTCGGGAAAATCAAGTTGATCAGCAAATCCTGATTTGATTTGAACGTTGGATGTTCTTCGTAATTTTCTTACTGCAAACCGGAGAGCGTTATCATCTGGATCGACACCAAATAAACATTCAAAAGGATAACCCTGCACGATCGCTTCCATGAGGGAACCAGTCCCACAACCCACGTCCAGCACATAATGATGCGAAGCAAGGTTCGCTTGTTTAAGGCATCGATCTCTGTAGGCGTCAATTCCAAACAACCGTGACAACGGATCATACAATGGCAAAAGCCAATGCTTCCCTGCCGGCGGCAGATAACTAATTTTTTCTTGGTGACTTAATTCTTTTTCCATTACAAAATGATTTGCTGCAAAGAGAGCAAGTCCATTCCAGATGGTATTGTAAAAGAAAGAATTGTAGTGTTAACAGCGGAAAGGAAAGTCATTTCCGCAAAAATCCATTTGCAGTCGTACTGGCCTCAGCTCCGTTACTCCATTTCCGAAAAGTGGACATACTTGCTGCACCCAGCCCCCATGGAAAGGAATTCCTGAGGAGTCCAGCCGGAAAATTCTTTAAAATCCTTTATGAAGTGTGCCTGGTCATGATACCGGTGATTGTACACGAGCGTTGCCCAATCAATTTCCCGTTTGAACGAATTCATATCTTCAATGACCTTGTTAAATCTGATAACCCGTTGAAAAAGCTTTGGCGTCATGCCGGTATGCCGTTTAAACAAAATTGTAAGATACTTCGACGAGTAGCCGGTCCGTTTGTTGATTTCATCCAATGAAAGATGCGAATGCTCTAGGAAAAATCGCACGAGCGGACCCGTCTGACTTCCATGTCGTGCCTCATTTTTGAAGTATTGAAACACACTTTCTGCTGCTTCATTCGGCGTTTCATGCGCGATGAGCCGGCGTAATAGCGATCCAAACGATGCATTAAATACTTCCTCAGCATAAACGGCTGGCCACGAAACCTTACTGTAATCCAAACCGGTAACCGTGAAGAGACCGCCAGGTTTAAACCGCACGTAAATGGTAACGCCTGTTTTTAATAACCGACTTGTTATCGGGATCTGCCGGAGTCCGATCAATGCCGTATGGATGATCCGGCTGCGATCCCTTTTCCAAATAAACTCGCGACCCGTTTCGCCGAACGTTATAATAAGTTGGGTTCCACCGTCGGGAAGGATGCGCTCAAACGGGCGATCCAGGTTATGATGTTTGCAATATACAACGCATTCTAAAGCATGATCAAGATCTACGGGTGGCCTAAAAAATTTTGCTGCATAGGGAACACGTTCAAGGGCCGAGGAGCTATTCCGTATGTTATCGATACGGCGCATACCAAGTCCGTTGCTTTTAAGCAACATAGACTTTTCTATCCGGTTATATTTGTTCGTCGTTTCACTAAAAACCTTCTCCTTGAAACATTCAGCCAGCAATTTCTTTTCGGAAAGCCCGAAATAACCAGCAGCCTTTAAGAGCACCCGGTTCTCCGGATTGATTTCATTTCGTTCAATCCTTGCCCAGACTGAAGCAGGCAATTCCAATACATTGGCCAGATCGTCCACTGACAAATTGGCCCTGTTTCTTAGCGTCCTCAAATATTCACCTAATCCAGCATTCACAGCCTTAAGTTTATAATCGTCGGAAGTTGCGCTTCATGAACGAAGTGCACGTCTCTCGCCAAAACCTTCATAACGAGATTTACCCATAGCCAAGCTACGCTGACACAGCAACTTCCAAAGGTCACTGACTTCCATTCTTTACAATATTACTTATTTAACGCGCCCAGAATGCCCGGGTTTGCCACAAAGGGTCTTCCTTTTTTTACAATACTCCGGACGCATACGGTGTTTTCTTACCAACAAATAAAATCTGGTAAAATACATTGTATGGAAATCAAAATCCTTGTTCCGTCAAGTGAATCGGATGTAGAAGCGCTCCGTAATTTGGGATATGAGTATCTGGCGACATTAAGTAAAAACATGATTACAAGGGAGTATTTCGAAAGTCAAAATTTTCAGCTGGAGATCGATAAAATGCCATCAGGCTTCGAACGTCCGAATGGGATCTGCTTACTTGCATACGTGAATAATGAATCAGCGGGGACTGTAGCCGTAAGACGCATTGATGCGAATACCTGTGAAATGAAAAGACTTTTTGTTAAACCAAAATTTCAAGGGATGGGATTAGGGAGACAATTGGCCGAACGTGTAATGGCAGAGGCCAAAGATCTTGGGTACACGAAAATGCGTCTTGACACAAGTCGATCTGCAATGGCCGCCGGAATTTCACTTTATCAATCCATGGGGTTCTATGAGATTGCGCCTTACAACGACAATTTTATTGTTGATGCCATATTCATGGAAAAAATATTAGACTGACGTGCTGCGCATCTGTATTAAAACAGAAACGGATCGCCTCGATTTTCGTAATAGTGGTAAGGCGTTGTACCCCGGCGTTGCTTAAATATTAGTTTATGACTTCATCCGTAACCAAGGATTCAGTAGCAACTGTTCGAGGCAATGTCTTTTTTATACAATGAAACATTGAAAAATTAACATTACTAGCAACTGATTTGATTGCATAGATTCAACTGCTTTGTGATCCTATGAAAATTGAAATGAATAAGTTTAAAGAATCATCGATTGTCTCAGGCATCGTATTGCTGGTGACAATATTATCATTCACACCCTCCACGGTAAGTCTTGGTCAGGCGATGCCCAAAGTACTGATTCTCACAGGCAATGGAAACGTGCCTCAACATAAAAGGGAGTACCCACCGTGGGTTCACGAATTTCAAAATGACATTGTCGTTAAGATCCTGGGAAAGGACTTCATTGTAGATGTAACGGAAGATCTAGACGTCCTTCAGCCAGACCACCTTGCGCAGTATGACGTGATTATTAGTAACTCAATCTTTCTGACACCAAGTAAAGATCAACTAAACGCTCTCTATAACTTTGTGTCGGCGGGGAAATCTTATTTAACACTCCACTGTGGCATCCTGAGTTTGTTGAATTGGGATCAGTACGAACGATTTATCGGCGGAATTTTTATCGGCGGACCTTCGTCAGTTCCCCAAAGTTTCAAGGTTGTTACCGACAATATCGAATTCTGGGGATACGAATACCAATTTCGCAAATCTTCCGTGCATCCGGTATCAAGGGTGGTTGACGATTTTACGACTACCGATGAACTATACCATTTTCAACCGAGTACACCAGACTTCCATGTACTGGCCCGTGCAGAAAATCTTCCGGTAATGTGGTGGCATCCCGTCGGCAAAGGGAAAGTAATGAGTTTGACGCTCGGTCATGATGAAGCGGCGAAAAATAGTCCGGGATATCAGCATCTGTTACTTAATGGCGTTCGGTGGTTAACCGGTATCCCGCTGATTCAGGCTGTAAGTCCTAAACCATTTTCTAACCGGCAACTGGCGTATAAGAATTCGATATCGCTAAACGCGGTAACTCAATCCGACAGCACTGATCCTTTGACCTTTTGGATAGAAAAAAATGCCAATCCTGAATTGTTCAAGGTAAGTACCACAGACAAAGGAGGAGTGGATATCATGTTTTTAGGAAGGCAGGGTAAAGGAAAAATTTCTGTTGGAGCAAAAACTAAAGCGGGATTTAGTTCGACAAAAAACTTCGATATTACCATATTGGACGATGGGTCAGGGAACATTGCATCATACTTTGGCAATACTGTGAAATGCTCCTCTTATGAAAATAACAGTGATGTTTTTGATGCAGGCAATTTAGTAGACGGAGATCTTTCTACGCGTTGGTCGAGCGCACCGGCTGATACTGCCTGGGTCGTTATTGATCTTCAGAAGGCCTATAAGATTGGCAGAATAGTTTTGGAATGGGAAGCTTCATTTGCCAGCCGATATCTTGTCTTAACATCCAGGAATGGCCGCGATTGGAAAACATTGCACGAAGCTTCCGCCGGTGATGGCGATACTGACGAGTTAACGTTTCAGCCTGCTTCAGCACGCTACATTAAAATTCTGGGTACGGAGCGGGCAAATCAGAAATGGGGATACTCCCTGTACGAAGTAAAGATTTTCAAAGATTAGTCCATCGCTGTTTCGTTGTGTTATGGAATTTAATATGCGACAGTGACCGTCTTGCTTAAAATGCACACAGTCTTTATTCAAGTTGCAAAATAAACAAGCAGTATGACAGCAAGCATACGGAAAAATGTCCCCGATAAAAATTAAAGTATTACGAATCGTTTCAAATTTTTCAATCCTTTATGAATACATCGTCATGAACACTCAGGAAATTAAAATTGCCACAAGTAATGAGATTGAAAAACTTATTCCTGCATTTAAAGAATTAAGACCCCATAGAAATGAACATGAACTTCGGCAATTGCTCTTGGCCGCATTCCAAGAAGGATATCGGGTTGCTTATATAGGTGATTCTGAATTGGCATTTTCTATTTTGGGATTCAGAATCATCACCTTTATATTCTCAGGAAAAACATTAAAAATTGATGACCTGGCAACCTTGGCCAGTCAGCGAAATAAAGGATATGCAGGGAGGTTATTTCAATGGATTAAGAACTACGCTAAAAAGGAAAACTGCGATCATATTCATTTAGATTCCGGATTCCATCGACACGATGCATATAAGTTTTATTTAAATAAAGGGCTTCATGTTGAGTCATTGCATTTTGGAAGAAAGGTAATAGAATTATAAATGAATAATTTTTGCGCGCGATAATTAACAGTAAATAACGCCGGGTCAATTCAATCGACAACCAACGACGAGGGAAATTTTTAATCCAACGGCTACCCTAATGTATTTAACTAAAAAAAGGACAGCATCATCGCGCAAATAATGCGACGAAATTGTACCTTGGTTTGACCGCCCGATATTTCATCCATTCAGAACCCCCATGCTACACGAAAATATTGGCCACAAAAATCCTAGCGATTGGCTTTACATCAGTATTGCATTAGTCTTGCACCAGTGTAGCACCAGTAATCGTTCTATAGAAGTCGTTTTTTTAACGAACACCTACGATCCATGACTGGTGCTTGTCTGATGCGGAAACGACGCGCCGACGAAGAAATGCCTAGTAAGACTAATGCGCATCTGGACAACAACGGAGAACATCTGATGAACATCTAACGCCAGACTGAAGCTACACTGACGCACGACTGATCCGTGACGTTGTGTTTGTGGATTCGATCCCTCCGGATGTTGACCCAGAAGGCGATGTTCAGCAAGATATTTTATCAGGTTACTTTTAGCAATTGAACCGGGCATGAAATTGCCACCGTTTCGCTTACAGCAACACCGCCATGATCAAGTGCTGCATTCCAATTAATACCCCAGTCCTTTCGGTTTATTTTTCCTGTCAGCAAGAAACCGGCCTTTGTGTTTCCAAACGGATCTTTCGGCACAATCCCTGCAAACTCCAAATCAAAGATTGCAGATTTTGAAATGTCTTTGATCGTTAAGTCACCCCTCATTTTGTAGCGTCCTTGACTGACGAATTCTACTGTTGAACTTTTAAACGTCATGACCGGAAACGTTTCGGTATTGAAGAAGTCAATTGATTTGAGGTGCGTGTCACGCTGGAGGTCGTTGGTGTCGATGCTGTTTGTTTCAATGGCGAGTTCTACCTGAACATCGGAAAAATCTTCTTTGTCACTAAAAACCTTTCCCTGAAACTTCTTGAAAAGTCCTTCCGTTTCCGTGATGCCAAAATGCTTTACACTAAATCCAATCCTGGAATGGCTAAAATCAAATACCCATTTTTCTGTCTGTTGCATTGCTAAATATTCTAAATGTTTATCACTTCATTAACAATGCAAAAGTGCAATGAAAGGCAAGCTTCGTATCCAAACAAGTCCTACCTTATTCGGTATTTTTCGGACATTTTGTTTTTGAATACAAGTGGTGACTGGCTGGTTTCGGCTTTGAAAATTTTTGCCAGGTAAGAGCTATCCGTGTAATTAAGTTCAAAGGCGATTTCAGAAACGGTAAGGTCGGTAAAAGTTAAAAGTCGCTTTGCTTCCAGGATGCTTCTTGCCCGAATAATCTCGCTGGCTGTTCTTCCCGTGACTTCTTTAGTAATCAGATTCAGATGGTGCGTTGTGATATGCAGTTTATCAGCAAAGAAAGAGGCGGTATTGTTTTCTGTAAAGTGAATATCAAGCAGACGCTTGAATTCTTTAAATAACACAATGCTTTTTTTGGGGATAGTCCTTTCTTCCCGGCTATCGACACTGCGTTGAACGCGCACCATTAAAATATGAAGGAGGGATTGAATAATTGTTTTGCTCCTGTCCTTTCGCTTCTGCTCCAGAAGAATCTGATCGATGGTGTCTTTAATTTCCTTGAAGTTTTTCTTGTTCAGGTGAATGCAGGGATTTGCATAAAAATTATCCAGAAAACTCAATTCAAAAAGCTTTTCCTTGTTGTTTTGATTAGAGAGAAAAAAATCTTCGGTAAATAAAATTGTGCCGCCGGTTAAAGGCTTCCACTCTTCGAAATGATGTACCTGGTTCGGTGAAATAAAAAATAACGAATTAGGCCGAACGGTGTATTCTTTATAGTCAATGATCTGTTTACTGATGCCGGCTTCTGTCCATAAGATTTCGTAGAAGGTATGTTTATGGAAGTCATCAACATCTGGTTCCTCCATTTCATTAAACAGGAGAATTTCAAATTCCGTAGAATTTTTTGGCTGATTGATAAAGTGACCGATTGTGTAGTGTTTGAAGGCCATGCTTCATTGTGATAGGGGCAAAGGTATTGAAATGTTATTGAAAATGATTCTGCAATTACTTCGGTCAACAAAACACAATTGCTACTTTTTAACAGTAATCGAGTTTCCTTGGTCAAGGGCATTGCACGCCCTTATTGTATTTACAAGGTCAAAAATAGTGATAAAATGCCCTCATGAAATATTTAAGGCAATGCCTGATTGGGAGAAGTGGAAGATGAAGCTGGAAAAGTCATTGGCGTAAATCAACTTTTATTGACACAAACACGCAGCAAAATATTGCACCCATCCCTACTTCACCACCATTCGTATCACCGCATTGTCAGTGTCAGCGATGTAGACGTTTCCGGCGTTATCTACGGCAACGGCCCAGGGATTGGACAGAAGCGCTGATGTAGCCGGTCCGTTGTCGCCGGCAAAACCGTGAACACCGGTGCCTGCAATTGTGGTGATGATGCCTGTCGCTACAGTGATTTTTCGGATAGCAGCGTTGTTATTGTCGGCAAGATATACGTTCCCTTCCTTGTCGACCGCGATGCCATGCCCGCCGAAAAATGTTGCTTCGGTAGCAGGTCCACCGTCGCCGCTATAACCTGGTTGCCCTGTGCCCGCGATTGTTGTAATGATACCATTGGTCACCTTTCGAATCCTGTTGTTGCCTGAATCGTTGATGTACAGGCTGCCTTCTTCATCAACGGCGAGCCCTATGGGAACGTTAAGTCTTGCGTCAGTAGCCGGGCCGTTGTCTCCACTATATCCTGGCTCATCCGGACCAAGGCCGGCAACGGTGGTGACTTTTCCATTTGAAATCTTTCTGACGGCGTTGTTCTGTGTGTCCGAATAATAGATATCACCGGTCGCATGATCAACAGCAATTCCCTGTGGCGCATATATGCCGACATCCAAGGCCAACTGACCATCGCCGGGATAGTTTCTGATTCCAGCCTTGCCGGCGAACGTATACAATTGCCCGTTTGATTTTTTGACCTGTCGCAGCAGCGCGCGACTTGTCTCACTAAAAAAGATATCACCTGTACTTGAAATAGCGACATCGAAGCTCGCGTCGAGCACAGCATCCAACGCATCTGTACCTTCGGGCGCGGGATCAGCGTATGGCTGGTTAAATCCACGGAACTTGCCTGCAACGGTGGTGATCTGGCCATTCGAGATTTTCCGAATAACATTGGCTGCTCCATCGGCGAGATACAAGTCTCCGGCTCCGTCAATGGAAAGGCCTACGACCCAACCCAGCTTCGCGCCGGCAGGACTTCCGCCATCTCCCGAAAAACCAACCTCTTGTGGTATGCCTGCAATAGTAATAATGTCGCCTGATTCAACCTCGGGTGAAGAAGGACCTTCCTCCTCCGTGCAACGCGATGCCAGTAGCGCTACTGCAAACAGCGCAATAAGAAACTTCAAACGTGTCATACTTTCTGTTTACTCCATAACGCCAGGTCCGGAAAAAGATACAGCCACAATTCAACCTCATATTGGACCTTGCCGTTGTTAAATGGATTTACCTGAGAAGCTGCCCTGCTACTCCAGTTTTTTAGGAAACGATTTACCAACAAACCTGGAAGTAGTATTGAAGGCTTACCCGTTGCATCAAAGTCGAACGTTGTTGTTCGCTATCGATCATCGGCCCATCAGCCAGTCACTTGTTTTTATAGTGTAAACCCGATATTCATACCTGGCATCATTATTAATACTACATTTGAGAATTTATTCCTTGCCATGAAGAATTTTACTTTAGGAGAGTTCGAAGAAGTCGTCATGCTAACCGTGGGGGTTTTGTATGATAGTGCCTACGGCGTATCCATCAAAATGGAAATTGAACAGCGTCTCAATCGCACCGTCAGTGTGGGCGCTTTGCAAATAGCCCTGAAGCGACTCGAAGATAAAGGTTATCTTAAATCACGCGAAGGAGAAGGGACAGAAGAACGGGCTGGCAGACCCAAGAAATATTTTCAGATTACAGCGCTCGGCAAACGTGCCATCGAGCACAGCAGGGCACAACGCGAAGCACTGTGGAAGGCAATCCCTAAAGCAGCCTTGCACCCAAAAATTGTCGGAAGATAACAGGCATAACACCTTACCCTATATTGTGGCAACCCATAGCAATCATCCTCCCCAATTGTTTCTGCGTTTTTTCCGGTGGTTCTGTCATCCGGAACTGCGCAGGCACATTGAAGGAGACCTCGTGGAATTATATCACCTGCAACGTGTACGCGCTGGCAAACGAAAGGCGGATATCCGTTTTGCCATTGACGTGATGCTGCTCTTTCGCCCTGGCATTATCGGGCCAATAAAATCTGACGTCAACCTTAATCACTACGGTATGTTAAAAAGTTATTTCATCACCAGTTGGAGAACCATTACCAAGAACAAGGGTTTTGCAGCAATCAATGTTTTCGGTCTCGCCATCGGGCTGGCGGCTTGTCTTCTCATCCTTCAGTTTGTGATTTTCGAACTGAGCTTCGACACTTTTCATTCCAAACTTGATCGTACTTATCGCGTTACCAATGATCGTTTTCAAAACGGGAAACTCATTCAACATGGAACGATTACTTATCCCACCATCGGACCGGTAATGGCAAGAGATTATCCGGAGATTGAAGATTATGTACGCATCATGCCAGGAGGAACACTCAACGTCAGGATTGACGACAAAAACTTCAGAGGTGATGACAGCTACTTTACCGATCAGAATTTTTTTACCGTATTTGATTTCAAACTACTTGCCGGCGACAGAAAAACATTACTAAAAGATCCTTACACGGCTGTCCTGACGGAAAGCACCGCCCGAAAATATTTTAGTCCCGATAGCAATAACCTCTCGACGTTAATCGGCAAAACATTTTATTGGGGACTTGATCCACAACCCTACGAAGTTAAAGGGATCGTATCCAACCCACCGGCTAACAGCCATTTTCAATTTGCTGCGCTTATTTCCTACTCGACAGTGACCACCACTGATAAAGACGCGGATATCAGCTGGACCTGGTCAGACATGTATCATTATCTCGTCTTAAAACCTGGTACTGATCCGAAATCCCTGGAAAAAAAATTCGAGGACTTCAGTGAACGTTATTTTAAAGGCGACAAGGTTACGGGCAGTATTGAAAAATTTTACCTGCAGCCTATGCGTAAAACACATTTGTATTCTGACTATGAATACGATTTTGCTGTTACGGCCAGTGGCAAAGCGGTTTGGGCTATGGTAATCGTTGCAGTTTTTATTTTGGTGATCGCATGGATCAACTATGTCAATCTGACAACGTCGCGCGCGATGGAACGCGCGAAAGAAGTAGGACTTCGTAAAGTGATGGGCGCCTTTAAATCGCAGCTAGTTTCCCAGTTCATCCTTGAATCGCTGCTGATCACCGGAGCGGCGGCTCTGATTGCCATCATACTTGTTACATCCTTGCAGCCTTCGTTCAACCAACTCGTGGGTACCGGACTAACATGGAATCTCCTGGTGGAAAACCTCACGACCCAACAAGTCGCAATAATTATTGCAGGGCTTGTTGGCGGCGCCTTGATCGCAGGCATGTATCCCGCATTCATCCTTTCCCGGTATCAACCGGTCATGGTGCTCAAAGGAAAATTCGCGCGAAGCGCAACTGGCAACTTCTTCCGGAAGTCGCTTGTGATTTTTCAGTTTACCGCATCTGCGGCTTTGATTACCGGAACACTAATCGTAACGCGGCAAATTGAATTCATGAACAAAGCCGAGTTGGGCTTCGGCTTAAACAACATTGTTGTTGTACGATCGCCTGAATTGCTTGCGTATGATTCAACGTTTATCACACGCGTGGAGGATTTTAAAGAAGCGTTAAAACAGTTCTCCAGCGTTACTAATGCCACCACCTCATGGCGTATTCCGGGCGATCGGCTTGGCCGTGCCTTTAACATCAGAATTGATGGCCAACCTGCGGAAACACATTATACGGTTAGCCACGTGGGTGTAGACTACGATTATTTCAAAACGATGGGCGTTCGTGTTATTGCTGGCAGACCCTTCTTGCCCAGCGACCACCATGCGAATTTTGAAAAGCTCAACACAATCATCATCAACAAAAACGCCATGCACCTTTTTGGCTTTGCCAATCCTGATGACGCGTTGGGACGCGATGTGCTGTGGGGAAATGACGGAACGCGCAAGTGGAAAATAATCGGTGTGGTGAACGATTATCACCAGGAAGGACTTCAAAAGCCTATGGAGCCGATGCTATTCCGTCCGGCGTATAGCCCAGGTTCGCCGATTTCCATCAAGGTACAAGGAGCAAATATCGACCAGACACTTGCAGGCATTGAAGGAATCTACAAGAAATTTTTCCCAGGCAATTCGTTTGAATATTTCTTTCTTGAGAGCCAATACAAAAGACAATATCAAGACGACAATAGATTTGGAAAAGTGATTACGATTTTTACTGTTCTCGCCATGATTGTAGCATCACTGGGTATGATCGGTTTATCATCTTACACAGCATTACAACGAACGAAAGAAATTGGTATCCGCAAGGTATTAGGTGCCTCTGTTTCAAACATTGTTTCGATCCTTAGTTTTGGTTTTATCAAACTGGTTTTAATTGCGGCATTGTTTTCTCTTCCCATCGCATACTATTTTATGAATGAATGGCTGCAGGGTTATGCTTACAGAATAAATCTGGGATGGCTGCTTTTTGCGTTACCCGTAATTATCGTGGTACTCATTGCCGCAGTAACCATCTTCTTTCAAGTACTGAAAGCAGCGTTGACAAAACCGGCGGAAACGTTGAAATACGAGTAACAAATTTGGATCATCCCTTTGCAAACAATCTGCGGAAATGTTCAACGAAGGGTTAGTAAATCAGTGCGGTAGACTTTCAAACTGATAGTGCACGAATCTGAGCCTACGGTCGCCAGAACATCTAACTCGACCTTCAGTTTATGATACCGGTTTTTTCACGGGCAGTAAGTTAAGGTACAACTCTTGGCCTAGTGTTAACACTTGAATAGCAAAGAAGCTGGATGAACGCTTCAAACCAAGCAGAACATATTAACTCGAGTTCTGACGGGCTTAGCGCATGTAACCTCGTTGTCAAGCCAGCGTCTCGCTACTTCGATGATACGATTTTCACTTCATAGCTGTCGCTATGCTTCCGTGGCTTTATAGGTCTATCCGTTTCGCTGGCATAGCCGTATGTAAACGAAGCGCCATAATATAAGATTAGCGACGAGTAGAAGATGAACAAAAGGATGAAAAATACGGAGGCGAATGCGCCGAAGATGGACACCATGTTGCTGTAATCAAGAAGATGGCCCAGAATCCATTTTCCTATCGTGAATAGCACTGCCGTAAGTAGCCCGCCAACAAGAGCAACTTTCCAATGCACAATGGCATCGGGCAGAATTTTATAGAGTATCGTGAACCATGCGGTGACAACAAGTACGGAAAAAATAATATTGACTGTTCGTATAAGAATGGCGTCAACGCTAGGAATTAGTTCCGTTACGTACCCTTGAAGGAAAGCCACAGATGTATCCAATAAGAGTGATATGATAAATAAAAAACCTATCGACAGGATCAGTAAAATGGCGATTGATCGCTCTCTCAAATTATATCTTATTTTTTTGGACGTACTTTTACGGATGCGCCATAATTGATTTATAGACTTCTTAATGATGTTGAGAAGATTAGTCGCAACGAACAGCAGAAAGATGAACCCACCTACGGTGATATACCAATCTCCTCCAAACGATTTAACATTTTCAACAATAGATTTTATTTGTTCGGAGGTTTCGGCTCCAAATACTTTTTCTATTGGCTGAAAGAGCTTTCCAGCAATTTTACTGTTTCTAAAAAGGATGCTTAAGATATTAACAAGGACAACAAGGATTGGTGTGAGTGAAAACAACGTGAAAAAGGCGGTAGCACTCGCGAGAATAAGCGGCTCATTACTTTTCAGCTGAACAAAAGCATTCCTAAATAATCCATATATTTTCTTTGATTCCATTATCATCCCTGAACACCGATAAAGGCATTTCGTAACATAAACAACGAAAGATAGCAATCTTCTCTATGGGCTAGCGTAAAACGAAATCCACCAAATCGCTAGCAGTCAATCGTCGGGTTGGGCATGACGCAACTTAATTTATTAAAACAATAATGAATCTCAATTTTTTATAATGAACCGCAGTAACCATGATTTCTAATATTACCGGACAACTTCACTCACCAATATGACAGGACTAATATTCGTGTAATTAGGAAAATCTGCTCTGATGGCGTCTCTATTGGGTCCGATGGCTGCCTGATAATCGCTCAGGCTTTTTACATAAAAAGTCCCAATAGCCATAAATGGCAATGGCGTGTTAGGGATTCCACTGGCAACACCTTTTTCAATGGTGTACTTTACCAGATTTGATCCTAAAAACCCTGCTACCATCGGCATGTGTTTGGTTTCATAATACGCCATATCGAAGGTCTTGCCTTCTGCAAATGGGTACATCACAGACACTTTAATTAATCCTTTCTCCACAACGGTAGAACTGTGCTTTTTTTCTTTTCGCGATTGCTTTTCCTGACTGAAAGCGGCAAAACAAGTGATCAAAAGTAAAAACGAGATAATGAGCTTAGCATTCATAATTTAATTTTTTTAGTTATTGAAGTAGTGACATATTCTATTCGAAACCTGAGGCCCCAAGGTCAGCAAAAAGCTTATATTCGCAAAACTCTATTTTTCGATTGAAACAATCGATAAAACCGATTTAGAAACATGGAACTAAGACAACTGAAATACTTCCTGAAAGCAAAGGAACTTTTAAACTTTACTGAAGCCGCAAAGGTTTTGAATATCAGCCAAAGCACATTGTCTCAACAAATCAAGCAGTTGGAAGACGAATTGAATGTGTTATTGTTCGACCGGATTGGCAAACGAATAATGCTTACAGAGGCGGGTGAAATGTTTAGTGAGTATGCTTTGCAAAGCATCAATAGAGCGAACGAAGGACTATTGCTTTTAAAGGATTTGAATAATATCAATACCGGGAAAATAACCATCGGTGTGATCTACTCCATGCGAATCCTTTTTGCAAAGGCATTGATACAGTTTGCAAAGCAATACCCCAATATCAAAATTCAAGTAGTCTTTGGCACTACCAAAGATCTTCTCGAAAAACTTAATACACATCATTTTGATTTTATTTTGACCTTTTACGAAAATGTTAAACAACCGAATTTAAAATATCAAGCACTTTTAAACTCCAATATGGTATTGGTGACTGCTAAAAAATCATCCCTGGCTAACAAACGCAGTATTTCACTTACCGAAGTTGCCGACCTTCCATTGGCTTTACCTTTCAGTGGTTATAGTACGATTCAATTTTTTGTGGAATCCTTTCGTCAAAAAAACCTTAGGCCGAATATCTGCATGGAAATAAATGATATTCCTACGCTATTTGAAATTGTAAAGACAGGTCATTGGCATACTATCTTGAGTGAGACTAGCGTAAACGACCCCCATGTAGTGGGTATCCCCATTGAAGGAAAAAACATGAAACGGACTATCATGATTGTTTCTCTCAAAGAAGCCTACGAAAAGAAAGCTGTGAAAAAATTTTACGAACAGCTTATTGGAGAAGAATTCGGGCGTAAAGGTAAACACCTGATCAAGTCGTGAGGCCACTTCACAGATATTTCAAAGCACCAGGCTATAGGTTGTAATGTATTGCGCCCCTTTTCTCGCATGAATTGGGTGAGTCAATCACGAGCACTATTTTCATTTGATGCACTTGCCGTCCCTGGATCAGGTCGCTAGCATGCTGATGGACCCTGGTAAGACGATAACTAAAAGTAATCCTTTTGGTAGCCATTTCGGATAAAACACCCCCACGATGCCGCTTTTACACCCGCTTTGATACAAAAGGGTTGATGATATTTGTGACGAGAGATTTTTTGTGAGGGAAATATATGCTTCATGAGAAACTGAATAAATGAAGACTTCAAACAAAAAACTACGATGAGAAAGCTAATCTTTGCAATCAATCTTACGCTGGATGGGTGCTGCGATCATACTAAAGGTATTGCTGATGAAGAACTGCATGACTTTTATGCGCAGCTCTTACGTGATGGCGATACCTTTGTTTATGGGCGAAAAACTTACGACCTGATGGTTCCGTTTTGGCCTGACATTGCCAAAACTAATGCTGGTCCCACCAAGTCGATGAACAATTTTGCTCAGGCATTTAATGCTGTCAAAAAGATTGTTGTGTTCTCCAGGTCCTTAGAAAACGTCGACGATAAAAAAACAACTATTGTTCGTACGAACCTCAAAGATGAAATTCTGAAACTAAAAAAGCAGGAAGGTAAAAACATCTTAACAGGCGGTGTGGATATCCCCTCGCAGCTTATCGGACTTGGTCTTGTAGATGAGTATTATTTTGTCTTTCAACCCCTCGTTGTAGGAGCAGGAAGACGATTATTTGACCACGCTGCATTGCAAGAAAAGCTGCAACTCGTCGAGACGAAGGTTTTTACATCGGGATGTGTTGCCCTACGTTATGTGAAGGGTGGAGCCGCATGATAGGGGTTTGCTCCCTTTAAATCTTCAGCTTCTAATTAACGACAGCAGCATCACCAACGACAGATCACTCTTATTTTTTTGCCGTTTTAATAAACATATCAACAGACGACATAGTTAAAAAAATAACTTTTATCCACGCGGAAAGGTTGCGCATTACCTTCCGGTCGTTTGAATCGTTAAGAGAAGACTATGAAGTTAACAGGAAATGACTTAAAGCAAATTGGTTTTATAGAAGGCAAAGCACTTGGCGTTGCACTTGATCTTGTTGAAAATCAATACGCACACTTAAGCTTCGACGACAAGCTTGCCTTGCTACAACAAATATTACGCAATCCTTCGTCTTTTATCAGCGATGACATATTGGCCCCGGTTGCAGCTGAATTATTAAAACCAGCTAACGAAACAGTTGCGCTTAACATGGAGGGCAAATCTTATCAGATTTATGGTGCCGAAGCAATTGAGCAAGGTGCCCTTCAGCAGATGGAGACTGCGATGAAATTACCCGTAACAGTAGCCGGCGCGTTGATGCCTGATGCACATCAGGGCTACGGTCTCCCCATTGGAGGCGTATTGGCTACAAAGAATGCGGTAATACCCTACGGTGTTGGAGTCGATATCGGTTGCAGAATGTGTATGACCCTTTATGACCTTCCATCAACTATTTTGGTGGATAAGAAAGAAGATCTTAAAAAGATATTGATTAACAACACCAAGTTTGGACAAGCTACTTTCAAAAAGCCAAAGGATCACGAGATCCTGGATCGAAAGGAATTCAGCGAGTTAAGCATTGCGCGCGCAATGAAAGATCGCGCGTGGCAACAAATTGGATCATCTGGCGGCGGGAATCACTTTGTTGAATTTGGAGTTGTAGAAATATTGAATCCGATCAATGAGTTTCATGTAGCACCCGGAAAATATATAGCTGTGCTTTCGCATTCAGGCTCTCGTGGACTAGGCGCCAATATCGCACGCCATTATACCAATATTGCTATGGGAGTTTGCAGACTACCACAAGAAGCAAAACATTTAGCATGGCTTGATCTCCACACAGAAGCCGGACAAGAATACTGGCTTGCCATGAATCTTGCCGGGGATTACGCGTCTGCCTGCCATCACCAAATTCATGAACGCATGGCTATAGGGTTGCGTGAGACCCCGTTGGCTATGATAGAGAACCATCACAATTTTGCATGGAAAGCAAAAGATACTTTTGGTAACGACATCATCGTTCATCGTAAAGGTGCGACACCAGCAGGAAAAGATGTGCTGGGTATCATTCCTGGCTCAATGGCATCCTCAGGTTTTATTGTCCGGGGAAAAGGATTGGCCGCGTCGATCAATTCAGCATCCCACGGAGCAGGACGATTAATGTCACGTACAAAAGCAAAACAGACCATCGTGCCCGGTCATGTAAATAAAGTATTGAAAGCAGCGGGCGTGGAATTGATAGGCTCAGGCCTTGATGAAGCGCCCATGGCTTATAAAGATATTCATCAGGTTATGGAATATCAAAAAGATTTGGTGGAAGTGCTTGGTACCTTTATGCCTAAGATTGTAAGGATGTGTGGTGATGAGAAGTTCCAGGAGGTGGATTAACTTGGATAGGAAATCAACATGCAACGCGAATCTTTTTTATGCAGAAATTGATAACATTATTAATTTAGTCAATGATGCGCATGTTAAGATTTGAAAAATGATTCTAAAGATTTCGACACTTAAGTAAATAGTTAAGATCATCAACATCGGTCGGCGCTTTGAACTGATTATGGCAACTACAAACGAGGCTTAAGTAATGATGCAATATAGTATGCACACGCCACAAGGAATTCTTGGTGAATACGTGCGCTTCTTTTGGAGTTTGGACGTGCTCGTTGACGCGATGGATACTTTTGTTCACCGTGCACTACCCGACAACTGTGTAGAACTTATATTTTATTGTAAAGGAAAGTTGGCGATAAGCTCGTTAGCCGGAGACGAAGGGACCACGTTTGCCTCAGGAGTTTTCGGACAGGCTCAAAAGTTCAGACAGTTTTCGACAAAGCATAGCTTTCACCTTTTTGGTGTCTACCTGTATCCCTATTCATTCAAACTGCTTTTCAATTTGCCAGCACATCATTTGCACAATGAGAAGATTGACACTGAAACGCTTTGGGGGCTTAGGGGAAAGATGCTCGAAGAGCAAATTATGTTAGCCGATACTGATCATCAACGCGTGCAGCTGGCTTCTCAATTTTTGCTCGATAGGATTAAAATGATCCCGAATCATGATAAAGCCTTTGTGCGGAAAATTAAGTCGGTCGTTGATAATGACAGCATTCTTTCTATTCCTTCATTTGCGCACGACTGTAATCTTTCACGAAGACAATTCGAAAGAAAATTTAAAGAGTTTTCTGGGTTTAGTCCAAAAGATTTTTTCAACGTCGTCCGTTTTAAGAATGTCTTAAAGGCAATGGACCAACAACGGAAACCTCTTGCGCAAATCGCCATCGAAGCAGGTTATTATGATCAGTCACACTTTACAAACGAATTCAAAAAATATTCCGGCTACAGCCCCAAAGAATATGCCATCAACTATCCTGAGGAAATCGACACCCGGGCTACACGCGATTTCAAGTATTAGAATGTCGCAATTTTCCAAGAATATTTCTTTGTAGGTTTTCTTCTTTGCAACAAAAACATCCCGTAAGGCCGAGGTTAAACAATGAGCAGGACTTGAATGCAATCTTGTCTCAAGTATCCTTGCCTGATGTTTACCACAATGAGGTTAATTTTTTCACGTAACGATCGCACATTCAAAACACTAAAATTATGGGCAGCACTTTTTTAAATTCCGAAACCGTAAGTGTTCGATATATTGTTAATGATATAGACACTTGTGTGAAATTTTATACAGAGCTATTAGGCTTTGATGTGGTGATGAATCCGCCAGGTGGCTTTGCAATGTTATCAAAAGGCAATTTGCGTCTTTTACTCAATCAACCGGGCGCAGGTGGTGCTGGTCAAGCAATGCCCGATGGAACCGTGCCGGAGCCAGGGGGATGGAATAGAATTCAATTACAAACACAAAATCTTGACGCTGCGATTAAAGAACTGAAAAACCAGAAGGCCAGGTTTAGAAACGAACTTGTAATGGGTAATGGCGGAAAGCAAATTTTAATGATTGATCCGTCAGATAATTTGATCGAACTCATCGAGCCTCAACGAAAAATTTCATAGTCTCTTAATTCTCAAAAAAAATGGTCATATGAGAAGCTTTATTCCATTCATCTTTCCAGCCATACTCACCATCGCCGTTTCGCTTTTAGCAACGTACACCGTGTTTTCGCAAACAGAACAAAAGTCTAACGTAGCAGCTACCGGTAGTGAAAAACATTCGTACGTCACGGGCATCACCACTGCGCGAGCCAAGTCACTTATAGGCGTTGCAGTCGGATTGAGCAGCTTGATTATTGGATGGCGTGCTAAAAAAAGGTCTGCAGTTGGAACGCGTACGCAGCGACACTGGGCCATCACGGCCTTGGCACTCGGGCTGGTAGCGCTGTTCCTCGGTGTAACGCATCTGGCGAATGTCACTGGAGGTTTCGGCTCGGGTGGAGGAAAGGCAGGAGCTATTGTAGCGCTCTTCCTTGGACTCATTGGTGCAAGCATCAGCTGGATCGCACTTCGTTCTCAGCAAAAATAAATTCTGGTTCTGTGATGCTCCATATTCCCTGCCCTACTAAAACACGGGTGATATCAATCGTCGTTAAATCGTTTTGCATTATTGACTGAATCTCTTCAGTATTTGACATTGCCCACCGGGCTACGCTTAGCATTTGTGACTCGTCTTGCTACAAATCTCCTTGCGTCTTTAATTTTTTCACCATTGTCGTGATTTATCTGCAACCTAATTGAGCAATTAAGCGCATTACGACTATTGATATATCTGATTATGTGCTTGGCAAATATTGTGTTCGAACCGAAACCAACGCGTTGTTGTTAACTTGTGTTTTAATTCTGACGCGATTCAATCACAACGTAAACCATTAATCGCATCATTTAAACGCATCACAATGAAAGAACCCAAAATCTTTATTCTTATCATTCTCTTCGGTGCCATTGTCTTTTTATCATTCAATGTATACAAGACGGCGAATAAGAAAAGAATGGTGAAGGAAGACCTGATCGAATTATCAAAAATTAAATACGGTCTTTTTAGCGTTGATGAATGGAAGCAGATCCTTGCTTCGATAATCACAAAGAAAGTAGGAGAATTCAATTTCGACGGCGCTAATCGCGATAATATGCGAAAAGAAATTTCCGCGTTTCTTTACAAACAGATAGATCAGTTCGAGCAGCGGTTCCGGGAACAAAATTCCGGAACCCTCACAGGATTCTTTAAAACAAGTATACTTTCCCTGGCCGGTGGATTCAGCGACATAAAAAGAGATATTCCCAAAATCACCGAAGACATTATCGATTTCATGAATAATCCGAAAAACAGAAAAGCTGTCAGAGAATTTATCATTCAAAAAATGAATGCTTATGCAGACAATACTTTTTCTAAGATTGACTACTCAACTCACAACGAAATATTAACGAAGTACAACTACAAGGATAGAGGCGAAGCGATAACAGGCCTCACAGATAAAATTAAAACGCTGGACGATGAGAGCAAAGCTTATGAGAATAGCTTATTGATCGTGGCGGGGTTAACCGGATTATATATCATCCTTTCAACACGATTGTCGAAAAATGAATTTCTCGTTATCACGATCAGCTGTTTTGTCCTTCTCATCATCGGACTTTTATTACCCATGATCGAAATCGATGCGCGGATTGCTAACATGACCTTTAGTCTTTTAGGCGAGTCCGTGAGCTTTCAGGATCAAGTGTTATATTATAAAAGCAAAAGCATATTAGAGGTAGTCAGGCTGATGATAACACAAGGTCGCGTTGATTTGATTTGTGTTGGGATATTGGTGCTGACATTCAGCATCCTATTTCCTGTTGCAAAATCAATCTCATCTATACTGTATGTTTATTTGCCGAATTTAAAGTCAAGTAAATTTATACAATTCATGGTGTTTAAAACCGGCAAGTGGTCTATGGCCGACGTCATGGTTGTGGCGATTTTTATGGCTTACATTGGCTTTGCAGGAATTATTACCGAACAGCTAAAACAATTAGAAACCTTAGCTCAGAACATTGATATTCTGACAACGAACAAATCTGCCCTGCAAGCCGGATTCTTCGCGTTTACATCTTTTTCGGTGTTGAGCCTTTTAATTTCTCATAAGCTGCAGTACGAGATATCGACACCCGACAGACCACTGCTTTAACTAAGATCAAAACTGACGTTTACACCAAACTTTTGCTTTAAAGGTCAACCCGTATTCCGTAATTTGCCGATTCGATATCTTTGCGTTTCTTAGTAACAATTCGCCCTTCCTGAGAGCAATACTTTAGTCGTATCACCGACGATAGAGACTATCTCCCTTCCTGAGTCCTACAACATTTACTTTTTGTTTGTCCATAGTTGTGATTATTTATGAATCAGATAAAAAGATCGTCGCCATCCACATTGAAGTGCATCACATGCCCCCACCAGGTACCTTGGTTTATAATTTTGACGCTTAATTATTCAAATCTTTTTGTTACATTCATCACTCCAATAAACGTTGAAATAAAATAATCACTATGAATCCCTTAGTCAAGGACTGAGTATTAACCACAGGATTCCCCTCTAATGATGCTGCTTCGTCTAGGCAGTGAGTGATTTATATTTTAAAATTTTTCCAACTATATTTTTTACTTATGAGAACTTCTGACAGTGCTCTAATAATTATTGCTAGATTTTTCCGTCTTAATAAACTTTACCGAATGGTACGGGGGCTTTTACCGGAGTCAGCCAATAAAAAAATTGAAAAGCTTACGATGGATAATGTTTTTATCCCGTTGGTCAGTTCAGCCGAAATTGAACCTAAGTATAACAGGGCATGGAAATACATCATTGAAAGGATTGGTCATGATGCGAAAGGTGATTATCTCGAATTTGGCGTTTCCCACGGGAGTTCGTTGAGTTGTATGCATCGTGTATTAAAAGAATTAAAGTTGAACGATGTTCGCCTTTTTGGCTTCGACTCTTTTGAAGGTATGCCAGAAAGTGCTGCGAACGAAGATGGCGGTGTGTGGAAGCCTGGACAATTTGCCAGCCCCATTGAATTTACCAGAAAACTTTTAACTGACCGAGGGGTAGATTGGTCTAGAACGTTCCTCATCAAAGGCTGGTTCAATGAGACGTTAACCCCAGAAACAGTGAAAAAACATTCGATTACCAAAGCCAGTGTCATCATGATAGATTGTGATATTTACTCTTCCTCCAAGGCTGCGCTTACTTTTTGTGTTCCCCTTATTAAAGATCTTGCTATTGTATTTTTTGACGACTGGAAGGATGACAAGGATTTTGGTGAATACAAGGCCTTTGAAGAATTCCTGAAAGAGAATCCTCAGTTTGAATCAGAACCATTTGGTGATTACGCCCCCACGGGCAAAATTTTTGTTGTCTCTAAGAAGGCAAAATAATAAGGGAGATATTATACCGTGTGAAAGGCGTTGAAAAACAAAAAACCTCGAATCCATTACGAATTCGAGGTTTTGATTCTCTTTGACCCCGATGGCTATCGGGGCTCAGCAGAGGAGGAGGGAGTTTTTAACTCCAGCCTATGCGTTGTATGTCAAATTTTTGTAAGGAATGAATATTCTTTATCCCGAATTTCCACCTTTACAAAAAGAGTCGTTTAGTTCAATTCGTAATTGGGAGTAAATATACAAAAAATCGAAACTATTGGCTTGCACAAAAGTCTATTCTTCCCGCACGTCCCACGGCTTTCGAATATAGATCGAATAGTATTGCTTTTCTAAATCAGATATTACCTCGTCCTTCAATTGAGATTCTAAATACTCACGAACTTTGGTGCAACTTGCAATTCTTCGAAAATAGTATCTCGTTTTATATTCAGAAATCCACGCCGGATCAAAATTTCCATAGTCGAATTCCTCCATGTTCAGCAGCCATTCGTAATATGGACTTAGTTTTCGAATAACATCGAATCTCGCCGCATTTGTGTCAAGACCAATCTTGAATACCAAATTCAGTAGATGGTTCACTCCATCATATCGATCACTGGGCCTTCCCAACAAGAATCCCTTAATTTCCTGTCGGCCTGCACTTGGTAACACGCTGGCAAGCAATTTCTCAAAATCAGAATCATCATACGGTATTATTCCGAAAATGACGGACTCGTAGTAAATCTCAAATCTGAAATTTGCGTGAAGATTATTGCGAATAATTGCTTTCAACTCCTGCGCAACGCTCTCCTCCTGCACGATCCTACAAATCTGGATCAACGGACTATGCAGCTGTAGAATACCGCCGGCATCTACCTTGGTATAGGCATGCTTTATAAAATCCAGTTGAGCATCTCTTACCGAAAGCTTGAGCTTGCGAGTCGAATAGATTTCACATATAGACTCAACACATCCAGTTTTTAAATACTTTCTGTTTTGAACGAACACCCACATCGCTCTATTTAGGAGCTCTATATCCAAGTCCATTCCGACCCGGACGATTAGGGATCGGACACGCTTCAAGTTTTCCGCATCGATGCAATCTTCGCTCTCAAGAAAATCAATGACTTTCCCGATCAACGCCATGAGGGTAGGCGGTGATATCTGTGTTATGGAAATTAGCACGATCGCATTCGAAAACAACCGGTTGTAATAGTCCCAAAAGCTGTCACCGTCCAACTCACAATATTTCCTTACTGCTTTGGAGAGTTCTCTCACGCCAGAGAAAAAGTTATTCAAGCTGTCAACAAATGTTCCCTCTTGATCATCTTCTCTTTCGTAGGCAAGTTTCTTAATCTTGTATCGTAAATAGTACTTATTAAGGTTTTCCGCTGTACCGTACAGCATCATTCGCTGAAGTATCCAATCGTCGAAACTTACCAGGCGACTTCCCGACTCTGCTTTCACGGCATGTGATGCAAACATCGCTTCAAAAATCCGATCAGCTAGATTCGAAAATTCGTTGAATTTGTTGAAGATAATGCGATTGTCTGTCAAAAATGAATCGATCTGCGCAAGTTGATTTATCAGCGACCACACATAGGTGTTTGAACTAAATCCACCGGACAAACTATGAAAGTAATTATCAAGAAGCTTGTAGTGAAGTTCATGTGCCTTCTCTTTAGTTGATTTCAAGAAATTGTCTTCGGACAAATATTCCAATACCTCGCGATTGTGAGGTGCAGCATAGTTGGGCATTCGCTCGGCTGGATTTATAGCCATTAACAAATTTGCCAGTTGCTCTATGTCCTTGTCTTTGAAATAACTGTTGAATAGAAATATTCCAAGCTTCGATAAGTTGAATTCTGAAATGAAAGCCGAAGTATTTAGATTTTTATCTTTTAGCAATGGAAGCGCCCTTTGGAGAATTCGAGTCGCTGCCATATAGTTTCCGCAAAGATAGTTTGCGTAAGCAAGTTGTAAGTATTGCTGCTCATTTACTGGCTCATCGGCCAATTGTTTCAATGCATCAACAAAGTTAAATCTTCGAAACTCACATATCGGACAATGGCAAGTATTTCGGTCTCCGGTAAACCGCGTTGAAATGCGCTTACCGCCTCTGTTGTTGGATATTGAAAAAATTAGATCCCGCGTCAAAAGCCGAAGCACTTCTTTGGATTTCCCCACGGCGTCAACAACTTCAGGGAAAACGTCTTGCAGCGCATGAGGCAACGGAGCACCATCCTGGTCGACGCTGAGTTGGACGAATAAGTCGAGCAATTTCTCATTACTTGTCTCGGCATTAAAATGGCCGTAACCAGAGCTGTGTTGGTTGCCGATTCGAAACGGATATTGATTAACAATGAACATCGGTGGTACATAGACAATATCCTGATGCATAATGTGCATGTACTGAGCCAGCTGATCAAGCAAGTGTTGACTTCTGTCTAACGATATTTTTATCAACGGCTCCTTTACTTCAATCGTGACGGCGCTTTCTTCTTGAGTTAACGAGATGCCAAGTCGTTTTCGTAAATCGGAAATTGCCCACCCAATATCGCGGTAGTATTCGACTTCAACACCTGGAAAGTCTTCAATCAGTTCCGGATGAATCCGCCGCTCTTTATCGTCGACAGATGCAAACTCGCCTTTGTTATCTGAAATGAAAATGAAAGATTGATTGAGCCGATGAAAATATTCTAGGGCAGTGAAAATAATGAAAGCATCGTTCATGCTGTCCGCCTTGTTGTGGAATGGAGCTTTCCTCGGTACAACGAATCGCTCCGCGCCTCTGGCCTTTGCATCCTTGGTGACCTCTAACAACACTGCACCCTTCAGGAGGTCATCTATCCTGCCTATTAGTTTGTCATAAACCTCTGTATTTGGCTGTAGGTTTTTGGGAACTGTGAGATTTTCAATTTTGGCGACCTCGTGTGTGTGACTATATTTTGCCTGCAGGCTCTGCCTGAAAGCATCGCGATGTTTTTCTTTTTGAATGTTCCATTCTTCCACGATGACTTTGCAGGTAAACAATTGAATCTTATTGTTGAGAATCCAAAATTCCAGGTTCGCAATTAGAAAATTAGCCTTTGGTCCGGTCAGTAAGTTGATCAGACTACACGTGTCAATGTATACGCTAGCCGGCTGCGATACTTGGATGTCGCTTGATACAACGTTGCTCTGGCCAACGACCATGATTTCACCGCCCCCTTGTTCCATGTGTCTGGTTAATCTTGTTCCCTACCTTGTTTGATTTTTTCAAGCAGCGCGTATTGGTTTCGCACTGAATTTCATCGTAATGATAAAATAAGTATTTGTCGAACCAGTTTCCCAAGACCTGCGGCGATATTTTATCCATTTGTCTTTCAAAGTCACCGCCAGTGACGAAATTGCTTAATGTTATTTAATACTTTATATCACCATGGACGAAAGGATATTCTTCAAATTTACCATAGACATTCCGGACATCGACAAATCTGAACCGGATTCACAAACCTCCGTATGTGAGCATCACGGGGAGCTATTGTTTAAAGACCCTACCAATATTACACTTAAAATTTTCTATCTCCCATTGGAGCGTCTCGACCGGAAAATAATGGGGTGGCAAACGGATTACTCTTACCGGCTTCTCTCCAAATTCATAGTCTCGGAAGTAAAATCATCCTATCAAAACCTTTTAATGATCGACTTTACTGAATATGAGTATTCAGGCATGCAAAACAGCACAGAATTTCATGAATCAGGATTTGAGTACTTTACAATCCAACTGACGGGGATTAAACTAATTTATAAATCTGACATCCAATCCGACAGCGAAATATACCTCAATGGTACTGCATTCAATCTCATTGAATTACATTATCGTTACCATTATAACCTTCCCTGGAAAAATGATCAGTTCAAGTGGGAGCCGACGAACAAAGTGAAGGATTGGATAAAATTCAATGACATATCTTTTATACCTGAGCATCGATTTATAACCAGTACAAAGTCTACCGATACGAAGGTTTCGCTTGAAAAACTTCCAAGACTACGCATTAAGAATAATAACGACCTGTCTGAAAGTGAAATTAAAACCCACGTGAACTTGCTCTGCGACCTATATTCGTTTTATTGTCATAAAGAAATTACGTGGACAGAATCTAAAATCTATTCGGCGGACAAATTATACTACGAAGTCAAGAGGGCTCCCAGCGAGGATAATAAGATGCCACACGGGATCTTTATCTGGGACTTCATTCAAAATCCCTTGAATCTTATACGCAAGGTTGATACAGCGTTCATGTTCAAAGAAGCATCCCTTGTCGGAAAGATGATTCGCCGTTTTAACTATTCTTTCAAAGTACCAGATGAGTCCAAGTTTATGATCCTCTATGGCTTACTGGAGGAATTGAGAAATCAATATATCCAGAACCAACTTATAGAGAAAGATTCAAATGGTAATCCCAATCGGGCAAAAGAAGAATATGACTTTGTCTTAAGACGAAAAGACGTGGATGCTGAAATTGAAAAAGCACTTGAACTCCTGGTTTCTGTCGTGGACCCACGTCAGCAAGCAATGTTCAGGCAGGACATTAAACATAAGGTATTGGGCATACGCGTCATGTCGATGACTAATCAATTTCGTAGCTATTTTGAATTCATCAAGGTTAATCCTGATACCTTTGGTCTTGATTTCTCGAAATTGAAATCACTTAGAGATAAAATATTTCACGGAAGAAAGTTAGATGATTCTCTTGATACGCTGAAAAAAGCGGTCTGGTTTGAACACCTGCCCCGATTTACCGGCATACTGTTGCTGAAATTCTTTGGAATAGAATCCGTAGATAAAATTGAAAAAGTGAAGCCATAAAAAGGATTTCCGGCTTATGCCTCTTTCCATAATCAACTAATTGACAACCATTTTAGTAATTTGCGGACAACAGTTTGGTTAAATAATGTTCAAGCTTAAAAAAATTCAAGTAATGGAAGTGCAAGTGAATTTCAAAGTTATCAATCCTGAATACAGTCAGGAATATGCAGATGAATACAATGGTGGAAAAGAGAGCGAATCGAATTGGAAATATAACTGGGCTGTTAGTTATGGGCTCAAGGATGTTCAGTCCGTTTCCACTATTGATAACAACTGCTTTGTTCTTAAAGGTAATTTTGAAAATGGTGACACATTTTCATTCAACATTCCAAATGTGCATACTTTCCGATGTCATTTTGCAGACGGTGCCCACGAAGATTTTGCTGTTTCAAAATCCATTCTGAATAAAACACATCAGCCAAAAAAAGAAGGCTATAATGTTATCCGTTATTATTTCTATATTAATGCTGACCCGGCATCTCAACAAATAAGCCCCAATCTTGTAATTAACGAAAGAGATATTCCAAAAGAATTATTTCGTGAACAATGAAGTTTATTGACGGGCGGAGAATTACCATGGATGGCTTGCTGTGCCGGCGATGCACTGGCTCTTATGGGAACTCTAACCTTACGGCGGAAGTCATTCAAAAGTCAATAAACTAATCCATTCGTGTTAAACATGGTCATTCCTTGATTCCCGCGATCAGCCATTACGTTGTACTGACGAAGCACTTTACTGAATTCCAATGAACCTCTCTCATCACTGAACCTAATATTATTAATTATTAACGCTTCAAATCGACTTCTTTCTTCTTGGCTTCTTTTTCCTTCTCGGCAGTGGATTCGTTGGCCCCGGATAAAATTTCTCCGCTTTCATCAAATCCAAAAATCCCTTAGGAATGTCGAGTGTCCAATTGGCCTGAGTATGATCAAACCTTTCAAACTGCCGTTCAAATTCTCTGTCAATCCGTTCCTGACTTTCCTTTTCACCAGCAACTAGCCCGATGCCGAACCGTTTTATCACCGCCTGCCCACTGTACTGTTTTCCAAGATCACTTCCATTAAAGACCGCTCCCTTTCTGTTGTCAATGAAAGTCAAGCCGTATATTCTTCCATCTTTGTTTTCGCGAAACATTGTGTTGACGCCATAGAAATTCATGTAGTCACAAAAGTTCACGCGTGTATGTCGGTCTGTGGCATGAAAGAAAGAGTCGATGATCTTGATTAGCCGCCCCTTTTGAACTTCCTTGAGTGCGCCACCGAGCTTAAAATGGCCATCGAGATTTTTCATGGTTGGCTTACAGTAAAGCGCGCTTGCCTTAATTGGAACACCAACCTTGTTGCCCTTTGAATCAAGCATCGTATAAATCAAGCCGTTCTTGTCGAACATGGTCATGCCTTCCTTGCCACGGTCAGCCATCACGTTGTATTGGCGAAGAACAGCATTGAGTTCTGTCAATGAAGCAAACTTATAGCGTTTCATCACCTCTGCTACAATATTGTTGATGGTCCGCTTGGTCTCAGATTTACCGTAAATAGCCTTGCTAAGCGTTGGCTCAAAACCTTGTTTCTGTTTTGATCCAGCTTTTACAAGTCCATACTTTTCCTCGATTTCTTTTCTCGCTTGCTCGGAGTGGTTCTTGCCAAGGTTATGAATTGAAATTCGCTTTCCATCTTCCTGGATATTCGTAGTCACGATATGCAAGTGAGGATGGGCAGCATCCCGGTGCTCGTATACTAAATAAGGCTGGTCACCAAAACCAATCTTGTTCATGTAGGTCGTTGCTATTTCATTTAGCTTGGTTTGGCTTAGTTTCTCACCTACATCAAAGTTTAGCGAAATGTGAACGGCATTTGTTTTCGCCCGACCATTCTTTTCAATAAGGTTTTCAAACCTCGAAAGCTTGTTGTAAAAATTTAGCTGCTCAGGTTCCGCAATAAAGTTCGCCGCACCAATACATTCGGCTAAGCCCTCACGCACTTTACTTTCATTGTAATTCAGCGCACCCTTTATACTTTTTCCACTGATTACTCTGCAGACCATTTGTTATGCATTTCAATTAGGAGTCTCTTGAGGTCCTCAATTTTTTCCTTCACCAGGTTATATTGTTCCGCCACTTTTAAAGCAAAAAAAACTTTCTGAGTGGGAACATCCGCCGTGTGAAAGAAATTAGTGATCTGGTTGATATTCACACCAATGGCATTAAGCTCATTTTTTACTTTGATAAGTTCCTTTGTAGGTTCATCCATTGTCCTGTCTTTATAATAGCATGTAATCTTCTTATTGAGTAAAATATTTCTGATCACTTCACCAATGGATTGACTATAGCTTTCCTTTTGGATCTTTTCGAGTTTGGTATATAATGCTGTATTCAGTCGCACACCAACCAAATGAGTTAAGAGTGATTCTCGGTCTGATGATTTTCTCTTCGGCATGTTAAAATATTTTTAGGTCCTCAAAAAGCGCGAGTTCCGAGTGCTTTTCTTCTCCGAATGACGATAGGAATGCAGGAGCAGCAACGTTTGTGTTAACAAACGTACATCTTGCTCCGTACCTAACCCGTACGGTGGTTCTTTTGCATTTAGCTGTGTTTAATTGTGGTCATGTGATCTTAATTGATGTTGATTTAGCTTGATTTAAGCTGGCTGATTTTCATTGATTTAATGTGAACGTTCCTGGAGATCTTTGCTTATCATCTAGCTCATGGGCATCTTTGAATGCCGGCTTTCGTGATTCCGGTTTTGCCTTCGCTTTCTTTTTGAACTTAGCAACGGCTTGCACCAAGCTGTAATAGTTGATGTTAACTTTCTCTTCAGAATCTTTTTCCAGATCCGTACGGATTATCTCCAGCGCCATCGTTGTTGCCATCGAAGTAATGACATCAGCATACATTTCGACCAGTAAGGTGTAAACCCCTCTTTTCTTTGTATTCAGGAATTTGACGATGTGTTTCTTTTCCATTGGCAACTGGTGAAATAGAAATTACTCGGACGCTTTACCGACAACTATCCGGACCGTCTTCGCATCAAGTTTTTGAAATTCCGTGAAGCGTTGAATCGAATCACCTTTGGCTGCGGTGAAATCAATAACGAAAAAACCCTCGTCGTCCCTTCTCACACGCTTCATCAGCTCTCCTATGCTTCCGGATGTTTCAATGATGGTCTTAGCCTCATGAACATTATTTGCCATTGACCAATACCAAATGCCCACTACGGTGAACAACAAAACCAAAAAACCGATCAAGATATATTTGATGGCTATACCTACATGGAACTTGTAGGCGGCATCTCCGTTGTTGAAATGGAAAACTGTAGGATTTATTTTCGCAGCTGCCTCTTTGATCTCCGAAGCAATTGCTTTGTTGCTAGCGTTACTTAGCTGCATCTCTTTATGAATAACATACAGAGCGGGAATAACTGGATCGTCCGGGGAAAAATGAATTCCATATTCTGTAAGAAGGAAAGCGCAATAAGAGCGTATACTTCTTTGCTCCTTTTCCGTCATTGTCATGCCTCATAGATTTAATTCTTCAATCGGCTTCTTAAAGTAGATTGCTGTGAATGGACTTAACCCCGCTACTCCTCTACCGTTCTTCAATACATTCTCTATCGTCCTCATTGCTATTTCACCCTTGTCCTTAACCAAATCGAAATTTATTAACGTCAGGTCATGCTCATCGATGTAATCAAGAAGCGTGGCATGCTGTTCCTCGGAGCAAGGATAAAAACCATTATGCGCGACAGTGATATCGAGGTGTCCACTTGTTGATTGAACCAGTTCATCCAAATGTTCCATAGTTGCTTTGAAGATATTCCCACCACCAACCACGCAAACAATTTGTACCTGAATGTTACTGGCGTGAAGCACTTCCATGATCACGTCCACGCCATTTATGGAGAAGTATTTTGGCAATTGTTCCGCGACGCTCGCGCCCAGGTCTGCAATGAATAATTCTTTGTTCGCTCCTGTCACACTTTCAAAGAGCCCGTTGAAAGCACCTCTGTCGATTCGCTTAGTGGTTGGATCAAGAAATGAAACCTGAATGGGTTTCCGATAAGCGAGTTGTTTGATCGTAGTTGTCGTGGCGTCATCTAGATCAAGTATGACAGCTTCCTTGTATTTTTCCGCAAGCATGAATGCCAACACTGATTTGCCTGCTCCGCCCTTAGCTTGCGTAATGAAATATATTTTCTTGTTCATGAATTTGTCTTTAATAAGTCTAGAATTATCTCACTAATAAGGTCACGCTGCTCCCTTTCACCGGATGGTAGGATGGCCGGTAACTGATGTAGCCCATTTCTATTAGTTCTGAAATTGTTTTATGATAAGTCGTCTTAGACCGAATACGAGACAGCATCATCAGCTGGCGTCTGGAAACATTATAGCATCGCTGAAACCTGCTCGCGATCCAGGCATGACACAACGCAACGTATAGTGAAACATGAGTAGGCTTCAGACGTTCGTCGGAAGCAACGCTACTGATTAATCTGCCGAGTTGATGTGGCATTTCCATTTCTCAATATTTTTTGGGAACGAACCCAGCTTCAAGAATTTTTTCGATGTCCTCATATTTATAGAACATGATACCACCGAGTTTGGTGTACGGTAGGCTTCGAGTGATCCTTAGATTTTGTAAAGTACCGTGAGAGATCCCCAGCATCTTCCGCACTTCAGAGCTTTTGAGCCATTGCTTTGGTGATGGTTTCGCTTGCGCCAGAACTTCCTTCAGATCGCCTAACAGTTGCGTTCGAAATTGCTGCAAATCGTCACGCGTTAATAATTCGTTCGTCATCATAATGCACTCGTTGATTTGTTATGATTCAAAAGTGCACGATGAAAAAGAGGGAAACTACATAGTTGGTACCAAGGTGGGAGAGATTTTTTGGAAAAATCTTTATTGGAGGTTGATTTAAGAAAATTGTAGAGGGTGTGAGACTCGAACTCACAACGGCGTTACCCGTTACTTGTTTTCAAGACAAGCTCCTCATCCGGCCGGATACCCTCTATTTGCTGCCCTGGCAAGATTCGAACTCGCATCCCAAGGTCCGTAGCCTTGTATCCTCATCCATTAGACGACAGAGCAATAACAAGGGTGATGCATGAGGCTCGAACTCATAAACACAAGATCCACAATCTTGCCGCGAAGCCAGTTTGCGTTACATCACCATATGTTCCGGGAGCGGGATTCGAACCACGCATCTACTGAGCCAAAGTCAATCGTCCTGCCTTTAGACGATCCCGGAATTTTTGTCCGCCTTCGCTTGCCACTAGAGCAAATATGCCCAGCGTTGTGAAAGCTATGGCGGACACTGTCGGAGAGGGGCGAATCGAACACCCAAGGCGATTAAGCACCGCTTTTACAGTCCGTCAGCTGACGGATCTACTTACGGACTACTCTCCGAAATATTTGTTCGCCTTCGCTAAAGCTATGGGGAACGAAGTAGGGTAACCTGGATTCGAACCAGGGTCTCCTGCGTCCAAAGCAGGCGAGGACGACCAAGCTCCTCCATTTCCCTATGTGCATATAAACAAAAAGCCTCCTGGTAAGGGAGGCTAGTATGAGTTGTAATGACAGTATTCTAGATCATCATTCAGGCATACATAGTTCGTCCTCCCGGTCCTGTTGTGACGGCTGGGGTTGGCGATACGAGCTATGTGAATGTCTTTTGTTCATGGCTCAAATATATAAATGATTTTTATTTGTTACCTATTAGGTAACACTTTTTTATTTACTTAATCTAACTAGTGCGTCCTCAATTGTATTAACAAAGACAATTGCGTTTGACCTATTGTTTTCCGAAATAAAAGCCTTCAAGCTTTTGCTTTCATAAATGGAGAAGTCGCCAACAATCGCCAGCCGCAACCTATAGTTCACCACTTTTTGCAGCATCTCTCCGGCAAGACCACTTCGTAAGTCAAAGAATTTTTGATCAATACTCTCTTGATGAACAATAATTCCTTCGGCAGAAGAGTCCATGATCATCTGGAGAAATTGTTGTGCAGTGCTGAGCATAACACCTTCGGCGCTGAGTTCTGCAATAGACTGGCCATTGATATGATGCTGAATGTACTTCATAATTGTTATCTGACTTTTTTATTTAATGTCTGTAGCGTGGAAGGGCTTTAACCTCGATCTTGGCGCGCTTTGCGCCACGCATTTATCTGCGACTATGCTATCACGCCACCGGCACGGTCCACCAAAAAGAAAATTCATTCTTATTTAATAAAGACTTGCCCTTGTGGAGACTACTGGTAACGCTCCAGTCCTTCCCGGCTTCAGCGGGACGCTTCTACTTAGTTAGCTTAATCTCCAAATGTTGCACATGCAGGATTCGAACCTGCGACCCCAGAGTTATGAGCCCTGTGCGCTACCAACTACGCCAATGTGCAATGCGTTGTGATAGATGGTCCCGATAGTTATCGGGACGAACCATCAACCTCCATGGTATCAGCATGGTGCTCTACCTCCCGATAGCTATCGGGAGAGCTATATCACACAGTATGTCCGGCCACACGGTAACGATCCGTGTTCTCCTGCTTAAAAGGCAGGAGCATCACCTTAATGCTTTGGCCGGAAATTCTCCGGCCTTCTTGTCTATGTCCATATATATTGTAACTAAACTTTCTTGTCGAGGTGGCTGGAGTTGAACCAACGTGTAACCAACTACGGTTTCAACACGGTATAAGCGTGAGCCGATACACCTCGATAAAATAATAACTCACCCAGCAGGAGTTGAACCTGCCGCAATCCAATTCAAGTTGAATAGGATTCGCCACCGCGGAACATTCGGGTGTTAATTACTTGATCCAGTCTAGTTACACTACCTGTGTAACCTTGAGGTAAACTCGTAGACTGGATTCATTGCGGATACTACGGGCATCGAACCCGTCTAATTCTCTGGAGCGACTCCCGATAACTATCGGGACCAGCGGCCACACCTAGCAGCCTCAGTATCCAAGTACAATAGCGGACACAGATGGGCATGATCCACCGACCTGAGCTTTAACAAAGCCCTGCTCTACCGACTGAGCTATGTGTCCGTAATATTTATAAAAAACAAAAGCCCCGGGCTATTTACACGGGGCTTCTATTTATAATAAAATCTATTTTTATAGATGCAAATATCTTCCCGGGTATTCCCAATAATCATTCTTCGCCATAAAGCATATATGCTGGCGTGAATTCAGATTGATATAGTTGATACTCGGTTTCATTTTTGTCTTATTGTGATACAAAGATAAAACAACTTTTTGTTTGTTACCCAACAGGTAACAAAGATTTTTTTACCTTTGCCATCCCTAACGTAAAATATACGTTACAGGTTTTACGCCTACGCTATCTCCTTCGCCAAGGCTATGGCGATCGAAGAAAAGCTTCGGCGCACAAAGTATGATCGTATCAATTCGTCATAGCGTATTAAAAAGCCTTTTCGAAAAAGGAACAGCTGCCGGGATATCACGGGAGTTGAAGGGCTTTTTATTGCTATGGCTTTCCGTAATACATGCAGCGAAAGATTTGCGTGACCTATCTATTAAGAATATTAGTATTCTCGAAGAGGGCGCGAACAGTTATCGCCTAAGAGTTCACGGAGTAGGAACATTTTCGTTCCGCTTTATAGATGGAGAGATACGACAGTTGGATTATAAACAGGAATTAAACTAAGTATCTATGCCACGAATGCACAGCCCAGCGCACCCCGGTCAGATTCTTGAAGAATTATACATCAAGCCACATAATCTGACAATCACCGAGGTCGCGAGTGCGTTGGGCGTTGCACGAAAAAATCTGTACGCTATTATTAAAGGAGAGTATTCCGTATCTGTAGAAATGGCATTCAAGCTTAGCAAGGCGTTCGATACTACCCCTGAATTCTGGTTACAGGCGCAGATGAACTATGACCTCGCGAAAGGATATAAAGAGGCAACTAAGATTAGAGTGAAGCGATTGATTAAGGATTAAAATTAAACCTCAAAGTCTCACGAATGAATAGATGCGAGCATGGCAAACGAAATTATTGTCAACCTACAACTTGCTGGCTTACTCAAAAACCATGGCGTGAATGTTGATGTCGACAACGAATTTGTTAATACCAGCCTTGCTGATGATCTAAAGTTTAAGACACGACTTGTCTATCATGAAATCAACGGTGGTATTAGTTCGCGTCTTGATGTGATGGCAGTGACTGACACCGGTGAAAAGATTATCGAATGTTTTGGAGATTTTGGTGGTACTGTAGATGAAGCGATAAACAAAAACTTTCAAAACTTCTCTTTGAGCAGTCTGCATCCAATACTCGCGGCATTTGGATGCCACGACCAGGAAACCTTAAGACAGGTTGAAATTGAAGAGTGGCTTGTCAATGAGAGAACATGGAAAGTTTATATTGGCAACCTTATTCCGAAGTCGATAGGTGCTGGTGAGCACTTCGTTCCCCCTGCACAATTCTTCCAATCAATTGAGCAGGAAATTCGCTCGCAGGCATTGACAAATAAATTACATTGGTTTCGTTCTTACTATTCTCAGTTGGAAGTGTACATCACAGAGAAAGAATTCCTAATGGACAATGAAGCAAAAAATGCTGATCTGATTTTTAGCACACTTCCAATAATGCCGAACGTGAAGTTTTACAGTTGCAGGAATTTTATTCTGTTGAGAGAGGCGTAGTTAACTTTTATTTTAAAAAATCACAATTCCTGGCGTTCCGCCCATTTCAATCCATTCGGTAAATCCATTGTACTAAATTCAAGGTGAATTACTCTTCGATGCTTCTGACTTGTGGCTTTTGATGAAGAATGAAGTAGCAGAGGTTTCATTATCTGTATACCACACGCGGCCACCTCACATATATAAGGAATCCCATTTTGAGTGATCAAATTTATTTCTTCATCAGACAGTTTTTTGTTATGCGAGCCGGGAACGACTTTTAAGGCACCATTTGTTTCATCGGTGTCATCGAGATGAATTCTGATTGTGATAGTATCTCTCAGAATTTCTTCTGGAGGACATACACCATGCACCCCTGATTTCTTTGTCCAGCCTGTAAAACCGTTTGTCTCTATTTTTTCCTTCACATTGATAATTATGTCTTGATGCCAGGTGACATACCAATTGGACTCCGGTGTCTTATCAAAAAAGATCGCTTTGGTCAAAAAAAGCTTAGGATCTATTTTTCTCAATATGTGTAGAAGGTTTGCATTTAGAATCAGAGATTTTAACTCAGGAATTTCGCCCAAGACATTTCGAATCGCGTGAGCGTTTTCCTCATTCCTGATCTTAAAATAGTAGTCGATCCGGGATTTAATCTGATTGATCTCCTTTTTTGAAAAAACATGGTGGAGAATCATGAACCCTTTGTATGTAAGTTTCTGTATCGCTCCATGCAGGGCGTTTTCACTTAATTCATATTGATACTGATCAAGGGCATGCGTCAGGCATTCTTTTATTCTTCTCTTAAGCCGTTCAGGAGAAAGTACTCTAATATGGTCTCCGAAACCAAGTATTTCCCGCTCTAACTCATAATTAAGTTGTACCTGTAATGAAAATATCATCCCGTTGGGAAGTGTTTCCTCTGCCCGTTGAGAATGGTGGATGGGTTTAGTTAATATATATGGAGCGGTCTGATTATCGGCAAAAAGCAATACCCTTTCAGTTTTTCCATCGGGATTGACTGTAACACCCAGAACATCTTTAAAAAACTCCGGAAGTGCGAACTCTTTATCCCTCGGCACATAGGCTTTGTCACATTCCCCGATACTAACAATGCGATCCAGTGCCAACGTAAGAATCGGAGATTTTCTTTTTTTCACGCCAATGACGAACCATCTGTTTCGATACTCCTTTAAATAGTATGGATGAAAGGTGAATGTGTTAGCGCTTCTGGCTTTGAAAGACTGATAACATAATTCAACCGTGCATTCTTTAATAATAGCTTGATACAATGCTTCAATATGTTCGAGTCCTTTGAGATTTTCATTCTTTTCAAAATCGATGACTGGTTCAGTATTTGTCTTGGCAGCGTATATTTTATTTTCAAGACGCTGAACCATTACGCTCAATTCCTGGAAGTGGCTAAATCCTTTGAACTGCTTAAGAATTCCTACTACTTCGGTTAGCTTTCCCAGATCCTGCTCTGTCAACGGAATATTTGTAATAGAATAATTCGGGTCTTCATAACTATAATACTTCTTTTCCAACACAACGATTGGAGCATTGTAACCAAGCTTATCGCTTCGCATGAATTGAATATCCATTTGAATAGAACGCTTGCTTACGCCCTTATCTATTCCTTCATACTCATAGAGCGCCTCCGAGCATGCCTCTATCAAATCCTCCAATGTCCACTTTCTTTTCCTGTTTTTGAGGCAATTGTCAATGGTTCTATAACGAATAAGGGCGTTCCTGTTTACCGGCATGCTGAAATTTTTTAATAAAAAACGTAAAAAATATTTACTGCGCAAAAAGACTGCGCAGTAGGGCTTCAATTTTGAATTATCATTTACGTGAAAGTGATAAAGTGAATGTGCCACCCTCTCCTTCAGTTGGAAGGAGAGGTTTTGAAAGGTCTTATAGCTTAAAAGGAAAAGCCTACGGTAAAAGTATTGACGTTCCGTAGAGTGCATGGATGATTCCGTTACTGCTATACGCTATAACGGATAGATTTTGCAGATGCACCGAAAAACCTCTCGGAGAAGTTTAGTAGGGAAGCGCATTTAGAGCCATGCTGCCTGCAAAGGAATCTCAGTTCGAATCTGAGTAAGGCCACAAATGTTCTTTGATAAAAATATTGTCCGCCAACTGGTGGACTTAAAATCTTTCTCCATGACTATGTCTGGAGGGAGCGCGGAAGAAACAGAAAGTATAAGACCTGATGAGCGTTTCTATATGGCGCCATAGTGTTGTGTTGTTGTACAATATAACATGCTGCTTAGCTCGATGTTGTTTTCCACCACCTTGTGGGTCGAAGGTTCGATTCCTTCTCCGCCAACTGGCGGATAGCTCAGTTTGGTTAGAGCAACAGGATAGCGGGGGTTCGAATCCCCCTCACACTTCGAATGTGATAGCTCAGTTTGGTAGAGCAATGGACTGTTAATCCATGGTAAAGAAGTTGACCTCTTCTAAAAAGGGTTTCCCGAAAGTAGTTCGGGGCATGTCAGGTCTAAGTCGAAATCCGTCACCTTCGGGAACGGGCTAGTCTGAGGACCAGTCATTTGAAAACTTGTAGGTGTAAGGATACCGGATGGTAAGTCAGCTTACTTTTCTCCATTAAAATCCTGTCTTCTATCAAGACCTCTTGAAGAAGTCCCGATAGCTATCCGGAGGTGCGGTGGAGAAAACTAAACAGATAGCGCTATTCTCAATTACACTCCCGTTATCAGAGGATGATATGTCGTGAACTACTTTCTTTTAAAGACTTTATTTAATTAATTTTTATAACGATGAAATGCTCACGTTAAAAATTTTGAAAAGAGCATTGGACTGTGCTTGAGCATTCCATCGGTACGACAGGGTGCGAAAATTAGGTACTGCTAACTTAGATAGTAAGGAACGTTTTAATTTAAAAATAGGACAGATGAAAAGGATCAGAATTAACACAGGCAAAATTGGTTTGGTGTTCAGAAATGGTAACTACAGAAAAATAGTTACGGAAGGCGCGTATTGGTTGCTTCCGAATGAGGATGTATTCCAGTACGATCTGACAAAACCTTTCCATCCTTCCATCGATTTGAATATCCTGGTGAAGGATGAACAGTTGGCACACATGCTGACCGTTGTGGAGGTGAGAGATAACGAAATCGCCTTGCAGTATGAGAACGGTAACTTCAAGAACGTCTTGGGGCCAGGGAGATATGCTTACTGGAAAGGTGTAACTGACTACTCATTCATTAAAGCAGATTTGAGCAAGATCGAGGTTACCGAGAACATCGATACCAATACGATCATGCGAAAAGAAATATTGCCTTACGTAAGAGTATATGCGGTTGAGTCATTTGAGAAAGGTATTTTGTTAATCGATGGTAAGTTCTCAAAAGTATTGGATACCGGAGTTTATTACTTCTGGAAGAATGCTGTTGTGATCTCAGTCTTGAAGGCTGATTTGAGACAATTGCAGCTTGAAGTTTCAGGTCAGGAAATTCTGACTAAGGACAAAGCTGCGTTGAGAGTCAACTTCTATACGCAATACAAAGTTGTTGATATTATCAAAGCTTTGATTGAGAACAAGGATTATGAGAAACAATTGTATATCCTGATGCAGTTAGCATTGAGAGAATTCATTGGTACGCTTTCTTTGGACGAAATGTTGGAAAAGAAAGAATCCATCTCATCCTACGTTTTGGCAACGTTGAAAGACAAAGCTTACAACTTGGGTGTAGAGATCAGGGACTGCGGCGTAAGGGATATCATCTTGCCTGGTGAAATGAAAGAGATCATGAACCAGGTGTTGGTAGCTCAGAAGAAAGCTGAGGCCAACGTCATCATGAGGCGTGAAGAGACAGCTTCGACAAGAAGCTTGTTGAACACTGCTAAATTGATGGAAGAGAACTCCATGTTGTTCAAATTGAAAGAAATGGAGTACGTGGAGAAAATTGCAGATAAGATCAACAGCATCTCGTTGTCAGGTGGTAACCAGATCATTGATCAGTTGAAGGATATCTTCGTGCCTCGGAAGTAGGTTGAAAAAGGGAGGACGTTGAGACGTCCTCCTCTCTATATCGTAACGCTTGCATGTTAGAAAAACAATCCCAAATCGCCCCATGGAACCCGACAATCGAATACACATCGTCAACATCAATGCATCGAAAATAGTCAGCTGGAATGCGTTCCATTCTTACTTTCAAAAGAAGTTTGGTTTCCCCGATTTCTATGGACGAAATATGAATGCCTGGATTGACTGCATGGGCGATCTGGATAAACCAGAGCATGGAATGACAACTAATTTTTCGATAAGGAAAGGAGAATACCTTGTAATTCGTCTGGTTAATGTCGCCGAGCTTAAAATGAAGGCACACGATATTTATATTGCGCTCCTTGAATGTTCCGCTCATATTAACAACCGTAGGATCAGCGCCGGCGAGCATCCTCTTATTTTTTTAGCGTTTTAATCAACAGTAATTCGACAGGCGCATAACTTCAAGCTACGCAAAAAGGTTGCGCACTACTTCCCGATCTTTGAATCATCAAAAAAAGAACATGAACTTAACAGGAAATGACTTAAAGCAGATTGGTGTTATAGAAGGCAAGGCTCTAGGTCTTGCACTTGATCTCGTAGAACAACAATATGCAACCTTAAGCTTCGATGACAAGCTTGCCTTGTTGAAGCAAATACTGAGCAATCCTTCGTCATTTATTAATGATACTATACTGGCTCCAGTTGCAACGGAATTATTAAAACCGGCTGACGAAACAATTGCTCTTAATGTGGAGGGGAAATCTTATCAGATTTATGGAGCAGAAGCCATCGAGCAAGGTGCCCTTGAGCAAATGGAGACAGCGATGAAATTGCCTGTAACGGTGGCAGGTGCGTTAATGCCGGATGCCCATCAAGGATATGGGCTTCCCATTGGAGGTGTACTTGCTACAAAAAACGCAGTTATTCCTTATGGAGTAGGCGTGGATATAGGTTGTCGGATGTGTATGACACTTTATAATCTTCCTTCAACTCTTTTGGAAGATAAGAAAGAGGACTTTAAGAAAATGTTGATTAACAATACAAAGTTCGGGCAGGCCACTTTCAAAAAACCAAAAGATCATGAAGTCCTGGACCGGAAAGAATTCAGCGAGCTAAGCATTGTACGGGAAATGAAAGATCGGGCGTGGCAACAGATGGGATCTTCGGGCGGGGGAAATCACTTTGTTGAATTTGGTATTATAGAGATATTGCATCCCATTAATGAGTTTAATGTGGCTACTGGCCAATATGTAGCTGTGCTTTCACATTCGGGTTCTCGTGGCTTAGGCGCCAATATTGCACGACATTACACCAAGATTGCCATGGATGTTTGCAAACTTCCACAAGAAGCAAAGCATTTAGCCTGGCTTGATCTCAATACAGAAGCCGGACAAGAATACTGGCTTGCTATGAATCTTGCCGGAGATTATGCATCCGCATGCCATCATCAAATCCACGAGCGGATGGCTATAGGGTTGCGCGAGACTCCGTTGGCTATGATCGAGAACCATCACAATTTTGCATGGAAAGAAAAAGATGTAAAAGGCAATGAGATAATTGTTCATCGTAAGGGTGCAACACCCGCAGGTAACGGAGTTCTCGGAATTATTCCTGGATCGATGGCAACACCAGGGTTCATCGTTCGTGGTAAAGGTTTGGCAGAATCTATAAACTCCGCTTCACATGGAGCGGGACGAACGATGTCAAGAACAAAAGCAAAGCAAACTATTCTTCCAGGACACGTAAACAAATTTCTTAAGGAAGCCGGAGTTGAACTGATAGGCTCCGGTCTTGATGAAGCACCAATGGCATATAAGGATATACATCAGGTAATGAACTATCAAAAAGATCTCGTGGAAGTTCTAGGCTCTTTCATGCCGAAGATTGTAAGAATGTGTGGGGATGAGAAATTTCAGGAGGTTGACTAGGCGAACGCGATGGCTTTATAGATCAATTGCAATTAGGAGACCATGGTTGGGCGAGCGTAGACATGCATGACGGCCGTGAAGGAGTTAACATGACAGTCTCATACCTTCATGATACGTTGGCTGAATTTATAACAGCAGCGAATCTGCTTCTTAAAGGTGCCCCCGATGCCAAGGTGATCACTATGGATGAGCCTGGTGAGCACCTTGTTCACCTGCAATCACTTAGTGCGACAAATCTTGATATTGAGATAAGATGGTTCAAAGATTGGGCTAGCTGGAATCTGATAACTGAAAAGGAATTTGAAATGGTTCTTAAATGCCAAGACACCATTTTAAATTTTTCGACTGAGATCTTTAATAACGCAAAGCAGATTCTTGACAAATATGGAATGGAGGGATATAAAGAGAAGTGGATCGAACATGATTTTCCAATTGATGAATACAACAGACTGAAGTCTTTATTAAAAAAGTAAGATACAATTGAGTATTTAAATGGATTACGCGGAATATAACAAATGCATTGAAATTCTGAGGTTGAAACCCAAATGGTTTGGGACGGACGAGAACATTCCAATGAAGCTAGATTGTCTTGAAACATTCCGATCCAAAGGGTCGCCATCTAATATCCATGCATTGATTCCATTCTTGAAGAGTAATGATGAAATCTTCCGACAACGTACTGCCGGAGTGATCACATCATTGTTTGATAAACTCAAATCTCAAAACCAGCTTTACGATTCATTAAAGTATCTACCCGTCGATGTGTCAGATGTAGATTTTTTTAGCAAATCATTCCCGCGCGACGTTTCGGTTAAACTTTTGGCGTTGTCAAGTCTCAATCACAGCGGTTATGTTCGGCAGCGTGCCATTGAAGCACTAACTTTAGCAAAGCATCCGCAGGCTATACGCTTTCTTATCCTACGTTTGAGTGATTGGGTAAAGAACGTGCGTGAAGCCGCGGCTAGTTCCATCCGCAAATATTTTATTGATGAATATAGAGAGCAGTTCATCAGTGAGCTGGATAATATTGACGGACTAAAAAATGTTGGTAGAACCGATCTCACAACCGAGTACGAATCGATCCTTGGCCACATCCTCGAAAAGAAACTAAACACCGAAAGCTACAGTGCGCTCACTGTTACCGATAAAGCAAGGTTGTTATATCTCAAGAAATACATTGAAAAGAACGGCATCGACTCCCAGCTGACTAAAATTCTGATTTCTGATAAGAGTTTTTTGACAAGGATTCAGGTGTTAAAGCATCTGAACGAACTCAATCCGTCAGAACAATCCAGAATAATTTTACAGCTACTTAACGATAAATCGAGCCAGGTAAGACTCCAAACGCTTTACTATCTGCGAGACAATTCAATTCAGTACTATGATATAATTCTGAAATTAACCTCAGATTTGTCGGCTTCTATCAGAGACTTGGCCCGGTATCTTTTAAGGACACACAAATTAAATTTCAGGGAGATATATAAAGACCGAATCCAGAAACATGAACACAAGGTAGGGAGTATTCTTGGGCTAGCAGAGGTAGCAACAACCAATGACCTTGATTTTCTAAAAACTGTAATCGAAATTGAAGATAAAAACACGCGACTCGCCTGCCTCGTCGGAATTCAGAAACTTGATGTGCAGCAGGCTAAAGGTTTTGCACTTAAGCTTTTCGCTGATGAACCAAACAAAATCAGAAAGAGATGCATTGAAATACTTTCGCGCACCTGGGACCGGGATGTAATACTAGAAACAGAACAATTGTACGAAAACGCAAATCCTACTTTGAAGAGGATGATTCTGACTCTTTATACCACCGTTGGAGGATGGGACGTACTCGGCATGCTTATCAAAGCCACGTCTGATAAAGATTCAACTGTGAAAGAACTTGCATGGAATTTTCTACAAAAATGGAAGGATAAGGCGTTACGACTTTTTACAAGGCCACCAAAAGAAGCGATGGATAAGGCAACGCGCTACTACGAACAAACTGTTTTCAACCGAACTGAAATCAGCCCATCCAGACAGAAACTATGGGATGAGATCAGATATTACTTAAGATATGATTAACAGGATTCGAAATTTTTATACCTTTGCTTCATGATGTTAGTACAACGCCATATGCTCGAACAAGATTTCATAGGTCATACCTATGAAGGAAATTGTTTTGCCTGGCGTTTACGAACGTATTAGTATCACAAATACAATACACGAAAGCCCGGGCATTAGAGTCCGGGCTTTTTTTTTAAATGATTTAGAAAATGCAGTAGAAAAACGATCTATGAATCTCGCATTCACGCTACAACAAAAGTTTGTTGTTAATTGAAAATGGAGTATGAGTCATTGATTAAAGACATATTAACGAATTCGAAATAATGATTAAGAATATTACTTTATATAGGCCAACCGGTGCAAATGAACTTGCATTGATCATAGACAGTGGAATGAAAAGATTTCCACCACGTCTTTTCTGGCAGCCCATCTTTTATCCTGTGCTGAACTTTCAATATGCAGCGGAAATCGCTGAGCGCTGGAATATGGGCGATCCCGATTCCGATGGAGTTGGATTTGTCACGGAATTCGAAATTCCGGAAGAATACTTCGGAAAATTCCCAATTCAAACTGTTGGACTCGATCACCACCAGGAGCTTTGGGTTCCGGCAGAAGAGTTAGACCAATTCAATGACAAAATTGTAAATGGCATAAGAGTTACTAAATCCTTCGTTGGAAGTAAATTCATCATGCCAGAGAAAATTAATAATGTTCTAAATTAAACATACCCTGACTGAAAAGTCGGGGTTATCTTCCTTATGAAAACTGTTGTACTGTCGAAAGATATCTTTCTAGTTGAAAATTTCTGGTCGGTAGAAAAATGCGATGAATACATCGCTAAATCTGAAAGCAAAGGGTATGAAGCTGCGACAGTTCAGACTGACACCGGGCCACGTGTTGTCGACCACATTCGCAATAACAATCGTGTTTTGTACAAAGACTCTATGCTTGCGCAGGAACTGTGGAAGGAGCTTGAGCCACATGCACCAAAGGCAATTGGCGATTCCGAGGCAATTGGATTGAATGAATTATTTCGATTCTACAGGTATCAACCTGGTCAGCAATTCCGAAAGCATCGGGATCAGAGTTATATTCGGAATAATCGAGAGGCAAGTTATTATACTTTCATGGTTTACCTGAATGATACTTTTAAAGGTGGAGAAACAAAATTTAATAATCTCGTTGTTGCTCCTACGAAAGGGGCCGCCTTGGTATTTTATCACTATCTCGAGCATGAGGGGACCGAAGTAACTGAAGGCATTAAGTATGTTTTGAGGACGGACATTATGTTTCGGCTAAAAAATTCTGAGAAATAGACCCCTGCGCAAAAAGGCTGCGCACATCGGCTATAACATTGTATCATAAAGTTGTAGCCGTGAAAGAAATCATTCTCGAAAAACTCAAATCCATAGAATATCAATTTGATGTCAAGATCCTCTATGCCTGTGAGTCTGGCAGCCGTGCCTGGGGTTTTGCTTCTCCCAACAGTGATTTTGATGTTCGTTTCATCTACGTTCACAAGATGGATTACTATCTTTCTATTGATGAACAGCGTGATGTAATTGAACTTCCGATCAATGATGTGCTTGATATCAACGGATGGGAACTGAGAAAGGCACTTAGGCTTTTCCGGAAATCAAATGCTCCACTTTACGAATGGTTGCAATCACCGATAGTGTATCACGAGGACGAAGACTTTTCGCAATCGATAAGGTCACTGATGGCTTGTCATTTCTCAGCACGCGCCGGAATGCATCACTATCTTAGCATGGCAAAGGGAGTTTTGGAAAGCGAATTGTCTGGTGAATTGGTACGGCTCAAAAAATACTTTTATTCGCTGAGGCCTGTTCTAGCAGCAAAATGGATCGCTGACCTTAAGTCAGTTCCGCCGATGGATTTCAAAAGCCTGCGTATGCTGATGCCTGAACAATTTGATGGTGTAGTGGACGAACTGCTTGCGATTAAGGCGAATGTTGATGAAAGTTTTATGATTGAAAGACATTCTGATCTCAATGCTTATATTGATGGAAGTATACGTTACTGTGAAGCGAGAGTTCCTGCGGCTAGCAGCAAAGGAGAAGATGCTGAAATAAATAAACTGTTTAAGAAGTCTATCGCATGACACTCAAGGATCTTCAAAATAATTCCTCACATCTCTTGCTAAAGTGCATTAGTGGTAGCCAGGCTTATGGTCTGGCTCTACCACATTCAGATACTGACATCAAGGGTGTTTTTATCTTACCAAAGAATGAATTCTATGGACTGACTTACGTTGATCAGATCAACAATGAAACAAATGATATCATGTACTATGAGATCAAGAAGTTTGTTGAACTGCTACTGAAGAACAATCCGAATATTCTCGAGCTGTTGAGTACTCCGGAAGACTGTGTATTGTATCGTCATGCAGTGATGAATCTGCTTAAACCTGAAATGTTCTTGTCGAGGCTCTGCAATCAAACCTTCGGTCAATATGCATACGCACAAATCAAGAAGGCAAGAGGACTGAATAAGAAAATCCTGAATCCATTAGACCGAAAGAGAAAGACGATTCTTGATTTTTGTCACGTGGTTAAGGGACAAGGTTCCGTTCCTGTTGCGGAATGGCTTGCTGAACAAGGGTATGTTCAAGAAGGTTGTGGTCTTGTTAGGATTGATTATATGCGGGATATGTATGCGCTGTTCCATCAGTCTCAAGCGGACCGGAAATTTTCCGGAATCTTTTCAGGACACGAGGCTGATGAAGTTTCACTAAGCTCAGTGCCTGAAGGTCTGCAACCAAAAGCCATTTTGTATTTTAACAAAGATGGCTACTCTGTTTATTGCAGGGAATATCGTCAGTATTGGGAATGGGTTGAACAACGGAATGAAGAACGATATGAAAATACGGTAAGTCATGGCAAAAATTATGATGCGAAGAACATGATGCATGTATTTCGTTTATTGAACATGGCCGAGGAAATTGCCAGTCAGAAAAAAGTAAACGTACGACGACCAGAGCGTGAATGGCTATTGCATATCCGTGCAGGCGAATTTATATATGAGGATTTGCTGACGAAGGCTGAAGAGAAGATTCAAGTTCTTGACGAGTTGTTTCAGAAATCGGATCTCCCAGAAACGTCGGATCCAATACTTGCCGAAAGTCTCCTCATTGAGATTCGTAATAAATTTTATCTGTAATGGAATTTGGTCTGTTTATTGATTGAAGGATAGAACATGAAAATATCCTTTGATTTAGACGACACCTTAATTCCAGGCTGTATCGCTTTCCCAACGGAGAAACAAAATGCATTTCAAAAATTGCTTGGTATTGAGCGTATTCGCGAAGGCACAATAAATTTAATGAAGCAATTAAAAACCGAAGGCCATTCGATTTGCATCTACACTACATCGTATAGAAAGACGCTTGCCATTCGTTTGGCCTTCTGGACCTTTGGAATTGTTTTACACTCAGTCATCAATCAAACCAGGCATAACGAAGTTTTAAAGGAGAAGAAAAATCTTTGCTCCAAATATCCTCCCGCATTCAGGATTGATCTTCATATAGATGACTCTCCTGGTGTTGGGTTAGAAGGCCAACGGTTCAAATTTAGAACCGTAATAATCAATGACGATGCGCCTTGGGCAAATCAAATTCTTACTGCCTTAAACATGGGTTAATCCAAGTTGTGAAATGAGAAAATATCTGATTTTAATATCTGGTTTAATGATTTCGATTAGTGCCTTTAGCCAAAAGTTTGAATTAAGCATTGACTCAATAATTGACCTTGAAATCGAAAAGCATAAAACAAGAAATATATCCACGATTGGCTATACGAAAATGGCTTGTGTAAATTACGGAATTACTGCGACTGCGTATTTGTTCTGGTATGAGAACGATAAAACTTTTTTTCAAAAATTCAGTGATTCAGAATATGACAAAAACCCAGTTCAAAGATTTCGACCAATTGAAATCATCGATTCAATCTTTTTTGCTTTTTATAACGCAAATGGTGATCAGCTGCTCTCAGAAGAGGCAGAGTCGTTTGCTTATAGGTCAGACTCTACTCGCCAATTGTATGTCTCAAGACCACATTCCTGCTTTAGAAGTTTTAAAGTTTTTACAAAAGGTAAGGTCCTCCATAAATACTTTGACTTTTTCGATTTAAGAGAATTTAAAGAGGACAAAATTGACAATTCAAAATTATCGAAAGAACGTATTCAAGAGCTTAAACAAATGGGATGGGAAGTAGATCCTCCAACAAGAAATATAAACTTTGAAACAAATAATACCCTAAAAATTGTAGAATGGGATTTATTAATATCAGAATTTATTGAGCAGATGGAAACCGAAAACGTATTTGTTGAAATCGAGAAATAAGTTTATTCGGCAACAGCCAGTTTGGAAACAGCGCATCACTGCGGTGGATTTTATTACACCGGGTTTATCACTCTGAACTAAATGCCTCTCCCTCGCTTTTTCTTCCTTATTTTATTCAGCTCGTCGATGTCTGACCGATCAGTTTTCCTGGCGCTCTAATCCCAGAGAATATGCAAAGACATTTTTGATGACTTTTTTGACACCACCAACATCCAAGAGAATATCGAAAGCAATGCAAAAATAAGAATACTGTATATGCGAAAGCTTGTAAATGATGGATCTATCGCGACGTCAGGAGAAACCCGGGAATGACTCCATGCTATAAACGCATCTGCTATTGGCAACATACCAAAAAAGTATTTTTTTTCGTTCCCATTCATAAAAGGAAAACTGAACGCTTCAATTGTATTTCTTATTTTGATGCTTAACTCATATTCACCGTATAGAAATAGAGTTTGCATTCCAACAATTGTCGCAGCACCGCCAAAACCAAAAAGGATACGACCGGAATCTACATCACCCATTCCAAATTCACCTTTAGAATATTCTCGAATTCCAGTCAAACCAAACTTTGTGTCAATAAAATTTTCTTTGAACAGTTTAAATTGAGCGTTTGCCAGGCGCTCATCAATATCGCGAAGAAAGATCAGCATGAGCGCCTGCGAGGAACCCCGTGCTTTTTCAATTGGTCTACCATCTGATGGCCGTACGGCATGCGGAATCAGCCCATTGACATCTAATTGTTTTAACTTTGTCCAACCAGCCGTGGATTGTTTGGTTATATTTCGTTTCGAAGATTTTATCGTGTAGAGATAACGAAGCCACGGACACCAGCACATCCGCTGGCCACGCCCCGCCATAGTAACTTACTGGATAGACTTTTTCCTGAATAGCTTTCGAAATCTCCTCACACTGGTATCTGAATTGAGCTACTTCCTTTTCATCTCTTTGATGTTCAGCTTCGAGGTTTAACTTCCTCCCTAACAGATATGTGCTCCAACCTTTATAAAACGATCCAAACGGTGGAGAAAGCTCTTCGCTAAAAGGTGCACGTCCACGTGAATCGCTGATCTTCTGCCACGCTTTTTGAATTTCAGTGAGCCCTTCCTTCACAATCTCTGCACTTTTATCTCCTTCAAGCAGGTTACAGCATGCGAGGGAATAAATTACATTCAGAAACATGTAGCCTTCAGGATACATCCGCTGCATCTCGAGATCTTCATCTGCATTCAGTGCATTCTTCAACCCACGTATTCCTTTTATAAGATCGCCATTCACGATTCTGCCATCGTCTAATTTGACCTGAGGTTGATAGTTATTGTTCACATTAGCCATCACGATTAGAATCATGATTGCAATCAGCGGCGAAGAGATTAAGGCTTTAAAAAATGTATTGACCACACTAAATCAAGATAGCTCTGTTTAGAAAAATTCTAACTTTCGTATTAAAGTAATTAAAGTCATTGTCATTTCATCAACTCGTCTTACCTTTGCATAGCATTTCACTCTTATGTTCTATTTAAATAGAGGAAATTATGTTGGTCTTCAGTTTACATATCCCAAAATAACAGCTACGGTAAGCATACTTACCCGATCATAACCGCTGTTGTCAATTCAAAAAAGTAAATTCTAATTAAACAACAAAGCCACGCACAGGCTTTGAGAAATTTTCTGCCCTATGCTTTGACATAAGCATGAACAGAAACCATTTCTCTTCACTCAACTTTCTTTAAAGGATGAGGTGCTAATCTTATGAGCACACAAAAACTTAATATAAAAGATTTAACAGTCGTCAATTTTCCTTCGGATGTAGCAAGAAGCCTCGCCTTAAATATTATGAACAGGCACTTTAAGCATACACCGAACGAAGAGAAACTAAAATTAATTAGCACGGTGTTGGAGCAGCCGGAGTCATATGTAGGTCATAGTACGCTTGGAATTCTCGCACTGAAGCTGGTTTCGAAAACGCTTAGCAATGATTCATTTAACGTTTTTCAATTGAGTGATGAACCCAAGCATTTTGATGTTTTTGGAAACAAGCACATTGAAACAAATGCGTTGAAGCAGATGGAATTAGTCATGCGCCTACCGATTGCAGAAAAAGGTGCCTTGATGCCCGATGCTCACCAGGGCTACGGCTTGCCTATTGGCGGAGTACTTGCAACGAAGAATGCAGTCCTCCCATATGGTGTCGGAATGGACATCGGCTGCCGGATGGCGCTGAGTATTCTTGATCTGCCTGGGAGCTATGTGGAGCATCATGCTTATGAATTAAAGAAAGTTTTGCATGATGAAACACATTTTGGTAATGACGGCGGTCTTGAGTCACGACAAGAGCATGACGTATTAGATCATCCGGATTTTCAATTAACCGATCTGCTTAGACGGTTACGTGGGAAAGCTATTAGGCAACTAGGTAGTTCTGGTTCGGGGAATCACTTTGTAGAATTTGGAATTGTATCGCTTGAAAAAAGCAATAATCTTCATCTTCCGAAAGGTAATTATGCAGCAATATTATCGCACTCAGGTTCAAGAAGCTTGGGCGCTAATATTGCCCAGCATTACACTAACATCGCGATGAGTAAGTGCAAGATTCCAAGAGAAGCAAAGCATCTGGCGTGGCTTGACTTGGATAGTGAAGAAGGAAACGAATACTGGATCGCTATGAACTTGGCAGGTGAATACGCAAAAGCCTGTCACGATCGCATCCATAAAAATTTGTGCGATGCACTTGGACTTTCTGTTTTAAGCAGGGTTGAGAATCACCACAATTTCGCGTGGAGGGAAAAACTTTACGACGGAAATGAGTATGTGATTCATCGCAAAGGTGCTACACCTGCAGCCGAAGGAGTCCTTGGAATAATTCCGGGAAGTATGACTGCACCAGGATATGTGGTGTGTGGTTTGGGTAATGAATCTTCGTTGAATTCTGCTGCCCATGGTGCAGGAAGAAAATTGTCTCGCCAAAAAGCAAAGAATACAATTACAGTAAGTGCTCTAAAAAAAGTTTTGCAAAGCGAGAAGATCATCTTGATCGGTGGCAGTCCGGAGGAAGCGCCTGTGGCTTATAAAGATATCGACCTGATTATGAAGAGCCAGACGACATTAGTAAATGTAGAAGGAAAATTTCATCCCCGAATTGTGCGGATGGCTAAAGATTAAAATTATGAACACACAAATTTTACATAATGAGTTGATTGTTAAGAAGCAGACGTTGCAACAAATCACGCTCAAACTAAAAGAACGGTTTCTCGGATTAGACAGCATCATTGATGAAGTTATGTCCCTGATTATGCCTTGGTATCTATTTCCCGAAGCTCAGTTGAGACCAACCGTCATTAACCTTTGGGGTCTTACAGGCTCAGGTAAAACTGCGTTGGTACAAAGCATTGTTGAGTTTCTGGATTATCGTAGGTTCTATACGCACATTGACATGGGCGAATTTGAATCCGACTCGGCGTCATGGATAAAAAACATTCTCACGAATGATCTTGATTTCTTTCATCAGAAGCCGGCTTTAATTTGCCTTGATGAATTTCAGTTTGCAAAAACATTAGATAGCAACGCAAATGAATTGGGAAAGGATAAGTTAAGAGTGATATGGGATCTGTTGGACTCCGGGAAGATTGATTATATCCCAGGGCATAGTACTTATTATCTTTTCAGAGCTGATCATTGTATTAAAAGGTTAGATAAACTTATCAAAAGTGAAGTACTATTGGAAAATGGAGAAGTTGTTAATGGTATCGAAACATTCACGAAGCTCTTTGATGGTTTCTATTTCGAGAACGTTGGTCGTGATGGTGTGGCTTTAGACAAAGCATATTTCCTTTCAGAAGATTTTATCGAAGGCTTATTTTGTTTATTTGATAACGATGATTATTCAAAAGATCAAATCAAAGAGCGCGTAAAAACTTGTTCTGTGTCGGATCTTAAAGTATTTATTTTGGAAGGCATGCGTTCAAGGCCGGCAACTAAAGAATTGGATTTGTCTCGTGCTTTAATATTTATCCTGGGAAATCTGGACGAAGCTTATGCTATGAGTCATAGCATGAACCCTGATATAAGCGCTGACGAATTTCATGAGGCAACTTCAAAAATCACGATTGCGCATATTAAAAGAGCTCTGCGTAAAAGGTTCCGCTCTGAGCAGATTGCCAGATTAGGTAATAACCATGTGGTTTATAAATCTTTTAACAATGCACAATTCCGGCTTTTAATAAGGCAAGAATTAAAAAGAGTAGCTGCTTTTGTGATACACCGGTTCGGATGGAAAATGACATTTGATGAATCAGTTGTTGACATCGTGTATGCCGAAGGAGTCTACCCAGCGCAAGGCACGAGACCCGTTTTGACCACCGTTAAAAACTTGATCGAATCCAGGATAAGCAATCTTGTCGTTTCCATTCTTGAGTATCAATTGCCAATAGCCGAAATTATTTGGATTTATAAGGATGGTAGTTTTATTTATACCATTAAGGATAAAAATGGTGACGCGGTCTCAACTATTTCAGACGAGGCCAAGCTCAAATTGGAAAATTTGAGAAAAAGTATTGATCCGGAAATTCAGGCCCACGTTGCTGTGCATGAAGCGGCTCACGCTATCCTGGCTGCGCTCACTTTGCGGATCATTCCATCGGCAGTGGTTTCAAGAACGGCATCGGAGGCAGAAGGCTTTTGCCTGATAAATTTTCCAAAAGGACCCATGACCCGGGAAAGCCTGAAGAAAGATATTGTTATAACGTTAGGTGGTTATGTAGCAGAGAAAATGATTTTTGGAGAAGAGCTTACTTCGTCTGGCGTTTATAGTGATATTGAAGAAGCATCTGCACTTGCAAACAAGGCGATACGCAAATACGCCATGGGGGCCGACCCTATTCACCTCGCTGTAGAATCTACTCAGAATGAAAATGCTTTTTTCAACTCTCAGAAACATGCCGTTGAAGCTATCAAAATCATTAAAGATTGCGAGGCACAAGCATTTGAAATTTTGCAACGGAACAAATTATTACTATTGAAAATGGCTGAATACCTGACTTCAAATTCCCGCATGGAAGGCTCAACCATTGAATTGTTTGTTCGCAAATACAGCATAGAAGATTGGATTGAAGAAAACGGATTTATTAAAAAAGAAGAATACTATCAGTTTAATCGAATTATTAAAGAGCAATTAAAAACGCTTGAATGATTCGATTGATTCGATGATTGTAGATCTTCTGATATGACGGAAGTTACTGGTGGAAATTAAAAACGCCCGTTCAACGTGGATTCATCGCTATCTACTCTTCGGGATGACGTGGCTAGCACAATCGTCTTTCTTTCAACCAAATTTTGGGAGAAGATCAATACGGCCCCTATGGAGTTGCACATTGAAAGACAAGTAAAAAATCAATTGACATCTAAAGGAATACACCGAAAGAGTTAACAGCAAGTCAAACCCTTGGAAACCCGGGGTATTATTGTTATTAAAAGAAGCTGTCGAGCACGCAGAGCCGACGCAGGTATTCAGACGTACAATCATCACTAGACATCTTCTAGCAGTATTCTTTTCTGATTTTTTTCAATATCATTGTTATGATATCTGATCCATTGTCTTAATGAATTTTTCCGAAGAACAGATTCTTTCGATGGCCCCTGATGAATCTTCCAAAAAATCAGGAAAGGAATTAGCGAATGAATCCAAATGGGTAAAGCGCGAAGTAAGCGAAAGAGCATTGTGGGGCGAATGTCAAGGAAGTGGAAAACTTCCTTATCAAACACAGGTCGATTTAATCAATGTCGCCTTTAAATGTTCATGCCCAAGTCGCAAGTTTCCGTGCAAGCATGGCCTCGGACTGCTATTACTGTACGCTCGGGATAAGAAAATATTCTCATCGGCTACTGAACCAGATTGGGTTACTGGGTGGCTGGATAAACGCGGTGAACGGGATGAAAAGAAATTAGAGAAAAAAGAAAAGGAGAAAAAGATCGATCCCGCGTCACAAGCAAAACGTCAGGAGAACAGACTGAAACGCGTCGAAGACGGAATGATGGACTTACGGCTCTGGATAAAGGACATCGTCCGAAATGGATTGCTAAATATTCCAGGAAAAGATTCTTCGTATTTCGAGACCATCGCTAAACGGATGGTGGACGCCCAGGCGCCAGGTCTTGCAACGATGATCCGATCACTTCAGGGTACCAACTTTTACCAAGAAGGATGGCAGACCAATTTTTTAGACCAGCTTTTGCGAATTTATCTTGTCCTCGAAGGTTTTCCACGCATGTCTAATTTATCTGGCGCGTTGCAAGAGGAGCTGATGACACTCGTAGGGTTTACACAAAGTCAGGAGGAAATAAAAGCTGAAGCTGGTGTTCGTGATGATTGGTTTGTATTAGCAAAACGTGTAGATAAGGAAGAGAATCTCACTAAAGAACGCAATTGGCTTTATGGACAGAAATCAAAGCGTTATGGGTTGATCTTGCAGTTCTATGTAAAAGGACAACTACCCGAGGTAAATCTTCTTCCAGGCTCTTGTGTGGATGCGGAGCTCGTCTATTTTAAGGGTGCTAACCCTTTAAGAGCATTGGTGAAAGAACAATTTAGTGTAACCTCTGAAACATCTATTGAAGGTCTCAAAAACTGGAAAGAAATTTCTGAGTATGCAAGTCGCGTTCATGCCGTCAATCCATGGATGAATCATCTGCCCGCGATCGTTGAAAATGTTGTGCCCGTTATTACCAATAATCAATGGCTATTAAAAGATGAGCACGGTAATGGAGTTATAATCGATCACGGCTTTCAAAATTCCTGGAAGCTAATGTCTCTAAGCGGAGGTAAGCCTCTACGGATATTTGCAGTGGGCAGGGAGAATAATTTTGAGCCGCTAGGCGCCTGGATTGATAATCAATATAAGTTGCTCGTATGAAGTTGTGGGAAGACATTATCAATAAGGCCACGTTGGGTAGCGGAAAGCTGCCTTTAAAATCTTCGGATATTCCTGAGATCATTACACAGAAATATGAGGTGTTCGACTCGCAAGATCCGGAAGAAGATTTTTTACGCTTCTCATCGCTCATCTATCAATATAGACGAGCAGGTTCTTTGCCCTTGAACTTCCAACATATTGCTCATGCTGAAGCTGAATTGGAGATTAAATCTTATTGCTCTCCAAAAGCTAGTGGTGTACTAAATACCATCTTGGAAGAAGATCTCATGCCCTTTTTAAAATTATGGATCAAACAGTGTGCCTCGAAAGAATTGATCGTAACACCCGAATTGATTCCTGCGCTATTAGACATTGCTTTACGGAAAAAGGAATTTAGAAAATTGATCCGTGATATTAGCGGGAAGAGAGGGGAGTGGCTCTGCAAATTAAATCTCCGGTGGAATTTCAATTCATCATCAACGGATCAACATGCTGTTTGGGAGACGGGAAATTCAGAGGAGCGAAAAGAATTATTGCGCGATCTTCGAACAAACAATCCAGGTGAGGCGCTTGAATTACTTAAAACAACGTGGGCGACAGAGGGAGCAAATGAAAAACTGACGTACCTTGAAATCCTTCGAATTAATTTGTCGCAAAGTGATCTCAGCTGGCTCGAGAGTTTGAAAGAAAAGGGGCAAAAAGTTAATGCGGCCGTCCTGGATTTAATGAAATCAATTCCTACTTCTTCAATCGTGGCAGAGTATTCCAATGTTTTAAAAAATGCGATTAACATCAAAAAAGGAAAAGCATTATTGGGAATGGTCAATAAAACCAATTTGGATGTGAGCGATAATCTCACCATTCCAGACATCGTGTTTAAATCAGGTGTTGAAAAATTAAGCAGCGACAAAAATGTTTCTGATAATCAGTACATACTTGCTCAACTGATATCAGCCGTCCCACCCTCGTTCTGGAACGATCATCTTCAATTGTCGGCGGAAGCAATCATTGAGTTGTTTCAAAAGGAAAAGAAGACCGCGTTTTATATTCCCGCTTTAGCCATCGCTTCAATAAAGTTCAAGGACATAAATTGGAGCAAAAGTATTCTCGATCATGCTGACCCTACCATTATCGATAGTTCAGTCGCCCCAATGATAAATAGTTTATCGGGTAAAGATCGCGATGGATATGCACGGAAATTTCTAAAAGAAAAGCCACGTGAGATCATACAAGTAATGATTGATCAGGAAGAAGAGTGGAGTTTGGACCTGGCAAAGCTTATCATCCACTATACATCCAACGAAATCTATAATTATAACCGTAGCTTTTATCGCCCTGCTGCGCCCCTCATTCCTGTAGCGATTTTAGAAATCCTTGAATCATTTACTCCAACGGAAGAACAAAAGAAAGTTTACTGGAAAAATCAATCGGATGAATTGGCACGCCTTCTAACAATAAAACAACAAACCCTGCAATCCTTTACCGCATGAGTACATTACTAAGACAACACGCCGAGCAACTCTTTGCTGAAGAACTTCAAGAGCTTAAGAAAAATGATAAGGATAAGTGTCCGCCCAACTGGAAGTTATCGCCGCAGGCGGTTGTTACTTACTTGCTTGGCGGCAAACTAAAAAATGGATTTGAAGTCTCACCAAAATATATTGGTAAAAAAAGACTCATTGAAATAGCCGTTGCTACGTTAACAACGGATCGCGGCCTGCTATTATATGGATTGCCCGGAACAGCAAAGTCATGGGTATCAGAACATCTTTCTGCCGCCATTTCAGGAGACTCCACAATGATCGTTCAGGGAACCGCAGGAACAAGTGAAGAATCAGTTCGCTATGGCTGGAACTACGCACGTCTATTAGCGGAAGGTCCTTCTGAAAAAGCATTGGTTGAAACGCCGGTACTGAAAGCGATGAAGGATGGAAAGATCGTGCGCATCGAAGAGTTAACGCGTATCGGCTCTGACGTACAGGATGCATTGATTACCATCTTGTCGGAAAAGTCACTGCCCATTCCAGAATTAAATATGGAGGTTCAGGCGATAAAAGGATTTAATATTATCGCTACAGCAAATAATAGAGACAAAGGTGTGAATGAATTGTCTGGAGCATTGAAGCGCAGGTTCAATACAGTAATCCTACCGTTGCCTGATGACATGGACGAAGAGATTGATATTGTAAAACGAAGGGTTCAAAGCTTTGAAAAAATAATGGAGCTTCCTGCTGAACCTCCGGCGGTAGCTGAGATAAAAAGGATCGTCACAATTTTCAGAGAACTACGATCCGGCGTCACACAAGATGGTAAAACCAAAATCAAAGTTCCATCCGGTACCTTGAGCACTGCCGAAGCAATTTCAGTTGTGAATAGTGGTATGGCGATGGCTGCATATTTTGGTGATGGTTCCTTAAGGGCTGCCGACCTTGCTGCCGGCATCATTGGTGCGGTAGTGAAAGATCCGGTTCAGGATAAAATTGTTTGGCAGGAATATCTGGAAACTGTCGTAAAGCCCCGCGATGAATGGAAAGACATTTATAGAGCTTGCCGTGATCTTGGTGTATGAGTATTCATGTTCTCGGTATACGGCATCACGGACCAGGTTCAGCGAGAAATGTAAAAACTTTTTTACAGCAGGCGAAGCCAGACATTATCCTCGTGGAGGGTCCCCCGGAAGGAGATGAACTTTTACGATGGTCCGCTCACAGCGAATTAAAACCTCCCGTTGCCATTTTAGCTTACCGCCCCGATGAACCAAATCGTGCCGTATTTTATCCCTTCGCTGAATTTTCTCCCGAATGGCAAGCGATTCATCTTGGAGCACACAACAATGTGCCAGTCCGTTTCATGGATCTACCCTTGAGTCACAAGTTTGCATTAGAACAAAAAGAAGAAAAGAAAGAAGATAACATTTCAAACTACACATGCACCAGTAATGCTGCAGCTAACGCCGAGGTGTACAGGGATCCGCTACGCTATCTCGCCGAGGCCGCAGGCTTTGATGATGGTGAGCGTTGGTGGGAATCCATGTTTGAGCATCGTATAAATAATGATGGCGTATTTGACGCAGTGCATGAAGCCATCCAAACTTTGCGAACGGAAATTCCAGAGAAAGATAATCTTGTTGAAAAACTTCGCGAAGCGTATATGCGGAAAATAATCCGCCAGGCAGAGAAGGATGGATACAATAACATTGCTGTAATCTGTGGCGCGTGGCATGCACCGGTGCTCGTAAACATGCCAAAGCAGAAAGAAGATACCGATCTGCTTAAAGGTCTTGCAAAAGTCAAGGTTGAAACTACCTGGATTCCCTGGACATACAACCGTCTAACGTTTGCCAGCGGATATGGAGCAGGCATTCAGTCTCCCGGATGGTACGATCACGTGTGGCACCATCCGGCTGATGATGGTACATTGTGGATGGCAAAAATTGCCAAGCTTTTTCGAAGCAAAGATATGGACACGTCGGTGGCCCATGTTATTGAGGCGGTGCGGCTAGCCGAATCGTTAACTTCATTAAGGGGACTTAGTAAGATTGGATTAGCCGAGTTGAACGAAGCGACGCTCGCTGTGCTGTGTAATGGCGATGACATATTGCTTCAGCTCATCCGGGAAGAACTTATTGTAAGTGATAAAATTGGTCACGTACCTTATGAGGTTCCAAAGCCACCGTTGTTGCAGGATGTAGAAAAAACGCAAAAGCGCCTTCGCCTACCTGCCGAGGCGGGAATAAAAGAATTGACTTTGGATTTACGTGAAGCGCTACAACTGGAACGGAGTGTATTTCTGCATCGCTTATTGTTAATAGAAATTGTATGGGCGCATCCACTTAATGTAAGAAGCAAAGGGACTTTCAAGGAGTCATGGCAGCTCAAATGGGAACCTGAATTTTCCATCAGCATAATAGAGAGGGGGAATTGGGGAAACACATTGGAAGAAGCCTCCGCAAATTTTGCTTCTCACCAGGCCAAAGAAGCATCCAGCCTCCAGGTTGTTTGCGTGCTGCTTGAAAAGGTAATACCATCCGATCTTCCAAAGGCTGTCGAATCGCTAATCACCCAAATCAATAACCTCGCAGCGGCCACCAACGATGTGGTGCAATTACTTGAAGCGTTGCCCTCGCTGGTCTCCATTTCGCGATATGGTAATGTCAGACAGACAGACGAGACGATGATGCTGAGCATTGTCAATTCAATGATTGCCCGTGTTTTTGTGAGCATCCCTACTGCTTGTGTTGGAATAGATGAAGAATCTGCATCTGCGCTTACAGGACATATTTACCAACTAAACGAATCGGTTTCGTTGTTAAATCAGGAAGCGCAACGAAAGGAATGGTATGACACCCTACATCTCATCTGTGATCATCAGCATACAGCTCCGTTAATAGCAGGGTACTGCACGCGCATTTTGTCAGATGCTAAAGTTTATCAAGGCGACATGCTCGCTGTCAAATTCAATTTTGCTTTATCACGTTCAGGAAATGTTTCGGAGAGCGCCTCCTGGATAGAGGGATTCTTGAAGGGAAGCGGTACAATTCTCATTATTGATGAAAGACTATGGTCGTTGGTAGACCAATGGGTGCAGCACCTGAGCGAGGAAGATTTTATTGCTTTGCTCCCATTGATGCGCAGGACGTTTTCTCAATTTTCACACGCTGAAAGAAGAAAGATTGGTGAGAAAGCAAAAAAAGGTGGCGGCGAGATAACAGTTAAAGTAACAGAAACCTCACTGGATAATTTGGATGAAGCGCGTGCGATGAATGCCTTGCCCGTAGTCGCACAACTATTGGGGATACAAAAAAAGAAAAATGAAATTTCGACTTAAAGCCAGGATATGGAAAATCATCTGCGGAAATGGAGAATGATACTAGGAGGAGATCAGAACGATGGAACAGGTTATTCGTTGAATGATGTTGATCTTCAAATTGATAAAACACTGGAAGCGCTTTATGATACCGAGCGGACGGGAGGACTTGGACCATCCTCTCCAAACGTTAGCCGCTGGTTGGGAGATATCAGGACTTATTTTCCCAACACCGTTGTAAAAGTAATGCAGCAAGATGCGTTGAAACGTCTCAATCTCACCTCTATGCTCCTTGAAAAAGAGATGCTTGAAAACGTAGAACCTGACGTGCATCTTGTTGCGACATTGATGACTTTGAGCCGTGTTATTCCATCAAAGACCAAAGACACCGCGAGGCAGGTTGTAAGAAAGGTGGTCGATGAACTGATGAAAAAACTTTCTCAGCCCACACAACAAGCCATTATGGGTAGTCTTAATCGTTCATCCCGCAGCCGGAGGCCGCGCCATAATGAAATCAATTGGCATATCACCATCTTGAAAAACCTAAAGCATTATCAAGAAGAGTACAAGACGATAATTCCTGAAACACGAATTGGTTATGGCAAACGGCGGAATTCATTGAAAGATGTTGTCTTGTGCCTGGACCAAAGTGGTTCCATGGGAGCATCTGTGATTTACTCTGGAATTTTTGGAGCAGTCATGGCTTCTCTTCCAGCCATCCAAACCAGGATGGTTGTATTCGACACCAATGTGGTAGACCTTACCGATGAACTTGATGATCCCGTCGAGTTATTATTCGGCGTACAGCTTGGGGGTGGTACGGATATCAACCGAGCGCTCACATATTGTCAGCAGATTATCCAACGTCCTGCTGATACTGTGCTCGTGCTGATCACCGATTTATATGAAGGTGGAGATGCGACAGAGATGCGCAAACGTGCCAAGGCTTTGATCGAGGCAGGTGTTCAGGTAATTGTGCTTTTAGCATTAAATGATGATGGAGCTCCTGGCTATGATCATGGCAATGCCGAATATATGGCGTCATTGGGTATTCCAGTGTTCGCCTGTACTCCTGATAAATTTCCTGAACTGATGGCCACGGCTTTAAGTAAACAAGATATTGCAATGTGGGCGGCAAAGGAGGATTTGGTGACGAAGAAGTAGTTTGGAGATCGATCATGCGGTATGTAACCAACTGGCATTTGATGTTTGGCGGCTGACGACCGTGCATACCTTAAATACTTATTTTGGGACTTTGTAATTGAATTAGTACCCCACGGTTCCTTTCGTTGGAACGTTGACATCGACAAATTTTAACCTACTACACAACTTGCTTTAAGAAAGTGTTCTTCTTGGTTTTACTATTTTTACTAAATGAAGCAAGATATCAAGGTATCAGTAGACGCTGTTGTTTTTGGTTACGACCAGGAAAAGGGAATTTCCGTTTTATTGATTAAACGTAAAAATGAACCCTTTCAAAAAATGTGGGCATTACCAGGTGGCCTTGTGCTTAATCACGAATCCCTTGATGACGCAGTGACTCGGGAATTAAAAGAAGAGGCAGGAATAGACGTTAACTACCTGGAACAGCTGTATACCTTTGGCTCTCCTGATAGAGATCCACGGAATCATGCGATCTCGATTTCTTACTTTGGACTTGTAAGACCACAAGATTTTCAAATTGCAGCGCAAACGGACGCTGAGGATGTTGCCTGGTATAATATTAAGAAGCTACCTAAGCTGGCCTTTGATCACAAAAAAATTATCGATGTTGCAATCAAACGACTACGTGGAAAAATCACTTATGAACCAGTAGGCTTTGAACTTCTTGAAAAGGAATTTCCGTTTTCCGATTTAGAAAAACTCTATCAAACCCTGTTGGATCAGGAAATTGATCGCAGAAACTTCAAAAAGAAAATCGTCAGTCTCGGCATTTTGGAAGAGTTAGATGAAACCATTCAACGCAAAGCGGGAAGACCAGCCCGGCTCTTTAAATTCAATAAAAAGAAGTATTTCGAGCTGAAAGAAAAGGGCTATAACTTCGATATTTTCTTCTAATATTTATAATTAGCGTAAAAAATACGCAAATTGACTTTGATGATTGAAAGCATCTAATTATATTTGTGTATAATCTACGCAAATGAAGTTTACGTTAAAATTTGAACCGTACAATAACTTGAATTACCCTTCGACAGGGAATCACATTATGGCCCAAACGCAAGGCGATGATATCATCGTGTATCAAGCCTATAGAAAATCGATAGCTGATTTTGCGGTAGAACATCAAAAATTCGGAGGGGTCGATTTTGGTTTCAACCGTATGTCCTGGATTAAGCCAAACTTTTTATGGATGATGTTTAGGAGTGGATGGGCTACCAAGGAAGGTCAAGAAAGAATATTAGCCATTTGGATTAAGCAAAGCTTTTTAGACATGATACTAGAAGAGTCTGTTATGTCTTCTTTCGAGAAAAGTGGCTACAAAGAAAAAGATAGATGGAAAGAGGATTTGGCTTCAAAGGAAGTCAGGCTCCAATGGGATCCCGACCATGATCCTTATGGAACTCCTATTGAAAGAAGGGCCTTACAATTGGGACTTAAGGGATCAATGCTTCGAAAATATGCCACCGAAAATATTGTAGCCATTCAGGATATTACTGATTTTTCAATCGAACAATATAAGCATGTACAAAACAAAACATTGGATAGTCTTTTGGTTCCGATAGAACGTATTTATAAGCCCTCTGACCCTTCCATTATCAACAAGATTGGGATTGATTGACACATTCCACGAAACAGCTTTAAACAAATCACTTAAACTTTACCAATATGTTCGGAATTAATTACATCAAGTTCGACTCCATGACTTACGCTATCCATTATGCCCATGGAAATGCAAAAAGAGAAGGCAGAGGATTATCTTTCTTTTATTACTCTCCAACTTCATCCATTACTGCGATCCCTTTAGGCAGCAAGGATATTCAATTCATTTTCAGCGAAACAACCAAAGACTTTCAAACCATTACGATTCAAGGTCAAATAACTTATGCCATTGAAAATCCCAAACAGCTTTCTGAAATGTTGGATTTCACATTAAATAAGCAGCAAAAGGTTAACGAAACGAATTTCGAAAAATTAAATCAGAGACTAAATAACGAAGCTCAGACTGCGGCTTCAGCATTTATTCAAGGACTCGGCCTCAAGGAAACGCTTCGAAGCGCTAAACCTATCAGCAGCACCATTGAAACGGGACTAAAAGAGTCTGATGCTGTAAGGCTTCTTGGTGTAAGTATCCTTAGCGTAGACGTGCTGGCCATTAAGCCCACACCGGAAATGGCCAAGGCTCTTGAAACGGAAATGAAGGAAAGTTTACAGCGCGAAGCGGATCAAGCAATTTATGAAAGAAGAAACTTCGCCGTTGAACAAGAACGGAGAATTAAGGAAAGCGAATTGAATACCGAAATAGCGGTTCAAGAGAAAAAGAAGCAAATCCATGAAAAACAAGCTGAGCTCAAAATTAATGAGGCAGAAAATGCTAGGAAACTTCGCGAGATGACAATCGCTGCAGACCTTTCTGTTGAAGAGCAAAAAACCAAGCTAATTGAGATGCAAGTGGAAAACGAAAGAAAGACCGCAGATGCAAAGGGTTACACATTAGAAAAAACCTTGAACCCGTACAAACAGTTTGATTGGAGAACGCTCATGGCTATAAATGCCAAAGGTATTTCCGCTGTAGATAACATCGGATTCGCTTTTCGCGAACTGGCCGAAAATGCAGGCAAGATTGGAACGCTGAACATTACACCGGACTTTTTAGAGTCAGTCATTAAGAATCAAAAAGCAAAATAAGTTCGATTCAAAGTGTTTCATCATGAATATTGAAAACGCCATTGTTATCATTAATAAAACACGGCTTGAAGCTCTTATCGAACGATTCAATACAAAGGCCCAGGCGAAATTTTATATTGAACATGCCGGTGGGGATTTTAGCGATTATGAACGTGAGCATGAAATATTTCATCGCTCTCTTGATAAAGTGATTGAAACCGTCCATGACCAATTGAAATTAAAAGTTCTTGAAAGGAAATTCGTACCCAATTTTCTCTTTAGCGAAAAAGATGTTGCTGTTGTTGTGGGTCAAGATGGGTTGGTTGCAAATGCAGCGAAATATGTTAATGGTCTTCCGATTTTCGGAGTGAATCCAGATAAAAATCGGTATGATGGCTTCCTGTTGCCGTTTGAAGTAACCAATTTCAAACTTGGTCTCGAAAACGTCCTGAGGGGTAAAGCAAAATTTAAAAATGTAACATTAGCCGAAGCCAAAACAAATGATGGCCAGCGTTTACTTGCTTTCAATGATTTATTCATTGGACCAGGTTCACACACTTCTGCGCGTTATAAAATCACTTATGAAAACAAAACAGAAGAACAAAGTTCGAGTGGTATAATTGTTTCTACAGGCGCAGGGTCAACGGGCTGGCTTAGTTCACTTTTAAACATGGCCAATGGTATTCAAAACACTTTCAGTAAAAGTCAACCGGGCAAAGTAAATTTTTCACTGCCATGGGACACCAACCAACTGGTATACGTCGTGAGAGAACCGTTTCAAAGTAAATATTCAAAAATTGATTTGTCAGCAGGAATGATAAAAACAAATGAAAAATTAACGATAGAATCGTTCATGCCGTCGAATGGAATAATCTTCAGTGATGGAATTGAAACAGACTTTATCAACTTTAATTCAGGAACTAAGGTTGAAATCGGTACAGCAAGTCAAAAAGCAATGTTGATTATTAACTAGTCACCCATGGCAATCAATTTTGCAAATACACAAAGTTGTTTTCGTTGGCTTGCCCACTGGAGACGAACTTGAAGTTTCCATGGAATTCAGGGATCGCTCGTTTTTTTAAAACTATTTGATCGCACCATACGTTCTAATCGAGAATGAATTTAACCTTGTCTCTTAACATCTCTAATCTTTCTTCTGCTGAAAATGGACTAAGATGACAGGCGATATTTTCACTCATCGCTTCTTTTAGGAACTCTTTCAATTGATTTTTCAAATAAGTATTCACATCATCAGGCGCTTGTTTTATTTCATTCGCTATATCCAGTCTGTTATCAAGCACGTACACAATGTCTTCAAAGTCTTTGCTCGTCCTGGGGTCATTTCCTCTGTCATGAAAGGCTGAAAATTTGGTTGCCAGAAAATAGGCGACAGGAAATACACGGATCGTTGTTTCATCATCTAATTTAAACTTGATCAGATTTTTGAATCCTGGCTCGAACCATGGATCCGAAGGTGCCCATCCCACTTCTTTCGTTGACATAACATCGATGAGTACATCTTCGTATTTAAATCGACAATTGATTTTGGATTCAGGATCAGGAAGGATGCCTTTCTGAGCCAGTTTATCTTGTAAAGCAGTAAGTTCAGAAAATGAAATAATGTGAAGCATGATGTCAATGTCCTTTGTAGGACGAACATCTTCAGCTGTTGGATCATTGGCGTAAATACTAACCGTTGCTCCACCCACATAAGCAACTTCGTCATTCAGTTCTCCGAGAGCTATGGCTACTTTTTTTACCACACCCATGTTGATGGTCTTGTTCGTCAGCATCACACTAACCGTTTTTTCAATTCTTCTACAGCCAAATTTTTTTCTCGTACTCGTCCTACTCGAATAGCATCCACAAGCGACAACAATTCATGTAATTCATGATCACCTTTTACTGCCTTCACGACATTCTTGTATAAAGGAGAAATTGCCTGACCCCGTAAGTGTCCCGTTGCGGATGGCCATACATATTCATCACCATTTGATTGTATTAAAGTATTTAACGGAGGTCCGGAATGGGCAGTAGGTACGCCACGCACAATGGGGCCTGGTTTGGCCGGAAAGGCATAAGCTATTCCATATTGCAGGAAATCCATCAGCGCCAGTTTACGAACATTTTTTCCCGATTCATCCAACAGACCAGCATAGCGGGACCGTGCCAATGAATTGCTGATTTCCGGCTGACTTAAACTCAGTTCTTCAGCTAATTTCACCTGGTTCCATTGATTCTGCTCATAGCTGGCGATCTTTAGTAAAATCACCACATCCTGTGGGCTCATTGATGCCTGTTGCAGCTTCATATTCTAAGTATTACATATTATAATACGTAATATTAGTACATTAAACACTATATATCAAATACTTATATTAATATATTACATATTATAATACCTAATACCTATATCCCAAAGCTTGCCAACTACCCCACTTAAGACAACTCAAAAAGATGGAATTTAGGTGCTCAGGGTACCTAAATAAAGAAGGCTAAGATTCAGTGGGGCTTTATAACATCTTTTCTCGATCCGCATTTCTATCCGATTGGTTCCTTCTTGTATTTCATACGAAGCACGCTCATATCGGTACTCACTTTCAATCCAGAATTTTCGCATAATGCTGCGTCGTTTTAAGATTACGATGACCAAGCATCTTACTTACGGTTTCAATTGGAACCCCATTCGTTAAAGTCACAGTCGTAGCGAAAGTATGCCGTGCAGTATGGAAGGTCATCTTCTTTGTGATATTGTAAGCATCAGCAATCTCTTTTAAATACGTGTTCATCTTTTGATTGCTAAGCACCGGCAACAACCTTTTCTTAATCAAACATTGCGGATCATCTTTATAGCGATCAAGAATTTCAAGTGCCGGCGGAAGCAAAGGAATGCGTGTTGTTGGTTCCGTTTTTTGTCTGCCTGGTCCAGATCCATTTTTCACCGTCGATCCCTGTAGTGATTTCTTCGCGCGTTAATTTTTCAACATCGGCATAAGCGAGGCGGGTGTAGCAACAGAAAATAAAAATATCTCTCACCTGGCTCATGCGAGGCATGAGAAATGTTTTCTCAATGATCCTGTTCAATTCTTCTTCAACAAGGAATGGTCTCTTGACTTCGCGTTTAGTCATTTTGAAGCCAACAAAGGGATCACGGTCAAGCCATCCGCTCTTAATGCAAATGTTCACGATCTTCTTAAAGTTGGACAAGTATTTCATGGAGGTATTGTGATCACACTTGCGAACTGACTTCAACCAGAATTCATAATTCGTCATGAATTGGTAATTCAGTTTCCGGATATCCATGTCATCCACTTTATACTTCCACTTCATAAATTCCTGCGTGTGTTTTTTTGAAGTTGTATATCGCTCCAGTGTGAGCGGAGAAAATTCATGACCGACTAAAGCTTTCATCTGCGTGTTGTGTTCTTCAAAAATTTCCATCAGCATGTAGATTCGTTCGGTTGAGACACCAAGCCATCTGTTTTTAAATTCGGTCATTGAAAACTCTTTGCCTTCATTGAGAATCTGTCGCTGATGACTGTATGCTTTTGAAAGCAGAGACTCAAGAAAATTATTAACCGACTTTGCACTGGAGGTTATGCCTTTGACACGACCGGCTTCAGCAGACCAGTTTGCTGGATGTACCGAACGTTTTGTACTTACCTCAAATCGTTGCCCTGCGATGGTAACACGCATGTAAATGGCCGATTCACTTTGATGATTCCCCTTGTCCTTGCGAATCAGGAACAATACACTCATTGATGTGCTCATAAAAAATTGTTTAGGTGGAAAATGTATTTAGTCCGGAACCGGAAATCAAGATGTCCAACGATTGAACCAGTTGGAGATCAACGAATTAGCCTCAAAATTCGGGAGTAAACTTCGAGGCTCTTGTCCGGCTCCCGAATCTCCACCTCACGAATGGAAAAATATGACTCTTTTGGGGTGGTCTGAAAAACAAAAAACCTCGAATCCATTACGAATTCGAGGTTTTGATGCTCTTTGATTGATACTCAGCAGAGGAGGAGGGATTCGAACCCCCGGAACCTTGCGGTTCAACGGTTTTCAAGACCGCCGCATTCGACCGCTCTGCCACTCCTCTGTTTTAATTTTCTTCGTCCGCCGCTCCCGATAACTGTCGGGACGACCGCTCTGCCATCTGTCCCTTTAAAACGTCAAGTAGCTATCGAGCTGCTTGTACTCAAAAGCTCCTAGTCTTACGCTTAAACAACATCCCGACAGCTATCGGGATTGGGAGTGCAAATGTATACGTTTCTACCTTTCTGACAAATCCTGAATATAACTTTCTATCGCCCGTCGTCAGCATAATCAACAAATCCTTTTTTAAGATCACGATCGCTGACTTTGGCAGCGTTTTTTGAATAGGCATCCAATTCCAACAAAACAATGCGCTGGTCATTCAATACCGTTCGAAATTTCTCAATGTCTTTTTCAAATTCGTATGTCCTTCTAGCTGACTTCAATGCATACTTTCTCGCAAATTCATCGCCTTGTGATTGTACCCGGTTACGAATATCAATGCCGATCTTAATCTTCTCTAAAATATTTTCCTTCGAACGGCCAATTACCTCCGTTGCTTCCAGTGTACCAAGCGTTAGCACGGTTGTCCCTCCAATACCCGAAACAACTTTAGACTGGTCTCCCTCTACAAATACTGGTGTAAATCCGGTAACAGCACCAAGAGATGCATTTACAATGGAACGGTTTTTCTTCCCCTTCTTAGCTTTTTTATAATCCTGATTCAGCGCGCGTTGATTGACGTCGAGTTGCTCAATCAATAAATAAGCTTCCACCAGATTACTGCGATACTTCTGGAACTGAAGCGCGTCTTTCTTAACAAGGTTCTCCGTTTCTGCTACTTTTATTTTAATCTTTTTCTGAGTGCGATTATTCGACTTATCCAACACAAAAAAAGTCACTTCCGTGGTGAGTGCCGTTTGCGTGTCATCGACAAAATCATATCCCGGCATCCAAGTAAATTCATATTGCAGATGGGTATTTTCCTTTAGCGACTGCGTTGGCACGCGAACATCGGATGGGATAAAACCAGTACTCCGTACGTTGTCATCACCATTCGGGTCAGAGATGTATATTTTTAAATTTATCGTTTCATCTTCCTTGATTAAAAACAACGAATCACCAGGAACAATTAAAATTTCAGAAGGCAAATCTTGCTGGGTTTGTGCAATTCTGATTCTGCCCCGCGCCTCTGCTTTATCAGGCTGGTCTTGAACAATAAATTCTACCAGCAACGGATTATTTTTTAACTGGGCAAACTGTGTTCGCGAAGGTGTCCAGCTAAATTGTCCGATGGAGGATAGCGACGCTCCTTCCGGCATTTGTGAAGGTATCGACTTGAATACAAGCGGGTCACCATCGGCATCATACACATATTCGCCCGGAATTTGAAATGTGTTGGCGTTGGATTGGCGAACATAAAAAATCGGAAGCTCCTCTATGTGCGGCGGCTGATTTACATGGTTTACTGTGAACGTAACCGGTTGTTTTTCACGTTTCCCATTCTTAAGCTCCGCTGTAAAAACAACCGTAAAGTCCTTTGTTTTGGAAACACGGTCCACAAGGTTAAAGGATGGATTCCAGTTAAAATATCCTATGGAATCAAATTTTATTTCCAGTCCTTCAGCACCCTCGAGCCCAAACTCCACACTGTCGGCGTAGGCGCTTTTAAGTTGAAAGGACAAAACTTCATTTTCTCGAAGCACGTTCCATCCTGATGAATCCGGGAATATAAAAAAAGAGGAGTCTGTTTGGCCAAAGGCTGTTAGGCCCATCATCATAAGCGGAACAAGAAAAATATATTTGAGCATTCTTTTAATAAGTTGAAACGTAAATTTAACAGATCATATTTTGTGAACATGCCCCGATTGAAAAAGAAGCACGACGAACCTACTTTTTTTGACGATGTGTACGATGTTGTCAAACTAATTCCCAAAGGAAGGGTGACCAGCTATGGTGCCATTGCAAATTTTTTAGGTGTAAAATCGAGCGCACGAATGGTAGGATGGGCAATGCATGGCTGCCCCTCCAAACTTCCTGCGCACCGCGTGGTAAACAGCGCTGGCCTTTTGACCGGCAAACATCATTTTGACACATTACACACGATGCAATCGCGGTTAGAGAAAGAAGGCATTGTTATCATGAAAGATAAAATTCAGAACTTTAAGTCCGTTTTTTGGGATCCCGCCCGTGAGTTAAAAGTAAAATAAATCCGATCTAAGAAAAGTTCATCCCAAAATGAATCGGAATTGATCGGAAGAAGCGCCAAGCCTGTAAAATTTTCACCTGCAAAATAAATGGCATAGAGTTGGTATAAGAACAAAACGCAACTGAGCCATGAAGATAACTTTAAAATTTCTGTTCGTTTCCTTACTTTTTTTATCGACAGGCTTGTATGCCTCCACATCGACAAATGGGCATGACATTGAGCCTCCAAAAGCAAAAAATCTTTTTGTTCTTAAAACACAAAAGGATTTGGTAGGAGCGCAAGTGGAGATTTACAATTCAAAGGGTGAATTGATTACGTCTCAAAGTTTGCAAAAAAGAAAAATGATAATCGATTTTGGTGATGCTATGTTTGGCATGTATACCATCAAAATCGTAAAGGGCTCTTCAAAAAAAGAGTTCCAATACATGAAAAAATAAGAGCACTTACATGAGGCTCTAAAAAAGCGGGGTTGGTTTTAATCGGGTTTAGGTCGCCACTGGCGGCCTTTTCCTTTTTATGCCTTTTCCAACGCCTGCACTGGACGCTTCGATATTATCCACAATCCGATGAATGTTATCAGCCCATTGATGATCAGAATCTCCAGGCTGATTTTATATCCTCCAAAAAGTTTTTCACTATTTAAACTAACCAGGTAGGAAAGGATGGGAGAGATAACACAGATGAGAGGAACCAGCTTGTCGTTTACTACGCGTTTTGTGAGTACACCGAAAGAGAATAATCCTAACAAAGGTCCATACGTGTAACCGGCAATGTTCAGTACAGCATCGATTACCGATCGCTCGTTTATTTCTTTAAACACAACAATGATGACAAGAAATAACAACGAAAAACTTAAGTGAACCACAAACTTTTGCCGTCCGCGCTGTGCTTCACTTTTTTCTTTGAAATTCAAAAAATCAATGCAAAAGGAAGTTGTCAAACCCGCTAATGCGGAGTCTGCACTTGCATACGATGAAGCCGTGATTCCCAGCAGGAAAAATATACCGACTAACAGGCCTAGGTCATTGAATGCCAGTCTTGGGAATAGCTCGTCCGTTGCGGCTGGTATCGGAATATTGAACTTTTCAGTGTATAGATACAGTAAGGCACCTAACACCAGGAACAACAAATTAACGATGGCCATGATAATACTGAACCAGAACATATTCTTCTGCGCATCTCCCAAGCTTCTGCAGGTGAGATTTTTTTGCATGATCTCCTGATCCATCCCCGTCATTGTTAACGCAATAAATGCACCTCCTAAAAACTGTTTCCAGAAATACATCGGGGAGTTGACGTCATCGAAATAAAATATGCGCGAGTATTTACTGGCTTCAACAGCCGACACCATCTCGGACCATGACATGCCCAGCTTATTGGTTATCTGCCAAACGGTAATAATGACTGCTGTAACCAGAAAAAAAGTTTGAAAGGTATCCGTCCATACAATTGTCTTAATACCACCTTTAAATGTATATATCCAGATCAGCGCAATTGTCGTGGCTACTGTAACAAAGAATGGAACATTCCATGCGTCAAAAAGAAATAGTTGTAATACGGTAGCAGCGAGATAGAGCCTGAGAGAAGAACCGATGGTACGAGAGATGAGAAAAAAGAATGCGCCGGTTTTGTAAGACCAGAAACTAAAGCGATGCTCAAGGTATGTATAAATAGAAACAAGGTTAAGCCTGTAATATAAAGGCATGAGCACGCCCAGGATTGCCCAATATCCTAACAGATACCCTAGTACTACTTGAAAATAACCAAATCCGACCTTTCCGACGTTGCCTGGTACAGAGATGAAAGTAAGTCCCGAAAGTGAAGCGCCGATCATACCAAACGCCACCAGATACCACGGTGACTGGCGGTTCCCGGTAAAAAATGTATTGGTGTCGGCACCTTTTGATGTCACCACTGAGATCAGGATTAACATCGCGAAATAACCTGTCAAAATTGTTAGAACCAGGATTGGACTCATGTGTTTTCTATTTAACGGAGCAAAGAATCAGGAATTAATCTAAAATCCAAATCGTTGTCATTTTGTTGCTTCGCGTAAAAGAATGAAATTAGTAGCTTTGCAAGTAAAATCTGACGTTAAGAAATTGCATTTATGAAACCACAATATCAAGAAGACGAATTAGTGGATGTTTTAGATGCTGTAGAGACAACAGATCTAATGGACCTCGTGGTGTTCAATGATGATGTTAATACATTTGAGCATGTTATCCGTACGCTCATCAAAGTATGCAAACATACACCGGAACAAGCGGAACAATGCACGATGATCATCCATTACAAGGGGAAATGCCAGGTAAAGAATGGAACATTTGACTTTCTGCGTCCTATGCGAGAGGCCATTTGTGAAGCTGGCATTGATGCCCGCATTTTATAATCTATCTTTTTTCGCTCAAACGTGCTGTGCTGTGGACTATCCTTCCAAATTAATTGAAGATGCTGTTAATCAAGTTGCCAAACTTCCGGGGATAGGGAAGAAAACAGCATTGCGACTCGTATTGCACCTGATAAAAAATAAAGAGGAAAACACATTTGCATTAACGCAGGCGCTAAACAAACTGCGATCGAGTATAAAGTTTTGCAATTGTTGTCATAATATTTCGGATACCGACCTTTGCTTCATTTGCACCAGTCATAAGCGCGACCGCAGAATTTTATGCGTTGTAGAAGATGCCAAAGATGTGATGGCCATTGAAAATACATCGCAATACAATGGCGTTTATCACGTCGTTGGCGGGGTCATTTCTCCCATGAATGGCGTCGGACCTACCGATTTAAAAATTGAATCGTTGGTGAGCAGGTTGAATCAGGAACAATCCGAAGTGAAAGAAGTAATTCTTGCACTAAGTCCCACCATGGAAGGCGATACAACTGCATTCTATATCAACAAACGAATTAAAGATCTGACAGGAAAGATAACAGTTATTGCAAGGGGGGTTCCTGTTGGCGGTGATTTGGAATACGCAGATGAAATTACTTTGGGAAGAAGCATTCTTGGACGAACACTCTTCAACTAAGTGCCTACCTTCCGTTAGTGTGTCTGTCGTCCGTCATTTCGACGGCAATATTATTTCTTCTTTTAAAACAGTCCTTTATTCCTCTTTACAATTGCTATGGCCGCAGAGGCGGTCGAATGAGAGGTCATTTTAATCTTCTCTTAACCAATCCTTCCAACTTCCGTTTTTAATTATTTTCTTTGGCCCGTTTTTAATACAACCATGAACAAACTATCAGATCGAATTGAAGCAATTGAAGAATCGGCAACTTTGGCGATGGCCGCCAAAGCCCGTGAATTCAAAACAAAAGGAATTGATGTTATTGGGTTAAGCCTGGGGGAGCCTGATTTTAAAACGCCCCAACACATTTGTGAGGCTGCCAAGAAGGCCATTGATGACGGTAAGTACTTTGCTTATCCTCCGGTAGCCGGCTATCAGGATTTGCGTGAAGCGATTGCTGCGAAATATCAGAAGGAAAATAAGGTACCTTATAAGGCTGAAAATATTGTTGTATCCAATGGAGCAAAACAATCCATTGCCAACACCATGCTTGCATTGATCAACGCAGGCGATGAAGTAATTGTGTTCTCTCCATATTGGGTAAGTTATGATGCTTTGGTCCGTCTCGCTGAAGGAGTTCCCGTTATCATCAAAGGCGGCATTGAAAATGATTTTAAAGTAACGGCAGACCAACTGGAAAAGGCGATTACTAAAAAGACAAAGGCGATTATTTTCTCATCGCCTTGTAATCCTACCGGTTCAGTTTTTTCCAGAAAAGAACTCGAAGCGATTGCAAAGGTGGTATTGAAACATCCTGACCTGATGATCATCGCTGATGAAATCTATGAGCACATCAACTTTACCGGCGAACAGGTAAGTATTGCGTCTTTTCCTGGTATGTTCGATCGCACAATTACCGTGAATGGTTTTGCAAAAGGATTTGCCATGACAGGCTGGAGAGTTGGCTACATTGCAGCACCAAAATGGATTGCCGATGGTTGCAATAAAGTTCAAGGGCAAATCACTTCGGCTAACTGCTCCATTGCGCAACGTGCTGCACTTGCAGCGCTTACCGGCGACATCACCCCTACCCTGAAAATGGTAGAGGAATATAAGAGCAGACGGGAAATCGTTTACAATCTTTTGAAGGAAATACCGGGGATCAAGGCAAATTATCCTGAAGGAGCATTTTATTTCTTCCCTGATGTAAGTGCTTATTACGGTAAGTCAGATGGAACGTTCACCATAAAAACCGGTGATGATTTTTGTTACTATATGTTAGAGAAAGCGCACGTTTCTCTAGTGCCCGGTGGTGCCTTTGGTGATGAGAAATGCGTACGTCTTTCTTATGCTGCATCTGAAAAAGATTTAAAAGAAGCATTGAAGAGAATTAAAGAGACGCTGGCGACGCTGAAATAAAATTTTAGCAAGTTACGGTCGTGTAAATAACTTACCCGACTATAAGCATCATTGGTGAACCCAAAAAAAAAGCAAGGTTAGGTGCCTTGCTTTTTTTGTAGGTGGTGAGAACCCCGTTTTTTCTGAAGCTAGGTTTGAGGTTTAATTATTTTCAAACTGCTTTTCCAGTGGTGCAAGTCGCTCAAGGTCGGCAAGAATTTCCTTATCGACCGGAGTTTCTTTGATGACATTGTATCCGTCCCAAAATTCTTTGTTATAAGGATAATCCTGGAACTGCAGTCCATAATTTCGCATTTTATCAGTCGAAGTGATGCGTTCTTTTGTATTTGGATTTACTTCATTGATAAGCAAGTGTTGCTGAAGTTCCGTCTCGAATCTGAATTCTGAGGTTATTTCATCATACCACTTTTCTTTTGTCGTGACGGTGATATAGTTTAAATACATCGTCCCTTTAAATGGTTTAAAATCGATGGTTTTACGATAGGTGACGTGCTTGCTTACCAGATCCTTCTTTCGTTCGTGGTTGTCGCCGCTGATTTCAAACTCAAGATGATTAACAGCATAGTTTTCTTTATCAATGAATATTTTAAAATGAAAATCTTCTGTATGCGATACCACGAAAATTTCATGCCCATTATAATAGGAGTCCGGTTCGCGTTTCAAGCTTGCAAAGAATCCCTCCGTATCATCGATTTGCCGATATCGAATGTTATTGTGAAGCAAGAGATCTTCTAACAAATTCTTCTGCCGGAAAAAAGGCGTGAACTTGTTATCGTATCCAAGGCTTTTTCTCACTTCAACTAACTTGACACGTTCCCTTAATTTTGATTGGTTTCGTGGTGCAATATAATTTTCGTCGAAGATTTTCACGGCCGCTTCCAACAATGCAACGGAGGTCCCGGCTACTTTCTTAACGTCGCGATAAAATCCATCCATTAGAAAAGGTTCCATCGGAAAATTTTTCTCGATCCGGCTCAACGCAATTTTTACAATTTCTCCTCCTAAAAGAGAATCTGTTACAACAACCTCTTGCAAGACCGTTGTTGATTTTTCCATGCCGATGTTTTCAGGTTTACTCTCGAGCAGCGACCAAATAGGTGCCTCAAAGTTTTGGTAACCCAACATGCTGATCACCAAAATTTCATTGCGATATTCGGCAGGGATATGAAAATCGAATTCGCCCTGAAGATTAGTAACCGTGCCAATGGCTTTTCCTTTAATGCCTACAGATGCGAACGGCAATGGCTCGGACGTTACTCTATCCAAAACACGCGTTGACAGCGTTATCTTTTGCCCGTGAGCAAAAAACACCGCTATAGAAAATAGCATTGTGAATAAAGCTCTCATAATTAAATTGGAAGCTCAAGTTGGCTAATCGACGGATTTTTTCAAACCGTTTGTAGGATATTGCCATAAAACGAAGATTTAGCGCCATAAACCTTTTCTAATCGGTTTTAATTTTCATTGCGTAACTTTATTGTTCAATTTTACCGGCTTGAAATTTTTTGATGATATCCCCGGAATTTGGAAGCGCGCCTACCTGTGGCTTTGCTTCTGGTACGCCCTTAATTATGGCGTCGGTGCATTTATTGATTACGAGTTAAACACCCATCACACATATGTTTTTTGGAATGCCTTACGACTATTCCAGGCACTATGCCTTTTAATAATAGGTGTCTTTTTTTATTCTAATTGGCTTTTCAAATTTAGTGTCTATGTACAGATAACTGGCCACCTGGCTGGAGCGATGCTGCATTTCTTCATGATGGGCACCTTATCATACTATTTGGAAAATTATGTCGAAGGTTACATCGGTTGGGATATTTGGCAAGATCATCTGATCATGTTATTAGGGACGGAAGGGCTGCACTTTCATGATCAGTATATCATTACCGTTGGTGTCTATTATGTAATTCGGTACTTTCAAGGGTTACAAAAACAGGAAATGGAGAAGAGCGAACTCACACTCAAAAATCGTGAGATGCAAATTTCGTTGCTCAAGTCGCAAATCAATCCGCACTTTTTATTCAATACATTAAACTCTATCAACACCTTAATTGGCTCTAGTAAAGAGCAGGCGCGAAAAGTAATCACCCAGCTTTCTGACATTTTCCGCTATGCGTTGGACTCGCATGGAGACCAGATGGTGAAGCTTATTCACGAACTGGATTTCATCGATAATTACATTCGTATACAGCAAGTACGTTTTGGGGACAGAATGAAGTTTGTGAAACAAGTAGATTTCTCATGTTTGAGTGTGAAAATTCCTCCTATGATTCTTCAGCCCCTGGTTGAAAACTCTGTGAAGTATGGCATTGCTCCGAAAGATGACGGAGGTACAATTATATTGACCGTAAAACGCTTTAACAATATGATTTATTTCGAGGTTAAAGATGACGGACTGGGATCTAACGCGAAGAAAGTAATGGATGGAACTCCAAGCGGCGGTGTAGGACTTACCAACACTGATAAACGCTTAAAGAGTATTTTCGGACCTGGGTCAGGCCTCCGGATATTGTCTAATGAATGGGGATATACTGTTAGCTTCTTTATACCTTTCGAAGACGCAAACCATGAATCAGTATCAGTAAAAGAACTAAATAAAGCCGTATGAACATTACCTGCGTTATCGTTGACGATGAAAAATTAGCACGCGACTTACTCCAAGAATACCTTCAACAGATGCCCAACATTCAGGTATTGGGTGAATGCTCGAAGGGTAAGGATGCCGTTGAAATGATTGACAAATTAAAACCAGACCTGGTATTTCTCGATGTTCAAATGCCGGGCATGACAGGATTTGATGTTTTGGATGAAATAACCCATGATCCTTATGTAATATTTTGTACTGCTTATGACCAATATGCTATTAAAGCATTTGAAAAAAATGCGGTTGATTACATCCTGAAACCCCTCGACCAAGAACGTTTCAAACAAGGTGTGGAGCGCGCCATCAACAGGATGAAGCTGGAGCAGAATAACGTGGGCGAATTGTTGAGGAACATGAAAACCGAAAACAAGACGTCATACGACTCACATATTTTTGTTCAGAAGTCTGAAAAACTGCTTAACCTCCCCGTTGACGAAATTGTATACCTGGAGGCATCCGGCGACTATACCATTCTTTCTACAAAGAATGATCAGTTCGTTAGCTCATCCGGCATTGGCAAGCTGGAAGAAATTTTAAATCCTGAGACATTCATCCGTGTTCACAGAAGCACAATTATCAACATCAACAGTCTCAAAGAAATTGAAAAACATTTCAATGGCGGGATGGTTGTAAAAATGCTCAATGGCAAAAGCTTCCCTGTCAGTCGTACCTACGCGAAGTTAATTCGTAAGAAAGTCGTTTAGATCAATAGTTATCCGATGATATTCAGTAACGGGTGATCGATAAGCACCTACCCGTTGCTGATTATCATTTTTAAAAAGGTCTCACGCGTTCTCCATCTGCATATCGAATCTCCACCGGCATCCCGTGAACCGAAAAGATTTCCCGTAGTTTGGTTTCCATCTCAAGGCGCGCATGATCTACAAATTGGGCTTGCTGTCCATATTTACGCGCATCAGTGGTAAATGCATTCATCGCTTTCGCCCGATCGTCCGCATCTACCCAGTTCCAAACTCCATTCTCATCCCGGAAGGTCACATCACCCAAGGGCTCCATTGACAGCAATTGCGGCTTCGGCAAGGTGACAACAGCCTTGTTATTGGCTATCTCGACTAAAAATTTTTTATGAAGATCGAACCCGGCTTTCGCTTCGAAGCTCCCGGCAATATTAATTTTCTTAGTGCTGCCTAACCAGGTGTTGGTCCAGTCATAGCGATGCTGAAATTTTTGAGAGACCGTAGCTAACTCCAGAATGGGAGTTTGTTGTTGTAAAACAACGGTGTGGTTAACGGTAACTTCTGGTGTGACGTTGAAGACCTGCGCGATATCGTGGCCAATTTGTTTTGCTCCTTCATAACTCCGTTCCATAATCTGAGAAGGAATGTACACCGCCAGCATGTATGCGGTAATACTTACAACAACGAGGAATACAGTAACTAAAAAAAGCTTACGATTCGTAAACATGCAGGTGAATTTGTACTAAAGATATTATTTCTTAGGTAATGAAAAACGCATCCGAACCCTTGCACGATCCCGTATAGGCTCATCGTTCCTTTTGGTAGGTGCCCATTTCGGCCCTTCTTTAATAAGTCGAATCACTTCTTCGTCGCATCCATGACCAATTCCGCGAATAATTCTAAAATCAGACAATTGTCCCGTGGTGCCGATTGAAAATTGTACCGTTACCTTTCCTTCCACCTCATTTTTTAATGCTTGTTCCGGATAGCGAAGATTCTCTTCCAGGTATTTTTTAAAGTATCTCCGTCCTCCAGCCGGTGCGGCAAGTTCCATGACGGGCGGCGTAGGAGAAGAAAGACTATTTGCTTCGCTTGCACTTACATAACCCACCACCACAACTTCACTCAATTCAGAAACGTCTGCTTCTAACTGTACGTCTGTAGTTTCATCAGTCGTCTCAACTTCTTTACTCGCAAACCCAATAAAAGAAAAAAGCAGTGTGCTTTGATCGTCGGCAACAGGAATCTGATAGTTGCCATTGGCGTCTGTAACCGTTCCTTCATTTGATCCTTTGACAAGGACATTCACTCCGGGCAAGCCGGTTCCATCATCAGCAAAAGTTACTTTTCCACGTATTACCTTCCTGTTTTCGTTGTAAGCATTCGATGGCGCCTTCGCAGCTGCCGGCGCAGTTTTTTTTCTGGCCAATGCGAGATCGTCATTCTTCAGTATCCTTTCTGATGTTCTGTCTGCCGCGCCTGAATTCGCGGGGCCTGGCTGTTGCTCAGCGGCAATTTTTTCTCCCGCGTCAAGTTCCTTTGAAATATCTTCCGTAGTTGCTACAGGCTTCTCTTCAACTTTAGGCGCCTCATCTGCTTCACTGCGCTCTTCTGGAATTTCCGCTATTGCTTGTTCTCCGCCACTGCGGGAGGTAATGGGTGGTGTTAGTTCAGATTCATCTTTTTTCTTCTCTTCCTGAATCGATGAAGGCTCAGCTGATTTTTCATTTTCAGAATAAACAGAATCGCTGAACGCAGCAGCAGGGTTTTCAGAAGGGCTGGGGGGTGCTAATTCTTTTTGCTTATTCACTGCCAAATGATCCGCTGAATCTTTTTCCGAACGATTAGAAAGTAAAACGATGACATACGTTGACACGGCCATCAATAATAACCCCGCCGCTATGCGTCCCAGCCATACCCACTTATGATTATTACCTTTGTGAACACGTTTGTTAAGACTTGCCTCCAACGCCTTTATATCCGCCGCGAAATCTTCCGGGGGAAGTTGCTGAAATCCTTCCAATGCATCCGCCAGAAATGGATCGTCCAATGCCTTTTTTTCCAAGGCATGCATCTGCGCCGGAGTGAGCTCTCCTTTCAGGTATTTGTCAATATCGTTTTTATAATCATTCATTTCGCTCCATACACAGCTTCAGGTTCCGCTTGCCGTTCTGGATATAACTTTTAACCTTATTATCGTCAAATCCTGTGATTTCAACAATTTCTTTATAGCACTTCTGTTGCATGTAAAACAACGTTACACAGTCTTTCTGTTCCGTTACCAATTTTTCAATACACCTTTCTAATTTAACAAGATTTGTTTCCATCTCCGGCTCCTCCTGAAGATGTATAAACGACTCATTTTCCATAAAATCTGAAGAAATAACCTGGAAATTCCTTCCTTTTTTCGCGCGGAGGGCCATCAAACAGTGATTTTTGCTGGTGACGTATAACCAACTCTTAAAGTGTGTGACTTCGTGCTCCCTGAGGCTTACTATCAGCTTTTCAAAGATTTGCATCACCGCATCACGACTTGCCTCACGGTCTTTGAAGTATTTCTTGCAAACCCCATACACCAAAGTCATGTAACGGTTAAACAATGCGCCAACCAGCGCCAGGTCGCCAGACACTTTATATTGAGATACGAGCTCAGTATCCGATAATGTGTTATGGTCTTTTCCAGAAAGCATTTTTGAAAAATAGTAAAAAAATATCTTGGTAGCGTATGGAATCCGATGGCGAACAGCATCTCACTGTCAAACAAATCTATTACGGTATGAAAAAGTCACTTTGGATTCTTGCTGTTTTCACTTTGCTAACCTTCGGGTTCACAGCACAAGAAAGCAGAACCATCACAGGTACGGTAACGGCAAAGTCAGATGGCAATGCAATACCTGGTGTAAGCATTATTATTAAAGGCACGCAAAACGGAACCTCAACAGATGTAAATGGTTTCTATTCAATTACCTCGACTCCGGGACGTACCCTTGTGTTCTCTTATATAGGTTATGTAACCAAAGAAGTAAAGATTGGAAACTCAGCAATCCTTAATATAAGTCTCGAGGAAGATGTTCAATCCTTGCAAGAAGTTGTAGTTACGGGGTATAGCATATCAAGAAGATCCAAAAAAGATTTTGCGGCAGCCGAGGAGTCAAAGGCGATGGCATACGCCCCTGCGCAAGATTATCAACGTCCTCAATGGAATACAGAAGAATATGATGCTATTGAAGAAAATATTTTCCGCGAAGCGCTTAAAAATCCTTTATCAACTTTTTCAATTGATGTGGATGCTGCCTCGTACAGCAACATACGAAGGTTCATAAACAATGGTCAACGCCCCCCTATAGATGCAGTTCGAATTGAAGAGCTCGTCAACTATTTTGATTACGATTATGATCAACCCAAAGGTGAAGATCCGTTTGCCATTCACACTGAAATCTCGACAGCGCCCTGGAACAACAAACATAAACTGGTACACATTGGGTTGCAAGGAAAAACCATCCCGACAGATCAGTTACCACCCTCAAATCTGGTATTTCTAATTGATGTATCCGGATCAATGGATGAGCCGAATAAACTTCCGCTACTTAAAAGTTCTTTCAAAATGCTAGTAGAACAACTGCGTCCTCAGGATCATATTGCTATGGTTGTCTATGCTGGTGCGGCAGGACTTGTACTTGAGCCAACAGCAGGAAATGATAAACGAAAAATTCTGGACGCGTTGGACCAACTTCAGGCTGGGGGATCTACGGCAGGTGGCGCGGGAATTAACCTCGCCTATGCAATAGCCAAACAACATTTTAAGAAAGAAGGAAATAATCGGGTGATCCTTGCCACCGACGGTGATTTCAACATTGGCGAGTCAAGCAATGCATCCATGGAAAGATTGATCGAAGAAAAAAGAAAAGACGGCATATTTTTAACTGTGCTCGGCTTTGGGATGGGGAATTATAAAGATTCGAAAATGGAAATCCTGGCCGATAAAGGAAATGGCAATTATGCTTATATCGACAACATAACAGAGGCAAGAAAAGTATTGGTGAATGAATTTGGCGGAACGCTTTTCACCATCGCGAAAGACGTCAAGCTTCAAATCGAATTTAATCCTGCAAAAGTGAAAGCCTACCGACTCATTGGCTATGAAAATAGAATGCTAAAAAATGAAGATTTCAATAACGACAAGAAAGATGCAGGCGATTTAGGCTCAGGGCATACAGTCACCGCGTTGTACGAAATCATACCTGTCGGTGTTGAGAGTGAATTCTTTAAAATCGATGACCTTAAATACCAAAATACAAAGGTTGATCCCAAAGCAGAAAAATCAAAAGAGCTGATGACAATAAAATTCAGGTACAAGAAACCCGATGGCGACGTGAGTAAGTTGATCGTGCATCCATTAATTGATGCCAACACGATCTTAGCAAAAACCTCTGATAATTTCCGGTGGTCCGCTTCCGTTGCAGCCTTCGGAATGTTGTTACGAGATTCTGAATACATTAAAAATTTCAACTACGATGCGGTGGTGCAAATGGCACAGCATGCAAGAGGTGAAGACAAAGAAGGTTATCGTATTGAGTTTATCAATATGGTGAAATCTTTTGGGGCCGTAGCAAGCCGTAAGTAGTTGTAGTAGTTGGTGTTTGGCAGGTCCTTCGAATTACATTTTCGAAAGGACCTGTTCCGTTTTAGGATAGTCTTGTGTTACTTGCGGGGAAACATAAAACTTTCATGATCAGTTTAAGTGTGGTCATCATCACATTCAACGAAGAAAAAAATATCAGCCGTTGTATAGATTCTGTAAAAAACTTGGCGGATGAAATAGTGGTGGTCGATTCCTTTTCCACTGATGATACTCGTGCTATTTGTTTATCCAAAGGGGCAAGATTTGTGGAACATAAATTTGAAGGATTCACAGCACAAAAAAACTTTGCTGTTGCACAAGCATCACATGAGTATATATTGGCGCTCGATGCTGATGAGTATCTATCAACAACATTACAAGACTCAATATTAAGCGCAAAGTTAAATTGGCAGGCAGATGGCTATAGCATGAACCGGTTGAACAGCTATGCCGGCAAATGGATTAAGTCATGCGGCTGGTATCCGGATCGAAAAATCAGGTTATGGGATAGACGAAAAGGTACGTGGGGTGGAGGATTGGTTCATGAGACTGTTGTTATGCGGGCTGAAACAAAAGTCATTCAATTGAAAGGCGATCTTCTGCACTTGGCGTATGACAATGCCTCGCAGCTGATAAACAAGATGCAGCAGCAGTATGCCGACTTGTTTGCAAAAGAGCATATGCACAAACAACATGTTACAACATTTAAAATCATTTATAAAACCGTATTTTCATTTTTCAAGAGCTACTTTCTAAAGGGAGGAATCTGGGATGGTTACGAAGGCCTCCTCATCTCCGTTTCTAATGCAAACGGAGTGTTTTATAAGTACGCCAAGCTTTTGGAATTGAATAGGACCACAAAAAAGCCCCTATCGCGCACGTGATGTCTTTTCAGAAATACATACAAAAGCCGTCGGCGCAAAAGATACTTTGGCTAATTTCTTGTTTGAGAATAGATAGGCGCAACAAGCGTAAAGCTTTTTTTAACTATTTTTAGACCCACATGGACCACATGGAATTAGAAGAGTCACCCAAGCAGCAATACTCCGACAAAGAGAAAGAAAACATCTTTAATAACGAGTTTATGCCTCATATTAACTCGATGTACAACTTTGCTTATCGGTTAACACTCGATCAGGATGACTCAAAAGATCTCGTTCAGGACACCTATTTAAAAGCGTATCGCTTCATTGATTCTTTTCAACAAGGAACTAATGCTAAAGCATGGCTGTTCCGAATTTTAAAAAACAGCTTTATTAATGATTACCGGAAGAAGAGCAAAGAGCCTTCGAAGGTGGATTATCAAGAGGTAGAAAGCTATTATAACTCCGAAGAGGTTGACAGGCAAATAACTCCCGATCTGCGTGTGGAGGCGCTGAAAGATATGATCGGTGATGAGATTTCGAATGCCTTAAACGCTCTTGATGTAGATTTCAGAACAGTAATAATATTGTGCGATTTAGAAGGATTTAAGTATGATGAAATGGCTAAGATATTAGACATCCCTATCGGGACCGTAAGAAGCCGATTGCATCGGGCGCGCAACCTGCTGAAAGAAAAATTAAGTGAATACGCTAAACAAATGGGTTATAAAAATGCCTGAGCCTATGAGTAATCCCGACCAAAACGAAAAGAAGCAGGAGTGTCAAAATCAACGAGAATGTATGGAAATGCTTCAGTTGATTCTTGACGGAGAAGCTTCACCTGATCAGAAAGAACACTTTTTAATGCATCATTTAGAAGACTGCATTCCTTGCTACAAGAACTATCATTTAGAGTTAACTGTACGTGAACTTCTTAAAACAAATTGCACAGGCCAAGCTCCGCAGGAGCTGATCGATAGCATTAAAGCTAAAGTGATTCCTAATTTCTTGTCTCGATAGATGGAAGGTAAAGCCATTATTTTTTCTGCTCCTTCCGGTTCAGGCAAGACCACTATTGTAAAACATCTTCTCGAAAAAAATCCTGATTTAGGTTTTTCTATTTCTGCGTCAACACGTGATAAAAGAGGACGTACGGAAGCTCACGGTCACGATTATTATTTCCTCACGCCCGAAGATTTTAAGCAGAAGATTGATAACAACGATTTTATTGAATGGGAAGAAGTATATGAAGGAAATTTTTACGGCACGTTGAAATCGGAAATTGATCGGATCTGGAAGCAAGGAAAAAATGTGATCTTCGATGTAGATGTGAAAGGCGGACTCAACCTGAAAAAATATTTTGGTGACAAAGCATTGGCCATATTTGTCAAAGTTCCGTCACTGGATATTCTTAAAGAACGATTAAATGACCGCGGTACCGAATCTCCTGAAAGTCTTTCCCGCCGGCTGTTCAAAGCAAATTTTGAAATGTCTTTTCAAGATCAGTTTGATGTTGTACTGGTCAATGAAAATCTTCACAAATCTCTCAAAGAAGCACAACGGCTTTATGAGGAATTCAAAACGAAGTAAGCCCTTCGCTTTTTTACTATCTTCACAAGTATGAGCGCACAGAAGATCGGACTTTTTTTTGGTTCCTTTAATCCCATTCACATGGGCCATCTTATCATCGCTAATTTGATGGTGGAAACGACCGATTTAAAAAAAGTTTGGTTTGTTATCTCTCCGCAAAATCCCTTTAAACCAAGTAAAGGCCTGCTTCACGAATTTGACCGTTACGATTTAGTACGCGCAGCAATCTTTGACAATTATAAGTTGGAAGCTTCGGATATCGAGTTCAATCTTCCAAAGCCCAGTTATACCATTCACACACTGGTCCACCTCAGAGAAAAACATCCCGAAAAGGACTTTAAAGTAATCATCGGCGAGGACAACCTGGTGAACTTTGCCAAATGGAAAAACTATCAGCAGATCTTGCTCGACTACGGATTATATGTTTATCCCCGACCTAACACGCAACTTTCTGAACTCAGATCGCATCCTAACGTTACATGTATAGAAGCGCCTATGCTTGATATTTCGGCAACTTTTATTCGATCATGCATCAAGAAAAAACAATCGGTACGTTATCTTGTTCCTGATGCAGTTGAAGAAAGAATCCGTGCTAAAGGCTTCTATCAGGATTAAAACGGCTAAAGAATTTCAATGCGTTTAAAATCGTTACCTGACAAGTTCACACCTGGCGGAAATCCATTTCTATTTACTATCCTACTTCTACTCGGCGTCTTTACCATGGCACAGGGAGCGGGGGTGCGGGGTTTTGTTAAAGACGAAAATGGCGAACCCCTTGCCTATACAACCATCTTCGTAAAACAAACCGGCAGCGGAACAACTACTAACGTAAACGGCGAATATGAAATTGGTTTGGCGGCTGGGCATTATGAATTGGTATATCAGTATCTCGGCTACGAAACAATCACCCGAGAAGTTGATATCACTTCAGAATTTGTCGAAGTGAATGTTACGCTTCGTACACAGGCGACCGTTTTGCAAACGGTAACAATTAAGGCCGGAGAAGAAGACCCGGCATATACGATTATGCGAAAAGCCATTGCCAAAGCCCAGTACCATTTACAACAACTGGACAGTTATTCCGCGCGGGTCTACATCAAGGGCTCCGGGCAATTAAAAGATTATCCATGGCTGGCTAAGCGCCGGCTGGAGAAAGAAGGAATTGAGAAAGGTAGAGTCTTCGTCTCGGAATCAATCAGCGATATAAAATATACAAGGCCTGGGAAATTTGAGGAGAAGGTGATTTCAATTCGAAGCGACGGGAATGACAACAATACTTCTCCGAACCCCTACATCTTCGGAAGCTTTTACGAACCGGAAGTTGCAGAAACTATTTCGCCACTTTCTCCGAAATCATTCTCCTACTACAAGTTCGAGTATATGGGAACATTCAAGGATCGGAATTATGAAGTTAGTAGAATTAAAGTTATTCCGCGCTCGAAAGGGGATGACGTTATCGATGGTGTGATTTATATAGTGGAAGATTGGTGGAGCATTCACAGCATGGACATTCATACTTCAAAACTGGGGATCGATGTTAATATCAGAGCAGTATATGCGCCCATAGAAGAAAAAGCCTGGATGCCCGTATCCCATCGCTTTAAAGTGGATGGAAAAGTTTTTGGCTTTGAATTCGAATTTAACTACCTGGCTACTGTAAGCGATTATAAAATTCAACTCAATCCGGAGTTATATGTGGAAAGCGACAAGATGGAAGTAATCGATGAAAAAATAGAAAAAGAAACCGCGAAAGAAATTGAGGAAAAATTTAAACCCCTTTCTAAAAGGGCACAGGTGAAGCAGGACCAAACAAAAGAACTGCAGAAGCGACTAGCTGAAGGAAAGGAAATTACACGAAAAGAACTCAATACCATCATCAAGGAATACGAAAAAGCAGAGGTAAAACAATTGGAAGCTCCGGAAATAATTTCCAATTCCATTTTTAAAATTGACAGTGGGGCTTACAAAAAAGATTCGGCTTATTGGGCGTCTGTAAGGCCGGTGCCATTAACAAAAGAAGAAGTAAAGGGATATCATAAATCCGACAGCATCGCCGAAATTGAGCGTAAAAAGGAAGCGGGTGACACGCTGAAAGCATCGAAGCATAAAGGCTTTCAACCGTGGGATTTAATCATCGGCGACAATTACAAGATCTCCAAGCATTCGAATTTCAAAATTTACTTTCCAATACCCGGATTCAACACGGTGGATGGATGGAATTTTAATTATAAGGTTTCATTCGGCACAATACTTCAGGATACCAACAAGACAAGACTTACCCTTACTCCTGTTTTCCGTTATGCATTTTCCCGGGAGGTTGCTTCAGGATATTTAAACTTTTCAGCACGGAATAAAAATTACAGAATGGATGTGCAAGGCGGCAGGTTCATTAAACAATATAATCCTGATGAACCTATCCTTCCGGTAGTGAATAGTCTGATGACCTTGTTTTTAGAAAAGAACCTGATGAAGATTTATGAAAGGGATTACCTCGACCTCTCGTTCAGCAGAAAATTGAGTACATATTTTACAATAAACACAAATTGGTCATGGGCAGAACGACGGGAATTAACCAACACGACGGATTTCAAAATTGTCAACCGGAGAAAAATCGAAGGGTATACTGAAAACAGACCCTTCAATGAAGAATTAATAGATACATCCTTTCCTAAACATCAGGCATTCATAGGATCAATCGGATTAACAGCGCGCCCCTGGATCAAATATACCATCAGGAACGACCGGCAATTTGAAGTTCCTAACTCATCTCCAATCATTTCCCTTGACTATCGCCGAGGGTTCAAGGACGTTTTGAACAGTGATGTAAGCTTTGATCAACTTGAATTGGGATTTAAACACGGCTTTAAGATCGGCATTAGAGGCAATGTTGATGTTGCGCTCCGAGGAGGATTATTTTTGAATGCCGACAAAATGTATTTCATGGACTACAAACATTTCCAGGGAAATCAAACGCCATTTATCACGAATGATCCTGTTGGCAGTTTCAGATTGCTCGATTACTATAAGTTCAGCACATCGGACAAATACTTCGCCGGCAATTTTCACTACCAATTCCGAAAACTGCTTATTACAAATATCCCGCTTGTTAGATTGGCTGGCGTACGCGAAAATGTGTTTGTTAACTATCTTGCCACCCCAACATCTAAGAATTATACCGAAGTAGGTTATTCCATTGATGGCATCTTAAGAATTTTCAGGCTTGAAGCAGCGGCTGCTTTTCAGGACGGACGGTATTTGAACTACGGATTCAGAATCGGAATAGCATCCTACATTACAGCGAATTTTTCTGATAACTAATTGCGGCACTGCAACACGTGCTCAAACCCATGATTATAGCCTGTCTTGATGAATAGCCAGCATCTCGAAATGCTTTCGGTCTGTCATGTTTTTCTTTTCGACCAAAATCTTGTTGCCTGTTTCCTCGAAATTTTCAAGGTAGTAAAGATTATAACCATGGTCGTGAATAATATCATACAACTCATGTCTTTCATTTTCATCCAGCCTTTTGTAGCACTCTACCATCAGGTTCGGTTTATACTGCTTTAGGATTTCAGGTATGGTTTTTAGAATTTCTTTGTCATAACCTTCTGCATCTATCTTGAGCAGGTCTAATTTTTCCAATTGATCTCGAAAGTGAGTTAACAAATAACGTTCAACGTTTTTGCCTTGTACATTCAAGGTGTAATCATGATGATGATTCTTCACATGAATTTCTGATAGAAAGCCGCCATTGTTAAACGAGGCATCCGAATAGTTAAAAACAAAATCCCCGTCTTCTTTCGTTGCGGCAAAACATAGCGCTTTGATATTTGTATAATCACGGTTTAAAGCCGCATTCTTTTCAAGAATTTTATACACAAACTTGTTAGGCTCCAATGCCACCACCAGACCTTGTTTCCCTACCGCCAACGCCATGGGTACTGACGTATCACCCGTATGCGCGCCGATGTCAATAATCATAGCACCAGGTCTGGCAAGCTTTCTGTAAAAATTAATGTTCGAGTTCGTTATTGACTTCTGCTGCTCAAAAGGATGTAACCATTGAGCATATTCAACGGTACCAATGCCATCGACCTCAAATGTTTTTAATTCATAACCATACTCTTTGAACGTTCGCTTTAACTTTAGCTTTTGAAGTTTTCTTTTGATGAAGTCAAACATATTGCCAATTTGCTTATAAATATACTAAAAGTAAAAGCTGGCGACATTTCCCCCGAACCACCGACATTGCGTAATAGCTCAATTACTTTCTTTAATTTTGGGACAAATTTAAAATAACGTGATCCTCACGATTGATGACTTTCTTTATCTTCGAAACCAACTCCCTGTTATTGATGTGCGGTCTGAAGGTGAATATGAAGCAGGGCACGTTATATCTGCCATAAATATTCCACTGCTTAACAACGAGGAGCGCGTCGTTGTGGGCACTACATACAAGCAAAAAGGGCAACAAGAGGCCATCATGAGTGGATTTCGTCTGGTAGGCCCACGTCTGGCAGATATTATTGAAAATACTAAAGTAATAGGCAATGAATTAATCGTCCATTGTTGGCGCGGCGGCATGCGATCGTCTAATTTTTGTCAGTTCATCAGCATGACAAAAATAAAAACGCATCAGCTGAAAGGAGGCTATAAAGCTTACAGGCAAGTCGCGGTGGAGTCGTTCAAAAAACCATTCAAATTATTTTCATTAACAGGCTTTACAGGAAGTGGCAAAACGGAGATTCTTCGCGCCATGGCTGATGAAGGTGAGCAGATTTTGGATCTGGAAAAAATTGCTCATCATAAAGGTTCTGTGTTTGGGGGATTAATGATGCCTCCCCAACCCACTACGGAACAATTTCAAAATAATTTGTTTGAGGAAATTCTCAAGTTAGATCTTTCTAAAAGAATTTGGATTGAAGATGAATCCATTGCCGTAGGTGAAATATTTCTTCCAGAACCTTTTTGGAAACAAATGACCACAAGCACACTGATGGAGATTAATGTGCCGAAAGAAATTCGAATCAACCGACTGGTGAAAGAATATGGCCATGCAGATAGGGAGAAATTTCTTGAGGCTATGACAAAAATTACCAAAAAACTAGGCGGACAGCACTACATCGCGGCGAAGGAAAAACTTTTAGAGGGCGATATGAGTTCTGTAATTGATATACTTCTCTCCTATTACGATAAGGCCTACCGCAATGGAATCGAGAAGAAAAAAAGGCGAATAAAACTTTATTCTTCATGGAATGGTACAGACGTACATGTTTATGCAAGGCAATTAATAAAGGAAGCCACGACGCTCTCTACCTTTGCGTGACGCGCTATCCTCTCACAAATTGAATGTATTGAATATGAAATTTCACCTCTCAAACTTTCTATCAATCTGTTCATTGATTATACTGTTCGGGTATATTTCTTACAAGGAATGGTCTTTAAAACCCAGCAAAGATAAAATCTCTGATAATGGAGTTTTCGAAGTTCAATTTGAAACAGCTTCAGATCAACGATTGCCAGCAATATCTTTTAATGTCCCCCAAAAAATTTCCTTCGCAGACGAACCCGTCCCTTTACAAATCCCTGATGTACACGAGCGCCTTGACAAAGAACTTCAGATAAACTGCTACCTCCACAGCAATACGATCTTTCTTATTAAAAGAGCTAATCGTTGGTTGCCCCAGATGCAAGAAATCTTAGAGAAACATGGCATACCGGAAGATTTCAAATATTTACCGCTCATTGAAAGCAATTTGTTGAATGTAACTTCTCATCGGGATGCTGTTGGTTATTGGCAAATTCTTAAAACTTCTGGCAAGGAATTGGATCTAGAGATTACGGATGAGGTAGACGAACGTTATGATCCTTTAAAAGCGACTGAGGCGGCTTGCAAATACCTCAAGAAAGCGTATAAAAAATTTGGAAACTGGACGATGGTTGCGGCCTCCTACAACCGCGGCATGGGCGGAATAGAACGTGCAATTGAAGATCAGTCCGTTGACTCTTACTACGACTTATATCTTAATGACGAAACGTCTCGCTACGTGTTTAGAATTCTGGCCATAAAGGAAATCGCTGAGAATCCTCTGCGATATGGTTTTCGAATTGAAGAAGATCATTTATACAAACAAGAACCGTTGCGATATATAGAAGTTAACGAAACGGTAAAAGACCTGGTAACTTTTGCAAAATCGCATGGGACAAACTACAAGTTGTTAAAACGCCATAATCCCTGGCTGCGAGAAGACCGTCTTACTGTAAAAAAGGGTAAAAGCTATCGCATAGCGATACCATCCTAGTAAAAATTGCTCCGATATGAACATCAAACTTTGATTTGATGTTCTTTATTTGTCGCCCACCCGCTAAAGTAATGTTGCGGGCCTTTCTTACTTTTGGAGTCAAACCTTTTATTATGGAAACCTATTACAATCCCGCAGACCTTAAAAAATTTGGAAACATCGGAGAATGGGAAGAGAACCTTGCAAAAAAATTTTTTGATTGGTACGGCGACGTGTTTAAAGAAGGCGATCTGACAGCCCGGGAAAAATCTTTGATTGCATTAGCCGTCGCGCACACCATTCAATGTCCCTATTGTATCGATGCTTATACACAAGACACGCTTGAAAAAGGTGTAACTGAAAAAGCGATGATGGAAGCAATTCATGTTGCCGCTGCCATTCGCGGAGGTTCATCTTTGGTACATGGTGTACAAATGATGAACAAGGCCAAAAAAATTTCCATGTAGAAGTTATGATCAAGTCGCTTCACGCACGACATCATCAGCTGGCGAATCAGCAACGGCAACTGGAAATCCTTGAGAATGGCATTTTTAAATCAGGGCAATTTCCAACCTTCCGGAAGAAGCTTGAATCCACAGGGTATCATTCTTTAAAACCTTCCAGGATTGAAATATTTCAAGTGAATGTGGGATATATGTGTAATCAGGTCTGCAAGCATTGTCATGTCGATGCGGGCCCAGACCGACTTGAAATAATGACCCGTGAAACGATGCAGCAATGTGTTGACGTTCTGGCTGCAACAAAAATCAAAACCCTTGACATTACCGGTGGTGCCCCGGAGATGAATCCCGACTTCATGTGGTTTGTCGAGCAGGCACATGCATCAGGTGTTGGTGAAATTATTGTCCGGTCTAACCTCACCATTCTCACAGCTAATCCCAAATATCATTCACTTCCGGAATTTTTTAAAGCTAATAATGTGCGTGTATGCTCATCGTTACCTTTTTATAACGCCGGCAAAACTGACCGCCAACGCGGGGAAGGTGTTTTCGAAAGATCCATACAAGGCTTGCGGATGCTGAATGAAGTGGGTTATGGAATTCCTGAAACAGGATTGATACTGGACTTAGTGTACAACCCCTCAGGTGCTTTTCTTCCTGGTAATCAAGAACAATTACAGCGCGACTTTAAAATTGAATTGAAGAATCATTTCGACGTTGACTTCAATAGTTTATTTACCATCACCAATATTCCAATTAGTCGATTCCTTGATTTTCTTATCGAATCTGGCAACTATGAAGACTACATGGAAAAACTTATCACTGCATTTAACCCATCGGCTGTGGAGGGCGTAATGTGCCGAAATACAATCTCCATCGACTGGCAAGGCAACCTATACGATTGTGATTTCAACCAAATGCTTGGACTTAAAACGTCAAAATCAGCAGGCCAACATATCAGCACATTTGACCTTTCCCAGCTTGAATCGAGGGAGATTATTATTGGACAACATTGTTTTGCGTGCACTGCGGGTGCAGGAAGCAGTTGCCAGGGAAGTACAGCATAAGTACAGGTCAAGGTGAATGTGTTTTCGATCTCCATGATAACTGTTAACTTCGTCGTCATTTGTACCTGATTATCTAAAATCATGCGTCCGTATATCCTTGCTGAGAATAATTGGAAGAACATCAAAGAAACTGTCTTCGAAGTAGCTGTTCTACCGTGGGGTGCTTGTGAGGCCCACAACTATCACCTTCCCTATGGCACCGACATCATTGAAGCCGACAACGTGGCGGCTGAAGCTGCGCGGATTGCCTGGGAGAGCGGCTCAAAAGTTATTGTATTGCCAACTATTCCGTTTGGCGTTAACACAGGTCAGTTTGATGTGATGCTTGACATGAATATGAATCCAAGTACGCAGTTCGCGGTATTGAAAGACGTGGTAGAAGTATTGAATCGTCAAGGAATTTATAAACTCATCATCCTTAACAGCCATGGTGGAAATGACTTTAAAACCATGATTCGGGAATTAGGACTGAAATTTCCTAATATGTTTTTAAGCGCCTGCAACTGGTATCAGGCTGTAGATCAGAAAGATTTTTTCGAGAATAAGGATGACCATGCCGGAGAAATGGAGACCAGTGTGATGATGCATCTAACACCCGGATTGGTAAAGCCTCTTTCTGAAGCAGGTGATGGCGCGTCAAAAAAATCAAGGATAACTGGCATACGCGAAGGATGGGCATGGGCCGAACGTAAATGGATGCAAGTTACGAAAGACACCGGCGTAGGCGACCCACGCCAAGCCACCGCAGAAAAAGGTATGCGCTATTTTAAAGCAGTGACGGAAAAAGTGGGTAAGTTCTTTACAGAAGTGGCGAAAGTCGACCGTAAAGATCTCTATGCTTAAAGAATAGCTTCCGTGGGTTCCGCCTTCGAAATCCAAAAGTTGCCATATCCTTCTCCTATCTGAATAGTAAGAACCTGCAATGCCAGCATTTCCAGGATTGCCAGGAAATTAAAGATCACTCCCATTCGCGTAGGATACTCAGCAATCAATTCAGTAAATGAAAGCTTCGGTTTTTTAGTGAGTTCTTCCAGCAAATGTTTCTTCTGCGCTTCAACCGTGTAGGGGTATTGGATAACGTGGTGAACGGGTTTATTTTTCTCAGCCTCCTGACGCTTTAAGATTTTCTCGAAGACCGTCATTAATTTGAAGATGGTCACGTCCTGAAGTTCGGCTTCCACATTGGTGCTTTCCGCCAATGTTTTAAGTTCCTTCATAATATTTCCACGGCGCTCTTTCATCAGCTCCGTTTCTTCCAGTTTATGGAAGCTTTCTATGACCGACTTATATTTCTTGTACTCAAGCAAATGACGCACAAGCTCTTCTCGAGGATCAATTTCATTACCTTGCCCATCCAACTGAGGCCTTGGCAACAGCATTTTCGATTTAATACGCATCAGCGTCGCCGCCACAAGGATAAATTCACTGGCCACTTCAATATCAAGTTGCTCCATGTGATGCATGTAATCAAGAAAATCGTTGGTGATCTTAGAAATAGGTATATCGTAGATGTCCAATTCGTCGCGTTCAATGAAAAACAACAAAAGGTCAAAAGGACCTTCAAAAAGGGGGAGTTTTACCTCAAAATTTTCGTGTGTTGTCATAGTGGCCCGCAAATTTATTTATAATCCCTTAAAAAATGGTGACATCTAGGAAATAACTACCTTTATGGTTTATTTGATATTAAATAAGCGGTTTAGAACCCTAGAGGTCAAACGCTTGTTAATGGCATTAATGATTTTTACATGCTTATAACACCTGGAAAAATTTTAGCCAGCATCAACAGTCCAGACGATGTTAAGAAGCTGGATCAAGCGCAATTGGTTCAGCTTTGTGACGACCTTCGCCATTTTATCATTGATAATGTGTCTGTTTATGGGGGTCATTTTGGCGCAAGTCTGGGTGTTGTCGAACTAACCGTTGCTCTACATTTCGTTTTTAACACGCCATATGATCAGCTGGTCTGGGATGTAGGACACCAGGCTTATGGACATAAAATTTTAACAGGTCGCCGAGACGAGTTTTATACTAACCGTCAATACAAGGGGATTTCAGGGTTCCCAAAAAGAAGTGAAAGTGTGTACGATACTTTTGGTGTAGGGCATTCCTCTACCTCCATCTCTGCAGCCCTTGGAATGGCCGCCGCCTCCAAATATTTGAATATCGAAGACAAACAACACATTGCCGTGATAGGTGATGGAGCCTTAACAGGAGGTATCGCCTTTGAGGGCCTCAATCATGCAGGTGTTTCTGATACGAATATTCTAATCATCCTCAATGACAATTGCATGGCCATTGACCCAAATGTCGGTGCGCTAAAAGATTATCTAACGGATATTACAACGAGCAAGACGTACAACAAATTGAAAGATGAAGCCTGGAATTTGCTAGGCAAGCTTTCTATGTTTGGTAAGAGTGCACAGGAAATTGTTTCTAAACTTGAAAGTGGTATCAAGGCGACTTTACTCAGCCAAAGCAATTTATTTGAATCGCTGAACCTGCGGTATTTCGGACCTGTAGATGGGCACGATGTGAATCATTTGGTGACTATACTCAATGATCTAAAGAGCATTAAAGGACCGAAGATACTTCACTGCATAACCACGAAGGGAAAAGGTTATGCGCCAGCTGAAAAGGGCAACGCTACCACATGGCATGCGCCAGGAACTTTCGATAAAATTTCGGGAGAGATATACAAGAAGGTTTACGATAACCCCCAGGCACCCCGTTATCAGGATGTTTTTGGGCACACGTTGGTTGAGTTGGCAAAAGTTAATGATAAAATTATCGGGATAACACCCGCAATGCCTTCAGGATCTTCTATGAATATCATGATGAAGGAAATGCCTGACCGTGCTTTTGATGTCGGCATTGCTGAGCAACATGCAGTCACGTTTTCTGCTGGTTTAGCCACACAGGGTCTTATTCCTTTCTGCAATATTTACAGCACGTTTATGCAACGGGCCTATGACCAAGTTATACACGATGTTTGCATCCAGAATTTGCCTGTTAATTTTTGTTTGGACCGTGCCGGGTTTGCCGGTGCCGATGGGCCTACGCATCACGGCGCGTATGACCTCGCCTATTTCCGCTGTCTTCCCAACATGATCGTTGCTGCTCCCATGAACGAAGTGGAATTACGAAACCTGATGTTTACGGCACAGTTGCCGCGTAAAGAAAAAGCATTCTCTATCCGCTATCCCCGCGGGCAGGGTGTAATGCCAAATTGGAAGCTTCCCATGGAAGAAATTAAATTTGGCACTGGTCGAATGATCAAAGACGGCGAAGATCTTGCAATCCTGACCATTGGTCACATTGGAAATTATGCTGTACAAGTTTGTGAAAGTCTTGCGAAACAAAACATAAATGTTGCACACTTCGACATGCGCTTTGTCAAACCGTTGGATGAAGTGATGCTGCATCAGATTTTTCAAAAGTTTAAGAAGATTATTACTGTTGAAGATGGATGCATTCAGGGCGGATTCGGAAGTGCAGTCGTAGAATTCATGGCAGAGCATAATTATTTTTCTGAAATCAGAAGACTTGGTATCCCCGACCTAGTGGTCGAACATGGCGAGCAAATCGAACTTCAACACGAGTGTGGATTCGATCCCGAAGGAATTGAAAGAACCGCTCTGGAAATGTTAGAACCCGTTACAAAATCGCTGACATGATCAACCTATCCTCGACGGACACTGGAAGTGGAGAACCTATTCTGCTTATCCATGGTTTCCCGTTTCATCAGCTGATCTGGGAGGAGTATGTTGGAAGGCTTTCTGATTCGTTCAGAGTTTTAACTGTTGATTTGCCTGGCTTTGGCAAAAGTCCAAGCCTGCCATCACCTTTTAGTCTCGGTCAGGTAGCCGACACGTTATTAAGTTTCATTGCAAGTAAAAACCTCAATGCGTTATCCATTGTGGGGCACTCACTTGGTGGTTATGTGGCATTAGCCATGGTGGAAAAACGTCCTGAATTATTCTCATCGCTGGTGTTATTTCATTCAACGGCCTACGCCGATAGCGATGAAAAAAAAGAGTCACGAACTAAGGTTATAGATTTCGTGAGAAAAAATGGCGCACTACCTTTTACCAGTGGATTTATTCCACCGCTCTTTGCAGATCCAACCCATCCCGCTATCAAAAAGGTAACCGAAATAGCAAGTCAAGCGACGGCGGAGGCTGTTATCGGGTACACAGTAGCCATGCGGGAGCGAAAAGATCAAATTAAAACATTGGAAAGCTTTAAAAATCCTACGCTCTTTTTGGCCGGCGAGAGCGATCCGGGCATTCCCGTTGATTCGATTCGAAAACAAGCCGCTTCGTGCCAAAAACCGGAAATTCATATTTTTGAGAAGGTGGCCCATATGGGCATGTTTGAAAAACCAGCAGAAACGGCCTCAAAAATCAAAGGTTTCGTAATGAAATCTAACACGTAGATTCTCGGCAAGGCCCTTTTCGCTTTTGATTATGTCCCAAATTCCTTGCTAAATTGTGCCTCCCTAAACCCCGCTGGAAAGCTAGGTTTAATTAAAGTAGTACTTTATATTTGTTATCAAGAATAAAAATAACCAATCCGTAACTATGGAAGATATTGCTACCCAAAACTATGACGCATGGAATGCAATGGCTCGAAATGTAGCCTTTGTAGCATGGGCGATCTCTATTTTGATAGTATTGTATCACGTTTTCCGCTTAGCCACAATGGGCGATGCGAAGGCTAAGTATGATTTTATTAACAGAACAGAAATCAGAACGTTATGGATCGCTGCCATCGTACTTATTGTAGGATGCTGCTTTTTCGCAAATTCTACCATTGACAAATTGAGCACACTTTGGATTTTTGTTCGTGGTTTCACGACGTTCGCCATGGGTATGATCGTTGCCCTCATCGTGCAAAACATGTTAAAGTTCTATTATCCTTTTTTCATCGAGAAACGATTAAAAGCACTTCGCTACAAACCACGGGTTTCTCCGAAAACAGGAAAACCTATGAAACTATTAGGCGAGTCGGAAGAAGATGCTTACCTGGACGAAGGTATGCAAGCTGAAGAGCAAGTATTCTCTATCGACTATGATGTGTGGAAAGACGAAGAAACAGGATATGTTAAGATCGAACGTTATTCAGGTCACTTACATGCACTCCAATGTCCTGAATGTAATTACCAAACATTCAAAGTTGTTCGCGAAGAGATTTTGAAAGCTCCAATGGGCCTTGAAGAAGGTCAATTGCTGAAACACTTCCAATGCGGTTACTGTGGTTACAAAGCAAAGAAGACTGTTGTGTTGCGTGTATCCCAGAAGTTCGAGGAGTCATCCGCTGCAACTGCTTAAGTCAGTAAAATAAAATATTAAAAAAGCCCTTACTTCAAACGGAGTAAGGGCTTTTCATTTATAGTTGATTGCCAAGATCGACCAAATATTAAATCACAAACGGGTGTGATCTTATAATTAATGCCCCAACCGTTCGACGCGGGTAACAAAATATTTTGTGTCACCTCGCCAGGGGAAAGTCATATAATGTTTTTCAAAATAAAGATTAACCCGTTCACCGCTAAGCGAAACTTGCTGGAGTTCCTTAATAAGGTCAGTATCGCTTTTATAAACTGAAAAATCGAAAGATTCTGCAATCGGGCTGGTTCCCTTTAGGGCACCAAAAGTTTCGAGATTGATTTTACCCTCGTATGTTTTGAACAACATTCCTTTCTCACTTACACGTAAAACTTTCCCTGCCATAACACCTTCTTCGTAAGTAGCCCAATACAGAAAACTAAACACTACGATCGCGATGAGCAGCAATGAAATTCCAATGACTTTCATAACTTTTTTTGATGTTCTTTTAACCCGGGTGCCGAAACTTTCTACTTCCATAAACTTGAATTGTGTTGTTATTAAAGATACTCAATAGAATCTGATATTTCCGGGAGCCGAAGCATCTAAGTTTCCTCGTCGAAGTAAATCTTGTAGTAATGTTTTTTTATGTCCTCATCGAAACCCTTTTCAATCAACTGGCGATTACCGTGTATATAAATATGAAAATTCTTATCGAGTTTGAGCACGCTCTTGAATACCCTTAACTGTTTTTTTACAGCGTGAGCAGAGATCTCAAAATTATCTACAATATCACTTTCATTCCTGGATATAAGGGTGCTTTCATAATTACGAAAAGATTCAATGACCGAAGGGTCCTCCAATACTTCTGCCTCAAATTCATGTTGGTTGAATTGATCTTTTGTTTTGAAAAAATTCCTGGACCGGTTTAACAATTCAATTTTGTCTGCCTTTGACACACTGAACTCTTCGTCGAGTTGTTCGTCAACATACTGGCGGGTAAGATTCATGAAATTTTGCGTATGGTGAAAGTTATCCGCCAGCGGCTTTACTTGTAGAAAATCGTTCATCCAGAAATGCGCTTCATTTGCATTCCGGTTATCCACAACAAGAATTTTATAACCTTCTTCCTGCTCAACATCCAATATCAAACACCCCTTATCCAGTTTTCGGATATTTATACCGTTGTCTGCTTTTAATTTGAAAGAAGGTGTTGTGGTGTTAAGTTTTAAATAGGAATCTTTATTCTCAGACTTAAAAATTCCAATGGCATTATAAACTTGGTTCTGGATACGAACGCCTGACAGATAAGCCACATATAAATCGCCGGATTTGATATTTGGAAGCAGTGTCACTGCATACAGATGGCTGGCAATGTTAATAGAATTTTCATGAAGGGAATCGGGATCTTCGAAGATCTCAGATACTAATTTATACAATCCATTTTCGGCGATTTGATCATTCGTAAAAGTAAACCTGTAATACTCGAATGCATTAAAACTCGAAAGAAAATAGGTTAGCAAGACGTTTTGTAAGGCATCATCTTCAGTTTCGAGAGTCTCTGAAGACAGTTTTAATTTTTCGCCATTAACGCCATTTCCCACGACATGCGCAGACACATGCAGTACTTTGCTTTCAGAATAATCGATCATATCATCAAGGTAAAACAGAATAGCCTGTACCCAAAATGAAACTTTAAAAAGTAAATTTCTCTTTAAGAAATTCTCTAATTAATGATATCAAACTTGGTATAAGGAATCAACGCTTTTGGAATTTTAATTCCGTCGGATGTTTGATTGTTCTCCAATATCGAAGCAACAATTCGAGGCAAGGCCAACGCGCTTCCATTCAACGTATGAAGCAGGTGAATTTTACCTTCTTTGGTTTTATATCGCAGCTTTAAGCGGTTTGCCTGAAATGTTTCGAAGTTACTGACCGAACTCACTTCAAGCCATCTTTGTTGTGCCGCGGCATAAACCTCCATGTCAAAAGTTAGAGCAGAGTTGAAACCCATATCGCCTCCGCACAACAATAATTTACGATAAGGCAATTCCAGCTTTTCGAGTAAGCTTTGAACATAAGCACACATTTCATCGAGCGCCTGATACGATTCGTCCGGCTTTCTAATTTGAACGATTTCAACTTTATCGAATTGATGAAGTCTGTTTAATCCCCGAACATGTGCTCCCCAACTACCTGCCTCGCGTCTGAAACACGGCGTATAGCCGGCATTCTTAACTGGAAGATCTTCTTCATTTAAAATCACATCTCGGTATAAATTGGTAATTGGAACTTCTGCAGTTGGAATCATGTACAGACCATCCTCCTGAATAAAATACATCTGGCCTTCTTTATCGGGAAGCTGACCTGTTCCATAACCAGAAGCTTCATTAACGACAATCGGAGGCTGTATCTCTTTATAATTTTGTTTTTCGGCTTCATCCAGGAAAAAATTAATTAATGCTCTTTGAAGTTTCGCTCCCTTCCCTTTGTAAACGGGAAAACCGGCCCCCGCTATTTTATTTCCCAGGTCAAAGTCAATGATGTCGTATTTTTTAATGAGCTCCCAGTGAGGTAGTGCATCCAAGGAAAGCTGAGGCAATAACCCATGTTCGTAAACCTTCAGGTTGTCATCCGCCCCAAAGCCAGCAGGCACGGATTCATGAGGTATGTTGGGAATTTTATATAACAAGTCAATAACCTCCTTCTCAGACTCATTGAGAGATGCCTCCATTGCTTTGGTCGTTTCCTTGGCTTCTCCAATTGAAGCTCGCAGTGCATTAGCCTCATCGTTTTTCTGAGCTTTGATAAGTTCACCGATTTTCTTCGCATCGGCATTTGCTTTTGCTTTTCTGTCGTCGAGGGCTTTTTGAGTCTCCTTTCGAAGGGCATCTTTCTTCAGGATCAGGTTGATTAAATTTTCTGCGTCTTTGAAGTTTCTCTTACGAAGGCCTTCCAGAACCTTGTTAGTTTGTTCGCGTATTACAGCAACCTGCAGCATGTTTATTTTATTTTGAAGGGCCTAAAATTAGTTTTTTTGAAGGTTTTCTGACCTTTTGATTTGAATAAATTATTTTAATGATTTGATAATAATTTAAATTTCGGCTATACTTGCAACGTCATACGGCTTTATCTCAAGCCCTCTGAATATAAATCCGAATTTTATTTTTCGTCTTTTGTTTTCATTTTAGTTGTTCTCATGGTCCTAATCTCAGCCTGGCTGATTACAATCGATTAATTCAACTAACATATCTTTTTTAATTCCAACTCATTTTTAAATTAACATGTACACTATTGATGATCTGAACGTCAGACTCCTTTCTGAACTTAAAGAAATCGCGGAGGATATGGGCGTAAAAAACGCCAAGAAACTCGCCAAACAAGACCTAATCTACAAAATCCTCGATCAACAAGCCGTTGCCGGAGAATCTGCCAAATCTGCTCCTACAACGGAGACTATTGCACCCGAAGCATCTACTGCAGAGCCAGAACGTAAAATGAGGCCCAGAAGACGTGAAAACGTAGCGCCAACACCACCACCCGCACCAAAAACCGAAACTGATTTCTCATCTGATGAGATATTAGATTCAATCGATATTAATTTCGACAGCACGCCTCCAACATTTAATTCGGAACCAGAATCTGGAATTCCAGCAATGGAAGAACCGCGTCATACACGTCCCGAATCTCGCGAAGAAAAATCGCCACAATTTCGTCTGGCAATAAGAGAGTTTGATGGTGCTATCAGTAACGAAGGTGTATTGGAAATCATGCAAGATGGTTATGGATTCCTTCGTTCATCCGATTATAACTACCTGGCTAGTCCTGATGATATTTATGTATCGCCTTCTCAAATCAAGCTATTTGGTTTGAAAACTGGTGATACTGTGAAAGGATTCATACGGCCTCCTAAGGAAGGTGAAAAATATTTTGCCCTTCTGAAAGTTGAATCCGTCAACGGAAAAACAACCGAAGAAATTCGCGACCGCGTAGCTTTCGAATATTTAACACCCTTGTTTCCGAACGAAAAATTAAAACTTGCAACAACGCCTGATAATCTTTCGACTCGTATCCTCGATTTGTTTGCCCCTATTGGTAAAGGTCAGCGTGGGATGATCGTGGCACAGCCTAAGACTGGTAAGACGGTATTATTGAAAAATATCGCCAACGCAATTGCCACCAACCATCCTGAGGTTTATTTGATCGTGTTGCTTATCGATGAGCGACCTGAAGAGGTAACTGATATGGCCCGGAGCGTAAATGCTGAAGTTGTAGCTTCAACATTCGACGAACAAGCAGAGCGCCATGTAAAGGTTGCCAGCATTGTGCTGGAAAAGGCAAAACGGATGACTGAGTGTGGTCATGACGTTGTGATCCTCCTTGACTCCCTCACGCGCTTAGCACGTGCCTATAATACAGTGGTTCCGTCATCCGGTAAAATTCTTTCTGGCGGTGTTGATGCGAATGCTCTACACAAACCAAAACGTTTCTTTGGAGCTGCCCGTAAAATTGAAAATGGTGGATCTCTTACAATTATTGCAACAGCCCTTATTGACACCGGTTCAAAAATGGATGAGGTAATCTTCGAAGAGTTTAAGGGAACTGGTAACATGGAGTTACAACTTGATCGCAAACTTTCTAATCGCCGGGTTTATCCTGCGATGGATGTGCCTGCATCAGGTACGCGCCGCGAAGATTTGCTTCTAAAAGAAGAAGAATTGCAACGAGTATGGATATTGCGGAAATTTATGGCTGACATGAATTCTATTGAAGCGATGGACTTCCTGCAAAGCAAAATGAAAGGTACACGCAACAACGAAGAATTTTTGATTTCAATGAATGGATAAATTTTATAGTGGCGCCGTTTCATGCGGCGCCACGATTTATTAATATCCTCCAAAATACTTTCTCAGCGTCCATTCGAAAGTTGCCAACAATAGGAGCAGCACAAAAACCCACTTCAGATTGATTAATGTATCATAAGTTTCTTCGGTGTGAATAACACTTTTTGCCTGCACCTTTTGCAATTCTGCTTTCAAGCCCTCAACATTAACTGCCGAATAAAATTTACCTCCGGTATTCTTTGATAATGTTTTTAATAAATCAAAATCTGCTGTCAGATTTTGTAACTCAGCCTGCCGCTTTACTACAGCAAATTCGCCGCGTACTTCTTCAGGCTTTTGATCTAATGTAGTTCGGGACCGATACCGATATACACCTTCTTTCAATCCGCCAATCTGATATCGGCTATTGCCCGGACTGGTTGTGTATGAGTAAGAATTTTTTTTGCCTTGCTCATCGGTCAGATCGATGGTGACTTCATTTCCGAAAACGGGTTCATAAATCGAATTGTATGCCTGACTTTCAAAAACAACGGGCTGGGTATCCGAAAATTCTTGCTGGATCGGATAGCTTCTGAATTTGCGCTTGTCCTCCGTAGTGCTGAGATACTGGATTAATTTTCCGAAGACTTCATCGAATGCTGCTGTGCCTTCAGTACGGTCAAATTCGTTAAGACGCCATCTCCACAAACCTTCTCCGAGCATGATACCAATTTTCCTGTCGTCTTGTTGTGAGACTGCTAATAATGGCTTGTCTGTAGAAACGCTACCAACCCGTTGAAATAATAATGGCGAAGCTCCGAGTGATACGCCGACCTTTCCGAAATGAACGGAGACTGGCGGAAAATCTGCTAACATTGTATTTGACTCAGGTGAGATAATGAAACTTGAAAAAGATGAATTCACCACCGGTGTTACTTCGTCATAATCTTGTGGCGTTCCCTCAAATTTTACGGGCATATTTTGTTTTTCTATTTGACGCAGGTCTGAATGCTGCCCAAGGATTATAAACAAAGACGTTTTGCTGGTTGCAAATTGTTGGAATAGTGCATTGGTTTTTCCTCGTAAATCAGGTGCCTGATGGAAGATGGCCAAGTCAATTTCTTCGGGGCGGAGCGCATTTGCTGCAGGTGCATTTATCGTTGGTGTATAAAGAATAAACTCATAATTCGAATTCTTCTCAATAACCTCACGAAGGGCTTTAATATCTGGATGCGGAGAAGATGCGACCACCAAAATTTTCTTCTTTCCTTCCACCACTTCCACAAAAACTGAGGTTTGATTGTTCTGCGTATTGTGCTCTCCTTCTTTTACATCCAATTGGATATCGAGTTTCTGAATGCCTTGTTCATTTGCTGAAGGCTGAAAATCAAATGTTAAGAGTTCGCCTTCTTTCGATGCCTTCGTTTGCTTGTCGATCACTTTACCACGCTGCAATACGGAAGCAGTAACGGCCGCATTCTGAAGATTTTTTACGATGACCTCAACGCGTAATGGAAATTTATTTCCCTGATATGCAATCTTATTGTAGGACACGTTTTTAATCCCTACATCACTATGCTGCAACGTATCGCCTATCCCTATGGTATAAACGGGAAAATTATATGTTGAATACAACGGAGAAATACCGGCGTTATAAATTCCATCGCTGATCAACACAATACCGCCCATACGACTTCCTTCATAGCGGTTAGCGATTGCTTTTAATGCTCCGGTAAGATCAGAGTTTTCGGCCGTAAAAGCGGGAGCAATAATTTCTTCACCAGCCAGGCTATTGATTTTTACGTCATATCCTTTCTCATTCAAAACAGCGGCTACATCCTTGACGTTATCATTTAACTTTATTAGTGAAGTTGAATCCACAGCTTCCTTTACAGAAACAGAATTATCGTACAATAAAATGAAAAAGGGTTTTTCGAAAATATTATTGATCTGTTTTACAATTGGACCCAGTAATAGAAATGCGAGCAGAAATGCCAGCACAGTGCGGGTTCCGAAAAGTATTCTATTCCACTGCTTACTCCACGGATGCCTTGACTTGTATAACAAAAAGGCAAACCCAACGGCCACCATTATGCAAACAATAATGTAACCAGGGGACGATTCAAAAATGATATTCTGTTGATGCATGTTTTAATAACCGTATTTTTCTTTCCACAAAGACCGGAGGTATTTCCTTAACTCTTCTTCCCTGGCATTGTTGCCTGGCTCATAGAATTTTGTTCCCTTAATCTTATCAGGCAGAAATTCCATGTTTGCAAAATTCCCGTCATAACTATGGGCATATTGGTATCCTTTGCCGTAATCAAGTTTCTTCATGAGCTTCGTGGGCGCATTGCGTATGGACAGCGGCACAGGCAAGTCACCTGTTTCCTGTATGTTACTCAATGCATTTTCGATTGCCATGTAACTTGCATTACTTTTGGGTGAACTTGCCAAATATACGGTGCATTGCGCCAAGATGATTCGGGCTTCAGGGTATCCTATGACATTCACAGCCTGAAAGGTATTGGTCGCCATGATTAAGGCGGTAGGGTTCGCGTTACCAATATCTTCTGACGCAAGAATAACCAGGCGTCTTGCAATGAACTTAACGTCCTCACCACCCTCTACCATTCGTGCCAAGTAATATACAGCAGCGTTGGGATCGCTGCCGCGAATCGATTTGATAAATGCAGAAATGATATCGTAATGTTGCTCGCCACTTTTGTCGTAAATAGCGACGTGTTTTTGCGCAAGCTCCATCACCAATTTATCTGTGATAACAATATCGCCTGGTAGGGCGTCACTTATAAGTTCAATCAGATTCAGCAATTTCCTGCCGTCACCTCCCGATATATTTAACAGCGCCTGATGTTCTTGAATTATGATATTTCGTTGTTTTAAATCTTCATCGCGCCTTAATGCTTGTCTTACCAGTTCCATTAATTGTTCTTCCCCCAGCGCTTTAAGAATATAGACCTGGCAACGGGAGAGCAATGCGGCATTCACTTCGAACGAAGGGTTTTCGGTAGTTGCGCCGATCAACGTTAGAATGCCTTTTTCAACGGCACCCAACAGCGCATCTTGCTGACCCTTATTAAAACGATGGATCTCATCTATGAACAATATAGAGCGTGGCGTCGATTTAGCTTTATCAATAACTTCCCGAATATCTTTTACACCAGCGCTAATAGCGCTGAGCGTGTAGAAAGGTTTTTTAGCTGCATGGGCAATGATGTTGGCAATTGTAGTTTTCCCAACTCCGGGCGGACCCCACAAGATCATAGAAGGAATATTTCCTGCCTGAATGGCCATGCGTAACACTCCGGTTGGCCCTGTAAGGTGCTCCTGGCCCACTAATTCATTCAACGTCTTTGGGCGCATACGTTCGGCTAATGGCACTTGGGCATTCAACAGCATCAGATAAACATTAGGGTGATAAGTAAATTAGTTAACAATCCCAAGGCGATGCAAATTCCAAAAAGGCCAATAAAAACCGCATATTTCCAAATGGTTTTACGCCATGTCTCCTTGTATGCCGCCTTCATGGCAAGTAATAAGTAAACAACTATAGCCAATTCTAGAAGTATACCCAGCCATCTAAGCCACGGAATCGAATTAGCAAGCATAGCAAAAGAACCGGCTAGAAAGAAGAAGTTATAATAGCATATTGAAAATACCAGGTGTTCATAATAAAAGAAATCTTTTCTGATGTATAATAACCATAGTAAAAAGGCAAAAACCGGGAGTAAAAAGAAAAATACTTGGGAGAAGTGGGCAGTGAACCCATTGATCACTTTGCTTGCAAATCCTTTTGGATCAGCCTCAAATTGATTCGTCAATTCTATTTCCTTGTATTTCCATTTTTTAGTCAGCCATCCATCCCGGTCCTGAGGCATTAACGATTGCTGAATCGAATCGTATTGCGCGCGAGTTTCTATCGCATCTCCTTCACCTTTATTGTAATCTACATCTTCAGTATCATTCTCACTTGTGATGGTGACGATAGATTTCTCATTTGCATCGGGAAGCGATGTAAAAAGCAGAAAATAAATAAAACTAATAAACACATACATCCTGGCCGGATGGAAATAACTTTCTCTTTTTCCAGCATTATATTCTGTTGCAAGAAACCCTGGTTTTAAAAGTAAGTATCTGCAGGTCTTTAGAAATTTGGACTCATAGCCCGAAAAGGATGAAATGAAACTGAATGACAATTCAGCAAGACTTTGACGCCTGGGAATATCTTTCTGGCCGCAGTGAGGACAATAAAGATCCGTCAATGCCGTAGAACAGTTAAGGCAATGGCGGGAGTGATCCGTAGTACTTCTTTTCGCCCCCTGCTCTGCACTCACCATGGCCTCCGCTGCACTTAGTGATTTTTCAAGTCCTTCCATCGATGTTTGAATTAGGACGAATGCTTAAGAAGAAGTCTTTTACTTTCCGATTTTTTCATAGGACGTTAGTATTCCCTTGATGAGGGAAGAACTAAAGCCCTGATGTTCCATTTCATTTAACCCTGCAATGGTACAACCCTTGGGTGTTGTTACTTTATCTATTTCTTCCTCAGGATGACGGTTAAGTTTCAACAATAATTCAGCTGATCCCTTAACTGTTTGCGCTGCGATCAGGTTCGCAGTCTTAGCGTCGAAGCCAATTTCGATTCCTCCTTGAGTCGCCGCCCGAATAAAACGTAGCGCAAATGCTATTCCACAGGCACCTAAGACTGTGGCTGCATCCATCAATTTTTCATCTATTGAAATTGTCACGCCCAGTTGATTGAATAACTCCGTAACATAATTTACTTGTTCGTTCAATGCACCTTGATGGCAAATGCAAGTAACCGACTCCTGGATAGCGATCGCCGTATTAGGCATGGCCCGAAACACAGGCGCGCGATTACCAACAATGGCGACAAGATCTTTTACAGCAACCCCTGTTACTACACTGATGACGATATGTTTTGACGGGTCGAAATTTTCGCGAAGACCTTCCAAAACTTCTCTTACATTATACGGCTTGAGTGCCACAATAATAACTTCGCTGTTTTGAATCGCCGCAGCATTATCGCTTGTAACGTTTACGCCTAACGATTTAAGGTTATACAGTGCTTCAATACTCCGGCGCGTAACAGTTAAATGCTGTGGTGAAATAAACTTGCTTTTTATCAGACCTTCCGCAATCGCTGCGCCTAAGTTTCCTCCCCCGATAATAGCAATTTTTGAATTTTTCATGTTGTGTTTATTGTTGAACTCTTCAATACGAAGGTGTGAAAATTAAAATACTTTAACTTGCCATCGTAACAAACGCTTTACTTTAATTTTCGTCACATGGAATTTTTATATGAGCCGTGGCCCTGGTATATCGCCGGTCCGGTAATCGGGCTTACGGTTCCTGCATTGCTTTTGTTAGGAAATAAACGCCTTGGAATCTCTTCCACGCTGCGACAACTTTGCGCCGCATGTTATCCCAGCGACATTCCCTTCCTTAACTATGATTGGAAAAAAGACAGCTGGAATCTTTTTTTTGTATGTGGGATCCTCCTTGGTGGTTTCATAGGCGGATGGCTTTTTGAAAATCCGGCAACGACGACACTGGCGCCTGATACCGTTGCTGTGTTGCAGTCGAACGGTGTTCATGATGTATCTGGGTTGTTACCCCGAGAACTCTTTACCTGGAGCAACGTATTTACCTGGCAAGGTTTCTGGCTTATCATAGTGGGTGGATTCATGATTGGTTTTGGGACACGTTATGCACGAGGATGTACGTCAGGCCATGGCATATTTGGGCTCTCTGCGCTGCAATGGACTTCGTTGGTGGCAGTGATCTGTTTCTTTGTTGGTGGAATTATATGTAGTCATCTAATCCTCCCTGCAATCTTATTACTATGAAAAATCTAAAATATTTGTTCGTTGGCGTCGTATTCGGTTTGGCGCTTACAAAAGGAGAAGCTATTTCATGGTTCCGGATGCAGGAAATGTTTCACTTCCAAAGCTTTCACATGTTTGGCATTTTTATGACCGCTTTACCCGTCGGTGCATTGTCCATATTTCTCATCCGTAAACTTAACCTCCGAACGGCTAACGGTGAAGCTATAGACGTTCCGGAAAAACCGTATCATCACGGCATCATCATCGGCGGACTAATTTTCGGATTCGGGTGGGCATTGACCGGTGCCTGTCCTGGACCTCTCTATGCACAAATAGGAGCGGGTTATGGGGTAACGTTAATTACATTTTTCTCTGCAGTGCTCGGGACATGGGTTTATGCAAGAGTCAAACCCTATTTACCTGACTAGTGCATTTGTATTAGCTTCCGCCCAAAATTAATTTTCATCACGCGCCAACACTATTCGTTATTGACCGTTCCTATTAGCTTTGCGCACCGGGTATGGAATTACAACTCAACACAAGCTATCGTCAGATTTTGGGAATGGCTCTTCCCATTTCGCTGGCCTTGCTCGTGCCTCAAATTAATTTCATCACCAATAATATATTTTTGAGCAAGCTGGGAGAAAAAGAATTAGCGAGTGCAGGAATAACCGGTGTATACTATCTGATTTTTGCAGTTATCGGTAACGGGTTAAACAATGGTCTTCAGGCATTGATCTCCAGAAGAGCAGGGCAGAATTTGCCAAAGGAAATCGGGCGATTATTTAATCACGGCGCATGGGTATCATTGGCAGTGGCCGCGTGTGGAATTGCAATTACTTATCTATTTGCGCCCATCATCATGCACGCTGTTATTCACGACCGGGAAATAGCCAATCAAGTTGTTGATTTTCTGTTGATACGCATTTGGGGCTTGCCGCTTCTTTATCTATATGTTATGCGCAACGCCTTCCTTGTGGGGACGAATCAAACACGTTTCCTGGTATGGGGCACGTTGTCAGAAGCACTGGTAAATATCTTTCTGGATTACGGGTTGATCTATGGTCACTTTGGGCTTCCTAAAATCGGATTCAATGGAGCCGCGTACGCATCCATTATTGCCGAAGGATCAGGTTTATTGGTAATCTATTTTGTCATCCGGTCGATGGGACTGCACAAGGTCTTTGGGCTTTTCGAACGTGGTCCTTTTGATTTTTCAATTATCAAACTCATTCTAATTCAATCGTCACCTCTTGTTGTACAATATGCCATCAGCATAATTAGCTGGGAGTACTTTTACATTTTAGTAGAACACCATGGAGCGAGAGATCTTGCAATTTCTAACACCATGCGAAATATTTTTGGATTGTCGGGCATTTTTTCTTGGGCCTTTGCCTCAGCGACCAATAGTATGGTGAGCAATATATTAGGTCAAGGTAAAACCAATGAAGTACTCCCATTGATTCGAAAAATTATTACCATTAGTTTTTCGATCTCCTTGGTTGTCGTTACCGTACTGAACATATGGCCGGAATGGTTTTTATCTTTCTTTAGTCAAGGAGAGGAATTTATAACGCATGGTATACCCGTCATTCGAATTGTGTCGGTGGCTTTGCTGATGATGTCAGTTGGAACGGTGTGGCTAAATGCCGTGACCGGAACCGGTAATACCATCGTGAACCTCCGAATCGAAGCTATAACTATCGTCATCTACAGCATCTATACTTACTTAGTTCTCGAATATTGGAAACTTCCTATTACATGGGGATGGGGTTCAGAATGGGTGTACTGGATCTCTATGTTTTCAATGGCCTTTTTGTATATGAGATCGGGAAGATGGAAAGGGAAAAAGATATAGATCAACTATCTTCTTTTGTAAAAATACAGGTAAGACTTTTTATTTTTATTTACCTCGCTAAGGGTATAAAAACCACTTCCATCAGTTGCCCACGTTATTGATTCCCCTTGTGGTTCTATTTCATAAGGAACACTCTTTGGCGGGTCCTTCAATAAATCGTTAAGGGGTTTGGCAATTGAAGAATTCCAGTAAAAAACATGCGAATAATTTTTCATCAGCAATTCGCGACCATCAGCCGACAAATCTGCACCAACAATTTTGGTAAACGGCAACGAAATTAGTTTTAATGCTGTGACGGTATCGTTGGAGGAGTATGGATACTTTAATTCATACAGATAGACCGGCTCTTCACGTTTTGAGATAATGTACAGATTTTTGGTTTTAGGATCCAATATCAACGCTTCCGTATCTTTTTGCTCATCGGACAATTGAAAGGTAATCTTATCAAATTCAGTGATGACAATTTTCTTTTGTTGATGTTCCTTCCAGGTCGGTTCTTCAAAACGATACACATATTTATACTTGTACTGCGCATCATTATCACCTATCTCTCCAATGTATACATAGTTTTTTGACGAATCAGGTCCAGGCCCCACAGTGATATCCTCCCAATCGCGATTTTCAACGCCTTTCAATTCACACGTCAACCTAATATCGAGGTTTTTATCTAATAAGTATATTTCAGCTTTATTGCCGGAGTCGTTGTGACCCCAAAGTAAAGGCGCATTATTAATGCTTGCGGCGAGGCCGGAAATCTCTTCGAGTTTATCATCCTTTATTTCCGCTAATTTTACACCAGGTTCAAATTCACTCGCAGGTTGTTCAATAGAGTCCTTTTTAGCGCACGAAAATGCTGAGATGCCCAGCAATATAAAAAATAACGTTTTCATCTAGCGTTGGCGGATGTAGTAACAAAACTTATATTTTACAAAGCGCGACATCCGTGGAGGTTAAACGGCAGATAGGTGTATTTGTTCATGTCCGAAATGATATTAGCGTAATCTGATTATTTTGCGCCTCAATTTACGTGTAGGTAAACCTTTATGAAAGGAAACAATCCACCACTGAAAAGATATTTTGTAAATAAATTCAATGCCCTTTTATACGCAATCGAATGAGTGATACAGAAATTCCGGAAGAACAAGATGATGTGCTCTTTGAGCATCATCGCATTGTTGCGGATCAAAAACAGGGCCTGGTTCGAATAGACAAATTTTTGATGGCGCGGTTGCCGAATGTTACACGAACGAAAATCCAAGCTGGAATTCATGCGGGTTTTGTTAAGGTTAACGACAAACCTATTAAGCCCAACTACAAAGTTCATCCAAGAGATGTGATCACCGTCCTTTTTCCAGAACCGCCGCGGGACACCGATGTCATACCAGAAAATATTCCATTGGATATCGTCTTTGAAGATGCATACCTCATGGTTATCAATAAACCGGCGGGCATGGTAGTACATCCTGCTTATCAAAACTGGACTGGAACTTTGGTAAACGCTTTGACCTATCATTTCCAAAATCTGCCGCAATTACCAGGCAATGATGGACGTCCAGGATTAGTGCACCGTATCGATAAGGATACGTCGGGTCTTTTAGTTGTAGCAAAAGATGAAATGACCCTTAACGGACTGGCTAAGCAATTTTTTGACCATACCATTGAGAGAAAATATTACGCGCTGGTTTGGGGTATACCCGAACCTGCTGAGGGCACGATCAATATGAATGTTGGGAGAAGTTTAAAAGACCGAAGGGTTACCACAACCTTTCCCAAAGGAGATATGGGTCGTCACGCGATAACCCACTACCGCGTATTGAAAGATTTAAGATATGTATCCTTGGTAGAATGCCAATTAGAAACCGGACGCACGCATCAAATCAGAGCGCATATGAAACATCTGGGACATCCACTGTTTAATGATAGCATGTATGGCGGCAATCAGGTTTTAAAAGGCACCGTGTTTTCAAAGTACAAGCAGTTTGTTGATAACTGCTTCACTATTATACCCCGGCAGGCACTGCATGCGAAAAGTCTTGGCTTTGTTCATCCCATAACAAAAGAGCGGCTGTTATTCGATTCGGATTTGCCCAATGACTTTAAAGAAGTAATTGAGAAGTGGGAGCATTATGTAAAGTACAATTGATGCCCAAAAACTTAAGGTGAAAAGGATTCTAAGATGCATTAAATAACGCACCTGTTCATTCTTGCAACGAAGATTCTTCGCCTAAAAAAACGGTTTTAGTTTCCGGTCTTGTCCAAGCGCCAGGCGAATCTCCCGCAGCGCTTCGCGCTTTAATTTTTGATGAGAGATTTCATCTTTGTGCGTATGCATAAGTGTTTGAATATACGCCAACACTTTTTCCGTTTGACCTTGATCCAAATAATCCAACGATTCCAGGATCTGGTGTCTTTGATTGATTGATGTCATAGCAAAAATTAGTGGTTGTTGCTATTGCAAATAACGCAATTAAGCGTTCGGTGTTTCGATCGATTAAATGCTATTAACAGTAATACAACACTGTCGTAATATTTGAATGCGAATGGGTTGACGTATAGCGGCCCGACCAATTACACGCGGCACGGCTTGTTCAAGTTAAAACAATCCAGGTTTGGGCATCTCATTGAAGAGCACTTGCATATCCACGCACAAAAATTATGATTGATTAGAAGTTCAACAGTGCTTATCTTTCAAGTCTACCAAATTCAAACGTATGTTTTACTCAATTCTCAGGAACATCGGATTATGTTGTTCCTTGCTATGCATACTTTCTTGCAGTAAACCAAAGACAGCAGAGGAGCATTCAGCAGAGGCATCGCTAGCCGACCTGACGGTACACAACGGTTTAGAAGTTTCGCTATTCGCTTCCGAACCCATGTTTTCAAATCCAACAAATATGGCCATCGATGAGCGCGGACGTGTTTGGGTTTGTGAGGCTTTCAACTATAGAAATCAATACAATCCAAAAAATCCAGTGAAGGCAGAGGGAGATAGGATCATGATTCTGGAAGATACGGATGGCGACGGCAAGGCTGATAAGAGCAAAGTATTTTACCAGGGAACTGACGTAAATTCTGCACTTGGAATTTCATTAGTCGGCAACAGAATAATTATTTCTTGTAGCCCGAATGTTTTTGTATTTACTGACGAAAATGGTGATGACGTTCCGGATAAGAAGGAAATATTATTCCAAGGGATTCAAGGCGTGCAACACGACCATGGCATGCACACTTTCGTTTTTGGACCAGAAGGTAGATTGTATTTTAATTTTGGAAATGAAGGTAAATCACTTCTCAATGCCGCTGGCGATACAGTCGTCGACATTCACGGTCATAAAGTAGTGACGAACGGGAAACCTTTTCGCCAAGGGTTGGTGATGCGAAGCGATATCAATGGCCAGAACGTTGAAGTACTGGGAAGTAATTTTAGAAACAATTATGAGGTAGCTCTTGATCCATACGGAACGATGTGGCAATCGGATAACGATGATGATGGCAATAAGGGTACACGGATTAACTATGTGATGGAATATGGAAACTATGGTTACCAGGATGAAATGACCGGAGCAGGATGGCGAGCCAGAAGAACGAACATGGAAAAAGAAATTCCATTGCGTCATTGGCATTTAAATGATCCAGGGGTTGTTCCGAATGTTTTACAAACTGGTGCAGGCTCACCAGCAGGGTTAACGTTGTATGAAGGCAATTTGCTTCCGGAAGTCTTTTATGGACAAATGATTCATGCGGAGCCTGGCAACAATGTCGTTCGATCTTATCCGGTTGAAAATGAAGGCGCGGGTTATAAAGCAACCATTATTAATATTCTGAAATCCCAAAAGGATCAATGGTTCCGGCCGATTGACGTCGCAGTAGCACCCGACGGGTCGTTATTTGTCGCGGACTGGTATGACCCAGGCGTAGGCGGTCATCAGGTGGGAGATGTGAATAGAGGAAGGATATACCGTGTGGCACCGATAAAATCAAAATACACTGTTCCAACAATAGATGTAAGCACGACTGACGGTGCAATCACTGCATTGCTAAACCCAAATGCGAGTTCCAGGATTTTGGGATGGAATGCCTTGGCAGCTATGGGAGAAAAAGCTGAAGAGGCGCTTAAAAAAATATGGACTTCAAAAAATCAGAGACACAGAGCTCAGGCGTTTTGGTTGCTTATAAAACTGCAAGGAAAAGCCGATGAATATCTGTCACAGGCACTGTCTGATCAAGATCCAAACATTCGCATTGCGGGAATAAGGGCAGCCCGGTTTTTGGAAAAGAACATTCCGACTGTTACAGCTCAGCTTGTAAAAGATCCTTCTCCACAAGTTCGGCGCGAACTCGCTATAGCCCTCCGCGGAAATTCTTCTAAAGAGGCAGCGAATCTTTGGACCCAACTCGCACAGCAATATGACGGGAAGGATCGCTGGTATTTAGAGGCGTTAGGCATCAGTGCCTCAGGAAATTGGGATCTATACTTTAACACCTGGAAGGCGGCTGTTGGTAAAAACTGGAACACCCCAGCCAACATTGAAATTGTTTGGAGAAGCAGGAGCAAATCGGCCATGCCTTTATTAGCTGACTTAATAAAATCGTCGGATGAAAAAACGATGTTTAAATATTATCGCGCATTTGATTTTCATACCGATCCGTCAAAACAAAAAGTTCTGGCAGATTTACTTCAACAGACTGAAGGATCCAAAGTGTTGTATGCTTTAAAACACATGGAGCCTACAAAATTAAGAATGACTGCCCCTGTAAAAACAGCGCTCAATAAAGTTCTCGAGGAGCACCGCGGAAAAATTGAGTTTGTTGAGCTCGTGACTTCATTCAAACTACAAGATCGATCTGGCGATTTGCTGCAATTGGCCTTACAGTATCCCGATAGTACTGTGGGTAAGGAATCTGCGAAAACGTTATTGGACTGGAATAAAGTCGATCTGATTCAAAATGCATTGAATTCGACTAACAAAGATGTCGTACAGGCCATGATTAAATCGCTCTGGCCGCACATGTACAACGCCAAGGCAATTTCCTTGATGGAAGGTGTGATGATGGACAGCGCAAAAAATATCGACTTACGAAAATTGGCGGTGAAAACTTTTGGTGGGCCATGGCAAGCCGAGGATCGTTTACTTGTGTTGGCAAAAGAAAGTAAAATTCCCTCTGAACTTCATACAGCAGCCGGCGGCGTCTTTCAGACCGCGTGGCGTGCCCTTTTAAAGGAGGAAGCCGCTAAGTATTTAAAGATTCCTGGTAGCAAAGAAGGTGCACCGTTGCCTTCTGTTTCAGTACTGGTTGATAAAAAGGGTGATCAGGCAAATGGCAAGACCGTTTTCCAGTCGGTCTGCGGTAATTGCCACCAGGTAAAGGGTGAAGGTGTGAACTTTGGGCCCGACTTAAGTGAAATCGGCTCTAAGCTTTCAAAAGAAGCTTTGTATACCTCAATTCTTTTCCCTGATCAGGGAATCAGTTTTGGTTTCGAAGGCTATCGCTTGCAACTCAACGATGGATCTACTGCCGTTGGCAAAATTGTGTCAGAGACGGCCGATAAGGTAGAGTTGCAGTACATGAATAACCAGCAATCTGTTGAAAAAGCAAACGTGACATCGCGTACGAAACTGGAGAGCTCATTAATGCCTTCCGATTTACAGTCGGCCATGAGCGAGCAAGATCTTATTGACTTGGTTTCATACCTGGAAACCTTGCGGAAGGATGAAAGGATTTCTAAAAAGTAAAAAAAGTCGTCAGGCTATTCAGACCTGACGACTTTTCCTGCTAATTCTTTTTCTTCAGGAAGTTTTGAATTTTCTTCTTTGCTTCCTCCTCGACTTTCTTTTGGACATCTTCTGTCGTGGCGGGTTTTGATGCTGTGGTATCTGCTGTCTTTGCCGCCGCTGTATCTTTGGTTCCCCCACCCAAAATATCCTTAACTATTTTCTCTGCTTCGGTACCTTTTACTGCCTTCTCAAGCGCTTTTGCACCTTCTTCTTTTGCAGTTTCTGTTAACGCTTCTTTAACCTGTTCTTTTTGGCTTTCCATTAAAAGCTTTGGTGAAGGATCTGTTACGCTTCCACCCAATCCTATTGTAATAGGTATTGTGCCATTCGGATCTGTCTTTGCACCGGTCTTCGACGCAATAAAACTATTGAACTGTGTCCCTAATTTTCCTGCAGGTACATCCATCTTCAAAGTATAGTCAATCGATTTATCTAAACCAGTACTTCCCGCTACAGTTGTTTTATAGTTTCCGAATTTAACATCAAAAGGTTTTACACTAAGCCGACCGTTGCTAAGCGATGCCGACATCAGCACATCTTTGAAAGTTACTTCATTGGTGTCTTCAAGTTTGGTCAGAGAAGTAATGCTTGACAATATTTTCGATTCTTTTAATGCAGCTTGGGCAATCTTAATTAAGCCACCTCCGTTGACCGTTGCTAGATTTGGCGACATGTTCGGCAGAAGCTCTCCGTTCAGTTTAAAATCAGTCGAGAAATTTCCATTCACCAGGCCTGCAATAGGCGCATAAGTTTGTACAAGTGTAGATGCACTCGCGGCCTGACGTATCGAGACGTTTTCAATCTTTAATGCAAAATCATATTTAGGATGCTTCAGGTTACGAGTGTCATATGCTCCATTGACCACGAAAGCGCCGCCGAGCATGTTGAACCTGAGCCCACTCAAGTTAGCAACACCATCTTTTACAATAACATCACCAGAGGCATTGGTCATGGTAAAGTCCATTACTTTTATTGTTTTGATGGATGACTTCAATACAAAGTCGATATTTTTTGGCACAGGTATCACTCCATACGACGCTGTATCAGTGGTGGTGGTCTCCTCTGTATCAGACATGAATTGGTTTAGATCGAGCAATGTGGAATTGAAAGTAACATTCCCTTTTATGATATCATTGTCGCCAAATACATACCCCAGGTAATTCAATACTGATCCATTGATGTTGAAATCACTCCGCCCAATTTTTCCATTAACTTTTTGAAGTTCGATTTTCCGGGGATCAAATACCATAGACGCTTGCGAAAGAGTGACTGCATAAGGCAGGTCCTTAGAAGTATATTTAAAGTCAGCCAATGATGCTGTTCCGCTCGTAGGTAAACGATCATACTTTTCTGCTTTAACATCGGAATATTTTCCTTTTGTTTGAATGTTAGCTTTCACTTTTCCCGCAAGGGCCATTCCTTCGACCGGAAATACTTTTGTGATTTTCTCGAGATCAACACCGCCATTTACTTTCAAATCCCAGGTGTAGTCGTTCAAGTTTTGAAGAAGAAGGTCCGCAGTGATTTTTTCACCATCCATCAGCATGGAGAGATCATTTACGTTGATGACAGTCTCTTCCATTTTACCAGTGGCATTTTTAACAGTAGAGGTAAAATGTAAATCCTGGATTGGAATTGGGAATTCTTTAGACTTTACGTATCCATTTGCAAGGGACATTGATGCATCAACCGAAGGTATTACTTTCTTTAAGCTATCATATACACCCTTCGCAGATAAATTGATAGCGTAGTTACCCTTCATTTCAAGACCTTCCATAGGAAACATTTTGCTGAGTTCGCCAAGGTTTAATTTTGCCGCAACATTTGCATCGAGGTTGGTTGGATATATTTTCGTGATCAATGCGCGTGCATCCACAGGGTTAGAACCAAAATCGAGGTGCAGTTTTTTCAAATCGATAACGGTATTATCAATCACACCGTCTTTATTATCTATCAATAAATCAACGTTGATATTATTTACAGCTGTTGGAAGGTCGGGATATTTGAACATCGCATCCTTAACTAATAAGTTCAAGTTAAACGCGGGCATTTGTTTTTCTGCATATTTTCCTTTCACAGCGCCGTTAAAAGCTAAGTCCCCCTTTGTATCGATGTTGTTAAAATCTTTGCTGTACATACCGGGAACTAAGGAAAGCAAACTTTTAAAGGAATTGTCCGGGCTCTTAAATGAAAGATCCATATCAAAATCATTCTCATTCATTTTAACCCAGCCATCAAAACTCATCGCAAAGTCATTTACTTTAATGGAGTTTTCTTTGAAGGCATATTTTGAATAGGCTTCGCTTATGGTAACCGTTGCATCGATCTCCGCCCGCTTGTTCGACAGATACTCAACACCGTCAAACGAAGTGGTGACCGTATCGGCTACCGTGTGCGTACTCATGTCAAACACATCTTGAGAGAAGTCTCCGCTTCCAGAGTGATTCAAACCATTTATGGTAAGCAAATAAGGCAAGGTGCGATCATCGTATGAGACATCCCCATCAACAATCTCCCAATGATCTATTCCAAATGAAAAATCTTCAGCTTTTTCAGTGACCTGCGCTGTGTCTGCTGATGGTATTACGATATCATAATTCGCCTTACCATCTTCGTTTACTTTAATATTAATGACGGGTCTTATAAGCGAGATCCCTTTTACGCGTAATTGATCTCCAAATAAAATATCCTTTAGGTTTACTTCTACCTCAAATTCTTCCGTTGCAAACAATACTTCGCCCTCAAAGGGCGCACGGTTTATAACACCGAGGTCTTTTAAGTTTGCCGTTACATTGGGAAAATGACGAAAGAAGGAAAGGCTAAAATTGTCGGCATCAAACAGCACATCGGCGTTGACTGATTTAGCCAATTCCTTATCTATTGCTGCTTTAATATCATCCTTAAAGACATTTGGAAGAATTAAGGCTGCTGCCAATATCAAAACAAATAGTCCACCGATTATGATCAGTGTCCATTTCAAAGCTTTTTTCATATGAGGTTTTTTTATCTAACGTTTAAGGTTCCAAAGTTACTAAACAGAACAAAAAATTATTCAAATCGGGCGTCAGGCTAAATATTGTAGACGCCATTTAAAGAGTTTTGAGCGTACCCGCAGCCCACATTCGTTATTCTTCTTAAAAAAGCTTCAAAAACCACTCCATTAACTTTTGGGAGCGTTTGGTATACGGCGGGTAAAATGTCTTGATTGTGGTGAGTCCTTTTCGTTGCCGAAGTACTGGTTTTTCATTGGAAAAGGCAAGGAACCCATAATATCCGTGTGACTTACCGATCCCGCTGTTGTTAACACCGCCAAAAGGAAGATTGTGGTGTAAAAAATGAATAGCGCTATCATTTATACAAACTCCACCGGAACTCGTCTCTTGCAATATGTTGGATTGCTCTTTTTTGCTTGTTGAGAAGATATAGAGTGCAAGAGGTTTGGGCATGTCGTTGACGAAAGCAATAGCCCTGCCGAGGTTATCATAAGTAACAATAGGCAGAATTGGTCCAAAGATTTCTTCCTTCATGATTCTTGAAGTGAGCGAAAGGTTTGACAAAATCGTTGGATGAAAAAATCGCGACGGTCTGTCACTGCTTCCTCCATATCTCACTTGAGCTCCCTGGGCTATTGCTTCATCAAGCAATCCTTGCACACGTAAAAAGTTCTTGTCGTTGATTATCCGACAATAGTGTTCAGATACTTCGAACGCCTGATCATTTTCGGTAAATAATTTCTCGATTTGCCCTATTAACAACGGAATAAATGTTTCTGCGATACCTTGATCGATCAAGATATAATCTGGGGCGACGCAAGTCTGACCATTGTTAACAAATTTTGCAGCAGCCGTGCGTTCAGCCGCATCGGCTAAATTAGCAGTTCGGGTGATGATAGAAGGCGACTTCCCTCCCAACTCTAATGTAACAGAAGCTAGATTGTCGGCAGCAGCCTTCATTACTATTTTGCCTACGGTTGGGCTACCAGTAAAAAAAATATGATCAAATGGAAGGCGAAGCAAGTGTTGAGAAACTTCGACCCCACCCTCAAATGTTGAAACAACAGCAGGATCAAAGATTTCGTCGGACATTCTTTTTATAACGGCAGAAACATGCGGTGTCAGTTCTGAAGGTTTTAGTATTACCGTGTTTCCAGCTGCCAGGGCGGAAACCATTGGCCCGACGCAAAGCAAAAATGGATAGTTCCAGGGGGCCAAGACTAAACATACACCTCTAGGCTCATACTGTATGAAGGAACGAGTTCCCAGCATGGTGAGCGGGGCATCAACCTTTTTTGGGGCTGCCCAATCGTCCAGATGGGACAAGGTGTTTTTAATTTCCGCTAGCACATTTAAGAGTTCAATACCATCGGTTTCAAGGGGATGTTTCTTAAAATCAACATACATAGCCTCTTGTATAGCTGTACGGTTAACGTGAATCCATTCACGAAGCTTGTGAATACGGAGTTTACGGTTATGGATAGGTTCAATCCGAAGTTCGTTCGATTTGCGTTTTTGAAGGGCAAAAATTTTATCCAGGAAAGTTTCTAAGGTCTGGCTGTCCATAAGTGAATCTACAACTTAACTTGAAATATTACGTCAGCGCTGCAAACCATTGAATTATGTTAAGCGTTTGTTAAATTGGGTAAGCAGAAGTAACATAGGGATAACATGAAGTTAGCAGGGATGATTCTGGTTCTAGTCCCTTTTCTTGTGTATGGCCAAGAAAAGAATCACACATCGGTTGGCAGCCTTGAAACGCTTTTCCATCATGTCTCCATGTTTAGTCAGGTAGAGGGTATTGATAATACAATCCCTGATATAACAACTTTCATAAGGCGTATCGAGCAAAAGGAGAATCCACGAAATAGTGTGAAGTTTTGCCGCGTTCTCTTTCACAAAACCCGTCATGAATTTTTTCGACACTACACACAATATGCCTCGTTTAAGGAAACCCTGAATCACGGTAACTACAACTGTTTAACAGGAACAGCTTTGTATGCGGTACTGCTCCAGCATTTTGGAATACAGTTTTCTATTATTGAAACGAACTACCACATTTTTTTAGTTGCCTCAACCGATGAAGGCAAAGTGTTGTTCGAAGCAACGGATCCGGTACATGGCTTTGTAACTGACCCTGTTGAAATAGAGAAAAGAATTGATACCTATAAGAAAAACAACTTACAGCCGGTTGACGCGAGCGACAAAAAATACTATGAATATGCAGCCAACTTATTCAATGCGGTTGATCTTAAACAGGTAAGAGGCCTCTTGCATTTTAACGTTTCAATCGACGCATACAATCAAAAAAAGTTTGATCTGGCCATCGCTCATCTGGACAAGGCTCTTGATCTGTACCATTCGTCCAGAATCCGAGAATTTTCATCCGTGCTTTTATTGGCCGTCATTGAAAGCCAACTTGATAACGGGTTGAAGGAAAAATATCTAAGGCAGATTCATGCGCTCCGGAAAAGGCAAAATCTTGTTATGGCAAGCCGGATGAATCCTTAGTTCTGTAAAATACGAAGTTCCACCCTTCTGTTTAATCGATGGGCTTCTGGAGTATTATCACGTGATAGCGGCATAGTTCCACCAAAAGCTTTGGTTTTTACTCTGCTCTTCGCTATTCCCTTTGACGTAATATAATGCCTAACGGACTCCACGCGTTCTTTTGAAAGTTTGAGATTATCCCTAGCGTTTCCCTGATAATCAGTATGTCCTTCTAGCTGAATTATCATGGTCTTATTCTCCTTCATCATGTCAACCACTACATCCAATTCGGCAAAAGATTCTTCGCTAATTCTGGCGCGTCCTACAGGGAAAATCACATTGTCAAGCCGCATAACATGGCCCACCTCATGCTTCTTTATTTCACCTACTACTAATTCGATATCCTTAATCACCTTTCGGTTACCATCGGCAGTTGCCGGGTCAAGCATATATTTCGCCGTGGTAAATCCCTGCGCCTCTACTGTTATAGAATATTTTTCGTTGTCGAACATCGGAAATGAGTACGAGCTGTTGGTGAGGGTGCCTAACTTGTTGCCATAGGGCAAACTCTGATAAGTAACGCGGGCATTTACCGGCTCTTTCGTTTCTGCATTTAGAATCTTACCTTCTGCGTAGATAAGACTATCGGTTGTTTGACAAAATGCTGATGCTGAAATGAGAAGAACTAGGCTGAAAAGTTTAAAAAATTTTCTACTCATGTGATCTTTGTTAAACATTATAACTTAAGGATCTTAAATTCAACCCTTCGGTTCTTTTCCCGTCCCTCCATTGTTTCGTTAGTTTCTATCGGTCTTGATTCTCCAAAAAATTGCACCTCTAATCGATCTTTGTCAACGCCTTTTTTAATGAGATAAGCAACAACGTTCTTGGCCCTTCTTTCCGATAATGACATATTGTAACTGTCGGTGCCGACATTGTCGGTATGGCCGGTGATTTCAATTTCCATTGTTGATTTCTCCTTGAGCATATCAGCGATGCGATCAAGTTCAGGTCCTGATTCCGATTTAAGAGTGGATTTGTCGAAGTCAAAGAAAATATTATTCAGAACGATTGTTACGTTAGGTGCAATCGTAGCCACCTCTATTGGGGTAAGATTGAAATCCTTCGTTTCAATTGTTTGATCTGGCTTTACATCTTTTAAATCGATGTTTTGGCTTTCCGAGATCTTGCCATCGGCCTCCGCGCGTAGTCCGTAAAGATGGCCCGTTGGAAGTCGAACTTCATATTCTCCGGTCTCGGGATTGGTTTGAGAAACGCCTGCGCCAGTGCCATCAGGAAGTCGTTCATAAATAATTTTAGCATTGACCGGTTTTCCAGTAGCCTGGTCGATAACTTTACCTTTCACGGTCACGTAAGTTTCAGGAGCTTTGACGATGGGAAGTTTTACTCTGAAAATATCGGTATTCGTATCGCTGACACCACGTGAGTAGTAAGCAAATTCGCTCGAAGCCGGGATATTAAAGAATACATCCTCCAATGGTGAATTAATCTCAGGTCCCAAATTTTCTGGTTCTGACCACTTCGTCCAGGTATCATCCAATCTTCTTGTTACGTAAATATCTACGCCGCCATATCCGCTGAACCCGTTTGACGAAAAGTATAATGTTTTGTCATCAGAAGCTAAAAATGGCGCCGACTCTTCACCTGCTGTATTTACAACATCGCCAAGGTTCAACGGCTCAGACCATGTGCTGTCGGCCTTCATAAACGTAACATAAAGATCCCGATCTCCCTGAGTATCGTCCCGTTCCACAGACATCAACAAGGTTTTACGACTATCAGCCAGAAAATAATTTGCCTTTTCCGCATAATTATAGTCGTTTACAATATTCAGTGCTGTCGGTTTACTCCATGAGCCACCAACGTTGGTGCTAAGGGAAACACCTGCAAGCATTTTACCATTGTTAAGGTACTTATTTCCCAGCAACATGATCGCGGACTTTCCATCCGGCGTCATACTTTGTATTGTATTCACAAAGTTCGGACCTGCATTGTTCAGGCTCCCCATGTTGCGGGCAAGTTGCCAGCGACCAGCCGAATCAAGTTCAGAATACCAGATATCTTCTTTGTCTCGGTCGCCACCAACATTTTCCGGGTGATTTTGTCTGCTGAAATAAAGGGTTTTGCCATCTGGTGAAAGTAAAGGATTCAATTCCTTGTATTCACTGTTAACATTTTTATCAAGCGCTTCTATTAAAATGCCAGACGCAAGCAATTGCATGGTGGGTATATCAGCAATAATAGGATAGTTAGAATCAGAAATAGCGACGGCGTCGATGCTGTAATAATCGGGAACAGCCGCACCGTCAAATTCGATTTTAACGGCAGCCACTTTATATGGTGTAAGCTCCATAAACACATTCAACATCCTACCTTTGAGAGGTACAGCCATAGGGTTGAGTGTGTTGACTACATATTCCTTCCCCGCTTCATCGTAAACAAGTACCCTGTAGATTGCACTGGGGTTATGAGATTCGGCAATGGCGATCTGTCGAATGCTGATAGGATTGTCGTATCCTAACTTTAAAAACTCCTTTCGTTGCGGACGGTCAGGTGCCCACGCGTTCGGACTTTGTCCTCCAGCAGGCAGTACGTTGGGTTTTCCCAGTACCTGTTTAGCTGAGTATTGAATAGGTGTTAATTCAGAAGAGAACTCGATAACTTTTGATGCCCACTGTACAACCTGAGCTTGTGAGGATACGGAAACTATTGCTAGTAAAAACAGGGGCAATAAATATCGCTTCATTACAGCTATGTTAATTTCATGGTTTAAACTTAGCTAAAAAAATTAGAATTAGGCTAAACCAATTCACCAAATGACTAAAAGTAGACGAAGGGAAATATACAAAGCTACAAGCCGGAGGAGTAAAATTCAAGGGTCAATCGAGTGAATGTTTGTTGAACAATAAAAATCCAACATGCATCAACACACCTAACTGGTTCCTGTCATCATCATAATAATTTAGACTTAGACTCACCGGACCAATAGGAGAATGGTATACGAAACCAGCAGTGCCACATAAGTACACCGTTTTTAAGTTATTCTTGGCAAATGCGTTTTGATCTTCGTTCGGACGAATGTATTCGAAGGGCCGGAAGAAATATCCCTCTAAACGGAAGTCAACTTTATTGTGAATTTTAAAAACATTTCTCACGCCACCCCCAATATAATTGAAGGCTCTGAAATTTCTGAGCACCAACGTGCGGCTGTCTTGCAAAGGAAAAAACCCAGGTGTGTTAATGATGGTACCATAATAATTTTGGAAGAATGGCTGATTAGAAAACACCGCCTCTATCATATAGCCGGGCCTAAACCAACTTGAACCAAAGTATTGCTCTGCACTAACCTTTGCGCGCCACCAATGGTAGCGGGCTTCCGTATAGTTAGAATCTACCGACGTACTACCCGGTGTAAAATATTCTGTCACCTGGAATAGATCAAAAGTAAAGTTAAAGGCTTGTCCCGCGGAAGCATATTGTTTTCGGTCAAGTGTGTTGGCCGACAGGCTTACACCTGTTTTATAACCTTTGAGTTGAAGGTTATCCAACTTGTCCGTACTGGTAAATACTTCGCCGTTTATATATCTGTCGTCGTTACTAAATCCTTCGAAATTAAGAGTGGCTTTAAACGAATGTTTGAATGGCACACCCGCACGCAATCCTAATCGTCTGTTGACTCTTCGGAGTACAGTGGGCGGATAGGCACTCGACACATTCTTAAGTAAATCGTCATTCTCAAAATAGTCCCAACTATCAAAAGCCAAGTAAGGCTCGATATAAAACTGATAGGGAAAATCTTTTCTGACCTTTAACAACGCCGACTTATAAAAACTTCCTGTCTGGAAACCCGCATAAGCATGCGTTAAGGTTCTGTTAAAATTATAGAAACTGAAACCCAAATAAATATTGCTGATATCTCGTGTAGCGATGACGCCACCAAAGTCGACCTGAAAATTTTGCTGCGGGCGTCTGGTTAATTCAAAATTAAATTTCTTTTTCGTTGAGTCATAAAGAATTCTTGGATAGGCATTACTAAAATAATCTTCAGAGACCAGTTTAAAATATCCTTTTTTAATGTCGCCATAGTAGAACTCTCCGCCTCTTTTTCTGGTCTTGAATATCCTGCGGATGTAGATACGTTGTTTTGAATTAAATTTCTGGAAAGTGACTTGATCAAACGCAAATGGAACACTTTGGCTTTTAAAGGTATTTCGCTTTGCTGCCACATCGTCGCAGAGCGTACGGGTTTCAATTTTGCTTTTGATTTCATCCATTTGTCGGATGGTTTGGGCGTAACCGCTATCAATAAGACTTTTTGCACGACCGAAATCGAATGAAGTAAAGCCTTTCAAATTAGGTTGTATATAAATTCCACGATCAGGAATCTGAGAAGGATCTGATTTGTCAAGCAGCAAGAGGAGTAAGGATCGGGAGATTAATTTTTCATCGTTGTCGTATGGATACTCATCGTAAATCTTGCTGGACACATTGACACCAATGAGTACATCGGGCTTAAACTCGCGCGCAGCAACATCAACAGGAAAATTATTGTAAACGCCCCCGTCGAAAAGATACTTTCCATCCACACGAATCGGGTTATAAAAAAAAGGAACGGTTTGCGTGGCACGAAGTGCATCACTCAACAACCCTTTTGAAATTACAACTTCACTTTGCGTAAATATATCGGCAGCGATTACTCTAAGCGGCACAAAAAGACTGTCGAAATTATTATTTGAGATAACTGAAGCTTGCGCCATTTTTTCAGCCAGGGCGAAGTTCAAAGAAACATCACTGGCGATGCTTGAATTGAATCTAAAATTTAAGGTGGAATCGAGTGCAAGGTTGAGTTTTAGAAACTGCGGCGTTTCGTCACTTCGATGGTAGTAATAGTTGTAGCCGGTTTCAGGTAATCCGTTGATCCACCTTAGAAAATGTTCCGAGAGAACCATTTGTTCAATCTCATCGGGACTCATGCCTGCCGCGTAACAGCCACCGATAATTCCTCCCATGGAGGTCCCTACAATGTAATCCACCGGAATTTCATTTTCCTCAAGCGCTTTCAAAACGCCGACATGCGCCAGCCCTTTGGCCGCGCCTCCACTTAACACCAGTCCTACTTTCTGAGCTTGAATTACGGTGCACGTGAATAGAAAAAATATGAGTAAACAGAACCTCATTAATAAAAAGGAAGATCTCCACTCTTCTAACAAAAAAGTGAACAGAAAAATTATAAATCCTTAATTGCAATTTATAATGATGCTATTGGATCTGCTTGAACCGGGAACGAAATGTCGTCAAGCTTTTTCGTGAGCTCAGCCTTTACTGCTTCAAAGGATTCAAGGTAATCCTTTTTCACAGGTTGTGACGGAGGAAGCTCAACTTTCAAAGCGTCTACCTGAACGCCATTTCTCCAAAAGCGATAGCAAAGGTGCGGACCAGTTGCCAATCCCGTGCTCCCTACATATCCGATAGTTTGTCCCTGACGAACGCGCGTCCCTGCCCTTACACCATCCGCGATACGCGACATGTGAAGGTATTGCGTAGTATACGTACCGTTATGTTTTATTTTAACATAATTGCCATTGTTGGATTTATACTGCGCCTCTTCTACATATCCATCTCCAACTGCCCGAATCGGAGTTCCTTTTGGCGCAGCGAAATCGGTTCCGAGATGTGCCTTCCACCGTTTTTGGACCGGATGGAACCTGCTCATCGTATACCGTGAACTAATACGGGTGAACTCAATAGGATATTTTAACAAAGCCTTGCGAAGGCTTTTTCCTTCATCATCAAAATAATCAGTCCCTTCGCCTTGATCAAATGGAAATGCATAGTAGGGGTGACCAAAATGTTCGAAGTAAATTCCATTTATTTGTTTTATCCCGACAGAGATACCTTCTACCTGTGCTTCTTCGTAAATGAGCTTGAACTTATCACCTTTTTGCAGCCGTTGAAAATCTACCTGCCAGCCAAACACATCGACAAAACGATTGGTAAGGTCATGCGAGATGCCAAGTTCTTCTATCGTTTCGGAGAGATTTGATTTAATCTCACCTGCAATACTCTTCTCAACAATAGTAACTTCTCTTTGGCAAACGTCTACCCAAAGAGTGTCTTCAAAACGGAACACAATGTATTCAGTTGGATTAGGCTCATAAACAAAAGCCTTTGCTGTTTTAAGTGAGTCTTGGTCACAAATCAATGTATATTTTTTATTAGCAGCGATCTTGCGAACATCAAAAACGTTTCTGGAAAGTTTGGATATCTGGTGAATGATATTTGCGGGCACGTTGTACTCCATTAGAATATCACCTAAGACTTCGTTTCGTTTAATTTTGTCTTCGATAACAGTGTAGTTGTCTACCACCATCCCATATAAAAAATTCGGCGCTTTAATTTCTGCAACATAAGTGGAATCAGAACCGGTAGCCATAGAATCGGCCGATGCCTGGTCTTGCATTAATGTGGGTACAATATAAAACCGGTTAACAGTAACGACGGCCACAACAAAAACGGTAACCACTAAAAATCCAAACCAGCTTTTTCTCATACTAAAATTCTTTTATACCCGAAGGCGATTAAAAATATATTCCAAAGATAGGTAGTTAAAAAAAATTGAGGTAAGGACCCTCCTAACTGTTCAAAATCAAAAGTGTAATATTTTAAAATGAAATGCAAAAATTAACCTGCTGATTATCAAGATCCAGTCAACTAATCCAAAAATCATTCTTTATGTTGTCTCTAAAATGGACACTGACAAAGCGACGGTGCCGACCTAATAAAAGGATCCGTAACACTCTTTACCTTGAAACGGTGTAAATCAACGATTTAGTATTCCGTTGATAAGTATTTCTCATGTTGAAAATGCTGAGCGAAAGGAACGTTGAAGCGTTCTGCATCAGACATTAGATTTTGTTACCCTGTACCTAAACCTTTAAAAATTGCGTATTTACACGTTAATCATTGAAGGTAGAGTTCGGCATATTTCTTTTTTCCTTCATCTAAGAAATTAACAAAGCTTTGTACACTTTTATCATACCCATAAGGACTAACAAGGACGCGTTCATCTTGGCCTACCAATACATAAAAAGGTTGAGCGTTGTTATTAAGGTTGGTAATCTGAAGGTCTGCATTCTGTTTACCAATGGTCTTTTTAACCTTGTTATCATATTTAGAAGTATACCATTCAGACTCCGGCAACTGAGTCTTGTCATCGACATATAATGCAACGACAACATAATCGTTTTGCAGCCGACTTAAAACTTCTGGATCTGACCAAACTACAGCTTCCATCTCGCGGCAGTTTGTGCATCCATGCCCCGTAAAGTCTATGAACAAAGGTTTGTTTTGCTGACGTGCGCACGCGATGGCTTGATCGTAGTCAAAATATCCATTCAGTCCGTGAGGCAGATGGAGGAAGTCGGCATACTTTGGCTCGTCACAAATTTCATTTTGGCTTTGAGTTCGTGCCGATGAGATCAAATCAAAGTCGTGGGTATATAACGGAGGTAGGTAACCTGCCAAGGCTTTAAGCGGGGCACCCCACATGCCGGGGATCAGGTACACCACAAATGTAAAGGCAAAAATTGCCAGCGTAAGACGAGGAATACTAACCCGTTTATCTTCCGAATCCCTGCCCGTATCTCCCGGTAGCCGGAAACCTTTCATCAGGTATATTCCAATCAAGGTGACAATAACAATCCAGATAGCAATGTTAATTTCACGATCAAGGATTCTCCAATGAAAGGCTTGGTCGGCGATACTCAAAAACTTAAATGCCAATGCCAATTCAACAAAGCCTAAAACAACCTTTACAGCATTTAACCAGCCACCTGATTTTGGCAGCGCATTTAACCAGCCCGGAAAAAATGCAAACAACGTGAAGGGTATAGCAAAAGCCAGTGAGAAGGCAAACATGCCGATGATGGGTTTCAAAAATTCTCCACCGGCAGAAGAAACAAGGATGCTTCCCACCAAAGGACCGGTGCAAGAGAACGAAACCAGCACCAGTGTAAAGGCCATGAAGAATACACCAATGAATCCCCCTTTTTCAGCCTGGCTGTCCACCTTATTGATAAATCGCCCGGGCAATGTGATTTCGAATAGGCCTAAAAATGATAAGCCGAAAACGACAAATACGGCAAAGAAAATAAGATTGGGTATCCATTCCGTCGACAAATGATTCGCTGTTTCGGGTCCCATAAGTGGGGCCACCGCCATCCCGATTACGGAATATATCACGATAATAGAAGTGCCATATAGAAATGCATAGGTCTTATGCCTGACCTTTCCTGTAAAAAAGCTTACAGTCATTGGTATCATCGGGAAAACACAGGGCGTGAGTAACGCGGCCAACCCGGCAAGAAACGACAATAAGAAGAAGCCTGTCCAAGAGCTGGTACGCGGGTCCTCTTTTATTAATGCCGGGTCCAATTGAGGTCCTTTATTGGGCTCCGTGGACTGTCCGATGGCTGATGATGGTTGTGATTGTGATTGTTTAACCGCTGACGTATCGACGGGTTGCTGTTGAATAGCTGGCGTTTCCTTTGTTTGAGTCTTCAGGCTGCCTGATTTGGTTCCAGTGATAGTTATCTTGTTGAAACTTAGGTCACCAGAAAACAAAACGCATTTGCCTTCAACCTCTGAGCATACCTGACCTTCATAAGATCCAACTAAAGTTACATCTGGCGAGAGCAACTTTATTTTTTGCCGAAACTCCCCGCTGTTGATAAAGATCCGAACATCGCAGTCGAAAATTTTATCATGTTTGGCTTGGTCATTTATCGCAACAAGGTCGCCGATCAACTCAAAGCTGGGATGTTTCTCTATTGTAACCGCCATGGGGATCGGCCCGCATTCTCCGTCAAAACCAACGGAATAGATATACCATCCTCTATCTATGGAAGCTTTAAACACCAACTCCACTTCGTCGCCAACCTGGTAAGTCTTCGAGGGAGTTTCTGCAATTAATTTGGCAGGTTGGATAATTTGCGCCTGCACGAATAAATTCAACGCAAGCAAAAAGAGAACAGCGACAGATCGTATGAACATCCTATAAAATTAGGTTCCTAAAATAACGAACTGCAATTCAAAAAAGTTGATATCATGTGATAAGCGGAAGACCTTCAGATTGTTAAACGTCTACCTCGATCTGCAATTTCAACAAATCATCAATTGTTTCGCGCTCACGAATTAACTTAGCCTCTTTATTAACGATCAACACTTCCGCCGGCCGCAATCTTGAATTATAGTTAGAAGACATTGAGAAACAATACGCACCTGCATTTTTTAACGCTAGGACATCACCTTCGCGGACTTCATGAAGTTTCCTGTCAGAACCAAAGGTGTCCGTTTCACAGATGTATCCAACGATAGTATAAATTTTTTGGGAGCCCGTTGGATTCGAAACATTTACTATGTGATGATATGCGTCATACATCATCGGCCGGATCAGGTGGTTCAATCCAGAGTTAACACCAACAAATGTTACTGATGGAGTAGGTTTCACAATATTTGCTTTCACCAAAAATGTTCCAGACTCGCTTACAATATATTTCCCCGGCTCGATCCACATCTCCAGTTTACGACCGTAGCGGTAGCAGAAATCATTAAATGCTTTTGAAAGCTTCAGCCCAAGATCGTAAATGTTAGTAACCATGTCGCCTTCTTTATAAGCGACTTTAAAACCACTTCCAAAGTCAATAAATGACAGGTTGGGAAAATCTGCAGCCATTCCAAAGAGAATGTCTGCCATTTTGATGAACACGTCAGTTTCAGCTATCTCTGAACCTGTATGAATATGCAGTCCTTTCACCTGCACGCCATGCTTCTGCACAATTTCCATTATTTGGGGAAACTGATAGATTGAAATGCCAAACTTAGAGTTACTGTGACCCGTTGAAATTTTATAATTTCCACCAGCCATGATGTGTGGATTTATCCGAAGGCCACAGGGATATGTGTTCTTATATTTATCTCCGAACTTGTGAAGGGTAGAAAGATTATCGATGTTAATAGCCAATCCAAGGTCAACAGCCTGCTCGATTTCACTAAAGTCAACTCCACTGGGAGTGAACACGATTTCGGAAGGTGTAAAACCCGCTTTCATGGCAATGTGAGCCTCACCCAGAGAAACCACTTCAACGCCGGCACCATGTTTACGAATCAACTTCAGTATTGAAATATTAGTTAATGCTTTCGCTGCATACTTCACCCTGATCTCTGTGTCTGAGAAAGCATTTCGAAGTGTCTTTATTTGCTGAGCGATCTTTTCGCCATCGTAAACATACAACGGGGTTCCAAATTGTTGCGCGAGGTCAAGTACATTAATACCCTGAATGGTGTAGGCTCCTTGTGATAATTCCATCTTAAAAATTAAAGCCCCAAATATACCGTTCACATCGTTCAATTCTGACTTCTGCCGACTTAATTCTATTTTTGGCCATGAAATTATTTTTTCGCGAACTAGGAGAAGGTGAGCCGATCATTATTCTTCACGGACTTTTTGGCTCGTCCGACAATTGGCTGACGCAAGCAAAGTTATTTGGACCACGCTTTAAAGTTTATAGCGTCGATCAGCGAAACCACGGACAATCGCCACATAACGATGCGTTCGATTATCAATCCATGGTGAATGACTTAAAGGAATTTATAGAAGACCACCAGATCAAAGATCCAGTAATTATCGGTCATTCTATGGGAGGCAAAGCAGCTATGAATTTCGCATTGGCTCATCCGGACATGCTTTCGAAATTGATCATCGTTGATATTTCTCCGAGAGAATATAACCTGGAACATTATACAATCCTCGAAGGATTAAAAGCAATTCCTGTCGACTCCCTTACTTCAAGAAATGAAGCTGATGAAATCCTGGCCGGGCATGTTTCTGATCCTGATGTCCGCCAATTCCTGCTTAAAAATCTTCAGCGCAAAAGCACGGGTGGCTTTTCCTGGAAAATAAATCTTCCAGTGATCGGTGAAAAATTGTCGAACATTGGTGTGGACCTGCAATACCGTGGACAGTTTACAAAGCCTACATTATTCATTCGCGGCGCCAACTCAAATTATGTTCGCGATGAGGATTGGAAAAGGATAACGGAAATTTTCCCGGACGCTGAACTGGAGACCATGAATACCGGTCATTGGGTACAAGCGGAACAGCCACAGGCGTTTGCTGAAAAAGTCATGCAATGGTTATCTAAATAACAAACCCTCACAACTATCTCACACATTCATTTTTATGGAACACAAAGCTATTCACAAAGAAGGCCCTACATTTTCACGTTTAATCGCAGGGGCATGGCGATGGAATCTTGAAGAATCAAAGGTTGAACAACTCATACAGACATCTCTTAATGCTGATATTACCACCTTCGATCATGCCGATATTTATGGTGATCACAGCAATGAAGAAATCTTTGGTAATGTCTTGAAAAAAAATCCAGGCCTCCGGAATAAGATGGAGATCGTTACAAAAGTTGGGATCAAATTCTGTTCGGGAAGAAGGCCAAAGACCTGGGTAAAACACTACGATACCTCAAAAGAACACATCCTTTGGACAGCCGATAATTCTCTAAAATTATTCAACACTGATCGAATCGAGCTTTTGCTCATTCACAGGCCCGATCCTTTGCTCAATCCTGAGGAAGTTGCAGAAGCTTTCGGTCAACTACGGAAAAGCGGGAAGGTCTTGAACTTCGGTGTTTCAAACTTTACACCTACTCAATTTGAAATGCTTCAAAGCTATTTGCCTTTTCCATTGGTGACGAATCAAATCGAGCTTTCCCTCACGTCGCATGCACCGCTGTTTGATGGCACGATGGACGTTTTAATGAAGCACCGCGTCGGTGCCATGGCGTGGTCACCTCTCGGCGGCGGAAAATTAGTTAAAGAGGGAAACCAGGAGTTGTTCAACAAAGCATCTAAGTACGGGGCTACGCAATCACAACTTTCTTTAGCTTGGTTACTAAGGCATCCAGGAAATATTTTCCCTGTAATAGGTACAACAAAGCCGGAGCGCATCACAGAAGCCGCAAAAGCTGTTGATTTTAAAATGGATGTACAAGATTGGTTCGAAATGTTGCTTGTGGTTCAGGGAAAAGAAATGCCTTAACAGATTTCCGCACAAAGAATTCAGTCTCGAATCGCCGAAAGACTTGATTTAAATAGGCCCGGTGGCTTTGAAGGTTTCCTGAAAACTCACGCTCGAACCTTTAAATCTTTTTTACTTGTTCTGCAACCATCCTGGGTCCATTTTTGTATTCTTCTAATACTCAATTTCCTTCATGACTAAAGCTTCTCCTGAAAAGAAAATATTTGACTCCACTGGCCACGACGTTATTGAAATAGTCGGCGCCCGCGAACATAATTTAAAAAACATCAACGTCAGTTTCCCACGAAACAAGCTGGTGGTGATAACGGGCATTAGCGGGAGCGGAAAGTCGTCACTTGCTTTTGATACGATTTATGCCGAAGGTCAGCGCCGTTACATGGAAAGTTTTTCCGCTTACGCGAGAAGTTTTATGGGAAATCTTGAACGCCCAGACGTCGACAAGATAAATGGATTGAGCCCGGTAATTTCAATTGAACAAAAAACAACCTCCAGAAACCCGCGATCTACTGTAGGCACTGTCACAGAAATATATGATTTCATGCGGCTTCTTTTTGCCCGCGCAGGTGAAGCATTTTCTTATCTAACAGGCGAAAAAATGGTTCGTCAATCGGAGGATCAGATATTGGATACGCTGTTGCAAAATTTCAATGGCAAAAAGCTGCATCTGCTCGCGCCGGTGGTAAAGGGCAGGAAAGGCCACTATCGCGAATTGTTTCAGCAGATCAGAAAATCGGGATTTACAAAAGTAAGGGTTGACGGCGAAGTTCAGGACATTACGGCCAAGATGCAGGTTGACCGTTATAAAATTCACGACATTGAAATTGTAATGGACCGCATTGTTGCCGATTCTAAGGATCGTGCCCGGATTGGACAATCAATCAACAAATCCCTTAAGGAAGGAAAGGGCGTTATGATGATCATGGAGGAAAATGGGAAAGTCCACCATTTTTCAAAGTTCCTGATGGATCCTAAAACAGGATTGGCCTACGATGAACCTGCTCCCAATACATTCTCGTTCAACTCACCTTATGGAGCATGCCCTACCTGCAATGGATTAGGACAAATAGAGGAGATCACCAAAGAGTCGGTTATACCCGACGCTTCGCTAAGCGTAAGCAGAGGAGGTATTTTGCCGTTAGGAGAATATCGCGACATCTGGATCTTTAAAAAAATCGAAGCCATTTTAAAGCGTTATAAACTAACGCTGAGCTCTCCCATCAAGGATATTCCGAAGGATGTCATTAATATTTTGCTTTATGGCGATGATGAACCTGTAGCAGTGGCTTCAGTAAAATATCCGGGTAGCGAGTGGAATACAAAGTTTGAAGGTATCATTAGTTTTCTTGAGAAGCAGAAGGAAGAAGGATCAGACGCCATCAAAAAATGGGTAGATGATTTTACCGTTTCCAAAACTTGCCCCGAATGCAACGGAGCCAGATTAAAAAAAGAATCTCTCCATTTTAAACTCGATAGTAAGAATATTGCAGAGCTCGCACAGCTCGATATCAATGCCTTAAAAAAATGGTTTGAGGGCTTAGAAGATCGGCTCAACGAAAAACAACGCATCATAGCAACAGAAGTTCTAAAGGAGATTCGTAAGCGTATCGGATTTCTGTTAGACGTAGGGTTAGACTACTTAAATCTAAACCGGCCCATCCGAACATTAAGTGGCGGTGAATCGCAGCGGATCCGCCTTGCCACGCAAATCGGAACTCAACTTGTTGGTGTACTTTATATTCTTGACGAACCCAGCATTGGACTACATGCCCGGGATAATGTTAAGCTCATTAAAGCGCTGAAAGATTTACGTGATATCGGCAACTCAGTAATTGTTGTTGAGCATGACAAAGATATGATGCTTGAGTCTGATTATATATTAGACATTGGTCCAGGTGCTGGGCGTCACGGCGGACACGTGGTGGCTGAGGGCGATCCTGCAACCTTTCTTAAAGGCAATAGCACAACCTCCAAATATCTAAGCGGAAAAATCAGCATTCCGTTTTCAAAGGATAGACGCAAAGGGAGCGGTGAAAGTATTTCTTTGACCAACGCAAGTGGTAACAATTTGAAGAATGTTGATTTAGACATCCCGTTAGGCACCCTTACGTGCATCACAGGCGTGTCGGGAAGTGGAAAGTCTACTTTAATTCACGATACGCTGTTCCCCATACTCAATCAGCATTTTTATAATTCGAGAACTGAACCGTTGGCGCATAAAAAAGTGACCGGACTAAAACATATTGATAAAGTCATCGAAGTTGACCAATCACCTATCGGAAGAACACCCCGGTCGAACCCAGCTACGTATACCGGTGCTTTCTCTGATATCCGTGATTTATTCTCGCAATTACCTGAATCAAAAATCCGAGGGTATAAAACCGGGCGGTTTTCTTTTAATGTTAAAGGTGGCAGATGCGAAACTTGTGAAGGCGCAGGACTCCGTTTAATCGAGATGGAATTTCTGCCGGATGTTTATGTCCCCTGTGAAACCTGCAAGGGTAAACGCTATAACAGGGAAACATTGGAAGTTCGTTTCAAAGGAAAATCAATCAGTGATGTTTTGGACATGACTGTAGAAGAGGCAGTAACTTTTTTTGAAAATCAACCGCGCATTCTTAGAAAAATTCAGACGCTTTGTGAAGTGGGGCTCGGATACATTTCACTTGGACAACATGCAACAACGTTATCTGGCGGTGAAGCGCAACGGGTTAAGCTTGCCACAGAACTGTCAAAACGCGACACAGGAAAAACGTTTTATATTTTAGATGAACCAACGACCGGCTTACACTTTCAAGACATTGCGCACCTGCTTGACGTCCTTCAAAAATTAGTGAACAAAGGAAATACAGTGCTTGTTATTGAACACAACATGGACGTAATCAAATCTGCGGATTATATTGTTGACCTTGGCCCGGAAGGCGGAGAAAAAGGAGGTAGGATTATTGCAAAAGGAACTCCTGAAGAAGTATCAAAAAATCCAGCGAGTTATACTGGCAAATTCCTAAAGACTGAATTAGTCGCCTGACCAATCCGAGGGTCATACGACAGTTTAACGTAATTTTGTTTTATTTTTTACTTTTCACATTTTTACCTGAATTGAAAAAGCCCTCATCAGAAATATGGATTCACGTTTACGCCAATACTTGTTTGGTTTAGTATTTTTTGGGTTTGGTGTTTACGAGTTCATGAAGGATGATCCTTTGGAAGCTTCCGTTTACCTAACTGCCGGACTTGCATTCATAAGCAATAATCTCGTATCGGAACCCAGACTCTATGCGTACAAGAAAGCTCTGGTGGCCATAACCTGGGCGCTTATTATTGCAGCATCAATTATATTTCTATACGTCCTTCAATTCAAGTTCCTATAACCACCTAAATAAATTCGCCCTTTCCCTTGGCTGATTTGCGTAATTTTGTGATCAGTCAGGAAATGGTAAACAAACGAAGAATATACTGGTCATTGCAGATTGGAGGGTGGTTGTTGTATGCTGTCGTTCAAATCGTATCCAGTTACCTGGCCTCAGGAAGTGTAACCCCGAGGCGAATTATTTTCCTGGTGCTTGAGGCATTTCTTTGCCTGATCATTACGAACTGGTTTCGGATACTCTTAAACCGGTATAAGTGGTTATACCTGCCCATGCATAAATTGATTCCAAGTGTATTCTTCTCGCTTTTTGTTATGGGGCTGATGATTTACTTTCTTCGCCTGCCAATAACTTCTGCACTCGGACAATTATTTCAACCTGTTACTACTTTAAACCTCACACTGGCATTAAGTATTTCACAGGTTCTGGGACAATCGTCGTGGTACGTGTTTCTGTTTTTTTTATGGACAGTGTTTTATTTTACCTATCATTATTTTGAACGATACAACACATCGTTGAAGTATGATGCTTCCATGATTGAGATCGAATTGAATAATCTGAAATCTCAACTCAATCCACATTTCATCTTTAATGCTTTAAACAGCATACGCGCCCTGGTTGACGAAAATCCAAAGAAATCCAAGCAAGCAATCAATCAGCTTTCAAATATTTTGAGAAGCAGCCTTGCGTCTGATAAGAAAGGACTGACAAAGTTTGACGATGAGTTAAAAATTGTAAAAGACTACCTTGGTCTCGAGAGCATTCGATTTGAGGAAAGATTGAAAACCGAATTTGATATTCATCCTGATTCTAATAAGTTTCTGGTCCCGCCGCTCATGATTCAAACATTGGTTGAAAATGGGATCAAACATGGAATTTCAAAACTTACACCGGGCGGCGTGATCCAACTGAAAACCCTAGTAGAAAACAATCATCTGAAAATTCACATTCGCAATAGCGGCCACATGATGAACGGCGCGAAGCGCGGTAAAACAGGACTTGGTTTGAAGAATACCGTACAACGCCTGAAACTTTTGTACGGTGATGAGGCCTCTTTTCGGATTGTAAACGAAAACGATAATTTTGTATTAACTGAAATAGTAATTCCCCAAAACAACACCCATGAGAGCATTAATCGTAGATGACGAGCGTTTAGCGCGTAAAGAGCTGATGAAGTTACTGGAAGACCATCCAAGTATAGAAGTTGTTGGCGAGGCCATGAATGCCGAAGAGGCCATTCAAATGGTAAATGAGTTAAATCCGGATCTTCTATTTTTAGATATACAAATGCCGGGCAAAACGGGATTTCAATTATTGGAAGAATTGGATTCCGTTCCGTTGGTAGTTTTCACAACAGCCTATGATGAATTTGCCTTAAAAGCTTTTGAGGTGAATGCGCTCGATTATTTATTAAAACCAATCCAACCCGAGCGCCTTGCTGAAGCCGTGTCAAAACTCGCAGATAAGGAGCGCGCTAAAATCGCTGCGATACGCGGACCAGAAAAGAAACTTGGACTCAACGATCAGGTGTTTGTAAAAGACGGTGATCGTTGCTGGTTTGTTAGCCTGAATAATGTTCGTCTATTTGAATCCGATGGTAACTACATCAAGGTATACTTTGATAACAATCGACCGATGATCCACAAATCGTTAAATGCATTGGATGAGAAACTGGACGAACGTGCTTTCTTCAGAGCCAGCAGGAAACACATTGTAAATTTAAGTTGGGTTGAAGGTATTGAACCTTGGTTTAACGGAGGACTGATGGTGAAACTGCGCGGAGGTGATAAAGTTGAAGTGAGCCGAAGACAAGCTGCCAAGTTCAAAGATATGATGAGTTTGTAATTGCTTTAAAGCAAATTAAAATCCAAACCAACTTTAAGACGTTGTGCATGAATAATGTGTAGAAATTTGTGGAATTAAATTCACAAAGATGAATTATCTTTTATGATAACAACCGACCTGTCCATATTGAAATTTATTTCACGTATAATTGCCGGCAATGCGTGTATAGATTTCCATGTCCTGGGATAAAAAAACGATCACTATATCGGAAATAAAACGGTTGTTTCATGAGTTGCATGACAGGCAACCCTATACTTGTATTCGATTCAGATTTATAGGCGAAATGTGGCAGCAAAGATTTGTTCAAATTTTCGCTATCACTGATGAACATGCAATCTTCTACGATGATGTAACGAAGCGACTTGTCAAAATATCAGATTTTGCTACCATTATGCAGTTTGAACTTGATCATAATTTTCAAAATTTCATTGCATACTTTCATTACACCGTTACCCTGGAGCAGTAAATCAAAAACTCATTCTGGAAATTTTGTTTTTTTTTCGTGAAATGCACCCTTAAAAGAAGGATCCTCTTTTTTCTTTTGCCAATCAATATCCAACGCCATCGCTTGAGCTTCCTCGAAAGGTGTTTTCTCAACCTCAACATTGGCTGGCAAATCTTTTACAGGAATTTTTTCGCGGATCAATTTCTCTATTTTTTCAATGTGATAGAGTTCGGCTTTCGTTGCAAATGTAATTGCCTTTCCTTCCTGAAAAGCCCGGCCCGTGCGACCAATTCGATGAACATAATCTTCGTGAAAAGCAGGCACATCGAAATTAATGACGTGAGAAACTTTTACAACGTCTATGCCACGCGCCGTCACATCAGTTGAAACCAATACACGAAGTTTGCCTTCCTTAAATTCATTCACGGCATTGATACGACTGTTCTGACCTTTATTCGAATGAATTACTTTAACCGGTCCGAGACCCTTGCGTTCAATGAAATTGAAAACATTATCGGCAGATTCTTTGGTGCGGGTAAAGATCATTACACGATTGAACTCTTCTCTATTTTCAAGCAGGTATGCGAGAAAATTGATTTTAGTTTTAATATTCGGAACATGATACAATTCCTGCTCTACTTGCTGCGCCGCCGTCGCCTGCGGTGTGACTTCGACCTTAATAGGAAACTCTAAAAATTCAGCTGAAAGTTTTTCAACTCGTTCCGAAAAAGTTGCCGAGAATAATAAGTTTTGCCGTTTGCGCGGAAGCACTTCTAGAATTTTTCTCAACTGAGGCATAAATCCCATATCCATCATTCGATCTGCTTCGTCAAGAACAAGGATTTTAATTTCTTTAGTCGACAATTCATTGCGCTGATAGAGTTCAGTAAACCTTCCTGGCGTAGCTATAAGGATATCGATTCCCTGTTGCAGCATCTCAATCTGAGTCTTGGGACCAATTCCGCCATAGATCGGCATAATCCGTAAATCCGTATACTTTGCTAATTGAATAGCATGTTCTGCAATTTGAATCGTCAATTCTTTCGTTGGGGCAAGAATCACGGCTCTCGGTCCTTCTCCCTGGGCAAATTTTATTTTCATCAGCACCGGCAAAAGATAAGCTGCTGTTTTCCCTGTTCCTGTCTGGGCTATACCAATAATTTCCTGGCCCGCAAGAATAATTGGGATGGATTTCTTTTGTATTTCTGTTGGCGTCGAAAAACCAAGGTCAGCCACAGCGTTTAAAAGCTGCTTATTGAGATTAAAACTTTCAAAATTTGTAAAGGCTGACACGTTAGATATTAATTTTACCCGATGGAAACTAAACTGATCGTCAACGCAAATATAGTCAATGAAGGGAAGGTCTATGAAGCAGATGTTCTTATTAAGGGAAAACATATTGAGCTTATTGGAAAGGACCTATCATCTCATCGTGCAACGCAGGTTATTGATGCCAAAGGGTACTATTTATTACCTGGCGTAATAGACGATCAGGTCCATTTCCGTGAACCTGGCTTAACGCATAAAGGAAATATCTATTCGGAATCCAGGGCCGCAGTGGCCGGTGGCGTCACCAGCTTTATGGAGATGCCCAATACAAATCCCCCGACGTTTACGCAGGTGCTCCTGGAACAGAAATACCAGATCGCCTCACAGACTTCTCTTGCCAATTACTCCTTCTTCATGGGGGCGTCGAACGATAACCTCGCTGAAGTTATGAAGACCGACATCAAAAAAGTTTGTGGATTAAAAATTTTCATGGGCTCGTCAACGGGCAACCTATTGGTTAATGACCCAAAAACGCTGGAAGGGTTTTTCTCCAGGTTTCCATCGCTTATCGCTGCGCATTGCGAAGACGAAACCACCATCCGAAAAAATTCTGCTGCATTCCAGGAAAAATATGGTGAAGATGTACCTATTCATTGCCATCCATTAATTAGAAGCGAGGCAGCTTGTTACATTTCTTCGTCATTTGCAGTAGAACTGGCAAGAAGGCATGGCACCCGTTTTCATATACTGCACATATCGACCGCAAAAGAGACGTCGCTGTTCGATAACACTGTACCCTTGGAGAAAAAGAAAATTACGAGCGAAGCATGTATCCATCACATGTGGTTCAATGAGGCAGATTATGAAAGATTAGGTACGCTAATCAAATGGAATCCAGCAATAAAAACGGCGCACGATCAACAGGAAATATTTAAGGCTATGCTTGACGATCGCATCGACGTCATTGCAACCGATCATGCGCCGCATACCTGGGAAGAAAAACAAAATAAATACTTTAACGCGCCTTCCGGTGGCCCCTTGATCCAGCATAGCCTTGTGGCCATGCTTGAATTCTATCATCAAGGAAAAATAAGTCTCGAAAAGATTGCTCAAAAAATGTGTCACAACCCGGCAATTGTCTTTGAAATCCAAGATAGGGGATACATCCGTGAAGGGTACTTTGCCGACCTGGTCCTGGTTAATTTGAACGATCCGTGGAAAGTTGAAAAAGAGAATATTATTGCCAAGTGCAAATGGTCGCCGTTTGAAAATCAGACATTTCAGGCTAAGGTTCAAAAGACGTTTGTTTCGGGTCATTTGGTATACGCGGATGGAGGTTTTGATGAAAGCCAGAAAGGTAATCGACTTCTCTTCAACCGAAAGGCCTAGATTTTATGGAGAAAGGTGAACCGGCCTGTAAAAATCAATGTTAATCATTTTTGTTAATTCATAGTGGCTGTATACCTTTGCGTCCCTACATGGTGGATGTAGTTCAGTTGGTTAGAACATCAGATTGTGATTCTGAGGGTCGTGGGTTCGAGTCCCATCATTCACCCAAAAACCCCAAACAAGGGGTTTTTTTCTTTTTTAAGAGAGCTGCGACTTTTCAGGTCAACGATTGTCAAATTTATTTTGAGCAACAGTGGTCAGTTCATTGTTTTCGGTTGGTGTGACATTGCAAAAAATTAAGTCTTTCTTAGGCGCATCTAAGTCACTAACGTTTCAATAGTTTTCCTTATGAGCTAACAGGCTCTAAAACATTAAAAAACTTCACTTCGAATGGTGTTCAAACAATTCCACATTGTTTAATGGTTTCGAAAGAAGTAGATGCCGAACGCTTAAGGAAAAACTTCGCTAGAGTCAACATTGTGATCAAAGTATTTTTGCTTTATGTTTAATTTATGATCGCATGGGCTGAATTCAAAAATCTGACACTGGAAGAGAAGATCACAACTCTTTACGAAAAAGGTACATTTGTAATGGCCATTCGATATTATGGCTACAAGATAAATTTATATCTACTGGGCAACTACTACCTGGAGGTTTTCATCAATCATAAACACACGATGATTGAAAAAATCGTACCGCTGGATACAATGCATTCCCGAATGAAATTCTATTCGGACCAGATTAAATTACCGGAGGGCACCTATTAATTTTCCCATACCCATTCCGTTAGAACGATGAAGAAATGGAGCCACTATCTTTTCGAAGCCTTCCTAATTGTCTTCAGCGTGTTGTTCGCGCTTTCTATTGAAAATTATGTTGAGCGGCTGAAGATTAAAAATCAGAAGACAATTGCCATCCAAAGGATAAAACTGGAAGTGGAACGTAACTCAAGAATACTCGTTGAGTGGATTCCCAAACATCAAAAAGTTTATGATCTTCTAAATTCCTTGGCGACAGGTAAAAATGATACCCTGCGAAACGCTTTAGCACAAGACAAATATTTCAACTTCGGAATATTGACTGACGAGAAACAAATAATCAACGACATGTTGAGCAACACGGCTTGGGATACTGCTAAATCAACCGGAATTATAACAGAATTTGATTTTGAATTGGTAGAAGAATTAACGAAAGTATATTCACATCAAGACCTGATGATGAATGGTACTTTACAAAATATTCTTACCATTTTAATGAATCAACAGACATATGACACACAAAGACTCGATGAGAATGTGAAGCAGCTCGAACTCAACTTTAGAGAATTAACTGGTCAAGAGCGGGTGTTGGCAAAACTTTATGAAGCGTCGTTGATGAAACTAATTTGATGATGTAGCGAGAACATTTCCTTACTCATATATGAAATAACCATTCGCCATACTGATCATCCTTTGGATTAAAATCCCTGCGCTTTGTAAATTTTTTGTTCAGTACCATTACAGTCTCACACTTTTCTAGCGATAGATTTTTGTATCCAGTGGTTACCCCTTTTTCACTAAATCCGGATTTCTGCCAGCAAGCAATAATCAAATGTTTTTGTTTGCTCATAAATACTCCATGGGGATGGACTAACCGGAATCCATTCTCATGCTTCATTTTGATACTGCAGATATTTCGCGCGGTAGCCGCTGCCCAAAGTTGTTTTGTAATCGCTTCAAGGTTAGTGAACAGTGACTGCATGGCTTTCTTTTGGGACAAGTTTACCAAAAGGTTTTAATTCATGTCCGTGCTGTAACGCAAATATTTCAAAAGATTTTGCGTGCTGCTCAGCCACTGAAACAAGCAGACCCCCGCTAGTTTGGGGATCGGCCAATAACACCTTTTGGTCCTCCGTTATCAAGTTAATCTTCATTCCATAACTATCCCAATTTCGAATTGTTCCCCCTGGAATACATTTTTGCTGGATGTAATAATCCAGAAAGTTAAACCGTGGGATTTCATTAAAATCTATGACAGCCGACACACCGCTACCTTCGCATACTTCGCACAAGTGTCCTAATAATCCAAAGCCGGTTACATCGGTCAACGCATTAACATAAGACAATTCACCAAGAGCACTGCCAAAATTATTCAACTTCAACATGCTTTCGATTGCCTTGCCGAGATGTTCCGGCTTAACCAAGTTTTTTTTCTGAGCTGTTGTGGTGATACCAACCCCCAGGGGCTTCGTTAAGTAAAGCAACGAACCGGCAATTGCGGTATTGTTTTTTTTAAGATATTGTTTTTTAACCGTACCTGTGACAGCCAATCCAAAAACGGGTTCGGGACAATCGATACTATGACCGCCTGCCAATGGAATGCCTGCTTCCTTACATACCTGGCGACTGCCCTCCAATACCAATTTTGCAACATCACCAGAAATCTTGTTGACTGGCCATCCCAATATAGCAATTGCCATAATGGGCACGCCACCCATAGCATATACGTCGCTTATTGCATTGACAGAGGCAATTGCACCGAATGTAATCGGGTCATCGACAATCGGCATGAAAAAATCTGTCGTGCTGATGATGCATGTGCCATCCCCTAAATCAAATACGGCGGCATCATCTTTGGATTCATTACCAACTAGTAAATTCTTAAACGAAGGTTTTGGAAGATCTGAATGCAGTATGGAGTCGAGTATTGCAGGCGAAATTTTACATCCGCAGCCTGCGCCATGGCTGTATTGTGTAAGCTTGATGCTTTCCATTTTTGTTAGAAGTTCGGAGACAACAAGTACTTAGAATAAAAATCGTCGATCACTTTCACTGCGTCCTCGGGCGTATCCACAACATTAAATAAATGATCGTCGTTATCACCGATCATACCTTCGTGCATAAGTACTTTCATCCACCAGTCCACCAAACCTTTCCAAAATTTCTTGCCCACCAAAACAATAGGGAAGCGTCCGATTTTTTTGGTTTGTATCAAAGTAAGTGCTTCCGTCAGTTCATCCAATGTTCCAAATCCCCCGGGCATAACAATGAATCCCTGGGAGTATTTCATGAACATCACCTTACGAACAAAAAAATAATCGAAGGTGATAAGCTTATCCGGATCAATATAGATATTGCCTTTTTGTTCGTGTGGCAGGTAGATATTAAGGCCTACTGATTTTCCTTTCGCACGATGCGCCCCGCGATTTCCAGCTTCCATAATTCCAGGGCCTCCGCCGGTGATAACGCCATAGCCATGTTGTACAAGCTGAAAAGCAATTTCCTCGGCCGTTTTGTAATATGGGTTGCTCGGCCTTACGCGGGCAGAACCAAAAATAGTCACACATGGGCCAATCTTCGCGAGCTTTTCCAGTCCTTCAACAAACTCCGACATCACTTTAAAAATCATCCAACTGTTTGCACCCTTTATCTCTGCCCAGTCTTTATCTTTAAATGCTTGACGAATTTTTTGCTCTTCTTCAAGCTCTTCCTGGGTCATTACATTTTTAATATCTTTCTTTTTTAACTTCATGGATTACATTTTTATTCCTGCAGCGCCTTCGTTCTCGAACCTGTATGTTTGGTAGGCCTTGCATCTTTCCCAATTAGGCAACGAATATACAAGTCTGAAATGGAAAACAAGCTACTTGAAATAGCACTTCGGGTCACGCTTCTTACCTTGTACATAATCCGTTGTAAAACGGAAAAAAAAGTGTGAAGAGGTATCGCAATTGGAAATTTATCATTTCACCAACAAATCTTTCAGGGCATCTTGAATGTGTTCGAACTTAAATCGAAAGCCGGCGGACTGAATTTTCTGTCCAGAAACCTTAGCGCCCTTTAATACCAAATCGGCCATCTCACCTAGCAAAAGTTTTAACACAAATGAAGGTACAGCTGGAATGATCAGGGGTTTGTTAAGCGCTTTTGCAATGGCATAAGTTAACTCCTTGTTGGTAACGGGATGAGGAGCCACTGCGTTGTAAACTCCTTGTAAGGTTTCATCTTCCAGCGTTTTAATAAATAGGTTGCATAAATCGTCCAGGTGAATCCAGCTCACGTATTGCTTTCCCGATCCTAACGGCGCGCCGGCATAAAACTTAACCGGCCGCATAATTTCTTGCAATGCCCCTCCCTTTTCACTTAACACAACACCAATACGGATTTTGACCACCCGAATGCCGAGTTCAGCAATCTGATCAGCCGCTTCCTCCCATCGTCGTACAACGTCAGCCAGGAAATCGTCTCCAGTCTTATCATTCTCTGTAAAGAAATTTTCTGAATCGTCACTGCCATAGTATCCAATTCCGGATGCGGATATAAATGTACGGACTTGGTGATTGCCCTTTTTTAACTCGTCATACAACAAGCGAGTCGATAATGTACGGCTGCTTATGATTTCATTCTTTCGCTCTTTCGTCCATGGCTTGTCTGCTACGCCTGCACCCGCCAGATGTATAATGGCGTGGGCTGGTTGAATCGCCGCAGGATCGAGTTGATTTTTATCAACATTCCACAAAAAAGTTTGAGCGTTTCCAGAACGCGTTGTGCGACTTAAATGCGCTATTCGGTATCCCTTCTCATGAAGTAATGTGGTGAGCCGTGTACCAATTAGTCCGGATGCGCCAGTAATAAGAATGTTTTTAACCACAGTTTCTTGACCGCCAAATTAACATTAGCAGTCAAGAAACAATTAACAGGGTTTTGTCTATTTAGTTTAAACCCTTCCGAAGGAAGCGATCTTACTAATTAAAAAGTCAAAGAATAGCTCACGGTAAAAGTTCTTCCTGGCTTGAATACCGAATAAATTGCTTCAGCATCACCGTGACTTTTGTAAAGATCCTTCTTTTCCGATTTCAAGATATTGTCTGTCCGAAATGTAATTCGATGTTTATTTTCTGCTCCGAAGTTCCGATACACATTAAAGTTCAAACTGTGGAATGGCTGGGTATAAATATCCGGTACCGCACCGACACCAATTATAAAGAGGCTTTCTCCCTGAACATTATATGAAACATTTGCATTCATGGTGCCTTCCTTGTCTGTAAAGTTGAGATATGCATTGATCAAATACGGTGACTGTCCGCCCATAGGTCTTGTCTTATCTATTGTTTCACCAGCCCGGGCGTTAAACTGCCTGGACTGAAATTCATTCAACCCACTTTCATTTACGATTACCGATTCCAAATCCACCTCAGAATTCGCCAACGATACATTTGTACCAAAGGATAATCCGGAAAGTGAAGGGGTGATAAAATCAAGCTTCTTTTTAAACTCGAATTCCATACCATATACCACACTCTCCCCAGAATTCCTAGGCCTTACGTTATCAGGGGCAACATCAAAAGTTACCAGTTCAATGTGTCCATCAAATTGTTTATAGAAGAGTGACAAGGCTATCATATCGCCTCCACCACCTACGAAGAAATTCTCCCATCTTAAATCATAATTATTTATCATAGTTTGATTCAAATTGAGATTTCCATTATAGAATCTCTTGGTAATAGGATCATAAATTTGCGCGGCTGATTTTTCTTTGAACGAAGGTCTTGCTAAAGTTTGACCAAAAGACCCTCTAAGACTCATCGTTTCGGTGAGACTGTATACTAAGTTTACAGAAGGAAGAATATCTAATTCGTCGAGCGTGTGGTCGTTGTCAAACGTGTTGCCAAAAATATCTGCACCGGTGTAAAACATATCTGCTTTTTCAACACGTGCTCCAAAGACCGCTTTCAATCGTTGGAATGTCATTTCCGTCATCACATACCCAGCATACACACTGGAGTTAGCCTCATAGTTGTTGGGCGCTTCGTAATTACCTTCCAGGTATGTTCCGCGTTGGCCATCGGCGGTCCAGATATTTTCAGGTTGCAAAAAATAATCAGGATCCAAAGGTACTCCCGATCTGCTGGTTGCATCAAGGAGATAACTATCGACTTTAAATTCTCTGTCTTTGTAAATCCCCATTGCTCCAAATTGAAGTTTGTTAGACTTGCCATAAGGGAGCGTGAAGTCCAGTTTCAAATTTTCATTGAACTCATTTAAGTCTCTCCAAAATCTTCTTATCCCTGCACCATCTCCACGATTAATGGTAGGGTTTTCAGGGTCAGTTATCGATATGGATGTGGATCTGAAATCAGGATCATAAGTTCTTGAAATCGTAAAAGAATTTTTCCAGTCAGCACGAAGCTTTTTAATTTGATGCGTTCCAGAAAGGATTCCGTTCGTTACCGAGCGTTGAGAATAGGTTAGGATATTTTCATACAGCGTGGCCGACGTCTCGTCATAATTTCGATTAATTCTATCAGACGCTTCGGATACACCATTCTGTGTTCTGAAAACACTGGCAGAGAAACTATGCTTGTCAAATTTTAAAGATCCAGCCAATAATCCACTCCATAAGACACTGGTCTGTGATAATTCACCTTTTCTAACTTCCTCCTTGAATAATTCAGTTTGACTAGCATCGTCATTCTTAGTGTATTCGCCAAACTCGATGTCGTCGTAGTATTCATATCTGTTTTGATAGTTAAATATTGCAGTGTAACCGATGGTCTTCTTGCCAACATTTAATTGGTTACCATGATTGAATGTGAAAGTTGTATTTAAAAAACTTCTTTTGCGTTGTATACCTAGTTGTGGGTTCAAACTCCGCGTCAACGTTTCCAATTGAGGATCGTTGGATGACTCGTTCGGAATTATAGTATTGGAAGGGAAAGGTAATTCCCTCGTGCCATCATCAAATCCAAGCCAATCCGTTTTACCCCCCTTATAATGTAAATAGTTATCTTTTAAATTCATGTCCGGATTAAAGCCAAAGCCAAGTGACACCGTTGTGGTCTTCGATTCAGGAAAACTTTTCATTTCCACATCCACAATGCCACCAGTAAAATCACCCGGCAGGTTCGGAGAAAATGTTTTATAGACGATAACATTTTCCAGAATTGACGTAGGGAAAATATCAATTTGAACATCATTTCTGTCGGGATCTAATCCGGGTATAGTCATACCGTTGAGCGTTGTGCGTGTATACCGATCACCCAGGCCTCGTACATACACGAATTTTCCACTTTGGATTGATACGCCGGTGACCCTTCTTATCGCAGAAGCCAGGTCGCGATCACCAGTTTTTCTAAATGTTTGATAAGACGCTCCATCTAATACATTTGCAGATTTGCGTTGAAATGTCATCAGCCCCAGTTCACTATCGCGCATGGCCTCCGCTGTCACGACTACCTCTCCAAGTTGCGCTACATCGGGCCTTAGAACAACATCCAATGTAGTTACCTCGCCACCTTTTACGGTTACATTTTCAATGGTTTGAGCCTGATAGGAAATATAAGAGATCACGATCGTGTGTACCCCGGGCTCTAATGCAAGAGAATAATTACCTTCAAAATCTGAGCTGATACCTGTAGTGGTGCCTTGCTTCAAAATGGTGGCACCAAAGAGCCCTTCACCTGTTTCACCGTCGGATATTTTACCTCGAATGTGTCCTTGTTGAGCTAGCACAGCAAAACAAAACAAGATGAATGGAAGGATGATTAGCTTTTTCATTTTTATAGATCTTGAACAACGGCAAAGTTACCAGGCGGACCCCATGATAAATAAGAAATCAGATTATCAGGTCTTTAAGCTTTTATTCCAATTCAAGTGTTTTCTTAACATTACTTTAACATTACCCTACTGTTTACAATCGATCGGTAGTGTTAAAAATATTTTACCAATAAAAACAAAAAGCCCCAAAGATTTTGGGGCTTTTGTTAAGCTGAAACAATACTATTTTAAAATTGACTTGGCTGCTGAGACTGTCCAGCTCCATGTTGAAATCGCTGGTGCACCAGTCGCAGTTGCCGATGTAATCTTAGCTGCGGCAGCGGTATCGCTGGCGGCTGTGTCACAGCTTCCGGAAGCCGCATAAACGTCTACTGTAAACCCTGTGAATTGCACCGTGGTGAAAACCAGGTTGTTGTCTACCACATTCTTATAAGCATCCAACGTTGGTGTACATGATCCATCATAGCTACTCGCAAGCTTGATTTTTTTACCCGCAGTGTATCCCGAAAATACTACATTCTCCAGCGTACCCTGTGCTTTTGATTTAAAGTCAGCCAAACTGGATGCATCACTAGGCTTCGTTGGATCACCAATTAAAGTCCCATTTTTTAAGATGAATTTACCTGTCGCGTTTGCAGCTCCCTCCGGCCCATCTATCTCCAATCCTTCATCTGTGTCACCGCCATGAATAACCATAAATCCATCTAGTGTACCTGCATAGGCCTGGTCAATATCGACCCCATCATCACCCTGATAGCTAATTAATAAATTGGAAACATTTACGGACCCTCCAAAAAACTCAACTCCGTCATCAACGTTCGCAAAAACTTCAATGTTGTTAATGGTTGTCCCAGAGCCGACACCGCCTAAAGTAAGCCCGTTGATTTCACTTCCCCCTGAAAGTACGGTTCCTCCATGTCTGATGGAGACGTAGCTGATGGTTCCTGAATTGTCGTTAGCAACGTCGCCGCCGTAAAGTCCAAGTGTTTCACTGGCCGGCACACCTTCTATCTGGGCTTCGGTAGCTCCTGATACTGATATTGGAGCTTTCCCTAAAATCACAAGTCCTCCCCATAAACCCTTATCTTCCTCATCAAGATTTGAACCTGCAGTCTCACCTGGCATAATGTCATCAAGTTCTGAAGTCATTATAATAGGTTTCTCAGCAGTACCCGCTGCGTTCAATTTACCACCACGCGCAACCATGAGGGCAGACGCATTAATGCCTTCCCCCTCTCTTCCTTTAATTATCGTGCCTGCTTCGATTGTTAACGTTGTTCCGTCATCCACAATGACGCGTCCTGCCAATTCATAAATATTATCGGCTGTCCAGGTTACGTCTTCATCTATAACACCGCTTACAACAATTACGTCGGGCACCACTTCTCCTGTTTTATTGATCGCTGCTGTCTCCGATTCTGCTTTGTCATTATTATCTGTTATCGAAACCGTTACTGTTCCGGCACCGGCAGTTGCATCCGCTGTAAATGTGACCACAACATTCCCTGACGTTGCCCCAGCAGCTGGCTCTGACTTTTTTACCGCTGTTCCGCCGGTAGCCGCCACGTTCATTGATTTATAGCCCCCAGGAATCGTGGCTTCAAATGTAATATCTGCCGCAGCTTCAACCTGGACATTTGTAACTGCAGGCGTGGCAATAGATGGTCCATCAGGTGTGGCTTCATCATCATCACACGCCACAAATGACATTACCATGGCAGCAATGGCAAGCATGGACAAAAATTTTTTCATGACTTAAAGTTTAGTTTTTGATTTCTTCTTGACGCCAAAGGTGGTCATCTAATGTTAAACCAAGTCAATCGAGATTTTACGAAATTGTTAGGAACGTGAAGGTTCCTTTATCGGTATGTTAACGCTTTTTCATTAGAGAAAACATTTGCCTTTTTCCGTTCTGTTACGGCAGGTTTTATATTAACGAATTGTTACGTGCTGGTTATTTCGCGGGCATGTAATTCTCATCAACAGAGCGCAGCTGTGGTTGCCGACAATAAAAGTATAAATAAGAATTTATTTGTTAATCGGCACTTTATTTAAAATAGCTTTAATAATATCAGGCGTGCGTACATTATCTGCTTCAGCTTCGTAGTTCAGAATAATACGGTGGTTCATTACGTCAAGCGCGATTTCTTTAATGTCTTCTGGCAATACATAATCACGTCCCTCCATATAAGCCATTGCTTTCGCAGCAAGATTGAGGTTTATACTTGCGCGTGGTGAAGCGCCGAATTGAATATACTGCGCTTGCTCGTTCAATTTATAATCCAAAGGTTTCCGTGTAGCATAAACAAGTTCAATGATGTAACGCTCAAGTGAATCAGAAATAGTGACTTTATTTACCTGATCCCGGATAGCAAAAATATCTTCCTTGCTTAAAACTGTATTAACAGTGTAGTCAAATTTCATGTTTGAAATCCGGCGCATGATTTCCATTTCCTGATTCTTGGTAGGATAATCAACAAAGACCTTCATCATAAATCTGTCGACCTGTGCTTCGGGTAGTGGATACGTTCCTTCCTGGTCAACCGGGTTTTGCGTTGCCATGACCAAGAACGGTCTATCGAGTTTAAAAGTGGTTTCTCCAATAGTCACCTGTTTTTCCTGCATCGCTTCCAATAAAGCAGACTGCACTTTCGCTGGCGATCGGTTGATTTCGTCAGCCAAAATTATATTCGCGAAAATTGGTCCTTTTTTGACTTCAAATTTTCCTTCACGCTGGTTGTAAATCATTGTTCCTACCAGGTCCGAAGGAAGCAAATCTGGTGTAAACTGAATACGCTGAAATTCGAGATGTAATACCTGGGCCAGCGTACTTACTGTTAACGTTTTAGCAAGACCTGGAACTCCTTCTAACAACACGTGGCCATTTGTAAATAAACCGATCATCAGGCGATTAACCATGTACTCTTGGCCAACAACCACTTTGGCAACTTCATGGAAAACTTGTTTTATTTTTTCTTTGTGCTCTTCATGCTTTTCAATCGCTATACTTTCCATGAATATATTCAGGTTTAAACCGATAAAATAACGTAATTATTACCAATTACGGTGGAAATTTTGGAGGAAAAACAATAGGCTAAGATAAAAGGTTATGCCGGCATCCTACGTCATTGGTGATATTCACGGTGCCTGTAAGGCTTTAAGGCAGTGTTTGGCGCGGTCTAAATTTAACTATGAGACCGATCACTTAATTTGTCTTGGGGACATATGCGATGGATGGCCTGAGACGAAACAGTGCGTTGATGAACTCTTGAAAATCAATAATCTCACTTACATTTTAGGTAATCATGACTTATGGTTGATGAATTGGATGAAATCCGGTGAGGTAGAAAGTACCTGGAAATCTCAAGGAGGAATAGCTACAATGGCCTCGTATTCGGAAGGAATTCCATACCCCCACGCTCAACTATTTGAAAAAGCGCTACCCTATTATTTGTTCAACAATAGACTTTTTGTTCATGCAGGGATTGATCCGGAGTTCACGCTCGAACAACAAGATCTTCGAACGCTTTTGTGGGATCGAAATCTGATTCAAAAGGCATGGCAGCTTTTGCTGGATGAGCAAGATTGTAAGCTCACTAAATTTGATGAAGTATATATTGGTCATACTCCAATCCCATTTAACAGGCCCATTCAGTCTTGCGAAATTTGGATGATGGACACAGGTGCTGGCTGGTCTGGCGTTTTATCAATGATGAATATCGCTACGAAAGAATTTTTTACCAGTGACGCGGTGCCTCTGCTCTATCCAGGTGTGGAAGGCAGGATGAAAAAAAGATAAAGACTGTTCTAAAAAACAACGACTTCTGCACCTCGCGGGTTAGTAACGTAGCCGTTTATCAGGGTTTGTATGGTAGGCGTATCAACACTTCGTTTAACAAACGTTTTAGCTGATTCGAAATCTGAAATTGAAAATTGTTTATCAAAAAAACCATAGCCAACGTAGGCACCTTTTTCAACCAACACCAGCGATTGTTCTTCGATATTCCTCCCCCTTCCAATAATTGCAACGGACTCGCCCTGCGCGTTGAATGATTTAATTGCGTTTTCGACCCGCGCATTGTAAACGGCTGCAGATTCTACACCCATACATGCGCCGTGGCATTCACCGGTTTGATATTCAAAACACAACCCTTTGGCTAACTGCAAACCGCAAAGTTTCGGACACAAGTCAAAAGCTCTGACTTTTTCCCACAGAAAACCCCATGCATTGCCCTTGGCATTGAATCGTTTTAAGGGTCGCGATCCACGTGTTACTAAGTTGACCGAAAACCGCAGGTAGCCGCTCCGGTCTTCGTAATCGAAAATTCCCCACTCCTCACTTTTATATTTCTGCGCCTGGTTATACTTCGGCCAAAGCCGGCGAATTTCCTGAGATTCAAGAATAAATGCGATGAGCTCGTTACCAGTAAGCTCATAGCTGATATGATGAATTTCATTTCTGATCTTTGAACGACTCCATTCCCTGGCGTCGCCCGTGAAATGTCCTGCAATTCGCTTTTTTATGTTAATTGCTTTCCCAACGTAAATCACATGGCCGTGTGCGTTATGAAAGTAATATACCCCAGCCATCGATGGCAGTTGATCAAATTCTTCTTTGGGGAGATTAGGAGGCAAAATGGTTTCACCGGAATTGCGTTTAAGCGTTTTTAGAATAAAACTATCCCGATCGCGTCTCAATAATTGGTCGAAGACTTTCGCAGTGGCCTCTGCATCACCTCCCGCCCGATGGCGGTTAAGTATCTGTATCCCCAAACTCTCTGAGAGACTACCTAAACTATAAGAGCGCAATCCTGGGATTATTTTACGACTTAATCGAACAGTACAAAGTTTCTTGGATTGCCAGTTAATACCTACATCCTCAAATTCTTTTTTTAGAAAAGAATAATCGAAATGTGCATTATGCGCTACAAAAATCTTCCCGTCTAATCTTTTGAAAATATCCTCTGCTACTTCTTTGAATGATGGCGCATTGAAAACCATTTCCGATGTGATACCCGTCAGCCCTGTTATATAATAAGGAATATTTCTTTCGGGATTAATTAAGGTGTGAAAGGAGTCGGTTACCCTCATTCCATCATGATGGTAGATCGCTATTTCTGTGATGCGATGGTTTTCAGCGTATCCACCTGTCGTTTCAATGTCAACAATCGCGTACATGGGTGTAAGTTAAAATTTGACTTGTTCACTTAAAAGCGGAACTTCAACCAAATTTTTAAATACGTAAAAATGAACGGTCTAATACGATTTTTACTGTCAGGATTAGCGGTATTGTTGACGGCGTACCTGCTGCCTGGCGTACATGTTGAGCATTACGGCTATGCACTCCTTGCAGCACTCATAATTTCACTAGCCAATCTGATTGTCAAGCCGATATTAATAATATTGACGATCCCTATTACAATTATCACGTTGGGCTTATTTCTTTTGGTGATCAACGCTTTGATAATTTTGATAGTTGAGGCGCTGGTACCCGGATTCGCAGTCGATGGGTTTTGGTGGGCCTTAGCATTTAGCTTGATACTGTCAATTTTTAACAGCATGTTTTCTGAATTGACAAGTTCCAAAGAAAACGACAGTAGGTAAATACTTTCCTGTCTGCATGCAGATTTCTATTAGGAGACTGGGAGAAGGAATTCTCTTACGGATGTTTTCGCCTAAGGAAAGAAACTTTAATTTACTCGGCTGCCAGAAAATATATCATTCGGGTTCGAGTGAGGAGAGAAATTTAAATTTTTTACCGCAGCTTTTAAACGATCTTCCACTTCCGAAACAGGCAGAATAGCCTCAACACCCAAAGATTTTACAAGGCTGTTGAACTTCAAATCCGAATGTGCAGTATCTGTTATCAAAATAACAGGTGTATCGCGATTTATTGTATTCGTTCTAATGGAACGGATGAGTTCGAAACCTGTGACCACAGGCAGGTCAGTGCCGCAAATTATCAGATCGAAATGTTCGATTCGAGAGGTTAGGAGCCCATCCAAACCAGATTCTGTTTGAAGCACAACGGGTTTATCTTCGCTAAGCACCGACGCAATTACGTTAACGGTTTTCTTCTGCCTGTGAACCACAAGAATTTTCATGCTTTTATTTATTTGGCACGCGGCCAAATAACTGATATGAATATCGCATAAGGTTTTCAATTGCATTTGCAGAGAGGGTCTTCCGTCCGTATGTGTATTGCCTGAAAAAGACAGGTACCTTGCGCATTGACGCAATTAAGCGGATTACAGAAGAATTTATCAGCGCTCAGATTCAACAAAAATAGTACAATTATACTATCCCTCGCGTCGAGGATTAAATTACGACACCCGCCTCATAAGCGTATTTGACCAAGCCAACAATGTTACGTACGCCAACTTTTTCCATAATATTTACGCGGTGGTTCCGGACAGTGTTTTCGCTTAAAAATAAGCGTTGGCCTATTTCCTTCATTGTTAATTCCTGGCAAATCAAGAACAGTATTTCCTTTTCCCGTTCGGTTAGTTCTGCAGGTTTAAAGTTCGGGCGTTGGGCAATCTTACGTTCAGTGACATTTTTCCGTAGAACCGAGGCCACCAGATCGTTATGATAAAAATCTTTGTCTGCAACGGCATAAATAGCCCTCTCAAGCTCATCAGGTTCGGTATTTTTCAAGAGAAATGCATGCACGCCTAAATCCATCATGTGGAGAATAAATTTATTACTGTCGTGCATCGTGAGAATAATAATTTTTACCTCAGGATATTTTTGAACTATCTGGGTGCTGGTTTCGGTACCATCCATGATGGGCATTTGCAGATCTACGATAGCAACATCAGGGACCTCATTTTTAATAAGAGTCAAAAGCTCCTTTCCATTTTCTGCGTCTTTTACATCGCTGATACGGTCAAAACTTCGCAGCAAATTGACCATAGCCTTGCGAAATAAGGTGTGATCATCGGCGATGTAGACTTTCAGTTTTTTCATAGGGAACTCTCAATGTTATCTTGCTTCCTTTCGGTCTTTTGGTATCGTACTCCAGCTTTGCATTTAATAACCGCGCCCGGTTTTCCATATTATATAACCCCAAGCCTGAGCCATTTGGTGTAACATGATGTTTTAAAAAAGGATCGAAGCCTATGCCATCGTCCTCTACACTAATGGTCAATTGATCTCCTCCAATAACCTTAACCTCTATCGTTGATGCCTGTGCATGTTTAATAGCATTGTTGATCAACTCCTGGACTATACGAAATATTTTTAATTCGCTTTTTGTTTCAATGAATTGTACTTCGCCTTCTTCGCTAAAGGTCACCGGAATCAATGACGCTGCCTGAAACCGTTCGCAAATTTCCTTCAATGCAGGTAACAATCCAAATTTCTCGAGTGTAGAAGGCATCAAGTCAAGACTTATTCTTCGTACAGAAGTAAGGGTATCATCAAGCATTTGTTTTGATTGGTCAATTATTTTTGGATCAGGAAGTTGCTTGGCGATCGAGGTCAAGCCAACGCGGATGGTAGACAACATTCCTCCAACACTGTCATGGAGGTCGCCAGCGAGCTTCCGGCGCTCATTTTCTTCTGATTCCAAGGTGGCTTCCAGCATCTTTTGTTGAAAGTCCAATTCAAGTTGCTGACGTTTCACCTGCTCCTGAATCATTTTTTTTTGATAGAATACAACGAATACAATTATAAAACCGGCGAGTACCAGCATGCCGACCGTTGCCAGCGAAAAAATAAGCGTGAACTGGGAAACCTCAGCATCCATCCCCGAAAATAAAAATGAACGACATCAATAAGAAATTTAGCATCCGTTTCTTTACAACATTTGATTTTACTTAATGCGTTTCTTTTGCCTTCAGCATTTTTAAATCATAATACAGACCTACGAAAAAGACCAGGTGAGCTAGAATATTCAATGTATTGTGAAAGCTCCAATACGTTATCAAATTATTATTAAGCACATTGTATATATAAGAGGTAAACGAAAATAAGAAAAAAGCACCAGCATGGTAAAATAAAAGTCCTGCGCTAAACCAAAACGCGGGCAGTTGATGTATGTGTAAGGAGGGTAAATCCTGAATCAAATGGTAAAAATAGGAGAGGGTATAAATAAGAAGTAAAGCTGATTGGAATAAGTACGTATAAGAATTGGCAAAAGATATCGTTTGGATGAACAAGAGATTCACAACGGCAAAAATCACCAATAAGATTGAGGCGGCTATAAACCATAATTTCTTCTTTTGAATTAAACTAAAATACATCCACGAGTAAAGCCATGTGCTGACTATCGCGTATATAACAGCAGGTATATTTGAAAAGGGACGAAGCCACACGATCTGCATAAACAGATACCCTGAAACATTTGCCCATGCACCTGTTAAAAAAATAAAACCCATTAACCGAATAATTAAACTTCGCGACCGAAATTTAATCAGGCATAAAGCAGCACCTATGGCTATTAAGATTGTCTGAATTAAAGTAAGTAATAAGAACTGTTCAATAGTCATTTTTTAAATTTACATCACGGACAATATGGTGGGCATCCAAGTCCGACATCAAATGCTCCTGCACTTCCATCCACTTTCGCACTTATGTCATCTTCCGGCCAAATAAGCGTTCCGTCTTCCCTCGTAGGCACCAATACCAATTGAACCGTCTCTTTCTTGACGGCTTCATTATACTTTAAAGCAAGGTAAAAGGTAATACCTGTACTACCTTCTTGACTTAGAATGCTGAGCAACGCGTCTCGCCCATAAAATATCGATCGCGTGTCCGCACCTTTATCTTTTCGCATTTCTTTGTCATATTTATCGATCCACTCCATCGCATCTTTCTTCGAAACTTTACTCCCCACATTTGACTTAAATTCATTTGCCATAGTTGCTAAGTTTAAGGTGAAACATGTGTTAAAGTATCGAAAATTTTTAATAAATTATTTTTTTGGCTTTTTAGGCGCCGTTATCACTTTTCATAAAGATTTATCTCATATGGTTGACCATAAAAAAATTCGTTGCCCTTGGTGTTTAAAATTTGATCAATACATCGAATACCATGACACCGAGTGGGGGGTTCCTGTCCACCAAGATCAAAAGCATTTTGAGTTCTTAATTTTGGAAGGAGCTCAAGCGGGGTTGAGCTGGTCAACGGTGTTAAAGAAGCGAGAAGGATATAGAAAGGCCTTCGCTAATTTCGATCCGATCAAAGTAAGTCGATTTACCACTGCTCGCCTAGAGAAAATCCTGCAAGATCCGGGCATCATCAGAAACCGGCTTAAAGTACATTCGGCAGTAAATAATGCGAAATGTTTTTTAGAAGTTCAAAAGGAATTTGGAAGTTTTGATAAATACATCTGGTCGTTTGTAAATCATAAACCAATTATCAATAAATGGAAAACGCTAAAAGACATTCCGGCGACTTCGAAAGAGTCTGATACGCTTAGCAAAGATTTAATCAAGCGGGGATTTAAGTTTGTTGGCAGTACAGTTATTTACGCGCACATGCAGGCGTGCGGACTAGTGAACGATCACCTTATAGATTGCTGGAGATACAAAAAAGTGATGGCCGAATAATATCATTTATCTTTGTCAATGGAAAGGATAACATCCTTCTTCGGTAAGTAAATATTCCAAATCCCTTCCACTTTTACAGCACCATCTGGCATGGGCAAAACTTTTGGTCTGGTGTAAATCAATGAATCATAATTTTTAGCATCCGTTGTTGTGTGCAGTTTTTGGATGTTGTCTTGCACTGAACCAGTTTCTGCGCCTACCACATAAGCTTCAATAAGTTGCTGTTCAACTTCCAGGGCCTGGGAAGATCCAGGTGTAATCAATTTTATTTTTACATGATAGCGCTTGGAAATGGAGTCCATTTTTAGGCTATCAAATTTTAATTTTTCCATTGCCTTATAAATCGTCCTTCCTCTTTCCAAAGAGGCCGTTACAATTTCCGCATCGCTGATTTTTACGATTTTTTGTTCTTCCATTCCTTCATGCAGTTTCTTTCGTTGCTCGTCAGAGAGTGATCCACCACAGGCCATTGCCATTATTAAGGGTATAAAAAGTAGTTTTTTCATGGGTTGATTAGAGAACAGTTATGTTTCGAGGCATGACATTGAGCGTTGACTCAACATCGTTTTTCATGTCCGAAAGTTCTTGCAAGGTTGCAATAATTCCAAGGACATGTGTTTGTTGAGCATGATAAACGTTCAAGACGTAGCTTTTTATTAACTTTGCAAGTCGTTTTTAAGTATGATCGAAAAACTGGAAGAATTAAAGCTTCGATTTGAGGAAGTTGGTCAGCTGCTCATGCAGCCGGAGACTGTTAGGGATATGAAAAAGTTCTCCCAACTCAATAAGGAATATAAAGATCTTGAAAAGATTGTGAATAAATACAATCAGTTCAGGGATGCACGCAACCATCTTCAACAAGCGAAAGAAGTGCTTCAGAAAGAAAAAGATGAAGAAATGCGGGAGATGGCTAAAATGGAAATTGACGATCTTGAGCCCAAAATTGAAAAGATTGAATCCGATCTAAAGGAGCTTTTGATTCCGAAAGATCCTAATGACGACAAAAATGTAATGCTTGAAATCCGGGCCGGTACAGGAGGAGATGAGGCTGCGATCTTTGCTGGCGATCTTTGGCGAATGTATCAACGTTTTTGTGAGCGGAGGGGCTTAAAAATGTCCGTTCTAGATGTTACCGAAGGAACGGCCGGCGGCTACAAAGAAGTAATTTGCAGCGTCAGCGGTGAAGGGGCATATGGGTTGTTGAAGTTTGAGTCCGGAGTGCATCGTGTACAACGCGTACCTGCTACCGAGCAAATGGGGCGGGTACATACTTCCGCCGCGTCTGTCGTTGTGATGCCAGAGGTGGAGGACGTTGCCATCGAAATAAACCCCGCAGACTTAGAGTATCAAACCGCACGATCAAGCGGTGCCGGCGGTCAGAATGTTAATAAAGTAGAAACAAAAGTTCAGCTTACGCATAAGCCAAGTGGTATTGTCATTACCTGTCAGGTTGAACGATCCCAACATGCCAATAGGGAACGTGCACTGCAGATGTTAAAAACAAAGCTCTACGAAATAGAACTTGAGAAACAGCAATCTGAAATTGGTGCTACGAGAAAATCGATTGTTCGCACCGGCGACCGATCTGAAAAGATCCGAACCTATAATTATCCTCAAAGTAGGGTCACCGATCATAGAATAAGTTACACGGAGCATAATCTTCCGTCAATAATGAATGGTGATTTGGATGGTTTCGTAGAACAACTTCGCATTGCCGATACTGCCGAACGCATGATGGAAGGCGTGTAACGGAACCTCTTGACCTGTATCCTACGTTTAATAACACTTAATACCTCTGGCAGATATTTTTGGCTTCAGAAACTTTGAATTAGATTTATACAATAAAATAAAACACACTATGGGAAAATGGATCGGTATTGGAGCAATCGTAATACTCGTGCTTTGGATTTTCGGTTCTTATAATGGATTAGTTAATAAAGAAGAAGCCGTTAAAAGCCAATGGGGTACTGTTGAAAGTCAATACCAGCGCAGAATGGATTTGATTCCAAACTTGGTTAATACGGTAAAGGGCTATGCTGAATTTGAACAAGAAACCTTAACAAAGGTGATTGAAGCAAGGTCTAATGCTACCTCTGTTAAAATAGATCCCACAAACTTAACTCCTGATAAGCTCGCGCAATTCCAGCAAGCTCAGGAAGGAGTAACGTCTGCTCTTTCAAGATTGTTGGTTGTTGTAGAAAAGTACCCGGATCTTAAGGCTAACCAAAACTTTCTTGATCTTCAGTCTCAACTTGAAGGAACAGAAAACCGAATAGCAGTCGAACGAAAGCGCTTCAATGATGTCGTTAATACTTATAACTCTGCCGTTCGAACTTTTCCAGGCGTAATTGTCGCAAAAATTTCCGGCTTTGAGCCCAAAGGATATTTCGAAGCTGCCCAGGGCGCAGAACAAGCACCAACAGTAGAATTTTAATAAACTATCTTAACTCTCTGCTTGCTTTGAGAGGGCCCCGCCAAATGGTGGGGCTTTTTATTTTAAAAAGATTTGCCAGAGCATGCGCTTTGTTGGATCAACCCTTCCTCGTAAAAAAGTTATCTTCGGTATGAAATTCCAGAGGTATCGGCGGTTCTTTCGGCTACAATCGAAACGAGAACTTGGCAGACTATTCCAGTTCAAAAGAACTGGTTCATATTCTAATTGACAAAGTCACCAGAGGCGGAAATTTGCTGTTAAACATCGGGCACACCGCTGACTGCCGCATCCCTGTAATTATGCAACAACGGCTTTATGATATCGGCAGCTGGCTAAATGTTAACGGCGAGGCTATATACAACACACGAGCGTGGGACCAGGCATCCGCATTGTCCGCCGAAACCACTTTATACTTCACGAAAAAAGGAAATGATCTGTATGCTATTTGCACAAAGTGGCCGGAGCAAGACTTTTTTATTAAAGGCGTGGGCAAAACATCCTCCGTAAAAATGCTGGGATACAGCGGGAAAATAAAATATAGCGTACAAGGAAAGAACCTAAAAATAACCACCAACTTTCTCTCCCGGCAATATACCTTGCGAATACGCTTGGGTTATAAAAATAGAGAATGCGCTTTTTAGGCATTCTCTATAGGGTATAAAATAATGTTGAAGAATTTCGTGCTTTTACAACGTTCTCTTTACTTCTCGTTGCTCGTAGCTTTCAATCACATCACCTTCTTTTATGTCGTTAAAGCCATCGATTCCAATACCACAATCGAAACCAGTTTTAACTTCACTAGCATCATCTTTGTGGCGCTTTAAGGAGCCTAGTTTACCTGCATAAATTACAATACCGTCGCGGATCAAACGAATTGGATTACTACGTTTGATGGATCCATCCGTAACCATACAGCCGGCAATTGTTCCAATTTTAGAAATTTTAAACACCTCTCGAACTTCGGCATTCCCCACAATCACTTCCTCAGTCTCCGGTGCAAGCATACCTTCCATTGCGGCTTTCACATCGTTGATAGCATCGTATATTATAGAATACAGGCGAATCTCGATCTCTTCATTTTCGGCAACGCGTCTTGCTGGTCCTGATGGACGTACTTGGAAGCCAAGGATAATGGCATCTGACGCAGAAGCCAATAATACATCAGACTCAGAAATCTGTCCGACGCCTTTGTGGATAATGGCAACCTGAATTTCAGGCGTAGAAAGCTTTAACAGCGAATCCGTCAACGCTTCGACAGAACCATCCACATCACCTTTCACAATGACATTTAATTGCTTGAAGTTACCAATGGCCAAACGTCTACCGATCTCATCAAGCGTAATGTGCTTCTTTGTCCGTATGCTTTGTTCTCTGATTATTTGTCCTCGCTTGGTAGCAATTTCCCTTGCTTCACGATCTGTATCGGTCACCATCACCTTTTCACCGGCTTGGGGTGCACCATCCAGCCCCAATACAACTACTGGGGTAGACGGCCCAGCTTCGTTGATCCTTTTTCCAGTATCATCAAACATGGCTTTCACTCGACCGTAGTTTGCGCCTGCTAATAAGATGTCACCGATTTTTAATGTTCCGCTCTGCACCATGATTGTTGAAACGTAACCACGGCCCTTGTCAAGTGAAGCTTCAATAACAGAACCTGTTGCATGCCGGTTAGGATTAGCACGGAGGTTCAATAACTCAGCCTCGAGCAATACTTTTTCCAGCAAATTATCAATGCCTTGTCCGGTCTTCGCAGATATTTCCTGACTTTGATATTTTCCACCCCACTCTTCTACAAGAATATTTATTTTTGAAAGCGATTCCCGAACTTTTTCAGGATTTGCCGAGGGCTTGTCAATTTTGTTGATAGCAATAACGAGAGGAACCCCTGCTACTTGAGCGTGGTTAATTGCTTCCTTGGTTTGAGGCATGACATCATCATCAGCCGCTACAACGATAATAGCGATGTCGGTAAGTTTCGCACCGCGGGCACGCATAGCAGTAAATGCTTCGTGACCTGGTGTGTCCAAAAAGGCAATCTTGTGCCCGCTTTTAGTCATTACATCATAAGCACCAACGTGCTGAGTAATTCCACCTGCTTCAGATGCTGTCACCTTGGTGTTACGGATGTAATCCAACAGGGAAGTTTTTCCGTGATCCACGTGGCCCATGATTGTTACGATAGGAGCTCTGGGAAGTAAATCTTCTTCTTCATCCAGCTCTTCTTCCATATCGAGCTCTTCTTCTGCACTGGTAAATTGTATGCCATATCCGAATTCATCGGCGATGACCGTAATAGCTTCAGCATCGAGACGCTGATTTATAGAAACAAACATTCCAAGGCTAAGGCAGGTGGAGATTACGTCGTTTACTGAAACGTTCATCATTGAAGCCAAATCATTTGCCGAAATGAACTCCGTTACCTTTAGGGTTTTAGATGCTTCCTGGTCCTGAATCAATTGCTGCTCCTGCGCATCAACGTTTGCCTGACGTTTCTCTCTTCTGTATTTTGCTCCTGTACCTTTCTTACTGCCGCCGCTAAGCTTGGCAAGCGTAGCCCTGATCTGATCCTGAATTTCTTTTTCTGTAGGTTCAGCTTTTTGGACGCGTGGCGGTTGAGGCGCCCTCCGCTGCGGATGTTGAGGCCGAGGTCCTTTAGGTGGACCCGACTGTTGGCCCTGAGGCTGTTGTCCTTGCTGATTTTCAAAAGAAGTAATTCTTTTACGTGGTCTTTTAGCTTTATCTTTTTGTAGGTCAGAGGACGCTACCGGAGCATCTTTCTTCTTTTCCTTTTCGACGGGAAGTTGGATTCTATCGACAACTTTCAAACCTTGAAGTTTATCTGCACGTGCTTTTATCAATTCCTGCTCTGGTTGTTTTTCAATAATGGGAGGTGTTTCAACCTTAGGAGTTTCAATTTTGACGTCCTCTTTTTTTACTTCCTTTATTTCTTCCTTTTTTGTTATCTCACTAACTACGGGTTCGACAACTTTTTTCTCGACTTTCGGTGGTTCGGGTACAACCAACTCTTCTTTCGGTGCTGGTGCAGGGGCTGCCTTTTTTTCAAGTTCAATCTTACCCAGCACTTTTATTCCTTCCAATTTGGGTTTTTCACGCTCAACCTTTTCAAACTTTGACTCTTCTTTAGCTTTGAGATCTTTTGATCCCAAATTTTTGATCATGATGTTACTTTCTTCGTCTTCAACTCTCTTCTTGGTAACCTCTTTTTCAGACTCAAGATGCGTGTCAACATGTTTAACCCCAATGGAAAGCCCTGAAGCTTCCAATTTTTCCGTGGCTGAGGAAGCAAACTCCTTTGACAAAAGTGCAACTTGCTCAGGCGTAAGCTTAGCGTTGGGATTATTCTCCACTTCAAAACCTTTTTTTGTCAAAAAGTCTAAAATGGTGTTATGGCCCACATTGAGCTTCCTCGCTGCCTGACTTAACCTGATCAATTTCTCTTCTGCCATACTCAAATATGCCTGTTTTTTAAAAACAATAAAACCCAAAGTGATCTATAAACCAAAATATAACTTGCCGATAACTACCGCTACGTTATAACTGCCAATTAGGGTTTTATTCAAATTCCTTCTTCAAAATATTTAAAACGCCATCAATTGTTTCTTCTTCCAGATCAGTTCTTCTGACCAGTTCTTCTTTTGACAAGGCTAATACACTCTTGGCTGTATCCAAACCAATTCTATTAAGCTCATCGATTACCCAACCTTCAATTTCGTCAGAAAATTCACTCAAGTCTACATCTTCCTCTGTTTGACCCTCTGCCAATTCACGGAATACGTCGATTTCGTATCCAACCAGACGACTAGCCAATTTGATATTTAATCCACCTTTTCCGATGGCGAGTGATACCTGATCAGGTTTAAGATAAACTGAAACCCTGCCGTTATCCTTATCTATTTTTATAGATCCGATCTTCGCTGGGCTCAATGCCCGCTGGATGTAAAGTTCGAGGTTCTCTGTATAATTAATAACATCGATATTCTCATTCTGCAGCTCTCTAACTATTGCGTGTATCCTTGAGCCCTTCATTCCAACGCAAGCACCTACCGGATCGATTCGATCATCATAGGATTCAACAGCTACTTTGGCCCGCTCGCCTGGCTCACGCACTACCTTCTTTATGGTGATTAATCCATCATAAACTTCAGGAACTTCCTGTTCAAAGAGTCTTTCCAGGAAGACCGGCGATGTCCGTGATAAGATAATTTTAGGATTGCCATTCACCATTTCAACCTTATGAACAATGGCCCGAACAGTTTCACCTTTTCTATACCTATCCTTTGGAATCTGCTCATTTCTGGGAATGGAAACTTCATTACCTTCCGCGTCGGTTAATAAAACCTCGCGGCTTAAAACCTGATATACTTCACCGGAAATTATTTCACCAACTATATCCTTATACTTCTGAAATAAAATATCCTTTTCAAGATCCTTTACTTTTTGAATGAGCGTTTGCCTAGCAGTTGTCACGGCACGACGACCGAAATCATCAATAAAAATTTGTTCGGAAACTTCTTCGCCAACTTCAAAGTCGGGTTCGATTTTATGAGCTTCGGACAAACTGATTTTATCAAAATCCCAAATGTCTTCCGAATCATCATCCACAATTTCGCGAAAGCGATAAATTTCTAAATCACCTTTATCCGAATTCACGATGATGTCAAACTTCTCATCTGATCCAAATTTTTTCTTAATCATGTTGCGAAAAACGTCTTCCAGTATCCGAATCATCGTCGGCCGGTCAATATTTTTCTGTTTTGCGAATTCAGCAAATGACTGAATTAATTCATGTGCATCCATGGTCATAATCTATTTGAAACTAACTAACACAAATGTTTTATCGATCTCTGAAAATAAAATTTCTACTTTTTTAATTTCCGTGTGCTTGCCGGTTCCTATCTCTTGTTCTATCGTAATTTTTTCCTCACCTACATCAACCAGTTTCCCTTCTACAGACCCCTGTTGCGTAGCCACCTTTACTCGTCGGCCAATGTTCTTGTTGTATTGTCGCTGTAATTTTAAGGGGTGATCCAAGCCAGGTGTTGAGACTTCCAGCATATAGCTATCGTCAAATAACTGCGCATCGTCAAACGCTTTTGAAAGTTCACGACTTAGATTAGCACAATCGTCTATCGTTACCCCTTTATCGCCGTCTATTACAATAAGAACCTTTTTAGAACTTTTTTGGCCTTTGGCAATTACATCAACTAGAAACTGACTGGGATCAGTTAATTTACCTGTAATTATCTTCTTGAGTTCTTCAATAAATTCCATTTAAAAGCTCTATAAACAAAAAAGGGGACTTGCCGCCCCCTGCAAAGAGTATTCAGAAACTTTTGCAAAAGTAAATGTTTTTTACCTTTCCATCAAAAGCAAGCGTAATATTTCTTAAAGCTATGCCTTTAAATATACTTCGGAAGGTTCTTTAGGTATACTCCATAACCACTTTTCTCCAGCGGTTTTGCCAGTTCAAGCAATTGATCCTTAGCAATAAAACCTTTTCGGTAGGCGACTTCTTCAATACATCCAATTTTTAATCCTTGACGGTGCTCAATGACCTGAACAAAGTTCGCAGCTTCCATCAGGGAATCAAAAGTTCCGGTGTCTAACCAAGCCGTTCCCCGGCTCATTGTCGCAACAGTTAATTTTCCTCGCTTTAAATACTCGTTATTCACAGACGTTATTTCCAGCTCACCACGGGCACTGGGCTTGAGATTTTTTGCAATGGAAATGACTTCGTTATCATAAAAATATAGCCCCGGTACCGCGTAATTTGATTTCGGATGTTCCGGCTTCTCTTCAATCGAAATTACCTTCTTATTTTCATCAAATTCTACAACACCATAGCGCTCCGGATCCAGCACATGGTAAGCAAATACCACCCCTCCATCCGGATCAATATTTGACAACAGCTTTTGAAGTCCGGACCCATGGAAAATATTGTCCCCAAGAATCAACGCTACTTTTTCACTGCCGATGAATTCCTCGCCAATAATAAATGCCTGCGCTAGTCCTTCAGGTTTCGGTTGAATGGCATACGAAAAAGAGCAGCCAAGGCTCTTACCATCCCCCAACAATTTTTGAAACATGGGCATATCATGCGGAGTGGAAATGATCAAGATATCGCGAATGCCCGCCATCATTAAGACTGATAACGGATAATAGATCATAGGTTTATCATACAAAGGCATGAGTTGCTTGCTCACCGCCAATGTCAATGGATAAAGGCGGGTGCCCGAGCCGCCGGCAAGAATAATTCCTTTCATAGTAGATATTTAATCGCAAGCATTATCGGCCTTGATACATTGCAGAGTAATACTGCAGGTAAGCTCCCGAGGTAACGTTTCTCAGCCATTCTTGATTGGCCAAAAACCAGTCGATGGTCTTTTCGATTCCTACCTCAAATGTAACTTCCGGTCTCCATCCGGTTTCGCCTATCAGTTTCGAAGGGTCGATTGCGTATCGTAAATCATGTCCGGCACGGTCTTTAACGTAGGTGATTAGCTTTGCGCAAGTTCCCTCGTCTTTACCAAGTTTTTTATCCATTAAATGACAAAGGAAATGAATGAGATCAATGTTTTTCCATTCGTTGTTGCCTCCGATGTTGTACACTTCTCCTCTCTTCCCTTTGTGAAATATTGTATCAATTGCCCGCGCGTGATCTTCAACATATAACCAATCCCGGATGTTTTCACCTTTTCCATAAACTGGTAGAGGCTTGTTATTAAGGATATTGTTAATCAATAGAGGAATTAGTTTTTCCGGAAAGTGATAAGGCCCATAGTTATTGGAACACCTGCTAATGACTGTTGGTAAACCATAGCTGTTGTTAAATGCGCTGACAAAATGGTCGCTGCTAGCCTTGGAGGCAGAATACGGTGACTTTGGATCTATCGGAGTAGTCTCTGTAAAAAATTCTCCATGCTCTGCGGACCCATATACCTCATCCGTCGAAATGTGATAGAATAGTTTATCCTGGTAATTTTCGTGCCATGACGTTTGAGCTACACGCAACAAATTCAAGGTGCCAATGATATTGGTAGCAGCAAATTCATTGGGGTTGTGAAGTGACCTATCGACATGGGATTCTGCCGCGAGGTGAATCACTCCATCAAATTCATATTTCTTAAACGTGTCGAATAAAAATTCCACATCCAATATATCACCCTTTTCAAAAAGGTAATTGGGTTTCTTTTCAATGTCTCTCAGGTTTTCCAGGTTACCGGCATATGTTAACTTATCGAGGTTAACAATTGTATATGTGGGATACTTGTTGACAAATAACCGAACCACATGTGATCCAATAAAACCTGCACCACCTGTAATTAAAATATTTCGTTTTGACATCAGTAAGGGTTAGCGTATATACTTTTCGAAATTTTTGTGATCGCGTTGATAGAGGACTTCTTTTGGAAGTGATTTGAAGTATTCATAAGTGATTTTCAAACCTTCAGACCTCGAAACTTTTGGCTCCCACCCCAAGATTTTTCTCGCTTTATCTATATTAGGCTGACGTTGTTTGGGATCGTCCTGAGGCAATGGCTTATATACCACTTTTTGTGTTGTCCCCGTTAGTTTCACAATTTCCTCGGCAAAATCTCCAATGGTTATCTCATTCGGATTACCAATATTCATCGGCAAGTGGTAGTCTGACATCAGCAATCGGTAAATCCCCTCGACTTCATCATCGACATAACAAAAAGAACGGGTCTGTGTTCCATCGCCAAAAACTGTCAGGTCTTCGCCCCTTAAAGCTTGGCCAATAAATGCAGGCAAAACACGACCATCATTGAGACGCATGCGAGGACCGTAAGTGTTAAATATTCTTACGATGCGGGTTTCCAAATTATGGAACGTGTGGTAAGCCATTGTTATAGCTTCCTGGAAGCGTTTAGCTTCATCATATACTCCGCGTGGGCCAATAGGGTTTACGTTACCATAATATTCCTCCACTTGCGGATGAACCAATGGATCACCATATACTTCGGACGTTGAAGCAACTAATATTCTTGCTTTTTTTGCACGTGCTAGTCCTAATAAATTATGCGTGCCTAAGGAGCTTACTTTAAGCGTTTGTATCGGAATTTTGAGGTAATCGATAGGGCTGGCTGGCGATGCAAAGTGGAGGATGTAGTGCAGTTCGCCTGGGATATGAACATAGGTAGAAACATCCTGATGATAGAATTCAAATTCGGGGTGCTTAAACAAGTGCTCAATGTTACGAAGGTCGCCAGTAATCAAATTATCCATTGCAATTACATGGAAACCTTCTTTGATAAACCTGTCGCAAAGATGTGAACCGAGGAAGCCGGCTCCACCGGTGATAAGGACGCGTTGGTTAGCCATTTACTACCTCCCTTCCAATGCTGAAATAAGAAAAGCCTAATTCTTTCATATTTGTTAAATCATATACGTTTCTACCATCAAAAATTACTTTGTTCTTGAGAATGCTAGAAAGTTTTTCAAAATCTGGCGTTCTGAATTCCGGCCATTCTGTAGCAATAAAAATCGCGTCAGCATTTTCGGCAGCCTCGTAGGGTGTTTCACAATACAGTACTTTGTCTCCGATCACTTTTTTCACATTCTCCATGCCTTCGGGATCGTGAACCTTTAATTTTGCACCCTCATTTAAAAGTGCTTCGATATTATAAAGTGACGGAGCTTCCCGGATATCATCGGTATGAGGCTTAAATGCTAAACCCCAAATCGCAATTGTTTTCCCTGCCAAATTTCCTTTGAAATATTCTTTTATGCGCGGAATCAGCCGCGTTTTCTGCGCATTATTTACCTCCATTACAGCATTTAGGATCTTAAAATCATATTTTGCATCCTGTGACGATTTTGCTAAAGCCTGAACGTCCTTCGGAAAACAGCTACCTCCATATCCGATTCCCGGAAACAAAAATCTTTTTCCAATACGGCTATCAGTTCCGACACCTTTTCTAACGGAATCTACATCAGCTCCCAATAGCTCGCATAAGTTGGCAATTTCGTTCATGAAAGTAATCTTCGTCGCCAAAAATGAATTTGCTGCATATTTAGTTAACTCGGCCGATCGATCGTCCATGAAAATAATAGGATTGCCTTGCCGCACAAACGGCGCATAAAGGGATTCCATAACCTTTCGTGCTTTCGGAGAATTCGTTCCAATAACCACGCGATCAGGCTTCATAAAATCCTCTACAGCCACACCTTCCCGCAAAAATTCAGGATTAGATACAACATCAAAATCTACTTTGGCGCGAGAAGCGATCTTAGCTTTTACCTTTTCGGTAGTGCCAACTGGAACAGTGCTTTTATCTACTAAAACGGTGTAATCTTTCAAAAGCGGACCTACATCTTCAGCAACTTTAAGAATGTATTTTAAGTCGGCAGATCCATCTTCACCTGGAGGCGTGGGCAAAGCCAGGAAAATAATTTTTGCGCCCTTAATTCCTTCTTCAAGATTTGTCGTGAAAAAAAGTCGTTGTTGTTTGATATTTCTTTCAAATAATTGCTCCAAGCCCGGCTCGTAGATGGTAATGACACCTTCCTGGAGTTTTTTGATTTTTGCCTCGTCTATGTCGACACAAGTGACGGTATTTCCGGTCTCGGCAAAACAAGTCCCCGTAACAAGTCCAACATACCCTGTTCCAATAACTGCGATTTTCATGGTTTAAATTTAAAGAACCGCCAAATTATAACTTTTATTGTAACCGCAAACTGACCGCCGACGGCAACCGTTGAGATGTTCGTGCTGCTAACACTCGTTTGTTAGTTCGTTTTTTCCGCTTAATTTTGCGGCTTGTAACTTATCCAATATCCATGTTATCGTTTACAGAAACAGAGAACCAGAGATTGATAGCCCAATCCATTACAGATTTTGGCCGGAAGGAAATGCGTCCGTACACTATGCAATGGGACGAATCGCAAGAATTCCCCATTCAACTTTTTCACAAAATGGGTAAGCTGGGATTGATGGGTATATTGGTACCTGAAAAATATAACGGCTCCGGCTTTGGATATTTAGAGTATATAACCGCCTTAATTGAGATCTCTAAAATTGATGGCTCGATTGGGTTGTCCATGGCGGCACATAATTCCCTTTGTACAAATCACATATTACTCTTTGGAAATGAATCGCAAAAGCAAAAATATCTGCCAGCGCTAGCAACTGGTGAATGGATTGGTGCGTGGGGATTGACAGAGCCCAATACCGGATCGGATTCAGCCAACATGAAATCTGTTGCTGTAAAAGACGGCGATTACTACGTGATTAATGGAGCAAAAAATTTCATCACTCACGGAAAATCTGGGCATGTAGCAGTAGTAATTGTCAGGACAGGCGAAATTGGTGATTCCAAGGGCATGTCTGCTTTTATTATAGAGAAAGATACCGCTGGATTTACGTCCGGGAAAAAGGAGAACAAATTGGGCATGCGCGCTTCTGAAACGGCTGAATTAATTTTTAATGACTGCCGAATTCATAAGTCTCAAATGCTTGGTAATCCAGGTGATGGCTTTATTCAAGCTATGAAAGTGTTGGAAGGTGGTCGCATCTCCATTGCTTCATTAAGCTTGGGAATTGCCATTGGCGCTTATGAAGCCGCGCTTGAATATTCTAAGGAACGTCATCAATTTAACCAACCAATTTCAAAATTTCAGGGAATCGCTTTCAAGTTGGCGGACATGGCGACTAAAATTGAAGCCGCAAGATTACTTACATTCCGTGCGGGAGAACTTAAAAACAAAGGTTATGAGGTGAAAAAGGAATCTGCCATGGCGAAATTGTATGCTTCAGAAGTCGCTGTGGAAGTATCTAATGAAGGTGTACAAATATTTGGAGGCTACGGTTATACCAAAGATTTCCCTGCGGAAAAATATTTTCGGGATGCAAAACTTTGTACCATAGGCGAGGGGACTTCTGAGATTCAAAAAATCGTCATCTCACGAGCAATTTTAAAGTAGAGGCTTGGATTATTCGGCAGTTTCCACGTATATTTGCACCCCTAAATATTAAATAATGTTAATTGTAAACGTAAAAGAAAACGAATCCATTGACAAAGCTTTAAAGCGTTTCAAAAAGAAATTCGAGAAGACCGGTGTTCTTAAAGAACTTCGCGCTCGTACATCTTTTGAAAAGCCATCCATTACCCGCAGAAGTCAGATCATTCGCGCGGCGTATCGTGAACAGCAAAAGCTAAAGGAAAGCAATTCCTAATTGCGTCGTAGACAAGAAATCAAATTGTGGATAGACTTTCAAATTATCCACATGTTATAAACATATCCCCTTTAAGGCTTTCTTAAAGGGGATTATTTTTTTACATTGCTATTACAGATTGAATGGTTTGTGTAGTAGCATGACAGATTCGTTTTTAAAATATATTGAATACGAAAAACGCCTGAGTCGCCACACTTTGTTGGCTTACCAAACCGATCTCAAACAATTTTCAGATTTTCTCCTTACATATTCGGAATCCAAACCAGAGGCTGCGGATTATGGTGTCATTCGTTCATGGATGATCAGCCTTGTGGAAACAGGCGTGGAACCGCGTACAATAAACCGGAAGATTGCTTGCCTGCGATCTTTTTACAAATTCCTTTTGCGCCAAGAATTTATTAGCAAAGATCCGATGCTTAAAATTAAGGTGCTTAAAACACAGAAGAAGCTCCCCAGCTTTGTAAAAGAATCGGAAATAATAGGTTTGTTGGATCAATCCTTTTCCGATGGAAGCTTTAACAGCATACGGGAAAAATTAGTGTTGGAATTATTCTATGCCACAGGTATTCGCCTTTCCGAATTGATAACCTTAAAAGATAGCTATATTGACTTAGGGAATCAGACCATTAAAGTTATTGGTAAGCGCAACAAAGAGAGACTAATTCCATTTCCGAAAAGTATTATTCCTAAGATCAGGGATTATATAACCGTTAGGAACCGCGACATCGAGACAAAAGGGCATGGATATTTTTTTGTCACCGATAAAGGAGAGCCATGTTACCCCATGTTGATTTATAGAAGCATTAATGCTTATCTCAAGAATACCTCTTGTGAGAAACAAAGTCCACATGTTTTGCGTCATACATATGCAACGCATCTTTTGAACAAAGGCGCGGAGATAAATGCAGTAAAAGATTTATTAGGACATACCAGTTTGGCCGCTACACAAGTGTATACGCATAACTCTATCGAAAAATTAAAAAAGGTTTTTGACCAAGCTCACCCTAAAGCATAAGAAAATTAAAAACTATACCGCATGATAAGATGACTACTTAAGAGCGAAATGCATACCAGCAACACGCAAGTTTTTTATTTAACTTAAATTTTTACAATTATGAAGTTACAAGTTCACTCCATTCATTTTGATGCTGACAGTAAGTTAATCTCATTCATTCAAAAGAAGCTTGACAAGCTAGAAACATTTTATGATCGAATGGTGGATGGCGAAGTATTCCTGCGCCTAAATAATGAAGGTATCGAAAATAAAACAGTAGAAATAAAAGTACGTGTTCCGGGGAATCAACTTTTTGCGATAGAAAAAGCAAAATCATTTGAAGCTGCGACCGATCTTGCAGCCGACGCTTTGCGTATGCAGTTAAAAAAATTTAAGAACAAAGTGAACAACAGAACCTAATGATCCAATTATGGCTGTATAATAAAGAAGGGCTCAGTGAGCCCTTCTTTATTATACATTCTTAGTTGAATATGCTAGCTGATTTTAAAAGCTTTCCTTACTTCGTCGATGTAGTCAAGTTTCTCCCAAGGAAATAGTTCCACTTTCAATTTCTTTTCATTCTTCTTCCCTTTATTAAAGATCTTCTCAACCACTTTTGATTCACGCCCCATATGACCGTACGCTGCAGTCTCAGCATAAATCGGGGTTCTTAAGTTGAAGCGTTCTTCTATAAAATATGGGCGCATATCAAAAATTTTAGCAACGCGTTTTGCAATTTCCCCATCGTTCACACTAACCTTCGAGCTTCCATATGTGTTCACATATAAACCTACAGGTTGCGCTACACCGATTGCATACGCTACTTGAACAAGGACTTCATCGCATACGCCTGCAGCGACAAGATTTTTTGCAATATGACGAGTAGCATAAGCAGCTGATCGATCTACCTTCGAAGGATCTTTGCCTGAAAATGCTCCTCCGCCATGGGCTCCTTTACCTCCATATGTGTCTACAATAATTTTTCGGCCGGTCAATCCAGTATCACCATGCGGTCCTCCTATAACAAATTTACCAGTAGGGTTCACGTGATATTTAATGTCACTACCGAAGAGCTTTTGAACGCGCTTAGGAAGTTTCTTTTTGATACGCGGTACAACAATATTAATTACGTCTTCCTTAATTTTCCCCAACATGGCGCCATCCTTTGCAAAGTCATCATGTTGTGTTGAGATTACAATCGTATCAATGCGTTGAGGTTTGTTATCATCACTGTATTCAATCGTTACTTGGGATTTTGCGTCAGGCCGAAGGTAAGTCATTGTCTTTCCTTCCTTTCTGATTTGTGAAAGTTCGCGAAGCAACAGGTGGGCCAACTCAAGCGGAAGTGGCATAAGATTGTCAGTCTCGTTGGTTGCATAACCAAACATCATACCTTGGTCACCAGCGCCTTGATCTTCCTTCTTCTTTCTTTCTACCCCTTGATTAATGTCAGGCGATTGCTCATGAATTGCGGAAAGAATACCGCACGAGTCAGCCTCGAACATATATTCACTTTTGGTGTATCCAATTTTACGAATTACTTCGCGCGCAATATCCTGCACGTCTAAGTAGGCTTCGGATTTTACTTCGCCTGCCAATACCACCTGTCCTGTTGTAACCAATGTCTCACAAGCTACTTTAGAGTTAGGGTCATAAGCTAAAAAATAATCGATCAGCGCATCTGAGATCTGGTCGGCAACTTTGTCGGGATGTCCTTCTGAAACGGACTCCGAGGTGAATAAATACGGCATAAGGATTTTTCTAATTTTTATTTTGTAATGATAACTTAAAAAATGGACGGCCCAAATTTAGATCGATTTAGTTAAAACCAAAAAAGATGGAGGCAAGTAAAGAAAAATTAAAAAGATAAGAACATGAAGACTGCCGGTATTTTAGGCATATTTATGCTAATGGTTTTCCATTTTTTAATGGGATACGTTCTTATGCTTTCTTGTTGGCCAGTTACATCCTGAGCAATGGAAAGCAGCGTATCATTCTTAAGATGCTTCATTAACAACTCCTTCAGATGATTATTTCGATAGGGCGTCTCAATAATGATTTGTGTTTGATTTTTTTGAAGCGATTCCTTCTCTAAATCATGAATAGCCCTTGCGCAATCCTTCGGTTCAATTGGTAAATATCCGTGAAAAGCAAATCGTTGACCGTTTAGACCTGAGGCCATTAATGCCAACAATATTGATGAAGGGCCGACCAAGGGAACTACCTGAATATCGTTTTCATGAGCAAATTTTACGGCCAGTGCGCCAGGGTCGGCTACTCCCGGGCATCCTGCCTCCGAAATTATGCCCATATTGGCCCCCTTGAAAAGGGGACCAAACAGTGCTCGCAGATTTTCATATTTTGAATCTTTATCAAGCACTTGAAATTCCAATTCCTCTATTTTCTCATAAATTTTTAAGCTGCTTAGGAATCTTCTGGCTGTCCGGATATCCTCGGCCAAGAAGTGTTGTGTCGATGTTAATGCGTGAAAAACATGCGGGGGGATAACTTGTAAATGGGTATTATCTGAAATTATATTAGGGACAAGAAATAGCTTTCCGATGTTCATTAACAAAAGTGTTATTCCATTAAATTTCGAAAGAAAAAACGAACATGGGCAAATTGCTGATTATCGTTGGAATTGTCAGTATCCTTGCGGGGCTTTTAATAATGTATGTTCCAAAGATTCCATTTTTAGGGAAACTACCCGGCGATATCTCGATTGAAAGAGAAAATTTTAAATTTTACTTTCCTTTGGCCACTAGCATCCTCATTAGCATTGTACTTTCTCTTCTGCTTTATTTTTACAACAAACTAAAAAACTAAGCTTCTCCTCCCAACGTACACACCCATTCATGGCTGAAAAGAAATCTTACAGTTATTTTATCGGGGGTGTGGCAATCTGCTTGTTGGGTGCAATCTGCTTTTCAACAAAGGCCATAATCGTTAAGCTGGCTTACAAGGAAACAACCGTAGACCCCGTCACATTGCTTGCCTTACGTATGATCTTTTCCTTGCCTTTCTTTATCATTTCTGCATGGTGGTCTTCATCTAAAAGTGACAACATACCCTTTACCTGGAAGCAATGGCTTGCCGTAGCTGTCATTGGTTGTGTAGGGTATTATGTGAGCAGTTTGTTGGACTTCATAGGCTTGCGCTATGTCACTGCCGGCATTGAACGATTGATATTATTCACCTACCCTACAATGGTGTTGCTTATGTCTGTTGGTATTTTCAAGGTTAAAATCCGGCGGTTGCAATGGCTTGCTCTTTTGACCACATATATTGGGTTGTTCATAGCATTTTGGGGAGAGATAAAGCTGGATGAGCAATCTGAAAAATTTTTTATCGGAAGTTTATTGATTTTCATCTGTGCGATCACTTATGCGATTTATATTGTCGGAAGCGGCCAGTTAATACCAGCTATTGGGGCTGCTAAATTTAATAGTTATGCTATGAGCTTTGCAGCTTTAGCGGTGGTCCTGCATTTCTTTATATCGAATGAGAATTCGCTTTTAACCATGGATAGAGAAGTCTATGTCTATAGCTTTCTGATGTCAATTATTAGTACCGTTATTCCTTCGTATTTAATTGCTAATGGTATTAAAAGGGTAGGCTCCGGCAATGCAGCTATCATTGGGAGCGTAGGCCCCGTCTCCACTATTGTCCAAGCTTATTTTTTCCTGCAGGAACCTATTCACGCCATGCAATTAATAGGAACAGGATTGATATTAGTTGGCATTTTAATGATTACCAAAAAGTAGCTTGGTTCTAACTAAAAAGGTTGTTCAGTTCCAAATCCACCTTGTTCACAATAAATCCAAAATCATCGATGTTCTCAACAAAATCGAGATGGTCAACATCAATTGTTAAAAGCCTTCCATCACTATAGCTCCCAATCCAGTTTTCATAATGTTTATTCAGCTGACGTAGATAATCCAGTCGAATGGAATACTCAAAATCCCGGCCTCTCTTTTCGATTTGTCTTACCAATTTCGGAATTCCGGCTTTTAAATAGATTAACAAATCGGGCGGTTTCACAAACGTTATCATTGACTGAAAAATATCCAGATAGCTTTTATAGTCGCGATCTGAAATATGTCCACTTTGATGCAGGTTCGCCGCAAAAATATAGGCGTCTTCGTAGATGGTCCTATCTTGTATGGTAGGCTTATCGTTGCCGTGAATTTCATTCACTTGACGGAAGCGGCTGTTCAGGAAGTAAATTTGAACGTGGAAGGCCCATTTAGTCATATCCTGATAGAAGTCGCGCAAATAGGGGTTTGTATCAACAGACTCATAAAGTGGATTCCATCCATAATGCCTGGCAAGTTTCTCCGTCAATGTCGTTTTTCCCGAACCTATGTTGCCGCAGATGGCGATATGCTTAAGTTGATTCATCAATACAAAAATTTAGGCAATCTCTCCTCAACAGATTTTTATAACCATTTCTTTCTTTTGAAATACCATAAAAAAATCATCGAAGAAAACACCATTAAGCCAATGGCAAAAGGATATCCGCCCATCCACTGTAACTCGGGCATAAATTTAAAATTCATACCGTAAATACTGGCGATCAGGGTTGGCGGCATAAACACGACCGTAACGACTGTGAAAATTTTGATTACCTGATTTTGTTCAATATTCACCAAACCGAGAAAAGTGTTTTGCATGTACTCTAGCCGTTCAGAGCTGAACTGAGAATGCTGAAGTAATGACGCGATGTCCTTCATAATAATCTTCAAGCGTTCATTTTCAATTTTGTTAAATTCAGGAATGCGAATTAATGAACTGACTACGCGTTGTTTTTCCGTGGTTGTTTCATGCAGCAACATCACGTTCTCTTGTAACTGCGCAATGCCCAGGAGCAAATCTTCTTTTAGCGATCGTTGTGCGATCATTTCTTTGCTGATTAAATTTACTTTCCGATTAATGCTTTCAATTAAATCAGCATCGCTGTCGATATGCGTTTCCAAGATAGAGAGAAAGACATCCAAACCATGTTCTTTCATCTCCGACGACGCAGACTTAAGTTTACGCACCGCTTCAGCAAAGATTTTAAGATCTCCTTGGCGATATGTAAAAAGCGTATTACCCTTTAAAATAAAAGTAGTGTTTTGAACGGCGAATTCGTTTTCACTGGATACAACCCCTAGGTTTATTTCGATAGTTTCCTCCGTTTCCAGAAACCGTGAACTACTCTCAATCTCCTGAAGTTCGAGTGATGTAAAAAATTCTATCTTATAATTCTTTTCTACAAACTCCTTTTCTTCGGGCGAAGGTGACTGTAAATCAATCCAAATAATATTATTGATGTTTCTAATTTCATCAAATGAAATATTCTTGTATTGAATAAGTTTCCCATGAATAGTTGTGTAAACCCGGATCATAATCTCATGTCATTCCAGTGCAATTTATAACCAATAATTTATAATTGACTTACGATCGTGATTTGTAATCAAAAGAAAAAGACCTGTCAGGCACTAAACCCAACAGGTCCAATTCAACCTGTAAAGTATTTTTTATTAACGCTCTGAGTCTTGATCGGCTTCGTCTGCTTTCTTTAACTCTTCGTCAATTATTTTTTCAATTACTTCTCGTTGCCGCTCGTCAATGGATCTATCAACTTTAGCTTGCTTTTTCATAAAGCGCAACATGGCATTCTTTTTAATTTCATAAGCAATGAAGACTGTATACTCGTTGGACTTTTCATTATAGTACTTTTCTTCACCGATTTTTCGCAGATCGGCTAAGTTCGTATTCATTACCTGCCGAACTAAACTCTGAAACTTGTCTGCAACATCAGCACCTTTTTCGTTTTCTGCCTGACCAAGGTATTGATCAGCAACTTGCTTCATGGTTGTATTTACCTGGCCTGCAAGTTGTGCCTTTGCTTCTATATCTGCCTTCCCGCGAGCAATGTTATCCTGAGCGCTAACTCCTTTACCTGTTCCCCGAAAGAATCTATTATTGGATTCATAAGCATTTCCACGAAAAGGTTCCTTAACTTTTTTCCCCATGGGACCAGGAGAGCAACTTGCAATGAATACCGTAATTAAAACGACAACAAAAGCGTTTGAAGTCTTCATATTAAAAGCATGATTTGTGGACGTTAAAGTACGAAAATTGTGCCAGAGAAAGTTAAACGGAAAATCTCGTTCTAGCCATTAACCAGATATCTTCGCAATAACCTGCCAACGGAAGGCCCATCTCCAATTGATTTTGAATTCATCGATCTTTGCTTCCGATAATATTTTTATTAAATCATCCTTTTTAAACGCTCTTCTAACAGAAAGCGGAGCGTCATACTTGACCATGGAAGACTTCGAGAAAAAATGCGTAAGCATTTTAATTGAATGATAAGCAAGCCAGTGGCGATGGATATCATTAATGATAAAACCAAGGTTAACTTGATTTCTTAGTTGCTTGAAAAAACCTATTAGCTGTGCATCTGAAAAATGGTGATAAAACAGTGTGCCGATGACGATATCATATCTTTGGTTGCTAAATTCCTCACTGAAAATATCCATGGCTACAAATTGCAAATGTGAAAGATCCTTCAGATTTTTTTTTGCAAAGCCAATAATGTAAGGATTGGCATCGACCCCAATAAGATTAAATCTCCGACTATTTTTTTTTGCCCACGTATCGATTACTCTTAGCATCTCACCACCTCCACATCCAAGATCTACAATAGTTATTGGCCGGGCATCCCGAGGGTGAGATTCTAGCAACTCTGAGATTGCGTTAATGGTTATTTGATTTCCGCCGAGCCACTTATTGATAAACTCGAGTTCACGGAGGGTCTGATTCAGCGTTTCACCCTCGCAGGTGAGGTCATCCATAATCTCAAGCTCGCTTGATCTTTTGGTTAAGTCTGGCATTAGTTCATCTCTATTTTCAAAACCATACTTTCTAACGTTAGCCCTGGACCAAAAGCAAAACTTAATATGTGTTGGTTTTGATCTTTCTCCTGAATTTGTTTCCAAATGGTATGAAGCACAAAAAGAATTGTAGGCGACGACATGTTTCCATAATTCCTTAATACACAATATGCCGGTAAATTTTTTTCAGGTGCAATCCCCAGCGCAACTTCGATATTTTCCAGAATTCTCTTTCCGCCAGGATGAATCGCGAAGTACTGAATGTCAGAAATTTTTTTGGAGATTTTAGTCAGAAGCGTGTCGGTGAGTTCTGCGATTCCATTTTTTATAATTGAAGGGACATACGTTGATAGCTTCATTTCAAACCCAAGATCGCCAATGGTCCATGCCATGTCTTGTTCGCTGCTTGCCATTAGCGAACTGTGAAAACTTTCCGGCTTAAGCCTAACTGCCTGTTGAGTTCTGGACTCGATGAGAATCGCAGCAGATCCATCAGCGAATAACGCATTTGCCAGTAAATTATCCTCCGTGGGTTTCTTCTGAAAATGTAAGCTGCAAAGTTCAGTGCAGACAATGAGAACTTTTGCGTGCTCATCTTGGTGACAAAATGCGTCAGCTACCTTAATGGCATTGAATGCAGCATAACATCCCATGAAATTTATTCCCGTGCGGTGAACCGAAGGAGCCAGATTATATCTTTTAACCAGATCGATATCCAAGCCTGGTGCATACATGCCCGTGCAACAAACAACAATTAGATGTGTGACCTGTTGGACATTAAAAGAAGGCACTGATTGTAACATGTTATCTATTGCGTGCGCACTTAAATCGACAACGTGTTTACGGAAAACAGATAGCCGCATCTCCGTTGTTGGAAAAGGTTCAAAGTCCGCAGCATTCGAATAGAATTTGAAATCCTTATCCTTGCCATAGTCTTCTAAAACAGAATGCCTGTAATCTATTCCACTGGCCTTAAATATGGTCTGAAGGAGTCGGCTTTCATTTTGATTTAATTGCATTGCCTTTACCATAAAGTTGGCAATCTCGGTTTGGCTAAATCTATTAGGAGGATTGGCAATCCCTATAGCAGTGATAAAACTCATTAATTTCAATATAAGTCAAAAAACCATAATTTAGGGAAAGCGGTTCAACGGCTGCTGTCATAAATTTCGCAACATGTTTTCTTCCTCTTCATGGCTTCATTTACGCATTCCCTTTTCCTATTTTTTACTTCCTGTCTTTCTTTTTAGTCTGGCCATCTCCCCTAACATCAGTACCAAACAATTGCTATGGACGTTCATCATCGTTCATATTTTCCTTTATCCCGCGAGCAATGGATACAACAGTTATTTTGATAAAGATGAGAAAAGCATTGGGGGGTTACAAAATCCTCCTCCTGTGAATAAGGGATTGTATTATTTGTCCTTACTCTTTGACCTTTTGGCCATTGGGCTGGCAATTATTTACGTGAATATCACATTTGCCTTGATGCTTTTTGTTTATGGTCTTGTCTCCAAAGCATACAGCCATCCAGCCATCAGGCTAAAAAAATATCCTATCACCAGTTGGATTGTAGCGGGGCTATTTCAAGGTTTATTTACATTCATGATGTGTTACATTGGCATTAATAACTACGAAATAGAAAATGTGTTTAAGCCGACCGTTCTAGTTCCGGGAATCCTGTCCACTGTTATGCTTTGGGCGAACTACCCCATGACTCAAATTTATCAACATGATGAAGATGAGAAGCGTGGCGACTTAACCCTCAGCAGAAGCCTGGGGATTCGTGGTACATTCTATTTTGTTGGTGCTACTTTTTCAATCGTTACTGTAGGGTTTGTCCTCTACTTCTTTACCTTTTTTTCAGTGAAATATGTCGTGGTTTTTTTTGCTGCGCTCTTTCCCGTTATCGTTTATTTTTTCATTTGGTTCTTCCTTGTATTCCGTGATGAAACAAAAGCCGACTATAGACATACAATGTGGCTAAACTTTATTTCAGCGACTTGCTTAAACATCTTCTTTCTTTATTTATTCCTTGACTCGACTCATATTTTGCAAGCCTTTCAATAACAAGATTACCGGCTTCTCTTTTTAGCGGTTTTTCTTCCCGTTTTCTTTGGCGACTTCTTTGCAGCTTTTCTACCGGCTTTCTTCGCAGCTTTTTTGGGAACTTTTGCTCCCCTTTTCCGAGCTTCCGATAGGCCAATAGCTATCGCCTGTTTTCGGCTCGTAACCTTTTTTCCACTTCTCCCACTTTTCAATGTGCCACGCTTCTTTTCGTGCATAGCTTTCTTCACTTTTTTTTGTGCGGTTTTTGAATATTTTGCCATAGTGTTTTTTAGTTCAAGCATGACAAAAAATGTACCTGAGCTTCTAGTTGACTTTTCTGTAAAAGAAGGCCGATTATTTATTTATGAATGAAAATTTTTTGGCCTTTGGTGTAGAGTATAATCAACAACCAAGGAGTTCTTTAGACAAGGAGTTCTTTAGAACGGTTTCCCGTGCGTGCCTTTAATAATCAACTGAGCAAGCGGACGTACATTTATAGCAAGGTTAACGGTGAGGTTAGAGGCCCATTCATTTCCGAATAGTTTTTGTACTTGTCTCCCGAACCAAAGTCGTCTTCTGAAAAGTGCATTCCACTTCATAACGTATTTTTTTTCCAGTATCTCCCTGTTGAAATTTGTTTTCGCGAACTCGTCGATGATTAGTTCACTTAAGATTTTAGATGAATGCATTGCCATTGCCATTCCATTACCACAGAGTGGGGTGATCATACCAGCAGCGTCTCCGGTCATTAAAATATGATTTTCAACGGGCAATTTGGTTTCAAAAGAAATTTCATTGATCGTTTCAGGCTTATTAAAAAGAAATTGTGAGTTTTTGAAAATACTTTTTAGCAAAGGATTCTTGAACATAATCGCTTCTTCCATTTCCCGGATGCTTTTATGTTGTCGGATGTTGTCGCGGTGAGTCAGGTAGCATAGATTTGTCTTATCCCCTTCTACATTACTAATGCCACAGTACCCTCCTTTAAAATTATGAAGAGCGATGAGATCGTTGGAATGATCAGTCTTAATATGATATTTAACGCCGACATAGGGAGATCTTTTGTTAATAAAATTTCTTTGAAGATGCATATCCATTTTAGAGCGCTTGCCAAAAGCGCCTACAACTACGTCTGCTTCCAATTGTGTTGATGTCGTTGTTAGCTTAAACCTTTCATGGTCGAAAGAACATTTTTCAACTTCCTCATTTAATAGAAAAGTAGCTCCTAACATTTTAGCGCGCTCGTATAACAAATTATCAAATGTATAGCGACTAATTCCAAATCCTCCGAGATCGAGAGGAAGGATTTGGTTCTTTCCATTCATAGAAGACAATTGAAACCGCCGAATAAAGGGAGGGTTGAGATTTTCTGGAAATAGATCGAGTGATCTAAGAAACGGCACTGTTTCATTTGAAATATATTCTCCACAGACCCGGTGAAACGGGTAATTTTTTTTTTCAATTACAATCGTAGGAATTAGCGCACTTGTAAGTTGGATTGCGGTTAACAATCCAGAAATGCCCCCTCCGATTATAATTACATTTTTCAAGAATGGTATTCTGATTCTATAAATGAGAAACTTTAAGATAATAAATGCCCCTTGCAAACAAAATTTCAATCGGAACACATCTTGCGGGGTAACCTTTTACGTTGATACCCTGTTAAACTACTGTTGGCTTATGAAACCTATCTTAGAAAATCCCGATCCACTAAATGTTTTGTTAATTGGAAACAATCCCATGGAGTTGGGAAGTGTTTTAGAGAAACTCAAACAAGTACGCACCCAAAAATTTATCACAGAAATTGCATTTGATTTGAGAACCATTCTCGAACGGTTGGTTCGCTTCAATCCTAATTTTATTTTTATCGACGATAATATTGGCCGCATAGAATTGCAAGAGACAATCAAACAATTGTCAAGCAACCGAAAAACAAAAGATGTTCCAATCACCGTTCTTAAAAGCTCCAACTACAGTGAGTCCTTTGGAGCATCTAGTATTTTGGATTACTTATTAAAACAAAACCTTTCAGCTGATGCTTTGTGTAGCACCGTAAAAAATTCCTTGAGATTCCGTAAGACACAGCTCTATCTTCATATGATTCACCAAAAAAGGAAAACAGAATTGCTGCTTGCGCATTGATTAAATCTGGTCTTGAAGAAGAATTTCTTTTTTCATTTTTTCGCCTTGGCGGGAAATCTCAATTTTTATTTTTTTACCTGGCTTGCTGTTAAACAAACCATTTACGCTGTTTAAATCCAGATTTTTAGAGGCAATGCCGTTTACGCTTAATATTTGATCGCCAGGCAAAATTCCGCCACGTTGAGAGGCCGATTTCTCGCGAACTTCGGTCACTTCAAAAATGTTTAATGCCGATCCCTTGGCCTTGACTGTTATACCGCTGAGGTTGTAATAAAACTCTTTTTTAAAGGCAGAATTTTTCTTGACATAAACTTTTTCCTTTGGAAAGTTGAAAATAATAGTGAATCGACTCATGATCTCTCCACCGATGGCGCCGTTTCGAAATATATTACCGGTCTTCAAGCTATCTGTATAGCTGTTAGGATCCGGAAAGTTGGCAACCACATGCTCCAATTTGTGGGTTCCCAGTTTGAATGATTTAATTCTGCCCACTTTGCCATGGATTTCTCCGCCCAATCCTCTTCCAAGTAAACTACTAACGGTAAGCTCCGGCACTTTAATGCGTGGATCAGACGCGGGTTCAAGCATCAACCCATGGCTCGCGCCAGAGTCCATTAAAAGTTTTGCTTCCATGGTTGTGCCATCGTGTAAGACCAGCGGCACCATGATGTAGGGTTTCGTATCCTGAATAACCATGGGGATAGCCTGGAATTTGCTCCCCTTGTGAAATCGATCGGGAGTCATGAGTGTAAGCAGTTTCTTTTGATAATCAATTTCAATAATAAAACGGCTGAACAACTCATATCCCAAAATTCCATGAACATCAGTGCCCAAATAATTGCGCAATTCAAGATAATCTTCGGCTAATACCAGCATAGCATGGCCGCGGCCGCTTACTCCGGGTAAATCGATCGATACGTTATTAGTTACATATGCATCGACAAGCTTGGTCTCTCCCGGGCCAGAGATTGTATATTTACGCGTATAAGTGAGATTGAGAATATCTGAAAATGTCTTTTGAGTGAGTATGGTGGTTCTCACGCCGGTGTCTAAAATAAATTTTAATGGTAGTGCATCATTTAGCACGACCGGAATAACCACCAGGTTGTTGTATACTTCAATGGGAATCTGAACTTTCCTCTTTCCGTCGTTCAGGGAAAAACCCAGATTTTGGCTCTGAAGATTAGTTGCAGCTAAAAAAAATATTCCAAATACCAGGCTTCTCCAGACCATAGTTCAAATGAACATGTTTCAAGTAAAAAATAATGAAGCGTATTGCTTATCTCCCAGTCCACCCGATTACAGCTAATCAAGGTAAATTATCAATAATCCAAAAGGGTAAATTGGAAAATACTGCTGATTAATTCACGATCAGTGCAACGTTACCTGCCGCTCCTTACGTAAATATAGCACAGTAATAAGCAAGAAGCTGACCTGAATCATGAAATTACGACTTCCAGACTTGAGGATTTTACCAGCTTGTAAAATCAGAATTTATTGTCGTGTTTGTTTTTACTAACCATGTCATTGGGAAATATCCATGGAGAAACTATGGCAAGAATAAAAAGTGCGATTACAACAAAAAAAGGCCACCAAGATGCAAAGTCCATAATCTTATTTTTTTGACCCTCAAAAATAGGCCATTCTCATTAATTTTAACTAAACATTCGAAAATTGTTTTTAGCTTGTTAACCTTCGTTTTAAAAGCCCAACTATAGCAGGGACCATGAAAAAATTTATAATTGTAGCTGGCGTGGCCGTTGCGCTTTTGATCATTTTAGGGTTTGTGGCGAATTTTTTTGTAAAGCAACATGACAAATCCTTTAGTCCGGAGGAGGAAGTGATGTTCAATGCTGACGATGTAACCATTAAAGTGTTCTATAACCGCCCCTTTAAAAAGGGACGGGAAATCTTCGGGAGTTTAGTTCCCTATGGCAAAGTCTGGCGAACGGGAGCCAACGAAGCCACTACATTTCAAACAAGCAAAGATCTTTTGATTGAAGGCCGGACTTTGAAAAAAGGCAAGTATTCTTTATGGACGATACCAGGAGAGGAGACCTGGCAGGTGATCTTTAATTCAGAACACGGCCAATGGGGTATTGGGTCGGATGGAGAGGCCAATCGTGATCCTGATAAAGATGCACTCGTCATAGATGTTCATGCGGTGCAGCAGCAACGGGTTTTTGAACAATTCACCATTTCATTTGAAAAAGTAGGAGAAGATGCTGAAATGGTTTTTATGTGGGATAAGACGCTTGTGGCCGTTCCGTTTTCCTATTAACTATTTCGACCTTGCTACAGCTTTAACAATCAATTTTCTATTTTCTGGTAAGACCGCAGGGGCAGCATTCGTAGAAACTTTCAAGTCGTCCGGATTTAGACCAGCGCGTATCAAATAAGCTTTAATAGCATTAGCCTGTGCTAACGTTCGATCATTATGAAATCTCTTTTTAACAATAATTGTATCACGCTTATAAACTTGACCGAGTGAATCTATTTCGTCTATTTGAGTAGGTATAGAATCGAGTGCCAACTCAGTTAAGTCAGGTGAGGACTGAATAGAGTCCTGTTGTAAGCCATTTAATGTGACCTGTATTTCAAAATTAAGCTGAGAATTTGCTTTAATAAACCTAATCAGTCTTTTCATTTCAGTTTCAGAGGTCGGTTCGAGGTTGCTGCTAAACGGTTTAAACTGTATCATGTCCAATAACAACTCATCACCGGGAGTTGGTTCTTTCAATACCACGTTTACTCTTTCGCGTTGAGGTATTTTTTCTGTAGTGAGATCGAACTGTTTAGCAAAGTAACCCAGCTTACTTTGCTCCGGGTCGAACGACATTTCATATTTAGAACCTTCTTGAATATAAACGAAAAAAGATCCGTCAGCCGCAGGACGACCACTATACACTCTTTTACCTTTTGATAGGTCTGTGAGTGTAATATAAGCCGGTACTGGATCATTATTAGCTGCTGTAACTCTTCCTTCAACCTTCATCATTCCTTTTGGACGCAATTCATCCGGAATAAGAAACTCAACCAGTTCGCTGTTTTTTCTAGGGCCCGGCGCTTCCTTGATAAGATACCGACCCAGTGCAGCAACGCTAACAAATTGATCGTCCTGCTCTGAGTTCACAAAATTCAAGGGAACTGGCTCTGACCATTTACCGTCGCTTAGCCTTGTGATAAACAGATCCATACCACCCTTCGAGGATGGCATCTTATCTGAAGAAAAAATTAAGGTTTCACTGTCAGCCATAATACGAGGTGTTTGAGAATTCCCTGTGTTTATGATAGACGGTAATTCTTTAGGTTCTTCCCATTGTCCATTGGATTTTTTATCACTACGAAAAATTTTGCAGCCACCCGCGGTTTGTTGATCCATCTTATCACAGCGCATAAAATAAAGGGTGTTTCCATCGGCCGTTATTGAAGGGCATCCTTCGTTAGTTTTTGTGTTAATGGGAAGCATCAGATTCTGCGGCTCAGACCAGACTTTTCCTTTAAGATCACTGCTCATGATATCATATCCACCCACTATTGGAGATTTTGTAGAAGTAAAAAACAATTTTTTACCATCCGCGCTAAGCGCAAAACCTTTAAGGTAGACTAATCGATGATTTACATTTTTCGGAAGCTCGACTGGTTCTGACCAATCGGTTTCCCGAGAGGTGTAGGAAACCGTGAGTGCGCCATCTTCACCGCTGTCAGAAACAAACAATAGGGCATTACCATCGTGACTTATGTAGGGCGCATAATTGTTGAAGGACGGGTGGTTTATGATACCCGGCAACCGCCTTGTTTTCGCTTGACCGCTGACGACCGTGGAAAACGCTTGAAGCGTAAACAAAAAGCAAATAAGTTTTTTCATGGGGAGTAATCTCCTACTAAAATAAGTTAATTCTTCCATTGGCATCGGCTAGCCAAAAAATGTATAGCACGATTTATTCATATTTCGTTGTAACTTCGCTAAAGTTCAAAATCGACTTTATTTATCGGAAATGATTCAAGTAATTCCTTCAATCGCCATACGAAAAGGCAAAGTGATTAAAATGCGCAAGGGCGACCCCTCAAGTGAAAAGTCTTATGATGAAAATCCTTTGGATCTTGCCCGTCGTTTTGAGGATCATGGCATCGATGTAGTCCACTTGGTAGACCTTGATGGCGCTGAGAAAGGAAGACCGGTTAACTGGCATGTATTGGAGGCGATCGCTGGCCACACTAACCTAAAAATCGATTTCACCGGGGGTATCTCAACAGATGGAGACATCAGCAAGGCCTATGAGTTTGGCGCTGCATATATAACTGCTGCCAGTATCGCGGTGACAGACCCAGAACTTTTTGCCTCATGGATTGTGTCTTATGGTCGCGAAAAAATGACTTTAGGCGCGGACGTTGTTGATATTAAAACAAAGGAACTGTTATACAGAGGATGGCGTCAAAAAACCAAACTTACCCTGTTTGAACATCTTGAATATTTTTACTCTAGAGGATTAAAATATGTAAAATCGACAGATGTATCGAGAGATGGTGTTCTTGAAGGACCTGCTTTCGACTTCTATCAAGAAATTCTGACGGCTTTCCCTGAGATCAGTGTATTGGCCAGCGGCGGAGTCCGCGGTGTGGATGATATAAAGAAGCTAAATGATATGGGAATATTTGCCGTTATTTTCGGCAAAGCATATTATGAAGGCGTATTGAACTTAAAAGAGCTTGAGCAATTTCTTGTAAGAAAACAGGCGTGAAGAACTGAATCAGTCTACAATATCCTGCATTTTATATTTTTGAAAAATGTAGTAGAGAAAGTTAAAGGATAGTATAGAATCATCTTCCTCGGATGGCCGCTTAACAGGAGTTTTCGAGTCGGGAGTCTGTACTTTTGTAGGCCTGGGTACTTTTAAAGTAACCGAATCTTTGATAGTTGAAGATGTTTGGGCTTTTCTAAACGCAGGGTCTAATTCCCCCGGACTGTACATCATCTTCTCACTCTCCTTGTCGACACCCAAATCATCCACTTCTGTGCCGGGAAAGCTTGCATCTTGCGCTTTAACAAGAATAAACCCGCAAGGGGTTACAATACTTAATAAGAAGGCAAAAAGGACACTCCGAAAATTAATCCTCATCTTAAGAATGGTTTTAAACGGCCCAATTTTATTCTTCGCATCTGAAAAGTACAAAATTAAACTTGCATTACTACTTTCTTAATCACACCAACATATTGATTTTTGCCCAAACGCCCAATTTTTTAGACCTTTTCAAGTTTTTTATGGACAGAAAACCGATTCCAGGCACTATAAAATATACGGATTTTGAAAAAGTGGATTTTAGAGCAGGTACAATCGTACGCGCTGAAGCATTTCCAGAGGCCAAGAAACCTGCATATAGATTATGGATTGATTTAGGTCCAATTGGAATTAGAAAATCCAGCGCTCAATTGACCGTCCACTATCGACCTGAAAACCTGGTGGGAAGACAAGTGGTTTGTGTAGCAAACTTTGAACCACGGCAAATCGCCAATTTTGTTTCCGAAGTTTTAGTAACAGGATTCCCGGATGAAAACGGTAATGTTGTATTGTGCAGTATTGATAAAACCGTTCCGAACGGAGCGAGACTTTTTTAGTTATGATTTACTTCTCACAACTGGAGGCAATAACTGGAGGTAAGAATCTCCAACGTAATACAGACGGTCCTATTGAATCCATTTTTATTGATAGCCGAAAAGCCTCGGCAGGACCTGGATCTCTTTTTTTTGCAATCAAGGGCGAGCGGCACGACGGTCACGCATTTCTGAGGGAATTGTATAGGGCAGGGCTGCGGCAATTTGTAGTCGAGCAACCAACATTACACTTGGCCGATTTCCCCGAAGCAAATATTTTAATAGTACCATCTGCCGTTGACGCGCTTCAGAAAATCGCAGCGTTCCACAGAAAACAGTTTTCCTATCCAGTTATTGGAATTACCGGAAGCAATGCAAAAACAATTATCAAGGAATGGCTCTTTCAGGTTCTTTCAAAAGATCAAGTCGTTGTGAAAAACCCGGGCAGCTACAATTCGCAGGTAGGCGTTCCGTTGTCGGTGTGGCAAATGAAATCTCATCATCAGTTGGGAATATTTGAGGCTGGCATTTCCAAACCAGGTGAAATGGACAATCTGGAAAACGTGATTCAACCTACTATTGGAATTCTCACCAACATTGGTTCAGCTCATGATGAAGGCTTTCCAAACCAGGAACAAAAAATCCAAGAAAAACTTAAGCTCTTTAAAAATTCAGATGTTCTGATTTATTGTTCAGATCATTTCGAGGTTAGAAAAGCTGTTGAGCAAAACAAGTTGAAGACTTTTTCATGGGCTATTGAAAATGAGGCTGATGTTAGTGTATCCATCCAGGGGAGCACCTGTTATATCACTCAATCGGGCCAAAATCATATGCTTCGGTTACCGTTCTTTGATAAGGCTTCCATCGAGAATTGCCTGCATTGTGTGACGCTGATGTTATATCTGGGTTTCAATTTCAAAAAAATTCAGCGAGCAATTAATAGCTTACAATCAGTTCCCATGAGAATGGAGATGAAGGAGGGTATCAATCAATCCTACATTATCGACGACACTTATAACAATGACCTGGGTGGATTGGAATTAAGCCTGCAATTTTTGATGCATCAAAATCAGAAAAGCAGGAAGCGGTTGATTCTCTCGGATATTTTGGAATCTGGATTATCAGACGGAGCATTGGTCCGTCAAATACTAACTCTTTTAGAAAAATATCCCGTACAAAATTTCATTGGAATAGGTCCGGTGTTGACAAACCATCGAGCACTCTTTCCGCCTAATTCAATCTTCTATAATTCCACAGGCGAATTCTTAAATCATTTTAACCTGTCCTCTATCTCCGAGGAAATAGTGCTGATAAAAGGCGCCCGCACTTTTGCTTTTGAAAATATCGCCAAGCGCTTACAGCGCAAAGTCCATGGTACGGTATTGGAGATCGATTTAGGCGCTTTGGTTCATAATCTTAATTTCTTTAAAGCCCGATTAAAGCCTGAAACCAAAATAATGGTAATGGTAAAGGCATTTGCCTATGGAAGCGGTAGCCCAGAGGTTGCCAATATCCTCCAATATCATAAAGTGGATTACTTAGGGGTAGCTTATGTTGATGAGGGTGTTGATTTGCGAAAGAATAATATTACGGTGCCAATCATGGTAATGAATCCTTCAGAAGATAGTTTTGATTCGCTGACCGGTTATAATCTTGAGCCCGAAATCTTTAATTTCAAAATCTTTCACGCGCTCATTCAATACCTGAAAGAGAGATCATGCTCCATTCACTTAAAGCTAGATACAGGCATGCACCGCCTGGGATTTGAAAAGCAGGATCTTCCGGACGTCACTCAATTGTTAAAAGCCCATCCTAATATTCGAGTCGCCTCGATTTTTAGTCACTTGGCCGGGGCCGATGAGCATAATCATGATGAATTTTCCAATCGTCAGGCAGCTTTGTTTAAAGAGTGCGCTGATTACATCTCGGCCTCACTTTCTTACAAACCATTATATCATATATTGAATTCTCCGGGAATCTTGAGGTTACCGCATCTTCAATTCGATCTGGTAAGATTAGGTATAGGACTTTATGGGGTAGACCCCACGCAGGAAAATTTTACGGATCTAAAACCTGTGGCAACCCTAAAGACTGTTATTTCACAAATTAAGCGTGTTCCGAAGGGCGAGAGCATAGGCTACGGGCGAAAAGGTGTTGCGGACAGGGATTTAAAAATTGCAACCATTGCCATTGGATATGCGGATGGTTTTAGTCGGGGTCTTAGCCGCGGAGTGGGAGAAGTTTTGATTGGCGGGCGCCGTGCAAAAGTGATGGGAAATGTCTGCATGGACATGACGATGGTCGACATTACCGACACCGATGCCCAGGAAGGAGACGAAGTTATCATCTTCGGAGATGATTTACCGATTCAAGTAATGGCAGAGAAGTTGAAGACCATACCTTACGAAATCTTAACCCAGGTTAGTGAGCGGGTAAAGCGGATTTTCATCTCAGACGGCATATAACATTAGCTACAGCCCATATTTTTTTTTAAATCACGGTTCGGAATGCCCCCAAAATCCATTGAATTGCTGTCTGGCTCCTGGGTTGTGGGCGGCGGTTCAACCTTAACCACCTTTTTATTCGGTGATTTAGACCTTTCAGATTTCTCTTTTTTCTTCATCTGTGGCTTGAAAAGATTTTCTACGAGATTATTCAAAACTAATTATTTGATTGGATAGCATAGGAACCACTTTTATATTTGCCTTGTTTAAAATTAATCTAAATAAATGTCAGGGTATATTAAAAACGTGGCAGAGATGCGCCCGGGAGAAGTTGCCATCATTTCTGGCTTTACTGACGAACAACTTTCCGTGAAGCTCATGGAAATGGGTTGCTTGCCAGGCGCCCCAGTCCGATTTAATTTTACAGCCGCTTTCGGCGACCCAATTTGCATCAGTGTGTCCGGATATGAACTTTCACTTCGGCTAGAAGAAGCCTCCACGATTTCAATTATAAATTAACGGTGAGTTCCAGGAAGCTTAAGATTGCATTGGTGGGAAATCCCAACTCAGGGAAATCCTCCTTATTTAATTATCTCACTGGACTCAATCAAAAGATCGGAAATTTCCCTGGCGTTACGGTAGAAAAAAAATCAGGATACTGTGTTTTGCCAGACGATACCGCGGCTGAAATAATTGATTTGCCCGGTACCTATAGCATTTATCCCAGAAGCCTGGACGAACAAATCGTTGCCGACGTTTTGTTAAATCATCATTCTCCCACTACGCCAGACAAAGTATTGGTAATCATCGATGCGACGAATGTAAAGCGAGGCTTTCTCTTGCTTAGCCAGATCATTGACATTGGACTCCCGACCATACTTGCGCTGAACATGATGGATCTGGCCGCGAAAGCAGGGATCAGTTATGATTTAAATGCGCTCTCCAAAAAACTAGGGATCCCCGTCGTACCCATCAATGCCCGTAATGGCATAGGCCTGGATGAGCTTAAAAAAATAATGAGTAAACCTCAAGGTCCTCCTGCAAACCACATAAATGCTGTATGGAAAGAGGTGGAGAAGCCAGTTAAAGAACTACGCGCGCTTTTAAAAGTCGATAATGATTATGAGGCTTACCAATTTCTTGAACAGCCGAAGTCACTGAGGTTTCTAACCAAAGAAAAGCAACAAGTTGTTGAAGACATTAGGGCAAAGTATGAATTTTTCCCCGGTAAGTTCCAGGGCGCTGAAACGATTCAACGGTACAGCTACATACAGGATTTGCTAAATGAAGTCACGCTAAATGCTTCCGACCACAGCTGGAAAAAAAATTCTACCAGATTAGACCGCATATTGCTTCACAAGGTCTGGGGCTATGTAATTTTCTTTTCGGTTCTCTTTCTTATTTTTCAATCCATCTTTGCTTGGGCAGAACTGCCAATGGATCTCATCGATAGTGTCTTCGCTGAATTAAGCAGCTACTTAATTTCTGTATTACCTGCGGGGCCCCTGACCAGCTTATTAGCAGAAGGAATTGTACCGGGTATTGGCGGCATAATGATTTTCATTCCCCAGATAGCAATTTTGTTTGCATTCATTTCTATACTCGAAGAATCGGGATACATGGCGCGCGTTGTCTTCATGATGGATAAAGTGATGAGGAAGTTCGGGTTAAATGGAAAAAGCGTGGTACCCCTGATGTCGGGTGTTGCTTGTGCCATCCCTGCAATCATGGCAACCCGCACCATAGATAACTGGAAAGAGCGAACCATAACAATCATGGTTACTCCGTTAATGAGCTGCTCGGCGCGCTTGCCGGTCTTTACTATTCTCATAGCCTTAATTGTGCCAAATCAAAAAGCATTAGGTTTTTTTAATCTTCAGGGTCTTGCCCTTATGGGATTATACTTGCTCGGATTTTTAGCGGCGATTGGATCAGCCTGGATCATGAAGCTTTTAATACGCGTGAAAGAACGTAGCTTTTTAATCATGGAGCTTCCCACATACCGCATCCCTAAATGGTCGAATGTAGGATACACCATCGTAGAGAAAACCAAAGCCTTTGTATTTGAAGCTGGTAAAATCATCCTCGCCATTTCGATCATCTTATGGGTGCTCGCGAGTTATGGCCCCGGAGATTCCTTCCAAAAAGCGGAGGCTGTTGTCCTGGAAGAATCGAAAAATATCCGCTTGACAGAGGAAGGTTTAGCTGATCGAATTGCTGCGTATAAGCTAGAACATTCTTACGCAGGAATCATAGGCAAGGCCATTGAGCCGATCATTAAACCACTGGGTTATGATTGGAAAATCGGAATAGCTTTGATCACATCGTTCGCCGCTCGCGAAGTGTTTGTTGGAACGATGGCAACTATTTACAGTATTGGGAGCGTTAGCGACTCAGATGCAGAAACCATACAAGAACGGCTGAAGGCTGAAATCAATCCGGAGACGGGTGGCGCTCGCTTTACTCCAGCCGTTGGATTTTCTCTATTGGTATTTTATACTTTCGCGATGCAATGCATGAGCACGATAGCCATTGTTTATCGCGAGACTAAAGGTTGGAAGTGGCCCCTGATCCAACTTACTTATATGACTGCGCTGGCGTATCTATCAGCTTTATTTGTGTATCAGCTTTTGTCCTGATTTAATTTAAATTTCATATGCGTGACCACGCTAACGCTATGCGATACAGCATTCTATATTTTTACATCCTCGCGGTTTTTTCAAGTTGCACGAAGTCGGAGAAACCAATAAATAAATTCAGTGATCCTGTGTTGATCAGGATTGCGGATTTTCAAGATAAAAGATTGGGTGATAGCTTGCTGAAATACCTAAGTCACCCACAGCCGTCCTATCGAAAAAATGCAGCCTTAGCTTTTGCATCACTGCAAGATTCTTCCTTTGTTGAATCTCTAAGTTCTATATTAACAACCGATTCTGACAGCGCTACAAGAAAGGCTGCAGCTTTTGCAATTGGGCAAACGCCTTCTTTAGCCAGTGAAAAAGCCCTGTTATCGGCAGCGCAAACAGAAAAAATGAAATCTGTGCTTGTCGAAGTTGTTGAAGCATACGGCAAAGTATCCCGGCATTGGCAGTTGAATCTTCTCGCCGACGATTCAATCATTAGCTGTGCGTTGGCGTGGTCATACTATAGAATGGCAGTGCGAGGAAAAAGTGATGACGAATTAAATCGAAAATCAAGTGAGCTATTAAAATCGCCCTATGTAAATACTCGTTTGGGTGCAGCTCATTATTTTGCAAGAGGCGCAGAGAATTATGACGCTCATAGGAAGATAATCATTGAGACAGCTCAGATGGACACTTCGCCGGAAGTAAGAATGGCTGCCATACTTGGCTTGCGCAAAATAAAATCAGACTCATCCCGACGGGCTCTTGAGTTGATCACAAGAAGTGATCCGGACTACCGTGCACGGGTCAATGCGCTACGTGCGCTACAGGAATTTCCCATGAATGATACAAAAGCCGTGCTTATCGAGGCTACTCAGGGTTCTGTTTCTAACGTTGGTATAGCCGCTGCAGAGGCCATTAGGAGCACCATCCAAAAACCATACTGGCGCGAGGTTAGCGAAATAGCACGGACAAATGACAATTGGAGGATACAAGCCATTTTGTACGAAGCAGCCCTTGCCGTGTCCGATGACAAGGAATTGGCGGAAGAAATAAAAACTGTTTATAATCAATCTGCAAATTCATATAAATCCGCTTCGCTGCTCTCAGCCCTCCAACATTCTACAAGTTCTTATAGGTTTGTGATGGATCAATTGAAAAGGCCGGAGCCGGTAATTAAAGTGGCAGCAGCCACTTGTCTGGTCAGCATGAATTACAAAAAAAATTTTGACACCTCCTTAAAATCAGAGTTTTCTAAAATATATCAGGAGGCGATTGCCGATGGCGATGCCGCTGTAATCGGAATTGTAGCGGATGCCCTTGCAGATTCAACATTAAAGTACGAATCAGTGATAAAAGATATCAGTTTCTTAAAAGATGCACTGGCACGACTATCATTGCCTAAGGATTTTGAGTCTATCCTGCCACTCGAGACCGCGATCGCGTATTTTGAAAAAAGGAAATTAAACAGGCCCGTACGAAATGAATTTAATCATCCCATAGATTGGAGTTTAGCAAAAAATATTTCTTCGGATCAACGGGCTATTATTAAAACCTCAAAAGGTGAAATCTTAATTCGATTGATGGTGGACGAAGCCCCTGGTTCCGTAACAAACTTTGTGAAGCTCGCATTAGAAAAATATTATGATGGCAAATTCTTTCATCGCGTGGTTCCTAACTTCGTTGTACAGGGTGGCTGTCCCCGCGGAGATGGATGGGGTAGCGAAGCGTATTCAATACGATCAGAATTTTTTCCCCACCAGTATAAGACTGGCTCAATTGGGATGGCTTCTGCCGGAAAAGATACGGAAGGCACGCAATGGTTTATTACCCATTCACCAACGCCACATTTGGAAGGCAGATATTCCCTATTTGCTGAAGTACTAATCGGAATGGACGTTGTTCATAAAATTGAAGTAGGCGATCGTATAACTTCCGTAGAGATTATCAACCTGTCTGCCCATTGATATTCGCTCACAACAACTAAATTGCAAGCTAAAATTCTAAGCTTGATACACGACTTTGGCAGAAACAATAAGTTAGGTATTTTAGGTGGTGGCCAACTTGGCCGAATGCTTATACAATCAGGAATAGACTTCAATATTCCATTTGCCGTCCTTGATCCGGATAAACATGCGCCATGTGCCACACTTGCGGAATTTCATCATGGCAGACTTACCGATTATGATACCGTGATGAAGTTTGGCGCTTCGTGTGATATCATTACCATTGAAATTGAAAATGTAAATACAGCTGCACTCAAGGCCTTGGCAAAGCAAGGCAAGAAAGTATACCCTCAGCCAGAGATTATTGAATTGATTCAGGATAAAAGAACACAAAAGCTTTTCTATCAAAAGAATAATATTCCAACTGCGGAATTTTGTTTAGTCGATAACGCTGAGGAAGTAAAAAGTAAAACCTCCTTTTTTCCGGCAGTCAATAAGCTAGGTCGTGAAGGATACGATGGGAGAGGCGTGCAGATTATCTTCAATGAGAATGATTTACAAAAAGCTTTTGACGCTCCAGGGCTCCTCGAAAAACTAATACCATTTGAAAAAGAGATCGCAGTAATTGTGGCGTGTAATGAGCGCGGTGAAATAAAAACTTTCCCCGCGGTGGAAATGGCTTTTCATCCTGTACAAAATTTGGTGGAGTATCTTTTTGCTCCGGCCGATCTTTCAGAAGAAATTTTACAGGAGGCTGACAACATCGCAAAAACGATAATTAAAAAACTTAGTTTGATTGGTATATTGGCTGTGGAAATGTTTGTAACACGCGACGGGAAAGTACTTGTCAATGAAATCGCTCCACGGCCTCATAATAGTGGACATCAAACAATAGAGGCAAACAGCACCTCTCAGTATGAGCAACATCTTCGCGCAATTTTGAATCTACCCTTGGGAGATACAAATTTATTATTGCCGAGCGCCATGGTAAATTTATTAGGCGAGCCTGGCTTCGAAGGGGAGGCACGGTATGAAGGGATAGATGACGTTTTAAAACTTGCGGGCGTACATGTTCATCTTTATGGTAAACGCATTACCAAGCCCTTTCGGAAGATGGGACATGTAACCATTGTTGATGTTGATGTTGACCGTCTCAAGGAGAAAGCAAATTTTGTGAAGCAAACCTTAAAAGTAATTGCATGAGCAAACCAGTAATAGGTATCATAATGGGTAGCCAGTCTGATTTAAGAATCATGAAAGAGGCGGCCGAAATATTGGATGAACTGGATATCTCATATGAACTCACAATTGTATCAGCGCATCGCACACCGGAACGAATGGTGGAATACGCCAACAATGCGCGTTCGCGCGGACTATTGGTCATTATCGCCGGAGCAGGCGGGGCTGCCCACTTGCCCGGCATGGTAGCATCCCTAACAAGTCTACCGGTAATTGGTGTGCCGGTTAAATCGTCTAACTCTATTGATGGCTGGGATTCGATGTTATCAATTCTGCAAATGCCTGCAGGGGTGCCGGTGGCAACAGTAGCATTGGATGGCGCACGTAATGCCGGCATTTTAGCGGCGCAGATCATAGGCACATCCAATAAAGAAGTCTCGCTTCGCCTCGACGAATTCAAAGAATCGCTAAAGTTAAAAGTTGAATCTGCAGCAAAAAAAATTGAATCGGAAGGTTGGAAAAGCGGTTTATAAAAAAAAGTTCTGATTTAACATAAAATCAGTAATTTGAATTTTGGAATACCGGTTTATGAGACCTAGCGATAAAGGTTGGTTCAAAGAATATCTCGATTTACGTAAGAGTGCCCTAATGAATCTTTCGAGTCCGGAGATTCGAAGAGCATCACATCCCGAATACACATTATATCGCGTGTTACAACCGACCGGATTAATGTATGGGCAATCGGTAGCGTCGATGGGCATTCCTGACATTGACCATTGGGATGAAAAAGAAAAACTTAAAATTCTTCTTACCGAAAGTCTCATCAGTAGTTCGCTTCTCTTTTATGATAAGCCTTTAAATACTGAGGAGGATCTAACCAATGCTATCGCCAAAACGATAGAAAACATTGGAAACTTTTATAACAACATTTTCCCTGAACTGGCAACCTCAACAAAAACTATTTTTGGTCGGAAAAAGTCTCCCATTGAGCTTGCGGAAAAAGTGTTAGATAAGAGAATAGAACATGCCAGTAATTTCGGCGGAAACTTCTGGATCTATTTCTTTCACAATAGCTTGTTGTTTCTTGACGTTTTTATTTTTGGTCAGTGGATTCACACCAATGCCGATCGCATCGTCGCAGATTTTTTTCGTTATGAGCGGGAGGAATTGCGATTCTCCGTTGTAAAAGTAATAGCAGCCGCATCGCATGCTAACAAAGAGGTGGCTATGGAAGAGCGAAGGTTATACGAATATTTTGTCGAAAGCACGGACCTGAATTCTGAGCGACGCAAGGAGGCATTAAAAATTTTTGAAGAGGGCTTTTCAATTGAAGACATCAATCTACCTTCCGAAAATTCATGGATCCTAAAACGATTTTTTCTTGAAGTGGCAATTCTCACAATTTGGGCTGACAAAAAAGTTGAACAAATAGAGTTGGATTTCTTGAAACAATTCTGTCATTATTTAGGCTTCTCTGATGACGATTTGGAAAATAGCATGATTTCTATCGAGGGATTTATGCTGGAGCACTGGGGCGAGTTGGAATATTTACAAGACAAACAGGACTATCAACAGGTAAGTGAACAGTTTATCAAACGTGTAAACAAACTTGCTGAAAAAAATAAAACCAGGCTCTTGAAAAAAATTCAGGAGAATGAGGAGGCTGTCTTGCTGATGAAAAAAGCAAGTTCTAACGAGCTTACGCTTGAAGAAAAAGAGAAAGTGAGACAGCAGCTTATCCTTGTACTAAAATCTATCCCTACCTTTGGCATTCTGGCACTGCCACAGCAATTTCTTACACTGCCAATATTGTTAAAGATACTGCCTCAGAATTTATTCGCTGAAGGAATAAAAGAATAGCTAGATTTCAGTTTGATTATTTTTCCGGGGAACAACCACCGAAAGTATAATCGATAATGTAAGGGTAGCGATGATGACTGAAAAGGAAGTATAGACGCCTACTTGAATGTCAAATATTTCCAGTAACATCTTTGCGCCGATAAAGAAAAGGATGATAGACAATCCCTTTTGCAATAAGTAAAACTTATCGATGATCCCAGCCAATAAGAAAAACATGGCACGGAGCCCCATCACTGCGAAAATATTTGAAGTATAAACAAGAAATTCGTTCTGAGTAATTGCAAAAGCCGCCGGAATAGAATCAACTGCGAAAAGCAGGTCGGTAGTTTCAATAAGAACAATCACCAGAAAAAGTGGGGTGAACATAAGTTTACCTTCATGTCTTACAACAAAACTTCCACCATGGTCATCTTTTGTGATTGGCAAGTACTTGCGGCATAAACGCATGATGGGATTTTTCTCAGGCTCAATTTTCTGGTCGCCATCTTCGAAATATATTCGAATACCAGAATAAATGAGGAAAACTCCGAATATGTATAAAAGCCCGTGAAATTGATGTATTAAGTATCCGCCAACAAAAATGAAAATGCCACGAAACACGATGGCCCCCAGGATACCCCAAAAAAGCGTTTTGTGATAGTACTCCTCTTTAACCTGAAAATATTTTAGTATAAGCAGAATGACGAAAATGTTATCCACCGAAAGCGCATATTCAGTTAGATATGCTGAAAAGTATTCCACGGCCCCGTTGGCCCCACTTTCATCGTATTTATAAATAAAGAAGCCAAATAACGTAGATATTGAAACCCAAAAGATGGATTGGTATAGCGCTGATTTGGTGGAAATTTTATGAGCACGCTTATTAAATATGCCCAAATCCAGAACCAGAAATAGAAGAATGATAAAAGCAAAAATTCCAAAAAGAATAGTCTCCCTTTCACTATTTCTGAAAAGGGAAAATAAAAGTATGTTCACCAATGGGAGCAAGGAGATTATTTGCGGTTATTCAAGCCTAAAAACATTAAAAAATTCAATACTCGGAGTTAGTGGATTTCAAAACTACGAATATATTTTAAACCCAAAAACTTGCCACGTCGATTTAAATCCATAGGGGCCCTTTTAAAAGAAACCTTCCGCTAAAAAATCACTCAATTGCAATGTTCACAAACTCCCTGAATTAATAAATTGACTTCGTTTGCTTCATAACCCTTTGGCAACTTTATTGTCGGGACATTAACATTCAGGCAACTTGTCTGGCCACATTTAGTGCACTTAAAGTGAACATGGTCGTGGTGGTGTTCCGCCACACTGCACGCCTCCTTACAAAGTGCGTATTTTAAACTTCCCTCATCATCCAGTACCTTATGAATAAGCCCCTTATCCAAAAAAGTCTTCAACGTGCGGTATACCGTAACACGGTCAAGTGAATTATCAATCTCTTTCTCAATATCCCCATGTGATAAGGCATACTTCTTTAATAGAAAAAGATGCAATATCTCCTCCCTGTTTGGCGTCGACCGTAGTTTAAAATCTCTTAATAAAGTTCCTGTTACAGCACTCATACTATCCATTTTCAACTATTTTTCACGTTACTGCAATTGCAACGTAAGCAAGTTACGATAAATACCATTATTTAACGCACTGAGTTCCAGATGCGTCCCCATTTCGGCAAGCCTTCCTTCCTGAATCACAAAAATGCGATCTACTTTTTTAATTGTACTAAGTCGATGTGCAATTACAATAGTTGTTCTACCCTCCATTAATTTCTCCAATGCCTGTTGTACCAAGACTTCCGACTGGGCATCCAGGGAACTTGTAGCTTCATCTAAAATGAGGATAGAAGGATTTTTGAGAATGGCCCGGGCAATGGCAATTCGCTGGCGTTGACCACCGGAAAGTTTTACACCACGTTCGCCTACTCTTGTATCAAAGCGCTCCGGAAAACTCTCTATGAACTCCAACGCATTTGCTTGCCGGGCTGCATCGCGGACTTCTTCAATAGTGGCATTCGGTTTCCCATATGCAATGTTTTCACGTATGGTTCCGCCAAAAAGCATTACCTCCTGGGGCACGATCCCCAGATTCTTTCTGTAACCTGTCAGGTTATAGACGTTTATAACGGTCTGATCCACTTTTACGAGTCCTCGCTCGACTGGATAAAAACGGAGCAATAAATTTATGATGGTCGATTTTCCTGATCCACTTTGACCAACTAATGCCACCTTCTCGCCAGGTTCAATTTTAAAATTCAAATCTTTCAGAACCTCAAAATCCTTTCGCGTAGGATACGAAAATGACACGTGATCAAATTCAATTGTACCTTGAAGCTTAAAGGGCGTTACCTCTGTTTCTTGTTCGTCGTTTTCTTTTAAAATTTCAAGAAGACGTTCTGACGCTCCTATAGAGCGTTGAAGTTGCGTATAGATATCTCCAAGGCCGGCGATTGAACCTCCGATGAAGGATGTATAGATAACAAAAGAGAATAATTCACCTACGGTTATCTCTTTCGACTGTACAAGGAAAGCTCCGTACCACCCTACGGCTACTATTCCCCCAAACAACACAAAAATTATAAATGAAATAAAAAGGCCGCGGAAACGAGCTGTGTGGATAGCAACGTTTACAACTTCTTTAAGGGTGTTGGTATAGCGGTTGATTTCAAAATTCTCATTTGTAAATGCCTTTACTACCGAAATGGATTGCAAAGATTCCTCCACAACCACATTTGCTTCTGCTAGTTTGTCTTGCGTTTTCTTTGAAAGCTTTCTGATAAATTTCCCAAACAGCAAGGCAAGGATAACTAAAACTGGAAATGTCAGAAGCATGAAACCTGTTAACTTCGGGGCTAGAACAAAAATGATTACCGTACCAAGAATAAGTGTTAGAAACTGTCGCAATAGTTCTGCAAGTGTAAAAGAAAACATATCGGTAAGGGTGCCAACATCGGCGGTTATGCGACTCATCAACTCACCTACCCTCCTGTTATCAAAAAAACTTAATGGTAACCACACTATTTTTTGGTATACCGATTTGCGCACATCGGCCAGCGATCGCTCGCTCACGATAGAAAATGTATATACACGAATAAACGAGAAAATTCCCTGAACAAACAAAATCAATATCAGTGTTAAAGCTATTTGATTTATTGAATCGAAATATGGCACTGTTTTGCCTTCGGCAATATCGAGGAGTTTTCCTGCCAAATAAGGAAAGGCAAGAATGGTGGCGCTTGATAAAATCAGGCAGACGAAGCCTACAATAAACCAACCTTTATATGGCAATGTAAATTTAAAAATGCCTAAAAGTTGTTTGAAATTTTTAGCGTTGAGAGACCTCTTCTCTTCTTCCTTCAATTCTTCACTGGTCTTCCGCTTGGCCATTTGTTATTTTTTTAAAGAGACACGAGCTGCAATATTGTATTCAACCGAATCGTCCAAAAACATTTTCTGACCGCCTGTTATAGAATAAGATGTTAGTAGTGGTTTGCCATAAACGTTTTCGAATTCCATTATTAAAAAACGTGTGCTCGAATACAATGCGTTTGCCTCGCGATATTGGGCTTCAATTTTACGGATCTCGGATATGGATTTATAATAGTAAACTTTCAAATATTTAACGGGTAGGTCTTCCGTTGTAACAAACGACTTCACGGTCAAATTGCTTTTGTTATCAGCGGACTCGTCAACCATATAAGTCCCTTTGCTACTTGGCTTATTTATAGCACTGAGCTCAAAAAATATTGCAAGTTCCTCATTCCAGTCAGCAGAATCTTTAGGTGTTACCGTGGTAAGTTGTTCCACACCGTTCAAAACTGCCTTTTTATGAATTGTTGCACGCTCGCGAATCAAATAACGAATGTGCGCCTGCAGAATACTATCGATATTAAGAAGCCCAGCGATTTGTGGTTTCTTCTCCGCAGAACATGACACTAACAAGATCGTTGATATGAAAATCCCTGTCAAAGTAAAAAACATTCTAAACCGTAATCTTCCCATACCCATTTGAAGGTGTTTCAAGAATAGGTAATTATTTTTCAACAAGCACATTTCCAGTCATTCGCTCAGGAATTGGAATACCCATGAGCGTTAAAATTGTTGGCGCCAAGTCTCCTAATTTGCCATTCTTTAATTGTCCTTTATAGCTGTCATCAACAAGTATACAAGGTACCAGGTTAGTAGTATGCGCGGTGTTAGGTGATCCATCTTCATTGATCATCATGTCCGCGTTTCCGTGGTCGGCTATAATAATGGTGGAATAACCATTTCTTAGCGCCGCTGCGGTCACCTGCGCTGCACACGAATCTACAGTTTCACAAGCTTTTACGGCGGCAGCAAAAACTCCAGTGTGCCCCACCATATCCGGATTAGCAAAATTTAAACAGATAAAATCTGGTTCCTTTTTGTCCAACTCGACAATGATTTTATCCTTTATCTCGTTAGCACTCATTTCAGGCGCCAAATCGTACGTCGCGACCTTTGGAGAAGGGCAGAGTATTCGCGATTCACCAACAAAAGGCTCTTCTCTTCCACCGGAGAAAAAGAAAGTGACATGGGGATACTTTTCGGTCTCTGCGATTCTGATTTGCTTCTTTCCGGCTTTCGAAACAACCTCTCCTAAAGTATTCTCCAGATTGTCTTTATCGAAAAGTACTTTCACATTGTTAAACGAATCATCATAATTGGTGAGCGTAAGGTAGTAGAGCAGCAATTTCTTCATTCCATACTCAGGAAAATCCTGCTGCGTAAGTACTTCTGTGATTTCTCTTCCTCGGTCCGTTCGAAAATTGAAACATAACACAACATCTCCTTCTTTTATGGTACCAACAGGTTCTTGAAGTTGATCAACCACTACCACGGGTTTAATAAATTCGTCTGTAATACCATTATCATATGAGAATTGAACGGTCTTTATGGGATCAGTTGTCTTTTCACCCACTCCGCGAACCAACAGATCGTATGCGAGTTTAACGCGCTCCCACCTTTTATCCCGGTCCATTGCAAAGTAACGCCCGATAACGGTGGCCAACTTTCCGGTCGTTTTTTCAAGGTGATTCATTAAATCTTTCAGATAGTCAATTCCACCCTTCGGATCGGTGTCTCTCCCATCGGTGAATGCATGAATAAAAAGATTTTTTATTCTATTGTTATGAGCTATAGTAATGAGGCCTTTTAAATGATTGATGTGAGAGTGCACGCCCCCATCGGACAGCAGCCCCATAAAATGTATGCTTTTGTTGTTTGCTTTGGCATACGCAAATGCGTCAAGCAAAACCCGGTTACTATCCAATTCCTTTTCGTCAACAGCTTTGTTAATCCGGACTAAGTCCTGGTAAACTACCCTCCCTGCACCGATATTCATATGGCCTACTTCCGAGTTACCCATCTGCCCTAATGGCAATCCCACGGCTAGGCCGGAAGCTTCGAGTTTACTATGTGGGTACTGGGTGTATAAAGAACTAACAAAAGGGGTTTTAGCTTGATCAATTGCAGATACTGCTTTGTTGGTTGCAATTCCCCAACCGTCGAGTATCATTAGTAGGACTTTCTTATTCATATATGTTGTTATAATTCATTAAAAGGAAAAACGCCAAAGCATGCAATATTCCTGGGGTTGGGTGTTTCTGTTCATAAACTTACTTTATGCATTCAAAAGCGCGCAAATATAATGAGGATTAAAGGAATATAAGTCAGTTGAAGGTCAGGGAGGGCCAAACGATTCCAAATAAGACATGCAGGATCACTTAATTTGTTATCTTTCGATAATGGCATAGTTTTAGCAAACTAATACACCATGAAAATGAGAAGATTTCTATCAGCGTTCGTTTTTTTATGTATCAGTATTCACAGTTTTTCAACCTTCGCACAAAGCGACGTAATTGATCAAGTTAAAGAAACGATCAAGGCTGGTAGCGCCAAAGAGCTCACGAAATATTTAAATCAAACGGTTGATGTTACCCTTGACGGTAGCGTGCAATCTTACAGCAAAGCCCAGGCGGAGTTCGTTTTTCGCGACTTTTTTAAGCAACATCCGCCCTCAGAATTTAGCATCATTCACCAGGGATCATCGAAGGGCGGTCAGCCTTTCGCTATTGGTCAATTTAAAAGTGGAAGCGAAACTTATCGAGTGTTCATGAAAATCAAGGTTATAAACAACCAACAACTTGTACACGAAATATCCTTTGCTAAGGAATGACGATAAATTTTTTAGGCCGCTGAAAGATTCTCGAAATCCGCATTATATTTTTACGCGATGCGGCCATCCTATTTAACTCCAGCGCTTCTCCAACAGTTTATTCATTCGGCTTTAAAGGAAGATATTGGCGATGGCGATCACTCTACCCTTGCAGCCATTTCTTCCAATGTCACCAAAAGAGCCAAACTTTTGGTCAAGGATGATGGGATACTTGCAGGAGTGGAATTAGCCGAACAGATTTTTAAGACTTTTGACCCAGCCCTCAGCATCAGCCTGAATCTATGTGACGGCGCTTCCATAAAAAAAGGGGACATCGCCTTTACAGTGGAAGGTTCAGCCCAATCTATTTTAACCACCGAACGGTTGGTGCTTAACTGTATGCAGCGGATGAGCGCTATTGCTACAAAGACGCATCATCTCAATTCTTTGATAAGGGGTACGTCTGCTAAACTTTTAGATACGCGTAAAACAACCCCAAACTTCCGACTTTTTGAAAAATGGGCCGTTTTACTGGGCGGAGGATATAATCACCGAATAGGACTGTTTGATATGATTATGTTAAAAGACAACCATATTGATATGGCGGGCGGCATTGAACCCGCAATCATTCGAACAAAAGATTATCTTCGCGCCAGAAATAAGCATTTGAAAATTGAAATCGAAACACGATCCCTTAAAGAAGTTGAAGAAGTTCTTAGAATAGGCGGCGTTGATATTATTATGCTGGATAATATGGATTTTGGAACAATGAAAAGTGCAGTGAAGCTGATCGGTGGAAAGTATCAAACCGAGGCGAGCGGAAATGTTACGGAAGAAACTATTAGAGGGGTAGCTGAATGCGGCGTCGATTTCATCTCAGTAGGTGCCCTAACCCATAGTATAAAAAGCCTTGATTTAAGTTTGAAAGCATTTTAAGAAGTAAGCAGAAAAGAGAATCGAAATTATATGATTGTTAAAACTAAAAATTACAAACTGGATAAGAAGACCTATATTAATACTGCATTCAAAACTATTATGAAAAAGCAAGGTTGGATTGCAGTTCTAGGTGCGCTGGTTATTTGTCTTGGTTATTTTATCCCTGGAGCTGATTCCATTTGGTGGTTCATCGGTGCTGTCATCGCATTCGGATTGTATTTATTGTTTTGGTGGATCCAATTTTATGGTGTCACTCAACTAGAGCAAGGAAAAATGCTGTTTGAAAAATTTTCATATGAAATCAGCAGTCAGCAAATTCTGATGAAGCTCAATCCCCGTGAAGGGATGCCTTTAAAATGGGACCAAATTAAAAGTGCTTCAATAGGCAAGGATCATTTCGTGTTGTTTGTAAACAAAGCACAATTAATTTACTGGCCATTCAAAATTTTCAACACTGAAAACGAGCGGAAATTTATTGCCAGCATCCTACGGAATAAGGGACTTGTGAAAGAGCAGAAGTGAGGCTTTTTTTAAACAAACGGCAAGACTCATCCGCAAATGATATCAACCCTTAATTTTACGTTGTGCAACAGCCCTATAAAAAGCTTAGCCCGTTAGAAGCAAAAAAGAAGATTTATCATTATTGTGCATATCAGGAACGCTCCCACCAGGAAGTAAAAAGCAAACTATATGACTTCGGGCTTCCGTCTTATGAGGTGGATGAAATGATCTCCCATCTCATTACAGAAGGCTACTTGAATGAGGAGCGATTTGCAAAAGCATTTGCCGGTGGAAAGTTTAGACTAAAGAGTTGGGGAAGATTAAAGATCATTCAAGCGTTAGAGGGCAAGGGGCTAACAAAAAACTGCATTGCTTCAGGTCTCAAAGAAATTGATGAATCCGACTACATCAAAACAGTTGAAACTTTAATCGAGAAAAAAACGAAACAAATCGCTGAGGAAAATCCTTTTATCAAACGCGACAAGCTCGCGGCATACATTATTCAAAAGGGATTTGAGCCCGAACTCGTCTGGAGAATTATAAAAGAGAGGATAAAGTGATTGAAAGCATATAGTGATAGGTGCTTAAACCAAATGAAGTTGGAGGATTTGTCACTTTTTTATGATAATTTGCGTTAAGCTTCATGAGATCATTGCTATGAAATCGAAATCTGATAGTAAGCAACATTGGATATCCAATAAAGTAAAGAAGAGCCGCGAGCTTGTTTATAAGTTAATCGACATCAACAAAGAAATTGATGGAGAGGGAAAAACTTTCAGGCTGGGCGAAAAAGTATATTTCGTAAGAGAACTGGGCTAAACCAGAAGAACGAATTGTGGCGTTAGCAGTATCTACTCTCTTCCTTTTCCTATTCATTCTTCCCGGGATAACATTTAAGCGGGCTTACCTTTCTTCTGTTTTTTCCAGAAAACTTAAATTCTCAGGTATATTAGATGAAGTGTTCTGGGCGCTGTTTCCGTCCATCATCATGCATATTCTGTCGTACTTCCTATTACTCGCCGCTTCATCTGTTTTCTATTTTGAGTTTGATTTAAAAACCGTACTAAGCGCAGCGTTGCTTCAACAAACTAATGCTGGCTATGGAGATATCTTCGTATCATACCTTCTATACTGCACATTCGTCATGACCGTATCTTTTTTTGCAGGTCATGCCAGCCGCAAAGCAATCCGGTTACTCAAGTTTGATCGCAAGTTTAAATTATTCAGGTTTACCAACGATTGGCATTATTTACTGAGTGGCGAATTCCTGGACTTTCCAGAAGTGCCAGACCATCCGGAGGAAGTCAGTTTTAAACTGGTGAATGCATTAACAACTGTGGGCAATCAACAAATGATTTACATTGGGGAGTTGATTCATTTTACCTTGTCGGACGAAGGCGGTCTGGAAAACATTGTATTAAAAGATGCGAAGCGGAGACTTTTACAGGATGATCTGGTGGAAAACCGATACTATGATATACCTGGCAGATACATCACTATTCCTTATAAGACGATAATAAACATCAACGTCCGTTATTTCTATCTTGAGGAAGTCACGGACAATTATGGCGATGAGAATTTATTATGATTATGATTTGCCACCTTCCTCCTCATAAGCTCGAACAATTGTTATTGTCCGGCCATAAATACAGCATTCGAAAAAATCATTTTACCATTCTCCCAAAAACTTCGAAAGAGTGGATTGTCGACCAGGTAAATAATAGTGCCATCACCTTTTTCCTCCACACCAAATACAAGGCTGTCATCCATTTTTTTGTTGATGTGTTTTCCGGCAAAACCTTGTACCGGTTTGGCGATGCCTTTGATAACACCAACATTCCAGCCGGCTTCCAAATAGGCGAAACGCAGCTCATTTGTCTTCAACGTATAATATGTGTCTCCAACACCGAAAGCCAGGGGATGTGATGTGTCCAATGAGATTTTATAAATGGCCCCAGAGATGACATTTGAGATCTCCTTGCGTTCTGCGTCTGCATAGCGTGTCAACAATTCCTTTTCCTTAGCTAATTTTTCTTTACGTTCAGCCTCATTCTTTTCCACCTCCGTGATATACTTTTTTAAATTAAAGCCCTTTTTTTCAGCAAACGCATTTAAACCATTCGCTATGATAATCAGTTTGCCCCCTTTGCTCACCCAATTTGCAATCCTCTCTAGCTGGCTCTCATCGATAACTTTATAACGACCTTCGGGAACAATTAACACATCGTATTTACTTAATTCAATCTCTTCGAAGTAGTCAGTACCTATTTGAGTGATCGGATACTTGATTTGGGTTTCAAAAAAATGCCAAACTTCTCCTGCAGACAGGGACGAAGTTTCTTCACCGAACAGCATGGCCACTTTTGGGGCCTTTAAATATTTCACATCTTCAGCGCCAACATCTTTGCCTTTGCTGGCAAATCCGGTTGGAGAGGTAAAAACTTTTCTGTTCATTCCCTTTGCTAAATCTCTAATGCTTTTGTCAAATTCATTTACATTTTCGTTATTTCTTCGTGTAATAATGAGAGATCCTGGTTCGAAACTATCACCATTGATTGAAAACGATTTTTCCGCAGCCCGCACTTTTATCCCCAGCTTCATTAACTCAGCCATAAAAGCGACATCCTGTAAACTCTGATATTTGAAAATATAAGCGTATGGTTTGTCAACCGAAGCCGCGTGCAGAAGGTCTTTTGCCTGGAAATTTTTTACCGGAATCCGTTCGTTAACAGCATACGCTTTCAGATTGTAGGCATACATTAGATTCCACGCTGTAATGTCGTAAGTAACGGAATCTGCCAATTTCGATTGGGGTTCAAATACGGTTGTGATAAAACGTGATTTCGGTTGATACACATTAATCACCAGATCATCCGTTGTAAGACTGAAATTACTTGTTGCCTGATTTTGATAGTCAAAGCCACGCAGCGATTTTCCTGCTGTCGGTTGTCCATATTTTATAAGGTGAAGATCCATCCACCGGGTTAACTGTGTTAACTTATCCGGATTGTTATCAGCTTTGATAACGTAGGCTTTGTAAGGTGTGCGTGGGTTACTAAGGTTGTCTTTGAAGTACTGTTCAAATTCTTTGATCACCCGCCCTGCATTTCCGGATGTAACTTCTATGGTTGCAAGTCCGGAAGTGTAATGATGTGTAAGGCGATCTTTAAGTGTTAAAGGGTCACCCTCTTTTGTTGTAATGCTTAAGCCTCCAGAACCTCCACCACCTTGCTCATAGGTCATGCCGATAGCGCCGCTATACATGGGGTATGTGTCACCATAACTTGGATAAAAAAGGTCAAAAAATTCTTTCGTAAAATATAACCATCCTTGCTCATCAAAATATTTTGCATTGTTTTTCCCGATGATGTTCTGAAATTCACGTTGCCAGGGCGATATTACTTCATGATACGGCTCCGCTGCGGGCGCAAAGTAGTAGGGGCTGTTATAACTTTGTTCATGGAAATCAACATGAACATGTGGCATCCATTCATTGTAAACCTTTAAACGTTGTTGTGTTTCTATTTGAGTACCCCACGCCCAGTCTCTATTCAAGTCAAACAAGTAATGATTTGCTCGGCCGCCGGGCCACGGCTCATGATGTTCTTTCGCATCTTTATCGCTATTTGGGGGATTATTTAAATATTGATTATAGAAATTTGCATAACGGTCCCGTCCGTCGGGGTTAATGCACGGATCGAGAATGACAACGGTATTTTTCAACCACTCCTGAGTTTTTGTATTGTTAGCATTTGCCAGATCAAATAACGTTAGCATAGAGGCTTCCAAGGAGCTCGCTTCGTTACCGTGAACATTGTAACTCAACCACACAAGCACGCGTGGGTCTGCGGTGGCAGTTCCCTCCATCAATCCACTCCTTCTTAAATTATTAGTTCGAATTTGTTCAAGGTCTTTGAAATTCTCGACAGAAGTTACCACCGCATATACCAACGGTCTGTGTTCATATGTCTCTCCATATTGTCTCAGATCCACGTTTGGCATTACTTCAGCTACATGTTTGAAATAAGCCATCACCCTATGATGTGGTGTAAATCTGTCTCCAAGTTCATATCCTAAAAACTCTTTAGGAGAAAGGAGCTTCTGAGCATTGGACAAATGTATACAGCAAAGAAAAATGAAAATGAAGGAAGCTTTCTTCATATAAGAAAATTGAAGGTAGATCAGGGTATAAAATAATTATAGTCTTAAAAATATACTTTATTTGAACCAATCAAATAAACACTCTTGTAAAATCATTTTCGGAAACAAATCGGTGGGGGGAATATTTATTTACAATTTTTTTTGATTTCTGCTTTGGCCTCGGCTGACCCAAGTTCTTCTGCTTTTTTAAAGTCAAGGCACGCATCATATTTATTGTTCATGCTTAACTTCACCATCGCGCGTTGAAAATAAGTTTCTGGATCCGTTGGGTATAATTCGATCGAAGAAGAATAATCTTCGATCGCACCGGCATAGTCTTGTTTCTCGGTTTTACTCAATGCTCTATTATCAAAATACACCGGATTCAAAGCATCTAATTCTATGGCCTTCGTGTAATCGGCAATAGCGCCCGTCTGATCGCCAAGATTATATTTTGTTACACCGCGCAAGTTATAGGTTTCGGGTTCTTCAGGATTTAACTCGATTGCTTTATCGTAATCTTCCAAGGCCCCTTTAAAATCTTCTTTCGCACCCTTTGCCAGCGCCCTGTTTTCATAAATCTGAGGATCCTTAGGTTCAAGTTTTATCGCCTCGTTATAATCTGTAATGGCAAGATCAAGATTGCCCACGTTATATTGAGCCACGCCACGATAGTTGTACAGACTTGCATCTTTTTTTTCAAGTTCAATAGCTTTGGAATAGTCGTCGATCGCACTGATAAATTCACCGAGCTCTGCTTTGGTCACGCCCCGGTTAAAATATTTATCAGCATCGACGGGTCCAAGCTCCAGGGCTTTAGAAAAATCGAAGTAAGCGCCTTGCAGATCTTCCAAGTTGTATTTTGCCAGTCCACGGTTGGTATAGGCATTCGTAAATTTGGGATTGAATTTGATTGCTTTGTTAAAATCCGATATCGCCCCTTCGTCGTCTCCAAGTGCCATTTTCGCTTCACCTCTACTATTCCAAGGATCGGCAAATGTAGAGTCTATTTCAAGGGCTACATTAAAATCGCCAATCGCTCCATAGAAGTCGTTTAACCCGGCACGTGCCAAGCCACGTAAGTTATAAGCATGTTTATTCTTCGGGGAAGCATCAATGATTTTTTTTAAGTCAGCTTTTGCGTCTTCAAATTTTTTTGATTCAATCTTCGCTTTTGCCGCATCTAATTGTGGATCCTGAGCATATGCAAGGCCAATGCTTAAAAGCCATAATAGAATAGAGAGTTTTTTCATGGATTTACAAACTTGTTGTGTATTGGAGTCGACCCGTTAAATATTAATTATTTAGGCAACTGCATGCCTATTATATCGATTCATTGTATGTGCAAATTCTAAGCTAAGTTATAAATAATATTAACGTGGCTATCCCATCAATTGTCTTGCTGCGAAAAGACTAGTGTAAAAACAATAGCGAGTCTAACCATTTAAAGACTCTTATGCTCCACTCAGAAAATTTTAGATTCCAGTTCTATAATTCAAAGTATCTTCAAAGATATTTACAGTTATGAAAAGATTATTGTTTGCCTCTTCGTTTTGCTTGAGCATGATCTATGCTTGCGGTCAGGAAAAGCCCCTGGATATGAAGATGGATTTTGAAGATTATGATCCGCCTTCAACATTGGTTGTGCCCGAGCATCATGTTACCCGGGCGAAGTTCCCTTTTATCGATGTTCATAATCATCAGTTTGGAATGACTTCCCAAAACCTGAGTGATTTGGTCGCTCAAATGGACAAGCTCAATATGGCCGTGATGGTCAATCTTAGCGGAAGAGGAAGAGGCAGCACGGATCACCTTGAGAAGTCATTGGAGAATGTAAAAAAATCCTTTCCCAAACGTTTTATCATTTTTACGAATGTTGACTTTGGCGGCATCGACGATCCGGAATGGCAAAGCAGGATGGTCAAGCAATTGGAGGACGATGTAAAAAAAGGTGCAAATGGACTAAAGATTTATAAAAGTCTGGGGATGTTCAATAAAGACAGCAAAGGAGACCGCATCCGCATTGATGATCCCCGCATTGATCCGATCTGGGAAAAATGCGGCCAGCTCGGCATACCGGTGTTGATACACGCAGCAGATCCAAAGCAGTTTTGGCAACCTATTGATAAGAATAATGAACGATGGCTTGAGTTGAAAACCCACCCGGGCAGAAGACATGATAACGACCCTGTATCATGGGAGACCATCATTGCTGAACAGCACAATATTTTTAAGAAACACCCCAAGACAAAATTTATCAATGCGCACTTGGGTTGGTATGGAAGTGATTTGAAAAAGCTGGGCGAGTTGATGAATCAGTTTCCAAATATGTACACTGAAATAGGTGCTGTAATTGCTGAGTTGGGAAGACAACCAAGGGCGGCTCGCGAATTTTTAACTAAATATCAGGACCGTGTTATGTTTGGCAAAGATTCATGGGTGCCGGAGGAATATCAAACGTATTTTCGGGTGCTTGAAACAGCCGATGAATACTTTCCTTACCACAAGCGCTACCATGCCTTTTGGCGCATGTACGGCTTAGATCTGCCAGACGATGTTTTGAAAAAGATTTACTACAAAAACGCTTTGAAGGTGATTCCAAACATTGACGCGAGTCAGTTTCCTAAGTAAGATTAATTCGTAGTCTCGGAAGATTCTTTTTTCAGTCCGCCAATTCTGAAACCAATTCCCGTTGAAACATAAAACGGGCGGTATTCATAGTAAGTTTTCGTTACAGGTATAGAAAACCCTGCCTGAAAAGTAAAGAACATATGATTGTTCATGAGGTTTACTTTTCCAACAACTGCGGGTTCTATAAATAACTTCGGATCATCATCAGCGATATAAGGTGAAATTGCATCATCACTGCTAAACTCGTTAAAGTCAACCAAAGCGATTCGAGGAACGAAGGCGACGTGCATTACCTTTTTATTCAATCCAAACGCCGGCTGGATAAAATATCGTTCAAATTTACCGGTGGCTCTAACAGGATCTCCTGTATTATTATTCCAAAAATCATAGGTGTCATAACTTGATCCCTCGCCTCTTCCATATCCCGCAAAAATTTCATAACACCACTTGCCTTCATTTTCAAAATATCCAATACCTCCCTCAAAAAACTTATGACGGTGATAATCGTCTATATCATCCGGATCAGGACTTTTGTTATCGGCATAAGAGAAATTCCCCATCAACCCAATATGATTGGTGACAGCAATCGCACCTTGCGCATCTATTCCATTACCAAACTGAATGGACCCTTGAAATTCGCCCGCCTTTGTAAATAATGGCGCATTTCTGGCATTCGGAACATATACTGGAGCACAAGAGGAAATAAGCAAGGCTATGACCGCTATTAAGAGGAGGGACGTTTTCATAATTAAAAAATGATAATAGTAAATTTACCCAAAAAACAAAGATAATGAACTTTAATCCTGAATGGCTTAATGAGGTAATCGAGCGGCGCCGGTCTGTTTATCAACAACAATATACTGGCGAGCGGGTTAGCGATGCTATTGTCAATCAAATGCTAAAAAACGCCAATTGGGCGCCTACTCATAAGTTAACTGAGCCATGGAGATTTGTTGTCTTTACGGGCGATGGCTTATTACGATTGGCTCAATTTCAAGCTGAAGTGTATAAAAAGGTTACTTCTAATGATAATAGTTTTAAGGAAGATCGGTACCAAAATCTTCTCACCAAGCCGATGCAATCTTCGCATATAATTGCTGTCGGAATGAAGCGCGATCCAAAAAAATCAGTACCTGAGATTGAAGAGATCGGCGCGGTTTTTTGCGCCATTCAAAATATGTACCTGACGGCAACGGCATACGGTGTGGGTGCCTATTTAAGTACTGGTGGTGTTACATACTTTGAAGACGCGAAGGAATTTCTTGGACTCGGGCCTGACGATAAACTGCTTGGATTTTTTAACATCGGCATGCCGAATCGAGATATGCCACACGGAAAACGAAAACCAATTGAAGAAAAGATAAGGTGGATAGATAAGTAACCATGCCGTTGTGGGTCATGAGATTCGTTTGCCAGTCAGATAAATCATTCTGTGAATTACTTCTGATTTGACAAATTCAATATTATTTTCCTGAAGCATTTTTGAAATCATATCTTGATTTACACGAAGCTTAGGATAAGCGCTTACTTTTTGAGTCCATTTCCCGTTTTGTCTTTCATGCAAAACATCATGAACCATTACATAGTCAGGAAAATATTCAAGAAAGCAAGTCAGAATTTTAGAATCATCACTTTGAACTAAGATAAATCTTTGTTCATCTATAAGCGCCTGTGTTAAATCACGAAACGACAAAATCACGTGGCCATCCGGCTCCAAATGTTTTGATATTTCTGTCACCAGATCAGCAAGCGCACCGATACTTTCAAGATGCGTTAGCGTATCGCCCATGCATACAATAAGTTCAGCTTTTTCAGAAGTTCGCTTTAAAAAGCTGAGAATATCATCATTGATCGTCTTAATGTTTAAATGTTCCTTTCGGATATTCAGCTCATCCAAAAGCTGCTTACTGAAATCTACGGCTCGAACGTCATAGCCTAGATGGGCCAGAGAAATGCTTTGCAGGCCATGACCAGCGCCTAGATCAAAAGCAATTTTATAGTTCTTGACCGCTAAGGACTGTTCAGCAAAAAAATTCTCCTGTTCTTTTTGCTTCTCCTCGAAATTACCCACCATCCAGGAATAAAAATTTCCCAAATGATTGTCATAATGATCTTTGGGTTTCATGATAATCAGAATGGTTAAAGGTATAAAATGCAGTTCAACTATTGCCACGGCTTTATAACTTCTGAATCATTAACCACACATACAGTTCGGCCCCTTTCTGGCATCGTTTTCGTAACTTGGAGCATAAACGTGAAGGGTTATGAAAAAACTAATGGTGTTGACATTTGGAATTTTTTTGTCGTTGAGTACAACGGCTCAGGTGACTGGAAAGATGTTTCCAGTCATGGAGGCAGAAACCGTAGAAGATAAGAAAATCAATCTGCCACAGGATACGAAAGGCAAATACACATTGCTCGGATTAGCTTATTCAAAAAAATCAGAAGATGATTTAAATTCGTGGTTTCAGCCTGTGTTTGAAAAATACATTCAAAAGACAAAAGGCCTTATGTCTGGTTTTGGCTACGATGTTAATGTGTATTTTATCCCCATGTTTACCGGTATCAACGCAGCAGCTACGGGAACCGCCAAACGCAAAGCATTAAAAAATATTGATCCGCAGTTATTGCCATATGTCCTTTTTTATAAAGGGGAGTTAAAGACCTATAAAGAGTCGCTTGAATTTGACAAAAAAGATGTGCCCTATTTCTTTGTTTTGGACCCCGCCGGCAAAATAGTTCATGCTACGCTGGGCAAATACAGCGAGGATAAAATGGATGAAATTGAGAATGTAATTGAGTAGTACATGCTTTCGGAAGCTGACGATTATCCACTACCTTGAGTCGTCAAATTGTCTTCATGGATGCTCTTAGTTTATTTGCATTAGCCCTTGCTCCTGGCGCAGCCATAATGCTATACATCTATTTGAAGGATAAGCATGAACGCGAACCTCTCAGCTTGTTGATGATCAGCTTTCTTTACGGCGGACTGAGTACTTTACTTACATTATTTATTAGTTGGCCGGTTAACGCTTTAATTTTAATAAAAGAAGATGACGTGGTTCATCAATTTTGGAATGCGTTTTTTAAAGTCGCCCTAGTCGAAGAGTTCAGCAAATTCTTCTTTGTTCGATTTATTCTTTTTTATAATAAGAATTTTAATGAACCGTTTGATGGCATTGTATACGCAGTTATGGTGAGTATGGGGTTCGCAACCTTAGAAAATGTATTGTACGTATATCAATACGGTGTGGCTACCGGAATCATGCGTATGTTTACGGCAGTCCCGGCACATGCTACCTTCGCCATCTTAATGGGCTTCTTTCTTGGAAAAGCGAAATTTACACACCGTCGTGTATTTTATTTTAGTCTCATTGCGTTGCTTAGCGCGGCCATTTTTCATGGTTCTTATGATTACTTCTTGTTCATTTCATATGTTCCAGGTATCTGGACTGGGGCGGTAGTATCTTTAATAATAGGTTTTGTTCTTTCTCGTAAAGCAATCCAATTACATCAGCAGACGTCGCCATTCATCGCTAACGAATAGAACTTTATTCCAAAGACTGCGTCAGAAATTTTTTGAACAAGGCGCCACTAAAAATCCCGCCTAGTTTAACAGGGGAATTTCGGCATCACTTTAACTTTTGAAGTGTAATGGTTTTTTTGAAGTATCCTTTCCTAATAAGCCCAACCAATTGTTTAGGAGATGGATCAATTTGATAGAGTTTTTCATTATTTACTTCAAAGGAATCAATCTCAATTTCCTTATTCAGTTTGAAAAGAAAATCATTAAAACTTTTGTCACCGCGATCCATCAACATGTACGACAGGTTTCCATTCTTTTCTTTTTTAACAATTCTCAAAAGCCATTCAGGTTTGTGGTTGTCGTTAAAAAAATAGTAGCCCTTATATCTTTTTAAAACTAAACTATCTCCCAGTTCAGCTCTGGTAGAGTCATTTGTTACATGGTATCCTGTTCTTGTGACAATGAGCGTGTCCTTACTTGTGCCGTCTTCCTCCATAATCAAATAGTTGCCGCGTAGCTCGGCGGGTATTTCCGAAAGCGCGGACCTGCCCTTAGGCTGTGGTTCTTTGTACGAAACCTCCTTACAGCAAATCAACAGTGAGGCCAGAATGGTAATGAATAGCTTGTACATAAGCGCTTGTACAGCTAAGATAGGGAATCTTATGACTCATGTTATTGAAGGGCCAGAACATCTTGAACGTCCTTCAACAAGTTTTCCTGGCTCGACACATTTGAATCAGTCCCAATTTGCATCCTTAAAGCCCTGAGTCCATTTGCTCCAGGCAACTCTTCCAACTCAAGTGTTTCTAGTTTGCCAGTAACTAATTTCTTACCGACCAAATACCTGAAGTAGCGTTTGTATTCTTCTTCAACTTTACTCTGATTATAAACAATGGCTATTTTACCAGGTTGTGTCAAACGTTCTCCTGTATTTTTGATGTAAGCCTTATCAATCCTCTTTTTTACAATCTCATACCTAATGTCATAAGCACCATCGACATCAAATTGTTTTTCGTCGGGCCTAAAACGGATTGAAATCGGCTGATCATGTACCAAAATTAATTGTGTAATATCTAAGTCGTTTGCCAATGTTGGTTTTAACGCCTGGATTTTTTGATGGATGCCAATCATTGTCAGCAATTGCCAAAGGTGAAAATTTCGAAGATGGAAAGCATCGAATGTTTGCTGTCTCACCAATGAACTTCCTATGTACAATGTGAATTCGACCCCATCGGTTTTATATTTTTCGAAATAGTGCGGAAACATTTTTTGCGCTTCCGATTCTGCTTCATCAAGGTGCGTAGCTATTGTCTGATTAATCATTGCCAGACTTTTTTCAAAAGACTTTCTTCTTTTGTAAACCACACCAAACTGCGGATCCAGATGTTGCCGATAATTGTCAATTAGTATTTTCAACATGTCATCGTCCTCAAACTGTTCGATTAGGGGATTGATTTCCGTTTTTAAGAAATCCAACACATTGCTTTCGTCACCCGACGCAAGTCCGCGATTAATTTTCTTGAGCTGGTCATCTGTTTTGAAAATCACTTCCTCCACTAAAGGAAATTTTTTGCTATCATAAATCTCTTGAAGAAGTCCCTTTGCTAACTTTAAATTTTGCTGTAGATCTTTTTGAATTGCTGAGTTTCGTTCAATAGAGGAATTGCGTACATCCGACATGCCATATAGCGGATAAACATCTTTGAAGACAATTTCCTCCATTAAAGCTTTTGCATCCAACCTTCTTTTATTCAATAGATTCATGCCAGCTTCAAAAAAGCGCCACTGAACACTAGGATGAATTGCGGTACATTCTTCTTGAATAATCGCTCTTACTTCAGTCGCCATTTCTTCTTTTACCCGTTTCACCGCCGCCGTAAACATGGGCAAAACATTTTCCACCTTATGTGCACTGATAGCATCCAATCGGCCCGGAGTGGGTGTTGCAAGTTCCAGCATCCCAATAGTTTCTTCACCATCAATTAATGGGGCGAGCAAAACATTCTTAATGCCATTGCTCAACAATGCTTCTTCGATCTTTGAGCGAAACGGATACTCCTCTAAGTTTTCTACTGTGATGTAACGCTTTTCAGTCCAGCTTCTTTCATAAACTGAACCTGTGAAGTCATTACAAGGCGTACTGTTTACCGTTTGCTCAATCAGGCTTCTCCACCCATCCGAAGCTGAATTAGTAACGATTAGATTATTGGCTGTATCGCAATATGCAAGCCCCAGTTTAATTTCCTGAATGCCAAAGAGTGAGCGCAGTTTATGCTGAATGGTGTTAAAACTTTCTTGCTCTTCAACTGCATTTTTTTTCAACAGGTCATATTTTATGGACGACAACATTTCTTGTTCAGTTACGTCCACAAGTCGCATAACCATAAATCCTTGAAACTCGAAGTCTTCAGGTTTGATGTATTGCATCCAAAGATCGAGGTCATACATCTTCTCCGTCAAAAATTTAATGACGTGTTTTTCAATCGGATTTATTTTCCCTTTTGCAATTATTTCACAAAACTGATGGTTATTTTCAACGCGATAAACTTTGTCAAGTCCTGTTTGAGGATTGCGTACCGTAAAATGTACTGGTTTTTCCAAACCGACTTTTACTCCGTAGAATTTCTCGAGAATCATCAAACATGCCTTAACAGTTTTGCCTAAAATCATCCTGTTGTTCGGCAGATTGGTTCTGACACAATTTTCGACATCATTTAAATCCAGTGTTTTTTTAAATGCCTGTGTGCTGTATAATGCAGTAAATTGAAAAGGAAAGATTGCCGCCGAAATTTCTGTTTCCTGATTAGCAGATGGAATAACCGCCGTCAGTAAAAAATTGATTAAACTTCGATGCTTCTCAAGCACCGACAGGTCATGAATGGGCTCCCTCAATTCAGGCGCATTCTTGATCGCCTGCAAAAGACCTTGAGCAAACCCGGGCACATTTTCCTGCACGATGCTTTTCTCCCAGTACTCAAGAAGTAACCGGAGGTTAAGAGTGGAAGGAAAGGGAAACTTATTATGAGTAAAAACGTCCATCTGTATTTGTTTAAAGGAGTCAACGAAAGAAATAGTAAGAGGTTCCGTTTTCAAAGACGTATGTACCTTAAATATATTTTTCGACGTTGCATTTTATAATGTCGGCGTTTACAAAAACGGGATCAAGTTCCAACTTTCGCTGAAGCATTCGTGTCTAAAATGTTGAAAATTGCATTGGCACTATGTGTTGCAGAACTCTTTTGTTCATTGGCTTGATTTTTTTGAGCAGCTGTTCATTTCCTGATAACCATCCGGAAATTGCCGTTTTTTCAATTTCATTCGATTTCAATCATTCGCAAAGTGGATGGGAAGCTGACTTCGCGGATTTGCCCGCGCTACCAACCGATTCCTCTTTCTATGAATTACAAGTTGCATATACTCATTTACCTCCAAATCTAGGTTTTCGTAAATCAATAATGCTTTCTGGCAATAACCACAGCGATGATCTATTTATGTTCATAAAAAAGAAAATCACAGGGTTGATGCCGAATACGTCTTACAATCTGGTCTTTGAAGTAGAGTTAGCTTCAAACACACCTTATGGATCCGTTGGTGCTGGAGGTTCACCTGGTGAGAGTGTCTATATAAAGGCAGGCGCAAGTCAAATTGAGCCAAAAAAAATGATTGAAGATAATCGTTATGTGCTGAATGTAGATAAAGGCAATCAAAGTATGCCAGGAGTTAACGCCATTGTTCTTGGCGATATCGCGATACCATCCTCTACCTCAGAGTATACCTTGATATCAAGAAGTAATGCGTCTCCCTCGTCACAACCGTATATTGCACAGAGTAATAATGACGGCGAACTATGGCTGTTGGTAGGGACGGATTCTGGCTTTGAAGGGATTACAACGGTATACTACACGAAAGTTAATGTTTTGTTCAGCACCAAATACTGACCACATGCCGCGGTCTGGTGAAAATTAAAAAAGTTTCAATTGCTGATTTTTTAATTTCGGTGGCTGTGCCTTTCCCATAACGGTCATGCCATCGTATTTGTATGAATTGTCTCTTTCTGTGGCTAATACTTCGTCAAAGAATGGATTGGGCACAAAAGACTTTTCAATTTTTTGAGCCATGGCAGAAAGTTTCTGAATGGCCTGCTGTTTTTCGCCCAGGCCGAGCTTTGCCCGATCGATAGATGTTTTCAAAATACCTATCGTTTCATCGTAGACCTTTAATGGCACGGGAAAAGGATGACCATCTTTGCCACCATGCGCAAATGAATATCGTGCCGGATCATTAAAACGTGAAGGAGTTCCGTATATAATTTCGCTTACAAGCGTTAATGACTGAATGGTTCGTGGACCTGCCCCCTCCAATAAAAGCAAAGATTCGAAGTTATTAGTTTGCATTTCGTGTGCTAAAGTCAGAACCGCGCCAAGCCTTTTTAGATTAACATCTGTAACGGTAACTTCATGATGACGGGGCATGGTTATTTGTCGTATCTCTCGCAACATTTTTTCAGGATGCTCCGCTGCAATGTTCAACATGCCGTGGCGTGTATTCATTGCGTTGCGATCTGTCAGATTCAAAATCATTCCCTGATTTTCGCCGCATACACCTACGTGAGGTTCGTCCAAAAATGAATTGAACTGTGCTGAATGCCAATGGTATCGTCGGGCCATGCCAGTAGAATCATTTAACCCTTGCTGCACAACGGCCCATTCGCCCTTATCGGTAAGAATAAAATTGTGAAGGTATAATTGAAATCCATCCTGGACCGCTGTGTTGTCGATTTTTGCTGCTAGCCGGCTTGATCGTACTAAAGCAATTCCGTCCAGCCCGGTTTGATCAGCGACTCTTAGTAGTTCATTTGGTGTTTGTCGGGAGTGCTTTCCTCGTCCACCACAAATATAAACCCCAAGTTCTTTTGAAAGGGGATTAATTGCCCGCTTTAGAGCGCCCATTACCGATGTTGTGATTCCCGAGGAATGCCAATCCATTCCTAAAACGCACCCAAATGCCTGAAACCACATCGGGTCACTTATTCTTTTTAAAACTTCAGACTTCCCATATTCTAAAACAAGGGCCTCAACAATTGCTCCTCCTAATTTTGTCATGCGTTCAGCAAGCCAGGGAGGAACCTTGCCATAGTGAAGGGGCAGATCGGCATAACCGGAACGTGGCATTGAAAATTTTTTTAAAGATACGATACCTCAACATCTTCAGCACACGAAGAATTCACTTGCGGCTAATTCTTTACCATTGGATAGAATTCTAAGATAATGCCTCCCGGCAAAATGCTTACGGGTTGTAAAATCTTTGAAGGATTGCTTCCTCGCAAATCTAATACATGTACCTGCTTCAAAAGTGTTCTCAGTGATTTTAAAAATCTTTCGTGATGTTTTTCCCGAACTCGTCAGATAGTCAATTACATATTCTAATCGAAATAAAGTTGCCTTAGCTTCTTGATTAAGGAATGTGAAATCAAAGGCCAAGCTATCACCAATGATTACTTTTTTGGAAAGCGTAAGATCTTTAACAGACGATTTTGCTTTTGGGTTAAAGCCATGAAGATTCAATACTGATTCATGTCCACGTTTTAAAAGGGTGCGGCATCCGTGTTTGATGATCCACTCGGTGACTGGATTTACACCTTTCCATTGCTTGGCAATCTTTAAGGCAAGTTCAGGGTGGTCTTTGGCGATGTCGTTTAGATTATTGGCAACGCTGCGTCTCACATATTCCGAGGGATCACATTTCAGATTTTCAAGAATTGGCAAAATTAAGGATGGGTCTTTTTTAAATGCTGGTAACCCCATCGCCCAGGGCAACCGTGGACGGCATCCTTCAGATGACAAGCGACGCACCGAAGGGTTAGGATGGGTAGACCATTTCAACATGCGCTGCAGGGTCTTTTGTGGATAGCGAATGATAAATGGCCGTATGGCAAACTCCGCACTCACAAATTTTGTGCATTCCTCAATGGCATCCATGGAAAGGGAAAAATGATCGAGACCAAATAACTCAATGAAGTCGGGAAGAAAAACATATGGGTAGCTTTGTTGCTTTTCTTTTTCGCGAAGCAAATTAGAAAGACGTATTATCAGCTCAATGGCCTCTTTATAATCCGAGGGAAGACAACGTCCTAATGCTAAGGTTATTTGCCGTGTTCGTTGTTTTAATTCCAGGTCCGGCCATGTCGTGTCAAACACGTCATACACAAATCTACGTTCGTTAAAATTTGGAATTACTTCATTTAGCACTGGGCATAGTTGTTCAAAAAATTGAACGCTATACATGTGTTTAAGAGGCTCGCTCATATTTCTATTTCTTGGACTAGAATCTGATGCTTGGTCGGCTAAGATTAAATTGTTTCGAAATAGGAATACAATGATGACAACCTTATGTCAGCAGTGGCTTAAAAGGTGAACGTTATCGCTCGAAGTTATGGAGGAGGCGATTAGTTAAGTCTTAGTTCTGCTTTCATCCCTCGGATATAATTCAGCAGCGCTTGTTGCCAGGTGACATCGGCATCCCATTTTGTTCCAAGGAAAATATTTCCCGAATCGATATGCTTGAAATAGAATTTAAAGACAGGTGTATTTGAAGGAATATTTTTTAGCTGTTGCTGATTATCAGGATAAGTAACAGAAAGCAAGGCGCTTTCAGTTTTGGTCATATCATAACCTAACAGTTCTTTTGCTACAGCGCCGCGGGTATAAATAAAACCCATTACATATAACTGACCCTGTCTGCGAAGTTCTTTTTCAGTTACACCTGGCTCTGTCATTTTAAATTTCAGCGGATAATTATTTTGAAAGATTTCCTCCAGCTCCTTATCGATGGTTTCATCACCTGTTTTTGGAACCGCCAGGGGATCTACCTTTAAATCCGTGGCGTAAAATTCATTTCGCTTGCCAACGATTGGATCAATTTTCGCGTCAGTTTCTGGTAAATCATTGATTAACAGATTTTGTTTCTTTTGCTGGTTGGCTGCGGTGGTGTATAGCGTCTTCAACGCTTCCGTAAGTAAACGGTTAGAAGTAGACCACGCTGCTTGTTTCGGTTCAACAACGTTTTCTTTACCTGAAAATGTCGTGATCGAAATGCGATATGCTTGCTCGTCCTTTTCAATGAAGATTAGATTTGTTATTTCCCTCTTCACAAGATAATCGCTTACAGCTTTGGTAACATCTTTACTCGCGAAAAGTATATCCAACTCAAAATGAATAATCGCATCGATACCAATACGTTGAAAGTAGGATTGAATTTCAAGCAATTCTTTTTGTGTTAACGTATAGTCGTCGAATACGGCAGTCCGGGTACTGAGAAGCTTTTCGGGCAATCCTCCTTGCAGATTAAGGTCTTCAATCCAGGTTTTTTCAGTAACAACAAGTTGACCAAAGGATGAGATGTGGCCTGACAACAGTATGAAAAATATTAACTTAAAATTCAAAATCCGTTTTCTAATCATGAGAGCTTCACTGCGATATAAAAACGAAAATAAGGATTAATCATTTTCTTATGCCAACAAAAAATCATGTATCAATAGTTTTAATCGAATAATCCACCAAATATGCGATGGGCAATCTCAGGGCAACGTTCGAAAACTACGAAGATGCATGAGGCGCATTCGTTTTGTTTGGTAATTTCTTAACTAAAAAATGTGTCTTTTGCAGGGCAATTTTTTAATCATTCAATAATTAAGTTTTGGTGTAGACGCGAAATATTTTACCTTGTTTTTTACTCAATGCTAAACCACATGAAGAAATTTTTTTTAATCATACTATGCACCTTGATAATGGGAGTTTCAACAGCTCAAATGAACGCTAAGCTGCAAACCAAAGTGGACCAACAAGCAAAAGAAATGGAAGAGCAGGTCATTGGATGGCGAAGACATTTTCATCAATACCCCGAGCTCTCCAACAGGGAAGTCAAGACCGCGGCGTTTGTTGCTGAGCATTTAAAAAAATTGGGTATTGAAGTCCAGACTGGAGTCGCTAAGACTGGGGTTATCGGACTTCTTAAAAGTGGAAAGCCCGGGCCCGTCATCGCGTTGCGTGCGGACATGGATGCATTGCCTGTGACCGAACGAAATTCATTGCCTTTTGCATCTAAAGAAAAAGCAATATTTAACGATCAGGAAACTGGGGTAATGCATGCCTGCGGCCACGACACGCACGTAGCAATTTTAATGGCCGTTGCCGAAATCCTCTCAAAAAACAAAAGTGAACTAAAGGGAACAGTCAAATTCATTTTTCAACCTGCAGAAGAAGGGCCTCCGGCTGGTGAAGAGGGAGGCGCAGGGCTTATGGTAAAAGAAGGAGCTCTCGAAAATCCGAAAGTAGATGTGATTTTTGGAATGCACATTCAATCTATTAGTCAGCTGGGTAAAATTACCTATAGGCCAGCCGGTATGATGGCGGCCTCAGATTGGTTTACAATTAAAGTAAAAGGCAAACAAAGTCATGGTGCCGCCCCCTGGATGGGCGTGGATCCAATTGCTATTTCAGCACAAATTATCAATGGTCTTCAAACCATCGTCAGCAGGCAAACTGAACTTACAAAAGAAGCGGCCGTGATAAGTGTAGGAAGAATAAATGCAGGCATTCGCGAAAATATTATACCAGAGGAAGCGGTGATGGCGGGTACTATAAGAACGCTAGATGAGGACATGCGTTTGAAAATTCACGAAAAGATAAAATTGACAGCAACTAAAATTGCAGAAAGTGGAGGAGCTACTGCAGAAGTATTGATCGAAAATAAAACCCCCATAACTTATAACGACCCTACGCTAACCGAGAAAATGGTTCATAGCCTTGAAAAAGCTGCAGGCAAGGACAATGTTATGCGGATTAATGCCGTTACTGGTGCCGAGGACTTCGCCTTTTTTCAACAAAAGGTCCCAGGCTTGTTTTTCTTTGTTGGAGCTATGATGCCGGATCAGGACCCCAGAACCGTACCTGCGCACCATACTCCCGATTTTATGATAGATGAGCGTGGTATGCTGGTGGGTTTGAAAGCAATGCTGAATGTTACCCTTGATTACATGTATCTCCCCCGAAAATAAGATGTAATCAGTTCTATTTTCCTTCTATAATATTTTTCCAACAGCATCTAATTCAAAAGCGTAATTTATTCCGTCATGTGAGAAGGATTGGTCCAAATACTCGGCCATGATGATGGGAGATTTAGGCAAGCTCATTTGCCAGCTAAACTTAAAAATACATTATGAAAACTAGACGTGATTTTCTTAAAATAACAGGAGGACTAGCCGTTGGTGCTTTACTACTTCCTAATTTTTCAAAAGGCGAAAAACTGAAAAAAGTTGGCATTCAACTCTACAGCGTTCGTAAAGAAATGCTTACAGACGCTGTTGGGACATTAAAACAGCTCGCGAAGATCGGTTACAAAGAGCTGGAATCTGCACGAAGTGAAAAGGGAAATTATTACGGCCTTCAACCTAAAGAAATTAAAAAGATTTCGTCAGACTTAGGAATGACCTTGCGGAGTGGCCATGTGCATATCGATAAAGATTTTCAACGTTCAATCGATGGTGCAGCCGAGGCTGGCCAGAGTTACCTGGTGTGCTCATCTCTTCCTTCAAAAGGTCAAACCATTGATAATTATAAAAAGGTAGCTGAAGCATTTACCAAAGCAGCTGAAGATTGTAAAAAATCCAACATCATCTTTGGATACCATAACCATGAGTATGAATTTGAAAGAGAGAACGGACAAGTGTTATATGATATTTTGTTGGACAATACAGATCCCAAATTAGTAACAATGGAACTTGACTTGGGCTGGGTGGTTGCTTCAGGTAATGATCCACTGGCCTATTTTAATAAATATCCGGGTCGGTTCTCCCTCTGGCATTTAAAAGACATGGATACCACGAAGAAAGAAAGCACAGAATTCGGGAAGGGGCAAATCAAGGTGTTAGACATGCTGAAAAATTCAAAAAAATCGGGAGTTAAACACATTTTCGTTGAGCAGGAGGAATATGCAAGTACAGCCATGGAAAGCATGAAATATGATTTCGATTACCTCCAAAAGCTGAACTATTAGTATCCTATTAATCTTCCCTTTTGATGAAAATGCCCGGTGCCTTACCGGGCATTTTTTTATTATGCCATCTGAGTAATAAAAGACAAAGACTGTATGTTGAGGTCTTAGTAAAATAAAGCATTTACATTATCTTGTCCTTCTAATTTTCTGATTGTCCATGATGCGCTGGTGCCTTTTTTTGTTGCTTGTTACGCCCCTTTTTTTGAAAGCACAATCCCTGGACGAGCTAACGGTTGAAAAAATTATGCGCCATCCGAAGTGGATCGGAATCGCCCCGAATCATGTATTTTGGTCGCCAGATAGCAAGACGGTTAATTTTTATTGGAATCCAGAAGGCGCCCTATCAGATTCTTTATATTCAGTTACAATTCATAATCCTGTTCCTCACAAAGCAACGCTTCATGAAAGGCGCAACCTTCCTTCCAGGTATGGCCGGTATAACAAAGCGTACACAAAAATGGCATATGAAAAAAATGGGGATATTTTTTTGTATGATGTGCCTACCGGGAAAATTTCTCAAATAACGAATACTGTTTCTCAGGAGTTTGGTCCATATTTTTCTGCGGACGAGAAAAAAATAATTTTTACCATCGGTCACGATGCCTTTAGCTGGGAAATCACATCCGGAAAATTAACACAGTTCACCCATTTTGAAATTGGGAGCAAGCCGTCCGTTCCGATGTCAGAACAAGAAAAATGGCTGAAAAATAATCAGCTAGCTCACTTTCAGGTATTGAAAGAAAGAAATACAAAACACGCCCTAAAGAAAAAGAATAAAGAAGCCGAACATCTTAAGAAACCTAAGTTGATATATCTCGATGATAAGATCGTCGAAATGGTACAGGTGAGTCCTGATGAGAAATTTGTTTTATACGAGTTATCCAAAAATACCAACCCTAAGAAAACAGTGGTGCCTAACTATGTAACAGCCTCTGGCTTCACTGAGGACATTGCATCGCGGACGAAGGTTGGTGAAGCGCAAGCATCAAGCGAATTGAATATCTATGACATCGCAAAAGATACAGTTTACACTGTAAGGGTAGATGATATTCCTGGCATAACAGATCAACCCGCGTTTGCAAAGGATTATTCTTCAAAAAGAAACATTCCCACCTTGCGTCCAATAAATTATTCACTTATTAGTTGGTCCGACGATGGTTTACATTGTGTTGTAGTTATTCGTTCATTGGATTTTAAAGATTGTTGGATTATGCTGTTGGATCCTGCCTCTCAAAAACTTACACTTTTGGATCGCCAACACGATGATGCCTGGGTAGGTGGACCGACCACAAGAGGGTTCGGAGAAATCTCTCCAATGGGATGGTTAAGCGACAATAAACGAATCTGGTTTACTTCAGAAGAAACAGGCTATTCTCATCTCTACACAATAGATGTAACTACTAAAAAGAAGCAGGCTCTAACGCAAGGAAAATATGAAGTACAACAAGTGAAAACCGCCAAGAGTAAAAAATATTTCTATTTAATTACCAACGAAGTACATCCTGGCGAAAAACACTTATATCGCTTACCCGCAGAAGGTGGTAAAGCCGAGCGGCTAACCACCATGCAAGGTGCAACTGAGGCAGAAATTTCACCTGACGAAAAAACAATAGCATTCAGATATTCCTACAGCAACAAGCCTTGGGAATTATTTATAATGGAAAACAGACCTGGAGCAAAGGTTAAACAAATTACAAATTCGCTCACCGACGAGTTTAAATCATACCCCTGGCGAGATCCGGAGATAATAACATTTAAAGCACGCGATAATGCAGATGTTTACGGAAGAATTTATAAACCTGCGCAACCCAACGGTGCGGCTGTTGTTTTTGTACATGGTGCAGGCTATTTGCAGAATGCACATAGATGGTGGAGCAATTACTATAAGGAATACATGTTCCATAACCTTTTAGCAGACAAAGGATATACGGTGTTAGATATCGACTACCGGGCGAGTGCGGGCTATGGACGAGAGTGGCGAACGGGAATTTACAGGCATATGGGAGGCAAAGATCTTACTGATCATGTAGATGCAGCCAAAGTACTGGTGGATGAATACGGTATTGATCCTAAACGAATTGGGATTTATGGCGGGTCTTATGGGGGGTTTATCACGCTCATGGCAATGTTCACTACACCTGATGTATTTGCTGCAGGTGCCGCACTACGCCCTGTTACTGATTGGGCGCATTATAATCATTCTTACACGGGCTGCATCCTAAATATGCCATATCAGGATAGTTTGGCGTATGCTAAAAGCTCACCGATATATTATGCCGAGGGCCTAAAGGGTGCCTTGCTGATTTGCCATGGAATGGTCGATACTAATGTTCATTTTCAGGATGTAGTTCGTCTTTCGCAAAGACTTATTGAACTGGGTAAGGAAAATTGGGAACTCGCGGTTTATCCTATGGAAGATCATGGATTTGTTGAGCCCAGCAGTTGGACAGATGAGTACAAAAGAATTCTAAAGCTTTTCGAAGAGAACCTGAAGCCTTTAAAAAGTCCCTAATTTTTATCTTTTCGTTTCTTCCGTTTCTTTTTATTAGTGGTCTCTTCAGGCTGCTCTGCTTTAGTCAAGGTTTTTTCTTCAGCCAATTTAAGCGCACGACGTGCGTCTTCCAGTTCGCGATTTGTTTTCTCCAGGACCTGTTGGTAATAAATATTGAGTTCTTCTTGTGAAAGACGTTCTTTCAGGTTCATTATCCGGCGGTAGCTTTCATCGATCCGCTCCGCTTTAACGATACCCTGTTTTACTAAGTCTTTGACAATAGAATGAACTTTATCTACCGTGCGTTCGTCGCTGCCTTGAATGTTGTTTGAAAACGTCATGATATCGACGCCACCATTAATAGCTAACTTAATCGCTTCCTCCAATCCATAGTGTTTGGTGATGGCGTGCATCTGCATGTCATCTGTAAAAATGACACCATTAAATTTTAGTCGTTTCCGAAGAATGCCGCCCAGGATATCGGCCGACAACGTCCCTGGATTACCTTGCTTGTCTAATTTTTTATTAACGATATGCGAAGTCATAATGGCATCTGCATACCCAGAATCAATGAGACTTTGATAAGGCTTAAGTTCCCTTTCTTCCCAGGTATTGGTGACATCCGCAATTCCTAAGTGAGTATCATCCTTGGAGCTTCCATGGCCGGGGAAATGTTTTAACGCCGTTAACACTCCATACTTACGATGTTGTTTTATAAATTCCTTGGCAAAAAGAATCACCGAATCTTCATTGGCGGAAAATGCTCTACCGTATTTGGCAATAATGGGATTGTTAGGGTTCGAGGCAAGGTCAACAACAGGACCAAAATTTATATTGATACCAAGCCCCGCCAACGTAGAGGCTGTAGCTTCTGCATAAAACTGGACTGAATCTAGAGATGGAGATTTGCCCATAGCTGCCGCAGTTATTGATCGGGGGAAACCATATTTATCTTTTAGTCTGTTTACCCGACCCCCTTCCTGATCAATGCTGACGAAAAGCGGAATGGGAGCAGCTTGTTGATACGTCCAGATTATTTTTTTTAATGCAACGAATGAGTTTGTTGGTGGAATATTCTTCTCGAAAATGATTATGGATCCGACTTTCCCTTGTCTTACTTCTTCCAAAACATTCGCATCCACTGCGGTACCTGGAAATCCTATCAACAGCATTTGACCAATCTTGATATCAAGGCTATCAAGGCTCTGGCTTTTAATTTGAAATGATGCTGCCAGTAAGCAAGCAAGAAAGCAGCAAACCTTAATACTTTTCATAAATAGTCCTTAAAATATTTTCCATGTTTCTCCTTATCTCATTGATAGAAGTAGTGTAATTATTGTTCATAAAACAAAAAATCAAGGTCTTCCCATTTTTTGTGATCAAATAGCCACTCAAGCTATGATTATTGCTCAATGAACCGGTTTTACCAAAGATATAGGGCGCATTCGCATTATACCAATTTTTGATCGTCCCAGATCTACCACCTGTCGCCAAAAGTGCAAAAAGGCGTTCGCGTGGGAGGAGTTGATAAATTTTCTCCCATACCTGAACAATTGATCGCGGTGTAAAAAGATTATACCGGGATAAACCTGATCCATCTACCCAGCGAGGCTCGTCTTTCAAATCCTTTAAGAAATTTTCTTTGATGTGATGTATAGCAATCTCGGGTTGTAACGTGTCACTTATGACCTGGCTGCACATTAACAAAAGTTGTTCCGCAATAAAATTATCACTCTCCTGCATCATTACACGATAAAGACTATCAACGGGTAGACTATACACCGTGAGTGCGTTTTTTGGAACGGGCTTATGCACTGCTCTTACCATTTTGTTTAGCGTATCGGTAAGCAAATTAGCCGTCAATTCAGTTGACACTTTAAATGGAACATCTGCCTTGAATCCACTTTTAGAAAAATTTGGATAAAAAATAAAATCATTGCTTTCCAACCTCCTCAATACTTTCGCTTTTTGCTCGGAAGGCCCAGTCTTTACGTAATTTTTTAAAAAAGGAGGCTGAACTGAAAATTTTCTGCCGGTTGCCTGAAGTGTCATGATATTGCCATAAATCGGGAAAGCGGACCTTTCAGCTGAGTAATAATCATTGTAGTCGTCCCACGCCCATCCTGGTCCCCAATGGGTTGTTTGAAAATTGCTGTCAGAAAAATAAAGTGGAAGCGTAGACGATCCTAGAAATGAATAGATTCGATTGTTGTCATAAACTTCTTTGTATAAGAATGAAGGATCGCCGGTTCCCCAAAAAATCAATGAATCTTTTGTCGTAATGTATTTAAGTGCAGGAATAGAGTCTCCGAGTAATGTAAGGCAAGAAAACAAAGTAAAAATTTTTGTATTGGAGGCGGGAGTAAAATAGCGACCGGACCTGTACTCATATACAGATTTCTTTTTGTCCAGGTCGTACAATGCAAATCCGGTATGATCCTTAAATCGTTCATCTGTCGACTTAAAAGTTTTGTCTAAGGATCTTTTGGAGAGTGGTGAACATGAAAAATTCCAAAATATTAAAACCAGGATTACAACAGACCAGTTTTTCATTGCAGACCCGGCAGATATCTTTCCTTCAAAATTTGAAGATGGTGGGATTCATGCCCTGAAATAATGTATCCGAGGTTAATCACGGAAAGTTCAAGGTTGTTAGCAAGGCCTTTTCGCATCAACATTTCAGGGGTGAAATTGACGAATAGATCAAGGGTTGTAAGTCGCAATCTTTCCATTTCATCCGCTATCTGTTTTACCTTCCTGTTTTCGGCATTTGCCTCCGGCGCGTAATCGTTCTCTTCAAACCCGTGAAGTGCAGTTTTGTCGTTACGTCCAAATCGAAGTGCGCGATACGCTAATATTCGTTCGGTGTCCATCATATGGCAGAGCAATTCTTTTATGCTCCATTTGAGAGGTGCATATCGATAATTCCCTTGGTCTTCAGGTATAGATCTGACAACATCTACTGTTCGTTTGGATGAGATTCTTAATGCTTCTAGGACATCAAAATCTTTTACATGTTCAACATAACGCTTGTGAAAATCTGGAATTGTGTTAAAGTCGGGTCTTGTCATAATGTTACTTCATTCGTTCGTTGTTGATCATATAATGCTAATTGTTGTCTTTCCATCCTATGTCGTTGAAAGCTTTTTCATCCATTCTATTTCTAACCGATACGTCTTTTGGACCCACGCCGTCCGATCGGTCTGCCGACAACAAGATATTTCCATACTTTTTATAATTATCCCACGGTCGAACAAAGTTGGCAGAATCCTGGCTTGCATTGCTAAAGTAAGCCCATTGTTTAACAAGGTTATCCGCCAGATCAACGTATACCAAATATTTGTTTTGAGGAGTATCGCCAACGTTGTTAAATGTGAGCTCAATCACATTACATCGGCCGCCCGTTCTTAATGTGTCCTCTCCCAGATATTTTAGTGTCACGCCACTATCTTTTAATTTGAAGGGCATGACAAGCCAATAAGAATCGTTTATCCAAATGCTTTTTCCCCGATTTAACATTTTGTCTAAGGAATCCGATTCGGTAAGCGGCTGACCTTTCACCCAAACTTTTCCTGTCAATGTTTTTAGATTAACGATATATGTAATTGAATCCTTAATCGATTCGATTCGCACACGCTCGTCTTTTTTATCCCAAAGAAGCTCTCTGTTGTCATTAAAATTCCAGGCTATAAATCTAGTATTATTCCAGTTTGCCCATCCCCCCATTGCCACCATTATGCTATCAGCAAGTTCTACAGCCGCAGGATCAGAATTAGCAAGATCAAATCCTTCTGCCGCTGGGTTACTAAAGCCAGAGGTTTCATCAGATCTATTGCAAGCAGTGAGCGATACAATGATCACCAGCAATACAAGAGAATTATTCAAGTTCATGGCCGCGGATTAAATGGGTGAAAAAGTGAAATTAAGAAATTTACCATGAATGTTGTTTTAACTTATTCGGCTCCAATTCACAACCGTTTTTCGCATATTTTCGATTTGATTACGGATAACCTGATTCTCAGCACGTGTAAGCTCCGGATCTTCCGCTAATATTTCAATAGCCTTTTCGCGTGCGCGTTGCAAAAGCTTGCCATCAGTACCCAGGTCGGCTATTAACAAGTCCAACGCCCCACTTTGTTGCGTACCTAGCAAGTCGCCAGGTCCCCGAAGTTTAAGATCTGTTTCTGCGATTTCAAAACCGTTATTCGTCTTTACCATGGTATCAATTCTCACTTTTGAATCAGTACCAGTTTTATAACCTGTCATCAAAATACAATAGGACTGCTCTGCACCTCGACCCACCCGGCCACGCAATTGATGCAACTGCGACAGTCCGAATCGTTCAGCATTTTCTATCACCATTACAGAAGCATTGGGCACGTCTACACCAACTTCAATTACGGTGGTGGCTACCATAATTTTAGTCTCCCCAGTAACAAAACGTTTCATTTCGTAGCTCTTGGCATCGGCTTTCATTTTCCCATGAACAATGCTGATCGGAATATCAGGAAACGACCGCGAAATACTTTCATATCCATCCATTAAATGTTTAAGGTCAAGTTTCTCGGATTCATCAATCAATGGATAGACACAATATACCTGGCGACCAAGGGAGATCTGATCTTTTAAAAATCTATTTACCTGCAATCGATGCGCATCATATTGGTGAATGGTTTTTATAGGTTTTCTTCCTACCGGTAGCTGGTCAATCACCGAAATCTCCAGGTCGCCATACAACGTCATGGCTAAAGTTCGCGGAATTGGCGTTGCGGTCATGACCAATATGTGAGGATAGACATCCTTATTTTTCTGCCACAATTTTGATCGTTGAGCAACCCCAAAGCGGTGTTGCTCGTCAATGATTGAAAGTCCGAGATTATGAAATTGAACTTCTTCTTCCAATAAAGCGTGGGTGCCGATAAGGATGTGAAGATTACCTTTTCTCAATTGTTCATGAATGGTGATTCGTTGCGCCTTTTTTGTCGATCCCGTCAATAATGCAATCGATATTTGCATTTGATCTGCATATATCTTCAAATTTTTAAAATGTTGCTGGGCGAGGATTTCTGTGGGCGCCATTAACGCACACTGCGCACCGCTACTCAGAACGATGAGCATGCAAATAAAACTTACAATTGTTTTTCCGCTGCCAACATCCCCTTGCAGTAATCGATTCATCTGTTTTCCGGATTTTAAATCGGCATATATTTCTTTAATAACCCGCTTCTGTGCATCCGTTAATAAGAAGGGCAAATGGTTTTTATAGAATTCATTCAAAAGGGACGTGTTCTGAAATACCTGGCCGCGGAATTTATTTTGCCTGATTAATTTTAATTTCAACAGCCGAAGCTGAATATAAAATAGTTCTTCAAATTTTAATCGATGCTGAGCTCTAGCAAGTAGGTCATGCGTTGTGGGAATATGAATATTATTAAGTGCTTCCTTTTTTGAAAGAAGTGTTTCGGAAGCGATAATGGGTCCGGGAAGGGTTTCGCGAATTTTATCTGCTGATAAGGACAGGAGCTCGTTTATTAATTTCGACAGCATTCTACTGTCTACATGTTTCGCCCTTAACTTTTCCGTGACTGAATAAATTGGTTGAAGAAATCCATGTTTCCCGTTTTTCTTCTCGGCCGCCGGCTCTAATTCCGGATGTGCGATGTTAAATTTATTTCCGAAGCGATTGGGCTTTCCAAATGCAATGTATTCTATACCTGGTTTTATTTTTTCGTTGATCCAATTAATACCTTGAAACCATACAAGTTCAATATCGCCTGTCTCATCACGCATTTGCGCAACCAGACGTTTCTTAAAACCAGCTCCGATCAACTCCTTTTTTTTAATAAAACCCTTTATCTGAACATACTGCATTTCGTCGTGAATTTCACTAATCGAATAAAACTTCGTACGATCTTCGTAACGAAATGGGTAATGTTGAATCAGATCTCCAAAAGTAAAAATGGATAACTCTTTATTTAGTAATACACCTTTCTGCGGCCCAACGCCTTTTAGATATTCAATCGGTGTAGCAAAAAATTGTGCCATGAAAAAAAGGTGCGGTATAAAATTCAAAGATTTATCGGCTTTGAATTATATCAAGAAATTTTTCTGTTTAACTTCGCAAGCGAATTAAACCTTCGGTTACAAATTCTGTTTAAGTAGAATAATTAGTTCCAGCCAAGACATGAAAGTTAATTCGACAGTTTACAAAGGTATAGAGTTCATTGAAATCTCCACTTTACCTAATGAACAGAGAACGTCGCTCTTGCAAACGATAAATCCAGAGTTACTCATCAAAATTCTTGTAGATGGAAAACTCATGCCTCGCTGTATACAATATAAATATTATGAAGAGTGGTATGAAAACTCATATCAATCTTCTCTAATTGACAAAAAAGAATCGAACGCTATCGCTGAATCCAGGGATGCAGAGTTGAAGCCAAATTTCCAAATTTAGTCCCAGATTCCTTTATCTGGTAGTATTTCTAAAACGTTTCCTTCCAGATCTTCGAAATAGAAAGATGTTTCTCCGCTTTTCCATATGACTTCGTCAATGATCGCTATACCTTTAGATGTTATTTCCGCCTTGGCATAATTATAATCAGATTTTTTTACCTCAAACGCTACATGCTGTTTACCGCCGCCGTAGTGAGGTGGAGGTGTTTTTTTAGTTTTTGAATCTTCCGGATTAAAACAAAGCAAAACAGAACTACCGAGTCTAAAGAAAATATGCTTGCCCTCCTCATAGTTAATGATTTCAAGCCCTAACACTTCATGATAAAACTTTTTGGTCTTCTCAAGATCATGAACATATAGACATGTCTCCTTAATTTTTATAAAATTCATGAGCACATATTTTTTTTAATTTCCAGATACTCATCCCACATTTCTACTAGGATAGCGGAAGCGGGTTGAATCTTTTTTATCATTGAAGACACTTGCCCAATTTCTAATTCTCCTTCTTCAATGTCGCCTTCAAAAATCCCTAGTTTCGATCTGCGTGTTCCCAAAAGCTGAGTAAGTTCTTCTTTTGATGCGCCGCGAAGCTCCGCTGCCTGTATCGATTCAAAAAATTTATTCTTAACCATTCGAACTGGTGTAAGCTGCTTCAAACTTAAACAAGTTCCTCCCTCCTCTAACGCTGTGATTCGTCTTTTGAAATTAGGATGGGCTGAAGACTCTTCACTTACAGCAAATCGGCTACCGACTTGAAATCCGTCTGCACCTAATGCCTCGGCGGCCAGTATAGACCTGCCCGTAGCGATACCTCCAGCTGCAATGAGTGGCAGTGAAATTGCATCGCGAACCATTGGGAGCAAAACAAAAGTAGTGGTCTCTTCACGCCCATTATGCCCGCCCGCTTCAAAACCTTCCGCGACAATGGCATCCACACCTGCATGCTCAGCTTTCTTTGCAAACTTTACACTGGACACCACATGAGCGACCCTAATACCACGCGCTTTTAAAAAGCGAGTCCATGTCTCAGGGTTTCCTGCCGATGTAAACACAATGTCTACTTTCTCTTCTTCGATAATTTTCATCAACTGACCTATCTCGGGATACAGCAAAGGAACGTTAACACCAAATGGCTTGTCCGTTGCAAGCTTACATTTCCGAATATGTTCACGTAAACAGTCGGGATACATTGATCCTGCCCCTATTAGTCCTAAACCTCCGGCATTGCTCACCGCGGCTGCTAACCTCCATCCGCTGCACCAAACCATACCAGCTTGAATCACTGGGATTTTTATTTTAAAAAGATCGACTACGCTGTTAGATCTTGTCATTATTATTCATTTAAACATCTTTTAATTTTCATTTTAAATTCAACTCAAAAAGCCTAACAATTTGTTGGATTTATTGTCAATTTTAAGTTGTCCACAAGAATTAATTGAAAAAAATTGTTGTAAGTAGCTGACTATCTTTAATATAAGTCATTGCCTCATAGGGATGTGGATAAGTGGACAGAATTGTGGAATTCTTTTTGAACGAAATTCTTTACATTCTAAGTACTTGAATTATAATGGGATTAATATAATGTTGTTATCATTCTTTTAACAATCTATATATGGGTAAGCACCATTCTTTTTTTATGGTTTTGTTGATGGTAATATTTTGTGTTAGCACTACCATTGCCCAACAGGCAACAGTGGTCAAGTTTGACGCATTGGCAAAAATATTGAACACAAATTCCAGTCAGATTCAAGTGGTTAATTTTTGGGCAACTTGGTGTGCACCCTGCGTAAAGGAAATTCCGCTCTTGGAAAAATTAAATGCTAATAAAGACTTTAATGTTAAAATTACGCTTGTCTGCCTGGATTACGCTGACAAGGTGGATAAAGTGGATGCCTTTATACACCGAAAAAACATTCAATCTCAGGTGCTGTTACTCGATGAGATAGATTACAATTCTTGGATCGATAAAGTGGACAAAACCTGGAGCGGCGCAATACCAGCCACGTTAATTTTGAATCCAAAGACGGGCAAAAGGATGTTTGTCGAGAAGGAGTTAAAAGAAGGTGAGCTAGAGAATCTAATTGCGTCCTTACAGTAGATTATTCGTTATCATTAAAAAATAACCCTATGGAAAAGATTAAATTACTAGGATTGGTTGGCTTAATTCTTTTACTGGTTTCCAGTAAATCAATGAAGTACGAGATTGGTGATGCTGTTGGCGATTTCAAACTGAAAAATGTCGATGGAAAAATGGTTGCTCTTTCAGATTATAAATCGGAAAAAGGGGTGATCGTTATTTTTGACTGTAATACTTGTCCTTATTCAAAAGCGTATAATGATAGAATTATCGCTTTGGATAAAAAATATTCGGAGCAAGGTTTTCCCGTCATAGCCATAAATGCAAACGACGCACAGATATCGCCAGGCGATTCCTATGACGAGATGGTGTCGCGGGCCAAAAAAAAGAACTACACATTTCCATATTTAATAGACGAAAGCCAAACGGTGGCCCGGGCGTTTGGTGCCTCTAATACGCCTCACGTTTTTGTTCTTCAACGAATTGAAAACACTTTCAAAGTTGCATACATTGGTACCATTGATGATAACAGCAGAGATGCATCTGCCGCCAAGAAAAAGTACGTTGAAGATGCGGTAGAAGCGCTACTCAATGGAAAGCCAGTATCGACTCCCAATACAAAAGCAATTGGTTGTACCATTAAATGGAAAAATACGTAAATAAGGCCGATTAACTTGAGACAACCTTCAACCCAATAATTGAGCTTATAAGAAGTGTAATAAAAAATACCCTCCAAAAAAAAGCGGGTTCTTGAAAAAGAAAAATTCCCACGATCGTGGTTCCTACGGCCCCTATTCCTGTCCACACAGCATAACCTGTGCCTATCGGGATGGTTTGAATCGCTTTGTTTAACAAGTAAAAACTTAGTGTTATACTAACAAAAAATCCAAGCGACCACCAACGATGTGTGAAGTTATTGGAGAGTTTTAAGCACGTTGTAAACGCAACTTCAAAGAGACCAGCACTGATCAAATATATCCAAGCCATAACTTTTTTGTTTTGTGAGAGATCAGCTCAGAACTCCCATTAGTGATGTAATGAATACGTATTTTGTTGTTTAAAATAGCAAAAACGATGGCACGGAGGTTGCATTAAATAGCTTAAAACAATTGAGCTATGAAAATGTTTGGGGCGGCAGCTTTGCTTTTAATAAGCTTTGAGTTATTGGCGTATGATTCCGGGATCGCAGTACAAATTGAAAAGGGTACAACCATGCAAGTTTATGTTAATGGAAAACTCTTCAATAAACAATCCGGAAACTTTCTTAGAGTAAGAAGTACGCCGGGTCTCTTTCATTTGGAGGTAAAGGTCATGAATCCCTGGAACAAATTATGGTACGTGATTAAAAAAGATATCCGCGTCGAAAAGGGTTATGAATTTCAGTATAAAATTGTGTTTGTAAACAGGTATAAACCTGAATTGCGGGAAGTTAAAAAGTACCCTATGTATTCAAAGTTCTTTCTGAATAATAACTTATATAATAAACATCCCACAGCCTAACCGTTAGAATTGTTAAACCCGACGTTTAGACCTGCTGATCATTAAGACGCCCAACAGGATCACCAGAACCCAAAAAAAATTCCAGTGGAAAAAGCCTATGAGTGGCCAGTGCCAGTTAAAAAGCCATCCGAAAATCCCGGCGATGGCTCCAAAAAAACCAGCGACAATGCCAATCACTCCTCCAAATAACCCCATGACCAGCCCAAATAGTCCGCCAGCAATTCCAATCCAAAGGGGAAAAGTGAATACTAGAATGAGTACAATTAGAACGGTAGGGGTAGAACTTTTAGATCGCATAATTTTTTTTTAACTCCCGCCCAAAAATCATGCAGTTCGGAAAAATGCCATTTGGACTGTAAAAAACCATTTTCTAATTTGATGAGTGTCGAATAATGAACATTCGATTGAAGAGATTCGTACAATTCCAATAAAAAAGGCCAGCCCTAAAAAAGAACCGACCTTCTCAGTCTAGGTTAATAAACATCTTTACTAAAAAGGATATTCTCCTTTTTCGATAACATAATTGGCAACTTTCCTTCGTGCCTCTTTCAGATTATATGAATCAATTTTAGTGAACCTCTTAAGACCTAAAAGCATCAGTCGTAACTCATCTCCTTCCGCAAATGCAGCTATCGAGTGTTTTGCGGCAGACGACGCTTTTTCAACTGCATAGTGCAGATAGATCAACGCAATTTCTTTTTGTATCGACGCGGCCTGCTCGCCCTGCGTTTGAATTAATTTTTCAACCCGGAGTAAAGTAGATTCAGCTACGTAACATTCTATTAGAATATCAGCGAGATTCATCAATACTTCCTGTTCATCGGATAATTTCATCATGAACTTCTGCACCGCCGCGCCGGCCACCATGAGACCTGCCTTCTTCAAATTCGCCAGGACCTTTTTTTCCCTGATAAATATTCCTTCCTCTTCCGTTGAACCAAAATCCGGTATTTCCAAAAGTTCTTTTTGAACAGCCATAGCCGGCGTCATCAGATCGATTGTTCCTTTCATGGCACGCTTAACCAACATGTCTATCGTAAGCATTCGGTTAATTTCGTTGGTGCCTTCGAAGATTCTGTTTATCCGTGCATCCCGATATGCTCGGTCCATGGGTCCCTCCGCTGAATAACCCATACCTCCGTAGATCTGAACACCTTCATCAACTACAAAATCAAGTACTTCCGATCCGTGCACTTTTAGTATTGCACATTCAATAGCAAAATCTTCGAGTGACTTCAATTTTGCTTTCGCCGGATCAGTGCCGTTCGCAACTAAGCCATTGTAAGCATCATCTATATTTTGTCCAGCCCGGTAACATGCCGATTCGCACGCAAATACTTTTGAAACCATTTCGGCAATCTTATGCTTAATCGCTCCAAAGTTCGAGATAGATGTACCAAACTGCTTCCGCTCTTTTGCATAGTTAGTTGCAAGCGATATGGTTCGTTTACAACCGCCAATTGCAGCAACGCCAAGCTTTATCCGGCCAACATTCAGAATGTTAACTGCGATCTTAAAACCATTCTCACGATCCGATAAAAGATTTTCAACGGGTACTTTACAATCATTAAAAAAGATTTGTCGTGTAGAAGAGCCTTTTATACCCATTTTATGCTCTTCTTCATTCATTGTTATCCCGCCAAACGTTTTCTCTACAATGAAGGCACTCAAGTTTTTATCGTTTTCTATTTTTGCAAAAACAATGAACACATCGGCAAAACCTCCGTTCGTGATCCACATTTTTTGCCCACTGATAAGATAATGTTTGCCGTCTGAAGATGGGGTTGCCTTGGTTTTACCTGAATTAGCATCAGATCCCGAATCTGGTTCTGTTAGGCAATAGGCTGCTTTCCATTCACCTGTTGCAAGTTTGGGCAGGTATTTCTTCTTTTGTGCCTCATTTCCGTAATAAACAATCGGCAAAGTCCCTATACCGGTGTGGGCTGATAAGGCTACTGCTAATGAATGGCCGCCACCGATGACTTCCGCAACAAGCATCGTAGTATTAAAGTCCATCCCGAAACCTCCGTATTCCGTCGGTACCGAAGTACCTAATAATCCTAATTCACCCGCCTTATCCAATAATGAAGGCATCAATTTCGGATCCTTCATAGAATCTATTTCATCCAGTTTATTAAAGACTTCTTTTTCTAAAAAATCTTTACACTGCTGGCGAATCATTTTCTGTTCATCATTAAATTCTTCAGGAATGAAAATTTCGTGCGCCTGTGTTTCACGGATCAGAAATTCACCGCCTTTGATTGCCCTTTTGTTTTCGACTTTGCTCATAATTTTATCTTAAGATGCATCAAGGATAAACTAAATGAAAATGATCACCGCTAATTCAGCAACTCGTAAATTCCCGCGACGCCTTGGCCGCCACCAACACAAGCTGTAACCATTCCATATTTGCTTTTACTTCGCCTCAACTCATTAAACAACGTAAGGGATAAGCGCGCGCCTGAACTTCCGAGAGGGTGACCAATGGCAATTGCTCCTCCATTAACATTCAGCTTTGTCGGATCAATATTTAGTTCACGCACTACTGCCAACGACTGTGCGGCAAAAGCTTCATTTAATTCAATGCGATGGATATCGCCCAGCTTCATGCCTGCACGGTGCAATGCCTTCGGGACTGCAGCTACCGGACCGATACCCATAATTTTAGGATCCACGCCTGCAACGGCATAGCTAACCATTCTGGCAATTGGTTGAATGTTAAGCTGCTTGATCAGCCGTTCAGACATAACAACTGCAAACGCCGCTCCATCTGTAGTTGGCGATGAATTACCAGCCGTTACAGTTCCGCCCATGGCAAAAACAGGTTTTAATTTTGAAAGAGCTTCTAAATTTGTATCAGGCCTAGGTCCTTCGTCGGTATCAACAACAAACTCACGCGACTTCTTTTTTCCTGCATCGTCCACATACACTTCCTGCACTGTAATGGGGTGAATCTCATCTCTAAATATTCCTTCCTGTTGGGCTTTGATTGCCTTCATGTGTGACTCGTACGCAAACTTATCCTGATCATCTCGCGATATCTTAAATTGCTTGGCTACCTCCTCAGCGGTAAGGCCCATGCTTGTGTAATAGGATGGATTTTCCTTGGCGATCTTGTAATTAAGGGCTGTTTTCCAACCCATGACCGGCACCAGCGACATGGATTCAGTGCCTCCGGCAATAATGCAGTCAGCCATGCCTGCGTTTATTTTAGCTGAGGCTAAATGAATCGCTTCAATGCCAGAACCACAGTACCGGTTTATTACCATACCAGCATTTTCCATCCCCAACGCGGTAAGAGCAATCATTCTTCCCATTTGCATCCCTTGCTCAGCTTCTTGCACGGCATTGCCGACTATAAGATCGTCAACCATCTTATTTTCTAATCCAGGAATGGATTGTACTAAAGCTTTTATTATTTCAGTTGCAAAATCATCTGGACGGCTAAAACGAAATCCCCCTCTCTTTGCCCGAGTATTTGCAGTTCTCTTTGCAGCTACCACATATGCATCCATAATTAATTTCTTAAAGGTTTACCACCTGTCAATATTGATTTTATTCTTTCTAAGGTTTTCTTTTCACCAGTCAACGAAACAAACGCCTCGCGTTCAAGGTCCAAAAGATATTGTTCACTTACTTCTTGAGGGGAAGTGAGATCGCCTCCGCACATAACGTTGGCTATTTTCAAAGCAATTTTTTGATCATGGTCAGATATGAAATTGCCCATTCGCATGCCGTATATCCCAGCCGTGAACAGCGCTAAACCTGATCTCCCCTGTACCCTGATATTTTTAGCCTGCATGGGCATGGTATAACCAACCTCTGCCATTTCCTGGACTGCTGATTTGGCATCTTTCAACTGCCGATCCTTGTTAATGGAAATCCGATCATTCTTTCGAAGAACGCCCGTTTCTCTGGCCTCCTCGGCAGACAAAGCCACCTTAGCAGTGGCAATATTCATGAAAGCATTTTGAAGGGCATTTAATTCAACGTCACCTTCTTCCAAAGAATCACTAACACGCTTTGTAAATTCCTTCGTTCCTCCGCCGGCGGGTATCAGCCCTACACCTACTTCAACCAGACCAATATATGTTTCCGCAGCCGCTTGAACGATATCTGAATGCATGGTCATCTCGCAGCCACCCCCTAAAGTTCTGCCCTGGGGACATACCGCAACAGGTATAGAAGAATATCGAATTCGCATGACAGCATTTTGAAACTGGCGCACCATAAAATCAATCTCGTCATACTCTTGCTCTATCGCATACATGAATACCAACCCAAGGTTAGCACCTAAAGAAAAATCAGCGCCTTGATGTCCTATTACGAGCCCTGTATAATCCTTCTCAGCGATTTCTATGGCCTTTTTTAGTCCATCAAAAACAGGACTGCCCAAGACAAAACCTTTATTGTGCCAGGCAAAGTTCAAAATGCCATCTCCCAGGTGGGTGATCTTTGATTCGGCATTTTTCCAAATGATTTGGTCAACCAAATTTTCAAGAATGATGAATTCCTCTTTCCCGGGAATTATTTTATATGACTTCGAGGCGATATCATAATATTTGCGCTGACCATTCTCTATGACGTAAAAGGATTTGTGACCGGATGCCAACATTTCATACACCCAATCATTAGCTCGCTTTCCTGACCCTTCCATGATTGCAAGACTTTTCTCTACGCCGACGACATCCCAAGTTTCAAAGGGACCTAATTCCCATCCAAAGCCAGCGCAGACAGCATCATCAATCTTATAAAGCTCATCTGCGATTTCAGGAATTCTATTTGACACATAGCTGAAAACCGAGTAAAAAGAATCACGATAAAATTCACCTGCCTTATCGTTCCCTGCCAAGAGCATTGGAAGCCTCTGCTTTAAACTGTCAATAGTTTTTGTCCCTTCGAGCGTTACAAATTTGGCTTTGGCTTTAGGGCCGTACTGCAACGTTTTAAGATCTAATGTTAATATTTCCGTTTCTCCGTTTGCATTCTTACTCTTTTTGTAAAATCCTTGTCCTGTTTTATCGCCAAGCCATTTATTTTGTTCCATTTTTAATACGACTTCAGGCACAACAAACCTGTCGCGTTCCTCATCCTTTGATAAGGCTTGGTGTAAATTTGAGGAGACCTTAACCATGGTGTCGAGTCCGACCAAATCGGTTGTTCTAAATGTAGCTGACTTTGGTCTTCCAATCACCGGACCAGTAAGTTTATCAACTTCATCAACATTCAGATCAAACTTCTGCATTGAATCAAGAACTTTCATGATGCTGTAAACACCAATCCTATTTGCTATAAAGGCTGGGGTATCTTTACACAAGACCGTTGTCTTACCTAAATGCAAATCACCATAGTACATTAAAAACTTTGTGACCTCTGGGTCGGTAAAAGCGGTGGGTATAATTTCCAGCAAGCGCAAATAGCGCGGTGGATTAAAAAAATGCGTGCCGCAAAAATGTTTTTTAAAATCATCACTTCTACCTTCGGTCATTAAATGGATAGGAATTCCCGAAGTGTTTGAAGTTATCAGCGTGCCGGCCCTTCGATATTTTTCAACTTCTTCGTAAACTTTCTTCTTTATTTCTAAATTTTCCACCACAACCTCAATTGTCCAATCATAATCTTTGATTCGACTCATATCATCCGCAAAATTACCCAGGGAAATTCTTGATGCGAATTTTTTGCTATACAACGGTGCGGGATTCGATTTGATGGATCTATCAAAAGAACCCTGGACAATTCTATTTTTCACAACTTTATTATCGAGGGTGAGGCCTTTCGACTTTTCTTCGTCAGTTAACTCCCGTGGCGCTATGTCCAACAATAATACTTGACATCCTACATTAGCAAAATGACAGGCTATCGCCGAACCCATTACGCCGGAACCAAGAACAGCAACTTTACGGATAGAACGTTTCATGATAATTTTTCAACAGCGTTACTTTGTTTTGAACATAGAAGGATCAAATTTTTCATTTGTCGCGAGTTGGGTGATCTCATTTATCACCTCGAAAAAGATATTCAATTTCTTTTCTGGTACAATTTCTCTAACCCTATTGTTAAACAACAAAACGGACGCTCTCGACAGGTCTTTTTTTCTTTTCCCAAGTTCGGTGAGGTAAATTCTTACTGAACGTTTATCAATTGGATCAGGAAGACGGAATATGAGTTTTTTCTCTTCCATGGTTTTCAACATTCGCGTAAGGCTTCTGGCCTCAAGTCCCATCAGCGGAGCTATTTTTGTTGCAGGGGTACCTTCTTCCGAATGTATATTCAACAGTACAAATCCGATAGAGGTTGTTACATCGTATTTGCTTGCCTGTTGGTTATACATACGAGAAATTGCATGCCATGCGGACTTAATGGTATGGTCTACGGTCTCTTCTCTTCGCATAGGTAGGGCGAAGGTAGTAAATTTTAGTATGCATGCATACTATGAAAAGAATATTTCATAGTCATTTTTTTAGTTCAAATCGATGTCCCCTAACGGAGGAGAATATGAAAGCAATCGCAAGCTGACCTTATTCCGGGCGGACATGTAAAGTTCTGCGTCTATTGACCGGGCAAGTAATTTCCAGGTTAGTTAAAATCTAATCGCTTTAAATTGTCGTCCTAAATGTTTCCTAATTTTCGGTTTCAAACTCGACTATGCGAATTATCCTTATTTGCCTGCTTTCGATCTTCTTTCTAAGGGCTACTGGTCAGAAAAAAAATGAAGGTTTTCAACTCTTCATAAAGGCGTCGACTTCCCCCATAGAAATTGATGGAATTATGAATGAGGATTCCTGGCATCAAGCTGCTATTGCCACTAATTTTTATATGGTGCTTCCGATGGATACAAGCATGGCTAAAGTGATGACCGAAGTAAGAATGACTTATGATACTCAAAACTTATACATACTCGCTACATGTTTCCATCTTTTACCGGGAAGATATTTTGTAGAATCACTGAGGAGAGACTTTGCTTTCGGCAAGAATGATAATTTTTTGTTGTTCATGGATACTTTTGATGACCAAACAAATGGTTTTTCTTTTGGCGCAAACGCTGCTGGCGCTCAATGGGACGGATTAATGTACGAAGGTGGAAAAGTGGATTTAAGTTGGGATAACAAATGGACATCGGCAGTCAAAAAAGATGACGACAAATGGGTATTTGAGGCGGCAATTCCATTCAAAAGTATTCGCTACAAAAAAGGTATTACTAAGTGGGGAATAAATTTTAGCAGACTGGATTTGAAAACTACTGAGAAGTCAAGTTGGGCACCAGTACCACGGCAATTTCCAACGGCATCCCTAGCGTACACTGGTACTTTAGTGTGGGATCAACCACCACCGCAGGCCGGTTTAAACATTTCTATTATTCCGTACGTGCTAGGTGGCGCCTCAAAAAATCATGAGGCACGTACATCAACATCTTATAGAAAAGAAATTGGCTTTGATGCAAAAGTTGCTGTTAGCTCTTCATTAAACCTGGACCTCACCTTCAACCCTGATTTTTCACAAGTTGAAGTTGATCGACAGGTAACCAATCTTGATCGCTTTGAATTATTTTTTCCAGAACGCCGACAATTTTTTTTAGAGAATGGAGATCTATTTGCAAATTTTGGTTACGCGAATATCCGTCCTTTTTTTTCCCGGCGAATCGGTTTAGGAACGCCCATTGAATATGGAATTCGGTTTAGCGGAAAGCTTGATAAAAATTGGAGAATCGGCGCGATGAATATGCAAACAGATAAAGTTTCAAAGGATTATCTACCCCGACAAAACTTCGCTGTGGTGGCACTTCAACGAAGAATTTTTTCACGATCCAACGTCGGTGTAATTTTCATCGACAAAGAATCTATGAACTACACACCCAGTGATAATCCTTCCTTACCCGTCTATTCCAAATTCAACAGAAACTTAGGTCTAGAATACAATTTAGCTTCATCCAATAATTTATGGACTGGAAAAGCATTGCTTTTAAAATCCTTTAACCCTGAAAAGAGAGACAAGGAGCTATCACATGCCGCGAATTTGCAGTACGCAAGCAGAAGGTTGACCGTTAGCTGGCAACATGAATATGTAGGAGAGAATTATAATGCAGAGGTGGGATATGTACCGCGAAAAAATTACGTCAAGATAAATCCGGTTCTCTCATATTTGTTTTTTCCTAAAAGTAAAAGTGTCTTAAGTCACGGTCCAAAAGTAAGCTCCACATATTTCTTTAACGATTCGTTCTCACAAACAGATAATGAGAGCTTTTTATCTTACACCATTACATTCAGACAGCAAAGCATTTTCACCGGATGGGTAGCACACAACTTTGTACACTTGCTTCAACCTTTTGATCCTACTAATTCCAAACTAGACTCATTGGAAATAGGAAGTGAACATCGATGGAATTCTTTTGGAACGGAATTCTATTCAAAACCTCAGAGTTTATTCACGTATTCTTTATTGACTCGATATGGGGGCTATTATGCCAACGGAACCCGCTTAAATTTGAGTGGCGAACTAGGTTATCGTCTTCAACCATATTTGAGCTTTGCCATCAACTTTAACTACAACGATATTCGGCTACCAAATCCATGGAATAACAAAACTTTTTGGTTGGTAGGACCTCGCCTTGATGTAACGATGACAAACAAGCTGTTCTTTACTGCGTTTGTTCAATACAACGAGCAACAAGACAATGTAAATTTAAATACGAGATTACAATGGCGCTATAAGCCCGCGTCCGACTTATTTATAGTTTACACAGACAATTATTTTCCGGAGCATTTCGGAATTAGGAATAGGGCACTCGTTGTAAAGTTTACTTATTGGTGGAATATCTAACTCGCTTGCTTCTTCAGGAAGACTACAGTACTACCGTAACTACAGTTGAGGTTGTTCTTGCCCGCTGAAATCTCCACGCAGTAATCTAAATCTTTTTCGGGCCTCGGCGGCATATACACTGCCTGGATATTTGTTTAAAAATTCGCGGTAAATCTCCATCGCTTTGTCTTTTTGTGCAAGTTGACGTTCGTAGATTTCCCCCTGCAAGAAGTATGCATCATCTGCCAGGATATCGTCACCATAATCTTTGATGATTTTTTGTAGCAAAGAAATTGAGTTCTCAAATTCCCCCTGCCGCATTCTAATATTTGCCTCTAGCCAATATACGTCGTCAAGAATGGCTTGGTTGGAAATCATTTTCGCAGAATCCAAACTAGATGTTGAAAGGTTAGAAGTCCGGCCTTCTTTCAATTGTTGAATTCTTTGGAGTGCCTGATCATTTTTGTTTTGATATAATAACAACTCTATTGATGCATACTGCTTTAAGGCTTCTCCAATAGAATCAAAAGCAATGTTTTCTTTAATGCGCATACTAAGATCCAATGCATCATTTGAAATTTCCCTCGTCGTTGCTTGCTTAAGTATATCTAGATGTTCTTGAGCTAAACGGAAATTCCCCTTGTAGTAAGAAAGTTTGGCGTTTTTTAGTTTTGCTTCGTATCCTAATGGGTTCTCCTTTTGGATTTTTTCAACCTGTGAATACAGTAAAGTCGATTCCCATGGCTCTCCTTTTAATAAATATATGTCTCCAAGATCGAGTTTGGCCTTTGATTTAAGATGTAACGATGCCCGAGGGTTAGCGATAAGTTTTGAAATTATTTGTACAGCCGAATCCTTTTGGTCCAAATAATTCGCAAAAAGCAACGCTTCGCTTCTTGCTGCTTCCAATGCATTCACATTATCCGGATATTGCTTAATAAAATCTTTATAATCAGCAATAAGGATGTTGACCGAATCTCTGTTAATTGGAAATGTATTTTTGACTCGTGCTTCACGCGTACGGATAAGGCCAAGTCGGGCTAACAAGTAGGTTTGTCCATTGGGAAATTCACGTATAACCCAACGATAGACCTTTAGCGCGTTGTCATAATCCTCATTGTCGAGCGCAACACGCGCGACCTCCATAGATTTTTCACCTTCGCGCTTATAGCGTTTATCGTAGGCACGAGCTTGAATGAATGATGCGTAAAAGTTTTTCTGTTGCATCGTTACCCAGATTAAAAGATCGGAATAGACTTCTATGTCTGGGTCTGCTTGGATTTTTTCGTACAAAAGCTTTTCTAGGCTTTCCAACTCCTCAGGCTTCGTCAATAACGCTTGCATCACGTTTTTTACATACTGAATATTGGCTGAACTCTGGGTGACATAGCTAAGGTATTCTTGAACCATCTTATCCTGATTTCCCTTTATTCGGTGAAGCATTGCTAACTCGAGACAAAAAAGATAAGGATTTCCCAACGCTTGCCTGCTCTCAGTCAACGCCTGAATACCGTAGTCGATCAGGGATCTTGACATAAAAAAATCAGACATCATTTTGATCCGTTGGACACTGCCTTTGTTGCCTGAAATTAGGTCTTTGTAGTATCGATCTGCTTTGGCCAAGTCACCGGATCGAACGTAAATCAGTCCAAGGTCAAGATTGTATTGGATGTTAAGTGGATCTTTTTTTGAAAGTTTTTGTACAAGTTTTTGAGCGTCGTCATATGCACTTAGATCCAGTAATAAATTAAAGTAGTTGTTATAAATGTAAGGATAATTAACATCATGTTTTGAGAGTTCTTTAAAAAGCTCAAGTGCTTTCTTTTTATCTCCCTTCAAAACATATTCGTTTGCTAACTGAATCTCCTCTTGATTCTGGGCCTGCACTATTGTGGCAAGAAATATTAGTAAGAATGTTATCCGCATGGGTTGGTCCTTATTATTCTTATATAATATATATTTTTATTACTATAATTAACAGTGTGTATATGTGAACTAGTTCATCCTGTTTTTCAGTGTTGAGTTAATGTGGATATGTATCTAGGAGTAAGTTGTTAAACATCAGTTGGTTTTGTAGTTTTTAAACATGCGTTAGTCGGTGTGGAAAAATGAGTTGTGGATCGAATGTATTGTTGATGGATGTTGGTAAAGTCTATGTTATACACATAGGCCTAGCAGATATAGGGCACCTTAGGAAATTTGTTTGATTATGATCGCACTTTCAAAAGATATCCACAGGTTGTTAGTCTTTTATCAACAAAGGGCCAAGCTCCCAATTTGCTTTTAGGTTTATTAGAGCGACTCCTTTTTCGTTCTTATAAAAGACTACATGTTCAGGTTCATCCTTAAGAAAATAGTCACCAGCGTCCCATTTTCCATCGTCATTCTTATCTACTATTAAACGAATTTGATAGTCTCCTGGTTTAAGGTCTTCAAAGCTTGTTTTTTTGATGTTACGTTTGGTGTCGATGACTTTAAAGTCAGATGTTAGCAGTTGTATAATGAAATGAGGCGCTTTTGTTTCTACCTGGACAAAAATTATTCCTGTATCTTCTAATTTCATCGGAGTAATTTTTTCTGTTATTCGTTTTGAGCTGTCAGATTCGATGCTAATGAATGCCGATTTTCCTAGGTGCAATTGGTTATTTGTTGTTGTTGTTTGTTTGTTTTTGGTGGTGAGTTGTGGTGTGGAGGGTTGTTTTTGTTGTTCTTCTTTTTGAGGTATTAGGAGGCTTCTATCAATTTTTTTCTCGATAGAGAGTAGGTTGTTGAGGGTGTCCCAGGAAAAGTTTTCTGGAGAAAATGGTACTATTCGGGTAGAGTCTATAACATAGTATAGACTGTCGAAATTTATCTGCTCTATCGGTTTTGAGAATTTTATCTGCCCTTTAAGAATTCCTTTTGTGTTGGTGAGCTGGAAATTTTGCAACGAAAACTCGAACGGCTCTGGTCTTGTGTCACGTTCAAGAAACTTTACATATAATAAAGTGTCGAGGATATTGCTTAGGCTGTCTCGTGCCGTAAAGTGAATTTGTACGCTATCCATATCCTTAAATGTGTTATATACTTTAATGTTGGAAAGGTCTTCTCCGAAGCTTGAGACGATGTTCTTTTCTTTGTTGGCAGAAAGGGCGTATGATGTTAAACTTTTAGTGGTTTTTATGTTGAAGTATGTTCCAAATGGCCTTGCACTTGTTAGTTTTAATGGACGACTGTCGAGACGAAACAGGGGTATGCTAATTTGAGATGTATCTTTCGCTAAAACAATCGGTTCTCGGAGGAAGCCATATGACTCTGTGCGGCTGTCGGCTATAAGATTTTTGTTTTTGTCATCTAGACCATAGATAAAATATTGTGCTGGTTTAAGGTTTTCGATTTTGAATTTTCCCTTACTATCTGATTTAGTGAGATATGTTGGACGATGCTTGAAGATATTAAATGTATCTGATGTGTATAGGCCAATCGTTGCATCCTTCAATTCTTTACCTGTTAGCAGATCGTAAATAGTCCCGTCGATGGATAGAGAGTCAATATAGTCGCCGGTGCTGAATGCGAGCTTTAACATCTGTGCCGGATTTTTTTCAGTGATGTCTTGTATCGCCTCTCGGAAGTTTATCGAGTAGGTAGTGTTTTCCTTTAGTGCGTTAGTAAGTGTGATTGTAACTTGGTTTTTTTTTGTTTTTACATCGACGTCCTCTCCAAGGTCGGGCGTGATGATCAATTGTTCTTTTGGATTATTTAGAATAACGGCCTCAGAGAACGTCATGTCGATAGTTTTGCCACTGAAGTTTAGTTGCTCATGGACTGGGTTTGAGTTTACTAATGTGGGAGGTATAGAGTCTTTGGGCCCACCGGTTGGCGTAGTTTGCCTTGCACAAGCTGTAAGGAAGATGCAAAACAGTAGCCAATGAGTATTTTTTAAAATATTCATTTACGTGCTACATAAATTAAACTTGAATATTCGTTATTTTTTTTAGCATTGACATTACTGAAACATCCATAAAAAAACGCTTTAATTAAGCCGACCGCCGACATGCGGTTGTGACTGTATTTTTCTGACAACAAACTGATATAAAACGCGTCTAGCCTCATCGGTATTATTTCAACCAGCTCCAGAGAGTGATTCTCAAGTAACATTAACATGTTTTTGGAGTTGAAGTGCCAGAAATGCCTTGGCACGTCATATCCAGCCCATTTTTCCTGGTAATGTTTCCCATCCCAACTGCTGTGGTTTGGTACTGCAATAAATAGTGTGCCCTCTTGTGTTAAATGATTTTTAAGGTCACCGATGGTAGAATCCAAATCGCTTACATGTTCTAAAACATGCCAGAGTGTAATAACATTAAATGTTTGATTTGAAAAATTTGGCAAAGAACTTTTAATGTGATTAAAAACTTCGGGTGAGGCTTGTGTCCGGGCATTCTCCGACGGTTCGACACCGGCTACGTTCCAGGAATGTTGTTTGGCGGTTCTTAAAAACTCGCCAGTGCCACACCCAAAATCTAAGATTTTTTTTTCGAGTGTTGGCAGAATGTTTCGTTCGACTATTGACCATTTCCAACGCAACGTAAAGCTTCTGGCAAAAAGGTAGATTCGGTCGAGTAACGTTTGAGCGGTGCCTAAGTGAGAGATATATGTAGACGACGCGTAGTATTTTTGAATTTCGAGATCGTCGGGTCGCGGTGAGGTAATGACAAGTCCACACTTGGTGCATTTAATAAGGCTAAACGTTTCTTGTGTAACTGAGTGATCGCAACACTGGAGGTAGGGCACAAAGTTCTTGCCATTGCAAATGGGGCAATTAGTCACCTCAATCATTTGCCCATGTAAATAGTTAGTACCGAAACATCGGCTGGAGAAACACCGCTAATTCTTGATGCCTGACCGACGGTTTCTGGCCTAACCTTTTTTAGTTTTTCGCGCGCCTCCGAGGACAATGCCTTAACTCGGTCATAATCAAAGTCTTCCAGGATTTTGTAACTTTCGAGGCTTCCTATCCTTAGCGCGTTGTGTTGCTCGCGTTCGATGTAACTCTCGTATTTAATGTTTATTTCGGCTTGTTGAAGAACCTCGGGCGAATAAGATTCCAACATCGTTTTTATATTCCCATGCAGCTTTTTCAAATCCTCGATGCCTATCTGTGGCCTTTTTAATAGCTGGGAAGCGGTTATTTTTTCCCTGATTTCGGAAGTATTTAATTGAGCCAAGCTTGAATTAATGGAATCCGGGTTAAGTCGAAGTTTATTGAGTTCCTGTGTCAACGTGGCCACGGCCGATATTTTCGACTTGACTATGTCTAACCTCTCGTCGCTGGCCAGTCCTATCTTATGTCCAAGCTCAGTTAGTCGGATATCCGCATTATCTTGTCTAAGAAGGATGCGATACTCTGCCCGAGACGTAAACATACGATAAGGTTCCTGAGTGCCCTTGTTTACCAAATCGTCAATTAGAACGCCAATGTATGCGTCGGATCTTTTTAGAATAAATGGATCGCATCCATGAACTTTATTATGCGCATTAATCCCTGCCATTAGGCCTTGGCTGGCGGCTTCCTCGTATCCTGTAGTTCCATTAATTTGACCTGCAAAAAACAGGTTATCAATTAGTTGTGTTTCCAAAGTAGACTTCAATTGCGTAGGCGGGAAATAATCGTATTCAATTGCGTATCCAGGTCTAAACATTTTGGCATTTTCAAAACCAGGAATCTTGGTAAGTGCTTTATATTGGACATCTTCTGGTAGCGACGTGGAAAACCCATTTACATATATCTCCACCGTATTCCAGCCCTCAGGCTCGACAAAAATTTGGTGTCTTTCTCTTTCGGCAAACCTGTTAATTTTATCTTCCACTGATGGACAATACCTAGGACCAAGCCCTTTTATTCTACCCTGAAACATTGGAGATTTGTCAAATCCTTTCTTTAGTTCATTATGTACCTCTTCGTTGGTATATGTTATCCAACAGCTTACTTGGGCCGACAACGGTTGCGATTCGGGAAGAAATGAAAACTTACCGGGGTTAAGGTCGCCTTTTTGCTCCTCCATCTTGGCATAATTTAGACTTCGCCCATCTATTCGAGGAGGTGTGCCTGTTTTCATTCGGCCTGCCTCAAAACCAACTTTGGTCAATTGTTCTGTTATGCCGAAGGCCGCACCTTCCGCCGCCCGGCCTCCACCGAAATGTTTTTCACCAATATGAATTTTGCCGTTTAAGAAAGTTCCATTGGTAAGGACTACGGCCCTTCCCCTGATTTTTAATCCCAATGCTGTTATAATGCCGGATACCTTACCCCCCTCAATGACAAGGCTGCTCGCCATTTCCTGCCAAAAATCAACGTTTTGATTCCGTTCAAGAGTTAATCGCCACTCCTCCGAAAAGCGCATGCGATCATTCTGCGTTCTAGGACTCCACATCGCCGGACCTTTGGATAGATTCAACATCCGGAATTGGATCATGGATTTATCCGAGACAAGGCCAGACTGTCCACCTAACGCATCGATTTCTCGCACTATTTGCCCCTTTGCCACACCTCCCATAGCGGGATTGCACGACATTTGAGCTATTGTGTTCATATTCATGGTTACCAGCAGCACCTTTGAACCCATTGTTGCTGCCGCATAGGCGGCCTCGCACCCGGCGTGACCCGCACCAATTACTATTACATCGTATTCTTTAAACATAGTCGCTGTTCCACGTGGAACTTATAAATGTTACCCACAATTTCATCCACATTTCCACAATTAGTTTCACGTGGAACAATTCAATGCAATTTCGTCCCCAAAGCTAAACACTCATCCTCCTTTTTTCGCATGGCTAATTTTTGAGCCCTGGTTTTGTCCGAGTACCCAAGCAGATGCAATACGCCATGGATCATCACACGGTGGAGTTCGTTTTCAAAGCCAGACGCAAACTTATGGGCATTTTCTCTTACTCTCTCAATACTGATATAAATATCTCCCTCAATCAGGGTTTCTTCTTGTGAGTTATTGAAGGTTATTATGTCAGTTAGAGTATTGTGCCCTAGATATTCCAAGTTCATTTTAAGCAATAAAGCATCAGAACAAAAAATATAGTTCAATACACCAAGTTTCTTGTGTTCAGCTTCGATTACTTTCTTAATCCAGGATTTCTTATTTCTGATCAATTTGAGACGAAATGAAACGTCTTCATAGAAAATATGGATCGCAGGCATTAAACATTAATATAAAAGGACAATTCAACGACGCGGCCCCTATCCTTAAAGTCGACTTCATCAGAAAGATGTTTCATTAGAAAAATACCTCTGCCACCCAGCTTTTCAAGGTTTTCTGGAGCCGTAGGATCCGGCAAATTGTCAAAATCAAACCCCTCACCCTCGTCCTTAACCACGAAGCGAATCATACTGTCATCTAAGGAAAGAGCCAGGTGGACATTCTTATCTTTGTTATTCGCATTCCCGTGCTTGATTGCATTATTTACCGCTTCAGTGACAGCTATCATGATGTTACCATAAATGTCATCATCTAAATGAAAACGTTCTTTTGCATTATCTATAAAACTTTCAATCATTCTGATGTTCTCCGCGATAGACGGAACCTGGATGCTAATGGTATTCATGAATTGGCTCTTCTTATTTATTAATTCCCGATTCTTTTAAAATACTCGTTTACTTCCTTTTTGTAGTACGGGTAAAGTTTCGGTGGCACTGTTTTTAACAATTCTACTTCTTTTTCTTTTAGGCGCAAATAGTCTTCAAACGCTCTTGGAATTTCTTTGTCATATTCTTTTGCGGTTTCACCTTTCCGTTCCTCATCCATGTCTTGTTCCCGAGCTGACTTTTCTGTTTCCAGAAGCCTGGTAAGGATTTCTTGTTGTCTTTTTATCAATTGGTCCGTCAACTGTTTGTTAACTAAATCCATCTCGGTTTGTTCCATCTTAGATGGAAGATCCCCCCCCGGCATTTTGCCTCCTTCTTTCATCTTATCCTCCATTTCCTTTAATGCACGCCTGATACGTTCTTGCTCCGCCGCCATTTCCGCTAACTCCTCAGACAATTGTCGACCAGACTTTCCTCCACCTTTCAATTGTTGAATTTTCTCATTCAATTGTTGTTGCATTTGACTTAAGCTGGGTTTCTGACCTTTCTTCTTTGACTTACCCATAGAGGGCTGAGCATTAGCCATCATTTGCATCATCATATCAAAATGCTCGTCCAACATTAATGCAAGATTATTTATTGACGTCATAGTCATTTGCATTTCACTTGAGGCTTTGGGTTTTCGACGTTCGCGGTTCGCTTCAATGACTTTATCTAAATGATCATTAAGTTCGCCGACCTCTTTAGTAACGATAGAACCCATAAAAGGATCACGCTTTCCTAAAGCTAACAGGCTGTCTTCCAGAACTTTAGCATCATCCTTCAATTTGATTTGGTTTTGCGCTAGGGTATTGAATCTGGGGTCGCTTTGGTTAAGGTCATTAAAGCCCTTCATCAGGTTCTCCTGGTCAAATGATAGCTTCACAAGCCCATGAATTATTTGACGAAGACTTTCAATATTTTGCATATCCATTTCCATAGACATGGAATTCTGCGCACTTTCCATTTGTTGTTGCATTTGCTTCATTTTTTGCAACGCTTTTTGTTGTGGCGCCTTTGATTTGGAGGGGCTGTTCTGTTTAAGCATCTCTTTACTCTGCTCCTGTTGCTCCTGAATTTCCTGGCTGTCTTCCTCTGACGGTAGGTCCTCGTTCTTTTGAATCTCCTCACCGAGCTTTTCCAATTCTTCGATTTGCTCGGCGGTCTTTTTTGACTCTTTTTGCAATGCCTCCTGATCTTTCGCTAGCTGTTCGTTTTCAGATTCCGACGTAGCTTCTTCTGTATTTTTATTGTCTGCGTTCTTGTCCTTACTTTTATTCCCATCATCCTTTTTATCTAAGGATTCGGTTTTTTCTAGGAGAGATTTTTGTTTTTCAATTTGTTCCTTCAAATTCTGCGCAATCTGATCAAGTTTGGTTTCGTATTGAAGCTGTTTAAATAACTCAAGTGTCCGCTCCAACTCCTTCTCTAAATTATTGGTGTTCTGATTGAGCTTGTCCAACAACTTTTGCAGTTGGGACATGTCAGCATTTTCCTTCAATAATTTTTGCAATTCTTCAAAAAGCTTTTTGGTTTCTTCATCCAACAATTCCTCCATCAGTTTTTGGATTTGCGCCGCTTTTTCGCGGATCCGTTCATCTTGTTCTGTAAAAGCGTCTTTCTTGTCTTCCAGGAGTTTATTTTGTTGTTTCAATTCTTCAACCATCTTGTCAAGTCCTTCTTTCTGCTGAATAATATCTTCTAACATTTTTTTGTCTTGCCAATCCAGCGTCTGTTTTCCTTTTAATTTTTGATTGGCTTGTTCCAATTGGTCTTGAAGTTTATTTGCTTTTCCAACACTTTGATCTATTTTCTGCTGCGTCTTAGTTTGCGATTGCTTTATTTCAGCCACAAGATTGTCCTCCGTAGGGATTAAAAAAGTATAACTGGATGTCTTAGTAGATTTTTTCCCATTTACACCGTCATTATCCCATACCTCTAAGAAGTATTCCAGTTGTTCCCCAGGGTTAGGTTTTAAGGAATCTAAAGTCCAATGGTGGAAGAATGTCTGTTGAATCTGATTTCTGGAAATCGGGATGTTCGTAGTCCTATTTAGTATTTCCTTCCTATTTTGGTCACGAAGTTTAAAATGCAAAGCCAACTTCGTCACCCCATAATCGTCCCCGATCACGCCGCTTAGTACAACCGTTTTATATAAGACTGAGTCCTTGAAATTATTGACACTGATTTTTGGATATTGGTCTTTTATGACATCAATGTGGTAGGATATTTTTTCTTTGTTAGAACTTTGTTCATTTTCTAAAAGAATTTCATAATGGTCTGGATGTTTAAAACTTTTTTGAAAGGTAAATATCTCCCCGTCAACATCACTAAAAAGTTCCTTTGACTTATCATTATCAAACAAGATGGCAGCTTTGTTTGCGTTCTCCGTCGTTAGCTTCCATTGCACGACGGTGCCTTCTGGAATTTCCAAATTCCCTGCGTTCAATAAGGTCTCATTTTTTCGTTGAATATATTTAGGGAACTGAAGACCGACGTTGAATCCCGAAAGCTCAGGCCGGCTAACAACGGCCATGTGATATTCATTTGAGAAATATCCGGCAGCCTCTAATTGAAAATTAAAGTCGCCTTGCAAATTTTCAAAAGTGTGGGAGAATTTATTTAACGCTTGTGTTTTTTCAAACTTGAGACGTTGGTTCCCGCTCAACAAATAAAGGTCAGTCGGCAAGGCGTCTCCAAGAAGTTCCACCTCCAGGACATAGGGTTCATTATAAAATCCGGTGAGCGTCTTAGGAACCGAAAATGAAAAAGGGGCCGTTGGTGAATATTTACGAGTAAAGTGCACGATTCGATCGGCGCTTTGAGTCAATATACTTTGGTTTATTAATAAGATTAGAACTATAAGGACAACTGGAACGAACAGAAATTTCAGGTATTTTTTATTTTCATTAAGATTAATGAAAGCATCGAATGCGACTGGATCAAATTCTTTGGACCTTTGATCTATAGTCGCATATGTAAGTGCAGAATTTTTCCCTGAAGATGCCAACTGAATAAGATTGAGCAATCCATCCTTTACTTGAGGAACATAGCTACCAATGACTTTCGCACTTTGTTCTTCGCTGAGGCCTCGTTTTATCAACCACCATTTCAGTGGCTCCTTCAAAAATCTTAAAACACAAAAAACGGCTATTCCTATAAATGTTAAAAGAATCAGAAGCCTTGGTACAGGGCCTAACCATAAATTATGTTCAAGAACTGTAGCTAACAAAAAATAAGAGAAGAGGATTGATAAGGATAGAATAGCGCCTCGAACAAAAATATTGAGGTAATATTTCTTGTTGAATGATTTTATTTTTTTGTGAATACTATCTAATCCTGCTCCCATACTTCAGTCATTAAGTACAAACGCAACTAGCATGTAGAAAGTTGATTACACCAAGATAATCCCTTAAACCGATATTGACAAAATACTTCATATCGTCGGGCCTTCTGAAGTGAATTCCGGAGCAGTCCAGTTAAATTCTTTTTCAAAGTATTCGATAACATGCATTTTTAAAAGACGCTCTTGTTCCAGCAAATCAAAATGCGGAAGTTTCTTTAGCATTTTCCAATGGGGCCAGCCATCTTCATCCAAGCCTTCTAGCTCATAATACCCGGAAAGGCTTAGCACTTTACATATGCCAATGTGCATCAAATCCTGTTTTTCTTCTTTGCTAAAATTTTTGCTTCCTTTGCCCAGCTCCTGCACACCGATCAAAAAGATTACGGCATTGAGATCTTTCGGTTTTTTGCCTATTGTCGCCTCAATATTTTTTATAAGGCTTGCCCATATTCTATCTAGTTCAAGATCTCTTTTAAACATACGATCATTTTAGTTCGTCCAGCTAGTAATTTTCATTCCGTTTGATAAATTTGATAACACGGTTAGCAGCAAATATATTTCAAATGAACCAATCAATTTTAGCTGAAGTCTTTCAGGGCTTTATTTCCCTGCTTTATCCAAATTATTGCCTAGCCTGTGAAGATACTTTAGTCAAAGGTGAGAAGCTAGTTTGTACACGATGTATGCTACAGATGCCTCAGACGAATTACCATCTCTCGCCCATAAATCCGTTGATGAATCGAATTTCTCAGCGACTTAATATTCGTTGCGCGATGGCTTTGTTTAGATTTAGCAAAAGTGGAAGAGTCCAAACCTTACTCCACTCGTTGAAATACAGAAATCACCCTGAACTCGGCATGATGTTAGGTTATTTATACGGTGATCGTATGGCCGAAGCTGATGTCGCCAACTTATTTGAACTTATTGTGCCGGTGCCGCTACATCCATCGAGAAAACGAAAAAGAGGCTATAACCAGGCAGCAAAATTCGCAGAAGGACTTTCTCAACGCCTCGGAATTCCTTTTTCTGATGACGTGATCGAACGAAGGGTTAAAACAGACACTCAGACACGAAAAACGAAATTAAACCGATGGGAAAACATGGCTGAAGTATTCAACGTAACTGATGCGGTCTCCGTTAAAAACAAGAATATTCTTTTAGTTGATGATGTTGTTACAACGGGTGCCACACTCGAGGCATGTGGTAATTGCCTTCTTAAGGCCGAGTGCGCGTCATTGAGTATTGCCTGCATTGCCGAAGCATAAAAAAACCCTGGGTGGCCAGGGTTTACTATCAAAAATGTTTTGAGTTTTTTAGTAGTTCGATCCAGCTCTAATCATCGCGCAACGGAATCCTATTGTAGCTGTAGCAGAATCCTGATCTAAATACCTTCTAGTTCCAGGAGACATCCAATAAGCAACATCTTTCCACGAACCGCCTTTATAAACACGAGCTCTGTCAGTGATCAAGGATGTGAACGATCCAGGATTTTTTTCAAAATCACTATTATATCCCGAGTTTGCTCCAGAGGCAGGATCAAGAAATCCATCTCTACGAATTGGGTTTAAATCATCAAAATCTTGATATGACATTGGCCGGTATATATCCTGCACCCATTCGCTTACATTACCCGCCATATTATAAAGGCCATAATCATTAGGAGGATATTCATAAATGTAAGAGGTTATCAGTGCACCGTCGTTCAGACGTCCTGCGATACCAGCGTAGTCTCCCCGCCCGCGTTTAAAATTTGCAAGCATAAAGCCCATTTGCTTCCCGTAAGGATTCCGAACTGCATGTCCATCCCATGGATATATTCTTTGGTGAGTTTGGAGCTCCTCCAACCATTGCGTTCCTATCAAGGCCTGCGCCGCATATTCCCATTCAGCCTCAGTTGGCAGACGATACGCAGGTACCACAATTCCAGACTCTAATGGAATACGTCCATCACTTTCTGCATATTCTTCACCAGCATCTTCAGCCAGCTTTATATTAACTGCACGTGTTCTCCAAACTGCAAACTTGCTTGCCTGATTCCAGGTAATTCCAACCACGGGGAAATATCTGAAACCGGGATATCTCAGGTAGTGTTCCACATAAGGATCATTGAAGGCAAGCTTACCTACCCAAACTGTAGTATCTGGAAGAGCATCCTGATAAGCTTCTTGTGAAGAATCTTTCGCTAGATAATGCATATACTCCAACCAGTGTACATTGGCTATTTCAGTTTCGTCCATATAAAAGGAGGCAACCGAAACTGTTCTTTCAATATTATCCCGATATGACATCACATCTTCTTCAAAGGAACCCATAACGGCTCTTCCTCCTTCGATAAATACCATATTAGGAGCATCTGGCTGTCCTTCATATGGATTAACCATAAATCCTCCTTGATCTTCGTCATTGTACGCCAGCCCTGTAGCTGTACTGACTTGACCGGGATTTTGAGCCGTTGGCTTTCCGCCTTTACCGCCAAACAAGGAACAGGCAGATAATACTACCGATCCGCACAGCACATACAAGACAACCTTGAAAGAGTAATTCATCTTATTTAAAAAGTTTAATAAATGCTAATTAAAGCCATAAAACCATGTTTTCCAAGTTGGTGCAAGTTTTATGATCAATGAGTAATAGAACAACAAACCTTGTCACTATGAACGATCAACGATCAATTCTATTGTTTTGAGAATGGGTTATCCAGTTTTGGGAAGTTAAAATTATGTTAACGGGGATAAAGTAACATTTTGAGGGGCTAAGCCGGCTGGCATAGAATTTTTAATACCGGTCATAAAAATGATGACCAACATGTTTACGCTTCAAAATTTCCGAGTAATGCCCTTCGAAAGGAAATGTGATGTTATTACGTTTTATGGCAATTATTTGGCTCAAAGAAATTGTGCGGATTGTAAAGTATTCTTATATCATACCGATGGCTTCTTTATCGAAGTCTTTTATTCTCCTAAATATCAGAAAGTACTAATGATAAATGCTTTTGATAAAGCTATTGGCCTGGAACCTTATTTGGATAAGATTTCGTTAGCCGACTTGGTTGGCTGATCGGCTAGCCTGCTAAGTAATTCAATTGCGGAATCCACGGTTTTAATTTGATCTATAACAAGCATAGCTTTTCCGGCGGTATCCTTCATTTTAAACTGCCGGGGATGCTTCTGAACATAGGAGATAATTTTTCCGAAGACTTCTGAACTGAAGTAGTTATCGTTGTTTGTAATAAAGTAAGCCCGCAGCGCATCATTTTTTAAGGTGAGTTTTTCGAATCCAAGGAGTTCACCTAACCACCGTAACCGCACGGTATTGATGAGCTCCTTTACTGACGTAGGGAATGCACCAAATCGATCGCGGATTTCGTCGGCGAACTCTTTCAGTTGTTCCTCATCTTTAATATTGTCTAGCCTGGAATAAAGTTGAAGTCGTTCGCTAATATTATTTACATATCCATCTGGAATGAGAATTTCCAAGTCAGTTTCTATTACACAATCCTGAACTATAAACTTGGCTCTTTCTTCTAGTTCCTTTGAAAAAAGATCCTTGAAATCAGTTTCCTTTAGTTCTTGGATTGCATCGTCCAAAATTTTGTGATAAGTATCAAAGCCCAGATCAGTTATGAACCCGCTCTGTTCTCCTCCCAAAAGATTTCCAGCACCTCTGATATCCAGATCGCGCATAGCAACTTTAAAGCCGTCGCCCAATTCCGAAAATTCTTCTAATGCAGCCAACCTCTTTCTGGAATCCGCGGATAGGACTGAGGTTGGAGGTGTAAGTAAATAACAAAAGGCTTTCTTATTGGATCGGCCTACCCGACCGCGCATTTGATGAAGATCGGACATCCCGAACATGTGTGCCTGATTTATCATAATAGTATTAGCATTGGGTATGTCCAACCCAGACTCAATAATATTAGTCGACACCAGGACATCGTATTCACCATCTATAAATTTCACCATTACTTTCTCCAACTTATCTCCATCCATTTGCCCATGTGCAATTCCAATGCGGGCGTCGGGCACAAGTTTATAGATGGTATTGGCCATTGACTCTATATCACTTACCCTGTTATGCACGAAGAATACTTGTCCGCCTCTCCTCAGTTCATAGCTGATGGCATCGCGTATAACCTCCTCGTTGAAAGTGTGCAGCTCGGTTGTTACGGGTTGTCTGTTAGGAGGAGGAGTTGAAATGATACTTAGGTCGCGAGCGCCCATTAAGGAAAAATGAAGCGTACGTGGTATAGGTGTGGCCGTTAAGGTTAAAACATCAACATTTACTTTTAACTCTTTCAAGCGGTCCTTTACTTTTACGCCAAATTTTTGTTCTTCGTCAATAACAAGAAGGCCAAGATTTTTAAAATGCACATCCTTACTTACAATCCGGTGAGTCCCAATTAGAATATTAATCTTTCCTGCCCGAACGTCTTCCAGTATTTGTTTGATTTCCTTCTCTGTCTTAAACCTCGAAACATAATCAACCTTAATAGGAAAATTAGAAAGCCGTTCTTTAAAGGTGCGGTAGTGCTGCATCGCGAGTATGGTGGTAGGAACTAAAACAGCCACTTGCTTTCCATCTGTTGCTGCTTTAAAAGCAGCGCGAATGGCTACTTCAGTCTTCCCAAATCCAACGTCGCCGCAGACTAACCTATCCATCGGATGAGGCTGTTCCATGTCTTTTTTTACGTCTTCTGTCGCACGCGCTTGATCCGGCGTATCCTCATACATAAAAGAAGATTCTAATTCGGCTTGAAGAAATCCATCTTGCGTATAAGCATATCCTGGCGCAGACTTTCTTTTCGCATAAAGCTCTATCAGCTCTTTTGCAATATCCTTTACGCGTTTTTTAGCTCTTGCTTTTTTATTTTCCCATTCTTGTGAACCTAATTTGCTGATGATTGGCGGGGCACCCTCCTTCCCGGAATACTTCGAGATTTTGTGCAAAGCATGAATGCTTACATAAAGCAAATCGTCATCTTTATAAACCAGGCGAATTGCCTCCTGCTCATGGCCGTTGACTTCTTTTTTCTCAAGCCCAGCGAACTTGGCAATTCCAAAGTCAATGTGAGTTACAAAATCTCCAGGCTGCAGCGTTTGCAACTCGCGTAAAGTCATGGCTTTTGACTTCGAAAATTTTTCTTTTGCGCGGTATCTGTGAAAGCGCTCAAATATTTGGTGATCTGTGTAACAGACAATGCTGAGACTAGAATCAGAAAAACCTTGTCTTAAAGCAAAATCCAGGGGCTCAAATTTCACTTCATCATTTATTTCTTCGAAGATTCCCTTTAATCTTTCCGTTTGCTTGGGAATTTCTGCAGTGATGAAATTATGATAGCCTTGAATTTGATGGTCATACAAATCTTTGGCTAATAATTCAAAATTCTTATTGAATGATGGCTGAGGAGCTGATTGAAACTGAAATGATTTTGGTTCCGGCAATGTGAAACGCGTTCCAAACTCAACCAATGTGAAATTTTGCATCTGATTTTTAAATGCAACTCCATCATCAAATAATTTCTCAGGCGTTGAGATGATCTGTGTAGCACTCGGCTGAATAATTTTATTAAACGACTCCCCGGCCTTGTCAAAAGTTCTCTGCACGACGTCGCGAGTCAGTTGATAATCTTTAAACCATAGTTTGGTCGTCGGCGAAATAAATTCAAAGAAAGATTGGCGTTCGTCGAGGCTTAACTTTGATTGTATGTTCGGAATAATATTAACGTTTTCAAGGTTTTCAACTGACAACTGGGATCCGGGATCAAATGTCCTAATACTGTCCACCTCATCCCCAAAAAGCTCTATTCGATATGGATATTCATAGGCAAACGAAAATATATCGATGATACCTCCGCGTATTGCAAATTGCCCCGCTTCATAAACAAAATCAGTTTTTTCAAAATCGTAACTATGAAGAAATTCTTCCAGGAAGTTGATGTCAAGCTTCTCCTTCAATTTAACCGAAAAAGTGTTTTGAGCAAGAGACCTTTTATTAATGACTTTTTCAGCCAGCGCTTCCGGGTACGTAACTAAAACTTCTGGCGACGTTTTGTTAGATAAGTGATTTAGAACTTCAGTACGCATGAGGATGTTGGCATTTTCGATCTCGTCCAGTTCATACGGGCGTTTATAGGACATCGGAAAAATAAGAACTTCACGCGCTAGCAAATTTTGCAAATCATTTTGAAAATACGCTGCCTCCTCTTTGTCCTGAAGAATGATAAGAAAATCTTGGGGATGAGTTTTAAAGATAGCAGCGAGAACAACTGCGTCGAGACTTCCTGAAAGGCCTTTTAATTGAATATTTCTTTTTTCAGACGCTTTAATTCCTGCAGCCACGGTTTTAACAAAACCATCTGCGCGGTAGATATTCAAAAAGTCGCTCACCCTCACGTCACTTGAAATTGAAAGGCAGCAAAGATAGCATTAAACCAAGTTCATTCTCCAGGAACGAAGTAAAATTCTGTATACCTTTAAAGGGTGAAACAAATTGAATTATTTTTTTTTCCCATGGCATTGTTAGCCCTGGCAATGCTGTTATTAGGGATGTTTATTCCGTGGTTGCTGCTCTGGTGGAGGGAAGTACAGAGTAGGAGGATGGTTATTAAACTCTATGGCAGCATTTCATTAATTTGCATTCTAATATATTCATTGATGCGACTTGTGACCACATGAAAAAACGATCGATATTTTTGAACCTATTTTTAAGTTTTATTTTATTCTCTTGTTCAAACCCTTCTCAGCAAACAAATGAAATTACTGAAGAGAAGCAGGCAGTTCAAACGCGAAATGATCTGCCAAATATGTTGATCACAACGTTGGACAACGCACGAGTAAATATCCGGTTGATAAAGGGAAATACCATACTCATTCTTTTCCAACCAGATTGTGATCACTGTCAGCGCGAAGCCAAGGAAATTAGGGAATACGTTGATTCATTTAAAGATTACAACTTGTATTTTATTTCTGCAGATCAAATGCCGGCAATTGAAAAGTTTGCAAAAGATTACGGACTTCTGGGATATGCAAACATTTATTTTGGAACAACTACTGTTGACAATGTCTTAAATAATTTCGGGTCTATCCCAGCGCCGTCGGTCTATATTTATTCGAATCAACAGCTTCAACAAAAATTTAATGGTGAAGTTGCCATTGAAAAAATATTACAAGCTATCTAGTTTAACTGCCACTAATAAAAACTTTTTAGACATTCCCGAACAACCGATTAAATATCTTTCTCCACCTTCTTTTAAACCTGTCTTCTTTCGAAGGTCCTGTACGGTGAGTGGATAGTTACGGGTTATAATGTTTGCTTTTCCATCGGGGAAAAACGTAAGCATTTTATCACGAAGCTTAACGTGAGATTCTATTTTAAAAACTCGTCCAGGAAAGAAGTCAATGCGATTTTCGGATGTGTAAAAGTGAGTACTTGGATGAAGTTTATTTATTTTAAACCTAAATGCGATGGTTTTAAAAGCGCCGCTTTTGAGCAACGAGGCGTTCGGCTCGTAGACAAACTGCAAAGGATCACTGTATTTGACTTCAAGTTTTCGTTCCTCTGAAATTTTGAAAGAGAATGCAAATTCTGTTTCTGTTAAATTTTTTGCCTCGATTAACGGTTCTGATTCAAAAGTTTTCTCGCAATAAAAAAGAAGTTCTTTGCATTCATTATGCACTGACACGACGGATACTTTCTTTGCATGTTTCAGATCTTTCAGTGCTTTTTCTATATCCAATAACGGCGACGCTTTTACCAATAGCCTGTCAGTGACTTGCCAAATTTTTTCTTGTAGCAATACTACGTCTGGTACACATTGATTTAATGAAAACACCTTTTGGTTATCCTTTGGCCTGCGCGACGGATCAATATAGATCAGGTCAAATTTTCTATCCAATGACTCCAAAAATTCTTCGGCTGTTGAATTGTGGTATTGAATATTATTTACACCCAATTGCGCATGGTTGTGTTGTGCAATCTTAAGGAGATCACCATTTGGCTCAACAAAATGCACCTCTCTAAATGACCGGCTAAAAAAATAACTATCAATGCCAAAGCCTCCCGTAAGATCAAGAAGGCTGCTTGTGTTTAACGCCAACTCCTTTGAAAGCATTGCTACTTTATTGCGCGCTGTCTGTTCAGACGATGATTGTTCAAGATTTATCGACGGAGGATAAATAACTCGTTTTTGCTCAGACCAACTCCTAAATTTTTCTCTTGCCTTTCTCCTTCCTATAATCTGGTCAATGATAACGCTTATTGGCACAGTGTTAATCGCTTTATATTTCAATAGAAGCTCATGGATATCATCAAGCTCATGTTCATCGATGAAGCTTTGCACGGCTGATGAAAACAGCTGTTGGGTCAATGCAGTAAGTTTGTTCAATGCAACAAAACTAACGAAAGTGAATTTAAGCACCACCTTGCATAGTAACTTTGCGTGCCATACATTAACCGCGAAAGGAGTAACGAATGCATTTTGATCTAATCGTCATAGGCGGGGGCGCCGCTGGATTTTTTGGGGCTATCCAAGCTGCGGAAATGAGGGCGGGTTTGAAGATTTTAATTCTGGAAAAATCGAATAAATTATTATCGAAAGTTAAAATATCAGGTGGTGGCCGATGTAACGTTACGCACCATAACTACAATCCTTTTGAATTTTCTCGTCATTATCCCCGGGGCGAAAAAGCACTAAAAAATTTATTGAGCATATTCCATGCTGAGCATACCGTAAAATGGTTTGCATCGAAAGGAGTAATTCTTAATGCAGAAAGTGATGGACGAATGTTTCCTCATACAAACTCCTCGCAAACCATCATAGATTGTTTTATTAGCGAAGCCCAAAAATTGAAAATAAAAATAATGTTGGGTAAAAATGTTTCACAAATCAAACAAGAAAAAAACGAAATAAAGATTTTCTGTGCGGATGGAGACAGTTATTCGGCGACAAAAATTCTTGTTGCCACAGGTGGAAGTCCACAAGCTCACGCTTATCAGTTTATTGCTGATCTACATCACACCATAAAAACACCTATTCCATCATTATTTACATTCAACGATTCGGATCAAAAATTCAAGGATTTAATGGGGGTTTCAGTACCTCACGCCGAAGTGAAAATTGCAGGAACGAAATTTTTACAGGAAGGTCCTGTGTTGATTACGCATTGGGGATTAAGTGGGCCAGCTGTAATTAAACTTTCATCCTGGGCGGCAGAATACCTGTACCAGGTACAGTACAAGTTTACGGTCTTGGTGAACTGGTTAGGAGGCATGAAAGAAGATGAGCTGAGAGAAATTCTGCTGAGAAACAAGTTATCCACAAGCAAACAAAAAGTTACCACGCATTCCTTGTTCAAGTTGCCGTTGCGTTTAGCCCAAAGGTTATATGCGCTGGCCGAAATAGGGGACGATAGAATTTGGTCGGAACTCTCAAAAAAAGAACTAAACAGGTTGATTGAATATTTAATTCGATGCCCGTTTAACATTACAGGCAAAACGACATTTAAAGAGGAGTTTGTAACCTGCGGTGGTGTTGATTTGAGTGAAATAAATATTAATTCGATGGAAAGTAAAAAGATGAACAACGTTTACTTTGCAGGCGAAGTATTAAATATTGACGGAGAGACAGGTGGGTTTAACTTTCAAAACGCATGGACGACATCCTTTATCGCTGCAAAAAGTATTGCTTCTGGTTTTTAAAAAAGAGGCATTAACTGTGATTCACTATCAGTAACGTTCAAGGTCATCACCGATCCATGCACCCAAGCCAGATTGGGATATTGATGACCAATAGGAAAATTGAATGCTACGGGATAATTTTTCTGAGATATTTTACTTAACACAACCTCCTCAAGGGTCTCTCCAAATGACAAATCAGAATCTTTGATGTCAGTCATATGACCAATGATAAGTCCGGACAAATTATCAAGTTTACCGGACCTTTTTAAATGCATAAACATGCGATCAACCTTGTACTTGTATTCATCAATTTCCTCCAAAATTAAAATCTTTCCGTTGGTGTCCGGGTCACTTGAGGTACCGATGGCATCGACAACCAATGACAGGTTCCCGCCGATTACTGGTGCCGTAGTTTTCCCAAGTCTATTACTTTTGCTGGATGTCGCCGAGATTACAATACTTTCTCCTGTAAGACTTCCTTTTAAGCTTTCAATAGAATCTGCATTTTCGGCTTTTGGAAATAAAATGGGCATCGTGCCATGGATGCTTTTGATACCTAGTTTGAATAATTTAAGATGAAGGGCAGTAACATCACTAAAGCCAATTATCCATTTTGGAGTCTTATAAAGAGAGGTAAAATCTAGTTGATCTAAAATTCGTGTGGTGCCATAGCCGCCACGTGCGCATACAATGGCTTTGATATCTGGATCAACAATCAGCTGCTGGAAATCTTGCAGTCGTTCAGCGTCCGACCCTGCAAGATAGGTGTGAGCGTTGCTGTGAAGATTAGGTGCCGTAGTAATCTCTAAACCCCATGATCTAAAAAAAGTGTATGCTATTTCAACATCTTTTGGGCTTACTTTTCTGCCAGTCGCAGTAATACCAATTTTGTCGCCTTTTTTCAGTAATGGGGGGCTAATCATTGCTCACTTAATAAAAGTTAAATAAAAAAAGCCCTCTGTGTACAGAAGGCTTTCAATATTATAATCAAAGTTTACTTTGGGGCGGGCGCTGGCGCAGCGGGCTTTGGTGTAACACCCAGTTTTTTCAAGACCAAGTCTGACACATCCATTTTTTCATCACCGTAAAGAATTACATCCAGGCCACCGATCTGTTGACTCAGAATAAAAGTGTATCCATTCTCTTTGGCAACCTCCTCAATAGCCTTACCCACCTTTTTAAAGACTGGTTCCATCAATTGTGTTTGTTTGGTTTGAACGGTGGTTTGGGCATCCTGCTGTAGCTTTTCTATGTTTTGTTGCATTTGTTGAAGCTCACGTTCGGTATTTGAGCGGACTGCATCAATCATCGTATTTAAATTGGCTTGGTAGTCTGCAAGCTTTTTTTGGAAATCCTGATATTTTGTATCGATTTGATTCTTTAGCTGCGTTTGGAGGGATTTAAGCTCCGAATCAATTTGTTTAGACTCGGGCATTTGGGTAAAAATATAATCCACATCGGCATAGCCTACTTTTGTGGTGGCAGTTTGTGCATAGGACATGAAAGTTGTCACTCCTAACACCGCAAGTAAAACAAGTTTTCTCATTCTCGTAATTTCAAATTTAGTTTTTAATCTTATCATTTGGGTCTCCTAAACCCAATTGGTCTAACACAAAGTCAGTATAATCGTATCGCGGATCTGTATAAATCATTACTAATTCCCCCGCTTTATCAAACATGATTGCCAAACTATTTTCTTTGCAAACCTTATCAACTGCATCCCATACTTTGTCTTGAATAGGCTTTATCAACTCCTGTTTTTTCAAGAAAAATAAGCCCCCAAACCCAAAAACCTTCTTCTGATACTCTTTCAATTCAGCTTCCTTTTTTTGAATTGCATCAGAACGTTCCTTCTTCATCTCCTCTGTAAGAAGTACCTGCTCAGCTTGAAGTGCACTATACATTCCTTCGATTTTCTTCGACATTTCCTGGACTTCCTTTTCCCAGGCCTGCGAAAGTTGATTGATTTCATCCTGAGCCTTTTTGTATTCGGGCATTTTGTTCAGGATAAAATCAGTATCAATGTAGCCGAACCTCTGAGCATTGACAAAATTCAGGCCGAAAATGAGAAAAAATATTGTAATTAAATATATCCTCATACTATCTGAGTTGATTACCAATAGTGAAATGGAACTGCGATCCGCTCACATCTGATGTCCCGGGGACCCTGTCAAATCCATACGCCCAATTTAATCCAATTAACCCGAACGCAGGCATAAAAATTCTCGCACCAATTCCGGCGGATTTATATAACTTAAACGGATTGTAATCTTCATAATTGCCCCAATTGTTTCCAGCTTCAGTAAAGATAAAACCATAGATGGTGGCAGCATTGCCGGTCGTGACCGGATATCGTAACTCTAACCCAAGTTTTTCATATACTATCCCACCCTCCTGTGAGGTACTGTTTCCAACAGTATAGGACGGAGGTGTAATCTGATTATCCTGATAGCCTCGCAGACCAATAACTTCCTTTCCTAGTACAAAGGAATTAAATCCACCGGCTAAACCACTGCCGCCTAAAACAAAACGTTCGAACGGCCCGATTCCTGTTTTACCTTTATTATAAGCGCCGATGAAACCGAAGTGTGCCTTGGCTTCGAGCACTAATTTTTTCTTGTTGTCCAAAGGCAAATATTGATGAACGTCAAACATCCACTTGTGATATTCCTGCAGTTTATTTTTAGTTTCTGCACTTGCTGTTGTATAATCAATATTATTGAATGACGAATATGGTGGGGTCAGGGTAACGCTCAAAGAAAGGCTTGAGCCCTGAGAAGGATACATCTGGTTGTCAACGCTATTTCGTGACAGCGTGGTGTTCAGGGTTACCGCATAAGAAGAGCAATTATCGCATCCCAAGCCATAATCAATATTCTGCAGCGTATAAACGGCATATCCTAAAGAGTTCGTTAGAGTAAAGTAGTTATCAGGCCATTCTAACGCCCGGCCTAAGCCTACGGATATGTTGTCGGCCTTAAGTTTTGAATTTAAGTCATTATAACTGCTGGCCCCACGTCCAGCATAACGTGATTGTGAGTGAACATAACTTATACTGAGTGAATGCGGCTTTCTGCCACCTAACCAAGGCTCTGAAAATGAGAAGCTGTAACTTTGAAAGGATCTTCCATTCGCCTGTAGTCGGAGGGATAGACGTTGACCATCGCCTCTCGGAAGCGGGTTCCACTCCTTTAAGTTAGGCACGTTACGCAAAGAGAAGTTGTTGAAGGTCAATCCGAGGGTTCCAACAAATCCATAATAGCCACCCCAGCCACCCGATAACTCAACCTGGTCGTTCGATTGTTCTTCTACCTGCCACTCTATGTCTACTGTACCTTTAGCAGGGTTTGGAACTAAATTTTGGTTAATCTTATCAGGAGCGAAATGTCCCAATTGCCCAAGTCGTTGCTGTGTCCGGATAATATCAGAGCGTCTGAATTTTTGCCCAGGTATTGTGCTTAACTCCCGTCGAATAACATGATCGCTTGTTCTATCATTACCGGTTATGGTTACTTCATTGATAGTTGCTTGTTCGCCTTCAAAAATTCGCATTTCCACATCGATGGAATCACCTTCAACGGCAACTTCTACTGGAACACAACGGAAAAACAAATAGCCATCATCCATATATAAGCCGCTAATGTCTAATCCTTTTGGGTTGAACTGAATCTTTTTTTGTAGGAGTTCATTGTTATAGACATCTCCTTTGTTGATGGCCAGTACTGCGCTTAATTGTTTATCTGTATAAATGTAATTTCCAGTCCAGATAATATTTCGGAAATAATATTTTGGTCCCTCAGAAACTTCGAAATCAATGTTTATAGTGCGTTCATCATTTGCATATACCGTATCAACAACAAGTTCAGCATCGCGATATCCTTTCGCATTATAAAATTCAATCACTTTCTTCTTATCATCTTCATAATCAGTTTTAATAAATTTGGAACCGCTAAATAAATTGAGCTTAACATTATCGTTTAAAAACTCTTTTAACTCATTCGAACCAACGGTGTAGCTGGAGTCTATAAACTCTTTTGGATTAAGGTGGAGGATCTCGCTAAGGATTGCCCGGTGAATGGAAAACCTTGGACGCTCGTGAGTCTTCTTCATTTTCTTCCTCAGCTTGGCATCTGAAATCGTGTTATTGCCAACGAACGATATTTGATTGATTTTTACTTTAGATTTTGGATTTACATTTATTCTTAATCGAATTCCATCCTTATTAAGGGTGTCTTTTTCCTGTACAATCTTTACCTCAGCATTAAGGAATCCTTTTTTGATAAAATATTTTTTTACACCGGTTTCGGTATTGCGAACCATAGCATCTGTTACAATTTTGCCACGGATAAGATTGAGATCTTCCTTCAACCCGGTTTCTTGTGCATTTGAGATTCCATTGAAGTAAAAGCCGGTTAACCGAGGACGTTCGGCAAGTGTAATATTAAGAAATACATTTTGTCCTTCGATTCTATCCACCTTAATGGTGACATCGCCCACCAAACCATGCTTCCATAAGCTTCTGATGGCATTGGAAATGCCATCGCCGGGAATCTTTATTTTATCGCCCACCTTTAAACCGGTCAGAGATACCATCGCATTTTTATCCAACACACTCAGTCCAGTAACCTCAATACCGCCAATAGTATATTCGGCAGGATTCGTATAACTCAAATTGTTCTCTGAAGGAGTGGTTGAGCGCTCCGTACGATTTCGTCTAAATTGAGCCCAACTATCAACTGTGATACTCAAAATAATAGCTAGGAATAAAACTCTCTTCATCAACTTACAGGATTCAATTGTTCGCTTGTTTTTCCAAATCTTCGTTCGCGTTGCTGATAAGACCAGATCGCTTCATATAAATGTTCTTTTCTAAAATCTGGCCATAGGGTGGGTGTGATGTACAGTTCAGAATACGCTATTTGCCATAATAAAAAATTGCTCACCCGTAACTCGCCGCTCGTACGAATCAGTAGCTCAGGATCTGGGATGCCGGAAGTCTGCAAATAGTTTTCGAAAAGCGACTCATTTATATCACTAGCTTTAATTTTACCTTGCTCAATTTCTGCAGCGATGGCTTTTGTGGCCTTAATTATTTCCCAGCGGCCGCTATAACTTAGGGCCAGAACCAAAGTTAGCCCGCTATTATTTTTAGTTTGATCAATGGCCCATGCTAAATTTTTTTGGCAATCGATAGGCAGGTTAGACGTGTCACCGATGGTCTTCAGTTTCACCTGATTATCCATTAAGGTTTTTATTTCCTGCTTCAATGTGCTAACCAATAATTCCATTAACCCGTCAATCTCGGCTTTAGGTCTGCTCCAGTTTTCTGTTGAAAAGGCATAAAGTGTTAAATACTTAATTCCTAGCTCCCCACAGCCTTCCGTTACATCCTTCACAGCTTGAATTGCATTTTTATGACCAAAAATGCGCATAGCTCCTTTTTTCTTGGCCCATCTTCCATTGCCGTCCATGATAACGGCGATGTGTCGAGGCAAATTATTAAAGTCGATATTTTCCTTATAAGACTTCACAGGGTTTCAAAATTAGTAAAAGATATCGGTATTCGCGGATAGGCGAGCTCGAAAGGAATAAAGAATGGATTACTTGTAGGGATTTGTGGGGCAGGGAATGCTATAGAAGGTCCTGGTCAATGTGATACCCAGGAAATAATAATTGTCGTTGTCGTTCGGATTTCCATACTGATAGTTTTTATCCCTTGGATCACCTGCTGATATATTATCGAGATAGTCGAAGAATGTTTTTCTGATGCCAAATTCTAGTGAAATGTACCACTTGGGATTGTATACATACTTTACGCCAGCGCCAAACGGAACAGATGCTTGTACATTACTATACTCATCAGTTTTTTCCACATTGCCCGATAGTCCAAATAATCCTAGCCCTGCAAATATATAAGGGGTAAACCGTACAAACCTTTTTGTATCTCTCCAATTCAGAAAGTGATACTCCATGACAGTCGAGGCCTCTAGCAAAAACAAGTCAAAGGAAGCATTACGATTAACAGCAAAAGGATCTATCGGCTTTTCACTGGCACCAATTTTCCCCCCGGTTATTGCAGCACGGAAACTGACTACGTTACTTAGATTGGAGCGATAAAAGACAGTAGCTGCCGGTTTGGAATATTTGAAGTTGTAGGTCCGGACAAGATCTCCGGTGTAGCTAAATGTTCCAAGTCCAAAGCCGATCTCAGAACGTTGGGCACTTGCGCTTGAAGAGATTAAAAAGAATAAAGCAACGAAGAGAGGTTTTTTAACTACACAATGCATTATCTGAATTTAGCCCTATGAAAAGTTTTGCCCAAAATATACGTAAGTTTTATTGTGGTTACCATGTAGGTATCCTTATCATTTTTATTTCCTCGTTTATTATCAATGTATTCCTGACCATATCCGCTCAACAAATTATATGTCTTGCCGTCGCGGGTCTGAGTCGGGGTTAACAGATTCGGGTCTACAATTTCGTTGGTTCTGTATGACATGGCCTTCGCCAACTCGTTATCTCCAAACACACCTAGATCGACATAATTCTGACTTACATCATCAATGTAGTCAGTAAACAAATACCTGAAACCTAATTCAGCTGACAAATCTAGCACTTCATTCAATCTGAAACGCGCACCAATTCCAAATGGTATGGCAACTTGAAGTTTTTTATAAGATTTAATTCCATTGTTTACGTCACCTTCCGAAAGAGTTCCTTTCTGACCTTCTGTACCGAGAGACTGGAGATTTACCCAAGTACCAGCTTCCGGCAAAGGATTACCATTTAAGTCTGTGGCAGGCGCAAGGGCCTGCGGATTATGCAATAGTCCGGCGACGCCCATGAAAACATAAGGCGTCCATTTAACTCTACTTATATATGTAGCCATGTTGGAAAATAAATCAAGGCTAGCAACTACAGATAATTCTTTGATTCTATTGCGGAATGATAAGTTGCGCTGGTAACGATAAACCCCATTATTCAAGTCCCCTGAATTAGCGGACTCGCTATCGGCACCCCTTAGAGTTCCATACATAAATGCTGCTGCGATGGTATATCGCGGGCCGAATCGGTGAGAAAAATTGAGACTCACGGCTGGTCTGGTAAACGAAATATCAGTACTAAACTGAGTAGGTTTAGGCGCCAAATCACCGTAGTAATTTAAGGCAGTTAAGCCAATGCCAAGCGTATTGTACCGCTTTTCCTTGCTGAACCACTCCTTCTTACCGCGATAGCTTGAAATTTTTTTATTATTTCTCTTAATATTTTTCCGATTCATCTGGGCTAACGCCGATTCGGATGCTAAAAAAATTAAGAGGATTGTGCCAATCAGGTATAAAGATTTTCTCATTTGCGTAAAGAATGAAAGTTGAAAAAATGTTTCCCACTTAATTATTCTTTATTAGCAAATACCATACGATGGTAACCAAACGGCTAGTTACGCACATCTAACCCCCAATTCAGCTTCTGACGCAAGGTTTTAAAATAATGATTCCCTTCAAGCTGTACCAAATTGACTTTAAAATCTGCTTTTGAGACTTTGAGTTTAACAGATGGGTCAACAGAAGCCACGCGGGAATCAAGAGAGACAAGAAACCGTTTGCTTCTTCCTTCAACCCGAAATGTTATTTCGGAAGCATCTGAAACTACAATTGGACGCACGGTGAGGTTGTGAGGACTAACGGGGGTAATAACGAAATTACCAGATCGTGGGAAGATTAATGGGCCTCCACAACTCAATGAATAGCCTGTTGAACCTGTTGGCGTGGAAACTATGATACCATCAGCCCAATAGGAATTCAAAAATTCGCCATCGATATAGGTGTGAATGGTGATCATGGCAGAAGAATCTTTTTTCACCACGGTAAAGTCATTTAAAGCGAAATTCAACCCGCCAAAAATATCTTTGTTTGTTTCCAACTTTAGCAGCGCCCTTTTGTCCAGTATAAAAGCTCCCTGGAAGAATTTTTGCAAAGCTGTTTCTGTTTCCTCCTTACTAATAGTAGCCAGGAAACCGAGGCGACCTGTATTAATACCAAGAATTGGAATTTCCAATTTCCCGATATGGGTGACAGATTCAAGTAATGTTCCGTCTCCACCAATGCTTATAAAAAGCTCTATTTCGTCAAGAGAATCTCCAGGATGATATACATTAAATTTTTCTTTGGTAAGCGGTGGCTTAAGGTATTCCCCAAACTTGGATGAAACATAAAGCGTAGCACTCTTTTCTGTAAGAATGTCAAAAATCCTGGCAATGAGCGGAGCCGCTATTCGATTAAATTCTTTGCCATGGATTGCTATTTTCATTTCAGGGTAATAGAATTGGGAAAGCCCTCCAAATCTATAATAAATTATCAGATGGTTTTAAGAATGAAGTGAAACCATTTTATCTAGATATCCAGGTAACGAAGCAGCATGTCTATACGGTCTTTATCGTCTCCTTCAGGTTTCGTTTCATGATAGCGTCCAATTACCTTATAACCAAAACGCTCTAGCGTTGCCACAATGCGGGAAAGATCTACCTGATTTATTTTAAGCGTAAGTCTTAACTTAACAGCATCCAGTGGGTCTTCTTTAACAATACTACTTAAAATCTTAGCGTGATTTTCCTCAATAAGTCTGCTGATTTCCGCCAGTGAGTAATCATTATGATTCATTGATAATACCAATATTCCTCCTGGTAATTGGACTGCAGCTGTCTGCGCAAATGAAATGAGCGTATCTTGAATAGTAATTACACCGCAGTAATTCTGGTCTTGATTAAGCACTGCCACCATTTGTAGTTTATTGTTAGCAGCGATTTTCAAAATATCATAAAAATGAGTGTCCAAATGAACGTAGCAGTTTTGTCCCACAAGTTCAAAGTCTTTTACCTGCTTTTCAATATCATTTGTCTCTAGAATGATTTCTTCCGAGATGAAACCCAGCAATTTTTCGTCCTCCACCACGGGCATGTAGGCACACCGAAATTCCTCCATCCAGACGATTGCCTTATGCGCATCATCTGTTCCCTTTAGAGGTGGCAACATGTGATTAATTAAATCTTCTGCTATCATTGAAGGAGTCCGTTCATTTACTTGAAGTATTGTTAAGCAAAAAATTCTCCACAATTTCATTAAAGGCTTCAGGATGCTCCATCATCGGCGCATGACAACATTTATCAATAAACTTAAGCTCAGAATTGGGAATAAGTCGGTTAAATTCATGCGCAACCATGGGCGGAGTAATGGTGTCATTTAAGCCCCACACTAATAAAGTTGGCGTTTTAATATTAGGAATTTCCTCAGCCATGTTATTGCGCTGGGCCGATTTAGCAATTGCTACGATTCTCAGGCATTTTGGGATACTATTCGTAATTTCAAATACTTCATCGATGAGCTCTTTTGTGGCTACATCTGGATTATAAAAAGTGTAGGAAACGCGCTCTTTAATGTATTGATAATTTCCGCGTTTAGGATAGGATCCACCCATTGAGTCTTCGAAAAGGCCGGAACTGCCGGTCAGGATGAGCTTTTTAACTTTACTCGCATTTTTCAATGTGTACATAAGCGCAATGTGCCCTCCTAGACTATTACCCATAATAATCATGTTGTCGAGTTTTTTTTGGGAAACAAAATCTTCCACAAATTGGCGAAGCCCGTCAAGCCCCGCTTCACGAATGGGCATTTCATAAATAGGGAGCATCGGAATCACGACCCTGAAATTTCTTGAAAATCTGCTCACTACCCCTTCCCAATTGCTCAGGGCTCCAAATAATCCATGCAACAAGAATAGAACCTCCCCCTGACCCTCGTCAACAAATCTAAATCCATTTTCTTCTTTCACCGGAATGGCCATACTCAAAACAAATTAGAAAGGGATAAGTAAAGGAAAATAATTAGAACGTAAAAATTTGTGCGCTTACGCGATACTAGAATATATCTTTGAAAATAGGCAGAAAGCCACCAACCCATTTTGTAACCATCGGCGCAAAATTCGCTGTGTTTGTGTGTAACCAGGAATTTTCAACCCATTCTTTTGGAAACGGGACTTTCAATGAATCGATAATCCAAAGGAGAATGCTAATCATGAAAGCCATTCTGACCGTTCCAAAAAGTGCGCCGGCACCTTTGTCAAACCAACCTAAGATAGACTTGTCAAGCGTGGTTTTGATTAACTTACCCAGAAGGTTGACAGCGATTACTATTATGATGAATACCAAACCAAAAGCCAGGTAAGGCAGTACCTTTTCATCAATATTATACTTATTGCTTAGTAGTATCATAAAGCTACCCATAAGCTTGAATCCTCCGAGCATGCCAAGTACGATTGCAACGAGAGAAAACAAAGAGACGATAAAACCATCCCTATAGCCACTATAAGCGCCCAGTATAATCAGTATAACTAAAACTATGTCAGAAATCGTCAAGGTACGAGAAGCTTTTTAACGAGTTCTGAAATAAGCTTGCCGTCGGCTTGGCCAGATAGCGATTTGGTAGCAGCGCCCATTACTTTTCCCATATCTTGAGGTCCTTTGGCGCCGACCTGCTGGATGATATTTTTTAAGGCAGTCATTACTTCTTCTTCGGATAGCTGCTTAGGCAAATATCGGCTGATTACTTCAAGTTGAAAATTTTCCTTGTCGGCAAGTTCTTGACGGCCTTGCTGCTGAAAAATATCGGCTGATTCTTTTCTTTGCTTAACAGCTTTTTGCAGTAGTTTATTCTCTACATCAGCTGAAATATCCCCGGTAGAGCTCTTATCGGTTTCGGCCAGGAGTATCAATGACTTTATCGCCCGCAATGCCTCAAGTTCTTCTTTATTTTTTGCAAGCATGGCTTTTTTAATATCATTGTCAATCTGTTGTTTAAGAGTCATAGTAATTTTTGTTAATGTAATTTCGTAACGAATATTTTAATGAGTCAGTTACTACACTTGTATCATTCTTAATCCTTCGCACAATGACAAGACTAAGCGTCAATATTAATAAAATTGCAACACTCCGAAATGCGCGGGGCGGAAATAATCCAGATGTTATAAAGGCTGCACAGGACTGTGAACGATTCGGAGCACAAGGAATCACGGTACATCCTCGCCAAGACGAGCGACACATTCGTTATAGTGACGTGCTGGCGCTGAAGAGTGTTGTCAAAACCGAATTTAATATCGAAGGATATCCTGACGAAAGATATCTCCATATCATCGAACAAGTGAGGCCCGCGCAGGCAACGCTAGTTCCTGATCCCCCGCAAGCCATTACATCCAATGCAGGGTGGGATACCATAAAGCATAGAAGCTTCCTGAAAGAGGTTGTTTTTAAAATAAGATCGAACGGGGTAAGAGTTTCAATTTTTGTCGATCCAATTCCAAAAATGGTGGAGGCAGCGAAAGAAATCGGCGCAGATCGTATTGAGCTTTACACCGAACCTTATGCGCACGAGTTTTCGCTCAACAGAGACATCGCTATTAAACCCTATATAGAAAGTGCCAAGGTCGCTCATCAGGCAGGGTTAGGTATTAATGCTGGCCATGACCTTTCATTGGAAAACTTGAATTTTTTTGCCCAGCATATTGAACATTTGGATGAAGTTTCTATCGGTCATGCATTGATCTGTGACGCGCTTTACTATGGGTTAGAAAACACCATTCAACTTTATTTACGAGAACTCAATAGAGTAACACAATATTTCACCTGATTTAAATGCACGTTCCTATCTTTGAATGCAAACCTCCTAATTAATGAATTTTAAAGAGAAACTGAGTGATGCCGATCTACAACGAATCAAGGCGGCTGTAAAATCCGCGGAAGAAAAAATTTCAGGTGAAATTGTGCCGGTCATTGTGGAACGAAGCGGAAATTATACAATCGCGAATTATAAGGGAAGTCTCATTGGTGGCTCGCTGGCATTTATTGTCATGATTATTTTTGACAGGTATATCATTAAAGATGCCGTCACTACTCTTTTTTACGATCCGGTTTTTATTTTCCTGGTCGTTATTCTGGGAGGAGTCTTGGGAGCTGTCATTCCTAATTTTTCAGACTCAATTAAACGGCTTTTAGTCGCCAGAAAATATCAAGATCTGGTCACTCGCCAAAGCGCAGAGAACGCTTTCTTGGAAGAAGAGGTTTTTAATACCCGTCAGCGCACAGGAATCATGATTTTCGTTTCATTTTTTGAACATGAAGTTATTATCATGGCCGATAAGGGGATAAGCCAAGTGGTAGCGCAAGCACAATGGGATCAAATAGTTCAAGATATTATCAACAACATTCGACGTGGAAAGATAGTCGAGGCGATGGAGGATGGTATTCAACAGTGCGGAAAATTATTATTGGAAAAAGGATTTAAGAAAACGGATGACGACACCAATGAATTACATGACAATCTTCGGTTTTAAAAATATTTGCCTCACAGCAGTTGATACTGATCTTGCTAATGGGCTTATGGCATGAGAATTACACTTATATCGCTTATACTTCTTTTTGCAAGGATAGTTTATAGCCAGCCGGCCATACCTGATCATGGAGGTTATTGGGTCCATGATGAGGCCGATATCTTATCTGTACAGCGCACCTCCCGCCTTGAGAGAATACTTCAGGCGGAACGTGATTCAACTTCCAATCAAATTGCTATTCTTATTATCCCTTCGTTGGACGGCAATGCACTGGAAGAGTATTCTTTGCGTGTAGCTGAAGCGTGGAAATTGGGCAAAAGCGATAAAGATAATGGTGTCTTGCTTTTAATTTCAGTGAATGATCGCAAAATGAGGATTGAAACAGGTTATGGATTAGAAGGTGCGCTGACGGATGCGATCGCTAGCCGAATCATTCGAAATGAAATTGCACCACGCTTTCGAAATGGCGATTATGAGGGCGGGGTTGAAGCAGGTGTAATGGCCATTATTCAGGCGATAAGAGGTGAGTATGTAAACGAAGAGCCAGTTGTAAAAAAACGAAACTCTAAAAAGTCGCCCTGGCTAACTATTATTATCATTATTATTATAATCATCATCACCTCACGAAGCCGACGAGGTGGAGGCGGAGGTGGTCATTGGTCATCGGGCCGCGGATGGATTGGACCGGTAGGCGGAATGGGTGGTGGTTCCTGGGGATCTGGATCAGGGGGTGGTTTTGGAGGAAGTTTTGGAGGTGGCGGCGGTTTCGGTGGAGGAGGCTCCAGCGGATCGTGGTAACTTAATGAAGTAAAATGTATTTTAAAATTTATCCGTTTATCAGCAGGATGTTTTCTTTTGTTATGTCAGAAATCAATATACAACGGCTTGCCTATTCGTTATTGGTCCTGTTGACAATTTCTTCGACCGTTTCTGTGCAAGCGCAACGGGCAATTCCAGAACTCTGGGGATTGCACGTGCATGATGAAGCGCATATTCTTTCTCAACAAACGGTAGATAAACTCGAAAAGCAACTTATCGCTTATGAAGATTCAACAACAAACCAAATAGCGATACTCATTATTCCTTCGCTTGAAGGAGAAGTTATCGAGGAATTCTCCCTCCGTGTAGCAGAGAAATGGAAACTCGGTGACGAAAATAAAGACAACGGCGTTCTTTTGCTCATTGCGATCGACGATCATAAAATGCGCATCGAAGTGGGAGAAGGGTTGGAAGGAGTATTAACCGATGCACTTAGCAGCAGGATCATTCGCAATGAAATAGCGCCGAAGTTTCGGCAAAATAAATATGACGAAGGTGTGTTGGCGGCAATAACAGGAATAACCCGGGCTATTGGAGGAGAATACCAGGCAGGCGATGACGATGCAGCTGAATTAGGCTGGCCAGCACGCATTCTTATCAGCGTCTTTGTATTTGGAATTCTTGGTGTATTTACGTTCCTCGGTCTGTTTATTCCGGGTTGTGGTGGATGGTTTTTATACGCCTTTCTAATTCCTTTTTATGCAGCTTTCCCAATGGTGGTATTGGGAACGGCTACGGGTGTGTCCGTCTTGATAGCATACGTTATCGGATTTCCGATATTAAAACTAATGCTGAACCGAAGCGATTGGGGGAAAAAAATGGCGAAGAAGATGGCTACCGCAAAATCGCAAGGTGGCAGAGGGTGGTCGTCAGGCTCCGGATGGTCATCGGGTGGGGGCAGATCATCAGGAGGATTTTCTGGCGGAGGTGGAAGTTTCGGTGGCGGCGGCAGTAGTGGTTCATGGTAATTAAATCATTCACATCATATGTATAACTTTTATTACTTACTGTTTCTTGTACTTGTATTGGCAGGGTGTAATCCAAAAGAGGATAAAAAAATCTCTGAAATGAAAAAACCATTTAATGATTTGCTGGATACATATTATGAAGAACGACTCAAGTTCTTTCCATTAGAGGCAACACAAATTGGTGACAACCGCTATAATCATTTACTGCCGAACGATATAAGCCAGGGTTTCCGAACTGATATCAAAAATTTCTATTCCAAATTTCATTCTGAGCTCAGCACGTATCATCGAGATTCCCTTTCGGAACAAGAACAGGTGAGTTATGATATTTTCAAGCGCGAAATGGAAGTGAATTTGCGGTCGCTGGAATTTAACGACCATTACATGCCCGTGCATCAATTTTGGGGAATGACCCTTACCATACCGCAAATTGGAAGTGGTAAAAGTTATCAACCGTTTAAGACTGTCAAAGAATATGACAATTTTTTGGCTCGTATAGATGGATTCGCGATCTGGGTGGATACGGCGATTGTCAATATGAGGAAAGGCTTGTCGATGGGCTACACTTTTCCGAAGGTATTGATGGAACGTGTCCTACCGCAAGCCAAAGACATGATGGTGGAGGATGTGAAAAAAAGTATTTTCTGGGAACCGATAAAAAATATGCCTGATGCTATTCCCTCACCTGAAAAGGACAGGATCACACAGGCATACGCGGATGCCATTAAAAATAAGATCGTTCCCAGCTACGAAAAACTGCACGATTTTCTACGAGATGAATATATACCAAAGACGAGAACAACGGCCGGATTCTCCGATATTCCTAAGGGGAATGAGCACTATCAGCATCTCATAAATTTTTGGACTACCACCAATCTTTCGGCAGATGACATATTTCAAATTGGTCAAAGCGAGGTGACACGTATCCGTCAGGAAATGGAAAAAATAAAAACGGCTGTGGGTTTTAAAGGCAACCTAAAAGCTTTTTTCGAACATGTAAATAGCAGCAAAAAGTTTACGCCTTACAAGACGCCCGAAGATGTAATTGCAGGATTCAATGCAATCCATAAAAAAATGGAACCACAATTAAAAAAACTGTTTAATATGGTTCCCAAAACCGGATTTGAAGTTCGCCAAACAGAAGCTTTTCGTGCGGCATCCAGCAGTGCAGAATATAATCCAGGAACACCTGATGGCTCACGACCAGGAATTTTTTATGTTCCGATTTTAAATGCATCAACATTTAATTATACCGGAATGGAGACGTTATTTCTTCACGAAGCAATACCAGGCCACCACTACCAGATTGCATTGCAATATGAAAATGAGGAGCTTCCGAAATTCAGAAGGTTTTTGTGGTACGGAGCATATGGCGAGGGCTGGGCGCTCTATACAGAATCACTTGGTAAGGAACTGGGATTGTATACCGACCCATATCAATATTTTGGCAATTTGGGAGATGAAATACACAGGGCAATTCGATTGGTGGTTGATGTGGGACTTCATGCGAAAGGATGGACCCGCGAACAAGCTATTCAATACATGAAAGATAATGAAGCCATTGACGATCAGAATGCCACTGCGGAAATCGAACGGTACATGGCAATTCCTGCTCAGGCCCTTTCCTATAAAATTGGTCAACTGAAAATCCTGGAGTTGAGGAAGAAGGCGGAAAGCGCCCTGGGAAATAAATTTAACCTGGCGCTTTTTCATGACGAAGTGTTGAAATATGGGTGCCTTCCATTGGATGTTTTGGAGAACATTGTAAACCGATGGATTCAAAAACAACAAGCATAATTGTCCAAGAACCGAAATTTCACAAATCGCTTATGTTTTGGAATAGCTGTTCTTTTTCAATCTGTTATTATGCCATCTCATATCACTCTCTTATTTTTGCCCCTTCTTTTTAAACCTCATCCATAAAAAATGAAACGCGATAAAGCCATTTTTGATCTCATCGAAAAAGAAAAACAACGTCAGGAAGGTGGAATTGAACTAATTGCTTCCGAAAACTTTACGTCCCTTCAAGTAATGAAGGCCCAAGGTTCGGTACTCACTAATAAGTATGCTGAAGGCCTGCCTGGGAAGCGATATTATGGAGGATGCGAGGTCGTTGACGAGGTGGAGCAACTTGCAATCGATAGAGCAAAAGAACTTTTTGGAGCAGAATGGGCAAATGTTCAACCTCATTCCGGAGCTCAGGCAAACGCATCCGTAATGTTGGCATGTTTGAAGCCGGGAGATAAAATTTTGGGGTTTGATCTGTCACATGGTGGTCATTTAACCCATGGTTCGCCCGTAAATTTTTCGGGTAAACTTTATCAGCCGTCGTTCTATGGTGTGGAAGAAGAAACTGGAACCATTGATTTCGATAAGGTTATAAAAATTGCAGAACGTGAGAAACCAAAGATGATTATTTGTGGGGCTTCCGCTTACAGTCGTGATTGGGATTATAAAAAACTCAGAGAAGCTGCAGATAGCGTTGGTGCGTTATTACTGGCAGACATCGCTCACCCGGCAGGATTGATTGCGCGTGGACTGCTAAGCGATCCTATGGAGTATTGCCATATCGTAACTACGACAACACACAAAACCCTGCGCGGACCGCGTGGAGGGATGATTATGGTGGGGAAGAATTTTGATAATCCTTGGGGCTTGAAAACTCCAAAAGGTGAACTTCGAAAGATTACTTCGATCCTTGACTCCGGCGTATTTCCCGGTACACAGGGTGGACCACTCGAACACGTGATTGCAGCCAAAGCAGTTTCCTTTCATGAGGCGCTTTCTGATGAATACATGGAGTACATCGTGCAGGTTTCTAAAAATGCAAAGGCAATGGCTACCGCCTTCCTGGATAAAGGATACAAAATCATTTCTGGCGGAACCGATAACCACCTGATGCTAATTGACCTTCGTTCAAAGAATCTAACAGGAAAACAGGCTGAAGAAGGATTAATCCAGGCGGATATTACCATTAACAAGAATATGGTTCCGTTTGATACACAATCGCCTATGGTCACATCAGGCATGCGCATAGGAACACCAGCTATAACCACTCGAGGATTAAAAGAGAAAGATGTTCTTAAAATTGTTGATCTTATCGACGAAGCATTACAAAAACCTAGTGATGTAAAACACCTGAAGTCGGTCAAGAAGAAGGTTAATCGATTCATGCAGAAGTTTCCCTTATATTAAAATTCAACAATTGTAACAACGCTCACAGCCAAGTGGAGAGCGACCTTATATTATGCCATTAGATCAGGAAGAAAGCGGAGAAAAGGAGATGAGTTTCCTCGAACACCTCGAGGAGTTACGGTGGCATGTTGTCAGAGCTTTAGTCGCCGTAATTGTATTTACGATTGCCGCCTTTATAATGGCGCCCTGGGTTTTTGAAAACATAATTTTTGCGCCCGCTAGAGTAGATTTCCCAACCTTCAAATGGATTTGTAAACTCGGAAATCTTATTGGTTCGGACGCCCTATGTGTACAGGAAATCCCCTTCAAAGTTCAGAGTCGTAATATGACAGGTCAGTTTACCATGCATATTATGTCATCCTTTATCCTCGGCTTGGTCATCGCATTTCCGTATGTCGTTTGGGAGTTTTGGCGATTCATAAAACCCGGCCTCCAAGTGAACGAGCGGAAATACTCCAGGGGAGCCGTTGGTTCAATTTCTTTTTTGTTTTTCTCTGGGGTTGCTTTTGGTTATTATATCATCGCCCCATGGATGATTTATTTTCTGGCAAACTATAGCATCAGCGATATGATTGTAAACGAATTTGACATTACATCATACGTCTCAACGGTCGTTATGCTGGTCTTGGGTTCAGGCTTACTTTTTCAATTGCCTGTAGTCATTTATTTCTTAACTAAAATAGGAATAGTTACACCTGAGTTTTTGCGGAAATACAGGAAGCATTCCTTCGTCATTATCTTGGTTGTAGCAGCAATTGTAACACCACCTGATTTGCTAAGTCAAATGTTGATTACAATTCCTTTGTACCTGCTTTTTGAGATAAGTGTGATAATCTCAGCATCGGTAGCAAAACGTAAGGCGCGCGAAGAAGCTGAGGAATTATTAAAGGAGCAAAACATATCTCCTTCGTGATATTTACTTTTACAGGAGAGACTCCAACTCATATTTCATCCACCTGAACTTTGACCACCATGAAACTAGCAATTGGAAGTGACCATGCAGGATTTGAATACAAGGAGAAATTAAAGAAGCTGTTGGGAAAAGAATATGATATAAAGGATTTCGGTACCTACAGCGAAGCATCTGCCGATTATCCTGACTTTGCTCACCCGGTTTCTGCTGCGGTAGAGAACAAAGAATTCGAGTTAGGAATTCTGGTTTGCGGGAGTGCCAATGGCGTCGCGATTACGGCAAACAAGCACCAAGGCATCCGTGCGGCAATTTGTTGGAACGAAGACCTGGCGTTACTTGCACGAAAACATAACGATGCAAACGTACTGTGTATACCAGCTCGATTTATTGATTTTGCGTTAGCTGAAAAAATCGTCGAGAAATTTATTAAAACTGAATTTGAAGGAGGCCGTCACTCCATCCGCGTAAATAAGATCAGTTGCTAGCGGTTTTCTTTATGTAGAAAATTCCTTGTCTCGCGTACAGTTTTTTGAGTTCGGGAATACGATCGAGAAAGGGTTTTAATTTATCGTCTCTATCGCGTATTACATCGGGAGGATCGTTTTTGATACCTTGATACACCTTGATGACATTTTCATAATAAGCTGGTGCTGAAAAAATTCGTTCAGATAATTCCCAATTGAAAAACGGTGACGCTGACTGATAATTTTTATATAAGTTAACACCCTCATCTAATACTAAAATCCGCTTGGCTGGCACCGTTAGCTTTTCGTCTCTTACTATCAACTTACTGTAATCTACAGGCAATACGTTGTACCGTGCCATATAGCTTATGCACACCGTTGTGAGAAGCAAAATCCAAACTCCAATCTCAGCAAATTTCTTTTTATGAATCACCAGGATAGAATGTGTTAAAAAGAAACTTAAGCTCGGAAGCAATGTTATGAAACTTTGCGGACGAATGTCCTTTGCAAAAAAGAGATGCAAAAATGAGAAGATCATCCAGAAAAACATGCTCTGTACCAACTGCGTCTGATACTTTGTTAACCGTGCTTCACGGTTAAGCATGAATAAGGATATGAACAAAAAGAGAAGTGGTATAGCACCTAACCACCATAAACTCGTTGTGGATATGTATCGCATGCCCTTCATGCTGAGATTAGGAAGGTAATAGTAGTCCCACATCGTCCAGAACGAATCCCCTAGATAAAAAATACTCATCAATAAGAGATGGGGAATAAGAAAACCACAAATCAATAAAAAGTATTTCCGGGCAGGATGTCTGGTAAAAATTATCAGAATCAACAGCGCTCCTGGCAGATATATGAAGAGTGAAAATGAAAAAAGTGAAGCAATGCTGATGTATAAACCAAGATTAAAAATGGACTCGTTGCGCTGTTCTCGGAATTCAATTTCTTTGAAAAGATTATTCAGGGCAAGTAAGATAAAACCCATGCCCAGAAGCTCTGGGGTAAGCGATAAGGTATCAAATGAAAAGAAAAACAAGATGGCATATAACAATGATGGTATATAGGTATTCTCTGAGAATGCCTTTTTATCGGCAAATATGATCCCAATGAAGCCAGCCTGAAAGAATAATACGATAAAAGCAAAAATGCGCCTCGCAAAAATAGATTGCCCGAAAACCAGATCAAAAAACCCATTAAACCAGGCTGCCAACGGACCTGTGAAGTCAACCAGCTCTGTGTACAATCCGTTTCCTTCGTGAACTTTTTCACCTATAACTAGACTTTTAAGTTCAGATACAGTCATTTCAGGCATATCTATAAAAAATGGTATATAGATAATAATAAGGATGACCAGCAGACCTAGTAGCCGATATGGATCGTTAATGCGAAAGTATCGTAACAAAGAAAAATAGCTTTGAACGCAAATTAGACTAGGTTTTTATAATTGCCAATGGTTCATTGGTAATTGTTAAATGATGCAAGATATTTGTGACTATGGGAGAATCGACAAGACAGCAGAAATATTCTAAGCTGGTTCAAAAGGAACTGAGTGATATATTCCTTCGTGATAAAAGAGGAATATTGGAAAATGCGTTTATCTCTATTGCAGATGTCCGGATGAGTCCGGACCTCAGTGTGGCGAAGGTGTATTTAAGTATGTTGCTCGTCAAGGATAAAGAAAGAGTTCTTGAAAATATAAATTCGCGCAAAGGCGAAATACGAAAAGCGCTTGGGAATAAGATTGGCAAACAAGTGCGTATTATTCCCGAACTGATTTTTATCAAAGACGAAGTGGAGGAGACAGCAAGCCGTTTAGACGAACTGATTAAGAACTTAAACATCCCACCTGCTCCCAAAGGAGAATAAATAGAACTGCCTTGAATCTCCCCCTCTTTATAGCTCAGCGGTATCTGGTATCCAAGCGGAAAAAGAATTTTATTAATGTAATTTCGATTATATCTGTTGTTGCCGTAAGCATCATTACAGCTGCAATCATTATCGTTCTTTCAATATTCAACGGCCTTGGCGACCTGATTCATTCATTAAATAATTCTTTTGATCCAGAGGTTAAAATTGAGCCTGTCAAAGGGAAATCTTTTCCAGTAAGCCCCGCGTTGTTGAAAAAAATTGAAGGCATCCCGGGTGTGGGGGTGGTGACTGAGGTGATCGAAGATTATGCGTATGCCAGGTACAACAATGCAAATCAAGTAGTAACCGTAAAGGGTGTAAGCAATAACTTCATAGATCAGAAACGGATTCCAAAAGAGAGTATTGTAGAAGGCGAATTAGCGCTTACAAAAAATGGAGTAGCGAAGGCGTTAATTGGGTATGGTGTACGAAATACGCTTTCTATATCGCTGGAGGAAGACTTTCACATGTTACAACTTTACTATGTAAAGAATGTTAAAAGTGGCGTGCTTGACCCTTCCAAATTGTATACGCAAAAAGGAATTTCGCCCGGTGGAGTTTTTGCCATCATCCAGAATTTTGATGAAAATTATGTTATTGTGCCGCTCGAATTCGCCAAAGATCTTTTGAATTATGGAGACAAACGCACTTCGCTAGAGGTTAAAATCGCTCCCGGGGCAAGTATAATGTCAGTAGAAAAACAAATACAAAGTGCTTTAGGCGACGCCTTTAATGTGCTTAATTCCGAAGAACAACATCAGGATGTCTATCGGGTATTAAAGCTGGAAAAGTTATTTGCTTCAATCGCTGCGGTGCTATTGTTGGTAATAGGTTCAATTAACATATATTTTAACCTGATGATGTTAGCACTGGATAAAAAGAGAGACATTACCATTCTTGCCTCGATGGGCGCCGATAGCGCATTATTAAAGAGAGTATTTGTAACGGAGGGGCTGCTTATAGCAGCAATTGGAACCTGTTTCGGTTTATTGCTCGGTGCTGGCATTGTGCTACTGCAGCAGCATTTTAGTTTGATATCCATGGGAATGGACTCGTCTGTAGTCGATGGTTATCCCGTTAAATTGGCAGTTGTCGACTTTATTTATGTGTTCATTGCCATGAGCGCCGTGACAATTGCAATCTCCTCCAGACCAGCGACATTAGCGTCACGATTTGTCTCTGTACAAAATTTGTAAGGTTGGTGTACCAATTATTCAAAGAAAACCATCCATTTTTGATGGATTATCTCTAATTTTCAAGTTTCCTGAATCATCAAAACGTTGTTTTTAGATGAAAGTCTCTGCGTCACAGCCGTTTCAAATCATATATTCGCTGTATCAACACGAATACCTGGGATTCGTGTTTGAATCCTACATTGTCCACTTAGATGAGAAGGGCAAACTCACCTATCAACATCAAAATATTTCACCAAAGAATGCCAGGGAATTCTCGAAAGGTCTCGATGACCGCGATTTCGAGTTGATTGAAATCATGGATTCGATGGCCCAGGAATCTATTGTCAAAAAGTTTTCGGCAAAATTCATGAAGCCGGAAGAGTTTTTTTCGAAGACCTATGATAAAACAAAGGGTAACGAATTAATTCAAGAGCAGATCGAAGACTACATGGAAAGGCGTCGCGCTAAAGTTCTTGATAAGCTTAAAGGCAAAATTCTTTTTGAGATGGGAAACGATGGCGAACCGACGTGGCGTAAAATCGAAGTATTGGACAAGAGAGCAACGATCCAATTTCATTTTATGCGTACGGCAGAACATACCAACTACTACCCTACCATTTTTTATCAAGGAAAGAAAATCGATTTACCCAACACTTCTGCATACCTCGTTTGCAAAAATCCAGCGTGGATGGTACTGAACGGAAAGCTTTACGGATTTGAGAAACATGTTGACGGCAAAAAGCTGATTCCATTTTTTACCAAGAAATATGTCGTTATTCCAAAGAACGTTGAGGAAACGTACTACAACCGTTTTGTTGCTCCTTTAATTGCATCGTTTGATGATGTTGACGCTCGAGGATTTGAGATCAACAAAAGCACATACGATCCGCATCCCGTTCTAACACTTTCGGAATTGCATACAGCACAAAGTTCTTCTCCAATTTCACTTTTTGATGATAAACCTGTTAGTGAAGATCACAGTGATGAAGCAGGAAAAATTGTATTTGATCTTTCCTTTAAGTATGGCAAACATCGCTTTCGCGGAGACAATATCGGGCCCGTAAGTGTTACGCTCGAAAAGCAAGGAGACGGTTATGTTTTTCATCGTATCACGCGCCGAATAGAGGAGGAGAAGAATTTTCTCCACACGCTACAAAAGCTGGGTTTACCAATGAAAGGATTTCGCATTGCTATTCCTAAATCTGAGGCTTTTTCCTGGCTTAATGAAAATCGGGTAAATCTTTTAAATTTTGGCTTCGAGGTTAGCCAGCCTGAAAGCAGAGACAAAAAATACTTTGTAGGTAAAGCAGTCATTGAAGTTGAAGTCAAAGAAAACATCGATTGGTTCGATATTCATGCCAAAATCCGGTTTGGAGAATTTGAAATTCCTTTTAAAGAGCTTCGTAAGTTAATCATGCGAAAAAAGGTGGAGTTCAAACTACCCAACGGAGAGATTGCCATTATACCGGAAGCATGGCTTACAAAATACGCCGACTTGTTCGCGCTTAGCGAAACCGATGGAGAACATGAAAAACCTGTTCTGCGAAAACACCACCTTAATTTGGTGAAGGAACTGGAGGAAGGTAACTTGGCAAAGGTACATCTCAGCGAAAAGCTGCGATCATTGAATTCTTTTAGTGGAATTAAAAATTATCCATTACCCCCAAGTTTCAAAGGCGAATTACGTCCATATCAACGTGCTGGTTATAACTGGCTAAGATTTTTGAATGAATATCGACTCGGTGGGTGTCTCGCAGATGATATGGGTCTTGGAAAAACTGTTCAAACCCTGACGATGCTGCAAGCTGAAAAAGATGCCGGCGTAGGTACGTCATTGTTGATAATGCCAACTTCCCTGATTTATAACTGGGAAATGGAAGCAAATAAATTCACACCCGAGTTACGGATCTTAAATTATACCGGAACGCTTAGAAATAAAGATATAAAACGATTTGAGAATTATGACTTGGTTCTCACATCCTATGGCATTACGCGCTTAGACGTAGAGTTGCTTCAGCAATTTTATTTTAACTATATCATTCTTGATGAATCGCAGGTTATTAAAAATCCAACGTCGAATATTGCCAAAGCCGTACGTGAATTGAAATCCAGGCACAAGCTTGTGCTGACGGGAACACCAATTGAAAACACGACGATGGACTTATGGTCTCAGATGTCATTTATTAATCCAGGTATTTTAGGAACCCAAACCTATTTTAGAAACGAATTTCAATATCCGATCGAGAAAAAGAATGATGAATCACGTTCCAGGAAATTACATGCCGTAATTAAACCTTTTATACTAAGGCGACACAAATCACAAGTTGCAACAGAGCTTCCGGAGAAAGTAGAGAACATTCAATATTGTTCCATGACCACGGAACAAGAAAAACGTTACGAAGAAGTTAAAGCGCACTACCGAGAAAAGATTTTTAAGTTGATTGACCAGGAAGGTTTGGGCAACAGCAGGTTTATGATCCTGGAAGGCCTTACAAAACTTCGTCAGTTGGCGAATCATCCAAAGATGGTGGAACAAGGTTACGCCGGCGATTCTGGAAAACTGGAAGACATTACTTGTATGTTAGAGAATGCCATAGCAGAAGGACATAAAGTTTTAATATTCAGTCAATTTGTAAAACACCTGGAGTTGGTTCGTCAATATTTAAAAAATCACAAGATTGATTTTGCTTACCTGGACGGTGCAAGTACCGATAGGAAAGAACAAGTTGATCGATTTAACAAAGACGCAAACTTAAAGGTATTCCTCATTTCTATTAAGGCTGGCGGATTGGGATTAAACCTTACCGAGGCTGATTATGTTTTTATTTTAGATCCATGGTGGAACCCGGCTGTAGAGGCGCAAGCGGTAGATCGCGCCCACCGAATCGGTCAAAAAAGAAAAGTGTTTACTTATAAATTTATCACACGGAATTCAGTCGAAGAAAAAATACTTACGCTTCAGCAGCGAAAGCTCAAACTTACAACGGAGTTAATTACAACCGAAGAAAGTTTCATGAAGCAACTTACCCGCGATGATATTAGCCAAATTCTTCTTTAGGGTTGAGCGGCCAGTTGGTTTTCTTTAAGGTGTCTGGTTTTCCATCGGTTATGAGACCAAAGCCATCCAGCCGGATCGTTGTGAATAACCCGCTCAACTTCCCGGATGTAATTTTTTAATACATCCGCATTTTCCTTTTCATAGGGAGGTAATGAAAGTTCAACAATTTTTGTCTCGTAATAACCTCTTTTCACCTTACGCATAGCATAATAAAGTACCGGATATTGTGTTAACTGGGCGAGTTGATTGGGGCCACTGAAAAAGACCGTTGGCTGGTGAAGAAACGTTGCAGCATATCGCTTATCATGTCCCCACCCGGGATATTGATCGCCGACAATGGCAATATTTCTTACAATATTTTTCCTTCTAATTATTTCTCTAGCTACGGAATCTCTTTTGATCCCATGGGCACCAAACCTGGTTCGGCATATCCGTGTGAATTCGTCAAAGAACTTGTTGTTCACCGGCTGGTAGACGAAATCCATTTGACCGGGAAGGACAAAGGATCCGGCGACGAGCAACCATTCCCAATTGAATTGATGTGAAGCTAAATTCAAAAGGGATTGACCGCGACTAAGATACTTTATCGAGAGTTCAGGATTTACAAACTTTACCCTTCTACCCAGTTCTTCTTTTGATATCGTAAGGAGCTTTATCGTTTCCACACCATAATCACAAAGATTTTTATAGAAAATTTTTTCAATTTTCCTTAATTCAGAGTCGCTTTTATTAGGGAATGAATTTTTTAAATTTTTCCAAACTAATTTTCGGCGGTATTTGACGAGGCGATAACTAACAAAAAACAGGAAATCGGAAATTACATAGAGCACAGCAAAAGGCAGCCTTGACAAAAGTTTTAATGCAAACATTTATTTAACCTTCAACAAGCAAGTTAAACAAGTATAATTACTTTTAGCGTATGAGAGATAAAGTTGTGATCATAACAGGTGGATCGTCAGGCATTGGCAAAGCGCTGGCAAAAGAATTTGGTTCTCATGGATCGAAAATCTTAATCACAGGACGCAATAAAGAACAACTACAGTCCACGGTTGAGGAGTTGAAAACAAAGGGTATTACCGCGGCAGGTTTTGTTGCCGATGTGAGTGATGAACATGACAATCGACTGATGGCTGAAGAGGCAATTAAGAAATTTGGTACCATCGATATACTTATTAACAATGCAGGAATTTCGATGCGGGCGTTGTTTGAGGAGGTGGATCTTAGTGTGATAAAAAAAGTTATGGACATAAATTTCTTTGGGGCACTCTATGCGACAAAGTATTGCTTACCAGAGATCATCAAGAACAAAGGCTCCGTCATTGGAATTTCTTCTATTGCTGGATATCGCGGTTTGCCTGGCCGAGCCGGCTATTCTGCATCCAAGTTTGCCCTAAATGGATTTTTAGAAGTGCTCCGTACCGAATACCTAAAACGTGATGTTCATGTATTGACGGCATGCCCCGGATTCACCGCATCGAATATTCGAAAACGGTCTCTTACAAAAGACGGTACAATGCAAGGGGAATCCCCGAGAAAAGAGGAAGAAATGATGTCTGCAGAAGTTTGCGCGCGTCACATCTATAAGGCTACTGTAAACCGAAGGCGTTCCATTATTCTAACTACACAGGGAAAATTTGCTGTATTCCTTAATAAGTGGCTGCCAGGTTTGGCGGACAGGTTGGTATACAACGTAATGGCTAGGGAAGCTAATGCACCAATCTCCTAACCTAGGTTTTGCTAAGAAAAACTATTTTAGTATTGTCTGCCTTGTTTATATTCTTAAAAAATTCTGAAAAATCTTTATAAGCATCTGCAGGATATTCTCCTTTGTTTATTTTAAGTTTTCTAATATAAACCAAACTTCCCTGATCTAATTGGTAAATCGTTTCATACTCTCCGAATTGCGATTTCATTGTCGTGGCTTCCGGTAAAAATTCAGGGTAGATGCCTTCTGGAAGATGGTATCGGATTGTATCAAGATGTGTAAAGGGTTTACGCATCACGACATTTGTTTTTCGAACCTCTAATTTTTCTGGAATAAACGAAGATTTATTCATCAGGTTTGGCGTCAGGAAAATTCGTTTACCACTGATTGTTGCAAAACGTTTTAATATTAAATCGGTATTTACAATTGCCGACGGGATGATGTCCTTATTATTAATCATGCTAAACTTGTCAATATCAAAAGCTGGAATCTTTACATTTTTTTGCAGCCACTTTTTCTGGTCGTCATATTGGTCATTAAGAATGGAATTAAGGTCGTTATTTTCATATTGAAGCCCGCGGTACGTTGTTTTTACTTTTGCTTTTGCATCTCCACTAAGCGACACATAGACGTCGGCCGTGCGGGTCTGTGTATTGTCATTCGCATCATAACTTGGCGTTTTGACAATTCTGCCTCCATCATCGGTAATCATTAGTGCGTAACGATCCCCGGTGAAATCTCCCGCGTAGCCAAAGGGATTAGTTTGGCTTGTACACTCGAGCCATATCGTATCCGCCTGGTTTGGAACTGCTACAACAACATGATTAAACTGTAAACTTGGGAAAGCGATATTCATCCCCGGCTCATTTGCCCCAGCTCGTATAAGCGTGTAGTTAGCTTTAACACCCACTTCACGTAACATGCTAACCATATAATTAGAAAGGGCTTTGCAGTCGCCATACCCGGTTTGGTCGACGACCGATGCTTCAAAAGGTTGGTAGCCGCCAATACCCAATTGAATACCCACATACCTCGTCTTGGACTGAAGGTATTCATAAAGAATCTTTACTTTTTCTTCAGTTGTCTTTGCATTCTTAGTCAGATTCTGGATATGTTTTTTTGTCTGCTCCGGCAAAATGTTTCGATCCTTGTTTAATAAGATGATCCACTTGGCAACGTTGTCCCAAGTATCCATGCGTCCGGCATATTTATCAAACTCGAATGCATTTGGTGCGACGGAAATGTTTGGGATTATACGATCAAAATCAGGACTTAGCTTTTCAAACTTGTCAGGTTTAATGTTTTTAAAATCCCATTCAAGAACCTCTTTGTTGTTGTTGTTACTGACCTTTGGTTCGGGAATTTTAAATAAAACATAGCGAGGCTTTAAGGCAGGTGGGTATACGAGTGTATATTTGGATTTTTGAATCGATATTTCATCATCTTCATATAAATCGAAATCAGGAACATACAGCAGCGCCTTGTGTTCCGTTTGATACTCGAATTCTATAGTGTAGGGATAACTACCTTGGGAAAGGTCAGCTTTTTTTAATCGGTTATCACTATACAAGGTAAATCCATCAAAAACGCTTTGGTCATATACTTCAGAAGCTTTTAACTTATTGATTACTTTTCCGTCTGCATCGTATACTGTTCCCTTAAAATATTTGATAATATTAAATTTATCATAAAATAAAATTTTCTTTGCATACGATAATGCGTTTGCATTGAGTATGGTTATAACTAAGCGGCCATACGTAGTTGCATTCTTCTCGGAATTTATTTCAAACATTATTTCCTGCTCGCGGATAACGGCATACATACCTGTTTTCATGTCTTCAGGTATTTCGGAAACGGGATAACGTGGATCTTCCTTGGCATTTGTATGTAAGACTACCAGAAGGACGATTAACAGAAGAATACACTTTCGCATAACATCTTATTTTTTCTTCAATACAATTTGTTCTGCCTGCTTGGCAACAATTTGATTATAAAATTCCCGTAGGTAAGGATATTCGTCTTGAATGAAAAGGCTTTTATTTATTTGCATAATGCTTACAACATTTAATTGATTGCCCATTTGGGTAATGTTGTAGGTATACTTTCCTGAATTATTGGGAAGAATAATAACCCTTGGTTTCGGTAGTTCGTCAACAGTAAATCCTTCAGGAATTGCAATTCTTGATAAATAAGTTTTTTCAATAGCGCTCCCGAAATCGACTGGATACTCTCGGGTCGGTAATTTGAAGATGTTTTCTTTTGTTTGGCCTGTCACAAATGGATTTAGGTAAATCACATTGCCAGCCAAGGTGCCGTATTCATTTATTGTGAACTCGTGTGTTTGTTTGATAGTTTGGTCAATTTCATTGACATGTTGAAATTCGCTTTTTGCTATTTCCCAGTTCTTGTCTGCAAGAAACTCTTTCACAAAATCGGCTTCACCCTTTTTATGATAATCCGCACGAAGCCTAAAAGCATCATATCCATCGCATGTGTAATTTACCTTTCCTTTTAATTCTCCATTTTCGTTGAGCGAAAGTTCCGAATTTATATGTGTACGAGCCTTCGCTTTTGCATCGATAGCTATCCAACCGTGATTGTTTTTAGAAATAACTAGGCCTTCCCCATTCAAGCAACGTTCCGGTAAAATCCCCATAGGAAGGTATTTCTCCGTTGCGTCGAGAAAGAAATTTTTGTCGCCAATTTTCACCATGCATATGACATAATTAAATTGCTTTTCCATAGGGTATTGCTGGCGAATAAATCCGTGATCACGTGTGCTTATTAAAACCATGTCAAACGCGACATCTATTTTCTCAAGCATTGATGCTAAAATAATGTTGATGTCGGCGGCAGTTCCTTTTTTGTCCTCCACCACTTTTTTGAGATTGTCCACATACGTATCCTTCGTACCGTCCCATTCCAAATTTTTTTGTACATAATTAAATATTGCTGTGACCTTTTGAAGAGGATCGGTTATGCCACTTGTCACTTCCTCCGCTTTCTTCTTTAAGAATCCCGAGCCGGTTATGGCCTTACCAAAGCTTTCACTTTCAAGTAATCTGCTATTAAGTTTAGACCAAGTTCCCATTATTTCCTGTACAGGTTGTCCCGGAAAATTAATATGCGATAGTGCCAGATTAATTTTCGACACATAGTCATCTTCACTTGTCATAAAGGGTTCAGACTTAAAAGCGGGGACATCTTTAGAAATCCAGTGATGCGCCTGGGTATTGAAGTTTGCAGCTGTCTTATTTTTTACTTCATAAGAAGTAGGGGCAATGTAGCCTTGCATGTATTTTTCAAAAATGAAAAAATCAGGGAACATGCCCCAATATTCGCTCCATCGTACTGGTATTTCATACTGAAACTGCCAATTGGGAAAATTTGCAAGATAGTCTGAAGAAACGGTATAAGTATATTCAATGACCGAACCCTCTTTTACGTTTGGCAATGTGAATTTTTGCAGATTTATATAACGATTAAACTTTTCTTTGAAAACAGCATCCTTGGACATTTCAGATTCCACTAACTTGCCATTTTCTAAATTATAAGTGGATGCTCTCAGCCTATATACTTTTTCCTCACTGGAATTGGCATGATATAAAGGAATTGCCGCGTTAGCCCACTCTAAACCATCCTTTGTTAAAATTTTAATCCGGACATGTCGTTCGAAATTTAACTTTGCAGATGCTGAGGTGACTGAAATATACGCTTCTCCATAGTCGGTTAAGATAACGGCAGACGCAGATGAATCCTTATCGTAAACAACCATTTTTAAATCTTCGAGAGGAATTACGCCATATTTAATAGGGGATTTTTGAGCGGAGGCAAAGTTCATACTGAGACATACTAATGTCACTAGAAATGTTGATTTCATACAACTGGTTAAGGTTTAAGGTTTGGTAATTGAAAAGTTATAAAAAAATCGTGCAACTTTATCTCCTTTGTAAGATTATAGTAACCAAACCATTAATCGAAAAAAACTTGGCCAAATCGAAAACATCATTTTTTTGTCAATCCTGCGGGTATGAGTCTGCAAAATGGTTAGGAAAATGTCCATCATGTAGTGCCTGGAATACTTTTGTGGAGGAACTTTTGGTGAAGGAAGAAAGCAATAGAAATGAATGGCGCCAGGAATCTTCAAGATCGAGAACTCTCAAAGCGAGAACTCTTCAGGAAATAAAAACAACCGAGGAGGTAAGGTTATCTTCTACCGATGACGAATTAAATCGCGTATTAGGGGGAGGAATTGTGCCAGGATCGTTGGTATTAGTGGGCGGTGAACCAGGCATCGGCAAATCAACCCTAATGCTGCAGGTAGGCCTACAGTTAAAGTCTCATCGCGTGCTGTATGTATCTGGTGAAGAAAGCGAGCAACAAATAAAGATGCGGGCAGAGCGATTGGGAAACACGTCTCAAAACTTTTACATCCTTACGGAAACAAATACAAAAAATGTTTTTTTAGCGATCGAGGAAATTCAGCCTGCGATAGTGATAATTGATTCCATACAGACTTTACAATCCAATCAGCTTGACTCTGCGCCTGGAAGCATCGGGCAGGTTAGGCAGTGTACCGCAGAACTAATGAAATTTGCAAAGGAGACAGAGACGCCAGTCTTCTTAATTGGACATATCACCAAAGATGGCTTGCTGGCTGGCCCGAAAGTATTGGAACACATGGTTGACACAGTGCTTCAATTTGAGGGAGACCGGCATTTATCCTATCGTATTTTGCGCACAACAAAAAATCGATTTGGATCAACGTCTGAAATTGGAATCTATGAAATGGTAGGCACAGGGTTGCGTGAAGTTTCGAATCCGTCGGAAATACTGATCTCGCAAAAGGACGGACCAATCAGCGGAGTAACTATTGGAACCACACTAGAAGGGAACAGGCCATTGCTAATAGAAATTCAATCCCTTGTTAGCCCCGCGTCATTTGGAACTCCACAACGCACGCCCACAGGGTTTGATCATAAGCGGTTGAATATGTTGCTTGCTGTACTTGAAAAGCGTTGTGGATTCAAAATGGGTATGCAGGATGTTTTTTTAAATATTGCCGGAGGTATTCGGGTAGAAGACCCAGCCATTGACTTGGCAGCATGCATTTCTATTATTTCTTCTATGGAAGAGATTTCTATATCCGATAAAATTTGCTTTGCCGCAGAAATAGGTCTCGGTGGAGAGCTGAGGGCTGTGAATAAAATTGATCTTAGAATTTCCGAAGCTGAGAAGTTAGGCTTTCAGGAAATTTATATTTCTAAATACAGCCATAAATCCGTTGATTTTAAAAAGTTTAAAATAGGTGTCAAATCATTTGGGCAATTGAATGATGTGTTTCAGGACTTGTTTGGATAAAAAACATTTAGGAAAAGTAGATTATGGAGAATTTTTTTACTGAAACACTTGGCATATCACCAAATGTGTTTAGTTACATTTTATTGCCGTTGCTCATATTTATTGCGCGCATTGGGGATGTATCTATCAATACGATCCGGATTATTTATGTTTTGGGTGGTCGTCGTTTTACAGCTACGCTTTTAGGTTTTTTTGAATCTTTTATTTGGCTCATGGCAATTCGTCAAATCTTTGAGCACTTGGATAATTGGATATGTTATGTAGCATATCCCGCGGGTTTTGCAACCGGTATTTTCGTGGGAATGATTATCGAAGAACGCATCGCCTACGGAAAAGTAATTGTGCGAATTATTACAAGAAAAGGAATTAATGAGCTACTTGGTTACCTTAATTCTAAACGGCATAGATACACGCATGTGAATGCGGAAGGTCCTGATGGGCATGAAAATCTTGTTTTTACTGTATTAGAGCGTGAGGACCTCGAGCAACTGCTATTAACGCTGAAAAAGATTCTTCCCACTGCTTTTTACACAGTAGAAAAAGTTAATCGCGCAGCGGAAATTGGAACTATTGCTGAACAGTCGACGCGTTGGAGTCTGGTATCCTGGTTACGAAGTATCAGAAGCGATTGGTAAAGGTTAAACCTCCTCCATCATCTTTAAGATATCATCTACATATTCGCGGGAATTTGCCAGGCGAGGTACTTTATTTTGACCGCCCAGCTTTCCGCGACGTTTCATCCAGTTATAAAATGTTCCTTCGCCTGCGCTATGGACTTTTGGCGCAATCAGTGCTAAATTCTGAGCACGCTTTGCATCATAATCGGAATTGATTTCGCGTAACGTTTGATCAAGTATCCTTGTAAACTCTTCCTGATCAATTGGAGGTACTTTAAATTCGATGATCCATTCGTGGCGACCCTGTTTCCCTTCCTTCAAATAAATTGGTGCGGCGGTAAAGTTATCGATCACGGCCCCTGTCATTTCACAGGCTTTCGTTATGGCTGCTTCTGCATTTTCAACAATCACTTCTTCACCGAAGGCGTTCATGAAGTGCTTGGTTCTTCCGGAGATTTTTATCCGGTAGGGATATTTTGATGTGAACTTAACAGTATCTCCAATGTTGTATCGCCACAATCCAGAATTTGTAGAGATTAATAACGCGTAATTTTTATCCAATTCAACTTCACTTAACGGTATAGCTTTTGGATTCTCTTTTTCTAATTCTTCCATGGGAATAAATTCATAAAATATTCCGTAGTCGAGCATGAGCAGAAGATCTTCTGTGTCTTTCTGGTCCTGTATACCAAAAAAACCTTCACTGGCATTATAAGTTTCCCAGTACTGCATCTTATCGGATGGAATAAGAGATTTGAAGAGCATTCGATAAGGCGCAAATGCAACAGCACCATGAAAGAACACTTCAAGATTTGGCCAGACTTCGAGAATGTTTTTTTTCATCGCCATATCCGTCACGCGTTGAATAAGCAACACAGTCCAGGTTGGAACTCCGGCGATGTTCGTTACATTTTCTTTAATTGTTTCTTGTGCTAATTTTTCAATCTTTTCTTCCCAGTTCCCCATCAAAGCTGTTTCCAAACTCGGCGTTCTTATGAATTGAGCCCAGGGCGGCAGGTTTTGCATGATAACTGCAGATACATCGCCGTAGTATGAAGATGCCGACGGATCGAATTCGTTCATTTGATGACTGCCGCCAACCGCTAGACCTTTACCATCAAAAAGTTTTGTATCAGGAAAGTTGTTTACATAAATGGAGAGCAGATCTTTCCCCCCTTTAAAGTGACAATCTTCTAACGCTTCCTGGGAGACTGGAATAAATTTACTGCGGGCATTAGTTGTTCCTGACGATTTTGAAAACCATTTTATTTCGGAAGGCCAGAGAATATTTTGTTCGCCTTTCATCAAGCGATCTATGTATGGAAATGTTTCTTCGTACGTGTGAATGGGAACACGTTCCCTGTACTGCTCGTAGGTGGTAATCGAAGAGAAATCATACTGCTTTCCAAATTCAGTATTTTTAGCAGTTTGAATTAGTTTTTTAAACAGTTCTTCCTGGACTTCGTGAGGGTACTTTATGAACAGTTCAATTTGATGGATGCGCTTTTTCATCACCCATGTCAAAATTGAATTAATCAGGCCCATAATAGCTTACGTTAACTTCAAAAATAATAAACTGTTATGATTTAGCAGCCTAATAAAGTGCGGGTATTAAAATTAAATTGCTTCTGAAGGATCGGACCAACTGTCATTGGCCTGCTGAGCAACTTTTGATCTTCGCAATTCGAAATTTTGTCCCAGATAAACTTTTCTTACTTGCGGATCGCTGGCAAGTTCTTCTGCAGTACCTGCCTTAAATAACTTTCCGTCTACCATCAGATATGCCCTATCTGTGATGGAGAGAGTTTCATCAACATTGTGATCGGTTATCAATATGCCGATGTTTTTTCTTTTGAGACGTGAGACGATCGATTGAATTTCTTCGACAGCAATAGGATCCACTCCTGCAAAGGGTTCATCGAGCAAAACAAAATTCGGATCAACGGCTAAGGCGCGGGCGATTTCCGTTCTTCGTCTTTCACCTCCAGACAAAGACATCCCTAAGTTCTTCCGCACTTTTTGAAGACTGAATTCTTCAACCAGCATGTCTACTTTCTCCTTGCGCTGTTGCTTGGTAAATGAGCGCATTTCCAATACTGACATGATATTTTCTTCAACCGTAAGTTTTCGAAAAACAGATGCCTCCTGAGCTAAATATCCTAATCCTTTCCGTGCACGTTGATACATCGGTAACGGCGTTATTTCCTCATCATCCAGAAAAATGCGGCCTTCATTTGGTTTGATGAGGCCAACGATCATATAGAAAGATGTTGTTTTCCCTGCGCCATTTGGACCTAATAGACCAACAATTTCGCCTTGTCTCACCTCAACGGAAACGTCATTTACCACTGTTCGGGTTTTATATTTCTTCATTAAATGCTCCGCGCGCAAAATCATCGTCAGGAAAATTTGATGTCTTTAATTCTTAGTTGAACACTCGTCGAACCATTAAAAGTATTTTCTTCTATCGTGAAGGCCATTTTAAAATCATCTCCACGCGCTAAACTGTCGTAATGTTCTGCCATGTCAAAGCCAACTACCTGGAACACATTTTCATTATTACTTTGCTTCGCTAAAAACCGAACATGCTTGTCTTTGAAACTGGAAAGCGAGTTGAAGACATAAACATTCGAAGCTTCAAATAACGGCCTTGGATTTCCCGGACCAAACGGCGCCATTTGTTTAAGGATATTTACAAATTTCGGCGTGATCACATCAAAATATATTGGCATATCAATTTCAACGACAGGTGTCAGCATAGCCTCGGTGATAGTGGATGATACAACCTGTTCAAATTTTTGCTGAAAAAGCTCCAGGTTAGTGGCATCCAGTGTAAGTCCAGCTGCGTATTTATGACCTCCAAATTTTTCTAATAAATCGCTGCACTCTAAAATTGCGCTGTATAAATCAAAACCACTTACACTTCGGGCGGATCCGGTGATTTTGTTGTTTGACTCAGTTAAGATAACCGTTGGACGATAATACTTTTCGACACACCGTGCTGCGACGATACCAATCACTCCCTTATGCCAGGTGTTCTTAAAGAGAACAGTTGACTTAGCACTGCGAAGAATTTCATTACTCTCAATCATTGCAAGTGCTTCAACAGTTATATCGGAATCAAACTGCTTTCGAATTTCATTTTTCAAGTTTAGTCTTTCAGCGAGTGAATTGGCTTCTTCCTCTGTCTGAGATACTAGAAGCTCCACAGCACCTCGTGCATGCGCAACCCGGCCGGCAGCATTGATACGGGGACCAAGTGTAAATACAATTCCTGAAACATCGAGGTCACCTTTTATTCCGGAAATTTCTTTCAAAGCTTTTAACCCCGGGCGAGGATTTTCATTCAATTGCCGAAGTCCGAAATAAGTAAGGATGCGATTTTCACCAGTGATGGGAACAATGTCTGAAGCGATGCTGACGGCTACCAAATCTAGGTATTCGTATAACTCGTGTTCAAAACGATGCTTTTGAGCGAACCCTTGCATAAACTTAAATCCCAGCCCGCATCCACTCAATTCAGAATAAGGGTAATCACAAGTTTCTTGTTTGGGGTCCAATACAGCCACTGCGTTGGGTATGTCATCTCCAGGAAGGTGATGATCGCAAATTATAAAATCGATTCCTTTAAGTGTGGCTAAGTCTACAAGTTCGGATGATTTAATACCACAATCCAAGGCTATAACCAACGTAAAGTTTTGTTGTTCGGCGTACTCAACACCTGCAAGTGATATCCCGTAACCTTCTGCATACCGGTCGGGAACATACACTTCACAATGTGGGTAGAACTTGCTTAAATAACTGTACACGAGTGCTACCGACGTCGTTCCATCCACATCATAATCACCGTATATAAGAATTTTTTCTTTTGAGTCGATTGCTTTTTTTAAACGCGTCACTGCTTTCTCCATACCCTTCATGAGAAAGGGGTTATGCAATTCTTTCAAGGATGGCCGAAAATAATTTCGAGCACTTTCAAAATCAGCCGTGCCCCGCTGAATTAGAATGGCAGCGAGATAAGAATTTATGTTGATGGCCTGAGATAGCAATTCTATCTGAGTTTTCTCAGGGAGTTCCTTTATTACCCATCGTTTATTCATGCCGTTAGTTGGATTCAAATTTTAAAGTGCCTTCAACTCCGGTGCTTCCACTTTTTCCTTCCGCCCCAGGTTCACCATTCTTACCATTTTTACCACGAGGGCCTAGACCAGCACCACCATGATAGCCAGCGCGGCCACCTTCACCAGGGTTTCCTCCACTTATTCTAATCACTATTTTAGTTCCAATGGCGGGCTCAAGTAATTTGATCTTCGGACTCGATAATACCAAGTTTCCCCCGGCGGCTCCATTTCCACCTGGAGCACCATCACCTCCATTTCCACCTTTTCCTCCATTGCAGTGCAGAGTACCTGGACTTCCTCCGCCACCACTTCCTCCAGGGCCACCTTGACCTCCATCCCCGCCTGAAAGGTCAATAATAAGTGGACCTCTTATAGTAACCTTTTCAAGATACAGAAAAAGATTTACCCCCGGTCTTCCATCCAATCCTCTTGTTCCCGGCCCGCCAGGTAATCCGTCACGACAAGGCGCATTGTAAGATAATCCACTTCTTCCCTGGCGTCCGGGTTTACCTGCAACGCCTTTGCCATCAATCGTACAAAAGTTGCCTATTATCGTGACTTTAGTTCGAATGAAGTTATCGGTTTTCAGTTTGTTCAACACAAGACGGGATGAATCCATCATCACCAACGTATCGGCTACCAAAATATCCGATTGATCTAAAACGTAAGTCTCCTTGGATTTGATAACCAACTTACTCACTCTAACCTGTGCCCATAATGGATGGGATAAAAGTAACAGCAAAAGAAGAACTTTGAAATTGGTCATCCTTACAAACAAGCCTGTATAATAATGTTATGAAAATAAAGTTAACACAACCTGCGTGCCATTTATAAAAAAATAAAGCAGCACTCGCGCACTGCTTTATAAAAACAGAAATTTTCAAATTTATTTTGACTCAGGAGCGGGTTTATCGCCCACTACTCCCTCTAGTACATCTTTAATTTCTACGCGTTGCCCATCCTGATATGGAACGATCCAAGCGTCTTTAACACCCATTTCCCGCATGTACTTCTTAAAAGTATCAGCCTCCCAATAGTCACGAAATACGCCTATCGTCAACTTTTGAGGTTCTTTGTCTTTTGCTTCACCACCAAAGTTTGGATTATTCTCGAAGTACTTTGCAAGATTCTTATTTTTAAATGCGCCGATCTGAACTTTAAAAACAACTCCCTTAGAAAAATCCATAGAGTTTGAAGGGTTTTCTTTAAGAGAAGTTAGTTCTGCATTTGCTGCGGTTAATTGTCCACGAACTTGAGAAAGCTGGTCTTCAAGTTCCGCGATTTTCGAATCCTTTTCGCTAATGGAAGACTGCATCTGCGTCATTTTTTGATTCAACGTCGACACGTTATTATCGGCAGCCTGCTTATCTTCCTCGAGTTGTTTTAGGTTTGCAGGGTTCTTGGCATACTCCTTAGCTTTTTTCTTCCACTCTTTCTTCTCTTTTTTGGAAAGCTGAGCAAAGCTTTGCGTCGACGCAACGATCAACGCTAAGCAGAAGAATACGATGATACTTTTTTTCATTCTGGTAGGTTAAAAAATTTAAATTAAAGGTACAAATTTTATTAATATGCTCAACTAGTCGAGATTACCTACCATCTTCTCCGGCTTAACCCATGCGTCAAACTGTTCGGACGTTAATAAACCAAGCTCAACAGCAACTTCTCTTAAAGTCTTATTTTCCTTGTGCGCAGTCTTAGCAATTTTTGCAGCATTCTCATAACCGATATGGGTATTCAATGCCGTTACCAACATCAAAGAATTTTCCAAATGCTTCTTAATCACTTCATGATTTGGTTCGATACCTTCTGCACATTTTTCCGTGAAGGATACACATGCGTCTCCAAGCAATCTGGATGATTGAAGAACATTATAGGCGATGAGGGGCTTGAAAACGTTTAATTCAAAGTGGCCAGTCGCGCCGCCGATTGACACGGCTACATCATTACCGATGATTTGAGCACACACCATCGTGAGCGCTTCAGGCTGAGTAGGGTTAACCTTTCCGGGCATGATAGACGATCCTGGCTCATTATCGGGGATGATTATTTCACCGATACCACATCGGGGTCCGGAGCTTAACATACGAATGTCATTGGCAATTTTCATCAACGAAACAGCAGATCGTTTGAGTGCACCGGAAAGTTCTACCATGGCATCGTGAGCCGACAATGCTTCAAATTTATTGGGTGCTGTGATGAAGGGATAACCGGTAAGTTCAGCAATCTTTTTGGCCACCAGTACATCGTAACCTTTAGGCGCATTAAGTCCGGTGCCGACTGCAGTTCCACCGAGCGCGAGTTCGCGAACAACTTCCAAAGCGTTTTTTATTGCCCGCATGCTTTGATCTAATTGTTGAACAAATCCTGAAAATGCTTGGCCCAGGGTAAGCGGTGTAGCATCCATGAAATGTGTTCTGCCTGTTTTAACAATATTCTTGAAAGATGCAGATTTCTGTGCGAGCGTATCCCTTAATTTCTTCATCCCAGGCAACGTGATTTCAATCACTTGCTTGTAGGCCGCAATGTGCATCGCGGTCGGAAATGTATCATTGGATGATTGTGATTTATTTACGTCATCATTAGGATGCAGAATCTTTTTTTCATCATCTAGTTTCCCCCCTTGCAAGACGTGAGCACGATACGCAATGACCTCATTCACGTTCATGTTACTTTGGGTGCCAGACCCTGTTTGCCAAATTACCAATGGAAATTCGCCGTCCAGTTTTCCAGTTAAAATTTCATCGCACGTTTTTTCAATCAGTAGTTTTTTGTCGGCTGGCAAAACACCCAACTCATGATTTGCCTGCGCCGCAGCTTTTTTAAGGTACGCGAACGCATATATTATTTCCTTCGGCATGCTGGCTTCCGGACCAATTTTAAAATTGTTGCGTGATCGTTCGGTTTGAGCACCCCAATATTTATCGGCTGGTACCTTAACTTCACCCATGGTGTCTTTCTCAATGCGATAAGTCATGTTTCTTTAATTTGTGGCATAAAAATAGGAAAGGATAAACGAAAATGAATCGTAAAATTAAGTGAAGGGACCATAAACATCGATTTAATGGTAATAAGATGATTTGTTAACCTTACCTTTATTAAATATGAATGTGGGAAAGGCATCAAAAAAAGATAAGGTAGAAAAGCAATACTTCATTGCTATCGTACCCCCCTCACCCATTTATGAGGAGGCGTTCGAACAAAAGGTATATTTCAAGACGAAGTATAATAGTAAGGCTTCTTTGAATTCGCCCCCTCACATTACGCTCCATATGCCTTTTAAATGGGTTGAGAAAAATGAGGATGAACTCGCGTCACATTTGGCAAAGTTTGCCCGCGAAAACCTACCTGTTACGATTAAGCTGAATGGCTTTTCATCTTTTCCTCCGCGCGTGATTTTTATCAATGTTGAAATAACTCCTGAACTTGAAAGTTTGCAAAAGAATCTTGAACGGTATTTCAAAAGGCAGCTAAACCTCTTCAATGCAAATTATAAAGAACAACCTTTTCATCCTCACTTAACCCTGGCATTTAGAGATCTTAAGAAACCCAATTATCAAAAAGCTTGGGAAGAATTTGCAGAAAAAAACTATCAGGCAGCTTTCCTTGCCGATAAAATTGCGTTGCTGAAACATTCGGGTGCAGTTTGGGAAGTGTTTCAGGATTTTCAATTGATGGGAAGCAAAGAAACACTCAGAAAATAAAATCCTACTACTCCGGGCTGCCATTCTGTAATTGAAGTCCGCCAGTGTGAATAGCCAAAATAGTAGAACCTGGTTTAAAGAAATTTTTCCCGATCAGATCATAAACTCCCATCATCATCTTGGCGGTATATACAAATTCGAGTGGAATGTTGTGAAGAAGTTTAAAACGCTCAATAAACTCTAAAAGCTGTGACGTCGTTTTGGCATACCCTCCAAAATGATAGTCGTACATTAAGCGCCAGTTGGTTGCATCTTTACTTTTCTTACTAAGATTCAATATTTCGTTTATTAAAAAGTCAGCTTGCTTTAAAACAGGAAATCCTAAAATAATTTTTCTCACGTTCACTTGCTCAATAAGTCCCGCCAGTGTTCCACCAGTACCAACCGGGCAGCAAAGGTAATCGTATTCACACTTGAGTGTGTCGGCGAAATCCCTAACCCCTTTTACTGCCCACAAGTTTGACCCTCCTTCGGGAATAACATATGGATCCTCCAATTCGTCAAGAAGTCGTTCTGGTATCTTTTTTTCCCGGTAGGCTTCCCGTGGTATGAAGTATAGCTTCATGCCTTTCTGCTCAGCAAACGAGAGTGTAGGATTTAACGGCAAAGTCCGCTCGCCACGGATTATTCCAACACTTTTAAGATTTACTTCTGATGCCGCCGCTGCAGTTGCAAAAATATGATTCGAATAGGCACCCCCAAATGTGACTAACGTCTTAAAATTGTTATCTACTGCATCTTTAATATTGTATTTTAATTTCCACCATTTGTTTCCAGAAACATAAGGATGATTCAAATCTTCTCTCTTAATGAGCAGGCTTACTTGCGCTCTTTCGAGTACTTCATCGTGAATTTTCTGAACTGGAGTGTCTCGATAGTGTAACATTATATTCTCGATTTAAAAGTAAATATTTTCCTGAAAAAATTGCCCAAGCAAATCAGAAACACTAATATTGTTAGTGTTTCAACTAAAAATATTAGTTTATGGAAGAGGAGAAAGTGGATTATTTCAAAGGAAGAGGAGCGCAAATTAAAACCGAAAACAAGTTCTTAAAAGCACAATACGTTACTGATCACATTGAAGGACTTGATGAACCGTTGCTTTCGGCGCCTACGACGCAGGTATTTTATGAAAACGCTAAAAAAATTGTAAATAAGGTTGAGAGTCCTGACTTGGCAGGAATGTATTCCCTAAATCCGTATCAGGGATGTGAGCATGGATGTATTTATTGTTACGCCAGAAATACGCATGAATACTGGGGGTTTAGTGCAGGTTTAGACTTTGAAAGTAAGATCGTGGTAAAGGAAAATGCCCCTGCATTGTTAGAAAAATTCTTAATGCATCCTGACTGGCATGCAACACCAATCATGGTTTCAGGCAATACCGATTGTTACCAGCCACTTGAAAGAAAGCTAGAGATAACCCGCAAATTGCTCATGGTGTTTGCAAAGTATAGGCACCCCGTTGGTATGATCTCAAAAAACAGTCTGGTAACAAGAGATATTGATATCCTGTCCGATCTTGCTAAAGATAATCTTGTCCAAATTCATATATCGATAACCACTTTAAATGAAGACCTGCGCAGGGCCATGGAACCACGGACGGCAAGTGCTAAAAAAAGATTGCTAACAGTGGAGACGCTTGCCAAAGCCGGCATACCGGTCGGAATCATGAATGCTCCAATTGTTCCTGGGTTAAACCATCATGAAATTCCTGCCGTACTCAAAGCTGCAGCCGATCACGGCGCGCTCGGTGCCGGCATGACTATGGTTAGGTTAAATGGCAGCATTGGGAAAATCTTCGAAGATTGGCTAAGGAAAAATTTTCCTGATAGATTTGATAAGGTATGGAATCAGATCAGTGCTGTCCATGGGGGACAAGTAAACGACTCAACATTTGGAAGACGAATGACGGGAGCAGGTAACTATGCTGAAGCGGTTCACCAGTTGTTCAGTACATCAAAGAAAAAGTACTTTGCAGATAGATCCATGCCACCATTAGATTTAACTAAATTTAGAAAAGGCGGCAACTTAAATTTGTTTTAATAGACGTCGGAAAAACTACTTCTTGCCGAAATGTTTGTAAAAACAAATAATGGTTTCGATACCTAAGGTGAAGTTCTTTACACCAAAATGTTCATTGGGCGAATGGATTGCGTCCGTGTCAAAACCAAAACCCATGAGAACGGTATCAAGATTAAGTTCTTTTTTAAATAATGCGACAATGGGGATGCTTCCACCATCGCGCATGGGGATGGGAGTCTTTCCAAAAACTTCTTCGAACGCTTTGCTGGCTGCTTTATAAGAACTTGAATCGGTTGGTGTTACGGCGGGCTCGCCACCATGCAGAGGGCTGACCTTGACAGTTACATAATCAGGCGCTATAGAAGCGAAATGCTTTGTGAACAGCTCCGTAATTTCGCTACTAACCTGATTGGGAACAAGCCGCATTGAAATCTTTGCAGAAGCTTTTGAAGGCAATACTGTTTTAGCCCCTTCGCCTATGTATCCTCCCCAAATTCCATTTGCATCCAATGTTGGCCGTATACCTGTGCGCTCAAGTGTACTATAATTTTTTTCTCCTTTAATATCTTTGATGCCAAGCTCTTCCTTATAAGCGGTCAGGTCAAACGGAGCCTTATTGATAGCAGTACGTTCAGATACATTTAGTTCTGCGACTTTATCGTAAAAGCCTGGTATCGTTACTCGGCCATCTTTATCATGCAACGAGGCTATCATGGAGCAAAGAACATTTATGGGATTTGCAACGGCCCCGCCATATACACCTGAGTGCAGGTCGCGATTAGGGCCTTTAACTTCTACCTCGACGTAACTTAATCCTCTTAACCCCGTCGTTATTGAAGGGTTTTCCAATGAAATCATTGCAGTATCCGAAATCAAAATCACATCTGCTCGTAATTTTTGCTTATTGTTAGTAACAAAAATTCCCAGGTTGTCCGAACCCACTTCTTCCTCACCTTCTATCATGAACTTGATGTTGCATGTGAGAAGATTAAGTTTGGTCATCGCCTCAAAGGCCTTAACATGCATGTAAGCCTGGCCTTTGTCGTCACATGAACCACGCGCATAAATTTTTTCATCTTTTATAACAGGCTCGAAAGGAGGCGATGTCCAAAGTTCAAGAGGGTCCGCGGGCTGCACATCATAATGACCGTATACCAACACCGTTGGAAAGGACGCATCTATAATTTTCTCACCATATACAATCGGGTTTCCCGCAGTTTCGCAGATTTCCACTTTATCGGCTCCCGCAGTTTTTAATTTGTCGGCTAAAAACTCAGCGGCTTTTCGAACATCATTTTTATACTTTTTGTCAGCACTGATAGACGGAATTCTAAGCCATTCGAAAAGCTCGGATAAAAATCGATCTTTGTTGTTTAAAATATATTCTTTTATCATAGAAGCAAATTAAGGTTTATTGATCTAGGCAGAACAATGCATATCTGCTAAAGTTTAAAATCTACTGAGGCGACGACAAATTAAGCGAATCTCTCAAATATTGAAATTCATTTTTATTCTTGGTCCAATAATCGGTGACTAATGTCTTATCGAGAGATGCCTTGGTGTATTGGGTTTTGCCGCGCTCTACAAATTCTTCGGTCCATCCTAAAATTTTGTAGGGAAAGTTCTTTTCAAATTGAATGGAGAGTTTACGCTGCTGCTCGGGTAGCGAGATCGAATAAGTTATCAAATTATTGGATTCGCCTTTCGAAGCCTCTGCTTGTTGAGCCTTTAAGTCGACATGATTCAGACGCGAAAAAAATAGTCCCGGAATTATATCGATCTCGCCTGTTGGTAGCTCTGTGTGGTCAAGACGGATCAGGTTCCAGATTTCATCTTCTATTAACATTTTTTTTAAGGAGAAATTAGCATCTCCTTCTTTTTCAAAATATGAAAATGATTTTACATCAAACTGATTTCCCCTGAGATTCATTTGTGTAAAAACTTGACCGCACCATTCCTGCGCAGACATTACCGACTTGAGCGAGTGCGGATATTCTTCGCGATTGACGGGAGTAAATACCGATTGCATCATTGAGTACGGATAGATGCCAGTTAAGAAATTTTTTGTAAAATTTAATTTTAAAATGCTGACTTTGTCACTTTCAGATTCAGAAGGATCATCCAATTTTACGTGTTTCTTTTTGGAAAAATCTTCGGTAACAAAAATTAAGACAGCCTTTCCACTTCGTTGCTCACCGTATCTGGACTGATCTAAGGAATAAGAATTGATTTCTGCTTTTCCGGAATACCAATATTGCTTAAAGTTGCCGCTTTCATATATTTTGTCGGCATCTCCATTCCACCCCTGACAGCCACAAAGCAGCACTCCAACCAAATACAATTTGAAATGCTGGAGCTTCATCTTAAAAGAGCATGATGATTAATTTGTTTTCCACTCCAATGTGTTTATCATATGCATGATATCTTTCTTCATATACTCAATGGCAGGTGCAAGTGAATCGTTTGCCACTTTTGTATTGAAATAAAGGGCGCCACGTAAAAAGTTTTTTGCGGAATCCGTAACTGTAAACTGAAACTGACTGGGCACTTCACCTTCCAACTCAGCTATAACTGCAGTTTTTCCATGTGGTGTTTTTGTAATCACTTCATTGATAGCATAGGCCTTGATTTGATGCTTTGAAGTAAGCGTATAAGCATCATCTAAAAATTCTTTTAATACTGTTTTGCTAGGAATAGATTTATACGTGATATGAACATTGGATTTAATTCCGGGATAATAAATCTCAATCCAAAACCTTTCACTGATGGCTGAAGTGTCATCGAGTAATTTTGCGTGCACCGAATATTCAAAGGTATAAGGCAAGGAATCCGGAAGTGATTGATAGGAAGGTACAGGCAAGTTTAACCGGTTATAACCTAACGGCTTCGGCGAATAATCTTGTTGGCATGAAGTAAAGATTAAGCAGAGCCCTATTCCTAAAAAGATTAAATCTTTCCTTTTTAACAGATTAGTAAAAATATTTTTCTGAGGCAAATTCATTTTACTGGGCACAAACAAAAGTAACTCCTCGTTTTGAATTTCTTTATTGGATTACCCTAAATACTATTTTATCTCATGTTCTTTTACGTTGCCCATGATTTCCTGAACGATATCTTCCAATGTTATCAAGCCTACGGTGTTTAGCGAAACATTGAGGGCTATCGCCATGTGGACATGCTTTTCCTGGAAGTCTTTCAAGAGAGAGCTAATTCTCATCGATTCATTCACAAAGAAACCAGGCCGGATTAAGTTTTGCCAAGGGTAATGTTTTTCCTCAATAAAAGGTAGTAGGTCTTTTGGATATAAAACGCCAACAATGTTGTCAATGCTTTTCCGGTAAACAGGAATTCGGGCAAACCCGGTTTTACTTATATAATTTATCAATTCCTGAAAATTCATTTCTGTTTTAATTGCGGAGATTTGATGTCTTGGTCTCATAACTTCTTTCACGGTTAACGTGCCGAAGTTCACTAGTCTCCTAAGGAAAAGTGTATCGCCACCAGACTCCAGCGTATTTTCTGCGGCTAGTTCTAACGCATGACTTAATGCGCTGGCTCCTGATTGAATACCGCTTTTGTCCATTTTTTTTTCCAGGAGCTGTCCGGTTTTTATAATAAAAACCGAAAAAGGTCTTAACACTTGAATCCACACCCTCCAGGCATAGACAGTCCGTTGTGCTACCCGAATGTTGTTTTTTACACCGTAAATTCTGGGAATAATTTCACCAACAACAGCAATTGCAACAATGCACAGGAATAGCGCTAAAAGAATTACTTCCACTTTTGATTTTAAGGTGCTCGCAATTTCCCACACCAAAGACGTGGAAATGGTGATGATACTTACGTCGACAAAAGTATTTAGAACTATAAAGGACACCAGCAACAGACGCGGCCGTCCAAGCAGTTCGGCTATTAAATTATTGCGTTTATCAACGTTGGCTTTGAACCTATCCAGATGATGGGAGGTGAATGAAAAATATGCTGCTTCTGAAGCAGACACAATGGAGGAAAGGAGTAGCAGAAAGGCTATTCCGCCAATACTTAAAATATAGAATAACCCCTGATCTGAAAAGATACTTAACAGTAAGGAATAACTGGGAGGCTCTTTCACTCAGGGGTTATTTGATGAAACATCAGAACGGTAAATCGTCTGTACTATTATCAACTGGTGCATGAGCACGATAGCTGTCGGCAGAACTTGATTCCGCTGAGCTATAGCCTGAGCTTGCACTGCTGCCGCTTCCTTTTGAGGAAAGCATGGTCATATTATCAGCAATTATTTCTGTGGTATAGCGGGTCACACCCTCCTTCTCCCATGACCGGGTTCTCAACTTGCCTTCTATATAGACCATGTCGCCTTTGTGAAGATACTTCTGTACAATTTCAGCAAGACTTCTCCAAGTGACAACATTGTGCCATTCTGTGATTTCCTTTTTTTCGCCGGTTGTTTTGTCCTTGTAACTTTCCGATGTGGCCACGGTAAAATTGGCGACGGTTGCACCGTTTTCGAGATTTCTAACTTCTGGATCTTTGCCTAAGCGGCCTACCAGAATAACTTTATTTACTCCTGACATACTAATAATTGTTTAAAGTGATACATAACGACTTGGTAAAAGTACCATTCTCCAATCAACTATAAAAGTTTTTATAGTCTGATAAAAAGCGGGTAATCAGCACAGGCTTTGGCAAGTCGTATATTTTTTCGAAAGTATAGAATTTTAAATTTTTATCCTTGATTGGCGGAGACTTTCGAAGCTTTATAATGATAAACTTGGCATTGATAACTTGATGGCTCAGCACATGCCGGTAATCACGCGAAATTTCAACCTCTTCAATCTCAACAGGCTTTCTATAAGCCTGCTGAAATTCAGATAGTATTTTCTCAGGCTTTATAGACCTAAGCTTTTCAATCAATTGGAAATCAAATAAACCTTCCCAAATATCTTTATCGGCCCGTCGCTTCATCATTAAAGATTTTCCTTTTTGAAACACGATATAGTAGAAATACCTCCTTCGAGCAGACTTCAACTTGATTTTTCTGGGCAATGCTGATTGTAAGTTGTGTTTTGCCGCAAAACACGACTGAAGAAAACTACAACTGCTGCAGAAGGGATTTTTCGGCACACAATGTAAAGCCCCGAACTCCATGATCGCCTGATTGTGAAAATCAGGATACTTTTTGCTGATAAGGCTGTTCGCCAGCGTGGTAAAAATTTTTCTTCCCTCTGGACTATTTATTTCGTCTTCAATACCAAATACCCGAGACAATACTCGAAAGACATTCCCATCTACAACGGCCACCGGCTCTTTGAAGGAAAACGATGCAATGGCAGCCGCCGTATATTCTCCAATCCCGGGGAGTTTCAAAAGTGTTTCAAAAGTGTTAGGGAAGACGCCTCCATAAGACGCCACCACAACTTTAGCACACTTGTGCAGATTTCGGGCACGGGTATAATATCCTAATCCCTGCCACAACCGAAGTACCTCCTGCTCGGTGGCGGCAGCCAATTCCTGCACGGTAGGAAACCGTTCGACAAACTTTAAGTAGTAAGGCATTCCCTGGTTTACCCTTGTCTGTTGCAAAATAATTTCTGACAACCAGACTTTATAAGGATCTTGGGTATCCCGCCAAGGAAGGTCGCGCTTGTTACTTTTATACCATTCAACGACTTTATCAGAGAAATATCGGTTGTCCATCCTCCTGAGTATCAGATTTTTTCAATATTCATTTTTAATTCTGAAGTCGGCATTTAAATTTGCCCTCCCGTAAATTTTCAAACGTACTAGACTAAAAATATAACACAGTGACCAAAGCAGACATTATTAACGAAATCGCAGAAAAGACTGGGGTTGACAAAGCTGATGTAACGGCATCAGTAGAAGCTTTTTTTAGCGTTGTAAAGAGTTCCATGTCCAATGGGAATAACATTTACATTCGTGGTTTTGGGAGTTTCATCAACAAGAAACGCAAGAAAAAAATTGCCCGGAACATTTCACGTAATACCGCTTTAGTTATTGACGAGCATTTTGTACCAAGCTTTAAACCCGCAAAGATTTTTGTAAACAAGATTAAAAACAGCGACAAGGTAAAGCAACTGGAAGAAAAATCTCCAAACTGAATTAATAACAATCTTATAATCTCCACACCCATCGTGTAGCACGTAAATAATGCTCAAAACTCGTATTCTGTTAGTTGTTGGTAGTGCTATCGTAATCTGGCTGATATTCCTGTTGCCAAAAGTTGTAGTAAATAACGAAGCAGAAATATCAGAAAACGGGAATGGTCCTGCCCCTTCGCCGGGTCAGACTACAGAAGAGATGCATACTGAAGTATCACCCGAAATTCAAAATGCCATCAGCCAGTTGAGGGTCCAGATGGATGGACGCTTGCCGAAAGAAAAAAATGCTATCTTTGCCGACTCTTTAGCAAACCTGTATCAGCGCGCGAGCAAATTTGACAGCGCTGCATGGTTCGCCGAGGAGGCTTCGAAGTTCTTTAATACGACTGAAAGTTGGATCAAGGCAGGTGATCAATATTACCAGGCTTATACCTTCGCACTAGATCAGGCCAAGCAAAATGAGCTGGCAGAAAAGGCGCGTGCATTTTTCAAAAAGGTATTGGATGTGAATCCTAAAAATCTGGATGTGAAAACGAAATTGGCAATGACTTATGTTTCGTCAAACCCTATGCAAGGTGTTACGATGTTGAGAGAAGTTCTGGCTGATGATCCAAAAAATGAAGCTGCACTCCTTAATATGGGAATGCTATCAATTCAATCCGGTCAGCATGAGAGGGCTATTGAAAGATTGGAGGAGTTGATAAAAATTAATCCGGATCATGCACAAGCGCAACTATTGCTGGGCATTGCATTGATGAATACGGGTGAAAAGGCAAGAGCGAAACAACAGTTTGAAAAAGTAAAACAAATGGATAACGATCCTGCTGTGCAAGCAACGGTAGATTCGTATCTGAAGGATTTAAAATAATTAACACATTACTATGCCTAGTGGAAAGAAAAGGAAGAAACACAAAATGGCCACGCACAAGCGTAAAAAGCGTCTGAGAAAAAACAGGCATAAGAAGAAATAGCCGGTTTACCGGCTATAAGCTGGAAATGTTCCAGCCTATACTTACATCATTAAACAAATTTTTTAAGTTTTGAGTAACGAACTAATTATTAGTGCCACTCAGGACGGATGTCGTATAGCCCTTCTTAAAGATAAGACGCTTGTTGAATTTCATAATGAAGAAGAAGGCACCAAGTTTACTGTAGGGGATATTTACCTGGGTACAGTAAAAAAAGTTGTTCCGGGCCTTAATGCAGCATTTATTGATGTTGGTTACGACAAAGATGCTTTTCTTCATTACCTCGATCTTGGGCCCCAGTTTAGTTCACTTCAAAAGTTTACAAAACTTGTTCGAGCCAAAAAGATTAATGGCGGTAAACTAGACAAATTCAATGGTGAACCGGACATTGACAAGCATGGGAAAATCACCCAGCAATTGTCAAAGAACCAGGTATTACCAGTGCAAATTGTCAAAGAACCAATTTCAACGAAAGGGCCACGATTATCCTGCGAGTTAGCCCTGGCTGGGCGATATCTGGTATTGGTACCATTTTCCAGTGCGGTAAGCGTATCAAAAAAAATTACCAGCAGTGAGGAGCGGAAGCGACTACTTCGGCTCATTCAATCGATTAAACCGGAAAACTTCGGGGTAATTATTCGTACAGTAGCAGAGGGTAAGGAGGTTGCAGAACTTGACCGTGACCTGCGCTCCATGGTGAAAACGTGGGAGGAGGGAATGACCAGGCTCGTCGCCGCGAACCCTCGCGACAAAATTATTGGTGAATTAGACAAGACATCTTCCCTGTTACGTGACATGCTTAATGAATCGTTCGACAATGTCCATGTTGACGATAAGAAGATGTACGAAGATGTCAAAACTTTCATTCGAAACATCGCTCCCGACAAAGAAAAGATCGTAAAACTCTATACCGGTAAGGCCAAAATTTTTGAGCATTATGGTATCGAAAGACAAATTAAATCCGCTTTTGGGCAGACAGTCAGTTTAAGGGCTGGCGGTTATCTCATCATTGAGCATACCGAAGCCCTTCACGTAATTGATGTCAATAGCGGTAATAAATCCAATCGCGAAGAGAATCAGGAGACTACGGCGCTTTCGGTAAATATGGAAGCTGCAAAAGAAATTGCTCGCCAGTTGCGTTTGCGAGACATGGGTGGAATTATTGTCGTAGACTTCATTGACATGAAGAATCCGGACAATAAAAAACTCATCTACAAGATTATGAAAGATGAGATGGCGGATGATAAAGCAAAATCAACCGTACTTCCGCTTTCCAAGTTTGGATTGATGCAAATCACACGTGAACGCGTTCGACCTCAGATGAATATCGCTACGAAGGAGGTATGTCCAACGTGTAACGGTACTGGTAAAATTACTGCATCGATTCTTGTATCCGATTTAATTGAAAAAAATATCGAACACCTTTTAGTCAAACAAAACGAACGGAATTTGGTGTTAGCAGTTCATCCCTATTTGCATGCTTATTTTACTCAGGGTCTTATCTCACAACGGATGCGCTGGTACTTTAAATATAAACGCTGGGTTAGCCTTGTTAAAGACACCTCGATGGCGATAATCGAGTATAAATTTTTGAACAAGGAAGGCGAGGAAATTCAGTTGACATGAAGTGAAATCATGACCATTAAATCGTCATGATTTCACTTTCTTTCTTCTTCATTAGCGCATCAATTCTCGCGATGAAATCGTTGGTCATTTCCTGAACACGTTCTTCAGCATTTTTCACGTCGTCTTCGGATACACCTTTGATTTTTTTCAGTTCTTCATTTGTTTCTTTACGGACTGTTCGCACACTTATCTTGCCGTGTTCGCACTCCTGCCCAACTTGTTTTACAAGTTGTTTCCGTCTTTCTTCCGTTAACATTGGGATGTTAATAATTACCTGCTGACCGTCATTTTGAGGATTCAATCCGAGATTGGCCGTTAGAATTGCTTTTTCAATCTCCGGAATCATACCTTTTTCCCACGGTTTAATAAATATTGTACGTGCATCTGGAGTGGTCAGTGATGACACTTGATTCAAGGGTGTGTTCGTTCCATAATAAGAGACAAAAATTCCATCCAGCATAGTTGGGTTCGCTTTGCCGGCCCGAATTTTACTTAGTTCTTGACCAACGTGCGACAGCGCTTTGTTCATTTGAGCTTTTGCATCATCAAGATATAACTCAATCTCGTCCATAACATGCTTAATTAAATATGTAGTGCGTGATAAAGGAATGACTTTATTGAAACTAACTAATTAATGTTCCGGCTTCTTCACCTTGCACAACTTTGAGCAGGTTGCCTTTCTTATTCATATCGAATACGATAATGGGAAGTTTGTTTTCCATGCACAGCGTGAAAGCGGTCATGTCCATAATATTTAAATTCTTTTCATATGCTTCTTGAAAAGATAATTTGGTGTACCGTACAGCGTCCGGAAACTTCTCGGGATCTTTGGTGTATACACCATCTACACGAGTTCCTTTTAATACAACATCTGCTTGTAATTCTACTGCACGCAAACTTGCTGTCGAATCTGTTGTGAAATAAGGATTACCAATACCCGCTCCGAAAATAACAATTCGTCCTTTTTCAAGGTGACGGATAGCTCGTCGGCGGATAAAGGGCTCGCAAACCTGCTCCATTTTGATACCTGCCATCAAGCGGGTGTACATACCGTGGCGTTCCAACGAACTTTGCAATGCCATTGCATTAATAACAGTGGCCAACATTCCCATATAATCTCCCTGAACACGGTCTATACCCAATGCTTCAGCCTGACCACCTCGGAAAATATTTCCTCCTCCAATGACAATTGCTAATTCAATACCTGCATCTTTTACCAGTTTTATTTCTGCACAATATTGCTCCAGAACTGCAGGGTCGATGTTCGTACTTTTAGATGATCCCTGAAGAGCCTCTCCGCTAAGTTTAAGTAAGATGCGTTTATATTTCATTTACAATTTTTTTGATGGCGCAATATATTCAGAAAGGAGCAAGGTTTAAAAAACGATTTTGCCAAAAGTTGAAAGCACTTAAGGCTGCATGCATTAGAACTCAATCAATACCTGATTTTTTTCTACGCTGTCACCTTTCTTTACCCTCACTGTTTTAACAATGCTTTGCGTCGAAGCTTTAATCATATTTTCCATTTTCATAGCTTCAAGAATCAAAAGTGCATCGCCAGGCATCACTATGTCTCCTTCCTTCACACGCAGATCAATGATCAATCCAGGCATTGGTGCCTTCACATTATTAGCTTTACCTGCCAGCCCATTGGCCATACCCATTTTATCCAGCAATAAATCAAATTTGTCTTTCAGTTCTACAGAATACACGTTTCCATTGATTTTCAAGACGAACGATTTGGTGGCGGGTTGTGCGCTTACAACTTCCGCACGGTAGCTTTTATGGTTTATCAAAATGTGAAAGTACCTCTCCGATATTTTTAAGATGTCCCATTCCAGAGGCGAGCCGCTGATGAGTAATTTTTGATCACGATTTATGATTTCAAGATTTTTGGAATTGACAATGGCCTTGTACATGTAGTGATATTGAATTAAGTCTAAAGTGTTAAAATTCCCTGATTCGGGTCAACAAATCCACTTCCTTTAAACACTTTTTGAAAAACTACCTAAAAAACTTGTCAATGTAAAAAATGCAGGTATAACTTTGTGCGTCCAAAAGACAAGGGGTGCCATAAAACAACGGGCTGAGATTATACCCAAAGAACCTGATGCCGGTAATGCGGCCGAAGGGAAGGCAAGGTTAAACGTAAGCAGGTGCATTCCCCTGTGCGCTGCAGGTTTAAACCATTAAAATCAAATGTTCAAATCAATTGTTGTTGCCGCAGCCATGCTGTGGACAACAGGCGCGCTTGCGCAAAAGTATGCTATTACCGGAACTGTTCGGGACGTGCAAAGAAATGAAGTATTGGCCGGAGCCACGGTGCAAATTCAAAACACTGATCATTCGGCAGTAACCAATGATCTGGGAAAATTTGTTGTCAAAGACGTGCCGACGGGTAATTACACCGTTGTCGTTCGCTTTCTTGGCTACCTGCCGACAACGAAGTCGGTAACGCTGGATCGTGATGTAGACCTGGATATCAGAATGGAGAGTTCTTCAACCGTGACCGAAGAAGTAGTTGTATATGCTACCCGCGCCAATGAAAAGACTCCTACCACCTTTTCTTACATCAATAAAGAAGCCATCCAAAAGCAGAATTTCGGGCAGGATATTCCCATGTTACTCAACTGGAGTCCCTCGATGGTAACTACTTCAGACGCTGGTGCAGGAATTGGATATACCGGACTGCGTATACGCGGAAGCGATGCATCACGAATTAATGTAACCATTAATGGTATTGCTTTGAATGATAGCGAGTCACAGGGTGTGTTCTGGGTGAATACGCCAGATCTGGCTTCGTCTATACAGAGTATTCAGGTGCAACGGGGTGTAGGGACTTCTACAAACGGGGCAGGAGCTTTTGGAGCCACGGTAAGTGTTCAAACTGATGTGCTTTCCAGAGAGGCCTATGCAGAGGGCATTGCATCATTTGGATCCTTCAATTCTCAACGTTATACTTTTAAAGGTGGCACGGGTCTTATTAAAGATCGCTGGTCGTTCGACGCGAGAGTTTCAAAAATAACATCTGATGGTTATCTGCGAAGGGCCACATCGGATCTTAATTCATACTATCTCAGCGGAGGTTATTATGGTGATAAGACGATTATAAAAGCTATAATGTTTGGAGGCCATGAACAAACCTATCAGGCATGGTATGGCGTTGATCAGGCTACCATGGAGCAAGACCGACGTTTTAATTATTCAGGAGCAATTTATGATGATGACTGTAACATCATTCGCTTTTATGATCGAGAAGTAGATGACTATCGGCAGGATCACTATCAACTGCATATCTCTCAGCAACTCTCGGCCTACTGGAATGGAAATATTTCTTTTCATTATACAGATGGAAAGGGCTATTTTGAACAATATAAACAGGACGAATCATTTGCAAATCTTGGATTGCCTGATGTCACCATTGGCAACTCAACAATTGAATCGAGTGATGTAGTTGTTAGAAGATGGCTCGATAACGACTACTATGGAACAACTTTTTCTGCCAATTATACAAAGGGAAAAACGAACTTGACTATTGGCGGGGCTGCAAGCAAATATGATAATGCCCGGCATTTTGGAGAGATCCTGTGGGCCGAGGTTGCGATTAATGCACCACTTCGTCATGTTTATTACGATGGAGAATCGCAAAAAACCGATTTTAATGTTTACGCAAAATGGAATTATTCGTTAACAGATGTATTGACTTCCTATGTAGACTTGCAATACCGTGCAGTTAACTATGAAACGGCAGGAGTTGATAATGATCAAAGCTTGTATGCAATTAAGGATGAGTTCGATTTTTTCAATCCGAAAGTTGGATTGAGTTATTCCCTTTCCGGAAACAGTACACTTTACGCTTCGTATGCGATTGCCAACCGGGAACCGAATCGTACGGATTACCTCGACGGTCTCGAAAAACCTAAAAGTGAACGACTCGGAAACCTTGAATTAGGATGGAGAAAAACAACCTCAAAATTCGGTGTTGAGGCAAATTATTATTTGATGAATTATACCAATCAACTTGTACTGACTGGTGAATTAAATGATGTGGGCTCTCCTATCAGGGCTAATGTTGGCAGAAGTTACAGAATGGGTATTGAGCTTTCGGCATTGATAAATTTTACGGAGAAAATAAGTTGGAACGTCAACGCTACCTGGAGTGTCAACAAGAATAAGGACTACACACTGTTTGATGAAAATAACAATGCAATAAACAGAAACACCACGATTATTCTTTCTCCCGCCTGGATTGCTGGCAGTCAGTTTAATTGGAAACCGTTCACGAATTTTCAGGCTTCCTTGCTTAGCAAATATGTTGGCAAACAATATCTTGATAACACACAAGATGAACGCGTTACACTGGATGATTATTTCATCAATGACATCAGACTAACCTACCAGATTCACCCAAAAGGAATCAAAGAAATTGAATTTGGTTTTCTGGTAAATAACCTGCTTGATGTGGAATATTCTTCCAACGGCTATGGGTATGACGGTACGCCATATTTCTATCCACAGGCGGGATTAAATTTCCTGGCGATGGTTTCTGTCAAGCTCTAGAAAAAGTAAATGATTTAACGCTGGATTGCGTGTTTTCTGAACGGAATTTTTAACCGGAGCGTTATTTGAATGTCTTTTTGTCAGAGATCTGAATTTGGCGTAAAGCTTGATTCTTCTCATCTTCACAAAGATGTTTAAAAACTAAAAACGAAATATGGGAGCTTTAATTATTGGTCTTTTTTTCATGGCAATTGGTTGGTGGGTGAGTTCCAGGCTAAAAAGCAAATTTCAAGAATACTCGCAAGTTCATCTATCGAGGGACTTAACAGGTGCTGATATTGCGCGATTGATGCTTGCCGATAACGGAATTCACGATGTTCAAGTAACGAGTGTGCAAGGTGATGAATTGAGTGACCACTATAATCCGGCAACAAAAACTGTAAATCTTAGTGAAGCCGTTTATCACGGCAGAAATGCGGCAGCAACAGCGGTAGCCGCGCACGAATGTGGACATGCGGTTCAACATGCAAAAGCCTATAGTATGCTGGAATTGCGGTCTGCGCTAGTGCCTATTCAAAACGTTAGTGCGAAGGTGATTAACTTTCTATTCATGATTATGATGTTTGGTGCGTTCTTCGCACAGAGTTTAATACCTTGGCAAACCGCACTGCTCGTAATCATAGCTTGTTACGGTGTTTTTGCACTGTTTGCATTGATTACATTACCGGTTGAATTTGACGCCAGCAAACGAGCATTGGCCTGGGTGCAATCCCGAGGCATCGTCAATACTGCTGAGTATGGCATGGCCAAAGATTCGTTGAAATGGGCAGCGATGACCTATGTGGTTGCGGCTATTGGTGCACTGACAACATTATTTTATTATGTAATGCTGTTCCTTGGTTCAAAGGATGAATAAACGCACTGAATAAGATTTATAAATCATTAATTTAAAGGCCTAAGTATTTCGCTTAGGCCTTTTTGTTAATAGCATATTTTCATTCAAAAACTTATGAATTTTCAACTCACCGAGGAACATCTGGCCGTACAGCAAGCCGCGCGAAATTTCGCACAAACTGAATTGCTTCCTGGAGTAATTGATCGGGACACAAACCAAAAATTTCCGACAGAGGAAATTAAAAAAATGGCGGAATTGGGGTTCATGGGAATGATGGTCGATCCAAAATACAACGGCGGTGGTATGGATACGATTTCTTATGTGCTGGCAATGGAAGAAATTTCTAAGGTGGATGCTTCCGCGTCGGTATGCATGTCGGTTAATAACTCATTGGTATGTTGGGGCTTGGAAAAATATGGTAACAACGAACAAAAGGAAAAGTATTTAAAACCGCTTGCGCAAAAAGGCATTGGGGCATTTTGCTTGTCAGAACCGGAAGCAGGATCTGATGCCACAAGCCAGCGAACTACTGCGGAGGACAAAGGTGACTATTATCTTTTGAATGGTACAAAAAACTGGATTACCAATGGCAGTACGGCAAACGTATACCTTGTTATCGCGCAGACGGACCCGGCTAAAAGACACAAGGGTATAAACGCTTTGATTGTAGAAAAAGGCATGCCTGGATTTGTTGTCGGAAAGAAAGAAGATAAAATGGGCATTCGGGGATCAGATACACATTCACTGATGTTTACGGACGTGAAAATCCCTAAGGCAAATCGAATAGGCGACGAAGGCTTTGGATTTACTTTCGCGATGAGCACTTTAAACGGAGGTCGTATCGGGATTGCCTCGCAGGCGCTAGGTATCGCGGCCGGTGCGTACGAATTGGCGCTTAAATATTCCAAGGAAAGAAAGGCATTCGGAAAAAATCTGTCGGAGCATCAGGCCATTCAATTTAAATTAGCAGATATGGCTACTAAAATAGATGCGGCGCGGTTGCTTGTCCATCAGGCAGCGTGGCAAAAAGATCAAAAACAGGATTTTGTTAAAGCCGCCGCCATGGCAAAACTTTACGCATCACAAATTGCGCAGGATGTTACAACGGAGGCGGTACAGATTCACGGTGGCTATGGATATGTTAAGGAGTTCCATGTAGAGCGAATGATGCGCGACGCGAAGATTACGCAGATCTACGAAGGGACGACTGAAATTCAAAAAATGGTAATTTCGAGAGAGCTCTTGAAATAGGGGGAAGGTAAAGCGGTCAGGTGCTTAAGCATAAGTGAATTTTCCGTGCTTACCGATGAGTGTAAGCCCTTTCTCAGACGAATGTTCAACGCGTCCAATTACCTTCGCATCGACGCCAAAACTTTTTGAAATTTCAATCACTTCCTGCGAATGCTTGCTATCCATATACAGCTCCATTCGATGTCCCATGTTAAAAACTTTATACATCTCCTTCCAATCCGTTTTGCTCTCCTCTTGAATCATTTTGAAAAGTGGGGGTGTATCGAAAAGATTGTCTTTAATGACATGAACGTTGTCGATGAAATGCAGCACTTTCGTTTGCGCTCCTCCACTGCAATGTATCATCCCATGAATTTGTGGACGAAGATTTTTCAGAACTTCAATAATGATTGGAGCGTAGGTTCTTGTCGGCGATAACACAAGTTTACCGGCGTTTACCGGTACATCCACTACCCTATCCGTTAGTTTGTAGCTCCCGCTGTAAACTAGATCCGCGGAAATATTCATATCGTAAGACTCCGGGTACTTTGAAGCATATGTGTTGTGAAAAACGTCGTGGCGTGCTGACGTTAAACCGTTACTTCCCATGCCACCATTGTATTCATCCTCGTAAGAAGCTTTGCCATCGGAAGCTAACCCAACAATAACATCACCACCTTTAATGCGACTGTTGTCAATAACATCTCTGCGTTTCATACGGCTCACGACCGTGCTATCTACAATAATGGTTCTCACCAGATCACCGAGGTCAGCTGTCTCGCCGCCGGTACTGAGAATGCCGAGACCATATTTCCTCAGCATTTCGAGCACTTCTTCAGTTCCGTTAATAATGGCAGATACAACTTCACCTGGAATAAGATTTTTATTGCGGCCAATTGTTGATGAGAGCAGGATGTTATTGGTGGCACCGACGCAAAGCAAATCATCTATGTTCATGATGATGGCATCTTGCGCGATTCCTTTCCATACGGAAATGTCGCCGGTTTCTTTCCAATAGATGTATGCAAGCGATGATTTTGTACCAGCACCATCAGCATGCATTACGGTACAATAATCTTCGTCATTACCCAGATAGTCAGGAACAATTTTACAGAATGCCTTAGGAAATAATCCCTTGTCAAGCTTGCTTATAGCTTGATGAACATCCTCTTTGGAAGCGGAAACGCCGCGTTGTGAATAACGATCAGAGTTCAAAGTAAATCAATCAAGCCGCAAATTAAGATTGATTGACTAAAGGGCAGTAGGAGCTTCAAAATATTTTTAAGGTGTCGTAAAAGGCTCAAACAGTAAGAATAGCTTTCCTGAATAATTCCCACACTACAATCCCCAGGCAGACGGATATGTTCAAAGAATGTTTTGTGCCCTCTTGCGGGATTTCCAATGCGGTATCGCCGAACTCAATCACATCTTCGCTGACACCATTCACTTCATTGCCAAAAACAAGACAATACTTCGAATTTTTGGAAGGCTCAAATTTTTGAAGGGGAATGCTTTCGGTAGTCTGCTCAACAACTATAATCGTATATCCCGCATCCTTTAGGCGTTTTACTATATCAGACGGTCGTTCACTGTATTCCCACGGGACAGATTCTGTGGCTCCTAGTGCTGTTTTTTGAATTTCACGATGCGGGGGAATCCCGGTTATGCCTGTCAAAAAAATTTTTTCAATCCTAAAAGCATCGGCTGTTCGAAAAGCCGAACCTACATTATGAAGGCTTCTGATATTGTCCAATACAATACAGACTGGAATTTTTTCGGATGCTTTGAACTGTTCGACCGATATCCGGCCAAGTTCTTCCAGTTTGAGCTTTTTCATCAGTTATCAGCTATTGACTGTTTAAAGGGCAAAAATAAACGTGTAGGGTGACTAAACAGCATAAACTTTTGTATTACGTAAGCAGAAATTAACTTCAAACTTTATTCTGAAATCCCGAACGCATTAAAATGCATTAAAGAAAGATTATGAAATATTACCTTTTGCTGTTGTTGCTCATTTTTTCCTCGGTGGGCGCATTTGCGCAAGACGCCTGGAAGGATGTCTACAAAGAAAGCGCCTGGAAGCAACGGGACACGTGGCAGCGCGCGGATGAAATAATTAAAAAATTAGGTGTCGGAATAGGAAGTAAAGTCGCCGACGTAGGTTGTCATGAAGGCTATTTTACAATAAAATTATCAACCGTTGTTGGTGACGAGGGCAGGGTATACGCTGTCGATGTGAGCCGCGACAAAACTGAAAAACTTAAAAAACACCTTGAAGAACGCAAAATTAATAATGTTAATGTAATCCTTGGCGCGGAAAACAATCCGCGCCTTCCAACGCTAGCTTTGGATGCAGTGCTAATTGTAGATACATATCATGAAATGGACGCACACCAGGAAATTCTTCAGGCTATTAAGGCCACTTTGAAAACCAAAGGCAAACTTGTACTCTGTGAACCGATAGCAGAAGAAAGAAGAAAATTTTCGCGGGAAGATCAAGAAAGAAAACATGAACTGGGAATAGACTATGCCATAGAAGATTTAAAAAAGGCAGGGTTTAAAATTCTTTTGAAGGACGAATCATTTGTGGATCGACTTAAAGAAAAAGGTGATACAATGTGGCTAATTGTCTGTGAGAAATCCAATTAATGCAATTTATCGTCTCGCATTACAAATAATAGACTTGATGACCTGCTGCCCAAGGAGTAATGCTGGAATAACTTTTAATTTCTAACGATAAACTGCTCCCACGACTTTTTTATATTTGCTCACTATGAGTGAAGTGAAATCGGCCGTTGAAACACCATTGATGAAGCAATACAATGCCATCAAAGCAAAGTACCCAGGTGCGTTGTTATTATTTCGGGTAGGTGATTTTTATGAAACCTTCGGGCAAGATGCTATTACTGCTGCCAAGGTTCTCGATATCGTACTTACTAAAAGGGGTAGCGGTTCAGCTTCAGAAATTGAATTGGCTGGATTCCCTCACCATGCATTAGACAATTACCTTCCGAAATTGGTAAGAGCAGGTCACCGCGTTGCCATATGTGATCAGCTGGAGGATCCGCGATTTGTTAAAGGGATTGTGAAAAGAGGAGTAACGGAGTTGGTCACTCCAGGACTCTCTTTCAACGATAACGTTCTTGAAAGAAAACAGAACAACTTTCTCGCCTCCGTTTTTATGGGGAAGAACACATTTGGAGTGTCGTTTCTTGATGTATCAACTGGTGAATTTTATGTTGCCCAGGGCAGCGAAAATTATGTGCTGAAATTAATCCAGGGTTTTGCACCGTCTGAAATTATTTTTGGCAAACAAACTCGCGGACATTTTGAAGTGCTGTTCGGTGACGACTACAGCACCTTCGCCTTAGATGAGTGGGTTTACGGATATGACTACGCTTACGAAAAATTAATCAATCAATTTAAGACAGCATCGCTTAAAGGGTTTGGTATTGACGAACTCGGTGAAGCAATAATCGCCGCAGGTGCGGTGCTTCATTATCTGGAGGATACCGAACATAAAGATACTTCTCATATTTCATCGATCTCACGTATTGACGAAGACAAATTCGTTTGGCTCGATAAGTTTACAATCCGAAATCTGGAGATCGTCCATTCTTACAATGATGGTGGTGTTCCTTTAATTGATGTTCTTGACTGTACCGTAACCCCTATGGGCTCACGGCAGTTGAGAAAATGGATGATCCTTCCACTAAAGGAAAAGTCTGCTATAGAAGAACGGTTGTTCATGGTAGATACGTTTTTTAAAGATCGGGTTTTAGCGGATAAAATATTAGAGCCATTAAAACAAATTGCTGATCTGGAGAGACTGATTTCAAAAGTAGCGGTCAACCGTATCAATCCCAGGGAGATGCTGCAACTCAAAAAATCATTGCGCTGCATTCAACCAATTCAACAAGCGTTAAGAGTGCATCAGTCTGCCGAACTCAAAAAATTAGCGGATCAACTTCATCTTTGTGAATTTCTGGTAGAGAAAATTGAGCAGGAGCTTCGTGAAGATGTTTCCATTATGGTTAATCAAGGCAACTTAATTAAGGATGGCATTGACGCTGAATTAGACGAACTACGAAAGATTGCTTTCTCTGGAAAAGATTACCTGATTCAAATTCAGAAAAGGGAAATAGAACGCACGTCTATTAACTCACTCAAAATTTCTTATAACAAGGTTTTTGGTTATTACCTGGAAGTAAGTAATGCTAACAAAGAAAAGGTTCCTTCCGACTGGATTCGGAAACAGACATTGGTAAATGGTGAACGATACATCACGGAGGAGTTAAAAGTTTATGAGGAAAAGATATTAAATGCAGAAGACAAACTCGTGGTTATTGAGCAAAGGATATTCAATGCGCTTGTTCATCATGCTACTGATTTTATTCCGCAAATTCAACAGAACGCACGTGTACTTGCACAGTTGGATTGTTTGTTGTCTTTTGCGCGCGTAGCACAGGCCAACCGTTACGCTAGACCTTCTATCGATGATTCCCTTGTCCTTGATATTAAATCGGGACGTCACCCTGTTATTGAAAAGCAATTGCCGGTCGGAGAAACTTACGTGCCGAATGATATTTTTTTAGACAGCACCAAACAGCAAATACTGGTGATCACTGGCCCGAACATGGCAGGTAAGTCAGCGCTGTTGCGTCAAACCGCGTTGATTGTTTTGATGGCGCAGATGGGAAGTTTTGTTCCGGCCGAGGCTGCGACAGTAGGTATTGTTGATAAGGTATTTACCCGGGTTGGCGCGTCCGATAACTTATCGCGCGGTGAATCAACATTCATGGTAGAAATGACTGAGACGGCCAGTATTCTTAACAACCTGAGTGATCGCAGTTTGATTCTGATGGATGAGATTGGCAGGGGAACAAGTACTTATGACGGTGTGTCTATTGCTTGGGCTATCGTAGAATATTTACATAATCACAAAGACTATAGTCCAAAAACATTGTTTGCCACGCATTATCACGAATTGAATCAACTTGAAGAAGATTTGGTGCGCGTCAAAAATTTCAATGTGTCGGTGAAAGAAGTGGGTGACAAGATCATTTTTATGCGCAAGCTTAAAGAAGGTGGGAGCGAGCACAGCTTCGGCATTCATGTAGCACAGCTCGCAGGAATTCCTAACCGCGTGGTTTTACGAGCAAATGAAATTTTACATTTCCTTGAAAAGGAAAAGCATAAAAACGAAGGTGATCGGAAGATGAAAGAAGTTCCTAAACCTACTCCTCAAATGAGTCTGTTTGAAGCAGATCCGCGGTTTAAGGAGATTCAGGAATTATTGGGGAAAGTGGATATTAATACTGTGAGCCCGGTAGAAGCGTTGTTAAAACTGAACGAAGTAATCGGGATTTTAAAAAAGAAATAAACTTACACCGTTTAGCTCCATTTAGCTGTTTTCATATACTGACTTCCTTCCATTGTAACCAATCTCCAAGTTATAATAAATGGTACGGTTTTTTTTAACGCAGGACTATGTGCTGTGGAAGCATTCCCCAAATCGCAACTAGCTCTTTCGCGAATTATTTTTCTTAAAGGTTTTTCCAGAGTTTCGTTTTCTGAAATTGGTTTTCCTTTTAAGCTGCGGTTGGTACACTGGCCCCTCGCCCACAGAGGCGGGCAAAGGTAGTTTTTCAATAGTTTCCCCAATTAAATTTTCAATGCTCAAAAATTTGCGCTGATCTTTTTCATTGATGAAAGTAATTGCTGTACCTGTTGTTTCTGCTCTTGCAGTCCGGCCAACTCTGTGAACATAATCTTCTGGATCAGGCGGAACATCAAAATTAATCACCAGACTGATCCCCTCAACATCGATGCCGCGCGAAAGCACATCGGTTCCGATGATCATGTTTATTTGTTTGTTTTTAAAAGCGCGCAAAATTTGTTCGCGCTCTTGTTGATCAAGATCTGAATGGAACGCTTTTGCGGCTAACCCAGCCCGTTCAAAGGCGGCATCTAGCTTTTTTACATTCTCTTTGGTGGAGGCAAAAATAAGAACGCTGTTCCAGGTATAGGTCTTTAACACATGTTTTATCAGCGCCCATTTCTGTTCATCGTAAACAACATATGCCTGCTGCAAAATGCCGGCGGCAGGTTTAGCAATGGCTATATTTATTTCTACAGGTTGATTTAAAATCTTATTTGCTAATGTCCTGATCTTTGGTGGCATTGTTGCTGAAAACAATACCGTCTGTCTTTGTTTAGGCAGATAATTTATAATCTTAACAATGTCATCATAAAATCCCATGTCCAGCATACGGTCGGCTTCATCCAAAACAAGGTGTTCTAAATGATCTAAAATTATTTTGCCAGTTGCCAACAGCGCAATGAGACGGCCAGGTGTAGCTATGATGATGTCCGCACCTTCTTCCAGCGCTTTCCGTTGCTGATCCCACGTTGCACCATCGCCCCCTCCGTAAATGGAAATGGAGCTAACACCAAGAAAATATCCAAAGCCTTCAATTTGCTGGTCGATTTGTTGTGCTAACTCTCGGGTTGGAGCAATGATCAGCGTATTTAAGTGGCGCTTTTCGGTGTGAATGATTTTGTTAAGAATTGGCAAAAGGTACGTGGCTGTTTTGCCTGTTCCAGTTTGTGCACAGGCAATTAAATCTTTTTGTTGCATGATAACTGGAATTGCCTTCTCTTGAATAGGAGTCGGCGTGCGTATGCCCATGGAATCTAATCCATCAACAAGTCTGCTATCGAAATTAAAGTCGTGAAAAGTCAAAATTTGATTGAAATGGTGATCCGGAAATTAAATGCAAATACAACTAATTATTTAAAATTTGAAAATCTGATGCAAATACGGGGATTACGCAGCATTAATTTTTTCCGCATCAAACTCTTTACGTAACGCAGCAGCTTCCTGTTTGTTTTTTGAAAGTTTTATGTGCTTTGGAACTTCTTTCAGGTCCCAGATTAACCCAACCGCTGCAAAACCTCGGAGAATATAGTAAGTTATATCGATCTCCCACCAGAAAAAACCCTGACGAGCGGCTACTTCATAGTAGTGATGATTGTTGTGCCAACCCTCTCCCAGTGTTAATAGTGCAAGCCAGATGCTATTTTTGGATTCATCATGTGATTCGTAACGTTGCGTTCCGAATTTGTGCATAATGGAATTGATCGAAAACGTAGCATGATATAGTATCACGGTACTTAAGAAGAAACCGACAAATAAAGAAGAAAAGCCGGCGGTAGTAAACATCATGGTAATGCTTCCACCGTTCACAATTCCGCCCAACGCCATGACTACCAGCGCAAGAATGAATGGCGGTACAAGATAATGTTTGTTCAGCCAGACTAGTTCAGGATATTTCGCATAGTCACCAATAACCTTGTAGTCGGTCTTTTTAAAATCAGGACCTACAATCCATCCAATGTGTGAATACCAAAAACCATATATTTTCATTGAGTGCGGATCGGCAGGGGTATCGCTATGTCTGTGGTGATGGCGGTGATGGGCAGCCCACCACAAAGCTCCTTTTTGAGCTGTTGTTTGTGCCATAAAGGCAATGATGAATTGAAACCAGCGCGATGTTTTGTATGATTTATGAGCAAAGTAGCGATGATAACCACCGGTGACCCAAAACATTCGTGTAACATAAAGAACTGCGCAAATCGTCCAGTCAAACCACGTTGCTCCAGTAAATAAGGCCCCGAGCGGCAAAAGATGCATACCTGCAAAGGCAATTTCCTGTGCAATGATGGGTTTACTTCTTACTTCGGGGGATACAGTTGGATTTGTCATATTACTTGAACAAAAAAAATAAAATATAGTGTCATTACCGAACCTAATAATCACAAAATAAATCAAAGGTAAGGTTTCCCTCTTAACACTTGATAACTTAGCCACCGCCAAACGATTGTATGGTAGTACTTAAAGTTTTTTACGGTGAGATGATGAGTGGTGCGAGGAATAGAATAAAATGCATCGTATCTTTGTTTTGATTTATGAATCACGAAAAGACCATCATCCTCTACCGCCCTTTGTTAGAAGCCATTGCTTATAACCTTGTGCGCTGTAAAGCAGATGCGGAAGACATCGTACAGGAAACCTTTTTGAAATGGTTAACGCTCGGGCCTCAGAAGATTGAGAATACAAAAGCCTACCTGATCAAGGCCGTTAAGAACAATTGCATCAATCACCTCAATGCGTTGAGAAAAAAGAAAGAAGAGTTATTCAACCAACACAATTTGTCAGAACTCCTTGGAAGGTTTAAGGAAACCAGCTTCGCTCATTTGGATTTTGATGTGGAAATGGCCAAGGCCTACAAAATTTTACAAGCAAAACTAGAACCCTTGGAACGGGCTGTCTACGTATTGAAAGAAGTTTTTGACTTTGACTACGAAGCTCTTCAGGAGGCTTTGGATAAAAAGAAAGATCATTGCCGTCAACTTTTTTGCAGAGCCAAAAAGAAGTTGGCAGAGGAGACTTCCAAAATAAATTTTGAACTGCCTGACACGTCAAAGTTTGTTGAAAGTTTTCGTAAAGCCTGTTATATGGGAAACGCTGTTGAACTGGTAAATGAGCTTCAAAAGGAAGGTATTTCGGATTCTATTAAGAAATCTTAAAATTTTTTTCTCTTAATCTGTCACAAATCTCCATTCGATCTGTCTTACACTAAATGAACCCTTTCCGGGCTTTTTCGCTTTTGTAGTATCTAAACCTATATTTTAATTATGACCGTAATTTTGGTATTCTTCATAGCGAGCTGGTATCTATCGCTATTCTTTCAGACATTTTTTCTGCATCGCTATGCTGCGCACAAGTCTTTTACGATGAGTAAATTCACGGAAAAGGTCGTTTATGTGCTTACCTGGATATTTCAAGGTTCGAATTATTTAAGCCCTTACGGCTACGGAGTTATGCACCGCATGCACCATGCGTTTGCTGACACTGAAGATGATCCACATTCTCCTAAATACGACGAAACGATTTGGAATATGATGTGGAAAACAAAAACGATCTATTCGGACATCGCTAACAAAAAACTTATCCCGGAAAAACGTTTCACGGAAGGTGTGCCTCAGTGGGAAGCCTTTGATAAAATCGCTCGCTCATGGCCGTCACGGATCTTCTGGGCTGGTGTATACATTACCATATACTATGTCTACGCTGACGTGTGGTGGTTATGGTTATTATTGCCTATCCAATTTTTATTAAGCCCGATTCATGGTGCAATTATTAACTGGTTTGCGCATAAATACGGATACAGAAACTTCGAAGTGGGCGATACTTCACGGAATTTTCTTCCGGTAGATTTCTTAATGATGGGAGAAAGTTACCATAACAATCACCATAAAAATGGATCACGCCCTAATTTTGGCGGAATCCGCTGGCACGAGATCGATCCAACTTATTTGGTTATGAAAGTTTTGGATAAAATTGGAGTCATTACATTGAAAAGACACAAGGAAGTTCAATTGGAAAATATTGAGAAGGCAAAAGCGGCCTAATCAACATCTTTAAGTTCAGATAAAAGGCTGCTCTGTATAGGGCAGCCTTTTGTTTATTGTCTTATTAATTGATTTATCAATTTCCTTCATTGAAGTATTTATCCTCCTCATCGTCTATGGGCTCATCCCCTTGAAGTGATTTTGGGATGACACCAATTTCAAGAATTTTGAACTCTGTTCGTCTATTTTTCTGTCTACCGACTGGGTTATCAGTACCATCGGGATTTGTATTTCTTGCAATTGGCTTGGACTCACCATACCCTTTGGCTACCAATCGATCCGGAGCTATGCCGTTTTGAACTATATACTTGACGGCAGATTCGGCGCGTCGTTGAGATAAGTTTAAGTTGAAGGCGTCCGTATCGACGCTGTCGGTGTGGGAACTTAGCTCAATCTTAATTTCGGGATTATCAATAAGGAGTTGGACCAGTTTATCCAATTCTTTAGCAGCATCTTCCCGGATATCGGCCCGGTTATAATTGTAGTAGATATTTTCGAGCGCAAAAATTTTATTGAGTTCAATCTTATCAAGCACGAGTATCGTATCTAACGTGACATTGGTGATCAGATCTTTCAATGTCGATGGATCAACACCTCTGCCTTTCGTCGTGTAGGGCTGGCGTTTCACCAAGTATCCATCAGTTTCCCCAACGAGGTTGTAGTCTTCATTGTCATATACACGAAACAAAAACTTTCCGTCGTCTCCCGTGACGTAGTCTTGCATCAATTCTCCTTTGCCATCCAGTAGATTAACTCTTGTGTTAGGAAGAATTTGAAGCTTACCCTCTTTATCCTGAGTATAGGTAATGCCTTGAAGGTAGTAGTTTACAACCTTCAGGTTGGGGTCTTCATTTACGAAAGTGTAGATATCATCATCGCCTTTGCCGCCCTCACGGTTTGAGGTTAAAAAGCCACGATCGGGACGGAATAAAAATATTCCAAAATCATCGCCGGAGGAATTAACGGGCTGGGCCAGATTTTCAATGACTGTTTTTCCGTTAGCACGTTTCACTACGAATAAATCCAAACCGCCATACCCAGGATGTCCGTCAGATGCGAAATATAATTTTGCGTCTTCCGCCATGTAGGGAAAAAGTTCATTGCCTGGTGTATTAATCTCAGGTCCAAGATTTCTCACGCGGGAAAATCTTCCGCGCGTATCCATTTGTGCTGAGTAAATATCCGTACCACCATAACTAATCTGAGTTCTGCCCCGCGACTTTCGGTTAGATGCAAAATATAATGTACGACCATCAGGACTGAACGCCGGAGACGAATCCCATGCACCGGGCTCATTGATGTTGATCATAATAGGGTCAGACCATACGCCATTTCTAAACCTTGAGATATAGAGGTCAACGTCTTCTGTACTTTTTCTTTTGCCTGAATTACCTTTTGCAAAGACCATGGTTTTACCGTCTGGAGAAAAGGTGATACATCCGTCGTTAATGCTTGATGAGTTAATTCCTGCAGGTAACGGGGCAACCGTGGCAACATCAACAATTGCTCCGCGACTTGCTACCTTATAAATATCAGTAAATGGGGTACCGGTGGCTTCGTAGACTTTATCATTGCCGCGTGACGAGGTGAAATATAACTCGTTGTTTAAAAACACCGGAGAATACTCACTCGAAGGAGTATTGATCAGTTCAAGATTTTTTACCCTATAGTAGCTTGTTTTTTCATTCAGTTGCTCGAGGTATGCTAATCCGTTCCGCTCGGCCTGTGCGCGGTCCTTCAGCGCGTTGTTACTGGTGCTCTTAATCATCTCATCCAACTGCTGACGTGCCTCTGCATATTTGCCGTTAGCCTTTAAAGATTGTGCATAAAAGAACTGCACGGAATCTTTGTCAATTCCTTTGCCTCCGGCTTTTGCATAATAAGCCTCGGCTTCTTTCGGACGATTGCTCAGTCGGTAAGATTCGGCAATGAAATAATTGGCCTTGCCGTTGTTAGCATTTTTACTCACGACCTTTTTATACAGGTCAATTGAGTTTTGATACTTGCCTAAAATGAATGCTTTGTTTGCCTTCTTTTCAATGCCACATGACATCAAAAAAATGGAGGAGATTAACACGAGAACTCTCAGCCTCATAAATAAAAATATAAAATAACGTAATAAAGCTACAAAATATCTGGCTTACCCGACCACTGATTGTTGTGGTAAATAACGTTTTAGCCAGGTAGTTCCTGCAGGAACCATCCACGATTGGACTAGTTCGCGCTTTGTACCGACAAGATTATTGAATACCAAAGTATCCCTATTCCACATTTCCTCTTTCAATTTTGCTTTCAAGTCCGATGATGAAATGGTAAAAATGTCTTCGTTGCTTCTGAATGCAATAAGCGTTCGATCAAAGAAATCAATGCCCAATTCGGCGCCTAATTTTTTAACCGTTCTAACCGAATCATCTATTGAGCAACCACTGGGAGCACTCACTTGGTCATCGGCAGCCAAAATTATGAACTGATTAAACTTCAAATCAAACGACGCGTGCATCGGTTGGCCGTGTACCAGCCAGTTCTCTGTAAACGCTAAAAGTGTTTGTGAAATTATGTTAGACTCGTCGGAATTGAATTTACGGTTTGCCTGATAAACCCAGATGCGGGCATGCTCATTAATTTTTTCAAAGGGGACAAACATAATTTAATGATTTCTTGACCGGATAATTAACCTTGGGCTTCTATAATAAGTTCTGCTAGGTCTTTAACCTGGACGTCAGACTCGCGATTTTTATTTTTTACACCATCACTCATCATGGTCATACAAAATGGACACGCAACTGCAATAGTGGTCGCCCCCGTTGAAATGGCCTCCTCAGTGCGTTCTACATTAATGTCTTTAAAACCTTTTTCTGGTTCTTTGAACATCTGAGCTCCGCCGGCGCCACAGCATAACCCCGTGGTCCTGCAACGTTTCATCTCTACCAGGTCAGCATCTAACGCTTCTAAAACCGATCGTGGTGCTTCATAGATATTGTTAGCTCTCCCGAGGTAGCAAGAATCGTGATAGGTAATCTTTTTTCCTTTGAACGCGCCTCCGGTAAATTTTATTTTTCCCTCGGTAATTAATTGCTGGAGAAAAGCGGAATGATGAATAACTTCATAATTTCCGCCTAACTCAGGATATTCGTTCTTTATCGTATTGAAGCAATGCGGACAAGCCGTTACAATTTTTTTTATGCCGTAGCCATTTAACACCTGAATGTTATTCGTGGCCTGCATTTGAAATAGAAACTCATTGCCGGCCCGTCTTGCCGGATCACCGGTACAAGTCTCCTCTGTTCCAAGAACGGCAAACCTAATTTGGGCAGCATTCAAAATTTTAACGAATGCCAGCGTCACACGTTTATAACGATCGTCAAACGATCCTGCACATCCTACCCAAAAAAGTACTTCCGGTATTTCACCCTTACTTTTCATCTCGGCCATGGTAGGAATTTGATAAGGCGCTTCTGGCATGCTTATTTTTTTAGTTCATTAGCCCAATTAAAACGATCACTTGGAGAAAATTTCCACGGTGCAAAGTTAGTCTCTATATTTTGGAACATCGAATTCCATGCAGAAGGAGCTCCGGATTCCTCCATGGCCACATATCGCCTCAATTCCAAAATAATTTCCAGAGGATTAATCAAAACAGGGCATGCTTCAACGCAAGCATTGCAGCTGGTACAGGCATTGATTTCCTCCTTGGTAATATAATCCCCTAACAAACTTTTGCCGTCGTTTAGTCCGCTTCCATTTTTCGCCAGACTTGTGCCTACTTCTTCCATCCTATCCCGTGTGTCCATCATGATTTTTCGAGGTGAAAGTTTTTTGCCTGTGATATTTGCCGGGCATTCTGCCGTACATCTCCCACATTCTGTGCACGAATAGGCTGCCAGCAAGTTATTCCAGGAGAGGTCGTTAACATCCTTGGCCCCAAATCGTCCAGGTGTTGCCGATGAGACTGCATTGGCGTCTGCAATTCCTAACATCATCTTCACTTCGTTTGTCACCACCGGCATATTTTCCATGTGACCTTTGGGCTCAAGCTTGGCAAAATAAGTATTGGGGAACCCCAGAAAAATGTGAAGATGCTTTGAATACGTAATGTAAACGGAGAACGCTAGAATGCCAACAATATGAAACCACCACGCCGCACGTTCAATAAAAATCAGCGTAGCGGTGTCAAGGCTCTGAAAAGATGGCACGAGAAGCGAACTAAACAGCAGCGCACCTGTAGCCGGATAGTGATCTGACAGTCTCTCTTGTAAAACCTGATCTGAAGCATTCATTGTAAGAATCGCTATCATCAGCACAATTTCAGTTAATAAAATAATGTTCGCATCCAACCGTGGCCAGCCATTCATCTCGGTTGCCCAAAAGCGTTTAACCTTCAAAATGTTTCTTCGGATCAGAAAAAAAACGCAGGATAATAAAACAGCGACGGCGAGGAATTCAAATAAATTCATTAGAACATTGTAGAACCCGCCCAAATAAGGAGCGAAGATCCGGTGTGTCCCAAACAGGCCGTCAATTACAAATTCCAGTACTTCTAAATTGATGACAAGAAAACCTACATAGATAAATAAGTGCAGAATTGCGGGGATAGGTCGTTTGAACATCTTCTTCTGTCCAAAGGCAACTAAAAGCAAGTTTTTAAAACGGGCTGATTTGTTGTCGTTAATGATTTTTTCTTTGCCCAGCTTGATGGTTGATCTGATCAATAGAATTCTTTTACGAATAAAATAAACCGCGACACCCAATGTAATGATGAAAGCTATTTGCTGAACCATATATTCTGTTAAATACTAACTTCGCTTGAAGCGAATAAAGTTCGAAAACTTTTTACTACTTATAAACCTATGAAATAATGAACAAATCCGGAAAATCTATTGGTTCACGAAGCTTTCAGAGCCGCATTAAATTCTAGAAATCGGCTCATAGCTTTGCATGGAATCTAAATTTACATACTTTTGTGCCTCATTTTTCGGTGATGTAGCTCAGTTGGTAGAGCAAAGGACTGAAAATCCTTGTGTCGGGGGTTCAATTCCCTCCATCACCACTTTTAAAAAAACAGCCTCCACTAACGGAGGCTTTTATTTTTATAGCACTACCAATGACCAATTTTGATAATTTAGCAAACAGTATTGGTGTCCTTATGTTAATTTTTGCAAAAAATTGAAATGGATTTATCCGACATTTCAGCAGGTGCAGCACGTTTGATTTATATTTATTTGTCCGAGATCATCCTTGGACTAATCTTCTACTTCATTTTTCGGCATTTTGGTAATCTTTATCGCCGACTGTTTCTCCACACCTGGTCCTATAGTTGGATTGCCTTTGCCCTGTATATGGCGAGTTCTGGCATCGTAATGGTTTTTTTGATTGAGGAGCGTTCACTTCAACGCACCGTTTTGAGCATTATCGCCCAGCTTTGCTGCTTTCTCCAAATCATTTTCATTCTGCGAGGTACTTACGAGCTTATATACGATAAGGCATTCTCTCGCCGACGATTTAGCCTAATACTCCTTCTCTCTATCATTATCGCTTTTGTCTCGATTATCGCATTTAGTTCTTCCGGCGTTTTCTTCCATTACTTAATAAGTTCCGGTAGTCGCGCTATTATTACAGGCATTGGCTTTTTGGTTGCTGGGATTGTGGTATGGACCAACAAGAAATTTTCGAAAGGATTTGGTCAACAACTATTGACCAGCTCGCTCATCATTTTCAGCGTCTACCAATTATATTATTTCACCATTAAACTACTCAACCTTTTGGGTACTCAAGTTGATGTTTTGGATTTGTTCGGAGCGGTCGACTTATTATTGATTTCCCTTATGGGGATGAGTATGGTGATGTGGTTCCTCGAGGATGAGCGTCAAAAACTGAATGAAGAAAACAAAGAGCTGGACAGTTTTCTCTCAAGCACTTCTCATGATTTACGCACACCTATTGCTTCTATTCTTGGTCTGACTTATTTAGGTAGAATCGAGTTGCAGGAAGAAAAGGCCAGAACATTTATGAACATCATTGAGGAAAGAATCAAAAAACTTGATTTAATTATCAGTGATATTCTCAACCTATCCAGAAGCAAAAAAATCGATGTTAAAATTGAGGATCTGGATCTGCGGGAACTGATTGAGGAAACCACGGCAGATATAAAATTTAATAAAGGGGCATCTTCCATTTTTTTAGATTACCAGCCTCATCCTAGTCATACGTTCAAGTCTGACTACAATCAGATAAAAATTATTCTTAATAACCTCCTTACAAATGCCGTTAAGTATCACAACCTTGATCAGGAGCGACCGTTTATCAGTGTTACGTTTAAACGAAACCGGCAGGTTGTCGAAATTTGTGTGGAAGACAACGGAAGGGGTATCTCTAAAGAAAATGTGCCGAAAATCTTTGACATGTTTTTCAGGGCTGCCGAAGATACGGAGGGCACCGGGCTTGGGCTTTATATTGTAAAGGAAGCCCTTAACAAAATCAAGGGAATTATTTTTGTGGATTCTGAGCTGGGTAAAGGAAGCAAGTTCAGAATTGTGTTAGAGAATGCTTGATAAGAAAAATGAATTACTTGTAATGCTTTAATCTAACAAGCTCCTCTTTCGTAAGAAATCTCCATTCACCCCGGCCTAAATCTTTTTTATCCAAACCAGCATAAACCGACCTGTCAAGCTTTATTACTTCATAGTTCAACGCTTCGAAGATTCTTCTTACTACTCGGTTCCATCCAATGTGAATTTCTATCCCAACCGTTCTTTTGTCGTCAGAAATGATGGCGATGTCATCCACCATTGCTTTGCCTTCTTCCAATTTTACACCGTCGAGAATTGTTTGCGCATCGGCTTTTGTCAGGGGTCTGTCAAGTTCAACTTTATAGATCTTCTTTACATTGTACGATGGGTGCATGAGCTTATCAGCAAGATCACCATCGTTGGTAAGCAAAAGCAAGCCCGTTGTATTCCTGTCGAGTCGTCCTACGGGATATAAGCGTTCTTTCACGTGATTTCCGATAAGATGCATTACCGTATTGCGTTCCTGGGGATCGCTGGTCGTTGTAAGGAAGCCCTTGGGTTTGTTCATTAAAATGTACACAGGCTTTTCAGCATGCAGTACTTTGCTTTCGTGACGTACCTCATCCCCGGGATTTACTTTGTAACCGAGTTCTGTAATCGTTTTTCCATTGACAGAGATCAGGCCCATTTTAATTAGTTCATCAGCCTCTCGTCTTGAACAAACGCCACTATTGGCAATGAATTTATTAAGCCTGATTTTTCCGGTTTGAACAGGTGCTTCAAGGCCTTGTGTACTGTCGCCCCTGAAGGTGGACACTTTCTTACCTGTCAATTTTTTTCGGGGCTCGCTTCTGAAATCTTTTTTCTTTAATCCGCCCCCTTTTTTTATATCACCACCTTGTTCTTCACTTGGCCTTTTGTAAGAACTCTCTCTCCTCAAACCAGGGGAGGAAGATGATTTTGCCTTAAAGCGTGAGCCTTCTTTGTGGAATTCACCTCTGGTACTTGAATCTTTGCGATCGAATTTCTTGTAAGGCCGTTCACCTTTTGCTTCTCCTGAATCGAATTTCCTGCGCGGTCGATCCTCGCCCCCACGGGAAGAGGTGAATCCTTTAGCTTTTTTGTAAGGTGGCTTATCCCCAAAGTTTTTATCTGACTTTTTCGAGTCAAACTTCCCGCCAGATCCGGGTGACGTTGTGCGAGGTTTCCGTCTTGAGTTAAAGGCACCATCGCCTTCCTTCCTCGGTGGCCGTCCTGACGGCGATGATTTGCGGGGTCTAGCGGATGATTGCCCGTCTGATCTTCGGCTAAAAGGTCTTTTGGACGAACCTGAGTCTGAAGAAGAACCTGGGCGGGAACCAGATCGTCTTGATGTATTACGCTTGGCCATCTGTCTCCTTCTGATCTAAGTTTTCGCCTTGATCCAAGTTTTCGCCAATAGTGTTAACCTCAGCTACAAACTCTTTAGGAGTGGGTAATTCTGCGATATCGTTGATGCCGAAATATTCCATAAATTTTATAGTGGTCCCGTATAACATAGGCCTTCCTATGGTTTCGGCTTTTCCTGTGATTTCTATTAAACCTTTGTCGAGAAGTTTTTGCACGGCGTAGTCACAGTTGACACCACGAATATTTTCAATTTCGGTTTTTGATATGGGCTGCTTGTACGCGATAATGGAAAGTGTTTCCATGGCCGACGTTGAAAGCCGCTTTTTGGATTGCTGCTTAAGCATTATTCCAATGCTTGCCTGATATGCAGGTTTGGTCAAAAAATGGTAGCCGCCTGCTGCTTTAAATAGCTGAAAAGAAAACTCTTCGGCCTGATATTTTTCTTCCAATCGTTGGATTGCACCCACAATGTCTTCTTCAGGAACATCGGCATTAAACATTTCCGACAAACAGCCCTTGATTTCACCGATGCGTATCGGCGAAGGTGAACAGAAAATAAGGGCCTCGATATGATTTTGTAAAAAGTCCAATGCTTTTGTTTTTTGCTTCCCGAACAGTTAGTAAGTTACTAATCGTGTTGCATCATTTTCGCCTCAATAGATTGCGTTGTGTGAGGCACTGCGATAAGACGTTCCTTAGGGATCAGTTTGCCCGTGACAGAGCATATTCCATAGGTACCATTCTTAATGCGGACCAGCGCATTTTCAAGGTTCATGATGTATTTTTGCTGACGTGCTGCCAGCTGGCTTAAATTTTCTTTTTCAGCGGTTTCAGCGCCGTCTTCCAATACTTTTGTATTTCCACCTGAAGTCGCGTCTGTGCCCTCATCGTTATTACGATTGAGGGTTTCTTTCAAGATTCGATATTCATCACGGGCTTTATCAAGCTTCTTGTGAATCAGTTCTTCAAATTCTTTTAATTCATCTTCCGAATACCGCGTACGGGTGTCGGTGGAAGAAGCATTGTTAGATTGTTTATGGGCAATGGGTCGTTGATTTGGCACAGGGAAAATACTTAATTGTGGAGGCGCCGGCTTCGGAACAGCAACTGGCATAGGTTTTTCTGCTTGAGGCGCAGCTGCTTTAGGAAGCGGTGCTGGGCGCTCAATTTTTTCCGGTTTCTCTACCTGGGGAGCGACTGCTTTCTTAGGCGTTTCTTTCTTCGGTGCCTCTTTTTTTGCAACCACTTTCACTGGTGCTTCTTTCTTGGGTGCAACCTTCTTCACGGCCTTAGGAGCAGCTTTCTTAACAACTTTTTTAGGCGAAGCTTTTTTAGCCCTAACTGGTGCCGCTTTTTTAGCTTTCACTTTAGCAGCAGGTTTTGCTTTGGCAGGAGATTTTTTTGCTGCCTTAGTGGATGACTTTTTGTTCTTAGCCATAGTTGTGACTCCGTTTGATAAAAGATGCGCAAAATTATGCGGTTCCCCCGAAAACAAAAAATAATGTACAATTAATTCCATAATGTTGATTTTAACCTTAAATACCTATCTTTCTAAATGCCAGATTGATATTATGAAGACCTTTTTAGCCATTACCCTGATATTTTTTGTTACTGGCTGTAACCTAAACTCCAGGAAGAAAATGGAAGAATCCTCAGTTTTAGGTCCCATAACACTGGTGATCCATGGGGGTGCGGGCACAATAACCAGGGCCAACATGACCCCCGAAAAAGAAGAAGCTTATCATCGCCAGATGAAACAAGCGCTCGATCATGGTTATGACATTCTGGAAAATGGTGGCAAGAGCCTCGACGCTGTGGTGGCTGTCATCAAAATCCTGGAAGATTCACCTTTATTCAATGCAGGCAAAGGCGCAGTTTTTACTTATGATGGAAAAAATGAGTTGGATGCTTCTATTATGGATGGAAGTAATTTAGCGGCAGGCGCTGTTGCCGGCGTCTCTACTATCAAAAATCCAATTGTGGCAGCCTATACGGTGATGACGAAGTCAGAACATGTGTTGCTAGCGGGAAAGGGAGCGGAAGAATTCGCTGAAGAGCAGGGACTGGAGATTGTTCCCGCCTTGTATTTTTTTGACTCCACACGTTATCAGCAATGGTTAAAGTTAAAAGCTGGTGAGAAAAAAACTGATGGGATTTCTGATGAAAAGAAATTTGGAACGGTAGGCTGCGTAGCCTTGGATAAGTATGGAAATCTGGCAGCGGGCACCTCAACAGGAGGCATGACCAACAAAAAGTATGGACGCATCGGAGATTCGCCGATTATCGGCGCGGGAACGTACGCGAACAATCTAACGTGCGGGGTATCTGCAACTGGGTGGGGAGAATATTTTATACGACTAAGTGCGGCGCACGATGTACATGCGATGATGGCGTATGGTAATCTGTCCCTAAAGGAGGCAGCGGACTCGGTAATCCTTAAAAAGCTACCAAACCTGGGAGGTGACGGAGGCTTGATTGCTTTGGATCGTCAGGGCAATTTCGCAATGCCATTTTGTACAGAAGGAATGTATCGTGGATACATTGCAAAAAAAGGCCAAGCAAAAACTTTCATTTATAAAGAATGATATATTAAAATGACGCTGCAATGGCAACCCGATTTTGATAGCGTTTGATCCCGCCTTGTTGGTCAAACACTTCGAACCAAATCATATAGTAGCCAATATTTGCTTTCGTACCGTCATCACGATCGCCATCCCATCGATAAAAGCCAGAAGTGCCCAAAATATCATTGTTAGCGAGTTCCTTGATCAAGTGGCCTTGGGGACCTAGTATTTTTATGTTGGCTACATGTCCACCTTGTGGAAAGTTGTAATGGATTAAAGCAAAATTGAATTGACTAGCCATAGGGTTAAAAATTTCTGGCGTAACTTTAATGGCGTCCGCATTTAACGTGAGATCCGCGATTGCATTTGAATTCATGTAACCAGGTGTTGCATATCCAACAGAACCGCTGGCCGATTTCCAATTTTCTGTGCCAGCGATATCCTGCGTTGAAATTCGTTCAAGAGAAACTCCTTCGTCGTCTTTAAGAAAAATGGAATGCATTTCTTTGGTGTAGTTAAAATAGCTTATAACATTATCGACATTGTCTAACAGGACAACAGATCCCTCATCGTCATTTAGCGTTGGCAAATTTTGGATCAATATGAAATTCTTTTCTTGTCCGAGGATGTATTCACCCTTTAACACATTAGGATTTTCAGTAACCGCCAGAAATGCACCTGGTTTGAAAAGGAAATTTTCCGAAGGCAGAGATTGTTTGTCTTTTATCACACCGTCTTCCATCGTAGCAACTGACCAACCTTTAAGGTTGAGGTATTTTTTCGAGTTGTTAAAGATTTCAACAAAATCGACGCCGGTAGGCCTGGGGTTAAAAAGTATTTCATTAACTAAAACGTCGAGCGTGTCGGCTTGTTGAGGCAGTCCAAAGGCTGCGGAGGCATTATCTTTCTCAATGCCATTTCCCGTACAATCATAAATTTTTTCTAAAGAAATCGAATATGATTTTCCTGTTTCAATCTCCTGTGACAGTGTAATATAAAGGGAAGTGAGCGCAGCATTTGAAAATGAAATATTTTCAATGCCAATTGGGGGATCTATGATGGCTGTGATCGTGGGAGACAAAGGTTTCTGAAGCTTCTCATTAAAATGCAATTCGATGACAGATGCGGTAATGGGTATGGCTGCGGTCAGTGAAGGACCTGTGAGATCTGGGTTACTTGCAAATATTGAATTCTGAAAACCAGGCGTACCGCCTTGTTCATCCTCAGAAGCGCGCCAGTTTTTATGTTCGGCGCAGGTGTTATCCGGGTCGATGATTTCAATGGTATAACCACCCGCTCGTTTTTCTTCATCGTTGTACCACAAATCAGAATAGTTAATGGAATCAATAACGTTTTCTTTTTCGTCTTTAAGAATTAGCACATCCCGTGCGTTGTTGAGGTTGGGAAAGTTGTCAAGTTTCAGGATTTTTTCGCCATCTTGAAAAAGAACATTTTGGGAAGTGAGTATCACATATTCTCTCGGGAGTATAGTGAAGTCCGGTAAAATGGCAAACTCACTCTGGTCCGTTAACGTCCAATTTGCGAGGTTAAATGCGTTGCTGCTTCGGTTGTAGATTTCGACAAATTCCGACTCAGGTAGCCCAACCGATGGTGTGGGATCGGGAAAAATTTCAGTGATGATAACGTCTTTAGCCGCGGCCTGTTTGAGCAAGTGTAAGAACCGTTTTTCAACGGGCGCCATAACGTTCCCAGCGGTATCCTGGACACCTGAAATAATTAATACGGCATATTCGCTGTTGGGAAAATTTCTGGCAAAGGTCAGCATAATTTTATTTTCATCGTCTTTCATGGTCACCGATACAGGATTACCAACCTCATGGTCCACTATAAAATTTTCTGTTCTTATCGTCTTAGGATCAAGGCGCTCGGAAAAGATGAGGTTGATCTGCTGAGCAGAAACGACCTCAAATCTTGTTAACGTTGGACTAGTCGTATCCTGAACTGTCCCTCCCTGAACACGAAAATCATCAAAAGAAAATTTGTCAGATCTGGTGGCGGTATAAGAACAGACTATGCCGAAATACTTTGAATTCAGGATAGAATTATCATCAGAAATACCCTCGAGCTTATATTCGCCCGTTGTATCGACGCTCGTAAATAGTTGCCAGCCGCTTTCATCCCTAATTACTTTGAGCTTGAGCACGACGGTCGGAACATTAAGAACCTTGTCCTGCCCATCAATTATTTTTTCGTGCGACAAACCGTTTTGTTTGTACAAGCTTACGTCGTCATCACTTCCCCCGGCCATTACGTAATAGCCATTTAGCGGCTTGGTAAGATCTGGCTCACTAGCTACCAGGTAAACCCTTGTATAATTGCTTCCTGAGGGATTAAAATCCATTGCTAAATTTAATTCCCAAGAACCGAACCGCGCCACGCTACTTGACGTTGACAAGTAACCATGGCCGCCTTCTTGAGGAGCATGAAGATGCAAGCGCTGATCAACTATTTTGAATAGCGAATCGGTACCAGACCAGGGCGGTGATGACAAGAAATCATTGTCTGAAAAGTCCTCCAGGAACTGAGCGAACGCTTGTTGGCCTAGGAATAACAAGACAATTAGGAGAGAAATTTTAGCTGTAAACGTTTGCAGGTTGGAAAGCCAACATATTTGTTTCTTCTTTTTCATAGCACAACGGGAAAACATTATTTTTGCAATCCTTAAATATAAAAACAAAAATGAAACTAGCAGTCGTAGGAGCCACCGGATTGGTCGGCCAGGAGATCCTCAAAGTATTAGAGGAAAGAAGTTTTGCGTTTGACGAACTCTTTTTAGTTGCTTCACCGAAGTCTGTAGGCCAAAAAATAAAATTTAAGGGTAAAGAATATACCATTATTAGTATTGAAGATGGCTGCAAAGCCGGAGCTGATATCGCTATTTTTTCAGCTGGTGGGGGAACCTCGTTAGAGTGGGCTCCAAAATATGCAGAAGCTGGGACGATTGTTATTGACAATTCATCGGCGTGGCGTATGGATCCAACCAAGAAACTTATTGTGCCGGAAATAAACGGCCACGAGCTTACGATAGATGATCGGATCATTGCTAATCCAAATTGTTCTACTATTCAGATGGTGATGGCACTGGCTCCGTTGCACGTGAAATATAGAATCAAACGTATTGTTGTATCTACATATCAATCCGTTACGGGGACAGGTAAAGATGCTGTTCAGCAAATGATGGATGAGCGCAAAGGAATTAACGGACCGAAAGTTTATCCTCACCCAATCGACATGAACGCCTTACCGCATATTGATTCATTCCTCGACAATGGTTACACCAAAGAGGAAATGAAAATGGTAAATGAGACGCGGAAAATATTGGGAGATAATGCTATCGGTGTGACTTCCACGACGGTAAGAATACCATCGATAGGTGGTCACTCAGAGGCAGTGAATGTTGAATTCTATGAAGATTTCAATTTAAGTGAGATCCGTTCAATTCTCGCGACGTCACCTGGAGTTATTGTTCAGGACGATCCGAAAAATAACATCTACCCGATGCCGATTAACTCAAAAAATCGCGATGAGGTTTTTGTGGGCAGATTGCGTAGAGACGAGTCACAACCGAATACACTTAACATGTGGATTGTAGCCGATAATTTACGCAAAGGAGCCGCCACCAATGCAGTTCAAATTGCAGAATTCATGACTGAAAAGAGCCTGGTATATTAAGCCCAGATTTTCAATAATAAATGAAAGCCCGTAATCCTGCGGGCTTTTTTATTCGCTATCTAAATTAGGTATTGGATAAATGCGTAAATACCTAAAACGATCAGTGCGATTCCTGGAATTCGATTTAGCCAAGAATTTTGGGAGAACTGAGATATTACTCTTTTGGCCAGATACGCCAACATAATCAAGATTACGAAGGTACCCAGACAAACACCAACTAAATAGCTATGCAGTCTCAACGGTGTGGACAGGTCAATCCATTTTAAGCTGTTCAAATATGCTGTTGCACCGACCCAAAACGGAATTGCTAAAGGATTAAGAATACTCAGTATAATCCCTCTCATATAACCGCTCTCATTTAGTTTTGCTGAGAAGGCGGACGGTTTGGTAGAAGACCAAAGTGTTAGAATTCCAAGAACTGTCATAACAATCGCCGTGATAAGCTGCATATTGTCAACAATTACAGGCGACGAAGTGATCCATTCTGCAAACTCAACTGCAATCCAGGCATAGGGATATTCCATAACTGACGCTGCAATTGAAAATCGCCAGGCGATACCGATCTTCTTTTCAAGTCCTAACTGTACACAAGTTAAGTTAATCGTACCCGGCGGAATTGAGCCAATAAAGCTGAAAAAAAAGCCGAGCAAAAAATTTATTGTAGCAATCATGGTAACTGCGTGGCCACTTTAAATTTCCTATAATGCATCTTGGCCTCTTTAAAAGGTACATATGCTGCTCCCCTTTTTGCATTTGCGCGTGCTATTAAAAAAATATTTCGCCAGTGTTCCAGCAATACGCTGATCGCTTTCAAGAGAGAATAACCCGGGTGATAAATGTGCGCAGGTTCAGCGCCACACCCATTTAGCTCCAATACTTTAACATTGCCGTTATACAAATCATCCAACGATGCACAGCGTAAATCAAATCTACCGAAATAAAACCCGTCAATTTGTTTGCTCATTTCATCAAAGGTGTACGAAAGTTTTTCATTAATGAGATGACTGCCATCTAAAAATTTTGTGCCAAGACAATGGTTGCCAATGGAGGATAGTTCAAACGATTTGCCTTTGGGTATTATTTCGTGCAACTTTTTGGAGTACAATTTTTGCAATCTGCTCCATTGTAACTTGGCTCTATCTTTTTTTAAAATAAGTTCCTGCAGGGTCGATTGTCCGTCACCAGTAACGGAAAGCATTTCCTTCATTACTACTGAAGTCACCTTCCCATTTGAATGATATGGATAACGCAAATAGAATACGCCGAATTCTAACGGGAAGTCTACCAGTTGTTGAATAATAAAAGGATGCTTCATTTTCGATAGATAAGCATCTATTTCAGATTCGTTATTTATCCGTTGAACCATGAATCCACGTTCACCCAAATCAGGTTTGAAAATCACCGGAAACTGTAAACCATGTTTCGCCATTTTATCCATTACCTCCTGTTTCTTACAAGGCGTTTTTACGAGCGTCATAACCGGTATATATTGCGAAGGCACTTTGTTAAGGACATCAAATTTTGATTCGCCGAACATACCACCCATGACAATTCCAGGATTGGAAGCTGAGAAGAAGAAGAAAGATCTTGCTCTTAAAGACAACCAAAAAAAATAAATGAATACCGGAAGCTGAACAATTCCAAAGGGCCAGTATTCCCAACTCTTTAGGCGAATGAAGAAATTGCTTCGAGTAACGTCTTTATTAAAAAACATTCTCAGCGATAAATACTAGTTGGAGGTAGTCACAGAATTCTCTTTATATCGGATGGTTGATGCCGCAATACCAAAGTCAGGGGCGAGTTGAATATATGGTGCGATTTCTTTTATCCCAATTTTCATAATTGCCATATGATGAACAGCGTGTTCGATATTATAAACCAATTCACGAGTTGCCGTTGTGTCAATTGTAACGAAACTCTCATTTTTTAGGTCGTACCCCACTTCCAATTTAAGTGATTTATCACAGACGTTATTGACAAAGTCCGAGATCCGTTCAATAGTGGCTAGTGCTAAATATTTATCACTTTCAATAAGTTTGTCGTGCGCGCGTTTATCGTAATTAATTAAACCTTCGTCAAATCCGTGCTCGAAACACATGAAAAACTCGAGGGTGTGTCTTAGATGCTGTCCAATTGTCGAATGACTTAAGGTTTCCGCTGGTTTTACAAAATCATCTTCACGAATCTGCTCAACCAGGTAAGCAAGTTGAGATAGAATATTAGAACAGGCTTCTGTTAAATTCATAATTGGCATAATAAGCCCCAATTTAAGTTAATTGAAATCATTTATAAAAACTCATGTCCTTTCAGAACGGAGTTTGAACATTATCTAACAATATTATCCCAGTTATGATCAGCAGCATCTTTTAATTTTTTCTCATTCTTTTTCCAGTCCTCCAGCGTATTATTACCCCAAAAATTATAAAAAAGGTAAAGCCTCCCGTTCAAGATGGTAAATGTTTCTGGGTCAATTTTAACCTTTTCGCCTGTTTCTCCCATGGCGTAAGCACACCAGCCACCATAGGCAGGTTCATATTTTGCCGGATTTAATTTGAATTTGGCAAGGCTGTTGGCCGATGCAAATTGATAATCAATGTTGTTAAACGTGTATTTGAAATTTGACTTGCCCTTTAAAGGCGCGCCTTCGAAATAACTTACGGGGTCATATCCGTCGAGGGCCAAGTTTTGTTTTAGATTGAAATGTTTCTTTCGATTGTCGTCAGCTTGGCCAAAGGAGGCTCCTGCCGTAACAGCAAGAATCAACAAAGAGAGCATTATTTTCATAAGATGTCTTAAATTACGATACGAATTCAAAATTGGATCTTGTACCCGACTTAAAATGTCGGGGATTTTACATTTCGGTTTGCCGGGTGGTTGTGGTTGGATTTTAACGATTTATTTATGAGAAAGACATTCATTGTTCTGATCGGTATACTGTTTTTTCACAATGGGTTTTCACAATCAGATGATATCACTGAATCTGCGAATAATTTACTGAAGCTCCTGAGTGCTGACGTGAAAGAACAAATGCAATTAAAATTTGACGATAATGAGCGATTCAATTGGCACTATGTACCTAGATGGAGGAGCGGTGTTTCGTTACACGACCTAACACAACCCCAGCTTGATGCCGCCTTAAACTTGTTAAGGAACTCATTGAGTGTCCAGGGGTATAAAAAGGCTACCGATGTCATGACATTGGAAAACGTGCTTCGTGAGGTGGAAGGACGTGGCACTGACGACACTTATCGTGATCCAAAAAAATATTTTTTTACCATTTTCGGAACGCCCTCTAAAGAGAGTCCCTGGGGATGGCGGCTGGAGGGGCATCATATATCCCTCAATTTTTCGACGATCAATAATAAAATTCAGTCTTCAACACCTTCTTTCTTTGGGTCTAACCCAGCGACTATACCTTCCGGCAAGCGAAAGGGAGAACAAATTTTAAAAGAGGAATCTACGCTCGGCTTTTCTTTAATAAACTCTTTTTCAAGCACCCAACTGCAAACCGCAATAGTCTCGGCTTCGGCTTATTCAGATATTCTTTCGGAGAACAAACGAAAGGCGATGGCCTTAACACCAACCGGGATTTTGTATACGGCAATGAATGAGGAGCAAAAGAAAACGTTCATGGCCTTGTTGAATGTATATGTAAGGAATTACGAGTTGGGCTTTTCTGAAACCCTCATGAATAAAATCAAGGAAGCAGGAATCGAAAATTTAAGTTTTGCATGGGCCGGAAGCTTAAAGCCAGGAAAAGGTCACTACTACCGTATTCAAGGGCCGATGTTGCTTATTGAGTTTGATAACACTCAGAATAATGCCAACCATATCCACTCCGTTGTTCGTGACTTGACAAACGATTTTGCGGAGGATATTTTAAAGGAGCATTATGAGAAAGAGCACCCGAAAAACAAATGAGAAGTGCAATACAGGGTTGAACGCATCATTCATTTGACGAAGACCCAGGCGCTTGCTGTATACAAGTAATTTTCACCAGTTCCCCCACCATACAAACGCTTCCACCATCATAGGGCTCATAGTTTACCAACACCTTCATTCCATCTGTCTTAAACGATGATAACGGATCGTCTATGCTCATAACTGAATGCGGTGGCGGCCCACAGGTGATGAGGACTGCTGGTTCTAAGACAGTTCCATCATTCAATTCCAAGACATATCCACATCCATCGAGTCCGCTATAGTCACGGATTGTTGCGGGAGTAGAACATGTTTTAAAATCATCATGTTCAATCACTTCATCTTCAGCGCAACCGAAGGCAAGACAGGCAAGAAAAAAAGCTGCAATTAATTCTTTCATATCCAATGTTTCCCATTAGACACAAGGAGTTGAGCGGAAGTTGGAACCTACTCTTTTAACTGTCCACGGATCACGCGATCGTAGGTAATGAAATCTGTATTGATCGGTTCATAACCTTTCTGACGCAGCAACATTGCAATTTGTGCACGATGATAAGAGGAGTGATTAACCAGATGAATCATGATCGTTTCCACATTATTTGTATAAAGATCTTTGACGTAGTTTGTGTAGGTAAGTTCGCGATCGAAATTGTCGGTGCTCTCCACAAACTCTAACCATCTTGTTCCAGCATCTTCGGCCATCACAAGAAGCTGATCCAAAGAATAATTGCCCCACAACTTTACATCCGGAGGTGGTAGTCCTTTGATCCGATGAAGCCAAAGAAATTGGGCCGCCACAATATGTCCCATAAGTGTAAGAATCTTTTCATCAACCACATTCTGGCGTTTCAAACAATTTAAAACACGTTTGTTAGACCAAGCATTGTATTGATAAAGCTTAAGAAAATATTTTTTCATTGGTTGGCAAAGAAATGGGCTACAAATCTAAAATCATTTATGAAGCTTTTGTAACCAGTAAACACATTTTTAAAGGTGTTTTAGAGCGGCATGCTGATCCAGGATCCAGCCGGTTATGCTCAGTCGCGGACGTGTTGCCGGTAAGACTTCATGTTCAACCTGATCACTGCGAAAACAAATTAGCCTGCCTGCTGTGGGAAAAAAATCAACAGAGCCTTCTGGAAGAAACATGCGTAGCTGTCCTCCTTCATTTTCTAGCCAATCCTCGTTTAAATAACAGATGACAGAGAGTTTTCGATGGTCATCCCGGTTAAATTGATCCAAATGCCGCTTATAAAAACTGCCAGCAGGATAAACAGTCATGTGCACTTCAAAGTCCTTCAGGCTTAAAAAGAGATTTTCATTAAGAAACTGTATCAATTGCTCCAACCTGTTCAAGTATATTCTTAAAAAAGGATCCGCACTACTTTTGTCAACCCAATGGATATAATCGCCGCGAATTGATTCGTTAATATGATGACTTTGATTTTTGCCGATACCCGCCTTTTTAAAATGATCAAGTCCTGATTTGAATTCTTTTAAACCAAGAATATTTTTTACTTCTTCATCACTTAAGAAATGATCCACCACCGCATAGCCATTTTCCGCCAAACCATTTGCAATGTTTTCAAATATGGAATTCAAAATGAGTCTAATTATGTTCGCACGGCAAATAAACTATCAGAACGTTACATGTAACAAATTTGTCAATAGAAAGTCTTTACTTACAATATTATGAAAGAAAACAAATCAATGGATAGATGTTCTTGTGTTAAAAGATTCTTGCTGCGGAACGCCTATTTATTAGTTCTCGTGGTGCTTTTGTTTACGGGGTGTCAACGGCCAAAGGAAGATATCGTATTGCGACAAATTAAAGATATTGTTATAGACGCGACTACAGACCCCATGCTAAAGGCAAATGCAATTTTTTACAACCCAAATTCCATGCGGGGAAAACTGAAACGAATCAACGTTGATATTTTTGTAAACGGAAAAAAGGCTGCCTCGGTAAACCAGCAGCTTAAAACCGTCATTCCAGCTAATGATGAATTTTCGGTTCCATTGGAAGTAAAACTTGCGATAAAGGAACTTGGCTTTATGGATACACTTTTAGGAATGATTGGAGGGAAAAAATTTGAAGTCGTGTATGAAGGTTCTCTAAAACTCAGTTATCACGGTTTTCCAATCAGCGTACCCGTTCGGTATAAGGATGAAATCAGAGTAAGATTCTAGCTTTGGCGCTGATATCTTTATGGCTTTATTATAAGCTATTTTCATTCCAAAAAGGCTGGTCGAAAAGCATATCGCGATTGCTACACCAATCCCGACAATCAATAATATGACCTTTTTGTTTATCATGACTCTCAATAGACTAGAAATGTAAACCAAAGGTTGTAAGGCAATAAAGAAATTTTTTTCCCGCCCGCATTACTTCGTATCTGAAACAGGTGGACTTAAGATCAAGCGATTTTAAAATTATGAACCTGAATCAATTATGAACCTGAATCGTACCGCTTTTTAGTTTAAAAGCTTGTCGAAAGTATTGGTTGCTACAAAGTGATAATTTGGTCGCGCCTTTCTGTAAATACCCTTAGCCCGTTTTTTTCCTTCCGGTGTTTTGATCAGCTCTTGGTATAAAGGATTCAAAAATTTGCGTCGGCCTGTATGAATAAGGAAATGTTCCAATGTTGCGTCCGCAGGCGTGTAATCATACCGGATAGCGTTTGTTAGCCAAACAGTTAGTATTTCTGCATTTCCGGATGACGTGAAGTGACCAAAATTATCCAATATTTCCATTTGTGACCTGGCGAGCGAATCGGGCAGATTTTTTAAGAAATGTAACCATTCATGCGTACTCCAGGTGGAAGTTTGCTGCGGATCCAATTTTCCTGAGGCTTTCCATTGTTGCAAAAACGCATTAACTTTTTCAAAGCGCGTTGAAACTGGTTGGGGACAGTCAGCGGGTAACCCTTCCGTGTAAATCCAGGCCTTGAGAAAATTGTCTTCTATAGAAATAGAGTACTTCGTCTGGTAATAATTCTTTAAGTAAGCCGTAAAGCCTTCGGTATCCATGGCTTTGAATGCATTTTCATTAAAATAATCCTTGATAAAACGATCAAACTTTTCGCGACCATGTTTTTCTTCAATGGATCGTAGAAAAAAATAACCTTTGTTGTAAGCAATGTCTGTAACACCTTCGTCAGGATTTCTTCCTTTCAAATTCAGTTTCAGTTTAGTGTCAGCATAGTTGTCATGGGTTTTCAAATCTTCGATGGTTTCATCCAGGCTTTGACGGGCAAGCAGCGCTAACATCTCGGAATAATCTTTACCATAAAGTTTTTCCATTATCCGATGCTCGAAGTACACAGTAAATCCTTCATTAAGCCAAAAGTCTTCCCAAGTTGCATTTGTCACCAAATTCCCCGACCAGCTATGGGCAAGTTCATGTGCAATAAGAGAGGTGAGTGACCGGTCACCAGCCAATATGGTAGGCGTTGCAAAAGTGATCCGTGGATTTTCCATTCCGCCGAAGGGAAAACTCGGTGGTAATACGATCACATCATATTGATCCCAACGGTATTTACCATAAAGTTCTTCTGCCCCGCTTATCATTTTTTCAAGATCTGCAAATTCCCACGCGGCTGTGTCAACAATCGAGGGCTCGGCGTAAACACCACTGCGTGAACTAATATCCTGGTAGTTAATTTCGCCAACGGCGAGCGCCAGTAAATAACTAGGGATGGGTTGCGTCATTCTGAACTGGTAAACTCCAGTATGATTTATTGTTTTTGGATTAGAGGCACTCATCAATGCCAACAAGTTTGAAGGCACGGTCACTTCTGAGTCGTAAGTAAATCGTACGCTCGGCGAATCCTGACAAGGAACCCAACTTCTTGCTAAAATGGCTTGAGACTGCGTAAAAAGAAACGGATTCTTCTTTCCTGCTGTTTGTTGAGGTGAAAGCCATTGCAACGCTTCCGCATCCGGACTGGTTTTATAGAAAATAGAAACTGTTTTTGTATCACGCTCGATGCCGACAGCTAAAGCCTGACCAAATGTAGGAACCGCATCGGTCAATTTGTAGGTTGCAACCTGGTCATTGTCCAGGAGAACCTTTTCAATGGAAAGATCCTTTGTATCAAAGATAATCTCTTTCGCATCTCCAGCAGCAGCGATTTGCCAGGTAGCTGTTGCCGTGATTGTTTTAGAAGAAAAATCAATTGTAGCTACCCAATGAAGATGCGTTACCCGGGCTTCGCTTGGTTTAGAAAATGAATGAGAATCTTGTATCATGTTTGGTTGTTCTTTCATGGTTTTGGGCTCGCACCCAACGGCAAGTAAAAATAAAGTAAAAAAATACGGTATGGATTTCATAGGCAATGCAATTTGGAAGAAGGTATATTATCGGAACGAATTTAATCATTAACCGGACTGAATTCTACATGCTAATGGGCCGATCGCTTTTGATCCTGCTGTTAGGCTTCCCGTTACACCTTCAATGAAAAGCCTGAGATTCCGCGATGTCAGGGAAAGGGATAAGAAAAGCGAATAACGACTCAGTTTATCTAAGAGCTAAAGACTATTTCTTGCTTCAACACTTTGGTTCCATTCGTAGACTTTGTCGGAAATTTCACTGAGGAGGTTTGGTTTTTTTTCCAGCGCGTTGCCGATAACGATCATATCCGCGCCAGCTTCCAGCGCGTTTAGCGCTTTTTGACTTGTATTAATTCCGCCCCCAACAATTAACGGTACGTTTACTGCTTTTCTCACAGAAGCGATCATACGCACGCTGATTTCTTTATCAGCACCGCTACCCGCATCTAGATAAATGGATTGAAGGCCGAGCATTTCGCCAGCCATAGCCGTGCATGCTGCCAGTGAATATTTATCGTCCGGGATTGGCGTTGTATTACTGATGTAAGCAACTGAAGTTATAGGCCCGGAGTTGATTAAAATATAACCTGTAGGAATTATTTCAAGTTTGGTATTTTTCAGAATGGGAGCAGCAATAACATGTTGCCCTATAAGTAATTCAGGATTTCTTCCCGAAATTAAGGACAAAAAAAGTAACGCATCGGCTGATGGCTCTACTTGCATAAAATTACCTGGGAACAATACCACTGGTATTTTCACATTATCCTTTATTTGCTTTACAACTTGGCCTAGATTTGTTGTCGTAATCAGACTTCCCCCCACGAAAAAAAAATCGATACAATTTTCCGCAGCCAAATTGATGAGCGGAACTAAGCGTGAAGCATCTTCTACTTTGTCTGGATCTACCAATACAGCGATGGATTTTTTTCCTTCGCGGTGGCGCTCTCGTAATGTTTTAAGAACGCTCATTCGGTGTTACGGCTTCCTTGTCAAAATGTGTTTGTAAAAAGGCAGATAATTTATCTTTTGCCAGATCCAGTAAAAAAACTGTTGCTTGTGCAGCCAACGCCGAACCAATTTGTGACATGATTGTAGGCTCTGACGGTGCAACAGCTGCCATCTCCTGGTCATCACCTCTTTCATCAACAAGTTTAACCTTTTTGACTTTCGGACGGATTTTAGATTTGGATTTGGCCTTCGACTTTGAAAGTTTTCTAACAATAAAATAAGTAACAGCCAGTGTTCCGCCAATGACTAAGGCGTTGGTAATAAATTTTTCGGTATTGTGTGAAAGTAACTTCACTTCATCCTCAAGTTCTTTTTTATGCATTGCTGTTTTTCGTAGCAAGAGGTTTTTAGCATCATCAGATTCCAGCAGTTCCATACTTACTCTTTCTCTTTCTTTTTTTTCATGCTATGAACTAAATAATCCTGCAGCTTTTCCGTGATCGCGCCTCTGAAAGCAAGTAGTAACAATCCTAGCAAAAGGTAAAAACCTGCAACAACGGCAAACCCGCCAAATGCCCCAATAGATTTTGCTATCAGATGAGCAATAGCTACGCTGATCAAAATTATAAATAAACTAAACACGGCGCCCATTAGCATAAACAGCGCGACCTTCGAAAGGCCTTTAGCGATCTCTTCTCGTATCTCCATCTTCGTGAGCTCAATACGAGCCTCCACGTAGCCGGTAAGATTTTCGATCAGGCTATCTAATTTTAAAAATTTGAGAATTGAATCTTTAAGCACCAGTTTGCAACTTATAATGCAATATAGATAGAAGTTTGAAAAAAGCCGAGGATTAGGGCGTTTCGAAATGGATCAATTGCTCTACCACCTTTACTTTTTCTTGCGGCGATGCGATCTCATGGCGTAAATAAACTTTATAAGGTGCGCTAACATAATATCTATGCACGATTGAATCGTTGGGATGTGTGTAGCGAAGGCGACAAACGTAAACTGAATCAAACATAATGTCTGCGGCCCGATAGGAGGGAAGAATTGTTTCTATGCACGATTGGAATTTGCCGTTTTCATTTTCGCCATCCCAGCAAAAGCCCGGTCCATTAAATAAAAACATCTGCTTCCCAATAAACAGAATATTGTTTTTTATAGAAACAGGATAAATAGTGTTTGGCATTGTATTTATATGGCTCGACTCATCATCAAATTTACTAAACTCGCCTGCTTGCGTTCTCGTGTTGATTTTAGCAATCATTCTATATCGCGATTTCACATTTTCTGAATTCGTTTGCTCATACAGGAGATTCATCGTTTGAACAGAATCCTTGTTTAGGTAGATAAGAGAAAAGGGTACAAAGAAAAAAGTCGTCAGCAAATAAACCAGCCCGGCGAGTCGGTATTTTAACGTTAATATACCCATACCGTTAGCCAGCTTTATTGGCAGCATTCGTAACATCGGCATTGGGAAAAAAATAAGCACACCAAAAAAGTTGAACAGGAAATGCACAATGGCAATGCTCAGTGCACTTGTTGAATTTGAATTTAAAAGAGCAGCGAGGAATGCCGTAATGGTTGTGCCGACATTTGCTCCCATGATGAAGGGAGCAGCAAGTTTTAACTTAATAACTTTTTTCGCTACGAGAGGCACTACAACAGAGGTTGTGATGGTACTTGACCGGATTGCTGCAGTAGTCAAGAGGCCCCACATAAATGATTTCAACAAGCCGTTAAAAAAGAAACGACTTATAACTTCTGGCGACCGTACTTTCAGTAAATCGGAAATTAACTTTCTAAAGATCAGAATCGAAACGAAGAGCAACCCTAAGGCAATTACCGAAAGAACCAGTGCACTGGGTATATGTTCGAGCAAAAAAGTAATGATTGGGCCAAACCCAAACCAGAAATGCGTAATTCGATTTTCAATAGGCTCGACGGCGGGTGTATAAAATAAGTGCGAAATGTGTTCAGAAAGGGAGGACAGAAATCCATAATAATATTCCAGTGGGAATAAAATGATAACGGTAAGAATGTTAAAAAAATCGTGATAGGTTCCTGCTGCTACCGCTCTTTTGAATTCCTTCTTTTTATTAATAAACCCAAGCGCTACAATGGTGCTGGTAATTGTCGTTCCAACATTCGCTCCCATAATGATCGGGATAGCACTTTGCAACGTAATGGAACCGGAAGCTACAAGGGCCACGACCAACGACGTTGTAGTTGAACTGCTTTGCAGCATCGCCGTTAGAAGCAAACCTATAAACAGGCCGGTAAATGGATTGGCGGTCGCTAATAGAATAGTCTCTGAAACATTTTTTCCAGTATGCTGCAATGAGGAAGTCATCAGATCCAATGCGAATAGAAAAAGAAGGAACGCTCCAAAAATGTAAAATCCGATTCGGATGTTACTCCGTGACTTCAAAGTTGTTTCGATAGGTTGATGGGATTCCACTTTATTGTTTGGCTAATCACTACGGTGTTTCGTGGAATTTCTTCACTGCAAATTGATTTGCTTGATACACGCACTAAAATATTTGCACCAAACATTAAATCAGGTGCATGATTGGTTATTTTTGGACGACACAAAATTAATTTTTAAACCCATACACATGGTAAAAACTGTTGTTTATTCCGACAAAGCTCCTGAACCGATTGGGCCCTATAGTCAGGCAATTCAGGCCGGCGGGCTACTTTTTGTTAGTGGACAAATAGCTATTGAGAAGTCCTCCGGGAATATTATTACGTCTGATATAGAGGCTGAAACAGCGCAAGTCATGGTCAACTTGAATGAAATTTTGAAAGCGGCGGGACTGGATTTTAGTAACGTGGTTAAGACAACCATTTTCCTGAAAGACATGAATAATTTTCCAAAGGTGAATGGAGTTTATGGGAAATCGTTTCAATCAGTCCCACCCGCGCGCGAGACTGTGGAAGTTAGCCGCTTGCCTAAAGACGTGAATGTCGAAATTTCCTGCATTGCAGTGATGTGATTAATTTACTACCTGAAGTAAGCGAGACACTGGTTGTTACCCTGGAATGGGATGAGGTATTGCGACGGCTGTCCGAAGTTACGGCTAATAGATTGGCAGAAGTCGGAAGAACGCCAAAAATACTGGCTGGTTGGGTGCAAGATGATCGGTTTCAGTTAATCATCCGCCAACGGCGGCTAAACAGCTTTATGCCAATGGTAGAAGGTAAAATCGACCCAACCTCATCCGGCTGCCTAATCTTTTTTCGCTATCGTCTTATGCCAATGACGCGAATGTATCTTGTGCTTTGGACTATCATTGCAGTTTTATCAGGCGTGTTTTTAACTATCTACTTCAATAATATCTTCATAGGCTTCGCTTCGTTAGGAATTATTGCGCTAATTCATGGAATCGCCTGGGCGAATTTCCGGATCCATCAAAGGCCGCTTCGAGAAATAATTTTCAAAGTTTTGAGCTAAAAACTGGCGCCTTGTACCGTTTGCAAGGGCAAGCTCCATTGCACGAGCTTGAGAGTAAGTGAGATTTTCTACAAGAAGAAATAACTGCCAATCATCAGCGTTGGAAGTAAAACTGTTAGAATAAACCTTACTAAGGTGGTCCTGAAAAGCGAAATTGAAACTCTTTACAACTTCCCGTATAGAATCGGTCCATTTGCTAGAGTATAGAATGTATAGTCTGGCCATGAATGAAAAATCAAGCAGCCAGCCTTCTGCTTTCAAGTACCCGGGGCGGGAGTTGAACCCGCACAGATATTACTATCCACAGGATTTTACCCCGATAACTATCGGGGCCTGCGTGTCTACCGATGGCCTCTAAGTATCGCGATGATTTTCAAAACGATCTTTTAATTTAATTATCATTTCTGGGTACTTGGCAAGATTTTGAATATACACGCTGCTCTTCATTTTCTTAATGTGACGTTCTATTGCACGCGCTTGAGAGTAAGTGAGATTTTCTATAAGAAGAAATAACTGCCAATCATCAGCGTTGGAAGTAAAGCTGACAGGATAAACTTTATTGATGTGACCCTGAAAGCGAAATTGAAACTCCTTGCAACTTCCCGTATAAAACCGGGTCCAATTTGGTAGAGTAGAGAATGTATACACTAGCCATGACGAAAATCAAGCAGCCAGTTCTGCTTTCAAGTACCCGGGGCGGGAGTTGAACCCGCACAGATATTACTATCCACAGGATTTACCCCGATGGCTATCGGGGCCAGCGTGTCTACAGGTGGTCTCTAGGTACCGCGATGATTATCAAAACGATCTTTTAATTTAATTATCATTTCTGGGTACTTGGCAAGATTTTGAATATACCCGTTGCTCTTCATTTTCTTAATGTGACGTTCCATTGCACGAGCTTGAGAGTAAGTGAGATTTTCTACAAGAAGAAATAACTGCCAATCATCAGCGTTGGAAGTAAAACTGTTAGAATAAACCTTATTAAGGTGGTCCTGAAAGCGAAATTGAAACTCTTTGCAACTTCCCGTATAGAATCGGTCCAATTTGCTAGAGTATAGAATGTATAGGCTGGCCATGAATGAAAAATCAAGCAGCCAGCCTTCTGCTTTCAAGTACCCGGGGCGGGAGTTGAACCCGCACAGATATTACTATCCACAGGATTTTAAGTCCTGCGTGTCTACCAATTCCACCACCCGGGCATTTTAAAATGCTGGTTTTGTTTCAAACAACGAGGCCCAGGCGATTACCCCCGGACAAGCTTTTTCTTAAAAAACAAAAGTGCGAGTTGGTCTCACACTTTTGGATTTCCATTACCTTGGTGGTTATGGACTTTTTCAATGAGCGGGAAACGAGACTCGAACTCGCGACCCCGACCTTGGCAAGGTCGTGCTCTACCAACTGAGCTACTCCCGCATTTTGGTGAATAAGGAGTGCAAATTTAAGTCTGATTCCTAAATTTCCAAATCCATAACCTCCTTTTACAAATCGAAGAATCATATCATTTACACTTGGCTTTTGAAATTGAATGGTTCATGCTTTCTTTAAGTCATTAATATACTGTGAACATGAGGAATGTTGCTACTAGCATCCGCGTAGGCCGAAAGGAAGATTTGCCCCGCGTTTTTGAATTGGTGAAGGAATTGGCCGAATTTGAACGCGCGCCGAATGAAGTAATCAATACTGTTGAATTGATGGAACAAGATGGATTTGGGCCCAATCCGATTTATGGATTTTTTGTAGCAGAGAACGAGAACGGAATAGTAGGATTGTCATTGTATTACTGGCGATATTCGACATGGAAAGGCAAACGTCTGTACCTGGAGGATATCATCGTTACCGAAAAAGAACGCGGGAAAAACATCGGAAAACTTTTATTTGAACGAACAATGCAACATGCACTCGATGAAAATTGCTCTGGCATGATGTGGCAGGTACTCGATTGGAATGAGCCTGCAATCAATTTTTATAAAAAATACGGCGCGACAATACAAAGCGAATGGATGAATTGCATGTTAGAAAATTTTCAAATAAAAGCTTTCTTTAGCAAGTAAAAATAAGGCCAGTTTTTTACGCTGGCCCTATCCATTTATAAACCTAGAATATTAAATAGGCTATACATCTACATCCAATATTGCCCATACTGGTATATAGTGACCGCCTTTAAGTACCACGATATCATCTGCATAGTCGACGACGTCAGACTCGGTCTCCAACATTTCACCGTTTGGCAGTTTCATACACAGGCTAATTGGAATGTGTTCACAGTTGCTAAGGATCATGGCGCGTTCAAGTTTTTGTTTGCGAGATTCTTTCTCTTCATTACTGGAGAGCACATCTTGCGAACCAAAATAAAACATTCTTATATCCGATGGATTAATATGTCGGGTGTTTTTCATGGCATAAAAATTAATAAGTGAATAAAAGGAATGCATGCACCGCGCGAATGCGCGGATGCAATCTGAAAGTCTGATGGAGGAAATCTAATTCCTGAGAACCCGATAGAGCAGGTAGTACTTCACAGTCTTGGCCGAGAAGTACGGGAGCGTTTTTAATACACCCTGTGACGCATGGGCCTTAGCCAGGGTTAAGTTTACAATAACATAGAAAACATGTGCTGAAGATTTTTTCCAGATAAAATCCTCATCCATGATCACTGCCTGACTGACTATTTCAGTCGTAATTTTTACTTCAGGATGGTTGGAGAAAACAGAGCGGTGTTTGGGGGCAAATAAACTAACACCCAAAAGAAAAACAGATAAAACAAATATGGTCAGTTTAACTCTCATCCTCGGCGCATCTGTGGTGAGGGAAGTTACAAATTTAATTTATTGTATTTCTGATCTTCTACAACAATTTCAAATCTCCTCTAACAAAGTCATAAAGGCGACGTGTTTATCCTTGAATCGAAGCCGTAGTTTTTCTTGTAATGCCGGCGCAAATTTTTCAAAATATAAATTTACCTGGTCGAAGTTATGCGCGAAGTATTGTATACTGTATGAAATACTGCCCTCATCCTGGTCGTGCAGAACCTTATACATTTTAAAATCAAAAAACAGATTTGTATCCATCACCTGAGGAATGTGCTCGTGCTTCATCCAATAAAGCCACTCATCTTCAACTTCTTTATCAATGCCGACGGTTATGTTGTACAAAAGCATACCCAAAGGTATCTGGCATTTCCAGAAATTCAATGCAAAATAATAAGACTCTTATAGCAAACTTAGGACAGCAAAAAAATGGAAAATGCTTCCACCCAAAACAAACAGATGCCAAATACTATGAAAAAAGGGATTCTTATCCTTGATAAAGAAAAAGGCACCGAGGGTGTAAAATCCGCCTCCTATTAGGAGAAATGAAAATCCATAAGGTGACATATAATGGTAAACAGGGCTTATGAAGAAGACGACAATCCAGCCCATTGTGATGTAAAGAAAAGTGGAGATACGTTCGCCTTTGCCAGTATTGAATGCCTTATAAATTATCCCCGTTATCGCGCAAAACCAAACGATACCAAAAAGTGTCCAGCCCAACCATCCCTTCAATACCGTCAGACAAAAGGGTGTGTAGGTCCCCGCGATCAAAAGAAAAATAGACATATGGTCGAACTTTCGAAAAAGGTGCTTTGCTTTCGCGTGTGTGAGGCTATGGTAAAGCGTAGACATGGTATACAGGATTACCAACGTGGCGCCAAAAATAGCGAAGCTTACGACGTGCCATGCAGTTCCTTGCAATGCGGAAAATACTACTAACAAAACTAGCGCCGAGATGGCGAGCAACGCTCCAATTCCGTGCGTTATTGCATTTGAAATTTCTTCGCGTTTGGAGAAAACAGATGATCCCATGAATTCAAAAATTAGATCAAATATCAAAAAATTTTCCCTGGATTGTTTACCGATTATCGCTTGCCGTCCGAGGGTTTAATCCAACGGTTGTTTTATGCGCCGGATGCATAATCTTGAAGGTAACTAAAATGGTTCGTTAACTTCCCGTTAAACGTAATGGTCGCTCTTTCAATCACACCCTCGGAATCTTCAAGTAACAACGGTTTCAAAATACGATCAATCAGATCGCGTCCAAACTCTTCCGAAGAACTGCGGGGCAACTCACATGGTAAATTATCGACGGCCATTACCGAAACAAAAGCAGGGTTACTAAATGGGGGATGAATCGAATTGGTAGATGCATCAAAGTCGTAGATAGGATCTGGAATTGTACTGGCACGTTGGGTGCTGGGAATTGATCCATTAATATCGCACGTGATATCTGCAATAATCCTGATTTTAAAGTCAGTTGAGAGCATATCTTCCCTTGTAAAAAGCACGGGAGCCTTTGGGTTCCAGAAAGCACCTGCCAGCAAAATATCAGTTACTTTTGTGAAATCGGAAAAATGAGATGAATAACGGTCGGGGTGGTGGTGGAATTCTTCACGATTAAAATGGCCGCCTTCTTTGCGCGTATGATAGTCTCCACTACTTAGCTGAAGGTAAACGGGCTCATCGAATTTTTTATAAAGGAAATCATGAATGTTTACTTTTCGGATGCGGGCACTATCTAATGTTTCCATCGCTCCTTTTCCCACCCGGCCAGCACCAGTGAGCAGGATCTTGACTGGCGGAAGGTTGACTTTCCCCAGCTCCAGCTTGAGATCATTTACATCGAAACATTCAAAGGCCCGACGCAGTTCGAACTTCTTATACCGGCGGCCATAGGTCCAAAGTCCATTATAGGCGCCTACAATTCCTGCATATCTCCCAAAGGCAACAAGACGGTTACCCTGTTTATCTTTTAGCGCTTCATAGTCGATCAATCTGATTTTTTTCTCCAGGGCGACTTGTAACAATTTTCGATTATAAGGTTGCTTCTTTAGTGTATGTGAAAAAAAAAGATATGTTCTTCCAGCGACAATCCAATTGATGGGCACTTCTTTAATTCCCATCAGGATATCGCAGTCTTGAACGTTGTCAGTTACTTCAATGTCTAATTCTTTATACTCTTCATCTTTGAAGCAACGAATCGGACTGCTTTCACAACGCACTTTTACATGGGGAAATCGTTGTTGAATTTCTTCCACCTGCAAAGGCGTGAATGCGACTCGTTTGTCTGGAGGAATTTTACCTTCGCGAATGAGTCCGATTTTGACGGGGTTCATGGAGAATGGGCTAAGCGTGCAAAGGTAGGCGTTCAAAACGCAGGCTACAAGCGTTACGAAAAGTGTTGGTTTAACGCGTGTAGCCTGTTTGTTCTATGACCGCTCAAGCAGTCCGCCAAGCAATGAACTTGATTCTTTTCCTGCATTGCGCCCGTATGGAGCCAGGGCCTGAACCAGTTTGCGAATAGGCATCGACTGGAGCCAAACCTTTCCTGTACCTCTCAGCGTGGCTAAGAAAATACCTTCGCCACCAAATACCATCGAGCGGAGTCCCCCGGCGCTTTGAACGTCAAAATCTATTTGTGACTCAAAGGCCACAACGCACCCGGTATCTACACGTAACGTTTCATTGTTCAGCGTTCGTTCAATGACCGTACCACCAGCATGAACAAAAGCTTTTCCGTCGCCTTCAAGTTTCTGCAAAATGAATCCCTCACCACCAACCAAGCCAGATCCTAATCTTTTATTGAACGTGATAGAAACTTTCGTTCCGAAGGCCGCACAAAGGAATCCATCCTTTTGAACGATGAGTTGATTGGACGGACATTGTAAAAGATCGATAGGAATTACTGTTCCGGGATAAGGCGCTGAAAACCCAACTTTTGCCCGGCGATTACCATGGTTTGTGAAATGGGTCATAAAAATGGACTCTCCTGTCAGAACCCGTGATCCGACGGCAAGGAGTTTGTCAAAAAGCCCTTGATTGGGATTTGATCCGTCACCCATTTTTGCTTCGAACTGGATTCCATCTTCCATAAAAAGCATGGCACCAGCTTCCGCTATTACCGTTTCGCGTGGATCTAGTTCCACTTCAACTATTTGAATACTTTCACCTTTAATCTGATAATCAATTTCGTGTGATCTACCCATGGTATTAATTTTTTAATTTATGTACTTAAATACGGGATATTGAACCGGCTTGTTGTTAACCCCCTGCTTTTCCAGGTAAGAATCAAAAAAATTCCATGTCACCAAGCCATCATCGGATTGCGGTTCTAACAAATAGAAAATAAGGTTTGCCAGTGGCTGCGCCAAGTCAACGACGTAATCGCCTTTCTTGAACTTGGTATTCGACTTAAGGAAATGTCCATGGGCGGTAGCCATAGCGTGACCTTCAAATTTCTTTTCACCCTTATCAAGTTTTTCGATTGTAAAAAATTCTCCCGAAAATGACTTCGCTTTAGAGAGCACGTCTATCTTAATCCCGTGTCGTTGCAAGAGATCAGCGATGTTCGCAAATTCCGCAGGGATGATATATCCCCGCGGCAAGGTTGCTTCTACCGTGGGCCGAAAGCTTGCGTGATAATTAATGTTGTCATAAGCAACCATTTTTCCGGTTCTTATGAGCTGTGAAGTGCCATCCGGTTTTGTTGTTGAAATATAATCATACGTTATAAATTGATTAAGTTTCTCTCCCTCAACCATTTTAAACCTCACTCCCTTTTTCGCTTTTCCTGTGCTCTTGATCACAAGTTGAATTGCGTCGTCCTCAGCTTTTTTGTTAACAGCTTCAATTTCCCTCGTGTGAACATTCGTGTAGTTAAGTATTTCCAACACAAATTGATAGGTAGAATTGATCCGTTGATAAAAACGTTCGTGTGAAAATGCCTCGCTGAGTATAGCCATACGGTTGCGAAGTCCAAATTGATTTACAAGGTACCTGGGGTGATGATTATAGGTATAGAAATTTTTCAATGGCCATCCTTCCTCCAAATGATATTCACCATAGGGCCCAAAGTTCAATCCATGCTTGTCTTTAATGGTAGTGGTGATAGACTTTAACATCTGCCGGGTGTATTCATAGGTACCATGTTCCCCTGCTGAATGATAACTGGGTGCCCAGGTTAGCGGATAAGCATGCCAAGTGCCGTTTGTAGTATGAAGATCTACAAAAAGCTGAGGATCCCATCTTGAAATAATATTCATGATGAGCCCTTGCGTCTCCAGCGCCTCCAATTTCATTCCATCGCGGTTCAGGTCGAGACCTTTGCTATTCTCACGAAGCCCCACTTCAATAGGGCTGTCTTCCTGAGAAGGCCTTCTCCCTTTTTCCATTTTATCATTGCTATCGGTATTATATATTGGGGCGAAAAGCAAAATTTGATTCTCGATAAGATTTTTCTTGTCACCCAATAAAATTTCGCGCATCAACATCAGTAACGCTTCTTTGCCTTCAACTTCGCCAGCGTGAATATTTCCCTGGACATAGATGACCGGTTTACCTGAAGCTCTTGCTTCTTCTTCATTTGCAACGGCTGGACTAGCTAAGACAGCGACAGGTATTTCTTTTCCTTCCAGGCTTTTGCCCATGGAAATGATACGAATGTTTGCACTTTTAGATTTTAAATGATCGAGAAAGTGAATAACATCAGCATAGGTAGACGTTCTTACAAAATCTGATTTCTCCGGGGTGATTGTTAGTGATTCCGGCCACGTGGTTTGAGCCGCTGCAACTTGTGCAGCTAAGACAAATGAAATAAAAAATGCCTTGAAGAATATTGTCATGGAACAGCGTGCTAGAAACAAAACTGTTCTGAAAAGGTAGGATTATTTTTTCTTCTTTTTTCCCTTCTTTAGTTCTTCATAGTCATCCCGCTCTGCAAGTTTTTTATCATCCACGTTTTTATCGAGGAAGTCGTTTAGTTTTTCGATATTCATATTGGCTTTGATTTCGCCAAATTGATCAATAACAATATCAAGCCCCTGAAGGTCCTTGTGTACCTTGGGCTTAGGTTTAGACGATTTTTTTCCAGCTTTTGCCATAATCTAAGTTACGCAACTTTTACGTTTAAAGTTTTAAGCGCGTACTCAATTCTTTTCATGACTTCATCCTTCCCGATAATTTCCATGACCATCATTAAATCGGGACCTGCTCCGGCTCCCGTAATGGATAGGCGTAAAGCTTGAAGAATTTTTCCGGTGCCAATACCCAGTTCCGATGTTACTTTTTCCAATGTTGCTTTCGCTGTTGGCGCATCGAACGTAGCAAGTGTAGGCAATTCAATCTTATATGCATTTAACACCTTAACAGCATCATCATTCCAGCGCTTACTCGCCACATTTTCGTCAAACGTGGTCGGGGCATGGAAGAAAAACTTACCGTGTTCCCACAAATCTTTAGGAAACGTTATACGTTCTCTCATGATGGAAGCAATCTTAGCAGCCTTTTCTTTGGTGCACGAAATATTTTCCTTTGACAAAGAATCGAGTAAGTATTCTGCGAGCGCTTCATCAGACTTAGCGCGCAGATATTGTTGATTAAACCATTGCGCTTTGTGGATATCAAACTTTGTTCCGGCCTTTCCGATGCGCTCTACAGAAAACGCATTTATCAACTCATCGAGAGAAAATATTTCTTGCTGTGTTCCAGGATTCCATCCGAGAAAGGCCAAAAAATTGATCAATGCTTCTGGCAAATAACCTGCTTCCCTAAATCCGATTGCCTTTTCTTTTGTGTTTGGATCTATCCAGTCGATTGGAAAAATCGGGAACCCCATTTGATCCGCATCACGTTTGCTCAACTTGCCATCACCTGTTGGTTTAAGCAACAATGGTAAATGGGCAAATTGAGGCATTTCTTTTTCCCATCCCAAATATTTATACAACAACACATGAAGCGGTGCAGAGGGCAACCATTCTTCTCCACGGATAACATGAGAAATTTTCATCAGATAATCATCAACAACATTCGCTAAGTGATATGTGGGCATGCCATCACTTTTCATCAGGACTTTATCATCAATTTGAGAAGAATGTACCATTACCCATCCGCGAATCATGTCATTCAATCTTACCTCCTCTTTACGAGGTACCTTTAATCGAACAACGTAAGGAGTTTTTGCTTCCAGTAATTGTTTTACTTCCTCTTCCAGAAGTGTAAGAGAATTACGCATTTGCATGCGCGTAATGCTATTGTATTGTGGCAATGCCACTCCTGCAGTTTTTAAGCGCTCGCGCATTACTTCCAACTCATCTTCGGTGTCAAACGCATAATAGGCATTTCCACTATCAATAAGTTGTTGAGCATATTGCATGTAGATCGGCTTGCGTTCTGATTGGCGGTAAGGTGCATAAGGCCCGCCAACTCCAACTCCCTCATCTATTTTGATCCCAACCCATGCAAGAGATTGAAGTATGTATTCTTCAGCACCTGGCACATAGCGGTTTTGATCCGTATCTTCAATACGCAAAATCATGGTGCCTTTAAGCTGGCGGGCCAGCAAGAAATTATACAATGCCGTCCTGACTCCTCCAATGTGCAATGCGCCAGTAGGGCTGGGCGCAAATCGTACGCGAACTTCTCTCATCCTTTAATCTTTAGGACTGCAAATGTAAAGTGATTTTGCGACTTGGGACAGTCTTTTGTTGACCGATTGTACCTTAGGTAAAATGATACTGGTTAAAATCCTATTTTTGAAGGGATAACAGTCTGGCATGCCGGTTTTGTTATTCGAATGAAATCTTTCTTAAATGATGACAGAAACTAACTACGATTTAATAATCGTTGGCGCGGGACCCATCGGCCTGGCGTGCGGAATTGAGGCAAAAAAAATAGGATTGAAATACCTGATTATTGAAAAGGGCTGCCTTGTAAATTCTTTGTATCATTATCCACTTAACATGACTTTTTTTTCAACTTCCGAGCGGTTGGAGATTGGCGAAGTACCCTTCATTTCACATGGGTCCAAACCAAATCGGGCGGAATCCCTGGAATATTACCGCCGGGTATGCTCTTCATGGAATTTACATTTGAAGTTATACGAAAAAGTCAACACCATCGTCTCCGAAAACGGATACCATCATGTTATTACTTCAAAGGCAAAATATCGATCGAAAGCTGTGATACTTTCCTTGGGCTTTTATGATCTGCCGTATTTATTGAATGTACCGGGGGAAGATCTGCCCAAGGTTAAACATTATTATGACGAGCCCCATCCGTACTTCGGGCAAAATATTATTGTGGTCGGCGCAGCAAATTCGGCGGTCGATGTAGCACTAGAGACATATCGGAAAGGAGCTAAAGTTACTATGGTTATTCGGGAACCTACTATTCTAGATAGCGTGAAATATTGGGTTAAGCCCGATATTGAAAATCGAATAAAAGAAGCATCTATCAAAGCGTATTTCAATTCGGAAATTGTTGAGATCAAAACTGATACTGTTATTGTTAAAACTCCTGCTGGCGTAATAGAATTGGAAAATGATTTTGTCCTCGCGATGACCGGCTACCAGCCCCCGTTCGATTTTATGAAAGCTTGTGGAATTAAATTTCACGATGATCCATTTCACACCCCGGTGTATGATGAGAAAACTATGGAAACTAACGTCAAAAATCTTTACTTGGCTGGGGTAGTATGTGGGGGACTAAAAACAAATAAGTGGTTTATTGAAAATTCGAGGGTCCATGCCGAGATGATCATAGCTCACTTGAAAAATAGCGATTTATTTAAAAGCGCGTAGGATGGTTTCAACGGAGTGAATATACGATCCTCCGAAAAGATTAACGTGTACAAGTAAGGGGTACAAGTTATATAGGTCGGCTCTTTTTTGATAGCCGGATTGAAGTGGAAATGTCTCATCATAGCTCCCGTAAAATTCTTCATCGAATCCACCAAAAAGTTTTGTCATCGCCAGATCTGATTCCCTGTTTCCGTAGTAAACTGCAGGATCAATAAGGCATGGTTCACCCTTATCGTCAGTGATTAGATTTCCACTCCATAAATCTCCATGCAGCAGGCATGGTTTCTCTTGAGGAAGAAGTGATGGCAGTTTAAGGTAAAGGGATTGAAATTTTTGGATCCAGTCAGGAGACACGCGACCATTATCAATGGCAAATTTCAACTGGATATTTAACCTCTGGTTAATGAAAAAATCGATCCAGCTTGAATGGAACTGATTGAATTGTTGGAGTGATCCAATGTAGTTGTTATGGTCAAGACCAAAGGACGGTGCTGTACATCTATGAAGGGCCGCCAACCGTTGTCCAAGGTGCTGACTGTAATTTTTTATCTGCGTTTTTTGCTCAATGAACTCAAGCAAAAGGAATTGATGAGGACTCCTAGTACCATTCCCGATTACGTCGGGTATTTTGATCGCTTGTTGTTTACGCAGCAATTTTAAACCCCTACTTTCCGCTTCAAACATGCCTGGAAATTTCTTGTCGTTGTTCCACTTCAAGAAAAATTTACCCAGCGATGTTTTGAGCTGCCCACCTTCGTTGATACAGCCGCCACTGATGAAAGAAAAATCCAGAAAGGAAGAAACAGGAATCTTTAAGAGTTCCCCTACACCTTCAAGAACATTGACTGGTACGCGGGAAATCATAAGTTTTCATTAATCTTTCCTGTTAAAAGACGGTGTAATTTTTATTCCTCCAAAAATATTTCGAGGTGCTGCCGTGTTATAGTATCTACCACCTATAGCATTCAAGTCGTTGCCAAGACTGTAACGTTTATCGAGTGCATTGTCAATCCCTGCAAATACTTCAAAGCCGAGATTTTTTCCAAACACAGTTTTGTACCCAATTCTTCCGCTCAATAAAAAATAGTCGGAAGCATATTGTGTGTTAGCATCATTGAGAGGCAGCGCCTCCGTATAATTGGCAGTGATATTTGCATAGAACTTCTTAAATGAGATATCTGCACCCCAGAGTACGATCGTGGGGGCAACGCCTGTTAATCTCTTTCCAGAAAAATTGTTTCCATCGTTCTCATAATCTTTAAAACGATAATGATTGTAGGTGTAACTAGACCATAGGGAAAAAGACGAAATGACCTCTGAACTTAAATCGGGTGACCACGATAGCGATGCTTCCAGGCCACGTTGCGCAGTTTTGCCAGCATTAACAAAAAATTCCGCACCGTCTGCGGTACGTTGGATTACGATGGTCTCATCAAGTCTGAAATCATAGACGGCAATGTCAAATTGTAATTGTCGTTGGAGTAGGTTTCCACGTAAACCAGCTTCAAAATTCAGACCCCGTTCGGATTTTAGATCATTATTATAGGATCCGGCAGAAGGTCTTACTTCCGCTAAAGACGGGGGAGAAAACCCTTGGCTTACGCTTGCATAGACTGAAAATCGGTTGAACTTTTTCAACAGTGCCAGGCGGGGAGAAAGTACCGGATCAAAATTTCTTTTTTGGTTTATGGTAGGCGCTGGATATAATGTTGTGAAGTTGTATTTCAGAAAATTTGCGCTTGCCCCAACAGTTATAAAAAAGTTATTGGTCAAATCCAACTCGGCTTGAACAAAGAATAAAAGGACACTTGATTTTAATTTATCGTCCGTCTGCACGGTATCTATAACCCCATAGCTGTTGCCGTAAACGGTAATTGGTGAATTAAAATATTGATATTCTCCTCCGAAAGTGAATTTTCCTTTCACCGTTTTTTCAAAGACATATTGTGTCTGAGTCCGAAGTCCGAAATTTTGTTCATCTCTGCTCTCGTAATTTCTAATGGTTGGGTTTTCAAAGGAAGTTAAAGAGCCATAGATTCCAGTTTGAGTTGACCAGGCATCGTTCCATTGATAATCGTCTATGAATCCAATGTATCCTGTTTTGTTTGTAACAGTAGCCTGTTGTTCTACAGCTCCCCTGGTAACGGGTGATGCCGGTCGTGCTTGCCTGGGATTGGCATCATACTGCGCCTTATTCAATCCGCCAGGCGTTTCATAAAACAGATTGGTATAAAATAAAGTCGCAGCAAGTGTGTGCTGATTAGACAACCTGAAAGTCAGATCGCCGGAGATGCCGTCTCTACGCATTGCGGTCTGCTCCCGATAACCATCTGACTGCTGGTGTGCATAATGAAATCTGATATCTGTTTTTTTGGAATGCGTCTCGCCCGACAAATGGTAGCGCTGTAGTCCATAGCTTCCGAAGACGCTGGAAAACTGAAGCTGATTTGTTTTTAATGTGGGGCTTTGTAAAAGCACAACGCCTCCGGTACCTGCACCATACAGGCTGCCCCCCGGGCCTTTTATGATTTCCATATTTCCAACAGAACTGAAATCAAGTAGATTCAGGTATGTATTTCCACCACCATCTGTAAAAGGTAAACCATTCCAGTAAACTTTTACATTTCGGACACCAAACGGAGAACGCAATAGGCTTCCGCGAATTGAAAAGCGATAACTGCCTGGCGAACGTTCCTCCATCCTTACACCAGGAATGGTATTTACGGCTGGCAGAAAAGAGGTATTATTAAACCGTTCAAAATCTTTTTGGTTAACCACAGCTACTGCGGCGGGTACCTCATCGGCAGGCCGGTTGTAAGCATAGCCCTTGATTACAATTTCATTAAGGATTCGCGTGGTATCTTGGTCATTTTGTGCCAAGGCGCTACCAACCAATAGTGAAAACAGGAAAAACGAGCTCCAAATCTTATGCATAGGTTACAAACAGAGCTGCATAAGTAGGAAAATAAATTCATAATTGGCAGGCGATTGTTACCAGAAGGTTGGAAATTTATGTGAATTAGTGCGTTCCGAAACAAATTTCTCAAGGATTACACGATAAGTTTCGCCATCTTGCGCGATCGAACTAAACTTTGCCATTTCCGGTTTAGAAGATGTGAGCAACAAATTGGCTCTCAAATCATTAAAATAAATTACAATCATGGGAAGACCTCCAGTATTACCGAAGAAGAAGAAAGATGGATTTTATCTCGAATTGCGCAATAAAGGCGCAAAATCTGGCATAATTGTCATCCGCGACACAAGAGAAGCGATGATGCAAGCAGCCAGACAGTACGAAAACACCAAGGATGTAATCATTTTGGGTGAGCACAAAAACGGTAAGAAAGTAGAAGAAGCTCGCAGCAAAAAGGCTGTCGCTTAAATTTTTCTTTCAAAGTCCTGCAATAGATTTTCCACCGACTTAGAATTCTCAAAAAAAGAAAGTGTTTTCAACAGAACCCGGTCCACCAGCGTATCGGGACAGGAAGCACCACTGGTTAATACTATCCGTACAGGATCCTTTTCAGGAATGAAATTTTCCGTTATTACTTTCTTTTTTTCATGGAAGTTAAAGTGGTGAATTTCATTCCTTGATTTTATTTCCTGATCTGAATTGATAAAATAAGTTGGAAATTTTCGTTCGCACAGTTCAACAATATGCGAAGTATTAGAACTGTTGTAACCTCCAACCACTAACGCAAAGTCTGCATCAGTTTTCAGTAGCTCGTACGTTGCGTCCTGATTATCATTAGTGGCGTAGCATAAAGTATCACGTGTATCGGCGAAATGATAGGCGATATTCTGCAGGCCATATTTTTGAACCATCACCGCACGTAAGTAGTCGGCTATCGCCTGCGTTTCTGTCGCCAGCATGGTAGTTTGATTTACTACACCAATACGCTGTAAATCTTTTTCTGGATTAAAGCCTTCTGTGTACTTCCCGGCGAACTCAAACAGAAAATCCTGGCTGTTCTTACTTCCCCTGATAAAATCTCCCAGCGAAATTGCATCTGACATATCACGGAGAACCAGTGATGGTCCACGCCGCGCACTATGTGAGAACGTAGCGCGGGTTTCTTCATGTTTTGGTTTGCCATGTATGATAATTGAATAATGATCGAGGCTGAGCTTTTCAGAACGATTCCAGACTTTCTCAACAAATGGACAGGTAGTATTGTACTTTTGCACTTCAAGCCCTTTGTCTAATAAAAGATTTTCAATTTCAACTGTGGTTCCAAATGCTGGAATTATTACAACATCGTCGGGTTTTAAATCTGACCATGGAATAAACTGGCGACCGTCTGTATCCATAATGAATTTAATGCCTCGACTTTGCAGGTCGTTGTTTACCTCCTGGTTGTGGATCATTTGGCTTAAGAGAAAAACTCGCCTATGCAGATTTTCTTCAATCGCTCTGTAGCTAATCTCAATAGCATTCTCAACGCCGTAGCAAAAGCCGAAATGTCGCGCGATATAAAATTGAACCGGTCCAAAATCCAAAAGTGTCGGAGAAAAATCCTGTTTACGCAAGTCTTTTAATCTGCGCAATTCTTTGATCTTACCCGTGATTGGCGATCGGTAGTAGGCTGGAATTTCAAACTTTTTAATAACAGTATTTTATCAGGCTAGGTGTAAAGTTAGCCATATGTGGAAGGATGAAAAACGTTATCCAATAAAGTTATTTGTTTTAATGGATAACGTTTCTTTTTAATCTATGCAGCCTTTGAGAGCTCGTCTTCCTTAATCTTGTTAGTTCTGATTTCCTTGGTTTCAAGGTCGAACCATTTTACTTCTACAAAATTGTTTTTAATGTACTTCAAAACCTCCATCACTTTTCCGTCGATCTTGTGGCGAACACGTTCGCCCTTTCTAAAGAGTCTCCTCATAATTTTAATCGGGTGTTTTTACATTCTAAAGGCATAGTTAAATTCTCTTGGGAAATCTTCATAGGTACCTGAGAGAATTACCATTTCACCTGTTTTCTTTTTCTTTAAAAGGTCATTTGCTTCTTTAACTGACTTCACCGGTACATCATTTATTTTAGTTATAATGAAACCCTCTCGGATGTCTGTGTATTTGGATAATCGTCCATTACCCAGGTCTTTAACACGAACACCGTTCTCAAGTTCTAGTTTTTTCAGCACTTTTCCATCTACTTCTTCTAATTCAAGTCCAAGGCTGGCAAAAGCATCGCGTTCTTCCGGCTTAATGGTACCTGTTTTGCCGTCTCTTCCTTTAAGTTCAACAGGAATAACAACCTCTTTGCCTTTCCGGTTTACAAGGATATTTACTTTATCACCAGGTCGATGACGTCCGATGTATTCGATAAGTCCTGAGCTGGTTCTAATTGGAGTGTCGTCAATCTTGACAACAACATCACCTTCTTTTATTCCTGCTTCCTTAGCAGAACTTTTATCTGCAAATCCGGAGATATAGGCACCTTCATTCACTTCCAGGTCGTATTCTTTGGCAAGTTGGCTGTTTACATTGCCAATCGTTACGCCCAACCAACCTCGTTGTACTACCCCAAATTTCACAAGATCATCAACCACTTTACTTACTATATTTGATGGTACTGCAAAACCATAGCCTGAATACGCGCCAGTCGGACTTGCTATAGCAGTGTTAATTCCAAGCAAGCCACCATTAAGTTCTACCAGCGCTCCACCACTGTTACCAGGATTGATGGCGGCGTCAGTTTGAATAAAACTTTCGATCGCTGTACTTCCTTGTTCCGAATTACGGTTCAGAATATTTATGTTGCGCCCTTTCGCGCTGATGATACCGGCGGTCACAGTAGAATTCAGATTGAAAGGATTACCCACGGCGAGCACCCATTCCCCAATCTTTGCTTTATCTGAATCAACAAAAGAAAGATATGGAAGTCCTTTTTGATTTATTTTTAAGACCGCGATATCTGTATCTGGATCGATACCAATTACCTCGGCTTTGTAATTTCTGTTGTCGTACAAGGTGACCTCTACCACATCTGCATCTTGAACCACGTGGTTATTGGTTACAATGTACCCATCGGCGTTAATGATCACGCCTGATCCTGATGCCTGACTCGGCCCCTGAGGTCCGCGTGGACCAAAAAATTCACGGAAAGGATCAATGTACTGCGTCTCGTCAGATCTCCGGCCCGCCTCTTGTGTTGATCGAATATGTACAACGGCCGGCATCACTTTTTCAGCAGCTGTTGTGAAATCAAGGGGCACAACTTCTCCATTCGAATCTAGTTTGTATGCCACCTTTGACGTCGGCACCCCCGAGAGGTATTCAATCTTAGTTTGTTTATCATCGTCCTTATCTATCCATTTAAAAGTTGCAACGGTACTAACGCTTCCCAGCACCGCAGCCAAAAACAGTGTTCCGAATCTTTTCATAGTTATCAAATTTAATATCACAATTTTTTCAAAAAGCAAAAACCTTGCAGATCAATGTTGCCAGGAAATTTTGTCAGCATAGTATAATTTCCAGCCTACACCTTCTCAACAGTAAGTACGAAATCTTTCGGATTTAGGTTCAATAATTCGACCCAGAGTTTCGACTGGACGTTCCGTACACAATCGGCTGCTTAGGTATATTCAAATTTTCTTCAAACTTCGATTTTGTTTGGTCGCCCAGGTTTGCATTTCGTCACCCTTAGTTCGGTATTTATTGCTCAAATCGGACTTTTTTTAACACATCATGCATCCATAGGGTAAACTTGTACAACAAAAGTGCCGTAACGAGAATAATGGAAAACCTTTATTCGGCTAATCCAAAGATGGAAAATAAAGAGAATGAATCTGCTAAGCGTATGCTGAAGAGGTTGCGAATTTTATTAATTATCCTGCTGATATCTTTCCTTGCAACAATTGTCTGGTTTTCCATCTCACCTAATTTGTAAAACGTAAACATTCCATTTTTTAAAATACTTTTGCCTTGCTGAATTTAATCTACATGCAGGGAAAAATAATTCTAAAGAAAGGCAAAGAATACTCGATCGAACGTTTTCACCCATGGATTTTTTCAGGAGCGATTCAAGAAACGGTGGGCGATTTAACCGATGGCTGTTGGGTTGAGGTGCTGAGCCATCGGAACAAACACTTGGGTGCGGGTCATTATCAGAAAGGAAGTATTACTGTACGCATGCTTTCATTTGATGGTATACCGTCTTCAGATTTTTGGACAAAAAAAATTCATCGGGCATTACAGCTTAGGAAAAGCGCCGGCATTCCTTCGGACTCCACAAATGCCTTTAGACTTATTCATGGAGAAGGAGATGGATTGCCAGGCTTGATAATAGATGTATACAACGGAATAGCTGTAGTGCAGGCACATTCAGTAGGCATGCATATCGATCGCAATAATATTGTAGAAGGTCTCAAACAAAATTTCCAGGAAAATTTAAAAGCAGTCTATTATAAAAGTCAAACTACGTTACCAGGAAAAGACCGTGAAAATTTTTCCGATGAATATTTATTAGGTATGAGTGGCGTGCCTCATCTGATCCATGAAAACGGTAATCGGTTTCTGGTCGATTGGGAGGAGGGACAGAAAACAGGTTTTTTTCTTGACCAAAGAGATAACAGAAAACTACTAAGCACCTACTCAACCGGAAAGCGCGTGCTTAATACATTTTGTTATTCCGGAGGATTTTCAATTTATGCGTTAGTAGCACAAGCCGAACTCGTCCATTCTGTAGATGCATCGGAAAAAGCGATCAGTCTAACGCGAAAAAATATTGAGCTGAATGGATTTAATGCAGTCGCCAATGCATGTTTTGCCGAAGACGTTTTTGACTTCATGAAAGACAAACAAAACATGTATGATGTAATTGTACTGGATCCCCCCGCCTTTGCCAAACACCGTGATGCACGTCATCAAGCCGTTAAAGGCTATCAACGATTAAACGTAGAGGCAATGAAAATCATCAGGGCCGGCGGAATAATTTTTACCTTTTCGTGCTCACAAGTGGTTGATAAAAAGCTTTTTTATGATACCATTGTGTCGGCGGCAATACAAGCCGGACGACAGATTAAAGTTTTGCATCAACTCTCACAGGCGCCCGACCACCCTGTTTCCATTTTTCATCCGGAGGGAGAGTATTTAAAAGGATTGGTTCTGTACGTTGAGTAATTAAGCGTACTTAGCTGCTTCGTTTTTTTGTGTCTTAAAATATTTTCAGCCGGCAGATTGCATTTGCGTGGATGATGGAAGACAAACAACGTTGGAGTAAATGACTGCAATGTAGTTCGCAAGTAAAAAATTATCCTAACAAGCAGGAGAAAACACTAATTGAGGTATGGTTATCGGTTAGTGATGCCACTCTGATGTCGTTCGGTGTGAAATCATTTCCCAGTTTTTCTTTCGAAGTGCAAAAACACGAACGTACCTCAGGCTGTATTTCGTTGTCCCATCCTTTGCCGGTTCAAGGCGACCTACGGTTAATTTACCGGTCACGATAGCAATACCTTTATGCAACTCCACGATGGTAGAATCATGCAGCCGGGATGCAAAGCCTTTGCTTTTTTGTATGTTTTCAAGCCAGCTTTTTTTTGAATCAATGAGCCCGGTGCCATGCGTAAACACAAAATCTTCCCCATAGTGTTGATTTAAGAATTTTAGGTCTTTCGCCACTACCGCTTTATCGATTTTTCGATTTAAATCATCAATGTATTTAATAAGTATGGAATCCTGAACCGCCGGTTGGGCCTTCCCCACAAAATGAAATTGCAGAAGAATTAAAACCAGAAATGTAACAGACGCTTTTGTTTTCATAGGGATTTTGTTTCGCTTGTCAAAATTAAAAATATAATTTCCTTTTGCGTGAAACATTGGATTCTTTTCTAATTGTGCGATACTTTGCAGCATGAGTAAACCCGATAAAAAACTTTTTCTTTTGGATGCCTATGCGTTGATCTATCGGGCGCATTTTGCATTCACTAAAACTCCCCGTATTAACTCCAAAGGCGTAAATGTTTCTGTACCCTTCGGATTTACCAACACTTTGCTTGAAGTTTTACAAAAACAAAAACCCACGCACATTGGAATAGCGTTCGATACCGCAGCGAAAACTTTCCGCGATGAAATATTTAAAGAGTATAAAGCTACCCGACAGGAGGTTCCGGAAGATATTCGTTTTGGCATCCCGAAGGTGAAAGAGATCATCCGCGGATTCAATATACCAATTCTTGAAATGGATGGCTATGAAGCCGATGACATTATCGGGACTATGGCGATGCAAGCTTGTACCCAGGGTTTTGAAGTTTTCATGATGACGCCGGATAAGGACTTTGGTCAACTTGTTAATGAGTGTGTGTTCCTGTACAAACCAGCGTACATGGGAAATGCCGTGGATGTTCTGGGTGTCAAAGAGGTTTGTGAGAAATGGGACATCCAAAATGTATCTCAGGTAATAGACATGCTTGGCTTACAGGGCGACTCTTCAGATAACATTCCGGGTATTCCAGGCTTCGGCCCAAAAACGGCAGCGACATTATTAAAGCAATATGGTACCGTCGAAAACATTGTTGCCAATGCCTCGGAATTAAAAGGAAAACAAAAGGACTTGGTTCTTCAATATGGAGAACAAGCAATTCTGTCTAAGAAGCTGGCAACCATTATCACCGACGTGCCGGTGGCTTTTGATGAGGACGCCCTGCGATACACCGGGCCCGATGTTGAAAAACTAAAACCTATATTCACAGACCTGGAGTTTAAGTCAATTATGGCTCGCGCCTTTGGTGAACCTAGTGCGGAAGCGGTGCGACCTTTGCCACGGGGTGGGCAATTGTCAATGTTCGAGCAAGAAGCCACAGCGCGTATCCCAGACGTTGGAGAAAAACAAAACTTCACTTCTAAATCCCTTCAATATCAGTTGATAGAAAATATTAATCAGCTAAACGAGCTGACTGTAAAGCTGAAAGAACAGAAAATGATTGCTATCGATTCTGTGACTGATGATGGTGTTAACTTTGATTTCGAGCTAAAAGGGGTCGCAATATCTTATCGCGCAAGTGAAGCCTATTATATTCCCACGGAGTCGACGGAAAAGGCAGCAGAAGTTGTGAAAGTATTGCTGCCTGTTTTTGGGGATAACAAGATTATGAAGGTGGGTCATAATCTCAAAGCAACACTTCTGAACCTAAAAAAGCATCAGGCAGACATATCCGGGCCGTTGTTTGACGTGATGATTGCGCATTATCTAATTGAACCCGAAGCTTCACATGATTTGGCAATTCTGTGCGCTCAGTATTTGAATTATGATTTGCTTCCGCCGCAGGAGACTAATTTAAAAGATAAGCTTTGTGAAAGGGCTGACCTCCTGATACAACTTCGGAGCAAATTATATGATGAGCTTGAACACCGAAGACATGTTAAGCTAATGATGGATACTGAAATGCCTTTAAGTAGGGTGCTGGCCGCGATGGAGTTTGAAGGCGTGACCATAGACGTATCTGCTCTTGCTAAAATGTCGGAAGAGTTGCGCCTGGAAAGCGAACGCGTACAGCGCGACATTTTCCAGATGGCGGGAACAGAGTTCAACATCGGATCACCCAAGCAACTTGGAGATGTGATCTTTGATAAAATGAAGTTGTTGGAGAAACCCAAAAAAACGAAGTCAGGTCAGTATGCAACCGGCGAAGATGTTTTAGTGGCGCTCGCTCCTAAGCATGAAATTGCCCGCAAAATCCTGGACTTCCGCGAGTATGAAAAACTGCGCTCGACTTACGTGGATGCATTGCCGAGAATGATCAGCAAAACAGACGGACGTGTGCACACAGACTATCGGCAGGCATGGGCTGTGACTGGAAGGTTGAGCTCCAACAACCCCAATTTGCAGAACATACCCATCCGAACAGAAAAAGGAAGGTCCATCCGCAAGGCATTTATCGCGCGCAACGATGACTTTCTTTTTATGTCGGCTGACTATTCACAAATTGAGTTGCGCATAGCCGCCTCGTTCGCTAAGGATGCTACAATGATTGAAGCCTTTAGAAACAAACGTGATATCCATACAACAACCGCAGCAAAGGTTTTTAAGGTTGACCTCGCGAGTGTTACACCGGATATGCGGCGGAAAGCAAAAGAAGTGAACTTTGGAATTCTTTACGGTAGCACTGCTTTTGGTTTGTCGCAAAACCTTGGTATCTCGAGAAGCGAAGCACAAGAAATCATTCAGGCCTATTTTACAGAATTTGCAGCCATCAAACGCTACATGGATGATTCTATTAATAATGCCCGCGAAAAAGAATACGTGGAAACCCTGTTAGGCAGAAGGCGATATCTGCGCGACATCAATTCCCGAAATGTGACAACGCGTGGCTTTGCAGAAAGGAATGCCATCAACGCCCCTATTCAGGGAAGCGCCGCAGACATTATAAAAATCGCAATGGTCAATATTCACCGATGGCTCGAAAAGGAAAAACTTCGATCAAAGATGACCATGCAGGTTCATGACGAACTGGTATTCGACGTCCATAAGGATGAAGTTGATGTTGTCAAGGAGAATGTTGTCAACCTCATGAAATATGCTGTTCATCTAGAGGTTCCAATGGAGGTTGAGGTGGGTGTAGGATTCAACTGGCTGGAAGCGCATTGATATTGAGCAGCTTTACTATAGTAAAGAGAATTCTCACCGAAAAGAAGAGTTAAGAACTTAGTTTATTGCATCTTCAAAGTGAATGATCTCGGGAGGTGAGCCCAGCTTAATTGAGATCACGTCAAATCTCACATGACCCAACCAGTTGGTTGCAAAGATGTATTCTTCAGCAGCGTCATAAATTCGTCTTGCTTTAAACTCATCCACAAATTCTTCAGGCTCACCATAAGTTGACGAAGAGCGGGTTTTTACTTCAACAAAAATTGTCCAATCATCTCGTTTTATGATGAGATCGATTTCTGCTTTACCGTATCGGTAGTTGCGTGAAATAATTTCCCAGCCTTTGTTTTTTAAGAATTCGGCGGCCAGATTTTCGCCTTCCCGGCCTATTTCAATTTTATCGCTCACAATTATGTTCTACATTTGAATTCCCAATTTACAATTATGTCGACAACCAAAAAATCGATAGAGGGTTTCACCCGTCAGCTAGGTGATGCTTTAAAGATCGGACGAACGCTTGATCTTGACCGTCCAGGAAGTGATATCCGAAATATTGTCATTGCAGGAATGGGAGTTTCTGGGATTAGCGCTAACCTGATTGAGTCGCTCACCTTTGGGAGAATACCTATTCCGATTACAGTATGCAAAAGTTATAACATTCCTCAGTTTGTAAGTCCACATACGTTGTTTATCGCATGCTCTTATACCGGCACAACGGAGGAGACGGTGGCCGCCTTGCATAAGGCATTGCTCAAACGTGCACAGGTTATTGCTGTTGCATCAGCCGGTAAGCTACTGGATATTTGTAAAGAATATAACCTCTTTTATATTCAACTACCATCGTTACCCGATTGCCCGCGCGCGTTGCTTCCCTATCATATGAATGCACTGCTGTACATTCTTTATCACACCAATTTAATTGGCGCAGCATTCATCAAGGAAACTGAAAATGCAATTGAGTTCTTAGACAGCGGAGAAAAAGGAATTCAATCAGAGGCGGAATTAATTGCAAAAAAATTGAAGGGAAAGCTTCCTGTGATTTATTGTGATAACCGACTGCACGCGATGGCCCTACGTTTTCAACAACAGATAAATGAAAACGCAAAACAGATGGCGCACATCAATACATTTCCTGAAATGAACCATAATGAGTTGGCAGGCTGGCGTTTTCCAGAAGCCATAATGCCATTATTGCAGCCCGTATATTTATATTCAGATCACGATCATGAACGTGTCGAAAAGCGCATGGAGATCTGCCGCGATATCTTTGAGAAAAAATCAAATCCTATCGTTGATATCATCGGTGAGGGCGCATCCCTCCTTGAACAGTATTATTACTTGATTCACTTAACCGACTGGATTTCTTTATACCTGGCAAAAGAAAATGGAATTGATCCGGATGCAACCGATCCCATCACTATGGTTAAACAGGAGCTGGAAAAATTTCGATAACTTAAGCCGTCACCGGATCGAACTTCAACACCACCCCCATGGCTTTATCCAGAAGAGATTTCATAAAACACGTTTCATCAGCATCCCTGGTGATGTTGGGTGGAAATGTAATTAATCTTACCCCGGCAGACGCTGCCGAACTTAGGAAAAACTCTTTGCTTCGTTTTGTGGTGGCGTCGGATGGCCACTATGGTCAAGCGGGAACGGAATCTGATTCCTTTTATCAAACGTTGATAAAACACGTTACCGATTTTCATGCAAACAACACCCTTGATTTTTGCGTCATCAATGGTGACGTAATACACGATGGAAAGGAATTGCTGACCCCAGCCAAACAGCACCTGGATAAACTGCCTGTAAAATATTATGTAACTAAAGGCAATCACGATATTGTAAGTGACCAGTATTGGAATGAGGTGTGGGGAATGCCGGTCAATCATGATGTTCAATTAAAAAAAAATACCCTGCTGCTTGCTACCACCTCTAACGAAAAAGGTGAATATTTAAGTCCTGACCTCGAATGGATGAAAGAAAAACTGGACGCGAACAAAAAGCAAGACAATGTTTTTATTTTCATTCACATCCCACAAGCCAAATGGACAAAAAATGGAATTGAAACACCGGCTTTCTTTGAGCTTTTACAAAAGTATACCAATGTTCGAGGTGTGTTTCACGGACATGAACACGACCAGGATGGCGTAAAAATGGTAAAGAATATTCCATTCATGTTTGACGCTCACTTCGGAGGAAGTTGGGGAACGAGTTACAGGGGTTTTCGTGTTGTAGAATTGGTTAAGGAAAAATCATTCTTAACCTACATTATGAATCCAATCGAAAAAATTAATCAAGCTGCATTCTGAATTGAATTCTGTTATTAACAAGAACATTACTGTAACGGACCTGGGTTCGATAGATTTTAAAGAAGCCTGGGATTACCAGACTGCCTTATTTGAAAAAGTCCTCGCGGTTAAAACAGAAAACCGCTTACTTCCTCAATCTAATCAACAGATCACCGAAAATTTTCTTTTGTTTTGTCAGCATCCCCATGTTTATACACTTGGGAAAAGTGGTAAGGAAAACAACCTGCTAATTGATCAAGAAAGACTTTCGCTTGTCAATGCCGCTTATTATCGTATCAATCGGGGTGGTGATATTACATATCATGGCCCAGGACAAATCGTCGGATATCTGATTATAGATCTAGAAAATTTCTTCACGGACATTCATAAGTACATGCGATTTTTAGAGGAAGCTGTAATTAAGACGCTGAAAGAATTTAAATTGGAAGCGGGAAGAATTCCGGGCCTCACGGGAGTATGGATCGACATCGACAATAACCCCAGAAAAATCTGCGCATTTGGAGTTAAGACCAGTCGCTGGGTAACGATGCATGGCCTGGCGCTGAACGTGAACCCTGACCTGAAGTACTTCAATAACATTGTGCCGTGTGGTATCCAGGATAAAGCAGTGACTTCTCTGGAAATGGAATTGGGTCATGGTGTAAAAATTGAAGAGGTTCAGGAAATATTGCAGGATAAAATTATTAGCCTTTTTGAAATGAATTTGAAAGTCAGACATGATTCGAGATATTAAAATACCAGAAGTAAAAAATGTTACGCTTGCCGTAGCGCGAAAACAAACTCCAGGTGAAACGTCAGAATGGAAAGTTTACTTGATTAATAATAACGATGTTGCAATTGAAAATACTTTGGTGGCCAGCAAAGGCTATGGTGAAAAAGACGGAGAACCCCAGCAGACTTCAATTTTAAGGCATTACCTCGAAACCATTCCTCCAAAAAGCGCTATGCTTATTGAACCCATTGACCCGGGGGTGTTTCATCTTAACAATGAATATTGGGTAAGCTATTATATCGGCCCTCAGATTTTTGATAAGCGCTTTGTATTTGTTCCGGACTCCATCCGGGAAGAAAATATTTCGTTTATAAAAGAACTTGAAATGGAGGGAGTTTTACATTCTTGAATTTTGACCCATTGAACTATTTCTTACTTTAGCATCTAACCCGATGTGAAATGACCCAAGAACTTCGTGACATATTATTTCTCGATATCGAGACTGTTGCCAGCACTAAGGATTATGAAACTTTAGATGAACGCCTGAAAAAACAATGGGCGAGAAAGGCTCTTTTTTTTAAACGCGAACGTGAGCAAACCGATGAGGAGATCTACCACGAACGAGCAGGTATTTACGCGGAGTTTGGAAAAATTATCTGCATAGCTGTTGGAAAATTTATCGAAACGGAATCGGGTGAACTTGGGCTGAGAACAAAGGCGTATTACGGCGATGATGAAGCAGCACTTCTAGCGGAATTTAAAAGCATGATTGAGAAATTGGATCCAGCTTCACTGAAACTATGCGCACACAACGGCAGAGAATTTGACTACCCGTATTTGTGCCGGCGGCTTCTTGTAAACGGCATTCCATTGCCTGCAACGTTGAATATCATGTGCAAAAAGTCCTGGGAAGTTCAACACCTTGATACGTTAGACATGTGGAAATTTGGGGATTATAAACATTATACTTCGCTTGATCTGTTAGCTTCGATCTTTAACATACCTTCCAGTAAAGATGGAATAGACGGAAGCCAGGTAAATTCAGTGTATTACAAGGAAAAAAATTTGATCAAGATCAAAGACTACTGTGTTCGCGATGTAGTAGTGCTGGCGCGGCTATTCCTGAAGTTGAAATGCATCGATACACCAGCGTTGGTTGTGCACAACGCTGAATAAGAATTGAATAGATACTATTAATAGAGAGCAGTTAATTGAGTGATCCTCAGGAATCATTGATAAGGATGGGTTACCTTTATCCTTTAACTTTCTGACAGCACCAAATAAACAATACTATCAAACATCAACCTTCCAAGCCATATCATGTTATTGATACAGGACTTGATAGGTCATAACAACATATGAGTAAAAAAACAAAAACTAAGGCCAAATCGGCTAAGGAAAGAAAAAGTGAATTACAAACATCCTTATTAAACCTGCTGGATCAAAGTCAGGGGAAAGCATACTCGCTTAAGCAAATCATTAAGAAATTCACTCTTAAGAAAAAAGAAGATATCAAATTGGTTGGCCAGCTTGTTGACGAACTTGTAGAAGATGGCCGAATTCAGGAGATTGATAATGGAACATATAAAAGTAATCATAAAGAAGAAGAGCTTACAGGTATTGTCGATCATGTTAGCTCACGTTTCGGCTATGTAAAACTCGGCAATGACCAGCCTGATATTTTTGTCAAAGGAAGGGACTTAGGTTCGGCAGTCGACGGTGATACTGTACAAATAGTAGTTTTTCCCACCCGACATGGAGAACATCAGGAAGGAAAAGTTGTCAAAGTACTTCATCGAAATAGAAATCGTTTTGTGGGCAGAGTTGAGCTCTCAAAAAATTTCGCCTTTGTAGTGGCCGATGCACGAAAAATTCATACTGACTTTTTTGTGTATCCCGAAAATATCAATGGTGCAACTACCGGAGATAAAGTCATCATCGAGGTTACTTCATGGGCGGAGGCCGAACGCAAACCAGAAGCTAAGGTAGTTGAAATATTAGGAAAGGCTGGAGAGAATGAAGCAGAGATCCATTCGATTATGGCAGAGTTCGAATTGCCTTTCAGGTTTCCCGAACGCGTAATCAGTGAATCTCAAAAAATCCATGAAGGCATCACAGAAGAAGAAATTAAAAAGCGTTGGGATTTCAGAGAGGTAACAACTTTTACAATTGACCCGGTTGATGCGAAAGATTTTGATGATGCATTGTCATTCCGAAAACTTGACAATGATTTATATGAAATCGGGATTCACATCGCTGATGTAACTCATTACATCGCTCCCAATTCGATACTTGATCAGGAAGCATTTGATCGCGCGACGTCCGTATACTTGGTGGATCGTACTGTGCCCATGTTGCCGGAGAGACTATCGAATGAATTGTGCTCGCTTAGACCCCGGGAAGATAAGTTAACGTTTGCCGCTGTTTTTGAAATGGATGCGAAAGGAAAAATTAAAAAGGAATGGTTTGGCCGAACCATTATTCATTCCAACGTTCGCTTCTCCTATGAAGAAGCTCAAGTGATCTTGGAGCAGGGGCAAGGAGTTATGGCAGAAGAACTTCGCATACTGAATGACATTGCAAAAAAACTCCGGAAAGAAAGATTCAGTAAAGGCGCAGTGAACTTTGAAACCACTGAGGTGAAATTTAAATTGGATGAAAAAGGCAAACCACTTGCTGTTATCCCGAAGGTAAGAAAGGATGCGCACAAGCTAATTGAAGAATTTATGCTTTTGGCTAACAAACAAGTTGCTACCTTCGTGTATAACTACAAGAAAGCAAAAGAAAAAAATACCTTCGTTTATCGTATCCATGATTTTCCAGATCCCGAAAAAGTAAAAGACTTTTCTGTCTTTGCCCGCCAGTTTGGACATAAAATGAACATCGACGAAAATTCGATCTCAAGCTCATTAAATAAATTAATGAGCGAGATTGAGGGCAAACCGGAACAAAATATCCTGGAACAACTTGCTATTCGAACGATGGCCAAGGCCAAATATTCAACGGATGTCAAGGGGCATTTTGGACTAGCATTTACGCACTATACGCACTTCACATCTCCGATCAGAAGGTACCCCGATATGATGGTACATCGCATGTTACAGCACTACTTGGACGATGGAAAACACCTGAACAAAAATGAATATGAGGACAAGTGTGTGCATTCATCAGAGCGTGAGAAACGAGCTGCGGACGCGGAACGCGCTTCTATCAAATACAAGCAGGTTGAGTTCATGGCTTCTGCAGAGAAGAAGGTTTATGAAGGATTAATTTCGGGAGTAACTGAGTGGGGTATTTACGTGGAAATTGTGGAGACGAAATGCGAAGGTATGATCCGGCTTGCCGATATGACCGACGATTTCTATGAGTTTGATGAAAAGAATTATCGTCTGATGGGAAGAAGAAATAGAAAAGTGTTTACGCTGGGTGATAAAGTTAATGTGCTTGTTAAAAAAACTGATATCGATAAAAGGCTGATCGATTTGGTTCTAGCAGAAGGGGTAAAAGAGTTCGATTCAGAGGATGAGTTCGAAAGCCAGCGGCGTCCCACAGCTCGGAAAAAAAGTTCTCGTTCCAGACGACGTTAAGCTTTACCGTAGTTTAAGGTAACCATGTTTACAGACAAGTCTGAACGCCCCGTTTTAAAGTTACAGATGAATTGTCATTAAAAGAGATCAATAAAACATGCCGTTAACTTTACGTTCTTTGTGTATAAGTATATACTGAAAAAGAAAATTTAATGACCGGCCAATTTTCCCTGCTCCTTGAGCGCGAAATAAAAAAACAAAAGTACGGCACGCAGCCTCTTTCACTTTATGAGCCTATACGATATCTCATGTCCCTGGGAGGCAAGAGGCTTAGACCAATGTTTACATTATTGGCTTATAGCCTCTATAAAAAAAACGTAAAGTCAATATTGCCATATGCGGTCGCTGTTGAAGCGTTCCACAATTTTACACTGATGCATGATGACATTATGGATAGGGCACCTTTAAGAAGAGGCCATCAAACAGTTCATGAGAAATGGAATGTGAACACTGCCATACTTTCCGGCGACGTAATGCTTATAAAGGTTTACGACAGCCTTCTTAATATCGATGACAGCAGGTTAAAAAAAGTTTTTAGAGCTTTTAACAAGTGTGCGTCTGAAGTATGTGAAGGGCAGCAGTGGGATATGGAGTTTGAAACACTGCAAAATGTTACTGAGCCTCAATATTTGAACATGATCAAACTTAAGACTGCCGTATTGCTAGGATTTAGTTTGGAACTTGGTGCGATACTCGCAGACGCTTCGGAGAAAGATTGTAAGTCTTTGCGTGAATTTGGAATCAATATTGGACTGGGATTTCAGCTTAAAGATGATTTGCTGGATGCGTATGCAGATTCGAAAAAATTCGGAAAGCAGCCTGGCGGTGATATCATAGCAAACAAAAAAACATTTTTACTTATTAAATCGCTGGAGCTAGCGCGGAAGAAGCAACGTCTTGAGTTAGAGCAATGGCTATCTTTGAAAAAATTTCACAAACCCGAAAAGGTAAGGGCGGTAAAGGATATCTATGATTCGTTGATGATACCCCGTATTACAGAAAAAAGAATTAAACGATACTTCAATAGAGGCTTCTTAAAGTTAAATCAATTGGAATGTTCTGACAAAGCTAAATCTACACTGATCGAATTTACCAGATCACTGATTTCTAGAGAATCCTAAGAAAAAAAAGGTTTGCAAAGGTTAATCTTTTGAACCGCCAAACATTCTATCTCCTCGTCGGACGAATGACAGTCGCATTCGTTCGTGGTTGGTTGGAAAACTTACCCGCCCGAAATCACGGGTGCTTGGTGAATCAGCGACTCATTCTGAATTGCATCAACAAGATATCTTGCAACGGTACATCTGGTGATCGTCATACCTGGTCTCGGTTTATTGTCATAACTTTCCACTACTTGTTGATATTTCTTTGAATTTGTCAGCCCTACTGGCCGGACAATTGTCCATGCAAGGCTGGATTCTTTTAACAATTTTTCCTGGAGTTCGTGATCCCGATAAGCATAGCCGATGTTGCTGTGGTCGATCAGCCATCGAAACAAAGCTGGTAAATCTTTTCTCGTGTCTGAAGCTCCCCATGCTGAGCAAACGATTATTCTTTTGATGGTCACAGTGGCAGCTAGCTGAATTAAGTTACGCACCACCTGAGACATGAACGTTGGAGGTGTCCTTAATTTTGCCCACGGAAAATCGGAAGTACGGGAAACGTTTAAAACACTGATTACAGCCTCACAGCCTTGAATGGCTTTTTCTAAATCGACTAAATTTTCAGGATTACCCTCAATGATTGTTAGTTGTTTCGAACGGATTGTTATTCTTTGAGAATTCCTAACTAAGCAGTGAAGGTCGTAGCCTTTTTGAATTGCTTCTTCAAGAACATATTTGCCTGTTCTTCCGGTTGCGCCTAAAAGGAGAATTCTCATTGTTATCAGCTGTCGCTGTTTTGGAATCCGAATTTATCGAATATAATTTTGCAAAATATTCTTAAACTTCAAGTTCAGGCTGTTACGGCAGACTTGGTTTGTTTTTTTTTCGGCGATCCAGCCGATGCGTTCTCAAACCCGTTTGGAAAAAATTATTACGCTATCGTGAAGGAGGAGTATAATGCAGTGCGTAAGAATGTACCGATGGCAATTTCGGATTAGTATTTATTTTTCCCCCAACTTCTTCCTCAAAAACTCGGCAGTATAACCCTTACCTTTCTTCACCATGTCTTCCGGTTTTCCTTCAAACATGATGTGACCACCTTTCTTCTCACCACCCTCGGGGCCAAGGTCGATAATCCAATCGGCGCACTTGATAACTTCAAGGTTGTGTTCAATAACAATTACACTATGACCCACGTCAACCAGGGCATTGATTGCTTTTAATAACTTAAAAATGTCGTGGAAATGTAGCCCTGTAGTAGGCTCATCGAAAATAAAAAGAATATGGCCTTCGGTGGAATTTTTTCCTAAGAACGAAGCAAGCTTTACACGTTGAGCTTCTCCACCACTCAGGGAGTTCGATGATTGACCCAGCTTCACATATCCTAGGCCAACTTCATTGAGCGGCAGAATTTTTTCATAGATTCCTTTTTTGTCGCGGAAAAATTCAAGTCCTTCTTCTACCGTTAAGTCCAGAATGTCAGCAATGTTTTTTCCATTGTATTCTACTTCCAGGATTTCTTGTTTGAAGCGTTTGCCGTGGCAACTCTCACATTTAAGATAGATGTCTGCCATGAATTGCATTTCAACTTTTATCTCTCCTTCACCCTGGCATGTTTCGCAACGTCCACCCTCTACGTTGAACGAAAAATGGGAAGGCTTATATCCCCGCTGCTTCGAGATAGGTTGGTCTGAATACAATTGACGGATGATGTCATAAGCTTTAACGTAGCTGATCGGATTTGATCGTGATGATTTGCCAATTGGATTTTGGTCTACAAATTCCACTTGCGTGACTCGTGACATATCTCCCTCCAACTTGTCATACCTGCCTGGGGATTCGGCAGCGGAACCGCTCAAACGACCCGTTGCCGGGTATAATATTTTTTTAATTAGGGTTGATTTACCGGACCCACTTACCCCAGTTACCACTGTTAAAACACCAAGTGGGAATTTTACAGTGAGGTTCTTTAAATTATTCTCACGTGCTCCTACCACCGTTATAGAATCTTTCCATTTTCTTCTCGCAGCCGGCACAGGAATTTTTTCCCTGCCGCTTAGATAGTCCGTTGTATGTGATTTTACATTTCCATCCAGTTCTTCCAACGTCCCTTGAAATACCAATTCCCCGCCATGACTTCCAGCGTCCGGTCCGATATCAATGATTTGATCTGCAGCCCGCATTACCTCTTCTTCGTGCTCCACCACAATCACCGTATTGCCAAGATCACGCAAAGATTTCAAAACGGTCACCATACGATCAGTATCACGGGGATGGAGACCAATGCTAGGCTCGTCCAATACGTACATAGACCCTACCAAGGCACTGCCCAGCGACGTGGCCAACTTGATCCGTTGATATTCGCCTCCTGACAAAGTCGAGGTTAGCCTGTTGAGCGTCAGATAGCCTAATCCAACCTTATCCATATATTCCAACCGCGACTTAATCTCGCTAAGAATACGGTCAGAGATCTTCTTATCGTATTCGAGAAGTTTAATTCCATTGAAAAAAGTCAGCAAGTCTTCGATTGGCATTAATACCAGATCGGTGATGGACGTGTTTGCAATCTTAACATACTGTGCATCTTTTCTTAATCTGGTGCCACGACAATCGGGACAAGTAGTTCTTCCCCGGTAACGGGAGAGCAATACGCGATATTGAATCTTATGAGTTTTGGATGCGAGGTATTTGAAAAAGTCATTGAGACCGTCAAAGTGCTCATTGCCATTCCAAAGTAACTCCTGCTGTTCTTTTGTAAGTTCGTTATAGGGGCGATGGATTGGGAAATCGAACTTGATACCGTTTTTTACCAATGGTTTCTGCCACTCGCCCATGGTTTCACTCCGCCATGGAGCGATAGCCCCCTCGTAAACGGAAAGTGATTTGTCGGGAATAACGAGGTCTTCGTCAATACCAATAATTTTTCCAAATCCCTCACACGTCTGGCATGCGCCAAATGGATTATTAAAACTAAAGAAGTTGATGGAAGGTTCTGTAAAAGTCATTCCATCAAGTTCAAAACGATCTGTGAAATTTACTTTAGCTTTTCCTTCAATGTAAATTGTACAATCTCCCTCACCTTCAAAAAAAGCCGTCTGCACAGAATCAGATAATCGGAAAATCGTGTCTTCGTCTTCAGGATTTACACTGGCGCGATCTATCAGGACATCGTAAACGTCGTCTTTTACATTTTTGGTTTTGGCAGATTTTGATTTCTCTTTTACGGGCGGTGCAGCCACAAGTTCTTCAATGAATTTTACTTCTCCATTGATGAGAATCCTTGCATAACCTTTGCTTAACAAGAGATTGAGCTCATCACTTAATTTGCGCCCTTTCTTGATTGTTAAGGGACATGCAACCATGATCCGCGTTCCATTGCCCAACTTATTAATGTAGTCAATAACCGTCGTGACGGTATCCCTTTTTACTTCTCGACCGCTGATGGGCGAATAGGTTTTGCCAATACGCGCGAAAAGAAGTTTAAGATAATCATAGATTTCTGTGGTCGTTCCAACGGTAGACCTAGGGTTCCGTGTGTTAACCTTTTGTTCGATGGCGATGGCCGGAGAAACACCCTTGATGTAATCCACTTCGGGTTTTTCCATTCGTCCCAGAAATTGCCGCGCATAGGAACTCAAACTTTCAACGTACATGCGTTGACCTTCCGCGAAAAGTGTATCAAATGCAAGGGAGGATTTTCCCGATCCCGAAAGCCCCGTTATAACCACGAGCTTGTTTCGCGGAATAGCTACACTTAGATTTTTCAGGTTATTAACCCTGGCACGTTTTATTATTATAAATTCTTTTGGGTCCAGTTCATCTAAAAGAGAATCCTTGGCTAAAGATTGTTGGCTCACCTGTGTGTTCAAATTATTTCAATTACCCTCTGGTAAACTTAGCTTTTCAACATAAAGTTTGGTGCCAAGGGATAAACTTAAAGAATTTACTGATGGATAGTGTCAATTCTTAAACTCTTATAGCCATGGCCCAAAAGAGCAAGGCCGCAAAATTTAATCTTTGCGGCCCATTCGGACATTGACGTCCAGTTATGAGTATTTCAAGAACTAGATTTGTGTTGGAAAGACCGGTTTCGGCCTTTAAACACAACTTTTAACTAGCTATCAAAGTCAGGATCATAGCTTGCCTCTCGGTTTCCCCGGCTTCCACCTTCCTCATCATAGTCAGCGTCCGCGTCTCCGCCAGTTGCCGCCTCGAAATCGTCACCTGAATCAAACGCATCTTCCTTCTCTAAATCATCCTCCTCCTTCGAATCGACGTCGTATTCGCCTGAGCTGTTTTTAGTTACAGGAACTTTAATCAAATAAATTGCATCTTCAGTATCCAAGGGGAAAACGAAAATCGGCTCTTTTTTTGCATTAGTAATGCGTGAGATACTTGCCTGATAACCATTTGGATACTGCTGATGAATTAATTCAACTAAATCCTCGGAAAGATTTTCAAGACTCTTAATAATTTTTTTCTTGCTAATGGCCATACAATAGGAACACTGGAATTTCGAGCAATTAGCTAAACAAAGTGTATGACAGGCAAGAATTTTTTAAGTTTTTTTTGGCGCGATATCAAAAACTTTCTATCTTTTCAAACTAATTGTTCTATTAACCCCGCACAATATCGAAAGAGACCTCTACGTTACCTAAATGTGAGACAGAATGATTGACAGTAGATTAAGCGACTCCCAACTAGTGTCGCTATATCAAAACGGTAACGATGAAGCTTTCGAAATGCTCCTACATCGCCACAAATCCAGAATTTATACAGCGATTTATCTGATCGTCAAAGACAGGTATACCGCTGAAGATCTGTTGCAAGAGACTTTCGTGAAAGCCATCAATACAATTCGTGGTGGACGGTACAACGAGGAAGGCAAATTTTTGCCTTGGATCAGCCGGATTGCGCACAATCTGGCGATAGATAACTTTAGAAAGAACAAACGATATCCAGAAGTGGTTTTGGAAGACGGGAGCAGAATATTTGATTCTATGGACTTCGCCGATGAATCTGCTGAAGACAAGCAAATCTTCAGGGATACACGAACAAAGCTCAGGGATTATATTAAGGAGCTACCCACAGAGCAGAAGCAGGTCTTAATTATGAGACATTATCTGCAAATGAGTTTTCAGGAGATCGCTGAACGTACAGATGTGAGCATCAATACCGCATTGGGAAGAATGCGTTATGCACTCATTAATCTGCGTAAGAAGATGGTCAAACACAGAGCCTATGATACAAACTTTTACCCAAACGGATTTGATCAGGTATTTATACCGAGAGACGACGGAGGAGGAGAACCGCAAAATTGATAAAGCACTTATTTTAGATAACGAGTTAAAAGCGCTTTATACCGACTTATGTAGTGTAAAAAAGGACATGGATGCTGCGGAGCTTGAACCATCTTCAAGTACTGTACTTTCTATCTTGAGCTACTCCAAAACTTTGCAGGAGCGTTCTTCCTAAAAATAAAGCTCTCGCCTCCATCGAAGCGAGAGCTTTGTCTTTTTAAAGCTTTTTGATTTCTACTTTGCGCCAGCGCACTTTTACGCCACCACCATCGTGTATTTGGAGTGCGATCTTTCCGGTTGCTGTACCAATCTTTTCATCTTTGAAGGTGGCCATCTTTGTGCCATTCAAAAAGGTTTCGACCACGTCGCCTTTCATTTTAACCACAAGGGTATTCCACGATCCTTCTTTTAAAACACTTTCAAGGCTTGCGTCTGGTTGTATCAGCCACCCTCTTCCATACGACTCATAAATTCCGCCGGTATGGTGACCCAATGGCGCGACTTCTGCCTGCCAGCCGGTGATCTTCGTTCCATCAATAGTGCTGTGAAAAAATACACCGCTATTACCGTTAGATTCTTGCTTGAACTCAACAGTCAACTCGAAGTCTTTGTAGTCTTTTTCAGTTGCCAGATAGCCATATTGTTTGTCTGGGCCACTTTCGCATATAAGCTCTCCGTTTTCTACATACCACTTTTCCGTGCCGTGTACTTTCCATCCCTTAAGATTTTTACCATTAAAAAGTTTAGTCTGTCCAAAGCCGGTACTAAGCATGGTAATCAGAAGAACTGCCGTTAATATTTTTTTGATCATGGCTGTAATTATTTAATGTAGTTTATAAGCGTGTTTATGAATGATTAAGTTCTTAGCCATTCATTCTAATACATATTTCGTGCCTTCTCCACTGTTTAATATCCTTTACAAGGCACTTCGATATTCTTCACAAATCAAAAAATACTTACCCATAAACAGAACACACACAACAATTCTTTTCTTTGCAAGGTGAAAGTACTCCTGCTTCATCAACATTTCAATACTCCTGAAAGTGGTGGTTCACTTCGTTCCTATTACTTGGCCAAGGCGCTTGTCGACCGCAATGTTCAAGTGGTGGTTATTACGGGCTATGGAGGGAAGAACTACCAATTAGAAAATATTGAAGGAATTGAAGTTCATTATTTACCAGTCCCTTATAATAATCGGTTTGGCTTTTGGAAAAGGAGTTTTTCTTTTTTCAGGTATAACTGGGGAGTGATCAGACTAACGGGAAAATTACAGAGTATTGATACTTGTTATGCAATTTCAGTTCCACTAACGATAGGACTAGCGGCCTTTTGGATTAAGTTAAGATATAAAATAAAATACATTTTTGAAGTAGGCGACTTATGGCCGGAAGCCCCCATTCAAATGGGTTTTGTAAATAACTATTTCCTTAAATCATTCTTATACGGATTGGAAAAGTTCCTTTATCGGAAAGCTGAATCCGTTGTCGCATTATCGCCAATGATTAAAGCTGCTATCGAAAAGAAAGTACCGGGGAAACTTGTTCACTTAATTCCCAACATGGCCGACACTGCTTTTTACAAGCCTCAAACAAAAGACCCGGTGCTGGTCGAGAAATTTCGCGTAAAAGAAAAATTTGTGGTCTCCTATATTGGCGCCATAGGACTTGCTAATGGGTTGGATTTTTATGTGGAATGCGCAAGAGCTTGTCAGCAAGCCGGATTACCAATACATTTTATGTTATGCGGCGACGGAGCGTTGTTAGAATATTTCAAAAGGATTGCTAAGCAATATGCATTGAAAAATTTATCAATTCTTCCTTTTCAAAATCGCAATGGCGTAAATGAAATAATGAACGTCACCGATGCCACATTCATTTGCTATAAACCGTTGCCTGTGCTGGAGACGGGCTCTCCCAATAAGTATTTTGATGGACTGGCAGCAGGTAAGCTCATCCTTGTGAATTTTGGCGGTTGGATAAAAAGTGAAATTGAAAACAGGAAATGCGGCGTTTATGTCGACTCCAAGCGACCCACAGATATGGTAAAAAAAATTGAACCATTTATTTCCGATTCTCAAAGATTGAAACAATACCAGCAGGCAAGTCGCCTGCTGGCTGAGTCTGCTTACTCCAGAAAGATCCTGGGAGAAAGGTTTGCATCGATCTTCATGAGATAACAACGCCGGAATGTCTCTTTAATGTGAAGTGCTACGCTAATACCTTCTCAATAATTTTTCCGCTTTTTTTATTCTTTAAGATAACTTTCTTAGCACCGTAATGTGTCACTTCCTCTTTCACGAGGTAATGGTCTCCATCGTATTCCTGCAGATGGCTGTCTTTTGTAAACCCTGATTTCCCACGCCAGACATCCAGTACAACCGGTTCCCATTGTTTTGTTTTTGCCGATTTATAGGCGGCGTCTAGCACAGCATTTACGACGTATCCATCATAAAACGTTTCCCTAGGTTGTTTCTTTTGTTCGATGGATTGGAACATGTCCATAAACATATGATTGTACCCAAGTTCGTTCAACTCATCGCCTACTGGAAATAACCATCCTTTATCGCTTTCAGCTTTTTCAGAAACATAATTGGCAGCTTTTCCGGTAGTAAACATTTCAAAGCCAGTTCTTAAAAAATTATTGATCCATATTGTTCCTTCTGTACCCATCACCTCGTCGCGCAAATCAAGTCCTCCGCGGAAGGTCCAGCTTACCTCAAATTGGCCAACTGCACCGTTTTCATACTTCACAAGGCCAATAGCATGATCTTCCGCGTCAATGGGTTTAACCTGGGTATCGGCCCAACACATTACTTCAATGGGTTTGATGTCTTTCCCAATATAGCTGCGGGTGATTTCAACGCAGTGGCAGCCGAGGTCAAGAATACAGCCACCACCGGCTTGTTCAATATCCCAGAACCAATCACTGTGTGGGCCGGGATGTGTTTCCCGGGATTTCGCCCAAAGAATTCTCCCCAGCGCTCCATTCTTCACGCTTTCAAGTGCTTTAATGAATTTAGGCGTGTATACCAGATCTTCGAGATACCCATTGAATATCCCGGCTTTCTCTACCGCTTCTAACATACGTTTAGCTTCTGCGGCATTTCTGCCAAGAGGTTTCGTGGTGATCACTGCCTTTTTATGTTTGCAGCATAACATGACCGCCTCTTCATGGAGATTATTTGGAAGTGATATACAAACTACCTCAACCTCGGGCCTATTGATCGCTTCCTCCATATTTGTGGTAGCAAACGCCACGTTGTAATCACTGGCAAATTTTTTAGTACTCTCTTCACGACGCGAGAAAACGCTGACAATTTTATCTTTACTGCGATATCCTTGCAAGGAATCCGCATAAAACCTACCAATAAACCCCGAACCTAGCATTGCAATATTCATATCCTGATAATTTTAGTTTGTTGCGTTAATATGATGTTTTGTTTGTGTCATTTCGTACCGGCAGCCTTAATCTCTGTTTTTTCCTTAAAGAAGAAAATAAAATAGAGCAATACGGCGATGGCTATATAGGCGGGTACAAACCAGATCTCCTTCCATTGATGCACCCCGTCAATGGTGTAATGGTCGGTGGTAAATCCAGAGAACCATGTTCCGATGAACATGCCTACCCCGTACGTTGCAAAGGTAAACAGCCCTTGAGCTGCATTCTTTATTTTTTCGCCTGCTTTCGCCTCGGTATACATGTATCCGGTTACGAAAAAGAAATCGTAACAAATTCCATGAAGGATGATCCCGGCATACAGCATCCATAAGTTAGACTCAACGTTCCCATAAGCGAAGCATACGTATCGCAGAATCCACGCAGTCATTCCCAGCAGCAACATCTTTTTGACTCCAATACTATTAAATAAGAACGGAATGGCGAGAATAAATACAGCTTCGGACACCTGACCCAGAATCATTTTTCCCGCGGCGTTTTCCATGCCCAATTCATTGAGAAACAAATTGGCAAATCCATAGTAGAATGACAGCGGGATACAAACCAGAATGGCGGCTATAAAGAAAACAAAGTAAGGTTTGTCCTTGAACAATACGAACGCTTCCGTGCCTAACACAGCTGATGCGCTTGAACTTGCTGGCTTACCTTTTGGAGGCGTATTTGGCAAAATGAAGCTGATCAATCCTAAACCAACGGAGGCAATAGCCGCCATATGAAATGTTAATGGCGTCTTTTCAATCGACAAGGCGGCTATCATCAATCCAGCTGCAATCCATCCGACTGTTCCGAATACACGAATCCAGGGAAACTGTTTTCCAGGATCGGTCATTTGATGAAAGGCAATACTATTGGATAGGGCAATAGTCGGCATATATAATAGTGAGTAAAAAACAATAACCCAATAAAATGTGGTATTGTCTGTAATTTGCGTTGCTAAGTACAACAACACGCCTCCTAGTAAATGGAGCACTCCCATGATTTTTTGGGCAGCAAAAAAACGATCGGCTACCATTCCAATAAAAAATGGAGAAATCATTGTTGCTATTGCTAATGCACTGTATGCCGCACCAATCTGCACACCTGACGATTTTAAGAACTCCGACATGTAGGTGCTCATCGTAACATACCATGAGCCCCAAATAAAATACTCTAGCAGCATCATTACGGAGAGCTTGGCAAACACAGTCGGTTTCATAAAGAATGGATTAAGGAAAGAAATATACAGGGATGAATGCTATGTTGGAAGTTCTTTTTTAGAAATTGCACGTCCATCCGAATGTGTTAAGTACACATAGCCATGAGAATATTACTTGTGCGCGTGCCGGGAAAACATATCTGCCCATATGTTTCCTAAAAATTATCAACCGCAAGATTACGATTTAAGCATTTCCCTTTACAGTCACTTCCTTTTCCCAGCCGGTTTCCTTCAACGCAGGATCATTTTCTTTTCTTAAGAAATCGGCGTTGGATAATGATTCAGCTTCCCATGTCAAAATAGCTTCGTCAGGTACCACATCTACCGGTACTTTCCAGGATGTTGACGTTTCATTATAAGCAAGATTGGATTGGGAACAGTAGCATGAAATGATGGACCAACGTGGACGATCAGAAAGGTTCGCTTCAGAACGGTGTAAAATATTACTGTGAAATATCAACGCGTCGCCAGGCTCAAGCTCGCAATAAACCAATGGCATTGACTTTAAAGCATTTTCTACCATCACCATGTCAGCGCCTACTTGTTCGCCTGCAAATCCATGGTTGACACGGCCAAGTTTGTGTGAGCCTTTAATGACCTGAAGACAACCATTTGCCTTATTAGCTTCCGTAAGAGCAACCATGACACTGATCAGTTGATCTGGAAACATGAACTGGTTTTTGTACCAATACCCATAATCTTGATGCCATTCCCACGCACCGCCTACACGCGGTTCCTTTTGCATGAGTTTGGAATGGAAATGACATACAGGCGCATCGCTGTCAAGAAGAGGCTTGATGGCATGGATCATGCGTTGACTCCTGGTCATATACCCAAAGACGTCGTTGCCTGGCGTAAACCACAACGATAGTTTGGTTTTCTTGCCCGACTGATCGTTTAGATCCAATGCATTTTTTCTCATCGCATCATCTTCAAGTGCTGTCTCATACATTTTCTTTACTTCGGCATCGGAAAAGAATTTCTTCATCACGAGATATCCATTCTGATGATAGGACTCGATTTGCTGGGGTGTTAGCGTGGTGCTCATGATCAAGTTGTTTAGCGTGAATACACCTTTATCACAAGTTACAATTATTCCGCAAAATGTTTTGTAAAATTTCAGGGATTGGCATGTTGAATCGTACTCTTTAGATTTATACGTTTCGTATCCCTTTTTTATGAATCTCAAAGACGGATAGCGGGTTAATTGAGGTAGAAGAAGTAACCCTACAACTGGCATAGAGGCTTTCCGAAGAAAAATGGAAATGCTTCTTGCGACCTAGACGAATCTTGATTGAGTAGAAATCTAAAATTTATCTGTCAAGTTAAAGCGGTGGGAGAGTCAATTTGCCAATAGCAAAGCTGCCCATTGATCACGCTCATCCCTTTTTATTTCCTTGAGGTTATTCAGCGAAGCGCTTTCAAGAAGATCTGGAATATCTTCCGTGTAAAAACCGCTGAGTAAAAGCTGTCCCTGCGTAGCCAAATAACCGGCATACAAATTCATCTCTTCGATTAAAACATTTTTATTGATGTTAGCGAGGATAATATCGAATTTACCATTAAAATTTAGCTCACTTAGTTTACCCTGTTGATGGTGTATATTCGAGCATCCGTTTACTTCGATGTTTTCTTTTCCATTGCTAACGCTCCATTCATCAATATCAAAGGCTTCTATTTCCCTGGCACCGAGTTTACAAGCCATCACTGAAAGTATTCCTGTTCCACAGCCTGCATCCATAACACGTTTTCCTCGATGATTTATTGTCATCTGATTCTTGATCATCAGGTAAGTTGTTTGGTGATGCCCCGTTCCAAAGGACATCTTTGGCGTGATGATTAACTCATAGGGATATTTCGTGTCTATCTTATGAAAGTCTGCGCGAATCAAGCATTGGTCCTCAACAATAATGGGCTCGTAGCTTTTCTCCCATTGTTCATTCCAATTTTGTTTTTCTATCCGATCTTCAAGAAATGTCACAGGTGTCTGCGCGCTGTATTTTTCTTTTATTTTCTGAAGTTGCTCTTTATCGTACTTCTCCATCTCAACGTAAGCCTCAAAACCATTATCGGTTTCTAAAAAAGTTTCGAATCCTGCGTCAGCAATTTCTGCCATGAGAAGTTCGGAATAGTCCGGATCGCATTGAACTTGCAGACGGGAATGATACATAAGAAATTGTTAAAGGTACAAGCTACGGTACATGCGGTGCGCGATTAAATTGATTTCGCAATCTCTGTAAAATCACGAGATTTCAACGATGCTCCTCCGACTAATCCACCATCCACATCAGGGCAGGCAAATAGTTCTTTGGCATTGGCAGCACTTACACTTCCTCCATATATAATTGAAATTGAATCGGCGACGTCTTGCCCGTATTTTGATGCCAGATGTTTTCTGATTACAGCATGCATATCCTGTGCTTGTTGAGCACTGGCAGTCTTACCGGTCCCAATGGCCCATACAGGCTCATAAGCGATAACGACCTTTTGAACCGCCGAAGAATCCAAATGAAAAAGACTTTCTTCAACTTGCTTTTTTACCAATGCTTCATGTCCATTGCTCTCACGAACTTCCAATGGCTCGCCACAGCAAAAAATTGGCGTCAAACTGTGCTTTAAGACGGTGTCAACTTTTTTTGCAAGTAAGGCACCATCCTCACCGAAATATTGTCTGCGTTCGCTATGTCCCAAAATAACATACGGCACCCCAATCGATTTTAGCATGGCCGCAGAAATTTCTCCTGTATAAGCTCCGGATTCATGTTCGCTGCAATTTTGAGCGCCAACAAAAATACGAGTATTGTTACCAACAATATTTTTTACTGGCAATAAAAACAAGGATGGTGTACAAAGAATAACAATAGCATTACCTTTTACTTCAGCTTCCACCATTCCCTTTACTTCGGAGGCAAGGACATTAGCTTCTTCCAATGTTTTGTTCATCTTCCAATTGCCGGCCACGATTTTTTTGCGCATTGTGTTTTTGGTTATTTGAATTTCGGCATCAAAGATATACAACTTTTAAAAAGTCCACACTGTCCTTTTAATGATGTAAGATGTGCATGCAACCGGATGAGAAGAGAAAAATCGAAAGGGTAAAAAGAAATGACTTGTAACCTATCCGGGTTTATACCCCGACTGTTTAAAAATCTTTTGAGCGTCGTCAACTGCCATTAACGACTGCAAGTCTGTGTCTGGATGACGCTCAGCATATTTGTTAACGATTCTCCAACCTACCCATTGACCAATTCTACCCGGGCATTTTTCGCCTACCTGAATAGTTACCGGACGTTCACCCAAGTAATCTTGTCTGACTTTATTACTTGTAGAAAACAACACTTGGCTTTCAATGAACCGAGCCCAGATTAGATCTTCATTTTTTTTGGATCCAGCGATTTCTTCGGGGGTGTACCAAATGAAAACACTGTCAGGTTCACAGGGCAACATACGTTTCGCGAAATAAAATGACTTGCCATAGGTGATCATATCGGCTAGAACAGTTTTGTCGGTTTGCTGATTTTTATTGAAGCGATTGCTAATACCATAAATTAGCATGCATGAAGGAACGATATCATTAGGATCGTACTTGCGAAGCAAATAACTATACATCTTCGGCCTGTACTTTGCCTCCTTACCAAGAAAGAAGTCGAGGCTGACGATAATGAGTGAATCCGTCACCAGTAAGTCGGTATCTAATCCGGAAATGACAGTCTGAATTTTAGGGGGCGTAAAATCCGGGTAGTAGTATTTCATATTTGAAAATGCTTCTTCAAACTGAGTCTTTAAGCCGGAGACGTCGCCAAAGACACGGTTTACCTCCTGGTATAAGGTATCAAGATGTGGATTGGTGAGGCGGTTATAAATCTCTGTAACAAAAACTGAATCGTCCGGATATTCACTTCTCCGAAAGGTATAATCGCGAATGGCCGGATTGCTTGTTAGTATTTTCACAAGATCTTTTTTGGAGGAAATATTCATTAAAGAATCTTGTAATATTTCGAAGTCCAATGAGACCTTAGCTGGTACATCCGGCTGAAACACGCACGCTTCTTCATTATCTGAATTGCAGGAGGCTAGCAACACAATAAAAAACACATAAAGTGTTATATCTCTGAACATAGGCAAAAATCGATCACGCGAAGATGGTATTTTTTTAGAAATCAAACGCGAGTTTGTCGACAGGATTGCTTTTAGTCAGCCGTAAACTTCGAACAGTTTGCTTCACTGTAACATGAACCAGGTTAGACTGGTCAGCATGCGTTTCCATAATGATGTCATTCCGGATTTGAATAGTTCTCCATTTCTTTATATTGGGAACTTCTATATAAAAAATATGAGCAAGATCTTCTTGTTCATGTCCCAGGTAATTTGTCTTTTGATCTTTTCCATCCAGGGTGATTTTAAAATGAGTTTTTAAGTATCGGGACACTATTTCATCCCGATCGTCCTCGGATAAACTCAATAAATCAAGGTCAGGCTGATTTAAACTCCGACGCAATGCTAACTCAAGATCATCCGTGAAAACACGCATCATGATTTCTAACCGCTTGTCCTTTTCATCCATTTCTATTTCTGTAACCGAAACATGAAGCGGATGAAAGAACATCACAATTCCAATGTATTGGGCAAATGATAAAATCGTATAAGGAATGAACATTTAATATTATCTAGTGGCAAGATAGCTTTTCCAAAAATAATACCGGATTAAAATCAATGCTTATATAGAGATAATCTAGTATACTTGAGTTCATGAATTAATTAGTGGATGAGTCAATTTCAGTTGTATTTTGGATTAGGTAAAAGCCATATTCTGGACTATGCAAATGGCTATGACCACATTCTTTTTGTAGTGGCATTGTGCGCGCTTTACATTACGCGTGAATGGAAACAGATATTGATTTTGGTGACTTCATTTACTATTGGCCACTCGGTAACGTTAGCATTAGCTACTTTACGTATCGTGTCTGTCAAAGCTGAGTTAATTGAATTCCTTATTCCGCTTACAATTTTCATTACTGCGCTCTCCAATATTTTCAAAAATGAAAACAACCTCTCCGGCAAAAGCATTCAAATAAATTATTTTTTTGCCGGATTTTTTGGGTTAGTGCATGGCCTCGGCTTTTCCTCCTACTTACGGGCTATCCTGGGGAAAGAAGAAAATATTCTTACACCACTTTTTGCTTTTAATGTGGGGCTGGAACTCGGGCAACTCATCATTGTTGCTATTTTTATGTCGGTCGCATTTGTTCTAGTAGATTTATTTGGACTGAACCGAAGGGACTGGAAAATGGTTATTTCGTCTGCAATTGCAGGAATGGCCTTAGTGCTGATGAATGAAAACGCGTATTGGCGGGATTGACTTTTGCATCAACTCATGACTCATTAACCTAAACATAATTTTTATGAAGTTTCTTTTTATTTCTCTCTTAAACCTTTGCGCATTGGTTGCACTGGCGCAGGAGGGGCAATGGGAGGGCAAGTTCGAGCAGCTTGGCCAAACCTTGCCGACCCCAAATGAATACCGAACGGGCTCAGGAGCGCCAGGTCCAAAATATTGGCAACAAAAAGCTGATTATGTAATCAGTGTGGAGTTACACGAAGGCACCAACAGCATCACGGGTAACGAAACGATTACGTACACCAATAATTCACCAGATGTTTTAAAATATCTTTGGTTACAGCTGGACCAGAATATTCTCTCCGAAGAAAACACTTTATCAAACGCAGATACGAGAGTTGTAAAAGATTCTGCTGAAGCAAAAACATATGCAGCCGATGTTTCAGATTTTAAGGCGGGGTTTAATATCAAAAGTGTAAACGATACAAATGGCAAACCTCTAGCGCATACTATTAACAATACGATGATGCGCATTGATTTGCCACAGCCACTTCGCTCCGGTGAAAAGTATTCATTTGGGATTGAATGGTCTTTTAACATCGTAGACCGAAGCATATTTGGTCAACGCAGTGGTATGGAGTTTTTTCCGGAAGATGGCAACTATGTTTACACCATTGCACAATTTTTCCCCCGCATGTGTGTTTACGATGACTATCAAGGATGGCAGAATAAACAATTCCTTGGCAAAGGAGAGTTTGCTTTACCTTTTGGGGATTATAAGGTGAAGATAACCACCCCTGCCGATCACATCGTAGGGGCTACTGGAATTCTTCAAAACCCACAGAACGTATTGTCAAAAACAGAGATAGAGCGCTTTCAAAGAGCGAAGAATACTTTCGATAAGCCTGTCATTATTGTTACAGAGGCGGAGGCGATACAAAAAGAGAAGACGAAATCAACACAAAAGAAAACTTGGGAATTTCATGCCGATAATGTGAGAGATTTTGCGTTTGCAAGCTCTCGTAAATTTATATGGGATGCACAAGCGGTAAAACTCGGAACAACTACGCCGCTTGCCATGTCGTTTTATCCAAAAGAAGGTAATCCGCTCTGGGAAAGGGAATCTACGAAAGCCGTAAAAAACACCCTTGAAGTGTACTCCAGATTTACAATCGACTATCCTTATCCGGTGGCCATATCTGTTCATGCAGCTAACATCGGCATGGAATATCCGATGATATGTTTCAATTTTGGCCGTCCAAATAAGGGCGGTAGTTATTCTCAAAGCACACGTCAGAAAATGATCGGTGTAATTGTTCACGAAGTTGGACACAACTTCTTTCCTATGATCATTAACAACGATGAGCGCCAAACAACCTGGATGGATGAAGGTATTAATAGTTTTGTACAGCTAATGACAGAGGTGGAACGCTATCCGGATATCAAATGGACCCGGGGTAAACCATCTGAAATGGTCCCGTATCTAAAGGGAGACAAAACAAAAATGCGTCCGTTGATGACCAATTCAGAACAGGTTATTGTTTTTGGAGACGAACAATACGGAAAGGCAGCTACGGGGTTATATATGCTTCGCGAAACGATCATGGGTCCTGAACTCTTTGATAAAGCGTTTAAGGAGTATGCCGACCGTTGGGCATTCAAGCATCCTAAGCCTGCTGACTTTTTCCGTACAATGGAAGATGCATCCGCTGTCGACTTGGACTGGTTTTGGAAAGGTTGGTTTTACACTACTGATAATTGCGATCAATCCATCGACCAGGTGAAGTGGTACAAAGTGAGGAAGGAAGAAAAAGATCCGGAGCGAAAAAATCTAAGAGTAAAGAAGGGTGACCTTGCTACAAATCAAACTGAGAAAAAATTTGAAAATTTTAATAACGGCCCGGAGCCTTTCACTTTAATTCCAACCGACCCGCGACTGAATGGTGAATTTGCAAGTGTTGTAGATGATAAGGCTATCATTCAAAAGCTAGAAAACAAAAATATTTATGAAGTAACGCTTTCTAATCAAGGTGGCTTGGTAATGCCTGTCATCATTCAATGGACTTATGCCGATGGAACAAAAGAAATTGAAAAGATTCCTGCGGAGATCTGGAGGGTGAATGAAAGCAAAGTGAATAAAGTATTCATTAAGGATAAAGAAGTAACAAACGTGATGCTCGATCCACATCAGGAATTAACTGACGTGGATGTGCAAGACAATGTTTTTCCACGGCCAAGTGGTGTTCCGTCCAAATTTGATTCTTTTAAAAAAGGAGCAAATTGATTTTCTAACGGAATATCGATAGGCTATCAACGTACTTTCTTGGTGTCTTAATTATCAAAGAACTGATGAGATTCTCATATATATTATTTTTTCTTTTTGTCGCTAGTTTAAAGGGGCATTCACAAAATCAATGGAAGGGTAAATTTGAGCAATTGGGAGAAGCACTTCCAACGCCAAATTCTTATCGTACCGCTTCCGGAGCGCCGGGTGCAAATTATTGGCAGCAACGGGCTGACTATGTGATTGACGTTGAAGTGAATGACCAAACACAGATTCTTACTGGTTCTGAAACTATCACCTATCACAACAATGCGCCTGAAGCTTTAAAATTTTTATGGCTACAATTGGATCAGAATATTTTTGCCGATCAAAGTATTACGAACAAGACAAGTACAGGATCTGTAAAGGATTCGATACCTGCCGCATTTTTTAGTGGCGCATCCGGTGTTAACGTCACAGATTATAAAGGAGGCTATTCGATCAAATCCGTGAAGGATGCTTCTGGAAAAAATCTGCCCTATTTCATTAATAATACCATGATGCGCGTCGACTTGCCAGCACCTTTAAAAACTGGAGAGAAATTTTCTTTTTCTGTGGATTGGAGTTACACGGAATATAACCGTCAGGTATTCGATGGACGTGGGGGATATGAATACTTTCCTGAGGATGGTAACTATGTTTACACCTTTGCCCAATGGTTTCCACGCATGTGTGTCTACGATGATTACGAGGGCTGGCAGAACAAGCAGTTTCTGGGTCAAGGTGAGTTTGCACTTACTTTCGGGAATTACCGTGTGAAAATAACCGTGCCTGCCGATCATATCGTAGGGGCTACTGGCACTATTCAAAATCCTAAGGAAGTTTTAACTAAGGAACAGTTCGACCGCTATGAAAAAGCAAAGAAGTCCTATAATATGCCGGTATTTATTGTCACCGAAGCGGAAGCAAGAGAAAAGGAAAAAGTAAAATCTTCCAAGAAAGTAACATGGGAATTTGCTGCCGATAACGTTCGTGATTTCGCCTTTGCGAGCTCACGGAAATTTATTTGGGATGCTCAAGCGGTGAAGATTGGAGATAAAACGGTGTTGGCACAATCGCTATATTCAAAAGAAGGAAACCCGCTATGGGAAAAAGAATCTACTAAGGCAATTAAGAATGCGCTTGAAATTTATTCTGAACGCACATTCGAGTATCCATATCCAGTGGCGTATTCCGTGCATACTGTGCATCAGGGTATGGAGTATCCAATGATTTGCTTTAATGGAGAACGTCCAAAAAGAGATGGTACCTATTCAAAGGCGACGTTGACAGGATTGGTACAAGTCGTGGTGCATGAAGTGGGTCATAATTTTTTCCCCATGATTGTCAATTCAGATGAAAGGCAGTGGTCATGGATGGATGAAGGATTGAATACTTTTCTGGAAAAAGAAACTACACGTATCCGATATCCTGAACTGTACGGAACACATGGTACTCCAAAAGGAATTGTTCCTTTTATGCGAGGGGATAAAAGTCAGATGCGACCTATTATGTCATCGTCCGATAATGTCCGCCCCTCAGAGTTTGGTTCAAATGCCTATACAAAACCTTCTGCAGCGCTCACAGTACTTCGTGAGACAGTAATGGGTCCGGAACTATTTGATAAAGCCTTTAAAGAATATGCCGAGCGTTGGGCTTTCAAACATCCTGGCCCCGCTGATTTTTTCAGGACCATGGAGGATGCGTCGGCAGTTGACTTGGACTGGTTCTGGCGTGGTTGGTTTTATACCACAGATTATGTAGACGTTGACATGCAGGAGGTTAAATGGTTCAAGTTGCAGTCTGAAACGCTTGATCCGGAAAAGAAAAAATTAAAGGTTAAGCGCGGCGATCTGGAATCAAAGGGAAACAGCAGCGGGGATACTAAGGACAATGATTTTAGCAACGGCCCGGAGGAATTTACGCTCATGAATACTCCCGAATATTTACAGGGAGAATTTAAAAGCCGCGTAGATGACAATGCCATTCGCGAGAAATTGAACGGTAAAAATATTTATCAGATTAAGTTCAAAAATGTTGGAGGCTTAGTCACACCGTTGGTTATCGAATGGACGTACAAGGATGGTTCGAAAGAAATTGAGCGCATTCCCGCTGAAGTTTGGAGAATTAATGAAAATGACATCACTAAAGTCTTCATCAAGGAAAAAGAAGTGGTAAACATTGTTCTTGATCCTAATTTTGAGCTGGCTGATGTGGAGATGAGAAATAACGTGTTTCCAAAAAAGTCCACCCCCTCAAGATTCGACCAGTTTAGGAAAAATAATTAAAGGTAGAGTTGGAATCAGTAGTTCGGTCTCGATGACTATCGATACTTGTTGAAAAGTTCGCATGCTTTTTCCAAATCCACATTGCCTCCGGAAAGTATAATCCCCACTCGTGCACCAAAAAATTTTTCCTTTGATTTAAGCACTACGGCTAACGGTACGGCTGCTGATGGCTCAATAACAATTTTGAGTCTTTCCCAGATGAGGCGCATCGCTGCTACTATTTCCTTGTCGGAAGCGGTGATGATTTCAGCGACTTCCGTCTTAATAATATTAAATGTTTTTTCACCTAAAGAGGTTAAAAGCCCGTCAGCAACAGAATTTACCGCAGCTGGTTCGATCTTTCCGCTTTGCATAGAACGAAAAGCATCATCGGCTCCTTCAGGCTCAGCACCAATTACTTTTGTGGTTGGCGAAAAAAATTTGACCGTCAAGGCTGTGCCACTTAACAAGCCTCCACCACCGACCGGACTGACAATTACATCTAGATCTCTTACATCTTCAATAAGCTCCTTTGCGACGGTTGCTTGGCCGGCAATTACCTCATAATTATTGAACGGATGTATCTCTGCTGCACCGGTTTTATTAATAATCCCATGTAGCGTTTCTTCTCTAGCCCGCAGGTTGGGCTCACATAAAAAGATTTCTCCACCGTACCCCAACACGCCCCTTCTTTTCATTTCCGAGGAATTGTTAGGCATTACGATATAGGATTTTATTCCCAAAATTTTCGCTGCACGTGCTACCGCCTGTGCATGATTTCCCGAAGAATGGGTGGCAAGACCTTTGGATCTTTGTTGAGGTGGCAGTTGAAGCGCTGCATTCATGGCGCCCCGTGCTTTAAAAGCGCCAATCTTTTGAAAATTTTCGCACTTAAAAAACAGCTTACATCCCGCCATTTCATCCACCCCAGCGGATGTCATTATTGGCGTACGCTGGATATAAGGTTGAATACGCCCGTATGCTGCCTCAATAGTTTTCTTTTCGGGAATCATAATGAGTTGAATTAAGCCCGAGGTCCAGGACGACGAACTTTGGACTTGTCTTCAGACCTAAATCTAATCTATTTCGCCATTTTGTTATTCCTATATAACTCTTTCCCTTTATCGTTCCATTCAGCTTTTACATACGGCTTGATCGTTTCATCGAATGGCTCTTTGGGGTAGGTAAGTATTTTCTTCCGCTTTCCGTTAGGATAAAACTCAGTCCAGTCCCCCACTTTTTCGTCCCAATGATATTCACCTTGTACCGCCAGCTGCCCATTTTCATGAAAGAAATAGTAGTATCCTTCCTTTTCCCCATATTCAATAGGAGTCATTTCTTTCATACGTTTCCGTTCCTGTGGGTCGTAATAACTGACAAGAGATTCCTTTGGCCAGCCCCGATAAAACCGGTCTTTATCCATCAGGGTGCTATCGCGGTTGTACTTCATCCAACGGCCGTGACGGGTACCCTTGTAAAAAATTCCCTTCTCTAAAACAACTTCACCCTGTCGCTTTTCATAGGGCCCATGAAGCAATACGCCCTTTGACGGATCAAAAGTTGTAGTCTTTCTGATCTCACGACGCGTATAATCATACCAATAAATATCCCGGACGAAAGTCTGAGGTTTTTCGGGCTTTTTTAAGACATAGAAAAGCTCATAAGTAATGCGGTCACCCTGGCCTTTTCGCGTGAAGCCTTTTTTTGTCTTTACGCCATAGTAAACCCTTTTCTTAACCTTCTTCTTTTTCTTATTGCTTACCGGATCCTCTTCTTTTTTAAAATCAAGGCTTGCGGGGGTATCTATGGTGAAGCGTTGTTCTTCCGGGTCACCTTCCTGAGCATAAAGGGTAGCGCTAAGTCCAATGAAAAAGCATGAAAAAATTAACTTCAACGGCATAGGCATCAGTTGATTCTGGAAACGAAGTTACCTAAAAAATATTATTCCGGGGAAGGGGAAAGTCGTCCGATCATCTTTGAATGGTCGGACGACTAGCTCTGTAAATTTATTGAGCGGTAAGTGTAACGCTGCGCTTGATAAAGTTGGTTAGATCAGCGCCGGTAAGCATATTTTGAGAAAGCAATGCAAGATCATAAGCCTGTTTTGCCAACGTAATTTTTTGGTCCTCGTTTTCTGCCTTCAATATTTTTTGCACAATTGCATGGTTTCCATTAATCGCCACATTATAATTATCGGGCATAGATCCCATGAAACTATAACCTCCACCGCCAAGTTTTGCCATATCTTTCATTCTGCGCATAAATTCGCTCATGGTGATCACCACGGGTAATTCATCGGGCGACATAGCCTCTACGGCCAAGGTCATATTTTTATTGTTAATTGCCTTTTCAAAAAGTCCTTTTACCTGGTCCTGCTCTTCCTGGCTCAGCACACTCTCTGATTTTTGATCTTTCTCGATGAGTTTGTCGGCAGTCTCGCTATCTACACGTTTGATTTGAGTCTTCTCTAGTTTTTGTTCGAGACTGTTGATGTAATGACTATCGAGAACGCCATCCAGGTTTAACACATCATAGCCCTTATTCTTCGCAGCTTGTATGAAGCTGTCTTGCTTGCCAGGATTGGATGAATATAGGTAAATCACCTGGTCATTCTTATCAGTCTGATTTACCTTTACCTTTTCACGATATTCGTCAAAAGTAAAATACTGGCCGTCCACATTCTTTAGTAAAGAAAATTCTTTGGCGCGATCGTAGAATTTTTCATCGCTGATGATTCCGTACTTCACGAAAATGTTGATGTCGTCCCATTTCTTTTCAAAATCCTTTCGATCTTTCTTGAACAACTCCGATAACTTGTCGGCGACTTTTTTGGTAATGTGCTGACTTATCTTTTTTACGTTGGCGTCACTTTGCAGATAGCTTCGCGACACGTTAAGTGGGATGTCGGGTGAATCAAGAATTCCATGTAGCATCATTAAGAAATCAGGCACAACATCTTTTACTTCATCAGTAATGAATACCTGACGAGAGTAGAGTTGAATTTTATTTTTTTGAATTTCGAAGTCATTCTTCACTTTGGGGAAGTAAAGGATGCCTGTAAGGTTAAATGGATAGTCAACATTCAGATGAATCCAAAACAATGGATCTTCTGAAAACGGATATAATTCTTTATAAAAATTAAGGTAATCTTCGTCTTTTAATTCTTTAGGTGATTTCGTCCAGAGTGGCGACGGATTATTGATGATGCGATCTTTTGTAACCGTCTTGTATTGAGGTTTACCATCTTTGTCCACTCCATCTTCAACGCTTTCTTCTTTTGTACCGAACTTTACTTCAACAGGCAAAAATTTGCAGTACTTTTCTAAAATCCCTTTCAATCGGAATTCATCCAAAAATTCTTCTGAGTCATTATTGATATGAAGAATAACATCGGTACCACGATCTTGCTTTATTGCCTCGGTGAGTTCAAACTCAGTGGATCCATCACATTCCCAACGGGCAGCTTCGGTTTCATCCGCTTTAAAAGACCTGGAAATAATTTCCACTTTATCTGCCACCATAAAGGCAGAATAAAAGCCTAAGCCAAATCGGCCAATAATATCCTTTGCGTCACCTTTATCCTTGAATTTTTCGACGAACTCTGTTGCTCCCGAAAATGCGATTTGATTAATGTATTTCTTAATCTCATCGGCAGTCATTCCTATTCCTTTATCACTAACCGTAATGGTTTTTTCTTTTTTATCGAACTTCACCTCGATGGTCAGATCTCCCAGTTCACCGGAGAATTCTCCGATCGAAGAAAGTTTTTTAAGTTTTTGAGTTGCATCTACAGCATTACTCACGAGCTCTCTGAGGAAAATCTCATGATCGGAATAAAGGAACTTCTTAATAATTGGAAAAATATTCTCCGTGTGAATGGAAATGTTACCTTTTTCTGTTACTGCTGCCATATTGTACTTGTTTCAGGTTGATGTTTAGATTTTAACTGCAAGGAACGAAAAACCCTGCTGAAGGGCAGGGCTTTCAAATCTTATTCCAACACGGCAAGGGTGTCAGGTTGGCAGAAAAATGTAGTTCAATTCTTCGAAAGGAGAGGGATTATGGGGCCTTCAGCGTTTAAAAACATAACGTGTTATAAAAATTCCGTTGCCGTCTTTTTCTCCTGCATCGCTTTCTACACCACTGGTTACGAAAACTAGGTTCCAACCCTCTTTTGCCATTTCAGAGAGTTTCGAAGAAACCACAGCATCATTTGACGAGATGTTTTGAAAATTTATACCGGCTATACTGTAGAAGTTCAGGAGTTTGGTTTCCTCAAAGTTCTCAATTTTGATGTCTTCCCGTTTAACTTCACCCTGTTCAGATTTTTTTCCATCGGTACGCTCGGTCGTAAGCGGGTGGTAGTCTTCGGGTGTTTTGTGATCCAAAATCCTGGATCGGCCAATACCCATCGGCACGATAGATTCAATGGTAGTTACAATGCGATACTCTTGTGCAGCGACATTGGTCACGATTGATAAAAAAACAATGCAACCAACTAAATATTTTTTCATGATGTTTGGAGTTATAAGCACCTTATACTCAAACATCTGTAAAATAGTTGCAGTAAATTTTTACATCTTAACTACCTTTGTAAGCGTATTTTAAAAACGGAATTTTTTTGGAGCTATCGCAGCCTTTCTGAATCTCTTACTAGTTTCTCATCCTTCCGGATAAAACGATTTGACAGTAAATTGCACAAAACTGCAATACCAGGAAGCCACATGCCCAAGCCATAGGTTCCTCCCTCATGTGCCTTGATCATTTGGCTGGCAAAATATAATGCGGTACCGATGGTTGCGACTAAAAAAAGTGAATTAAGTGCCCCCAGTTTCATCTGCAACATCCTGTTTTTGAACTTACCGATTTCGATAAATGCAATGGTAGCGGATGCAATGGCGAAGATAGCTGTAATCGAATACGGCAGGTAAGTGGTGGTCGGTTGATCCTTTTCAGTAGCGGTATAATGCAGGGCATACAAAACATGCTTCTTTCCCTCTTCATCGATGTGCGCCCAAATCGGAAGGAATATCGAGGCGACAAGGCTGATAATTGCAATAACCAGAAATACAGTTTGGATTCTTTGCCACATAGTGATGTTGCTTTAACTTGCCGCAAAGTAAATAAAATAAATGCTTACCCCGAGCCGCCATTTGATGTCGGTTAATATTTGTCTGGATGCGCTACTTTTTTGAAATCGCTTACAATGGGAAAAATTATGTTGGCTGGCAAAGCCAATTAAATGCTATTGGTGTTCAGGCTGTGGTGGAAGATGCGTTAAGCAAAATTCTTCGCGAGCCTCTCAAGATTTTTGGCAGCGGTCGAACTGACGCTGGCGTACACTGCTCTCAGCAATTTTTCCAGGTTGATATTGAAAAGGAATTTGATTCAGAGCTACTTATACCACGGTTGAACTCATTTCTGCCAAAGGATATATCCATCCAATCTATTAGAAAGGTTAAGCATGACGTAAGTGCACGCCATGATGCAGTGGAACGGACGTACCGGTATCTCATCACGCAAAAAAAGAATCCGCTTTTGGAGGGCTTGGCGTGGCATTATTTTAAGCAGGTTGATGTTGAGACCATGAACCAAGCCGCGGCGTTGCTTTTGGGGGAACATGATTTCGAATGTTTTAGCAAAGTAAAAACAGATGTGAATCACTTTCTTAGTGAGATCAAAAAAGCCGAATGGCAGAAAAAGGGAGATATGTTGGAATTTACAATAACCGCGAATCGCTTTTTAAGAGGAATGGTTAGAGCAATTGTTGGGACACTGTTGAACATCGGCACTGGAAAAACTTCGATGAAAGAATTTCAGTCTATTATTCAGAGCAGGGATCGAAAAAAGGCCGGCGCCAATGTACCCGCGTACGGTTTATATCTCATTAAAGTTAAATATCCACCTCATATCTTTATCCGGTGACCACAATTCGACGTATACACAACTCAGTAAATTCAGTAACCCGTGGAGAAAGAAAAAGTAAGCAGTGGTAATATTATTGATTGGTCGGTACTGTCCAGGCTAATGAGGTTTGTGATGCCTTATAAAGGAAGGTTTATTACAGTGGTTGTACTTACTGTGTTACTAGGCCTGCTGGCTCCGACCCGGCCATTCTTGATTCAATATACATTAGATAACGATGTAGCTAGCGGGAACTACCAGGGCATGGTCAATATGATGATCGTTCTGCTCGGTTTGCTCATTTTTCACTCTGTTGTGCAATATGTCCATACTTATTTATCAGGTTGGCTTGGTCAGCAAGTCATTCGCGACATTCGCTCCAAACTATACCAACACATTGTATCGCTGCGTCTGAAATTTTTTGATAAGACGCCTATAGGAAGACTTGTCACAAGGACGATTTCAGATGTTGAAACTTTATCAGATGTTTTTAGTGAAGGCCTTGCCGCCATGGTCGGGGATTTGCTTCAGATCATCTTTATTTTGGCGTTTATGTTTTCGCAAGATTGGAGGTTAGCATTAGTGAGCTTGTCTACCTTACCCTTGCTTTTGATTAGTACTTACATATTTAAAGAAAAAATCAAAGTCACTTTTAATGATGTTCGAAATGCGGTGTCCAACCTCAACACATTTGTTCAGGAGCACATTACCGGTATGAACATTGTACAGATTTTTGGTAGTGAGAAAAGGGAATTTGAAAAGTTTAAGGAAATAAATGAAGAACATAAACGGGCCAATTTAAAATCCGTGCTTTATTACTCTATTTATTTCCCGGTAGCCGAAATTATCGCTGCGGCTGGAATTGGATTGCTGGTATGGTATGGTGCAAAGGGCGTTATCAATTATGACGAAACCGGAATCACTATTGGAAAGCTGATTGCCTTTATCATGTACATTCAAATGTTTTTTAGGCCCATCAGAATGATTGCCGATCGTTACAACACGCTACAAATGGGTATCGTAAGTTCATCCCGGATCCTGAATCTTTTGGATGCAACGGATGACATACAGCAAAACGGCAAGTATAAACCTGATCATGTTAAAGGGGAAGTTAAATTCAGCCACGTTTGGTTCGCATATAATGACGCGGAATATGTTTTGAAAGACATCAATCTGGATATTAAGCCTGGGGAGACGGTTGCATTGGTGGGAGCGACCGGTGCTGGCAAGTCTTCTATCATCAATTTGTTAAACCGGTTTTACGAAATTAATCGCGGGTCAATTCAGGTTGACGGGATTGACCTTGCAGATTATGAGTTGGGCACCCTTCGTAAAAATATTGGCGTTGTTTTACAAGATGTTTTTCTCTTTTCCGATTCCATCCTTAACAATATTACGCTTGGCAATCCCGAAGTAACAGAAGAGATGGTTTGGCATGCTGCCGACGTGGTGGGCGCAAGAAAATTCATTGAACGGTTGCCAGGTAGGCTTCAATACAATGTGATGGAGCGTGGCTCAACGTTGTCGGTAGGGCAACGGCAGCTCATTTCCTTTATTCGTGCCATGGTGTATAACCCAAAAATTCTTGTTTTAGATGAGGCAACATCTTCCGTGGATAGCGAAACCGAGGAGCTGATTCAGCAAGCGATTGGTAAAATGATGAGTGGAAGAACATCCATAGTAATAGCACACCGGCTTTCAACGATTCAAAAAGCAAATAAAATTATCGTCCTTGATCATGGTGAAATAAAAGAAATTGGACGTCACGAGGAACTGCTGGTTCGGGAAGGATTTTATGCGCAACTCCACAAGATGCAGTATAAAGAGTTTGTTTAAAGCTTAAATCGGTCGGTAACCGGGCCTTAGAAGGTCATTCCGGGGCAAATGCAGTATATTTACTGCGAAATGCACTTTTTTACAAAGGTTACTTTATTCATTTTTTTCCTGTTGAGTGCGGAGTTCGTAATAGCCCAAAAGGCGCGCATTTACAATGGTGGTAAAAGTATGTATACCCGCGAACGCCACAACCATGCTGCCGCACGTGTTAGAGGCGCCAAAGCGAAAACTGTTTGTCCTATTTTTGAGAATAGTAAGTATCCCTACCATGGCATCGGCGTAAAACTGGGTGATCCATTCGCCATTACTTATAAGTATTATGCGAACAAGAAATTTGCCATTGTCGCTGACATTGGCAAGGCTTCCAGCGGTTTGTACAACCGTTATTTTGCGGAGAAATTTTACGAAGAATTGGAGCGCAAAAAATTCATGAATGGAGAGGACTCACTGGAATACTACACGCACAAAGTAAAGTCTGATTTAATAGGTGAAATCAAATTGCTTTATCACGTTAATGTAGAACAGATTTCTCCTGGCCTGCAACTTTATGTAGGCGCCGGATGGGAATGGAAGAGTACCAAAATTCAGTATGACTATACGTATATGGAAAGTATGGGCGATGACAAAAAATTTGGACGGATAGAAAGGTCCCGCCTAACGATGGGCCCACAGGCCGTTGCGGGCATTGAATACGCCAATTTTAAAATACCCATTTCTGCATTCATGGAGTTAGAGTATTTCACTGATATACAAGCTGATCCGGGCTGGAGTCGTTTTGAAGGCGGTGTTGGCTTAAGATACGTTTTCTGATTCAGATTCTTCGGTTGCCGCTGGATCTAGCTGTCCTTGTTTTTCGAAGAGATCCTTATACATACCTTCCTTCATCAGCAATGATTCATGCGTCCCTTCTTCGGCAATAAGTCCATCGACTAAAACAACGATTTTGTTAGCAAGTTTCGCGGATGAAACCCGGTGAGAAATGATGATGGTTGTTCTTCCCTCCATGATCCGTTTCATGCTGTTAAGAATATTGTTCTCCGTTTTGGTGTCAACTGCCGAAAGGGCGTCGTCAAGCATAAGAATTTTTGGTTCACGCACGATGGCACGGGCAATCGATACACGTTGTTTTTGGCCACCCGAAAGTGTAATGCCACGCTCTCCTACCCTGGTATTAAATCCCTGGGGGAATTGCATGATATTTTCGTAAACATCTGCATCCCTAGCAGCTTGAATAACCTTCACTTCATCGGGATTTTTTATCCCAAATCCTATATTGTTAAAAATTGTATCGCTGAAAAGGAAAACGTCCTGAGGTACATATCCAATTTGACTACGAAGTGAATTCAGATTATAATGTGAGATGGGGATATCATCAATTAGAATTTCTCCTTCCCTTACATCGTATAACCGCGAGACTAAATTTGATACGGTACTTTTTCCCGAACCTGTAGTTCCAATAATCGCCAGCGATTCTCCTGGATTGATCGTGAATGAAATGTTTCTTAAAGCCTTAATGCCCGTGTCAGGATAGGTAAAGCTTACATTTCTGAATTCGACCTTCCCTTTTATTTCATGAACCAATTCCTTTTCGGACACTAAACTGGTTTGTGTCTTCAAAAATTCATTGATTCTTCTTTGAGATACTTCTGCACGTTGAACCAGGCTGCTGGTCCAGCCAAGGGAAGTGACGGGCCAGGTTAATAAATTGACGTAAATAATAAATTCCGCAATGTTGCCAAAAGTCAAATTGCCTTTTATAACCTCAGTGCTACCCGCATAAACGGTAAGAATGGTACTTAAACCGATTAAACCCATGATGAGGGGAAAGAACAGGGATTGAACTTTGGTGAGTTTCAGCGATTGTTTTCTATAATAGTCAGTCTCCAAATCAAATCTGCCAATTGATTCATGCTCGCGGTTGAAGGATTTTATGACCCGGATTCCGCTAAAAGCTTCCTGCACAAAAGTTGAAAGCTTTGACTGACTTTCCTGAATTTGTTCAGCGCGTTTCTCAACCTTATTGTTGACCCAGAAAATACTGATGGATAATAACGGCAGTGGGCTCAAAGCGTACCACGTTAGCGTTGGACTAATTTCAAACATTAAGGGAATCAACATCAAAAACAGGGTTACCAAAGTTAATCCATACATGATGGCTGGCCCCAGATACATTCTCACTCGTCCTACATCTTCGGAAATTCTGTTCATCAGGTCGCCGGTGTTGTTTCTTCGATAAAAACTAAGTGGCAGGACCTGATAATGTTCAAAGATTTCATTCTTTAAATCGAATTCTATCAGACGTGACATCACAATCAATGTTTGCCGCATAAAGTACAAGAATATACCGCGTAGAAGCGCCATTAAAAGGATAAGACCGGCATAAATCACAATGCCAAAAGCAAAAACATCAAAAAAATTATTTTGGAGATTTGTGCCTGAAAAGGTCTGATAAACACGAATATTATCGACCACCAAATCAATGGAAAGCCTAACCAATGGTCCGGGAACGATTTGAAAAATATTTGAAATAATTACGAAGACCGTTCCAAGAATTAAGTGCCATTTATATTTAATTAGATACTTATTGAGGTATTTTAATTCTTTCATTAGAAATTTGATGACCCGAGGATAAAACGAAATAAATTTTTAATAGTTCGCAGAAAAGTGAAGGTATAACGACACCAATTGTCTTCCAAAAATAATGTGACGGGTAAAGGTAGTTGGTTAAATACGGACAACTTTTATTTTTTTGTGCAATACTAATAACTTCAAATCTTTCTACAAGAATCTTTTGACAGCACTTATTGAAGCCCACTATCTGCCCTGCATAGCCTACTTTGCCGCCATTCAACAATCAGAGGCGATCCAGCTTGAGCGTCATGAGCATTACGTTAAACAAACTTTTCGCACCCGCTGCTGCGTTCAAACAGCGAATGGTGTGATACAACTGAGTGTACCTGTAACCGCCAAGCATGGGAAGGTACTCATTACGGATGTTCGGTTAGATATGACCCAGAAATGGGTGAATAATCACTGGCGAACCATTCAATCTGCCTACGCGAAAGCGCCATTCTTTGAACATTACGCCGATGATCTTCACGCTGTTTTGTTCAGGAAAGTGGACTTTCTTTATGAATTAAATTACATGTTGCTGTCAATGTGTCTTGGCTGGCTAAAATGGAGTATGCCAATAAAGGAAAGCGGATGTTACCTCCAAACGCCGTCGGAAACTGTTTTAGACCTCCGTTCCGCTATAAATCCGAAAAAATTGGAGCAATGTTATAAATTTTATTACCCCACAATGTATAATCAAGTATTTGGCAATACGTTTGTAGATAACTTGAGCCTTATCGATTTGGTATTTTGTACAGGACCGGAAGCTAGTAAAATCGTTCAAGCCTCATCAATCCGAAAATGAACAAATAGAAAGTCGAGTGTGTTTTTTTATCGTTATTAAATCTTAGAGATTGGGTAGCGTTGAACACACAAAATACTTTACATTTACATTAATCATTTTATTACACTTCTATGGAAGCAAAATTTTCCAATCGTGTCAAGGAAGTTATCTCACTTAGCAGGGAAGAAGCGTTACGCCTTGGTCATGATTATATAGGCACTGAACACCTCGTCTTAGGCATGGTTCGCGAAGGCGAAGGCGTGGCCGTTGGCGTTCTAAAAAAGTTAGGCGTGCCGCTGGATGAACTGCGAAATGAAATAGAAAAAATTTCAAAAGGCACGGCCACACACCAGATTAAAAATTTGGCCAACATTCCCCTGACAAAAGCTTCTGAGAAAGTATTAAAGATTACCTATCTCGAGGCAAAAATTTTTAAAGCTCAGCTCATCGGTACAGAACATCTTCTGCTCTCAATACTTCGTGATCAGGATAATCTGGGAACTCAAATATTAAATAAATTCGACGTAAACTACGAGACCGTCAAAGAAATGTTAGAATATCAAAATGAAGGCCCTATGGCATCCCAGGATACCGACGATCCAGATGATGACTCCTCAAAAATATTTGGAGGCGCCGGCGCTGGCAATCCCGGTAAAGAGAAAAAGGGGGCAGAAAAATCGCGCACTCCGGTACTTGACAATTTTGGTCGCGATCTGACGCGCCTTGCAGAAGACAACAGATTGGATCCAATCGTTGGTCGTGAAAAAGAAATTGAACGTGTTGCCCAGATTCTTTCAAGGAGAAAGAAAAATAACCCAATTCTTATTGGCGAACCAGGCGTAGGTAAAACTGCTATAGCCGAAGGTCTTGCTTTAAGAATCATCCAGAAAAAAGTATCGCGTGTATTATTCGGTAAAAGGGTAGTTACACTTGATCTTGCTTCACTGGTTGCAGGCACAAAATATCGTGGACAGTTCGAAGAGCGGATGAAAGCTGTGATGAATGAACTTGAAAAATCTCCCGATGTCATCTTGTTCATTGATGAGTTACATACCATCGTTGGTGCTGGTGGAGCCTCCGGTTCCCTCGATGCTTCGAATATGTTCAAGCCGGCCTTAGCCCGCGGAGAAATCCAATGCATTGGCGCCACAACACTCGATGAGTACAGGCAGTACATTGAAAAAGATGGGGCACTGGCGAGAAGATTCCAAATGGTGCTGGTAGATTCTACTACACCTGAGGAAACGATACAAATTCTTGACAACATCAAAGAAAAATATGAAGATCACCACCACGTGATCTATACAAAAGAAGCGATTGAAGCTTGTGTGAAACTATCTGATCGATATATCAGCGACCGTTATTTGCCAGATAAAGCGATTGACGTATTAGATGAAGCCGGAGCCCGTGTGCATATAAACAATATCCATGTGCCTGAAGACATCGTAAAATTCGAAGAGGCAATCGAAGAAGTGAAGAAAGAAAAGAATCGGGTGGTTAAAAGCCAGAAATACGAGGAAGCTGCACAACTTCGTGATCGCGAAAAGAAGCTCATTGAACAGCTTGATATTGCTAAGGCGAAATGGGAAGAAAAAACCCGTACGGAAAAATATACGGTAACGGAAGATAATGTTGCCGACGTAGTGGGGATGATGACAGGCATACCTACTAATCGAATTGCCCAGAAGGAAAGCAATAAACTTCTGAACATGGCCGAAGAGCTTAACGGTAAGGTTATCGGTCAGGAGGAAGCGATTAAGAAATTGACCAAGGCAATACAGCGTACGCGGGTGGGATTGAAGGATCCTAAAAAACCAATTGGATCATTTATTTTTCTCGGTCCTACCGGCGTTGGTAAAACTGAACTTGCAAAAGTTTTGGCGACCTATCTTTTCGATAAGGAAGATGCCCTTGTAAGAATTGACATGAGTGAGTACATGGAAAAGTTTTCTGTGTCTCGACTTGTCGGCGCGCCTCCCGGCTATGTAGGATATGAAGAAGGTGGCCAGTTAACAGAAAAAGTAAGACGTAAACCATACTCGGTAGTATTGCTGGATGAGATTGAAAAAGCACATCCTGATGTATTTAATATCCTGCTCCAGGTTTTGGATGATGGAATTTTGACCGATGGTTTGGGCAGACGTGTTGATTTTAGAAACACGATAATCATCATGACTTCCAATATCGGTGTCCGTGACTTAAAAGATTTCGGATCAGGTATTGGTTTTGCTTCGGCAACGAAACGTCAAAGCGATGACGAGAACATGAAGAGCACCATTCAAAATGCATTGAAGCGCGCCTTCAGTCCGGAGTTCTTGAATAGATTGGATGACTTGATTGTGTTCAATTCACTGCAGCGTGAGCATATTCATAAAATCATTGATATTACGCTTCGTAAATTGTTCGACCGTATTATTCAGCTTGGTTATAATGTAGAGCTTAGTGATAAGGCAAAAGATTTCTTAGCTGAAAAAGGATATGACCAACAATTTGGTGCTCGTCCTTTGAACCGTGCCATTCAAAAATATCTGGAAGATCCGGTAGCGGAGGAAATCCTAAAAGGTGAAATTGAAGAAGGCGGCACAATCTTCGCAGATTATGATGGTAAAGGCGAGGTGTTAACTGTAAAAGTCAAAAAGGCGAAAGCCTCTTCGAAAGAGAAAAAGGAATAAAAAAAGCGGGATTAACCTCCCGCTTTTTTTTGAGTTTTAGTTTAAAACAAGCTGTATTAATTCTTTCTGCACATTCCAGTCTTTGGCTAATTTGAGCATTGCGGTAGCTTCCATCTCAGTAACATAACCTTTAAGATTATTAGCCTGCCAAACCATATTGATTAATTCGATTCGCTTTTCTTTTTGGTAATCTCCAATAATGTCGTTTAGGAACAATCGGGCGCGGTCAAAAGCCGTGATATAGTCAGTTGCTACAAAATTCATCGCCCATTGATATTCATCATGTGCATTAAGATCGTTTGCGGTCTTGTCTAAATCCTTCTTTTCCTGATCATCAAGTCCGTGGTAATGGAAAATGACCGATTTCAGAAGCATATATACTTTTTTCTCTTCCACTGATAACATTTGGGTTCTAAAGATGCACAAATTAGCAAGTTTCTGTTACCCTTCCCAATGACTCTCGTCACTGTTTTTCTACATACAGGTCATTGAGAATAAGTCAGCCGCAATTTTATCTGCTAATAATCGTCCGGATTTCGTCAATATGAGGGTTTCATTCGATAGCAAAGCGTGTTTATGATCCACTAACCGGCTAACATAATCGCCATGAAGCTTTAATAAATCATATTGATAGTCCTGGAGAAGTTTTTTGAGGTCGGCTCCCCACGATGTGCGCAGCCTGGTTAGCAAATAGTCGTTTATTTTGTCATCGAGCGTTAAAGGCTCGACGATGGCAGGTATTTTTTGTAACTGAATGGAGTTTAGGTAAAGGTGGTTATTGCTGATGTTATATTGGCGGCTTCCTCCATCGTAAGAATGTGCACTGGGCCCCACGCCTAAATATTTTTCGCCTTTCCAATAACTGCTATTGTGCTTCGAAACCGACCCAGGTTTCGAAAAATTAGAGACTTCATAATGATGATAGCCTGCCCCCTCCAGTGCGTCGATCAGTAACACCATCTCCTCAGCTGAAACATCATTATCAATAATTTTAATTTTATTACGCGCGGCCCACTTCCCAAAGACTGTTTTTTCTTCAACGGTCAATGCGTATGAGGAAATATGCTCAGGATTTAATTCAATTGCCTGCTGAATATTGTTTCTCCATTCCTCAACATTCTGACCAGGGATTGCATACATCAAATCAATGCTAATGTTTTGAAAACCTAGCTTGCGTGCATTGTGAAAACTTGCTAAGGCCGTTGTAGTGTCGTGGGCGCGATTCAGAAATTTTAAAACAGCATTATCGAAAGATTGAATGCCGATGCTTAAGCGATTGATGCCAATATTTTTTAGTTCCTTCAGTTTTTCAAAATCCAAATCATCAGGATTTCCTTCTAAGGTTATTTCTGCTGAGGCAGATATTTCAAATGTTTGTTCGATGACTTTCAATATTCGATCTAACGCTTCGGCGGACAGTAACGATGGAGTGCCTCCGCCAAAATATATGGTGTCGATTTGTTCGCCCGCCAGATAATTCTGCTGTAAGGCAATCTCAGTAGCGATACCCTCAAGGACTTGAAGTTTTTTACGGGTGTTGGTCGAGAAATGAAAATCGCAGTAGTGGCACGCTTGCTTACAAAAGGGAATGTGAATGTAAATACCAGCCATTTCAATTGTAAAATTACGTCGATTTCAGATATCAAGCCAGAACGCATATTTTTGGTGAAACATTCATGAGACCCTTGATTAGAATATCATTATTACTATTGCTGCTCCTAGCTGACCAGGCAGTAAGCGCGCAGAATTTTTTTGTCGTCAGTGATTTACAGTCCGAGTGGCAGATATACGAAGGCGAACGTTACATTCCTTTTGAAGCTGACAAAGGAAAAATAACAACAATATATTTTGGGCTTGAACCATCGCAATTGAAAGGCAACGTGCTGCGTATTGAAAGTAATGAGCCCTATACAATTTTTGTAAACGGACAACTCTTTACAAGCGGCAATGCAAGATTCGACGTGCGTGTTGACAGCTTGCAGCAGATCTACAAGGCACCTGTGTTATTGATAGGAATTCATCAGGAAAAAATAAGGCCAGGCGGTTTAAGGACGGTCATCCTTTCATCTTCTCCAATCAAATCTGCATCGGCCGAAGTCCCGATGCGCTTTTCATTTTTTCGCGATTTCGTGATTGTGGGAATGTTGATATTGGTCAGTGTGCTTATTATTGTTGTTCAACTGAATCCAAAATTAGCCTCGGATTATTTTTCGATTATTAAAATGTTTTTTTCGCGTGAAGGCGAAGACAGTCAAATGTACTCACGCATTACCAGCAGTATTAATTTTCTCTTTTACGTGTACTGTAGTTTAATGATCGGTTATTACTTGATGATCATTTTCAGATTCATTCCGCATCAGTACGTTGTCGCCTTAGGATTTCAGTCCGATACATTTGGGGAGGCAATGTTTTTATGGGCTAAACTGAGTGGAATTATATTGGCAATTGTTTTTTTTAAAGTTGTTTTGGTGTATTGTTTGTCGATTTTATTTGGCTTCACCGAGATTGCAGGCCTGCATATTTTTAATTGGATTAGACTGCTTTTAATAATTTTTGGATCATTAACGCTCCTGTTGTTTTTCTATTTTATCTCGCATGGGCAGAATGAAAATTTTCATATTGTATTATTAAAAATCATTTCGTGGCTGTTGATAGGTTGGATGTTTCTCATCGTTATTAAACTGAGTAAGCGGATGAGTCACTCGATGTTTCATTTATTTTCGTACATTTGTGCCACAGAATTAATACCCTTATTAATTACAATAAAGGTTCTTTACAACTAGCCCGATTTCGTTACGCGAAGATATGAGTGAAATTGCAACTGACAGGATGCGGAAAGTAAAGAGTATCCTAGTGACTCAAGAAGCCCCCGCCGATGCTAATTCTCCTTACTTGAAACTGGCAGAGAAATTCAATTTAAAAATTGATTTCAGACCGTTTATTCAGGTCGAGCCCGTTCCCGTTAAGGAATTTCGAAAGCAGAAAATTGATATTCTAAATCATACTGCGATCATCTTTACCAGTAGAAATGCTGTAGATCATTTTTTTCACATCTGTCAAGAATTAAAAATCGAGATGCCTCCAGAAATGAAATATTTCTGCATCTCTGAACAGACTTCAAATTACCTCCAGAAGTACATCGTTATTCGCAAGCGTAAAATTTTTACTGGCCTTAAGACAGCGCAAGACCTTTTAGAAATTTTAAAAAAACACAAAAACGAAAAATACCTTTTCCCCTGTTCGGATATCCGCAAGAATGATATTCCCGATTTTTTAAAGGATGGCGGATACAATTATACCGAAGCAATAATCTATCATACGGTTGCTGCGAATCTTTCTGATTTGAAAGAAGTATATTATGATATCCTGGCATTTTTTAGTCCTTCAGGTATCAATTCCTTGTTCGTAAATTTTCCGGACTTCAAACAAAATAATACGAGAATCGCCGTATTCGGACCCACCACTGCCAAGGCAGTTCGTGATGCTGGTTTAATCCTTGATATAGAGGCTCCGCTACCCAACGCACCATCGATGACAGGTGCTCTGGAGCTGTACATAAAGAAGGCAAACGGCATCAAATAACTCGTTCATTTATTGAATTTTAGAAAGTAGCCTATTTTATTACACTTTAATTACATTCCTTGAAAGTGTCGTGAAAAAGCGCTTACTTTAACTTCTACTTTTTAATCTTAATGCTGAAAAGGACTTTTTATACCCTTGTGCTATCCCTTTTTGGAGCCAGTGCTTTTGCACAGCAAGATGCGCTCTTTACACAGTACATGTTTAATAACTTATACCTCACTCCTGCATATGCGGGTGTCGATGGCGTTACTAGACTGCAGGCGATTCACAGGAGCCAATGGATTGGGTACCAGTCCAGCTTTGGAGATGGTGGCGCACCGACTACAACCATGGCAAGTTTTACTACGCCTATCTACAAATTACGAAGTGGTTTTGGTGCTTATATTTTACGTGATCAACTCGGTCCGCAAAATAATCTTGAAGCCCAAGTATCATATGCTTATCACCTTGGTATTAAAGAAACCAAATTAAGTTTCGGTGTGAAGCTTGGAATTTATTCGCAGACGATTAACGGAAAATATTATAGATATATACAAGAAGGAGATCCGTTGATCGTTGAAGGTAAAGAATCACAGGTGAGACCTGATATTGGTCTGGGTGTATTTTATCGTACTGAAAAATATTATGCAGGCGTCGGATTTAATCACTTGCTACGATCAAAATTTGATTTTGGCGCAGACAGTGTACGGGGCGCTCTTGCTAATCATATTAATTTTACCGGAGGTTATTTTTATGAAGTGAGTTTTGATTTGAAGGTGCAGTTCAGCACCAATGTTAGAACGGATCTCAACAAAACGCAATTTGATTTTGCAGGAATTGCTCACATCAAAGATACGATGTGGGGAGGTTTGGCGTTTAGAAGTCAGGAGGCGGTTGGTTTGTTGTTAGGTTATAGCCTTTTAAAGGACAAATCATTAAAACTGGGATCAGCTGTGGATTTTATTATATGGGATCGTGCAGCTAAAGAAAACTTTTCTTTAGAGGTAATGTTGAGTTATGACCTACCGGTCAATCCGGGCAGCGGTAAAAAAGTCGTTCGAACCCCTCGGTATAGGCACTAACCGACAATTGGTTTAAGGATCACTAAGAATTTGTGGAATTTGTAAATAGTTTCTCAAGAATAAAGGAGAATAAATAGTTAACTTTTTAATACGAAAATTAGCGTAGACAAACTGAGCAAAAGAAGTATGAATAAAGGAGTTGTTTCTAAAATACTTTTAATTCTGGCGGGAGCCGGAGTCAGCGCTTGTGGGTTACTTGGCCTAGGCGGTAACAAGGGCGGCGATCAAGGCGAACTTGTTGGCGTTCCAGGACGTGAGGGTTGGGTGATGACCATTCCCTTCGGTATGGTGCCAATTCCTTCAGGTACTTTCCACATGGGGCAAGCTGATGAAGATCCTGCTTCCACGCAGATTAATTTTAACAAGCAAGTTACGATTGGTTCATTCTTCATGGATGACACTGAAATCACAAATAACGAGTATCGTCAATTCACCAACTTCTTTTTAGTTGATAACGGAAGCATCGAAGGTTTTGAAACCGTAGATGCTGAAACGTTCCGTCAAAAATACTATCCTGATACAGCTGCCTGGGTTAGAGATTTTGCGCACCACATGGGTGACCCTATTCAGGATTATTATTACTGGCATCCGGGTTATGATGATTATCCTGTTGTAGGCGTTAACTGGGATGCTGCTGTATTCTTTGGACAATGGAGAACTGCATACCTGAATGATTACAGAAAGAGCGTAGGTGACTTCCCTATGCCTGCATTCCGACTTCCTTCTGAAGCTGAGTGGGAATATGCGGCCCGTGGCGGTCGTGACATGGCGAAGTATCCATGGGGTAATCCATACATCCGTAACTCAAAGGGTTGCATGCTGGCAAACTTTAAACCTGGTCGTGGAAATTTTTATGACGATGGTTTTGCATACTCATCCCCTGTTCAATCTTATTTCCCTAACGACTATGGTCTCTATGACATGTCAGGAAATGTGTCGGAGTGGTGTTTAGATGATTTCAACCCTGCTTCTGTTCCAACAGTTTGGGATTTGAATCCTCAATACATCGACCCTAGAACAAATCCTGAGAGCGCTAAATACAATCCACGTGTTCCACCTAAAAAGGTAGTGCGTGGTGGTTCTTGGAAAGACGTTGCTTATTACCTCGAAACAGGTACAAGAACGTACGAATTCAAAGATTCAACTCGTGCGTATATCGGCTTCCGTTGCGCATTGACTCACTTGGGCCGCTCTTCAGGTCAGGAATTTTAATTTTTTTAATTTCTATATTTTTTATTTTCAAACATCAAAAGGCAATTTAAACCATCACTACAATGAGCAAGAAAAAAGGCGGATTTGTTGAACTTCTCTACAAAACCATAATGCCAAAAGTCTATGGTATTGGTGCGGCAGTCGTAATTATTGGTGCTTTATTCAAGATTCTCCACTACGAAGGTGCTGACCAGATGCTATTTATTGGATTAACAACTGAAGCTGTTATATTCTTTCTAAGTGCTTTTGAACCACCTCATCAAGAACCGGATTGGTCAAAGGTTTATCCTGAACTCGGCGAAGATTATGAAGCACCTGCTGTACCAACCAGAATTTCTAACAAACCTGGCGTGTCGTTAACGCAGCAGTTAGACGTATCGTTAGAAAAAGCAAAGATAGGTCCCGAGCTTTTGGATAGCCTAGGCAAGGGGTTGAATAACCTGGCGGAATCAGCAAAGAAAATGAATACGCTTTCTGATGCAGCGGTAGCCACAAATGAATATGCAGGCAACGTAAAGAAAGCATCTACCCAACTTTTAGAAATGAACAAGTCGTACGATGTAGCTATTAAGGCTGTATCCAGTATGTCGGAAGCTTCTAAGGATGCAGGTGAATATCATTCACAAGTTCAGAAAGTAACAAAGAATCTTGCTGCTTTAAATTCTGTTTATGAAATGGAATTGAAAGATGCAGATAGCCATGTTAAGAATATGAACAAGTTCTATGAAAGCTTAACAGGTGCAATGAATGGATTATCAAAAGTTGGCGACAATACTGCCAAGTTTACAAGCGAGCTTGGTAAGCTGACTGATAATCTGACGTCGTTAAATAAGGTGTATGGCAGCATGCTGACAGCCATGAAAGGTGGCGGACAAAACGCATAATTTATAAAGGTTTCTAACGTTTAAACAAAAAAATCAACATGGCAGGTGGAAAAGAAACCCCGCGTCAGAAGATGATAGGCATGATGTATCTCGTGCTCACTGCGTTGCTCGCCCTTCAGGTAAGTAATGCGGTACTCGAGAAGTTTGCGATCATCAATGAAACGCTCTCCGCATTAATTGAAGACGGTAAGAAGAAGAGTGAGCAAACTTTGGCAGCCATTATAGAAGAAGCTGGTAAAAGCCAAAGTGCTAATGTGGTAAGTGCTAAAGAACGCGCACAGAAGGTAAGGGACTTAACTAAAAGTACCCTGGAGAGTATAGATGCATTGAAACAAAAAATGATCAAGACTTCTGGTACTGATAAAGTGGATGAAAGAGTTATTAATGATCACAGTTCTAAAGTAGCTGCGATGATGATTGACCCTAAGTCTAATGAGCAAGAAGGAAAAAAGTATGAGAAACTTTTAACGGATTACGTTAAGCAGCTAAGCGATCTTTCAGGTATTAAAGACTTTGATAAGCTGGCTAAGCCGCCTAAGGAAATCCCTTTGTTTGCAAGTGATGATGATCACGTGCGTAAAGATTACTTGACATTTACGTTTGAAAACACGCCTGTAATTGCCGCGCTTGCGTCAGTTACACAGACGCAAACTGAGATCTTAGAGTATGAGGCACGTGCCTTGGATAAAATTCGCGAAGAAGCCGGAGCAGATAGAATTAGCTTCGACCAATTTGTTCCAATGGTGAGAGCAAAATCTTCGGTTGTAGCGGCTGGTGCCAAGTACGAAGCTGAAATGTTTTTAACAGGTTCGTCAACAGCTATCCTACCTGAGTTTTACAAGGACGGCTCAAAACTTCCTGTTATTGAAGATAAGACAGGTGTAAAAATGGGTAAGGTTGAATTTACTGCGCAAGGTGGTGGATACGACTCTCATGGTTTTGCGAAAAAATCATTCAAGGCTGAAATCAAGATGAACGATAGAACGTTTACAGAAAACATTGAATATGAAGTGGCGCAACCAACTATTCGGGTTACAACCGGTAATGCACCGACACTTTATATGAATTGTGGTAACACGGTTTTTATCGAAGTGCCCGCATTGGGAACAGCTTATAACCCAGCATTTTCGGCCGGTGGATCAGCTGAAATTATTAAAGGTGACAAACCTGGAAGAGTTACCATCATCCCTAAGCAAAGAAAGATTTCTGTTGCTGTTAGTAACGCAGGTACCGCTATCGGAAATCAAGGTTTCGATGTGAAAAATGTACCAGATCCTCGCTATGTAGCCTATGTGGGTAATAATCCGGTGGATCTGAGACAAGGTATACGTGCTAATCAAATCGGCGCCCTCCGCATTGTGGCTGAACCAGAGGCTAACTTCAAAGAAGAAGTACCAAAAGATGCACGCTATAGAATTAAGAGAGCGGAAGTTATCTTGGGTCGCGGAACCGCAGGGGTTCAACGTATGAATGCAACTAACGAAAACCCTGACTTACGCGCTTGGACTAGTCAAGCCAGACCAGGCGACAGAGTTATTATTGATATTAAAGATGTTTCTCGCAGAACTTATAAGGACGAAGAAGAAAAAGTAGTACCTAAAGGTTCAAGCGGTATCATTCAGATCCCTATTAACTAAACATGATGAAGAAGTCACTATTCATAGTATTACTTTCCTCGGCGATGAGTGGGGTAATGGCTCAAGAGGTTCAGGATTTGGAAGTACAATACAATCCGAACTCCCTTAATCCAATACCAGTATATGAACAGCATTACAAAGTAAGAGTGTGGAGAAACATTGATCTGCGCGAAAAACAAAACAAAGGTTTTTTTGCCAAGAACGGTGAGGTCAGCAAGCTTATTGTTGATGCAGTTAAGTCTGGGGAATTAACGGATGTATATCAGAACGACTCTCTCACGACGAAACTCTCCAAAGAGGATTTTCTGAGCAGGTTGGTATCTGAGCAGGCACAGACTTTCCCTGCCTGGAGTCCCACGCAGACATTTTATACAGATGATATAGTGACTCACAACGGAAGGAACTACCGTGCTGTTCAAGATAGCCAGGGAGTTACGCCAAGTGAAGATGCAACAGACAATTGGGCCGCGACAACGCAAGGTAGCGGCTTGGAGTATTCTATCATTGACATGAGTACACTTCATTTAATGGAAGACATGATCTTTGACAGAAGACGCTCAAGGTTGTATTATGATATTCAAGGGATAGAGATTATCGTCCCGGGATCAAAAACCACTACGGGGATTGATCTTTCGCTCGGATGGTTCAAGTATAAAGATTTGGAAAAACTGTTCCGGAATAATATTCCAAAAGCAGTTTGGTTTAACAGATTAAACACAGCGCAAAACAAAAATTTTGCTGATGCAATTCTGTTAAGATTATTCCAGGGAACGATATACAAGGTTCAGAACCCTGATGACGAAACGATCGATGATACATACCGTGGCAATGGCAGACCTTATCGTGAGGGTGTTTGGGCTCGTGAGTGGACAGAGATGATGCTCATGGAAAAAGAGCACAACCTGTGGGAATTCTAAAAAATATTCTGACACACAAAAAAAGGGGGACTACAATCTCCCTTTTTTATTTCTTAACGATTTCGGCTTTCTTCGTTCCTATCAGCGTTTCAATTTCTTCAAATGACGCTTCCTTGATTTTCTTAACGGATTTAAAATGCTTAAGGAGTTTCATTGCGGTTTTTTCCCCTATTCCCTCCAATCCTTCTATCTCCGTTTTCAACTGGCCTTTGCTTCTTTTTTGCCTGTGAAAGGTAATTGCAAAGCGATGCGCCTCATCCCGTATGAATTGAAGTAAAAGAAGCCCTTGAGACTTCTTGTTGATGTGCAATGGGAAGGGATCTTCTGGATAATAAATCTCCTCTAACTTTTTTGCGATCCCGATAATCGGCACCTGGCCATAAACATTCAGTTCCTTCAGCGCTTCACATGCACTGCTTAGTTGTCCTTTACCCCCATCCACCACAATTAAGTCCGGAAGTTTAGCAGCTTCTTCGAGAATTCTCTTGTACCTGCGCCACACAATTTCCTTCATGGAGGCAAAATCATTTGGGCCTTCTACGGTTTTTATATTGAAATGGCGATATCCTTTTTTCTCGGGTTTGCCATTCACAAAACGCACCATAGAAGCGACGGGTGTAGTGCCTTGGAAATTCGAATTATCAAAACATTCTATAACGCTAGGAAGATGTTGAAGCTGCAGATCTTTTTGAAGTGTAAGCAATACTTCGATTTGTTTAGACTTTTTTCCTTCGCGAAGTATTTCCTTTTCTTTCTTTAACTCCAATGCATTCTTGATCGACAAGGCCAATAATTTTTTCTTATCGCCAATTTTCGGAATTACATTTTCTATGTTGTCTTGCGGTACAACGATAGGGATGTTGGTAAACACCAGCTTATTATCACTGTTTCGCTGTTCGCGGAGTTCCCATACGGAAAAGCTTAACAATTCGTCATCGGGCTCGTCAAGTTTCTTTTTGAGCTCAACTGTTTTCGAATAGATAATGGATCCTTCTTTTATCTGAAGATAGTTTACATATGCATATTCTTCAGTGCTTGTAATGGTAAACACGTCGATATCGGTAAGTTCGCGATTTACGACAAGTGACTTTGCCTGAAATCGTTCAAGCGTATCAAGCTTTTCTTTATATCGCTGCGCACGTTCAAATTCCAGATTGGCAGAGGCTGTTTTCATGTGGGTATTGAAATACTGATATACAATGGTCAGATTACCTTTAAGAATATGCCGCGCTTGTTCGATTTCTTCCCGGTAAGATTTTTCATCATAAAAGTTTTCACAAGGGCCTTTGCAATTGCCCAGATGATATTCAAGGCAAACTTTAAATTTCTTTTGTTCAATGTTTGTTTCGCTGAGCAATAAGCTGCAGGTTCGGATGGAATATAGTTTCCGCGTGAGCTCAAGCACATTTTTCATTGCTACTACACTCGAATACGGACCAAAATATTCTCCTTGTTCTGGCAAATATTTTCTGGTGTAAATGATTCTCGGAAATCGTTCTTTCAGAATGCAGATGTAAGGAAATGTTTTGTCGTCTTTAAGAAGTATGTTATACTTTGGCTGATTCTGCTTGATGAAATTGTTTTCAAGTAAAAGCGCATCAAACTCTGTATTGGAAACGGTATAATCTATCCTGGCAATTTCAGAAACCAGTCGTAGTGTTTTGCGATTAATCCCAGAGCTTTTGGAGAAATAGCTGCTAACCCTTTTTCTGATGCTTTTGGCTTTGCCAATATAGATCAAAACATCATCCTGATTATAGAACTTATAAACCCCTGGAGAATCGGGTAAACGTTGAACGACATCTTTCAGCCGGTCATCCACATCCGCCGCCATGATTAAAGATTTGGATCCCAGGTTTCCGTTTGGTCATTTGGAGCATCTTGAGGTGTGTCGTATGCTCTGCAGTCCATAGTCATATCAAGACCAGTCGAAGGCCGTCTGAATTGTCCTTTTTTATAGTCCAACGTTGCGTCACCGTACACCTTGAGCATATAGCTGGCCCATATCGGTCTCGCCATTTTGCCACCTTGTCCCAAAGACCACTCGCGATAATGGATGCTGCGTTCGTCTCCCCCTACCCAAGCCCCCGAAACGAGGTCACGTGTAACACCCATGTACCACGCATCCGATGCATTGTTTGTTGTTCCTGTTTTTCCCCCAATTTCGTTATCCTTTTTTAGGTCATAAGGAAGCGCAATGGATGTTCCTCCGGCTTCCTCGACGCCGCCCATCAGCATGTACACCATTTTGAATGCTGTTTGTTCATTGATTGCCTGACGCGTTTTTGGAACAAAATTTTCAATTACGTTTCCGTTTTTGTCTTCAATCCTTGAAATGTAAAATGGCTGCGTATGAATTCCCAAATTAACAAACGTGCTATAAGCTCCCACAATCTCATAAAGTGATACGTCGCTCACACCGAGACAAAGTGAAGGCACGGCATCCAGATGACTTTTAATTCCTACACGTTTTGCAAAATCAACGACATTCTCGGCTCCAACACGTTGCAGTACTTGCGCTGTTATGGAATTTTTAGATTGCGCAAGCGCCTGACGTAAATTCAGCCACTCTCCGGTTCCACGGTCACCTTCGGCATTCGGCGGTGTCCACGTTCCTCCGGGTACATTGAACGTAGGAGAAACATCTTGAAGCTTCAAACAAGGGTTATACCCTGCTTCCATGGCAGTGCCGTATACGAAAGGTTTAAATGCTGAACCCGGCTGCCGCGTACCGAGCCGAACGTGATCGTATTTGAAATATTTATGGTTGACTCCACCAACCCATGCTTTGATTGCCCCGGTTTGTGAATCCATTGACATAAAACCTGCGTGAAGGAAGCGTTTATAATAATTTAACGAATCCATGGAACTGAATAAAGTATCGCGTTCACCTTTCCACGTAAAAATCGTCATCGGTTTTTTGATGTTCAGCATGATCTTAACGGAGTCGCTATCCTTTCCGTATTTTTTTATCAGCAAGCGGTATGCATCGGTTTGTTTTATTCTGGAGTCGAGGTATCCCTTCAATTCATTCCCTTCATCATCGATCCATGGATTTTTGTTTCTCCAGTGAGCATCGAAGATTTTTTGCTGAGCTTTCATGTTTTCGTCCACCGCTTCTTCGGCATACCGTTGCATTCGGCTATCAATTGTAGTATAAATTTTTAATCCTGACTCTTCCAGGTCATAGCCGTGCTCTTTACACCAGGCCATTAAATCATTTTTGATGATGGTCCGGAAATAGGGAGCGAGACCCTGGTTATGGTTTTGAATGGAATACCGCAGTTCAATAGGTAGAAGTTTAAGAGATTCATACTCCGCACGGGTTTTAATATAGCCATGCTTAAAGAGTTTATACAGCACTTCATTTCTTTTCGAAAGCGCGTTATTGGGGTTCCGCTTTGGATTGTAAAAAGAAGGCGCCTGCAGCATGCCGACAAGCACAGCCGATTCCTGAAGATTTAAACTATCGGGTTGTTTGTTAAAATAGGTTTCTGCGGCAACCTTGATACCATACGCATTGCTGCTGAAATCGCTGGTATTAAGATACATGGTAATGATCTCTTCCTTGGTAAAATTCCTTTCAAGATGGATGGCAATGATCCATTCTTTGGTCTTTTGAATGATGCGGCTGGGAAGTTTTCCTAACTTCGCTAAACTTCCCTGCAACTCCGGATTTTGGGTGTAAAGGTTTTTAGCCAACTGTTGGGTTATTGTACTGCCACCACCTGAAGAAGATGAGTTGAAAGTAAGAACACCGTAGAGAACTCTTAAGTATGCCTGAAAATCTAACCCTGAGTGATCATAAAATCGGTGATCTTCTGAATACAAGAGGGTGTTAACAAGATCTGGCGAGAGCTGATCGTAGGTTACCTGGCTTCGGTTATATCGGAAATAACGGCCGAGAGAAACACCATCGGCGGAGACCAACTCAGAGGACAAATCATTTTCGGGATTCTCGATCGCTTTGAGACTAGGCATTCCTCCAAAAAGCCCAAAAACATCAAAGCGTACCGAATAGACATATAACGGAATGCCTACTATAAGGCACAAGAGAAGAATCCAAATTGCTTTTACCAGTGTTTTAAACCACGAGCCTTTCAGCAACAGGATTTTATTGAATTTCTGCAGGGTAGTTCTTTTCGAAGAATTTGAGGTACTCATCCAGGCCTTTTGTTCTATAAAATATATCGAAATTGTCTTTAGTAATTACAAAATTATGGAATTTATGGTTTCGGAATTCGGTAAGGGTACTGAGCTTTTCGTTGAATGTCTTTATGTAATCAAGTGCGGTAGTTATACCCGGCAAATCTGCAACCAATGTTAACGTGTACATATCATTTAACACCAAATTGCTTGTCTTAAGTTTAAGATCTTTGAAATTATCTTCATTGAATTTTGACAATGCTGTTGATGCCGCCAGACTCATGTTCTCTTCTGTCTTATAGACAATCAAAAAATAATGTGGTTCCTCCAACGATCGAATGTATTGGATGCCTTTGTTGAGTTCCTGATTCTTTTGAAAATTTTGAGAAGTCTCTAGTAACTTCTTCGCGTAGGCTCCCAATTCATCATCGTTATGCGCGTTAATAAACTCAGTGAGCAGGTATTGATATTTATTTATATCCTCCGTTTCACCAGCAATAAGAATTTTTAAAAGATCCAGGGATGGTGTAAAACTATTCTCTCCGATGGCATACGCTTCTTCAATTGTCTGAAGGCTGGAGTCGTACGCTTCAGCTTCAAATTCCTCATAAGCTTTTTTATACAAGGTCTTTTGCCGTTCTACCGCCTGGCTCGATTCTTTCAGAAAATCTGGGTTGAGGAGAATTTTTGTGAAAGTGGAGTTAGGGTGTTCGGCTTTCAGGCGTGAGGCGTATACTTCTGACTTCGCCGCATCGGTTTCTTTAAAGAACAGGTATAGCTTATACAATATTTCGGGTTCGTATTCAGTTTCCGGAAATCGGTCGAGGAGTTTATTGTAAGTAATCACGGCATTATCTTTTTCCAATAATTTGAAGTAATAGATATCTCCAAGATTATAGTAGGCATCTTCAATTTGCTTGAGGGCCGCTTTCTTTTGTTCTTCCGTCCGAGGAATCTGTTTATCGATACGTTCATACTCGGCAGCAACAGGATCGACCGGTGCTGCTGCCTCTTCTGCTGCCACCGCTTGAGCTTCTGCTGGTGCATCCGCGGCATTCTGATTTGCCGGTTGGTTTGCCGTTGAACGCAACGATCGGCGCCAATTATCTTCTAACGGAATATTTCCCCATATGCGTTTGAATTCGGATTGCCCAAGACTCATAGCAGAAAGATTTCCAAAATACCAGTCAGTGGTTTCTTCATTACCGTCGTCACCACCGGTATCGAAAACACTATTGGCGTTGGATGTAATATCAATTCTATTGGAACGTCTTCTCTTTTTCTTACCCTCTTTTGCGTCGGCCAGGGCCTTTTTGGCTTGAAAAGCAGAATCAATTTTTGTCCGAATGGTTATTGAATCCAAGCCAGCCAGCACCAGCAGACTATCCTGCCATTTAATGGTATTCAGGTTTTTTACAAATTCATCCAGAATTTCCTGACGTGCTTTGATCTCAGCATACCCCTCGTAATCCGTTGGCAATGAAGTTATCGCGCTGTCATAATACGCCTGAGAAAGCTCGTATTTTCGAAGTGTGTCATAGTAGATTTCACCGAGTCTTAAATAAGCTTCGCCATCAATTCTCCTGTTTGTTCCTTCGCGAATGGATTTGTTGAAATTAGCAATAGCTTCATCCAGATTCTTTTGTTTAAGTTCAAAAACACCCATTTCATAAAAAATCTTGTCTTTGAATTCCTTGTTCTTATTGTCTTTTAACAGTTTCCTAAAAGACTTACGTGCTGCATTCACGCTTTTGCTTCGCGAAATTTCAGTCACCTGCGCGAGGTATAATCGGGCATAAAAATCGACTTCATATTCCGGATTCGTCGCTATACATTTCTTATAGAAATTGAACGCCTCCGCTTCGAAACCCAACTTTTGATAAACCTGACCAATGATAAAATATATTCGCCCTGGCTTGTCTTTTTTCTTCAGCATTGGCGCCACTTCAGTGAGGTTTCTCACCATGCGGTCATAATCCTCCTGTTCCTGATAGAAGTAAGCCTTTTCGATGAGCAGATTCTTTCTGTTCGTTTTTGTCAACTCTTCCTTCTCAACAAAATCGATGGCGGCCTGCGCGTTATTAAATTCCTGGTGTTCGGTGAAAGTACGCACGAGTTGAATAATCGCTTTATGCCGGGCATCTGGATCCTTGCTTTTGGAGTTCACCCATTTTAAAGTTTGAACGGCGTTACCCCAGTCCATACTATAGAGTCGAGCCTTCGCTACGAGTATATAACAATCGTCTACCCATTTGCTATTCGGATGTCGTTGAATGGCAATCGATGCCATTTTTATAGCTTCCTGGATTTCCTTGTCATAACTTTTTGCTAAAGCTGTATCGAGCTCGGGGTATAACCTCAGGATCCTATTATAGTCGTCTATTAAACTTTCCCAGAGTGTATTCTCTACTTTCCTAACCTCTTCCTTTGCATAGTAATAACCGTTGTAATGCGCAGTGGCATTATGGTAGGCTTTACTGGTCCAGGTATTTCTTTCGGATGAACATGCTCCTATTGTGAAAAGCCCGAGAAGAAAGTATACGTATTTAAAAAGTCCTTTCAAGCTGAAATGGATTGTGTTGTCATAAACGCAAAAAACCTACATTCCATATTTTAATACCATGGAATCTCTAATTTTGTACAAAAAAGAGGAATAATTTGAAACCCAAAAAGACATTATCAAACTGGCTCACCACGAGGTATCAACTTATTATTCGTAATGAAGAGAACTTCGCTGAAAAGACCAGCATGGGTTTTACCTACTCGAAAGTTATCCTTTTTTCGGTTATTCTGTTCACCGGACTCTTTGTACTGAGTCTTTTCATGTCTAAAACGATTTTGGCGAAATGGTTTGATCCCAAACATGAGCAGATGGTATTGAACCAACAGTTGTTTGAACTTGCGCTGAAAGTTGACTCCCTTGGTGTAGAGGTGGATCGGAAAGACCGGTTCATAGCAAACTTCCAACGGGTATTAAGTGGAGATACGATCAACTTTAAAGATCCGGCAAATAGTATACGCGGAGAAGGTCAGCCTTTAACCAAACCTGCAAATCTCAAACCTGCACCAACCGATTCGGCATTTCGGAAAGATTTTGAAAAATCGGATCTCTCATTAATCTCACTTACGAATTCAAAATACAGAGAACTGCAGGAAACTTTTTTTTACTCACCCATCACTGGATTTGTTTCCGATCAATATGATGTCAAAAAAGGACACATGGGTGTTGATGTTGTAGCGAAAGCCAATGAACCCATAAAATGCATCGCCGACGGCACAGTTGTTTTTTCGTCGTGGACCCAGGATTCTGGTTATGTAATTGTTGTGCAGCATCGGGGCAATCTCCTATCAACCTATAAGCACAATGCCCAACTCTTAAAAAAAGTTGGTACTTTTGTTAACGGTGGAGAAATCATCGCTATTGTTGGCAATAGTGGGGAACTGACTAACGGGCCTCACTTACATTTTGAATTGTGGTACAATGGTAATTCATTGAACCCGGAAGAATTTGTCACTTTTTAAACTTTAACAACATGCTAACATCGAAAGAACAAAAACGCGCTGCCGATGAAATCAGTACCTCCAGCAACACGATCGGCAAAGGAACCTATCTTGAAGGAAATATCGAAACTCACGGTAACATCCGTATTGAAGGCAAAATAAACGGCAACATCAAATCTAAATCTAAGGTCGCGTTAGGGAATGGATCTCAGGTTCAGGGCAATATTCTGGCGCAGAATGCGGATATCGAAGGCGAGGTAAAAGGTAAAATTGAGATTACTGAGTTATTGGTGTTAAAAGCCACTGCCGTCATTAACGGTGATATTCTTACCGGCAAAATGGTGGTTGAGCCTGGCGCTGTTTTTAATGGTACTTGTAAAATGGGCGCTGTTATAAAAGATATAAAACTCGGAGACAATGGGCTTCCAAGATCCATCCCCCAACAAGAAGTTAAAAACATATAACAGCTATTTAAAATACAGCAGTTTAGCATTCCAACTATTGGCAGCGATCGGGGTATTGGGATGGCTTGGGTATAAGCTTGACCAGTATCTACAAATTAAATTTCCGGCTTTCATGCTGCTTTTTGGACTCATTGCATTCGGTGGCATGATGTATCAGGTATACAGATCTATAAACAAGGATAATTCTTGATACGTTTTTTTTTGAGTCTGTCATTGGTTGCGGCATTGCTCGTAATTGTCGCCTGGATCGTGGTTGAAAAGCAATGGATAGAGGCCTTGCCTTCATTTTTTTTTGAGAGTCTGATTTTTTTATTGTTTGGAACAGGGATACTGTTTGTTTACCTCTACAAGTTCGATAAGCCCGACTATTTTGTTCAGCTCTATCTCCTTAGCATGGCTTTAAAGTTGATTGCTTATGGGGCTTATAATTTTTTTGTAATTGTTGAAGATGAAAAAGGCGCGACCCTGAATGTGTCCTGGTTTATGCTGGTGTATTTCTTTTTTTCAGCTTTGGAGATCGCTTTTTTGTATCAAAAAATTACCAACCGATCGGGGAAGTAAAGTCAGGGCAAATTTTTTTTAAAACATTTTTTTCTGGAGCATTAATTGATACCTTTGCGCTCGGATTTAAAAACCTTGAAATTAGCCCTGAATGAGCCAATTCTTGAGTATTCTTAGAAAAAATTTCATCGCCTTTTTTGCATTTTTCCTGATGATACCTGTAGTGGGTTTTTCAGCGCAGGACGAGCATGCTGATAGCGAAGAACCGTTTAATGCCAGCCAGGTAATTCTCCACCACGTGATGGACGATCACATTTGGCATTTATGGGATCATGGTGGCACTATTTATTTGCCAGTTATTGTCTATTCCTCGGAACGCGGCCTCGATGTTTTCTCATCCCGAAACTTCTACGATGAGCATCATAATGTGGTTGAATACAACGGCTACGTTCTGGATCACAACCATATTTACCTCGCCGATTCTCACAAAGCAGTTTTGGATCTTTCCATTACAAAGAATGTTGCCATGTTGTTTATCAACGCGGCATTATTGCTGCTGATTTTTCTGGCAGTGGCAAAAGGTTATCAGAAAAACAAGGGTAAAGCACCTACGGGTATTCAATCCTTCTTTGAACCAATCATCATTTTTGTTCGTGACGAAATTGTAAAACCAAACATTGGGCATCATTACGAAAAGTTTTTACCGTATATGCTTACGTTGTTCTTTTTTATTCTTTTTGGAAATCTATTGGGCTTATTACCAGGCGCTGGAAACCTTACCGGAAATATTGCAGTTACGCTCACGCTTGCGGCCTTGACTTTTATCATTACCAATTTTAATGGAAATAAGGCGTATTGGGGTCATATTTTCTGGACGCCAGGCGTGCCACTTCCGCTTCGATTAATTATTCTTCCGGTTGAGCTGGTGGGCATTTTTACGAAGCCGATTTCCCTAACGATTCGTCTATTTGTTGCCATTACTGCGGGTCACATTGTATTGCTAAGTTTGATTTGCCTTGCTTTTATATTTAAAAGCGTTTGGGTTGGGGCAGGATCAACCGTGATGGTTTTATTTATTAGCTTGATCGAATTGCTGGTTGCAGGTATCCAGGCATATGTATTTGTATTGTTCTCCTCTCTGTACATCGGTATGGCTATGGCTGAACATGACGACCATCATTAAACAGAATTAAAGATATCCATCCGTCAGCTGGCGGGTGGTTTGTTTCACTTAACTAATTTATAATTATGCTTTTTGCTATTTTATTAGACATCAGCTATGCGGTAATGGGCGCTGGCATTGGTGCTGGTCTGGCTGCGATAGGCGCTGGAATCGGTATCGGCCGCATTGGTGGCTCTGCAATGGAAGGTATGGCTCGTCAACCTGAAGCTTCTGGTAAGATTCAAGGTGCAATGCTTATCATTGCTGCTCTTATTGAGGTTGCTGCACTCTTTGCGCTTGTAATTTGCTTGTTGATTTCTCAGCGCGCAGTGTAAAAAAATTAAGAAACTTGCCTTAGGTAATGGACCGGGCAAGTTTCTTTTTATGTGAAACTACACCAGATATTATAAAATATGGAACTTCTTACACCTGGCACAGGACTCATTATTTGGCAACTTATTGTCTTTGTCCTTTTGTTTTTTCTGCTTGCTAAGCTCGCGTGGAAACCTATTATAAACTCATTAAAGGAGAGAGAAAAATCAATTCAGGAGGCGTTGGATACAGCTGAGAAAGCACGGATGGAAATGTCCAGGCTGAAAGCTGACAACGAGAACTTGTTGAAACAAGCCCGCGAAGAACGTGAAAAGATTTTACGCGATGCGCGTGAAGCGTCCAACCGAATTAAGGATGAAGCACAAGCCGACGCTAAGAAAGCTGCTGATCGTATCATCGAAGAAGCGCGTGCCGCAATCATAGCGGAAAAATCAAATGCATTGAAAGAAGTTAAGGCACTTGTGGCGAACCTTTCTTTGGAGATTGCTGAGAAAATTTTGCAAAGAAATCTGGCCGACGATAAAGCACAAAAAAGTCTTGCACAGGAATACATCAAAGATTTAAAACTGAACTAAGCAATGGCAGACATTAAGGCAGTTTCGCGTTATGTCAAATCACTGCTTAACCTTGCAGTTGAAAAGGGAGCTCTTGAGCAAGTGCACCAGGATATGCTAGCCTTTGATAAGGTCTTATCAGAGAACCGTGCGCTCATAACTACGTTGAGAAGCCCCATCATCAAACATTATAAAAAGAAGAATATTTTAGAAGCATTATTTCGCGGTCGATTTAATGAGCTGACTTTATCTTTCTTTCGCATCATCACCGAAAAAAACCGCGAAGGATTGCTACCGCAGATTGCAAAAGAGTTCCATCATGCTTATAATGAACATCAGGGGATCGGAAGAGCTTCTGTTGTTACCGCTGTTCCAATCGACAATGAATTGCGCGAGCAAATTCTTGCGGTGGCTAAAAAAGTGGTTGGAAAAACGAAGGTCGAATTGAAGGAAGAAGTAGATCCTTCAATCATTGGCGGATTTATTTTAAATGCTGGCAGCCAACAAATCGACTCTTCGATTAAACATAAACTGAGAATACTCCAGTTAAATTTCAGTAATAACAGACAACTTAATAAGTAATAATATTCATAGAATATGGCAGAGATAAGACCAGAAGAAGTATCAGCTATTTTAATTGAACAACTAGCTGGAGCAAAGACCCAAGCGGATTTGGAGGAGGTTGGAACCGTATTAACGGTTGGAGATGGTGTTGCCCGTATTTATGGATTAACCAAAGCACAGGCAGGTGAGTATCTGGAGTTTGAGAACGGACTGAAAGGGATGGTTCTCAATCTTGAAGAAGATAATGTGGGTGCGGTATTGATGGGAGATACCAAAGGAATTCACGAAGGTGACACTGTGCGCAGAACAGGAAACATTGCTTCAATCAAAGTAGGCGATGGAATGATTGGTCGCGTAATCAATACATTGGGTGAGCCTATTGATGGAAAAGGTCCGCTGCAAGGAGAATTGTATGAAATGCCACTGGAGCGCAAAGCTCCTGGGGTAATTTACCGACAACCAGTAAATGAACCGTTGCAAACAGGTATCAAAGCAATTGACGCGATGATTCCTATCGGTCGAGGTCAACGGGAGTTGATCATTGGCGATCGGCAGACCGGTAAGACGGCCGTAGCGATTGATACCATTATCAACCAAAAAGAATTTTATGAACGTGGTCAGCCCGTGTTTTGTATCTACGTGGCTATTGGACAGAAAGCGTCTACAGTAGCAGGTGTTGCAGCTGAATTGGAGAAAAGCGGCGCAATGAAATATACAGTGGTTGTAGCTGCTAACGCTTCTGATCCTGCACCGCTTCAGTATTTTGCCCCGTTCACAGGAGCCGCTATCGGCGAGTTTGTTAGAGATACCGGCCGGCCAGCGCTTGTTATTTATGATGACTTGTCCAAACAAGCTGTTGCTTACAGGGAGGTTTGTCTTTTGTTGCGTAGACCTCCGGGCCGTGAAGCTTATCCTGGAGATATTTTCTACTTACACTCAAGATTATTAGAGCGTGCAGCGAAAATTATCAATAATGATGAGATCGCAAGAGGCATGAATGACCTTCCTGCTTCCATCAAGCATTTGGTAAAGGGTGGAGGTTCATTAACGGCGCTTCCTATTATTGAAACACAGGCAGGTGACGTTTCTGCGTATATCCCTACCAATGTGATTTCAATTACGGATGGACAGATATTCCTTGAATCGAATTTGTTTAACTCGGGTATTCGCCCTGCTATTAACGTTGGTATTTCTGTATCGCGTGTGGGCGGGTCTGCGCAGATAAAATCCATGAAAAAGGTAGCCGGTACGTTGAAACTGGATCAGGCACAGTTTCGAGAACTGGAGGCCTTTGCAAAATTTGGTTCAGACTTGGATGCGGCCACAAAACTTACCATCGATCGCGGAAGAAAAAATCAGGAAATTCTAAAACAACCTCAATTTGCACCTGTACCGGTTGAGGATCAGGTTGCAATTATTCTGGCATCAACGCGCGGCTTCCTGGATAAAGTGCCGGTAGAAAAAGTAAAAGAATTTGAAAGCGATTTCTTACTAATTCTGAAAGCCCAACACCGTAAAGTGTTAGACAATTTCAGAGCAGGTAAAATGGAAGACGCAGATGTAGATTTGATTAAAAAAATTGCTCAGGAAGTTGCTGGTAATTTAGCTTAAGACAAATGGCAAGCTTAAAAGAAGTTAAAAGTAGGATTACCTCTGTTATCTCGACGCAGCAGATCACTAAAGCCATGCGCATGGTGGCTGCTTCTAAGCTTCGAAGATCACAGGAGAAAATGCAGCAGATCAGGCCGTATGCCAGGAAGCTAAACACCATTGTATCAAACCTTACAGCATCTATCGGTTCTGATAATGATAACGACTGGTATGCTACAAAGCGAACTGAGAACAAGATCCTTGTAGTTGTTATAACTTCAGACCGTGGATTGTGCGGAGCTTTTAACAGTACTGTTTTAAAAGCTGCTGTGAAGCTTGTTCAAGAGAAGTATCCTACCCAATTCAACAAGGGAAATGTGACCATCCTTCCGTTTGGAAAACGATCGATGGAATATTTTAGTAAACGGAAATATGTTTGTCAGGATTCCTATTGGGGAATTTTTGGCCAGATGACTTTTGAAAACGTATCAAAGGCCGGCAACTACATTATTGACACCTTTAAACAAGGTGGATTTGATAAAGTTGAAATTGTTTATAATGAATTTAAGAACGTTGCAACCCAGGTGTTGAAGATAGATCAGTTTTTACCACTGGCTGTTGAAGCTTCTTCTGTGTCTAACGCGCCTGATTACATTTTTGAACCGAATGCAGAAGAACTGTTGGCGGGGTTGATCCCTCAGCTTCTGAATGTTCAATTATACCGCTCGGTCCTTGAGTCTAATGCTGCGGAACATGCTGCAAGAATGACGGCCATGGATAAAGCTTCTGAAAACGCCGGTGAGTTATTGAAGGAACTCAAACTTCTATACAACCGCTCTCGCCAGGCTGCCATTACAAAGGAGATTCTTGAAATTGTCGGCGGTGCGGAAGCACTTAAGTCGGCTTAAACTTTTAAGTCATAAATTTGAAGTCTTCCGAGCGATTGGAAGACTTTTTTTATGCACAAACTGACTCGGTTATATCAGTTAATAAATATTCTCAGCCTTGATATTGTAGCAGGTGCGGTTATCAGTGCATTGTTCTTTGCAAAAATATTTGACGTCAATGTTAGGGTGTATGGTTTGATTGCGCTAGGTCTCACTGTATGGATCATTTACACCGTCGACCATTTAAGAGATGCAAAAAAGATAAGGCACCCGGCTTCCACGAAAAGACATCGCTTTCATCAACGCAATTTCACGGCTTTGATTTTCTTTTTATGCTTGGCAATGGTGATAGACGCCATCACCATCTTCTTCATCAGACAGCAAGTGCTTCAATTGGGATTGATATTACTTATTGGTGTTATCATATACCTCGTTGTACAGCGGTCACTTCGCTTTTTAAAAGAATTTGTAATCGCTGGGCTGTATACATGCGGTATTCTTATTCTGTCTCTAAGCCTTACATCAATAGAAGTCAGCGGACCTCACTATTTTCACATTCTTCAGTTTGGATTGATAGCTTGGATAAATTTAGTTTTGTTTTCATGGTTCGATCAGCACTACGATCAAAAAGACGAACAGAACTCATTTGTCACAGTGGCTGGTGATCGCATTACAGGTTTTTTTCTTTACGGATTGTGCATTTTCAATTATTTGCTTGCGGTAATTCATAGTATGTTATGGGGGTTCAATATCCCTGTTATCATATTATTGATGATGAATACTGTACTGTTTCTCATTTTTTTCTTCAGGGAATTTCTGGCGCAAAACGATTTGTATCGATTAATAGGTGACGCTGTCTTTCTTTTACCGATCATTTTTCTAATCCAGTGATGAACACCTTTGACAAGGTTGCGCCCTTTTATGACCGACTCTCAAGAATTGTTTTCGGATCGAGCATTCACAATGCCCAAATATATTATCTGACAAAGGTACCACGGGAAGCTAAAGTGTTGATGGTAGGGGGAGGTACCGGACGGCTCCTTTCCGAATTGATGATAACCAAGCCTGAATGTCAGGTATGGTATATCGACGCCTCTCACAAAATGATAGAACTTGCAAAAAGGAAAACAAAAAAATTCGGCAATCGAATAACATTTATCCATGGCACAGAAAATTCCATACCTCAGGATATAATATTCGATTCCGTAATCACTCCCTTTTACCTTGATTTGTTTTCTCAGGAGAACTGTGCACAGGCAATTCATAAAATCCAACGTTCCCTCAACGCCCAGGGTATTTGGATTGCCACCGATTTTGTAAATACAACCTGGTGGCACAGCGTAATGCTCTTCCTCATGTATTGGTTTTTTAAATTCACATGCTCAATAGAGACTATGACGCTGCCCAATTGGGAAAGACTCATGAGTGAAAATGGATTTCTTGAAGTGGAATTCCAGACTTTTTACGGGGGATTTATTAAAACCGTTCGATTCAGAAGTAAATTCTCAAGAACATAAAAAATATTTCATCATCTGTTGCCGCCCACAATTTTTAATTACTGCAACATCATAGTGTCTTTGCCTAATTGGTGAACCAACTCGGCTTTTTCTTCCATAAGTTTAATAATTTTACGCAGGTAATCGATTTCCTTACGCGAAAGATCCAGTTGTTTTTGATAGTCGGAGGTTTCGGATTTTAAAAGTTTAATCTTTTCGTCCGTTCTTTCGTTAGGATCAGCTACATAGTACTGGAAGAAGTTGTGATTAAGAACTTGCGAGATTTTTAGTAATAATCCTGTATCAAGATGCCGTTTCTTGAAAATGCGGTAGACATTTTGACGAACAGTCCCTAATTCATCCGCAAAGTCAGTAAGTTTCATTTGACGTTGGTCAAATACTTCTTTAATCTTTTGTCCAATTTCTACGGTGGCCATAATAAACGGTAATTATGGTTATGAAGATAGTTAAAATAAAGTTTACGTTTTGGGGCTTTTTGACCCCTAAAATGTCACCAATATTTTTACAAATTGTGGTTAGATATTAAATTACATGTTCATGACCTCCTTAAATGTCCATTCAAATGTTGAAAGCATGATAAAACCTTTTTATAAGGATGAATATGCTACCCTCGAACTGGATGACTCAATCCCGTGTATTAAGCTTACCCTCAATGGCATTCCGCGTTATAGTGAGCACTATCAATTTGTACAGCAAAAACGATTAGAATTGATTCGGCAGGAAATCGGTAATTATCCAAAGTTACATATGCTTACGGATAGTCGAGCCGCGGGCCCCGTTTTGGACGAAGATATCCACTACTTTAAAAATCAGGTTTTGCCGCAGATGGAGAAAATCGGCATTCGTTACCTGGCCGTGGTCATGCCTAGCAATAAATTTACACTCCTGTCCATTATTGAAATGGAAGAAGGTGCCGCGACTATGAAAGTTCGAAATTTCGATTCGATTCGCGAAGCCAGGTCCTGGTTGCGAAAAATGACCAACTTATAACATTACCGTCTGTTTTTGAACCTTAACATTTGATCGAAGCTTTGCCTGGTTGACACGGTTTTGTAACACTTCACTCATTTTAAATAATCTTTAAACGTATTTTGTCCCTTGTTTTCTTACAACGATCAAGTATCTTTCGAAGTTTAATTACACTCATTCCTGGCCCTGTTTGAGTTTAAGGTTTTCCTTTTCTTCTACTTTGTATGCAGGATCTTATCAAGCATTTGCCGGCAGTGCTCTACGAGTATGTCATCTTACCTGATGGCTCCAGGCGTTTCGAATTTATTAGCGATGCATGTGAATCAATGTTAGGGCTTCCTGCCCGATCCCTTCTTCATGATGCCCAGACACTAGACTCTATTGTTCATCAAGACGATGTTCAGGATCTATATGAAACGTCAACCACAAGTGAGCGCGCAGGTAAAGAATGGAACTGGCAAGGGAGAATATGGGTTGCCGGAAAAATTAAATGGCTGGAGTTTCGTTCAAATCACGCATTGAAACCCGATGGTAGTGTAATACGAAGAGGCGTCATACAAGATATCACACTCCGCAAGCAACGCATGGATGAAAGCGAAGAGAAGTACCTCGAATCCATTCAACGTTTGCCTATAGGCATCATCATTCACAAAGGCGGTAAACTTCTTTTTATAAATACACAGGCCCGAGCCATTCTGAACGCCGCCGATTCTCTGGATTTGTTAGGTACTTTTGTGATGGATTTTGTGCATCCGGATTTTCACCAGCACATTGTCAGAGGAATGAAAGACGCGACGATGGGCATAACCGGGGTGATGGAAGAACAGAAATTTATTCGCATAGATGGGCAAACAATATATGTTGAAGCAACAACTTTTCCCCTGACTTTCAAAGGTGAAGCATGTTTTCAAATCATCTTCAGGGATGTAACAGAGCGAAAGCAAACCGAGGAACGTACAAAAAAGAATGAGACTTTGTTGGCTCAGCTTTTTCAGAACGTTCCCATCGCGGTAGTGCTACTGAATGATTCTGGAAAAGTAGAACAAGTCAATAAGGGTTTTGAGGAAATGTTTGGTTTTACGTTGACAGAACTTAAGGGGCGGAGTATTAATGATTTTATTGTGCCTGAGGAATTGACTCACGAAGGTGTCGACTTAAATAATCTCATTACGAATCATCGTGTCGTGAGCATTGAAACAGCACGAAGGCACCGCAATGGAAAACTCGTTGACGTGATTTTGTATGGAATGCCGGTAACACTCGAGAATCAAACCATCGGCATCTATGGGGTATATGTTGATATTACGGAACGCAAACGGGTTGAAGAAGAATTGAAAATCAGAAATGGAGAGTTGGATAATTTTGTGTACAAAGTTTCACATGACCTTCGTGCGCCCCTTTCCTCAATCCTTGGACTCGTTAACCTGGCTAAACTTCCCGGCAACACTGATAATCCGATGGATTATATCGACATCATCGGGACTAAAGTAGAGCACCTGGATCATTTTATTGGTGATGTGCTTAGTCATTCAAAAAATCTGAAGATGGAGATCAGTACGGCGAAGGTTGACTTTGAACGTATCATTCAGCAAACCTTTAGCGACCTTAATTATCTCGAGGGCACAAAAGAAATGCGGCGCTCGATAAAGATTGAGGGGATCGAATTTTATAGTGACCCATGGAGAATATCAGAAATTCTTCGAAATCTGATTTCAAATGCGATCAAATACCGACGGTTGGAAAGTGAATTTTCTGAAATAAATATCAAGATCACGACAGACCATCTTCGCACTGAAATAATTTTTTCCGATAACGGTATCGGCATCAGCGACGCCAGCCTGTCAAAAATTTTTGAAATGTTTTATAGAGCGACGGAACAATCGGATGGATCAGGCATTGGTTTATACATTGTCAAAAATGCTGTTGAGAAATTAGGTGGGCAGATATATGTCGCCAGCCGTGTTGGACAGGGAACAAGATTTAATATTATTCTTCCAAATCGAATAAACAACGTAATACACAATACACCTCAAATGCAAGTTGAACAGTAATGAAGATTCAACAAGTCACAACCCCCCGGCTGGTTAAGGAATTTCTACAGCTGCCTGTCAGACTTTATAAAAATGAACCCCACTGGATCCGACCTCTTGATAAGGACATAGAATCGGTTTTCGACAAAGATCAAAATAAAACCTTTCGACATGGAGAGTGTATTCGCTGGATCTTGCTCGACGATAAAAATGAAGCGATAGGAAGAGTTGCTGCGTTTGTTAATCAAAAGACTGTACACAAAGGCAACGACCAGCCTACGGGAGGAATGGGCTTTTTTGAATGCATCGACGATCGGAAAGCTGCGTTTATGCTGTTCGATCAGTGCAAGGAATGGTTGCAAGGAAAAGGTATGGAGGCCATGGATGGGCCTATCAATTTTGGTACGCGCGACCGGTGGTGGGGCCTGTTGATTCAAGGATTTGACAAGCAACCGAACTATCAGTGCAATTACAATTTTTCATATTATAAGGATTTTTTTGAGGCGTACGGATTTCAGGTTTATTTCTATCAGTTTACTTTTTGCAGGCCAGTAAATGATCCTGTGGTACCAAGACTTGCGAAAAAGGCGGCAATTGCTGCCAAGGATCCTAATTATGATTTTCGGTACATCAGTAAAGCTGAAATGCCGCGTTTGGCGGAATACATTCACCATGTATATAACAAAGCTTGGGCTACACGAAATGAGAACCCCGAGCTCAATCTTCAGCAAGCCAAACTGCTGGTTAAACAGATGAAGCCAATCCTTGACCCTAGACTTTTGTATTTCGGATTTTACAAAGGTGAACCCGTGAGCTTCTTTATTTCCTTGCCGGAGATGAATCAGATTTTTAAGTATGTAAATGGAAAATTGGACTGGCTTGGGAAACTTAAATTTGTTTGGCACACATTAATGAAAACCAACCGGAAAGCATTCGGGATTTTATTTGGCGTTGTCCCAGAACACCAGGGAAAAGGTTTGGATGGAGCAATGGTGATGAAAGCAAGAGAAGTATTACAAGAAAAGTATAACCGATACAGTGAGTATGAAATGAATTGGATAGGTGACTTCCACCCAACAATGATTAACGTGGTGAAACAGGTAGGCGCCGAAGAATGTAAAAGACATGCCACCTACCGGAAGCTTTTCGATGAAACTAAACCGTTCAAGCGTGCTCCAATTTTAAAATAGCCTGACAGATTTTTCTTTAATCAAATTTTCCCGGATTTTCGTTGTTAGAGATGAGTAATCAATATTGACGACGCGGAGGCAAAACGAATGGAACCAAGTGCCTGAATGTAGAGTTCTTGGGACAAACATTCCGGGCTGTTTGAGGCATCCGTTTAAGATCCCGACACTTTTTAAAGATGAAAAACAAAACAGGAGTTCTTCTTATTAATCTTGGTACACCAGATAGTCCATCCGTAAGTGATGTACGTTCTTATTTATCTCAATTCTTAAATGATCCGCGTGTAATCGATATTCCTTGGCTACTGCGAAAAATGTTAGTTAACCTGGTCATCGTTCCGTTCAGGGCTCCAAAATCGGCAAAGATTTACAAGAAGCTTTGGACTGCGAATGGCTCTCCCTTGTTATACTACAGTGAAAGGGTTAAAGACCTTTTACAAAAAGATTTGGGGCCGGCGTATGAAGTACACCTTGCTATGCGCTACAAAAATCCGTCTATTCCGGATGTGCTGGGTGTAATGAAAAGAAAAAATTATCAGCGCATCATCGTGTTGCCGCTCTTCCCTCAATATGCGTCCGCATCCACCGGGTCAGCACATGAAGAAGTAATGCGTGTAATAAGTAAATGGTGGGTTATACCCGATGTTTCATTTATAAGTCAGTATTATGATCATCCAGCCTTTATCAACGCAATTGTAGATATCGGTAAAAAGTATAACCACAACGAATACGACCACGTCTTGTTTTCATACCACGGTCTGCCTGAGCGCCATGTTGACAAAGTATATAACGACGGGTTATGCACCGATCATAACTGTGAAAATGAAATTACAGACGACAATAAATATTGTTACAAGGCAACTTGTTATGCTACAACCCGGTTACTGGCTGCAGCTCTGAATATTCCGGCTGCAAAATACACAGTCTGTTTTCAATCGCGGCTTGATGACAAATGGCTCAAACCGTTCTCCGACAAAGTTGTGGAGGAATGCGGGCGAAAAGGAATGAAAAAGATTCTGGCTTTCTCACCTGCGTTTACGGCTGATTGTCTTGAGACAATAATCGAGATTGGAGAAGAGTACCAGGAAATATTTCACCAGAACGGCGGTGACAAGGTGCAGCTGGTTGAAAGTCTCAACGATCATCCATTATGGATTTCTTGTTTAAAGGAAATCGTTTTGGCAAACTAGCGTCACTAAGAACAAAATATTCTTTACGTGAAATCGCATTTGACATTTTGAGTTGTTCTTTGTCAATTGCCACTGGCCAGTACTTATTTCTAAATGAAAATTCAATCTCGTCTTCCGGATGTTGGTACATCCATTTTTACAGTTATGTCAAGGATGGCGCTTGAACACGGCGCCATTAATCTTTCACAAGGATTCCCGGATTTTCCTATCGATCGAAAAATCATTGAACTGGTCCATCAATTCATGTTGGAGGACCACAATCAGTATGCGCCCATGCTTGGGATGCCTGGCTTGAGAGCCGTGATTGCTGACGTGATAAAACGTTCATTTGGCAAACACGTTGATCCTGAATCGGAGATCACAATCACATCAGGGGCAACGGAAGCCATCTACTCAACCATTGCTGCTTTTATTACACCCGGTGATGAGGTGATTGTATTCGATCCTTCTTATGATTCTTACAATCCAGCAATTCGCTTAAATGGGGGACTACCCATCCACCTGAATTTGCAGTATCCTGACTTTTCCGTGGATTGGGACCTGGTTCGGGCTAAAATAACAGCGAGAACCAAAATGATCATTATTAACACGCCGCATAATCCCAGTGGTTCTGTTTTACGAGAGGCAGATCTAAAGGAATTGGAGGCGATCGTGCTTAAACACAATCTGCTGGTGTTAAGTGATGAAGCTTATGAGCGACTAATTTTTGATGGCAATGTTCATCAAAGCGTATTGCGATATCCCGGGCTCGCATCTCAGAGTCTAGCTGTATTTTCGTTTGGCAAAACATTTCATGCCACCGGCTGGAAGATGGGTTATGTCGTGGCTCCTCCATATTTAATGCAAGAAGTTAGAAAGACGCATCAGTTTATCGTTTTCAGTGTCAACACGCCCATTCAGCTAGCCCTGGCAGAATACTTGAAAGTACCAGAACACTACGAGTCCCTGGGCAAATTCTATCAAAAGAAGCGGGATTTTTTTCTTCAACAAATGAGCGGATCGTCATTTGAGCCGCTCGCATGTTATGGTTCTTATTTTCAGATTTTATCTTACAAAAATATCGCTCAGAAATCAGAGGTAGAAATGGCTGAGGAGCTTACCAAAAAGTTTAAAGTTGCGGCAATCCCGGTATCGGTATTTTACCAGGATAAATCCGATCATCATATCCTGCGATTTTGTTTTGCAAAAAAGGAGGAAACGCTCGAAAAGGCGTGCGCCATTCTACGAACGATTTAAATCTGATCCTTAGGCTATTACTCTACTTTTAGTTAGAGAAATTGCTCCTCATTCCTTTTATTTGCGGGCAAATCACGACGCCATGCAAGACTTAAAAATCACCTTAATTCAGTCGGATCTCCATTGGGAAGACCCTGAAGCCAATTTATCCATGTTTGAGGAAAAAATATGGCGAATTAATGGTGGCACAGACGTGATTGTTTTACCTGAAATGTTTACGACTGGCTTTACTATGGCGGCAGCCAGGCTAGGCGAGATGATGAACATGAGAACTTTTAAATGGATGAAACAGGTAGCTGATCAAACCGGCGCATTGATCCTGGGAAGTTACATTGTAAAGGTTCATGACCGTTTTTACAACCGTCTTCTATGGATGGAACCCGGAGGTAATTTTAAAACTTACGATAAACGCCACCTTTTCAGGATGGCAAATGAACACAAGACCTTTGCACCTGGCGAGAGCCTCCTAATTTCTACTTGGAAAGGCTGGCGAATCTGTCCCTTGGTGTGCTATGATCTGCGATTCCCGGTATGGAGCCGGAACCGATGGGATGTAACCACCAAAAGACCAACGTACGATGTGGCAATTTATGTGGCCAACTGGCCAACTGCACGCATCGATGCCTGGAACACTTTATTAAAAGCCCGTGCCATTGAAAACTTGAGCTACGTGGTTGGAGTAAACCGCATTGGCCAAGATGGTAACGGCATAGAATACAACGGCCACTCTTCTGTTATAAGTCCAAAGGGGGAAATCATCTTCACGAATGAAGGTGGTGAGGCAAGTCGTACAGTGGATCTGAACGCCAATTCCCTTCATGCATTTCGCGATCGTTTTCCAGCGTATATGGATGCGGATGAGTTTACCATTGAGTTCGAAGAGTTTGAAGAGCCCTCAGACTTTATCGGCCGGTAATTATTTCCACAGTCCTAACACATCAGTTTAAAATATCTAACCACCATTATGTCTACTTGTAAGATCTCCCGCGCATTAATTTCCGTTTTTTATAAAGACAAGCTTGAACCAATTATTCAGTTATTAGGAAAGCATGGGGTGGAGTTTGTATCCACGGGGGGTACTCAGGAGTTTATTGAAAAATTGGGTTTTACGGTCACTCCTGTTGAACAACTAACGGGCTTCCCTTCTATTTTTGGAGGCAGAGTGAAAACTTTACATCCTGCGGTTTTTGGGGGAATTCTATACCGACGTCAGGATGAGGGGGATTTGAAACAGGCAAAGGAATTTAACGTGGCCCCTATCGACCTCGTTATCGTTGATCTCTATCCTTTTGAGGAGACGGTATTGAAGGGCGGATCAGAAGAAGATATAATTGAGAAGATTGACATCGGAGGCATCTCGCTGATACGCGCAGCAGCCAAGAACTTTAACGATGTCCTTATTGTCGCATCCCGAAATCAATACGAAGAAGTCTTTCAACTGCTTGAAAACAAAAATTGCTCAACCGATGTCTATGATCGTAAAAAATTTGCAGCAATGGCGTTCGATGTTACATCGCATTATGATTCGACTATCTTCAATTACTTCAACCAGGAATTTCAGATCCCCAGTTTCAAAAAAAGTATACAACGAGGAAGAACCTTACGTTATGGAGAGAACCCCCATCAGCAGGGAATTTACTATGGTGACCTGGATGGATTGTTCGAACAATTGAACGGCAAAGAATTATCGTACAATAATCTTGTCGATGTTGATGCCACCATTAGCTTGTTAAAGGAGTTTGATAATGAAACTGCTTTCGTGATCATTAAACATACCAACGCTTGTGGTGTGGCCACAGGCGGAAGTGTTAAAGAGGCATACCTCAAAGCTTTTCAAGCTGATACCATTTCAGCATTCGGCGGAGTTTTAGCGACGAACAGACCTATTGATCTTTCAGCAGCAGAAGAGATCAATAAATTGTTTTTTGAAATTCTGATCGCACCATCGTACGCAGAGGATGCCCTTGCTTTATTGAAAGGAAAAAAGAATAGAATGCTCTTATTGCAGAAAGGTAAGGTTACAGAGACTAAGCAATCAAAGACCATCTTAAATGGAATTATTGAACAAGATCTTGATCTGAAAACGGACGTGAAAGAAGATCTTAAAGTAGTTACTAAGAAAGCTCCGAGTGCTTCGGAGATCAATGCATTGTTATTCGCCAGCAAGATTTGTAAGCATACGAAATCAAATACAATCATTTTAGCGAATGAAGGTCAGCTGATCGCCAGTGGTGTTGGGCAGACTTCACGCGTCGATGCACTGAAGCAAGCGATCGAAAAGGCCGCTGCTTTCGGGTTTTCCTTGCAAGGATCAGTGATGGCATCAGATGCATTTTTTCCTTTTCCGGATTGTGTTGAAATTGCAAGCCAACACGGAGTAGTTGCTGTTATTCAACCGGGTGGTTCAGTTAAGGATCAAGACTCAATAAACTTCTGTGATCAGCATAATATGTCGATGGTCTTTACAGGCACGCGTCATTTTAAGCATTAAGTTTAAGTTGGAGAAAGGCAACATCACTTCGCGATTGTTGATCGCATCGAAGAAAGATGAGGATGGAACTAAATATTCTAAGGTGCCAAAAAACTTACATTTTTTAAGCGATAGTCGATATTTTGGTAAATTAGATGCAACTTTACAAGCGGTTCTCTTCTACGTTAAACTCACAACAATTTTTAAACTTTAGGCAACATTAATATACATGGCATTTTTTGATTTCTTCACCAGCGACATCGCGATTGACTTAGGAACGGCAAATACCCTCATCATCTACAAAGATAAAATCGTGGTCGATGAACCTTCCATTATCGCTCTTGATAAAGTAAACAACAAAGTGCTTGCTATCGGTCGGGAAGCGATGCAGATGCACGAGAAGACCCACGATCATATAAAAACAATTCGTCCTTTGAAAGAAGGAGTCATTGCCGATTTCCAGGCAGCGGAAATGATGATCCGTGGATTGATTAAAATGATTGATACAGGTAAACGCCTTTTCCCACCTTCGTATCGAATGGTTATCTGTATCCCTTCAGGAATTACGGAAGTTGAAAAGCGTGCCGTTCGCGATTCGGCAGAACATGCTGGCGCTAAAGAAGTATACATGATCTATGAACCGATTGCCGCTGCTATCGGAACAGGTATTGACATTGAGCAACCTATCGGAAGCATGATCGTAGATATCGGCGGCGGTACTACAGACATCGCTGTGATAGCACTTTCTGGAATTGTATGCGACCAGTCCATCCGTGTTGCCGGAGATACCTTTAACCGAGACATTCTTGATTATATGCGCAGGCAACATAATCTGCTTATCGGTGAAAGATCTGCCGAACGAGTTAAGATTGAAGTTGGTTCTGCATTGACGGAGCTTGATGACGGACCAGAAGATTATGAAATCCGTGGAAGAGACCTTATGACAGGTATTCCCAAGACAATTAAAATATCATACTCTGAAATTGCTTTTGCGTTAGATAAATCTGTTTCCAAACTGGAAGAGGCAGTGTTGAAAGCGTTGGAAACGTCTCCTCCAGAATTGTCTGCAGATATTTATGAACGTGGTATTTACCTGACCGGCGGAGGTGCTCTCTTAAGAGGATTGGACAAACGGTTAGCATTGAAAACAAAATTACCGCTTCATGTTGCCGATGATCCGCTTCGTGCTGTTGTTAGAGGAACGGGTCAAACCTTAAAGAATATTGCAAAATATCGAGCTGTGTTGATGACGTAAGCCATGGAGAGGCTCTTTCTTTTTGTATATCAAAACCGGGCTTTCTTTACTTTCTTAGCGCTAGAATTAACTTGTGCTTGGCTTATTGTGACGAATAACCAATACCAGGGTGCCAAATTTTTTAATTCCTCCAACGGAATTGTGGCAACCATGAATAACTTTTCTCAAGGCGTAAGAGACTACTTTCAGTTAAGGCAAGTGAATCAAATGCTGGCGGAAGAGAATGCTGCTTTGAAATACAAAATCAATCAGCAACTGCAATACATCGCCGCAGGTGATACAACGGTTGCCATCCGCGATTCAGTGCTGCTTAATCAATATGAATTTGAAAGCGCAAAAGTGGTAAACAACCATGTAGATTTTTTCAAAAACTATATTACCATTGACAAAGGTTCTGACAAAGGTCTGATGCCAGGCATGGCAGTAATCAGTCCGTTAGGAGCTGTTGGCAAGGTAAAACAAGTTTCCGAGCACTTTGCGGTAGTCACATCGTTGTTACATATCGATGTAATGGTTTCCGCGCGCCTGAAACGAACAGAACATTTTGGCACCGTTCAATGGGATGGGCTCGACCCTGATATCGTGCAATTCAAATACATGCCGAGACACGTTAAACCTGCTGTGGGGGATACAGTTGAAACATCGGGTTATTCAATTTTTCCAGATGGTATTATGATCGGAACGATTGCTGAAGTAAACCTGCGCGATGAGGCTTTATTTTATGACTTAAAAGTGAAACTCAGTCAGGATTTTCGGAAGCTCTCCTTTGTAACGATTGTGAAAAGTAATTTGAAGCATGAACAGGATTCTTTAGAACAGGCCATAATCAACGTTGACAAATGAGCCGGATTAGTGTCGTACAAATTATTGCCTTCTTTATTTACCTGTTATACCAGGTGTTGATTCTTCAGAATGTCGTATTGTTTCACACGGCGTTTTGTTTTTTATATGTGGCATATTTGCTTGTGCTGCCCGTTGAAACCAATCCGCTGGCTCTAATGGCAATAGGCCTTGGTATGGGGCTGGCCGTTGATATGTTCTATGATAGTTTAGGATTACATGCTTTTGCCTGTGTGCTGATCATGTATGTACGTAACTATTGGCTAAATAATTTAACGCCGCAAGGCGGATATGATAGCAGTTCTACACCTTCTTTATCGCTGAATGGATTGCAATGGTTTTTGATTTACGCGACACCGCTGGTTTTGCTACATCATACAGTTTTATTTTTTATGGAAGCTGGTGGTTTCGGAATGTTTTGGTTCACAGTCTGGAAAATAATTACTAGCACTTTTTTTACGGTATTGGTAATTTTAATTGCGCAGTTTTTGTTTCCCAGCCGAAGGCCAAGATAAACAGACTGGGATTCTAAATTTTTTGATTGACGAAGAGCTTGGTCGTTACTTTCCTATTTAAAAAACTTATTCGACGATTATTATGAATGAGGGAAGAAGAGAAATTATTCAAATTGTCTTTGTACTGGTTGGCGTAGTCTTCCTGATAAAACTTTTTTTTATACAGGTAGTCGATAGCCGTTACAAACAATTGGCGGACAGCAATGCCATCCGCGCGGAAGTGGACTACCCCGTTCGGGGATTGATAAAGGATCGAAACGGCAAACTGATTGTTTACAACACCCCAGAATTTGATTTAAACATCATTCATAAAGAAGTCAAAAGTTTTGACAGCGCGAGATTTTGTGAGGTTTTCTCAAAGACGCCCGAGGAACTTCGCTTGCTCTTTAAGGAGTTAAAAGCAAGAAGAGAGTATTCTTCCGTAAAGCCGACCATTTTTCTAACGAAACTTTCTACCCTTGACTTCGCAAAAATTCAAGACAATATAGATGAGTTCCCAGGGTTTTATATTCAGGCCAGAAGCACACGAGCGTACACAGCAAAGGCGGGCGCAAATGCTATCGGATACGTCAGTGAAATATCGAAAGGACAATTAGAACGGGATAAAACTGGCATCTATAAACAAGGCGACTACATTGGTCAAAGCGGCATTGAAGCATATTATGAAGAGTTTTTGCGGGGACAGCGTGGTGTACGCTTTAAACTTCGGAATGTAGACGGAGTTGAAAAAGGGTCTTTCAAAAATGGCGCGATAGATACCCTTTCAATTCCCGGTCAAGACATTACAACTACGCTTGACCTCGACCTACAGGAATACGGTGAATACTTATTGAACGGTAAGGCAGGAAGTATTATCGCCATAGAACCGTCAAGCGGTGAGATTCTGGCAATGGTTTCAGGCCCGACCTACGACCCGAACTTATTAACAGGAAAGAATTATAGCTCCAATTATGTCCTTATTAGTAATGATACCAATAAGCCGCTTTTCAATCGGCCGTTGATGGCACAATATCGGCCGGGTTCAATTTTTAAAATTGCTCAGGCCATGGTGGCGCTTCAGGAAAAAGTTATTACGCCTGAGACTCGTTTTCGTTGTGACCGTTCGATTATCAATTGCCATGGACCTCACTCCAATGAAGACCTTCGGGGCGCAATCACGCACTCCTGTAATCCTTACTTTCATGCTGCGCTCCGGAGAATGCTGAATAAAGGGGTATCCAATAACCCCTTTGATGATACTCGAATTGGTTTGGAAGAATGGAACAAACACATTCGGAGCTTTGGATTAGGCAAACCGTTGGGAATAGACTTGCCGAATGAAAAAGGTGGACTAGTTCCCAGCCCGGCATATTACGACAGGGCGTATGGTGGCAGGCCATGGAAATTCTCAAATATATATTCGATTGCGATTGGCGAAGGAGAGAATCTCGTCGTTCCATTACAAATGGCAAACTTTGCAGCGACGATAGCGAATAAAGGGTATTATATCATCCCGCACTTAGTAAAGGCGGTGGGCGAAACCGGGAAGCCGTTGCCAAAGTATATGGAAAAACATTATACCACGATTGATTCGTCGCACTTCCGGGTAGCTGCCGATGCCATGCAACAGGTGGTGGAATCTGGTACTGGATCTTATCGTGGTAAACTTCAAGACATCGTGGTATGTGGTAAGACGGGATCGGTACAAAATGAACCGAGGCCAGATCATTCCGTCTTCATCGCTTTTGCTCCTAAAGAGAATCCGAAGATCGCCGTTTCTGTCTATGTTGAGTATGGCGGTCAAGGCGCGCGCGCTGCTGCATCAATTGCAACGTTGATGATTGAAAAATATTTATATGGCGCCACAAAGCGACCACAAATTGAAGAATATGTATTGCGCGGAAAATTTTTGAACTAAGCCCCGTGAGAAATCAAGAAATCATATCGTACAAAATGGACTGGGTGACGGTGGCATTATATGCCTCCATCGTATTCCTGGGTTGGTTAAATATTTATGCTGTCACTTATGACCAGTCTGCGAATCTATCCATTTTCAGTCTTCAGATAAACTCTGGCCGCCAGCTTCTTTTCATAGCAGGAGGAACAATTATCATTATGGGTATTCTGATCATGGACATGCGGTTTTATGAAACCTTTGCCTACGTGATTTACGGGTTCATTATGTTCTTATTGCTTTTGGTGCCTATCATCGGTAAAGAGGTCGGAGGTAACAAAGCCTGGTTGGGCATCGGTTCATTTGGTGTGCAGCCATCTGAGTTTGCCAAGTTCGCGACAGCGCTTGCGGTGGCAAAGTATATGGGATCCGTTGGATTTAAAATGGATCAAATGAGAAATCAGGTTATACTTTTTGTGATGATCGGCATACCCATGGTATTGATTTTGTTGCAGAAAGATACTGGTACAGCACTGGTCTTCACTGTGTTTACCCTTGTGTTTTTCAGAGAAGGTATGTCGCCATTATTAATCATTATGGGCGTGGTGGCAGCCATTATCTTTATACTTACCCTGCTCGTTAATGAGTATTATCTTTTTACGGCTATCGGTGTGATACTCGTAGCCGCTATTATGTTGGGTAAGAAAAAATGGAAGCGCATAGCTTTCCTCTCGGCTGGCGCATTGCTGATTTGTAGTGTCATTGTCAGCGTTGATTATGTCGTTAACAATGTTTTAAAGCCGCATCAACAAAACCGGGTAAAAGCTTTAATTAATCCCGACGCTGACCCTTTAGGTTTTGGATGGAATGTAACACAATCCAAAATTGCTATTGGAAGTGGGGGCTTTACGGGTAAAGGATTTCTAAAGGGAACTCAAACCAAGTTTGACTTCGTGCCTGAACAAAGTACCGACTTTATCTTTTGCACTATTGGCGAAGAACATGGTTGGCTAGGTAGCTTGTTTACCATGGCTCTATTTATAGGACTTATGCTCAGAATAATTTTTTTAGCGGAGCGACAAAAAAATAGATTCGCTAGAGTATACGGCTATTCCGTCGCGTGCATTTTTTTCTTCCACTTTGCAATTAACATCGGTATGACTATTGGTCTTTTCCCGGTAATAGGCATTCCTTTGCCATTCTTTAGCTATGGAGGATCAGGCTTATGGGGTTTTACAATCCTGTTGTTCATCCTGCTAAAGCTGGATATTCACCGTTCGCAGGTATTGCAAAGAATGTAATTGCAAAAAAAGGAAAGTATTCAGTATCAGTTGCCAAATCTCTTTTCCACCAGTTCCATGAATTCATGAAACTCTTCGCTATCACGATCCCAGGTCGAGGCGTGTTCTTGTTCGAGATAACGCATAGCACCTTTCATATTATCCTGGCGGTCAAGGTGGTCTATGGCTTTGCTGAATAACTCAAAGTCGCCATGGAATAAAACCTTCGTGAACATAAATTTCTGATTGATTGTCAAGCTGTCTTTAATTTTGGCAATCCTTTGAAAATTATCCGCTAAGGTTGCCTTTGACGGCTTGGTCAAACTGTCGTTTATTGAAGCATTTTTCGGTGGCGCTGTCTGATTAGATTTTGCTGGCTCAGCTGCTTGAGGTTGAACCTTTTGAACGGGGGGTGGGGGCGGCGGTTCGTTTATTGGGCTCTTTTCAACATAGAATTTGTTAGCGTCCAGGGGCACTATTGCTGAAAATTTTTCCAAATAAGAATCAACATCTTCAGGGTTAAAGTTGACTTCCTCGAGTATCTGATCCAGAATGGCAAAAGCTTCGTTGCCGGAAATTTCGGAAACACCTTTTTCTATTAATTTCTGCAATAATCTGTCCAGAGGCCCCTTATTAACTTTAATGTACTTCATCTCCTCTTGAAATGACGCAACCTCTAGCCTATTGTTTTTACCCGATATGATCATGGAGAAAAAATCGTAAGGATCAAAGACGGCCATTAACGTCTGATTAACCGCATTTTTAAAGAGAGGTGAAAAATTATCTTTATTGATGGCAATGTTGTTTGATAGCGTATCCATTAAGGATTGAAATGCTTCTTTAACGTCCGGACTCTCATAATTAAAGTATGGGCTTTTCAATTTCTGTGTTTCGTCCTTCCAGCTTTTGAAAAGGTCTCTCACAACAAAAAGATTTACCTGTTGAATGTTGCTAAGGGACAAAATTTCCGGACCTGTGATTTTATCTTTTGAGGAAAAAAATGTTTTTAACACCTTTTCAGCGTATGCATCACTATATCTGGAGATCGATTCAAGACTTATCTTTTCGTCCATGAGGGTATGGTCTTAACAAAGAGTAAAGTTAATGGATATTCAAGAATGTAAACAGCCAATCGTCGGGTTGCCGTGTATTAAAAAGTATTGATCTGACAAATTTTTTATCTTCCCTCACAACTCCTGCAATAAACACTTTAAATATGATACATGCTTTTTGTCGTTTCATACGACACAATTGCATTCTAACTTCTAAATTTAGTTCATGTTTATTGAACCACATATCGGCTCCAGGTTAGGGCGAGAGCGCACTGGCTGGATTGAGGTTATTTCCGGATGTATGTTTTCCGGAAAGACTGAAGAGCTTATCCGCAGGCTCAACCGGGCGATTATTGCAAAACAGCGGGTTGAAATCTTTAAACCAGTGCTCGATAAACGTTACCATCACGAGCAAATCGTGTCGCATGACGATACCTCCATCCGGTCGACGCCGGTAAATTTTGCCAATGATATCTTCTTGCTTGCTGGAGATTGCGATGTAGTAGGGATTGATGAAGCACAATTTTTTGATGAATCGATTGTTGAAGTGTGTAACGCCTTAGCAAACCAGGGGAAGCGGATTATTGTGGCCGGCCTGGATATGGATTATGAAGGTAAACCCTTTGGACCAATGCCTTATCTGCTCGCTGTTGCCGAGTTTGTAACAAAAGTTCATGCGATCTGCGCCCAAACCGGCGAACTTGCATCGTTTTCATTTCGACTAACACACCACGAATCGCAGGTATTGTTAGGGGAAAAGAAAGAGTATGAAGCCAGAAGCAGGAGAGCTTTCAACGAAGGGATGATGAAGCGCAAAAAATGATTCAAATTAAAAGTATTGGAGCTTAGCTTGAAATAATTTGAAAAGGGAGTTACATTTTTTTGAACCCGCCTGGACATAAATCGCCGGTCGGACTGAATGGCATACAACGGATGGGGTAGTTAAATCCCCTGCGCAGTTCTGGCAAAATCGTTCGGGATTCACGTCACGTCTCACCGGGCGGTATACTTGTTAGTTTTACAACAAGTGAAAATGTTGTGGAAAAGATTGCTGTCGGTGAATAGTCTCCCACGACATGACGCGCATTCATTCTCAACGCTAATTTGTAACTTTCATCCATGCTGCATAAGACGACTGGGGTTGTGTTTCGATTTACAAAATATGGTGAGACCTCTATCATCGTTACATTATTTACTGAAATGTTCGGCTTACGAAGTTATATCGTTAATGGCGTCCGTAGCAAATCAGCAAAGAGCAAAATCGCATTATTCCAGCCGCTAACCTTACTCGATCTTGTTGTATACCATCGCGAACATGCAAATATCAATCGTATTAAGGAAGTGAAATGCCTATACCCTTACCGTACAATTTCGACAGACATAAAAAAATCAGCCTTGATGATGTTTATTGCTGAGGTGATCAATAAAACAATTAAGGACGAGAGTCACGCGCAGGAACTTTGTCAGTTTCTCATCCGCTCTTTTATTACCCTCGATGAAATGAGTGAGCAAACGGAGAACTTTCACTTGCGTTTTCTCTTGAGGCTGAGTCGCTTTTTAGGATTTGGAGTCTATAATGTGAATGAGCTACTGGGCACCAGGATGACAAGTGTTGACATTGAGCAAATTCTTGAAAAACTTTTGAAATCTGATTACACAGAAACCGTGTTGATTCATAACAATCAAAGACGAGAGATCCTTGAATTGTTACTCAAGTTTTATGCTGATCACATGGATAACCTTGGAGAAATGAAGTCGATACAAGTGCTTCGGGAAATTCTTTGAGCGTTAAACGCTTAAGCTAATCGTTTAGCAACCTCGTCCCAGTGCACCACATTCCACCAGTTAGCCACATATTCATTGCGCTTATTCTGGTACTTTAAATAGTATGCATGCTCCCAGACATCGATACCAAGAATTGGTGTTCCTTTAATCTCACTGGTATCCATTAATGGATTATCCTGATTGGGTGTTGATCCGATTTTTAATTTACCATTGTCATTCACAAGCCAAGCCCATCCCGACCCAAACCGAGTCATTGCGGCCTGTGTAAATTGCTCTTTAAATTTTTCAAAGGAGCCGAACGAGCCGTTTATCGCATCTGATAACTTGCCCGCAGGTGCCTTACTTTCACTGGATGGATGCATTACTTGCCAGAAAAAATTGTGATTCCAGGCACCCCCACCGTTATTTTTTGCTTTCGCAGAAAGTTTAGAAGCGTTTTTGAAGAAATCTTGTTCAGAAGCGAATGAAATCTTATCTGCGGCAATGGCTTCATTGACATTTTTGATATACGCCGTATGATGTTTGTTATAATGAATATCCATTGTCATGGCGTCAATGGACGGTTCTAATGCGTTATAACCATAAGGTAATGCAACCTGAGAGAATTGAAGTGCGGCAGTTGGAGACCCTGTTGTTGGACGTAAAGCAGCCGCCCCAATAATGGGCGATCCTATAGCTATTGCGGACGCTTTGAAGCTGGTTTCAATAAATTTTCTCCTTGAAGTCTTCATATACTGGGGTGGTTTTGATTAAAGTAAAATTACTTAAAAATATTTAGCTTGCGGAAGCTTCATAAATGACCTGAACTATGCAAGAGATATTATATGATATTATCCCTTCCCTTGATTTGGATGATTTTTATAAGGGAAACGCGTCAAGGAAGCAAAAGTTTGTCAAAACGCTTGGTGAAGCATATAATAATATCGGATTTGTCGCTATCAAAAATCATTTTCTCACATCGGAGTTGCAGCATCGCCTTTATGATGCTATCAAAAAATTTTTTTCGTTGCCGGATGATATCAAGAAGAAATATGAACTCGGTGACATAGCCGGCCAGCGGGGTTATACTAGCAAAGGCAAGGAGCATGCTAAAGGGAGAAACACAGGTGACTTAAAAGAATTTTATCATGTTGGCCAAGAGCTGCCGCCTGACGAGTTAAAAAAAGAAGGATATCCTCCAAATGTGTGGCCAACCGAAGTCCCCGAATTCAAATCGGCTGCATTGGACGTTTACAAAGCATTAGAGGCGACAGGAACACAGATGTTACGTGCTATCGCTTTGTATCTCGATTTACCAGAAACGTATTTCGACGACAAAATCAAAAATGGTAATAGTATTCTCAGACCGATTCATTATTTCCCAATTGAAAATCCGATGGCTGTTCCTGCGGATGCTGTACGCGCAGCAGAACATGGCGATATAAATCTCATAACTTTGTTAATGGGTGCGAGTGCAGACGGCCTTCAGGTCTTAAGAAGGGATAGCAAATGGATTCCAATTACTGCTTTGCCTGACCAACTTGTTGTAAATGTCGGAGACATGTTGGAGCGCCTTACCAACAAAAAATTAAAATCGACAATACATCGCGTGGTCAACCCGCCGAGAGAATTGATGAACACACCACGTTACTCCATTCCTTTTTTTATGCATCCGAGATCAGAGATGAGCTTAGCTGCATTGCCCGGTTGTGTCACTCCCGAATATCCAAAGCTTTGGGAGGATATTAATGCTGGCGAATTTCTAGATCAACGCCTTCGTGAAATTGGTTTAAAAAAATAACTTTTGGTTCGAGATAGCCGTACGCCGATAGTAATCCAACGCGTGAAATATCATGTATTTCTTCGGGATATACTCACGCTAGCTTTGACTGCATTCGGAGGCCCCCAAGCTCACCTGGCGTATTTTAATAAACTTCTTGTTGACAAAAGAAAATATTTGACGGAGGATGAACTAATGGAGATCAACTCATTGTGTCAAATTCTTCCAGGCCCTGCGTCAACACAGACCTTAACTGCTATTGGGTTCAAGATAGGCGGGCCCAACCTCGCTTATTTAACATTGTTGGTCTGGATACTCCCAGCAGTTACAGTTATGATGATTGCAGCCATGATCATGGCTAGTATTCAGCAAAAAAACTGGTCAACTGATTTCACGCGTTTTATTCAGCCGATGGCGGTGGGATTTGTAAGTTATGGAGCTTACACGATTAGTTTAAAAACTATCCGAACGAAGACAGGCTTGGCTATCTTGATAGTTGCCGCTGCAACATCCTATCTCTTCCAGACTCCTTTTATTTTTCCGCTCATTTTGTTGGGGGCAGGGTTAGTCACCGCGCTTAAATATAAAAATCAACCGAAGGAAGAAAAACAAAAGGTTGTGGTGCCGTGGGCAAATTTCTTGCTTTGGATCAATGTGCTAATTTTCGCGGCAATTTTAGGCGCGGCTACCAAGTCATTACCCGTTAAGTTATTTGAAAATTTTTATCGGAATGGTAGCCTGGTTTTCGGCGGAGGGCAAGTACTCGCACCGTTGCTCTACACGGAATTTGTAGAGGTTCAGGATGGCGAAGATGTAAATAAGGCTTCGAAGTTGAAAGCGAAGATCAAACAGAAATACGCACCCAAACCCCTCCATCATCCTACATCGCATAACGAATTTTTGTCGGGATATGCTGTGGTCCAAGCATTGCCCGGCCCTGTATTTGCCTTCAGTGCATATATAGGAGCGTTATCCATGCGTGATTATGGTACCGGTGGTGAAATTATCGGCGCGCTAATGTCTGCCCTAGGAATTTTTCTTCCAGGCACTTTTCTTATTTTCTTTGTTATTCGATTTTGGGATAGTCTAAAAAAATACCGTGCCGTACGCGCATCGTTAGAGGGAATAACTGCTGCAAGTTCAGGGTTAGTATTGGCTTCTGCCGTAATTTTGTTTCAACCCCTGGCCAATACATTTCTGAATTTTGCCTTCACAATTGTAACCTTTGGTTTGCTAACTTTTACTAAGATACCATCCCCACTCATTATTGTTGGAGGATTGGTGTTGGGATTTCTTTTAAAATAAAAAGCCCCTAATTTCTTAGGGGCTAGTATAAATTTTCTGGGCTACTTTTATCCAAGTTTGAAAGAAATGGGAAGAACCATTCTTTGTCTAACTGGTTTACCTCTTTGTTTTCCTGGCTTCCATTTTGGAGCTGATTGCAATACACGGACAGCTTCTTCATCACATCCGGCGCCAATACCTTTAATTGCCTTTACATCCGTAATGCTTCCGTCTTTTTCAATAACGAATTCAACGAAAACCTTTCCTTCTATACCCATTCTTCGAGCTTGAGCAGGATATTTTAATTTCTTACTAACAAACTCATAAAATGCAGGCATGCCTCCGATAGGAGCTGCGGTTTCTTCAACCACAAGGAAAACCTGATTTGGATCTTCTTTTTCTTCTTCAACGGGCTGAATTTTAATTTCTTCAACCTTGGTTTCTTCCGTTACCTCGGTATCCATATTAATTTCTATTTCCTCTTCAATCTTCTTTTCATCAGGAACTTCAATGATTTGAGGTTGCTGAATTTTTGGAGGAGGAGGAGGTAATTGCTCCGTTGGCGGTACTTCTAAAATTTCTTCCTCAACAGCGTCCTTATCGCCTAAATCTTTTACAGAAGTATCATCATATACACGATAAGAGAACGCCATGATAGCAAGTAGTAAGCTGGCCACCATACCAATAGTGAAAAACAAGAATGATTTTTTGGTAAGGTCCGCTTTGTCAGTCTTCTTCGGTTCCATAGGTTAAGTATTTTTAACAATTAGAATGTCAAATATAAAGAAAGGTCACACTTTTAATAAAATTTTTTGCCGGCTATTTCCGGTTTCCGTAAAAAAGTGTCAAGAAGAGGGTGGGATACACTGAATAATTCTTACTGGTCGGCACTATTTCAATTTTTTTGGTATAGACGTCCAACAAAAATCCAGCTTCAAAACCTGTTACTTGACTCTTGATTGTGCCTAGTTCAAAATTCAGTGCTGCCTTAACATTCGCGCCGGGTACAATCTTCGATTCTCCTAACCCCTCAAACACCCTGCCGGTTCCGCCAATATCGCCTATGCCGATAGAGGGATTGTATTGCGTTCTCACGCTTACCATATCATTGTTGTTTGGAAAGTATTCCACATAATATGGTGCAACTACGCCAATAGTAGGCCCCACAGCAAAAACGCCTTTTATTTCTGCCCCTTGTTGGGGCGCTTTTTTAAATAAGATTAAGTCGCGGCCGTACTGCAACCGAACCGCATAGAGGTAATTAGACTTGCCATAAATAAAGAAGTTACCAGTCCTTGATGAACTTCGACGCACCTCTTGAGGGTGTTTAACATTCATGAGCTCCAATCCAAAAGTCTCGAGGACCCGGTCATTTAATTTGCGGGCTTTTTTAAATACAAGTCCCCCGATCAAACCTCCGGAAGTGTTTTTATTGACGCCCCAAATGAATTCCGACTGATACTCATAGCTGTCTTGCGTTTGAGCAAAAGCGCCCGAAACCAGGAAAACAAAACAAAAGGTGGGGATTAATAACTTCTCGAGGCGCTGCATTCCAAAAGCCAATCTTTACAATAAATTTAGAATATTAATTTTCTAACACAAATATTAAGTCCAAAGTTATTCAACATGCCGCCAGGGTAGAACTATTTTTCTCAGAGATAGTCCTTAAGTATGGACTATTTCTTTGATACTTTGATAATCTATGGCCATGTGGGACTGATCATAGATAGCTTTTTCGTTTTCTATAATAAGTACTTGGGGTGATTCATGTTCAACATTAAAAACGTGAGCAATGCGGTTTGAGATTTCGCGATAGGTTATTAAATCGAGAAAATAGGGCTTTACGCCTATCATTTCACCTTCAATCCAGTTTCTTTCGAGACGATCTAAGGCCATACGGCTAATCGAACATCTCGAACTATATTTAAAGATAAGAATCGGGCTTTGTTTCGACTCCTCCCTGATCTGATCGATCTGACCAATTGATTTAAGTTCACTCCACTTCATAAATTCTTATTCGTACCACATTCCATCTTCACCTTTATCGTAGCGGGGTTTCTTCCCTTTCTCTTTTAAATGATCAGGTTGGGTATCTTGTTTTTTAAATAAACGTGCCCACCATAGTTTAAAGTTCGTCAACATGTCCTTTTCTTCAGACACGTTGTTTTTGTTTGTTTTTATGAATTTGGTGTCTGGATGAAATTCGTTATTCCGTTCAAACAATTTGAACTTTTGCATTTTTATATTTCCCTGATATGCAGAAGAGCGAGCAAAAGCTTTGCTGGGTTCCCGGGTTTTCAAAGCTTCGTCAGCACTGCTTGGGTTCCTTACGTAGTTCCAGGTTCGTTTAACACCGCGTGCATATTCGCTCGCCTTGACAGAAGTTTTTGATGGTTTTATTCCAGGAAGCGACCCTTCTGCAGCATGCGGCTTCTTACCATATTCCTTCTGCTTTAATCTCGCCTGCAATTCTCCTGCCTGTGCATCGGCTTTAGAAGGCTGGAGTTTCTTTAGGGCATCGTCTGCAGTATTTTTATTGTCCACATACTTTCTTCGCTGAACTTTAACCTGCAAGCCTTCAGCTTCAAAAGCCCGTTTATCCTGGCGTTTCTTTTTAATGGATTCCTCAGCGGCGTATTGGTTTTGCACATAATTCTTTTTGAACTTTTTCAGCTTGATATAACCCGTAAAGCGTTCACCTTGATCTGCAAACCCAGGATGTAAATCGAACATTCTGTTACGTCCCGGGTACCCGCCAACTTTTTTTGCATCCTGCGAATATGTTTTACCCGGAATTGGAGCTTCCTTATTATTCCAAAGTTTCCCACTCACACTTCCACCACCTTTTTGAAGCCGTTTGGCTTTGAGATTGCCCTGATAAAGTGCCACGGCCGCACCCTTTGGCGTTCGACTTTCTAATGGACGCCCCTCATTATTCCAGGTTCTACCGCTGATGCTGCCTCCTCCCTTCATAGGCGGCTTCCGTTTAATTTTTCCTTGGAAGTTTATCCCATCGGCCCCCATACCAGGATTCCGTCGTGGAAGCGGCTGTAAGCCAGGTCTTGTTTCACCTGAACGGGATGCTGATTTAAACCAGCCGGCCTTTCCGGAATATGCCCGGTCACCGAATCGATCTCTGTTCTTTCGCGTGGGTAAAATAGGTGTACCTTCAATTGATTTTTTGCTGGAGAAATTACGTCCCCTAATTCTCCTGCCGGCAAGATCGCCTTGCCAGGCTTGTTGCCTTTGTTTTGTTGCTGAGCGATAGCCACCCAATGGTTGACCACCGTAAGGTTTATCACCCATCTTTCCGCGGCCATGATAAGGCTTAAAGGTTGGGGTTACCACACCAGCGCGCGGTGTTTCAAAATTCTTTTTTCTTAAAGGCCTTCCTGAAATATCTCCCTCGTAAGCTTTCTCTACTTTACGTTTTGGCCGTGGGAAATTGGCATACACATTAATACTCTTTCGGAAAATTCTTGGCGGTGAACTTTGAAGTTTTTTTACCCTCGCCAAAGTGCCGCGATTTGAAACTGCATTTTGGGTTGACCTTGGAGTTTTTGACGGATTATTCACGTAACGTCCTTCCTGTGGATACACCTTCCGTGCACTTGCCGGCGTTTGAATTTTCTTTAATCGCGCTAGCGTGCTTCGGTTAGAAACAGCATTTTGATTTGATTTGGGTCGACGGGACGGATTGTGAGAATAACGGCCATACTGCGGATAAACATTTTTATTTCGTGCAGAAGCTGACTTAGCGCGGATTTTGTAACCCGCAATATCGCCCTTCCACGCGTTCTGGGTATTTTTTGGCTTTGTACCGGCTATAGGACGAATAGGCCTCCCGGATCTTTCTCCCCCTTTGGCTCGTCTCCGCGGAGTATAATTTCCGGCATTGCTGGCAACCGACTGCTTCCGTGCGGATATCCTTTTACCAGGTTTCCTCTTTTGTCCTGTTTTTTTCGAAGGCGATTTAACCCGGCCTTCTCGCTGGCTGGCTGGCCTATCACCCTTTGTATTTTGAGAAAAGGAAGGAAGGGCAAACAACAATAGGAGCAGCAAAAAACCAATGACCTTAAATGTCCTGGAATAAAAATGCATTCTATTGGTATTCTTAGCGTTCAAAAAATGGCATTAGAAACAGGGTAAGATAAGTAAAATTTGCCTTTTTGGGGCTTTCATGTACCGTTCTTAGGGTAAACGCTCGATTAACGGCTTTCTTTTGCCAATAATTAAAATTTTAGCAGCGTTTGAATCTTTGCTTTTAGGCGCCCTTTGGGCAGATAATTTTGTTCCAGGGTGCTTGCAAAGGGTATCGGCGTATCGAGTGCCGCGACTCGGGAAACAGGTGCATCAAGATAAACGAAGCAATTTTCGTTTATCCAAGCGCTGATTTCGGCGCCAATTCCCCCGGTTAGCGTATCCTCATGAAGAATTAAAATGCGATTCGTTTTTTTAACGAATTCAAAAACGGTTTCTTGATCCCAAGGAAGAAGCGTTCTCAAGTCTAAGATCGCGATACTTGCCTCAGGCATTTCAGCAATAACTTCTTTAGCCCAATGTACCCCTAGCCCATAGGTTATTATGCAGAGTTGTGTTCCTTCCTGCACGAGTTTCGCTTTCCCAATTTCAATCGTGTAATAATCATCGGGAATCATTTCTTTCAGCGATCGGTACAAAAATTTATGTTCGAAATACATCACCGGGTTTGGATCTTCCAACGCTGAACATAAAAGTCCCTTTGCATCAAAAGGATTTGACGGATATACAATTTTTAATCCAGGCGTGTGAAAAAACCAAGCTTCATTACTTTGTGAGTGAAAAGGTCCTGCAGCGGTTCCAGCGCCAGTCGGCATTCGAATCACCACATCTGCATTTTGCCCCCAACGCCAATGTGATTTCGCGAGGTTGTTTACAATTTGGTTAAATCCTTCTGTTACAAAATCTGCAAACTGCATTTCGACCATAGACTTCATTCCCTTGATAGAAAGACCAAGGCCTGCACCAACTATAGCGGACTCACACAAAGGAGTATTTCGAACACGATCTTTACCAAATTGCTTGACGAACCCTTCTGTGATTTTAAAGACGCCTCCATATTCTGCGATGTCTTGGCCCATCAATACAAGATGATCAAATCGTTCCATGCTTTGTCTCAAGCCATCGGAGATTGCATCTATATATCTTTTCTCTGATTTTTTCTCGGAGGAGGGATGAACAACAACCTGGTTGAAGGGAGCATAAACATCCTTGAACTCTTGTGTCGTGTCAGGAATCGGTTGGTCGTCTTCCATCGCATGCGCAAGTCCTTCTTCAATTTCTTTTTTGAATTGGTTTTTAAGATCGTGAATGTATGAGTCGTCAATAATTCCTTCTTCTGACAAAAAGCGTTCGTAGTTATCGATTGGATCTCTCTTGCCCCATTCATCCATCAACGCTTTAGGAACATATTTTGTCCCGGATGCTTCTTCATGACCGCGCATGCGGAAAGTTCGGCACTCTAGCAATATAGCCCGTGGATTTTTACGAAGGCTTGTTGCCAGCGTAGTTATTGTGTCATACACCTCAAGCACATTATTTCCATCAATACTTAATCCATCAATACCATAGCCGATCGCTTTGTCGGCAAAGCTTTTGCATCTGAACTGTTCCTGACTTGGCGTTGATAGTCCATAACCGTTATTCTCAACGATAAAAATTACGGGAAGATCCCACACAGCGGCCACATTCACAGCTTCGTGAAAATCGCCTTCACTTGTTCCTCCATCACCATTAAATACTACGGTGATTTTTTCCTCACCTTTTAATTTACAAGCCAGCGCAATCCCGTCTGCAACGCCGTTCTGCGGCCCGAGATGTGAAATCATTCCTACGATGTGATGATCGTGTGTCCCGAAATGGAAAGAGCGGTCGCGGCCTTTTGTATATCCGTACATTGTACCTTGCCATTGCGCGAATAATCTTTCAAAGGGCATGTCCCGTCCGGTAAAGACGCCCAGGTTACGGTGCATGGGCAATATGTATTCGTCTTTATCCAGGGCAAGCGTTACACCCACCGATATAGCCTCCTGTCCTATGCCGCTAAACCACTTGCTAATTTTGTTCTGCCTGAGCAATATCAACATCTTCTCTTCTATCATTCTGGGCTTAAGAAGAGCAGCGTACAAATTTTTTAGTACGGTGTCGGAATAATTTTTTCGATCGAAGTCCATAGTAAAGAATCGTAACAAAGTTAAACGAGTTTTTGGAGTGCGCTTTTTGATCAACGAAATGAAGGGTTATTTTGAAGACTTTACCCTATAAAAGGGAAAGGATCGGAAGGTTTGTTATTTTTGGACCATTATGGTAGCATTTAAGGAATTTGAACTTGAGAATGGTCTGCGAGTGATTGTTCACGAAGATCCGACCGTCCAAATAGCGGTGATGAACATTTTGTACGATGTTGGATCTCGGGACGAACATGCCGAAAAGACAGGATTTGCCCATTTATTCGAGCATTTAATGTTTGGGGGGTCGCAAAATATACCCAATTACGATGAGCCCCTTCAACGGGTGGGTGGAGAGAACAATGCCTTTACGAATACGGATATAACGAACTATTACCTGACTTTACCAGCCTCTAATATTGAAACAGGTTTTTGGCTGGAAAGTGATCGTATGATGAGCTTGTCGTTTGATCCAAAGGTGCTGGAGGTTCAACGAAAGGTAGTGATTGAAGAGTTTAAGCAACGTTATCTCAATCAGCCTTATGGTGATGTCTGGCTAAAGCTACGACCATTAGCCTATCAGGTGCATCCCTACCAGTGGGCGACTATTGGAAAAGAGATCAGCCACATTGAAAATGCTACCATGGAAGATGTACGCGCGTTTTTTTTCAAACATTATGTGCCTGACAATGCAATCCTTGTCGTCGCTGGTAATGTAACCGTGGGACAAATTAAAGCGCTTTCTGAAAAATGGTTTGGTCCGATTCCCCGAGGCAAAAAACAACGCAGCTTGCCATTAGAACCGCCGCAAAACAAAAAAAGATTTTTGGAAGTAAAAGCCAATGTACCTGCGAATGCATTTTATAAAGCATGGCACATGCCCGGCCGATTTCATGAGGATTATTATGCCATCGATTTATTGAGTGATCTTCTTGGAAGGGGTCAATCCAGCAGGCTCTTTCAAAAGCTTGTTAAGGAAAAAGAGATTTTTACCTCGATCTCGTCATTCGTTATGGGTACGTTAGACCCAGGATTATTGGTGGTCAGTGGCCGTTTGACGGATGGTATAGAATTGCCTATCGCTGAAGAAGAAGTTGAAAAAGTAATTGAGGAACTCAGGAGAAACGGAACGATTGATGAAGAGCTTTCTAAAGTAAAAAATCAAGCCGAGTCTATGTTGGAATTTAGTGAAGTTGAAGTGATTAACCGGGCGATGAATCTGGCATTTGCCAAACTTTCTGGGGATGCTAACCTAGTGAATACAGAAGCAAAAAAAATTGAAGGCGTTACAGCCGTGGATATTAATCGCGTATCGAACCAGATTTTCAGGGAAGAAAATGCCAGTGTTTTATATTATCAGGCACAAAAAAATTAATATCAATGAAAGTGCGTGTAGGCATGGGGTTCGACGTTCATCAATTGGAGGAAGGCAGGAACTTTTATCTGGGGGGAATTGAACTGCCGGAAGCTAAAAAAGGTGCTGTTGGACACTCTGATGCAGACGTTTTAATTCATGCTATCTGTGATGCCCTATTAGGTGCTGCTAACCTCCGGGATATTGGTTTTCATTTTGCCAATACCGACAACCGTTGGAAAGGCATGGATAGCAAATACTTCTTAAAAGAAGTTACCCGGATGGTTGAAGAAAAGGGCTGGAAAATTAGCAACGTCGATTGTACGGTCTGCTTGGAAAAACCCAAAGTGAATCCCCATATACAGGAGATGAAAAAGGTGCTGGCACCACTGATGAATATTTCGGAGGAGGACGTATCTATCAAAGCAACTACCAATGAAAATCTCGGTTACGTTGGGCGCGAAGAAGGTGTATGCTCCTATGCAGTAGCTTTAATCCAGAAGGACTAGTGTCACTTAAAATTATTACGACGTCTGATGGGTCGCACTCACTTTTAAACGAAACCCTGAAAGAGAGCTACCATTCCGTTCATGGTGCATTACAAGAGTCCCTGCATGTTTTTATAAAAAAAGGACTTGAATTCGTAAGCCAGGACCGCGATGTGCCACTTCGTATTTTGGAAGTAGGTTTTGGAACCGGCTTAAACGCATTGCTTACTTTGCAACATGCAGTGAAGCATCAGCAAAATATTCATTTTACAACAATCGAATTATATCCTTTGCCGGAAGATATTTGGTCTGCACTAAACTATCCGACTACTTTGGATTTGGCTGACGAATACAGGGAAATTCACCATGCGTCGTGGGGTAAGGATCAACTGATAAGTAACTATTTTACTCTCTTAAAAATTTGCGACTCAATTCAGGACGCGAGATTGCCGATTAACTTTTTCGACCTCATTTATTACGATGCCTTTGCTCCATCGAAACAACCTGAACTCTGGGAGCTGCCAGTGCTGGAAAAGATCTTCGGATTGATGAAGCGTGGTGGGACGTTAGCCACTTATTGTGCTAAAGGGCAACTTAAAAGGGATTTAAAAAGCTTGGGCATGACGGTAGAAACGCTCCCGGGGCCTCCGGGAAAAAAGGAAATGGTAAGGGCGGTGAAAATGTGATTTTATCTTTTTTGAAATTAACTGTGGAAAAAATGTGGATAATATAAAAGGCACCTGAGGGTTTTAAAAATATATCAATCGTTTTCGCTCTTTTTTAAAATTTTTAAAATCCGCAATTATGCAATCGTTACCACTTTTTAATATTTAAAGCCTTCGGATTCATTTGTAAAAAGATTCAAAAAATTGGGGTCTATCCAAACTTTAACAGAATTTCCTTCTGTTTCTTCCGTAAATTCAAAACTCCATTTTGCCCTAAGTGGAGATTTTTTGTAGTACTTAAAACCGACCAGACGATGAAAGAAAAAACCAGACGTGGTTTGTATACCCCTGAACTGGAACATGATGCCTGCGGTATCGGCTTTGTTGCCAATATCAATGGTACAAAAACCAATCAAAACCTGCGTGACGCGTTATCGATGCTCGAGAACATGGAGCATCGTGGAGGAAAAGGCAGCAGCCCAAAAACCGGTGATGGAGCAGGAGTCTTAATCCAGCTGCCCTATGAATTTTTTGACGAGGAGTGCAACCGTTTAGGTTTTAAACTACCAGCAGCGGGAAGTTACGGCGTGGGAATGGTATTTTTTCCCCGCGACAAGAAAGTGATGAATGCGTGCCGCGAGGTATTGCGCAAAAATATTAAAGAGTTAGGCCTTGAGCTTTTGGGATACCGAGTTGTTCCAGTAGACCATAGTGTTCCTGGTCCTGGTGCCGTAGAAGTAGAGCCAGTGATCGAACAGGTCTTTGTAAGATCAAAAGATGAGTCTATAACAGGCAATGCTTTCGAACGAAAATTGTTTGTGCTACGAAATCATACCTCTCACGTCATTAGCCGTGATGTAAAGGGCAGCAACAACGAATTCTATATTACCAGTTTTTCGGCGCGGACCATTGTTTATAAAGGACAACTTCGTACCGAACAGCTCCGCGAATATTTTTATGATCTTCAGGATCCAAGATTGAAAACGGCGTTGGCATTAGTGCACAGTCGTTTTTCAACCAATACATTTCCGAACTGGAAGTTAGCCCAGCCATTCCGTTACATCGCGCACAATGGTGAAATCAACACCATTCGTGGTAACGTAAATAAGATGAAATCTAAGGAGGCGCTTTTTAAATCTACATACTTTACAGATGAAGAGTTAAAAATGCTGCTTCCCATTACAAGTCCCGATGGATCGGATTCGGCGAACCTGGATGCTTTAGTTGAAATGCTGGTGTTGTCCGGCCGGTCACTTCCACATGTATTAATGATGCTGGTACCCGAGGCGTGGCAGGATAATAAATTGATGGATCCGCACCGCAAGGCATTCTACAAATACCATGCGTCCATGATGGAACCATGGGATGGGCCCGCTGCACTTGTCTTCACCGATGGATGTCGCATAGGTGCCACGTTGGATAGAAACGGCCTTCGCCCGTTAAGATATTGCATTACCCGTTCCGGACGTGTCATCGCAGCTTCGGAAGCGGGTGCATTGCCTATCGATCCCAAAGACGTATTGGAAAAAGGTCGCATTACCCCAGGCAAAATGCTAATGGTGGACCTTGAGTTGGGCAAGGTATTAGACGATGAAAAAGTAAAACGTGCCGTTTACGAGGGCAAATCATATTACAACTGGATCATACAAAACCGTTTAAAGCTTAGACTTGAGCCTGAGCAAGAATGGGTAGAGAGTAACTTTGATGAAAAAACTCTGATTCAACGGCAAAATGCCTATGGTTACACTAGCGAAGATGTAAAGACGCTCATTTTACCAATGGCCGAGAAAGGATACGAGGCGATCGGTTCAATGGGAGATGATTCTCCGCAAGCTGTTTTATCGAAAGAAAGCCGCCACCTTTCAAATTATTTCAAACAACATTTTGCCCAGGTAAGTAACCCCCCGATAGATCCTATCAGGGAGCGCTTAGTGATGTCGTTGTTTACGCGGGTGGGAGCCAGCCTAAATGTACTGGACGAAACACCTGAGCATACACGACAAATCCATATTTCACAACCTGTGTTGCTAAACAGTGATCTTGAAAAATTCAAACATTTACAAGATCAGGGTTTTGAAAGCGCCATTATTCAATGCGTATTTAAAGCAGATGGTCAACCTGGCCGATTAGAAGAAAGTCTTGACAGAATTTGTGCCGAAGCTGAAAAAGCTGTGCGTGCGGGTAAAAGAATATTGATTTTATCCGACAGGAAAATAAGTGATGAATTCGCGCCAATACCTTCGCTCCTTTCAGTAGGCGCTGTTCATCAATACCTGGTTGGAAAACGAATTCGTACGCAGGCTGGACTTGTAGTAGAAGCCGGTGATGCATGGGAAGTTCACCATTTTGCTACTATCATTGGTTATGGTGCGAGTGCCGTAAATCCTTACCTGGCGCTCGAAACCATTCACTTTATGAACAAACATGATTTGTTCTATAAGCGGTTGACGGACGAAGAAGCATATGAAAATTACCAGAAAGCAATTGGAAGTGGATTGCTGAAGGTGATGTCCAAAATGGGTATCAGTACGTTGCAATCTTACCAGTCGTCACAAATTTTTGAAGCATTGGGACTGGGAAGTGACGTGGTAGAAAAATGTTTTAAAGGTACCATCAGCCGTATCGAAGGTCTGTCATTTGACGACTTAGCCCGCGAGGTGTTGGTAAGACATCATCTGGCTTTTGAATTAGAGAGCAAAGAATTGCCGGTGGGTGGAATTTATCAATGGAAAAGACGTGGTGAAAAACACTTGTTTAGCCCTGAAGTGATCCATTGGTTACAGTATTCCACAAAGACCAACAATTACGAAATCTATAAAAAATACGCGCATAAGATCAACGATCAGACGCGCGATACAATAACATTCCGCGGATTGTTTGAATTTAAAAAACGCAATCCGATTTCAATTAACGAGGTAGAACCCGCTGAAGAGATTTTCAAACGATTCGCTACCGGTGCGATGTCTTTCGGTTCTATTTCTCATGAAGCGCATAGCACATTGGCCATTGCCATGAATCGCATAGGGGGCAAGAGCAATAGCGGGGAAGGTGGCGAAGACGAAGTACGTTTCGAGAAAAAATCTAATGGTGATTGGGAACGTTCCGCAATAAAGCAGGTTGCTTCAGGAAGGTTTGGTGTAACAAGTTACTACCTGGCCAATGCTGATGAGTTACAAATCAAAATGGCACAGGGTGCAAAGCCAGGCGAAGGTGGTCAGTTGCCGGGGCATAAAGTAGATGAGTGGATTGGGCGTGTAAGGCACTCTACCCCGGGCGTTGGTTTGATCTCCCCTCCTCCTCATCACGATATTTATTCTATCGAGGATTTGGCGCAATTGATTTATGATTTAAAGAATGCAAATCGGCAAGCACGTATAAATGTTAAGCTTGTATCGCAAGCTGGCGTTGGAACTGTTGCAGCGGGTGTAGCAAAGGCGAAAGCAGATGCGATACTTATTTCGGGAGGTGATGGTGGAACCGGGGCATCACCCATTAGTTCTGTTCGGCATGCCGGATTGCCATGGGAGCTGGGTTTGGCTGAGGCACATCAGACTTTGGTGAAGAATAATTTACGCAGTCGCGTGGTACTGCAAACGGACGGTCAAATCCGTACGGGGCGCGATATCGCGATAGCAACTTTATTAGGCGCAGAAGAGTGGGGCGTAGCAACGGCTGCCTTAGTGGTAGAAGGTTGTATTATGATGCGTAAGTGCCATTTGAATACATGTCCTGTTGGAATTGCGACGCAAGATGAAGATCTGCGCAAACTGTTTACCGGTGATCCTGATCACGTGGTTAACTTCTTCCGGTTCCTCGCTGAAGATTTACGAGAAGTAATGGCTGAGCTTGGGTTTAGGACAGTGAATGAAATGGTAGGTCGTTCAGACATGTTGCGTGTCCGTCAGGATATCGACCATTGGAAAGTTAAAAAATTGGATCTATCCCCAATATTGCTCCGTGAGCCTGTTCGCGAGCATGTAGGTTTATACAAGCAGATTGATCAGGATTTCGAACTTGAAAAAGTACTTGACTGGAAATTGGTGGAAGCCGCGCGTCTGGCGTTAGACGAAGGTGAGCCCGTTCGCGAGAAATTTATCATCAGAAATACCGACCGGACAACGGGTGCGTTACTGTCAAACGAAATTTCAAAAAAGTATAAAGGGAAAGGATTGCCATCAGATACCATTCATTTTCAGTTTAAAGGTTCGGCTGGTCAAAGCTTTGGAGCATTTGTAGCGCCGGGCGTGACATTCGAACTGGAGGGAGAAGCGAATGACTATTTCGGCAAGGGTCTGTCGGGAGGAAAATTGATTGTCTACTCCGACAAGGAAGCAAGTTTTAAACCGGAGGATAATATTATCATTGGTAATGTAGCCTTTTATGGTGCTACTTCTGGTGAAGCGTATATCCGTGGACAAGCAGGGGAAAGATTCTGTGTTCGAAATTCCGGAGTAACAGCAGTGGTTGAAGGGGTTGGTGACCATGCATGCGAATACATGACCGGTGGACGAGTCGTCATCCTTGGAAAAACAGGGAGAAACTTTGCGGCTGGTATGAGCGGTGGTATTGCCTACGTATTTGATCCGGAACACGCATTGGAAAGGCTTTGCAACAAGGATATGGTGGACCTGGAAACCATGGAAGAAGAAGACAAAGCGGAAGTCAAAGCCATGGTGGAAAAACATTTCAAATATACAGGCAGTGATCCGGCTGAATGGGTAATTGAAAATTGGGCTGTAGCCTGTGAGTTATTTGTCAAAGTGATGCCAAAAGACTACAAGCAAGTGCTTTCCAAACAAAAGGTTCGACATCAATCAACTGTCAATGATGAAATTGGTATTCCTGAACCTTCTAAAATAAAAATATAGTTAAATAAGAACGCATTAATACTTCACGTATAGCATGGGACAAATAGATGGTTTTATGAAATTTGATCGCGAGATGCCAAAATCTCGTGATCCAAAAGAAAGACTCAAAGATTATAAGGAAGTTTATACACCACTCGATAAAGAGAAGGTAAAGCAGCAGGCTTCACGTTGTATGGATTGTGGCGTACCATTTTGTCACAATGGCTGTCCGCTTGGAAATAATATTCCTGACTTCAATGATGCTGTTTATCAAGGGAAATGGGATGATGCTATTCGCATTTTAAGCAGCACGAATAACTTTCCTGAATTTACCGGAAGAATTTGCCCAGCACCTTGTGAGGCAAGCTGCGTATTGAGCATTAATAATAAACCGGTTACAATTGAGTATATCGAAAAAACAATAGCTGAGCAGGCATTCGAGAAAGGATACATCAAGGCTACTCCACCTAAAAGCCGTACAGGAAAACGTATCGCTATTGTAGGGTCAGGCCCGGCCGGTCTAGCCGCAGCTGCACAGTTGAATAAGGCTGGTCATTGGGTAACCGTATTCGAAAGAAGCGACCGGATAGGAGGCCTTTTAAGATATGGTATCCCTGATTTTAAGTTAGAGAAAAATGTTCTTGACCGGAGAATCCGGCTGATGGAGCAAGAGGGCGTTATTTTCAGGACGAATGCACACGTAGGTGTCAACATAAGCGCTAAGCATTTACAAGAAGAGTTCGACGCGACCCTAATTTGCGGGGGAGCATCTGCACCGCGAGATCTTCCGATTCCAGGTAGACAATTTAAAGGTGTCCATTTCGCTATGGAGTTTTTAACGCAACAGAACAAACGCGTAGCGGGCGACAAAATATTTTCTGGGGAGATCCTGGCAAATGGCAAAAATGTATTAGTGATTGGTGGTGGGGATACAGGGTCCGACTGTGTAGGGACCTCTAACCGCCAAACTGCAAAGTCAGTAACGCAGATCGAATTGTTGGCAAAGCCACCTTTAAAACGCAATGAGGAAGCTAATCCATGGCCACTTTGGCCGATGGTCCTGATGACATCTTCTTCGCACGAGGAAGGCGTACAACGTGAGTGGGCGATACTTACGAAAGAATTTCTTGGTGACTCTATGGGGCGTCTTACAGGTTTGAAAATTGTTGACATCAAATGGGGTGTAAACGCTCAGGGCAAAATGGGCTTCGAAGAAATCCCTGGCTCAGAAAGAATCATACCCTGTGAATTGGCGTTGCTTGCTATCGGTTTTACCGGCGCAGAAAAAGGAGGCATGGTCGATGAGCTCAAGCTTGAATTGGATGAGCGCGGCAACATCAGAACACACCAGTATAGAACTACACAAGAAGGCATTTTCGCCGCTGGAGATATCCGCAGAGGCCAGTCACTGGTTGTGTGGGCAATCTCTGAAGGTCGCGAGGCAGCGCGTGCCGTGGATATTTGGTTAATGGGCTCAAGTGCTTTGGAATCTAAGGATGAATCATTTGTTCATCTCGAGCAGGAAGCATAATCTTTCAACGATTTTTTTTGATAAGGCCTTTTGCGAAACTTTACGCCCCTTCGGTTGAAGAAGAGGTATCCGGTATGAACGTTTTATAACTGGATTTACTTCTATAATTTTACACCCTAAAATTTATTAAGTGAGTAAAATCGTAAACGTAGGTATCGTGCAGATAGCTTGCTCGGCGGTGCCCCAGGAAAACCTGGATAAAGCTATTGTTAAAATTCGTGAAGCCGCCGCCAAAGGCGCGCAGATCATCTGTTTACAAGAATTATTCAAGTCACTTTACTTTTGTGATGTTGAAGATTACAACAATTTCAACCTAGCTGAAGCAATTCCAGGACCATCAACTGAAACGCTTTCTGAATTAGCTAAAGAGTTGGGGGTTGTAATCATTGCATCATTATTTGAAAAACGCGCACAAGGTATTTATCATAACACTACCGCCGTCCTTGATTCTGACGGAACGTATCTTGGCAAATATCGAAAGATGCATATCCCTGATGATCCAGCTTACTATGAAAAGTTTTACTTCACTCCAGGCGATCTCGGGTACAAGATTTTCAAAACGAAATTCGCGACCATTGGTGTTTTGATATGCTGGGATCAATGGTACCCAGAAGGTGCAAGAATCACCTCGCTTATGGGCGCGGAGATTTTATTTTATCCCACCGCTATTGGCTGGGCTACTTCTCAGGATGAAGATACAAACAGTGAACAGTTCAACGCGTGGCAAACTATTCAGCGCAGTCATGCTGTTGCGAATGGAATACATGTAGTAAGTGTGAATCGCGTGGGATTTGAGCAACAGGGTGCCATGAAGTTTTGGGGCGGTTCCTTCATTGCCAACCCGTTCGGCCGAATTTTGCTACAAGCGTCACACGACAAAGAAGAGGTTCATGTGTTAGCAGTTGATCTGAATAAAACCGACACTTATCGAACGCATTGGCCTTTCTTACGAGACCGTCGAATCGATTCATATCAACCGATAACCAAACGGTATATCGACGAAAATTGATTTTAACTCGATAATTCTGGTCTTTCAAGTCCGTCAGAACATTCCTGGACTATTCTTTGCAAGGGATGTAGGCAAAATAAGCTATCGTCATGGTCGTTAAAGTTTTGTCTGTACTTTTGTAAAACCCATTTTTTTGAGCTTGAAGATTTTTCGTAAGATTCTTTTTTACACGTTATTAACTTTTGCGGTACTTTTTCTATCGTTGACTGTATCGGTATTTCTATTTAAGGAACGAATCATTAGCCAGTTTATTCGCGAAGCAAACAAAGGTCTGAATACACCTGTCAAGATCGGTAAGATGGACATTTCCATGTTCTCAAGTTTTCCTCACCTGTCGATTGTTTTAAAGGATGTTTATATTGAAGATAGTCACGAAGGTCAGTACCCATTATTAACTGCTTCCGAAATTTCATTTCAATTAAGTCCAATGAGGGTATGGAGAGGAGATTATACCATTGAAGGACTGAAAATCAGAAATAGCGAAACGAATCTTAAGATTAATCAGCAAGGCAAGAATAACTACACTATACTGAAGGAAACTGATAAAACATCAGGAAGCGCCAGCACAGTTAAATTTCAGTTGAAAGATGTTAATCTGGAAAAGACCACAGTTCATTATATCGATGTGAGTGCTGTTCAGCATCTGATTTTTAAAAGTGATGAACTCTTAGCATCTATTCACTCTGAAAACGATGTGTACGACATCGATGCGGAGGGCGAGCTTACAACGGAGAAGATAAGCGTTAATCAGAACGAATTTCTTACTGGAAAATCGTTTCAGATCAAAAGCAACCTGACTTATGATGACTTGAAAAAATCTCTTGTGATAAAACCTTCCACATTGGGTGTAAGGGGTTCTTCGTTTACCGTATCAGGAAGTTACAAGTGGAAGGACAAGAATACAATTGATATTACAGCAGACGGAAAGGATACAGATATCCAGACCTTACTTTCTTTGCTCACTGAGCCTGCAGCAAAGAAGTTTCAACGTTATAAAAGCAAAGGAGACGTTTACCTTACCGCCCACCTTAAAGGACAAATCAGCCGGAAGATGAGTCCATCCATTTCAATCAGTTTTGGATTTAAAGATGCCACGGTATTCAATCCGGAATCAAAGTCCAGGATTACCGACGCGAGTATGGAGGGCTCTTTTAAAAGCCCTCAATTATTGGATGTAGAAAGGGCCGTTCTGGAGCTGAAAAATATTCGGGGTAAACTTAACAATGAGCCGTTTACTGCAGACTTCAGACTTCGCGATTTTAAGGACCCTAGCGTTAAATGTGCGTTCAGTGGGCTAGTGGACGCATCATCACTGCTTGACTTTTATCCCGTTCAAAATATTGGTGATGTGTCTGGATCTCTCCTGGCTAACGTAACATTTGAGGGTAGAATCGGATTGCTGAAAAAGAGAGCTACTGCCCAAAAAGTTTCAACACAAGGAACTATTGAACTCAAGAATATTGGATTAGCGTACGGTGATGATAAAATCAAGCTGCACAACCTGAGCGGTAACATGCAATTCAACAACAATGATCTAGCCTTAAGCAATGTGTCAGGAAAATTAGGCAACAGTGATTTTCTTCTCAATGGATTTTTTAAAAACATTATTACGTTTCTGTTATTTGAAAACCAACCCATTGGTATTGAAACGGACCTAAAATCGAAATTCCTGGACGTAGATCAACTTCTTGTTATCGGATTTGGAAAACAAACTCAAGAAGTATCATCACGTGAAAAACCACAATACGAGTTTAAGATCTCAAAAAACATTAACCTCAATTTTAATTGTGACGTACAGGCCCTCCGGTACCGCCGGTTTTATGCGACAGCCTTGCGCGGGGACTTACTCGTTAAAAATGAAATGGCGGTGTCCCGCAATATTAAGTTCAACTCCATGGGAGGTAATATGCAATTTTCCGGTATTGTGGATGCGAAAAATAATAAGGCGATTGATGTGGTTAGCACTTTCCAACTGAATGGAATTCACATCGACAGCATTTTTTATGTATTTGAAAATTTTAATCAAAATTTCATCATAGACAAGCATTTAAAAGGCCAGGCAAATGCGGATGTGTCCTTGGAATTGACATTGAATCAGAATTTGAGGTTATACCAGGAAACGCTTATCAGTGATATCAGCATGTCCATCAAAAATGGCGAATTGAATAACTTTGAACCGATGAAAAAATTGAATAAATACCTCAATGATGAGGGCCTCAGTAAACTTCGTTTTTCAGATATCAAAAATGATATTCATATTGAGAATAAAACAATTTATATACCTCAGATGGAGGTTCGTACCAATGTTACATCCATAAAGGTAAGTGGCACACACACTTTTGATCAACGTATTGACTACCGCATCATTGCTCCCCTGCGAAATAATAAGAACATCACGTCAGTCGAAGCAAAGGAAGCATTGCAAGAGGATGGCGCTGGGCAAAGCAAATTATATTTAAAGATAATCGGCACAACCGATGATTATAAGGTTGTATACGATACAGAATCTGTCAAAAAGAAAATTGCGACAGATCTGAAAAAAGAAGTCCAAGAACTAAAGGACGCGTTTAAGAATAAAGGCACGAAAGAAAAGAAAGAGCTTGAACTCGAACAGGATGAATATTTCGACTGGTAGGGCTTTAGTTATTTTCCGTAAGGGGAAACCCTTATCATCATAAGGGTTTTGCCGCAGGAAATCATGGGTTAGTTGGTTGTTTCAAACTTTTGGACGAGGATGTATCTTGGCATATTACAATGTTCTGTATTTAAACCCTGATTAACTGATTTTACACAATTCAGGGATTCTACCGATTTTAAGCTTTCCAAAAACCGCCACCTTAGCATAACATTAAATGTTAAGGTTATGTATTCACAATCTATACTCAGCAATCGATTAAAGGGATTCGTAGTTCTTTCGTTTTTCATTCTGATTTGTTTCAACGCTGTGTTGGCACAGGCACAGGGAATGAGAAATTCGAACTACCGGTATTTTGGATTTGAGGCAAATTTTGGCATGAAATCAACCAAGCTTACCAGCGATTTACCTGCTCTTAACAACATGGCTGTTATGGAAGAAGGCGGAAGTTTAGGGTTTGTGATGGGTAATCAACTTGTAAAGACCAGGCTTCAGGCGGCAGGTTTTTATTATTCAAATTCCAGCGTAAAGCAAACCGTCAACATGGTAGAGTCGGCTTTGCAATTAAATGTTTATCCTTTAAAATTTATTAACAAATCCCGTCAAGCAATTAATCCATACGTTTCAGGTGGTATTGACTATAGTACTTTAAAATTCTTCGGATATTATAACAACCCAGACGCAAAAATCAATTATAGCGCTTCTTCCGCTCCTTATATAGGTAAAATCTCCATGACCCGCGGAACAGTGGGCGGCGGTATTGAATGGCGATTACCACAGATGCATGACTTCGTTCACATATTTGCCGAAGCTCGCTACTCGTGGGCTATGGGCCAGGACGCTGATGATTTCTTTGAAAACACCAAAGTAGCCAATGCAACATCCATCAATGTGGGTGTGAGTTTTGGATTTCTGCGATAAGATCTGTCCAAATCACAGAAATGTATGTAAAAATGTTATTGAAGCTGTCTGAAATATGGTCCCTTATTCAAAGTACCCATCGCGAATTATCGATTTTTAAGATGCGCTTGTTTGTAACAATCATTCTGATTGGTTTTATCACTGTAGCCAAAAGCCAAACACTTCATCTCTCTATGGGATTGGAAAAAACTGCCCCACGATGTTTGTATGGAGGTGGTCTTACATTTGAAACAAAAGGGAAATGGGGACTTGGCGCATTTTATCAGACCGGCATTTTAAACCAAGGAAAGGAAAGTGGGGAATTAAATGATGCATTTTACGGGGTATTGTTTCAAATACCGCTCGCCAAAAGTCAGAAAATAGATTTTTTTGCGACCGCGCGGCTTGGAATGGTGAACGAGAACTTCTTTGTAGTGGTACCAGGTCTGGAAACGAGGATCAAAACCTGGCGTAAATTAAGCACTACTTTTGGCATGGGCTATCGTGTAGGCTACCCGTCTATTGGTCTAAAATTATCTCACCCAATTTTATAATACAGATTTTTAGTGGTCATTATTGATCGCAGTTGTTTGGATTCATTGATTTATGATAATCAGGGTAAACCCCTATTCATGTCATGATTAGCCCGTAAAAGTTCAGGACTCTTTTATACCTTTTAAAGAAAAATGCTCATTTTTTACCCGATTGAAGCTCGCGAAGTTGCCAACTGCTGATTTTTTTTAATTCAGGGAAATCACCGATTTGTGTCGCTTAAAAATGATAGATCTTAGCAGCATGAATCAATTGTACCACGATATGTTTTCAACCACTCGGTTTAGAAACCTTCTCATACTGGTTTTTGGTATGTTTATGTTTATGAGTTGTGAGGAAGAGGCTGACCTTTCGAGGACATTTGTAATGCAGCAGGGTGAGCACTATGCAAGCCCGAGGCTCGTTCAAAGTATGCAATCAAACATTCTTAATTTTACAGCGAAGTTTAACCAATCAGCCGTATATCATTTTGAAGAGACAGCATTTCAGGATTCAAAAAACAAACTCCTGGGATTTTCAGATTGCAATTCGCTTCACCATGAAAACAGTGCCCGTTTTGCGTGGCAATGGTATAATGAACAATTGGAGATTTATGCATACTGCTATGTGAATGGTGTAAGACAGGAAAAATATATCGGAGCAGTTGCGCTTGATGAGGAGAACAAATACCAGCTAAAAATTACTGCGGATAGTTACGTGTTTCAGCTGAATCATCAGGAGCCAGTATCGATTCCACGCGGTACCACGTGTGACAAAGGTTTGTATTATATGTTGTGGCCTTATTTCGGGGGAACACTGCCGGCACCACATGACGTATCCATCTCGATCAAAATTGATTACTAAAAAATATTCATGAATAAATTAAGGGCATCTAAAATTTCACTAGTTCTTTGAGACGGGAAGAGGATTAGTCCAGCCAAACATAGTTTTAGAGCGCCCCTAATTTATTTTCTTCAATCGATGCATTCTTGTGTTCCATAGCGCTTCTTTCCGAATTGCATCATGGATACTCGCATTTACTTCGTATCCCACCAAGAGTACAATTGTTATTAACTGAATCCAAACCATGATGGCAATTAATACCCCAATGGAACCATACACTTTATTATAGGTTCCGAAGTTGGTTACATAAAAGGAAAACCCATACGATACGGCTAGACAAAGAAAAGTGGCCAGCAGCGAACCTACCGAAAAGAATCTCCAGTTGTAATGAATAGCGGGTCCAAAATAATAGATAAAGGAAATTGCCAGGAAAAAGGCAATGAAGATGGTGATGAAGCGGACGATGAACAAAAGAACGACTGTAAAATAACTCATATTAATCCAGCCTACGGTGGGAAGTTTAGCCATAAAGGCCTCCAGAATGAATTGTCCTACGACCAAGAGAATAATGGCCAGAAAAAGCACAAAAGTTAAATTAATGGTTAGTCCAGTTGCAATAAGTCGTGTTTTTAGACCACTCCGGTTTTCTATCGTTCGATAACAAGCATTGAATGCACGCATCAACGCCATCATTCCATTAGTCGAAAGGTAAATGGAGAAAAGAAAACCCAATGACAGCAAACCTCCGCGTTGGTTGCTTACAATATCTTGCACGGTGGAAGACACCACTTCAAACATGCTTGGCGGAATTTGTTGCCCAAGAAATTCCATGATGCTCTCTGTATTGATCTCGGGAAAAAACTGTGTGACGTATGGAATTAGCGTGAATAAAAAAATGATCGCAGGAAAGATGGCAAGAATAAAATTGAACGCTACGCTGTTGGCCCGATCACCTATGTCGTCATTGAGCAAATTGCGTAAGAAGATTTTTAAAATTTTATAAAGAGAAACGTTTTCATATTTTTTAAAGCGTACTTTTTTCAACCAGTTAATCACTACCCGGCCTGGATTCCATTGCAATATGAGTCGTTTGTATTTGTATTTCATTTAAAGAAAGGCTGTAGCACTGATTCCATGGTTTCGGGTGGTTTACAGGGTTTGGATGACTGTTTATCTACAAATACCAACAGTGTTTCACCAATATGAATCAGCTTATTCTCTTCGTTAAAAATTTCGTAATCAAACTTAATTCGAATACCTGGCTTTTCCCGAATAACACACACAATCCTAAGCAATTCGTCATAACGAGCCGGAGCAATATACTTCGACTTATTTTCTAAAACTGGCATGATGATGCCTTGTGCTTCAATCGACTTATAGGTTAATCCAAGTTGGCGCAGGCTTTCGACTCTGGCCACTTCATAATACATGGCATAGCACCCGTAGTACACATATCCCATTTGATCCGTTTCTCCATAGCGTACCCTTACCGTTGTTTCTGATCTGTACATTCGTTCAACGTTTTTTTAATGCGGCACCTTTCCGTTGTTCAATGGTAAGCGCTCTCTGATATCGAATTGCATTATTCATATGTTCTTTATAATCGCTGGTAAAATTGTGGCGACCTGAGAAATCTTCTTTCGCGCACATGTAGATATAATCACTTTGATAGTAATTTAACACGGCTTCGAGCGATGAAATCTCTGGCATGTTGATTGGCCCTGGTGGCAGCCCCGCGTACTTGTATGTGTTATATGGCGAGTCAATTTCTTTATGAACGTTTAAGATGCGTTTCAATGAAAAATCACCCACAGCGAAAACAAGCGTGGGGTCGGCCTGAAGAGGAATACCTTGTTTTAATCTGTTTAAGTAAAGTCCTGCAATAATGGGGGCCTCATCTTCCCGAACGGATTCTGCCTGAACTACAGAAGCTAATATTGAAACTTCCAGCGGTGTTAATCCCACTTTTTTTGCTTTTGCCTTCCGCTCGTCGTTCCAGAACTTGTCGTATTCACCGTACATCCTTTTTACAAGCGCCTCCGGTGAAATATTGTAATACACTTCGTACGTATTTGGAATGAACATCACCAGAATATTTTCTTTGTTTAACCCATAGGAATTTGACATGGCAAACTGAATTAAGGCTGCTTCAAATTCCTCCGGCGTCATACCCAAATTTCTTGTGATCTTCTCTGCCAATTCACGAATGAGCCGAACATTATTAAACGTAATCCGAACGGGCTCCTGAGCTCCGGATTTTAACAGTTGGATAGCCCGCAAGTTGCTCATATTCCGTTTCAACAAGTATCGGCCAGGTTTAACCTGTTTATCATAATTCATCAGCTTAGCCAGAAAGCTAAAGGAGATCAAATCCTGTGCATAATTACCTTCATGGATTTCCTGTTGCACATCTTTGAATGTATCGCCTTCTTTAATGATTAATAACCGGTCTTCACGGTCCACCAAGATGTTGGGGGTGTAAACGACTTGATAGGCGTAAAAGGTAAACGATATTCCTAAGACGGAGATGACAAGGAAGAAAATCAGACGCTTATTAAACTTCATATTCAGCACTTAGACTTCAAAAATAATAAAACATAGTTAGTTGACCGTAATCTTGTCAATCCAGCTTAAGGGATATCAATTTTTAGTATCCATAACAGTATCTTGCTGTTGTGGTTCATTTGATAACCGATCAACTTTAAAATGCCTGCTGAATTATTAAAAATCCATCCGTTAAATCCCGAAGGTAGAAAGATTCAACATGCGGTGAACGTACTCAAAGACGGCGGGATTATTATTTATCCCACCGATACGATTTATGGAATTGGTTGCGACCTTATGAATCGAAAATCCATAGAACGTCTTTGCCAGGTAATGAATATCAAACCGCAAAAGCTGGATCTTTCCTTTATATGCAACGACCTCAGCCATATTTCTGAATATGTAAAGCGTATTGATACGCCTGTTTTTAAGATTTTGAAAAAAGCGCTACCGGGACCGTATACCTTTATTCTTGAGTCCAGCAGCAGAGTGCCCAGAATACTTGACATCAACAAAAAAACCGTGGGCATCAGAATACCCGATCATGCCATTCCTCGTGCTATTGTCTCACTGCTTGGGAACCCGCTGATCACATCCTCTATTAAGGATGATGACATTATCAAAGCATACACCACAGATCCTGAAGAGATTTTTGAAGATTTCAAGCATTCAGTTGATTTGGTCATTGATGGCGGACCAGGTAACAACATTCCTTCCAGCGTAATTGATTGTACCGGCGGACAAATTGTCGTGATGCGAGAGGGTTTAGGCGATGTGCAGCAGTTCTTATAAAGCAAAACGCAAGAAATGTCATAAGTATCACGAGGTAACATTGTGAAACCTATTGGGATGTTCTATTTTTGTTCCCTATTATAAAGTAGTTCTTTATCATGCTTAACAGAAGAAGTCTCCGGATTAAAGTAATGCAAAGTTTATTCGCACTCCAGCAGTGCAGAGATGCTAATTACGAATTATGCCTGGAGAAGATAAATGAGATGCTTTCGCCGGATTTAAATTCGATGGAAGTTCAAAATAGAACACAACTAGCGTCGCAGAGAAAACAAGCGCTTCAGCTTTTTAAAGATGCCTTTGCAAACGATGAATCTTCTATTGATCATCAAGATCTGAGAATAAAAAAAGCAGTAAATGAATGTTTGATATTTTACCAGACGCAGTCTAAGAAAGACATGGCATTCTTTGCCAAAAATCTTGTAAGTGAAGTCGAGAAAATTTACGAACGTTATGTTGCAGTCCTTACGTTAGCGGTTGAATTTTTAGAATTAGCTGAAGCCGATAAAAAAGTTAGCCATAAAAATTTCGTCAACAATAAATGGATACAGGGTCTGCGAGACAGTGGTGATCTTAAGAAGGAAGTTAAGAAGCTGGGGAATCCGTGGGGTGATAAGATGGACCGTGTACGCGTTTGGTTCCGCGATGTGATCCGGCAGGAAACGGAGTACCTACACTACCTTGACAAAAAAAGCCCTTCATTGGAAGACCAAAAAAGATTTGCCAATCATCTTTTTAAAAAGATAATATTGGGCAAAACCGTTATCAATGAATATTTTGAGGAAGAGGTCCAGCGATGGGCCGAAGACAAGGAAATCGTTAAAGGGCTCGTTGAAAAAACGATTAAATCTTTTGACCCCAGCGGAACCGGTAGTCTTACCTTGCACACCCTATCGGTAAATTGGGACGATGATAAGGATTTTATAGAGAAGCTTTATAGCCGGGGTTCGCAGCTGGAGGCAAAATATAAGGCATTAATAGCAAACAATACCCGGAATTGGGAAGTGGATCGTTTGCCTTTAACAGACCGCATCATTTTAGAAATGGCCATTGCGGAATTGATTCTCTTTCCCAATATACCCGTGAAGGTTTCCATCAATGAATATATTGAACTGGCCAAAAACTATAGCACACCAAAAAGCCGCCAGTTTATAAATGGTATTTTGGACGTTATTTCTAAAGAACTAAAAACCACCGGTGATGTGAAAAAGAGCGGTCGCGGTTTGATCGATAACAAATGATAATACGAAGAAGCGAGATTTTTTGTCTTTGCATCGGAATCATATGTTGGTCATCCCCCGATAACGCGATGTAAAAGTGTAGAATGCCCTCCTTCCTTACATGATTTGTTAAAAATTGTTAAAATTTTGAATTTGCATTCAGACTGTAATTAATTTTAAAAAGTTTATGAGCAAAAAAAGCGGAAATGCGATGATGGCGTTCCTTTTCGGAGCAGCTGCGGGAGCAATACTTGGAATTTTATATGCGCCTGATAAGGGTACCAACACACGCGAGAAATTATCCTACCAATTGGATAAGTATCGCAAGATGTTGGAAAACTTGATCGACGATTTCGTTTCAGGCCGAGAAACCCCTCTTACCAGTGAGGCAAAGTCACAAGGTCAAAAGGTAGTAGATGAGGCAAAGAATAAAGCTGAACGATTACTGGAAGATGTTGATGAGCTATTGGAACAGATTCGCGGCAAAAAGGGTTAGGATACTGAACTTGAACCTATAAAGGAATAAATATGACAAAAAACGTTTTGAAATCTTTTGTATTTTTTAGCCTGCTGATCCTATTGGCAACGGCATGCAAAGATCGTGATGCTGAGAAGAAAATTGCGCAGCTTGAAAGTCGCCTGGCAGAATTGGAAGGGAAGAAAACACCTGAGTTAACATCTGCTACCGCTACACCTGCGGCACCTGCTCCTGAAGCGAAACCTGAAGGTCCGACTCCTGTAATGGAATTTTCCACAATGGAACATGATTTCGGAACCATCAATGAAGGGGAAGTGGTAGAGCATACTTATTCCTTTAAAAACACAGGTGAGGCTCCGTTAATAATTCAAAATGCTCAGGGATCATGTGGCTGTACGGTTCCTGATTGGAGCAAAGATCCTATTCCGGTAGGTGGAACTGGTTTTGTGAAAGCAAAATTCGATTCGAACGGAAAGCCTAATGTTCAGAACAAAACAGTAACCGTAACTGCCAATACCTGGCCAAAGCAAACTGTATTGCGATTTAAAGCAATGGTATTGCCCAAGGCTTCAACATCAACAGAAGGTCCAGTAAAGAAATAGATCCTCAATTTTTCACCCAAACATCCCAATCCACCGAAAGGTAGATTGGGATGTTTGTTTTAATTGAGATAACTTTGACCTCTTAAAAATCAAAATCTATGTACGGCATTCTGCTACAAGCCCAACAACAATCCAACCCCATATTTCAATATGTAATTTTCGGTGGGATTATACTGGTGTTTTATTTCTTCATGATCCGCCCCCAGCAAAAAAAGGCTAAAGATCAAAAGAAGTTTATCGAGGAGGTTAAGAAAGGTGACTATGTTATTACCATTGGCGGTGCACATGGTTATGTGGCCGAACTTGATGGCGATACATTTATTCTTGAAGTGGAAAAAGGCGGAAGAATTCGTTTTAATAAATCCGCGATTTCGCTGGATGCCACCAAAGCAGCTAACAAGAAATAAAGATTGACTTAACCTAGCGTCTAAGTATGTAATGAGTTTCATTCAATCCATATTCAACCTGCTTAGATTTCACAGAAGAAATTGGAAGGCCGTAGCACTTTGCATTTTTGCTGCTACGGTCTTTTGGTTTTTTAATGCCCTTAATAAAAGCTATACTACAAACATCAATCTACCTCTGGTATTCGATTACGACCAGGAGAACTACATTGCCGTAAGACCATTGCCGGAAGCGGTGCGCTTTAATGTAACCGGAGTAGGCTGGAACCTGTTTCGGCGAAGTGCCGGTTTGAAAATACCACCCCTGGTGGTACCGCTGCCGCAGCCCAGTGAAGTCAAGAAAATTGTGGGCAGTACCTTGCCCGCGTTGGTGTTAAATCAGCCTGAGGGTTTTGCCATAAACTTTGTCCTCACCGACACCTTGCACGTAGCCATCGAACCTAAATCCAGTAAATGGATAACGTTGCAAATCGATACTCCTACGTTGCTTTTTAAGGGTGGTTATGGGTTGATAAGTGAGGTTCAAATCTCCCCGGATTCTGTCTTCATTGAAGGTCCGGTAAAATTGATCAACAGCTTACCCGCCAAAGTCGATTTAAAGCTCGACGCCCGAAACATTGACGAAGATTTTTCCGATGACGTTGAAGTAAAGTTTTTGAATGATGAGCTTATCAAGCGAAATCCCCCTACCGTATCCGTTAGTTTTCGGGTGGATCGATACATTGAAGTTGAAGATTCTGTTAAACTTGAAATCATTAATCCTCCGAAGAACGCATGGACTGTCATTGGAGAAAAAAAGCTCGCATTCACGGCAGCTGTACCCCAGTCATTTCAGAAATCCTTTTCTGTCGATTCTTTGCGGGCGTTGGTCGATTTAAAAAATATAACCAAGGGTGAGAAAAAAATATTACCGAAAATTGAAGGTCTTCCTCCATACTCTCGCGTTGTTAAATTGGATTCTATCTCTGTAAAATTTTAAATCGATTGAAACCTCCAATTCAAGTTGGTATTACCGGTGGCATAGGTTCGGGTAAGAGTTTGGTATGTAAAATCTTTCAATGTCTGGGCGTGCCTGTGTATGATGCAGACCGCCATGCGAAAGAACTAATGACCACCGATGGAATACTCGTATCAGAGATCAAGAAAGAATTCGGAGTATTGTCTTATAATGAAGATGGAAGCCTAAATCGGTCGTATCTTGCTGGTACAGTTTTTAATGATTCAGCGCGACTTAAAACATTAAATAGTTTAGTTCATCCTCGAGTAGGTTTAAACTACCAACAATGGGTGGCGCATCAGGTTAATCATCCTTATGTATTAAAAGAGGCGGCCTTGCTTTTTGAATCGGGCTCGCATCAATTGCTGGATAAGGTTATCGTTGTTCACGCACCTGAATCGCTACGCGTACAACGAGTACTTAAGCGAGACCATCATCGTACTGCAGATCAGATACTGGCAATCATTAAAAATCAAATGCCTGAGGAAGTGAAATTGAAACGAGCTGATTTTATGATTCAAAACGACGAGACAATACTTTTAATCCCCCAGGTGATCGCATTGCACCAACACTTTATTTCAATGCATTCGTAAGACCGCAGAACCGGATTAACAGTAAGCTTGTTACTAAAACGTCTAGGAATTTCATATGTACATAACACTTCGATTTGTAGGGACATTCGCGATAACATTACTATTGATGACGTCTTGTAACGATAAGAAACCTCAACGGCCGGCTGGTGGTGGAGGCAGAGCTTCTGGACCGATTGCTGTGGATGGTTTTGTGGTATCCGAAAGGTCCATCAGTGAAAACATTGAAGTACCGGGGTCATTGCTTCCGTTTGAAGAAACTGCAATTCGCTCGGAAGTCGGTGGCCGGATTGTGCAGCTAAATATTGTTGAAGGATCTGTCATCAACAAAGGTACTTTGCTGGTAAAATTGTTCGACGAGGATTTGCAAGCACAGCTACGCAAGCTCGAGGTTCAATTAAAGATTAAGGAGAAGTCTGAAGAACGGAGTGGTGAGCTGTTAAAGATTCAAGGTATTAGTCAGCAGGATTATGATTTAAGCGCGTTGGATGTAGAGAACCTTCGTGCCGATATTGAGTCAACAAAAATTGCAATTTCTAAAACTGAAATCCGGGCACCCTATACGGGCCGTGCAGGCTTACGAAATGTAAGTCTAGGCGCATACATAGCTCCCAACGATATCATCACGGTAATCCGCCAGGTCGATAAACTAAAACTAGAATTCTCCATTCCTGAAAAATATGCCAAGGAAATTTCCACAGGCTATACAGTAAGCTTCCAGGTAGACGGTGGAAAGAGTTACCATAAAGCAAAGGTTATTGCCACTGAAAACAGCGTCGATCAAAACACCCGTACGCTTAAAGTGCGTGCCCTGGTAGACGAAAAACATCCGGAGCTAATACCAGGCGTTTTTGCCAAAGTGAATTTGGAATTGGGTAAAAATACCAATGCATTGATGGTGCCTACCCAGTCCGTTATCCCTACCGCCAGAAATAAACAAGTTATCGTTATTCGCGGGGATAGCGCAGTTTATGCAGTGGTAGAAACAGGCGTGCGTGATTCCGCTTTTGTTCACGTTACAAGCGGAGTAAAAGTTGGTGATACTGTTGTCACCACAGGGCTAATGGCCATACGGCCAGATTCAAAAATAAAAATTGCACGCGTCACTAATAAAAAGTGATCGGGCTAAACAACTAGGGTTATGAATATTTCAGAATTAAGCTTGAGGCGACCCATTCTAGCATTTGTGATGAACATTCTCATTGTGTTGTTCGGGATTATTGGTTTTAATTTTTTGGGTATCAGAGATTACCCGGCAATAGATCCGCCGAATGTGAATGTTAGAACTTCTTATTCCGGGGCTAATTCCGACATCATAGAATCACAAATTACGGAACCCCTTGAAAAATCGATCAATGGAATCGCTGGAATAAAAAATATCACTTCGTCTTCAAGTGTAGGGATCAGCAATATCAATATCGAATTTGAATTAGGTGTCGACCTTGAAACGGCAGCGAACGATGTACGGGATAAAGTTTCTCAGGCGGTTAGACAATTACCTCAGGATCTCACTACGCCGCCGGTCGTATCAAAAGCAGACGCAAACGCTGACGCTATACTTTCTATGACTGTAAGAAGTAATTCGCGTAATGCATTGCAACTGACTGAATATGCAACAAACACTTTGGTTGAGCGATTACAAACCATCCCTGGCGTGAGCAGCATTCAAATTTGGGGTGAGAAAAGGTATGCCATGCGAATCTGGCTTGACCCGACTAAACTGAGTGCTTACAGCCTTACACCGTTAGATGTTCAAGCTGCCCTAAATAAGGAAAACGTTGAGCTGCCGTCTGGAAAGATTGCGGGCAACAACACGGAATTAACCGTGCGGACTTTTGGACGGCTCTATACAGAAGAGGATTTCGAAAATGTAATTATCAAATCGGGTCCGCAAGGAGAAATCAGGCTGAAAAATATAGGCGAAGCTGTGCTTGGCCCGGAGAACGAGGAGTCGCAAGGTCGCGAAAGTAATGTGACGATGGTTGGATTGGCCATCGTTCCGTTACCAGGTGCAAATTATGTGGAGATATCGGATGAATTTTATAAACGCCTGGAACAAATTGAAAAAGATGTGCCGGCTGATATTAGTCTTAAAGTAGCAATGGATCAGACGGAGTTCATCAAGCGGGCTATTACCGAAGTGGAAGAAACGCTCTTGATCTCCATCATTCTTGTTGTGCTGATCATCTATCTTTTCTTCCGTGATTTTATCATTGCCATTCGCCCGCTCATTGATATTCCAGTTTCTCTTATAGCCACCTTCTTTATCATGTATTTGTGTGGCTTCTCCATTAACGTGCTCACCATGCTTGGAATTGTTTTGGCCACGGGTCTTGTGGTGGACGACGGAATTGTAGTGACCGAAAATATTTATAAAAAGCTCGAATCCGGGATGAATAAATATCAGGCAGCAAAAGAAGGTTCTGAAGAAATCTTCTTCGCCGTTATATCGACGTCCATTACCCTGGCCGTTGTTTTTCTCCCGATTCTTTTTCTGGAGGGATTTGTAGGACGGTTGTTCCGCGAATTTGGAATTGTGGTGGCGGGTGCTGTACTCGTATCTTGTTTTGTTTCGTTAACATTAACACCGGTATTGAGTGTTAAGTTGACAAGAAGCAAACACAAGCACTCCTGGTTTTATCATAAAACGGAACCTTTCTTCAATGCCATGGAAAATGGCTATCGCAGATGGCTGGGAGCTTTCATGGGCGTACGGTGGATATCATTTATTATTATCGCACTATGCATTGCTTCTGCATATTTCGTGGGCACCAATCTTCAGTCGGAATTAGCTCCGATGGAAGATCGAAATCAGTTCCGCCTACAACTTACTGCTGTGGAGGGAACTTCTTTTGATTACATGGACCAGTTTGTACAAAAGATGGTTCAATTTGTACAAGATTCTATTCCTGAATATGAAACAGCACTTTCCGTTACGGCTCCTGGTTTTTCGGGCGCTGGTGCTGTGAACATGGGCTTTGTGCGGGTGACCCTTAGCGACCCAAGTCAGCGAGCGCGATCGCAGCAGGAAATTGTAGATATGGTGAGTCGGAACTTAAACCGTTTTCCAGAGGGAAGAGCGTTCGTTATTCAAGAACAAACTATTGCGGTTAACCGCCGTGGAGGCCAGCCCGTTCAGTTCGTAATTCAACATAATGATTTTGAAAAATTAAAAGCAGTGCTGCCAAAGTTTTTAGAGGCGGCTAACCAAAGCCCGGTGCTTCAAGGCGTTGATATGGATTTAAAATTCAACAAGCCTGAGTTGCGTGTTCAAATCAACCGGCTGAAAGCTGCACAGCTGGGGGTAAGTGTTCAGGACATAGCCCAAACGTTACAGCTTGCCTATAGTAACCTTCGTTTTGGATTCTTTACAAAGGAGGGTAAGCAATACCAGGTGATGGGTCAGGTAACGCGGGTTGACCGTGATGATCCTGATGATTTGAAAAACTTGTACGTAAGAACAGTATCCGGTCAGTTGATTTCACTTGACAATGTCGTTTCTGTTGAGGAGTCAACAACGCCGCCTTCCCTGTATCACTTTAATCGCTATAAATCTGCGACAATTTCAGCGGGGCTTGCGCCTGGCAAAACCGTAGGGGACGGTATTAAGGTGATGGACGAAATCAAGGCCCAGGTATTGGATGATACTTTTACAACCTCTTTAACGGGTACGTCACGTGATCTTTCCGAAAGTTCCAGCAATACCACTTTTGCTTTTTTACTTGCGCTCATTCTTATTTATTTGATTTTGGCTGCGCAGTTTGAAAGTTTCGTTGATCCGCTGACCATTATGTTCACAGTTCCGCTTGCCATTGCCGGTGCTATCCTTGCCTTGGCCATATTTGGCCAAACGATCAATATTTTTTCGCAGATCGGTATGATCATGCTGATTGGACTGGTAACTAAAAATGGAATTCTGATTGTGGAATTTGCCAATCAAAAACGGGAGGAGGGGTTATCTAAAGTTGAAGCTGTATTAGAAGCTTCCCAACTCCGCCTGCGCCCTATATTGATGACGAGCTTAGCCATGGCGTTAGGATCCTTGCCTTTAGCCTTGTCAATTGGCGCAGCTTCGACAAGTCGCCAGCCGCTGGGAATTGTAATTGTGGGAGGAATTATGTTTTCGTTAGTGCTTACTTTATTTGTTATCCCGGCGATGTATTCATATTTATCAAGGCAACCTAAACATGTATCATTTGATCAGGAAATAATTCAGCCTAATAAGGAATTGGTTTATGATGCATAGAGTCTTATTGCTTGCTTTCGTTTTTGCTTTTCACCATTCGTTTTCTCAGGAAGAAATACCGCTTGAACAGATCATTGCCTTAGCGCTTGAAAAAAATTATGATGTTCAATTATCCAAAAACGTTTCAGAAGCTGCGGCAACAGATAATAAATATGCATTTGGTGCCTTTCTTCCTCAAATAAACGCGGTTGGTACGACTGTATGGAACAGTAATGACCAGGAATTAAGATTTGCGGATGAGTCCAGAAATATTACCGGAAAAGCTGAAGCTAATAACACCAACGCGTCTGCACAACTTACCTGGACACTGTTTGATGGAACAAGAATGTTTGCAACCAGGGAACGCATCGCAGCAATTGCAGAGCAAGGTGAGTTGTTGGTAAAAGACCAAATGGTAAATACAATTGCCTCTGTAGCCTCTAACTATTTTGATATTATTCGACAAAAACAACAGCTTAAGGCAATCCAGGAACAAATGTCGGTTAGCGAAGAACGGGTTAAACTTGCTGAAAGAAAATTACAGGTTGGGATGGGCGCTAAACCTGAATTGCTTCAAGCCAAGGTTGACTATAATGCTCAACGTACGCAAGCCATACAACAACAAGTATTGATCCTCCAACTTAAAGATCAGCTGAATGCGTTGGTAGGATTGCAGTTACCCACGCAGTATGAAGTTTCTGATACTATTATCATGAACCTCAATCTCCGCCAGGAAGAACTTTCCAGCAACCTTGAAAACACAAATTTTGGATTACAGGCTGCAAGAAGTGAAATAAGAATCTCAAGTCTCTCCAGTAGAGAACGTAAAGCGGAGTTATTACCCTTTATCGATTTTAACACTTCTTACAATTTTCAGCGAACAGATAATACCAGACTGCTTAATCCATTCTCTCCCGTGTATAATCAAAGTGAGGGTTACAACTACGGATTTTCCGTGAACTTCCCGATTCTAACCGGCTTTAATCAACGACGCCTGATCCAACAAGCAAAACTCAATATTAGTCGGCAAAGAATAACTTATGACCAACTAAAAACAAATGTGAATGTTGGATTACAAAATGCATTTGTGAGCTACGACAATGCAAAAAAAATATTACTGATTGAAGAAGAGAATATTTTTCTGGCGAAGGAAAACGTTTCCATTGCTTTGGAAACTTACAAGCGCGGTGCCACTACTTTTGTTGAGCTGCGTACAGCACAGCAGAGCTTAGCGGAGGCATATACCCGTCTTATCAATGCGCGTTATCTTGCCAAAGTCGCTGAAATAGAATTGCTCCGTTTAAGTGGTAGTTTATTGAGATAACTGATCTTAATTATAATTGCAAGATTACTACGGTACTGTACAACGGTTATATTGCGTTATGATTAAGCAAATTAAAGAAGCAGCTGATTACATTTTAAATCTCGGCGTTAAACTCCCTGAAATAGGCGTAATTTTAGGGACAGGACTTGGTAATGGATTTATCCAACATGTTAAAGATCCTGTGATTGTCGACTATAAAGACATTCCTCATTTTCCGGACTCGACGGTTGAATTTCACAAGGGGAAACTGGTGTATGGTGAGATTGGCGGGAGAAAGATACTGGCCATGCAAGGCCGCTATCATTATTACGAAGGATATTCCATGCAGCAAATCACATTGCCTGTTCGGGTGATGAAAGCACTGGGAGTAAAAAATCTCCTCATTTCCAATGCGGCTGGAAACATGAATTTAAAATGGAAGAAAGGTGAGCTGATGCTGATCGATGATCATATTAATCTGCAGCCAGACAATCCGTTGCGCGGTGAAAATTACCATGAACTCGGCCCCCGTTTTCCAGACATGAGTCAACCCTACTCAAAAATCCTTAATGAAAAGTTAGTAAGCATTGCCAGGCAAAAAGACATCAAACTTAATGTTGGTGTATATGCATGCGTGTCTGGGCCAAACTTGGAAACCCGTGCTGAGTACCGTTATCTTCAAAGAATTGGCGCCGATGTTGTTGGTATGAGTACCGTACCGGAAGTTATCGTAGCCAATCATGCGGGGCTGCCGTGTTGTGCTATTTCGGTTCTAACTGATGATTGCGATCCCGACAACCTACAGCCTGCTAACATTGAAGAAATAATTGCAGTCGCTGGCAAAGCCGAAAATTCTCTGACCGATCTTTATATCGGCCTGATCAAATCGCTGTAGTGTAGGATTAAATTTATCCATGGATTAATTCGCAAATAAGCCCTAGCGTTATATTGATTGAGTCTTTTAATTTGTCTGTGACGGGATTACCGGACAACCAACCATAAAATAATCAACATGAAGAACCTTGTTGTTAGTCTCACAATGATTTTCCTGTGTACAATTTCTATTTACGCGCAAAATGGAAGAATATTGCAGGTTGCGTCACCCGATGGTGCAATTGTTGTGAAAGTCGAAGCGGGTAGCCAGTTAACGTGGTCAGTTACACACAAAGGGGAACAAATCATTACGCCTTCTGCGATAGCCCTTCAGTTGCAAAGTGGAGAAGTGCTGGGTGCAGACCCAAAAATTTCTTCCTCTAAAATGGAAAAAGTTAAAAGAACAATTAATGCCATTAACTATAAAAAAAATGTTATTCCCGACGAGTACAATCAGTTGACGGTCCGCTTAAAAGGTGATTATGGATTACTTGTCCGGGCTTATAATGATGGTGTTGCTTACAGATTATTTACGTCGAAAAAGGAAGACCTGACAGTTAAGAATGAGGTGGTCAACTTCAACTTTACGGAGGATCACAAAGCTTTTATCCCTTTTGTCAAAGACTTGCGAGGGACGGAGATCTACGTCAATTCGTTTGAGTCACTTTACAAGGAAACTAACATCTCAAAATTCAATAATGACACCCTTGCATTCTTACCACTGCTTGTCGATATAGGCGATGGGAAGAAAGCGTTGATCCTTGAAGCGGACCTGGAGGATTATCCAGGCATGTTCATTAATGTAAATCAAGAGACACGGCAGGGCCTGGTTGGCGAGTTTGCACCTTTTCCGTTGGAAGAAAAGCAAGGTGGTTTTAATATGATGAACCTTATGGTAACTAAACGCGCAGATTACATTGCAAAAACCAAGGGTACCCGAAGCTTTCCATGGCGCGCCGTTGTGATCAGCGAGCAAGACAGGGAATTACTGGATAACGATATTGTGCAAAAACTTGCATCTCCTCCACGCATTGCTGATGTATCATGGATTAAGCCCGGAAAAGTCGCTTGGGACTGGTGGAACAACTGGAATATTTCCCACGTGGATTTTAAGGCCGGTATAAACACGGCTACTTATAAGTACTATATAGATTTCGCTGCTGCAAACAAGTTGGAATATATTGTAATGGACGAAGGTTGGTCCGTTAGTACGGATATGACAAAAGTATCACCGACGATTGACATGGAGGAGATCGTTACCTACGGAAAGGAAAAAGGTGTTGGTGTTATTCTTTGGGCTACTTGGTATGCACTTACTCAACAAATTGACGACGTATTTGAGAAGTATTCGAAAATGGGGGTAAAAGGATTTAAGATCGACTTTCTGGACCGTGACGATCAGAAGATGGTCGCATCAACCTATGAAATTGCGGAGAAAGCAGCCAGGCATAAATTAATGATCGATTTGCATGGCATGTATAAACCGACAGGCCTTCAACGCACCTATCCCAACGTTATAGGATTTGAAGGAGTGAAGGGAATGGAAAACACAAAATGGGCGAGAGATGATGTTCCGAGGTATGATGTAACCATACCTTTTATCCGGATGGTTGCCGGGCCGATGGACTATACGCCCGGGGCTATGAGAAATGCAAACAAAACGAACTTCCGGCCAATCCATGCCTCCCCTATGAGTCAGGGTACGCGCTGCCACCAGCTGGCCATGTATGTTATCTTTGAGGAACCGTTGAAAATGCTTTCAGACAATCCGACGATTTACATGAAGGAGCAAGAAAGCACTGATTTTATTGCCAAGTTTCCAACCGTTTATGATGAAACGGTAGCATTGGATGGCAAGGTCGGGGAGTATGTTGCGCTTGCGAGGAGAAAGGCGGATACCTGGTACGTTGGTGCCATGACCAACTGGAACGCGCGTGAGCTGACATTAGATTTTTCTTTCCTCCCTAAAGGAACATACGAAGCAGAAATATTTAAGGATGGAGTCAATGCTGACCGGGAAGCGACGGACTACAAAAGAGAAGTGATTAAAATCAGCGCCGGAAATAAAATTAAAATACAGCTGGCATCAGGGGGCGGATGGGCTGGAATTTTAAGGCGATTGAATTAAGATTTCCAAGTCAACCTGAGCTAGTTGTTCGGTTCGAAAGGGGATGGGTCTTCTGTTGTATCAAACTCACTGCAGTCAATTGTCATGTTTAATTCTGCTGGTCTTTTGAATGCACCTTTTTTATATTCAAGGTTTCGATCCGCATATACCTTCAGCATATATTTTTCCCAAATGGGACGGGCTGTTCGTCCACCTTGGCCTAAAGCCCATTCGCGATAGTGGATACTGCGTTCATCGCCTCCCACCCATGCCCCAGCTACTAAGTTATGGGTGATGCCAATGTACCAGCCGTCGGACGCATTATTCGTAGTTCCGGTTTTTGCGCCAATTTCATTGTCGATGATTAGATCTTCATCCAGTGTTTGTGAATTTCCGCCTTCTTCTTCTACACCGCCCATCAGCATATAAATCATTTTAAAAGCTGTTGCCTCATTGATGGCTTGCTTTTTCTCTGGAATAAAGCTTTCGATCACATTGCCATTTTTATCTTCAATACGTGTAATGAAAAACGGCTCTGTGTAGATACCTAAGTTAACAAAGGTACTGTAAGCGCCGATAAGTTCATACAAGGATACATCACTTACACCCAGACACAACGCTGGGACTGGATCAATCGGACTTTTGATACCTGCTCTTCGCGCGAAATCCACTACGTTCTCTGCGCCAACACGTTGCAGCACTTGCGCCGTAATGGAATTTTTAGACAGCGCTAATGCTTGCCGTAAAGTTAGTGAAGCACCGGTACCACGATCGCCGGCGGCATTAGCAGGCGTCCATGTTGCTCCACCTGCAAGATTAAACGTAGGTGAAATATCTTGAAGCCGGAAGCATGGATTGTATCCCGCTTCTATTGCTGTTCCATAAACAAATGCTTTGAAGGTCGAACCAGGTTGTCGGGTACCTTGTCGTACATGATCATACTTAAAATATTTATGATTGATTCCTCCAACCCATGCTTTTACTGCGCCGGTGTGTGGATCCATTGACATAAAGCCAGCCTGCAGGAAGCGCTTATAATAATTCAAAGAATCCATTGAGCTGAACAATGTGTCGCGATCACCGTTCCAGGTAAAAACAGTCATGGGTTTTTTCATGCGAAGCATGATGTTAATTGAGTCGGTATTTTCGCCATACCGCTTTACCAGATTTCTGTAAGCGTTTGTTTGTTTAATTCGTGATTCAAGAAAACCCGGCAGCTCGTTACGATTTTCGTCAATCCAAGGATTTCTTCCTTTCCAATGTGCATCAAATGTTTTTTGCTGTAGTTTCATGCTTTCGTTCATTGCTTCCACAGCATATCGCTGCATCCGGCTATTGATGGTAGTGTAAATTTTTAGTCCGGATTCATTCAGGTTGTAACCATGTTTTTTGCACCAGGTCATTAGATCCTTTTCAATTGCTGCACGGAAATAAGTGGCAACTCCTGCATTTTGGTTTTGCACAGAATAGTTTAACTCGATCGGAAGTTGTATGAGCGAATCGTAAGTGGATGCTTTTATATAGCCATGCTCAAATACTTTTGCCAGCACCTGGTTTCTTTTCTTTAACGAATTCTGGGGCCGAAACTTCGGGTGAAATAGGGAGGGATTCTGAAGCATGCCAACAAGCACGGCAGACTCTTGCAGATTTAAATTTTTCGGATGTTTTTTAAAATACGTTTCGGCTGCAACCTTTATCCCATACGCATTGCTACTCCAGGTGGTTGTATTGAGATACATGGTTATAATTTCTTCTTTTGTAAAATTTCTTTCCAGGTGAACCGAGATGATCCATTCTTTGGTCTTCTGGATAATTCTTCTTGGCAGTTCTCCAAGTTTCGCAAGGCTGCCGTCCAACTCCGGATCTTGCGTATAGAGATTCTTTGCCAACTGCTGCGTAAGCGTACTGCCGCCGCCGGTGGTTGAAGAGCTAAAGGTAAGAACACCATAGATGGCGCGCAGGTAGGCTTGAAAATCCAAACCTGAGTGATCATAAAATCTGTGGTCTTCAGAATAAAGTAAAGTCCTGACCAAGTCCGGTGACAACTGCGCGTATGTAACCTGGCTTCTATTGTAAAGGAAATATCTACCCAGGGAGACGCCGTCCTCAGAGATTAATTCGGACGACAAATCATTTTCAGGATTTGAAATTGCTTTCAGGCTTGGCATTCCCCCGAACAATCCGAACAAATCGATGCGGACGGAATAGACATACAGTGGCAAGCCGATAATAAGACAAAAGAAGAAAATCCAGATTGCTTTTATTGCTTTTGGAAACCAAGGGCGACGAAGCAGCAATGTTCTCTTAATTTTCCGGAGCATGAATCTTGATGCGACAAAAATTTATAGCCATAACGTCGATGTAGAGGCATTAGTTACCGCTTGAAGTTAATGGATTAAAACGCCTGACGCAATCGAACTAGGCGACAGAAAGTGGGATTCGCAGAAGTAGATTGGCTTTCGGCTTGGTACTGGTTGGACTATATAACTGAACCGGATGGTGTCTAGTTTAGCCTCTGAATAGAACGACTTTTTTTGAGGACTGACATTATGACCGCACCGTACAAAAACCTGACTCTAGCTTCGCCTTAACTCCGCCCTAGCTCCGCTGTCAGTATACTTGAAAATACTAACCCTAAAGTGAACCGATAGGGGCTGATAAATGGCCTCGCTCGGATACCTTGATTGGTGGGGTTTTATTAATCTAATAATGCATGATAGTGGCCTTATATACTATATACTTGAAAGGATCTTGAATAGAATCTAGAAGGCCCAATTGCTTAAGTAAGCTTACAAAGCCGGCAACTCGGATCGGACTGGTTAAATACTGATTCCACAAAAAATGAAGTACTGGCGATGTATCTACTCCGAGCGCAAACTTTCAGCGGGAGCTTTACATGCAGTCGCAATAGTCTGATAACTAGCCGTTAGTAGCGTTACAAACATTACCGAAAGGAAAGCCTCGACAAAGATGAACCAGGTGAAGGTAATTCTGTATTCATAATTTGCAAGCCAAGAATCAATGAGATAATATCCTAAGGGTATTGCAATGACACCTGAGATTACAACCAGGAATGCAAAATCTTTTGACAACATCATCCAGATATTGAGTGCTGACGCACCCATGACCTTCCTGATGCCGATTTCCTTCTTTCGTTGTTCTGCTACGTAAGAGACTAATCCAAGTAGCCCCAAGCAACTAATCACAATTGCCAACGCAGAAAAAATAGTAGTCAATCTTTTCACATCCTTCTCGGCGTCGAATTTCCTTGCGTACTCATCTTCGACAAACTGGTAGGTAAAGGGTTCTTCCGAATTAAATTCTTTAAAGGTTCTTTCAATATGCTCTAAAGCTGTCGATGCTTCAGAAAAGGAATTCAACCTAATGATTAGAACACCGCTGTTATTTAGCAGCGTATAGACAGAAGGCTGAATGGCTTGATAAGGTGATTCATGCATCATATTATCGACAACACCAATCACTTTGAAATTATCACCCCACCACTGGATCACCGATCCTACGGGATCCTGAAGACCCATTTGTTCCATCGCAGCCTCATTGATAACGATGCTCGCCGTGTCTGCCTCCATATCCTGAGGAAAATCTTCTCCATACTTGATCTTCCAGCCAACCGTTTGGCCATAGTGCTGTGACACGGGGAATGCTGCAAATGTATAAATCGTATTGGGGTCTTTGCCAGGCCATGAAATCTTCGTCGTAAGAGAATATCTTGCAGTAGGTGGTGCACTTGCTTCCGCAACGGAAATGACCGATCCGTCACTCGTCAGCTCTCGGGTGAAAGTATCAAAATGTGCGTGTATGGCATTCGTTCTAACGGGAACGGTAACCAACGCTGCGCGATCGTATCCGACAGGACGATTCATCGCGAACTCAATCTGGTTCGTAACTGTGATCGTCACTACAATGAGAACAACCGATACAGTAAATTGCACCACCACCAGTGCACGACGCAGAGTCGCTGCGGATTTTCCCGAACGATAAGATCCCTTTAGCGCATCGATCGCGTTGATCGACGATAAGTATATCGCAGGATAACTTCCGCATACCAGCGCGATGACCAGACATGAAAAAAGCGTTGACACCCAGAACATTGGCGTGCCTAACGGTATGTATATATGCTTATGTGCCAGGGCATTGAAGAAAGGCAATGATACAAGAACACTTAATAGTGTAACAGCGAACGCCAGCAACGTAACAAGGAGTGATTCTGTAAAAAAAAGCGCGATCAGTTGCTTGCGCAACGATCCGATCGACTTCCTCACGCCAACTTCCCGCGACCGACGTTCCGACCGTGCTGTGGTTAAGTTCATGAAGTTGATACACGCCATGAGCAGAATGAAGATGCCGATCGCTCCAAACAACCAAACGTACTGTATTCGACCTCCCGCATTCTTTCCATTTTTAAACTCGTCGCGCAAGTGCCAGTCGTCCATTGGATGGAGAAAAAGTTCTGGCTTCATTTTAGCATCATCCGCATCCACCCTACGAAGCTTGGCATCTTTGATCTTCATCGAGGCTTTCTCGAATGAAGTCAAATCTTTGATCTTGACGTACAACTCGACAAAGTTCTGCGTCCACTGATCTTCCATTTCAGCTATCCAACCTTTAGAGAGGACAATATCCCACGGCGCGATATAATCCGTTCCCGCCATATCGGAGTGAATAGGAAAATCCTGATAGATACCTGCGACGAGGACATTCATCGGATCAGAATCCGTGCTTTTCAACGTCATTGCCTTTCCCAGTGGATCAGCGCTTCCGAAATAAGCTTTGGCGGCAGATTGAGACAAAAAGATATTTGTAGTTCCTTGTAGTTGGTTTTCACTGCCACAGATTAGTTTGATGGAGAAGAGTTTAAAGAAATCGCGTTCTGCGTATTTTCCATTTCTGTTGGAAACCTTGGTTTCAAAACTCAACAGTTCATACTGTGGATATACATTACTAATCAATTCGAAGTCACTCGCATAATCCTTGCGCAACTCAGCCGCTAACGGATAGGGTACATGTCTCCAAGTTGTTACTTCGCCGTTCTTGCTTACATATTGCAACACGCGGGCTATTCTATCATGTCCGTCAAAATCACGGTTAAAAGAAAGTTCGTCCACCACCCATAAGCAAAGCAACAGTGCGACCGACATACCGACGGCTAAACCCAGGATGTTGATCGCCGAGATTAGTTTATTCCTACGCAGACTCCGAAATGCTATTTTGACATAGCCGCGATACATGTCGAATGGGGTTTGAGTAAAATGTGAATTAAATAACTGATTAGCAGTTTAAATATTTAGGGTTTTTCTTAGTGTACATCTAATTTGTTTACGAAAACTTGATTAGCACCATGAATTGTATTCAAATCGTTATATCATTTGGCCCTGCACTGCTTCAACTATTTAGGGTACTTATTTGCTTATCAAATTTAAAATAATTGTGATGGATTCATTTTCAAAAATTCTTGCCATGGTATTCCACTATTTCCAACGAGCAGTACTTTATCTGGCTCATGCTGTTTCTTAAACGCTTCCATGCCCGGTGCTTTTTGTGTGGCACCGCTTTTCACTTCTAACCCAATCACTTTTCCTTTTTTCTCCAGTACAAAATCAACTTCGTCATTTCGGTGTCGCCAGTAATGAACGCTGTATCCTTCACTTAACTTATGATTCACAAGATGTGCACCGATGGCAGCTTCCACCCAGCGTCCCCAAACATCAGGCTTTACGATTACTTCTGTCAACGAATCGCCTTGCTGTGCCGTGAGTAAGGCCGTATTGTGTACCTGGAACTTCGGGCTCGAAGAGCGTTGTCTCAATTGTTCACCGGTGTACTTTTCAATTCCTGCGAGTAGTCCGGCTGTGTCAAGCAATTGCAAATAATGAGCAAGGGTAGTAGTGTTTCCGGCATCTTGCAATTGTCCAACAATCTTGGTGTAGGAAAGCACCTGTCCGGAATACAAGCATCCGAGCTCAAAAAGTTGTCGGAGCAAGGCAGGCTTGTCTACTCGGGTGAGCATCAGAATATCTTTCGAGATACTCGTTTCAATGAGCGCGTCATTCACGTACTTCTTCCAACGGTCTTCATCACTCATCAGTGCGGCTGCACCCGGGTAGCCGCCAAACCAAACGTACTTCTCGGCAGTCACGCCGAAGGCTTGCTCCATTTCCGCGAACGACCAATGACCAAGATAGGAAGTTTCAAATCTTCCTGCCAGCGATTCCGTGAGACCTTGCTGTAAAAGTAGCCGCGAAGACCCTAATAGGATTACTTTGATGTTTTGTCTGGCGCGCGTGTCCTCGTCCCACAGTTTTTTGATCACCTTACTCCAGTTGCTAATTTTCTGGATTTCGTCAATGGCTAGAATGAACTCTGGAGCTCCAGTTGATTTCAATTGTAAACGCGCGACTTCCCACTGCTGCTCCAGCCAGGTTTCGCCGGAGTTAGCCACGGCGTCGGCAGAAATAAACAAATTGGGGATGTTAAGCTTGTCTAGGACCTGGCCAGTAAGCGTACTTTTTCCTACCTGTCGAGGTCCCATAAGAACCTGAATGAAGGATCTCGGCTCCTTCAATCTAGTTATAAGATGCTGAATATGAGGCCTTTCAAACATTATGTACAATTTACTCAATAACGTGAGTAAATATACTTAATAGTCTCAACAATAAAACCCCTCTTCATGGCCACTCTGTACCCAGCCCCCCATATCCTGACCGGAAAGAATAGCTTCATGTTTTTTTTCATTAAATATCTCGCTGTTAATTAATATCCAAGGCCGTCCTCTGAGAGTCCACCCCTTAACGCCGTTATTGTGAGCATGCAACCGAGCATCCAGATTAGCAGTGAATCCAACATAAGTCTTCCTCAAGGAGGCAGACCACAATATGTAAACATAAAATGGCATAAAACGGAGAAAGCGATCTTTGGGATCGCTTTCTTTAGTAGCGGGGACAGGACTCGAACCTGTGTCCGCCGCGGCGGATATGAGCTCAGCGTAACAAACGATATCATGACTTGATTTGAACCAAAAAATTCTCCTGCAAAGCATTCCTTGTCCAAGAAAGTTTGGTCGCCATTTAGATCCAATCTTACCTAGGGTCTCAATCTCTGAGGAATGTAATATCCTTTCTGAGATTACACAGCTTTTAAAATACCCGCCTGCGTACTTGCATCAAAATCCCTCACACGTAAATGCGTAATCCTTATTTCTCCCTTCTTTCAACAGCATGGAAATATGCCCGCCAGGAGAAGAAACGTTTTGTTGTAGTATATGCAATGTTTATTATGGCTACCACTATAGTTGCCATAAACCCGTTGTTTTATGGATGGTTTATAAATGAACTTCAGTTCCAAGGCGCAGATGTACTGAGAACGGGCTGGCTATACATTGGTGGCTTTCTGGGACTTCGTTTACTGGAATGGTGTTTCCACGGTCCGGGTAGGGTAATGGAACGCCAGTTGGCCTTTACCTTAAGCCGGAACTTCATGGAAGAAGTTTACCACAAGATTTTGCACCTGCCTGTGAAGTGGCACCAGGATCACCACAGCGGATCAACGATCAACAAATTGCGCAAAGCCCACGAAGCACTTCGCGATTTTTTTCAAAACGGATTTATCTATTTCTATTCATTTGGTAAGTTTTTCTTTTCGTTTGGCGCGATGCTTTATTTTTCACCGCTGTTTGGCGCAATAGGGGTTATACTTGGAATCATTACGATCTGGGTTATAGCAAAATTTGATAAAGTTTTTATCCGCTCACTGAAGGAGGTAAACGAACGCGAACACGAAGTATCGTCGACACTTTTTGATAGTCTGTCCAATATTATAACGGTTATTACTTTACGACTTGAAAAAAGAATTCAAGCAACTTATATGGGCAAATTGATGGCCGTTTATCCGCCATTCAAGAAAAATGTTTCGGTCAACGAATGGAAGTGGTTCACAGCACAAATGATGGTAGGATTAATTTATTGTGTGACCACCATTGGGTACCTCTATCAACATTGGAATACCGGTTCAACATTTTTCATAGGTGGATTGGTTGTGCTGCTGGGATATGTGAATCAATTTACCAGTGTATTTAATGATATCGCGGGTCACTACACTCAGATCATGAAGTTCAACACTGAACTACAGAATGTCAGGGAAGTGGAAGCGGCCTATGATCAAATGCATTTATTCGATGCAGAAAAAAAACTTCCTTCCCACTGGAAAACCATCGATATCGAAAACCTGAATTTTTATCGGGCTGATACGTCAAATACACAGCCTCGCGTGGGTTTACATGACTTAAGCATGCGGATTGAAAAAGGTAAACGAATTGCCTTGATTGGTGAAAGTGGATGCGGAAAGAGCACCTTATTAGCACTGCTTCGTGGCTTGTTCCAACCGCAATCGTCAACACAAATACGCATTAATGACAGTGAAACCGAAAACTTTGAAACGATAGCCAACAATGTGACGCTTCTGCCACAGGATCCAGAAATTTTCGAGAACACGATATTATACAATATCACACTAGGCCTGAAATTCAATGAGGATGAGATTGCACAAGCGTGCCGTGCAGCGCAGTTTGATTCTGTAGTGAACAAGCTCCCGAATGGATTTGAAACGAACATCCAGGAAAAGGGTGTAAACCTTTCAGGTGGCCAAAAGCAACGATTAGCCCTGGCACGGGGAATTCTGGCGGCGAAAACCAGCGACCTGGTTTTATTGGATGAACCTACCAGCAGCATAGATCCGCGTACCGAGAGAAACATTTATGAAAATCTATTCCAGGCATTTGAAGGTAAGGCTATAATTTCATCCTTGCACCGGTTACACTTATTGCACTACTTTGATTATGTATACATTCTCAAGGACGGCTTCATTGTCGACAAAGGAACTTTTGAAGAACTAAGACGCTCCAGCCTAGTATTTAAGGAACTGTGGGATCATCAGATTACGGAAATTAAGTCCCAAGAAAATACGCCTGAAATTACCATGCAGCCAAATATGATATTGCAGGAGGCAAAAAGGGCGTAATTCCTTTCCAATTATTGAATTATTACCGGTACCGAGCTTTATTCTGTTGGATGAGATTGACTCAACCATTTGGTTTTTAATTATTGTAGACCTACTTTTGCGAACGATTTTTACAACCCTCTGGTTATAAAAACGCAAATACATCGCGGGGTGGAGCAGTTGGTAGCTCGTTGGGCTCATAACCCAAAGGTCACAGGTTCGAGTCCTGTCCCCGCTACTAAAGAAAGCGATCCCAAAGATCGCTTTCTCCGTTTTAAGTCATTTTATGTTTACATATTGTGGTCTGCCTCGTTAAGGAAGACTTATGTTGGATTCACTGCAAATCTGGATGCTCGGTTGCATGCTCACAATAACGGCATTAAGGGGTGGACTCTCAGAGGACGGCCTTGGATATTAATTAACAGCGAGACATTCAATGAAAAAGGTGATGCAATTGCGCGCGAAAAATATCTGAAAAGTGGTGTGGGGGAGAGTTCATTGAAAAGGAAATCCTTTTCAAAATACCATAAGTTCAGTTGAATAATTGTCCGGGGTAAGCGTGCAAGTGATTCGAATCAAAAGCCACAGAGTCGGATTGTAATGGTAATTTAGAAGAAACAAAGTCATTCAATAAAATTCGCATTACCTTTGCGAATTAATATGGACCAATCATCCTTTAAATCGGGTTTTGTAAGCATTGTGGGTAAGCCGAATGTCGGAAAGTCGTCTCTTATGAATCAATTGATGCATGAGAATCTCTCGATCATTACCCCCAAAGCGCAAACTACCCGTCACCGGATAATGGGTATCCTGAATGGAGAAAATTATCAGGTTGTCTATTCCGATACGCCTGGCATCCTTGAGCCCAAATACACATTGCATGAAGCGATGATGAGCTATGTGAAGGTTTCGCTGGAAGATGCTGATCTCATTTTGCTCGTAGTATCTATTGAAGATAAATATGAACCGGAGCTTTTTGATCGATTTCTGAAATTCAATACGCCGATTTTACTTGTTATAAATAAAATCGATCTAGGTAAGGGGTCCCAGGTAGTCGACAAGGTAACCTACTGGAAACAATCTCTTCAGAACATTAAAGAAGTTGTTACTGTATCGGCGAAGACCGGACAACAGGTTGACTTGCTACTACCTAAAATATTGGAGTGGATGCCGGTTCATCCTCCTTATTTTCCTCAAGATGATTACACCGATCGTTCCGAAAGATTTTTTGCCTCAGAAATTATCCGGGAAAAAATATTTCTGAATTATGAACAGGAAATACCTTACAGTACGGAAGTCGCGATAACTTCTTTTAAGGAAGAAGCGGAAATTATCAAAATCAGTGCAACGATTTATGTTGAGCGCGATTCACAAAAGGGAATAATTATCGGGAAGGCAGCAAGTTCCATCAAGAAAGTCGGCGTTGAAGCGCGAAGGGATATGGAAGCATTCTTCGGAAAAAAAATATTTTTAGAAACTCATGTTAAGGTAGCAGACAACTGGCGCAAGCAATCATTAAAGCTGAGACAATTCGGCTACCTGGAATAAAATTCGTATTTAATATCCCGTAACTCGTCCCTGAAAAATGGCCAATATCGTAGCAATAGTAGGAAGACCCAACGTTGGTAAATCAACTTTCTTTAACCGGCTGGTTGAAAAACGTGAAGCCATTATGGACAATATGCCCGGGGTGACACGTGACCGACATTATGGTTATGCTGAATGGTGTGGCAAGTTCTTTACTGTTATCGATACAGGAGGCTATGTTACCGGCTCGGAAGACAAATTTGAATCGCAAATCAGGATACAAGTTAAGATGGCAATCGACGAAGCATCTGCCATTATTTTTATGGTTGATTGCCGAGATGGACTAACGGGTTTTGATAAGGAATTTGCCAATGTATTAAGAACATCAAAGAAGCCGATTTTTGTTGCTGCCAACAAGGCTGATACCCCTGATAAAGCAATTTATGCTGCGGAATTTTATGAACTTAGTTTAGGAGAAGTATTTCCCATTTCGTCGGAGAATGGCGGGGGCACAGGAGAGCTTTTAGATGAACTGGTTAAAACCTTTCCAACGGAAGGGGTAGAGGATCCAAACGCCGGAATTCCAAAAATTACTATTGTAGGTAGGCCGAACGTTGGGAAGTCCTCATTATTGAATGCTTTGCTGGGAACAGAACGAAGCATCGTTACAGATGAAGCCGGCACCACCAGGGATGCCATTCACTCGCACTATAAAATGTACGGTAAGGATTTTATTTTGATCGATACAGCAGGTGTCAGGAAAAAGGGAAAGGTAAAAGAGGATATTGAGTTCTATTCCGTGTTGCGCTCACTCAGGGCGTTGGAGGAAAGCGATGTTTGCATTATCGTAATCGATGCCGAACGCGGAATGGAGTCCCAGGACGTAAACCTGATAAGTCTTGCTGAGCGACAAGGCAAGGGAATGGTCATTATGGTGAATAAATGGGATTTGGTGGAAAAGGACTCAAAGACGTCAGAAAAGTTCAAAAAGGATATCCTGGAGAGCATTGCCCCGATCGATTATATACCTATCATTTTTGCGTCGGTTTTAACCAAACAGCGCATTTTCCAGGTTGTTGAAAAGACCGTTCAGGTTTTTGAAAATAAAACCAAAAAAATTCCAACGTCGAAATTGAATGGCCTGATGTTACCTGAAATTGAGCGAAACCCACCCCCTTCCATGAAGGGAAAACATATCCAAATAAAGTACATTACCCAGGTCGCAGCAAGGTTTCCATCGTTTGTTTTCTTCTGTAATCTTCCTCAGTACATTCAACGGTCGTACGAGCGCTTTCTCGAAAATAAAATGAGGGAACACTTTGATTTTGAGGGGGTACCGCTTCGGTTAATCTTCAGGAAAAAATGAGATTTGTTGCGGTGGTACTATAATACTGCTATATTTGCGGTGAATTTATAAAACCTGTAACTATGAAAAAAATTATCGCATTGTTAGCTGTTTGTGGCTTCGCACTTGCTTTCGTTGCTTGTGGCAAGAAAGCTGAGCCTGCTGCTGAAGCTGTTGATTCAGCTGCTACTACAACTGAAGAAGTTGTTGTTGATTCAGCATCTGAAGTATCAGCAGACTCTGCTGCCGTTGATACAACTGCAGTACAGTAATCAGTCTGAAAAAAGATTGTTAATTGAAGGCTTTAGAAAACTAAAGCCTTTTTTATTTTATGAACGCGAACAAAGTCCTGGAGATATTACAAACTCACCTTCCACCTGACGCTGTTGAATACTGTTTCGCCTTATGGAAGACTAACCCATTTGAGCTGAAACTTTCTAAAAGCAGGCAAACCAAAGTAGGTGACTTTACCAGCAAACGAAGTAAGAGTCATCCGCGCATTACGCTCAATAACGATTTGAACCCATACCTGTTCCTCACAACGTATGTCCATGAGGTTGCGCATTTACACGTTTTTATCAAGCATGGTCATAGGGTTGATCCTCACGGCGAAGAATGGAAACAAACCTTTACGGATTTAATGATTCCTTTGCTTTGGGAGAATATTTATCCTGAAGAGGTATTGCATGAATTAAGACGGCATATGGTCAATCCAAAAGCAAGTTCATTTGCAGATACTAAATTAACGGAGGCATTCAGGCTTTTTGATAAAAATAAAACACATGCCGCAGTCCTCTCGCAGTTACCGGAAGGCAGTACTTTTCAATTGCAAGGCAGATATTTCAAAAAAGGTAAACTTAGAAGAACGAGAATTTTGTGCAAGGAACTGAAGTCAAAAAGAGACTATCTGGTTCCGGCAGATGCACTTGTTCAGAATGTTCAATTGAGCCTTCTCTGAATGAGTCCACTGACGATCTCGTAAAAGTGCAACGGTTGGAGTGTACGCCAGCGGTCCAGCTGTAATGTGCCTCCCATATTGATATAGTGATCGATATGATATTTTCTGAGTTCTTCCTGAATAAAGTCGGGGAAGGAAACTGCGGCAATCCACCCATCCTCTACATCTTCAAACCATTCTTCATAATAGCTATCGTCGGAGCCGTGGAAGTTGAGAATATTTTCGCCGATAAGAATAAATTTATTGATGCCTTGGTGAATCAAAACTTCGACAATGTTTCGCTTCAAATACATGATGTCGTTGTTGATAGCATCGTTCCACTCTCCGATAAACTCAAGTACAGTAAACCCTAAATTATAGTCAGTATAAAGTATCTTGATAAAAAGAGTTTCCGAGCCGATGGAATCCCAGGCAGGATCTATATAGTATCCGTAAATTGTTTCAGAATATACATCATGGTTATATTCTTTGCCAAAGAATGGCGAGAGTTCGTCCTGTGCCGGATCGTAGTATTTTAACCAGTTATAATAAGGCTCAATCTCATGCATTACTTCGTTCTGCTTTCCACAGCTTTTCTTACAGAACCGTATTCATTTAGCAATTGTTCGGCTTCTTCGTAAGAAATTCCTGTTTCACTCATGATCATTTTTACGCCGCGGTCTACCAGCTTCACATTGGTAAGTTGCATGTCTACCATTTTATTTCCTTTAACTCTACCCAGCTTGATCATGGCGGTAGTAGAGATCATATTAAGAACAAGTTTTTGCGCGGTACCTGCTTTCATCCGGGTACTTCCTGTGACGAATTCAGGTCCCACGACTACCTCGACCGGAAAATCTGCATGTTTTGCCACTTCACTATTTTCGTTGCATACAATACACCCTGTGATAATACCGTTAGAACGTGCTGTCTTCAGCGCACCGATAACATAGGGAGTTCTTCCTGAGGCAGCAATACCAATTAATACGTCTTGTTGATTGATCAAATGTTCCTCAAGATCCTTCCAGCCTTGTACGGGATCATCTTCGGCATTCTCTACCGCCTTCCTAATCGCCTTGTCGCCGCCCGCAATGAGACCAATCACTTTCCCGTGGGGCATTCCATAAGTAGGTGGAATTTCGGATGCATCGACGACACCAAGCCGGCCACTGGTGCCGGCCCCAACATAAAATAATCTGCCACCGGCTTGCATTTTTTCAACGATTGCATCCACTAGCACTTCTATTTTAGGAATTACTTTTTCAATGGCAAGCGGTACGGATTTATCTTCGCGGTTTATGTTGATCAGCAAATCCCGAACGCTCATGTGTTCAAGGTCCTCGTAATGAGAAGATGACTCTGTTGTGTTCACTTCGTCAAATCTTTTTGATGATACAAGGTGAGACCGGCAATGGGTCCCTCCAATATATTCTTAACGGTAATCCCTTTATCATTTGCAACTTGTCTGAGGATGTCGCTGAAATAAAAAGCAACTGATCCGGTGAAATGGACTTTAAGATTTTTATAGTTCTCGTATTTCATCACATTGTTTTCATAGAACTCACTGAAACTGTTGTATATGAGTTTATAACAATAGGGATCTTTCAAATGTTGGAAAATAAACCTCAGAAAGCTTGCAAGAAAAGCGCTCGGCCGTTCCTGCTGATAAATTTTTTCAAGAAATTCTTCGCGCGTAAAGGGAAAGCGTTCATGGAATTGGCTCCTTAGTCCTTCAGGCATATTCTGCCGGAGATAATCAACCAGAAACTTTTTCCCAATATTGGCACCCGAGCCCTCGTCTGCTAAAATCCATCCCAGGTTCGCAACGTTCCCGATTATGTTTTCGCCATCGTACAAACAGGAGTTGGAGCCGGTACCCATAATGCATGCGATACCGGGTTCACGTCCGCACAACGCGCGCGCTGCCGCTAACAGGTCCCAGCCGATCTCGATATGCGCCTCCGGAAAAAATTCCAAAAAGGCGTTTTTAACCTTCATCTGATTCTTTTCAGAAGAGACGCCAGCGCCATAAAAGAATATTTTCGTGATGCGCTCGGTAACTTTAGGAATGACTACTTCCTTAAAATTTTTGATTAAGTCTTCTATGGGTTGATAGTAAGGATTGAAGCCTGGAGTATTGGCTTGCAATATAGTGCCCTCCACTGTTAAAAGCCGCCAGTCAATTTTGGAGCCTCCGCTATCCGCTATTAGGATCATCGGTTGAATTCAGGTAAAGTGTAAGAAATTTGGTTCAAGATTTAGGTTCAACTATAGATTTAGCAAAGCTAAACCTTGTAAGTAACAGAAAAAACAAATGATTTGTATGTGTTCATGTGTCACAGATTAAGTGATAAGTTTCAAAGTGTTGTCTTAAATAACGAATAATTCACCCACACACACTCGCAGTTGTCCCAAATCTAATGGTCATTAAGCATATCGCGGTCATTGGTAAGCTATCTTTTTGCCACGTTGAAGATGAATTTCAATTGCACACACTTTAAGACCTACAACTACAGCATATGTTTAGCGGATTGTTGGTAGTACTTTGTTGTTGTTATGTCACTCTATCTTTTTCAATCTTTTGTTATCCGGTTTATAAACATTAGGGTCAAAAAGCTCCATATATATTTCTGGTTTTGGCAATTTAGTAAAACCATACTTTTCATAAAGCCACTCTGCCGTAGAAGTCAGCAAAATCCAGCGTCTTAGTCCTTGTAAGTTCGGGTGTCCCATTACGACGTCCATCAGCTTTTTCGAATGCCCTTGTCCACGATAATTGTCCAAAATGTAAATGTCCCCTAAATATGCAATAGTTGAAAAGTCGGAAATCACTCTGGCAAACCCGATTTGTTTGTTGCTATGAAACAGCCCGAAGTTTAGTGAATTGTCGATAGAAATTTTTACTCTTTCAAAAGGGATATTGTCACTCCAACCTGAATGCTTTGATAGAAAGTCGTGAATGGCGACAATGTCCAATTTCGTTTTGTCAGTTGTAATAAAAAATTCTCCAAAAGAGTGTTCAATTACTTTCATTTCTCCTTGCTACCAGTCTGCTTTTATAGGGAGTTGTTATTTTACAATTGGCTGCTAAACCTTGCGATTAACTTTTCAAGATGCCAATCACTTTAAACTTGTCGAACACATTTTCGTTGTGTGGCGCGTCTTTTAATTCCTCTGTAAGATCCTGACCTGCCCAGTGTTCGTAATGTTTACCAGCCCGCCAAAGTTTAGAACGACTTACATCATACACCTTCCCTTGGTAGGCAACCCATATCTCAGGTTTATCCTGACCGTTGCGCAGGGCAATAAAGGCACGGGTATATTCCGGTAATGGCTCCATCATCCGGCGGTGAGGTTTTGGTAGTCTCTAATAATAGTATACAAAAACTTCACCGGCGGCATATCAGTCTTAATATCCAGCAAAGTTTGAATTTTTTCTGATACGGCCATAACAGGTTTAATGTTTCCTTGATCACGATTTACCTCGAGCGCCCGCTGAATCAGTTCAATATCTTTTTCAGTCAGGTTAATGACTTGAGAAAATGTTGGTGTGTATTGCTCCTCAGGAGTAACGAACACATGTTTAGCAGAGAGTTGATCAACGTTTATAACTTTAACTACGGAGGTACCTGCCAGCACGTCACCCAATCGCTGGCCCTTGCCTCCCATGGTGATGGAGATGATCGCGATAGCACCCAACGAGAGAAAGTTGTCGACAAAGATCAGCATCCATCGCATAAGATAGTTACCAATGGTCGGAGGTGTACCATCTAACCTTACTACTTTCAGCTTCAATAAATATTTCCCTGGTGTCTGGCCATTCATGAAAATCTCGAACAGCAAACTATAGAAGGTATATGGGATTCCTAACAGTATAAATGCAGCGTATGAGTTGCCCGTCTCTATCTTCGACAAGATGTATAGAACAGGAATGGTATAAAGAATTAAAATTAAAAGATCGATAAGAAAAGCTACCATTCTGTCGCCGACGCTTCCTAACGGATACTCAATAAAAACATTTTGTGTCGTCCTTACCCGAATGGTTTGCATCCACTTTTTATTTTGTGCAATTTCAAAATAAAGCTATTACCTTGAATATGCTTTCTGCGCATTGCTAAAAGTTTACGTAAATCTATTAAATTCAAAAAGACCTGATGAAATTTCGAAGTATTGTAGCAATCATTTCCATTTTATTTTTCGGATGTAAAGAGCACACTTCCAGCAACGGCTCGGATGCAGCACTTCGCACCAAGGCAAATGAACTTGCTCAAAAGTTTATTCTTACCGACGGACATGTCGATTTACCCTATCGCTTGCGAATCAAAAATTTTAGGCTGGACCGTGAGTACCTCGGCATACCTGTCAGTACCACAGAAGGTGACTTTGATTTTGAGCGTGCAAAAAAAGGAGGTTTAGATGCACCTTTCATGTCAATATACATTCCTTCAGACTATCAACAGAAACCAGACAAAGGGAAGGCCTTGGCCGATTCATTAATTAACATGATAGAAGGGATCGTTAATGCTCACCCTGATAAATTTGCCGCGGCGCGAACTCCTCAAGATATCATTGCGAATACGCAGGCCGGCAAAATCTCACTTCCATTGGGAATGGAGAACGGGGCGCCTATTGGCGACAGCCTTGAAAATGTCAAATACTTTTTCGACCGCGGAATACGATACATTACCTTAACGCATGGAAAGGACAATCAAATTTGTGATTCCTCCTACGATACCTTGAACCGCTGGAATGGGTTAAGTCCGTTTGGAGAAAAGGTTGTTGCTGAAATGAACCGTATCGGAATAATGGTGGATATATCCCATGTATCGGACAGCACGTTTTATGATGTTTTGAAAATCACTAAAGCTCCGCTCATCGCGTCACATTCATCTTGCAGATTTTACACCCCCGGATTTCAACGCAATATGTCGGATGACATGGTTAAAGCGTTGGGCAAAAATGGCGGGGTGATTCAAATAAATTTTGGAGCATCTTTTCTAGATTCACTGGCGAGAGTAAACCATTTGCTGTTAGATTCACTTGAAAAAGTATTAACGGAAAAGGGACTCACCTCACGTGATTCGGCAGCCCAGCCGATCATTGATCAGTTTGCCCAAAACCATGTAGAACTTTATTCTGATGTTGAACGTGTGGCAGATCATATTGATCACGTGGTTAAGCTCGCTGGAATTGATCACGTCGGCATTGGCTCCGATTATGATGGTGTAGGCGATAGTTTGCCCATCGGATTAAAAGACGTATCCGATTATCCAAATTTGATTTATGTGTTGTTAAAACGCGGATACAGTGATGACGATATAGAAAAAATTTGTTCGAAAAATGTCTTCCGTGTGTGGAACAAAGTGATTGAAACAGCAGAAAAATCTGTTCAATAGTGCATCCATCGCCGGACATATTTTGTTGTAGCAGGTCACATAATTCAACCCGGACGAATCAAGGATGTGCCCCAAACACCAGAAACTTAAATGCGGGAAGCTGCCTTTATTAAACAAAGTAAATCGCGTTGGGAGGAATTCGAAAAGGTAATAAGGAATCCTCAAAAAGCCGAACCCGACCGTTTAGCGGAACTGTTTATTCAGCTTACGGACGATCTGTCTTTTGCTCGTACCCAATACCCGGAAAGTCGCACTACACGTTATTTGAATGATCTCGCCAGTAAAGTCCACCTGGAGATTTATAAGAATAAAAAAGAGGATAAAAATCGATTTATAACCTTTTGGAAAGAAGAACTTCCATCTGTGATGTATGAGGTGCGGAAGCCGCTGTTGTATGCGCTCATTATTTTTTTAGTTGCAGGTGTGATGGGAGCCGTTTCCGCCCGATATGATGATACGTTTGTACGGCTGATCCTGGGTGATGACTATGTAAATATGACATTGGAAAATATTAAAAGCGGAAACCCCACTAATGTTTATGCCGATGCAGACTCTTTTAACATGTTCTTACAGATAACGTGGAATAATATTTTTGTTTCTTTTCGGATTTTTGCTTTCGGGGTATTGGCTTCATTAGGAACAGCCTTCATGTTGTTTTATAACGCTATGATGGTAGGTACCTTTATAATGTTGTTTTTTAATGAGGGCGAATTAAGCCAGGCGTTGCCGGTAATTATGCTCCATGGTACCATTGAATTATCTTCTATTGTAATCGCCGCTGCCGCTGGGTTTACGATGGGCAATAGTTTACTTTTTCCCGGTACTTACTCGCGGCTTGAGTCTTTTAAAACTGGCGCTGTAAAGGGTTTAAAAATTGTTATCGGACTGGTACCCTTTTTTATCATCGCCGGATTCATTGAATCTTTTGTTACCCGATATGCTTTTATGCCAGGTAGCATGAAAGTACTTATTATTGGACTTTCTGCGCTACTCATGATTTACTATTTTTTAATCTATCCCATTAGACTTAAACGCCATGGAAAATTTTAAGGTAATCGAATTTCATAAGACGCGAGACTTCAGCCAAAAACTGAATGCCACATTTGAATTCATCAAACAAAATTTTAAATCGTTGGGTAAAAGCATCCTGTTTATTTCCGGCCCGCCGGTAGTTTTTGCCAGCCTGGTTATCGGTTCTTTGATCGGTGACTTTGGTGCCATTGCCCAAATGGGAGCTTCCGGGGGCGCTGAAGCGTACTTTACATCAGGGAATTTTTGGCTTCAGCTCTTCTTAATGATGTTTTTTCTTGTATTAAGTGGAGGAATGAATATCGCCACCATATACAGTTACGTTATTTTGTACGGCGAAAAAAGAACAAACCAGATACCAGTATCCGAAGTATGGAATCGGGTACAATCGACTTTCTGGATGTATTTATCCAGCATGCTTTTATTATTTCTGCTTTTGATGCTGGGCGGTTTTGTATTGGCAATGGCAACCATGATAATTCCATTTATTGGCGTGTTGATTTTTTTCTGCGCATTTATTTACTTCCTCATCAATGTATCACTCTTATTTATCATTCGTGCCTATGAAAAGATTGGTTTTTTCGATGCACTAGCGCGGTCGTTTCGACTGGTCACAAATAAATGGTGGAGTACATTCGGCGTACTCGTGATACTGTATTTTATCGTAATAATCGTTACCTATTTTATTAATTTTATTCAAGGCATCGTGTTGGAAACAGTTGGAATTCACCAGATCGATAATAACCCCTTTTTATCCACATCGTCGGACACAAAGATCGTGGCTATAGTTTTCTTTGCCATCGCCTATTTGATTCAAATGGTGCTAACTGCATTGCCTACTATCGGAACCGTGTTTCAATATTTTAACCTGGTCGAATTGAAGGAATCGAAGGGCCTGATGAATCAGATTGATAGCTTAGGCAAACCGTTACCATCATCTCAAGGCCAGGACGAACACTTTTAATAAAAGCTTGGTGAGGCTTCTTTTATTTTTTTTATGCTTACAATTATCCTCAGGATGTATTGCACAAGCCCATGATTCCCCTGCGCTGTTTTATGTATATGCAACTGCGCCATTCCAAATGGAAAGTGGGCAACCCACAACTCCAGCAGCCGACTCGTCCTCCGTCGAGGTAAGAAGCTTTGACGAAGCTGCAATTCAAAAACTTAGATCCGACAAGGATTTACAGTATAATGAAATACCCACCGTCGCCGAAAGTTTATGGCAGCGGCTGTTGATGTGGATAGTTAAATTTTTTGCCACTTTATTTTCGGAAGTAATTCTTGCCGATTGGACAAAAATACTTTGGTATGGGTTGAGTTTGGCGGCCATCGTGGTCGTTATCATGATTCTACTTCGGGTAAATGCTTTTAAAGTATTTTATGCGGGCGAAGGTGCCAGCACGCTTTCTTATCATGTTTTGGAAGAAGACATTCATAATCTGGATTTTGACAAATTAATCCGGGAAGCTATAGGCCAACGTGATTACAGAAAGGCAATACGGTTGTTGTTCCTGCAATCTCTGAAACTATTAGCCGATAAAAATTTAATTCAGTGGGAACAAGGTAAAACTAATCACGATTATTTATCGGAATTGACCGGTGAGGAATTGAAAAGAGGTTTTAAAGATCTTAACTATTATTTTGAATACGCTTGGTACGGAAATTTTGCCGTAAGCAATGAAATGTTTTTAAAGGTTCAGCGAACCTTTATGGAGTGGAGGTCCAGAATTCAATGAGGAAAGATTGGAAATATATTCTATACATCTCCCTGGCCTTTGGTTTGTATGCGGTTGTGATTTTGTTAAGTCCAAAACAATATGACTGGACCATTACTTTCGGGCATGGTGACAAAAATCCATACGGCGCCTATGCATTAAGCCAACTTTTGCCAACTGTTTTTCCTGACCAAAGAATTTCACACTCCTATAAAACGCTATATGAAATCAAAGATTCACTTGCTGCGAAGCAAAATATTATCATCATTAGCGGAAACTTCAGCGCTGGAAAAGAAGATACAAATGCGTTGTTGAAGCATATTGAACAAGGTGGATCTGCGTTCATCTCGGCACAACATTTTTGGGGTCACTTCTCCGATACCTTAAACCTGACAACCCATGATTATTTTTTTAAAGTTGGTCAGGTTTATGGTAACCGGGATTCGGCTGCGCTGAAATTTGCTAATGCGAAGTTAGATACATTGTCTGCGTATTATTTCCGACGCGATAACATACATAACTATTTTGATAACTTTGACTCTACGCGCACAACCGTAATAGCAAAAAATGACTATCAAAATCCGGTTACTATCCGGATGAAAATTGGTAAGGGTGATTTGATTCTAAACAGCACGCCGCTCGTTTTTTCAAACATCTACTTGTTGTCGTCTTCTAATCATGAATTTGTTTCTAAAACATTGTCTTACCTTCCAAATGAAGAAGTTGCATGGACAGAGTTTTATCATCTTGGCAGGAGAGAGTTATCCACGCCCTTGCGTTTTATATTAACAAATGAATCGCTGCGCTGGGCATATTATCTTACCATCGCTTCTGTTTTGTTATTCATGATTTTTGAAATGAAGCGAAGGCAACGAATCATTCCAATCATTACACCGCTCGCCAATACTACGCTGGAGTTTGTAAGTACGATTGGCAACTTATATTATCAGCGTGGCGATCATAAAAATATGGCGGAAAAGAAAATTCTTTTTTTTATGGATCGGCTCAGGTCAACTTACTGGCTCAATACCACACAGATTGATGAAGCTTTTGTAAAAACACTTGCAAGAAAGTCGGGTAAGAGCGAGGAGGAGACGCGGAGCCTTGTCAACATGATCTCCGATATTCGTTTAAAAGAAAGTCTATCGGCACAGGAATTAGTTGAGTTGAATGGAAAAATAGAGAAGTTTACCTCCCGATGATGCTTACGTAAAAAACAATTCGAATACTTTATTAAACTATAGATATGGAAGAAAAGGATTTTGAAAACCGCGTGGATCTCACGGCTTTGAATCATAGTATTGGAAGTATCCGACAAGAAATCGGGAAGATAATTGTTGGTCAAGAAAAAATGATTGACTTGCTCATCACTGCGATACTTGCTGATGGGCATGTGTTAATCGAAGGTGTACCTGGGGTTGCCAAAACATTGACAGCAAAGCTTCTTTCCAAAGTAATATCTGTTAACTTTTCCCGCATTCAGTTTACACCTGATCTGATGCCTTCGGATGTGCTGGGTACTTCCATTTTTAATGTTAAAAAATCTGAGTTTGAGTTTAGAGCAGGACCAATTTTCTCGAACATTGTTTTGATTGATGAGATCAACCGCGCTCCGGCAAAAACGCAGGCCGCATTATTTGAAGTAATGGAAGAGCGGCAAGTTACCGTTGACGGCACAACTTATTTCATGCAGCATCCCTATATGGTTGTGGCCACACAAAATCCTATCGAACATGAAGGAACATATCGGTTGCCGGAGGCCCAGCTGGATCGTTTTCTTTTTAAAATTCAAGTCGAGTATCCCAACATTGATCAGGAATTGGAAATTATCAGCGGACATCATAGAAGAAGGGGAGTTAACCCTACCCATCAGGTTGAATCTATACTCACTGCAGATCAAATTGCAACATACAGGCAAGCTGTGCAACAGGTATACGTTGAAGATCACTTGCTGAGGTATATTGCCCAGATTATTTACGAAACCAGAAATAGCCCGGCATTTTTCCTCGGGGCGTCTCCGCGTGCATCCATTGCGTTGTTAAATGGATCAAAAGCATACGCAGCAGTCAATGGTCGTGACTTTGTAACTCCGGAGGACATAAAAATTATTGCATTACCGGTCCTACGTCATCGGGTAATGTTAACTCCCGATAAGGAAATGGAGGGAATTACTGCTGATGAAGTTGTTACGCAAATTATTGATAAAGTGGAAGTTCCTCGATAACGTGAAACTATTTCGGGCACTATACTTAAATAACCGCTTATTCATAGCCATCGCTATCGTCGTGGTTTGCTTTATTGCAAGTTTCATGGCTGATAGCTGGTTAATCGTTGTTTCAAAAGCATTATTTTTTTTATTGCTCGCCATCATCATAACGGACATGGTGCTTCTTTTCAGAATTAAGAAAGGTCTCCACGGCTATCGCGTTACCCCGGAAAAGCTTTCTAATGGAGATGACAACGAATTGGCCATTCACCTGGAAAATTTTTATCCGTTTACAGTGCGTCTAAACGTAGTTGATGAAATTCCACATCAATTTCAAAGGCGTGATTTGAATTTCAAAACGGTCATCGCGCCTGGTAAGAAAAAAACAATTCAATATCATATCCGTCCGGTTAAACGCGGTGAATACTCTTTTGGAACCGTCAACGTCTTTGCGAGCTCTCCACTGGCTTTCTTATCCCGGCGATTTAAATTCTCAGGCGATGCGAGTGTGCCGGTGTATCCATCCTACATACAAATGAGGAAGTATGAATTGATGGCTATTTCTAATCGACTTTCAGATGCGGGTATTAAGCGCATCCGGCGGATCGGGCAGAACCGGGAATTTGAATTAATAAAAGAATACGTAAGCGGGGATGATTTTCGAACGATTAACTGGCGGGCTACTGCACGACGAAATACCCTTATGGTAAATCACTTTCAGGATGAGCGATCGCAACAGGTCTACAGCGTTATTGATAAGGGTAGGCTTATGCAAATGCCATTCAATGGGCTTAGTTTACTGGACTATGCCATTAACGCAAGCTTGGTTATTTCTAATATCGCTATTAAAAAATCTGATAAGGCAGGGCTGATCACCTTTCAACATAACCTCGGCTCCGTGCTACCTGCAGGAAAACAGAACAAGCAAATGCTGCGGATCATGGAGACATTGTACAATCAAAAGACGGCCTATAAGGAATCTGACTTTTCAACGCTTTACATCCATATCAGGAGGAAAATCACGCAACGAAGCCTATTACTCTTGTTTACCAACTTTGAGTCGATTTACGGATTAAACCGACAATTGCCGTATTTGAAAAGCCTTTCGAATCAACATCTTCTGGTGGTGGTATTTTTTGAGAATACTGAAATGAAATCGTTGCTGGAATCTCCAGCGAATAGTCTTAAAGAAGTATATCACAAAGCCGTCGCAGAAAAATTCAGCCTCGATAAAAAGATCATTGTTAAAGAACTGGCAACCCACGGAATTCAGGCGGTTTTAACTTCCCCTGAAAATCTTACCGTAAATACGATAAATAAATACCTTGAATTGAAGGCACGCGGCATGATTTAAGAACTTAGTCGTTGTCATTTTACCTTGTCTGCATGAGCGGTATTAATCATGATTTTTTAGTATTAAATTTAAGTATGACTTGGAAATCGTTTTCCGTTATCGTTGTGGTTATCACGTTCGGTGTTCTCCCCGCCCGGAGTCAACCGGGTAAATTTAAATTGCCCGCAGGAGTTTCCGTTAGCAGCTACGAAGCAGGAACTGTTTGGGTAAAAGTGAAAGCTTTCTATCAAGACGGATTTCAGAATGCGCACCATGGAAGCAGAACCCTTTCCAAGATTCCGAAAACTACCATCAAACCGCTTATCAATTTTGGATCTCGCAATAAAACGGCAGCAAGGGTGTCGCCCAAAAAACTGCATGTTGATATTGGTCAATATTTCAAACTTACCTTTGATAAAGCTATTCCCCTTGAAGACCAAATTAACGATTTGTATGCCACGGGACTCTTTGAGGTGGTGGAGCCCGTGTACATTGAGCAGTCTCTATTTATTCCCAATGATCCTGCTATGAGCAGTCAATATTATCTTAACCTCATCAAGGCTGCTGAAGCCTGGGATATCACCAAAGGGAGTTCATCCATAGTCATCGGCATTGTAGATACAGGAGGAGACTTGAATCATCCCGATCTTCAGAACAACATTTACGTGGATCCGGCGGATCCAACGGATGGCATAGACAACGACGGTGATGGGTACATTGATAACAATCGTGGCTGGGATTTCTCGGGAGCTGACATTGCCCTTATTGGAACACCAGGATTTCAAGGAGATAATAATCCGGCCGTATACTCAGGAAATCGTTTTGGTCATGGTACAATGGTAGCGGGCTGCGCTAGCGCCTCAACCAATGATGGCATTGGAATTTCGGGTGTGGGTTTTAACACCAAGCTGCTATTCACCAAGCATTATGCGGATAACCAGGCTGACAACTCCAATTCATATTCGTCCAATTTATATGAAGGTGTTTTGTATGCGGCATTGCATGGCGCTAAAATCATCAATTGCTCGTGGGGTAACCCGAATCCGAGTACTATTGCTCAAGACCTAATCGAATTTGTGACACTGGACCTCGGTTGCCTGGTCGTTGCGGCGGCTGGCAATAGCAACGCCGAAACTCCTTTATATCCGGCGGCGTATGACTATGTATTATCTGTGGCATCGTCAGATCAGAATGATCTGCGGTCCTGGTTTTCCAATTATGGTAAAACGATAGACATCACAGCGCCCGGGTCAGATATTTATACAACAAACTATGATAATGGCTACAGGACGGATTCGGGAACATCTCTATCTGCGCCTATTGTATCCGGTGCGGCTGCTTTAGTCTGGGCCAAAAATCCAAGCCTTACGCCCCTCCAGGTGGCTGAACAGCTGAGAATTTCTTCAGATGAAACTTTTTACCTTAACAACACCGCATATAATAATAAGCTAGGAAAAGGGAGGCTTGATATTGCTCGGGCACTTTCTCTCCAAAGTCCCTCTGTTCGTGCCAGCAAGCAACTGTTGGTCAACGAAGCTGGCATTGTACCCGAGCCTGGACAAAACGCATTATTAACTTTTGATTTTACCAACTTCCTAAAAACATCGTCGCCTGCCCTTACCGTTAGCCTGATTTCCTCATCACCTTACATCACCATCACACAAAATCAATTTAACCCGGGCGCTCTAGGAACCAATGTAACGGTGAGCAACAGTGCCAGCCCTTTTAAACTCACGATCAAATCCAACTTGCCAACAGATCAATCAGTGGAAGCGTTGCTTATCTTTTCAGACGGAACTTACTACGATACACAATTGATAAGTTTTGTACTCCCATCGTTTATAGACGTGAATGAAAACAACGTCACGACGACAATCACTTCTGCTGGACGAATAGGATATGCCAACACAGAAGGACACAGTAATGGAGCGGGCTTTGTTTACAATGATCAACAGCTATTATATGAGATGGGTGTGATCATGGGCACTTCCTCGTCCGTGATATTTGATAATGTTCGGGGTACGGGTGGCTTATATAACCAGGATTTTACATCAGCAAGTAAAATAATGAAACATACGCCCGGCGAAAGATCTTTCTCTGAAATAACAGGTTCCTATCGCAATGCACCGGCAGAAGGTTCCGAGTCTTTGTTAGTTTCTTATCGCAGCATGGTACGGAAGGAAGATCCGTATAAGGATTTTGTTATCCTCGAATATAAAATCAAGAACACTACTTCGAGTCAGCTGACTAATTTTTACATGGGACTTTTTGCTGATTGGGACATTCAATCTGGCGGGGCGAGTGATAAGGCCGCTTGGGACAACGGTACGCGGTTAGGTTATGTTTTTCCCGCGCAACTTGCATCTTTACCACGGGCAGGTATTCAGGCGTTAACCGGAACGCCCAACTATTATGCAATTGATAATGATAATACCATCCCGGGTAATCCTTTCGGTATTTTTGATGGGTTTACCGATGCTGAGAAATTCTCAGCAATATCCAGCGGGCTTGGAAAAGTTACAGCTGGAGGAAGTTCCGGGAATGATATCAGTCATGTCGTCAGCGTCGGCCCCTATACCATTAACGGAGGCGACGAAATTACCATTGCATTTGCATTGCATGGCGCAAAATCTACATCTGACTTGATCGCCTCAGCAAAATATGCCGACTCACTCTACAATTATACATTTAATGCTCCCAAGCCGATGGTAGATAACGTTGAAGTATGTTATGGTGGTCAGGCTACATTGGAGGCCAGTGGAGCTTTGAGATTTAAGTGGTATTCAGATTTGATCGGGGGGTCTGCGATTTTCTCAGGACCACAATTTACGATCATCGACTTAAAAAAAGACAGCCTTGTTTTTGTTTCAAACGCCGACAATACTTATGAAAGTTTACGGACCCCTGTATCGATCAAGGTGAGGCCGAATCCTATTATCACATCGTCAGGTAATCTTGAATTGTGCGAGGGAGAATCTGTTGTTCTTTCATCCAGCCCCGGTGATGAATATACCTGGAGCACAACCAAGAAAACGCAGTCCATTAGCGTAACATCTGCCGGTAGTTACAACGTTGTCGTCAGGGATGGCACATTGGAATGTGAATCGTTACCGATTGAGGTAATTTTTAACCCAAAACCGACGCCGGAATTTAGTTATGCAACAGAAGCTGGAAATGAAATTGTTCTTACCAACCAAAGTACGAATGCGGCATCCTGGCAATGGGACTTTGGCGATGGAACGAAAAGCGTAGAGGAGAATCCATCACACCAATATTCCTTAATTGGCAATTATACAATTACCCTCACAGCTACTTCAGAACAAGGGTGTGAGGCAACAACTTCAAGATCCGTGGGCATCATAACAGGCATAGAACCCACGCTAGAAAACAATTTCTTGCTTTACCCAAACCCTGTCTACGATGACAAACTATTTATCAGTCGGGTGATTATCAGTGAACCGGTGGAGATAAACATATTCAATGGACAAGGCGTTGTCGTGCATCACCAAATGCTAAGCAAGCAAGAGTATGAAAGTGTTCTTAACACTTCGCAGCTCGCCAGTGGAGTTTATCATCTTCGTATAAGTACAAAGCAGGAGACCATGATAAAAACGATAGTCCTTATGCGGTAGATTCGTTCCCTTATGAGGAGGTCTAAATAATCAGCAACAAAATTCCTACTTACCAATGCGAGCTCGCATTCGGTTAAAGATTTAATTTCTTCATTTCTTTCACAGCATAATCGCAAGCGCGTGCCGTGAGTGCCATATAGGTAAGTGAAGGGTTAGCGCACGCCGATGACGCCATGCATGATCCATCGGTTATAAACACATTTTTTACTTCATGCATTTGGTTGAATGAATTCAAGACCGATGTTTTGGGATCGCGTCCCATGCGTGCAGTGCCCATTTCGTGATTGGCATTTCCGGGGAAGGAGGTGTTTACATATGTCTTTACATTCTTTAAACCGATAGCTTCGAACATCTCACCGGCAGACGCAGCCATATCTTTCTGCATAGCTTTTTCATTTTCTTTAAATTCTGCGTCTATGTTAAGCGTTGGCCGACCCCATTTATCTTTTTTATTAGTATTAAGCGTAATGCGATTTTCCGGATAAGGCAAGCATTCGCCAAATCCACCCAAACCGATGTTCCAGCTACCGGGCATTTGTGCTTGCTCTTTCAATTGGATTCCCAGAGCGGTTGATTTTACCAAGCTTCCCCACCCTTCACGGCTTGCGCCACCTTGCATACCGAATCCACGAATGTAATCCGTTCGTTTTTCATTGATATTTCGGTATCGCGGAACGTAAAGTCCAACGGGTCTTCGTCCGATATAATATTTATCTTCAAACCCTTCGACAGATGCAGTCGCGCCCGCTTGCTTATGATGGTCCATTAAATTGCGTCCGACCTGATCACTTCCATTACCCAGTCCGTTAGGGAAGCGGCTAGACGTGGAGTTCAATAATATGTGGGTTGTTGCAACAGTAGCCGCATTCAAGAAAATGATTTTTGAATAGAACTCCATCACCTCGTTGGTCTCTGCATCGGTAACCTCCACGCCAATCGCTCTCCCTTTTTTTTCGTCGTAAAGTACTTTATTAACTAAAGAATGTGGTCGGAGCGTTAGATTTCCGGTTGCAAAAGCGGCCGGGAGTGTACTCGCATTGGTGCTAAAGTACGCGCCGTAAGGACAACCGCGGTGGCAAAGATTTCGGAATTGACATTGGCCTCTTCCTTTTACAGGTTGTGTCAGGTTTGCTACCCGTCCCATGGTGACCTTCCGACCGGGAAACTTTCGCTCGATCAAAGTTTTAACTTCTTTTTCAACGCAATTCATTTCCATGGGAGGAAGGAATTTTCCATCCGGAAGATGGGGGATCCCTTCGGCTTGGCCACTTACACCAATAAATGATTCCACATAATCATACCAAGGTGCCAGATCTTTATAACGTATTGGCCAATCCACACCGTAGCCATCTTTACTGTTGGCTGTGAAATCAAGATCGCTTAATCGGTAACTCATGCGCGCCCAAAGCATAGAGCGCCCGCCCACAATATCACCGCGAACCCAGTCAAATCTTTTTATTTCGGTGTATGGATTTTCTTTGTCGTTGATGTAAAATGCTTTGTTGTCTCCTCTGAAACTATAATGACGTTTTTGAACATAACTGCGTTCCTTATCTTCTTCTGTTAAACGCATGCCGTTAGGAAAGTCCCATGGATCTTTTGTGGATGTTGGATAGTTTGGATGTTCGAGCGGCTTGCCACGTTCGAGCATTAAGACTTTTAACCCTTTTTCACAAAGCTCTTTAGCAGCCCAACCGCCACTAATACCAGAACCTACGACAATCGCATCGTAAGTATGTTGCTCTTTACCCTTTTGATTGATGTTCATAAACGACTTCGGCCACGATCCAATTAAGGAGATTGTTAAGAAGAATGGATGATTAGTTGGTAAAATCTTAATTCTGCTCAACAATTGAAAGGGAATTTTTTTAAAATAATGTTGAAATGATTGGGTTATAACGATTGTGAACGCACCTGACGATAATAATTCAGGTTTCTCAATAATTAATCCGCGCAATCTGTGAATCATTTCAATCCGTGTTTTATTTTTGCGCAATTTTGTTCATCCCACTCTAGAAGAAATGCCAAGAGATAGAAGTATTCGATCGGTCCTCATTATTGGTAGCGGCCCCATTATTATCGGACAAGCATGTGAATTTGATTATGCAGGTTCGCAAGCCTCACGCTCACTTCGTGAAGAAGGTATAGAGGTTGTGTTGATCAATTCGAATCCCGCCACGATTATGACTGACAAAGTGACGGCAGATCATGTTTACCTCAAGCCGCTTACGAAGAAGTCAATTCGAGAAATACTCGAAAAGCACCACATCGATGCGGTTCTGCCGACCATGGGAGGGCAAACAGCACTCAATCTTTGTATTGATTGTGATAAAGCCGGAATATGGCAGCACTTTGGTGTGAGAATAATAGGCGTTGATATTCACGCCATTGAGACTACCGAAGATCGCGAGAAGTTCCGACTTAAAATGTTAGAGCTTGGTGTGGGTGTTTGTCAGGGAGGCACCGCTACGTCCTTTCTGCTCGGAAAAGAAATCGCCCAGGAAATTGGATTTCCCTTAGTAATCAGACCTTCCTATACACTGGGTGGGACGGGAGGAGCGTTTGTGAATAATCCCGAAGATTTTGACGACGCGCTGAATAATGGATTGCATGCTTCTCCGATTCACGAGGTGTTGGTGGAGAAAAGTATCATGGGATGGAAAGAATATGAGCTTGAATTACTTCGCGATGCTGCGGGTAATGTGATCATCATTTGCTCTATTGAAAATTTTGATCCGATGGGAATCCATACCGGAGATTCCATTACAGTGGCGCCTGCCATGACATTGCCTGACACGGTGTATCAACGCATGCGCGACCTCGCTATAAAAATGATGAATGGTATTGGCCAGTTTGCCGGTGGATGCAATGTTCAGTTTGCACTTAATCCGGATAATGATCATGACATCATCGGAATTGAAATTAATCCGCGCGTTTCAAGGTCTTCAGCGCTAGCTTCCAAAGCAACCGGATATCCCATTGCAAAAATTGCTGCGAAGTTGGCAATTGGCTATAATCTGGATGAATTAACCAATGCAATCACGGGAACGACAACTGCATATTTTGAACCCGCAATTGATTATGTTATTGTAAAAGTACCACGTTGGAACTTTGATAAGTTTGCAGGTACCGATCGCAAGCTGGGTCTGCAGATGAAATCTGTGGGTGAGGCGATGGGAATCGGCAGGAATTTTCAGGAAGCGTTGCAAAAAGCTTGTCAGTCGCTAGAGATCAGGCGAAACGGATTGGGCGCTGACGGCAAAGAATTAACCAAACAGGATGAGTTACTCTATAGCTTAGAACATCCAAGCTGGAACCGCGTGTTCCATATTTACGATGCCATTAAGCTAGGCATACCGTTGAAGACGATTTCCAAGCTGACTAAAATTGACCGCTGGTTTTTGAAACAGATTGAAGAACTGGTTGAGCTTGAAAAGGAAATTAGTCAGCATGAATTGCATACCATAACCGAGCCATTGCTTCGAAAGGCGAAAGAAAAAGGATTTGCTGACCGGCAAATAGCCTATATGTTAGATTGCTACGAAAGTGAGGTTTATAAAAAACGGAAGGACTTTGGTATCAACCGTGTCTTTAAATTAGTAGACACTTGCTCAGCTGAATTTGAGGCAAAAACACCTTACTATTATTCAACTTTTGAGGCTGAAAACGAATCGGTTGCATCCAATAAAAAGAAAATTGTTGTATTGGGTTCGGGACCAAATCGCATTGGGCAAGGTATTGAGTTCGATTATTCTTGCGTCCATGGTGTGTTGGCGGCAAAAGAATGCGGCTATGAAACCATCATGATCAACTGTAATCCTGAAACGGTTTCAACGGATTTCGACATCGCGGATAAACTCTATTTTGAGCCGGTATTTTGGGAACATCTTTACGACATCATCGAACACGAAAAACCGGTAGGGGTAATTGTGCAGCTCGGTGGTCAAACTGCGCTGAAGCTTGCGGAAAAACTTCATAAGTATGGTATTAAAATCATCGGAACGTCTTTTGATGCACTTGATCTCGCAGAAGATCGCGGAAGATTTTCGAGTCTTCTTAAAGAGCTAAATATTCCATATCCGGAATTCGGCGTCGCAGTCAATGCAGATGCTGCCATTGAAGTTTCCAAAACAATAGGCTTCCCGTTGTTAGTTCGTCCTTCGTATGTTCTCGGCGGACAAAGCATGAAGATTGTAATCAACGAACAAGAACTTGAGCATCATATTTTGGACATCTGGAAACACCTTCCCGAGAATAAAGTATTGCTCGATCACTTTTTGGATGGTGCAATCGAGGCGGAAGCTGATGCGATATGCGATGGAAAAGATGTTTACATCATCGGTATCATGCAGCACATCGAACCGGCTGGTATCCATTCCGGAGATTCGTATGCTGTCTTGCCCCCCTATAACTTAGGAGACCTTGTCATCAAACAAATTGAACACTATACGCATAAAATTGCGCTTGCACTTCAGACGGTTGGGTTAATCAACATTCAGTTTGCTATCAAAAACGATAAAGTTTATATCATTGAAGCAAATCCCCGGGCATCGCGGACCGTTCCTTTTATCTGCAAAGCGTATGATGAACCGTATGTGAATTATGCGACCAAAGTAATGTTGGGCGAGAAGAAGGTGAAAGATTTTACCTTTAATCCGACCAAAAAAGGATACGCTATCAAAGAACCCGTATTTTCTTTCCACAAATTCCCTGATGTAAACAAGGAACTTGGGCCTGAAATGAAATCAACCGGCGAATCGATATATTTTATAGACGATTTGATGGACGATTACTTTATGAAGATTTATTCGGAAAGAAACCTCTATTTGAGTCGCTAGAAGGTTTTACGTTTTGAAATGTTTGTTTTGAATGAAATTCCGGGCGTAAACGGGAAAGCATTGCGCGTCGTCGAAAGTCTTAATCGGATTGGTTAATTACTTCACGAACCTATACCTTTGTTTTCAGGTTATTTACCTAAAGAAATACCATGCTTAAATTCTTGATCATAACCAGTTTGGTTTTATACCTGGTTTATAAAGTTGGAGCGCTATTCTTCAAGGCGGGAGCTGCGTCTCAGCAACTTCGAAACCAACAGCAGAAACGATCATTCGAGGGGGAGAAGGCTGAGAATCCGAAGAAGAGCAACGGCAAGCCCGGCGAATACATCGATTACGAAGAGATCAAGTAATTCCATTTTTTAATTCAATTGTTAAAAGTTAAAAAGTGAGCACCATTCACTTCCATAAATATCAGGCAACGGGTAATGACTTTGTCATTATCGACAATCGCAAAACGAATTTGACCTTTACAAAAGATCAAATCGCCAAGATATGTCATCCGAAATTTGGTATCGGAGCAGATGGATTAATGCTCATCGAGAATCATCCTTCTCTTAATTTTCACTTACAATATTACAATAGCGACGGTTCACAAAGTTTATGCGGCAATGGTTGCCGGGCGGCGGTTCAGTTCGCATCTCAACTAGGATTAGTGAATGGAAAAGCAACTTTCGACGCCTTTGACGGCGCTCACGCTGCCGAAATTCTTCCTTCAGGAGACATTCGATTAAAAATGGGTGATGTCAAAGAAGTGAAAAAACTTGGTGAGGATTTTTACGCCAATACGGGATCGCCACATTACATCCGGCTCGTAAATAATGTTCAAACCTATCCTGTATTTGAAGAAGGAAGAAAAATTCGTTACGCTGATCAATTCAAACCAGGCGGAACAAATGTAAACTTTGTCGAACTACAGCCAAATAACTCAATTTTTGTACGCACTTATGAGCGGGGCGTCGAGAATGAAACCCTGTCATGTGGGACAGGCATTACTGCTGCTGCTCTAGTGACATCGCTCAAGGGATACTCGTCACCTGTTAAAATCCATAGCCTTGGAGGCGATCTGGCTGTAGAATTTAAAACCAGCCAGTCGGGCACATTTTACGATATTTATCTGATTGGCCCTGCCAAAATGGTCTTTAAAGGGCAATTGGAACTGTAATTGCTCATTCGGAATCCAAAAAACAATTTAACTTTGACCTCCATTGGAGAAGCCCTTATCCGTTATCCGTCAACAGGTGTAACAAACGGATAATGGACACTTAATAACGGATAACGAAACACAGCATGCTGAAACTTATTGCCAAGCTTTTTGGAACAAAATCTGACAAAGATATTAAACGTGTTATGCCTCTTGTCGAACAGACGAAGAAAGAGGGAGAGAGATTAAAGTCGATTAGCAACGACGAATTACGTTCGGAAACCAAAAAGATCCAGGAAGAGATTAATCAAGAGCTAAAAGGAATTGATGAACAACTTGCTGCCCTGCATAAACAAATCGCTGATGACGCAAACTTAGATATCAACGAAAAGGAGTCCATTTTCGCCCAAATCGATAAGCTTGAAGAAGATCGGAATAAGGATCTTGAAAAGGTTCTCATGAAAGTATTACCCAGAGCTTTTGCCATTGTTCGCGAGACAGCAAGACGCTTTAAGGAGAATGAATATCTGGAAGTTACTGCGCAAGATTTTGATCGCATCATTTCAGCCACGCGTGAGAATGTGAAAATTGAGGGTGAAAAGGCGCGCTGGTATAACAAATGGATGGCAGCAGGTAACATGATTACCTGGGATATGGTCCACTATGATGTACAAATTATAGGCGGTATTGTGCTGCACGAAGGTAAGATTGCTGAAATGGCTACTGGGGAAGGAAAAACTCTCGTCGCAACGTTTCCTGCTTTTTTAAATGCTTTGGCAAAACGCGGTGTGCATCTAGTTACCGTGAATAACTATCTCTCTATTCGCGATAGCGAATGGATGGGACCGATATTCCAGTTCCATGGAATAACCATTGATTGTATTGATAAGTATGAACCCAATTCATTGGCTCGGATAAATGCCTATAAAGCAGATATCACTTACGGTACAAATAATGAATTCGGTTTTGATTACTTGCGCGATAACATGACGCGGGAACCACAAGAACTTGTTCAACGGACCCATCATTTTGCCATGGTTGATGAAGTTGACTCAGTGTTGATTGACGAAGCGCGAACGCCGTTGATTATTTCAGGACCAGTGCCTCGCGGAAATGAACATGAATTTTATGACCTGAAACCTCGGATTTTTAAGTTAGTGGAAGCGCAGAAAAAGTTGGTGAATGAGTATTTGAATAATGCGCGTAAACTCATCTCTGAAAATAATGAAAAGGAAGGCGGACTAAATTTATTCCGTGCCTTTCGCGCGATGCCAAAGCATAAGCCCCTCATTAAATTTTTAAGTGAAACGGGCATGAAGGCTATTCTCCAAAAAACTGAGAATTTTTATTTGGCAGACAATAAGCGCAATATGCCAGAGGCCGACAAGCCCCTGTATTTTATTATCGATGAAAAAGATAATAGTGTTGATCTCACCGAAAAAGGAATAGATCTGATTACAGGAGAGGGTGAAGACCCTAAGTTTTTTATTCTTCCTGAGATCGGTACGGAGCTTAATAGAATAGAAAAAGATTCGGCCCTTGATGACGCCGTCAGGTTTCAACGGAAGGAGGAGGTGATACGTGACTACCAGGTGAAATCGCAGCGTATTCATAGCGTTAATCAATTATTAAAAGCTTATACACTTTTTGAAAAAGATACTGAATACATTATCGTAGACGGCAAGGTTAAAATCGTAGATGAGCAAACCGGCCGTGTGATGGAAGGACGACGTTACTCCGATGGATTGCATCAGGCGATTGAAGCGAAAGAAAACGTAAAGGTGGAAGATGCCACGCAAACCTACGCTACAATTACGCTGCAAAATTATTTCCGCATGTACCATAAACTTGCGGGGATGACGGGTACTGCAGAAACTGAAGCAGGCGAGTTTTGGGATATTTATAAACTGGATGTAGTAACCATACCGACTAATAAGCCGGCTATACGCAAAGATTACGATGACTTGGTTTACAAGACGATGCGTGAAAAGTTCAACGCGGTTATTGAGGAAATCGTAAAGCTTACGGCGCAAGGCAGGCCTGTGCTGGTAGGTACAACATCTGTTGAAATTTCAGAACTGGTGAGCAGGTTACTTCAAATGCGAAAAATCAAACACCAGGTTTTAAATGCAAAACAACATCAACGCGAAGCGGAAATTGTCGCGGAAGCAGGTAAACCCGGTACAGTAACAATCGCTACCAACATGGCGGGTCGTGGTACCGATATCAAGCTTACACCTGAGTCGCGCGCAGCCGGTGGGTTAGCAATCATTGGTACGGAGCGTCATGAATCACGAAGAGTTGACCGTCAGCTGAGAGGCCGTTCTGGTCGTCAAGGTGATCCGGGAACATCACATTTTTATGTTTCCCTGGAGGATAATTTGATGCGTTTGTTTATGCCTGAACGGATTGCCCGGATCATGGATAAACTGGGCTTGAAAGAAGGAGAAGTGATTCAACATTCTATGGTCACCAGTTCAATCGAACGTGCCCAGAAGAAAGTGGAGGAGAATAACTTTGGTATTCGGAAGCGCTTGTTGGAATACGATAACGTTATGAACTCGCAACGAGAAGTAATTTATAAGCGTAGAAAGAATGCACTCTTCGGCGAGCGATTGGAACTTGATATTCTTAACATGCTTTTTGACACGTGTGAAGACATGGTGATTAATGCAAAGAATGCGAGCGACTATGAAAGCCTTCGACTGAATGCATTGAGCACATTAGGACTTGATTACGAGATCACCAAAGAGACTTTCGATAAACTGGATCAGGCAAAATTAGCGGATGATCTCTATAACAAAGCTCTTAGCCATTACCACAAGAAGAATAAAATGGTTGCCGAAAAGGCTCTGCCGATTGTAAAGGAAATTTACAAAACACGCGGATCCACGGTAGAAAATATTCTGGTACCTTTTACCGATGGGCAAAAACAAATTGGCGTAGCCGCCAACCTAGCCAAAACAGTTAGTTCGAATAATGCGGAGTTGATCAAATCAATGGAGAAGATGATTGCGCTTGCGATCATTGATCAGTTATGGAAGGAGCATTTACGTGAGATGGACGATTTGAAACAATCTGTTCAGAATGCGGTCTATGAACAAAAAGATCCATTATTGATTTATAAGTTTGAAGGGTTTGAGTTATTCAAACGTTTTATTGCAAAAGTGAATGAAGAGACCATTTCATTTTTATTGAAAGCTGACATCCCGGTGCAACAACCGGATCAGGTCCAGGAAGCGAGAGCACCGCGTAGCCGCGTTCGCCTGAACGAACAAAAGGAAGAATCACGCTCTTTGCTGAGCGGTGGTGGTGAAAGACCGGCAGCCCCACAGCCGTCGCGTCCTCCACAAGAGAAAATTATGCCGGCAAAATCTGAAAAGGTAGCTGGAAGAAACGATCGCGTAAGTGTGCAATATCCTGACGGAAAGGTATTGCGGGATGTTAAATACAAAAAAGTAGAAGAAGATATCTTGAATAACCGGTGCATCATAATTGACTAACTATGCGGAATCAGGCTTTTTATGTTTATCTCCTAATTGCCGTATGGGCGCTGGGTTGTGCAAGCCCCAAAAGCACCACCGTGTCTACGCAAAGCTCCGGGTATTCAGAAGATTTATCGATCTGGCGTCCCAAGGTGGAGACTCCCGCAGATAACACCACTACGGGAAATACAAATGGCTCGAATGACCGAAAGCAAACACAATATGTTGAGCCTAAATATGCGGTTAATAAGAAGTTAGATGCCGTTCTTGATAGTATCGATCGTTACAATAAGGCCCGTCAGTTCATCGACGGTTTTACGATTCAGATTTATGCAGGAATGAAACGTGAAGACGCTTTGAATGCGAAAAAGAATTTAGCTGCTTCGTTGCCGGATTTGTCGTCTGAAGTGGAATACGCCCAGCCCAATTTTCGTGTAAAGGTTGGTAAGTATTATAGCCGCATAGACGCGCAGCAGGATTATGTTTCGGTAAAAAAATATTTCCCTACGGCAATTATAATACCCGATAAAGTTGCTATCAATTAGCATGCTTTCTACCTATAAAAAATCCTTCCATGAGTCTCCTTCAAAAAATCAAGGCGCTTTCATCTGCCTATAGTCCCCATACAGTCTCACTGCGAAGGCATTTGCATGCGCATCCGGAGCTTTCGTACCAGGAATTTCAAACGGTAAAGTTTGTAGCGGAACAACTAAAGCTTGCTGGAATAGAATCGGAGCCAGTTGCAACCACTGGTCTGGTAGCACAGATAAAAGGGAAAAATCCAGAGAAAAAAACTGTCGCCTTGCGTGCCGACATGGATGCTTTGCCGATCGTCGAAGAAAATAGTGTTATCTATAAATCGAAGAACCCCGGCGTAATGCACGCTTGTGGGCATGATGTGCATACGTCGTCATTACTGACAACAGCCCGCATTTTAAATGAATTAAAAGATGAATTTGACGGGACTATCCGCTTTTTATTTCAACCCGGTGAAGAAAAGAATCCAGGAGGCGCATCGTACATGATTCGTGATGGCGCTCTCGACAATCCCCGTCCAGCGGCAATTCTCGGCCAACATGTTTTTCCATTGTTGCCTGCCGGTAAGGTTGGGTTTCGAGAAGGGATGTATATGGCTAGCGCCGACGAAATATATTTAAAAGTTATAGGAAAGGGCGGACATGGCGCGGCGCCGGATTTGGCGATAGACCCGATTGTTATTGCTTCTCATATTATCATTGCATTGCAACAAATTATTAGTCGCAACGCTAACCCTAGGCAACCAACCGTTTTGACTTTCGGAAATATTATTGGACATGGTGCGACAAACATTATACCAAATGAGGTGAACATTGCCGGTACATTCAGGGCAATGAATGAAGTTTGGCGTGAGTCAGCGTTAATAAAAATCAAAAAAATGGCTGAGTCTATAGCTGAGGGAATGGGCGGGAAATGCGAAGTTGATATTTCAAGAGGGTATCCCTATCTGGAAAATAATCCACCGCTAACGCGCCGTATTCGACAAGCCGCTGTAGAGTATTTGGGTCCGGAAAATGTGGTGGATATTGATATAACCTTAGGTGCCGAGGACTTCGCTTACTATTCACAACTAGTACCTGCGGCTTTTTATCGCCTTGGAACAAATAATGTTTCCAAAGGCATCAACTCTTATGTCCATACGCCGACGTTTGACATTGATGAAGATGCATTATCCATTGGGCCTGGTTTAATGGCATGGATGGCAGTGCAGGAATTGCTGCAGTAGCGCATCTGTCTACCTTGTTACAACCCCTTGTAATCTCATCATGCGTTGACCGCCAATCCGTATTAAAGACAAAAAATCATTTGTTCGATTTTCAACTTACGAAATACCCTCCTCGGCAATGGTATACACTTTGCGTTTCGTTAGTGTAACGTTAGTCCATAAGCCGAACGATTTCAAGCGGGAATGGAACAATAGATCACCACGATTCTTATAGCGTTTGTTCATGGTATCCTGAATAATCCAAACACCATCGATGGCATCATCTCCTGCGTGTAGTTCTACCGTGTCACCATATTGAAGTTGCCCGCCCCATCGATTCAACATATTCCTGGAAATTGCCATCCATCGAATCGAACCCCTGTGTAACTTATCCAGGTTTATTTTTTTGTTTGAGGCCGTGATAAACGGATCTGCATCACATTGATCTTCGGTAGGATTGTATACTGTCAAGGTGTCTAGTGTGAATGTTTCATAAGAAATGAGTTCCGGTTCAACAATAACCAAAGTGCCTGCGTCAGGTTGACTTGCAAAATATCCTGGTATCATAAAGAATAAACCAGTTGCGAAAACGATTGCAATTACTTTTTTCATGGATAGTAAAATTTATTTTCCTTAATGAAAGGTTCAGATTTCTGTAACCCATCACGAACGACCCTTATTCAGGGATTTTCATTCTTCACGATTAACAACGATGAGAGAGGGAGCTGTATTAACGCGGACCTACAGCCGAAAGTTTCCGGAAGAAATGTCAGTAATACGCGACCGACAGACTTCCAATGCCGGTCGCGAATGTTGACGTTATTCCAAAAGCATCACGCTATTCTTTGGAAATCGTACGTCATACCTTAAATGGATTGTTTTCGTTTGTCCTGTGCCAATTTGTTTCCTCCATTTTAGAAGCCCCGTTCGCTCGTCATACATTGCATCTGAATCTTCTATTTTATCAATGGAGATCATTTTGTCAGTGGTGACTGGAATCTGATCTTCAATAACAATGGTGAGCTGTTCTGATTTTTTATTTCTGATGATGATCTCGTATGCTACGGTAGATTTTTGATATGCTCCGATGATTTGCCTTGATGTATAGTCCTTTTTCTTTTCCCGGGTCACCATTACATTTCTGTCGCGACCTAATGATAAGCTTAACGTATCTGATGTGTTTCGGGTATCCAAAACAGATTTTCCGATATATTTTCCTTCAAAAAAAAGACTGGCTTCCCCTTCCAGAAAATTATATTCATCCCAGTTCATAAGTTTTGCCACAAGAAAAGCATCGGGGTCCAATTTTGGAACGCAATAATATTCGAATAATGCATCCAGTTCATACTCCACCATATCGGTGCTTCTGTGTTCACCGTCAGTATCAATAGAGAACAATTCATCCAGTGTAAATTCGACATTGGTTTGTCGTATAACAGGAGTGGCCACTATTGCTTTTTTCACGCGTGGGCTATGCGTCTCGACGCCAGCTAAACGACCGGACAATTGCCTGCTCACAGAATTGCTACCTCTGATCCTGATCGCTTGGTCATCATCATAACCTGTAACCACTACTTCCGAAAGTTGCGCTACGTCTGGCGAAAGTTGCATTTCAATTTCGTTTCTTCCACTAATTACCACCTCTTCAGTTTTATATCCGACAAATGAGAAAACCAGTGTCGTTGCATCGGTGGTGAGAGGTATGGAATAATATCCGGCAGCGTCTGTCACTGTTCCAATCGTAGTTCCTTTGATGATCACATTTACACCAGGCAAGCCTTCGCCGGTATCGTCCAAAATTCGGCCCCTCACCATATTATTGGTAGCTTCATAAATTTTGTCAGGCTGTATCATTCCTATCGTTGCTGAATTGTTACTAACAACGGTGTTATTAAATCCAAGCATCCAAGGGTTGATGATAGGTTTCGCTCCGGTTTGTAAAGGATTTCCTGATGAAATAGTCAGTCGAACATTTTCCCATTTTTCTCCTGAATGCTGGGAGATGTTTGCTTTGTAGGTGACACTGATAGGAGATTTAATGTCTTTTGCGCGAATATCATAAGAAGGAAACCAACGAGCTTCCTTTACAAGATACTTGATACTCATACCTGCATTGATAGAAGTTTTCGTTGAGACTTTTACAACGATTTGTCCAACCGGCTGAGCTTTGATAGCACTTAACTCTTTCAATTGTGCATCGATTTTCAGGATGCGCTCATTGTGCTTTCGAATATTTTGATCCGTTACTTGTAATTGTTGCTTGATATCTATTAGACGCTGACGAAAATAATCCATCGCTTTTTTGAGCTCCTCTATTGGAACTCCTTTTTCCGTGCCACCAATTGATTTGTTGGTCTTAAGAATCGATTCTTCTTCACGGTAGACTTCTTCTAAAGATTTCTCCTGGGCAAGACTTGTTGTTATTTGGATTTTCTCCTGAAGGAGTGCTGCAATTTTTTCGGATGCTTTTATTTCTTCGAGGTAGTTTACGTTAAACGAAACCGACAAAATTTTTACACCCGCCGGAGCTTCAACTTGAATACTTTGTTCTTGAATCCCTGGAGCGATTCCCTGTAACGCTAACATTGATACACCGGGTTTTAATGAAACTGTTCCTTGACGTGTTATCTGCGCCCCATCCAGAAATACGGTCACATGGTCGATTTTAAACTTGACCTTCAGGTCGTGGTCTTGGGCTTTACAAAAGAAACACGCCAATATGATGATTGTGGTAAATAATCGTTTCATCGCAGTATAATTTGGTAGTACCGCTTAGATGCTTATGAAACTTCATTTCCATAAACTCACCGTTAAAATATTTCCTGAATTTAGTTTGTAAATAAAAATGCCAGGCGCAGTCAATTTTCGCGGCCTGGCAGTTATGATAACTTCCGTAAAGAATATTTTCAAGCGTAATTAAAGGGCACCGGCTTTGATTTCATCTACAATGGAAGGATCCAATAGTGTTGTGGTATCGCCTAAATTAGAAGTATCGCCTTCGGCCACCTTTCGGAGAATGCGGCGCATTATTTTACCAGAACGTGTTTTTGGTAGGCCGCTGACAAACTGGATTTTGTCTGGCTTTGAAATCGGGCCGATAATTTTCGAAACAGTTTCGCGGATTTCATTTCTAAGTTTGTCTTCTTCATTAGGCTTATTGTAACAAATAACAAATGCATAGATACCCTGGCCTTTAATGTCGTGGGGAAATCCTACAACGGCAGTCTCACATACGGCCGAGTGTTCGTCGATCGCGCTTTCGATTTCAGCGGTACCAAGGTTATGACCAGATACAATAATGATGTCGTCTACCCGGCCCGTTATTCTATAGTAACCATTTTCATCGCGCTTACAGCCATCACCGGTAAAATATTTTCCCGGGAAAGTTGAAAAATAAGTATCCCTGAATCGTTGGTGATCCCCGTAAATCGTCCTTGCGATGGCTGGCCATGGAAATTTAATAGTCAAACGGCCTTCCGTGTTGTTGCCTTCTACTTCTTTTCCATTTTCATCCATTATTGCGGGTTGCACGCCTGGCAGCGGGAGTGTTGCATGCGCTGGCTTCAATGGTGTAACGTGCGCAATCGGAGAAATCATGAAGCCTGCTGTCTCCGTTTGCCACCACGTATCGACTATGGGACATTTTCCCTTTCCGATATTTTTGTTGTACCAGTGCCAGGCTTCTTCATTAATCGGTTCACCTACTGAGCCTAAAATTTTTAGAGACGACAAATCACTGCGTTCAACAAAACTTAGCGGCGCTTTTTCAAGAGATCGTATAGCCGTCGGCGCCGTATAAAATATATTTACTTTATGTCGTTCGATAGCTTGCCAGAACCGGCCCATGTCGGGGTAAGAAGGTATTCCTTCGAAAATGACAGTAGTAGCTCCGGCACATAAAGGTGCATAGATGATGTACGAATGTCCTGTGATCCATCCAACATCTGCAGTGCACCAATATACTTGTCCCTCCTGATACTGGAACACCGTTTGAAACGTGTAGGTTGTATAGACCATATAACCACCACATGTGTGAACCATACCTTTCGGTTTTCCTGTAGAGCCTGATGTATAAAGGATAAAAAGTAAATCCTCGGAATCCATCGCTTCGGCCGGACAATGAGCGTCTACATTTTTTATTTCATCATGCCACCAAACATCGCGCCCTTCTTTCATAAAAGGTAATTTACTTGTGCGCGACAACACGATGGTGCGTTCTATGGAAGGGCATTTCTTTAGCGCTTCATCCACAATTGCTTTCAGTTCAATTTTTTTATCGCCGCGAACTGTTCCATCGGCGGTGATGACAAGTTTACAACCCGAGTCATTGATCCGGTCGACGAGAGATCCTGCAGAGAATCCGGCAAACACAACTGAATGAACAGCACCAATGCGAGCGCAACCCAATATGGCATAGGCAAGTTCGGGCACCATTGGCATGTAGATACAAACGCGATCTCCTTTCCTGATTCCATTCGCCTTTAGCATATTCGCAACTTTGCAAACTTCGTCATGCAGGGTTTGATACGTGATCTTCTTCGCTTCATCTTTTGGATCATTAGGCTCCCAAATGATGGCTGTGTGATTTGCCTTTTTAGGTAAATGACGATCAATGCAATTTTCAGTGATGTTGAGTTTCCCTCCAATAAACCATTTTACCTCAGGTTTATGGAAATCCCATTCCAATACTTTACTCCATTTTTTTTTCCAGACGAAATTGTTGGCGACGTCTTCCCAGAAGGCTTCCGGGTTTTCAATACTTCTATTATAGTGTTGCTGATAATCTGAGAAAGAAGATATAGTGTTCATAAAAGCCTGTCGCGGTTTAAGTGACAATTGTTCCGGATAAAATTCTACTCTTTTTCTGGAAATTCAAATTTTGTTTGATGTGTGTATTAACCACATGGGTGAAAAATGTCTTTATCTCACAAAATATTTATGAAAGACCTAACTGCATCCATCGTTGTCTATAAAAATTCCTCCGAGATACTTCAAAAAACGATTCACAGCTTTTTGAAGAGCACGCAGGAATCTAAACTCTATTTGGTGGATAATTCTCCTACCGATGCTTTGAAATATCTGGTAAACGATCCGAGAATAATTTACAGATTCAACAATAAAAATCTTGGCTTTGGAGCAGGGCACAACACCATCCTTCGCGAAATACTAGATGAATCGAGATATCACATCATCTTAAATCCGGATGTTTATTTCGATGAAAATGTGATTCCTACACTTTATCAGTTTATGAATCAGCACCCAGAAATTGGGCAAGTGATGCCTAAAGTACTTTATCCTGATGGCCGGATACAACCCCTATGCAAGCTACTCCCCACACCGACGACGTTAATAAAACGCCGGTTCTTTAATTTTTATACCTCATCACTCGAAAAAGAAAACTATCGATATGAGCTCAGATTTTCGGGGTACGATAGAATCATGGACGTGCCTTTTCTTTCCGGATGCTTTATGTTTTTAAGATCCGAAGTACTCAGGGAAATTGGGCTATTTGATGAGCGGTTCTTTCTTTACACGGAAGATATCGACCTCTCCAGGAGAATTCACAAACGCTATCGCACTGTTTATTTTCCTCAGGCGACAATTTATCATTATTACCAACGCGGTTCCTACCGGAATATTTGGTTAACATGGTGTAACATCAAAAGTGCCGTCCGTTATTTTAACAAGTGGGGATGGGCAAATGATCGGGAACGGGAATTTTTTAATCAACGAACGATCCAGCAATTTGCGGAGTACAACGGATAAAGGTATGGAAGCAAAACGAGTTGAACGAATCTTAACGTTGGTGGATGAGCAAATCATACGAACGCTGTTGTATTATGACATCTTTAATTATCCTTTAAAATCAGAGGAGATCATTCGTTTTTTGGGAATTCCGGCCATTTCGCATTCCGTATTTGTGTCAAGAATAAATTTTCTGAAGGAGCAGAAAATAATTTTTCAATTCGGCAACTTCTTTAGTCTGAAAGACAACATGGCTTTTATTGAGAGAAGGATAAAGGGAAATCGTGAAGCTGAAAAATTTCTTTTGTTAGCCGCCAAGAAAGCGCGCTTCATTTCAAGGTTCCCCTTTGTTAGGGGCGTACTGGCATCAGGCTCACTATCGAAGGGATACATGGATGAAAATTCGGATTTGGATTTCTTCATCATTACTGCGCCTAAAAGATTATGGATCGCTCGCACACTTTTAGTGCTGTATAAAAGATTGTTTCTTTTCAACGCTCATAAATATTTTTGTGTCAACTACTTTGTCGATGAAGATCATTTGGAAATTGAAGAAAAGAATTTGTTTACGGCCACAGAATTGGCTACTGTAATTCCACTCTATGGAGTAAATCAGTTTGAGAATTTACATCAGCGCAACGCATGGATAACTGATTTTTTTCCAAACTATGAGAAAAGGGATGTGAGTAATGTTCCTGTTAGCATCCCATCAATCAGAAAGCGTCTTATTGAAAAATGTTTAGGCGGTTGGTTCGGAAGTTATCTTGAAAAATATTTCAGGCATAAGACACTTTCAAGATGGAAAAGATTGTACGAGAAAGACTATTCAGCAAGTGATTTTAAAGTAGCATTTAAGTCAAAATCATACGCGGCGAAAAACCATGATAAAAATTTTCAACGCAGAGTCATGGACATATACCAGGATAAACTGAAGTCTGCCGGACTAAATAGTAATGGACAATTTAATTGGGCATCTCGCAGTAACTCTACTTTAGTAACCGGGAAACTACATTAACGCTAACAACCGACGAATGCAGGTATTATTCACACATTCTTACTTTTATAAATTCGACGAAAAGCAGTGGCGGTTTAAACAACCATATCCTCCGTTGGCGACTATCCTTGCGGCAGCTGTAGTTAGAAATGCCGGGTATAAGGTTTCACTTTTTGATACCAACCTTCGCGATGATACAACGGACTTACTACCTGTTCTTGTTGATCAAAAACCAAAATACCTGGTCATCTATGATGATGGATTTAATTATCTCAGCAAGATGTGTCTGACCAACATGCGGAACGCTGCATTTAAAATGGCGGAGGAAAGTAAAAAACGGGGATGCACTGTGATCGTGTCTAGTTCGGATGCTGCTGACCATTATGAAAAGTATTTTAATCATCATGTTGATTATGTTGTTCGCGGTGAAGGAGAGGAAACATTAGTTGCCTTGTTGACGGCCTTGGAGAATAGTCAAGATATTGAGCAAGTACAAGGACTTGCGTACCGTAGGGCAGGCGAGATAAAACTCACAGCTCCGCGTCAGGTCATTCGTGACCTGGACACGTTGCCAATGCCCGCATGGGATCTGGTCGACATGGAGGCATATCGCAAAATCTGGCTTCAGCATCACGGATACTTCTCATTAAATATTGCTACAACACGCGGGTGTCCCTTCAAATGCAATTGGTGTGCAAAACCCATTTACGGAAACCGTTATACTTCGCGTTCACCACAGCACGTTGTAAATGAAATTGAAATGCTGATCAAGAATTACGCACCTGATTATTTCTGGATGTGTGATGACATCTTCGGATTAAAGCCCGGATGGGTGCAGGAGTTTAAGATGTTATTGGAAGAAAAGCATATCAAGATTCGATATAAAATTCAATCCCGTGTGGATCTGTTGCTGCAGGAAGATACGTTGGATGCATTATCGGAATCTGGCGTGGATACGATTTGGGTTGGTGCGGAATCAGGATCACAGAAAATTCTGGACGCCATGGATAAAGGGACGAAGGTGGAGGAAATCTATGAGGCAACACGGTTAATGAAGAAAAAGGGAATACGCGTTGCGTTCTTTTTACAATTTGGGTATTTGGGCGAAACACAGGAGGACATCAATGCTACCATTCAGATGGTGCGCACATTGATGCCCGATGAAGTAGGCATATCTGTCTCTTATCCGCTTCCCGGAACGAAATTTTATGAAAAAGTGAAAGATCAGATGCGGGAAAAACAAAACTGGAGTGATTCGGATGACCTGATGGTAATGTTTGAAAGCACTTTTAACAAACAATACTATAAAGAGTTACATCGATATGTTCACGGTATTTATCGAAAGGAAAAAGGATTTTTGAGTCTTAAGAAACTCATTCGTGACCCTTTGCGTCTTACCTATAAAGATTTGCGAGCAGGTCTTGCAACATTTTATTATATTCCAACAACATTCACGCAAGGGTTGAAATTAAGGAAATTGAAGCTTGAAGGACCCGCGGTTAACCCTTAATGTGAGCAGCGTGAGAAGAAGAAATGAAGTAATGGGCGTACCTTTTGATCATATTGCCTCCTCGTACGATTCGTCTTTTACACGAACGCCAATCGGACAGCTGCAACGGAAACAGGTCTGGAATTATCTTGAAAAGATTACAGCCGAGCTGAAAGGGCTAGATATTCTAGAGTTGAATTGTGGTACGGGCGAAGATGCAGTTTTATTCAGTGAAAAAGGATTCAATATTGTGGCTACGGATGTTTCCGAGGAGATGCTGAAAGTAACCCAGGAAAAAGTGCAGCAGTATTCCATGCAGAATAAAATCAGTTCTCAATATCTGGATCTTGATAGCTTTGATGATTCCTTGTTTGAAAAGAAGTTTGATCTTGTTTTCTCAAATTTCGGAGGATTGAATTGTATCAATCCGGAGTCATTAAAAAAATTACTGGACAAGCTTCCTGCAATTCTTTCTCCCGACGGACGATTTGTCGCCGTGATCATGCCTAAATTTTGCTTGTGGGAGTCGATTTATTTCTTGCTGAAATTTCAATTCAAGAATGCTTTCAGAAGATGGACCAAGGGAAGTGTTGATGCGGGCCTGCAAGGCGCTAAGGTTAAAACTTGGTACTTCAGGCCAGGGCAGGTGAAATCGTGGGCCACTAAATTTTCAGTAGTAAGAATGAAGCCCATAGGCATTGCGTTACCACCGTCGTATTTGCAGCAGTATTTTTCGAAGCATAAACGTTTTTTGGCGATTTTAAATAGTCTGGAAAAGAAGTTAAACACGTGGTCGCTGTTGGCGGGCATGGCAGATCATTATCTGATTGATTTAAGAGTAAAACCTACAAAAGGATTCTCACGCTAGCGACATGGATATCCTTTTAACGCATTGTTATTTTTTGGAGGACGATGAAAAGGAGCAACAAATCATGCGTCCTTATCCGCCGTTGGGTATTTTGTACATCTCAGGATATCTTGAAGAGCAGGGCATAGAACATGAAGTTTATGACACAACCTTTTCTTCTAAAAGAGCTTTTCGTACGTACCTGTTAACGCATAAACCGCGACTGATTGGCATTTATGTTAACCTGATGACCAAACTGAATGTCTTGGAAACCATTCGCTTTGTCAATGAAAACTTGCCTGGTACCACTATTATTCTTGGAGGTCCGGAAGTGCGGTATAGTGCAGAAAACTTTTTACGGTTCGGCGCTGACTATATCGTGATCGGGGAAGGAGAAGAGACCATGACTGAATTGGTAAATAGTTTGATACTCGTTCCTGCTCGTGTAGAAGAAGATTCAACCGGGGAAAATGTGAGTATGCAAAAATCCATTTCAGGAATTGCATTTCTGGAGAATGACACGTTTGTTCAAAATCCGGAGCGGCAAAAAATAAAAGATCTTAATGACCTCGCTGTTCCGAATAGGAAAAAAATAAACCTACACTTATATCTTGAAGCATGGAGAGCCCATCATGGAAAGAATGCACTTTCTGTTAGCACCATGCGCGGTTGCCCATACACTTGCAAATGGTGTAGTCGCGCAGTATACGGCCTAAGTTATCGAAGAAGAAATCCTGATAAAGTTGTTGAAGACCTTGTACAGCTAAAAAAAGAATATAATCCTGATTCGCTTTGGTTTGTAGATGATGTTTTTACGATTAGTCATAAATGGTTAACCTCTTTTCGTGACGAACTTAAAAAGCATAACCTTTCAATTCCCTACGAGTGCATTACCCGCGCAGACCGTTTGAATGAAGAAGTGATTTTGATGCTAAAGGAAACCGGATGTTTTCGTGTATGGATCGGTGCAGAAAGTGGATCGCAAAAGGTGATTGATTTAATGGATCGACGGGTAGATGTAAATCAAGTGCGTGATATGATCAAGCTTACCAGGAAACACGGTATCGAAGCCGGCACGTTTATTATGCTTGGTTATCCCGGTGAAACGGAAGCCGATATTGAAGAGACCATTCATCATCTCAAAGAATCCAATCCAGATCACTTTACAATTACAGTAGCCTATCCGATAAAAGGAACAGAACTGTTTCAGGAAATTGAAGCGCTTCAAACTACTGACTTAGATTGGTCTAGCTCGACGGATCGACAAGTGGATTTTAAAAGGACGTATTCGCGGAGGTATTATGATTATGCAGTGAAAAGGGTGATTAGTGAGGTGAATTATTTTAAGGCCCGGAATCGAAAGTCGAATATCGTTGCAGCAAAATTAAAGGCAAAGTCTTTGGTGGCTAAATTAGGAATGCAGTGGCACAAAAAGTTTATTATGCGAATTAAATGAGTTTGACTCTGACCAAGGATTTTCCCATCCCTCCATCCTGCATATGAGAATATTGAAATCGATTGTAATTGGAATAACGTTATTCATCTTATGGAATTCATGTCGGTATACTGATTTAGGTATACAACCCGATGATTTGCAAATAAATCTTCGGTGGGTAAAAGGATATCCATCAGAAACAAAAGAAGATGTAATCATTGGTCTTGCCTGGAGCTTATCTTTTTTAGGGGGTTCAGTGCCAGGTGGTTCTTTAAATCCAGCAATGGAATGGAGAAATGAAACGCAATTCAATTTGAGTTTGGATAAAGTCGGATTCAATGAAGAAGCCCGTGTTGCATGGAAGTCAATAATTGACACGCTTAAAAACTCTGAAGAGTACAAGTTACAGGGAGGTATAGACATTGGAAGATTCGTCACATTAACATTAAATAGTACGAATCATTACTACGCTCTCACCGGAGCAAAAGAACGGTATTCTGAATTCAGGGCAAAATATAACTTCGATGAGAAGAAAGCAGGCATTGTTAAATCAACGATAGCCTTAGGGAGCCGCGTAATCGAAATAAGCAAGGCAGAACAATTTAACGAAATAGCATTTATTGCGGCAGAAGGTGAAGGCTCACTTCCGCTTAATCAATTTGAGCAACAAGAATTTGAAGCTTTAGATTTTATGCCGAATGGTCAATTGCGATTTGCACTGTATGACTTAAATGGGAATCTAAAAACAGCTGCGAGTAAATCATTAACTGTCGCAGGGAAACCAGCCAAATGTTTATGGTGCCACGAGACTTCTTTAATACCACCATTTGAAGATGACAATCAACTGACGGGTTATTATTCAACAGAAGAATTTAAAGATATTCTAGCCGATCGTATGGCCATGGTAAAGGCATATCGAGACAAACTTGAATCTCAGATTTTTATGACTATTCCTAATCATACCAAAGCTGAATTGCTTTACTTATCATTTATGGAGCCTTCGATAGACAGGCTTGCGCTGGAGTGGGGTATTTCGGTAAATGAGATAGAAAAGAAGCTTAATGATTTACCCACGCACGCTCATCATGAATTTTCTTATCTCGGGGATAAATTGTTTGATCGAGGTGATATCGATCACTTAGCGCCATACAAGAATATTGAAATTCCGAGTGATGCTAGAAATCACTCGGCTTATGAACCGGACTTTATTCACTGATTTTATAAATGTAATTCCATTCCCCCCATTTTTTGGTGGAATGAATTTGAATCAAGTCTAGCGAATTCTTATTCGCTATTGCTTTAATTTTATCTAAAGCACAATCTTCCGATAAGATCATCAATGCTTCTAGTCCCAACGTATATCCTTTTAACTGGTAAAACAATTTCTCAAAGTATTCAAAATGTTCTCCGCAGAACCATGGCATGTCCTTCTCAGTTTTAATCGCTTTGGGATAATACGGAGGATTGATAATAACGATATCAAAGTCAGATTGGCTAATGTTGTCAAATAACTCGCTTTCAATAACATTAATACTTACGTTATTCGCTTTGGCGTTTTCCCGTATTCCCAACAAGGCCGTTCTGCTAATATCAGATGCCGAAACAGACGCTCCCTTTCGCGCACAATAAATACTGATTAAACCAGTGCCAGCACCCAATTCTAAAATTCTCTTGTTCAAGATGTTCATATCCTCTAAATATTTCAACAAAACCTGTGTGCTAAAAAATAAGCCTGGATGAAATACACCAGGTAGAACCTTTATTACAATGTTTTTATATCGGTAGGTCCTTGGACTTGACAGATACCAAGATGATAATGGCTTAAGAAGCGGATGAATTCTGTTAAGAGTTTTTTTTAGTAGACTCATTTACTCCATGGAAAAACCTTCTACTTCTGGTTGACGATACCGTAACCAGAATTTTTGTAAGAGTTTCAATTCGTATGGATATCGAAACATATTCATCTTATATCGCAATGAAGAAGCCAGCTTCATAGACTTTCGTTGAAAATTAGTCAATTTGAAATCGGAGACTGTCGGATAATAGCTGTTTAGAACAGTTTCAAAGCCTTGAATTTTATCGATCATATAAGGCTTCAACCAAGGAGTTAATGGATTTCTTCTTAAGTCAAATCCTTCCCATTGCGGATTGAGCCAATCTTCTAGTTTTGCTGGAAAAGAAAATCCTGCTTTTTTCACTAATTCATAAAGTTCGGATCCTTCTGTTGGAACCGGACTATAGATGTAAATGATAATCTCTGTATTAGGATTCGCTTCCTTGATTTTCCTGATAAACGCAATATCCCGATCGATTTGTGAATTCACTTTTTCTTCCGTTTCAGCTGGAAATCCCAGAACAAAAGAATACTCAGGAATAATATCAAACTTTTTCATCCTGGAAGCAAATGCTAGAATCTGTTCGGCTGTTTGTGTACCACCCTTGTCCATTTTTTTCAACATGGTATCATCACTTGTTTCAGCGCCAAAAAAAATCATGCGGCAACCTGCTTCGCGCATTTTTTCAAGCGATTCATCTTTGTATCGATCAATAGTATCAATGCGGCCCTCACCCCACCAGTTTATTTTATCACGCTTTACTAACTCTGAAAATTCCACCGTTCTTTTCTCACTTACAAAAAAATTATTGTCGTGAAATTCCACTGCATCCGCTCCGTGAAAATCGATCAAATATTTTATTTCTTTATAGATATTTGGAGCGGATTTTCCTTTCCATCGCGCATTATATATTGGCACTACCGCACAAAACGAACAAGTGAAGGGACAACCAAAACTAGAATGATATGCAGCGGTTTTTCTTCCTAAGAATGTCTTCTTCAAATATCCGTTAAGCGGATAAATTTCGTGGAGTTTGGAATAAGGAAGGTCTGGCAAAGCATCCTGATCTAACAACGCTTCCTTATGTGTTTTTATGATTTTTCCTTCTTGCTTATAAATAAGATTTGGAATGGTAGATATAGGTTCACGTGATTCCAGGGTTTGCAATAACATTGGAAATGCATGATCACCTGGGCCATCAATTATATAATCTACGAAATCTGATTCGATAGAAACCTTATATTGATTGGATGCGAAGTAGCCACCCCAAATCGTGGTGATCTCTGGATATGCCCGTTTGACCTTTTTAGTAAAGGGTATAGCTTGCCTCAACTGGGGACCAGGCATGACCGTGCATCCAAAGTATTTATATTCCCCTGTCGCCAAATAGGTGTCAATGGTATTCCATGGATCGCGTACACGATTACCATCAATGAGAATGTAATCAAATTTTCCGTGTATAGAAGATGCAACTTGGAGTATTGAATTCGGTATACGATACCCGTATTTAGCACTCCACGGATTAAATAAAATTACTTTATTCATGTTGCTTAAAACTAAGAAAAAACCAGTTAACACTGAGGTGTTTTTTTAAAAAGGATAGTACAATCCTAGAAGGAGAATTAACTTTCGGAAAATTACCTGATGATTAGACAATTCATAAAGAAACAATTTCTTGGCTATTCACTGCCACAAGAATATGCTTGTTTGGCATTGGAAGATTTGATTGATCGTTTACGTGTGGTCTTAACTGTAAAGGGAAGCCGCAGTTCTTTAGATGTTAGTACTACCCATTTGTTTCTTGGATACAAGCCATTAATTATTGGAATTCCAGTTGATACCTTATCTGAATTTTATTCTCACCTTAATAGCGAAGGTGAAATTTGTTTGTCTTTCCACGAAAAAGATAGTGAGCCGTCGATGAATTGGAGAGGATTTCCGGCTTTTAAAGAAAGCATTGCCAGAATAATCTTAAAAAAAACACATAGCCTCGCATGTGGTGACAATACATTGTTTGTATTTGAAGGTAAATATGCGAAGCATGAATTTATTGGGAATATAAATCAGTTTATTAACAGACAACGTGAGAAGCGTAGGATCGATAGGAAAGTGAACATCAATTTGTCAGACAATCTTGCCGATCAAGTGCAAGCAGCTTATTCGATCCCTCGCATAATTTCAATAATTACATTGGTGGACAATGAAAAGATGAACATGTTTCCGACTGACCTTCATGGCCCTGTAGGAAATAATTTTTATGTTGGCTCTTTGAGACATGGAGGAAAAGCAAATGAACAAGTCGAAAAACTAAAACGCATTGCAGTAAGTCGCGTAGATGTAACGTGGTGTAAACAAGCTTACTCCCTTGGAAAAAATCACATGCAAGAGCTAAAAGACATAAATTGTTTTTCAACAAGTACAACAGGGTCTTCTAATTTTAATATTCCATTACCAGAAGCAGTAAGCTTTTATCACGAACTTGAGCAATTAGATTCAATTGAATTAGGGATTCATCGGATTCATAGTTACAGCGTGGTTAGCACATTAAAAACAACAAACGCGAAAACCCTTAGTCATGTCCATCGATTTTATGCGCAATGGAGATTGAATAATGGAAAATCCACAAAATTTTATTGGCGATGATTAACAATAAAAAAGTTGTAGTGATGATGCCCGCCTACAACGCCGCCCGTACACTCCATAAGATTGTTGAGGAACTGCCAAATGACTTAATTGACGAAGTTATTCTAACCGACGACGCAAGTACTGACAATACAATTGAGGTCGCCAATAATCTTGGTATAAAACATATCACCTGCCACGAAAGAAATCTTGGTTATGGTGCAAATCAAAAAACCTGTTATAAGAAGGCGTTGGAGTTAAAGGGAGATATAATAATTATGCTTCATCCCGATTACCAATATACTCCAAAGTTGATCCCAAGTATGGCATATATCATTGCCAATGATATTTATCCAGTTGTATTAGGGTCGCGCATTTTAGGGGGCGGAGCATTGGCGGGAGGCATGCCCTATTACAAGTATATCGGAAATCGGGTTCTTACCTTTTTTCAGAATGTTATGACCGGTGCTAAGCTTTCGGAGTATCACACAGGGTATAGAGCCTTTTCAGCAGAAGTACTAAGAAAGATTAATTTCATGGAAAATTCGGATGGTTTTGTTTTCGATAATGAAATTCTTTCTCAGATAATTTATGCAGACTTTAAGATTGCAGAGATAACATGTCCTACCAAATATTTTAAGGAAGCATCTTCCATCAACTTAAAAAATGGTATACGATACAGCTTAGGTGTCTTACGCGTATCCATCCAACATTTTCTTCAGCGAAGTAACATTATGTCCTTCCAACAATACAAGAAAGAATAGCCTTAATGCCTTTCATTTTTTAGATTAATAACTCGAATCGTATAAAAGCCAATTCCCTTCCCTTTATCAGATAAGTATATAATTCTATTGTCGCTTAATAAACTTGCGTTTATCTTGTTATCACTGCTGTTAGTAAGTTGTTCTTCCTGAAAAAAAATCTGATTATTTTTAATTGATATTTTATTTGTTTCTAAAATTTCCACTGCAATATCTGTATCCTGCTTTTCAGGTCCATCATACCAATAGGTATAAAAAAGTATACCGTTTGTTACTCCATAGTCGAAAATAAGATTATGCTTGTGCTGGGTCAAAAGCAGCTTGCTGGGATCCTTTGACATGTTTGATTGAAATAAAATAGGGACACCTAATAAAAGGAGGTAAATACCAAAGACTTTGGCATTGAATTGTACCTTCATTGACCACCATATTAGTATTACAAGGAAGCACATGAGAATAAGCCTTGGGAAGCGGAGTATTACAGGCATTGCTTCAAACGCGCTTACAGGCAAGTTTCCAAGGAGAAAGATGATCGTAGCGTAAACCCAGAATATGGTGGAGTTCTTTTCCTTTTCGAGCGCAATTAATAATATTAACAACAATATGTTGCTATATGTACTTCCATAAGGAGAAATAAGAATGCCGCAAGCCAGCGTCACCGCAAATGAAATAAAATCTTTTCGATTTAGGACAATCATAGTGCACAACGCAAGGATGGTTGCTTTGAAAAGAAGCAAGCTAATTTTAAAGAGAGGTAAGCTATCAATAACAGGTTCAGGATTTAAAATCTCATCTCTGACAAAGAGATATTTAAACATCATTAAGGCACTCTGGTACGTTGTTAAGTATGCCGCGTGAATTTCGCCTTGATTATTACGAGGTAAAACCCTAACTAAGTATTCTTTCCATATCTCGACACCTTGAAGACTCACTGAAAAAAACAGGATTAATGTGCAGAAGCAGCCCAGATAAAATATTTGTTTCCAATCTTTTTTCAGCAAGAGAAATAAAACCACGATGGCTGGAAAAACTTTAATGAAGATGGCAATACTCCACATTACTGAGGTCAATACAAATTTTCTTTGATTATATGCAATGACTCCCTCTGCTAATAGTGTAAAAATTAAAAAGTAAGATTGCCCAAATAATATTTGATTTCGGATGGGGATAAAAAAAACAATGGGTATGCAAAGCATAATCACCCTATAGTTGACATTAAAATAGTTGCAAAGGCGATACACGCTTACCAAGAAAAAAATGATGGTAGTAATATTAAACAACAACTTTGCAGTATATAATGGGAGTAATGCAAATGGAATAAAGAAGATTGCGGTCGAGGGAGGATTCGGATTATAGTTTAAGAATAAATTACGATAACCCTGATCATAAATTGTTTTGTTAAAAGTATAAGGGTCGAAAATACCTAGATCAAATTTGCCGTGTAAGTAGAAGCTTGCACCGAAATATGAATTTGCAAAATCATTTCCACCGATTATATGAGATTGCACAAGCGAATGGCCGATGAGAGTTAGGGTGAGTATCCAACCTGAATATTTTAGAATAAGAACTTTATAGGTTGACTTTAATATCACGGCTTGTCGCTAATCTTTAGGTCTAAGATTTGATGTAACCAATTATCAAGTCGAAGATAATTCATATTTAGTCTGATCGTGAAGTCTTGGCTGATCCAATCCCAATCGATTACAGGATCTACTGCTGAAACAACTTTTATATACTCGGGAGAATAGAAAGACTCTTGGACTACGGCCTCATTAGTAGTGATGACTTTTTTATTCAAAGCAAGCGCTTGGATCACACGTTGGGTGCTACCGGTTTGTGAAGGAAATGGAAGATCCAAGATACTACGCGAGTTTACCATGATGTGGACAGACTCACTAATTGTCAAAGGTTGATGATGCACGAGTACATGTTTATTTCTTTTAGTGATGAGCATGTAAAGAAACTTGTAACCCTTGAACTGCGCTGGGAATAACTTCACCAAGCTGTAAACAAGCTTATTGTACTTCAATCGATTATAGTTTGGATGAAGGTACAAGTAAAAGAAGTAGGATTTGTTTTGTTGTTGAAGCTTCAGGAGAAGTTGATCGAGTATTTTAAGACGATGTACCTGTAATGAACCAACAAATGAAAAATCAAATTTGGCAGATCGGTTATCATTCTTTGGTACTATCGGTGGATAAAAATTAGGAAGATAGACTATTCCAAATTTTTTGGATTCCACAGGATCAAATGAATAGATTTTGTCAAAATATTTAAAATACTGTTCCCAGCGGTAGCCTTTAATGTTATCCCACAAGTACAGAATGCAAACAATAGATGGGTTTTGCTTTCTTAGATTTTTAATTACCTCCGGATGAAAAGAAAATAGATTTATAAAAAGGCACACGTCAAATCTTTTGCTGGACGTTGGTAAGAGATGATGTTTGATATAATTATTCTTTTTGCATAGAAATGTCAAATACCATTTTGTGTTACGCGTAACGGGATCGTTTCTGAATGCTTTGTTTTCTATAAAAGTAATAGTAGCACCATCGTTTTCTAATTGTTCTTTAATAAGGTTTTCGTATCCGTAAAAACGTTGGATGATGAGCAATATATTTTTATGAGCGAGAGTCATGGCGAGCTTAGATCTATTGCGTAATTCATGATTACTGATTTTCGATAGACCTATCCTTCTATTTCTAAATGTTCGGTTTCTGGTTATTTTTTATCAAGTTGGATTCTTCCATGTTTCTGCCTTTACATATGAAGATCAAATTGTGATAAAAATGTATGGAAGTAATATTCATATCGAAATAACTTGGTTCATATCCGGGTTTAATGAACTCCGTGTGATTAAGTCCATCAGTTAAGCTTTTGAAGAAAGTCATTATCGTATTTGGATTTTGAAGATTTGTGCTGTCTCCGCCATAATCCATCCAATAAGATGTTTGGACATCCTCAATCACATAAACACCGCCGTCTTTCAAAGCAGGAAAGAATCGCTTGAAGGAATGAATGACATGAGAATTAATATGGCTTCCGTCATCAATAATAATATCCCACTCAGAAACTTGTTTAAGTACATCCGTTATAAAGGCATCATCAACCTGGCTTCCCTGAAAGATTTTGATTCTTTTTTCTTCGAGGGATGACTTATTATAAATATCGATTGAATATATTTTCCCTAAAGGGAAATACCGTTTCCACATTCTTAGTGACTCACCGCCCGCTTGAGTATCGTCATAACCTCCAACTCCAATTTCTAACAAATTTACTTTTTTGAATCTAAACTTCTTGAGGTGAGTTTTATAGTGAGGAGTATATGAATGCCCTCCCCACTTATCCGTTTTATATATTTGAGCAAGTCGTGTTAAGTCATGCGTATGACCAATTGATTTGAAATAATTTACTGCTCCTCTAATGCGCCTTTGTTGAAGCGTAGTGAACTTACTTTTAACAAATTCTTTTAGGCTCATCTTTTACTTTTTTATATTAGGCTTAGTTTGCCCTGAGCGAAATAAGGAAAGCGTGGATAAGACGTGCATAACTTCTCCACCGAAGCGGAGCAACTAGGATACAAGAGTAAAATGAGTGCATTGCTTCTTTGGGTCTTTTTAGACTGAGAAGCTCAGCTAACCCCTTCTTGTAGTAATAGTGTCCCAGAATACGTTTGTATTCTAGTCTGGTTATGGATTTGGATTCATAAATTGCTTTTGCGATGTTGATACTGTCTAAAAAAACTTCGGAAGTGTGATACCGTTCGGTCGTGCTATGTTCGTGCCGTCTGATTTGTACAAGTCGTTTGTTTGTAAAAATTCCTGTAAAATACTGACACATATTCAAGAAATACTTTGTATCAGTTCCATACAATAGTTTTTCATCCATATATCCTAATTTTTCAATGACCTCAGTTCGCTTAAACATAAGGGCTGACGGGTAGAAGACGAAACGTGTCTCTTCCAACATTGAAAGTAAAATACTTCCCACATACAGCTCGTCATAGTCAGGAGGCGAGGGATAGGGGCGGGTGCCAAAAATCGTGATGTTATTAAATACAAAGGCAGCGTCAGGGTATTGAGTCATTAGGTTGACTTGAACAAGCAATTTATCCGTCGACCATAAGTCATCCGAATCAAGAAATGCTACATACTCGCCTTTCGCCTTTTTTAAACCTTCGTTCCTTACTTTTCCAAAAATCCCATTATGTTCTATCAAAAAATAGTGAATTCTCGTGTCTACAAATTTAGAAACCACATCCTCGGTGTTGTCCACAGAGCCATCATCTATTACAATCAACTCCCAATGATTATACGATTGATTTAGTACACTTTGGATGGTTTCACCGATGAGATCTGCCCGGTTAAAAGTAGGAACAATGATACTTATAAGGGGATAAGCGTAATTATTCTCAATCATGTCGAAGATAAATTGATTCAAGTTCTTCGGTAAGCAATTTTTCGAATCGTTTATTTTTTACTTCATAGACTGAGTCAAAGAACTTCCAAAGCTCAATTTTGTGGGTTATTAAAATGACACTTTTCTTCAATGAATTTAGATTCTGAAGAATCTGTATCACGTCTTGTTCAGTTTCTCGATCTAGTTGATTTGTAATCTCATCTAATAATAAAATTTCCGCCTCATGATAAAGCGCTCGGGCGATAGCAATGCGCTGTCTTTGACCCCCAGATAACTTAGTGCCTTTTTCCCCCATGATCGTATCTAACTTAAGCGGAAGATTGTTGGCCCAAGCTTCCAAATCAAGACTCCTTAACAAAGCCATAATTTTATTTTGATCTATGTTTTCTTTCGGAATTCCAAAGGCTACGTTTTCAGCCAATGTATCATCGAGGATATAAGGACTTTGAGGCACATAGCCAATTCGTCTAAGCAAACCGGACGAGTTCCCGTTATCTATTGTCACACCATCGACTTTTATTTCTCCTTTCTGTGCTTCAATAAATCCCATCATAAGGAGAAATAGAGTTGTTTTACCGCTCCCTGATTTTCCTAAGATTGCAACTTTTTCACCTTTGTTGATAGCCAATGAAGCATTCTCAAAAATCCAAGGGTGCCCTTCATGTCTAAATGAGATATCCTGTAATTCAATTTTTTTCTCAAACGAAAGGTTTGGCAGTGGTTCGTCAAATGACATATTTGAAGGACTCATCATTTGTTGTAACTCAGGAATAATATAATCATGCGTCTTAATTTGCAACGATGCAGCCAGTATGCGGTTGATGGAGGGTATCGCGCGAAAACTCACACCTGCATAGATACTTAAAAGCAAAATCGATTTCTCAGGCGATTGCTTCAAAAGCAGAGCGTATATTATGAGAGCGCTTACACAGAGTGTGGCTATGAGTTCGGTAAGCCGTACGGAACTTGTAAGCGCTGTATGGTCCTTCGAAAAAGTTACTCCCAGATCATTGAATGTTTTAGTAAATCTATTTTTAAAAAACGCTTCTTTTTTGAACACTCTAATTTCAGGTAACCCTTCTATACTCTGCAAGGTATACTTTAAAAGAAGTGGATACTTCTGTTTAATTTGTTGCCCCAGATTTTTCATCTTAATACGTTTGATTCTGTACAGCAGTGCAATTGGTAAGATGATAAGCATAATGAATAATGCCACTCTTGGATCGTATAGCGTTATAGTTAGTAACAGCATCATCAACATAAACGATTCGGATAGAATGGTGCCAAGTGGAATAAGATAATTATTCGCATATACGATTGGCAAATTCGAAATCCTGTTCATTTCTTTCGTATAATCTGAATTCGCAAATTTTTGATACGGTATCTGCATATACCTTGCCATAGCCCGTGAAGCAAAGTCGCCCGCAATTCGGTATGAATAGTGAGCCTTTTTATAGGTTATCCAAATGTTGATTTGTGTTTTTATAAATATAAAGATCAATGCACAGATCGTGAATGAAACCGCAAAAGAAGTTGGATCAACAAATCCGGTTACGTCGGATAGTTGCGAAAAGTATTTATTATTTAAATTTCGATCCGGATTAATAACCAGAATAATGAGTGGTATAAATGTGGCAAGACTAAAGAGATCTAATAATGAGCCAGCTGTTAAAAGAATGAGTACAAAGATTCCTTGTTTTCTAAATGATTCAGGTATTAACCCAATTCCATGAAAGATGTATTTCTTCATAATCTTAACCGGAATTATTAATCGCGCTTCGTGGTTAATGGATCATTTTTCATGGCAGTAGATTTTCGATGGCTCATGATTTTTTTTCCCAATAAATGCTTTCACCATCAATAGGAATGATTTCATCTTTTATGCCATGTTTTTTTCTGAAATCTTCTACCGCTGTTTTACAACCTTTGACGGTATTGAAATCGTCAACGATTAGATAACCGCCAATCGATAATTTTGGGTATAGATGCACCAGAGCATCCATGGTTGACTCGTACATATCTCCATCCAATCTCAATAATGCAAGTCTTTCAATAGGAGCAATTGGTAATGAATCTTTAAACCATCCCTTTATGAATTTGACCTGGTCGTCTAAAAGGTCATATTTTTCAAAATTATACTTGACCTCGTCCAGAGATACATTTAGTACTTTATACAAGTGGTGAGTGTCTCCTTTGTCATGGACATATTTCGCTTCATCAGGTTTAGGAAGGCCTTCAAAAGAATCTGCTGCCCACACAACTCTGTTCCTTATTCTATGGGCCTTAAGAACTGCCCTCATGAATATTACGGCTCCGCCCCTCCATACTCCTGTTTCCATTAAGTCACCTTCTACGTCATGTGTGAGAATCTGTTCAATACAAAATTGAATATTATTTAGTCTTCTAATGCCTATCATCGTTTCGGCATTGGCGGGCCAGTCTGTGCCTTGCGCACGACGCGCTATATCAGGTACTACATATTTACAAATGGTATAATTATTTTTCCTAAGCAGTTTATCAATGGGAAGTAGAAGCTTCTCCTTCCAGGTAGGTACTTTTTTTGTTAAAGGTTTGTATTCCTCCTTTTCTATCCTGTGGAGATCAGTGAGAACTTTTTTTAACAAGTCCAGATACAATTCCATCGCGTCGTAATGTTATCAAGTATTTGAGACCGAAATTAAGTAAACTAATTTGCTCGTTCAATTCACAGTAATGTACATCCCCAAGATATATGCTTGATTAATTGATAAGGTTTTCGATATTCAGGATGAAAATGAATTTATTTAGCGCAAAGCACTATGAAAGGAAAAATGCAGATAGCGAAATTACTCGTAGTTAACTATGCTGTATTTGTAACTTTATTGATTACTATTGAATTGGTCTGCCAGTTGGGATATTGGATTTTCAGAGGAAGATTTTTATATGAGACTCCACCAAACCAGATCTTTGAAGAACATCCCTATTTGAGTGGTGTATCAAAAAAAGAATTTCACTATGTGAATTCAAATGGGTTATCCATTACCACGGACCAATATGGATTTAGAAAGACGCGTCCAACGGCATACGAAAAGGATGCCATCAATGTTATTTGCCTGGGTGGTTCTACCACTTTTGGGACATTCGTTACGGATGAAAATAGCTGGCCATTTATGCTTCAGGAGAAGCTTGGCAAAAACTATAATGTATATAATTTAGGCGTGCCTGGTTATTCAACACTCGAAGGCATAATACAATTGATCACGTTCGTGCCCGAACTTGATCCACACATTATCATAATTTATGAAGGCTGGAATGATATCCGAAACTATCATATCAAACCCCACTCCCCTGATTATTATTGGCATGGTATGAGTCAAAAAACCAATCTTGAATTTGGAGCAAGAGACATTTGGGATAATTTTTTTATTTCGAAAGTGGCCAAAAAGTTAGGACAGACTATAAAAGGATTTTGGCGCCTCAACGACACTAAGGCTTTCACCACGAATGATCCATACATTGATTCGCTGTATGTAAAGAATTTGCGTACCATGAAATTGTTATGCGATAACTTGAATTCAAAAACGATTTTCATTCCACAGGTTCTGAATTTCGATTCTCTGAAGAATTCAACTCGAAGCAATTCATGGACACCGACAATTAATAATAAAGAGATGCCCATGTTGATGGAGAATTTTAATGCTTTAATGCGAAAAGCGATTTCATCGGGTGCACAAACTATAGTAATTGACGATATTCTCCGAAAACAAAAGTGGACTAAAGAATATTTTGCTGATTACGGTCACTTCAATGAAGCGGGAGGAGAATTATTTTCACAAATTATACTGGAATCTATTAAAGCATTGGAAGCGCAGGATGCGGCCTTGCAGCAAAATACAGATTGAAACAAGAACTTTTGTGGATTTACCCTAGTGATCAATCAGCGAATGCGATTTCAAATAATTAATAATGCAATCAGCAACAATACGATTGCCTTCTTTTGTCCAGTGCTGCTCGTATGTGTGATACAATTTTACCTGTTTTTGGCTTTCTTCTTTCAACGTAGGAAAAAGGTCAATCATATACAGATTATTCTTGTGTGCTACGTGCATCAGCATCTCGTTAGGGAGTGATCTGTTATAATTTTTTTCAATCTCGACATATTTTTCTAAAAACAGTTTCCATACTTCATCTTCAATTTGGATAATGGAAGGTGCTAAGACGAAAACAACAGGTATACCTTTCTCTTTGCAAAGAGAAACGATTTTAAGTAGTAGAGCTTCCATGATCCGATACATGGAATTATAATCTTCGGAAACTGGCCATCGGCAAGAGTAATATTCTGGAGGAGTGTAGAGCGAGTCTGTTTCGGTAAACAGTCCCCTTTTCTTTACCGTGGAACTTATAAGTCTATACAGGTGCGAGTTAGAAAATATATTCGGTGATTTTTGGGTGTTCTGTAGAGGTCGAATTTTTGATTGTGATTTTATTTCCAGGAGAGAATCCTCACCACCAAAAGATGCGGAAGGCCTTTCATAAAGCCAGTAGTTTCCGGTATTGTCTGTAAGATCATTCTGAAGATAAATCATCAAAATAATTGCATCTGGTTTTATTTTATCTATCCATTTTTGCAACAATAAATATTCTTGGACTTGTCCGTATCCGTTCACGCCAAAATTCAGCACATCACAATTTTTTAACTTGACTTCCATGATCTCTGTAAAAACTTCATTGTCTTTAACTGAAATGTTACTCACAAAGGAGTCGCCGACCACCATCAATTTGTTTCTCTTTTCTGCGGAAGGTGCATGATCACGGAAGCCTTGCGAGTTTATCTTTACGGTATTTCGTATTTCACCAGGATATATTATTTCCGCTTTTTTATTAGGAACAAATTTCCATCCGAGTATTTCATCATACTCAAAAAGTTTATTGTGTTCCGCGATCTGTGGCAAGAAAATTCTTAAAAAAGTTTCAGCAATAATCAGTGCAACAACACATGACACAATAATAAGCCAGATCTCTTTTCTTCTATTTTTAAACAATATAAGAGCAAGGATAACCATTCCTATAAGGACAAGCGCACATACAATAGTCAAAAGATTAGCTGAATTATGCACGCTCCTGAGAATTTGAAATGATTAGATTATTACCATGGGTTTTCCAAATCAACTGAACTGAAAGTGTGGTTCCTCTCAATAAACGCTGACTTCTCTGGTGGCTTATTTATTTTCAGAGTATCACCTTTTAGTATGCGATATAAAAATGCTATTGGAGTAAGAAAGAAAATAAAAACCACAGCTAATAATACCTTGCTATTAAACCATCCTAACGCATAACTAAACTTTCTCCATATCAAAATAATCCAATCCCGAGTAAAATTGTGTGCCAGTCCTAATGTGCCAATGGATGCTGCAAGCACATATAAATAAGTTCCAGCGCGTGGAAAGATGAATCCTAAGACGAGGAAACCGGTCACAATGACAAGAATAGTCTGATATGGATTGGCCTTCATTTGGTTTTAAAACAGCGTATAGATAAACGGGGCAACAGAAGAACCTCCGCCAATTACAATTAGAACGCCCAGTAAGAGAAAAATAAAGATCATAGGAATTAACCAATACTTCTTTCTTGCTTTAAGGAAGCCAATCAAATCTTTTAAGAAATCCATCCTGCAATATTTATTAGTCTAAAATAAATTCTTCTTTCCACTGATCTGTTTTCTTCCAGTTCGGCTGATCTTTTTTTGAAAAGAAAAAATCACCTATAATTAAATAATCTATTCCTGTTCTCATAAAACACCTATAGGCATCTTCAGGTGTACAGACGATCGGTTCGCCCCGGACGTTGAATGATGTATTCACCAAGACAGAACATCCTGTCTTTTTTTTAAATGCCTGGATTAATTTATGATACCTTGGATTTGTTTCCAAGTGCACGGTCTGTACTCGAGCGGAAAAATCAACATGGGTTACTGACGGAAGGTATGATCTGGAATAGTAGAGCTTTTGGCGGACATCTAATTGTTTGTAGGCGAGGGGAACCTGCTTTCTCAGATTCTTCTTAATAGGTTTTACCAGCAGCATATAGGGAGATGCGCCGTCAAGTTCAAAATAACTCGCCGCATCCTCAATCAAGACGGAAGGTGCAAAAGGTCTGAAGGATTCTCGATACTTAATTTTAAGATTAAGTTTTTGTTGCATCTCGGCATTTCTTGGATCTGCTAATATACTTCGCGAACCTAATGCACGCGGGCCAAACTCCATTCTTCCCTGCATCCACGCTACAATTTTACCGTCCTTTAAAAAATCAGCGACATCGTTTGCCAATGCCTCAAAATCGTCATACTTAGTTGCTGATGCATTGAACTTGTTTATTACTGAACGGATATCTTTTTCCTCTACACCTGGACCAAGGTATGAGCCGTGAAGAGCATCCAGTTCGTTTTCTCGTACCACACGTGCCTTAGAAAGAAAGATATGCCACGCAGCCAAGGCAGCCCCAAGAGCACCTCCTGCATCTCCTGAAGGAGGTGTGATAAATAGGTTTTTAAAAAGGTTGGATTCTTGTAACTTTCCATTGGCAACACAATTCAGGGCCACTCCTCCCGCAAGGCATATATTTTCTGACCCGGTTAATCGTTTTGCTTCCTTGGCCATCTGCAAAACAATTTCTTCGGTTATAATTTGAATAGCAAGACCAAGATTGCAATGCACTTCTAGCAACTCTTCATTTGGGTTTCGTCTTTTAAATCCAAAAAGCTTTTCCCAAGGAGAATCTTTTGTCATCGTTAAACCGGTCGCATACTGGAAATATTTTTGGTTTAACCATATTGAGCCATCGGGATATATTTTGACAATCTCATTCTTAATTTTAGTTATATAATTTTTTACCTCTTCCGAATAATAATTTCCATACGGTGCAAGGCCCATTAATTTGTACTCGCCACTGTTGACTTTGAAACCGAGATAATACGTGAACGCAGAATAGAGTAACCCCAACGAATGAGGAAACCTGAGTTCCTTGAATATTGAAATGGTGTTTTCCTTTCCGTATCCAATTGATGCAGTAGCCCATTCACCCACGCCGTCAATTGTCAATATTGCTGCTTCTTTGAACGGTGAAACATAAAATGTGCTTGCAGCGTGAGATAAATGATGTTCGGGAAATAAAAGTTTTATCTGTTTGTTAACAGAACCAATGTTTGCCAGGCCTCTCTTGATTTCCCTTTTAAGAAACATTTTTTCTTTTAACCAGACAGGGACACTGGTTATGAAAGACAAAATTCCACGGGGTGCATAGGCGTAATAAGTTTCGATTAGACGTTCGAACTTTAATAGAGGTTTATCATAAAATGCTAAAACTGTAATATCACCTAATAAAATACCCGCTTCGTCCAGGCAATATTTTATGGCACTCTCAGGAAATCGTGCATCATGTTTCTTTCTCGTAAATCGCTCCTCCTGGGCTGCAGCAATAATCTTTCCGTCTTTAAGTAGTACGGCAGCGGAATCGTGGTAAAAAGCAGATACACCAAGGATATACATAGCATGAAACTTAACGGCTAAAATGTCACTATAAGTCATTACCCGCAATTACATTTTGCCTATTTAAATTCGAAGCGTAGGTAATAAATTGCCAGATAAAAAACTAACCTAACCTGTTACTTAAAAATATACTCCACCGCCACCGCCACCAGGGCACCTACCACCGCTACCGCCATCTTCCGCGCATTAAACCGATGTCCGGGACTGCTCTCAAAAACGATGGTTGTGGAAATGTGAAGAAAGTTGCCGCATACAAGGGCGTACAAATACATGAGGCTGGCAGTCGAGAGGACTTCGTGGTTGGTTAGAAACGTGCTTAACAACAGGCCCGCAGGTGCCGCAAAGGAAAAGCCAATCAAATGTGGCAACGCTTTGTTTCTTGAATGTAATTGAAAGGCCAGAACTGTCATCAACGCAAAAGCTGCAGGCGCCCGATGTAGTGCAATGCCGAGCAGAATTGCATTCATGTCATATACCGGGCCCGTTGTGAGGGGTTGTGCCAACATGCCTCCTTCCAGGAAAGCGTGAACGCATAAAGCAAACAGCAGCACCAGTGCCGATACCGACTGATGGCTGTGATCATGGACATGAGTTTCCGACGTATGGATATGGCCATGTTCAATTCCGGAAGTGAAATATTCCAGCAGTTGTTGTAAAAAGAAACCGGCTAACACAAACAATCCGATGAGTTCCAGTTCCTGGTTGTGTTTGTACAACTCGGGCAGTATGTGAATAACTGTAATAGCAAAAAGGTAAGATCCCGCAAAGACCAGCAGTAGTCTGAAATTTGTTCCCTTACTTTTGGGCAACAAATAAATCATCAAGCCCGAAATAAGCGGTGTAAAGAATAAAACAAGTAACTTAAGTACCATGGCTGTTCTAAGGTTCTAACTTTACAAAAGGTTTGATTCCTGGGGTAATGAATGTTTCCATTTTACCTTCAGCGTTTGTGTAAATCAAAAGAACGTCTAGCCCCGGATGATTTTTTAATAACGCAATTGCTTTTTCGTGACCCATCACCATGAGGGCCGTTCCCCAAGCGTCGGCTGTTATGCAGTCCGTTGTAAAGACAGAGGCACTTAGAATGGCGCGTTGTGCAGGGTAGCCTGTTGCGGGATCTATAGTATGAGAATATTTTTTACCGTCAATTTCGCGATAGTTAAAATAATTTCCGGAGGTCGTGAAAGACTTATCGGATAATGATACATACGCTTTAAAAAACTGATTTTCATAAGTGGAATTTGGGTCCAGTATACCGAGCTCCCACGATTTTCCGGATTTCAAATTTTTACCCAACGCCATTCCTTCTCCGCCCAGTTCGACGAGCATATTATTGATGCCTTTAGATTTTAGAAAATCTGCAATAACATCAGCGCCATAACCCTGACCAATTCCACCAAAATCCAACTGAACTTTTGGTTCTGATTTGATCACGCTATCTCTTGTAAATCGGATTTTATCAAACCCCACAAAAGATTTTAAAGAATCTACCTGCGCACTATCCGGATTGAGTTGCTTGCCGGCACCAAATCCCCAGGCGTTTACCAGCGGCATGACCGTAACATCAAACGCACCGTTGGACGCCTGAAAAACTTCTTGCGCCTTTTGAATGGGCGGAAGAAGGTATGGGAGACTTATCGCAATACCTTGCTCACTTTTGTTAAACTGGGAAACTTCAGACGTCGGATCGTAATTGTTGATGGACTTATTTACCACTGATAGCAGGGAATCGATTGAAGTTTTAAAATTTCTTTTGTGCTTATCAAAGTAGGTTATATGGTAGGTAGTTCCCATAGTTTGACCTTCTACCTTGAGCGGTTCTTGAACCTGGTTTTTACGATAGAACCATACGGCAACAATAGCGATGAACAATAGCGCAGAGTAGATGATATTTTTCTTTCGATTGTCCATGTTTTTTTAAAGATGCGCAAGATATAGATTTATTTATAAATGCAACAATGTTGCGAGACGGCTAATTCTTCATTTGATTGCCCAGCCGCCATTGTAACCCTACTTTTTGATGCGACTGGCTCTGCGAAATGATTTAGGCATTCGAAAACTGAAATAAACAATTCATACCTTTATCGATCCTTTCTTTACCTTTAACGAGTCAGTAGCAGAGCTGCGTATAACGAATAAAGTCACATGGACCATGCGTGAAGATTATCTGAAAGGCGATAGTGCATCTCTCAGCGGAGAAGAACGGGAAGTAGAAAAAGCGCTTCGGCCACTTTCTTTTGAAGATTTTACAGGGCAACAAAAGATTGTTGACAACATTAAGATTTTTGTACTGGCTGCAAAACAGCGCGGTGAATCGCTGGATCACGTCCTCTTGCATGGACCTCCCGGCCTTGGCAAAACTACCCTGTCTCATATCATTGCCAATGAACTGGGTACGAATATTAAAATTACATCCGGGCCGGTACTCGATAAGCCTAGCGATTTGGCAGGTTTGCTAACCAACCTTGAGTCGCATGATGTCTTGTTTATTGATGAGATTCACCGGTTAAATCCTATTGTGGAGGAATATCTTTATTCCGCGATGGAAGATTTTCGTATTGACATTATGTTGGACTCCGGACCTAATGCGAGGTCGGTACAAATCGGACTAAATCCATTTACACTTATCGGTGCCACTACACGCGCGGGGCTTCTTACTTCTCCGCTCAGGGCAAGGTTTGGCATTAATGCAAGGCTGGAATATTATGACTCGACGCTGCTCACAAAAATTGTTAAACGTTCAGCGCACATTTTAACAACACCGATTGACGACGACGCAGCATTCGAGATTGCCCGAAGGAGTCGTGGTACTCCTCGCATCGCGAACAACCTTTTACGAAGAACTCGTGACTTTGCACAAATTAAGGGTAATGGAATTATAACCATGGCCATTGCCCAACTTGCGCTTAAGGCATTGGATGTGGATCAAAATGGGCTGGACGAGATGGATAACAGAATTTTGCTCACGATAATTGAAAAGTTCAAAGGGGGTCCCGTCGGACTAAACACGATAGCCACAGCAGTAGGTGAAGAAGCAGAAACAATAGAAGAAATGTATGAACCTTTCTTGATACAGGAAGGATACATAAAACGTACTTCACGTGGCCGGGAGGCCGCGGACCGCGCGTATAAACATTTAAAGATAGCGCCGCCTTCTTCGAAGCTACCAGGGCTTTTTGATTCGATATAATTGCAGCGTCAATAGTTGTTGACATATTCCTCACGATTTGAGATATCCAGGACGATGGCTTTCTATCCCAGTCCGGGTCAGCTATTAACTTTTATTTTTTTCATTCCAAATAAGAAACGCATGGGGTTAAATGGTCGAATAATCAACAGGTAAAAAATAATGCAAGTGATGAGCGTCAAGATTGCAATGACCCAAAATTTCGCCGCGATACCCCAGGATAATTGGCAAATATAGAATCCAATAAAGATGATGGCCGTTTGATGAAGGATATAAAAGGGATATAAACCTTCGTTGATCTTGCTTAGCCATGGATGTGATTTGTTCAGGTAATGTTGACCATAAGCAATGATGGTAATCACCGTGGACCAACTCACAAAAATCGCAGTTACATCAAAGGCGGTTTCCACCGTATCAAAAGTCCAAGGCAGTTGTATTAGCTCTCGTAAGTGAAAGTAGAGAATGTAAAATGGAATCAGTAGCACCACCATACTTACCAAAAGATGTTTTCGATTTCTTCCAATAGACTCCCACAATAGTGGATTTGAATAACAAATTATTCCAAACAGAAAAAAACAAAGGTAAAACGTAAAATAAGCCCAGTCGTCTATCAAAGCGTGTGTCTGCTCGGGAAAATAGGGTCTTAAAAGTATTTGCGTGATTAAAATAATCGCCGCCGGAACAAAAAGAATTCCGGCTGGACTTGAAAAAATCTTAAAAATTTTTTCCTTAACAGGGCGTGAGCCAGTTGAACGGAAAAAAATTAGAAATGGAATGGCTATCAATGAGTACACCAACAAGTACGCGATAAACCATAAGTGATGCCAGCTGAAACTTCCATCGGGGTAAGGTTTAAATTCAAAGACTGTTTTATAGAAGTCCCAGTAACTATTGTATTCCCTGATGTGCTCGTAGTAAATCTGCGGCGGTACTATCACAAATATTCCGAAGACTAATGGAATAAAAAGGCGTGTAATCCTTTCTTTAGCAAATTGCCCGGGAGATCTTTTTCCCAATGCCATATATGTACCGGCCCCGGAAATAAAAAGCAGCAGCGGCATCCGCCAGAAATGAAGCCAACTCATCCAATAGCGAAAGCTTTCGCTGGTCTCATTATTTTTGATGTGCCAGTCCCAGGGATTGAAAAGCATGCCTGTGTGAAAGAATAATAAAATGACGATGGCAATAAACCGGAGCCAATCCAAGTCGTGACGACGCCCGGTTACATCGATAATAACTGACTGCGGGGTAGATAACATAGTTCTCATGACAAAGTGTTAAGGATGTAAAAATGCCTGCCAATTAGCGACAGATTACCGATCCAAAGATTACACATCAGTGAGAAGAGCACGATTGATTTTATAATTTGGGCGTTCGACTTTATAAAAAGGCACTGGCAACAGCCGAAATTCGGCTTTACCGGAATGAAGTTACTTTACAAACTTGGTTTTGGCTAGCCTATATTCGGAAGGTGTGGAACCTGTAAGCTTTTTAAAAGCCGTGTTAAAGGAGGATTTTGAATTGTAGCCAACTTGTTCGGCAATTTCTTCCACTTTAATGTTCGGTTTGTCTACTAGTAAATGCTTCGCTTCTTTCACACGATACTCGGCCACCATTTCAAAGAAGCTTTTTCCTAGTCCTTCATTAATTGTTTGGGACAAAGTATGAATCGTTGTCCCCAACTGATGAGCCAATTCCGGCAATGAAAAATCGGAATTTAGGAAGGGTTTCTTGCTCGTCATTAAATAATTCAATTTAATAAGCAGCTCCCTTTGATGTTCCCCGCTAACTGACGAGTTTTTGTATTTTTGATTTTCGGTCAACGGGGCTTGTGTAAAGAATCCTGAATGGCTGATAATTCGAAAACTGGTCAAGTAAATTGTAACTGTTATGTAAGACGCAAAAAGATGATCGCCAGTGTCGTGATCATGAAACAGTTTTACGATTAGGATCCCTAAAGCAGCGGAGGCAATTATAAAAACTTCCCATCGTAAAAACTTCAAGACACCGGTGACGGGATGCCAAAAGGACTCGTTCCTTCTTTTAAATGCCTTATATATTTCTGTAAGTCCCAACGTACTGTAGAGGAATAAACTGAGTAAAGAGATTTCGGTACAATTATCTGTAACCCAAAATAGGCGAGGGTCATAATCATAATCAAATAGCCTGGCTTCCAAACCAGGATGATAGGATCCAATCCACGCGTTATATTTTGCATCCTCAGGAAGAACCAAAAAAGGTAATTGCAGAAAAAAATAAACTACCGGAAAGGCGAGATGTAAATAATTTTTCCAGGATAATTTTCCTGTTGTTAAGCTGACGACAAGTAAATAAAATGAGGGACCGATCGCCAATCCCAAAGCTTCTGAAAAATCGACGAGATACAAATAATGTATGATGTATCCGGTATACATCAGAAAGATCTCAGTAATGCACGCGACAATGCTCAATAACATTAATCCGTGAAAGAGATTTGATTTATTTTTTCTGTGTTCCTTGAGTAAGAAAAATACGCACAGAAAAATGCCCTGGACGATGCCTAAAAATATAAATACAGCGAACAGGTCAATCCGGTAAGGCATTGCAATCAATAAAAATAGAAGTACGAATATACAACGTACAAAATTTTGTGCGAGTTGTCCCTTCGATTACACCAGAGACATTAATTGGCTTGGGCGCTGCGCGATTCTTCAACAAATTCAGGCAGGGAAAAATAAAAGGTTGTTCCCTTTCCATCTTCAGTTTCGAACCAAATGCTCCCGCCATTTTTTTCGACAAATTCCTTACAAAGTAAAAGTCCGAGGCCCGTTCCTTTTTCTTGCTTCGTTCCTTGGGTTGTGACACTTGAAATGGTAAAAAGTTTGTTTCTGTTTTTCTCAGGAATTCCAACCCCACTATCGGCGACTGAAATAATTATTTTAAGATCCACACGATAAGCTCCGATCGAAATGGTTCCGTTAGGCTTTGTAAACTTAACAGCGTTGGTTAGTAAATTCCGGAAAACGCTACGAATCATATTCACGTCGGCATAGGCTTCTAAGGGACCCTGGATATGATTCTTTATTCGAATATTTTTTTGCGAACATTCAGGTTCGAGCAGGGCAACTGATTCTTCTGCGAGTTTGCCGAGATCCAGCCGATCGGGTTCGAACGTTTCACCTCGCATTTGAAGTTTTGCCCACTGCAATAAATTATCGATGAACTCCGTTGTATGCGTTAATCGTGCTTCTAATCCTTCTGTTACTTTTTGGAACTCATCTGCTGTCATTGATCCACTTTTTACCAAATTCAACGCCAGATGAAGCGAGCCTAAAGGTCCACGGATATCATGTGATACAACGGAGAGAAGTTTGTCTTTCACATGATTAACCTCCTCCAACTGTACATTTTGCTGCTGGATTTCTACGGTCCGGATTTTAACTTCCTCTTCGAGGAGAATTTTTTCTTTATGCTCCCGATCGAGTTCAGCTTCCTTGGCTTCTTGATTTTCTTTTTCTAACGTACTCCATCGATCGCCTAGGGCAAAGGATATGAACAACATTTGCAGAATGCAGCCGCCCATCAATCCCATATAATTTGTACTCAAATACCCGGGCATAAATCCAACGCTGCTGATGGTAAAAATTCCAGCGGCCACTAAAACGGTAAACCAAGCAATAAGGTAGTATCGGGCTGGTTTGTATTTTTTATGAAAACAATATCCGGCAGAAATTAATGCCAGCAAGCAATGGATAAAAATGAGATAGTTATGGTATTGGAATGAAATTTTTCTGAAGAAGACTGCCATGAGCAGGGCCACACCAAGGTCGAGTACCATATTTCCCAATAGCAGTTTATCGAGTAAGTTGCTGAAGTGCCGCAAATTCAAGAATGCTCGGGTCAGCAACGTTGAGGAAACAAGGAAAAAAGGGCCCGTAACCATCGCGAGAATGTCATTAAACTTCGGGTAGTCAGGATATAAATACAGGAATGAATATCCCTGAAAGAATGCTACCACATTTACCATGGTGACCAGTGTGAGCACATAGTAGAACGTGATTTTGTCACGAACTGAAAAAAATAAAAATAGCTGGTACAAAATCATCAGTACCATCGCTCCATAGAAAAGCCCATTGAGTAGTTGAACTTTATACGATGTCTTCAGAAAGCCGTCACGATGCCAGAAAATTATTGGCACCTGAACGGAGGAAATGGTCTGTACACGCAGGAAAATATCGCGTGTTTGCCCGGGCAAAATTTCGAAAGCGAAAATTGGATGTCGATGCGGAAGATCACGTGCTGTAATAGGAAAGTGATCGCCGGAGGTTCTATGAATAGGAGTTCCATCTTTATCGACCATGTAGAGATCAATTTGGTCTAAGGGAGAATAAGCTACTTCGAGCAGCCATTCAGCCGATGCAGATACATTGTTTACTTCCAGTTTAAACCAATGCGCGGCACGGTCGAATCCAAGATTGGGCGCATATTTAGTATTGATTGACATGAACGTCATGTTTTTAACGTCGTCTGTAGTCAATGACTGTGAGTCATCCCGGAGATATCCTAGTTGTCCATTTACCTGGATCTTACCGATATCCGTTAGTTGCAAAGTCTGTGCGGAAGACAAGAGGCTGCCCGTTATAAAGGAAACAAACAGGAGTATCCTGTACATGAGGAATGAATTAGATTTTTTTTGCAGCAAATTCCTTTGCAAAGTATGTCAAGATAATATCAGCCCCCGCACGTTTAATACTCAAAAGGATTTCATTCATCACGCGGTCGCCATCCAACCAACCTTTTTGTGCAGCTGCTTTAACCATTGAAAACTCACCACTCACGTTGTAAGCCGCGATAGGCAAGCACGAATTATCTTTTAACAATCTGATTACATCCAAGTATGCCAGCGCAGGCTTGACCATCAAGAAATCTGCACCCTCCTCCGTGTCGAGCGCCGCCTCTATTAACGCTTCTTTGCGGTTAGCGGGATTCATTTGATAAGTTTTTTTATCACCAAACTTCGGCGCTGAATCCAGCGCTTCACGAAAAGGATTGTAAAAACCACTGCTATATTTCGCGGTATAGCTCATAATGGAAACGTCGGTATACCCATTTTTATCTAATAACGTTCGAATATATCCAACACGGCCATCCATCATATCGGAAGGCCCAAGAATATCGATACCAGTTTCGGCCTGCGCCAGGGCCATTTTACCCAGGATTTCTAACGTTTCATCATTCAAAATTCTGCCATCTTTTACCAATCCGTCATGCCCATCGGAACTGTACGGATCCATTGCGACATCGGTCATAATACAGGCTTCGGGAAATTGTTTTTTTATTTCCTTCAATGCTTTCAGGTAAAAAAAACTAGAATCATAACTTTTTGTGGCTGTCCGATCTTTGTGCTGGTCCTCTACTGCTGGAAAAATATCAAACGCACGTACCCCAAGGTTCATGCATTCTTCAATTTCCTTTAACATTAAATCAATGGATAACCTGAAAATTCCGGGCATTGAGCTGATTTCTACTTTCTGGCTTTTTCCATCTACCAGAAATAAGGGATATATAAAATCATTTGTTGTTACGGTTGTTTCTGCCACCATCGAGCGAATGGTATTACTCTTCCGGTTTCTCCTAGGCCGTATTGTATTCAATGAAGTCATCATTCAAAATTAAGCTCGAAAGTTAACGCTTCCTTGATAGCAAAAAAAGTTAAGTGTGACCAGAAAATAGTAAGTGAACACCGTTTTCGTAGGAGATTAAACAAATGCATGCGTGAATCTCTCCGCAACGTATTGTTATGATCAGTTAACCGTCCTTATTGCTTGGCAGTAATTCACCCGTAGCGGTCGATAATATGTTGACTAATCACCTTATACAGCTCTGCCATTGAAGGGTCTTCCTGTAAAAATTCGAGGTGTTTATCCAGGATTTCCAAATCGCCGCGTCTAGCTGGGCCGGTCTGTGCATTTTCAGGCCCAATACTTAAACTCTTGTTGATCATTTCAGCAATGAGTGGTTTTAGCCAATCATAACTTAACCTGTGTTCTTTCATGATGTCTTGCGCAACAAGCAACATGTGATTCGTAAAATTGGAAGCAAACACAGCAGCCACATGCAACGCCTTTCGTTCGTATGACTTTAATGGAATCACCACCTTACTCAAGGCGTTTCCTATGGCGCGCAGCATCTTTTCAGTAACCGGGTTTGCGCTTTCAATAAATACGGGTACTTCTTTGAAGTCAACTTTTTTGTCCTTGCTAAAGGTCTGCAACGGATAAAAAACCCCTAGGTTCTGCGTTGCTGCATATCCCAAGATGCTTAAAGGCTGACTACCGGAAGTATGAACTAATATCGCGTCCTCTGGTAGAATGATTTCCTGAACCACTTCCTCGATGGCTTCATCGGTAGTAGCTATTATAAATACACTCGATGAGCTGGTTGAAAAATCCAACGATGCCTTTACATCGGCTTCATAAAGACGTTCTACTAATAAAGCCGCGTGTACTGGATTTTTACTGTAAACTTCCTGGACGGGAAAATCTGAATTGTCGAGTGCGGGAGCCAGGTGCCATGCAAGGTTGCCCGATCCAATAAATGACACGCGTGTGTGTTTAGTCATAGTCAATTACATTATGGACCAATCAAGTTATGAAGATAAACCTTTTACAATTCTGTTTTTCCCAAATAAGTCCTGCATTAACTCAACCTCCTTGAAATTGTTTTCAATAAATAGTTGATACACCTCATTTCCAAATTTCTCATTGATTTCAACTGCTAATAAACCTGTAGCCTTCAGCGATTGTCTAGCTTGATTGATGATAGCTTTGTAAAATAACAATGGTTCATTCGAGTCAACAAAAAGGGCCGTTTGAGGTTCATATGCTACTACATTGCATGGCATGGATTTCAATTCGTCACGTGTGATATAAGGCGGATTGCTTACGATGACATCGATCGGCGCAGGGATTTTATCCATTAATACATCGCCGATCTCAAAAAGAACTTTTGCTCCCAACTTATCGGCGTTTGCTGAAGCAACGTCCAATGCCGCTGGGCTAATATCAATCGCTATAACATCCGCCATTGGCAATTCCTTAGCTAATGTAATGGCAATGCAACCACTGCCAGTGCCGATATCTAATATCCGGCAGTTCACAGGCTTTGAACGATTAACAAAATTGATTACCAATCGAACCAACTCTTCCGTCTCAGGTCTTGGAATTAAAACCGCCGGATTTACGCCGAACATTCGCCCGTAAAAGTCTGCCTCGCCCAACACGTATTGAACAGGTTCATGTTTATTGATTCTGGCAAGGATATCGTTGAGCCTTTTTATTGCGGCGTTATTATCGATTTGCTTTTCAGCCAATATTTCTGTGGGCGTTAAACCAAAAACATTTTCGAAAACCAGATATGCAATGCTTCTGATTTCATCTTTATTTTCGGGTAATTGAACCCTGTTTACGAAATCCTGAAACAACGCTTTGGAATTCTTCATAGCTTATCAATCTTTGCAAGTATAAGCAATGACCAAGCACGATCATCATACCGACGAACTTTTTATGCAGCGGGCCATGGAACTTGCGCAGCTTGGGATTGGTCACGTCAGTCCTAATCCGTTAGTAGGAAGCATCGTTGTTCATGAGGGAAAAATTATCGGTGAAGGATGGCATCAAAAATATGGTGGCCCTCATGCAGAAGTCAACGCAGTTAGCGCCGTGGCGGACAAAAGCTTATTGCGCGAAAGTACCGTCTACGTTACCCTCGAACCTTGCTCTCATTTCGGTAAGACGCCCCCTTGTTGTGACATGCTCATTCAGCACAAAGTAAAAAAAGTTGTCGTTGCCAACGTCGATTCAAATCCTGTAGTCAATGGCGAGGGGCTACATAAGTTGCGTGATGCGGGAGTTGAAGTCATAACTGGGGTTCTTGAAAAGAAAGGCCGTGAGCTGAATAAACGTTTCTTCACTTTCGTGGAAAAACAAAAACCGTATATCATTTTAAAATGGGCTGAAACAGCTGATGGATTTGTTGCAAGAAAAAATTATGATTCGAAATGGATAAGCGATGAATTCTCCCGTCAGTTTGTACATAAATGGAGAACGGAAGAAGATGCAGTGCTGGTCGGAATGCGTACTGCACAGTACGATAACCCGCAACTGAATGTTCGAGATTGGACTGGACGTAATCCAGTGCGCATAGTGGTTGACAGATTTTTAAAATTAAATAAGAAAATAAATTTGTTTGATGGATCTCAAAAAACGTGGTGTTATAATGTACTGAAACATCAACAGTTAAAAAACATTTCTTTTATCAGAATCGATGAAGAGAATTTTTTACCGAACCTTTTGAAAGACCTTTACAGGCGACAAATTCAATCCGTTATTGTGGAAGGTGGTGCCCAGACGTTGCAGGCCTTTATAGATCAGCAGCTTTGGGACGAAGCGCGAATATTCATCTCTCCCCAAACTTTTGAAACCGGGATCAAAGCACCTGCATTTTCAGGTGTACTCGATAATCAATACAAGATAAAACGGGATTGGTTAAATGTTTATCGAAACCCTATCCATTCTTAATCTTCGCCAAATTTTCGTCCTTACATTTCAATCGCCTTACGACTACAGGTATTAAAAAAATTCACGAGCAACGGATTTGGCGTTTCAAATGAGGAATCTAAAGATGGCTGGAATAAAGTTCCATTAAAGAATCGATGACCTTTCAGTTCAAACGCGCGTACTTCCCCCGTTGAAGCGAACGCAGTAAAAGTAAAAGGGGGCTGATTTATTTTTTCGAAGAACTGAGGATTTACGCCATAGCTGCAATAGTAACTTCCCACAATTTCATCAGTTTTAAGGACTCGGTATAGCCAGGAATTTTTATCTTTTATTTCAACTTGTTCCTGTTGCCCTTTCAATGAACAATGAAGTTTTGAAATAATAGAAATTCCGCCAGGATTAGTTTCTTCATGATTTGCCTCATGGATGTTCAACGCATTTTTTGCGTACTCGAGAACCATATACTGAAAGCCTCCGCATGATCCTAGAATCGGAATATTTTTTTCTCTTGCTTTACGGATTACAGCGAAAACGCCTTCATCATTTTTATAAGGCGAACCCGGAACAATCCATAGACCGTCGTAGTAATTGGAGGACGACAAAATTTTATCCACGTCGACGGTTGGCACCCACTCGGCGTTAAGCTCAAACGACAAAGCCTGTCTTGCGTGATCAATCGATTTGTTCAGGGCGACCAGCGTATGTATCTTTTCATCAAAGTCACCAACCAAAGCTATTGTAATGCGTTTCATTGCTTGTAACAGACCCTCTCTTTAATAATCGTCCGGCCGCACAGGTGGTCGGGCGACTTTAAATTTTAATTTATGAATAAAGTAAACATCTCTGAAAAACTCAGCCAATTTACTGACTACTATCATCCTCGCATCATTGGTGAGCTTAATGGCCAACATGTAAAAGCAGTTAAACTGAAAGGCGAATTTGTTTGGCATCATCATGATCATGAAGATGAGCTTTTTTTGGTGGTAAAAGGAAAATTGAGGATGGAGTTTCGCGACAAAACCGTTGAGGTTAACCCGGGGGAATTTATTATTGTGCCGCGGGGAGTGGAGCACAAGCCCGCCGCAGACGAGGAGGTGCATATCGTATTGTTTGAACCAGCCTCGACGTTAAATACGGGCAATGTCGAAAACGAAAAGACGCATAAACAATTGGAAAAAATATAATCATGGCTGAGGAACTAATCATTTCTACATCGACCCTTAAAGACGAGCGGTATCAAATGCTTTTACCCCAGATCAAAGAATTAGTGAACGGTGAGCCTGATCTTATTGCGAACCTCTCGAATATTGCGGCTGCCCTGAAGCAGTCGTTCAATTTTTTCTGGGTAGGATTTTATTTGGTAAAGGAGAACCAACTTGTGCTTGGGCCTTTTCAGGGACCGATTGCATGTACCCGGATCGATTTTGGAAAGGGTGTTTGTGGCACCGCCTGGAAAGAAAGGAAATCAATTCTGGTTCCAGACGTTAATAAGTTTCCAGGTCATATTGCCTGTAGTTCGGCGTCCAAATCAGAAATTGTTTTGCCTGCTTTTAAAAATAATGATGTAGCACTTGTGTTGGATGTTGATAGTGATGTGTTAAATGATTTTAATTCGATTGACCAAAAAGCTTTAGAAGAAATAATGCGTATTATTGAATCCGTTCTCTAATGAAAACGCGAGCAAGTATAAACCACATCGATCCTTAATGACTTCAATTGACCTTATTGCTTTTTACCAAAAACGAAAAGAAAATTTTGAGGGGACACTACTAGAAGTAAAAAAGCAAATAAATGTGATTTCCAATTTTCGGATTTTCGTTGCTTTAGTTTTTATTGCATCGCTTTATTTCGGGTTTTCCTATCATTTAATTCTCATTGCAAGCTTTTTTCTGCTAATCCTTTTTATTTATCTGGTTGTAAAACACAGCAATCTGTTTGATCAAAAGGTACATGCTCAAAATCTAGTAAAGATTAATCACCTCGAGCGGCAGTCCCTCAGCGGTGACAACGCTGGATTTTTAAACGGGTCAGAGTTCATAGATCCACGCCATCCGTATTCTCATGATCTGGATATTTTTGGAGACGGTTCGTTGTTTCAGGCAGTTAACCGATGCAATACGATCCATGGTAAAAAGTTGATGGCACAACGGTTGGGTTATGCACTGGATTCAAAGCAGGAGATTCTCGACCACCAGGAAGCTGTGCGGGAAGTATCATTGAAGACGGATTTCCGACAACACTTTCAGGCTGCCGGAATTGAAATTGGTGAACAGCCGGGCGATCATGAGCAATTACTGGAGTGGTTAAAGCAACCCCCGTTTCTTTACACATCCGCTTTCTACAAATTTCTGCTAGTGGTTTTACCTATTCTGACTGTTGCTGCTGTTGGGTTGGCATTTGTTATCACTCAAGCCAGCCCCTTTGCAATCGTCCTTGTACTTATACAATGGGTGATTATTGGGTTTCATATAAAAAAAATCAATGCATTTCATGAATACGTTAGCAAAAAGAAGTACACTTTAGAAAAGTATGCATCTATCTTGCATTATTTTGGGAGGGAAGAATTTTCTTCCGGTATTCTTAAAACTTTTTCGAAACAAGCAAACGATGCGGATATAAAGATCAAATCGCTGGCAAGTCTTGTGAGTTACTTAAATGCAAGACTTAATTTCCTGGCCAGTGTATTCGTTAATAGTCTTTTGTTATACGATCTCCAGTGCATTTATCGTTTGGAAAAATGGAAATACGAAAATTCAAACTCCCTTAAAATTTGGCTCAATGTAATTCGTGAGACAGAAGTGATTTGCAGTCTCGGAACTTTTGCATTCAATCATCCAACATTTGTTTACCCGACAATAGATTCGGAATTGAAAATCAAGGCGGTGGGTCTAGGTCATCCGTTGTTGTCTACAAATGAATGTGTTACAAATGATTTGTATTTAGGTAAAGGGCAGTCAATACTTATTATAACAGGTGCGAACATGGCGGGAAAAAGCACCTTTCTTCGTACTGCTGGTATTAATCTGGTGTTGGCCCTCGCCGGAGCCCCTGTATTTTCTAGCGAATTCTCCTGTCCGATCATCAACCTCCGGACGGGAATGCGGACTGCTGATTCGTTGAAAGACCATCAATCATACTTCTATGCAGAGTTAGATCGGTTGAAGACCATTATGGACGAGTTAAGAAACGATAAACCGCTTTTCGTTTTATTAGATGAAATTTTAAAAGGTACTAACTCAACTGATAAGCAATCAGGCTCGATTGCGCTTGTAAAACAACTGTTGCCACATCCGTGCCTTGCCATGATAGCCACCCATGATGTTGTATTGGGTGATCTCGAAAATCAATTTCCCAGTCAGATTAAAAACTATTATTTCGAAGCCAACATTGAAAACGATCAACTGTCCTTCGATTACAAACTAAAATTGGGCATTGCGCAAAAAATGAATGCTACCTTTTTAATGAAGAAGATGGGGATTATTGGTAGTGTTTAAGTCGAAATGTTGAAGAAACGGTTAGAAATCCGAACGGTCTTTGTCTTTAGACTTCGCCTTTACGCCTTCAAACATTCCGCTAGTTTTTCTACGGCAAAATCAATCTCCTCTACGGTGTTGTATTTGCTGAATGAAAATCTTACCGCCCCCTTTTTGGAACCTGGGTGGAGGGCTCCCAAAACGTGTGAGCCAGCCGTTGCACCGCTCGAGCAAGCACTTCCCCCGGACGCAGATATCCCATGAAGATCCAAATTAAAAAGCAGCATGCTGTTTTGATCGGATTCTGGGAGACAAACATTTAATACGGTGTATAAGCTTCTATCGAGGTTTGCAGAATCGCCATGAAATTCGACGTGGGGGATAGTCGCCTTTAACTTATCGATCATGCGAGATTTTAGCCCTGTGATATATTTCTGGTGGCCATCCATATCGCGGTAGGCGATTTCCAGAGCTTTGGCCAGGCCGATGATTCCGTATACATTTTCGGTGCCTCCACGCATGTTTCTTTCTTGCGGACCGCCGTGAATGAAAGGTTGTATTTTTTTATCCTTTCGAATAAACATGAAACCTGCACCTTTCGGTCCGTGAAATTTATGGGCAGCTGCAGCAAGACCTTGTACTTTAATTTTTCGTAGATCATGGTGATAGTGACCAATAGTCTGAACGGTATCCGAGTGAAAATATGCTTTGTGCTCATTGCATAAATCACCGGCAGCCTCGAGGTTAAGCAAGTTTCCAATTTCATTATTGGCATGCATGAGCGACACCAACGAATTCGGATGTTTGCTTAGCAAAAGATCGAGGTGAGTCAAATCTATATGACCATGTTCGTCCAGGTCAACCATGTGAAGATGGATATGTTTCTTCTTGGAAAGACTGCTCAATGTTTCTTCGACAGCGTGGTGTTCTATTGGAGAAGTTATAATGTTTTGGACATTGTAGGAGATAACTGCGCCCGTAAGAATGGTATTATCAGCTTCTGTTCCACCAGAAGTGAAAATAATTTCTCCCGGCGTACAATGCAGTAACTCAGCAATTTTTTTTCGAGCTGACTCTATTGCAGCCCTAACTGTCCGGCCATGCGCATGTGTGGATGAAGGATTTCCGAAATCTTCCAGCATAAAGGGCTTCATTGCTTCAAAGACTTCAGGGTCAAGAGGCGTTGTTGCGGCGTTGTCCAGGTATATGCGCATAAGTGTTGACTGCAATCGTGTCTGTTAAAACTACACTAACAAAAGTTACTTGGCCGATGATAAGATTTGCATATAAGAGACCATGCTTGCTGTTGTATACATCCTTACGGAATAAATGTTAGGATCACGCAATCACTTTTTCCGTAATGATTTCCTTTATGTCGCTGATCATTTTTTTTGCGAGATTCTCAGCTTTCACTTCTAGGTCAGATTCAGCATAAATACGAATAATAGGTTCTGTATTTGATTTACGCAGGTGTACCCATTCTTTATCAAACTCGATTTTTACGCCATCGATCGTATTGATCGGTTGTTTTTTATATTTCTTTTTAATTTCCTCAAGCACTTTATCTACATCTATGCTAGGGGTAAGCTCAATCTTATTTTTGGATATGATATAGTTGGGGTAAGAAGCTCGCAGCCTGGATACGGGCATGTTTGACTTTGCTAGGTGCGTCAAAAACAACGCAATACCTACCAGCGCATCTCTTCCGTAATGTAAGTCAGGATAGATAATCCCACCATTGCCTTCCCCACCGATCACCGCATTACATTCTTTCATCATCGTAACAACATTAACTTCCCCGACTGCTGCGGCAAAATATTCTCCGCCCTCTTTCTCGGTCACGTCGCGTAGCGCGCGTGTTGAAGAAAGATTTGAAACGGAGTTCCCCTTTTTCTTTTTGGTGGCTTTCAAAACGTAATCTGCCACTGCCACTAAAGTATATTCTTCTCCGAATGGAGATCCATCTTCTGAAACAAGCGCAAGCCGATCTACGTCAGGGTCAACAACAATACCCAAATCATATTTACCTTTTTTAATCTCTCGGCAAATGTCACCAATATGCTCTGGTAGTGGTTCTGGGTTGTGAGGAAAATGGCCGGTAGGCTCACAGTATAATTCCTTGACCGTAACGTTCAAAGCTTTTAACAGGAGTGGTACAGCAATTCCACCCGATGAATTGACTGCATCCAACACAACTTTGAATCCTCTGGCTTTGATGGCATCTACATCAACCAAAGGCAATTTTAAAATAAGATCGACATGTTTCTGCAGATAAGTATCATTCTTGGTATAGCCACCGAGTTTCGTGACAGGGGCGAAATCAAATTCTTCTTTATCAGCAATTCTTAATACCTCTTCACCATCTTTGCCCGAAATGAATTCACCTTTCTCATTTAAAAGTTTCAGGGCATTCCATTGTACTGGATTATGACTTGCAGTGAGAATTATTCCTCCGGCAGCTTTTTCTAAAGGTACCGCGATTTCCACGGTTGGCGTAGTGGACAACCCAAGATCAATGACATCGATTCCTAATGCTTGCAAGGTTGACGTAACTAAAGCACTCACCATTTCACCTGATGGTCGGGCATCGCGACCTAATACAATTTTAGTAGTGCCTTTTTTCTTTTTGATTAACGTGCCGTAGGCAGCCGTAAACTTTACAATATCAAGCGGGGTAAGATTCTCATTGGTCTTGCCACCAATCGTCCCGCGAATTCCGGAAATAGATTTAATTAAAGCCACAATACATCATTTTGTACAGCAAAATTAAAAGAATAATGTAACTAATTACCAAATCCCGGAAATGCTAAAAATGATTTTAAGATCCCTCAAGTGGATCGGAGAAGAAGTTTTACTGGCCCGGTTTTCTTTTGATGGTCGGCATTGCTTCTTTATTTAAAACATCAGGATCTCCGCAGGCTGCGTCACCGGCCTTCAACTGCTTACCGCAATAGCCACAAGTAACTCCTTCTTTATTAAGCCATGGGCTTTGCGAGGCACAAGTTCCCCGGAATTCCCCGTTTTTGATAAAAAGAAGCCGAACGGATAGGAGTACAAAAAAAAGAGCAAAGATTCCGATACTAAATAAGAAAACTGTCATCTGATTTCAGCTTTTTGTGTGAATCCGTCGGTGCTAAAAATTTGTTAGTACCTTCGGCAAATTAACATATTATTTGAACAGCTTTTTACATGAAAAAGGTTCTTTCGACACCAGATTTAGACCGGGAGGCAAAATTACAGGCATTTGACAGATTGCTCACCATTATGGATGAGTTGCGGGAGAATTGTCCATGGGATAAAAAACAGACGCTCGAAAGTTTGCGCCACTTGACAATAGAAGAGACCTATGAATTATCAGACTCCATACTGAACGGAAATCTGACGGAAATTAAAAAAGAACTGGGCGATATCCTTTTGCACATTGTTTTTTATGCCCGCATTGCTTCGGAATTGAAGGCGTTTGATATTACGGATGTGTTGAATTCTATTTGTGACAAACTGATAGAACGCCATCCGCATATTTATAGCGACGTCATTGCCAACGATGAAGAAACGGTAAAAGCAAACTGGGAAAAAATTAAACTTAAAACTGGAAATAAATCTGTCTTGGAAGGTGTACCGAAATCGCTACCCGCTTTGGTGAAGTCCATACGCATTCAAGACAAAGCTCGCGGCGTTGGATTTGACTGGGAAAAAAAGGAACAAGTCTGGCAAAAGGTTGAGGAAGAGATGCAGGAGTTCAAGAGTGAATTTAATACAGACTCATCTCAGCCCATCAATAGCGAAAGGGCTATGGCAGAATTCGGGGATTTGCTTTTTTCGCTGGTGAACTATGCGCGCTTCATCAACATTGATCCTGAAGAAGCTTTGGAACGTACGAACAAAAAATTCATCAAGCGTTTCCAATACCTGGAATCCGAGTCGGCCAAGGACGGTAAAAAAATGGGAGAGATGACATTAGCCGAGATGGACAAGTACTGGGAGCGAGCGAAAAAGATCTGACATTCGAAATAGCTGAATCTAAATCAGGCGCTTCATCGATTTAGTGTCCACTTCATCAAAGGTCCGCTGGTCATACTTGTTATCAACGCCATGATAACCAACGATACGAATACCTTTTCATTGATAAGGCCATTTTCCAGCGCAATTAATCCCAGGATAATTTCCATGGCACCGCGGGCATTCATCCCGAAACCAACGGCAACGGATTCTTTCCAACTGAAGCCGCCAAGCCGAGCACCCAAACCGCTTCCAATAATTTTGCCGGTAAATGCAATCAATAAAATAACCAAGGTGAGCACGAGGTCAAAATTGGCGATGAAGTTGACCCTTAGCCCAATCGATACAAAAAATAATGGAGCAAAAATGTTATTGATAAACTGATGCACAATTTCTTTCGCGCGTTCGGAAAAGTGTTCTGAATCACCTAGCGCCACGCCCATGATAAAAGCACCAAAAATTGCGTGGATGCCAATGTATTCAGTGAATGCGCCTGCAAGAAAGCACAAGGCTAGCGAAATTGACAGAACGCCTCCGGGCCACGCCAGTTTTTTATTAACCCAAGGCAACAGCTTATTCAACATACCACGTCCAATGGTCAGCATAAAAACGGCATAGCCAATAGTCAAAATTATCGTATTTATTAACGGCATTGAGCCGCTGTTCTTTCCGATCAGTCCTAGAATAACGGAGAAGATCAACCATCCTACCAAATCATCGACCATGGCAGAAGCGACTACCAGCAGTCCCATTTTTGATTTAAATAAGTTTAAATCCATAAGGATTCGCACAATTACTGGTAAGGCAGTGATGGCCATAGCTGTACCCATGAAAAGTGCGAAAGTCAATTTGGCGTTTACATCGTTAATGCCGAAAAAATCAGAGAAGAAATACGGAAACGTAAAGCCTACACTGAAAGGAACCACCAGCCCTACCGTACTCGTGGTAACTGCTTGTCGCCCTTGTTGCCATACAATGTGTAAGTCAACTTCCAGCCCCGCGATAAACAACAGCATAACCACAGCCACTTGTACAAATCCCGTGAGCACAACGCCTGCGCCAGATGCGGGCGGAAACAAGGCTTCGAACCACTCCGGTTGAAGCATTCCCAATACGGTTGGTCCAAGCAAAATACCAGCTATAATTTCACCGATGACTGCCGGTTGGTGAATTTTTCGCGCTGCTTCGGCAAAGAGCCTCCCCATAACCAGCATGGCACTAAGCTGAATTAAAAGATGCACTACATCGGCATGGCTTAATTTACCCATTGACTACCTCCTTCCTTGGGTGGATGATCAAAAGATTACAGGGGAGGTCGGCAAAAATATATTCCTGGTCGTGTGTAAAAACGCGGTCAAAAAAAGAAAACCTCCGGTCAGGTGCTCCAACTACCAATAAGTCTGCTTGTTTTCGCTTAGCAAATTGTGCCAGTTCAAATCCCGATTTGCCGGAGACCAGTTTGATATTAACTTTTAGTCCCTGGTGAGGAATTTTCTGGAGAATTTTTTCTACCGTTTCAATTTCCGATTGAACAAGTTGATGGCGCATTTCTTCATACTCCTCCTCTGTGCATTGCTCTGCGGCCGCCATCGTAAGGCCATACATTTTTAATTCGCGTACAATGTGCAACCATGTCGATTGATCCTTCAATGCAACTTCACATGCAGCTTGTAATGACTGTTCTACGTAGGGCCTATCGTCAGCATCTACCACAATATTTTTAAAAGGTTGAGGTGTAGTGGAGGGATTGGTGAGAAGAAGCACGGAGCAATCGGCTTTTCGAATAATTTTTCGTGCTACCGTGCCAAGATAATATTGAACGAGGTTTTCTTTTTTCAACGCGCCTGCAATAAGCAAGTCAACATTTTCTTTTTTGCATGTTGCCAAAATGCGGTGACTAGGTTTTCCCTCCTCCCAAAAAATCTTTACATCCCCGGCATTGCCCAACCCTGTTTTACTCAATAACTCATTTAATCTTGCAGTCTCTTTTTCTCCGTGAACACCCACATGGATAAGAATCAATTCGGCGTTCCACATATTTTTAATGCGAATGGCTTCCGCAAGGATGGCTTCGATGCGTGGTGAAAAGGCAATGGCAACACCTATCTTTTTGATAACGTTCAGCATGCTAAGGGAAAGTTATTCATTATTTCATCAATTTTTAAAGGCTCAAATTCCGGGAAAAGATAGGGTGCTTCAGACTGTATTCCCATCATTAAACCTATTCCCACAATGCAAATGTGTATTTATTGGAATAATAAAAAAAACTTGCATGCATACTCTACCATTGAGTTTATGGTTGTGTGCACCTCCATTGCCGGGTAATTTTGTTTATTCAATTACCAATATGTCCTTCAAACGAGTCATCAGAAATGTAATTATCGGAGATGACAAGTTTATTGAATCCTACAGTGAATACCGACAAGCTTTGCTCTCAGGTGAGTTTGCTATTGTAGGTGTTTTGTTTTGCGTCGTGAGCGCGATCTTCAACTATAAGATCGGGTATTTGGAGACGCTTCCTGTTCTTGGGGCGACGACCCTCTTTTTAGTTCTCTCGATTATCTGTCACCGAAATGGACGCCACTCCTTAGCGAATTACATTCTGCTGGCTACAATGAATATCTCGGTTTATATTCTTGCTTCCAGTGAATCAGCAAAAACCGGATCTTTTTTATTTTTTATAGTAAGCAGCATTGCGTCCTTTGCTGTGTTTAGCTACCATGAACGTTTACTGTCCATACTATTTGCCGTATTCACTTATGTGCTTTTTGCATTAGCATACTTCGTCGATTATAGCATATTACCATTGCGTAACTACAGTGATGACGTGCTTCTTTTTTGTATCGTCATAAATTTTTCAGCGGCACTTCCCGGAACTGTTATGACGGTATATTTGCTGAAGAGTTTAAATCACCACAATGCATTGGAGCTTGTAGAAAATAACATGCTGCTCTCTAAAACAAATGCTGAATTAGATAGATTTGTTTACAGCACATCGCATGACTTGCGTGCTCCACTAACTTCGATCATGGGGTTGATCAACATTACACTCGATTCACAAAATCCCAACGAAGTTAGAAGGTATCTTTCCCTGATGAAGGACAGGGTTCATTCCCTAGACCATTTTATTAAAGACATTACAGATTACTCCCGTAACAATAGACTTGAGGTTAAGCGTGAGCCCGTGAAGTTAGCGGATTTAGCCCACGACGTATGGGAAAGTCTCAAGTTCTCGCCAGAAGCCGAGAACATTGATTTTAGGATCGACATACCGGATGATATTTATATTGAATCAGATAAGAACAGGTTGCGTGTGATCATCGGAAATCTGATTTCGAACGCGGTGAGGTATCATGATCTAAAAAAAGACCATCAGTACATCCGCATGCATTATCAGATGTCGGGTCGCATCAGCTATATCCAGGTTGAGGATAATGGTCAGGGCATTGCTTCCGAATATCACGCCAAAATATTTGACATGTTCTTTCGCGCAAATGAGCAATCCAAAGGCTCAGGATTGGGTTTATACATTGTTAAGGAAGCGTTAATGAAGCTTTCCGGCTCAATTAAGCTTGAATCTACTGTAGGTGAAGGCACGACTTTTACAATTATGCTTCCGCATAGAAATTCATGAGGAGGCTTATTTTTTCACCTTCCTGGGTAAAAAACTTTCAGCAGCAAACAGGTTGACTGTAGACTAATATTATCTTTGCCACTTATGGCAATTCAAGAAGATAACTTATTTAAGAATGTAATCTCCCATTCAAAGGAGTATGGATTTATTTTTCCTTCCAGTGAAATTTACGATGGTCTAAGCGCCGTTTATGACTACGGTCAGAATGGTGCTGAGCTAAAAAATAACATCAAGGAGTACTGGTGGAAGTTCATGACATTACTCCATGACAACATCGTAGGAATTGACGCCGCGATTTTTATGCATCCGACAACATGGAAAGCGTCTGGCCATGTGGATGCATTCAATGATCCCATGGTAGATAATAAAGACTCCAAAAAAAGGTATCGTGCTGACGTTTTGGTGGAGGATGCCATTGCCAAAATGGAGGAAAAAATTCAGAAGGAAGTTGATAAAGCCGCTAAACGTTTCGGTGATTCTTTCGACAGCGAAATGTTTATAAAGACAAATCCGCGAGTACTTGAATACAGTCAAAAGATAGCGAATGCCAATGCCCGATTAAAGGAATCAATGGGTAACGGTGATATGGCCGGCATGAAGAAATTAATGGAGGATTTGGAAATTACTGATCCCGTTTCCGGCACAAAAAACTGGACCGATGTACGCCAGTTTAATTTAATGTTTTCAACAGAGATGGGATCGATCGCTGAAGAAGCAAACAAGATTTACTTAAGGCCAGAAACCGCGCAGGGGATTTTTGTAAACTTCCTCAATGTTCAAAAGACAGGAAGAATGAAACTTCCCTTTGGTATCGCACAAATTGGAAAGGCCTTTCGTAATGAGATCGTCGCCCGCCAGTTTATTTTCCGCATGCGTGAATTTGAGCAAATGGAAATGCAATTTTTCGTTAAGCCAGGTGAAGAAATGAAGTGGTATGAATTCTGGAAGGAGAAAAGAATGAAGTGGCACAAAGCATTAGATCTGGGCGATGAGAATTACCGATACCACGATCACCTAAACTTAGCGCACTATGCCAACGCTGCTTGCGATATTCAATTTAATTTTCCAATGGGTTTTAAAGAATTGGAAGGCATCCATTCACGAACCGATTTCGATCTAAAAAGCCACGAAAAATATTCTGGTAAAAAGCTTCAATATTTTGACACAGAGGATAACGAAAGTTATATTCCCTATGTGGTTGAAACCTCCGTTGGACTAGACCGCATGTTTCTATCCATTCTTTCAAAAGCGTATACCGAAGAAAAGTTGCCAGATGGAAGCGAACGTGTGGTATTAAAAATTCCTGTTCCGCTGGCCCCCGTTAAAGTTGCCATCCTTCCGCTCGTTAAGAAAGACGGCCTGCCGGAAAAAGCAATGGAAATCATGAATGAACTCAAATATGACCTCCGGTGCTTCTATGAAGAGAAAGATGCTATTGGAAAACGTTATCGTCGACAGGATGCGATAGGCACACCGTATTGCGTTACCGTTGATCATCAGACGCTAACCGATGACACTGTAACGATTCGTGATCGCGACAGTATGAAACAAGAACGTGTTAAGATTAGCGATGTGAAATCACAACTTATTGCGGCGTGTTCTATCAATAATATTTTACGGAAGATCGAGCAATGATTTCCTTTGTCATCGTTCTGGTAGTCGCGTTTGCTATCTACCGGTTTGATAAGGAATTAAAAGAAAGCTATTTGTATGCCGGCCGCGTTGCAGCGCCTTTGCGTTCAAAAGTCTTACCCATACCGCAGGCTTATAGAGATATTCTTCAAAAATATTTTCTATACTACCGCCAATTAGACGATGTGGCAAAAACGAAATTTGTCCAAAAGGTTTGTCAGTTCATCTATGGAAAAAGATTTATCCCTCGGAATGTGGATCAGGTCACCATGGAAGCCCGGGTATTAATTGCGGCCACAGCAGTTCAACTCACCTTCGGGCTGACCGACGTTTATCTACAACATTTTGACAAGATACTGGTATACCCAAACGACTACTATTCTTCCATTACTAAGCGTTATCACAAAGGCGAGGTTAATCCACGCTTTGGAATCATTGTGCTGTCGTGGCAGAGTTTCGTAGATGGTTTTATTTATCCTAACGATTCTATAAATCTTGGTTTGCATGAGATGGCCCATGCGTTGCGACTGGAAAATATCATCAAAAATGATGAGTATCAGTTTTTTGATGAGGAATTAGTAAATGAGTTTGATGCCTATGCCCAGAAGCTTTGTCATGTCGAAAATTGGAACGATACGTTCTTTCGTCCGTATGCATGTGCGAATGAACATGAATTTTTCGCAGTGGCAGTAGAAAATTTTTTTGAGCGGCCACACGAATTTAAAAATGCATTGCCCGAACTTTATAAAATCCTTAGCAAGCTTCTAAATCAGGACCCGACCTTATTGCGACCACTATCTTAAGAATAAAAAAGCTTTGAACTGGAATACACTTTTATCTTCACAACGCACCGGGCAAAAAATATTGGCCGCTGAACAATCTCGCAGTGCTTTCGAACAGGATTATGATCGAATTATTTTCTCACATCCATTCCGCAGGCTACAAGATAAAACGCAGGTTCACCCGCTGCCGGAGCATGATTTCGTTCACACACGATTGACGCATAGTTTGGAAGTTTCCAGTGTAGGGCGATCGTTGGGAAAACGCGTTGGAGAAGTGGTTTTGGAACGCTATCCGGTTTTAAAAAAAGACTTCTCTCTTTTCGACTTTGGTGCCATTGTCGCTGCGGCGTCACTCGCTCACGATCTAGGCAATCCGCCTTTTGGGCACGCGGGAGAAGATGCGATTTCCGATTTTTTCGTTCACCATCCTGAAGGTTTATTTTTTAAAGATAAAGTAACCCCCGAATCGTGGGCCGACCTGATCAAATTTGAAGGCAATGCGCAAGGGTTCAGAATTCTGAATAAAAATCAATTTGGGCTCAAGCTAACCTTTGCAACTTTAGGTGCTTTTACAAAGTATCCTTGCCCAGCTCAATTCCAATTTCGCGATAAAGGAAAAAGAAGTCAGAAAAAGTATGGATTCTTTCAAACTGAAAAACAAATTTTTCAGGAGGTGGCCACGCAGTTAGAACTGATTGAGCCTAACCCGGGTGGATGGAATCGCCATCCCTTAGCGTTTTTGGTAGAGGCGGCTGATGACATATGTTACAGTATCATCGACCTCGAAGATGGATGTAGCCTTGGGCTCGTCAATTATTCCGAAGCCAAAATGCTTTTTGAATCGGTCATTACCAAAAGCAAATCCAAGCTTGGAAAATTAGAATTTATCAACAGTCAGGCGGAGAAAATCGGCTACCTGCGAGCATTAGCGATTGCCGATCTAATGGCAGAATGTACAAGCCTGTTCCTCGATCATGAAACGGATATTTTGAACGGCAAATTTGATCGGGCATTGTGTGATGAATGCTCGTCAAAAAATGCGCTTAATGAAATTATTAAGCTTTCCATAGATAAAATTTATCGCGCTCGAAGTGTTGTTGAGATTGAAGCCGCGGGGCACGAAGTCTTACCCGGGTTGCTGGAGGAGTTCACAAAGACTGGTGCTTATTTGATGGAACAAAAAGTATCGAGAAAATATTTTAACCTGCAAAAATTACTTCCGCCAGAAGTAATACTGGCCACCAAAGCGGATCCTGAAAATTACTATTTGATGCTACGAAACATTGTTGACTTCATTTCAGGAATGACGGATCGACACGCAATCTCGCTTTATCGTAAGATTAAGGGCATGAGTCTTTAAGAAATTACAATATTCCTTTAACTTGTCCTGCATTTGTACATTAGGTTTCTTTCTGCGGTAGCGCTATGTTTTGGAAAAACATTATTTACATCGTTGTCTTACTAATTGGCGCGCTAATCCTTGCGGATATTCTGTTGACCAGACAAAACAATATCATTATCAGGCACAACAAAGATCTCCAAATCCAAACAGAGACCATCAAGCGCTATCATGATCAGGTGGGCCGCGTTGTTATTCACTCATTAGACATTGGATTGAGAGGGTATGCCATTATAAAAGAAGACCGGTTTTCCACGCCCATGGAAAACGCTAAAAAATGGAGCGACAGCATTTTTACAAATATTGAGGAACCCCTCAGGAAATTAAATTATGACTTAACAGAATTCAACGCTTTAAAAGATTCGGTTTATGCCTACGCAACGTATTGTTACAACTTGAAAAGATTGTTGGATGAAAATAAAACAGAAGAGTTTTTAAGGTTATTCAGTGCTGATAAAGGTGCAGGTCTTTGGGGACAATACATAAGCTCAGAAGAAAGTATAGTTGCCTTCACAAATAATATTGCTGCACAGGCTCAAGAAAGTTACGAAAAGGCGCTTGCACGAAATCAAATGCTGCAGATTATCCTGTTTATAATTTGTATACCCACCTTGTTGTACACGGCGTATTATACCGGCAAGACCTTCAAGTTATCAGATCTCCTTCGCCAGGCAGAAGCAGAGCGGAATAAAATTTTGACAAATCAAAACACCAAGCTTGAACACCGCGTGGCAAAAAGAACCCAGGAGATAGCTGCTCAAAACGAAGAAATTATTTCTCAAAGTGAAGAACTAGCAGCGCAGCATGAAGCGCTTGCATTCCAGAACAAGCAATTATTCGATGCTCAAAAGCTTATCGAAGAACAAAACAGGGAAATTCAGCTTAAAAACGAAAAGTTGGAGTTGGAGATCGAAAGCAGGACGCAGGAACTTCAAAATACTAACCGTGAACTGGTACTTCACAATAACCAGTTAGAACAATTCGCTTTTATAGCAGCGCATAACTTAAGGGCACCGCTTGCACGTATTTTAGGACTTGCCAATGTGGTTGAACTGAGCAAAACCGCAGAAGATAAAGATACAGCACTGCAGAAATTAGTTACGTCAACACAGGATCTTGATCATGTTATTCGCGATCTGAACCTAATACTCAATATTCAGAAACACACAAGCAATTTGGTGAGCGTTGATCTTGCACCCGCCTTTATTCGTGTTGTCAAAATGCTTGAAAAAGAAATTGAGGAAACGGGTGCCATTATTACGAAAGATTTTTCCGCTGCAGAAAAGGTCTATGCGGTTGCCCCATATGTTGAAAGTATTTTATATAATCTCATCAGCAACGCCATTAAATATCGCGACCCACAGCGGCCTCCCAGAATTAATCTTTCCACGGCTATTGATCAGGATTTTGTGTGTCTCACCATCACTGACAACGGCCTGGGTATTAATCTTGGTAAGTATAAACAAAACATGTTCACCCTATATAAACGATTCCATACCCATATGGAAGGAAAGGGTTTAGGCCTCTATCTTGTAAAAACGCAAATTATTGCACTCGGCGGAAAAATTGACGTCGAAAGTGAGCTCAACCAAGGCACGACATTCAAAGTTTATTTTAAATACTGAAGTCAAAATCCTTAAGTCAGGCCAATCAAACTAATTCACACCTGATTAAACCACAAATTCATTAGCTTTGGCCCCTTATAATTCCTCTTTTTAACATGTGGAATAAGATTGCTGATTTCGTCATCAAACAACGTTTACCGCTCATTATTTTGATTGGGCTCATTACGGCTTTTATGGGGTACCATGCCGCTAGGGTTGAAATGAGTTACGATTTCGCGCGCTCTGTTCCGTTGGATGATCCCGATATGATTGATCTGACAAAGTTCAGGGAGCAGTTTGGCGAAGACGGAAATGTGATTGCAGTTGGCGTTAAAGACAGTTCGTTGTACCAATTAAAGAATTTTCAGGCTTACCAGCAGCTGACGCGGGATATTAGAGATATTTCCGGTGTTAAGACTGCAATTTCACTATCGGTGTTGCCCATCATATTAAAAGATACAGTTAACACTAGATTTTATCCTGCACGCATTTTCCCTGACACCATTGCCACTCAGGCAGAATTGGATAGCCTTTTGACCATCGCCTTAAATCAACATATATATGCTAATTTATTATTGAATCCTGAGAATGGCGCCGCGATGATGGCTGTTTCTGTTCCAAAGGAGGTGATGAATTCTTCGAAACGTGAAGCCGTCGCCGAAGCTTTGCAAGAAGCCGGAAGAAAGTTTGAAGAAAAAACAAAAATTCAGGTCCACTATGCTGGCTTGCCATTTATCCGAACATTAGTTGCCAACGCCGTCCGGAAGGAAATGCAAATATTTTTATATGCGTCCATATTGGTTACCGGACTGATCATGTTCGCGTTCTTTCGTTCTTTTAAGGCGGTTCTCTTTTCCATGATCATCATTGGTATTGTTGTGGTCTGGACCATGGGAACGCTGTCGCTTTTCGGTTATAAAATTACGCTGTTGAGTGCACTGATACCGCCTGTAATTGTAACCCTCGGTATCACCAATGCAATTTACCTGCTCAACAAATACCACCTGGAATTTGCAAAGACGAAAAACAAACTGGAAGCCATCCGGATTGTAGTTCGAAAAATGGGACTCGCTACGTTCCTCACGAATCTAACGGTCGCGATAGGCTTCCTTACGTTGCTTGCCACCGATGTCATTATTTTGCGCGAATTCGGAATCGTTGCTGGACTCAATATCATGGCTTTATTTTTTGTGAGCTTGATCATGATACCAGGCATATTTTCATGGTTGCCCATCCCAACCGAAAAGCATCTGAGACATTTGGACTTTCCCATCATGAAGGGTTTTCTTTCACTGATCGATTTGTTTGTACATCGACATCGGGCAGTGATTTATGCTGGCTCGCTTGTACTGGCATTGATTTCTATTTATGGAATTCTTCAACTGCGATCAGTGTCTTTTATGGTAGATGACATTCCGGAAGAAAGTCAGATCAAAAAGGATTTAAAATTCGTCGAAACAAATTTCAATGGTATCATGCCATTGGAGTTTACAGTTGAATTTCATACAAAAAAAAGAAGACCAATTTTAGATCTTAAGAATCTTCGGAAAGTGGAAGAGTTTGAAAACTTTTTGGATTCCATTCCTGTAATTTCTCAACCGCTTTCCATGTTGAGTTTCGTTAAAACGTTTAAGCAGGCCTTCTACAACAATAACCCGGCGAAATATCAGCTTCCAACCAGTGCACAGGAAGGAGCGTTTATTTTACGATACATGAAAGGACAAAGCGATAGTAGCGGTTTGTTCAATTCGATCGTCGACACAACATTTAGCAAAATGCGGATCAGTACGCGCATTGTTGACATCGGATCCACGCGATTGGATTCTCTTGTCCAGGTTATCGAGCCGCGAATGAAATCCATTTTTGCCTCTACTGCCAGAGATTCCATTTCAACCTCTATTACAGGCTCTACCAAAATCTTTATCAAGGGAAATAAATTCCTTATCGAGAACCTGCAGGAAAGTTTATTGCTGGCGTTTTTGCTCATTACCCTTTCCATGGCGATTCTGTTTGCCAACGTTAGAATGATCGTAATTTCCCTGTTGCCCAACTTGCTGGCACTCATGATTACCGCAGGATTGATGGGTTATTTTAATATCCCACTAAAACCCAGTACGGCCCTCATTTTCAGTATCACCTTCGGAATTTCAGTAGATAATTCCATTCGTTTCCTCGCAAAATACCGTCAGGAAATCTTAACCAATAATTTTTACGTGCCACGTGCTGTAAGCGACAGCATTATGGAGACAGGTAAAAGCATCATGTATACATCCATTGTACTGTTTGCAGGATTCATCATTTTTGCTTTTTCATCTTTTGGCGGAACTATCGCCTTGGGGCTGCTTACATCAACGACACTTGTCATTTCGATGTTTACCAACTTAATCCTGCTTCCTGCACTCATCATGACCTTCGATAAACCAAAAGGGCGCAAAGGCGAACACCTCTTGATTGACGATTTCGACTCAAGTTTTTATGGGGAAAGTGAAGATGAGGAAATCGATTTGAATAAGATCAGAATCAGAAACCGACATCCAGCCGCGGAATAGCAGTGGTTGCTGCAACATGGAATTAGGCTGCCGGTGATACCTTTCAATATTTTCTTCAACTCAAATCACTGTCCCGTCGGGAATTGAGCGACCGCCGGCCCTGGAGTTACTGTGGACTTTATCCAAAAACAAATATCTTTGCGGGCTAAATTTGTCTCGATGGTAGTCGGGAGTGAGAAAAATATAGGTAGAAACAATGGCCGGGAAATACAAAGAATATAAATCACTGAATTTTGCCCAGATCGGAAGTGAAATACTTGATTTTTGGAAAAAAGAGAAAATCTTCGAAAAATCGGTGACTAACCGTGAAGGTGCACCTTCTTTTACATTTTATGAGGGCCCGCCTTCTGCCAACGGAACTCCTGGCATTCACCACGTTATCGGCCGGACCGTAAAAGATATCTTCTGCCGATTTAAAACGCTTCAAGGCTACCAGGTGAAGAGAAAGGGCGGCTGGGATACGCATGGATTGCCGGTGGAGCTCCAGGTAGAAAAACAACTAGGCATTACTAAAGACGATATTGGCAAGAAAATTTCCATTGAAGAATATAATCAAAAATGCCGCGAGACGGTGATGATGTATAAGGATCAATGGGATGACCTTACGGAAAAAATGGGATACTGGGTAGATCTTCAGCATCCGTACATCACATATTCCAAAGAATACATCGAATCACTTTGGTGGTTACTAAAGCAGTTATACAATAAGAAACTGTTGTACAAAGGTTATTCAATTCAACCTTTTTCTCCGGCTGCAGGTACGGGCCTGAGTTCTCATGAGCTGAATTTGCCGGGTTGCTATAAGGATGTCAAGGATACTTCTATTGTTGCTCAGTTTAATATCAAGAAAGATCACAAATCTGATTTTTTGTTCAAGAAAGCAAATGCAGATGTTTTCATTTTAGCTTGGACAACAACCCCCTGGACATTGCCGTCCAATACCGCGTTGGTTGTCGGTGAAAAAATAAACTATGTTCAGGTCAACACATTTAATCCTTACACTTTCAAACCGGTTAGTGTTGTGTTGGCAAAAGATCTTTTAGGAAAATATTTCTCAGAAAAAAATAAAGGCCTAAAACTAAGTGAATACAAAAGCGGCGATAAGGCTATACCTTATGAAATAGTGCAGGAATTTTCCGGAAAGCAGCTTATCGGCATAAAATATAACCAACTGATGCCCTATGTGCAGCCCTTGTATGACGCGGAAAAGGCGTTTCAGGTTGTTGCAGGAGACTTCGTGACAACGGAAGACGGAACGGGCGTAGTTCACTCTTCGCCAACCTTTGGTGCCGACGATTTTCGAGTTGCCAAACAACATGGCATTCCGCCATTAACAGTGCGCGATGATGCGGGAAATGAAATACCAACGGTCGATCGCAAAGGGAAATTTATTAGAGAAGTTGGCGCTAAATTAAAAGAAGGAGTTGCCAAATTTGGAATCAAAACACATAAGCTTTTAGATGTTGATGACTTCTATGTAAAGAATTATACAAATGAAGATGAAACCCATCACGATTATAAGAACACCGATGTTATCATTTCCATTATTCTAAAAGAGGAGAACAAAGCATTTAAAGTCGAGAAATACGAACACACTTATCCGCATTGCTGGCGGACAGATAAGCCGGTACTTTATTATCCACTTGATTCGTGGTTCATTAAGACCACAGCTTTAAAGGATAAAATGGCGGAGTTGAATAAGACTATCAACTGGAAACCTGAGTCAACAGGTACCGGCCGTTTTGGAAACTGGTTGGAAAATCTTGTAGACTGGAATCTGTCACGGTCGCGCTACTGGGGGACTCCCTTACCCATTTGGAAAACTAAGGAGGGCCAGGAAGAGATCTGTATTGGCTCGATGGACGAACTAACAAATGAAGTTCAAAAATCAATTCAGGCCGGCATTATGAAAGCTGCACTTCCTCCTGAATTTGATCTTCATCGACCATATGTTGACGACGTTATCTTAGTAAGTCCGTCAGGACAACCAATGTACCGGGAGCCTGATTTGATTGATGTATGGTTCGACTCGGGTGCCATGCCTTATGCGCAATGGCATTACCCGTTCGAAAATAAAGAAGTATTTGAAAAAAATTACCCCGCTGATTTCATTGCAGAAGGCGTTGATCAAACACGCGGCTGGTTTTTCACGCTGCATGCTATTGCAGTAATGATTAACGAATGCAGCGATGAAATAAAAGCGGTTAATCTTTCAAACGGTAATCCTGGCATTGCATTTAAGAATGTAATCTCCAACGGACTTGTGCTCGATAAGAACGGAAACAAAATGTCCAAGCGTTTGGGGAACGTTGTAAACCCATTTGAAACGTTGTCGAAGTATGGACCTGATTTGGTTCGTTGGTATATGATGGAGAATGCGCCACCCTGGGATAATCTTAAATTTGACTACGATGGGATTGTGGAGGTTCAACGAAGGTTCTTTGGTACCCTGCAAAATACTTATTCATTCTTTGCACTTTATGCTAATATCGATGGATTTGAAAAGGATGAAATGAATAATGTTCCGGCAAGTAATTTGAGTTTACTGGATCGCTGGATCACATCGAAACTGCAGTCGTTGATCGTTGAAGTGACCAAAGCTTATGATGAATATGAACCTACCCGGGCAGCGCGAGCGATCCAGGATTTTGTGAATGATCATTTGTCTAACTGGTACGTACGTTTAAATCGCAAACGTTTCTGGAAAGGTGAATTTTCTGTTGATAAGAAAGCAGCTTATGAAACGCTTTACGAAAGTTTAATGGTGACTGCTCAATTGATGTCAGCCATTGCGCCGTTTTATGCTGAGTGGTTATACAAAAATCTTACGGATAACATTCGTCAAAAGGCTATCGCAAATAAAACGCCGCTGCGTCATGAATCAGTTCATTTAACAGATCTTGTAAAGGCTGAGTCGTCCAGAATTGATATGGAACTCGAGCTGTCGATGGATTATGCCCAACGGATTTGTTCACTGGTGCACTCGATAAGAAAAAATTCCAAGATCAAAGTTCGCACGCCGCTCCAGAAGATTTTGTTACCGGTGTTAGACAAGTCATTTGCTGATCGGATTAAGACGGTTGAGGATATTATTTTGGCAGAGGTCAACGTAAAGACCATTCAATACATTGATGATACTTCTGGTGTATTGGTTAAAAAAGTAAAACCTAACTTCCCCAAATTAGGCAAACAATACGGGCCGAAGATGAAAGAAGTTTCTGCTGTCATTAGCAGCCTTAATAAAGAGGAAATCCAAGTTTTAGAAAAACAGGGTGCATTGTCAAAATCAGGATTTGACCTGGTATTGGAAGATGTGCTGATCTCTTCGGAAGATATTCCAGGATGGGCAGTAGCTTCCGAGGGTGGCCTTACCGTTGCGTTGGACATCCGGGTGACCGATGAATTGAAGAAGGAAGGTATTGCCCGCGACTTCGTGAACCGTGTCCAGAATTTAAGAAAAGAGCAAGGACTGGAAGTGCTCGATAAAATTAGTATAGAGGTCGAAAAAGATGGTGAGGCTGTAACGGCTGCGTTGACAGAATTTAGCGACTATATCAGTACAGAAACACAAGCACTTACTTTAGAGTTAAAGGATAGTATTGCAGATGCAACTGAGGTAGACATGGATGAGTTTGTATTAAAGGTCAGAATCAGTGTAATGAAATGATGTCCGTGCTGATACACGGTTTCACTAACAGATAACGGAAGAATGAAAGTCTACAAATATTTCCTGCTGGCGTTGCTGGTGATTATTATCGATCAAGTTTCGAAGCTGCTCGTTTATCATTATATGTATCTGCATCAGGAAATCACAGTGTTAGGCAATGAGCAGTATGGATTTAAACTGCATTATCTTTTGAACCCGGGCATGGCTTTCGGAATTCGTTGGAACAATGAATTCGGAAAACTTGCGCTTACTGCTTTTCGCATCGCCGCGATGGTCGGGATAGCTTATTACCTTGTTAAAATGGCTAAAAGGAAAGCACACTATGGATTTTTGGTATGCATGGCCTTAATACTTGGAGGAGCTGTTGGTAACGTAATTGATAGCACATTTTACGGTGTGCTGCTGAACAATCACCCGCCGAATTCTCCAACCCCATGGTTTCATGGACAAGTAATTGATATGTTGTTTTTTCCGCTTTTCGATCATACCTGGCCAGCTTGGGTGCCTTTGGTTGGTGGTGAATATTTTTTATTTTTTAGTCCGGTATTTAACGTTGCCGACTCTTCTATTTTCATTGGCGTAGTCATTATTTTGATTTTTCAGCGAAAGTTCTTTGCTGACAAACTCCATCAGGAAGAACCACAGATTGATTCCCCCCCGATTTCTACGACAGAGAAGGAAATATCGGATTCCAAGGAAGTCTGAATTCGTGTGCTTGTACCTGATAAAAATATTCCAATAAGTTTTATTCTAACTTATTGAGCGTTTTTATTTCATTTCGCTATTATTACTAGCTTAAACCAAAGCCGATTCCGAAATGCAGCAGCTAAATGACGTTCTCGCCACCATCGACAGTTATATTGGAAGCGCAAATTGGTTTGTATATTTTCTATTAGGCACCGGTATCTTTTTTACCTTTTATTTAAAATTTCCGCAGATACGTTTTTTCCGTCACGCCATTCGGATCGTAAGAGGCAAGTATGATAAATCTACTGATGTAGGTGATGCCTCACATTTCCAAGCATTGGCGACAGCACTTTCTGGTACGGTTGGAACGGGAAATATTGCAGGGGTTGCGTTAGCCATTCACCTCGGTGGACCTGCGGCGCTTTTCTGGATGCTCGTAACAGCATTTCTCGGTATGACTACAAAATTTGTAGAGGTGACCTTATCACACAAATACAGGGAAATGGATGTGAAAGGACATGTTGCCGGCGGGCCAATGTATTATATGAAAAATGCATTGAACATGAAGTGGCTTGCAGTAATCTTTGCCGTGGCTACCGTGCTTTCTTCCTTCGGCACTGGCAGCCTCCCTCAAGTCAATAGCATTGCCAACGCCATGTATACCTCCTTTGGATTGGATCATATTATCACAGGGGGTATCCTCACCGTTATTTTAGGTTTCATCATCATTGGAGGAATCAAACGCATTGCGCAGGTTTCTGAAATGTTAGTTCCTTTCATGGCCATTTTATATTTCATCGGAGCCATTTCTGTAATTCTTTACAACGTAGAGAACTTAATTCCATCCATCGCTACAATTGGGAGAGACCTGTTTTCAGGCACGACCGCTACCGGCGGGTTCCTTGGTGCGACAGTTTCCTTTGCCTTTAATAGGGGCGTAAACCGGGGATTGTTTTCTAATGAAGCTGGACAAGGCTCTGCCCCGATCGCGCACGCTGCAGCAAAAGCGCATGAACCTGTTTCCGAAGGAATGGTCGCCATTCTCGAACCTTTTATTGACACCATTATTATTTGTTTGCTTACAGGCTTAGCTGTACTGTCTTCTGGGGCATGGGACGATAAAATTCAAAATGATTTTCAAGATACAGACCTTATTGTGCTTGATTCCAAATACGATGAGGCAAATGCAGAGGACAAGCAAAAACTTTCGAATTACATCAAAGGCGAAGAATCCTTGCCTTTTTTTACAGGGGATTTGGACGTAAGCGCAGGAGAAATTACGAACAATCTTACCATACTTCATGCGAGGTCTGTGGGAGAAGATATACTGGTTAGTGAACGCAACGGTAAGTTTACTGGTAAATTAAAAATTGTGAATGGCAAGCTTATAAGAAACGGTAGTGATGTAGAAATCAGTGGTAAATCGTTATTGCATAGCGCTCCGCTTACCAATGAGGCATTCAAGAGAAGTCCTTTTGGAGAATATGGGAAATACATTGTTACTATCGGACTTTTACTATTTGCTTTTTCCACAGCGATATCATGGTCGTATTACGGAGATCGGGCGGTGACATACCTGTTTGGGGCGAAAGGGGTAATCTACTATCACATCGTTTATGTCATCGGCTTTTTTCTGGCGTCATTTACAGATACGACCATTATCTGGACGCTGTCTGGAATTACCATAGCACTCATGACGATACCGAATTTGGTGGGAATTCTTTTATTGCATAAAGACATGAAGACTACCTTAAAAGAATATTGGATCGGATTCAAGAAGGAATATCCTAATAAGAAAAGCGAATAATATTAAAATGGCTGTACGAAAAAGTACAAGCGAAATGATTGAATTGTTTACGTTAAGAAATTACCATGGGTCTGTTCATTAAGAAACCTCTCAATCAACTACTGGAGCAAGCTGAGGATTCTGAAAAAAGTCTAAAGCGTACACTGGGGCCTACCAACCTGGTAGCCTTGGGTATTGGTGCAATCATCGGCGCGGGCTTGTTTTCTATCACGGGCGTTGCGGCTGCTGCAAATGCTGGTCCTGCGATTACGATATCGTTTATCGTTGCCGCATTGGGCTGTGCATTTGCCGGCCTGTGCTATGCGGAGTTTGCGTCTATGATTCCCGTTGCAGGAAGTGCATATACATATTCATATGCTACTTTGGGCGAATTCATAGCATGGATCATCGGATGGGACCTAGTTTTGGAATATGCATTGGGGGCAGCAACGGTTGCCATCAGTTGGTCTCGTTATCTCGTTAAGTTTTTAGAGTACTACGATATTCATATTCCCCATTATCTTGCTATGTCATCATACGATACAGCAACGTTGGCCGATGGTTCTGTTGTGAGTGGCATGATCAACCTCCCTGCCGTTGTCATTGTATTTATCATTTCTTTTATTCTCATCAAGGGTATCCAGGAGTCAGCGTTTGTAAATGCGATTATTGTGATGTTGAAAGTAACTGTGGTGCTTGTTTTTATTTTTCTAGGATGGGGTTATATCAATCCTGATAACTACATTCCTTATGTTCCTGAAAATACGGGCACTTTCGGGGAGTTCGGTGTTAGCGGTGTAATTCGCGCAGCAGGTATCGTATTCTTCGCTTATATCGGATTTGATGCTGTATCAACTGCTGCACAGGAATCGAAGAATCCAAAGAAGGACATGCCCATAGGAATATTAGGATCGCTTGTTGTTTGTACAATCCTGTATGTTTTATTTGCGCACGTCATGACCGGCCTTGCTAATTATAAAGAATTTGCAGGCCAGGATGGTATTGCACCGGTTGCCGTCGCGATTAGTCATACACCTTACACATTTTTGCAACAGGCAATTATCCTGGCTATTCTGGCTGGATATACTTCTGTTATTCTGGTTATGCTCATGGGGCAATCGCGTGTTTTCTTTTCGATGTCAAGAGATGGGCTGCTTCCTAAATTCTTTTCTGATGTCCATCCCAAATTCAGAACGCCTTACAAATCGAACTTATTGTTTATGATATTTGTGAGCCTGTTTGCTGGCTTTGTCCCTGCACGTGTAGTAGGAGAAATGGTGAGTATAGGAACTCTTCTGGCATTTGTATTGGTCTGTGCCGGTGTCTGGGTTATGCGTGTTAAAATGCCAAATCAGCCACGGGCTTTTAAAACACCCCTTGTTCCCCTGGTACCTATATTGGGAATGATTATTTGTTTGGGGATGATGGCATTTCTGCCAGGAGACACCTGGGTTCGCTTGCTCGTATGGATGGCCATGGGAATTGTAATTTATTTCGTATACAGCAAAAACAACAGCCATCTACGAAATCAATAGGAGGGAAGTTGTTAAAGATCTGTTAGCCGGCAACTTCGAGTTTAAAGCCGACACCATGGTAGTTCACAATCTGAACGGAGGCATCTTCTTTTAAATATTTTCGGAGCTTCGAAATGAAAACGTCCATACTTCTTCCCATGAAGTAGTCGTCGTCGCCCCACACATGTTTCAAAATTTCTTCTCGCTTTAAAACGCGCTCGCGGTTGTGGTAAAGCAATTTTAAAACCTCCGCTTCTTTTTGTGTTAACGTTTTTTCGACGCCGTTTTGTTTCAGCGTTAAGTTAGCGAAATCAAACTCGTATTTTCCAAGCGGAACAATCTTCTCATGCCCCAAATGAATTCTGGGACTTCTCCTTAAAAACACTTCGATTTTGCAAAGCAATTCGTCCAAGCTGAACGGCTTTGTGATATAGTCATCTGCGCCGGTACGATATCCTTCCAGCTTATCTTCCATCATCGACTTCGCTGTCAAAAACAATATCGGGACCGTTGCATTACTTTTTCTAACGCTTTGTGCTAAGGAAAATCCATCTTTTTTAGGAAGCATCACGTCGAAGATGCAGAGGTTATAATGGTGGTTAAGAAAAGATCGCTCACCTTCTTCGCCGTCCTTACAAAGGGTCACATCATATCCCTTCAAACTCAAATTGTCTTTAATGACAAACCCCAAACTTGGATCATCCTCAACGAGCAGAATTCTGTTGTTATCCGTTATCATTTATGAAACAAATTAACCAGGAATATAAATTTGAAATGAACAACCTTTTCCTAATTCACTTTGCAGAGAAATTTCGCCGCTATGCGCTTCTACAATTGTTTTAGTATAACTGAGGCCAAGGCCAAAGCCTTTTACGTCGTGAACATTTCCCGTGGGTACGCGGTAGAATTTTTGAAAGACTCTTTTTTGATTCTCTCGGCTAATACCGATCCCGTTATCTATAAATTCGATAAGACATCCGTGGTTTTTGTTGGAGGTGCGAATTGTTATTTGCGGAATCTCCTTACAATATTTAATGGCATTGTCCAACAGATTATTGAAGACGCTGGTAAGATGAAACCTGTCAGCCTGAACTTCAGTTTTTGTGGCATTTAGCTCATAATGGATACTTCCTTTGCGTTCTTCTAACGCCATGGTATGATGTCGAACGGCATCATGGAGGATTTGATGAATGTCGACAATTTCTTTTTTAAGTCGTGGATATTCCTTGTCCAGACGCGCCATTTGTAAAACCCGCTCAACCTGTTGTTTGAGTCTTACATTTTCCTTTTCTATGATTCCCGCGTAATTCATTAAACGTTCAGGTTGCGAAATAATCGCAGGATCCTTTAACACTTCCGTTGAGACAGCGATGGTAGCGATGGGGGTTTTGAACTCATGCGTCATGTTGTTGATAAAATCTTTTTGAATTTCGGAGAGGCGTTTTTGCTTGAGTATAACAAACAAAGTGTAGGCAAAAAATGTAATGACCAGTAACAGCACGATGGAGGAGAAGGACCAAATACCCATTTGATTAATGATGTGAGCGACGCGATTGGGAAATTGAACACCAAAATAATAACTCTGATTACTCCACTTGGGAAGATTTTTTGAAGTTGCTTTTTCTTTGGAAGTTTTTAAAGGGACATAATTCCCGTATACCATTTTTTCACTCGAGCAGTCGTATACGCCATATTCAAAATCGGCAATGATTCCGCGCTTTTCGAATTCATTCTTTAAAAGAAATTCCAAAAAGTTGGCATCGATTTCACTATTCACCATGACCACAAAATAGTTGGTGGAGAGTTGTTTTACAGGGTTATTTGCCGGAGAGGGAGTATGATTAATATCAAAAATTTGCTGGGCAACATTGTAAAGGGCTGTACTAACTGTTCGTTCAAACTCAGCTTCCTTCAGATCAAAAGCGCGCCTGATCCAATAGATTTGAGTAATGGTAATCCCCACGATGCTGAGGGCTGCCAGAATAACTACAAAACGTATGGTTGAGTTCTTCACCTATTAAAGTTACGATAAATCTGAATTATGGTTTTAGGCATTAACAAGTTGTTAACAAAGCTCTCCGTCCCCAACGATTTAAATCATAGTTTAAAGAGGTGTATCCTGGCATGTTGGTCTGGACAGATACGTTGGTATCGCAATTTTATAGACAACGTTGAAATTTTTAACATGTCATTAACAAGAATTAGAAACTCATTAACATTCATGAAGGGATTTATTAATGAAGTTTGTCCAAGTACTTCGAGGCACGGAAATCATTTGGTGACGATCAAATTGATCTGGCGCAACGTCGGAGTTAATGATATTATTTATTCACCTTAAATTTTAAACTTATGAAAAAGATTTGTTTGATTTTAATGATCGGCCTGCTAGCCACACCCATCTTTGCCCAACAATTTGCAGCCATCAACTTTTTGACGCCACGCATTGAACTAAATGAAACACCTCAATTTTTGTGGAGCGTTACAACTTATGATTTTGGAAAGATCAAAGTGAACAATCCCGTTACTCACGAATTCCGATTTACAAACTCCGGCGATGCGCCACTGGTCATTTCTTCCGTGCAGGCTTCCTGCGGATGTACTGTTACAGATTATAGCAAAGATCCTATTCCTGCCGGCGCAGAGGGTTATGTAAAAGCAACCTATAACGCTGCAAAAGTTGGTGTTTTTACAAAGACAGTTACCGTAAATGCAAACGCGGGTGAGGGTGCCGTACAGCTACTAATAAAAGGAGAAGTGGTTCAATAAAACCAACATCTAAGTCGTTTAAGAATTAGCCGTCAGATGCAAGGTTGGTGGGCAAAGGCCACGGTATCCTTAGTCTGACGGCTAAATGTTTTATCGAAAACGTTTTCAAAAAAAATGTTATCAATTCGGCGTTAGAGGGAAAATGCCAATGTAGTATTTGATACCTTTACTGGATTTCTTATACTACCATGGCAAGTCAATTCAACGAGACTGTTTCTACACGTTATCACATGTATAACAGTCTTTTCCTTAACCTTCCATATACCGGTATCTACCGCACTGGAACGTTACTTCCACTTTTGCAACAATCTTGTGAAAATGGCTATGACAAAGGAAAGGACCCCAAGGCTATCATAAAGAAGTTTTTTACTGACTATACCCCTAAAGCTTCCCGCGAAGAACAATTCAACTTATTGTTCGGCTTTATTCAATATGTCGAACGCCAGGTTGTGCTTTTTGATTCGATAGAAGATGCTGCTTTTGAAGAAATAAATGAATTGGAAGGAAAGGGCACAATCACTGAACTGCTTTTACGGGCCGAGGCAGAAGGAGCCGTGGATGAGTTGAAGAAAAAGCTAAACGAATTCAGTGTTAGAGTAGTCCTTACCGCTCACCCTACTCAGTTTTATCCGGGTAACGTTCTGGCCATACTAAATGACCTTGAGCAAGCCATTCGCGAAAACCGCCTGGAACATATTAACCTGTTACTTCGTCAGTTGGGAAAGACAGCATTTATTAACAGAGAAAAGCCAACGCCGTTTGATGAGGCCGTAAGCCTGTGTTGGTTCCTTGAAAATGTTTTTTATGTTGCCATTCCTGAAATCGTGAACAAGCTCATGACTGGTTTACACATGAAGCTGGAGGATTGGACTAATTTCGATTTACTAAAAATAGGTTTCTGGCCGGGAGGCGATCGTGATGGAAACCCGTTCGTCACGCACGAAATTACATTGAAGGTTGCACAGCATTTACAGCAAACGTTATTCAGATGCTACTATCGTGATATACGCTTTTTGAAAAGAAGATTAACGTTTAAAGGTGTTGATCATATTATCGCAAAAGCAGAACGGAAAGTTTATCCCATGGCTTTTGGAGGATATGGAGACATCTATCACAATCCGAAGGAGCTCCTGCAAGATTTGGCAGAAGCACGCGAAGTATTGCTGCGTGATCATAAAGGCTTGTTTCTAAATCTGCTAGAGGCGTTTATAATAAAAATCAGAATCTTTGGATTTTATTTTGCGAGCATGGACATCCGTCAGGATAGCCGTAAGCATGGTTATGCTTGGAACGCGATTATCGAAAAATTAAAACCAAAAAATAAAAAACTTAAGGACTTCGACTCGCTATCAGAAGCTGAGAAAATTGAAACGCTGTTATCGCTGAAATTCAATCCAGGTTCATTAAAATTTGAAGATGATTTTGTTCATGAACTTATTGAAAGCATCGATATCATCGGACAGATACAGGAGCAGAATGGGGAAGATGGATGTCATCGTTACGTGATCAGCAATTGCCAATCTGCCTTAGACGTTATCCGTGTTTATCAACTGGCCAAGCTTATCATAGGCCACAATAATGAACTCACGCTTGACATTGTTCCATTGTTCGAAACGATTGAGGATCTTGCCAACGCCCCTGAAATAATGGAGGCACTATACAACGTTGGAGCCTATCGTGATCACTTGAAAAGGCGTGGCTCGAAGCAGACCATCATGCTAGGTTTTTCAGATGGTACAAAAGATGGCGGATACTTGCGCGCGAACTGGTCGATCTTTCAGGCGAAAGAACATCTCACCAGAATCTCTCGTGAACAGGGATTTATGGCAGTATTTTTTGATGGTCGCGGTGGCCCTCCTGCCAGAGGTGGTGGAAATACACATGATTTTTATGCATCGCTCGGAGACAGTATTGAAGATAAGGAAGTGCAGGTAACTATCCAGGGCCAAACCATCAGTTCTAATTTTGGCAAACCTGTTTCATGCGCATACAATTTAGAGCAATTGCTTTCGGCTGGAGTGGAGAATGATGTTTTCAAGATCAACCGAAACAAGCTTACGCCGGATGAAATTCAATTGGTAAACGGTCTTGCACAAGAAGGTCACAAGGCATATTTGGATCTAAAACAGCACCCCAAGTTCGTTCCATACCTTGAAAAAATAACGCCATTGGCTTTCTTTGGTGATACTAACATTGGCTCACGGCCTGTAAAACGTAGTCAGGGAAGTTTGAAATTCGAAGACCTCAGGGCGATTCCATTCGTTGGGTCTTGGGCTCAAATGAAACAAAACATCCCAGGTTTTTATGGTGTAGGCACTGCGTTAAAGGAACTGAAAAAGAAAGGAAAGCTGTCCAAGTTAAAACTACTTTTTAAGGAATCATTATTTTTCAGAACACTGCTAAGCAATAGTATGATGTCGCTTACCAAATCATATTATCCGGCAACGGCCTACCTGGCAAAGGATGAAGAGTTCAGTGAACTCTGGAAGAAAATGTTTTCGGAATATAAACTTTCCGTAGATATGATTTTAGAGGTTTCCGGACTAAGCGAACTGATGGAAAATACGCCTATGAACCGGGATTCTGTAAAGTTGCGTGAACGCATCGTGCTACCGCTGATCACCATTCAGCAATACGCTCTTCAACAACTGCGCACGTTAGAAAAGTCGGAAGAACAACATGAGAAACTGTATCGTAAGCTTGTGCTTCGCTGTATGTTTGGAATCATTAATGCCGCTCGTAACTCAGCATAAGAAATTAGTTGATGATATTTTCTGTAATCGTCAATTGTGAACCATTGACAAGGGTCTCATATTTTCGTAAGGGTCTCCAGGCAACACCGCCAATAGGCTCTCCTGTCCGAAAGTCGAATGAGGATCCGCAGCATGGATCTTTCATGAATAAATTGGAAGCATCTACATTGACCGTGGCACAGGCTTCGTTCGGAGTGTACGAACAATTACGTTCGTAAGCGTGGTAAATACCTACATCTTCACAGTACACAATGATGCCCCTGACACCTTCATCATTAAATTCCTTATGACCGCCCTTTGCTATCAGGGCGATGTTGGAAGGAAGACTTAAATTGACAATGATATCTGGAAAATGTGCCAGCGGGATGTTATCATCGCTGAGATCTGGAGAACAACTTGCGAGAAAGACCAACACAACGGTGGCCTTACTCCAAAAAGCAGATGCTGTTTTTCGAATTTTCGTTGGTAGCATATTCATCCAGATCCTCACTTAGATTTCCGTCCCTCTTCAGATTTATATCACCGGTTGGAACTGCCGCAAGAAACGTATGTCATTTTCAGAGAACAATCGGAGATCATTAATCTGATAACGAAGCATTGTAACGCGCTCTATTCCCATTCCAAAAGCAAACCCAGTGTATTCCTCCGGATCTATATTGCAGCTTTTTAATACATTGGGATGTACCATCCCGGAACCAGCAATCTCAACCCATCCGGAATGCTTACACACATTGCAACCACTTCCTTTACAGATCAAACATGAGACGTCGATCTCAGCGCTGGGTTCTGTAAAAGGGAAGAAAGAAGGCCGGAACCTGATCTTGATGTCGTTGCCGTACATTTCTTTCGCAAAATGGTAAATGGTTTGTTTTAGGTCTGCAAACCCGACATTTTTGTCGATATACAGTGCTTCAACTTGGTGGAAGAAACAGTGCGCACGAGCAGAGATAGCTTCATTACGATAGACTCTCCCAGGCATAATGGCTCGTATAGGTGGCTTTTGTTTTTCCATAAGCCGGATCTGGACATTGGAGGTGTGGGTCCGTAACAACACATCCTGATGTCCCTTTTCACCTGCTTTTTTCTCAATAAAAAAAGTATCCTGCATCTCCCGCGCGGGATGATTCTCAGGAAAATTTAGCGCTGAGAAATTATGCCAGTCATCTTCTATTTCAGGGCCATCAGCAACATTAAAACCTAGGCGCTCAAATATTTCTATGATGCGATAGCGTGTTAAGGTGAGAGGATGAAGATTCCCAATTTCATTTGGAACCGGAGGCAGCGTAAGGTCAATTTCTGCCGACTCCACCGGAACCGCGTCCAGTTTCTCGGTCAGTTCTACAAGCTTTGACTCGGCAGTCTGCTTCAGCTGATTCAATACCTTACCGACATTTTTCTTTTGTTCAGAAGAAACCTTTCGCAATTGTTCAAACAGCTCGCTGATCTCACCTTTTTTGCTGATGTATTTAAGGCGAAACGCCTCAAGTTCCTTTTTGTCGCGCGCCAGATAGCCTTTGACTTCACTTAATAGTTCCTGGATTCGTTCTTCCATAATTAACTTCGAGAAACCTCAAAATTAAGATTTTGAAAGAAAACGCACTAATCCAGAAAATAATTGCTTCTAAAGCTTGTTTATAATCAGCCTGTCGAGGGACACACTTAAAAGAAAAGAAAGGATGATTACGCCTGAAAGGACATAAGCATCACCGAATTGATTAAAAATGAGTGCCAGCGCTATGTAGAATATATGAACAGCAGCCAGGATCAACGTGGTCTGACTGTGTCGCATACCCAACCGCATGATCGCGTGATGTACGTGGCTTTTATCAGGATGAAATGGTGACTGTCTTTTAGAGAGGCGAAGTATTACAATTCGTAGCGTATCCACCAATGGAATAATGATAATACAAGCTGCGGTACCAATCGATGCGTTAAACTTATAAGGAGCCATAGCGGGCAGGCCGTAATTGGTGTTGATAAAATGAATGGATAGGATTGCCAGCATCATTCCGATGACCAACGCACCCGTGTCACCCATGAAGACCTCCGAGGGTTCCCAGTTAAATATCAGAAAAGCGAAAATGGCACCTAACATGGAAAAGGCAAGGATGGAGAAAATCGAATCATCGACTAGAAAAAACCACAATCCAAACGCAAGGAGGGCAACAATAGCAATTGTACCTGCTAATCCGTCAAGGCCATCAATGAGGTTGAATGAATTTGTAATAACAATAATGGTAAGATAGGTAATGAAGTAACTGACGAGATCTGGCAACTCATAAATACCAAAAAGCCCGTAAAAAGTCTTAATACGCAGGTCAAATAAGAAGATGACGAGCGAGGCCGCCATAATCTGCCCCATTAACTTCACCATTGCGCGCAATGGCACAAGGTCATCCCGGACTCCAATAAAAAAAATTACAAAGAGCGCAACTAAAATAAATTTGATGTTCGCCCAACCCTGAATATCTATCCAGATGAGCGAGGAAATGAAAAAACCTATGAATATTGCAATACCACCCATTGAAGGAGTAACTTTCTTATGAATTTTCCGCCGGCCTGGTACATCGACAAGATTTTTCCGTAGCGAATATTTGATAATCACTGGAACAATTAAAAAAGCAATGACAAAAGAAGTTATCGCAGCAGCGAGTTGAACAGCCATATGATTTAAAAAGATGTTAAAAATAATGAAACATAAGGAATCTTACAGCTTTCATTATGGAAGTAGGCCCTTTTATAAAGTTTTTAGCATTTTGACTTTCTGGCTAAATGGACGCTGCTTAAAAAGTGAAAAATCTTCAAAACAATACCAATGGTGTTACGTGGACGAGGAATACGCCTATTTCACTCAGATCAATATTTGACGGAACGAACTGATCTCTCCAATGAACGACCTTTGTTATTTAAACGGATTTGATGACTTGGAAAACAATCAAAATTTCAATGTATGTCGTTCCCAACCTTATATATGTATAAATCATAAAGCAAAAAGTCCTTTATCGTTGAAAAGCCGTATTTACGGCTTTTCATCCAGTCAATTAAATGGGAAAATCTCACAGCCATTTTAGCGCCAGTTTTCCTCGTTACGATTTTCGGAAGACCATAGTTGGACTTGGCAAGATTTATAAATTCCCATGGATGAAAATAAATGTTGAGATATAAGTCTCGATTTATTGTCCAAAGACACGCCGACTTATACAACCAGAGGGGCAAATTGTGAAATGATAACCAAAATAATGGAAGCCGAATGATCGGTGTAGCCGAGGCAGGCAATTGAAATACTTCATTTGATTTGAATATTATTCGGGGCTTAAAAAAATTATTATATCGTCCGGGTAAGTATACAGGGTTTAACGACGAGTTGTACTTGTATCCTGCTTTTTTAATTTCTTGATCATTTACGGGCATCATGCGGGGCATTCTAAAACCATCCACACGCTTTCCCGATAGTTTTTGAAGCTGATCTCTAGATTCTAATAAATGTTTATTTTGGAACTGCGAATGAAAATATCCGTGGGATGCAAGTTCATGGCCTTCATTAACCAAGCGATCAATTAACTCGGGGGCATGTGATGCAAATACAACCGTACTGAAGAAGGTAGCTCGAATTTTATTTCTATGGAGAATATCCAAAATAACCCTAGTACCTTCTTTTGAAATACGAATTTGCTCTTCGAGTGGGATGGACTTTCCATACTCCAATGGCATATCAAATTCTTCAATATCAAAAGAGAGAAGTACTTTCTTCATGATTGGGTCTTTCCAAATTGCTGGCTGCATTAGAACTGTAATTGGTATCTCGAATAAAATAGAGCGGTCGTTGTTTTGCCTGGATCACAAGTTTGCCAAGATATAAACCAATTATACCTATCATTAAAAGTTGTAAGCTACCAAAAAAAATAATTGAGATCATTAGGGATGTCCAGCCTGAAACTGCTTTGCCTATGAAATAACTAATCAGCGCATATGGAACAAGGACCATCGAAATTAAGAAAAGCAATATACCTAGATATGCGATGAGTTTTAAAGGTTTAACACTGAACGAAGTAATTCCCCGAAAAGCAAATGACAGCATTTTCCTAAAATCATATTTACTTTCACCCGCATAACGCTCACGCGGGTAATAGTCAATAGCGAACTGTCGAAAACCTGCCCATTTGATCAGTCCACGAATGAAAAGTTCATTTTCATTCAAATGTGAAAAAGCCTTTAATACGTGTCGATTGACCAACCGAAAATCGGCTGTTCCATTTTCAAGTTTCATGTCTGATATTTTATTCAACAAAGCATAAAAGAGCGATGATGTTTTTCTTTTTATTCTTGGCAGTTTTTTGTCCTCCTTTCGCCGGGTATACACGATGTCAAAACCTTCTTCCCATTTTGCAATCAATTGCCTCACAACTTGAGGCGGATGCTGTAAGTCACAATCCATGGAAATTACACAATCGCCCTGCGCTATATCCATTCCGGCTTTCAATGCATGTTGGTGACCAAAGTTCCTGGAAAGTTCAATGTAAAATATATTTGAATCCTTTTCAGTAAGCCTTTTAATTATTGCCAAGGAATCGTCAGCACTACCATCATCAACGAAAATAAATTCGTAGACATAAGGCAAATCAAATAACGTTGAGCAGAGTTCTTTATGAAGCAATCCAAGATTCTCTGCTTCATTGTAAACAGGAATTACAAATGAAATTGTTTTTTTGAAATTGTCATTCATTTAAAAGATTCTTTCTTATAATCATTGATCCGATAAATCTTGAAATATTCGGAGTCGTGCACTACGGGATGCTCCAGATTTAAATCTCCATATAATTTTTTGACTATCAGTATGTATTGACATCCTTTATCTCTTAACTCATTTCTATATGTAGAGTCCGAAAGGTTGCTGTTGGGAGTAGCCCACCCACGACGATGTGTGAAGTACATTGCTGTCGGATTGTGGAAATCTGCATTTACAGCGATTAAATCAGAAGGCTGGGATACTTCATCCAAAAGTACTTCTAATTCCGCTAATGACCTATAAGGTTGTCGTATTCTAAAATCATAAATCTGCGCTGCAATACATTCGATCCCGATTAAAGTCAGCACGATAGTTGCAATCTTTGTGCTATTGACCTTTGTTAGACCGTAGCCCGTTATGAAAGCCATGGAAGGAATTGCTGTTAAAATATAATAGTGGTCCCCGATGATGCTCGTTCCTGTCTTTATCAAAATAATTATAAAAGAGATGAAGGGAAGAAGAAAAACTCCGAGAGGTAGCCAGAGCTTTTTATGAATGACAAGAAAAACAGCATACAGGAAGACAGCAAAACCAAAATATTTCAAGGGTGTTCCATAAAACCGTTTTAGCACTGGGTTCAGGTTTTGTAAAATCCGCGAGGCGCCTTCCGTGAAAGATAGTCCCATAAAAAAATGGCCTCCAAACCCATAGGTGGTATTGAGATATGGAACCCAAACAAAATACCACCAACAAACAAGGGATAAAATACACAATGAAAATAACGACAATGCAATCTTTCTTCCAAGGGGAATATTGCGATCTAACATTGGGAAAAGAAGCACTGTTAAAAGTGTCGCGGCTAAAATTTTGGACAAGCATCCTAAAAGTGCTAAAATAAAAAATATGAGTAAATGGAGTGGTTTTCCTTTCTCAAAATACCCAAAAGCGCAGTATAAACCCACAATGCAAAGTGACGCAGCAAAAACATCCGGAATAGTTTTTCTTGAATAAGAAAACCATAGCGAAACGATGAGTATGATCGAGGAATTAAAGGCGGTTGATTCATCAAAATATTTTCTTATCAGCTTATAAAAAAAAAGAACACCAATGGATGAAGATAGCAAAACAATCAGCCTTCCGTACCAGTGGTCATAGCCAAACAACAAAGAAACCAAGTAAACGAGATAATTTAATGTGGGGAATTCACAACCTACAATACCGCTTTTTTCTCCGGCTAAGTCGACGGTCGGATAAAAGATATTCGAATCACGTTCATAGAAATTCCGGGCAATCATTAGCCCATCAGTTTGCCGCCAATTGTGGCCAACCTCCAATGGGGGAAAAGTAATTCCATAGAGCCGCAGCAGAAAAAAAAATACAATCCAGAAGCGTATATCTTTTAAAAGTCCACCAAACTTTGGGTTAAGATCGATATTGTTCGACATCTAGAATAGAGTTACATGTCTGGCGCTTCAGTGTGTAAACGTTTTGTTAAGATATAGCTTGTTCGACTAGGATGAAGAGTAAGTCCATCAATTTTTTTACAATACAACGAGTTTCTTTTCGCAATTTCGATCATGTGGGCACTTGATATGTTAAGTAAACTGGCCCTTTTACGCAACTTCCTGTAGTCAGAAAAAAGTAAGTAAAATATGAACCTAAAAAACGATATACTCTTGCCATTTTTAATACAATGAAAAAACAAGGACAGTGCATCTGTAACTGACGAAGTATGTCGATCACATATATCCGCTATTATTATTTGTCCTGTTCCTTTTAACAAAGGATGTAGTGTGTCAATTACGCAATCTAAGGCTGAAAGATTTTCAAAATATTGAACGATACTCAATAATACGATGAAATCGAATTTCTTATCAACTAAATGCTCCTGAAATATTTTTTTATTATGGGAGCTATCATTTGTTATCAATAAAAACAAACTTGCCGGGTGTTTTTTTTACTTTGTTCTATAAAAAAATTGTTGATGTCCGCTCCGGTTACCCTTATTTGTTTTAGTTCCAAATCATCGGCAAGAAAACCAGGGCCACACCCATAGTCGAATAGTTCATCACCAGGCTTTATCTTCAATATCTTCTGCAGGCGGGCGGCAAAAAAAGAAGTACTAATTTTCATCACCTCGTGAAATGAATCTTCTTCGCGCTTCCAAAAATTATCCCAGGTATTTAAGTCCATCAGACGCTCTTTAACGTTATGACTAAGTATTCGATACGCGAGTGTTGGGTTGTCCGCGCCGCCAAGAAATAAGATTCTACAATTTCACTTTGGAAAGGGTTATTTTGCTTTCAGGTGGTCGTCATTCTCTCGTACTGTGGACGTTTCTTCTTTATACCATTCCACCATCTTTCTTAGGCCATCCAGGGTAGTAAAGGAAGGTCTAAAACCTTCCTGAAAAATCTTTTGTGCAGAGTGATGTGTTTGTGTCCCCAATTTTTTGATTCTTGCTGATGATATTGGAAAATTTTTGCCAGTCACTTTGATCATTACGTCAAATGGTATTCCCATCATGATCCCTAATGTTTTAGGAACCGTTACCCGAATTTTTTTATTCAAAGCATGGGCAATTGTGTCACTTATTTGCCGCGTTGTAAGCTGCGGTTCATCTGCGTAGTTATATATTGACACGCCCGGTTTAATCCGATTTTTTAAATAGAGCGTAGCGTTCACCAGGTTTTCAACGTATGCTATGGATTTGATATTGTCGGCTTTCCCTAGGTGGAAATAAAGTCCAGAATCGATCTGCCGGATGAGATTTCGCATATTCGCCATATTATTCGGTCCAAAGACCAACGTAGGTCGAATAATGAGAACTTTTCGATCAGCAGCTTCATCAGCCCACTTCTGCAATACCTTTTCACCCGCTAGTTTAGATGCTCCGTATGGACTGTCCGGCTGCGGAGTTGTTAATTCTGTTGACACTTCGCCACGTATACCATATACGGCCACAGACGAGAAAAATATGATTTCTTTAATCCCATTTTCCGATGCTACCTCACATATCACGGCTGTCCCATCCTCATTAGTGTCAAAATATTCGGCATGGCCAATCCCAAAGTCATGATGCTTGGCTGCTAACGAAATAATCGACTTTATGTTTTTTGATTGTATGGCCTTGCTTACATCTTCTTTTCGCCTGATATCTCCCTGAGAGAACGCCGCCTTGGATTGAAATTTCGGTTCATTTAAGTCTAAATTAATGAATTGTTCTTCGTAAGGAGACCTTTGAAAATGGCTCCCAATGAACCCAGAACCTCCAGTTAACAGGATCATGCTTACTAATTATATTTTTCTGTAACACAAATAATAAAAATCAAAAATCTCGAGGCCCATAGACCAACGGCAATCCTATTGAAAACGTGCATAACTCAAATGTACTTATAAAGTTGTTTCTGTGAAATGCCAGATAATGTGCCTATTATTCTAACTCTCTAAATTTCTTTAAGAAATTATTGGAATATACTTTGGCCTCCTTCTCTATTTGCAAGATCAGGGGCTCATATCATTTCCAAAGCTTTTACGAAAAGCAATATGATATCGTTAGTGGCAATCACACCAAAAACATTTAGTTGGATTTTCTTAAAAATGTTTTGTAAAACATTTTTAAAATACCCGTGGGCAAAATTCTTAAAGACAACTTAACTAAAGTTAAATATGAGTATTGAAAAGGCGTAATAAAACGGTCATTTAAAAATTTCGTTAAAAGAATCCTTTCAAACACAAAATAGTGATAGCCTCTCCGTCGACCTACCATATTGTTTCCAACTCTAACGTGAACAAGATTATCGCTCAAGTTGTGGAATTTAGCACCGATTTTTTGCATTTCATACCACAAATTATAGTCCTCGTTAAACTTATGAGACCAATATCCTCCGGCCCTTAAGGCAACTTCTTTGCGAAAAAAAACCGTCATATGATTTATAGGATTTCTGAACTTCATTAACCTTACAATGGCGTTATTTTCCTGTGGTAAAGCTCTAAAGCGGCGCAAATCTCCGGGTTGGAGATTAAATTCTTCAATTGAAGAGCCGAGTACATCTATCATTGGATTCCTTTTCAAAAATTTGAGTTGTCGCTCAAACCGATCGAATACAGCAATGTCATCAGAGTCCATTCTTGCAATCCATTCGAAAGAGGCACGCGTCAATCCATAATTCATCGCAATACCCATTCCCTGATTTTTTTCTAATTTATATCGCTTGATAACGTTACCATGCCGCGTATGAAAATCGCCGATAACATTTTCCAACGCTTCCGTTATCGGACCGTCTTCGACAACGATCACTTCATCCGGAACTATAGTTTGTTCATCCAAGATACTCCGTAAGGCGGATTCAAGAAACGATGAATTCTCCTTAATATATACTGGAATTAAAACTGAAAATTTAGGATACATTGAATGTTGCAACATGCGTATGTGTATGGTCAGCGTATTGTTCTACGTTAGCATTATGTGATTATTCCGTAAAAACGATGCAAGATAATATAGTTGGTTAATGTATTAGTACCTAAATTATTTCAACCTGAGCCCGTGGGTTAATGGATACATTCTGAAAAATGGACTATTCATCTTGATTTACATGTTTCAAAAGTACCAACGAATTAAAGAACGCAAAAATGGCAACACCATGTCCTCTATTGAATATGGATTCAGTCATACTCACAATAAAAAAAATGGCCAGAAATTCAAAATAGAGCCAGCATTTTTTCGAATAAGCTTCTCTTATAAGTATAAGAAAAAACAAAGTCAAAAGAATACAGCCTGCAATTCCCAGGCTTATCAGATAACTGAGCACCTGATTATGCGCATTGTTCGAATTCTGAATTAAAAAAGGGATATTGTTTTTCTTGAACTCAAACGCCAAAGCTTCCTTCTCATTACCTAAACCTACACCGAATAGAGGATGACGTTTTATCACCTCGGCTGCACTGCGCCAAATGGCAAATCGTGTCACTAAGCCTCCATCTCCGTCAGAAATATCCGTAGCATAACTCCTTTCCCATGATGATTTTACATCGACTAACATCTTACGATGCGGATAATCATATATTGAATTTGTCACCCGAATAAAAATCAAAATAATCAAGCCCATCCCAGTAATTAAACCAAGCTTTCGAAACGTAAAACCTTGAAAAAAATATTTCAAGAGAAAAGAAATGATTAATAAAATCTGAATGAGTATGGTGACCCTTGCATTAATTAGTATGATAAAAATTGTCAATATCAGGACAATAAGAAAACGATACCATTTTGTTGTGATCTGAAATACGAAAAGAGTAGCTAAGCATCCCAATAAGCTATAGTACGTTGGGTGGATATCAAATAATCCGGAAGTAAACTGCTCATGGAAAAAAAAATCGCTGGCTCGTCCCCATCGGGGAACCGAATTAAAGTAATGAAAGACAGCCGCTATCAACGATAAACTATAGGAAAGTAAAACAGCACAAATAAATCCTGTCAAAACAATTTTCAGTTTTTGCTTATCAATTGAGGTGGACGATATCATCAGGGGGAAAAGCAAGAATGGCAAAGTTTTTTCCAAATAAGAAAATGACTTTGTTTCCATAATTGACTGAAAAAACCATAAAAAATGAATTCCAAAAAAAATTATAAAGACATACCCTTTTTTTGATACCCGAAGACTTTTAATGGAAAAGTTATCTCGATTTATTATCACTGAAATGAAAAGACCAAGGAGCGGCAAAACGATGAAAGCCGCCGGAAATTTGAAAGCTAAAATAATTGCTAACAAGATGATCGATAAAAATTGAATCTGAGTTAATAACTTCGCGCTTATTTTTTCACCAATCATTTGAAATTAATTATCAGTTCAATTCCATTACTTCAAGAAACCTTTGCACCTGTATGTTTTCATCAAATTTTTTCAATTGATCGGGTATTTCATTTACATATTCGTGCAAATTCATGGTAATCTTTGTGAGAGCAACGCCAATATTGTTGGCATCGCTTTTATCACATAAGATACCTGCTTTCCCAACCGCTTCGGGTAACGACGAGGTGTTTGAAACCACAGCCGGCTTATTGTAGTAAAGGCCCTCCAGAACGGGCAGCCCAAATCCCTCATAATGGCTAATATACACTAAGGCAGTGCAGTGCCTTAACAACTCGATCTTCTTTGTATCATCGACATATCCCAAAAGAAAAAACTTTTGTTCCAATCCGGAATCTTCGATCATCTTTTTTATGGCTGCCGGCGTATAACCCCATCCAATTTTTCCAACCCAATAAAATTTATAGTTTCGGTTCGATTCATCTTCTAAAAATACCTTAAATCCGCGAATAGTATTCTCTATATTCTTTCCTGGTTCTATCGTTGATATGGAAAGGAAGAATTGATCATAAGATACGTTTTCTGCGGCAACTATTGAAGGCATAAAATTATAGATGATAACCACCTTAGCGGGATTGATCTTAGTGATAAAACTTATGTCTTTCCTGGAGTTTTCAGAAACTGTAATAATTTTGTCTGCGTATTTTGAACTGTATTTGCTTATAAGCTTTACATATACGGAGCGGATTTTCCCATATTTTTTTGGAACAAAAAAAGGAATCATGTCGTGGATGGTCACGATGTGTTTTAGCTGTCTGTTAACAATTCTGCTTAAGAACGGCATGACAGGCGTTGGCGAAAAATAAACATCAAAACCCCTGAGGACAAACGGCATCATAAATTGTTCATAGAGAATTCGCAACCAAAAATTATTCGCCTTAACTTTTTTATAGGTTACGTTATCTAAATCAGGAAAGGCAAACACACGCTTTATGTCAACGCTATCAGCATGATAAATAATTACATCAGGCAAATCAAGTTGTTTTTTAAACCATCCATTAAGCAAATTTTTAGCAAACACTGCTGCCCCGGCAATTTTTTCATCAGAAAAATTAAGGAGATTTATTGCTACTCTTTTTTCCACTTTGTGTTCGCTCTAGCCTTGTTGTCCATCTGCGTTGCCTTCCAGATTGGGTCTGCCACGCGCCAACCTAATGAAATAATCAAGCATTAGATAGATTAGCAGAAAAGCGCTAGTTATAATTCCAAAAGGGAAAACGAAAAGAAAAAATGAAAGATTGTTCTTTGACTTTAGAAATATTCGGTAAAAAAAATTTTTAAAAAAACCGTTGACAAATCCGGTGAACACAACGCTAAAAAAACCAAAATCAGCAAACAGAGTGCCTAGTCCGAATGAGGGCATATATCCCGAAGCTGCTGACTCAGGGAATATTGCATAGTTAAGAATAGCAAAACCAAATTGCTTTGGTTTATCTTCCCACAAAATTCGCGGTATAAATTTCAAATAAGATGACAAATATATTTCACCATAGTAATATTCCATCTCGCCATTTAAAAATTTATTAATTACATAGGATTGATTTTTATAGATATCAAAGTATGAAATTAAATGTTGGCTCATATTATACCTCGACGAAAATTGGAGATAGGTGTAAATACCAATAAAAAGCGCGCCTAATAAACAGGCAGCAATTATCCTTTTTATGCCTAGATTTTTGAATTGCTCAAGGAAGACACACAAATAAATAATGCAATCAAGGATCACAAATCTGCTCCCATAAAAAAACACAAGTGGGAAAAGGAAGAAAAAGCCAATCGTAAACTTTTGGCGATTTATTAATTTGAAAAAAATAATAAAATACAAGACCAATTTAGACAACTCAAAAAATGAAGCATATTTTGAAAAAACAACGGTTTCATAAAATTGCCTGAAACCTTGAGCTGAAATCCCACTCTGTAATAAAAAAGGAATCATTGGCATGATAAGAGCCGCATACAAGAGGATATTCAATGAATTAATAATGCTAACATTCTCAATAGCTCTGAGCTTAAAAGAGTTTACATTCAAAAATGTCCCAAAGAAAATAGCCAATACATAAATTATGATCACTAAATCTGAATAAAAAAATTCGTTATCTATCCCTACCGTCTTTATTATCAAAAGTTGTGGCAGGATGAGAAAAAAAATTGTAAAGTAAACCTCTATTGTAAACGGGTTGAAAATTTTATTATATCTCAGTATCGAAATACCAACAAGGACCAGCGAAATGATGAGTGCAAAAATTAACATGTCAGATAATCAAAAGGATCTTAGCTCAATAGTAATTCTACTCTATTAACTTCCGCTTGGAAACGTTCGTCCCATGTCCACAATTTACTCGCTTCAACGGTCTTAACACCTGCCGTTAAATCATTATGCAAGTGTGGATCATTCAATACGCCAATAACGTCCCTGGCGATTATTTCATAGTCCTTAGAATCCAAATCTCGGTCATCATTTACATCATAAATGAACCCGCTGACTCTATGTGCGATCCAGTCTCCTGTGTCGCCGTTATTCAACGTTATAATTACTTTGTTATGTCTTATAGCTTCCAATAATGGATTGCCCACATTTGTACTGGTATACATGGAGAGAAAAAGATTCGCAAGAGCAAAATGATACTTTATATATTCATGTTTTATAGGACCCAAGAATTCAAAGTAATCTTTAAGGTGTAACCTATCTATTAATCTGATCAAATTCTGGTACTCCACTCCTCCCCCAATAACTATAAATCTAAAATTAGTGAAGCCAAATGAGTTTACCATCTTGTGAATCACTCGGATACTCCTGTCGATTCTTTTATGATTGTCTAATCTTGAAATTGATAAAAGGTATTTTTTTTGAGGGTCTGGATAATACTTAGATCGTATTTCATCCAGTATGTGCTGGTCTAAACAAACCTTGTCTACTCCGTTGGGGAAAAATAAGATATTTTTCACCGGTGATTTGACCTTCTTAAGGACATCCAATCCCTGAGACCCATCGTTTGTCATGATGCAAAGATCCGCCTTGGTTTTCAGCGCCAAAATTGCATCGATATTAGACAGAAACCTGAACCGCTGTTTTTTGCGCAGCCACTCTTTAACGTACAGCACGCCTTGAAATCGGGTAACAAATCTGGCATTCGTTTTAATCCGAAAGAATCGAAGGAGCCGGACAGCCAACACACCGGGAATTTCGTAGCCATATATAACATGAAAGTCTTTTTTTCTGATAAGTCCGGCCGCAATGTATGCAAGTTTACAAACCAGGATGATATTTCTGATCCTAAACCAAACGGCTTTCCAAATCACATTATTTAACAAACCATGAATTCTCGTAAGAGGTACTATAAACCTGTGTACAATAACCCCTTCTGGATTTATGACAGATTCGTAGAAGTAATCGCCATTAACTGAATTGTCACGACCGACAATATAATGAACCTCCCAGTTTCGTTGAACATACGCCTCCGGAGTCTTTCGTATGACCTGAATGGATTTTTCTTTAAAGTCTACCCCAGATAGAAAAAGAATCCTCTTTGGGCCCACCATTATGAAGGTAGTTTGACGAGGTGTGGCTTAAACTTTCTCCAAATCTTAAAGACCCATTCATCGCTCGGATAATCCAGATGCTTCTTTGGTTTTTCACTCATCATTTGGTCAAATTGCTGTTCAGTAAAACCGAGTTTTTTAAGTACATATTCCTTATCGATTTTTAGTTCCTGTGGATCATATGACGGCTTCTCCAACTCTTTCAAGGCTTCTTCCCGGGTAATTTCATTATTTCGAATTAAAGCCGATAAGTGAACTTTGCGCTTGTCGTATCCGAATTTCTGAGGCAAAACAAAAGCCTGATAAAATTTGGTGAAAGTAGACTCATAATGCTTACCACCATAATATTCCCAACCATACTTTTCAATAAGGATTTCCAGAGCTCTCTTTTTTGAATAATTAATATGATTTAATAGCTCTATATAAACGCCACCCCATCCAAACATTTTTATCATTTGAAATTCAACAGAACTCAGCGTAGGGAACTCCTTTAGGGGTTTTGTGCCAAACTGCTTTTGTATGGCTTTTATGTTTGTCAAATCTTGTTTACGCCAAAGCCAGCCTAATGGCATGCCATGTTCCGTTACATAGTTGCTCCCTGAAAGAACAAATTTTATGTTATGCTTCCTCCGCAATTTGAACATTGTTGCCATGATAGCATGGTCACTTAATATTTCAATATCAACGACTCCTGCCTTAAAAAAAGAACGCTGCAAATCCTTGAACTCAGGCCAATTAATAACATATGTTTCTAGATCAAATCCACACTTGTCGACGATTTTTTTAATGTTGGAGACAGACTTCTCTGAATTCCAACCATTATCAAAATGAACAATCAACGGATTTAAATTCATGGACTTCGACAGATGAGTAACATATGAACTATCCACACCACCACTTAATCCTACAATGGCATGATATTTACCCTTAGCCTCTTTCTGTATTTGCTGGGAAATACGATCAAGATTTTTCTTCTCTTGATCAGGGGTAAATCGATATTTGGGCAGTTCCTTCTCAGCCTCCCGGCAATAATTGCAAACACCTTCATTGTCAAATCTGATATCTGGATCGGTTGTGTCAATCACACAGCGGACACACCTTTGAAAAGTCTTATTCATGACGCAAAACTAATAAAGTAACATCGAAACTAGGAAAATAACTGTTTAAGTTCCTCTTGAGACGGGTAAGATATCAACACAGCACGATGTGGGCCTTGATAAACAAATAAACTACCAGCAGCGACTGCTGAAACGTTGGTTTTAGCAACCACTTCTTTCAGGTCTGCCAGACGTGAGGCGCCTCCGCAGGCAATTACAGGAACGGATACGGTTTTATTGATGGCCTCCAAAATGGGCAAATCGAACCCTAAATAAGTACCATCTCGGTCAACATTATTGATGAATAATTCTCCTGCTCCGGCGTCACAAATTCTTTGCGCATGTTCTTGCGGACCTATTTTTTCAGTTTTCTGCCTAACATGATTAAACACCTTATAATTTCCCCATAAATCCTTTTTTATATCCAACGCTACGATTATCGTAGAGCTGCCAAAATGTTTGCTGGCTTCTTTTACAAAATTAACATCCGTTAAGGCAGAATAGTTGATAATAACCTTTTCCACACCAATTTTAAGGATGTGCTGAATTTGTTTTAGAGTAGTTATCCCCCCGCCATAAGCAAATGGCATAAAGCACTCGGATGCCAAATCATCAATGATGCTTAAATTTGGCTCGCGATTATGTTTGGAAGCATCTATATCCAAAAAAATAAGCTCGTCTACCTCCTTTTCGTTAAAAATCCTGACGGCATTAATAGGATCACCCACATATTTCGGATTCTTAAATTTTTCGGTTTTCACTAAGCCACCATCATGCAATAGCAAACATGGAATTATTCTGATTTTCAGCATTTGACAGAAGCAAAATTTTTAAGAAGCATCATTCCAAATTTATGGCTCTTTTCAGGATGAAATTGGACCCCGTAGATATTCTCCCGACGAAAAACAGACGTAAAGTCATTTCCATATCGCGTGACCCCGAGCTGATCGGAATGATTCTTAACACTAACAAAATAAGAATGCACAAAATAAAAACGCAATTCGCTCTTGTCGCTGCGAAGAATAGAAACATCCTCGGTTGACGGCCTCACGATGTTCCATCCCATGTGAGGAATTTTGAGACCATTCCCCTGAAATTTTAATACTTCGCCATCAATCCAGCCCAGGCCTGCTAAGTGCCCTTCGTCGCTCCTGTTTGTCATTAACTGCATCCCTAAGCAAATTCCTAGAACTGGAACTTTGTCTTTATACACCTTTTCATTTAAGGCTTCAATCCACCCGTCATTTAAAAGATTTTGCATACCTGTATCAAAAGATCCAACGCCAGGCAGAATGATCTTTTCCGGGACTAAATCTTTAGGGCTTTTAACAATTACGCTCGTAATGTTTATTCTTTTGAGCATATTTTGGACAGAGCCTAGATTTCCAAGTCCATAGTTAATTATTTGGATCATCTCTGTTAATTATCTAAATATTTTGGAAGCCCTGTTTTTTCAATAACAATGGCGACACTTTGATCATAAAATTCTTAGGTCTTCGTTTGCAAAATCAACATTGTAAAGCAAACAATCAAAAGCAAATATGGAGAAGATCGTGGCCATATAAAAATATCCACAACGGAAGGGAACACGATTGCATAGGGTAATCTAAATTTCTTCCAGTCAAGTGTAACGGGTATAGTCCTCTCTGAGAATTGAGCTCAGCACCAAAAATAAGCAAAATATAACTGCAGAAATTGAGCATCACAGACTCGTGAGCATTCAAACATCGTTTTGAAACACAGCAGAAAAAGGATTCGGATACAACAGGCATTGGGTCATCACTTTTTTAAACTCTTTAGAACATTGAGAATGTGCTTAAAAATCTGAAGCATGTTACGGTAATATATCCAGCTACAGAAAAACAACAACACTAAAAGCAGCATTAGCTTTAGTCCAATTGAAAAAAATAGGCTTGGCAAATTACTGCTGATGAAAATACCTACAGCCGAAATGGCCACTGCAATCAGATAGCATGGAAGGATTTTGGATAACGGCCAGTGGATAATTTTGTTCCATGAAAAGCAATACGACAGGATGGCAAGCGTTAACTGCCCCGTATACATAGCTATACCCGCTCCAAGAAAACCGATCTCGGGAATAAGGATGAGGTCTAGCGCAATGATCGTTATGGCTGCAATTATTGTACTGATTGGGACAAACTTGGTCAACGTTTTGTCGTAAAATAAAACTGTACTGAACAGATAATAGAATCCCGTATTAGCAAATGAAAAACTTATAAAAGGGATTACTTTATAAGCAGGGAGAAAATTTTCACTGAAAAACCAGCTAACAATTTCAAATGAGAACAGGGCCAACGCCGTGCTGAAAAAGAGGTAGATCAAGGTTACTACTAAGGCAACATCTACGACCTTGGAAAGGTCCTCTTGGTTTTCCCCGACCTGTTTAAAAAACAAAGGTGTATATGCCCTATTGATACTAAATGTCACCACCTCAATAGGCATGCTTAAAACATAGCCAAGATGGTAGATCCCGGCCATACCTGAATTCATGAATTTATTTAGAAGAATACGGTCGGCATATCCAGCGGCCTGACTCGCCACTGAATGGGGGATCAATGGCATTGAGTACTTCATTGCCGCGTTAAGAAATTGTAGCTGGAACTTAAAGAGAAATTCGTCCCGAAGGATCCACAGACCAGCAACACTTGATAATACTTGTGCAATAAGGATCGATAGCAAATATCCAATAGCACCCATTTGCAGGATCACAACAAAGAAAACCATAAACCCGATGTTGATAATGAAATACATAAAGCTGAGAAAACTATAACCGGATGCTTGATGCTTCGCCTGAAGAAATGCAAGACACAGATTATACAATGGTTGGAACACCACGATTGCAAAACCGATGTAGGCATAAGGATAAAAAGGTATGTTGTCCATGAAGAATTGTACAACTGGAGAAAATGCCGTTACTGCGAGGAAAAAGACTGTGAGTGAGATAAAAAAAAGAGCAATTAGCAAGGTACCGAACAGCTTTTTAAATTCCTCCGCGTCTTGTTTTGCATCATAATAGAATCGTAATATGGCGCTATCCAGGCCGAACGTAAAAAACGCAGAGCATATAAAACTGATGGCTAGCATTACGGTGACAATCCCATATTCATGAGGAGGTAAGTAACGCGTATAAAGCGGCAATAACAGGAAAACAAGACCTTTCTGAACGAAAGTAGTCAGCGAATAGATAAAAGAATTCTTAAAGAGTGCTTTTTGCATTACTGTTTATAACCGAACGAATAAATTCTTCATAGTTCTTTTTCCAGTTCCGTTCCCAAAGCTGGTGATTCGATTCGCCTGCCTTATTGTCTCCGGCCAAGTCCAACTCGGCATTTGCTTTTAAAATCGGGAATAGGTTAATAGATTCATCGCCAAAGCTCTCCGCAAAATAATTTCGGATTATATAAACCTTATTAACAAATGCCTTTGCTTCATACAGGGCGGTGGATAACTCTGACACGACAACTTCGGCTCTTTGAAGAGAGTTATATAAATTAGAGGTCGTATCAATTGCAATTTTTTCGTCAAGAACCCGCTTGTAGACTGAATCAAGGGTAGCCCATTCAAGTGGGTGAGGTCTAAAGATTAACTGATATCCCATTGATTTATACCTTTTGGCTAAACGCAGCACGAGATCGATCATTTCTTCAGAATTCGTGCCCGAACCTAGGACCAGGATGATTTTTTCCTTTGTTATTCCTTTCGCTTTTTCAACGGACTCGGCTAAATGAGGATTGCCAATGTTAACTTTCTTAACGGGCAATTGAATCATGTCGCCCCAGAGACTTCCAAACGTTAGAAAAAAGTCGGGCAAAAAATTTACATATGACGACTTGCCAACGGAAGGCCCGAAATTGTAAGCAATATGAAGGTGATTGATCTGACCATGTTGATATTCTGCTACCGGAATTGCCAAGTCTTTCGCGGCCTTAATCAAATGAGACTTCGAACCATATGAGGCGTCTTCCACCAGCAATATTTTGGGTTTCCCATACTTGAATAGAAATTTATAGATCGCGTACTCCGCTAATATCGTACGGAATTTGGCCAGCAGTTCATGTCTAAGATTTTTCAAGAAGTCTGCATCATACTCTTCATCAGAAAGTCTTTCCTCCAACGCTGCAAAGAGGCGATCAACCTGCGGCTGCACCCCTATGCCTTCAGATCGGTAAAGAAAAAAAGAAAGAACCTTAGCTAAAATTCTTATTGATAAATGTGAGTAAACCTCCCTGTGTATTCGGGGCAGCGAATGCATACCATAAGCCGTTTCCTCCAGTTCAATAGTGTCGTTGGGTTTTACCTGATAGAAATAATCAGCAAGCCGGTTGAAGTATTTGTTACCCGTTTTTACATTGGTAATTCCAGAATTAACAATCCATATCGGTTTGCTTTTTATTGTAAGGATAAAAGCATTTTTCCAAACAGCAAAAATGAGGGTTCTTATCACCTGCCATTTGGTAGCTGAATGCCCTTTACCCACAGAAGCAAAATTTCTTTTTGTAAAGGCGAAATAAAAAAGTGTCTGATGTCTGATAAATGGCCATAATGCCAACCCTGAACCATCGTGCGTGATTCCTGTAACCTTTGAATCCCCTTCTAGTTTACTGAGAAGTCGGTCAAGTACTAAGTCACCTGGGCTTTCCAAAATTTGAGATTCTAAACAAGTCGCAATTAAAAAAGATAAAAATAATGATATTTTAGCGGTTATAACTCGAATACTTATATCGAACTGGTGAAATAGAACATAACTTTACCCTGCCCCAAGAACTAATGAATGAAAAATTTGAATTTGGCGTCGAGTACTATGAGTATTTTCGAAAAGCGGTTGATAAATCCCTTGATGGCACAGTTATACCTGGGCTTAATGTATGCAATCACTACGTAAATCTTTTAGGCGTCAATCCCAATGACCGGTTGCTGGATCTGGGATGCAGTTATGGAAGGTTATATCCGGTATTTGCCAACTATACAAAGCAGATATTTGGCGCTGATGTCGACCTTCAGGTTGTCAACGAAGCGATTAAGAACCCATACGTGATCGCCATAGTTGGTCAGGCCGAAAAGCTGGCGTTCCCGTCCAACTTTTTTAATCATGTAGTGGCGTGGGGGGTATTCGATATTGTCGACCAGATAGAATGTTTGAAAGAAACGAACAGGATCCTAAAGACCGGTGGCAAGTTCCTTTTTACGGCCAAAGGTGCGCATTATCCGGACTCCGATTGCCTGGCTTACGTTGCCGAACGTAATGCAAAACTTAAAAATTTCCCGAACAGATTTATCGATCTTGAATTGCTTATGCAAGCCCTACCGTTGCTTGGCTTTACCATTGAACGAAAATTCCATTTTTCAAAACGGGGCGACCTTGGATTGAATCAGCCGTTGAATGATCTGAAGGAAATTCAATCGAACTCGTTTTATGAATTTGTAGCAATTCTCAAGAAAGTAACAGAGCCCTCGGGCGCCAGTGTCACACAATGGTGGGATGAATATTCAGTAACAGCGAGGGCCAAAGCAGAATGCGAAGGGTTTGGAACTGACGTTCTGGGTTATTTCCGAAAGTCGTTCGACGCCGATAACCCAGGCACATCTAAAAAATAATCAGCGACCCTTATTGTTGATAGGGTTTGTTACTTTTTACGGACGCGTTAGCGAGCTGAATTTCTACAATTGATGTATTACCGTATTTGTCATTGGCAGCAATCGCAATCGTACTTAGCGCATCTAACGTAATAGTGTTCCTATCGAAAGTGTAGAAAAATTCTTTTCCCGGTTTGCCGAAGTCAAAATTGTCGTGCCAGTATGTCCCGGTACTGCTTTTCAGTGCCAAGTATGGCTGACTTCCAAAGAGGGCACCATTTACCACTTCAACTTTAAGCACCTCCTCATTTATTTCAGCTTCAATCATTATTCTATTTTTTCGAATTTCCGTGGATGAATATCCGAGTACATTTCGGAATGCACCAAGAGCGCCACTGAACTGAAACTTTACATCTGGATAATTTTTTGCGACATTTGAAAGTAGCTGATAGAACGCCTCGATCTCGACTGACATCTCGCGGAAATCATGGTTAGTCACCCCCACATAAACTCCGGAATTCTCGCGCTGCGCCTTACTGAACGCAATTTCTAACTCATTCTGACTAATATTTCTAAAACGTGTTTTGAGATTAAGACATTTGGCAATTACTCTTTTCAAATCTCCAGGTTTTCTCCAGTCGTAAAGATCTGGGTGGTAAACAGACCAGTCTGAAGGTGCTCCCTTCCAGTCTCCAAATCTCCCATTGATCGCATCCTTCTGCACCTGCTCGTTTTCTTCGATCATACTTTGATTCGATGCGTCAAAAGGAATCCATTGTTCAAGGAAGAAATTGGAGTCTGGACGTACGGTGTGAAATCCGGCACGGTTTATTCTGGGAAACCAATGTTTTTCAATGAGGCGTCGGCACATCACTTGATGCAGTTCATAAAAAGAGTTATCATAACTCGTGGCAGGAATATGTGCTTCTCTGAAAAACGGCAGTGGATGAAAATGCCAATGAAGCTCATCCTGAGCAGAATCAGTTTCCTTCAGGATTTGCTCGTAGTGATTAAAGATATTGAGATACCCAAGGTCCCGCCGTCGTTCGTTGGTGACAAATCCAACATGATCTAAAATATGCCAGTTATAGATCCAGCCATTTCCAAAAGAATCACGCAGGGAATTCCGATAATCTTTACTCATCATCCTGTACAACATTTCGTCTACCTCCGACCATGAGGATTTGAATCCCAGAAGATGCGGGTCTGCAATGGCCCTCGCAGCATCTGCAATTGAATTGCTCACATTTTCAAGTTGGCCTGCCTGTATTTTTTTTAGATTTTGCGGAGACGGAAAGAGATTGAGGGAAACACCAAGGATGGTTTCAATACGTTTAAATACTTCCTGCATAGGCTCATGCAAAGGGCCTTCCGTATCGATGTGGTGTACAATATATACAGTTGGACTATCTTCTTTCATCGATTTGTTTTTGTTTTAGAAATTCTGCTAACGCCCAGTCCATTGGAGTGTCGATATCTATAGACTCGATCTCATTCATTACATACTTCCGAACTTTCTTAAATCCGGATGGTGAGGAACGGCCCAGGGCTGCAACGTTGTAAATGTAAATCGCACCATTTAATTCCCAAACGTCAGGAGCTTCCTGCCTCGTCTTAAAATCTCCCGATTTTGACTTCACTAAAAAACCTTGCTGATCTTCCTCATAAAGCTTGAAATAGGGGTTGGCCAAAGTTTTCTTAACTGAAACCACCATGTCAACTTCAGGATTGTATAAGGTAATTGCCTCCCGCAATGACTGCTCGGAACGAAGGGGTGAAGTTGGCTGCAGAAGTATTACCGCATCGTACATCTTATCCTTTTGTGCATAAAAATCAAGCGCATGTAAAACCACTTCATACATTCCAGCGTCATCGCCAGCCAACGAATGCGGCCTTACAAATGGAACTTGAAGATGGCAAGCTTCCACTACTTTGATTGTTTCGCTGTCGTCAGTCGAAACACATATATCTTCGTCAGGTAAAAATTTTCTGGCGAGATCAATGGAGTAGCTAATCAGCGGCTTGCCGAAAAAGGGTTTAATGTTTTTTTGGGGAATACCCTTAGAACCTCCACGCGCAGGAATTAATGCAAGGAATTTCAAAACTTCAGATGTTTTATGTCCTGATTTGCCTTAGCGTAGTCTTGCGGATTTCCAACGTCAATCCAGTAGCCAATAATCGGATAGGAAATCACTTTGCGTCCTTTCTGAATCAGTTTCTCCATCAGATCAGTTGCGTTATAGAAACCGTCCGGGATCTGTTCAATTACTTCCTTTCGCATCAGATAAATTCCAGCATTGGAATAATAAGTGTAGGTAGGTTTTTCCTTGAAGCTGACAACATGGCCATTTGCAGTGTCCAAAACTGCGTAGGGAATATTAACCGAATAGGGAATGGTCGCAACTGAAAAATCAGCGCCATTGTTAATAAAATCAACCAAGAAGGCTTCGTAATCCAGGTTGGTCAGCAAATCGGAATTGGTGACCAAAATATAGTCGTGCTTGAAGTTTTGGATCTTCCGTATAGCACCTATTGTTCCAAGAGGTTGATCTTCCCAGATGAAGTTGATCGATATGTTTTTGGACGCGCCATTACCAAAGTATTGTTCCAATTGCTTTCCGAGATATCGGATACAAATCCAATAGTCATCAATTCCAAAATGAATAAGTCGATCAAGGTTGTGTTCGATAATTGGCTTATCTCCAACTTTGAGTAAAGGTTTCGGCGTTCTTTCAGTAAGCGGTCTAAGCCGTTTGCCCTCTCCACCGGCCATCACGACCACATCCAGGGGAAGTATGGTTTGCGTGGTGCTGAGGTTAACTATTTTTACAATTTTTTTATCCTCATCAAGAACTGGCAAAAGCAGCACTCCCTTCCGCTTGATGTTGGCAACGTCCTGAACGGTAAAATTATTTTTAGTTACATAGCTGCAATTGCGAAACATAAAAAGCTCGACTTTGTCGAGCAAGCCGAGTCTTTTGATCAATCCTCTGCGGATATCTCCGTCAGTCAAGGTGCCCATTAGCCGGTTATCGTCGTCTACAACAAATAGCGTGAGGTCTTGACCTAAATTGTCCATCTGCACGAATGCGTCGGTGACCGTGCTATTATGGTGAATGGTATGGCTAACAATATCAATCATTCTTTTCCTTTAATATTTTAACGATATAGTCTGAGGATTCGCCGCTCCCATAGATATCGATTTTCGATGGAAGTTGTATATAGGAATAGGCATTAACAGCTTTTAGTATCGCAGTTTTTTCGATGTCACACTTCCGAATGTTTTCAGTGACTATTCTTCCATTCTGCCTCGTTCCGAGGTCAATCACATACTTCGGGAAGAATGAAGCTTCAACGTAACCGCTTGAAGTGTTTCCGAGCATAAGGCTGCAGTGTTTCATGCAGCTTAAATACCCCAGCATTCCAAACGACTCAACACCAATTGCGTTCGCTGATCTTCCAATAAATTGGTTCAGCTTTTCCCTTATTACATTACCCATCGTGTCGGCATTTGGCATCGTAATCACAAGCTGGTACGAGGTTAATTCTTCCAGAGCGCCAACCAGCTCGTTGACATACCAATCGTTTTTTTCATACGATACGGTTTCAGGATGAAACGTGATGAGTATCGTTGGTATTGAAAGATCAATATTAAACTGCTTTTTAAACTCCTCAATTGTAAACAGCTTGAGGTGTTTAAGATTGTCAATACTAAGGGAACCGGTATTGAAAACATTTTTATCAGAACCTTTTAATGCTACAACCCGCTGGCGGTACGGCTCAGCAACAGTAAAGTGAATTGTAGACATATGGGTAATGGAGTGTCGGAGACAGTCGTCTATCGCGCCAAGGGTTTCTTCCCCGCCATGAAGGTGTGCAAGTTTTACGTTATAAGGAATTGAGCTGGCACACGCTGCAAATATTTCGTAACGGTCTCCAAGACAAAGGACCACATCGAATTTCTCTTTGACCCACAGGGAGGAAAACGCGAGTATGGTTTTTCCCATTGCTATACTAACGCCCTCAGGAGAATCATTCGGAGGCATTGTATCCAGTTCATGGGTTACTATAAATCCATCCTCTTTTATCCTATCAACAGTATGACCAAATTTAGCCGAGAGGTGAGTTCCAAATGCGATAACTGATAAAGAAAAAAAGGAATCTGATTGAAGCTTCTTCAGTAACGGGTAGTATATACCATAATCAGCGCGAGAACTTGTCAGAATTCCAATTCGTTTCATATCAGCTGAGATGGTTGAACGCAAGCATTGTATCGGATGGAAGATCCTGACTAACCTTTTTCCCCAGAACCATGGGAATGTTCATTGGACTGATGCCATTTCCCGGTCTTTTCATGATAAGATCCGCTTCTCTTAAGATATGGCCCTGCGGAAGATCCTTTTTCAGGTGAATGCTTTTGCGTGCAACTTCCTTATTCTTTATTTCTGAAGGTGACGGTTCTTTCAAGCCGGAGCCACTGATCGCCTTTTCAATATTCCGGATGGCTGTTACCATGGCTTTTAATTCTTCAGGCTCTAATGAAGCCTTATGATCGGGGCCTTCCATATCCCGGCTCAGGGTAAAATGCTTCTCAATGCAGGTCGCCCCCAGGGCAACGGCTGCAATGGGTACTTCAATTCCCGTAGTATGATCAGAGTAGCCGACTTTTACGTGGAATGCCTGCGCGATCGTGTTCATTGCTTTGAGATTCACATCCGAAAAAGGTGTCGGATACTCAGTGTTGCAATGCAATACCGTTATTTGATTTCTCTGCAGTCCATTTGTGAGCAGTACGGCCAGCGCGGATTCAATCTCGCCAAGTGTTGCCATTCCTGTTGAAAGAATGGTTGGTTTTTTTTTGCTGGCTATTTTTTTGAGGTAGGGAAGATTGGTTATTTCTCCGGAAGGTATTTTGAAAATAGCAATACCGAGGGCATAGAGGAAATCCAGGCCATCTTCATCAAACGCGGTAGAGAAAAATTTGATGCGCCGTTGGTTGGCATAATCTCTGAGTTTGAAATGATCATCTTCAGACAGTTCAAGCTTTCGAAGCATGTCGAATTGCGTGCTTCCTGTATCTGCCATATTCTTTTGCTGATACGCAGCTTTTCTTGCGTTCTTGCTAACCAGCTTCTCAGCCCTAAAAGTTTGAAATTTTACAAAGTCTGCACCCGCATCGCATGCAGCATCTATCAGGCTTCGGGCTGTTTCAAGTGAACCATTATGGTTCACACCAGCCTCAGCAATTATCATGACACGCGCATTCATTACTATTTGAAAATTTATACTTAAACTTTACTTCAGCCTTTATTACTCCATCCTTACGCTGCTTGGAATATTTACCAGCCTGTCTGCTATCCATTCACTATTCGGCAAAGGCGCATTGTGGCCACCAGAAAACATTTTGAGTCGATGCATCAGCTCCCACACGGGTCTCGTCATAACTCCATTTTCATTCGAATACGTTAAAAATTCATCCCGCTGATGCCTGTTTTCAAAAAATATTCCATTTAACCAGTAGTTGGATTTTGAGCCGGTTATTTCCTCAAGGATTGACAATTTAAGCGATTTGAATTTCCGATGATAAAGTTGCGCAAGATCTCTTTTGTTCGACACAAAGGAATTGAGTTCCTCCAACTGCGCGCATGCAAGGGCAGCATTCAAGTTTGGCATCCGGTAGTTGAAACCGACTTCATCATGTACGAATTCCCATGCATGGGGAACCTTAGCCTGTGTGCTTAAATGTTTTGCCCGACGAGCAAGATTCTCGTCGTTAGTGACGATGGCCCCACCACCGCCGCAGGTCACCGTCTTGTTTCCGTTGAAGCTGAACGTTCCCAACGTTCCAAACGTACCGGTGTGCTTTCCTTTATAACTACTTCCGAGCGATTCTGCCGCGTCTTCAACAAGCATGATATTCCATTGAGCACATATCTGTGCAATTTCATCAATGCGGCATGGAAAGCCGAATGTATGCATGGGCACACATGCCTTTATTCGTTTTCCTGAACGCTTGTTATAACAGAATCCATCTTGACCAATTCTTGCATTTTTATCGAGAAACTGTCTCAAGGAATCGGCAGATAGCCCAATCGTATCTTTATCAACATCGATAAAGACTGGCGTAGCTGATAGGTAACTGATGGCATTGCATGTCGCGATGAACGTGAGGCTCTGTGAAAGTACTTCATCCTCTCGAACAACCCCGGCAAGTATCAATGCGAGGTGCAATGCATTGGTTCCGTTAACGATCGCCACTGCGTGAGATGCGCCGGTAATATCGCACATCATTCGCTCAAACTTATTTACATATGCCCCAACGGATGAGACATACGTTGAGTCAATTGCATCCAACACATACTTGCGTTCATTGCCGGGAAACACTGGTGCGTGTAGCGGAATAAGTGCCTGCGCAGGAAACGCATCCTTGATAACCGATAAAATATCCTCAAATACTTTCTGCATGCTAGATATTATATATATCGGCCTTGTACCTGCTAAGATTATCGGGATGCCTGAACCAGGCAATCGTCTCTGTCAAACCCTGAGATAAAGTATACAATGGTTTCCAATCTGTATGCTCCTTTATTTTCTGGTTCGAGCCATACAGCCGGAACACTTCCGACTTAGCTGGTCTGATGCGAGTATTGTCGGAAACAATTTTCGCCGATGGATTTATCTGATTAATAAGCTCCTGTGCAAGATCGCCAACGGATATCTCCGATTGCGTCGCGATGTTACAATCATGTCCGATGAGCTTATCTGACTTTGCAATGGCAGCAAATGCCTTCACAGTATCTTTTACGAAAAGTAGATCCCTTGTCGGAATGGTATCGCCAAGTCGAATGTCATTCATACCATTTAGCAACTGCGATATGATTGTAGGGATCACTGCCCTTGCTGACTGACGCGGACCATATGTATTAAAAGGTCGTACGATGGTTAGGGGTAGGTTAAAGCTTCTGTAAAATGACTCGGCTATACAATCTGCCCCGATCTTCGATGCAGAATAAGGCGACTGCGGTTGGCGCGGATGATTTTCGTCAATTGGAATGTAGGTTGCTGTTCCATAAACTTCAGAAGTCGATGTAACGAGCACACGCTCAATGCCCAGATCTTTCGCGCCTTGAACGATATTTAATGTCCCCTTTACGTTTGTGTCTATATATGAATCGGGGGAATGATAACTGAATGGAATAGCGATCAGTGCTGCCAGGTGAAACACGACCTCCGTTCCTTTCATTGCTTCTCTGACACCGTTAGGATCGCGTATGTCGCCCGCGAAAATCTCAAGTAACTTTAATTTGTCCGCAGGAAAGGTATCGAGCCATCCCCAGCTATTGAAGGAATTGTAGTAGACAAACGCTTTGACCTTACAACCTTCTTCTAATAGGTGTTCAACCAGATGGCTTCCAATAAACCCATCTGCGCCTGTTATCAGCACTTTTTTACCCAGTAAATCCATCGTTGTTAAGAGTCAAATGGTTGTGCCGAATGGTAGTCTGAGCCGCTTCCTGAATTACCTTCTTCGATATCCGTTTTAAAAAAAGTTTTAAATTTTTACACATAAGAAAGAATTATTCTCGTGAAAACGGATGGGTAGCTATTGGTTTTTTTGCAAATTCATGATATTCACCCTTCAGTCCCAAAGGTTGCTGATGTCTAATCTGATGAACAATTTCGATAGATGTTCTTGTTTCGTCTATTTCAAAACCTCTTCCTGCCAAGATTTCCTGATAACTTGTGGTATGAAGGTCCGTGAATCCCTCACTAAATTCGACTTCTTTTCCCTCGATAGTGATCGAACGGAATGTTCTTTTTCCAGCTGCTCTTACCTCTTGCGGTAGGGTGTCGTCATTTATGCTTAAAAACCATCTGACTCTTGCTTTCTCCAGCTCTAAAAACCCGGCAGCTCTGTCGTGCGTATGAACATGAACAATATTATTTTTAACAGACCCGAAAATCCATGTTAGCATATCGTAGAAGTGTATACCGATATTAGTTGCAATACCTCCGGATTTTGCCGTATCACCTTTCCAACTTGTAAAATACCAGTGGCCTCTTGAAGTGATATATGTCAAATCAACATCATAAATTTTGCCATTTGGCCCTGCTGCTATTTTCTGTCTCAAGTCAATAATTACCGGATGTAACCTAAGTTGGAGAATGTTGTATACTTTTTTGCCAAACTCATTTTCAATCTCCTTAAGCGAATCTATATTCCAGGGATTTAGAACAAGTGGCTTTTCGCAAATTACATCGCAGCCCTGTTTTAAAGCAAAGCGAATGTGAGAGTCATGGAGATAGTTCGGCGTGCAAACGCTTATAAAGTCAATCTTCTGTCCTCGTCGTTTTAACTTATCAATGTGCCGGTCAAATCGTTCAAATTCGGTAAAAAAATCTGCCTTGGGAAAATATGAGTCCATGATGCCTACTTGGTCAAACTTGTCCACAGCGGCCACAAGTTCATTTCCCGTTTCTTTGATTGCCTTCAAATGACGCGGTGCGATAAACCCGGCAGCACCAATCAAAGCGAAATTTTTCATATGATTTTTTTCTGATAGTGTATACTTAATAAACTCATACTATAACAATACATAATCGTTCTACAATACTTTGACACGTGAAGCTGATATTCATTAACCTTGAAATCTCACCGAACACAGAATTATTCATCATATAGCCGCGAAGTTAGTAATTACTGCCGCTTCTTTAAAAGTTGGGATATATAATTAATGGCCAAAAAAGCCCTGCTTTTCATTCGAAAAAGTACATAGGTTTTCGGGCTCAACAAATCGAAAGCATAAGAAGAGAGGAACTGGGAAATAAGTGTTGCTACAGCGGCGCCTACAGCTAAATATTTTGGAATAAGGATTACGTTTAACCCAATATTTACGACTGCGCCTAGTGCTGTTCTAGTAAAAGTTTTTAGTTGTAAATTTTCAACAATGAAGAAACTAGAACTTCCTACACCAACGAACACAAACACCGACGTCCAAATGTGTATCGATAAAATGGTGGCGGCATCTTTATACTGGGTGCCATAAAGAATATGTATGATCAGATCTGAAAAAATGGTCACCACAATCGCTATCACGAAACTTAGTATAAATAGAATATTAAACAGGTTTTGAATTTTTCGAAAATATGTTTCTTCGCCTAGCTTTTTGGCTTCAATAATAGAGGGGAAAAACGAATTGCAGATGATGGTTGGAATGATGTACCAGATTTCTGAAAGCTTCAAGGCTGCGGAATACGTTCCAACTTGATAGTCATTGATCATTTCACCCAACATGATCTGATCTATGCGCATGTAGATCATGATCATAAATCCGGAAAAGATAAGCGGCCAGCCTTTCGAGAGGAGCTTTTTTGCCAAAATCCAGTCGACCATTAAAGTGAGCCGCTGCTTTGTAATCTTTTTAAAAGCACCAATCATGAATAAACCGCCTAATGCCATCTCCAGGGTAGTAACTACGGCAAATGCCATCAACTCTGCTTTGACGAGGATAAGAATAACCTTTATGATGTTTACAAGTACGTAAGCGATGCTTTGTGAAATGACAGCCACTTTGGATGCTACTTGTGACTGATAATACAATTCCATACTTACGAGTGCTTGAGCGAAAAGCGTCAAGGCCAGGATCATTCCAACGTAAAACGTCCGCATATCGTCATGTTTGAGAAAGAAGAAAATCCCGACACATAAAGAAAAGGATAGCATTCCTGCTAATAGGCGCAACGTTATTGAGGTAGACATGATAGTGCTGATGCGTTGAGGGTGCTCGACCAGCTCCTTAACAATCATGCTTTCAAGTCCTAAACTGGCAAAAGGCATAAAGATACCAATGGTAGCTAACAAATAATTGAATGTGCCAAAGTCAGACGGGCCAAGGTAACGCGCAAGCCATGCGCCCACAACCAATCCCATGCCCATCCGGAAGACTCGATCAAAGAAAAGCCAGCCGATGTTCTTTAGAATTTTTCTGTATTCAATGCTAACGAACTTATTGGCTTCCTTTATCAGATACTTAACCATGTCTTCTTTTGGACCTTGTTTTAAAGTCAATTTGAAAAAGAAGTACAGAATGCGATAAGTTAAAAAAAAATGGCCACCGCCCGTATGAGGTTATCATATTTGTCAATCGATTAATTTCACTTGTACGCAAAACTGAAGTTTACACTTTAACGACGACACCATTTTTGAGATGGTATGTCTCCTTGCTCTCACTGCAATTTGCTACGCCGTTCTTATCAAATAAAAGTTTTTGACCATACTCACTCATCCATCCTGATTGTCTGGCAGGATTTCCCATCACAAGTGCATAATCAGGCACAGATTTGGTGACAACGGCGCCTGCACCGATAAACGCAAATTTTCCGATGTCTATCCCACACACAATAGTAGCATTTGCGCCGATAGATGCGCCCTTTTTAACAGTAGTCTTTAAATACTGATTTTTTCGGTTAATGGAACTTCTGGGATTAATCACGTTGGTAAAAACCATCGAGGGCCCAAGAAATACATCGTCCTCACAAATTACTCCAGTATAGATGGAGACGTTGTTTTGCACTTTAACATTTCGTCCCAATATGACATCTGGCGAAATGACTACGTTTTGGCCTATGTTACAATTTTCACCAATTTTAGAGTTAGGCATGATGTGAGAAAAGTGCCAGATCTTTGTCCCCTTACCAATTTCACAACCCTCATCAATTACAGCCGTAGCGTGGGCATAGTAATCTTTACCTTCCATCATTCTTAAAATAAAGTTTAACTCGGTGGCAGATGAATTCTATTTGTTCATTAGACAATTCGGTATGAATGGGGAGCGAAATTACCACTTTCGAAAGTTTTTCGGTCACCGGGAATGAACCGTTGGTTGTATTATTTCGACGAAACGCTTTTTGAAGATGTAAAGGGACAGGATAATAGATCATGGTTGGTATGTCATGCTGCGCCAAATATTTTTTAAAGTCGTCTCGGTTATCACTTTTGAGTTTAAGGGTATATTGATTGAAAACATGGGTTGAAAACACTGATCGCGCAGGAATTTCAACGTTCTCCAACTCACCAAAGGCGCTATCGTACGCGGACGCGACGTCCATTCTCCTTTGCGAATAGTCATCCAGATATTTCAGTTTGACCTTCAAGACAGCAGCTTGCAACGTATCGAGGCGACTATTTACGCCAATCACCTCGTGATGATATTTCTCTTTCTGTCCATGGTTAGCAATCATTTGAATCCTCTCTGCGAGGATTTCATCATTCGTAAAGAGGGCTCCGCCGTCTCCAAAACATCCAAGGTTTTTTGATGGAAAAAAAGATGTAGTACCTATCGTTCCGATCGTACCAGACTTTTTTCTTTCCCCACTACTAAAAATATATTCAGCGCTTAATGATTGCGCTGCATCTTCAATTACATGTAGGTTATACTTTTTCGCTAACTGCAGAATGATTTCCATATTGGCGCATTGACCGTAGAGATGCACTGGAACTATGGCCACAGTCCGACTTGAGATCTTTTTCTCCAGTTGAGTCACATCAATGTTAAAGGTATTCCAATCAACATCAATAAAAACGGGAGTTAAGCCAAGTAGAGCGATAACTTCTGCGGTGGCCACATAGGTGTGGACTGGCAATAGAATTTCATCGCCAGGTTTGTATTCAAGCGCCATCATGGCAATCTGCAATGCATCAGTTCCATTGGCACACGGAATCACAAATTTTACTCCCGTGTATGTTGCCAATTCTTGCGCAAATTCCTGTACCTCGGGCCCCTGAATGAACGCCGTTGATCTTAAAACAGTCTGAATCGCTTCGTCAACTTCACTTTTAATTGTTGCGTACTGGTTTTCTAAATCTACCATCTTGATTTTATTCATGCCGCAAGTTTTAAATGCTCAATTTCATTTATCCCTTATTTTTTTCTCCCATTGCCAAGCATGTAGCAAGGAGTCATCAATGGTGAACTTTGCCGCCCAACCAAGAGAAGACATAGCTTTCGATGGATCAGCAAAAACTTTCTCAATATCTCCTGACCTTCTCGACCCGATTTCGTAATTAAGTTCCACATTATTCACGGCTTTAAACCGGTTGATCAACTCTAATACTGAAACTCCGATCCCCGTGCCTACATTAAAGACTTCATAAAATTTCGTTTCTCGCTGTTGGGATAAGTACTCCATTGCCTTTACATGCGCTGTCGCTAAATCAACAACATGTATGTAATCCCGAATGCAAGTTCCATCGGCAGTGTTGTAATCATTGCCAAAAACAGTTAATTTCTCTCGAACACCCACAGCTGTTTGCGTTATAAAGGGGACAAGATTATTAGGAGTACCAAGCGGAATTTCTCCAATTAGTGCTGATGGATGCGCGCCAATTGGATTAAAGTAGCGCAACGTGATTATTCGTATATTATTTCTGGAAACATCCTCTAAAATACGTTCGCTCATTTGTTTTGTAGCTCCATATGGAGACTCCGCCTTTTTGAATGGGGCAGCCTCGCTCACTGGAATTTGGTCTGGTTGACCATACACGGTACACGAAGATGAAAATATAAAATCCGTGACTCCACATTTTATCATTATTTCAACGAGCGCAATCGTCGAATTCAAATTGTTCTCGTAGTAAAGGAGGGGCTTCTCGACCGATTCACCTACTGCTTTGTAAGCAGCAAAATGAAGGACGCAGGAGAAAGGACCTTCGGACTGAAAAACTTTTAAAAGGAAATTTCTATCGCGGCAATCCCCTTCGAAAAATTTTACAGGTTTTCCCGTTATTTTTTCAATCCCCTCCAACAGGCGTTTGTCGCTTCTCGACAAATTATCAACGATAGCGACATCGTATCCTGCGTTTATCAATTCAACAGCAGTATGAGCTCCAATATATCCGGCCCCACCTGTAACAAGAATTTTTTTTGCTTTCATTTATAAGCGCGCTGTAATTTTACTTTTATCTAGAATTCCTTTCACGTCGTAGATGACGGAGTTTTCAAAAGTAATGACACTCCAATCAATCTCATTAAAAACGTGATGTCCTACTGCAAGTACCACCGCATGATATTTTTTATCAAGTGCACTAATAAGCGTTAAACCATATTCATGCTTCACTTCGCTGGCGTCGGCCTCTGGATCATAAATATCGATATCTGTTCCAAAGCTTTCAAGCTCTCTGATGACATCGATTACTCTACTGTTCCTGATGTCAGGACAATTTTCTTTGAATGTTATACCAAGTATTAGAATATTAGCCTTGTTAATTGGGAGTTCGTGTTGCGCCATGAGTTTAATAACTGAATTTGCTACGTGTACCCCCATGTTATCATTTATTCTCCGGCCAGATAGGATTACCTCTGGATGATAACCTAGACTTTCGGCTTTATGAGTTAGATAATATGGATCAACGCCAATACAATGTCCACCCACGAGCCCTGGCTTAAACGGTAGAAAATTCCATTTCGTGCCGGCCGCTTCCAACACTTCATGAGTATCAATCCCTATCCTCTCAAAGATAAGCGCTAGTTCATTGACAAAGGCGATGTTTAGGTCACGTTGTGAATTCTCAATAACTTTTGCAGCCTCTGCTACCTTGATAGACGATGCCTTATGGGTTCCAGCTACGATAATCTTTTTATACAAAAGATCAACTCTATCAGCAACTTCAGGCGTACTTCCGCTTGTTACTTTCTTAATGGTAGTTACACGATGATGTTTATCTCCAGGATTTATTCGTTCCGGGGAATAGCCACAAAAAAAGTCATGGTTGAAAGTGAGACCACTAGCGTGTTCTAAAATCGGAACGCAGATCTCCTCTGTACAACCGGGGTATACGGTGGATTCGTAAATAACAATGTCTCCTTTTTTTAATACTTGACCCACCGTTTTACTAGCACTTTTCAGTGGACTTAAATCAGGGGTTTTAAATTCATCGATAGGTGTGGGAACTGTAATGATAAAATAGTTTATATCTTTCAGGTCTTCGACAAGGCTCGAATATTTTAGTTTTTTAGAGAGAATTAACTCTTCTGGTTCAACTTCGCGTGTCCGATCGAAGGCAGCTTTGAGTTGTTTGATTCGTTCTTCATTTATATCGAAGCCAATTACATCTAAGATTTTTCCAAATTCTACTGCTAACGGTAGGCCTACATAACCGAGCCCGATGATGCCTATTTTTTCCATGCTAAAAAATCACAGGTTTAGTTTATAATAATCTTTATACCATTCCACAAATTTGGAAACACCCACTTCGATGGGCGTTGTTGGCTTAAAATCGATGTCCCGTATCAGATCTGTAACGTCCGCATATGTCTCAGGGACGTCACCGTCTTGGATTGGAAGAAAATTTTTAATCGCTTTCTTACCCAACTTTTGTTCAATAATTTCAATGAAATGAAGCAACTCGACCGGCTTATTATTACCGATGTTGTAAACCTTGTACGGCGCGAAACTGCTCGAAGGATCTGGTGACAAACCTGACCAATCCTGGTTCGGCGTAGGGATTTTTTTAATTAATCGAGCGATGCTCTCAACAATATCATCCACGAATGTAAAGTCACGTTTCATTTTACCATTGTTAAAGACATTAATTGGCTTGCCTTCTGCAATAGCTTTAGTAAAAAGAAACAACGCCATATCCGGCCTTCCAAAAGGCCCATAGACGGTAAAAAACCTTAGCCCCGTTGTCGGCAAGCTGAATAATGCTGAATAGGTGTGGGCCATAAGTTCGTTTGACTTTTTGGACGCTGCATATAAAGAAATCGGATGGTCCACATTGTGATGAACTGAAAAAGGCATTTTTTTGTTTGCGCCGTATACAGAACTGGAGGAAGCATAAATTAAATGCTTTGTATTGTGGTGGCGGCAAACCTCTAATATATTCAAAAATCCACGGAGATTACTTTCTAAGTAGGCGTGAGGATTTGTCAAAGAATAACGGACGCCAGCTTGCGCCGCTAGATTTACAACATATGTCACCGCATTTTGCCTGAAAAGATTATCGAGTCCGGCATAGTCAGTCAAATCGCATTTCTTAAATTCAAACCCTTGAAGCGTTCGTAATATCCTAAGCCTCGATTCTTTTAGCGTCACGTCATAATAATCGTTCAGATTATCTATTCCAAGCACGGTATAGCCTTCGTCGCAAAGTTTTTGCGAGAGGTGAAATCCGATAAACCCAGCTGCTCCTGTGATCAATACAGTTGTAGGATTTGACTTCATAAAGTCCAAATAGTTAGCGCACAAAACTAATAGATTAGGTCGATTTTAATTTTTATTTTCTATTTTTCGACCAATTAATACTAAAAATGGAAAAAGCGAACAAACCGGATGAAGTCGATTTATTCGAATTATTTCTCCGAGGGGTTAATACACTACGAGCAAATTTTTGGCTTATTCTCCTATTCTTTTGCGTTGGTACAGCAATCGGACTTGTCTACTATTATTCCTCAAAAAAAATTTACGAATCACGGATTGTAGTCAGTTCTACGATCTTAACAAGGTCGTTCAGCGAAGCATTGATCGACAATTTAAACAGACACAGGCGAGAATCAAATATTGAAACAGTACGAAGTTTGCTTAATGTGTCACAAGAAATTGCGACGAACATTGTTCACCTAGAAGTTGAAAATCTGTCTAGAGTAGATGATCTAAAAGAGCCAGACAAATTTGTGATCACTGCCCAGGTGTATACTCCTGAAATATTACAAGGTTTAGAACAAGGCATAATTTATTATCTCGAAAATAACGATTATGTCAAAATTCGGGTAGCAGAGAATAAATCGTCACTCGAACAAACGCTCGCGCAGCTAAACAGAGAAATTAAAGATATTGAAGCTTTGAAGGAAAAAATCATCGACGGTAATTTTTTCGAGCGTGCAAATGGAAACATCATGTTTGATCCAACTACCGTCAATACAAAAATTTTAGAATTGACAAAAGAAAAGCTTCTTGTTCAAACGAATCTCAAGTTAATAAATAGCGTCCAGGTAATAGAAGGTTTTCCGAAATTCGATAGACCGTCCACACCTCGCCTCTACGTTTCGTTAATTTCAGGATCATTCGTCGGACTGGTGTTGGTCAGTATTCTAATTGCTTTTAAAACTGTTAGAAAATTATTAAACATGGCCCATGAGGTTAAGCCCAAACAATGATCCTCAACCTCATTCAAAAAGAATTTATCCTTGAGCTTCGCCGGAAAGCTGTGATCTCCGGCATTAGCCTGTATCTCGTAAGCATTATTTTCATCTGCTACCTCACCTTCAGTCTTCGCCAAAGCTCAATCAATGAAGCTACATGGTCAGCGTTGTTTTGGCTATCCATTTTATTTGCCAACGTAAATGGTATTGCCAAAAGTTTTATCGGCGAAAAACAGGGCTTGCTTATTTACTATTATTCAATCGCCAGCCCCCAGGCGATTATCCTCTCAAAAATCATATACAACGTTGTTCTAAGCCTTGCGCTTTCGGTAATGGGTTATGTTCTTTTTTCGATTTTCATTGATAATCCGCTGCAGGATAAAGGGCTTTTTCTGCTAACGCTATTACTAAGTTCATTTGGATTTTCTGCGTGCCTGAGTCTGATATCCGCGATAGCCTCAAAAACAAATAACAGTAATATCCTGATGGCCGTGTTAAGCTTTCCGGTAATTATTGCCCTCTTACTTATGGCTATCAAACTTACGAAAAATGCATTGGATGGCTTAGCCTGGGATGACAGTCAGGACGAACTCTGGAATTTACTTGCCATAAATTCCATTATGGTAGCACTGGCTTACCTTCTATTCCCCTATATTTGGCGCAGCTGAAGGTGAGCGCTAAGCTAAAATACTTACCTTCCTCGAGTATGAAAACATGGGTCAAAATTCTGGCCATCGCGCTTTTGCTTTATGTACACATCGGAGGACTGCTCCTGGATGTGCCGCGATTAAACATCTTGAATGAAACAATTAGGGCCCTGTACTTTCATGTACCAATGTGGTTTGGAATGGTATTGCTTTTTTTGGTCTCCTCGGTTTATGCCATCCTTTACTTATTGAAACCCTCTTCCAACCTCGATGCTAAATCAGTCGAGTTTGCGAACGTTGGGCTGGTTTTTGGAATATTGGGAATGGTCACTGGAATGCTTTGGGCTAATTATACTTGGGGCTCCCCATGGCATGGCGACCCGAAACAAAACATGGCAGCAATCGCCCTATTGGTTTATCTGGCCTACTTTATTCTTCGGGGTTCCATACAAAATGAGGAGCAAAAAGCAAGATTGAGTGCCGTTTACAACATCTTTGCCTTCACCGCGATGATACCGCTGATTTTTATTATCCCCCGAATGACAAGTTCCATGCACCCCGGCAGCGGAGGCAATCCAGGATTTAATATGTACGATCTCGACAGTAAAATGCGTTTGGTGTTTTATCCGGCGGTCATTGGATGGTTTCTAATTGGTGTATGGATTGCGGGATTAAGAATCAAGGTAAGGGAGTTAGAAGAAAAAATTCTAGATATTCAACATGATCAGATTCATTAAATTACTCACAGCTGGCTTATTTTTCTTCGTTATTCTGCCCGTCTATGGCCAAAGCCAGGTAGAAATGGCCGATAAATTCAGGGCTGAAGGTAAAATCTATGTAGTAGTCTCCATCGTTTTAATCATCCTTGCTGGACTCATTTTTTACCTTTTCTTAATGGACAGGAAGGTGAAAAAACTAGAGAAATTGGTTTCCGGGCAAAAAAAAGAAACCAATTAAACATAGCTTCTGTTTTTCGTACAAATCACTAATTTTTTAGCCATTTGTGCCTAAGTTTGCCGTATAATTCTCCGAAAACATCATGAAGAAATCCCATATATTCTTGTTGATTGTTATTGCAGTTGCCATAGGCATAATTGTTTCAACAGCAGATGACGCCAGCACATATGTTGGTTTCAGTGAGGCATGGGCAATGTCTACCGCTGGAAATAAAAAAGAAATTCACGTGGTGGGACAGTTAAAGAAAGACCCCAATGGCCATATCATCGGTATTAAAGAAGGTGAGGACAGAGTATCTTTTTCTTTCACGATGGTTGATGATGAGGGGAAAGAACAAGAAGTAACTTATAATCAACCCATGCCCCCGGATTTTACACGATCTGAAAAAGTAGTAGTAATCGGAAGTTACAAGGGGGACGTTTTTCACGCCTCAAAGATTATTTTGAAATGCCCTTCCAAGTACCAGGAAGAAACGATTAACGTCTGACATTTGGTTGACTGCACACTCACAACATCACACATACTTTGCTTTGCGTTGTTTCGGAAAGCTTAGACACTAAAACTTCTACGCATGCACTATTTCATTGGTGACCTTGGTCACCTTTTTGTTATAACGTCCTTCATATCGGCATTGATCGCTTCTTTTGCCTACCTGAAAGCTACCACGGTTTTGGACCTGGTCAAGCAGGAAGCATGGCGATCGAATGGAAAAGTTAGCTTCTATCTCCATGCCGCCTCCGTCCTTGGAATATGCGTTACGCTGTTCGTGATTATCTCCAACCATTATTTTGAATATCATTACGCCTATAACTATTCCGATAAGAAACTTCCAACGTATTATTTGATCTCAACTTTCTGGAACGGACAGGAGGGAAGCTTTTTATTATGGATGTTTTGGCACGCGGTGCTTGGAATCATTATCATTCTGACCAATAAGTTTTGGGAAGCACCCGTAATGACGGTCTTTTCGCTGGTCCAGGCTTTTCTTGCTTCAATGATTTTAGGTGTGGTAATACCGGGTTTGGAGTTCAAAATCGGGAGTTCGCCTTTCATCTTGCTGCGTGAGGCTATGCATGATGCCCCGATTTTTAAAGCGCAACCCGAATTTATTCCAAAAGATGGCCAGGGGTTAAATCCCTTGTTGCAAAATTATTGGATGGTAATACATCCACCTACATTATTTCTGGGCTTCGCGCTTACCGTTGTTCCGTTTTCATACTGTATTGCTGGCCTTTGGCTAAAAAAATATAGCGATTGGATACGTCCAGCCTTACCGTGGACTTTAATAGGATGTGGCGTCTTAGGTTTGGGAATCTTGATGGGAGGATATTGGGCTTACGAGACCTTAAACTTTGGAGGATATTGGAACTGGGACCCTGTAGAAAATGCGGTATATGTTCCTTGGTTGATCCTGGTTGCTTCGTTGCATACGATGATTACTTATAAGAATAGTGAGACGGCATTAAAAGCATCCATTATCCTTGTGATTAGTGTCTTTATAGGTATTCTGTATTCAACATTTCTGACGAGAAGCGGAATTCTTGGAGAGTCGTCTGTCCACTCTTTTACTGATTTGGGTTTATCGGGTCAGTTATTGATGTATCTGCTTGTTTTCCTGATTGGATCAATTGTGATTTCAGCAATCCGTTGGAAGCAAATACCATTTACGGAAAAAGAAGCATCAACATATTCAAGAGAATTCTGGATTTTCATCGGTGCAACAACGCTATGCCTAATGGGATTCCAGGTTTTAGCAGGAACGTCTATTCCTGTGGTTAACACGATTCTGAGTAACCTGGGTTTTGAGAAAAAACTTGCGCCGCCTACTGACGCCGTTGCATTTTATTCCAAATTCCAAATCTGGTTTGCTATCGCCGTAGGTATACTTTCGGCTGTAGGACAATTCTTCTGGTGGAAAAAAATTGACCGCAAGGTGCTGATGAATCAGTTGTTCATTCCCGCAACCGCTGCTTTGTTGGTTTCCTTGTTAGCTGTCAACATCTTCAAAGTATTCAACCTTTCGTATGCATTAATGATGCTTGCAGGATTTTTTACTGTTTTCGCAAACGCAAAGATTCTTTTCGGTTTGCTAAAATCCAGTCCTTCGTTATCTGGTGGGGCCATAGCACATATAGGTGTGGGACTTATGCTGATAGGAGTAATGTTTTCGGCGGGTTACTCACGGGTGGTTTCTTTAAATAACACGGGCCTTCAGATATCAAAAGAGTTCAGCGAAGAATTTAATCGTGATAATTTATTACTATTTATTCACGAACCGCGTACGATGTGGGGATTTGAAATAGAATACCTGGGCGAACGATTAGAGCCAAGATATCATAGCGGGTTTATTCGAACGAGTGATGTACATGAAACCGAAGATCAAAATCTCGTGGTTGCCAAACGCGAGTTGAAGGTAGGTTCAAAAAAATATAATCAGAACGATACAATCGTAGTGCAAGGAGAGAATACATTTTTTGAAATCGAACTTAGAAAAGGCGATAAAAAATATAAACTATTTCCGCGAGCGCAGATTAACCCGGAGATGGGTGGGCTACTGGCCTCGCCCGATATTTACCGCGCTGTAACGGCCGATCTATACACACACGTGTCTTCTGTAATGGACCCATCAGAAGAAGCCGAGTGGAGTAAATTAGAAGAAATGAAAGTAAAACAAGCGCAAGAATTTTTTGCGAATGACTATGTCGGCATTCTGGAATCGGTCGACCGCATCTACAATGTATTTGGATTGGAGCTCGGTGATCAGGACGTTGCTGTTAAAGCACGTGTCCGAATTCAGGGTGAAAAAGGCGACTATATCGCAGAGCCAATTTTTCTAATAAGAGATAAAATGGTCGGTCGTATTCCTGACGAAATTTCTGATTTAGGAGTTCGGATAACACTGATGAATATTCATCCGGAAACCAACGAATTTTCATTAGGTATTAACACCCGCCAAAAAGATTGGGTTGTCATTAAAGCAATGGAAAAACCTTTTATCAACGTCCTTTGGATCGGTACGCTGGTGCTAATGGTTGGATTTGGCGTTGCTGCAACACGACGAATCCGCGAGTTTAAGAAAATGAAAGCGAAAGGGCTGGAGTAGCCAGGACGTTAATCCAAGACATTGGGTCCCTACACCATTAGTCTTTCGATTAAGTTGTCAACCGTGATTCCTTCGGCTTCTGCTTTAAAGTTCCTCACAATACGGTGGCGCAAAACTGGCTTTGCAATCGCCTGCACATCTTCGATATCAGGAGAATACTTGCCTCTAAGCAATGCATTGCATTTCGCTCCCATCACCAGGTATTGCGAAGCCCGAGGGCCGGCACCCCATTCCAAGTAGTCATTGGCAATCGCAGAAGCTCCTGTGATGCCCGGCCTTGTCTTATTAGCAAGCGTAACAGCATATTCTATAACATTGTCAGCAATTGGAACCCGGCGGACCAAGTGTTGATAATATGAAATTTCTTCTCCGGTAAGAACTTTGCTCACGGAGCGTGTTTCATCGGATGTTGTATTTTTTACCACCTCTACTTCATCTTTAAAAGATGGATAGGTTAACTGAATGTTAAACATAAACCGGTCAAGCTGCGCCTCCGGAAGTGGATACGTGCCTTCTTGTTCAATTGGGTTTTGAGTAGCTAATACAAAAAACGGTCTTGGCAATTCGTATCGTTGTCCGGCAATTGTAACGGCATACTCTTGCATTGACTCCAACAACGCCGCCTGTGTTTTGGGAGGTGTACGGTTAATTTCATCCGCGAGAATGATGTTGCCGAAAATTGGGCCCATAACAAACTTGAAGTTTCTTTCTTTGTCCATCGTTTCAGCACCAACAATATCTGAAGGCATTAAGTCAGGCGTAAACTGAATGCGTTTGAATTGAAGATCAAGTGAAGTGGCAATGGTATGTACCAACAATGTTTTTGCCAAACCAGGCACGCCTACCAACAAGGAATGACCCTGGCAAAAAATACTGGTCAGCACTTGCTTTACTACTTCCTCTTGCCCGATGACAATCTTGGAAATTTCGGTTTTAAGTCTTTTGTAACCATCAGCCAAAGCGTTGGCTGCATCAACATCTGAAGCAAATTTTGTCATTGTCGCTCGTCTAATATTCCACAATTATCATACGCCGGATCTATATTGATAAAAACGTCCATTCTGGCTTTCTGAAACCATCTTTGAAGTATTTTATCTTTCTTTTCATTTAATGTTGCCGCCTGGATCTTTGTCCAGTCTGCTTCTAACGAGGCTTGATGTGGAGGCGTCCGTGCTTTATAATATAATATTCTCACAGCATCTTTTCCGTCATCCGTACGATAGGTAATGGGTTCCGAGATTGCGCCTATCTCCATGGAGTCAAGTTTGAAAAATACAATCGGATCCAGTTCATCGACCGTAAGATTTAAACCACCTTCACGGTCGCTGAAATATCCGCCGTTTCCTTTTGTTTCTACATCGTCTGAATATTCTTTTGCTGCCTTTTCAAATGTTATGCTGTCATTGACAACTAATGTTCTAATGCTGTCAAGGTAACGCGTCGCTTTGTTCAAATCATCCTGCGAGGGTTTTGGTGAAATAAGGATGTGACGGGAATTATATTCATTTCCACGTCGCTCAATTAATTGCATAATGTGGATTCCAAACGCAGATTTAAAAGGCATGGAAATTTCCTTTGGCTTTAGTTTGAAGGCCATGGCTTCATATTCCGGAACCATTCTGCCACGCGAAGACCAGCCCATATCCCCTCCGTTCGAAATCACGGAAGGATCATCTGAATATTTTTTTGCGACAGTAGCAAAGTCTTCACCGGCCAAAATTTTGTTGCGGATATCAATCAGCTCTGCTATTGTTTTACTTTGCTGCACTTCACTTACCTCGGCAATCTTGACGATCTGTGCTACTTGTACGGAGGCTGAAAAATACGGTAAACTATCTTTCGGTATTTTATGAAAGAACCGCTTCACTTCAGCGGGTGTAACAGCAAGTCCCTTGGTCATTTCATCCTCCATCTTACTGACGATCATCTGCTCCCTGATCTGCTCCCGGAGTTCCATTCTCACCTGTTCCAGCGGTTTACCATATAAAGCTTCCAGTTCATCCGCAGTTCGTCCCGATTGCGCCAAAATCATATCCATACGGTTTTGAGTGTTCAGATCGACCTCAGCGTCTAATACTACAACCGAATCGATTTCCGCTTTGGCGAGCATAAGTTTGTTGCGAATCAACATGGCTAAATACTGACAGCGCGCTTCCTGGGAAGGGGAACCTCCGTTTGTAAGATAATCCTGGTAGGCACGCTCTAACTCTGACTTAAGCAATATGTAGTTGTCAACCTTCGCGATAATTTTGTCGACGACAAAACCTTGCGTTTCCTGCTCTTGAGCTTGCGTTTGTAGGCAGACTACACTGGCTAAAATCAATACAAGAAATCTGATCTTTGTGCTCATTATTCTATTTATATATCTCAAAATTGTCATCATTCATTGCGTCCTTATATACCGCGTCCTCTAATTGTTTCGCCAAATCTACTTTACGTTTGTTTAAAATAATATTCCGGATATCATCTCTTACAAATTCCAATGGTGAAACGTTGTCGGATATCCTGTAACGATCAACCTTCAAAAAGTACAGAAAGTTATTATCGGAGGTTTCATAGTACGGATTAGTTTTAAGAAACTGAATTTTATTTGGTATTTCAGCCAATGGCGAGTTCTTAACAAGTTCATCAAAAACCATCCATGTGGAGTCAGAAATGTGATAAGCGGCCGAGAAACTGAGGCAATAGGACTTGAGTTCACGTTCTTCTTTTTCCCGATCAGAATAAATCAGTTCTTTAATTTTATTAGTCTTGGGGGCGTTTTGTGGAACTTTGATAAAAGTAGCCTGTACAATGTTCTGCTTCAGAATAAAGTTGTCTACGTTATCATTGTAGTACTTTTCTATTTCGGCATTCGACACTACGGTGTCGAGATTCTTGTTTACGTAATAGTTCTGATATTCGTAAGCTATAATACTATAACGGTAATCCAGGACTTTCCGCTCTACTTCGGCTTCGTTAATATCAATTTTTCTAGCAGCTTCCTGTATTAGCAACTGCTTTCTGATCCAGTTATTAATATAGGCTTCTACAAGTTTTGCACTATCTTCAGAAGGTGCTCCGGGGGCGACAATACCATTGAGCTCATCTTTATACAAAAAAGAATTATTCACTCGGGCTGCCGGTTGCCTGGTTTCATCACTGCCTGAATTTTCTCCCTTGATTTTAATGAGTTCACATCCGGAAAAGAAAAATCCTATAAACAGGGCTAAAATACTTTTTAAGACCAGACTACCCCTTAGTCTGAAGTTGTTGCAATATGTATTGCTTGCCTTTATCATTCACTTTAACTGAATATTTTTTCTTTAACTGTGAAATCCAATTTTTCTCTAAAAACGATTGATAATCCGAAATTACCGAGGGTCTTGCTTCCTCAAACGACATAACACCGGGGGGCAGTATATCTTTTAACCATGCAAGGTAATATATTCCGTTGTTTTCCGTCGAATGAACGCCCTTTGACCAAGGAACCTTTTGAAGAACTGCTCTTTCGTCTTTCTTGAAGTATCCTGATTCCGCCTTAATTTTGTGTTTCAAAAGGTACTCATCTATCTTCTGTGTTGAACTGTCAGCGATCAATTCCTGCAAGGGTGTCCTGAACTCGTTCTTATTCGACGAATAAAAAACAGCCTTAGCGCGTTCTGTCGTTTGGTAATCTGTCTTATGGCCTTCATAATATGACCGTTGACCGACTGAATCCTGAGAAGCTTTGCTCCAAACTTCTTTCTCCATAATATCAAAAAGTAAAATCCCTTCGTAGTACTCCTGAAGCAAATACTTGTATTCTGGCTGTGTGTCCAAGAGTTCTCGCTCAACCAACTGTCCGATGTGCATGTCCACAAACTGTTGGTACAACTGGTCTAAGTATTTTGTTGGCGCAAGCGCATTGTTGCGCTGGTTTTTTTCTGCGTAACGTGTAAAATCTCTCACCAGATATTTTTTTTGTTTCAAGGTGAATAGGACCTCCTTACCGAAATTCGAGGTCACCACTGGCTTCCATTTTCCTTTTTGAAGACTGGAATCAGCCAAGTTCATGAGCCGTGATTTTACTTCTCGATTTTCCTGGTATTGATATTCTTTCCGTTGCTTGTTCTGCAAATCTTGTTTGGAAAGTTCAGTCCGCTCATCCCGGGCGACCCGCGTCTTCAGAGACGCTGTAATCTCCGCGAATGGGGGTACGGGAATCTTTCGTTCCAATCGCATGATATGCCACCCATATTGCGTCTGGAAGGGATCTGAAATATCCCCAGGCTTCTCTAAATTGAAGGCTGTCTTTTCGAATTCGGGAACAGCTGCCATCGCGCCTGCGCCAAATGGCCGGAGTTTGCCCCCGTTTTCTTTAGACGTGGCGTCTTCTGAAAATTGTTGACACAACTCTTCCCATTTCATACCAGCCTGCAACTGATCGTATATACTAAAAATGGTATCTTTTACCTTATCATTTTCTTTGGTGTTTCCTGTGCGCAGCATAATGTGTGCTACTTCCACTTCTCCGCGACTGGCTCTTCGATCGGAAACTTTTAAAATATGATAACCAAAGCGGGTTCTCACGGGAGGGCTAACATCTCCGACCTTGGTGGTGTAAGCCGCATTTTCAAAGGGATACACCATTTGCATGGCAGTAAAATAACCAAGGTTTCCTTTGTTGGTTTTTGCGGAGGGGTCGTCAGATGACGTTTCAGCTACACGTTCAAATGATTCGCCGGCCAGTATTTTTTGTCTTAGTTCAGAAATTTTAGAGTACGCTTTCAGCGTATCAGCCGGAGCTGCGTCGGGCTTTACGGAGATAAGTATGTGCGATGCATTTATCTCTTCCTGCATCCTTTCATAAGTCATTTTCACAAGGCTGTCAACAAGCTTGGAATCCGGTAAGTAAGGTTTCCGAAGTTCATCTTTGTAACCATTGAACTCTTTTAAAAAAACTTGTGTGGTATCCAATCTCCTTCTTTTTGCTTCTTCGACTTTCAGCTTGAAGTTGATAAATAGTGCCAGGTATTCATTGATTTTTTCTTGCGTAAAATCTTTGCCAGGATCCTGGTGATTTTTTTTATAGAGGTAAATAAATTCCTCCACAGTCACAGGTTTTTTGTTGACAGTAAAAAGCGTGAGTGAATTACTTTTTGCTTTCGCGCTTTCCGTCGAGGCTTGAGCGAAAGCGCATAGAATAAACAGCACATTGCATATTAACGTGATAGCTGTACGTTTCAACATATTTCTAAAAGGTTCTGAATAACTATTTATTTCGGATGGTTTTGACAAGGCGGCAAATATTGTGTTCGCTTGTTTTTTGATATTCGACTTTATCCATGATGGATTTAACCAAACGAATGCCTAAACCGCCTTTTCGTTTTTCATGAATAATGTTGTCGATTGCAGGTGTGTTAAATTCATTGATATCAAACACAGTACCATCATCAATAATTTCGAAAACAAGTGGATGATTGTTTTCTACATGTATGATAAGCTCAAACAAGTCTTCATTTTTACAATGGTGGGCATGGATCATTAGGTTGGAACACATCTCATCCAGCGCTAACACAATTTCGCTAACCTGAAGATCGGGAATGTCGTGATTCTTCAACGAAGCACGAATAAAATCTCGAACACCCTTTAGGTTTTCGATACTACATCCGACCTTATATTTATACTTATACTTCATTGATCAATTGCTTTGCTTGAACCTTGTCTTTTCCGATTTGCAGCAGCTCATTAAGTCCTAAAATATTAAACGTGTTTGCCACTTTATCGCTCATCCCAAACAATACCATTCTTATGTTTCGGTCTTTGAATTCTTCGATATAGGACATAAAAACACCTAATCCTGCAGATGAAATATAATCGAGCGCGCTGCAATCGACGAGGATTTTCTTAAATCCTTCCCCCACACTTTTTGCAATGGACAGGTCAAGCTCAATAGAAGAGCTAGCGTCAATCTCACCAATTAAGGCAATAATGTCCGCGCCTTCTTCCTGTAGTCGTTTGATGTGGATCATAGGTTTTTAACGTGGTTTAATATTTTATGTTAAAACTAAAACTTCAGCTCTTTTCTCATCTGAAAGGAACTTTTTATTATTTAAATTTTACAATCATCGTCGTGTAATCATCATTGATGTTGGTTGTCCCCGAAAACTCATACAGCTTATTGATTAAATGATTCTGAATTTCCAGTGGAGACATTCCATTAGAATGATTTATAATTTCAACTAACCTTTCATAACCAAACTCATCACCCTTGCCATCTTTTGCTTCGGTGATGCCATCCGTATAAAGCACCATAATGTCTCCCGCTTTATACTGAAATACATTAGATTGAATAAAGCTGCTGTACGATTTATTTCTCACCATGCCAAGAGCCACACCTTTGTCTTTAAAATACTGAGAGGATTTTTTTTCAGCGCAGTAGTACAGCACTGGGCAATGACCGGCCCGGGCATATTGAATGGTTTTGGTTTGGGTATTAATGATAAAATATGTAGCAGAGATAAATGATCCTCGCTCTAAGCAATAAATCAACGCCTGATTCGCCTGAACCATAAATTCTTTCGGTTCAATATCACGCTGCGCCAGGCTGTGAAAAATTCCTTTCATCTGCGACATGTGAAAGGCTGCGGTAGTTCCTTTACCGGAAACATCGGCGATGATGATTGAAATAAGATGCTTGTCAACACGAAGCGTATCGTAATAATCACCACCCACCTCGTCAGCTGATTCAGAGAATGCCGCGATTTCAAAATCGTTGTCTTGCTCCAGGATGGTCGGCAATAAACTCTTTTGCACCATCTTGGCAATCTTCAACTCTTCCTTATAACGCTCATTCTGAAGCGCCTCCTCCATGAGGCGAAAATTTTCGATGGAGATGCCCGCTTGATTCGAGAACGTTGAGACGATCTTCGTCATCTCTTTGTTGAAACTCTCTGGTAACTCTTTTAGTAACGCTAAAGTTCCAATGTTCTGTCCCTTGACATAAATTGGAAATGCAAGAATGGATCGAAAGCGTGAACCTTTTAAAGAAGCTAAATGCTTAGACAAATTTTTTGTCTTTTCACTTCCCTGGTCCAACACACCTTTTACGTTGTGCGCTTTTAAATGATTGATGATGTCGTAGGATTCTTTTTCGGTAATCTTATAAGTAAAAAGTTTGTGTTCGTGAGCATTGCTGTTAATTTCAAGCCACGCGGCATCAGCAAATACTGAACTTACTGAGGTTTCCAATAGAATATTATAAACACTCTCTTCACTTTGCTCTGTCTGAATAGATTGACTGATGCGTTGAAAGTTTACAACTTCTTCAAGCTTTTGTTCGAAAACTGACGTAGTTGGCAGGTTAAACAAAATGACAAGAAAGGAAAAGATGCTATAGACGGTTACAAATACAATAAGGGAAAGAATAAAAATGTGATATCGATAATCGGTGAAGTAAGGTGACGCATTACTGATGTCTTCTGAATAGGAGCTGTTTGTGTAAAGAATATAAAGCAGATAGAAAACCGTTAGGAGCAATAACAAAAGGCTCGTCCATTTCTGACGGAAATTCAGAAACGCAACCCACTTCATATTGCCAGAAAGTACAAGTCCGACAATAACAAAAATTCCTAGCATGGTTCCATAGAGCCATTCTACTATGGGTACTTTGAAGCTGTTATATACCAGCGAAATCAAAAGACCGATTTCAAAAAAAGCCCAGAGCCTTAACAACCATTTAGATTTTTGATACAGGATGAGACGCTTCCAGGCGGCGAAGGCCATCATTAAGAAGCCAATCATTAACCCCACGTTGATCAGGTATATCAGGTCGCGGAAAACAATGTTTCGGGTGAGGCTGGTGTCGCCCAGCAGATACTCAACCAATCGCAGTCCCAAGGAAATCACTGTCGCTATTAATCCGGTCGCGAACACGCGCCAAAGCAAATCGACAAAGTTTAAGACCTCGTCACGCCCGATTTTGATTCTATAGTAATAAAATAAGGAAACGATAAACAGGTTAAGGATAACACCAGGAAGCCAAACCGGTATATCTGGTTTTAGCTGGTTTACGGAAGACAACAATGTTGAAATATCCGTAAAAAGTAAGGCCAGCCAGGTTATTACACCCACTGAAAAAAGTAATCGGGAGATCGCCTTGGACCGCACAGCCTTAGATTGTTAAAAAAAAAGCCAATCCTGAGATTGGCTTACAAGTATAGGAATAATCGGTAAAATTATTCAACCACAATTTTCTTAGTCAGGTATATCGTCTCGCCTGCTTTGATGATGTATAAACCAGAGGTAAGGAAATTATCTGCTGATATTTCTTCCGTAATCGTACCAGGAGTTCTTACTTCAAGAACCTTGTCATATAACTTTTGTCCCTGGATGTTCAGGATTTGTACAGGTACACGGGTTGTTTCGCGCAGTCCTTCAATCTTGATAGTCAACTTTGAGCCTGACTTTAATGGACTGGGGTAAGCACTTAAAGTTGCAAACTGTGGCCCTTCATAGTTAACAACTTGTACGGAAGAATAGGAGAATTTTCCGTCAAAGTCCGTTTGTTTTAGACGGTAATAAGACCGCCCATACATTGGTGAGGGATCAGTTACAGCGTAATCATTAAGTTCTTTGGTTGTGCCCTTGCCATCTATTTCAAGGAGGGGCTCAAAATGTTCTATGTCCGATGCTCGTTCTACGGTGAAATAGTCATTGTTGGTTTCTGCTGCTGTCGACCATCTTAAATTCACTTCACTGTTGTTGAGTAACGCAGTGAAAGCAAGAAGTTCAATGGGAAGTGGTGAGCTTGCGGCGTTTGTGGAGGCAAGGTGAAAATTGTTCGCTAGCTGCGCTACAGTCAATCCCGTCCGATTTACTCTTGGATCTGCTGTTGTGTTAGTTCCAGCACTATTTGTTGCTACAACACCCGAGGAAGTACTCATGCGTAGATGAGAGACGTTTCCAATGGTACCGAAATTAGTACCCCCCGCCCTTAGTGCCCAGGTACCCGCGCTTATCCCCGACGTGGATACAGTCCAAAAGGAGTCGTGCCTTCTCCTGATCGTGGCGGCTGGATTAGTATCTGCGATATTGACATCACTAGTTGATGTAGAATTGGTGTGCGATACTGTTATGCGTCCGCCACTATTTGCTGTGTTGCTTTTTCCTACATAAAATGGTCGCCAGTCTGAAGCGCTTCCTAGGGGGAAAAATCCTTCATTTTGATCCGCCGTTCCAATGGTCGTGGCAGCAGTGGACATATAGCGAATTAAATTTCCTCCATACATCCATCCATTGGTGCTGGCACCGGCGTGGCTTAACGTCCCAGTGGAAGCTGCAGACGTTCCTATGGTAAAATTATTGCCGTTTAGATTGACATTTCCGTCAGACATGGTCAAAGTTGCTAATACACTGACACCATCATTAAGTGTAATTTGGGGAGAGGCGCCAAATGAATTGTTGATAGTGAGATTATAAAATGTCTCCCCCGCAGTATTGGTTATCGACTGGGCAACTGAGCCGTTTAGCGTTATGGTTCCAGTTCCTTCCGTAAAAGTTGCGGTGCCCGAGACCGTCCAATTTCCCTGAACCGCGAAGGAAGCATTATTAGATTCTTTTGCTCCGGAGTTTGAAAGCGTAATATGATGATGCGTTGTAGGTATGATGCGCTGAGCTCCAGCCCCGTTGTAATTAAAAGTATTGCCCGATGCGGTAAGGTTCAGTACGGTTGCAATGTCGGTATCAAAGGTAGTGTTAGGTGTTAGTGACCAATTCCACGTCGCGTTGGATAAATTATCGAAATTAGTATCCGCAGTGTTTATGCCTGTGAAATTTCCACTCTGATTAATAGTACCAGAGTTCAGAACATCCATATCAGCATCCGTCGGCGTAAAGCTGCCGACATTCAGTGTAGCGCCAGTTCCATTAGTAATAACATTGTCGTCATCAGTAGCAGCAGTGGCTAAAATGTCTCCCACAGTACTGGTGCCATTATTACTGAAAATACTGTTTGTTCCACTAAAGTTTAGATCATCAGTAATGGTTAAATTCGAAGATGAACTGTTGGCTACTATAACATTATTAGCATCAACCGTGACGTCGTCAGAAATTGTCATGGTGCCGTTATTCGTAAAGCCGCTATTCGCTGCATTAAAATCAAGATCATCACCCACCGTGAAAGAAGCAGTGCGGTTGTTAGTTAATGACCCTCCGTCCGCATTAATAAGTATATCGTCGGTAATGGTTAATGAACCACCGCCAGAGAGATAATGAAAATTTGTTGCACCTGTTTCTATGACTAAATCCTCAATCGACGCGGTCCCACCCGCATCAACTTGAAAAGTAGCACCACCCACGTCTGCAAGGAATGACACTTGCTCTCCCGTTATTGCACCACTGCTGCTATTTACCGCGCCTCCACTTCTTACTCGGAATAAACCTTGTTGAACTCCCAATGTAACAGTACTAGTGTTGTATTGTAAGGTACCATAAACATCTACGGCTCCAGGCGCCAAGTTTGTAGTTGGAGGTGTTCCGATAGTAGTTTGACTTGCCGGTAATGTCACCGTATGACCGCTACCAATAATTGCGACCTGGCTGTTGAGGGGGTAGCAACCACAAGCGGTTCCTGTATGACCCGTCAGCGACCAAGTGCCAGTTCCACCAAAGCCGCCAGCTACATCAGTCCAGATCCCGCTTTTTCGAGAGTAAATAATAGGAGCAGCAGTAACTGTAACGTTATCGAAGGCAATGATACCCAAAAAACTGTTATCAACACCTTTAACGATAAGCTGCAAGGTACTGCCCGCAACAATGGCACTGACCTGTGTCGTCACCGATATAAGGGTTCCGTCAACATCGCTGAACATAATTTCCGGGCCTCCATCCAATCTATAGTAAAAACGTAGGTAGTCGGATGCGGAGAAGCCAAAACCAAGGGTTATCACCTCAATATCTAGAATTGCATAACCCACTGAAGAAATATCAATCACATTGGAAGTCCAAGTACCTTCTGTATTTGTATTATTAACATAAAATGCATCGGCTGCACCTTTTGCAAACGTTCCGCTAGGATCCACCGTGACTGACCATGTGCCACCTAATGTACCACCAGCCGTACCGCTTTGAGCGCCATCGGCCTCAGCCGAAAAATCTTCGGTCCACAACTGGGCATTCGCTGTTACGGTTGCCAAAAAAAATATTGCGAAGTAAAAAACTTGCTTCATAGTCGGTTTGAATTAATCACATCCAATGCATTATCACTTGTAACCTGTAATTCACTATAATTTTAAGCCAGTATACAACTGGGCCAAATTGCGCTATAAATAAAAGATTAACGTTTGATAAGGCCCAAATTGGAACGCATTTATCCCAGGCTGAACCTACAGAGGTATGATTTTTCAATTTTAGTAACTGTCTGAGCTACTACGAGTTCAAGCTCTGCAACAGTTAATGGAATAAAACCCTGTCAGGGTAACCCCCGACAAATGGGACCAATTATTTCCTGCTATAGTTTGGAGCCTCCCGGGTGATCGTAACATCATGTGGATGACTCTCGGCAACACCGGCAGATGTGATTTTTACAAACTTTGCCTGCTTCAGATCCTCAATGGTTTTAGCACCACAATATCCCATTCCAGCTTTTAGTCCTCCCGTGAGCTGGTAGAGCACTTCGGATACCAATCCTTTGTAAGGAACGCGGCCGGAAATGCCTTCAGGTACTAATTTCTTAACATCGTCTTCCACATCCTGAAAATAACGGTCTTTTGAGCCATCTTCCATGGCTTCCAATGATCCCATTCCTCGATAACTTTTGAATTTTCTGCCTTCGTAGATGATCACTTCACCAGGCGCTTCTTCTGTTCCCGCTAAAAGAGAACCAATCATGATCGTATCGGCACCTGCAGCGATAGCTTTTACAATATCACCTGAGAATCGAATTCCACCATCGGCAATGATGCAAACATCGGAATCTTTCAACGCAGTAGATGCCTCATACACTGCTGACAACTGCGGCATGCCGATACCCGCAACGACCCGGGTAGTGCAAATGCTTCCAGGACCAACGCCCACTTTTACAGCACTTACGCCAGCCTTAGCCAATGCTTTTGCCGCTTCTCCTGTCGCAATGTTACCAACGATTAAATCCAGTTCTGGATATTTTTTCTTGACACGTTTAGCAGCGTCGATTACTCCTTTTGAATGTCCGTGTGCCGTGTCAATACTTATAACATCTACGCCGGCTGCTTTTAACGCATCTATACGGTCTAAGATGTCGGGTGTCACGCCAACCGCAGCGCCTACACGCAAACGGCCAAATTCGTCCTGGCATGCAGTGGGTTTATTCTTCTTCTTCTGAATATCTTTAAAGGTTATTAGTCCAACGAGCTTTCCTTTTTTATTAACAATAGGTAATTTTTCTATCTTATATTTCTTGAGCGTGTCTTCCGCCTTTTCCAAAGTTATGCCTTCCGGAGCTGTCACAAGATTTTCTTTTGTCATGATGCGCTCTACAGGAACATTCATATCGCGTTGAAAACGCAAATCACGATTTGTAATGATGCCTGCCAATTTTCCATTGTGATCTATGATTGGAATACCGCCAATCCTGAATTCGCTCATAATATCGTCCGCTTCCTGTACGGTTGCATCTACACCAAGGGTGATCGGATCGATAATCAATCCGCTTTGCGAACGCTTGACCTTCCGCACATGCTCGGCCTGCAGATTGATTTTCATGTTTTTATGGATAAATCCTATTCCCCCCTCCATAGCAATACTAATGGCCAATTCCGCCTCCGTTACCGTATCCATCGCAGCGGAAACGATTGGAATGTTTAATTTAATGCTTGGTGTTAGCTGGCTTGAAGTATTGGTTTCGCGGGGAAGGACTTCAGAATATGCTGGAACAAGAAGCACGTCGTCATAAGTAAGTGCTTCAAAAAGAAATTTGGAATTGTTGATTGGCATGGCAAATAATTTACGATTCATTATTTGCCGGGCAAAGGTATATTTTAATTGGCAATTAACAATGAAGCTCGACAAATACATGAAGATTCCTTAGAACGCAAGCAGGTCCGCTCATTCATACCTGTACTACACACATATTTCTCTTCTTTCTCATCCCGCCCTTTCTGGACATTAAATACCTTTAAAATTTGTAAGTGATTTGCATACTTTTGCTGCAATCAAATTCTGCTTATGAAGCATTTATACTTTACATCCTTTCTTGTTATTTGTTCACTCTCTTTGGTAGCCCAGGTTCAAACAGGAAAAGCATCTTTTTATGCTGACAAGTTCGACGGCGTTTATACAGCCAGTGGTGAAAAGTATAAGCACAACAAATTGACGGCAGCACACAAAACACTTCCTTTCGGAACAAAAGTACGGGTCACCAATTTGGAGAATAATCAATCGGTTGAGGTTGTTATCAACGATCGTGGCCCTTATGTAGAAGATCGGATTATTGACCTTTCAAAGGAAGCAGCTGAGCAGCTTGGCTTTGTAAATAAAGGCCTCGCAGAGGTGAAAATCGAAGTTGTTGATCCGGGCGACGGCAAAGTTAAAGAACAACCGATGCGGACAATTGACCAAGTCACAGTTGAAGAAAAAGAATTCTATGAATTTGAAATTTCAAGACTGAAACCAAAGGGCTATGGCGTTCAGATAGGTACATATCTTGAACTTGTCAATCTGATGAGGTTGGCAGATAACTTGAAAAATTCATACCAAAAACAAGTCAGGGTACAAGTAAAAATTATAAATGGAGTGAAATACTATGGGTTGATTTTGGGGCAGTTTAATTCGCGCGCCAAAGCTGAAGATTTCCGGGATGAATTAAGAAGTAAGTTTCCGGACGTCTTCATCGTGGAGTATGATCGACTTTAATGGTCATGGCTGTTCCCGGATGTGGTGTTGGGGTAGTGAATAACGTGGCAATCCGCTGATGGCATGGAAATTATTGGTTATATACTTTCGATCTTTATTGGAATTATTCTGGGACTCTTGGGAGGCGGTGGATCAATTCTTTCAATTCCAATTCTAGTTTATTTTTTCAAGATAGACGCAGTACTCGCGTCGGCTTACTCGCTGTTCATCGTAGGTATTACAAGTTTTATTGGAGCCGTTCCCAAATATAAAGATCACCTGGTAAGCATTAAAGCGGGTTTGCTATTTGGAGTGCCTTCCATTCTCAGCATTTTCGCTACGCGCAAATGGCTCATCCCCGCGATTCCGGAAATTATTATCCAATTCGACACATTTGTCCTGACGAAACGCTTTTTGCTGTTGGCGCTTTTTGCGGTGCTGATGATCATCGCCTCGATTTCCATGATTGCGGCAAAAAAGGAAACTGAAGAAGTTGAAAAAGACCCAAGAATCTTTCTGGCAATTGTCGAGGGAACTTTAATTGGATTCCTCACTGGATTGGTCGGCGCCGGCGGTGGTTTCTTAATTATTCCCGCGTTAGTTTTTCTTACAGGCTTACCATTTAAAACTGCTGTTGGAACGTCACTTTTTGTGATAGCGATTAATGCATTAACCGGCTTTCTGGGTGATGTTTTTAATTACGTCATGGATTGGCCTTTTCTGCTTTCTATAACCGCGCTCGCATCACTTGGGATCTTAATTGGAAACCGGCTTACGAAAGTTATATCGGGTGTCAAACTCAGAAAAGCGTTTGGCTGGTTTGTATTTGTAATCGGGATACTGATCCTCCTTCGGGAAACTTTGTTTGCACCGCAGTCACTTTAGCCTATCTTCAACTTTAGGATTTCACTTGACACCCGTTCGGCCGAAAGCAGCGCCCCATTTATCGTTCCTGATTCACCCTTGCCATCTGTAGCCTCTCCTGCAAAAAATACTTTGTTGTTTACAGGCGTTGCCAGGTGGATACGGTCCTGATTAGAGCCTTGAGGTTTGATATGTGACACACCTCCGCGAATGAATCTTTCTTTGGTCCAATCCTGGATGACGCTAATGATATTATCGTTCATATCCCTTCTTACGTTCAATGAGGCCTTGCCCCCGAAAATGCTATCCATTTCCTTGAGCAGCACGGGTACGGCATCCTTTCCCAGAAGGGAGAGCGATGAAGCTTTAGAACCATTCACGGTTAGGCTAAGCGTTCTGCTGCCTTCACTTCTGCCCACGCCAGTATTCAGATACTCAGGAGACGTTGACCCTCCAAATAAAAATCCGGCGTCCAAGCCCCAAAAGTTCATTTTAAAATCCAGCAAAACACGAAACGATGCATCCATTTCTATGTTTGACAACGCGCTTAGCTTATCAGCAGGCAGCGCAGGATTGAACGATATGTCGCCTGCCTTTAAGATTGAAACAGGTACCGTAACAATAACCTTTTCGGCTTCAATGGAAAAAGGTTCCGCTTCTCCCGGCAGAATGGTTTCGCCCGTAATAATCACTTTCGATCCTGAATAGTCAATTGATTTCACAACCTTATTAACCTGTACCAACGGCACAACCTTGCTGAACCTGGATAACAAAGCGTCTTGCATGGGATTGTCGGTAAGCAACAATCTTTTTTTGTTTCGTGTAAGCTGACTTAAACCTTCGGCCAACGGCTTGATACCAAGTAGTTCGTTTGTCGTTCCATAAGAATTTCCAATCCATGAGTTCAAAATGGCATGTACCCTGGGATTTATCCCGGCTGTCTGAATAGCCTGCTGCACGGAAATATTTGAACCGGAATATGACGCCAGATTTTCCAGGAAACTTTTTGCTGTAATAAAATCACTGTCGGCCTGGGCGTCGGTGGATCGAATAAAGGTATTGTCGAGAAAATAATTGTCTGATGCGATAGATTCAAGATCTACAGTTGATAAGTTTAGCTGGCTGATAATTTTGCTCCAAATGGAATCTGATCCAAGGATTTGTTCGGCACCCAGCTCAATAGGGAAATCATTGCTTAAAGGGGATGGAGAAGTGAACAAAAGAGACTGAGAAGGTTTATCAGATAACTTCAACGTTCGCAGACGTCCGCCAACCCGGTCGGAAGCTTCCAGCAAGGTAACCTTAGCTCCACCAGCTTGAAGTATATCCGCTGCATACAATCCGGCAGCGCCAGCGCCAATGATAACGATGTCGCTGGCATTGTTCATATCAGGTATTGGATCTTCTGTGCCACTGCATGCTGCTAACCAAGACGGTAATATCAGCCCTCCGGACACCCCCAAGCCTATCTGTTTAAGAGCAATTCTTCGTTTCACAAATCAATCGTTTTGGAAACTCAAGTATCGCTCAGATTTTACGGAAATATAAACGATTTTCGGCCTATGAATTTAAAACGGGCTTCAATGGTTAGAAAAGTCGCGGTAATTGGTCCGGAGTGTACTGGAAAATCCGATCTGTCGGCGTATCTAGCCACGCATTATAACACGAGCTGGGTACCCGAATATGCCCGAGGTTATCTTGATAATCTTGTCCGGCCATACGAGCAGCACGACTTGCTTACCATTGCTCACGGCCAAATCAGGCTTGAAGATAAATATGAAATGAGTGCCAATAATCTCATGATTTGCGATACAAATTTGTATGTCATTAAGGTTTGGAGTGAATTCAAGTTTGGCAATTGTCATCCTGAGATTCTGAAATACCTGACAACTCGCAAATATGATCTGTATTTGCTTACACACATAGACCTACCGTGGGTCGAGGATCCTCAGAGAGAACATCCCCACAAACGCGAAGAACTATATCATATATATTTGAAGGAAATGAAAAATCAACCTGTACCCTGTGTTGAAATTAAAGGACAAGGTGACGCACGTCGCCGCATGGCCGTAGACGCAATTGAAAAAATCGTCTTTAAAAAATGAGCATACCTTCCGGCCCTTACGCGGCTCTAAAAATACCTGACTTCCGGTTATTCATATCAGCCCGCTTTTGTGTTACCCTCGCTATCCAAATTCAAGCGGTAGTCGTGGCGTGGCAGGTATATGAAATCACAAAAGATCCGCTGTCACTTGGCTTGATTGGACTTGCTGAGGCCGTTCCTTCCATTGGTGTTTCGCTTTATGCTGGCCATATCGCAGACTCCTTCCAAAGAAAAAGAATAATTCTAATTTGTCTTACAACATTGCTCGTATGTTCAATTGCCCTGTTGTCCTTTACGTTAGATATTGGTGACGTTCTAGTCGCTTATGGCGTGACGCCTATCTACTCCGTTATCTTTCTCAGCGGAATAGCAAGAGGATTTTTAACACCTGCAATCTTTTCGTACATGCCTCAACTGATACCTCGCGAATTATATCCAAATGCTGTAACATGGAATAGTACATTGTGGGAGACCGCCGCCATCGGTGGTCCTGCATTGGGTGGAGTTATCTATGGGTTTCTAGGCATAACTGCATCATACCTGACAGACGTGCTGCTCATGGCAACGGGATTAATATTGGCTATGGGTATTGCTAATAAATCGCTGCCGGAAAAAACCGAAGAACAGGGGGTCATCGAGAAAATACGTTCGGGTTTACGATTTGTCTTTCGTCACCCGATCATTCTGGGTGCTATTTCACTTGATCTTTTCGCAGTGCTTTTTGGAGGAGCGGTGGCCTTGCTTCCTATTTTCGCCGACGAAATTCTCATGGTAGGAAAGGTCGGGCTAGGCGTTTTACGATCGGCACCGGCAGTAGGTGCTTTACTAATGGCCTTCTACATAACACATCATCCCATTACTAAAAATACGGGCAAAATTCTTCTGTATTGTGTGGCTGGCTTTGGGGTAAGCATGATCTTATTTGCGCTGTCAACAAACTTTTGGCTCTCGTTGGGTTTATTGATGATGAGCGGAATGTTTGACTGTATCAGTGTTATCATCAGGGGCACACTGCTTCAAACGCTAACGCCCGAAAATATGAAAGGACGTGTTTCGGCAGTTAACCACATATTTATTGGGTCATCCAATGAAATTGGAATGTTTGAATCTGGTGTTGCAGCGCGATTGATGGGCGTTGTACCTTCGGTTATTTTTGGAGGGTGCATGACCATCTTTGTTGTAGGTGTCACGGGTTGGGTGGCAAAATCGTTAAGGACGTTACAGCGTATCCATTGAAATCAATAAACTATGGAAAGAGAGATATCCATCAATACTCCGGCATTATTATTTCCAGCCATAACATTATTAATGCTGGCATATACCAATCGCTTCCTGGCATTAGCAAGTCTGATCCGGAACCTGCACGCGAAATACAAACAGGTGGGTGAAGAAAGGAGTATTATAAAAGAACAAATTCAAAACTTAAAAAAGCGATTGCTGCTGGTAAAGCAAATGCAGGGGAGCGGCATCACCAGCTTCTTTTTATGCGTCTTATGCATGCTGTTTATTTTTCTTGAATACCAACTTTGGGCATACATTACGTTTGGCTTAAGCCTGTTGTTTCTTTTGTTGTCGCTGGCACTCTCATTAAGCGAAATTTTTATTAGCACCCGGGCTCTTGAAATCGAGTTAAAGGATATGCTCGAGGGTGAAGGCGAGGTTAAGGCATAATCAAAATACATCGGCAAATCCCCCAGCATCTAAAGTATACTGACAGCGGAGCTAACCCTTAGCTACCCCTTAGCTAGAGTCAGGTTTAGGCAACGAATCGGAAATAATGTCAGTATAAAAAAGCGTTACTTTTTTAAAGGAGCTAATATGCGGTATTCCGTATCTACCTTTCCTTTAGAAATATCAGATAGTTTTCCTTTCAGCAAACGCTTTTTTAACGGCGTGAGGTAATCCACAAACATTTTCCCTTCGATATGATCATATTCATGCTGAATGATCCGCGCTTTCATGCCATCAAATGACTCTTCGTGCGGATTCCAGTTCTCGTCCAGATACTTAATGCGTAGTCGTTCTTTGCGTGAAACTTTTTCGCGAATGTTTGGAATACTAAGACAACCTTCTTCGTAGTCCCAGGGAGTACCCAGTTCTTCCAACATAATTGGATTTACAAAGACCTTCTTAAAATCCTCCATCCCCGGCTCATCTTCAATTACACTTCCATCGACCACAAAAAGCCGGATGCTTTTTCCTATCTGCGGTGCGGCAAGGCCCACACCATTGGCGGCATGCATTGTTTCAAACATGTCACCAACCAATGCGGTAATATCAGTACCAGCTTGTATGTCTTTTGCTCGTTGACGCAGTACGGGGTCACCATACATGACAATGGGATAAATCATATCGCAAAGTTAATTGATATCGTTGAAAGTTTTGCCACAAGTACTAACGCCTGACTGCATTAAGAAAAGATTGTAAAATTATGGTAGCACTGATTTTGTCTACGTTGCCTTTAATTTGGCGGTCTTTCTTCTTCATACCTCCATCTATCATCGCTTGCATGGCCATGCTGCTGGTGAACCTTTCGTCAGCAAGATGGATGGGTTTTCCGGGGAACTTTATTTTTAGCTCCTCAACAAACTTCTTCACCATCGGTGTGATCTGCGAGTCCTCGTTCAGAAGCGTCTTTGGCATTCCTACAATAAACTCATCCACACCTTCTTTTTGCACATACGTTAAAAGAAAGGGTATTAGCGTTGAGGTTGCCACAGTTTCCAGTGGAGTCGCAATAATTCGTAGAGGATCTGTTACAGCGATACCAGTTCTCTTCAAACCGTAATCAATGGCTAAAAGTCTTCCCATAGTCAGGCGTACAACACGTTAATGATATCCAAAAGTTTATTTTTTATAAATCAGCTGTACAAGCCCGGACGGATAGGTAATACTATCTGAAAGTTGTAGTGTTTTTCGTTCGTCTAAATTTTTAAACATGGGTATGCCACGTCCCAACAGGATTGGGTGTATAGCCAGCATCATTTCGTCAACCAGATCCTCCTGGATCAATGGGTGTATGATCTCACTTCCGCCAAAGAGCCAGATATTTTTACCTTTTTTAGTCTTCAGCGATCTGACAAAGTCAGGAATATCCTCCGATGTCAACACAACATTTTGATAAGGAGTTTCCTTCTCCGTTCGCGTAAATACATAGTTGGTAAATTCAGGATAAGGAGGCCCATACTTCGTCACAATCCGGTATGATTTCCCGCCCATGAGCGTGGCATCAACAGAGTTGAGGAACTCGGTCATTCCGTAGTCGTCGTCAGTAAAACACCAGTCATATTCGCCGTTAGGGCCGGCGATATATCCATCAAGGGATACGGCCAAGTTTAAAACTACTTTTCGCATAGCAAATGAATACGCAAATGAGAAATAATTAGGTGCCTAAGAAGCTAATTAAACTTTATTTTCTCGAAAAATAGCTGCTTGACTTTGTTCTCCAGTGCCATAGCTTTCGGAAAAAGAATCTCGTTCTCGATGCGGGCATGGGTAATTAGACTTTTTTCAAAATCCTTCAATTCATTATATAAAACCTTCACGTGTAGCGGCGCATTGGAATGCAAGGAATAATCCTTGGTTATGTTTCTGATACCTTGCATTTCATCGTCATGCACTTCATGTTCCATCGCGAATTTTTGAACCGAATTCCGTTCGAGTAAAAAATAAAGCTTTGTAGGAATAAATTTCTCTTTGGTGGCTCGTTCGAGTGAATTTATAAAGACAAAAAGTGTATCCTCTTCTTCATAAATATGCTGGATGAAATCCTCTACAAAAAGTGGAAAGACAATTTTTAAATCACGCTCTACAGCACGATAATCATCGTGATTGGCTTTGAAGCTTTCTACTAATCGCGCGATGTAGGGAAGTTTATGTTTAATAAAAAGGAAATGTGAATGCTTCAGGTATTCTATAATAAGATCAATCGGGTATGACATTAAAGGCAGATCTGCTTCGCGTAAATGCGTAGGATCTTCCATTTCCCGGATAACCTGCTCTACCTTTAACCCACATTTTTTGCAAACCTGGGCAAGGGTTAATTCGGAGTAATCAAAAAATCGTATACCGAAGTAATACAGCACATATGCGTGAACATAGTTTTGGTCCACCAGTACAGAAATCCGCGTATCTTTCAGAGCTGTCTTACTCATGTTAAAGGTAAAGATAAATGAAAATTCGGGCTAAGTCAGGCATTGTGGCAGGAAGAGGTTGATTTAATTTTAATGAATGACAAATTATTTGATTCTACACTAAATACGATTAATGGCATGCACTTGGCTTTAGAGTTTACACCTCAACATTTAATTTTACATTTTAGTTATAGCGGAATTAACGGATAGACATGAGCGAACCACAGAATTCAAAATTTCAGATAAGATTACCCCTTGTATTGTGTCTTGGACTTGCTGCCGGTGTATTGGTTGGCGCTGGATTTAATAATCGTAAGGGTACCGGCGAAATAGGTAAGGATGTTCAAAAATTCAGGGATGTGCTCACACAAATTCAAACTGAATATGTTGACACAGTGAACACCAACAGCCTGGTTGACGACGCCATCCAGCACATGCTCAATAAACTGGATCCTCACTCGGCCTATATTCCGGCCAGCGACCGCGTTGCCGCAAATGAGGATTTAAGGGGAAATTTCGATGGAATTGGCGTTGAGTTTAATATTTTCCACGACACAATTGTGGTCGTTTCCGCTTTGAGCGGTGGCCCGTCAGAAGCCCTGGGCATTCAATCGGGAGACAAAATCATTAAAGTGGATGATAAAAACTTAGCCGGAATTGGCGTTACTTCCAATGATGTGATGAAGGCATTAAAAGGCCCAAAAGGAACCGAAGTAAAAGTCACCGTATTGCGAAGAGATCAAGAGATAGATTATAACATTATCCGAGATAAGATTCCTCAGTATTCCGTCGATGTGGCATATATGATCGATGACGAAATTGGGTACATCAAGGTAAACCGGTTTGCCGCCACCACCTTCGACGAATTTCGGGCAGCGCTTTCGAAATTAAAAGAGAAGGGAATGAAAAAAATGGTGCTCGACCTTCAAAGCAATCCAGGAGGCTATATGAACATTGCCATCGATATGGCCGATGATTTCCTTTCATCTGGAAAGAAGATCGTCTTTACACATGGGAAAGAAAAAAAATACGATTCTCAGGCAATTTCAACCTCCAAGGGTGATTTTGAATCAGGCGATTTAATCATACTGATAAATGAAGGGAGTGCTTCAGCATCGGAAATTCTGGCTGGTGCGTTACAAGATAACGACCGGGCATTAATTGTCGGTCGCAGAAGTTTCGGAAAGGGTTTGGTGCAATCTCCTTTCGACTTAAGCGATGGGTCTGAACTCAGACTGACTATTTCTCGCTACTATACGCCTACCGGAAGATCGATCCAAAAGCCTTATGAAGATGGAGATGAATATTCCCGCGACATCCTGAGCCGTTATAACCATGGAGAGTTCTTTCATGCTGATAGTATACATTTTAATGATAGCTTAAAATACACCACGCCAAAGGGTCGTACAGTTTATGGCGGAGGAGGGATCATGCCCGATTACTTTGTCCCGCTTGACACAACACTGACAAGCTACTATTTGAATGAACTTTATACCTCAACGTCCATTCAGGAATATACTTTCGCCTATGGGGAAGCGCATCGAGAAGAACTCATTAAAAAAGGGTTTGATGATTTTCTAAATAAGTTTGTTGTGACGGACAAGATGTTGGAGGAACTCGTGCAAGTAGGAGAACGCAACAAAGTAAAAGCGGACAGAAAAGAACTAAGAAAAAAAGAAAAACTTTTCAAGGTTCACATCAAAGCACAGATCGGTCGCAAACTCTGGAATAATGAAGGTTTTTTCCCTGTCATGAACGAAACCAACGAAATTCTTCAGCATGCAATCAAATTATTCGACCGCATGCCCGCAGAGTTGAACAGAACGGAAATGTAGCCGGAGATTAAGAGTTTATTTTTTTTCTCCGAGAATCCATTTCTCAATGATTTGCGGATACCAGGTGTGCTCTAATTGATGGACTTTCATTGCGATTTGTTCGGGTGTGTCTGTATTTGTTACCTCACATTTACCTTGGAAAAGTACAGGTCCTTCATCGTATTTTTCATTGATTAAATGAATGGTAATTCCTGTTTCTGTCTCATTTGAAGAACGTATCAATTCATGAATCTTCATGCCATACATACCCTTTCCACCATATTTTGGTAACAGCGCCGGATGGATATTGATAATCTTGCCTGGATAGCCTGCAATAAGCGCGGGCGGTACAAGCCACAAAAAGCCAGCGAGAACGATGTGCGTGATCTCATGTTCCTTCAGGGATGAAAGAATGGACGAATGAAATTGCTCGCGATTAAAAACGATCCATGGAATGTTTAATTTTTTTGCACGCTCTAAAACAAACGCGTTGGGATTGTTGCTCAAGATAAGCGCAACTTCTATCGAAGGGTGATTTTTAAAATAGCTAACAATTGCTTCCGCGTTGGTTCCACTGCCAGAAGCAAAAATGGCAATCCGAAATTGTTGAATCATGAGTAGCTCGGCTGTTTATGAGTGCTAAGAGGTCGCAAAGAAAGCAAAGAATTTTATACGCTGATTATTTCTCGACACATTTGAAAATCTCGCTATAAAAAATGCCATCGATAAACCTTGCTACATAAAGGCCATGCTTAAAATTCCTAACATCATAATAACCTTACAGAAAATACTCAGTCGTGTAAAATCTTTTTTCATATCGGCTAGAATGAGACGATAGAGCAACCAAAGCAAGGGAACAAAAAGGAATATCAAATGATATTTAAAAGGAAGTGCGCGATACAGTTGATTTAATAAAATAACAATGGCTGCAAATAGAACGAGAAGGATGTACAGCAATATTTTCGTTTTCCGTATCCCCCAAATGATGGGAAGCGTTTTGCAACCAAATGAATTGTCGCCTCGCAAATCCTCCATGTCTTTTATGATCTCCCGCACAAGTGTCATGAAAAATGCAAACAGGGCGTAAATGATCACTAAAGAATTATTCGTGCGATAAAAAATATCAACAACAATGACCGAAAGGCCAGTAAGAAACGCAACAGTTAAATTCCCAATAAAAGGAAGCCGTTTTAAACTGTTCGAATAAAGCCACAACAAAAAAACAGAAAGAATATTGACAGCTGCAATTTGCCACGATAGATAAAACCCTAATACGATGCCAAAGGCTGATAAAATAATGTGAAATAAAATGGCATAACGCCGGGTAATACTTTTTCCAATCACCACACGCTCGGGTTTGTTGATGTAATCTATCTTAACATCATAATAATCATTGATGACATACCCGCCTGCAGCAATGGAAACCGTGGAGAGCGAAAGCAAAAATAATTTGAAGTCGTTTAAGGTATGCATGGCGATCAAAAAACCCGCCGTGAAATATTGAGTCAATGCGATGATAATAAGATTACCGAACCGGGTAAGCTTAAGCAGCGACTCAATAAATGATCGATTCATAGTACAAAAATAAACTTGATATGCATACCAGATACCCTTCGTGATTGTTAATTGCTAAAGCGCAAATTAGTTTTGATGATTTTGGATTGCCGTTTGTCTTCTTTTTACGATGAAAGAAGTAATGATAAGCGACAATACGCCGAAAAAAATAAACAAGGCGGTTTGCCAACCATGGAAGATGAAAGTGAACGCAACAGCATCGGATAACGGAATCTGATAGAGAAAGAAAAGTCCTTGAGGGACCAACACATGATAGGAACCAGTTCCTCCGGGAAGAGGAGCAGCCATAGCAATAGCACCAATAGCAAATAAACTAAGTACAGCACTAAAATCAAGACGTTCCGTTGCCGGAAAAGCTTTTAGTACAGTGTAGCTCATTGCAAAATACAGTGACCAGACAATGCACGAATACAACACGAATAAGCCTTTATTTTTTAACCTGAAAATAGACAGTATGCCTTCTTTAAAACTGCTCCACGTCTTTTGAATTAGCGTATGGACCTTTTTATTTTTCTTTAGTAACCACAAAAGCAGTGTTACACTGGCACTAATACCAACGAGAATAATAATGATCAACCCTATTTTCGAGTTACCCGAGGTAGTTAAGGGCAACGTTTCGATGAATGCAAATAATTTTTTGGATTCGAATGCGAACGAAATAGCAATAAGCAGAACTAAAAAGAAAAGATCCACCACGCGTTCCACCACAACCGTTCCGAACGACTCAATCACCGGTATTTTATCTAGCTTATATAAATTATAACACCGGGAAATTTCTCCACCTCGCGGAATCACCAGGTTTATTAAATAGCCCACCATCAACGAATGAAAGCTGTGACTGAGTTTTGCATGATACCCGACAGGTTCCAGCAGCATCCTCCAGCGTTCTGCCCGTATAACATGACTGACTAGGGAAAGTACAGCCATAGCGATTAGCCATCCTTTATTAGCATTACCCCATGTACGTTGCAGGTAATCCCATTTGTTTTCCCCTTCAGCAACCTTTAACCCACGTAAAGAAAGATAGATCAGTAAGATTGTGACTCCCAGTATTATTACATATTGTATGAGACTTTTGAGTCTGGGCGACACGCTGATGTGGTTTAATTCAGACGTTAAGGTAACCTATTATCAGGTGTTGGAAAAACGATCCAAGGTTTGAACGTTTTAGCTTTTTCGAATTTCATGGAGGCATACGATACGATGATGACAATGTCTCCGACCTGCGCTTTACGTGCAGCCGGACCGTTAAGACAAACAACACCGGAGCCTCGTTCTCCTTTAATTACATAGGTCTCCAACCGCTCACCATTATTGACGTTCACGATGGTTACCTTTTCACCTGCAATCAGGTTTACGGCATCCATCAAATCCTCATCAATTGTTACACTTCCAACGTAATGTAGCTCGGCCTGCGTAACTTTTGCACGATGAATTTTCGACTTTAATACTTCTATTCTCATCCTGTTATTTCAAAAACATATTGTCAATCAACCGTACATCACCCACATATCCGGCAATGCACAAGATTGGCTTTTCTGCTTCGTTAACGAATTCTAAAACATTTAAGTTTTTGCTGTCTGCAACTTCAAAGTATTCCAACGTTACCCCTGGTACTTTTTTTATCATTTCTTCTACCAGCTTTTTGGCGTCAGTAATCTTTCTTCCCTGCCTCAAATTTTCCTGGGCTGCTAACAATGACTGGTGAAATATCGTTGCTTTCAGCCTTTCCTGCTCATTTAGTCTTAAATTCCGGGAAGACATTGCTAATCCGTCGGCCTCCCGTAAAGTAGGCACGCTATGCAGCGTCAGTCCAAATTTAAGCTCTTCGACAACCTGCTGAATGATCGCAAATTGCTGCCAGTCCTTTTGTCCAAAATATGCGCGATCCGGGTTAACAATATTAAAAAATTTGGAAACGACCAGTGCGACTCCGCTAAAATGACCCGGCCGGAATTTGCCTTCCATCACCTTATCCAGCGCCCCAAAATCAAACTTCAAAGAAGCCTGACCAGTATACATTTCCTCATTTGAAGGACAAAAAACGACATCGCATCCAACTTTTTGAAGGAGTTTGACATCTTCCTCAAGATTGCGGGGATACTTTTGAAGATCTACCGGATTATTGAATTGTGTAGGATTAACATATATAGAGCAAACTGTAAGGGAGTTTTGGCTCTTAGAGGTGTCAATGAGGGATAAGTGGCCATTATGGAGCGCTCCCATCGTAGGAACGAGCCCGATTGTGTCGCCTACCGTGCGAAATTCCTTTAAAAAAGCTTTTAATGGCGCTATCTTTTTGAAAATCTCCATTTTAGGCCATTTTGGCAAAAGGTCGCAAAGATATAGGGAAAACTGAAATCAACTTGAATAAGGGGCGAATTATTTGTATTTTTGTGGCTCGTTTTCCATTCTACATTAAAAATCAAAATTATGTCAAAACTTCGAGTTCTTTATGTAGCCAGTGAAATTAACCCATTTCTACAAACCTCGGAAGTAGCGGACTTTGTGCGCAAGCTTCCGCAAGCGATGCAGGAAAGAGGGATGGAGATAAGGATATTGGTGCCCCGGTTTGGGATCATCAATGAGCGCAAGAACAGGCTGCATGAGGTGGTGAGGCTTTCCGGGATAAACATTGCTGTTGGTGATGAAGAAAAGCCTTTGATTATTAAAGTTGCTTCTATTCCGAATGCTAAGTTGCAGGTGTACTTCATTGATAATGAAGATTATTTTCATCGTAAATCTGTTTTTCACGATAAAGAGAACAATTTTTATGAGGACAATGACGAACGCGCCATCTTCTTCTGTAAAGGAGTAATTGAAACCGTCCGAAAGTTAGGATGGGCACCCGATGTCGTTCATTGCAATGACTGGATCACTAGTTTTATTCCTTTGTATTTAAAAACTACTTACAAGAATGATCCTTTATTTAAAAATGCAAAGACAGTCTTCTCCATTTACAATAATTCTTTCTCCCACAAGTTTAAAGGAGATATAATGGACAAGGTAAAAATGATGGATATTGAAGATAACATGCTCGGCAACTTAAAGTCAGCTGACTTTGAGGGATTTATCAAACTGGGTATGGAATTTTCTGATGCTGTCATCGTTGCTGGTGAAAACAAGAAGTTAGAAGGACTCTTTAAAAAGATCAAAGAAAAGAAAGTAGAGAACTTTGATAACGCCGAAAACTCGACTGAATCGTATTATAATTTTTATAATGAACTTATGGGCTAAGCGCATAGGGCAATTGGTAGCACTGCCAGTTGCCCTATTATTTTTTTTTTCATGCGAAGATGAAGCAAGTCTTCTAGGATATAAGAATCCAAATCCAAAATTCGATGCTACTTATGTTGAGATACCGATTGAGAGCAGCGTTTTGCTCTTAGATTCTCAGCGTACGTCAAATTATGTTTTCGAGAATGAAACCAACAGGTTATTGCTGGGTCAATATCCGGATGAAAAGTTCGGGACCGTCAAAGCCGACGTTTATACGCAGTTTTATGCAATATCTACCACAAAACTTGCAGCCGGCGCTACATTCGATTCTGTAACGCTTACGTTGTCATTGGACTTTTATAACTATGGATCGAAAGACAAAAACACACAGCAAAGTATTTCTGTATATGAACTTGACGGAGATCTGGATTTCGCGAAGAGAAGAAATTATTTTAGTAATTCAGAGATCTTAACAAAGCCAACGCCCCTCGGCGCAAAGGTTTTTTCAGTTAATACCGATAGCCTTGATCACTTTGCCAATAATAATCTTGACAGGTCGGTTACGGTTCGGGTATCCCTGGATCAAGCATTCGGACAACAGATTTTTAACCAGGCATTACGGTGGCGCGACTATGCCACGAATGACGATTCGACCTTTATTGATTTTGAAAGATTTACAGCCCTCTTCAAGGGATTGTCAATCAAATCCGACAATGGCGATAAAATCCTGGGTGTGAGGCCAAACTCTTTTATAAACCTTCATTACCATACGGCTTCCGACGACAGTTTAAATGTGGCGCTCGGATTTGGACTCGTCACCAGTTTTAGCCAGATAAAAGCCGATCATTCAACAAGCAGTCTCACCGGCTTAACCACACCTTCCCAAGATTTTTATCCACCGGATGACTTAAGATACATTGAATCCGGAACCGGAGTTTATACAAAATTAGACTTCGGCAAATTTTTTGAGTTTTGTGATACTGTACCCAATGTGATCATTACTTCGGCAGAATTGTCGGTCGAATCTGTAACGGAATCTACCTTGGCTCCTCCTGCAAGCATGGTACTGAGAATCCTTAATAGCAATAATGAATTGAGAAAAGTTAAAAACCTTAAGGACACACTCGATATCGGTAATTATAATCCCAGGTTTCCTGCGCATACCGGAACGTTGTCATTGGATGACGGGAGTGTCGTAGAGGATGATCTTGCTTTCTATGTAAGAGGAGATCAGGACCCATACATCCGATACTCGTCAACCAAAAAATCATATAGCGGTAACTTTGCATTATTTTTTCAACAATTAAGTTTGGTTAGGGAAGATTTACCTCGTTTTCAATATTTTGTACTCTATCCTTCGTCTCCATCCTCACCGAACACCAAGTCAGTCAATCGGGTTGTTTTTCCAAAAGACAACATCAAGCTTAAGATCTATTATACCAAACCTACTACACCATTAAACTAATTCAATACCTATGTGCGGCATTGTAGCTTATGTTGGCCATCGTCAGGCGCACGATGTTATTATAAAGGGACTTAAAAGACTGGAATATCGGGGTTATGATAGTGCAGGCATTGCATTATTAAACGGTGCCTTATCAGTTTATAAAAAGAAAGGTAAGGTTTCCGACCTTGAAGCTTACTTGCAGGGAAAAAATTTATCCAGTACTATTGGCATGGGCCATACACGGTGGGCTACCCACGGTGAGCCTAGTGATCGAAATGCCCATCCACATTATTCAGCGACCGAAAAACTCGCTATCATTCACAATGGTATCATTGAAAATTATAGCGCACTTAAACTGGAACTGGTCCGGAAGGGCCACACTTTTTTAAGCGATACCGATACTGAAGTTTTTATTCATTTCATTGAAGACATAAAAAAAAATGAACAGTGCTCTCTTGAGGAAGCGGTAAGACTGGCGCTTACAAAAGTTGTTGGTGCGTATGCCATTGTTATCATGTCGTTGGAAGATCCGAATTTATTAATTGCAGCGCGAAAAGGCAGTCCGCTCGTAATAGGTGTAGGGAAGGATGAATTCTTTTTAGCGTCGGATGCTACCCCTATCATTGAATATACCAACGAAGTAGTATATCTGAATGATCAGGAAATTGCTATCATTAAGGATGGCAAGCTAAGCATCAAGAATACCGCGAACCTTCCGCTTACTCCGTATATTGAGACCGTTGACTTGGAACTTGAAGCGATTGAAAAAGGTGGTTTTGAGCATTTTATGCTCAAGGAAATTTTCGAACAACCTCGTTCTATCAGCGATTGTATGCGCGGCCGTTTAAATGCTAGAACCGGCAGATTAGTTTTGGGTGGCCTTGGGGAATATATCAATAAACTTGTAAAAGCCGACCGGATCATGATCATTGCCTGTGGTACGTCATGGCATGCAGGTTTGGTAGCTGAGTATTTCTTTGAAGAATTTTGTCGTATACCCGTAGAGGTAGAATATGCTTCTGAGTTTCGGTATAGAAATCCCGTGATTCGTGAGGGAGATGTGGTAATTGCTATTTCGCAGTCAGGTGAAACAGCAGACACATTGGCGGCTATTGAATTGGCAAAATCCAAGGGCGCGATAATCTTTGGCGTTTGCAATGTAGTGGGATCGTCGATTGCACGAGCTACGCACGCAGGGGCATATACACATGCTGGGCCGGAAATCGGCGTGGCAAGCACAAAAGCATTTACGGCTCAACTCACCGTATTAAGTATGATTGCATTAAGTGTTGCTCAAAAAAATGGCACGATATCCAGTCAGGCCTTCCATTCAATGCTAGTGGAGTTGGAAAATATTCCCGCGAAAGTTGAAAAGGCTCTTAAGCTTAATGATCAGATTGAAAAAATTGCCCACCTCTTTAAAGATGCTCGCAATTTTATTTACCTGGGACGCGGATACAATTTTCCGGTTGCCCTTGAAGGCGCATTAAAACTAAAAGAGATTTCGTACATACATGCCGAAGGATATCCAGCCGCTGAAATGAAGCATGGCCCTATCGCGCTCATTGATGAAGAAATGCCAGTTGTATTCATCGCGACAAAAGACAGCTCTTATGAGAAAGTCGTTTCCAATATTCAAGAGGTAAAGGCGCGTAAAGGAAGGGTAATATCGGTCATCACTGAGGGCGACGATCATATCCCTAAAATGTCGGAGTTTTGTATTGAAGTTCCTGCAGTTCACGAAGCATTAATGCCGTTGGTTTCTGTTATTCCGCTGCAGTTGCTTTCATATCACATCGCGGTGTTGCGTGGCTGTAATGTAGACCAGCCAAGAAATCTTGCGAAATCAGTTACGGTAGAGTAACGGATTTGAAAGCCTTCAATAAATGGAGGTAACTACTTCTCTGGGTTTAAAACAATCTGAACATAATTTTTCATGTCCAGATATTTGTTGGCAGCGCTTTTTACATCAGCTGGCGTGAGCCGCGCAATTCGCTCTTCATAGCTAAGTACATTTTGTAAGTCCGTACCAAGTTCGATACTTTGAAGGAGTTGTCGTGCCCAGAAATTATTTTCTTTAAGATTTACTTCATGCTGCTGCCTCCACGTTTCTTTAACTTTATTTAAGTCCTCGACGGCCGGGCCATTGGCCTTGATTTTTTCAATTTCCTCGAGTGTGGCAGTAATGAGTTTATCTACATTTTCCGGACCACAAGGTAACGATGCGCCTAGTGAAAAATGGTTGTACGGATACTTGTTCAAAGATCCAAACATTCCTCCTCCATAAATTCCTGCCAGATCTTCACGGAGTTTTTCGATGAGTTTAATGTTAAGGACTTCTGTTAATGCCTGTATTTTCAATTGCTCATCAGTGCTATAAGTTGCTTCTCCATTCCAAAACATTCGGATAAAACTCTTTGGCTCCGTTCCCTTGAATATTTCTTTTTTAACGCCCTTTACAGGACGCAAACCCACATCCTTGAATGTAGATTTTTTTGATGAAGATTTGAGGCTCCCTAAATAGGTAGCAAGCAAGGGTTTGATGGTGGCAACATCGAATTTCCCTACCAGCACAAAAGTGAACCCATTGGCGTCTCCGAAACGCTCTTTGTAAATGTTTAAGGCATGCTGGTCATTTATTTTGCTGAAAATTTCGGATTTAGGGACACGGGGTGCCCACGGATGATTTCGATATAAAATTGTCATGACCGAATCCTGGAAAGTGTATTGCGGATCAGAACTCATGTTTTGATACATAGCTTGCTGCTTGGTCACAAATGATTTAAATAACTCAGCATCATACCGGGGTTGTGTGAAATATAGATGTGTGAGTTGCAACATAGTCTCTAAATCGGCAGCGCTGCACTGCCCATTTAACGACTCAGAAATTGTGCCTAGCCTGGGCGTTATGGAAGCACTTTTTCCGGCAAGCACTTTTCTTAGATCGAGCGGAGAAAACTGTCCGATCCCCATTTGCGTCACAATAGTCGATGCATATTCAGCATCCAATCGATCTTTCGGGTCGTACAAATATTGTCCTCCAAATCGCGAGGAAGCTAGGATAATCTGATCGTTTTTAAAGTCGGTAGGCTTGAGCAAAACCTTAACGCCGTTGCTTAAGGTTAATTCTGTTATGTTAAGTTCTTTAATTACTTTTTCGCTGACAATCTTACCAGGTGCAGGTACTTTTTCCATGAGGGAGGTGGCAACGGCATTTTCTTCATAGGCCGTCACTTCAACTTTTGCAGCGTTGTCTGCGATGGTCAATAATTCTTCGTTCGAAGGTATTTTAAATTCAGCCTTCTCCGGTCCGGTGAGTATGACAAGCTTATTTTCAGTATCCGGGGGGATTGTTTTTGCGGCATATTGATTGACTTCCTCCAATGTGATTCCGTCCAGATATTGCTTGTGATAGCTATATTCATTCTCTATTCCTGGAATTGGTTCTTTTTCAAGAAAATTCCTAACATATTCCTGTACCAGATTAGACGATTCCGTTTTATCTCGTTCATTGAATGAACGTTCGATATTTTTCATCAATACTTTTTTGATACGATCAAGTTCAGAAGGTGTAAACCCAAATTTTCTCGCACGTTCATTTTCTTGAATGATAGCATTAATCGCTGGCTCTACACCATCTTTGCCTAAAACAGCGAATGAGCTATAGGCTTCATATCCACGAACGAATTCCCCAAAATTACTGGCGCCATAGAGAAACGGTGGATTTGATTTCTGGGTGAGCTCCTGCAGGCGCTGACTCAGCATGCTTGTGAATATCCGCTCGATGATAAAATCACGATAATCCTTCACCGTAGTTTCTACCTTCCATTTTTTTGTAGTGTAATAGATTTGGACATAGTGATTCGTTGCTTCCTTGTCAGTTGCCACGATGCCTTCTGATTTTTTTCTGGGCATTACTTCACTATCAAGTCTTGGTCTTGGTTGATCCGGATTTTTTAAATGCGCGAAATGTTTCTTGATGTATTGTTCAGCTTCTGCAACCTCCATGTCACCCACAACAATTACAGCCATAAGATCTGGTCGATACCAGTCCTTATAAAATTTTTTAATGGTTTCATAGTTGAAGTTTTTTAACACATCCTCTGTACCAATGGGAAGTCGATCACCATACTTAGAGCCTTCAAATAATTTCGGAAAATATATTTTGCTCATTCTGTCATCTGCACCTTTACCCAGGCGCAGCTCTTCTAAAACAACGCCGCGCTCTTTATCAATCTCGGCGTGATCAAAGGATACAGCACTTGCCCAATCTTCAAGTATTTGAAATCCCTTTTCAATATTTTCTTTTTTTTCTGTAGGAATTGGAAGAATATAAACCGTTTCATCAAAACTTGTGTAAGCGTTCAAGTCTGCGCCAAACTTTACACCAATGGATTGAAGGAAAGAAACGAGATCATTTTTTTGAAAGTTCTTTGACCCATTAAAGGCCATATGTTCTGTGAAATGTGCAAGCCCTCGTTGATCATCATCTTCCAGGATTGATCCGGTGTTCACGACAAGACGCAATTCAACTTTCCTTTCTGGACGTGTATTTTTTTGAATGTAATAAGTGAGCCCGTTTGAAAGTTTGCCAATCTTTACTCTGGGATCTATTGGTAATGGATCGGAAAGATTATGCTGTGCAACTGAACAGACTGTTATTAAAATGAAAAATAAAATGTATAAGAATGAGTTTCGCATAAGCATGGGATTTTGACTGTCGGGATCAAGGATGATGTTATTGATTAGGATGTATTGCAACTACAGCCTGGAACATGCTAATCGCAAACCTGCACCTATTTCTGGTGCCACCTGGTATTAATTATTTCCAACATTTCAGGATGGACTGAACTGTTGGCAGCACAAAGTTCGCCGCCGAAGAGTACATTGTTTCCTCCCTTAAAATCAGTGACTTTTCCCCCTGCACGCTCCACAATAAAGATACCAGCAGCAACATCCCAAGGGTTAAGGTTGTATTCAAAGAATCCTTCTAAGCGCCCACACGCGACGTAGGCGAGATCAATGGCGGCGCTCCCAAGCCTCCGGATGCCATGCGATTTCTCCAGAAACTCGCGAATGATATCCAGGTAGGTTTCTTTTTTATCAAAATGATAATAGGGAAAGCCGGTTGCCAGTAAACTTTTCTGTAGCGTTCTTACATTTGAAACGGTAATGACTTGATCGTTGCAATAAGCATGACCACCCTCAATAGCATGAAAACATTCCTGACGAACGATGTGGTAGATGACCCCCAGGATAACTTTGGGACCGCGTGTTAATCCAACACTGATCGCATAGATAGGTAAGCCATGTAGAAAATTCGTTGTACCATCCAGCGGATCAATGATCCAGTTGTATTCATGATTTTGTGACTGTGTTACTGTTCCCTCTTCAGTAATGAAGCCGGCTTCTGGTAAAAGTTTTTTAAAAACTGTAACCAACCTTCTTTCTGCTTCTTTATCGACATACGAAACAAGGTTATTGAAACCATCTTTTTCTTCGATGCGGGCATGGTCAAAATTTGCACCTTCGTGACGGATAAACTGGCCTACTTCAATACAAATATCAATGACTCCTTTTTCTATTTCTTGTAAATTCATCTCGACACTTTTTTAGTCAATCCCTTTATAAGGGTGAAGATAATGATCAACAATGAAACCCATGCACCTGTTCGCGATATTAATTCGCCGCGTTGCAAATAGATGGAGTTATAATTGCTGCCACTTGTATAAAAATCCAATACATCACCTTTGGTTAACGCCGTTGAAGTCTGGCTGATCGAAAACAAAATCGGCAGCAGGATGATCATACATGCGCTGAAGCATAGCATCCAGTTTATTTTTTCCTGTTTAAAAAGTGCCTGATAAAAAAGCAGGTTAGTGAGAAGTATCCACAATGATGCTCCGGTATAACCCGTAAAAATATTCCATCGGATCCATGTGTGTTTATAACGCAGGAGATCTGCAAGGAACACTGGATTAGGGTCGGTCATGAGTTTTAATAGCATGTATTCCATTCCTAAAATGAAGATGAGCAAAGTAAATTTGTTGAGCCTATTGTTTGTCCATCGTTGCAAAAGGATATAAACAGTAAATAGGGTGGCTAGTAATGCGAAATAAATTATCCAGGAGAGCACACTACTTTGCTGCATGCTTTGCTGCATGGTGTAGTAGAATATAAAAGCAGTTCCAATGGCAACAATAAAAGGCAGGTAGGAGTATTTTAACGCCGAAGGATGATCAGTGAGGGCATACATGGGAGCAAATGCAATAAATACAAAAACAGGAAACTCTCTCCAGACAAACGAAATCAGCAATAACGTTTGAGCTATGATAAATAGTCGCGCTGGGTTCTTACCTAATCTGTAAAAAATGCTCATGATTTATTTTGGTTTCCCTGCGACCACTATCACAATCTCGCCCTTTACGTCCTTTGCCATAAAGTGGTTGAGGATTTCAGCTATCGTTCCATTTATGGTTTCTTCGAACACTTTAGTTAACTCGCGGGAAACGGATGCCATCCGGTCTTCACCGAAATATTCTTTAAACTGTTGCAGGGTTTTTACCAGGCGATATGGAGACTCATAAAAAATCATAGTTCGTTCTTCTTCGACAAGTTGTTTTAGAAGTGTTTGTCTTCCTTTTTTTATAGGAAGAAAGCCTTCAAACACAAATCGATCTGACGGTAGCCCGGATTTTATCAAAGCGGGTAAGAATGCCGTTGCTCCAGGAGGACATTCAATTTTTAGGCCTGCTTGCACGCAGGCACGCGCGATCAAAAATCCTGGATCTGAGATTCCCGGCGTTCCAGCATCTGATATCAACGCCATTTTTTCGCCCTGCTTGAGTCGCCCCACGAGCATGTCAACGATTTTATGTTCATTGAAATTATGGAAGCTCTGAAGCGGTTTGGAGATCCCATAATGCTTCAGAAGCACACCTGACGTTCGCGTGTCTTCTGCAAGAATCAGATCAACTGATTTTAAGATTTCTACTGCCCGGAAAGTAATATCCCCTAAGTTTCCTATAGGCGTGGCTATAATATACAGCGATGTCGGGGATGGTTCCATAAGTCGTGATGCGCGCTATCAGAACCTTGCATTTCTCCAAAGATCGATCACTTCATACCAGGTCTCCTGGAATTTTTTGTCCCTTATCAAAACATAATTTTCCGGATCGAAAAGTGTACTGGATCTAATGAAATCAAAGTTGACTTTATACAAGTTGTTTTTGTAACTCCACACTTCCCGGTCAGAGAACCGGAAAACTTCGTCAGGCAATCCAAAAATAATGTAGATCATCCCTCGATCCGTTTTCCATCCCTCTTTATAGGAAGTGAAAAATTGATTGGCTAATTCCACCCGGCGGAAGTAACTGCGCATAAACGTTCTGGCGCGCTCTGTGTTCTGTGTAATGGAGAGTATGATCCGGTCAAAAGCTTTTTTATCTCCTTTGGCCTGTTTGATTCGCGCGAACTCTTGTTTTGTGCAGATGTAAATTAATGGGTCGGCAAGACTTTCGACCTTCGATAGCCTTGGATAATCTTCTTCAACACGAAATGCGAGACCTTCAGCAGAAGTTGTATCGGATTGAATCAGGTACAACCCCGTTTGATTAAAAGATAGCTGGTCACCTACCCGCCTAGTAAATGTTGAATCCACCACCATGCTTCGTGCAACTCTTCCCATGCCCTCCGAGAATCCCGGAACGGCGGCAGGAAAATTATCATTGTAATAGGAAACGATTTTTTGTTCCCCTTCTCCACCAAGGGTCATCGGCGTGTTAACCTTTACAAAGGTCTCTATCACCGGAACCCCGTCTGAACTGAGGTATCCATTTACAGGATATTTGGGGTCGAGAACTTTGTGGTAAATCCATACGCGCTTAACAGTATTGTTAAGAACCTTCGCAGTTAGATATTGCCTTTCGGGCACATTTGGCATTGTTATACTTCCTTCCGTTTCATGATTTGCTTTAGTGGTTTTGGAAATTTGTTCCGGACTCACTGGTGTCCCTTCTTTTTCACTAAGGTCTTTCCGGAGCTCCCACTGAATTACATAAAGATTTTCTGAGGTTGTATCACGCGGGCTTAACCGGTAAAACGCCGTCCAGCCTTGTGTCGATCTAATGACCTTAATGTCAAACTCTATGGGCTCATTTGGATTATAAAGAAAGCTATAATTGATATCTCTCAATGCTTGCCCGGATGCACTGAAAGATATTAACGCGAAAATGAACAGGTATCTCATGTAGGTGTGAAAATAACAAGGATTTTTAAAATTAGGAGGTCTAGAAACAATAGGTAATCTATTTTAGATTATGTATGACTAGTCCTGCGGAGTATAGAACGATGTATCTGACCGATAAATTTCATTAAAACAATCCTTCCTTGGATTTGTTCGGGAAACTTCACTTATGAGGCAGCTATCAATTATTTATACGTCAGCAACTTCAATTTCTTATTTTTGCGCCTATGGCTAAAGTATACACCACTGAAATCACAAGTGAACAAATAACCTCCGATAATCCAATCCACCAGCGGCTTTTTAAAGCTTACGTTCTTGCGAAAGCATATGTCTTTGGAGATGTATTGGAAGTAGGTTGCGGAGAAGGGAGGGGCGTAGGGCTGCTTATGGAGCATGCCAAAAGCTTTACAGCCGTCGACAAGATTGAAGCAGCCATTCAGGAACTGAAGGAGAAATATCCTGCTGGAAGATTCTTAAGCATGAATATTCCGCCATTGAAAGCGTTGGCGGATAATGCTTACGACAGTGTCGTCAGTTTTCAAGTGATCGAGCATATCGAAAATGATGCCTTGTACCTGAAGGAGATACATCGCGTACTTAAGCCAGGTGGCATCGCGTTATTAACTACGCCCAATAGAAAAATGTCGCTTTCAAGAAATCCATGGCACATTCGTGAATACTTGCCCGAAGAGTTAAAAAAATTAGCAGCCAGTATTTTTCCACATGTGGAAATGAAGGGTATAACTGGAAATCAAAAAGTGATGGATTATTACGAGCAGAATAAAAAATCCGTAAACCGTATCACACGGTTTGATATTTTAAATCTGCAATATCGACTGCCTTCGTCTTTACTTAAGATTCCTTATGAGATCTTGAATCGTTGGAACAGGAACAAACTTCAATCAAGCAATAACAAACTTGTTTCCAATATCCAACATGAGGACTACCTATTAGTCGACGATGCCTCTGAGGCACTTGATCTGTTGCTAATTGTCAGAAAATGATAATTCAATAACTGTGAGTCCCTGGTCAGAAGAAGAAACTCACCTTTGCTTTTAAGAACAACGGCGTGCCTGGGGTAAAATGAATTTCAGAAACAGCGTCAGCTTCATATTGCAACCTGGATGCTGTATCAAATTGTGCTTCGTTCCACTTCGCATCAAATATATTCTCGGCTGAAAATCCGACTTCAAATTTTGATTGCGTGTAATTCACTACTGCGTCTGCCAGAAAATATCCTTTTGCAACCACACTGTTATCTTCATTAGCGGCTCGATCTCCGATGTACCGATAACGCAACGCTCCATTAAGACCATTTTTGATTTTAAAAGACAGCCCACCGATGGTTGAGATAGTGGGAGCAAGGGGAATATGATTCTTACCCTCAGGTTCATCCTTTGCTTTGGGTTTTGTGAGATTCAAATCTCCATCAAGGAAAAGCCATGGTAAAATTTCATACCGTACGGAAAGGTCGATGCCGCTACGATGCGTTTTTCCACTTGGCTCAACGATCCCTTCGTCTCCAACATAAACCAGCTCCTCGTCAAGATCCAGCCGCCAAAGTGCGGCGTGTACAAAAAGCCGGTCGCTTAGTTTCGTACTAAAACCGAGATCAACTCCAAAAGCTCGTGGTAAAATATCTTCACCTGATTGCTGTGTAACGACACGTGCATCATTCGAATGGAAACCCATTCCAGTCCGCAAATAAATTAGGACGTTGTTATCCACCTGATAGTTGATATTCAACTTCGGACTCAAAATAGATTTTCCGACAGAACGGTCTGAAACCTGTAACTTGTCATAGTAGCGGAAATTGATGAAATCATAACGCAGGGCCGCGTTGAGTGACCATTTTCCAGACAAGGTGAGTGTTTCACTGATGTAGGCATGTGCATTGGTTTCGTTTACATCTCCTCGTTTCTTATCATTCATAAAAGAACGCTTGATCGAATGCGATAAACTAATGTCATCAACATCATCTATCCTTATCCCTACGCCTGCTTCTGTTATTAATTCTTTTCCGAAAAATTTGCCGATATAATGATAGTTGGATTTATAACCGTAAATCATGCGCGATTCATTTTGATTAATTTGGTCGCCATGAAGGGGATCATTTAAAAAGAATGTAAAGTTGGAGTATAAATCAAAGTCATAACGAACGGCGTATGCTTGCTGGCTCCAATAAGCACCGTTTGAAAACTCGTGTAAGTGTTTTATGAAGAGATTTGTTCTACTGGTATTTCCTCCCTCTGTGTTATCAACTGAGCCAAAGCGTGTAATCATTCCGTTTGAAACTGCACGGGATGGGATCTGACCCGACGCATCCCAACGGCTTGTAAAGAATGACGTACCTATAACGAATTCATCATCATTTTTTAATCGTGTAGAAATTTTAGACGTAAGATTAAACCGGTTAAAATTCTGCGGTGATTCCACAAACCCTTCTGAAATAAAATATTCAGTCCCGACATATCCTTTTGTGCGCGAGGCATCGGAGGAAAATAAATTTATTCCGGCGACTGTTCGGAGTGTTCCAAATTGCCCGCCTTCAACTTTAACAAAATTTTCCTGAAGCACATCTTTTGTTTGAAAATCCACAAAGCCGGCCGTAGTAAAATTTCCTTTGTTAGCATAATAAGGGCCTTTATCGAAATCCACATATTGAATCATCTCGGGAATAACAAAATGTAAGTCAGCATACCCTTGGCCATGCGCATGGGAAACCATATTAACGGGTAGACCATCCACTTCGAGATTTAAATCGGTACCATGATCAATATCAAATCCGCGTAAGAATATTTGTTCTGCTTTGCCGCCCCCTGCATGCTGAGCAATGAACAAACCCGGCACCATTCTTAAAATATCCTGGGATGTATTCGTGGGCCGTAACTTAATGTCAACCTGACTAAGGGTATTAATTGCCTGGTCCACGCTTCCGCTGATTACAAGGTCACGCAACTGCACATTACCAGGGATAAGTATTAAATCCAATTTGATTATTGAGTTATCACGAACCTGAACTTGTTGAGAAGTAGTTTCATATCCGATAAACGAAACAATAATGGTGTATTCGCCGGCCGGTATATTTTTTAACTGGAAATTTCCATGTAGATCAGCAATTGCACCTGACGATGGTTCTTCCTTCAAAAACACGTGTGCGCCCGCGAGCACTTCTTTTTTTTCATCGATTATTTTACCGCCGATAATACCTTGTGCAACAGTAAAAAAACACATGCACAGTAGTTCAAGCGTTAGAAACATCTTTTTCATGAGTATTACAAAAAATTCGAACTGAAATTCAATCGCTAACTTCTATTGCAATCTTTCCAATCGCAGAAAGTTTCTCAAAATAGCCCGTCCATCCTACAATTGTTCTAGCGCTGCGCTTATTTTTTTCGCGGTGGATGGTCCGAGCTCAAACTCACTTTCCAACGCCATCGTAAAATAATGGCGGGCTTTTTCTGTGTTACCATTTGCCTTGTAAATCGTTGCCAGGTGGTAAATGGCTTCAGGTTCATACGTTTGGTTCTCCACTTTTCGTGCAGCAATATCAAGGGCATCTTTAAATTTTCTCTGATGGTAATAGCTCCAGGCTAATAGGTCGTACGATTGAGGGGCGGGTCTTTCCAATACTTCTGCTTTAGCAATTTCTGCTGCTGCATATGCGTTATTAAATTCTTCCGCTTCCAGTAAAACTAGATACTTATGATACATTTCCTTGTATTCCGGTTGGCCGACAAGTGCCTTAAATTTTTTGAGGTGCTGTAGTTTCGCGAATTCGTTCCCTTCCATTTCCGCGATTTCCGCAAGCATCAACTGCAATTCCGGTGTTCTCTTGCGTTCGGCCAGTGCGTTAATGATAGCCTTTGCAGTTTTTAAATTATGATCATAAGAAATTGCAATCCAGGCAATGCCTTTTAATACATAATCGTCATTCGGATTGTGTTTTAGGACTTCGAGATAAGTTTCATAACTCTTCTTAATATCTCCGGCGTGACCATACATGTCACCCAGGTTTGAGAGCGTCCATTGTGCCAGCGATTTATTTCCTTTCACGCGCTGATATGCCTTTTCCATGCACGTAATTGCGCTGTCTAGCCTACCGTTGTGATCATGAAGCTTTGCGTTTCGAATGAGGTAAGCAAAGGAATTTTTATTTTTGAAGTTTCGAAGAATCTGATTGGCGTTAGCATAATTTCCAATTTCCATAGAAGCGTCTACCAGCTGCAACAATGATGTTGCTTTTTTATCTCCTAGGCGCAGTGCCTCCTCAGCAAAACTTTTAGATTCGCGGAATCGGTGTTGAGAAATGGCATTTGCGGAAAGCTGATGGTAGATCTCGACATTTCCGCCAGGATATTTTTTCAACACCACCTTAAGCAAACTATCAGATAGCAGAATGTGATTCGCCAGTCCCGTTAATTTAAAAAGGTCAGCGTGCAATGCCGCTAATTTTACAAGGGAAGCTTCGTCATTTTTGTTTTGCTTAAGACGTTTGGTCCAAAAGGCGACTTCTTCCTGGATGGGATCGTTTTCTACCAGCCGATGAGAACTTAGATAAGGTCGATAATCTTCGAAGTGGGTAATATCTATTTTTCTTTCGCTACAGGATTGCGCACAAAAAATAATTAACGCAAGAAGAGGAATATTTTTCATAACAGTGTGATTTGTATTTACTGCACCGTGTACCTCTGCGAAATTATCTCGCAGAGATACAGAGTAGTACAGCATAATGAATAGATCAATGTGGCGTTGCCAGGTAAGGGAATGAATTTAAGAAAGTCTTATCATTGGCATCGACATGGTCATCTGTTAATCCGGGATTGGCCATCGCATCTGGCCCACCAAAAAGTAAAATCAATTCGACAGTGATCACATCATCATCCAGTTTACGGCCGGTGAGTACGTTGGTTCCATCATAAAACGTGGTTGGCGCTGTCAACGATACGGATAGAACATCCGTTGCTAATACACCGGTAAACGTTGTGGCGTCCAGTCCCAATAGGTTGGTTGTATAGCCGGGATTTAGTGCTAGCAATTTGTCTTTAAACTTGGTTGCAAAGGCAGCTCCTTGTTGTGCAGGTGTGGTAGTATTAAACATGTCTTTTTCGCCTGTCGAAACAAAAACGGTATTGATTGCCGGCCTCGCCATTTGGTCTTCTTGTTCATACATTGTCGTTACAGGCATGTCATTATCATCATCGTCGCATGCGCTAAAAACTAAAGCCGTTCCAAAAAGAACGATCGCGGATAAATATTTCAAATTTGTTTTCATCATTTAAGTTTTTCAGGTTTTACATTTTACGATTTGAAGTTGCCCAAATATTGATCGCATCAGATCCTAACATCGATTTGGGGACTTCAATCACTAAGGCCAATACATTTGTACCAGCAAAAGCATCTGCTCCGGGATTGTTGAAAGACGTTGCTGTTCCCCCAATGATTGCTTTGAATTGATTCAGGTCGAAGAAAAAGGGATCATCCCGTGGGCCAGCAAACACTTTTATCCCGTTGCTTTCTCCAATCACAGGATTCGCACCATAACTGGTTACTGTCGCTTCGGCGGGCGTTGACTTTAGCAACGTGCTCATCAGTCCTTTTTGTGCCGGGGCTTCAGGTCCGAACACTTTGACCTTGCCATTATCAAATGTTGCTTGAATCACTAGATCTTCCATGTTGTCCTTTGTTGAAGAGTTGTCTATGTTGACTTCAATCATCACTTCTTCATCAAAAGAGGCGGCAGCAGTGGCAGATGGCGCGAGAAGTCCCTGTACATTCACGACAAATACCATGTTACTGGAGTTGGCAGGACTTTGAAAAGCATATACATCGGTGATATCCGATCCTGTACCTGTCACTGCCGGGGCATCAATATGATCTGCGGCTATCAGGTAGCTTGCAGCACAAGCGACAAAAACCACCAGTGCAAGGCCAAGACTTTTAAGGTTTAACTTTAATCTCATAATAGGTTTTATTTAAATTGTTTGCTTCACTTACGAGATCGTAGCAGGGCTTGGATTTCCGCAGGCAATGATTTTTTTTCAGTTCATGAAATTTGCCCGTTACTTTTTGATATTTTCGTAACTCAATCTGGTCAATCATTTTATCGACATCAAAACATATTTCAGAAGAAGCTCTGGTGGCAGCGTTGCAGCGCAAGGAGAAAAATGCGCTTGAATATCTTTATGATCATTATGCAGGAGCGTTGCTAGGCGTTATTTCCCGAATCATCAAGAAAGAGGAACTAGCAGAGGAAATTCTCCAGGATGTATTTTTGAAGATATGGGATCGAATTGATAGCTATGATGCTACGAAAGGAAAACTATTCACTTGGATGTTGAATATTGCAAGAAATCAGGCGATCGATAAAACACGGTCAAAAGAATTTAGCAAGAGCAAGAAAACTGACGATATTGAAAACTTCGTAAGTAAAGTGGATCGAGCAGAATTTACGGAAATGTCGGTCGAGGTTATTGGGCTGCAGGAAGTATTAAAACAACTTCCGGAAGACCAGCGCTTTGTAATAGATCATCATTATCTGAAAGGATATACGCAGGTGGAAATGTCTGAAGAGTTTAATCTCCCTTTAGGCACTGTTAAAACACGGATGCGGCTGGCCATGAAAGAATTGAGAAACTTGTTAAAATTAGAGTGAACGTTGAGGCATACATATCGTCCGGTATTTTGGAAGCTTACGCATTGGGAGAGCTTTCTGATCGCGAACGTGCTGAGGTTGAGAAAAACCTAGCCCAATATCCTGAGCTTCAAAAAGAGCTGAAACTCATTGAGGAAGCACAAGAAAGATTGTTGATGAAAGCTGCAGTACAGCCGAACGCATCCGTTAAAGAAAAACTTTTCGCCACCATTGACAGTCGAACTCCCGTAACGAAGGTTGTCGAACTGAAAGCAGAAAAAGGCCGTTTGACATTCTGGAGATTTGCTGCTGCCGCTTCTATAACCCTTGCACTTATTACCTCATACCTCGCCTATAATTATTGGGACAAATGGAAAAGTTCTGAAAATAATCTGGCAGACCTTATTGCACAAAACCAGCGCATCGCTCAAGATTATAACACCGTCAATAAACGCCTCGATGCCATTGAAAAAGATTTGAATATTACCAATAATCCTGCATTCAACAGGGTTGTAATGAAAGGTACCCCAATTGCACCAGGCTCCCTGGCTTCGGTTTATTGGAACGAATCGACGAAAGAGGTTTACCTCAGTATCCAGGAGATGAAACAATTGGCTCAGGAAAACCAATACCAACTGTGGGCCATTATTGATGGAAAACCTGTCGACGCTGGTGTTTTTGATGGTAATTTTTCGGGACTTCTTAAAATGAAAGACATCAAACCGGGTGCCGCCACATTTGCGGTAACCGTTGAACCGCGTGGTGGAAAAACAAGTCCAACACTCGAAACGATGCAAGTCGTTGGAAATGTTGTTAAAATCTAATTTAATCTCCGGATTTTTGTTCTTAATCACGTAATTTCTTACAAGGCCTGCAGGCTTGTGTTTAGAGGGCATGTTCCTCAATCCTAGGGATTTAATAACTTTACAATCCATCATTTTTTAGAATCACTATGAGAGTAAAATTCTTAGCAGGATTTATTTTTTTAATCTCTTATTCATACGCTCAAAAAACGGACTCACTTCTCCAGGTTCAATGGGAGTCGGCGTTAAAAAAACTTGATGCGGGTGATTACAACGATGCGTCTGTACAATTAACACAATTGATTAATTCTGGATTCGCTAACAAAGAAGTATACGTGAAACGTGGTATTGCATATTATCATTTGAAGAGCTTCGAAAAAGCAAAATCGGATCTGGACGATGGGCTAAAGGCGCGTATCAATACCGTTGATTTATTTGAGTATCGCGGCAACACTAAATATAACCTCAACGATTTTCAGGGAGCCGCAACCGACCTGGATAAGGCAGTAAGCATGGGTGCCAAGCAAATTGAAACATTTGTTAACCTCGCCAATGCAAAATTCAGGATGGAGAATTATCGTGAAGCAATCACGAGCTATGATAAAGCTATTGCTGCAGGAAAGCCAGATGCGATTTTGTACAATAACCGTGGAAAGGCGAAATACAACGTGCAAGATTTCAAGGGTGCTATTGCAGATTTTGACAAAGCCATTGAAGTTAATTCAAGTTACGATAAAGCAATAGAAAATCGCGCGGAAGCAAAATATAAGGTGCAGGATTGGAAGGGAAGTATTGCTGATTTTGAAAAACTTCTTGCCGCAGGAAGAAATGATGTGGAGATCCATCAAAAGGTTGGAGCAGCAAAGTATGCGCTGCAAGATTTGAAAGGAGCTGCTGAATCCTTGAATACCGTTGTCCAAAAAAATGTGAAGGATAAAGAGATTTTCAGAATGCTTGGATTGAGCCAGGCACAGTTGGGGAACTGTGCCGAAGCAACAAAAGCATTAGCAGCGGCAGTATCTATGGGAGTTAGTGATAAAGATGTTTTTAACCACCTGGGTATATGTCAGTTTAAGAACAAAGAATATGTTGCGGCAATAGAGTCACTGAGTCGCGCAATCAGTAGTGGTATCTCTTCGAAAGAAGTATTTCTCTACAAGGGAAATGCGTCCTTTATCCAAAAAGACTATGACAATGCCATGAAAGATCTTGAAAAGGCTATCTCAATGGGTGCCGATGATATCGACGCTTTCAAAAACCTTGGCGATCTAAAGTTTATGAAGAATGATTTTGCAGCAGCCATTAAATACTATGACAACGCTGTGAGTAAGGGAGCCAACGATGCTGTTATATTTAATAACCGGGGGAAAGCGAAATTTAACTCCCATGATATTCCCGGATCGATTGCGGATTATGATAAAGCAATTCAACTAAATGCTGGTTATGATAAAGCGCTGTTGAACCGCGGTACGGCTAAGTTTGAATTGAAGGATTATGCAGGAGCATCTGCAGATTTAGAGAAAACGAAAGCCACGGAAGGGGAGACACCTGATGTTCTACGAATGCTTGGTATCTCAAATTATGCAATCGGAAAAAAAGATGTGGCGCGCACTTATCTCGACAAAGCATTGCTGGCAGGAGTAAAAGATGGAAAAGTTTCACTTTATGCAGGCTATCTGAAGTATGAAGCCAACGATTATAAAGGAGCAGTGGATGCTTTGACGGCCGCAGAAACAGCTGGTGAGAAAGAAATAGACATTAACATTAAGAAAGGGTTGTCATATTATCAGCAAAAGCAATATAGCCCAGCCGTTATTGATCTTGAAAAAAGTGTGCAAGCAAATAAGGCCGACTTAGTTATCTACGAGGCTTTGGCCTTATCGTATATGGCCTTGCAAAAAGAAAAAGAGGCTTTGCCACACTTGGAAAAGGCCGCGTCCCTTGAAAGTAAAAATAAGGATGTCTACTACCCACTCGGGAATGCGCGCTTTAAGGAGGATAATTTCAAAAACGCCATTGAAGCATACGACAAGGCTGTTGCATTGGGAGCTAATGATGAAGTGATTTTTAATAACCGCGGAAAAGCGAAATTCAAAGCTGGTATGGTTAAAGAATCCATTGCTGATTACGACCGCTCCATTGGAATTAAAAAGGATTACACGCTGGCACTGAAAAATCGTGCTGCTGCCCGGTATCAACTTAAGGAATATCCCGGTGTAATTGCTGATCTCGCGATCGTTGTTTCCAGAAGTGAGGCTGGAGGAGATGAATTTGCCGCATTAGGAATTTCGAAGTACAATACGAAAGATTACAAAGGCGCTGTTGATGATTTAAACAAAGCCGTTGAGAACGCGAGTAAAGATATTAATGTCTATGTGGCAAGGGGAAGTTCGCTGATTGAGTTAAAGGAGTATGAAAAATCTATTCCTGATCTCAACAAAGCAATCGAAAGTGGGCTGACAGATTCAGAGCTTTTTTTAAAACGGGGAACAGCTAAATATACATTGAAGGATTATCCCAGCGCGCTTGCAGATTTAGACAAGGCTATAAATTCTGGTACATCAACTGCGCCAGCATTCGACATGCGCGGCTATTGCCGGTATGACGCTAAGAAAATGGATGAAGCCATGAGAGATTTTAATATGGCTATCGAAAAAGATCCAAAACTTGCAATTGCGTTTTTCCATCGTGGCGATGTTCACTTTGTTCAGAACAGATTAGCAGATGCGATCCAGGATTACACTCAAGCGGTTACACTTGGGTATGAGGACGCCGTTCTTTTTAACAATCGAGGGAAAGCTCATTTAAAACAAGAAAATTATCCGATGGCTATTGCTGATTTTGGTCGCGCCATAGACCGCAGAAAAGATTATGCAAGAGCATATGATAATCGTGGTCAGGCTTATTTTATTTCAAAGAAATATGAAGAAGCCATTAAAGATTTTAGAGAGGTTGAAAAACTAACTGAGAAGCCTGACCCGGAGCTGTATCGGTGGTTGGGGAATAGCTATTATAATGTTGAAAAATTTCCGCCAGCGCGCGAATATTATGATAAACTTATAGACGCAGGTGTAAAAGACAAAGAAGTGTTTTATAAACGCGGACTGATGAAGATGGAGGAGGAAGACTTTCCAGGAGCATTGGTAGATTTTGAAAATGCAGAGAAAGCAGGCGAAAGCACGGTAGCCCTACACTTAAATCGGGGACGTGCATACATCGCTTTAGAAGATACTAAGTCAGCAGTAACCTCTTTAAATAAAGCCCTGGATATTGATCCAAAGAATGTGGATGCGCACTTTAACAGGGCATTGATAAAAGAAGGTCTTGAAGATTTCGAAGGAGCTATGCTGGACTACAATAAGGTAATTCAACTCAATCCGAATGATGGATTAGCTTTCTATAATCGTGCAACCTGTAAATCACAACTCGATGACTATGGTGCTGGTGTTTCTGATATGGATGAAGCAATCCGCATTGAGCCAAAGAACGCGATGTATTATAAACAAAGAGGAAATTTCTACTACCAATTGAAAGAAAACACCAAGGCTTGTTTCGACTGGCGCAAAGCTGTAGAGTTTGGTGACCAAAAAGCGCGTTTTCAAATTGAAAAGTATTGCACTAAATGATCTCTGTTTGATTAACATTCTCAGATTGAAAACGATTATCACAGTGAACTGAGATTGCTTACATTTTAGTATCGAGAGAACCGAATTTTTTATTGGAGAAATTTTTGCTCATCACAGGTCTTACAACCCTTGGTAAATTTTCAGGTGAAAACTTACATGAGAAAGGAGACAAGCGGATGCGCAGCTTAAACCAACGCTTTCCATCGCACATTTGTGATGTGAAAGCTGATTTTCCCTTCGATATAAAGGCCTTCTCGCTGTGTATCGTAGTTGGAATTCTAATTTCAAACAGTTTGCGTGCACAACAGGATTTTACTGGAAAAGTAACGACTGTTATTGATGGCAACACTGTTGAAGTTTTAAGTCAGGCAAACGAAACGCACAAGATTTTATTGGTTGGAATTGACAGTCCGGAACTTGATCAGGAATATGGCGATCAGGCGAAAAAATTTCTGGAGAAGTTGATCCTGAATAAAAATGTAGTGGTGCAATTTAAAGGTAAAGACCGCTTCGGTAATCGTTTGGGAGTGATCATGATTAATGGTAAAAACGATCCTCGCGTTGAATTGCTCAGGGAAGGACTAGCGTGGACCGCAGAAAAGAACCCTCCTGAGGATTTAGAACCGTATAAAACATGGGCGCAACGGAAAGGACGAGGACTTTGGAAACAGGAAAATCCGGTTCCTCCCTGGACCTACAGACGAAACCAAACGATGTTGAAGCCTAAAAGCAGTTAAAGATTACAATTGAGGCAGGATAAAAAACTACTTTAGGGAAACCAGGGTAGTTTTCTTTTTTTAATTGTTAATGGTAAAGACTGAATATTGAAGTGGGAAATACAATATTTGGGTTCTTTAAAAGTTTTACATTGTACTATGCGACTTACTCTTTCAATACTACTTGTTCTTTGTGTTCTTACTTCCTTTGCGCAAGGCAGAAAACAAAAACGTGCAGAAGATACGCAGCAAGGCCCCACATCGTTAGATCCGTTACCAAGGGAAGAACGGCATTTACCAAAGCAAGCGCGGAAACGAGTAGAATCAAAGGGTCCAACTTACAACAGTGAGAAGGAATATTATGAGCGTGTTGAAGCATTTGCTAAAACCAGGAGAAAGAATGAGAAGATGCTCATGAGCCCTCAATATTCTGATCCCTCCTATTTTGGACATAAACGTCCGCCGAAAAAACGGCCTCCGCATAAAATGAAATACTGCAAGGAATGCGGCATTAGACATTAAGGATCGTCGCCTGAAAAACAGGGCGTGTGCTGGTTACGTTCATTTTAAGAGTTTCGATTATTCCGGATCACTGTAGTTAGCTCATAGCTTTACCGTTGCCTCACATTTTAATCCTACTATGATATTTAATAGCTGCATCATGTTAATTTAGGAGCATGAATCTGGCTTCCTACATTGAATACACCAATCTTAAGCCTACTGTTACGATCAGTGATATCGACAAGCTCGTTGAAGAAGCAAAGCAATCCTCCTTCTTAGGGATTTGTGTTCCACCTTTTTGGGTCAAACGTGCCAGGCGTGAAATCGGGAAAGAAAAAATTATTTTAGTTACCGTTGCGGGCTTTCCTCTCGGTTATAATATGACAGAAACCAAGCTCGATGAAATACAGCGTGCTATCGATAACGGTGCAGATGAAATCGATGTAGTTCTAAACGTGAGCGCATTTAAAACCGGGCTACCATGGGTCAAAATTGAGATTGCTAAATGCAGTGCTTTAGCGCATAAGCATCAGAAGCTTTTGAAAGTAATCGTCGAGACTGCGTATCTTTCAGATGCAGAACTTGAAAGAGCCTGTAAAATCTGTGTGGATGCAGGGACAGATTTTGTGAAAACGTCAACTGGTTTTGCCCCAACAGGGGCGACAGTAAAACACATATCAATTATGAAACATGCATTGCCAAGTTCCGTAGGTATAAAAGCTTCAGGTGGCATCAAAACCTATGAACAAGCCGTTAATATGATTGAAGCTGGCGCCATTCGCATCGGCACATCTGCTGGTATTTCTATATTAACACCAAACCCCACACAGAAATAATGGTTACTCAATTGACATCTATTTTTCCTTCAGAGAATAATATTCCTCAGCCTTACCAAATTCCAACACCTATTGAGCAACGAGAGTATCTCATCAATGGAGAAATGAAGACCTGGACTGGCCCTCTTAACCCTGTGCTAAGTCCCGTTTTTGTCAAGGAGGGTGAGCACTACGTTCAAAAGTTGATTGGAAGTACACCACTCCTGACGTCAAAAGAATCTTTGGAGGCGCTTGATACTGCTGTTAAAGCCTATGACTTAGGGCATGGTTTGTGGCCAACCATGAGTGTAACGGAACGCATAGAGCATGTTGAACGGTTTCTTCAAAATATGCGGGCTACCCGAAAGGAGGTAGTGAAATTACTGATGTGGGAAATTGGAAAATCTCAAAAGGATTCGGAACGAGAGTTTGACCGGACCTGCGATTATATTGTAGATACCATCAAGGCTTATAAAGAGCTTGATCGCAGTTCGGCTAAGCTTGTAGAAGAACAAGGGTTTATGGCGCAAATCCGTCGTGTGCCATTAGGGGTCTCGTTGTGCATGGGCCCTTATAATTATCCTTTGAATGAAACTTTCACCACGTTGATCCCAGCACTCATCATGGGAAACACCGTAATCTTTAAGCCGGCCAAATATGGGGTACTTCTGATCCGTCCCTTACTGGAATCGTTCCGGCAAAACTTTCCGCCTGGTGTCATTAACATTATTTATGGACGTGGCAGGGAGACCGTAGGATCTTTAATGGAGTCGGGTAAAGTTGATGTATTTGCATTTATTGGAACCAATAAAGGAGCTAATGATTTAAAGAGACTCCACCCTAAGCCTCACCGGCTCAAAGCGATCTTAGGATTGGATGCAAAGAACCCAGCCATTGTGCTTCCCGATGCTGACCTCGATAATGCAGTCAATGAATGTATAACTGGTTCACTATCTTTTAACGGTCAGCGTTGTACAGCGCTGAAAATTCTGTTCATTCATCGCAGCATTGTTAATGAATTCATAAAAAGATTTAATGAACGGGTAAGCAAATTAAAGCCAGGAATGCCTTGGGATGATGACGTAACGCTTACTCCGTTGCCTGAACCAGGCAAGGTTGAATATCTTACTGAACTGGTGGATGATGCAAAAAAATATGGTGCGTCAGTAATCAATGAAAACGGCGGCGAACATCAGCATACATTTTTCTTTCCTGCAGTCGTGTATCCGGTGAACGAAAAAATGAGACTCTATTCAGAAGAACAATTTGGTCCTGTAATTCCCATCGTTCCTTTTGATGATGATGAGGAACCGATTCAATATGTTCTCAATTCTAACTTTGGACAACAGGTCAGTATTTTTGGAACGGATTCCAAACGTGTTGCGAGGATGATGGACGCTTTTGTCAATCAGGTAGGAAGAATCAACTTGAACACACAGAGTCAACGTGGTCCCGACACATTTCCTTTTAATGGAAGAAAGGATTCCGCCGAGGGCACACTGTCCATTGCCGATGCGTTGCGCGTTTTTTCAATTCGAACGCTTGTGGCGACAAAAAGTACAGATTCCAACAAACAAATCATGAGTTCGATTATCAGAAATCACGAGTCAGCATTCCTTAGCACCGACTATATTTTTTAAGTTGCATGAAACATTTGTCCATACATATTTATGGAAAAGTGCAAGGTGTTTTCTTTCGTGCTTCGGCAAAAGAAAAAGCAGATGAACTTAACATTACCGGGCTTACGTGGAACAATGAAGACGGAAGCGTAACCATCGAAGCAGAGGGAGAGGAGGAAAATTTAAAGCAGTTTACGGCTTGGTGCTGGAAGGGTCCACGATTGGCGCGCGTACACCGGTGTGACATCAAAGAATCTGCGGTACGCAATTTCACTAATTTTTCAATTCAACGATAGAATGTTCTAATGATATAAAGGCGCTCTGAAATGCAGGTAATACCATTGGACTTAATAGCTTTATCAGATGTGTTTTGAGATCGAACGTAAACGGATTTTCCAACCTTTGAATTCGATGAGCAACAGGCTGCTGGTGGAGAAATGAGAAGGTTTTTTAAGAGAATGAATACGATACGGTTGAGTGGATTCTGACAACATTAAACTCGAGAAATCGCCTGCTCTAAATAATAGTTTCACGCTATACTTTTTTTCAAAATACCTTTTTCGGTATCAATTTTTAAATCAAAAAACTTTGTGATAAAAGCACTGAGGCGCAAGCCTGCCATTTGAGGTGTATAATCATCTGGGTAAAACACTGTAAGTTCCAAAACAGCTCTTCTAAACGTGTCTTGTTTGCAGAAATCTCTCGTCCAGTTTTTGAAGGTAGCAGTCCATTGTTGCTGATACTTAATATATTCATCCTGTCCATCGAAAGAGAATTCAAGTTGATTATCGCCGTAATACAAATATCGAAAGACGCCGCTGAGGGTTAGGTAGAATTCGCTCAGATGTGAAAAATCATTGGCACGATGCTGCTGAATTTTAAGAAAGGTATCATCCATAATACCTAACGGATTATTGTGCAACAAGTGTTCAATTTTTACAAAATCCACTAAATAAGACAGCAATGATTTTTCCAGGGAAAGTTGTGCCTTTTCTACTACATAATTCTTATCACGTGGGAAGAATTTTCTCAGCACAGGTTATGGATGTTTTGCGAAAATACAAAGAAAAACAAAATGAAGAATATTAATCCAACGGAACATTTACATGCCGTTCTGCATGATAAGATGATCGCACCAGGGGTCCGGACTCGACATATTTTAATCCGCGTTTTAAACCCTCTTCTTTGTACATCTCAAATGTATCAGGATGGATAAACTCCGCTACTTCAAGATGCATTTTCGTGGGCTGCAGATATTGTCCTAACGTTAGAATAAGCAATCCGTTGGCAACCAGGTCATCCATCGCTTTATACAACTCTTCCTTTGTTTCACCGAGACCCAGCATAATGCCCGATTTTGTTCTCATCCCTGCTTCCCGAATTCTTTTAATTTGTTCTAAGCTCCGATCGTATTTGGCTTGCGGACGCACCATTCGATAAAGTCGCCCAACTGTTTCCATATTATGACTTACAACCTCCTGACCACCTGCGATCATGCGGTAAAGGGCGTCCCAATTTCCTTTCGTATCAGGAATGAGGGTCTCAATCGTCGTTTCTGGGCTAACTTTTTTTGTTTCCATCACGGTTTGATACCAAACTTCGGCCCCACGATCCTTTAATTCATCACGGTTTACGCTGGTAATAACAGCATGTTTTACGCGCATTAATTTGATTGCCTCTGCCACCCGTTTAGGTTCCTCTACATCATATTCGGTTGGTTTCCCCGTAGCCACAGCGCAAAATGTACAGCTTCTCGTGCACACATTACCGAGGATCATGAACGTTGCTGTTCCTGCGCCCCAGCATTCACCCATGTTCGGGCAATTTCCACTCTCACAGATCGTATGAAGTTTATAATTATCGACAAGCTTCCTCACACGCGCATAATCTGGTCCAACCGGCAGCTTTACCCTTAGCCAGTCTGGCTTTCTTTTTCGAGTGTTGTCCGGTGTTATTGTTGGAAGTTCTATCATCGAGTCGTTATCAGTTATCCCGTTAGTCAATTCATAATGCGCCTTTCGAAGAGCACGAAAGCCTCACATAGCCGATAAGCTAATTTCTACAATCTAATAACTTTCTTATTTGCCAATAAGTTCTTTGTATTCCTTCGCCGATAGTAAGCCGCTGCCAGTACCTTTTATTTCAGCTTTAATCATCCAGCCGTCGCCATAGGGATCGGAGTTTACTTTTTCGGGATTGCTTTCCAAAAGTGGATTGACCTCCAACACTTTACCAGTAATGGGCATGAATAAATCCGAAACCGTTTTTACCGCCTCTACCGTTCCAAAAACCGCGTGTTCTTTGACTTCTTCCCCTACCGTATTAATGTCCAGGTAAACAATATCACCCAATTCGCTTTGTGCAAAATCGGTTATACCTATTAAAGCTGTACTTCCATTAATCTTAATCCATTCGTGATCTTTGGTGTACTGGAGTGAGTCGGGAATATTCATGTTTGTTATGTGTTGAAGTGGTGGCGTCGCAGTGTTGAAATGCGCGCGTAAAAATAACGGAAAATCAGAAGATTGGAAAATCTATTGTGCGAGGCTAAACCTAACCTGGGCACCAAAACGAGTAGTTGCTCTTCGATAGGAGTTTGATACTTGAGGTTCATTGATTGTGCGTTCGAAATACAGCTGAATATTAAGCTTCTGATTAACAACATAGCTGATATTGGGCCGCAATTGGAAATTGATATTTCCATTGGTGATGGTGCTGAGTTCAGCAATTTTGCGTTGAATCGTCCGCGTATCCGAAACGGTAACATTCATTCTGAACGTGACATCATTTTTCAGAACAATAAGTCGGCCCTGAGACTTAAAAGGAAGTTTCATGTTGTTCTTGGTAAAACCAAGTTCCATGGAAACATCCTTGCTATTCATTTCAGTGATTTGAGCATTGGAAACATTTAAGGAGAGATCACGCTTGGTTTTATATTGGAAATTGGCAGTAAGCCTGCTCTTTGTTCGCATGTTAATCCCGATCAAAGGAGCAAATTGCTCGGAAATTAAAACCTGGCTGATAACATAAGTTGGTAATACGGTATTGTTCGCACCCTGTACTCCCCAATATGAGCTGTTATATTCAGTGACCGGCCGGTCAATAGAAAGCTGGTAAGGATTGGCAAACGCAGGGTCTAATGAGCTTGAATAGTTGGTAACAGCATAAGACGATTGATAACTGTGCGAGACTGTAATGGATTGGAAAATATTTTTAAAGAAAGGGATTCTCGTTAATCCCGTATAGTCTACACGCCAATTAGGGAGAGGCGTTTTTGGAAAAGGTGTGAGTGCTGTGGTAGCAGGATTTTTTCCTGAATACGCAGCAATAAATGCTGGAATAACAACATCCTGCGAAGCTGAATCATATTCAATGCCTTGGGGATTGCGAAGCCTTAAGCGATCCCGGAAAATTTGGAGATTCTCTTCAAAGGTTTTGAAGACATCAGATTCTGTATTACTGTTGGATGAATTGAAAGCAGTTTTAATAGTAAGAAAAGATATTCGGTAGCTTCCCGACCGGCTTGGACTTAAATTCGCAAAGCCGGTGGTTTCATCCCAGTTGGGAACTTCAGCGCCAGTCTCATCAAATCGATCAGAAAAGCGGTATATCTCCTGGTAAGAATTCATTGTCTCTTTCTTAACATCAATCAATACTTTCAAATCGGGCGAAGGTTCTATCGTTCCACGAATGTTGATGGTTTGCCCTTTGTTTTGCGTGAATGGCGTGGTCATGCTCTTGTTTTGGGTAAGCCATCCGTTTTGCGCAGCTTTAAAACGAATGTTGGGATCCTGGCTCCCGAGAACAAATCCCCAGCCTGGAGAGCTCCAGTTTTGGTCCATACCTAAAAACTTCGGGGAGGGGTTAAAGCCGGGTAGCATGGTACCTTCCGTAAGTTGGTATGTTCCATTAATTCCGCGAAGTGACATGAGGAGGCGGAGCAATCCCTTTGCTACGCCGGGAACCGCACTTTTAGTTGTGTCAGGTGGTTGTTGTACACGCGGATTAGTAGAAGTACGCGTAGATGGTCGTGGCGGCGTGTTCAACTCTTTCAGGAATTTAACCTTGTTGTAAAGCTTCACCATATCGATACGGCCCGAATAATTTTGCTCGCGACTGTTTTGGATGATATTTCTAAAATCCAGTTCATCGGGCAATCCAACAACAACGTCACCTCTATCGGGTCTGTCTAGTGGCCCCGCCCGCCATTCATATCTAACCTGGTAACGGTAATCTGCGCCCAGCCAATCCGTAACAGGTATCTTATCTAAGGGCAAGGTATAATTTACTGTAACACTTTGGTCGAAATTTTTCATACGACCAAACTTTTTCAGGTTCTTGATAATTTCTGAGCGAACAGAATCACCTTCACCATCCGGCTCATCAATGATCGAATAAGCCCTTGATGTATAATCCAATGACAAGTTCTTTGAAAAATTCCAACGCAGGTTATATTGACGATTAAAAGTAAAATACTTCAGGTAATTAGGGTCGGAGATAAAATCATCGTTTCGATACACGTTTTTGCCAAACGATCTGTCAAGGTCGAAACGAACGCCCAGGCTGCTTGGCATCAGACTGAAATTGAAATCTTTGATCACTTTCAGCCACGGTGAGCTAAATGCTTTGGAATCCTTGAACGGCTCTATACCGGTTGCCTTGGGTGTAAATGCATAAGCCACGGATCCTTTGTACTGCTTCAAGAGTTGTTCCTGGATGGTAAAGTTCGTTCGCAACGCCTCGCTATAGGCATAACTGAATGAAAAATTCTCTACGTCCCAAATGTGCGTTCTTGCTTCGGGGTTGACCTTTACCTTTCGTACATTCGTTAGATTAAAACTCTTTCTTGTCGTTTGGTCTCGTATAAGTGTTAGATAATCCTGTCGTTCATCTTCCGTATTGAATGAAGACAACGCTGCATCTATCCGCAAGTCTGGATTGGCAGGATCGAATTTAGGATTGATGGTCGTATTTTCGTAACTCACAAACATCGGAATTTTTATCCCCGTGTTTCCAGGTAATAGTTTGTCGACGTTAACACTTGCTGAAACATCGTAGGCAGTAGTTTCATCTCTTGTTCGTTCAAATATTTTTGAACTCACCGCCCCGAAGCCAAAGGTGGTATGACGGAATGCGCCGGTAACTACAGCAAAATCTGCAAGCTTAGCACTTAATGTCGAACTTACAGCCCATCCTGCCGTGCGGTCGAAATCTGTAACGCGCAATTCATTGGCCCAAAGGCAAACCGAGTGCATTCGCTTGTCAGGTGTTTTCGGATTGCGAACACCAATCATTAGAACTTGAACACTGCTCAAATCTGGTCGTCCGAAAATGCGAATAAGATGTCTGCCTACTTGCTTAGGTGCCTCCCGTGGATACAGTTCTGTCAACGGAAATCCTTCGCGGTCTCGCGCAGCTTTCAACGCGTACAATTCGGTTAAAGCAATATCAATTTCGTTTTCTTCCGGCCAGATGTCGCGCTCCCCAGTGGTACCCAGTGGGGTGATCTTTAACGGGATTTCTATTTCGTAATAGTTTTGATCGAAGTCAGTACCCATTCTCAGAAATGCAGTCATTTCATTGTCGTTCGATTCACTATTGGCATGGAAATACATTTTCACCCGACCATAATTGAAAAGGTCCATTGAAATGTTTTTATATACGGCACGGGCATCGCCATCTTCTAAATCATCGATACACACCTGGATAGATTGTTCGTTAAGTTGTCTAGGCACACTCGATCCGGTGTCTCTATCCCGCACAACTCCTGGAGGAATTACATAGGGAGATTTGTCTTCTGACGGAGCTGCATTTTCTTCCAGGTTCACCACGTTTACGGTGAAATTGTCGGCACCGGTTTCAGGGTCTTTGATCAAGGCTCCCTCGCGTAAATTATCAGTATACCTTCTCCAACGGCTTCCAACCATTCTGAAGTTTGCCATACGGAGAACTACTGGATCGCGGAATCCGGTCAGTAACATTCTAACATACTTGATTGATTTGAAGCCTTCCAACGTCGCAGGGAACTTGCTATCAAATTCACGAACAGGTATTCTGACGAGGTACCACGTTACTTGTTCTTTTACTTTTCCCTCATCATTCGTAGTAATTTTATCAACGATATATTTACTTCCGATTTTTAACAGATTCGGTTTTAAATCCATTTCATAGGAGTAGTATTCTTCCTGCTCGGTTAGTGTATTGTCAGCGTTCAAATCCTCATTATCGGGAATCGTACTGCCCGATTGAGCAACGGCATCGTTACCCGAAATAATAGGAGAGTTTCCATCATGCCCGTTGATATTTTTATAACGTTCCAGAATTTCTGCCTGAGCAGCATCGTACTCGCCGTTGAGCCAGTGTCTGAAATTATCGGCAGAAGGATCGGTTTCTACGATAGGGCGCGCTGTTGGATTAACTGTGTTTAAAAAGCTCTGCGGTGTTTCTGCAAAAAAACCAACTTCATTTTCTGTAGATAATCCGTCCAAGCCCACATCTTGATTAGCCCTCGCGGTTGTTGAATTGTCGAATGCGCCGATTAAATAAGATTGTGAGGTTACATATCCCCAATTATTTTTTGTTGCCGCGCCTTCCAGTGTTCCGTCTGGAGGTAAGCCATTTTCAAAAGCATGTTTTCCATCGCGTATAATATCTTCGGAAACATTACCAAGTTGAAAGACAAGCTTTCCACCAGTATTATTTGACTTCGGAAGGTTTATACCATCATCAATAGTTCCGTATTGAGATTGGATGAACGGATCGAGCATCCAAAATTCTATGTATTCAATATTTGCTTTGTCAAAATCCACTTCCGTTTCAATGGCATTAGTGATACCGCCCCAGTTGCTTTCCGGATCTGTTAAAAAACCATTGTTATCCAGATTGGGATTATAGTTGTAAGGGCCTCTTTCCCGTGGGTAATAAGCGATATCGAAAATTTGTTCAAAGAAGACAGCTTGTGGCGTTTGCCGGAAGGGAAAAATTTCTTTCGGGCCCACAGCCCGCACGTAGTGATTCATCAAATCATTTGCGTCAATATTATCCGGTTTAAATCGTCCGCCGTCGCGGTATAATTGGTTGTCGATTTGATACCATGCGAGCTTCGCGCGTTTATATCCTGTTTGCACGTCATCGGTCGGTGCTGCGTTTGGATCAAAACGATTGTCCTCCGTTTTTGGAGTTGACGACAGTTTCCATCCTGCCGGACTCATCAATGAATAAGGTGTCGCCGAATTTTCGAAGTCATCTATGTAAGCCGTACCATCGCCACCCACTACGTTTGAAGTTCCAGGTATGAGCTGCGCAAATTCTCCCGTAAAGTTAATTGTTGATTGCTCCTTCGTTTGCAAAAATGGGATCGCGTCCACCATTTTCGTGAGCATACGACTCTTCTTGTTGATGTTGAAGTCGAGACCGTACTGCATATTACGTGCAGGCTCCGTTCCGATTTGATTACGGCTTACCAGCGGTCGCTCGTTGTAATATAAAAATGTACCACCCAGATTGACATCGTCATTTAAATGATAGTCGAAGCGTGTTCCTAGTAAACTTCGGGTTTGGAAAGCAAATGGATCGGATTGCTCATACTTTACCTCAATAGGCTTTCCGGAACTTAAGATAGACTCATTGAGAACAGTAACTTTACCAAAGGTGTAATCAACAACAAAATCGGTTCCTTCTGTAAGCGGCATGCCTCCTGCAAATAGCTTGACAGAGCCCTGCGCCACACCGAATCCCGGAATAAGAATTTCTTTTGAAGACCCTGCATTATAAAGCCCCTTGATATAAAATTTGTTTTTAGTTGCAAATAACTCAGCATCCGCCTTCGTGGTATTGTAAAGTGTATCGAATGAATATTTTTGAACGAGGAAGCTTTCATTCGATTCTCCTCTGAATGCTTGTTTCAGTCCGTCGCTGAAAGGCTTGAGATAAGGAAAAATGATTAGCCCAGTCGTTGTATTGATGGTAATACCTTCAATGAAATCGAAATTACCATCTTTTTGAGGGTCGTTTACAGGGTTAAGCTTGTCAAGGCCCAAGACTTCAATAAGCTGACGCGTTCTAACATTTGCTCCTTCTTGAAGTTGCGGGTTGTCAATCCCTGTTCTATCATCACGATAAATGATGCGCAATTGAAAACCTTCACGTGAAAGCTGATTTACATTCAGATTGTAAATGTTTTTCATCATCAGATCCCAGGTAGGCAGGATCTTCTTTGAGGCATCACGTATGGCAACCTTACGGGGCCGAAGCAATTTCAAATAGACGATTTCATTGTCCTTAAGATTTGCATAGTCTTCCGATAATTCTCCAACCTTATAAGGGCGTCCATTGTAAGTGTACTCGTAAGCAACTGCGAGTGCCTCGTCATTTTGTAGTTTACGGGTTAATGTGATGTAGCCTAATTGCGGATGGAACGTAAATTCAGTAGGTGATAATTTTCGGGCACTGGTTATTTTTTCAAAGTCCGTTCCGTTCGCCATCGACCCGGGCCCATAAAGTCCTTCTACCAATGTATTGATTCCTTCTGCATCGCGTGCTGAGGGAAGCGTGGCAAACAAGTTATTAGCATCATTTGCGTTGGGATAGGTGGCGCCTTTTCTCGCTCCCACGTTAGGGTTATACACTCTCGATCCTTCCGCAAGGTCCATCAACCCCACGACGCTACGCAAGGTTTGGGTGTCATTATTTCGATTGAGTACGTACACTTCAATCCGTGTGATATTCACACCCGAAATAATCTGTGGAGGATTGCCAATCCACTTGGTATAATTGTCACGAAAGAAATGTCCCAGAAAAAAGTGACGATTTTCATCGTAGTTGGAGGCGATAATTTCAAATGGTCGGCCTTGCCCGCTTCCCTGTCCGCCGGCTCCTCCTAAGTTGATCGAAGCAGTTTTGCCGCGTTGTGTGGTGGCGATCGTTGTAACATCGAGTTTACCAAATTGCATTTTGGCTTTTACGCCAAAAAGATTTTGCGCTCCCTGAATAAGCGTATTGTTTAGCGGCAGACTTACATTACCGATTTCAAGCTTTTGAAGAATGTCTTCCTTATAACCGGTGTACTCCACTTTCATGTTGTTTTGAAAGTCGAATGAATTATTATTATCGAAGTTGGCGGTTACGGCAAGCTTTTCACCAATCTTTCCGACAACGCTCATATTGATTTGCATGTCAAATTCGAATCCACCATTTCGTTGTTGACGAATCGGTATAGCCGGATTACTGATCTTTTGCCACTCGCCACCAAAATCAAGCGTTACAAATCCTCGAGGAACAAGTTCTATATAACTGCCGCCAAAAATTCGATCAAGGATTGGACTGATAAATATTTTAGGGGTGAAGCCACGTCCGCTTACCGCACTTTCTCCATCCTGAGCACGAGCCCGACTTTGCCAATAACTTTTTAGAATCTGCCGATCCTGATATTGTTTAAATTCTTCAAAAGTCATGCTCGACGTTGGTCGATAATTCAAGTCACCAATCTTTTCATATATGGTATAGTTAAGGGCTGTATCAATCTCCACATCCAGCTTCATTTGGTTTGGATCTTTCAGATTCAGTGGCGACGCGGGGGTGGTATTGGAAAAGGGATCTCCATACCGGTCAGTAACTCTGTATGTTGGGCGACGGCTTGGTGTATACGATTGTTGAGAAGTTGTATCCTGCGAATTTAGGCGCGTAGAGTCCGGCTGTTGACCATACACCGCTGATGGTATCAACAAACTGCCGAGCCATAATACAAACAACTGGCCGAGCGAGAGAGCTTTATTCTTGCACGTAAAAAATGTCAAAACGTACTATGCGTTTTTGAGGGCCTGCTTAACTAAATCTTCTAAGGTAATAGTATTTCCTGATTTTTTCAGGACGGTATCAATACTTTTCTCGGCTGCTGCCTTAGGCAAACCCAGCGTGAGCAAAGCAGATAACGCTTCATTGCGTATGGTATTGTGGACGCCAAGAGAAATCGCCGGTTGCGTCTCCTCCCAGCTTTCCTTTTTTAGTTTATCTTTTAATTCAATGATCACGCGCTGTGCGGTTTTGCCTCCGATTCCTTTAATAGCTTGCAAGGAAACAGCATCTTCACGCACAATGGCAGACTTCAATTCATTGCTATTCATATACGACAGCATGATAATGGCTGTACTGGGTCCGACACCGCTTACTGAAACCAACTGCTGGAAAAGTTTTTTTTCGGCAATACTGCTAAAACCGAAAAGTACATGTGCATCTTCCCGGATGTTGAGATGGGTGTGCAGCATGACATTTTCCTGCTCTTTTATTTCGGAAAAAGTTTGCAATGAAATCTGAAGCTGATATCCAATTCCCTGGACGTCCACAATTACAAAAGTTGGCTCCCGATGAACAAGTTTTCCTTTTAGGAATGCAATCATACTTAATCAGCTAATGCTTTGGTCTAATGAGAACCCCAAAGAAACAAAGTTTTTATCACTACGTAACATCGCGATCCTTAACGGCAATGGCAAATCTACGAACAGGTTATTTAATCGTTCTACTATCGGAGATCGTTTATAAGTGATCGTTCTGCTCATGCAATTGAGCGTCAACAACAGCGATCGCGGCCATGTTTACAATCTCACGAATTGAGCTTCCCAATTGTAGCACATGAACAGGCTTTTTCATCCCTAACAAAATTGGTCCGATCGCATCTGCACCGCCGATTTCCATCAACAGTTTATAAGCAATGTTTCCGGACGACAGATTCGGGAAAATGAGCGTGTTGGCGCCTTCATTTGCTAATGCACTGAATGGAAAAGTCTCTTGTTGAATTTGTGTATTCAAAGCAACGTTGGCCTGAATGTCGCCTTCAACTATGAGGGATGGATTTTTTGCTTTAGCAAGTCGTACTGCTTCGCGTGCTTTTTCCGGTACTACGCCTTTTGATGAACCGAAGTTGGAGTACGAAAGCATTGCAATGCGTGGTTCCATATCAAAAAATTTAACCCCTCGAGCCGTTAGCTCTATGATCTCTGCAAGTTCTTTTGCATCAGGATTAAGATTTACCGTAGTATCCGCAAAAAAGAATGTACCTCGTTTGTTCATGATGATGTACATTCCAGCCACGCGGTTAACGCCATCAGCGGTTCCAATGATTTGAAGTGATGGTAAAATGGTCTTCGGATAATCTTTCGTTAACCCACTCACTAAGGCGTCGGCATCTCCGTGCTCTACCATCATGGCTGCAAAGTAGTTTCTTTCACGAACCAATCGTAAACAATCCTGATAGGTGAGTCCTTTTCGTTGTCTTTTTTGATAAAGTATTTCTGCATATTGTAACACCTTATCATTTTCATCGCGTGGGAAAATGATCGGACAATCCTGAAGATCCAATTGATGTTCTTCAATTAGTTGCAGGATTTCAGCCTTGTTTCCTAGCAAGATAGGTTTGGCAATTCCTTCATCTTTTAATATTTGAGCAGCTTTTAAAACTTTACTGTGCGTTGCTTCGGTAAATACGACACGCTTTGGATTTTTCTTGGCGCGGTCGATGATACGTGACATTAGTTTTTGGTCAATGCCTATCCGTTTTTGAAGTTCGTTATGATAAGCACTCCAATCCGTAATGGGATGTTTCGCTATCCCAGAATCCATTGCAGCTTTTGCTACGGCAGGTGAGATTGTGGTTATAAGTCGGGTATCCAGCGGTTTGGGAATTAAATATTCTCGGCCGAATCTGATTTTATCGGTACCATAGGCTTTCACAACCATATCGGGTACGGGTTCTTTAGCAAGTTTCGCAATAGCGTGTACTGCAGCTAGTTTCATTTCCTCATTTATCTCCGTTGCACGCACATCGAGTGCCCCACGGAAAATGTAAGGAAAGCCCAACACGTTATTCACTTGATTAGGATGGTCAGAACGACCGGTTGCCATGATAATATCGGGTCTGGTTTTCATGGCCAAATCATAATTTATTTCCGGATTCGGGTTCGCCAAAGCAAAAACGATGGGATCTTTTTCCATGTTGTTCAGATCTTCCGGTGTGATAGCATCTGCTACAGAGAGTCCCACAAATACATCAGCGCCTTTCATGGCTTCCTGTAACGTGTTTATATTTCTATCCGTTATAAACTGCGATTTTATAGCATCAAGGCCAGCACGTTTTTTATTCAGCACGCCTTTGCTATCGCACATAATAATATTTTCACTTCGTGCTCCTAATGCTATGTATAACTTGGTACAACTAACGGCAGCGGCACCCGCACCATTGACCACAATTTTTATCTCTTCGATTTTTTTTCCGATTATTTCGAGTGCATTGAGTAATGCTGAAGCAGAAATGATTGCCGTTCCATGCTGATCGTCATGCATGATGGGGATGTTCATTTTTTCACGCAGCTCAGTTTCAATTTTAAAACATTCGGGTGCTTTAATATCTTCCAGATTAATACCACCGAAAGTTGGTTCTAATGATTTGACGATTTTGATGAACTCATCCGGGTCTTCTTCATTGATTTCAATATCAAACACATCAATGCCTGCAAATTTTTTAAACAGCACACCTTTTCCTTCCATAACAGGTTTAGATGCTTCGGGACCGATATTGCCTAATCCAAGAACAGCCGTGCCATTCGATATCACGGCTACCAGATTACCTTTAGAAGTATATTTATAAACATCTTCTTTATTAGCAGCTATTTCTTTACATGGCTCTGCGACACCGGGCGAATATGCTAACGCTAAATCAAGTTGGGAAGTCAGTGCTTTTGTTGGTACAACTTCAATTTTTCCTGGCTGGCCCTGCATATGATAATTCAAGGCATCCTGCTTTCTTATTTTTTTGATCGACATGTATGTTCAGTTAAGAGGATAAAGATAATAAGGATAGGAAAAGATATTATATTGTTGACCTGAATAGATCAAATTGATTTAAAATTTCCTTTATTAACAGACCAAGGCTAACTGCTGATGACATTTTCTTTAAAAGGATACTTGCTATACGCCATAGTATTTGTAATTGCTTTGCTCATTCTGGGAGATATTTACCTTATTTATCAAAACAATCAAGTTATCACATTTAATAAGAACCAACAGGAGCAAGCAGAAAAAGTTAAAGTGAACACAAGCGAAGTTATCCGCAATCTGCACTTGCTTGATTTATCCATACGAAGTTATGCCTTTGTAAGTAATAAGCATTTCATGGCAGCCATGGATTCTGCCATTAAAAATAAAAATGCAGCGCTGTCTTCTCTCGAGTCTTCCCTCAAAAAACAAAATTATCCCATGCAAAAATTTTATGCATTACGGGATTCAGTTGAAGCTTATGTAGCGCTGGCGTTGAACATGGTTGATTTAATTGATCGCAACGATCAAAATTCTTTTGTGCAACTATTGGAGAAAGACCCCGGATACCATGTATGGCTGCAATACCTAAAATTTTCTAAAGATGTTTATTCCTTTGAAGACAGCATTTCGTTACAGGCTAAAATCCGGTATGAAAAAGCGTTGAACAATATTTACATTTTGCAAATTATCCTGTTTTTCATCGCAGTTCCTACACTGGGCTACACTGCCTATTATACCAATCGATCGCTTTTAATTTCTGACCAATTGCGTAAATCTGAAGTAGAAAAGGCAGCTATTTTAGCTGAACAAAACTTGCATCTGGAAAGAACCGTGCACGAAAGAACGCGCGAAATACTTGCACAAAATGAAGAGATCTCTTCCCAGAATGAAGAGATAAGCATGCATAATGAGCAGTTGGTAGAAACAAAAAATATAATTGAGCGGCAAAACAAACTCATACAGCAAAAGAATGAAGACCTCTCCGTAGAAGTAGAACGACAGACAAGAAAACTCAAGCAGGCGAATACGGAGTTGATGGAGCACAACAATAGATTAGAACAATTTGCTTTCATTATCTCGCATAATCTTCGGGCACCCATGTCGCGGATAATTGGGTTGTCCTCTATTTTGGATTTTACAAAAGAGGTGAATGAAGTTTCGGAAATCGCGAAACTGATGATGAAGTCAACACAAGACCTGGATAACATCATAAGAGATTTGACAGAGATTCTGGGAATTCAGAAAATGAATGCGCAGTTGATGCATGAAATTAAACTCGAACCTTTGCTAGAAAAGGTAATGCTCACGTTAGAGCAAGATGTGCAGGAAACCAAGGCAAATATATCTGCGGACTTTAAAGGAGCAAACGAAGTAGTGGGGATACCAAGTTACCTGGAAAGTATATTCTACAATTTGATCAGCAACGCGATAAAATACAGGCATCCGGGCCGGCGTCCTTCCATCAGCATTAAGTCTCAGATGAAAGGAGATTCCGTACAAATTGATATTGCCGATAATGGTTTAGGAATTAATGTTGAAGCGCACAAGGAGAATTTATTTAGCCTCTACAAAAGATTTCACTTCCATGTTGAAGGTAGAGGAATGGGTTTGTACTTAGTGAAAACACAGGTGAACGCGCTTGGCGGAAAAATTGATTTGAGAAGCAGGGAAGGTGAAGGAAGTGTTTTTACTTTATGGTTTAAAAATATAAACCCCGCTCACCCAGAGGCTACTGCTTAATGTCTGCACTGGTTTTAAATGACCAGAGAATCGTTTCCAATTCACGGATAAATTCCCTTTTATCTCTTCCGGGTGCATATGCAAATCCTTCAATATAATAGATTAAACCTTGCGGCTCATCGGCAATGGCATAGCCCAGAAAGGGTCCGCCCATTGTCCGGTTATTTGTGCGCCAAAGTCCTCTGACTTCCATGGCAAAATGTTTATTTATACTAACCTGTTCAGATAACACATCTGCATCTTCCCGTTCAGTCACCAGGTAGCTTATCGGGTTTTTAGGATCTTCAAAAAGATATTTTTTCGCTGTGGCGTCCCTCCACGCAATGATGCTATCAGGTAAAAACTGATACTCGCTTTCGTATGGCTTCCACGTTATAAAAATATCTTTATCTGTGTCGGGTTCAATTTTTCTTAGCCAAAGAAAATCCCGTTGCTTATCAGCCAGCTTGTATGTAGGGGGAACGCTGATTTCAATTTTTTGCTCGCGGCGTAACGTCGCCGCTATCCCTTCCGATGATTGCTTGTTGAACAGGCTTTTTGCAAGCCGCTCTCTTTCGAGGTTATTAAAGTAATCAATTATTTTATGACCATTTTTTTGCAGCTGCTGAATAAGATTTTGTTCAGTTGCTGAAAAAAGATACATCACCTCCTGCCCCTTTGCAAATTCATCCTTAATGGTTGATAAGAAAAAACTGGTGTCTTGTTGAATGCGTTTGAGCGTCTCAGGACTTATCTCTCCCTTTAATCTTCTTGATCCCCTCGTGTTTTGATCCAGCGTAAATACATATACAATATTCTTGAGTTGGGTTAACAATCGCATGTTTCGTTCGGGATGCGCCCAAATCACTGTGAACATCGGCTCATCTTGTGGTAATCCCGGGACTGGTGCTCGAAATATTTTTTTCAATTCCGATCCAAGTTTTCCCTTCCACTGAATGGAATCAATTATCAAAACTATTTCACCCGGTTTACCCGATGCCTTGGGAAGATTGTCTTTTTCGTTGCAAGATGTAAGTAACCCTAGTATGCTTATGAAAATGAATATGGAATACTTCATAATAATTCTTTCGTGACTATAATGTCCTAAATACAAAACAGTCACAAGAAGTGTTAGTTATAATTTAACTTTTGATTAGAACAGCGAACGCTATTAAATGCCAATAATCAAAGTTTGGCCAGGCTGAATCTTAGCGTTGCTTAATTTGTTCAGGCTTTTAATTCTTTCAATAGTCAGCCCTTCGAATTTTTTAGATATATCCCACAATGTATCACCAGGTTGAACCACATAAGTCTTTGACCCGGGGACCGGTGAAGGGGTGTCACTACGACTTGATTTATTTGAGGCAAGTACCGCAGAACTAGTGGTCGAGCCCGAACTTTGTCTCGTCCAAATGTTTAACCGTTGGCCTACCCTAATTGTGTTGCCGCGCAGGTTGTTCCATTTTCTCAAATCATTTACACGAACGCCATGGCGAATGGCAATCGATCCTAAAACGTCACCACTCTTAACCTTATATACGATCCTGTCTCTTCCATAGGTGCTGCCCTCGGTATTTTGCGCTAATGTCTGAAGCTCTTTTTTTCCAACCTTAGAGGCAGAATCAAGAATTGCCAAGCGGTTTAAGGATAACAGATCTTTGGTTTCTTTAGGTACGTAGAGTGTATAATTTCTCTTTGACTCAGGAATTGCATTACGCTGAATGGAAGGATTAAGGCGTTGTAAATCTTCCATACATGCACCCGTTAAATTGGCAAAGGTTTCAAAATGAAGATACTGGGAAACCTGGAGTGTATCATACTGCGGAAGCATTTCTTCCCCTTCATCGAAAAAGTTATGCTCGTCCAGATAATTCATGGTATAAGTGATGGCTACAAACTGGGGAACATAAGAACGAGTTTCTCGTGGAAGATTTGGATATATCTCCCAGAAAGAGCGCTTATAGCCCGATCTTCTGATAGCGCGTTTTACATTACCCGGTCCGGTATTGTATGCGGCGAGTGCGAGTTCCCAGTCATGAAACATGTTATAGAGATCTCTAAGATACCGGCACGCTGAATCGGTAGCCTTCTCAGGATCCATTCGTTCGTCGATGTACCAGTCGTTGTTCAGGCCATAATATTTACCGGTAGCCGACATGAATTGCCACAACCCGACGGCGCGAACACGCGACACCGCACGAGGGTTTAATCCCGATTCGATAATGGAAAGATATTTTAACTCGTCAGGAAGTTTGTACTTCGCCAGGTATTTTTCGAAGATCGGGAAATACAAATTTTTCCGGCGCATCATCATCCGTGTATATTCACGATCCTTTACTGTAAAATAGTTGATAAACGCATGTACGCGCTCATTGTAAATGAGAGGCATATTCTTTTCGATACAGGCCAGACGGTCACTGTATAATTCGGGACTATCTTCACCAGGAATGTATTCCAACTGACTGGGTAGTGCAAAATAAACAAAATCAGTAGTGTCTTCTTTAAAGATCAATTCTTCTTCAGCGGTAGCGACTTCAAGTGAATCAACGACAACAGAATCCGGTTGCACTTGACAAAATGCTAATGTCGAAAAAATGATGAACAGAAAAAGCAGAGATATTCTTCTCATCGCGGTCAGTTCAATAGTGAGTTTGAAAAATGTAACAGTTTTGACTCTTCAAAGTCATCCGCAATAACCTGCAGTCCGATGGGCAAACCTTTATTATCTACTCCACAAGGGACGGCAATGGCCGGTACGCCTGCTACATTAGCTTGAACGGAAAAAAGATCAGCCAAGTACATCTCAAGTGGATTATCAGTATGTTCTCCAAGTTTAAACGCCGTTGTAGGCGTTATAGGCATTACAATAAAGTCGTACCGCTGCAAAATCGCTTTTGTTTTGTCGCGGATAAGGCGTCTTACTTTTTGTGCTTTCGTGTAATACGCATCATAATAACTTGCGCTTAATACGAAAGTGCCTAATAAAATTCTTCGTTGGACTTCTTTGCCAAATCCTTCCGACCTGCTCTTCTTGTACAGAGAGCTAAGGTCATTCACCTGCGGGCTGCGATAACCATACCGTACGCCGTCATATCTTGAAAGATTAGAACTAGCTTCCGCTGTTGCTAAAATGTAATAGGTAGGAAGAACATATTCTTGCAAAGGAAAGTCAATAACCTCGACCGTATGTCCTGCCTCTTTAATTTCTTTGATTTTCTTTTGAATACTATCCTTTATTTCAGACTGCAAACCAGTTGACTCGTCAATTTCGCGTACATACGCTACCTTGTAACCTTTACCATTGGCTTTTGTAAGCTCATTGGAATAAGAGGGCACAGCTCTTTGGGAAACAGTACTGTCAGATTCATCTGGTCCTGCAATTACTTCGAGCACCAACGCTACATCTTCTATTGACTTGCCAAATATTCCGATACAATCAAAGGAAGATCCATAAGCGATTAAACCAAATCTTGAGATACGGGAATAAGTCGGTTTTAAACCGATGATTCCACAGAATGCAGCCGGCTGGCGAACCGATCCGCCAGTATCAGACCCCAATGAAACACGGCACATATCTGCCTGTACAGCTACTGCCGATCCCCCCGAAGATCCACCTGGAACCCGCGTGTTATCAGCGTCATTCAGTACAGGACCAAAGGCAGAATTTTCGTTAGATGAACCCATGGCAAATTCATCGCAGTTTTGTCGCCCGATAATCACCGCATCTTCATCCAACAGGCGTTGTACTGCTGTTCCGTTGAATTGGGATATAAACCCATTCAGGACTTTACTACTCGCTTGCAAGGGGTGATCTTCGTAAGCCAATACATCTTTTAAGCCTACCACGAGACCCGCAAGTTTGCCGCCTTTCCCTGCTTTGATTTTCTTATCGATTTCTTTTGCACGCATGAGTGCCTCATCGTCGTAGACACTCAGAAAAGCATTCAGATGTGCTTTTTCCTTGATGTTTTCCAGATGATGACGGACCAGATCTTGAGTAGAAAGAATTCCTTGCTGCAGATCGTGTTGTATTTCGCGAAGTGTAGCGTATGTCTTCAACAACTTACTATTTTCCGTCTTCTATTTTTGCTGCGTTGTTGGCGTCTTCGACCTCTTTCTTGACGTCTTTTACAGAATCTTTGAATTCCCTCACACCTTTACCAAGGCCTTTCATGAATTCAGGAATTTTCTTTGCGCCGAAGAATACGAGTACAAATAATCCTATGAGAAGAATTTCCTGGAATCCAACCCCCTGTAAAAACAATATTGTAGTATTCATATGAGTGAAAATTGATTTTTAATGGATCTTCTTTGAATCTTATGTTTAACTGTTTACGGTCGGGTAAAAGTTCAGCACCAAGATTTCTTGTGATAATTTAATTCGAATAACAAAAGTAGGGTAAAAAAACGTACCATCAAACGGATTAGGGGGTATGTCATGATCGGACTAGAAGTATGATATCAGGTTAAAAATGAGGATAGTCTTGTAAAATTCGCCTTTTACATATTTTTTAGCCAAGTCTGTGGATCTAATGCAGTGGTATTCTTGAAAATCTGGAACCGAAGCTCGGATACACCATCCGGATTTGAAAAAATCTTGCCGATTTCCTGATTTGTAACCACTTTTTGACCAGTTCTAACAAACACCTCTTTCAGACCGGCATAAACTGTGAGATACTCTCCGTGTTTGATAATTACTGTGCTTCCAAGCCCCTGGATGAAGGCGACGCGGCGCACTTCACCTTCAAAAATTGACTTAACTTTTTCATTTTCCTTCGTCTGAATATTAACACCGTTGTTTTGTTGCACAATGCCTTTCAACACAGGATGGTTTTGCCGTCCAAATTTTTGCGATACAAACCCCGATGAAACGGGCCAAGTGAATTTGTTTTTGTTTTCTTCAAATGAACTGGAGAGCGTTTCAGTGTCAGCTAATTTTGCACGAGCTGCACGTTCCATTTCCTCTCGTATTAAATCTTCAATGAGCTTGTCAAGACGGGCCACCAATTTTTTGGTTTCTGCAAGATCTTTCCTGAGTTTCTTCTCTTCACGTTCCAGCGACCGTACCAGGCTATTTTGTTTTTTCTTCAGGTTGGTGAGGTTTCCGTTTTCGGTCACCATTTCTGTAAGCAATTTATTTTTCTCTTCGCGCCTCGAGCGAATTACCTGTACCTGCCCTGAAAGTTCTCCCTGAACTTTACCTATCTGATCAGCCTGAAGTTTTCTGGTTTCCCCGTATTGCTCCATGTAACGAAGCCGCATAATGAGTTGGTCAAATGACTTAGCAGAAAAGAGAAATGTTAAACGTGTTGTACTATTGCTCGCTTTTTGGGCAGCATATAACATGGCAATGTATTCCTTTTTCAGTTTCTCCAAATCATCTTCTAGCGCATTAATAATATCGTTGTTTTCTACGATCTCTGAATCCAGAAAATCAATTTCACCTTTGATCGACGTAATAAGATTTTCCTGAACCCGGATTCGCTGATTGAGTGCATTCAATTCTCCGACTGAATTTTTCTTTTTGGTAGAAGTTTCGCCGATGATTTTTTCTACTTCTTTTATCTTTTCAAGATTCGCCTGTTTCTCCTTTTGCAGTTGAGATTTTGATTTCTGTCCTGAAGCAGAGAAAGCGAGCGAGAAAAATATGAGAAGAAGAAATATACTTCTACCTTCGAACATATCGTTTTGGAATATTGAAGGGGAACTTAAGTTCTTTATCACCAACTTCAGCTTTGTTGTATTCGAAAATTATCGTTGTGTTCAAAATCCCGGAAAGCGTTTTGTAAAACACATTGATCGTTCCATTGTATGGAAATAACTTATTGCTCAGCGGTTGAAAGTTTGAGTAATTGAGAACAAGCGAATTATTAGTGTTGGTTTCTTTCATTTCCACCTTTTCTATCTTCATACTGGCCGAATTAATAAAATTCGAAACACTAATTGTTTCTGCGTTTTGCTTCAATACAAAGTAAGATGTTTCCTGAATAATTTCGTCGTTGTCCGAGCGTGGATTAATCAGGTTTCCAAGCATTGCAGCTTGAATAACGTCGAAGTTAATATCGAAATTATATCGCTTCGAAAGTTCAGTATAATCGAAAACATAGTATTCTTTGTCGACATTGCTAACGATGGTGATTGAATCTTTGTTGATGAGCGCCTTTCCTCCCTGGACACCGATCACAGAAAATGTCATCCAGATCACGCTATCCTTTCGTATCCGGATATTTGCTTTTACATCGCGTTCTTTTTTGGAATCGCGTAATACCATACGAGCCTTCCCCTGAAGATATTCAAAATCAATTTCCTCGATGGAGAGTGTTGGGGTAGAGGAAGAAGGTGTAACTGGGCTTACAACTTTCTTGCTACACGACAGAACAAGCGTCGAACATACAATAACGATAAGCCCGATCGTTTTATTCATACATTTTTCTGTTCGCTATTTTCTTGTTTAATATTTCGCTGTTGGCGTTCATCCCTCTTGCTTTTTCCCATTGCTGAACAGCAGCGTTTACATCGCCAAGTTTAAAAAGAATATCGCCATAGTGTTCGAAATGTGTAGCGTTGGCTTTTCCGGTACTGATGGCTCGTTCGATTACCTTTTTTGCATCCTTATATTTTTCCCTTGTGAATAATACCCATGCATAAGTGTCAAGAAAAGTTGGATTCTCGGGTTCGTTTTTTGTTAGGAGCGCAGACATCTTCTCCGCTTTCTCAAGATTGGTCTTTCTCAGCGCCAGGTAGTAACTGTAATTATTCAACGCTGTATTGTTGTTGGGATTTAATGTTAATGCTTCATCATAAGCTTTGTCTGACTTATCGTACACTTTCATGGAATTATAAGCGTCCCCAAGCATATTACTAATGTCGCTCATAAAGTTTGGATCTGAACGTGTCAACTTTTTTGCTTGCTCCAGGGAAAAAACCGCTTCGTCGTAATGACGTTTGCGTAAGTGTGCGAATCCATGAAAGTAATGCAACATGCCCTGATTAGGAAATAACTCCAACGCCTGGTCTGCATGTTTGATTACATCATCAAATTGTTCTAGCTGAACTTCAAGGTAGAGCAGATTTTGCCATACTTCATAGTTTACATCTCCAGACTGCACTGCCTGCACATATTGTTTAACGGCTTCACGGTTTTTTCCGGTCGCTAAATATAAATCGCCACCAATAATATGAACGTTTGGATGAGTCGAGCTTTCACGGCTAAGTTTTTCAAACAATAAGAGCGCAAAGTTTTCTTTATCGGGATCAGAAATTTTCTTCGCTCTGTTTTGACTCAGTTCGGTGTTGTACGAAGCGAGAATAATAATTTTACTACTGACTTCAATGGTGTTGTCTTCAAAAAGTTTAAGTAACAAAGGTCTTGCTTTTTCTTCCTGCTTATTGTCACGATACATACCTGCCAGCAACATCAATGCATTGCCGGAATCTTTATTTTCGTGGGTAAATTTTTCAAGATATTTGATAGCCTCATTTCGGTGGCCTTTTTGTGAAAGAATCTCTCCAAAGGCCATGATGTATCGTTCTTCACCCGGGTATGTACTAATCAGTTTTTCCCCTTCTGCTATACCCTCCTTGAGTTTACCTTGTTCAATGAGAATCCTCATTTTTTGAACAGAAGACACTTCGGATACTCCTAATGCATTTTCAGCACGATTGTAGGTTTTAACAGCTTCGTCAAATTTGTTGGCGTATTGGTAGACAGCTGCCAACTCATATAAATACTCTTCAGTACCCTCCACTTCATCAATAAGCGTCTCATATGCCCAGGCTGCTTTATCAAACTTTGTCAAACTTCCGTAAATATTTGCTGCTAGTAGATAAAAATATTTGTTCTTTTTTTCCAGCTTCAAAGCACTTTCGATACTGAAGGAGGCTTTCAATAAATCTTCCTGTTTATTGCTACGCGACAGTACTTCTGCGATCTTGTAATGAATGGTAGCATTGTCGGGCGTGATTTCTAATGCACGCTGATAATACAACAGGGCTTTGGCGAAGTCTTCCAGAATGAAAAATTTTTCGCCTTCGGTAAAATAGAACTCAGCTTCTCTTAATTTCAAACCCGACGCAAACACATCTCCTGATTCTTTCTTTTTGCGTTGGGCGCAAACTGAAAGCGGTGCTGCAATCATTAGCACGACGATTAATCCTACTATACTATTTGCCTTTGTTATTTTCAATGTTGCGTTATTGAATTGAAGTCTCCCAAACTTAAGTCCTGCACAGAACCTTCAAAAATAGTGAAATTCCCCAACATGCTATTTTCAAGCATGGCGTTTCGAAGGGTCGCTTCTTTTTGAATGATAGAATTCCTGATGCGGCTATCTACAACCCGCGAATTCTCACCCACAGAAACATATGGCCCAATCACGGAATTTTCAAGGATTACGCCGTCGCCAATAAAACATGGGGGTATAATCAATGAATTAATGAGTTTGACTTTTTTTGAAACAAGTGGTTGGTCTTTGATAAACTCAAGATAACGCTGATTAGTTTGGACTGTGACATTTTTATTGCCGCAGTCGAGCCACTCCGTAACTAATCCTGGAACTAATTTCGCCCCTTTTTTACTGAAATTTTGAAGCGCTGACGTGAATTGGAACTCCCCTTTGTCCTTTATATCATGATCAATAAGATATTGCATTTCCCTGGCCAAGGCTTCACCGTCTTTAAAGAAATAGATTCCAATAATGGCAAGATCGGAAACAAAGTCGGTCGGCTTTTCAACCAATTCAATAATCTGGCCGCTTCCATCCAGGCGCACGACCCCGAACTGGGACGGATCGGAAACCTGCTGTACCCAGATAATTCCGTCTTGGGTTGTATCAAGTTTGAATTCAGCTTTAAACAAGGTGTCAGCAAAGGCAACTATAACTTTACCTTTAAAAAGTTCTTTAGCGAATAACAATGCATGAGAAATACCCATTGCTTTATCCTGGTAATAGATTTTCCCGGTGGCGCCCACTTCCTTAGCAATTCCTTTCAGGCTGTCCTCTACTTCTTTTCCAAAACTAGGATGGATAATAAATCCGATGGAGTCAATTTTCTCAGGGCAAACCTTGGCTATGTCTTCTACCAATCGATGCACAATGGGCTTCCCGGCAATAGGTAGCAATGGCTTTGGTGTGGTGAGTGTGTGCGGTCGTAAACGCTTGCCGAGGCCGGCCATTGGGATAATAATGTTCATGCAATCATGGTGTTTTGATGACTAGTAAAACTAGAAAAAAATCAATTTGTTAGCGGTCGTAGCGCTTTCTTTTCAATCAAATAAACAATGAAAAGATAAGCTAGAATTATTACAAAGTGAAAGGTTGTCGCAGCCCATTGGTTTTCAATGAACACTGCGTTTGTCAGATACACTAACAACGTAGTTCCAAATATGTACCCGAGGCTTTTAGGAATATTGTAGGGTATTGGATAATATTTCTGGCCTAAAAAGTAACACATGGCAGCCATGGATAGATAGCATATTAGTGTAGCCCAACTACTACCCATATAACCCCCAATTGGAATTAAAACATAATTGGCGGCGATGGTAATGAGCGCTCCGACAATAGTTATTATGGTTGCGTAATATGTTTTATCTGTTAGTTTAAACCAGATCGAAAAATTATAGTACACTCCGTTGAATAAGTAGCCTAATAAAAGGATCGGTACGATAGAAAGGCCTTCCCAATATTTCGCGTCACCCAAAAAATATTTTAATATGTCAAGGTTGATTCCTACCCCCAACAGCAACACACAACAGACAATGACAAAATAATGGTTGACTCTCGCGAAAAGCTCAGGAGACTGTTTGTCGGCTGCATTTGAAAAAAAGAAGGGTTCAGCGGCATAACGGAATGCCTGGATGGCCAACCCCATGAGTACTGACAATTTATAGCAGGCGCTAAAAATTCCCAGTGCATATTTAGGGGTTTGGCCTGGGTAATAATTTTCTGGAAGCCACCAATCCAAGGTTTGCCGCGAAAACATCTCGCTTGTCATCCCTGCCAAACCGGTTATCATGATTGGGTACGCATAACTAAACATGGACATGGAAATTTCTTTGTCGAATGATGGCCGCCATGAAATTAATGTTCGTCCGAAAATCAAAAGATAAAATGCGTTGGCAAATAAGTTGGCAAGGGCGATATATTCTATACCGATGGAAGGGTCATACACGACTTTTAGAAAGTAAACATTCAATCCTATTAAGATGAGAATGTTAAGAATTTTTCCTACCGCAAAGGGGATCGGTTTCTTTTGTAATCGCAGGCGGGCAAAGGGAATCGCTACAACGGCATCAATAAACATGATGATGGCAAACCAGATGATCAGTGTGCCGCGTCCACCGATGTCCATGACATCCGCGATGGCGTTGGCTTTTACAATCAGGATGATAGACAGAAACAGGCTAATCGAGATAACGACTGTTTGAGCCAGGTCAAATATCCTTTTTTCATTCGCGCCTGGTTTGGTTGCATATCGAAAGTATGCCGTCTCCATACCAAACATGAAGATGATGTTGACTACCGCTACATAGGATAAAATCTTGGTTATAATCCCATATTCTTCCGGTAAGAAAACATCTGTGTGTAGACGTACTAATAAAAAGTTCAGGAAACGAGGAACGATACTTCCTAATCCATAGAGGACAGTCTCACCTGCCAGTCTTTTAAGTTTGCCCATCGTTAGCCGTTATACGTTAGCTTCTAATCGTTCGGCTAAATTAGTTTGATTGATCAAACAATTGTTACAAACGGCGACAAACAACTACCTGCCCGTAAAACTTGGCTGACGTTTTTCGATAAAAGACTTTGTCCCTTCTTTAAAATCATTGGTGGCAGTGCTAGCGGCGAAGCATTCTGCCTCTGTCGCGTACCCGGCGTTCTCAAATCCAAAGCCTGCGTTTACGCTTTTGATAATGTTCGCTACGGCCAGCGGACTTTTGCTTACGATCTTATTCATAATAGCATTAGCCGTCGACATTAATTCATCACGATTGGAAACAACATGATTGACTAAACCGAGCAACTTCGCTTCTTGCGCGGAAATTTGATCAGCGGTAAGCATCAGTTCCAATGCTTTGCCTCTTCCTACCAACTGCGTTAATCGCTGAGTGCCACCGTAGCCGGGGATGATGCCCAGGTTTATTTCGGGTTGGCCAAATTTTGCGTTTTCTGTTGCTATTCTGATATGACAAGACATCGCTAACTCGCATCCACCACCCAATGCAAAACCGTTAACCGCGGCGATAATTGGTTTAGGGCAGTCTTCAATTTTCTTAAACAGTGCTTGTCCGCTTTTTGCAAGTTCCAGGGCTTGCTCCTGGGTTAACAGGGCCAATTCTTTTATATCGGCACCTGCTACAAAAGCTTTGTCGCCATCGCCAGTAAGAATAAGACCCCTGGTATCATTGTTTTGGTAAAGTTCCTGGATGATATCGTTTAGTTCCTCTAATAGCTCGGCATTCAAAGCATTTAAAGCTTTTGGACGAGAAATCGTTACGGTTAAAACCTTATTGCTGTATTGGATCTGAAAGTTTCTCATAGGGCTGCACTTTACTTCTTAGTGATTAACGCAACTTATTGAGCTTTTTGTTCTGGAAAAAGGAATTTATTAAAAAGGTGATTTGAAAAATGATATCTGATCTGGTCTCTGGCGTCCCAGAATGGGCCTCGGTTCCGGGATTTCGCGGAAAGGTATTAACCCCGGTTTTGGCAGATAGCCTCAAAAAAGCCTAATGATATAGAATTCATACACTGTTTTGATCTACACCAATGTGCTACCGTGTTTTGGCGGGTTTCTTGTGTAATTGATGCAAAATCATTTAACTACAATGCGACTCAAGGCAATTTTTATCGGGTTACTAGTGCTAAGTATCTCAAGCTCATCTTTCGCGCGGAAGATTTATTCTGCGGGAAATGGTAACTGGACGGCTACTGGTAGTTGGGTAGGAGGCGTCGTACCGGTGGCAAACGACACAGTAATTATACAAAACGCCAATACAATTTCAGTGTCATCTAATTTATATAGCAATTCAACTTACATGTTTTTGATTATACTTGGAACGTTAGATTTGAGTAGCAATGGTAAAATGAGTCTCAGTGCCACTTCGAAAGTGATTATTGAGTCGGGCGCTCAAATTCTTGGGAACGGTAGTTCTGATCAATTATCAATTGGGACGGGGCCGTCAGAGTATACGGGAAGTCTAGGAAATATTACAGGCCCCAGTTATGTAAGTAATGGGCATACACCGGTTTCTGGAGAAGGAACGTCAGGGTGCGGTTGTTATACTTCCCTAGGTTCGTGTACAATAACATCGACTGACGGATATAAAGTTTATATTAATGTGTGGGCAACACAGATCCTAGTTGAAACCTCGCCTTGTACATGGGGCTATAACTATGATGTTAGGCTGAACTATAATGTTAGTTTCTCCGGCACTAACATACCTGCTAGTCTTTATACACTTCAGGGATATGTATTTTGCGGCACGTCGTCGTTGTTTTTTGATCTTCCTAATAATGGAGGCTCTGGGACAGTTGATACTGGAGGTAATGCTTGGCGCGGTATAAGCGACTGTGGTTCAGCAACGCCGCAATCACTAAGCTGCTTAAATGCGAAAATTGAAATCGGCGGATCAGGTATTGCTTCGGGAACGACGTGTACTTCCTCGCTTCCAATAAAATTGTTAAGATTTGAGGCTGAACAAGTTGCTCAAGGCGTTCAACTTGTTTGGAATACCTCAATGGAAAAAGATTTTGATTACTTCCAAATCGAAAGAGCCCAAGAAGACTTAAGCTTTTTACCAATTGCACAAGTAAAGGGTAAGGGAGGGCCGGATATAAATGTGGCGTATGAATATTTAGATAAAGAAGTAAAAAATGGCAAAAACTATTATAGGTTGAAGAGTGTTGATTTTGATGGCTCTTTTGAATATTCCAAAGTTGTCTTCGTGAATGGTAGTAACACTGACGGTATACGCGTTTATCCAAATCCATTAATCGATCATAGTTTTACAATCGAGCTAAATGACCATATCAACACCCCTACTGACGTGCGACTAATGGATCATCTGGGACACACAGTTTATCAGTCTGAATTAAGAAAATCTACTACAGATGTTAGCTTACCTAATTCAATTCAATCTGGTTTGTATTATCTAAGACTATTTTCGGCCAATAAACAAGAAACTATTAAGGTGGTCATACCCTAAACAGATAGATTTTTCACGATATCGTTCGTCATTTTTTTAAGATCATATTCCGGCTGCCATCCCCAATCTTTTTGCGCGATTGAATCATCAAGCGATTTTGGCCATGAGTCGGCAATAGCTTGTCTAAAATCCGGCAAATAAGTTATTTCAAATTCAGAAATATGCTTCTTAATTTCACTTGCAATTTCTGAAGGACAAAAACTCATACCTGAAATATTATAAGCTGATCGTATAGTAATTTTTTCTTTTGGACATTCCATTAAATCTATCGTGGCCTTTACTGCATCAGGCATATACATCATGGGCAAATAGGTATCGGCTTTCAGAAAACTCTCGTATTTTTTGTCGGCCAATGCTTTCCAATAAATATCTACTGCGTAATCCGTAGTGCCTCCACCTGGTTTTGTTTTATATCCTATTATGCCTGGATATCGTAAGCTGCGTACATCCAAACCGTGATTTTTATAATACCATTCGCACCACCGTTCTCCAGCCTGTTTACTAATTCCATAGATCGTTATAGGATCCATGATGGTGTGCTGCGGCGTTTCAACTTTTGGTGTGGATGGACCAAACACTGCAATGGAACTTGGCCAATACACTTTTTCTATTTTAAATTCCACCGCCGCATCAAGGACATTGATCAAGCTCTCCATATTCAGGCGCCATGCCATCTTTGGATTTTTTTCGCCCGCTGCAGAAAGCATGGCTGCTAAATGATAAATCTGCGTGAAACGATTTTTTTTGAGTAATGCCGACAGATTTGAAGTCTTCAGGACATCCAGTATTTCAAAATTTCCTTCCGACAGGATTCCCTGCGGCTCCTTTATATCGGTTGCAATAACATTTTCCTTACCATAATATTTCCAAAGACCTGAAATGAGTTCAGATCCCAACTGCCCGCCTGCTCCCGTGACAAGAATTTTTTCTTTTTTCATGTTTTACAATCGTGCGTCAAATTACAAATTTAGGGCAAGGCTTCTCTCAGTTGGCCAAAGCTTTTGTAAATTAGCGTTGTGGATCTGGAAACTTACTTGACCTCGAAGAGAATTGATTCTGCCGCCTTTCAAACTGCGGAGCCTGAGCTTTGGAAAAGCTGGAGGTATGAATTTGAACAAATGCATCCCAATAGTTTTACAGTTCAGAAGCTTAACTTGATCAATCCGATCAGGAGAAAATACCCCTTAAAATCTATTCCTGAAAAAATAGAACTGAACACGGCAACACCTCCGCCTGCGTCAGCTACCCCTGGCGTTGAACCCAAACCCGTTACCACTTCGGCAGGTAATCCTAAACCGTCGATACCTAAACCTGTTTTCAAACCTAAACCAAAAATGTCTTAGCAAGCATGTATCAAAAACTCCAGCCGTTTTTACAGAAACAAATTCAGCAGATTAAAGACCTTAATCTCTTTAAAAAAGAAAGAATAATTACAACTCCGCAAGGAGCGGTTATAAAAACGACGGAGGGCCAGGAGGTTATTAACTTTTGTGCAAATAATTATCTGGGACTCTCAGCTCATCCACGTGTCATTGAAGCCGCGAAACACACCATTGACACACATGGGTTTGGAATGTCCTCAGTCCGATTTATATGTGGCACACAAGACATCCATAAAGAATTGGAAGGAAAGATTTCTGAGTTTTTAAAAACGGAAGATACCATTTTGTATGCTGCCGCATTTGATGCGAACGGCGGGGTGTTTGAACCATTGTTTAGTAGCGAGGATGCCATCATTTCTGATGAATTGAACCATGCTTCAATCATTGATGGAGTTCGCCTTTGCAAAGCGATGCGCTATCGCTACAAGCATAACGACATGTCGGATTTACGCCAACAACTTGAGCAGGCAAAGGCAGCAAATGCTAAGCAGATAATCATTGTCACTGATGGCGTATTTTCCATGGACGGAACAATAGCGAAGCTTGATGAAATTTGTGACTTAGCCGATCAATATGAAGCTGTGGTGATGACGGACGAATCGCACGCAACGGGCTTTGTAGGCAAAACGGGGAGAGGAGTGCACGAGTACAGAGGTGTAATGGATCGTGTGGATATCATCACCGGCACCTTAGGAAAGTCGCTTGGAGGTGCATCAGGAGGTTTTACCTCGGGCAGGAAAGAGATTATTGAGCTGCTTCGTCAACACTCACGCCCTTACCTTTTTTCTAACACGCTGGCACCTTCGATAACGGGAGCCTCAATTGAAGTTTTTAAAATGTTGTCAGAAACAACTGCACTGCGCGACAAACTTGAAAAAAATACCAAATATTTTCGGAGCGAAATCAAGCGTGTGGGTTTTGACATAAAGCCCGGCGAGCATCCCATCGTTCCTGTAATGCTTTATGAAGCCTCACTCGCGCAAACTTTTGCCGAAAAACTATTGACGAAAGGAATTTATGTTATAGGATTTTTCTTCCCGGTTGTAGCCAAGGGTCAAGCTAGGATACGTGTTCAGATTTCGGCTGCTCATGATCAGATTCATTTGGAGAAAGCGATCCAGGCATTTGGTGAGGTTGGAAAGGAGCTTGGCGTGATAAAATAGAAAGAGGCATTGAAGCCTCGGAATATTCATTTCTATAAAGTCAATCTTAATTTTAGGTGCAATCCGAAAAGAAGTAACTCCCGTAGCGTACAACTTAACCGGCTCACTTAATTCCAAATTCCTTTTTTCTCTTTTGTACAATATCACCCATCTTCGAGGTGTCTTTTGACAAAAGACCAAACGCCGGGTCGATATTCTGCGAGGGGAAAAAATAGATGTAACCCCTTTTACCTTTTAGCTTCAGCTTGTAAAGATTTAAGTAGGGAATAATTTTTAATGATTTCACTTCCGGCCATTCAAAACGAATATTACGATCACCCTCGGTAACGATGATCTTATTTTTTCCAATGGCTACACGGCGCACTTTCTCATTAATGAGCAGGTAGACTGTAAAGCAAATCATCCCTAGCGTAAAAAACAGCAAGGCGATGAAAAAGCTTTTAGGGCCAAACTCATACTGAAAAAAAATAGTACCGGTTACTGCCCATTGAAGAAAACTAAATGCGAGAAAAAAATATTTCGCAAAATAAAATTTAACGGGACTAGCTTCTACCATCTTTATTAAAGGTTGAAAAATGTTAAAACTAAATTACGATAAAATGTCACCGAAAGTTTCCTTATGATAAAACTTTCAGGTCAATGTTTTATTGCGTGCCAGGTTGAACTACTACGGGAAAATCATGACCTCTGGAAAATGTGAAGGGATATTGCGGATTCCCTTTTAATTTTTTCGTAAGCTCCGGTACCTGATCATCAACGTATGACTTCAACTCGTAGATCGTTACTTTTCCATCTCTCGGGGCTCCATCTGCGCCACCTTGCAAACCCTTCATCAGCACATAAGTGAAAAGACCGTGACCTAATGAAGTAAATTCTGTAGCAAATTGCTCACTGCCCGCCGATGCCATTACATGAATTCCTGCACTTCTCGATAATTGAGCAATCGCTTTTTCCTCAGTGGCCCCTCTTGTCGCTAACAATTCAACCGATCCGCCTGATTGACACGCATCCATAACAATTAGTTGCTTCAACGCTTTAATATGTTTCAACTTGTCCTGGAGTAGCGTAGCTTCAATAGCCTCTTTGTGGAGGGAAGAAGCATCGTACAATCTCGAACTTTCCGTGGGTATGAAGAAGAACTTGTTGTCACTCATGCTCCCATGCCCGGCATAGTAAAAGATCAATACATCCTCTTGGCTAACCTTTAAGGAAAGCTCGTCCAATTTATTCAGAATTTTTTGACGTGTTGCATTCTTATCATACAATGTATGAAGTTCAACATTTTTAAAAAGTTGATGGCTCTGCACATTGACAAGTTGGCCAAATGATTCGGCATCTGCCCGCGCGAAATTCAAATTGAGCTTACTGTTTTTATATTCATTGATGCCGACGGCCAAAATATAGCACGTACTATTTTTGGCAACGTGGTCAGAAAACAATTCAGCTGTTTGAATGTCTGATTCAATATTGTCTCTGTTTCTAACCGTGGCGGAAAAAATATTGGATCCGCTGACCAGATTAACTTCATGTTTGTAAGTGGTGGACTCACCCCTGGATCCTGGGAAAGTCAGGGACTCCATATTTATTGCAATGCTTTTTCCATTGTGAAAGAGATTCAAGTTTTTTGCCCCTTTGCCGTTATCAGTAATGCGAACATAAATTTCTGCTTTGCCAACCGTTGAAGGAATCACCGCTAATTTTAACGAGGGCGGTGGAGAGTCTTTCAAACTTTCTTGAAGCGTTTTCGTCTCTGATTTGCCTGACCGGTTTTGGAAAATTTTTGGCAGCAAATCAGGTCGGTAAAAATCTTCGAAGAACTGATCCACAGCATAAGTTTTTAAGCCGTCGACGAAGTGTATGTATTTTCTTGCTTCCTCAGTACTGTTAAAATATCCATCGGGACTTTTTGCCATCCAGTCATTCTCGCCCAAATGAATGTGCTCAAAAAATTCTTTCCCTGTATTTAAATCCCAAAATTTGGTTACTCCATCAACACTGTGACTGATCAGCATTTTATGATCAGGACTAAAAATTAAAGCTGTAATTTCCGCATTGTGTCCTTCGAAAGTTTGAATGACTTTTGATGAAGTAACATCCCATCGCCGAACGATGCGATCTGCACCGGCAGAATAAACGAATTTTTCATCGGGGCTGAAAAGGATCGAATGCACTGCACCTTGATGACCTTTGAATTTTTTGGTCATGAGGCCGGTACCTACATCCCAGATCCTGATGGTTCCATCCCAACTCGAACTCAATAGCGAACGATGATCTTGACTCAATTGTATACCAGAGATGATGTCGGTATGACCGATAAAGTTTCTCACTTCTTTCTTTGTATCGGTCTCCCACATTTGTAACGAATTGTCTAGTCGTGCTGTGAAGAGATAAAGATCGTTTGGATGAAAGATGATGTCATATGCTGAGGCGTTCTGAAATTCGAAGTAGCTCAATAATTTTTTTGTCTCAAGATCATGGATTTTCATCGTTGCATCCCAACTTGAGGAAGCTACCCTTTTTTCATCAGCACTGAATTGAATATCAAAAATTGGTTCGCGATAGGTTTGTATTACCTGGAGAGAATCTCCTGTGTCAAGATCCCATAAGATAATTTTGCCATCACCGCCACCGGTAAGCAGCCTTTTACCATCGCTTGAGAGATCGTAACATAATACAGCCTTCTTATGCCCGACATATTCCATGATGGTTTTCCCTGTGGCGATATCCCATCGTTTTATTTTTGTGCCGAACTTTCCTTTTATTAAAGTCCTTCCATCATTGCTTATCAACAAAGAATTTTTGAAACGAATATATTTTGCGATAGCGGATTGCCAGTAAAAATTGTGATCGTAATTCAAACCGCCTTGATCGCGCTGGTTAAGATATCCCGTAAGGGTCCGCTCGTTTTTATTATTCTTGAAATTCCAGGCAACAGCTGTGTTGTTATCGGAAGTAACGAGCAGCGTTTTGTTATTTACGGCAAATTCTATTTCGTTAAACTCTGCTTGTTCTTTGGCCTGAATACCACTGATTGAATCGCCAGTAGATTCGTTCCAAAGGACGATTTCTTTTTCGGTTGCGCTTGCCAGTGTTTTTCCGTCCTTACTTAAACTAAAGCCCTTCAATCCATCAATCTTGTCTGTATAGGTTTTAATCAGCGTGTAAGAACTAAGATCATACTTTCTGACTGGCCCATGTTGTGATGCTATGTATAGATTTTTATTATCCGGGCTGAACAAGGAGCGAGACCCGCATCCTCCGCACCATCCTTCTTCAAATTGAAACGTATTGATCGCACGCCAATTTTTCGTGTCGTAAAGATTCACAGTACGGTTATCTTCACCAACGGCAAGGAGTCCTCCGTCTGTGGATATGGCTAAATCTACTCCACTTCCCAACCCTTTATCAGCTGAGGCAGAAATTCGTTTTATTTTGTTCCGGGTGGCCAAATCATAAACGGTTATTGAATCACCATATCCAGAGTTGCCATATCCGGCAACGACAAAGAATCGTTGTAGAGGATCGATGACCAAGTCAGTAATAATATCATCTGTTTGGATGGAGTAGATTCTTTTCCCGGTTAACACTTCCCAAAAACAAATAGATTTATCATTGCTTCCAGTAATGAGTGTTTTTCCATCAGGAGTAAATTGAAGGCTGGTCACAGTTGCCTCGTGTCCAAGAAAACTTCTTACCTCGCGGCCGGTAGCCATCTCCCACAATTTCGCTGATTTGTCTTTGCTACCCGTAGCCACATAATTACTGTCCCGACTAATTGCAATTGTTACAACTGCCAACTCATGTCCTTTTTGAATAACAGTTTCCAAGGATTGAGAATAAGAAAGCAACGGGAAACAAATTAAAAAAAGTGTGAACCTCATGAGATTATTATGGTTGAAAGTCCAGAACATGCTGGAATCTATGAATCATGTTTCCGAATATGATGTAACTGCAACTTACAGCCTAAAAAAATAATGCAAGGAATTTATGCTGACGATGGCCATCACCCTCATCTAAACGCAAGACTAAACATCGTCATATTCTTGCCGTCGATGATTCCGCAGATTCAGCTTCTTCGCTGGATAGTTCTTCCCATCGGGCAGGTTCCGTGTTGTGGAGATAATCCAAGATTTTCTTTTCAACGTGTTTGAGTTTGATTAACCGCAGATATTTTCCATTTCGCGCTACGATTAGCCTACCAGTTTCTTCCGAAATAGCAAGAACCAACGTGTCTGTGTTCTCGGACATTCCAACTGCGGCCCGGTGGCGGAGGCCGTAATGAGCAGGAAGATTATCATTTTCCGTGACTGGCAGAACACATCGTGCGGCTTTTATCCTGCCTTTATAGATAACAACTGCACCGTCGTGAAGTGGTGAATTTTTATTAAATATCGAAAGAAGAAGACGCCTGTTGACAGCAGCGTCGAGCTCGTCGCCGGTCTGGACATAGAATTTTAATTCTGTATCGCGGGAGAACACAATCAATGCACCTGTCTTTGTGGCTTTTAACGATTTTACTGCTTCGATCACTTCACTGATGTCGAAATCATCATGGTATTCCGCTCGCCAATTTGAAATTGTCTTGAAAAAATTTTCACGAAACTCCGTTCCTCTTCCAATTACCAATAAGAATTTACGAATCTCGGGTTGAAACAAAATAATCATAGCCAAGACCCCTACACCCATAAACTGTCCTAGAATTGTAGCTAGCAATTCCATTTGAGCGGCACGCACAATGAGGTACACCAGGTAAAGTGCAAGGATGCCGAGGAAGATATTCATGGCAATACTTCCCCGTATGAGTTTATAAACCTGATAGAGTAAAACGCTAACCAGTGCGATATCTATAAAATCAACCCAGCTTACTTCAAGAAATCCTATCTTAAAAAGAAAAATCATTGTGTTACAAAGGTATAGTACGATGTACTATTTATGAAGTGACGATTAATATTAAAAAAGATTTTCGTTGCTCTTAATTTCGATCATAGAAATCAGTTTACAGATTTCGGCAGCTTCTCGAACATCATGAACCCTTAAAATGTTTGCGCCTTTTATCAATGAAATTGTGTTGAGGCACGTGGTTCCGTTGAGAGCAAGGTCTGGCGTGGTTGACAACGTTTTCCAAATCATGGATTTGCGCGATAGGCCGACTAGTATTGGCCTACCAAAAATTTTAAAGTATTCCAGAGCGCTTAGAAGTTTAAAATTCTGTTCTATTGTTTTGGCGAAACCAAAACCCGGATCGATGATAATATCTTTTACACCCAGCGTGTTGAGGTTCCCAATCTTGCTATGAAAATAATCTGCAACATCTTTAACTACGTTTTCATATTCCGTTAGCTTCGTCATGGTTCTAGGATCGCCACGCATATGCATCATAACATATGGTATCTGGAGTTTCGAAACCATCTCAAACATGGCAGTGTCAAGTTCACCGCCACTAATGTCGTTGATCATAGCGGCGCCTTCGTTCACGGCTGCATAGGCAACCTCGCTACGGAAGGTATCAATGGAAATAACAGCTTCCGGGATTTTTTTTTTGATGACCTGAATGGCGTTTGTTATGCGTCGTGTTTCTTCTTCCACTGGTATTTCGTCCGCACCGGGCCGTGAAGAGTAGCCACCCACATCAATAAAAGTGGCACCTTCTTTCATCATCCGTTCTACCTGTGAAAGGATCACGCCTTCGGAATCATACCGACCTCCATCATAAAAGCTATCGGGGGTGATATTCAAAATGCCCATTATTTTGGGGTTGTCAAAAGATATCAGCCGTCCACAGATGTTTAATGTCTGATTTGTATAAAATATTTTATTTTCGACCCTGGATTTCATAGTGTGTTATGATGGAATTCTGATTCAAATTAAGAAGTTTGCCCTCTAAAATTATCCCCTTGATCGAAAAAACTACCCAAGAGTACACTGAGGTGATGACCACCTGCAAAGCCCTGTTTGAAAAAAAAACCCGTGATTATGGCACAGCGTGGCGCATTCTACGCTTACCATCGATTACCGATCAGATATTTATAAAGGCGCAACGAATTCGAAGTATCCAGGAGAAGGGCACACAACGGGTAGATGAACCTATCAAGGACGAATTTGTAGGCATAATCAATTATTGTATCATCGCTTTGATTCAAATGCAGTTGAATGATTCTACTACACTGGAAATGACTTACGAAGAACTGGAGCCTTATTATGAGCGGGCATCAAAGGAGACTTTTGAATTGCTGCAAAATAAAAACCATGACTATGGTGAAGCCTGGCGCGAAATGCGGGTAACTTCCATTACTGATATTATACTTATGAAACTGTTGCGGGTAAAGCAAATCGAAGATAACAATGGAAGAACCCTTGTAAGCGAAGGTGTAAAAGCAAATTATCAGGACATGATCAATTATGCAGTGTTCGCGTTGATTAAATTGAAAGCTTAGGCGCAATCTCAAGCTTCCATTTTTTATCTCTAACTAAAAAGAATGTATGAGAAAAATCATTGACCAGTTTTCGAGGTATTTTGTAGGAGGACTTTTTATTTTTTCTGGTCTCATCAAACTTAATGACCCGATTGGAACGGAAATAAAACTGGAGGAATACTTCGAGGTATTTGGACAGGATTTTGGTTCATTTTTTCTCATCTTCAAACCCTATGCACTGGAAATCGGCATGTTTCTCATCGTGCTGGAGGTTGTACTTGGTGTAGCGGTGCTCATCAATTATCGTATGGAGATCACTACGAAAGTTCTTTTAGCGCTCATCATATTTTTCACTTTCCTCACATTTTATTCAGCGTACTTCAATAAAGTCACCGATTGCGGATGTTTTGGTGATGCAATTAAATTAACACCATGGGAATCATTTATCAAGGATATCATTCTGGTTGTTTTTATACTTCATCTTTTTTGGTATCGAAAAAAATATCGCCCTGTATTGTACACCCTGCAAGGCCATGCCGTAATAGGTTTTACCACCGTTATCAGTTTGGTGCTTGGCATTTATGCAGTGCTTCACTTGCCATTTATCGATTTCAGAGCCTATCGTATTGGGAACAATATCCCACAGCAAATGCTGCCTCCGGAACAACCGATTTTTGAATATACGTTTCTGAAAAAGGAAAATGGGAAACAAATCAAATCTGAAAAGTACTTAACGGATACGCTACAGTATAAGTACGTTGGCGTTGAGCAAACCAATGAGGAAAAAACAAAGGCCAAAATAACCGACTATGCAGTTTCAAGCGTGGAAGGTGAGGATATAACTCAAAGTACGTTCGAAGGACCTAAATTGTTATTTATCATTTATGATGCTGCGAAAGCATCTACCAAAAATATTGATAAAATCAGTTCGCTGATTAAATCGCTTGATGGCAAGATTGAAATGATGGCGCTTACGGCTTCGAGATCGGAGCAATTCGAGGCATTCCGCCATGAGAATCAGTTAGCCATACCGTATTATTTTGCTGATGCGACAGTATTAAAAACAATTGTGCGCTCAAATCCGGGAATTACGCTTTGGGTAAATGGTACCGTGAAAGGGATGTGGCATAACAACGATACACCTACCGCTGAAGAAGTACTTACGATAGCTACCGAGTAAGGACAGTTATTATGAAGATATATTTAATCGGATTGTCCGGTTCAGGTAAAACTACGCTAGGGAAACAGTTGGCAGAAAAGCTTGATGTGCCCTTTGTAGATATGGATTGGGAAATTGAAAAAAAGGAGAATAAATCTGTTCAGGAAATTTTTTCACAAAACGGGGAAGATTATTTCCGACAGCTGGAGGCGACGATATTGCGGGAATGGGCCAGCGCCCCACAAGATTTTGTAATGGGCACAGGTGGAGGTGCTCCTTGCTTTTATGACGGAATCAATATTATCAATCAATCTGGAATAAGTATTTTTCTAGATGTACCGGTGGACGAACTTCAGTCGCGGTTGGCCAATGCCATCGACCGGCCACTGTTGAATTCCGGCGATGAGTCAGCAAAGAAAATGAAACTACATTCTCTAAGAATAGCAAGACTGCCAATCTATAAAAAAGCTCACATTACCATTGAAAACGCGACGTTAGATAAATTGGTAGACGCAATCCATCTTAAAAGGTAAATCCAAAGGTCAGCATATAATTAGCATACTTAAGTTCTTGAATGGCAGCAGGAGTTAAGCCAATGGATGTAAAATATGGTGCCCTTCTGCCTTCGGTAGAACTGAAAACCGCTCCAAGATCTACAAAGAAATTTTTCACACGAACGCCTAATCCCCCACTGACCGATTGAATACTTCGATCAATGCCGTCGGACTGACGATAAGGATCTGCCATGTAATTATAACCAGCTCTTGCTCTGAAAATTTTGTATCGGTATTCAGCGCCAAGTCTATAGTTAACCACCGATTGATATTCTGCTTTAATCCCTTGATTTTCGGGTTTGAAATCAGCCTCGATGTCTGAATTGTATTTGGCCTTTGTATAGTTTACGAACTCAACATCCGCAGAAAGGAAACCAAATTTTGAAAGAAAAGCAGCTCCTGTGGTAATACGCATGGGCGTCGTTAAATTATATTCAGAGATTACTGGCATGTCCTCAAAGTGCTCTGAAACGGAAGGCTGGGATGGGAAACTCGGCTCGTCCGGATCCCCATAATAATTCCATTCGCTGGCCATCCGGGCAGTATATGTATCGGTGATCCGATTGAAAGTCGGCGTAACGAGTGAGGCACCCACTTGCAAGAAGTCCAGCGGGCGGAAAATTGCTCCGAGTGTGAAGTTTACTCCCGAGCCGCTGATGTCGTAGTTCTCATTCATTTGAAAATTATTCACGGGATCGTAATTCGTATCGACGCTATAGCGGAAGTTAGACTCACGATATATTTGTGTGATTTTGTATCTGATGGAAGTGATTCCGATGCCTGCACCTACAAAAAGTTTGTCGCTGATATTGGCTCCATAAGAGATCGACCATTGATATTGGGAACCCTTTGACTCACTTATTTCCTCTTGGTCAACCGTTCTGATTTCGGCAGGAAACCCAGGTTCAGCTGGCAACGGACTCAATACTGATCGATAAGCATAATTGCCGCCATCATCGATATAATCTTCTATCAGATAATTATTATAGGCCAATCCTGTCAAAGAGTAAAAATTATCCCCTGGATCCTGACCTTGTTGCCACAGCATGGATTGAGGATTAATACCAAATGCATCATCGATAAAGTAATCAATAATGGAATTTTCGCTATTGGAACCAGTGTAGCTAAATTTTCTATTCAAATCGTTAGTTCGTGTCAATGAAAGACCAAAACTTCCGCCTAAAAAACCACTCTCCTTTCCAGTATCATGATGGTACACCAAACTTAACCCTGGAATATTGAACATGGATTTGGAAGCATCAGTGGTTTGACCAAGGTAATTGGAGGAGATGTCATTTATGGTCAATCCAGGACTGAGGGTAAACTCCGATCGATTGAACATACCCAAACCCGCAGGATTGGACTGTGCTGAGCTATAATCGCCTCCTAGAGAAACTTGAGTACCCCCCAACGCCTGGATTCGTGCACTTCCACTGGGCCGGGATCTACTGAACAATAGCGCATTATCTATAAAATCCTGTGCAAATCCTGCGGATCCTAAGGACATAAGGGTAACTATGAAGAGTAATTTCTTCATTTGTAGGTGTTTGAAAGTTTAAGTTAATTAGTGACCGCGTCCAGAAGATCTTGAACCGGAGCTTGATCCACCTGAACTACCGGAGGAAGAGCCGCCACCTGTGCTACTTCGACCGCTGGATCCCGAACTTCTCGTGTTAGAATCCCCGTTAGACCAAGAACTGCGGGTATTGCTTTCCCATGACGACCTGTTGGTATTTCCAGAGTTTGGATTGCTATAGCCCGAATTCTCATTGTTATAAGATGAGTTAGTATTCGACTGTGTCCTCCAACTGCGGTTATAGTAATCGGATTGCGTTCTTGATGTATTGGTACTCATGCGGCCGCCCGTCGTCGTTCTTCCGCCGTCATTCGACTCTACCAATCCTCTGTTATAAGACCGGTTATTTCCGTTACCGGCGGTTCTACTTCGTTCACCACTTCTTGAGCCTCGTTTACCATAAACCGGACCGTTTCTATGTCCCGGCTCAACGATAATCACGTGACTAGGATATCCATAATAAGAATAAGAACTCCAGGGGGAATAGCCGCCATAATAAGGATTCCAGGCCCAGGCATTATAATAAGGGTTCACATACCCGTAGTTACCGTATCCAAAATTCATACCCCAGCCGTAATCCCATGAACTACCCCAATGATAGCTAAATGAACTTGACCATCCGGAACGGTAATATGGATTGCGCCATGGGTTTCCCCATGAATCGTAATAACTACCATAGTATGGAGTGTTCCATGAGTTTATAAAAGGGTCATAGTAGTTGCCACCGTACCATGGATTGCTGTACCACCTGTTGAAATTATTATTCCAGTTGTTAAAGTTGCTTGCGTTGTTGTAATGATAATTATTTACGAAGTAGTCTTCATTATCTGCTTGCGCGGTTTCCGCGTTGGTGCGAGCCTGATACTCAGGATTAACATTACGCGCTGAGTAGCTATCCGTAGGATTGACGGGCTCCGCTTCAATCTCTTTTTCTTTTTTATTTTTCTTTATGCTTGCCGTGTAGGAAACATCGCTTGCCCTCGCTGCATTAAGTTTCGCCCGGTCTTTGGAATTAAAATACATGTCATCATTTTCTATCTCTTGAGCTGTTGCAGCGAAAGTAAATAGCAATGAAACTAAACCCAGAAACGCCACCTTACTTTTCATATATCTAAATGTTTTTTGTCTTCATCTATAAACGTTAAAACGCTTTAAAAGTCTTTATAAAGCTACAAAAATTAAGCAGTATTTGTTCCTAGTAAAATTATATTTGCCCTTTGGTTCAAAAAAGATCAATAATTATACCAAGCAATGGGGAAAGAAATACCTACTCGAAGTGAAGATTATTCTTTGTGGTACAATGAACTTGTTAAGAAGGCAGATCTTGCGGAACACTCGGATGTGCGCGGATGCATGGTCATCAAACCATATGGATATAGCATTTGGGAGAAGATGCAGCAAGCTTTAGATAAGATGTTTAAAGATACAGGGCACGTTAATGCTTACTTCCCTTTGTTTGTACCTAAGAGCATGTTTGAAGCGGAAGAAAAAAATGCCGAGGGCTTTGCGAAAGAATGTGCCATCGTGACACATTATCGTTTAAAGACCGATCCCCAAAATAAAGGTAAGCTGATCGTAGATCCAGATGCAAAATTGGAAGAAGAACTCGTGGTTCGTCCTACCAGTGAGGCTATCATTTGGAATACCTATAAGAAATGGATTCAATCATATCGTGATTTGCCGCTTTTGATCAACCAGTGGGCGAACGTCGTGAGGTGGGAGATGCGGACAAGACTTTTCTTACGCACTTCAGAATTCCTTTGGCAGGAAGGTCACACGGCGCATGCCACTAAAGCGGAAGCAATCAGCGAAACAGAACAAATGCTGGATGTCTATGCTGACTTCGCTGAGAAGTTTATGGCACTTCCAGTGGTAAAGGGAAGAAAATCTGCCGGTGAACGATTTCCGGGAGCCGTGGAAACTTATTGTATTGAGGCCCTGATGCAGGATGGAAAATCGTTGCAAGCCGGTACATCACACTTTTTGGGTCAAAATTTTGCCGAAGCATTTGATGTAAAGTTTGCAAGCAGGGAAGGTAAGCTCGACTATGTTTGGGGCACTTCCTGGGGTGTGAGCACCCGTTTAATGGGTGCTTTGATCATGGCCCATTCAGATGACGATGGACTTATCATACCACCTAAATTAGCGCCTATACATGTCGTTATTGTGCCGATTTTTAGAACTGATGAAGAGTTAGCCAGAGTTACGTCGGCGGTAGATCCAATCTTAAAATCGTTAAGGCAACAAGGCTACGCCGTAAAATTTGATAATAGGGACACCCATAAACCAGGTTTTAAGTTCGCCGAATGGGAACTAAAAGGCGTTCCTGTGCGACTGGCGATTGGTCCACGCGACTTAGAAAATGGAACGGTGGAAGTAGCACGACGGGATACAAAAACCAAGGAAAGCAAAAAACTTGAATTTATTGCTGCTGAAATTCCAAAGCTTCTTGACGATATCCAAAACAATATGTTTCAGAAGGCCCTGAAATTCAGGGATAGCATGATTACGGAAGCAAATACATTTGATGAGTTTAAACGCATTCTGGATGAAAAAACAGGCTTTGTTTCCGCGCATTGGGATGGCACCATCGAAACCGAGACCGCCATTAAAGAGGAAACAAAGGCCACAATTAGATGTATACCACTCGACGCTAAAGAGGAGAGGGGAGTTTGTATCTATTCCGGAAAACCATCTGATAAACGGGTTTTATTTGCCAGAGCATACTAAATTCTTCTGATTTTTACTATCCCTTGGCGAAGTAGAATATTAATAAAATAATCCTCACATTCGTAGTCCCTTTATTCGGGCTCATTCATGTTAATGTGGATTATCATCATTTCGTTGTTAGCCATCGGGCTAGGCCTTATTATAGTTGAATTGGTATTCATTCCTGGTACCACCGTGGTTGGGTTATTGGGGCTGATTTTTACAGTCGTAGGAATTGTAATCAGCTATCGGCATTTCGGTAATAACATAGGGCTTTATATTTTGATAGGAACGTCGGTGATGACTTTGGCGGCACTGTTCTTTAGTTTTCGCTCAGGGGCCTGGGCCCGGTTTTCTCATAAGTCGTCCATAGAGAGTAAGGTTAATGAAGGAATGTTAAATACATTAAACATCGGTGATGAAGGCATCACACGTTCCGCTTTAAGACCGGTAGGGACAGCAGAATTTGGAAATCAGAATTACGAAGTACGTACTACCGGAGCGTTTGTCGACAGCGGTACCCGTGTAAAAATTATTCACATTCAATCCAATCAAATAATCGTTCATCCTTTAACTTAACTAATCATAAATAATTTATGGAAGCTGCATCGTTGCTAGTACTGATCTTTGGCGGGATTATTCTGTTTTTCATTTTTCTGTATTTCGTTCCTGTCAATCTTTGGATCACAGCATTATTTTCCGGAGTTAAAGTGGGGTTGTTTGATCTTGTATTCATGCGGATTCGTAAAGTTCCCCCAAGAATAGTTGTCGACTCATTGATCACCGCTACCAAAGCAGGTTTACAAATTTCTTCCAACGATCTTGAAACGCACTATCTAGCGGGAGGTAATGTCCCTAACGTAATCCGTGCCTTGATTTCTGCCGACAAAGCAAACATCAATCTTAGTTTCAAACAGGCAACAGCTATCGACCTGGCTGGACGCGATGTATTTCAGGCTGTTCAGATTTCTGTAAATCCTAAAGTAATCACCACCCCAAAGGTTGCGGGTGTTGCTTCAGATGGTATTCAATTAATTGCTATCGCCAGGGTAACTGTACGCGCAAGTATCGCGCAGTTGGTCGGGGGTGCAGGTGAAGATACAATTCTTGCCCGGGTAGGTGAAGGTATTGTATCGTCCATTGGTTCTGCCAAGTCGCACAAGGAAGTATTGGAGAGCCCTGATAAAATATCCAAACTTGTTTTATCGCGCGGGCTAGACGCTGGAACAGCATTTGAAATTCTTTCCATTGATATTGCTGACGTGGATGTTGGAGCTAACATTGGTGCGAAATTACAAATCGACCAGGCTTCCGCGGACTTAAAGGTTGCCGAAGCGCGTGCTGAAGAAAGACGTGCCATGGCTGTTGCCCTTGATCAGGAAATGAAAGCCAAAGCTCAGGAAGCACGGGCGAAAGTAATTGAAGCTGAGGCTGAAATCCCTAAGGCAATTGCCAGTGCATTTGAGAAAGGTAATCTAGGAATAATGGATTACTACAGGATGCAAAACGTTCAGTCCGACACAGAGATGAGACAAGCAATTTCAGGATCAGGAAAAGGGAATCCAGGTGCACCTAAAAAAGATTAATGAGGGAATTTAATAGTGTGGAGGAGCAATATTTTTGCGACACCGCATTTACAATTTCACGTCAATCCATTCTGATTTGACCATCGCCAAAAAAATATTGTTGGAGGGGTCATAAGAAAGATAATCATACATCAGCGGAATCGTACTGATGCCTTGAGATGTAATGGCTCCATACTTGCCATCGCGCTGAACAATGATGTAGCCGTTGTTAAGATCATCGATCTTATTATACTTGGTATTGATGAGTATTCGGCCTTGAGCATCAGCAAGTCCGACCAAACCGCCCTGTTCAATAATGATGTTTTTATTAGGTAAAACCTGAACACGGTTATATCTTGGTAACACCACCTGCTTGCCAGTCTTATCCACTACGCCAAAAAAACCTTTCTGCTTCACTATGGAAAGTCCATGTTTAAAATCGGATACTTCATCATAAATAGGTTGAATGGCAATCCGGTCATCATGACCAATAAATCCCCATCGGCCGCGGATTTTCATAGCCGCAAGTTGTTCACTGAAAGGTTGAATATCATCGTACCGGTTTGCAATCCGCAATCTGCCTTGTGAATCTATAAATCCATATTGCCCATTTTTTTTAATGCCCCGAAGACCCTCTGTCTCGGGATAAATTTTTTCGACAAGGTCTGGAAGTAAGATGCGGTTGGTGATCACGCCGTTCATTCCAATTTCCCAAATCGTTCCTGACGGGAGGTACTCTAATAAAATGTCTCCATTTACCTGTAGCCTGTTCTCGGTAAAATAAATGATACTGTTATCAAACGATTTGAGATAAGTTGTCTTTTGAGCATATTCTAAAAATCTATCTTCACTGATGAGCCGTAATTTATTCGAACGCGGGGCGACAAGCCAATGTTCTCTTTCGTTGATAACTCCATACTGACCATGGAATTTCACAACAACGTTTCCCTGGAATTGCTGTAGGATGGAATCGTATGTGCAGGAAAGAATTTCTTTCCCTGACGGATTAATGGCGCCCCAAAAGTTCCTGTTTGTCACTGGAAAGAATTCCCCATTGAAAGGATGTATAGCGTCATATGGTTTGGTATGTAACGGTTTACCAATGGAGTCCAATACCACCCAGTTATTCTTATTACCCTGTTTTATATTGGAGATATAAAACATAGCGTCGCGTTGAAGATGTGAATACCTGGGTTCAATAACCACTTTACCTTCATCAGTCACGACACCATATTTTCCATCCACGGAAAATATTGCTCTACCCTTTCGGAAGTTTTGTAATTCGTGTATACGTGGACCGGCTTTTAAATTGAGCGTATAATCTGCGAGTTGGATAACACCAGCACTACGAAATTTTAATAAATTCTTAGCGATGCCTGAGATGGAGTCTGCAAGTGCTTTTTGTTTAAGATTGTTTTGGCCGTCCAGAAATAACCATGTTGGAGACTGCCTGTAGGAAATTGTGCCATCATTATTGATTTTGATCTCCCTGTATTTAGCCTCAACCTTCATGACACCTTCCCGATCAATTAACCCCTGGTATAACCCCTGATAGACGACTGCATAATTTTTTTGAAAAGTTGAAATACTATCGATCGTGAAACTTGAGATTTGTTTTCCGTCTTCTGTATAGAGAGCCCATTTGTTTTCAAAATTTTCAACAGCGTATCGGAGACTCCCAATCGATCGAATATTCTTAAATTGTTGAGGTATAAGAATTCTATTTTCTAAATCCACCAACCCATACTTGTATTGATTTCCTTGCCGGGTGAAAACAATGGCACGCAACGATGATACTTTGATGTCATGGTAAAGGAATGGAATTACCTCTTTTCCCGAAGAGGTAATGATGCCGCAAACAATCTGTAGTGACGTTGGAGATTTTTTCCGGGCAATTAACATCGAGGCCTCGGCGGGAGAAATGTCTTCAAACTCCGCTTTCGTGATAATTTGATTCGCGAGACTGATTAAGCCCCACTTATTATGAGATTTGTAACCTATCGCATTGCTTACTACGGAAAACTCGCCGTCACTCCAACCAAGTGCTTCATACTTCGCTGGAATTAAAACCTTTCCTGCCTCGTTTTTTAAGCCAACTTTTCCATTAGCCTCGAAAACACTATACCCCTTGGCAACAGAAAAAATAGTCAGCAGTAGGCAAAAAATAAATGTCGCGCGCTTCATTATATAATTATAACAAAGTTAGGTTAGAAATTGGAATCCAATAATTTTTAGAAAAATTGTCGGTATGGAAGTTCAAGTTGATATGTAAGATACGTGCATTAAAAACAATATCATCACAATAAAAGTGCAGTGATAAATACTTTCCCATCGAAGAAAAAGGATGTCTGATTTTCCCTTGCGGGATACAAAGTTTCTTATGGATGTTAAATGAACATTCGCCGCGGCAAAGTCATCTTACAAACCATATAAAGAATCTTGTATGATTATCGGCAACAAAAAATAAAAACGACTCATCTTTCGCTGTGTCAGAAACAACTTGGGCAGTCAGCTATTAGATTTATTATCGAGAAGTATGTGTAATGTGGAAAAGGAGATGTCTTGCTAATAGGGTTACTCCAGTTTTTTATGGAAATACAATTCATGTTCAGGCAATAGAGCCGGGTGAGCAATTTTAACGAGATCTTTAAGAATGATATCAGGCCTTAAATATCCAAGTTCAAGAAATTCACTGCCGCCTTTTAATCCCTTTTTCATATTTGAGGTATAAACTTTTTTTTGTTTAAAAGGCTGGAAGCGTGTGTAGCGATGATCCGCTGTTTCGATTTCTTTTAGGGAAGAAAAAGATCCAACACCAATCCAGAGATCGGCATCGTGTGCCTTTTCATAAACGGATTCAAAACTCAATTCCAGAAATCCATTTGATGAAGTTTCCTTCCATAAATAATTACATCCCGCGTCATTTAAAAGCACGGCCGCATAATTCTGGCCGCCCGGTAAAAACCATGTATCACCGTATACAATACCGCTCAGTACCGACGGTTTGGTATTCACTGTTTTAGCTACAGCTTGAATGTCGAGATATTCTTTTTCAATAATAGAGAAAATAGAATCGGCGGCTTTCTCTTTGTTAAAGAATAGTGCCATGAATTTTATCCACTCTGCTCTGCCGAGCGGATGCTTCTCCAGATACTCGGCGTTCAATACGACGGGTACATTAAGTTCTTCGACTTTTTTAAACTGTCCATAGTCACTACTCATGGTATAGCCCATTACCATATCCGGATTTAACATGGCGATCCGTTCGAGATTAAGCCCTTTGTCAATGCCGAGGTCTTGCACTTTTCCTTCGTCCACCAGCTTTCGTGCTTGTGGCGAACTGATATAGTCTGTAGTAGGAAAGCCAACCAACTTCCCGGTTTCACCTAAATAGTCGAGTAAAGGTATATGTGTTGTTGAAGTACAAATGATAGAGGACAGGGGTATTGGAATGATGCGTACGTCAGGTGCATGTGCGGGCACAGGGCGGCCTTTCGGTACCAGTAGATATTTGTACCCAGTTGTTGCTCCTTGAAACGGATATACTACCTCGACAAGCTTTGTGCTGTCACTTTGATAGGTTACGGTAAAGCCAGACGCATACTGAAGTTTCGTGTTCGAAGAAATAAGGACGGCAGACCGTGGCGAAGATTTTTTTCCTTCACAACCAATTGTTGCTGCTGTTACCTGAAGTACGAAAAAACATCGGATTATAAACATCGGTGCTTTGTTGGACAACGACCATGCAATCCCTGGCTTGGGCATCTCTAAAGGTTTTTATGTGAAGTTCAATATTCAGTACACCACGTTCAATTATCAAGGAATTTCGAAAGAATCATTTTAAGCGGAAGGTTGTAACCGAATTAATTCATCGAAGGGGTTTGGTTAATGCAACGGAGTGGCTTATGTTTGTTTCGAATTTGTGGTTCTACTGAAGGTTATCAAACAGCAGTAGATTAAAAGGGAATGCCGGTGATAATTAAGTAAATTAATTCCGGAGCTGTCCCCGCAACTGTAATTCACAATCTTGTTGTTGACTATCTAAATGCCACTGCGGCGCTACGCCATGGGAAGGCGTCAACAAAGTGAAAAGCCAGGAGACCTGCCATACTTCAAACTTAATTCAGAGCTTTCGGGTGAAAGGCAATGATAGATAGGACATTCCTATTTACTTCATTTCTTCCAGAGCTCATAGTGTTCGACTAAAAAAATATGCTATGAGAAAACATTACGTACTATTCCTTTTTGGTATCATCTCTCTTTCCCCTGCGGGCGCGCAGGATTCTTTAAAAACAACCATGCTTGATGAAGTTGTCACAACTGCCGCAAGATCTGACCAGTCGGTGATGGGTACACCCAGAAGTGTAACTGTAATTAATCAGGAAATGATTGAAAAAAGTTTGTATAACTCCGTCGGCGAATTGCTAACCAACCAGAGCGGAATTTATGTAGTCGGGGCTAATCAAACACCGGGCTCAACGCAAAGCCTTTTCATGCGGGGAGCCAATAGCAACCAGGTATCAATTATGATTGATGGTGCCCGCATCACAGATCCATCTTCTCCCAATGCTACCATTGATGTGAACGAACTTTCTTTGACCGATATAGAAAGGATTGAGATAATCCGTGGTGCCCATAGTACTTTATACGGAGGATCTGCTGTAGGAGGCGTTGTCAACATTATAACCAAGAAAAATCAGGCTGTAGGATTTCACGGGCATGGCGCTTTACAGGCAGGAACATATGGAAAATCTTCTTCCGCATTCTCGGAAACGCTGGGGCTGAATTATACTTTAAAAAACGGCGTATATCTAAACGGGGCTATGTTCAATCAAAATGTAAATGGTCTCAATGCCTCTATCGATACAACAAACAATCCAGGTATTTATACGACTAGAGATAAAGACGATTTTGAAAAAACAGATTTGTATGTAAAGGGAGGGTTCAAAAATAAAATTTGGGATGCATTTATTTCTTACAAACATGTGTCTCAGGATGCGGATATCGACGACGGTATTTATAATGATGACGATAACAGTTTGATAACCTTCGATCGCAATTTAATTAACTATCAACTGGGTTATCAGCTAACTAAAAACTGGCGAATTTCAGCATTGGGATCATGGAGCGATTCTGAAAGGCACGCTGTCAATGATTCGTCGGTCAATGATTTTAACGGTAACTATGATGCAACTTTTGTCGAAGCGAAATACAACGGCAAAATTATAACCACGGAGCTCCAACTTAATTATGAGTATGGCAAAGTCAAAGGTGTAATTGGTGGCGGCCAGTACCGGGAAGATATGAATTTTAATACTTATTATTTTAATCATTCCGAGTTCGGTGACTATGAATCCATTGTCAATTATGATACACTAGACACCTCTGTGAAAACCAATTATCTTTTTGGACAGGTTAATGTAAGGTTAAATAATTTCAATTTTTCAATTGGGTCTCGTTTAAGCAATCATACCTTCTTTGGTAATTATTGGACAGTTGAAGCAAATCCGTCTTATTACATTGGCAATACATTGATATATGCATCGCTGTCAACGGGTTTTAATCCTGCTTCTTTATACCAGCTTTTTGATCCTAGCAAAGGTTTTAACGCTTACACTACACGTGGTAATAAAAACCTTAATCCTGAAGAGTCAGTCTCTTTAGAATTTGGTATAAAGAAAGAATTCAAAAGTGGTAGCTATATCACGGTTTCAGCTTACCGATCTGAGACAACAGATGCAATAGAGTACATTTATTTGTGGGATAAGAATAAAAGTATCAATGAACTATCTTATATGGATAATCTGGGTGATGTCTACATTAATGTTGCGCGGCAAGAAGTTCACGGCGTTGAAATCGATGGTAGCTTCGTTTTCAATAAATTTAATCTTCATGCAAATATGTCGTGGCTTGAAGGTAACATCACAATCCGTCCGGATGATATCGATAATACAGTAACGGGTGGACACCATGTGCAGCTTTTCAATTATGGATCTTTCGTAACGGAAGAAGTGAAGATAGATAAACTTGTAAGGCGGCCAAGTTTTACAGCGTACGTTCAACTGAATTATAGGCCTACGAAGAACTGGACATTTAGTACAACGTATCGATACGCAAGCTCCCGTTTTGATTCAGGTTATGATGAGAATCTGGGGCCTTATGGTGCGCTCAATCAATTCAAAGTAGCTTATTATAATTTGTTTGATCTTGGCGCCAACTGGAGGATTAACAACCACTTTTCAGTCGGCATGAAAATCGAGAATGTTTTGAACGAAGAATACCAAGAACTAATCGGATTTCAAACCAGGGGACGTTCCGGCTATTTAAAGCTTAATTTTACGTGGTGATTTAGTCTTCACTACTTTTAATTTCGCGATGATATATCTTCAGGAGATTTGCGGCCGCATGTTTCGGTGAGAGCTTTTGTTCTGTTATTAAGGCTTCCAATTTCTTTTTTTCTGACTGAACAATCGGTGACTGCTGAAGATCCAACGCTAGAAGTTGTTTGAAATAATCTTCAAACCATTCAAGTTCTTGTAATCGACGGTGATCGGCAAAAAATCCATTCGCTGTTGTTAACTCTTTATAAGCTAAAATCATTCTCCAAACTTCATCGATGCCGGTGCCGGCGTATGCCGAGGTAGTGATTACCCGTGGCAGCCAACCCGATTTTGGAACACGTTGCAGATGGAGTGCTTGCTGGTAGGTAGCTTTTGCCGCGTCAGCGCTCGAAATATTGCCGCCATCGGCTTTAGTAATAACGATGGCATCGGCAATTTCTGTAATGCCTTTTTTTATTCCTTGCAATTCATCTCCGGCACCCGCTAGCATAAGCAGTAAAAAAAAGTCGACCAGACTTTTAACATTTATTTCAGATTGCCCAACGCCTACCGTTTCAATAATAATTATTTCATAGCCTGCCGCCTCGCAAAGAAGCACGACATCGTGTGTTGTCTGCGTCACGCCGCCCAGTGCGTTTCCCGACGCGCTTGGTCGTATGTACGCCAATGGATTTTTGGAAAGTTCTTCCATCCGCGTTTTGTCGCCGAGGATGCTTCCCTTTGTAACCTGACTGCTGGGATCCACTGTTAAAACCGCCAGCCTTTTTCCAAATGCCGTGACATGTCTTCCTAACGCTTCAATAAAAGAACTTTTCCCAACGCCCGGGACACCCGTAATGCCAACACGTATGGATTTACCTGTTGCATGTATGATTTTGTCTAAAAGCTCTGTGCTTAATTTCTTGTCCTGTTCTAGATTACTTTCAATTATGGTAATAGCCTGACTAAGTGCCATGCGGTCACCTTGCAAAACGCTGGCTGCTAATGAATCAATAAGAGGCCGGGATTTTATAGATTGTCTCAAGGTAATGGTAATGCTAGGTTTAATTTCTAAATTTACTTAACACATCGTGAATCAATATGAGAAATTTTTGGACTGACTGCGTTCTTGCAACTGCATTTGTGTTCCTGGCGATGTGGGGATTGGTGGGTTTGACCCAATTGAATGTTTTCAATGCCTTTGACCCAATAGGTGAAGCGCTCGCAGATGTAGAATTAACGGATTATGTTTTTTCAAGACTTCGTGAAGATCCTGAAGTCGATCAGAATATCGTGGTAGTAAACATCGGGAATTTATCAAGGGCTGAGATTGCCGAAGAAATTAAAATAATTAGTCAGCACAAACCAAAGGTAATCGGCATCGATAGCTTTTTTGGTTGCCCGACTGAACTTAGGGATACGGTTAACTGTCCTAAACTGCGGGACGTAATGGGGAATCTGCTATTAGGTAACGCCATTCAGGAGGCTGGAAATGTTGTGTTGGTTACAAAGGTACTTCAAAGAGATTCGCTATTACCTGCCGATACTTTTGATTCTTTACGAAGATCCGATGATGTTTTCAGTGACCACGCTATTCGCGAAGGTTACGCAAATCTGGATACCGATGCGGAATTTCAGGACGATGTAAAAACCTGCCGCCTATTTAATCCCAAAATTGATGTTAATGGCAAACCGAACTATGCCTTTGCTGTAGAGATGGCAATGGAATACGATTCAATTAAAACGCTTAAATTCCTGGGCCGTAACAACTATACCGAGGTAATTAACTATCGTGGAAATGTCTACGATATCTATGGGACCACAAATTATCCTCAGATGTTTTATACACTTGATGTGGAGGATGTGACATCTGGTAACTTTGTTCCCGAGATGATTAAAGATAAGATTGTGATATTTGGGTACCTCGGAGAATACCTCGGTGATCCTTCCTGGGATGATAAGTTCTATACGCCATTGAATAAGAAGTTAGCTGGAAAGGCCAACCCAGATATGTTTGGAGCTGTGGTGCACGCCAATATTGTTTCCATGATTTTGAATGAAGATTATGTAAATCAAATGGCCCAATGGCAAGAGGTAATGATGGCCATCGTTTTATGTTTATTGAACGTGGCATTATTTTCGTTAATTAATAATCACTTGCCTCTATGGTACGATGGTATTACCAAGCTGTTGCAGCTTATTCAGTTATTGCTGTACACAATTTTAATGGTGATGATATTTCATTGGTATTCATTCAAATTAAACGTCACCCTTACGTTGGCCGCGGTGGCGCTGGTAGGTGATGTTTATGAAGTTTATATGAGTGTGATTAAAAACATCTATTTCAAGATAAAGGGATGGTTTTTGATTACCCCTAATGACGATGCTGTATTAACCCCCGTAAACACGGAAGAATCATAATTTTCAACGGTTTCTGAATTTCTAAATAAATCATGAAGACATCTTTATTGACCTTTTTAATGGCATTTTTAACTTCTATTGCCAGTGCGCAAGAATACGCTTTCAAAGTCTTGGCTAATAAAGGAGCAAACGAGGTTAAATCTGGAAATGATTGGGTGCCGATTAAAACAGGAGCTAGTCTGAAAAATGACGACGAAGTAAAACTAAGTGCAAATTCTTATATGGGCCTGGTGCATGCTACGGGAAAACCCCTTGAACTAAAACAACCGGGAAACTATAAAGTGTCGGACCTTGCTACTCAAATAAAGACAGGCACCAGTGTTTTGACTAAATACACGGATTTCATTTTAAGCAGTAACTCCGCTGAAGCAAAAAAGAACCGACTGAGCGCGACAGGTGCTGTTGACCGCGGTGACAATGCTGCAATACAATTAATGCTTCCTCAAAATCAGCACTCGGGTATCTATAATAACGTGGCAATAATAAGCTGGTTAGGTAGTAAAGTCCCAGGCCCGTACGTTGTCACCATACGAAATATGTTTGATGATGAATTGGCACAAATGGAAACTCCGGAAACAAGTTATCAGATCGACTTGGCTGATCCCAAGTTTTCAAAGGAGAATGCACTGTTGATTGAAGTAAAATCTAAGAGTGATCCAAAACAAGTTTCAAAACAGCATTTAATAAAAAGACTGGCGCCCGCTGAGAAAGAGAATGTGAAAAAATCGCTTAATGAAATCATCGGAGAAGTTGGAGAACAGACAGCCTTGAATAAATTTATTCTCGCTGGCTTTTATGAGGAAAACAATCTCTTTATCGATGCCATCTCAGCTTACGAGGAGGCCATCAAACTTGCTCCGGATGTAACTACCTACAAAGAGGCGTATGACGATTTTCTAATTCGTCACGGTATAAAAAAATAGTAAAAATTTTTTTGAAATAAGTGAAGCCGCTATGCGGCTTTCACCGTTTAAAGGGGTTATTAAATCGCTTAGATTATTCTATTTTTGTCTATTAACCTTCCCTTTTAAATTCTCGAAAAATGAAACCACACAGATTGGCTTTCTTCGCAATTCTATTATTTGTTACGATATATTCGCATGCGCAGGACTATGCATTCAAAGTTCTTGTCAATAAAGGTAAAAACGAATTGAAGTCGGGAAATAACTGGCAACAGCTTAAGGTTGGATCTAGTTTGAAGTCGGCGGATGAACTTAAGGTTTCTGAAAATTCATATTTAGGTTTGGTGCACGTGAGTGGTAAGGCGTTGGAATTAAAACAATCCGGAAATTATAAGGTAATGGAGTTGGCTGCAAAAGTTAATGGCGGCTCAAGTGTGCTGAACAAATACACTGACTTTATTCTTAGTTCAGCAACATCCCCCAAAAACCGATTGGCAGCAACAGGGGCAGTAGATAGAGGAGACGATAATATAGAAGTTTATCTCCCTAAACCTGAGAATGCAGTTGTTTATAACAATAACGTTATTATTCAATGGGATGCAGAAAAAGCTCAAGGCCCTTATGTCGTGAAATTTAACAGCATGTTTGATGATGAATTAGACAAAATTGAAACGAAAGAGAATAGTATATCTATCGACTTGAACGATCAAAATTTTGTGAATGAAGACAACATTATCGTGGAAGTGTCTTCGGCTTCCGATAAAAATAAAATTTCAAAAAGATATACCCTTAAGAAATTATCTAAGGCAGATACCGAGCGTATAAAGAACGAATTGAGTAAGATTTCAAATACGACTGCTGAACCGAATGCTCTTAATAAATTATTGGTTGCCGGGTTTTATGAGCAAAACAACCTGCTGATAGATGCAGGCACTGCGTATATCGAAGCAATTAAATTGGCAGCCGATGTTCCACAGTATGCGGAAGCGTACAATGACTTCTTACTTCGCTATAACATGAAGAAGGCGCCCAAAAAATAGCCTACGTTTGAGCAACGGACCCGAAAGCTGCCCTTAAGGCAGCTTTCGCTTTTTTAATGGATTTGGCTAAAAGCATTAATGTTCTATTTTTGTGCTTCTCAAAAAAAATCAGGACCATGAGTGTATTGGTAAATAAAAATTCACGGGTAATTGTACAAGGGTTTACAGGCTCCGAAGGATCCTTTCATGCCGGTCAAATGATCGAATACGGAACCAATGTTGTAGGAGGAGTGACTCCTGGCAAAGGAGGCAGTGAACACTTAGGTCGTCCTGTATTCAATACAGTTAAAGAAGCGGTCGAAAAAACAGGGGCTGATGTGTCAATTATATTTGTTCCCCCGGCATTTGCTGCGGATGCCATTATGGAAGCGGTTGAAGCCGGAATTAAGGTGGTCATTACCATAACGGAAGGGATACCTGTGAAGGATATGATGGTGGCAAAGAAATACCTGCAAAACAAAGGGGTGAAACTCATTGGCCCAAATTGTCCAGGAGTAATAACACCTGGGGAAGCAAAAGTAGGAATTATGCCAGGTTTCGTATTTAAAAAAGGACGAATAGGTATTGTTTCGAAATCGGGTACCTTAACCTATGAAGCGGCCGACCAAATTGTTAAAGCAGGCTTGGGAATATCTACAGCAATTGGTATTGGAGGGGATCCCATTATCGGTACACCAACGAAGGAAGCAGTAGAGCTTTTAATGAATGATCCCGAAACCGATGCAATTGTAATGATAGGAGAAATCGGAGGAAACTATGAGCCTGTAGCCGCGCGATGGATTAAAGAGCAAGGAAATAAAAAGCCTGTCGTAGGATTCATTGCTGGTCAAACGGCACCTGCGGGAAGAAGAATGGGACATGCCGGGGCGATCATTGGAGGCGCTGAAGATACTGCAGCAGCCAAGATGAAGATTATGGAAGAATGCGGAATAACAGTCGTCGATTCTCCAGCGGAGATCGGTGAAACAATGCTAAAGGTATTGAGGTCCAAATAGGTTCACCTAAAAACTTGTTTTAAACTCTTTCTCAAGGTATTCATTCAGGCTGTTTAGCCCGCGTAACATACTTAACTTTTCAGGTGTTTCATCTGCATTATCGTTCTTGTAAAGAACTTCAATGAAAAGATCACTCAGCATATAAATGTAAATTTTCCGGCCTCCTTTCAACCGGGTGCCAAGAGCGATACCCTTCCTCTTTAAGTAGCTTACTTGCTTCTCAAGGGACAGTCGGCTGAAGAAAAACCTAAGTAGCATAACACACTTTTGTTAGTATGATTACTACGAGACGAATTTTAAGCCAGACTCAAAAACCGCCAAAACATGATGATAATCGGCCTTAAAATTTAAACCGTTCTAATATTGGGAAACAGTTTTGCTAAATTAATACTGGCTAATCGCATTGTTTGGTAACCGTCTCATCCTTTACCTCGCCGAACCACACCAAGCCGTATTCCTTGTAGATACCAATTCCGATTGCGTTCCATTTAACATTACTCCAGGTTCCGCTATTAATTAATAGCGGATTATGCCCCGGGCTAATTTTCCATCCATCAATGCCTTCTTTGGCATTTGCTCCCAGAGAACTGTAATAGGCAATTTCATAACCATTTCCGCTATAACCAGCAATTTCTTGGGGTTTAGTCCACATGCACGTTGCTTCTTTGTGATCATTGGTATAGCAGCACGAAGTCCATTTCCCCTTTTCAGACCAGCTGTGCGGATTACATCGATTTTTAGGATTAAAGTCGTAATGCTCTGATAAGTCCCTGGCATGCGTCTGTGCTACCAGCGTCAGCTTGGATGAAAGGGGTATGGATTCTAATTTTTTGCCCTTTCTATATTCCATAATCAGATTGTAGAGCTTTTTTTCTTCCGGAGAGAGACAAACCTCGTTAACGACAGTTCTTTCATCGAAACCAGTCATTAGTAAAATCAACAGTAAAAGTGGTGCAAACGATCTCATAAGTAGTATTTCTCCATTAACGATTATCATGTAAAAAATATCCTTCGTTTGTGACCTTATTTTTTTAATTTTCCGGCCGCAAAAAAAAGGGGCAGTTCTGCCTTAGCATAAAAATATAACCACTGCATAAAATGAGCGATCAGAAAATCAGCATCCGTAATGGCAAACTTAATGTACCTGACAGTCCAACAATTCCTTATATAGAGGGCGATGGTACAGGTATAGATATTTGGCCCGTTTCTCAACACGTTTTTGATAAGGCGGTTGAAAAGGCATACGGAAGCAAACGCAAAATTAATTGGAAAGAAGTATTAGCAGGCGAAAAGGCATTTAATAAAACTGGCAATTGGCTCCCTGAGGAAACATTAAACGTGTTCAAGGAATACCTGGTTGGCATAAAAGGACCACTAACAACGCCAGTCGGCGGCGGAATTCGTTCCTTGAATGTAGCCTTGCGGCAAGAATTAGATTTATATGCATGCGTACGTCCGGTACGTTGGTTCAAGGGCGTTCCTTCGCCTGTACGAGAGCCACAAAAAACGGATATGGTATTGTTCCGCGAAAATACCGAGGACATCTATGCAGGAATTGAATTCCAGGAGGGAACTGAAGAGAACAAAAAGTTTATGCAGTTCTTTAAAGAGACATTCCCAAAAGGTTATAAAAAAATTCGTTTCCCCGAAAGCTCTAGCATTGGTATTAAACCGGTCTCCAAAGAAGGAACAGAGCGATTAGTTAGAGCGGCGTTAGAATTTGCGTTGACTCATAAAAAGCCCAACCTTACCTTGGTTCACAAGGGTAACATCATGAAGTTTACCGAAGGTAGTTTCAGAGACTGGGGATATGCGCTGGCGAAAAGAGAATTTGGTGCCGTCGACTTGGATGGTGGTCCTTGGCAAGTGATCGAAAAAGATGGGCATAAACTCATCATAAAAGATTCTATTGCTGATGCGTTCTTACAACAAATACTACTTCGTCCTGATGAATATTCTGTCGTTGCAACGCTCAATCTGAATGGTGATTACATTTCAGATGCATTGGCAGCTATTGTTGGGGGTATAGGTATCGCACCGGGTGGAAATGTCAACTATGTTACGGGCCACGCCATCTTCGAAGCAACGCATGGTACGGCTCCAAAATATGCTGGGCAGGACAAGGTAAATCCAGGTTCAGTGATACTTTCCGGCGTCATGATGTTTGAATACATGGGATGGTTAGAAGCTGCAGACCTGATATACAAAGGTCTTGAAGCGTCCATCTCTAAGAAACGTGTTACCTATGATTTCCACCGCCTGATGGAGGGAGCTACATTATTGAAATGCTCTGAGTTTGGCGAAGAGATCGTGAAAAATATGTGATTGAAATATTTCTTCAAAAAAATAAAGCGCTCTAAAGGCGCTTTATTTTTTATTTCTAAAAGTTCAGCATTTTAATAGCACTGATTGCAGCTTCTTCACCTTTGTTGCCTAGTTTTCCTCCCGCCCGATCCAAGGCCTGCTGATGATTTAAAGTGGTAATAACTCCAAAAATTACTGGTTTTCTTGTCTTTAAACCTGCCTGGGTTATTCCATACGAAACAGACTGGCAGATGAAATCAAAATGTGGGGTGTCGCCTTGAATTACGCAACCAAGACAAATTACTGCGTCAATTTTTTTATCTTCTGCCATCCACAAGGCACCCAAAGACAATTCGAAACTGCCGGGGACATTCTTGCGAATGATGTTTTCTTTCTTAACCCCATGTTCAATCAAACTTGACCATGCTCCTTCGTATAGGGCCTCAGTTATCTCTGCATTCCATTCCGCTACGATGATCGCAAAATTTTTCTTAGAAAGGTTGACCTTTGATTTTACTTTACCTGACGTTAATGGGCCTGCCATAGTAATTTGTGAGTCTATCGTGAAATAAAAAAGGGATAGAACGAAATCTATCCCTTGAATGATCTTGAATATCTTAAGAATTAGGTTCTAGGCGCGCTTTATATTTTCGTGCATTTTGATACTCCGAGGAATCCCAATATTCATTAATGATTTTGTCGTACGCCTCTCTGGCCTTATCGGGCTGATTTAATTTTTCATAGGCCAGTGCTTCCTTCATTAAATAACTGGGCGAAAAATATTTGTTAGGCTTATGGTTCGCTGCCTTGCTATAGTATTTCGCAGCATCATCATACTTTTGTTCTTCCATGTAGCTGTCTCCTACCAGGCTGTAGGCGCGTGCCTGAACAAGCAGATCATTCGCACTGAAGTCTTCCAGGTATAGCCGCGCTAATTCAAATTTTCCTTGCTTCAGGTAAGTCACACCCGCGTAGTAGTTCGCCAAATTCGCAGCGTCTGTTATTCCAAATTCATCAATGATTTGTAGGAAGCCTAAATTGTTACCATCGCCATTAAGCGCCTTGTCCAGACTATCGGCTTCAAAGTAATAAACCGCCTGAAACATTTCCTTTTGCGCTAAGTCGTTTTGATTATTCTTATAATAATTGAAAGCAAAATAGCCCCCAACGATAATTAGAATAGCCGCAGCAATACCTACTACAATCTTAGGGTTCTGCTCAAGCCAATTCTCAGCACCTTCTAATTTTTCCTTTAGGGCTTCCGGGTTTTCGAGAAGTTCGTGTTTGTGTTCTTCCTTTTTAGCCATTGTATTTTATATTATTCCAGGGAAACCAAGGAATCAATTCTTTCGCGATAAATAAATAATTATTCCGAATAAAACTTCGGAGGGGCGCAAAACTACAAATTAGATGATTCTAAACAAAGCTGTCCTAATCCAGAATAAATGGATAATCCGATTGAACGTAAACATCGGTCAATGCCTCCGATGGATCCGGAAAATTTGATTCTTCTGCAAACTTCACGCTTTCATCCACCTGACCCACTATCTTTTGGTCAATAGCCTCAAGATCTTTTTCAGTAGCAAATTTTTTATCAAGAATAGCTTGTTTCACCACCTCGATTGGATCGCGTTGTTTATACTGTTCAACCTCTTCTTTGGTTCTATATTTTTGCGGATCTGACATGGAGTGACCCTTGTAACGATAAGTTCTGAACTCAAGAAGTGTGGGGCCTTCGCCTTTCCGGGCTCTTTCGGCCGCGCGTGCTACAGACTTATGAACCTCCTCCACTTTCATCGCATCTACAGGTTCCGACGGCATATCATAAGCGTCGGCCAAAGTATAAAGATCAGTTACGTTAGAAGTCCTCTTTACTGAGGTACCCATGGCGTAACCGTTGTTTTCAATAACAAAAATGACCGGTAATTTCCATAACATCGCCAGGTTTAAAGCTTCATGGAAAGCACCTTGGCGTACGGCGCCGTCTCCCATATAGCATATGCACAAATTGCCTGTTTTATTATATTTTTCCGCGAAAGCAATACCAGCACCTAGCGGAACCTGGGCCCCTACGATTCCATGACCTCCAACAAAGCCAACATTCTTATCGAAGATGTGCATGGATCCACCTTTACCTTTTGTGGTTCCGGTTTCTTTTCCATAAAGTTCTGCCATGATAGCCTTTGGATTTGTACCCAACGCCAGAGGATGACCATGGTCCCGGTATGCAGTAATCCATTTATCACCTTTTCTTAAGGCTGTTACCGCTCCGGACGCACAAGCTTCCTGACCTATATATAAATGACAAAAACCTTTAATCTTTTGCATTCCATAAAGCTGTCCGGCTTTTTCTTCAAACTTGCGCATCAACTGCATGCTTTCATACCAATACAGGTATGTTTCTTTAGAGAATTCAGTCGCATCATTCTTTTTAGCACCAGCCGGCTCGTTCTTCGCTTTGGTTGTCGTAGGCATATCCCTATTTTTGGATTCGAGTTGCGAAATTAATTCCCAAACGAACATTCGCCAAACTTTCATCCATTAATTCCTTTCATGCATCTTGAAACCCTCCATCTTTTAAGTTTTAAGAATTATTTAGACGAAAATTTGCGTTTTTCGCCTCGAATCAATGTTTTAGTCGGAAAGAATGGAAGTGGCAAAACCAATTTACTGGATGCCATCTACTACCTGGGCTTCACAAAAAGCGCTTTTTCCTCTTCAGACCAGCAATGTATTACACAGGGCAACTCGTATTTCTTTATAAAAGGAGTGTTCAAGAACGATTCGACAACTAAAGAAGTAACCAGCACCGTTCAACTTGGCGCCAAGAAAATATTTCGGGAGGATTCGCTCGAATATCAAAAATTAAGTGAACACATAGGAAAGTATCCTATTGTGCTAATCGCGCCCGACGATGTGTATTTGGTAAATGAAGGAAGTGAAGGGAGAAGAAGATTTTTTGATGGCATAATTTCTCAATTGGATAAAATATACCTCGAAAACTTAATACAATATAACCAAGCCCTAAAGCTACGAAATGGACTTTTAAAGCTTTATGCTGAACGGGGATCAGCAGTGGATTGGATTGCATTCGAGTCATATGACAAGTTATTAAGTACATTGGGCGACTCAATTTTTAAAAGAAGGTCTGCCTTTATCATTGAATTTTCGCCAGTATTTCAAAAATATTACCACTTTCTCGTAGAAAATTCTGAATCGGCAGAGGTACAGTATAATTCGGAATTGAAGGGAAAGACATTTAGTGCAGGTCTGATGGATGTTAGGCCCCGCGATGTAGCTTTGCAACGAACAAATTTCGGCATACATAAAGATGATTATGATTTCATATTGGGGAATGAAGCCTTAAAAAGATATGGCTCTCAAGGACAGCAGAAATCTTTTGTGATTGCCATGAAGTTAGCCCAATTTGAAATACTTGATTTACATAAAGGCTTTAAACCAATTTTATTACTGGACGATATTTTTGATAAATTGGACGACTTTCGGATTGCCCGGTTGTTAGAACTAATCAAATCAGAATTCGGCCAGCTTTTTATAACAGATGCACGTCCTGAGCGAACCAGGGGATTGTTAAATCATATAAACGTACCATCTACTGTCTTCAATATCGATCAAGGAAAGGTCACTCTATATGAGCAACAAGAAAAATGAATTTCAATCTGTCGGTCAGGCCATTCGAGACTTGCTCAATTCCTACCGCCTTACAAATAAGTATGATGAAGCGAATATCATCGAATCCTGGGAACGGCTGGTAGGAAAACCAATAGCAAGCCGAACCAGAAAGGTGTTTATTAAAAATAAAGTTCTTTTCGTAGAATTTGACTCGCCTACAATGAGGCATGACTTCTCCCTTCATAAAACCGAAGTACTGGCGCTTTTTCGGAAAGAATTTGGAGAAGGCGTGATCACAGAAATTATCGCTATGTAAATAATAGATCAATTATATCTACCTGTAACGCTGTCCTTACATTAAAAAAGGTGAGGTATCTACTCGATTATAAGTTAAATTCTGAGTATAAGTTTTGAAAAAGTGTAAAAGCGTATAATTTTGCACTCTCTTTTTAAAAAAGCCTCCTGAAGCTTCGGGAGGCTTTTCATTCGTTCTTAAAAATATTGTAGGGGGAATACCAAAGCGGCCAACTGGGACAGACTGTAAATCTGTTGTCTTATGACTTCATAGGTTCGAATCCTATTTCCCCCACGTGTCCGCCGAAGCTGTGGCAAAGGTGGACCCTCCTCGCCAAGGAGTACTGCGGCGGGAAAAGTATTTGTTGTAGTTATGGTGAGTTTGGTAATACCGGACCGCACCTAAATTACGGCAGACAATGCGGGAGTAGCTCAGTTGGTAGAGCGATAGCCTTCCAAGCTATAGGTCGCGGGTTCGAGCCTCGTCTCCCGCTCTTTTTTGAGCCGTTGTCCGTTAATGGTTAATCGTTAGTTGTAACACACGGTTAACGATTAGCGGATAACCAGTAACGGCAAGCAAAGCTGTTGTAGCTCTCCGGATAGTTATCCGGAGGTAGCCATGGCGCCGGTAGCGCCAAGTCGTGAGGGCAGCGAAAAATAAGCTGTTGTAGCTCAGTGGTAGAGCACTTCCTTGGTAAGGAAGAGGTCGTGAGTTCAATCCTCATCAACAGCTCTCGGTTGCTGAGGCTAGCCGTCACGGGGATGTGATTGGTTTTGAGAGTGAAGAAAAAAATAAAACAGAAACTTCTATACTTTAAATTTTAACAGGGATTTTCAAATATGGCTAAAGAAACATTCGATCGTTCTAAACCCCACGTAAACATTGGTACCATCGGTCACGTTGACCACGGTAAAACCACACTTACCGCTGCAATAACAAAAGTTCTTTCGTCAAAAGGACTTGCTTCTATGCGCGATTTCTCGTCAATCGACAATGCGCCAGAAGAAAAAGAAAGAGGTATTACAATCAATACTTCACACGTTGAGTATGCTACAGAAAAAAGACACTATGCTCACGTGGATTGCCCTGGTCACGCAGACTATGTAAAAAACATGGTTACGGGAGCAGCTCAGATGGACGGAGCGATTTTAGTAGTAGCTGCTACTGATGGTCCTATGCCTCAAACTCGTGAACATATTCTTTTGGCTCGCCAGGTAGGGGTGCCTGCACTTGTGGTGTTTATGAACAAAGTGGATTTGGTTGATGATGCTGAGTTATTAGACTTGGTTGAAATGGAAGTTCGCGAATTGATGTCAGCGTACAGCTTCCCTGGCGACACGATGCCTGTAATTAGAGGATCGGCGCTTGGAGCACTTAACGGTGAGCCTAAGTGGGTTGAGAAAGTGGAAGAATTGATGACGGCCGTTGATGAGCATATTCCGATTCCGGTTCGTTTGGTTGACAAAGACTTTTTGATGCCTGTTGAAGACGTATTTTCTATCACAGGTCGTGGAACAGTTGCTACTGGTCGTATCGAGCGTGGTGTTATCAAGACTGGTGATCCTGTACAAATCTTAGGTATGGGCGCTGAGAACTTGACTTCGACTATCACTGGTGTGGAAATGTTCCGTAAGATCCTCGATAGAGGAGAAGCTGGTGATAACGTAGGTTTATTGCTTCGCGGTATTGAAAAAGAGCAGATCAAAAGAGGGATGGTTATTTGTAAACCTGGTTCTGTTACACCTCACGCTAAATTCAAAGCTGAAGTTTACGTGTTGTCAAAAGAAGAAGGTGGTCGTCATACGCCATTCTTTAATAAATATCGTCCTCAATTCTATTTCCGTACCACTGACGTTACTGGAGAAGTAATGCTTCCAGCCGGTGTAGAAATGGTTATGCCTGGCGATAATATCTCTATTGAAGTACAATTGATCAATAAGATTGCTATGGAAAAAGGTCTTCGTTTTGCAATCCGCGAAGGTGGCCGTACTGTAGGATCTGGACAGGTGACTGAAATTTTAGACTAATAAGTTAAGGTAAAGACGAAGGCGTTTCTGAAATATTTCAGGAACGCTTTTGTTTTCTTACCTATTGTTCTACCTTTGCAGTCCTTTTGGGCTGAGGGTATCGGGTGCGGCTCAAAGGGATTGAGCAATCGCATAAAAAACGTTTTGTAAAGGTAAAGTTCGGACCCGAAAATGCTTTCGGGGCGGTAGAATAGCTGGATAAACCAGTTTCAACCAGGGCTGAATCAAAAAATAATAAACGGGTGTAGCTCAATTGGTAGAGTAGCGGTCTCCAAAACCGTTGGCTGGGAGTTCGAGTCTCTCCACCCGTGCAAATCCAGAATTATAATGGACAAAGTAAAGACCTATATCGGAGAATCTTGGGATGAGATCAAGAACAAAGTGACTTGGTCCAAGTACAGTGAACTGCAAGGCAGTGCTATTCTCGTGTTGGTGGCTTCCACCATCTTTGCTGTAGTTATAGGTGCAATTGACTGGGTTTTCAAAACCGGTCTTGGTTGGTTTTATAGAGAATTTTAATGCAGAAGGTAATGGCCGAACTGAAATGGTATGTTCTCAGGGTCGTCAGTGGCCAGGAAAAAAAGGTTAAGTCCTATTTGGAAACAGAGATCGAGCGTTCAAAGCTTACTGATTTTATTCCCCAGGTGCTGATCCCTTCTGAAAAAGTATACGAAATGAGAAACGGTAAGAAGCGTGTTCGTGAGCGCAACTTCTTTCCGGGTTATGTTCTTATTTCAGCCGACCTCTCAAATGGAGAGGCCTATCATGCTGTGAATAGTATTCCTGGTGTGATTGGATTTCTCGGCAACAACGGTACCGGGGCTTCCAAGGATCCCGTTCCTCTTCGTCAATCAGAGGTGAATAGGATTCTCGGTAAAGTTGATGAGATTGACGAATTCGAGGAAAAACTCGATACACCATTTATTAAAGGTGAATCTGTTAAAGTAATGGATGGTCCATTCAGCGGATTTACCGGAACAGTTGAGGAGATTTTTGAAGATAAAAAGAAACTCAACGTGATGGTGAAAATTTTCGGTCGGAACACTCCGGTCGAATTAAGTTATATGCAGGTAGAAAAGCTAGATTAAGATAACAATGGCGAAACAAATTACAGGTTATCTGAAATTACAGGTAAAAGGAGGTCAGGCAAATCCCGCTCCCCCAATAGGACCTGCGTTAGGTAGTAAAGGTCTTAACATCATGGACTTTTGCAAACAATTCAACGCACGTTCTCAAGATAAGCAGGGTCAAGTATTGCCAGTGTTGATTACAATGTATAATGACAAGTCTTTTGATTTTGTCATCAAGACTCCTCCGGCTGCAGTGTTAATTTTAGATGCCGCGAAAAAACAAAAAGGCTCAGCTGAACCTAACCGTACTAAGGTAGGGTCGATAACATGGGCGCAAGTAAAAACTATTGCAGAAACGAAAATGCCCGATCTCAATGCATTCAAAGTTGAGTCGGCCATGAAAATGGTAGCAGGAACTGCAAGAAGTTTAGGAATTACAGTTTCAGGTACTCCCCCTTGGGAAAAATAATTAAAGCGATGGCAAAAATTTCTAAAAACAGAAAGGCGGTCCTTGCGAAATACAGCCCTGAAAAGGAGTATTCCCTGGAAGATGCTTCAAAACTTTTAAAAGAAATCAGTTTTACAAAGTTTGATGCTTCCGTAGATATCGATATTCGGTTGGGTGTTGACCCTAAAAAATCTGACCAAATGGTTAGAGGCGTGGTTGCGTTACCTCATGGTATCGGTAAAACTGTTCGTGTACTTGTGCTTTGTACTCCTGATAAAGTCCAGGAAGCAAAGGATGCAGGCGCTGAACATGTAGGCTTGGATGAATTCATCCAAAAGATTGAAGGTGGCTGGACGGATATCGATGTGATTATCTGTACCCCTACCGTTATGGCGAAGGTTGGTAAGCTGGGTAAGATACTCGGACCACGCGGCCTTATGCCAAATCCTAAATCAGGAACTGTTACGCTCGAAGTCGGTAAAGCCGTGAAAGAAGTAAAAGCGGGTAAAATCGATTTCAAAATTGATAAACAAGGTATTATTCATTGTAGCGTTGGAAAAGCTTCCTTCTCGGCCGATAAAATCCGGGACAATGCTGCAGAAATGATTAATGTCGTGGCAAAGCTCAAACCGGCATCAGCAAAGGGTACTTACTTCCAAAGTATCACTTTGTCAACAACAATGAGCCCTGGTATTGCAGTTGATAGGAATTCAGTTGCTGGTATTTAAGTATTAAAAGACATGACCAGAGAAGAAAAATCACAAATTATAGACGAGCTTTCTACTAAGTTTGCTGATAACAAGCACTTCTATATTACGGACGCATCAGGATTTACTGTTGAACAAGTAAATAATTTTAGAAGGTTGTGTTACAAAAGCGGAATAGAATATAAGGTATATAAAAATACACTTATCCGAAAAGCTCTCGAAAAACAAGATGGTGTTGATTATACACCACTTTTCAAGACATTGCATGGGTTTTCAGGAGTCCTATTCTCCAAAGAAGCCGGTAATGTACCAGCCAAGGTTATCCAGGAATTTCGAAAGAAACTTGACGGAAAACCAGTACTAAAAGCTGCATCTATTGATTCAGATCTCTATATAGGAGACGAGAATGTAAAAACGCTGAGCGAGCTTAAATCTAAAAATGAGCTTATCGGCGAAGTTATCTCCCTACTTCAATCACCTGCGAAAAATGTACTCTCTGCGCTTCTTAGTGGAAAGAATACAGTTGCCGGATTGGTTAAAGCATTGGAGGAACGTGGAACTAAATAATTATTGAACAAAGAATTTAATTAAACTTTACTAAAATGGCCGACATCAAAGCACTCGGAGATCAACTGGTTGAACTCACTGTAAAAGAGGTAAATGAATTAGCGACTTACCTGAAAGAAACTCATGGCATTGAACCGGCTGCAGCTGCTGTTGTAGCAGGTCCTGCTGCTGGTGGAGGTGGTGGTGCTGCCGCTGCTGCTGAAAAAACTAATTTCGACGTAGTATTAAAAGCTCCTGGCGCTAACAAACTTCAAATTGTTAAGTTAGTGAAAGAACTTACTGGCCTTGGCTTAAAAGAAGCTAAAGATTTAGTTGATGGAGCTCCTAAAACTATTAAAGAAGGATTACCAAAGGACGAAGCAGAAAATCTGAAGAAACAACTTACTGAAGCAGGCGCTGAAGTAGAGTTGAAATAACCTTCTGAATGACGAAGGGCTACGTCTAACAGATACCTGGTTAGACCCCGTGGCTGTCCTGATTATGGTCGGGAGCAGCGGGGTCTATTCCTATTTTGTACCCTACAAATAATATTACTTGTTCTCCGTCTAGGATCTCAGTACTTTAAACGTTAAAACACCTTGGCAAAGAAGACTATAAACGGTAGAATCGATTTCTCTCAAAGCGAGAGAGTCCTTGACTATCCCGATTTTCTGGATCTTCAACTCCAGTCTTTCAAAGATTTTTTACAAATCGAAACTCCAGCCGAAAAAAGACAGAATGAAGGTCTTTATAAGGTTTTCGCGGAAAACTTCCCAATAAGTGACTCGCGCGAAAACTTTGTGTTGGAGTTCGTAGATTATACAATTGATCCTCCTAAATATAATGTTGATGAGTGTATCGACAGAGGATTGACATTCTCAGTGCCTTTAAAAGCAAAACTGCGACTAACTTGTAACGATGAGGATAATGAAGATTTCCAAACCATCGAGCAGGAGGTTTTTTTAGGTAATATTCCATACATGACTGAAAAGGGCTCCTTTGTAATCAATGGAGCCGAACGTGTTATTGTTTCTCAATTGCACCGTTCGCCAGGGGTGTTCTTTGCAATGAGTAAACACACCAATGGTACTAAGTTGTATTCAGCCCGTATCATTCCATTCAAGGGTTCATGGATTGAATTCGCAACGGATGTGAATGCAGTAATGTATGCTTACATTGACCGCAAGAAAAAATTCCCCGTCACTACATTGCTTCGCGCAATTGGTTACGGTTCAGATAAAGATATCCTTGATCTCTTCGGATTGTCTGAAGAAGTAGAGGCTTCAAAGAATACCTTAAAAAAAGTTGTTGATAGAAAACTTGCCGCCCGGGTTCTTAAAACCTGGACAGAAGATTTTGTGGATGAAGATACCGGTGAAGTTGTATCTATCGATCGTAACGAGGTATTGTTGGAGCGTGATCACACCATCACTTCAGAAGATGTTGATGTAATTCTTGACTCTGGTGTTAAATCAATCATCCTTCATCGGGATGATATTAATATCGCCGACTACCATATTATTTTTAATACACTGGCAAAAGATACATCCAACTCTGAAAAAGAAGCTGTTGAATATATCTATCGCCAGTTAAGAAATACAGAAGCTCCTGATGAACAAACTGCTCGTGACATTATACAGAGCTTGTTCTTCAGTGAAAAACGTTATGACCTGGGCGAGGTTGGTCGATATAGAATTAACAAAAAACTTGGCCTCGATCTGAGCTTTGACCATCGCGTTCTAACGAAGGATGATATTATCCTGATTGTAAAATATCTTATCGGCTTAATCAATTCGAAAGCTGTTGTCGATGATATCGATCACTTGAGCAACAGAAGGGTTAGAACAGTAGGCGAACAGTTGTATTCACAATTTGGAGTTGGTCTTGCGCGTATGGCAAGGACTATCAAAGAAAGAATGAACGTTCGGGATAATGAAGAATTTAAGCCGGTTGATCTGATCAACGCGCGTACATTGTCTTCGGTTATCAACTCATTCTTCGGAACGAATCAGCTTTCTCAGTTTATGGATCAAACCAATCCACTTGCTGAGATTACGCATAAGAGAAGAATGTCGGCACTCGGTCCAGGTGGTCTTTCACGTGAACGCGCCGGCTTTGAGGTTCGTGACGTGCACTATACGCACTATGGCCGTCTGTGTACTATTGAAACTCCCGAAGGTCCGAATATCGGTTTGATATCGTCCCTTTGCGTTCACGCAAAGGTTAATAAAATGGGATTCATCGAGACGCCTTACCGCAAAGTTGAAAATGGTAAGGTAAAAATGAAAGACCAAGTGATCTTCCTCACGGCAGAAGAAGAAGACACCCATTACATCGCGCAAGCAAAAGTAGCGCTAAAGCCTACCGGAGAATTTATTGAAGAAAAAATAAAAGCTCGTTTTGAAGGCGACTTCCCTGTTATCGAGCCAAAAGATCTGAAATACATGGATATCGCGCCGAACCAAATCGTGTCGGTTGCAGCATCTATGATTCCGTTCCTGGAGCACGACGATGCTAACCGTGCATTGATGGGTTCAAACATGCAACGTCAGGCAGTTCCGTTGATCAGGCCAGAAGCGCCTATTGTTGGTACAGGCCTTGAAGGACGCGTGGCATTGGATTCGCGAGCCCTGATCCTTGCGGAAGGCAACGGAACAGTTGAGTTTGTTGATGCTAAGAAGATTACTATAAAATACGAGGTATCGGAAGAACAACAGCTTACAAGTTTTGAAGATGAATTCAGAACCTATAGCCTTATCAAGTTCAGAAGAACCAACCAGGATACCTGCATCAATCTTACACCGCTTGTCAGAAAAGGTGAAAAGGTTGTAAAAGGTCAGCCACTCTGCCAAGGATACGCTACTGAAGCCGGAGAACTCGCTCTCGGACGAAATTTGTTGGTGGCCTACATGCCATGGCAAGGATATAATTTCGAGGATGCTATCGTTATCTCCGAACGGGTAGTCCGTGATGATGTTTACACATCTATTCACATTGAAGAGTTTGAGCTAGAGGTTCGCGATACAAAACGTGGTGAAGAAGAACTTACTTCTGAAATACCAAATGTTAGCGAAGAGGCTGTAAAGCATCTGGACGAAAATGGAATTATCCGCATTGGCGCTGAAGTAAGAGAAGGTGATATTCTGATCGGCAAGATCACTCCTAAAGGGGAAACAGATCCAACACCAGAAGAAAAACTTCTTCGTGCAATATTTGGCGATAAAGCTGGTGATGTGAAAGATGCATCATTAAAGGCACCTCCATCATTAAAGGGCGTGGTTATAGAAACAAAATTGTTCTCTCGCCCTAAACGTGATAAAGACGTACGCACAAAATCTAAAAAGGAACTGGATGCACTTAAGAATAAGTACAGCAAACAACTTTCAGATTTACGTGAAGAGATGATTAAGAAACTCACCCATTTGTTGAATGGAAAAACAAGTAGTGGTGTGAAACATAAATTCGGTGACGAACTCATCACGAAGGGTGTTAAAATATCTGCGAAGGTTATTGAGAATAATCTTTTCCCGGATAAAAATATCTATCGCGATGAAAGCAATTACAATGTTCCTGAAGAAGTAAACCTTATTGCTGACATCAGTCTGGAAAACTGGACTACCGATGAACATACCAATGAGTTGGTTAGCCAAACGGTTAAGAATTACCTACTAAAACGCAATACGATTTCAGGAGAATTTAAGCGTGAAAGATTTACGCTTGAAGTTGGAGATGAACTTCCGACAGGCATTGTGCAATTGGCAAAAGTCTACGTTGCTAAAAAACGTAAGCTGAAGGTGGGAGATAAAATGGCTGGCCGTCACGGGAACAAAGGTGTTGTAGCCAGAATCGTTCGTGAAGAAGATATGCCATTCCTGGAAGATGGAACTCCAGTGGATATTTGCCTTAATCCTCTTGGTGTACCATCGCGTATGAACCTGGGCCAGATTTATGAAACCGTGCTCGCTTGGGCAGGACATAAGCTTGGAAGAAAATATGCTACTCCAATTTTTGATGGAGCCTCTTTGGACGATGTTCAGAAAGAACTTGCTGAAGCTGGACTGCCAGCATATGGAAGAACGTATTTGTACGATGGATTGACCGGTGATAAATTCGATCAACCCGTTACAGTGGGCATGGCATACATGTTGAAATTGGGTCACTTGGTTGATGATAAAATGCACGCGCGTTCTATCGGACCTTACTCCCTCATTACGCAACAGCCGCTGGGTGGTAAAGCACAATTTGGCGGACAACGTTTTGGTGAAATGGAGGTTTGGGCGATTGAAGCATTCGGTGCATCGCATATCCTCCAAGAAATCCTGACGATTAAATCGGATGATGTGATTGGCCGTGCAAAAGCTTACGAAGCTATCGTAAAAGGTGAGAATATGAGGAAACCGAATATTCCTGAATCGTTCAACGTACTCGTGCATGAACTCAGAGGCTTGGCCCTTGAGATCACGATGGACTAAACATTTAACTTCAAACTTTAAACTGAAAACTTAAATATGTCTTTCAGAAAGAATAAAAAGATCAACAGCGACTTCTCCAAAATCACCATTAGCCTGGCCTCCCCAGAATCTATTCTGGAGAGCTCACACGGTGAAGTAACGCAACCGGAAACTATCAACTACAGAACATACAAGCCTGAAATGGGTGGGTTGTTTTGTGAGCGGATATTTGGTCCTGTGAAGGATTGGGAATGTCACTGTGGAAAGTATAAAAGAATACGCTATAAAGGTATTATTTGCGATCGCTGCGGTGTTGAAGTAACGGAGAAGAAAGTAAGACGCGAACGCATGGGCCACATTGAGCTCGTCGTACCAGTTGCTCACATCTGGTATTTCCGGTCACTGCCCAACAAGATAGGATATCTTCTTGGTCTTGCTACAAAAAAGCTTGATCAGATCATTTATTATGAGCGTTATGTAGTGATTCAACCTGGTATCAAAGAAGAAGATGGTGTTAAGAGATTAGACTTCCTGACCGAAGAAGAATATCTGGATATCATTGATAAACTTCCACGCGAAAATCAACTGCTGGATGACAATGATCCTAAGAAGTTCATTGCTAAGATGGGTGCAGATGCATTGGAAATGTTATTGGGAAGAACTCAACTCGATCAGCTTTCTTATGACTTAAGGCATCAGGCTGCAACAGATACGTCGCAACAGAGAAAAGCGGAAGCTTTAAAGCGTCTTAAAGTTGTTGAAGCTTTCCGGGATGCAAGAACGCGCATTGAAAACAAGCCTGAGTGGATGGTGATCAAAATGGTACCTGTCATTCCGCCAGAGTTGCGTCCACTCGTACCGTTGGATGGTGGTCGTTTTGCTACATCTGATTTAAATGACCTCTACAGACGCGTTATTATTCGTAACAATCGTTTAAAGAGACTAATTGATATTAAGGCTCCTGAAGTTATTCTTCGCAATGAAAAGCGGATGCTTCAAGAAGCAGTTGATTCATTGTTCGACAATTCAAGAAAGGTGAATGCAGTTCGTTCTGATGGAAATCGTGCATTGAAATCATTAAGCGATATGCTTAAAGGAAAACAAGGTCGTTTCCGTCAAAACTTGCTCGGTAAACGTGTTGACTATTCGGGCCGTTCGGTTATCGTCGTTGGTCCTGAATTGAAGCTTCACGAATGCGGTCTTCCAAAAGACATGGCTGCAGAGTTATTCAAGCCATTCATTATCCGGAAGCTTATTGAAAGAGGAATCGTAAAGACCGTGAAGTCAGCAAAGAAAATTGTTGACCGCAAGGATCCTGTTATATGGGATATATTGGAAAATGTATTGAAAGGACATCCCGTTCTTTTGAACCGTGCTCCGACGCTGCATAGACTTGGTATTCAAGCATTCCAACCAAAGTTGATTGAAGGGAAAGCTATTCAGTTGCATCCGTTGGTTTGTACAGCTTTTAACGCTGACTTCGATGGTGACCAGATGGCTGTTCACGTTCCGCTTGGACAAGAGGCAATTCTTGAGGCTTCAATGTTGATGTTATCTTCACATAACATTTTAAATCCAGCCAACGGTGCGCCTATCACTGTTCCGTCACAGGACATGGTATTAGGACTTTATTACTTAACAAAAGGAAGAAAGGGAACCCCTGAGCACCCTATTAAGGGCGAAGGCAAAAAGTATTATTCTGCTGACGAAGTGATCGTTGCTTTTAACGAGGGCAAACTCTCTAAGCATGCTAATATTAAAGTACGTGCAAAGGTAAAGGATAAAAAAACCGGCGAGTTAACCTTTAAGATGATCGATACGGTTGCCGGCCGTGTGATCTTTAATCAAAACGTTCCTGAAGAGGTAGGATTTGTAGATGAACTTTTAACGAAGAAAAAGCTACAAACCATCATAGCAGATGTATTCAAGGCAGCAGGGCAATCTAAGGCAGCAAAATTTTTGGATGATATCAAGGAACTTGGATTCCAGATGGCATACAAAGGCGGCTTGTCGATGGGATTGAATGACGTGAAAGTTCCGGATGAAAAGCAAAAGTTAGTTGCTAATGCGCAAGAGGAAGTTGATGGTGTGTGGAGCAACTACATGATGGGTCTTATCACTGATAACGAGCGTTATAATCAGGTTATTGATATTTGGACACGTACCAATACACTTCTTACCAATACGCTGATGAGGCAGCTGGAGGAAGATCAACAAGGCTTTAACTCCATTTACATGATGATGCACTCAGGAGCCCGCGGTTCCAGAGAACAAATCCGTCAGTTGGGTGGTATGCGCGGTCTGATGGCTAAGCCTCAAAAGAACTTAGCAGGATCTGTTGGTTCTATCATCGAAAACCCTATTCTTTCAAACTTTAAAGAAGGGTTGGATGTATTGGAGTACTTTATCTCTACGCACGGTGCGCGGAAAGGTCTTGCAGATACAGCTTTGAAAACAGCTGATGCAGGTTACTTAACCCGTAGGCTAGTGGATGTTGCTCAAGATTTAGTAATAACAGAGGAAGATTGCGGAACATTGCGTGGTCTTAAAGTAACAGCCCTTAAAGATAATGAAGATATCGTCGAGCCACTGTCAGAAAGAATTGTCGGACGTGTAACGGTACATGCTATCTATGATCCGCTCACAGAAGAAATGATCTGCGAAGCGAATGAAGAAATTACGGATGAGCTGGCGAAACGCATCGAAGATACCAATATCGAAGAAGTTGAGATTAGGTCATTGCTTACATGTGAATCACGGATAGGGGGTTGTGCAAAATGTTATGGAAGGAACTTGGCAACCGGTAAAATGGTACAGTCAGGTGAAGCCGTTGGTGTTATTGCAGCGCAATCTATTGGTGAGCCTGGAACACAGCTTACACTTCGTACTTTCCACGTTGGGGGTACTGCTTCCAACATTGCTGTTGAAGCAAATATTAAGGCTAAGTTCGGTGGCGTTTTAGAATTTGAAGGTATCCGCGTTATAGATACCACAGATCGCGATGGCAAAGCTGTGAAGGTTGTGATGGGACGCACAGGTGAAATCAGAATTCTTGATAAAGAAAAGAACCGTGTATTAATTACCAACCACGTTCCCTACGGAGCGTTCCTTCAGGTTGAAGACGGACAAAAAGTAGAAAAAGGTGATGAGCTTTGTAACTGGGATCCTTACAATGCGGTAATTCTTTCGGAATTTGATGGTACCATTGAATATGAAGCCATCATCGAAGGTATTACTTATAAGGAAGAATCGGATGAGCAGACAGGTCACCGTGAAAAAGTAATTACTGACACAAGAGATAAAACAAAGAATCCTTCCATCATCGTAAAAGGCAAAACTGAATCTAAGGGATATAACATTCCTGTAGGTGCTCACTTAGCTGTTGATGAGGGAGAAAAGATTAAAGCTGGTCAAGTAATGGCGAAGATTCCGCGTACAATGGGTAAATCCAGAGATATTACCGGGGGTCTTCCAAGAGTAACTGAGTTGTTCGAAGCTCGAAACCCTTCGAATCCGGCTGTAGTCAGTGAGATTGACGGCGTAGTTACGTATGGTGGTATTAAGAGAGGTAATCGTGAAATATTTATTGAATCCCGCGATGGTGTTCAAAAGAGATATCTCGTGCCCCTGTCGAAACACATTCTCGTACAGGATAATGACTTTGTGAAAGCAGGTCAACCTTTATCTGACGGATCCATAACACCTTCTGATATTTTGTCAATTAAAGGCCCGACGGCAGTGCAGGAATATTTGGTGAATGAAATTCAGGAAGTGTACCGCTTGCAAGGTGTGAAGATCAACGACAAACATATCGAAGCTATTGTTAGCCAGATGATGCAGAAGGTGGAGATCATTGATCCAGGAGACACAAGCTTCCTTACCAACGAGTATGTTGACAAACTTCAATTCAGGGAAGACAACGACGCCATGCTTGATAAGAAAGTGGTGATTGAGGCAGGTGATTCTCAGGTATTAAAGCCTGGTCAAATCATTAATGCCCGTGAACTGAGAGATGAAAATTCTGTTTTGAGAAGAAAAGATCAAAAACTGGTTGAAGTTCGAGATGCTATGCCTGCAGTATCAAGGCCGACACTCCAAGGTATTACACAGGCTTCTTTGAAAACTGAAAGCTGGCTTTCAGCCGCGTCTTTCCAGGAGACTACCAAGGTTCTTAGCGAGGCTGCCATTCGTGGTAAAACCGACTGGTTGATGGGCTTAAAGGAGAATGTGATCGTTGGTCACCTTATCCCGGCTGGAACAGGTCAACGGAAGTACAACGATATTATCGTGACGCACAAGGATGAGTATGAAGCGATGACGGCATCTAAGGAAAGAGCGCGCGATCGGGAGAAGGAACTTCAAGATTGATAAAAACACAATTAAGAGTACTGGGTTGGCTCTGAAAGGGCCAACCCATTTTTATAATAAGCCATGACAGAGGATAACAAGAACAAGGCTCAGGCTCAAAACCAAATAAATATTGAGCTTTCCGAGGAAATAGCCGAAGGCATTTACTCGAATCTGGCAATGATAGCGCATTCAAACAGTGAATTTGTGATTGACTTTATCAGGCTAATGCCGGGAGTACCAAAGGCTAAGGTGAAGTCAAGAATTGTTATTACACCCGAGCATGCCAAGCGGTTTTTGCTGGCGTTAAAGGATAATATTGAGAAATACGAAAATAGTTTCGGGGCAATTAAAAGAACGGAAGACATGCCAAAGTTCCCTATGAATTTTGGCGGAACCGTAGGCGAGGCCTAATAAAAACTTCTTATTATCAAAGTGTTTTACCAATGAAGGATGCAAATTCTTAATAAAAGGTTTTGCATCCTTTGTTACTTATGATACCTTTGCAATCCTAATTTTTGAAAGTTTATAAAGTTAAACATAAATGCCTACCATTCAACAACTTGTAAGAAAAGGAAGGGTTAAATTGACATTCAAGTCAAAATCTCCTGCCTTGGATTCCTGCCCGCAACGCAGGGGCGTTTGTACACGTGTGTACACTACGACGCCTAAAAAACCTAACTCAGCTATGCGTAAAGTAGCGCGTGTTCGCTTAACCAATGGCAAAGAGGTGAACGCATACATTCCAGGAGAAGGACATAATCTGCAGGAGCACTCGATCGTATTGATCAGAGGAGGCAGGGTAAAAGACCTTCCTGGAGTAAGATACCACATTATCCGTGGTGCGCTTGATACAGCGGGTGTGAATGGACGTAAACAAAGCCGTTCTAAATATGGTGCTAAAAGACCGAAACCAGGTGCTGCAGCAGCGGCTCCGGCAAAAGGTGCACCTAAGAAAAAATAATCTTTAGAAGCGATGAGAAAGTCAAAACCTAAAAAAAGATACCTACTTCCCGATCCTAAGTTTCAGGACACGTTAGTTACCAAGTTTGTTAATTACCTTATGGAAGAAGGCAAAAAGAGTGTTGCCTACACAATCTTCTATGATGCGGTAGAACTTGTGGAGAAAAAAACCAATGAGAATGGAATAGACGTTTGGAAACGTGCTATGAGTAATCTCACCCCTGCGGTCGAGGTTAAAAGTAGGCGGGTAGGTGGTGCAACATTCCAGGTACCTGTGGAAGTTCGCCCTGAGCGTAAAATCAATTTGAGCATCAAATGGTTGATCGACTATGCCAGGCTTAGAGGTGAAAAAACAATGATGGATAAATTAGCGGCTGAAATTATAGCTGCATCAAAAGGCGAAGGCGCGGCGATCAAAAAGAAGGATGATACGCACCGTATGGCTGAGGCGAATAAGGCGTTTTCACATTTTAGATTCTAATAGCACCATAAATGGCTAGAGACTTAAGATATACCAGAAATATAGGTATTGCAGCACATATCGATGCTGGAAAAACCACTACCACCGAGCGGATCCTATATTATGCGGGTGTAAACCACAAAATTGGAGAAGTTCACGATGGTGCCGCTACAATGGACTGGATGGCGCAAGAGCAAGAGCGTGGTATAACCATCACATCTGCAGCAACTACAGTGTATTGGAAATATCGGAATAACGACTATCACGTAAACATTATTGATACCCCCGGTCACGTTGACTTTACCGTAGAGGTAAATCGCTCGCTTCGGGTCTTAGACGGTTTGGTGTTCTTATTTAGTGCTGTTGATGGTGTAGAACCACAATCTGAAACAAACTGGCGCTTAGCTGATAATTACAAAGTAGCCCGCATCGGTTTTGTCAATAAAATGGACCGTGCTGGATCAGACTTTTTAGGGGTCTGTAAACAAGTAAAAGAAAAATTAGGTAGCAAAGCTGTAGCCCTTCAGTTACCAATTGGATCGGAAGAAAACTTCCGCGGGGTTGTTGACTTAATAAACAACAGGGGTATCATCTGGAATGAAAGTGACAAGGGAATGACTTACGAAGTAATTCCAGTTCCTGAGGACATGGTCGAGGAGGCTAAAGAATACAGAGAAAAACTTCTCGAATCAGTCGCTGAATTTGATGAATCTCTTTTAGAGAAATATTTTGAGGATCCTAACTCAATTTCCGAAGTTGAGATATTGAAAGCATTGCGTGCGGCTACAATCAGCATGGCCATCGTGCCTATGGTTTGTGGCTCGTCTTTCAAGAACAAAGGTGTTCAGACCATGCTAGATTATGTGATGGAGCTTTTACCATCACCTATGGATAAGGATACCATCATCGGAACAAATCCGGATACAAATGCCGAAGTAACTATCATGCCTGACGAAAAGGCTCCATTCGTTGCTTTAGCTTTTAAAATTGCAACCGACCCTTTTGTAGGACGTCTCTGCTTCATTCGTGCATATTCTGGCGTATTGGAATCTGGGTCATATGTGTACAACACACGTTCCGAACAGAAGGAACGGATTTCCCGTGTATTTCAGATGCACGCCAACAAACAAAACCAAATTGAAAGATTGTCAGCCGGCGATATCGGCGCTGTAGTTGGATTCAAAGACATTAAAACGGGTGATACGCTTTGCGATGAGAAACACAAAGTCGTTCTTGAATCGATGGTGTTCCCTGAACCTGTTATTGGATATGCAATTGAGCCTAAGAAACAAGCAGATGTGGATAAGCTAGGTATGGCTATCTCTAAGCTGGTTGAAGAGGATCCTACACTTCGTGTAAATACAGATCGTGAAACAGGACAAACCATTCTTAGAGGAATGGGTGAGCTTCACTTGGAGATTATTATCGACCGCTTGAAACGTGAGTTCAAGGTTGAAATTAACCAAGGCGCTCCGCAGGTGGCATATAAAGAAGCTCTTACAAAATCTGTCGAACATAAAGAAGTTTACAAGAAGCAGACCGGTGGTCGTGGTAAATTCGCAGATATCCTTTTCGAGCTTGGGCCACGCGAAGATGGCAAGGAAGGCTTGGAATTTGTTAATGATATCGTGGGTGGGGTAATACCTCGTGAATTTATTCCTGCAATCCAAAAAGGATTTGAGCAATCTATGGTGAATGGTCCTTTAGCCGGGTACCAGGTAGATTCGATGAGAGTTAGATTATTCCACGGTTCATACCATGACGTTGACTCTGATTCATTGTCATTCGAATTGGCTGCCCGCATTGGATTTAAAGAGGCTGCTCGTAAATGTTCTCCACAACTGCTTGAACCTATCATGAGTGTTGAAGTTCTTTCTCCTGATGAATTCACCGGTTCAGTTACAGGTGACTTAAACAGAAGAAGAGGTGTTATGAAAGGAATGGACACACGTTCTGGTGCTCAGGTAATCAAAGCAGATGTTCCCCTTGCTGAACTTTTTGGTTACGTGACTGACTTGAGAACTATTACGTCTGGTCGTGCATCAGCATCGTTGACGTTTTCTCATTACGCTCCCGTTCCTAAGAATCTAGCCGAGAAGGTAATTGAAGATGTAAAAGGTGCAGCAGTATCAAAATAAAAATTAAAAAAACAGAAGGATTTGGGCGATTTCCTTAAACACATAGTATGAACCAAAAAATTAGAATAAAACTAAAATCCTACGATCACAACTTAGTTGATAAGTCTTCTGAGAAAATCGTTAGAGCTGTGAAAGCAACAGGCGCAGTAGTGAGTGGACCAATTCCATTACCAACCGAAAAAGAAAAATTCACTGTTCTTCGTTCACCACACGTTAACAAGAAAGCACGCGAGCAATTTCAGCTGTGCACCTATAAACGTCTGGTAGATATTTATTCTAACAGCGCGAAAACTGTGGATGCATTAATGAAGCTTGAACTTCCTAGTGGAGTTGATGTAGAAATCAAGGTGTAGAAGATCACACCATTATAGAACTAATGAAAGCCATTCTTAACCGGATGGCTTTCTTATTTATTGCCCAAATACTGTTGGTAATCTTCTTCAGTGTCCAGATCGAACAACCCGTTAGGAAATTCAACAATTTCAAGCTGACGAGGAAATTGCTGTATTAATTTTTTTGCACCCTGATCATCGCTTAACAATAAAAGGTTCGAAAAAAATGATCGGCCGAACAATGCCGGCACACCGTTGGAGTTACCATATGATGAAGCAACAATGCATCCTTTATTCTGATTGAATTTTTGTATCAATTTTAGAAGATGGTCGGCTGTTAGTGCAGGTTGATCGCATACCATAATAATAACAGCATCCAGTTCAGCACCTGATTGAAGGAGAAAATTGAGGCCCGTCTTTATTGAGCTTCCCATTCCTGTCTTCCAATAATAATTGGAAAGAATCTGAACTGGTAATTTTTCGATAACGTCTCGGTGAGGTTTTTCATTGGCACCCAGGATCACCACCACATTGCCAGGACTAACTGCCAAAGCTGTTTTGGTACAACGGCATAGTAGTGGTTCTCCTTCTATCTCTAGAAGTTGTTTAGAGCGGCCCATTCTGCTAGATGAACCTGCCGCTAATATGATTATGCCGATTTCCATTAAGGTAAAGAAAACGCAAGATAACTATCGCCAGATTTTGTCCCGGACTTTCCTCCGCCACACGCAATTACCACAAACTGTTTCCCATCCACTTCGTATACCGAGGGGGTTGCATAGCCTGCAACGGGAAGTTCATATTCCCAAAGAATTTTGCCCGTGTCTTTATCGAAGGCTCGGAATTTCTCGTCGCGACTGGCGGCGATAAAGACCAATCCCCCGCCGGTTGCTACAGGTCCTCCATAATTTTCAGTGCCTGTGGTTGGGATCCCTTTTTCTTTTAATTCTTTATACTCGCCTAAGGGAACCTGCCATTTGATTTCACCTTTATTAAGGTCAATGGCATTCATAGTTCCCCAGGGAGGTTCTACAGCGGGATAGCCTTCTGGTGTGAGAAACCTGATATAACCGGTGTTGGAATAAATGACATCGGGATGTCGTTCAAAGACGCCTTTCTTTTCTTCTGGAGTACGTTCCTGCAAATCCAGGATATACCGGGCAATGGCATCCCGGTCTTTATCACTTAAATGCGAGAACGCGGGCATTGCCCCCTTGCCTGTTAACATGAACTTTTTAACACTTTCTTTATTGAATTTACTTTGTAAATTCCTTAACGGGGGGTATACGTGCCCATCGCCTCCTCGGTCTATTCCATGGCAGGTGGCACAATTGGAACGATATAGTGAAATTCCTACCCAGGCATCTTCCTTCATTCTAACATCTACCATCGTTAATATCCAAGGCATTTCATTTGAATTTACGTATAGTGTTCCAGTTGGGTCGAATGATGCTCCACCCCATTCTGCGCCTCCGTCAAATCCAGGAAAGATGATAGTCCCCTCTTTGCTTGGTGGGATGAATTGTTCCCCGGTTTTCAACCCTTTAAATTTTTCTGTAACAAAAGACTCAATTTCAGGGGTCAACTTGTTAATCATTTCTTTCGTAAAAACCTGGCGTGCAAAAGGCGGTGGCTTAAGGGGTATCGGCTGCGTTGGCCAAGATTCTTCCCCTTCCAAATCCGACTTGGGTACCGGTACTTCTTCCACCGGAAACAACGTCGCGCCTGTTTCACGATTAAGAACATAGACATGTCCGGACTTTGTCGTTTGAATGACAACATCTGTTTGTTTTCCTTCATGAGTTATGGTTCCCAAAACAGGCGATGCTGGAAGGTCACGATCCCATAGATCGTGATGTATGGTTTGAAAGTGCCATTTACGCTCTCCTGTCTCCGCATTCAATGCAAGTATGCAATTCGCATACAAGTTCTGACCTTTTCTATTTCCTCCCCAAAAATCAAACGAAGCCGAACCGGTGCCGGCAAAGACTAAGCCGCGCTGGTGATCTACAGACATGCCGCTCCATGCATTGGCGCCCCCTATTCTTTTCCAGGCATCTTCGGGCCATGTTTCATATCCAGGTTCCCCGGGATGGGGTATCGTGTGAAATACCCACGCAAGTTTTCCGGTTTTTACGTCATATGCCCGAAGGTAGCCTGGCGCTGCAATTGGACCTTCATTTACTCTTGAGCCCATGATGATAAGGTTCTTGTATATGACACCGGGGGTGTTGGAGACAACCATTAAATCGGCTGCGCGTTCCCCAAGGCCCTCTTTCAAGCTAACTCGCCCATCGGTTCCAAAACTTGTTATTCTTTTTCCTGTACGCGCGTCCAATGCATATAAATGCTGACCCAGTGAATATAAAATTCTTTTATCGTCCCCCTCCTCCCAATAAGTCACTCCACGGTTTACGCCCAGGCCTCCGGCACCCTCATCACTTCCTTCAAACTTCCAAAGTTGTTTGCCCGTTGCGGCCTCCAAGGCAAATGCTTTAAGTGTGGGTGAAGTTGCATACAACACGCCGTCGACAATAATGGGATTACATTGAATCTGCGAACGGTTTTGGGCCGTGTCAGCGTCACCGGATTTATATTCCCATGCCAGCTTGAGTAAGCTTACATTCTCTTTGGTGATTTGATTAAGCGAAGAATACTGAGTTCCTTCAGCGTTGCCACCTTTTATCCTCCACGTAGCCGAATGTGATAACTTTGATTCGGTGGATTTGAATTTGCAGGAAGTAACAAGCAACATTAAAGTTGCGAGGTAAAGGAAGGGGAGTCTCATTACAAATCGATTAGACAATGAAACTCTGAATTTCTATTCAAGAATACAAATGGATAAATTTAGGAAGCTAATTATTCCTCCCTCTATGGGTAAAGCTGCGCTTGATTGTTAAACAAGCTGTTCAATCTCTCAGATGCCGGAAGATGCCAATCGTTGTTCATCATCCCTTCCCAAATAAACCTGTTTAAAAACCTGATCACTCTTGCTGTCCCTTTGATGAATTGGTGCTTTTCTGTATTTGAGAAAACCGCCTGAGCGATTGGCAAATTTTCCCTGTATTTCAGAGATGATGGAAATTGCAATCTCGTCGGGTGTTTCAGCTCCGATATCCAGACCTATTGGTGAATGAATTCTGTGAACATCATCGCCACCGATAGCGATTCCTTGTAATGCAAACTCTTGCTGCATTTTGTCGAAGCGTTTTCTGGGGCCAAGAATTCCAATATAAGGCGTATTTGTTTTTATTAATTTTTTCAGTACGTCCCGATCATACTCATAGTTATGCGACATTAATACACAAGCAGTAAAGGGAGTAATATCAAAATCACGATCGATGAAATCGCGGTGGCAAAGCGAAAGTTTGTCAGCCGTGGGAAAAAAAAGTGGCGCAATGTGCGCGACGCATTCATCAGTAACCCGCACATTCCATCCAAGGTTTTTAGCTAATTGACTTACCGGCCTGGCATCGAATCCACCCCCGAAAATGATTAGGGACACCGTTGGCTGAACCAATTCCATAAATACCTCGGCTTCACCCGTACCGTAAGGGAAGGACTTAGCATAAGATTTTTTGTTTGAGAAAAGCTGTTTGAGCTCTTCTTCTACCATGCCGCTTAAAGAATTATCAGAAAAATAGTTTTGAATTTCACCCGATGAGTATACTACCATTTTTTCGCCAACGCGCGATGCTGCGTTGAATATAGTGGCTAAAGCTAAAGGTTCTCTCGTATCAACAAATTTTTCAAAAAGCGACATAGCGTTATTTGCGATCGAAATATCGATGGGTTCGATCAGAACGTCAATGACACCATTACAGCCCAAGCCAATACCTAAATTTTGATTGCTTTCCTCGCTCGTGTCATAAGTCACTGTCATTGGATTTTTGTCCATCATGACCTGGCGTGCCTTGCGCAGGGCATCACCTTCAAGACACCCGCCGCTTATTGACCCCACCCACTTACCGTCGTCTGTTATAAGCATGCGAGCGCCGGGGCTTCTATAAGAAGAACCACGGACTTTAACTACGGTAGCCAACGCTGCTTTCCGATGGGTAATGTCAATTTTCCTGTATTCAGTGATGATAGTTTTAAAATCCTTCATGAATAAAGTTTATTATTTTCTTTGTGCCTTTACCTCGTTGGGCGTGACCGCGCCTCCTTTGTTCCCCCAAGAGTTTCTAACATAGTTTAATACGTCACTTACTTGTTCGTCAGTTAAATCTATGGCAGGCATTTCACCATTGTATACTATCCCGTTAACCGTCATTTCCCCGGAGGCGCCCTCCAAAATTTGTTTTATTGATCGGTTTTTATCCGCCATTAAATAATCAGATTTTGCCAGTGGTGGAAATGCTCCTTCAATACCTTCGCCTTTTTCCATGTGGCAGGTGATACATTGTGCGTTGTAAACTTCTTTCCCTCGTTCTATGCTGGCCTTCAAATCAAACTTTTGTTTTTTCTGAAATGACATTAAAGAAATTGTAGCGATTAAAAATATTGTTACAATAGTAAGTCCGCGCATGATTTGCGTTTAGTTTAGCGTTATGTTTTCAGGTTAAATTTAAACTTCTTCCAGATTAAATGGTAATGTCCTGATCCGTTTACCGGTTAAATCAAAAATTGCGTTTGTTAAAGCAGGTGTAAAAGGGGGTAACCCTGGTTCACCGACACCACCGGCCTTTTCATCATTATCCATAATGTGCACTTCAATTTCCGGCGTTTCTGAAATACGCACCATTTTATAACTATCAAAGTTTCGCTCTACAGCTTTTCCGTCCTTGAAATGAGTGGCATGTTTAGTAGCCGCACCTAATGCCATGATAATACTGCCTTCAACTTGCGCCTTGATGATATCGGGATTCACATACCATCCACAATCCATCACAGCCCAAACTTTGTCGATTTTCACTTTTCCATTGGCATCTTTGGAAACTTTAACAACTTCACCAACAATGCTTGAAAAACATTCGGTGATCGCTACACCAAAACCTTCATTTTTCTTTCGTGATTTCCACCCGCTTACTTCTTCCAATTTACCAATAAGTAATTGATATCGCTCTTCTCCCACGTGTTCCCTCCGGAACTCTAGTGGGTCTTTTCCAGCCTCCAGGGCGAGTTCATCCATAAAACTTTCGTAGGCGAAACCATTGGTAGAGGAGTATACGGATCGCCACCACATTACCGGAACAGGGGAGTCAAGGGGTAGATCGGCAAAGCTAAAATGCGGAATACTGTTAAAATAAGCTTCTAAAAATCCTTCAGTGGTACTCCCATTATAAGAATCTTTTGAAGCTCCAGGCCATTGATGATCCATGTTCTGCCCGGCCATCTTGAATTTATAACTATTTATCCTTCCTCCTTCACTAAGTCCTGCTGCACATTGATACACCATTCCTGGTCTGAATGGCCCTTGTATCGTGTCATCTTCGCGGGTCCACATAACCTGGACAGGTGCTTTAATTTCTCGTGAAATTAAGGCCGCCTCCTGGGTGTAGTCAAAGAATGCTTTCCGCCCAAAACCACCGCCTAGAAAAGTCATATTGACTGTAATTTTTTCTTTAGGCAAACCGAGTACTTTCGCAAGGTCGTCCTGAATCCACCCTGGGGCCTGAATTGGTCCCCAAATTTCGGCAGCGTCTTCTTTAACGTGCGCCACGCAATTAAGTGGTTCCATGCAGCTATGAGACTGATATGGTGTTTCATAAACGGCCTCAACTTTCTTTGTAGCTTTGCTCAACGCAGATGAAACATTCCCTTTGGTGCGATAGGAAATCCCCTCTTTTGTTCTCAGCTCTTCATTCATTTTTGCGTATAGCTCTTCCGTGCTGTGATGTGCAAATCCGGTATCATCCCACTCAACTTTCAAGGCTTTTCTTCCCTGCAAAGCGTTCCAAAAGGTATCTGCAACCACAGCTACGCCTTCGCGTACTGACGAGAACACATCTACCTTAACTGTAAAAACATGTTTAACGCCCGGGATTTTTTTGGCTGCTGTATCATCAAAACTTTTAACCTTTCCAATAAACCTGGGATTACGTTCGATTACTGCATAGAGCATGCCAGGAAGTTTCTTATCAATGCCGAAAATTGCTGAGCCGTTGGTTTTTAAAGGCGTGTCTTGACGCGGAACTGGTTTACGAAGAATTTTATAATCCTCGACTTTCTTCAACGCAACGGTTTGACGTGGCTCTATTTTAGAGGCTTCTTCCACAAGCTCACCATAATGGAATTTTCTACCGGATGGTTTATGAATGACGTTTCCGTTTTCGGCGTAGCAAGTGTTGTTATCGACATTCCATTTTTTGGCGGCTGCTTCTATCAGCATTTCCCTGGCAGTAGCACCCATGCGACAAAGATGTTTGTAAGCTGAGCGAACTGTTGAGCTACCACCGGTAATTTGGCTTCCATACTTCTTTTCATTTCCAACCCCGAACACAATATCCACCTTATTAAGATCCACTTCCAATTCTTCTGCTATCATTTGCGGAACAGATTGATATGCACCCTGACCCATTTCAGCCCGGTGATTCATAATGGTAACTTTTCCCGATGTATCAATGGATATCCACGCATTCAACTCCGTGCCTAAGCTTTTTGCAACATCTGGTTTTATTATTTTTGCTTCTTCACCTTTTACTTCTGTGTACAGCCCAAGGGTTAGCGCTGCACCGGTCATGCCTGAAAGTTTGATAAAATTTCTTCTGGATAATTTGCTTATTGTTGTTTCCATGCGAATTAAAATTTGAGTGGATTACTTAGCGCTTGCCTTCTGACCCATGAGTTGAGAAGCTGTTTTAATCGCCTTGCGTATCCGGGGATACGTTCCGCATCGACAAATATGACCTTGCATAGCGGTATCAATGTCTTTATCAGTCGGATTTGGGTTCTTCTTTAGAAGAGCAGTAGCTGCCATAATTTGACCCGATTGACAGTATCCGCATTGGGGAACTTGTTCCTGGATCCACGCTTGTTGCACAGGGTGCGAGTTATCTGTAGACAGACCTTCAATGGTGGTGATATTTTTATTGTTAGCCGCGGTAACGGGAATTGAGCAGGACCGAACCGGGGTTCCATCAAGATGTACAGTGCATGCCCCGCACTGGGCAATTCCACAACCATATTTTGTACCGGTAAGACCGACAACATCTCTTATAGCCCAAAGCAAAGGCATCTTGGGGTCTACCTCGACGGTATAATTTTTGTCGTTGATTTTTAACTTTACAGAAGCCATAATTAATGAGGTTGATGATAAAAGAAAGGTACGAAATTAGTATTTACAGGTTTGTCAACTTTACGCCAGGATTGGCGAGTGGAACCAAAAACCATATAAACGGTGTCTTATAAATGACAAAAGAACGTTTTGACGGGGCATAATTTTTTGCTCCAGTAAACATACAACGACGATTTAAAGTTATAATTTGAGGATATAGTAAAAGTTATTCAGATATATGAAAAAAATATACGTGTTGGGAGCAATGTTACTTACTTCCATTTGTGCCATGTCGCAAAACAAACTTCAGGTAACAGTCACCAATATTAAAGGGCAAAAAGGGAACATCATGGTTGGAATTTTTGACAGCCAGGATAGCTTTCTAAAAAAACCGCTCGATGGACGAATGGCTGAAGCTTCTGGTAATTCAATAACAGTGGTTTTTGAAAATCTAAAGCCTGGTAAGTATGCCGTAAGTGTATTGCATGACGCAAATAAAAACAAAGACCTCGACAAAAATAAATTGGGCATACCTAAGGAGGGATTTGGTTTTTCTAACAATGTACTAGGGGCGATGGGACCGCCAACTTTTGAACGCGCGGTAATAGATTTAGTGCCGGATCAGAAAGATCTTGACATCGATATCAAAATGAAATATATGTAGAATGTCTGGCCCGGTTGATTGTTGTTGTGTTGGCGTCAACTAGCGCGTCAGAAAACATCAAGGTTCAGTCGGTCATGACGAGATTATTGATAAAGATATTTTACTGAGAATTTTCTATACTGTCGCATCGAGACAGAATCTCTGACGCAAACTTCACATCGATAAGTCCGTGTTGATGGCTCCACGAGTTGTAGATGTAGGTCGCGATTTCTGCAACCTCTAAATCTGATAATGTTGAGATGCCAGGCATCGGTTGATTGAATTTTTTACCATTCACAATAAGTTCTCCCTTTTTACCGTTCCGGATCAGACACAACACATTTTCCATTTGGCTTTGCATATAGTCGGATGTATCTAGCGGTGGATATAGCAAGCCTAGGCCTTTGCCATTTTCTTGATGACAGTTGCTGCAGTGGGACAAATAAAGTTGCTTGCCCTGGATAAAGTATTGCTCAAATTTAGGGGTATTTTCATTGGAGGAGTTTGAAGTGCACCCCAAACACAATACGCAGACAATGAACAAACTACCGTAAGTAATTCGCTTGGAATTTCTAATACAACTTCCTTCATAAGTGCATGGCTGTCGAAAAGCTTCAGATCTTTTCATCTTCCTTCTTCAACTTCTTAATATCTTCCAGCAATCTGTTAACATCTGCCTCTATTGTTCCGTCGTACTTTCCACGAATCCTTTTTTGTTTATCAATCAGTAGAAAGGCCCCGCTGTGAATAAATCCATCGGGTTCTGCTTTATCTTCCATGGCAGTGGCAAAATAACTTGTTTGCGCGATCTTATATATCTCTTCTTTATTTCCGGTAACGAAATGCCATTTGTCGCTTTTAACACCCAGCTTTTCGGCAAAATCGTGCAATAGACCAACCGTGTCGTAGTCGGGATCAATGGTATGCGAAAGCAGTAGAACATCTGAGTCGTTTTCTACAGAATCATAAACGCGGAGCATTTGAGTTTTCATCTTCGGACAGATTGTGCGGCAGGAGGTGAAAAAAAAATCCGCGACATAAATCTTGTCTTTAAAAGTATTGTTGGTGACTTCGGCACTATCCTGATCGATAAATTTAAAATCTGCGATGGTGTGGTAAATGGTATCGGTTCCAACAATGTCTCGTTCACCAAAAATTGGTAGGGGTTTTTCTTTTTCAATAGTACAGGCAGAAAAAAGCAAACTCAAAGTAGTTAACAAACAACATACGATAACCCTGTTAGGCTTTTTCGATGACCTATTGCGTTGGATTAATGTTGCTTTACCAGGCATGTATCCTTTAAGTTTATTTTTCATTCCGATATTTTTTATAGACTCTGATTCCGAGGGTAATTAATATAGTAATTACAATTAGTCCTGAAAGCCCCCATAAAATGCTGAGCGCATTTTTTAATACAATCAGGAAAACAATACTAATAAGAAAAATTGTGGCGACTTCGTTCCATAGACGCATCTGTGTAGAGGAAAATTTCACAACATTTCGTTTAAACTGCTTAAACAAAATATGGAGAGAGAAGTGGTATAAATACAAAAAAAATACAAGCGTGAGTTTGATATGCATGAATCCATATTGCAGCCACGTTGGTTCGGTAATCAGCAAAGATGCTCCCATCCCGAGGGTTATAATCGCGGAGGGCCATGTAATGCCAAACCATAATCCGGACGCCATTTTCATTAATTGTTTGAAGAGAATTGATCGTTCAGGTTCGGGTTTCTCATTTGACTCAATCATGTGAACGAACAGGCGCGGCATATAGAATAATCCTGCAAACCATGTTACAATAAAGATAATGTGTATGGCTTTGAGATAGAGAGAGGTCATGCTGTAAAAGTCTATACTAAGGGAATGGTAGGCAAGATTTAGTTCTGTTTATTGAACTGTAATTTTATCACCTACAGTCACGTTCCCGTTTTCCAAGGTTACCAGATTTTGGCCAAAATAAATTTTGTTATCCCGTTTTCTGTATGTAGCCAGAGTTTTCAGTGGTTCTTGCCCTTTTTCAGCGGTATCCTGATTTACAGTTGTGAGTATACAACGATCACAAAGTTTTACACCAACAAAGCGGACATTGCCGATGCTGAAGTTACGCCACGAATCTTCCTCAAACGCATGTCCACCTGTAAATACAAAATTAGGTCGGAATCTATTTATCGGGACAGGCTCTTTCAATTTCAAATTCAAGTCATCCAATGTGCCCTGGCCAATAATTAAAAATGGGTAGGCATCTGCCAAGCTAACGTGCTCATCGTTCACTTTATAACGTGGATCCACGGGGCGCGAATTCTCCTCGGGAAAGTACACGAGTTTACAATTTACCCCTAACAAATCCGAAAACCATTTGCTGTAAACAGGGTTCACTTCGAAAACAGACACTGAATCATTCCAAATATTGACTTGTAATGGTTTCGAAATAGCGCCTGCTTCAAGATTGAAGGAAAGCTGTTGTTTCCCGTATGAAATAAGTATTTGATTATTTTCAATGGATAATTTAAAGAGTGACATTTTCGGGTAAGTACGTTGAGTCATCGCCGTGCCTGATTCATCCACGAGCATCCAGCGCCGATCATACTGAAGCCCCTTTGCCATTACATTTACTGTAGGTAAAGAAATTCCGCCTAAGGACTTTATGGGATAGATCCAAATTTGTGAGAGCTTTAATTCCGGCATGTAATTTTTCTTTAAATTTTATGCTAACTTAAAAAGTTATCGTTAATGGTTATCGGAACAGGGAAAATAAACAGTTCCTCGATTCTCGAGGTTAACAAATATTGATAGATTCATGTATTAATAGCACTCCAAATGTCAAATACGTCTGCCTTATGGTATTTTGAAAGCGTTAACCTTTATAAAATTCTCTGCCCGCACAAGGTGAAGAAGATGGCGGAGAATCATGAATTTATTAAATACAAGCGTCAACAATTTATTTACATGCCGGACGATTCGGCTACTCATATTTACATGATCGTTGGGGGAAAGGTCAAGATAGGACACTACCTTGAAAGCGGTGAAGAAGTACTTTCAGCAGTTTTAACAACAGGAGAGATATTTGGCGAACTAGCAATGGCTGGAGAGGAGAAACGGAAAGATTTTGCTCAGGCAATGGAAGAGACTACTATTTGTCCATTGACAATAGAGGAATTAAAAACGTTAATGTATGAGGACAAAGAGCTGAGTTTTAAAATACTTAAGTTAATTGGCTTGCGTATCATGAAGCTTGAACGCAAGCTGGAACTTCTGGTTTTTAAAGATGCCCGCACGCGCATCATCGAATATTTAAAAGATGCAGCAGCGTGGAGGGGAAAGAAGGTAGGTTTGGAAACGTTGATTCAGGCAAATTTAACGCACAAGGATATTGCTTCATTGACTGGCACGTCTCGCCAAACAGTTACCACAATTCTTAATCAATTGAAAGAACAAAATCTAATCAATTTTAACAGAAAGCAGATTCTTATCAGAGATCTCGACAGTTTGAGATAGCATAACCAACGGTTACCCTATCTGACGGCCGGAATCAGTTGGGGGGTGAGAGAAGATATTACTTTTTCCCCGTATGATAATCGCTCTATTAAATTGCCCTTAGATTTATATACGGTAATTGTGAACAATAAGAAGATAAATAAACTCTTCTCTAACTGAGTTATGCGGCTGTTTGTATCCATGGTTTTATTTCTTCAATGTTTTTGATTTCTATTATATTCATTCCCCGGCTCGTTGATTTTTCGGAGATCAAAACAATGTTTCGGTCCGGATCAGCAAAACCCCTAATGTAGGTAACGACAACTTCCTCGTTTTTCTTTTTGATGAAAAATGGTTCTGACGAACCCACACAATTGATGAGCCTGGCTCTCATTGTATCTATGTTTTGTTGCGTTCTCATACCTAAAATTTTAAAGTTGTACTGAATCATTATGCATTATCGTGCCAGCAGGGTTAGCCCTGAGAAACGGGCGAGAAAGGGGCATTACCCTATCAGGGTTTCCCATGATGGGACTGGTGTGTATTGTTTCTAGAGTGAAACTTAGAATGGGATATAAATCGACTATGATAATTATGGCAAGCCTGAAGCGTCCTAGGTTCTAAAGTGGGGAGGAAGGTCTTTTTCTTCATCAATATCATTCAGCGTATCGAGCTGCCGGTAAGTTAAACCTAGCAGTTTGATATCGTGAAGCGTTTCGGCTAAAACACGGTTGGTGCTCCAGCTTTTGTTTTGAAACAGTGCAGGATGTAAATAATTCATCCCCAATAAATAATATCCTCCATCGTGAGCCGGACCTACTACAATATCGTGTGTATGAAGTTTCCTGAAACCCTCCTTGACAACTTGAGGAGTTAATTCAAGGCAATCTGTCCCGATGATACAAATCGATTGATAACCATTTTTAAAGCCATCACGAAACGCGTTCATCATTTTTTCGCCTAAGTCACCTCCCATCTGTAAATGCTTCTGATATTTTTCATTATGCCAGGAATCGTTGTGGTCAATGAAATCAGAATAATAAAGTGCCTTGGACATGGGCAACTTTTCCGTTATACTTCTTGTGTGTTCAGAGAGTAGGAGATAAATAGCATAAGCTTTAGCATCACCAATCGTTGCTGCAAGGCGTGTCTTGACTTTTCCAAGTTCCGGATTTTTGTAAAAAATGATTAGAAGCGACTCATCTTTTGATTTCCTAATGCGCATTTTAATAGACTTTTACACCTTTCAATAACCATTGCGACCAGTTTCTATTATACGTATGTACGCGTAGTGTGGGTGCTCCGGCAGCATTCAGGATCGGATATCCTTTATTAACCCATTCAAATATTCCACCGTAAAGATTTCGGACGTTCGCAAAACCAGCTTCTATTAACTTTTCCCCTATACGCTCGCTTCGATAACCAACAGAACAGTAAATTACAATTTGTGCCTCGTGGTCTAGCGTATCTAAACCTTTCGCTGAGAAACTATTGTACTCGACAAAGAGAGCGCTTGGTATATGGCTCACATTAAATTCGTCAGCCGTACGTATATCAAGTAGTATTATCTTTTCACATTCTATCAATTTACGTTGTAGATCCTCTACTTTAATCACTGGTACAGAATACCTGTAAAGATGTTTGAGTTTCTCATCAAAGGCTGTTTGGCTGAATGCCGGCCAGGCTATGCCCATTAAGCAATAGATAAAGAGAATCTTTTTTTCCATAATAATTCATAGCCAAGATACCCAAGAACAGTAATGTATTCGAAAGCCACAATCCATAAGTTTTCATTAAAACCGTCCCTGGAATAACCAGCATAACTTAAAAAAATTGTAAAACTCCATAAAACAACAAATTTATAACGGGTCAAAACCGATATCGCCAAAAGTGTCGTAACGTACCATGGATGAAGTGTGGTTGTAAAAAGAAAGTATACCATTAATGCCCACAATAGGGACTCAATGAAGGTAGAAATTTTAAAAACCGTGTCTGATTTTAAATCAACTGTTTGCTGAGACCTACTCTTATCAGTCCTTATAGAAATTTTTATAATAAGGAACGTAGCTATGACACCTAAAACTCCACCGGCAATGTGAACGATGTTATATCCGAAAAAAAGAAATCCCAACCACCTGACGAGATAGTATATACTGGCGTTAAATTCAAATCGGGAGAAGTAGTATCCAAGACTATGCTGAAATCCTTCAATAATTGCTACATCCAACAAGGGGATAAATAAAACGATACAGGTAAGACCAGTGATCGCATACAATTGGACTGCTTTCTTCCACCCCAAGAGGGTAAGAATTGCTGGCAGGAAAATCAGCGGAATCAGCTTGGTGCAAATGGCAATCGCTAATGTGATCGCAGCGAGTGGTAGTCGCTCTCTCGCTATGAAGTATATACTGGCCAGCAGGAAAACAATCATAATTGCTTCAAAATGCGCATTACCGCTAAGTTCTAAGATTACTAGCGGGTTAAGCGCATAGACCAACAAATTGCGTTGTGGAATTTTGAAATGACTTATTAATCTTCGTAACAGAAATATTGAAACGATTTCCGCAAAAACATTTAATGTTTTAAGGAATAGAAGACTACCGTAAACATGATGGGAGATTTTTGCCGATAGCCAAAACAAGAACTGCGCAACGGGAGGATAAACAGTAAAGTAGTTTTTAGAATTTAGATTTTGATACAGCGATTCATCAATCCCAGCTATGGATATTTTATTTTCGATGTAAAAGCTAGGTATATGCGCGAAGGGATGATATCCGGAAGCAATTAATCTACCGTCCCAAATGAAGCGATAGAAATCTTCGGATAAATTTGGGACGGAAAAAAGAAGTATTAACCGGCATGCAATTGCCGCATACGTCCAATAGGTTAATTGATCGTTTGGTGCTTTAAAAATAATCCATGCATAAACCAGAAAGACTATGCCGTAAAGACCTAGAAGTAAAGCAGTCTCGTGCCGTTGGATGCTATAGCCAAGAAAAAAATACAGTGAAAAAATTCCCAGGCCAAGCAAGTATTGTGTAGCCTTGCCGTTAAGCATTTGCTAATGGCTTAACAGAATAATAAAATACGTATCCAAAACCGGTCGCAAGCATAATGTGAAAGAAGAATAGTATGCTTGTATTAAAATAAGCGCCGATGCAAATGCCTGCAATGAAATACAAACATAATATGCCTTCGAGTAACGTGATTATATCAAAGGTAGGATGAACGTACACATTGTTTCTCCACGGCTCACCTTTTTTTGTGATATTAAATTTTGGAGTCCTCACGAATGGCGTTTTAATTCCAAGTAATCCTTCCAATACCGCTATACCATTATGAAGCGATAACCCCATGGATACAATCAAGAAGCCAGGAAACAAATTGATAAAGGTCTTACCTGCATTTACATTAAACCGTTTTGTTGCCACCCAGTAAAATATTGAAATTGATAGAAATCCAACAAGGAATATATTCCCGAGACGGAATATTCCGGTCATGCTTGGATTATTCCTTATAATAAAAAGCATTGGTACACTTAACAAGGCTGCAAGTAATACACTTAAGAAAACCGAACTATTGAATAAATGAAAAAACGCATGGACCTTGTTGATGCCTTTTAAATTTGACGTCATTACTTTTACAAAAATTTTTCGTGCCGTTTCAGCTCCTCCTTTATTCCAACGGTACTGCTGAGCCTTAATAGCAGGCATGATCACAGGCAATTCTCCTGGAGTGGAGATTTCTTCCAAATATTTTAATTTCCAACCCTTTAATTGAGCACGGTAACTCAAGTCAAGATCTTCCGTTAAGGTGTCGCTGGACCATCCTCCGGCGTCTATAATACACGCCTTTCTCCAGACACCGCAGGTGCCGTTGAAATTGATAAAACTCCCCACAGCATTTCGTGCACTTTGTTCAATGGAAAAGTGGGCATCTAATCCAAAGGCCTGAAGTTGCGTTAATAAAGAATAATCTTTATTAATATGTCCCCAGCGGGTTTGTACCGCTCCAACAGAAGCATTCGTAAATGTGTATAAAGTCTTTTGTAGAAAATCTGGGCCAGGTATAAAATCGGCATCGAAGATCGCGATGAGTTCACCTTTCGCAAGCTTTAATCCATGATCAAGGGCACCTGCTTTGAAGCCTGCTCTGTTTTCACGATGGATAAGTTTAATATCCAGTTTCAAAGAACGAAGAGACTCAAGTTTTTTAAGAATAATTTCAGTGGTATCGTCCGTGGAATCATCCAAGATTTGGATCTCCATTTTGTCTTTAGGATATTCAAACTTACTGATTGCTTCCAGTAATCTCTCGACTACATACCTTTCATTAAAGATGGGCAATTGAATTGTGACTTGCGGGTTGAAACCTGTGGAGGATGCTACAACCTGACTGTTGATTTTCTTTCTTGTGATATAAATCCACGTAAGGTGCAGTTGACCTAAACTAAACAAAAAAATGTAAAGGAGTGAAAGGCTATATAATATCGTGATTAAAATTGCCATTGATCAGAGAGACTCAATAATTCATTGGTTATAAGTACTTAAATATTGTCCCGATAATTTTATAACCCGCCATCACCGTTCCTTTTATCGTACCCGAAATTTTTGAAAACCCGATTCGTTTTCTATATCGCACAGGCACTTCCATACATTTCATTTTTTTCTTTGCAGCTTTTAATTGCATTTCCACGGTCCATCCATACGTTTTATCCTGCATATCAAGTGCAACCAGTGACCTGAATTTAATTGCCCTGAACGGACCCAGGTCCGTAAATCTCACTTTATAAAATAGTTTCAAAAGTCGGGTGGCTAACCAATTGCCAAAAATTTGTTGCGTTGTCATCGAGCCCTTTTCTTTGTTTCCGAGAGCCCGGGAACCTATCACCAAATCAACATTATTTGCCAGAATTGGGTTTATCAGCTGAGGAATTTCTTCGGGGTAGTCTGAATGATCGGCATCTAAAAAAATTACAATATCAGGATGACTTTTTGATTTGATTAGATAATCGATGCCGCGAAGACACGCGCGCCCATATCCTGGTATCGGTTCACGGAGAACAGTTGCACCTGCTTTCTGCGCAATGTGTTCCGTATTATCCGTTGATGCATTATTGACGACGATAATTTCATGAACAATCTCTTTCGGTATTTCAGCGATAACTTGACCTATCCCGTTTTCTTCATTAAAGGCGGGAATAATAACAGAAATGACAGCAGGAGATTTCAACAAGGGCTTTTAAATAAAATTTTTACGGACATCATAAATACAATTCCGTTTTTCTTAAACATCAAGTTTTGCGTTGTTATTTCCTATCAAAATCGGTTTTCCAAATCGACCTTCTTCATCTTTTACTTCCAGATTTAATACACCTCGCGGGCACACTGCCGAGCAGACACCGCATCCCACGCAGGACGATCGAACTATATTTTGCCCACGCTGTGCGTACCAGCGTACATCAATTCCCATTTCGCAATAGGTAGAACAATTGCCGCAGGAGATACATTGTCCACCATTTGTAGTGATTCTGAAACGAGACTTAAACCGTTGAATCAGGCCCAAGTACGCGGCTAACGGACACCCAAAACGACACCACACCCGATTACCCATTAGTGGATAAAAACCGGTTCCAATCACACCGGCAAATGCAGCACCAATAAACGATCCGTAAACTTCTCTTAATGAGTAGCTGTCGACGATGAGAAACCAGGACGATTTTGTCCAATAAGTATAAAGCACTGCCGCCGTCATAACAATAGCAAAAGCAAGCACACCGTGAACCATCCATCGTTCAATTTTCCACGCCTTTAAACTTTTATCTGAAAGTTGGCGATACGGGTCACCCAACGTTTCCGCTAAGCCTCCGCATCCGCAAACCCACGAACAATACCAGCGCTTGCCAAAAAAATACACGAAGACTGGAACAGCAATGATGATCAGCGCAATTCCCCAACCCAACATAAAAATGCCTAAGGCGCCGCTTTCCCTTAACTGATCTAATCGGAAATCGAAAAAGAAACTGTAATCCAACGGCCATATGTTTTTAAAATCAAAGTAAGGTTTGTTCAGCCTGATCAGGAATTCGGGAATAAGAAAGGCGAAGGCAGTTTGAAAAAACATGACTGAAAGGGTACGAAAAATCTGATACTTGCTATGCCTGTAATGAATAATCATCCGGACCCCCATTACTAAAATGCACAACGTATAAATAAAACCATAAAGGAAAAATCTCCCAGCCTCATGACCATTTAACATTTCACTAATGGGGTCTACCATGATAATCCAATTGGTCATGTATTCCGGAAAAAAATAAAGTATCACATAAAAGACGATCAACCATGTGCCTGTTAATATTCCGAGCCATCCAACATTTTTCATCGGATGAAAGAAGATATTATTATTTTTTATGCCTTTGGACTCTTTTATTTTTGGCAGAATGTAAAGGGCGGCCCCAATAATACATAGGCCAAACGTTAGAAGAAGATATAATAAAGGATTATTTCTTACGGGACTTTCTGCGGAAGCTTTTGCGAGAGAATACTTAATGTCCTTTTGGGCGTAACGATCAAAACCTGCACGGTTGATAATTGCATAATCCCGTACTTTTGCAGACACATTTTTCAATTCGGTATGTAATTCTTCCGGTGAGGAAAATGTTCTGCTTTCAAGCGAGCCGCCAAAATCTTTAAACACTTTGTTTTTAAATGATGAAGTCTCATTTGATGTCCGGAAAACGGAGTCAACATTCGCAATGGAAAATGTAGCTTCGCTGAGTTTTGCTAATCGATCAAGTTCATCCTCGGTGATAGCATATTTCGTTAGCTGCTTTTCATTAATGGTTTCAAAGATTTCTGAAACATAATGTATAAATTCAAAATTTGAGCTTACCGGTCGATCCAAGATTGCCGAGGCTTCAGTGAGGAAAAGCGCTTGCTTTTGTTCATCATGTATACTTTTTTTAACAGCATTCTCTGTAAGTCTGTAATCGGCCCAAAAAAATGATGCGTTAAATACGAAAAAGCCAGCGACAAAAAGTAGCAGGCCTGTAATCTTAAGTATTTTCATATTGTATTATGCAGCCTTGAAAGATGGATATTTTTGATAAAATGCATTTGCGATTTCATTTTCATGACGTTCAAAGAACTCCGGATCAAAGTTTGCCTCCTGCAAATGTGCTATTACAAATTGTATATCTTTTTTTTGCCGAAGCCATCGATCAAAATATTCATGGCGCAGTCGGATACCGAACGTATTAACGCCTAAGAATTTTTTAGAGTCTTTGTTCCAGACAAAATGGATCGCCTTTTTTTGTCCATGGTGTTCCCAATAGAAGTCATCTTCAGCAGGACTTAAAACATTTGAAACAGTTCCATAGGTTTGATATTCTATGTCGAGAAATTTTGCGGAATTGAACCACGGACCGGGTTCATATTTAGAAGGGGTGCCACAGATCGTCTGTGCGACGACTTCTCCCATCATCCGCCCAGTGTACCAGACCTGTTCTATATTTTTTCTTCCTGGTAGCTGATAGGTGCGTTCTACACAATCACCAATAGCATATACATTAGGAATGTTAGTCTGCAAATAGGAATCCACCAGTACGCCGTTGTTCGTCCGGATTCCTGAATCGCTTAAGAATTCTATATTCGGTGAAACACCTACAGCAAGACCAACAAATTGACATTCTATTATCTCATTTTTTTCGGTCTTCACGGCCTTTACTTTGCCCTCATGATCGGAAATTATTTCTCGAAGTTCTGTAGTTAGCTTTAAATCCACATGATGTGAACGAATATGGTTGGTGATTAAACGGGCTTCTTCCATCGGTAGAACTGAGCTCCAAAATTCCGGCTCTCTAACGAGAAAGGTGACGCGGATTCCTCTGGTGAGCAGCATCTCTGCCATCTCAATACCTATTAACCCACCGCCTACCAGCACAGCATGTTTAATAGCTTTGGTATTACCTTCCATCAATACCAGATCGTTATAACTATACAAACCCTGAACGCCGACGAGGTCTTGTCCCGGCCATCCAAACTTGTTGGACCGAGAGCCTGAAGCAATAACTAAAGCGTCGTAATGAAGGGTATTTCCTGACTTCAAATCTACCTGCTGGCGTTCTGCATTAACTTTAACCACATGATCAAATACGAGGTCAATTCTATTTTTCTTCCAGAAGAAATCTTCATATGGCTTGGTATGTTCAAATTTTAAGTGACCCATATAAACATACATCAGGGCAGTCCGTGAAAAGAAATGACGCGTCTCTGAAGAAATGATAGTAATTTGGTAGTCGCTGTTTTTGCGAATATGCCGGGCCGCCGTTACTCCTGAAATTCCATTTCCGATAATAACAATATGTTTCATGGTCAAATTAAAGACAGGATGGATTACCAAAATGTCGTTTAGCTAACCAAGTTACAAGAAGATTTTGTTTTGTAATATGACGGAACAGCTTAATACTGCGTATGTCGCCGTATTCCTGCATCCTATCATTTTTTAACGCAGAAGCATGAGCTTGATGGAATGCCCACTGCTAAGTCTTCACAAATATAATTTATTCTCTTGGGGAACGGCTGGATCAAAAAAAGTCGCCTAGGACTTTAACGAATCCTTTCTTTAGTATTAAAGAAACCTAGTGAATAGTTAAATATGATACATTCTTTCGTAATACTCCTCAGCCATTCTTCCAGCGTCGAAGAAAGGAAGAACATCGGTCATGCTAGATTTAACTACTGCTTGCCAGCTATCCGGATGATCGTAGTACATTGGAATAATTTCTCTCTCTAACACATCGAGTAATTTCTGAGCTTCTATTTTATCCCTTGAGTCCTGTGTTAGTGAATCATCTGCAGTATCAATGATAAAGGAATTTTTTCCATGTTTCGCAAATTCCGGTACCCATCCGTCCGGGATAGAAAGGTTTACCGATCCATTCATGGCAGCGGTCATACCAGATGTGCCAGAGGCTTCGTGATAAAGTCTTGGATTATTCAACCAGAGATCCGATCCTTTTTTAAGATGGTCAGACAACCACAACTCGTATCCTGTTACAACGGTACAGTTAGGTAGATCTTTTGTCTTCCAATAGATTTCATTAAAGATATTAATTGCTCCATAGTCTTCTGGATAGGGTTTGCCCGCCCAAATAATTTGTATGGGATAATTTTTGTTTTGAACAATTTTTAGAAAACGGTCATAATTAGCCATCAGCAAATTTGCGCGCTTGTATGCAGCAAACCTCCTTGCCCATACCAAAGTGAGCACGTTCTCATCAAAGAGCTTTCCGGTCTGATTGGCAACAACACGGAAAAGCTTTCGCTTCATTTCTTTTTTGCGTTTTATCATCCCTTGTTCGTCGCTGTTTTTTAAAGCGTTTTCAAGAACAGGGTCCTGCCAATAGATTTTATTTTGTGCATTAGTAATCGCTATGATCTTGCAAATGTTTTTGTAAGTACCCCACATTTTATTGGCAACATCTCCATGAAGTTGAGAAACACCGTTTGCAATTTTCGCAAAGCGTAGGGCTGTAAGCGTGTAATTTAATACGCCACCTTCGGGCTGGACGAACTCATTGACCTGTTGTAATGTAACACCGTCAAAGAAACTCATGCTGTTAAGTAAGGGAATGCTATGCTCTTCATTTCCCGCTTTCTCCGGCGTATGGGTTGTGAACACTACCCGTTTTTTTACTTCATCAAGGTCTTTATATTTATTGAGCAGATAAAAACACATAGGCAGGGCGTGGCCTTCATTCATGTGATAAATTTCCGTCTCACGCTTGAGTACATCCAATAACTTTGCGCCTCCGGTACCCAGTAATATGGACTGCGCAATGCGTGTGGTTTCATTGGGATCGTATAAACGATGGCTAATGGTCTGCGCCAAATAATCATTTTCAGGAATGTCCGTGCTTAGCAGAAATAGGGGAGCAGAATTAAATACTTCTGGTTTTAGCAGATAAGCTTTGACAAAAACTTTAGCACCGTGGATGGTGATAGGAAAAACGATATGGGTATCTGTCAGAAAAGAATAGTCCTTATCCCGAAAACTAACCCGCAACGTTTGGTCCTGATTTCGTTCTTGATCGTAATAGCCTTTCTTCCAGAGTATGCCAATGCCGATTAGATTTTGTTTTAGTTCATAAGCGCTACGCAGGTGGGACCCGGCCAGAAAACCAAGACCTCCACTATATATTTTAAGAGGTTGGTCGACGGCAAACTCCATAGAGAAGTAGGCGACGGGCTTTGAATATTTCTTATTGAATTTATATGAAAACAGTTCGTTGATATTAATCATAGTGAAAGATAAAAGCCCAAACGTAGTAAAAGGCAGCCAATAGAATTGTATCAATTTCCATTGAATCTTACAGGAATATGTGCAAACGATTGATGAATAGGATAACCGTTATACAAAAGATTCAAGACTTAAGAACAGTTGTTGAAGGGAGCGAAAATTAATTTTGTCGTCTAAAACCCATTCCAAACTTCCTTGAGTTTGTCGTACAGCAACTGTGTGTTGACTTGCTTCCGGTGTGATGGAGAATCCCTTTCGCTCAAAGGCATTCTTGGTCCAAAGAAACTCGTGGCCGGAACCTTCGATCTTGATGTTTAAACCGCGATACGGCTCGTGCTGAACCTTGCCTGTCTTTAAATCGAAACCCTTGAATTGAAAAATGAAATCGAAAGTACCATCGAGCACAAGATCTTCAGGGATACCCGTAATTATTTTTTTATCCTGCCCCGCCAGCCAGATTAAATCAGCAGTTTGAAGGGCTAAGTCAAGTTCATGCGTAGAGGCTAAAATTGCTTTCCCGTAATTATGAGCAAGTCGACGCAACAAGTTCATGATTTCAAGGCGGTTGTTTAAATCAAGATGAGCCGTTGGTTCGTCTAACAATATGATGGGGGTATCTTGAATAACGGCTCTTGCAATCATTACCATCTGAATTTGTCCGTCACTCAATTCATGCAGCTTCTTATCTTTTAGATGCTCAATCCGTGTTTCTTTAAGTGTCTCCTTTATTATTTGGATGTCCTCTGTTGAAAGCCTTGCTGCCCAGCCCAAGTATGGGTATCGCCCAAAGGACACAACATCACTCACGGTCATGTTCACTGCTGTAATACGATCTGTGAGTACCACAGCCAGATGATGAGGAAGTCCGTCTGCGGAACTTTTTATTGTTTTTGAGTCAAGATTGTTAAACTTAATTGTGCCTGATAAAGGACGTTGGAGTCCGGCGAGCGTTCGGATAAGAGTAGATTTTCCAATTCCATTTTGCCCCATGAAACAAACCAATTCACCTGCCTTTAACTTCAGATTGAGATTCTCCAATAAAATATTAAAACCATCGTGACGATTAGTGTAGCCTACCGTTAAGTCAATTGTCTCAATACAATTCATAAAAGTATCTGTACTCATATTATATAGAGATACGTTTCGACTTAAGTACAATCCAGATAACGACCGGCGCGCCAATCAAGGCAGTAATGGCATTGATGGGTAAGACATACTTACTTCCAGGCAATTGGGCGATGATATCGCAAAACAGCATCAGTATTGCTCCGCTGAGCATAACAGCAGGCAAAAGCACTCGATGATTGTGAGTCTTAATGATCAGTTTAGTCAAATGTGGTACAGCTAGACCGACAAAGGCGATTGGCCCGCAAAAAGCAGTAACACCCCCTGTTAAAATAGAGGTTGATAGAATGATAAAAAGTCTGGAGCGATTTACATTTACACCAAGGCTGCGCGCATAATTGTCACCCAGCAACCAGGCATTGAGCGCTTTAACAGATAGAAGCCCTACAAGGGCACCTAACACAAGTACTAACGTCAATATTTGTATTTCACTCCAACTCAAACTTCCCAGACTCCCAAAAGTCCACAAGAGATAAGCTTGTTGATCCTCGGCCTCGCTTAGAAATTGCAAAACACTCACCAAAGAGGCAGTCGCCGCGCCCATCATTAGTCCTATAATTAATAATGAGGTATTGTCGCCTAACCTTCGTGCAATAAATAATACAATGAGAAACACGGCGCCCGCGCCTATACTTGAGGCGATTACAATTGTCCATGGGTTGGGGTCAGAAAAAAATCGGATACCTGCCGCTTGTCCCATTAATAATAAGGAGACGGCCAGACTAGCCCCCGAGCTTAAACCTAGTACATCAGGTCCGGCTAATGCATTCCGAAATAGTGTTTGCATTTGCAGACCCCCTATGGATAGAGCGCTCCCAGCCAACACACAAGTCAAGGCCTTTGTGATTCTAAAATTCCAAATAATGTCGGCGTAAATAATATTGGAAGCCTCATTCCCCGCTAGTATGTTTAAGATATCACTAACAGGGATACTAACACTGCCCAACCCGAGGTTGAGAATGAAAAGCAACAGCATTAGACCAGAGAGGGCAGCCCAGTGCATGTAACGAGTTAATTTCATAGCCTGATTGCTTGGCGGCAATGATACGTCATTTTCTTTTTATCTTTCTCCATGTTAGCTCCATGATAGCTCCATGTTAGCTCCATGTTAGCTCCAAGGTGGTCCATCCTCCTTCGTATTTTTCGAAATAGCACGTCAGAAAAGTATCGATTCCTAAAAATTTTGAAATCGACACTTGGTAACTATGCATTAGTTCCTATCTTTGCAGTCCTTTTCGCAGAATGAATGTGAAAAGTCCTGAAAAACAGCATAAATAGGTTCAGCCATGCCTGGAATTATAGGAAAAAAAATAGGAATGACCAGCGTATTCAGCCCTGATGGGGAGAGTATCGCATGCACGGTAATCGAAGCAGGTCCTTGTGTGGTAACGCAAGTAAAAAATGAAGAGACAGACGGATACCGGGCTGTTCAACTTGCTTTTGGCGAGAAAAAAGAAAAGAATACTTCAAAGGCAGCTATCGGCCACTTTAAAAAGGCTAATACTACTCCTAAAAGAAATGTCGCCGAGTTCCGTGATTTCCGTAAGGAATTTGATGGTTTGGTTGAGCTGGGAAAAGAAATCCGGGTTCAGGATGTTTTTGTCGAAGGTGACTTTATAGATGCCATCGGTACGTCAAAAGGTAAGGGATTCCAAGGTGTCGTTAAGCGCCATAATTTTGCCGGTGTCGGTGGTCAAACCCACGGCCAGCACAATAGGCTTCGCGCTCCCGGTTCTATGGGTAACGCGTCATTCGCGTCTCGTGTTCCGAAGGGCAAGCGCCTTGGAGGTCGTATGGGTACTGACCGTGTGAAACTTGCCAACCTTAAGGTTGTGAAGATCCTTCCAGAACAAAATGTAATTATTGTTAGTGGCTCCGTCCCGGGCGCCAAGAACGCAACTGTAATCCTTCAGAAATAATGGAAGTAGCAGTATTAAAATCAAGTGGTGAGGCAACTTCAAAGAAAGTAAATCTTTCTGATAGCGTATTTGCTATCGAGCCGAACGATCACGCAATTTATTTGGATGTAAAAAGTTACTTGGCTAATCAACGCCAGGGAACACACAAGTCAAAACAACGTAACGAAATCTCCGGGTCTTCCAAAAAACTGAAGAAACAAAAAGGTACTGGTGGAGCTCGTGCGGGTAATATTAAAAATCCTCAGTTTAAAGGAGGTGGACGGGTTTTTGGTCCAGTTCCTCGGGATTATTCCTTTAAACTTAATAAAAAAGTAAAAGATCTGGCGCGTAAGTCAGCCCTTAGCTATAAAGCAAAAGATAATTCAATTGCCATCCTGGAAGACTTCAATTTTGATGCTCCCAAGACAAAGCAATTTGTAGCCCTTCTAAAAGCTCTTTCAGTAGCTGATAAGAAAACACTTTTTGTACTTGCTGAAGCAAACAAGAATGTGGTCTTATCGGGAAGAAACATTGAAAACTCAAAAATTACAACTGCTGATCAGATCAACACTTTTGATGTGATGAATGCGGATAATATAATTTTTGTAGAAAGCTCGATAAGCAAGGTTGAAAACCTATTAAATAAAGAGTAATGAGTATCCTGAAAAAGCCTTTAGTAACGGAGAAAGTTTCTGCCTTAAATGAAAAAGGCAAATACGGCTTTATCGTTGACACCGATGCAAATAAGGTTGAGATTAAAAATGCCGTAGAGAAACAATATGGTGTAAATGTAGAGCAAGTTAACACCATGGTAGTAATGGGTAAAAAGAAGACCCGTTATACCAAGGCCGGAGTTTTGGCTGGTCGCAAACCTAGTTACAAGAAAGCAATTGTAACGCTTGCTGCTGGTGAAGTAATCGATTTTTATAGCAACGTATAATTTTGAGCCATGGGGTTGAAAAAATTAAAACCGGTAACAGCAGGTACGCGACATAGAATGGCGCCGTCGTTCGATGATATTACATCATCAACGCCTGAAAAGTCCTTGTTGACCACATTAAAGAAATCCGGTGGAAGAAATAGCAATGGACGGATGACCATGCGCTACATTGGTGGTGGCCATAAGCAAAAAAGCAGGACCATCGATTTTAAGCGTGATAAAGTTGGAGTCCCCGCTACGGTAAAATCAATAGAGTACGATCCTACACGTTCTGCTCGCGTTGCGCTTTTATTCTATGCTGATGGATCGAAAACATATATCCTTGCGCCGGAAGGCCTGAAGGTAGACCAGCAAGTTGTATCTGGGGCTGACGTAGCGCCGGAAGTAGGAAACGCGCTTCCTCTTGCTAAGATACCATTGGGTACTATCGTACACAATGTTGAAATGAAACCAGGAAAGGGTGGCGCGATTGCAAGAAGTGCTGGAACCTTTGTTCAGTTGTTGGCTCGCGAAAATGGCGTTGCCACTTTAAAGATGCCCTCAGGTGAGATGCGCAACGTACTGGATGTATGCATGGCCACTATTGGAACCACTTCTAATGCCGACCACATGAACGAAAGTGTTGGAAAGGCAGGACGTAGTCGCTGGAGAGGTGTTCGTCCCCGTACCCGTGCCGTTGCAATGAATCCTGTTGATCACCCGATGGGTGGTGGTGAAGGTCGTGCTTCTGGAGGACATCCAAGATCACGTAACGGTCTTTACTCCAAAGGTAAAAAGACACGCCATCCGAAGAAGTATTCAGATCGTCTAATCATAGCTAAGAGGAAAAAATAATGGGACGCTCGATAAAGAAAGGACCGTATTGTGACTTCCGAGTTTTAAAGAAAGTCGAAGCCACAGAAAAATCAGGTAAGAAGTCAGTTATCAAAACCTGGTCAAGAAGATCAACAGTTGTACCCGAAATGATAGGTCATACGTTCGCTGTACACAATGGAAATAAATTTATCCCTGTATATGTAACAGAGAATATGGTAGGGCATAAGTTAGGTGAGTTTGCACCTACCCGCACATTCCGTGGACATTCAGGAAACAAGAAAGATAACGCTAAGTAATATGGAGACTGTAGCGAAAAAGAAAAAAGGATCAGTGGCAAAGCGCGAGAAGCGCGATGCCAGAAAGGACGCTGCAAAAGTAGGTCCTTCAGTAGCAAAGTTGAAAAACGTTCCCACTTCTCCTCGGAAGATGAGATTGATTGCTGATCTGATAAGAGGCGAGCGCGTAAGCAAAGCGCTCAATATTTTAAAGTATGAGCCAAAGGTTGGTGCACCTAAATTGGAAAAACTGTTGCTCTCCGCAATTTCCAGTTGGGAAGCTAAAAATCAGGATGTAAAGCTTGAGGAAGCTGACCTTTACGTAAAAGAAATCTGGGTAGATGGTGGCCGTGTTCTTAAGAGATTAAGACCTGCACCCCAAGGAAGAGCGCACAGAATCAGAAAACGTTCAAACCACGTAACGCTGGTTGTGGCAAGTTTAAAGAATAGCGACGGTTCAGAAGTTACAATAGCAGAAAAAGAAACGAAGGAATAAATGGGACAAAAGATTAATCCTGTAGGTTTTAGATTAGGCATCGTGCGAGGTTGGGACTCCAACTGGTACGGTGGCAAGACCTTCTCTGATAAATTGGTTGAAGACCAGAAAATCAGAAAATATGTTGAAGCCCGCATTCCAAAGGGCGGTATTGCAAAAGTTGTAATCGAAAGAACACTAAAGCGCATTACGTTGACCATTCACACCGCCCGTCCCGGCGTTGTAATTGGGAAAGGCGGAAATGAAGTTGATAAGATTAAAGAAGAATTAAAGCAGCTTACTAATAAGGATGTTCAAATCAATATTTTTGAAATTAAACGTCCAGAATTAGATGCTAAACTTGTAGGTGAATCGATCGCTCAGCAAATCGAAGCCCGTATTTCATACAAGCGAGCGATGAAGCAAGCAATTGCCTCGGCTATGAGGGTAGGTGCAGAAGGTATTAAAATAAAAGTTTCCGGACGTTTAGCGGGTGCCGATATGGCTCGAGCCGAACAATATAAAGAAGGACGGATTCCTTTGCACACACTTCGTGCTGATATTGATTACGCTATCTCGGAATCACAAACGGTGTACGGAAAAATCGGTATCAAAGTATGGATCTTTAAAGGTGAGATCTATGGCAAACGCGATCTTTCTCCTAATGTTGGTGTGGTAAGCAATGCTCAGCAAGGGCCAGGTCAGCATAAAGGTGGTGGAAATGAACGTGGTGGAGACAGAGGTGGTCGCAGACGAGGGGGCGACGGCGGTGGTAGAGGCGAAAGACGCGGTGGTGGCGGCGGAGATAGACGCGGTGGTGGTGAAAATCGTGGTCAAAGAAGATAATTATTTCGAAAGCAAAAAGATAGGTAACCATGTTACAGCCTAAACGAACGAAATTTAGAAAAATGCAAAAGGGCCGTGTTAAAGGGATGGCCACACGAGGTCATACCATAGCATTTGGTTCATTTGGATTAAAAGCACTGGAAGGCGGATGGATTACTGCCAGGCAATTGGAAGCAGCCCGTATCGCTGTTACACGTTTCATGAAACGTGAAGGTCAGGTATGGATTCGCATTTTCCCAGATAAACCCATCACAAGAAAGCCTGCGGAAGTACGTATGGGTAAGGGTAAAGGAGCTCCTGAATATTGGGTAGCGGTTATTAAACCAGGAACCATTCTTTTCGAAGCAGGCGGTGTAAATATTGCCACTGCGAAAGAGGCGTTACGCTTAGCAGAGGGTAAGTTGCCAATGAAAACAAAGTTTACGATTAAGCGCGACTACGTAGAATAATAGAGTCATGAAAAATTCTGAAATAAAGGCTTTGAATGTAGCCGAGCTCACCGAAAAAGTAGCCAGCGAAAAGGAAGCTTTCCGCAAGTTGCAATTTGCTCATCAAGTTTCGGCTATTGAGAATCCGATGAAATTACGTGAAGCCCGAAAGCTCGTCGCAAGGCTGAAAACTGAATTAAGAGCTAAGAACATTAAAAAATAATTCCTCATGGAAAGGAACGATAGAAAAGAACGGATCGGAAAGGTGACAAGCAATAAAATGCAAAAGACAATTACTGTTGCCGTTGACAGAAAAGTGAAACACCCGATCTACGGTAAATTTGTAAACAAGACTACAGCGTTTAAGGCGCATGACGAAACCAACGCTGCGGGTATCGGAGATACTGTGCGCATCATGGAAACCCGTCCACTGAGCAAAGATAAACGTTGGAGATTAGTTGAAATAGTTGAAAAAGCGAAGTAATCATGATACGCACCGAATCCAGACTAACAGTAGCCGACAACAGCGGAGCCAAAGAAGTTCTTTGTATGCACGTTCTTGGCGGAACAAACAGACGTTATGCGTCTGTGGGAGATAAAATTGTTGTCACTGTTAAGTCAGCAATGCCTACCAGCCAAGTAAAGAAGGGAACTGTTTCCAAGGCTGTTGTGGTTAGAACAACAAAAGAAGTTAGAAGAAAGGACGGATCTTATATCCGTTTCGAAGATAATGCAGCTGTACTTCTCAATGCTCAGGACGAACCTCGTGGCACCCGGATTTTCGGTCCCGTCGCTCGCGAACTTAGAGAAAAGCAGTTTATGAAAATTGTTTCATTGGCCCCCGAAGTAATCTAAGCCATGGAGAAAAAGAAGAATTCAAAAACAAAATTGCATATCCGCAAAGGCGATACCGTGATGGTTATTGCTGGCGATGACAAAGGCAAGTCTGGTAAAGTGCTCGAAGTATTGATCGAGAAAAACCGTGCGGTAGTCGAAGGAATCAATATTGTAACAAAGCATACAAAACCATCTGCTGGGAAACCTGAAGGTGGTTTGAAAAAAACAGAAGCAGCGCTTCATGTCAGCAATTTAAAACTTGTTGATCCAGCCAGTGGTAAACCTACTCGCGTTGGTCGTAAGTTAAATGACAAGAACAAATTGCAGAGGTATTCCAAGAAAACAGGAGAATTTATTAAGTAATGGCAACTCCAAGATTAAAGGACAAATATGTGAAGGAAATTGTCCCTGCTTTGAAGCAGAGATTTTCTTACAAGTCTATTATGCAGGTTCCCAAAATTGAGAAGATCTGCATTAACAAAGGTATGGGTGTAGCGGTAACCGATAAGAAACTTATCGACGTCGCCTTAGAGGAGATCACCACGATAACAGGTCAAAAATCTGTATCTACCAAATCTAAAAAGGCGATTTCGAATTTTAAATTGAGAGAGAACATGCCTATCGGCGTGCGGGTTACACTTCGCGGTGATAAAATGTATGAGTTCATGGACAGGCTGATGAACATCGCCCTTCCCCGGGTTCGTGACTTCCGCGGTGTATCTGGAAAAGGTTTTGATGGTCGTGGAAATTACACCTTAGGTGTTAAAGAACAGATCATTTTTCCTGAGATCTCGATAGATAAAGTGAATAAAATTAGCGGTATGGACATCACATTTGTGACGACTGCTAAAACAGATGAAGAAAGCTTAGAGCTCCTGAAAGCATTCGGGATGCCATTTGCAAATAAAAATTAAGAATAAGCATGGCTAAATTAGCAGTAATAGCAAGGCAAACTAAAAGGGAAAAACTCGTCGCCATACACGCGGCAAAGCGTAAAGCATTGAAGGAAGCTGGTGACTACCAGGCTTTGGATAAGCTTTCCCGCAACGCATCTCCCGTAAGATTAAAAAACCGTTGCAAACTCACGGGCCGTCCCAGAGGTTACATGGGTAAATTCGGTGTATGCCGTAACGTATTCCGCGAGATGGCCTCTCACGGAAAAATTCCTGGCTTGACAAAAGCAAGCTGGTAGTATATAAAATATTGGTTGCTGAGTATCAACGTCTCCCCTAAGGGAGAAACCTGATAACAGTTTGGATAATTGAAATTGTTCGATATCTTTGCAGCCCGGTTTAAAAAACGCGGGCTTGCTTTTTTAATAGAAAGGAGAAAAAGATGACTGATCCCATAGCAGACTACTTAACCCGGTTACGGAATGCGATAAAAGCAAACCACCGCGTAGTTGAAATCCCCGCTTCAAATCTCAAAAAAGAGATTACAAAAGTTCTTTTTGATAAGGGCTATATCTTGAACTATAAGTTTCAAGAAATAACCAGCAGCCAAGGCGTCATAAAGATTGCTTTGAAGTACAACCCCGAAACAAGAGAATCAGCGATAACCAGGCTTGAAAGAATAAGTACTCCGGGTTTACGGAAGTATGCAAATACAAGTTCAATGCCCCGCGTTATGAATGGCCTCGGCGTTGCAATTCTTTCGACATCAAAGGGTGTTATTACCGATAAGGAAGCAAGGTCGCTGAACATCGGAGGAGAAGTATTGTGTTACGTTTATTAATATAAGAATGTCACGGATAGGTAAACAACCAATAACAATTCCATCAGGCGTAACTTTTAACTTCTCAAAAGAGAAGAATAAAGTATCTGTAAAGGGACCTAAAGGAGAATTGCATCAGACGATTGATCCTGACTTCACCATCAAACAGGAAGATGGTAGTGTCCTAGTAGAACGGCCAACTGATCAGAAGCGTCATAAAGCTATGCATGGACTTTACCGTGCTTTGATAGCAAATATGGTGCATGGAGTTTCGAAAGGATACAAGCACCAATTAGAATTGGTCGGTGTTGGTTATAAAGCAAATGCGCAGTCTAATGTTATTGAGCTTAGCTTGGGATATTCACATAATGTATTTCTAGCGGTTCCATCTGAAATAAAAGTTCAGACGGTTCAGGAGAAAGGTTCAAATCCTACCATTATTCTTGAAGGAATTGATAAACAACTTATAGGGCAAGTAGCCGCTAAGTTGAAAGAACTCAGAAAAGTTGAACCTTACAAAGGAAAAGGTATCAGGTTCACTGGTCAATACGTGCGCAGAAAAGCTGGTAAAGCTGCTGCGAAATAGTAATAGAAAGTAATGGTGCAAAGTGTTTGCATCATGTGGAAAACATAAACAAGCATCATAGAATAAAAAAAGGATCTATGGCAGGCAAGAACAGAGAACGAAGAGAGCGAATTAAGAAAGGTGTTCGCAAGAAAATAAGCGGAACGACAGAGAAACCAAGGCTATCTATTTTTAGAAGTAACACTGGGCTCTACGTTCAAATTATCGATGACTTGAAAGGTGTGACAGTGGCGTCTGCATCAACCCGTGAACTGGGAGAAAAGGCAAAACTTAACATCGGGGATTCCAAGAATGTTGGTAAGAAGATCGCCGAAAAGGCATTGGCTTCAGGCATTCAGTCAATTGTTTTTGATCGCAACGGATACCTTTATCATGGGAACATCAAAGCTTTTGCTGAGGGTGCTCGTGAGGGTGGTTTAAAATTCTAAGAACTGAAATATGTCAGTAAGCAATATCAGTACAGTAAAGGCAAGCGAAATCGATCTTAAAGAAAGAGTGGTTGCCATTGAACGTGTAGCAAAAGTTGTTAAAGGAGGTCGCAGATTTAGCTTTGCCGCCATAGTCGTCGTAGGCGATGGTAATGGCGTGGTTGGCTACGGCCTTGGTAAAGCCAATGAGGTGACCGATGCTATAACAAAAGGAATTGATGATGCAAAAAAGCATCTGGTTAAGGTTCCTATTATTAAGGGAACTGTTCCTCATGAATCAATTGGAAAATTTGGTGGCGGCCTGGTATTGTTAAAGCCTGCTTCGCCTGGAACTGGCGTTATTGCTGGTGGTGCGATGCGTGCCGTATTGGAAAGTGCTGGCGTTCATAATGTATTGGCTAAATCTAAAGGATCATCAAATCCTCACAACGTGGTAAAGGCTACATTCAAAGCGCTTACTTCAATGAGAGATGCCTTCTCGATTGCAAAGAATAGAGGAGTTCCTTTGTCTAAAGTATTTAATGGTTAATAACTATGGCGAAAGTACAGATCACCCAAAAAAGAAGCACCATTAAAAGACCTGAGAAGCAAATCAGAACGATTAAAGCCTTAGGCCTAGGTAAAATAAATAGAACCGTAGAAGTAGAGCTTACACCTCAGATTTCCGGGATGATTTCTAAAGTGAATCATTTGATTACCGTAAAAGAACTTTAAAATGAAGTTGCATACATTAAAACCTGCGGAAGGTTCAGTAAAAACGAATAAGAGACTCGGACGTGGTCAAGGTTCTGGTGGAAGTACTGCTGGACGTGGACATAAGGGTGCTCAATCAAGATCTGGTAACTCTAAGAAATCTGGTTTTGAAGGTGGGCAAATGCCTCTTCAGAGAAGAATTCCGAAATTTGGTTTTAAAAACAATAACAAGGAATACTTCAAAGCTGTAAATCTGGATGTTTTAGAAGGATTGGCCGCCAAAGTAAACTCCGATGCGCTTAGCCTGCAGGTATTGGTAGACAACGGTATCGTCGGCAAAAATGATAAGGTGAAAGTTTTGGGAAGAGGTGAGTTGAAAGCTAAAGTGAATGTGGAAGCACATGCATTTTCAACTACAGCAATACAGGCAATAGAAAAAGTAGGTGGTAAGACCACAACGGTTAAATAATGAAGCGTTTCTTTCAGACCATAAAGAACATATTTTCCATTGAAGACCTAAGGGTAAGAATCCTGAATACAATAGGATTTTTAATCATCTTCAGATTGGGTTCTTTTATTGTCCTACCGGGCATTGATCCTAATTTATTAGATCCTGAGAGAAACTCGAGTGGAATATTAGGTTACCTGAATAATTTCCTGGGTGGAGCATTTAACAATGCGTCTATCTTCGCGCTTGGTATCATGCCGTATATTTCGGCATCTATTATTGTGCAGCTTTTATCCTTTGCGGTTCCATATTTCCAGAAACTGCAAAAGGAAGGTGATTCAGGAAGAAAAAGATTGAATCAGTATACACGGGTATTAACAATATTTATCACGGTATTTCAAGGTTATAGCTATTTGAAAGGAGCTATTGATCCTGTGGTGATAATTAATCCCGGCACGTTCTTTTATATTTCTTCTGTGGTTATTCTGATTGCCGGGACCATGTTTTGTATGTGGCTGGGTGAAAGAATCACTGACAAAGGAATTGGTAATGGGATTTCGATGTTAATCATGATTGGAATCGTTTCAAGATTACCATTGGCATTAGTTTCGGAAGTGACAGATAAATTCCCTGGAAAGGCAATCTTCTTTATAATCGAGTTATTTGTGTTGTTTGCTATCGTAGTGGCCGTTATTGCACTTACCCAAGCAACGCGCAGAATCCCGATTCAATATGCGAAACAGGTAATCGGCAATAAACTGTATGGTGGTAAAAGAGATTTTATTCCATTAAAGTTGAATTCTGCCGGTGTTATGCCAATCATTTTTGCGCAAGCATTGATGTTCTTCCCTGCGTTGATCGCCGGGATTTGGAGAGATAGCGATGTAGGGGCTTATATCGGTTCAACTTTTTCGGATCCGTATTCATGGCAGTACAGCCTTTTGTTCGCCATAATGATTTTGATTTTCACATTCTTTTATACAGCGATTACCATCAATTCCAATGATATCGCTGATAATTTGAAGAGAAATGGTGGGTTTGTTCCAGGGGTAAAACCAGGCAAGCAAACTGCAGAATTTATAGATACTGTTTTATCAAGAATTACTTTGCCAGGCGCGATATTCTTGGCAGCCATTGCGGTGCTTCCGGCATTTGCAGTAACTGCCGGGGTAGGTCAAAACTTCGCTCAATTCTTCGGTGGCACTTCTTTATTGATTTTGGTTGGGGTGGTACTGGATACCCTTCAGCAAATCGAGAGCTACCTGTTGATGAGGCACTATGAAGGTATGATGAAGTCAGGAAGAGTAAAAGGACGTTCTCAATTTGCTGCGGCTTAAAAGCTGAATGGTCTACTTAAAGACTGAGGAAGAGTTATCAATAATCCGTGAAGGGTCCCAAATTTTGGGTAAAGCTCATGGTGAAGTTGCCAAGCTAATAAAACCTGGTATAAAAACTTCTAAGCTCGATGTGGTAGCTGAGGAATTTATCCGGGATCATGGCGGGTCTCCATCGTTTAAAAACTACAATGGATTTCCGGCATCGCTTTGCATCTCTGTAAATGATGTAGTGGTTCATGGTTTCCCAGGAAACTACGAGTTACGGGAGACGGATATTATATCGATTGACTGTGGTGTATACTACAAAGGTTATCATAGTGACTCTGCTTACACGTATCCGTTAGAGGGTACAAACGCAGAAACACTGTTGCTGCTGGAGAGAACGTACGAATCGCTCTTTAGAGGAATAGACCAGGCTAAAGCAGGTAATCGGATAGGTGATGTTAGTTTCGCCATTCAGAGTTATGTGGAGAGCTTTGGTTACGGTGTAGTCCGGGAACTGGTAGGACACGGGGTTGGTAAAAAACTTCATGAAGATCCAGAGGTTCCAAACTACGGTAAGCGGGGTAAAGGACCTAAAATTGTTCCGGGGATGGTGTTCGCAATTGAGCCCATGATTAACCGGGGAACAAAGAATGTGGTTCAGGAAAGAGATGGTTGGACAATACGAACATCAGATCGGAGACCTTCGGCACATTTTGAGCACATGGTAGCGGTGAAAGAGAACGAAACAGAAGTATTGACAACGCACAAGTATATAGAGGAAAATTATTCATATAAGTGGCGAAGCAAAAGTCAATAGAGCAAGACGGTACGATTTCAGAAGCATTATCCAACGCAATGTTTCGCGTTCAATTGGAAAATGGTCATGAAGTTTTAGCGCACATTTCAGGTAAAATGAGAATGCACTACATCCGCATTTTACCTGGCGACAGAGTAAGACTAGAGATGTCGCCTTATGATTTAACAAAAGGGAGAATTGTATTTAGATACAAGTAACAACGAAGATGAAAGTTAAAGCATCCATAAAAAAGCGCAGCGCTGATTGCAAGATTATCAGACGCAAAGGTAAACTGTATGTGATTAACAAAAAGAATCCAAGATTTAAACAAAGACAAGGTTAACATACTATGGCACGTATAGCTGGTGTAGATATTCCGGATAACAAACGCGGTGAAATTGGTTTGACGTATATTTTTGGTATTGGCCGTAGGTCAGCCCAGGAGATACTTTCCAAAGCCGGTGTGAATTTGGACAAGAAGATAAGGGATTGGAATGACGAAGAGTCCAATGCCATTCGTGCGATCATCGCGGAGAAATTCCGTATTGAGGGTGCACTAAAATCTGAGATTCAGTTGAGCATTAAGCGGCTTATGGATATCGGATGCTACCGTGGACAACGCCATAGAAAGGGATTACCCGTTCGTGGACAAACTACCAAAAACAATGCGCGTACTCGTAAGGGTAAACGTAAGACGGTAGCAAACAAAAAGAAGGCAACTAAAGGTTAATAGATAAACTTTTCAATAATGGCGACTGCTGAAAAGAGAAAAGATAAAGCGAAAAAACGCGTGGTGAATGTGGAGGCTGTAGGCCAGGCACATATTCGCGCGACATTCAATAACATTATCATCTCAATGACGAATTCAACCGGACAGGTAATATCCTGGGCATCGGCTGGTAAGATGGGATTTAAAGGATCAAAGAAGAATACTCCCTATGCAGCTCAGGTAGCCGCCCAGGAGTGTGCGACAAAAGCCTTTGAATTTGGTTTACGGAAAGTAGAGGTTTTTGTGAAGGGGCCAGGGGCTGGACGGGAATCGGCTATTCGTACGATCCAAGGCTCAGGTATCGAAATCACTGCAATACGTGATGTGACTCCGTTGCCTCACAATGGATGTCGCCCTCCTAAGAAAAGAAGAGTTTAATAATTGATGAATTACGATTGGCGATGATGATTGAAAGATCAAAATCTAAAATCTAAAATTTAATAATCTACAAAATAGAATGGCACGATATACAGGCCCCAAAGTTAGAATCTCTAGACGCTTTAACGAACCTATTTTAGGTGACAATAAAGCACTTCAGAAGAAGAACTATGCGCCAGGCCAGCATGGTCGCGGTAAAAAACGTAAACAATCTGAATACGCTACACAGCTTGCTGAAAAGCAAAAAGCAAAATACATATACGGTCTGCTGGAGAGACAATTCGCAAAGTTGTTTGATACAGCGTCCCGCAAAAAAGGTATTACCGGTGAAGTTCTTTTACAGTTGCTGGAATCCAGGTTGGACAATACTGTATACCGTCTTGGTATCGCCCCAACACGCAGAGCAGCCCGTCAGTTGGTGTTACATAAGCACATCTTGGTAAATGGAGACGTAGTTAATATCTCTTCGTTTTCATTGAAACCTGGTGATCTTGTTGAGGTCCGTGAACGTTCTAAGTCACTTGAAGTGATTACCAACAGTTTGTCAACGCAAGGCGCTAAGAAGTATAATTGGTTGGAGTGGGATAACAATGGGATGATAGGTAAACTTATAAATCTGCCTCCCCGTACAGATATACCAGAAAACATCAATGAGCAACTCATTGTTGAATTGTACTCAAAGTAATTTTAACAGTTAATAACATCCATATGTCAATATTAGCATTTCAAATGCCAGAGAAGGTAGCGATGGAAAAGGCAGATGATTTTCACGGCCTTTTCACGTTTAAGCCTCTGGAAAAAGGATACGGAGTAACCATTGGTAATGCATTAAGACGCATTCTGCTTTCTTCATTGGAAGGTTATGCGATAACAGGAATTAAAGTCCCTGGCGTCCTTCATGAATTCTCCACCATTGAAGGTGTTGTTGAAGATGTAGCAGAAATAATTCTCAATCTGAAGATGGTTCGATTCAGAAAGATTGCTGACAATTTCGATAGCAAAATCACAGTTAGCATAAAGAAACAAAAACAATTTAAAGCAGGTGATGTAGCTAAATTCACTTCTGCTTTTGAAATTCTGAACCCTGAACATGTAATATGTAATTTAGATGAGTCAGCGCATTTTGAAATTGAACTTACGATAGAAAAGGGACGGGGTTATCTTCCTGCCGAGGAAAACAAACCATCTGAACAAGTATTTGGATTTATTCCTATCGATGCCATCTTCACACCTATTAAGAATGTGAAATATAGCGTTGAGAATACCCGCGTTGAACAAAAGACTGACTACGAAAAACTCGTTGTAGATATTGAGACTGATGGTTCTATCCATCCTGAGAAAGCTTTGGAAGGCGCTGCTTATATTTTGATTAAGCACTTTGCATTGTTCTCAGACAAATCAATGGAATTAGAAACCGGTAAAGATGCCGAAGTTGAGCAAGTGGATGAAGAAATGTTGCACATGCGCAAGTTATTAAAGAGCGCATTGCATGATCTTGATCTTTCAGTTCGCGCATATAACTGCTTGAAAGCCGCTGATGTGAAAACACTAGGAGATCTGGTTCAGCTCGAGATTTCTGATATGATGAAGTTTAGAAATTTCGGTAAAAAATCACTGGCAGAATTAGAACAATTGGTAGCGGAAAAGAATCTGACCTTCGGAATGGATCTTTCCAAGTACAAACTTGATGAGGACTAAGAAATCATGAGACACGGTAAGAAAGTCAATCACCTGGGAAGGAAAGCTGCGCATAGACACGCGTTGCTCTCTAACATGGCTTCCTCGCTTATTCTTAATAAAAGAATTACGACCACAGTAGCGAAGGCCAAAGCTTTAAGAAAATATGTGGAGCCTTTGCTTACAAAGGCAAAAGACGATACAACGCACTCAAGACGTACCGTATTTTCTTACCTGCAAAATAAAGAGTCCGTTAAGACACTTTTTGGAGAAGTAGCTTCTAAAATTTCGGATAGACCAGGAGGTTACACACGCATCATTAAATTAGGAGACGTTCGCGTTGGTGACAATGCTGAAATGTGCCTGATAGAATTGGTGGACTACAATACCTTGTACACTAAGGAAGGTGTTGCTAAGAAAGCCAAGACCCGCAGAAGCCGCAGAGGCGGAAAGAAAGCCGGCGAAACCGAAGAGGCTGAAACAACTGCAGAAGCTCCAGCAACAGGTGAGCCAAAAGCTGAGAAGAAAGCCAAAGCACCGGCAAAGAAAGCGCCGGCAAAGAAGGCCGCTCCTAAAAAGGCAAAAGAATAGTGTTTGAAGAAATCATAATACAGGTAAAGGGATTGAACATTGTTCAATCCCTTTTTTATGACCAAACGATAACGAATAATTTATAATCGTCTGTAACTTTACGACCCCGAAGAATTACTAAAAATGATTATGCATAAAAAAGCTTACCTACTGTTAGAAGATGGTTTCCTGATTGAAGGGATCGCTATTGGGAAAATCGGTACTTCGGGCGGTGAAATATGTTTCAATACGGGTATGACGGGATACCAGGAGATCTATACTGATCCTTCATACTATGGACAGATCATTGTTAATACGACCGCTCATATTGGTAATTATGGTGCGTTAGATGAGGAACAAGAGTCAGACAAACCCAAAATTGCTGGATTGGTGGTGAACGATTTTGCACAGGAATTTAGCCGTAAGTCCGGAAAAGAAAGCCTGCAGCAATATCTGGAACGTACAGGTGTTGTCGGAATATCAAATGTTGATACACGGATGCTGGTTCGATACATTCGGAGTAAGGGTGCAATGAATGCCATCATTTCCTCCGAACTTTCTCCTGAACAGCTCAAGGAAGAAATAAAGAAAGTGCCTTCAATGGAAGGACTTGAGCTCTCCTCTAAAGTTACTACCAGGGAAGCCTATTTTGTTGGCGATCCAAATGCATCCATTAAGGTTGCAGTATTGGATCTTGGTATTAAGAAAAGCATTATCGAGAACCTAGCCAGCCGGGGATGTTATTGCAAGGTTTTTCCAGCCAAAACATCTTTCGATGAAATGGCTGCGTGGGAACCCGACGGATATTTTATTTCCAATGGTCCTGGCGATCCATCAACCATGGGTTACGCAATTAACACCGTGAAGAAAGCTGTAGAGACCAAACCGGTATTCGGAATTTGTCTAGGGCATCAGTTGCTTGCACTCTCTAACGACATTTCAACATATAAAATGCATCATGGCCACCGAGGGTTGAACCACCCGGTGAAAAATATTTTGACGGGACGCGGAGAGATGACCTCTCAAAATCATGGCTTTGCAGTAAGTGAAAAAGACATTGCAAACAACCCGAACGTTGAAGTAACGCATGTTCATTTAAATGACAATACGATTATGGGCATTCGGGTAAAGGGTAAGAACGCTTTTTCGGTTCAATATCACCCTGAAGCTTCACCCGGACCTCATGATTCCCGATATCTCTTCGATCAGTTCTTGGATATGATACGGGCTGAAGTGCGCGATCGGCAAAAAGTAACTAACTAACCTTTAACAATCCATAAATAAACTATTATGAGCTTAATCGAAAGCATTCATGCCAGGCAAATTCTTGACAGTCGTGGTAATCCAACAATAGAAGTTGATGTGGTAACTGAATCCGGTGCATTTGGACGTGCAGCTGTCCCCTCTGGTGCGTCTACCGGCACGCATGAGGCTGTAGAACTTCGCGATGGCGATAAAAATAAGTTTTTAGGTAAAGGAGTTTTGAAAGCTGTGGCAAATGTTAATACTAAGATTGCTGCTGAAGTTGTAGGCTTCAATGTGTTTGATCAAAACTTGATCGACAAGATCATGATTGAATTGGATGGCACTCCGAACAAGGGAAAGTTAGGAGCGAATGCAATCCTAGGAACTTCTTTGGCTGTTGCAAAGGCAGCTGCCGTTGAGGCAGGCATGCCGTTGTATCGTTATATCGGAGGAGTGAGTGCGAACACGCTGCCGGTTCCGATGATGAATATTTTGAACGGCGGAAGCCATGCAGATAATGCTATCGACTTTCAGGAATTTATGGTAATGCCAGTAGGGGCAAGTTCGTTTTCGGAAGCTCTGCAGTGGGGTGCTGAAATATTTCATACATTAAAAAAAGTATTGCACGATAAAGGACTATCTACTAATGTTGGTGACGAAGGTGGATTTGCTCCAAATCTTGCTTCTAACGAAGAGGCTATCGAAGTAGTAATGAAAGCGATTGAGAAAGCCGGGTATAAACCAGGCTCTGATGTTTTCATTGCATTGGATCCCGCTGCCTCCGAATTCTATGACGCGAAAGCGAAAGTATATCACTTTAAAAAATCCTCAGGCAAGAAACTTAAGCCTCTTGAAATGGCTGAGTACTGGACCAATTGGGCAAAGAAGTATCCGATAATTTCGTTGGAGGACGGTATGGCGGAAGATGATTGGACTGGGTGGAAGGCACTGACAGATAGTATAGGAAGCAAAGTACAATTGGTTGGCGACGATCTTTTTGTAACGAATGTAGACCGGCTTCAAAAAGGTATCGATGATGGCGTTGCCAACGCTATCCTTATCAAAGTAAATCAGATAGGTTCCCTCACAGAAACAATTGATGCCGTGAACCTTGCCAAACGTAATTCTTATAAAAGCATCATGTCGCATCGCTCAGGCGAAACAGAAGACAATACGATTGCTGACTTAGCCGTGGCATTAAACACAGGTCAAATCAAGACTGGATCAGCTTCACGTTCGGATAGAATGGCAAAATATAACCAGCTTATTCGTATCGAAGAGGAGTTAGGTGAAGTTGCTTACTTCCCTGGAAAGAAAATGTAAAACTAAAAACGTATTTAATAAGGCCAGAGCAACACGCTCTGGCTTTTTTCGTTTCTAATCAAGTCAGTATTTCTAAAACTAATCGGGTTACAGTGGTGCTTCTGGTTTTTTTATATCTTAGTATCACTTTTTGAACTTATGCTGAAAAAACTGCCCAAGCCTGTCCGTAACTTTTATGTTGTTTCCATCGTGATATTCCTGATGTGGATGCTCTTGTTGGACTCCAACAATCTTATTGCCAGATTCCAATTGAGTTCGAAGCTGAACGCTTTGGAAAATGAAAAGGAATACTATCAGGATAAGATAAAAGAAGTGGAGAAAGATCACGATGAATTATTTGGTGATAATGAATCGTTGGAAAAATTTGCCCGGGAGAAATACCTGATGAAAAAAGAAAAAGAGGATATCTATATCGTCGTTGAAAAATAGCATATGATGTTTCGCATTGGGTTTTTTCTGCTCTGCTTATTGTGCTGTATCACAGGCTTTGGCCAAGGTGAAGCCAATAGCTTGAAGGATGTTCCATTTAAAGAAAGAATCGTTACCGGTGGGGGATTTGGTCTTTCATTTGGCAACGTTCAGGATTTCGTGTCGGTATCTCCCATGATCGGTTACCGGGTTACTGCTAAACTTATTGCGGGTACAGGATTTACCTATCGATATACGAATTATAAAATAGTACGCCCTTCTATAAAGTTAAATGACTACGGGATCAATCCTTTTTTAAGGTTCACCGTCTACAAGAATATTTTTATTCAAACAGAATACGAATACCTGAATTATGAATATCCAATTACATCAAGAGAAACATTTCGGAGAGATTTCAATAGCTTTTTAGCAGGTGGCGGTTTTGTTCAGCCAATAGGGCAGAAGCTTTCATTATATATTATGGCCCTTTATAACTTCTCCTACACCGCTTCTCAAAGAGGGTATTCACCATATGACAGCCCTTTGATCATTCGAGCCGGTATCAATATTGGTAACCTTGGCTTTTAGAATTTCAAACTAAAACTCGCGGCCAGTTCCTTTAAATCCTCAACAACTTTTGGATTAACCGGAATACCAAGCTGCAACCTTTCTTCTTCCATTTCACGCTCTGGATCCCCAGGGATAATCAAATGATCCTCGCCCTCAATGGTCTTCGCCGTTCTGAATCGGGAGATCCAATTGTCCATGTGACTTTTAAACTCCTTCGCCGGACGAAAAGCGTCCACGCGCATGGCCCCCACGAAATGTCCGATCCCTTCGCCCACCGGATCATTCGGAGGTTCAAGAAAAGCAACGAAGGGCGGGACCCAAGGACCGTAATTTGCTCCTGATAATACCGCTGAAAAAATATCTACCCAGGCGCCTAAACAAAAACCTTTATGGCTACCATGCTCACGATCACTTCCTAAGGGAATAAGGGCACCTCCACTCTTAGTTTCATTGGGATCTGTAGATGGTTTTCCATCTTTTGTTTGTACCCAGCCGACAGGTGCCGCAAGATTTTTGCGTTGCAGAATTTCCAATTTTCCATTTGCCGCCGTGGTGGTGGCAAAGTCCGCTACAAATGCAGGTTGCTTATCTGCCGGAATGGCAACGGCAATTGGATTTGTTCCCAACAATCTTTCGATAGAAAATGTCGGAGCTACCAAAGGACTGGCATTCGTCATTGCCATGCCAATCATATCATGTTCTAAAGCCATCATGGCATGATAACCTGCTATTCCAAAATGATTTGAGTTTTTTACTGCTACCCACCCCGTACCTGCTTGCTTTGCTTTTTTGATGGCAATATTCATTGCAGCGGGAGCAACTACCAGACCTAAGCCACTATCGCCATCTACCACGGCTGTGCTAGGCGTCTCGTGCACAATCCGAACCTGTGGTGTACTATTCACGCGCTTCTTGTTCCAAAGTCTGACGTAACCTGAGAGCCGTGCAATTCCATGCGAGTCGATGCCTCGTAAATCTGCCTTTAAAAGTACTTCTGTGGCTAAGATAGCTTGTTGCAACGGGCACCCTATCTTTTCAAAAACTGATAAAGCAAAATCTCGCAGGTATTGGTATTTGTAAATTGGATCAGTCATAGCTCCAAAGATACAAATCAATTGATTGTTGAGCCTTCCGGACGCAAGCCGCAGAGAAAGAAAACTTAGAGAATTTTGATAGAAGGTTGAGGAGATATCAGTGCTGCTAAAACACCCTCTTTAAGGGAATAAGATGAAACGCGGAGCCGATCGATTGGGTGCTTGGAAAGTATGTAATGAACCAGACAACACGCCACAACAATCATGTCCACACGCATTTCTATCATACCTGGAATACTCAAGCGTTCTTCGCGGTTTTTACGTGTCAGTTCTTTATGGATTTCGTAAAAGCCTTCCAATGTTAAAGGAGTTTCAGGTTGCTCCTCATGTTTAGTTATGTCGTTTTTATAACAATACATATCACTGAACGTATCAAAGGCTCCAGAGGCTCCTATGAGGACACGTGTTGGATGTCTTTGTAATGCACTAATTAATGGGCCCAGCTTAGTTTCAAAATGGTCATTGAGATTTTGAATTTCTTGAATCGTGATCGGGTCATTTTTATGAAATTTTTCAAGTAACCTTTGTGCTCCAATTTCAAAACTTTCTTTCCAAAAAATCTCTGTATCATTTCCCAAGATGCACTCGACACTTCCTCCGCCAATATCAACTATTAACGAAGGTTCATTGCTCATGTCAAGGGAATATTTGACACCGTGATAAATCAATTCCGCTTCCATATCGCCCGAAATTACGGCCGCCTGAATACCCGTCTTCAATTTTATCTTGTCAAGTACGTCTGCGGAATTTTTTGCATTGCGTAATGCACTTGTCCCAAAAGCATAAACATTAGTTACACCTTGCCGATCAATCTCCGACTTGAAATGCTGCATGGCAACGAGCGCTCTCTCAATACCCTCAAGAGTGATATAACCCTCGTTAATCCCTCCTTTGCCAATCTTCACCGCTATTCTCTCTCGATGAACAATTATATACTGACCGGTTTCGCCTTCCACCGCTAAGAGTAAGTGAAAGGTATTTGTTCCCATGTCGATTATTGCAATTTTCTTATTCATCTTATAGGGCGTTCAAGTTACAAATTTTGGAAACTGTGCCAAGTCTGCACCTTCTTCACGTTAGTCTTACTTAGAATCGGTTTTCGATTATATTTATCCATCAAATAACGAGGGCATGAACAAACGAACTTCTAAAGATCAGATACTACAATCCAAATTTGAGGAATTGGAGAAAAAGAATGATGAATCCTTGTTGGGTGGAGGAGAAAATAGAATTGAACAACAGCACAAAAAAGGAAAACTGACAGCAAGAGAACGTGTTCATCTTTTGCTGGATGAAGGATCCTTTGAAGAACTTGGAAAATTTGTAATGCATCGTTGCAAAGATTTTGGATTAGAAAAAGAATACTATTTAGGCGACGGCGTAGTTACCGGGTATGGTACTGTTAATGGCAGGCTGGTTTATATATTTTCACAGGACTTTACAGTTTTTGGCGGATCACTTTCTGAGACCCATGCAGAAAAAATCGTTAAAATCATGGAGCTTGCCATGCAGAATGGTGCGCCTTTAATTGGGCTCAATGATTCTGGTGGAGCGCGGATCCAAGAAGGTGTTTTGTCACTGGGTGGATATGCGGATATTTTTTACAGGAACACATTAGCGTCAGGCGTCATTCCTCAAATTTCTGCAATCATGGGACCCTGTGCGGGTGGCGCGGTTTATTCGCCTGCGATAACGGATTTTATTTTTATGGTAGAACAAACATCTTTTATGTTTGTGACTGGTCCAAACGTTGTAAAAACTGTAACACATGAAAATGTTACAGCAGAAGAACTTGGAGGAGCGCTAGCCCATAGCACCAAAAGTGGGGTGACTCACTTTGCTTGTGCGAATGAAGTTGAATGCATAAAGCAAATCAAAACATTACTCAGTTACATCCCACAAAACTGTGAAGACGATGCTCCCCCATTATCGTACGCTTCTAACGAGGATGAGTTAAGACCTGCGCTAAATGATATCATACCTGCCAACCCGAATCAGCCGTATGATATGCGGGATGTAATCAGTGAAGTTGTAGATGCCGGAAGTTTTTTTGAGGTCCATAAGAATTTTGCTGAAAATATTGTAGTTGGTTTTGCGCGACTCGGTGGAAGAAGCATCGGTGTCGTGGGGAATCAGCCGGCCTCTCTTGCAGGCGTATTGGATATTCACTCCAGCGTAAAAGGCGCTCGCTTCGTAAGGTTTTGTGACTGCTTCAACATTCCATTATTGGTACTAGAAGATGTACCGGGATTTTTGCCCGGCACCGATCAGGAGTGGAATGCGATTATTACAAATGGTGCCAAACTGCTATTTGCATTTTCGGAAGCGACTGTACCCCGCGTCACAGTGATCACGAGGAAAGCTTATGGGGGGGCATATGATGTGATGAACTCGAAACACATTGGAGCAGACTTGAACTATGCGTGGCCTTCAGCGGAAATTGCTGTTATGGGAGCAAAGGGCGCTGCGGAAATTATTTTCAAAAAAGAAATTTCGGAAGCGGCTAACCCTTCTGAGAAATTGAACGAAAAAGTTGATGAGTACACACGAAAATTCGCGAATCCTTATCGCGCTGCACATCGCGGATACATCGATGAGGTGATCTATCCTGATGAAACGCGACAGAAACTTATCCGGGCCTTTAAGATGCTCGAAAATAAAGTCGCTAAATTGCCCAGGAAAAAACACGGAAATATTCCCTTATAAACAATCGATTATTTATGGATAAAAAAAGCAAACAATTTCTTTACGAGTACTTAAATAATGCTTCTCCGACAGGTTTTGAGTCGTCTGGCCAAAAAATATGGTTAGATTATATTAAGCCTTACATCAACCAACACATCGTGGATGTATATGGGTCGGTTGTTGGAATCATCAATCCAAAGGCTTCGTATAAAGTTGTAATTGAAGCACACGCCGATGAGATATCCTGGTTTGTAAACTATATCACTGAGGAAGGCTACATCTATGTTCGCAGAAATGGCGGATCAGATCACCAAATAGCACCTTCGAAAAGAGTTAATATTCACACCGATAAAGGAATCGTAAAGGGTGTATTTGGTTGGCCCGCAATTCACGTGCGTGACGCAGCCCGTGAAGAACCTCCAACACTTAAGAATATCTTTATCGACATTGGAGCGGAGTCCAAAAAAGAGGTGGACGCCATGGGTGTGCACGTTGGCTGTGTTATCACATTCGAGGACGAGCTCATGGAAATGAACAATAAGTGGCTTGTTGGTCGTGCCTTGGATAATCGAATGGGAGGCTTCATGATTGCGGAAGTAGCCCGTAGATTAAGCGAGAACAAAAAGAAATTGCCTTTTGCACTTTATGTCGTGAATGCTGTGCAGGAAGAAATCGGACTTCGGGGCGCCGAAATGATTTCACGTAGAATCAAACCGGACGTAGCGATATGCACGGACGTTACACACGACACACAATCTCCTATGTATAATAAAAAGGAAAGCGGTAATTTAAAAAGTGGTGCAGGACCTGTGCTATGTTATGGCCCTGCAGTACAGACCAACGTTCTCAAAATGGTAATTGAAACGGCCCAAAAAAGGAAAATTCCTTTCCAACGACAAGCGGTTTCAAGGTCTACCGGAACCGATACAGATTCTTTCGCTTATTCGTCCGAGGGGGTGGCTTCTGCCCTCATTTCCTTGCCGCTGAAATATATGCATACTACCGTGGAAATGGTTCATAAAGAGGATGTTGAGAACGTCATTAACCTGATGTACGAGTTCGTTCTTCAACTAAAATCGGGTCATGATTTCCGCTACTTAAAATAGAAACCGGACATTGTTTTATCCCTAAAATTGGTGTGGCGCAACAACCTTCGCATGATAGTTGCGGAGGGTGTTGCGGTTCAAAAAACTAAAACCAATACCAGTTTAACTTATGAAGAAGATTAAAGTACTAATTGTAGCCGCGCTCTTGATCAGCGGAAATGCTTTCTCACAAGAAAGACCTGTCCATGAGGTATATTCAATGATGGTCTTCAATTTTACGAAGTACGTTCAATGGCCAGACCATGCGGCCTCTGGCGAATTTGTTATTGGCGTCGTGGGAAATACTGATATCTACAATACGCTGAACGGATGGTACGGAGGTAAGCCGCGCGGTTCCAAAACTTATATTATAAAGAAATTCAATTCTGTGGCCGAAGTAACGGACTGCCACGTACTCTATATAGATAAGTCAAAGAGCGGGGACTTTGACGCTGCAAATGCCAAGGTAAAGGGAAAAGGAACATTGGTAATAACTGATAAGAGTGGCCTCGCTGAAAAAGGCAGCGCTATAAACTTCAAAACCGTAGACAATAAGCTTAAGTTTGAATTAAACCAAAAAGCAATTGAAGCTTCGAATCTAAAGGTTTCGGGTGCTTTATCCTCAATGGCTATTTTAATCTAAGAGAAACCCATATTAAGTTAAGAGGCCGTGGAGTTTAACTCCGCGGCCTCTTTGCTTTTAAGTCCAATCAATAAGCTGCGATCACAAATATGGACTTCTGACAAGTTTAACTCCTGCATAGCGCGGTACACACATGGCACATTAATTAAGCGCTTCTCAAAACGGTCTCGTCATAGGCCCAAAACAGGAAAAATATCCGAGCATGTGTCGCGTGTAATTGAATCCTAAATCGCTAAAACTCATTATTCAGGCTGATTTCGAAGAATCTGATCCCTTAGTGATTTTGGCAAATGGATTCGCATGGAAGTTGTATAAACAGTTTCGTTACTTAATCAACCGACCATAGTTTTTATGAAAAAAATTAAAATCCTCACAGTCGCCGCCCTCTTAGTTAGCAGTGGTGTGTTTGCACAAGAAAGACCTGTACATGAAGTTTATTCAATGATGGTTTTCAACTTTACGAAATATGTTCAATGGCCTGATCACGCTACTTCAGGAGAATTTGTAATTGGCGTAGTTGGAAATAATGAAATATACAATACCCTCAATGGATGGTATGGTGGCAAGCCACGCGGCTCAAAAACTTATATCATTAAAAAATTTAATTCGGCCTCAGAAGTCACAGATTGTCATGTGCTCTACATTGATAAGTCCAAAAGCTCAGATTTTGAGACAGTTAACGAGAAAGTAAAGGGTAAAGGCACACTGGTTATTACAGATAAAAGTGGCCTTGGCGAACGCGGCAGCGGAATTAATTTCAAAACAGTAGATAATAAATTAAAATTTGAATTGAACCAGAAAGCTATTGAAACGTCCAATTTGAAGGTTTCTGGGGCACTTTCTTCAATGGCAATAATAATTTAACGGGGTTGTTTGAGAAGCCTCGGAGGTTACACTCCGGGGTTTTTTCAGGATTAAGAAGTAAATCTTAAATGGAGCCAAAATTTTTTAATCTATGAAGAAATCAATCTTTTTAATGCTCATGGTAGCAGCAACAACGGTAACTGCCCAGGACAGACCCACACATGAAATTCACGCGGCTATGCTGTTCAACTTTATCAAGTATGTGCAGTGGCCAAATGAAGGTGAACCTGGTGAATTTGTTGTAGGAGTAATTGGAGATGACAATGTTTTCAATACGCTTTCGCAATGGTATAACGGTAAGCCTAAGGGAAGTAAGAAGTATGTGATCAAAAAGCTTACTTCTGCAGATGAAAGTTCAACTTGTCAAGTAGTTTATGTTGGTAAGTCGAAAAACAAAGAATTCGAAAATATTAAAAGTAGTATCGAAGGAAAATCAATCTTAACCATTACAGATGGAAATGGATTGGGTCAGAAGGGAAGCTGCATCAACTTCAAAGTTATCGATGGCAAATTGAAATTTGAATTGAATCAGGCGACTTTAACAGGTTCTAACCTTAAAGTGTCTACTCAATTGAGCAGTATGGCAATCTTGATATAGTTTTTAATTTAATGAAAAGATATTGATCCCAATAAAAAGAATACGCGAAAGGCGATTCAACTTGAGGGATAACGATACACGCACAGGGTCATAAAGTTTTTACAGAGAGGGTCTTTTCTTTATGTTATATCCTGTGCGTTTTTTTTTGAACTGATTTTTCTAAAGATATACGTGCAGAGCTGCGAAGTTTTTACATGAGAGGGTCTTTTCTTTGTGTGCTCTGTACGTTTTTTTTCTTCTCTTGCTGACAAATTCTGAATGGAGATCTAACATTGTCAAGCACAGCAATGAATCAACGCAATCCCAATTGCTTTCTTTCAAACAAACTCCTAGAAATCCAAGTTTGAATTTTATTGTGAGTTTTCACTTCGGCACTGCATCGGATTTTGGTTGGATGACGAAACCCACAGTTTTCATATCATTCCAAAAGTTAGGATATGACTTCCTGACCACATCGGGCCTTTCTATTTCAACGTCCATTAATGTTGCTAAAGGAGCGAACGCCATCGCCATTCGATGATCTTTATAAGTCAAGAAAGATGCCGACTTGGGCAAGGCTTTAGAAGGTATTAACGTCCAATGCTCAGTATCCTCTTCTACCAATGACGCTCCAATTTTAGCCAGTTCATGCTGTAGCGCACTGATTCTATCTGTTTCTTTTATTCGCAAACTTTCCAAACCTGTGAAATGACCTATGACGTTTTTCCCAGCGCAAATGACAGCCACAGTTTGAGCTAGATCGGGGCAATGTGTAAAATCCCAATGAAGTTCTTTTTCGCTTTCGTTTTTGGACAAATACAATAAACCGTCATCAAAACGACTTTTGACCCCGAGTGTATTCATGATTTTTACAATAGCGCTATCGCCTTGCAAAGAATTACTTAACAACTTCGGAAGTTTTATCTCCGCTTTTTCTGCCAATGCTGTAAAAGCAAACCAATAACTCGCAGCAGACCAATCTGACTCCACGGTGAAAGGTACCGGTGTATATTTCTGAGGAGTAATGTTTATTTCACTAGCCAAAACGTTGGTTTCAACACCAAAGTGTTTCATTAAGGAAGCGGTCATTTCTATGTACGGGCGACTTCCAACCTTACCTTCAAGAATGAGCTTCAAACCGTTTGGCATAAGCGGTGCAACCATCATAAGAGCAGATATGTACTGACTGCTGACATCACCGCGGATGCGAATCGTATTTGTTTTCTGCCCTGTAAATTTCTTTACCTCGTGAGGAGGGAAACCTTCTTTTTCAAGATATTCTATTTCTGCACCCAGATTTTTTAATGCATCAACAAGAATTCCAATAGGGCGTTCCTTCATCCGGGCTGTGCCTGTCAGAATTTTTTGCTGATTGGTCACTGAAAAGTATGCAGTAAGAAACCGCATGGTCGTACCAGCGTCTTCCACATCAATTATTTTTTCACTTGCATTGACAAGGCGCAACATAAGCTGTGTGTCGTTTGCATCAGAAAGATTATGGAGTTCTGATTTTCCGCCTGCCAGTGCGTTAATGATAAGCGCCCTGTTGCTAATGCTTTTTGAAGCCGGCAACAAAGACGCTTCCCCTTGCAAAACAGACGTTCGTTTGATTTCAATTGATGTATCCAACTTCGTAAAAGGTTTTGACCGGCAAATTACAGTTTGTAAAACATTTTTGTTTAAATTAAGTGGAACATTTACGTTCGATTTAAAGTTAGAGGAAGGGTATGAATACAACAGGAAAAATTGCCATTAGCGTAAGTCTTGCATCAAGCTTTATACTAGCCGCATGGTTGCTTACCGGAGAAAGAAAAGTAAAAACTAAAGACTTTGTCTCCAAAAAGGCTGAAAGTATAAAGGGGGCACTTAAGTCTGATAGAATTTATTTTTCTGAGTTGGATGAGTATTATATCTGAAGCATTCGATAGAATGATAAAGCTTCTTTCACCGACTCAATACTGATCTCACAATCCCATTTTGCTTTCCCTATTCCCTCGAGGAGAACGCACAGTATCTTATTACCTCTGTTCTTTTTGTCTTGAACCGTTAGCTGGGCAATAGCCTCCAACTCTTCATTTGCAATTGTCACCTTTCCATAATTTTCCAGGATAAATTTGCAGATTTCTTTAAACTCGTCACCACTTATAAAGCCCTGAGTTTTGGCAATATACCCTTCCGTAATCAGGCCAACAGCAATAGCCTCTCCGTGCAATATTCTTCTTTCTTGCCCTAAAAGATAACTTTCCAATGCGTGGCCAATTGTATGACCTGCATTCAAGATTTTTCGTAATCCCTTTTCTTTAGGATCTTCTGTAGTTACCCAAGCTTTAAATTCAACGGAATGCCTGATGAGCTTCTTCCAATCCTGATCCGTTATCTTCTTTGAAGCGACTTCCTCCCACATACTTTTATCCGATATCAGGGTGTGTTTAATGATCTCGGCAAAACCTGATCTTAGTTCTGCCGTTGGAAGTGTTTTAAGAAAGCCATCAAATAATAAGGTCAGTGCCGGTTTTTGAAAGACGCCGATATGATTTTTAAAGTGGTCAAAATCAATCCCAAGTTTTCCGCCGATACTTGCATCCACCTGGGCCAATAGGGTAGTAGGTACAAGGATAAAGTCAATGCCTCGTTTATAAGTTGCAGCACAAAAGCCCCCCATGTCGCCCAACACGCCGCCTCCCAACACCAGCATGCATGCATGGCGATCGAGTGCATGTTCGGTCATCGCTTCCCAGATTTTAACTGATGTACCAATATTTTTTTCAGATTCGCCGCTTCCTACTTGAATTATAAAATGAGGAGGAAGTGCAGTTTGAATTAATGGGTAGCAATCTCGCTTTGTGTTTTCATCAACCAATACAACCATGTTGCTGTATTGTTTTTTCGCCAAGAAATCCTGCAAGTCTTGAGTCAGATTGCTAGATAACAAAATGTTGTCCGGGAGCATTAAAGTTTATTAATCTTCGAAAGTTATTAAAAACTCATCAAAAGCAATTTTCATTAATGCTACCGAAGTGGATTCCAACTATATTTATGCTGACCTAAACGTATGGATGCAGTACCAACAATCTCCTTTGAGGATACGTCAGTTGCCTTTAGTTATAAGTCAGATGCGGCATTAAAAAAGGCAAACTTTATTTTTAGCCTGATCAATCACCCGTGGATCTCAGCCGTGGCTGTGAATGCTGTAAAAATGGCGTTAACATTGAAGCTACCGGTGGAAAGCATCATCCGCAAAACGGTATTTTCACAATTCTGCGGAGGTGAAAGTATTGAGGAAAGCAAAAATACAATCACTCAAATCGGTAATTACGGCGTGAGGACCATATTGGATTACTCCGTGGAAGGAGAAAAATCTGAAGCGGGTTTCGATGCCACCATGAATGAAATCATTCGAACGATTGAGACCGCCCACCTCTCGAAGAATATTCCGTTTTCCGTTTTTAAAGTAACAGGAATTGCCTCAGCAGAATTGTTGGAAAAGATTCAAAAGAAAACTTCTCTTTCTGAGGGCGAGCTTCAGGCATTTCAACGGATTAAAGAACGTGTTAATAATATCTGCGCAAAAGCGCATGCTTATATGTTGCCTGTGCTGATAGATGCAGAAGAAACATGGATCCAGAATTCCATAGATGCCTTGGCCTATGAAATGATGGAAAAATATAATAAACAGCGTGCAATCGTTTTTAATACTTTTCAATTTTACCGTGTTGCCTCACCCAAAAATTTGCGTGACGCCTACCATAATGCTACAATGCATGATTATTATTTAGGTGCAAAATTGGTTCGTGGCGCTTATATGGAGAAGGAGCGGGAACGTGCAAAAGATTTTAATTATCCGAGTCCGATATTTGAAAATAAGGATACTACTGATCAAGCATTTAACGAGGCGTTGCGTTTTTGTATTAACCATAAGCAGAGAATCGCCGTGATGTGTGGATCTCACAATGAATACAGCAATTATTATCTGACCGTTTTGATGGAAAAGCATAGCATGGCAAATAATGACAGCCGCGTTTGGTTCTCTCAACTGTTAGGGATGAGTGATAATATTTCCTTTAATCTGGCCACTGCCGGGTATAACGTTGCTAAGTACGTTCCTTATGGTCCTGTGCGGTCCGTCATGCCTTACCTTTTCAGGAGAGCGGAAGAGAATACATCGGTGGCAGGTCAAAGCAGTCGCGAATTGACGTTAATTCAAAAAGAAATAAAAAGAAGACGGTCAGCATCACGCAAGTGATCCGATCGTGATATTCTCTAAAAAGCCATCAATCTTCTGATTCGGTTTTTCCCTCTCCCTAATTCACGTATTTTTGCCAAAATTTTGAATTATGCATTTGAGTGAGCAGGAGATTATCCGCAGAAAAAGCCTGGAAGAATTTGCTAAACTTGGAATCAATCCATATCCGGCAGATTTATTTGAAGTGAATGCTTCCGCCCGCGAGATCCTGGAAAATTATGAGCGACAAAAAAGTGACTACCGGCAGATTTCTATTGCTGGCAGAATCATGAGTCGGAGAATCATGGGCAATGCTTCTTTTGCTGAGTTGCAGGATGAAACAGGCCGCATCCAAATTTATATCAAGCGGGATGATCTCTGCCCAGGGGATGACAAAACACTTTACAATACAGTATTCAAAAAGCTTATAGACATTGGAGATATTGTCGGTGTGAAAGGTTATGGCTTTACAACTCAAACGGGAGAGATTTCTATCCATGTCACCAGTTTAACGGTTCTTTCAAAGTCTTTGCGTCCACTTCCTGTCGTCAAGGAAACGGTAGATGATAAAGGAAACGTAACTCGACATGATGCGTTTACCGACCCCGAACAGCGTTACAGGATGCGATATGTCGACCTGGTTGTAAATCCGCATGTAAGGGAGACCTTCGTCAAACGGACGCAATTGGTCAATTCCATGCGTCAATATCTTAACGCAAAAGGTTATCTGGAAGTAGAGACACCGATTTTACAACCGTTGTACGGAGGTGCAGCGGCACGTCCCTTCAAGACTCATCACAACACCCTAGACATGACGTTGTATTTGCGTATCGCCAATGAGTTGTACCTCAAACGTCTTATCGTCGGTGGCTTTAATGGTGTATACGAGTTTTCTAAAGATTTCAGGAATGAAGGAATGTCGCGCTTTCACAATCCGGAGTTCACGCAAATTGAACTTTATGTTGCCTATAAAGACTATCACTGGATGATGGAACTTGTAGAAGAAATGATTGAAAGGGCGGCGCTCGAATTGCACGGAAAAACACAGGTAAAAGTAGGCGATAAAATCATTGACTTTAAACGCCCCTGGAAGCGGTACACCATGTTTGAAGCTATTCAGCATTTTACGGGCATCGACATTTCTGAAATGGATGAAGAAGCCCTTAAAAAAACTTGTAATGAACTCCAGGTTCCAATGGACAATACGATGGGAAAAGGCAAACTAATCGATCAGATTTTTGGTGAAAAATGTGAACCTCATCTGATCCAGCCTACCTTCATTACCGATTATCCTGTTGAAATGTCACCGCTTGCAAAAAAACACCGGAGTAAGCCAGGATTGGTAGAACGCTTCGAGGCAATTTGCAACAGCAAGGAAATTGCCAACGCCTTCAGTGAATTAAACGATCCGATTGATCAGCGGCAACGGTTCGAGGAACAGTTGGAACTAGGCAAGCGGGGCGACGAAGAAGCTATGACACTGGACGAAGATTTTTTACGCGCGCTTGAATTTGGTATGCCGCCAACGGCAGGGCTGGGTATTGGAATTGACCGGCTGAGCATGATCATGACCAATTCACCCTCCATTCAGGATGTGCTCTTCTTTCCCCAAATGAAACCTGAAAATCCGGTTGCCCACATGACCGAAAATGATTTTGAAAGCCTCGGGGTAAGAAGTGATTTGGTTCCGATACTTCAAAAATTAGGTATTACCTCTAAAGCGCAATTGAAAGAAATGAAAGCCTCAAAACTTTTTAACGATGTTTGTGGCTTACGGAAAAAAATGAAGCTCGATAACGTCAAGAATCCTACCATGGAAGAGGTGGAAGGGTGGTTGAAATAATATGGAGAGGCGTAAAAAGTTGCGTCTCTCACTTTGTCCTACAAATTGTCGAAGAAAGGTTTCCTCCGCTCCAGCTTCAAATCTTGCAGCAACGAAGACTTTACATTGATGGTGAAGAAGAACTGTTGGAAGCGTCCGAAGGGAGTCCAGTTCACGCTCATCGTCCAGCAGTGTAAGTCTCTCGATATACCCAAATTGGTTTGGGTAAATTCTTTGGATTCAAAGTGATACCCTGAACTGTAAGTCACCTTCCATTTTTCAGAAAGGGAGACATCGCCAGAAACATTCACGGTTTGCGTCACATTTGGAGAAGCATTGAGTCCATGCGAATAGTTCAGATTGTAACTGATATTCATACTCCACGGAATATCGAAGTCTATGTAAACATCCGGATTTTGAAGTAAAAATTCTTTTTCCTGCTCTGGCAAATTAGACTTACCAATCTTCTCTCTGCTGCTGGTATTTTTACTTCGCGCTTTTGGATTCAGATTGGTGCTCATAGCAAGTGTGGCATTGGTGATCCTTCCGACCTTCCCGCTTTTCCAAACGATCTGATCAATCCTGTCCTCGACCAGGGCACCTGTCTCTGGGTTTCGTGTCAGTTTAATGGTATAAGGATCAAGTGTAGCCGACAGGTTAACATTTAGCAGGTTATCTAAAATATTTGTATTTGCCGAGAGGCTGATGGGTGCTAACTTGAATGAATCCGCAATGAAGTTATAACTTGAGTTAAGGGACAGGTTATTCAGTAGCATTACTTTCCTCGCCACCGAGTCCTGCGGGCCCTGCACTTTCATCTCCACGTTATTCCCAATCCCAAATCCAATCGCACTACTGTTCCCCAAAGTTGATCCTCCGTATACGAATCCCTGGTATCGATCCTGGTAAATTTCCCTGCCGGTCTTGTCGATTAGTTTCTGAAAATAATTTTCATTCTTGGAAAAATCAGGCGTGTAGCTATAAGAGACAGTTGGATTGATGACGTGACGGATAGCCTTGACTTTGCTGGTTTTCTTCTTAAAAGAATAAAGGCCATAAATACGCGTGGTGAGTGAAGCACTGACCGAATAATTAGAAACGCGGTTAAACCCTTTTAGGGTATCGGTTTTCACAATCAAAGAGTCAGTGTTGTATCCCCATAGTAACTTTTCGCCGTACCATTTTTCTTCGTAACTAAAAGATGGAGACACCGTGAAGTGACGTAAAGCCTTAAATGAAAACGAAGTTGGAACGGTATGCCGCATACCCTTTCTGGCATTATCAAAAAACATGGGCAGATTAGCGCCGGTAAAAGGAGCAATGCTATCCTTTTTTGCGCGTACCGGTATCCGGCCAATGTTGTTCGTAATACGATTCATCGCATTCATCGTATAGGCTATGGAAAAATTGTCCAATGGACCTGTCTTACCAGATTTTCTCTGGAAAGGATAAATGTTGGTCATGTTAAGGCTGATGTTCGGCAACAGTAAATCCACTGCCTTGGTCTGCAAATCCTGACTGTGGTTCAAGTTAACGCCCAGCGAAAAAGGTGAACCAGCAAATCTTTTGCTGTAGGAAATATTGGAGCTTAGCTTTGCGGTGATATTATTAAGGTTAGGATTGTTGTATGTGCTTCCCTGAGTTAGATAATTATTTCTGTTGAAGGTAGCGGTGGCAGCATTTACAGATGCAGCAAACCTTCCGGTTCCCTTGGATTGTGGCGAATGACTCCAGGTAATACGAAAATCTTTTGTATAGTTTGTATTTTCAATTCGATCGGTCGTTTCAGGATTCTTGGAGTAAGCGAAGTTAACGGCACCGTTATACTTGTACCGTTTCATATAATTAGAATTCGCATATAACGCATGGCCTCCTTTTGAATAAATATCCCCTGTCAGAGCAAGTTTTACATATTCATTAATATCAAAAAAATAACCGCCGCCGCGAAGGTTAAAACCTCTTCGTCTTTCTTCACCGTAAGATGGAAAGATGATACCCGAAGCACTTCTACGTGGTGACGGAAACATGCCGAATAGAAATCCCACAGGCAGTGGAATATCATTAAACTCAAAATAAAAAGGTCCGGCAACGATTTTGTCATTGGGTATTGCCTTGGTCTTGGTAGCCCTGATCAGAAAATGCGGATGCTCTAGGTTACACGTTGTATAGCTGTTTCGTTTGCTTAGCAATTCACCCTTTTCATTTTTATATACAACATCACCATGGAGGTATGCTTCGCCCTGTTGCGTCACGACTTCACTGATCCGGGCCCTTTTGGTTTTATAGTTGTAAATAATGTCCTTTGTTTCATATAACTCAGGACCATTTTTGAAAATGGGAAAACCTATTCTATTACCGAGAGAATCTCGGATGCCATGTGCGGTAAGGGTGCTGTTTGCATAGTCAATAGTAATCTCTTCAGCCTCTAATTCAATTTCTCCGTACTTTATTTTGGCATCACCATACAGCCAAACAAGCTTTCCATCCACACTGGCGCGGATTGAATCTCTGGCAGAATAGTTGATAGTTGTCTCAATATCACCCTTGGGTTGTGCAGGTTTAACTTTAGTAGTATCATTATTAGCCTTTTGCAAAGTGTCCCGTGCTACAATAATGGAGTCAGGATTGATATTAGATGTATCCGCCTTAACCGGTAGAATACCGGTAGGTGGCTTTACTTGTGATTCCACCTGCCCATAGCCAGTCGTAACGATGAAAAAAACGAGTATGAAACTTATAAAATATCGCACGCGTGCAGAGTTGAAAGACAGTACTTTAGCTTTTAGTGAAAAATTCACAATTTTGCATAAAGTTATTGCAAATACTCTGAACATTGAACGGAACGTGAGGAATATAGGATTATCAGCCCTGCTAATAGCAATAACCTTGCTAATTTCAGGAAGCACATCAGCCCCTCCCGATGCAAAAGTGGATGTGGTTGTTATTGACGCAGGTCATGGAGGTCATGACAATGGAACACATGGCAGGTTATTGAAGGAAAAGGACCTGGCGCTTAACATAGCGTTGAAAGTAGGCAGCTACATTGAAAAAAATATTCCAGGTGTAAAAGTAATTTATACCCGTAAGGATGACCGTTATCTCGCGCTTGATGAGCGAGCCAATATCGCCAATAAAAACAAGGCAGATCTTTTTATTTGTATTCATGCAAATGCTAATCCCAATACAAAAGCTTTTGGGACGGAAACCTTTGTAATGGGTCTGCACAAAGATGAAGGTAATCTTGCTATTGCTCAACGTGAGAACTCCGTGATTCTCATGGATGAAAATTATGAAGAACGCTATGAAGGTTTTAACCCCAACAGCCCGGAGTCTTATATTTTATTCGAGTTAATACAGAGTGCATATTTAGAGAGTAGTCTAAAATTCGCCCAGAAAGTTGAGGGACAGTTTAAAGACCGTGTGGGACGTTTAAGCCGTGGGGTGAAGCAAGCCGGGTTTGTGGTGTTATGGCGAACTACAATGCCCAGCGTGTTGATTGAAACAGGTTTCTTGACAAATAGCACAGAAGAAAAGTTTTTAGCCGGTGATGAAGGGCAAGAATTAATCGCTTCAGGCATTTACCGTGCATTCAAAGAGTACAAAAATGAAGTAGAATCCATAAATTAACGACCGAATCGCCCTGATCTCAGGTTTTGCGGTTTCCAGACATGGATAATTTTTATGATTTAATACGAACCGATAGCATTTTCCATGTCTGCTGAAAAACAAAAAAGTACATACATACGATAGACTGCGCCTCTTTATCCTCAGGGATGAAAGTCGATTGGCTATTTTATGTGTTAATAGATGACAATTTTTTTAACGCATGAAACTATCTAAGGAATTTAAGGTCGGCTTGTTTATGGTAGTAACAATAACCTTGCTGTACTTTGGTTTTAATTTTTTAAAGGGTATCGATTTTTTTTCGTCGAGTAAGAAATACTATGCCGTTTATGAAAACGTGGATAAGCTAACAGAATCCAACCAGATTTTTTTGAACGGATATGCGGTAGGGAGAGTTAGCAATATCCAAATTCAACAACGGTTAAACAGAGTTTTGGTTGAACTCGATATTGATTCGGAAATCGTTTTGACCGATTCTTCCATCGCCTTGCTGAATGGTGAATTATTAGGTGGCCGTTATATTCAGTTGATCGTTGGCCAGGGCAGCGTAATTTTAGAACCCAAAGATACGTTGAAGTCAGAGGTAGCTAAAGGTATTATGGACTTCTTTCAGCAAAACGCTGAGCCAGTGGCATCCAACCTAACCGTTACTTTGCGTAATCTCAATACCATTCTGGAGGGGTTGGCGCGAAACACGGGGCGAATTGACACGATGTTTATGCGATTGCAAAATACGCCCGCCATTCTGAATAAAACCTTAAATACGGCCAACTCTAACATTGACGGACTGAGTGAAAGCTTCAAAACTGTTGCGGGTAACCTGAACGGTACGTTGGAAGAATTAAAGCCCACGCTTTCTAATTTTCGGACTTTGTCGGATTCATTGAAAATGATGAAACTGAATAGTACGGTCAATAAAGCGCAGCAGAGTCTCGGCAGGCTAAATGAAACACTGGCAAGGTTCAGCAGCGGCGATAATACTGTGGGCAGATTGATGACGGAAGATTCTCTGTACGTGAACTTAAATCAGCTTCTTAATTCTGTTGATTCTCTGGCAAAACATTTCAATGCCAATCCAAAGCATTTCATGGCTCCCCTCGGAAAAAGTCAACGTAAAATTGAACGCGACTTGAAGAAGCAAAAAGAACAGCAGAACAAAGATTAAAAGATAAACTTTCAATCTTTCAAATTTCTAACTCCACAATGGCCATCGATTTAGAATTCAACAGGAATGAAGATCAATTCAAACAGCTCATTGGCCAGCTACAGCATAAATCAAAGAAAGTAAAATCTGGGGGCGGTCAGAAGAAGATCGATGAGCAGCATCAAAAAGGAAAATGGACTGCCCGTGAACGAATCGAATATCTCATCGACGAGCAGACTGATTTTCTAGAAGTTGGACTATTTGCAGGTGAAGGGATGTACACCGAGTATGGTGGTTGTCCTTCGGGCGGTGTAGTTATAGGTCTGGGATACATCAAAGGAAAACTTACAGTTATTGTGGCTAATGATGCGACTGTAAAAGCAGGTGCCTGGTTCCCCATCACCGCCAAAAAGAATCTTCGGGCGCAAGAGATTGCAATGGAAAATAAACTACCCATTGTCTACCTGGTTGATAGTGCAGGAGTTTTCCTTCCTATGCAGGATGAAATTTTTCCAGACAAAGAGCACTTTGGCCGGCAATTCCGGAATAATGCAAAGATGTCTGCAATGGGCATTATTCAGATTGCAGCGATTATGGGAAGTTGTGTAGCTGGAGGAGCTTACCTTCCCATCATGTCTGATGAGGCAATGATCGTTGATAAGACCGGCTCAATCTTTTTAGCGGGTTCATATTTGGTAAAGGCTGCGATTGGCGAAGAGGTCGATAATGAGAAACTTGGCGGCGCAACAACACATTGTGAAATTTCCGGCGTAACAGACAACAAATTTCCGGATGATAAGTCATGCCTGGATTATATCCGTTCGCTCTTTGAAAAATTTGGTGATTCACAAACCGCTGGCTTTAGTCGGACAACACCTCAAATGCCAAAAGATAAGCAGGAAGAAATACTCGGGCTTTTGCCCGTAGATCGTGTGAAGCCCTATGATACACTCAAAATTATTCGCAGACTGGTTGATGGTTCTGATTTTCAGGAATACAAAGCGCTCTACGGAAAAACAATAATTTGCGGCACCGCGCGAATTAACGGTTGGGCTGTTGGCATTGTAGCCAATCAACGAAGCGTTGTGAAAAACAAAAAAGGGGAAATGCAGATGGGAGGCGTAATTTATTCTGACTCGGCCGATAAAGCAGCGCGTTTCATTATGAACTGTAATCAACGGAAAATTCCACTGGTATTTCTGCAGGATGTCAGCGGATTTATGGTGGGAAGCAAAGCAGAGCATGGGGGAATAATCAAGGATGGTGCTAAGATGGTTAATGCAATGGCCAACTCTACTGTTCCAAAGTTCACTTTTATCATTGGCAATTCTTACGGCGCCGGTAACTATGCCATGTGTGGAAAAGCATACGATCCTCGGCTGATATTCGCGTGGCCTACAGCACAAATTGCAGTAATGAGTGGAGGTTCGGCCGCAAAAACTTTATTACAGATCCGGGTAAGTTCGCTGAAAGCTCAAGGAAAAACGATTACGAAAGAAGAAGAGGAATCGTTGTTAAAGGAAATTACTGATAGATATAACGAACAGCTCAGTCCATACTATGCGGCCTCCCGGTTGTGGGTAGACGGTATCATTGATCCCTTGGAAACAAGGAAAATCATTTCAATGGGAATTGAAGCGGCTAATCATTCACCCCTTGAAAAGTTTAATGTAGGAGTCATTCAAACTTAAAAGTCTGTACGAACGTTTTCACCCTATGAGTGGATTTTCAGCATGATTTTTTTAGTTTTAGAAAAATATAAAGTTGATGGAGTTGAAGGAAGCAGAAATCAAAGCATTAGTATCCCTGCTTGACGACGAGGATGCACAAATTGTCTCACATGTAGAAGACAAAATTCTTTCACTAGGAACTCCGATTATACCCTTCCTGGAACAGGAATGGGAAACTAATTTCAACTCCCTTGTTCAACGAAGAATTGAAGAATTGATTCATACGCTGCAGTACGAGCTATTAAAAGAACGGCTGAAAGACTGGCACGCGAGCGAGGAAAAAGATTTGCTAACAGGCATGTGGCTCGTAGCTACCTATCAATATCCTGATATTGAACTGTTGAAACTCCGTCAAGATCTCGAACAGATTTATTATGAAACATGGCTTGAATTTAAGCCCGACCTTTATCCTTTTGATCAGATAAAAGTGATCAATAGCGTTTTGTTTAATAAACTAAAATTTGGGGCAAACACAAAGAATTTCCATTCGCCCGGAAATTCTATGATCAATGTTGTCCTGGAAACACGTAAGGGAAATCCCATCACCCTTTGCATCATCTATTTGCTGGTAGCCCAGAAGTTGAAGCTACCGGTGTATGGCGTAAATCTTCCGAATCTGTTTGTATTAACCTATAAAGAAGAGAAGCATGCACAATTTTATATAAATGCGTTCAATAAGGGACTGATATTTTCAAAGCAGGATATTGAGAATTACATCAATGAACTTCACCTTACGCCGCAGTCATCATTTTTTGAACCATGCTCCAATCTCGAAATCATTCGCAGGGTTTTTCGCAATCTGATTATGTCGTTTGACAAAATGGGAGAGCACACAAAAGCAGAGGAGGTAAAGGAACTTCTTTTAATCATCGCTGATGGTACTGACCTCAGCGTTTGAATAAGCCATCAATCGCACGCTAATGTTGTTCGTCTGACCTGTAAGGTAAAGGCGCTTTTTACGAAAATTCAATTCCCATAAAGCTATAATTTAGCTTATTCCAAATGGGATCTGTATGCGAATAACGTTATCAATTATTTTGTCCTTGATTAGCCTTGCGACCCTCGCACAAGAATATTCGGCGCGATATGAGTTGGTGAAAATGGATAAGAACGTCAACACTTTTCGTCATGAAGCTGCTCCTGTGATCTCGCCCGACGGAAATACACTTTACTTTTTTGTGCAGGATCATCCTGACAATACCATGGGTAAGGATGATACACAAGACATATGGGTAAGCAAAAAAGATGCAACCGGTGTATGGGGTGTTGCAGAACATTTACGTTCGCCTTTTAATATTCACCGGTCCAATCAGGTATTTACGGTTTTTGAAGATGGAAGTTTATTTATAAAGGGTGGAAGTTCAAAAGGGGAGAAAGGTTTTTCCATCGTCAGTGGAAACTCAATTCGCGAATTGGATGTCAAAGATTTCAAAGCCATGAACAAAGGACGATTTTATGGCGCATCGATGTCGGCAGATAGAAAGCATATTATTATTTATTTTAGCGAGAAAGAAAATAGTCAATACAGCGATTTGTACAGTAGTCATCAACAAGCTGACGGCTCTTTTTCAAAACCCGAAAAATTGTCCTTGACTACGCCTACCGACGACGTTGGACCATTCATAAGTCCGGACCAAAAATCCTTATATTTCGCAAGTGCCAGGCAATCAGCGGGTCGCCAGGGGGGAGTGGATATTTATAAGTCTATCAGAAAAGATGAATCATGGGTGAACTGGTCCGAACCCGTTAACATGGGAAAGCCCATTAATACCAGCGCCTTGGATTTTTATTTTACAATTGATAATGCAGGAAATGTTTTTACCAGCAGAGCAAACAAAGCGTTGGATGGCGCGCAATTGGATCTGTATACGTTGGTTCCAAAGACCTTTAAAATTGACCTCAAGGGACTTGTATTGAACGACAAATCGATGGAGCCGCTTCAGGCTAACGTACAAGTTAAACTGACGGGTGTCGATCCCATACAACTTCGTTCGAATGCGTCCGGCGAGTTTGCGACAAAGCTACCCGAAATAAAAGAATACATTGTATCTGCGAGTTTAGATGGCTTCTTACCATATCAACAAACTTTTAAGCTTCCTGAACTTACGGGAGATACAACGGTGAGCCTGACGGTTCCATTAAAACCAATAGCAAAGAAACTTTTGTTGGTGGGAAATATTTATGACAAGAAAACGGAAAAACTGCTGCCTGCAACATTGAACATTTCGCTTCTGTCCAAGAAAAAAAGTAGCTTGAAGGCAAGTGCTCAAGACGGAAAATATGAAAAAGAAATTCCGGAATTAGGATGGTATATGATCACTGCTTCTTCAGAGGGATACATGAACGCTACTGACAGCATAGAAGCAAGCGATGATGGATTGTCACCTTTCTCAAGAGACTTGTACCTTACGCCTATTGAGGTCGGCCTTACTGTTCGTTTGCAGAATATATATTTCGACTTCGATAAAACCACTTTAAAAAATGAATCATTCACTGAGCTTAATAAAGTGGTGGATTTTCTGAAACAAAATGAAACAGTAGAAATCGAAATCTCCGGGCACACTGACAATAAAGGCTCTGATGATTATAACCTTAACCTTTCCCAGGGCCGTTCTCAAGCCGTTGTGGATTACATCATCGGACAAGGTATTGAGGACTTTCGTTTAAGTGCTCACGGTTATGGTGAAAGTAAAGCTATTGACACCAACGATACAGATGCCGGCCGCGCGAATAACCGGCGTGTAGAGTTTACTGTAGTGAAGAAATAAGGTTGCGTTATCCCTGCAAATCATTCTACTGAATGATTTATATAGGCGACAGACCAGTGGATGTAAAATAAATTTTCAACTAAACTCAAACAGATGAAAATGATTATCAGTCCCCGGCTTATTTTCTATGTTGGTTTTTTAATTTTCCTCCCAGGCCACGTATCTATTCTTTTTAAATTGGATTTCCTTGAGTTTCTAAAAGTAATAGGGACGTTGATTTCTTCTTTTGCTTTGGTGCAATGGTTACGGGCAGCAAGTATTGTCCGTACATTCAGGAAAGAAAAAAATGAGGATGACCTTACTTTTTTTTGGAACAAAATTGCCATCCGCATTTGGAGCGGAATCATTTTTACGATCATGTTCTTCGTAACATGGATTTATTTACTGGAGTTGATGGGAAATTGATCTTGAGAAATGAATTAAAATAGAAAGGGACGCAACCTGCGCCCTTTCTATTTTTTTTAATTTAATTTCAGCAATGGTATTTACCTACTTTGAATCCTCTTCTGCAGGAACCAATTTTAATACTTTCCCTGGGTTTTCAGTAGCCACATAGATATATCCATCTGGACTTTGAACAACGGCACGTACTCGGCCTACTTTCTCCATGAGCCTCTCATCGTGCACGAATTTTCGGTCTGCTATTTCTACCCGCATTACGAGTTGATGCGACAACGCACCAACTAACAGGTTACCTTTCCAGTTGGGGTATTTGTCACTGGTCACCATGGTCATTCCGCAGGGTGCAATGGAAGGCACCCAGTAACGAACAGGTTGCTCCATTCCTTCCTTTTCTTTGAGGTCAGTTATAATAGTGCTGTCGTAATTGATACCGTATGTGATTACTGGCCATCCGTAATTCTTGCCTTTTTCGACGATGTTTAACTCATCGCCTCCACGTGGACCATGTTCATGTTCCCATAGTATTCCCGTTGCTTTGTCGTAGTAAAGCCCTTGCAGGTTACGATGTCCATAGGACCATATTTCCGGTTTAGCGCCTGGTGTATTGACAAATGGGTTATCAGTTGGGACTTTTCCATCATCGTGAAGACGAAGCACTTTTCCGAGATGATTTCCGAGATCTTGTGCATTTTCTTTTCTGCCTCGCTCCCCTGACGTGAAAAACATATATCCATTTCCATCAAATACAATCCGGGAGCCGAAATGAACATCGGAAGAAGTGAAAGGCTGCGCCGAAAAAAGTTCTTCTACATTTGTTAGGTTATTGCCTTCTAGTTTTGCACGCGCGATTACGGTACCTCCGCTGTCTGCGAGTTGTTTTGAGTAACTGAAGTATATTAAATTATTCTGTTCAAAATCAGGGTGAAGAACGATATCCAATAATCCTGACTGGCCCTTTACATAAATTGGGGAAGGCAGCCCCTGGATTTTCTCTTCCAATAATTTTCCGTCTTTAATAATTCGGATTTCTCCAGCACGTTCTGTAATCAACGTTCTTCCGTCCGGAAGAAATGCGATGCCCCATGGGTTTTGCAGGGCTGACGTGATGGTGTCAACGGAGAAGTTTTGCTTTTCGGATTTTATGACAACTGCACCTGCCGTTTCCGTTTTTTTCTCCGGCGTACATGAGCTTAAACAAAGAATCGGAATGAGGCAACTTGGAAACAATATCTTGATCATATGGTGGTGTATTATAGCCGCGAAAATAGATAGAAGTGACAGAAGTTAAAAGGGATTACTCAGGGTCTTTATTGAGTTCATTAATAATGTCGTGGATGGGTTTATCATTAATGATTACGTCTTTAAGGACCGCTTGACCATCGCCAATACTTACGAGTGCATAGGTAGCTTGTGCGCTGTCTTGCTGTGCTTGCCAGTACACTTTTTCTGCCTCCGATGCTTTGGATTCTTCAAGGTATAGCCTGTCAAAAGGTAAACGGAACTGGACCTTGTAATTATCACCATAGTAGTTTACATATTCGACGTTTGTGCGGAGGTAGGTTTTGGATTGTGGTTGCTCATGGAAAGCACGCTCAGGAACGGCATAACCTGCCGAGTCCCCCGTAAACGTCACAAAAATTTCTTGACCAGTTGACCACTCCAGGCTATCGGTGAACGTGATAAAGTTTTGTTCAAAATTCAGCGTAATATATTTCCCTCTGAAAGGATCAGATGGATCAATAGGTGCCGTTTTAAATTTATATACCGTGCCTTCTTCCAAAATGCGTTCACTATCGTAGATCATTTTTCCCGGGACGATCCATTGTGCAAGGCACATAACACCAAACAAAATGAAAATGAATTTTTTCATGCTTGCTTCTTCCTCTTTTGAATCATGTAATAGTTTGCCGCGAAAAATCCGATGCCAACACCTATGAACAGGAGACCACGAAAAACAAAGCTGAAATCAGTATCAAAAAATCTGCAGAAGATTAACCCTGTGATTATCATCAATCCATAGTTAAGAATCCCTAAATGATTTCTTTGAGCACCATCACGGATGGTATAGATGGCAAATAACAGAATCAGCAGATTGGTAATCAGCTGTGCCAGGACAGGAAGCTCTGTTCCCACAAAAAAAAGCGGAATGAAAACTATAAACGCGTATGATTTAGTATTGATCGTATTCCATTGATGGTGCTTTAAAAGCTGGAACAAAAGGTATGAAGCCAACATTGTGAGAATAGCAGCAACGGTTATTTCAGGTTGCCCAAAAATTACTTCACGCTGCTTCAGTTCATCCCAAAACCAATCAAAGCTCAGCATCAAGAGCAGGGTGATTATACCAAAGCTTCCTATGACCAGGAAGGCATTGGTGAGCACGCGGTTTGTTTCAAAAAGCCTCATCCGACTCATGATGACGAAAGCACTGAATAAACTCATATACGCGATGACTATTGTCATTTCACTGTCATCTACAAAAACGCCTAGGCATATGGTTACAGATGCGGCAAGCAGCCAACTCAGTAAATAGTAAAAATTGTTTTTCAAACTTGTCTGAAGATACTCCAGGTAAAAGAATGGCAAGATAAGCGCAAGCAGAATCCAGTAAGCAAGTGCGTACCGATCCGAGTTTTCTAAATAGCCAACTTCGCACGCGTACCAGGTAATTCCTATAACGTACAGCATTGATGTTACTGCCGACCTTAGCACATAGACGATCGGTAGTGCCAGACACATCCATATAAAAAGAAACCCATCTAAATCACCTTCGATATGATAAACTTGGCTGATAATAGAAATGCTGATGGCAATGGCAAAGAAAAGGAAAACGCCTGTTCCTTCCTTCCATGCTTTTTCTTCCATTTTTCTTATGATGACGTAAGCAGCAGTCACCTGGCCAATAAGTAGCGGTAAAAAGCCAATGGCTAATTTTATACGCTTTGGGAGGCTATCCCAATTGTGCGCAACAATTAATACAATTCCCATCCCGACAAGCAAAGCTCCGAGGATGCCAAAAACAATAAACAATCTGTTGGATGACTGCGCCGACTGCTGCAGATAATAGGCTCTGATTCTTTGTGCTGTCGCCTCATCGATTACCTCGGCATGAACGAGATCGGGAAGTTCTTTCAGGATTTGTTTACTCATAATATTGCCTTGGCGGATTGGCCCACTGGCATATGAAGGTAAGGATCTTCAATAAAAAAGACTACCTCAGGGAAGTAGTCTTCTTTGTTTGGTCTGCGAATGCAGAATATCTTATTTCGAAAAAGTATATGCCATTACAGTATTGGTATTGAAAGTAGGAACAAACAACGTTTTAGTTTTGGGATCATATTCAATATCAGCGGAGCTTAATTTCTGTTCGCGTGTATCTAATAATTTTTTGGCTTCTCCCTTTGAATTTACATAATCAATTTGTCCATGCCAGCTTGAAACTATATACTCATCTTTTCCAACCGGTACAATGCCATCTGCACCTTCTGCAGTGGCGCTGAATTTGGTAAGCTTTTTATCCTTTGATAATTTGTAATTGACACCTGTCGGAAAATCCACGACGTATAATTCATTACCCAAGGAAAGCAATCCGTTAACACCTTTTATTTCGGGTCCTTGAAAATACACTTCAGCCTTGTTTCCTTTCACGACATGGATTGTTCCCGTGTTGCTATCCGAAACATAGACATTGCCATTCTTATCTACCGTTACATCGTTGAGGAACTTTGCGCCTTCAATTTCAACTGTCTGCGTAATTTTTCCCGTAGCTGTATTGATAGTTACTAGGCGAGAGATGTCTGCAACATAAAGATTGTTGTTGAACAGGCCCATTCCCTTTGGGGCATCCAGCCCAGTAGCCCATTTGAGGTTTTTGATTTTTCCGTCCAGTGCAACTTGTGATATAAATCCGTTGCCGTCTTTGTTCTCCGGTGTTCCGTCAATCGACGATACGTAAAGAAGGTTGTTTTTGGAATCCAACAAAACGGATTCAGGTACGCGTAGAGAAGCTTCTGTTGTCCATTTCAGTGTTAATGTTTGCGCCGAAAGAGAAAGTACAGAGAGCGAAAATACAAAGGTTAATAGTCGTTTCATCTTTTAAGATTTTATTTGTGCTAAAGTAACATGTTAGGGTTAAAGAAGTTTTAAAGTAACCAAATCGTAGACGCTTTTTCTCACCTAAGTTATGTCAATGGAATAGAATGATAAGGGAAGGAAGCGGAACTTCTCCTGAAATTTCAGTCCGGTTTACAATGTTTTTATGCTATTTTCGGGACGTTAAATAAAATCAATATGTATACCGGACTACTGCATACCCATTCGCTACTTCGTTATTTTATTCTGATTGGACTCCTGATCGTCATCATTAAATCACTGATAGGTTTAATAAACAAACAGCCTTATGGCAAATGGGATAATAAACTTGGTCTCTACCTTTTCATATTCACCCATATGCAGTTGCTGGTAGGCCTTATATTATATTTTGTAAGTCCTTTTGTAAAATTCGGCCCCGATACCATGGGTGACAAAGCTACGCGTTATTGGACCGTAGAACATATTTTTGCCATGCTGGTTGCCGTTGTACTGATTACGCTTGCACGCACGACGTCTAAACGCATGACGAGCGATGAAGCAAAGCATAAGCGAATGGCAATCTTTAATTTTGTAGCATTCGTCGTAATCATAGCAATGATTTGGTTGAGCGGCCGGCCAATACTTGGATAGGCAAGTAATTATTTTATAAGGCGATGGATCTTTTGTTAGGAAGTTTTTCTAACAACTCTATTCATAAGACAAAAACTTTATTCCGTATATAATGGCCTTCTATTTCCTTCTTATGCTGCAACCTACCGGCCGTACTTCTGGAGTTTCGATGGTCTGATTTGTTAGCATGATGTCAATAGCATCTTTCAGATAGGCATGCCGCACATCACCTTGTACTTGGGGATTATCATCAATGGCCCCACTATAAACCCGGGAGAACTTTCCCGCGCTATTCTTCAAGAGAAATACCTGGGGCGTCTTTGTCGCACCAAACTGTTGCATCACTGTTTGATCTTTATCAGCAAGGTATGGAATGGTTAAGCCCCACTGCTGCGCTTTTTTTACCATGTTGTCGATCGACTCAATTTGTTCAACCCCAGAATTTATCAATAATACCGGCACCTTGTCATGATACTGCTTGGAAATTGCATTGATACGATTGCGATAATATTCATCATAAGCACACGCATTGCTTGTAAAAATAATCACAACACCTTCGCATGAAGGATAAGTGTCCAGGGATATCGGTGATCCTGTGACTACGTTCGTGAGAGAAAAATTAGCTATTGATTGCGCGTATGCGGGCACGAGAGCTGCGAAGAAAAGCAAAGGGATAAGATTTTTAGTCATGGTTAATGCTGCGAGTGAAAACTAGTACGAAATTCGGATACACGACATAGTGCAAGGGTACCGAAGTGACGTCATCTTTTATAATGATTTTACCAACAATGTCGCCTTTGTCTGAGCGTTGAAAAGATTCTATAAACATGTTCTCAGCGAAAATAAGATCTTTCCTTCCATATAATTTAAGGAGACTTTCTTTGGCGCACCAGTATATGCAATGCTTTACAATATCCGTTCCTAAATCTTGCAGCTCACTTGGATGATGCACACGTGCAGCGATTTTAAGCAATTTTTCTTTGGGCTGCTCCAAATCGATACCAACAGCTTGATTTTTATCGATCAATACGGCTACATAGGGGAAGGAATGGCTCAATGACAATTGAAAATCGTATCCTTTTGGAAAAGGTTTGCCAAACGCATCTTTCATTATTCCCTGAAACGTAAGCCCCAGAGCCTCCATCACCTGTTTCGTTCCAACGCGCCCTGCAAGCCATTCCAGACGTTTTCGGGGATTGGTCAACGTATCGGACACATGTTCAAATCCTTCAATTGCCGATGTAAGGCTTGGTTCATCTTCTGTTATGTTCCATAACGCCCAGGCGCGGTTGGTTTCAACTACGATTTTTTCTAATGGCATTTGGTATGTCCCGCTTTATCATTCAATTTTGAGAAAAAAATCACATACTTCACATACATCTGAAACAACTGTTATAAAGGTTTGAGTTGTGGCGAAATAGTTGCAACCAATAAACGACAAACTTTAGTACACAAGATGTTGTTCCACATACAGAATATATTCATGACGAGCGTTCAGGTTTCTAAACTTCATACATTAACAGGACATCGCGATTGCGTATATACATTAGTTCCGTCGGCGAAGGACGAGATTTTTTTTTCAGGTTCAGGCGATGGAATGGCAGTAATGTGGAACCTGTCAGATCCGGAAACGGGTGCTGTGGTGGCGAAACTTCCCAATTCCATATATGCGATGTTGTATCACGCGCATACAGATACGCTGGTGGTTGGACATAATTACGAAGGCATTCATATCCTTGATTGGAAGAATAAATCAGAGCTGGGGTCGTTACAATTAACTAAAGCGGCAATATTTGATCTTAAAGCCTATGGTGCAGATATTTTGGTAGCGACGGGGGAAGGCATGTTGATGAAAGTAGACAGTAAGGATCTAATGGTAAAAGGTAAAGTGCAGGTGTCTCACAAGAGCGCACGAACTATTGCCATCAATGAACAACTGGGAGAAGTCGCGGTTGGGTATAGCGATCATCACATTCGTGTATTTGATCTGGATAATCTGAAACTGAAATACGATTGGAAAGCACATGAAAACTCTGTGTTCACCTTACAATACGGTCCGCAGAACAACTTAATGAGTGGATCCCGTGATGCACGTCTGAAGGTATGGGATGCCGAAAAGAATTACCACCAGGCAGCCGAAGTCGTGGCTCACATGTATGCCATAAATCACCTTGCTTTTAGCCGGGATAGCAAACATTTTGTAACTTGTAGCATGGATAAAAGCATAAAAGTGTGGGATGCCCAGGCCTTGAAACTTTTAAAGGTAATAGACCGGTCCCGCCATGCTGGTCATGGGACTTCTGTGAACAGAGTTTTATGGACTAACTATAATGACCAGCTCTTAAGTGCGAGTGATGATCGAACGATCTCTGTGTGGAATATTAATTTTGAAAAACAACCTGTATGAGAATAACACCTCTGGATATACGACAGAAAACCTTTGAAAAAAATTTCAGAGGATATGAAAAAGATGAAGTGAATGCATTCTTGCTGACACTTTCTCAGGAGTGGGAACGGGTGCTCGATGAAAATAAAGAATGCCGCATTAAACTTGAGGCTACCGAACGCGAAGTAAGCAAGCTGCGGGAAGTAGAAAGTTCTTTATATAAAACTTTAAAAACAGCAGAAGATACAGGGGCTAATGTAATCGACCAGGCTCGCAGAACCGCCGAACTTCATTTGAGGGAATCACAATTAAAAGCCGATGGCATGATCAATGAGGCCAAAATGAAGGCACGCGATACCATTGAAGAATCAGACACGCGCGCAAAAGAAATTTTGGAGGAGATGGAAGAACGGCTGAAGATTCTGGTAGAAAGCTACAAGAAGATGCAAACGCTTCGTGATGATTTGCTGGCCGATTTAAAACATCTGGCCTCCGACGTGATCGATCGTGTTGAACGTTCTAAAATAATGGGTAAAGATTTTGACCCTGATAAACACCTTGCCATGGCGAAGAAGGAAGCAAAGCGTGTAGCCTTTCCGAATATTGTAGATTACGAGAAAGTAGTACATGCTCCTGAGGTCCATGCCGAGACCGTGACTGAAAAGAAAGAACCTGTACAAGAACCGGTGATGGCTGAAGAGCAACCTAAAAAAGTAAAAAAATCTTTCTTTGACGAAATAGGATGATTGGACGAGTTGCACTCGAAGGTCTCGAGTTCCATGCCTTTCACGGCGTATATCCTCATGAGCGCGAATCTGGAAATTGGTTTGAAGTAGATATTGCAGTTGAAACTGATTTTTCACTGGCTGCAGCAACGGATGAGCTGGTGGGAACCGTTAATTATGAAACACTTTTTAAGGTTGTAAAAACGGAAATGGAGGAGCCCTCTAAACTATTGGAGACGGTAGCTGAGAAAATTGCGACCGATGTCCTTGAAATTTTTCCGAACGTGATCTTTGTGGAGCTTAAAATTTCTAAAATAAATCCGCCTATAGGTGGAAAGTGCAGAAAGGCAACGGTGAGCCTGGGTAAGCGACGTTAACTTGAGCGATACCCTTTCCGTTAATCGAACCTGAACGGCTTCTAGTTCAACGGTCAAAGTCTATCCTGATGCAACTTCTGACGATTTATTATGGGCAACATCCACGAAAGTGAACCCGCGTCCTTCGTCACCTTCATAAAAATCGACTTCCTTTCCAATCAGATACATCGTGTGCTTTTTGTCAACGTATACAGGAATACCTTCAATGGTGTAAGCGTGATCCGCGTCTTGCTTTTTGTCGAAGCCGATGATTAACGTAACACCACAGCCGCCTCCTTTTACACCCACGCGTACTCCATAATCGGCCGGAATGTTTTTCGACTGGATGATATTGCGGATTTCTTGCAACGCTCTTTGTGAAATAGTTACAGGTTGTATGCTTTCAAACATTCAGCAAGCAAGTAATTTGAGTCTAAAATTATTTAAATTTCAAACACAATATGTGATAATAAGATTCTATGGATGCACTTATCGAGTTTATTAAAATACTTGTCCCCGCCTCAATTGTGCTCTATGGGGCGTATTTGTTAGTCAGAATGTTTATTCAAAAAGAAGTGGATCTGAAGAAAGTGGAGGTTCGGGGAAGAAGCATAGAGACCCTTTTGCCGAGCCGTTTGCAGGCTTATGAGCGCATGGCGCTCTTTTTGGAACGTATTTCACCTCAAAATTTGTTAGTGAGACTAAGTAGCTCGGGGATGACATCGAAGGAATTCCATCAACTATTATTGGCGGAAATACGAAATGAATATAACCATAACGTCTCCCAGCAGGTTTATATGAGCGAAAATGTCTGGAACCTGATTAAGAATGCCAAGGAAGACCTTATATTGAGTATCAATGATGCGGCTGGTGAAATGAAGATGGAATCAACAAGTTTAGATTTGTCAAAAAAAATATTTGAAAGATCAATTAATAAGCAGGTCGATCCAATTGCACACGCACTATCAGAATTAAAAAAAGAAATCCAACAAATCTTTTAGGCATGCAAGCTAATGTCCTTAACAACCGCTTCTTTGAAGCTGCACTGCAAAAAGCTTCACGAATACTGGGAAAACCAGGTCGATTAATTTTACTGTTGGCAACTTTGGTTCGAAAATTAAAGCAAACCGACTTTACGAAGGCAGATAGCGCACTCGTGAAAGACAAATTTTTTACACTAGGCCGGCTGTTGCGTGCATACGCCCGAGGCGAATATCGCACGGTTCCCTGGAAAAGCATGGTGCTCATCGTAGCTGCCATTCTTTATTTCATTAATCCTATTGACGTAATTCCGGATTTGCTACCCATCATCGGACTTTCAGATGATTTTGCTGTATTATTTATGATTTACAAATCGATCGGTGCCGACATTGACCGGTTTCTGGAATGGGAAAAATCTAAGGTAATCATCATATCATGAAAACGGCATTGATCGCTGGCAGTACCGGACTTATTGGAAGTCAGGTACTGGCACTGTTGCTTGCCAGCGACCAGTATGATAAGGTTATTACTTTTACAAGGAAGTTATTAACAGGCCATCCAAAATTACTCCAGGTTCAAATTCACCAAGGAAAATTGACGTTCGATCCAACGTGGCACATAGACGATGTTTTTTGTTGCCTGGGAACCACCATGGCGAAGGTACGTTCCAAAGAAAAATTCTACGAGGTTGATTTTAATTACCCGCTGTTGCTAGCTAAAAATAGCATTGCTGCCGGGGCAAAACAATACCTGCTGGTGTCTGCGCTTGGTGCTAATAAGAAATCTCCGGTTTTTTACAACCAAGTTAAAGGGGAAATAGAAGAAGCGATTTTACGTGTGGGATTTGAAACGGTTCATATTTTTCGACCCTCATTGTTGCTGGGTCCACGCCAGGAAAAACGATCGGCAGAAGACGCAGCTAAATTTTTTTACAAGGTTTTTGGATTTCTTATCCCACCAAAATTTAAGGCAATCGAAGCCATCAAAGTGGCGCGCGCAATGCTTCATTTCGCAGTAAAGAATCAAAAGGGAAACTTTATCCATGAATCAACGGAGATGCAGGATTTTTAATTTAATTTGTTCTGCATGATTGCAGTTATTCAGCGCGTATCTTCAGCTTCCGTCATGATCTCGAACCATGTAAAAGCCTCGATCAACCAAGGGCTTTTGATACTGCTCGGCATAGAAGATGCTGATAACAACGAGGACGTACAGTGGCTTGCCGCAAAGGTTGTAAATCTTCGTATCTTTAATGATGCTGATGGTGTGATGAATGTAAGTGTGAAAGATGTTGATGGAGAGATTATCATTGTAAGTCAGTTTACCCTTCATGCAAGTACAAAGAAAGGAAACCGGCCATCCTATATTAAAGCAGCAAAACCAGATATTGCGATTCCTGTTTATAATAACTTCATTGGAGAGGTAGAAACTAACTTGGGAAAGCCGGTACAAACCGGCGAGTTTGGTGCCGACATGAAAGTGAGCATGGTAAACGATGGTCCAGTTACAATCATTATTGATACTAAAAACAGAATATGAATCGGATCGGGCTTCTTCGCGCAGATATAACAACACTGGAAGTAGACGCTATTGTGAATGCCGCAAATAGCAGCTTGACTGGTGGCGGCGGCGTGGATGGAGCCATACATCATGCTGCCGGACCTAAATTATTGGAGGAGTGTCTGAAGATAAAAGAAAGGCAGGATGGTTGCCCACCGGGGGAAGCAGTGATTACATCGGGCGCTAACCTAAAAGCTAAATTTGTAATACATGCCGTTGGCCCGATATGGACTGGTGGTAATGAAGAGGAGGATCAGATACTGGCAAATGCCTACAAAAACAGCTTGATACTGGCTGCAAGTAACTCCGTCAAAACGATTGCTTTTCCCAACATCAGTACGGGTATTTTTGGATTTCCAAAAAAGCGGGCTGCAGAGATCGCTTTTCGTGAAGTTAAAGATTTCCTGAGCAACGATTCGACTATACAAACCGTCATTTTTTGTTGTTATGACGAGGAGAATTATAATTTATATAATCAGTTGTTAAGCCAACCTCAATAGTATGAACGTTATCCCTCAGGCACTAAATGGCACAACATAAGTTTATCTCATTCATCCAGCTACTGTGTGTTTGTATGGCAGGGCTGTTTGCCTCGACAACACTTTCTGCGCAGAACAAGTATGGGTTGAAAGCGCAAACTTTTAAGGCGTATGCAGAAAGTATCAGGTCAAATCCTGAAAAAGAATTAATCGATCTTGAAAAATTCATCCCCGATATTGTGTTGGACATACGTTATGCAACAACAAATAATTTCACGGGTGAAAGGATTTACAACTTGGCTAAAGCTTATGCCCGGAGACCTGTCGCTGAAGCATTAAAGAAGGTTCAATCTGATTTAAAAGCTCAGGGTTTGGGTGTCAAAATTTTTGACGGCTATCGTCCTTACAAAGCTACTGTGAAGTTTTATGAAGTTTATCGGGATACTACCTACGTCGCATCACCTTATAGGGGATCGCGCCATAACCGGGGTTGTGCATTGGACCTTACACTTATTAACTTAAAAACAGGTGAGGAATTAAAAATGCCGACCGGTTATGATTCTTTTTCTAAAGATGCCTGGCCTACTACGCCGGTAAAAGATCCCGTAGCTAGAAAAAATCGAACATTGTTAATTAACGCCATGCAAAAGCACGGATTTCGTGTTAACAGTTCTGAATGGTGGCACTTCGATTTTGTTGGATGGAAGAAATTCGAAGTATTAGATATTGACTTCGAAGAATTGGAGAAGTAGTATGCTATTGTTGAAGAGATTTAAGGTACGCTAAACTTTTCGGGAGTTGTTCTTCAACCTTCGATGACTCGTCCTCAAGAAAATAATATTTTATTCCCAATTTTTTTGCTTCTCTGATAATCTCAGCGATACCAACATCGCCTGTGCCCAAAACTACATTCGACTCGAGATCGCCGTGACCATTGCTAGTGTTTGGAGTTCCGACTTTGCGGTCCTTTAAATGAAGCAAAACAAAACGGTTGGAATACTTTTTTAATAAATCCATCGGTTCCTGACCGGCTTGCTTGATCCAAAATACATCCATCTCTAAATAAACATATCGCTGATCAAGTTTTTCCATCATATAATCAAAAACTGTCGCATTGTGATAGGGTTTGAACTCATAGCCATGCGGGTGATAGCAAAATAACATACCATAGCTGGCAATAATCTGGGCTGCATTGTTGAAAACGGCGACAGCCTTATCTACTTCAGCGGTTGTAAAATTATCTCCCTGATGGGGAACCCAAAAACATACAATAAATTTTGCTCCATAGGCTCTTGCTTCTTCTGCGACTTTCCTTGGATCTTTTTCCAGCATCTCATAGTCAGCACCAAAGCTGACTACGTTTAACTCATTTTGAGCTAATAGTTTTATCAGTTCCGGAAAGGGTAAACCCATTGTACCGGCCATCTCCACATCCCTGAAACCCATAGCTTTTACCTTGGCCATAGTTCCAGCCGCATCTTTGGCAAACTGATTCCTCAGACTATAAAGTTGTAGACCATATTGCTGTCCGAATAAGGAAGGTGAGATGAGCAGTAGTATGATAAAAAGCTTCGATTTATTTGCAAAAGGTGCCAACGTCATAGAAGGTATATTGAAATAGGGAATGAAGTTAAAAAAAAATGCAGTATTCAGGTGTTGGGGAACGGTTTAGGGTTCAAAATAAATCGTAGCGTATATCCCGTAAGTTCTGTTTTTGTAACTGACCAAGGGATAAAATAAAAAAGTACCACCTTTTCAGATGATACTTCGGGTTTAATTTGGTTGTGGTTACTTTTGTGTTACAAGAATGGGTGTATTGGACACCAGGAACATTAAATCTTCATCAACAATGGTTTTCTTCTCATCGGCAAGAACAAGAAAGTTACCATATAATTGATCAAGTTCAGATTTATTAGGTTGATACCCCAGCAATTCCAGCCGGTGCTTCAATGCAGCCCGCCCACTTCTGGCAGTAAGAATGATGGATGAAGAAGGAACACCCACATCTGCAGGATTTATAATCTCGTAATTCTCAGAATTTTTCAAAAACCCATCCTGATGAATACCTGAAGAGTGCGCGAAGGCATTCGCGCCGACGATAGCTTTATTGGGTTGAACTGGCATACGCATCATATCGGAAACCAGCGTACTCAACTCATACAACATTTCTGACTTGATATTGGTATGCAGATTCAAGTCTTTATGGGTTTTTAACACCATGGCTACCTCTTCTAATGAAGTATTTCCGGCACGCTCACCGATACCGTTGATGGTGACTTCAGCTTGCCGCGCTCCATTCATTAACCCTGCAATCGTATTTGCAGTAGCCATGCCTAAATCATTGTGACAGTGAACTGAAATGATAGCTTTATTAATATTTTTTACGTTCTCGAAAAGGTACTGAATCCGTTTGCCATACAGATGGGGTAAACAATAGCCAGTGGTGTCAGGAACATTAACGACATCGGCGCCGGCTTTGATGACCGCTTCTACCAATTGCGCGAGAAATTCTAAGTCTGCGCGGCCCGCATCTTCGGCGAAAAATTCAACTTCTACCCCCTTTGCTTTTGCGTAGCTGACAGCCCAAACTGCTTGCTCTAAGACTTTTTCACGTGTGCTATTGAACTTATGTTTGATGTGAATGTCAGATGAGCCAATACCGGTATGGATGCGTCCGCGTTTAGCATGATGAAGAGCTTCAGCAGCAACATCAATATCTTCTTTCTTCGAACGTGTAAGGGCACAAACACCCGTATTCACCGCCTTAGATATTTCTACGACTGATAGAAAATCGCCAGGACTGGAAATAGGAAACCCAGCTTCGATTACATCTACGCCCAGTTGTTCGAGCTTACGCGCTATCACCACTTTTTCATCGGTTGATAACTGACAGCCCGGTACCTGTTCGCCATCGCGAAGGGTAGTGTCGAAGATTTCTATTTTTTGGCTCATACGAGTTTTTTTAGTTATTGATAGTGTGTGTGATTGATATGTGGTTGAAAATTAACTATTCACTGTTACTAACATTCTTAAGTGATTGCACACGACATTGCCCATCACTTCTGTCCCCAGGATCTTCTCATGTAATGTTGACGCATCAGCAATATCACGGGTTCTGTATCCTTCTTTCAACGTTTGGGCTACAGCTTTAATTACCGCGTCAGCCTCTTCCTTCAATCCAAACGAAATGTCAAGCAACAAGGCAGCAGATAAAATTGAAGCTAATGGATTAGCAATTCCCTTCCCTGTTATATCATGGGCGCTGCCGTGGATAGGCTCATACAATCCGACGGTATCCCCTACGGATGCGGATGCCAGCATACCCATTGAGCCTGCGATTTGAGAGGCTTCATCTGTGAGAATATCTCCAAACAGATTTCCGGTTACCACTACGTCAAAACTTTTTGGATTCTGGATAAGCTTCATAGCAGCCGCATCTACAAACATATGTTCCACAATTACGTCACTATATTGCTTTGACACTTCCTGCACCACTTCACGCCACAGTCGCGAGCTTTCAAGTACGTTGGCTTTATCTACCGAGGTAACTTTTTTGCTTCTTGTCTGTGCTGCCTTGAACGCTTTATGTGCGATACGTTCTACCTCATAACGGGAATAGATCATCGTATCGAAAGCTGTGTTATTTCCGTCCTTCCGTCCGCGTTCACCAAAATAAACATCACCCGTTAATTCACGGAAGAAAAGAATATCAGCACCTTTCAATATTTCAGGTTTGATGCTGGACGCACCTAACAGCTCATCAAAAAGTTTTATAGGCCGGAGGTTGGCATACAACCCAAGCTCCTTACGCATTTTTAACAACCCTTGCTCTGGTCGAACTTTTGCCGAAGGATCATTATCGTATTTAGGGTGACCTACAGCGCCGAATAAAATAGCATCACAGTTCTTAAGTTTCTTCAACGTTTCATCGGGCAACGGATTGCCTGTAGCTTCAATTGCTTCATGACCAATGACAGCATAGTCGAAAACAAATTCGTGACCATAGCAGTCACCGATTTGTTCCAATACTTTTTTTCCACAGGCTGTTACTTCTTTTCCTATTCCGTCTCCGGGAAGAATTGTAATCTTTTTTTTCATTTTAGTGCGCTAATTCAAAATGTTTAATCTCGTCCCGTAAACTTAGCAGGTAATCAATATCATCATAGCCATTCATCAGGCATGTTTTCTTGTATGGATTAATATCAAAAGCTTCAGATGAGCCATCTTCCAAAATGACTTTTTGTTGAGCAAGGTCTACAGTAATTTCAGTCTTGGGATTCTTTTCAACTGCTGCAAATATTTTTTTGAGGAATGCATCTGACACCTGGACGGGAAGCAGTGCATTGTTCAATGCATTGTTCTTAAAAATGTCGGCAAAAAAACTTGAGATAACTACCCGGAATCCACCATCGTAAATTGCCCACGCGGCATGCTCTCTGCTGCTTCCGCAACCAAAGTTTTTTCCGGCCACCAGTATTTTGCCACTATACGTAGGGTTGTTTAGTGCAAAGTCAGCCTTGGGTGTATTATCGCTGTTGTACCGCCAGTCCCGAAAAAGATTTTCACCAAAACCTTCCCGGGTGGTTGCTTTTAAGAAACGAGCGGGAATAATTTGATCGGTGTCAATATTATCGATCGGCAGCGGAACTGCCTGTGTTTTTAATGTTATAAATTTTTCTTTACTCATGGATTCCTAAACGTTATCCGTTAATGGTTAAAAGTATACCTCACTAAAGCTAAACCAATTCCCTTACGTCAGTTACTTTACCTGTAATGGCCGCCGCGGCGGCGCTCAGTGGGCTAGCCAAAAAAGTTCTGGATTTGGGGCCTTGTCGTCCTTCAAAATTTCTGTTCGAGGTACTGATGCAATACTTACCCGCTGGAATTTTATCTTCATTCATCCCCAGGCATGCAGAGCATCCAGGCTGACGCAACTGGAAGCCTGCGGCTTCAAAAATTTTATCTAAGCCTTCTTCCCGTGCTTGCTTTTCAACTTGTTTTGAACCTGGAACAACCCAAACTTCAACATTAGAAGCTTTCTTTTTTCCTTTAACCATAGAAGCCACCAGTCTTAAATCCTCAATTCGCGCATTGGTGCAGCTCCCTATGAATACGTAATCTACCGCTTGACCCAAAATGGCTGCGCCGGGTTGAAGCCCCATGTATTCAAGAGATTTTGAAAAAGATGGCTGTTCGGTAATATCCTTTAGTTCGTTTAACGTTGGAATGCGATCCGTTACCTTCATTCCCATTCCAGGATTAGTTCCGTAAGTAATCATTGGCGCGATATCGCCAGCATCGAAGCGAACCACTTCATCATATTCAGCGTCAGGATCTGATTTTAATTGACGCCATTGTTCTACCATGCGGTCGAACGTGTCTCCCTGAGGAGCAAATTTTCGTCCCTTGATATAATTAAAGGTCGTTTCATCCGGAGCAATCAGCCCACCCCGGGCACCCATTTCGATGCTCATGTTACAGATTGTCATTCGCGCTTCCATGGAAAGGTTGCGAATGGCGTCCCCCGCATATTCTACAAAATATCCTGTTGCACCACTAGCCGAAAGTTTCGATATAATGTACAGGATGATATCTTTAGCCACCACACCCTTACTGAGGGTACCGCTGATATCAATTAACATTGTCTTAGGACGATACTGTAACACGCATTGTGTTGCCAACACTTGTTCGACCTCACTTGTGCCAATACCGAAAGCAATATTTCCAAACGCACCATGCGTTGAAGTATGACTATCGCCGCAGACAATCGTCATGCCTGGAAGTGTTAGACCCAACTCCGGCCCAATGATGTGAACAATCCCTTGGTAAGGATGTCCAAGATCGTAAAGCTCTACACCAAAATCCTTGCAGTTTTTTCTCAGTGTTTCCACCTGGTGGCGTGACAATGCTTCTTTGATGGGAAGATGTTGATCAATAGTTGGTACGTTGTGATCAGCTGTAGCCGTAGTCCGGGAAGGATTAAAAACCTTTACATTTCGTTTACGAAGGCCATCAAATGCCTGAGGACTTGTTACCTCATGAATGAAGTGACGGTCGATATAAACAGCATCAGGATGTCCTTCGCTACTTTTTACAACGTGGGCATCCCAGATTTTATCAAAAAGTGTTTTTCGTTGGCGAGTCATGTTTTACTTCAACAGAATGTGTATGTGTAACAAGTGTTAGTTTGTTCTAGTGTGTTTAAAGCGAAACCGCCCCGTCCGGATTTTCATCTGGACGGGGCGGTCTTTATTTTAATTTTTGATACTCCCTTACGGGAGAATTATATTAAATCTAAAAATCATTTCCGTTTGTTGTTGACACACGAAGATGAAAAAAGTTAAGGGCTACATCAATTAATTGTTAATATTTTTTTACTAGCGCTAACAACTGATTGGTAGCGAAAACGTGATCATTCACAATTTTCTAAACATCTAACGAGTCATAAACAATAACCTTTTCCCAAAGGTGCCCGCAATCAGCGATAAACTTTTGATGAATAGGATGATCCTGGTAGGTCTTTTGTCCTGCCAGGTCATCAAAGAACATAAGCTCTGATGCGCTGTAGCTATTGTCCACCACGTCTCTTTTTTCAGTGCTGGCCGGAACGCCGATGTGCATTTTCTTGATAGTTTCTATCTTCTTTAAAGTCTTAAGACCTTCTAATAATTTAGCCAGATCTTCCTTGGAGTCACGATTCTTCAACCAGAAAAACACGTGATGAACGAGTTGTTTTTTATCTTTTTTGTCCATAGTCGGCATAGCGGTAGCTGCAGCGCTGGCACCTAAAGCGGCAGCGGTGGCTACAAATGTTCTGCGGGTTTGTTTCTTCATAAGTGTTGAAGTGTTGAGGTTCGAAGTGTTAACGAGGGCCTGCCAGTTGGGCAGGTTGGGTGTGAGTGTGATTTCGGGTGGAAATTTAGAACAACTTCCGGAAAGTTCATCAAAAGTTTCTGGAAGTGGTCATACAGTTACTTCGATCCGGTTCCCTTCCGGATCCAGTACGACGCTTTCATAATAGCCATCGCCGGTGGTTCTGGGTTCGCCTACAATTGCATAGCCATCTTTCCGCAGCTGTTCTGTAAGCGTATCCACGAGCACTTTATTTCCGACCGAAATTGCGAGATGGATGATGCCTATGGACTGTGCATGTATATCATTTTTGTTGTCGGGTACTCCAGGCATTTGCATCAACTCAAGCCTGCATCCGTTTCCGAACGAAAGAAAGTAAGATTGAAAATTCTTTTTCGGATTGAAGTATTTGTCGCCCGCAGCTGCTTGAAAATAATGAGTGTAAAAATGCTTTAGCCTTTCTATGTCTTTACACCAGATGGCGATGTGTTCAATTTTCATGGAGTTCATTAAAGTACGCTTTCCAGAAGAAACCTTCAGAGTCGGTGTATGGCGCTCAAGATATTTGAAGAATGATTTTTCCAAACTGATCTCCGTGCTCCATCCGATGCATGGCTTGTTCAATTTGCTCCAACGGAAAAACCTTATCAATAACAGGCTTGATTTTTCGACTTTCGACAAAATCAAGCATCGACAAAAATTCGTCACGTGTACCCATGGTTGTGCCATGAATGGAAAGCTGCTTCCAATAGAGCAACCGTGTAGCGATGTTGGTAATGTTGCCCGCTGTTCTTCCGAAGTTGACGATCCGTCCTCCGGGAAGCGCAAGTTCTATTAGCTTCGAAAATTGATCACCGCCGGCGCTGTCAATAATAATGTCAAATCCGCCGCCGGATTCTTTCAAAGCTTTCTGATGCCAATCCGGATCTTTATAGTTGAAACCTTCAACGGCGCCAAGCGATTTAGCGCTGTTCAACTTTTCATCGGAACCAGAGGTAACATACACGCGAGCTTGATATGCTACGGCAAATTGTAATATCCACAACGCAGCGCCTCCCCCGATACCCGTAATCAAAACTTTTTCTTTTGCCCGCAATCTTGCCTTGGTGAAAAGTGCACGGTAGGCGGTAAGCCCTGAAAGCGGCACGGCAGATGATTCAGCAAAATTGAGATGGTCAGGTTTCTCGAAAGCATATTTTTTAGAGATTACGATGTAATCACTAAAGGTGCCGTGATCTGGAAATCCTAAAATGCGAAATGAATTTCCCTGTACAATCGGATTGTTTCCCCAATCTAAACTTGGATTAATGATAACTTCCGATCCAATTAAAAGTGTATCTGCATCTTCGCCGACATCTTCAATAACACCACAACCATCAGAGCCAAGAATTATCCCATCGGTGCCGGGAAGATTTTGTTCCCGCCATGTCCACAGGTCACGGTGGTTTATGGCCGCATTGTGCAGGCGGATTAACACCTGGTCTTTAACAGGTTTAAACTTTTTTATTTGTTGGACGACCAAAGGTTGGTCCTTGCCTTTAAAAAAAACAGCTCGCATGAATTTGTTTCAGGTTCAAAGTTAGCAGCTCGAAGTTTCAAGATTCAGTGGGACGCGAATATAAGTTCAATCCCGAACCAGTAGTTCATTAAACTCGACCATTACCTTAAACATGAATAATGTAGTTCCATCCATACACATCTGCTTCATGACCTAACCGGATGTTGTTTAATTTTTGTTTGACGCGTTGTTGGAAACTTTCCGGTCCGGCTGTCGGAAGATTGTAATCTTTACCGTCAATATTAATTGTAGCAATGGGGGATACAACGGCTGCTGTACCTGTTCCAAAAGCTTCTGATATTGTTCCTTTCTTAAACGCCTCTTCAATCTCCTCTACACTTACGCGTCTCTCTTCCACCGTTGTCCCTAAAGTAGGGGCTAATTTCAGGATCGAATCACGTGTTACACCATCCAGCAATGCAGAGGTTAGCTGAGGTGTTATTAATTTTCCGTTTATCAAAAACATCACATTCATTACACCAGCCTCATCAATATACTTATGTTCTTTCGCGTCTGTCCACAACACCTGATCAAATCCTTGCTGACGCGCAAGCTGTGTGGGATAAAATGCACCTCCATAATTGCCGGCACATTTGGCGAACCCCGTTCCACCTTCAGCGGCCCTTACAAAAGTTTTCTCAACCTTCAACTTTGTCGGTTTACTGAAATATGCACCGGCGGGGCTAGTCAAAATGAAAAATTTAAAGTGGTCGGCGATCTTAACACCCAGCCGTGGTTCAAATGCAAAAACAAAGGGACGTATATACAACGATGCACCCTCAGTGGAGGGGATCCAATCTTTGTCTGTTTCAACAATGGCATGAAGACTTTGGATAAAAAGATCTTCCGGTATTTCGGGCATGCACATTCTTGCCAGCGACTTATTAAGACGTTCGCTATGTTTCTGTGGCCGGAAAATACAGATGTCACCGTCTTTATTTTTGAAGGCTTTCATTCCTTCAAACACTGATTGCCCATAATGTAATGAAAGCATTGCCGGCGACATAGGAATATCCCCAAACGGAACAATTTTCGGAGTCTGCCAACTATCGTTGAGATAATCGGCTTCCAGCATGTGATCCGATATGTATTTTCCAAACTCAATGTTACTAAAGTCGACTTCTTTGATGCGTGATTTGGTTGTTCTTGTAAAAGGGAACGTTGGCCTGCTCGTAGTTATCATATCATTTCCATTAAAGGTGTGAATTTCATCATTATCTTTTAATTTTTTCTTTCGGATTTGGAATTATAATGCATTTGTCGAACGTTTAGCATAGAAATCTTGCGCTCAAACACCCTCCGGCAAACGCTTAAACCTGTAATTTCATTTTTTGATTCACTACGGTTATCACTTCAAATGCCAGCTCCATGTCTTCGCGTTCTGTCAACCAGTTAGATACGGCCGCGCGGATGCCAGGAATACCTCTATAAACTGTTGGCGTAAAGAATACCCTGCCATCATCACGAACACCATCGAGGAACCTCTTTATTGCCTCCATTGTCGTATCAATTTCTCTGAGTGTAAAGCATACCACGTTCATTCTTACCGGAGCAAGTAATTGAAAATTTTCCGAAGCCTTGATGAGCTCTCCAAAATGATGAGCCGCCTCGCAATTGCGTTCTACAATTTCCTGATAGCCTTCCTTGCCGTAAGCCATCAACGTAAACCAGGAAGGTAACGCTCTGAAACGCCGTGAATTTTCTGGTGTATAATGGAAATAATCCGGACTTTTTTCAGGATCACCGAGATACGCGGCGCTGTTTTGAAATACCTGAAGCTGCGTTCTTTTATGACGTGTGAATTGCATTGCGGCATCGTATGGAACATTCAACCATTTGTGCGCGTCGATGGTAATACTATCTGCATGATTGATTCCAGAAAGGTAGTGGGCATACTTTTCTGAACAAGCAGCGAATCCGCCGAAAGCAGCATCAACGTGTAGCCAGAAGTTGTATTTAGATTTTAACCTGCCGATGGCTTCAAGGTCATCGAAGTCAACAGTATTTACCGTTCCTGAATTGGCAACAACAATGACAGGTTCGCCGGCTTCCTTCAGGTTATTTTCCAAGGCAACAATATCTACAGCCTCGCGATCAGGCAGTGTTTCAATTTTAATCATGGACTTGCGCCCAATGCCCAACATGGATAGTGATTTCATGATACTGGAATGTGGCGTTCCACTAAGAATTTTTATGGGCGCTGCCTCACAGAGTCCGTCGTTACTAAAATCCACACCACGTTGCTCGCCCACCCATTGGCGTGCCAACGCTAAACTTGTGAAGTTGGCCATCGTTGCCCCCGTTACAAAAGACCCAAAGTATGCTTCACTTAATCCAAAAAGCTCTTTAAAGAAATGAATGGTCTGACGTTCAAGTTGGGGTGCAATAGAGTCGTTGCTGCCGCAGGCGTTTTGATCATAAGCACTGACCAACCAATCTCCCGCGATGGAAGCGGGCGTTGAACCACCAGTTACAAAACCAAAATATCTTGGGCCAGTACTGTTGGCCATTTGGTGAGCGAAATTTTTTTGAAAATAATCCAATACTGCTTCGGCACCTATCCCTTTTAAAGGAAGATCTTGTAAGGGTATATCAGAAATGAATCGCCCAGGAGGTAATGTATCTAATTGATTGAGATGTTCTTTAGCCACTGCTGTTGTGTGACTCAAAATTTTCTCGAAATTATTTAAATCGGTTCTTAATTGGCGATGCATGTTAAAGAATTTATACTTGTCAGTATTTGTTAAATGTCTCAGTTATTGTTCATCAAGACAGTGCAGGCTATCTAATATAGCTCATCAGAATTTTCTATTTTTCATCTCCGCTGCAATCTGATGTGCACCAACATCTGGTTGCTTTTCAAGTTCACGGATGATGTTGTCATGATTTTTTTGATCTCGATTTTGCGACAGCTTGTAAGTTGCTTCTATACTTGTGATTTCAATTTCAAAACCCACTAACCCTTGCATAGACTTGCGTATATATTCAGGTGACATACTTTCCATTCTAACAGGATGTTCCGAAGAATTTTCAAATGTATCGATCAGGTGCTTTAATGATTCATAGAGTTTATCTCCGTCTATGAGGTGAATGCTGCCGTACACATGTGCTGCGATGTAGTTCCAGGTAGGAACATTTTCATGATCATACCAGGAAGAAGAAATGTAAGCATGCGGTCCGGAAAATATTGCCATGACTTCCGATTCATTCAAAAGTTTTTTCCATTGAGGATTTGCCCGCGATATGTGACCCGATAGTTTTTTCGCATCGTGCGAAAGCTGCAATGGAATATGTGTTGCCATCAGTTTTCCGTCGGATTGACTAACGAGGATTCCAAAACTATTTTGACGGATGAATTTGATGATGTCTGCCATATCATCATTCTGGGCATACTTAGGAATGTACATAAGTTGAGAAAATAATTTTCAAAAGTTGTTGGATGCTCAGGTATCACCACCGAGCGCACAGAGTAATACGTTGTACTTCTCCGGGTCTCTGCGTCTCTGTGGCGGTACACCATTAAGCATACGAGCGGTGTTGCAAAAATTGTAATATTTCATTCATGCTGACCAAATGATGATCATCGTGCTCAGCATCGAACCAAGCCAGATCAACTGGTGTCATCAAAAGGTTTAGTCTAGGATGTAAAGATGATCTTTCAAGTTCGTCGCTGGTTAAGCTCCCATATCGCTGTAGATTTTTATTTCGGGCTTCCTTGAAATAGTTAACCACCTCATGTATCGGCCACTCGAAATACGCCTTTGGCTCGAAAACAGCCGGCGATAAAATTGAGGCCCCCGATATGATTTCGTCAATTCTTTTTAACGCCACTTCATCTACCTCGGCCAGGTGTCCAATATTTTCTTTTATTGACCACTTGTTGTTCAATCTTGTAGACAGAATTTCCTCTGAAACCCCTTTTACTTTTCTTTCTATCCGGGCTATTGTTCCTTCTAGTCGCTCGATATAGAACGGCAACATTCCTGTAGGCTTTCCGAAAGTGAATTGTCGTTTAAACCATAGTAATTTTTCCATGCCTGACTTAAAGGTTACCTAGACCGCCTGTTGTAATGTTACCGCCAGCGGTTTGTGAACCACCGGAAAGTTTACGGAATTGGCAATGAAACACATTTTATGCGCATCGTGGTGCAATGCATTTGCTTTGTCAATCATGGTTTTGTCGGCGACCGTTACTATTGGATTTAGAGTTATTTCGGCGAATTGGCCGCTACCATTCTGACTTTCTTGCAGGATACCCGTAGCCTCGTCGATATAGTTGGTGACCACCACATCATTAACAGCACAGAGATGTAGGTACCACAACATATGACAGGTGGAAAGCGTGCTTACAAATAAATCCTCTGGCGTATGTTTTGTTTTATCTCCGCGAAACGCCGCATCAGAAGAACCTTGTATGTCGGGTTTACCAGAAATGCTGATTACATGAGAACGGTCATAACTCTTATAATCAGAAGTTCCCTGCCCCCGGTTTCCCGTCCACGTAGTTTTGATATGATAGTGATGAAGTCCCATAGCAGTGTTTTAAGTGGCTGTGTGTTTTCGTTAGTGTACTAATATTGAAAATATTTATATAGGTGTTTATCACTAGCTTTAGTTCCTAAACTTGTTTCAGCGGCATTTTCATTAGCAAATCTGTCTGCAAATCGTTTCCTAGCAAGAACGGGTGTGAACCAAATTTTTTAAATCCCCATTTTTCATAAAAAGCAATGGCCCTTGGGTTGTGTTCCCATACGCCAAGCCAAACCACTTGATAACCTCGTAGTCTGGCAAGTTCAATACAAGTTTGCATTAAGGCTTTCCCCACGTTTTTCCCCAGGTAGTTTTTGACAGCATATATTCTTTCGATCTCAATTCCATTTGTGCCTGTCAATTCAGGTGGATTGTTGCCTTCTCTGAGTTTCGCATATCCGATCACAATACCTGCGTCTTCGGCCAAAATAAATGTTGAGGCGGGATCGCTAATTTCTTTTCTTACCTGATCTTCCGTAAATGTTTTTTCTATATAAATGCTCATATCCTCTTCAGTGTTCGCCTCAGCAAAAGTGTCGGAGAAGGTCTTGCGTCCGACCTCAACAAGAGCATCGATATCTTCGGCAGTCGCCAGTCGTGTTGAAAACGGCGTGGAGGTTTCAAATATTTGTTTTGATGAAGACTTCATAACTAAGCATTAAACCAGCTTTAATTCCATTTTTATGTTACTTCGTTTGTAAGGTCCGTCCACAGGTACTTCTACGAATCCGAGTTTTTTATAAAGTGATACAGCAGGCACCAGCACGGTATGTGAATAGAGAATGATTTTTGTAGCACCAAGATTTCTCGCTTTTGAGATGGCTTCTTCACCTAACGCCTGGCCTACTCTCAATCCACGAAATTTTGAGTCGACTGCCATCTTGGTAAATTCATAAGTGGTAGGATCAACATATTTCAAGGCCACCGTTCCTGCAATTTCCTTGTTGCAGGTCGCAACAAGAATTTTGCCCCCCTTGCTGATAATGTATTCATCGGGACGCTGAAGCACTTCATAGTCGATCGGCTCCATCCAGAAATACTCCTCGATCCACTGGCGGTTAAATTTTTCAAACCAGGGTTGGTGCTCCGGTTGATATTCGATCATTTCAAGAACTACATTTTCCATGGATTGTGAATGTTTTGTGGTTTTAGGAAACCTCCATCGATGATGAGTACTTTCACTCCTTTATGAGAATAAGTTCTATGCGCACTGGCCCCGTCGGTTACCTGGTAACTCATTCCTTGTGATAGCTTAAAAGTTTGTCCGTCTGAAAGTTCCGTAATCATTTCTCCTTCCAAACAATATAATATATGCCCGAGTTTGCACCAATGGTCTGCTTTATAATTTTCTGAGTATTCGACCACGCGGATTCTTAAAGATTCATATTGAACAGTTCGCCACCTTGCGATACCGGTTTCCCCAACATGTTCTGTTACGGGAATGGCGTTCCAATTGGTCGTATGAAACAAGATGGGCGTATGCGCAAGGTTCATCTTGAAAATTGTTGTTTCCATAATCTTCCAATTTGATAGCCCAGATTGACGATGTAAATCCCAGTGACCGTAACCAGTATAGCAATACCAATTTGAATGTTCAGCTTTTCATTAAGTACAATCCATCCCAAAAGGACGGCGACGATAGGATTCACATATGCATAAAGTGAAACGATAGTCATTGGTAATTTTCTAAGCACATACGAGTAGCATGCATACGCTACAATAGATCCAATGAGAACTAAATAAATAAGTGAATAGAGTGCTTCTGCTGACCAGGTTACACGGCTGAGATCTTCAAATAACAGAGCGCCTGGAATAAGCCACACCCCGCCAAAAAACATCTGCAGCCCTGCATTCATAAAAGCATTGCCATCGTTGCCTCGTCTTTTTAACCAGACGCTGCCGCCAGCCCAGCTGATTACAGCAATGAATATGGCAAAAATCCCTATCTGGTATTCGAGCTGGGAGAATTGTGCGAGGTGCTCTTTGAAGATCATGATAATACCTGCCAGGCCTAACGAAACACCGATCAGTATGGCGGCCGTTGGACGTTCTGATCCATTGATTCCCAGGTTGATTAAAATAACCATGACAGGCATAAGCGAACAAATAATAGCTGCAACGCCGCTAGGTATAAGCACTTCTGCCCACGCAACAAGTCCGTTGCCAAGTGAAATCATAAAAAAGCCTGCGATCGCTTGTCGTTTAATATGAGCCAGATTTGGCCAAACAACTTTTCGGCTCAACAGCATAAAACCAATTAATAAAGCACCAGCAATGATTTGTCGTATGGTGACAAACAACAAAGGTGGAAAATGCAATACTGCAATCCTTAACACCAGGTATGTAGTCCCCCAGATCAAACAGATTGCACCTAATGCTATGTATGGAATCAGTAAATCTTTTTTCACGGCTTCAATTTTAGCGGCGACTCTTAAACCCCATCAATCGCTGTAACGAAAGACTTAATTTCGTGATATACGGTAATTATTCCGTTTTCAATATCATGCGTTACTTCGTGAAAGATTCGCTTGATGTTCACAGATATACTTTCCCGCTGCAAGGCGAGGATAGCAATCACGATAACAATACCAGTAGAGAGTGCTCCAATCTTTTTCATGAACATCGGAATTATGGTTACAAAACTTCTTATTAATACGTAAAAAAAACAGTTTCAGTTTTATTATTTTGTACCAGATCAGTTTGCAGAGTCCTCCTGTTACAGTCTGACACAAATTATTTATTTTGCAATCATGTGTTTTTAAAATGATATGATGCGTGATCCGGTGTTCACAATAAGAAATGCACAACCCGAAGAATTCTCGGAAATCGGAGAATTGCTCGTACAGGTTTATTCACAGTTGAAAGGTTTTCCTAAACCTGAAAATCAACCTACGTATTACAATATGCTTTTAAATGTTGGTGTATTAACCAGTAAACCTGAAACAGAACTTCTTGTAGCTATCTCGGAAGAAAAGACGATTGCAGGAGCCGTGGTTTATTTTGGTGACATGAAGTATTATGGTTCTGGTGGAAGTGCTACCGAAGAAACGCGTTCTTCCGGATTTCGGTTGCTTGGGGTGAACCCCGCTTATAGGGGTCGCGGTGTGGGCAAACTATTGACTTTGGAATGTATTCGCAAGGCGCAAGCAAAAAGGAATTCTCAAGTTATTATCCACACGACAGATGCTATGCAAACGGCTTGGAAAATGTATGAACGTCTTGGATTTAAGCGATCAAAAGATTTGGATTTTATGCAAGGAGATCTACCCGTGTTTGGATTCAGATTAGCGCTTAAACTCCGATAGCACGATACGTGTTAACATACAACAATGCCTATTCCAATTCCAGATAATCAGGATCAATACGATACCGATCATATCTCGTTAAATTATTTTGCCTGATAACTTTTCTCAGTTGACGCGTATACCAACCTTTTCTTTCAGAATAATTTCTTAAATGCGTGACCAACTTATACGGATCATTGGTTCGCTGGTGGGCGCTTCGTAAACCTTTGTAAGCATTATGCCGGGCTAATACTTCAAAATAATCTGAAATCGATCGAGACATATCATCGTATGACCGGAGGAAGATGGTCTTATCGTTCCTATTTTTTCCAGCTGCGATCCGGGCCTCTTGGTCATTGAAAGACCAAATGCCAAATAGGTTACTGGCTTGCACAAAGAAACGAGACTCGCCCCATCCGGTTTCAATGGCAGCTTGAGCAAGTACGACGCTATTGGGCAAAGTGACCATTCTATTCAAGAGGTCATCGATATTTTTGGCGTTGTACTTTCGCTTCATCTCGGCGTAGTAAGCACTGTCGGAATTGTTCCAGATCTTTTTATCGCGGAGGGCCGTCACCTTTGTTTTACGGTTGTGAATCTCATGCTTTGCCACCAGTATCGACGGCAGGATAGCTGAAATGAATTTTCGTTTTGCCTGATGGAGAGGAAGGTGTTCAAGTCCAGTAATGTTGGTGTATAGAATCGGACATACCAGCGAATCGTGCATAGCGACTATCTGGTCTAAGGAATCGACTTTTATGATTTTGGATTTGATGACATAAGTTTGTTTACCGTCACATCCCGCCAGCACTGCAAAGGCAAGCGTGATACATGCAAAGCACCAGGCATGGTAAACAGCTTTCATAGTTTAAAATTATAAATGTTGAACATGTCATACAGATGAGATTCAGGTCTCATTAAGAGCATGTAAGTTTTAAGCGGTGTAAACCATGTTTCTTGTAACATCCCTGTTTACAGTGATAGGTTTTTAGGTTCGTCCCTTCTTAATTTACATCTTTAGTTATTAATTCAAGAAAGTAGTTGGCTGCGGTCTTTAAGTTTAGCGAATTATTTCTCGGGAAGGATACTGAAGCCACCCGATCCGAAGTCAAGCGGTTAATACTAACCGGCTACCTTGCTGCTATCTGTATAGTAGTAGCTGTTATGTATACTGTTTTTGATTTGGTAAGCAACGTGTACTATGCACTTCCAACTTATGGGGTTTTGTTTTTAATGGCAGTGCTTTCACTGCTTTTATTACGATCAAAAAAATATAAAGCAGCTAAGATCAGTTTAATTGTATCCATCAATCTTCTGGTATTCTGGTCTGCGTTGATTGATCCTTTGGAAACAGGTGTATTTCTATTCTTCATTCCAGTGGGCATAAGTTCGTTTGCCATTCTTGATTTCGACGACAATAAAACGGGTTTAATCTTGGTACTCTTCAGTTCCGCATTGTTTGTTATCGCATACTATAGCGATATCAAGATAATTGAAGTAACACCCCTCACGCAATCGTATATCCGGATCACTTTTGCCGTGAATTACTTTATTGCGCTTGCCATATCTGTGCTTGCTATATATTTCCAAATGAATTTAAATAAGCAATCAGAAGATGAGCTGATTCAAAAAGAGAACCTTGCCAGTCAGAAGAATGCAGAACTTCAAAAAGTAAATGAGGCCCTCGACCGGTTTGTATACAGCGTTTCTCATGACCTGCGTTCTCCGCTTAGTTCAATCCTTGGGCTAATTAATCTTGCAAATCTTACGAAGGACCCGGGCGAACTAAATCAAATTATTAAAATGATTCAGGGTCGTGTTTTAGCGCAAGACAACTTCATCCGTGAGATCATAGACTATTCCCGGAATGCCCGGACGGAAACTGTTTGCGAACCCATTGCTCTTAAAAAGCTTGTGGAGGAAGTAATCGAAAATTTAAAATTTGATGGATTGGCAGACAAGATCGAATTTAAAAAAGAAATCGCGGATGAATTTATTCTAACATCCGATAAAATCCGGCTGACGGTTATTCTTAGCAACCTGATAGGCAATGCTATTAAATATCACGATTTGAATAAGGAAAACCCATTCATACTTGTAGGATTCGATAGCGAACAAAATTCTTTGTTTGTTGAAGACAACGGCTCGGGCGTTATGCCACAGCACCAGCAAAAAATCTTCAACATGTTTTATCGCGGTTCGGATCGCGTGACGGGTAGCGGTCTTGGCCTGTTCATCACTAAAGAAGCAGTTTCGAAACTTGGAGGGACCATTGCTCTAACATCGGTTTATGGAGAGGGAAGTACATTCGTTGTGAAGTTTCCGAAGGAAACTACTGCAAATAATACCCGCTCTTCCGCACATAGTGTTGTTGCAAACCAAGTCTGATGCGCTGGAAAATTTGGCTCGTTAGATATCTTTAAATTACCGCCCCGAGGTCGCATGAACCCGACATTAACTATCGGCTCCTTTTATAACTCACGGACACACCTTCGTCCTTTGACCCAGCCACAGTAGTCTCATAGTTATTTTTACTTCTTACATATTGCATAAAGTCATTGATGCCGCTGAAATTGTTGTTCACGTTGTGCGCAGTGAAGCAGGCACCCACTGACAGCTTGGGATCGAGCTCTTTAAAATATTGTGTATACCAGTTCTTGTCAGCATCCGAAAAGACGAAATCGAACGGCCCCTCTAATTTTTTCACCAGCTCATGTGCATCGGCCAATCTTGCATCTACATATTCTGAAAGCCCTACTTCTCTTAAGTTTGCAAGCGCTTCTTTATACCTGTCCTCATCAATTTCTATAGTTATTAGTTTGCCCCCGGTTTTACTAAGCGCCCAAGCAATCCAAATTGTAGAATGCCCGGTAGACGTGCCGATCTCAAGGGCGGACTTGTACCTGTGCTTGACAATCAAATCATGTAACACCTGTCCATCCTCGTAAGGAACATTTAAGTCACGCCACTTCGATTTATTTTTCGTTAGAAACGCTTGAACTTTTTCATCAAGTGCTTTTTGATTTTTGTTGGCTTGGGAATAAACTGCCGTTGAAAATGAAAGCAAGACCAGGCATAACAAAATTATCCGCGGTTGAATCAACTGAAATTTCATATAGTAACTTTTTACAAAAATAAAAGAAACTGTTGTTCGGTTAACTATATTATAGGAGTGGAGGCCATTTGTTAGAATATTTTATGACTAACAATATTGTTAAACTGAGTCCACGGCAATTTTCTTTGTAATGGTTCTCAGTTCCTGCGCCAATGAATCTATAATTGACACCAGATTTATAGCAGATGATTTTGAGGGCTTCGCCACGAAAGCAGGTTTTGGTGAAAGCGTATACTCGCTATCTAAATTGGCGACAGATTCTTGTAAGATCGCCGGAATATTTTCCGACCATTGGGGCAAATTATCCTGAGGCATCATTAACAGGTCTTTTGGCGACAATGCTGAAATCCTGCTGGTTAGTGCATGGCTGGCAATAACAAATTGATGTATCAAAGTGGAACGCTTTCCTTGTCCCGGCTCGACAAGCATTTGCTGGAAATTATCAGACAGATTGGTTAAGGCAACAATTGCATCGTTGCGAGCCGTGTTGTAGGCTGAACGGTCCGTGCCTTGTCCCGTGATCTGGTGCCAGGCGGCAAGAAAATATTTTCGATTAGCCTCCAACACTTCTTGCATAGCGCTCTTAATATTTTCATGTTGCCATACTGGAAAAATAAATCGTGCCGCTAACGCAGCTATTATCGATCCAATCGCGGTATCCACCAGGCGTTCGCCGATTAAGTTTTTAAACTCTGTCGGATTAAGAAAGTGAAATGTGATGATAATATAAATGGTTAAGAAAATGACGAAACCGAGGTAGTTGATTCGTAAAAAACTATATGCCATCAGCATGCTCGAAATCAATAAAATTAAAAGAAATGTTTCATTAGAAACAAGATAAAGAATAAGACTCGCTGCCAATACACCCCCTAACGTACCAACTACCCGCTGTATGTTTCTCCGCCGCGTTACGTTATAAACTGGTTTGAGAATAGTTATAATAGTCAGCAATACCCAATACGTATGACTTACTGAAAGAAAAGCAGAAATTGTATAACCAATTATCATGGCCACGGTAAGACGCAACGCATATCTAAAATTATTCGAGCGTAACGTAAAGTTCTCCAGTATTAGCGATACATGAAGCGGTTTACTTTCTAACTGGCTGGCTGCATTCCGTTGTTCCTCTTCTTCATCCTGCAAAGTCGGGTTTATGTCAATTTGTAATTGCGTATACACAACGAGCCTGCATAGGCGGTTAACAAGACTTTCAATATTTTCCGTAGTTAATTCCAGGGCATGCAGACTTTGACCCACGACTTTCCCCGATGAATTCAATTTATGGTGCTGAAGAGCATTACGCAACTCATACAGTTCATTTGTAAAGTCGGGAGTCCGTTTTACAGGTACTCCCAATTGAATTGATAAACCGATATGCTCAAGTTCTGCAGCTAGTTCTAAAATTACGGTGTGAAACTTTTTTAGAAGATCCGTATGGCGCGTATGCTGATGTAATAGTTTATAATCCTGGTACGTGTACATGGTCTCTTCGAACAAATCCAGTGATTCTAAAAATACCATCATGATGCTTCTACTCTTCGGGCTGGCATCACTTACAAATTGTCGTGTTTTAAAAATAAGCTCGCGCAATTGATTCTGATTTTTCAAGACATCCACCTGCTCTTGCATTACCTTGGTAAAGGCAGCGTCGATATCCGATCCCGCTTCATAAAAGGCAGCACGTGCACGAATGTAGTCGGCAATCTGAATGAGCTGTTCACCTAGCGCTTGTTCAGCCAAACGGTATGGCTGAAGCCGGAATAACATAATGCTGAAGGTGGCATACCATATTCCTCCGCCTGCTGTCAGCATTGCGTTCAATACATAATTTTCATGATCACGCATCGGCGACATATTTAAAAGCATAACGACCAACGCCAATGTGCCAACGGCGCCGGCCCGTGCTCCGTAAATACCCAACAGGGAAAAGAAGAATGAAAAGACTAAAACCTGAAGTAGCAAAAGTACGTGGTTGTCAAACAGAAATCCGGTGATGAGGACCGTTAAGGCATTTAATATCACACCCGCAATCATCCCATTTCTGCGGTGATGTATGGGGCCAGGTGTATCCGTGAGGCTAACAAATAACGCACCCCATAAAAACGGAATACCTTCCGAAAGCCAACCTTTGTTTACCATGATAAGCATCGGCACCATTACCCCAGTGGTAATGCGAACTCCGGAATTCCAGTACTGACTGGTAGTAAACTTTTGTATTTCCTTTAAGTAGTCTTTTCCGGATAGCATGTTGCGCTAAAATACATGAAGTAGGATAATTCTCATGCTTTAAATAAATTCGTTTTATAATTTATGGAGGAGACATCCTATGAACTCCAACCCAAACGTTAACACAAGCCTGTCATCCCACAAACTGTAAAAATTCCGACAATGAAAACTTTCCAACGTGTTCCTCCTGCGCCCGATGTTATGGTCCGACTTTACATGGATTATAAAAATTCTGGTTTTAAAGGATCTTTTAAGAAATATTTGGAAAGCATCGGTTTTACTGACCCCGCGGAAGATCAGATTGGTATGGACGATGGCGCCCAAGTAAAACGGATGCATGCGTTTGCACCACCACACTTAATATCAGTGCCGGCACGCGCTATTGTTGGTTCACTGCGGGTTAAGGTGCTGCTCGTCGATTTCAGCGATAGGGTGGGTGTTACTGCACCGAAACATTATGAGGACTTATTGTTTTCAAAGAAGAAATATCCGTCCGGTAGCATGTATGATTATTTTACAGAGGTGACGCTGGGAAAAGTTGACATTACAGGTTCAGTTCACGGGTGGCTGCGAATGCCACAACCCTACAGCTATTATACAAATAAAAATTCAGGCACCAAGGAAAGCGATTACCCAAACAACGCTCAACGACTGGCTGAAGATGCCGTTCAGGAAGCGCTGAAGCATAATGTACGGTTTGAGACCGACTTGGACAAATTGGGCCAAGGTATTGTCACAGCTTTATTTATAATTCACGCTGGTCGCGGCGCTGAGGAAATGCCAATTGAAGTGTCGGGCGATCACATTTGGTCACATAAATGGACAATGGTAAATCCTGTTACAATTTCAGGTAACCTGCAGGCGAGCATTTATCTTACGGTACCACATAATTGCAAAATTGGTGTATGTGCACACGAACTCGGACACCTGGCATTTCAATGGGAAGATTTCTATGATCCGGATTTTGAAAATGATGGCTCCGAATGGGATGGTTCGGGGAGCTGGGATTTAATGGCAGGTGGTTCCTGGAACAATGGCGGCCAAACACCAGCACATCCGGCTGCCCTTCATAAATGCAGCATGGATGGATTAGCGTTGAAACAATAAAGGCCTCGAAAACAATTACGCTTAAACCGTTTAGTTCACGATCCGCGAAAGTTGTAAAAATCACTAGCCCTGCATTTAAACCGAGTCAGTATTTATTACTTGAAAACCGAACGCGAAAGGGATTTGATTTTCATCTACCAGGCGAAGGACTTCTGGTATGGCGTGTAGATGAGAAGTTGGATCAAAATGGTGTAGAGTCGCCAGCATTGTTGTTGATTCAGGCAGACGGCAAACATAATCTTGAAGATCCGGAGGATTGGAATGAAGGCGATGCGGGCGATCCGTTTCCTGGTAAATCCAAGACAACAAAACTTGGTGAAACCGGGAAGATCTCAACCAGCTTCGGTAGAAAGAAGTCAGGGATAACGCTAACAAGCATCAAGCGTAACGCTGACACTGGCGTGATCACATTGAAGGTAACGATTAGGAAGAAGTCTTCTTAAGTAGAGAAACCAGCACCCGTCAAAGGCAAGATCGGAGTTCTTAAAATTTCTCTGTTTTCTAACCCTCGGCTTTCATAATTCCTTTAGGGCGATGCTGGGAAAATTCATCACTCAACGAAAGACAATTGCCATTCCAAAAGATTTTTTTTAATAGTAAAGCTTCGTTCAGAAACTACCGATTGATAGATGTGCATTGCTTGATTAAAAAGCATCAGCGCATCATTATTAAAATTTGGTTCTCTGAAGTAGTCAAGGTTCTTTGATAGATAATCTTCCAATGTTTTTTTATCCTGATCACTTAAATATTGAGGAATCGTGCTCTCATTCATCAGATTTTTTAACCTTTCCTTTATAACGATTTCATTGTTTTTTACTTTAGCCATGATGATGTGAATTTCCGTAAACGGAAGATTATTATAAAAAATGGGATTGATGATCTCCATGATTTCTGAATACTTTTTCAAATCTGCCTCCGCGCTTTCAGCGGTTTGAAACAATTCGCTATATCGTTCGATGAGTCGCGCTGACTGACCATTTTTTGCTGCGGCATCTATAAAAAAAGAAATGATTTTTGCGTCAATCATTTTCAATTGATTTTCTGCGTCCGCTAGTTCTGCGTTCAATTGACTAGATAAGAAGGCTGCGTCTGTTTTTTTATATCTATTTCCGTTGAATTCGAAATTTTTCACAGGCATCACCCCCTGTTGAATTAGATCCAGATGATGAATGTCTGTCTTCATTCCCTCTATGATGTAAGGAAGATCGAGTGCTTGATCGTTCAATATATCTTCGAGACTTTTAGCATCCGATAATGACTCGCCGAACGATTTAAGATTAACCACGCTGATGTTTCTGTAGTTGAAAAAGCCTTTATATTTATGATTAAGCTGGTATTTTTCAACTTCTGTGGCATAAAGTTTTCGGAACGAATGCAGGTCAAGAGCCTGAGGAGGATTCTCGAAATTTACCCGACTATAAATTTTTTCAGTGACTTGTTTTTGCAAAGCTTCAGCATTTCTGAAAAGGGCCCATGCAGAATCGGTGACGGTCTCTGTCCGAATGTTTAACTTGTTGAGGTGTGCTTCACGGTCTTCTGTACTCGGGTGCGACGCCCATTGGTCTTTGATGACAAGTCTTGCTTTATTAAATCTTGCAAATGAGTTTGAATTTACCTGAGGAAGCCCATTGACAACGGGGATAGCTTGCTCTCGTGCAAACTGATTCATCAGGTCAATATGATGTGGATAAAGGTTATCAGGTTTCAAATTTTGTTTATGCCACAGATCATAGTATTCGAAAAGTCGGTTATAGGCATTATCAGCCACCTCTAGCCTTCGTAAAGAAGTAATCAAATGATCGGAACCACTAACATATGCTGAAACTGCATCCGCATGGAACTCCATTTGCCGTGAGAGCGCCATATAACTTTTATTTACAACAGCATACACCTTTTGCAATATCCATTGAATGGCAATCACAATCCGGATTGTAATATTTGCAAAAAAGGCAAAGTAGCCGCTGATATTGGCCCATCGCTCAAGTGTTTGCCCATAGTTATCATTATCATATAACAGGTTGTAGATAATCTGATTAACGTTATACACATAACTTCCCAGCTTCATACTGCGTTGCGAAAAGTGACCGAACTCATGCGCAAGAATCGCTTTGAACTCGCTAAGATTAACAGAATTTACAAGGCCTAGTCCTATTTGTAAATTCTTTCTGATGGGCAAAAACATACTCCAAAAACTTGAGTCGTAAAATACCGAGGCATTTACCTCAGAGGAGATATAAATTTTTTTAGGGAAGTCAGACGCTGTTTCCTGTGTTAACGTACGGATAAAGGAGAACAACGCCGGTTGATCGTGTTCCTTGATTTCAATAAGATGTGAACGGTCCACCTTGTTCTTCTTAAACAAGAATTTGAGAAGGAAAAAGATGACCATGACACCCAGCCCAACCAATCCAATGCCGATCATCAGCGTAAAAAACTTAGGCATATAGGTAACCAGCATGACTCCACCAAAGCCGCATAAGAAGGCTAATAATAGTGCCGCGACCATTAACAATAGATAGACTATCATGAAGAAAAAAATAGCAAATAAAACTTTCGTGACTTCTTGTTTAAATGCTTTTGAGGGTTGTAACACCGTTTCATCTACACCTTGGGGAGTGATCGGGTAAGAAATGGGAATTGCTGACATGGTTTAACTTTAATTTTAGGTAACTGGTCTTTGTCGAAATCAACCTTAATAAGGTTTATTGTCGGGAAGTAAACCAAGGAATTTTTTTTGAAAGTATTTAATCTTCCAGCATTAAAATTTGTCGGTTGATCTTACATATATGCTTTAACCGTTTTCCCCCTTAAAAATCATTTATTGGTTCTGGTCACCTTTGCAGCCGAAAGAAATCATTAAAATTTTAAGGAGGGATTGAATTGTGAAGAAAAGAATCGTTCGTATGATAAGTGTTTTGTTGTTTGTTAGTCTGATTGCATGTGAAGATATTTTTATCAGCCCCCTACCTCAGCAAGAGGAAAATCAGTACATCACACATTATTTGATTGAAAAAGGGGCTCACGATGCTAACCAGCTTCCTTCCCTTAAGGAAAAAATAAGCGAACTGAAATTTCAAGCGAAATTCGATAGCACCGCCATTTACACTTCTCAGAAAGCCAATAATCAGGCTGATATTAACAAGCTTTACGGATTGTCCGATTGTAATAGTCTCCACCAGGTTAATAGCGCGCGGTTTGGATGGAGATGGTATAACGGACAATTGCAAATTTTGGCTTACACCTATAACAATAAAGTCCGTGACTTCAAAATAATTGGCACAGCTTCCATTAATGCATATCACCAATATAAAATTGAATTTACGGCGACCTCCTACATCTTCACATTAGATAACAACACCGTAACGTTACCGAGAAATTGCTCGGGTAAGGCTAGCGGCTATAAACTGTACCCATATTTTGGCGGTGACGAAGTAGCGCCCCACGATGTTTCGATTTGGATTAAGGATCTTTGATCATTGTTAGTTCAGTATAACATTCGTATTTAAGCAGTGTTGTATTTCCTTTAGCAAAATGTTATATTAGTATACTTCCCTTACTAAATGACGTATTGCATGAAACCGCTCTTGGTGTTAACGTTGCTTTTTAGTTCATTATCGCAATACACGAGTTATACGTTTGCACAATGTAAAGACATTTCAGCTTCAGCAAGTTCCGCTGTTATAGAAAAGAAAGCATTATTTGAAGATGCTCACGGCTCAAAGCATTATAGTGAAGCGAAATGTCCCCTCAACTGGTTATTGGTACATGCCCCGAATCTCAGCACCAGCCTATATATAAAAGGTGCAGAGACTTTTGATGCACTCGCGCAGACTGAAAAAGATCTGAAACTTCAAAGCGTATACATTGATTCCTTGATGATCATCTATGATCTCCGAATAAAAAATTGCGGCGAGGAGGCTAATGTAACAAATCGAAAAGCATTATCTTTTTTTAAATATTATTATAATGATGATGCAAAGTCAAAGGAAATTTTGCCCCTTATCGATAGAGCTATTGCGTTGAATCAGGATAAGATCCTCGATGGCCTTGCCGAATACTACATGCATGCAGTGAGAATTTCTGCTAATCATAAACTACTTGATGAAACACAGGTGTTGCAGAATTATAATAAGATTACAACGATTATTGATCGCAAAATGAAAAACGCCCAAAGCGGGGGATTGCCCATTGCCCGTTATCAAAAGCTAAATGAAGATAATTTCGCTATACTTTCGACATTGGTAAAAATCAATTGTGATTTTGTTAAAAAGAATCTTGCCGATGAATTTCAAAAAAATCCTGGCAATATTAACCTCGCTAAAAATATTTTCAACTTTATGTTGAAGGATAAATGTACCGAAGATCCATTGTGGCTTCAAGCTGCAGAGGCTGTCCATGCTGTTGAGAGAGATTTTGGACTTGCTAAAATTCTTGGAATAAAATACTTATCCAATAAGGAGCATGATAAGGCTACAAAAATGTTAGACGAGGCCCTGCAACTCGCTTCCAATGGGTCCGATAAGGCGGAAATAGTTGGATTGCTGGCACAGCAGCAACAAATATTGAATAATCATATTAATGCTCGCGAGCTGTACATCAGAGCACTCGGTATTGATCCATCAAAAAAGGAATTTTATGCAAGGATCGGTGATATGTACATGAACAGCTATGATGAGTGTGCTAGACAGAAAAGTAAAGCGGATGACCGCCTTGTTTTTTTAATAGCCTATGATATGTACGAAAAGGCTGGGGACAGGCCGAAGATGGCAAATGCAAAATCATCATTTCCTTCTATTGAAGAAATCTTTGAAGTCAACTACAAGCGTGGAGATAAAATCAAACTTGCTACCTGCTGGATCCAGGAAGAGACAATCATCAGAACGCGGAATTAATAGTTTACATCGAATTTGCCCTTAGAAATTTCCCTTCTGAATTTAATTCATTGAGGACAGCCGAGCAAAGGAGTTCCGGCATTTCTGAGGAAAAAACGTTGTGATCGAACTTAAAAACGTGTGATGAATACATCTCAGGATTGGTAGCTGCCGTCGATGCCCACACGCTTTTGCACTTAACCCAATGATATTTTTGATCCAATACATTAAATATGATCAGATCGTCTTCCGATAATCCATCACATGCAAGAAATATTGGAAAGTCAAACAGCACAATTCCTTCAAGCTCGGGGATTAAATTCGCATCGAAGAATTCGTACTTCAATATTTTACTGGAAATTCCGATGTTATACAAATATTGATGCAATAGCTGCAACTTATCCTGCATCTGTTGAAAAGGGCTTAAGTTCTTTGCGAAATTTTTAATGGGTCTCCATCTATTGGAAGTAAATTCCAAATATTGTAGTGCTGATTTTCCGATATTCAGCTTATAGTCAAATAACGAATATCCAGGCACAAAATATCCTGGGTAGAAATATTGCAATCCCAATTTCTTGCAGTATGCTATTTTAAGATAGATCAGATGTTTTCCCAAGCTGAATTTTTTATACGAGGGATCATAAAAACTGCTAATGCCTGCGGCGCTGTTTTCTCCTAAATCGAAAAATCCAACTGCGATCAATTTATTTTGATCGTAGATATTTATTTCCTGGGTATTGTAGACGTTATGCGTGGCCTTACCATACAGAAGCGTATGTAATGAAGCCGATGCTTCAAAGGAAATATTCTGCTTATAAGCAAAAAACAATAATTCTTTTTCTGGAGTTACGGTTGCCGGCTTAATTTGGATTTTGAATCGTTCATTTTTTTTCAACAGCTTCTTTTGCGTATTATCTTGTTCAAAATCTGTCAGCAGCATCCGTAACCAAATGGCACTATAGAAATTGCTTTTAAAATTTAGAAAATTTGTGGTAAAAATGGTTTGGCCCATGCGGAACCATCCGCGCTCAAGGTAGTGATCAAGCTCTTGAGGAGCTAACATTTCAGGGCAGTGTACTTGAGCAAACATAATTTCCAAAAGTACAAACTTTACCAATTCAAGACATAAATGTTACTGGTCAGTTTGCACAATTATATTGATAACTTCTTCTGGCTATCCGTGTTACTGCGGGAGGGTTTTAAAGTTTATTTTAAGCGGCAGCGTCCCTTCTGGCCTTTGGTCGATGAATGGATGTCGCGAGTTTACATTTTGACCATCGCTTTATTACTATTTAAATCTCCGCACCAGAGATAAAGAATCATCCTAATTGTACCGCTAATCGCTTGTATAACATTCTGGCTAAAACGATTCTGTATTCCATGAGTCTTAAAAACTAAAACCAGTATGTGGAACGGTAGGTGTTAGTATTGCCGTATTGAATATATCGAAACGTTATGTTTTTTTGGGAGAGCACTTGCCGGTGAAGTTTTCCTTCTTTGGCGCTTCTAACCTTCGTATAATTCTATTTTGCTATTTAAAATTAAAGTCTTAGCTTAATTCGTAATATTAAACTAAACCAATAATGAGTAAGCGTTCTGTCTTTTTAACTACAGTTGTTTTCTTCGCTGTTTTTCTTGTAGCATACCAAACAATTCCTCATGCGGATCGCATTCAAAAACCAAAAAAGGTCTTGAAGGCACTGATTATCGATGGCCAGAGTAATCATGGTATCTGGCCAAAAACCACTGCTATGATGAAAGATTACCTGGAGCAAACTGGTTTATTTACGGTAGATGTTGAACGCACTGCTTTTGCCTGGGTCGGCCCACACAATGATAATGACCCTGGGTTTGGCAAGGAAAATCGGTTAAAGGTGTTGGATCAATATCCGATAGCCGGATCAAAAAAAATTATTTCTGTTGAAGAGCCTAAAACCGATCCGGACTTCAAACCTGACTTTTCTAAATATGATGTTGTCATCTCCAACTTTGGATGGAAAGCTGCACCATGGCCAAAAGAGACGCAGACTGCTTTTGAAAATTATGTAAAGAACGGCGGGGGATTTTTACTTATACATGCAGCGGATAACTCATTTGGAGATTGGGTGGAGTTTAATAAGATCATCGGAATGGGTGCGTGGGGCGATAGAAATGAGAAGCATGGACCCTATGTTTATTACAATGATGCAAATCAGATTGTAAGAGACACTATAAAAGGAGCGGCAGGATCGCACGGAAAACAATATGAGTTTGTCATTACGACGCGCGAACCGTCACATCCCGTTACGAAAGGGATGCCCGCAAAATGGCTTCACGCTCAAGATGAATTGTACGATCGGTTAAGGGGTCCAGCAGAAAATATGAAGATTCTTGCAACAGCGTACTCGGATGAAGAAAAGAATGCGTCTCCTTTTTCATCATTTCGCGGCACTTCACATCATGAACCTATGATGCTTACTGTAAATTATGGCAAAGGCCGTGTATTTCATACGCCTCTTGGTCATACTGACTATTCCATGGAATGCGTTGGCTTTATTACCTTGCTTCAGCGTGGGGCCGAATGGGCAGCGACCGGAAAGGTGACCACAAAAATTCCTGCAGATTTTCCTTCTGCTGATAAGGTGAGTTCGCGTAAGTGGGCAAAGAAAAATTAAAATTTTCTCAAATTATTTTGCATACCGACATGCGGCAATCAAATTGTTGCATGTCTTTTTTTTAGAACGCTTTGTAAAATTGATCAGCCAACCCTGACGACAGTATTAGGATTCCAAACAAAGAATGCTCGATTGTTACAACCAAAAGTGATTTTGTGTTGAGGTAGGTGAGCGAGAATATCAGACCTCCTACGAAGGTAAAAAGCAAAATGGTCCAGTTGGCGAAATAGAGGTGAGCAAAAGAAAATAAAATCATGTTACAGATAATCGCTACTGCTTTATGATTAAGAAGTGGCTCGTATCGATAAAAGAAAAATTCCCGGAAAATTAATTCTTGCGGAAAAGCCGATGATACAGGATAAATGAGGGTCATCAAAAGCAATTGTTTATTCACACTGAAATCGGCAAATAGCGCATTTGAAGAAAAAAATTTAATCCATAAAAAGATCACAATGTTTAAAGAAAGAAAGCGAACTACAATCGCCTTCCAATTGGCTTTCGTCTTAAACCGGTCAGGATTAATCGGTTTATTGAGTCCCAGCACTATTACACAATAAACAAATAAAACCACCAGCGGAATTATTTTGTGAACGGGTATGAGGTCAAAGAAATAGAGCAAGGGGAAAATGATGAACAAGGTGGTTAGTTCAAAAAGAAGAAACCACGTAGGCGGATTTCGAATCATTTTAAAGCCTCCATAATTTTCTAAGTCCTTCCGTTTTGCCCAGCAAAGGATCTGCATCTGGGATTGGAACCGCTGCGATATTCTGATCTGCCTTTGGTCTTTCGCCAACCTCCCCTTTCAACAAATCCCAATCTCGTCCGTCGGGATAAGCTCCCACCACTGCAAAGTCGGAACTTGCACCAAGATTCTTGTGCCCTACGCCAGCAGGTATAACAATGACGTAGCCAGCGGTTACATTTACTTTTTTGCCATGTTCTCCCCCAAGGTGTAAGAGCGCTGAGCCTGCATAAACTCCTAGCACCTCGTGCGATATGCTGTGATAATGATGGAATGGATAAATACCGTTATCCCAGGCGTTAGTCCAATTGTTAGAAGCAAAATGTGTTTTGAGTTTCGCTGCGGTTAGCTCGGAAGAGAATGCATTTTTATAAATCAACACTGGAAGTTTGCTGTTAGGAATTTTTCCGTCATCGTCGAAAAAGAAGGTTTCCGGATGGATTGAAGGATTCGTCATCGTCTTGCGTATAATATTATAATATCAGGAATGGTTAACACGAAAATACTACTACTTCGTACCCCTTATCAAAAATCGGGTCGGTATCAGCCTGAGAACTCATGTCGAACAATATTTTAACAAAGTGCCGTTGATTGTGTAATTATCCGCACAGTTATGTTGAATTTTTCAGCAATCACCCAGTTGTATTTTACGCCTTTTTACACTAATTGTTCATTTGATATATGCAATTGACACTTTCTTCCCGGTTTATTCTTTGGTATGGTAGTTTCTAGATAATGGGAAAAAGATGTTTTACCATTAAAGATACGTATATGAAAAAAATAATTTTGACAGGATGCGCAGCTGTTTTATTCAGCATCGGTGCAATGGCTCAGGCACAAGATACCACTTCAATCAACAACAATTTGCGGCAAGGTGCTCAGGAAGTTGAAGAAAGTACGGAGGAAGCAGGTAATGAAATTCAACAACGGAGTGAACAGACCGGCAACGAAATTAAAGAAGAGAGCCAGGAGGCCGGGAATGAGTTACGTCAGGGCGCTGAGCGTACCGGTAATGAAATAGAGCAAGGTGCAGAAAATGCGGGCGACAAAGTTGAGCAGGGTGCAGAAAAGGCGGGAGACGAAATTGAACAAGGTGCCGAGCGTACAGGTGAACAGATGGAGCAAGGAGCGGAACGGGCGAAAGATAAGATGGACGATGATGGAACTCCATCCTCTAACAATACCGTTGAACCCTCTTCTGATGCAACTGGTAATAGTCCAAGCATGGGAGCAAATACTTCGTCGGCCCCGGCTGAGATTGAAGTCATAGAAGATAAGGAAGGTCCAAACAACCAGGTTGTTTATAAATACCAAGGCGGATTATACTATGTAGATCGCGATCAGAAACAATTAGTAAAAATCGAAGAATCGCAATTGAAGGACGCTGAACATAAAGCAATCGTATCTAACGATGATGAAAGTAAAAGAGATAACAAATAGTTAAGCTTTATTACTAAGAAGACCTTCCCGAAATTCAATTTCGGGAAGGTCTTTTTTTTATGTTCTATCCTACTACGGGCGACATTTTCCTTCGCCGGATTAAGATATATACAATTATTGCTGATAAAATGATAAAGGGCCAAATGCTGACCAAGGCAATAATTAAAACCATAAAATTATCCCATCCATTTTTTAAGGACGTGATCAACTTTGAGGCAAATCCAAAGTCAGCAGCCGTCGTTTCAAAATAAGAAAGTGTAATAGTGCTTAGTGCTACCTGGTTCCTCAAATAATTCAACCGTCCTTCCATGGATTCTATATTTGAACGTACATCCTCCATTTGACTTTCGATCGATAGCATTTCCTCCACCGTCTTGGCAAATTTCAAAAGATCACGGTAACGTAATTCAAGATCTTTTTTGGTTTTTAACCGAGCTTCTACGTCTATGAATTCTTCTGTCACATCCTGCGTGCTTATATTTTTGTTTTTAAGTTGTAGCCGGAGTGCTCTAATCTTTCAATAAATGCATCGAATTTTTTCCCAGGCAGTCGGATCACTTGTTCATAACGGAATCTATCTTGATAATTGTCATGATTTTCAGTAGCGATAAATCCGTTAAACTCATGACATAATTTTGTAATCTCTTCTCTTGTTTTTCCAATGTTAGCGGTCTCAAATGTGACAGTGGCATTTTTAATGAGTTTTCGTTCAACCTTAGTTATGTTAGACTGCTTGGCGGCCGTGGTCATGAAAGGGGACGCTGCGTCGGATTCGGAAATTTCCATATCGGCCAAAATCATTTCACCCGCAGCTTCTTCGTTAGCTACAAATCTTGATTTTTGAAAGGATGAATTTTCACATGATGCGAACACTAGGACAATTAACAGTATGCTACACATTTTCATAAGATTGATATTTTCACTATCCCAATTTGCTTTCATAATTCTCATTTAAGTAAAAAGTAACAGACCATTTGAAGCATTTATATAATAGATGCAGCACTTAGATATTTTCCATAACCCCGCAACAAAAATTTCGTATAGAGGTAGAACTGAGCCGTATTAAAATATTCTTTAAGCTATTCCAACGATACCTCTTCTCCTCGTGTCTATGGATCATAAAACGAAATGCAATGAAAAAAGTCCTTTTGGCGGTGGCAGTTGTCATCCTTGCTGCTTGTGATAACGAAGAAAATAACCCAACACCCACACCACAACCGTCCGTCCTGATTCCCGTGAAAATGGAGGACGTCGATGGTTATCGGGAACTGGTGTATGATGCTTCAGGAAAAATAAGTGAGTTAGCGATTGTAACGAAGTTCGTAAATGGATCAGAAATGAAAAGCGTTCAAACACTCATTTATGATAACTCCGGCAAGTTAACCGAGTCAACTACAGATACAGGATACCGTATGACATATTCATATGATGGCGTGGGCAGGGTTTCAAAAACAGACGAATATGTAAATGGCACATGGTCGCAATTGCATGAATACGTTTACAATGACAAGGGGTTTCTAAAAGAAAGCATTACGTATCAAAATATTCCGGAAGAAGGGGGAGTTATTCCCGTCGCAAAAGACACTTATACATATGATGCTAATGGAAATGTTACCTTCCAAACCCTTTATCATTATACGCCTTTCGGCATCGAGGCAAAAGTCACTTCCACTTTTACGTTTAGTGGTTACGATAATAAAATAAATACGGAGGAATATTTTGATGTTCATCCCTTCAATCCCTTTGTGAAATTCAGAAAGAATAACCCCGGTAAAATGGTTGTTCAAAATGCACATGGCACAACTTCAGTTGTAGAAACGTATGAATACAAATACAATGAACAGGGATTTGCGACTGAAAAGACGAGTTACGTAATAATGCACAATGGTAATTCGGGATCGTATACGACAAAGTATTCTTTCAAATAAATCAGCTGCGAGCTTAAGGAGGCCTGGCAGGTTACAAGATTAGATGAATTTCGTTTTATAGCTCTCAATTACCTTGTTACCATTTGGGAATAGACCGTCAATATGTGGTGACATCACACTTTATTTTATAACATGCAATGAGTGACTTGAAGGTGATAGAAAAGCATGCCCAGCCTAACGGAGATTCAGGATCTCATAGTTTGATGAGTTCTTTTTCCAATTTTTTTTCACACACTTCATCATTTTCTAAATACACATAGTACGCGTTGCTATCATCATTCATTGCGACTACTTTATGCACCTCCTGATCGTGGAAAAGAATAGCAGCACGGTCGTCACATGCATATCCTGCTTTAAACTGTTTTGATTTTATATACGAATGGTAAAGTGGCCGGCGCGTTTTTTCGGAGTCATAATGCGGACAATGACTTCCTTTTAAGAATCCGAGGCAATCCACTTTTGTAATTTCTCTGGGGCGTGAGTCGGTAGTTCCATGCTCAAACCAGCATAGCGAACCTGCACTGCCACCAGAAAGAATGATTCCTTTCTCCCATGCTTTTCGCAATATCAAATCAACGCCTTGTGCTTTCCAGATCGCCAGCATGTTCAACGTATTTCCGCCAGTCACAAGAATTGCGTCCATGCTTAGCAACACTTCTTCAAATGACTGCTTTTGTTCGTAACTGGAAATAAACATGCGTTGCGCAAAACCATGAATGCCGAGCTGGTAACATTGTTCATACCAATTAACAATAGTGGATGGGTTGTCAGCGACGGCGGTAGGCAGCAAACACATGCGTGGATGAGCTTTTTCCGTTAATGATTTGACATATGGGAGAAACTGTGAAATGGCGCCGGCGCCGTAAATGAAAATTCGCTTCGTAGTCCTATTTTCCATGCGGAAATGTTTTTAAGTGTTGAAGTAAATGCACATCTGTATTTCTGAAAGTCTCATGTTGCACGATTTCAAATTTACTTAAACCAATAAGATTTGGATGACATGGGCAGCTCAATTTGACAGCGGTTTTTGATATCTTAGCCACACATAACCACTTTCTATGAGAACGAAATTACTTTTGAGAATTGCTGTGGCGTGTATAGCAATTCATTTACTGGGTCATCTTGTCGGGCATTTTACATGGAAAGAATCAAACGGAAATGCCTCGCGTGCAGAAGTTGTGCGACAAATGACAGAAAAAGAATTTGATTTTATGGGAGCTACGAGAAGTTTTGGCGATTACTATGAAGGGTACAGTGCCATCTTATTGATTGTGTATCTGACGTTGATCATGCTGTTATTAGCCATATCAAAATTCGCTGAGCATCAACCGCAGACGGCGCGTAATCTCATTGGCCCGATCTCCATGTGTTTAATTGCATTCGGAATTTTGGAATTTGTTTACTTTTTTCCATTTGCTGCAAGCATGAGTACCATTGCAGGATTAGCGACTTTGTTGTCTATGATTGGACTTACACAAAAGCAAAAAAATTGACGATCATACTGCTATAATCGCCAATCTTAAATTTTTTTTTTACTTAATAAGGTCTATCCCAAAAGGCAGGAGGTTCTATTCCTAAAGAACGAAGGTAAACGTACCCTTGTCCGCGATGATGAATTTCATTGTCGATCCAATAAAAAATTATATAGTAGAGAGGTGCTTTATATTGGCCAAAGGCAACATCAATTTCCTGGAATCTATGAGGAGGAATTTGAGGCCACAGCTTGTTAATTTCTTCTGTAGTTTCATCCCAAAGTTTGAGCAATTCTTTTTTCGGGTTTGGGGCGGGACGATTGAAAATCTCGGGAGAGGTTTCCCATTCACCTGATATAACGCCTTGTATGCCTGGGATTGCCATTCCTTGCATTTCCATTGCAAGGGCTGCAAACGGCCTCATTCCACCAATGGAATAACTATACAATTTGTCCTCTGGGAAGGCCTCAATGACCCTGCGTGTTAAAGCCCTATGTTCTTGCCATTGTTTCAGGAGCTGTTCTGAGGAGATGATAATTGTACCCTGCGCAGTTTCTTTTTTGGGTTGAGCCGTTTTTGTTTCCATATGCTGAAGTTTAAAGTTTTTAAAGGTTGATTATGCCTTCAAAGGAACACTGAGCATGTGACAGCAGTATGTCAGCAAGAAAACCCACGTATAAAAAACATAATTTTTTTTTGGGACCTTTTGAAAGTCGAACCATAATAAAAAGCAAAGGGCTGGATTTTCATCCAGCCCTTTCGTTTCCAATCTTCAATCTACATTCTATTTTCCAATCTTAATTTGCCAGTCTTTCTTTTCAATTTTCCCATCGCACCACTGCACAGTGTGCGCATCAATTACGGTGTAGCCAGTACATCTTGGTTTTTTGGCTTCAACAGGTTTTGTAACATTTATGAATGATGTATAACCTATTAAGATCAACATCCACCCTCCGAACATTATAAACTTTTTCATAATTGTTAGTTTAAGTGTGAGTTAACGATTACAATAAGAAATCTCAACTTTTATATCAATTTCTTACATCGAATTTGCAACTCCACATGCTCTGGGATAATGACATAAGTCTCGAATTTAAAAGATTTTTATTGTTGAAGTTGTTCTTGAAGTTAAAAAGCGGCTCAAATCATTTAAAAACGCGCTCTATCTTGAATTTGCTTACACGTGTCAGAGATAAACATCTTGAAAAAAATTTTTATAGCACATGGAAATTTGTCCCGACTTGAGAATTTGTTTTAGAATTGTTCTATATCCAACAAAACTTTGTCTGGACGGAGCGTAACCATTGGATTTATTTTCGGAGAAATATTAACCGGCTTGATTTCAAATCGATGGATAAAGGCGTGCAAAAAAATAACCATTTCTGCCATTGCAAAATTATTTCCAATGCATAGTCGCGGTCCGGATCCAAAGGGGAAATACGCTTTTAACTTTTCTTTCGTTATGTGTTGCTTGTCGAATCTTGAAGGGATAAAAGACTTGGGATTTTCCCAATATTTTTCGTCGCGATGTAGTCCATAATAGAAAACAATGATGATACTTCCCTTTGGGAAAGTAAAGTTTTTATAGGCGTCATCATTCAGGGCAACGCGATCGCTAATCCATGCAGGCGGATAAAGACGCATAGTTTCTTTAACAACGGAATTCAGTGCGTCGTTGGAAACACATTCATCCACGGTAAGATATTTTGAGGCAGCGGCTCTCAACTTTTTTAGTTCATCCGGATGTTCTGCCAGTAAATACAAGGCCCAAGCCAGCGCATTAGCGGTTGTCTCGTGTCCGGCGATAAGTAGAATAAGAATTTCGTCAATAATTTGTGATTCGTGCATAGGCTCACCGTTATCTTCATAACGGGCATCCAGCAGCATATCCAACAGGTCATTGTGTTTTTGGGTGCTTTTTTTTCTTTCTTGAATAATGTTCCTGATGATCTGACGCGCATTGTCCGCTTTCTTCAAATTCCGATTCACTTCACCAGAAAGTTGAAACCACCAGTTTTTATGAGGCTGACGAACTTCTTTGATAACAAACTCCTGAACTTCGCGAATGAATGCGCTCAGTTGTTGTTGATGGTCGAGCGGTACTTTAACATTAAACAAGGAATTAATAACAATTTCAAAAGCAAGTTTATACATTAATGGATAAACATCAATTTGTTTCCCTGTGGGAAAGGTCGCCAGGAAATCAGCAGCTGTTTTTTGTATGATGGAATAAAGTGCATGTATTTTATCAATATGGAATCCGGGTTGAATTAATCGACGCTGTCTCAGCCAATATTCACCATTGGAAGTAAGCAGACCTTTTCCTAAAAACTTCCCGAGTTGATCTGTTTGAATGGGAGATTTGAAATAGTTTTTATGATTAGCTTTGAGCACATGATCGATAAAACCTGGATCTTGTGTCACGATCATTCGTGTCAATCCCAGGTTTACTGCATATGTACCGTTAAACTTCTCCATACTTTCTTCCATAGTACCAATCGGGTTCTTTACCTGTTTATAGGTACGGACAAGCGACTGCAGAAAGGTATAACCCGCTGGCATGGAATAGTTTTTTTTCATTAGCAATTCGTTAGTAGTTTCTTGTCGGTAAAATTGAATTTTGATCTCATTACAAAGCTGGAGCTTTAACGGCTAAACACAAAGCTTCCGCTGTCAAGTTCAAAAAAACAGATCTTATCTAAATACTTCATGAATTACTGCAGATAACCAACTAAGTCTTCTCAAGAAAACTTACTCAAGGCAGTAGCTAATCTTAAGTCAATGACGTGGCCGCCGAGTGCAGTGTTTATTGGAAAGAGATAATTGCCGATTTATTGCTTAAGAATTTTCAGCAGCATATCAGCAATAATTTTATATCCCTTATCTGAAGGATGTAGGCCATCGTAGGTCATGTCGATGGACTCGACAGGGTAGGGGTATTCATCAGACTCTGGATTGAACGGGATATTAAGATATTCCGGGTATGGATAATTTTTATAGACGCCGGTCTGTGGGTCCTTTAATCGTTTAAACTTTACCATATTTTTCAGGGTCATTCCGCTCTTGTTATATAAATCAATTGCCTCAAGCTTTTCGTATTCACTTATGGCGATAACAGCGTCCGCAAACTCGGCAAGAGACTGCCCGTTTTTTTCTTTGTAAGATCCATACGCATTATTTTTCATGTTTGTTATGTAAACAAAATCTCCGCGTTGCATGGGAGTTACCAAAATAATTCGCGCTGTTTTATTTAATTGTCTCAGTTTGTTTACGATTGTGCGGTACGCTCCGAAGAAAGTATTATTCCCAGTTTGATTTTTGTAATCATCAATAGTACCCAATGGTTTTCCCTGCCACCAATCGTTTGTACCCAAAAAAATAGAATAAAGCCCCGCGTCGGGTAGCTCAAGCGTTTCTATTTCTTGTGCAATTCGTACAGCAGTCCAGCCGTTGTAACCTTTATTGATATAATGTATGTCCGGTAAGCTTTCGGATACCCTTGTCATATAGCCTTTGGTAATCCTATGGCCTGTTTCGTCTGGGTGCTCATTCAAATATGTGATGGAATCTCCGATAGCAACCCAAGTGGTTTCTTTGGTTGAGAATGCGAAGAGAACAAAAGTGAGGATGAAGATTCTAAAGAAAAGTTTCATGTCGGTCGTGTTTGAAGTTAAACTGAGGTTAACTAAAAGAATTAAAATAATGTCAGCAGATAGCCAAGAATTGATCCTCCTAAAATAATAAATGCAGTATTAAGATTTTTAAAAACATACGCAACGATAAAACCGATGCATGCAATTAATATGGTTCGCCAGTCAAGCAATGTTGTTTTTCCAATTTCAATGATTACTGCAAGAATAATTGCGACCGAGGCTATATTTACGGCATCAAGAAATGCCGACATTATCCATGAACGACGCAATCTGGGGATCACTGGGTTCAACAAGGCAACAAAAATAAACGAGGGTAAAAAAATTCCAATAGTTGCAGCCAGTGCCCCTTTAACGCCTCCGATTTGCCATCCAATAAAGGTAGCTGATGAGAAAACTGGCCCTGGTGTAAATTGGCCGACAGCAATGGCGTCTACCAATTGTTGTTTAGATAAAAGACCTTGGCTTACGAGGGCGTCGTCAAGAAAAGCAAACAAGACATAGCCACTACCATAAAGGACGGATCCAATTTTTAAAAAGATCCAAAACAGTTTTGCGTTTGAAATATGATTAACAGCGAGGATAATAATAGGCGTGATGCTGTTTGCCCGTTTTGCTTTTTGTTTAATTGTATGAATTAAAATACCTGCAGCACCTGATCCAAAAAGCACGACAATCTCGCTAAAACCTGCAAGGACAAGAATAGCCGCTACTGCTCCAATGATTCCGAGCGCTACGGTCTTCAATGCTTTTTTCCCAAGGCCAATCATTAAAAAAACAATTACAGCGATGATTGCCGGTTTAATGCCGTAGACAAAGGGCTGTACTTCGGGAAGGGTTCCATAATGACGGTACATCCAGGCGAGAACACCTGTAAGTATAGCCGCAGGAAATATAAAACACGCGCCTGCGACGAGCAATCCTGGAAAGCCTGCGCGTTCATGGCCGCAGTGCATGGTCATTTCTGTGGAGTTAGGACCGGGTATTAAATTTGTCGCGCCAACAAGATCCAGGAAATGTTCCTTGGTCATCCATTGCCTTTTGCCGACAACTTCTTTTTCCATCATGGCAATGTGAACCGCCGGTCCACCGAAGGCTGTGCATCCGAGTTTAAAAAAAACTTCGGCAACTTCTAATAATGGACGTGCTTCTTTGACCTTATTCATCTTATGCCGGTATGGCAAAGATATTTTTAATTCCTGCTTGAGCAAGCTTCTTGCGTTTGAAGCGTTATTTTATTTAAATGGGATTTTTTGAAGTTGTATAATGGAGCGTCAAATAAATCGCCACTATTTACTTCCCTAGTACATCGCCCTTACTTCTACCAATATTTCCATCACCTAAACCTTCATCCTCATCTTCATCAGTGCTGCTCGTCTCCAGCGAAATATTTTCGTCGGCATTCCCTGACAGTTCAGTACGCTGCAAATCATCTAAGCTAGATAAGGAAGGTTTTGAATCTTTAATGTCTTCACCCAACTTCTTCATTTTTTCTTTTCTTTTCATAAGGAATCATTCTTTTACTTACTAACAACAAATAAAAAACTTGGTTGAACTTTAACTGATGGGAATAATATGTCGTCGCCCGGGTTTCAAAGGATTATAGTAAAATGAGATTACCACAATGGATAATTCCCTTCATTATTCATCATTTATGTTATGACTTCGAACGTCAACTTTTTTTCCTGCCTCCTGAAAAGCTCGCGATAAAATTCTTATCTTCGGTTACAAATCAAATTTCGCGACTTCGTTCGTTTCCGGGCTTCAATCAGAAGCCACTTCCGGATTCCTCCCACTGTACGATGAATGTAGGTTGACTGTAAGACGAGTGTAGGATAGAAGAAGTTAATGGCCAGTTAACCTGGATCTCGCCTAAAGCTAACAACAAATTTTTCCAAACGATTAGCGGTGGTCGAGTTGTCAAAAGCGTTGTATAGAAAAAATTTAAATATTATGGACGTAAGTCCGACCATAACGAATGATACCGGTGAAGGAGAACAAATCTTGTTATCAGTGATGTCTAACCTGGTAGCTGGGCTATGAATCAAATACCTACTTATTCAACATCGGAAATAATTTTTTCAGCATTTCCTCTGTGGGTCGTGACCCGTACTCACAGATTTCAAAAGCTTCAGCATGTTGGACTTTTGCAGCATGTTCTTTGCCATACCATTTCTCCAAAGCAGTCCGTACTTCTGGAATTATTTTCACGGTCCGATCGGTTGTTAACCAGGGTTCACGTTGAGCAATATCTTTAGGAACTTTATCCAAGTATCCGCCGATCCAAGGCAGCCATTCAAACACTTGGGATTCATGGGCGGCCAGTGCATGAATTTTTTGCGGGAATACCGTTGATATATCAATGGCGATATCAGGTCTGAAAGGATTAGGTCTCTGGAAAAAATCCTGGAAGTATAAAAAGACAGGATTCTTTTTTAAGGGTGGCGTATCGGGCGCTACGTTAGGAACGGCTACCATATACGCCGCATCCTGAACCAGAACACCTGTATACCGATGGTCGGGATGATAATCATTTGGACGAGGCGCGATCACGACATCCGCATTCCACTCGCGAATTTTTCGAATAACCTGGAGTCGGACTTCCAAGGATGGAAGCAACTCGCCATCGTGATTATCCAATACTTCATATTCAACGCCGAATCGTTTGCCTGCTTCTTTTGCTTCTGCAATTCTTCTTTTAGCAAGCATTCCTCCTCCCATGGATTGATGACCGGCATCTCCGTTGGTGACAGAAACAAATTTTACAGCATAGCCTGACTTCGCGAGTAAAATTGCAGTACCCCCGCCATCTTGATCACAATCATCCGGATGCGCTCCAATCATGATGACTCGAACGGGCGGTGTTTGAGAAAAAGCGGTACTGGCAAAGATTGCAAAAAACAAGATCGTCAAAAGTTTTTTCATACGCAGTTGGGGTAGTGGATTGAAAATACAGATTTTACCGGGGAGATCAAAGGGAAACGGAATCAGTTCTAAGGTGTCAATCGGAAAGACTCAGTTTTTCTTAAAGTTAGCCTTGGATATCAATGCCAACAGATAAACGAATGGTTCGACCTATCCTATTTTCTTTTTGGTGTGTTCCTGGTATAAAAACTAAATACAGGAACATCAACTGACAAAAAAAAGCGCACGGAAAACAACGATTCAGATAACTTCAATTCTGTGCCATCTTTTTCAATGCTGCGCAATTGGGGACCATATTGCACGCCTAATCCCCATGAGAGCGGCGTGTTCTTTAGACCGTTTACATAATAAACACCCGGGGCTAAAATATTATTCCAGTTAAATTCCGGAAGGCTTTCCGTATCATCATCGATTAATCTGAACGAAGTAATGGCGCCAATATCCAGAACAGATACAAAGAGAGAGTGTGACCTGCCGGAAATGTACCGCGTCATCCATTTGCCGTTTTTCAATTCATTAAACTCATTTCGGTTTGTAGTAGAGTCTTCCTTAACTTTTGTTTTTTCCTTTACTTCTCCCCAACTAAAGCCTAACCCAACAGGCACAGAAAATCCTAACGTAGGGTTTAAGTTTTTGACATTTACACCAACAGGAACGCCGGATCTAAACTCTAAGCCTGGCGAGATGCCGGGGTATGCGTTGAGACTGATATCAAAAAATGAATTTCGTTTTATTTTATAACTGCCCACCGGTAATGCAGCAATATCTAATGCTTCTTTAACTTGTTGTGAGGTTTCCGCTTGCGCCACATTGGATATGAACAAGCCGTATTTTTTATAGGTTATGAAAAACGATGTCTGAGATAATCCGAGGTCATTAAAAAGCGACAACGTCTCGGTGATAACCAACCCATATTTTTGTTCGCTGGCAAAATCTGAAATGTTGATAACATGCGCTAGTGTAGCAAAAGCACTGGTGAGTTCTGCTTCGGTAAGTACCCCAAAGTCAGTCAGTAAGTTTTTAACCGTAGGCGATATCTTGAGAGACAGTTTAACGATGTCGCCGATTTCTTTATTGCTGTTGGCAAATTGTTTCGTGGCTGAGCGCAGTTCAACTACCGTTCGAACTAACCGCGAAAAAGTTTGAGCATTGTCAACATTTAAAACTGAAAAGGCGGTCTTCCCTTGAATAGTAATTTCATTTAACAAAGATTGTTCTTTTTGAAGCGTGAGACCAGCGAACGCCAACAGTCTTCTTCGATCGAAAAATAACTCATTGATTTTTTCGGGCTCTATTTCACCAATGTTGTTAACCAGGTTCGCAGACAGTATTCCGGCGGTCCGCAAGTATCCGTATACATCTTTATTTAGTTTGTCCTTGTGAGGATACTCTTCGATGGCAAATAGCAGTGCTGTGGGGGATTGTCCTTCCGGGATTTTATTGACCACAAAATCGGCCAGATAGTGAACCAAATAAAATTTTTCATCTGGAGTTTTGATGATACCATCTGCTTTGAATTTTTCGATAAAAGTAAGGCTGTTAGGGGCGAGGTTATCAAGATCGTCCTTAAAGGCTTCTTTTAATGCAGTCATGAATGATTTGTAGTCAAAAACGTTTTCATACTGGAGTAGTGCGGAATACGTTCGCGGCAATAGAATTGAATAATGATATTTGGAATCGTTGATGATGATCGAATCTCTGAATGCCTGGAGATACCGTTGGGTTAACTCCTCTTTAAACCGTTCAGCAATGAAGGTACCGAGGCCATCGGCGACTTTCGTCGCCGGAAAAAGGGTTAAGGCAGTACCAGTTGCAGGGGTTTCAGCCAACGGAATATTTGCGCCATGTGATTTAAAATCATTCCTGGTATCTGCTAAGTACTTCTTAATTTCATCAAGCTTTGATATCAACAAGATTTTAAGAAATGCATTTTCACGAATCGTTTTGGCAATAATGGTTGTATCGGAATGATTGGGAGGAACTCCTGCATAGAAGTTTATGATACGAATGATTTCCTTAATTTCATTTTTGGAAATTTGATTCAAAAGGTATCTGGAGTCCAAGTAAGCATTGCCCAGTGGTTGCAATTCTTCTTCGACTGTGCCCGCGGACGTTGGCCGAGGAGGTTGCGCAAAAATGAAAGCAAACTTGAATAATAAGAAAGACAGTATAAGGTATTTCATTGTCTTAGGAAGATTTACTTAATAAATTTTAGCATCCCACCCTGAAAGAATTTTTTCTAACGACATGGCGTAGGTAAAAAAATCGTTGGAGGCGATGATAATTCCAACGGCATGGTTATCCGGCGTATACAATGCAGCACCCGAATCGCCGGGCTTGGAAATTGAAGCAAGTCTTTCATTAGAAGATATCTTAAGCAGCCCTTTCATGCGAACTGTTTGATTTGCAAATCTGATGGGCTCTTCGACGTCGTCTGCGAATATGTATCCTTTTCCACTGCTGGAAGCACCCTTAAACTGAACGGTCACCCGGTCAATTTGCTTTGACATTTCAAGTGGCTTGCTCAACAACCCGGAAGGTTTGACTTTTTTTGGATCATCAGGTTTTATGAGCGCTATGTCAAATTCTTTGTCCTGATAACCGTACGTCCACGCAGCCACACATTCATCTGTGCTTTCCATACAGAACCGCACACGCCCAGGTGACGCCAATGTTCCTTGCTGCGATTTCGGATCGAAGTTTCCACTCATTAAAACATGGCCGCAGGTCATTAACCAAAGTTCCTGATCCATTTCCAGCGGTATACCGACGCTGCCAATATATTGGACGTTATTCTCATTGAAAAGTTTTCCTGCCACCGACGCGATGCTCACATTAGGGATTATTTTTAGCGGAACGGTCCTTCTTTTTTGATCAGATAACGTGTACGAAAGGACATCCGGTAATCCTTCGACATTGTTATCGGTAATGTTCAGGTATGCAATTTTTGCATTGCGCGATTCAGTATCAATACCTTCATGAATACTCAAAAAATTTGGCAGCTTTTCTAACCAAGCTTTGTTTTGTTCGATAGCAAGTCGCACCAATTGACCCTGAGTAAATTTGAGTTGCTCTTCCAATTCCGAGATAGCCTCAATGTCATAAGTTTCTTTATCATTCAGTTTACGTTTCAGATTCTTAATCTGAAGCAAAGTGTCCAAGACGTCGTGAAAAAATTTTGATCCAAATGCCAAAAAGAAGGCTGTTAAAATAAATCCAATGCTGGCAATGATTCCGGTATCAAAATACTGAGGGTTTAAAGCATACCATGGCTCCGTAACAAACGGGGCTGTATTACCCCAGCCTAGTTCAACAGCGGGCTTTAGGAGGTTAAACAGATTGGCATTGAAACAATATGCCACTAAAAATCCTACGATGAAGCTAAGCGCGGTCACTTCCTTTTCCTGACTTTCCTTGTTAATCTCTTTCGTCACCACCTTTACGTCATCTTTTTTTCTGATATTTTTAAAAATCTCCAAGTGTTTAAAGAGAAAACGCAAAAAGATATTTTTAGAGTCAGCAACTATCGGATCGTTCACTACCAACACCACCAGGAGTCCAGTGTTGAAGGCCAACAATAGTATAATGCTGAACACACTTAGTCGGGGATCATACATCGTGGCTCGAATGATAGGAAAATAAAAGGCACCACAAGCCATGATACCGATCCAACGAAAAGTTCGGGGATAATATCTGACCAATTGTGTGAGTTTTTCCGTTATCATACTTAGAATAAACAACACAATGGTAGCATAGATGAGACTATCCAGAATGTCAGGTGGTGGGCCTGTTTCAGGTTGAATGAAGAGAGGGAGCATTTATATTTTTTTTAACCAATAAATTCAATGTTAATTATTGCCAACCGGATTCAGATCCTATGTCGCGGACAAATATTCAACAAATCTATCTAGCCTACAACTACAGGCTTAGCTGCCGTGGCTCGCATGTCCTTGTATTTTTCCCAATCGAAACATTCTAAAAATTCAATTGCTTTTTGCGCACCCTGGAAAAACAATTTTACACGGTCGTGCTGCGGCATTTCGAAATCAAGCCAGTTGAAATCTTTGTCTGCATCAATCCGGCATATGAGTGCGCGATAATCAGGATTTCGCATGAGAAAATCATAGTCGTGGATTTGCCGCATGGTGCTGATCATAGCACCGCTAAAGCTCATTAGGTTATTAACGTCAACAAAGTTATCCCGGTACGTACTTAAACGAACACCGAACGTCGGGCGGGTTGGTAGCTGCCCGTCGGTTCGGTGGAACACATTGATCGGAAAGTTTGAAAGCATTCCACCGTCAACAAATTTCACCGCTGGCGGAATGGGACCGGTGTAGCTGGCGTGCTCGTCCCATAGTTGTCTGTATGCTTTGCCTTCCGGTGCCAATGGATGTTTTTCATCGTTGGGAATATCCGTTACTTCGTATGGCTCGAAGAAGAAAGGGATTGACATGGAGGCGCGAACCAATTCCGACGGTTTTATTTTATCGGGATTTCGCCAGTAAAGTTCTGCCATTTTTGGAAACTCAACTTTGGTATGGGTGGTAATGTCTGAAGTAATGATTGCAAGCCTAGCCACTGCGTTGCTTATATCCTGACCCCCCACATGCATCAGTCCTTTGGGAATTTTTTTTCGAAGCGCTTTTAAATCACCTACAGTTTTAACATTTGCTTTGTCAAGCTCCTGGGATATCCACTCTGTAAAATTTTTTCCAGGGTTTACACCCAAGCGGGTTTGAACAATGCGTTTTATTTTGAGGAAATTCCATAACAGCATTAGCATTTTGCCACGCTCTTTGCGAACGAATTTTTGAACAAGCCGACGGATAGAAGACTCGCCGTCAACGATGTCGAACAAATTTTTCTGGCTTAAGATTTTCAAAATCGCTTCTGATTTTGCGTCTTGAATTTCGCCTAAGGTTGCCAGCATCATGGTGTTGATCGCTCCTGCAGATGTTCCTGCAAGGCTAAAGAAGCGAATGCCTGCATTCTCCAGCACATACGTATACCCAACCAGTCCAATACCTAAAACGCCGCCACCTTCCTGGACCAGATCAACATATTGAAAACCCGCGGCATCTTCGACGTCGGAGAACCGCTTGTTTTTCAAAGCAGCGATACGGTTGGGGATGTCTGAATTTTTTACGACATCGAGAAATTCTTTCATGACCTGTTTGTTTTATTAGTTATTCATGTTAATAAAAATGGGAAGATGATTGTGCTGCGATCATTTAAAATATCACAAAAAGCCCATCCTAACATTCGCCGTCGAATGCTTTAGGATGGGCTCTGTCTTAAATGTAGGAAAGCTGGTTATGCGGTGAAAGAAATTCCCAAACTTTTATCAGGGAGAAACAAAAAAAGTGACGTCCTCAGCATATGGTGCTTACTCGGAGATCCAGGATGATCGGGTGAATTTTTGGATCGACTGTCATCATAATGCAAAAATATTCCGTGTTGATATCGTTTTATTGATTCAACTCAATCGTTTGCTAAAAAAAACATGTTTATCACCAGGATACTATTTCATTATTTGGGTAATTATTTCGGTAGAACAACGTTAATTTGTGGTCTTGGATCAAGTTATAGTGTTTAAAAACGTAAGAATGAAGGCTGCACTTTTGTTTACCGGATTAGTTTTTTTGTCGTCCGTTATGGTCATGGCACAAGCGCCTAACCAATCCGAAAACTTAGTCCAATATGATCCATTGTTCTGGAAAGAAAAGTTGAAATTGGACGACGAACAATGTCAGAAAATCAAGGAGATAAACGGCGAGTATTATCAAAGTCTGTTTACTGCTTATCAGAAAGAAAAGCATGACCATGAAGCATTACGGTCAATGGCTAACAAAAGCTTAATTCAGCGCAACCAGGAAATCTGGGAAACATTTCATCCAAAACAACGCAAGCGCTGGAAGCGGATGTGGGAAACACAGGAATCCACTAACGAATCATAAAAAGCCAAGCATATTCTTCCTAGTTTATCGTCTGACGTTGGTGAATAGTTAATAGGAACTGTATTGTCAATTCTGTGTGCCCACAATTCAAGAATACTCAGATTCACTTGAATAAAGCGCTGTGTCCTTCTTTTTTAGTTTGATTGGCGGTGTGCATAAATAGGAGGAGGCATTGCCGCTAAAAACTATCGGCAAGGAAATTGTTCTGTATCTTCGATCAAAGATTTTTTCTATGAGACTCAGGCGAATTTTTTTATTCACGATCGTTGTACTAGGTATTACAACAAGTGCAACAGGGCAAATTACTTTTAAGAAATTGAAAAAAGCGTTAGACGAAGGGTCGTTATCAACGGAAGAGGTGGCCCAGGGTTTAAAGGAAGCATTAACAAACGGTGTCTCTAAAGGATCAGACCTTGTATCTCAAGTAGATGGCTATTTTAAGAATCCTGAAATAAAAATTCCTTTTCCTCCGGAAGTAAAACAGGTTGAATCACGCCTTCGGCAAATTGGATTGGGAAGTGAGGTGGACAAGTTTGTGTTAACATTAAACCGTGGTGCGGAGGATGCTGCAAAAGAGGCAAAACCAATTTTTGTTGAGGCCGTGCGCCAAATGACTATTCAAGATGCATGGTCTATTTTAAAAGGTGAACAAGATGCAGCGACCCAATATTTGAAAAAATCAACATCAGCCTTATTGAAAGAAAAATTCAAGCCCATCATTCAGAATTCTTTGAACAAGGTAAATGCTACAAAATATTATGGCGATCTAGTCAACTCCTACAATAGAATTCCAATGGTTCAAAAAGTTAATCCAGATTTAGATGAATATGCTACTGACAGGGCAATCGAAGGGTTGTTTGTTATGATAGCGAAAGAAGAAAAAAATATTCGTGAAAATCCTCTGGCAAGAACCAGCGAGTTGTTGAAGAAAGTTTTTGGATCGCAACAGTAATCTACTCCAATTTCCTAGTCAAAAAAGGATCTGATTAAAACGCAATCGTAGACGTTTTAATGCTCGCGTGATGTGGTATTCAACTGCCTTTCCTGATAAATGCAGTTGCCCGGCGATCTCGTCATTCGTATATCGGTCAAATCTACTTAAACGGAAAATCCTTTTTGTAGTATCAGGCAGTCTTTCGATTTCGTGATTAATCAATTCTAACGTTTCTGCATATTCTACCTCTTGTTCGGTAGTATCCGCTTCTTCACATACTTGCAGTGAAATCTGTTTACAAAGTTTTTCCTGGCAAGCGATCTTATCAAACTGATCGTAGATTTTATTTTTTACAGATCTAAACAGATAAGCTTCTAAGTCTACAATTTCATTAAAGCTATCGCGCTTCAGCCATAGATTAACAAATACGTCCTGAATAACTTCCTGAGCCATCGTTTTGTCCCGAAAATAATTATAGGCAACACTGTAGAGCCTGCTCCAGAGTGAATTGTATATCCTCTCGAAGTCTTTTTCGGTCATAAATGAATTTTACACCCAGTTTAAGGAAAGTTGAAATTAGGAAAAGAAAATTTAGAAAAAAAAGATTGCAATCGATTTAGGGGTAACACCCTTCACATCCTTCATACATTATACCAAGTCCTATGTACCTATGAATAAAAGTGAACTGGCCCTATTAATCCAAAAGTTCCGGTCGGGAAAAGCGACCAGATCCGAAAAAAAAATACTGGAGGAATACTGGGAAACTGCCAAAACAGATCTTACGCCAATTGAAAACATGCCATTGTCGGAGCGCATTGCTTTAAAGGACGAAACGTTTCATTCGATCAGGCAACAATTAGGGTTTGAAAATGATTCTAAAGTAAAAAAGCAGATCGCTTTCAACCGTACTTTGTATAAAGTAGCCGCAACATTACTGATACTGATATCAGTTGCAGCTGCTTTATATCTGAACAATTTGCCCGCACACAACATCGAAACAGCGGCAAATGTAGTCAACGAGATTAAGACAAAATTTGGTGAACGAATTACTGTCACCCTGCCCGACGAGTCTACCGTAATATTGAATGGAAACTCGAAAATTCGGTATGCACAAAATTGGTCGGAAAACGAGGTTCGCGAAGTGTGGATTGATGGCGAAGGTTTTTTTGCTGTGCAGCATACCAAGAATCACCAGAAATTTATTGTTCATACCCGCGAAGGCCTAAATGTGGAGGTCCTTGGAACCAAGTTCAACGTGAAAACGAGAGAGTACGGTTCAGAAGTTCTTTTGACGGAAGGCAAAGTAAAATTAGACGTGGATAACAAGTCGGCATCGTCGGTATACCTTAATCCGGGTGAGCTCGCCACCATGAACAAAAGAACGCTTTCAAAACGGGTAGTTAAAGACACACAATATACATCCTGGGTGAAAAGTAAATTGGTCTTTGATAAGACCCCGTTGGAAGAATTAGGTCGAATTCTTCACGACACTTACGGCTTGAATGTTTCATTTCAAGATGATGAATTAAAACAGCGCCAGCTCTCCGGTGAGATATCATCTGCAACAGCTGATGATATTCTATTTGCAATTGCTGAAACCTTCAATATTAAAGTCACAAAAATTGACGAAGGCTCCGTAATATTTTCTTCAAAATAAATTTAACCCAATTAACCCAATAAATTATGCGTAAACACTACAGAGAAAACCATAACCTTTTATGGTGCTGCCTGTGGATGGTGCTTTGCTCCATTCCGGGATTGACGACTGCACAGGAGAAGGTTTATGCGAATGCACAACAACTTAATCCCCAAGGAAAAGCGGAGGAGTATCGTCCACTCGTTGAAGTATTGAATGAAATTAAAGATCACTACAATGTTTCTTTTTTATACGAGCCAGTAACGCTGGAGGATAAAAAAGTTAAGACTCCAATTAATTTTAGAGGAAAGGTGGAGAACACCCTGAGTCGCTTACTTGAGCCAGAGGGCTTAACTTTCAAGCGAATTAATGATAAAACTTTTTCGATTTTGCATCAGGCAGATACGAAGACCACAAACAATGCTGGGCCGGGAGCGGGCCTTGAAACAATAATTGCAGAACCTGGTTCCATAAGGGAAGTTGAGGTATTTCAAGCCTATCGGCAACCCGTTGATATTTTGGTTTCCGGTGCTATTACTGATGAAAATGATAACCCCATTCCTGGCGTAAACGTTTTGGTAAAAGCAACAACAATAGGTACAACCTCTGACGCACAAGGTCGGTATTCATTAAACGTACCCGACGAAAACGCAGTTTTGGTAATCAGCTTTATTGGTTACACCACTCAAGAAATAACTGTCGGTAGCCAGACCACGATTAATGTGAAGTTAGCACCGGATGTACAGCAGTTGGGCGAAGTGGTTGTTGTGGGGTACGGTACGCAAAAGAGAACTTCAGTCACTGGCGCTATCTCTTCAGTATCTTCTGAAGACATCAGTATACAGCCAGTCACAAACATAGGGCAGGCATTGCAGGGACGCGTAGCGGGCGTTACGGTAATTAACAATGGTGCTCCTGGTGCAGCACCATTGGTGCGCGTTCGTGGAGTTGGAACTGTGAATAATGCAAATCCATTGTATGTAATTGATGGATTTCCCACGAGCGATTTGAACAGCATTAACCCTAAAGACATCGAATCCCTTGAGGTATTGAAGGATGCGAGTGCAGCAGCTATTTATGGCTCGCGCGCTTCCAATGGCGTAATCCTGATCACTACGAAAAAAGGCTCGGCAAAAAAGTTAAGTGTTAACGTGGAAAGCTATTACGGTGTAGAGCAGGCATGGAGGAAATTAGATCTTTTAAATAATGAGCAGTACGTTGATTATGCAAAAGAGTTAATGACTAACGCAGATATTTATACCTCAGAGACTACCAATCCATCAATCGTGATTGGCTCAAGTATTCCAGGAAGAATTTCAGGTGGTGGTTTAAATCAGCCAATACACTCAGAAACCACTCAGACATTTGCACAAACTAATACTGATTGGCAAGACGCGATGTTCAGAAAAGGCGCGATCCAACAGCATAAAGCGGAATTAATGGGAGGAACCGATAAATCTAGAATGTTCGCCTCTGTTGGGTATTTTGAACAAGAGGGTATTATGAAAGGTACAGGCTACCAGCGTGGCGATGCTCGGTTTAATTCTGATCATAACATAAGTGATCGAATCACCTTTGGTCAAAATTTTTATGTTGCGTATGATGAGCGTTTAGTAGAGCAGAACGCAGGTGGCAGAACGCAACTTCAGCATATCATCCGCAGTTCTCCATATTTCCCGATTTATAATCCCGATAATTACGGTGGATTCTTTGGTGCTCAAAGCGTGGATGGTTCTGATCCTGAAAACCCAGTTCGCGTGGCCGAGATGGATAAGCAAAATCAGCAACGTCTTAAATTCTTGAGTAATGCATATGTAGATGTTAAGATCTTTGACTTTTTAAACTATCGATTCCAAGGCGGTGTAGATTATGTAGACTATACACAACATACACATACGCCCGCCTATAACACAGGCCCTGGAGGATATTCTAATAGGGGGGTAGCAGGACTTAATATTAACCGCCAAAACTTCGTTTCAACGATCTTGACGAATCAATTGACTTTTAACAAAACGTTTGGAAAGCATACAGTTAATGCTACCGTCGTTGCCGAACAACAAACTTTTAATTTTAGTCAGGTTACCGGTCTGGGAAATAACGAACAGTCGAACGATATAAAAGAACCAGTTGCATTAGCAAACGTTGCCTTTAATGGCAACAGAAGCAAAAGTGCACTTATTTCTTATGTAGGTCGCGTTAATTATGATTATGAAAATAAGTATCTAATCGGAGCGTCAATCCGGCGCGATGGTTCTTCACGTTTTGCTACCAATAACCGTTGGGGTACTTTCCCTGCCGTTTCTGTAGGATGGCGGTTGAGTGAAGAAGGCTTCATGAAGAACAGTTCAACCATTAGTGAATTTAAACTACGTGGAAGTTATGGGCTTACCGGAAACTTTTTAACGCCCGGGGTATACGACTACATACCCGCTTTGTCCGGGAATCAAATTTACCAATTCGACCAAACAAGTTCGGTCGGAACCTCTGGTTACACAATTCGTGCGTTGGCGAATCCAAATCTTAAGTGGGAAACAAGCCACATGACTAACGTTGGTATAGATCTCGGTTTCCTTAATAATAAAATCACGTTTACTGCTGAATATTTTAATACACGCACAAAAGATATGATTCTGCCTCAACCCATTCCGTTATCCTATGGATATGATACTCCTCCCACTACAAATGTTGGAGAAGTCGAGAATAAAGGGTTCGAGTTGCAGCTTGGATATAACAAGTCGGAAGGTGATTTCACTTATAATATCTCAGGAAACATATCATTTGTTAGAAATGAAGTATTGGATTTAGGCGCCGAAGGCACCACGATTTCAAGCGGCGATTGGTATAATGACAATCTGACGCAAACCAAAGTTGGCGAACCCATAGGGTTTTTCAACGGCTATCGTGTAGACAGAATCATGCAAGAAGGGGAGACATCAACAATGCAGCCAACGGCGAGACCAGGCGACATCCTGTTTTCTGACATCAATGGCGATGGTCAATTGAACGCAAGTGATAAAGAGAACATTGGACACTTTCTACCCGATTTTTCATATGGTGTAAATCTGTCAGCAAATTATAAGGGCTTCGATGCAAGTGTATTCCTTCAAGGCGTTTCTGGAAATGAAATTTACAGCGTGGTAAAATATGAGTTGGAAGGCATGAGCCGGCTGTTTAATTCCGGCACTGCCGTTTTAAATCGCTGGACACCTGAGAACACAAATACCAACGTTCCTCGCGCTGTATCGGGTGATCCAAATCGTAACGGTCGGGCATCTGATCGATTTATAGAAGACGGGTCTTACTTCCGCATCAAGAATTTAACAATAGGCTATAGCGTGCCATCAAGCATTTTCTCGTCCCTTACTAACAATACTTTGACAAGGCTGAGAATATATATGACGACGCAAAATCTCTTGACACTTACGAAGTATAAAAGTGGTTACGATCCAGAAATAGGTAACAGGAATGATATTTCTGTGTCGAATAATCCCAATGCGCCCCTGACCCAGACACTTACTCAAGGGATTGACTTTGGACAATTTCCTCAATCGAGAAGTATCGTGTTTGGCATTCAGGTTGGATTTTAATAATTAACTAGAATAAATTTTGAATCCACATTCAATAAAAAAGATGATGAAAAGAAAATTAATACTTACCGCAATCGGGATGTTTGCCATTTGCTTTTCCTGTAAGGAAGACGTTTTGGACCAACAAAATCCCAATGAATTTTTACCTGAGACCTATTACAAGAACGATGTGCAAATTGTATCAGCTGTAAACGCTGTATATAGCAGTTTACAAAGTATAGATCTTTTCTGCCGGGAGTATTTCTTCGTCCATGATCTTAGATCAGACGATATGGCCGCTGGCGGAGGACAATTAGAAACCCCTCGGGCTCAATTACTAGCAGGTAATCACGATCCTTCAAATTCGTTACTCACATCCGTTTGGAGAGGATGGTACAGACTTATTCATCAGGCAAACCAGGTAATCGAAAAGGTTCCAGGTGCCGAATTCCCTGCTACCGAGGCGATGAAGACACGTGTACTCGGTGAAGCGAAATTTTTACGGGCTATGGCTTACTTTGATTTAGTTGTGTTGTTCGGAGGAGTTCCACTCATGGAAACCTATGCTACAGATATCGGTCAGGACAAAGGCCGGGCATCAGTCGATGAAGTGTATGCATTATTAATTTCTGATTTAGAAACTGCGATTGCAAGTCTTCCAACAAAGTCTGGTTATGACGCTGCAAACACTGGAAGGGCTAATAAGCAAGCCGCTCAAGCATTGTTGGCCAGAGCCCATATGCAACGCGGAGATTATGACCTTGCTAAACCGTTGCTTGAGGCTATCGTTACCTCGGGTGAATTCAACGATTGGAAACAGGTTCCTTACGTTGAAAATTTTCGTGAAGAGTTGGAATTCAATGAAGAGTCCCTTTTCGAAGTTGCTTTCTCGTATGATTTCGGAGGAGCAAGTTGGGATGGATCTGGTCAGGGCACGCAAACAGAACTTACTTTTAGAGGACAAGAGTATGGTCCCACGGCATGGAGAAACGTGATACCTTCAATATCCTTGTTGGATGAATATGAGGACAACGATCCTAGATACGTCGATGCATTTTATCAAATCGGTGATAAATACAATAATGGAGCAAACACCATCACCGATATGCAAGGTGCCAGTCCTAAAATCAGCTGGAAGAAATATCAGAGAATTTACAAAGCACCTACTGAAGATCAGCGTTCAGGCATTAACATGCGTGTCATTCGTTATGCTGAGGTTTTGTTAAATCTAGCAGAATGCGAAAATGCGCTAGGTAATGACTCTGAAGCAATTGATCTTTTGAACGAGGTTAGATCGAGAGAAGGTGTTGAAATGCCGCCTTACCCAACCGCAAATTATCCTGTAAACAGCCCGGCAGAAGTTTTCAGAGCGATCGTGCACGAAAGAAGAGTAGAACTGGCAGGTGAACAAATCAGAGACAGAGATCTCGTGAGATGGAGAAACCTAGGCAAGTTAACTTACGAGCCGATCTCTTATTATGCACCAAAGCATGCTTTAGTTCCTATTCCGCAACAGGAAATTGATAACAACGCAGCGCTCTCTCAGGCAGATCAGAATCCTGGGTTCTAAAAACTTTTTGAAAAGATGTAAAAAGAAAAAGGAGTGGGGCAACCTCTCCTTTTTCTTTTTCATTTCCTTCCGTAATTATTTTCACGTATTTAGTGTTTCGTAAGCCTCCAACAGATTCATTTTTCACATTATGCTTCAATATTTTACGAAGGCGTTTATTCCTTGCGTATTTGCAATATCAATTATGGCTTGCGGCAGCCGTGATTCAGATAAGTTATTTGAACTCCTTCCATCCTCTGCGACGAATGTTACTTTTAATAACCTGTTAACAGAAACGGATAGCTTCAATGTGTTAACGTTCGAATACATTTACAACGGGGCGGGTGTAGGCGTTGGCGACATCAATAACGATGGGCTAACAGACATATTCTTTGCAGGAAATATGGTTTCCAGCAAACTTTATTTGAACCAAGGTAACTTCAAATTCAGAGATATCACCGTTGCCGCAAAGGTTCAGACTAACTTATGGTGTACAGGCGTCGCAATGGTTGATATCAATCAAGATGGACTTTTAGACATTCACGTTTCTACCATTCAACCCAACATCGATAAACCATCGGTCCCCAATCTTTTTTTTCTCAACAAGGGCGCCGGTAAAGATGGTGTTCCCCTTTTTGAAGAAGTTGCTGCAAAAATGGGTATCGCTGATTCAAGCTATTCAACCCAAGCCGCTTTCCTTGATTACGATCTGGATGGCGATCTTGACCTGTATTTGCTCAATAATGCTTTGGAGAAATTTAATCGAAACCAGGCCGTTGGACAAAGAGATGATGGGTCGGCAAAAAGCGTTGATAAATTTTACAGAAATGAGGGCATGGTGAATGGGTTACCCATCTTCAAAAACGTTTCAAAGGAAGCCGGTATACAACTTGAGGGCTGGGGGCTCGGCATTGTAGTGAATGATATTAACAATGATGGCTACCCTGACGTGTATGTAGCAAACGATTTTATTTCTAACGACAACCTGCTGATCAACAACAAACACAATTCTTTTACGAATGAGATTACATCCATGCTCAAACATCAGGAGCAAAATGGTATGGGGGTCGATATTGCCGATATAAACAATGATGGATTAAATGACATTGTAGCATTGGACATGATGCCCGATGATAACCTGCGACAGAAAACTATGTTTTCAACCATCGGCTACGACAGGTTCATGTTGTTTAGAAATAAGGGATACCAGGATCAATACATTCGCAATGTGCTGCAAATCAACAATGGAAATAATACCTTCAGTGACATTGGATACCTGGCAGGCATTTATGCCACCGATTGGAGTTGGAGCAGCCTTCTTGCAGATTTTGATAACGATGGCTATCGCGACTTGTTTGTTGGCAATGGTTATCGAAAAGATATCACCGATCAGGACTTCATTGCCTACAGTAAAGAACTTGCCATGTTTAGTACGGATAGAAACCGAATGAATACCATACGGCAGGAAGTTGAAAAATTATTGGGTGTTAAGAAGCCTAATTTTCTTTTTAAGAATAATGGTGATCTTACGTTTTCAGATAAGGCGGCGCTTTGGGGATTGGATCAGCCATCGTATTCAAATGGGGCGGCCTACGCGGATTTTGACAATGATGGCGACCTTGATTTAGTCACCAACAACATCAACGATGAAGCCTTTATTTACCGGAACAAGCTTAATGACCAAAAAGATAAGGCGGCCAAGTACCTTCGCATTAAACTCGTGGGTGACAACGGTGATTTACAAGCCTTAGGAACAAAAGTTTGGGTATTTCAAAAAGATAAAACTTATTATGCCGAACATCAAACGCAGCGAGGATACAAATCTACTGTAGAGGATTTTGAACACGTCGGACTAGGTCAAGCAAGCGAGCCAGTCGATTCATTAAAAGTCCTTTGGCCAAGCGGAAAAAGTCAGGTGTTGAAAAATATTGCGGTAAACCAGGTAATTAAATTGCATGAGAAAGATGCTGTTGTCAAGAATCAACCAACGGAGATCTCTGAGATACCTGATTTAATGGAATTGCATCGTGAGCTCAACATCAATTTTAAGCATCATGAAAAAGATTTTGTTGACTTTCAAGAAGGGCAATTGTTGTTGCCACAAAAACATTCGCAAGGTGGTCCTGGAATTGCAACAGGTGATATTAATAACGATGGCCTGGAGGACTTTGTTGTTGGTGGTTCAAGACAACGGTCGGCATACATCTTCTTTCAGCAGAAAAACGGCACTTTTAAAAAGGATTCACTTTTGGTGAAAGAAGAAGAGGACATGGGCCTGTTGCTTTTTGATGCAGATGGAGATAGCGATCTTGATCTTTATTGTGTCAGCGGAAGTTCTGAATTTAAAAATGAACTTGCCCATTATCGGGATCGCCTTTACAAGAATGATGGCGCTGGAAATTTTACCCTGGAGATTTCCGCTTTACCTGAAATAAAAAGCAGTGGAAGCTGTGTTGTAGCCAATGACTTTGATCAGGACGGTGACTTGGATTTATTTGTCGGAGGCAGAGTTGTTTCGATGCGCTATCCGGAAACACCTGAAAGCTATTTGTTAGTTAATAATGGAAGCGGAAAATTTGAAAATCAAACAACGCGACTATCAAGTGAATTGGACAAAGTAGGCATGGTAACTTCAGCGTTGTGGACCGACATCAATAATGATGGATGGACAGATCTAGCTGTGGTAGGTGAGTGGATGCCCATAACATTTTTTGTTAACGACAAAGGAAAATCATTTACTTCGATCAAACTTCCTGATACTTCAGGGTGGTGGAACAGTATTAATGGTGGAGACTTTGACAACGATGGCGACATCGACTATGTTGCCGGTAACTTAGGACTCAATTCTGTATATAGGGCATCCGTTAGCGAGCCTGTTTGTGTCTATGCAAAGGATTTTGACGACAATGGCTCGGTGGATGCTATACTTTGCAGGTATATACAGGGCAAAGAGTATCCCGTACACCCTCGTGAGACACTGACAGGACAAATTTCAAAGTTAAGGGGAGTTGCTGAGCGCTATTCAATATATGGCGGGATGGGTATAAAAGATTTGATTCCAGAAACGATGTTGAAGGACGCGTTGGTTTTGAAAAGCACTTTGTTTGCATCGGTCTATCTTGAAAACAACGGGTCTAATACCTTTTCAGTGAAGCAACTTCCCGTTGAAGCACAATATTCACCGATGTATGGTAGTGTCGTAGACGATGTGAACAACGACGGCAATCTGGATATTTTGTCTGTTGGTAATTCTTATGCATCTGAAACACTTTCTGGCTTTTATGACGCTGGCATCGGCAATTGTCTTCAAGGCGATGGCACAGGAAATTTTAAGCCTGTTCATGTTACTCGATCCGGTTTCTTCGTTGACGGCGATGCAAAAGCATTGTCCAGCCTCATGCTGGGTTCCGGTCAGCAATTATTTCTTGCCACTCAGAACCGCGACAGTCTGAAAGTTTTCTCATATCATAACAGTTCAGAGATCCCCGAGGAGAACATTGTTCGCGCCAATAGTCTCACAGCGTCGGCGATTGTCGAATTGAAAAACGGGAAGAAAAGAAAGCATGAATTTTATTATGGAAGTGGATATTTGTCTTCTTCGAGCAGAACAATAATAAAGGATAACACCATTTCAAATATCATCGTGAAAGATAACTAGCCGCATGGGAGCCAAGGGAATTGTGAGTTTATGAAAGCAATTTTTTTTAGACTGGTAATGATATTCGTTTTCGGCGCAAGCTTGTTTTCTTGCCAATTGAAACCTTCATCTCACGACGAAATGGTTCGGCTCTTGAAAATTCAGCGAGAACGATACAATCGTTTAGATAATTATTATGCATCTGCCCCCCAGGTAAAATATTATGACTCATTGATTGCTGCTACCAACAGCAAGCAGGACAAAATGATTTTTACCTATGATAAATGTTATGCGCTAATCGCGCTAGGTCGCGAGGAAGAAGCCATTCCTTTGTTAGAGGAGCAAGTATTGCGAATAAACAAAGAAGGGATTAATGGAATGGATAAACTCAAAGTGCAGCTGGCGCTCGCCTATCTCCGGGCAGGAGAGCGAACCAATTGCGTGATGAATCATTCTCCTGAAACATGTGTCCTTCCTATCCGAGGCGCAGGTATCCATACCGCACAAACGGGCTCGCGAAATGCAATCCGGGTTTATGAAGAGTTGCTGGAAAAATTTCCCGACAATCTCGAATACAAATGGCTGTTGAATATTGCTTACATGACACTAGGGGAATATCCCGTTAAGGTTCCTTCAAAATTTTTATTGCCTGATCTCGATCGCTCTATCGGAGATTCGTCTATGGTAAAACCATTTCAGGATGTTGCCGGTGCCCTTCATTTGGACATCAATAACATGGCTGGAGGAACAATTATCGAAGACTTCAATAATGATGGATACCTGGATATTGTAACCTCGAGTTGGGACCTTGATGAGCCACTCCATTATTTTCAGAATACTGGCGATGGTGCGTTCGTGGACAAGTCCGGATCGTCACGCTTGGCTGATCTAACGGGTGGGCTAAACATGGTGCAAATGGATTACAACAACGATGGTTTTAAAGATATTTTTGTCTTGCGCGGCGCGTGGCTCCGGAGCAATTATGGCGAGCAACCTAATTCATTAGTCCGAAACAACGGGGACGGTACTTTTACGGACGTAACTACCCAAAGTGGTTTGTTATCGTTTCATCCAACGCAAACTGCAACGTGGAATGATTTCAATAACGATGGCTGGGTGGATGTCTTCATTGGAAATGAAACCTGGCAAGGAAATGCTTCTTCGGGTTCACATCCATGCGAATTATATTTAAATAATCGTGATGGTTCGTTCACAAATATTGCCGAATTGGCGCGGTGTAATGTTACAGGATTTATCAAAGGAGTTACTTCTGGTGATTATGACAATGATGGATGGAAAGATATTTTTATTTCCAGTTTGTCCGGGGAAAGATTTCTATTAAAAAATACTGGATTAAAAGACGGAATGCCCGTTTTTGAAAATGTAACGAAGCATGCCGGGCTGGATGATAGACGTTCGCGCACTTTCCCAACGTGGTTTTGGGATTATGACAACGATGGATGGTTGGATATTCTTGTGGGTGATTTTACGTTTGATAAACCAATTTCCTCGTATGCCGCTGCTGACGCACTCGGGACTTTTAGCGGAACGTCTGGTACTATTCTCCTTTACAAAAATAATCAGGATGGAACATTCATTGATGTGTCGGAAAATGCCGGAACAAATAAAACGGCGTTTGCCATGTCAGCAAATTTTGGTGATATCGATAACGATGGTTTTCTGGATTTTTATTTAGGTACTGGAAATCCAGAACTAGAATCCATCGTGCCGAATAAAATGTTTCGGAATATTGCAGGCAAGAGATTTACCGATGTTACCACCGAAGCTCGCGTTGGTCATTTGCAAAAAGGTCATGCCATTTCTTTTGCTGACCTTGACAATGATGGCGATCAGGATGTATACATTGAATTAGGAGGTGCCTATAAAGGCGATGCGTTTCATAATTCCCTTTACCTTAATCCGGGTCAGGATGTAAAAAATAATTGGATCACCCTGGATCTTGTGCGAAAAAATAATCTCAATGTTATTGGTACGTTAGTGAAATTAACATGCAGGGAAAATAATACCGTGAGAACCATCTATCGCGAAGTAAATTCAGGTGGAAGTTTTGGTGCTTCACCATTGAGAAGAGAAATTGGTATCGGCCGGGCTACGGTAATTGACGAGATTGCTATTCAGTGGCACCCTGCACAGAAAGCACAAGTCATCAAAAATGTTAAGCCGAATCAGCATCTAAGAATCCGGGAAGGTACCGATAACCCAGAGGGGATTCCATTGAACGAATTGAATTTTACTTCCACTGGAACGCACGGGCATCATTAGAAAATCGAACTGAGGATTTGTCCGGATTCACCCCCTTAAAATGCCGGAGTTGTCCCTCCAGAAGTTTACGCTAACAAATTAAGTTTGTGTAAAAGAACAGACGTTTATGGAAACTCAAATATTAAAGGACGATATAAAAATTTTTGGCTTTCCCGTAAAAACCTTTCCCAAGGGGATTGGGGAATCTTTTGATTCGCTCGTAGCATTGATGCCAGAAGGCACAAACAGATCCTACTACGGAATAAGCAGCATGACGCCCGAAGGTAAAATGATTTATATCGCTGGCGTTGAAGAGATGAATGACGGCGAAGCTGAAAAGTTTGGGTTTGAAAGGTATATAATTAGTAAAGGAAAATATTTTTCCGTGAAAATTACAGATTGGAAAGTCCGGATAGAATTAATTAAAGAGAGTTTCCATAGCATGATGGAAGTAAAAGGAGTGGATCACATGAGCCCCTGTGTTGAGTGGTACAAAAACGATCGAGAAATGTATTGTATGGTCAAGGCTATTTCCTGACGAATACCTGTCGTTCAGCAGCTCGTTTATTTGTTAAACGAAAAAGCCGTCATGAGTTTGTCGAAAATCTTTGTATTGTGATAAATCCCAGTGAAGGTCTCTGCACCCGGCCCATAGGCGAACACTGGGACCATCACACTCGTGTGGCCCTCGGTTGAGAACCTTCCTTCAACCCGGCCGGTTTGAAGGTTGCCATCGACCAACGTGTAGCCTCCCGTTTCGTGATCTGCGGTGATAACTATTAAAGTTTCTCCATTTTTTTCGGCAAAGGAAAGTACTTCTCCAATTACATTATCGAAATCCAGCATTTCTTCAATGACGTGGTTGGAATTATTCTCGTGCCCGCCATCATCAATTTGTGATCCTTCGATCATTAAGAAGAAACCATTTTTGTTTTGTTCTAAAATCCGAATGGCAGTCTGCGCTGATTTTAACAATTGATCTCCTCGGCCACCAGACCAACGTTGGTCGGAAACAAATCCAGCCAACTTTCCTGAATTGACCTTAGCTACTTCATTGATATCATAAAGCACCTGATAGCCGTTCTTTTTTAGTTCTGCAGTCAAGTCACGTTTGTCAGCACGTGTTTTAAAATGGTTTAGGCCAGCGCCAATAAAAACATCAACATCAGTTTTAAGAAAATCATCAGCAATAGCTTCACCCAAATCGCGCGACGGCTGGTGAGCAATAAACGATGCTGGTGTCGCATCTGTGATAGCTGTAGTAGCCACAAGTCCGGTGGCGAGGCCTCTTTGTTCAGCAATTTCCAATATCGTAGCAACTGGCCTTCCCAAAGAATCGACTCCAACGCAACCGTTGTTGGTCTTTTTGCCAGTTGCAAATGCGGTTGCTCCGGCCGCTGAATCAGTGATGTACCGGTCTGCCGAATTGGTTTTTGAGAGACCCACCACCGTACATTTTTCAAGGTGAAGCCATCCTTTGTTAGCAGTCATGCCCGCGTAGATTTGCGCGAGCCCCATGCCGTCACCAATCAAAAGGATAACATTTTTCGCCTTGGTGGCTGGGTTACGAATAATCTTTTGCTGTGCGAAAGATGAAACCGATGTTGAGAATAAAAAAAGCAGATGAATGATGATATGCTTAAACATAAGATTGAATGAGTCTGTATACTTAGGTGAATATACTGATTTAGGCCAAACGCTATCGGATAGGATTGCTCACAAAACCCTTTTATATTTGTAAAGGATCAAACAACTCACTGTATGAAGAAGAACATTCTATTAGTTGATGATGACAAGATTTTCAATTTTCTGAGTGAGAAAACAATCACCTCCCTGGGGTTGGCAAACGAAATTAGTTTTGCATCGAACGGAAAACAGGCGTTGGAGATTCTTGAACTCTATCGTAACGGCAAGATGCAAATGCCAGATATTATATTTCTGGATCTTGACATGCCCATCATGAATGGCTACGAATTTTTAGAGGAGTTTGCTAAGATCGATCTGCCGAACAAAAATGCAATCACAATAGTCGTACTGACTTCATCAGCTGATCCAAGAGATTTGGCGCGCACAAAAGAAATGGGAATCAAATATTATTATAATAAACCTTTATCGCGAGACGAAATCAAGAAACTGATAGGCCAGGAGTTCTCTATCTCCTTGAATTAAAAACGTCGATATTTATTTTCTCATAAAGGTCTATTGCAAAAGACTCATATTCTAGTAAAGAGGACGGCTTGGGTATAAAAAGTGATGACCCGCTGAGATTTGCCTGCACCCCCTTATTATTGTCGCCTGTAGTAATAGAAAGAACCACTACTTTGATAGCATTATACGCCGGATTTGAATGGATCATGGACGCGATATCAACCCCATTTTTACCGGGCATATTTAAATCCGTGATAATTAAATCTGGCAATTCATCTGCATGCTGAATGAACTCTTTAAGCTGGGGCCACCCGGAACATTGGGCAATAATTGCGTAACGGTCCGAGGCCTCAAATCCTTTTTCCATAAAAAATAATTCATCAGGATCATTATCAACTAAGATTACTTTGATTCGCTCCATGCGAATTATTAACAGCGTGCCTCAGCGATTGTTTGCTCAAATAACCATTCGTAGCTTCTGCAAACGTTATGATTGAATTATTTGCTAAGTTTATGACCGCTAAATTTGACCCTCATCAACCCGTATGCTACCTGTTTACGAACCCATGTAGTTAATATTATACCATACCTAATTAAAACCCAATAATTGAAATGCTCCGTATTAAATCCACCTTTACTGAAAGCAAGCTTCTGCGAGCTGCATTTATATTAACCGTCTTTTTACTTGCGGATTCCTGTAGTCCTTCCGGACCATCGAAAGAAAAAGCTGAGGTATTACCTTATCTCAATACAGATTTGGCAATTGAAGAACGTGTTAATGATTTGGTTGGGAGGATGACTTTGGAGGAGAAAATCAGTCAGATGATCAATCAGGCGCCAGCCATCGAAAGATTGGGTATCCCTGAATATAACTGGTGGTCTGAGGGTTTACATGGCGTAGCACGGGCGGGGCTGGCTACAGTGTTTCCCCAGGCTATTGGACTGGGAGCTTCGTGGGATCGTGACTTGATGTTCAGAGTGTCGACTGCCATTGCCGACGAGGCCCGCGCCAAGCATCACGATTTTGCAAAAAAAGACAAACGATTTATTTATCAAGGGCTTACACTTTGGTCGCCCAACATCAATATTTTTCGTGACCCACGGTGGGGAAGAGGGCAGGAAACCTATGGGGAAGATCCATATCTCACCGCTAGACTTGCCGTTGAATTTATTAAAGGACTGCAGGGAGATGATTCAGTGTATTATAAAACCATTGCCACCGTTAAACATTTTGCTGTACACAGCGGCCCGGAAATCAATCGACATACTTTCAACGCAGTCATTGGTGAAAAAGATTTGTATGAAACTTATCTGCCGCAATTTGAAATTGGTATCAAAGAAGCAAAAGCATATTCATTGATGTGCGCTTATAATCGTTACAACGGAGAAGCCTGCTGCAGCAGTGGGAAATTATTAGACAATGTTCTTCGTCAGGATTGGGATTTTAGTGGATTTGTGGTTTCAGACTGCGGCGCCGTTGAAGATATTTATGCCCATCACAAAATTGTTTCGACACCGGCTGAGGCTGCGGCCTTGGCTGTAAAGTCAGGTACAGATCTGGAATGTGGAAAAGTATACCTCTCGTTAAAAGAGGCAGTACAAAAGAATCTTATCACCGAAAAAGAAATTGATGTTTCGGTAAAAAGACTTTTTACCGCAAGGTTTAAACTGGGCATGTTCGATCCTGATGACATGGTAAAGTATGCAAATATCCCTTACAGCGTTGTGGATAGCAAAGAACATAAAGCGATGGCACTGGAGGCCGCACAGAAATCCATTGTACTTTTAAAGAATGAAAATAAAACACTGCCGTTAAAAAAGGATATCGGAACTTTGGCTGTTATCGGCCCTAATTCAGACGAATGGCTGATGCTGTTGGGAAATTACAACGGCGTGCCATCAGATGCAGTCACGCCGCTCCGAGGAATCAAAGAAAAACTTAAGAGTACCAACGTGCTCTATGCCCAAGGTTGTGAATTGGCGGATGGGATGCCGACGTATAAAACAATTCCGGGTGAAGTTCTCTTTAGCGGAAATGAAAATGGATTGAAAGGAGAATATTTTAACAACGCTGATCTGAGCGGGACTCCTTTGTATACATCGACCGATAAGGATATGGACATGAATTGGTCGGAAAAAGCTCCGCGCAATGATATGAACGATGATAGTTTTAGTATTCGGTGGACGGGCGAATTGGTACCGGATAAAACTGCTATGTATCAACTTGGATTTGTAAGTACTACCAATACCCGTCTTTACTTGAATGATAGCCTGGTAGCCAAAACCATTTATCATTTCCGTGATGAATACGGCGATCCACGTTTACGAAAGTCTCCGGTTATGAAACTGGAGGCAGGGAAGCGTTATAAAATTAAACTGGAAGCCATCGAGACATATGCAGATGCGCAGGTGCAACTGGTTTGGGCAAGGCCTCAACCCGATCTAAAAAAAGAAGCGCTTGAAGTAGCAAAAAAAGCAGATGCCATTGTGATGTGCATGGGATTAACAGCGCGGATGGAAGGAGAAGAAATGGATATCGTAATAGATGGATTTAATGCCGGTGACAGAACGAAAATTGATTTACCTAAGCCTCAACAGCAGCTGATCAAAGAAATTGCTGCCTTAGGCAAACCAGTTGTGTTGGTGCTGCTAAACGGGAGTGCACTTGCTATAAACTGGGAGCAAAAAAATATCCCAGCCATTTTAGAAACCTGGTATCCTGGTCAGGCTGCTGGTCAAGCAATTGCTGATGTACTTTTTGGCGACTATAATCCTGGTGGAAAATTGCCCGTGACGTTTTATAAATCAGAAAAAGATCTTCCACCATTTAAAGATTACAATTTGACTAAACAGACATACCGTTACTTTAATGGTGAGCCGCTTTATCCCTTCGGGTATGGTTTGAGCTACACTACCTTTGGCTACGAAAATTTGAAAGTCGAAGAAACTTATAAGGCGGGTGATCCGGTAAAACTTTCCGTAACAGTAAAAAATACCGGAGCCGTATCCGGTGACGAGGTTGTGCAAGCGTACGTTACACACATGAAGGCTTCTATTAAAACGCCCATACGCTCCTTGGCGCAATTTCAACGTATTACGTTAGCACCCGGAGAATCAAAACAAGTTGATCTCACAATTACCTCGGACGCTTTTTCCATCGTGAATACGAAGGGCGAGCGAAGTGTAGTTCCTGGCGAATTTGAAATTGCTGTTGGCGGCGGACAACCTGATGTAAAAGTGGGAACAACGGCAGTACCAGGTTTGAAGACAAAAATTGCATTGCGATAAATTGAAGCGGTAAAAAAGCTTCCGTTAATCGTAAACTTTCGGAATGTTGAAATGCTTGTTACCAGCTAAGTGTTTTGCCATTCAGTTCCATATTCCTGCAGCGCTTACCGCATCGTCATAAATAGGTCAGCAAGACTCCGGGAAAAGCACGCTTCGCGGCGTGGTTAAAGAATAATGCAACAATCAATGCAACAAATCATGCAACAAATGCAACAATAGATATTTGCCTATCATGTAACATTTTTGGTGTTAACGATTGCAGCGACATAATTTGTCGAGATTAACGTTAATTTAGTGTATGCATCCGATTTCATTATGCACCTTGCTGTTGTGTGCCATTGCCAGTACTCCGATTTTTGGTCAAAAGGTTGCGACGTTGGAAGTGGAGCTGACTTCTCCGATGAATGGTTTACAAGTGCCTGCAAAAGTAGACCTCGATCAAATTACTTTACTTCATGACTCAGTTTTAAGCTTGGTGGAAGTCCAAGGTGCAAAACGAATTGCTGTTCCGTTTCAAATTGACAATAAAGAACTACGGATGTTGTATTGGATGGTCAATGCACCAAATGCAAAGGAAAAAAAACGTGTCTATGAAATCGTGAAAGGTAATCCTGTTAAGGCTTCACGTTTGATTCAGGCAAAGTCAAGTGATGGTGCACTGCTAATAACGAGCGGAAATAAAAACCTGCTTCAATACAATTTCAAAACGGTGTACCCGCCTGCTGGAATTGATACAGCTTACAAGCGAAGTGCATTCATTCATCCCCTGTGGACACCGAATGGAAAAGTTATCACGCGTATTCAGGCACCCGACCATTATCATCACTATGGTATATGGAATCCGTGGACCCATGTTTTGTTTGAAGGTGATACTGTCGATTTTTGGAATATCAAAGGACGGAAAGGCACGGTTCGGTTTGGTAGTTTTGTTTCGATTACTGAAGGTCCCGTTTTTGCCGAATACCAAGCGATTCACGAACATGTTGCATTTAAGGCTGGAAAGGAAAAAGTTGCGCTCAATGAATTGCAAACCGTGCGTGTATACCGGCCGGAAGACAACCACGACAATTATATTGTCGATATAACCATCCAGATGAACTGTGCGTCATCTAGTCCCTTTCTAATTCTTGAATATCGCTATGCTGGCTTGGGCTGGAGAGCAACAGAGCAATGGAAAAAAGATAATAGTGAAGTACTGACTTCCGAAGGAAAAACGCGAAAAGGTGCTGATGGAACTACAGCAAAGTGGGCCATCATTCAAGGAACATTAGATAATGAATATGGCGGGGCCGTAATGATGTCTTATCCGGCAAATTTCAATCATCCTGAACCACTTCGCATTTGGCCGGAAGATTCTAATGGGGGCGAGATGTTTGGTATGTTCGCCCCAACAAAAACAAAAGATTGGCTTTTAACCCCTGGCAAGACTTATACCCTGAAATACAGGTTTAATGTCTTCCGTGGTAAGTTTACAAAAGAGAAAGCAGAAAGTGGTTGGCAATATTATAGTGCGCCACCGAAAGTAACGGTAAAGATGAATTGATTAAATATAATTTTCCCTGTATATGAAAAACAATAAACCTACAGTCACCAGAAGAAAATTTCTCCAGACTTCTGTAAAGGCAACAGCGCTTTCAACGGTTGCCCTGGGCTTTCCTTCCATTGTACCCGCCAGTGTGTTTGGCAAACATGCGCCGAGCAATCGGATTAACGTTGGGGCTATCGGTGTCGGTCGCATTTCTCGCATTCACGATATGCCCGGTGTTTGGAAAACTGATTTCGCGCAAATCGTAGCGGTATGTGATTTAGATACGAAACGTGCTGCAGAAGGAAAACAACTCGTAAATGAATATTACACCAAGCGCGATGGTAAGCCTTTCGATGGCGTAAAAGAATATCACGACTATCGCGAACTCATTAATGATAAAGACATCGATGCGGTGCTTATCAGTACACCTGACCATACCCACGCTATGATTGCTGTTGCCGCAGCCAGGGCTAAAAAACACATGTACATGCAGAAGCCGGCATCCCTTACGATTTCTGAAGGACGTTTCGTGAGTGACGTCGTACAAAAAAGTGGCGTGAAGTTTCAAATCGGTAGCCAGCAAAGATCCTCGGAGCAATTCAGGTATGCAGCAGAACTTGTAAGAAATGGACGGATTGGTCAGCTAAAGACTGTGTATGTCGGGTTGCCGGGAGATCCATCAGGTGAAGAAGAGCCTGAGATGCCAATTCCAAAAAACCTAAACTATGACATGTGGCTGGCGTCAACGCCTTATGTGTATTATACCGAGAAGCGCGTACATCCTCAGGAAGGTTATGATCGCCCAGGTTGGTTGCGTTGTGAACAATTCGGGGCAGGTATGATTACAGGTTGGGGTTCTCATCATATTGATTCCGCGCACTGGGGAATGGGTATGGAAAAATCCGGGCCCGTAGAAATCTGGGGGCATGCCGAGTTTCCGAAAAAAGGACTTTGGGATGTTCATGGAATTTTCAAAACCGAAGCGTTGTACGACAACGGCGTGAAGATGGTGGTTAGCAATGAATTGCCAAATGGTATCAAGTTTGAAGGAACGGAAGGCTGGATTTTCGTAACAAGAGGTAACTATCAGGCTACAGCCAGTGACCCGGTGAATGCAGACGGAACAAAACCGTTAGATGCAAGTGATCCAAAAATCATCAAATCTGTCATTGGGCCGAATGAATTTCATTTTACCGTAAGTAAGAATCATCATCTCAACTGGCTTGAAAGCATTCGCGACAATAAAGCGCCGATTGCTCCTGTAGAGGAAGCACATCGCTCTTGTTCTGCTTGTTTACTGCATCATATCGCTATGAAGTTGGACCGCAAAATATATTGGGATCCTAAAAAAGAACAATTTAAAAACGATGAGGAGGCAAACCGTATGTTGTCTCGAACACAACGGCCAGCATATGCGGTGAAGTAAGTGACTTCTAACCAATCCATCATTCGATATTCGGTTCCTTGTTCGATATTTAGAAGTTATATTTTACATTATCGGCACTGAACTCCCTTAACGAATGTTGAATCGGTTTTTGTCTCTTTTAGTACTGAGTTCTCCGCATTATTTTGTGAAAGGCGATATCATCGACACACCGAATTCCAACACTTTCTCGTCATGAAAAATATAATCCTGATTTTTGTAATATTAATTCCCTTGTTCGGTGTGAGCCAGCATGCTGTTGTGCCTTCACAACTATATTCGTGGAAAAAGCCTACGGATAGGCTTGCTCAAAATGTATACGGTTCTACTTTATTGGAAGGATCTGTCCACGACATGGAATACTTGAGTATGAGTTCAATTGCAGTTACCCCTTCTAAGAAGAAGACCGACCTCCAGGTTCCTGCAAATGAAGAGCATTTATTGCTGATTAAATCTGGTGTACTTACCATACGTATTAACGATTCAACGTGGTCGATAGGTGGAGGCAGCGTCGCTTTGTTAATGCCCGGACAAAAATATTCAGTGCAAAACGCTACAAACGATTCATGCACATATTATTTGATGAAGTATCGCTCAAAGTCGCCTATGGATATTGCGCGAGGAGCCGCATCGGGTGGCTCGCTGGTAAGAGACTGGAACAAGATAACCTTTAAGCCTCATGATAAGGGAGGAATACGGAATTATTTTGAACGGCCTACAGCCATGAGTAAGCGCCTTGAAATGCATGTAACCACACTAAAAGAGGGAATCAAAAGTCACGAGCCGCACACGCATCGTGCCGAAGAAATTGTTTTGATCATCAATAACAAGACTGAAATGCAAATCGGTGAGAAATTTTATAAAGGCGGCACTGGCGATATTTATTATCTTGGCTCCAATGTTTCTCACGCCATCCGAAACGATGGTGTAGGAACATGTACTTATTTTGCATTCCAATTTGAATAATTCCCTATGAAACAAACCATTCTTATCTGCTGTTTATTTGCTTGCCTTTGTATGTCTTGTAATACTAAATCTGATCAACCGGTTTCTGAATATAAACCAAAAGATGTACAACTTGTGACTTTGGACCCTGGACATTTTCATGCAGCATTGGTTCAAAAAACTGCCTTTGACGACGTCGATTCAACCGTGTATGTCTATGCGCCGGAGGGAGGTGATTTAAAATTGCATCTTGATCGGATCAATGGTTTCAATGCCCGCTCTGAGTCTCCAACGAATTGGAACGAACAGGTTTACACAGGCAATGACTTCTTCGAGAAAATGATTTCAGAGAAGAAAGGAAATGTGGTAGTACTTTCTGGTAACAATAAAAAGAAAACCGAATACATTTTAGGTTCGCTGAAAAATCAGTTCAATGTTTTGGCAGACAAGCCTATGGTGATCGATGGTAAAGGATTTCAACAATTAAAAGAAGCCTTTAAGGTAGCCGCTACAAACAAATTGCTTTTGTATGATATTATGACCGAGCGGTTCGAGATTACCACGATGCTTCAGCGCGAGTTAAGTATGTTGCCTGAAGTTTTTGGTACGCTTGAAAAAGGTACTCCCCAAAATCCCGCGATCACCAAAGAGAGTGTGCATCATTTCTATAAATACGTTTCGGGAAATGTATTGACCAGACCGGCATGGTTCCTCGATGCGGCACAGCAGGGAGAAGGTATTGTTGATGTTATGACGCATCTGGTGGATTTGGTACAATGGGAATGCTTTCCTGAACAAACCATCGATACGACCGATATCAAAGTTAATACAGCAAAACGTTGGCCGACAAATATGGGGTTAGCGGAATTCAAGGCGATTACAAAATTGGAGGCTTTTCCTGATTATCTCAAGGACAAAGTTGAATATGATACATTGTTAAAAATTTTTTGTAATGGAGAGATCAATTACCAGGTCAAGGGAATTCATGCAAAAACTTCTGTTATCTGGAAGTATAAGGCCCCTGAAGGGACAGGTGATACACACTACTCCATCATGCGCGGATCAAAAGCAAATCTTGTCATTCGTCAGGATAAAGATGAACAATTTAAACCCACATTATACGTAGAGCCTGTGGGTAAAAATGCTCAATATGAGTCAGTGCTGCAGGAACAGATTAAAACTGTTGCTGCAAAATATCCTGGCGTTGAGCTCAAGAAATCAAAAAAAGGTTGGGAGGTAGTCATTCCTGAAAAATACAAAGAGGGTCATGAAGCACATTTCGGCCGGGTCATGGAAAAATTTTTGGAATATTTAAAAAATGGAAATATGCCGTCATGGGAAGTGCCAAATATGATTGCTAAATATTATACAACAACCCAAGGGCTGGAATTTTCATTGAAAAAATAGGACTTTAGGAAACCTTTATTTGGTTTTTTTAATGAACCAGGTCTATGCGTTCGCAATATTGATTAAGGTTGCTTAGAAGATCTATTTACCGAATCTAAAAATACTTGGATATCCAAACATTCATTAAAAATGAAAACGCTGTTTAAATCCCTGCACACCCTTATCGCTACCGTTGTGTTGATGACCGTGATCCTTCAGAATGGATTTGCACAAAATCCAGATCCGAACACGATGACCAAAGAGGAGCGTGACGCGTATTTTGCTAAACTCAGAGAAGCCTCGGAAGGGGATCACAAGAGAATGATGAAGTTATTGAACATCGATTCGATACGACGGGGTGCAAATGGGAACGATCCGACTGCGCCAAATGCTCCGAACTATGATGAATCAAAAGCAAATCCTTTTCCTGATCTTCCAGATCCGTTGATATTGAAGAACGGTAAAAAGGTCACATCTGCTAAAATGTGGTGGAATCAACGGCGACCCGAAATTGTTGAAGATTTTGATCGCGAGATTTATGGAAGGCAGCCGGCTAATACTCCTAAGGTAAATTGGGAGGTCGTAAGCACCACGAACGAAATGTATGAAGGCGTTCCGGTGATTATGAAAAAGTTGGTCGGTCATGTCGATAATTCATCATACCCGCAAATCACAGTAGACATACAGTTGACGCTTGCGACCCCGGCAAATGCAAAAGGTCCTGTGCCTGTTATCATGGAGTTTGGTTTTATCCGGCCATCCTGGTTTCCGCAGCAGAATCCTCCGCCACCAGGTCCTTCATGGCAGAAACAAGTTTTGGACAAAGGATGGGGCTACGCATCATTAATTCCTACAAGTGTTCAGGCGGATAACGGTGCCGGACTTACTCAAGGTATTATTGGTTTGGTCAATAAAGGACAACCTCGGAAGCCTGATGACTGGGGTGCGTTGCGGGCATGGGCGTGGGGTGCCAGTCGTGCGCTGGACTATTTTGAAACGGACAAAGCGGTGGACGCGAAGCGCGTTGGGTTAGAGGGTCACTCACGGTATGGAAAAGCAACGGCTGTAGCAATGGCTTATGAACCAAGACTGGCTGTAGCCTACATCAGCTCCAATGGGGAAGGTGGCGCGAAAATAAATCGCAGGAATTATGGAGAGATCATTGAGAACGTGGCGGGCGCGGGTGAGTATCATTGGATGGCTGGAAACTTTATTAAATATGCCGGGCCTTTAAATGGGGGTGACCTGCCTGTAGATGGACATAGTCTTATCGCACTTTGCGCGCCGCGCCCTGTATTTTTGAGCAGTGGTGATAAAGGTGACCAATGGGTTGACGCGAAAGGAATATTTCTTGCAGGCGTGCATGCCGGACCTGTCTACAAACTACTAGGGAAAAAAGATTTAGGAACTTCAGAATTTCCATCCTTGGAAACAACATTAATCGCTGGTGACATTGCCTACCGGCAGCACAGTGGTGGTCATACACCTGGACCGAATTGGCCAACGTTCCTGGAATTTGCCAGCCGGTATTTTAATAAATAAAATTTTGAGACTTTAGCTATAAACAAAGGATCCGCTGCCGCTAAAATACAGTTCGATTTGTACTTCAGCTTTAGCGGATCCTTTTCTTATACTTCCGATTTAGTGCTGAACAATATCACAGCTCAAGGATCGCAATGAGAATGGTGTCAATGCAAATCGCGCGTTACTTCAGACCCTGAGCCGCCTCTTAAGATATCGAGATCTGTTCCAAGATGAGCTTGCTGCACGTGGTCGATGTAGAATTTAACGTATCCCCTATCCGTTAATGGAGCCGGAGGAATCCATGCCGCCTTCCTTTTTTTCAATTCCTCATCGCTAATGTCGAGATGCAGTTTTCTGTTCGCAACGTCCAGTTCAATCATATCACCGTTCTTGACCAGTGCCAACGTTCCACCGATTGCAGATTCCGGAGATACGTGTAACACGACCGTTCCTGCAGCGGTACCACTCATTCTTCCGTCAGAAATACGAACCATGTCCACGATTCCTTTCTTTAAAATTTTTTCTGGAAGATCAACGTTCCCAACTTCAGGCATGCCCGGGTATCCTTTTGGCCCAACGCCTTTTAAAACAATAACACATGTTTCATCGATATCCAGGTTTGGATCATCAATGCGTTCGTGATAATCTTCCATGGTTTCAAAGACGACTGCGCGTCCTCTGTGCTTCATTAATTTCGGTGATGCAGCCGATGGTTTAATTATTGATCCGTCTTCACTTAGGTTACCTTTAAGTACAGCAATACCGGCTTCCTTTTGAAATGGCTCATCAACCTTTGCGATCACATCGCAGTTATAGCAAGGTGATTCCGCATTGTTGTCGCCAATAGGCTTACCGTTAACAGTAATGGCATCATTGTGGAGGTAAGCTTTCATTTCTCTTAACACGACGGGCAAACCTCCTGCATAGTAAAAATCTTCCATCAAATATTTTCCGGACGGCTTTAAGTTTAAAAGCAGCGGGATTTTACTGCCTAGTTTATCGAAGTCTTCTAAATTAAGCTCTACACCAAGTCTGCCGGCGATCGCCAATAGATGAATAATAAAGTTTGTCGAACCACCAACTGCCGCATTAATAACTATGGCGTTTTCAAAAGCCTTGCGTGTAAGAATTTTTGAGATCTTCAGGTCTTCCTTCACCATCTCTACAATTCTTCTTCCGGAAAGTTGTGCCAATACTTTCTTCCGTGAATCTACTGCGGGAATGGCGGCTGCGCCTGGCAACGTAAGACCTAACGCTTCCACCATGCAAGCCATGGTTGACGCTGTTCCCATGGTCATGCAATGCCCGTTACTTCTGGCTACACCGATTTCCATTTCCATAATCTCGGCGTCGGTGATGTTGCCAACTTTTTGTCTTTCTTTAATTTCCCAATTGAAAGAACCTGAGCCTACGCATTCGCCGCGAAAACGTCCGCTTAGCATCGGGCCACCAGGCACAACAATGGTAGGTAAGTCAACGCTGCATGCGCCCATCACCGTGGAGGGCGTTGTCTTATCGCAACCTGTTAGAAGAACAACGCCGTCCAGGGGATTAGCGCGAATTGATTCTTCAACATCCATGCTTGCAAGGTTTCTGAACAGCATGGTGGTGGGTCGCATGATCGTCTCGCCCAAGGATGTTACCGGGAATTCCAATGGAAATCCTCCCGCTTCCGCGATGCCGCGTTTTACAATTTCGGCGAAGTCTCTCAGGTGCCCATTGCAAGGAGTGAGTTCAGACCATGTATTGCAAATGCCGATGACCGGTTTACCTCTGAAGTAATCATCAGGATAACCTTGATTTCGTAACCATGAGCGGTGTACAAACCCCATCTTGTCAGATTTGCCAAACCAATCGGCGCTTCGCAATTTTTTTTTCTCAGTTGCCATAGAAATGCTTAATGTAAAAATTAAGTTTTATTTAGTCTTTGATCCGCTTGTGGGTTGAAGAATATCAGCATCCTACGCCTTTTCTTTTGCCCGGCTAGCAGTTTTTTTAATAGTTCTTAACTCGCTCTCCATTCACCAGCCGCCATAATCCTAGTGGATTACCATCCTGTAATTCTTGTGGCAATAGTGATGTGGGAAAATTTTGATAACAAACAGGCCGTGTAAACCTTGAGATGGCTCCTGTGCCAACAGAGGTAGACCGGCTGTCTGTCGTGGCAGGGAAGGGACCACCATGCACCATGGCATGACAAACTTCAACACCTGTAGGGTATCCGTTAATAATCAACCGCCCTACTTTTTGCTCCAGAACAGCAATCAACTCCCTATACTCTTTCAAATCTTTTTCAGTAGCATGAAGTGTCGCTGTGATGTGTCCACCTAATTTTGTCGCTGCCTGAATAAGATCCTCTTTTGTATTGGCTGTAATGGCCAACGTTGACGGCCCAAATACTTCTTCTTCTAAAGTAGGATCTTTCAAGAATGAGTCAATTGATGCATGCAGCAGATGTGCAGCACCGCGACTTCCAGTCCCTTCTGCCGGACCGGTTGCAAGCACTTCAACGCCTGTCGCTGAACTCAATTTTTCAATTCCTTTTTTAAAGCTCCCCTGAATACCGGATGTTAACATGACGCCGGCGCCAATACCTTTGAAGCTAGATGACAGGGCATCCTTAAACTTCGAACCTTCGTCAGAATTTGGAACGAATACCAAACCAGGATTGGTACAGAACTGCCCCACTCCTAGTGTCACGGCAGCAGCAAGATCTTGAGCAATTTTTTCTTTTCGTTCTTTCAAGGCATCGGGTAAGATAAATACCGGGTTTACGCTTCCCATCTCAGCGTATACCGGTATCGGTACAGGCCGTTTATTTGCCTCGTCGAACAATGCTTTCCCGCCACGGTAAGATCCTGTAAAGCCGATGGCTGTGATTGCAGGATGTTTCACCAGGGCCATGCCCACTTGAGTAGACCGTCCGTTGATCATGGAGAACGTTCCTTCCGGCATTTTTGATTTTTTTACAGCACTTTGGATCGCTAGGCCAACGAGTTCACAAACGCCGGGGTGAGCCGGGTGTGCCTTAAATACTACCGGACAGCCCGCAGCTAAAGCTGACACGGTGTCGCCACCGGCCACTGAAAAAGCCAAAGGAAAGTTGCTCGCCCCAAAAACGCCTACGGGACCTAAAGGCCGTTGCATACTCCTGATATCTGGCTTAGGTAAGGGCTTGCGCTCAGGATCTGCCGTGTCAATCCGCGCATCTACCCAGGAACCTTCTCGTAAAAGGGATGCAAATAACTTTAGTTGTCCAACAGTACGACCTCGTTCCCCTATCAAGCGGGCTTCGGGTAACCCTGTTTCTTCCATGCAGCGTTTTATCAATTCGTCACCCAGGCTTACGATTTCGTCGGCTATTTTCTCCAGAAATGCAGCCTTGTCTTTTCCGCTAACATTCCGGTAAATCTGAAAAGCTTCCGTTGCTTTCCTGATGGCTTCATTTATTTCCTGTTCTGTTGCTTCGTAAAAAGGGGGCTCAAGGCGCTCTCCTGTAGCTGGATTCTCTCCGTAAAAAAGATCCTTTCCCTCGCCTGAAAGATCTTCTCCAATTATATTTTTTCCTGTCATCTTGATGTTTAATGTTAAAGTTTTAAGACTGTGCTTGGTATCAGCACGAGTTTTTCTAAAGTAGTATGTGGGGTATGTTCAGATGAGCCACCGGATTAAGCACTCAACCTTACCCAACCTTATTTACCAGCGTACCGATTGGTTCAATGGTAATTTTGATTTCATCGTTCTTCTGCAATGTAAAATCATTTCCAGGTACAATACCCGTTCCGGTCATCAGAAAACTTCCATTTGGAAAACTTGCTTCACGATATAAAAATTCTACCAGCTCTGTGAATTTTCTTTTTATTTGATTTATACCGATGGTGCCTTCAAAGACTTTCGTATTGTCTCTTGAAATTTCCAATTGGATAATTGTGTTTTCGGCAAGCGGTTGTTGTGTGACATAAATACACGGTCCAAGCGCGGCACATCCATCGTACGTTTTAGCCTGAGGAAGGTATAAAGGGTTTTCACCTTCTATACTTCTTGAGCTCATGTCATTTCCGATGGTATAGCCAACGATTTTTCCCTTGGAAGTGATTACCAGTGTCAGTTCAGGTTCGGGTACATCCCAGGTAGAGTCTTTTCGGATTCTCACATTACCCCCGGGAGGAACAACCCGGGCTGGTGTCGCTTTAAAAAATAATTCAGGACGTTCAGCTTCATAGACCCGCGCATAAAAGTCACTGCCACCTGCATTTTTAGATTCCTCCTGCCTGCCGACTTTACTTCTCAAATATGTTACACCGCTGGCCCACACTTCCTGGTTTTGGATCGGTGCTTGTACTTCTTTCAAAAGGCTATCCTGTGATTCAGTAGAAGGTTTTGTGTCTTTAGTTATTTTTTCAAGTTTTTCAGAAAGATTATCGTCATTGATAAATGTGTCCCAATTTTGATTCTCTAACAGAAACAACGATTTCTCTTTTTCAACAACAATACCTCGTTTTGTTTTATATACGCGCATGATTTAATTTTTTTAATGATTATGATTTTACTTCGCAACTGGAAGCTTCCTAATAAGAGATTGGATCAACTAAAATCTCACCACTTCCCAGTATGCTTTTTTTGGATTATAGTTTTGATCAAATAACAATGGATAATTTTTACGACCTCGCACCGGGAAATTATCCAGCCAGGTAGACTTATCTGAAACGTTCCAGAAAGTGACACCTGTTATCTTGTCTTTATATTCTCTGAAAAGCTTAAAAGCCATTTTATATTGCTCTATTTGTTTCGCTTCCATTTCCGGTGTCAACACATCTGACTCGTCGGCCCGACGGTCGCGCCTCGAGTGTTCAGACTGGTATACTGAAATATCAAGCTCTGTAAATTGTAGCTGTAATCCAAGGGAGGAAAACTTTTCAATTGATTGACGTAGTTCATCTTCAGTGGGAGAAAAAATGGACCAGTGTGCCTGCAGACCAACGCCGTGGATGGGCACTTTTTTTTCTAAGAGCCCTTTTAACATCTTATAGATTCGATCTCTTTTGCCGGCGCTCTCGGTATTATAGTCGTTGTAAAATAATAAGGCGTTTGGATCTGCCTCGTGTGCGTACAGAAAAGCTTTTTCAACAAACTCTTCTCCAGCTATTTTATACCAAGGTGATTCTCTGAAATATTTTGAATCATCATCATCGATTACTTCGTTCACGACGTCCCAGGCATAGATTTTTCCCTTATATCGGGTTACGACCGCAGTGATATGTTCCTTTAGTCTTTTTAGTAATACCTCTTTTGTAACGTCCTTACCTTGATCATCTTTGAATAACCAGTTTGGCGTTTGATTATGCCAGCAAAGCGTATGGCCACGCAGTTTTAGCTTATTGGCCTGCGCGAAGTCGGCAATCACATCTGCATCTTTCCAAAAAAACTCATTTTCTTTTGGATGAATCGGTCCCATTTTCATGGCATTTTCCGCCGTGATGCTACTAAAATGTTTTAGTATAAGTGCAGCTTCAGGGCCGCTTACCGACTGGGGTCGAATAGCAACGCCCATTGGAAAGAAGGATTGATAATAATCTTTAAGCCCTTTATCAGGATCAGCCGCCTTTGGAGGTTGACAAATAGCCGCTAAAGGAACGAGCAAGAGAAAACAGAAACCGATTTTTCTAATCGGTGGTGAATAGAATTTAATAAACATGCTTAATTGGGTTTTAAGGGGTATAAAGATATAGAACTAATTCATTTTAAGAGCAGCTTCCAACGAGTCTTTACCTTTTATTGTAAGCATTTTTATGACAATTTGCCTTACATTTTGCTGCATGAGAAATCTCAAGATGTTTACTAAGTTGTTCATGTCACACATTGCTGTGGGATTGGTCGCGATTTTTTCTTTAGCGAGCATATTTTACGTCCTTTTGAGTGACAACCTTCTTCAACGAACATTGAATCAACTTTCCAGCATCAATATTTTGAAGGAAAAATTAGTGGCCAACTATTTCTTAAGGTCGCAGAAAAATCTCGAAGCTTTAACACTTGAACATAAATTTTTAAACATATATGCAGCTGTTTCGGAGGCCGTAGAGAAAGGCAAATCCATTCACAATACAGACATGGATGATGTGGAAAATATTATCAGGTTATACAACTTTAAGAACATCCATATCTTCGACTTGAACCATCATCAATTATATAGCACCGATAGTACCCTTTATCAGGAGAATGTTTTGCGAAAAATCGATTCCGCTATTTATGCCGAACCAAACCGTATGCAGTTAATAGATGCTTCCCATACCACTTCGGCTAACAAAACCACTTTATTGTTTTACTATGTTCCTATTGTACGGAATCAGCAGCGTGTAGGGGTAGTGTTAGTAGAGGAAGAATTTTACAATGTTCAATCAATCCTGTCAGAGAATACCGGTATGGGAACAACAGGTGAGACATACATCGTTGGGTCAGATTATACTTTGCGATCAGCATCCAGGTTCTGGCCAAATAAGGCGCCTGGTGAAATTGTTGTAAAGACGGAGGCTGTAAAAAAGTCTTTTGGGGGATCAGCGGGATCTGATATCATCTTTGACTATCGAGGAAAAAAAGTACTGAGTGTTTATCGGCCCATTGAAGGTGTAGGTTTAAAATGGGTAATTATTTCTGAAATTGACTGGACGGAAGCGATGCAGCCGATCATCCAGCTTCGGTATTACCTTATTGGAATTACTTTTCTTATCCTTTTCGTTACAACTGTAATTACATTTTTTCTTTCAAACGCAATTTCTCAGCCGATCATGAAACTGAGAGCGGTCATTAAGCAATTGGCAAAAGGGATTATTCCGAAGCACACCGTTTCTGTTAAGTCTGAAGATGAGGTTGGTCAAATGGCGGAAGCGATAAATCAGTTGATCGCAGGATTGGAACGTACTTCAGTCTTTGCAAAGGAGATAGGTGCTGGAAACTTCAATACATCATTTGTTACTTTAAGCGAATATGATACGCTCGGCCTTTCGCTTATTCAAATGCGTGATGAGTTGAAAAATTTGAATGAACGGGAGGTCAAACTCGCCAGGTCACGTGCATCCGCTTTATTGGAGGGACAAGAGAACGAACGCAGCAGAATTATTAAAGAGCTGCACGATGGGGTAGGGCAGTTGCTGACTGCGATTCGAATGCGTGTAGAAATGCTGGAAAACAACGACGCCCTAAAAGAAGAAATCAAGAAACAGATCAACGACACTATTGCCGAGGTAAGGAGGATATCGTACAACGTGATGCCCCAGGCACTGGTAGATTTTGGGTTGGAGGCCGGCTTAAGAGGACTATGTGATTCTATGAAACGATATTCTAACTTGTTGATTGATTTTACGTATGTGAAAGAGGCTGATCACAATATGAACTTTGAAATCAGCACAGCGTTATTTAGGATCGCCCAGGAAGGATTAAATAACATTGTGAAATATGCTGGCGCTTCTTCCGTAAATTTGCATATAATCGAAAAAGAGGATGAGATTTATTTGGCATTGGAGGATGATGGAAGAGGATTTGATGAAGCCAAAGCGAAAAGATCAGCTGGCATCGGATTGCAAAATATTCGGGAACGTGCGAAACTTTTAAATGGCAGCGCAGAAATACACTCAACACCAGGCGAAGGGACAGTAATTGAAGTTCATATTCCTATAGGACAAAATGACTAAGATACGTTTACTATTAGCCGATGATCATCCGCTCATCCGGGAAGGGTTCCGGTCTTTGCTTACTAAAAATGAAAGATTTGAGCTTGTCGGTATTGCAGAAAACGGGAAAGAGCTCGTTGAACTTGCTGGAAGCCTATCACCCGATATAATCCTTACGGATATCAACATGCCAGTGATGAATGGCATGGAGGCTATCGAGCAAATCCATAAACTTTATCCTAATGTGAAGTGTGTCATACTCACCATGCATGAGGAGCGAGAGTATATCATTAAAGCCCTTAAACTTGGTGTCTATGGTTATATCTTAAAAAACATCGAGCGATTTGATTTGGAAAAAGCTATCATCGCTGTTTACGAAGGGGGAAAATATTTTAGTCCCATTGTTACTAACATTTTAGCAGAATCTGTAGTACGGCCGGAACAAGCGCCCGTGGCTGAGTTAACACCTCGGGAAAAAGAAGTACTGGAATTAGTAGCGCAGGGACTAAGTACAAAACAAGTGGCTGATAAACTTGGGATAGGTACCCGGACGGTCGAGTCTCATCGCGTGAACATGCTGAAGAAAATGAAGGTGAATAATACCGCAGAGCTTATTCGGAAATCTATTGAGATGAAGATCTTGTGAGATGAAATCTAGCCAGGGACGTATTATGGAAACATTACTTAAGTCTGACCACAAATACATAGAGGTGGCCGATCGGATTGAAACACTGATTGAAAAGAAGGTACTTAAAATTGGCGATAAACTTCTTTCGGTTCGGGCGCTGAGTAAGGAACAGGGTATAAGCCTGAGTACAGCTTTTCAAGCTTATTATTGGCTGGAAAGTAAAGGTCTCGTGGAGGCGCGACCGCAGTCTGGATATTATGTAAAATATTCACCGGAGCATATTCTTGATTTGCCGAAGGTTAGTGAACCATCGGATGACGCACTCCCTGTCAGTGTAGATGAGATGATCAATAGTGTGTACGTTGATCTTAGTTCAAAAAATCTTTTGAACTTTTCGATGGGTGCTCCTGCATTTGAACTCTTGCCTATTGCAAAGTTGAATAAAGCAGTCACCCATGTTCTCAGGCAGTCACCAACGAGTTGTCTGCACTATGAACACATCCAGGGAAACGTATTACTTCGAAAACAAATTGCAAGACAAGCTTTTAATTGGGGCGGTACCCCCAGTGAAAATGATATCATTGTAACAGCCGGTTGCGTCGAGGCGTTGTCGCTGTGCATTAAAGCGACAACAAAACCAGGCGATGCAGTGGCGTTGGAAAGTCCAACGTACTTTGCGCTTTTCCAGGTAATGGAAAGCCATGGACTGAAAGTAGTTGAAATTCCAACGGACCCCATAACAGGGATTGACATCGATTACTTGTCACAGGCCATACCAAAGTTTGATATTAAGGCATGTCTAGTTGTTAATAATTTCAACAATCCCTTGGGAAGTTGCATGCCCGATGATCGTAAAAAGTATTTGGTTGACATGTTGGCCAAAAAAGAAATCCCACTGATCGAAGACGATATTTATGGGGAGTTGTACTTTGGAAAAACGCGCCCGAAGACGTGTAAATCTTATGATAAAAAGGGCATGGTTTTACATTGCGCATCTTTTTCGAAATCGCTGGCTCCGGGTTACCGGATAGGCTGGACAATACCTGGAAAGTTTAAAGAAAAAGTATTGCGTTTAAAACGTATGCATACTGTTTCTACCAACACATTAACTCAAGCTGCCGTTGCAGATTTCCTTAGCAAAGGAAGGTTCGAATTACATTTGCGCCACCTGCGTAAGGCATTGCATACGCAGTCCCTTCGATACATTCAGGCGGTTTGCGAATACTTTCCGGAGGACACGCGCATCACAAGGCCGCAGGGTGGTTTTACATTGTGGATTGAAATGAATAAAAAAATCAACGCTTATAAGCTCCATAAGCGCGCTTTAAAACATAACATAGGTATTGCACCGGGACAAATTTTTTCATCGCAAGGCAATTTTGAAAACTGCTTTCGTATTAGCTATGGTGAGCCATGGAGTCCGAAGATTGAGGAAGGGTTGAAAACACTTGGGAAACTGATGCGCGAAATGAAGTAGATACGCTGGTACCCGTCCAGACGTTGTGTGGTGTGTTCATAAGAGCTACAACAGTTTCAGTCTGAAGAATACGCAATCGTTTGAAGTTGGTAATTGTGATGATTTAATTACATTCATCGCAAATCACCGCAACGTTTTAGTAGGTTTGTATGTTCAATAGCATGTATATATATGAATTGAATTATACATATGAATCTGATACAAATTTTAGGTCTTACCGCTGGGATGTTTACTACGATTGCATTTCTCCCCCAAGTACTCAAAACGTGGAAATCGCGTTCTGCTAAAGATCTTTCGTTGGGGATGTTTTCGCTTTTTTGCCTTGGGGTAGCCATGTGGTTGGCATACGGGCTGCTGGTGCGCGATATACCTGTTATTGCTGCCAATTTATTAACCCTGATGCTCGCAACAACCCTTTTGTTTTTTAAACTACGTTTTAAAGAGTAACCTGATCCCAGGTCGTCTTTTTATACGTGCGAAATGTCAGATAGAGTGCGAGTGCCTGAATAGGTATTACCGTCAGCATGAGAACTGATTTTTGCGTAAGCACCGTGAGCAAAAAGTGACTCAGCCCCAATGCGGCTATCAGCAGAAATGTTAATATACTTCGCACAAGATTTCCACTTTGAGCTTTAACGTCGGGTGCCATAGAAAGCGGAAGATGACGTTTATTCACCCATGCTAAAACCATTAGCATTAATAAGTTGTTGAATAAACCGATAACGATGTCGTCAATAACTTGAAACCCCCAGACGAATAAGACGAACGTGCTAATGATAATATAACTTGGAAAGAATAGTCTTACGCCAATAGCCTTCAGGGTACCCGTTAAGATTTCGCCCGGCCTATTCAAAGGGGCTGAAAAGTAGATCCAGCTTGCTTTAAAATCGTCTGAGTATGGTATTTCGTAAAGCGCTACTTGCAGCACCATAAACGTGAGATACAGTAACACAAGATGATATTGCGTGTTGGGAAGATTTGCCCAGGTCGTTGCGATGTCTTCCTGACTTCGAAGCATAAAGATTAAACCAAACACCGCGATGTACCCAAATGATGGATAAATTTTTAGTTTTATTTTTCTATCTCGGCCAAGGATTTTATAAATCACATCAAAAGTCCCTCGTTCTGCCGGCGAGTTGGTTATCCATTTCGAAATGCTACTCAACATCCTGTCGTTTTCTACTTTGTTTTTTTCGATTTGAGACGAACTGCCGCCAAGAGTCGCAATTTTTTTGTTGAAGACAGGAGATAAGTATTTGTTTGCGGCATACATTCCAAACAGCGGGAAAAGAAGTGCACAAGCGTTAAGCCCAACGTGAGCAGGATCAAATATTCGAAATTGAAACGCTTCCATCGTACCCGCCATCCACACGGGAGGAAGTAAGAAACTCCACCATTGAATTTTAAATACGAAAGAGCCAACGTCAATTCTTTCGATCATTCTCGGCAATATTTGATAACCGGCCATAATGAAAATGGCCATGATAATCTGAAAGTAATTTATGATGCTTTTAAGCTTCTCCTCGTTCGCGAAATGCATAATAATTAAATACAATGCGTTAGTTAAGACAACGGATGTGAGAATAGAAAGCCCAACAGCAATCAGGAAAAATAGAAACAATAAAACACCATACTCAATAATAACGACTATAGCAGGAATGATGGATAACCCGAGCGCGAGCTGACCTAAATAAAGTAAAATATGTGTCAACCGGGCCGCGAATAGCGTTCTGCTGTCGACGGGACGTGGAAGAATAATGGTGTTGTCGCTCGTATCTAAAAGGATAGATGAAAAGTCGGTAATGAGCGTCATTGAAACCATGACCATAATGTAGGTGAAGAAGACAATCATGGATAAAATGAAGGAGGGAATGTTGTACATGGCGAATGCAACAAATCCGCCAAACAATGCATAGAAGAAGAGGGTTGTCCCAAAAGTATTTCGGGGTTCTTTTTTTCCTCTCTTACGGTAGCCTACCAGTTGGCGCCTGTTGTCCATCGTAAGTTTGGCGGAGACGATGGCTCGTAATTGTTCATAATCAATCTTAACGGACCGAAAAAACCATTCAAAGATGTCAAGAAGTCTTAACAAGTACTTTTCCACTTGGACTAACTTTCTAAAATATTAATGAATTGCCCGGCGGTGCTTTCATGCTCTTTGTTTCCCGTGAGGTCCGTAAAGATCTTTTCGAGAGAACCCTTGGCTTGGGAGTTTAACTCTTCAAAAGTTCCGTTTGCAATCAGTTCCCCCTTATTGATGATCATAATGCGATCAGAGATTTTTTCTACGACATCCATCAAGTGTGAGCTGTAGAAAATAGTTTTACCACTTCTTTTTAACTGTGTAAGAATTTCCTTTACAAGTATCACTGCATTGGCATCCAGACCCGAGAGCGGTTCATCCAGAAACAAAATAGATGGATTATGAATCATTCCTGCGATTAAAAGTACTTTCTGGCGCATGCCTTTGGAGAACGTAGTCATCCTTGACTCAGAATAATTGCTTAGATCGAAAAGGTTGAGAAGGTCCTTCACTTTTTTTTCTACATGATTGCGCTCCATTTTATAAAGTTGTCCAATAAAATGGAGGTATTCTAGTGGCGTCAACGTTTCATATAAAGCGGCATTTTCTGGGATGTAGCCGATGCGCTTTTTTACTTCCATGATATCCTTTCGGATGTCAAATCCGAGAAGCGTCGCGTCACCCTCATAATCTGGAATAATGCCGGTGAGTATTTTAATGGTAGTACTTTTTCCTGCGCCATTAGGGCCGATGTAGCCAATGATCTCTCCTGCCTTAATATCGAGATTGATGTTATGAAGCACCGGTTTATCAAATGACTTGGATAAATTACGAGTTATGATGACAGAAGCAGTTGAATCCATATGATTTAGTTGCAGGACACTATGATCCATATTGCAATCAAAGATACTTTTACTTTATGGAACGTGGCAAGAATTGAAGCACTTTTAAGCCACCCTTCCTTATTCGTAACGCAATGTTTCCACAGGATTCCGCGCAGCAGCCTTATACATGTGCCAGCTTACTGTTGCAAGAGCAATGAGTATTACGAAAGCGGCTGCAAGAAGAAATAACCACCAGCTGATTTCAGTCTGAAATGCGAAGCGTTGCAGCCATTGCTTCATTAAATACCAGGAGATTGCCGAGCCAATAGCAATTGCGATAAAGATCCATTTAACAAAATCGCGTGCGAGTAATCCGGCTATATTGAGAGACGATGCTCCAACAATTTTTCGAATTCCAATTTCTTTTGTCCGCTTGTTGGCAAAAAACGAGGCCAATCCGAGTAAACCAAGGCAGGCGATAGTGATTGAGATAAAAGAAAAAAGTGTGTACACCTTCGTCATGGTTCTTTCTCGCTCGAATTGTTTTTTAAAATCTTCGTCAAGAAATGAATATTCAAATGGATAAGCAGGCGCAAACTTCTTCCACGTATCTTGTATATATTTAAGTTTTGAAGAAAAATTATTTCCGTTCAACCTCACAAGAATAAAACTAGCACGGTGATCCTCATCCTTCTCGATGTCCATGGAGTAAATAACCAATGGCTCTATTAAATGGTGGAATGATTTAAAATGAAAATCTTTTACCACACCCACAACATCTACTTCTCTGGCGCGCAACGTACCTTTATCAATTTTCTGCTCTAATGGATTTTTAAAATTAAGCATTCGTACTGCTGCCTCATTCAGGATGGCTTTGTCAGATCGGATTTTCTGTTCCTTAAATCCTTTTCCTGCGATTAATTCCAAGTCTAACGTTTTTAAAATATCCTCATCAGCAACTAAGGGAAAAATTGTTTGGAATTCGTTTTCCGGTGTTCCTACGAAATGTTGGCCATGCCCGTTAAAGTGTCTACCTGGCGTTGTTTCGGAATAGCTTACGCTTTCAATTCCACTATGCTTAATGAGCTCATTTTTAAAAACAGTTTTATTTTTCTTCAATCCATCGGGTCGTTTAATGACCAGTATTTGATCCTTCGTAAACCCCAAACTTTTGTTTGTCATAAAGTTCAATTGCTTGTACACTACGAGCGTACTCACAATCATCATAATGCAAATGGTAAATTGAAAAACAACTAAGATGTTTCGAAAAATCCCATTGTTATTTTTTATCATCACGTTTCCTTTCAACGCAGTTATGGGATTAAAGGAAGCAAAGGTGTACGCTGGATAAATTCCAGACAAAAGGCCAAGCAGTATAGCAAAACTTAAAAGTCCTGTAATCATCCAAGGACTAGAATAAGTAACGGACAAATGCTGTCCCGTTAAAGTGTTAAAAGCAGGCAATAAAAGTTCAACCAGAGCTAAGGCAATAAATAATCCGATAAAAACGGTCAGCATCGATTCGATCAAAAATTGCGTTAGCAATGATTTGCTTTTGCTACCTGTAGCCTTTCGTATCCCAACTTCTTTCATCCGTGAGAAAGTAAGTATGGTTGCAAGATTGGTATAATTAATACTTACTAAAACTATAATGATCAGTCCAATTGCCGCCAACGCATAGGTTAGCGAGCGTTTACCTTCCCGATTTTCAAACAGCATAGTACTTAAGTGCACGTCTTTTAATGGCATCAGGAATAATGAATATTCATTGCCAGCCTGGTACATTTCGTCGTACGATTTTTTATACCGCTCCAACAGGTAAGGCTCTAAACTTTTCTGAACGAATTGCGGAAGCTGTTTTTCAATCTCTTCTGATCTGTTGTTTTCGTTTAGTAGTGCATACGTAGTAAAAGTATGGTTTCCCCACTGGTTAAAATCAAAGTTGATTCGTTTTAATGAACTTAAAGACAGCAGAATATCCATAGGAATATGACTATTGTCGGGTAGGTTCTCAATAACCCCTGTCACTTTACATTCATTAAAAAAATGTTCGAAGTGCAACATTTGGCCCAATGGATTTTCACTTCCGAAATATTTTTCAGCTATTTTTTTCGTGATAACTATAGAGTTTGGTTCTTTAAGTGCGGTGTTAGGATCGCCGGAAATGAAAGGGATCGTGAATACCTTAAAAATGGAGGAATCAGCTCCTACAATGTTATCTTCTGAATATTGATTCTCACCTTTACTAACCAGCACGTCATTAAACCAGAGACATAAACGCACTGTCTGCTCAATTTCCGGAAAATATTCCTTTAGGGCTGGGCCGGTAGGTGGAGTTGTCCAGCCACTGATTGATTCCTGAGTTCCTTCTTTCTCCCGCACACCTACCAAATATATCCGCTCTTTTTTCTCATGAAAGTTATCATAGGTCAACTCATTCCATGTGTAAATTCCGAGCAGTAGTGATGAAGCCATTCCAATTGCCAATCCAACTACCAGGATAGTTGTATAAAATCTATTCCGAAGGATATTTCGCCAGGAAATAATGAGGTAGTGTCTAAGCATAAAATAAATTTCACAGAATTATACAAAAGTATGCCGTAACCTCAAAGGGGCAGCAAATGCTCCACGGAGGAGTTCTAATTTTTCTTACGGGCGAAGTCGTACGTTTAATGTTCGAAATCGATCTTCTTGTAAGCGAAAGGCTTTTCGATTTACACAGACCTAAGTGTAGCCATATTCTTAAATGATAAACGTAAATGAGTGAACTTTTTCAACAACCTGTATGAGGACGTTTCTCCACACTTTCGGGCTGAAATGCACATTGAAATGTTTTTTTACAACAATGAATGATATAAAGACTAATGGCAAAGGAATTGAACCATGCTAACCGTTGTACAGAAAATAAAAGTTATGAAAACAAAATCACTAGACGTTAAATTAAAACAAATTGGAGAAGGCTTGAGTGAATTAAGACGAAGAAAAGGGTATGACACGATAAGAGATTTTGCGAAAGCGCACAAACTGCCAGAGATTCAATACTGGCGAATTGAAAATGGTAAAACAAATTTGACTTTAAAAAGTTTGACGCGTCTGCTCCATATTCATAAACTTTCGCTAGAGGATTTTTTCTGTAAACTGGAAATATAATTAGCAACGTATTGACCAGGTCGTTTTGCACATGAATGTTGCGCGAGGTGGAAGGGGCTGTCTCCAAGTGTTATTCATTTAAATAAATCCTCATGTCAAAGAAAAGGGGCACCTGGTTTCCCAGGTACCCCAATTCAAACACAGAGAGACTTTTAATTTTTTATAAAGGCGCTGCGGAAGTATCGCCGTTTACGATTGGCCATTTTCCTGGCACAGGAACACTTACACCTTTGTTATCACCAGGTTCCGTATCTTGCCCAAAGTAGTACACTGGCCAACCTTTGTATGTAAGCTGTTTCCGCCCATGGACATCAATCTCACCAAAGTCGCTCGCATTCATCCCCGTCGGTAAATGTTCAATCGCTACGTGAAAAATTGGCCAAGCCCCATCATTGCTGAAATCTGCCGCAGTAAATTTGTTTGTGTCTTTTTTGTCATTTGTGAAAATGTAAAGTGTGCGACCGTCCGCATCTGTAAAATACCGGGTGTTACCGGTCCCTTCCACGTAGGCGCTGGTGTAAGTCTTCCCATCCAGACCTACCAACTGGGCGCTGGCAACCATTATACTGTAGTCTGGCTTGGCGACATACCAAACAGTTCCGAAATTTTCGCCACCGGCTTGACCGGGAGCTTCAACAACTGCATCGTTGTTAGGTGCATAATAGTAAAGCGGTCTACCTTTGTAAGTGATTTGCCTGGAAGCACCGTCGCCGGTAGTTCCAAAATCAGATTGACTGAATAAGCTGCCTGCGGGAACTATAATTTCAGCTGTATTAAATATTGGCCAACGATTTAGACATCCTCCATTACAGGTGCTCGTTCCTTTTGTATCGCGTGCAAAGAAGTACAGTGAGCGTCCTTGATTATCTGTTAACATATTGCCAAGTACAGGATCATTTTTAAGCATAATGGTAGGTTGCACTGGGGCTTCCGTTGTTTGAGGACTCGCCACTGGCCACACACCTGGAGTAGGAACACTTACACCTTTATTTTCTCCTCGGTTTGTGTCTTCTCCGAAATAATAAAGGGGATTACCTTTATAGGTAAGCTGCGGATTTCCATGAACTTCAATCTCACCGAAATCACTCGCATTGAGAGTACTGGGCAGTTCATCAATGTCAACATAAAAAAGCGGCCATACGCCATTGTTGCTCAAATTGGGCGCCGTGAATTTGTTTACGTTTTTGTAGTCTTTGATAAATGTATAGAGCGTCCTTCCAAAGGAGTCTACAAAATATTGGGTTTCGCCAACGCTTTCCTGATAATTGCTCGAATAATTTTTTCCATCCTTTCCAACCAGTTGGGCATTCGCAAGCATGATTGAGTAGGAAGGTTTAGCAACAAACCAAATGTTTTGTACAGCCTCACCGTTAGTTTCCCCCACGGCATTGTCGCCGGTGTAGTAGTATAACGGCCATCCTTTATAGGTGGTCTGCTGTGCACCATCACTTCGTGTGATCGTACTAAAATCTTTCATGTCAATACCAGGACCTGGCTGCAAATCGGTTGCATAATACACAGGCCAATTCGTAAGGCAGCCATCGGTGCACTTACTTTGACCGTTTACATCTTTTGTGAAAACGTAAAGCGTTTTTCCATTGCCGTCAACAATAATGTCTCCTAATGTGTTACTAGTCTGCAATGAAACCAGACCAATGTTGACGGGATCATCATCAGAACAACTGAAAAATCCAAAGCATAAAAACAAAACAGCCAGTAACGAATATATTTTTTTAATGGGGTGCATAAAGTAGATTTGTACAAGTTTTTGAATCGGGTATTCGTAAATTCAATTAGTCTGACTGCGCGGTCGTATTAGTCCATACAACCGAATTAGGAAAACGGTTGCCTGCGTTAATAAAAAAATGGCGAGGGGAAAACGGAAAGATGAAATTTAATGGGAACAAAACCGTTAAATACCTTCTGAATATAATGCCGATCGCAGGAATACTTTCTTGATGAATGTATGAGATTAGAATGTATATTACTAACCGGTCGCGCAGTCACGCTCAAATCACTATTTCAAAACTTCAATCACTTACGCCATGAAACTCAGGATTTTATTTTTTGTACTAACACTTTCTTTATATTCCATGAATAGCATTTCACAAACCAAATTGAAGATCGGTGACAAGGCTCCCGATTTTACAGCCAAAGATCAGGATGGAAAACAAATTACCCTCAGCGCTTACAAAGGCAAAAAGGTAATTCTGTATTTCTACCCTAAAGATCAGACACCTGGTTGCACGCAAGAGGCTTGTAACCTCCGCGATAATATTGGTGCGCTTTCAGACGAAGGTTATGAAGTGCTGGGCGTAAGTACGGATGATGAAGTATCGCACAAAGAGTTTCAACAAAAATACAGTTTGCCATTTTCACTGGTCGCGGATACCGATAAATCGATCAACGAGAAGTATGGCGTATGGGTAGAGAAAGAGCGTGATGGGAAAAAATATTGGGGTACTGCACGTGTTACATTTTTGATCGATGAGAATGGGAACATCTCCAATATCATAGACAAGGTGGATACTAAAGAACATGCATCACAGATTTTGAAGTTTTGATTATTCTAAGACTACGTATTTAGAGCCTACCAAGATCAAAAGAGCGGACGAAGTAAAAATTTTCATTTTTCGTCCGCTCAAGTCGGGATGACTGGATTCGAACCAGCGACCCCTTCGTCCCGAACGAAGTACGCTACCGGACTGCGCTACATCCCGAATTTTTTCAAAATTAAATAATCCTCCAAATATGTTAAACAGGGCAGCGTAGATGGAACACAAAATCTATCCTTTTTGCTTTTACAAAAATAAAGTCTAGGCATTCTGTTGAACCGTGCAATAGCCGATACTTATTAAGGGAAACATAATTGAAGGCAGAAAATTGACCAAAACGTTTTGTGAGGAAGGATAATTCAACTCGGATCGGATTTAGCTAAAATGAATTTATATTTCATTGACTGAGGAAGTACCTTTCTCCCAACATTCCAGATTATAACCGGTAGTTTCAGCAATCTTGACCAACGCTTCGTGCGTTAAGAATGCCTGGTGGCTGGTAATCATTACATTTTGAAATGTCATCAACCGTGCAATTACATCATCCTGAAGAATAATGTCGGAATGATCTTCGAAAAAAAGTCCGCCTTCTTCTTCATACACATCGATTCCAAAAGAGCCGATCTTTCCAGATTTTAATGCTTTAATTACTTCTTTTGTATCCACCAATCCCCCGCGACTCGTATTGATGAGCATCGCGCCCGTCTTCATGGACTCGATGTTTTCCTTATTGATAATGTACTTAGATTCAGGTGTAAGCGGCAGGTGTAGTGTAATGATATCAGATTGCTTAAACAGCGTTTGATAGTCAGTATACCGTACGTTGTATTTATTTTTTAATTCTTCGTTTTCATAGGGGTCATAGGCTAGAATGTGACAATTAAAACCGTGCATAATGCGGGCTACTACACTGCCAATCTTGCCCGTTCCCAAAATACCAACGGTTTTGCCAGACATATCGAAACCCGTTAGTCCATCCAATGAAAAATTCATGTCGTGTACACGCGTGTTGGCTTTAATAAGCTTTCGATTCAACACAAGCATTAACGCAACCGTGTGTTCTGCAATGGCAGCTGGAGAGTAGTCAGGAACACGCGCCAGACGTATACCAAGCCGCTTCGCTTCTTTTAAGTCGACATGGTTAAAACCAGCCGAGCGCAAGGCGATATAATTAACTCCTGTCTCCTTTAATTTTTGAAGCACGGGCGCTGATGCATCATCGTTTACGAAGATAGAAATAGCGTCCATACCTTGCGCAAGTCCGACAGTTTCGATAGTGAGGCGTGTCTCTAAGAACCGCAAGGAATGGGCCTTGCAATAATTTTCCAGGTAGGTCTTTTCAAACTTGTGCGTGCTGTAGATGGCTACTTTCATTGGCGTTCTTTTATTCGTTAAAGGTTAAAAGTTAATTTTTGTTTGCTTAAACCGCAAGCTTTCAAAACACCTGAAACGAATGACGGGGAAAACCAATGGTCCGGATTCTAAACGGACGTCCGAACCATTGGAGAATATTTATCTAACGGGTAGCCTACTTAATCTCGAATTGGGCTGTGATTTGTGCGCGTAATTTTAATTTTCTGAATCCAACTTGCTCTTCTCCTGCCATGTCAGCACCTTCTGCTTTATACATCACGTTTGCCATACGGGCCTGTGGTAACGGTTGGACTGGATCTTGATCCCAATCGCGTACCATGATTGGTTTACCAATTTCCGCTCCAATTGACTTTAATAACGTTGACGCTTTTGTTTGTGCGGCTTGAAGCGCTTTGATTTTCAAATCAATTTTAAATTTCTCCATGTCGGTATGATGCAGCCGCGTCAGGTCTAATTGTTGCACCTTAACCGGCTCAATTTTTACAAGAAACTTTTCAAGCTCTGCTGCGCTTGTAAGTTTTAACTCGTATGACTTCTCACGAAAAGCGTCTTTATCCCTTCTTCGGATCTTATCAAGGTTTGAACCAGCATCTGCCAGGGTTAGATTTTTACGATCGATGTTGGCTGCCTTTAGTGCTTGCAAAAACTCTTGATCGAGTTTTTCTAAAGATACTTTTGCACGATTTTCTTCAAACTCACGAAGTCTGATATAAAGAAAGATTTCGTTTGGCTCAACTTCCATTTCTGATGAGCCGGTGACTTCTATAAAATGTTCGCCTTTAAAAACTTCCTGGCCAAACGCAGTCACGCTGGCCATTAATAATAGAATAATGAAAATATTGGATCGCATACTGTATAATTTTTATGAATAGACACAAAAGTCCTGCCGAAAGTACAAAGACCCCTTAAATAATTTGCAGGGTTGCATATAAAGTTATCTGCAGTTATCTCATGGATTAAGATTCGTATTTAGCACTTCATCTGTAATCTGTTTGGTATGATCGCCGCACCAATAATAATGGTATCACATAACCATGACATGCTTCAGTAACGCTAGTAAACGGCGCAGCAAATTTTTTGCGAACTAGGTTGATTCATTTAACTCGAATGGCTTCTTTGACGATGAATTGGGTGTTAAGTGAGCATTATCGGTTTAGGTGTTTGTGTGTATCGTGGTAGTTTTCATCCTCACAAGCAGGCTAAGGGCCTTTTTTTATTGTTGAAAAATCTGTAAATCCAAATGTAACCTTTAGGAGACCTTCCGGTAACTAACACAAAACATACAAAAAGCGCAGATCGGATGACAGACGAAATGATTATGGAGGCCGTCAAAAACGGTGATCTGAAACAGGCTTCTTTGCTTTTTGAACGCTATAATAAACGCATTTTTAATTTTTTGGCGCGCATGACCTTGGATCGTGCCTTAGCTGAAGACTTGACACAAAATGTTTTTTTAAGAATTATAAAATACCGGAATAGTTATCGTGAAGGACTGCGATTTCAATCCTGGATTTATCAGGTAGCGCGAAACATTTTTTCGGATCATTATCAAATGCATAAAAATAGATTTTCTGCTTTCGTGGATGTGGATAAGATAAGTGAAAATATAAGCGAGGCGAGTGACAGTGAGAAGCTGGACGAGCAGGAAAAATTACTGGAACGATCGATGGCTATGCTTAGTGAAGAGCAACGTGAACTTTTAATATTAACACGCTTTCAACACATGAAGTATGAAGATGTAGCGGTCATCATGGATACTACAGTAGCAAACATTAAAGTGAAAGTGCATCGCGCTATTACTAAACTAAGAGAGTATTATTTCCAACTGGAAAAGATTTAAGGAACCCGGCAAGTTATGAACAACGATCAGGAAAAATTAGAAATGCAGCTTATCGATTACATTGATGGAAAACTATCTGAAGCTGAGAAGCGAGCAGTAGAACAAGAATTGATGGGAAACGACAAAGTATATAAAATTTACGAACAGTTAAAGGAAGTAATGCACGCGGTGGACAGGGCCAAAAGACTCGAGCCATCACAAGAGCTAAAGGTGAAGTTTGACCAATTTCTCACGGAGGAGATCGCTTCTAGCAAGAAAGGAACAAAGATCATTTTCTTTCGACCGGTATTTTATCGTTCTGCGGCAGCTGTAGCATTGCTTGTATTAGGTGTAGGCGTTGGATTTTGGATCAGCAAACAGAACGATCAGCAGCAAGAAATTTCGCGAATTAAAACAGAGATGGAAGCTACAAAAATGATGATGATATCGCTGATGGATAATAAGCAATCGGCAAGCCAAAGAATACAAGGGGTTAATGTAGCGCTTACCATCGAAAGCGCAGATGATGAGGTGGTCCAGGCGTTGGCAAAACGGATGAATGAAGATCCCAATACCAACGTAAGGCTAGCAGCACTAGATGCTTTGGGGAAATTTCATGATGATCCGGCGGTACGAAAAATCTTAATCGATGCGCTTTCAAATCAAAAGGATCCTGTAGTACAGATTGCCTTGATACAGATATTGGTGAAGTTGAAAGAGAAAGGTGTAGTGAACGACCTAAAAAGAATTGTAGAGGATGAAGAATCAATGAAGGCCGTTAAAGACGAAGCATACTCAGGGATTATGGTGCTTTCTTAAACGATTGCTAGGTAAGGAGATATGAAACAGATAACAATAAAACAGAATGAAAAATAAGTGGGTATTGGTGATTGCAGTAGTATTAGGCACTGCAATGAATTTAAAAGCGCAAGAATTTAAGGTCGCAAAAAGTGGTGGTCGCCTGGAAATTAAAATTGGCCGAGTCATAGTGGAAGGCCACGGTGGAAATGAAATTATCTTCACTTCCGCCGATGGACCAAAAGAAAAAGACAAAAGAGCGGAAGGACTTCGCCCTGTAAATAGTCTTGGATTGGAGGACAACACCGGCCTTGGTATCAATGTAACAGACAATGGTACTGTGGTAAGTGTAAACCAACTTAAAAAAACCAATGCTCCGGACATTAAGATCCTTGTTCCTAAAGGTGTGATTGTTTCCTTTTCGTATGAGTCACAATATGGCGGCAAAGCCATTTTCAAAAATATGTCTAACGAAATTGAAGTGGATGCGCAATACAACAGTGTCGAACTCATGAATGTTACGGGCCCGCTAACCGTAAAGACAATTTATGGTCATGTTGATGCAACACTTGACGCAGCGATGAAAGGCCCGATCTCCATCGTCTCGATCTACGGCTATGTTGATGTAGCCATTCCTGTGGCAACAAAAGCCAACCTGAAAATGAGTACATCTTACGGTGAAATCTTAGCAGATCCGGCATTCAAAATAGATATTGATCGACAAGGCGAAATGGTTACTTATAGTGACAAAGTAAGTGGGAAAATTAATGGTGGGGGAGCCGCCATCGATCTCAGTTGTAACTATGGGAAAGTATACCTGAGAAAGAAATAGTACACAACGTGCTATTGGAGCTGCAAGATCAGCGTCTTCATAAACCCAGCATAAAAATTTACAAAAGAAACATTTTTAATATATGAAAAATTTCATCCTAGGAATAGCATTCGGAATCTTAACCACGATGGTGGTGGATGCGCAGGAATACAAGGTTAATAAGAGCTCAGGCACGTTGGAGATTAACGAAGTCAACAATGTATCAATAGAAGGGTACAACGGTAACGAAATCATTTTTATATCAGAAGATGATAGCCATGATGGTGATGAACGAGCTAAGGGATTACGTGCCATCAGCAGTATGGGACTAGAAGATAACACAGGTATTGGACTTTCTGTGATAGAAAAAGGCGATGTAATAGAAGTAAGGCAACTGAAGAAGATGGATGGCCCGGATATCAAAATTAGAGTACCCAAAAATGTCGTGGTCTCTTACTATCACACCTCACCACATGGAGATGAAATTGAAATCAAAGATTTTGAGGGACGGGTTGATATCTCGACGGTTCACAATGGAGTTGTACTTAGTAATGTTACCGGCCCCCTTAATATTAAAACTGTGCATGGAGATATCGATGCGTCGTTGAGCGCCATTAAGTCAGCTGCAACCATCGAATCGGTACATGGGCACGTAGACGTAGCGTTGCCGGTGTCCACCAAGGCTAACATCAAATTGAGCACGCACTTTGGTGAGATATTAGTCGACCCTGATTTCAAAATTGAAATAGAGAAAAGTGGTGAAATGATCAAGTACAGTGACAATGTAAAAGGTAAAATCAACGGCGGCGGGATTGAGATAAATCTCACGGCAACACACGATAATGTTTATCTGAGAAAAAAATAATCCTTCCTTTAGTTCATTCGTGATAAAAATTAAATTCTTTCAGTTTATGAATTTTAAAATAACATTGATAATCATGGCCATGGTCCTACCATTAAAGGAATACGGTCAGACACCTATCAACAAAGTCATTCCTGTAAAGGCTGGACAAAACATTGACCTCCACTTTGATTATCCCGAGCTGGTAAAAATAAGTACATGGGATAGAAACGAAATTTCAATTCAAGGCACGGTAAGTATTAATGCCGGTGACAACGACGATGCTTTTGAATTGATCACCACTAACACTGGTAATACCCTTACTGTTAGGAATGAAATCAAGAACATGAAAAATCTTCCGCATCGGATTACAATTACCCACGGTGCTCAAAAAATTGTTTTTAAAAACAAAGAAGAATTGAAAAAGTACAAAGAGCAACATGGTCTAACAGACTACAATAGTATGTCCTATGGACTGGATATGGACATCACTTTGGAAATTAAAGTACCTCGAAATACCGACACGAAAATTGAGAGTATATATGGGATGGTGGAAGTAAGAGATTTTAGCGGCCCGCTTTCTGTCGACGCTAAATATGGAGGAGTAGACGCCTCGTTAATAGAACGCTCGGTTGGGCAAATAACAGCGGAAACCAATCACGGCGAAATTTACTCAAATCTGGATGTTAAGTTTAATGGCGAAGCCTCTCGCCATGAAGCTTTCCACACTTTGGTATCGGCCAGGCCCGGAAACGGTCCTGCTTACAATTTTGACTCTAAATTTGGAAACGTATACCTGCGCAAGGCAAATTAACTTCTTAGCGCTGCGGGTTATTTTTTCTGGCCTTTCGGATAAAACGCCTGATGATGAGAAAGTCCGCAGCTATAAAACCAATTATTACAACACCCAACCAAATAAAATCGTCTGTAGCCAACTGACCAACAGTCGAGTTGGTTACTTGCTTATATAATAAAAATAAGTACCCAAGGATCACCAAAATGGAGAATCCAAAGAAGGTATAGAATGCGATGTCTTTTAATTTGCTGGTCATAAGGATTCAGACTAAAAAATGCAATCGTTGACTGTCAACAAATTTACCTTCTGAACTCTGAGTTTGCAACCATTATTTTTAGTCTAAATACTCAAATTTTCCGTTTTTCACCCCAAAATATCCGTAGAACAAGCATTTGGAACTTACTTGAACACTGTAAAGAGGTTGGGTTACATAAGCCATTACGCTCCCTAGGGGGTTGATCCTTACTAGACTCCGCCAGTAAAGGAGTCAGAATTCCGACGCAGCTTGCACGCAGCGTAACTGCCCGTTCTTTTAAAATGGAGGGAGAATTTTATTTTAAAAATCAAATAACAAGTAGGAAATATCCTGGCGTTGAATTTCGACGCTGATGCATTTTGAGCACTATTTCATAGCACATGTGTTATTCGGGTTGATGTATAACGGTATGGCTATTCAAATTTGTGGTATCAATGAGGATATTACTCCAAAAATTAGTAATGAATGTTTCCGACAATCATAGCGGGAGCGCCGGTTTTCAAAAATATGTTTTGACCTTAAAACCACGTCAGCGAGACTACGACAAGACGCATGGTATACGGCGAGTAATAATGATTCTACGGGAATTACAATTTCTTCACTTTTTTATTAAACAAGTGAATCAGCAGCCTGTTACAAAAAGATACGAGACAAGCGCAGCAGGCTTATAACTTTTGTCACTGTATAAATTGTTATATCTTGCGCCCCGTTTTATAAGAAGTTGATTTACCATCGAAAAAATTAAAGATTAATAGACAAGAAGCTGCAATGGCACTACTGCAAAAACAACTGTATATTAAAAAATCCACTATACCCAACGCGGGCAAAGGGTTATTTACAAAAAAGCCTATTGCGAAAGGTACACGCATCATCGAATATATCGGTCGCCGGAGCAAATGGAAAGATGTAAAGGATGAGGATGGAAAGAACGGCTATATTTTTTACATCAACCGGAATCACGTCATTGACGCATTGCGGACCACCACGGCATTTGCCCGTTATGCAAATGATGCCCGTGGTCTTGTTCGGATAAAAGGATTATTGAACAATTCCGATTATGTAGTGGACGGCTTGAAAGCGTACATTGAAGCAAAAAGAGATATCCCGGCTGGTGGTGAAATTTTGGTCGACTATGGAAAAGATTACTGGAAGGTAATTCGCGAAAATATGAAGCTAAAAGAGGACGAGGCGAAAAAAGAATCCAAGCGAAACGGTGCAACAGCAAAGAATGGTAGTAAGCACAAGGCTCTTGCAAACGCCAAGCGTGTAAAGAATCCTAAAAGAATCAAGCCCGAGCGCTAGTTCGCTGCCGCAGCCTCTAAACTGGTTAATCGTTCAGCTGCGCTGGCCGCATAATCATCAAATCCTTGCCGAGTGGCCTCTGCTACATAAGCTTTTAAAAGTCTGATTGAATTCCCGTTTATTTGGATAGCCTCTGCCAGAATGTTGTAGGGCTTGATTCGGTCCTGGTTTTGATCTCGATAAAAATTAGCAGCGGCTATTACACCCTCTTCGAAATAAGGATTGTATACACCCAATATTCTGAAATTTTTTTCCGCTAAGGTTGAATCCCCGTTAGAGGAAGCAATCAACGCTGTATATAGGGCTTTCTCCAGCAAACGTGAATCGTCGAAAGTAATATCTTTGTTAATCTGGCTTGCCAATAAGTTTAATTCGCCGCGATAGGCCAACATCAACAATTCAAGGTGGCGAACATCCTCATATAGTTTTTTATTCGATAGTTCCAATCCTGCGATCCTGCGATAATAGCGTATGGCAGGAGCCATCATATCGGCTTCATAATAACGTCGGCTGATGTCAAGGATGGCTTGTGCTTTATAATCTGCACTTATAAAATTGTTCAGTATTTTGTTAAACAGAACGGAATCACGCAAGGCAATGTTGTAGCGACAATACTGATATTTCTCAGCGTCATTTAAGGATAGAGCCTCCGTTGGTCCAAGGTTCAAAACTCGTTTCATGCGTGCTGCAATTTCTTTTTTTGCTTCGTCTCTCCCATTGGCAACAGTGTCCCACATGATCAAGGCTTCAGGCTTTCGTCTGGCTTCCGAAAGGGCTATGGCGTTATAGAATTTGGCATCCTTATAGGTGTAGGTGTCTGAATAGGTAAAATAAGACGACGCCAAAACAGGATTACCCTGTTCAAGGGCCCACAATCCCATGATGTAATTAAACTTGCCTTGATAACTCTGAGTAATGTATGCTAACTCACCCAGGATCTCCAATGCCTTGGTTACATTTCCGCGGTGGTAGTAAGCAAATGCGAGGGAGGATTTTATGGCCTCGCTGTAATCTTCATTTAGGGAGTCTGAAGCAATGCGGTGAGCTTCGTGAATGAATGTTGTGTCAAGCGTCTGGGCATATCTTACAATGTAGTTGTTTAATAATGTTGCCGTGTATAGGTTAAGACGCTTTTCTTCCAAAGGCTTAACAGGTGTGCTAAACTTTTGCTTTTGTAAAGTGGAAAGTGCAAGGGCGTTACTAATGGTGCCGGGATGTGAATTAAATAAATTCAACACGGAATCTATTTTTATAGGCACGGCCTCCATTGTAGCGAGAGCAAAGAAGTTTGTTTCTGCAGAAATTTTTGAAATCTCGTGATGGCGTGCCGCATTTAAATACAGCAAAGCCGAATCTACCTGATGTGTTTTTGAATATGCGAACCCCAGATTGTTTTGAATCGGGCCAGCATCTGGCAATTCCCTCAATGCATAGTGATACCGTGATATTGCTTCAGTATTCTTATTTTCCCATAAGTAAAGGTTTCCAGCATTTGTAAGGGAGTATGGCGTTGGTCTTTTGCCGTTAGCCAGTTCGTAATTGTAATGAGCGTCATCAAAATCATATCGGGAGGCTTTAATGGTTGCTAATGCGTAGTTCGACCTGTGATTTTGAAAAGCCTGACTGTGCCCTTGATCGTAAAAAGATTCGGCGTATCCTCTGTTATCCAAAAGTGTGTGTAAATCGCCTGCAAAATTGTAAAAACCACCAAGGCCATGATAAATGTATTCACGCCAGTTTGAATAAAATACGAATCCCAGCATAGCGATCAGTCCGGCAAACCTGAACGTAAAGTAAGGCATGCGTGTAGGGCTATAGAGTACCTTGTATACCGGCAAGTTCCGCGCAAGCATTAATATAAAATTCGAAAAGAGATAAGTCAGGAATATTACGCCAAAACCCGTATGACTAAAAATAATAAAGTCACGAATGATTTTTACGGCAGGGTCGTTAGCGTTGTTTAACATTTGTCCTGTCGTTGCGAAACAAACGATGCCCAGGCAAAGAAAAAAGTAGGCACCATAGGGAGCGAATGGCAATATATTTTGATACATCTGTTCCCGCTGCCTAAAGCCCCACAAGCCAAGCGTTGCAGAAATGGTTAGCAGAAGGAACAAATTGATATAAACGAAATTCGACTCAATTACACCAAGTTCGTGAAAACATGTGATGATGACGTTAGCTAAATAAATGACACTTATTATTGATAGGTGTTGCAGAGTTTTGGAAGATCCCTGACCTACTATAAAGACGAATGAAGCCAAAATTTCGTGGGCAATCATGATGATAAAGAGAATGCTCAGTATAAGGGCGGGGGTATATAGCGTTAAGGCAAGATGATAAAAAGGATAATCAACGCCGGAAAAAAAATGAATGAATAGCGCTAGAAATAATGTGATCACAAAAAAAGAAACGGTTCTGCTGACGAATGAGATATGCGATTTGATTTGATTAAAATAAAAACTCGGCAGCACATACATTAATAACACTACCGCAACAGGTACTTGATTCGTGTAACCACCCAAAGCAAGCACTTCGACACGGAGGCTCACGACGAATACGATAAACAAACCCATCCCGGTGAAATACCAAAAACGGGGTAGTGTGGTTATTAAGGTTAACAACATGATGGCAGCAGCCATTACAATAGCTAAAAAGAAATAAGAGGCAGAGGTGTTTGGAACAATATGGCTCCCGTTGAAATATTCCAGTATCGCATAACTTTCTCCTGGCACAGCCAATACAAAAGGGCCGAGTCGAAATTCGTGAACAGTAGTCTCTACAACTTTTTGCTCTTGAAATTTTTCCCAATGAATTACACCATCAGCACCTTCAAAATAACCAAACCATAAAAACAGAAGTGAAAACAGAAATACAGCTGCTATAACGTATAACATGACGCGGTAAACGGGTAGCCATGATCGCCAAAAAATAACTTGCATAATCTCTTCTAAATAACTGCAAGCTAATGGAATGACGCGATAATTTTTAAAAATTTTCCAGTACTGGAAGTGGAATAGGTGATTTGGTTGTTAAAGTAACTTAAGCCCGTATGGATGCCTGCTAATAAAATTGATAAAATACTCAAGCCCGTTGAACGATTCATGCACAATGAAAGTACGGCGGGAATTCTGTTGCTTTTTAGTGCACTTGCTGCGATACTTTTGGCGAATTCCCCATGGAGTGCTGCTTATCATCATCTATGGGAATATGAAATTGCTATTCGCGTCGCGCACTACGAAATAAGTAATTCGTTGCATCATTGGATCAATGACGGACTGATGGCCATGTTCTTTTTTGTTGTTGGTCTTGAACTTAAGCGAGAGATGATTGCAGGTGAACTATCGGATTTAAAAAAAGCTGCGCTTCCTCTCGTAGCGGCTTTAGGTGGAATGATATTTCCGGCATTGATTTATGTTTTATTTAATCCGACCGGCGCCGAAAACAACGGTTGGGGAATCCCTATGGCGACCGACATCGCTTTTGCCCTAGGAATTATCTCACTATTGGGCAAGCGTGTTCCATTGTCATTAAAGATATTTTTAACCGCTCTAGCCATTGCTGATGATCTTGGGGCTGTGTTGGTCATTGCCTTTTTTTATACTTCTCATATTTCTATGGTTAGCCTCGCGATCGGCGTTGGGTTTATCGCACTGCTTTTAACAGCGAATGCTATAGGTATTAGAAGTACTTTATTTTATGGCATTCTGGGAATCGGAGGGGTTTGGTTGGCCTTTCTCATGTCCGGTGTTCATGCTACCATTGCAGGCGTTATAGCAGCGCTAGCGATTCCTGCGCGAACCAAAATCGACGAGCAAAAATTTGTTCAATCGTTAGAAGTTAAACTTCGGGAATTTCATGCAATACCTCCAAATGATGTTACATTGTTGGAGCCCGACCAATACCAGGTCATCGAGAAAATTTACAGGCTTACAAAAGCAGCGGGCACACCGTTGCAGAGGTTGGAATCTCAGTTGCATCCGTGCGTTGCTTTTCTGATCATGCCATTATTTGCCTTAGCCAATGCGGGAGTTGAATTGAATACCGACATCTTCAGCAGCATTTTTAATAACACCGTTTCCCTAGGCGTGCTTCTTGGATTATTTGTTGGAAAATTTTTAGGGGTGGTAATTTTTACGTGGGCGATGATCAAATTCAAAATTGCGGTGTTGCCTAACGGAATGAATTGGAATCACTTGTTTGGAGTCGGATTTTTGGCGGGCGTAGGCTTTACGATGTCGCTATTTATTACAACCCTGGCGTTCGATGACAGCCAATTAATTACCGATGCTAAAATTGGAATATTTTTGGCGTCCATTATTAGTGGCAGCATGGGATATTTTGTTTTAAAAAAAGCTTCCGCTACTCCAAGACCTTTGGAACTCTGAAATAATCAGAATCCTTTTTGGGAGCATTTTTCAACGCGCGTTCATGACTCAAATGTTCCTTTACTTCATCCTCGCGAAGAACGTTGATTTCATGACTCATAGTTGTTAGCGGCTCGACATTTTCCGTATCTACTTCTTTTAGCTTTTCGACCCAATCAACAATGGCGCTCATATCCTTCATCATCTTTTCAGCGTCTTTCTCATCAAACTCCAGCCTTGACAGGTGAGCGATTTTATCTAATAAGGCACGATCAATTTTCATGTTCAAAAACTATTGGCGTTGCGCTCTCAATTTAAACGCGGAACACGCAACTTAACTTAGGGATATGTTATGTAATGATTTAAGATCTCGGTATTTAAATTCTTTTTCAACTCGCTGTCGATAATGGTAAAAACCCTCTCCTTCAATGCGTCCACGTCTTTTATTGTAAGCCGGGAGGTTTCAATCGGTTCATGGAAGATAACTTTAAGCGGATGCCACCGCAAGAGAAATTCATCCGGGGGCAAAATTATCCAATTAAATGGAATGGTGACAGGAACAATTGCGATTTGTTTCTCGATCGCGACACGAAAAGCACCATCTTTAAACTTTGACAACACCGGTTCTTTTTCTGTCACTATACCGCCCTCGGGGTAAATTACGAGGCTTTTACCCTGGTCGATAGCGTGAAAAGATTTTTCTAAAGACGCGTACCTACTCTTGAGTTTGGTCCGGTCTACCGTAATGTGAAGTTTGCCATACATGAAACCAAACAACGGAACCTTGGCCATCTCGCTCTTGCCCACAAAAATGGTATTGTGTGATGATAGCCCCAAGGCAGGTATATCGAGGTAGGAAAAATGATTCGGACAAAATATGTATTGCCTTTTGGGATCAAGTTTGGATCGGTATTCCGTTTGGAAAGGGATGAAGATAAAAGTGAACATTAACCGAGCCCACCACCGATTTATTATTCCGACAAGCTGAAATTGGCTGGGAAACAAAATCGGTATAACAAGAAATGGTAGTAACATGATAAATAACGTGGTAAATACGATAAGGCCATAGCCTGTATGTATTACGCGAAGAATTTTCATGTCTTAAAAATAACAAAGTTTGTTTCTCAACGTCTGCCGAGATCTTTTATTCTTTCAGTTAACCAACTGCATCACACACCGCTCTTCCCTCAAGATTTCTAACGCCAGGTCCACGTGTATATTCGACTTTGCATCATCCATCTCCTCTTTAATTTTGTTTTTGATTTCTTTCATGCGCATCGCTTCAATACAACGTCTCACTTCCTCCTTTGTTTCTAAAATTAATTCAGGAACGAGTGTAGGTTTATCATCATCTCCCTTCGCGACCATCGTGAAGTAGGAGGAATTTGTATGCTTGACCGTACCAAGTTTTACATTCATAGCCTCCACCCGAATACCAATGATTAATGAAGTGCGGCCAACATAGTTTACAGAAGCGTGGAGTGAAACAAGTTCACCTACTTCAACGGGTTGTAGAAATTCAACCTTGTCCACCGACACCGTAACGCAATAGGCAGATGCATGTTTAGCCGCGCATGCATATGCCACCTTGTCCATCAACGAAAGCAAAATGCCACCATGAATTTTCCCGCCGAAGTTTGCATAGGAAGGAATCATTAATTCTGTAATTGTGGTTTGTGAAAGTTTTACTGGTTTTGCTTTCATGTTTGTTCGTATATTAAAGTTGTTGGCGGTTAAAAAAATGACCTCTGTCGTTATACATTTTTGTCTTCCTTGTCAGGAATGACAAGTATTTTAGCCATTGGTAATGTTCAGTCATGCAATTACAATATTCAAACGTCAGCATTTACCATCGACAATGTCTTCACCAGCATTTTGAACCGCACAAACATAGCAATGGCTGTAAGTGTAAGTCCAATGAGCAACCCCAGCCAAATTCCTATAGCACCCAATCCAATGTTAAAAGCCAAGACATAACCTAACGGCAGACTAATAACCCAGTAACAAATAAAAATAAGCACCGAGGGAATTTTAACATCTTGTAAGCCACGAAGAGCAGAGGCACAAACCACCTGAGCCCCGTCTGAAAATTGAAAAAGGGCTGCAATGATGAGCAAGTTGGAAGCGATGGAGATTACTTCGGCGTCGTCAATATATAAATGCGGAAGCGTATGCCGACCAGCGATAAAAATAACTGCGCAGCATCCCATCAGGGCCATGGCCATTCCCAGTAATGAATAAGCTGCCAGTTTTAAGTTTCTGATATCCTTGTTTCCTAAAAAGTAACTTACACGGACTGTTGCTGCAGCAGCCAGGCCAGCCGTTGTCATATAGGTTACCGTTGCCATGTTTATAGTAATTTGATGCGCCGCCTGTGTTGTTGTTCCTAACCAGCCAATCATAACCAGCGAGAAGTCAAAAGCAGCTACTTCGAAGATAAATTGTGCTCCACTGGGTATTCCGATGTTTAACATCTTCTTAAAAAGGCTACGAGCGTAATTGCCAAAAGAAAATCCCGCTCGATATTTATGAAATGTTGGGGAGTAATAAATATATCCTGCGATCGCAAGTGCCATGAAAATGCGTGAAAGTAAAGTTGCCCAGCCAGCACCTCGTAATCCAAGCGCTGGCATACCGGCATGTCCATAGATTAAGGAATAATTTAGCGCAATGTTAACTACGTTTGCAAAAAGAATAATGATCATTGCAACCTTTGTATTTGAAAGTCCCTCGGCAAATTGTTTATACGTTTGAAATATCAGCATCGGGATTATGGAAACGGTTATGATGCCGAGGTAGGGAATGGCAAGATCAACTACATCTTCTGGTTGATCAATGTAGTATAAAATATTTCTGGCGGCATAAACGACACCTACCAGGCAAACGCCAGTGATAACGTTGATGATTAATCCATGTTTTAAAGTTTGTGCGACAGCCTCATCGTTGCCTTCACCGTGTGCTGTAGCAACAAGCGGCGTGATGGCGTACGAGACACCGATTCCAAAAAGCATCAGTACGTTAAACGCGACCAGCGCCAACCCTGCGGCTGCCAGTGAACTTGCACCAAGATGACCGACCATTACGTTGTCGCTTACTCCCATCGTGACATGGCCAAGGTTACTCAGCATCACGGGGTAAGCCAAATAAAAATTTTCTCTTAAATGTGTTTTAAGGGTCATGAAAAATGGCCCCTATAAGCCACGCATTCTCGCCAACATCAGCAAGCCAATCATGCTCATTGAATCGCGGATGTGGCCTCGCATCACCATATCGATAGCTTCTGTCAACGGAAGTTTTTTTACTTTCAAGTCTGCTTCGGTGTCTTCCAGTAGTGCCTCGCCGAATTCAAGGTCTTCCGCCAGGTAGATAACACATTCTTCATCTGATACTGAATTGGATGGATTGACGCGAAGTAGCGAGGTCCATTTTTTTGCAGAAATGCCTGTTTCTTCCTTTAGTTCGCGTTGTGCAGCCAGTAGGGGAAACTCGTCCAAAGGGCCGCCTCCCTCTGGAATCTCCCAATGAAATTCATTAAGGGTATAGCGGTATTGTCCTACAAGCCAGGTATTTCCTTCGTCGTCTACAGGAATGATGCCGATGCCTTTATTTTTAAAATGGATTTTACCGTAGATTCCTTTCCCACCTGCCGGGTTAATTACTTGATACTCCGTTAACTTGATCCACTGATTTTCGTATTTTACTTCACCTGAAAGCGTTTTCCACGGATTTTTCACTTCTTCTGACATGAATAAAATTTAGAGTTTGATGTTCCGGTTTAAAGTTATGAAACTTTGAAACTTTCAAACTTTAAAGAACCAAAACTTTAACTTGAAATTTTAAACTGTTAAACTTGAAGCTTATAAGGGTTGCGTATGCTGCTTTCTTGTTTTTCGAAGATGTACATCGAGGCGGGTTGTGATGAGGCTGGGAGGGGTTGTCTTGCTGGGCCGGTAGTAGCAGCCGCGGTAATTTTGCCCAAAAAATACAGGCATAAAATATTGAATGACTCCAAGCAGCTTACAAAATCAGAACGCGATGCACTGCGCATTGATATTGAACGTGATGCACTTGCCTGGGCTGTTGCAGAAGTAGACCATGAAGAGATTGACCGCATCAATATTTTGAATGCTTCCTTCAAGGCCATGCATCTGGCGGTGGATAAATTACAAATTCGTCCTGAGCTTTTGTTAATCGATGGAAATCGTTTCAAACCCTATTGTGATATCAAGCATGAATGTATCGTAAAAGGTGATGGGAAATATTTATCCATTGCTGCAGCGTCCGTGCTTGCTAAAACACACCGTGATGAACTGATGTTAAAATATGCGAATGATTTTCCCGGCTACTGTTGGGAAACGAATGTTGGATATGCAACGGAAGCTCACCGGGAAGCGATCAAGCAATTAGGCATCACAAGACTGCATCGCAAATCATTCACGTTGCTTCCTGAGCAACTCGAAATCGAATTTGACGCCAGCGAGATTTCACAATAGAACTCAAAACGATCAGTTCCTTGTTATTCTATCAAGTGCATCTTCTATTTCTGTATAACTCCCACACTTCGATCACCAACACTTCAACACTGTTAATATGTGTCTGATATTCCTTTCCATTAATAATCATCCAAACTACAAATTGATTTTTGCAGGTAACCGTGATGAATTCTACAACCGTAAAACTGCGAAGGCTCAACACTGGGAAGATTATGAATACATCGTCGGAGGAAGGGATCTAGAAGCAGGAGGTACTTGGCTTGCCATGACAAAAGAAGGAAAAATCGGCATGGTTACGAATTATCGGGATCCCAAAAACATTAACCCTGTGGCGCCCTCGCGTGGGCAACTCGTCACGGATTTTTTAATTGGTGATGAACCAGCAGATCGATATCTTCAAAAGGTCATTACAAATGGAAAGCGATATAACGGATATAATCTTATTGTAGGACGTGCGAACGAGTTATGGTATCACTCCAATTATAAAAAGGGGTTTGAGAAACTTTCGCAAGGATTCTACGGCTTGAGCAACCATCTGCTGGATACCCCCTGGCCCAAAGTTCTGCGTGGTAAAGAGAAAATGAAACCGGTCTTGTCGCAGGCAACCGTTGATCCCGAAAGGCTCTTTGAAGTTTTGTACGATGATCAGATTGCCGTTGATGAACTGTTACCGAGTACCGGGCTTTCGCTGGAACGCGAGCGAGCCCTTTCATCGATGTTTATTAAATCTGAAGGATATGGCTCCCGTTGTTCTACCGTAATAATGATTGATCAAAACGATCATGTGGTCTTTTCAGAACGTGTTTACGATCTTTCAAACTTCACTTACACCACGGAAACATTTAATTTTAGGCTTGGCTGAGCCGCTGATGCCTGTAACATATAATGGCCGGGAACGTCACATCTTCATGAGGAGCCACTTTTTTTGCCTTCATCTTGTAATGGAAACGTTAAATTGTAAACTAATTGTATGAATTGGGGGTACCGAACCTAAACACGCAGGAGGCTAACCACGTAAATACGACTTAAACAATCTGCCTACGAAAGACTTTGATCTTCAAACTTCAACACGCTTAAGGATGAAAATAATTGAAACAAGCCATATTTCGAAAATTTACAAGATGGGTAACAACATTGTAAATGCCCTGCAGGACGTTTCAATTTCAATTGAGAAAGGTGAATATGTTGCATTTATGGGACCGTCTGGATCAGGTAAATCCACCCTGATGAATATTGTGGGGTGTTTGGATTCGCCTACATCCGGAAGTTACAGTCTCAATAACCACCTGGTGAGTGAGATGACTGAAAATGAGCTTGCAGAGATTAGAAATAAAGAAATTGGTTTTGTGTTTCAGACTTTCAACCTGTTGCCCAGGGCGTCTGCGTTAGAAAACGTAGCATTACCTTTAATTTATGCAGGTTACAGCAAATCAGAACGAAATGAAATGGCCATGGCTGCATTGGAAAGTGTAAACCTGGCAGATCGTTATCACCACAAACCCAACGAACTCTCTGGGGGCCAGCGCCAACGTGTCGCCATTGCCCGGGCTCTTGTCAATAATCCGTCCATCATCCTGGCCGATGAGCCAACTGGTAACCTTGATACCAAAACCTCCTATGGGATCATGACGCTCTTTCAGGAACTTCACGACAAAGGTAACACCATCATTATGGTAACACACGAAGATGACATCGCACACTATGCACATCGAATTATCCGCCTCCGTGACGGATTGGTAGAATGGGACCGGAAAAACGAAAATGTAAATAGGGGAGTTCCGGCTTAATTCAACCTTTGGTGTTTTGTGATGGCGCTATAAAAACGCTACCCAACGGTTTGGTTTTGAAAGGCAGACAACAAACTGCTTGAAAAACAATTGTTAGAACTTAACTTCGACCGGAAAACACCAACGGCTACGCATACTAATGAAGATTTACACCAAAACCGGCGACTCAGGCACAACTTCACTTTTTGGCGGAAAACGGGTTACAAAAGCAGATGCGCGTATTGATGCGTATGGAACTGTTGATGAACTGAATTCTTTTATAGGACTGGTCCGCGACCAGGAAGTGAATAAAAATAGGACGCAAGTTTTAATACGCATACAAAATACGTTATTCGTTATTGGAGCGATTTTGGCGACTGAACCAGGAAATACAAAAGTCAAAATTCCCTCGTTACACGAAGATGATGTGCTTTTCCTGGAAAAAGAAATTGATTCAATGGATGCAGAATTACCTCCGCTACGGTTTTTCATTTTGCCAGGAGGCCATACGGCAGTTTCCTTTTGTCATGTAGCACGGACGGTGTGCCGCCGTGCCGAGCGTTTAACCACGGCGTTGTATGATCAGGAAAAATCTGATCCGTTAGTAATAAAATATCTGAATCGGTTATCTGATTACCTGTTTGTTTTAAGCCGAATGATGACAAAGGAATTAGGAGTTGAGGAAGTTGCCTGGAAAGCGTAAACTCTTAGCTAACAAATAAAATATCATTATCGGTGAGTGTGAATTGCAGCGAGGAGGATAGAATTTTAATTGTTGGTCCAAATGCACTTTGATTTTTTATGAGAACCATTCTTATAGCTATCATTCTTCTCCTGGGTGGTAATGCATTTGCAACATGGTCGATCATCATTGTCGACCCAGCCACAGGCGAGATTGGAATAGCTGGCGCATCCTGTACTAAAAATTGTTACGGCATCGGTGAAATTATTCCCGGCAAAGGAGCAATAATCGTTCAGGCCATGAGCAATAGCAAAGCAAGGTCGAAAGGTGTTCAAATGATTTTAACCAATCATTCGCCCGACGAAATCATTGCTGCATTGATGGATTCTTATTTTGATCCGGAAAGACAGCAGTATGCTGTTATTACCTTAAAGCATTTTAAAGCGCCCATAACTTACACCGGAGACTCCACCAGGGTTTACAAAGGTGCTCTCACAACGAATGGAATTTCTGTGCAAGGTAATACGCTTGCAAATGAAACAGTGCTGGAGAAGATTTTACACATTGCCCAAAAAGGTAAGGACGACAAACTTCAGATCGATGAGATTTTAATGCTTGCTTTAGAGGCCGGATCTCAGGCAGGTGGAGATGTTCGCTGTGGTGAACAAAGGGCAACGAGTGCTTTTATTACGGTAGCAAAAGCAACTGATAAAAAGCCGTATTTGAATTTAATGATATTTAATCAGGTCAAGGGTGGACCGAATGCAGTTTCTATGCTTCGCAAGAAGTACGATCGTTGGAAAAGCAAGCGCGCTTAAAACTTAGCCGTCATTTTTTAAGTGCATAATAATCATGCGGAAGATCAATAACGAGACCACTAACCTTGCTCACGGTAAAGCAAAGGAACCTTTAACTTCTAACTGAGGATCGTTAATCCATCCATCAAACCACAGTTTCAGGCCCTTCGCTTCCCAAGTACAGTACCATCAGTCATAAGGACACCCACTTTTAATATTATAAATGATGTTTACTGTAAAAGAACTTTCAATCCCCACTTTTAGAATAACATGTTATGATATTCCATTTTTCTTTATGCTATTTATCCCTTTGTTAAAATCTATTGATGAGCGTGATTTTAATAGTAGAAAGTCTTTTCATCTCTTGATAGCGAAGCGATCTGGTGGTCGATTCATGGTTACTGCGGCCCTTGCAGTGTACACTTCGGTTACACCCACAAAACCTGCAATGTGTATAGGTAACACAATGTTAATTAATTTTAATGTGTTATCCATACACATTAGATTATTAAATTACATCTGACAGGTGGGTTTGGTGAATCAATTCGAATATGCATAATTTAGGCCCTTATGGGGTCATACGAAAAAAAATTACGGGAGTTTTTGTTACAGGGCGATCGTAACTTTCTTCCTCATATTTCTATTGATTGCGTGATTTTTGGATTTCATGATAATCAGTTAAAAGTATTGCTGCTGAAATGGAAAGATCAGGGTAGTTGGTCCGTTCCTGGTGGATTCGTGAAACGCAAGGAATCGCTGGATGCGTCGGCCAAACGGGTGTTGAAAGAACGAACGGGCCTTAAGGACATCTTTCTCCGTCAATTTCAGGTCTTTGGTGACCCGCACCGTGAACGAGGGAAAAAATCATTTAAAATCATTGGCACGTCTAAGAGTTGGATCATGGACCGTTTCATAACGGTGGGATATTGGGCGTTGGTCGAATTCTCTAAAGTTACCCCTCGGCCCGATTGGTTGAGTGACGAATGCCAATGGTGGGATGTGCAACAAATCCCATCATTAATTTATGACCATAACTCTATTGTAACAAAAGCTTTAGAGGCGTTACGACTGAGTCTTAATGACCAGCCTGTAGGTTATAATTTATTACCACAGACATTTACGATGCCTGAATTGCAACGGTTATATGAAACCATTCTGGGCGTTTCTCTTGATCGCAGGAACTTTCAAAAGAAAATGCTTGCCTTGGATGTCCTTGAGCGTCTTCCGGAAAGAAAAACCGGCGGAGCGCATAAGGCACCTTTCCTATACAAGTTTGATAAAAAGAAATATGAACGGGCCATGCAGAAAGGGCTTTCTTTTGGGTTTCAGTAATTCGCTTTTCAATCAGCGTAGACACCTAATTATCTAAACCCGTGGTCACCAAGCTGAATAAAAAATGGCACCTCAACCATAAAATGCCTAAGAACCCGACGTTTGAGCAAAGGGTAAAGTGGCATTTGGAACATCAGAAAAATTGTTCCTGCATGCCCATACCCGCCAAGTTGATTGCAGAAATGAAAAAACAAGGCATCACGTTTTAAGGCTGGTGATCTTTAACGGGATTCCTGCCGTTTGGTTCTTTGGGAAGGTGAATGATAAAGCTTGAACCCGTGCCATACACAGATTTAACTTCGATGAATCCTCCAAGCTTAAGAATGATTTCCTTTACTATAAATAGGCCGAGACCCGATCCATGCGAACGGTCTGTAGCCCGGTAATACATTTCAAATATCCTGGATTGTCTTTCTTTTTCTATACCCATACCGTTGTCTGAAATAGTAATGGTGTTATAGGCACCGTTTTTATGCAGGTCGATATGTATATACGAATCGGGTTTCGTAAGATCCGCATATTTCACGCTGTTACTGATCAGATTGTGAAGCACAACTTTCATGCGTTGGCTATCGCTCTTAATGATTGATTCTTTTACCGCCACGTTATTTTTGAAGGAAATTCTCCGTGCTTCGGGCCAAAATGCAAGCTCGCGCAAAACTTCATCAACGAGCTCGTGAAAACTAAAATCTATAGCTTGTACATCGAGGTGATAATTTCTGGAAAACTCGACCATACTTTTTATAACACGGTCCAGTTTCTGAATACTGAACTCGATGTGGTTATAGTATTCCCAAAGCCGTTCCGGTTCTTTTTCCATCCGTGCAATTTGAACAAGCCCCAATACGGATTTTAACGGGGCGCTTAAATCATGCGAGGCGCTGTAAACAAACCGGTCAAGTTCAGTGACGGTTTTGTCCAACTGGATAATTGTTTCTTCTAGTTTTTTGGTGCGTTGTTCTACAATGGCTTCCAACTGTTCATTGACCTCTTTTAATTTTTGCTCTGCTTCTCTCAGATTTTCTCGCTGTAAAATGATTTGATCGTTTTGTGCAGTGAGTTCCTCATTCTGTGCCTGTATCTCATTATTTTTTTCAACGATCTGAATTTTTTGTTTGTGAAGAACTTCATTCTGTGAACGTATCTCTTCGATCTTTTCTGTCAGCTCATCATTTTTTAGTTTTAATTCATACGTTCGTTCCTTCACTTTCTTTTTTAACTTCTGCTTTTGCTTCAAGAGATAGTTGATGCGAATGCGTACCACTGCGATTGCGGTAAGCGTGAAAAGTAAAATAATTCCGACCTTAAAAAATGTTGTCTGCCACCATGCAGGATGGATATGAATGACTAGCTTTTTCTCTGCGGTCATCCATACTCCATCGCTGTTGGATGCCTTTACCTTTAAAGTATAAGAACCCGGATTAAGATTTGTAAAAGTGGCTTTACGTTCGGAACCAATTTGTTGCCAGGTATCATTAAACCCTTCGAGCATGTACGCATACTGATTGCGGTCAGAAAAGCTATACTCCAGGATAGCAAAGCCCACGCTAAATGAATTCTGATTATGGTTGAGGTCAATATTTTTGGCGAGGATTATATTTTCTTTCAACGGTGAGCCTGATTCATTTACATTGACTTCCACGTTATCCAGGAAAAAGTTCGTGAACACCACTTGTGGCAAGTGCGAACTAGTTTCAATTTTTCCGGGTTCAAAAGCATCCATACCATTGATACCCCCGAAAAGCAACGTGCCGCCTGCTGACCTGAATGAACTTTCCGGATTATACTGATTCCCTTGCAATCCATCTGTTCTGTTATAATTTTTACTGGTTTTTTTTATATAATCAAACTCGGACAATCCCTTGTTAGAGCTTAGCCACAATTTGCCTGTCCGTGAATCTTGTTCTATTGCATAGATAACGTTGTTTGCCAGACCCATTTTCTCATTGTACAGCTCGGTAGTTTTCTTTTCGGGATTGTAATGTATGAGTCCGGCACCATTAGTCCCCAGCCATAACGTACCGTCCTTCGCTTCCAAAATGGAGAGAATAGTGAGGTCTTGCGTAAGAACAGAATTTTTTATTGCTCGGAAAGTACGGGTTGCGGAATCGTATAGATGTAATCCTCTTACTTCAGGGGCAATCCATACACGACCTTTCGAATCGACAAATATTGATTTAATATTAAACCGCTCAGCGGAAGGTGTATTATTATAAAGGTTGGGATAATGGGTAAACTTGTTTTGCTTCTTGTCGAAGTAACTTAATCCTCCGCTAAAGGTTCCTATCCACAGGTTGTCCTGATTGTCGGCTTTGACCATCATCACTTGGTCGGCCAGTAGCCCCGACGATGAATTTCGGTCAACGCCATAGTGCTGTGACGTTCGCGTTGAAGTATTGAACTTAACTAATCCGGATCCCCACGTTCCAATCCATAAATTGCCTTCCTTATCTAATTCAAGGCATTTGATTTTTTCTATCCGTTGGCCATTTATCCGGATGTCAATTTTTTCAAACGCATCTTTTCGAATGTCGGCAACCCCACCTTTTAAAAAATTTAACCCACCACCATCGGTGGCAATCCAAAGACTCCCTTGCTCATCTTCTTCAAAGGAGGAAACATTGTTGCTGCTAATACTTCCAGGAGCCCAGACCTTGTAACGGACTGGATTAAACTTAAATGCATTTTTATCATAAATATTTACGCCGCCAAAATATGAACCGATCCACAATCGGTTCATTTTATCCCTGTAAAAGGCTTTGATCGAATTACTCAATAAACTTGATGGCTCAAATTCATTGTGTGTATAATTCACAAAATAACAATAATCGAAAGGGTCAAAACTATAATGCAAAAAGCTTAGCCCATTATCCGTGCATATCCAGAAATTTCCCTCGGCGTCTTCGTGAACATCTTCAATCTGGTTATGGTCTAGCTGATATTCTTTGAGACCTGCGGTATGATGTGCGAGGCGTTTTGTTAAATGGTCATAAACATATAATCCGTCGCCCCAAGTACTGATCCACAACCGGTTTTTAGAGTCAAGCGTAAGGCGTTGTGTTCTTTTGGTGATGGAATCCTTTAATATTTCATGGAACTCGTTAGTCTTAGGATTATATCGATGGACCCCGCCACCTATGATGGCAACTAACATAGATTTGTCATGATCCTCAATAATGTCGCTCACCCAACGTGGCCCGGGAGCATCTTGAACAATTTGAATCGGGAAATTTGTAAAAGCAATTTTTTCAGTAATGGTTTCCGGAATTTTAAAATGACTAAATCCCCCTTCTTTTAAACCAATGTACAATCGGCCATCGGAACTTTCAGTGATGGATCGAACGAGGTTGTTTAGTAATGAAGCAGGATCTCGAGAGTTATTCTTAAAGCGATAGAAATTGTTTTCTTTCCGGTTATACCAGCAGATACCGCCATCCATTGTACCTACCCATAGATTTTTTTTCGAGTCTTCGTATAAACAAAAAATAAAGTTGCTTGAAATACTGGTGGAGTCATTACGGTCATGTCTGTACTCAACTAACGAATATCCGTCGTACCGCTGCAGGCCGTCTTCCGTCCCGATCCAAAAAAATCCTTGATAATCCTGCAAGATGGTTCTAACATTGCCATTAGCCAGACCGTCATCTGTGGTGATGTGGTTGAATTTTATATCCTGGCAAAAAGACACGCCGGCCACCAGAAGAAAAAATCCCCATAAAATTAGCGCTCTTGGCATGAGTTTACTCATAGACTTATTCAGGGGTTAGTCTATAGTATAGTTCGTATAAAAAAGGGGCTCCAAACAAGCAGAGAAGGTACAAAAAAATATTAATAATTATGGCGCGAAAATTTTGGTTACACAATAGAACTAATCCAGCTTTTTTTGTCATCTGTCATAACAAACAAAAATGCTTTGTGTTTGTGTGTTTTTAAACGTTCAAATTAATCGTTAATTAATACCATTATTGCCGACTAAGTAAGCTTATTTTGCGCGGGTATTTGGATGATAACCTTAGACTTAGTGCCAACTGACAATTTTTTTAAATTTGATTCATTTTGTAAGAGGTGTGAAACAATATATAATCTTTCTTTTTCTAACCTGCTGGTTTTTTGCCGCAAATAAAGCGGAGGCACAAAAACAATTGGTACTCCTAAGGGGAGAGAAAGTAATTATGCGATTCAATCCTGGCGACGAATTTGTTATCCGTTTGAAAGGCGAGAAAAATAAAATAAAAAGTTATATCAATAATCTGTTTGATACAGCGGTGATGGTTCATCAAACAACCATACCTTATCGCAAAATAGACAGGGTGTATTTAAATCAGTCTGGTCTTGTAAATCTCATCGGGAAATTTCTTGTGGTGGCGGGCGTTGGATATTTTTTAATCGATCAGATCAACGTCGTGGTCGTGAACGGCGATAAAGCGACCCTTAATGATAACGTTACTACCACATCCGTTGCAATGGTTGCCGTTGGATTACCCATGATGTTGATCAAGAAAAAATATGAACGGATCAGCGGAAGAACCAGATTGATGCTTGTTGAAGAAGGCTCTCCATTTTACCTGGAAACGATCCGTCAAGAGTAAGAATGGCTATAGCAAATCATAGCGTTAAATATGTCCTGGTTTAAAATTGTGTTTTCCGTCTGCATCCCGTGCCGACCTGGTGAAATAGCACCAAACGACTAACCGTGGCCTTTCATAGGAAAAGAGTTTGTGTAAGGAAAGGTGAAGTTTTTAACCTGTGCATACCCAACGATTCCAATGAAAAAGAAAGCTAGGATCAAATATTTCTTCATTTGGAATATATTTGCAGCCTGAATGTAAAAACTATTAACATCCATGACAACAGAACAATTGAAAGATTTGAAGGCTCGCGTTAGCGCCTTGAGGGGGTATCTTTGACTACGATCGTAAGTGCCTTGAAGTAAAAGACGAAGAACTTATTACGCAGCAAGCCGACTTTTGGAATAAGCCAAAAGAAGCCGAAGCAATCCTTAAGAATATCCGCACAAAAAAAGTGTGGACAGACGCATTTGACCAGGTATCCAAACTGATGGATGACTTGGAGGTGCTCAATGAATTTCATGAAGCGGGCGATGTTGGTGAAGAAGAACTGCAACGTGAATACGAAAAAGCATCTAAGGCTGTGGAGGAGCTTGAGTTTAAAAAAATGTTGAGCAAAGAGGAAGATCAGCTTAGCGCCGTTGTCGAAATTAACCCTGGGGCTGGAGGAACCGAAAGTCAGGATTGGGCTGACATGCTTAATCGCATGTATATTATGTGGGGTGAAAAAAGCGGCTATAAAGTGACGCAGATCGACTATCAATCCGGAGACGTTGCCGGAATTAAATCCGCTACTTTAGAATTAGAAGGTCCGTTTGCATACGGGAAACTTAAGTCAGAAATTGGGGTGCATCGCCTGGTGCGTATTTCCCCCTTTGATTCGAACCAGCGGCGTCACACTTCTTTTGCATCCGTGTTTGTTTATCCAAAAGTGGATGATTCCATCGAGATCGAAATTAATCCCGCTGATATCGAAATTCAGACCTCACGCTCTGGCGGTGCCGGGGGTCAGAATGTAAATAAGGTAGAAACGAAAGTGCAGCTGACGCATAAACCTACTGGTATCGTTATCGTTTGTCAGGTGGAACGTTCACAACATGCAAATCGCGAACGTGCCATGCAAATGCTGAAATCAAAATTGTACCAGGTGGAAATTGAAAAACGAAATGTTGAACGGGATAAAGTGGAAGCCGGAAAAATGAAAATTGATTTTGGCTCGCAGATCCGTAACTATGTGTTGCACCCATACAAACTTGTAAAAGATGCGCGTACTGCAGTAGAGCGTCATGACGCGCAAAATGTTTTGGATGGTGACCTGGATGATTTTATCAAAGCATACTTATTGGGTGCACAGGAACAGCCGCAAGGCCTTAATTAGTTTGGAAGCATGAGGCACATGGTTGAGTTTTGTTCATCGCCACTCGCGCCTCGTATTTCATATTATTAACATCGATCATTGACCGGAAAAAAAATTTACAACACGCAATTCTGGCTACTGTGCATAAGCTCGTTGCTTTTCTTTGCAAGCTTTAACATGTTGATACCTGACCTGCCGGCTTACCTCGCGGATCTGGGCGGTGCAAAATATAAAGGGTTTATTATTTCATTGTTTACGCTCACGGCAATGTGCTCACGCCCGTTTAGCGGAAAGTTGGCCGACACGGTTGGGAGGGTGCCCGTAATGATGGTTGGTTCTCTTGTTTGTTTTGTTTGCAGCCTGCTCTATCCATTACTATCAACAGTTTCCGGCTTTTTGTTATTACGACTGGTACACGGATTTTCAACGGGCTTTAAGCCTACGGGCCAGGCCGCTTACTTATCAGACATTATTCCAGCAGACAGGCGAGGAGAAGCAATGGGGCTTTTAGGCACGGCAAGTTCAATTGGCATGGCGGGTGGGCCTGCCGTTGGTGGACTGCTGTCCAATCAATTTGGCATAGACGTTATGTTTTACTGCTCCTCGGCTTTTGCATTGATATCTGCCGTCATCCTTGCCGGTATTAAAGAAACCGTAAAAGAAAAACATGGCTTCAGTGTTAGCTTATTAAAAGTGAATCGATCGGACTTATTTGATTCTCGCGTAATTGCACCGTGCATTGTAATGTTGTTTCTAGGCTACTCTTATGGATCAGTGTTCACATTGCTTCCTGACTTCGGTGAACACGTTGGCATAAAAAACAAAGGGTTGTTATTTACCTACATGACAATCGCATCATTGGCTGTTCGATTGGTTGGTGGAAAAGCTTCTGATCGCTGGGGAAGAAAACCGGTGCTACAGATTTGCGCAATTATGGTATTGCTGTCAATGTTGGTCATTGCCTTCGCAGAAACCAGCCTTCAATTAATTTTAGGAATTGCATTTTATGGATTCGCGCAAGGTGCAACATCGCCGACATTATTAGCCTGGGCAACGGACCTGAGTGATCCGAAGTTTAAAGGAAGGGGCGTTGCTTCGTTATATATTTTCATGGAATTTGGAATTGGATTTGGTGCGTTTGCTTCAGGTCTTGTTTATGCAAATGATCCCTCAAGGTTTACACTTTCATTTGCAATCTGCAGTGTATTGGCCGGTGCCGCATTGACGTTTTTGCTGATGCAGAAAAATAAAGATAAAGTGATTTCGTGATGCAGCTTTTTTGGTCAACCGGCTCTCAGACTCATCATAGCTTGGTAGATCTAACACTTTGCCCTATATGAAAAAAATTGCTCTTGCCCTCTTCTTTGCCGTATCGATTGGAGAATTAATTTCTTCGATCATTGATTCCAGAGAGCTGCATATTGTTTGCAAACCGTTGCTTATGATTACTCTCGGTCTGTATTATTTCTTTAATGCCGGTCAGAAGTCTGCGGTGGTACTACTGGCTATTTTACTTTCTTTCGCTGGTGACACAACACTGATGTTCGAATCGGTAAATCCCGTATTTTTTATGGTTGGACTTGGCTCATTTTTGATAGCACACATTTTCTATATTATTGCTTATCGTCAGCATCAGGATCAGGCGGAAGAAAATGCGCTTAAAGGAATTCAGAAGATGCGACTTGCATTTCCTGTTGTGTTATGGGGTACGGGATTAGTTGTAGTATTATTTCCAACACTGGGTGATTTGAAAATACCGGTTATGATTTACGCCTTGGCCATGATGGTCATGGTATTGAATGCGGTGTTTCGCTTCGGACGCACTCAGCAAGCAAGTTTCTGGCTGGTGTTTGGCGGGTCGGCGCTGTTCATGCTTTCTGACTCTTTACTTGCGATCAATAAATTTTTTAAACCTGTTAACGGCGCACATATTTGGGTCATGGTCACATACATTCTCGCGCAGTTTTTCATTATTGAAGGGTTGTGCATCCATAGCAGAAACGTCAACAGTAACACATGATAAATAATTTAAAAGCTTTTTTATTTGACTTGAACGGCACGATGATCGATGACATGGAGTATCATCTGGATGTGTGGTTTGACGTAATTACAAACGATCTTGGGGGGACGCTAACAAAAGCTGAAGTTAGAGCCCAGATGTATGGAAAGAATGATGAAGTACTAACCCGTATTTTTGGTGAAGCCAGATTTAAGGAATTCGATTTTGAGGCAATCTCCAAGGCGAAGGAAGAAAGATACCAGCAAATTTACCGGCCGCATCTCGATCTGATCCACGGTTTGTTTGATTTTCTTGAGACGGCAAAAGAAAAGAAAATCAAAATGGCCATAGGTTCTGCTGCACCACCAATCAATATTGATTTCGTTTTAGACAATTTAAATCTTCGCGACTACTTTCCGGTAGTTGTGAGTGGGGGAGATGTTACAGAAAGCAAACCACACCCTGAAGTTTTTCTAAAGGCCGCGCACCTTCTTGGCGTGGCTCCTGAATATTGTATTGTATTTGAAGACGCACCAAAAGGCGTCGAGGCAGCGGCTAACGCCGGCATGAAGTGCGTTGTAGTAACCACCATGCATACCATCGAAGAGTTTCAGTCGTACAGCAACGTCCTGATGTTCATCAATGATTATACCGACCATCGCTTATTAACCCTAGGAACTTGAAGTATTTGAATCCTTTATGGTATGTCTTTTATTTTTGTGTGTTAGTTTTAGAAGCAGCTCGCCCTTTTTAAATTATAATTGTTATATATACACTTATAAAAAATAAGATTATATTGGCGTCCCATTCAAACGATTGAATCCATTATGAAGGAAAAACAATTTGTTATCGGTGTGGATTATGGAACGGATTCCGTGCGGTCCGTTTTGGTTGATGCATCCAGCGGAAGCGAGATCGCCTCATCTGTGTTTTATTATCCCCGCTGGCGGGATGGCTTGTATTGTGATCCATCCAAAAACCAGTTTCGTCAACATCCCCAGGATTACATCGATGGACTCATATCGACTATTAAAGAATGCGTTCGTGAAGCGGGACCACCTGCCGGAATGCATGTTAAGGCGATTTCCGTGGATACCACTGGATCAACCCCCATTGCAGTAGACAAGGGAGGAACTCCACTATCGCTGCTTCCATCTTTTGAGAAGAACCCGAATGCCATGTTTGTCTTGTGGAAGGATCATACCGCTACGGGCGAAGCAGCTTTGATCAATGAACATGCCGGTAAACTTGACATTAATTATTTACAGTTTGTTGGAGGAATTTATTCTTCCGAATGGTTTTGGGCAAAGCTCCTCCACGTTCTGCGCAACGATGAGGCTGTACGAAGGGCGTGCTATTCCTGGGTTGAGCATTGCGATTGGATACCCTTCCTACTTACAGGGGGCAAGGATGCAAGTCAAATTAAACGTGGTGTGTGTTCAGCAGGACATAAAGCGTTATGGGCTGCAGAATTTGGCGGGCTACCTCCGGATGACTTTTTTGCATCACTTGATCCGCTATTAAAAGGATTTACCGCGCGTCTGTTTAAAGAAACATATACCTCTGATAAGCCGGCAGGTCGTTTAAGTAAAGAATGGGCCGAGCGCCTCGGTCTTTCCTCCGATGTGGTGGTTGGTGTAGGTGCTTTTGATTGCCATATGGGGGCGGTCGGAGGACAAATCGAGCCTTACCATTTGAGCAAAGTAATGGGTACATCAACCTGCGATATGATGGTGATTCCAAAAGCCGATATGAAAGATATTTTGGTGAAGGGAATCTGTGGGCAAGTGGATGGTTCAATTATACCCGGGATGATTGGATTGGAGGCAGGCCAATCTGCGTTTGGCGACACGTATGCCTGGTTTAAAAATATGTTAGCATGGCCGCTGAAAAATTTGCTGGGCACGTCAACCTTCATCAACGCCGATGTGGCTGGTAAATTAAGAGAAGAGATGCTTGATAAAATAATTCCCGAACTTACCCGGCAAGCCCTAGCTATTCCGTTGGATTCTGACAATGAGCTCGCAGTAGATTGGCTTAACGGTCGCCGCACTCCTGATGCAAATCAGTTATTGAATGGCGCCATCACAGGACTGAATCTTGGGAGTGATGCTCCGCATCTTTTCAAAGCATGGGTTGAATCCACGTGTTTTGGCGCAAAAGCCATTGTGGATCGGTTTAATAGCGAAGGAGTACCCGTAAAAGGGTTGATTGGACTAGGAGGCGTTGCGCGTAAGTCGCCCTACATTATGCAAGTAATGGCTGATGTTATCAACATGCCTATTCGTATTCATAAATCGGAACAAACTTGTGCTTTAGGCGCGGCTATGTTCGGCGCTACGGCGGCAGGTTTGTATCCCAAGGTTGAAGATGCTATGGCAGCCATGGGACAAGGATTTGATCAGGAATTTAAACCTGATCACCAGGCAGTGGAAGTTTACAAGACGCGATACAAAAAGTATCTCAATGTTGGTCATGCCCTTGAACATCTCACCATGCAAAAAAATATTCTGTGATAAGAACTAATTGACCGACATGCCCAACTACGAAGAAATACAACAGGCAGCTTATCAATCGAACATGCAGCTACCCAAATTGGGCCTGGTACTTTTTACGTTTGGTAATGTAAGCGCCGTTGATCGGTCAGCCGGAGTCTTTGCTATCAAACCTAGTGGCGTTCCTTACGACGAGCTTTCACCCGATAAAATGGTAATCGTTGACTTCGATGGAAAGACCGTCGCCGGTAAACTGCGCCCGTCTTCTGACACAAAAACACATGCCCTTTTGTATAAACATTGGACAAAGATCGGGGGTATTGTGCATACCCATTCAACTTTTGCAACGGCATGGGCACAGGCGCAACGCGACATACCAATTTTTGGAACCACACATGCCGATCACAATACAGTTGATATACCATGTGCTCCGCCGATGAGCGATGAAATGATCAAAGGGAATTACGAGCATGAAACCGGGTTTCAAATCATCAACTGTCTAAAAGATAGAAATCTGAATTACGAAGAAATAGAAATGGTCCTTGTGGGAAATCATGCACCTTTTACCTGGGGAAAGACACCTGAGAAGGCGGTCTACAATAGCGCAGTATTAGAATCCATAGCACAAATGGCTTTGCTTACCGAGCAAATTAACCCGAAAGCCCCTCGCTTGAAAGATGCATTGATTAAGAAACATTTTGAACGTAAACACGGACCGGATTCTTACTATGGACAATAGGTAATCAGGCACGTAGCACATCAAACATCATCACTTCACACTTCAACACTTAGAACTTCAACACTTCAACACTTTTAAGCTGTGAAAAAAACAATCTTTCTTCTGCTGCTTTCTTCCGTGGCTGCATTCGCTCAAAATGCTGACTATCCGATTCAGGTTGTTCCTTTTACAAAAGTTAAGTTAAATGATAACTTTTGGTTACCACGGATTAAAACAAATCATACGGTTACAATTCCTGCGTCATTTCAACGCTGCGAAGAAACCGGACGTGTGAAAAATTTCGAAATGGCGGCAGCTAAGAGTGGGAAGTTCTGCACTGTTTTTCCATTTGATGATACGGATATTTATAAAACGATTGAGGGTGCTTCATTTTCATTGAGTCTTTATCCCGACAAGGCGCTGGACGATTATATTGATTCGTTGATTGTTAAAATCAAAAATGCGCAGGAACCAGATGGATATTTGTACACGGCGAGAACCATTAATCCCTCGGAGCCACATCTATGGGCAGGAAAAGAAAGATGGGAGAAAGAACGGGAACTTAGCCATGAATTATACAATTCAGGTCACTTGTATGAAGCAGCCGCAGCCCACTATCAGGCTACTGGAAAAAGAAACTTGTTGGACATTGCCCTCAAGAATGCTGATCTCGTTTGCAGCGTTTTTGGACATGATAAGAAGCATGTTGCACCAGGTCATCAGGTTATTGAAATGGGCCTTGTTAAGCTTTATCGAATCACCAACAAAAAAGAATACCTCGAAACCGCTAAATATTTCATTGAAGAACGGGGACATTTTAAAGGTTATGATCCAAACAGTAAAGATCCTTGGAAGAGTGGTTCCTATTGGCAGGATCATAAGCCTGTAGTTGAGCAGTTCGAGGCGGTAGGCCATGCTGTTCGCGCTGGTTATTTATATGCCGCCATGGCAGACGTCGCTGCACTCACAGGTGATACACAATTTATAACAGCCATAGATTCTATTTGGAATAACGTTGTTACCAAAAAGATTTATGTACAGGGTGGCGTAGGGGCCATTGGTGATGGGGAGCGATTTGGTGATAACTACGAATTGCCCAACCGGACCGCATATAATGAAACGTGTGCAGCCATAGCGAATGTATATTGGAATCACCGGATGTTTTTACTACACGGAGATTCAAAGTATATCGACATTCTTGAAAAGTCACTCTACAATGGCTTGATATCCGGCGTAGGAATGGACGGCAATTCTTTTTTTTACACCAACGCGATGGAAATAAAAAATGGAATGCCGCATCGCCATATGGAAGCTAGCCGGTCAGGATGGTTTCCTTGTTCTTGTTGTCCCACAAATGTTTCAAGGCTTATACCTTCCATACCAGGCTATATGTATGCGCAAAAAGATAATAACGTATTTATAAATCTTTTTGCAAACAGCACAACAACATTAGCATTAAACAAAAAGTCAGTGGAGATCGTCCAGCGGAATAACTACCCTTGGGAGGGTAAGTTGGTTTTCGAAGTGACACCCAAATCTCCAACCGACTTTAATGTGTTGATCCGTATCCCCGGATGGGCAGAAAATAAAGCAATGCCTTCCTCATTGTACGTTTTTGAAAGTGCATCACCCAACAAGGTATCCATCAGCATCAATAAAAAGCCGGTTACTTTTAAAGTCGAAAACGGTTATGCCTTGCTCAATAAGACATGGAAGAAAGGCGATGTGATAGAAGTAAACTTGCCGATGGAAGTACGGAGAGTCGTTGCCAATCCACAAGTGAAAGATGATATCGGAAAAGTGGCTTTGCAGCGAGGTCCGCTTGTCTATTGCGCCGAGTGGGTGGATAACAATGGCTCGGCAAGCAATTTCATCCTTCCTGTAGGCACAGTGTTTTCAAGTGAATTCAGAAAAGATCTTTTGAACGGCGTGACCATTCTAAAAAGCGAAGCTACTGCTGTTGTGATCGATGCATCGGGGCAGAGCGTCTCAACTGTCGAAAAACCAATTACCTTAATTCCCTACTACGCATGGGCACACCGTGGAAAAGGTGAGATGACGATATGGTTCCCGGAGAAAATTACCAATTTGGATCTTATATCAAGATAGAGCTATAAACAGATAAATACTAAATACTAAAATGATCAACCTGAAAACGCTAGAAGTATGGTTTGTTACCGGTAGCCAGAACTTATACGGTGAAGAAACATTAAAACAAGTCGCTGAACATTCTCAACAAATTGTCAGGGAGCTTGATGCCTCCCCAATAATTCCCGTCAAGGTCATATTTAAGCCGGTACTCAAAACACCTGAGGAAATATACCTGTTGTGTCAGGAAGTCAATGCTGCAAAAAACTGTATTGGGATTGTTGCATGGATGCATACTTTTTCCCCTGCTAAGATGTGGATCGGTGGATTAAAGATTCTTAATAAACCACTGCTTCATTTGCACACCCAATTCAACCGGGACATTCCATGGAATAGTATCGACATGGATTTTATGAACCTGAATCAAAGCGCTCACGGTGACCGTGAATTTGGTTTTATCATGTCTAGAATGCGGCTGAACCGGAAGGTAGTGGTCGGTCATTGGCAGGATAAAAACGTTCAACAGCGGCTACAGGTCTGGATGCGTGCAGCCAGCGGGTGGCACGATTTGCAAAACGCAAAATTTTGCCGGTTTGGCGATAATATGCGGCAGGTTGCCGTTACAGAAGGCGACAAAGTTGAAGCGGAAATTAAATTTGGTTACTCCGTCAATGGATATGGTATCGGGGAACTTGTTAAGGCTATTAATGAAGTAAGCGATGCCGACATTACAAAGCTCGTTGGTGTATATGAGGATCAATATTCTGTTGTTACTCCCTTAAGAAAAGGAGCTGACCGACACCATGCTTTACGTGATGCAGCCAAAATCGAAATAGGCCTTCGTACTTTTTTACAGCAAGGAAATTTCAAGGGGTTTACAGACACCTTTGAGGATTTGCATGGATTGGTTCAACTTCCGGGAATCCCTGTTCAGCGTTTAATGGCGGAGGGTTATGGCTTTGGCGCTGAAGGCGATTGGAAAACTGCGGCACTCGTACGGGCAATGAAAGTCATGGGGAGTGGTTTAAAAGGTGGGAATTCTTTCATGGAAGATTATACTTATCATTTTGATCCGTCAAATCCAATGGTGCTTGGCGCGCACATGCTTGAGATATGTGAATCAATTGCCGATGGTAAACCTTCCTGTGAAATTCACCCACTTGGAATCGGGGGTAAAGCTGATCCTGTAAGACTTGTTTTCAATAGTGCAGCTGGCCCCGCGCTGAATGCATCAGTTATAGATTTAGGAAATCGTTTCAGACTTTTAGTAAATGAAGTGGAAGCGGTGGCGCCTCAACAAGATCTCCCTAAGCTTCCCGTTGCGCGCGTTTTATGGAAACCTTATCCTGATATGCACACAGGTTGCGCCGCCTGGATTTATGCGGGCGGAGCGCATCATACGTGTTATAGCCAAAATCTTTCCGCAGAGCATATGGAAGATTTTGCAGAAATGGCCGGTATCGAATATGTTCGCATTACTAAAGGAACAGATCTCTACGAATTCAAGAATATGTTGCGGTGGAACGAGGTGTATTATCGTTAGGCGTCTTCTAATTATTTTAATGGTGCAAAACCCTTTTAACCATAAACCTAAAACTAACTATGCAACGATTTGAAACGCTGGACTGGGTGGTAATAGCCATTTACTTCTTCCTCATCGCAGCCCTCGCCATTTGGGTAATGACCCGAAAACAACAAAATACTGAAGATTATTTTTTAGCAGGACGAAACTTGGGATGGTTTGTAGTGGGAGCATCCATCTTTGCATCCAACATTGGATCTGAACACGTTGTTGGACTAGCGGGCGCCGGCGCAGGTGGAAAAATTCCAATGCTTATCTATGAATTGCATGCCTGGCTTGTAATAACATTGGGATGGGTCTTCCTTCCTTTCTACATGCGAAGTGGTGTATTTACCACGCCTGAATTTTTGGAAAGACGTTTTAATTCAAATACACGATGGTTCCTCAGTGTCTTTTCTCTTGTAGCTTATGTCCTCACAAAGGTATCGGTTACTGTATATGCAGGAGGTATTGTCATCGCTTCAATCCTCGGCATTAGTTTTTGGACTGGCGCATTGGTCACTGTCGTGTTAACAGGTATTTATACTGTCCTTGGTGGTATGCGTGCCGTTGTTTATACTGAAGCGTTGCAAACCATCGTACTTGTTCTCGGTGCAGGAACATTAACATTTGTAGGGTTAAATTCTGTTGGCGGATGGGATGGACTCCGGTCATCTCTTGAGCCTGGATATTTGAACATGTGGCGACCCGCTTCTGATCCCGAATTTCCATGGCCAAGTCTAGTAATTACAAGTTCAATTGTAGGCATGTGGTATTGGTGCACCGACCAATATATTGTTCAGCGGGTATTATCCGCAAGAAACATAACCCAAGGAAGACGGGGTACCATCTTTGGTGGATTATTGAAATTGCTCCCGGTTTTTCTTTTCCTCGTTCCTGGTATCGTAGCGCTGGCATTGAAGAATAGAGGTGAGTTACATTGGGATTCTCCGGATGAAGCATTTGCAAGTTTGCTAATGAATAAAATGCCTGCAGGTTTGCGAGGGCTTGTCGCTGCCGGACTTTTGGCCGCATTAATGAGTTCACTGGCTTCCGTTTTTAATTCGTGTTCTACTTTGTTTACGGTAGATATATACAAAAAACTTCGCCCTGATACGCCTGAGAAAGACCTGCTTAATATTGGGCGTGTAGCAACTGTTATTGTAGTGATTCTTGGTATCCTGTGGATACCGATTATGCAAAACATCTCGGGTGTACTTTATCAATATCTACAATCGGTTCAATCATACATCGCACCACCCATAACTGCTGTTTTCATTCTTGGGATCTTTTTCAGACGTATCAATAGTAGTGGGGCATTGGCGACTTTGATCGTTGGATTAATTGTGGCCTTCTTGCGAATCGGTTTGGAACTGGCAAGTGATAGCCTGGATCCCAATGGTATTGTGTATGCGCTTGCAAAAGCAAACTTTTTGACATTTGCAGCATGGTTCTTCCTTTTCTGCGTGATTGTTTGTGTTGTAGTGAGTTATCTAACGCCTGCGCCGTCACCTGAACAGATCCAGGGGCTAACGTATAGCTCGCTGACTGAACAACAAAAACAAGCTAATAGAAATAGTTATAACGTATGGGATATTGCTTTTTCGCTCATCGTTATCGGGATTGTTGTTTACGTGATGTTCAGCTTCACAGGATGAAAATGATTAGCAAACTAACTTTGTTCCTTCATGAATGAATAGTATTGAGAAAAGCTTATCCATCCGATAAGCTTTTTTTTTACGTATAATTGTCAATTAAAGTCTCATGGATATAAGTAAATATAAAAGTCATGACCGCCTGTTGGTTGCAGTTGACTGCATCATTTTTGGTTTTGATGGAAAACAATTACAAGCGTTGTTGATCAAGCGAGGATTTGAGCCTGAGAAAGGAAAGTGGTCACTCATGGGCGGGTTTACAAACCTGAATGAAAGTACTGACCAGGCGGCGGTCCGCGTCCTGCATCAACTCACCGGCATGAACAATATTTATATGGAACAGCTTTATTGTTTCAGTGACGTAAACCGTGATCCGGCAGGACGCGTAATCTCTATTGCATACTTTGCGTTAATTGACATCGCTGATTATAATGAGCAAATGCAATTTGAACACGAAGCTCGTTGGTTTCCCCTTCATCAAATACCGGACTTGATTTTTGATCACAAAGAAATGGTCGCTAAGGCAAAAGAGCGCCTTCAGCAAAAAGTCGCTAATCATCCCATTGGTTTTGAGCTTTTACCTGAAAAATTTACGCTTCCACAATTACAAAGTCTCTATGAAGCTATTTATGAAAGCCCACTAGATAAACGAAATTTTACACGAAAGATATTATCACTTGAAATATTGAACCGGCTGGAAGAGAAAAATAAAACTTCATCCCGAAAGGGCGCCTTCTACTATGTGTTCGATAAAAAGAAATATGCCAAGCTAAGCGAGATTGGAGTAAAATTTATTTGAACCGGAATCTTTGATCGCTGGCAATTCAATCGTTTGAAAATATCTTGCCTCGCAATGTGTTTTTTTTACACTTATTGTTACCTTAGATCAACGGACCAGAATTCGTCGGATCTAATCGTTCCTATGCAGCTCAAAAAGGTTGAAACTTACTCAGATGAATTGCTCTTGAAACTTTTGAAGAACAATGAGATGGCTGCGTTTGAAGAGATCTATCACCGTTATTGGCCTAAGCTTTATTCCATGGGATATAAGCGTTTAAAAGTACGGGAGGCGACTGAAGAGTTGGTTCAGGATATTTTTTCAAGTCTTTGGATCAACAGGCATACCGTAATCATCCAAAGTCTTTCTTCATATTTGTTGTCAAGCATGAAGTACAAAGTGATTAATTTCATGCGTCATGAGATAGTAAAAAAGAATTATGTGACTCAGGAATTAGCGTTACATAACTCAATTGACAACTCGACTGAAGAAATTGTATTGTTGCAGGATCTACAATTGGCACTCGAAAAAGAAATTGATAAACTTCCTTCCGCCTGCCAAACAGTTTTTAAACTCAGTCGGCAACATCATCTATCAATGAAACAAGTTGCCGGCCAACTAGGTATTTCCGAAAAGACAGTAGAAAACCAGTTAGGTAAAGCATTCAAAATGTTGCGGGCGAATCTGAAACATTTCACGTTTTTTTGTATCTCCATCTTTTTTGTAGGCTGAGTTCATACTTTTTGTTCTGAGGCTGAAGTCCGATCATCGCGATGCGCCTCTCATAAAAAAAATCTAATTTTTTATTCTTCACGTAGGGGATGGAAGTAGCCTCAAGTGACTTCCCTTTTACAAACGCTTCAATCGATTGAGAGAAGGATCTTTATTGAATGTCGTAATCCTAACCTAATGAAAAATAATTTTCCTGATATCCTTAAAAAATATCTGGCACGAACATGCACTCCTGAAGAACGTGCAATGGTTGATTCCTGGTTTAAGCAATTCGAAAACGATGCTGAAGATCCCCGATTGGCCGACATCTATGAACGTGTTAGTCTCGATGCCAAAATGCTTGAAGAGATTAAACAAAAAATACACGAGCACAACGCTATAGCACCACTCCATTCAAAGGGAAGGTCTTTAACGCTGAATCTTTACAAGGCGGCGGTAGGTATCGCTGCCGTTTTGGTAATAGGCGTACTCGTATTTTATTTGAAACAACCGCAAGCTGCGGAAACGCAGATCACATATACAACCATTTCCAACAGCTCTGAAGGAATTACAAGGCACGAATTAGTGGACGGTACACTTATTTGGCTACGGCCAAATAGCCGCATTGAATTTCCGATTGAATTTGTAAAGGATAAACGCGAATTAACATTAGCAGGCGAGGCATTCTTTGATGTAGCAAGAGATGCTCATAGGCCTTTCATAATAACTACGGGAAATGTTACGACCAAAGTTTTGGGAACGAGTTTTAATATCAAAGCTTATGATGAATCTTCGTCAATTGAAGTATCTGTGCTAACAGGAAAAGTATCTGTGGACATTGCCGGTGCAAAAAACAATCAGGCAGTCGAAACGACTTCCGTTTTGCTTGTCCCTAACGAACGAGTCACCTATCTCAAGGAGAAAAATCAATTGGAAAAAGAAGAATCAAAAAAACTGCCCGAATTGTCCATGTGGCAAGCAACAGATGTAGTATTCGACAACGTATCTGTTAAGGAAGTTATTGATATCCTGAATAAAAAATTTAGTGTTCGTATTCAAGCCAGCAATAAGAATCTGCTGAACTGCCTGATCAGGGCGGATTTTACCAATCAGAACTTACCCGACATTCTAGAACTTTTGAGTAAGTCTGTAGAAGCAACCTATGAAATTAAAGATAACACAATCTACTTGTCAGGAGAAGGTTGTGAAAAGTAGTAACCTAAACCAACACTTTATGAAAGCATAAATACGACAACAATAGGCAAAAGAGATTAGGAGTGGTTGCAACACCCCTAATCAAATGTACCCACGAAATACTTGTTCAGCCTTACGTGGATAATTGTCCCATTTTTCCAAACGAAACAACTAATCAAAAGTATGAAACAGTTTGTACAAACGCGTACCAAACTCATCAAAATTATGAGAATCACGTTGAGCCAGGTGGTTGTTATGCTAATTCTTACGGGAATTTCCCGCGCAGAAATAGGTAACGCCCAAAGCGCCCTCGATCAGGATATCACCATGGATATCTCTCAGACTACCCTGAGTACCGCCCTGAAACAAATTGAAGACAAAGCGTCTGTCAGATTTATTTATAGCAAGAATTTTATATCGCTGGAACAACTCGTTTCAATTTCTGCAACCAATGAAAAGCTTGCCAGCGTTTTAGATAAACTTCTTACACCCCTTGACATTCAATTTGAAGCCGTGAAGGATAGAATCGTGTTGAAAAAGATGAAAGCCAAGCATACACGCAATAGTTCTTCTGTTGCTATGGTGGAAACTCCACCTAAAGAGATGTTCAATGAAAAAGAATTTGACATTGCCATTACCGGTACCGTTACGGATGAAGATAAAACTCCATTACCCGGCGTAAATATTTTGGTTAAGGGAACCACCAATGGTACAACGACTGACGCTACGGGCAGATATAGCTTATCAGTTCCGGGTACTGATGCAGTCTTGACATTTAGTTTTATCGGCTATGCCACAAAAGAAATACCTGTAGGATCACAAACGGTTATCGATGTTACATTATCCGTAGATATTCAATCTTTAAATGAAGTTGTCGTTATCGGTTATGGAACGCAAAAACGAGAAGATCTCACAGGCTCAATTGCTTCTGTGGATACCAAGGCCATCGCTGCTGTAGCCACGAACGATATTACAAAGGCCATTCAGGGGCAAGTCGCTGGGGTAAGTGTGCATAGCGGAGGTGAACCTGGTGCCGCACCTCAAATCAAGATCCGGGGCGTCAGCAGTTTTAACAACAACACACCGTTATACATTGTGGATGGAATTCCGACTCCTATCAACGACCTGCCTACTTCCGACATTGAATCGATGGAGATCCTCAAAGATGCCTCCGCCGCAGCGATCTATGGTTCAAGGGCAGCCAATGGTGTGGTTATTATAACGACAAAGCGTGGTAAGGCCGGACGCCTTAAGATTGATTATAACGGTTACATCGGATTTCAAAATATTGCCAATCGATTTGATGTGGGGAACCGGGAGCAATATCAATTGCTGGTAAATGAAGCAAGCGCCAATGCAAATGTCCCAATACTTCCTGCGAATGATCCAGCATCGCCGCTATTTGTAAATAACATCGACACAGACTGGCAGGAAGAAGCTTTTAAAACTGGAAAAATACAAGAACATACGGTAGGCCTATCGGGAGGAAGCGAATTTGCGACCTTCAATGTTTCCATTAATCGTTTTGACCATGAGGGCACGATCGAAGGAAATGGTCCGACATATGAACGGACCTCATTTCGCATCAACTCTGATTTTAATAGTGGAAAGTTTAAGTTCGGAGAATCAATAAACTATTCTAAAATCAATCAGAACTTCATGACATTCCTGCATACGGGTACCAGCATGATCTATATTTTGAATGCTATTCCTACGCTTCCCGTGTACGATCCATCTACCATCGACGGATATAGCACCGCCAGCCAAACGCTACATGGCTCATACACTGCTAATGCCATCGGTTTCAATAACCTGATTGATAGTCATACAGACCGTTATAGGTTTATGGGAAATGTTTACGGTGAATATGAGCTGATAACCGGATTGAAGTACAGGCTAAGTTTAAGTTATGAACGCACGGATTGGAAAGATATTTACTTCCAACCCGTTCACGACCTTGGGTGGTTTTATGTAAACAACATTGCCAAGATGAATGACTGGCGTGGTAATGGTTATACGGGTACAGTAGAAAATACCCTTAGCTACGCGAAAGAGATTGGCGATCATAACATTTCGGCGATGATTGGAAATTCAATTTTACAATCTGGTATCAGCAGAATAAACGGACATGCAGAAGGATTTACTGAACCATACTTTAAAGTATTGAGCCAAGGTACATCCGGAATTAGTGCAACGAGTTACGAAGAATTAAACAGGTTGTTGTCCTACTTTGGAAGGTTGATCTACAGTTATAAAGATAAATATCTCTTAACTGCAACGATACGTCGAGACGCCTCTTCACGTTTCGGACCAAATTATCGGTGGGGTACATTTCCATCAGTAGCCGTAGGGTGGAAAATACATAACGAAAACTTTATGAACTCTTTGGGATTCGTCAGTCAAATGAAACTACGCGCCAGCTACGGCGAATTGGGCAACCAGGAAATTCCTCCGTATCAATATGAAGCATTTATAAATCCTTACGCTCATGCAGTGTTTAGCAATCAGCTGGCTGTGGGTGCGACTCAAGTAGAGTTTGCAACGCCTGATATCCGATGGGAATCGAAGAAGTCAAAAAATATAGGGATAGACTTTGCCTTCCTGGATGACAGACTAACCTTCTCTGCCGATTATTATAATAATACTTCCGAGGATATGTTGATTCGTGTTCGTATTCCAGAATCTACGGGGGTGTATAATTGGAAATCTCCCTATGTTAACGGTGCGTCTGTGCGAAACAGCGGGTTCGAATTTCAATTGGGATACAGACAAACGAAAGGAGAATTCTCCTATGGAATTAACGCAAACATGTCAACGCTTAACAACGAGGTGTTGTCATTAGGTTATGGAGATAAACCAATGTATGGAGGTATCAGCCGTACGGCGGTTGGTGGTGAGGTGGGAGAACTTTACGGATGGGCCATTGACGGGATTTTTCAAAATCAGTCGGAGATCGATGCATTAAATACGCAATCACCGATTGGGCGTTATCAGGAAGCAGCCACGGCCCCTGGCGATTTTAAGTTCAGAGACACCAATGGCAGAGGCGCTGATGGAAAACTAACGGGTCAGCCCGACGGCAAAATTGATGACGACGATCGTGTTTACCTGGGAAGTGCCATCCCCAACTTGTATTTCGGATTAAACCTTAACGTTGCTTACAAAGGATTCGATTTATCGATGCTGGCATCGGGAGTTTCAGGAAATAAAATATTTAATGGACTGCGTTCTTCCCTGGAAAATGGCGCAGGGTGGGATAATTATGCAACCAACATGCTCAACCGATGGACACCTGATAATACGGATACCGATGTACCTCGGGTTGTTATGTATGATCCAAACAAAAACGGAAGATCGTCTTCACGGTGGCTCGAAGATGGGAGCTACCTGAAAATAACAACGGTACAGTTAGGCTACACAATTCCGCCAACTATTCTTTCAAAAATAAAGCTTTCTAAAGTCAGAGTGTATGTCACGGGCCAGAACCTGTACACTTTCACGAATTATACAGGTTTCGATCCTGACTTTGGAAGTGAAGGTCTTATTGATCGTGCCATTGACCAGGGAGCATATCCAAATAAACCATTTAACTCGTTCGCCGGTGGGCTTCCAAATCCTAGAACAGTGCTTTTCGGACTTCAGATCGGTTTATAATTCAACAAAAAATTCAGTCAACTATGAAATTAATAATATACAGTTTATTCACGATAGGGCTGGTGTTTTTTTCAGGATGCAGCGAAGAATGGGTGGAGCAAAGCAATCCCAATGTTCAAACATCAGGAACCTTTTGGAAAACAGAGCAAGATGCCATCAAGGGTGTTAATGCCATTTATCAGTCACTATACTACGACGGAACGTTTTTGCGGTTCGCGCCCTGCGCATTGGACCTCCGGGGAGACGATGTATGGAGTCCAAGTCCATGGGATGTTTTATCCAACACTGGTTCTTTCAAACTCTTTAATAATACGATCATGCAGGAATGGTTGTGGGTTGCATTTTACGGAGGCGTTACACGCGCTAACCTCGTGCTGGATAACATCGATAAGATCACATTTTCCAGCGAAACGTTAAAGAATCGTATTAAAGGTGAAGCGTTGTTTTTAAGAGGTTTGAATTACTTCTACTTGATTAACTTCTTCAACAACATTCCACTGATCACAAAATCGTATACAAGTGCCGAGGAATATTTCCCAGCGCAGTCTGAACCAACAGTTGTATGGGAATCTATATTCAACGATTTTGATGAGGCTTCTCAATTACTTCCTGCATCCTATGATTCTCCGGATGTTGGACGGGCAACGAAAGGTGCAGCATTGGCATTTTTAGGAAAGGCTTATTTGTTCAACAATCGTTTTGCAGATGCTGCGCAAAAATTTGAGGAAGTAATGGGTTTGGGTATTTACGGGTTGATGGAAAATTATGGTGACAACTTCACGGAACAATTTGAGAACAATAAAGAATCTATTTTTGAGATACAATTTTCTCGAGAAGTAGGCGGAACTGTGTTGGGTTGGGTGGATGCCCCGGCTGCCGATTGGAGCAAGACGACTGCCCGCGCTATTACATATGCGCCGGCACCTTTTGGCTGGAACGACGTTGCGCCTACGGCATGGGTTGTTGATGAATTTTTACAGGAAAAAACAATTGCTGCCGAAGATGACCCTCGCCTAAGAGCGACAATTTACTACAACTATCCTGGTGCCATGTTATATGGCCAATCCTTCCAGACGGTCTATGCAACTGATTTGGGAAAAACCGGTGTAAAGAAATATGGAAATGGTGATAGCGGTCGTCCCGATGAAAAAGACTGGCGATCCGGAATCAATGAAAGACTTTTTCGATATTCGGATGTTTTGCTAATGTATGCCGAATGCAAGAATGAGTTGGATCAGCGTGCAATCGCCGCTCAATACATTCAAGATGTAAGAGATCGTGTTGACTTACCGGACCGTGAAGCCGAGTTCGCCACCATGAGCAAAGATCAGTTGCGCGAACAAATTGCACACGAAAGATTATTGGAATTTGTATTTGAAGGCCACAGGTTCGACGATATCCGTCGTTGGGGATGGTTGGAAAATCCTGCTAAGCTTGCAGAACTACAAGCGCATGACGCCGAATTTAACAGTTATGTGGAGGGCCGTGAATATTTCTCTATTCCTCAAGGCGAAATCGAAACAAACCCTAACCTTAGGCAAAATCCGGGTTACTAATTTTAAACATAACTTTTTACAACTTTCCGGAAGCATACAACTTTCGGAAAGTTCTTCTCACAAATTGAATGATGAGCTGTTGGTTAATTCGGTTAAGAATATTTTCAGGAATGTTTTTTTTCCTGGCGATCACAATGGCGTGTTCCAGTGACCCAAAGGATGAAACTTTGCCTGGTCCTGTTACACCACCCGAACAAACTCCCTTTAACATTGATAATCTTTCCGACACCTATGCTTCAATAAGTTCATTCGATAACCGTTTTAAATGGGGTCCCTACAACACGCATGATCCATCCATAATAAAAGAAGGAGATTATTTTTTTTGTTATAGTACCGATGCGGCATATGGAATATCTGTTCCTCCTGGTATTCAAATTCGAAAATCCAAAGATTTAATCGACTGGCAATTTGTTGGATTTGCTTTTCATGCACTTCCCAAACAAGGCTCGGATTTTATTAAGGCAAATGGTGGTATACCTTTCAATTCATTGTGGGCACCTTATGTACTGAAAGTTGGAGGTGAATTCAGACTGTATTATTCATTGTCCTCTGCAAAGCCACGCTTGAGTGTGATTGGAATGGCAACCTCTACCAGTCCTTCAGGCCCATGGACTGAAAAAGGCTTGGTTGTTACATCATTGGATAATGGAACCGTTCAGACCAACGCCATCGATCCTAGCGTCATCGTAACACCGTCCGGTGAGCACTGGATGTATTATGGCTCCGCTTGGGACGGTATTTATTTATTAAAGTTAAATCCAGCGACGGGTTTAGCTGCCAATGATGCCGACAAAGGAACAAGGATCGCTCAACGTGGTTTCACCGGCAATGTCATTAACGGAAACATCGAAGGTCCTGAAATCATTTATCATCCTGAATTGAAAAATTACTATCTTTTCATTTCTTACGATTGGTTGGAAACGAAATACAACGTTCGGGTTGGACGTTCGGGCTCTCCCGAAGGACCTTTTCTTGATTTCAACGGAAAAGATCTCAATGAAGAAGCAGACAATATTCCAATGATCCTTGCACCTTACAAATTTTTGGATCATGGCGGTTGGCAAGGAACATCACATCCATCTGTATTTGAAAGCGGTGGTCAATACTATTTAGGTCATCAAAGTCGGCCTGGTGTGGATAAATATTTTATGGTGCTTCATGTCAGAAAAATTTTCTGGACGGAAGATGGATGGCCCGTCGTTTCTCCTCAAAGATTTGCCGGCACTGAACAAACTCCTGTTTCAAAAAATGAATTAACAGGATCATGGGAATACATAAAATTCAACTACAATATTGTTCCTGGGTTTGCAGATCAACAAATAAGCCCTGACTTTCAGGAAGCCGCAAGCCTCGTTTTAAATAACGATGGCACTTTCAATGGTGCTGCTGGTCATCAATGGACTTACAATGCCCCTTGGCTCGAACTCCATTGGGCCAACTCAACCAGCGACAAAGTAATTGTCGAACGTGGAAGAGATTGGGAAAATAAAAAGACTTGTATCATATTCACTGGCTTGAATAACGAAGGCATCGCCGTCTGGGGAAAAAAATAAAATGATCATTGTTATAACCTATAATGTATGTTGAAAAATCGCCTACTTACTTTCTTAGTCCTGCTGTTCCTTTGTCTGAAAGTTTCAGCTCAGTCTAACAAACTCTCTATTCAGGTTGACAAACCGATAGCAGAGATTCAACCTACGATGTGGGGAATATTTTTTGAAGACATCAACTTTGCCGCTGATGGTGGCCTTTATGCCGAACTAGTAAAGAATCGCTCGTTCGAATTTTCCCATCCGATGATGGGATGGAAGGAACAAAAATTTGATCGCTTCTCACTCAACAAAGAATCGGGCTTTACTTCTATTATCAATCATGGTGATAGTGAAGCGTCGGGTCCGCGTTTCGCCCGTGTTACAACCCATGCAGGTAAAGGATATGGTTTAACGAATGAGGGTTTGCGCGGCATGGGAATCAAGAAAGATATGCAGTACAATTTTTCTCTACTTGCCCGACGTCAGGAAGGAAATGTCAAACTTCGTCTTGAACTAGTAGATGAGAAAGGCACTGTATTGGGAGAAACATCGATAAGTCCCACTGAAAATGCCTGGAAGGAATATACGGCCACGATAAAAGCAACAAATACTGAAGCAAAGGCAAAACTTAATGTTTGGTTTGAAGGTAAGGGCGTTGTAGACATTGACATGATTTCTCTCTTCCCGCAGGACACATGGAAGCAACGACCCAAAGGACTTCGTGCTGATCTTGTTCAATTGTTAGCGGATATGAAGCCTGGTTTTCTTCGTTTCCCCGGAGGATGCATCGTAGAAGGAAGGGATTTGGCAACACGTTACCAGTGGAAAAAAACTGTAGGAAAAATTGAAGATCGCGAATTAATTGTAAACCGTTGGAATACGGAATTCAATCATAGACCTGCGCCAGATTATTTTCAAAGTTTTGGTTTGGGTTTCTTCGAGTACTTTCAATTGTCAGAAGATATTGGTGCTGCGCCTTTACCGATCTTAAGTTGTGGGATGGCTTGCCAATTCAACACGGCTGAACTTGTGCCTATGGATGAGCTAGATCCATATATTCAAGATGCCCTCGACTTAATTGAGTTTGCTAACGGCCCGGTTACATCAAAATGGGGTAAGCTGCGTGCAGACATGGGACACGAAGCTTCTTTTAATCTGAAATATTTAGGTGTTGGAAATGAACAGTGGGGGCCGCACTACATCGAACGATATAAAGTATTTACAAAAGCGATAAAAGAAAAATACCCAGACATTATCATCATTTCCAGCGTTGGCCCGTTTCCTGATGGCGAGCTGTTTGATTATGCTGCGAAAGAACTAAAAGACTTAAATGCAGAAATTGTGGATGAACACTATTACAAGAACCCGGAATGGTTTTTGGAAAACTCTGATCGCTATGATAGTTATGATCGGAACGGGCCAAAGATTTTCGCAGGTGAATATGCTGCGCAGAGTGTAGCCACGGTGAGCCCAGACAACAAAAATAATTGGAAGTGTGCTTTATCCGAGGCCGCGTTTATGACGGGTTTGGAAAGAAATGCGGATGTCGTTTACATGGCTTCTTATGCGCCATTATTCGCACATGCCGAAGGTTGGCAATGGACACCCGATCTGATTTGGTTCGATAACCTGCGGTCATACGGAACGCCCAATTATTATGTTCAAAAATTATTTGCTACAAATAAGGGAACTAACGCACTCTCAATTTTAAGCGGCAACGAAAAAGTAAATGGTAAAAATGGTTTATACGCTTCCGCCGTTTGGGATAAGAATTCGAAGGAAGTGATTGTCAAGGTGGTGAACACTTCAGACAAAGTACAGTCTACTGAACTGCAACTTGCAACAAAGAAGAAGGTCTCTGCCGATGGCGTCATGTCCGTTTTAAAAAGTGAAAACCTGGATGCTGTAAATTCTTTAGACAACCCAACACAACTTAGTCCGCAGCAAGTACCATTGAAGCTTAAAGGGAAAGCTGCAACGCTGTCCCTGCCTGCTCATTCAATGACTGTTGTGAGAATTAAGGCATCGTAGGATTCGATTTCTGCTTCGGGGAGCTCCAAACTTTTCAGAAATTTTTACAAGATAAAGTCATGAAACGAAATCCCTTAGTAATAAGCTGTCTCCTTTATCTCCTAACGGTAGAGGTAATGGCACAAGATATTCGTGTACATGACCCAGTCATGATAAAGGATAAAAATGTTTATTACTTGTTTTGCACGGGTATGGGCATTTCTGTTTTTTCCTCCCCGGATATGAAGCATTGGCAAAAGGAAAAACCCGTATTTGACATGCCGCCTTCGTGGGCGATCAAAACAATTCCAGAGTTTAAAGGTCATATTTGGGCTCCTGACATCTCCTACCACGACGGTCAATATTATCTCTACTACTCAGTTTCTGCATTTGGCAAAAATACTTCGTGCATTGGCCTCGCAACCAACAAATCATTAGATGCAACATCGCCTGAGTTTCAATGGATTGATCATGGCAAAATCGTACAATCTGTTCCAGGCCGCGACTTGTGGAATGCTATTGATCCAAACCTTGTCTTTGATGAAGAACAGAAACCATGGCTAACCTTTGGATCTTTTTGGAGCGGAATGAAATTAGTGAGGCTAAATGAAAACCTGCGGGAAATCGCAGAGCCACAGGAGTGGCATACCATTTCAAAACGAGCCCGTGATTTTAAAACAGATGACTATGATGCCGGCGAAGCTGCTGTAGAAGCACCATTTATTTTTAAGAAAGGAAATTATTATTACCTCTTTGTCTCGTTTGATTTTTGTTGCCGTGGCTTACAAAGTAATTATAAAGTAGTGGTTGGCCGTAGTGTGAAACTTCAAGGACCTTACCTGGATAAAGCTGGGATGCGAATGGATCAAGGTGGGGGTAGTATTGTAGTCTTAGGCAATGCGTCTTGGCCGGGCGTTGGGCATAATGCAGTTTACAGTTTTGATGGAACGGATTACCTGGTATTTCACGCATATGATGCGAAGGAGGAGGGTAAACCAAAACTGATAATCGAAAAACTGGAATGGGTGGACGGCTGGCCCGTTTCGTCATTCAATAAATGATTTCTATATCGATATGTTGAGCCATTACCATGCACGGATTGAATATAGCTTGGCGCGCGCTCAACATATCTGATCGAATGGGGAGTACGACTAGTATTCATAGGACTTTACTTGAGGCATCGCCTTCAAAATTAAATTGAAGGTTTCAAGTTTTTTTTCACCTCCGAAAATTTCATACACCACCGTATAATCGTTTTCGTTTTTGATATCGCGTGCCTTATGAAAGCGAAGTTTTAGTTTGCTTATTTCTGCTTCAAGTAGTGATACAAATGTTTCATCTTCTTCAAAAGTAATCTTGTAAGATCTTGCCTGATGAGTTCTTACAATGATTCGTTGAAAATGTTCAAATAATGATAACACAATTAAGACGACGACAGATCCTGCTAACGCGATAAAATATTCACCTGCGCCAACGGCCATACCCAGCGCAGCAGCTATCCAAATGGTAGTTGCTGTTGTAATCCCATTGATGCTGAGTCCGTCTTTAAAAATTACACCTGCGCCAAGGAAACCTATTCCGGTAATGATATTTGAGGCAATCCTGTCGGGGGAGGATTCTCCGATAGAAATAGAAATTTCAGTAAAAACTGTCGAGCCAATGCATATCATAATCATCGTTCTAAGGCCTGCTGCCTTGCTGCGATATTCGCGCTCGAGTCCGATGGCAGTACCAATTACAAATGAGATAAGAAGTTGAAGTGCAGTTTCAAAATGTATTTCCATAAAAAAAGTCGCCTGTCACTTATGTGATCAGACGACTTATTAACAAGTGAAAAATGTTTTTTCCTTTTGTGTGCTACAATTTTTCCAGACTATAATTTGCGGACACTTCCACTGCCTGCCGCATGACTGTTTACCTTACTCGGATTACCTTTGTAACGAACGCTTCCGCTACCGGTGATATTTGCATCCAGTTCGTCCTTCACATTAATTTCAACATCCCCTGAGCCTGTGATTCGAACTTCACAACTATTTGTCTCAAGATTGGCAGCCAGTACTTTGCCGGAACCGCTAATAGAAGTCTTGACACGCGAGGCAGAACCACTTGCTTCAATTTTACCAGATCCAGAAACGCCGAACGAAGCGCTGCCAGAAGCTTGTAAAGCCAAAATCACTTTGCCGGATCCGCTTACATCACTATTAAAATTAGTGCATTTTCCTCGGAGGTCAATATTTCCCGAGCCTGACACATCGCCTTCAATATCCCCGGAAGCCTCAACTTCCACCTTCATATTACCCGAACCACTAACATTGAGATCAATATCACTAGCCCTGATTTTAGTTTCACCAATTAGATCACCTGACCCACCAACGCTCAATCCTTCAATATCTTTTACGGTGATGTAAACGGTTATTTCATCATCATCTCCAAAATTCCAATCCCATTTCCCTTCCTTTTCAATTACTAATCTGCTACCCTCAACGTCGGTTTCAATTTCCGCGAGGATATCTTTTTTGCCCTGGATCTCAACTTTCTGTGGACTACCCTGACGCAGATATAGTTTGCCAGGAACGCGGAATGCGATTTTTGTAAATGTGCCGACGTTGCGTGTTTCTTTGGTCTGTGCCTGTGATGTTATAGCGAACAACATAAGTACGGAGAGAAGAACGGCTTGCTTTTTCATGTTTATAGTGTTGAGGTGTTGAAGTTTCTAAGTGTCGAAGATTGTATTAAAAGAATCCGTTTGGTGGATTAATGTTATTCCTTTCTTAAGGAGGCTAGGCTCATTAAGTTAATATTTCTAATAGACTATCGAAAGAAATCAAGGTTGCATGGCTGTGTTTTTTTATTTCTCTTTATTTTGACGCAAAAAACAGTTTCGGGTTTCATGTCTGTCTTTACTTATACAACCATACAACAGCCGACAGAAGGAATTTATAAGGAAAAAGGCAGTAAGTTTCTGGGTTTCGCCTACCCCGTGAATTCGGAAGCGGAAGTAAAACAAAAGATCGAACAGCTAAAGAAAGAATATTTTGATGCACGGCACCATTGTTTTGCCTGGATGCTCGGTCCGGAAAGAAAACATTTCCGCGCCTTTGATGATGGAGAACCCAACCATTCGGCAGGTGATCCCATTCTCGGGCAAATTCGATCAAAAGGAGTAACCAACATTTTGGTAGTGGTGGTTCGGTATTTTGGTGGCGTAAAATTGGGCGTGGGAGGGTTGATCGGCGCTTATAAAGCTGCTGCAGAAGACGCACTGGCCAAAGCCACTATCATCGAAAAAGATGTAACGGAAGAAGTCATCGTAAGCTTTGATTACCTTCTGACAGCGGACGTAATGCGAACGATCAAAGAGCTGGACTTAAAAATTATTGAACAAAAATTTGATGAAGGCTGTAGTATAAAACTTAATGTCCCCTCAAAACAGAAAGAAAATTTACTATCAAGGCTTTCGTTGATGAAGGCAATGGGTAAAGCAATAAAATGGACATATTCGGAAAACAATAATTTGTAACGATCCGCTATTAAGGTTTAATTTGCGCTCTTATGTCCAACAGAAACGCAGCGTTAGGTTTTATTTTCGTCACGTTGTTGATTGATGTGATTGGGTTCGGAATTATTATTCCGGTGGTCCCGAATCTTATCAGTGAACTGGGACACGTCACGATCCCTGAAGCCGCGGCATATGGCGGATGGTTGGTGGCATCTTTTTCTATCATGCAATTTATTTTTTCCCCTGTGTTAGGAAATCTTAGCGATCAATACGGACGCCGGCCAGTATTATTAATTTCATTGTTTGGTTTTGGTGTAGACTATCTGTTAACAGCTTTTGCTCCCACAATCATTTGGTTATTTGTTGGGCGCACGATTGCCGGGATTATGGGCGCGAGTTTCACTACAGCCTCAGCCTATATTGCTGATGTAAGTACCCCGGAAAAAAGAGCTCAGAATTTTGGAATGATCGGAGCAGCATTTGGTTTGGGTTTTATTATCGGACCTGCGCTGGGTGGTGTTATTGCCAACTACGGTCTCCGCGCTCCTTTCACCGCCGCCGCTATACTAACTTTTATCAATTGGTTATATGGTTACTTTATTTTGCCGGAATCGCTTTCCCGGGAAAACAGGAGAAAGTTTGAATGGAAGCGTGCCAATCCCGTTGGATCGTTGAGATTTTTTCTGCGTTACAAAGTAATTCTGGGGCTTGTGGCATCTATCATCCTGATTTACGTCGCAGGGCATGCCGTGCAAAGCACGTGGTCATATTATACTATCGAGAAGTACAACTGGGATGTAGACATGGTAGGGTATTCCCTCGCGTTTGTAGGGTTGATGGTAGCTATTGTTCAGGGATGGTTAATTAGATTTATCATTCCTAAACTCGGACAGGAACGCAGCGTGTATGTCGGACTTACTTTATATGCTATTGGCTTTTTGCTTTTTGGAATTGCTACACAAGGATGGATGATGTTCGCATTTTTGATTCCATACTGTCTGGGTGGTATGGCGGGTCCATCGCTGCAGGGTATCATGTCGAGCCAGGTTCCTGCGAATCAACAGGGAGAACTGCAGGGTGCGTTAACCAGCCTTATTAGTCTTACGAGCATCGTTGGACCGTTACTGATGACTTGGTTGTTTTATCATTTTTCAGAACCTGGAGCGGAAATTTATTTTCCAGGCGCTGCCATGATCGCGGGTTCAATACTAACCATCATCAGTGCTTTTCTAGCGCGTTTGAGTTTGAAGAAGAAAATTGTACGGGAGTCAAATGCCTAAAACTGATTTCAGTTTAAGATAACCGCTTTTGCTTAAAGGAATTTTTGCACCGCTTTTCAACAGGGCGATATGGGTATCTTTTTCAAGCGGTTCAATTTTGGTGAGTTGTTGTAGAGCAATGATATATGATCGATGAACTCGCACAAATTGTGCAGGATTTAAAGTTTGTTCGTAAAAACTCATCGTCTTTTTTTTAAGAAACATCTCTTTTTGTGTGAAGATCTTTACATAATCGTCGTATGCTTCAATGTACTGAATGTCATGGACAGGAATGATCTTGATATTGCTTCCTTCTTTTATCACAATACGATTTCGCTCTTCGGGCTGCCGGATTTCCTCGTTTATCAAGGCGGTATGAGTCGGTTTTACCTGGACTTGATTTCGCATCTGCAGCCATTTCTGGATCGCCTTATCAAAACGTTCTTTACTAAATGGCTTTAACAAATAATCAATAGCATGCGACTCGAATGCTTTAATTGCGTATTCATCAAAGGCAGTAGTAAAAATGACCGAAGGTGGTTGTTCAATCAATTCCAACATTTCAAAACCGTTGATCTTTGGCATCTGGATGTCTAAGAAAATCAGATCAGGCTTATGCTGCGCAATGGCTTTCACACCCGCGAAACCGTCATTGCAACATTGTACAATTTCAAATTGCGGATAGCCTTGCAGATACTCAGTGACAATGCTTTGTGCAAGCGGTTCATCGTCGATAAGAATAACCTTAATCATGCAGGTTGAGGTATTTTAAGTTCTGTTGTAAAAATGTTAACGTTCTGGTGTGTACTTATTAGGTCGTTTCGTCCGTACAGCAAGTAAAGTCTCCGTTGTATGGAATTTAGCCCGAAGCCTGTCCCTGGTTTTGGCTGTGCCGTTTCAGGGTCAAATGGATTTTGGACGCGAACATGAAGGTAATTATCCAAGACAGTTGCTTGGAGCCGAATGGTAATTTCGCCGATGGTATCATACAAACCGAATTTGATAGCATTCTCCACCAAAGGCTGTAGCAATAAGGAGGGCAACACCATTTTTTTTGTTTCATCCTGTTGCTCAATTTCAGTTCTTAGCCGGTGACCAAATCTTACTTTTTCAATTTCAAGATAAAGGTGCAGATGCTTAAGTTCTTCTTCCAGCGACACTAATTGCTGATCGTCTTTCTTGATTGTGCCACGCAAGAAATCAGAAAGTTGTTGAATCATCTTTCGGGCTTCTTCCGGCTTGGTTCCGACCAACGCACTAATGGAATTCAGGCTGTTGAATAAAAAGTGGGGTTGAAGTTGTTGCCTTAACGAAGATAACTCAGCCTCGCGCGCAAGCTTCTCTGTATTCACCTTTCTGTTCTCAATTTCTTGCTGTTCCTGCAAATAGAAGTATACCCAGGTTATAACGGTAACGATACTGATCATAAGCCAGGAGAACAGACCCCGCAGTACCATTGACTTTTCAAAAAATATGGCGTAGTCTGATTCTTCTCCTAACAAAAGAATGGCAGTCCAGCGAATCAGAAAGACACATCCAATAGCAAGTGCAATGCTCCAGGTCAGTTGTGAAAGTTGCCGGGGCCGATAGTAACGCATGCTCATGATCATGATGTAACCTGCGAGTGCCAGGATGACGGAAGTGATTGCAGCATCCTTTATAGCAACGTCTAGCGGCAGGAGTTCGGCATTGTATAACACGAGTGTCTGAAGAATCATCCAAATGAGCCACCATCCAAGGTAGATCAGGACAAGGTATCGCACAGAAAAATTCCGGACTCCTGACGTTAGCATGTATTAATAGAGTAACATTGAATTTTTACGAAGGGCAATGGCTTTCTGATGAACAAAGTGAATATACTTTGCAGCCTCATCAGTTTCATGGATCCGTGAATATAATTCTGTACCGTCTTCCAGCTTTTGAACCGGAATAATTTCGGATACATTTACAAACTCCCATTTCACTTCTCTCATGTTGTCATTGTAAAAAGTATCTTCCTCCCGGAGACCAATCGCACGTGCTTTCAAAAAAGCTTCTTCTTTGTTTTTAGCATTCACCAGTCGCAATTGCTCGTCAAATTGGTTGGTGTTATTCTCTGCTGTGATGTTGAATACTATTTTTGTGATGTACCAATTCATAAGAAAAATCTGAATGAAAATTAATACGATATACATACCTAAAAACTTCTAAGGTCGATTCCACCAAACATGCAAGTTCCTTTCAATACCAGGATTTTGGTTGGGTCGACTACGCTGCCGGCTACCTGACGTTTATCTTCAAGACTACCAAAGACGCATACCAATTCATCGGACTGAACTTTCCAGTGTGGCGGGACGATAATTTTTGTGCCACCAAAACATTGGACAACTTCTATCTCTGCCCTTCCATTAATGTCGGCTTGCGTTAAATTAATTTCAACTCCTCCAAAAAAACAGACACTCTCTCCACCTTTAAAATCCTTAGAAATTATTTGTTTTTTGTCTCCACCGAAAATAGTAACGGTTTCGAATGCATTATCTGCAAGTGATTCGGAGGTTGGCCCGTGGTTGTACCGTTGTTTCCAGTATTCAGCACCACGATTTCGTCCGCGAGGACGGAAGATCATTACGAGTCCAATGCTGATGATGATGATCGGCCAGATGAACGGTTTTATTTCGAGTTCCGGAATAATATCCTCCAATAAGAAGAGCGTTCCAATAGCCACAGGTATTATCCAGCCTGGATTCCTGAATGAATGGCGGAAACCAACGTAAATGCCTATGGCGATCAACAACATAGGCCATGAAAAAAACCAATAGGGAAAGTCTACGCCGACTTGTCTCGCAAGTAGCACCACACCCACGATCACGACAATTAAACCTCCCAGAGCACGTCCGCGGTTAAACCGGTTTTCGTCTTTGATTGGTTCAAGATTTTTATTACTGCTGTTTTGCGTTTCCATCGTTTATTCGATTTATGTTTCAAATAACGCAATAAAGAATGTTGCCGGATACCGTCAATAGGCAAGACCAGGGGAGTAGTAGGTGAATGGAGGATACTGGTCGGCGAGAATCGTTAATCGGAAAAATGCCTTATTGAAGATATGCTCCTATACTTAAACTAAAATAAGGAATTATTTTTTGGGCCTCATTCCACAAAGCCTCCTGTTATTAGAAAAAAGGATTTCTGGCAACTTAAGAAAGCATATGACAGCATTTTACAGCTTGCTCACAAAACATTTAAAAACTGTTGAGGTAACCTCAGGTTAAACAAGATTCTCTCGTACCGCCTTGTTCACCATATCAATCGCATTATTTACACCCAACTTTTTCATGATGTTGAAACGATGCGTTTCTATTGTTCGGACACTTTTGCCAAAGGATTCGGAAATTTGTTTGTTGTGCTGACCATCGATAACCATTCTCAAAATTTCTTTTTCCCGCCTGGTCAGGTTGTAGGGATCTTCAACAGCAGCAGGACGGGTGGGGGGTTTAGTTTTTAGCAAACGGTTGGCCAACACATTGGACACGGCACCACTGAAATATTTATTGCCTGCATTGATTTGTTTCAGAGCCTTTACGAATTCATTCTTGTCGGTGTCTTTCAGTAAATATCCATATGCACCGGCGTCCAATGCCTGAAGAACATATTCTTCTGAGTCGTGCATGGAAAGAATTACGGCTTTGGTAGTTGGAGCAACCTCGCTTAATTTTGCTGCAGCCTCAAGGCCAGTCATTTCCGGCATGCGGATGTCGAGAATAATGATATTTGGTTTCAATGCATTAGCCACTTGTAATGCCTCGGCACCATTACTTGCCTCTCCCACTACATTAATTTCAGTATCGGATTCCAGCATAGCTTTAATTCCCTTGCGTACCAACACATGGTCATCCGCTAAAACTACGCTTATCTTATCCATATTTTTATAGCATTTAATCTACCAATACTGCATTTCGCATCGGTACAGTTAACATAACCGTGGTGCCTTTTCCAGGATCCGAAATAATTTCCAGGCGCCCATTGACATATTCGGTTCGCTCATACATATTGAAAAAGCCGCGGCCAGATTCAATGTTCATGCTCCGGGCCTCGACAAGTTTTGGATCGAAACCTTTCCCTGCATCCTTTACCATGATGGTTAAATCATTTTCAGTTTGACGTAGGAAAATTTCAATCATTTCAGCTTCTGAATATTTGATGGCATTGTTAATGGCTTCCTGTATAATCCTGAAAATATTGTTTTCAATTTTCTGTGGGAGCCGGTACAATTCACCTTCGGTTTTATAAATTAATTTAATATCGATAAGTTTTCCAATTTCCTGCGTAAAAACATTCAAGGCAGCCTGTAATCCATAATCGCCGAGAACGGTAGGTTTCAGGTTAAAGGTTACTTTCCGTACTTCTTTAATGATTTGCTTGATAAGGATATCGATCTCAGAAATTTTAGTTTGTGCCTTTTCACTTTCTTTTAAGTTAATCGATTCAATTTGAAATTTTAACGATGTCAGCATTTGTCCGATGCCATCGTGAATATCCATGGCGATACGTTTGCGTTCTTCTTCCTGGCCTTCTAGAATCAACACGGAGCGGAATTTCTGTTGATTGATTTTCTTTTCGATTTCGGCCCGGCTCTTTTTATTCATATTACGCTCTGCTTGTTTGCGTATGGTCAGATCGGTACCTAATACAAGTAGTTCTTCAATTTCGTTTTGTTCATTGTAAACGGGAGTAATCGTAAGGTCGACCCAACAGTCACCCGTATGTGCATCTTTAAAATACACTTCGCCTTGCCAGTGATTTCCTTCTGACACTGTTTCGACTACTTCATCCATCCAGTCACCCGGATTCTCCATTCCTTCAAAAAGTTGTGAAAGTGGCATCCCCGTTTCCTTGATTTCTTTTTTGCAGACTTCTTCCAGGAGATCGGTAACCATTACGATATTTCCGCCCTTATCAGCTTTGGCGAAAAGCCGTGGATTTTCTACCGGTAAGTTGATGTTCGAAATTTGTTCATACGACTTTTCTAGCGACGCATATAAAGCGCCGATTTCTTTACTAAGCTGCTTGGCATTTTTTTCTGAAGTAATCAGTTGGTTGACCGTTTTATTTACCTGAACGGCAGTAGGCCGAAACACAAAGACAATTTCAAGGATAATGACCACAATAGAAATGAGCAACAAAATGTATTCAAGCTGGCTCAGGGTTGCAACCTTTTCTCTCGCCTCAGCATCGTACTGAAATACGATGTGATCCATTTTTTGAAGAAAGATGGTCTCATTATCAAGCAAGGTCTTCAAGGTTTGCTGCAAATCAGCTGTGTCGGACAGATTACCTTTTTTATATGCAATGATGTGATTGGCACTATTGTACACATTGAGGAAGTAGGGTTCAAGATCCTTGAACATGTTGAGCACAGTCTCGCTGTTATCTCCCGGCAGATTTAGTTTTGCATTTCCATTCTGCAATCCATAATGCCCTTCTTTCCATTGTTCCAATAAATTCGAAAGCGTCTGAATTTTATCCGGAAAATGACTGTGGTCTAAATCCGAATAAAGCAAGATGGACATCTTTACAATCCATTGACTTTTGTAGCGTTGCGTGCCCGCAAGATTGACCACCCTTGAATCGCTTAGTTGGTCCTTAAGATGATCCTGTATGAGGAATTGACCTACAATTGAAACTGTGGCAATGATACTTAATGCGAATATGTACCACGCGCCTAGTTTACTGAAGCGATTGAACGTGAGTTTACCCTCCGGATTAAAATCTAAAGTCATTGAAAAGGAAAGTTACATAGCCCTGCTCATCTCCGCTACAGGTCTGGAGTTTATTTTATAAATAACAGAGCTTTACACATCAAATGAGCACGGATTGGTGAAGGCTATGCCGTAAGCCCGATGTGAACATAGCCGTTTTCGATGCGGACCGGATAAACCGTTATCGCGCATTCGTCTGTGTTTAAACATTCGCCGGTCTTAAGAGAAAAAGTTCTTTTGTGAAAAGGACATGCTATTTTCGGTTCACCCTGATGCGATCCGATCATTCCTCTCGATAACACCATTTGCATTTTGTGAGGACACATGTTCTGGCATGCATACCACTCGTTCCGTCGCGTAAAATTGAACACAGCGATCTGTAAATCTTTATACCTGACACAGGCGCCGCCGTTTTCCGGAAATGCTTCTACCCGTGCAGCTTTAAACCAAATTTTCACATCAGTATCCTTGGAAATATTATTTGTAAGATCCATTTGAGGAGTTTCGTTATTTGAATTGATCATCGGTAGTTCGTAATTCATGGTTCAATCGTTTAGATTTTCTCTTCTTATTTTTTATGCCAGTCGATCGGGATTTTTTGATCTCTCATTTCAACGAATGCCAGTGTTGTATCCGGTTCATCGTCATTGATAAAGTGCTTGTATCGTTCTCTTAATTCCGGGTTCTCGACCACTTTCTTCCACTCGCAATGGTAGTTTGCAATCAGTTCTTTCATTTCCATTTCGAGTTCTTCGCCAATGCCGAGTGAATCATTCACAATGACATCGCGGAGATAGTCAAGGCCGCCTTCTAATTTATTTAACCATGTGGCTGTACGTGTTAACGGATCGGCAGTTTTGATATAGAACATCAGGAAGCGGTCGATAAGCTTCACGCATGTTTCAGTGTCAACATCATTCACCAACAGTTTAGCATGTTGCGGACGCGCACCACCATTTCCACCGACATATAGGTTCCACCCTTTTTCCGTTGCAATGATTCCAAAATCTTTTGACTGTGCTTCAGCGCATTCGCGGATGCATCCGGAGACGGCTCCTTTTAACTTGTGCGGTGCGCGCAGTCCTTTGTAACGATCTTCAATAAAGATGGCAAACGAGACGGAGTCCTGAACACCGTAACGACACCACGTAGAGCCTACACAACTTTTTATGGTTCGAAGTGCTTTGCCGTAGGCATGGCCACTCTCGAAACCTTCTGCAATAAGTTCTTCCCAAATTTCCGGAAGCTGATCAACGCGTGCGCCAAACATGTCGATGCGTTGACCTCCGGTTATTTTGGTATAAAGACCATATTTCTGTGCAATTCGTCCTATCGCCATAAGTTTACCGGGTGTAATTTCACCGCCGGCAATTCTTGGAACAACCGAGTATGTTCCGCCGCGTTGTATGTTCGCCAGATAGCGATCATTGGTATCCTGAATGGTATCTTGTTCAGCAATCAGTTCGTTCCAGATGCTGGAGAGAAGTGAAGCTACTGCTGGCTTGCAGATTTCACAGCCGTCACCCCTACCTACTGAATTTAATAGAACGTCATACGATTTGATACCTTTTACTTTTATGATGTCATAAAGTTCCTGCCTGGAGTATTCGAAATGTTCGCATAATGTTTTCTTTACTTTATGGCCTAATGACTCAAGCGTGATTTTCAGAATATCGTTTACCATCGGCGTACAGCCGCCACATCCGGTACAGGCCTTTGTTTTCTTTTTCAGATCGTCAACCGTTGTTGCGCCGTGCTCGGTAATCTGGCTTACCAGGTCGCCTTTCGTAATATTTTCGCATGAACAAATTTGTGCAGTGTCAGGGAGGCTTTTCACACCAGCTCCTTCAGGTTCATTCTTTCCAGGCGAACCAATAATGAGCGATTCCGGCTGAGCAGGCAGTGGCATTTTATTAACTACCATCTGGTGGAAGATGTTGTACTGGCTAGCATCACCGATTAAGATGCCACCTAACAGGTGCTTACCGTCTTCCGAGATATTGATGCGTTTATACACACCGTTGCGTTTGTCCTGAAAAGCAATGGGAATGCTAGGCGTTATTTCTCCAAAAGGATCACCGAAACTTGCTACGTCAACACCGATTAATTTTAGTTTGGTCGACATGTCGAAGCCGGTAAATAATTTGGATGGCTCACCGATGATTTGTCTTGCAACGATATCCGCCATCTCGTATCCGGGTGCTACCAGACCATAGACCATATTGTTGTGCACTGCTACTTCGCCAATCGCAAAAATTGATTCGTCACTCGTTCGTAAATGGTCGTCGACCATCACTCCCCCGCGAGGATTGACCTTCAGCGAATTTGCTTTCGCCAGTTCATCACGCGGACGGATGCCCGCTGAGATCACTAACATTTCAATAGCTAATGAACTGCCATCGGTAAATTCCAATCCTTCCAGTTTGCCATTGCCTGCAATCTTCTTCGTATTCTTATTAAGGTGAATAGTAATACCAAGCTGTGAAAGCTTATGTGCTAATACAGCAGAGCCAGTGTCATCAATTTGTCTCGGCATTAACCGGGGTGCAAACTCTATTACATGCGTTTCCAACCCAAGATCAAGGAGTGCTTTGGCAGCTTCAAGCCCAAGCAGGCCTCCGCCGAGTACTGCTGCTTTCTTGACTTTTTTTCCGTAGTCAATGATTTGATTTAGATCTTCAATGGTTCGGTAAACAAAAACGCCGTGACGTTCTACACCTTCAACCGTGGGCACAAATGCGCTCGAGCCAGTAGCCAGAACGAGATAATCATAGTGATCAACCTTCCCGGTATGCGTTTTAACGGTTTTGTTCTCTCTATTTACTTCAATTACCAGTTCACTTGTGAACAATTCCACATTGTTTTCCACATACCATGACACTGGGGCCATTAAAAGATCCTCGGCAGTAGACCCTGAAAAATAACTACTCAAATGAACCCTGTCGTATGCTGGCCGGGGCTCTTCTCCGTACACTATTATTTCATGCTCTTTTGATCGGCTGCGAAGTTTCTCGCAAAATTTGTATCCGACCATTCCATTTCCCACTACTATTACGCGACTCATGTGCAAACGATTTAAGTAAGTATTTGATCAAATTTTAAGTAATAATACGTAATTTACTCAGTAAATCAATCAAATTGTACGTATAATTACGTAAATTTTTAAGAAATACTTATGAAAACGATTTCACCCAAAGTTTGGATCGTAGGTGCCGGCCCTGGCGACCCGGAATTAATTTCAGTAAAGGGATTAAAGACGGTTCAAAGAGCCGATGTCATACTTTATGATGCATTGGTTTCTCCCGAGCTATTGGAATTTGCGCCGGCCTTTTGTAAAAAAGTGTATGTGGGGAAACGAAAAGGAAAAAAAGAATTTCTCCAGGAAGAGATTAATCAGCTTATTGTTTTTTATGCGACACGGTTTGGCTGCGTAGTAAGATTAAAGGGAGGCGATCCGAATGTTTTTGGAAGAGGTCACGAAGAAATGGAATATGCTAACAGGCGCGGTATTAAAGTGGAGGTAATCCCTGGTATATCCAGTGCCTTGGCAGCGCCTTCGTCTGCCGGAATACCACTTACAAAACGAGGGATCAACGAAAGCTTTTGGGTCATAACAGGTACGTTATCCTCCGGGGAAATTTCGAATGATATTGCCTTGGCAGCTCAGTCCTCGGCCACGGTAATTGTCCTCATGGGCATGAGTCACCTGCAAAAGATTGCCGAGCTATTTAAAACATTCCGCTCGCCGGAAGAGCCGGTGGCACTTATTCAGGAAGCCACCACGTCTAATCAAAAAATTGCCATTGGAACTGCTGGGAATATATGTCAAAGTGCTCATGCTGCGGGAATAACATCGCCTGCAGTTATTGTGATTGGTAAAGTTGTTGATGAAAATACCGTCACAAACGCGATGGTAGTTCTAAAGAGTAGAGTCATTGCAGAAGATTGAGTAGCTTTATCATCGAAACAGACCCAACGTTTTCTATGATACAAAGCGATCGTTTTGAAAGAGCCATCACCACTTTTGATGCATACAACCTGAATGACCCGCATCAGGAATTATTCGAAGGGAAATTAGTATCCAAAGAATTGTTGTACGCGCAACGGATGAGCCAGCGTTTGGATGATTTCTATCCGGCGGCTCCGGAGTATTTAAAGCTTGCCGCCCACTGCCAGCATATCGGTCGTTGGGAAATACCACGGGAGACCTATGCGATGGATAAAAAAGGTTATCTGCAATGGCGTAACGTATTAAAGAGCCATCATGCTAAACTTGCCGAACAAATTTTGGCAAGCTGCCGGTATGAACAAGAAACGATTGACAAAGTAAAGTCATTGTTGCTCAAAAAAGAGTTGCATAGCAATGCAGATACGCAGACCCTGGAGGACGTAATTTGTCTCGTATTTATTGAACACTACCTGGAAGAATTTGCAGAAAAACACGAGCCGCAAAAAGTTGTTGATATTCTTCAAAAGACCTTAAAAAAAATGTCGCCTCGTGCCATCGAAGAGGCGGCTAAGATTACTGTTTCAGAAAGAATAAAAATATTGTTGCTACAGGCGTTACAGGCTAGGGCTTCTGCAAAATAGTTTGCTGAAGATGGTTCAGAAAGTTTTCTGTGGATCGGTTTAAAATTTCGAACACTTCCTGGAAATTTTTTTCGCTTCCGTAATATGGGTCGGGAACTTCTTCACCTTTTCCGGTGGTGTCGAATTCGCGCATCAGCATCACTTTACTGGTATGCGCTTTGTCTTTCAACAGCCGTAAAATGTTATGATGATTGCTATGGTCCATGGCCAGGATGTAATCAAAGTGTTTGAGATCATTAGCCGTAAATTGCCTGCCACAGTGATCGATCGTTACACCGTTTTTTCGCGCATTGGCGATTGTTCTTGAGTCGGGCTGATCGCCAACGTGATAGTTGGACGTGCCACAGGAATCGACTTCAAAAAAATCTTCAAGACCTTTTTTCTTCAATTTGTCTTTAAAAATGGCTTCCGCCAGAGGGGAGCGGCAAATGTTGCCAAGGCAAACAAAAAGTACTTTTATTTTCTCCATAGTAGTCTGATCTACAATCAGTTAATGATTTTCGATCTGCAAAAATACGGCGAAATGGTTACGTAATAAAAGGTTTTTGAATTCATAGGGCGAAGCATCCTTTTTTCAAAGTTTGCCTTTTGATTGAAAAGCCTACCTCTTTTGCTCAGGAGGAGGCTTTTCTCTTTTTCAAGATTTTCAATCAAAGCTTGGGTGAGGCCAGAATACAAAGGAAAGTAGAAAATGAATTCTACCTTCCTTAAGCAAAAAATTATCGGACTGCAACCCCCAGTCCAACGCTCAGCGTATTGTATTCTTGTAACGAATAGTCGCCATTCAAATAAATGGGACCAAGTTTGAAGCGGATACCCGCAGTGACTTTAATGCTTTTGTTTTTGAAGTCTAACGACACTGGATCTTTAAAGATCACATCGTTATTGCCACTAGGATCATCTACAATGATATAGGATCCTTTAAGCGCCGAAGATGTCTTAATGGTATTAAAACCAATTCCACCATAAAAGGTGAGGATAGCAACTTTTTTAGAGATCAATGCCTGAAAAAGCCAGGCATTCATGCTATAGTCCATCAGTTGTTGACGGGGATCATTTGCGGGTTTGTTGAATTCACCTTCTACCAATGTTTCACCTTGTATGTTAGTAAATGCCACCAGCATCGACAGATCGAAAGGCAGCGTTTTAATTCCAGGAATATGTTGTTTTACATCGTGCAATACGCCGAACCCAAGAAGTTTAACACGTGTGGAGCTTGATTCCACTTCAGGCATCCAACGGATTTTCAAATCAGTATTTTTAATAATGCCTATGCCCAATTGAAAAGTGGGAGCAACCACGCCGCTCACCTTAAAATTCTTTTTAAAATCTACACCTTCCGGTCCATCGATTGTGAAAGTTTGATCCGGTATTCCATCGTTATTGAAGTCGAGTGCCGATTGGTACGTGGTAGGATCGGCGGGACCCATTACAGTAGGGGCCTTGCCGCTCACAGGGTCAATTAATACTGTGTTTTCAAGTCCAAGTGTAGAAGGAGTAAAGTAGTTCTTGGATTTTGGTATAAAGACGGCGTTGACTGAAACGCCTAAATCAAATCCCAACGTGTTATGAGCTTTCGCAGTATGGTACCATCCGCCATTAAAGCTATAAGAAAGACCTTCTACCACGGGATTTACATACGCACCTATCAATTTTGATGCATCATTTTTTCCCGACCTTAGGAATTCGATAAGTTCTGACTCGTCCTGACCATAACAAAAAGCAGGTGCTGATATGAGCAAAACTGCAACTAGTCGTTTCATCAAAAAAGAATTTATAGACTTACAAGTCATATCTTCAGCGTTTAATGGATTAAAATAAGGGCTTTTATAAATCATCCATTTCGCAAGTTGGGCTAAAATATTACAAGAGTTGCTAAAAGGGTCATGTGTTCAAAATCCCAAAGCGCCTGAAAATGACGCTATTTTGCCATCATTTGCCACCTCAAATTTTGAGGTTCCAGAAATTTGTGTTGTTGTCTAACCCTCTACCCTGACCATTGTATTGATATGAATTTGATATCAGGTTGATCCACATAAACAATTACTTAGCAAACTTCAACACTTGCCACGTTTTCGACTTAACAGGTTAGCAGAATGCTTTGTACTTTTGTACCGAATGGTTTTACTCTACAACACAGCACTTTTCTTTCTTCGACTGGGATTTCGTTTTGCCTCTATCGTCCATTCAAAAGCAAATGCTTTTGTTAAAGGAAGAAAGGCTATTATAGATAAGATTCAACTGGCATTTAAAAACAATACGGCGCCGGTAGTTTGGGTACACTGTGCATCGTTGGGAGAGTTTGAACAAGGAAGACCTGTTATTGAATTGTTGAAAAAGGAATATCCCACGTTAAAGATTTTGCTGACCTTTTTTTCACCCTCTGGTTTTGAAGTCAGGAAGAACTACAAGTACGCTGACTATATTTTTTATTTACCATGGGACACAGCCTCGAATGCCGAGAAACTTGTTGCGGCCGCTAATCCAACCGTTGCAATTTTTGTCAAGTACGAATTCTGGTATCACTATTCCAAAGCTTTAAAGTCCCGAAACACTCCATTGATTTCCATTTCATCTATTTTTCGCCCCGAACAACTTTTTTTTAAATCATATGGCGGATTCTACAGGGACATTTTAAAGAACTACGATTATTTCTTTGTGCAAAATGATGTTTCATTAAAGTTGCTAAAGTCTATTGGCATTGACCGGTGTACAATCGCTGGAGACACGCGGTTCGACAGGGTTTATGCTGTTGTACAAGAGGGTGGAGACATTCTTATTGCAGAAAAATTCAAGGGCAACCAAAAAACGATGGTAGTGGGGAGCTGCTGGTTGGAAGACCTGGAAGTATTGACACCGATGATCAATGAAGATAAGCTGAAGTTTATTATAGCGCCCCATGAAATTTCGGAAACTTTTCTTCAAACCATCGAAGGTGCTATTCAGGTAAAATCCATTCGATACTCTAAGGCCGGTGATAAAAACCTGGACGAGTACCAAGTGTTAATTATCGATAATGTTGGAATGCTTTCGCGACTTTACAAGTATGGGGAGTTTGCTTTCGTCGGGGGTGCCTTTGGCAAAGGACTTCATAACATCTTAGAGGCGGCATGCTATGGTGTACCAATATTTTTTGGCAACAAGAACTATGAAAAGTTTCAGGAAGCAATCGATCTTATCAACCGCGGTGGTGCATTTGAGGTTGCTGATTATGTGGACTTGAAAGATAAATTTGAGATGCTGAACGTGCCGTCAACATTTCTCCTGGCATGCGATGTTACACGGAGTTATGTTACGGAAAACCTGGGAGCAACTGAAAAAATTATACAGTATTGCAGAAAACTTCTGAAGTAATGGAAGGAATTGTTATGCGCTCAACGGGATCATTTTACGACGTCATGGGGATAGACGGCGTAAAGTACAATTGCAGGGTGCGTGGAAAAATTCGGTTGGAGGGAATCAAAGAAACCAATCCCGTCGCCGTTGGCGATCATGTCTTAATTGACTTGGAACAAGATATTGGCTCGATCACCGAAATAATGCCTCGCAGGAATCATATTCTGAGAAAATCGGTCAAGAAGACGGGTCATTCTCATGTACTGGCCGCCAACATAGATCAATTGTTGTTAGTTGTTACGCTTGCGCTTCCCCGAACATCGCTTGGATTTATAGACAGGTGCCTGGTGAGTGCGGAAGCTTTTCGTATCCCACAGGTTTTGGTATTTAATAAAAAAGATCTTGTGGATGATGAAGGTCTTCAATTATTAGAAGAACTCACCAAATTGTATACTGGGATTGATGTTAGCTGCTTTTCTATTTCGGCAAAATATGACGACCCCTCCGAAATTCGGGAAATTCTGAAACGAAAAACCACATTGGTTGCAGGCCATTCAGGCGTGGGTAAATCGACATTGCTAAACAAGATTTCTCCCGCCATCAATCAACCTATTGGTGATATTTCCGACTTTTCAGAAAAAGGAAAACATACAACTACGTTTGCTGAAATGTTTCCTTTGGACGAAAATACTTTTGTTATCGACACCCCAGGTGTAAAAGAATGGGGACTGGTCGATATGAATCAGCAAGAGATCTCCGACTACTTTCCGGAGATGCGTGACCTGCGTTTAATGTGTAAGTTCGGTTCCCGTTGCCTTCACATCAATGAACCCAAATGTGCCATTATTGATGCTGTTCAGAACGGAAGTATTGCATTAAGTCGTTATGAGAACTATTTGAGCATGGCCCTGGGGGAGGATAATAGGAAGTAACGATATCCGCTTGCGTTTCGCTTAGTGAAGATTTGCCCGGACGTTCCTTAACAAATGAAAGTATTTAAAGGCGAGCGAAAAATCCAGCGTGCGGATGCTTTGCCGGATTTCATAGAGAATCCGGTTGTGGAGTGCCTTATGTTCAGCGGAGGTTCTGTTTAGATTTAAAATTTTTTGGCATACCCGATACGTTGAATAATTGTGTCTGTTAAGGAGTTTAAATTGATTGTGGGATAAGGAATTTCTTAGCTTTCTTTTTTTTACCAGGACTTCTGGATCATAATGATATAAATAGATTCGCGATGACCGGATCCAAAAATCAAAATCCTCGTATGTTAACGTTTCATCATAGCCAAATAATTTTTCCATCACACTCCTGCGAAACATCATGGTCGGTGAGCAGATGAAATAACGCTCGATCAAATGTTGATAAACGTCACCCTGTGGAATTACATGATGAGGATACTTCCGGGAATGAAATGATAGATGGCGGCCGTGTTCATCTATCCATTCTGCATCACTGAATATAACGCCATAATGATCGTCAAGCTGCTGAAATGATTCTATGCCTTTCGCCAGCCGGTCGGGAAGCAATAGATCATCTGCTGCAAGATCAATGATAAAATCTCCTTTAGAGATTTTAAACGCCGTGTTGAAGGCTTTGCAAATGCCTGCATTTTTCTGGAGGTTGATGAAAGTAATTTCCGGGTGTTTAAGAATGTAATTTTGAATAACCGCGACACTGTTGTCATTGCTTCCGTCGTCCACAACAATAAGCTCGTAATTTCTATAGGTCTGATTCAACACGGACTCCATGCTTTCGGTTACATAGGCTCCATGATTGTAGCATGTGCATATGACGGACACTTTAGGCGTTGGGTGATTCAAAATTGTTTGATGTAGGTAAATTTATCGGAGTCCAAAGTTCCAAAAGATTTTTTAAAATCATATAGGCCTTTGTTCAAGACACCCTTGTCAGTAGAAATACCCAGATCCAATATCTTGTAATTGTTCATTTGGCAAAACTGATAAATTCCATTGACCAACGGTGTTACAGGGCTGTAAGTGCGATATGCCAAATCATCACCAATGTAAAAGCAATACATAATTTCTGCATTCACGCTAATGGAGACAGCGGTGGCGATGAGTCTATTTTTGTCAAACAGCCCAAACAAAAAATAGGCATCGGGAAACAATTTAAACGTGTAGGTAAGATCGGCTAACGACATGGTTACCGGATAATTTTTGTGTTGCCGGCTTTCAACAATGAGTTGATAACTTTCTTCTATAAATTCCGCAGGCAACAATCGAAAACTAAAACCCAGTGCTTCGGCTTTCCGAACTCTCCTTTTTTTATGTGTGTTGAGTGAGATCTTTTCTTTCGAAACAGGGATCGCTTGCGTGAGGTCGCAATACTTAATCGCAAAGCCAGTTGCCAGTAAACTATTTTTAACGAGCAGACTATGATGCGGCTGGTAAATTTCCGGAAAAGAACGAATGATCAAGCTGTTCACTCCCTTTGCGCGTGACCAGTCCTCAATTTCGCTAATGATTGAAAGCAAATCATTTTTCGAAGCGCGATCATCAAGCGCGAAACTTCCGAATGGCGATCGATCGAGACTCGTTAACAAATCTCCCATTCGTGAGAAATAGATTTTCACAAGTTCATTTTCGAATGAAATTACATTATCGTCAGCGTTTCTGAATACAAATTTAGGTTGGTGAAATAGAAAATTGGACACGGTATGAAACACGGATCGTTACACCATTAATTTTTTAAATTCCTGAAAATCTTTAATAGTAATATCATTTTTAAAGGTATCAGAAGCCCCAATGGTTGCTAAAGCGCCTTGATGGAATCTCAGTTTGATCCAGTGTAATCGAGGATAATATAGCACGATAGCGGGATCGTTCAATTGAAATTCGTACAAGTTTCCTCGCATGTCTTCTATGACTACATCAATTACGCCGGAGATACAAACAATGACTCGGTCGGTATTGAGATGCGCATGGTCCCCCCGGTGGGCTTCGGTTTCAATATTGTAAATCCAGTACAATTGTTTTACATCAAATGGCAAGGTTCCATCAACCTCCATGAAGGAAAGTGTACCTGATTTACTATTGACTTTCGGTAATGTTATTAAACGCGGCTTTTCAGTCATGAAAAATTAATAGGGTATACCTAATCGTTTGTAGATAAAGTGCATAAGCCAGGCTGGGCCAATCAATAAAAATTGAATGTCTTTTAAGAAAGAGGGTTTCTTTCCTTCAACCTTGTGGCCATAAAACTGGCCAATCCAGGCAACAAAAAAAATAATTAAGCTGACCACCCATAGGGGCGCAGTTATTAAGCGCGAAATCAGGTTTACGGTGAACAGACATAAAACGCCAAATAACATCATTCCAATGCTTAATGGAATTGAAAGCGAAACGTAGTAAATCAGTACAAGAATGAGCACAACGGCTGCCCAATTCGCATATGGATTGCCTTCGCCCAAAACAAATTGTACTGCATTTGAAGGAATGGATGCGACAAGTCCCACAATGCTAAAAAAAATCAATGGAACACAAATCCAGTGAATCGTTTTGTTCGTTGAGTTCTGATGACTTTCACCGTATTCTGCCAGAAGCTGATCAATTTTCCTCATAACAATACACGTTTCGTCTACTAATTTACTTTTAAGTTTTGGTTTTCACTCGTTTCCATTCCTTTATCTGCCAATGCACCTTTCCTGTCGTTAAATGATTCTTTTTTTCATCGTGAATCTTTATTTCACAGACCACCGTCACAGATTCCTGATTTTTTAATGGTTCGAAGATCGACTGTTGTAGCCATGATTGTGAGATTGAAAAATGGGCGATGGCATTCATTTTTCCCTGGTAGTGATAGTCCATTTCGAGGCGTTGCATAATAATTCTATAGTTGTCAAAACCGAGTTTTGAAATTAAAAGCAACCCGGTAGCATATTCAGAAATTGTGGCCAATGCGCAGGCATGTAAACCCCTGATGTGGTTTAAATTTTTCCGCTTATATGGCAGGAGAATTTTTATATCGTAATCGCCAATCTCAAGTAATTCAAAGCCATGAGGTTTATTGAAGGGTATCATTCTATGAAGTCCCAGGTTTAATAACCATAAGGATAGTTTAGAATGTTTGGCCCGCTCAATAAATTTAGATGAAAGCATTAAAGTCTTGTTTTGTTCATGAAGTTAAACAGAAAAAGACTTTCATTTAATACCTTGTACTCAATCTTTGAATAATCCATAAATATGAAAAGGATAGTTGTGCTGGGCGCAGGTTTAGTGGGAAAAACAATGGCCATCGACCTGTCGAAAAAGAATGATGTAACTGCTGTGGATATGAGCCGGGACGCTTTGCGTGAACTCGAAATGCACGGTATAAAAACCTCTCAAGCAAACTTCACAGACTCAAATACCATACAATCTTTGGTGAGTGATGCTGATCTTGTGGTTGGCGCTGTTCCTGGTTTCTTGGGATTTCAAACGGCAAAAACGGTTATTGAGTCGGGTAAGAATATGGTTGATATTTCTTTTTTTCCAGAAGACCCTTTTTTGCTGGATGATTTGGCAAAAGAAAAAAACGTCACTGTCATTATGGATTGTGGCGTGGCGCCGGGAATGGGAAACATCATTTTAGGTTATCATGACAAGCGGATGGCAATTCGTGAATATGAATGTCTGGTAGGTGGATTACCAGTAGTCAGAGAGTGGCCTTTCGAATATAAAGCTGTTTTTTCGCCTATCGACGTAATCGAAGAGTACACCCGGCCCGCGCGTTATGTTCAGAATGGTGGACTGATAATCAAAGAAGCCTTGTCAGATCCGGAGCTGGTACATTTTGAGCAGGTAGGAACATTAGAATCATGGAATTCTGATGGTCTTCGTTCGCTCATCAAAACAATGGATCATATTCCCAATATGATTGAAAAAACGTTGCGTTATCCTGGATGCATCGAGTATTTAAGGGTACTGCGTGACTCAGGTTTTTTCTCCTACGAAGAGATTGAAATCAAAGGTGTGAAGGTCAGACCTATCGATGTTACGGCAAACCTTCTGTTTCCGAAGTGGAAGTTGAAACCCGGAGAAGAGGAATTTACCGTTATGCGCATCCGACTCACCGGAGATGAAAATGAAAGGCCAATCATGTACGAATATAATTTGTTGGACAGAACGGATAAATCCACCAATACTTTATCCATGGCCCGAACAACAGGATTTACGTGTACCGCAGCCGTTAACCTGGTACTGAGCGGCCGGTATAAACGGAAGGGTATTTCACCCCCTGAGTATGTCGGCGCCGAGGATGGATGTTTTGAATTTGTAATGGATTATTTGAACGATCGGGGCGTGAGGTATGAGATGAAAACTAAAACATAACCGTAAAAGGAGAAAGATGTCCACCTAGATTCCGATGAAAATTTTTATCGAGCAACCAGCGCATCTGCGCACATTATGGCGAACATAACTCAAACCGAGCAGCAATAAAAACAGGTGAACTTAGACCTTTTATTTTGCGAGTTTGCTTTTCCAATACCCGTACAAGAAATAAAACACTAACCCGAATGCCATCCACCCGAAAAATACGATCCAACTGCTGGTGGGAATTTCAATCATCAGGTAGAGACAACAAATCATTCCAAGGACCGGAATGAGCGATAATTTTTTTGTAAACGAAAAGATGCTAATAGTGGCAAACATGATCACAAATAACACGAACAGTATTTGATCCTGAGTGTCATCCGCCAGGTTTGTAATTGCATCTCCAAGCCGGCTTCTAAAAGTAAAAACGAAAATAGAAAACAACAGCATTACAATCCACTGGCCGTTGATATAAGGCAGATTAAATTTTTTTTCCGGCGACTTTTCTTTCAAGGGCAACAGCAATACACCTCCACAAACGAGCACAAATGCGAACAATGTTCCAATGCTGGTTAAGTCAGTCATGATTGTACTTTCAATGAATAGCGAGGGTATCGCCACAATTATCCCTGTCACAATGGTGGAAAACCCGGGGGTATGAAATCGGGGATGAATTTTTCCAAAACGTTTTGGCATTAAACCATCGCGGCTCATGCTCATCCAAATTCGCGGCTGGCCTATTTGAAAAACCAGTAACACACTGGTGGCTGCAACGACTGCGCTAACGGAAATAAAAAAACCTACTTTGCTTAGATCAATTTTTTCAAAGACATAAGCTAACGGATCGGCTACATTATTGAATTCTGCGTAGCTCACCATACCTGTGATCACCAGGGTGACAATTACATAAATAAGCGTGCATATAATTAAAGAATAGATCATGCCGCGAGGCAAGTCGCGCTGTGGATTCGCGCACTCTTCAGCTGTGGTGGATATTGCATCGAATCCTATGTACGCGAAAAATACGGCTGAAACTCCTTTAAGCACCCCCGTAAACCCATTCGGTAAAAACGGTGTCCAATTATCTGTATCAATATAGAATACGCCAATAACAACAATGATTGCAAGTACAACCAGTTTAAGGCCTACCATAAAATTTGCGCTGCTTCGACTTTCCTTGATACCAATGTATGCCAATGCAGTAATGAACACGATAATTAGAAAAGCAGGAACGTTACAAATAAACCGGTATCCTGCGATGACGGGTGCCACTGCCCAGGTTAAGCCCGCTGTCGGAGCTCCGGCAGATTGTGCTGCAACAAACTCTTTATGTGCCGTAGTGGGGTCGATCGTCAGCCATGAAGGCATGTGAAGGCCGACGCCTTCCAATAAATTTACGAAGTAACTGCTCCAGGAAATGGCCACCACAACGTTGCCTATACCATATTCCAGGATCAGTGCCCAGCCTATAATCCACGCAACAAGTTCGCCAAAGGTTACATATGAATAAGTATATGCACTGCCGGCTACCGGAACGCGTGAAGCGAATTCTGCATAACAAAGGGCTGTAAATCCACACGTAATTGCAGTAATGATAAAAAGGAAAACTACGCCGGGGCCACCGTTATACGCTGCCTGACCAATGGTTGAGAATATTCCCGCTCCAATAACTGCAGCGATACCCATGGAGGTTAAGTCGCGGACGCCGAGGATTTTTCTGAGGCTTGTAGCGCCATGTCCATCATCGACACCTTGTTTAGCGTCTTCTAATATTGTTGAAAGAGGTTTCTTTCTGAATAGCGACTTCAACATCCAATTGAGTTTATGAGCTCAAAATAGTTATTTTTTTGAGTTAAATTAAAGGCCCGAAAGATTCACTACTTTTTAACACAGGTCCAGACCTGATTTTTTTGATGAATTTGTCAGACGAACTGCAACAGGATATGCCTCAAAGCGATGACGGCTATAAATTTTCGATTAGCTCGGAAGAATTGAATCTTCTGCCCCTAAAAACATTTGAGGGGAAAGTGAGCGTCATAACCGAAGTTGAAAAACTAGAGAAGGTTAAGGTAGAAATCGAGAAACACGAGATCGTTGGTTTTGATACTGAAACACGACCGAGCTTTAAACGTGGTCAGATTTATAAAGTAGCGCTTCTTCAGTTAGCAGTACCAAATAAGGTCTTTCTTATCCGCCTTCATCATACCGGGCTCCCTAACGAAATCATTTCCATTTTTGAAAACCGGCAAATCATCAAAGCTGGTGTTGCGATTCATGATGATATCAAATCACTTCAAAAGGTAAATAAGTTTACACCTGAGTCGTTTGTAGAACTTTCTACCTTGGCAAGATCATCGGGACTACAAGTTGAAAGTGTAAAGAAACTTGCCGGCCTTTTATTAGGCATCCGCATCTCTAAAAGTGCACAGACTTCCAACTGGGAAGCTCCGACCCTTACTGAAAAACAAATCGATTACGCAGCCACAGATGCCTGGGTATGCCTGGAGATATATTCAAAACTCCAAAAAGTCAATAAACTCAAATAGCATTTCATCTTCTTAAATTCCTTTAGCACTGCGCCCAATTCACCTTGTGCTTTTTAGCTTGGGTTGTGTTACGCTTACATTTGCTAGCACATGCATGTACAGGGTTGATTAGAGAGTTCTCTTTTGTAATTTGAATTTTCAAATGACTTTCAGTATGAAAATATCCACGCTTGTATTGAGTCTTCTGGTAATGTCAGTCATGAGTTTTGCCCAAAAACTTCAGGTTCAGGAATTGACGTGTGAATATCAGGATAACCCCATAGGAATTGATATCGAGACCCCACGATTCAGTTGGAAGCTCATTACAGGTCAAAGGGCTATAACACAAAAAAGTTATGAGCTCAGAGTAGGGCTGGATCAAGCAGCTTTAGCAAAAGGACAAAATATCCTATGGCATTCCGGAATAGTTTCTTCTGATCAATCCGTAAGTGTTCCTTATGCAGGGCCACCGTTAACTTCACGGCAACGATATTACTGGCAAGTAAAGATTGCCGATAATACCAATGTGGTTTCACGTTGGAGTGAGATAAAATATTGGGAGATGGGTTTGTTAAAATCTGATGATTGGACCGCCTCCTGGATTGAGCCTAATATTCCCGGCGACAGTGTCGGAAGACCCTCGCCAATGCTGCGCAGCAATTTTGATCTTAAAAAGAATGTCCGTTCGGCCAGGTTGTACATCACTGCCCATGGCTTGTACGAAGCGCATCTCAACGGACAGCGGGTGGGTGATCAATATCTATCACCCGGTTGGACTAGTTATAACAAGCGGCTTCAGTATCAGACTTATGATGTCACCCCGCTATTGAAACAAGGTGTCAATGCTGCAGGTGTGATGTTAGGGGATGGTTGGTATCGGGGGCATCTGGCATGGGAAAATAACACAAATATTTATGGCAAGAATCTCGCGGTCCTATTTCAATTAGAAATTATATATTCCGATGGTACAAAAGAGTCCGTTATTTCCAACGAGGGTTGGAAATGTTCGACAGGTGCTATCACGAAATCTGGGATTTATTATGGTGAAGCTTATGACGCCCGTCTGGAAATACCGGAGTGGGTACACGCGGGTTTTAATGATACCGAGTGGAAGCCTGTAAGAGTTTTGGCTGAAAGTAAGAAGAATCTTGTGGCTTCTTACGGGCCACCCGTGCGCAAGCAAGAAACCTTTAAGCCCGTTAAAATATCCAAGACCGCTAGCGGCGAAACTATTGTCGATTTTGGCCAAAATCTGGTGGGTTGGATAAACTTAAAAGTCACGGGCAGTGCGGGAACACAAGTCACCATTCATCATGCGGAAGTACTGGATAAGGATGGAAACTTTTATACAGAAAATCTGCGGGCGGCTGACCAGGAAATCCTGTACACGTTAAAAGGATCAGGCCAGGAGATTTATGAGCCAAGGTTTAGTTTCTTCGGATTCAGGTACGTACGTGTAAAAGGCTTTCCGGGAGAATTAAAACCTGAAAATATTATAGCCATAGCGTTGTATTCGGATATGAAAACAACGGGAAAGTTCTCCACATCCAATGCGCTCCTTAACCAACTCCAGCACAATATCCTATGGGGACAAAAAGGCAACTTCGTTGATGTGCCAACCGACTGTCCTCAACGCGATGAACGTTTAGGCTGGACTGGTGATGCTCAGGCATTTTCAAGAACCGCCGCATATAACATGGATGTTGCTGCTTTTTTCGGTAAATGGTTAAAGGACCTCAGCGCTGATCAGGTAGAGGATGGGCGAGTGCCATTTGTTATCCCAAATGTATTGGGAAAAAACGCGTCGGCCTCGGCGGGCTGGGCGGATGCCGCAACGATTATTCCCTGGAATATGTACATGGCTTATGGTGATAAAAGAATCCTTGAGCAACAATATGAAAGTATGAAAGCCTGGGTTGGCTACATTGAAAAAACTGCTATCAATGATTTGTGGAACACTGGGTTTCATTTTGGTGACTGGCTTTTTTACCGGCCGCTAGATGATAACGATGGGCGGGCAGCGGTAACCGACAAGTATCTGATCGCACAGTGCTTTTGGGCCCATTCGACCCAGCTAATGATCAACACTGCTTCTGTCCTCAATAAAAAAGATGATGTCAGTCACTACACCAATTCATTGAAGAAAATTAAAGACGCCTTTGCTCGCGAATACATGACTGCCAGTGGCCGATTGGTTTCCAGTACACAAACCGCCTATGTCTTAGCACTGCAGTTTGATATGTTACCCGAGAACCTGCGTGCTCAGTCCGCAGATCGGTTGGCGCAAAATATCAAGGACTATGGCAACCACCTGACTACTGGTTTTTTAGGTACTCCCTACTTATGCGAAGTACTGACAAGGTTTGGGCATAATGACTTGGCCTATACTTTATTGCTGCAAGAAACATATCCTTCATGGCTATACCCCGTTAAGATGGGAGCTACAACAATCTGGGAACGGTGGGATGGTATTAAGACGGACAGCACCTTTCAAACGCCAGGAATGAACTCCTTTAATCACTATGCTTATGGCGCTATTGGCGATTGGATGTATCGTACGATAACGGGGCTTAAAGAAGTCTCGCCAGGATATAAGGAATTAATGATTGCACCCAAGCCAGGCGGAAAGTTAACGCGGGCGTCCGCTGAGCTCACAACAGTTTATGGCCAGGTAAAATCGTCATGGACTATTGAGGACGATATATTTAAACTGGATGTGGTGATCCCTGTGAATACATCGGCGCAGGTGATTTTGCCAAACGCCGCATCCAGGAAAATTACAGAGCGATACATTGACATTAGCAAAGTAAAAGTGATCAAAGAAGTGAGTACGATCGGGCAGGATGTAAAGCTAAAGCTGGGATCGGGTACGTATCATTTTGAGTATCCTGTCAAGTAGATTCCTTCTGAAAATTTCACCGTCGTACAAAACTTTCAGAGCCGTTTGCTAAGGTATATTATCCGTAAATGTCATTCAATACACCAGCCAGTCGAATCCCAGCTTGTAAAAGGCGGTATCTAACGATGTGTAAATTTTCATAGGAATACCGGTATCCCAATTTTCCATTACCATATTTATACACTTGATCACGGTAGGATATGCTCTCGGTTGCCCAATCCAATACGGTACTGTTTTGCCAGGAAGTAATCCTAACCCCATCAGGTTTCTCTAAGGACTCTGCCAATTCGGTGTAGCTTAATCGTGTGTCATCGATCATATCGCTATCCCATACACGATGAAGATTACTCTCCGAACGAAACCAGCTTACTTTGATATCATTACCGCCACGATCATTGCCTAACCCCACGTGTAAGGGTTGATGAATATCACCAATTAAATGAATCAACATTTTTAAATTTTCAGCTTCTGCTTTAGTACTTAGTTTCTTGGATTTTAGTTCTGCTATCAGTCTTTGAATGGTCTGAATAATATCACCATTTGAATTTTTTTCGGTCTCTTGGTATGACTTACCTATTGGAATCGTAACCCAATGCCAGTCGCTGGTGTAGTTATAAGTAGAGTCTGAACGAATTTCATCCATCCATGTACTGGCCATGGCTAAAGATTGACCACTTAATATCCGCTCAATTTCCTTTCGAGTTTTCTTATGGATATGTTTCTCAGCAATCCATCCTGTTACACGATGTCCTGTCGGACCCCATGCGAATGACTGAATTGCGAAGAAAAGTAGGATATGTATGGTGATTATTTTTTTCATTGGTTTTTGATTAATAAAACAAACCTCTGTTAACCTTTAATAGTTAGCTCAGCCAATTTCTTCATTTTCCATTAATCTAAAATGACCTGGGCGTGAATTAAAATTCATATCTTTAATAAACGGGCTTTATGACACAAACGGTTAAACTATCCGCATTCCTGGTCGCCAATCAACTAGACATAAAAGGCATTAAAGCATTCCTAGATATCAAACCCGAAGCCGATTCATCCTCCGAATTATTTTATGTTTTTGGTAAAGATAAATATCAGTACTTTTTCAATTATGGTGTGATTGTTTTTGCTGGTTACTCGGAGGATGAAATGAAGTGGGCGGTCAAAGCCGTTCAGGCCTATCAACGAAATCCATTTTCCACATGGCTTCGTGATGACCACGAGATTCGTGTTATGGAGGGAAGTGACATGATCTTTAACTTTGACGAATTGATCTTAGATAAAATTGATAATAAAGTTTTAAGAATCGCGATGTTTATCCTGGGACAATCCGTAGCACTAGATCATTATCATGATGTGACGGAAAACTTGCTGACAGAATTAAAGAGTTTTGCTACACAATTGGAATTGACAGGCAAACTCAAAATCAGCCGCAAAAATATGATGCGATTTTTAGGAAGGGCATTAAACACTCAAAACGACATTGCAGAGAATATTTATATTTTCGATGCGCCCGACCAGGTATGGGATGATGAATTTCTTGACAAACTCTACCAGGGATTTATGAAACACTTTGATTTGCGGGTTCGGTTTAGCGAAATTGAATACACTTTAAAGATCATTAAAGACAATCTCTCCATCTTTCGTGAGATTATTAACCAACGTGAGAGCAGCTTGTTGGAGTTAATTATTATCGTTTTAATTTTGGTAGAAATTGTAGACCTATTTCTTACCAAACTTTTAACATAAGAATGATTGTACGGAAGGAGGGCACCTGCCTCGCATGAAGAAGGATCTCGCACTGGATTTTGATATTCAGGCACAGCCCGATGATGTAACCTGTGGGCCTACATGTTTGCAGGCGTTGTATAGTTATTATGGGGATGTTGTTCCGCTGAAAGAAGTAATTCAGGAAGTGAAACAATTAAAATTGGGGGGTACGCTGGCAGTAATGCTGGGTAATCATGCCTTGAAGCGAGGTTATAAAGCCAGAATCTATACGTATAACCTACACGTATTTGATCCAACATGGTTTAAGCATTCATCCAAGAAGATGATCCAGTTTCTTCGTGACCAAATGGAGTTTAAGCACAAACGTCGTAAGTTAAAGATCGCTTCACAGGCTTACATCAAATTTCTTCAGCTTGGAGGCGAGGTGCTTCACGAAGAATTGGACGAGTCTCTCATTAAAAAATATTTGAAACAATCGACTCCTATTGTTACAGGGTTAAGTGCCACTTACCTGTATGGCTCCGCGCGCGAAATCCCCCAATTTGATATTTATGATAGCATAAAGGGAGAACCTACGGGACACTTTGTAGTTATCACGGGGTTTGACGAAGAAAAGAAATGCGTTCATATTACTGATCCGAATGAACCGAATCCACTCGGCCAAGGCAAAGTATATAGTGTAAGTTTTGCACGCCTCATCAATAGTATCATGCTTGGCATCGTTACCCATGACGCGAATTTGTTAATTATAGAACCAAAAGAAAAAAAGGCAAATGCCAAAGCTAATCATAGTTGAGAATCCAGACCACTGGCAGTTCAACCTGGCTGATGTAGAAGTTATTACACCCGCTAAATACATCTCCGGTGAAGCATATCCGGAAACAAAGGGCATCAAAGTGATCAACCTGTGCAAGTCGTACCAATATCAAAGTATCGGATACTACGTTTCGCTGTTGGCAGAAGCGCGCAAGCACAAAGTTCTGCCCGGCATTTCTACCATTCAGGATCTCAGGTTCCCCTCTATCCTGAGGGAAGACTTCCAGGATTTTGATGACCTGATCCAAAATTCATTCAAGAACGTTACGCAGGACAAGGTTGAATTTGATATCTACTTTGGTATTACACAGGAAGAAAACCTTAACAAACTCGCCAAGCAGCTCTTCCAGTATATTCCAGCGCCATCTCTCAGTGTTACGTTTACTAAACGGAGTAAATGGGTGTTACAAAGCATAAAGCCGCTAAGCTTTGGCGAAGTACCCGAGGAAGAAATGACTTTACTTCGAACGGCGGTAGAAAAATACCTGCAGCGCAAGCGGGATGTCCGACCTGATAAAAAGAAATATGATCTGGCGATTCTCGTCGATCCCGATGACCCTAATCCTCCCTCTGACGAGAAAGCCCTGCAAAAATTTATCAAGGCTGGTGATCAGGCCGGGTTTTATGTTGAACTCATTACGAAAGAAGATTTTGATGAATTGATTCAGTATGATGCATTGTTCATCCGGGAAACAACCTTTGTGAACCATCACACCTTCCGGTTTGCAAAAAAGGCGCAGTCACTCGGAATGGTTGTTATTGATGATCCTGACTCTATTTTAAAATGCACGAATAAGATTTACTTAAATGAATTGTTGACTGCTAACAAAATTCTTACACCGGTATCTTACGTCATTAGCAAGGACAACTATAAAAATTTGCCAAAGAAGTTAGCCTATCCTTTCATCCTTAAACAACCTGACGGTGCTTTTAGTAAAGGCGTTTTTAAAATCAAAGATGCAGAGGAATTTAAACAAGCATGCGGAACCATGTTTCAGAAATCTGAGTTGCTCATTGCGCAAGAATTTCTGCCTACTGCCTTCGATTGGCGGGTCGGAATACTGGATGGAAAACCATTGTTTGTTTGTAAGTATTTTATGGCTTCGGAACATTGGCAAATTGTGAACTGGAGTTCTGATAAACAACAACAGGAGGGTGCCGTGGAATGCGTAGCCTTTTACCAGGCACCAGCTGAACTGATTTCCACTGCCCTGGAAGCGACAGCACTGATCGGGCAAGGATTGTATGGCGTAGACATGAAGGAAGTGGATGGAAAATTCTATGTGATAGAAATCAACGACAATCCCAATATAGATGCGGGCATTGAAGATAAGATCATGAAGGACAAATTATACTCCGTCATCATGGAAGTGTTTTTAAATAGAATAAAAGCTGACAAATAATGACACAGCCTCCCCGGATCCATTTATTTCAAGGCTATGGTGTTGAGCTTGAATACATGCTGGTCGATCGCGATACATTGCAGATCAAACCGATCACAGATGAATTGTTGAAACACGAACTTGGGGAATACGGTGGCGATTTTGAAAATGGGATTGTAACGTGGTCAAACGAATTGGTGCTTCATGTTGTGGAATTAAAATCTACTAAACCTGAGCATGATTTAGCAGCTTTGGAAATCAAGTTCGCGGAGAACGTTAAAAGAATAAACTCAATCTTATTAAAATGGAATGCCATGCTTCTGCCGACAGCAGCGCATCCATTTATGGAACCCGCGAGTGAAACAAAACTGTGGCCGCACGAAAACAATGAAGTGTATGCCATTTATAATAAGATTTTCGATTGCCGCGGACATGGTTGGTCTAATTTGCAGAGCACCCATCTGAATTTGCCATTCTACGACGATGAAGAGTTTGCAAAGTTGCATGCAGCCATCAGGTTAGTATTGCCTATACTGCCCGCTTTATGCGCCAGTTCTCCGATTTTAGATGGGAAAGTAACTGGTCTGCTGGATACACGATTGAAATATTACAAAACCAACCAGGCAAAAATTCCATCCATCACTGGCAAAGTAATTCCTGAAGCAGTTTTTTCAAAGCGCAATTATCTAAACACGATTTACGAAAAAATTAAGTCGGATATTGCCCCTTATGACCCGGGTGAAGAGTTGAATGCCATATGGGTTAATTCGCGCGGCGCCATTCCACGTTTTGATAGGGGGTCTATCGAAATCAGGGTCATGGATATCCAGGAATGCCCGGCGGCGGATATTGCAGTTCTCACCTTAGTTATTGAAACAATCAAAGCACTGACTGAAAATTTTTTTACCAGCCTTGAGGCACAAATGAAGTGGAAAACTGAAGCGCTGGCACAAATTTTTGATCAGACGATAGTCCAGGCGCAGCAAACAGTAATAGACAATTCCGATTACTTGAATATATTTAATTTCCCAGGGAAGAAAGCATTAGCCGGTGAGTTGTGGCAACACATTTTTACAACGCTGTTAAACAAGGGAAATCCCGCTATTGAAAGAACCCGGATATCATTAAAAGTGATTTTGCAGCAGGGAACGCTGGCATATAGGATTGTTCAGGCCATGGGCAAAGCGCAATCGAAGGAGAACATTGTCGAGGTGTATAAGCAATTATCGGTATGCCTATCCGAAAATAAAATGTTTTAAGGCATCCATGCTATTGTGTAAAAACTGGAAAACAGTTAACTCGGGTTCTGTCAAAAAACCAATTCAACTCCTAGCAGCTATTATCATTTAAAGCAATGAATCTCGTCATCACCTGTGAGCATGCAGGAAATCAAGTGCCCGCGTGTTATACACATCTCTTCACAAAAGCGGAAGAAGTATTGAATTCACATCGCGGATGGGACCCGGGCGCAGTGGAAATTGCCAAATTCCTGGCCACTGAATTCAGTGCGCCGCTTTTTACGTGTGAAACTACCAGGTTATTGATTGAGCCCAATCGATCGCTTGATAGCCATCAGCTTTACTCGGAATATTCTCAAAAGCTCTTCGAAACAGAACACGATGTTATTCTTGAACAATATTATTATCCGCATAGAAATAGTGTTGAAGAAATAATAGGTAAAGCCGCCAAACCGGCGTTGCATCTTTCAATTCACACGTTTACTCCCGAGCTGAATAACATTATCAGGGAAGTTGACATCGGCCTTCTATTTGACCCAGAACGAAAAGGAGAACTTAATTTTTGCGATAAGTTATCTGATAGTCTTGAGCAACATCTTCCCTTCCTTAACATCAGGTTCAATGAACCATATAAAGGAACGGATGACGGATTTACCACTTACCTTCGTACGAAGTTCGCCGATGAGGAGTATTTGGGAATTGAAATTGAAGTAAATCAAAAATACATTGGAACCGAAAAGTGGGAGATGATTTCCATTGCATTAAAACAAGCGCTGGTGGATGTATTGTATGGTGAAGGTTAAGCATTGCCGCCCAGTTCATGCAATAAATTTTTTAGTTTGTCTAAATGATTTCCATATAACTTTTTAAGATACCAATTCACCAACCAGGTACTGAGGAAAAAGAAAAGCGCAGCAGCCAGCAAGAGGTAAAAGATGATTCGAGGATCTGAAATAAATTCCATATACCGCTCAGGTCCTCGCTCCAACGCTGCGAATAGCAATCCTAACACGAAATAAACGGGATATAAAATAGCATAACTGTTCTTGTAGAATTTTAGATAGCCGGTGAGATTCTTAATCAATAACGAAATAGTGTCGTGCAGATTTTCATTACCAGCCTTGAATCGATTTAATAACAGCAATTTTTTAATGTAATAAATCGTATACGTCAGGCACATAAGCAGCAGCGCAATTGAGGCTTTCTTTAACGCGCCAGCTTCTAACGAAATTGCATAAATTAAAAGCGCGAGACTAACCATCATTGTAAAAGCAAAATCAAACCATACACTCCGTTTCAATTTGTCAATAATAGACATGCTTCTTCCCTTCAACATCAACGCAATCTCCCGCTCATTCTTCTGCTGAAATGACGGCTCACTATTTTTCCAAATGCTTTTTAAATCTTCCAATTCCATGTTATGGGCACATAAGTTTTTTTAGTTTTTCCCTAATTCTGTTCATCCGTACACGTACATTATTTTGTGTTATACCTATCGTATCTGCAATTTCTTCATAAGGTATCTCTTCTAAAGCCATCATAATCATTGCTCGCTCGATCTCCGAAAGCTGCCGGATTGCCCATTGCAACTTTTGAAAGTTCTCTTCATGATCATCATTATGGTAGTCTGAGATATTAAAATGCGGTTCACGTAAATCCTCAGTTTTTACTAAACGATGTTGTTTCCGAATTCCGGAGATCGCCGTATTTAATGCGATGCGATACATCCAGGTAGATATTTTTGATTCCCCTCTGAAGGTGGAGAATGATCGCCACAACTGGAGTACAATTTCCTGAAACAGATCGTTTCGAATGTCTGGATCATTCTCATACATGATGCAGACCTTATGGATTAACCCTTGATGTTCATTGATTAGGCTAATGAATCTTTGTTCTTCGGTTGCCTCCAAAAGCAAATTGTCTTTAAAGAATAAGTCGAAAGTAAAGAATTATAATTACAGTAAGCTTCGATTTATAAACGGGCATCAAATTAGAGAAAGTTAAAAGTGTAATTATTACATTTTTAAATAATAAACTTTAAATTGGCGTTTCAAACCCAATTCAATCGTATGAAAAAGCTTTTACAAGTTTTATTATTCTGTTTCTGTTTTTCAACCGTGTTTGGTCAAAACCAGCTGGTACTGAATGCCGATCTGGGCAAACATAAAATCGATAAACACATTTATGGGCACTTTGCGGAACATTTGGGAAGGTGCATTTATGGTGGCTTTTACGTGGGCGAGGACAATGATAAAATAAAACATACAAAAGGCGTCCGCAACGATGTTGTGGATGCATTGAAGAAACTCAAGATTCCAAATTTGCGGTGGCCAGGGGGTTGTTTCGCCGACACTTACCATTGGAAGGATGGTGTCGGTCCGAAAGAAAAACGTCCTACCATTGTCAATCGCTGGTGGGGAGGTGTAACGGAAGACAACAGCTTTGGCACCCATAATTTCCTGGACATGTGTGAGCTTATTGGAACTGAGCCTTATCTCTCGGGCAATGTGGGAAGCGGAACAGTCCAGGAGTTTATCGACTGGGTTCAATACACAACGTTCGATGGAAAGAGCCCGATGTCTGATTTACGGAAGGAAAACGGAAGAGCAAATCCCTGGAAAGTTAAATATTGGGGCATAGGTAATGAAGCGTGGGGATGCGGCGGCAATATGCGCGCTGAGTATTATGCTGATGTCTATCGACAGTACGCAACGTTTTTGTCTGCATGGCAGAACGACGAAAAGATATTTCGTATTGCCTCAGGCGCAAATTCAAGCGACTATAAATGGACAGAAGTTTTGATGCGCGACATACCTCACCAAATGCTCGAAGGTGTAGCCTTGCATCACTATTCGGTAATTGATTGGAACAAAAAAGGCCCTTCTACAACCTTTACAGAGGAACAATATTTTACAACCATGAAGCGTGCAATGCTCATGGACGAACTTGTAACCAAGCATTCAAACATCATGGATAAATATGATCCAGCAAAAAAGGTAGCATTGGTGGTTGATGAATGGGGCGGATGGTATGATGTGGAGCCTGGCACCAATCCCGGATTTTTATACCAGCAGAATACGATGCGTGACGCAATGATCGCAGGTGTTACCTTAAATATTTTTCACAATCATGCGGACCGCGTAAGAATGGCAAACCTGGCGCAGACCATCAACGTTCTTCAAGCGGTAATTCTTACCAATGAAGAGAAAATGATTGTGACACCTACCTATCACGTAATGGAAATGTTTAATGTTCATCAGGACGCGACCATGCTGCCGATAACAGTTAATTCAACTGATTATGTTTTCAACAACGAAAAACTACAAGCCATCTCTGCTTCGGCGTCACGTGATGCTAATGGTGCTGTGCATATTTCGTTGGTCAATATTGACGCCAAAAAGGAGCAGGAAGTGACGCTGGACCTTCGTGGAGCTAAATTTTCAAACGTCACGGCTAAGATTTTAACCTCTCCAAAAATTCAAGACCATAATACATTTGAAAACCCTGAAAAGATAAAACCGGCGGGCTTTAAAGGAATAACACTGAGTGGTAATTCCCTAAAAGGAAAATTGCCTCCTTTTTCAGTTGTCGTTCTCGAACTTAAATAAATTTCCATCAGCGAAAGCCGTAGCCTACTTCCCACGCATTATGAAAAACACAGGAGCTTTCCTGTGTTTTTTGTTTAATGGCAAATTTTTAATGAATTTTCGTTGTTGAATGTGAGCATAAGCTGTGGTTGAGGCGGCGATTCCCGGATCTCTCATTACAAGAAAACGACATGCCTCACCCCGCACGGATTAATTAGTACATAGAAACAACCAGATCATACAATGGGTGATAATCGTTTTTTGAGGATTGCGAAATACGCCACCTTCTTACCTGTTCTTATTTTGTTCGCAAGCTGCAAGAGCAAGCCCTCCGGTAATACGCTGTTCAAATTACTTTCGCCCGACGATACCGGCATTGAATTTTCGAATGTAATAACCGAAACGGACTCATTTAATATCCTTACGGATGAATATATCTACAACGGTGGGGGCGTCGCGATTGGTGATTTTAATAACGATGGTCTGCAAGATATTTTTTTCACCGGAAATGAAGTACCGAATAGACTTTATCTCAACAAGGGTAGCATGCGGTTCAAAGACGTAACTACTCAAGCTGCTGTAAATATGGAAGGAAGATGGAATTCTGGCGTCGTCGTTGTAGATATCAATGACGATGGATGGCAGGATCTATACGTCACTGCTACGATGAAAGAGGATTCATCTCTTAGGAATAATATGCTTTTCCTAAATAAAGGTCTAAATAACGATGGCATCCCGGTCTTTGAAGAAGCTGCTTCCCGGTACGGCATTGCCGACACCGGTTATAGTACCACCGCTGCTTTTTTTGACTATGATCTGGACGGTGACCTCGACCTATATGTTCTCACAAATCAGCAATTGGAAGATTCTCCTGCGGCTTATCACGAAAAAATTGTGGATGGAACCTCTCGTAACAATGACAGGCTGTATAGGAACAATGGCGATGAAACATTCACAAATGCTAGTAAAGAAGCAGGGATCATTTACGAAGGTTTCGGCTTAGGTTTAGCCATCAGTGACTTTAATGTCGATGGCTGGCCGGATATTTATGTATCCAATGATTTTATCTCCAATGATATACTCTACATCAATAATCAGGATGGCACTTTTGCTAATAAATCTACAGGCTTGATCAATCATCAGAGCCATTCGTCCATGGGCAATGATGCTGCCGACTATGATAACGACGGGTTGCCCGATATCATCACCCTCGACATGCTACCTGAAACCAACAGCAGAAAAAAAACAACAATAGGCAACAAGTCTTATCTGACTTATATCAACAACGAAAAATATAAATATGATTATCAATATGTAAGAAACATGCTGCACCGGAACAACGGCGTGGCTGGCGGTATTGCCTTTAGTGAAATTGGCCAGTTGGCAGGTGTTCACCAGACGGAATGGAGTTGGTCGCCGCTTTTTGCAGATTTTGATAATGATGGAAACCGGGATTTGATTATTACCAATGGTTTCCCAAAGGACATAACCGACAAAGATTTTTCTAACTACCGCGTCGACGTAGAACCGTATGTGAGTATGAAAAATCTTGTGGATTCAATTCCAGTGGTGAGGATACCGAATTATGCATTTAAGAACAATGGCGACTTAACCTTTAAAGACGTTTCTAAGGAATGGGGACTTCACCATCCATCATTTTCGAACGGCGCTGCATTTGCCGATCTTGACAATGATGGCGACCTGGATTATGTTATCAATAATATAAATGAAGAAGCATTTTTATTTGAAAATACATTGTTCAACAAAAACGTAAAACCTGGAGTCCACTACCTTCGTGTTAAATTCCAGGGGCCACCCAAAAACCGACAAGCCATCGGAGCAAAAATTTTACTTCACTACGACAGTGGCAAATTGTTGTACGCTGAACAAGAGGTAGCCCGCGGTTACTTATCTTCAGTAGAGGATATACTTCATTTCGGTTTAGGTACAAACAGTACGATCGATTCGCTACGTGTAATTTGGCCAGATGGAAAATCAGAAAAAATGTCAAATCTTAAAGCCGATCAGGTTTTAACTTTGAAGTATGATGCTTCCAAGGGGCAACCCTACAAAATAAAAGCTGATGACGCATCACCTGCTTTGTTCAAAGAAGTATCAAATGCCTTAGGCTTAATATTCAAGCACAAAGAACAGGATAAGATTGATTTTAATCTCCAACGGACTTTACCTCATAAGTTCACACAAGCTGGTCCGTCGATTTCAGTGGGCGATGTAAATAATGATAATCGCGATGATATTATACTCGGCGGTTCTTCGGGATATCCCCTAACTGTTTTTACACAGTCACCAGCAGGCAAATTTTCGAAATCGGAAATTGTAAAATCAGACAATAATATTCGGGAGGACGCGGGGATTTTATTATTCGACGCGGATGGGGATCTTGATCAGGATCTATATGTTGTAAGTGGAAGCATTGAACACGAGCCAGGATCGCCGTTTTACCAGGACCAGCTTTTTAAAAATAATGGCAAAGGGAAATTTGAGTTAGATGCCCAGGCATTACCTGAAATAAAAGCAAGTGGCTCGTGCGTTCGTGCTGCGGATTTTGACGGCGACAATGACCTTGACTTATTTGTGGGGGGAAGAGTAGTAACTGCAGGTTATCCCTTTCCTGCCGAAAGCTATCTGTTGCAAAATGATCAAGGAAAGTTCACAAATGTTACAAATAAAATATGTCCCGGACTGGAAAAGGCAGGTATGATAACGGATGCCCTATTCACAGATTTCAACAGCGATGGAAAATCGGATTTGGTGGTGGTAGGCGAGTTCATGCCAATAACCTTTTTCAGCAACAAGGATGGAGAATTTGTTAAAAATTCATCTTCGGGATTGGATAATCACGTGGGGTGGTGGAATAGTATTGTTGGTGGAGACTTTGATCGCGATGGCGATTATGATTATGTCGTTGGAAACCTTGGAACAAACAATGGCTACCAGGTTTCAAAAGAATTTCCCCTAAAAGTTTATGCGAAGGATTTTGATAAGAATGGAAGTGTAGATGCAGTTTTGGCATGTTACATTAAAGAATCGCTGAAAAACAGCGACGAGAAAAAACTTTATCCCATACATTTTTGGGATGAATTAAACAGCCAAAGTCCGAAGTTCAGACAGCAATTTTCAAAATATAAAACCTACAGTGAAACGACTATGGACAAATTATTGTCGCCAGAGGATTTGCAGGACGCCCTTATCCTTCAGGCCAATCATTTTGAGTCCAGTTATATTGAAAACCAGGGCAATGGAAAATTTAACCTTACGACATTGCCGGCCAATGTTCAATTTGCGCCCGCCAATGGTATGGTTGCCGACGACTTTAACAGCGATGGTAATCTTGACGTAATGATTGTTGGGAATGACTATGGCAACGAGGTTTTTGTAGGACGCTATGATGCATTGAAAGGCGTAATTTTGTTGGGAGATGGAACCGGTAGCTTCAGGGTTGTACCTCCTCTTAAAAGCGGTTTTACGGTGGCAGGCGATGCAAAAGCCTTGGTAAAATTATACGGTGCGGATGGTAAAGCAATTTTTCTAGTCACCCAGAACCTGGATAGCATGAAGGCATACAGTGTAAGCGCTTCATTACCTGCTAATCCTACTCCAAGGGTTTTGTCGATAGCCCAAATGGACAGTTGGGCAGAACTGATATATGCAGATGGAAAAAAAGAGAAGATTGAATTCTATTATGGTTCCGGCTATCTATCACAATCAACCAGAAAAATGGATATTCCTGCGGGTGTTAAAGAAATTACTATTTACGCTTATAACGGCGAATCAAGAAAGGTTCAGGGCTTGTCAAGCCAAACCGCCAGCAAATAACCGGAACGAAAATTACTTGTTCAGTTTTTCAGACTGGCCTTCAATATTGAAAAGGTTGTTTAACAATTCAGAAACAGATTCGGCATCGCCCCTTTTACAAGCTGCTTTAAGTTGAAGTACTGGATATTTCAAAATCTTCTGCATCAAAGAACGACTCATTTCGTCCAGCTTTTGAGCTTCTTCCGGTTTGGCGTTTTTGACGAAACGTGCGATTTCTTCTTTCCGGATTTGCTCCAGTGTGCTTTTTAGTTTCTGAATGGTAGGGGAAATGATCATTTCCTTAGACCAATCTTCAAACTCAGTTATTGCATCCTGAATAATACTTTGCACAGCCGGTATAGACGAGCGGCGCTTTTCAAGTGCTTCGTTCGTTTTTTCCTGAAGGTCATCCAGGTTGTATACTATCGCGCCCGGAATTTCCTCAACTGAGGGTTCAATGCTGCGAGGCATCGACAGGTCAATAAAATACTTGTGCGAAAAGATTCTTGTACCCCTTAAAAGGTCTAATGTAATAAGCGGTTGTGTTCCGGAAACCGAGCTTACAATGATATCAGCCTTTTCTATCTCGTGTAAAAGCTCTTCAATACCGCCGAATTTGAAATTGTACTTCTGGGCAAGCTTTTCGGCTTTGTCCTGTGTACGATTTAAAATTGTAACGTTGTCCAATTTCGTTTTGGCAAGATTCAGACAAAAATCTTGTCCAATTTCACCAACCCCTACTACGAGTACTTTAGGTTTAGCAATATCGAGCGTTAAGTCTTCAGCTAATTCTTTTGCGGCATACGAGATAGACGCGGATCCGTCTCGGAAAGAGGTTTCCTGGACGACACGTTTGTTGGCAAAGAAAATTGTGTGCATAAGGCGGTGTAAATATGGCCCTGCCATGTTTTCATCCGCACTCCACTGATATGCGTTCTTTACTTGTCCTGATATCTGGAGGTCTCCCATAACCTGAGCGTCGAGGCCCAACGAGACTTCAAATAAATGCTGTACTGCGTGTAAACCGGAAAAACTTGTGAAGTGTTGTTCAAAATCAGCGTCACAGTTCTTTATCAAAGATATTCCTTTGAAAATTTCGCGTGAGAAATCTTTGTCAGCAACGTAATAGATTTCGGTTCTATTGCAGGTTGATACAATAAGCACATCGGTTGCTGAAGTATAGTTCCTAATAAACTGGTGCAGTTTTTTGGCTGCAACTTCGTTTAGAGAAATTTGCTCCCGGATCTCCACAGGAGCTGTTTTGTATGTGAGCGTTAAAGCTTTAAAATTCGGTGTCATTTCGAGATACAAAAATAAAGCCTTAAGGAGATGGAAATACTGACAAAAATCAAATGATTGTAATTTAGAACATTTATAAATAACATAATCCTAAGCCTGATTCATTGAAAGTGCTTTTGAAAACGAACGAGTTAGAAAAAAAGTTGCAATTTAGTGGCCCCGTTGTTAGTTATGTTTCGGTTAAAGCATTGGATTAAGAACTTTTTTGGGTTTTCAAGATCCCAAGTCAATGGATTTATTTTATTGCTGCTCCTGGCAACTATTCTCTTATTTTCAGAACCTTTTTGGCGTTGGCGGTTGAAAAACAGACCTTTGAACGAGGTGGAAGACAAGGTTATTTTAGATAGCCTAGTGGCGTTATGGGATGCTAAAAAGCCCATCAACGATGTGCATGAAAACCCTGAAAACACGCAACGGCTCTTCCATTTTAACCCCAATAATGCCACTACAGAAAACCTGCTTGAGCTTGGTTTTTCTGAAAACCTCGCCCCCCGCATTGTCAGGTACCGTGAAAAAGGGGGGAAATTCAGGACAAAGTCAGATCTGTTGAAAATTTATGGCATTGATTCCACGTTTTATCACAGGATATATGCCCTTATTGACCTTCCAGAGAAGCAGGAGCGCAGTTATAAACCAGAAAAAAAGCTTTTAGAAAAAGAAGCTGTGCTAATAAAAAAATCATTTGAAAAATTTGATTTAAATAGCGCAGATACAGCACAATTAAAGAAGATTTATGGCATTGGTGAGAAACTCTCTATGCGAATTATAAAATATCGGGATGTTTTAGGAGGTTTTGTGGCCATGGACCAGCTAAAGGAGGTATATGGTCTTGATTCAACAATAATTAATCGTTTGGTGAAAAATTCAGAGATAAAATACAATTACCAACCCTTGCGAATCAATATCAACACCGCTACAGAGAAGGAACTTTCTGGTCACCCCTACTTAAGCAAAGCGGCCAAAGCAATTGTCTCTTATCGATTTCAACATGGTGCGTTCAAAACAGTATCAGAAATTCGGAACATCAACGCGTTGGACGAAAAGATCATCCAAAAGTTAACGCCGTATTTGAAAGTTGATGATGAACTATGAACGGACAACGTAGCATGGCCCTCTATAAAACTTCCACTACATTATAATTGAATGCCGGATTCATCGAAAAATATTCTGCAGACTTATTTGCGAAGACTTACCAATCTTTCTGGGAACAACAGATCACTACTGCTGCTAAGGCTTCATGCTGAACAATTGTTCGATCTTCACAAACTGAGCTTCTTGAATGGCGAGAAATCCTTTGAGATTATTAATGCACTCATTTCAGGGAAAAGCAAAAATCTTTGCCAGGTGCTCGATAGCAGGCTAGAGGCGAATAACGAGGCAAGCAAAAAGATAAAGAAGCTTCAGCGTTTCGATAAATTTATTTTTGAAGAACGTGGGTCAAATGATTTGCATGTAGGCTGGCCGTTCATTCGAGGTAAATTTTCTGACGGTACCTTCGTTCGGTGCCCTTTGCTTTTTTTTCCGGTCAGCCTTAGCCAGGAAGGTCAAAACTGGGTGCTGCATGCAAGGGAGAACGCCGGAATCACCTTAAACAAATCTTTCCTGTTGGCTTTCTCATTTTATAACAAAGTAAAACTGGAAGAAGACCTGCTGGATACAAGCTTTGAGGATTTTGAAAGAGACAGCACAGGTTTTCGAACCCAACTTTATCAGCTGCTCGAAAATAAAATTGAAATTAATTTTAATGCTGAGAATTTTCGGGATGAGTTGATTCCATTCGAAGAATTTAAAAAAGAAGCTTTCGACGAAAAGCATCGGAATGGTGAACTTAAGCTTTACCCTGAAGCAGTACTAGGAATTTTTCCACAAGCAGGATCGCAGCTTGTTCCTGACTATTTACAGCTGATAGAAAGTAATACTTTCCATGACCTGGAAACGTTCTTTCAAACCAAAAATATTAATGGCAAAGATGGACTAGCAGACGATCATTCGATTCTCAATCAGAAAATCAGGGAGGAAAAGATATTTGCTCCTTTTGATGTTGATGCATATCAGGAGAATGCAATCAAAACAATAAAGAATGGAAACTCGATTGTTGTGCAGGGACCACCGGGAACAGGTAAGTCACAGTTGATTTGTAATATCTTATCTGATGCGATGGCTGCTGGAAAGAAGGCGCTATTGGTATGTCAAAAACGAGCTGCCCTGGATGTGGTGTACAAAAGACTCGACAGCATTGGATTGGGTAATTTTTTGGGACTCGTTCACGATTTTCAAAACGACAGAAAAGAAATTTTTTCTAAAGTATCCAGCCAGGTGGATCACGTTGAGGAGTATCGCACGCTTAATCGTAGCGTGGATGTTATTCAAACGGAAAGAAAATTCTATCAGGTTTGCAGAAGGATTGATCAGATTGCTGAGGAACTTGAAGAATTTAAGGATACATTATTCGATGATCGGGAATGCGGTTTATCAATCAAGGAATTGTATCTCACCTCCGAACTGGCTGATCCGACCATCAACATAAAACAGGAATATCAATACTTCAACTTTCTTTCGCTGGATGACTTTTTACGCAAACAAAAATTGTATGTGCAATATGCATCCATGTTTGAAAGACAAGACTACGTTTGGCGTGAACGTAAATCCTTTGCAGCCTTTCAGCCTTCGGACGAAAAAGAAATCGAAAAAATTCTGAGCTACATTCCAAAGTATCAGCAAAAAATTGCTGCTGCCGTTGAAAAGGAATTAGGCATCAGTCTCAACCTCCAGGATTGTGAATCGTTGTCGTTAAAAGAAGATGATATCCTGGGCATGATCACCGTTTTAAAGGATGACGAGACGTTTCGTTTTTTTCAGGCAATGTGGGATGAGAATGATGATGAAACGAGTTTGCTTTGGCTATCGAACATGGAGCGCGTCACCTTAAATTGTTTTGAAGGTGAACATCCGGAAATTACGTTACCCAACAATCAACTTGGCGTTTTTCAGGAAGCTTTGCAGCATCGTATGGATGCGCGTACGAATTTATTTCGAAGGTTGTTGTGGGAAATGTTCTCAAAAGACAAAGTCTTTGTAAAACGTGTGCTGATTGCAAACGGCCTTGCCTACAACAAAATAGGGCTGGATATTTTAGAACAACGCATTGACAGCCGTTTAAATCTCGAGCACCATCTTACCGCGTTAAAAAAGAAAATGTGGCTTATTGATTTGCCTGTTGACTATAAAAAATCTTCGCTGGAAATATGGTTTGCAAAACAGAAGCTGGCGACACGCGCCAAATTAATTTTTAATACCCTACGTGAAATAAAGGACTCGTTGATTTTGCAGAGATATTCGCGGCAAGAGTTTATTTCACTCATGAGGCGATTGCTTTTTATTGTTAACGATATTCCTCAGAAAAAAATTGAATGGTTAAAATATCTGACACGTTACCAGATAAGTCAGCTTATACACGATCCAACATTAGAGAAAGAATTTATCAAGGTGTTAAAAAAGGATTTCGATAATCTGGCTGACTATGATAAACTCAAAGAAGCTATTTTATTTCATGAAAAGGAAGTTATCGGAAAGTTGTATGATCACGTGCAAGTGTGGGATGCCGACAAAATGGAGTACGTTTTCCAAAACAGTCTTCGGCTTACCTGGATAGACCACATAGAAACAAAATATCCGATTCTCCGCTCGGTATCTTCAATGAAGATGGAAACGTTGCAACGTGAACTGCAACAATTGGTAGCCGAAAAACAAAATCTTTGTAAGGAAATTTTATTGGTGCGGGTAAGGGAATTTGTTTACGACAGGCTTGAATACAACCGACTAAATAATTTAATAACCTATAGAGATCTGCAGCACCAGGTTACAAAAAAGAAAAAACTTTGGCCGTTGCGGAAATTAATAGCTGAATTCAGCAATGAACTGTTTCAGCTGATGCCATGCTGGATGGCTTCGCCGGAGTCGGTGTCAGCCATTTTTCCCATGACTGAATTATTTGACATTGTGATATTTGATGAGGCGTCACAATGTTTTTCAGAACGTGGTATCCCTGCGATGTATCGCGGGAAACAAATTCTCATCGCTGGTGATGATAAACAATTGCGGCCAAGTGAATTGTATCAGACCCGCTGGGATGAAGAAGATGAGAACCCCGATGTTGAAGTTGAGTCCTTATTAGAATTATCAGAAAGGTATCTTTCATCAGTTCATCTGCAAGGACATTATCGAAGCCAACGGATGGAGCTAATTGATTTTTCAAATGAGTACTTCTATGAGGGAAGACTTCAATTGTTGCCGCACCGAGATATATTAAATCAGGGAGAGCCCGCGATTCAATACTGTAAGGTCGAAGGTGTTTGGGACGATCATACAAACCTTGCCGAAGCAACAGCTATTGTTGAAAAAGTATTTCAGATATTAGACCAGCATCCCGAAAAGGAAATTGGCGTTGTTACGTTTAATGCGACTCAACAAATGTTGGTGATGGATTTGTTAGAGACTGAGGCAACGAGAATAGGGAAAATCATCCCAGCCTCATTGTTTGTGAAAAACATTGAGAATGTACAAGGGGATGAGAAAGATATTATCATTTTTTCAATTGGATATGCTCCAGACAAAAAAGGAAAAATGAAAATGCAGTTTGGGAGTCTCAATACTGCTGGAGGAGAAAATCGTTTAAATGTGGCCGTTACACGAGCCCGCGAAAAAATTATTTTGGTTACAAGCATTTGGCCAGAGCAATTGAAAATACAGGGTATCAAAAATGAAGGGCCAAAACTGCTTAAGAAATATTTGCAGTATGCCAAAGATGTTGACCAGGGGACTTATACGCTGCATACCAAACCAGCCTTTGTAAAAAATAAAGATTGGTACCTGAGTAACCGGATAAAAAAATGGGGAGAGGACCGATTAGCGAAGTTTGTCTTTCAAACAGACGGATTACCGTTTTCTGATGTGGGTGTCCTTCAGGATAACAAGCACCTCGGAATTATTTTAACTGATGACGTACGTTATTATTCGAGTTTGTCAGTTAAACATTCCCACGCCTATGTGCCCGCCATACTAACACAAAAGAATTGGAAATATCAGATGATCTACAGCCGTAACTTCTGGAAAGACCGCGAAAAGATTGAAAGTGGATTAATGGTATTTATCGGTTCACAGATCCCTCAAAAGGGATAAGTTACCTTGGGTGATCGCGTTTTTACAAACTGAGCCTCACCGTTAATTTTTCCATGTACCGGATAGTAACAAGAAAGAATTGAATTCATCTTTTCTTCACCGGCAGCAATCCGTAAAGTCTTTTCGCGAATAGCTGGATCCAATATCTTAAATAACGGCTGCTCTACCGCCACGAGGTTCGGAAAAGCTTCCAGAAGACGGTCATCCCAAATGTGATAGTATCGAATTAAATCATCCGGATAGATAATAGTTCGGTTGGTCCCCTCTTCCGGCACTACCTCAAAGGGTTCTTCGAGATTTAAGTACCCATAATCATCTGTAAGCTGTTCACCAGGATAAATATCCCGGATCGCAATTTCGAATTCATAAGCTGTGGTTACGCAATTTGAATTCGAACTATGATTAATAAACCGTGCGTTGTCCCAGCAGAGGATGTGATTGCCTTCCGGATTACGATAGGTGTAGGTATCCAACACCTGCTGATACAGAGGGTCCATCGACCTCACTTGTTGAGGAGTAAAAATTCTATCTAGTTTATCTAATGCCCAGGTAATTGTTCCTTTTGGTATCAGCTTTGTCGCGACAACTCCGTATCCGATTTTCTCACTGATAAACTGGAGCTCTGTATGGGGATGGATCATATTAGTTTTTAAGTATATCAAAATAAAGACAAGTTTTAAATACATTCAAGTTTGGTCCAATAAAACTTGCAATCTTGACAACCTGAATTTGGTCTGGATAACCCCGGGCAAAAAAGAAGCCGGACATTTCTGCCCGACTTCAAACTACAACCAGACGCCCTGAAAGAAAATTTTTATCGACCGTTCACAGTTGCGTACGCTGGAACTGTCTTTACAGTCTTAATAATTCTTGCGGCCACTTTGTATGGATCAGCAGATGAGTTAGGTCTCCGATCTTCCAACCAGCCTTTCCAATTGTTCTCTACGGTCGCAATAGGGATGCGTATAGAGGCACCGCGATCGGAAACTCCATAAGAAAACCGATCAATGGATTGTGTCTCGTGTTTACCAGTGAGGCGTAAGTGATTATCTGCTCCATACACCTCGATATGATCTTTCACATATGGTGCAAAAGCTTGGCACACTGTATCGTAGATTTCTTTCGACCCACAGGTACGCAGTAAATCGTTAGAGAAATTTGCGTGCATGCCGGATCCGTTCCAGTCGGTAGCACCCAACGGTTTACAATGCCAGTTGATAGCCACACCATATTTTTCAGCGGTTCTTTCTAACAGATAGCGGGCAACCCATACTTGGTCTCCTGCTGCTTTTGCTCCCTTAGCGAAAATCTGGAATTCCCACTGGCCCGTAGCAACCTCTGAATTGATACCTTCAACGTTGATACCGGCATCAAGACACAAGTCGAGATGCTCCTCAACAATCTCACGACCAAATGCATTCTTTGCGCCGACTGAGCAATAGTAAGGACCTTGAGGCGCAGGATACCCACTCGCCGGAAAACCTAACGGTTTGTTTGTTTCGGGGTTCCAAAGAAAATATTCCTGTTCGAACCCAAACCAAAAGTCATTGTCGTCATCCTCTATGGTCGCTCGTCCGTTCGACACGTGGGGTGTTCCGTCCGGATTGAGCACCTCGCTCATAACTAAGTAGGCATTCTTTCTACCTGGATCGGGAAAAATTGCCACAGGCTGTAACAAGCAGTCGGACGAGTGGCCCGTAGCTTGTTCGGTAGAGCTACCGTCGAAAGACCAGATAGGACAGCTGTCTAAGTTGCCATCAAAATTTTTTACTATTTTGGTTTTACTTCTAAGGCTTTGTGTTGGTTTATAACCATCTAGCCAGATGTACTCAAGTTTTGTTTTGGACATAGTAGTTGTATGGTTTTAGTTTTTGTCTGATTGCTTAGAATTTGTAGACTGCAGCCAAGAGTAAAGAGGTCATCATATCCGTAGGGTCACCATCTTTTTTGTTAAATGAATCTTCTGAAGTCTTATCTATCCTTACTTCAGGGATTAGCGTTAAGTTACCTACCTTATAGTTTCCAGAAAGGGTAACGGCAACCACATCACCATCGCCATCGTTGTCCGTTCCGAAGATTGCTAAATGATCTTTTTTTACAGAGAAGTACTCACCACGTAGTCCCAAAGCGAAACTTTCAGAAAGTGTAAACTTAGGATACACAGCAGCTCCAAAGAATGAAGTTGCATCCCCGCCGATATCATCGATACTGTTACCGTTCACGATTTTTCCATCGGCTACAGTTTGGTAAGAGGTATTAAAACCTAAATAAACGGCATCGCTTAAATTCCAGCCAGTGGTAAGGTCAATTTGAAAAAGTGACCCGGCCGATGTTGTTCCGTCAGGATCTACGTCGGTATCAAGCTTTCCATCTTGATCGCCGTAGATAACGTTCAACCATACGCCACCCGCATCGGAAGTTTTTCCGATTTGTGCGCCAAGCGTATAAGTATTTACAGGATTGAATTCCAACATGTCCGTCGGATTCATGATTGCTAATTTACCTACGAAGCCACCACCAAAATCAAAATCTGCACGAAGACCGGTGTGGGTGAAAGGGCCATAAGAAAATAAATATGAAGTTGAGTAATTGAAATTCACGGTGGGAGAGATCACCTCGTAGCCAAGGAAGGTGTTGAACTGTCCAAGGTTAAGCGTTACGGCGTCACCTAATTTCAGATAACCATACATTTGATTAATAATGCGCTGGCCGGTGTACGACCCTGTTGAAAGATCAGAATAAAACACAGCGTCATTACCTCTGGGGCCAAAAACAAGGTCAGCAACAAAGCCTGCTTTTTCACCATTATATGAAGCGATTAAGTTAGCCATACCCAGTGAAAAGCCTTTTAATTGTGCGAAAGCTGACGATGGGCCAGGTCCGCCTCCAGTGTAGGCGTTGGTGGTTGCAAGGGCCGTGCGTGCATAGACATCTATAGATCCGGATAACGTAAATGTTCTGGTGGAATCTTGACTAAAAGCTGACGAAGAAATTAGTAAGGCAAAAAGAAGGCTAAAACATATTTTTACAGTTTTCATATTTTTTTTTAAGGATTTGGATAAACAGTTCTCTTGTGAACCTGAGAGATTATGCATGCAATCTCCCAGGGTTATTCGAGATCATATGATCTCTTCGTCTTTTGAGTGACAACACTGACTTGTGAAAACATCAGTAGAAGATTACTTCATAGACAGACAGTTTAGGTTATTGAGTATAATTGATATGAGTATTTTAAAATGGCTCCGAACTGCTCGGAGCCATTATGTTATGCAACTTCTTCTTTTAAATTGCTAAAGTCTGCAGGGAAAAGGTTCTCGCCATGTTGGCTGTAATCAGAACCAACTTTCATTTCTTCTGCAGTAACTCGTAGCGGAGAAATCAGGTCCGTGATTTTTAACAGTATCAATGAGCCCACAAAACTGAAGGCAACAACGATTACCAACGCAATGAGGTGAATGACAATAAGATTTGTGCTTCCATCAATCAAGAGACCGTTGCCCGTAGTATTGGCGCCGTTAACAGCTTGAGTAGCTAACAAGCCAGTCATAAGCATACCGACTGCACCACCCACACCGTGGCAAGGGAATACATCCAGGGTATCTTCCAATGATGTTTTGGATTTCCAATGTACTACAACATTGCTGATGATGGCAGCAAAAGTACCAATGAACAAGCTTGATGGAATAGTGACGAAACCAGCTGCAGGTGTAATTGCAACAAGACCTACAACAGCACCGATACAGAATCCAATCGCTGATGGTTTTTTACCACGTGCTGCGTCAAACAATATCCAGGCAAGACCAGCCGCCGCAGATGCCGTGTTAGTTGTGGCAAACGCCGAAGCAGCAAGCGCACCGGCACTCAACGCACTACCAGCATTGAATCCGAACCATCCGAACCACAGTAAACCAGTACCAAGCAATACGAAAGGAACATTAGCAGGAGATATTGGCGATTTGGTTTCCCCTTTGTTTCTTAAATATATAGATGCTGCCAAGGCTGCAAAACCTGCCGACATGTGTACAACAGTACCGCCGGCAAAATCCAGTACGCCCATTTTGAATAAGAAACCACCTGAATGCCAGGTCCAGTGTGCTAGCGGCGCGTAGATAAATAAGGAGAATAAAACAATAAATAGAATGTAGGATTTGAACCGGATACGTTCGGCAAATGTACCTGTGATCAATGCGGGAGTAATGATGGCAAACTTCAACTGGAAGAATGCAAAGAGAACCAGGGGAATAGTTCCAAATAGCGGTGCATCAAGCACTCTGTTAAACATAAAGTAAGTGGACGGATCGCCCACGAGGCCCATTCCGCCCAGATCTTCGCCGAAAGCAAGGCTAAATCCGACGACAATCCATAAAACGCTTATTACGCCCATGGCCACAAAGCTTTGAAGCATGGTTGTAATAATGTTTTTCGTGTCTATCATGCCACCATAGAAATAAGCTAGGCCTGGTGTCATGAGCAACACAAGGGCAGCAGCGGCCAACATCCACGCAACATCTCCGGAATTCATTCCTTCTGTGTTTATGGCCGTTGGTATTGCGGGCATAAAGACTGCCAAGACGCTAATTGCGATCAGCAAGATTAAGGGTACAATTGATTTTTTCATCTGTGGTTATAGTTTTAAGGTTAATAGGGTAAAAATTTACTCATGTGTTATTAATAAACAGTTAAATATTTTAACAATAGGGTAAAAAATGAACCACTTTTGAAAAAAAATTCACGAAATCGTGTTCGGTAGGGTATGATTTTAACCGAAAACGACTAAAAATTATAAAATTTCCAAAACATTGGGATGAACGAAATGTTCTATTGAAAAGAATATGTTATCATGGGTTTTGTTTGGACAGATTTCCCTAGACAAAACTTTTTTATTGAAACGCTGACCTGCGGTGTAAATCCAAGATGAACGGAAAACCAGGTCTCCGTTACGTTGACGCGGATGAAGTGACCTGAAAGGTGGATCCTTAATTACTTACAGTGTTATGCTTATAGAACCTTGCCTTAGCAGTGTAACTATTAGAAGGGTTAACTAACCATGTATTTCTTCCACCACCATTGAAACACAATAAGACCCCAAATCCGTGCATGTATGTCTTGCGGATTGGAAGAAAAAAGTTGGCGTTTTAGTTTTTCAATTTCAACATAATCGAATACCTGCTGATCTTTTATAAAGCGTTCGGACAATAGATCATCTGCAATGAGAGATTTCATTTCATTCCTAAACCATTTCAATAACGGCACTTCAAAACCTTTTTTTGGTCTGTGATACAATTGTTTTGGCAACATGTCCTTAAAAGCATCTTTTAAAATTCTTTTTCGGAGGGATCCCTTAATCTTGAACTCGGCAGGAAGCCCAAAAATATAATTTACGAATTCATAATCGAGGAAAGGTACGCGCACTTCTAAACCATTTGCCATGCTCATGAGATCTACCTTCGTCAGCATGTCATTGGCTAACACAAGATTCATGTCGAGGCATAGGATATCGTTTATGTTTTCCTTTTCCGGCAGGCCTTGTAAAATCGCCTTGCGTCTGGGAAAGTAGTCTTTCAGCCACATATTAATGCGAAGGTCAGGATGTAACATCAAGAGTGTCTCTTCTTTGCTTGCATAACCTGCCCATTGCCAGTAACGATCTTTGGAGGAAAGTTTCATTCCCTCACTGAACCGTGAAAATTGACGTACCTTATTTGCAATAGGACTATTTCGTGATTTAGGCAATAGTTTCCATAAGGGGTTTAGGGACTTGACCAGGTTTTCTTTTAGTCCGCTGTTAATAATTCTGTTGAATGCCGCATGTTTGTTATAGCCAGCTAACATTTCATCGGCGCCATCGCCTGACAGTGCTACCGTTGCGTGCTTTCGTGTCTCTTTGCTCAGGATATAAACAGCAATGGCAGAGGAATCGGCGAAAGGTTCATCCATATAATCCAGGATAGCATTCAAATGTTGGTAGAGATCTTGATTGGTGAGAGAGAATACGGTATGCCTGGTATTAAAATGCTTTGCAACGAGCCGGGCATACGTCGTTTCATCAAAGAATTTTTCATCCCGGAATCCTATTGAAAATGTATGAAGGTCTGGTTTATGCTTGCTCGCCAATCCGGTGACAATAGAAGAGTCGATACCACCACTTAAAAACGCCCCCAATGGAACATCTGCGACGAGTCTTCTTTGCACAGATTCCTCCAGCAACTGCTTTACTTTTTGTTTTGCATGATCATAAGTCACATTGTTTTGGATTGCATGATCGTGGTTATAAGGTATTTGATAGTAGCTTTGGATATCCATTTTCTGCCTGCTGATTTTCATGTAGTGGCCAGGCAAAAGTTTTTTGACGTTATTAAAGATGGTGTCCGGCGCTGGAATGTAGTTTAATTGCAGGTAGGTATAGAGCGAGCTGTAATCCAGGCTTTTTTCAATACCATATTGAAGAATGGATTTCATTTCAGAGGCAAACAAAAACTTATCTTCATCAAAAAGGTAAAGTAAAGGTTTGATACCGTACCGGTCGCGGGCTAAGAAAAATGTCTGTTCAACTTTATCGTAAATACAGAAAGAAAAAAAACCGTTCAGCTTGTTAAGACAATGTTCCTTTTCATAGATAAAGAGTTTTAACAAAACCTCTGTATCACCATGCGAAAAAAAAGACACTCCTTTTGATTCCAGATCTTTTCTCAATCCTACGAAATTGAAGATCTCTCCGTTAAATACTATGCAATATCTTTTTGATTCATCCCACATCGGTTGGTTCGCAACGGCTGTGGTATCTATAATTGAGAGCCGCCGGTGACCAAGACCAACCCATTCATCAATATAGGTATCCTGGAAGTCTGGCCCCCTTTTTTGCAAAGCCAAGGTGGCATTGTTAATCTGGATCTTGTTAAATTTCCCAACAAGGTTAAAGGCATACATACCGGTGATACCGCACATGATACTGAGTGTTTTAAAGGAAAGTTAGAAAGTTTGGATTAAGATTGTATATTGAAATTCTTCTTAATAGTACTTGTGGATGAAGAAAGAACAAATTAATGGGTTAGAATTTAATAGTAGCGCTACTGAACTTTCCTTAGGGGTCGAGTTGGAATTGCAAGTGTTGGATGGTGACAGCTTGTTGCTAACGCCGAGGGCTTCTGAAATCATCGAATTGTGTGACGATAATAACATCGTCCCGGAGTTCTTTCAAAGCACAATCGAAATTGTGTCAGGTGTCGGACTTAATGCCCATGAGGTGCAGGATGATTTACGGCCCGCTGTCTACAAGGCATATATCAAGGCAAATCAGTTAAACCTGAAGCTAAGTTCTACAGGGACGCATCCCCTAGCCGACTACCGGGATAGACTGGTAACGCCGTCAAAACGATACCACGACTTAATTGATCGCAACCAATGGCTGATTAGAAGAATGGCAGTCTACGGAATGCATATTCATCTAGGGATGCCTTCAGGTGATGCTTGTATAAAGTATAATTCTTTCTTCATGCATTTACTGCCGCATATTCTTGCTTTATCGGGCAGTTCACCCTTTTGGCAGGGAATGTATACCGGACTTTCATCGTGTCGTCCCACCACATATGAAGCACTACCCACCGCAGGCATGCCCTATCTGGTAAAAAATTGGTTAGAATTTCAAAAGTTATATTCCTTCTTATTGAAATCAAAGGCTATCAATTCTATGAAGGACTTATGGTGGGATTTACGCCCAAGTCCACAACACGGAACATTAGAGCTTCGATTTTGCGATGAACCTGCCACTTTGAAAGAAGCACTTGCTATAGTTGCCTTTGTACATGCCTTATCGCATTGGTTTCGGGATCATGAAGAAGAATGGAATCACTCTCAAACATCTTTGAAACACTGGATCTTCAGAGAAAATAAATGGAGGTCTATTCGTTATGGACTTCATGCACAAGTCGTAGTGGCCAGAAATGGTAAGACCAAATTACTCTACAAGGATATCCAGGATTGGATAAAAGCGATTGAACCATACGTCAAAGAATTGAAGTACGTTGAACACATAAATGTCATAAAGGAAATTATAGAAAAGGGGAATAGCTCAGAACGACAATACAAAATCTTCGAGGCAACAAACGACCTTAAAGAGGTAATTCGTCACAATGTCAAAGAATTTGAATCAGGCCATCCGTTGTGGCTCTGATACTAGCCAGTCTTCTTTTTTTGAAACTGAATCAGTCCGGAAAGTTTCATCCCCAATAAGGTTGAGACCCATCCTAGTAATGCAACATTCTCCAGGTAGCTTCCTCCTGCTTGCGGCATGTTTCCCTGAACTCTCGGCAGGTATGTGAGAAAGAAGATCAGCCAAATGTAATACACAAAGATATGCTCCAGTATTAAAAATGTTCGCTTTGAAATTTTACCTGTTGCCTGGTACCATTGAAGAATTGGCATCGCAAAGATATAGGCGTAGGCCAGAAAGCCTCCGGCGATGCGGTAGGGGATCAGTTGTATTTTAGACAGGTAAACAAATAGAAATAACTCGATCAAATGAATTCCATGGACGATAGTAAAAAGCAGGTAAAACTTTGATGAAAGCCATGGAATTATCGTAGCCGGTTTATTGTATAATAGAAAGATCGCGCTGAAAAGAAACAACGAAAGCCGTCCCGAGAACCGGGTCGTGGTTTGCAAGGCGGTTAATGAGTAGCCCTCTGTAAAAAAAACGATCAGCACAATTGCAAATTCTAGCGCTACAAAGAATATAATGATTCTCTTGGGACTCATAGGACTGCGTGAACGAAGTAAGATGCAATTTTTTGTGGAGGCTATCGAATTTATAATTGATGCTTATTAAATTAAAAAAGCTAACCTATCGTTGCAGCTTTTTTTCAAGATCGTCGAAATACCAGACTTTCCCAAAGGCACCCACGCCAACTATTTTATCATGGCCATCCACTTCAACTTTTGTGAGGGAAAAGAATTTGTAATCATCGACATGTATAAATTTCTCGCGGACCTTTTTCAGCTTTAAATCTTTGAGTGATTTTTTCAGACTTTGATGATGAATCGATTCGATTGGATTAGTTAAATAGGCAACGGCAAAAATGAGTATGAGAAAGATAACAAGCCATTTAATAAACGCTTTTAAAACTTTGAAAAGGATAAAAAGAACAACAATTCCAATAACAGGAAAAATGGCTATCTCCATAAATGATTTCGCAGCGTTGAAAAGTTTCGGAAATTACTCAAAGCTGTAAAATAAAAATAACCTTTGCTCGTGTGAACAAAGGTTATTTCTTTTATCTGCTACCTCTTCCCTAAACTATTATTACTTTTTGCTGATTCCGCGTTCCTGCGAGATTGTCTCTGAAGGATATTCATTGTAGCCTCCCTGTTCTTGACTTTGCTCCATATTCTTGCGAGCTACGCCCTTAGAGATGGTCCATGTAGGGTAACCTTTTGATTCAATGTTTCCTTCCGCCAATTGAGCATTAGCCTGAGCAATACCTTTGGAGAAAACAATCGCAGGAAAATCTACTGATTTTGCCTGAATATGCGATTTGCTCGTATTTTCATCTTCAAACGCTTTTTTGTTTGCTACGTGTTGCACACCTTTAGAAACAATCAACGACGTATTTCCGTTTTGAGCATTGACTATTACTGTTGTCAACATGAATATGCTCATTAAGCCGATTGCCTTTATCCCAGTTTTCATGATGGTACCTGTTTAGTTGCTATCCATTAGTTCCTATACAAATAAACGTATGAAAGGAGGGGATATATTTAAGGCTATATACGCATCCAGTTCCCGTATTTATACGGACGCCAGTGCTGCTGATAGAGCCGCCCTCAAAATTTGGGAGCCCGATTCAGACGTCAGGCAATCGAATAGCGACTCGTTTCACTTGATGCTTTGCTTACCAAAAAAATTGGCGTCCGGGTTGAAATTTAATATCAAAAAATCTTTCCAGGGTTTAATATGCCATTAGGATCAAAAACTTTCTTGATGCCACGCATTAAGGTGAGGTTTGCTTCGTGCATAGCCAGGGGCATGTACGGTTTCTTTGCGATACCGATGCCATGCTCACCGGAAAGCGTGCCGCCCAGGCTTACCGTTAGTTTGAATATTTCACCGATACCTTCGACGACTTTGGTATTCCAGTCGTCATCGGAAATAGATTCTTTCAAAATGTTTACATGAAGATTTCCATCTCCCAAATGGCCAAAGCATAAGGAATTGAATCCATATTGTTTTCCGATGGCTTTAATTCCAGAAACCAGCGCCGGCAACTTGGCGCGAGGAACCACAACGTCTTCGGACCGTGAAAGTGTAAGGGCACTTACAGCATGTCCCATGCTTTCACGAATCTTCCATAGTTCGGATTTTTGAGCATTCGTGTCAGCAAACAAGACTTCTCCGCAATGAAATTTTTCTACAACGTTCATTACTTGTTCGGCATCACGCATTAAAAGCTCATCGTCATTACCGTCCAGCTCGCATAATAGATATGCCTGCATATTTTCTGGAAATTGGGTAGAGACTTTTGCTCCAAGAATTTTCTCGCAATAAGCAACGGACGTAACCACAGCGTCACGTTCTAAGAATTCCATTCCGGAGGGTGTTAGACCTGCCTTGAAAATCTCAGCTATCGCTTCGCAGGCGTCTTCGCTGGTAGTAAAAGGTATCAATAGCAAAACATCTTTTGTAGGCAGACCACGCAGCTTGAAGACAATTTTTGTAATTATTCCCAATGTACCTTCACTTCCACACATCAGTTGTGTCAGGTTATAGCCGGTCGAATTTTTCAATACATTGGCACCGGTCCATATGATGTCGCCGCTTGGTAAAACGACTTCAAGATTCAATACATGATCTCTTGTTACACCGTATTTGACTGCTTTCGGCCCGCCACTGTTGTTCGATACATTTCCGCCGATAAAACACGTGCCCCGGCTGGCAGGATCAGGGGGGTAGAACAATCTTTTTTCTTTTACAGCGTTTTGAAATACCTGGGTAATGACGCCGGGCTCAACAGTTGCCTGAAGGTTTAATTCATCAATGTTGAGAATTTTATTAAAACGCTCCATGGAGATAACTACTCCCTTTTGGATGGGAAGTGCGCCACCACTGAGACCAGTTCCGCCTCCACGGGGCGTTACAGGGATGAGATGTTGGTTGCACAGCTTTAAAATTGCACTGATTTCTTCCGGTGACCTAGGTTTGAGAACCACATCGGGAAGAAACGAGTAGTCTTCTGTCTCGTCGTGTGCATATTTAAAACGGTCATCTTTGTCGATCAAAATATTATGATTCCCAACAATGGCTTGAAATTGGGTTATGATATCGGTTGAGACTTCAGCAAATGACATGAATCAATTATATTTGAACGATAAATTTTTTAGTTTGAGAGCAATGCAATTTTTTACACTCAAAACTACTCAAAAGCTTATTCTCTGTTTGCTCGCTGGTGGAATGTTTTTTACGTCCTGTTCTTCTTCCAAAAGGGGTACAGTTGCGCGCAAAGGAGGAGCATCAAATAAAAAGGTTGTTGAGTTAGACACGAAAACTATCGATGGGTTTGAAATGGAATTAGAGGAACCCGAAGAAACAGTAGAAGTTGTTGAACCAGTTAAAAAAGAGTCCTTTTCCAAAGCGGAAAAAGTAATCACAGCGGCTCGCACCTATATCGGTACGCCCTACAAATATGGTGGAACTACCAGGTCCGGAATGGATTGTTCAGGACTATTGATCAATTCGTTTAATGCGGTTAAAGTCAATCTTCCGCGCAGCTCGGCGGCACAAAGCCAGGTAGGAACGCCTATCAAAATGCATGACTTAAAACCGGGAGACCTTGTATTTTTTGCCACAGGAGACAAGAAAAAACAGATTACGCACGTTGGCCTCGTGACCGATGTTAAGTCTAAGGACAATATAAAATTCATTCATGCCTCCAGTAAATTAGGGGTAGTAGAAACTAACCTCCTCGCGGAATACTATCAAAAACGATTTCGGGGCGCACGAAGAGTGATTGAATAATGAATTTGAGTTCCAAGTTGAGAAGCCTTCTTGAATCCATGCAGGCTATGTGCTCGATGCGTTTCTCGCAAGATTTTTTCAAGAGGTAATCCTTGTTACATTATTGAAACCGGTACATTTACAACCAGCGTCCGAAAGAGCTTATCAAGCGCTTCGACACTTGGACCATCTACACTTCAACATTCCTAAAAAATGAAAACGCGTCGAGATTTTCTGAAGCTTTCAACGTTTGGAGGGCTGTTACCTGTCACGAACTTTTTCGCAGAACAAAAGGCTGTGACCAAACCTATCGTGTTGTCAACATGGAATTTCGGACTTCAGGCAAACGAGGCTGCATGGAAAATTTTATCGAATGGAGGCACAGCCCTGGATGCAGTAGAGGCCGGCGCCAAGGTACCTGAAGGAGATCCTAAGGAAACTTCAGTTGGATTGGGCGGATTGCCCGACCGTGATGGACACGTGACGCTGGATGCTTGCATCATGGACGAACAGGGCAGGTGTGGATCTGTTGCGTTTCTTGAACATATTGTTCATCCCATCTCGGTTGCCCGAATGGTAATGGAAAAAACACCGCACGTCATGTTGGTAGGAGCTGGCGCTTTAAAATTTGCGCTGGTCAATGGATTTAAAAAAGAAAGATTACTGACGAAGGAATCTGAAAAGGCTTGGAAGGAATGGACGAAAAAATCCGCATACAAACCGATTGTTAATGTGGAAAATCATGATACCATCGGTATTATTGCTTTGGATGTTCATGGTAATTTATCAGGTGCATGTACGACCAGCGGCCTCGCCTATAAAATGCATGGACGTGTAGGGGATTCTCCAATTATTGGCGCAGGCTTGTATGTCGACAATGAAATTGGCGCGGCTGCAGCAACTGGTGTAGGTGAGGAAGTGATTAAAATTGTTGGTTGTCACCTGGTGGTTGAATTAATGAGGCAGGGAAATACTCCTGAGCAGGCCTGTAGGCTAGCCGTTGAACGCATCGTGAAACGAAACCCCGCGAAAGCGAAAGAAATACAGGTTGGATTTTTGGCTTTAAATAAAAATGGCGAATCGGGTGCCTTTTGTTTGCAAAGCGGCTTCAATTATGCGAAATATGATAGCACCGGCAATTCTCTGATTGATTCAAAATTTAAAATATAAAAATGATAGGGCGTCACAGCAGTTGCTAGTCTGGAACTGTTTGATAGGTTCTGTTACACAGCGTTTATGAAAATCGAAATCGTAGTATACAACATTGAATCTGCATTGCGAGCGCAGGAAGGCGGAGCAGATCGCATTGAACTTTGTGATAATCCGGGTGAGGGAGGAACGACACCATCTTATGGAACGATAGAACTGGTCCGCCAAAACGTGAGTATGGATGTTTATGTAATGATTCGTCCTCGTGGAGGTGACTTTTGTTATTCGAGTTACGAGTTTCATTCCATGAAACGTGATATATCCCAGTGTCAGAAGTTAAGTGTGGATGGCGTTGTTTTTGGAATTCTTAATCCGGATGGAACCATCGACAAAAAGCGTTGCAAAGAATTGATAAGCCAGGCACGGCCACTGAAGGTTACGTGTCACCGCGCATTTGATATGACGCGCGATCCTTTTGAAGCATTGGAAGATTGTATCGAGGCGGGTTTTGATAGAATTCTAACGGCCGGGCAACGCGCAGTGGCAGCGGATGGCGCGGATCTTATTGCCGAGTTAATAATAAAAGCAAATGGCAGAATTTCTATCATGCCGGGGTCGGGTGTCAATGAGCATACTGTTGAAGATATTGTTTCGAAGTCACACGCCAATGAAATACATTTTTCGGCCGTTGCTTTTAAAACGAGCCCAATGATTTATAAAAATTCAACTATTGCTGGAATGGGTTCAGAAGAAGGTACTGAATTTAAATTAAGAACTGTAGATCCTGAGCGTGTAAAAAAAATGCGTGCATTGGCTACCTCGGTTTCTGCACAAAAATGATTTGCTGCCTTTGTATCAAAGGCCACCAACTTAGATTATTCAAAAAAAAATAGGAGGAATTGCTTCCCCCTATTTTAACCAAATTAAACCCGATCTTATTTCCCACGATTGGCCTTGATCGGAAACGAGCCAAACTGCCCGACGGTCATACTACCGCTTAATGTATCTCCTGTTATAATTGACTTAACTTCTACCGGCATTTTGTTGCCACCAGGTCCGGTTACTTCATAAGCAAAAGTCAATTCATTTCCCTTTAATGAAACCGACGACAATTCTGTTGTTGAATTAAAACGATTATTGGTGATGGATCCGGAGAATACTTCACCGTCTTTTTTTATCAAAAGCGTTCCCGCGCCACCTTGAGGAGATTCAACTGTGTATTCCCAGGTTCCTTCTGCATTAACAACCGCTGTTGGATCGCCAGCAGGTACAGCTACCGATGCCGTTGACGGTGTTGGTGCTCCAGTGCGTTGACCGCCATTAAAACCACCCGCTGTTCTTGGTTGCTGCCCTGCGCCCGCACCTGCATCCATGCCTGCGCCTCCACCACCATTATCGCCGCCTTCTTTCAAGTCATCATTGTTAAGAGATTTAGTTCTTCTCGGACGACCTCCATCAACGTTCATCTTTCCAATCCTATAACTAAGGTTTATACGAAAGCCCATGTTGTTCATCACATTCAAACTCTTTTGTTCAAAATTAGTTGAGTTTGATTCGCTTCGTATTTTGAATGAAGGCGTCAGGAAATTTTCAGCTCCAATACCGATACTCCCTCGTTTTTCGTTAAAATCTTTTTTAACACCTAGGCTGTACATTCCGAAGCCGCCTCTCGTGCCTTGTAACTGTACTTCGCGGCCGCGGAAAAAACTAAAGAACTGTATGCCCCAGCCCTTTTCTAAGTTGTAATTTCCGAAAAACCGGCCGCTTACCACCCAACCCTCATTGCTGGAACCAAGGTTGTTATCCAGCACAGCGTAATACAAGTCTGAACCTCCGTTAAGCGACAGCTTACCGATGTTCACATTAGCAAAGACACTTAATCCATAGGCGTTCTCAGTTCCGATGTTTTGATATGTGGTCAGAATCTTTCCATCCTCCTGTGGAATACGAACGCGCTGTATGGACCCCGTTGTGTTTCTGAAGAAGGATGTAAAATTTAAGGATGAACCTTTTATATAAGCGTTGTAAGACAATTCGTAGTTATCAGTATACTCGGGATCGAGTTCCGGGTTTCCTTCCGAAATGTCAATTTCATTTGAGTTTTGTCTGTTTGGATTTAAGAACTGGATAGACGGTCTTTGAATACGACGGTTATAAGCAACCTTAATCATATTACCTGCCTTTAATTTTTTAGACAAATTCACGCTTGGCACGAAAACGCCATAAGAAGGAATTTCAATGTTACTTTCAGTTTTAGTGAAGGCCTCTATCGTAGTGTGTTCATATCTCGTTCCAGCCTTAAAGCTATATCCGTTTTTCAAGGATAAAGTGTACGCAAGATACCCTGCAAGGACGTTTTGATCGTAATTGAGGTTGTTGAAATATTGATCATTTTGCACCAGTTCATATTGACCGTCACCACCGTCTTCAAAGCGAGAGAAATCGCTAAAGGCTTTCCTCATAATATCTTTACCGCCGAATTCAACTACCTGCGTTGAACCAATCGGTGTTTGGTAGTCGGCTTGTATCGCTATCTCCTGATTGTAGCTGTCGTTAAGATTTTTAAAAGAAGTCGCCATAGTACTTCCGATCTCTTCGACCAACAGGTTCTCAAAATCATTGTTCCGATTATTCTTACTGTACAATGCCAGTAGATTAAATTCTCGTTGAGGTTTATCGTATAGGCGTGTATAAGTCAAGTTCACATCCACGGTATTTGACATGTCTTTCGTGACGACGTCTTGTAGCGTGCTTCTTGAAAATAAGTCATCTGTAAAATACTGTGTGAACAGTTGGTCCTGATAATTTTTATGGTTCCTTGCACCAAAACGAACAGAAGCGGCCAACGCATTTTTCTTATCAATGTCATAGTCCCAGCCGAGGGTATAATTACCAAACAGTCCGTTGCTTCTTGTATCTGCGTTTTGAATGTTAAGATTGTTACCCGCGCTCTGACGGTTTTCGAAGCTGCCATTCACATTGTAGTTCGAGCGTCCCCAACCTCCCAGTGAAAAACCCATTTTACCATTGCGGTAGTTGCCGTTTAAACCCAGATTCGCACCACGGTTTCCAACCCCGGTGTTAATGTTCAGCGTTGCTCCTTGTAAAGTGTTCTTTTTAGTGATGATGTTGATAATACCCCCTGTTCCTTCAGCGTCATACTTGGCGGAAGGTGATGTGATTACTTCCACCGATTTGATTTCGTCTGCGGGAATTTGTTTTAGGGCATCGGCGATACTACTCGCCATAATGGTGGAAGGTTTGTTGTTAATCAACACGCGGATGTTTTGACTGCCGCGCAGCGATACGTTACCATCCAGGTCAACCGAAAGCATAGGTACACGTTTTAAAACATCGGTCGCATCGCCCCCCTTTGTGGTAATGTCGTTTTCTGCGTTGTAAATTGTCCTGTCTACTCTTTCTTCAACCAGCTGCTTTTGACCTTGCACGACCACTTCATTCAGCACTTTAGTATCAGAGCCTAGTTTAATTGTACCTAAGTTTACATCATCTCGCTTATCCTCTACAGTTACATTTGCTATAGTCTGTGTTTCGTAGCCAATGAATGATATTGCAACGCTGTAGGTACCCATAGCCACTTTTTGGATAACAAACTTCCCTTGTTCATCACACACGGCACCATCAATTGGTTTTTGTGTTGTAGGATCTAATAATACAACATTGGCATATTCAACTGGCTTGTTGGTTTCTGTGTCAACAACGGAACCCGTAATTTTTCCATTTCCCTTTGCAACGCCGGCCACCTGAGCAAATACCCCGGATACAACGCTTAAAAGAACCAACAGCGATAGAATTGTTTTCATTTATTTGAGATTGAACAAAGTAAAAAATAAGCCACTTAACGTTACACTATATGGGTCAGTTAACTTTAACTGCAAAGAAACTTTTTTGTTGCCACTTCATAATGCGTATTAGACAACTCGGCAATTTATTTCGACATATCCATTGATTAATCGACCATCGCAAGGTAGAGCCTAATACTGGGATCGGTCGATCATATTTTGCAGACGGTAGAAAAATTGTAAGAAGACGTTTTCGTTAATGGTAGAAGGGTTACCTTTAATCCTGAAATTAATCCACTCATGGCTGTATTCTTTCACCGAAATCGTGTGCTGCTATTACACCTGTCTTTTTGGTGCGTGTATCTGTCGTTCAATTTATATCAGACGACTGTGTTTCAGCGTGCGCGCGGGATAGCTTGGGATTTGTTGTTTGCGTCTGCTACGGTTCAGCTGGTGTTTACCGTTGTAATCGCTTATCTCAACTATTTTTATACATGGCCAAGATTTCTGAGTTCCAAAAACATATGGCGGTACATCGCCGAATTTTCCATACCCTTCGCCATTCTGATTACTGCGCGCGTACACCTCCACCGTTACATTATTGACGGCTACACCTACCAAAACGACTATTTCTATTCAAACTTTTTTATTGTTCAAATAACGGCGGTCACCCTCTTCATTGTGTTGTTCGTAGGGATGCTACGTTTTGCTGTCGACTGGTTTGAATTTGAATCGCGCAAAAAGGAAGTGGAAAATGAGCGTCTTATCGCAGAACTTAATTTCCTTAAGGCACAGATCAACCCACATTTTTTGTTTAATACGCTTAACAACTTATACTACCTCGCTTACACCAAGTCTGAAAATACTACGGAAGTCATTGCAAAGTTATCGCAGATGATGCGGTATATGATTTATGACTCCAACCATCCGCGTGTTTTATTGAACAAAGAAATCGAATATATGCAAAACTACATCAGTCTGGAGCGGCTTCGGTTGAATAATCAAATACCGATTCAGTTTAGTATTGAAGGGAACACTGAAAATGTTTGGATTGCACCTTTGATATTTATCACGTTTCTTGAGAATGCCTTTAAGCACGGCGTTAGCAATAATAATCCGAAGGCCTGGATAAATATTCACATCCAACTCAATGGCGACCAATGCATCTATACCGTTGAAAATAGTAAAGCACAAAACATCAGCCTGGAAAAATCAGGCATTGGCTTGCAAAACGTGCAGCGGAGGTTGGAACTGAGTTATCCGGATCAATACAAGATTAAAATGGAAGATGGACGTGATGTGTATTTCGTGCAGCTTGTACTTACTTTAAGCAACGAGCTAGCCACTGTTAATGGACAACAGACTGTTTCCGATGTGCACAGTAATGTACATATTGCAACGAATAACGGATAATGTTCAATGGCTAAACTTTTTTAGCGCAACATAAGCTCTCGAAACTTTGAAACTAACATAGAACCTGGATGGACCTCAATTGTGTCATAGTGGAAGATGAACCGTTAGCAAGAAACTTGCTGGTGGAGTATGTACGCAAGGTACCTTCTTTGAACCTGATTGAAGCGTGTGGAAGTCCGATTGCTGCATTGGAAGTCTTGCGTAACAATGCCGTAGATATTCTCTTTTTAGATATTCAAATGCCTGAACTCACTGGCCTTTCCTTGTTGAAGGTGCTGCAAAAAAGGCCGATGGTTGTATTGACTACAGCCTACTCAGAATATGCCTTGCAAGGTTATGAACTCGATGTGGTAGATTATCTTTTGAAACCGGTTACTTTCGAACGTTTTTTACGTGCTATTGATAAAGTAAAACAACGGTTAGAGCCCAAAGCAACGGTACCTACAAGCGAGAAAGCGCAGCCTGTTGTTGATCAATCTTTCGTCTTCGTTAAAGACGGTACGAAATTGGTGAAAGTCGTATTCGATGATATTCTGTATGTCGAAGGACTTAAGGATTACGTTACCATTCATATGAAAAACCGTCAAAAGATCGTGAGCCTTCAGCGTCTGAAAACATTGGAGGAACAACTTCCGGTCGACAAATTTATACGAATCCACAATTCATTTATTGTTGCCTTGAAAGCCATTGATGTAGTTCACAAGAACAATGTTCAGGTAGGAGAAGCGTTGCTCCCCATCGGGGAAACCTACAAAAAAACATTCAAAGATTTCATCGAACAAAACAGAATGTGATTAAAAGGTGGATGCTTCCTTGGTTCTCATATCCTGACGTGTGCTGTGGTATAGCTTTTTATTACTCGTCGCGTAAAGCTTTTACGGGATTTGCGGCGGCTGCACGTACAACATGATAACCAACCGTTAGTAAAGTGATAACGAACGCCAGTAAAGCGGATACCAGGAACGTTGGCCATTCTTGCTTCAGGTCAATTCTATAGGCAAAATTCTGAAGCCAGGTTTCAGTAAAATACCACGCAGCTGGAAATGCTAGGATCATTCCTACACCAACTAACAAAAAGAATTCTTTCGAAACGAGAACCACCAGGCTGTTGATGCTGGCACCGATTACTTTTCTTACACCAATTTCTTTTGTTCGCTGTTCCGTCGTGAATGCGGACAAGCCTAACAATCCTAAACAGGCGATTAAAACGGTGAGCCCTGAGAAAGCAGTAAAGATTTGACTTCGTTTTTCGTCTGCTTTATATTGTGAGTTAAAATCCTGGTCCAGGAAAGCATATTCAAAAGAGCTGTTTGGGAAAACTTCTTTCCATCCTGTTTCTATTGCAGCTAATGATTTTCTCACATCGCCTGCTTCGGTTCTGACAAATACATAATTTTGATTGTCATCAAGGATAATCATTAAAGGTTCTATCACATCATAAAGCGAATTTTGGTGATAATCTTTAACAACACCAACCACCCTTTTTTCGATGTCTGTATTGTTGGGGCCTCCATTTTGGAAAATGAATTTCTTTCCTATCGGATTCTCCCATGCCATTCTTTTTACCATCGCTTCATTGACCAGTACAGCATACGTTGTATCTGAGGTAACATCACGGGAGAAGTCTCTGCCTTCAACAATTTTCATTCCCATGGTTTTAACAAAATCAAAATCCGCGTTATACAAATCGACGCCGCGGTCAGTCAGTTTTCCTTCGTTATCTTCTACTTTCAACAGCAATTTGCCAATGCCTTGACCTGGTGACGAGTTTGCCATTCCCACACCAGCAACTTCAGGAGCTTGTTTTAATCGTTCGATGAGGACCTGTGCCTTTTCCCGCATTTCACGCTCACTCAAATTCAATCGAATAACGCGTGCCTTATCAAAACCAAGATCCTTATTTCTGATAAATTGAAGCTGATCAAATACAACAAGGGTTGAAATCAACATGAAAATTGAAATAGCAAATTGTGTAATCACCAACACTTTTCTGAAGACGACACTACCTCCTTTTGCCGCGAGCTTTCCCTTCAACACATTCACCGGATTAAAACTGGATAAATAGAAGGCAGGATAACTACCACCGATAAGTCCTACAAAAAATACAATACCAATCAAACTCAGCATTACCGGTGCCTGCAAAATATATCCAAAGGGAAGTTCTTTATTGGCTAACGTGTTGAATGCTGGCAACAGCGCATAAATAAGAATCAAGCTTGTCACAAGGGCAATAAAGGCAAGCACCATAGATTCTGTGATGAATTGAATAATGAGCTGCTGTCGCTGTGAACCCATGACTTTCCTAACACCAACTTCTTTTGACCTGTTAGCTGAACGGGCAGTGGCAAGATTCATGTAATTGATGCACGCAATTACAAGCATGAAGAAAGCTACTGCGCCGAAGATATAAATATAGGAAATGTCGCCTCCAGCTTCCGCCTCATCCTGAATTTTGGAATAGAGATGGATGTCTGTAATTTTTTGCAGTTCATAATTGATTTTGATTCCGTATTGGGCAAATATCGGGTCGACCTTTTGTTTAATGATTGTATCCAGGCTGGCATACATTTTCGATAAATCATATCCGCTCGGTAATTGAATGTAGGTGAACACACCAAAGTTTCCCCAGCTGCCGTCGAACTGATTCGCCTCCTGAGAGTTTTTGGAAATCAGTGCATCAAAACGGAAGTGTGAATTCAGCGGCACATCTTTGACAACTCCGGTAATTTTAAACTCGTCTCCGTTTGCATTTTGTATTGACTGACCGAAAGCTTCTTGTGATGATGCAAAGTATTTCTTTGCAATTTTTTCTGTGAGTACAATGGAGTATGGATTATCTAACGCAGTGGCTGGGTCACCTGTCATGAACTCATAGCTAAACATATCGAAAACTGTCGAGTCAGCGCGGAAGAAGTCTTCTTCAAAAAATTGTTTATCACCATTTTTAAAAAGCGTCCTCCCGGTCCCAAAAAAACGAACTGCATTCGTTACCTCCGGATAGTTATCCTGAAGCTCGTCTCCGAGTGGAATTTGAGCAACAGCCCAGGTAAACGCGTTATCTGGTTCTTTTATGTTTGAAATGACCCGATAGATGTTCTCAGCATTTTTGTGATACCTATCATAACTTAATTCGTCCAGGATGTACATCAGCAAGAACAGGCTGCAGGTAATTCCAATGGTAAGACCCAAGATGTTAATGAAACTGTATGTCTTATCCTTTACGATGCTTCTGATCGAAATTTTCAGGAGATTTTTAAACATGGGAAGCAGGTTTGGTTAAGATGATGTCAGCAAACCGAAAAAGGTTGTAGACCGTGACAGTTTTTTGTTTCGAAGTAAGGGTTCAACCGACTTATAAACCCTATATCAATAAATGGTTGAACCCTGGATTTCGAAATGCCGGATGTGCAATGGCAATTTTTGTTCCCTACTCGAAATGTTGTTGTATGGCACGGATAAGGCACGAGCGTCCTAAACGCTGTACATATATGAAAATTAACGTTCACATTCGAACATGCAACGCAATAGTATAAACTAATAATAAATTTGACGTAGTTCCTTGTTACGCTGCCTTCGTCGTAATGGTTGAATTGAAGATCTTAAAATCCGGAATGAATACAACGAACTGACAACCCCACTCGCTAACATAAGAAAGTTGTTCCATAATTTCTTCCTTGAGATTCCATGGAAGAATAATGATGTAGTCTGGCCGTGATGTCTTTATTTTTTCTTCATCGAATACAGGTATATGACTTCCGGGGAGGAACTTGCCTTGCTTTGATGGCGCAGCATCTACGACAAAGTCAATCAAGTCATTGCCTTTGATACCGGCATAATTCAGAAATGTATTTCCTTTTGCTGCTGCTCCGTAAGCGGCAACTTTTTTTGCTGAATTTTTTTGCTCTAACAGGAAGCCCAATAGCTTATATTTTAGATCATCTACTCTCAATTGAAAATTTTGATAGTAGGCCATAGTGGTCATGCCGGCTGCTTGCTCCTTCAATAACATCTCATTTACGTGTGTAGAGATTTTTTTGTTGGTATCTTTTTTATGCTTGGCAAATATCCGAAGAGAACCGCCATGCGTGGGAGTTTCTTCAACATCAAATAACTCTAAGGCATGTGCCTCAAAAATTTTCTTTACAGTAGTGAAAGATAAGTAAGAAAAATGTTCGTGATAGATCGTATCGAACTGACAGTCTTCCACCAATTTTAAAAGATGTGGAAATTCCATGGTAATCACGCCGTCACGTCGCAAAGCTACCTTTAGTCCCTCAACAAAATCATCGATGTCAGGAACATGTGCAAGAACATTATTTCCAACAAGCAAATTAGCTTTCTTTTTGCGGTGGCTAAGCTTATTTGCAAATTCGGTACTAAAGTAATCTATGAAGGTGGGAATGCCTTTTAAGATCGCCACGTTAGCTGTGTTTTTTGTTGGCTCAACGCCTAAGACAGGTACGCCTCTTTCTTTAAAATGTTGCAACAGGTAGCCATCGTTTGACGCGATTTCAATAACAAAAGAATTTTCATTGTACCCAAAGCGTTCGATCATGGCCTCAACGTATTGCTTGGCATGTTCGACCCAACTTTTGGAATATGATGAAAAATATACATAGTCGCCATTGAATATCTCTTTAGCCTTCTTGTATTCGTCAATTTGAACGAGGTAACAGGAATCACATACGAAGATACTTAGCGGAAGATAGACCTCCGGTACGTTCAATTGCTCTTCTGTTAAGAAAGAATTTGACGGGGGGCTATTAACAAGATCAACGAATTTTACAGTGAGCGGTTTTTTACAAAATCTGCAGTTCATAGAGCGACAACAATAACAATAAGACGTATAATTTTTTGTGGAATCAAATTAGATTGTTCTCCAAGATTCACCTATGACGAAAATCATTATCGGTCGAGATTTCTGTGAGTGACCAATTAAATAGTTAATTATTCATTAAGAAAGCGTCTATCCAACCCATCTATATTGGGTAGGTAGAATAAATACTAATAGAATGTCAATGAGAAAGAAAATAGCGATTCCGCAGCCAAGGACGTCCATTTTTTAAATTCGGCTCCCGTAAGAGATTATTAATCTGGATTGGCAATAGATATTTTGCAAAATTGGTCTAAACGATTATTGAAGCAATTCCATCTTTATAAGAAGTAGCGCGCATGCCCATCGCTTTTTCTGCTTTACTGCTATTGAAAATATAATCGTTTTCAAATTGATACATCATCTCCACGATTTCACTAAGTACGGGTACAAATAATCCCAGTATCCTAACTCCAAACTTAGGCAGCCTGCTTACTCCCCTAAAAGTTATGCCTTTTGCTTCACAGGCCGTTCGAATAAAGTCTTCTCCTGTTATGGCTTCATTACTTGTAAGTGCGTGCCATGTCTGATTAAACGCGGTAGGAGTATTACCAAGAATAGCAACCGTCTTTCCGGCATCCGGTGTATAAGTAAAGCTATGGATAGCCTTTGGATCGCCGATCCATTGGGGCTTCTTTCCTGCTTTCAGTCTTTCCGTAACAGTACTGTGGATCATACTCTGAACAACATGCGGGCCGTAAAAATCAGCAGACCTCACAATCATAGCATCAAGATTTCTTTGCTTGATTTCATCTAATAACATGGTAGCAATGCGCGCGCGGACTTCTCCCTTCTTACTAATCGGGTTGAAGGGAGTTTCTTCGTTCATAGAGCCCCTTACCAAACCATATGCATAAACGTTGTCAAAGAACACGAGCTTGCTGTTATGTTTTTTACAAGCATCAATGGTATTACGCATTAGCTTAGGCCATTGCTCCTGCCAGGTTTTGGTGTCGTATTTGAGCCCGGCAAGTAAGTATACAATGGCACTTCCTGCAACGGCCTTTTCCGTCTGTGGGTAGTTTAATAAATCGGCGTGAACCGTCTCATCAGAAGCATTTACTTTTCTGGGCTGCCGGCTTACTTGGCGAATTTGGCTAGTGTATTTCGGGAGGTTCAGCGAAAGTTCCTGGCCAATGCTTCCATTTGCACCTAGTATGGTTTGCATAAACATGTTTCTTTACGAAGATAAGATGATTTTTGTAAAGTGATTAGGTAACAGGCGCCTCTTTGGTTTGCCAGACCAAATGCCGAGATGCTAACAATAGCTCAAGACACTCTTCAAAATTTCGTTTAGGCAATCTCCCTTGTAAGGGATTTGTTTTAACCGGCCCAACCATCTCTATCCAAACTTCTATACTGGATTGCTTCCGCTAAATGTTCGGTTTTAATCTCTGCGGAACCGGCGAGATCAGCCACCGTTCGGGAGACTTTCAAAATTCGATCGTACGCACGCGCTGAGAGCCCCAGTCTTTCCATAGCAGTTTTCAATAAACTTTTACCCGCCTCAGTTACAGCACAAATTTCTTTAACCTGGTTAGACGCCATCATCGCATTGCAGTACACGCTTTCCTGACCCTTAAATCTTTCACCTTGAATTTCACGGGCTCTCACCACGCGTTCCCTAATTTCAGTACTGTTTTCTGATTTCCGATTGGCGGTCATCTCATCAAAACTCACGGGAACAACTTCAACATGCAAATCGATACGGTCAAGCAATGGTCCGCTTATTCGACTTAGATAACGCTGCACGACGCCTGGCCCACATACACATTCTTTTTCAGGATGATTGTAATATCCGCAGGGGCAAGGGTTCATGCTTGCGATTAACATAAAGTTTGCGGGATATTCCAACGACACTTTTGCCCGTGAAATAGTTACCCTACGTTCCTCCATTGGCTGCCGCATGACTTCTAATACGGTGCGTTTAAATTCAGGCAGTTCGTCCAAAAATAAAACCCCATTATTAGCGAGCGAAATTTCTCCCGGCTGAGGATTTCCCCCACCACCCACAAGGGCAACATCAGAAATTGTATGATGTGGTGCGCGGAATGGCCTGGTAGTCATTAGTGATGAATTGCGTTGGATACGTCCGGCGACTGAATGGATTTTTGTCGTCTCCAATGCTTCGTTTAAAGTCAGTGGAGGTAAAATTGTCGGTAGCCTTTTCGCTAGCATCGTTTTACCCGCTCCCGGCGGACCAATCATAATTACGTTGTGGCCGCCGGCGGCAGCAATTTCGAGAGCACGTTTTATATTCTCCTGACCCTGCACATCTTTAAAATCTGTATCGTAGAAATTCAGCTTTGCTGAAAAAACATCGCGTGCATCAATATGCACGGATTCGATGACCATATTTCCCTCCAAAAAATTAACGGCTTCCCGCAGGGTTGTCACGGGATACACTTCAAGTCCATCGACAATCGCGGCTTCTTTGGCATTATCTGCCGGCAGGATAAAGCCTTTGAAATTTTCTCGCCTTGCTTGCATCGCTATCGGGAGCACACCCTTGATAGGGCGCAACGTGCCGTCTAGAGCTAATTCGCCCATAATGATGTATTCCTCTAGTTTCTCTGTCAGGATCTGGCCAGAGGCTTTAAGAATGCAAAGTGCGATACCCAAATCATAGGCAGAGCCTTCTTTTTTGATATCGGCAGGCGCGAGGTTTACAACTGTTTTTTTTCGCGGCATAAAATAATCTGCACTTTTCAGCGCTGACTCCACGCGATGCTGACTTTCCTTGACAGCACTATCCGGTAGGCCGCTCATAAAATAACGGAGTCCCTGGTCTACGCTTACTTCGACCATGATGGTACGCGCGTCAACCCCGTGGACTGCTCCTCCAAAGGTCTTGGCTACCATAATTGAAAACTGTTAATTACCCGTTCTTGGGAGTTGTGGGGGTTTTGGGAATGTTGAGTGACTTTGATTCTTCCTGAAGATCGAAAAGTTTTGCCTTCAACGTGTTGAGCTCGTGCGTTAGCGCGGCTTTTTCTTTTTGTGTTTCGCGATTGATAAACCATGACCAGATAACGTCTATTATAACTAAAATTAAACCTAACAGTGCCCCATATTTAAACCATGGAACGTATTGAACCATACTAAACAACATGGAAGTATTATTCTCAAGAATTAGGGTAAAGATAAATGCCCCCAGGTTAAATGCTGCGAAAATTGCATAGAAGATTAGCCTGTTCTTTGTCATTTGTGCGGTTACTCGTGTTTAGTTAAAGGTAGCGGAATTTTTGTATCGTTGAAAGTTTTGGCGAAAAGTTATCCGTTACAACAAACCGGGTATATGGATGAATGGTTTTTATGTTAATTATATTCTCGGGTCGACATCCAAAACATTTCGATTACGGCTTGCCTCCTTGCTACACTTTTTGGATCTCAATCAATTTCCTGTACAATCCTTCTCCTTCTAAAAGCGCGTCATGTTTACCACGTTCTATAATTTGGCCGTTTTGTATCACAATGATTTCATCGGCGTGCTGAATGGTGCTAAGCCGATGCGCGATGATTATAGAGGTTCGATTTTTCATCAGGTTATTCAGGGCATCTTGTACCAACCTTTCGGATTCTGAGTCCAGCGCAGAGGTTGCTTCATCTAAAATTAAGATTGGGGGATTTTTTAATACGGCGCGAGCGATGCTTATGCGCTGTCGCTGGCCACCGGATAATTTTGAACCCCGCTCCCCAATGGTAGTCTGGTATCCATTTTCCATTTGCACTATGAATTCATGGGCATGCGCTACCTTGGCTGCGTGAATGACATCTTCCTCCCTAACATTTTCCATTCCGAAAGCAATGTTGTTGAAAATGCTATCATTAAAAAGAATAGACTCCTGCGTCACCACACCCATTTGCTTTCGCAAAGATTCAATATCATAGTCCGCAAGGGAAACACCGTCTAGTAAAACTTCACCTTCGGTCGGATCATAGAACCGGGGCACCAGATCTGCCAAGGTAGATTTGCCTCCACCTGATGGACCGATGAGGGCAATGGTTTTTCCTTTTTCTACCGTGAGGTTGACCTCTTTTAGAACCAATTCGCGTTCGTATGCAAAGCTTACGTTCTTAAATACAATATCTTTTTTGAAATCTTGAAGAAATACGGGATTAGGTTTATTCTTCACCAATGGTTCAATGTCAATCGTATCAAAAATGCGTTGTGCAGAAACAGTTCCTTTTTGAACGGAGGTAATGCCGTTTGAAAAATTTTTGGCAGGTTGGATCACTTGCGCAAAAAGGCCGAGGAAAGCAATAAATCCTTCAGGACTTAGACTCGAGTCTTCACTTAACACAAGAGAGCCTCCGAAGTATAATATTCCCGCTACAATCATAACTCCTATTGTTTCGGATACCGGAGAGGCCAACTCATTTTTTCGCGCGATGGAAAGATTTACGTGCCTATGATAAGTCGTTTCTTTGTCAATTTTCCTAAGAATAAAATTGCGAGCATTAAAAGCATTCACGATCCGCATACCACCAAATGTTTCGTCCAGAATATTTACAATTCTTCCTAAGGACTCCTGACTTTGAAAGGCACGTTTTTTCAGACGCTTAATAAGTTCAGCTAAAAGCCCACCAGTAATAGGCAATACAATTAATGTAAAGAATGTAAGCTTGGCCGAAATGAAAAATAGAACACCAAAATACACGATGATAGTAATAGGTTCTTTTAGCACGAACTTCAAACTATTGACAACCGCATTTTCAACTTCCGCTACATCATTTGTAAATCTTGAAATTAAATCGCCTTTTCGCTGATCGTTGAAATATCCGATATGAAGTTGAGAAACATTTTTAAAGATGTGCATGCGTAAATTTTTCACCACATCAACCTTCACGTGAGAGGCTACCATGCGCTCCATATACTGGAAAAGATTTTTTAGCAGGATACTAATAATCACCAGCACGCAGATGAACAATAGTGCAGTCGTTGGGCCGTGATCGCGGATAACCCGCGTAAAGTAGTAATCGAATAATTCGATGGCGTAGTTGATACTGAAGGTGAAATCCGGTAGGTTAGCCGGTACAACAACATTACTGCTGTCCCGGTTCTTGTATAACATTCCGAACATGGGTACCACCAAGGCAATGTTGGTCACACTAAATATAATTCCGAACACCGAAAAAATCAGAAACTGAACAAGGCGTGGTGCCAGGTTAGGTGCATAATTAAAAATACGAAAGAACGTTTTCATTAAAATTCGTAAAGCCGTTTCGGAATATTCCAGCGCAAAGCTAAGGAACTTATAGTCGTATTATTGTTGTACGCCGGCAACGGACTTTCGCTTTTACGAATAACTACATTGGCATCGATAAACAGATTATGCTTTAACATCCATGAAACCGAAAAGCTTCCAAACAAAATATCATTTGAAATACCCTGGCCTATTGTATTTCCATACTCCTGCTGTCGGGTTGAACTACTTTTTAAAATATTGCCGCCCCAATTTACACCGGTCGTATCCCTGCCTGTTTTTGTAAAGACCAGTTTCGCCACCACATTTAATCGCGGCAAGGGCTGGTAACGAAGAATCCCAACGAACTCTGTAAGATTTGCCCCCAATGGATGGGCAATCGGCTGTTTATAGCTGGAGTAATTTCCGTAGTTGGTGGTATGCGAATAAGTATAGGGTCTTATAATGTTTATTTCTCCCTGGAGGTCCAGATTTGGCAAACCAAATGCATCCACATATTTTCCTCCGCCCTGTACGGCAAACTTATTTGCCCACCATCCATTGCCATCGCGGATGTTATCAATGACGAATTCATCCAATAACAATTGTCCGTAAAACGAAATTTTTCTCGCGGCATTCCACTTGAAATCAAAACCGAGCAGCACATTGTCGCTGCTTCCATTTTGTTGTTCTATAGCACGGTAAAAAATGATGGGATTCAGATAGTCCAACCTGAAATGATCGGTGCCGGTAGAATCATCGGCACTGAAAATAACAGCTTCAAAAACGCCGATATTCAATTTTTTACCGATGTTGATGCTAAGGTGATGAAGTGCGTTAAACTTATTTGGATACCCGCCTTTGTTATCCCGAAGACCACCCAACCCGCCGGTCACATCGGCTGTCATTTGGTTGACGACGAACATGTAATTGATCTTCCAGACATTTACATTTCCCTTTATAAACCATGCGGGTGGAGCAAAGTCAGAAAAAATCAGAGAACGATATCCATTGCCAACGAAAAACCGGTCGTGACCAAACTGCATGTTGATGTGTTTGGTAGCCTCGAAGGTGATGTATCCGCGAGCTTGTAGAAAATCAACACCCTGGCCATTTTTATATTCTTTCCAAAAACCTTCATGGGGGATGACCGGGTTTTGTGCCATCTGCTCCCACACATAGGAAGGTAAAACAGCTTGATTGTCGGTGAGATAACTGTAAAATCCAACTTTCTTATCCACCATGCCCCTGACTTCAACACCACGGCCATTGATTAAAAATGCGTCCTCTCTCCTCGAATCGTCCCCATATCCCAGGTACAGAACGGGGTTGACATGTAGATCAAATGCCTCTTCGTCTACATGATACAAATCCGACTTTTTTCTGTAGAAAGCTTTTAGGACTGGCCGTTTACTGTCGTTGGTTTCAGGACGAGCCCATTCCCAATTATCGTTTTGAAGGTATTCCAGATTAAATTGATCTGCTCTGGAAGAAAATAGTCCTTCTTGAGAAAGGGAGTCCGCGAATGCGGCAATCGCCGAACGTTTATAAGGTTTAATCGCTGTAAAAATTTGAGGCATTATCCGCCCTGCCTTTACTTCGTAGCGATCTATCCAATGATAGTAATCTTCATTCAGTGGAGCATAATTACTTTGGGCCGAAAGGGCGACCGGCAAACTGCAAAAAATAATTGCAAACAGTTTTTTTATAATCATAGCGGCTAAATTAACGATCCTCAAATTAGGAATTTGAGTTAATTCCTGTGAATTCTTACAGGAAGTGATGAAAAGAGACCAGAATGGCTGAAAATAGAGGTGTCAGGAAAAATTTAGAGAATGCAGCTCTTGTATATCTGTTTGACCTCCTTATCTTTGCAGTCCTTTTAGGGAAAAACGTAGAATTCATATGAAAAAAGGCATTCACCCGGAATATAGAGAAGTGATCTTTTGGGATACTTCAAGCGATACAAAGTTTATCAGCCGTTCAACTTCTAACACAAAAGAAACGGCTAAGTGGGAAGATGGAAAAGAATACCCTGTAATCAAAGTCGAAGTTAGTTCAGCATCACATCCCTTTTTCACAGGCAAAAAGATGTTCGTAGATACTGCCGGCCGTGTGGAAAAGTTCAAGAACAAATATCAGAAGAAAGCATAATTCTTCTTCTTTTCGTGGAGAAAAGTGAAAGCCCTGCCATTAGCGGGGCTTTTTGATTTTCTGAGCACACGCACAATTTATCCCATTGAATTCTTCTTCGTTATCAATCCCGGTTTATTTTTGAGGAATGAATATTATCCTATTTGATGATCCTGCGATTCGCATGGCGTTGCTTCCATTCACATTCACCCGTCCTGTTTCTGGAGTCCGCGTCGGTATCATGACCATTGCAGAAAAGTGGCAAAAGCGATTGGGTGTCGAAGTCTCCTATAAAACGGAAGATTATCTCCAAAGGAAATTTCCGATTGTCTCTACTTTAAATAATCTGCTGATCAATGGCGCAATATGCCCCGATGATTTATTGCTCGACACAGTCAGGGCTTTGCCGGATGGATATTACCTCGTGAACGGTTCCTTACTCATTGCTGCTCGGAATCCGGAAGACGAAATGACCGCCCAGAATACTATTGAGTACGAAAATTCATTTACCATTATAGATCATACCTGGAAAATATTCCGGGAAAACGCGGATCAGCTTAAAAAGGATTTCAAGCTCTTAACACAGGGACGAAAATCTTTCCCCATCAAGGATAGATATACTGCCGTTTATAACGAAGAGAATATTTTTGTGGAAGAGGGGGTAACTATTCTCGCCGCGGTATTGAATGCGGAAAGCGGGCCCATCTACCTCGGCAAAAACAGCGTGGTGCAGGAGGGTGTCGTCATCCGGGGGTCGTTTGCTTTATGCGACAATGCTCAAGTCAATATGGGTGCCAAGATCCGTGGCGATACAACGATAGGCCCATACTGTAAGATAGGAGGTGAGGTCAGTAATTCGGTGATCTTCGGCAACAGCAACAAAGCACATGATGGCTACTTAGGCAACTCAGTACTTGGCGAATGGTGTAATCTTGGTGCCGGGACGAACACTTCAAATCTTAAAAATAATTATGATACGGTAAAATTATGGAGCCACGTTGACAATGGTTTTAAAAATACCGGACTTCAATTTTGTGGATTGATGATGGGAGACCATAGCAAAAGTGGCATCAGCACAATGTTTAATACCGGTACCGTTGTAGATGTATGTGCAAATATTTTTGGCAGCGGAATGCCACCAAACTACGTACCTTCTTTTGCCTGGGGAGGTGCCAATGGATTTACCACCTATAAGATAGAAAAAGCTTTTGACACCATTAACAAAGTGATGAGCAGAAGAAATGCTGATTTTAGTGAAGATGATCAGGATATATTGGCGCATCTTTTTAAGATGACTTTACACACAAGAGTTTAAACAAAAAAAATAAATTGTAATCCTAGTGTTATTTAGAAACATACCGGGACTGTCCGAGACAAAAAAACTTCTTATCGATGCTGTTAAGAATAACCATACACCCCATGCACAGCTGTTTGTAGGCGCCGAAGGTGCCCTCAATTTGCCACTAGCCCTAGCGTATGCTACTTATTTGCATTGCCAGCAGCGAGGCGAAGTGGATGCGTGCGGCACATGTTCTGCTTGTTCGAAAAATTTGAAATTCATTCATCCTGATACACATTTTGTCTTCCCGTTAAGTAATGCAAAAGGAGATAAGGATGAAGAGCGGTTTAAAGCTGAAATAATGAAATCATGGCGTTCGTTCTTACTTGAACAACCTTTTGGAGGTCTAAATGACTGGACAACTTTTTATGGTGGTGAGGATAAACAAGCGTTGATCTCCCGCGAAGAAAGCCGCGAGATTATCAAAACGCTTTCGTTAAAACCATTTGAGAGTGCATACAAGGTAATGATCATATGGCAGCCCGAACTTATGCATCCGTCGGCTGCTAATGGAATTTTGAAAATACTGGAAGAACCTGCAGCACATACTTATTTTATTTTAATCACCAACGCAGCTGACAAACTTCTGCCGACGATTATTTCAAGAACGCAAATTATTACCGTTCCATTGTTAAGTGACCATGAGGTTGAAGATCAACTTATCATGCAAGGTGTAGAACAAAGTAAAGCACGGAAGATTGCCCACCTTGCTGAAGGTAATGTTAACATGGCACTTAAATCTATTGAAAGCCAGGAAGATGATAATGCCACGCTTTTTATCGAATGGATGCGTGCCTGCTTTAAAAAAAGTTATGCTACCTTGGTAAGTCAGTCAGAGCGCTATCATGCGCTTGATAAACTGAGCCAAAAAAATTTGATGGCATATAGCATGAATGTTTTACGCGAAACATTACTTACCCTTTCGGGAGCGGATGCGATTAATCGTTTGCAGGGAGAAGAACTTAAATTTGTGCAGGGTTTTAGTAAGGTGATGAATGTTGAAAAAATTGATAAATCCTTTGGGCTTATGAGCGAAGCCAGCTATCACCTTGAACGCAATGGAAGCGCGAAAATGATTTTTCTGGACCTGTCTCTGAAGCTCTCTAAAATTATTAATCCATGAACAAGATTTTTCGCATTGGAACCCGGGGTAGTAAGCTGGCACTTTGGCAGGCTGAACATGTTGCTAGCCTGATAAAACCCTCTGGGTATGATTGTGAAATTGTACCGGTTGAAACACGTGGAGATAAAATCCTGAACGTAAGCATCTCTAAGATCGGTAGCAAGGGCGTATTCACGGAAGAAATAGAGGAGAAACTTTTGGACGGATCTATTGACATCGCGGTACACAGCGCAAAGGACCTGTCTTCAGAAATAAATGATGAGCTCGAATTAGTAGCTTTCACAGAGCGGGAGGAAGCAAATGATGTGCTCGTAAGCACAAACAAAAATATTAGTCTAAAATCTGAGAATATTAAAGTTGGTACTTCGGCTACCCGTAGGGTTGCTTTTCTTAAACATTTTTATCCTTCAATCACACCAGTCAGCATTCGGGGAAATTTACAGACACGGGTGAATAAGCTTCAGGCTGGAGAATGCGATGCATTGTTGTTGGCTTTTGCAGGGGTGCATCGAATGGGTTATGATAACTTAATTGTTGAGAAAATTGAAACAAGTTATTTCGTTCCTTCTGTAGGACAAGGTAGTATTGCCATTGAATGCCATAAGAAACTTAGTTTCGGTAAGAAAGAAATATTAGAACGCTGGGTTAACCATCCTGAAACTGAGGCTTGCATTCGGGCGGAACGATCTTTTTTGAAAACGATGCATGGGGGATGCAGTATTCCTGTATTCGGTTACGCGCATTTTGAAGGTTCGCTTGTAACATTGAAAGGTGGTATTATTTCACTCGATGGAAAGCAAGTAATAAAGGCAAAACAAACGGCTCCCGTTGAAGATGTTAAAGAGTTGGGTGAGGCTGTCGCTCAGGAAGTGTTACTTAACGGCGGAGAGGAGATATTAAAAAGTATTAAGTTAAAGGGATTGGATGTGTAAGGGTATCGTACGGTATATACGCTTCTGGTCCTATCTAAGTTTTTATAAAAATTGTCTATGAAGAAAATTAGTTTTATTTTTTTAATCTGTTCCCTGATCATCACCGGCTGTGCACAAAACAGTGACTATGTTGTTACCATCAAAACCAGTTATGGCGATATGGTTGCAATCTTATACGATGAAACTCCTAAACACAAAGAGAATTTTATAAAGCTGGCAGAGGAACATTTCTTTGATAGCACGATGTTCCACAGGGTTATTGAAGGATTTATGATCCAGGGCGGCGATCCTGATTCAAAGAATGCGCAGCCAGGCCAGCCGTTAGGGCGTGGAGGTCCGGGCTATACCATCGACGCGGAATTTAACCCTAAATTTTTTCATGAACGTGGCGCTTTATCAGCCGCACGATTAGGCGATCAGCAAAATCCAACGAAAGCATCCAGCGGAAGTCAGTTTTATATCGTTCAGGGAACGGTGATGAGTGAAGGAGAATTGAAGATCGATCAGATGAAGTTCAATCAGGCAATGCAGCAATTTTTTCAGGATTCCGTCAATCGGCCAGCCTATGATTCAATTGTCGCATTGTATCAATCAGGAAATATGAAAGGGTACCAGGATTATATTGTGCGCTTAAAACCACGCGTTGAAAAAGCAACTGGCATCAATACAGAAAAAACTGTTGCGCCTGAAATTCTCAAAGCATATACAACGGTAGGAGGAGCTCCAAATCTGGATGGCGAGTATACTGTTTTTGGCAAGGTGATTAAAGGGCTGGAAGTGGTCGACAAAATTGCTGCTGTACCCAAAGCACCTGGGGACAGACCCATTCAAGATATTCGAATGACTGTGACGGTAGAAAAAATGCCGAAAGCGCAAATCGAGAAACTATACGGGTATAAGTATCCTCAAAAGTAAGATTGAGTTTCTACATCGGAAACAATTCTCTTACGATGCAGTTTTAGGTTCAACAGACTAAAACATTTGACATCTAAACAATTAACTTGTGAAAATTCTCGTTACTGGAGCCAACGGATTACTGGGCCAAAAGCTCATAGAACTTTTAGAAAAGGACGATACCATTCAGCTAATCGCAACAGCGGCAAGACCCGCGGCAATTCCCATTCACAAAGGGGAATTTTATTTGTTGGATATTACGGATTCGGCGGCTGTTGATCAGATTATCGATAAACTTAAGCCAGATGTTATCATCAACACGGCAGCTATGACACAGGTGGACCAATGTGAAGTACAACGCGAGGCTTGCTGGAAGACAAATGTTTTAGCTGTTGAAAGTTTGGTGAATGCCTGCCGGCGAAATAAGGTTCATTTCATTCATGTCTCGACAGATTTCATTTTCGATGGCACTAAAGAGTTGCTTGATGAAAATGCCATCCCGAATCCAGTGAATTTTTATGGTGAAAGTAAATTTGCTGGAGAAAAAGTAGTGATGGAGAGTGATATATCCTGGACTATTCTTCGCACTGTTTTGGTGTTTGGTGTTACAAATGATATGAGTCGTTCGAACATCGTTCTATGGGTAAAGAAAAGCTTAGAGGACGGAAAAACCATTCAGGTAGTTAACGATCAATGGAGAACGCCAACCCTCGCGGAAGATTTAGCGATGGGTTGTTATCTTGCAGCAAAGAAAAAAGCAAAGGGAATTTTTAATATTTCCGGAAAGGATTACTTATCGCCCTATGATATTGCAATTCGCACTGCCGACTTTTTCAAGCTTGATAAATCACTTATTAAAGAGTCTGATTCTATTAAATTCACGCAGCCCGCACGGCGGCCGGCAAAGACCGGTTTCATAATCGATAAAGCACGAAAAGAATTGGGGTATGAGCCTCATTCATTTGAAGAGGGCCTTCAGATACTTGCGTCACAATTGAAGTCAGTTGCTTGACAGCTTCGTGCGAATTTTAAAAAAACATCCCACGTGCATTCGATCACTTCGCTGACGCCTTGTTCCGTTGTATAGCAAGATAATATAACGGTATACCTATAAGGGTAATAATGAGTCCAGGCCAGGTAAAATCCGGTTTGTATATAATGAGTAAGGTGCAGAAAGCTATACCCATTAGAATATAAATGAATGGAAGTACTGGGTATCCGAATGCTTTGTATGGTCGTTCAGCATCAGGTCGTTTTTTTCGTAGAATGAAAATTCCGGCGATAGTGAGTGTATAGAAAATAACAACAACAAGCGAAATCATATCCAGCAAATTTCCATAGCCTCCACTTAGGCAAAGTATGCTGGCGACAACACACTGAGCCCACAGCGCCCATTCTGGTACTGCATTTTTATTGAGTTCACCCGCTTTCTTGAAAAACAAATTATCCTTGGCCATGGTATAATACACACGCGCGCCTGCGAGAATCAATCCATTGTTACATCCAAAAGTTGAAACCATGATCAATACAGCAATAACATATTTGCCTCCTTCTCCGAAGATCTGGTTGGCTGCGGATATGGCTAAACGGTCTTCTTGAGGAAAAGCTATTCCATCAAGCGGAAGAACCTTCAAATACATCAGATTGGTGGTGATGTATAGAATCGTAACCATTAATGTCCCAAGAAACAGGCTGAGACCAATGTTGCGTTTTGGATTTTTTATTTCACCTGCAATAAAGGTCACATTATTCCAGGCATCGCTGCTGAAGAGTGAACCTGTCATGGCAGCTGCTATCGCACCTAATAACGTAATCCCGCCAATTTCCTTCCAGCCTGAGGGTTCTTTACCATTAGCGTCTGTTCCAAAATCCTGCGCTGCATTAAATCCACTTTGCCAGTTAGCATCCCAAGAACTTTCTTTTACTAATAAAAAGCCAAAGAGGATCAAACCAAACAAGGCAATCAATTTCGATACAGTAAATGATGTCTGAATAATTTTTCCTTCTTTGATTCCTCTAGTGTTGACGTACGTGAGAAAAATAATTAAGATAATGGAGGATACCTGTGCTGCTGAGATCTCGGTAAATCCCAGGTTGATCAGTTTGTTCGTCTCGCTCATCCATGGAAATATATAAGCGGAGAACCGTGCAAACGCAACGCCTACTGCAGCAATCGTCGCTGTTTGAATTACAGCAAAGAAACTCCAGCCATACAAGAATGCGACCAATGGATTATAGGCTTCCTTCAGATAAACATATTGTCCTCCTGCCTTGGGAAACATTCCGCTTAGCTCGCCGTAACTCACGGCTGCAATAATGGTCATGAAACCTGTGATGAGCCACACTGCGATGAGCCATCCAGGGCTACCAACATTCCTTACAATGTCAGCGCTAACAATAAAAATCCCGGAGCCGATCATCGAGCCGGCCACAACCATCGTAGCGTCCCATAGTCCGAGGACAGGTTTAAACTTTGCTTCGCTCATGAAATTACATGATTAAGCTTTGAATATAAGGAAACTATATCAGTAATCGAGTGGTACTTAATTTAGCATCAACAGTGAAAATTTAGACATTGATGTCGCCGGGTAGCTTATTCGGTATTTCTATTTCAAAGGTTGTGCCGATACCATATTCAGAATGTACATCAACTTTACCACCCAGTTTCTGGACTGTCTCTCTTACTATATAAAGTCCAAGGCCAGCACCCTCACTTCTTTCTGTTGCACGATAGAACATATTAAAGACCTTTGGAAGGAAATGAGATGGGATGCCGATACCGTTATCTTGTACACGTATGGTGAGTAATTGTTTTTCTATTGTAATGTAGAAATGTATAAAATTCTCTTCCTTCTGTGGGTCACGGTATTTGATAGAATTTGAAAGTAAATTGTTGAATATAACCAGGAGCCTGTACGCGTCAGAATAAAGAGGACTCTGCTCAATGATGTCGATAGTTTTTGTTATTTTCTCCGACCCCTCCATGTAAAGAAGCCGCTTGATGCTATCGTTAACTATGTCGCGGATATCCACTTGTTGGACATCTACATCCTTGCGGGCATTTCTGGAATAGTCGAGAATTTCCTTTAATGTGTTATCCAGTTTTTGAATGCTTTGTTCCATCATTTGAAAATACTGGTTCATCTCTTCCTTCCCTTCTTGTAGTCTGGCAAGGTTTAGCAAACCCAGGACAGACATCAGTGGTGCGCGAAGGTTATGTGAGACACTATAGACAAAGCTATCCAACTCACGATTTATTTTAACCAATTCTTCATTTTGTTCACGAATCGCCTCGTCGGATTTTTTGCGTTCGTTCTCCAGTTCTTTTTGTTTCAGTGAATTGACAATTGCATTGGGAAGTCGAATGAGGTTTGATTTTAACACATAGTCGTCGGCACCTTCTTTTAAACACGTAACGGCAAATTCTTCCGACACAGAGCCGGTAACCAGGATAAAGGGAATGCGGACGCCTGAACGTCTGCAGAGTTTTAAAGCTTCAAAAGAATTAAATTGTGGCAAGCTGTGATCAGACAAGATAATGTCTGCTTCATATTGCCGTAGTGCTTCAATAAACCCCTGCTTACTATCAACGCGCGTCGTTTCGAAGGTGAGTCCGCCTTTGCGCAATTCTCTTTCAATAAGCCCAACGTCATCTTGAACATCTTCCAATACCAAAATTTTTAACGGTTTCTGCATGATGGTTTTTTTAACTTGATATTCTAATGTGGTGGCTCATTGAGCAGCAACCAGAATAAACCCAGCTGGGTCACAGCATCAACAAATTTTTCAAATTCAACGGGCTTAACGACATATGCATTAACACCAAGCTGGTATGATTCTATTACATCACGCTCTTCTTTCGATGAAGTAAGTACTACCACAGGTATTATTTTTTTCTGATCGTCCTTTTTAATTTTTCTCAATACTTCAATACCATCCACTTTCGGCATTTTTAGATCAAGCAAAATAAGTTTGGGTAAATTGTTGCTTTCCTGACCAAATAAAAAATCCAATGCTTCCTCACCGTCATGTACGTGCACCAGGTTATTGGCCAGATTGTGTTTTTTCAATACCCGGATCGTTAGTTCAGCATCATCCGGATTATCTTCTACTAAAAGGACTTCGACGGCTAAATTGTTTATCATTTTTATTCATGTTTGGTGGGTATGAAAAAGAAAAACGTTGCACCTTTATTTACATGTGCCTCTGCCCAGATTTTTCCACCATGCCTTGAAATAATGCGGTGAACAAGAGCGAGGCCAACGCCAGTACCTTCAAATTCATCGATTTTATGTAACCTTTGAAACACGCCAAACAATTTATCGGCGTACTTCATATCGAAGCCTACGCCGTTGTCGCGAATGTAATAGAGGATACGACCTTCTTCCGGTTTGCAGCCGATTTCAATAACCGCTTCGGCCTGTTTCCTGGAATATTTCAAAGCATTGGAAATGAGGTTTACCCATACTTGCCGCATCATACTATTGTCGGCATCAATATCCTTAAGTGGCTGTACTGTGAATTTGATATTTCGTGATTTTTCAGGCACCAACAACTCCTGTTGAATATTTGCGACCAAAACATTCATATTAACAGCGCTCTTTTCAATTTCTTTTCTTCCAGTTCTGGAGAAGTTGAGAAGATCATCGATAAGTTCGCCCATTCTACGGGCGTTATTTCTAATGATATTTAATAGGCGGTTCGCTTCAGCATCTATTTTTGAAGAATAATCTTCTTGAAGAATTTTAGAATAACCATCAATTGAACGTAAAGGAGTTCTAAGGTCGTGCGAGACGGAATAAGTGAAAGCTTCCAGTTCTTTGTTTGCTGCAATTACTTTTTCTTCCGCTAAATGGCGATCGGTAATATCGAAGGCTGTAGATCTGCTTTTCAGAAAGTTTCCGTGCTCATCTTTGATTGCAGTGGCATTCAAAATTATAAAGAGTATTGTGCCATTCTTACGGGAAATTTCTAACTCAACGTTGGTGAGGAAACCTTGTGTTTTTAGCCCTTCAAAATTCTTTGTATACAGTTGTTTACTCGCTGGCGTCAGCAGATCCATCAAGGTCATTTTATTAATGACTTCATCTTTGTTGTAGCCAATCCAGTCAAACCATGTTGAGTTCATCTGGACAATTAATCCATTGCCATCCACCGAGTGATAACCGCATGGTGCGTTGTGATAAAGATCATTTATTTCTTTCGAGGCGATTTGCAGGGCGTGTTCAGCTTGTAGCCGGGCACGTAAAGTCGAATTAATCGTTAAGAATAAAACGATCATGATGAGGGCCGTTGCAAGGAGTAGCGTGATAAACGTTGAATAGAATTTCGATATTTCCGCTTTGCGCTGTAAAATGTGCTGATCCAATAATTTTTTCTCTGCCGCCTGCATAGCTTCAATTGTCTCATTAATTTTTGCTAACAACGACTTGTTGAATGCGGAGGGAATAAGTTTTCCTACAGAATCGATTGATAGCTGGCGGGCTTGTATTACCTGATTTATCAAATCGATTTTTTTCTTCCCCAATACACGGATGCTATCTAACCGGGCTCGTTGTGCTGGGTCATCTTTCATCATTTCCATCAGCTTTTGAAAATGAATCCTGGCATCGTTTAGTCGGTCATGATAGAATGAAATAAAAAATGTATCAACTTCAATCGTATAGCGCATTACCTCTGCTTCAAGTTGCAGGTGGGCCGAATGGAGGCGTTCGATATGATAAAGCGCTTCATTGGTGCGCGCTACCATCTGACTGGTAGCGATTGATTCCCGGCTATTCCGATATGAGTAAACTCCTAATACAGCCAAAATTCCCAATGCCAGAAAAAAACCAACAAGCACCTTTCTGTCAAAGTAAACTTTCATAACCCAACATTTTTGACATGATCACCAGTAATTTTTTCCGGTGGAGACTTAAATATTTTTCAGTAAGTAACTCTGCATTGATGATAAAATGCGATAGCAAATGATACCAACATTTTGGCGGGCTCCTTTATAAATATAACGATTTCTTTAAGTAAAAACCTAAAACAACGGATTTGAGGACCAAGTTGACCTGCATATTTGTTTATTCGAGGCATTATCCTGCTTTCAAGGGGTATCCTAAGCGTTGTAATCACTCAAACATTTCAGCAACTGGTTGGCCGGTACTGCCGCTTGGAAATTTAATTCTTAGAATTGTCGAGATGGTTGGTGCAATATCCGTAATAGAATGCAGTCTCGTGGAAGAACCCTTTTTTACACCATGGCCATAAAACAAAATGGGTACATGAGTATCATAGGAATAGGGCGATCCATGTGTTGTTCCCTGAATCGATCCTGATTCAGTCCATCCTGATTCTAAGATAAAAGCAATATCACCGGATCGTTTAGGATGATAGCCGCGAATAACCTTTCCCTTGATCCCATCTTCGCCATAATTCCCTTGGCGCAGTGTTGCTTCTGTGTAATAGTTTGCCACCCCTTCCATAGACATCAGGTATTTTCCAATCAATTCGGTTATCAGGTACATGTCCATTCCTGAGGCGCGCGGATCCTGGCTGAAAGCGTCGTGGTTGAGAAATATCTGATGGTTGCTGATGTTTTCGATAAAAGATTTACCGGGATAATAAGTTGCAAGAAATTCGTCAAGCTTGGCTTTTAAATAAGCATTGCTAAAATAACCTGACGGCATCTTATTATCTGTCAGGAATTGAGGTACATCTGCCACGGCATGATCTGCTGTTAGGAATACGGTATAGTTACCTTGCCCCACCTCAACATCAAGCTTTTTTAAAATCTCTTCTATGTTTTTGTCTAATCGCAGATAAGTATCCTCAACTTCTACGGCATTCGGACCTACTGAATGTCCAATGGCATCGGGTGCCGAGAATGAGACGCATAAAAAATCGGTGATTCCATCTTTACCCATTTGCTCGCCGGTTAATGCAGCAAATGTCATTTGAGTTAAATAATCGTTGCTGAATGGCGTTGCTGTAAGTAATCCGTAGCTATCATTTTTACTCTTAAGTTGTGAGAGCTTATAAGGGAAAGTTGCACGGTCCTTTCCTGAAAACTTCCTTTCGTAAGGTGAATCGTCCGGACCACTTTCGGTGTATTGTTCGATGGGTAGAAGCGTTTGCCAATCTTGTGATAGATATTTTTCCACGAGGTTTTGCGCATTAAATTTATTTACCCAGTCCGGTAGTTTGGTCATGTAATATGTGCTGGAAATAAACTTTCCGGATTTGGAGTCGTACCAATACGCCGCATCGGCCATGTGACCTGCAGGTAAAATGGCGCCCCTGTCTTTGATCGAAACGCCGATAACTTTGGCATGTTTTTGAGTAAATAATTTCAATTCATCTGTAACCGTAGACGTCAACATGCGACTTGGCGACAATCGTCCGTTGGCAGCATCATTTCCCACAGGTTTAAACAGACTATCTTCAACACAATTGACGAAGTCCTTGCTCACCTTATCATAGTATTCATTGCCAATAATGCCGTGCATGGCTGGCGTTGTGCCTGTGTACACGGATGCGTGACCCGGGCCTGTGACAGTAGGGGCATAGTTGTAATGACCGTTTTTAAGCATGAACCCATCATTCATCAACCGCTTAAATCCACCCTGGTTAAACTTGTCATAGAACCTGTAAAGGTATTCTTGGCGCATTTGATCGACTACAATACCAACCACTAGTTTGGGTTTCGCATCCGGCTTTTGCTGCTGGGCAAAAAGCACATGACACAACAACATGCTTAAAATAAATATTGACGATCTTCTCATGATATAATGTTCTCTTGCAAGTTAAAAAATATGATCAGTCAAAGTTAACCTATTATATAAATGAGTTATTAATGAATGTTTGTGTTTTATTTAATTAATGAGTGTGAATTAACTTTTGTTAAGTTCTGAAAATGCGTGTCTCAATGCTCATCGCAGTAAATCTTATCGTAATCCTCCTGATCATAAATCTCTTTTCTTAACTTTTTGCCTTCGTCATTATAGTAAATGACAACAAACACAGATGCTTCCGTTACATGTTTTTCTGTAAAATAAAGCGGCTTGTCTGAGGAGCCTACATTGACAATATAACTAAACGTAGTCGGAATGATGGTCCCCTTCCGATTATGGACTACACCATGGTTGAAATCCTGATAAATAATGGCGACTTTATCTGTTAGCGTGTTTCGTATAAATTTAAAGTCCTTTATTTTATCCAGCAGTATTTTTTTATTCTTAATCTCATAAAGCATCCACTCCGAATTTTTTTTAACCAGTGCAGTGGTATCGTTCCAATATTGGATTTCATTGAATTCAAATTTACTTAAGGACCTATTGTTCCAGTCGATGAAGCCGAGTTGACCGTCCTTATAGGCGGTGATTATTTTTTTGTTATACGGAACTGGATTTTTGCTGTATTGAGCTGCGATGATCTTCCGGGTATTGCAGTCAAAACGACCGAATTGCATCGATTTTAACAATGACACTTGACCGTTGCTGACCGTGCCAATAGCATCATATTCCACAGGGAGTAATAACTTTCCGGTGACTGTTAACAAACCTTTCTTTTCTTTCTTGTGAACGATAAAAAAATCTTCACCGGCGTATTGAATCTTATCAAATGTCACCGTGAACAATTTCTGCCCGTCGTTATTAAAGACAGTTTTTGTCTCCTCATGTCGAACCATCAAATATCCGGAAGCATCTTCTCCGGGCATAAATTCCATTGAATTGGATTTCAATTCTTTTCTGTACTTATGCATGGAAAAAAAAATGTGCACGCTGTCTTTTTTAAAACCTGCAGCAAATAATCCATGAAATACGATGGTATCGTAACCCTGGGGTAACGTCTGCATATTCGTTGGATCGATGAATTTCCATAAAGAATCCTTTACTGCTAACCACGGATCTCTCGAGAGCACCTGTTGAAATATTTCTGACTTTTTTCCTCCGTAATTATGGATTTGGGTGCCGGCGGAATCGGTGGCGATCACACCTGCATAAAACGGAGTCAAAGTTTGTTCCTTTAAGGGAATAAATGCAATTAATGATTGATCCAGCAGACCGCTGCTATTACCTTTTTTAACAAAAACCAATTCGTTATTCCATGATCGAGCTTCATCGTATCCGGATGATACACCCCTGCGTTCGGGGGAAGGTAATGCAGCTAATGTTTCACTTAAGATCAGTTCAACTGAATCGTTCCTCGTAATAGTCAGAACATCTTTTATAAAAAAAACCTCGTCGACGTCTGTCAGTAAAGAGCGCCCCGTTAATGTCCAAATTGACCATCGTCTGTTTTCTTGGGTCGCGAGAAATTTTCCATTTAGAATTTTTGCATCATCGACACAATTTTCACCGACTGCAAATCCCGTTTTATGAATTACTGTGGTACAGTCACCCACTCGAACAAGCAGGAACCCACTGCCTATATCATCAATATTGGTTGCATTTTTCTTCCAAACAAAAGCCCCATTTTTGGCGACCATCATATGCGGAAGTGAAATAATATCTTCCTGAACATTGCCACATAAATAACTTTGGTCGATCGAGTCTGCCTGAGGGGCGATAATCTCATTCCCCTCTGAATCTATAAATCCAAATTTTTTATTTGTATAAATCGGTGCGAGCACCGCCTGCTCCAGTTTCATGACGACACGTAATGAATCATCGGTAAGATCGCTGGGCCATTTAAGTGGACGCTCGTGCTCAGGGATCAGGTGAAATAAAATATTTTTAGCTTTCTTTAGTAAAGGACTTTTAGGATATGATCGAATGAACTTGACATAGGCGTTCGTTTCGCCGGAGGATGTTCGATATTCAAAAATGGTATTCTCTGCGAGCGGCCGATAAGGTGATTGAGGATACTCGGAGACGAATGTTTCATAGCTTGACAGTGTCTGATCGGATGTTTTGGCTTCAAAGAGAAGTTTTTCATATTTCGTTCTTGCTTTTTGTACCTCGGCGGCGTGTGGGTATTTTTCGAAAAAATATTGAAAACCCTGATAGGTATTTATCTGAACGGCCTCTTGATACGCTATGCTGTCTCTTGAGGCTATCGCGAGATGTAACAAGGATGAATGTGTAAACCGGCTGATAAACCTTGTCCATGCCTCCAATGTTTGAATATCGTTTGTACGATTGAAAGCAGCCAGCTCAATTTGTTCGCGAAAGTCAATAAGGAGAGCGGAGTCAAGAGGGAATCGGCGCAATCTTTCTCGTTGCTTGGAGGAGGTGTTTTGAAAGTCATTTATGGCGTACCTCAGTTGGTCATAAGCGGAGTCGAGATTAAAGGCCGGGTTTGCTTCTGAAAAAAAATATTGTGCTAAAACATATTTTGCCGTAACGTTGAGGCTATCTTTGGCCAGGGCCTTAGTTAGCAACTCATGCGCGCGTTGCCATTTTTGACGTTGGAGATTTTTTAGGGCAAGTTCAGCAGTTGACTGTCCTGCTGCCGAAGTACATATGATAGTGGTGGCGCAAAGGAAAGATATTTTTAAAACGAACAGAAAACCTCTCATGTCGTGGAGTCAAACTATAAACTTGAATAATAAGATTTAGCCTTAACTGATGTTAGGGCTGTTGTATGATGTAATAAATTTTGTAAATTTTCACAATTGTTAAATTTTACGCATGGCAAAGCTTAAGAATATCATTAAACAACTTTCCGAAAAAGACTTCAAGGCAATTTATGATTCTCTCATTGAAAGTAATGCAGAGAAGTCAGCTTATCTGTTAAAATCATTGCGCGAGCGTCAGCTCTCCGATAATAAAATAATGACAGAGCTTGACGTCAACGCGAATGCCTACTACACCCTCCGTTCCAGGCTCAATCTGAAAATTGAGGAGTATCTGATGGGCCAATTGGAAAGTCCGCGTACCGATGTTCTGCGTAAAGTTGCCAACATCAACGAAGTTTTGTTTACCAAGAAGAAAGCAATTTCTATTGCTACGTTAAAGAAACTGGAGAAAGAACTTCTTGATTACGATCTTGCGAATGAACTAACCATTATCTATAAGTCACTCAAAAAGCTCAACATTAATTCACCCGATTATTTTCAGTACTCTCAGTTATATAACAGGCATGTGGCTTATATGTTAGCCGTTGATAAAGCCGAAGACTTATTAGCAGATTACTTCAAGAAATATGGAGATTTCATGCTGAATGGGGGTGACGTAGAACGACTCGGCCTTAGCCTGCTCATGAAGGAGATGCAGAATGTTGCTAAGCTTTATGAAAGCCATCGGTTGTATGTTTATCAAAGCTGTATGTATATTTTCCACAGACTCTTTGTAGAAGTCGATGATAATATGCACCAGGACGGCGAGTCGATGGAAGATATTTTTGATAAAGTTCAGAAGATTTTTGAGAGCTATCATCTCGATTCAATTTATTACCATATGAATCTTGTATTCGAGTTCTTGAAACTCGAATATTATAACCATTACAAAGTATACCGGCAAGCAGAAAAGTATTTCGAAGAAGTAAATGATGCTTGCGGAAACTTGTTGGTTAACTACTCCACCTTTACATTCCCCCCACAATTTTTGATCTCTAAGATCGAACGTCACTTAAGAACTGGAACGGAAGCAGAACTTTACTCTGAAAACGAATCCATCTTTTTGGATTACGAGATTGATATGCAGGATATTCCCAAGCACATTATTTATGTGGTATACAGGGCAATCTCCTGTTATTATGTGGGTAAATTTGAGGAAGCCGCGAAGCTTATCAACGGCTTGCTTAATGATGTGAGCCTAAAGAAATATCCTTATGCGCAATTAGAAATTAAATCGTTGCTGGCGTTGCAGTATACTTTGATGAGAGACTTTGAACTGTTCAATCAGTTATCGAACAGTATTCAGCGGCAAATCAGGTTATCTGAAAAGGATAGTTGCGAGAACATCCAACTTTTTCTCAAGATATTGAAAATCGCTACCAGTGAAGCGAAGAAAGAGAAGGCAAAGAAGATCAACGCGGTCATACCCCGTCTCAATACAATAAACGTCAGCTACTTTGCACCAACGAAACTGATTAAGCTAGACGAAAAATTCGTAGAACAGCTAACCGATTTTTAAGTATTGGATTGGCAGGGGCAACTGGTCTTCAGCAGCCCTCCAGACTAGATCTCTAATTTAACGATACTGTCGTGCGACAACGGTTTATTAAGATATAGTCTAACGTTCTCGTATTTTTTTGAGCGATTAAAATCCTGAGGGTTTATTGAGGACGTCAACATCACAATCTTACATTTCTTCTTAGCTACGTTGGTGAGTTTTTCGAATTCATCCAGAAATTGAAATCCATCCATTAGCGGCATATCGATATCCAGGAAGATCACATCAGGTAAAACTTTATCCGCCACGTCAAGCTTTTCCATGTTACGTAAAAATTCGATGGCACTTTTAGCACCCGTATGCGTATAAATATTTTCAGCAATAGAAGCCGCTTCGATCATCTTCTGGTTAATAAGGTTGTCAATCTCATTATCATCAATGAGCATAACGGTGTGATACTTTTTTCCGGCCATAGTAGTTTTAAAGTGAATGGTGTATAAAAATAAGCCTTTGATCCTGAATTGCAAACTTGCTAAATAGCAAATTTTATTCCTTGTGCCAAAGGAAGGGTATTGCCATAATTAATGGTGTTTGTTTGTCTTCTCATATATACTTTCCATGCATCAGATCCTGATTCGCGTCCTCCTCCGGTTTCTTTTTCTCCTCCGAAGGCACCACCGATCTCTGCTCCGGAAGTTCCAATATTAACATTTGCAATACCACAATCAGAACCTGCACTCGACAAGAATTTTTCTGCTTCCTGTAAATTGTTTGTCATGATCGCTGAAGATAGCCCTTGCCTGACGCCATTTTGTTGTTCAATCGCTTCTTCAATAGTTTTGTACTTTATTAAATACAAAATCGGCGCAAATGTTTCTTGTTGGACAATTTCGAATTCATTTTTTACTTCGGCAATAGCAGGTTTGACATAGCAACCTGACTCGTAACCTTTGCCCTGTACGACGCCTCCCTTGACTACAAAATTGCCTCCTTCGCTTTTTATCTTCTTTAATGCTTGCTCGTAACTTTTCACAGCTTGTTTATCGATCAATGGGCCTACATGGTTTACAGGGTCGAGTGGATTTCCGATTTTTAAATGCGAATACGCTTTGGCTAGGCGCTCTTTGAGGGCGTCATAAACATTTTCATGGATAATCAATCTTCTGGTGGACGTGCATCGTTGGCCAGCTGTACCTACCGCACCGAACAAAGCTCCACGTACTGCCATATCTAAATTCGCATGCTCAGAAATAATGATCGCATTATTTCCTCCTAGTTCCAAAAGTGTTCGTCCTAATCTTTCACTTACTGTTCTTGCAACGGCTTTGCCCATGCGTACAGAACCTGTTGCTGAGATTAATGCAACACCCTCATGTTTTGCCAACTGCTGCCCTACGGTGTAATCTCCGTTAATAAGACATGAAACCCCTTCGGGTACACCATTTTTTTCAAAGATGGCTGCTGCAATTTTTTGACAGGCAATGCCACACAGCGGAGTTTTTTCAGAAGGCTTCCAGATGCAAACATCTCCACAAACCCAGGCGATCATTGTATTCCATGCCCAAACAGCAACCGGAAAATTAAATGCAGTGATTATTCCAACAACACCAAGCGGATGCCATTGTTCATACATCCGATGCTCCGGTCTTTCAGAATGCATCGTTAGCCCATGAAGTTGTCGTGATAATCCAACAGCAAAATCACAGATATCAATCATTTCCTGAACTTCGCCTAATCCTTCCTGGTAAGACTTCCCCATTTCATAGGAAACCAGTTTGCCCAGTGGTTCTTTTTGCTCTCTTAACGTTATCCCTATTTGCCGAACAATTTCACCGCGTTGTGGTGCTGTCCACTGTCGCCATTCTTTAAAGGCAGCATGCGATTGTGATACGATTTTATTAAAAGTCTCCTCACTTGTAGTATTTATAGAACCGATGTGTTTACCATCCACCGGTGAGTAAGACTCAATTATTGAAGCGCCGGACTTAAACCATTGTTTCCCGGTGGAAGAACCATAATTTGTTTTCCCAACTCCTAATACGAACAATGATTCTTTTATACCAAAATTCTTCATGTGAATTTTTATTGATGGCAAAACTAAGAAATTGTTTCGAGCATATACTTGCGCCTATCGAGTGATGATGTTTGTAATTGTGGTGATAGTTAATAGGAATGGCTTCTACACGAAGCATGGAATTCAGAAGCTTAGCGCCATTCCACACCATACGTACCTTTTTTTCCGTCTGAATATATTCCTTCGATTAATATTCCACCTTTTTTAAAGTCTAAGATCCGATTCAGATCTTCAACATTGTCGACAGGAACTTTATCTATGTAGGTGATGAGAAATCCTTTTTTAATGCCTGCCTCTTTCCACTTCCCTGCGATTGGTTCTTTCACTCGAACACCACCTTCTACCTGTAACTTTGCAAGTTCTTTATAAGGGACATCTTCTACTTCTACGCCATTCAAGTCATATTTTATTTCTTTCTTAGCCACTTTCTCATTTCCCTCGCTGTTTCGGAGTCTTGCTTTCACCTCATGTTGGCTTCCGTTTCGAATATAACTCACTTCAATCTCTTTGCCTGGTCTGTTTCGTGCTACCCATTCCTGCAGTTCTGAGACCGAGCTTACACGATGTCCATTGATGCCGATAATAACATCACCACGCAGTAGGCCTGATTGTTCTGCAGCACTTCCCGTATTTACCCTGTTAATCAAAACTCCCTGACTTATCTGGAGATCTAATTCCTCTGCAATGGCGGCATTGACATCGGTAATTTGAATTCCTAACATGCCTCGTTGAACCTGACCAAGTTCAAGTAAATCATCCATTACCTTTTTAACCAGGCTTACAGGAATTGCAAAAGAGTATCCCTGATAACTTCCGGAAGAAGTTGCAATAGCAGAATTAATTCCGATCAGTTCCCCTCTAAGATTTACCAGGGCACCACCACTATTGCCGGGATTTACAGCAGCATCGGTTTGAATAAAAGCTTCAACTTGTAAATTATTACGGTCCCGGAGAATTCCGATGTTTCTCGCCTTGGCGCTCACGATACCGGCGGTAACTGTAGAGTTCAGATCAAAAGGATTACCCACAGCGAGTACCCATTCGCCTGGAATAATTTTGTCTGAGTCGCCATATTTCAGGAAAGGTAAATTCCTCGCTCTTACTTTTAATAAAGCCAAATCAGTTGTTGGATCCGAGCCAATGAGTTTTGCATAGAAGCGTTGGTTGTTTGTCATCACAACTTCGATGCTACTGGCATCTTCTATCACATGGTTATTCGTCACAATGTAACCATCATCCGAAATGATAACGCCTGAACCCGATGACCGGGAAGGTGACTCTAATGAGAACTCAAGTGGATTAACACTGAATTCGCCAGGTCCATAAGAAGTACGGATGTGAACCACCGAAGGCGTGACCCGCCCAGCAGTATTTAAAAAGTTAAGGTCTTTTGGAACCTGATAAGATGTGTCAGCGGAGTAACGCGTAAAGACAGATTGTTGTCTTGCCTCAATTGATTGGTAATTGCTGGTATATATATCCAGGAATTTTACTGTAATGATAGAGCCAAAGATACTGCCTATGCACGTAGCCAAGACTATTATTGAAATCAAAATTGACCGCTTCATCGCCAATCCCGGGTTGAATTCTGTGGTTGTGAAAGTTAACGTTTCTTTTCAAGAAAAAGTCCCAGTATTGTAGTGGTACTTGTGATTTTCTTTGAGAGGAAACATACAACAACTATTTAACCGTGGAAGGGGTCGCATTGTTGGGGGAGAATTAGGCAATAACATTATCCCCAGGAACAAAAGCCGAATGGATCGGGCGTAATTATAAAAACGCGTTGTCACGAGAGCCGATGGATGATTATAAAAAAAGGCGCTCCTTTCGAAGCGCCTTAGTCCACCTAAACCTAACCCTCTCTACTTAGTTAACCTTGATGGAGGTCTTTAATGCTTTTTTCTCGTCTTTAGGTACTGTGATTTCCAGGATGCCATTGTTATATGCAGCGGTTATTTTGCTGGCGTCAATGTTTTCCGGGAGTACAAAAGAGCGGGCAAAATTCCCGTATTGTGTTTCAACCACATGCAGGTTATTTTCCTTCTTCTCCTTAGCGAACTTGCGCTCCCCGCTTATGGTAAGATGATTTTCATTTAAGTCGATCTTGAAGTCATCCTTGTTCACGCCAGGGGCAGCGAGATGGATTTCGTATGCTTTCTCGGTTTCAAAGACATCTACTTTCGGTACAAAGGAGTAGGCTGAACCACCAGTGCGAGCTAATGAATCGCTAAAGAAGCGATCAATTATGTTGCTAAATGAAGTTGGTACAAAATCATTAGCGGTGCTATAACGAACGATACTCATAGTTTTAATTTTTTGTTTACACTTCCTATTGTGAAAAATGTGCCGGAGGTAAAAACGAGGGAATTACAAGCCATAATGACCGAAATAGGCCTTATATTTAAAACAAATAAGACATAATGTCTATATTTTAGTTTGCAATCGGCTTTAACTCCACCGATGAGATATGGCTATCGATTAAAAGTTGGTTGACAAACAGCCTAATGGTTCCGTTGTGTAAGGGGGCGATTTTCTAAAAGGACTTGCAATTTGTCAAAGACTTACACCGCCGAAGAGCTTTTACTTTTTCCATAAAGTCTTATGGATGAATGAGGATATGAAGAATTTGTCCCTATCACGGATGCACCAGTGACTTCAAAGCTATCGAGGTACTTTGTTAGTCGTCTGCTTATTCTCTGATTCTGTAAGTCCCGGTTAAACCCAGTCTGAAGCCATTCCAATTGGCAACGACGGGGTCATTGCCAACAGTCAAGTAATTTTGCTTGTTTTCGTTAAATTTTAGTTTTCCAGCGTATACCGCAAAATGAAACCCGGCGTGCGCCTTAATACCAAACTGACCCCAAGTCTTCTGAAGCTCTAAGGTTGGTTGTAAAGTTGCATTGATCGAATGAAATTTATAAGATTCGCGGTGCGACACGTCGCCAATTCTCGAGCCCTCAATAATTTTAAGATTCGTGAACGTCGCGCCAGGGTGCACATCAAAACGGAATTGAAGATCGTTCTCGAACGTCAGTTCTTGCGCGACACTTAAGGCCAATGTATTATAATGTAACAACTGGTCTGAATAGACCTCACCGGAGAAGTCTTCATAGTGCGTTCTGCCCCCCGTTGATCCATATTGGTAGTAAAGTCCTAGGAAGCCGCTGCTATTTACCTTCCAGACTATCTCCGCGTCATAAATAACATACGCCGGAAATTCTTCCGTTATTTTGGCATCAACCGGATAGGACGATTGTATTGCTTTTTGTAGTTCGCCTAACTCGCGCATGCTGAACCAACCAACACCTGCACCTGCAGACACTTCCAGTTGCGCATAACTTTCCGCAGAAAGTAACCAAAACAGTAGTATGTGAAGTTTCCTCATAACACTTTCATGTATTGGCCCGCATAATTAATTAAATAACCATTCACCAATGACCACTGAGTAGAAATGGCCTTAAAGGCTTTTGTGTGATTATTGTCAATGTTGACCAGATATAGGACTTCCGAGTCAGTCTTGGTACAAACTACATAGTGCGTAACAGGATCGTAACTTACCGCATTGTAGCCCCAAGGCAGCGTTATGGTGCGAATTATGGAAAGATCGTGTGAGCTGACGATGTTTACCGATTCACTCCAGGTCATGAGAATCTCGTCATTGTTATCATGACGAAAACAAAGGAAATATCCAGGTGATGGTAGCGTGCCAATATTCGGAAGACCATTTTCCACCCTTGATATTCCACGGCTATAAGGGCTCAGACAAAGCCCCCCGTCATCTGAAAGCACGAAATTCTTGGGAGGCAATGTGATTTTAGGATCATAGTTTACGTTCGTCTTTTGGATGAAGGTCTTATCATCTGTGTTTTGTATCACGAGGCTTAGACGTAGATCCCATGGATCCTGGTTGTTCTTGGAGTAGTATGATACAATTCCATTTGAAGAACCACTGATACTGAGCGGCTCGATAGCAAAGTTTGCGTTGTCATTGGTATATACTTTTTCATTTGTAGAAAGATTCCACCGTACAACAGCATTGTCGTTCACATAATAGGCATAGTTGCCACTGTAAGGCACAGATACTGCGGATGTGTAAACTGTAACGCTGTCTGTCACTCCCAGCTGATCGTCAAAGAAATAAAAAAGTGCAGCTGATGGGCTAAAACCAACAACCTGTTTGATACCATTCTGGTAATACAACGTTGGTCGACTGAGAAGGCGCTTCACTGGTAAGTGATTGTATAGGAACTCACGCGATTCAAAGGTCGTAAGCTGACTGTTTTTGGGAAAGATCTGCAACGTCACCGATTCGCCCCTTCCCCATAGTATTTCATTAAGCTTTAAAGTTAGCGTTGAGTCAGAGCCATTTGTACTCGTGTGTCTGACGGTTTCGTTTTCTTTAATAACAGCACGGCCAAAAGCACTATAGAACCGTGATGGTTTCCACTTGACGACGGCCGTGCTATCGTCCTTATTATAGATCAGTGTCAATTTCTGCGGTTCAGTTAGACCGACCGTTGTTGTATTGCTTCCATAGGTGTTAGTTACCGTCAGTTCGTAGCCGGCAGAACCCCACAAAAAACTGCTATCCACCCAATATGTGGATAGTTGATTTTTGAACTGAATTTCACGTGGATATGGAGCAAGGACACGGAGCCTGTATCCTACAAAATTGTTCTTTGAATACGGTGTCCAGTCTAGTCTCAGAAATCCATCTTCTTCGCTTATTCTCACTTCGGGTGTATCCGGAGGATCATTGTCAAATCTCTCCACCTTAACTATCCATGTTTTCCAAACTTGAAAATATTCGGCGCCGACTTTGTCGGCAAGACTCCCACTATTGGATTTTGCAATGAATTGTATTGTCAACTTGTGTATCCCGACCGGTATAGAAGATTGTGATAGGGTGAACTCGCCGGAAAGGAAAGGCGTCGACAGAATGGCGCTGGAATCAAGCAGTATTTGAACCTCTTGTAATGCGGAAGGCTCATTGATGGCCACCATGTATTTGAATTTGGTAGGCTGTAACATCACAATCGTGTCTTCTTCGTTGTAGTCTGTAAGATCGATGATAGGTGAAGGCGCCACCTGCTTTACCTCCTTGAAAAAATCCTCTTGGGGTTCAAAGGTGCAGCCCAGTAGAACGATGAATAACAACAGTTGAGGTAGTACGATCGCAGACGTTCGTTTGATAATCATGCACATCATTATTTAGCGAGGGTGATCCGCAACATCTGGTACATCCCTTCAACGGCGATGGAGTAACCATTTATTGGATTGCAATTAATTAAGACTAAGGTCGGCGTCATAGAACTCCATGCGCACGACGAGTATACCAGTTAACGGTTGGTTACTCGGGAATGAAAATAAATCAAATTGCGCTGAATATCCATACAACGAGGTTTCCCAAGTCCTAATTGCTCCGAAAAAACGAAAAAAGCCTGTTTCCAGGCTAATTTAACGTTTACGCTCCTCCTCTTGGACTTGAACCAAGGACCCTCTGATTAACAGTCAGTGGAAAATCAGTTTAAGTAAAATTTAATCTTGGTTTTTCCGGCTAAAATTGCCCTTTTTGAATCAATTTAAGTATGTTTGAATAGGCCTTGATTTGAAATTCCAGTGCAAATCCAGTGCAAATTTAAATGCAAATCTTCAATCCCATTTTCATGAATTCAAATGTAGTCCTGGCTCTTGATACGCGCCGTAAGAAAGCTGATCAAACATATCCGATCTTACTTCGTCTAAGTCACAATGGTAAAACCACAGGATTGTCGACTGGATTTTCAATACCCGAGCAATATTGGGACTTCGATAATCGGAAAATCAAGAAAGGCTTTAAGGGATTTGACAACGTTGCCAGGATTAATAATATTTTGGAAAAAGAACGATCGCAAGCATTCGATATCATTTCCAAGCTTCATGACCGGAAAGAACTTTCCTATCTATCAATCGTCGATCTCAAAAATCGAATAGTAGCGAAAGGTGCAAAAGATTCTTTCTTTAGGTATACAGAGAAGTTAATTGCAAAATTTCAAGAACAAAAAAGAATTGGCAACGCACGCAGCTACTCAAATGTGCTACGCGAGGTCAAAAAATTCAGGAACGAAATTGACTTTCCCCTGCGGGAATTAAACCGAGCTTTCCTCGATCGTTTCGAAAATTGGTACTTGGCTAAAGGGCTGAGCCTAAACGGACTCGCCGTCTATATGCGCACAATTCGGGCGATCTGTAATCGAGCGATCAAAAAAGATAGAATTCTTGAAAAGGAATCTTACCCGTTCGATCAATATACGATCAAAACAAAACCCACTAAAAAAAGAGCAATTAGCTTCGAACTGATTCAAAAAATAGTAGCGTTAAAATTTGAGAACGATAGCGTTCTCTTTGAGACGAGAAACATTTTTCTACTGAGCTTCGGACTCATGGGTGCACCCTTCATCGACCTGGCATTCTTAAAAGTCGAGAATATTATTGATGGCCGCGTCCATTACAAGCGACGCAAGACAGGAAAATTCTATGATATCAAATTAACGGATGGCGTAAAACCAATTCTTAGTCACTACTTAAAAGACAAAGCTCCTTCCGAGTTTATCCTGCCTATCATTAAAAGAACCGAGCTAGCTGAGCAATACAAGGATATCGAGTGGGCTCGCAAGCGATATAACAAAAGGCTTAAGAAGATTGCAAAGGCTGCCGGTATTGATGAAAACCTGACATCATATGTGAGCCGGCACTCCTTCGCTTCCCTTGCCAACAACATGGCTATTCCAGTAACCGCGATTAGTGAAATGTTAGGGCATCAACGGTTGAGCACAACGCAAGTATACTTGGCAAACCTTAAAAAGGATGTCATTGACCAATATAATGATAAGATACTGCAAGGCATAAACACGCAGCAAAATCCACAATCGTAGTATCAAAACTTTATTGAAACAATTTATTATTTTATCTTTAGTTCAAGACCGATGTAAAACTCCGTTTAAATGAATGTCATTTGCCTCGAAGAAAAAGCATTTTACGCCTTGGTAGAGGAAGTTGTGAATCGGCTTAAAGAGAAAAATAATGTAAAGGAGAATAAATGGATCTCGGATAAGGAAGCCATGAGCCTTCTTAATATCAAAGCCAAGTCGACGCTTCAAAAACTGCGTGATGAAGGAAAAATTCGTTTCTCGCATCCGCAAAAGAGGATTATCCTTTATGATCGAGAATCAATCATCGGCTATCTTGAAGAAAACGCACGAGAAACATTTTCGTCGTAAAGTGGTGCATTAAACAGCATGAAATATGAACGTCATTTGTATCGAAGAAAAAGCATTTTACGAGTTGCTTGATCGCGTCTTTTCTTACTTTCAAAGTAAAGGAGCGGCAAAAGAGAACAAGTGGATTTTTCAAGAGGAAGCAATGCGCCTCTTGAATATCAAATCGAAGACAACGCTGCAGAGATTACGTAACGATGGAAAAATTCGTTTTAGCCAGCCTCAAAAGAAGTAATTCTTTACGACCGACAATCCATCAACCACTATCTTGAACATCATGCTCGCGAAACATTCTGATCATGGAAGAAGAAATAACACCCTCGCCCGAATATATGAAAGGGTTTAATGAAGGCTACTTAATTGCTAAGGAGCTACCGGTACTTGCTGGTGAGCTTTCCGAAACTAAAGGGGATGGAGACCGAACCCTCGGTTTTCTTGATGGCACGAAGGAATACACGATGGAGAAAATCAAGGGGCTGCGACCAAATTGGTTAAAAGATAAGAACAAATCTGAAGGTAAGGCGCCAACCAGATCCTACGACAAAGAGAAAGATATATAATAATTAAGTGCTTTGAGCTTTGCCGCGTCCCGGAGGAATGTTAGCACCCTCACTACCAATCTTGACCCTAACCCAAACAGCCTTTGCCCGTGCACTTAGCACCAACATCGGCTACAATATGTTCCGATGCTAGCTTCATACTATGTGAAACATGTACTTCAATTTTTCGTAAATGCAATTTTTTGAAAAATTAGCGGATTTATCAATTCCATTTCTTCGCCACATTTCATGCCATAAGTGAATACAGAAAGAATTTTCAAAGTTTTCACAAATGTCGCCAGCCTCATCTTCTACAATCCGCCTCCATTCGAACCACGGTATCGGACAAAATACCCGAGGGGCAACAACGTAGTCGGATAAATTGAATTTTATAAGCGCCCGAGTAAGTAGGATAGGACCGGTTTCGCCCCAATACAAGGTTTCCGGATTTCTCCTGTTCGCCTGCTCAAAACAATACTCCATTATTTCAGAATGTTTCGGAGCTTTAATCACGCAGTTGTTTGCAACAACTTTGGGAGCCTTATATTCATCTTGATGATTTTGGCTTGCAAAGACATACTTTTGCTTTTTTGTGATCTTTCTTAAACAGACAATGTCGGTATCTACCCAATATCCTCCCTTTTCTAAAATCAGTTTATATCTAAATAAATTAGCAAACCCGGCATAACTGTTAAACCCTTTGTATTTGAAAATTCTACTTGACGGAAGAATTGAACTTGCGTCCTTAACGATTACTCCTGGTGGTACATTATCGATTTCATCATAGGTATAAAGATGGAATGTATGGCCTAAAGAAAGAAACGAACAAAGCGATAGCTGCTCCATTTTTGATAGTCTGTTTCCGATCCATAAACTTTGAAATATCATAAGTAACCATCTTTGATGTGGCTAACCGACGCTTCTGATAGTAACACTTTCCTTAAAATTCTTGATGGAAGAGATATTCGGCGAAATATTTTGCGCTTAACAAGCTGACTCGTCAATGAACAATATCTGTCAATAACTTCATCTTGATAGAAACGCAAAGCAATGGATTGATCTTTTAAGTTAACAATATCTCGGGCTTTCACGTGAAAAGGCAAGTAATCATTGATTGTGTATTGCCCTAGCCACTTGTCGGGAAACATTCCCATTACTTTGTACTTTGCGTAAAAGTGTTTGAATCCACATATAGGATAATGAAGTATGATTGGAAAATTCTGAGTCCTTGCTTGGACAGAATTGAAAAAAAGATGAGGACTATAAACCCTCAATTGGTCAGATATTTTTCCCGCAGGTTTTCCATTCTCATAAAACAAAAAATAATTCTTTATGGAACCTAATTTAGATGACTCGATTTCGCATTTCTGATTTTCGTTTAAATGCTTAACGTTTTTTTTAAATAGCGTTCCTTCCAAAAAATAGTTGGTGACATTTGATCGTTCCGGGATGCACTCATAGTTCACGTAGTTAATGGCCTTGACATTGTGTTTATCAAGTGATTGGAAATGTTCTTTCACGTTTTTCCATCCTAAACAAAGGAAAAGCTCGTCAACATCAATATGTACAAGCCAACTTACTCCGAGTGACGGAGCCATTTTAATGGCTAATTCTAAATTTAAAATCTGTCGAGCTATTAAATCGGTTTGAGTAAATTCCAATAAGTACTTTGAATCGGTGCCTTGCCAATTCGCCCTATTTTCTGTGTTGTTTTTAATAACAGTGATATGATCTGTTTCATTAAAAATTGTCGGCACACACTCATTCTCGTCATCGTAAAACAGGATAAAATGGTCGAACCCGATAAATAGGTGATATTTGATGAAGCTGTTCAAAATATCAGTGTCACAGCCCCTGATCGTAGTAGCGATTCCAATTTTATCGACCATGAATGCAATTTTTAACGACAACGTTTTTTTTAAAATACCAAGATACCCCAAGACACATTGGTTAAAGAAGAATCTTGCTATAAACTTTCAAATTTTATAATTTATCTACCGTTTGTCGAAATGAAACAGTTGCGCTTGCTTTTTGTTACTCCTATGATTTGATAAATTTTTAAATTTAGGACGGGTTATCGTTAATCGTCTACAGGTTATAGAATTTACTGATTGTTGTTTTAAGCTTTTTAACAAATACGAATTGAGAAATTTTCCATTTACTCATCAGTTAGATTCCACGGATTGTGGTTCGGCCTGCTTGGTAATGATTGCGAAGTTCTACGGTAAGGCCATAAGTCTAAAAAAATTGAGAGATAGCTGTTTTACCTCCCGTGAGGGAGTGTCGTTGCTCGATTTAAGCGACGCAGCCGAATCAATCGGATTTAGGACTATTGCTGCTTCAATTTCTTTAAGAACCCTCATCGAGGAATCGCCTTTACCACTTATCGCGCATTGGAAAAATCAACACTATGTCGTGGTATACAGGACGACCAAAAAAAAAATTTATGTTGCCGATCCCGCCTTTGGCTTCATCAAATTCACGCCGGCAGAATTTATTAGAGGGTGGCAAGCAACGCCTTCTGTTAATATTCAGAATAATGGCAGCGGAGCTACTGGGAGAATTCTACTATTGGAGCCGACCAACAGATTTTACGACCTAGACAATGAACCCGAAATCAAGTACGGCTTTAAGTCCATTTTTGGGTATCTCAACAATTATAAAAAACTGATTATTCAGCTATGCTTGGGAATACTCTTAGGCATTATGCTTCAGCTCTTTCTTCCGTTTCTCACTCAGTCCATCGTTGACATCGGGATAAACCAACGAAATATAGATTTTTTATATCTTATACTACTTGGGCAAGTGGCTCTATTCACGGGACAAACTTCCTTAAATATACTTCGGAGTTGGATTTTGGTTCATATCAATTCCCGTGTGAGTATTTCCCTGGTCGCAGAATTTCTAATGAAGCTGATGAGACTACCCATGAGCTTCTTTAATAGCAAGATGACCGGAGATATACTTAAACGGATTGATGATCACCAGAAGATCGAACGGTTTCTAACCAACACCGTCATAAATATTTTTTCGGCAGTTATTACTGTAAGCATTTTTAGCATCGTTTTAGCCTTGTACAATTTTAAAATATTCGCGGTATTTTTTGTTGGAAGTTTGATATTTACTCTGTGGGTAATTCTTTTCATGAAGAAAAGAAGAAACATCAATTATAAAAATTTTGCGCTTGAATCAGAAAATCAAAATTCAATTCTTCAACTGGTAGCCGGTATTCAGGAAATCAAGCTTTCAAATTGTGAGAAGAAAAAAAGGTGGGAATGGGAAACCATTCGCGCAGGAATTTTTAGAAATCAAATTAAATCTCTTGCTCTCGAACAATACCAGAATTTTGGTGGATTATTTTTAAATGAAATAAAAAATGTCACTATTTCTGTAATCGCCGCCCTATCGGTTATTAACGGAGAAATTACAATGGGAATGATGCTTGCAATTCAATTTATTATTGGACAATTAAATACTCCTATACTTCAACTCATTGGCTTTCTGCAAAACACCCAAGACGCCAAAATTAGTTTGGAACGACTAGGAGAAATTCTCGAAAAAAAGGATGAGGTTACATCGCAGAATTATTTTAAGAAAATTCCGGAAGAAGGCACAATTACATTACGAAATCTCGTCTTCAGTTATGGTAGTACTCGATCACCCAAAATATTAAATAAAATAAACGTTGAGATTCCCGCAAACAAAATCACGGCAATAGTGGGACCTAGCGGGAGCGGCAAAACCACGCTTCTGAAATTGCTACTAAGATTGCACGAACCCACAGAAGGAGAAATACTCTTTGAAAATTACAATTTAACTTATGTGCATAATGACCTGTGGCGGCAAAAATGCGGTGCCGTTATGCAGGATGGTTACATTTTTTCGGATACAATTGCGAATAATATCGCTTTGTCTGACGAGACAGTAGACCATGATAAATTGATAAGGGCCACTCGTATCGCAAATATTCATGATTTTATAGAAACGCTTCCATTAGGATATAATACAAAGATTGGCAGCGATGGCATTAATTTAAGCCAGGGGCAGAAACAAAGACTTCTTATTGCTCGAGTTGTTTACAAAAATCCAAGAATGATTTTTCTAGATGAGGCCACAAATTCGCTTGATGCAAATAATGAAACTACAATCCTCAATAATCTCAACCAGTTTTTATCAAATCGAACAGTTGTAGTTGTAGCGCATCGACTTAGCACAATTCAAAAGGCTGATCAGATAATCGTCTTGGAAGATGGAATGATCAAAGAAATGGGGTCACACGCAGAACTTCTTGAGAAGAAGGGCTCATATTACACGTTGGTTAAGAAGCAGCTTCATTCTCTTGTTCATACTGATTAAATCGTATTTTTTACTTGACAGAAAGGTCAATCATATTTTCTTTCCCGCCAATACCCTTTATGAGAACTTTATAATCACCGGTTGTCAATACCAGTGGCTTATTCATTTCTCCGCTTGAAATTTCAATAACATCTACCGGCACCGCGACTGCTGGATCTTCATTAGACTTGTATGCTTGAACCAGGCACGGAAATCCAACAATCAATTTTTTTTTGTCTATAAGAACTGCTTTTCGGTTGTTATTAAATAACCAGTGAGGTCGGTTTTCGATATATTTCGTCCTCGGATGGCACATTCGGACATCATAATAATTTGTGCCCTCGGGACCAGAGAAAACATTACCCGATCCATCAAGTAAAATAGATGGAACTTGAACAGATACCATTTTGAAAAAAGGATTTTCCAACGATGGGTCTATTCGCTCCGTGAGAACTTCTTGATTTATCGTAAACGGATTTATGCCCGTTAGCTCTTTTAACCGGGAGGCCATTGCTTTCTCCCAACTACCCCCCAAGGAATCTTCCCTTATGTGATCATATCCTGCATGAATCAATATTTTGGCCGACGGATCTCTATTTAAGACTTGCTGAATATTTTTTGCTTGTTCAATTTCCCTTAGTTTAGGATTGCTGATTGTTTCCTTTGTCCTCGCTTCATATGCAAAAACCCGAAATCCTTGAGTGAGTGCATCCCGGACTAGGTTTCCAAATTGTGGCTCGGCGGTGTAATATCCGCTGCTTAACAGAGGGTATTTTCGTTCATTAATTAAACTATCTGAAAAATTTAGAGTCTCTGCCCCATAGTATCGAAATCCCTTGGCATACAAGCCCGGAAGTAAAGACGCGATGAATACGCGATGGTAAGGGAAATGATGTGCCTCATTGATTATAATTATTCGTTCCTTGTCTGCACGGCTAATAATATACTCAGCCGCCTCAACGGTATGAAACTTCTTAAAAAATGAACTATCGGAATTTTTTATTGTTGCGTAAGGCTGACGGAATTTTCCATCGAAAAGCAACACATTCTTATAATCCCCAATGAAAGAAAAATCCTGTGCAGCCTTAGCAAAGTCCGTCTTTCCTCCCTTGTCGAAATTCTTAATAATTTCGTCGGAGAACTTGTAGACGTTCTCGTTATTAAATCTGGTTTGTGCGTGTGAAATTATTGAAAGAAAGATAAGTCCAAAAGATATAACCGCCAGCATACAAAAAATATTTTAAGAACCTTTCTTTTCTTTTTTATTAGAGCGGAGTGATTTCAAGTCATACTCCTTCCCAGTCTTGCTGTCTTTGACAATCCCTTTATTCACGTCTAGGCTTAAATTTAATGCTGGGTCTGCAACCCAGCCTTCACTTGGACAATAAACAAGCCCTGTTACAGCGTCGGTAAAAGTCGCAAGAGAGTTAGGTATGGTTCGCGGTGATTGATGTGGGCTGTAATTTGGCATCCGGCCAGTAGTAACGGGACCAAATTTTATATGCCTGTTCCGTTGATAAAACGATTCCACCTTAAGCACAAATTCTTCTAGTCGACTATCCGTCATCGCATAACCGTGGCACACAAATGTCGCCGCTACTATTATTGTGAATATCGTTCGTAAAAGCATTTTGTAATCATTTTAATTATCATCTTACCCAAATATTGCACGCAAATTTGATTCCATTCTCCACCTTTAGGCCAGCGTGGAAAGAGTAAATATTTATCGATTCATCCGGTTCCAGATTGTGAAACATAATTGCCTTTCCTTTTTTTGGTTTAACAACAAGGTCAAGAAGAGGAAAATATGTTTCGCCACCATCGAAATTTTCATTCAAATAAACCAAAATTGTATAAGGACGTTTCATTCCTTTTCCCGCATCAAAATGGGCTTTAAATTCTTGATATTTATCGTAGGACACGCACTGAAATTCTTCGAATTTTTCGAACGGCAAATCCCCAAGCAACTGAGTACTTTTTAATCTAATATTGTCCTTGAGTGTTTGATCCATATCTCGAAGCGTAGCTGAATAACTAGTGCGTCGATTGGATACTGCGGAGTGATACCCGTTTGTTACCAAGCTTCGTTTCATCTCTGACTTTGAAATTTGTATTAGTTGATCGCATTCTTCGTCGGAAAAGAAGTTGTCAACAAATTTCATTTTGGTTTTTATAAAGTTATTTTTGACTTTTTCGTGCTCGGTCTGTTTGTTCTCAAAATCATTCTCAACGATTCCCTCTTGGGCATCAGCCATTAAAACGATTCCTTGCCACTTATTCCTAAACTCCGACAGTGACTCATGCTTTTCCATCGAGCCAGGCTCTATAAAACTAACAATACCATCTTGGTAATTTGTCAGAAGAACAAACTCCTCTTCGTCATTTTCGATTATATGGCTTATAACCGGAAAATCAATTTGATCTAAGGCTTCTTCCTTAATTCGGGCAGCAAACGTATCAAATCCCCAATTTTTTAAGATCTTATCTATTTCAAGCATCGAAAAGCCTTTCCCATCGTAATGTGATTCAATCGCATTCAAGATATTGTTAAATGAAATTTTCGCGTTAGATAGTTCCGCAAATTTTCTTAACACGAGAGCTGCTCCAATCGTAATAACACTTACTTTATTTAATTCGCTAACCATATAAATAAATTTAAAGTTTAACTAGCCCATTTTGCAGTGTATGGATCATAATTACATTTTTCAGGTTTACCATGCTTTTCGTTGTCCTTTGTGAAAGCGCGACAGTCCATACATATATATCTGAACTCGCAATCACAACAAATTGTAACGCTATCCTTTGTAACGTTCCAAAAATCTTTAAAGCCTGGCCTATCTAACGCTTCGCGTAAGGTGGAATCTTTGATGTTTCCGAACGTACTACGAAACGAAGGACAGTTCTTGATATTTCCATGAATATCAATGCCGATCTTTCGATTTAGACAGCTATTGTAGTGAAGGCTTTCTGTGAAGCTCGAAACATTCGCGACAAAGTAGCTTGCGTTGACGACTCCACAATGCGTGTGATCATTAATTTCCTCGGTAAGAAAATTTAGCGGAGTCTTAATCCCAAAGACTTGAACTTTTTTGAGTTCTGGAGACGAATGTATTTGAACACTTCTTACACGTTGAAGACTTTGACAAAGCTCAGACAGTACTTCCACTGTGAGGTTGTTTGAATATTTAATTACAACATCAATTGAACGAAGTCTACTATCATTAAATTCGGAAATGATATTCCTCAGTTGCTGTGGTTCAATCTCATCATAAATTCGGAGTTGTAGAGCCTGACACCCAAGATCATCAAGTTGGAACCTAATTTTAGAATAGTCATGGTGGGATGTCGCATCAATATCGATTATCGCGTTGGTGATGGCAGAAGGGTGCATCCATTCCATCTTGATATCAGGAAACCTTTTAGGATCGTCACACCAAAAACCGAATTCGTTCTGTTCTAAGAACAAGAAATAAGAATCAAGTTCGTCACTGTATTTATGCCCGTAAGTTGATTTTATCGACTCAATGGACTTATCCTTATGAGTCGTCAAAATATCATAAAGGATGTTTGGTATAAATTTATAAGTGCCTCTTTGGATGTCACAGATTATGCTCCTCCTTGCGCCAGAAACAGGAATACAACATGCAAACAATTTAAATATCATACTTCGTCACTATTCGTGAAACATGTTTGTAAAAATCAACGCATAACATATTTTCGGTTTGATAGAACGTACTCCGAGATTTACCGACAACTGTTGTAAAATTACCGGCCGTACTTTCCTGGACTTTAACAAACTGCAGTGATTCTCCGATTCGAAGTGCTTCAAAAGTTCTGTTTATACTTTTATTCTTCATCTGTTTGTTATTTTCATTAAATGTTCAGCCAATCTTTTTTCTAGGAAATAATTACAAGGCGACGAAACCATACCAAATTGCCCGACTGGATTGACTTCTAAAAAGTAGTAATCTCCTTTACAATCCTTTATCATATCAATTGATCCGCAACTCATGTCCAATAATTTCATCAGTTTACGAATCTTCCGTTTAATAATAGGAGGCAACGAATATGGTACTGTTCGATTTGGTTTGATTGCATCGTAGTTTCTAAAGTCTATTCGTGTCTTCTCGTTTGTTTGCGAAAAAATCGCCATAGGATAAACTTCTCCATCAAGAAAAAATATTCTCAATTCGTATTGCTTAGGAATATATTGCTGTACCAATGAAGGAAAAAAATGCTCGTCGACCAGAGAGATATCCTCATCCACAATTTCCGAGGTGTAAATTGAGAACCTACTTTTTCCCTCGTAAAAAAAAGATATATCGCCAATGCTTTTTGTAATTATCCGGCCATGCACCTTTTTAAATCGGACGAGTTCATCCCTTGTGGAACAAATGAGCGTTTCAGGAATTCTAAGCCCGGCTTTTAGTGCCTGTTCCAAAACATGTACTTTGTTCCGTGTTAATTCGGAAGGGTGATTCACCCATTTCACGTGAGAAAGAGATTCAAAAAAAATGTTTGAAATGATATTGAATTGGCCTAGTAAATATTTTCCGGTTTGATATGCAAGACTTGAAGGCAAATCATTACGAATAAAGCTATCCGGTGCGCCCCATCGTCTGAACCACACCACATCGGTTTCACTAGCCGAATCAAAATCGAAAAGTTTCGATTGAATAGATTTCGTAGTATCCTGGCTGCTCAAAGCTATTGAGGAATCATACGATAAAAATTGATTTCCATTCACACGAATAAATTTTTTACCGTAAGAGTAGAGCCAATCAATAACCTGATTGGTACCATCATCGATGTCGTTACTTAATATTAAAATCACGGCAAATTGGAATCTAAAATTTGGCACAACAAAATTGGGGGAGCCAAGAGCAAACTTTGACTCACCCCATTTTTAGTTAATAACTATGCAGGTATTGGACCTGGAGGCGTGTCATCTACGGGATAGGAATCTGGATAGGAGCAATTACAATTATGATCCCAAGTTGGCATGCTAACTGTGGTCAATCCACCTCCTTTAACGGAGGACAGTGTCTTCTCATCGATTGGTTCAAAGAGAGCTTCGTTCAAACCCTCAAACTTGCTACTGGATTTTTTTTTCATAGAAGATAACATTTAAGGTTAAACATTTATAAACATTGTGCACAATAAATGCCTTAAGAAAATATCGCTTTAAAAACCATCACGCTGCGAAGTTGTTCAAAAAAAAATAAAAAAAAAGGACAAAAAATAAAAAGTTCGGAATGAAAGTTGCTTAATAATTTTTCGAATTAGCCGCTGCCCAAATCTTGTTAAATAGTCTTTCCAAAAGTCGAAGATCGCGCGTCACAATTTCTGCGGTCCCTTGCATTTCATTCTTGAACAGCAATTTCTTGTGTAAATTTGTAGATAACCCATGTGGCAGTTCAACTTCAACAATGTAAATATTATTCCGTGGAACAGCGGACATCGAAATAACTTTACTGTATACCGATCCAAATTCTTGGAAGGGATAATTATCAAACTTAAGGTATACCGACTGACCAATTTCTATTTTACCCGAACCAAACAACGGGGTGAATACTTTGCCATACAAAACTTCAGATGACGGGACGATCACCATCACCTCTTCATTTGATTGCACAAATTGTGCATCGCTCCAATATTTTGTAAATGATACCTTACCGTCGATTGGTGTTGTTAAAACAAATTGTTGTTCCCACGCCGCGACTTCGCTTTCCAATTGATCAAGTGCCGCCGTAACTAAATGATGTCGTTGGAGTTCTTCTTTTTTTTGTGCAATTCTTAATTCATTGATTTGAGCCTCAACTTTTAGAATCTCTATGTCGTTGTTAGTACTCTGAAGTTTCGAAGCGTCAGATAATCTTTCAACTTCCAAATAGCTCGTTTGATCTTTTTCCCAGTCAGCAGCTGAAGTGGTCCTATTTTGAAACAATACGCTGTCGCGAATTAATTTCTTCTTTGCCAAGGAAAGTTCCTTTTCTAGTATCCTGTTTTGATTTTCAAGTTGATCGGATAAATGCCGATAACTTCCCATCCTCTGTTGTAGAGTCTTGATCTGCTCTTGATACATGTTATTCTTTCGAGTTAACAAGTCATCGGTTAAAGCGGAGAGGAACTTTAGGTAGGAATTTTGCAATTGTCCCAGTTGCAAATTCGATGTTAGCAGGGTAGTTGTATCTGCAAGCGTGTCTCCGTTCCTAAAAGATGCAATAAGTTTTTTTACATCAAATACGTCGTCTTGTCGGGCGGAATTATCAATTATTGCCAATATTTCATTTGCTTTTACCTGTTCGCCCTCCTCTACAAGAAACTGTACTCGTCCGTTTGATCTTGCGATAATTGAGGAAGGCGGCACCCTTGTTGTTAAAACCACTTTCGATACGATTGTGTCGGGGTATTTAATTATCCAACTCAAAATTAATACAACAAGAACAATCCCAAAGATAATGGTAATACCCCATTGCACGATCCATTTCGGAGTGCGAGATAAAATATCATGAACTTCTTCGGTGTGACTATTCCCAAATTCCTGAGAACGTGTAAGCAAAGGATCTACATGTTCTTTCATACGTGAGATACTGTTTACAGTTAAACCTCTTTTCAAAAAACGTCTTCCGCGCTAAATAGAAAGGTGGATCTAAATCTTGAGCAAACCAAAAAAACTGTACGCAATTCTAAAACAATAATTTGTAAAATTGTTCTAAAAATATTGTTCGATTTATTGTTAATAACTTAGGGGGTATATTGGAATATTCGAAGTAGATGCTGATACGATAATAACATACAAAGGTTTTTAATTTTGATCGAGGAACATTTGTAATTTCTCCGATCAAACTAATAAAGTATTGTTGTTTACGCTGCCCGCATCGACGCTAATCTAAAAGATATGGAACAGATCGTGTCTAGTTACCTGCAATTGTTAAAAATGCCAATCTCAAAATCATATTGTGAAAAGCTTATAACATCACATCCTGATTATCCTGCCCTACCAAGTATAACCGATGCATTGCAGCGGCTAGGCGTAACATATACTATAAAAATGTATAATGAAAACCAGATCTATGAAGCTGCCTTTCCCTGTGTCCTGCATTTCAACAAACAGGATAGTCAATTGAGCATTGTTCGTAACACAGCCGAACTAAGAAAAAAAGATCTCAAGGATTTCAGTGGGATCGTGATCCACGCTCGCCCGACCAGAAAAATAGCGGACGTTGGAAATAATATATATCTTTCACAAGAGAACTTCTTTAAATTGACTGCTGTACTTCTTGGCAGTGTCATTTTGGTGATGTTTTTGACATCGATTATTTTATTCGGTTCATTTGCGCATCTAGCAATATTTTTTTTGGCCTTTTGTGGTGTACTTGTTAGCTATTTCTTAGTAGCAAGAGAGTATGGAATTAAATACAACTTCATTGAGTCCTTTTGTAATTCCAGTACTAATCCAAGTTGTGAAAGAATCGCCGCGTCAAATGCGGCCAAAATATTTGGGATCGTACATTTTGCCGATCTATCGCTAGTTTATTTCATTTTGCAAATGGCCGTTATCTCCCTCGCGGGATTGGTCCCAGCAGAAAAGAAACCTTCATTTGTGTTTGTGCTGGTTGCCTTCTCCATGACAACTTTTCCAATAATAGTTTTTTCCATCTTGTATCAATATAAGCGGATAAAAAAATGGTGCAAACTATGCATAACGATCGATGGGATCTTATTATTCCAACTTAGCATTTTGCTTTACCTCATTTATTTCAAAATTTGGGAATGGCTTCCGATGGATTCGCTTATACTCCTTGAGGCCATTTTAGGATTTGTTGCTCTGCTACTAACATCGGTGATGGTAAGAAAAACAATTGATATAAGAAGAGAAGCCGTTGAAAAAGAAATCACCTCAAACAGAATTAAGCACTCAATAGAAACCTTTAATTATTTTCTTTCCAAACAACAGCAAGTCGCATGCAACTCTTTCGACGGTGAAATGTGTATCGGCAATCCGCAAGGGCCAATTAAGCTAATTGCTGTTCTCAATCTATTTTGTAATCCTTGTCAGATCCAACATCAAAAAATTGCTACCCTTTTGACGGACTACCCACAATATATCCAGCTTATCATTAGATTTAGCACCGGGATTAATAACGATTCTTCAACTGAACGATACCTCATTCAATATTGGTTGCAGAAAATACGCAACACTGAATTTCAAATGGACGGTGCATTAGAACTTCTCGCTAATTGGTATTCAAAAAAGAATCTTTCGTGGTTTAGAAAGAAATTGCCGATAGCGATCGATTCAGACAGTCTTACTTTGGCGGAAAAAATTATAAGTCAACACCAGAGTTGGATTTCTGAGCATAAAATCTATGCAACACCTAGCCTCTTCTTAAATGGTTATAAGCTACCTCCAGGCTACACGTGTGACGATTTGATTCCCCTGATCCGCGGTCATGCAAAAGATTTTTTAAAAACAAAAATCAGTCAGAGTGAGACAGATCTTCAATATAATGACCAATCAGCGAGATAGAACGCAAGTATTTTTTCAAATAGCCTTACTCCGCCTCGGGCGTTCGATCCAGTATTGACTTACTGTTCTCACGGAATTCCTTTTCTTTCGCTAATCGACTTTCTTTTGAATAGTCTGACTGCTTCATTAATTGGTCCGTGATAGAGGGCTTCGAGTAACCGGCTTGTCGTTCCTGTATTTTACTTTCCATGAATCTCTGAGATTCATCAATGTCCTTGATATCGAAGCGAAGCATCTTATCGTGCGACAATACTTTTGAAACGTCGCGTTTGGTCCGCTCGATTTTCGAGGGATCTTGACCGACGAGGTCAGCTTCAAGTCGAGTGTAGACACCGTTTTGGATGCCAGACTTCTTTTCGAGAAGTTCGGATAGCTCCCGGCCCTGCTCTTTTGATGGACTCCACGTGCCCGATAGAGGCGGTTTTAGTTCGAGTTTTGGCGGTGTCCACCCCGGTTGGAGCTTGGCTATTTCCTTATCAATATCTCTTGCCTGTTTGCGGGCGTCGCGAACCATATCCTTGTATTGTGGGTACCGATCCATTAATTCATCGAGGTCGTCCATATGCTTTTTTGATTGACTTTAGAAAACGGTTTATGTTAATATACATATTCTGTCGTATTAGGAGGGCTCGCGGTGAGCGACGAGTTAGAACCCACATGGCTCAGAGACTTGCGCCTGATTGATGAGCTGTGCCATGGCAATGCGGAACTCTTTATCACTGAACGTAAGAAGGCCGACCACGTCTTGAAATACTACGACGGCGACCTGAAACGTTATGAGAAAGGCGCGGAGAGATTTGACCGGGACGCTCTTTCCTGGGAAATAGTACAGGCCTACGCCGACTATCATCCCGAGCATCAGCGGATGGTTGACCATCTGCTCTATCGTCGGCTGGGTTTTAGGCCTTCCGAAAATGTTGCCATTCCCGCGTCGATATACCTGCGTAAGCTGATTGAAGATTCAAGAAATCGCTTCGGGATGACTTGGTCAGAATTTCAGAAGACAGTTGACGTTCATATTAAGCATGTTCGCAATGAATTCATGCAAGTCAATGGTTGGCTCGACCACCTTGATCTGACGTCCGACGACCGAGAACATTACAAGAATTGTGAGAGTCACCTTAAGTCGGAAGCACAGCAGTTGATAAAGGAATTTTTAGGCTACAAGCCCGACCTTGAGCATTCACTATACGCAGAAATTACCATTCGGAAAGTTCTTGCCGAAGGATCGTGGACGGGGCTGCAAGCAGAAACTCGCAGCGAAATACGTTGTCAGATCGTCACCATCGTCAAATATCTCGAGGTTCTCTACAAATTCGGGCGGGCAACTGCCGATCAATCGCCGCTTCACGGCTTCGACTGGGAGGATTCCATTCAGTCGGAAGTCCTGCATTGATCAGCTACGCAAAATAGTACAATTATACTATTCCCTGGCAACGAAATTTTTTTTTAATTCCGTTGTCAATACTGTTGTATGCTACACTTCGATCTTGATACTCCTCTTATTGAAATTCAAGGAAAATTACAGAACGATATTTGGACCATTAGGCATGCCGTTGAAGGCGTGCAAATCTTTGGCGGCATTGGTTCCGGCAAGTCATCCGGTTCAGGCCGTTTTCTTGCACTAAAATATTTAAGAGCTGGCTTTGGCGGATTGGTCCTCACAGTCAAACCGGATGAACGCGAGGAATGGATCAAGTATTGTCGTCTTGTCAATCGCATTCACGACCTTGTTGTCATCAGTTCTCAAAACGACAACTTCTTCAATTTTCTTGACTATGAGACCGAGCGAAACTCGGGTGGGCAACTCACGGAAAATCTTGTCGACGTTCTCAAGACCGTAATTCGAGCTGGCTCGGAGAAGTCGCATGGGAAAAGTGAAGATCCCTTTTGGGAGAATGCACTTGATATGCTTTTGTTCAACGTAATCGATTTGTGCCAGCTGGCGTACGGCAAGATTTCCGTGAGACGAATGTACGACATCGTTCAGTCAATTCCGCGCTTGCAAGAGGATTCTAGTAGAGCAGCGAACAAGGACAATACGAGAGCGTACGAGAAGGCGTTTGATAAAGTCGATGTTCTAGTTCGTAGCAAACTTGAAAAATGGGAGACACAAAATGCTGCAAGGTTGCGCGGAATCGACGACCGTGACATTTACGACGAAATCGCTTCTGCCGATGTTCCTGAATATCGTCAGATGAAATATCTTAAACAATTTTTCGAGGACACTTACATTCCGTTGAGCGAAAAAACCAGATCGATTGTTGAATTTTCTTTCTCAGGATTTTTGTTCCGCCTGCTCCGTGACCCAGTGTATAAATTGTTCTGTAGTAATCCCTCGAACATTCGACCGGAAGACTGCCTGAACGGCAAGATCATTCTTCTCGATTTGCCAGTAAAACTTTATGATAAGGTCGGACGCGATGCGCAGATCATGTTCAAGTACATTTGGCAGCGTGCCATGGAGCGGCGCGATCCAAATAATGGGACAAGGCCGGTGTTTCTCTGGGCTGACGAAGCCCAAAATTTTCTCCACGAGCATGATGCCGATTATCAAGCGACGGCGCGAAGCAGTCGGATATGCACCGTTTACATTACTCAAAATCTCCCTAATTATTATGGCAATATGGGTGGACAAAAAGGGGAGTTTAAAGTGAAAAGTTTTCTCGGAACGCTGAACACTAAAATTTTTCACGCGAACTCAGATATTGAAACCAATAACTACGCATCATCCCTTTTCGGTGACCACTTGATGGAAAAGATCTCTAAAGGAAGTTCTATCGGCCTTGGAAACATTTCCAAATCATCGAACACATCTGCAGAATACGAGCGCGCGATTCGCCCGGAGCGTTTCATCAGTTTGAAAACGGGATCACCGCGAAACCAGAATGTTGTCGAGGGATTTATACAACGCCAGGGAGAGCCATTCGCAAATGGATCCAATTTCATCAAGATGCAATTCTCGCAAAACTATTCCCCATAAACCAAACCAACATCGCATGAAAAAGAACCTGTATTTCCAAACGTTTTACAAACGAAGCAATCCGGCAGCTACACTGGCAGTAAAAGTGTTTCAAGCAATCGCATCTTACCCGAGATTAATTCTTGAAGTATTCATTCGTAAAAACTTCGGCGAGCGCTACTTTACCTTTGGCAAGGCCGTTAACGCAGCCATGATAATGGCCATCATCCCGCCTATTCATTATTACGTCTTTCAAGCGTCTACCTTGTTTCAGTACATGTCAATACAAACGCAGATAATGGCCATGTTCGCCGTCGGATATACAACGTGGTACTTGTTCATTATCATATTTCTGTTTGTGGCCTATCGGCGCAAGAGAGAGATCGACCGCAATCCGTCAGTATTCGATTTTGCAAGATTCAGTCTTCCAACGGTGACATTAACAAGAAGTTCTACAACTTTAAGCTCTTTGGAAAGGTGCCTGACACAAGACGCATAGAAACACTTTACGAGCCTGGCTTCTTTTTTCTGATTGGTTTGGTCTTATACCCCTTGGGGCAAATGGTCGGCCTCCTTCTAATCGTTTGCGCCTTACTCTACAGACTCAGCTACATTGGCGTCTACCGCCTCGGCGACGATTTTGTTATGGATAAGATTGATGAGATGATCAGTAATGAACAACTTTTCGATTCTTTCATCGACGACAAGGACGCAGAGGAAACCAAGGGGTTCCGATTCTATGGTCGAAAACCGGAAAGTGGCGAGTTCCGTCGCACCCTGGTTGAGAGCTTCATTGAGGACGATGAAGAGACCTTTGTCGCACGTTGACGGTCTTATCCTAGGCTGTGCATAGGGAAGATGTCTGATGTGAACTCTTTAATGGGTTTTGTTTCGCTGCACCCGCATGGCAGCACTGCTTAGGCTTCCTGTTTATTTGTGCGTAATGAAAGCATTTTCACCGGCCCGTTTTACCGAACCGGCTGTATAAGTTTTTCACAATGATACGAATGATCCAAAGCACCTCGGCGGGACACGCCAAGGCTTACTTTAACGAGGCTCTCTTGAAATCGGATTACTTCTTGAACGACCAGGAACTGCCGGGCCATTTCCATGGGAAGATCGCACGGCGAATTGGTATTGAAGGCAATGCAGCCAAGGAAACCTTTCATGCCTTGTGTGAAAACATTAATCCCAAAACCGGGGACACTCTGACCCAAAGAACAATTGAGCAAAGAACAGTCGGCTATGATATAAACTTCCACTGCCCCAAATCCGTGTCGATTGTCCATGCGTTGTCGAAGGATGATCACGTTATGGAAGCCTTCAAATCAAGCGTGATGGAAACGATGCTTGACATCGAAGCCGATAGCAAAACACGAGTACGTAAAGGCGGTCAGTATAGCGACCGCGAAACAGGAGAGTTGGTCTGGGCGGACTTCGTACATCAAACGGCAAGGCCGGTTGATGGAGCGGTTCCCGACCCTCATCTTCACAGTCACTGCTTCGTGTTCAACGTGACGTGGGACAAAATGGAGGAACAGTTCAAAGCCGGGCAGTTTCGTGACGTCAAACGCGACATGCCCTACTATCAGGCCCGGTTTCACAAGCGCCTTTCCGATAATTTAATGGAACTTGGTTATCGTGTCAGGCAAACGGAAAAGTCGTTCGAGATCGAAGGCGTGCCACAAAAGGCCATTGATCTTTTTTCGAAGCGAACCGATGAGATTGGTCGCATCGCGAAAGAGAAAAATATCACCGATGTAAAAGAGCTTGATCAACTGGGTGCGAAGACGCGCTCCAAAAAACAAAAAGGTCTTACACTTGATGAACTCAAAAGACACTGGCGTGAACAGATACGAGAAGCAGGTGCCGGTTCTGATAGCGACGATGGAAGATCAATTATCCGCAACAACCCCGCCAAGGAAACACTCGAATTGTCACCGGAGCAATGTGTTGACCATGCGGTTCAACACCGCTTCGAACGTGCATCTGTAATGCAAGATCGGCGTATCCTTGAAACTGCGTATCGGCATAGCCTTGGTGACCGGTCGGTTACGCTTGACGAGATCACGACCTCGTTTCAAAACGACAAGCGGATTCTGCATGTGCCCGATCGGAAGGCAACCATCTGTACAACGAAAGAAGTCCTTGCGGAAGAAAAGCGCATGGTCGAACTTGCGCAAAAGAGCAAAGGAAAGTTCCGACCGTTATATACGATGGTTCCCGACATCAAACTCAAAGGCGAGCAACATGAAGCCGTACGGCACGTCCTGACGACGCCTCATGGTGTTTCAATCATTCGAGGGCGAGCCGGAACAGGTAAGACGACATTGACGACCGAAGCGGTTAAGCTTATGGAAACCGTTGGCTGCAAGGTGACCATGGTGGCACCAACTTCCCAGGCCTCACGCGGCGTTTTACGCGAGGAAGGCTTTGCGCATGCCGATACCGTTGCAAAGCTGCTGGTCGACCACAACCTTCAGAAAGGCCTCAAGAATGGCGTCCTTTGGGTCGATGAGGCTGGTCTCCTTGGAACCCAAGATATGACCGCCCTGCTCGATCTGACGGCCCGGCAGAATGCACGTTTGATCCTGAGCGGAGACACCAGGCAGCACGCAAGCGTTATCCGTGGTGATGCATTAAGAATTCTTAACACCGCCGCGGGAATAAGATCAGCGGAAGTCAGTCGTATCTACCGACAGAAAAACGAGACCTACCGCGAAGCCGTCCAGGCTTTGTCAGACGGTGACGTAAAACTTGCTTTCGAAAAGCTGGATACAATTGAATCGATCAAAACAATCAACCCACTTAAACCGAATGAAACGCTAGTGGAAGACTACCTCGCTACAGTGAAGAAGGGAAAATCGACACTTATCATTTCGCCAACGCACCAGCAAGGTGAAGAAGTGACCAAGGCAATTCGCGATAAGCTTCGCTGTGCGAAAATGATTGGAAAAAGAGAAATCACTGCAACGCGCTTTATGAACTTGAATCTTACCGAAGCGGAAAAAAATGACATTCGCTCCTACAAGCAAGGAACCGTTCTTCAGTTCAGTCAGAACATGAAAGGCGTCAAGCGCGGAACCGTTTGGTCCGTATCATCTGTGAAAGACGATTATATCCATATCAAAAATGAGGATGGAACGTCGGTCGATCTGCCATTAGATCAAAACAAAAAATTTGAAGCATTTCGTAGGGCAGATATTCAACTCTCAAAGGGTGACAAAATAAGACTAACGTATAATGGATTTGATGCAAACAAGAAACGCCTTAACAATGGTCAGATCTTGGAAGTTGTGGCCGTTCGAAAGAACGGTCACATCAAAGTGCGTAATGCGATCAGCAAAACGAACTACACAATACCAAAAGATTATGGCCATATCGCCCATGCACATTGCATCACATCTTATGCGTCACAGGGCAAAACGGTTGATGAAGTTTTTATCGCGCAGCCAGCCTCAACATTCCCTGCAACGGATATGAAACAGTTTTATGTTTCAGTATCTCGCGGCAGAGAGCGGGTTAGAATATATACCGATGACAAAACCGCCTTGCTCAATTACGCCTCCGAGATGCGCGACCGCCAGTCAGCAATTGAGCTGATCGGCAAGGATTACAGCAAGGACACGGCGCAACGCTTGTCCAGAGAAAACATGGAACGGCAATTGTCACAAGAAGTCAGAGCGAAGTCCATTGAAAAATCTGATATCGAACGCATAAAAAATCATGAGCCAGAACTCGAAATTTAAACTCAAGTATGATGAGCTGCGCGCAGGCGATCCGACGCATCAAGGAGATGAGAAAACGGATATTGCGTCCAACATTGCCATGCAGCAACGTCCGACCGCGAATGTTCGGAATATTTGCTTCGTCTGGCCGAATGGCAGGCAGAAATTTTTTGCCTACGGTTATTTGATTTCCGGGGAACTGAATCTGGGCAACGAAGTCAACATTATCACTCTTAGCTTCACGTCCGACGTCGTAACCCTCAAAGGGTATCACTTGCAACAGCTTTTCATGCAATTGAGTAATCACGCCACTTCTCTTATCTCACAGGTCGACCCCCGATACACGACTGAAACAACAGAAAACGAATCGACCGTCATTGAAATTATCGTAACGCCTTCTAAAGGATGATGACTTCGTCAGATTTTTCCTTTTGCATTTTGAATCAGCAACACATTTCGACAGAATGCGCTGGCGCCGAATTCTTCACCCAGACGTGATCATATTTCGAGTAATGTACTTATGTAATATCTGATTTTCATGCACTTTTAGGATACCAACAAATGGCTATTTTTGGGCTGGGTCACCTTCTCCAGATCTTCAATGCATCGCTGCTCAAAATATCAGCACGATTCTGTATCGCATTTTCGTCCCAACTTTTTAGTTTTAAATAATCTGTCGTAAGTCGCAATTTGGAATATTCTTTAAGGTGCTCCTTTTTTCTGGACCATTCTGAATTCTTCATTTTACTATTGAGATTTTGAGTAACTAAAGTTAGGTTTCCAAGGGTTTTAATCTTTTTATAGCGTATCGCTTTTTCATCTTCTCTCATTTTTCTTGTTAACCAATTAGTTTCCCATTTTTGAGGCATTATGTGCTCAACAGAAAAGCTTAAAGAGCTAAGTTTTTTAACGTCTGAATACTCGTTGTTCAACTGATATAGGGCAATGCAGTATAGTATCTCATATGCATTACTATTACTTATTTGTTCGTCACCAAATGCACGCTGAAACTCGCCATCGGAAGGAAATCTATTTGTATCATCGATGAACCCAATGAGTATTTCTTTTAATGTTAGATAATCGATCTCCTCACTATCTATTAGTTGCTGCATGATTTGAATAAAAAGATTATTGTAATTTTTAGTGGTCAGCCGACACACATTTCTTCTTACAAGATAACTTTCAAGGAGTCCTAGCATTTTAGTCCGTTCTTTTTTCATTGTTACCATTTTATAAATACAGAGTACCAATGGAATGACGGTAGTGATTTCAAGATTTTCGATTACGTGAAAAAAACGCTTTTCACTTTCAGAAAATGCTATCTCATTAATCTCCGTGCCTTCAGGAAAAGAATAATAAATTCCGGCATACTCTCTTAGGTCAACTAAAAACGACTTTCTTTCATTAAGAGGTTTATCCTTCAACCACTGTTTATAATCTTGAAATAACTTCTCAAGATTTACTTCTCTTCTTGTCTGAATAATGAGATAGCAATACAACAAAATATCAATATTAGTCCTTGAAACTCTACCTGACGTTTTTTTCTTGTTCCAAAAGGCCAACATATCTTCATCTTCTTCGAAGACTTCAAACCAGTATTCTTCGTACTTATCTTGAATTTCTTTATATTGAAACACATGATTTTTGAGTAATTCAGCGGTGGTAAGCCTAACGCCGAGGGAATTGATTGTATCAAAGATTTCTTGCTCATCGTCTTCTTGCGCCAGCATCATACTAATAACCGGAACATTTGTAAGTATTATATTCCTTAGTTCGTCACGCTCTTCATCTGTAAATGGCGCAAGTTTGTCATGAAAATACCGGTATGCTTGCAGAATACGATGCCCTTGATTTTTAAGCTTCTCCTGTTTTTCATTTAACATCAGCGTTTCAAAATAATCTTTGTCATTTCGGGAATGCATAATCCTGAGGTGCTTATCTCCTCGTGAATCCTCAAAAACCAAAAGCTCATTCGTTTTTTCCGCTAACTTGATAAAGACGCCAGAATTCGTTGCCGTATCCGCTATTGCTTTAAGAAGAATTGAAAATGTAGTTAATCTTTGCTGCCCATCTATGAGGTCGTAACTCGTTTCTCCAATCCGTTCGGGCGTGCGTTGCTTTACGATAAGTGTACCAATAAAATGTTCATGTTTTTTTATTTTTTCATCCAGGATTCTTTTGATATGCTCCCAAAGCGTATCCCAATTTTCCTGATTCCAAACATATGAACGTTGGAAGAAGGGAACGACATATTGCATGTTGCCTTGAAAGAATGATGACAGTTTTTCTTTTGTTGCGTTAATCATTTCATGCTTTGTTTTGAATCATCATACAATTCGATACAGTTTTTACTCAAGGCATGCGCGATTGAATGAACCTTTTTCCGAAGACATTTTTTAGCAGTCGACTGTTGATCTACAATCTACAATTTAGTTTCTTGGATGAATTATCCAATTAACAGACTGACATTTGATTACTTTTGAAATTGCGGAAAATTCCCAGAACATTATTTATAGCATCCTCTCTAAGATTATTCGGATGTCCACGCTCGGTTAAAATCTATGTATACTAGAGTTACGTTGTTTTGATAGTCTAGTATCTGGTATCTCCGTCGCAATTTTCGAAATTACAAATTCAGCGGCCCGCATTAGAGTCACTGTTTTTCATAGAATAGTCTTTCACAGTTAGTTAGTTTAAACAAATTTCTTCCTTCCAGTGTGGAAGTTTAAAATACATAGTTTTAAAATCGTCGCTAAACTTGAACACCGCGTAATTACCACCAATAATTAAGTTGTAATTCTGATATCCCGAAGGACTGTTTTCTGATTTGTACTTGATTGCCCACGTATATTCTGCATCAATGTCCCATTTGAGTAAATGACTACACGTCTCAATTTTAAATTTCACATCACTTCTTGAAAATACATACCGTTTATCACCAGTGATAGGGTCTGTCTTTGAAAGCGTGCCACACTTGTACCATGCTTTTGTCTTGCCATTCGTCAATTTCGTAACTAAAAATTCAATGCTCATGACCAGCAGGTGTAACATGCCCCAAAATTTTCCAAAATTATTATACCCAACTTCTTAGATTATTTTTTATTCAATTTCTGCAGTTCAACTGTCCAGAAAGCAAACCCATTTTTATAACCCATCCTGTAGTCACTTAAGTATGAATAGAACGGGTTGTCGCCGTTAATCTGTGTTTCACTTTGCAACATTGTTTTAAACGAATTGTAATCTGATACTACCGAGGAAATATTTTTCTTCCTTGGATCCTTCTCATCCAGCTTATTGATGATTTCGAAGGTAGCTCTTGTAATTTGATCGTTCGTTGCTAACTCTTCAGCTATAAGTTTCTGGTTATATGAATTATATTCGTAAAAGTCGCCAGTCAACAAGTACGGAAAACACATGGGGACATTGAGATTTGTGGCAACACCTGAGCATGTGAATGAAATACCAGGTGCAAGTGTCACAAAGTTATACCAAATAGGATCTAAGAAAGTATAGTACGAATTAGGCGAATTTTGTAGTGAAAGCCATTCCTTGGTTTTTAAGGGCTTACTCGAAAAGGCTGGATCAATTATCAAAGTGTCTATTTTAGAAGTCTCCTCATTCTTTGCCAGAATGGCAATCGCTACATGAAAGTCCCATAAAATCTTATTCGATTTTAGTCCCAGTATATCGTCAACATCCAATGCATCTTGGGAATTAAAAATCGAAATCTTAAAAGGATCAAAATTCCACACCTTGTAATGCTTTATTCCTTTTTGCTGTAGCATCAATGACATTACCATCGCGCGGTTCTGGCAGCCATTGTAGATACATTTAAAATCCAACTTGGAATTTTCAATGAAGTATTTCATTAAGTCGTTTGCAACGTTCATTGAAACTGCATCGCCTTCATTCAAAGCAGTAACAGAGGGTTTACTACCTCCTGCCAATCCATAAGACCATGTAATTGAAAAGACCTTCGACTGGGAATTACTGGTTAATGTAATTAGAATGACCAAGAGTTTGGTCAAAAATATTGTTCGCATGCTCATAGATTAGTTTTGGTTTAAGAACAACGGTTGGGGATTTATAACAAATGCGGAATTATTGTTATAGGCATCAACAATTAAATCGGATATCCCTTGCATGAATTCCTGATAGGTGTTTTCTGTTAGTGTACCCAACTTTACCAAATTTCCTACGCCAGGCCCTGAGACGCCGAACGTCTTAAGGCTGTAGGTTACCTCAGCCTTTCCAAATATTACGCTGGCCGTTATTTGTTGCGGGGTGTTAAGTTTAGCCGATCTTTTTTTACTTCGAACCCTCATCATCATTCTTGCCCCAATTCCATACTTCAATTGATTACCGTTACATACTTGTGAACCTGTTTGGGAAAACTCAACAACCGTAATTTTCTCATCATCTGCAATCTCAACATTCAGAAATCCCAAAAAGCCCAGTTTCGCTTCATCACCCCTTTTGAATTCGTATGCATCCAAGATTACGCCGTCTTTTAAATCTTGTATTCTTGTTGGTGCCGTTGGCAGACACGCAAGGAATTCTTCTGGTATTTTCACTATAGGATCTGGGCGGACTGTAGAAAATGCAAAATTCATCGAAGAATCACTCTCGAGAGCAGCTGAATAGTTCATAGCAAATGTCCTGAGATCGCTATCTAATTTGATATCACCTGCTTGGATAACACTGATCGAATCTGGTGCAACTAAGGTTGTATCTATTACATACGTTTTGCCATCAGACTGAAACTCATTAGGTAACTTTTGTTTGCACGTTAACATGAACATGCTAGCTGTGAGAATGAGTAAAATTGATGATCCTTTAATGCGAAAAATTTTTAGGAATGAATATTCCGTGAAGTGAGAAACGTTAGCCATATATAAGATTGGTTTGGTTTTGAAAGAAGAGGTTTTCAGTATGCGTCCAACATACGATTACTCCTACCTTCACCTAACGGATTGGACGAACTAAAAACAATTAAAAGAGATTCCATGTGGGCTAGCGATCAGATTGGATCAGGTGGGGCGAGGAATCTTTAAATGAATTTAACTAACGTTGGACTATTTTTTTTCTTACTGCGAAAGAATATTTTATTTTCTACTTCTTCTTCCCTAAGCACAGCCTGTTATCGGCCCTCAATCGAATTTAAGAATGTTCGGTTTTATTGAAGAGATTCGATCACCCTTTGTTTGTTGATCATTGCAAGTCGTTACCTTTAATACAAATGACACAGACAGTATTTCTCGTTATCGGTTTATCGAGTATTCTTTCAAATTGCTATTGCCAAGATATAAACTTGGACAGGACCATCGACATACCGGTAATTTTTCATGTAATTTTTTCGGACAGGTCGCATGCCGGTACTGACGGATCAAACACCGATGAAAATGTGCCCACTGAATTGCTCCGGAAAGAGCTTGAGGATCTTCACAAAGATTTTCTTTTGCTCAACTCTGATACGTCGCAAGTACTTCCAATGTATAAAGGCAGAATTACTAATCCCAACGTTAATTTCTTTTTCGCAGACACGATTCTTCAAAAAGATGGTGAAAAAGGGATTATACGAGTTAACACAAAGAGGAACAAACACAAGCTATTCAAGAGAAGTAAAATTATAAAGCCGTCAACTTACCTCAATGTGTATGTCGGAAATATTGGGGGTAGTTTAACTTACAGTAACACGCCTTGGGGCTGGGAAGACAGAGATGCTGTTTTCCTTGGTTTTGAGTGGGTAGGCTTGGGATATCGACTCTTGACACATGAGACTGGACATTGGTGCGGCTTAGTACATTTATGGGGCACCGGAGGTCCGACCGGCGATTCGCAAAGCTGTACGGTTGGTGATTCTATAGCCGATACGCCTCCGCAAAAAGAAGCCACTGAAACCAACGCTGATTGCAAAACTTGTCCACCACCTTTCGGTGAAGCAACGGACAAGTCATGTGTGGCCGGCGTTCCGTCCAACTTCAATAATTTTATGGACTATTCCGGTTGCCGAAAGATGTTCACAAAGGAACAAGTTGTACAAATTCGGCGAAATCTAATGACTCATCGACGGGATATTTGGGATGCTAAATAGGTGAGCCAGTAATTGTTTACATGGAGAAAACGAAAGGCCAGGTATTTTGGATTCCATTTGCTTTTTTTAAGGTTGCAGAAATCGTTTCTACAAAAAAATACGTTGGTATGTAGGGGGAAAACTGCGTGCACGAAAACATGCGCAGCTTAGCTGATAATACCAACAATTACCCCTCAAACCGCTAGATCACTATTAATAGGTCAAATCCAACCCATGAACCTTCAGGCTTGAATAGGAAGTGGTATTCATTGAAATGAAGTCTTCGACCTCAATACCATGTGGCTCTGCAATGCATTTTAGATTTTCTAAGAATTCGATACGACTATTATCAATACCGACGTCATCAGAAAGAAAATTTTCGGCGATTACTATGGTCTTCGCCTGTTTACTTTGTGCTTTCTTCACCAGCTCATCCAGGTTAAATTTCGGCATTTCCTGATGTGAAATTGGCAGGTTTTTTTGCTGACTCGAGATGTCGCAAAAGGCAATTGCCTCCTTTTTGTCATTAAAAAAGATTGCTTTAATTTCCTTATAATTTTTCAGTCTTTTTTTGTCCCAATATTCCAAAAACTGGTAAAAAACGTCTGTGACATCGTTGCACCTGACATTCTCGATTGGTGTAACTTGAAATTTCATGCGATGTTCCTCATCTTTAGAACCTGTAAGTACTGACTTTGTTTGGTACATATTAGCGTATTTAATTTTTTTATAAAGGCTTTATATTAGTCGTTTCATACCCAAGTGAGGTTTCCTCCTCAGGCGAGGTTTTATAGTATACATCAAATGAGTAAAAGTCGTTAAAACAGAGTTTGGAATACTTTGGTTTTAAATCTCGATGATCGTCTAAGAGCGTCTTCACAAAACACTTACTCTTCTTTACCTTTACATAATTTTCAACTTGGGCGCCGGAAACATCGATTCGAGGATTAAACGTAATATCATCCATCAATATTTGCTTTCCCACTGCCCGATTTATCGAATTTATCCAGCCTTCCATTATGGACTTAATTGCTAAGATGACATTGTAGTCATTTAATAAAGTTGCGGAGTCTGAATCTACACATACAAGCAAGTTGGCCGGTGAATAATCTTTCCATTTGGCCAAAATGGGAATAACCAGTACAGACTGAGAATTCGCAAAAATTTCAGTTGGTTTCAGATTTAGATATTCTAGGATTTTTTCAAACCCCGTTTTACGAACCAGCAAAACGGGTTCTCTTAAGAAAGCAGCCATCCCCAATGGCCCTTTATTCAGCTGTATCAGCTTTCCAAATTTTCCTTTTTTTGGATTTTTACTGCCAAAGTACGGTGCAATGCTTTGAAAATATCGCTGCCCGCCGCTGTTGACAACTCTAAACAAACCAACCTTGAAATGGCCCTTTTTATTGCCAGAACAAGCTCTAATCATTTTGCTTAGTATTGATACTAACGGTGTGCAAAGAGTAATCGTTTCATTAGTACATAAGAACCGTTTTGGTGGCTGTTTAAATAGGGCCGTAATGCTTTCAAAGGTCCAAATTGGGCCCTCGTAATTAAATATATTGGATTCTTCTTGTCGCTCTTTAAGAGCATCTATTCCGGGATCTTTTGTAAGGTTCGTTTCGCCAAATGCACTTTCTCTTTGACTCCCGTGGCGTATGATTGGAATTGCATCTTTAATTGCAGTTGGTTTGCCTCGAGGTGATAAAGTTTCAGGATCTATTTGTTGGAGTTTGCAATGATTCCCATTGATGGATGTCTTGCCGACGATGTAGTCGAACCAAATCCAGTGACCATCTGTGCCCTTATTTTCAATGAGCAAGAGGAAAAGAATTAATGCGTTTATGAAAGAGATTTGATTCAAATCTAATATTTCATTGAACCGTCTTTTAGCGACTAGCTTCACATTAATGTTGTTCCTTTTATGATCTTTGAGGAATGACATGAGCGGGACCAGCAGCTCGTGCATTGAATCAAACCTACGATACAAATCTACTGGCGTTAGCGACGGATTTGATTCAAACTCTTCCTTGATTTTCAGCAGTTCTGTTGTTACTTCGGATTCGTTGTTTGCAGAATAATATCGATCTAAAAAAAAATCGTAAGAGAATCCTTGAATTTTCAACCTAAACAAATCAATTAAGGCACCATCCCCGACTCCTGAAATAAAGAAATTAGTTTTATTGTTGATTACAGTCTGTCCGTAATCATCATTGCGCCAGTAAGAGGGTGTGATCCCGGCCAAATGTGAACGTTCGATTCCAAAGCCTGTGCAATATATTATGTGGTCAACGACGATTATTCTTGACTGAGTCTTTAGTTTATCAACGCCAAATTTTAATCGAGTGCCATAGAATGACAAATCAAACTTCTTTTGTCCCCGCTGTTGTGCGATGATGGGGCGGGTACTATATTTTACATCAACGTCCACAAAAGCTTCGCACAAGTCGGTCTCCACAGATTTTTCAACTTCATAAAATCTTTCGAGAATTTCCTTTGCCACGTTAGCAGCAGAATCCGCCTTCCATGGAAGAATGGGTAGTTTAGCGTACGGAAACCTGGATCCCTTATCAGGCCAATTGTACAAGTAAGGATAGATTTTCCTTGTGTCACATCCTTGTTGTAAGTGAAGAAACGTCGATTCTTTTTCGAGCAAATAAACTTTCACGTTTGCCATTAGCGCCGCTGCCGCAAATGTCAATCCTGCCACGCCACCTCCTATAATGCATATTGATGTTGTAGACTCAAATTTATCAGTTTTATGCATGGCATAAAACAAATTCAAAGCACGAATCTGCTGTTTATACACAGTGATGCCCGCTTGAAAGAGACCTGTCGTGTATTGCGACTCCTTGATTTCGTGACATCGGCAATATTCGTCAAAAAACTTATAGTCTTTTTTATCAGGAATTTTTATAGTTCGCATAGAGCAGCAGCAACTTGGTCGGCTTTAGTTGTACCAAAATGAATTAATCGTCTCAAACCTTGATTCCAAGTGGGCTGCGATCAAGTGGATCAGGTGGGGCAAGGAATCTAATGACCAAAATAAAGAAAAAGGATGGCTCGTAAATGTTTTGATGGTATTTTTTTAGCGAAAGTATCACGATAAAAACAATTGACCTGATGGAATTGCACTTAGTGATCTCCCTTCCATTCGTCTGCTATAAAACGATGTGGGACACATGGTATATGTTATACTGATTTCCTTTGGTAATTTTTTTGGAATAGACGGTATGGATAAGCGCCAATTAAGAGTGTATTTAAGTTTATCACTTTCTGTACTGAAGACAGCATCTATATCTTGCAAAAACAAAATCAACACAAGGTGCTTTATACGCTGGCCACCAGCGACCTCTCCCTGAAAGCTATGATGCAGGCGAGGTTTTGGCGGCCAACAAGTGAACGTCCCGGAATTCGTTACTGCCCGAATCAGCAGGGCAAAATCTGGCTGCTCAAGGTTGGACGTTGGAGATTAATCTTTTTAATCAGGACAGTTGATGACGAGCCAACAGTAGTCGAATGATCAGACCCTGAATATCACGGATTAAATATTTCATACTGCAAATGGTTTCGCACATTTCTAGAGACCGTTTGCTCAAAAAATCTTCTCAATTTTTTTGTTCATACGCAAACCAACGTTTGTGTATGAACGCAAACGAACGGAACCTGCCTATTCAATGAACGACGCTCCTAGTTAAAGCCTTGTTTTTCAACCGTCGAGACTTAGCCCGAGCCGTCCATTTTCAAGCTTTTGCAAAAGAACTGTGCAAAGGTAATGGTTGGTTTACCCTTACATGGTAGCCTTTGAATCGTTGTTGTTCTTGCAACGAATAAATGCGGGGGAGCTATGCAGAAAGCCATTCCGTATTACAGGGTTTCGACGCCGCGCCAAGGTGAAAGCGGATTAGGACTTGAAGCGCAGCAAAAAGCGGTTCGCGATTATGCCGCAAAGTTCAATATCATTCTTTTACAAGAATACATTGAGATTGAGTCCGGCAAAAAAAGCAACCGCCCAGTACTGCTTGATGCGCTCGATGAATGCAAAAAACAAAAAGCTGTTTTGCTTATCGCCAAGCTGGATCGTTTGAGCCGCAACGTGGCCTTTATTGCCAAGTTGATGGAAGCGAGCATTGATTTTTTGGCAGTAGATAATCCCCATGCCAACAAACTGATGTTGCACATCATGGCGGCTTTTGCCGAGCATGAACGTGAACAGATCAGCAAAAGAACGAAAGCAGCTTTGGCGTCGGCGAAATATCGTGGCGTTCAGCTTGGCATGAACGGACGCAATATTCTTTCGAAAAAGAACAAGGAACTGGCTAACGGCTTTGCGCTAAAAATGCAACCAGTTATCGCCGAGCTGAAAGAGGAAGGCTATCTCAGCATAAGAGCGTTAACAGAGGCACTGAACAATAGAAATATCCAGCCTTATACGGGAAGCAAAGCCAGATGGCATACGCATTCTGTATATGCGCTGTTAAAGCGTATCGAAAATCTTTAAAATATTTTTAATTATTCACCTAAAAGCAAAAAAATCATGGCAAAGATCATTCTCGAACCAAACGAAACCTTTGAGCATTTTCACAGCGAGGCAAGCTCTACAACATTGTTATCCGGCAGCGCACACTATCGGATGGACGATATTGAAAAAGAACTCGAACTCGATGTGCCGGTCTTGACTCCCCCTATGAAATCCCATATTCTTACAAACACTGGTAGTATGGAATGCGTCATCGGATGCAGTCACTAAATGATGTGAGAGGCCGAAAATTACAAAGGCAGAAAGTAACAGTCAGGATTATTCAAGGCCACAACGAGCGGTGTGGTCGTTTGATCCGTTACTTACATTTCTGGTCGTCCTGACTGTTGTTCTTTTTATTCTTACACTGTATTCAATTCTCCAAGAAAATTTGGCACTATTCAACATCAAGCCGACACGATTCCTGTCTTTTAAAATGCTTGATACGGAATCTTCGGCATCGCTATTTGTGACGCTTCTTGGGGCTTTGGTTGTCCGGCATCAATTTGTTTTAGGGCTTCGTCCTCGCATTGGATATAAAACGATGTACGCGACAAAGGAACTTGGGCCCGACAGCAAGGAGTTCTGCGCAACATGGCAGGTAAGGATTCGCAATGCTGGACAAGGCACAGCCATTATCAATCGTTCTGCATTCGAACTTGAGACATCCCCGCCAAAAAGCAATTCCTCCCTTCATGTACTCCGTGAAGTCGTAAAAGAATTGGCAAAAAGCGGTTTGGTTCGTCATAAAGACTATTGGCTGGAAAATATTACAGACGGGTTCACATTGCCACCGAAAGAAGAATGCATTGTCTTTGAGATAAAGAGCGAGCACGTGTCAAAAATAAAGCGTCTGAACATGCTTCTCTATTTTCAGGGTCTTCTCGGAGACAAGTATTACAGGAAAATATTGTTCATCCCTCCAGGGATTTGATAAAGTTGAAAGAGCGAGAAACGGTGATTTTTCCTATTATAGAATTTTTCCTGCTTGATCTTCAAATTTTCTACTCCAGGCTTTGGGAAGATGCCCGCCCGAAAAATACCTCTCTGTCTAACCAGAAAGGCATTTATGAAATCTGCTATCTTTGAATAAAATATTTCGAGGGAGCCCAGGGGAACCGCTCATAGAGGTGGTTCCTTTTTTCATTTATAGGGACTTAAAATCAACGTCCTTAAGTTCGAATTTAAAATCAAGCAACGCGCTTGGATGAAGTTTCAGACCTATCGCCAAGTCGCGGATGGTCGTCAAGCCTACGCCTTTTTCTCCTCGTTCGATCCGCGAGATATGGCTGACTGATACACCGCTTTTACTCGACAGCATTCCCTGCGTGATTTTTTTTGAAAGTCTCAACTGCTTAAGATGGACGCCAAATGCCGCGTTGTATCTCTTTTTCCATGTATGCTTCATGATTCAAAACTAATCATCGAACTAGTGAAATGTTAGCGCCAATAGGCCTAGTGCAATCTCGTTGGATGGAGCATGGTGTGGATTAACGTTGACTATCTTTAGAAGTAAAGAGCCACCGTTATGATAACGGTGGCTACCTTCCATTTAACTTGGGCTCGGCATCATCCCTTGGTCGGAAAACGAATAGTATCCTTCTTTCGTCTCGATCAAATGGTCAGGGACAACCAAATCAAGCATGTTTCCCGCATAAACGAGCTTCTTGGTCAGTTCAATATCGGCTTGGCTAGGCGCCAAGTTTCCGGAGGGATGATTATGGGCAAGGATAATGCCGGATGCCCTTGCCTTCAACGCCGTCGCAAAGATAATCTTCGGATCGGCGACACAACCGGCAATCCCGCCTGTCGATATCTCTGCGATCCCGATGCAGGCGTTACGACGGTCGAGCAGTAAGATTTTAAACTGCTCGACCAATTCTATCCGATTGATATCCCAACTGCGTTGGAAAAGGTTATGAGCTTCCCTGGAGCAGGTGATCTTTGGCCTTTCGGAAACTTTCGTCTTACCTCGATAGATGAGCTCAACTTCCGTTACCTTAGACTGGGGTTCGATGTTGATTGACATTTCCTAGGCCTCCAACGTCAAGCCCAGATTGCGCATATGCCACGCGTTAACGTCCTTATCCTCCCGGTAGGATTCGTTCATCGGACGGTGCACAAGGCCCTCTTCCGTCTTAAAGAACTCATCGAGGGATTTTAACGCCTTTTCACCCGCCTTATCATTGTCCAGGTACGTCCAGACTGTTTTGTAACCGTAACCTTTGATGTAAGGCGTCGCGTGCTCAATACACGACAACGAATTAAGAATGATCGTGTCATCCTCCAGTTTATCTTTTTTGATGTCCGTGATAATCGACAAATAATCCATGAAGCCTTCGAAGATGTGAAGGCCATTCGGCTTTGCGATAGTACCGCGAAGGAAACTGATCGTTTTAGGACCGACGCAACCTTTGAAGAATGGATTCCGAAGATCATATCCGCCATCTACGTTCTTGATCCCGAGGGCGAACATCGAATTCCTCGTTTTGTTGTTCTTCACCCGTACCTCATCCAGTACAGGTTTGGCGAACTCCACCTGGATACCGCGTTTATCGAGATAAGCGATCAACGCCGGATGCGCGATCTTCTTAACACTGATGATCGAGAGTTTCTCGTCGCACGGGCCATCATCGCCAGTCTTTACAGGAGCAATGCGCGGTGCATTTCCGGATATGTTTTCAATAAAGCGTAATGCATCGGAGACCGTGCAGTTTTCATTGGATTTCTCCAGATAGACGCAGGCGAAGTTTATGATGTCGCCCCCGACCCCTTCCCCGAAATCATGCCAGATGTTCTTCTTGAGATTGACCTTGAAACTCGGTGTCTTTTCCTTGCGAAAAGGCGAGTAATACCAAGCCTCTGTGTCGTTTTGCTTGCTCGGTTCGAAGCCGATCTTGCTTAATATGTCAGATAGTGCTACAGTTTTAGCGTTTTCAATATTCATTGATGAAGCCCTTCAAAGTTGCATTGGTGGATCTTGGATTCAGGGGAAGGAAAGTTCTCGAACAACTTTCCTTCCCCGTTTCTTGTCAGGTCGTCAGTTGACCCTCAAGAAATTTGTCGAGATGCGATTTACGATAACGAACAGATCGCCCAACCTTCAGCGGCTTTAGATTGTATCGCTTTGTACAATCCCAGACGGCCAAGGTTCCAGGCGAGACATTCAGATATCGTGCAGCTTCTTTTCGATTGAGGAGTTGTTCTGATTCGTTTTTGCCTTTCATCGGCAAGCCTCCATGTAAAAAATGAAATGAATATTTTGTCAGTGAATCGTGTCGCATGACTTTGCTAAACACCAATTTTGTATTAATAGTGAGGTAAGAAAATGTCAATTAAATGGGCATATAATAATAACAAATAATGTTAGCGCATGAGTTGTGATGTATGATATGCCATAACCTATCTCAAGAGCTCGATGATTAAAAGTGTACGCATTATAAGCTACCACTTACGCCCAACACAACCGCAAGGACGATAGTCACAAGACCTAATAGAATAAATGTCGCTTTTGCCCGGCATAAGTTGCGTCTGATTATGAATTCATAAAAAGCCCCGCTTGTGTGAGCGGGGCTTTTGGATGTTATGGTTTTAACGCGGCTGCTTTAAGACGGATCGGGTCTTCGGTAATGCACTCGACGGCGGATGCCGCTCGTGCATAGACACTGATCGAATACTCACCGTCGAAGTGAAGATCACGTTCAACTTTGAAGGGCGTTCGCAGTTCGAGAAGTTCAGGCAGGTAAACCGAACCGAGCTCAGGAAATCCCATGCCCAGGTCGCACAGGCCGAAAGCGATATCCGGATCTTCCGGATCAAGTTCCGTCAAGAGCCAAGTGCAAGCCGTGCCAGGAAGAAACAGCTTGACTACGGGATGATGGTCTTTCCCTCTGTTCTCTTCTCTTCCATTGAAAAGAAGTTTCTGTTTTTGTTGAGAAGTAAATAACATCATTTCAATTGCCTTTCTGTTAGTGTTGTTAACAGGGAATGGCAACGCCGATAAAAAGAGCGCGTGACCAACAGGAATTTGCTTAGCGGGGAATCGCGGCAGCGAGGCGAAAATTCTTGATTGGGTAATAACCGTTATCGGCAAAGTGACCTGTATAAAACAACACGACGAAAGGCCACGGCGAAATGGCTATTATTTGTCTTTAACGGTTTGTAAAAAGATACTATCGATAGGGTTAACGAAGATATTTTATCTAGGCAACAGCATCAACAAGTAAGTTGCATAGGGCCAAATAGGATTAGTTGAGAGATGGTTTTGGATAGACAATTGTCGGCGAAATGGTTTTAAGTGCGAAGACGCCTGACAATATGGTCTCGTTTTCAGTGTATTTCCCATCGAAAGTTGAAGCTGTAACATATACCCATTGTGGGTATTTAGCAACAAAGTCTACATCACGTTCAATTGGCAATCCCATTTTTCCTCGGACGCCTCCCAGCAGTTGAAGATCGATATACCCTTGGTGGGGATTGCCCTGTCCGATATCGATTAAGCCATAGCCGATGTTAGGATTATGTTTCATGACTTTGACGATGAGCCATATTCCAGTGTCGTCAGGAGCGAATAGTTTTAACGGTGGATAAAGCTCGTCTACCTGATCAAGTTGAAGACATCCGTTTGATATTAGGGTTCGGTGAATTCTATCCGGTAAAAATCGATAAGCCATGCGTCATGCTTCCTTTGAAACCATTAATATATTGAAATTCAAGCTTCGCCATGCGGGTCGTTATCATTTGTTTCATCAGACATTTTCCTAAGCGCTGCTTACTATAAAAGTTAGTCGATAGCTCGCCTTACAAAAAGACAACGACCGTCAATTGTAGGGGAAAGGTGGCTACTCGGAACCTGGCAAGCACCTCATCATCGCTCAATCAGCGGTAGCAAGTTTAAGATCCATTGGTATTTAAAAAGAATGCAGCAAAGGGAGAAAATTCGAAAGGAATCGTCCCTGCGGTAAACTTTGCAACCACCTCGCCTTACCGAGATAATATTGTACATTCTTTGTTCTCTGACGTATAGGTCTTGTTCATTATGGCCCGGCGGTTTAGAAGGTAATTACTCATCAGATTCTGGACTATTCTTGAGTCAGGTTGAAGAATTAAATACATCGCTCGATATCGCATTTCAAAATTTGGATGTTCTTCTGTAGGATCAAAATAGTGACGACAGATACCACCCTGGGATTTATCGAACAAGTAATAGCCGTAGGCAAGTACTCCTTGAAAGGGGATGTATAGCGCAATTGTCGCGGTATCGAGTCCGCCGACTTCCACTATTGCATTCGACGCATACGCATCAGCTCGCGCTTCTTCTTTTTTGGCATCGTTTAAAAAACTCAAGTAATCATTATAAATAAGTTTTGCTTCTGCAGGTAAAGCCAACGAATCCAATTGAAAAGATTGATCAAGATGCCCGACTTCATGTAATAGTATTATTGCAAGAAAGTACTCAAAAAACGGAACGGCTTGTTCGCCCTCCAGGCCTTTTCCAAATAATAGCTGGAACCGTTGTACGTCTCCATCAATTAATGCGACGTAGTTACGATCTACTTTTATTTTCGCAAGCTGTAAAGTCGCATGTAGACTCAATATATTCGCGACAACTTTTCCAATGTTTGAACCTTTATACATTTCATGAACGCATTCGCTGGTGTCTGGACAATCAATCGCTTGGGGATTTGGTTGCGTACCTTTAATGACTGCTGAAAAACTATCGAGTACAGTTTTTTCTTTCTCGTGAGTGGAAAATTGACCTTTAGGCCGAAGAAGATAGACAGTTATTCGTTCCCCTGGTGTACTGTCCGAAACAAATCCTGTGGCGATCCAACTGGGAATTAAGACATACTTTCCTTTGTATTGTAAAATTTCGTTTGCTCTATTAATTGCTTTCACTACGAGGGCTCTTGTAGTTGTAGCGTCGCGAAATCCCAGAAAATCCATGGGATACTCGTTTTCGGTATCACCTGATTTGCATCCTGAAAATAGGGTAAATAATACTAATGTCGTCCATCTCGTCATTCTACTATGAGGTTACGCAGTTCAAGAATTATATTCGATTCTTGGCTCGGATCGTTTTTTAATTTTTCCGTTAGCGATGCTATCTCAGTTACCAACTCTTGGGCTTTTGACTTATGCAGCATTGCGCCATCATTAAGTTTTGATGAAAGCAGAGTACAAACCGACGCCACTGCTGCTAAAAAACCCAACAAGTAAAATCGTCCAGGCTTGTTGCTATCCTGTGTATCAGTGCTCGGTTGCCTTAGGCTAAAACTACCAGTCACGATAGTTATGCTGGCCGTCATAGCAAAGCTTAGCCAACCAGCTATCTCATGCCAAAAAAAGTAGGTGCTGTAACTCTCCCTATTGGCAATGACTTTTTGATTACCATCTTTCAGAAGTGCTTTCACTTCCTCTGAAAATTGTGCGCTACTATAACCGTAATCAAAGTCGTCGGGTAAAATTGCAAAGGCTTGTACAATGTCGTCGAAGTCATAGAAAATCCAGATGACTTGAATGATTAGGAGAGATATCCCAATCAAAAATAAGATAACGTTAGTCTTGCGTATCGCCATAGTAATAAGTGAGTTCTGACAATTTATAATTACTAAAGTAAAATAGCCTATGCCGGATTGGACGTCGTCTAAAAAAGTCTGAAGGCTTCAATGTACGCCCAACATCGGCTTATGCAAGGCATTGGTCAATATTAACAACATCAACAAGCAAGGAGAAGTATCCCAACTACGTTCATGTGACTTAGATTCTCCTAAGATAAATTTGCAAAACACCTTGATTCCACGTGGGCTAGTGATCGCGTCGGATCGGGTGGGTCGAGGAATCTGTAATGAAAGTAAAAAATTGAGCAGATTCTTCCAAGAAAATATTCTATGGTCCACGCCTTACCAGCGCGCGAACCTTCGCGCTTAGCGATTGATCCTACCGATAGCTCTTCCTCATCGTCCAAACATAACTTCGGTAGCTTTTTCAATCGACGCCCTAACAGGATCAAGATTCAACCGGGCATACACCTTTGTCGCTTCTTGAGATTTATGCCCTAAACTTTTTCCGATGATCTGCAGACTAGTTCCACTGATTGCCTGATAGCTACCAAAGGTTCTACGAAGATCATGGATGCGAAGATCTTTGAGGCCTGATCGCTTCAGAATTCGCCTCCAGCCCTTTTCCGGATCAAATGGTTTGCTTTTGTCGTTGACGCTTGGGAAGACCCACTCGCTAATCTTTTGTCTTGATTTCAGCAGTTCGACAGCCCGGGTCACAAGCGGGACGGTAACGGATTCTCCATTTTTCGTTTCAGGGATAAGCCAAACGCCCTGGTTAAAGTTGAGATCCTCCCAACGCATCATGATTGCATTGGTTCGCCGTGCGCCCGTAAGGAGCAAAATCCAGAAATAGTCCTGCACGGTCTTATTCTTTTCCTGTGACAGTGCTTCGATAAAGCGTGGCATTTCATCTGGCTGAATAAATCGGTCTCTGGACTTTTCAGGAAAGCGGTCAATACCAATGGCGGGATTGGTTAAACAATTTCCCCATCGAATTCCTTTGTTATGTATTGAACGTATTCGTTCCAGGAGGCGATTAGCCTGATACTTCCCGTTATCAGAACCTATCTTTTTGTGAAGTCTTGTTACCTCATCGTTTGTAATGGATGACAACTTCCGGTTCTTCCAATGTGAGACGTAACGATTGATTTCTTTCTCGTCCTTTTCCCACGACTTTTTATGCGGCTTGCTATAAAGCGTCAAATACTTATCGAACAGTTGGCCAAAGGTCATTTCGCCGCGCAAGGAAGGATCAACAAGGCGCGGATTCTTCTTTTCGGCAATCATGGTTTTATATACCAAAGCTTTGGTTCGGGCTTTGGCAATCGGTGTATCGGGGTAACGACCGAGTAGAAATCTCTCGGGTCTTCCATGGACCTTTTTGTAAAGGTAAAAGCTGATTCCGCCTTTCGTTGTGATCTGTGCTACCAAACCACGTTCCTTGGTATCGTATAGATAGACCCGGCCATGCTTGGGAATGCTGTAGTTATCGAGATACTCTTTCGTTAAATTGATTCGGGTCTTTAACATTATGTCTCCATTCCGGTGCTACTTTGGTGCTACCTTTTCGGTTGATTTGGGATAGCACTGAAGTACTCTGGGTAAGACAAAAAATCGTCTAACCAATTGAAGAATAATGATTGATAATGTCAGATAAGGTCTGGAAAATGGTCGGGTAGAGAGGATTCGAAGGTTTCCAGCCCAAATAGCTCAAATCAATTATCTTCAATGGAATAATTCGAAGTTTTTAGTCTATCCTTTTTGCCGGTGCTACCGTGGTGCTACCCTAGCAAATAAGCTCGGTTAAAGCAACGCCAAATGTAACTCCTCCGTTAATTTACGCGCGCTGCTCAACCTGCGGACGTATGATAGATCTGCTACGCAGTTTAATTGCCCTCACTACTTTTACACTGAACTTTCTTTCAGCCATAACTAAATCATAGTGGTTCTGCAAGTTCATCCAGAAGTCCGGTGACATGTCAAAAAAGGCAGCTAAACGAAGAGCCGTATCGGGAGTTATTTCACGCTTTCCCTTAACAATTTCGCTAATACGATCTCTCGATACGCCAATTGCCGCAGCTAGAGTGCCTGGCTTAATATTCAACTGATCCAAGAACTCTTCCTTAAGAATAATGCCTGGATGATCCGGAAATACATCTCTCTTTGCCATCGTTTCCTCCTTAATGATAATCCACAAATTCAATTTCAGTTGCTTCATCTTCAGCCCACTTGAAGCATAGCCTGTACTGCGCGTTCACACGGATTGAATGGTAGCCTTTCCGGTCACCTTTCAATGCTTCCAATTTGTTGCTCGGCGGTACTTTCAAATCATCTAGACTGACAGCAGCGATTAAAATCTGAAGTCGGCGTTGCGCTTGCTTACGGACGCCCCTATCCAGCCTTCGGACAGGCTTACCCTCCCAAAGATCCTCGGTTGCCTGATCCTTAAAGCGACTCATACTTTGTAGTGTATCACACTACACAAGAGATTTCAATAGATTTGTTGTTCGCTGCACAACAGATTATTAGATTAATATCAATATGATAATAAAATATCGTATTGAATTACCACTATAAAAGCATCCTAGAATTCAGTATTGTACTCTAATTCATATAGACCCCGTTGAGTGAATTAAAATGAAAATCGACTATCTCCAAATTTCAAATGTGTTGAGCTTCAGACATTATGATGATGTCTCGCTAGCTCCAAAAATAACGATTGATAGTGGCCTCAATATTCTTATAGGACAAAATGGCGCCGGCAAATCAACTGCGCTAGAAGTAATAAACTTCATTTTTAAAAAGGTTCTCTTTGTCCCCTATAACATCAATACAGAATTATACACCCAAAAAGATGACATCGTTTCTAACGAAAAAAAGCAAATAATCCACGCATACAACCACAACGACAGCTTTCAAGGCTTTAGGCTCGAACCCAATTGGAACACTGAAAATCAGCCACAGAAGATCATATTACAAATTACGCTAGACGACATTGACGAGAACAATTTAACTATACTTGAGCAGAACAAAGGTAAGCTGGATGCCGCATCCGGACTATATTCTGGATTAGGCACTCTGGACTTTAGATACAGTACTAAGACCTTTACAATTGAAATCACACTGAATGATTCAAATAAGACTTTCTCATTTACCACCGGCAATCAAAGTGATCCAGGATTTCAATATCTGGTTCGGTATGACTTCTACAAGCGACTCATAGAAATTTATAATCAAGATCATACAAATGACCAACTACCTAACTTACACGAGTCATTTACCCTAATAAGCAGCTACAGAAACTATCACAGCTTTACACCTTTAGTTTCACTATCAAAAGAGGCAGCCAACCAAATTCAAGAAATTAGACGAAATGAGTTTAGAAAAAGTGCCAACTCAAACGAGCAAGCAGAGCCACCAATTTTCAATCTTGTTCGCCTAAGAATTGCCGAGCGGCATTATGATCTCATATTTACAAACGTGAATAATCAAGAAGCTACGAGAATTGCTAATCAAGAACCGTTCCTGCTTTTAATTAACCAAAAACTTTCCCTAATAAATTTAAAAGTAGAAATAAGCCTTATTAAAAAATCAAATTGGTCTTATACGTTCCATCTAATTGATACAAAGAGAAATAAAATCCTTCGAGATATAAACAGTCTCAGTGCAGGTCAAAAAGCAATAATTCATTTGATTTTTGAAGCGTATGGCCGTGGCCAACTCAAAGGTGGTGTTGTAATTATCGATGAGCCTGAAATTCACTTACATTATCAATTCCAGCATGAATATCTGGACATCATTGAAAAATTGAATTCTGAACAGAACTGCCAGTATATAATTGTCACGCATTCCGAAGCTTTAATTAGCTCAAAGACAATAGATCGAGTGAAGCGGTTCGCCCTTGACGACGACAACTATACGATAATTAGATCCCCTACCTTGAGATCTGATCAAAAGACACTCATCAAGATTCTAGATAATACAAGATCAACGTACGCCTTCTTTGCAAAAAAGGTAATACTCGTTGAAGGAGACACTGATCGTTATTTTTTTCGGGCAGTCTTTCAAGAGTTAGCGCCAAATTTATCGCAAGAAGTCGCGATATTGGATATTGGCGGAAAAGGGAATTTCAAAAAATGGAAGCTATTCTTCGAAGGGTTCGGCCTTAAAGTCTACTTTGTTGCTGATTTTGATAATGTTTTCAATTTAGAAGTCTTAGGGCAGACTATAATTCCGAAAAATGAGAAAGACGCCGTTGAAGGCGTTCTGAAACAAGCAAAACTTGATAGCTTAGCGGAGCCTCAGCTGCAAAGACTTGAATTCCTGCATCGCACTCTCGCATCTGATACCGAATTCTTGAAAAAGCCAAAGAGGTCTCTCTGGAAACCTTTACTCGACTATTATATAAAGCTTTGTGAGTTGCAAAAACGCGAAGTCGTCAATGAAGTACGACTACGTCGCTCCGATGTCGATGTAAAGATTGATAGTCTATATGCAAATAACATTTTCGTGCTAAAGATGGGAGCTATAGAGGAGTATACAAAAACTAGCTCAAAAGACTTAAACGCAATGATCAGTTTTTGTGACAGTTTAGCTTCTTGGTTATCCGTTAAAAGCATTTATACCGACGAGATAAAGCACATTGTCGGCGAAATTGTTAAATAGAATGCTGATGGCCTTATATAGTAATTCTTATAAAGGCACTAGAAAGCGGAACCTCCACCGATAGCTCTCATGGAGTCTCCTTATGTGTATCAAACAGAAATGTAGTTAATGTCGCCGCGGCACCAACAGCCAGCTTAGCATGTCGTGCCATCAAGCCAGTGGCTCTCCCATCTTTTCCGTGCCCAGTGCCATACAGACCACGCAATTCAGCAAGACCATTACCAATAGTCCCCAAATTTTGAAGTAGTCGCTTAATAACATCACTACCACGTGCTTGCTCATTTATACCCTCTGGAACCAAGTTAAGTTCTTTTAATGTTGCCTTGGTGAGAGTTGGAATATCTGGCGTGCCTGCAACAGGCTTGCCACGCTCAGCAAGAATAGTTTTACAGCAAGTTTCAATTAGCTCTTTGGCTGTCCCTATTGCTAATGCCGGATCATCGTTGATAGAGCTTTCAATTCTGCGGATTTGTTCAGCCAAATGTTTTGCATCAAAGGTTGTTGCAGTGCTTTTTAGGTGGTCCAAGTTCACTTGGCCAGACAGGAGACGAGTAGCAATTGCTTTACAAGGCTCAATTAGCTGTTTCCTTTCTTGCTCCGCTTCTCTATCGACACTGGTCAAGAACGAGGATGAAGAAAACAACTTTTCTTCTGCCTCTTCAATCATTGCTTGCGTAGCTTTCCCTACTAAATAATCATTTTCTAATCGCCAAAACTCACGGAGCTTTTTAGCCTTGGAACGGCCGTTGCCGCAGTACTTTTCATCATGAATATCGATATCAACAGCATCATAAAAGAATGTAGCAATTGTTGAGTCAGAAAAGTGTAGTACATAGCCACCGGCCATATCGAATAACTTTTCCAATCGTGCTTTTTCTCTGGCTGTCAACGAACTCATACTGATTTTAAAACTTTATCTACTTGTTGCTTATACTTCTCAAATCTTTTCCCGCGTCTTTGATGAAGTTTCTCCAACTCCTTTTTAAGTTCTGTTACAGGATTCCAGTCCTTATAAGTTTTCTTTTGAATATCGTATTTTTTAGACAAATCTCCTGCCAACGCGTGCGCTGCTAATCCAAACTGCGCATACCAAAATGCACGTTCTTCAAACCACTCTTCATAATCAGGGGGGCTTGCAACCTCTCCAGCTGCGCTAATGATTCCTTCGGCTCCCTCAACATCCGAAGGAAAGGACAGAATCTTATACATCATCTCATGATCAATGCTTTTCCAGTCAACATCAGCTGGATAAACTGGAGGACCTGGTGCTTTTATTTGCGGTTCCAAACATCCTTCTACATTGCGCTGTCCGTAAGACAGCCCGTCATCTCTGACCACAGCAGCACAGTCCTCAACATATTTATCAAGAATGCATGCAATGCGAATTGCAAGGTATCTGGCACTTCGTTCCAGCTCTTGCTTTCTCACCCAAACAGTTTGAAACCAAGTAATACCTGAGCCAATCAATACACCAAGAAAACCAAAAATCGCTTCAGTCATCTTTTACCACTCTACCCTGTGTGAATCGCTTTGAAATACTTGGAGTTTGCGTAACAGATCAGATTTGGTGCTACTTTGGTGCTACCTTTCAAATAGGGAGCCCATCCCAGTACTTTATATACACCTGATTTTAAATGAAATTTTTGATTAGAGCAATGTGACTATTTTTAAGCTAAGTATTTGAAATATATAGATTCAATGGTCGGGTAGAGAGGATTCGAACCTAACCAGCCTATGTCTGCAGATCATTCCACTTCAAAGGGATAGATGAAAGTTTCTGACTCCGAAAATTTCTCGGTGCTACTACGGTGCTACTATAGCTGGTAAGCTGAGTTAATGCAAGAACAGTTTAGAAAATCGCCAAGGGTAGAGGGCCATTCGAAGGTGTTATCTTAGAACGATAGGCACAGCTGTTAATAGCATCAATTCACTTAATCAATTTTCGAAAATGGATTAAATTTGGTCATCTTATTACCAACTGGTATCTATACAATACGCACCTAGCTACTCGTAGGAGCCGCTGTTTTTGCCAGATTAGCCCCGTTGTCCAATTCCGAATTAGAATTTGTCAATGAATTTATAGCCCTCTGACGCAAATAAAATAGAACTAAAAATTCCAGCTGCTTAATGTCTTCTGCCGTATAATTCAAATAAAGCCTCTTTTCGAAATCCAACGATCGCTGTTTCGCTCTGATTGCCCCATGAATAAAAAGTAGAAAGAGAAAAAACAGTATAAACAAGTCCAACCACTCATACCCGGCATAAAATATTGATTTATAATAGCTGATTCTAAAATCAAATATGTACGGGACGATACAAAGAACAAATGCCACAAATGATATCAATCCTAAAAGAAATTTCATGTAACCCAACGTGCTCTGAAGGCGCATTTCTTTATTTTCCTGGATATGATGCCTGCCTGCGTCGAATGCCATGAGCGTTTGTGATAGTACATTTACAGATCGGTCAAAAGAGTCCGTTTCACACGTTTGCAAATATTTCAATACCTCGTACTCTGCCCTGGAATTTTTGAACTTTTGCCTAAAAATTTCTGCCCTCTCGACAAACATGTTATGACGGTGCGTCTTTAAGATAAAACGATGGCCATATTTTATATAGGTCGATTTGAACCGCTCAGCAAATCCAAATGAATGGATGAAAAGACCAACAAATATTGCTAAAACACCTATGCCCCCGGGACTTAAATTGAGGTTTGCTAAGTAATTGGTAATGGTCGTACAGTAAACGCCTGGGATATAAATTCGCAAACTTTCAGTCAGGTCAAATTTGTCCATACGATCTAAATGCTTAGGAGGATAATGAAATTAAATGGTCACTCAGTTTTTTCCCAACGTCAGTACAGTACCAATCTAAATTTACAAAAAAGGAACATTCAAAATGTAAAATGACGCCTCCGCATTAGAAGAAGCGTGAAAATCATGCCTAACCCTTTCCAAATCATCAGGCTGAAAGCAAACGACTCTACCTAGCCTTAAATACCTGATATTAATCCTACGCTTCACAATCCGTTATACGCAAACCGAAGTTGGATGATCCCTCAAACGAGTCATTTATTCATTATTCATTTCGAACTGAGGGTCTGATAACTCCAGTAAAATGCGGGAAGACTTTGATCTATCAGAAACGATCAGATTTTAATCCATAAATCATAATCACACGTCGGACTTTTCAAATTTCACGCGAAACGAGAATTTTGCCGCCTTCTGACTGGAGTAATCTTTGAAGGACCAGCCTTTACTTTTGTTGTAATGGTGAAAGAGATCCCAGAACTTCTTATAGTCGTCTTCCAAATATTGAGAACTGTCCTGATCGCATAGCGGTATGATAAAGACAAAGACAATGCAGGTGAAATGGAATTCGCCAACAGCGAAAGGGATGTCGCTGTTGTTCTCTTTCCTGATATATGTAAGCAGCTTTGGCTGCGACGAAAAAAAATGATACGTTACCACTTCAGCAATCACTGGAAGGCGATCAATCTGCCTTTCCCCATTGATCCAGTCAATTGTCCCTTGGAAATGCTTCAGATATTTTGTGTCGATCACACTAAGAAAGTACTTGCAGAGCGTTTTATAGATATTCTGTAAGACGATCGGGTTGTCCGTATTTATCGATACGACTTGATCTAAAGGATCATTTCCTTTCCGCTCTTCTTCAAGGATGCTGAATATTGCTACCCCTTCGTCGTCGACTTTGAAATTCGTGCCAGAGAATTTCTTTGTTCCACCCTTTCCCTTTACACCGAAGAACGTCCGGTACAATGACAAATACTGGATCATGTCCTGCTCAGTGTTCTTGCTGAATTCTGAATTGCATCCATCACATTCATCGTTTAGTACAACGGTTTTGTTGCCTAAGCCTTCAGAGATTGCATGTGCTTTATTCTTAAAAGTTAGCGGAACTCGTTTGTTGTTGCAAAATCGGCATACGCGTTTTTTCTTGTCAGGCTCACCAATCGATATTCGTTTATCGCCGAATGAATTCACATCGTACTTTGCAAAAATCTCTTTGAATAAACTATCTGTTGCCGCTTGTAAGGGTTCAAACGGCACACCTTCTTCTAAGTGTTTTAGGTAATTGTATAACAATATTCTATGAGATTGATCAATCCCATAGCCAGGGGGGACAAAAACAAAATTTTCGTTTGCCTTAAGTTTCCGGAAGTATGCAGGTATTTTATTAATGGTCGGATCAATTTCACCATACTTTTCGATCAGCTCGTTGATCTTTTTCTCAATCTCGGGTGAGTAGACCTGAAATGCATTGATAATAAAGCCTCCACTTTCGCTGTCTTGTCTGGAAAATATTATGCGAAAGTCATCCATGAATGTTTCGATTCCCGGACCGTTGGAAGATGAGACTTGAAGATTAACTTCACCGGAGAGTGAAAGGAGCGAGAATTTGTAAGTATAAATCTGTTCCAAAGAAGTTGCGTTAATGTTCGACTCTATTCGCTAGCTCGTTTCTTAAAGGGCTGCTGTCGTATACTATCTGCCGTTGATTTAATTGCCTCTATAAGAGCGATGGCAAAGTAAGAATCATATTTTAGCGTGCAGCTTTCATAGGAATAGCGCCATTTTTCAAAGCCATCACTTATTGTTTTCATTTGATCAATAAACCTCTCGTACGCACTATAGGCTCGACTATGATATTGGATCGAGAACATATTACCCCTGGTCATAAAAGGATTTTTACTAATAGATTTGTGAGTAAAGATTTCTTGTCGAGTCTCTGCTGGTAGCGTTTCAAAAAGTTTATAGACGTCGTGGCCGCGCGGCGCTTTTCCTGTTAGCGCAAAATGAAGATCCTTAAGATAAAGCTCGACCGAAAAAGATAAACATACAATGCCTGGTCCCATAACTGCCATAGTATCACTATTGCTGTTTTTCTCTAACGCATGATAAGCCTTAAAAAAATCGTCCGCTTGAATTCGTATTTGTAAGGACATTGCAATTTATCCCTCTTGTCTAATTGTGCTTGCTTTCCAATTTACAATATCTTTTTCGTGCCATCCAATTGATCTAGTACTAGCCTAGGAGATTTAGGGAGATGTCCTTTCCTTCGACCAATAAATTGACCCTATGAAAAAGGTTTGCCAATATCGTCGCTATAATCGTTTCTCAAATCTCCCTGAAACGGTTGTAGCATCCTTGGGACAAAATCTTTATTCCAACCTCGGCTTGCGGCGATTAAGCCCACTATTCACCGCATAATGTGCGGAAAAAGTTGTTGACAATGCGGTGAATCAATGCTACATTTACCGCATAATGTGCGGCGAATGACTCGTTATATACACCAAATTGCCGAATGGCCCTCTTTCAAATGGGACAAGGAGCACCTTGCCCATTTTCTAGCTGCTGTAAGGCACCGTCAGGGACGACTACTTGGAAGGATGGAAGGTCTGGGATTTTCCCTCCAGGCGGAAGCGGTCTTGCAAACCTTAACCCTCGACGTTCTCAAGTCCAGTGAAATCGAAGGCGAAATACTTAACCCTGATCAAGTTCGATCCTCGATCGCTCGCCGATTGGGCATGGATATTGGCGGTCTGGTTCAGGCTGATCGTAATGTTGAGGGCGTCGTGGAGATGATGCTTGATGCAACCCAGCATTATATTAAAGCGATGTCGGATGAACGCTTATTTGGTTGGCATGCTGCACTTTTTCCTACCGGGCGAAGCAGCATGTATAAAATCACAGTGGGTGCATGGCGAGATAACAGCCATGGGCCGATGCAAGTTGTTTCTGGGCCCTTAGGCTGTGAGCGTGTTCACTTTGAAGCGCCGGGTGCCGACTTGCTTGATCAAGAAATGTCAAAATTTATTGAGTGGTTCAATGGTGATATGAACCTGGACCCGGTTTTAAAGGCTGGTGTCGCACATCTTTGGTTCGTGACGATCCATCCCTTTGACGATGGCAATGGGCGTATAGCCAGAGCGATAACTGATATGCAACTAGCACGAGCCGACAATACACATCAAAGATTTTACAGTATGTCAGCACAAATCCAGCGAGAAAGAAAAGCATATTACGATATGCTTGAGGCAACTCAAAAAGGTACGCTCGATATAACAGCTTGGCTTGAATGGTTTCTTTCTTGCTTAGACCGAGCGCTAAGCAGCACCGAGGAAACACTCGCTGGCGTAATGAAGAAAGCTCATTTCTGGGATAAGCATGCGGTGACACCGTTAAACGAGAGACAAAGGCTGATGCTCAATAAACTTCTGGACGGTTTCGAAGGGAAACTCAATACATCGAAATGGGCGAAGATCACGAAGACTTCATCAGATACTGCGCTTCGTGACATCAACGATCTTGTAGATCAAGGAATCTTAGTTAAGGACTCGTCGGGTGGACGAAGTACAAATTATTTACTTGTCGAAATGCAATAACAATATTTGCCGGTCTTCCTTAATGATGAAATTCATATATTGTCTGGAACGACGAAACGATTAATTACCCTAACTAAACAAAATAATTCGACGCACAAACCATTAATAGCTAAAGGAAGTTCACTGAATAACAGGCTAGTTTTTCAAGAACTTCTCTTCCTTAAAAATTTCAATTATTAGTTCACTCACTTGATCAGCTATCACCCCAAACCCAGCATCCACTAGTTTTCCCTTTAATATTTGCAGCCAATTCTTTTTGCCCAATACATCCACTAGCTTTTTGAGTTCCTCCAATTCATGGATCAAATCGTCATAGGTGATTTGCTGACCGACCTCCATTCTGGATAACCGGTCGCCGAGTTCGTCGATTTTTGCCTTGAGTGTTCGCGACTCATCAGGATTAAACTTATCTTTTGGCTGATACGCCAGGTCTGTTTCCTCAGCATCGATAACTTCGACTCCGCTTAAGGTAATTTCTCCATGAACGCTGTCTTTACTCGCAACCATTTTTATCAGGCCATCATTTTCTAGTGCTTTCGCGATTTGATACAACTCAGTCAAAGTTGCTGTTGGTAAGAAAGGTCGGAGGTCATAAATTTTTCCATCAAATTTCCTTTCGTATAGGCCTTTCAGAATGGCGATTCGCTTTTCTTTGCTCGTTATATTTCTTTCTTGGCGAAATTGTTTTCGTGCCATCCATTGTGCAATTCCGGTTTTTTCTGCCATTACTCCATATGGCGTGAGTTTAATGTAGTTATCGACCTGTCCTAATTGTTCGATCAAATCCAGTGTTAATAATTCTGCCTTGACCATTCCAATTGCGCCTTGATCACTCCAGTCGTTAAACTGGCACTCCCTCGTCAAATGATGGAAATATTCATCTGTGTTTGCCTGGCCTTTTCTGGCAAGAAATTGTAAAAGTTTGTCGCCTATTTCTTTCTGCCTTGGCGTCATATGATTTAAAAGTGAGTTAGTGCATCGGACTGTTAGCTAGTCAAGCCAACTATTTTTCCAATTTAGAAAATCAATTTTTCTATCAAGGTCATATGAAAACAATAATGCATTCACCATGTCAACTATCATTCTGCTGAGATCATCCATAACCCCTCCCCCAGCCATGGTCGAAATGATAGTGCCGCCTGTTCCGCTACCCCCTGGTTCAAGCATAGATCGATGCCATTGAAACCTGGATGATATTAGCTCGCTAAAAAAATGACTTGGTGATTGTTTATTGAAATGCCACTTTGGATAAAATGTTGCAAGCTCGATCAAAACTTCAGAATAAAAATCAATGACAGTATAGCTACCGTTAGTCATTCGGGAATTAACGCCCGAGTCCCACTCAACTTGAGCTATTGTGAGTTGCGCTTTGTGAACAACTATTATTTCGTTGAGATATTTTTCGAGCAATTCCGGATCATCATTAGTAAAATAATCATCACTTACATTCAAATGCTCTTGTTCTAAAAGTGATCGTACGGTTCCCGTCACGCTACGAATTGACGCGATCTCATCAGCTCGTTTTCTCCTTTCTTGTACTCGCTGTATCCAATCATGCCGATAACGCTTGATTTGGTTGGCATCGAGTTTCCGCCCTATACCACCCTTTATTTGACTTTCGGCATGACATTCAAGGCAAAGTACGGCGATGTTCTCAATATTATTATTAGACGGGTCTTCATCGAGGTGGTGCAATTGAATTGTATTCCCACGTATGTTACAGACGCAGCACGTCCTATCTGAAAGGAATTGTATTTCAGTTGCAATCGTCTCCGGAATATTTATTCTCTTCTTGCCCATTGGGTGATTCAACCACGCTAGTTAAAGTCATTTGGAATCCGCATTCATTTAAACCTCATAAAATCAGGATCAAGGTACTTATCATACCCGGTTTTAGCCTGCTCCGTATTGCTCTTCGTACTCTTACCATTAAACCAAATCGAGCGCTTTCCGATATTTTTACCACTCTTGTTTAATACACTTTCTGTACAAAATTCTTCGGAAGATAGTATCCATGTCTTGTCCATCCGTGCTGAATAAAAAACAAAGAAATAGTTGCTTCTTATCTCGTGAGTGATAGCAGCGAAAAGTGCAGCATCTCCAAACTTGACTTCGTCTGAACGTGCTTTTATCTGCACTTCAATAAATGTTCCGTCACGCTTTCTTATACAGCATCAATTCCAAAATCATCAACAAGTGGAACATATAAATCAATGCCTTCCTTTAGCATTCGACCCAAAACGAAATACTCCATTCTCTTTCCAAAGCTGGCGTGATGACGGAATTGAGTTGAGTTCGTTTTAGACATCGTTATTGTTTCAAATCGTCCAGGAATTCGGAGGATGGTTCTACACTAGTGAGTAGAAGCTGATCACGAGCGCGCGTACATGCTACATACAGAAGGTGACGTTCCGTATTATAGACTTCTTCCAGATCTGCGTCGTCTGCAACAGTTTCAATACGTTCCTGAAGGGGGATAACCTCATCATCACAAGCCATCACTACTACAGCTTTGAATTCTAACCCCTTGGCTAGGTGCATCGTGCATATCGGTATCTGTCCACTGATTGCCTCGACGGATTCATCTAAGACTTTATACGGAACACCAGTTTTTCCTATCGCATCAATAGCACGATTGAGCTGATTGGAGGACCGAACAAACACTCCGATCTCATGCGCGAAAACCTCTTCTTGTCGAAGCTTTAAAACCCAGTCACTGACAAATTCTATTTCTTCAGCGCTAGTTGAAAACGTTTTAATTATTGGAGGAGGTCCGTTGAAAACGGAAACGGTATTACTACGTTTCTCAATATTGCCATCGGCATCTGTTACCTCAGGGGAAAGCAAGCGGTCTGATTGCATTCTAATTTGGTGAGATGTTCGATAGTTCACTTTTAAGGTGGTCGATCTTCCACGAACGTCAACGCCGAGGGACTTCCAAGAAAATGGCTGTTGGAAAATACGTTGACCCAGATCCCCTGCGAAAAACAACGCATTTGGATTATTTCTACCAAGAGCTGCCAGGAAACGCAAATGATATACTGTTATATCCTGGGACTCGTCAATGACAGCAAAGTCAAAAGGAGATTTTTGACTTTGAGAAAAGAAGTCGGCAAGTTCATTGAATATTCCAGCATAGGTTATTAATCCATCCTTCTTTAACTGCTGAATAACTTTACTGAAGATTGTCCACAGAATCTGCCGTTGTTGCTCTGGCAGCCTGGTCTTCCTTCCCAACCGTTTGACATCTCGGTAATTCTCCCACGTCGTCAATTGCCACGCATCAACAACTTGTTCCCATTCCGATAAAAAGAATGTCCGACTAAACTTATTAGCCTCTACTTCAGAAGAAGCTTTGCTCAATAACGCGAGTATTTGCTTTCGTGTTACAATTTTTGGTGTTCCGATATTCGCTTTGTAAAGGCGTACTCCAATTTGATCGATTGGAAATATCTCTATTCTTTCCGCAAGAGGCAGTTCGTTAACTACTAACCGACGTAGTTTTACTTTCAGGGAGTTTGCTAAAATTTCGGAGAAGGTCGTTAGTAAGACTCGGGCATCCGGGTTAGCCCGTGCGAGAAACACCGCTCGATGCAGAGCGACTACCGTCTTGCCTGTTCCAGCGGAACCTGAAACACGGGCAGGCCCAGAGAAATTCTTTCCGATCAATTGTCTTTGATCCGGGTGCAAGAATATCGCCCATTTATCCCAAGGAAATTCTAGCGCTCGTTCAAGTTCCTCAAGATTGCTCATCACACGGAATCTGCGGAGAGCATCTGGATGAGTAAATGGATCTTCACCCTTCTCTACCGGTTTCACCACTTGCGGCATTCCGCCTGTTGCCAGTTCAAGCAAAGCTTCACCAGCCTCGTAGGGTAGGTGATCAACAAGTTCTAGCAGTGTATCTTCATTGACATCCCTAACATCGTTCAGCCACTCCGTTGGCACACCGTAGGTAAGAAGTGCTTCATCGGTAAAGTCGGTAAAAAGCTTCTGCTTTACGGCTGACGTTTTTATTTCTTCTTGAACGTAAACAGGGACAAAGACTTCCTTAACAGTCTCCCTAATTTCGACTAACTGGGCAGCACCTGTTTTAGGATGAACTTCCAATTTTCGGCGTTCAGCCCAGTCGTAAGCTTTGTCGTGATGATCTACATAACAAATCAACAGACTGGATTCGCTTTTGTGGACAATTATTCGAATATCCCGATTGACTCGAACGGACCAGAAATTTTTGTCTTTTGCTTTATCCAGCTTGTGAAAACTCATTCCTGGATTGGCTGGATTAAGTTGCAGATCAAAAACCGTGATTTTCACAGCCTTTTGCTCGTCCGTTGTAAGACGAGCAAGACTATCTGTGAACGTATCGGCTATACGAAATTCCATCAGTCGATCTTAAACACTTTCATCACTTCATCACCGAGGTGATTGATAACTTTAACGGCAATGCGACCAGTTTTTGGTTTAGGGAATGGTCTCGAGATGTCACTGTTAAGGGACTCCCATGCTTCATGATTGATCTCAGCCTTCAAGGTAGACTTCAAAGCACTGTATGGATCATTCGCACCAAGGAAGTATGCATGACGCACAAAAAAACTTTCTTCATTATAGTCAGTGTCGATAAACCAGCAAGCTATCCCTTCTGAATTATCGCTTCGAACTTTACCTGTATTTGGATCGAAGACATCGACGCCGTTTACCTTAATTTGGATATGATCATCTTTTGCTTTGATAATGTTAATATCGGGCTCACCAAAGATGACAAAAAGATTTCCTTTACCTGTGTTTTTAAGATCATCGGCCATATGAAGATCGGCGTTCATTCGTGCCTTAAGCACCGGAATCCTTCCAAGTTTGTTAAATTCAGTTGTATGCGCCTCATAGTTGAATGCACAAGAAATTAATACATCGAAACCAGCGTCGCCAGCTTCTCTAGCGGCGGACACGAGATCTGCTCGAAGCACAGTTCCGAATTCCGGGCCGATGAATATAGCAGCCCTTCTTTCTTTGTCGCCTTCAAGGTATCTTCCTTCACCACAAACTAAATCTCCAGGCCAGGCTACAACTGATGAAAAAGCGATTTTGTCTTCTTTATGAGCTTGTTGGACACCAGCTGTCTTAAGGTTTTCAAGCACCATATTTGCAAAACTGTCGCGGTCGCTACCAGCCATCACATTTTGCTTTAGCGGATCAATTAATTCGTCGTTCTCATCAACACCAAGTGTTCGATGGGGTGATAAACTTTCTACTGTGAACGGTCCGGCAACACGAGCTTTCTTTTTGTCCTCGTAAGGCCTATCAAATAAATACTCAAACTCTGCCTTTGCTGCAATTGACGCATCAATCTCCTTCTGTCGGGTAATTCTGGCCTTCCACCATTCGTCGTGCAATTTCTTTGCTTCAACGGACCATTTCTCACTTGGCTCCCTCGGAATTTCCCAATCGTGCCAACTCTGTTTCAACGTCTTGTTGAGCATTGCTCGTATGGGTTCAAGTTTGTCTTGCCACTTACCCCAAATCACCTCGATCTCAGAATTATTAGCAATTGACTTTAATGTGATATGCGGCACACGTTCATAGATAAATCCATGTCGAATATTACCATGGACGCTTTGCGAACTCGGCGTGCTACGAGTTAGCTCGGCCTCCTTGACTTGACCTTCCTTAGAATCGGCCAAAATGTAGAATGGATAGCGAGCTCCCATAATCCTAGTCCGTGCCAACGCTAATGCCACTCGCGAAGTATCAACCGTTATCCATCGCCGTCCCCACTGTTCTGCAACCGTGGCGGTTGTCCCAGAACCACAGGTAGGGTCAAGAACTAAGTCACCCGGATCAGTCGCCATAAGTATGCATCTTTGGACTATACTTGTTGCCGTCTGAACAACATACACTTTTGGATCATTTCTTGTTTGAATTCCGCCTGATACGTCATCCCAGTTGTTTGTTGTAGAGAGAGCCCCAAAGTCATCAAAGTTCTTTCTGAAACGAATTTTTGAGGACGTCTTTAATATTCTATCTGCGAGTTGAACTCGGTTCATTCCGGTTTGGGAAGTTCGCCACCCACCCGCGGTTGGTTTATATCCTCGACCATGATGGATAACTTCAAACAGAGTGGTTGAGGAAGCAGAACGTGACGTCAATCCTTGATCCGTGAAGAAGTGTCCTCCATTTTCTATTATCTGACTAAGCTCACTTTCAGATAGTTTTGATACTTCGTGTACTCTCATATCATCATCAAGTATCTTAGAATAACGCGTCGCACCCGCCTCACCTCTTTCAAGAAGTTTATATAGCTGCTTGCATTTTCCACTCGCGGCTTCTCGATCCTTGGCATACCATACGATATAATTGTTTACATTCTCAACGAATTGCGAACCCAAACCAACGGAAGTAGGATATGAGATTAGAGAGATCGCATTGCTCTCGCCAAATATCTCATCCATTAGCGTTCTAACACGATGGACATTCTCATCACCAATTTGTACAAAAATAGAACCTGAATCAGTCAACAAATCTCGCGCAACTGTCATGCGATCACGCAAGTAGGTTAGGTAGGAATGAATACCGTCGCGCCATGTATCTCTAAACGCTTTAACCTGCTCAGGCTCCCGTGTAATATGATTTGTATTCCCATCCTTTACGTCACGACTAGTTGTACTCCATTGGAAATTACTATTGAATTTAATCCCGTAAGGTGGATCAAAATAAATACACTGAACCTTTCCTCTTAATCCTTCGCGCTCGGCCAAACTTGCCATGACCTGTAAGGAATCGCCCAAGATCATTCTATTCGACCAATTCTGATCATGCTGATAGAATTCCGTCCTATCAACGCCTTTGGGGATACCATTGAAATCAGAAAAAAGATCGGCCATGATTTGGCCCGACATATATTCTTGCTCCTTCGTTTGTCGCAGCAAATCATCGATCAACACCTTCGGATGAATTTTCTCTTGAATATAAAGCGGTGGAGCATGGACGACTAGCTCACTCCAGTCTTGCTCATCCTTGCCACGCCACACTAATTGAGGATCAAGATCTCTATTTCTGCGTTCATAAGAGACCCGTATAGGATCTTGTTCTTCCTTTTGAAGAACAGATTGATATTCGGCAGTGGGGATATTTTTGCGTTTAGCCTCATCGTGCTTCAATGCTTCGACAGTTTTCGCAACTGGTGTTTTTTTTGCCATAACTTCCTCAGGTTCTTACTTTGCTAACACTGACTCAATCATTTTATTGAATTCCTGCTCCACCTTTTGATTAAAGTCGGCCTGAATTTGATACACTTCCGTAAACTCTGCAAAGGCCCAACGTCCATGCTGTCTGCTGTAATTCACGCCCGGTATCCAGTAACTATCCATTGTTGATTTTTTCTCTTTCGCATCTTCGCGGCGATAACCCTTGATTTCGACAATTAAATGCAGGAGATTGCTGTCTCCATAACCATCATCTACCAATACGATAAAGTCCGGTCGATACTTTCGCATTTCTGATCCAAAGCGATACGGCACTTCAAGGCCCAAGTTGTGGTTCTTGACATAGGCTTTTACACGAGGATGAGATTCAGCGACACGACAGAACTCGCCTTCCCAGTCGCTATCCAAGATCACCCAATTTATATGGCACCTACGCGAATCTGTCTCCCAACGATCTGTTTTGGACGTATTGAAATTTACATGCATTGTGGAGCCAATTGGGTTGTAAGGGTCCAGCAGCACTTTCATCGGGCGTTCGCCAGCAAATGCCTTGGTGATTCCTGCTGTGATTCTTTCACACGCCATGTCAGCAAGCATTTTATATTTTAGCTGCGCCGGATATGTCCCACCTTTGCAAACTAGATAACCATCGAGCCACTGTCGTGCAATACGTTTCAACTGGCCAAACAAATATAGTTTTGGCTCTTCGCCTTGATCACGGAATTTGGTTAACACTAGATGTGAGACGAGTTCATACAAAACTTGAGATGGTCTAACATCACCGGTATGAACTAAATTCAAATCAACTTTATCGCCGATGATACCGGAATTTTGAGTTTCAGTTGCACCGACTAGATCAGGTGTCAGCTCCATAACCGAGTCTTCATTGAATTCTGCTGTAAGCCTTTCTTCAGGTAATTCTACTCTGTAGCCAACGACACGAGGAAAGCGAATTTCAAGTGCATTTCGCTCCGGCTTGATTGCCTTGACTTGGATCGTTTCACGCGGCGGTTGTGGTGGCGCTACGACCGGCTTCGCAGTAAAGTCAAACGGAATGCCTAACACATCTGCGTATTCGACGTTAAACAATCCATCCTCATTAAGATCGTAGGACTGACGACGTAGAGCGCGACCAATAACCTGTTCGCACAAAAGTTGAGTGCCAAATGCCCGAACTCCTAGGACGTGCGTTACAGTGTTTGCATCCCATCCTTCAGTCAACATGGACACGGATACAACACAGCGGATTGAACCTCCTAATCGTCCATGACGTCCAACAGTATTCATCACTTCTCGAAGAAGATCTTGATCCGTTAAATTTTCTGCTTGTCTGGCATCACCAGTCCGTTCAATAATTTCACGACGGAAACGATCGATCTCGTCTGCCGCCATACCCCTGAAATTATCGTCCAAGGCTTCGCCAGATTCCAACTGTTCGCTATCAATAAGAAGTGTATTTGGCCTTGCGTAAGGATTTCCATTCTCGTCAAAGTTCCGGAATAATTCGAGTCGCCCATTTACAAAACTTTCTGAGCCGTCTTCATTCTTTCGAACAAAGCCTGATATATAATCGTAGACGAGTTTCGAAGTGGCTGTGTTATTGCAAACAATAATAAAACATGGCGGAACTTTGATTCCAGCCTTGTGCCAAAGCTGATAGGTTTTTTCGTAGTGCCCGTACAACGCTTCAAGTGCCGTTTGCAACTGTGGAGGAAGGCTTAAGGGATCGAGTTCTTGTCCTTTCCCTCGTCCCTTCTTCGGCATTTTAGTTCTAATATGTTCCCAGAGATTACGGAACATCGGCATTTCAGAACCCGGAATATTGTCTGCAACCGGCACGCGTGGTAGTTTAACAATTCCGCACTCAATTGCATCCATTAAGGAAAAGTCGCTCATTGTCCAAGGGAACAATGTACCTTCTGCATAACCGGACCCTCGAAGAAAAAACGGTGTGGCCGAAAGATCAATAACACGAGCGACACCTAAATTTCGACTAACTGCTTCGATACCCGAAATCCATAATCTTGCCGCTTCTCGGTTTTTTTCAGCCTCTTTCTTGTCATCACCCTTCAGGTCTTCATCCTCTTCTTCAGCTCCTGGCTTTTCTCTATAGCAGTGATGCGCTTCATCATTAATGACCAAGACGTTCTTTAGTCCCATCAAATCCGGCATGACGCGTTGTATCATCTGTCCTTCGGTTTCAAGCGTATTTAGTTCCTCTCCACGACCTTGTAGAAGTGATCGTCCACCTTTTGAAAGCTCAATCTTCTCTCGGAGCTTAAAGGAATGGTAGTTTGTAATGACAATCTTTGCCCGTTGCAAGTCGTCAATCATATCGCTCGGTACCAGCTCGCGACTCGAATAGTAGCTGTCCGGGTCATTAGGCTGGAGCACACGTAAACGATCCTTAATAGTCAGACCAGGCGCAACGATTAAAAAGCCACGCGTAAATTTTTGACTTTGGGGCCGTCTTACAGCATTAATTGTTTGCCATGCGATTAGCATAGCCATGACCGTTGTTTTACCCGCCCCTGTGGCAAGCTTAAGAGCAAGCCTCATTAAGCCAGGGTTGGCATCATTATTAGCATTAGCAAGATGTTCAATTAGGTTCTTTCCAGTTTTGCCAGAACTGGGTGCCACTTCGGTTAGCCAGATAGCCGTCTCGACAGCTTCCACTTGGCAGAAAAATGGTCTGATACTGCTAAAGTTATGACTGCGCCAATGCTGTAATAGTCGTGCCGTTTCTGGTGTAACATTCCAGTCATTCGGATTAGGCAGACTCCGCCATTTGGAAACCTCCTGGCGTAACAGGTTTATAATCGATGTTGGATCGTATTGTTGGTCCTTCGTGGAAAGCCCCTTACCCTCATCGAATATCAATTGCTCTTGAGCCGTGTTCTTACGCTTACGAGGTTTAGGGATAGGTGTAATGAATTCTGCTGCGCGACGTTTCTCTAAGATCTTCTGCGTAGGCTGACCATGCTCATCCAGTTCCCAATGACGTGCAGGAAATTCATAAGGCGAGTTTAGAATCGGTCTTTCAAAAAAGAGATTAGTCATAACGTAACGTGTGCCCAAAATGAAATTGAATCCGCAAATTAAATTTTAGCCTATTATTTACAACCATTTAAATCACGGTGATCTTGAATGCTTTTATCTCCCACAAGGCTATAGGAAGATAGTTGAGGGTCAAGATCGATTATGCTGATATTCAACAAAATAGTAAATTGCACAATTAGCTGGACCAGTGCAATAGTTCTATCCTTCGCAACTGTTTGATTTCCTTTTTTGATAATAAGAGCAACGTTGATTGAATGCATATGGGAAAAATGTCGGCCACTCCGAAAGAAACTTTGACGCCCCCTGTGAACACACAAAACCCTCGGGGATCGATCTGGCATCGATGGGAACCACACATCCATGCGCCCGGGACTGTTCTAAACAACCAGTTTAATGGGGACGATCCGTGGGAGGATTTTCTTACTAAAATTGAGAACTCTAATCCACGTATTAGAGCACTGGGCGTAACCGATTATTACCTCCTTGATTTATACGAGAGAGTCATTGATGAAAAAAGTAAAGGAAGATTATCCGAAGTCGACCTTATTTTCCCAAATATTGAATTACGATTCAGCATAGAGACTGCGAAGGGAAAACCAATTAACGCTCACTTGCTCGTATCCCAAGAAGACGATAATCACGTTGTTGAAATCAAAAGGTTCATCAATAGGCTGACATACAAGATAGGCGACGATGCCTATAACTGCAATGCGGAAGACTTAAAGAAACTAGGCAGAAAGCATAGCCCACAAGTAACTGACGATAGAAAAGCATTGGAAATCGGGGTCAACCAGTTCAAAGTTAATTATGAACAGCTGCATGAAAACTATAACAATACGGCATGGGCGAAGAAAAACATTTTAATAGCAATTTCTGGAAGCAGCGGGGATGGAACACCAGGATTAAAGGATGATGCCGCCTTTGCATCGTTAAGAACAGAATTAGAGCGAACGTCCCATATTATTTTTTCTTCAAACGAAAACCAGAGGAAATTCTGGCTTGGTCAGGGCGCGGCTACGAAGCAAGAATTGTCGGACAAGTGGAATGGATGCAAACCCTGCCTTCATGGCTCTGATGCTCATGATAATGATAATGTAGGTGTACCTTCTCACAACCGATATAGTTGGATAAAAGGTGATTTAAGATTTGAGTCACTTCGTCAAGCTTGTATTGAGCCAGAAATACGCACATTTATTGGTTCCAGCCCTCCTGCAGGCAGCATGCCTTCTTATACAATAGAGGCAATTAATATAAAAAATGCGGAGTGGCTTACCACCTCATCGTTAAGGCTGAATCCAGGATTAACCACAATAATCGGTGCGCGAGGATCTGGTAAAACTGCTTTAGCCGATCTGATTGCTGTCGCAGGATATTCGGCAATGCCGAAGACAAATGACCGGTCGTTTATTATGAGAGCTAAAGATCTTTTCGCGGATGAAATTGTCGAATTGAATTGGTTGGTTGGTGAGCAAAGTAGTTCTCCACTGTCTCAATATGTTGCCTCGCATAATGGAATAGATAGTGTGAGAGTTCAATATTTGTCCCAACAGTTTGTCGACCAGCTATGCTCTGCTGAAGGTTTAACCGATGAGCTAATGGATGAAATTGAGCGTGTTATTTTTGAAGCGCATATTGCTGAAAATAGAATGGGTGCAACATCATTTTCGGAGTTAGTTGGGCTAAAGTCCGAAAGCGTGATCAATTTACGCTGTGACTATGAACGGGAAATTGAAATTTATACATCTGAAATAAATAGCTGGCGCGAAAAGAAGAACCAAATCCCTAACCTGCAAAAGTCCCTCGATGAAAAAACTAAAACCATTGAGAACGATAAGCGTGATAGACAGACGTTCATTGGTAAAAATTCGGAAGAGAGGGTAAAACAACATCAGAAAATTTCAACCGCGCTCGATGCGGCAAGAGTTAAGCTAGATGCTGCGACCAGAAAACACTCTGCCCTGACAATTCTCAATGATTACATTGAAGGGTTGATAAAAACTGGCATGCCGAATGCTTTACGAAATTTAAAAGAAAAACATTCGATGACTGGGTTGACCGATTTGCAGTGGGAAAATTTCCAATTAGAACACAAGGGCGATGTGGTAGGGTTGTTGAAACAAGAAATTACCAAGGCGAGTATTAACGTTCAGACAATAAAAGGCGCTGAAACTCCGGCCGGTCAGCAAAGTGATTTTAGTAATGTTGAAGATCTATCAAGGGATACTTTCAATGAACTACAAGAAAAACAATCCCAAATTCAGAAATTGATTGGGGTAGACGAAGAAAATTCGTTAAAGTTTAAAAAGCTTTCTGAAAAAATTGCAAAGGATGAAGCCACCGTCGTTTCTCTAAAGAAAGAAATTGAAGATTGCGGAAAGGCTGATGAAAAGATAACGCACCTGCTAAAGTTACGACAGCAGTCTTATAAGGGCGTTTTCGATACGCTCTTGAAACACGAGCAAATTCTTACGGAGTTGTATAAGCCTTTGATGGAAAACCTTCAGGAGGAAGACGGGGCTCTTGGGAAACTTACATTTAATGTTCAACGTAAGGCCGATCTCGACTCATGGGCTGCCGCCGGTGAGGCTCTTCTTGATCTAAGGAAAGGTACAATTTTTCGAGGGAAAGGTGCTCTTCGAGAAGTTGTTCAAAAAGAACTACTTCCTGCGTGGGAGCAAGGGACGGCAGACGATGTTTCCAAAGCAATGAATGGCTTTCTTGATATCCATAGGAAATCTCTGGAAGAACATTCTCCAATTGAAAAGACTGATCGTGCATCTTATAGAGAGTGGGCAAACAAAGTAGCAGCATGGCTCTTTGACACCTCACATATTTCAATTAAGTATGGCATTCAATATGACGGCGTAAACATACATCAACTCTCATCCGGAACTCGCGGAATAGTACTGTTGCTTCTATATCTAGCGATCGACAAGGATGATTTTCGCCCTCTGATTATTGACCAGCCAGAAGAAAACTTAGACCCTAAATCGATATTTGATGAGCTTGTTCCGAGGTTTAGATCGGCTAAACTTCGAAGACAGATAATCATTGTTACACACAACGCAAACTTGGTCGTCAACACAGACGCTGATCAGGTGATTGTTGCCAACTGCGGCGATCATAGACAAAATCAACTACCACTAATTAATTATGTAAGTGGAGGGATAGAGAACGATGAGATTCGAAAACAAGTGTGCGAGATTTTGGAAGGGGGGGAGGAAGCGTTTAAAGAAAGAGCAAAACGACTACGTGTAAGGCTGTAATTCACTTTTTAAGGTAGCGATGAGCATAGCTTACGATGAAGTACTCGTTTACAAGCAGGGTCGACAGGCGCAGTCGACTGTTAAGCGATTGTATATAAGATGGAGGTCGGAGCAGGCAACGGCAATTCCTTTGCGGTGTGATAATCTTGACTGTACACTGCACAATCCGCCGTTGACGTGGAACGGAAAGCCGATTGTGTTGATCCTAGACCACAAGAACGGTGTCAACGGCGACAACAGAACAAAAAACCTTCAATTGTTATGCCCAAATTGCAGTTCCCAGAAGACAGATCATGGAGGAGGAAATAAAGGAAAAGTAAGTCAGTTCGAAGGGGGTTTTGTAGAGAACCTGCCATCAGGTAAAAAGAAATATACTCTTCCAGCAGAAGCTGGGAAATACCATTGCAGGTCATGACGTAAACCTAAAAAAGGGGCCACAGTTGTAAGCCACTTATGTGAAAATGCGTACGACGTTATATGCAATTCCCTGTATTTGGCTAAGTTTGTAAAATTACGACCGACTATGGCTAACCTTTACACCAATAACAAGACATTTCAAAGGGCGGGCGAAATCCTCATCAGATCTATTTGGCTCGAGAAGAGGTTAATTGATCTTATTTTGTTAAAGAATAACCCGGAATTTGAAAAAGATTTCAACACAGGAACAATTTCTCCTAAGCATGCCAGTCTACGACTTGATTGGCATAAAAATACTTTTGCCTTTATAATTGACAAGTTTTTGCCAGAGTTTCCTGAAGTTGAAAAGAAAGACAAACAACACGTTGAAAATTTGTATGCGCTCAACGAAATTCGGGATTTTATTTCCCATGCGGACTTCTCGTACCATAGGGAAAACATTCTTTTTGTTACAAAAAGCGTAAGTAGGTTAGCAAAATTTGACGCACTCACATTTCCAACAAAAGCAGGAGATGATGATGGGACGCGAGTACTAAACTTAAACAATGAAAAGAACTTCGAACAAATTTGTGCAATTCTCGATGATTGGGAAAAAATCATTGAAGCAATTGCAAGCTCATACGGTGTAGAGCCAAATAAGCTAAAATAGTGCGCGCACCCAAAGTGCCAACTACAAAGAACTCAACGCTTTTTTGTCAGATAGCATGTTTTACCGACGAAAATCATATGAGCCATACGTCAAACGTTCCGTGGGAATTTATCCAAAATTATCCATGCAAAAACTACTATCCTGTTCACTGGCAGTTCAGGTTTAGAGATGATTACAACGCATGGCCTGCCGCAAAAGCTACCGGATAAATCAACCAATGCATTACAATGCCCGCTTGGTTAATCCTCCATCCCAAGACGGCGAACTTTCGAATGTTTTAAATGCAATCTGTTCCTAGAAAGAACCTAAGGTCGGAAGATTAGGCTTAAATCAAGTATCCGAAATGTTGGAACGAAACTCTTCAACAGGAAGACCGAACGTGTCCGGATGAGATTCTGTCTGCAAAAAAAAAATTCTCCGCTTGATCTCTGGTTCAGGCATCACTATAAAACTCCGACACGTGATCATCGTGCTGCTCCACGAGGCTCATGGCTATCGTGTCCAAGAGTTGTGTAAAAGGTCTTCTGTGATCTCCATTGACGAAAATAACAAATTAGGGCAAGACGGAAAAGTGACAGGGGGCGGCCCATATGCCGGAAGACGGAATGTTGTAGGATAGTTTTAGGGGGCGATGCTATTGAATAGAAAAGTGCAAATAACGTGCAAATGAAAAAGCCACTTACAGTACTAACATGTAAGTGGCTGATTATCAGGCTCCTCCTCTTGGACTTGAACCAAGGACCCTCTGATTAACAGTCAGATGCTCTAACCAGCTGAGCTAAGGAGGAATTACCCTTCAAAAGGGAGTGCAATATTAAGGAGTTGGACTGGAAATTTCCAAAATCGGTGGAAATTTTATTCCATTATGTTTTAATAATTACTGATTTAAACCTTGCGAACTCGCCTGCGTTCAAGTAACTTTGAACAACAAAGTACTTTTGATTGGAAAGATTCGCTACATATCTACGCTACGGTCACGATCGGGGGATTTTTTTTTGTCTGTGCGCTTTGTATCACAAAGTACTTTATACGGCCAGCGTTAATAGGGCCCTTCACTGTAAGGATAAAGCCCCACAATTGTAGGCCGATTGACAATGGAATCTTTAATACTTAACAAAATATGGAAGCAATTACACAACCAACGAATTTATTAGATCGGTTCAATAAATGGATCCAGGAATCTATCATGATTAAACTCTTTTCCATCGGAATCTTAATTTTAATCCTCTTGATTCCTTCCGGATCGATTCAAGATTTAATCGAGGAGCGACAATCCAGAGCGGGAGAGGTTATTCAGGAAGTAGCCGAAAAATGGTCCGGAAGTCAATCGATCTCTGGCCCCGTATTGGTAGTACCTTATCGTAAACATGAAATTATCGATCGTGGAAAAGACGGTAAAGAAATCAGGGAACATATTGAAAAAGCATTTTTCCTCCCCGAGGATTTAACTATTAATGGAAATGTTAACCCTGAAATATTGCACCGGGGTATTTTTGATGCCGTGGTTTATGAATCTTCGCTATCGATCGCTGCAAATTTCAATAAACCTGATTTTAAAAAACTTTCTATTCCTGAAGATATGGTGCTATGGAACGGTGCCTATATCACGTATGGCATCACAGACCTTCGGGGGATTAGCGACAACCCCATCCTTACCCTCGCAGATAAGCCCTTTACACTTGAACCTTCCAACAATATCGGTTTCACGGTTAGGGGACGACAAGATGAAAATTTGGCTGCCCTTTATAAACCAAAAGAAAACCTCCCTTCCAGTAGTGGTATCGTGGCGAAATTAAATTGGGATAACGCCGATGCATTTGTCGGTCAAGTCTCCATGAAGTTAAAACTAAAAGGTAGTAACCGATTAGATTTTGTTCCTTTAGGCAAAACCACTTCCGTAAAACTTCAAGGACCTTGGCCTGACCCAAGTTTTGACGGACAATTTTTACCAGCTTCCCGCGAAATAACTAACGAAGGATTTACTGCAGCCTGGAAGATATTGCATTTTAATCGTGCTTTTTCGCAGCAATGGGCAGACAGTAATCAAGAGCTTAGCGGCGCAGACTTCGGAGTCAAATTGTTAATACCTGTAGACCAATATCAAAAAAGTATGCGGACCTCAAAGTACGGAGTGCTTGTAATCCTTTTAACTTTTATTGCCCTGTTTCTTGTGGAGATCATCCAAAAGGTTCGAATTCATCCCTTTCAATATATCCTGATAGGCGTCGCGTTAATCATCTATTATACACTGCTGCTTAGTTTTTCAGAACACGTCGGTTATAATATTGCTTACATCATTTCTTCCATCGCTACGGTTATTCTGGTTAGCCTATATTCTACCACATTTCTCCCTTCGAAAAAGCTCAGTTTGGTTTTCTCCCTGTTGCTGATCACATTTTACTCATTTATTTTCATCATCATCCTTCAACAGGATTTCTCATTGCTATTGGGAAGCTTAGGGCTATTCCTGATCGTAAGCTTGTTGATGTATTTCTCAAGAAAAATAAAATGGTATCGCGAAGCGGTGGCCTAACCATAATGTCTGAGAAAACGAACCCTGCATTGAAGCAGGGTTTGTTTTCTTACCTATGCCTTGTCCGGTTCCAAAAAAGGATAGCGATAATCTCTTGGCGTGACAAAAGTTTCTTTGATGGTTCTCAAAGAGACCCAACGCAACAAATTTACTTTAGCCCCTGCTTTATCGTTCGTCCCTGATCCCCTTGCTCCGCCAAAAGGTTGCTGGCCAACCACTGCACCAGTAGGCTTATCGTTAATGTAGAAATTACCTGCAGACTGCGTTAATTTCCTTGTGGCTAATTCTACAGCGTAACGATCTTTCGCAAAAATGGATCCGGTAAGCGCATACGGTGATGTGTTGTCGACCAATTCCAAAGTCTGTTCAAAATTCTCATCCTGGTAAATGTAAATGGTGAGGACCGGTCCGAAGATTTCCTCGCACATCGTGACAGAGGATGGATCTTTTGAAACGATTACTGTAGGCTCAATAAAATATCCCTTGGACTTATCATATTTTCCGCCTGCGATGATTTCATTTACAGGATTCTTTTTTGCCTCTTCAATGTAACGGGTGATGGAATTGAAGGATTTTTCATCAATCACGGCGTTGATGAAGTTCCCGAAGTCTTCAGGGCTTCCCATGTTAAAGCTCTTCAAATCTTCAAGCAGGTAATTTTTTACCTCATCCCATATTGATGAAGGGATGTAGCATCGCGATGCTGCGGAACACTTCTGACCCTGAAATTCAAAAGCGCCCCGTGCCATTGCCGTCGACAACTCTTTTGGATGTGCACTACTATGGGCGATTATAAAATCCTTACCGCCGGTTTCCCCGACGATTCTTGGATATGACCTGTATGCCTGAATATTTTTTCCGATTGTTTGCCAGATCTGCTGAAACACTTTTGTGCTTCCAGTAAAGTGAATGCCTGCGAAATCGCGGTGATTGAAAATTACATCACCAACGGTCGGGCCGTCTGCATAAATCAAATTGATAACGCCATCCGGCAGGCCAGCCTCTTTCAAAACCGTCATGATAACATTCGCGGAATAAATCTGCGTATAAGCAGGTTTCCAAATAACAGTATTGCCCATCATAGCCATACTGGTGGGTAAATTACCAGCGATGGCAGTAAAATTAAATGGTGTAAGCGCAAATGTGAATCCTTCCAAGGGACGATACTCAATCCGGTTCCAGACGCCCGGAGAAGATTCGGGCTGCTCGTGATAGATCTGGGCCATGTAGTATACATTGAAACGCAAGAAATCTATTAATTCACAAGCGCTGTCAATTTCAGCCTGGTAACAATTTTTGGATTGACCCAACATCGTAGCAGCGTTGATAATAGCGCGATAAGGACCAGCAAGTAAATCGGCGGCTTTTAAGAAAACACTAGCCCTGTTCTCCCAGCTTAGATTATTCCACAATGATTTTGCCGCTAAGGCAGCATCAATTGCTTGGACCACGTGTTCTCGGTCGCCTTCATGAAAATATCCTAACGTATGCTGGTGATCGTGAGGCGGCGCTAACCTTTGTTTTGAATTTGTGCGCACCTCGTCAGCGCCGATGTACATAGGGATATCCAATTGTTTAGCGCGGGCATCGCGAAGGGCTTGTTGCAAAGCAACTCGTTCCTTGCTTCCAGGTGCATAATTTAATACCGGTTCATTTTTGGGAAAAGGAACATTGAAAAATCCGTTTGCCATACGTTGTGTTACTGTATTAATGGTTCAAAGAAATCTTTTAAGTTCTGAAAGGCAACTGATTTCATACGCACTGTGGCCATCGTGCGTAATCTTCTCGGGATTAAAAAATACGGCATCGATATACGCACTACAGGCCCCACCAATATCGGTCACCAGGTTATCGCCTACCATAATTGCCTGATGATTTTTTATGCCGTGGCAGCTTAGCGCAAAATTAAATATCTCGCATGAAGGTTTTCGAGACCCAGCCCGCTGTGAGGTAATGATGTGATCAAAATAGGAAACGAGGTTGCTGGATTGTAACTTCATTTGTTGAATCTCATCAAAGCCGTTAGTGATGACACTCAGGTCATAATGCGCTGATAAATAATCCAATACCTCCAGCGCATAGGGCATCAGTTTTCCTTTTTTTGGGCTTTCCTTGATATAGTCATGGGAGAGGTCTTCGCACAGTTTTTCATCCCGGATAGAAAAATTTTCAAGGATCTGTTTAAAGCGCTGCTTGCGGATCACATCACTTGTAATGGCGCCCTTGTCCAGCAATTCCCAAAGCCTGGTATTTACTAGGGTAAAATGTGTTGTAAATTGATCACACGTGTCAATTCCTTTTGCCTGAAGATTATACTGCAGGTAAAGCTCTTCTAACGTTTCCCGGGAATTAGTTTCATAATCCCAAAGCGTATGGTCCAGGTCAAAGAAAATGCAGTTGTATTTTTTTACGGATGATCCGTTACTAGTTTTTATTTCACTTTTTGCCATTCCTGAATTTGTAGCTTATTAATTGCTAACTCTCTATTGGTGAATAAAGTTTGGTAGATTTTCTGATCCTGGGTTAGTTGCGCGTCTTTACGTAAAAATTGAAATACCTGTTGAATAATATCGGCTACGCTGTCCTTGATCTGATAAAAGACCCAATGGTTATACCGGCGGGCGCTCAGAATGCCAGAATTCTTTAAATAAATTAGATGCCGGGAGGTTTTGGCCTGCGTAAAATCCAGGATTTTTTCTAAATCCGAAATACACATTTCGCCATTCGTCACAATTAATCCCAGGATCCGAAGACGTGACTCATCGGCGCAGGCTTTAAATATTTGTGCTCCCAGAGTTAGATTAAAACTTTTCAGTCGCATTTTGGCATCCTATGTGTGAACTGTCAAAGGTAGAGAAATTAGGCGCTTTTAGTGCTTCTCTGTATATTTGAAATCCATGAATGCCGGAGTTATTATAAAAGGAAATGTGAAGTTTTTAGTATTCGTAACGAGTCTACTATTAATCGTTTTTTGTGCGGCTGTTCCAGGAAAAGCACAGCAAAAGAAGCGTGTTATTCAGTTGTCCGGCGTAGTGCTGGAAGAGGACAGTGTTTCTGGAATTCCTGTTCCGGGGGTCCATATTTATGTGCCGAAAGCTGGCAGGGGAACGACCACCAATGGCATGGGTTTCTTTTCAATGCCTGTTCTCGAAGGCGATGAGTTGGTTATCAGTGCGGTGGGGTATGACCGGCAATATTTTACAGTACCCATGAATTCGCCGGAATATCAAACCATAATTATAACGCTGGTGCAGGACACTACATTTTTGCAGGAAGTGACGATTGTGCCCTTCCCGACGGAAGAAGTTTTTAAGCAGGCGGTGTTAGCGATGAATATGCCGATGGATAATAGCGGCATCGATAAGCGTAATTTTAATGAAGAATTATTGGCGTTGATGGTCAAAACTACCCCAATGGATGGCTATCAAAATCAACGATATTATTTAGATCAGTGGGCTAATTCAGCCAATAGCAGATTCCAACCCGTTACCAACCCGTTCCTGAATGTTTTCAACTGGGCGAAGTTTTTTAGTTCGTTGAAGCAGAATAAGAAGAAAAAGTGAGTCGGCTTGCAGTCCTTAGTCGCGGACGACGTCTCCAGTAGAAAACGGAAGTTTTGCGTATGTCTCTCGCTATTTAGCAATTCCAATTATTCCGAGACCATTCGGTGCTAACCGAAATGAAGGCGAGTTAATTATTCCAACATCGCATTATTAGACGTAAAGCAAGTATTTAATCACCTGCAAACATCTTCTATAAAAAGAAAAAGCCCGCCGTCGCTAAAGCTATGGCGGGCGAAGTCGGGGCGAGATGATTCGAACATCCGACCCCCACGTCCCTAACGTGGTGCGCTAACCGGGCTGCGCTACGCCCCGAAAAAAACTGGTGCGAATCTAAACGTTTTAATGTTAAAGTGAAAAGCTAAATGCTGAAAGCCGTCAGAAAAGGGTGTATCGTAGAACAAAATCGCGGACCGTTTTGCCGAACGACATACCTTCATTTGATGAGGCTAAAAAGACCCGACCAGGCATAGTGTTCGGCCATACTGGCGTTATCTCTCCGCTAAGGCCCAGACAAAATTGCCATACAATAAAGTGGGCAATAATTTGTCTATGATTGAAAAAGAATATTATGGACGCATTTTCTCAAATGATTATTGATGCCGTGGAGAAAACAAAAAATGCGGTAGTCAAAATCAATGTATTTAAAACTGTAAAAGGTAAACTCAGACCCGCAGGTTCGGGATCAGGTTTTATTTTTTCGTCAGATGGGCTTGTATTCACCAATAGCCATGTGGTGCATGGTGCAGAAAAAATTATGGTGAGTTTGCTTAATGAAAATGAAATTGAAGGAATCATTATCGGTGAAGACCCTGATACCGATCTGGCCATATTAAAAATCTATACGGAAGGTTATTCAGTCGCTAAATTGGGTGATGCTTCACAACTCCAGATTGGCCAGTTTGTAATCGCGATTGGAAATCCGTACGGGTATCAGCATACTGTCACAACGGGTGTGGTAAGCGCGTTGGGACGAACGTTGCAAACGCAATCGGGAAAATTGGTGGATAATGTTATCCAGTCGGATGCCGCACTTAATCCAGGTAATTCGGGTGGCCCGATGATCACAACAGATGGAGACGTCATTGGCGTCAATACAGCCATGATCCAGGGAGCTCAGGGCTTAAGTTTTTCTGTTGATATCAACACAGCAAAGGAGATTGCAGAACAACTCATCCATCATGGTAAAGTGTTCAAGGCATACGTGGGCATTATGCTACAGGAGGTCAATATCAATCCCAAGGTAAAGCAGCATTTCAATTTATCGAATAAGAGAGGATTGTTTGTTACACGCATTGAACCCGAATCTCCAGCTTCGCGGTCACAACTTCAGGAAGGTGATATCATCATTAATTTCAATGGGCATCCTGTCAACAGCACCCATGAATTATTTAAGGAGTTAGCAAAAAAAGAAATACTGACCATCGTAGATATTTCAGTGATACGACATACTGAAATGCTGAATTTTACGATTGCTCCATTGGAGTTAAAACAAGTGCATTGAATATATTGAGTGTTGCATCCTCTAAAAATTCAACACTCAATATTCAAATTCGTGCTTAGTATCTTCTGCGTTTCTGCTCCGTAGTTTTGGAACCTTTGAACGTGCTTCCGGATGTTCTGCCTCTTTTAAAATCTCTTGAAGACGATTCTTTTCTCGGGCCGGAGTTTCTTCGTTCTGTCATTTCTACCCGAACTTGTCGTCCTTTAAATTCGACACCACCTTTGAACTCACTCAACAAAAGGTCTGCTTTATCCTTTTCCACTTCAAAGAAAGAATAAGCGCCTTTCAGTTCCATCTTGCCAATCGATTTTCTGTTTACGCCGCTCACATCTTCAATAAAGCTTAACATGCTGCCGGCATCCAGGCCATCCATTTTGCCGAGATTGATGAAGAACCGACTGCCAGTGACGTACCGATCGCCGTCGCTATCACTTGCTTTCCGGTCATCGAGATTCAGATCAGGTGCATTACGATAATAATCCAGAAAACGGTTGAACTCGATCGACGCGAAACGTTTGATCAATTCCTGTTTTGTTAAATCTTTCAGCTCTTCATAAACGGCAGGTAAAAATTCTCCGATCTCTTCCTCGTTCACTTTTACCTCACGTACTTTATGCATGAGGGCAATCAGTTGTTTTTGACAAACCTGCGGCCCTGTTGGAACCATCATCCTCTTAAAGGGTGACTTCAAAGTTTTTTCAAGCTGTTTTACACGACCTAGTTCTCTGCGAGAGATCATGGCAATTGAGATACCCTTCTTTCCGGCGCGTGCTGTACGACCACTCCGATGCGTATAAAATTCCATTTCATCGGGCATGTTCATATGAATAACATGCGAAATGTCTTCCACGTCAATACCACGGGCAGCCACATCGGTAGCAACCAAAATCTGAAGTGAACGGTTTCTGAATTTAAGCATAACGCGATCGCGTTGCTGCTGGGTAAGATCACCATGTAAGGCATCAGCATTATAACCATCCTTCATTAACATTTCGGCTATACGCTGTGTGTCGATCCGGGTACGGCAAAAGATCAATCCAAAAATTTCGGGATTGTCATCCAATATTCTTTTTAAGGCGAGATACTTATCTTTCTCCTGCACCATCACATAGTGATGTTCAATATTTACGTTGCCTGTGTTTTGTTCTCCCACGGTTAGCTCATAAGGATCGCTCATGTAGTTTTTCATGATTGACTTTACCTCGCGGGGCATGGTGGCTGAAAATAACCAGGTGCTTTTGGTATCGGGTGTAAAAGAAAGAATCTTATCCAGATCTTCTTTAAATCCCATGTTCAGCATTTCGTCTGCCTCATCTAACACAACATATTGTATAGTACTAAGATTGATAGCTTTACGATCGATCAGATCGATCAGCCTTCCAGGAGTTGCCACAATGATTTGTGCACCTCTCTTTACCTTCCTGATCTGTTCACTAATGCTTGAACCTCCATAAACCGCTACAATATTGAATGGCTTAAACTTTTCCGTAAAGTTCTCCAGGTCGCTTGTGATCTGCAGACCCAATTCACGGGTTGGTGCCAAAACCAATGCCTGGGTGTTCCGGCTATCGGCATCGATTAATTCCAGCAAAGGCAACCCAAAAGCTGCTGTTTTACCCGTTCCAGTTTGTGCTAAACCCACAAAATCGCGATTTCCTTTCAACAGAATCGGAATGGCTTTTTCTTGTATGGGGGTTGGTATTTCAAAGCCGATTTGTTGAACCGACTCTACTAATCCCTTGGAAAGACCCAAGGCTTCAAAAGATTTCATTAAAATTTATTAAAGTAAGCGGCAAAGGTACGGTAATTCTGGTTAGAAAGTTCGACGGCCCCAAAAATGGATGCTCTAACGATTGAAACACCGTGAATTGGAAGATCTTGAAATCTTTGCTCAAACCTCGGGGCTAAATGTTGGCGTTGAACACAAAATCTTGGAACAAACGGGTGACAGTTGAAAGGTTCACTGAGGTTGGGGGGGTAGCTTTGGGTTAGGTAAGGAGTAGCTTCGGGTTAAATTCAACCATCATACAGTCATCTTACATTCATCTTACAGCCACGCTTCATTCGCGTATTTTTCTGAATCAATGTTATCATCAGCGTCATGGACGCTGGAATTGCTGCAAGGGAAATTATCAAAAAAAGGGCTTAGACTCAATTTAAATTAATGAATGAAGCATTGGTACAAAGCTGACCTTCGTTTTGAATCTTCCAATTTTCCAATCTTTTAATTTTCCAATCCTCGAATCTCACCTATATTTGCGCACTTTGTTGGGGCATTAGCTCAGCTGGCTAGAGCGTCACGCTGGCAGTGTGAAGGTCATCGGTTCGACTCCGATATGCTCCACAAGAAATTTAAGGACGGAATCATCCGTCCTTTTTTTATGACATGCTGTTATTAAAATTGAATGATAAAAGTGGTACCCTGATCCACTTCGCTTTCCGCAGAGATTGATCCTCCTAACGCTTCAACCTGAGTTTTGACAAGAAAGAGTCCTACGCCCTTGGCATCCTGATGTACATGAAACGTTTTGTGAAGGCCAAATAATTTGCTTCCGTGACGTTGCATGTCTATGCCCAAACCGTTGTCCTGTACGCGCAGTTCGATACCTGTATCAACGGTTGAGGTAGTTACTTTTATTTCAGGTTTCCGTTTAGGCGAAGCGTATTTTAAAGCATTGGTCAGCAGGTTTTGGAATATGCTTTCAAGGTATGCTTTGGAGTAATATATTTTTGGGGCATCGTTGAAGTCAAAGGTGATGGAAGCGCTTTGCTGAATCAGTTCGCCTTCCAATGACTGAATGACCTTATCGAACACTTCTTTAAATCTAATTTCAACACGTGGTATATCCGTATCGGTCTTAACCTTCAGTGTCTCCATGAGTTCGTTCATGGTTTCACCGAGGTTACTGGAAACGGTCTTTATTTTTTCAAAAATTTGTTGATAGTCAAGCAAACTGCTGTTGGCGTCAAGCAGGCTGATGAGCGCTTTAATATTGCCGACGGGTGACCGCAGATTGTGCGAAATGATATGTGCAAATTCATCTAGCTGTCTATTTTGTTCCTGAAGTTTTACGGCAATAGCTTCCAAGCTTTGTTTAGAACGAAGCAGTTCATCTTCGGATTTTTTTCGTTCTGTAATATCAATGGCCGATGTATACATCAGTTGGTTCTTAACATCCGTAGCGGAACTCCACAACAGCCAGCGGTAAGAACCATCTTTGCAGCGGTAACGATTTTCAAAATGGTGAAGGTCGTTCCCCTCAGAAATGTATTTGAGCATTTCTTCTGTAGCCGGTACGTCGTCGTGGTGAACGAATTCCACGAAGCGGTTGGTTTTCAGTTCCTGATCCGTCCAGCCAAGAAGTTGTTCCCAAGCAGGACTTAGTTTTTTAAAGTATCCATCAAAACCTGAGATTGCATTTAAATTAACGGAAGTGTTGAACAGTCTATAATTTTCTTTCGCGACCTTTAACAATTCCTTTTCAGCATTTTTCTGCGCAGTGATGTCGATGATAAATCCTTCAATGGTAATACTTCCATCTTCCTGGATTACCGGCATACCATCTTCTTTTACAAAGCGCCAGGTATCAGTTTTGTGACGAATCCGATATTCAATACTGAAGTTTCTTTTTTCAGCAACTGCATGTTCAATTTCTATACGGATTCTGTCTTGATCATTCGGATGGTATAAGTCGCTGAAGTTAAGTTTGCTTGATAAAAACTGACTGGCTTCAAATCCCGTTAATTCTTCAACCCTTGAGTTGAGGTAGATCATCGAATAGGCTTCATCATTTTTTCTGAGATAAATGACACCAGGAATATTTTCCGTAAGGGATCTGAATTTTTGTTCGCTTTTAATCAATTTGCTCTCGGCTACTTTCCGGGTTGTAATATCTTCAATGCGAATGGTTAGTCTTTTCGTGGGCTTGCCGTTTTCGTGAACGATGGCATATTTTGCGTTGAACCACCTGTTAGAGCCAGGTATGATAGATTTGTATTCATAGCTGTCAGACTGCCCGGTAGTCATCACTTTTACCCTTAAAGCTTCCAGGGGTTTTGAAAATTCTTCGCCCAGTGCTTCCTGAAATGTTCTGCCTAGAATTTTTGATCGAGGATAAAATAAATCGTCATCGTTTTTTGCCCACACGTTTACGAATCGACCATCTTCATCAACTTCAAAAACAATATCATCCAACGAATTAACGAGTGCGCTTAAATGCGCTTCTGATTTTCTGAACTGGTTCTGTAGGCGACGTTGTTCCGTTATATCAGCTGCGATACCTGCATAGCCAGTAAGCTTACCGTTATCATCCCACAATCCGGTGATGGATAACATTACAGGGAATTTCGTGCCGTTTTTTCTAATATAAGTCCATTCTTCGCGGTCAGCACTTCTGAGGAGCTGAGCCTTGAATGAAAGGGCTTCGAAGTTAGGCTCGACATCTATTCCCAATTCGTCCGATAACTTGCTGGCGCGTTCAATTAATTCAATACTGTCGTGTAACATGACGAGTGTCGCCTTGCCGATCATCTCTGCAGCAGAATACCCTAACAGATCTTCTGCGGCCCGGTTAAAGCTCGTAATAATGCCTTTCGTATCCGTAGAAATGACCGAAAGCTCAGTGGCACTGATAATAGCTTCTTGCAGGCGATACGCTTCTGCCAACGTATTTATCATGTTTTCTTCCGCCCCATATTTCTTTGATAATGGAACCCTATCCATTTGTTAACTTCCCAATCATAAATTTATAAAATTGCTTTGCATGATGGATATTCATTTAAAAATAATTATGAATAGCGTTTTTCTTTAAATCCACGCTGTCTTCTGGCCTCAAAGATGACCACAGCAGCTGCAGTTGAAACATTCATCGAGTCTATTTTTCCTTGCATGGGAATAATTATATTTTCGTTTGCATTCTCCACCCAACTATCCGACAATCCTACGGATTCTGTACCCATAACGATAGCCGTCGCTGGTGTGTAATCAACATCATCGTAAGGTTTGGAGGCTTTCAAATAAGTGCAGAAGATTGCAATATTCTTTCTCTTTAGCCACGCTATTGTTTCGGCTGAGGTTGCCGATGCGATCTGATTGGTAAATACACACCCAACGCTTGATCTGATGACGTTCGGGTTATAGAAATCTACGCGCGGGTCACAAATGATAACTCCATCGATACCGGCCGCATCCGCAGTGCGTAAAACTGCTCCCAGGTTTCCAGGCTTCTCAACGCCTTCTAAGACTAATAAGAGTGGCTTCGGCGTTAGTTCCAGAGTTTCCAATGCATGTTTTTTTTGTTCGGCCAAGGCAATAATTCCTCCGGTGCTTTCCCGGTAAGCAAGTTTACTAAAAACATTTTGTTGTACAGGAATTAAAAGTTGGTCGTCTTTTACAATCGTTTGAACCTCGTCCGATTCGATAATCTCCGGGCAATAAAACACACTGGAGATTTTATATGCCCCTGCCACTGCTAACGATAATTCCTTTATACCTTCGATCACGCAGAGATTTTGTTTATTACGCTCCCTTGCTTTTTCCAACGCAAGAATGTTTTTGATCTTCGGATTCTGAACACTGGTGATGAGCGGATGCATTCAAATGGTTTGGATTGAAAGCTCGAAGTTCAACGTTCGCGCTGTAAACTTCAAATCTAAGTTTCTTTTAACTTTGAACCTTAAATCAGAAACTTGAAACTTTTACATCCTTCTTCCTGGACCGACTACGAACTCATCGATGCTGGTAATTTTGAGAAACTCGAGCGATTTGGGGAATACATTCTGATTCGGCCCGAGCCACAGGCGTTATGGAAAAAATCCCTAAGTGAACAAGAATGGAAAAAATTGGCGCATGCCAAATTCGTGCGTGAACAAAAAGATAAATTCCGGTTCACTGACGATGTTAAAGGAGGGTGGTCAAAAAATCCTGCTATGCCGGAGAGCTGGAATATTTCCTATCGCTATAACACGCTTAAAATTACTTTACGCCTGGCGCTTACCGGGTTCGGACATGTTGGAATATTTCCTGAGCAGGGAAGCAACTGGAATTTTATTTTTGATACCATCAACACGTGGACGGTAAAACAACCGAAGGTGCTTAATCTTTTTGCTTATACAGGTGCCGCATCCGTTGTAGCACGCACGGCAGGGGCTGAAGTAATTCATTGTGATGCATCCCGGCCCGGTATAAATTGGGCTGCACACAACATGCAACTTAATAACCTGAAGGATATTCGCTGGGTATATGAAGACGCTTTTAAATTTGTTAAACGCGAAGTGAAACGTGGCAACAAATACCATGGCATCATCATGGATCCACCGCCGTATGGCCGCGGCCCCGAAGGCGAAAAATGGACATTACAAGAGCAACTGGATGAACTTATTTATATGAGCAGTCAGGTGCTGGAAAAACAAAAAAGCTTTTTCATTCTGAGCATGTATGCGATTGGTTTGTCACCTTTGGTGGGATTAAATATTGCTAAAACCTATTTCGACTTCAAGGAAGAGGAATACGGCGAATTCTATTTAAAATCCAAGCATGAAAAGGATTTGCCGATGGGGACTTTTTTGAGGTTTAGAGTGTAGCGAGTGTTTATGTGTTTAAGGGGCCACTGTGGCATCCTACTTCACTTCTTTCTGTGGCGGCAAGCATAAGCCAATTAATTGTTCTATCTTTGCGCCTCAATTCAAAAAAATAAGAGGATTTGAGGATTTATGGACGTTAGTAAGATAAGGAACATTGCGATTATTGCCCACGTAGACCACGGTAAAACCACATTAGTAGACAAATTATTGATGGCGGGGAAGCTTTTTAAGGATCATGAAACCCCGGGTGAGTTGATTATGGATAGCAATGACCTGGAACGGGAACGGGGTATTACTATTCTGGCAAAAAACGTTTCAGTACGTTATAAGGATTACAAAATTAATGTAATTGACACCCCTGGACACAGTGATTTTGGAGGAGAAGTAGAACGCGTTCTAAACATGGCCGACGGCTGCTTGCTGTTAGTAGACGCCTTTGAAGGCCCTATGCCTCAGACACGCTTCGTGCTTCAAAAGGCTCTTCAGCTGGGATTGAAACCAATTGTTGTTGTCAATAAAGTAGACAAGAAAAATTGTACACCAGATGAAGTACACGAACAGGTATTTGACCTGATGTATCAACTTGATGCTACAGAATATCAATTGGATTTTCCCACTTTCTATGGATCTGCCAAACAAGGGTGGATGAGTACAGACTGGAAGAACCCAACCACAGATATCACCGCATTGCTGGATGGTATCATCGAACATATTCCGGCGCCTGCCATCGAAGTAGGTAGTACGCAAATGTTAATCACGTCTTTGGAGTATTCTTCATACATCGGTCGTGTTGCTATTGGACGTGTACATCGCGGTACTATAAAATCGGGGCAACAAATTGCCTTGGTTAAGCGCGAAACAAAAGCTATTGTAAAATCGCGTATAAAAGACCTTTATGTTTTCGAAGGATTTGAAAAATTAAAGGTAGAAGAAGTTAAGGCGGGAGAAATTTGCGCGCTGGTGGGACTCGAAGGTTTTGAAATTGGCGACACTGTTGCCGATCCTGAAAAACCGGAAGGCATGAAAACGATCTCCATCGATGAGCCTACAATGAGCATGCTTTTTACTATTAATAATTCGCCTTTTTACGGTAAGGAGGGAAAATTTGTAACCTCCCGCCATATCAAAGACAGGCTTGACAAGGAATTGGAAAAGAACCTGGCACTTCGCGTAGGGGACACCGGCTCTGCTGATAGTTTTATGGTATTTGGCCGTGGCGTACTTCACTTGTCGGTACTGATTGAAACGATGCGCCGTGAAGGATACGAGTTACAAATTGGTCAGCCGCAGGTAATTTTTAGAGAAATCGACGGCGTGAAATGTGAGCCTATGGAAGAACTAACCATCGATCTTCCTGAATCTGATGCCGGAAAAGCTATTGAAACAGTGTCACAACGTAAGGGTGAAATGCTTAACATGGAGCCCAAAGGTGATCGCATGATTTTAAAGTTTATGATTCCTTCACGCGGTATCATAGGACTAAGAAATTATTTATTGAACGTTACTGCAGGTGAGGCGATCGTAACACATCGTTTTAAAGAGTATCAGCCCTACCGTGGTGAAATCCCCGGACGTATCAATGGTTCATTGATTGTTATGGAACAAGGCGAGGCCATTGCTTACAGCTTGAACAACTTGCAGGATCGCGGTAAGTTTTTTGTAGGGGATGGTGAGCCGGTATATGAAGGACAAGTAATAGGGGAACACAGCAGAAGTGGTGACCTCGTGGTAAATGTTACAAAAACTAAGAAGCTCACCAACATGCGCGCTTCGGGTGCAGATGAAAAAATGCGCATTGCGCCTCCGATAAGATTCTCATTGGAAGAAGCGTTGGAATATATTCAGTCGGATGAATATGTTGAGGTAACACCAAAGTCGATTCGTTTACGAAAAATTTACCTGACGGAAAACGAACGGAAACGCTATAACCGATAGCGGTCATGAGAAGTTAAACGCTTCACCATGCAAAAGACAATTCTCGCAAGTAAATATTCAGGACTCATCATCATGCTGGTGATGAGTTCTTTTTTTTCCGTCGCCCAACAGTCTGCCATAGAGATCGAGGCAGATAGCTTGGTTGAGCGACAAGATTATCAAAGTGCGCTGAATTTATACAACAGCCTCCTCGAGAAATCCAAACCCGAGACAGAAGAACAATATCAGCTTTATCATAAGCGGGCTGTGTGCTATTATGGTCTTCAACGTTTTGAGGAGGCCTTACAAGATATAAATACATTGATCGAAAAGTACCCACAGCCACAAGCTAAGTTGTTGCGTGCGTACATCAACCAGGCGGTAGAAAATTATGAAGCACAACTCGACGATCTAAATGATTTGTTATTGTTAAATCCTGACAATCCCGAGATGCTTCAATGGAGGGCTTCGGTATTAATGGAATCTCAGAAGTATGCAGAAGCACAAAAAGACATCCGTAAGTTGCTGGGCTATCAAGCCAGCCCTGAACTAAAATCCTATTTAGGACTTACTTACTACTACCTTGAAAATCCAGATAGCGCGTTGATTATCTTTGATGAAGTGATCAAAGATGATCCAACTTTTATTCAGGCCTATATTTACGCTGCATCGGTCTGTCTCGACGAGGAGGCTTATCCTTTAGCGCTAACCTTCATCAACAACGGTTTACAGGCGGACCCTGCCAATACAACCTTCTTATTTTACAAAGGCATTGCCCTCGTGGAAACAGATCAGGTAAAAGAAGGATGCCGTTGTCTGACTAAAGCGTTCGATGCAGGTATTGATGATGTAGCAGACTACCTGAAAACCTATTGTTATCAGTAAGACAAGACTCGAACTTTCCTGTCAGTGGGTAACTTGTAACTCCTTCTTAACCTCTGCGTCACTCAAATCGATTTCGAACATAAACTCTTATATTAGCATAGGCTTTTTATGAACCTGGCTGACTCCTATGAACAAAATTCTTATTCCTTGTGATTTTTCTGAGCAAGCTATCCATGCGTTTCGGTTAGCCGTTGACATGGCCCATGTGTCAGGTGCGGAATTGCATTTGTTGCACGTCATAGAACTTCCCATAATGCATGATGACGTGCTGACTCCTATGCCATCCTTTGATGAGACCTTGCTGAGAGAATTAAGCGAGCGCGCCGAAGAGAAATTTGCAGCGCTTAAAAGAGATTTCGCTAAAGAACATCTTTTCCTGACTTCAAAAATTGAATACGGTCCTGTTGTTCCCTCCATACTAGATTATCTGGAGAGTTACAAGATCACCCTCATTGTAATGGGAACCAAAGGCGTAAGCGGACTGGAGGAAGTGTTGATCGGTTCTACGGCCGAAAAAGTTGTGCGTAACGCAAGTTGCCCGGTAATCGCAGTAAAGCGGCAAGTTTCAATTACTGAATTGCAGCATATCGTTTTTCCGAACTCCATGGAAGAAGGCCAGGAAGATTTATTGATGCACGTGAAGGAACTTCAGCACATATTAAAGGCGAAACTGCACATGGTGTGGATCGATACTTCCACTAAAGCAGATGACCACACCGTTGTAAAACGTCAGATGGATGAATTTGCAAAACGCTTCATGCTCAAGGATTACACCATTGACGTTTTCAAAGCCAACAATAAAGAAACCGGAATCATCAAATTCACGCATTGGATGAATGCAAACATGATTGCCATGGGTACGCACGCCCGAAAAGGGTTGAGCCATCTTCTCAAAGGAAGTGTCGCGGAAGGCGTGGTGAATCACGTGGATTGCCCAATCTGGACGTATGTGATTAAACGTTGACTATTTGCGTATAGGCATGCTGATATGCCGTCGGTGTACGGCTTACATATTTCTCCGGTATTGGCCACCGACTTCAAACAGTGCTTTTGTTATCTCTCCTAATGAACATACTTTTGTTGCTTCCATGAGTGCGGAGAAGATGTTTTTATTTTGTATAGCAGCATCCTGTACCTGCTGCAGTTTTTCTGTGGCCTTTTCGGCCTGGAAAGCATGAAGGTTTTTCAGCATGGTAATTTGATATTCTTTTTCGTCCGTGGTCGCGCGGATTACTTCGCGCGGTAATATTGTTGGTGAACCCTTTGAACTCAGGAATGTATTTACGCCGATGATTGGGAATTCGCCGGTATGTTTAAGCGTTTCGTAATACAAACTTTCCTCCTGGATCTTCCCGCGCTGATACATGGTTTCCATCGCTCCGAGTACACCCCCACGTTCCGTGATGCGATCGAATTCCGAAAGAACAGCCTCTTCCACCAAGTCAGTTAATTCTTCGATAATAAAAGAACCCTGTAATGGATTTTCATTTTTAGCGAGCCCAAGTTCCTTATTGATGATGAGCTGTATGGCCATCGCTCGGCGGACAGATTCCTCAGTGGGTGTGGTGATCGCTTCATCATAGGCGTTTGTATGCAGCGAATTGCAATTATCGTAGATCGCATACAGTGCTTGCAGCGTAGTGCGGATGTCGTTAAAATCTATTTCTTGTGCATGCAACGATCTGCCTGAAGTCTGAATATGATACTTCAACATTTGCGATCGTTCATTGGCTTTGTATTTGTGTTTCATGGCTTTAGACCATATCCGCCTGGCTACACGCCCAATGACTGCGTATTCCGGATCAATTCCGTTGGAGAAGAAGAAGGAAAGATTAGGTGCGAATCCATTGATATCCATTCCACGACTCAAATAATACTCTACATAGGTAAAGCCATTTGCCAATGTGAAGGCAAGTTGCGTGATGGGATTAGCACCGGCTTCCGCAATGTGATATCCTGAAATAGAAACTGAATAAAAATTTCTCACATTCCAGTCAATGAAATATTGTTGAACGTCGCCCATCAGCCGAAGCGCAAACTCAGTTGAGAAAATGCATGTATTTTGTGCCTGGTCTTCTTTCAAAATATCGGCTTGCACAGTACCGCGTACTTGCGATAATGTATCGGTTTTAATGTTGTTATAAACTTCTAATGGAAGAACCTGATCGCCCGTGGCACCTAAGAGCATTAGTCCCAAGCCATCATTGCCTGTGGGTAAATGGCCCTGGTAGGAGGGACGAAGTTTTTCTTTGCCTGCGTAAAGTTCATGGATACGTTTTTTTACTTCGTCTGTCAGGCCATCCTTATGAATGTATATCTCACATTGCTGATCGACCGCTGCATTCATGAAATATCCCAATAGCATTGGTGCCGGGCCATTGATGGTCATGGATACAGACGTTTTTGGATCGACAAGATTAAATCCGCTGTAAAGTTTTTTGGCGTCGTCCAGGCAGCAAATGCTGACGCCTGCGTTACCAATCTTGCCATATATATCGGGCCTGTAGTCCGGATCATTTCCATAAAGTGTTACGGAATCAAAGGCGGTGGACAGACGTTTTGCGGTCATCGCCAGGCTTACATAATGAAACCTTCTGTTCGTTCTTTCAGGTCCACCTTCACCAGCAAACATTCTTGTAGGATCTTCACCTTCACGTTTAAAAGGATAAATACCGGCTGTAAAGGGAAATTCGCCAGGAACATTTTCCTGAAGTATCCAGCGAAGCAAATCGCCCCAGCCGCGGTATCGTGGAAGGGATACCTTTGGTACCTGCATGTGCGAAAGTGATTCGGTATGTGTTTTAATGGCGATTTCTTTTTCGCGCACCTTGAATTTATAAACATCGTCTTTGTATTTCTTCTGCCTTTCGGGCCATTGTTGAAGGAGGATTAGGTTTTTATGATCAAGAACCTGACTTATCTTCTGCAACTCGTTCTGTAAATCTTTTTTTAAGGAAGCATTTTCAGGATCAACAAGCTCCATCGTTTTTTGAATGGCATAAAATCGTTCTGCTATTTCCGATTGGTGATTTACCCATTCATCGTACTTGCGATTTGTTTCTGTAATTTCGCTTAGGTAACGTGTACGGTTAGGCGGAATAACGAAAACTTTTTCCGACATCTCATGGGTTGCCTGAAAAGATGAATTTAACCCGATGCCGGTTTTTTTCTTTAAGACATCGACTAAGTGAAGGTAAAGCTGATTTGTTCCAGGATCGTTAAACTGAGAGGCAATAGTTCCAAATACGGGCATTTCTTCGGGCTTCTGATCCCAACGTTGGTGATTGCGCTGTACCTGTTTCTTTACATCGCGTAAAGCATCCAATGAACCACGTTTATCGAATTTGTTAAGTGCGATCACATCGGCGAAATCAAGCATATCAATTTTTTCCAATTGTGTTGCCGCACCATATTCCGGTGTCATTACATATAGCGATACATTGCTGTGTTCCAGAATTTCCGTATCGCTTTGCCCGATACCCGATGTTTCTAAAATTATTAAATCATATTTTGCTGCCTTAAGAATTTGAATCGCTTCCCTGACATAGGCGGAGAGTGCAAGATTACTTTGTCGGGTGGCTAACGACCGCATAAACACGCGGGGATTGTTGATGGCATTCATCCGAATTCGATCGCCTAATAATGCACCGCCTGTTTTTCGCTTGGAAGGATCAACGGAAATTAATCCGATGGTTTTGTCTTTAAAGTCAAATAGAAATCTTCTAACAATTTCATCTACCATAGAAGATTTTCCAGCGCCACCTGTTCCGGTTACACCGAGCACCGGTGTAGAGGATTTTTCAGCCCGTGTTTTGATTTCCTCAAAAACCCGTTGATGGGTGTTTGAAAAATTTTCCGCAGCAGAGATCAGCCGTGCAATGGCCAATGGATTTTTGGACGACAACTGATCCAATTCATCCGTTAATGTGTCACCCAGCGGATAATCACTTTTCTCAACCAAATCATTGATCATTCCCTGCAGTCCCATAGCCCTTCCGTCGTCTGGTGAGTAAATCCTTGTGATGCCATACGTGGTCAACGCTTTTATTTCCTCTGGTAAGATCACGCCGCCGCCACCACCAAAAATCTTGATATGTCCCGCTCCCTTTTCCTTTAGCAAGTCATGCATGTATTTGAAGTATTCATTGTGTCCGCCCTGATAGCTTGTCATGGCGATCGCTTGTGCATCTTCCTGGATTGCAGTATTCACAACCTCTTCTACACTTCTGTCGTGACCTAAATGAATAACCTCTACGCCAGTCGCCTGGATAATCCTCCGCATGATGTTAATAGCGGCGTCATGTCCATCGAACAAGCTAGCGGCCGTAACAATCCGAACTTTATTTTTTGTTTTATAAGGCTGCGGTGCAGGATGGCCCGAGAGGTCAGTTTTTTTTTCGGACGACGCTATTTTATTAGCGATTGTGTTCATACAATAATCGTTTACTGTAAAGTTATGCTTAAAAGTTGGTTGGCGTGTATTGGTTTAGCAGTAAAAGGGGAAAGTTAAGGATGCAGGCGACTTGGATCTGTCCTCATAGAAGTGCTTTTAACGGTAGACTTTAGCCAATAAATCCATCTGACTAATTATCTTGCGACCTATGCTCATAAAAAAGCTTCTGCGATTTGTCGGAATCATGTTGGCTTCCCTGTTTGTGCTGATCCTCATCTTCGCTGTTGTAGGAATTGCTCCTACAGATACGAATGTGGATTATGAAAGTTTATTGGAAAGGATGGGCGAAAAAATAGACTCAGCAGATCAGGACCCGGTGCCGGTCGATAGCGGATTTATTATAGGATTTAGTAAAGTTAATTTAACACCACCTGGTCCGCTCGCTACCGCAGGTTATGGCAAACGTTTTGGGAAACATTATAAATCCATTCATGATTCTATTTACGTGAGAGCCATGGTTATTGACAACGGCACAAAACGTGTAGCCATAGTTAGTGCAGACTTGCTGATCATTCCACCAACAGTTACTGCAAGACTGGAACAGGAACTGCCAGGCATCGATTTCAGTCTGGACAATACATATCTTGGCGCAACGCACTCACATAACAGTATTGGCAATTGGGCAAAGGGAGCAACTGCGGTCCTCTATGGCACTTATCAAGATTCAGTTGTCCGCTTCATTACGGATAAAATTAAAATCAGTATTCACGAGGCTACGAAGAATATGCTTCCTGCTACTATTAAAATGGATTCGGTAGCAATGCCTGAAGGTGTTTACAATAGGGTGACCGATGGCGGCCCCGTTGATCCTATGTTAAGATTCTTAAAAGTAGAAAGAAGCGACAGTAGTAAATTATTATTTCTGAGTTACACCGCGCATGCGACTTGTTTATTTTCTCGTGACTTGCAACTATCCGGAGACTACCCGGGTAAGTTAACCAACATTTTAGAGAAAGACGGATATGCTTTAGCCATGTTTATGGCAGGAGCAGTAGGAAGCCACGGCCCTGCAGCGCCTGAGGCCGGATGGAGTTGCGTGGATTGGATGGCGGAACAGATTTCAAAGAAAATTCAGTCTCAGGAACCAGGGTGGAAAGTAAAAAATTCAACGATCGAAATGTACCGCGTACCATTAGAACTGAGCGAACCGCAGCCTAAAGTTCTTCATGATTGGCGGTTGCGTCCCTGGTTATTCCGTGTCGGGTTTGGAGAATACCCATCATTTCTTTCCGTGCTGAGAATTGGAGATATTGTTTTTCTTAGCACACCTGGCGATTTTTCCGGTGAATTTAATTTTGCAATTGATGCTCTGGCTACTTCAAAGAATGTCTTTCCCATCGTAACAAGTTTTAACGGAGGGTATATTGGATACCTTACGCCCGAAGAATATTATGATATTGATCACTATGAAACGCAGCTGATGAATTGGTACGGGCCGGGTAATGGTGAATATGTGAAGGATGCCGTAGAGAAGTTAATGCTTAGTGTCGTGGAATAAATATATTTTATTCATACCGTTGTTGACATTTTTCACAAAAGAAGCTTCTCCTTTTGGTTATCCCGGTGTATCGTTTAATTACCGGACCTTTGCAGGAGGGGCATTTCCGCTTGGTGTAAATGAGCCAGTGCTTTCTCAATTGAAATATTTTTTTCCACTCGTAAAAGTCAAAACTATAATTTCTTGCTTCTGTAATTAACGAGGTAAGTTTCCGTGGAGGTAAAGCTTGAACCGTTGTTTCCGGATGAACACGGATTCGAAAAAGCACTTCGTTTTTTATAATATTTCCTACCCCAGCAAAGATATTCTGGTCCAGTAGAATATCGCTGACCGTCGCTAGGGGGAATTTTTTTATTTTCTTTCGGGCCTTAGCGGGGTCCCATTGATCATTCATGACATCGGCCGACCAATCGTATACATCGTTGACGCTTTCATCAATTCTTATTACAGAGCAAGTATAAAAGTTTAGTTCGCCCTTTGTGAATTCAAAGTGCAAACGTGGCTTCGCTTCTTTCTGTTCATTAATCCGATAGCTTCCAAACATCAGGAAATGAATCCGAAGGAAGAATGTTTCAAATTCAATAAGGAAATGTTTACCCCACGATTTAAAATCAATGATCTTTTGATTAACAAGCTTATTTGTTTCAACGCGCGTTGTTGAACCCGATGCCTTCCGGATTTTTTTCCCCTTAAACGGTTGTAGTTGCTCCTTAAGAATAACCAATGACGGACCTTCCATGGCAGACCGGTTGCAAGTTTTAAACCGATTACCGGTAGTTGCATCGTTAGTTAATCAGGCCTGCCGTATTCTTTGCAGGATGTATTCAAACAATAAATTGAATTCGTTCCTGACCTTATTAACCCATGTTTTTTCTGATTCAATGGTTGCCTTCGTGGTTCTCAAATAATCAATTTCATTCTTATCTTGAGCATCTATCCCCACAGTATGAAGAATATTTTGCCCAGGATTTGCTTCCTTTTAATTTTATTAAGTAGTGCCTGTCAACCTTCCAAGGAAACGATCACTGAAACGAAGGAGAGCGTACCTTCTGACGAATTGAAATTAAATTACGAGGCGTTGTCCGATATGATCATTGAACGTGCTGCATTGCAACCCGGCGAGCGCGTAATCCTGGTCGCAAATCCTGCTTTATTCGATACACTTTCCCTGCTACTGAAACGCAAGATCATCGGTGCAAAAGCAGAATACCTGGGGACTTTCAGCGTCACGGCCGACTTGCCGGAGGAATGGGTAACTGATTTTACCCGCCAAGCGTCAGGGAAATCGGGCAAAGCGCTCGCCGATCATTTCATGACCATTGATTTAGGAATTATGCTTCCGGGCTCAGACACTACGCATGCGCCATACGCAGCCATGCAAAAAGTATTGCGTAGCGGACGCGGCAGAACAATTCATTTTCATTGGGCTGGTGCTTACAGGATGAATGGCGGGATACTCCCCAGATCTGAACAACTTGATCAATTATATCAGACGGCTTTGCTTCAAACGGATTATCAGAAATTGTCAGCGCAACAAATTGCATTTGAAAAAGCAGCGCGTAGCAACAAGATACGGATCACAACACCTGCGGGTACGGATATTCAATTCATGATTGGTGAACGTCCTGTTACGAGACAGGATGGTGATGCATCAAAGAAAAGGAGTGAAGCTGCCCGTAATCTTATTGACCGTGAAATGGAATTGCCCGCTGGTGCCATACGAGTTGCACCACTTGAAGAAAGTGTATCTGGCAAAATTGCATTTCCTCCCATGATGTGGGGAGGTTCAATGGTAGATGGTCTGTTGATGGAGTTCCAGGCAGGAAAAGTCGTTAAAGTGGAAGCCAACAAAGGCCTAGAGGCGGTGCATTCCGAATTAGAAAAGGCGGGGCCTTCTGCTTCATATTTTCGCGAAATGGCTGTTGGGTTTAATCCGTGGCTTGGCGTTCCTGAAATAGGTCCGCAGTGGATTCCGTATTATGGATATGGTGCCGGCGTAATACGTTTGTCGCTAGGGGATAATACGGAGCTTGGCGGGAAAATTAGCGGCGGATACGTGCGGTGGAATTTTTTTACGGATGCAACCTTAACAATTGGAGACGAAGTATGGATTAAAGATGGCAGAATGGTTCATTAAAAAATATTAGGAATTTTTGAATTCATCTTCGTGGAGCACACGCTCCTTTGACTAAACATTCTTTTTCTTATATAACATACCCAATACAATCATCGCAATATTAAGCACCATGGAACAGATATTCGTGGCGATGATAGGGATGTCGTCTTTTCGAAAGCCGTAGATTGTCCACAGGATTAATCCCGAAAGCAAAACCAAAAGATAGAAGATCGATATGTCTTGTGATTTCTTTTCTCTAATCACTTTCACAATCTGGGGCAGTAGTGATATCGCAGTAAATATGCCAGCCGCTATACCGATAACTTTTGTAAGGGTAGTATCATCCATAGGATCATGGATGATCTAAAAATTATGCCATTAAAAAAATCCAGGCCAGCAAATAGGAGTGGATTTCGCGGCAGTTACAAACTTTTAACGTGTTCTTTTGGGGCGGAAGTGATTAAATATATCGATTGTAAAACCGATGGTGGCACAGGCGCCAATAAATATAAAAAACGGTCCCCATGCGTATTGTTGCATCAATCCATTGGCGCCGATATAAAGAACGCCGAGTATACTAACCAGCACGAGGGCAAAGACAGTCAGATTTTTCATCAGATTAAAAATTAGCAGCCACAATGTTACTGAACATGCGCAATTTAATCCGATCAGATTTTGGATAGAACTTACATTAAATGGTCTTTTTAAAATTCAAAAAATCTTTAAGATTAGATCGATCACTCATTGGCATAAAATTTTATAATAGGCACGTATGGGACTAACTGAATATAAGAAGAAGCGGTCGTTTGAAGAAACACCGGAACCTACCGGAGGGAAAGCCATTGGTGAAAAATTGCAGTTTGTAATTCAAAAACACGATGCTTCCAGGCTCCATTACGATTTTAGGCTTGAATTAAAAGGCGTTTTAAAAAGCTGGGCCGTACCCAAAGGGCCCTCATTAAACCCGGCTGACAAACGTTTAGCTATGTTGGTTGAGGATCATCCTTTTGACTACAAAAATTTCGAAGGTATCATTCCGGAAGGCAACTACGGTGCGGGAACCGTAATAATTTGGGATGAAGGTACATATGAGCCTGTGGAGGATGTTGGGGAAAAATCTTCCCAAGAGAAATATTTATTGAAGGCTTTTCAAAACGGATCCATGAAAATCCGGATGCATGGTAAAAAGCTCAAAGGAGAATTTGCATTGGTTAGAACGAAGGGCAGAGGTGAAAATTCCTGGTTGCTTATTAAGCATCGCGACAAATACGCAACTGAAATGGATATTCGGGAAAAAGATAAATCAGTGGTGTCCGGAAAAACTATTGAACGTATGGCGACCAATAAAAATGCAAACCAGTGGAAAAGCAATCGATCTTCTTCATCGGTCAAGCGCGCGGTACGAACGCCCAAGAAGACCACAAAAAGGAAGGGATCGGGACGTCGGCTAAAATCAAAAGGTGAAGAAGAAAATATGGATGCTAAGGATATTCTGAAAGATGTAAGCAAAAAAGTTAAATCAAAAATGCCGGAAGATGTAAAGCCGATGCTTGCAACGTTGGTCGATAAACCATTTGATGAAGCTGATTGGTCGTATGAAGTTAAATGGGACGGATTCCGGACATTGAGTTATATCCATGAAGGCAGTGTCGAGATACGGTCGCGCAACAATAAAGACTTCAACAAAAAATTCTATCCTATTTATGATCAGCTAAAGGATTGGAATATAAATGTTGTACTGGATGGAGAGATTACCGTTTTAAATGAAAAGGGCGTTCCTGATTTTAATGCTTTACAGGTTTGGCGGAGCGAGGCGGACGGACAACTTGTTTATTATTTGTTTGATATTTTGTGGTTGGAGGGATATGATCTCACCCAGGTTCCATTAAAAGAGCGCCGGGCAATTTTGGAGAAGATACTCCCTGACAATGATGTATTGCGTCTGAGTGAAAATTTCACGGTGACGGGAACTGAATTTTTTGAGTTGGCAGATAAAATGGGATTAGAAGGTATCATCGCAAAAAGAAATAACAGTCTCTACACTCCTAATGTACGTTCGCGCGAATGGCTAAAAATAAAGACGGAAAAGCACCAGGAAGCGGTCATTGCAGGTTATACTAAAAATGAGAACACCAATAAAAAATTCAGTGCTTTGCTGTTGGGAGTTTATGAAAATAACGAGCTGATTTTTATCGGACCTGTAGGAACTGGATTCAATGCGAAAATGCAAACGGAATTGCTGGAAAAACTTAAACCGCTTGAAACGAAGAAATGTCCATTTAAAGAGGTACCGGAATATAATAAGCCTTCCAGGTTCCGTCCTAATCCCCCGAAAGCAGCAGTGGTGTGGGTAAAACCAAAATTGGTTGCAGAAGTGACGTACCGAGCATCCACCAACGATGGCTCTATGCGTCATCCGTCTTTTAAGGGACTGCGCGAGGATAAAGAAGCCAGGGATGTAGTGCGCGAGAATCCTGTCCCCATCGCCGACGTCCTTGCTGAAGAAGCAGAGCCAACGCGTAAATCAATACTTAAAGCACCCAGGAAGCAAGACCGTAAAACATTGTTGAATCCCACGGATGAAACCCAGGTACGAAATGTAGGAGGTCATGACTTGAAGTTTACAAACTTGAGCAAAATATTCTGGCCCGAGGAAAAAACGACCAAACGTGATATGCTGAATTACTATTATCAAGTAGTTCCTTACATGTTGCCTTATATGAAAGACCGCCCGCAAACACTTAATCGATTTCCTAACGGAATATATGGTCCAAGTTTTTACCAAAAGGACGTAACTGGAAAAGTGCCTTCCTGGATTAATACCTATGAATATTTTAGTGAAGGGGATGACCGTCAGAAAAATTTTTTAGTCTGCACAGATGAAGCAAGCCTATTGTATATCGCGTCGTTGGGATGTATCGAGATGAACCCATGGAGCAGCCGAACGCAAGCCCCAGACCATCCCGACTGGTGTATCATCGATTTGGATCCGGACAAGAAAAACACATTCGACGAAGTAATAGAAGTAGCGCAGGTAACCAAAGAGTTGCTGGATGCCATCGGTGTCGAATCATTTTGCAAAACATCCGGATCAACCGGACTGCACGTGTACATTCCGTTAGAAGCAAAATATACGTATGAGGAGTCTAAGGAATTCGCCAGAGCCCTTGTAACCTGGATTCAAAAACAGCTCCCGGAATTAACAACCATTGAAAGGAAAATTTCGGAAAGGAATGGAAGGATGTATCTCGATTTTCTTCAAAATCGTCCGCAAGCCACGGTCGCGGCTCCATATTCATTACGGCCTAAACCCGGCGCTTCAGTATCTATGCCGTTGCATTGGGAGGAGGTTAAGAAAGGTCTGAAGATCGGAGATTTTAATATCCGCAATGCAATGGAGCGAATAAAAAGCGAGGGAGACCTTTTTAAGGGAGTACTGGACAAAGGAATAAATATCGAAAAGGCCTTAAAAAAATTGGGTAGCTTATCGTAAAATGAGTCCGTATGTTCTCATCTTTTTCCTTATTGAGTAAATAATTCCCCAATTGCGCTGTGTAATCCGTTGCTAGGAACCGATTTCAAATTGTTTTTCAGGGCATATAGATTGTAATCGTATGGTTGAGAAATTACTTTATGACCATTCTAAAACGTTCACTCTTAATTTTCTTTGGAGTGATTCTTTTGGCCCTTGCTGCCTGGAGCGGGTTCCAAGTTCATACGCTATCAGGCCAACGTGCTGATATAAAAAAGGATTATAGCATCCTCAATAACATTACCTACGGAATACTTTCTGTAAACGCCTGGCGCGATCACATCGTTAATGTTGTTACACATCGCATCGATGATTTTGAATTTACACCCGAGCAGGAGAAAGCTCTAAAATATGAGGTTTCACAAGTGTTGCATGCTGTAATAGATAAAGCCGACAGCCTGGTTGACAAGAAACAAAAAACCATTGGTGGCAAAATCAAAAAGTTCGCTGTCAAGGCATTGGTAAATGAAGAAAAGATTCATGCACGTGTGCCTGAATTTTCAGAGACCATTGTGAAAGAATTGAAAAAACCAAAGAATAAGGAGAAGATGAAGTTTATTGCTCGCAGCAAGCTGGAGGAGTTTGGGACAATCACATACGATAGTGCTAATGACATCAGCCGAAGTGACAGTATTCTCGCAAAATATGATTCGCCAGATGTCGCGAGTTTTAACGGTACAGCTACCGCTATCCTAGATGATCTTCAAGAACAAACATATTTTTTCACTTATGTGATGTTGGGAATCATGTTATTCTTTTTGGTAATGTGGTGGGTATTGAGAAATCAAAAAACACTGCATACAGGTCTGTTTGTACTTTCTGTATCATTAACGTTTATTATTTTATTTGTTGGGCTCACTTCGCCAATGATTGAGATAGATGCCCGCATCAAAGAGTTGAGCTTTTTGCTTATTGGGGAGAAAATTTCCTTTCATGACCAGGTGATATTTTTTCAAAGTAAAAGTATTGTAGATGTAGTTCGCATTTTGATTGAGACCGGCAAATTTGATTCTGCAGTTGTGGGCATACTTATACTGCTATTCAGCATAGTTTTTCCGGTAGGAAAATTATTAGCCACAAAGTTTTATTTATTGGGAAATGAAAAGTGGCGGACCAATAAAGTGATCCAATTCTTTGCTTTCAAATCAGGTAAGTGGAGTATGGCCGACGTGAATGTTGTGGCAATTTTTATGGCTTATATCGGATTCAAGGGCATCCTTGACAGTCAGCTTACAAATCTGAATATGAAAACGGAATCATTGGCCAGTATCTCCACCAATGAAACTTCGTTGCAGCCTGGGTTTATATTATTTGTTGCTTTTGTGCTTTTCAGCTTGATTCTGTCGGTTATTCTTCAAAAAATTACGGCCGCCGAAATTCAACACGTTCCACTTGCAAAAAAAGCAATCCGCCATAGCTACAAACCGAGGCTTGCCTAAGCATCGTTTTAGAATTATGGAAGTACGTGGGGCCAAATTTATTTTTGAGTCACTTTTTTAGTGGTGGTTTTTTTGAATTAACTTCGTGGTTAACCAGACCAAACCAAACCACTTTCCTATGAAACTCGTCAAGATTTTAGGCTTTGTCCTATTGGGCATTATTGTATTGATTGGATCAATTATCGCCTATGTTAAAACTGCCCTTCCTAATGTAGGTGAACCTGAAGAACTCACTATTGAGATCACCCCGGAACGAATTGCGCGTGGAAAATATCTGGCACACTCCGTAACGGTGTGTATGGATTGTCATGCGGTCAGAGATTGGAGTAAATTTTCCGGGCCACCCACGGAAGGCACGTTAGGTAAGGGGGGTGACCGGTTTGATCAGAATGCCGGGTTGCCAGGGGTATACTATGCGAAGAATATAACTCCCTTCGGAATAAAACGATATACTGACGGTGAACTCTTCAGAGTGATCACCACAGGTGTGACAAAGGAAGGAAGAGCGATGTTTCCGCTTATGCCGTACCCATATTATGGTAGAATGGATCGCGAAGATATTTATGACATCATTGCATACATCCGAAGCCTGGAACCAATCGAGAGTACGATTCCAGAATCCGTTTCGGATTTTCCTATGAATATCATTATCAATACAATCCCGCAGCCCGCAAATTTTCAATCCAAGCCTGACACAACGGACCAGCTGGCCTATGGTGCTTATCTTTCAAATGCAGCCGCTTGCATCGAATGTCATACCCAGGTCGACAAGGGTCAAATTATCAAAGAACAAGCTTATAGCGGCGGACGCGAATTTCAATTCCCTAATGGTGCTGTGGTTCGTTCGGCAAATTTGACGCAAGATGCGGAATCAGGAATAGGCAAATGGACACGCGAGCAATTTATTGAGCGTTTCAAACAGTATGCGGATTCGGCGTATACCATTCCTTCTACCGGCCCTAATGACTTTAATACTCCGATGCCCTGGACCATGTATGCTCATATGAGCGAAAATGATCTTTCTGCGATTTACACTTATCTGAAAACGGTAAAGCCAATTTCAAATACGGTTGTTAAGTTTTCACCAGCAGCCGACGCATCGGCTAAATAAAATTTGGTTTCGCAATCCAAACCTTCCTGAAAGTTTCTAAACTTACGGGAAGGTTTTATTTATTCATCAAATGAAAGCATACATCATAGTGGATGTGACCATCACGAATCCAGTCGTTTACGAAGATTATAAGAAATTAACACCGGCCTCGTTACAACCTTTCGGGGGAAAATTCATTGCCCGTGGCGGAGCTGTGGAAACGCTTGAAGGTGATTGGGATCCAGGTCGGGTTGTTATTATCGAATTTCCCAGCAAACAAAAAGCAAAAGACTGGTGGTCATCTGCCGCATATGCACCAGCAAAGGCCATTCGACAATCCGCGTCGAAGTCAAAGTTGATTCTTGTGGAAGGAATCGAGTAGCACTAGCCACTTCGCATGCTGTAGCCTAACTGTGTCTTTGTGAGACATCGTCAATACTTTTGTAGAAGCGTCAAAAGCTTACGGTCCAGTTTATGTCCATGCCAATCCTCATAGACGACATCTTCTCGACGGGAGTTCAGAACGCCGAAGTCACCCGCAAATTCCCAAAGTGCGAATCCAATTTTGTTTTCATGCAGAATACTTAACAGGTCATCGAACCAGGCCAGAAAAACTTCGTGCGGTGTCTTATTCCAACAGCCACATTCGCCGCAGTGAACACCCACACCTTTTTTTGTCAGCTCAATCCAGGGCTTGTAATAATCTTCCAGCATTTTTTTGCTGAGGTATTGTTCACCTACCTGGCCGGGCCACTTTGGTTCGGGCAGATTAGCAGGATCTTTATGTGCCCAAGGCGCTTTATAGTGTGAAATAATTCCAGGGTTGTATCCTCTGCAACTTTGTGCAATGTCGAGATCAATAATTTCGGGAATTACGGTATTGCCAACATTATTTCCGTCGGCAATGACAAGGTGTTTTTTGTTTTCTTTGCGGATAGCATCCGCTGCGGCCTTAGCAACTTTGCGATAAAGGTCACCAGGAACCGTACTCCGTTTTGAATGTTGGTCATTCATGTCTTCGCGCATACTCGGTTCGTTGACCAAATCAAAACTTATCTTTTTTGAAGAAATATCTTTATAACGTTTGGCCCACATGTTCCAATGGAAGCAAAAGGCATCGAGTGCTTCCTGGTCTCTCCACAAATTGTAGGGTTCGTAAAATCCTGCGTTAATACAATATCCTGGTGCACGATGAAGATTAAGGCTCACATGCATATTGTATTTATGCGCCATCGTAACCAGGTTGTCAATACGATCCACTGCTTGCTCGTCAATTTTATATACATCCGCCGGTGTGATGTTTTTAGTTCTATCGATGTTGAGATATGCTGGATAGGCCATGGGTATCCTGACGAAATCAAATCCCCAATCTTGCATCCACCGAAAGTGATCTTCCGAGGTTCCTTGTCTAGCATTGTTTGGATTGGGAGAAAAGAAGTCCAAAAGATTAAAACCTTTCCATCGGGGAAGTTTATTTTTTTTCGAAGCGGCTAATACGTCGGGTGCCAAACTTAAGGCTGCAGCAGCCATGCTTGTCGTTGCGATAAAGTCTCTTCTGTTCATGGGCTCGGTTTTTAAATTGTACTGGATAATAAACGCATTACTAAATATGGAAAACTTCGGACACAATGCACAGTGAAAACATTCACTCCGTGTGAAATTAACTTTGATCGGTAGTTGTAGCTGTGCCGCTGCGCAGTAATCTTCTTTGAGATTACAAATATTGGCTTGAATAGTATGACACTATTCCATTAATGGTTGTAGTATAGCGAAAAAAAAATATCCGACATTTAAATGAATGCATTTTTAGAAAATGACTATTTGCAGGTAGAAATAATTGCAAAGGGAGCCGAGTTAAAAAGCGTTGTAAACAAGCTGACCGGACTAGAATATATGTGGAGCGGTGATCCGGCCTTTTGGGGAAAGACTTCACCTATTTTATTTCCGATTGTAGGAACCCTAAAAGAAAACATTTATTTGTACCAGGAAAAAATTTATTCCTTAAGTCGCCATGGATTTGCCCGCGACCAAATTTTCGGCATTGTAGAACAGAAGAAAGATCTTGTGGTTTTTTCATTGTCAAGCACAGACTCCACAAGCGAGAAATATCCTTTCGGTTTTGAGCTGAGAGTGATATATCAAGTGATGGGCGATTCGTTGGAAGTTACCTACGAGGTGCGGAACAAAGGCCGGGAGTTAATGTATTTTTCTATTGGAGGTCATCCTGCCTTCAAAGTTCCGCTAACGGCGGGAACAGCATACGAAGATTACTACCTGGAATTTAGTGAGACTGAGAATGCGCCGCGGTGGCCGATCAATGCGGAAGGACTGATTAAAGAGCAGCCTACGCCATTTTTAAATAACAGTGCCATTCTGAAATTACATCATGATCTTTTCAAAGAAGATGCCTTAGTTTTTAAAAACTTAAAATCGAATATTGTCTCCATTCGGTCAGGCAGTCATGCCCACGGATTGGATTTTAGTTTTGACGGTTTTCCATACCTTGGCATATGGGCCGCGAAGCAGGCGAGCTTTGTTTGTATTGAACCGTGGTGTGGTCTTGCAGACTCCGAAAACCATGATCAGCAGTTAACTACCAAAGAAGGTATTGAGAAGATTGGCAGGGAGGAACTATGGACGCGTTCCTGGAAGGTAAAGTTTTATTGAATGAACGCAAATGAAAGCAGCATCCATAAATGAGATCAAACGCGAACTGGCCGAACTGGATTCAAAAACCGTTCAAGAGCTTTGTATGCGTCTGGCAAAATATAAAAAAGAGAACAAAGAGCTGCTAACGTACCTGTTGTTTGAAGGACATGATGAGGATGGATATATAACTCACGTCAAAGCTGAGATGGATGACATGTTTCGTTCGCTACCAACCGGTAATGTTTATTTCATCAAAAAAAGTCTGCGTAAGATTTTAAGATTTACCAATAAGCAGATCAAGTATTCCGGGAACAAAAAAACTGAACTCGAACTGCGATTACATTTTTGCATGAAAGTAAAGGAAGCAGGGATACCGTTGCGTTCGAGTACCGTGTTATACAATATGAATGAACAACAGGTAAAAAAAATTAAAGCAGTATTGGCTCAGTTACCGGAGGACTTGCAGTATGATTATCAGCGGGAGGTTGAGGAACTTGGATAGATTCTAGTGGATAAATCGAAGAAGGAATAAAAGGAATAATGAGCAAGGAATGGAAGGAATAACGAACAAGGAATATCGAATATTGAATAACGATCGGATGCTGCTTCGAGAGATTTCTACGGAATAAAACGATATCGCTCACGGATGATAAATATTATAACGTGTGAACGTTAAGACAGACACTTCATCATTCCTTGTTCGGTGTTTATTATTCGGTGTTCATTGAATAACAGAAAGAATAATGAACAAGGAACATTTAATATCGAATGTCGATCGGACGCTGCTTTCGATAGATTTCCAGGTAGTAAAACGATGTTTCTCACGGATGATAACATTATGGTGGGCACGTTAAGTCAGACACTTCATCATTCCTTGTTCGGTGTTCAATATTCGGTGTTCATTTAATAACAGAAAGGAATAACGAACAAGGAACATCGAATATCGAATGTCGATCGGACGCTGCTTTCGACGGATTTCCAGGTAGTAAAACGATATTGCTCACGGATGATAAACATTATGGTGGGCACGTTAAGCCAGACACTTCATCATTCCTCGTCGGTGTTCAATATTCGGTGTTCATTGAATAACAGAAAGAATAATGAACAAGGAACATCGAATATCGAATGTCGATCGGACGCTGCTTTCGATAAATTTCCAGGTAGTAAAACGATATTGCTCACGGATGATAAACATTATGGTGGGCACGTTAAGTCAGACACTTCATCATTCCTTGTTCGGTGTTCAATATTCGGTGCTCATTGAATAACAGAAAGAATAATGAACAAGGAACATCGAATATCGAATGTCGATCGGACGCTGCTTTTGATAGATTTCAGGTAGTAAAACGATATTGCTCACGGATGATAAACATTATGGTGGGCACGTTAAGCCAGCCACTTCATCATTCCTTGTTCGGTGTTCGAGATTCGGTGTTCAATTTGAATAATCACATCCTACGCATCAAATCAGACGGTCAGCTCTGTAAACGAACTTAATCAAATATGCGCCAAGCCATAATCTCCTTGAAAAAATTAGGTATGGAGGCGGGATACATGATGGCGCAAAACAAAAACCCGAATAAAGCTCCATAGAGATGGGCGTCGTGATTGATGTTGTCGTTGGCTTTCTTCCCCTGATAATAAGAGTAAATGATGTAAGCTGTTCCTAGTATAAAACCGGGGAGACAGAATGCAATAAATATACAGATATATTGAAGAGGTTGGAATATAATCGACGCGAAAATGACAGCCGCCACTCCACCTGATGCACCCAGAGAATTGTATCGCGGATTATTTCTGTTTTTTAAATAACTGGGTATATCTGAAACAATAATTGCAAGGAGGTATAAGGCAATATAATAGACGGCGCCCCAGGCACCGAAAATTCCGGCAAATATGTGTTCGATCACCCGGCCAAAGAAATAAAACGAAAACATGTTCATAATTAAATGCATATGGTCCTGATGGATAAATCCCGAGGTAATAAATCGGTAATATTGTCCTTGTGTACTTATTTTGTGCGGGTTCATCATTAATTCAGCAAACATAACAGGTCTGCTAAACGCTAACATGCTGACAGCAACAGTAACACCAATGATGATATAAGTTATGTACACGGAATTGTTGATTTAGGGAGTAATATCTAATGAAAAAATCAAATTATGAAATTAATAAGCTTCGTAGCGACGTTAATACCAGTAAGAGGGAGTATAGACGAAACGTTGCATCGATCATGAAGAATGACAACAAACGCTTCGCTCCACCGATATTATACTTTGAATTTTAGTCTTGACAATGACCATTACCAAATCCACATGAAAGACTTTAAAAAATATTACATTATTTCTGCCACGCCAGAAGAAGTATACCTCGCTTTAACCACCCCCGCTACCATTCATCTTTGGTCCGGCGAGCCAGCCGAAATGTCGACTGAACCTGGTTCGGAATTTTCTTTATGGGATGGAAGTATTACCGGTAAAAATATTTCTTTTGAAGAGGGAAAGAAGATTGTGCAGCAATGGCATTTTGGTGATCAACAGGAAGCTTCTATCGTTACGATAAAACTTCATGCGCACGCACAAGGAACATCCGTCGAACTGCGTCACACCAATATTCCCGACGACGATTATGAAGACATCGTCGATGGTTGGAATACAGTGTACTTCGCCTCGCTCCAGGATTTTTACGACTAACAGTTGTGTACAAACATCCACACCTCAGTTCGTGTAGTATGCACTGACACGGTCTTTAGGTTAAAAATATTGCGAGCCTTCATTCATTTGAGCTTTTATTTAACGGTAAATGGTCACTTTTTTTTGGCCCATTTTTGTAGGGGTATGATAGGTTTAACCCTCATCAGTTATGGCATCCGAAAATAAAAACACAACACTCCAGAACGTAATGAAGTGGGCCGCCATCGGGGCAGGCACATTCATGATTGCCAATACAATTTACAAAACCTTAAATCGATACGACCTTAAGGGTAAAGTAGTTCTTGTGACCGGTGGCTCGCGTGGTTTAGGTTTGGTGTTGGCACGACAGCTTGCAGCGAAGGGTGCGAGATTAGCTATTTGTGCACGCACTCCCGAACAGCTCGGGCAGGCGCACATAGAACTTGAAGGGCTGGGAGCAGAAGTGATTTCGATGACCGTTGATGTGACTGATCAAAGACAGGTTCAGGCGATGATCATTGACGTCCTGGAGCATTATGGACGATTAGACGTGCTCATCAATAATGCGGGATTGATTCAGATAGGACCACAAGAAACCATGGGAGTGAACGAATATGAGCAAGCGATGAAAGCAAATTTTTGGTCCGCACTATATACCATGCTATCTGTAATACCTTACTTTAAGGAACAAGGCGGAGGAAGAATTGTGAACATAACATCGATAGGAGGAAAGGTTGCCGTGCCCCACCTGCTTCCCTACACGGCGAGCAAGTTTGCATTGGTAGGCTTATCGGAAGGCATGCATGCAGAATTGAAAAAAGATAACATTTTGGTTACAACGGTGGTGCCAAACCTCATGCGAACCGGGAGTCCCGGAAATGCTTTGGTGAAGGGAGATCATGAAGCGGAGTACGCGTGGTTCAAATTGTCTGATTCATCGCCTTTACTTTCCCAATCTGCCGAGGCTGCCGCCAAACAAATTATTGATGCATTGGAGCAAGGACAATCGGAGGCTATTCTTTCGGCAACAGCAAAAGCCGCGACGATATTACAAGGTTTCGCTCCCGGTTGGATGAATGTGTTGATGAGCCTCGTTAATAAACTTTTGCCGGAAGTGATTGGCGCTGGCAATGAAATAAAAAAAGGATTTGAAAGTGAATCGCGGCTTTCGCTGGGTACACTTGGCGCTGCAACAGACGAAGCAGCTGTGAAAAATAATGAACTGTGATGGTATACTTTACCGAAGCATTTTATTGAATCTTTGCTTTGCTCTGAAAATTTCTCACGGGGTTGTGGCTGTCGCTTTCTGCTTACATCATCTGTGATAATTGGAATTGCCCGCAGCGTTGCATCTTGCAATGATTAAATGAATTAATTTCATCGACTGTTACATGAATCATTTTAAGGATGCTATATTTACTATGGCTTTCCATGTGAACAGTATTCCCGTCTATGAAAAAATCCTTTTTCGTGTTGTTGCTTGTAACAACGTTGAAGTTGCAGGCGCAGACCATTGATTTATCCACAGAAAACTTTACAGTGAGTTCAAGCGATGAGAAGCATCTGCAATACAGCTTTACGTTAAAGAATGCAGGAACATCTTCTACCCAAGGGTACGGTTTAAAAATATTTTTCTCCAATGATGAGGTGATGGGTGAGGATGATCAACTTTTTGTTGTCATCCCTTTTGAAAATGTACCTGCTCAAGCTATCGGACCAAATGCGTCGGTTCCAAAGAATGGAGAATATACGGCTGCTTCACCTGGAGGATACCTACCCGCAGGCACGTGGCATGTTTTCCTTGAGGTTAATTATAGCAGAGAAGTCACTGAAACAAATTATGCTAACAATTTTACACAAGGAAATCAGATAACGATTAATCCCTACGACATAAATTTTACTAGTCCGCCAGAGATCACATCTATTACGGATCGTTCATTTGTCATTAACACCTTTTCGGAAGCAGATTTAACAAGGATCTATTATGTAATTCAAATGGATGGTTCACCTGCTCCCGATGTGTCCACCTTAAAGAAGGGGAAGTTCATCTATCCATGGTCCAGCGAAACACCGGTGACTGATCTTGGTCCCAGTACCGACTATGATGTTTACTTTATGGGCGAATTTTATGATGGCAAAGTGACTTCTATTCTAAAGATCGATGTGGAAACCGCGGGACTCGAATTACCCACATTAATAGCTACCCCTGGTGAAATTAATTTCGTCGCTGTAAATAAAGACGAAGAATCTAAATCACTTCAATTTCTTTTAAAGGCTTTTCACCTGACCGCAGATGTCAAGATAAATGCATTTGGAAATTTCCTGGTTTCTAAAGATAATAATACCTATTCCAATGAAATTACATTTCCTGCAGCCAGCTTTTCAAGCGGCTTGGTTCAAACAGTTTATGTAAAGTTTTTGCCAGGTGGAGAAGCTGGTTTCCATGAAGGCGAAATCATTCACACTTCTGCGAATGCGGCAAACCTTGAAGTTAAGTTGTCAGGTATAGCGTACAATCCTGCTGCCGGAAGTTTTGATGGGTTGTCGAACCTTGAAGAAACCGGTTGGCAAGAAATAAGCATAGAAGGATATCATACCTGGGAATTGATCGATCGAGACAATACTGCAGCGGGGCGAACAGCCTCTGACAATAAAGTACTTCGCATGGATGGGTCCTTGAACAATAACACTGAGAACGAAGACTGGTTAATAACGCCAAAGAATAATTTATCATCATTTGCCTACATACCAATGATTTCATTCGAATCTTATACAATGGGTGTAGGCTTTCCGTTAGCGCTTAAATATTCCACCAATTACATTGGCCAAGGTTCGCCTGCTGACGCAACGTGGATCAACATCGACGGTCATTTTCCTTCAGGCGATACACGGCAATGGACGCTGTCATCCGGGATTGAAATACCGAAGGATCCGAACATTTATTTCGCATTTGTGTACACATCTTCTGAGGCTCAGGCATCCCGTTGGTTGATTGACAATTGGAAAATTTCAGATGCCCTGATTGATATTCCCGTTTTCGATTTCAAATTTGAGGATGTTGTGGTAGGAACCGCATCCGAGGCAGAAGAAATCGAAGTTCATGTTTCAGGTTTTGGTAATATCACAGTATCGGTTTCAGATAAATTCCAAGTGTCGTTAAACAATTCTGATTTCTCTTCCAATGTAATGCTTACGGAAGCACAGGCCGCAGCCGGGCAGCCCTTGTTTGTTAGGTTTGTACCCGATCAGCCAGTGGAATATGTTTCTGGTTCACTTACATTCTCGGGTAACGGGCTAAATGTCAGTCGAGGTAACTTAGTAGGGTCAACGTCTATTACAACTGGAATCTTTAATCCTGTTGAGATTTCACAGGTGATTTACCCCAGTCCAACGGAAGGCACCGTTTATGTAAATTCAGATGCACTTCCTGAAACCAAAAGCGAAATCTACGTCCAGGTTATAAATGGAATCGGCGGGGCAGTCGGCCAATTTAAAAGCAGGATTTCCGATGTGGAGGCTACGTTGACGCAGGTTATGCAACAGGTTCAGCCCGGTATATATTTTATTATACTACAGTCGGGTAATTTGCTAGTCCGTGATAAAATAGTTAAGGAATAAAACTGTTTTTTAAAGTAAGCCCATTAGAATAATTTTCTCTTACCAACCTCGCCTTATGTTAAAGTATAAAATCGAAAAAGCGTTCCGTTTCCTTCCAGTAATTTTTGTATTGTCGTGCGCCAGTGAAAAATCTAATGACAGAGCAGAACTTGCTACTGCTATAGAAAAATCAATCACCACTGAATTGTTGAACAAATGGTATCCGGCGTCAATGGATAAAGAATATGGCGGCTTTCTAAGCACATGGACTTTCGATTTTAAGCCTACAGGTGAGCAAGACAAGATGATCGTTTCGCAATCGCGTCATGTCTGGACGAGCGCCAAAGCTTCCGAGGTATACCAAGATCAGCCTCATTTTAAAGAATGTGCCAGCCATGGTTTTAAATTTTTGAAGGACGTTATGTGGGATAAAACCAATGGAGGATTTCATCAGCTGGTGGATCGTCAGGGAAATGTAAAGAGTGGCGCGACCGAAGAGAAAACTGCTTATGGAAATTCCTTCGGCATTTACGCCTTGGCGGCTTACTATCATGCGACAGGCGATACAAGCGCACTAGAATTAGCAAAGGATGCATTTATGTGGTTGGAAAAGCATAGCCATGATCCTGTCTATAAAGGATATTTTCAACACATGAAAATGGATGGTTCTGTTATAAAGCGAGATAACACTGTAGCGTCTACGCAGGAAACCGGGTACAAAGATCAGAACAGCTCCATCCACCTGCTTGAAGCATTTACTGAACTATACCAGGTGTGGCCTGATAGCCTTGTTGCCGAAAGGGTAAAAGAAATGCTGACATTAATTCGTGATACGATCGTCAATGACAAAGGCTCACTCGTATTGTTTTTTCAACCTGATTGGACACCTGTCTCTTTCCGTGACTCCAGCGAAGCGGTCATCATGAAGCATCACAATTTGGATCATGTCTCTTTCGGGCACGATGTTGAAACAGCCTACCTTATGTTGGAGGCTTCGCACGCAGTGGGAATAAAAGATCATACCCGTACTATTGAAATTGGTAAAAAAATGGTAGACCATGCGTTGGACAACGGATGGGATGATAAGGTTGGGGGATTTTATGACGAAGGTTATTATTTCAAAGATAAATCAGATATAACGATCATCCGAGATACGAAGAACTGGTGGGCGCAGGCAGAAGGTCTAAACACATTGCTGATTATGGCTGATCAATTCCCGAATGATGAGCACCAGTATTATGAAAAGTTTAAAAAGATGTGGCAATACATCAATACCAATTTGATCGACCACGAACATGGCGAATGGTATTCGGGCGGGTTGGACAAAGAGCCTCAACAAAAAACTGCATTGAAAGGACATATTTGGAAGGCTGCATATCATCAGTATCGCGCCATGGCAAATTGTGTGCAGCGATTGCGATCAGAGAAAACCCATTGACATTTAACGACGGCGACCGTCCTTGCACAAAACACTGCCGAGGAGTGACAAAAAAAATACGCCGATGGGATGTGAAAGAGCAAAGTCATGGGTCCATCGTGGTCTGAGAATAAAGCCTTCCTTCACAAACAACTTTTAAAATAGACTGTTGAGGATAAAGGATATCAGACCTGTCATGGACACGGGTCATCAGGATACAACCTCTACGCTTAACGGGTAGCAAGAAACTCATAGTAACATGACAAATGCTTCTAAGACAATCATTCAGGATCCGCCGGTAATAGTTAAACCTGCAGTCGGAGATGAGGTGTTGGCGTCGATAGAACCTTCAACGCTTGAAGATTCTTATGTATACGTTCATTGTTCGTTTGATAACACAAACCGAGATGCGCTGATCCGGATCTGGAAAACAACTTTTCTGGTGGATCATGCCTCAGGTGCGAAATCCCCGTTGGTGCATGCGGAAAATATTTCGATTGCTCCTCTTTGGACAGTTTTACCAGATAACAGTATTCACAACTTTATTCTCATTTTTACAGCGCTGCCGAAGTCCTGTACTTCATTCGACTTAGTTGAACAAATCCCACAACCGGGAGGATTCTTTATTAAAAATATTCCACGAAATGCGACAGATGTGTATCATGTTCAAATAGTTTAAAGGTCGAAACCTTTACCAACCTTGACAGTTCTTTCATCTTCAATTGTTCTTGTACATGCAAGAACATACAAACTGTAAAACTGAAACGCTCCATGAAATACATTTTCTTTCTATTGCTACTCCTTATGATCGGCTGTAGTTCGGGCCCCGGCAGATTAAATAAGTTGACGAAGCATGGGATTTTTTTCCAAAAAGAAAATACGTCAATTAACATCACTGGAACGCCGGGTGTAAAGTTAATGGTGCAGTATACAGGATCTGGCGGTTTGTATTTTTTAAAAGACGGATTAGGTATCCTTGTTGATCCTTTTTTCTCACACCAACGAGTCATGAAAATCGGAACGTCGGTATTAGGTGGAGGAGTGAGAGGAAAACGAAAATTAGCCTCGGACCCGGCGATGATAAACTTAGGTTTGAAGTCCATGGAAAGTGCTGGTCAAAAACAGCCATTAGAAATCAGTGCTATTTTTAGTGCGCATAGCCACTACGATCATTTAATGGATGTGCCGGCGATATTTAATAAACTAAATAAGACGCCCATTGTGTATGTAAATCAGTCTGGTTTCAATACGTGTTACAATGTGATTGATACCGCTCAAATGGTAATCCTTGAAAACCATATGACCACCCGTGAGGTGCGACGTCCGCCCATAGAAATACTGACACAAGAAAGTAAAGTTCATATCTACCCGATTCTTTCAGAACACAATCCTCATTTTAAGAGTATTAAATTTTTTAGTGGAAGAAATACAAAACCGATCCTCGACTTCAACGATGTTTATGGAAAGACGTACGCCAATGATTGGCTGGAAGGCAATACTTTTTCATTTTTGATTGACTATCTGGATGCCAATGGAAAAGTTGAGTTTAGAATTTTTGTTCAATCTTCTTCCTGCAGTCCGCCAGCGGGAATTCCGCCGCAAGCTTTGCTACAGGACAAAGAAGTCGACCTCGCTTTTCTCGGTGTTGTGTCCTACCATTTTTCACCCGATTATCCATGTACATTACTTAATGCGATTAAGCCTAAACAAGTTGTATGGGTTCATTGGGAAGATTTTTTCAGAAAGTATACCAAAGACCCGAAAACTGTTAGGGGTACCGATGTCGCAAAGTTTTTTGAGTTGCCTTGTGTGCAACCGTACCGATCGAAAGGATTTTTACCTTTGCCTGGCGTGAAATTTGAAATTCAGTAGTTAGATAGGACGAAGAACTAAAACTCAAAGCTTATCTGATTCTCATCCCTTCTCTTCGAAACTTTTAACCTTTCTGCGGTAACGGTAACGACTTGTTTGTCCCTGATGTATAACAGATACCCCTCTACATCGATAAAATTCATTTTTCTCAGAATATCCATATAGGTTAACACCTGACGCTGGTCGGACTTTAAAGGTTCTCCCGTTTTAAAATCTACGATGATCGCCTTTTTATCCTTTATAAGAAGACGGTCGATTCTGTTTTCTGCGCCGTCAGGCAAAAGAATAGGTATTTCCGTCCGAACATCCCAATCGTTGGAGAACCAGGATGCTACTTGAGGAATGGTGAGTAGTTCCCTGAGTTGTTCATAAAGGGGTATTTTTTCCTCTTGGATGATCAGGCCCTCCAGGATAATTTGATCCAATGCAGCTTCTATCTCATGGGCATATTTAATTCGTGAGAGAATGGTATGTAAATGAATGCCGAAATTGATCTTGTCATGCTTTTCATCCTCCTGTGGCGTAAAATACGACTTGGCAGTCTGGCGAATAACCAATTTTTCGCGCCAATGAAAACTTGGGTAGTTTTTTAAGTTTATGGCTTCCGAGGAAGGCGCTGTATGTGCTGGTACATCAGCGCTCAATATTCCATTTGAATATTCATTTGTGCCTTCATTCCAGTTCGTTGCCAGTTGGGATTGTGTGATGCCTTGATGTAGTACCTGCGCAACACTTTTCTTAAAACTCCGAACAGTGGGATGCGGTGAAAGAACGATTAGTCCTTTTTCTGCTCGCGTGAGCGCCACGTACAACAGGTTTAAGTTGTCGAGGTAAATGCGGGTACGTTCTTCAACGTAATACTTTTCAAAACAGGTGTCACTAAGTGTACTGGAATATTTTATTGGCACATAACCAACATCATGAAAGGGGGGTGTATTGGAGGTTACCCATAAGGTTGGTGCACGCATAGGGTCATGATCCAAATTCCATATACAAAAGGGTATGAGTACATACTTAAACTGCAATCCTTTTGACTTGTGAATGGTAAGAATCTGAGCAGCATCAACTTCACCAGAAACCTGGATTGATTGTTTATGCCTGTTCATCTCCCACCACTCGAGAAATGCACCGAGGTCATTACGCTCGCGGCTATAAAAATCGAGGACCAGGTTTTGAAATGCCTGTAAGTATGCAAGCTCCCCGATCTGCTCACCGAGTTTAAAAATTTCGATCAGCGTTTCAGTTAGCTCGAAAAGGGGCAGTTTTTTTAACGAAGATTTTTCTTTCGCGAAAGCGGGAGGAAGATTGTTTTCAAAAAAAATCTGATTTGCTACGGCAAACACTTCTGTGAAGGGTCGGTCAGGTTCATGTAGCCTGGCAAATTCGAAACCTAATTGTGCTCTTGCGATTACATCATCAGGATTTAATAAATATCGCATCGCACCTAACAACAAATTCACTGTGGAGGCCCCATCGATCCTAAGGGATTCGTTGGAGACCACCTCATATTTAAAACCCGCTTTCGCGCGGTCAGAATTTTTATACTGCAGAAGGTGTGCAACAATTTGCTGACCCTCCTCATTTTTTCTTACGAGTATGGCTATGTCTTTTAACGGAATGCCTAGTGATTGAAGTTCCTCTAAATAAGCCGGAACCTGGTCGAGTGCCTGATCTTTCCAGGTATAATCTTCTTCGTCTTCTAAAAACTTTACGCGGACAAAGCCTTCTTCCTCCCGAAAAACCTTTTGACTCACGTCGCGATAGGCTTCAGCTGAGATGGGATGTCCTGTTTCTAGCGCAATGAACGTCGCGGCATTTTCGAACAGCGCATTGTTAAAGTTTACGATAATGGTAGCGCTCCGGTAGTTGCTGTTCAATACTTGTATGTCCGTACGACTGGAGCCGATGTGTTCTTCTACTTCCTGTTGCAACAGTTTCAAATCACCCCCCCGCCACCGGTATATCGCTTGTTTCACGTCGCCCACTACAAGACTAGGATAACCTTGGTCCATGCTGTTGAGTAACAATGGCAAAAAGTTTTTCCACTGCATGGCCGAGGTGTCCTGAAACTCATCGATCAGGTAGTTATTATAGAACGATCCGACCTTTTCATAGATAAAAGGAGTGTCGCTATCCTGAATCACACCATTCAGAAATTTCGGTGCGTCAGCAAGGAGCATCAAATTATTTTCGTCTTTGTATTCTTTGAGCTTTCGAGAGATATCGGCTACCAGACCGAACACGTAAAGGTTTTGAAGGACTACTTCAGCACTTAATGCAGTGGTGTAGTGTTTTTCAAAAATTTCGACCAGCTGTCTCTTGATGGGAATTAGCCGCGTACGCGCGATCTCGATAATATTGTTTCGCCGGCTGCTGGTTTTGCTCGGCCAGTTTTCAGGTACGTCAAAAACATTTTTAATGCGGTCGCTGGGTGGCTTGAATTCTTTAATGTTTTTTTGGTAAGCAAACATTTCGAAAAATGTAACTAGTCCAGAATTTTGCCCGTAGGCAATGTCAGATGCAACCCATCCTTCCGCTTTAATAATTTCCAGCGCTTCCTTTGCAGGTTGCTCAATGCGACTTAGGAATTTAGTTTTCTCAGCCCATAGTTTTTCACGTAAAAGTTTGAAGAAATTTCTGTTGCTGGTCTGCTGAACCACTTGTTCTTCAATATCTTTAAACTCGTCTCTGAAAATTTCTTTTGCGAATTCAATCAAGCTCACACGAACATCCCAGGCACGTTCATTTTCCAAATTCTCTTTTGCAAAATCCACCACCCATTCGGTGAGCTCTTTATTACTTCCTAGTTCGTCAATAAGGTTATCAACTACATCTTCTAACACATTGTCCTGCTCTACTTCTAATCTATAATCGCCCATAAGTCCCGCTTCACGCGTAAAGGACCGGATGACTTTTTGAAAGAATGCATCAATGGTGCTGATAGAAAATTGCGCGTACTGGTGAAGAATGTATGACTGTACAGCTTGAGAATTTTCGCGAAAGGTAGCGTCATCGACCTTTAATTCTTTTTTTAATTCTTCTGCAAGCTCGTCCGGAATACCCTTGGAAAATTTATCCAGGTATTGGAGAATCCGGTCCTTCATTTCCTGCGTAGCCTTGTTGGTAAATGTTACTGCGAGGATGTGCTTAAAGTAATCGGATCGAAAGCGCAACGCAAGCGTTAGATACGCCTTAGCTAAGGTGCGGGTTTTGCCAGAACCAGCCGAGGAGCGGTATATTTGAAACGGTTTAGTCAGAAATGTGAGATTTAATAGAAACGATGTTTGATTTTATAAAATTGTGACAAATAAAATACATCGCGAAATGAGTCCCCTGAAATCACTCATAATTTTCATAACTTGAAGGGATTCAGGTATGCGAAAGTTCTATTATTTATATCCAAAGATCGTCTACTCGTTTCCTGTTCAGCTTTTATTGAACAACTTCCAGCGTAACCTTGTCTTAATGCTCTGCTGGTTTGTGTTATTTGCTTTGATCAGCGGCAGTTTCGGTCAATATCTGGGTATTCCTTACCTGTTCCTCGATCCCGAATATCTGCATAAAGTTAATTTCACGAGCTTCTTTATCATTGGTATGGTAACGGGTGGATTCACTACGGCCTTTCATATAACCTGTTATATTACAGATGGCCATCGATTTTCGTTCATTGGCTCCATGCGCAAACCGTTTACCAAATTTGTTATTAACAACAGCGTGGTTCCGGTAGCTTTTTTGATCACTTACATCTTTCAGATAATTAAATTCCAGATTAATAATGAGTACGTCACACGAACTGACCTTATCTCGCAGGTAGGAGGTTTGATGGCCGGATATTTGGTGATGACCAGTTTGCTTTCCGCATACTTCTGGTTTACCAACAATGACATTTTTAAATATGTGGTTTGCCGTATTGATGAGAAATTGAAAACGAACGTACGGGCCACACGAAAAAGCGTGATGAAAAAACTTGATATTGTCCGGAAGAAACAAGTGCGGGTTGACAACTATCTCGATTATGATTTTAAATTCAAAAATGTAAAAGACACCACGTTCTATAATAAGGCCAGTATTCTTCAGGTATTTGATCAGAATCATTTTAACCTGGTAATTATTGAGCTGTTCATTTTTGGATTGGTGCTGATACTTGGAATTCTTAAAGATCATCCTGCGTTTCAGCTGCCAGCTGCTTCTACTTTTATTATTTTCCTTACGATTTTTGTAATGCTGTCGGGTGCATTCTCCTATTGGTTTGGAAACTGGGCGTCTACAACTGCCGTGATCTTATTTTTAGTGTTCAACCATCTGGTCGGAGAAAATTATTTGTCGAGAAGGTATGAAGCCTTTGGCTTAAATTATCTGGTACCCCCGGTTGAGTATACGATCAAAACCATTACGACGCTTAATGATACGATTCACCAGTCACGCGACCGCAGGGCTACACTTCCCATGCTGGAAAACTGGCGAAAGAAATTTCCCACTGATGTTAAACCAAAAATGATTTTTTTATGCGCCAGTGGTGGGGGAAAGCGTGCAGCACTTTGGGCGCTTACGGCACTTCAAACAGCCGATAGCCTCACCGATGGACAGTTGATGAAAAACAGTATTCTCATCACAGGGGCTTCAGGTGGATTGATTGGTGCCAGTTATTTCCGCGAGCTTAAACTTCGTGATCACTATGGCGAGAAAACGCGTCCGCATTCAAGCATTCATCGCGATCTGATTGCTACGGACAATCTTAATCCAATCATTTTTAGTTTGATGGCCAATGACCTCTTCGTTGGCTTTACAAAATTTGAGTACAATGGAAACTATTATTATAAAGACCGGGGATACACATTTGAAGAGCAGCTGAATCTTATTACAAACCGGATGATGGACAAACCGATTACGGCGTATGATTCGGCGGAGTTAAAAAGCGTCATTCCGATGATGATACTTTCGCCCACCATTGTAAACGATGGGCGGAAACTTTACATCGCGGCAAGGCCCGTCTCTTTTATGAATTACGATGTGATGAGTTCTTCTGATTACAACTTATCGAAACTAAGCGGCGTGGATTTCATTTCTTTGTTTGAAGATCAGAATGGGGAAGACCTTCGTTTTCTTTCAGCGTTGCGGATGACGGCTACTTTTCCTTACATCACTCCCAATACATCGCTGCCTAGTGAACCGTCCATCCAGATCATGGATGCCGGTATTTCCGACAATTTCGGACTGTCAGACGCGATACGGTTTGCCTATGCGTACAAAGATTGGATTGACGAAAATACTTCTGGTATCATATTTCTTTCCATCCGTGATTCTCCTAAACTAGGAAACATCGCGCCACGTGTTAAACAAAACATCGTCGATGCCTTAACACAGCCCATCAGCAATGTTTACAACAATTTTGAAAACTTTCAGGATATAAACAGCGATATGCAAATCAATCATGCAAAGTCGTGGTTGAAATCGGACATCGACCGCATCGATCTGCAATATGAACTCGAAAGTTATGTACCCATCCTCCAAAAGATGGACAGCCTCCGAATCAATAATCCGAGAGCGTCATTAAGTTGGCGCCTCACTACGAGGGAAAAATTCGGAATCATCACGTCGATTAATTCTCGTGGCAATCAACGAGAGATTGAAAGGTTGCGAAAACTGCTGGAATAAACTGGCACACAAGGTCGACCGCACGTCCAACGCAAGCCTGCGGCCTAATCTCTTGTAAATTGAAATTTGCCTAACTTGCCCGACTATGTCTTCACGGGAGCAATTGCAAAAAACATTCGAGTTGATCAAGCTCGAACGGCAAGCAGATTTGGAATATTATCGGCAGAAGGTGCTGTTGCGTTCTTTACAGCAACGTACAAAAGAAGGTACAACCTGGTATCCTGTTAAATTAAAGCGCGATTATATCGGGACTGGCGAACGTCTCATCGTAGAAGTGGAACGGACCAGCCAACTGGAACAGCCTCATGCCTTTCAAAGTGGAAAATCGGTCACTTTTTTTTCTAACGCCTCAGCGAAACCAGAAAAAGATCATGTTAACGGCGTGATCAACTATGTCCGTGACAATACAATGGTCATTACTTTAAATGCAGATGAATTACCGGATTGGATCGATGATAAATTGTTAGGTGTTGATGTTATGTTTGATGAAATGAGCTACCGTGAAATGGAGTTTGCGTTAAAGGAAGTGATGAAGGCAGAGAACAACCGGGTAGCTGACTTAAGGGAAATTTTATTGGGCAATGGGAAGGCTACCCTTGACGTTGGTGGATACATACACCTTAGCGATTCGCAATTAAATGAAAGTCAGGTCGCAGCGCTGGAAAAAATTATTACGTCCGAGGATGTTGGATTTATTCACGGTCCGCCGGGAACGGGAAAGACAACCACGCTGGTGCACGCAATTGCATACGTGATAAAACAAGAAAAGCAAGCGCTTGTCTGTGCGCCCAGTAATGCAGCCGTTGATTTGTTAGCCGACAAATTAAGTGAGCACGGGTTGAGCGTATTGCGAATAGGGCATCCCGCCCGAGTCACAGAACAATCTCTTAGTAAAACACTGGATGCCCGAATTGCCGACCATCCGAGTTATGGAGAACTGCGAAGCCTGCGAAAAAAAATGGAGCAGGTAAAAAGCTTAGCGTTTAAGTTTAAAAGGAATTTTGGATATCAGGAAAGACAACAGCGAAAACTTTTGATACAGGAGTCAAAGGCATTAAAAGCCGACGCCGATATGCTTGAGTTTTTTATCGTGAATGATTTGTTGCAGACTACCCAAGCAATTTGTTGTACGTTAGTAGGGGCGTCACATCCGGTAATGCGCGGCAAAAAGTTCCAGACTGTTTTTATCGATGAAGCTGCGCAGGCCTTAGAGCCAGCGTGTTGGATTCCATTGTTAAGAACGCACCGGGCTATTTTTGCAGGCGACCATCAACAATTGCCGCCCACGATCAAATCTAACGCGGCGGCTAGGGATGGGTTAGCGATTACGCTTTTTGAAAAGGGAATACAACGGCAGCCTGGCCTGTCGGCAATGTTGAAAGTGCAGTATAGGATGCATGAAGCGATCATGAAATTTTCTTCAACTTATTTTTACAAGGATCAATTAATTGCACATGAGTCGGTCAGGTGGGAGCTTTTGGATGCAAATGAATTACCGGTAGAATTTATTGACACGGCCGGGTGCGGATACAATGAAAAGCAGGATCCTGAAACCCTGAGTCGTTATAATGAAGAGGAAGCACGGTTGCTGGTAAGCCAGGTAGAAAAATTGGTCGGGCGTATTGGTCCAGGTCAATGGTTGGAAAGAAATATCTCACTTGGAATAATAACGCCTTACCGTTCTCAGGTGGATATTTTAAACAAGCTTGCCGAGGCATCAGGTATACTTGAGTCGTTGCATAAGCTTATCACGATTAACACGGTTGATGCCTTTCAAGGCCAGGAGAGAGATGTCATTGCCATTAGCTTTGTGCGGAGCAATGATAAAAGTGAAGTCGGTTTTTTGGGAGACATCCGTCGCACAAATGTGGCCATGACGCGAGCCCGTAAAAAACTCCTGATGATCGGCGATAGCGCCACGCTTGGCGGGCATCCTTTTTACAACGACTTATTAGAGTATGTACAGGGTGGTGGATACTATAAGAGTGCCTTTGAATTTATTTTGTAGATCTAAATTCATTTCAGTGCTCACAGGTTAACCGCTGGTTGACTTAGATTAGAAGCCCCATGCGGATCACATGATTGTCCCGACAACCACTTATTTGGAGCATGTCTTTTTCTTCCAAGATCTGAATGCCATTTAAACTGCCTCTCCAGATTTAAATTTCGTAGGCTGTAACAATCAAATTTTACAATTGTTTCCTCGACTTTTTACCAAGATGAGGATTTATCGCAGAGTGTGTGTGTTTGCGTTAACAAATTCACGAAAACGGTTTCGTAGAAATAATATAGAGGTATAATGATTTTGCATAGCTTCCCGCAAAATCTATTAACCCTATATCAATTTTTATGAAAAAACTCTACAAGAGATTGAGTTTGTCATTAGCACTGTTGCTAATGTTAACGTCCGTCGTACTGGCACAAGAAAATGTTGTGACAGGTACTGTACTTGATGAAACCGGAGCCGGGATGCCCGGCGTGAACGTGTTGGTAAAAGGAACAACACAAGGCACTGTAACGAATGCTGAAGGAAAATATAGCATTAGTGCGCAGTCAGACGCCACACTGGTTTTTACTTTTGTTGGTTACAAAACTTCAGAAGTATCTGTTGGCGGCCGTACTACAATTGACTTGAGTATGGAACAAGACGCTACTTCACTGGATGAGGTGGTTGTTATCGGTTACGGTACACAAAAACGCTCTGACCTTACTGGAGCCGTTGGATCTGTGAGTGCAGATAAACTTCAGGAACGTCCCGCTACTTCGCTTAATCAGGCTCTGTCGGGCAAAATCGCTGGTGTGCAAGTGAATACAAACTCTGGCCGTCCGGGAGGAAAGTCAAATGTTCGTATCCGTGGATTTAGTTCGATCAATTCTTCCAACAATCCCCTATACGTTGTGGATGGAGTTCAATTGCCTCAGGGTAACCAGGATCAATTCAGTACGGCCATCGATTATCTTAATCCTAACGATATCGAATCCGTAGAAGTTTTGAAAGATGCATCATCAACAGCAATCTACGGAGCTAGGGGTGCTAATGGTGTCATCCTAATCACAACCAAACGTGGAAAATCGGGTGAAGGGAAAGTAACCTATAATGTAGATTTCAGTGTTCCCACCATCGGGCCCAACAAAAGAGAAGTATTGAATGCTGATGAATACATGGCCGTAGAAGATCTAGCGTGGAGAAATATGGAAAAATTCGATCCGGTGGGATGGAACGCAGGTAAATATGTCAATTTGAATCCTGTGTTAAGAAGAACTGATCCAAGAATATTCGATGCTAATGGAAACAATTTGTACGATACGGATTGGTTAGAAGAAACCACCCAGCACAAACTTTCCCAGAACCACCAGTTAGGCTTTACCGGAGGTAACGATCGCACAACTTATACCCTTTCGCTGGGATACAGAGACGATCAGGGCTTCCTCAAGCAATCTTACCTGAACCGTTACTCCGGGCGTTTTACCATTGATGATCAGGTGAAAAGTTGGTTGAAGGTTGGTGGAACTCTTAGCTATAACATTCAGTCTGAAAATCTAGTTGATATAACTGATCAGGTGGGTAGACAGATCGTTGAAGACTTTCCATTTCTTCCAGTAAAATATGCTGATGGCAAATATGCCAACAATAGAGATTATCCGAATGCGGAAGGAACTATGAGTTCGATGCACAGGTTACATGGCCGTAAGTATATCCTTAATACACAAACAACTTTAGGAAGCGTATATACCAACATAAATTTTACAAAAAATCTGGAAATGCGAACCGTGTTAGGTGTAAATGTTGTGACGCAGGAAAATAATGAATCCATTAACGCAACCTTAAATACAGATGGGCGGGGACAAGCGCAGACCAGCAACGAAAGGCAAACTTTTTGGTCATTTGAAAATTATCTTACCTATTCCAAGACCTTCAATGAAATTCACTCCCTCACCGCGATGCTAGGTGTTTCATGGCAGGAGCAAAATCGTTTCTATATTAATGCCGATGTAAGGAATTTTCCAAGCGATTTCTTCGGGTACAATAACTTAGGCGCAGGAAATGACAATAAGTTGTTAAGCTCGAATGCCTATAGGTATTCCCTCAATTCATACTTCGGTCGTGTGAATTATAGCCTAATGGGAAAATATCTTTTGACAATTACTGGTCGCGCAGACGGTTCTTCCAAGTTTGGTGAGAATAACAAGTTTTCGTTCTTCCCATCTGCAGCGTTGGCATGGAGAGTATCGGATGAAGGTTTCTTAAGTGACAACAGCGTTATCTCAAATTTGAAGGTGCGCACCAGCTACGGTTTAACCGGTAATTCTGAAATTCCCGCTTATATTTCTTTAGGAACATTAAGTTCGGGCAACGACGATCGGGCTATTTGGAACAATGCAGCTAAAGGTGGCACTGGCGTAGGTAGATTGGCAAATCCTGATTTAAAGTGGGAAAAGACAGCACAAAGTGATCTCGGCGTCGAATTAGGATTGTTTAATAATAGGATCACCCTTGAGGCCGATGTCTACTATAGAAAAACAACGGACATGCTATTGGATGCTCCTGTTCCTCAAACTAGCGGTTATGCAACCATGAGAAGAAACATAGGCTCCATGGAGAATAAAGGGCTGGAGCTTTCCTTGAGCACAGTAAATGTCGAATCCGAAAAATTCACATGGCGAACCACGTTCAATGTTTCAGTGAACAGAAATAAAGTCCTTTCACTTGCAACACCGTCCGACCTTTTCAATGTTGGCGGTCCAGGCATCACTAATCCGACGAACATCATCAGAATAGGTCAACCTGCAGATTCTTTTTGGGGACTTGTACGCCTTGGAACATGGAGCACAGACGAAGCAGACGAAGCTGCCCAATTTACTAGCTATAGGAATAATCTTACAATGTTACCAGGTGATATAAAATATCTTGATGTTAATGGTGACAAGGCGATTACCGATGCTGACAGGATGATCATTGGTCGTGGTAGTCCTGATGCGTGGGGAGCATTTACGAATTATGTTAGATACGGAGCATTCGATCTTACGCTTGAACTTCAATACTCCTACGGAAATGACATTATGGACATGAACCTGCACTCAAGCGAAGACCGTCAGGGATTAGCGAATAGCTATAAAACTGTTTTAAACGCGTGGACGCCTGAAAATCAAAATACCATGATTGCTCAAGTTCGTGGAACCAGCGCAGGATACGTTACAAACGTTGACTCTCATTGGGTACAGGATGGTTCTTTCATTAGAGGCCGAAATCTTTTATTGGGATTCACCTTCCCACAGAGCGTTCTCGACAGGCTGAAATTGGATAGATTGAGGCTTTATACATCGGCACAAAACTTCTTTTTGATTGTTAGCGATGAGGTAATAGGAGATCCTGAGATCACACCAATCCGTGGTGATAATTCTAACAATGCTTTCTCCCAAGGGATGAAATGGCATGAGTATCCTAAAGCAACAACCTTTATGTTGGGATTGCAGGTTGGTTTATAATTCAATTTTTAACGGAACGATATTATGATTAACAATAATATATTAAAATACGGAAGCAAAATACTTTTATGTTTTGCGCTACTGTTCGTGGCCTCAGCCTGTTCAGATTTTATGGACGAACAAGATCCTTCGAATCTTACGCCGGAAAGTTTTTATACAGAACCCAAACATGCTGATGATGCAGTTGCAGCTGTCTATGCAGCTGCTCGGTTTTTTGGTAATGGGGCAGGAATCTTTTCCTCTAACTGGCAAATGCTAGAAGCGCCAACCGGAACGACGACAACAGAAACGGCGCAGAATTCCGATCTGAATAATTTGTACTCACTTACTTATGACCCAAATACTGGTCATATTCAAAACTGGTGGAGGGGAATTTATAAGGTTGTTGCCAATGCCAACATGGTTCTGGAATATGTTCCTAAAATAACAATGGATGACGCTGCTAAAAACAAGGTCTTGGGCGAGGCTCGATTCTTTCGCGCATGGGCTTATTTTTATGCCGTTAGAATTTGGGGAGATGTTCCATTAATTCTTAAGCCACAAACTGCAGAATCTGAAGATTTTTTCCCTTCACGTACGCCAACGGAAACGGTATACGCGCAGATCGTTGAAGATCTCATGACAGCAGAAGCTGCAGGTCTTCCATGGACTGATGCAACAGGTCGCATTTCCCAATCAGCTGCTAAATCATTGCTTGCAAAGGTTTATCTGACGATGGCAGGACAGCCCCTAAACAAAGGAGCATCACATTATACTTTGGCAGCAGCAAAAGCTAAAGAAGTAATTGACAATGCAGGATCAATAAAGCTTTTTGATACCTATGGAGAAGTACACGATGAGACTCTTAGGAATAAAGGAGAACATATTTTCAGCCTTCAGTATACTGCCGATGTTGCAGAAAATCCGATGGGAAACATGTTTCCAAACTTCAAACCTGTGACATATCGTGGACCTTCAGGTACGGGTAGCACAATTCCAACAGTGGATTTTTATGAGTCTTTTGAACCTGGAGATCTTCGCACAGTCGATCAGCAAGGTTGGTTTTATACTACTTATTATACTAATGGTAACGGTGCTCCCTTTGCACTCGGCGCTCCGTATATTTTTAAACATTTTAATGTTGCGGCCAACGGCTCGCCGACTGTCCCCGCCACTAAAAAAGACAACCTGAATGTTCCGATGATTCGCTATGCTGAAGTTCTTTTGATTTACGCGGAGGCTCAAAATGAAGCTGAAGGCGGGCCGAACCAAGATGCGTATGATGCATTGGAGAGTATCCGAGACAGAGCGCAGCTTACAACGCCAGCACTAGGCACTTTTACCCAGGCAACTTTCAGAGAAGCCGTTTGGAGAGAGCGCTGGCATGAACTATGTTTCGAAGGGATTACCTGGTTCGATATGGTACGCCTTCGAAAAGTTTACAACCACGATACGGATGGATTCGACGAATTCGTGGGACACGTGAATACAAATTCAAACCAGGCGTTACAAGAGAAGCACCTTTTGTTTCCGCTTACCAGACAAGAAATGGTTAATAACCCGAATCTTCGACCTCAGAACCCAGGATATACTGGCGTCTAAGGCAAGCCTAATACAAACGCAAAATCTGAAAGAAGCGGGTCAATCATGGCCCGCTTCTTTTTTATGCGCCTTCCATTCAAGTAATATTCGCCATTGCCGGTTATTTTAAATAAATTTTTAACCAAATTTAAATAACCTAAAAATCTAATACTTTATGGGAGCATGGGGATATGGTCATTTTGAAGATGATTCGGCGCTTGACTTCATGGCCGACATCGAAGAATCCAGCCATCCGAAGAATGTCATAAAAAAAGCTTTTGAGCAGGCGATCGCCGCAGATTATATAGAATCGGATGAAGGTAATGCTGTCGTGGTGGCTGCTGCCTATGTGGATGGGCAAATCAACGGCACCAAATTTTCTGAAGAAGGCCAATCGGTACCACTATCGATAGACACGTTTGTGGATAGGCACCGCGATATTGATCTGTCGGATTTAAGAAAAAATGCCGTCCTGGCATTGAATAAAGTCTTGGGGGAAAATTCGGAGCTAAAGGAATTGTGGGCCGAAAATGATGAGGACTTTCCGCGATGGACACAAGGAATCCAATTGCTTATTAAAAGACTTGAAAAGTAATACACCGCCACAAGCGTGAGAAGCGATCTGGAAAAAAACAAGATTATAACAAGTAAAATTTGCCATCATCCGTTGACTATAAATAACATGACAATCAACAACCGATCGTTCAGATTCATACAATCCTCAGGTCTGCTCTTCATCTTTATCACGCTTATTTTCTCCTGTGCAGAAAAAAAAGCAGCCGTAAAACGAGAATCATTTACAATAGAAAGCGATGGTGTGAAACTGAAAGTCGAGGTGGTCACCGATAGCATCGTTGTTCCTTTCGGAATGGATTTTTTACCTGATGGCAGCCTATTGGTTACCGATCGCGTGGTAGGAAACATTGTAGTCGTCAACACAGAAAATGGACAGAAGGCGCTGGTGCAAGATGTACCGGCGGTACTGGGGCAAGGAGATTGCGGCATGCTTGATATTCTTGTTCATCCTGATTACGAAAAGAATGGCTGGATCTATTTTTCATATACCACTGGAGATACTAGCTCAAATACCATGGTGGTAGACCGCGCAAAACTAGACGGCTTAAAACTGGTTCAGCGCGAAAGGCTATTCACTGCGTTGCCGTTTTATAACAGGCCTCTTCATCATGGGTCGCGCCTCGTTTTAAAAGATGGCTATCTGTTCATTGGCATGGGCGAAAAAACAGATTTGAAAGATTCGGCTCAAACGTTAAGCAATCATTTGGGAAAAATACTTCGCATATTGGAAGATGGGAAGATTCCGACGGATAACCCATACGTTAACACACCAAATGCGAAACCTGAGGTTTGGAGTTACGGTCATCGGAACCCAAATGGTCTGACTTTAAATCCTTTTACAGGCGAACTGTGGGAGCATGAACATGGACCAAAAGGTGGCGATGAAATCAACATCATAAAGCCGACTTTGAATTATGGCTGGCCCGTTATTAGTTATGGCGTTAACTACGATGATACACCTGTCAACGAAGGCCTTTCGGAAAAAGAAGGCATGGAACAGCCCGTCTACTATTATAAACCGTCCATTGCGCCAAGTGGTATGCAATTTTATACTTCAGATGTAATACCCAGTTGGAAAGGAAATTTATTTATCGGGGCTATGGTATTGAAACATTTGAATAGATTGGTAATTGAAGGCAACAAAGTTGTGAGGGAAGAAAGGTTGCTCACCGATAAAAACTGGAGGGTGAGATCCGTCAAGCAAGGGCCTGATGGATATTTGTATTTGGGAGTGGATGGGGGTAAGATTCTTCGGATAATGCCGGAGTAAATATCTTGCCTAAGACAGAAATGACAACATTTAGCGATCGTATACTTTCGTTCTATAAGGGTCTTGAAATCAAATCCCGTTTACCCGAGGGAGTGGTTACAATGAATCCTTATACAGATGAAACTTCTTTTTCTTTTTGCACGCAGTTCTATCAAAAATTTTACAACGACCAAAATGAACGTACAATCATTCTTGGAATAAATCCCGGCCGTCATGGGGGGGGAGTAACAGGAATCCCTTTTACAGATCCTGTTAAATTGGAGCAGTATTGTAACATCCCTAATCCATTCAATAAGAAAACTGAACTCTCGGCTGATTTTATTTACCGCATGATCGAGGAATTTGGTGGACCCGAACTTTTCTATGCGAAATTTTATTTCAGTGCAATCAGTCCTCTCGGGTTTACAATGGGCGGTAAGAATCTCAACTACTACGACATCAAAGAACTTCAGATTGCATTAAAGGATTTTATCGTCGAATCGTTGAAGGAACAACTGGCGTTCGGTATTAATCAGTCTGTATGTTACTGTTTAGGTGAAGGAGAAAATTTTAAATATCTCAGGCGTTTAAATGATGAGCTTAAAATTTTCAAAACGGTTGTTCCGTTAGCACATCCGCGATTCATCATGCAATATCGAAGGAAAAAAGTGCCGGAGTATGTGAAGGATTATTTGGTTAAGCTTGGGAGTCCGCACCGGGATCATTGATTGTTGTGTGATTTCAATTTGTAACGCCAGCCTCAAACCTTTTTTCTTGCTCCTCTAACTGCTTCCGCCGTCCAAGGGTCTTCGGGCCACGAGTGTCTGGGGTAGCGCATGCGTAGTTCTTTCCTTACTTCATGATAAGTAGTTTGCCAGAAGCTTTTGAGATCTTGGGTTACTTGTACGGGTTTGTACCCTGGCGAAAGGAGGTGCAGCATCACTTTTGTCCGTCCACCATTAACGGTAGGCGTTTCCAATAACCCAAACATTTCTTGTAATCTTACTTCGAGCGTAGGCGTTTCACCTGTGATGGAATAATTTATTGTGATCATGGAACCACTGGGTACTTCTATTCTGTTCGGCGCCAGCTGGTCCAAACGATTCGTTAATTCCCAAGGCAGCAATGATGCTATGAGTTGGTCTACATTCAATCGTTGAAAATCAGAAGGCTTGTAAACAGCAAGCAGAAATGGTGCAAGCCAGTCATGCGCCGTGTGAAGTAAATTGTCGTCGCTTACATCTGGCCATGACTCTTCCGGCCTCCAAAGCCGCACGCTCATCACACGTGCTTGCCAGGCGCGATGTTCATCATTCCACGATAAAATTTTTAAGCCTTCCTGCTGAAATGCTTGGATCAGCACATCAATACGCGACCCGACCGGTATGGTTTGCAACGGCTTGCTGGACAAGATCACATTGCCGATGCGTTTCTCCCTCGTGGCAATGATGCCTTTCCCATGATCCCATAATATTATATCTTGGTCTTGAGCACGATGAATCAGATCGCTTTCCCTTAAGGGGGCTGCCATGAAAATTTTTCCTTCACCTGATCCGCTATCCAACTGTGCAATGGCTAACCAGGCATTTCTCATCAATGCATCATGATCGGGTAACTTGGCAACACGACCATGAACAAGTTTGTATCGTGTTCCATGTTTTTCGATCTGCCTGGCTATACGCTCCGGATAAGCTTCTGCCAGCAGTCGGCCGATGTCAGTATCAAATAATTGCGCATCATCCTGCGAAATTTTAAATATTTTTGTCCAGGATGAAACGAGACGCTCAATGCGTTCCAACGTATTTCGTTCAGCATTCACGCGTTCACCCCGCCGCCATTTTCGCAGCACCTCAACACGCAATGAAAGGTCGGCTCCAGCATCTTTACTGAGCGGGTCACGTTCTTCCAGTATGGATGCGATATCGATGGCGAGACCCAGCATAGCATTGTTTTTCTTTGGGCCGGTGTCTGTCGTATCAAAAGCTGAGGCTTCCAGCAACATGTGGGCTATCCGCGGATGGGTAGGAAGGCGAAGCATTTCTTTTCCGCGTGCAGTAATCTTGTTCCCTTGCAATGCACCCAATTCTTGTAGCAACGCGCGCGCCTGGTTTATGGCGCCGGAAGGTGGTGGTGTTATCCATGCGAGTTCTTTAGAATCTTCTATTCCCCAATTGGCTAACTCCAGTAACAACGGCGCTAAGTCTGCTTCCAGGATTTCCGGTTGCCGTGTGGGTTGCAACGTGTGGTGCGCTGCTTCTGCCCAAAGCCGATAACAGACTCCTGGTCCAAGACGTCCTGCCCGTCCGGCGCGCTGGTCTGCTGCATCCTTCGTGACACGAATTGTTTCCAGCCGGGTAAGTCCACTGCGGGGATCGAACCTGGGTACACGAGATAGCCCACTATCGACAACCGTAGTGATACCTTCAATCGTTAATGACGTTTCCGCGATTGATGTTGCCAGCACTACTTTGCGTGTACCGTCCCTGTTGGGCAGAATTGCTTCTTGTTGCTTTTGAAAAGGAAGGTCTCCATAAAGCGGGTGAACGCTTGCCGCGACGTTTTCATTTTCTAGTAATTCGGCGACGCGGTGAATATCTACTATACCTGGAAGAAATGTTAATATATCACCTTCTTGTTCCTGGAGGGCTTTGCGAATTATGCGCGCTGTCGAAATTGGAATGGGTATATTTTTTTCTACCGGGGTATAGCGTAAGGCTACCGGGAATTGTCTTCCCGCGGTTGTGATAATGGGCGCGTTATTGAGTTGAGCGGATATTTTATCACCATCGAGTGTAGCCGACATGATGAGAATTCGCAGATCGTTACGAAGCACCTGTTGTAATTGCAGACAAAGTGCTAAGGCCAAATCAGCCTGCAGACTACGTTCATGAAATTCGTCGAAGATGACAAGTCCGATGCCTTCAAGTGTATTGTCGGATTGCATCATCCGGGTGAGAATCCCCTCAGTAACAACTTCACAACGGGTTGATTTGCCGACGGCATTTTCAAACCTTACCCGATACCCAATAGTATTACCCACATCTTCTTTCAGCAATCTGGCCATGCGGATGGCAACCGACCTTGCTGCAAGCTTGCGAGGTTCCAGCATCACCATCTTTTGTCCTTGAAGCCACGATTCGTTCAACAGCAGCAATGGAAGGATTGTACTTTTACCAGCACCCGGAGGAGCCTGTAAAATGACAATCGGTTGCTGCTGCAGTTGTTGGGTGAGTTCGCCAATTACCTGTTCAACCGGATATGTTGTGGACATTCCGCAAAATAGGTAAGGCTATTGAAAAAAACGATTAACGAAGAAGAACAGTACTGGGGATCACTGAATGTTAATTCAGTTTTGTAATCTGCGCTTTGCCAAAAATCCAACCCCTATTCACGCTGGCATTTCCATAATAGGATACCTGCGGTTCTCCAAAGGCTGTTACTTTGAGATTGTCCTGAGAGTTAAGTCTTAATTTACTCTCCCCGAAGATGGTGGCTGTAGCGGAGAAACTTTTTACGTCCTGTGTATCAATTTTGTTCTCACCGAACAATCTGTACTTCTGATATTCTGCCTTGCCTGTCTTGATCTTCAAATCATTGTCTCCATAAAGGCTGGTTCTCAGATATTCGGTTTTCAGGGATGCCAGGTTAATATCGTTCTCACCATAAGCTTTTAGCGTAAACCTTTCAGCCTTCAACGGACCATTACACGTGAGTTCCTGGTTGCCACGTATTTCCAGATGTTCCAATTCCTTATAAGTGACATAGGCAGTGACCGCAGCATCGCTGTAGATCCCTATTTTCTGATTGTTGCCGTTTCGATAAGTTTTCTCTGTAACCTTGGCTTCATCGAGGTAAACCCTGAGGGTGTTACCCTGAACTTTAATATTGATTTTAGAGGGGTCAACATTCGAATAGGTCAACCTTATGTTTTCCTGGTCGCCTTGTTCTAGTATAAGATTAATCTTCGGAGACACGATTACCTTATTAAATGATTTTAAGTCTTTGGAGATTTCCTGGGCTGTGGCAAACTGCATTGACAAGAGTAGGAATGCGATTAGAGGGAGGGTCGTTTGTGTGAACTTCATACTTATTTTTTTGCGTTGATAAAGTTAGGACAACTTATCGGGCCTGAACCCCTATGACCTAATTAATTTTTATTTAATCATTCGTTAATACATACATGACTGTAAATGCTAACGAAAGGTTGCAGTCACTTATTGATTTCTTCTCAAAATATTTTTCGAGGTCGTGATAGCTCTTGTATGAAAACGTCTGCACAAGTTTAATCTTCTCCTGAAATGTCACTTATTAAGGAGAACTCCATCGCTCAATTCACTTAGATCCAACTTCAACACTTTGAACTCCAACCCTTCAACACGCTATTTACATGAAAGCAGGGATTTCTTCCCGCGGTCATCCGCCGTACTTTTGACATGAAATGTTACACGAAAATATGTTGCCATGAAAAGACTATCAATCCATTTACTTGTTCTGCTACTCAGCTTCCTGGGCTGGTCTTGTCAATCTTCAAAGATTCTCTCTGCTAGTTTTGAAGGTGATGCTATTAACAATCCACCGAACAAGAACCTTCCAGGTGATCCCGCGGGTGATGTCATTGAATACGTTAATGCACTGGAACCGCAGCTTAAAGTGCAGAATTCTCCCATCGCGGGCGCAAAGGCACTACACTTTACAAACGTTGCCATCACTAACCCACCCGGTCATCAAAGGTGGCTAAGTTTCAAAGGCGTTGGTACAGATCTTACCAAGACTATATGGTTTACCCATACCGGCCAGAATACCGGTGCCTCTCATGATCTTTTAATTGATGTATCGGATGGCCATGGGCATCTCATGGCCAGGATGAGAATCAAATCCAATGGCGAAGTTGGACTTGCTAAAAATATAACCGATGATTATACGGATGTCCTGGGTAACATTGGCTCAGAAGTTCACACCATTATTTTCACAACATCGGCATCAACCTTAAAATACAATGTGACGATTTTCAAAACCACGGGTCCTGCCATCACGGCCGAAAACAAGCCAATGATTACAGACAATGCATTAAGCTTTAATAATCCAGCTCATCCCATGCTAAGCTTTCAACACTCGGAGCAATCCGGATCAAGCCATACGTACGCGATCGGATCAGTGACGATTTCTAAGAAGAAGCCTTAAAATTGTTATGCAGAAATGTTAGCCGCTAACATCAGCAGATAGCATTCCTATTCACTGCGCAACGCATCGGCTGGATTGTTAAAGGCTGCTTTCAACGCTTGGAAGCTGATCGTGATTAATGCAATGAGAACCGAAGCAACACCAGCTAGAAGAAATATACCAGCACCAATCTTAATGCTGTACTGGAAATCCTGGAGCCATTTTTCCATTACAAAATAAGCGATGGTGCTGGCGAATACAAAGGAAACTAGAATCAATGCAATGAACTCGAATGAAAGTTTGTAAAAGATGTTCGCATTTGAAGCGCCAAGTACTTTTCGAATGCCGATTTCTTTTTTTCGTTGCTCTGCCGTGAACGCGGAAAGCGCAAATAGTCCTAGCCCTGCTATTGTCAGTGCTAATAATGTAAAATGCGTGAACATCGTTGCAAAGGCTTGTTCATTGCTATAGAGATTGGCGAATTGCTCATCCAAAAAAGCATACTCAAACGTGGTTCCTGGATTTACTTTTTTCCAAGTCTCTTCTACAAAGGCCAATGTTTCTTTCATGTTTTCTGCTTTCACCTTGATAGAAAGCGCGCCATTGTTTTGATTGTAAAGCATAAACATGGGCTCAAGCTTATGGCGAATCGTTGCGAAATGAAAATCTTTTACAACACCGATTACGACGTAGGCTGTCAGATCTTCAGGATTTGGGCCACTCTGAATGCTGATCTTTTTTCCCACTGGTTCCTGCCACTTTAAAAGCTTTGCCATTTCTTCGTTGATGATCATGGATAGCGAGTCATCGTAGTCAAGGGAGAAATTTCGTCCTGCAACCATTTTCATATTCATGGTAGGAATAAAATTTTCATCTGCGGCCATAATGCTCGTGATGATGTTGGTCTCACTTGTGTATCCTTCCGGAAATACATTTGTTCTTCCTAATTGTTGTCCGATCCTCGTCGAGGAAGTGCCTGCAGACAGAATGTTTTCATTACGCATTAATTCCGTCCTGAATGTTGATGCACGTGCAGTCGCTGCACCATTTTGTTGAATCGATATGATCTGATCACGGCTGTAACCAAGATCGGTGCTGTAGATAAAATTCATTTGCTGATAGACGATACCTGTACCGACCATCAACGCAATGGATATCGTAAACTGGAGAACGACTAAAGCTTTACGGAGGCGAATTCCACTGGTCGAATTTTTGAATGATCCTTTCAATACCAAAATTGGTTTAAAGGAAGAAAGAACAAATGCCGGATAAAGTCCTGCAAGAATACCAACGATTAAAATCAATGCTAAAATGATCAGCAGGTTTTGAGGCAGAAAGAGCACCATGACATCTGCGAAACGCTGATACGTATTATTCAATAGTGGAACAGCAGCATACACGATACCAACCGCTATGACGGCAGCAGCAAAAGTTACTATGATCGATTCTATTAAATGCTGACCTATGAGTTGACGGCGGACAGCACCGATTACTTTTCTCATTCCCACTTCTTTAGCGCGTCCGGCTGATTTGGCGGTCACCAGGTTCATAAAGTTAACGACGGCCAGAACGAGAATCAGAATTGAAATGGTGGAAAGGACATACACGTTCAATATATCTGATTTGTTAGCATTGCTTTCAAACAAAATTTCTTTTGAATGTAAATGAACTTCACTTAAAGGTTGTACTACCGGATGAAAGAAGTCGAGCGCGTTGTTTTTTTTAGCGATGGCCTGTAGTTTCGCGTTAAGATCTGTGACATCGGCAGGTCTATCAAGCAGCAAGTACGATTTTGTAAAAATACTTTGCCAGGTATCCAATGCTTGACGGAATCCGTCTTCATCTTTCCCGGGAACTAGCGAATGAAGGAGATCAAACTGGATGTGAGAATTTTTTGGTGGATCAGCAAGAATGGCTGTAACATTCAAGTCTGTTGTTTGATTTAATTTGATGGTTTTCCCAATCGGATTTTCCGTTCCAAAAATTCTTTTCGCCAGCGATTCGGTTATCGCAATTGACCCGGGGTTATCGAGAATTCCTTTTTTTGGTCCACTCACCACATCAAAATCAAAAACCTCAAAAACGGATGGGTCAACCCGAAACGCAGACTGGCATTTCAGGATATTGTCATTGTAGCTTAAGTCGTAAGGACCACCTCCTATAAATCTAACACTCTCAACAACCTCGGGAAGTTCTTCCTCTGCAGCAGGAGCAAGGCGGGGTTGAGTAACGCCCACATGCTTGCTGCTTACGCCTTCACCATTGTCGATGGTCAGTAGTCGAACGATGCGATTATAGTTTTTGTGATAGGTATCGTAAGAAAGATCTTCTTGAATGAAAAGGTATATCATCATGCTGGTCGCAAGGCCCAAAGCAAGTCCGACAATTTTAATCAGGGAATAGGTTTTCTGGTTGAACAGGTTTCGAATACCTATTACAAAATAATTTCTGAGCATGGACATGATTAATTTGAGTAAAGTGCAATTCAATTCAAGTGCCATTACAAAACCGCGTAAATAGTATTTTAATGAGATATGCTGGTTGGGCGTCTGATCGCTTACGTACAAGAATGTCCGTATTCGACCGGTTTTTTAGTGCTAGGGATGATGAGAATTTGAAAGTTGAACAACAAAACTGGAAAACACATGATTTGATGGTCCTGAATTTTTATTGCCCCTATGCTACGATATCAATTTAATTTTTGCATTTTATATCCGTTCTCTACTTCAACCTTGAACCGCAGACATTTTATAAGACAAACCACTTTTGTTTCCTTAACGGGATCAGGAGCGCTTGCTTATCTTGCTTCGTGTACGAAATCAAAACAACCAAAAAGTGCTAACCCGGCAGTTCCGGAGTCTGAAACATTTGCACTTCAAGAAATCACCATCTCCGACCTTCAACAAAAAATGACATCCGGAGAGCTTACTGCTCGTTCCATTGTCGAAATGTATTTAAAACGCATTGAGCAAATTGATAGAAACGGACCCAACCTCAATTCTATAATAGAGTTGAACCCAGATGCTCTTGCAATCGCCGATACACTCGATGAGGAGCGAAAAAATGGAAAGGCACGTGGTCCCTTGCATGGTATTCCTGTTCTAATTAAAGACAACATTGATACTGGAGATAAAATGATGACCACCGCGGGGTCGCTTGCTTTAGAAGGACATCGTGCATCGAAGGATGCATTTATTATCGGTGAATTAAGAAACGCCGGCGCGATTATTCTTGGGAAAACAAACTTGAGCGAATGGGCCAACTTTAGGTCTACACGTTCAAGCAGTGGCTGGAGTAGCCGCGGCGGGCAAACCAAGAATCCTTATATTCTCGATCGCAGTCCATGTGGCTCTAGTTCTGGATCGGGGACTGCAGTAGCTGCAAATTTATGTGCAATCGCTATTGGAACAGAGACCGACGGATCAATTAATTGTCCTGCTTCAATCAATGGTATCGTCGGCATTAAGCCAACGGTGGGCCTATGGAGTCGTACAGGAATTATTCCCATATCTAAAACACAGGACACGGCAGGGCCTATGACCCGTACCGTTTCGGATGCAGCCATTTTGTTGGGTGCTTTGACTGCTACTGATACGGAAGACAAAACTACAAATGAGCGGCAGGGAACAATCTGGCGTGATTACGCACAGTTTCTCAAAGCCGATGGCCTGAAGGGAAAGAAAATAGGTATTGAAAAATCTTTCTTAAAAAAACACGAAGCTGTCGACGCATTGCTTAAAAACTTTATTGAAGTAATCAAAGGGCAAGGCGCCATAATCATTGAGATAGAGCTGATCGATAAGCTAAAAGATTTGGAGGGAATGGAATTCGAAATATTGAAATACGAATTCAAAGATGGCCTCAACAAATATCTTGCAAAGGCTAATGCTTCGGTGAAAACATTGGAAGAGCTTATCAAATTTAACATTACGAATGAGGCGAGCGTTATGCCATTCTTTAAACAGGAAATTTTCGACGCAACGCAAGCCATGGGGGATTTGAGTAGCAAAGACTACATCAGCATACACGAGAAGCTTCTATCCACCACCAGAAAGGCGATTGATGGAACTTTAAACGAGCATGGATTAACAGCGATCTGCGGACCTGCCAATGGGCCTTCATGGTGCATAGACGTGGTCAATGGTGATTCTTTTACAGGTTACGGAATGTATAGTCCCGCAGCGGTGGCGGGCTACCCCTCGATAACAGTACCTATGGGACTCGCATTAGGTTTGCCTATAGGTATTACTTTTTTTGGGACGGCTTTTTCGGAGCCTGAGCTTCTTGCTGCAGCTTATGCCTATGAACAGGCCTCAAAAAAACGAACACCGCCATCCTTTCGAACGACGGTGTAATCGCATTTCAAATACTACCCCGAAAAAAGACTATAAGTAATAATCCCCAGCTGCTTCAGGTTGGAAGGTTACTTTTGTAATCTCGAACTCCCCAATACCACCGGGAGTTCTCCACATCACTACATCGCCTTCTTTACGACCTAACAGAGCAGCACCTGCTCGTGATAAAACAGAAATCTTGCCTACCGTGCTATCCGCGTCATGTGGATAAGCTAATGTAATCTCCTTTTCCCGACCTGTTAAAACATCGCGCAACAGAATACGCGAGTTCATGGTCACTATTTTATTTGAAATATTTTCCTGTGCCACCATGTTGGCGGTTTTCAATCCTCTTAACAATTGGCTTGCGCCTTCGTCCTCACGAAATTTAATTGACGAAAATTCGATCAGCCCAATCAATCTTTGATAATCGTTTATCGTTACAAAAATCTTACTTTCCATCATGTTTCTTTTCATTCTACGGTGCAGTATCCATGCCAAACAAAATCCTATTACTGGGACATTTCTTTTGATTTTTGCTCGATTTAAATATGGATAGGATTTACCCACCGGGGCGTTTCTCCCCACTGATGATAGATATCTAAATCCAGAAGTTAATAAGTTTTTAGCGCTTTAGAGTTACCTTTGTATAGATAAAAAGTATCCCCGATTAATGCATTCAACAAATCTCAAATTAAAAGAAAGGGTCAAGGAATTAAAATGCCTTTACGAATTGTCGCGCATTGCATTGGAAAATGAAAAGAACGTGAGAACCATCTTATCTAAGACGATCAAAATATTGCCGCCGGCGATGCAATTCCCTGATTTCGCTGAAGCTAGCATAACAATTGGTAGAGATGTTTACGCTACACCTAATTTTAGCAGGAGCACATTCAAATTTTCTTCTGCCATGACTTTAAGCCAAAAGCAAAAGGGCAAAGTTGAAATCGGTTATCGAAGCACCGTTAAAACCAAAGGTGTCGGAGGTCCATTTCTTGTGGAAGAAAAAAAACTGATCAATACCGTTGCACGGGAATTGTCTTTATTGATAAACCGCAGCATTGCTGAAGAAGAAAAACAAAAACTGCAAAGTCAATTAAAACAATTGGAGCGCCTGGCTTTTGTAGGTGAGCTTTCTGCGGGTATCGCGCATGAGTTGAACGAGCCGCTCGGACGTATACTTGGTTTCGCTCAGTTGATAAAAAAAGCCGGAGGATTAAACGGACAACAGGAGGAAGATATTGACAGAATTGTTAAAGCCTCTTTGTACACGCGAGAAATCATAAAGAAACTGATGCTATTCTCCCGGCAAATGCCGCAGCAAATAACCATGGTTAATTTGAATGAGATCATTTCCAATACTTTATACTTCATCGACGTGCGTTTTCAAAGTGGCAGAATAAAAATGATCTCGAAACTTGACCCCCGATTACCGTCCATTCAGGCAGATGCAGTACAGATGAGCCAGGTGCTTGTGAATTTAACGACCAACGCTATACATGCAATGCCGCGTGGTGGAGAACTTTGGATCGCCACAAAAGTTAAAAAGGATTCGATTAGTCTTACCGTGAAAGACACAGGGCAGGGCATGACTAATGAAGTGAAAAAGAAAATCTTTGAACCTTTTTTTACAACCAAACCTGTAGGAGAAGGCACGGGCCTTGGTCTTTCGGTGGTGCAGGGAATTGTAAGTTCGCATCAAGGCAAAATTTCGGTGACGAGTACCGTGGGAAAGGGATCAAAATTTGAAGTGCTTTTACCGATCCGGCAGAACCGAAAAAAGTGAAACTGTTTCAATAATTCTTGACGTTTTAATACAAACAAAAAATCGTGGTTAAACAACAAAGCATTGGAAGACAACACGCCAAATCTATCGGACAAATGAAAATGAACGGCGGAAATATTAATGTGTTGGTAGTAGATGATTCACCCGAAACCATTGAGTTGATAGAGAGGAATCTTCAATCCATCGGATATCAGGTGTACTCAGCTTCAAATGTACAGTCGGCGATCAAGTTGCTCGATTCTATTGAAATCAATTTGTTGATTACAGATCTAAAAATGCCAGGCGAGAACGGAATCGCGCTCGTGCGTCATGTATCAGAAAATTTCAAAGGCATTGGGATTCTGGTGATCACAGGTTTCCCCTCTATTGAGGGTGCCATAGAGTCCATTAAAATTGGTGCTGAAGAATATCTGGTAAAGTCATTCACCGATGAGGAATTATTTCAGGCCGTTGAGCGTGTTTTAAACAAGACTAACCATCACAAAAAAGGTATTGTCAAAACAATGCCCCAAAATTTTGGGATCATTGGTGAGTCGGAGGGAATGATTAAGGTCTTCAATACGATAGGCAAAGCCAAGTCCACAACGGCCACGGTACTGATTGCAGGCGAAAGCGGAACAGGAAAAGAGCTCGTGGCAAGAGCATTGCATTATGGAAGCGCGATATCTGCTGCTCCTTTTGTTCCAGTCAACTGTGGAGGTATCCCCGATTCGCTTTTGGAAAGTGAGCTTTTTGGATATGTCAAAGGTGCTTTTACAGGCGCTACGGAAACACGTGCAGGGTTTTTTCAAACGGCTGACGGTGGTACCTTGTTCTTAGATGAAATCAGCAATACAAGCCTGGCGATGCAAGCAAAGTTGTTAAGAGTGTTGCAGGAAAAAGAGTTTTATATGGTTGGATCTAAGAAGCCGCATAGGGCTAACGTGCGGGTTGTGGCGGCTACAAATGTTGATCTCATGCAGATGGTAAAGAAGGGTTCATTCCGTGAAGACCTTTATTACAGATTGAATATTATTTCAATTGATTTGCCACCACTTCGCGACAGGGGCGATGATATACTTTTATTAATTGAATTTTTCCTGGCAAAATATGTTCGTGAATTAAATAAAGGACCGATGCGTATTACGCCCAGGGCCATAAAAGTCTTGAGGGCTTATGGATGGCCGGGAAATGTGCGCGAACTGCAAAACTTAATTCATAGACTAGTGATTATGGCCGATGAGAGCTCGATTGATACCCCGGATTTGCCGGAGTCATTTCGTTATTCCGCTACACGTTCGAAAGGATTAGGCCGAAAACTTGACGAAGTTGAGCGAGATTATGTCATGGACGTGCTGGCAGCAAACAAGAACAACATTTCGCAAGCTGCCCTTAGTCTTGGGATCGACAGGAAAACATTAAGGGACAAAATTAAGAAGTATAAAACGAAATTTAACGACTGAGGAGAAAGGTTCCAGGTGATTAGAATCCCTCCATCGACAATTTCAACATAGCCACAATCAGGCGTGCTTTCAAACGTTATTATTGGTATGGCTTTTGGAATATTTAGTTAAAGTTGGCTTAGATAATTGGAATGAATCTTTTAAAGCTTAAAATGAAATCAGTTAATGTTGAGCAATATCTTACATAATCAAACGCCAAAGAGCCCTAAGAACGGAAAATGGAAGGAGTTCAATAAGCATGCAGTGTTGGTCGCCGAGGGTACTTACTACCAGGATCTGAAGCATGGATTGTGGAAACAATATTATGAGACGGGTGAATTAATCATTGAGGAAATGTATCAACGGGGTATCATGCATGGCCGATACGCTTCGTATTACTTAAATGGCCAGGTTATGGCCGAGGGTCAGTATGTGAATGGAAGCAGGGAAGGATATTTTCATGTTTATGATGAGACAGGGAACCGCATTAAGAGCATGCTTTTCGTTCATGACGTAGAAATTGAGAGCTCTGAAAAGATTGTACCTGCACACAGCAGCAATTGATTTTTTGCTTTTGTAAATAAGGTTAGTCAAAAAAGTATTTGATAAGCTTATCACTTATTTCCCTCCACGACCATCAAAGTAGTAACATCCCTATTCTTTTCCAGCAGCTTGATTGATGGCTCGCAACAGTGAACGGTCATCATTCAGGTCCTGAGAAATTTCCCATATCATCACGCCTGCCATTTTTTGTTTTTTAGCGAATTCCGTTTTCTTTTTTATGGTGTTGATGCCGTTGTAATACACCGAGTCAAAGGTGTCTGCGTAAGGATCTGCTCCTGCATTAACAAGATCTTTGTAGTGCGTAAGTTTTCCCCGTGGCTTACCATAGAATGGAAGACCTAGCACAGCCTTGTGCGCCGGAAGTCCCCGTTGTGTAACCCAATAGTTGTACGACTTCTCAACGAGACTGTAAGGGGCGTGCGGAATGGGTTGGCCTTTATCATCGTCATACGTCATGAGATTCAGCCAATCTACAATTGCAAAAATTTCTTTTTTTGTTCCGTCTCCCTGATTACCATAGTGGACAACGGCTGCGGTAAGCTTTTTGTTAACCGCGTGCAATGAGTCGCCGAGTTGCTTCATTAATAATACATTGTCTTCGGCTGAGCGATTTTCTATGTCAGGATATTCCCAATCAACATCAACGCCATCCAGGTTGTATCGCCTTACCAATTCCATAACGTTGGTAACAAAATAATCACGTTCCTCCTTTGTCTGAGCCAACCGGTGGAAACGGCTGTCATCTCCCGGTTCGTCACCAATGCTCCATCCGCCAACAGAAATGAAAACCTGAACATTATTTCGATGTGCTTTTTTTACGAGGCCGATTAGCTTATCAGAATTTCGTAAGGCATCCAAGCCACCCCCTGTTTTTGCGGGAATGGCAAATGAAAAATTGATGTGGGTTAGCATGTGAAAAGGAATTGCCGTAGTATCCACATTCCGACCTTGCAGATAGCCGATTACCATAAAGTCGTTCTTTGCAGGTTTTTTATTGTTACGGGGTTGCTGGCAGAAACCAACTATTGGAATCAGCATGAAAACAAAAATGATAAAAAGCTTCATAGAATTTGTACAGGTGAATTACTAAGGTACTTTTTAAATTCTACTATTTCTTTTCGTAATGACGACTTTCCGTGAGTGGTGTAAAGTTGATCGAATTGAATCGAATGTGCGTGTGTAAGAGAAGAAGTTTTCGTATTCCTGCATTTGAATTTAACTACGAAATTGGGAGGATAATCATCCTGGACTTGACGTGGATCATATTTTCATATCGATAATACTCACATTATCATTTTTTCTTTAACCAGATCGACGTTTATTTTTTTTGATTTTCAATTTTTTAGCGTCTTCAATTATTTTTCTTTCGTCGCCTTCCAATCTCCGTTGTACTTTCTTTAAATCCTCGGCCGGTGGTATTTCCTCCGGCTTAACACTTCGTTGAACGAGCATTTGTCGAACGGCTACATTATTTTCCACATGTTCAACGGAGATGTCGTATTCCCCTTTCAAATTTTTTTCGATCACATTGTGGCTTGTCAACTCCGCAGCGAAGTCTTTGGCTTTTATAGTTAACGCGGGAAGAAAATCTGCAAGTGCCCTGTGATCCGGAACCTGGAGTTTGTGTTTCATATCTTCAGTGCTAAACCCTCCAAATAAAGCCTTGTCGCCTGAACTTCTTATCGCGGCGAAACCACTGTGATCTACACCACGCTCGTAAATAATACCAGATAATTTCTTTTCCGATTTAGTAAGTTTTCCCCGTAGAGCGACGCGCGCGACATCCAACAAACGTTGTTCGATGATTTCCTGCTTGCGTGTTTGTACCGCAAAATAAGTTTGAGCAAAAGCAATTTCTGATTTTGTTGTGTCGCCGTTTTGAGCAACTAAATAGGATCCATACCGTGTTAGGGCAATGTCATTTATTCTTCTCTCAGAGCCGCTGCCTAATGCGACCATTTTACCTGTATCAGCAAAATGGTCTGAAACAATAGTGCCAGCGTTTTCGCAGGCTTTTTTTGCCTTGTCGATTACTTTAAGGAAGTTGTCCCATTTCGAATATCCAAAAATGTTCTGCAACTCACGGGCGCTCCAACACTCAATCCCATTGTAATCGTAACAGGCGTGCTCAAACCGACTGAATAATTCTTGAATTTGCTCTTTTTTCATATGATACGTTGCCAGTGTGTATCCTCTAGCTTCGAGCGGATTTCTTAGGACTTCAAGCTACGGAATTTTAATTCCGGCCGCAAAATTTAGAACTATTCGCGACAGTCGAATGGATGAGGTGATCGTAAAATTAATTTTGCTTGGCCTGCAGGTCAACCATATTGCTTAATATGAACTGACCAATTTGTTTCCCCTGCACCACACCATTTTCGCAGGCGTCACGAAAGTGTATGCCGCCGTAAAGCCGGGAGATGGCAGCTTCTTCTGCAGCCTGGTAGAAAGATTTGAACTCACGCGCTGGAATGCCGAAATACATTTCAGAAGTATCCAAAAAATTAAAGTTATCGCCCAGCAGGTAGGTAAGCACAACAGCAACAGACGATGATGCAACGCTATGGCCACTGGTGTATTCAGGGAACGGTGGCGTTTGTAACACCGGGCGCCAGCTTGGATCGATTAAAATATTGATGGCTGATTCCGGACGAATACGGTCGCTGAAGTATTTCTCCTGCCAACAGCTGATAAAAGCATCGTGCAACGTTAAGGCCACCATTGAATGAATCAATATGGCAGAATCAAGTGAGATGTCTGCTTTTTTACATGCAATGCTGGTGATTCCCATCCAGTGGCCTGCTGGTGAGATCTTTTTTAATCCGATGGCCATGTGACCTGAATAATCCACGGCGAAAGGGTTGCAATCCCAAAAATTCGCAATAGCAAGTTGTTCTTTGGTGATATTATTCTTCGCTTCATATACCTCCAGCATGAGTTTATAAAATGCGCTTGTTGAGTCTTTGCTGTAAGCAACGGGTGGGGGAGGCGCAAACTGCTTTGCAGAATCAAGGAAAAAGGTTCGGATCGTTTTCCATTGAGGTTCTACAGCACTCATGTATTCGGGCGGTGTGGGATACCAATAACCTTCTTTCTTGCTAGGTGAATATCGCGTATAAGTACTAAGCTTGTTGTAGCCGTCCGTTCGGGCATAGGCTAATACCGATTTAGCAATTTCTTCGGCATACCGAATGTTGTCCTTGATATCGGACTCAGAAATTTTTTTCTTTTTTTTGAAGTAAGCAACAAGCGCTTTTTGTTTTTCTTCCAACATGGCGCCGGACGGCATAATGAATCGCCCTACATGAAGCAGCGCATAATTAGAAGCCAGCGAAACATTAAAATTTTTGGGAAGCACCGGAGGCTTTATTTCCGGGTTTGCATTCAGCTCTTCGTTGAGATTTACTAACCGACCAGTGCCATAGTGGGCAGTTTCATAAGCACCCAACATTGCATAAGCATAAAAACGACTGGCAGCAACCGGAGCGGCTACATCATGAAGCATCACTTCTGAAAGATGAAATATATTATCTGCCAGCAGTTGTACCTCTTGCTGATTCTTAGAATGCTTCTGGGAAAAAACATTTCCGGTTATCAGTAGGAATACAATCATCCATCCGGCTTTTATCGCGCTCATCATCGATTCAATTTATAGGTTTTAACGCCGACGTTGTTGATGCCGATCAATAAATAATCATCACCCCGAACGTTAATCATTTGTAAAGACTTCGTGTCTCCTGTGGAGCTTAATCCTGAGCGGGGTTGCGGAACATAGACAAAATTTCCTTTACCATCGCCCTGAAACAATTGACCGAAATTAGCGTCGATGACACCCATCCGGATACGAATAGAACTTTGATTGCCTCCGGTAATCAGGTCCATGTTTCCATCTTTATTGTAGTCTACAATGGTCATTGCATAGATAGGTGAAAATTGCGCTTCATGGGGTAGTTCATGAATTTCAAATTTGCCTTGTTTATTTTCCAGGTACACACTTTCCAACAGGGTAGCTTTGAGTCGTTTTGCATCCTTCAAATCATTGGCGGAAAAAATATCTTCCAGTCTCGCATTGGAATAGGATGCATAGTCCGTGAACTTTGAACGCATGCTGTACATTTGGTCAAGTAGTTCATCACGCGACGGGAATGGATATTCTTTTCCCTGTACATAGTAGTTTAAAATGGGGTCCACCGATCCGTTGTTATCAAAATCTTTATACACCAATGTCAGTGGCTCCTTTTCACTTGCACGCAATTGAGTGTTAAGTCCTAAATTGCCGACAATTAGATCGAGATCTCCATCCTTATCGAAGTCGTGAGCAATCATTTTATTCCATAATCCGGATACATCGCGTTCGAAAAACGTTTCAGTTGTCCGCTCAAATGTTTTGCCCTGGTTATTGGTAAAAACTTCTATCGACATAAATTCCCCGATAACAACCAAGTCATCCCAGTGGTCGCCATTAACATCAACCCACTTTGCATCAGACACCATTCCGAGCATTGACATCCGCGATGCTTTAGTGGCAGTTACGTTTTCAAATCGGCCACCGTTGTTCAGTAATAAATAACTCTCTGGTGTAACTGGATATTTACCAGGCAGGACCCTTCCGCCAACGAACAAATCCAAATCTCCATCATGATCGAAATCGCTGGCCGCAACACAAGCTTTACTGCCGACCATGTCTGGTAACCCATCCGTTGCAATTAGGAATTTGCCGGTTCCGTCATTGACGTAGAGTCTGTCCTTTAAGGCTTTGTCTTTAACTTCGTAGTCATTATAACCGCCACTGACTACATACAAGTCTTGGTCGCGGTCGCCGTCTGCGTCAAAGAAAACCGCATCTGCATCTGTACATAATTTATTAAATACAGTCGACATCGATTCGTCAAAGGTGCCGTTCTTATTCTGGATAAAAATTTTCGCCGGGTTTTCTTGGGCCCCACCAACAAAGACGTCAGCTAACCCATCGTTGTTAATATCCCCTTGCGCCATTATCGGACCGCAAGTAGTCAGCATCGTCATAAGCAGTGGCTGCCTTTTGAAATCATTAAACCCTGGCTCAGCGTGGGTATAGTTCAATGTTGGCTCTACCGGTGTAAAAATTGTTTCCACAGCAACTTTAGATATGGCCTCGGCGCGCTGTTCTATACTATTCTCTTCCGGGATTTTTAAAATTTGATTTGCCTGAACATCGCGAAGGGTCATGTGCTGCCCCGACATCCAGATTATTTTTATCGAGTCTACCTTACCAACGCTACCCAAGCCAACGTGTATCCGGTCAGTCACCGACGATTGGAAACCCCTTGAAGGAATTTTTTCAAAATACTGCGACTTTCCTTGGCTAAAGAGTGTGATTTTAGCGCCTGTGCCTTTCGTGTTCCTCCCTGTACCTGTCAGCGATAATTGTAGGTAATTTATTTCCGGATGTTGCTCTCGTGAAAGGTTTTTGTGAATCGAAGCGGTAGCGTTTTCGTTGTTAATGATCAGATCGAGATCGCCATCATTATCTAGATCAGAATATGCTGCTCCGTTAGAAAAATTAAGCTCTTTGAATCCCCATACGGCGCTCTTATCTGTGAATGTTAAGTCGCCGTTATTTTTATAAATGTAATTATGCAACGGCGTTGATGTCATCGTACTTACCAAATGGAAAGTATCAGCCTTTTCTTTGGCCTTTCCTTTTTCAAAATAGTAGTCACCTTTGTACTTTAAGAAGTCACGGTTAGTATAGTCGCGGAAGTATCCGTTAGTAATAAAAAGATCCTTCAGGCCGTCGTTATCATAGTCTGCAAAAAGTGGGGCCCAGCTCCAATCTGTTTTTGAGATGCCTGCGAATTGGCCTATTTCACTGTATGTTCCATTTCCATTATTCAAATGAAGCATGTTGCGCATATTTTGAAAGTAAAAGCCGTTCAAAACCATTAGCGAGTATTGCTCGTAGTTTTCAGGTCCGTACAATAATTTTTGGCGCTTATTATCTTCGGGGAGCATATCGACAGTAAAGATGTCGGGCCATGTATCATTATTGATATCGCTTACATCGCATCCCATAGAAAATTGCGAAATATGCTGCATGTAATCTGTCAGCCGGTCAGTAAACGTACCGTTGTGGTTGTTGATGTACAGATAGTCAGGTTCAACGTAATCGTTGGATACATACATGTCGAGCCAACCATCTTTGTTGATATCAGCGACCGTAATACCCAAACCAAATCCCAACGGGTTTCCTTTTATGCCGGCTGCCTCGCTGATGTCTGTAAAACGCCCGTTATCATTTCTAAAAAATTTGTCACCTGCAAACGGATCTCTTGTTTCTTTAGCTTTAGCAAACTGAAATCCTCGGATAACCACTACGTTGTGATTCAACTGGTACATGTCAAGATCGCCATCCCTGTCAAAATCGAAAAAGGAAGCATGAGTTGCATAACCCGCATCGTCCAAGCCATATTCTCTGGCTTTATCTGTAAAGGTTAGGTTGCCATTGTTGATGAAAAGTTTATTCCGCCGTTTATTGGGATCGCCTTTTCCGGAATAACAGACGTAAATATCGATGAAGCCATCACCATTTACATCGGCCATTGTAACGCCGGTTTTCCATCCGTCATTGCACGCGACGCCGGCCGATTTTGTTATATCATTAAATTTAAAACTTCCTTGATTTAAATACAGTTTGTTAGAGCCCATGTTGGAGGTAAAATAGATGTCATCGAGCCCGTCGTTGTTGATATCTCCTATGGCAGTACCTCCTCCATTAAAAAAATATTCATATGTAAGGACATTGGAGGCAGGGGTTTCCTTCAGCATGTTTTTAAAAGTTACTCCTGTTTTGGAGGGCGAGAGTTGCTCAAACAATGGTGTTTCTTGAGCAAACAAAAAGTTGTCCCAGATAATCAGGGAGAAGACCAGGAACGTTATTCTACTAATCATTTTCTTATTAAATAAAACAAAGGCCATACGCATTGCCTTCATTTAGTTTTGCCTCAACCTCGGTATCCTGCAAATCATACGCATGCTGACGCATAATCTCAGGTCATCTTACCCGAAACAAATCGCGATCCAGCAAGCCTGCACCATGATAATGGTTAAGTGTATTTTTCATTTTAATTAATCGAAAAAGACTGCACTTGAAACAGGGCTCCACCATTGATATTTCGGACCTCTAAGTTGCAAAGTTTTCTTTAAATCACCTACCCACGCCAATACTTATACTGTCCTTTTGTGAGCAACGGAGTTTTAACGGAACTTTTGGGATTGCACAACCGCAGGATTTCTTTGATCGGTCTAGACGAATAACAAGCAGTTTAGGTAAAATGGATCAACGGAACTTGTGATTTGTCGGAGTGCTGGGCTTCTTTGAATACCATTGAACTGTAATGGAATTCGAGACAGTTTTACGCTTGCGCTTTTTTCACAATAGCATTAAATTCATGGTGAAGGTGCTTCTCAGATTTGAGAAATAAATTATCCACGGCAGCACAACGTCCTGAACGGTTTGCCCCGAATGATTGTGCTGCCATAGCCTCGCTTATAGTACAATGAATCAAGCTTGTTACCGCACAAGATGGTACCATTTAGGAAAAAGAGCCCTTTTCCTATTTATAGTTTCAGGAGTTTCCATGGTATCGAATGACAATCTTCATGCTCAAAATTCATGGTCCACAACATATAAAGGCATTGGAACATTTTCTTCGCCGCGCGTTACAGATGTTACTGGCGATGGTGTCGGTGATGTTATTGTGGGCGCGGGTCGGGAGGAATTTCAAGCCTGCGATTCCGCTGTTATTGCAATAGATGGCCGTAATGGAAAAATGCTTTGGCATGTGAAGGCGAAAGATCAGATTTTTGGGTCGGCTGCATTAAAAGATTTGACCGGTGATGGTGTCAATGACGTAATTATCAATGGAAGATCTGCTGAATTTATGGCCATCAATGGAAAAACCGGAAAAGTGATTTGGAGGTTTGATAAGAAAGCTAACAAACAAAAATGGTGGGGCTTTTATAACGCTCAATTTATCAAGGATCAAAACAATGATGGAGTAGACGATATTCTTACTTCAAACGGGGGGAATGTCTGGGCAGCGCCGCATGAAACCAAAGATCGGCCGCCTGGGCATCTGGTGGTTGTCAGTGCGAAGGATGGAAAGTTGATAGCGCAAGCAAGTTCACCTGATAAGTGTGAAATCTACATGTCAGTGTCTGCTATTCCGGCGGGGGACGACTATAATATAATTTTTGGAACAGGTGGCGAAACCGTTGGAGGGCATCTGTACGTCACGAAGCTTTCTGCAGTTTTGAAAGGTGATATTTCGGATGCTGTCTTGCTGGATAGCAGTCAGAAAAATGGATACATCGCGCCAGCAATTTGGATCGACATTAACCGCGACAATTTACCAGACATTGTTGCCAATGCGGTGGAGGGAAAATTGATCGCCTTTGATGGAAGCACGTATAAGTCTATTTGGTCTGTTAAGATTCCCAATACCGAAGCCTATAGTTCTATAGCACCTGGGTTTTTCACTGCTGATAGTATCCCTGATTTCTTTGTGTCGTATGCGTTGGGAGTCTGGCCCAAATTGGAGTGGAGCCGGCAACTGATGGTAAATGGCGCAACGGGGAAAACGGAATTTATGGACTCTTTAGGGTTCTATCAGACCAGTACCCCGGTGGTTGTTGATTTAGATGGCGATGGCAGAGATGAAGCATTGTTGAGTGTTAATATTCATATTTATGATGACTATAATCGAAGAACACTGAACAACATGCTTGTGAGTGTTAATTTCAAAACAAACAAGGTTAATCAATTTACAGGTACCCAGAAGGGAGGAAATATTTCGACCACACCGTGGATTGGAGATATGGATAGTGATGGCTTTTTAGACATCGTTTATTGTCATGGCACAAACCTCCGAAAATCATACACATTTGATGGGATGCAAATTCACCGGATTTCAACGCATGTTCCGATTAAAAAGAAGATCAATTGGGGATCCTATATGGGAAGTTATTATGATGGTGTATATCACAAGGAAGATGATATTCGATAACGAAAAGAGTGAAACTTAAATGTGTTTTGTATCTTACCCATATTCTAAACACACCATGAAAATTTTCTTTAAAAGTTTTATAAGGATAGTAATCGTCCTGATACTTGCTTCCTGTGCAACTCAAAAGACGGGCTTGCAAAACGAGAATCTATTTGCAAAGGAAAACTTGGTTGCATGGTGCGTAGTTCCTTTTGACAGCGTGCAACGTACGCCGAAGGAAAGGGCGGATATGTTAAAAGAATTGGGTTTTAAACAGTTTGCCTACGATTGGCGACCTCAGCATCTTGACACTTTCGCCGATGAAATTAAGGAACTGAAGAAACATGAAATCAAACTCAAATCTGTATGGATGTGGATTGACAGTGATACCGGCAAAATACTAGATGACGACAACGAGCAACTGCTCAACATCATCAAACAAAATAATGTGCGGACAGATCTTTGGTTAGGTTTTAGCAACAAACATTTTGAAGGACTTTCGGATGAACAAAAATTAGAAAAGGCGGTCGCATCTGTGAATTATATTCATAATCGTGCGAAGGAGTTAGGGTGCACAGTAAGTTTATATAACCACGGCGATTGGTTTGGTGAACCAATAAACCAAGTCAGAATCATTGAAAAAATGGGAGGGAACGGCGTTGGAATTGTTTATAATTTTCATCATGCCCATTTGCAGGTAAAAGAGTTTCCAGAATTGCTTACTAGAATGTTGCCGTACTTAAATACAGTAAACCTGAATGGGATGAAAGTAGCGGGGCCAAAAATTCTTACGATAGGTGAAGGAAATGAAGAGCTTGACATGTTGAAAATTCTAAAAGCATCGGGGTACAATGGTTCCGTTGGAATCATCTGTCATATTGAGACCGAGGATGCTAAGGTGGTTCTTGAAAGAAATTTGAATGGATTAAAAGGGTTACTTGAGACCATGGGCGAGAAGGAAGCCGTCGCGACCTATTAACGGATGTTGTAGGAGCTCGAAAGGGTTTGTCATTAAACTAGGTATTCAAAGGATAAGTCGTATGACGCTTAGATATTTAAAAAGATCCATTATTTTATTATTATGTCTTGCGATGGATTTTCCTTTTGCCATTGCACAAGATACATTTCTTAAATTGCCAGCATTCGAAAACGTATCCGGGGTTTCATGGTGCGACAGTATCTATCGGTTTCCTGTTTTTGAAAAAGGGAAAATCATCTATACCAGCAACTTTGAACTCGACCATATCCTTAATTTAAATTGACAATATTTATTTTGAAAGTATGCATTATATCGCCGCTTCAGGCGACACGATGAGCATAACAAATACCCGTGAAATTAAATTGGTAAACGTAGGGGATGTGACATTTTTTCATGACTATAAAACCGGTTATTATGAAGTTGTTCTGGAATTACCGGTATCATTGGCAGTAAAAAATACTTTTGATCTTGAAAAAATAGAATTCAGTAACGGGGCAAGAACGACTGCTGGTACGGGTACGGACACGCGAGGTCTAGTATTACAGTATGACCGCCTTTACAAACTTGGTCAGACTTTCTTTTTTATTGATTTAAATAATACAATACATAAAGCAACTAGCAATAATATCTTGAAATTGTTCAGCGGGCACAATGACAAAATCAAAGAATATTTAAATAAGTATCGTGTTAATTTTCAATCGAAGGAAGATTTAATCAGACTAACAACTTTTTGCAATCAATTAAATGCGGACTTGAAAAAAAAGCAATGATTCTCCTGCTGTTACCTCAACGAAGCTGCGGGCATTAGTAACTTTGCCGGGCAATTTGAATATCCCGTTCGACCTCCGGTAAATATTTTTTCCAAGAGAAGCTGTCGATCTCGGGATTGTCTTCCTTAACATTTGATTTGAAGTATGGAACTTCGTAGTAGTTCCGGTCCGTTAATTCTGAAATATTTTTCCAGATTTTTAAGCAGGTTTCAAGATATTCGATTGCTGTTTCTTTGTCTTTATTTTTTCCAGATGTCCTGTAAAGTTGAAGCGAAACGCCCGCCCTAAGTTTTGTTGCAAAATATTGACTGAGCAATGCCCACGTCTCGATATCATCTAACTCCTGCCTGTACTCGCTATTAAAATTATTTTGTAACGTCCTTAATGATTTCAGTAAGACCCCGGCACTGTCTGCATTGCCTGCCAACTCCTGGGCAAGTGTTATCGGATCGGTTTTTTCAGCGGGAATTTTTTTCATTTGCGTGATGTGTTGAGCATAGTCTTTGATAGAAAGGTAATGGGGATCAAGCGCTTTACGATCAATAAGCTCATCAATAGAAATGAAGAGGGAATGACCGTCATCAGACCCGTAGTCGCCTGCGGGTAAACGAGGCGAAAGAAAGCCCTCCGAGTACAAGGTATAGTCCCAGGTGGAAGCGAAAAATGAGGCGAGTCTCAACGGCATACGACTAACAAGGCGAAAGGCGTCTAATAATTTTTTCCCATCGCTGAAATTATATTTTCTATTGAAAGTTGATTCGAAGATGTCATCGGGTGTATGCTTGTCATAAAGCAGGCGGCCCCACATTTGGTAAAACAACCATTGTCTTTCAAAGGCATAATGCCATGTTTTTCCGATTTCTGTTTTTGTAAAATAATCAAATGCCGGAATATATCCTTCCGAACCGATGTGATACCCGTCTACATAAGATTTTGCGTTTACCTCAATATGCTTTCGAATAAAATCCGGTTCACCCCAGCGAAGTATCCAGAAATCCTCATTTCGAACCATCCATTGAATTTTATAATTTTTTGGTTCTGGCGACCAGAATCCTTTGTCTATAGTGCCCGTTGTGTTATCATGGGTTAAAGCAAGATAAGGTGTTGAGTGGCCATGCGACCAGTTAAACTTTACCTCGACTAGAACCGGGTCAGGCAATTTTGCTGCATCTATTACCCTTCGCATCTCAACTGGTGAACCTGATAATACCGCACGATGCATAAATTTGGTTTTGCGTTTCGCGCGATGCATTGCCTTAACGAACGTGTCTTCAATCCAGTCTTCCCGTTGTGCTGCATCCATGTTGTTCATCCAGTCTGCCAGCGTCACACCAATGCCACCCAGTTCCTCATATTCATTGATGACTTGAAGAACAGATTCATGTGTATATTCCTTTGTTATAGCCGACGTGTCGTTCAACTGAGGTACATTGTGTTTTTCAGCAAATGCCTTCGGTACAACAATATTCCAGTTTACAATGTAGACGTCTATGCCGCGGTCTTTTGCCATTCGGAATAAATTTTTCCAAAAGGTTTTCCAGTCGTCCATTTCTTTATCGCTGAACGGACACGCTTCCGGATAATTGGCCAACTTCACCATGTATGGAAAGGGATGCATGTTGTAAAGGGCTAAAACATTGAAACGATTTTCAAACATCATGTTTAAATAGCTTTCCCAAAAATTCAAATCGCGGCAAGTACTCAGGTGATACTCCATGCTTCTGCTTTCGCGGTAGGGCTCCCATGGTAAATTGAATTTGATGGTTCTGACCGCAAAGGTGGGATTGACAGCCTGTGATGTTATTTTGCGCAGCTCTTTTTTGTTTTCGAGCTGCTCAGCAAAAGCAAGTGATCCGTATCGTGCGCCGGAAGCATCGCTGGCACTAATTGTTATTTGATTGTCTTTAGTCTCTAGCCGATATCCCTCAGGTCCGATATTTTTGTTTTGTTCAACGATAACTTTGATTATGTAGCCTCCTGGCTTTTTAGGGCTTTCAACAAGTTGATATTTACTATCATGCAGCGCTTTTTTAACCTTGGTCATGGCGAGTTCAATACCGCGAATTGTTTTAGGATAATCGAGCATCACCTGTGCTGCAAGGATGTGAGCAAAAAGTAAAAGAAAAATTAGGCTGCTGGTCCGTTTCATGTTGGATGGTTCTACATCTGGAAGGCATTAATATACATACTTCCCGGAAATCGCGTGCCGTAATTTACAGTCATGGCGATCACCCGCTCGTGCTATCTTCCTTTGCAGTTATAAATCACCCGCTCGAATAACTTTTAATGGAAGTGCACCAGTAATTTTTTACATTTAATAGATACTCGTTAACTGATCATGTTAATCAAACAACTATGAAAAAAATCTACATCTTCCTCTCCCTTGCGGTAGCTGGAACAATCATTCTGGCTAGCACAAACCGCCACGCGGGCGTTCGCGAAGGCTTTGTTAACGGCGCTCCCGAGATCAAGTCAATCAGCGCTTTAACCTTTGGTCCCGATGGAATTTTATTTATCGGCGATTCTAAAAGCGCTACTGTTTTTGCAGTGGATACAAAAGATAACCAGAAAGTAGACAAGGCAGAAGCAGTTGAGGTAAAACAATTCGACCAAAAAATTGCCGCAGCGTTGGGGACAGAGGTAAAAAATGTATCGATTCAAGACTTGGTTGTTAATCCCGTATCCAAGAAAATTTACTGTGCGGTGCAGCTTAATGATGGTACCGCTGCCTTGTTAAAAGTTAACGGTGAAAAGATCGAGTCGGTTAATTTGAAGGATGTAAACTTTTCTCAAGTTGCCTTAACAAATGTTCCAGGTGAAGAAGATAAAGACCAACGTGGAAGACCAATCCGGCCTTTAGCAATTTCCGACATTGGGTTCTATGATGGAAAAGTCTTGGTTAGTGGACTTTCAAACCAGGAATTCAGTTCTACTTTTAGAAGCATCCCGTTTCCTTTTACAAACAAGCAAGATCAATCTTCTCTGGAAATTTATCATGCTGCACATAAGAAATACGAAACTTATGCACCGATTCGCACTTTTACTGCTTCCGAGATCAATGGCAAAAAATATTTGATAGCCAGCTTCACCTGTACACCACTTGTTCTGTTTCCCTTGGAAGATTTAAAACCAGGCACACACGTAAAAGGAAGAACGATAGCAGAAATGGGGGCTGGTAATTCTCCGTTGGACATGATCACCATGAACAAAAACGGAGAATCTGTTTTGCTGATGTCTAATTCTTCAAGGCCAATATTCAAGGTAAAATATAAAACCATTGAAGAATTCCAAGGTAGCCTAACGACACCAGTTGAAGAAAGTTTTGGAACCGCTGGCGTTCATTTTGTGTCGTTACCCGTTGTAAATGTTTTGCAATTGGATAAGCTTGACGAAACTAAATTTGTATTGTTACAGCGAAAGCCTAACGGAGATTTGGATTTGTACACGCCCGGGGACTGGATGTTATAATAGCAAGCAGGCTGATCCGAAATTGATGAAAAACTTAATTCAAATTTTTCGGATCAGCTTTTTAGTTTTGGCTGCATTCATACTTTGTGTTTGTTGTCGGAAGGGTGACGAAGAAAGATTTGTAACCGTTGTTACAAAAGACGATAAAGCCGTTGCTGTGGAAATCGTCGGCATGAGGCTCGACGACAATGAAGTGTCTTCGCGTGTGAAAGTCCAACTCATCAAAACAGGCGAAAGGATTCCGATCTTAGGTGATTTTAGAATCGAAGAACGAAAAATAATCTTCGAGCCTGTCGTTCCCTTCACTCGCGGCTTACGCTATGAAGTACTGTTGGACGATAAGCTTTTTTTAGAAATGGAAGTCCCGGTAGGCGATGCTGCGATACCTAAACTTCTTGCCATCTATCCATCGCAAGATACGCTACCTGAAAATTTATTGAAGATGTATTTCGAGTTTACGGAGCCCATGGTAGAAAGCAGTTCACTCAGCCATATCATATTATTACGTTCAGATGGCGATACAATGCAGGGAACATTTCTTGACCTTCAGCCAGAATTGTGGAACTCCGAGGGAACAGTACTGACGCTATGGTTAGATCCTGGAAGAATTAAAAGAGAGCTGATACCGAATAAGGAACTAGGCACGCCACTCAAAGCCAATGAGAAATATACGCTACACGTAAACCAATCCTTGAAAAGTAAAAATGGCGCGTCACTTTTAAAAAATTACACAAAGACTTTTATAACGACTCACCGTGACGAAGTTTTGCCGGACCCTTCCGCGTGGAGAATAAATATTCCTTCTGCCGGAGGGAAACAACCACTTAGCATCATACTCCCTCATGCGTTAGATTACTTTTTGCTTAAAGAAGGCATCACTATCCACGAAGCAAAAGGCGGCCGTGTTTCGGGCGTTATTGAAATTAATGATGAGGAACGTGTCGTGAAGTTTATCCCAAACAAATCCTGGTCAAGGGGCAGCTTTTTATTAAACGTAGAAAGCAGATTAGAGGACCTCGCTGGAAATAATCTAAACCGTCCGTTCGATCAGGATGTCAGCGGTAAGTCTGTAGCAAGCGAAAATAACCTGCGCGGGCAACAAGGTTTCGTGAAAGAATTTCAGATTCAATAATAAAAAGTTAACCAGCTTTGTAATACATTACGGTTGTATTCAATGCGTTCAGTTGTAATGACCCATATCTTTGTCAAGCTAGGCCCCCTGGTTTTTTTTTCGCTGCTGTTTTCCTGTACACGAAAGACTAAAAGTGAAATGATATGGGACAAGAACTTGTACAGAATAGGATCGCAATCTTCTCCACGAGCCGCTGATTTAAATCAAGACGGCATTTTGGATATTGTCATGGGAGCGGGGGCGAATGAATATCAGCATAGTGAGTATGGCGTGATAGCGATAGATGGGAAAACGGGTGAGCTGTTGTGGAATCAGGAAGCACCTGACCAAGTGTATGGTGCTGCAACGTTATATGACGTTACCAATGATGGTATTAAGGATGTATTTATTGGCGGACGCTCACCACACTTCAAAGCATTGGATGGAAAGACCGGAAAAATCCTTTGGGAGTATCATTATGCTCATCAAACGGATTCCCTTTTAAAACATGCCCGGTTTAATTTTAATAATAGCGTTTTAATACCCGATCAAAATGGAGATGGGTTACACGAACTTTTAACAGTAAATGGAGGAAACTCCAAAGCTAATCCTAATTCCGAGGTTAATCGCTTTCCCGGTGTGCTTATGGTTTTTGACGCCAAGAATGGAAATATATTGGCTGCGGATACCATGCCTGATGGTCGAGAATCGTACATGTCGCCGCTGTGTTTTTCCAAACCCGAAGAAAAAGAATTGTCGATTCTCTTTGGAACTGGTGGCGAGACCATTTCAGGTAATCTATACGTTGCAAAGCTTTCCGATTTAATGGCTAAAAAATTATCGAATGCTAAAGTAATTGCTTCCGAAACGGGGCATGGATTTATTGCGCCGCCGTCATTAGCAGATATTTCTAAAGATGGGTATTTGGACATCATTGCAATCTCTCACGGAAGTACAGCTTTTGCTATTGATGGGAAGACGCATAGTGTTCGTTGGCAAAGAAAAATAGATAACACCGAATGTAGTAACAGTTTTGCAGTTGGTTTTTTTACAGCGGATGATATCCCTGATTTTTTCACCTTTGTCAGCAAAGGCCTTTGGCCCAATAGTACAGGTTCGCTGCAAATAATGATCGATGGAAATACCGGGAAGGTCGCGTACCTGGATTCCATGGGTTGCACAGGATTTTCTTCGCCAGTCGTTTATGATATTAATGATGATGGTATTGACGAGGCAATTATTAGTATCAATGAATTTGATTGTGCATTAGGATTCGCTGGTAAATCGCCGACTACCATGGAAAGTAGGCTGATTGCTATACATTTTCAGCAGCATACATTTCAGGTGATAGATCAACTTCCCGGCTTTAAAAATATTTTCACAACGCCATGGCTAGGAGATGTTGACGACGACGGGTATCTTGACATTGTTCATTGCCAATATTTTAATCGCGGCGATTTGTTATCATTTTTAGGTATGCGTATTAAACGGATTGATACGCCGATAAAAATGAGAAAACCACCGGTTTGGGGAGCATATATGGGATCGAATGGCGATGGGATATTTTCACCTAATTAAGTTATGTTTGTGATAGTGAGTATTTATAGATAGCAATTCTTTAAGAAAGTTCAGTTGTGCATAAATTCTTAAACATTCGCTCCGAAACTCTGGAAACATTGTGTGGTTGCATATTCGATCGAATGCACGCCTTGTTCATGTACGTGATGCCGTTTGTCTTGAAACTTTTTATCACCTGTTTTAATTACCAAATATGTTAAAATTACTTTTTGTCTTAATGCTAGCGATAGTCAGCTGCGAAACACTTGCGCAGCGCTATCAACCCGGATTTATTGTGGAAACAAATCGCGATACCGTTAAAGGTTTTATTGAGTACAAACGATGGGATAGGAGCCCAGTGGAGATCTTCTTTAAGAAATCTTTGGAGGCAAGTGAGGAAGTGTACGATCCCCTAGAAATCAAATCATTTTCAGTCGCCAATGAGACCTATGAAAGCGCTGTGGTTGATGTAGATGTCTCACCTCATAAAATTGGCGAGCTAAGTTATGTATCCACTCCTGACTTTGTTAAAGACACAGTTTTCTTGTTAGTGCTTGTTCGTGGCGAAAAAAGTTTACTTTATTTGAAAGACAGGAATGCAAAGAACCACTTTTACATTATAAACGAAAGTCAGCAGTATCAACCGTTGGTGTATAAGCAATACCTTGTTGGCGGTGGCGCTGGGAAAGCCATTGCGGAGAATCAAAATTACAGAGGCGTTCTGGCCGATTACCTCAAAGCGTGTGCTTCAATTCAAAGTAAGCTTGGTAAAATAGCCTACGATGTCCGGCCACTCAAAAATCTTTTTGATCACTATTATACCTGCACAAATAAAACGATGGAACAGCAGATGGTACGCAAAGAGGGGAAGCTGGAACTGGGCGTAGTAGCGGGCGCATCACTAAGCATGCTGAAGTTTTCGGGTACTCCCGATTACATTGCCGATAATGATTATGAAACATCGATAGATCCTACCATCGGTTTTTTTTGCGACTTAAAAATATTAAGATCTAATAATTGGCGTATTAGCAATGACATTATGTACACTTCTTTTGATGTGAAGGGAGAGGGGGCGAAAACTACGGTCAATGGACCAACGGAATATGTCAGCAAGACATCTTTTAATTACCATTATTTAAAGACGCATCACATGCTTCAGGTTAATCTTTTGAAACAGCGGAGCTTGTTCCTTGCCGCAGGATTTTCTACAGGTTTTGTGTTGAAAGATAATTATGATGTAACGATTTACTATAGGGGAAGTACTAATCCAACCGAGCGCCCTTTCTCCACGCGAAATTTAGAATTTGGCTATTTAGGAGGGCTTGGATTTCGGTTTGGCAAGTGGAGTGCTGAAGCCAGGTATGAAATTACTTCCGGAATATCAGACTACCTCGATTTGAATGCAACAACGACCCGGATACATTTTTTTATAAAGTATAGGGTGAGGTAAATAGACAATAAATCCAATGTCATTAATTAGTTCAAGGTATCGAAATGAAGCACTGGCTCGATTGCCTGTGGGGTTTAAGGGATAAAATATTTGGAATTTCTTTCATAATTAGTACTACTATTAAATCATTTTAACAAAGCCAGTTGTGAGAAGAGCCACAATTATTATTGCAATCTTGCTAGGGAGTTTGGCATGTTTTGCTCAAAAAGATTATCAACATGGATACATAATTAATTCTGATGGTGATACCATTCGTGGATTAATTGAATACAAAAACTGGTACAAGAATCCTAACACAATTTTTTTCAAGCAGGATGCGTCTGTAGAGCGAAAAGAATATCATCCCTTTGACATCAAAGCTTTCTTTGTAAAAGATGAGTTGTACAAAAGTGCTGTCATAGATCTAAATATCTCACCACATAAAATTGCAGATCTTGATGCGAATCCATTACCAGTTTATCGAAGAGATACAGTTTTTTTACAAACGCTATTGGATGGGTCAAAATCACTCTATCATTTTAGGGATAAAAATGCGAATAGTCACTTTTACATTTATGAAAATGGTTTTGAATACCTGGTTTATAAGCAATATCTCACTACGGTGGTAAAGTTTAACAACGCCGAAAAAAAGATAGGTGAGAACTTAAAATATAAAGGGCAATTGATTTTTTATTTGAGAGACTGCCACAACATCGAGTCAAAAATGAACAGTGTAAAATACCAAGCGAATATGCTTGCAAATATTTTCAACTATTACTATCGATGTACTAATAAATCCACCAATTACTCGAATGATTTTAGAGAAGGCCTATCAACCTTTGGAATTGTTACCGGTATCTCTCTTACGTCTGTTGATATGGGGTATAAAACCGGGATCAGTTCATTACCCCTGAGTAAGTCAACAAGTCCCACAATAGGCTTTTACTATGACTTTGAATTGGCAAGAACCAGGGGTCTTATGTTGATCAATGAGCTCGTTTACAGCAATTTAAAGACTGAAGGTGAATATAATAAAGGTGGTAGCGGGACTGTTGCGTCTACAGTAAAGGGTTCCTTTGAATATCATTATTTGAAAACTAATCACATGATCCGATATAGCGTTCTTAGAGGAGGGATATTGTTTATCTCGGGTGGCGTGTCGACAGGCGTTGTACTAAGGAAGAGTTTTTCCGTTAAGGAAGAATACTCAACAGGACTAATAAGCTCGCGTGAATTCAAACCCAAAAATTACGAAATAGGATATATAGCGGGTCTTGGTTCACATTTTGGGAGATTTACAATAGAAGCACGTTATAGCAAATCATATGCAATTACAGACTATAGTGCTACTCAAAGATTTGATGTCTTGCTAAAATATCAGATTCTGAAATTTTCGCGTTAGTGATATATTGATTCAAAAAAAAAGGTCCCTGAAATTTCAGGGACCTTTCATGTCATTCTTAATTCTAATTAATCCTGCACATCCCACCAAACCTTTGTTGTAGGTTCATCAGGAAGTGTAGCTCCAGTAGCATAATTTGGATTGATCGCTACTTCGCCATTTTGATATCTCAGACGAACAGGAATTGTACCATTGGTTACGTTGCCCGTAAAGTTAACTGGAGTTAAAACCGGATAGCCCGTTCTTCTCCAATCTGACCATGCTTCCCACCAGTTGAGGAATTTGCTTAACCAAAGTTGGTTGCCGATCATTTCCAATTTTTCATCTGTCGTACCTGTATAAGGGCGTTCAGCCAAATAGTTGGTAACAGCAGCATCAGAGACGGCCAGCGATGCATCATAAGGAGTATACATCTGCATAGCACCTTTTACGCCAGCCTCATAGTGACCTTGAGCGTCGGTTACATCACCGAGACCTCTTTCGGCCGCCTCTGCAAGGAGGAGTTCAGCTTCTGCGTAGTTCATCAACTGATAAGGTTCGTCGTCCTGTAGCAAGAGGAAATTAATCTTAGAATATTCAGCATCAAGATTTACAGTTTTCCCTTCAAGCGCATTTAATGAAGCTTGATCTTGTCCATTTGGAAGCCCTTTTTGTGTCAATGGATTCACGTCAGTAGGGGTCCATGTGGTTGCGCTCCACGTGGCTTTGCCGCCGCTGATAATCATAAGCCTAGGATCATCATCTACTGTACTGCCTGTATTAGGACCTTTCAGCATGTCGATCAACGTCTTGCTTAAGTATGATACCTGACCGCCATCGCCAGGATAAAATGCGCGTGATATACCGTTCTGGTTAGTCCATTCACTTGGCGCGAGTGCCATTTTAACATAAGGATTGTCACTATTGCTCGTGAATACGCCACCAGTTACTGCTTTAGCGATATAGGTCTCAGCCAGATTTTGGTCAACAAATGAAACACGCATAGCTAATCTAAGCATTAACGAGTATGCGAACTTCTTCCATTTCGTTACGTCTCCATCATAGATAATATCGCCGTTCTTAAATCCTTGGTCCGGATCAGATGCACTAAGTGCTGCTGCTGCTTCATCCAACTCTTTCAGCATATCTTGATAAACCGCTTGTTGCGTATCGTATTTTGGAAACAAAATTCCAGCAGATCCATCAGTACCTCCCATACCTTTATTGGCTTCCGTATAAGGAATATTACCATAAAAATCGGTTAGCCTGTGGAAATTGAAAACAGCTAAGATGCGCGCAGCATTTCTGAGATTAGATTTCTCTCCGTCATCATAACCGCCAGGACCAGTTTGCTTGATAATTTCAGCTAAATTTTTCAACTGGTCACCATACATGAATTCCCAAGGCGCATTGTATGACTCTGTATTGTCGGTATACTTATCGCCTGGCGCTATACCTGGACTACCTTGTACGTGGGCCAGTTGTTGTATGGCATGAGCTGCAAAGCCGATGTTGGTTCTCCAGTCAATATAGCGGTTATCACCACCAGATCCACCTGCTGCTGAACCAAGTTCTGCGGCGGTGAATAAATAGTTAAGATCTATTTCATCAACAGCCTGCGGATTAACATTCAAGTCATGCAGTGCATCCGTATCACAACCTGCCAGCGGAGATGCCACTGCTAGTACGCATATAAAGAACTTATTTATTAATTTCATTTTATACATGTTTAATGTTAGAACCCTACCTTCAGATTGAAACCATAGCTACGGGTTACAGGAACACCGAAGTAATCAAGTCCTTGTGCTCCAGAATTTGCAGAGTATGATGATTCAGGATCAATGTTAGGAGTATGCTTCCACAGGATTGCAAGGTTTCTTCCCACGAAGGAAAGTGTGACTGCTTGGAATGGTGTTTTAGCAAGTAAAGTACGCGGTAAGCTATAACCTAGAGTAAGTTGTCTAAGTTTTCCGAAGCCGGCGTCGTAGGTATAAAATTCACTTGCCCGGTTACCAAGATTTATCCAGTAGTTTCTTGCTTGTTCGGGATTTAGCTCCATGTTAAGCGGCTCATAGTTGCCAGACCCAGCCGGAACTTCTGTTACACCTGAAACAACCAAGCCTCCTTCACGCCCGATGAGTGATCTTTCAGATCTGCCCCACTGATCCAAGCGGATGTTCGTACCAGAGTGAATCTTGCCGCCCACTTTGATGTCAATAAGGAAGCTTAAGTTAATACCCTTCCATGTGAATGAGTTGTTGATACCACCAGTCCAATCTGCCACGCTTTGTCCGAGAATTTGATATGCAGCGGATTGAAGGGGTTGCCCATTCGAATCAAATACCAGTTGACCATCAGGTGATCTTCTTTGTACTAAACCGGTGATCATACCAAAGGGATATCCTAAAATATGCTTTACAAAAGTTGTTCTTGTCCGGGATTCCTCGAAAGAAAGTTCTTTAATACCTTCAATCAGTTTCGTTACTTCGTTGTCGTTCTTAGCAAAATTTACAGAAACATCCCAGGTCAAGTCACCTTTCAATGGTGTACCAGTTAGCATAAGTTCGATACCTTTATTCGTAAGTTCACCAATATTTACGTCGGTAGATCCGAATCCAGAAGCCCTGGAAATAGTCGCTCTGAGGATATCATCTTCAGTCCTCTGCGAATAGTAAGTCGCGTCCAATCCGAGTCTTCCATTAAAGAATCTTACATCCAATCCAAACTCCAGTTCTTTTGAGCTTGCGGGTTGAATCAGATCATTTGGTATACGACCGTTATTATTCCCGGCGGAAGAGAAGGTCGCCATCGGTCTTCCTAAGTGCGTATTCGAATTAAGTGAGTAAGTACGTGTGACATCGTAAGCACCTAATTCACTCACGAAACCAACTTCAGCAAATGATATCCTAACCTTTCCGAAGCTCAACCAGGAAGGTAAAGAATTAACGGCATCGCTAAATACGAAGCTTGCACCCACTGATGGATAAAGAATACTGTTGCGATCTGGATGAAGCACTGAAAACCAATCGTTCCGTGCTGTAGCTGTTAGGTATAGATATCCGTTGTAGCTGATTTCTGCAGATCCAAATAATGAATTGATACCACTTCCATTGTAACGATAATCGTAGTTCCGATCTTTTGCGTTATTGATGGCTGCAAAAAATGGAACGTTGAAGTTATTACCCCTGGCGGCGATTCTTTCACCATACTGGGTCATTCTGTTACCACCTACAAAGGCGTTAAAATTGAATTTGCCAAAAGTTTTATTCGCTCCTAACATCCATTCCATGTTTATTTCACGGACAACGTCAGTACCTTCTGTGATGGCACCACCACGTTGGTATCCCACACCCTGAGGTACTAATGTCTGATCTCTTCTGGTATATCTGTCCATGCCAATACGTCCGGAAACATATAACCAGCTTGTCAACTCATAACGCGCTTGAGCAGAAGCAATGAAACGTTCTCTTGTATCATCATTGATATGCTGATACGCAGCCCACCAGGGATTCTGGCCCCAGTTGTTAGCTGCTTGCTGAAACTCTTCACCCACTGACTTACCATAGATCGCTAAGCTTGCAGGGTCTGTTCCAGGTGCGATTGCACCAAGCTTGTTAGGATCACCACGTAGGTCATCAACATTGATATTGTTTGGTAAGCGCCAAACTGCTTGAACGCCATTACCAGGCGAGTCAGACACAACTGGTCTGTTCTTAGCATATTCACGGGAGTACATTACCTTGGCATTCACGGTGAGTTTTTCCGCAAACTTTGAATTAAACGATAATGCGGCATTTTGTCTGTCGAAACCTGAATTAGGTATCACGCCATCACTTTCAAGGTTAGAAACTGAAAACCTGAAATTCTGTGTGTCGCTGCCACCAGTAATTGCTATGCTGTTTGTTGCGGAAATTCCCGTATTATAATAGCGTTTAAAATTATTGCCGGCGTAAGAGTAAGGTCTGGCAACGCCATCAAATTGAATAACGGAGCTTCCATCTAAGCGAGGACCCCAAGAATTTTCTCCGTAGCTCGTTGAATAAGCCTGAGCTTGATCAACAGCTTTTACAGGCACTGCAGTCAAAGGGCCTCCGCCATCTGGATCCACATAGGTACCCGCTCCATATTCTTTTTGGAGTTCACTGAGGTCATTAACGGTCTCAAAAACGTAGTTGAGATTGTATTCAATTCCAAGTCCCTTTCTAGCAGAACCTTTTTTAGTGGTTACCAGGATAACCCCGTTTCCGGCACGTGATCCATACAGTGCAGCAGCATTAGCACCTTTAAGTACGGAGATGGATTCAATATCCTCAGGGTTAAGACTTGAAAGTCCATCGCCCTCATCATTACCACCCCAAAGGCCAGCCTGACCATTGTTATCCATTAACTTTTTATTCACTTGGCCATTATCCATGGGAATACCATCAATAACATAAAGTGGTTGGTTTTGACCGTTAAGCGTTTTATTACCACGAATAACGATACGGGAAGAACCCGCGGGCCCAGAAGCAATTTTACTTACGTTAACTCCGGCAATTCTACCTGAAAGGGCATTACCGATGTTGTTTTCACGAGCTTGTGTAAAATTGTCTCCGCTTACTTGAGTGACTGAATACTGTAACGCTTTTGTATTTCTTTCGATACCCAAAGCTGTTACCACAACTTCACTCAATTCACGGATGTCCTCTGCCATAGTAACATCTACTGTGGTCCGTGTACCTGCATCAACTTCCTGTGTTGCGTATCCTATAAATGAAAAAACCAGAACGACTGATCCCGATTCATTTACGGATAAAGTGTATTTGCCGTTAGCATCGGAAGTTGTACCTGCTGACGTGCCTTTTACGATTACGTTAACTCCGGGCATGCCTTGCCCGTTGGAGTCTGAAACAGTGCCTGATATTGTTCTTTGCGCAAAAGCCATTGTGCTACTGAGAACAAAAAACAACATCAAGGATAGAATTTGGTATTGTTGTTTCATATTTTGGTTAGGGTTTGAATAATAATTTTTAAAATGATCTGCAAGGGGCAGCCTTGACCCCGTGTAGATAGGGTTACGCCGTAATTATCTCTTCATATTTGATGATTAGTTTGTTAAAACAGAAATTGGGCAATCGAATGTAAAAAAAAATTCTTGTAATTGTAATATTTTTTAAGAAACGTTTACACAACCGGTTGCGTGAAACTTATTTTTTTAAAGGAAACAGCGAGATCTCTTTTTTGAATTTTGCGAAACGTATTGTTCATGGCCAAGAAAAAAATCTTAGGGATTCCGGGAAGCGTCCGAACACAGTCTATTAACCAAGCTATTTTACAAAACATAGCTGATCTCTACGCTGACAAGTTAGACCTGAAAATCTGTTCAGACCTGTCACAGCTGCCGCATTTTAATCCAGATCTTGGCGACGACAATCTCGCAGAGAGTGTTGCGAAATTCCGCCAGGAAGTATCGGACGCCGATGGCGTAATTATCTGTACACCAGAATACGTTTTTAGTCCGCCTGCAATTCTGAAAAACGCGCTAGAGTGGACAGTATCCACAACCGTATTTTCTGAAAAACCAGTAGCCTTGATCGTTGCTTCTGGCCTGGGAGAAAAAACCTACGAATCACTCACACTTATCTTGCATACGTTGGGGGCGCGGCTCCCACCTTCATCGAAACTCCTGATCCAAGGAGCGCGTGCAAAATTTAAAGCAGCAGGTGATCAACAGACGATTGAAGAATTAAAACGAACGATGGCTTCATTTATTCAATCTATAGAAAATCTGCATTGACAATAATGGATACTGACACCCATCTACAGCGTTTTATTGCGAGGAAATATTACTAATCTTTTTCCCGTTTGATTTTAACCTTCGCTACAGGGCCTACCTGAATAGGTACTTTTTCAATTTCAAGGTTGGCTGCCTCAATTCCATATAGCTCTTCCGTTGAAAGACTGTGTTGTTTCAAAAGTCTGTATCCCTGAATAATTACACGGTCGAAACTCGAAATCTCACTGTCGGAAGAAGCCCATGAATGAATGATGACAAATTTAAAGTCGCCCATCATGCTGTACTTATGCAGCGAAGGATACGGACTCACAAGATCTATCTCGCCGGCATCGGCCATTTCGTGGATGATCTTATTGAAGAGTAGGTTAACCCGGTGATCCGTTTTAAATCCTAATCGCATCCTGATAAAAAAACACTTTTTTGGAATGATGGTGTCAACGGAATACTTACTGGTAAAAGGACTGTCAACGGTATCGACATGCAAAAACCAATAAATATCGGCACGCTTGGGCCGCTTCTTAAAGATTGAGTAAATGATGTTCGAGTCAATATATCGCTTGCTGTCAGCCACGGCCAGATAAACCAGATTGGTTGCTTCTTTGGGCACGGTGTTGTCCGACTGCAAATCCTGGATCATACCTACATAATGTTTTAAATCAACAAACTCAGTATGCAGCTCACGCAACCTCCTGGCACGAAGCAAAATGAACATCATCAAAAAGAATAAGGATGCTATCATAAAGGTGAACCAACCGCCATGGCTGAATTTGCTAAGATTTGAAACGAGGAATGCACCTTCTATGGAGAAGAACAACAAGCCCATGCCAATAGCCCTTACGGTAGATTTTCTGGACACTGCAAAATAAAAAACAAGCAGCGACGAAGTCATCAACATGTCGAAGGTAATGGCGAGGCCGTAAGCACCTTCCATTCTTCTGGTTTCTTTAAAAATTAACACCACGAGGATGCATCCCACCATCAATATCCAGTTAACTGCGGGAACATAAATCTGGCCCTTGACCTGGCTTGGATAGCGAACACGGGTAGCCGGCCAGAGTTTCAATTTCATCGCTTCATTTACCAGTGTAAAAGTTCCAGAGATCAACGCCTGACTCGCAATAATGGTGGCAAAAGTGGCAATGATGATTCCAAAAATTAATAGGCCACCGGGCATGATTTCAAAAAATGGAATTTTCCCGTTGAGTGTCGATCCTCTGTGCTCCAAAAGCCACGCTCCCTGACCGAAATAACTTATTAGCAACGCCACCTTAACAAATATCCAACTGACGCGGATATTCGCTTTGCCAACGTGCCCTAAGTCAGAATACATAGCCTCGGCTCCCGTTGTACATAAAAAAACAGCGCCAAGAATCCAAAACCCGCCTGGATACTTCACTAGCAGATTAAAAGCATAGACAGGATTAAGCGCTTTCAAGACCTCCAGATTTTGGACAAGTGGAATAGCGCCAATAATGGCTATGTAGAGAAACCAAGCCAGCATAACCGGACCAAAAGTTTTGCCGACCACGCCACTTCCGAACTGTTGGAACAGGAATAGCGCCACAAGGATGATAATCACAATCGTGATAATCGTATTAAGAGATACAGGATGAAGCAGTCGCAAGCCTTCGATAGCCGAAGTGACGCTTATGGCAGGCGTTATAAATCCATCCGAAATCAGTGTTGCACAGCCTATAATGGCTGGATAGATAACCCACTTTGCCTTATAACGGCGTACCAATGCGTAGAGTGCAAAAATTCCACCTTCACCACGGTTATCAGCATTCAACGCGAAATAGACGTATTTGATGGTTGTGATCAGTGTAAGCGTCCAGAATACACAAGAGAGGCCACCAAAAATTAATTCTTCCGTGATAACATGTTCGCCTACAATGAATCTAAAAGTATAAATCGGTGATGTTCCAATATCTCCGTAAATGATACCTAATGAAATTAAAACGCCGGCTGCGGATAAAGAGGGAAGATGCTTGTCGTTGGTGGTTGCCATGTTACTGAACTCCGTCTTTTGGACGGGCCATTATTAATCGGTTACTCTTATCGTAAGAGAAATAACTCCATAGCCAGGAGAGCAATACAAAGAATTTATTCCTGAAGCCTATGAGTGAAATTAAATGAACAAACATCCAGATGAACCACGCGAAAACTCCCTGAGTCTTGAAGGCTTTCAAATCCACCACGGCGCGGTTTCTTCCAACGGTAGCCATAGAGCCCTGATCCTTGTACCGGAAAGGTTGTAAGGGTTGCCCGTTAATCAATCGCTTAATGTTTCGTGCCACTAACTTTCCCTGCTGCATAGCAGGCGGTGCAACCTGTGGGTGACCTTTTGGAAACTTTGGATCACCGTTTTCCATGATACCTGCATCGCCAATGGCAAATATGTTTTCATGTCCTTTCACGCGGTTGTATTCGTCTACCTGTATTCTTCCTGCACGTCCAATGGCTTCCGCATTAATACCGGCGATCGGCTGACCTTTTACACCCGCAGCCCAAATGACATTGCGTGTGATTAACTTTTCTCCGGAATTAAAAACAACTTCATGGCCATCATAAGATTTTACCGCATAGCTCAGATGAACCTTAACGCCCATACCTTGCAGGTATTGCAGTGCTTTTTTCGATGCTATTTCAGACATGCCATTGAGCAGCCGTGGCGTTGCCTCCACCAAATGGATATCCATATTTTTTAACTCCAGTTCTTTATAATCGTTAGGGAAGACATGCGTTTTTAATTCTGCCAATGCTCCTGCCAGTTCAACTCCTGTGGGTCCGCCGCCGACGATAACAATGTCCATCAAACTGTTCATCATCTCCGGGTCATCAGTCAACAATGCAGTCTCAAAATTCCGGATAATAATATTTCTCAGTTTTATGGCATCGATAATGGTCTTCATAGGAAAGGCATGCAGCTCAACGTCTTTCATACCGTAGAAATTCGTTGTAGCACCATTGGCAATCACAAGGTAATCGTACCGGATGCCACCGATAGACGTTTCAATATAATTTTCCTCAGGTTTTATTTGCGTCACTTCGCCCATCCGAAAAAAGAAGTCCGCTTGGTTGGCAAAACGTTTACGAAAAGGAAAGACAATTGAACTCGTCTCAAGTCCTGAAGTAGCAACTTGATAAAGCAAGGGTTGAAAACAATGATGATTATATTTATCGAAGAGCACCGTTTGAGCCTTCAGTCCATTTAGTCCTTTGGCAACTTCTAAACCACCGAAACCTCCACCAATGATAATAACTCGAGGCTTGCCCAGGTCAGCGATGCGGGTTCGCGTTGTTATTAATTTGGGCATGAATGATTAATGTGATCTTTCAAAACAGGGGCAAATTTAAATTCCTTTGGATAAACCCAAAAAGAAAACCCAAGAATGTTAGGGTTGTTCAATTGGCGTAATAAAAAGCAAATCAACGTCATAAAAAAATATTTTGGCACGTGAAGCCATATTAAAAACAAATCAACCGTATTTTTGCTTATAAACTAAATCAACCTCCTATGACCTCAAAACTTATTTTTGTTATACCAATCGCGGCACTGATGGCGGGATGCGGCGCCAAAGAGAAAGAGCAGTTACAAACGAAAGTAGATTCCTTAACGTTGGAACTCGAGACGAGCCAAAAGATGGCGGAAACGTTAACGGAAGTAGGGGTGATGATGGATTCCATCGATGCGAGCCGTCAGTTGCTAAGAGTTAACATGGTGGAAGGAACAACTTTTGCTGACTACAAAGACCGGATGAAAGATATTAACGGTTATGTTAAAGACACCCAGAAAAAAATTGACGATCTCGAAAAAACACTGAAGGATTCCAAAGCAAGCTCAAATGCGTTTTCTAAGACGATTAAAAAACTAAGATCAGATCTGGAATCCAAAACAAAGGAAATTGCCGACTTGCAGGAACAAGTTGAAAAGTACAGAAATGAAAATCAAAACCTGATTACAACTGTTGGTATGCAGGAAGCAGAGCTCACCGACAAGCAAAGTCAAATTGAGACAAAAACACAGGAACTTGCTTTAATTGAAGCACGTGTTCAGGAGTTGATGATTCAAAGCAAGATGACTGAAGCGGATGCATACTACGCCAGAGCTCAGGCGGTGGAAGAAGCTGCGAACCGCACTAAACTTGCTCCACGCAAAAAGAAGGAAACGCTTAGAGAAGCTGTAGAGCTTTATAAGAAAGCATTGTCATTGGGAAAAAATGAGGCTCAGGATAACATTACCGCACTCGAGAAAAAACTTTAAACAAAGTTTAACAGAAAAGAACCCCTCTTTGCAGGGGTTTTTTTATTGCCGAAATCTTTCTAACACACTGACTATGGGCGTTTTAGGTGCTTTGAACTATATAAATCGCCGTGCCTTTAGTTTCTTACTACCTTTGCTGAGAGTGAAATAGTATGGCCTTTGATGTTATTGTAACCCTTCTTCTTGTTTTGTTAAATGGTTTTTTCGTGGCGGCCGAGTTTGCCATCGTGAAAGTACGCTCGTCTCAGATAGCATTGGAAAAAGGAAATTTAGCCAAGCGCGCAGCAGAAAACATCATCGAAAACCTCGACGGCTACCTGGCAGCAACACAGTTGGGAATAACATTAGCCAGCCTGGGGTTGGGATGGGTAGGCGAAGATGTTATGTCCAGAATAATTTTAAGTTTTATGTCCTCGTTAGGGCTACCCATAAGCGACTCGTTAGCGCATAATATTGCTTTGCCATTAGCCTTCGCCGTGCTCACAGTATTGCACATTGTTTTCGGCGAACTTGCTCCAAAATCATTAGCTATTCGTTATCCAACGTCTACTTCTCTGAAGGTCTCCGTTCCCTTAAAAGTTTTCTATATGGTTTTCAAACCATTCATTTGGTTACTCAACGGATTTGCAAATATTATCCTGAAAATCTTTGGTGTTAAACCTATCAATGAGCAGGAAATCCATTCAGAGGAAGAATTAAGACTGATTATCGCGGAAAGTGAAGAGGGGGGAGCCATAGAATCTGCCGAACGTGAATTAATTCAAAATGTATTTGATTTTGATGACCGGATTGTAAGACAAGTGATGGTGCCTCGGGTAAAAATCAGCGGATTGAAAGCAGACCTTACCATCCAGGAAACTATGGATCTTATTTTAAAGGAAGGATATTCGCGATACCCTGTCTTTGAAAATTCCCTCGATGAGATCACTGGTATTGTTCATGCAAAAGATGTTATCACGGCATATTTTCAGCGTACAGGCAAAGGGTTAAAAGACGTCATGAGGCCGGCACATTTTATTCCGGAATCGAAACCCATCGATGCTTTATTGCGGGAGTTTCAAAGGAGAAAAACGCAGATGGCGATCGTCGTAAGTGAATTCGGTGGCACTATAGGCATTGTTACACTGGAAGATATTTTGGAAGAATTGGTGGGTGAAATTCAGGACGAACACGATCATGAACAACAGATTGTCACATTGCTTGATAAGCAGATCTATCACGTAGTAGCGCAATCTTCCATACACGACATTAATAAATTTATTGAAGTGCCGTTTCCGGAATCAGAAGATTATGAAACATTATCAGGAATGATAACCTATTATAAGCCGTCGATTAAGGAAGGCGATACGTTTAGCTTGTCAGGGTATAAATTCAAGATCATAAAACTGAATAAGACGCTTCCGGAAATCGTAGAAATAAAATTGGAAACCGAAACACCGACGGACTAAAACCATTTTTTCCGTTTGAAAAACAGCAGCATGGCGACCACGATGGCGAGCATCACGCCCCACACTATATAATACCCCCATCGCCATTGAAGTTCCGGCAGGTACTCGAAATTCATTCCATATACACCAACAATAAAAGTAAGCGGCATAAAGATGGTCGATATCACCGTTAACACTTTCATGACTTCATTCATGCGGGTGTTCATGGCGTTGATATGAATATCAAGAAGACTTGAGGTTAAATCTTTATAGGTTTCAAGAGAATCGATCAGATGTGCCACATGATCGTAAACATCGGCGAAGTAAGGTAAATTCTCTTCTTTGATAAACTCTGATTCACCTTTTACGACCTTGCTCAACGCTTCCCGGAGCGGATACAGCGCTTTCCGTAGAAAGATGACTTCTTTTTTAAGTGATTGGATTTTATAAAATGATTGATTCGATGGATTTTCGTAAGCGTCGTCTTCCGTTTCTTCAATAAGATCTCCTATCCTGTCAAGTACATTATAGTAGTTATCGACAATGATATCGATCAGCCGGTACAATAAATAATCGGAATGTTTCTTCCTTACCTTGCCTTGGTCAAGCCGGATGCGTTCCCGAAATCCATCGAACAAATCCCCTTCCTTTTCCTGAAATGAAATCAGAAAATCTTTGCCAAGCACAAAGCTGATCTGTTCATAATCAATACCGGTATTATCGATCCGGTACAGCATTTTGAGTGTAAAAAAAAGATAATCTTCATATTCTTCTGATTTCGGACGCTGGTCATTCAGCACATCATCAATGAGCAATGCGTGAAGTCCAAAATGCACTTGCAGCTTTTCAATAATTTCAAGGTTGCCAAGGCCATCTACATTTACCCAGTTAACCTGACCGGGTTGAAGTTTTTTACATAACTCTTCAGTTGTCAGCTCATCAAACTTGCTATAAGTTTCGCGGTTATATGTAATCAATTCAAGAATGACCTTAGCAGTATGATTCAATGGAACAGGTTTTTTCTTACTCACGCGGAATTAGTTTAATGGGTTTAGAGTCACTTGTATAAGTAAAAAATGCATGAGATGTTTGAAATTTGGTGAGAAGTTACAATTCATTTTATAATCTTAGATCACTAACCTACTTCTATGCGGACAAAATTTTTTGACGCGAGACTTTAAACCTTAAACCTAATTTAAACTTTAAACTTTTCCGTATAATTGCCGCCGCATGCCTTTACGCCTGGAAGACATAAAAGCCCCAATTGCCCGCGAGATGGAAGAGTTTGAGCCGAAATTCCGGGCTTCCATGAAAAGCAATGTGCTGTTGCTGGATAAAATTATGAGTTACATCGTGAAGCGAAAAGGAAAACAAATGCGGCCCATGTTTGTATTCTTGTCGGCCGGAACGACAGGCAAAATTAGTGAATCGACTTTTCGTGGTGCATCGCTTATAGAACTTTTGCACACCGCCGCCTTGGTTCATGATGATGTTGTTGATGAAGCTAACTATCGTCGTGGATATTTTTCTGTTAATGCGCTATGGAAGAACAAGGTTGCCGTTCTGGTGGGCGACTTCCTTCTGACCCGTGGCCTTATGCTTTCCGTTGAAAACAAAGATTTTAACTTGTTGAGCATTGTTACCGATGCTGTTCGCGAAATGAGCGAGGGTGAATTGTTGCAAATCGAAAAGTCGAGGCGGCTGGATATTACAGAAGATGTGTATTATGAAATCATCAGACAGAAAACCGCATCATTAATTGCATCCTGTTGTGCTGTAGGGGCTAGTTCAGGGGGTGCCAGTGAAGACATTGTTGAACGGATGCGCCAGTTTGGCGAAAAGATTGGAATGGCCTTTCAAATAAAAGATGATTTATTTGACTATGGGGAACAAGAAATAGGCAAACCTGTAGGCATTGATATCAAGGAAAAGAAGATGACGTTACCCCTGATTTATGCACTTTCGCATGCAAGTTGGTCAGAGAAGAGAAAGATCATCAGCATCGTAAAGAATGAGAGTGAAAAACCACGGAAAGTGAAAGAAGTAATTGAATTCGTAAAAAAATCCGGCGGCTTAGCTTACGCAGTAGCTGCCATGGACCGATATCATCAGGAAGCGATGCTATTATTAAACGACTTTCCTGAAACAGTCTATAAAAAGTCGCTTATACAGTTGGTTCAATTTACCATTGAGAGGAACAAGTAGGCCATTATGATGATCTCTTTCAAAGCAAAAAGCCCAAAGCATTGTTTTACTTTGAGCTTTCACTACCTAACCTAACCTGTTTTAATTAATGTAAAATTACTCTAGACCTGCCGGCCTCCAGCACAGCATAGTCTTTGAGGGATTGATATGTTGATGGATCGAGCGCAACAAGCGCAGGACCTGAGTTTTCCGGGTTGTATGAGCCTTCATTTGCCCACCATTTTTTCGCGTTTTCGCGTGCGGAATTCCGATCGATTTGTTCAAAAAGATTGATGCACGAATCCGATATCATCCATGGTTTGTCAATGCTGCTATATTTTTCAAAAATCATATTCCTCATTTGCGTGCCTGACGGTTGATTTTTGAAATGTGATACAGTGTACGACATCGTTTCAGGTTCCGTCATCACCATATCCCAATATTTTTTGGACGCCACTACTTGTGCCGTTGTAAGCATAAAACCAAATCCTTCCTCAATCGACTCTTTGGTGATCGGACACTTTGCCTTCAGTACCGGTTTTTTCTTTTTGCCGAGTAGTTTATCAAGAAATGCCATAGCTAAAAATTTAAGGTTATCGGTATTATGTATTATAGATACTCCGCCTCACGTGAATAGTTGCATCGTTAGACGACTAAAATTTTAAAAATGTTACAAAAAGCGATTTCCAGGTAAATTTTGAACTTTTTCAATTGTAAAAAATTGTAAAATCTTTGACTTACCTATGATTTTGTTGGCGTTTTTGATTTTGATAACTCTTTTTCCCTCTGATACTTTTCGTAATGAGTTAAGAATTCCTCTAGCTTATCGGTCGGTATTTTTTTCCCGATGATTTTTTTCTTGGTATCCAATACATATAGCGATGGCGTGGTTTGTGCGTCATATAAATTCTGGTAAGGACCCACATAAGTACGGGGACCATTCACGGTGATCCAATTCATTTTCATTTCCTTAATGTAGTTGCGCATTTTTACCATCGATGTATCGGCACTTACGGCATAAACTTCAAGATCAAATTTCTTTTTATTGTACAACGACACGAGTTTGGGAGTTTCCGTTTTACAATGACCACAGTCCGGATCAAAAATGAACAATACAGTGTATTTGCTCTTGATGTCGTACATCGAACGCGGTTTGAAATTAGCGTCCTGCATGATCAGGTTGGCACCGGTTTTACCGACCAGACTATGGCGCAAGCGGTCAGCATGTTCCTTAAGGTTGGATTTCATTTTATCATTCACCCAAAAATTCATTTCGCCGGTGGCAAAATATTTGTCGAACACGTTCACATATACTTCATCCAGACCCATGATCTCTGGTTGTTGATATTTCAGTATAGAAGTGAAAACCGCATATTTGTAAGTCTCCTGGTTTTTCTTCGCTTTGGCCACAACTTTTTCTATCGCTTTTGTAAGCGAATCGGCCTGCTGGGGATAAAGTTTATCAAGGTATTCGTTGATCTTGTCTCTGTAAATGGGCTTGGGCATTTGAAGAAATGCGTCGTCGGCAAGATCCATATTATCGAAGAAATGTTCTCGGTACCATTTCAACTGAAAGGTGCTATCGATAGAGCCATCTGCCCTTTTAGGAGGTTCCGGAATATGTATTGTTTGATTCGATTTCAATATCCGCGCAGTTAATGTTGTGGGGTGTTTTGAGATAAGCTCATTTTGATAGGCCAATACCTTTTCGTTTATTTTTGAATACGCACTCCGGGCATCTTTCTTTTTATCGTCTGTTAAGGTACTGTCCTGAACTACCTTGATAAAAGGTTCCGCTTCCTTGTGACGCTCCATGTTAAACATCATGTTTTCAAAAAATAATTTGTTGTCCTCATCGCCGGTAACAACCATATTTTTGTAATACTCCTTTCGATCAGTGGCCATAGAAAAATGTTGATCATGGCCCAATATCATATCGAACTGCTTAGTCTTGCCAAGTACGAGGAAATACACACCCTGCCGCAGCGTAGTTTTGCCATCGAAGGTAAACTCACCCTGACTGTTAACCTGTGCAGTATCCTTGATATAGGTGGCTTCACCATAGAAGTGCCCCAGGTATACCGTCGTATCTTTTAAGCCATTAATTTTAAACCGCAGATTGTAACCAGGTTGAGCTGCACACAACGAGGAAATCAAAAGACATAAAGCAAAAAGTATTGAGCGCATACGTGTTTTTGTTTCTAACGACAAAGTTGCGCAATTTATTCCTTCAGTTCAATTACAATTAACGGGGCAAACAGTACGTTATCTGATGTAATGCAAGTCTGCATAAAAGTTTTTGATATAAGGTTCGGCTTTCCGTGCACAAAGCTCTAAACTTGAGGTTTTAAAGAGAAAAGCTCATGTCTTTGCAGCTGAAGAATTTGACCAAAATTTATGGTACACAGAAAGCGGTAAATAATATCTCTTTCGATATCAAAGCAGGTGAGATTGTGGGCTTCCTGGGACCCAATGGTGCGGGGAAATCCACAACCATGAAAATTGTCACTTGCTTCCTTCCCCCGTCGGATGGTGAGGCATGGGTTGGTGGCTATAACGTTGTGGAAAAGCCTATGGAAGTGAAACAAATCACGGGATACTTGCCTGAACATAATCCGCTTTATCTGGATTTATATGTACACGAGTATTTGGCCTTCATAGGTAAGATATATGGACTGCGCGGTCAGCATTTGAAGCAACGTGTTAATGAAATTGTTGACCTATGTGGATTAAATCCCGAGCAGAATAAAAAAATTGAAGCGCTGTCAAAAGGGTATCGGCAGCGTGTTGGGTTAGCGCAGGCGTTGATTCACGATCCAGAAATTCTAATTCTCGACGAGCCCACTTCCGGATTAGATCCAAACCAGCTGGTTGAAATCCGTAAACTGATTAAGACGATCGCTGAGCAGAAGACAGTACTTTTTTCCACCCACATCATGCAGGAGGTTCAGGCATTGTGTGACCGGGTAATCGTTATCAATAAGGGAGCGATTGTAGCCGATGATAAACTGGATCGGATACTTCTGTCACAAGGCAACACGGCAACCATTTCAGTCCAGTTCGAAAGAGATGTTGAGGTTCATTTGCTTAAGTCCCTTCGCGGGGTGAAGGAAGTTGAGGCCATGGAAGGATTCAAATATAAAGTTACATCGGATGGGACAACTGATGTCAGGCCAGAAATATTCAGATTTGCTGCTGACAATAATTTATCCCTCATTGGCTTAAAGCAGGAAGAAAATTCCCTTGAGAACATTTTCCGGGATCTGACACAAGTAAATGTTTCATGAATTTTTCGATTGACCAGTTTACCCATAAGAAACGCTGACCACAGTATGCTGAATTGGATTTTATTTGTGATTACTTATTTGTTTATTTTACGGTGAGTATAGCGTTCGAAAAACCATAAATGAGGCACCATCTTGTATGAATATTTGCTTCTACAATTTTTTAATCTAAATGAACATCGTGAAGAGAACCCAGCCGGCCATCCATCGAACATTAACAATTCCCACTTCGTACCGCTCACCCTGTATTTCTTAATGCTATGCTCCAGGTTTTCTCTAAAGAATTCAACAGCTTTTTAAACTCGCTCATTGCCTACATCGTCATTGGCGTGTTTCTGACAGCCATAGGACTTCTCATGTGGGTTTTTCCGGATACAGCCGTGCTGGATTATGGTTATGCAGATATGGATACGTTGTTCTTGCTTGGTCCGTATGTATTTATATTTTTAGTTCCTGCCATTACAATGAGAAGTTTTGCGGAGGAAAAAAAGTCAGGCACTATGGAATTGCTGCTTACCAAACCCCTCAGCGACTGGGAAATTATTCTAGGAAAGTTTCTGGCGAATTTTTTTCTTGTGCTCTTTGCCTTGGCACCGACACTTTTATATTATTATTCGATATACAACCTGGGAAATCCTCCCGGCAACATTGATACGCCAGGTGTGATAGGATCTTATATCGGGATAGCATTTCTCGCAGCCGTTTTTTGTTCGATTGGTATTCTGGCGTCTAGTATGACTACCAACCAGATCGTTGCTTTTATTCTTGCCGCATTTCTGTGCTTCCTAACTTTTTTGGGGTTTGATTCCATCTCCTCATTAAATCTTTGGGATACAGATGCGTTGTTTGTTAAACAACTCGGTATTCTGTACCACTATGACGCTATGCGCAAGGGTCTTGTTGATACCCGCGACGTTGTTTACTTCGCGAGTGTTACTTTTCTTATGTTATCGGTGACCAAATTAATCCTGGGCAGCAGACAATGGTAGACTGGAAAGGCAGAAGGCTGGGTGATATTTTAACGTTTGCAAACGGATTTGTTTTCATTCTACTGATTAATCTTTTAGTCTCTAAGCAATTTTACCGGTTCGATTTAACCGAAGAGAAACGTTTTAGCGTAAAACCTGAGACACTTCACATTCTGCGTGGTCTTGAGGATGAAATTCATATCGAAGTTTTCCTAGAAGGGAAGTTAAACGCCAGCTTTCAACGCTTTCAAAAAGCTATTCTTGAAACTTTGGAGGAATTTCGGATCTATTCTAAAAATAAAATTACCTACTCAGTTACTGATCCGGCGGTGGCGATGGGTGAAAAGGCTCGAAATGAATTTATGGCCGATCTGGCGTCGAAAGGAATTCAGCCTACAAACATCATTGATACTCGGGACGGACAGCGGGAAGAACAGATCATTTTTCCTGGTGTAGTGATCTCTTACGAAGGTGTGGAGAAGGGTGTGATGCTGCTGAAAGGAAATAAAGCAGGCACACCAGACCAGGAAATCAATCAATCAATTGAAGGTATAGAATACGAAATTATAAGCGTCATTCACAATCTGATCAGTACCGATCGGAAATCAATCGGATTTGTTTCAGGTCATGGGGAATTGGATTCCCTGGAAAGCTTTAGCCTGAGAAGTAATCTGTTCGAAATATATGATGTGTTCGATGTCAATCTTTCCAACGAAAGGGATTTGAAAAAATTTGATGTGTTGGTGATAGCGAAACCAAGGATGGCATTTGCTGAACCAGAGAAATATGTACTTGACCAATTTCTCATGCAGGGAGGAAAAATTTTGTTTCTAATGGATAAAGTCAACGCTTCCATGGACAGCGTTGGCCGTGATGACTATTTTGCAGGACCGAATAATCTTAACCTCGATGATCAGTTATTTAAATACGGTGTAAGAATCAATCCAGACCTCGTTCAAGACAGGCGTTCGGGCATGTATCCGGTTATCACGGGGCAAGCCGGGGGAAAGCCCAAGATGCAGTTAATGGAATGGCCGTTCTTCCCGCTTATCAGTCAGTATGCCAACCATCCTATTACTCGTAATCTTGATGCGGTGTTAACAAAATTTTGTAACAGTATCGATACAGTTAAAGCAACGGGCATCTTGAAGACTCCATTGCTGATGACTTCGCCATACTCCAGAAAAATTTCAACGCCGGTACATATTAATATTAATGAGCTTAGGAAAAATATGCGTGATGCTGACTATGTCACCCAATATATTCCTGTTGGCGTGTTGTTGGAAGGGAAATTTACTTCGTTATATAAAAATCGCTTTCCTCCCAAGGGGTTTGAATCATCAAAAGTAATTTCAGATGGCGTTCCTTCTAAAATAGTTGTTATCGCCGATGGCGATGTTGCGCGCAACGATGTGAACCCACGCAGCAAAGAACCACAGGCGTTGGGATTTGATCCGATGACCAATACTACGTTTGCCAACCGCGATCTTTTACTCAATACGGTGGCGTACCTCACAAATGAAAACGGGTTGATTCAAGCACGGAACAAAGAAGTAAAAATTCGACCACTCGACAAAGTGAGGCTTAAAAATGAACGCTTTAAGTGGCAAGTACTCAACTTGGGTGCTCCACTACTGTTGCTGATTGGATACGGTGTGTTCAGATTTTATTTACGAAAAAAGAGATTTGCCAAATTTTGATATGCAGGAAAGAAAAAACAAACGGTTAGCCCTTCTCTTCTGTGTGTTGTGCGTAGGCACATTGCTGATTTATCTCTTAGGTTCCGATGGGGGAACTGTCGATATCGATAAGAATATTTTTAAAGACTACAACCTGAAGGAAATCGATCAGGTAATATTAGAATCTGAAAAAGGCAAGGTCGAGTTGAAATTCAACGGCACAAAGTGGGTTGTTAACAACCAATTTGATGCCGAAGCAACCATGATCGAAGTTTTGTTTGCTACACTACAACAAGCAGAACCTAAGCGCCTCCTGTCGGCCACCATTCAGGACTCGGTAAATAGTGCATTGAGGCAAAATGGTATCAAAGTTTCGTTAAGTACAGGCGGAACAACTGAATCAATATTTTATGCAGGCGGAAATGCCCAAAAAACGCAAGCCTACTTCTGTAAGGAGAGCGAAAATGACAAATGTTATTTGGTTACGATTCCGGGTTATCGCGTTTATGTTTCCGGCATTTTTGAATTGCCAGAGAAAGATTGGAGAAATAAATATGTCTTTGGGTTCAATTGGAGAAATTTCCAAAGCCTTGAAACCAAATTTCCCCAGCATCCTGCAGATAATTTCGAAGTTGCCTTGAAGGATAATTATTTCTCTGTAAAAGGTTTATTAGCGGTAGATACCACCAAGTTAAATGATTACCTGGATGATGTTTCATTGCTTACGGTAGAGGAATATGTGGAGCAGCCAATGTTGGGCGATTCCGTTTCGAAACCCCTGCCTGTGATGGTTTTGACGATAAAGGATATTGCCCAACGGACCTATTCACTCGAATTATATCAACCTTTAAAATCCAATGAAAAGGTTCCCGGTGTCATCAATGGAGTTCAATGGGCCTATTTTGACCCTCCCAGCATCCAGCGTATTTTAAAACGACGCGCTTTTTTTGGAAAGTAAGTCCGTTTAAAAAACCATGATTTGGGACTTGAATTTCGCCGTTTTATTATTCGGTTTTCTTTATAACTTTACCTCCGCTTAAAATCAAACCACTGTCTCCCAATGAAGTTTATTGTCAATTCTGCTTACCTGCTTAAGCAACTATCTAATATTAATGGAGTTATTACAACCAATCCTGTAGTGCCCATTTTAGAGAACTTCCTTTTTGAACTCGAAAAGGGAGCGTTAACCGTTACTGCCTCAGATCTTCAGACTTCGATGATTACGGAACTGCAGGTTGAATCGAAAGAGAAGGGAAGTATTGCTGTGCCTGCAAGGATTTTATTAGACACCTTAAAAAATCTGCCAGAGCAGCCAGTAACCTTTTCAATTGACGAGTCTACTTACAGCATTGAAATAATATCGGATAACGGTAGGTATAAATTGTCTGGCGAAAATGCCACCGATTTTCCCAAGGTCCCTTCGGTTTCAAACGACTTTACAGCAGAAATATCAACAGAAGTTTTAGCGCGCGCGATCAATAACACCATTTTTGCGACCAGCAACGACGAACTTCGCCCTGCCATGACCGGCGTATATGTAAATCTAGGTGAGAAAAATTCCACGTTCGTTGCTACCGATGGTCATCGTTTGGTGCGATACAGAAGGGCTGACGTCAAATCCGCTAACGGAAATTCTATTATCATTCCCAGAAAGGCTCTAAACCTGCTGAAGGCTACGCTTCCAAGCGAGAACACCGATGTGAGTCTGAGCTTCAATATGTCAAATGCTTTTTTCAAGTTTGGTAATATCAAGATGATATGCCGCCTGATTGATGAGCGTTTCCCGGACTACGACAACGTAATTCCTTCGCAGAATAATATCACTATGTCGATTGAGCGTAGTGATTTATTAGGAGCACTAAAACGTATTTCCATTTATGCTAATAAAACCACACACCAGGTTCGTTTGAAAATAACCGGAAGTGAACTTCAAATTTCCGCCGAAGATCTTGACTTCTCGAACGAAGCCAACGAACGACTTTCATGTGAGCATGATGGTGAAGATATCGAGATTGGATTTAATGCGAAATTCCTGATCGAAATGCTGACGAACATGGATTCAAGTAAGATTAAACTTACCATGTCAGCGCCGAATAAAGCAGGTGTAATTTTGCCTTATGAAAAAGATTCAAGCGAAGACATTCTGATGTTGGTGATGCCGGTAATGTTAAATCAATACGTCTAAAAACATTTTCAGAAATCAATTTTCGTCTTTTGATAACTCATGGATTATGGTTCATGGGATAGAACAGTTATTGTTCTCGGTTTTAAGAGGTTCTTAAATTAAGGCACCCCTTTTTCCTAATTCAATCACCTCCATGTTTTCAATTTTGTGCTGCGTTATTGAAAAGCGCAAGATCGTTTTCATGGCATGAAAACCCTGATTTCCCGCTGCGCCCGGATTTACGTATAACATGTTGTTGTATTGTACATCGCGTTTGACTCTTAAAATGTGAGAATGGCCACAAATAAAAATATCTGGCGGATTTTCTTTTAATATTTTTTTTACGCGTGGATTATAATTAGGAGGCACTCCGCCAATGTGTGTCATCCAAACGTTCACCTGTTCACACTTAAAAAATTGGTCCTCTGGAAATCTGGTTTGCAGGTTGATATCATCAATGTTTCCAAACACAGCACGAAGTGGCTTGAAATTTTCTAGTGCATCAGCAATCATCGAATTTCCAATATCGCCCGCATGCCAAATTTCATCACAATCCTTAAAATGATGATAGACTTTTTCATCAAGATATCCATGGGTATCAGAAAGTAATCCGACTCTTATCATTTACTAAAGGAGTGCGTTGATGATGTGATTTCAAAGTTTACGTGTAAATATTTTTAAAACGGAGCGAAGGTCGATTCCTTTTCAAAATAGCTTCCGCGAAAAGCTCACGATCTAACGTTGGCGTACTTGAATTATAAAATAGCCACGGTAATCATGCAATAAAATGAAAAAGTCATTATGCTTTAAATCGTTAAGGTTACACTTCACTTTGAAATAGTATAAATCTCCGCTATTATCTATTTTCCTGTTTTAAGTTATATGCGTCATTTTTTAGCATTCCTTTTCTGCACCTGTTTATCATCCATTACTTATTCACAAGGAAATGGGTTCCCGTACGGTCAGGTTACCTATCGCGAATTAGATTTAAAAGAATATCCGGCGGATACCTCCGCCGTTGCCGTTTTCCTTGATGAATTCGGAGAGGCATATATTGATAATTATAACGACAATAATATTCTTTTCGAATACCACGCCAAGATCAAAATATTAAAACAAGCCGGTGTTTCGTACGGTACTTATGAAATTCCACTCAGGAAATCCGATGGGCGTGCCGAAAAAATAATTTCTATAAAAGCATCTTCTTTTAGCGTTGAAAATGGTTCCATGCGAGAAACTAAGGTGGACCCTAAAAGTATATTTACCGAAAACTATAATAAATCGTATGACATAAAAAAGTTTGCGATACCCAATGTTAAAGTTGGGAGTGTCATTGAAGTCTTTTATATCCTCGAGTCACCATTCGTTTATAATTTTCGTTCGTGGGAATTTCAATGTGAGATCCCTAAAATGCAGAGTGAATTCTGGTGTCTTATTCCAGGAAATTACATATACAATATTTCCTTAAAAGGATTTTTGAATCTTACTACCAATGAAAGCGGGCAAATCAAGGAATGCTTTACGCCGGGTGGGGGAGCAAAGGCCGACTGCTCCAGGTTAAAATATGGTATTAAAAATATTCCTGCTTTTAAGGAAGAGGATTACATGACGGCAAAATCTAATTTCTTGTCAGCGGTATGTTTTGAGCTTTCACAAGTAAATTATTTTGATGGTCGTAAAGACATGATCACCACGGAATGGAAGGATGCAGATCAGGAATTGCGTCAAAGTACATCGTTTGGCGTGCAGATAAAGCGGGGGAAAGATATCGTTGATAATAAAGTAGAGCAGCTGATTTCAGGTGAGACGGATGTTCATGCCAAAGCGGAAAAAATTTACAATTTCATCAAGGAATGGTATCACTGGAACGATGTTTACGGCAAATACAGTGACCTGGGTATCAAAAAAGCATTTGAGTCGAAAACCGGGAATATCGGTGACATCAATTTATCCCTTATTGCCGCATTAAAATACGCCAACGTGCCGGTCGAACCGATGGTGCTATCCACGCGCCGAAATGGCCGGCCAACAGAACTCTACCCGGTTTTAAGTGAATTTAATTATGTCATTGCCAAGGTCAACATTGGCGAGAAAGTCTATTTGCTTGATGCGTCCGACTATTTTCATCCCTTTGGTTTACTTCCGGAGCGATGCTTGAATGGCAAAGGCCGCGTTTTGGGCGATAAAGAATCTTATTGGTATGATTTGAAGCCGACTGGAAAATCAAAAATTGTTTCCATTCTTAACCTGGGTTTAAAAGACAACGTCATTAGCGGGTCGATCCAATATGCTTATTCTGGTTACAAAGCTGTGACTCAACGCAAAAAGTTGAGCAGTTTCAGCAGTCAAAAGGAATACATAGATGACTTAAGGAATAATCTGCAACATATAAGCATCAAGAATTTTACAATTGAGAATGCAGAAGAATTTTCAAAACCTTTTGTAGTTAAGCTAGATGTTGAGGTTGAATTGGCTAATCAATTTAATGACGGTGATTTTTTATTCAATCCATTTATCGTTGAACAATGGGACAAAAATCCATTCAGGTCCTCGGAACGACTGTATCCCGTCGACTTCGGTGTGCCCCTGGAAGAAGTGCTAATCTTAAACCTGGATTATCCTGCAGATTATAGCGTAGAAGAAATTCCTGCCAAAATCGGTCTCACCCTGCCCCAGAATGGGGGCCGCTACCTTTTTGAAATTACAAATAGTATGAACAAGTTGTCGATGAACAATTCATTGCTGATCGCCAGACCCATCTTCGCACCCCAGGAATATCATTACCTCAAGGAACTCTTCAACAATGTCATTGCTGCCCAGCAGACTGAACTCGTTTTCAAGAAGAAAAAATAATTTTACTACCTTTAATCGCTAATCAACGGCTTTGGTCGATTTATTAAGTTGTTGGAACAGTTAAACTTTAACTGTGTTTATCTGGTGGCGTAATTTTATTTGTTTTACTAAAAAAATTGTTTGATATGAGAATCCTATTTGTTCTGTTGGTTGGGTTGATGGCTTTTCACGTTTCATTTTCTCAATCTGAGCCCGAAACACTTCAGGAAAATCCCTCGTTGCACGAGCGGTTTCTGTTCATGAAATCAAAGTCCCAATCGTATGGAGCATATAAAGTTGTAAAGGAATCCGTTTTAGATGGTGTTTGGAAAATAGCACAGGACACTATAGCCGCAAAAGAGGCGTCTATAAAAAAGGCGGAGGCCAATATCAACAAACTTAAAGGTGAGTTAAACCAATCGATCGAAGCGTTCAAGGCGAAAGAAAAATCGATGGACGAAATCATGCACGCCAGTACCCACATCACAGTGATCGGTATCGACTTTAATAAAAGTACTTTCATCACAACAGTTGCTGTTATTATTGCAGCTCTTTTAGTAATGCTGGGGCTGGTCATCGGCCGAATGAAATTACAAAGCAATTCCCTTAGCGAAAGAAATCTTGCAGTTAGTGCCTTAACGCATGAGTTCGAGGAATATAAACAACGGGCAATGGAAAGACAGACTAAATTGTCGCGTGAGCTTCAGGATGAACGCAATAAGTTACACTCAAGAAACCCATAACGGTTCTCTTTCTAAAAGATCTTTATAGCAAGCAAAAAGACATTCCATACCGGGATGTCTTTTTTTTGTAAAAAATTAATGCCTGCAATACATCAATTATAGCTGTTTCACCCAAAGTTTCCTGGAAACATTAACTTTCGTTGTAACCATTCATAAAACCTTCAGTTTCCCGTTTTGAAAACTTCATTGCAGCATTTGGAATCATTAACAGACAACGCCTTGATGATTAAGGTGAGAGATGGCCATCTGGATACCCTGGGCTTGCTGTTCGCGCGCTATAAAAAACCGTTGTTTGGTTTTTTTTATGGAATGAACAGAGATGAAGAACTAAGTGAGGATTTGGTACAAAATGTTTTTTACCGGATTCTGAAATACCGATACCTGTTTCGTGGAGACGGCGATTTCAGAACGTGGATGTTTCACATTGCGCGTAATGTGAACCACGACAATTTCCGCAAGAACAAGTTCCGGCATAAAGAATCAATAGAAAATTGGCAGGAGCGATTAGGTACAGACGAGAATCGGGTGACTGAATACCAAAAAGATGAAGAACGGCAACTCCTGGAGCTGGCCATGCATCGGCTTCCGGAGGACAAGCGGGAGATACTTTTACTGAGCAAGTACCAGGATAAAAAGTATAAGGAGATCGGCGAAATATTGGGTTGCTCCGAAGGTGCGGTAAAAGTTAAAGTTTTCAGAGCATTACAGGAATTAAAAGCAGTTTATGCTGAATTGGAAAAACAATTTTGATTATGGAGGCGAAAAAAATTCATCAGTTACTAATTAGGTTTAATTCAGGGGTTGCTGAGCCAGCAGAAATAAAACAAATCGAAAATCTGATTGTACAAGGAGCGATTCATATGGAAGATATTGAGGGGTTTGAAAAACTCAATGAACGGATTTTAAACCTGGAGACCCCCGAACCTTCCATATCCCTCGATGATCGGTTCCATCAAATGCTTTTAAAGGAAACACAGGCAACGAAGACTTTTGATTGGAAAAGCTTTTTTACTTGGAAAGATTTTGCTCCCCGACTTGCTTTCGCTTCTGTAACACTTCTTATCGGATTGATAGTAGGCTATGTTATTTGGTCACCCCAAAAGGAGGACGAAAAGATAGTGGCGTTGGGTCAGGAGATCAGTGGCTTGAAAGAAATGATGATGTTGTCCCTCCTTGAAAAGGAATCAGCAACAGATCGTTTGAAGGCTGTCAACTTAACCCAGGATATGGACCAGGCTAGCAAGAAAGTCACAGCCGCATTGTTACAAACATTAAATAGTGATGAAAATGTCAACGTCCGGTTAGCAGCGCTCGATGCATTAAGGCCCTACAGTAAAGATGGTCAAATACGAGAAGCATTGATCCGATCCATAGCTCATCAAAAGTCACCATTGGTTCAGGTAGCGTTGGCGGAGTTAATGGCTGCTTTACAAGAAAAGGGTGCTATTAACGAACTGCAGAAAATCCTGGACGACAATGAAACACCCTCTGATATCAAAAAGAAGATTCAAGAAAGCATTCAGATAATCTAACGAATTGTTAGGCAGTACAAACCTTTAAAATTATGAAACGAAATTTATGGCTGGTGTTGGTCGTGGGTATGTATGCCCAACTGGGTGCACAAACCCATACTGAAAAAATTAACAAAGAATTTGCATTTGAGAAACGGGGCTCACACAATGCTCTGATGATTGCCAATATTAATGGCAACATAAAAGTTGAGGCCTATCCTGGCGACAAAATTCAGGTAGAGATTACCAAGCGTATCCAGGGAAAAACGAATGAACGACTGGAAAAAGGGAAAACTGAAATACAGCTCGGCGTGATAGATCTGGCGGATACAATCATCCTTTATGTCAGTAGCCCTTGCAATCATTTTGAAAAAAGTAATGCACGAGAAGGCCGCACTCAAAGGAGTACGACGTGGAGATATTCATGGGAGCAACATGGGCGATCTTGTCATGAAAGTTATGATTATGCAATGGACTTTCTCGTCAAAGTTCCTTCGTCTCTCAACGTCTTGCTTAGTACCATCAACGAAGGTGATATAGTCGTTGAAAATGTGAAGGGTGTTGTCACTGCTCATAACATCAACGGCAGCATTCGACTCTATAATTTGATGCGGGAGGCCGAGGCCAGTACAATAAATGGAGATGTCGACGTGGAGTATGCTCAAAATCCTCAAAGCGATTGCCGGTTTTATTCTCTCAACGGCGACATCAATGCTTTGTTTCAAAAGGGATTAACCGCAAGCATGAGTTTCGAAAGCTTCAATGGAAGTTTGTATACAAACATTGATAAACTCGAGCATCTTCCCACGCAGGTAGAGAAAAAGAACAATGATAAAGGTATAAAGTATAAGGTAAATAACAATCGCTATAAGATCGGCGCCGGTGGCGCATTCCTGGACTTTGAAACGTTTAACGGGAATGTATATGTCAAAGAAAAAACAAACTAACAAGTTCAAACACAACAATTCATTTCTCACAATACTTAGAAATATGAAAAAAAATATTCTTATACACGCAATTTTTCTTACAACGCTTGCGCTGATGGCAGCGCCTCTCTTTGCCCAAACATCAAACGAATTTTCAGTTCCGTTAAGTGATCCGTCAAAACGGGGAAAATTGAAAGCGATTATTAACTATGGATCTGTTACGGTAAAGGGCACTGCACGAAAAGACATCCTTGTTAAATATGCTGCAAAACCGGAGGAAGAGAATGAGCGAAATAAAACAAAGGACGGTCTGCGCCGGATTGGAGGCGGAGGGATGGACCTTGAGGTAACAGAAAACGCCAATGTCGTGAATGTGCACTCGGGATCCTGGAATAACCGACTAGATATTGAAATTGAAGTGCCCTCGGGAATGGATGTCGAAGCGAAGACTCATAATGACGGGAATCTGGTTGTCAATAATATTCAAGGTGAAGTAGAACTGACAAATCACAACGGAGAAATTACGGCTACCAACATTTCTGGCGCAGTGATCGCCACAACCTACAATGGTGAAGTCAAAATCACTTTCGACAAAGTTAAAGAAGGAACGCCCATGTCTTTTACGACGTATAACGGCGACGTTGATATTACATTCCCTGCTGCAACCAAGGCAACATTAAAGATGAAAACCGAACATGGTGATATTTATTCCGGTTTTGATGTGGACTTTAAGAACAGTGGCCCTGTTCAAAAGAAAGATACAAAAGGTGGTGTTTATAAAGTGGTGATCGATGAGTGGAAGCGTGGGGATATTAATGGTGGCGGCCCGGAATTTACGCTTAAGAATTACAACGGCGATATTTTTCTCCGAAAGAAATGAGGCGATAAAGAAAAGCTAAGGCGGAAAGAAAGTAAAAGGTGGAAGCAAGATGCGCCAACGCTTTTTACTTTTTATTTTTATTCCCGCTCTATGCCAAACTCAACACGCCGATTAAGTTTTCGTTCGTCTTCCGTTTTTTCTTCTACGATAGGTTTTGAACTTCCATAACCATGTGCTTCAATTCGCGAAGAGGCAATCTTAAATTCATAAATAAGATACGCTTTAATGGCATCTGCGCGCGCCTGTGAAAGACGCAAGTTTGAATCTTCATTCCCTTGCGAATCGGTATGTCCGGAAATGTTTAGCTTAAATGTTGGATGGTCGATTAAAAAATTTGCCAACCGGTTCAAGTCTTCATGCATGCTCGGTAAAATATCCGCTTTCTCGTTTTCAAATTCAAGTGATTTAAATGCAATCTTGCTTTCTATAGGATCCGCCTCCCGGTTCATTTCAGTATCCCCGTCCATAAAAAACAATTCTTCTATTCTAAAGAAATCATCTCCCTGAATAATCAACAGATAGTTACGTTTATTGATAAGATTGAAATCAAAAGAGCCATCTTCCCGAAGAAATTTCGGTGCAACCTCAACACCTTCGTCCAGGTCTATAATAGATACAATTCCCTTAAAAGGTTTTTTTGTATTTGAATTGATGAGCGATCCTTTGAGCTTAGCAATAGCGTTTGGTTGAGCCTCCATGGGCACAGGAAAAGAATGGAGGTCGAGATTTGCTATGTCATTTTGTGATGATCTTGCATAATAAAGGTAGTCGGACTCTGAATCAATGGTAAAATAATATTCACTACCCAGGCCGTTAACCAGAGGGCCGACATTTTTTGGTTCGTTCCATGTTTGTTTTCCTTTATCAACTTTATAAATGTCGAAGTCACCAAAGGTAAGCGGCTGACCATTCGAACTAAAATATAAAACATTAAACCTGTGATGAAAGAATGGGCTAACCTCAGCTCCCCTTGTGTTAACGATCGGGCCGATATTCAGGGCTTTTTGCCATAGTCCATTTGAGCCTTTTATCGAATAATAAATATCTGAATATCCGAAACCCCCGATACGATCCGATGCAAAGAAGAGCGTGTCACCCGAATGCGATAATGACGGATGCGAATCCCATCCACGTGAATTAATATTTGTTCCTAAATTCTGAATATCACCCCAAGTGCTGTCTGCGCGCAGGTGGGCCACGAAGATATCACAATTTCCATATGAATCGGGAGAATTGCATCGCGCGAAATAGAGTTCTTTTCCATTTTTACTTAAACATCCAGACCCTTCGTTGTATCGTGTGTTTATGTTTTTCAACTCATCCGCAAATCCCCATAGCGTATCAAGTTTATGAGAATAGAATAAGTCTTCGTTAAAAGTTTTATTTAATGGGTCGGTATTTGAATTTCTCTTTGAAGTGAATAGTATAACGTTGTCTACATTTCCTATGGTCGGGCCATAATCTGCCTTGTCAGAATTGATGGCTTCACCCATATTCAGCAATACGCCTTGTGGAGGTCTGAGCGTATCGATTTCTTTTCTGTACGCTACGAGTTCATAGTATTGTGCCAACGGCACATAGAGATCTGTTTGATTTTTTGTGAGCGTATCAAATTCGCTTTTTACTTGCTTTCCATCGATGGACTGAGGGAGATGTTTCAACACAAGCTTGTAAAGTAATACAGCCTCACCGGGAGGTCCCATTTTCTGGGAAAGTCTTGCGAGATTCCACAGCAATTGAATGTCCCTTGAGAAATTTTCAGGCCCGAAATTTTTTACATAAGCTTTAAGCTCAGCGTATTCCTGCTCAAAGTCTCCCGCAGGTCCTAATACTTTGATTCGCTCCAACTTTGCTTTGTCGGAATAGTAGCTGATTTTGTTAACATTGGTAAAAAAGAAAATGTCAGATTGACTGTAGCTTGTCAGGCTATCGTTCAGTTGCACGACTCCTCCCTTCTTAAAATTCCGCTGTGGCTTTTGTGCCAGTGAAGGAGAATGCAACCACAGCCAAAAAGCCGAGATTAAGATTAAAAAATAGGTTTTCACCGCACCATTATTTGGTAAAAAATAAGGCCAAGTGGTTAAAGTTGAGACAATTTTGCTTCTTTTACAACTCTCTTGGCACTACTATTGTCATTAGCACGGCGAGTGTCCATTTAAGACGTCTAAGTAAGGTCGTGTCAGTTTGACACCTAGTGTATATATGTTTAAAACGAAGCCCATTCAACTTGTGCAAGAAGATTCAGAAGACCTGATTCAACTGATAAATCCTGAGCAAGATTCCGATCTGAAGCCCGAAGATTTACCCGGTGAATTATCCATTCTACCAATAAAAAATACAGTATTGTTTCCCGGTGTGGTGATACCAATTACTGTGGGACGACAGAAGTCTATCAAGCTGGTAAAAAAAGCATACCAGGGAAATAGAATTATTGGCGTTGTGGCCCAGAAAAATCCTGGCGCCGAAGAACCTACGGTGGAAGATCTATATAAAACCGGTACGGTAGCACGAATCATTAAGATGCTGGTATTGCCTGACGGAAATACGACCATCATTATTCAGGGTAAAAACAGATTTGCGATCAAAGAATTTGTTCAGGAAGAACCATTCTTAACTGCGCGCATTGAACTGCAGCCCGAACCGATGATCAATGCGAACGGCAAGGAAGCAAAAGCTTTGGTTCAATCTCTTAAAGATGCGGCGACAAAAATTTTAAAACTCAATCCTGAAATTCCGTTAGAAGCGCAGGTTGCGTTAGATAATATTTCCAGCATGTCATTCCTGGTTAATTTTTTATCGTCCAACCTGAATGTTGAAGTCGCTGATAAACAAAAGATTCTGGAGACCCAGAACCTCATCGACAGAAGCACATTGCTGTTGCAGTACATGCTGAAGGATATTCAAATGTTGGAAATCAAACATGAGATACAACGTAAGGTCCATACGGATATTGATCAGCAGCAACGCGACTATTTTTTGCGTCAGCAAATAAAAGTTTTGCAGGACGAGCTTGGCTATGATGGACCTGATAAAGAAATTGAAAAACTTCGCAAGCGTGCTGAAGGTAAAAAATGGCCCAAAGCTGTTGCGGCACATTTCGGCAAAGAGTTAGATAAGCTGTTGAGAATTAATCCCATGGCTGCTGAATACCCGGTAGCGATGAACTACGTCGAGTTTATGCTCGATCTTCCATGGGCAGAATATACAGTGGATGACTTCGATCTGAAACGTGCAAAGAAAATATTGGATCATGATCATTTCGGACTGACAAAAGTTAAAACACGGATTCTCGAGTATCTCGCTGTACTCAAGCTAAAAAACGACATGAAAGGCCCGATACTTTGTCTTTACGGACCTCCTGGTGTAGGTAAAACTTCCTTAGGCCGATCCATTGCAAAGGCGCTGCAGCGTAAATATGTGCGCATGTCATTGGGCGGCGTGCACGACGAAGCAGAAATCAGAGGACATCGGAAAACCTATGTCGGTGCAATGCCGGGTAAAATTTTACAAAACATAAAAAAGTCTCAATCATCAAATCCGGTTTTTATATTGGATGAGATCGATAAGATCAAATCTGATTTCCGGGGCGATCCCTCTTCAGCAATGTTAGAGGTGCTGGATCCGGAACAAAACAATGCATTTGGTGATAATTATCTTGAAGTGGATTACGATTTGTCGAAGGTGCTTTTCGTCGCTACGGCCAACTCGCTTGATACGATCCACCCGGCGTTGCGCGACAGAATGGAAATCATCGAGGTAACAGGGTATACACTGGAAGAGAAAGTTGAGATCGCGGTAAAACATCTTGTACCAAAGCAACTTAAAGAACATGGTCTTAAAGCTTCACAGGTAAAAATTACCAAGGGCGCAATTGCGAAACTGATCAATAGTTACACACGCGAATCCGGTGTTCGAAGCCTGGAGCGGAAAATCGGAACATTGGTTAGAAATATCGCTAAGTCAATTGCTTTGGAAGAACCGTTCGATAAACTTGTGACGGAAGAAACGGTTCGTAAAGTTTTAGGTGCGGAGGTTTTCGACGAAGAACTTTATCAGGGAAATGAAATAGCAGGTGTAGTCACAGGGTTGGCCTGGACTCAGGTAGGCGGTGAAATCTTATTTGTTGAATCAAGCTTAAGTCGCGGAAAAGGTGCGCTTACTATTTCAGGACAGTTGGGAGATGTGATGAAAGAATCAGCCATGGCTGCATTGTCATATCTCAAATCAAATTCTGATGTGCTTGGTATTGATTACCGGGTATTCCAACAATACGATTTGCATATTCACGTTCCCGCGGGTGCTGTTCCCAAAGATGGCCCGTCTGCAGGCATTACGATGTTTACTTCTTTGGCATCGATCTATACGCAACGCAAGGTGAAAGCCAACTTGGCTATGACCGGCGAGATAACGCTTCGAGGTAAAGTACTTCCCGTAGGAGGTATTAAAGAAAAAATACTTGCAGCAAAACGCAGTGGAATAAAAGAAATTATCTTGAGTGCGAAAAATAAGCGGGATATCGATGAAATCGAGAAGCATTACCTCAAAGGTTTAATCTTCCATTATGTTGATTCCGTTGATGAAGTGTTGAAAGTTGCGCTGATGAAAGACAAGGTGAAGCAACAAATGAAGTTTACCTTTTCAGAAATCAAAGCATCAGCATAACAACATTTAAACGCTGCCACTCTAGCTGTAATCATAAACTATTAATCTGCAGGTCTTGATATGAGAATTAATTTTCATTTGCCTGCTCTCAATGTTTTTCATGATTACAACAACAAGTTGCTCAGGTGGAGAATTGGAACTATGGTTAAACCAGAGCACATGCCATTGCGTTTCTCTTTAACAGCCCATAATTTTCGGATATGTACGACACTGGAAACACCAACACTGAGATAGGGACGTTAAACAAGATATTGGCATTAGAAAATGCAGGAGGTATCGCCGGAATTTCTTTTGTTTTTTCAGCGAATATAAATACTTCGAATTTGAATTCCGCCGCGGTGCTTATATAGCAACGCGGGGTGATCATTTACGATTTCAAAGAATTTAAAAACATTACTATCAAGAGGATAAAAAAATTATGATTGATTCAAAATATTTGACGCCGAAACAAATTGTTGAGGAACTCGATAAATACATCATCGGTCAATACGAAGCCAAGCGAAATGTAGCCATAGCGTTACGAAACCGCTGGCGAAGAATGCATGTCAAGTCAGATATCCAAGGTGAAATTGTGCCGAACAATATCCTCATGATCGGTGCTACGGGCGTTGGAAAAACTGAAATAGCAAGAAGACTCGCTAAGATAGCAGACGCTCCATTTGTAAAGGTTGAAGCATCCAAATTTACTGAAGTGGGCTATGTAGGCCGTGATGTAGAAAGTATGGTGCGTGACTTGGTCGAACAATCGGTAACGTTGGTTAAGGCAAGCAAAAAAGAAGCTGTGAAAGAAAAGGCCGCACAGGCTGTAGAAGACATTATCCTGGATGCACTGATACCGCCATTGCGTCAGCAGCCTGTGAGGAGTTCCGGTTTTTCGTCTACCGAGGCCACCGATTCAAATATTCCCGAGAGTGACTTGGAATTAAATGAAAGGACGCGAAATCATTTTCGCGACAAAATCCGAAACGGCGAGATGGAAGACCGCAAAATCGATATCAACATCAAAGGAACAGGCGGTGCCAATGTTGGGATGGTAGGCGCTGGTATGATGGACGAGGTCTCCATGATGAATTTACAAGAAATGATAAATGGCATGCTGCCGAAGAAGAGCAAGAAAAGAAAAGTGACAGTATCAGAAGCGCGTAAAATTCTGTTGGAGGAAGAGGCAGCCAAGCTCATTGATATGGATGAAGTAAAAGAGGAAGCCATTCGCAGAGCGGAAGAAGCCGGAATTATTTTTATTGATGAAATCGATAAGATTGCAAGCGGAGGTAAGAAGGGAGGCGGCGGACCCGACGTGAGCCGTGAAGGTGTTCAGCGTGATTTACTTCCCATTGTTGAAGGTAGTTCCGTAAATACGAAGTATGGTGTAATTAAAACCGATCACGTTTTATTTGTAGCCGCCGGCGCATTCCATATTTCAAAACCATCCGATCTCATCCCTGAATTGCAAGGAAGGTTTCCGATCCGGGTAGAGTTAGATAATCTGACGAAAGCAGATTTTATACGAATACTCAAGGAGCCAAAAAATGCTTTAACAAAACAATACTTAGCGTTATTTGAATCAGAGGGGGTTGAAGTATCTTTTACTGATGATGCGATCGACGAAATTGCAAACACAGCTTTTACAATTAACTCAGAGATTGAAAATATAGGAGCGCGCAGATTGCATACCGTTATGAGCAAATTGCTCAATGAATTTCTTTTTGATGTGCCTGATAAAATCTCGAATGCGCACATTGAAGTGACCGCCACGATGGTGAAAGAAAAACTAAGCGGCTTAATTAAAAACAGAGACCTAAGCGAGTTTATTCTTTAAGATATTTAAGATTCTGATTATACCTGAAGCTGTCACTATTCAGCAGCTTTGGGATAATCGTAGAATAATAGTTTCCCGGATTTCCAGTTTACCTCTTTCCATGAATCAACAGGCATAGAAAAGGCAACGACCCCGCAAGTCGGTACATTGTCAATAAATACGTCCGATTCAGCAAGGGCATTTACAAATTCCGTTAGCCCTGGATTGTGCCCGAGGACTAAAATTGTGTCGTGTTTATCATTTATCGTTTGAACTACGGACAGTATGGTTTCTTCATCGGCATGATATAATATCCGATCGGTTTTTATTTTCTCTTTCGGAAAAAGTAAAATTTCGGCCATCTTTTTTGCCGTTGAAAACGCGCGTTTTGCAGGACTAGTCAAAATAAGATCCGGATGAAAATTTTTCTCTTTTAAACGCTTGGCCATGCGCGGTACATCGCGCTTGCCACGCTTGTTTAATCCTCTTTCAAAATCTGGTTGATTGGGGTCTTCCCAACTGGATTTGGCATGACGAACAACATAAAGTGTTTTCATGGATAACTATAATTTTTAAGTGGGGTCAGCAATAGACAGATAAATGTAATTCTAAAAAATCTTAAACGCTTATCTTAGCGGTTCATGTCCAGGACAAAAAAAATACGAAGGAAGATCAGGTACTCGTTTGTTTACCGATTCGTCCAGTTTCTAATCTACATTTCCAACCATATACCACGTGTACGATGGCTTCAATTCTGTGGTTTTTTAGGACGTGTGGCGTACATGTTTGCATCGAAGACACGCAAGCTGGTTGCCCGACATCTGACATGGGCCTTCCATGAAAAAACACCGGACGAAATTCAAAAACTTACCAAAGAAGTGTTTGAGATGTTAGGGAAAAACGCTGGTGAGATGCTGAGAGCAACGCGTGTTAAAACGCTAGCGGATCTTGAGAAGTTTTTGGTAACTGATGGGTTGGAGAATTACGAGCGCGCGATTCAAAAAGGTAAAGGTGTTATATTTTTAACGTGTCATCTGGGCGCATTTGACCTGCAGGTAAGTAATATGGCGTTGCGCGGACTGAACCCCAACATCATTGGGACTCCGTTGAAAGATGAACGGTTAAACGAACTGCTGTGGGATTATCGCAATATGCACGGCGCAATTGCTATTGAAAGAGGTAGAGAAACTTTCCGATTAATAAAGGTATTAAAGTCAGGAGGATCGGTTGCCTTGCTTATAGATCAGGATACAAAAGTTAAAAGCCGCTTTGTGAATTTCTTTGGTAAGCCCGCTGCAACGCCGGTTGGGGCTACGGTATTAGCCATGAAGACTGGTGCAGCGATTGTTCCCACCTATGTGTATCTGGGAAAAGATTGGAAACAGCACATGCATATTTTGCCGGAAATACCGATCGTCAATACGGGTGATGAAGAGGCTGACATGGTATACAATACACAAATACTCACCCATTTTATCGAAGATGTTATTCGGCAACATCCTGCACAATGGGTATGGATGCATGAACGTTGGAAGACGAAGCCCGGAGAAGAAGTTGCCTGATTGTTACACCATATGCGAGCGAGAAATGATAAACTATTTCTTAAAAATGAAATAGACAGCAAGGATCAGAAAAACGAAGCCGATTAAATGATTCCACCGAAATGTTTCGGTCTTGAAGAACACAAGGGAAAAAATCACGAACACAACAAGCGTTATTACTTCCTGAATCACCTTTAACTCTACCAAAGAGAATGGTCCTCCATAATTTTTAAAACCAATTCTGTTTGCAGGTACCTGGATGAGGTATTCAAAGAATGCAATTCCCCAACTAATGAGGATCACTGTAAAAAGTGGCAAGCTTTGTCCCCACTTAAATTCTTTAAATTTCAAGTGACCATACCAGGCCAACGTCATGAAGGTGTTGGATAATATCAGGAGAAGGATTGTATAAACTATCCGCATAGTGATCAAAGATTTAGATATGATCCAGCGCTATCTGTTCAAAAAAGGTCGCGGCCAATCTACAATGCCTTATCTACTTCACAAGTTTTTTATACTTGATCCTATGGGGTTGCTCATCGCCGAGTCGTTTTCTCTTGTTCTCTTCATATTCACTAAACCCGCCTTCAAACCAAAACACTTGCGAATCGCCTTCAAAAGCAAGTATGTGGGTGCAAACACGATCAAGGAACCAGCGATCGTGGGAGATGATAACCGCACATCCAGCAAAATTTTCGAGGGCTTCTTCCAGCGCGCGCATGGTGTTTACATCAAGGTCGTTGGTTGGCTCATCAAGCAATAATAAATTTCCACCTTGCTTTAAGGCAATTGCCAGGTGAACCCGATTACGCATTCCGCCTGAGAGTTCTTTTACTTTTTTCTGCTGATCATTCCCGTTGAAATTGAATTTGCCAACATACATCCTTGAGTTAATCTGCCGTCCGCCAAGTTCCATCAATTCATTCCCATCGGAGATTGCTTGCCATACAGTATCTTCTGGCTTGAGATCATCGTGCTCCTGATCAACATAAGCGATCTTCACCGTTTCTCCAACCGTGAAGGTACCCGCATCTGGCTTCTCTTTCCCGATGATCATTTTAAAGAGCGTAGTCTTTCCTGCACCGTTCGGACCGATAATTCCGACGATACCCGCCGGCGGTAATGAGAACGTTAAATTTTCATACAGCAACTTATCACCATAGGCTTTTGAAACGCCATTGGCTTCAATCACTTTATTGCCTAACCGCGGACCAGGAGGAATGAATAATTCAAGTTTCTCTTCCTTATCGCGTGTCTCCTGGCTTAATAGTTTTTCATAAGCGCTCAAACGAGCTTTTCCTTTTGCTTGTCGGCCTTTGGGGTTCATTCGCACCCATTCCAATTCTCTCGCTAATGCTTTTTGTCGTTTAGATTCTGATTTTTCTTCCTGGGCAAGCCGCTTTTGTTTTTGCTCTAGCCACGACGAGTAATTTCCTTTCCAGGGAATTCCTTCGCCACGATCAAGTTCAAGAATCCAACCTGCAACGTTATCCAGAAAGTAACGATCATGGGTAACAGCGATTACAGTTCCTTTATAGAGTTTTAAATGCTGCTCAAGCCAATAGACTGATTCTGCGTCTAAGTGGTTGGTTGGCTCGTCTAACAAAAGAACATCTGGTTCTTGCAACAATAATCTACACAACGCAACTCTTCTCTTTTCGCCTCCTGATAAGTACTCGACCTTGGCTTCCGGTGGAGGACAGCGTAAGGCATCCATGGCACGTTCCAGTTTATTATCCAGTTCCCAAGCGTTAGCAGCGTCTAGTTTTTCCTGAATCACCCCTTGCTTGGTAATGAGTTTATCCATCGCATCAGGATTTTCCATAATCGCCGGATCGCCGAATTTTTCATTGATGGCTTCAAATTCTTTAAGGAGACTGACCACTTCTTGTACTCCTTCCTCAACAATCTCTTTAACAGTTTTGGATTTGTCGAGTTGAGGTTCTTGCTCAAGCAATCCTACAGAGAAGCTTAGATCTGAAACGACTTCTCCCTGAAATTCTTTATCAACCCCTGCTATAATTCGCAGGAGAGAAGATTTTCCCGACCCATTAAGTCCCAGCACACCGATTTTGGCGCCATAGAAGAATGAGAGGTAAATATTTTTTAATACCTGTTTACTTGGCGGGTAAATTTTGTTGACCCCTGCCATGGAGAAGATAATTTTTTCGTCTGCCATTTGAAATTGGTTGATCTGTTACGGATAAAGGCTGTGAGAATGAACATTCAAAAGTGTTATTTCATTCTACACTATTAATAACCTGGAATTCGGCCGCAAATATGGACAAAAATTTATTTGCAGATGTAACCTTCACGCGTTTTAAGCAGTTACATTTTTTCCAAGACCCAGATTAAATTTCATGCTTTTGACGTTGATAAAATGAACAAAGGAAATAAAGTTTGTTTTGATCAATTAAATTCTATTTTTGCGAAAAATTAAAGGAGGACTAAAGTATATGTATTGGACCCTTGAACTTGCTTCTTATCTAGAAGATGCGCCTTGGCCGGCTACAAAAGATGAGTTAATTGATTATTCTATTCGCTCAGGTGCCCCTTTAGAAGTTGTGGAAAACCTCCAGGAACTGGAAGACGATGGACAGCCTTATGAGAGCATTGAAGAAATATGGCCTGACTATCCTACCAAGGAAGATTTCTTCTTTAACGAAGACGAGTATTAATCCATTCAAAGAAAATTGAATACAAGAGCTGACGCCGTCAGCTTTTGATTTTTATTTACAGCTTACTGATGCCTGGCTTTCATCAGTGCATCAGCTACAATCAAGTCCTCCGCTGTCGTTATCTTGATATTCTCATAACTTCCCTCAAAAATTGAAATTACGTGGCCAGCCTTCTCTACCACACTGGCATCATCAGTCAAGGTCGCTTCTTCCTTTGACTCGTACGCGTCCTTGATAACAGAGACTTTAAACGTTTGTGGTGTTTGAATTATTCTGAATTTTGAGCGATCAACGGCCTGCGTACCATCGTCGTTAATCATGCGAATGGATTCTTTCAAAGGCACGGCAGCAACAGCTGATTGATGAATTGCAGCAAACTGAAATGATGCGGCGATAATTGATTCACTCACCAAAGGCCGTACACCGTCATGAATAGCCACTAACCCGTCGCCCTGAATTTTTTTTAACCCATTCCTTACGGACTGAAAACGTGTCTCTCCCCCGGCCACAAGTGTCACCGGGTGGGTAAAATCATGTTGATTGCAAAGAGACTTCCAGGTCTCTATATCACCTTCGGGCAACACAAGGATTACCTCGATATCTTTTGAGTAGCGACAAAAGGCAAAAATTGTATGCATGAGAACAGGAAGCCCATCTAACAATAAAAATTGTTTAGGTGTCTTGCTTTTTAGACGTGTTCCTTTCCCGCCTGCAACGATAAGCGCATATTCTTTAGAATTCATAGATTTACTAAAATACTCAAAACTATGGTGGTGCTGCGATTTCTCTTGATGGTATTCAACGTAGCAGTAGTTACTTTTTTGATTTACAGACTGCTTATAATAGCCAAACAGCCTATGGATAAATCGAAAAAAATTTTGATTGTCGTTGGTGGGGTTATGTTGCTGCTTGCCCCATTAGGAATGTTCGCAGGAATTTTTGCTCCTACTTTTCAATACTTCATTGTGTATCCTGTTGCTATTTCGCTCTTTCTCTACCTTACAAAACAATTGTAGCACGGCAACCCTCTAGTTATACCTAGATGATTAACATGGCATCTCCGTAAGTCAGGAATTTATATTTTTCTTTCTTTGCAACCGAGTAGGCTTCCATCGCGAGGTCATATCCTGCGAATGCAGCAGCCATCATCAGCAAAGTAGATTCGGGCATGTGGAAGTTCGTTACCATGGCGTTGCAAATCTTGAAGTCGTAAGGCGGAAAAATAAATTTGTCCGTCCAACCTTCCCGTGCTTTTAATCGGTTTGTAGCAGACACTGCTGATTCCAGTGCACGCATTGTAGTAGTACCTATGGCACAAACACGATTCTTATTGTCTAACGCTCTATTTACTAAGGCGACAGCTTCAGGGCTAACTATAAAATTTTCAGAATCCATTTTGTGTTTCGTCAAATCTTCGACGTCAACAGGTCGGAATGTTCCAAGTCCTATATGAAGTGTGATGTAGGCCATATCTACACCTTTTATTTGGAGACGTTTTAATAACTGCCGGGTAAAATGCAACCCTGCTGTGGGTGCTGAAACTGCTCCTTTATTTTTTGCGAAGATGGTTTGAAACCGTTCTTTATCTTCTACTTTGACTTTTCGCTTGATATACTTCGGTAATGGTGTTTCCCCCAGGGTTTCAACCACTTTATCAAAAGCAGCAGAATCTCCATCGAATAAAAACCGGATGGTCCTTCCACGCGATGTCGTGTTATCTATTACCTCTGCCACAAGATCTCCATTACCAAAATAAAGCTTGTTACCTACTCTAATTTTACGGGCAGGATCAACCAACACATCCCAAAGATGCATCTCCGCATTTAACTCACGCAGCAGGAAGACTTCAATCTTTGCTCCCGTTTTTTCTTTACGTCCATACAGGCGTGCAGGAAATACCATGGTATCATTCCCTACCATAACATCGCCATCTCCGAAATAATCGACGATATCTTTGAAGATCTTATGCTCAATCTTTCCGGTGTCTTTGTGGACTACCATCAAACGTGATTCATCCCGGTTTTCAGCAGGATCAAGAGCAATTAAATTATTCGGAAGGTCAAATTTGAATTCTGATAACTTCATATTCGTTTACGCAAAGAATGCCCAATAAAGGGTAATTTTTTAAGAGGTTGCAAAAATAAGGCAATATTTGACTTTTGCGACAAAACGGCGTGGGTTTTTCAATCCTGTAACAAAAAGTGGGTTTTTAGGTCTTATAAAGTAATTTCCAGAAAAAAAGTTCTACTAACCTATTTAAAACAAACGCGTTTAAAAGTTTCATGAAGACCTTAAGCCAGATTTACGAGAGTTTCCGCTTTGCCTGGAAAGCCTTAAAATCTAATGTGCTGCGGACTATTCTTTCATTGCTGGGAGTAACTGTGGGAATATTCGCTATCATATCCGTACTCACGATGGTGGACTCACTCGAAAAGAATATTAAAGACAGTCTCGACTTTCTGGGCACGGGAGTGATTTATATTGAGAAGTGGCCGTTCACGGCAGACAACAATGGGGAATATCGCTGGTGGGATTTTTGGCAACGACCCAATGCATCATATAATGAATATAAATTTTTACAAGCTACTTTAAACAATCAGAATGGCATTGCAATTTTTGCCGGTAAAGGAAATTCTACTATCAAGCGAGATAACAATAGCATCGGCCAAATTCGTCTTACAGGAGGAAGCCAGGGGTACGATGTGGTATTTGAGGTGAATATTGAAAAAGGCAGATACTTTACTTCAGAAGAGATAGAGTCTGGAAGAAATGTTGCATTAATAGGGTACGAAGTGGCGCAAGCGCTCTTTCCTAACGATGAGGATCCTGTTGGGAAAACGATTAAGATCAAAGATCTCAAGTATGTTGTCATCGGTGTCATTAAAAAAGAAGGCCAGAGTTTCATGGGTACGCCCAGCAATGACTACAACACTGTAATTCCCTATCAATCCTTTAGAAGATTATATCAGACAGGTACAGGGCAACCTTTTGAAATAACATCACGCATCGGGGTGAAGGGTCATGAGGCAGATGTAGGATTGGTAGAATTAGAAAACGAAGTGCGTGGAATACTTCGTGCACGACGAGGATTGAGGCCAACAGAAAAAGACAACTTTGTTTTGAACAGGCCAGAAGCTATCGCAAATGTTATCAGTGGTGCGTTTGATGTTGTAGGATTAGCAGGCTGGATTATTGGAGGCTTTTCCATCTTGGTGGGAGGATTTGGAATCGCCAATATCATGTTTGTTTCTGTCAAAGAAAGAACCGCCATCATTGGTTTACAAAAATCACTGGGAGCAAAGAACTACTTCATCTTATTTCAATTTTTATTTGAAGCAATTTTCTTAAGTCTTATCGGTGGGTTGGCAGGTTTGTTTTTGGTTTACCTGATAACTTTTATTCCTATGGGAAGTCTGGTCGTGACGTTAACGATTAAAAATATTGTCTTAGGATTAGGCGTATCTTCTGTTATCGGCTTGGTGTCGGGAATTGTACCCGCTGCTTTGGCTGCTCGACTTGATCCCGTAATTGCTATACGTGCTACTTAATTTGAAATAATTAAAACTTTCCGGAAGCTTTTTAAACTTCCGGAAAGTCTGCATAGTACTACGCTTTTTCTTCGAGAACAGCTTTTGCTTCGTCTGTTGAAATTTTCTCTTTAATTTTTCTTTCCAGTTCTTCCATCAGCTCAGGATTATCTTCGATCAGTTGTTTAACAGCATCGCGACCCTGGCCTAATTTGTTTCCGCCATAGGAGAACCATGATCCGGATTTTTGAACCACATTCAATTCAACGCCTAAATCGATAATTTCTCCGGCTTTAGAAATTCCTCTTCCATACATGATATCGAATTCAACAACTTTGAAAGGAGGTGCTACTTTGTTTTTCACCACTTTAACTTTCACGCGATTGCCCGTAATATCATCGGCCGCTTCTTTGATTTGGCCAATTCTTCTTATGTCCAAACGTACTGAAGCATAAAACTTCAAAGCATTACCACCTGTAGTGGTTTCAGGGTTTCCGAACATAACACCAATTTTTTCGCGGAGCTGATTGATGAATATACAAGCACAACCAGTCTTGTTAATGGTACCTGTAAGTTTTCGCAGGGCCTGAGACATGAGCCTTGCTTGAAGACCCATTTTACTTTCTCCCATTTCACCTTCCAATTCGCTTTTTGGAACCAAAGCAGCAACGGAGTCGATAACAATGATGTCAATAGCACCCGAACGAATGAGGTGATCTGCAATTTCCAAAGCTTGTTCTCCGTTGTCGGGCTGAGAAATCAAAAGGTTTTCGGTATCTATCCCAAGTTTTTCAGCGTATAATTTGTCAAAAGCATGTTCGGCATCGATGAAAGCCGCAAGGCCACCTTTCTTTTGAGCTTCGGCAATGCAATGCATGGTTAAAGTGGTTTTTCCGGAAGACTCAGGGCCGTATATTTCGGTTACTCTTCCACGGGGGATTCCTCCGATACCCAACGCCAGATCAAGTCCTAATGACCCTGTTGAAATTGCAGGTACATCCATTACTTTTTCATCGCTGAGTTTCATTACGGTTCCCTTTCCGTAAGTCTTTTCGAGTTTATCAAGGGTTAGTTGAAGTGCCTTGAGTTTTTCTTTAGCATCGCTCATATGTGTTTTCGTTTTTTTTGTTACTCGTTAAAAACCGTTTGATAGGAAAAGTGGTAGGATGAATCCGCTAAAATTTTTTATACCTACTGCTAACTGTCAACGGTTTGTGAGGTTGAAATTAATACTTCACTAGTAATTTTAAAATGTGTTGTTGTAAGATAATCCTGACAAAAAATCAATTTTATTGCTTTATTGCTTTAGCATCACTTGTCTAAATAAATTGCATTCAAGTAGTTGGCACCCCTCGAAATGAGTATGACAACGAGTGTCACAGAATTTTTCACGTAGAAACTATTTTTAAACTAACCTTCGCGTACATGGAATGTGCAGTTATGACATCACCTCAAGAAATGTTTAATGCAATAGAATTTCGTTTCTGAAAATATGAAGATGGGTATCAGGCGTGTAATCAAACGGCTATCAATAGCCTTATTAACGGCTTTGCTTATAGTGGGTCTTATCTATTGGGAATTGATCATCTATGGTTTCCAGCAGGGTTATGGTCAACTGAATATCATCTGGAACGCCAGGCCTGTGGAGGAATACTTGCGAGACCCATCTTTCCCCGACTCATTGAAATCAAGACTTGAACTGATCACGGAAATCCGGAAGTACGCAATTGATTCATTAGGTTTAAAGGATACCGAAAATTATAAAACACTGTACGATCAACAAGGTAAGGAAGTGATGTGGGTAGTATTGGCGAGTCAGCCATTCAAACTGGAATCAAAGCTGTGGGAATTTCCTATTGTTGGATCTGTTCCTTATAAAGGTTTTTTCAAAAAGGAGCGGGCAGAAAAATTAAAGCAGGAGTTGGAGAACGAAGGGTGGGATGCAATGATTCGAAATCCCGGCGGATGGTCAACCCTTGGTTGGTTTACCGATCCTATTCTCAGCAAAATGCTCATGAGAAGTGAAGGAGATCTGGCCAACTTAATTATTCATGAAATGTCTCATGCAACCATTTTCGTTAAAGACAGTGTTGAGCTCAATGAAAACCTTGCTACGTTTATTGGTGATCGCGGTGCCGAACAATTTCTGATCTATAAATACGGCGCCGACTCTGAGGAATACACCACCTATCTGAAAGAAGACGAAGATTACCTAAAGTATGTTAACCACATGTTACGGGGTGCAAAACTGTTAGACAGTCTATATAATGAAATGAAAGAGACCGACCCGTTGCCTTATAAAAAGACGTTGAAGGAAAAGCTGATTCGTAACATTGTGGAGGCAACAGACACCTTATCGCTGGCGTTAACCCGGCATCCCTCATCCAGATTTAAAAAACACCTCCCAAACAATGCTTATTTTTTGAGTTATCGTCAATATCAGGCTAAACAGACTGTATTCGGAGAAGAATGGAAAATGAGGTTTGGAAGCGATCTCAGGGGCTATATAAGCTATATGAGTAAAAAGTATCCCTTTCTTTAAGCAAAAAGCTTGAATTGGGCTTAGCATGGACACCATGGAGCTAACATGGAGCTATCATGGAGCTAACATGGAGAAAGGATGAGTCCATTTTCCGGGTCATTAAGGAATTGTTAATAAAGCGTTGTCCATTTTTAAAACCCTCAATTCCGGCGTATTTTTGTGTAAAGAATTAAACTATGGGTAACAAGCCAATGCACAAAGTGCTTGTCGTTGACGATGAAGAGCCAATCCTCGAACTTCTTAAATACAATCTTGAAAAAAACGGCTACGAAGTAAAGACTGCGCTGGATGGTGCAAAGGCCGTAGACATTGCAAAGAGATTTATACCTGATCTCGTGCTGTTGGATATCATGATGCCAAAAATGGATGGGGTAGAAACCTGCAGGCAACTGCGTGATTTACCTGAATTGCAAAAGATGTTTGTTGTTTTTCTTACCGCCAGATCGGAAGAATACTCCGAAGTGGCTGCCTTTGATATTGGTGCCGATGATTATATCACGAAACCCATTAAACCACGGGCTTTAATGAGTCGAATCAGTGCGCTGTTCAGGCGAGATTCAAAGAAGACGTCACCATCCAACATCATTACCATTGGAGACCTTACCATCGACAGAACGAGCTATACGATTTCTGTAAAGGGCAAAGAAATAAATCTTCCCAAGAAGGAATTTGAATTGCTTTATTTTCTAGCGCAAAATCCAAATAAGGTATTTAGCCGCGAGGACCTTCTTCAAAATATTTGGGGTACCGACGTGTATGTATTAGCGCGCACGGTTGATGTGCATATTCGAAAAGTCAGAGAGAAGATTGGAGAAGATTATATAACAACTGTAAAAGGCGTTGGGTACAAATTTACGCAGTAAGCTTGTGGCTTGAATTTATCGTTCATTTTTTACGTCAAATCGACGTCAAGTCTGTTCTGATGACGGTTAACTCACAACGGATAACTATCTTTCCGGCATGGTTTATAGTTCACGCGGATTAGCGCTTTTGCTTGCAGTCTGCATTGCACTTATTACTTCTTTATTTTTATCACTTGTCAAAAGTGTTGACTTAAGCGCATTAACCGTTGCTTTTTTTATAAGCTTTTCAATTTCTTATTTACTCATCTTTGTTGTGCTTGAATTTTTGATTTTCCGCGAAATCAATAAGATTCATAAGCTGGTAAATAAGCTGAAGAAGAAGGAACTTGCTAATCTCGACAAGCAAAAGCCGGCACTCAATCCGCTAAAAACTATCAACGACGAAATATATTCTTTTGCAGATCTTAAGCAGAAAGAAATTGACGAATTAAAAAAAATGGAAGCGTTTCGGCGCGAATTTATTGCCGATGTTTCACACGAACTGAAAACACCAATTTTTGCAGCGCAAGGGTTTGTGCATACTTTGCTAGATGGCGCCGTGAATGATAAAACCGTACGCATAAAATTTTTAAAGAAAGCGGCAAAGAGCCTGGATGGACTGGATGTCCTTGTTCAGGATCTTCTTACGTTATCACAAATTGAAACGGGCCAGATTAAAATGCACTTCGAAAATATTGATTTGAATAAGTTAACGGAGGAGGTATTCGAACAATTTGAAGATAAGGCCGACAAAAAAGATGTGTCGCTTCGCATAGAGCGTTCCTCACAAAACGTTAGCGCATGGGCAGACTGGCAAAGGATAAGCCAGGTGATGACAAATCTTATTTCGAATGCTATTAAGCATTCCGAAGATGGCTCCGAAGTAATTGTATCTTTTGATATCAGTAAAAAATACGTAACCACTTCAGTGAAGGACTTTGGAGAAGGTATTCCCTACGATCAGCAATCGAGAATTTTCGAACGCTTTTACCGGGTGGATAAAAGCCGAAGTCGTGAAAAAGGTGGAACTGGCCTGGGGCTGGCCATCGTTAAACATATATTGGAAGGGCACAATACAAAGGCTGATGTAGAAAGCCTTCCTGGGAAAGGTTCAACTTTTAGTTTTAGATTGCCACGTGTGAAACCGGAAATGAGCGATTCGCCAGACACCATTAAGACGGAAAAAAATTGAAACATTTTAAAATAAATTTTGCTGACATCATTCTCTTCGAGGATGATAATTATATTCTCGTAAACAAACCTCCCTTTTTATCAACGCTGGAGGATCGAAATGAAAAGGTAAACCTTTTGCGCCTAGCCAGAACGTATTGTGCAGATGCGCAGGTATGTCATCGGTTAGACAAAGATACGTCAGGTGTTTTAGCGATTGCCAAAAATCCGGAAGCTTATCGTCACCTGAGTATTCAATTTGAAAAACGCCAAGTGACAAAATTGTATCATGCCGTGGTTGACGAGATACATCAATTCAATGATACTATGGTTGATCAGCCGATACTGAAGCAAGACGATGGCATCGCAAAAATCAGTAAGCGCGAGGGTAGGCCTGCCGTTACATACTTTACCTCTATTAAGTCTTACCGTCATCATACGCTACTGTCGTGCAGACCCATAACGGGAAGGATGCATCAAATCCGACTCCACCTTTCTTATTTAGGAGCACCTATTACAGGAGATGAACTGTATGGTGGAAAGCCGTTTTTCCTTTCACAGGTCAAAAGAAACTTTAACCTGAAGAAAGATACGGAAGAGCAACCTGTCATGAAAAGAATGGCATTGCATGCGTTTTCGCTAGAATTTAGCGACTTGGCAGGCACCACCAAGACAATTGAAGCACCCTATCCAAAAGATTTTCAGGTACTAATTAAGCAATTAGATATGAACGAATGAGGGACTGCTTTTATAAGCTGTGCCGTGAGTGGGGAAAATGGGTAGAATGAATCATGAGAGCCGGAATCAATAGTTTTGGCGATTTTGTATATTTGTCTTTCGCCTGGAGACTGTTCAATACTTAAATTCTCAAATTTGTTAAAGCAGCTTGCATTTCCCGGAACAGCAAATTACCTTTGTGTCCCTTTTTGAAGGGGGTACTGTATTTAATTGATAAAAAATGGATCACAATAGCTACAAAACAAGCTACGCCAATAAAGCCACAGTGGAGAAAGGCTGGTTTGTGGTGGATGCAAATTCACAAGTATTAGGCCGCGTTGCGAGCGAAATAGCGCGTATTTTGCGTGGAAAACACAAAACAAGCTATAGCCCGCATGTCGATTGCGGTGATAATGTTATTGTTATCAATGCAGAGAAAGTAAGAATGACAGGTAAAAAATGGACCGACCGGGTTATTTTTACCCATTCAGGCTATCCAGGCGGTCAACGCGAGCATACTCCTACATTAATTCGTTCAAAACACCCTGAGCGTTTAATTGAACATGCTGTTCGTGGAATGCTACCCAAAAACAGATTGGGAAGTGAGCTTTACAGAAGCTTACACGTTTACACCGGCGCAGAACATCCTCACACAGCACAACAACCTAAAGAATTAAAGTTCTAATACATGCAGATTACAAGCACCATCGGTAGACGAAAAACATCCATTGCCCGGGTGTATGTAAAGCCGGGTAAAGGAGATATTTTAGTAAATGATCGCGATTTAAAAGAATATTTTATTTCGGAGATTCATCAAACACTTGCGAAACAAGCGTTAGCTGCTCTTAAGTTAGAAGGCAGTTATGACGTAACTGTTAACGTTGAAGGTGGTGGTGTAACAGGACAAGCTGAGGCAGTGCGTTTAGGTATTGCCCGCGCATTGGTTGAAATTAGCGCCGAAAATAAACCAACCCTGAGGAAAGAGGGCTTCATGACCCGTGACTCAAGAATGGTGGAGCGTAAGAAACCAGGCCGTAGAAAGGCAAGAAGGAAATTCCAGTTTAGCAAGCGATAGAACAATACGTAAAAACAGAATGGCTGAAAAATTAACATATCAGGAATTATTGGATGCAGGTGTTCACTTTGGTCACCTTACCCGTAAATGGAATCCGAAGATGGCTGAGTACATCTTCATGGAAAATAATGGCATCCATATTATTGACCTGAACAAAACTTTGTCACAATTGGACGAAGCTATTTTTGCCTTAAAAAATATTGTTCGTTCCGGACGCAAAATCATGTTTGTTGCTACTAAAAAACAAGCAAAGGATATTGTTACGGATGAAGCGAAACGATTGAACATGCCTTTTGTAACTGAGCGCTGGCTTGGTGGTATGCTAACCAATTTTGCAACGATCAGAAAATCATTGAAAAAACTTGCGCAGATTGAAAAGTTGATGAAGGACGAAGCTTTCACCAACCTTGCAAAGCGCGAAAGATTAATGATTACACGCGAGAAGGCGAAACTTGAAAAATTATTAGGAGGTATTGCCGACTTGAATAGGCTTCCAGCAGCACTTTTTGTTATTGATGTGAAACGTGAGCATATCGCGGTTACTGAAGCACAAAAATTGAACATCCCTGTTTTTGCATTGGTTGATACAAATTCTGATCCTTCTGGAGTAGATTTCCCAATTCCTGCAAATGACGATGCCTTTAAGTCAATCTCCATCCTTACCAAGCACATCGGTAAAGTAATTGAAGAGTCGTTGATGGAGCGCAAGAAAGACAAGGAAGATGCCGCCCATAAAAAGGATGAAGACGAAAAAAGACGAGTAGACGAGCCGGTAGAAGAAACGAAGTAGATATTTAAAACATAGAAGTTTTTAGTCGTCCTGCCGCTTGCAAACAATTAAGCCGGTGGGACGGTTTATTTTAGGCCAAATCATAAAAATTAAAATCACTATATAATATGTCAGCTATATCAGCGCAAGATGTAAACAAGCTCCGCCAAATGACTGGTGCCGGTATGATGGATTGTAAAAAAGCCCTTACCGAAGCAGGTGGAGATTTTGAAAAAGCCATCGAAATCTTAAGAAAAAAAGGACAGAAAGTATCTGCATCTCGTTCTGACCGTGATGCAAAAGAGGGTTCTGTTTTCATTAAGGTAAGTGATGATAAAAAAGAAGCTGTTCTGATTGCGCTTAATTGCGAGACAGATTTTGTTGCTAAAAATGAAGAGTTTCAAGCTTTAGGAAAACTAATTGCCGATACTGCTTTTAATAGCAAGCCGGCCGACAAAGAAGGCTTATTAAATCTTAAAGCTGGTGCGCTTACATTAAATGATAAAATCGTTGAGCTGGTAGGTAAAATCGGCGAAAAAATCGAAGTGAGTGAGTACATTCACATGAAAGGTGAAACCGTAGTTCCTTACATTCACGCTGGTTCCAAACTCGGTGTATTGGTTTCTTTGAAGGGCATCAATGGAAAGGATGTAACAGAAGCTGGAAAAGACGTAGGGATGCAAATTGCCGCAATGAACCCGGTTGCTGTAGACGAAAAATCTGTCGACAAATCATTGATCGAGAAAGAACTTGAAATTGCGAAAGCTCAGATTCTTGCTGAAGGCAAACCTGAAAATATGGTTGAAAAGATCGCACAAGGTAAGCTGAATAAATTCTTTAAGGATAGTACCTTATTGCACCAGGCCTTTGTGAAAGACAACTCTAAGACTGTGGCCCAATACCTGGATAGTGTGTCCAAAGGATTAACAGTAGCTGAATTTAAACGGGTATCCATCGGATAAGATTTCTGTAAATCATAAATGACTAAAGCCAGGCTGAGAACCTGGCTTTTCTTTTTTTCGTTTTGCCCTATTAAAACATAAATTGAATTTCATGTTTAAATCGATACATCCATTCAATCAGTCAATAGTCGGCGAGTTTCCTGTTATGACTGCCTCAACGGTCAATGAAAAGCTTCACGTAGCCGCCAAAGTATTCCGCGACTGGAAAAAAACTTCTTATGCACAGCGAAGTGATCTGATGTTAAAGGCGGCGTCAATCATCAGGCAAAACAAAGAAGCGTATGCCCGCACCATTACTTTGGAAATGGGAAAGCTGTTAACGGAAGCCCGTGCTGAAGTAGAAAAGAGTGCTACGGCATGCGAATACTTTGCGGAAAATGCCGCGGAATTTTTAAAGGATCAGTCCATATCTACGGAAGCGAAGCAAAGCTTTGTTGCTTTTCAACCGATAGGCGCTGTGTTAGCTATTATGCCTTGGAATTTTCCGTTCTGGCAAGTCTTCCGGTTTGCAGCGCCAGCATTGATGGCCGGTAATGTTGCAATATTAAAACATGCGCCAAATGTCACGCAATGCTCTTTAATGATTGAAAAAATATTTTTAGAGGCAGGATTTCCGCTTGGAGTTTTTCAAAGTCTGGTCATAGAAGTGGATCTGGTTCAGCATGTTATCACTTCTGACATTGTCCAAGGCGTGGCGCTTACAGGTAGCGAGGCTGCAGGGTCGAACGTAGCGTCCATCGCTGGTAAGAATATCAAAAGAAGCGTGCTTGAACTTGGCGGGAGTGACGCTTTTATCGTGTTGCCGGATGCTGACCTGGACCGTACCGTGAAAATTGCCACGCAATCAAGGATGCAAAACGTAGGGCAATCGTGCATCGCCGCTAAGCGATTTATTGTTTTCAAGTCTGTTAAAGAACAATTTGTGTCGCGATTTGCAGCGCAAATAAAATCCCTTGTTCAAGGGGATCCGTTTGATGAAAAAACCACCTTAGGTCCCATGGCGCGAATTGATTTGGCAGAGAAGCTACAAAGCCAAATGCAATTGTCAATGTCCAAGGGTGCCAGGTTATTGGCTGGAGGCGTAAGAAAGGGATGTAACTTTCAAGCGACCTTGTTAGACGATGTTCGCCCGGGAATGCCTGCTTTTGAGGAAGAAACTTTTGGCCCACTAGCAGCCGTGATTACTGTTGAAAATGAAACAGAAGCCATCGCACTGGCCAACCAAACGCGGTATGGTTTGGGAGCTACTGTCTGGTCGCAAGACTTGGAGCGGGCGGTCCGTATTGCGCGGGAATTGGAATCGGGGTCCGTTTTAATAAATGCACTTATGCGCTCTGATGTGAGACTTCCTTTTGGAGGGATCAAAAAATCCGGCTATGGTAGAGAATTGTCAGAATTTGGCATCAAGGAATTTGTAAACATCAAAACCATTTCCATAATGCAAGGTTGATCATCCTTGAAAATTTATTAATCGCGATATAGGGGTGATGACAATCTCGATTGTCTAATGAGCAAATAACACTACTATGTTTCGACATGTTCATGCTTTTTCTACCATTCTTGTGCTTATCATCATGCCAGTTCTTACTGCTTGTTTTCGTGAGGACCCGGGTCCGCTGCAGGAAGTCCGTAAGGACTATGCCATCACCGATTTCGATCGATTAGAAATGGGAGATGCTTTTAATATCGAAGTGGAACACGGTAATACATTTAGTATAGAAGTGCGCGGGGACCGCAGGAACATCGACGACCTTGAAGTTTACAAGAGTGGGAATACACTCATGATTAAATTTGAAGATAATAGTAATCGTCATCACAGCACCTATGTTGACATAACCATGCCACGGCTGGAATCTGTTAATTTTTCAGGCGCAAGTGTATCAAAAATAAGAGGTTTTACGAGCGACGATGATTTTGATTTTTATTTGTCAGGTGCTTCCGTGTCGCAGTTAGATGCAGATTTTCGCGAAATAAATCTAATACTTTCCGGAGCATCGTCAGCGGTATTGTTTGGATCGGGAGATGAATTGCATGGTGAAGTTTCCGGAGCTTCCTCTCTTAAAGCTTTCGATTATCCGGTCAGAGAAGCTACGCTGAATGTAACTGGTGCCAGCGAAGCAAGGGTAACAGCCACAGACGAGTTGAGCGTAACAGCAAGCGGGGCCAGTTCAGTTTTATACCGCGGTAATCCCTCACTTACCACAAATACCTCCGGCGCAAGTACGGTTCAAAAAGATTGAAATAATAGATAAACGTTAATAGTTAAAGTAATGACCGTTACTTTTAAGTATTAACGCATCCTGCGTTGTGAAAATTAATTACATTTTTTCCTTCCTAACCCAAACTTTATGCAATCTTTATCGTAAGCTTAGTTTTCGGTACATTCTTTAACGAATTATGGTCATTGTGTTTTAGGTTTGGTACGTCCAAACATCTTTAATGTTCTCACCTCCCTCTGCGGAGGATTTTTCCATTTGTTAAAATTTTAAATCGTTATTGAATGTCAGTTTCTAAAAAACTCAATTCTTTTTTTCGCCTTTTTAAACAAGCGCTGAGAGGCGATACCCAAGATTACACGTCGATCAGTATTGATAAAGCGATTGTGCTGTTATCCATTCCGATGATTCTGGAAATGGCCATGGAGTCATTGTTTGCCGTAGTGGACGTTTACTATGTAAGTCGTTTGAATGACAATGACGCAGTAGCTACGGTAGGGCTAACCGAATCCGTTCTCACGCTTATATATTCTTTGGCCATGGGATTAAGCATGGGTGCTACGGCCATGGTTGCCCGAAGGGTAGGAGAGAAGGATATCAAAGCAGCACAAGTTGCTGCGATGCAAGCTATCTACATTGGTGTAGGCATATCGTTACTCATTTCCATCGTAGGCATTTTCTTTTCTGAAGATATCCTTCGCGTGATGGGTGCGAGCGAATCGCTTATTCAAAATAATTCAGGTTACACCCGCTGGATGTTTACAGGCAACATCACGATCATGCTTTTGTTCCTTATTAATGGGGTGTTCCGCGGAGCAGGTGATGCATCTATTGCTATGCGCGCGTTGTTGCTCGCCAATGGGCTTAATATTATGCTCGATCCGGTTTTTATTTTCGGCATTGGTCCTATACCTGCCTATGGCGTAGAGGGAGCTGCAATTGCTACCAATATCGGGAGAGGAATCGGGGTCTTATTTCAACTTTATCATTTATTCAACGGCAAAGGGTTAATAAAACTTCGTACCAATATTGCAGTGATGTGGGACATCATTTGGCGATTGATCAAGGTTTCTGCAGGCGGTACGGGACAATTTTTGATCGGGTCTGCCAGTTGGATTTTTCTAGTTCGAATTTTATCGGATTTTGGAAGTGAAGCAGTTGCCGGTTATACCATTGCCATACGCGTGATTGTGTTTGCCATTTTGCCGGCATGGGGAATGGCCAACGCTGCGGCTACACTGGTAGGACAAAACTTGGGAGCAGGTCATCCTGAAAGAGCGGAAAAATCAGTATGGAGAACAGCTTTTTTCAACATGCTGTTTTTGGCTTTCATTACAGTGATATTTTTCAGCATGGCGGAGCCTATCATAGAACTATTCTCAACTGATGCCCTGGTGTTGAAAAATGGTATTCAATGTCTTAAAATCGTTTCCGTCGGTTATATATTTTACGCCTATGGAATGGTTGTTGGCCAGTCATTTAATGGTGCGGGTGACACGCGAACTCCGACGGTTATCAGCTTCTTTGGCTTCTGGGTAATACAAATTCCAATGGCATACGCCTTGGCGAATTGGTTAGGAGCAGGAACAACGGGTGTATTTTCGGCTATTCCAATTGCTGAATCACTAATGGCCGTTGCTTCTATTCTAATTTTCAGACAAGGGAAATGGAAGACAACTAAAATTTAATTTTGAAAATGTAGAGACGCAGCCATGCGTCTCCACATTTTATTACGTTATTGAACAGGGCCCTCTGGTCCCCTCTTCTTAAATGCCGCTTTAAACGCGTTTGCTAATTCATCGCCAGCTTTTTTTAAGCTATCCTCCACTTCTTTCCACCGCTCTTTGTTTTCAGATTCATTTTTTACTTTTTCTGCAGTCTGCTTGAGGTCATCATATTTTTCTTTGAATTCTTTTTGCATCCTTTCACTCGCTTCATCCAACTCTGCCAAAAATTCATCCACTTTTTTTCCAAAGTTTTTAAAAGTTTTCTCTGTTCTTCCTTCCTTGTTCGTTTCCATAGCGTCTAATTTTTTAATCAATTTACGACACGTTGAACGATCAAAAAATTATCCGACAAAGTATTTGAGTTGTTGCGGGTCTTTACAACCCCGCATGGAGCGCAATGCTAATTCGTATTATTTGGATGCAGTAAAGGGTGAACGAACAAAATAACCGTTGTGGCCAGGTTGCACAGCCGGTTCAAATACCTATTTTTGGGTTGATCAATAACCACATTTGCGTAGTGAAAAGATTACAAAAACTTTTATCCATCTTCTTGATGATACTGCTTTTGGCTTCCTGTGCTTCCCATCATCCGCACAAACACAAAAAAATCAAACCAGGAAAACCAATGCCTTGTCCTTTAAAAGACTGCTGATGAATCTACGTAAAATCGTTATAGCCATTGATGGTTACTCAGCATGTGGAAAAAGTAGCACAGCCAAACTCGTGGCGAATATTTTGGGCTATAGGTACATTGATACCGGCGCAATGTATCGTGCCGTTACGTTGTATTTTATGGAGCATCACGTTGCAATCACTAATCCAAAGGAAGTTTCACGCGCGCTTCAACAAATAAACATCGCTTTTGTAGTCAATTCAAAAAACGTTACAGAAACTTTTCTTAATGGCCTCAATGTCGAAAAGACTATTCGAAGCATGCGGGTATCAGAACGCGTCAGTGAAATAAGCGCCATTAAAGAAGTACGAATGGCGATGGTGGAACAACAGCGCAAAATGGGTAAGGAAAAGGCGGTGGTGATGGACGGTCGTGACATTGGTACGGTAGTTTTTCCACAGGCAGAATTGAAACTCTTTATGAGTGCTGATTTGTTGGTGCGTGCTTTTAGGCGTCAGAAAGAATTGTTGGAAAAAGATAGGATGATAGACCTCGATGATGTGATCACGAATATCGTACAGCGCGATGAAATTGATACTACACGCGCTGAGAGTCCACTGAGAAAGGCCGATGATGCTATATTGATTGACACCACTCATGTATCACTGGATGAGCAAGTGGATGAAGTTGTCCGATTGGCTTTGGCCAAGATGATCATAAATGCTTAAGGGCACCTTTTTTACGCCAAATAATAGCAAAAAACTTACGTCCCGATAGTATTTCAAAAATTGGGATTCTCCTATTGTATGTTGTTAAAAATGCTAATTTTGCCACGTCCTAAATTTAGACGCCAGGTACATGGGCAAATTTATACGATTGAAGAAGGGCTTTGATATCAATCTCTCAGGAAAAGCCACTACGAAATTAGCGCAAACTGATCAACCCGAAACTTTCGCTATTAAGCCAACCGATTTTAACGGTATTTACATGCCAAAAGTCGTAGTAAGTGAAGGCGATATCGTCAAAGCGGGCGCTCCGCTTTTTCACGATAAAAAAAATGAAAGCATTATCTTTTCTTCTCCCGTTAGTGGAGAAGTGGTAGAGGTTAAACGGGGCGAAAAGCGTAAGCTACTCGAAGTTAAAATACTTGCTGACAGAACCGTTGAACATCTACCTTTTAACAAATACTCTGTTTCGGAAATTGAAAACCTTAGTCGCGAGGTTGTCAAACAACAGCTTTTAAAAAGTGGTGTTTGGTTAAATTTGGTACAACGTCCGTTTGGCGTAGTCGCTGATCCTGCCGAGACACCGAAATCCATTTTTATCTCTGGCTTTGATTCGCATCCCTTAGCACCCGATTATAACTTCCTATTTAAAGGACAAGAGCAATACTTTCAGACAGGAATTGAAATTTTAAAGAAGCTTACGACCGGTCCTATTCATCTCAATGTCCACACTAAGAAAGAGATAGGAGCAATTTTTTCGCAAGCGCATGGAGTAGAACTTAATAAATTCTCCGGCCCACATCCATCCGGTTGTGTAGGTGTCCAAATTCATCATTTAGATCCACTCGGAAAAAGTGATGTCATCTGGACGATTAATCCGTATGGTGTAATTCAAATGGGTAAACTTTTTCTAAACGGAATTTACGATGCTTCCAAGATTATTGCGGTAGCTGGTTCTGAAGTTAAGGATCCTCAGTATTACAAAACTTATACTGGAGCATCAGTTAAGAAGTTCATTCAAAATAATTTGAAGCAAGACCATGTGCGCATCGTATCCGGCAATGTTCTGACCGGAACAAAAATCGGCAGGGAAGACCATATGGGATTTTTCGATCACCTGGTTTCTGTAATCCCTGAAGGAGATCAATATGAATTTCTTGGGTGGATCACGCCTTCGTCAAATAAATTAAGCCTGAGCCGGGCATGGGGTCTTTTTTCATTTCTGAATTACAATAAGGAATATATTTTAGATAGCAATACAAAGGGTGAACCGCGCGCATTTGTACAGACTGGTGTTTTTGAAAAAGTGACACCCATGGACATACTGCCAACGCACCTGCTAAAGGCGATCATCGCAGAAGACTATGATGACATGGAGGCGCTGGGTATCTATGAGGTAATTGAAGAGGATCTGGCACTATGTGAATTTGTGGATGTATCAAAACATCATGTGCAGGCCATTTTACGTGAAGGAATTGAATTAATGCAGAATAGCTAACGTATATATGAAGTTTTTACGCGACGCCCTGGATAAGGCAAAACACAATTTTGAAAAAGGAGGCAAGTGGGAGAAATACTACTATGTTTTCGAGGCCTTCGATACGTTTGCATTTGTACCCAATACAACTACTCCTCCAAAAGGCGCGCAAATCAGAGATGCTGTTGACATGAAACGGCTTATGATGACGGTCATTATTGCAATGGTACCGTGCCTGATCTTTGGAATTTTTAACATTGGCTACCAGCATTTTTTGGCAATAGGTCAGGAAGGAAGCATTGGTGAAATGTTTTGGATCGGTCTGGTGCAGGTTGTTCCTATCATCATTGTTTCTTATGCGGCTGGCCTGGGGGTTGAATTTATATTTGCAACGTTTAGAAGACACCCGGTTAATGAAGGGTTCCTCGTAACCGGTATGCTCATACCTTTGGTCATGCCGCCGGATGTTCCCTTGTGGCAAGTAGCAATAGCCACTGTATTTGCTGTTATTATTGGAAAAGAGGCTTTTGGGGGAACCGGAATGAACGTGGTGAATGTTGCATTAACGGCACGCGCTTTTTTATATTTTGCTTACCCGGTAGACATCGCCGGTGAAGTTTGGACGTATCTGCCCGAAGGTGTTAAAACTGTGGAGGGTTACTCTGGAGCGACGCCACTTGCTATTGCGGCAAACTCGATAACTACAGGTGAGAATGCTGTAAATGCTTTAACTCATTTCGGTACTGGCTGGGCAGACCACCTCTATAGTTTTGAAAATATGTTTCTTGGATTGATACCCGGTAGCGTTGGTGAAACGTCTACTTTAATGTGTTTGATTGGTGCTTTCATATTAATCTTCACTGGAGTAGGTAGTTGGAAGATTATTGTAAGTGTTTTCGCAGGAGCATTTGGAATGGGACTCTTTTTAAATGCGGTAGGAGGAAACCCTTTTGTTGAATTACCTGCTCATTATCATTTGGTAATGGGTGGATTGGCATTTGGTGCAGTATTTATGGCCACAGATCCGGTTACTGCTTCACAAACTGAAACGGGTAAATGGATTTATGGAGCATTGATTGGTGTTATGACCGTGCTTATTCGTGTCTTCAATCCTGCATACCCGGAAGGAATTATGTTGGCAATACTTCTGATGAATGTATTCGCTCCGCTGATTGATTATTTTGTAGTAAATGCAAACAAAAAACGTAGATTAAAACGTGCGACAGTCTAATTCATATATCGTAATATATGCTGCGGTTCTTACCATCGTATGCGGTGGACTGCTAGCAATGGCTGCTGAAGGCTTGAAAGAAAAGCAACAGTTTAATGTAGCGCTTGAGCAAAAAAAGAATATTCTTTCCACTGTTATTAACATCGAGGAAGGCCAGGATGTTAATCGTCTTTACGAGCAGCGTGTTAAACAATTTGTGGTTGATTTCAACGGGGATGTAAGGAGTGATGTTAAACCACAAGATGTTAACCTGTCGGTTGAATATAAGAAACCTGCTAAAGACCGTCTCCTACCCGTTTACGAATTTGTGAATGAAAGCGATTCCAGCAAAGTGGACAATGTAGTTCTCCCGGTTTATGGCTATGGACTATGGAATGATATATGGGGATTTGTGGCACTGGAGTCAGATATGAATACCATAAAAGGCGTTAAGTTTGATCACAAAGGAGAAACACCTGGTTTAGGAGCACGAATAGAATCCGACCCGGAACTTCAGGCAAGATATCAAGGTAAATCTATCTATGAAGGGGATAAACTAGTTTCAGTTACCATGATGAAAGGAGAGGGAAATGACTACAGCGACGATAAGCATAAAGTAGATGGCATGTCTGGAGCAACACTTACTGCAAAGGGTGTCAACAACATGTTAAGCGACTATCTCCAGAGTTACGAGAGGTATCTAAAAAAGAAAAAAACAAATAGCTAAAGATATGAGCGAAACTGTTGAAAAAGTAGAAGTAAAAAAAAGCGAGCCGCTCTTTACTAAAAAGAATAAAAAGCTCATCACGAACCCCCTGGATATTGATAATCCGATTACAGTTCAGGTATTGGGAATTTGCTCGGCCTTAGCAGTAACGACACAACTCAAGCCAGCGTTTATAATGGCAGTTAGCTTGACCATTGTAACCGCTTGTTCCAACGTCGCTATTTCGGCAATGCGTAACTCAATTCCCTCGCGTATTAGAATTATAGTGCAATTGGCTGTTGTATCCCTGTGGGTCACATTGGTGAATGAATTATTGAAAGCTTACGTATATGACGTATCAAAACAGCTTTCCGTATTTGTGGGATTGATTATAACCAACTGTATTGTAATGGGTAGATTGGAAGCTTACGCCATGAGTAACAAGCCGGGTCCATCATTTTTGGATGGTTTAGGAAATGGGTTAGGCTACGGATTGATTTTAATGACAATAGCATTTTTTCGCGAATTTTTAGGCAGCGGTGCACTGTTTGGATTTAAAGTTTTTGATTTGATCGGACTTCATTATCAGGGAAATGGCCTGATGTTGCTACCCGCAGGCGCGTGTATAATCCTAGGGATTATTATCTGGATTCAAAGAAGTATGAACGGTTATCGTGAAACACACTAATTTTCTAAAAGAATGGAAAATCTTATAAACATCGGGGTCAGGTCTATCTTTATTGATAACATGATCTTCGCGTATTTTCTTGGAATGTGTTCATTTCTTGCAATTTCTAAGAAAGTTAGCACTGCATTTGGTTTGGGTGTTGCTGTAGTGTTCGTGCTTGGAATTACGATTCCAATTAATTGGTTAATTCAGAATTACGTTTTAAATGCTGGCGCATTGGCATGGGTAAGTGCAGATTTTGCTAGCATTGATCTCAACTTTCTTCAATTTATTGTATTCATTTCTGTTATCGCTGCCGTTGTTCAATTAACTGAAATGGCCGTGGAAAAATTTTCACCGGCACTGTATGGAACTTTAGGAATTTTTCTTCCTCTGATCGCGGTTAATTGCTCCATTCTTGGCGGCGCTTTATTCATGGTGGGGAGACCCTACAATCTTACTGAGGCTACTGTGTATGGGTTCGGTTCCGGTATCGGTTGGTTATTGGCAATTGTGGCACTAGCTGGTGTTCGCGAAAAGATGAAATATTCAAATGTTCCCGGACCGCTGAAAGGACTCGGCATAACATTTATCCTCGTAGGGTTAATGTCTTTTGGATTCCTTAGTTTCTTAGGATTTTCATTATAAAGAAGATAAAAAATTAAAAAACTAAGGCTTCCGAAAAACCGGGAGCCTTTTTTATTACAAAACTATGGACCACATCTTCAAACGTATCCTTCGCTACTTTTTTAGTGGCACCCTTTTTATCGTACCATTGCTCGCGACGGTCTATGTGATTTATATTTCCTTTCGCGAGCTAGATGACTTGTTGGAACTTCCTTATCCGGGCCTGGGCTTCGCTATTATTTTCCTGGCGATTACGTTGTTTGGATATCTCACGACCAACTTTGCTTTCCAGACATTCACACATTGGTTTGACCGACTGATGAATAAAATCCCTTTGGTTAAATTAATTTATGGCGCTATAAAAGACTTGCTCGATGCTTTTGTTGGTGAAAAGAAAAAATTCAACAAACCAGTGCTGGTAGAAATCAATCAGGAAAATAAATTATATCAAATTGGATTTATTACACAAGCCGATCTCAAAGAACTCGGGCTGAAAGATATGGTGTCTGTATATCTGCCACATTCGTATGCTTTTTCTGGGCTACATTATATCATACCCAAAGAGCGCGTCACGCCATTAAATATTTCTGGACCTGCGGCAATGAAGTATATTGTTTCGGGCGGAGTAAGTGGAATAACAGAAGGAAAATTCTAAGAACTAATTGATCACGCCAGAACCAATCAATTCGTCGCCATCATACCAGGCGGCAAATTGACCTGGTGTAATACTTTTTTGTGGGCTGTCAAAAATGATATAAAGTCCTTCTGGACTTCTGTTCAGGGTGCAGGGTACAAGGCTTTGTCTGTATCGTACCCGTGCAGAATACTTTCTTGAGTTACCAATTTCCAAAGTATGATCTGGTCTAACCCAATGGATATCGGTCGTTGCAACGAACAACCCTTTACGATATAGGCCCGGATGATTTTCGCCCATCCCTGTGTAAATAATGTTTTCGTTTGTATCCGTGCCTATTACAAAAAGGGGTTTTTCGTAGCCGCCCAGGTTGAGACCTTTGCGCTGCCCAATCGTGTAATAGTGCGCACCCTTGTGTTCTCCGATAGTTTCACCCAGGTCGGCTGACAGACTATAACTCGCTGAAAGATTTTTCAAATCTGAAGGTTCATAACCATTCTTGAATGCCGGTGAATCAGCGGGTACCTCAATCACTTTTCCTTTCTTAGCCTCCAAACGTTGTTGCAAGAAATCAGGTAGATGCACCTTACCCACAAAGCATAACCCTTGCGAATCCTTTTTATCTGCTGTTACCAGATTTATTTTACGGGCAATCTCTCTAACCTCTGGCTTAAGCAACTCGCCCACAGGAAAGAGTGATTTCGAAAGTTGTGCTTGTGTGAGTTGGCACAAAAAGTAGCTTTGATCTTTATTTGAATCTTTGCCACTTAGTAGGCGAAAGATTTTCTTCCCCTCTTTTTCGATTTCAGATTTTCGCGCATAGTGACCCGTTGCAACAAAATCAGCCCCGATTTTTAACGCAGCATTTAAGAAAATATCAAACTTGATTTCACGATTACACAATACATCCGGGTTTGGTGTTCGGCCCCTCTGATATTCGGCGAACATGTAATCTACAATTCGTTCTTTGTATTCTTTGCTAAGATCTATCGCCTGAAAAGGGATACCTAAATGTTGGGCAACAATCATGGCATCATTGCTATCATCGAGCCACGGACATTCTTTGCTGATAGTTACAGAATCGTCGTGCCAGTTCTTCATAAACATCCCGATGACTTCATAACCCTGTTCTTTAAGAATGTATGCAGCCACACTGGAATCCACACCCCCTGAGAGCCCGACAACAACGCGCTTCCCCTTTCCTATTTTAAGAGTATCAGCGGTTGCAATCGATTTATTTGAGAATTCCATGATTTTGATTGGCAAAACTAAGCAATTATTTCAACGCTATATCTTGCGCTAAAAGTTCATTAACGGTTTGATTGAATTGCTCTTTATACTGTTCATAGTAAATACCAGTACTGGGCCCGGAAAAGCCAGTATGAATCTTCTTCACTTTTCCATCTTTTCCAATGAAAATAGTGGTAGGAAAGGCAACCACACGATTGAGCATTGGTAAAGTTTCTGAGGCCTTGTCCTTGTCGTCGGTGCCCGCAATAACGAAGTCATAGGAGACATTAAGCTTATCGACCATTTTCTTTACGCGATTACTGGCATACGTAAAGTCAGGTTTTCGCTCGTACGCCAAACCAATAATCTCAACTCCACGACCTTTATTTTCCCGATACCAGGGAGCCAGGAATTTAGTTTCATCCATGCAATTCGGGCACCAGGTCCCAAAAATTTGAAGCACCACTACTTTATTCTTGTATTTGTCATCATTTAGGCTAACGTTATTTCCATTCACATCTGGGAAGTTAAATTCCACGCGCTCATATCCTTCTTTCAAGTAGGTGAGCTTGTCGGCATCGGGTAAAGAAGCATTGTCATTTCGGCGGGCTGTCCAGGATTCTTTCCATGTTTTACCTGAATAATATTCTCCAACTAACGATCCGTCTAACTGCTTTGCCGCAGTAAATAGGTACGCATAGTTTCCGTCAAAGGTGCTTAGGTGAAGTGTTCCGTTCACTACATTTCCTTGTAAAAATCTATAGTCTCCGGTTGGTGTAAGAAAGGTTCCGGTAACACTATCCTCCGCCTGTTTAAAAATCGCTATCGCCGGAGTTGTGTCCGCCTCGTGAACAAATTTTACTTCATATTTACCTGAGAAGTCAGGTATTTCTAATTGATTGGTACTCTTGTTAAACCGGTGCCATTGTCCATGAACAGCCTGAAAAGGTAAACGATAATCGGTCGCAAAATTTTTAATGAATAATCCTTCCAACGTGTCGCCTTTAAGGCGAGCTTTAATATTCGCATCAAAAATGTGCATAACAATGTCTACCGAATCACCATCGACTTTTACTTCATCTAATAGCAATCGCTCTTCAGCATTTATTAAGTAAACAACCGTTTTGTTTCCGTCTCGCTGCACGTCAAAATTAAACGGCAATTCTTTTCCTTGAATTTCAACAGTAGCGCGCCATATACCACTCTTCAAATCAACGGAGGCTTGCTCTTTTGAAGAACAACCAAATAATAAGATGCACCACGTAACTAAACAAACCTTGTCCATTTGCAATGTTTTATGATTGGCAAAATGTAAAAATGCAGGAAATGATTTACATTTTCGTCGTGTTTACAGTCACTGATCATGCTCAATGAATTAAAAGTATTGGAATTAGCCTCAGTTCTTGCGGGACCAAGTGTGGGACAGTTTTTTGCCGAATTAGGGGCAGAGGTTATCAAGATCGAGAATTTGCACACGGGCGGCGACGTAACACGTACATGGAAATTGCCGGGCGAAAATACGGACGATCGGTCATCTTATTTTTGCTCTGTAAACTGGGGCAAAAAATCTATTGCATTAGATTTAAATACGCCAGAGGGAAGAACAATCGTTTACGACCTTGCGAAAAAATCAGACATTGTTGTAGCAAGTTACAAACCTGGAGACGCCGAAAAACTTGGAGTAGATTATGACGCGTTATCCGCGCTAAATCCCCAACTCATCTATGGTCAAATCACGGGATTTGGTTCGGGTACCCCCCGCGTTGGTTACGATGCTGTGATTCAGGCAGAGGCGGGTTTCATGTTTATGAATGGAGAACCCCAAGGCAGTTCATTGAAGATGCCTGTTGCGCTTATGGACGTTATTGCGGCGCACCATTTAAAGGAAGGCATTCTGTTAGCGATGCTGCAAAAAGGTAAAACTGGAAAAGGCGATTTTATCGAAGTTTCTCTTTTACAAGCAGCCATTGCTTCTTTAGCGAACCAAGCCACGAATTGGTTGGTCGCCGGAATGATACCCCAAAAGCAAGGCTCTGCCCATCCTAACATTGCTCCTTATGGCGATATTTTCACAACAGCCGATGGCCACGAAATTCTTTTGGCTGTAGGGAGCGATCGACAATTTCAGACGTTGTGCTCCATATTAGGCAAAGCTGATCTGGCGACAGAGCCGGAATTTCGGGTAAATGCTTCGAGAGTGAAAAATCGAATCAGCCTGAATGTTATACTGAGTGATCTCTTTAAAACCCGCCTCCTAAATTACGTTACACAGCTACTTCTCGATGCCAATATTCCTTATGGCATCCTGAGAAACATGCAAGAGGTTTTTAGTATGAATGAGGCGCAATCACTTCTAATCCATTCAGAGGATAGAATTGGTGTGAAGACCTTTGTTGCCAGTAACTTTCAGTCTACTTCCTCCCACTTTCTACCACCTCCGCATTTCGGAGAACATACCAAAGAAATTCTTTTACAATCGCTTGAAATGCCCATTGAGGACGTAAACTCCCTGCTCGAGCGCCACGTCATTATCTAATCGAGCTCTTCCAAACTACTTTAGAAATGCATTTTATACGCATTTTCCAGCATTTTATTCATCAAAATGTAAAATTGTGGTAAAAAGTGGTTGAAAGTGGTTTAAAATTATCTAAGTTTGCTATTAGGAGTAAAAGACAACCACTACGTCTATGACCTTCTTCACCGGTAGATATGATAGTAAGCTAGATTCCAAAGGCAGACTCGTTTTGCCTTCCAAATTCAAGGCACAGTTGCCTGGAGAGGAAGGTCATGAACTCGTTATCCAAATGGGATTTGAGCCTCATCTAAATATTTACCCAATGCTGGAGTTCAAAAAAGTAATGTCAAAAGTTTCGGGATTGAGTGACTTCAACGAGGAGAACCGACAGTTACAACTGAATTTCTTTTCCAGCATCACCATGGTTGAATTAGATGACAATGGTCGTTTTCTGATCCCCAAGAATATGCTCTCGTACGCGCAACTTCAGAAAGATGTGATCTTCATTGGGATGGGAACCAAAATAGTGCTTTGGGATCCAGCCACATATGAAAAGCATTTGATCAGAGACCAGCGTGAATACTCGAAGTTGGCTGAAAAGCATCTTGACAAGTAAGTAACGTCAAGCGGCAAGTCTGGCTTCGAATGTAAGATGATAGGTTTTGAAAGAATAATCGGATTGAAATTTAAAACTTATCATTTGTGGCTATGAGTAATTATCATCAGCCGGTTATGTTGCACGAATGCATCGAAGCGTTACAGATACAGGCGGAAGGGACGTATGTAGATGTCACTTTTGGCGGAGGTGGACACAGTTTAAAAATTCTTGAGAAGTTGGAAGGTGGCCGCTTGATCGCATTTGATCAGGATGAAGATGCTAAACACGAAGCTGAAAAAATCAAGGATCGTTCTTTTACATTTTGTCAAGCGAATTTCATGTACATGAAAAGGTATTTGAAATTAAACGGAGTTACTGCTGTCAATGGTATTCTTGCCGACCTGGGAATATCCTCGCATCAGATCGATTCACCGGAACGTGGTTTTTCAACACGATTTGATGGTCCGCTGGATATGCGAATGGATAAAACAATATCACTCACGGCTGCTAAAGTATTGAATGAATACCATGAAGATCAACTCCACAAGATCTTTGGGATGTATGGTGAACTGAAGAACGCGAAAACCGCTGCAAAGCTCGTTACTCAACGGAGGGTAACAAATCCTTTTCAGAGAACGGAGGATTTAAAAGCAGCGCTTCAGCCCATAGCCCCCAGGGGTAAGGAGAATAAATATTTCGCCCAGGTGTTTCAAGCCCTTCGCATTGAAGTCAATGAAGAAATGAAAGCGCTTGAAGATTTTTTGCACCAATGTGGCGATGTGATTGCCGAAGGCGGCCGGTTGGTAGTGATGTCGTACCATTCGCTTGAAGATCGGATGGTGAAGAACTACATCAACAAGGGAAAAGTATTTGGTGAAGTCGATAAAGATTTTTTTGGAAATGAATTAAAACCGTTCAAAGCTATTAATCGAAAACCGATTGAAGCTTCGGAGGAAGAAGTAGAACATAATAAAAGAGCACGAAGTGCAAAGTTGCGTGTAGCTGAGAAGATATAACCTTAATCCGTTAATCTGGATGCACTTACATTAACAGCAAACGGTAACCATTTTGAATAAGAATGACAGGAAATAAGTTTAAAATCAAACCTAAAACAAAAAGCAAAGGACTTGCCAGTGGCGTCTTTGCGGGTATTGAAAGGAGGCTAAAACTTGAAAATTATTTTGAAGAAGGTTTCCCGGTTAAATATCTGCCTAAGATCTTATTTGTGTTAGCACTGGGATTGATTTACATCAGCAATACGCATTACGCTGAAAAGACCGTGCGCAAGATTAATATCATTCAGGCTGAAGTTGAAGATTTACGCGCGGACTATACAACATTGAAATCGGATCTCATGTTTGCCAGCAAGCAATCAGAGGTAGCAAAAAAAGTAAAAGATCTTGAATTAAAAGAAAGTTTATCACCGCCTTTTAAAATCGAAATACCAGAAGGTGAATATTAAGAAGTCCATATTACTCAGAGTCCGTGTAGCATTTTTATTTGCTGTACTCTTTGCGATCGCAATTGTCGTGAAGACTGCGCACATACAATTTGCAGAAGGGGAGAAGTGGGAAGCAATGGGTGAGCGAATATCATTTGACTACAAAAGAGTAAAAGCTACGCGCGGAAATATTTATTCAGACAATGGAAGCCTGTTAGCCACATCATTACCATTTTATAAAGTGGCTTTTGATGCAACGCTTCCTAACGATGATATTTTTAACAAAGGTGTAGATTCACTTGCATATAATCTCTCGCGTTTCTTCAAGGATAAATCCAAGACCGATTATCGTCGAATGTTGATTGATGCACGTAAGTCGGGAAAGCAATACATTATTCTTAATCGAAAGCGGATTGATTACCAGGAGAAAAAGATGATGATGACATGGCCCATCTTCCGCGAGGGAAGACTTCGTGGCGGTACCATTTTTGAAAAGGTCGATATCCGTTATAGACCGTTTTCCAATTTGAGTGGACGAACGATAGGGTATGTTAACGAAAATGACAAAGGAGTAGGACTTGAATACAGCTTCAACAAGCAGCTAGGTGGACAGGATGGCTATGCTTATTATCAGAAAATTGCCGGAGGTGTTTGGAAACCAATTTTTGATGCGAATAATGTCAAAGCTGTTAACGGCCTGGATATACAAACTACGCTGGACATTAATTTACAAGACGTAGCAGAAACTGCGCTGTATAAAGCCATGAAGCAACATGATGCTGCAGATGGACTTATCGTTGTGATGGAGGTTAAAACCGGCGCTATTAAGGCAATATCAAATTTAAGCTCCGACGGACATGGCAACTTCCATGAGAAATACAATTTTGCGGCAGCTCAATTATTTGAACCGGGCTCTACATTCAAGTTGGTCACGATGATGGCGCTTTTGGAAGACAGCCCGATAGAGTTAAGTGACAGCATTGATACTGGAAATGGTGAGTTTGACTTTTACAATAAAACCGTTCGCGATCATGAAGAAGGCGGGTTGGGAACAGTTTCTATTCAGGAAGCTTTTGAGCATTCCTCGAACGTTGCAATGGCTAAGTTAGTGGATAAACATTTTGGATTAAGGCCGCAGAAGTTTGTAGACTATATTGATCAGTTGAAGCTGTCCAAACCACTCGGTCTTCAGATCATCGGTGAACCAACTCCGAAAATAAAACGTCCGGGGCAAAAAGGTTGGAGTGGAATAAGCCTGCCATGGATGGCATATGGTTACGGATTTGAAATTACTCCCTTACACACCCTCGCGTTGTATAATGCTGTGGCTAATGATGGTGAAATGATAAAGCCTGTTTTTGTCAAGTCGGTAAAACATGCCGACCAAGAGGAAGACGTTTTTGATACACAAGTCATTAATAAAAAGATTTGCTCTACCAAGACCCTTAACAAACTGAAACTTCTGCTGGAAGGCGTAGTTGAAAATGGAACAGCAAAAAATATAAAGGGAACACATTATCGAATAGCTGGAAAAACCGGTACGGCACAAATTCTTGAGAAAGGACGCTATACACGGAAATACATAACATCTTTTGTGGGGTATTTTCCGGCTCACCAACCCAAGTATAGTGCCATTGTACTTATCAAAAACCCGCGAGGATGGCATCAATATGGAAGTAGTGTTGCTGCACCGGTGTTTAAAGAAGTTGCCGACAATATATATGCACGCGATATTAACCTGCATCGGCCCTTGGATACAAAGAAATTTGTTGCGCAGGATAAGCTTCCCGTCATACGGGCCGGAAACCAACACGAGTTAACCATGCTCTGCAACGCATTGGGTATATCAAACAGATCATTAACTGAGGAGGAGTGGGTGAAATCTGCCAGCAATGGCGGTAGCGTAAAGTGGAAAAAAGCAATTCACGGTAGGGATATTGTTCCGGACGTCACCGGTATGACGTTTCGCGATGCGATTTATCTGCTTGAGAATTCTGGCCTAAGTGTCTCTTACGAAGGAAAAGGTAGGGTGATTAGGCAATCTTTAAATCCAGGGGGGCGAATAGAAAAAGGTAGCAGAATTTTTATAAGACTCGGATAGACGACACTCCTCTCACACATCACACCAATCACAACGATAACTAAAGGACTACAACCAATCAGTGCCTGAATTAAAAGACATACTCTACAAAGTATCCCTCACGTCTAGCTACGGTGATATGACTGTGGATATTAAAGGAATTTGCTTTGATTCACGGCAAGTCAAACCGGGATTTCTTTTTATTGCGGTGAAAGGAACACAGTCTGATGGACACCAATACATCTCAAAAGCTGCTGAGATGGGCGCCGTGGCCGTTGTATGTGAGAAATCCACTGAGGAGATCATGGGCAAAGCTACTGTTGTCACGGTAAAGAGTAGCAGTCAGGCGTTAGGTATCATTGCGTCAAATTATTACGAAAACCCATCTGAAAAATTAAAGCTCACAGGTGTTACAGGAACTAACGGAAAGACTACTGTAGCGACGTTGTTGTTTAAACTGTTCACCGAATTGGGTCACAAATGCGGACTCATATCAACGGTAGAGAACCGAATTGTAGATGAAATTATTCCCTCGACGCATACGACACCTGATCCTATACAATTAAATGAATTGCTGAAGCGGATGGTCGATAGCGCTTGTACCCATGTATTCATGGAGGTAAGTTCTCACGCCATTGATCAGGAACGTATTGCGGGATTGAAATTTGTCGGGGCCTTGTTCACGAATATCACGCACGATCACCTTGATTATCATCACACTTTCGAAAATTACATCAAGGCCAAGAAAAAGTATTTTGATGAACTGACTACAGATGCATTTGCTTTAGTCAACGCCGACGACAAGCGTGGGATGGTCATGCTGCAAAACACAAAAGCTACGAAGTATTCGTTTGGATTGAAAAAGATGGTGGACTTCAAAGCAAAGATCATCACCAACTCTATAGAGGGCCTTGAACTTGAGATCGCCGGAAAAACAGTTTGGTTTAAACTGATTGGCGATTTTAATGCTTATAACCTACTGGCTGTATACGGAGCAGCTGTTTTGTTAGGCGAGGATTCTGACGATGTGCTGGTAAAGTTGTCTTCTTTAAAAGGCGCCGTAGGAAGATTCGAGCTGGTGCTTCCTGGCTCAAAGAAAGTTGCAATTGTTGACTATGCCCACACTCCCGATGCGTTAAAGAATGTGCTTGAGACAATAGCGCAATTCAGATCTGGAAATGAGAAGGTAATAACTGTGGTGGGCTGCGGCGGAAACCGTGATAAAACCAAGCGACCGATGATGGCGTCAATTGCTTGCCGCTTGAGTGATAAAGTAGTACTGACCTCAGATAATCCCAGAAATGAAGACCCGATGGAAATTATCAAGGATATGCAGACCGGTGTGATGCCAACAGAAGCTCGCAAGACTTTAATAATACCCGATCGCGAAGAGGCTATTAAGACGGCATGTATGTTGGCTCAAGACAAAGATATTATTCTCATTGCCGGCAAAGGGCATGAAACATACCAAGAGATCAAGGGAGTAAAACATCCTTTCGATGATAGGGAAGTAGTTGAACGAATGTTAAGATTAACAAGCAATTAACGCATGCTATATTACTTATTTGACTATCTCGACAAATTGGATGTACCTGGTGCTGGTGTATTTCAGTACATCTCTTTCAGAGCCGGTATGGCTGCGTTTATCTCCTTATTGATTACCATCACCTTTGGTAAGAACCTGATAAACATTCTTAGGAAAAAACAAGTAGGTGAAGAAATTCGTGACCTCGGACTCGAAGGACAAGTCCAAAAAAAGGGCACACCCACGATGGGTGGCATCATTATTATCGCGGCCATTCTTGTTCCCACGCTACTGTTTGCCAGGCTTGACAACATCTATGTGATTCTTTTAGTCGCAGCAACCTGCTGGCTAGGCTTAATTGGTTTCTTAGACGACTATATTAAAGTATTCAGAAAGAATAAGAAGGGGCTTGCCGGAAGATTCAAAATTATTGGACAGATAGGCATTGGGTTAATCGTCGGCTTCACGCTTTATTTTAACACGCAAGTGGTGGTTCGCGAAGTAAATCAAGATTCGCGGGTTCCAGGTGTTGTTGAAAACGCCAATGGAGAGCTTGACAGCAGCATTCAATACACAGATGTTAAGTCCACGAAAACTACAGTACCATTTCTTAAAAATAATGAGTTCGATTACAGCACCTTAGTGCCGTTTATTCCTGTCGACTACACTTGGATTGTTTATGTAATTGTTGTGATCTTAATCATCACGGCAGTTTCCAATGGAGCAAATATAACTGATGGGATTGATGGGCTGGCTGCTGGAACTTCGGCGATTATCGGACTTACCATTGCCATCCTTGCATATTTGTCTGGCCGTATCGACTTCAGCGACTATCTCAATGTTATGTACATTCCTAATCTGGGTGAGTTAGTGGTATTTTGTACAGCCTTTGTTGGTGCATGTCTTGGGTTCTTATGGTATAACGCTTATCCCGCTCAGGTTTTTATGGGAGATACCGGAAGCTTGACTCTTGGGGGTGTAATTGCAGTATTAGCCCTCGCGGTTCGAAAAGAATTATTGATACCGATACTTTGTGGAATTTTTTTGGTAGAAAATCTTTCGGTCATTATCCAGGTCTCATATTTCAAATACACGAAGAAGAAGTATGGTGAAGGAAGAAGAATTTTTTTAATGTCGCCCTTGCATCACCACTATCAAAAGAAAAATATTCACGAGGCAAAAATTGTAACGAGGTTTTGGATCGTGGGAATTTTATTGGCAATCATATCGCTGGCAACTTTAAAACTTAGATGAGCGAAAGAGTAGTCATATTGGGCGCAGGAGAAAGCGGAACGGGTGCAGCATTGCTCGCGAAACAGAAGGGTTTTGACGTATTTGTTTCCGATCAAGGGCCAATTAAGGACAAATACAAGACTGAACTTCTGGACAGTAATATTTTATTCGAGGAAAATCTGCATTCGGAGGAGAAAATTCTCAATGCTTCTTTCATCATCAAGAGTCCAGGCATTCCTTATAAAACTGAAATCATAAAAAAAGCGAAGGCTGCTTCAATTTCAATTATTGATGAAATAGAATTTGCGTCGCTTTATACCGATGCTAAAATCATTGCTATTACGGGAACCAATGGAAAGACTACCACCACATTATTGACCTATCATTTAATGAAGGAGGCTGGCTTTAATGTGGCGCTAGCCGGTAATGTTGGATTCAGCATGGCGCGGCAGGTGGCTACTCAGAAATTTGATTGGTATGTATTGGAAATGAGCAGCTTTCAACTTGACGGAATAAAAACATTTAAACCTGAGATCGGTATATTGTTAAACATTACTCCTGATCATCTAGATCGATACGAATATCTGCTGGACAATTATATCAATTCAAAGTTTCAGTTGATCCAGAATATGGGACCCGAACAACATTTTATTTATTATGTGAATGATCCCATTATAGAACGTGAAGTCACAAAGCGGACGCTTATTCCAAAGCAGATACCTGTATCGTTGTCGCCGTCATCAAAGGCACCTGTCCATTTTGACGGAGAGAAGATGGATTTCCGGCTGAAGGAAAATTTTAGAATTGCGCAATCAGAAACGACGTTAAAAGGTCCGCATAATTTAATCAACACCATGTCTGCAGTATCTGCTGTTTTTATTGCGGGGATTCCATTGAATAGGATTCAATCCGGATTGAAGACTTTTAAGAATGCACCACATCGCCTTGAATTGGTGGCATCGATAAACGGAGTTGAGTTTGTGAACGATTCGAAAGCAACCAATGTAGACTCGGTAGTATATGGTCTGGGTAGTTATGAAAAATCTTTAATCTGGATCGCTGGTGGAGTCGATAAAGGGAATGACTACAATCTCATCAAAGATGAAGTAAAAAAGAAAGTCAAAGTGCTGATCTGTTTAGGAAAGGATAACACTAAGCTCAGAAAGGCATTTGACGATGTGGTGAAAGAAATTTATGAAACACAGAGTGTAACGGACCTTGTTCGTCACGCACTTCAAGTAGCAAAGGCTGGCGACGTAGTTTTACTTTCACCTGCATGTGCGAGTTTTGATCTTTTCAAAAATTATGAAGATCGGGGAGATCAGTTTAGAAAGGCTGTATTGGATTTAAAAAAAGAAGTGGAGGGCCAACATTCATGAATAAGTTTAAAACATGGGCCGATGAAAATTTACAAGGCGATCGCGTGATCTGGGCAGTTGTATTTGCGCTGTCCCTCATTAGTATTCTGGTTGTTTACAGTTCTATAGGGACATTGGCTTACAAGCGTACCGAGAGCCCTGAGAGCTTCTTGATCAAACACACTTTAACGGTATTAATTGGCGTTGCCGCGATGTGGTTTGCCCATCGCGTAGATTACAGGTACTACTCTAAGCTTTCGAAGTTCGCTTTATGGATTAGCATACCGTTGCTCATCTATACTTTCACAAATGGCGTTACGATCAATGATGCAGCACGATGGATTCACGTTCCCATTATTGGATCTTTTCAGCCGTCTGATTTCGCCAGCTTGGCATTGATCGTAAATCTTGCAAGCATGCTTTCAAAGCGCCAGCAAAATATCGATGACATCAAGGAATCGTTGATACCGATTCTATTTTGGTGCGGTGTGATATGTGGATTGATTGCGTTAACGAATTTGTCAACTGCAGTGCTTCTTTTTCTTACGTGTATGCTGGTCATGTTCATAGGCAGAGTTCCTACGAAATACTTGGCCATGCTTGTTTTTGTTGGCGTCCTGTTTGGAGCGTTGGCGGTAAAATTTGGTGTGCGCGGTGAGACTGCACGCAACCGCATTACCAATTTTATGAATGGTAATGAATTACCTTTTCAGGCGAAGCATGCACGCATCGCGGTGGCTACTGGTGGTGTAACAGGCAAAGGGCCTGGAAACAGTGATCAGCGAAATATATTGCCACATCCATATTCAGATTTTGTGTACGCTATTGTCATTGAAGAGTATGGGATGGCCGGAGGTGTTATTGTGATCATGTTATACCTCGTGCTTTTACATCGCGGAATGAAAGCGGCATACAACAGTGACAAAGCATTTGGAGGGCTGCTATCTGCCGGATTGAGTTTCGATTTGGTGTGTCAGGCGCTGGTCAACATGGGAGTAGTCGTAGGGTTAGGGCCTATCACTGGTCAACCTTTACCACTCGTATCCATGGGCGGTACCTCAATGGTGTTTACTGGTTTAGCAGTAGGGATCATTCTCAGCGTAAGCCGGGGAGAACGTGATCAGGAATGGAAACCAAAAGCGGGAGAAAAAGAAAATAGAAACATGGCGACTGCAAAGGCAGCTTAATTGGAATGAGTAAATCACAACCATATCGTTTGATAGTAAGTGGTGGTGGCACAGGAGGTCATATTTTTCCTGCTGTCGCTATTGCAAACGAATTTCGTTCGCGATATCCAAGTGCAGAGATTCTTTTTATTGGCGCTCAAGGCCGGATGGAAATGACACGCGTGCCTGAAGCAGGCTACAAAATTATTGGCTTATGGATTAGTGGTCTACAACGGAAGCTAACCTTTTCGAATTTATTGTTCCCGGTGAAACTTATCGTGAGCTATTTCCGTGCACGTCAAATTGTAAATCAATTTAAACCTGATGTGGTGGTTGGAACGGGTGGGTATGCAAGTGGGCCCATAATGATAGCAGCAACACGCAAAGGAATACCTACCGTTATACAGGAGCAAAATTCTTTTGCTGGTCTGGCCAACAAACAAGTCGCCAACAAAGCCAGCCGCGTTTGTGTAGCGTATGAAGGAATGGAGAAATATTTCCCAGCAGCAAAAATTGTTATCACCGGTAACCCGGTGCGCAAAGACATATTGAGCCTTGAATCAAAAAGGGATCAGGCTCTTGCGCATTTTGGTTTTAGCGCACAGTATAAGACGCTTCTTATTATTGGTGGTAGCCTTGGGGCCCGCACCATCAATGAGAGTGTCATCGCTGGAATTGACAAACTGTTGGAGGCACAGATCCAGGTGCTTTGGCAAACAGGTAAGGGCTATTACCAGGCATATAAAGAAAGACTGTCAAAATATGATTTGCGAAAAATAAGAGTTCAGGATTTTATGCGTGAAATGGATTTGGCCTACGCTGTCGCCGATGTCATTATTTCTCGGTCAGGTGCTTTAAGTGTTTCTGAAATTTGTGTCGCGAAGAAACCCGTGATACTTGTTCCATCGCCAAATGTTGCCGAAGATCATCAAACAAAAAATGCAAAAGCACTTGCCGAAAAAGATGCAGCCATTATGATCGCTGATAAAGATGCACAGTCATCTCTAATAGATACTGCATTAAAGTTGATCTTCGACAATGCCCGCATAACTAAATTAAAAGAGAATATCGCCAAACTCGCTAAGCCTAATGCAACGAACGAGATCGTGAATGAGATTGAAAAGCTTATTAGTCACGAAGGTGTTGAAGGACACATGCAGTCGTATAAATTTTCAGGAAGAAGCTCTGATCTTGAAGATAACAATACGAAGACATTACAAACAGTAGTAGTAAGAAGCAAGTATCAAAAATAGATAAAGTGAAGTTAGAGGATTACCATAATATTTATTTTTTAGGCATCGGCGGAATCGGGATGAGCGCCTTGGGACGCTGGTTCCTGAAAAAAGGATTAAATGTTTCCGGGTATGACCGTACAGTAACCACGTTGACCAGTGATCTGCAAAAAGAAGGAATGGTTATCCATTTTGAAGATAACGTAAATAACATTCCTAAAGAGGTTATCGAGCAAAAGGATAAAACACTTGTGATTTTTACTCCGGCTATTCCTAAGAACCATGCGGAATATAACTACTTGAAGGATAACGAATATACGATTCTCAAGCGTTCCGAAGTTCTTGGCTTAATAACCAAGGGATATAAAACGGTCGCTGTTGCTGGCACGCATGGAAAAACCACCACTTCTTCCATGATTGCGCATATTCTGAAGGTTGCTGGAAAAAGCATGGTTGGATTTCTAGGTGGTATTACTACTAATTATAATTCTAACCTGGTAATGCATGGGGAAATATCAAACGATACGCTCGTGGTTGTTGAAGCTGATGAGTTTGATCGTTCCTTTCTTAGATTATATCCGCAGATCGCGGTTGTGACATCTGCGGACGCCGATCACCTGGATATTTATGGCGACCACGAGAGCCTGGTCCAATCATTCAAGGATTTTATCGGGCAAATTAATAAGGGTGGAGAGTTAATTATTCACGAGTCAATTGCTGAAAAACTTTCAAGTGATGCCGATCATGTTAGCAAGAAGAATTATAGCATGAGTCGTGGACAGTTTTTTGCCAGCAACATTACGGCGAAGGGTGGATTTTTTGAGTTTGACCTGCAAGGCTTCAAAACGGTAGAGCACGTAAGGCTTGGTGTACCTGGTTTTCATAACATCGAGAATGCAATTGCAGCATCAATTGCGGCGGCTCTATGTGGTGTTTCTACCAAAACTATTCGACAGGCACTCGAATCATTCAAAGGGGTGAAGAGAAGATTTGAGTATATCGTAAAAGGAAAACGCATCGTGTATGTGGATGACTATGCACATCATCCCACTGAAATTGAAGCTTTCCTAAGGTCAATGAAATCATTGTACCCAGGACGAAAACTAACGGTTATTTTTCAGCCGCACTTATATTCCCGTACACGAGATTTTGCTGAAGGATTTTCCAAAAGCTTAAGCTTGGCTGATGAGCTGTTTCTCATGGACATTTATCCGGCCAGAGAATTACCCATACCCGGTGTGGACTCCGACATGTTGATGGAAAAAATTACCAGTCCCGTCAAAGTACGCTGTGGAAAAGAAGACTTGATGAAGAAGCTTGAAGGTGTGGAAGTGGATGTGATTGTAACGGTGGGGGCAGGCGATATTGATACATTTGTAGAACCCATTAGAAAGATGTTAAACAAGAAGTATGAAGTTTAAATTTAAGTTTAACCTGCGTCGTGAGCTTAAAATTATTGCTGCTCTGTTGATTGTAGTGGTTATTATTTCATTTACGGAAAGAAAGCAGGGTGATGTGTCAATTAAGGATATCACTATTAAAATAGATAACGTCCAGGAGAATCATTTCTTAGATGAGTCGGACATTCTCGATCTCATGCAGCTAAAAAAAGAAAACTTAGCCGGTACAAGTGTTGATCGCGTGAATCTTAAGGGAATTGAAAGTAAGATTAAAAAACAACCCTTTATTAAAAAGGCGGATCTGTACAGTGATCTTAAAGGAAATTTGGTCGTGCGCGCTGAGTTACGCAGACCCGTTGCGCGTATTGTCAGAAATGACGGGCCCGATGGATATATCGCAGAGGACGGAACCATCATGCCCGTGTCCGACAAGTTTACATCACGCGTCGTTTTGGTCAGTGGCAATTATATTTCTCAGATACTGAAACAAAACAATATGCATGATAAAGAGGAAACTCAAAAAATCATGGCTCTCATTAACAGGATACGTGAGGATGAATTTTGGAATGCACAGATCGCCCAGTTGGATATTGACAGCAAATCACGGATCACAATATTTCCGCAAGTTGGAGATGAGAAAATTGAATTTGGAAAGCCTGATGATATGGAAGTTAAATTTAAGAAGCTTATGATCTTCTATAAAGAAATTCTTCCCCGCACCGGATGGAATAAATACAACCGGGTCAACTTAGAATATGAAGGTCAGATTGTAACCGAATAAAACATTTAAGAAACCACTAATAATCTCATCACAACCATGGAACACGAAAAAATAGTAGTCGGACTGGACATAGGTACTACAAAAATCTGTGTGATTGTCGGCCGTAAAAATGAATTTGGCAAATTAGAAGTACTCGGAATGGGTAAAGCCGAATCGGAAGGTGTCGTAAAAGGAATTGTATTCAATATTGATAAAACCGTATATGCAATTGAGAAAGCTATACGTGAAGCTGGCGATCAAGCGGGTATTGACATTGCTGTAGTAAATGTGGGGATTGCAGGTCAGCACATACGAAGCTTCATTCAACACGGTGGCATTACACGTACTTCTAAAGAAGACGAAATTACAATTGACGACGTAGAGCGTCTTACACAGGATATGTATCGCATGGTTGTTCCTCCCGGCAGCCAGATCATTCACGTCATGCCTCAGGATTACATGGTTGACTATGAAGATGGAATTAAGGAACCCGTGGGAATGTCTGGTGTACGATTGGAAGCCGACTTTCACATCATCACGGCCCAAACAAATGCAATCAATAATGTAAACAAATGCGTCCGCCGCGGTGGTCTTGAAATTCAGGATCTTATTCTTGAACCGTTGGCCTCTAGCCTGGCCGTACTAAATGACGAAGAGAAAGAGGCCGGTGTTTGTTTGATAGACATCGGAGGAGGCACAACAGATATTGCCATTTTTTACGACAACATTATTCGTCACACGGCGGTGATTCCCTTTGGCGGTAACATTGTTACTAATGACATCAAACAAGGTTTGATGGTTCTACCCCAACAGGCTGAACAATTGAAAACCCGTTTTGGAAAGGCTATTGCGGAAGAAGCAAGCCCGAATGAAATTGTTTCAATTCCGGGTATTCGAAACAGAGCTGCAAAGGAAATCTCTGTAAAAAATCTTTCTAACATCATACAGGCAAGAATGGAAGAAGTCATAGAGATGGCACACGCTGAAATAATCAGTTCCGGATTCGAGAACAGATTGGCTGGCGGTATTGTCATCACCGGTGGAGGTGCTCAGTTGAGCAATCTCAAGCAATTAGTCGAATATATGACTGGTATGGATACACGTATCGGGTACCCTAACGAACATCTTGGCAAGAGTAAAATCGAATCGGTAAAAAGTCCGATGTATGCTACTGCTGTCGGTTTAGTTCTTGCGGGTTTTCGCTCTCTCGATGAAAGAGAAGATCGCTACAAAGAAGCTCGCGAAATGGTAAGAGCTACGAAAGTGAAGAAGCCTGTCGGAGCCTCCAAAAATTTCTTCAACGAAATTTTGAATAAAACCAAAAGTTTGCTGATTGACGATTTGGATGGAAAGAATGAGTATTGAGACAAAAAACTTTCTGGTTCTAAATATTCGGAGAGTTTAGATTAACCATTAAAACAACCACTAAAAAAAAGAATAATCATGTTTGAAACTGGATCCTACAAATTTGAGATCCCCAAAGCTAATAACCTTCAATCCATCATCAAGGTGATCGGAGTAGGTGGGGGAGGAAGCAATGCAGTAAACCACATGTATAAACAAGGCATTAAAGATGTTGAGTTTATTGTATGTAACACCGATAATCAGGCGCTAAGCAATAGCCCGATTCCGCATAAACTTCAAATTGGCGCAAACCTTACGGAAGGTCTTGGTTGTGGTGCTAATCCTGAAGTTGGAAAGAATGCAGCACTGGAAAGTAAAGAACAGATCCGGGAAATGCTGGTTGGTACAAAAATGCTTTTCGTAACGGCCGGGATGGGCGGCGGAACAGGAACTGGAGCAGCTCCCGTAATTGCTAAAATTGCCAAGGACATGGATATCCTCACTGTGGGTATTGTGACGGCGCCATTTTCTTTTGAAGGAAAGAAAAAAATGGGTCAGGCAAATCTTGGACTGGAATCACTTCGCCAAAATTGCGATACAGTAATCGTGATTCTGAACGACAAACTTCGTGAGATTTTTGGAAACCTTTCGATAGGTCAGGCATTTGCCCAAGCGGACAATATATTAACAACTGCGGCGAAAGGCATAGCAGAAATCATTACGCTTGCCGGATATGTTAACGTTGACTTCCAGGATGTTCGTACGGTAATGCACAACGCAGGCGCGGCTGTAATGGGCTCTGCGGAAACACGCGGCGAAAATCGCGCACGTAAAGCTGCTGAAGGAGCACTTGCTTCACCATTGCTTGACAATCGTGATATTATGGGGGCTAAAAGAATATTGCTCTCGATTATCTCTGGAGAAGAAGCAGAACTACAGATGGATGAACTTTCAGAAATCACGCAATACATTCAGGATGAAGCAGGCGATGATGCCGAAATGATTTTTGGTCATGGCGTCGATCCCGACTTAGGAGATCGTATACGAGTGACGGTCATCGCTACCGGCTTTCAAAGTGAGTCTCAGGTGATGCCTCGCGTTCAGGAAAAAAAAGTGCATGACCTGGATCGTTCTCAGGGATGGCTTTTTACACCAGATAACTCAGTCAATGAAAATAATGACCTGGAGGTTAGAAGGAAAGTTGAGGTAAAACCTGAAATCAAACCGGAAGTCAAACCGGAAGTAAAGGAAGAGAAACCAGTGGAGCGTGAGATGATATTCGCCGGACCGTTCAACAAAGTTGAGGAGCCTGTTAATGAAGAAGATGAAGGTGAGGACAGCCTGCTCAACGATGATGATTTTGATAACGTCACTGAAAGATACGGTGATCAGGTCGTAAACGATGAGGGCATGATGGAATTACGCTCTACGAAACAACGTTTGCAACAACAAGCGGAACTCAGAAAAGAAACCCTTAAGCAAACGCGGAAGCATGAAATGACGAAAGAAGAATTTAATGAGAAGTGGGCATTGCCTGCCTACCTGCGCCGAGGTGTTAACATGCAGGATGTTCCGCATTCATCCCAGTCTTTTATTTCGAAGTACAATTTAAATGATGATAATAATATATTGGGCAACAATAAGTTTTTGCATGACAATGTTGACTAATATTCAGATTAAGGAACAATTTCAAAACAGTTCATTGATCTAAAAGGCATGGCATTTTTAGCACGACTGGTGTTTACTCCATTCGTAGTGGTTGTTGGTGGTAAATAATTTTTTGCCGGTGCTGGAATGCCAATTTTTAAAGTGATGAGGCGCCTATTTTTTATTTGCAATTAAGCTCAGCAAATGGCGCGAAGAGTATAAATGCCGAACTTAACCGTTCGGCATTTGTATTTTTGGACCTTTAACGTTCCGTTAGAATTTTTTTATGCCACTGCGGGTTTACCAGTTAGGTTGACTATTTTACAATTTATTATTTGAAGAATTAGCCCGCATTCATTTAAATGAAGCCTTTTCTCGCCGAACTAGCACAGACCATTTATACGAAGTATCGATCATTCGATAAACTCACGATTGTATTTCCAAACAGGAGAGCTATTCTTTATTTCAGAAAACACTTAAGTGCCTTACTCAACAAACCAACCTTTGCACCTAAGTTGGTGACTATCGAAGATTATCTGACGAGCCTTTCGGCCTTGAAAATTCCAGACAAACTGGAGCTCATTCATCGTCTCTATGATGTGTACAATACGACAGTCTTGCAAGCACAGAAATCTACCGCACCAGAGCCATTTCACCAGTTTTATTTTTGGGGAGAAATGTTACTGAGAGATTTTGACGAGGCTGATAAGTATTTGGTAGAGGTTGGTTTGTTGTTCAAGGACCTTCGTCACCAAAAGGAACTTGATTCCAGTTTTGATTATCTCACCGAAGAACAACGCAAATTTCTCACAAGCTTTTGGGGAACGTTTGAGGATAATCTAACAGAGAACAAAAAGAAGTTTTTAAATGTATGGAATAAGCTTCATTTGCTTTATGAAACCTATGTTAATAAACTTCTTCTGGAAGGAATCGCTTACGAAGGTATGCTGCAGCGAAGCGTAGCCGTAAAAATTGAAGAGGTGTTGAAGGGGTATAGCCACCCCGTTATTTTTGCCGGCTTTAACGCCCTTACCAAAGCCGAAGAAAAGATAATTAGTTATCATATCCAGCAAGGAATATCGGAAGTGTATTGGGATGTTGATGAGTATTATGTTAATAACAATACGCAAGAAGCTGGGAAATTTTTTAGAGAATATCAGGACCATCCGTATTTTGGAAAAACATTTCCCCAGGATATTCCATCTAATTTTAGTTTCGGGTCCCAGGAAAAAGGCGCGATGGGAATCGCACAACAAAAGAAATTTGGTGACAAATTACTTCGGGTTTTTGGTGCGGCACAACCCGTGGGCCAAACAAAGGTTATGGCGCAGGTTCTGCAGGAAGAATTTGAAAAAGGCACCAATCCGGAAGACACCATTATCGTTTTGCCCGACGAAAATCTTTTACTTCCTGTTCTACATAGCGTCTCTGGATGTGTAGAAAAACTGAATGTTACCATGGGGTTTCCCATTGGTGCAACGCCAGTTTTTAATTTGATAGAACTATTGATTGAATTGCAGATCAACAGGAACAGCAGCGATTTCAACCATAGGCAAGTGTTGGCGTTAATGGGTCACTCTTATTTCATTGCAGAAAATCCGGGCGTTTCCAATGCTAAACGAAAAGAAATATTAAGTAGAAACTGGGTGTACATACCATCCGGATACCTGGCCTCAGAAACACCCTTGCATCGGTTGGTTTTTATAACGGTGGAGGGTAGCATTCTTTCGTATTTACGGTCTATTATTACTGAAATCGGCGCGCTCAAGTCAATTAACGATTTTGATAAAGAATACATTCTTCATTTTATAAAGCTTCTTAACCGGATGGAGGATATCATGGGAGATGCTTATCGTATTCCAACGGCCGACGATCATTCGAAGACAACAATAAAACAACAAACGAAAGCATTCAATACTTCTTTAAGGGCATTTCTGCGCCTATTCAGACAGTTAGTTCAGTCTCATCGCATTCCATTTAATGGCGAGCCGTTAAAAGGTTTGCAGGTGATGGGCGTCTTGGAGACAAGAAATCTGGATTTTAAAAATGTATTTATCCTTTCTTTGAACGAAGGGTCATTTCCATCTTTTACGAACAAAAGTTCATACATACCTTTTAGCATCAGGAAAGCTTACGGTATGCCTACTGCCGAACACCAGGATGCGATGTATGCTTATCTGTTTTATAGGATGTTGCAACGTGCAGAAAATGTTTTTTTATTTTACAACACTGAAACAGATGTATTGGGGCAGGGTGAAAGCAGCCGTTATTTAAAACAACTCATGTATGAAAGCGGCCTGACCATTGAAAGAAGAATACTTCACGATCCGATCCAACCCAGTATTGTCAACCCGATTGTTGTCCAAAAGGACCCTCAGGTAATTGAGGCACTGGTGAAACTAAGCGAAGGCAACGGAAGATTCAAAGGTATTTCACCTTCTGCGCTAAACACATACATTGAATGCAGGCTTCGGTTTTATCTCAGGCATGTAGCTAAAGTAAGAGAGCCTGATGAAGTTGAAGAAGATCTTGACGCCCGGGTGTTGGGAAATTTCTTGCATGAAGTTATGGAGCGCTTTTATTATAACATTCAGAAAAAGAAAAATAAGCAGCGCATTGAAGCAAAAGATTTTGACAACGCCGAAGTTGTAGTTGACAGTCTTATTGATCAGGTATTTATTAAGGCTTATCAACTTGCGCCGGGCCAACCAGTGGAATATGAAGGACAACGATTGGTTGTGCGTGAAGTTGTCAAGCGTTTCGCGCATCGCATTCTCGATTTGGACAAAGCTTATGCACCCTTTGATATTGAAATCCTCGAGCAAGGTGGCTTGGATTATAAGGTATCGATCGACCAATATCCGGGAACAGCTTTGATCAGCGGAAAAATCGACAGGGTCGATCGAAAGGATAATTTAATTCGCGTCATTGATTATAAAACCGGTAAAGATAAACTTGATTTTACGAGCATAGCGTCGCTGTTTAGCCGTGATGCAAAACGAAATAAGGCAGCATTTCAAACACTGCTTTATGCCCTGCTATACAAGTCAAACACTTCGCAGACTTCGTACAAAATTGTACCCGGCCTGATCAACAGGATGAACCTGTTTGATAAGAATTTTAAATTCGGATTAAAGGTTGGGAAAAATTTCGTGGAAGATGTTGAACCACTTCTTCCCGAGTTTAGTCAACACTTAAAAACATTGGTAGAAGATCTTTACAATCCGGCTGTGCCTTTTGATCAAACACCAGATCTTGAACTTTGTAAATTCTGCCCTTATCAGAGAATATGCTATCGTTGATTCTTGGTTTTCGTTTTTAATCATCAAAATGTCAAGTGAAGTAAAACGAAATTATCTTGCCTCTATCATCTTTTGAAGCGCCATATACTCGTCACGAAGTTTGGCAGCTTCCATAAATTCAAGCTCTTTCGCGGCTTTTTCCATAGCCTTTCTCGTACGATCAGCCATTTTCACCAGTTCTTCTTTAGAGAGATATGCTACAACGGGATCTGCTGCTAAAGTAGTTTCTTCACTTTCAACGTAATAGTTTTTAACTGATTTTTTAGAGTCGGCGACTTTCGTTTGAACCATAATAGCATCCTTTGACTTCAATATCGTTCTTGGAACGATTCCGTGCGCTAGGTTATAGTCCATCTGAATCTTTCTGCGGCGGTTAGTTTCATCGATAGCGGTTTGCATGGATTCGGTAATAGTATCCGCATACATGATCACGCGGCCATTCTCATTGCGTGCGGCCCGGCCGATGGTTTGTACCAGCGACCGTTGATTTCTAAGAAAACCTTCCTTATCCGCATCCAGGATCGCGACAAGGGAGACTTCCGGCAGATCAAGACCTTCTCTCAATAGATTTACCCCTACCAATACATCAAAAATACCTAGTCGTAATTCACGAAGTATTTCGACACGGTCAAGGGTCGCAACCTCCGAGTGTATGTAACGGCATTTAATTCCTACGCGATCCATGTACTTGGTTAGTTCTTCCGCCATGCGTTTTGTTAATGTCGTAACCAAAACCCGTTCATTCTTTTTTACTCGTTCGTCAATCTCCTCCAATAAGTCGTCAATTTGATTCTTGCTGGGACGAACATCGATTTCAGGATCGAGTAGTCCGGTGGGCCGGATGATCTGTTCAACTACCACGCCTTCGGATTTTCGAAGCTCGTATTCCGACGGTGTAGCACTGACATAAATCGCCTGATTCACCAAGGTCTCAAATTCATTAAACGTTAAAGGGCGATTGTCTAACGCAGAGGGTAGACGAAATCCATAGTCTACTAAATTGACTTTTCGCGAGCGGTCGCCACCCCACATCGCTCTTACCTGGGGTATCGTTACATGGCTTTCATCTACAACTAAAAGAAAATCATCCGGGAAGTAGTCAATTAGACAGAAGGGGCGATCACCTGGTTTCCGCCGGTCAAAATAACGCGAATAATTTTCAACACCCGAGCAGTATCCAAGTTCACGCATCATCTCCAGATCAAATTCTGTTCTTTCTTTCAAGCGTTTGGCTTCCAGGTGCCGGCGTTCATGTTCAAACATGCCGACTTGCGCTACCATATCATCCTGAATTTCCCGAATGGCTTGATGGAGTGTTGATTTTCCCGTGACGAAAAGATTCGCTGGGAAAATTGTCACTACCGTTTCGTCCGATATTTTTTTTCCGCTTACCGGGTCGATTCGTTGGATCGATTCAATTTCATCGCCCCAAAAATAAATGCGGACTGCGTAATCAGCATAAGCTAGAAAAATGTCAACCGTATCACCCTTTACCCGAAATGTTCCGCGTTTGAAATCCAATTCAGTTCGATTGTAAAGTATGTCAACTAACGCAAACAAAAGTTTGTTTCTGGAGACAACTTCTCCCACTTTTAGTTTAATCACGTTCTTTCCGAATTCTTCCGGATTTCCAATTCCATATATACAGGAAACAGAAGCAACAACAATTACATCGCGCCGACCAGTCAGTAGGGAAGAGGTGGCACTTAATCGAAGTTTTTCAATTTCTTCATTGATGGAAAGATCCTTTTCAATATACAGATTAGACGAAGGAATGAATGCCTCAGGCTGGTAATAGTCATAGTATGAAATAAAGTATTCAACAGCATTCTCAGGAAAGAACTGTTTGAACTCACCATACAACTGAGCAGCAAGTGTTTTGTTATGACTCAATACAAGGGTAGGCCGATTCGTACGCGCAATAACATTTGCCATGGTGAATGTCTTTCCAGACCCCGTAACCCCTAATAGTGTTTGATGAGGTTCTCCTTCTTCGACACCTTTTGTGAGTTGGCGAATAGCCTCCGGCTGATCTCCCGTTGGTTCGTATTGACTTGTGAGTTTAAATTCCATGGATCACTCTTTTGATAATATGGATCACACTTTTGATAATTAAGAAACGAACATTTTTAGTTTTATCATTCAATTCCATCTTCCCTCTTCGTAAACCTGATTGCCTGCGCCGGATAGTTAATAATGTTGAGTGAGTGAAAAAAGTTCACTTTCAAAAGGCATTGCTTGGTGATCGCCGATATATCTACTGAATACTATGTGGTACACGCAAGCGTTATCTTATTAAGATGCATTACGCAAAACTCATCAAGATTGTTGGAGAGGCTCTAAATAATAATGAAAAGATTCAAGATCATCGGTGGGCCGCACCCAAGTTAAACTTTGAAAAACCTGAGCTTAGTTATTCCAAATCAACCACGATTTTTCCGCCTGAACGTGTAGCATCTCCAATCCATTTTTTATGGTAGCGCTACGCATTTCTGCTTTTTGCAAAAACATGGTTCTGGCCGGATTGTAGATCAAATCGTAAACATAATGCTCGGGTCCAATTTGTTCGAAATCAATGGCGGGCATAGTCTCCGTATTGGGACTCATACCGAGAGGCGTGGTGTTGATGATAAGATGCGATTCGCTAATTATCTTCGGATGCTTTTCTAAATACTCGTAAGTAAGAATTCCTTTTTTTGCTTCGCGAGAAACAAGATTGTATTCGATCTTTAATTTTTTTAAGGCTTCCTGCACGGCTTTAGAGGATCCGCCAGTACCGAGGATGAGTGCTTTAAATTTTTTATTCTTTGGAAGCCATTTTTCAATTGTTTCGAGGAAAGCTTCGGAGTCGGTGTTATACCCTTTAAGCTTACCATCTTTAATTTTGATGACATTGACAGCGCCAATTTTTTTTGCAAAACCATCGACTTCATCCAGATATTTTATTACCTGTTCTTTGTAAGGAATGGTCACATTAAGTCCAGTAAGTCCTTTGGTATCTTTAAGCAGCGTTTCAATGTCTGTTATACTTTTAAGAGGGAACAATTCGTAATGGTAATCCCGAAGACCTTCCCTAAAAAACTTTTCATCAAAATACGATTTTGAGAAGGAGTGACTAACAGTTGCACCGATTAGTCCAAATACTTTTTCCATGTTCAGAATGTTGTTTTACGCCGTGAGGCAATCTTTTCTATTAAAATCACAATAAAAACTCCAAGCGCCATCATTAATATCGCCTGAAAAAGCTGAGGGTCTTTTCCGGTGGTTTCAAAATAATTCCAAGGTAGAATACTTCTGTCAAATGCTGGCACCTGCTCGCCTTTTCTGTTCGTTACAAATTCCAACACTTCTCTCCATGGCCATACTTTATTTAAAAATCCTAACATAACTCCGGTTAAAATGGCTATGGTAACTCGCCGGAATTTAGTAAAGAAACGACTCAAAAGTTTTGAAACTCCAATAAGCCCTGAAACAAATCCCGTTGCAAATATCAGAATTACCGTAATATTAAACTCAGCAAAGGCAGATGTAAGGAATCCAAACTGTCCCAAGGCTATTAGAATAAAGGTAAAGGATATCCCTGGAATAAATGCTATGGCACCTGCCAGTGATCCCATAAAAAACAACATCCATAATGACCTTGGTGTTTGAAACGGTGGCAGAAATGAAAGCGCGTACGCTATGATGATTGCAGCTAGAAAACCAATAATGGCTACGCTGTCCCATTTTTTGATTTCCTCTCGCATAACAAGAGGTGCCGCCATGATAATAAGACTAAAGAAAAAAGCACCAATAAGAATGGGATTGTGCTTCAGCCCGTAAAGGATAACTCTAGCGATGGTTAAAAAACTTGTTAAAATTCCGGCGAGTACGGTGAGCAAGAAATTACCATTGATGAGTTTCCAAAATTCATTGAATTTCTTATTCACGAGAAGTTTGATGGACTCGCGGTTAATGGAATTTAGCGAGCTGATCAATTCTTCATAAATACCTGTTAAAAGTGCTGCGGTACTACCTGATACGCCCGGTATAACTTCTGCCGCCCCCATACAAATACCTTTGACATACAAGAAAATATAGTCTTGTTTCTTTCTCAAAATGGCGTGTGCTTAATCAATCTCAAATGGAGGTGCCGTATTTGTGTTTTTTCTTTCGATGCCTAAAAAGTGGAGAAACGTATCACCACGTAAACCCAACCTGATTGTCTCCAAGGGAATTACCTCTTCCGGAGCGATATTACCTAGATTGACATTGGCGCCAAGCAACTTAATAAACCATACTTGCTGCGCTTTTTGTGGCGCTTCCCAGATAATTTTTTCAAACGGAATCTTTGTTAGGATTTCCTGAACTAAACCAGAGCGAACTTCCCCCGTGGAACGGAATAGCCCAACATTTCCTCCTTCTCTAGCTTCACCTATAACTTTCCATGCACCGGCTTCTAGCTCTTTCTGCATCAGTTCTATCCACATATACGGCGGAATAATTTTGTCGGCGTCTTTCGAGCCTACCTCTGAAAGTACTGTCACCTGCTCAGAAAGTTTCGTGATGTAATCACATTTTTTGTCGTGGTCAATGTCCATTGAACCATCGGATACCTCTGCAAAAGACATGTCGTATTTGTCAAGAAGTTTACGGTAATCTTCAAATTGATTCCGAATGACAAACGCTTCAAAAAGCGTTCCCCCAAAATACACTGGGATACCAGCTTCTTTGTAAACTTTCAGCTTGTCTTTAAGGTTAGGTGTGACAAAGGATGTTGCCCATCCTAATTTTACAATGTCAACATGGTCTGCGGATGTGCTTGCAAAATCTTCAGCCTCACGAATGCTCAGGCCTTTATCCATGGCCATGGTAAAACCGTATTGTCTGGGCTTTCTTGTACGCTCAGGCAGATTACTAAGATCGAAATTCATTAATTATTATCTTTTCTAAACTGTTCGATGATCTTATACAAAGCCTTTTGGGTTTCAATTTTTGGGAAGAAATCAAACAAGGCAGTATGTCCATCAAAGTCTAAAATTAATGCATTTTCCAGATAATTAAATGCTTCTTTAAATTGACCGGCCTCAATGAGGTAAACTGTCATGCGATAAAAGAACTCTGCATCATTGGGAATTTCATCAAATCCCTGCGATAACGTTTCTATGGCTTTTGTGTAGTCGCCTTGTTCATAAAATATAAACGACCAATTAAGCCAGATTTCTTTATCAGAAGGATCAAGTTTACTAGCTTCCTCATAGGCATCTATACTCGATATGGTATTTCCAACTTTAAACTCAGCATGGGCAACTGATTTCCAATACTCAGCGTTTTCAGTATTTATCTTTAATGCTTTGTTATAAAAGTGCAGCGCCTGATACCATTTCTCCTGTTTTTCTAAACAGGCACCCGCACCAAACCACGCCTCGTCATAAAGGGTATCCAACTTAGCAGCCTTTTGAAAATATTTTAAACCTAATTCATATTGCTCAAGACTTTCATACGCTGCACCAAGGCAACAATACACTTCGGGGCTCGGCCCTTCGATCTCCACCGTTTTTCGAAAAGCGTCAAGAGCTTTTGTGTATTCACCCATGTTCATATAGGTATTTCCTATGTTGAAATGTGCGGATGCAAACGTGTCATCTATTGTAATAGCATAGTCGTAAGCTTGAAGTGCTTCCTGATATTTTTCAAGTTTATTGTAGACGATACCCAAATTGTACCAAGCGGCCGTTGAGTATGGATCTTCATCGATAAATTTTTGATAGTATTCAATGCTGCTCTCCAACTGACCGGTTAAATCAAGGCAAAAGGCGAGCTCGTACAAAGAACCATCGTGATTGATATTCAGCTCTATCGATTTCTTGTATGCATCAATTGCATTTTGATAGTCTTCCATGCTTTGGTAAGCTAGACCGATGCTATAATAAACTTCATCTTTGTCGTCAGCTAACAACAAAGCTTGTTCATAATTCTGAATAGCATCTGCATGTTTTCCTTGTAGCGAAAGAATTGAACCCTTGGTTAAAAAAATTTCCGGATCATTTGGTTGAAGGGCATGCGCCTGATCTAATAACTCAAGTGCCTGGCTATACTCTTCAAGGTTTGATAAAATCTGTGCTTTGATAGTGATAAGCTCTATAGAAAAAGGATATTGACTTATGGCCTGGTTTACAGCCTGCAGTGCCTTATTATGCTTACCACGGAACATGTAGTGCTCAATGATTTGTTCGTAGGCATCCAAATCAAAAAATTCTGCTTTCTTTTTCCTCAGATGATCTTCAAATCTTCTGATCAGCTCATTGCCTTCTTCTCTTTTGCGATATTCTTTCGACATGCACTAAATCGTTTTCCTAAAATAGGTAAATCTGGGGTAAAGCTAAGGCTTTCGAACTATTTTTTAGAATCGAATTTTTTCGTATAGTAGTCACAGCACCATTCCAGCGTTTTATCAATGGTTTGAAATTCAAAATTTAGGATTTTTTTGATTTTTTTATTATCATAGAAAAAACAAGTTTCCGACAATTGCGCTGTTTCTCTTGTAATCAGTGGCTCTGTTCTTGTAAACCAAGCCCTCAAGGTCTCCATTCGCGCTAACAGTTTTAAAGTTGTCTTCGAGAGTTTTTTTGAGGGCGGTTTTACCTCAAAATCAGCAGCTATTTTTTCGAAAAAATTCTTGAATGAAATGTTTCCTGCGTTAATAATAAAGCGTTGGGCCTGATGAGCGGGTTGCAAAAATTGAACAGCACAAGAAGCCACGTCTCTGACATCGACGTAATTTAAAAGTGCATCGATATAAAAAGGTTTTTGCGCCCACACATATTTGAAAAGTTTTGCGCTGCTTCGGTTCCAATCAGCCGCTGCCAGAATTACAGAAGGATTAAGAATTACAGTGCTCAATCCTTCTTCCTGGGCCCGAAAAACTTCGAGTTCCGCCCGGTATTTTGAGACAGCGTACACACTGTTCATCGGGTTATCCACCCACTTATTATTCTCGTCAATGACCGACTGGTCCTTTTGTCTTCCTAGTGCTGCCACAGAACTGATATGAACCAGCTTCGTAACTTTATGTTCAAGACATGCATTAACGACATTACGCGTACCATAGACGTTGATGTCCATTACTTCATTTGACCGATAAGGATTAAAGGAAACTATTGCAGCAGCATGTATAACATGTGTACAACCAGTCAACGCTTCAGTTAGGGACAGTGGATTTAAAATATCAGTATTACGCCATTCGATTTTTTCTGCAACGTCGCTTAGCAGGGATATATCACTGCCCTCGCGTTTGAGCGCTACAAACGGTCTTTTTTCCTCAATAAGCTTCCTGATAATGAAACTTCCCAGCAGCCCGTTTGCGCCGGTTACAGCAATCATAAGTTCCTGGTTATAATTAATCGCGAAACCTACGTGCTAAAATCGTAATGTCAAAGGGAATTATTCAGTAAAGGAAGTGCAAGCGCTTTCTGAAAATACTTCATTTGCTGTGCTTCTTCAACAAGCCTGACATGTTGAAAGTGATGGCAGTCACTGCCGAGAAGGTGAACCCACCCTTTGTCAATTAATTTTTGCGCAGTTGTTTGAACTATTTTCGAATAGTGACCTGTAATTGAACTTATATTGATTTGAAAAAGTACGCCACGGTCGAGCAAATCCTTTGCTTTGTCGAGGTTATTTTGAATATAAGCGTAACGTTCAGGGTGTGCTAATATAGGTCTGTAGCCTTTTGTAGTTGCCAGGAAAATAAAATCTTTCATGTTGAAAGGCTCATTCAAAAAATTCGTTTCAAAAAGTAGATAGTTTTTTCCAAAGGTTAACATGCGTTGATTCTCATCAACCATTTTATATACTTGTTCGTCAAGATAATATTCAGCAGCAGCTTGAATCTCCATGTCTACTTGCTGATTTTTTAAATAGGTTTGAAGTTTGGCCAGGCGGGCGAGAATTCGTTCTGTCGTATTTCTAAAGGTATCACTCATCACGTGAGGAGAGGTGATAAGTTTTTTATATCCGATTTTTTGAAAATGCAGAATAATATCTTCCGACTCTTCATACGTTTGAACGCCATCATCCAGACCCGGAAGAAGGTGTGAGTGTATGTCAACTGTTAATGCGTTGACTACTTTGTTCGTCTCCTTTTTTGACCAATTAAACACTATGCCTTAATAAACTTTTGAAACCAATTTTTGTTTTGGGGCTCTTCATAATAACCATAACCATACCGCTGTTCTCCGGTGGAAGGTAAAGCATTGAGCACGGTCGTAATATTAGAAAATTTATTAATGTTAATAATGCGCTGCAAATTATAAACAAAGGTTTTTCGTGAATAATCTGCCCGAAAAATATAGATTGAAATATCAGCTTGCTTCATTGCCATTATACCATCCGTTACTAGCCCAACCGGAGGCGTATCCAATATTATATAGTCATAGGTCTTTTTCAGTTCCTCCAGAAGCCCGCTAAATTCACCATTTAACAACAACTCCGACGGATTTGGAGGATGAGGCCCGGACGGTATATAATCAAAATTAGTCAAACCGGTTCGGGCCAAACATTCCTGCCAGGAGTCTTTTCCTATCAATACGGTGCTCATTCCCTTTGATTTGTCACCGATTTCCGTGGGAAGATTTATTTTGGGCTTCCTCATGTCCAAGTCAAGTAAGATAACTTTTTTGCTAGATACGGCCATCACCGCGCCCAGGTTCATCGCTATAAAGGATTTACCCTCGCCGGATACCGTTGAAGACACTGCAATAATTTTTTTATTGGAATTTACTTTGAAGAAATCAAGGTTCGTCCGGAGGGTTTTAATCGATTCACTCACCATTGACTTTGGATGATCGATGACATGAAGCCCGATGTCCGTTGCGTAACGCGATGAAGGGACTACACCTAATACCGGCACATTTGTTATCCTCTCAATCTCTGATACTCCCGAGATTCTATTATTAAGCAGGTATAGTAGTCCGATAAAAATAAGATTTGCAACAATGCTTAGGACAAAACCAATTCCACCAATCATCAATTTGTTCGGAAAAATCGGCGCTGATGGAAAAGTTGCAGGAGAAAGAATTTTAAAATCCTGAATGCTTCCTGCCTGGGCAATTTCAAACTCAGATTTTGATTGCATCAACGATAAATAGAATTGTTCATAGAGTTTATAAAACCGCAAATTTTTTGAGAACTGAGTGCTTTTATCAGGTATGCCTGCAAATTCAGATTCGAGTCTTTGCTTTCTTTTATTGGCATCTTCAAGATTTTTAACCGTCGCATTTTTTAATTCCGATAACTGGCTGATTATTTTTTCTCTCAGTGCATCGACCTCCTGTTGCTTTTGCCGGAACGCGAATGTTATCTCGCTGTGAGAAAGTTTAAGTTTATTCATTTCCAAGTAAAGCTGCTCCAGCGTTTCCATGTTTCTGGAAACAGAAGCAGGTAGCGCTTGCTGTTGTGAAAGCGAAATAATAAAATTTTCTTTCTCTAAATTTGTAAGTAATTGATCAAGTTCATTTGACTTCTGGGATAACTCGAAGCGTTGTGAATCAATTCTATTAATAGCTAATACTGTTTTTTTCAGATCGTCATCTAGATTATTCGTTTTATTTTGGAGTGTGAAGTTTTCAAAATAATTTTCATAATCTTCCATTTTTGTTTCAATAGCCACGAGTTCATTCGATACCCAGTCAATCTTTTGTTTGTTGGCAAGGTTTTTTTGTTCATTACTATATTGAAGATATAATGTATCAATCTTATGAAGAATGTTCTGAGCTTTATAAGGGTTGTGATCTTTAAATGATATACGTATTGTATTGGCATTAAAGTTCAGCGGCTCTGCGGTGAGATTGGTTAACAAATAATCCAGCAATAGATCGCGGCTGTTGATAATGAAGAAATAACCAACCTCATCTCCCTTTGAAAAATTTTTGTTTTTTACAATGGTAAGTGTAACGCCTCGCGCGATTACCGGGGTGTTGTATGTCCCCTTTACTTCTTCACCGTTATTACCAATCGTTAATGTAAATCCATTATTGCGTTCTTCTTCAAAATATAGCGGAATATTTAATAGAGACCTTGGGTTTGAATTATAGGAAACAAAAAAAGGAAGGCTTTGGTAAAGTTCTTCATTCAGCACTCTTCCTATACTGTAATAGCTAATGTCAAGTTTAGTTGAGTCGAGTACCCGGCTAAGGAATAAGCGGGACTGAATGATTTCTATTTCTCCTGAAATAAGATTTAAATTTTGATCTTCGATAGCACTCTTGATACCAAATTCCGTCGCCTCTTGTTTTACATCTAATTTAAGATCCGACGACGACTGGTATAAATTTTTAGTATAACGATTAAAAAGATATGCTGTGAAGTTGAAAACAAAAAATATAATAACAATCCACATCCAGTTGTTTCGGACAGCAATTTTAAGTTTATTAAAATCGATGCCCTCAACAGCATTGGATTGAACTTGTATTTGCTTGTGATCTTCCACAGTCATTATTATTCGCGTAGCAAAACGACAATCAAAGTTGTTAATGTTGTTACTATACTAAGAATGGGTGCATAATCACGTACACCTTCTGTTAATGGCTTTCGTATAGGTTCTACATAAACGATATCTCCTGACTGAATCAGCAGATTGTTTTTTAGATATCCGTCAAATGTACTCAAGTCGGCAACGAATACCTGGTCTCCGCGCAGTACTCGAATGTTTTGCGATTTAGCATCATTACTTAACCCTTTGGCTAGTGCAAGTACTTCGACCAGGTGAATGTTTTCGTTTGTCAAAGGAATGACTTGTCCGCCAGGCGCACCTAAAACGATAACGCGCTTGTTGATATATTTAAGCAGTACATAAGCATCAGTATAAAATTTAGCGTACGCCTGTTGTAATACATCTTCAGCCTGTCTGATGGTTAGACCTTCCAATTTCACTTCCCCAATCATTGGAAATTTGGAAACGCCACTTGCATCGACAAAATAAGTTGGCTTCGTCGTTTCTGCACGTTGTGCACCCTGTCCGGAAGCCGACTTAAATTCAGAGTCAATTATTTTTTCGCCCTTATTTGAAAAGACATCTGCCTCCAGGTAATCATACCGTTGGATGGTATAATTTTTTTCTGCAGCATCAATTTGCTGTTTGAGGGCATAACCTTCGGGCACCTGGAACATAATATTTTGCTTATATCCGCAGGAAAAAAATAATAAAGATGAAAAAAGTAACAGTATCCTGTTCTTACAAAAAATGTTTTTCAACGTATTAAAAAATTATTCAATCTTATGATAGTACTGAATTCTCCAGGAGTTCTGCCAACAATGGGAGTTCTTCATCCTTTGATGACACAATCGGATTTTTAACCTCCCAATTAATATTTAACTCCGGATCATTCCATCTAATTCCTGATTCAGATTGTTTATTATAGACATTTGAACATTTATAAAAAAAAATGGAATCCTCAAGCGCTGCAAAGCCATGTGCAAATCCTTCGGGAATCATAAGCATGTTTCGTTTACTGCTCTCCAACAGGCAATAATATATTTGCTTAAAAGTTTTGGATGAAGGACGAAGGTCAACAACTACATCCAGCACTTTTCCAGAAACCACGGTAACAAGCTTAGCCTGCGCATAAGGTGCATGCTGAAAGTGAAGTCCGCGAACAACGCCTTTTTTAGAGAAGGATTGATTTTCCTGACGAAAGGTATAGTGAATGTTATGTTTTTGAAAAGTTTCGTCTTTATAAAACTCATAAAACCATCCCCTGTTATCTTCAAAAATCACAGGAACAATTTCTATCAAGCCTTCGAAGCCTGTAGTCTTTATTTGCATGGGTCTTTTTGTGCTCTTGTTAAGAGGCTTGCTTTAGTTCAACTAAAGCGGCAAGATACTTATTAATAACAAGAGATTCATCATACTCGGCTTCCATCTTGGCCCTTCCATTTGTACCAAATTGCTGTAATTTTTCATCAGAAAGTGCCGCCATAGCTTTCATTTTATCTGCAAGGTCATCTGCGTCCTTGAGTTTGCATAGGAAGCCGTTAATGTTGTGCTCTACAACATTATTACATCCGGGCACATCTGTTGCAATAATGGGCTTAGAGGAGCTGGCGGCCTCCAATAATGTTCTGGGAGTTCCTTCCCGGTAAGAAGGGAGTACCACACAGTCAGCATTTTTAATAAATTCCCGGACGTCGTTTGTTGTACCCAGGTATTCAATGGTTCCCGTGTTAATCCATTCGGCAATCAAATCGACTTTAATGCCGCGCTTGTGTAAAGGGTCCATTGCACCCAATACTTGAAAGTGAGCATCGACGCCGTTGGACTTCAGTTTTTTTACAGCATCTATAAACTCTATAACGCCTTTGTCGGTTATTAACCTTGAAATTAATAAGAAGGTGAATTTTTCGTTACGCTTGAACGAAGTGGGTTGGAACTTTGTAAGGTCTATACCAGAACCCGGTAATGTATCCACTGCGTTGGGAAGAACTAATTTCTTTTCAACGAAAAGCTTTTGATCATCTGGATTCTGAAAAAAAACCTTGCTTGCAAATCTGAAACTTAATCTATAGAGAAAGATCGCAATTGCGGATACTAAATTATCTTTCAGGAAGACTGTACCTAAACCGCAGACATTGTTGATAACGGGTATCCCTAGTAACGCTGCTGCTATGGTACCATAAACATTCGGCTTGATTGTGTAATGAAGGATTACGTCGGGTTTAACTTTCCGGTAGATCGAGTATAACTCAACAATAAGTGCGGAATCTTTTATCGGGTTTGCACCACGACTATCCATCTTAACTTTATGATGCGTACATCCAGCTTGACGTATCAATGGCGTGTAAGCATCTTCGGGAGCAATGGTGTGCACTTCATACCCTTGCTTCAATAAGCTTTGAATAAAGTTCATCCGGAAATTATAAATATTCCAGGATGTGTTGAGGACAATAGCAATTCTCATGGGCTCTGGTTGAGAACTTTTGGGAAACTTATACTGACCTCGGAGTCGTATAAATCTCTTATGTTTTTCTCAGGTGTAGATACAAATGGGTAGTAAAATGTAACTATGTGAAAACATTAAAAAAATATGCATTATGTTTGAAAAAACTACTTTAAAGACATTGTCACATAATGGGTCAACAAGATAACAAAGCAATCCTAATCGCCATAGGCAACCCCCGGGATGCGGCTGAAACGCAAGAGCATTTAGATGAGCTGTCTTTCCTCGCAGAGACAGTTGGTATATACACTATTGAACAATTCGTACAAAATCTTACACATCCGGATGCACGCTTTTTTGTCGGAAAGGGTAAGCTTAGCGAGATACTTGATTTTGTAACAGCAAATAAAGTCACCAATGTAATTTTTGATGATGATTTATCACCTTCGCAACTCCGGAATCTTGAAAAAGAATTCAATCCTCAGGATTCCGAAGGACCAACAGTTCGAATCTATGACCGAAGCTTGCTGATCCTCGACATTTTTTTATGGCGCGCGCAAACTGCCCAAGCGAAAACGCAAGTCGAATTAGCAAGAAATCAATACTTACTGCCCAGGTTAACCCGGATGTGGACTCACCTTGAAAGGCAGCGTGGAGGAACAGGAACGCGGGGTGGTTCCGGTGAAAGAGAATTGGAAACTGACCGAAGAAACATCCGCAATCAGATCGATATTCTCAAAGAGAAGTTAAAGAAAATTGAAAAACAACGAATCACCCAACGGAAGTCTAGGGGCAACGTTGTAAGGGTGGCACTTGTTGGATATACCAACGTTGGAAAATCTACTTTGATGAATTTGCTGTCAGGCTCGGGTGTTCTCGCTGAAAATAAACTTTTTGCGACAGTCGATGCCACAGTTAGAAAAGTGACTTTTGGAAACATACCCTTTTTGCTTTCAGATACAGTCGGATTCATTCGAAAACTACCACATCATTTGATTGAGTCTTTTAAATCTACCCTGGATGAAGTACGCGAAGCTGATCTTTTGCTTCATGTGGTTGACCTTGCGCATCCATATCATGACAATCAAATTGAAGTTGTTTCTAAAACGCTACAGGAAATCGGAGCTGCCAACATTCCAACGATATTGATTCTGAATAAAATCGACCTATATAAAAAGCAGGGACATGATTTTAATATGGAAGAAATGAAAGGCTATTATCGTGAAATGGGGTACGAAAAAGTAATCTTTGTTTCAGCTACTTCAAATGAAAATATCATTGCGTTGAAGCAGATGATTTTTGAAGAAGTAAAACAAAAGCACCTCCAGCTTTATCCGAATTTTTTAAAAGACGGCGGCTATGAATTTTCTCCCTGGCCGTTGAACGAGGAAGAACTTTAATCCAATCCTATCATGATAAAGGCTCCCCAATAAATTGGATCAGGGTAGTTTACTCTTAATTCTTTCTTTGCATCGATAAAACTTTGACGGAGATTTCCTGAATTCAACCACTTCTGATAGAAGATTAACATTAATTTTTGAGTTGCTTCATCGTCTACTTTAAACATACTCATGATGAGAACTTTTGCTCCTGCAACAAGAAATGCACGTTGTAATCCATAAACGCCTTCGCCTGCTTCAAGATCTCCTAAGCCCGTTTCGCACGCGCTTAATACAACGAGATCTGTTTTATCAAGATTCAGATTCATTGCCTCGTATGCGGTGAGAATCCCGTTCTCCATGTTGTAATTGTATTCGGTTTTTTCCATCAGATCGCCCGCACCTTTTAAGAGTAGTCCTGTGCGCATCAAAGGGTTTTGATTTAGCGTGGCATCATTTGCGCGTAACCCGTCTTCCAAAGTGATTTGGGCGGTTGGGCGATAAAACCCATGTGTCGCAATATGGAAAATTTTGGGACTGTTTATTTCTTTTATGTTTTCCTCCGAAGCTGAGGTTTCAACGAACTCAGCCGTAAGCCATCCTTTTTGTTTCAGCATAAACTGAACTTGGTTCACTTCCTTTTCCGTTCCTGGCAATGCAGACAAACTCTTGTTTGCAGAAGCAGTTAAATAGAAGGTTGGATTGCCAAACATGGACGCTGTATTTTCAGGAAGACTTAATCTTGTTGAAATCTTTCTGATATACATGTCTTTCGTGTTACTCACCAACACAATGTTTGCATTATCAATCACATATCTTCCGTCAGGCGTTGGTATAGCCTCAAGGTTAATTTGGTTATAGATGCCATCGGCGGATAAATAAATTGTAGATGCCTGCCCAATTTCATCCTGAATTGGTTTCCAGAAGATGTTATATGAAACGTCATCTGGTATTCGTCCTGTAATGGCGTTGCGATAATATTTAAAGAAACGGGTTTCCATTTTTTTTCCGTCCTTCAAAAGGATCGATTTTGGTTTGTTTGTTTTGGGTTTTAAATAGAGCGCTGCATAAATAACCGAATCGGTAAAATCGTGATTGAAATGTCGGTAGCGCACCATCTCGATGGCAACCTCATTTTCTTTCAATGATTTTTTAACATCTTCAAAGGTCATGCGTTTTGTTTCAAAACTTTGACCAAAAAGTTCTGACCGTTGGCTGAGATTCTTTTCAAGTTGTTCGACTTCCTGCTGTAGCGAAGCCGGCTCAATATTGTTTTCTGTAAGTTGGGCCGGGCTCATGGAAAGCGCTACGGTTAACAGCTCTTTCTTTTGAAGCCAGGTATTATACTGTTCTTTAAGTGCAACATCCGTACTGTTAAGGATTCGTTCCCGAATTTTAATTGACGAACTGAGCAATAAAGCTTTTGTTAGTAATTGATAATCGTAAATTTTTCCGGCCAGATCCTTGAAGTCATCCAGGTTGCTAAAGGCAAGTGTATTGTAAAACTCGAAATCTGTTTTAATGGTATTCCAGTATTTGGCTTTTTCACGTTCGCTTAATGCAGGAAAAAATTGTTTAATGAAGCTTTCGTAGTTAGTGAGCGATTCTTCAATCAAACGTTTTGAGCGTTTGTAATCTTTCTGCATGTAATGGACTTTGCTGAGTTTTGAAAGAACCTTTACATATTCCGGATGTGAAATGCTGAAGAATTTTTCATACAGATCTTTCGATTGATTGTAAAACTCCTCAGCCTTTTTGTAGTTTTTTAGCTGATAATACACATCGCCTGTCAAAGTGTAAATACTCGCTGCGTTGATATTGTACTTTGTACCGGTCTTTGCCCGCCAAATGCTTTCCGCAGTGGTCAGAGAGTTAAATGCGATCTCGAATTTTTTTTCTGAGATATAAACCACTGCCACATTTTTGAGTACTTCTGCATATTGAGGATTATCCTTCCCAAGTTTTGTAGCAATGATATCACGCGCTTCCAACATTAACTTTTCAACTTCAGCCCGGCTGTCTCCTTTGTAGAATTTGATAAGTCCAAGTTGTGCGAGTGATTTTGCAACCTCTATGTGATTTCTTCCAAATTGTTTTTCCTGACTCGTTATCGCATTCGTTGCGTTTAATTCTGCTTTATCATAGTCTCCAAGCGTATAATTAAGATCGCTTAATAGGATTTGCGTTGGAGCTGTCTTAGTAGAAATGCTGCCATAAATGGATGTTGCTATTTGATTGGCCCGTAAAGTAGTTCGCTCCGCTTCAGTATAGTCACCTTTCGCCAGGAAAATTCTTCCCTTATTAACAAGCGGCTCTATCAGTCGAAGTGAATTTTTTCCATATAATTTTTCATATTCCGGAATTTGTATTTGCAATAGCTTGCTTGCATCCGAGTAACGGCCAAGCTGGATAAACAACGAAGTGAGTTCCTCCGCTGCCGATAGATCACTTCCTACCAATATCTCGGCTTTCGCTATCAACTTCGCCGATTTGCTAAGGTTGTCCTGTGCCTCGTCAAACAAACCTTTCACGCCGAACAATTTCGCTTGCGTCTCAATTACATGTACATAATCTTCAATACGTTTGTCACCTTTCCGATACTCTTCTAAAATCTTCAACGATTTTTCAATATTCTGCTCAGCACGTTCATATTGTCCGAGTTTAATCTGGAGTTGTGCAATCCGATCAAGCTCAATTCCATAATCAGGGTCTTTATCGCTGAATTTTGATCGGGCAACATCAGACGCTTGATCCAGCGTCGCAGATGCAAGTGCATACTTATCTGTATACTCATAAAGTGTAGCGAGATGGTTAAGAATTTCGAGATGATCTTTATGCCAAGGCCCTATTTGCTTCGAAACAAATTTGATGTAACTCTCATCAAATATTTTTCCGGCTTCTTCAATTTTGTTTGTATAATCAAGGTAATAGCCTGCCAAACGTATTCGTGCCAGGTGATATTCGGGAGATGTCTCACCATACAACTCTTTCCTGATTTCAGCCAATTGCGAAAGGTACTTTTCAGCATTTTCATATTTTCTCTGTTTTTGAGATATATCATGTAAAAATTTCAGAATCCGTTCGGTGGTTCTATAATTTTTAGGCAGCGTTTCTGATTTAAGAATTGCCAATGCATCCTTCTCAATATCTTTGGTTTTATCTTTTTCGAGTTTCGAATCAAATTCAACAGCCTGTAAATTGATATGAACTAAACTTGAGCGTGTAAAATAGTTGTCGATAATTTTTTCATATTCCTGTTTTACGCTTAGATATTTATTCTTATCGCCAACTTCCAGCAATTGGTGTAAATAAGCCAGGTAGATTTCATGACCTAACGTATTGGTGGGTGTTGCTCTTTTCTTATAGTCGCTCAAGATGTTATCGTACTGAAGTTCTTTCTCGCGATCCTCATTTCCATTGTCTACGAGCATTTGTGCGTACAGAAAATTGTTTTGCACCAGGGTTAGCGTTGTCTCACCCATAAAGCGTTGATTTTTTCTAATCCATGTCTGCGTTGCTTTAAAAGCAGAATCTGCTGAGATCAGATTTCCTTTTTTTGCATAGGCATTTGAAATGAGCATGAGTAACTTTGCATAGTCAGTAAAGCGAGGTGCCAGCTCTTCGAAAGGAACACGCTGCGTTTTGATATTTGCTCCTTCTACTAAGGTTTCTTTCTCGACTGCCCGGCCTGCGAAATAGCTTTCGACGCTGCGAAGCAGTGTGATCGCGTCATTGCTAAAGCCTTGTCCCGTCATCGCGTCTGCTTCTACTAAAGCGATGCGGGATTTTAAAATTTCCGTTAATTGATTTGTGTTAGCGAGAAGATCACGTGCGCGGTCTACATATTCGCGGCTGACACGATGATTTCCAAATTCATTATAGATGGCGGCAACATCGATCAGCGTGGATGCATAACTTGTGCTGTTGTCACCGTAAATACTAGCACTGCTCAGCAATGCGTTATCCAAGGTTTTATCAAAATCTTTCAGCAAACCTGAGGCAAGATTGATGCGGGCCTCTCTTATGTACAGGGCGGGCACATACGGATTTTTTTGACCCATTTTTGCAACGATGGTCTTCCGTAACTTGTCGAGCGCACCAAGCGCCTTGGGGAAGTTTCCTTCAGCATAATATGAGTCTAATTTCCTGAGGCTTTTATCAAATTTTTTGTTTTGCGAAAATGAAGGCTGAATAGCAATAATAAGCAACACTAAGGCAAGTGGCCTGGCGGTTTTCATGACTTCGGGTTTATGATGTAGGACTAATCTAATGAATTAGAAAGATTTATCCCGAATGATCGCTAATGGTAAGTGTAAGAAATTTGAGGCAATAGCAGTTTCCAGGGATGTCACAACGTCGGAACTTGTATACCTCCTCATTTTTAGGGCACGTCCATCAATTTCATTAAGATTTCTTTTGCAGCATGCGTAATGATTGTCCCCGGGCCAAATATAAATGCTACACCATGCTTGCGAAGAAAATCGTAATCTTGCGGCGGAATGACGCCACCTGCTACAACCATGATATCTTCTCTTTTAATTTGCTTTAGAGATTCAATCAGTTCCGGTATCAATGTTTTATGGCCACCTGCCAAACTTGAGATACCAACAATGTGTACATCATTTTCTGCTGCCTGCATAGCAACCTCTGCCGGTGTCTGGAACAGTGGACCGATATCAACATCAAAACCAAAATCCGCAAAACTTGTAGCAATAACCTTTGCCCCGCGATCATGACCATCCTGACCGATTTTGGCTACAAGGATGCGGGGACGTCGTCCATCTAATTTTGCAAACTGGTCTGATAGTTTTCTTACCTCTTCGATTTCGTTTTGATCTTTCATTTCTTTCGAATAAATACCTGAAATGATTTGGCTTGTGGCTTTGTACCGCCCAAATACAGACTCCAGCGCACTGGATATTTCTCCTAAGGTAGCGCGTTTCCTTGCTGCGTGTATCGCCACCTCCAGCAAATTGGCTTTAGAATTTTTGGCGGCCTCTGTTAATGCATGCAGTGCTTGTTCAACGTCTTCTCGATTTCGTTCTGCCTTTAACTTTTTTAATCGCTCAATTTGTTCGTTTCGCACCATCGAGTTATCAACCTCTAATATTTCGAAGTCGGGAGCTTCATTGACTTTATATTTATTCACTCCAACAATTACATCTTCGCCCGAATCAATTCGAGCTTGTTTTGCTGCGGCAGCTGCTTCGATGCGCAGTTTAGGAAGACCACTTTGAATTGCTTTTGTCATGCCGCCAAGTACTTCTACTTCCTGGATCAACTCCCAGGATTTTTCTGTTAGCTGTCCCGTTAGATTTTCCAGGTAATGAGAACCTCCGAACGGATCGACGACTTTAGGAATGCCGGTAAGCTGCTCAATATAAAGCTGCGTATTCCGGGCTATACGCGCTGAAAAATCAGTAGGCAATGCGATTGCCTCATCGAGTGAATTGGTATGGAGCGATTGAGTCCCACCGAAGACGGCGGCCAAAGCTTCAATGCAGGTACGGGTAACGTTGTTATATGGATCCTGCGCAGTGAGACTCCATCCGGAAGTTTGGCAGTGCACGCGTAAAGCCATTGACTTGGGATTACCAGGATTGAATTGCTTAACCATTTGAGACCACAAAACGCGCGCTGCACGCATCTTTGCGATCTCCATAAAAAAATTCATCCCAATGCCCCAGAAAAATGAAAGCCGCGGGGCAAAGTCATCAATAGCGATTCCTGCTTTTAATCCGGCACGAATGTACTCCAATCCATCTGCCAACGTATAGGCTAACTCTAAATCTGCAGGTGCCCCAGCCTCATGCATATGATAACCACTAATGCTGATGGAGTTGAATTTGGGCATGAACTTCGAAGTGTATGCGAAAATGTCTGCTACAATTCGCATGGATTCTTCCGGAGGATAGATGTAGGTGTTTCGCACCATAAACTCTTTCAGGATATCATTTTGGATTGTACCACTGAGTTGTGCAGGAGACACGCCTTGCTCTTCAGCAGCAACAATGTAAAATGCTAGGACAGGAATCACAGCGCCATTCATGGTCATAGACACTGACATTTTATCCAACGGAATTTGATCGAAAAGCATTTTCATGTCAAGTACAGAATCGATCGCAACACCAGCTTTTCCAACATCACCTGCCACCCGTGGATGATCTGAATCGTAGCCCCTATGCGTAGGTAGATCAAAGGCAACGGAGAGTCCCCGTTGTCCCGCTGCTAAATTTTTTCTATAAAAGACATTGGATTCCCTGGCCGTTGAAAAACCCGCGTACTGCCTGATCGTCCAAGGCCGGGAAGCATACATCGTAGCATAAGGTCCCCGAAGGTAGGGCGGTGTTCCGGCATTGAATCCTAAATTGAAATTGAGATTATCTTCCTTTGTGTAGAAACTATGAATAGCAATTTTCTCTGCACTAGTCCATATATTTTTCTTCCGTACCTCCGGTATTGGAGGCGTAAATTGATTGAAACGTATGGTTGAAAAGTCTGGCTTCATGCGCGCATTTTATTTTGAAAATCATTCCACGCGGATTGCGAAAACTGGTGCACCATATTTTCGATAACATAAGCGCCTGCCAGCGGATCGAAAACTTTATCAAGATGGCACTCCTCTTTAAGGATGTTACTAACATTTATCCCTATTCTGTTTAGGGTATCGTTAAGATCATCTTCGGGGCATAATGTTAGCGAGTTACATCCACCCAATATTGACGCCAGCGCATGTGCCGTATTTTTCAATATGTTTCCATGGGGCTGAAAATTTTCTGAACTCCATTTTTCAGCAGTAACATGTAGATGTAATTTGTCAGGCGTATAAGATGAAATTTCAAAAGCCTGCGACAATTGATACCATAAAAGTCGCATAGCTTTAAGTTTAGCGATAGTAACAAAAAAATTGTCGTCACTTGTTAATGATAAACTGATCGCGCTGAATACATTTTCTTTTGCCATACCCTGGTTGGTTAATGAATCCATTAATAATGCCGCCTTTTCCAGACCCTGTGAAATTTCCTGAGTTGGAGATGAAGGTTGTATAACGATTCCTAACGCGTAGTAATTTTCCAGCGCTTGAAAATTGATCGTTCGCACTTCAACTTTTGTTGAATGATATATTGATCCTTTCAACGCTGACAGGGTGTAGTTTTTTTTTCTGGCATGGGAGGTAAGTTTCGAAAAAAGTTTAGCCCCATTCGATGTGGAAAAAGATAATGAACAAAATGGCCAATGTATTTTGTTCAACAAGACATCGATATCGAAATCCTCGTGACCTGTTACGTCAAATAAGATTCCATCAGCTCCAGCTGTCAGGTTTCTCAATGCGAGCGCATTGGCTTCATCTTCGTCTTTCACAAATACTCGTGAAACACTTCCCCAGGCATTTTTTTCTAAAGCGCTGTCGTGAGATTTGACCTGGAAGTTTTTTAAATATCCCAGAGATTTTAAATCTTCTTCATCGTAATAGGGATAAAAGTTGAGTCCGTCAACTTTCCAACTTAAATTATCTATTGTTTTTTTTTCTGTAAGCTCTTGCAAAGCCGTGCGAAGCCACTCTTCCTTGCCTCCCTGAGAAAAAGATTCACGTAGAATGTGATGAATTGATGGTTCTGGCATGTCTAAAAATAATTTCTATCAATTTTAAACAAGTTTTGGCAACAGGCTTGCGTTTTAATTTTAAAATTTCACTATGATTTTTTTTTCTGAAAAATCAAGGACCTGCCGGCTTGTTTTCTTTATCTCTTTTTTTACATCTTTGTCTCCCTTTCTCAATAGGAGCATAAAATCAAAAAAAGATTACAGATCAAATGGAAGTTAGCTGTGGAACAGTATGGAATGATTGTCTTGAAGTAATTCGTGAAAACGTAGGGGAGGAAAACTATAATACCTGGTTTAAGCCTATCAGCCCTTTACGCGTAGAAGGCGATGTTCTTACTATACAGGTTCCTTCGCAATTTTTCTACGAATGGCTTGAGGATAATTACGTACCAGTTCTAAAGCGTGCCATTCATACCGTACTAGGGCCTACAGGCCGACTTGAATATTCTGTTGTAGTGGATAGTGGGAATCAGCAAACGCCAGCTGTTTCTGTTAATTATCCTGTTAATGGCGCAGGAAACAGAAGGAGCGGGGTTGGAAGTGGAGCCTTTACAGCAGACGAGTACTCACCTTTTTCAATTCGCGCATTAAATCCGCAGACGATTAATTCCAGACTCAATTCTGCTTACAGTTTCGATAATTTTGTAGAAGGAGATTGTAACCGGCTTGCAAGGTCAGCAGGTGTCGCTGTAGCGAAGAAACCTGGTGTTACATCGTTCAATCCCTTAATGCTGTACGGCGGAGTGGGTGTGGGTAAAACGCATCTTGTGCAAGCCATTGGGAATGAAATTAAAAACAACATGCCTAATAAGGTCGTGTTATATGTAGATCAAAGCGATTTCACAAATCAATTTTTGAACGCACTTCAAAACCACAAACTCCAGGACTTTCAAAATTTTTATCAGCAAGTTGATCTGTTGATCCTCGATGATGTTCAGTTTTTGGCAGGTCGTGAAAAAACACAGGAAATGTTTTTTCATATATTCAATCAGCTGCACCAATCTGGGAAACAAATTATCATGACCAGTGATTGTCCTCCGAGGGATATGAAAGGTTTCCAGGAAAGATTGCTTTCTCGTTTTAAGTGGGGACTTACAGCAGATCTGCAAGAACCAGATTTTGAAACCAAGTTGGCGATCATCAACAGGAAAATGCTGGCTGATGGCATACAAATCCCGACTGAAGTGTCTGAATACCTCGCATATAGCGTAGACACTAATCTACGTGACATGGAAGGTGTGCTCAACTCTTTGATCTTCCATGCGACGCTTCTTAAAAAAGAAATCGACCTCGAATTAGCAAAAGAGGTGCTTAAAAATATTATTAAGGAAATCCAGTCTGACGTTAGCGTTGATTTCATTCAAAAGACTGTTGCAGACTCTTTCAAGGTAGATTTGGATGCCATGAAAGGAAAAGTAAAAAAACGTGAGATCGTTATTCCGCGTCAGGTTGCCATGTACTTCTGCAAGCGCTATACCCAATTAACACTCGCACTAATTGGCGAAAATTTTGGTGGACGCGATCATAGCACTGTTATTCATGCGCTTGAATCCGTTGAAGACATGATGAAAACGGACCCCAACTTTAAAGCGACAGTGGATGATTTGGGAAAGAAATTAAAACTCAGAGTGAGTTAATAGAGGGTTAGAGCTCGGCTTTTTGAATTTATTCCTTCAGGCGGGTAAATGAGCCAGTGTCAGAATATAAAAACTCCATTTATAAGAGAAGTACCACCTCGCTTCGCCTTAATCAAGGAAACGCCAAGCCTACCTTATCTTACAATAAACGGTATCTCCACCTGTTGCTTTGAACTGTTAATTCCATAGAGATATCCTCTGCCTTTAAATTTTGAAAAGAAGTTGACAACTTCTTCGGGTTCTTTAACACGTTCGCGATTAATAGCGATGATCGTGAAGTTCTCAGGAACTCCAATTCGTTTCAAAACGCTGTTTTCCTTTATTCTGAAAACTTTAACGCCATACTGCGTGGCCTCCAATTGTGCGCCTAATGCTTCATTGCTATAGATATTTCTTTTGATAATTTCTGTCGTCCCGTTGAGATTCACCAGCGTCAATGGGGCTGTCTGTAATTTACCATCACGCAGATAAGAAATCGTAATTTTGTCGCCCGGGTAGTGATAACTTAATTCTTCTTCGAAGGCGCTTTGCGTATTTACTTCCGTGTTGTTGATTTTTGTAATGACGTCGCCAGGTTTTAATCCAGCTTTCATAACCGGCCCTTCTCGCTCAACACTTTCAAGCAATACGCCATTGAAATTTTTAACGTTGGTGTTAAGATCGTACTTTTTAGCATTCTCATAATTGTATTCCACCACGGAACCACCAACAAAACTTTGCTGAACGACGCCATATTTCTTTAGGTCTTCAAACACTTTTCGTACAATATCGACAGGCACCGCGAAAGCATACCCCGTATAAGAACCAGTTCGGCTTAATATAGCAGAGTTAATTCCCACAAGTTCTCCACTTTTATTTACAAGCGCTCCACCCGAGTTACCAGGGTTGATGGCAGCATCAGTTTGAATAAAAGATTCAATTGGAAATTTATCTTGTAGAATTCCGATACGTCTTCCTTTTGCGCTAACTATTCCTGCGGTAACGGTAGACGACAAAGAGAAAGGATTTCCTACCGCGATAACCCACTCACCAACTTGAACGGTTTTTGAACTCCCCAAAGCAATGGCAGGTAGATTCGTTTCATTAATCTTAATCACTGCCAAATCCGTTGATGGATTGGTTCCCACTAAATCAGCGGTATAAATACGTTTATTGTAAGTTACTTCAATGCGTTCAGCTGACTCAATCACATGGTTATTGGTGATAATGTATCCGTCATCCGAAAAAATAACGCCTGAGCCACTGCTCACTTGCGTTCTGCCGCCTGCTGTACCTTCGCCAAAAAACCAATCCCAGTAGGTAATTGTTGCCCCTTGCGAAATGCTATTGATGAAAACCACACTTTGGGTCGCCTTCGCTGCAGCCTCGCTGAAATCTACAGCTGCAACTACTTCGCTAGATGATGTTGATGTGTTCGAGTATGCCGGCAAGTTGCCTCCAGTAGAATAATTAACCGGTTGAAATTGGTTTTCCTGCTCCAAAGCCTTCAATGAGGACTTAATTACATAATGATAAAAAGTGTATGCGCCGCAAAAGCCGGCAATGAACCCGATAACAATTATCTTCAACGTAAATTTCATAATGCAAAAATAAATTTTTTGAACTCAGCCCTTGATGTATCTAGAAACCGAAAAGTTGTATTGCGTTAAAAACGTCCCTAAAACTAAGAAGTTTACCAAGCGGCTGCAATGATTCAATTTTCTTAGTTTTGCATGTTATGGGTATCCGCTCTTTCCTTGCTAAGCCATTTGCTGCTTATATCTCGTCGCAGACGAGGGAATGGTCACATGAACCTTTTCGGTATCAGGATCGAATTTTTAATGAATTGATCCAACAGGCAAAGTCGACGATTTTTGGGCTTGATCATGATTTCCAAGCCATCAAAAATTACAGCGATTTCAAAAAAAATGTACCGGTTCGCGATTATGAGGATCTAAAACCTTATATCAGCCAGGTTCTGGAAGGTAAAGCCGATGTATTATGGAAGGGCAAACCCGAATACCTGGCGAAAACCTCAGGAACTACGTCAGGCACAAAATATATTCCCATTACCCCCGATTCCATTCCTAACCATATCAACAGTGCAAGAAATGCTTTGCTTAACTATGTTCATGAAACGGGGAAGGCATCTTTTTTAGATGGAGGGCTGATTTTTCTTTCTGGTAGTCCGGAGTTAAGCGAGAAAGCTGGGATAAAGACGGGGCGACTTTCAGGAATTGTTAACCACCATGTCCCACAGTATCTTCGATCCAATCAGAAGCCTTCGTACACCACCAATTGTATTGAGGATTGGGAAGAGAAACTAGAAAAAATCATCGATGAGACGCTGCAATCAAATATGACATTGATTTCCGGAATTCCTCCCTGGGCGCAAATGTATTTCGATCGAATTCAGGCGCGCACGGGAAAAAAAATTAAAGATGTGTTTCCGGATTTTTCTTTGTTCGTTTATGGTGGCGTCAACTTTGAACCTTATCGTGCCAAATTGTTCGATACAATTGGGATGAAAATCGATTCGATTGAAACGTATCCCGCCTCCGAAGGGTTCATCGCATATCAAGATTCGCAAGTAGACCAAGGGTTGCTGCTGCTGGTGAACAGCGGAATATTTTTTGAATTTATTCCAACGGAAGAATACTTTAATGCAAGTCCGAAACGCCTTAATTTGGAAGAAGTTCAACTCAATAAAAATTATGCATTAATCATCAACAGCAATGCTGGTTTGTGGGGATATTCGATTGGTGATACCGTAAAATTCGTTTCAAAAGATCCGTATAGACTCATCGTTACGGGAAGAATTAAACATTTTATTTCAGCTTTTGGCGAACACGTGATTGGTGAAGAAGTCGAAAAGGCAATGAAAGCAGCAAGGGAAAAATTCCCCGAAGCGGATTTAGTAGAATTTACAGTTGCGCCGAAGGTAACGCCGAAAGAAGGACTTCCCCATCACGAATGGTTTATTGAGTTTGCTAATCCACCTGCAAACTTTGAGGCATTTTCCGTCGAATTGGACAACTCTTTGCGTAGCTTGAATGTTTATTACGACGATTTGATAAAAGGAAACATACTGCGTAAACTTAAGATTCATGCGCTGCGGAAAGGCGCTTTTATCGACTATATGAAATCAAAGGGCAAACTAGGTGGACAGAATAAGGTTCCCCGATTGTCAAACGACCGAAAAATTGCTGATGAATTACTTAATTTTACGTCCCAATCTTAACATTGCTATTAAAGATGAAATTAATCATCACGCATAGGCTTTCCTTCCTCGAATTCAAACGCCGGCGTATAATATCGTAAAGCACTGCAAACATCTTGAAAAAACGAATTGCAATCTTAGGATCAACGGGCTCCATTGGACAACAAGCACTGGATGTCATTACCTCGCATCCTGACGTTTTTGAAGTCGAGGTCTTGACTGCGCAAAATAACGCCACCCTCTTGGTCGAACAAGCGAAACTGCACAAACCCAATGCTGTTGTGATCGCTAACGACACGCACTACGATTTTGTAAAGAAGGAATTGTTTAGTGAGGATATAAAAGTCTACGCTGGTGAAAATGCCTTAAGTTCCATTGTCACGATGGATACCATAGATCTCGTGCTAACGGCGCTGGTAGGCTACTGCGGCCTGCGGCCAACGATTAATGCCATTGAAGCCGGAAAAAATATTGCACTTGCCAATAAAGAGACGCTGGTAGTGGCAGGAGAACTGATTACAAACTTAGCCCGACAAAAAGGAATTAATATTTATCCTGTTGATTCAGAGCACTCCGCGATTTTTCAGTGCATTGTGGGTGAGTTCCATAATAAAATTGAAAAAATAATCCTTACTGCATCGGGGGGACCCTTCCGTGGAAAGAAAAGGGAAGAATTACGAGATGTTACAAAGGCACAAGCTTTAAAGCATCCAAATTGGAACATGGGGGCGAAAATTACAATTGACTCCGCCACGCTCATGAATAAAGGCCTCGAAGTGATTGAGGCCAAATGGTTGTTTGGCCTCAAAAAGGATCAAGTAGAGGTCGTTGTCCACCCTCAGTCAATAATCCACTCTTTTGTTCAATTTGAAGATGGGTCAATGAAGGCGCAACTTGGTCTGCCCGATATGCGTTTGCCCATACAATTTGCTATGAGTTATCCACAGCGGCTTAAATCTGACTTTCCTCGGTTTAATATCGCGGATTACCCGGCATTGACTTTTGAGCAGCCAGATACAGAAACTTTTCGTAATCTTGCGCTGGCTTTTGAGGCCCTTGAAAGGAGCGGAAATATGCCTTGCGTGTTAAATGCCGCGAATGAAGTCGCAGTAGCCGAATTTCTGAAGGAAAGGATCGGATTTTTGGAAATGTCGCAGCTGGTGGAACAATGCCTGGAGAAAATGGATTATATAGGGAGTCCCTCGTACGAGGATTACGTATACACTGACAAAGAAACCAGGATTAGAGCACTGGAAATGATAAAAGTTAAAAGCTAATAGCTCTTATAGACACTGAACGAATAAACGAATAACGGAAAACAAGGAATGGATTGGATGGTAATGTTGGCTCAGCTCTTACTGAGTCTCTCTTTTTTAGTAGCGGTACACGAATTTGGTCATTTGTTGGCAGCTAAATATTTCGGGATGCGCGTCGAACAATTTTCGATTGGCTTCCCACCAAAATTGTTCTCTTTTAAAAAAGGCGAAACCGAATATGCGCTGAGCGCCATTCCTTTGGGCGGTTATGTTAAAATCTCCGGCATGATCGACGAATCGCTTGACACCGAAGCAATGAAGTTGGCACCGCAGCCATGGGAATTTCGGGCGAAACCGGCTTGGCAAAGATTGATCGTGATGTTAGGTGGGATATTCGTAAACGTCATTGTCGGTATTTTGATTTTTATAGGAATTACCTATGTCTATGGCGAGAGCTACATCCTTAAAGATGCTGTTAATGAAAATGGTGGTTATCAGGTTGGACCTGTGGGTGAAAGCCTGGGCCTGAAGACGGGGGATAAAATCATAAAAATTAACGGGCAGGATTTTGAATACTATGAAGACATTCTAACTCCGGCTACACTGCTAAGCACCAACGGCACCTATACTGTTGACCGCAACGGTCAATTAATTGAAATTGCTATACCAGCTGATTTTATAGAGAAATTCAACAAAAAAAGCAGTGCGCGGAGTTTTATTGCTCCCAGGTTTGCTCCCATCGTCGGCGAAATTGAAAAAGGAACTATCGCTAGCAAGATTCTAAAGGTGGGCGATAAAGTTGTTGAAATTAACGGTCAGCCTATCCAATACAATGATGAAGTAATAAGTACCGTGAAAGCAATGAAGAACGATTCGGCTTCAGCAAAATCGGATTCCTTGTTACTGAAGATTGAACGTGGAGGCGAAGTACTGACATTCAAAGAATATTTCCGAAACGAGAAGAGTATTGGCTTTTATGCGGACCCAAAACCCTTCATAGATAAGGCCGAAAAGAAAATTACGTATGGATTCGGTGAATCCATCCCGAAAGGGACCGAAAAAGCATTTTCAACGCTAGCGGTTCAAGTGAAAGCCTTAAGCCGGGTTGTAACGGGCGCGATATCTCCGCAAGAATCATTATCAGGACCTATTGGTATCATGCAGGTTTTTGGAAATGAATGGGATTGGTCGCGGTTTTGGTCACTTACAGGTGTACTCTCCCTGATGTTAGCATTCATGAATTTACTACCGATTCCAGCATTGGATGGTGGCCATGTGATGTTCTTGAGCTACGAAATTATCTCAAGACGCAAACCTTCCGATAAGTTTTTAGAAAACGCACAAAAAGTCGGGATGGTATTCTTGCTAGCGCTGATGGTATTCATTTTTGCAAATGATATCATCAAGCTATTTTAATTGACGCCAAGTATTTCTCGAGTTGTATGTGTTGAAAAACATCCCGGCTGATGATCGGGAAGAGAAAGTTTGTAGCTGGCGTTTAATTTAAGATAACAAGCCCATTCAACAATTCTTCCATCTCAGTAGAATACTCATTGAAGAGGTTTGCTGCAGTATAGGTCAGAAATTGCGTCGACCCTGAACTGTTTGTCAGGTAGTACCCAAAGTATACTACTTTGATTCCCTGAAAAGTCCCCCGCATTTCCATCATTAAAACTTTTGTCCCGTTAACATTTCGATATTCTTCTTTGGCAATTTGAATATCCGGTGCAACGGTTCTTGCGTTTTGTATTGCGGCAAGTTTTAGTGTCTCAACGGGGATTTCCAGTTTTTCTGTGATAATCATTCCATACATATCCTCGTTCAGGTTGCTGAATTCATATTCAGCCGCGTCGTTGTTTACAGCTTTACCGAATTTCCATTTTTTTGTGTTAAGCCAAACGCCAATCTTTAGCTTGGTACTCTTAACAAGGAACGTTGAATTTTTAGCCTTGTCGAATTTTGTGTCGTTCGTGGGTATTTCTTTTGAGCCAAGCAGTGTGCTGTCATTTAAATATTTCCAGGTACCATTGTCATTTAGGATCACCTCTTCTCCATTGTCGGTAACGGCATGGATGGCTTGGGAATAAGAAACATTTCCGAAAAGCAAAATCAATATAGCAACAGGTATAGCCTTCATCGTATTAATGATTGTTTTGGTTTCAGTTGCATGCGCAACATCCTGGTAGCTGCTTCATGTTTTATGAAGTAACAACACCGCACAGCATCTAGCGCGGATGTAGCAAAAGTCTTAAGAAGTGATCAATGTGTGGGTTCTTTATGGAGGAATTTGTTACATGAAATAGAATTCCTTTACCAATACCGATTATGAGCGGGAAACGAGGCTCGAACTCGCGACCCTCAGCTTGGGAAGCTGATGCTCTACCAACTGAGCTACTCCCGCTTATGTTTTCATAAGCAAAAGGTAATAAATTCCTTGTTTTTATTCTACAGGATTCAACTTTTCGATTTGAATCAATGCATGAGCAACACGCTCGGTCAGGCCATCAATTTGGTTTAGATCTTGTGCCCAGAAAGCTTCATTTGCCAAAACGGCTTGCGCGGTAGCATCGATGGCCTGATGTTGCCATGCCGTTTTGAAGAACTCTAAAATATCTGGAGCGTCATTTAAAGGTATGATATTACCTTGCCATTCGCCTTTATAAAAACGGATAAGGGCCGCGAGCGAGTACAGTAGATTTTCAGGCAGCTTACCTGTTCTTTTCTTGTACTCCAACACCGAAGGCAGTACGCGCACTTTATATTTTGAAATTGAATTCAAGGCAATGCTTAAAAGCTCGTGTCTGATGAACGGATTTTGGAAGCGTTCAATGACATCATTGGCAAATTGCTTCAGTTCATCGGCAGGCAAATCCAGTGTGGGTATTATTTCATTGAAAATGGAATTGCGTATATACGTACCGATGGATGGGTCATCGATCGATTCTTTTACGGTTCTGAACCCGGCGAAGTAAGCCACCGGGACGAGGGTTGTATGAGCTCCGTTCAAAATCCTTACTTTTCGGGTACGGTATGGTGCTAACTCATTCACAAATTTTACTTCGAGTCCCGCTTTTGCTGTTGGAAAATGTTCTTCGACGGAGGAGGGACCTTCAATAACCCAAAGGTGAAACGGTTCTGCCTGAACTACGAGGTTATCTTCAAATCCGAGGGACGCTTGAATTTCACCAATGGTATCTTTAGGAAATCCAGGAACAATTCTATCCACCAGTGTATTACAAAATATATTTGCATTTTCTACCCAAGTAAAAAAGTCATCTGAAAGTTTCCATAGTTCGCAATAATTCTGGATGGCTTTCTTTAATGTGCTGCCATTTTGTTCGATCAGTTCACAAGGAAGAAAGATTAGTCCTTTATGTTTGTCGCCTTTAAAAAACTTGAAACGATGATGGAGAAGCTGTGTTACTTTACCCGGAAAAGTTTCTGCTAACAAAGTGGCGTTAACATCGTTCGAACTAAAAGTAATGCCGGCTTCAGTAGTGTTAGAAATAATGAATTTAAGATCAGGGTTTTCGGAAGTCTTTAAAAAAGCATCGTAGTTTTCATAAGGATTGATGGCCCCAGCGATGCACGTGATTAGCCGTGTTTCGGAAAAAGTATTTCCTTGTTGAATTCCTTTTAACACTACGTGATACAAACCATCCTGATCGTTTAAGGCTTGCGCCATGCCTTTGCTGATGGGCTGAATAACTTGCACCGCTGCATTGAAGTTTGCTTTTTCATTTAGTAAATCAACCATCCAGTCGACAAACGCCCGTAAAAAATTTCCTTCTCCGAATTGCAGAATTTTCACAGGCAGGGTTACAGACGCGCTGACATTTTTTCGATTAAGTTTCTTAAGCATGCTGATTATTTTTTACGAAGGGATGACTGCCGGATTATTAGCTCGGGTTTGAGTACAATTTTTTGAGGGATGAATTTTTTTTCGTCATCCGAAATTTCTTCCAGAAATATTTCTGCTGCTGCATTACCCATGCGCAGATTGTGTTGATCGACAGTGGACAGTGCTGGCTCCGAAAAAGAAGTGAAGGGCTCATTTGTGAATCCGATGAGGGCAACTTCCTGGGGTACTTTTATTCCTTTTTCTTTAAGCACTTGCAACGCACCCATTATACCATAAGCGCTGGCTGAGAAAACACCGTCGGGAGGTTGAGACAGCGTCAGTAATTTCAGCATACTATTTCTGCCATCTTCCAATTGTAACATACTTTCAACGACTAATGATTCGTCGTAAGGATAACCATGTGCTAACAGTGCTTCCTTATATCCGCGCAAGCGTTCTTTGAAGATGCTTATTTTCAAAGAGCTCGTAAAATGCGCGATTCGTTTGCAACCTTGTTGAATAAGATGTTCTGTCGCTTTATACGCTCCAAGAAAATCATCTACGACTACTTGACTTACTTCGAGATCATCATTCGATCTATCAAACAAGATCATGGGAATTCCTTTTTCTTTTACTTTTAAGAAATGGTCGAAGTCTTTCGTTTCTTTCGCATAGGACGCGATGATGCCGTCCACACGGGCATTTAACAGTGCCTCTACCGTTGCGACTTCCTTTTCATAGTTATCATAAGTCTGGCATATCATGACGTTGTAACGGGATGCGTTTGCTATTTCTTCAATACCCCTTACAATGGACGCAAAAAAATTACGATCAACCGTCGGGACTATTATGCCAATAATGTTACTCTTGCCATTCCGTAGCGCTGCTGCAATGTTGTTGGGTTGATAATTAAGTTTTAAAGCAGCTTTTTGAACCGCCTTTTTTGTAGCATCGCTAATGCGTGGGTGATCATTTAGCGCCCGTGAAACTGTAGAAGCGGTAATATTTAACTTCTTTGCGATATCGTGTATAGTGTATTTCTTCTTCATGTTTCAAAGGGCAATGCGAAGATTATGTTTTTTCCATGGGAAATCTTTCCATCCATATAAAATCCACGTTTTACCTAAGCTCGCCTGGGCTGACTGGATCCATGTCGCTGTAGTCAAGATTTTCTCCTGCCATTCCCCAAATGAAAGAATAGTTGCTGGTGCCCGCGCCACTGTGTATAGACCAGGGTGGTGAAATTACAGCTTCATTATTGTTGATGAATATGTGCCTCGTTTCTTGAGGTTGTCCCATGAAATGACACACGACCTGCTTATCAGGGATGTTAAAATAGAAATAGGCTTCCATTCGCCGGTCATGAACATGGGCGGGCATGGTGTTCCATACACTTCCTGTTTTTAATTCAGTCATTCCCATTTGTAATTGGCAGGTGGGTAATACACTATTCACCATCAATTTTCTAATAACCCGCTGGTTGGAAGTTTCTGCAGATCCGAGTTCTACAGTTTCTGCTTCCTGTAACGTAACTTTTCGCGTGGGGCAAACAGCGTGTGCTGGTGCTGAGTTGAAGTAAAATAATGCTGGCGCAGATCCGGTTGAAGTGAAGTGTATTTCCTTGGCACCCCTACCGATATATAAAGCATCCCGTGTATCTAAGTGATACGAAACCCCATCGACGCTCACTATCCCATTTGAGCCCACGTTAATAATTCCGATTTCGCGCCTTTGAAGAAAAAAGTCGGCCTTAAGGAAAACATAACTTTTCAAAGATATACTCCGGGAAATAGGTTTTACGCCACCGATAATGAGTCGGTCGTAATGCGTGTAGACGATTGTCACCTGGTCATCCTCGAAAATATTTTTAATTAGAAAGGCATCACGTAACTGTTGTGTATCGAAATTTTTAATAGCGTCCGGATGAATAGCGTAGCGTGTCTCAATCATCTATTTTTGTGTAATCGTTTGCGCAATATACCGAAAATATAAAAAAATCAAGGGACCCGCGTTTGAAACAGTAAACAATTTGATTATCAAAAGATTGAAAGAAATAAAAGTTTCGAGATATGGAACTGGGGAAGGAAGATTAATAACTGTTAGATTGATATTTTTGAAATAAATGCAATCGATTGTACAACATTTTATGGCATTGATTTTTTTTGATGATCGCTTACAATTTCTTTCGATCAACATTGCGTGTGTCACCAAATGTCTTAACGTTGTGTTGAATCTGCCGAGAAGAAAACATTTTTGCCTATGCCAGTCCTTAAAGCTGATGAAGCAGTAATCACCGCCGTTAAAGAAGGTGTCCAGCGTCGTCTCATTCACACCGATGAATTGATGATGGCTGTTATTGATTTCAATAACGGTCCCTGGAAAGATCCAGATCCGAGTCACCACCATGTTCATGAACAAACGACTTATGTCGTTGAGGGAGAAATTATTTTCTTTTGCGAAGGTGAGCAAGAACAGCGACTTAAGCCGGGCGATATGTTTTCAGTGCCATCCGGCAAAGAACATACTATTCAGTTGTTAACTAAAACCGCTAAGTTAGTCGATAGCTTTACACCACTGCGTAAAGAGTTTTTAAAATAAGTGTTACTTAATCATCACAATGATACGCCACGTTTCCACGGTATAAAATCGTCCTGGTTTAGCAATACGGCCTTGGGTTTGGTTTTTCCGCTTGCCACTTCAATAATGTAATCCAAAATTTCCTCGCCAACCTGAGAAATTGTTTTCTCTCCGGTAATAATCGGGCCACAGTCAATATCAATAATATCGGGCATTTTTTGCGCTAGTTTTGTATTCGATGATAGTTTTACAACGGGCACGATAGGGTTACCTGTCGGTGTTCCCAAGCCCGTGGTAAACAGCATTACATTTGCGCCAGAACCAGCCATCGCCGTTGTGCTTTCAACATCGTTTCCAGGTGTGCAAAGTAACGTAAGCCCTGGTCGCGTTACGTACTGTGTGTAATCAAGAACATCGCTGACAGGTGAAGTTCCGCCCTTCTTCGCAGCTCCCGCGGATTTCATGGCATCTGTGATCAAACCATCTTTAATATTTCCTGGCGATGGGTTCATATCGAATCCGGAGCCTACCATTTCGGCTGCACGAGAATACGCACGCATCAGTTCACCAAAGCGATTAGCCGTATCGTTATCAACGCATCGATTTAAAAGTTCCTGCTCAACACCGCACAATTCGGGAAATTCCGATAGTATGGATGAGCCACCCAGTGCTGCAATTAAATCCGATGTGTGTCCAATCGCGGGGTTTGCCGAGATTCCGGAAAAACCATCAGAACCTCCGCACTCTAGCCCAACGACCAGTTTACTGAGGGGCGCCGGTTTTCTTTCAAGCTTGTTTGCTTCAATAAGTGCCAGAAACGTTTGCCGAATGGCTGTTGCCAATAGTTCTTGCTCTGTTCCTTCTTTTTGCTGTTCGAGAATAATAAGCGGTTTTGAGAAATTTGGATTTAATGCATTCAATTTTTGCTTCAAAATATCCACCTGTGCATTCTGACAACCCAAACTAAGAACAGTAGCGCCGGCTACATTGGGATTGTTTATATAACCAGCCAACAATGCACAAAGCGCTTCGGAATCTTGCCGCGTTCCGCCACAACCTCCCTCGTGTGTAAGGAATTTAATGCCATCGATATTCTTGAAGAGTTTGGATTTTTCTGTACCCTCACTTTTCAACAGTGGTGTTGAGGAAATATTTTGAGTTTTACCATTACGATACAAACTCACAAGTTCATGGACATAGTTTTTGTACATGTCCGGCTTGCCAAAACCTAATTCCTCTTCAAACGCTTCACGTATCACATTTACATTTCGATTTTCGCAAAACACCATCGGTAATACTATCCAATAATTTGCAGTACCGACTTGTCCATCGGCACGATGATATCCTAAAAATGTTTTATTCTTCCACTTGCTCACATCCGGTGGAGTCCATTGAAACGTTTCTGTTTTGCCGCCAAATTGTGAAGATTTATGTTTGACGTTGTGGGTGCCAATGACGCCACCTTCCGGAATACTTGTGAGCGCCTTTCCCACAAGGCACCCATACATTACGATTTCATCTTCCGGGCCAAGCGCCTTTTCGACAAATTTGTGTTTGGCTTGTACGTCGTTGGGAAGCATCACGGAGAATCCGTTTTGAGATACTTTTTCTCCAGCCTTAAGATCTGTTAGGGCCACGTAAACATTGTCCGCCGGATGAATCTTTAAAAATTTCGTTGACATAAGAAAATCTGTTTTAAAATGCTATTTTGCGCAATCGATTGCGCAATTTATGTTTTAATTTTATTAATTTGAAATTTTAATTTTTAGAACGGCCAATTTCACACAAAGAATGTCATTCACCAAGCAGGATGTGATAATTCAAATGAAGCAGATCGGGATTGTACCGGTCTTTTACCATCCTGATGTGGATGTGTTAATGCAGGTAGTAGACATTTCGTATCGCTGTGGCTTGAAGGTATTTGAATTCATGCACCAACGCGATAATAAAGGCCCACGCCTTTTCAATTACATTCATGAACGCATACAAAAATACCCTGGACTAATTTTAGGGGCTGGAACGGTGTTCGATGATACCATGACAGAACGCTATATTCAAGCCGGTGCTCAATTTATAGCGTCGCCTTTTTTGCGTCCGGAGATGGCAAAAGTGTGTGACGCGAATAATATTTTGTGGATTCCTGGTTGTACAACAACAACTGATATAGGCTGGGCAAAATCTCTCGGTGCCAAGGTAATTGGCGTACTGCCAGGAAACATACTCGGCGTAGAATTTATACAAACGGTAAAACGCGACCATCCCGATCTTGAATTTATTCCCTCAGGAATCGTCGACCTTCAATTGCCGGCTCTTGCCAAATGGTTTGAGGCTGGATCATTATGTATAAAATTGAGTGCACAACTTTTCCCCAAGGATGCCATTACACTAAAGGATTGGGCGTTGATCGAAAAAGGTATATTTGCCCACCTAAAAAATATCGATAAAATAAAATCTGCAATTAAAACCGTAAACCCTCATTAGAATTTGAATGAATCCCATTAACACTGCATTGCTTTCCTACGGTATGTCGGGTGAAATATTCCACGCACCACTTTTGTCTGCTGATCCTGGATTTGCGCTTAGCATGGTCGTTCAACGAAATTCGGATAAAGCCAAACGCCGGTATCCAAGCGTAAGAATTGTAAAGCAGGTAAATGATGTCATGGCTGACGAGTCGATTGAATTAGTTGTTGTTAACGTACCTAATGAGTGGCATTATCAATACGCAACTCAAGCCCTTGAGGCCGGCAAGCATGTTATTGTTGAAAAACCATTTACGGTTACTGTGCAGGAAGCCGACAATCTTATGGCGTTGGCGAAAAAGAAAAATAAGTTGCTAACGGTATTTCAGAACAGACGTTGGGATGGCGACTTCCTCACGGTGAAGAAGGTAATTGAAAATGGTTGGGTGGGAAAAATTGCTGAGTTTGAATTACACTATGATCGGTATCGAAACTATATTGAAGCCAATACATGGAAGGAGGAGCAAGGCCCGGGTTCGGGAATTCTCTACAACCTTGGATCACATATGCTAGATCAGGTGTTGGTATTATTCGGGATGCCTATAGAGGTTGATGCGCGTGTGGGCGTCCAACGTCCGGGTGGAAAAGTGGAAGATTTTTATGACATCCGAATGCAATACAGAGATTTTCAGGCCGTCGTAAAATCAAGTTATTTGGTTCGTGAAGCAACGCCTCGCTATATGCTTCACGGGACAGAAGGATCTTTTATCAAATATGGAATTGACCCGCAAGAGCAAGCATTGAAAGATGGAAAAATTCCGGGCTCTCCGGGATGGGGTGTGGATCCCAAAGAGCTTTGGGGAAAGTTAAATACCTCCCTCAGCGGTTTACATGTGGAAGGATTAATAGAAACAGTTCCCGGAAATTATTCTGCCTTCTACAGAAATGTACACGATTCCATCCGAAAAGGTGATTCGTTATCCGTGAAACCCGGAGAATCCAGGGATGGTATCCGATTAATTGAAGCATGCTATGAAAGCAGCCGTTCCCATAAAGCAATTAAAATTTAAAATCATATTATTCTATGTCGTATTTGAATTCACTTTTTAGTCTTGAAAAAAAAGTTGCGGTCATAACAGGTGGGACAGGTGTATTGGGCAGTTCAATGGTAAAGGCATTATCTAACGCAGGTGCTAAAGTTGCTATTGTGGGAAGAAGAAAGGATGTTGCTGATGAACTTGCAAAAGAAATCAATAATTCAGGAGGCCAGGCAATCGGCGTATCTGCCGATGTTTTGAATGCTGAACAATTAAATAACGCTAAAAAAACTATACTCGATCGGTTTGGAGCCATCCATATTTTAGTAAATGGTGCAGGCGGGAATATGCCCGGAGCAACGATCCCGGTAGACAAAACTTTTCTCGATTTGAAAATTGATGATTTTCAGAAAGTAGTAGAGCTAAATTTAACGGGCTCTGTTTTGCCTTCGCAGATTTTAGCAGAGCCCATCATGACTGCAAAAAACGGATGTATCATCAATATCTCATCAATGGCGGCTTATCTTCCCATCACAAGAGTGGTGGGTTATTCCGCTGCAAAGGCCGCGATTAGCAATTTCACGCAATGGATGGCAGTGGAGATGGCGAGAAAATTTGGTGAAGGCATTCGTGTCAATGCTATCGCTCCAGGTTTTTTTCTAACAGAACAAAATAGAACACTGCTCACCACGAGCGATGGCGGATTAACTGACAGGGGTAAAGCTGTTATTAACCATACACCTTTTGGGCGCTTTGGCAAACCCGACGAATTGGCCAGCACGCTCGTTTGGTTGTGTTCGGACGGCGCGAAGTTCGTATCCGGAGTAGTCGTAGCAGTTGACGGAGGATTCAGTTCATACGCAGGTGTTTAGAAGTAATTGATGTAAGAAATTAAAAGCGGTGCTAACTTCAACACCCCGAACTTCAACACTCCAACATTTATTAACATGAAGAAAGTAATCACATTTGGAGAAATTATGATGCGGCTTTCGACCCCTGGTTTCGCCAGGTTTACACAAGTCGATACCTTAAATGTGCTTTATGCCGGATCGGAAGCTAACGTAGCATCATCGTTAAGTCTCTTCGGTATCCCAGCCGCGCATGTAACACGTTTTCCGTCCAATGATTTGGGCCAGGCCGCTACCCAAACCTTAAAACGATACGGTGTAGATACCCAATATATTGTGTATGGTGAAGAACGCATGGGAGTGTACTTTCTGGAGAATGGTGCTATGCAACGTGCCTCGCGGATTGTTTACGACCGCTTCAATTCTGCCTTTGCTCATATCAAACCAGGTATGATTGATTGGGAAAATGTCCTGAAGAATGTTTCCTGGTTTCATTGGACTGGAATCACACCCGCTATTTCGCAAGGGGCGGCTGATGTTTGTAACGAAGCTATCCAGGTTGCACGTAAAAATAATGTCACGATCTCAGGTGATATCAATTACAGGCGAAACTTGTGGCAATACGGGAAGACCGCTCGTGAAATAATGCCTGCATTAATAGAATGTACTGACGTTATTGTGGCCGGTATTACTGATATGGAAAATTGTGTAGGCATTTCTGGAGAGACGTTCGAAGCTGCCTGTACTTCTTTCAAGAAAGCATACCCAAATACAAAGAAAATTTTAACGACTGAACGTACTTCAATCAGTTCTTCTCATAATAAGCTCACAGGATTATTATGGAATGGAAAGCAACTTTTAAAATCGCGTGAATACGATCTTACACACATAGTCGATCGGGTAGGAGCAGGTGACGCATTCATGGCCGGCCTGATTTACGGGATGATCAATAAAAAAGACGATCAATCGACTATTGAGTTCGCAACTGCGGCGGGTGCCTTCAAACATTCCGTGGAAGGCGATGTGAATGTTGCTTCCGCTGAAGAGATAGAAACATTGGTAAAGGGAGAAAACATCGGAAAACTTTTACGCTAAAAAACATGGGGTTTACAAATCAGCAGATTGTTTCAAAAATGAAAGAGTTAGGTCTCGTGCCGCTCTTTACCCACGATGATGTTGCCGTCGCACAGCAAGTGATTGAAGCGGCCTATAGAGGTGGCGTTAGAGTTTTTGAATTTACGAATCGTAAAAAGAACTCGTTCGAGGTATTTGTTGCAATGCTCGACTATTGTAAAAAGTTTCCTGATTTGATGTTGGGAATAGGAACTGTGATGGATGGAGCAACAACAAAAAAATTTATTGATGCTGGCGCGCATTTTATTATTTCACCTATTCTGAAATTGGAAATGGCTGAAGTCTGCCGCGCCGATAATATTTTATGGATGCCTGGGTGTGCTACACTAACAGAAATTGTTACAGCCAAGGAGCATGGTGCGCAGGTTATTAAAGTCTTTCCCGGCTCTGTGCTGGGTCCGGGTTTTGTTTCGTCTATTATGCCTGTTGTTCCCGATTTGCAATTGATGATAACCGGTGGGGTCGAACCCAATGAAAAAAATCTGACGGCATGGTTTAAAGCTGGGGCAATGAGTGTGGGTATGGGCTCTCAATTGTTCACAAAAGATATTCTGGAGAAGAAAGATTGGGCGGCACTGGAAAAAAGTGTCTCCGATATTCTTCAAACCATTCGGAAAATAAAGAGTTGATGTGCACTATTTTCTTTAACAAACATGACAACTAAACCTAACCCCAGTGTAGTGGAAAACCTTAAGAATGTAAACCAAGCCATTGGCTCCTATCGATGGACCATTTGTGCATTAGTCTTCTTCGCCACTACGGTAAATTACATCGACCGGCAGGTGATCAGTTTGTTAAAGTCCGATCTGACCGCAGAATTTAACTGGAACGACGGCGATTACGCCGACATCGAAATTGCATTTAAGATAGCCTATGCGTTGGGCATGTTGATTTCCGGCCGGGTTATCGATAAAGTAGGCACAAAAATAGGATATTTTTTAGCGACATTTTTGTGGAGTGTGGCCGCGGTAGGGCACGGATTAGTTAGCAGCACGTTAGGTTTTATCGTTGCCCGTAGCGCCTTGGGTGTGACTGAATCTGCCAACTTCCCGGCTGCTATAAAAACCGTCGCTGAATGGTTTCCCAAACGAGAGCGGGCATTGGCGACTGGTATTTTTAATTCCGGGACAAACATTGGAGCAGTAGTCGCACCGTTAACCGTACCCTATATTATGGTTGCGTGGGGGTGGAAGTGGGCATTTATCATAACAGGTTCGATCGGGTTTATTTGGGTGGTGTTATGGCTGATGTACTACGAAACTCCAGCCAAGCATAAAAAACTTTTAAAACCAGAATTCGACTACATTCACGACGACGCAGATGATAAAGCAGACGAACTGAAAAAAGAAGAGAAAGTATCCTGGATCAAATTATTGGGTTTCAAACAAACATGGGCTTTTGTGATGGGAAAGTTTCTAACAGACCCCATCTGGTGGTTCTATCTTTTTTGGCTTCCCGACTTTCTGGAAAGCCAGTATGGCATCAAAGGAACTCAGTTAGCACTCCCCGTCGCAACGGTTTATATTTTAACGACGATAGGTAGCGTTGGTGGTGGCTGGCTCCCCATGTACCTCATCAAAAATAATTGGCCCGCCTTTAAAGCAAGAAAGACTTCTATGTTAATCTATGCTTTCATGGTGATACCCATTGTATTTGCTCAAATCTTAGGAGAGATGAACATGTGGCTGGCGGTGCTGGTTATTGGATTTGCCGCTTCGGCACACCAGGCATGGAGCGCAAATATCTTTACAACGGTGTCAGATATGTTTCCCAAAAAGGCTGTTGGCTCGGTTACAGGTATTGGAGGTATGTTTGGATCAATAGGAGGTATCTTACTCTCGTTGTTGGTTCAAAAAAGTTTGTTCGTCCATTATCGTGCTATCGGAGAAATTGAAACAGCATACTACATCATGTTTATTATTTGTGGCTCTGCGTACTTACTGGCATGGTTAACGTTGCATCTGCTAGCGCCGAGAATAGAACGGGTTAAGCTGTAAGATTAAGAGTAGACCAAGATTGGTATGATCAAGATGGAAAAAGTATTACGTTATAGAGGGTGGCGTTTAAGATAATGGACTAGCCCAGCCATTCCTATCCGCAACGTGATCAACCTGCGCATGGCATGGAGAGCTGCAAATATCAAACACGCTGTTTTAATGATGAGTGGGACAAGGATAATGATAATGGATCAACTGAGGCGTTGGCCCCTTTGGTGTTGAAAATTTTTTAAATGGTTAGAAGCCGTGATGCTTATATTTTCCATATTATACAGCCTGTTACGTTCCTTCAAAGAAACTTTTATTCATGCCTTCGTTATTTTATTTTTTTTGCATGTTGTCTCTTGCACTACTTCGGAGAAAGCCCTTCCGTCTTACATCCATGCCAAGTATCCTGGTGATGAGAAAATCGATTCTCTAATTAGTTTGATGACGCTGGAGGAAAAAGTTCGATTAATTCATGCCGAATCTTCTTTCGCCACAGGTAGTATTCCACGCCTCAATATTCCGAATTGGGTAATGACGGATGGCCCACATGGAATTCGAAAAGAGCATGGCATCGACTATATTCCTGACGAAGGTGTTGACGATTCCTGCACTTATCTTCCAGTAGGTGTAGCGTTGGCATCAACATGGAATCCTGACTTAGCTTATGAGTATGGTACTGTGTTGGGAAATGAAGCGAAATATCGTGGCAAGGATGTAATTCTGGGACCTGGTGTTAATATTATCAGGACACCATTAAACGGCCGTAACTTTGAGTATTTCAGCGAAGATCCGTTTTTGACATCACGCTTAGCTGTGCCTTACATTAAAGGAATTCAGGATCAGGGCGTATCTGCCTGTGTCAAACATTTTATTGCCAATAACCAAGAGACAAATCGCACAACCGTAAATGTAGAAATGAGTGACCGTGCTTTGTACGAAATTTATTTGCCCGCGTTTCAAGCCGCAGTGCAGCAAGGCAATGTGAATACTGTTATGGGATCCTACAATAAATTCAGGGGACAATACTGCACTCATAATGCTTATCTGATGAATAACCTGTTAAAAGAGCAATGGAAATTTCAAGGTGTGGTGATGAGTGATTGGGGTTCGGTACACAGTACAAGAGAAGCAATTTACAACGGCACGGATGTAGAGATGGGCACGGATATCTTTATGCAGCCTGAACCTGAATATGGCAAGTTTTTTTTAGGTAATGAAGTGATTAAACTGGTTAGTTCGTGCGATGCAAATGAAAGTTTGGTTGATGATAAGGTGAGACGAATTTTGCGCGTGATGTACAAAACTAAATTAGCGAAAGGACGAAACGCTGGCGCTATCAATACACCGGGGCATCAGTCAATAGCACGGACGGTGGCCGAGGAGGGAATTGTATTGCTGAAAAATCAAGGCATACTTCCATTAAACAAAAATGAACTGAAGTCCATTGCGGTCATCGGTGCAAATGCTTCACGCAGGCATGCCGCATCTGGGGGAAGTTCACAGGTCAATGCGAAATATGAACTTACGGTGCTTGACGGATTGCGTGAATTGGCGGGTGATCAGGTGGACATAAACATTGCAGCAGGTTATAAAATAGAGAAGGAAGGGAAACCAAATGCTGATTTAATCAATGAAGCCGTGCGTTTAGCATCAACTTCAGATGTTGTTGTCTATGTAGGTGGGTGGATACACGGATATAGCGATGCCTGGGAAGACAACGCCTTTGACTCTGAAACGGTTGACAAACCAAATATGAATCTTCCGTTCGGACAGGATGAGTTAATACAGGCTATTCAGAAAGTAAATCACAATACAATTATTGTGTTATATGGTGGCGGGCCTACCGACATGTCAGCGTGGAGTGATCAATCGACGGCTATCATGCAAGCTTGGTATCCGGGTATGGAAGGAGGCAGAGCAATTGCGAAAATTATCTTTGGCGAGACTAATCCATCAGGAAAACTGCCCATGACATTCCCGGTAAAACTTGAAGATAGTCCTGCTCATGCACTAGGTGAATACCCGGGAAGCGATGTTGTGCATTACAAAGAAGGATTGCTAGTGGGCTATCGCTATTTTGATACAAAAAAAATTCAACCGTTGTATCCTTTTGGTTATGGGCTATCGTATACAAACTTTGCGTTTGATAAATTTAAAGTAGAAAAGCAAGGCCTTAAGGTTAAGGTCAGTCTTGAAGTAACGAATACGGGTACTATGGCCGGGGCGGAGGTAATACAAGTGTATGTTCGCGATGAGGCTGCAACTGTAGAGAGGCCCGATAAGGAATTGAAAGCATTTAAGAAAATATTCCTTAAGCCTAAAGAATCAAAAGCTGTAGAATTAGTCTTGGACGAAAGTGCCTTTAAATATTATGATGACATCCGGAAGGAGTGGGTGCTTGAGCCTGGCAGGTTCCTGATTTTGACAGGTAATTCTTCAAAAAATGTTAAACTTACAGGAGAGGTAATCTTTTAAGACAAATACTTCTTATACTTCGGACTTATTTTTTAACGAGAATTTCAGGTTATTAAAATGTCAACATCCACTACCCAATCTGTAAAGGTTCCCGCTTCTCTTATGGAATCTGAATTTAATCGCATTCTACTGAAGTATAATTTCACGGAAGATAAAGCAAAAAAACTAGCAGAAATTTACACCGTCAATAGCCTCGAAGGAGTTTACACGCATGGCGTAAATCGATTTTCAAAGTTTATTAAATATGTTATTGACGGACATATAAAGCCGGACAAAGAACCTGTTTGTATACACCAGGGTGGAGCAATTGAACAATGGAACGGACAGTTGGGCCCAGGTCCACTCAATGCGTTAGTCTGCACAGACCGCGCAATTGAAATTGCTAGCCGGCATGGGATGGGTTGTGTTGCCATCGCTAACACAAATCACTGGATGCGTGGCGGTACTTATGGATGGAGAGCAGCAAAGCAAGGTTACGCTTTTATTGGCTGGACAAACACCATTAAAAACATGCCGGCTTGGGGAGGTATGGATGCAAAACTTGGTAATAATCCCCTGGTAATTGCGGTACCCTATCAAAATGAAGCGATCGTTTTGGATATGGCCATGTCGCAATTTTCATATGGCGCACTTGATTTGCATGTGTTGCGCAATCAACAACTTCCAGTACCCGGTGGGTATGATAAGCACGGTGCGCTAACCACAGATCCTGCATCCATTCGGGATAGCGAAAGAACATTGCCTATTGGATACTGGAAAGGCTCAGGCCTATCGTTGCTTTTGGATATACTTGCAGCAATGCTTTCCGGCGGTTTCCCGGTAGTCGATATCTCAAAACAAAATGTTGAGAACAATCTTTCCCAGGTGTTTATTGTAGTTAATCTTTCAAAACTTAAAAATTCCAGTTCGATTCCGGGCTTACTCCAACATATAATTGATGATTATCATCAATCCATTCCTGAAAAAAATTCGAAGGTATTGTATCCCGGAGAAAGGGTTTTGTCTGTCAGAGAAGACAACAGTAAGCATGGTATTCCTGTCATTCAAAAAGTATGGGACGACATCATGGCCCTATAGTATTTGGGCGCGAACGCACCCTGATCTTAAAGAGCGTTTGTTGATGATGTCCCAACCTTTGGGCTGGATGCCCGACCTGAAGGCTTATATTTTTTTTACCTGATCCCCTATACGCACCTCGCCTGCTTTTATCACACGGGCAAACAGGCCACGGAGACGAAGTTCGCGTGCAAGTTTTGAACTGACAAATTTCAAAGCCTCAACACCGAAACGTTCTCGAAACTTCATGCATCCCGTGTGGGGAATATCGGTTGCTTCTATAATGGTTGTGCCGATTGCAAGCTGCTGGCCCGGTTTTATATTTTGATGACTTAGGTCCATGTCGACGATAAGATTATCACCCGCCAGAGGCCACCGTTCTTTCGAAGTTGCAATCAAGTCCAGGCATCGGCTGTTCATTAATGTTACCTGAACATTTGGATCGGGCCGTCCGTCCGGCAAAGTTTTCCAGCAACCTTGTGACCAATGATCGCCCTCCAGTCCTGATTCAGGTGTTAGTCTGCAATACCATGGTACCGCGCGATCTTTTTTCATAGGGCGAACAACGATCATATAGAGTGTCCCATTATCGACGGGCGAATTTTTTATGTTTTCGAGCCCTACTTCAAGATCGGTTAAAGACCTATGCACAATCATAAAATCAAAAGGTTTATCATATGTAATGTAAAAAAATCGCCTGAAAAAACCGGAAGGTTAGTAAGAATAGCGCGGACATGAGTTAAGAAAAACGATGTCGTCCGGAAGACGATAATTGAATCAGTTATCGGTAGGCACAGAAGTCCTTTCGATTGGACCTTCGTCAACCTAAGGACTTCTGTGTTTCATTGATATTCTTGCTAAAAAAAAATACTCTATTGAACCAGATTTTCTAGAGCCTGCGGAGATACATGAGAAGTTTACTAGTCACCGATTTTTGTCAGTTTCTCAATGTCATTATTAATAGACAGTATTAATAAACTTGTTGCCGTACAAAATACCGGGCTGGTAATGCAATGATGCCCATTCCAGCTGCCATCGTTATTTTGAATCTTTAACATTCTGCCACTGATATTATTATACCATTGCTGCCATCCGTTGTCTTTCCCGATAACCATACTTTCTCCCGTTTGTAAGTAGCTCAAAAATTCCTCTCCGCCATTACTTCCAAAGCCATCCATAACATCGTCACGTTGCGCTTGAACTTTTGCAGATTGATACACTTCGTAGGCGGTAGCGTATTTCATCGCATCGGTTTTATCAAATCCAATCTTTTGAAGATTTTCTGCAGTAGCCGGCGCATCGTGGGTTAAACTACCACCTCGCTTTGCCTTTTCAATTTCTTCTTCTACGCGACGAGCTTCTTTAGCACTTGCCCGCGCCGATCCCGATACAGCATATAACATCACGCCGGCGCCCATCTCAGTATTCACTTCCCCTGTCTTTGCGTCGAAATTATTTTTCTGAGCTTCCCGCGATTTTTCCAGGGCCTTGTCGTCTACAGCTGCCCCTTTTGCTTGTGCTGATTCCAGTGCGTTAGTGGCAAATGAAGATTGGAGAACACCCGCCCAGCCTGCGCCAGCCATATTTCCATTGGCATCTTGCGCCCGCTGAATTTTTGAAACACACGTATTCAAATTTTTTTGTATCCGTTTTTTTAAAATTCCATCGTGATTGACATAGTCCAGCATGTTGGAAAAAAATTGAGCAGTAAGGATGACATCAATGTTTTGACCAAGTTTCGTTTGAATTTGTGTTCCCGTTAAATCAGTAATGTTGTAACTATTTACGTCTGAGTTTTCGGTTGCATTCATTAGAAATTCCAACCCTTTCTGTAAATTATTTGCGTATGGACCGTTAGTCAAGGTCGAACCACTTCGCAACAGCGCCATGGCGACCATCGCAGTTGTTGCGGGATCAGCAGGAACTGCATGCGGGTCAAAGACGTCCTGCCGACTATGGCTGCCGGCGCCCCATCCACCCTTTTCATTTTGTGCTTTAATCATCCAGGCAAGGCCGCGATCCACTGCGAGCAGCACTTTTTCCGGCGTTTTATGCACAGCATTAAACATTGACGATTCTTCCCCCATAACAGTCCTGAACACACATCCTTTCGGTGGCACGAAGGCATGAGCTTTTTTTACCGGTGTGTTCAATCTCGTGACCGTAAAGCCAAACATTAAAATGGCCGTAACAGCGATAAATGTTAAAATCGAATATTTCCAGTTTTTCATGATGATTTTATTTGTTACGGTGTTAGGATGCTGTGCATGACAGTTTTCCATAAAAGAAAAGCGTAATTATTTTTGCTGAGCAATGACGAAGCCTGAAAGCTCTTTAATTTGAACAACGATTCATTATCTTTCCTCCGATAACCTCCCAATATGACCTCTAAACGTCTTATTAAAATTAGTTTTCCGATCTTGTTACTGGTAGGAATCTATTTTTTAGGTCCTGAGCCGGATAAGCCAAAATACGAAACGGTAAAGCCTACCGTTCCAGACGATGCAGCAGCATTAGAAAAATTCATTGCTGACGAAGAAGCGAAACATAATATCAAACCAAATAATGAAGCACGCATTGTTTGGTATGATAGCAGTAAGCAAAAGACGCGTTATGCTGTCGTTTATCTGCATGGATTTTCAGCGAGTCAGGTAGAGGGTGATCCGGTTCACCGGAATTTTGCCCAAGCCTTTGGATGCAACCTTTTTTTACCTCGTTTGGCGGATCATGGTATTGATACAACGGAGGCGCTACTCAATTTTACGGCCGACCGCGCATGGGAGAGTGCAAAGGAAGCGTTGGCCGTTGGAAAGAAGATTGGAGAAAATGTTATTCTGATGAGCACTTCTACCGGCGGGACGCTGGCGTTGAAGCTGGCTGCTGAATATCCTGACGAAGTTTTTGCGTTGATAAATTTATCTCCAAACATTGCCATCAATGATGGTGCGGCATTTCTATTGAACGACCCCTGGGGTTTACAAATTGCGCGGTTAGTGATGGGAGGTGATTATCGGGTCACCGACGCGAATGAAGAACATGCTAAGTACTGGAACAAAAAATACCGATTGGAGTCTCTCACGGAACTGGAGGAACTTTTAGAGTCTTCGATGAATAAAAAATTGTTTAACAAGGTAACGCAGCCTTCGCTGACATTATATTATTACAAAAATGAAGCGGCGCAGGATCCCCAGGTAAAAGTAAGTGCTATGCTGAAAATGCATGAACAATTAGGCACACCTGACGAGTTAAAAGTACAAAAAGCCATGCCCAATGCTGGCGCCCATGTCATAGGTTCATCGTTAACTTCAAAAGATGTTGCTGGCGTTTATCAAGAGATAGAAAAGTTCGCAGTTGAAAAGTCGAAGATGACTAAAGTGAAGCCAGCTAACAATTAATTTTCCGTCAAACGTTTAAATGGTAAATCGTCTGATTTATCTCAGGCCTTGAATAGCTTTTTGCAGATCTTCGGGCGTATCAATTCCCATGGTTTCTGTATCAGTTTCTGCAACACTTATTTTAAATCCGTGTTCGAGCCACCGCAGCTGTTCGAGTGATTCGGCAGTTTCAAGTGATGATACCGACAGCCGTGTAATTCGTTCCAGAACGTCCGAGCGATATGCGTACATCCCAATGTGTTTATAAAACTTGTGGTTGGTAATCCACTTTTCTTCTGGGGTGTTCCGTATGTGCGGTATTGGAGAACGACTAAAATACATTGCATCCATCGATTTGGTTACCACAACCTTCACAACATTGGGATTAAAAAGCTGCTCTTCATTATGTAACGATTTTACCAATGTAGCAATCTCGGTCGTGCCATCAAGCTTACCAGCCAGAAGATCAATTTGATCGGGCTGAATGAATGGTTCGTCCCCCTGAATATTAATTACATAATCATACTTCTTTTGCTGAAGTGTCAGCGCCTCATAACACCGGTCCGTGCCGCTTACATGATCCGGTTTAGTCAGGCATACTTCGCCCCCAAATTTTTTTACATGCTCATAAATTTCGCGATGATCGGTAGCTACCACTACATCGTTTAATGCGCTGGATTGTTGTACCTGTTCATAGACACGCTGGATCATGGATTTGCCATTGATAACAGCTAATGATTTTGCAGGAAATCGTGTTGAGGCATAACGCGATGGTATTATTCCAATTATTTTCATGCGTTTTCCATTAATCGTTTTACCAACAGGCTGGATCCTGTAACGTTGATCACTTCAACGGATGTTCCTTTATCCAAAAACTCGCCGCGTGTATATGCATCATATAATAATCCATCAATCTCAACTTTTCCACTCGGTCTCAATACCGTTTGCGCTGTCCCTCTTTTTCCGCTTAATACATTGGTGATGAAGTTTGATGTGTACCCCTGGGCGCTGTCTTGTGTGGTGGTCAGGGCGATCTTTTTGAAATATCTTGTATCCGGTAGCCGTGATCCTCCTACAAAGAACAGGACCATGGCGCCAAATAAGCCAGCCATAGCCGCAGCCAGCGCGCTGAGTACATCGTTCATTCTTACAAATTCAAAATCAAATGCTTCGTTGTTGATCATGATGAGCACCAGCGAACCGATGACCAGAATAATTCCACTAATGCCTGCAACGCCAAAGCCCGGAAGAACAAAAATTTCAACTGCAATCAGGGCAAGCCCGGCAAAGAATGCGATGATCTCCCAATTTTGGGCAAGACCATTTAAGTAGTAGGGAACGAGGTAAAGAATTAGAGCAACTAAAGCTGCAAGACCGGCAAATCCAATTCCGGGAGTTTGCATCTCAAAATATATACCGCCCAGAATCGCGAGTATGAGTATACCACTGATAAATGGGTTCAGAAAAAAACTGATGATCCTTTCAGTTGAGCTTAGTTCAAAACGGTCTATTTCGTATTCAGCGATCTTATTTTTTTTAAGGATTTCTTCTATAGATTCAACTTTGCCTTCACAATAGCCATACCGTATTGCCTCTGAAGTTGAGAATGTGATGACTTGTCCTACCTTCTTCACGCTATCCAAAACAACCTGCTCATCCACCATACCTTCCGCTATGGTGGGGTTGCGGTTATTTTCTTCTGCAGTAGAGCGCATGATCGATCGCATGTAGGATTGATATTTGTCAGGCGCTCTATCACCGCTTCCATCAACTACAGTTGCAGCGCCAATACTAGCACCGGGGGCCATATAGATACTGTCGCATGCGATGGAGATCAAAGCTCCAGCTGAGGCTGCATCCGCATTGATGAAAACCCATGTCGGTTTTTTAAAACTCATGATCTTGTCAACAATGTCTTTTGCATCTGTCAGAACACCGCCATAAGTATCCATTTCAATGATCACAATATCGGCCTCTGTGGTCGTGGCGTGGTTAAGTGCCAAATCCACATAACGTGTCATTCGTGGATCAATTTCATTTTTTATCTCCATTACCATCACCTTGGTTTTTTGAGCAAACACCGGGACGGCAAGTGTACAAAAAACCAGCAACGTTAACATTGTCACTAAAGTCCTCATTATGTTCTCGAAATGAATCATCGGGTAAAGGCTAAAGAATTAAAAAAGCTCACTTACTTTACATAAAATTAAACTTTAAAACGGTTGGCGTCCAGTGTAGCTTTCAACTTTTCGCATGTTTTCGCTGGAGTAGTATGGAATACCAAAATTTCAGAGGAAAATCAGGTAATGTTGTTAGAGATTCGTAACAGCGATAAGAAAGAAGTTCGTTTTTCGGCATTTAACTACAGAAACAATCAATTTTTGTGGAAGGACAAATTACTGGATGAGCCTTGGTGGATGAGCCTCAGTGGTGTTTCGGGAGATTTAGCGCTGTTCACCCTTTACCTTGATACGAACAATCCAGATAAAAAAGCTACGCTTGCGCACCGCGTGGATGACGGAAGTTTAGTTTGGTGGAATAATGATTTTTCTATCAGTTCAATTTCAGGAAAAACAATATTTGGGTTTTCAGAAAAGTTTGGGAAGCGTGAGGTTTGTCTTGACCTAAGGACCGGCAAAATCATTGAATCAGCCGTTTCTGAGGTGAATGCAAGAGAAAATGTATTGCGGCCGCATCAATATCCGGCAGATCATGAATACTTCAGAACGGTACAAACATTTTTTAATCAAAAATTCAATTTATTGCCAATAGCAGCGTTGGAATACCTGGAGTATGACTCACTTATTTTCGTGTCATGTTATTTTAATGAAATTGATTTGGCGAACTATTTGTTTATTATTTCTGCTGACGGAAATTTGTTGCTGAAAGAAAAATTAGATGAACACCTGAAAGGAATCGGAATGGATACTTTTTTCATCTTATCAGGTTGCGTATTTTTCGTGAAGAATAAAGTAGAGCTGGTTAGTTACAAGATTTTATGATCAATGAAATAATTTTTTCGAGCGTTTTATTTTTTAATGCTCAACAAGTACATCGCGATTCTATAGGAACAGAGACAGTCAACGGGAAAGTTTTTGTCATCCATAGCGTAGGAGAGAAGGAGACATTATATGCAATCTCCAGGCGTTACGGGGCATCCATTGAAAGTATTCTTCAATATAATCCCACGGCTGATGCCGGATTAGAGATTGGGCAGATTCTGAAAATTCCATATACGCCTAGAAAAAAAGTTCAGGGAGGGAATGGAACTACGCATACCGTTGCCGCCAAAGAAACCATGTATTCTATTTCAAAAATGTATGGTGTTACTATTGATGAGATCAAGCAATGGAATAATATCACTGATAATGCCCTGTCTGTCGGGCAACAGCTTGTCATTAGGAAAAGCGGCAGCACACCTGTTTCAACTACCACTCCATCTTCAACTGCGACTACCTCCTCGACGGTTCCCAGCCCTGCAACCACAAATAAAAAGGGTGTCCATACCGTTGCGCCAAAAGAGACAATGTTCTCGATCAGCAGGCAATATGGTGTTTCCGTTCAACAATTAAAGGACTGGAATAAGCTGGAAGGGAATGAATTGAGCATCGGACAGGAATTGATTGTGTCGGCCCCACAAGAAGGGTCGCGACAAACCACGCCGGTGGCTAAAACTACCTCACCAGCGCAAACTAGCCCGGTACAAAACACGCCAACTACTCAACAGGCTCCGCCGGTAGTAACCCCAACACCTTCGGCAACCGAGGCAAAGAAAGAAACTCCTGTTCAGACGGCATCAACAAAACCGGAAGTAAAAGAACAAACAATTCGTATTTCCGAATCTGTGAAAAGCAGCGATGAGGTTCTACAAACAGGACTTGCTGAACTGATAGAAGGTACGGATGGGAACAGAAAATATCTCGCGCTTCACCGCAATGCCCCCGTGGGCACGATTATGAAAGTGAGAAATGAAATGAACAATCGCGAGGTGTTTGTTCGTGTTATGGGAAAATTGCCAGACACTGCGGTGAATGATAAGCTCGTCATAAAAATTTCAAAATCGGCATACGACAGGTTAGGTGCGATTGATTCCCGATTTAGAGTCGAGGTGACATATTATAAATAGATCACTTCGTTCTAACGTAGAAATTTTTGATGTTACCTTTTCCGGTATCACGTTTCTCTACTTCAAACTGTTTCATACTTTTTAGCAACAGTACTAATTTGTTAAACCCATAATTTCGCGGGTCGAAGTTCGGTTGCTTCTTCAAAAGAAGATTACCCAAATCCCCAAGAAATGTCCAGCCGCTTTCATCAGCCAGATCGTTGATGCTATCGCTGACAAGCTTCACGAAATTTCTGGTAATTGGGCTAATGGGTTGTTTGCCATCGCCTTCGATGGGTGTGTTGGCTGTCCGGGGTTTAGCCTTGGTCGATTTGACTAATTCCTCATCGGATGTTTTTTCCTTTGCCAGGATTTCGATGTATATAAATTTATCGCAAGCGGAAATGAACGCCGTAGGTGTTTTCTTTTCACCAAAACCGAACACTTTCATGCCGGCCTCCCGAAGACGGGTCGCGAGACGGGTAAAATCACTGTCACTCGACACAATACAAAAGCCGTCGACTCTTCCTGAATATAAAATGTCCATCGCATCAATAATCATCGCAGAATCTGTAGCGTTCTTGCCAGTGGTGTAACTGTATTGATGAATGGGCGTGATCGCATATTCCAGCAATACAGACTTCCAGCCCGACACGGTCGGTTTTGTCCAGTCGGCATAAATGCGCTTAAACGTTGGATTTCCATATTTAGCAATTTCCTCTAACATACCTTTTATGTTTGAGTAAGGAACATTGTCTGCATCGATCAAAACTGCAAGGCGAAGATCTTTTGCAAATTCTATATCGGAGTTATTGTCGGAAGAGTGTCTGGTTTTAATTAAAGATGCCATTGTAAATGCATTAGCCGATAAAGTTTATCTTTTACAAACAGCGTGTTATGGCAGTTGTTTATCGATCCCGATAAGTTTGGTCTAATGTAGGAAAATCGAGAGGAGAAAAGAAAGGGTAAAAATTAACTAATTTATTCTCCGTAAGTCATTTGAAAGAGAGGTCTTATGATCAATGAATCTCCAAGGTTCATTTCATCCAGATAACTTCTGTTTGCCTGCAGGAAGTTATTATATTTTTGAGTGATAAGGTCATATTCTTCGCGGTAAAGATCAACTCTTTGATCCGCGATCCGGATCTCTTCAACTAATTTTTGCAACGTCGGATTATAAGCAAATTCACTTCTGGATTCAGCGATGGAAATAAGTTCGGTTACTAAAGAGTTTGAAGCAAAATCGTATTCTTCAATCAAATCTTCTTTAGCCATCGACTTCTGATCGTATCTTAAATCAGCCAACCGATCCAGTTGTTCTTCGAAGGTTTGTAGTTCATTTTCATTGGCAGTAGTTAGCATTAATTCGTGCAGAAGATTGTGCATAGCTGTAATCTTCTGGTTATCGTCATTGATCATGATATTCCAGGAGCGTAACATACTGTCTTGGAGAGACAGGTAAACATCAGTAAGAGAGTCAGCTTTTGTGAAGGTAGCGGAATCGGTCTCGCCTCTTTTTTCACAGTTAAACATCAGTATACCCAGGCAGGAAATTAAAATACCTGAAATCCGTAATCTCATAGTTTTAGTTTACTGCTCATGAATACGGCTGGTTACGATAAAATGTTATCAGGTTTTACTCGTAATTGTAATGCATGCATGATTTTCGGCGTAAAGGCAGGATCAGGAGACGAGTTCGCTACCCGGGGTAAATAATATTAAAACTGCCGGGGATAATTTGATTCAAATGATGTTTCATGTGTTTTACATAATCGCCCGCCAGCCATTCAAGGGAACGAAGCCTGGGTATTTCTCTTCCTGTATTGCAGTTTTTATTGTAACTGGCTTGTTCCATTGACAATAGTATGCTGCAAATCCGTTCGTTTAGCAAAATCCAAAGCTGGATGATACCCTCAGTTTTCGCCAATTGGTAGTTGTTGGCCGCCACCCACAAATCCTGATCATACACGATCAGGGGTGGTGTAGATTCATATTGGCCGCAAATAAATCGTCGAAGATTATTTTGGGCAGAGTCAATTAAATGTCCAAGCACTTCAATTTTGCTCCATTTTGCTGGATTGGGTTTGGCATAGAAATCTGAATCTGGAATCACATAGAGCCTATCCCCGAATTCCCGGATTAATTCTTTAAGGTCTTGTATTATTATTTGCATGGCAATTTATATAACGTAGAAGGAAAAACTATCGATAAAAAAATTGCGTTCTTGTTGTATGACTTTGAAATACCTGGACTTTTTGTGGGCATTAGACTTTCTGTACCGGCATTATCCCAAGTACCATTCAAATGAGCTTTTGATTTTGGCGGATGATATCTTCAAATGGATAAATAATGAGTTGCCGGAAGATAGCAGTACGCTTGTTTACCTAAAAAGTTGTTTCAGTTCACCGTATGAAGCGTTGTCGGCGGTTTGGAAAGAAATTCTATTACTTGCAGGACCTTTTGTAAGGCAGAATTAAATTCCAAAAGGTATCAGGCCGTTTTCTTCAACCCGTTTATAAGCATGTCAGCCAGTTGATCGCCCAAGGCAGCAGGATCGATTGCTGAGTCTGGATCATACCACATTGGCATCCAGTTTAAAGATGAAAATAAGGTCATTACTGCCAATTTTTTATCAATGGTGTTTTTGAATTCTCCGGTGCGAACACCTTCTTCCAAAATTGTCTTAAAGCGATTGATGTAATTGATGCGCAACAGTAAAAAATCACGCAGATAGGGTTCACTTAGATGCCGATGCTCATTCATGAATACCGCTGAGGCTGTGAGGTCTTTTGCCATTACCTGGATATGACCAATGATTCCCATGCGGAGTTTTTCACTTGCTGAAACATTTTGCTTCTCCACTTCATTCAATGACTTTCTGAATTCAGTAGCCATGTCAAAGCAAAGACTTCTTAAAATTTCCTCCTTCGATTTAATGTGTGAATACAAACTAGCGGCTTCAATACCAAGCAATTGGGCGAGATCCCGCATGGAGGCAGCTGCATACCCCTTTTCTTTAAAAAGCTCTGCAGCCTTTCGTATTACTTGTTCCTTACGGGTTAAATTTCCTGCTTCCGACATACGCTTAAATATATAAAGTTAGAAAATAATCGTTACAGCGGAGCGAAAATAAAAACATCGCAAATCTTCATCAAATCAAACTCGAAAAGATTCAGAGAGAATGTTCTGCACAAACAGATGTTAGGAAGGATGAGAGTCTAACTTGCTATGAGCATGTTGATGGGTGGAAACAGAAAAAACCTCCAGATGATTTCTGGAGGTTTAGCGGTTTAGAAAATTACTCCGAAACTAAAGGCATTTAATTTTGGCCCTCTACCTTCAGCGAAAAGTTCGTTCATATCGTAATTGAAGAATAAATCGGTTGACCTGTAACCCAATTGCAGCCGCATGCCGTATCGAAAATTGTTTAAGTAGAAGTTGTCTCGGTCTTTATCTTTTTCACGATCACCATCTTTGTACACGATCTTGGAGTGACTTGAAATTCTGTAGCCAACATAAGGTCCTAAACCGATGCGAAATGAATTATGATGTCCATCCCACAGCCTTGCTTTACGGCTGTTACCTCCAAAGTCGACAATAGGTACAAGGGAGGCATGGACGTAGGAAACGGTAAGTTTGCTTTTTCTAAAGTTAACATCCCGGAGGTCTTCTGTAAATTCAATGCCGTTGTCATCTTTTAAGATTGTGATATTATCTTTTTGGAATTTGAAATTATACCAGCTCATACCAACTCCCCATTCGATGAAAAATTTTGATCCTAAACGGGTGCGTTGAATGGATGACGCGGCCACATACCATGATCCCCATGGTCTTACTGAGTACAGGGCGTTATTATTATCCGGAAATTCACCATCTGTTAAATAATTATTTGTTCCCAGATCAAAGTTGAACGATTGCCAGGTACGTCCCCACCTGTTGCCATGAAAGTGGTTTCTCCATTCGTAGTCATCATTATCATCATCATCATCATCGTTATCATCCCGGTGATTGCGCCAGTCGTTATCGTCTTCATCATCGTCTTCGTCCTCACTATTTTCATTTCTTGCTACTACCTCTTCTGTTTCAGTCGAGTCGCGCTTAGCCAGGGCGGTAGTATCGTTCTTTTCGAGTTTGGAAAGCACATCCTGGAAAAGTTGCTGAAAGTCATAGTGCTTTAAGATCTCAAGATCGTTACGGTCTTTTATAGTAAATATTACCTGGCTTGTCTTTGCCAATTCTACGATGACTGTATCGGCCTGCTGCGCCTTGGTCATGATAGTGCCCAGGGCTATTACTGCTGTAAGTAAAAATTTCTTTGTCATACCCAATTATTTGTTTTGTCCACGTTTTTCATTCTTAAAATTCAGCGCGAGAATTTCATTCTTTTTCTCTCTTAGATCGCCAAACGGATCTTGATTACTTTTCAGATCACCGGCTTTTCTTAAGAGCTTTTTAAACGTAGATGATTTCTTTTCTTCTGAGGTTGCTTGGGCTAATGCATTTTTATCTAAATATTGATTTGTTTCTTCAGCTGTAATTGTCAAAGTTATATTCGAAGACTTTTTTGTAGGCGGAACAACGCTATCGACAGACGCCACAACAGGCTCGGGCATGGAGGTTACCTCGGCCGGCTGAATGGGTTCAGACGTTAATGGAGATTTTTGCGCAGCGACGGTTTGCGTTTTATATTTAATTACATTCTTAGAAGTCACGTTTTCTTTCGTCTCTGATTTTGAAAGAGGTTGCGCAACCGCTTCGTTCTCAGAGGAAATATCTTTTTCTCTATGATTGAGCGGTGTGCCCCCGTCTTTAGATTTATGTTCACCAGGTTTCTGGGTTTCAGTTTCCAATTCAGTTTTTGCCAATGGCTGTTTATCTGTCGAAGTACGATAAACCCAAAGGCCATACCCGACAGATGTCAGCAAAAGGAGTGAAGCGGCCACTTTCCACCATTCAAATTTTACTGTTGTTTTTTTTTGCAGCCCGCTTTCAATTCTATCCCACGCGCTTGCCGGTGCGGGTCTTTGATAATCCTTCAGTTTCTCACGAAAATATTTATCCGGTTGTTGATTCATCATTTGCTAAAATTTTTATTCGCCATCCATTCCTGTTCTTTCAATATTTTCTGAAGATAGGTGCGTGCACGGCACAGTTGCGACTTCGATGTGTTTTCGCTTATCCCCAGAGATTCTGCAATTTCTTTATGAGAATATCCGTCGATGGCATACATGTTAAATACAATTCTGTACCCTGTGGGAAGTTCATTTACCACTTGAATAAGGTCTTCGACCTCCAAATGATCACTTACCGTTTTGTAGTTTGGATCATAATCGACTTGCTCCAATTCCGTCTCGATGTACATAGAGCGATTTCTTCGTAAGCTGGTTAATGCCTCATTCACCACAATTCTTCTAATCCATCCCTCAAAGCTTCCCTCATTTTTAAATTGGTCAATTTTTTCAAAAACCTTCATAAATGCAGTCACCAGCACATCCTCTGCTTCCATAGAATCCTTTACATATCGATAGCAAAGGCCATACATTTTTGAAGAATAGGAATCGTAAAGAAGCTTCTGGGCGCTACGATCGCGCCTGAGGCATCCCTTTATCAGTTCGTCTTCTTTTGCCCGGTAAATTTTAAACTGCATGTAAAACGTTTCATTTTGATGATGCTAATTTAACGAATGAGGTTGCGTGGGGGCTTAAGAAAATTGTAAAATAAAGTCACGGATACCCATGGTCATTGCATGGGAATGCAATTTTGTGCTGGCTTTATCCATAAAACGGGCCGGTCAGCTTGCACAAAAGCTTGTTTTTTCAATAAGATACTACAGACAACCCTATCCCACCATGACTAAAACCATCCAATCAACTTGCTTGCGATAAACGCGATAATTAACAATAGAAAAATAATCATATAAACGGGTTTTAATCTCTATCAATTACTTCAGGATTTCCACGGTAGTCAATGTCGCTGGCAACACCTTCATCCATTTCGAGATGGTGACTAACATTGACTTTGGCTGAAGAGGCGCCGTTCACCTCCACTGTTGCGTCATTCGCTTCCAGGTCGTAAGCAAGTAGTTTGGAGGCAAAGCGAATATCGGCGTCCATGTTTTGGACGTCACCGGAAAGATCTGCTTCAGATGTACCTGTAAGATTAACGGCAAGGTTATGCGCACTTAGCGAGCCGCGAAGTTTTACTGGTCCCCGAAGCTCGATCTCCATATCATCCATAGTGAATTCGTCGAATTTGATAGAGCCAAATCCTTCTGCTTCAATTCTTTCAAGGGAGGGCATCGTTACATTAATTCTGATATCATTGTGTTCGTTGACGCCATCGTTCCAGTCGAATTTTCGGTCCTTGCCTTCATATTTGATAACAAGTGTTCTGCCTTCCCGGTAAACTTCATATTTACTTTTTTCTTTAGCAGAACCAATGAGCTCCACTGCGTACGCATCACCTTTCATAATATGCACATCGAATAAGCCCTTTATGTCTAATCCATAAAAACTGTTTAATCCAAATTGGTCGGACACGGCATTTGAAGCCTGATCTTCCTCGTTATTATTATCCTCGTTATCATCATTCTCTTCTGTTTCATTTTTAGGGCAGGTCTTGCAAGTAATTCCATCCTCTGTCATGATCCACGTATTTCCTTCCAAGTCATCGTAGTCAATATACTGTGTGATAAAACGGCTGGTTGCTTCATCCAAAACAAATGGATAATTGTAAGGAATATAGAGGATCATTCTTAAATGCTGGTCACGAAACACGGCATTTTCTTTGAACCTGATATTGGAATCAAAAGTGATTATCGAATCTTGCACGGCTACATTATAATCCACCATCTTCGCATTTTCAATAGCCTGTTGCCGTGTCGAACCTTGCGCCTCAAAAGTCTGGACCAATTTGAAATCTTTTCCATTATATCCCTTCAACGTAAGTGTGGCAGCATCATAGTCGTCCATGCCAACTTCATTGATGTGAAAAACTGCAGTCTTACCGTTGAGATTATAAGTCTGCTCAACTTTAAATTCTCCGTCTTCTTTAAAGGCATAGACAATTTTTGGAATACCCACGCTAAGTATAGCGACACTGACAAAAAATAACACGAACATAGTCCAGCCCATAGTCGGTCCGATAACGTACTTCCGGGCAATCACAGACACTCCTAATATCATTATAAAAATCGCAGGGATAATGGCCGCAATAAAAGCAGCAACTACCAGCCACCCTGAAATGCCATTAATGAAAACTTCCAAAGGCATGCTAAATTCGTTGGGATGACCCCACGGCCATGAAAATGCGGTGTCTGAGAAAAGACCGATGAGTACACCACCGCTTACTATTGCGGTAAAAATCAAACCAAGGCCGAACATAATAATAGCGATCCCGATGACCACCCTAAAAACCTCCAGTAGCGGTACCAATATTTTGGCGAGCACGGAGATAAGTATTCCAATTATCCGGAAAGGAAGAAGAAGGATTCTGGTTGCAGTAGTTTCTTCTTTGCTTGGATCTACATTAAGATTTTTTTTTATGTTCGATTCTATATTAGAAAGTGTAACCGGTTCGCCTTGCATCTCCATTCGATCGGTCAATGTTTTAGCCTCGGGTAACGCAATCCACAAGACGATATAAATGATAAAACCTATTCCAAAGAAAATGGTGAAGATGACAAACAGCAGTCTGACTACAACCAAGTCAATACCAAAATAAGCAGCTATTCCTCCGGACACACCGCCAATCACCTTCCTTTCCGGATCCCGAAACATTTTTTTACCAGTCTCCGGTTCTTCCAGGTCAGTGGCCCCAGGCACCACAATCCACATCACAATATAAACGAGAATCGTTATGCCATACGCAAAGGCAGTCAACGCAAAAAGCAACCGTATCCATATAGGGTCAACATTGAAATAGGTAGCCATTCCTGAACAAACACCCCCAAGGATTTTTCGCTTCTCATCGCGCAACAGTTGTTTCGGCGTGGTAAATGTTTTGTATCCTTCATTTGACGAACTTGAAGAAGAAGGACCGGATGAATTTCTTCCTGGAGCCTCAGCCTTCGCGAATTCTTGTTCTTCAGCAGCTTTAAAATCGCTTACACTTCCCATTGTCGTGATCAATGCGTTTACATCGTCCGCAGTGATCACTTGTTTGCCTTCATTTAATTTTGAAAGAAAGATTTCTGCTACACGACTTTCAATGTCTGCCAGGATTTCGCTACTGTCTTCAAAGGAGGCAAAATATTTATTTATAGAATCGAGATACTTTCGAAGATTCTCATATCCGTCTTCTTCAATATGAAAGATAATGCCGCTTATGTTTATGCTTATATTTTTTTTCATAACAATGTAAGTCGTGTATTAAACATTAGATTTTGAGGTAATCATTTGGGTAGAGTGAACAAGTTCATCCCACGTTGCTGTCAGGTTTCCCAGAAATTTACTTCCCTTATCCGTTAGTTTATAATATTTTCTTGGGGGTCCCGATTTTGATTCCACCCATTTGTATTCTAAAAGACCGGCATTTTTCAGGCGGGTCAGCAAGGGGTAAAGTGTGCCTTCAACTACGATTATTTTCGCGGCAGTAAGTTCGTCCAGCATATCTGAGGCATAAACCTCGCCGCGGGAGATAATATGAAGAATGCAGTATTCTAATATTCCCTTCCTCATCTGTACTTGTGTGTTTTCAAGATTCATACATCACGTTTAGATCATTCCTAGCAACTTTAACGCAAACGTACTATGCATGACCAAGTACCTGGTGAAAAATTTCAAAAACACCCTTTTTCGTCTAAAATACAGGATTTTAATTTTTTCAGCCCTTAATTTGAAGCGGATCCGATGTTCCAAATCGTACATTATTGTTCACCCGATTGTACGATTCTGTGCAGTGACACGGGCGAGACGAGGCTCGTGGATCAATGCATAAACGCGTAACATCAGGTTGATGTATCATCTGTAAGGTTTCCAAGGTTTTGACAATCCGCGCACCGCGGTTGTTTGCTTACTTTTGGCGGTAGCCATGTATGTACCTCAGTGTTGTAGTCAGACCTTTTCATGAGACCATCTCTATTCGTTTTAATTTTAATAATAGTCAGTTTAAAATCCGTTGCACAAGTTGGTAATGAATGGATCGACTTTAACCAAGTTTACTTTAAAATTCCAGTTGCAAAAGAAGGAATTTACCGGCTGAATTTTGCCGACCTACAAGCTGCCGGTTTCCCAGTAAATACTAACCCGAAAAGAATTCAGCTTTTTCACCGAGGCATCGAGCAGGCAATTTTTGTGGAAGGGGAAGACGACACTCAGTTTGATCCCACCGATTTTATTGAATTTTATGGCCAGAAGAATGATGGGACATTAGATGCAGGGTTATATAAACCCGCGTCTTCCCAACCCCATTCGTATTACAATCTCTTTAGCGATACAACAAGCTACTTCCTTACTGTGGGGCCAATGAACGGCAAGCGAATTTCTCCCTTTTATGAAGAAAATACAGGCAATCTTTCGGCCGAAACCTACCACTGGGATGAAAAGCTTTTGCTATGGAATAACGACTATGCTACTGGCATTGACTATGGCGAAATTCTAAACACTTTCTTTGATGTTGGTGAGGGATGGATGAGTCACCGCATTTTTCAAACGCAATTTTTAGACAACACCTTATCGGATATAATAAATACCGTTCCTGCGGCTGCATTACCTGAACTTGAAATATTATTGATCGGCCGGGGTGTGATGGCGCATCAGGTGGAATTGTTTGTAGGCTCTGGACTTCGGTTAGTTGCAACCCATAATTTTTCAGGCTTTGAACCTCAAAAGATTGTCTTGCCCTTGCAATGGTCTGACATCGCCGGCGATGGTAAGCTCACGGTTCGGGTAAAGGTTAATGGACAAGGTGGTCAACCGGATAGGGTTAGCATTGGCTACATTAAGCTTAAGTATCCTCAAAATTTTGATGGCACTGGCTTTACGGAAAAAAGTTTTCTGCTTCAGGAAAATATCAATGGAAAATCCTTCATTAAAATCATAAATCCGGCAGCAGGCCTTCGGCTGTTTGATGTCACTGACCCGAATTCCGTTGTTCGGATTGATGGCGTGGTGGGGTCGACCATTGACGCAATAGTTCCGTCCACTGAAACTGTTCGAAGGATATTCGCATCTAGCGCAACGATTACGCCGGCAATTAAAGCTGTTAATTTCAGGCAGATAATTCCAAGTCAACACGACTATATTATTGTTGCACATCCTCTCCTTCAGCAACCTGCTTTAGGTTATAGTAATCCGGTTAAAGCCTATGCAGAATACCGGGCGTCTGCCGAAGGAGGAGGTTACGATACTTTGATTGTCAATATCCAGCAGTTATACGATCAATTTAATTATGGTGAGCCGTCTCCGCTGGCGATTTACCATTTTGTGAAATTTTTGACCAACGCAAATGTTCCAAAATACTTACTGCTAGTTGGTAAGGGTCTCGATGTAAACTATAAATATTTCAGAAACCCCGCGGGTTTTCCAACATTCAAGAACCTGATTCCGGCCGCTGGATATCCTGGTTCCGATATGGCATATTCGGCAGGGTTAGCTGGAACACAGTATGAACCGGCCATTCCAACGGGACGGATACCAGCCACAAAAGCCGAAGAAGTTGCTGCATACCTTAACAAGGTCAAGGAAATGGAAGCCTTGCCTTTTGATAATTTATGGCGCAAGAATTTATTGCATTTAAGCGGAGGCAGGGAAGAGGGAGAGCCCGAGTTGTTGCAATCTTATTTAACAGACCTGCAAAGTGTGGCAGAGGATAAATATTTGGGAGGAAAGGTTTCAGCGTTGGCGAAATATTCAAAAGAAATTCAAGTTGTCAATGTATCCAAGCAAGTGAATGAAGGTGTAAACTTGATTACATTTTTTGGTCACTCTTCTGCCACTAATCTGGATTTTGATATTGGTTATGTGACTAACCCCGTGATGGGATACAACAACAAGGGTAAGTATCCCACACTCCTGATGAATGGCTGTAATGTAGGAGCTTATTTTTTAACGTACACTACGTTTGGAGAAGACTGGGTTCTTGCGCGCGACAAAGGAGCCACTGCTTTTATTGCGCATAGCTCCTATGGATTTACAAACCTATTGAAACGGTACGCCGACCATTTCTATGAAGTTGGCTACCAGGATTCATCTTTTATATACAAAGGCATTGGCGACATCCAAAAGGAAGCCGCAAGGAGGTACATGTCTACAACCGTTGACTCTCCTCCAAATACCACACAGGTGCAACAAATGATTTTATTGGGTGATCCTGCAGTGAAACTGTTTGGCGCACCAAAGGCCGATCTTGAAATCAATAACGACAATGTTTCTGTTGAATCACTTGATGGACTGCCCATCACGGCGCTTACGGAATCTTTTGGACTAAAGTTAATTGTAAGAAACTTCGGGCAGGCAAAACCGGATACCATTCGTGTAGAAGTTACACGCCTGCTTAATGATAATTCAGTTATTGTTTACGATTCACTTTATCCCGTGACAAAATATAGTGATACGTTGATGTTTATTATCAACAAAGGAAGAGAAGAAGGTTTTGGTACAAACTCATTCACTGTTAAAATTGATCCGGATAATGTTCTGCCAGAACTGTCTAAGTCGAACAATTCAGTTACCAAAGATTTTGTCATTCCATTGAACGGAACAAAAAATTTATACCCAACCAATTTTGGAATTGTCAATGCAAATGAAATTGCGCTGTCCTTTCAAACCAGCAACTTGCTTTCGGAAGAAAGGAATTTTATACTGGAGTTAGATACGGTCAATACTTTTGATAGCCCGTGGAAGCAGGAGTTTCCTGTGAAGGGAACAATATTGGTAAGACAGACCGTCTCCCTGCTAGCTTCCGATACGCTCGCTTACTATTGGCGTACAAGACTTGTTGATCCTTTGCCGGAAGAAAGTACTGAGTGGACACAAAGCTCGTTTACATACATAAACAATGGACCTGAAGGTTGGGCCCAAGTGCATTTTCCCCAATATTTGCAAGACCAAACGGTTGGACTGGTGAACGATGAATACGCCAGAAGGATTACGTTTAAAGAGACGATTACCGATGTGAATATTAGAACTTATGGCGCTAATCACCCTTCTCTTAACACGGATGTTAGCATTAAGATCAATAACGAAGAATATAACTTAACTCAACAAGGGTTTATTTGTCGCGATAATTCAATTAACCTGATTGCTTTCGATAAAAACTCTGCTGCACCATACATAGGCGTAAAATTCAAATGGTATAATCGCGGTAATCGGGCGTGTGGTCGAGAGCCGTGGGTCATTAATAATTATGTTCCCGGCGACATGGTGACCGGAAATGAATTTGACATCATACAATTTGTGAATAATGTTCAGGAAGGCGATTCGGTTGTGCTATTTAATATCGGCGACGCGCAATATAGTGCGTGGCCAGCCGCCGCGAAGACTAAACTGGGGGAACTTGGAATTTCGGTAGCACAAATCGATGGCTTGTTACCAGGCGAACCCATCGTAATTTTTGCCAAAAAAGGATTAGCACCTGGCGGTGCAAGAATTTATAAAACCTCAGCATCGCCATCTGATGCGCAGGAACTAAGTGTTTCTAAAACCGTTACAGGAAGATATTCTTCGGGCTCAATGATTTCTGGCTTGATAGGCCCCGCTCTGAACTGGCAGTCTCTAAGTTCACGATCTTCTGAGGTAGAACAGGACGATATTATCGCTTTCGATTTGATTGGCGTAAAATTAAATGGAGAAGAACAATTTTTACTTTCGGATGTAATTGGAGAGCAGGATTTAAGTGGGATAGATGCAAATGAATTTCCTTATGTAAAAGTAATGTTTAAAGTCACTGACGACGCAAATCTCACTGCTCCTCAGGTTAATAATTGGATTGTCGCCTTTACACCCGTCCCGGATGGTTTGTTGAGTTTTAAAGGTGCAATTGAACAGCAGGTGCTTATTGAAGGAGAGAACTGGATTGGTGAATACGATTTTGTTAACATAACAGATAAGACATTCCCAGATTCACTCACTGTTAACACAGAAGTTTTTAATCAGACGGCCCGCACCTCTCAATTAGGTGAGATAAAAATTAAAGCTCCGTTGCCAGGCGATACAACAAAATTCTATCTCGAAGTTAACACCATTAACAAGGGAGGTTTGAATGATTTAAACGTCTACGTAAATCCTAAAATTATTCCTGAGCAATATTACGACAACAACATTCTTCAACTCCATAACCACTTGCTGGTCGAGGAAGAGAAGATTCACCCGGTACTGGATGTTTCCATCGATGGCCGTTATATTGAAAACAAGGAATTTGTCACCTCAAATCCGTTGATATTAATTAAGGTTTGGGATGAAAACCAACACATTCTGATAACCGACACAACGGGTGTAAAAATCTACCTGACATATCCATGTGAATCTCAGGTGTGCGAACCGACACCAATATTTTTTAATCGCCAGGATATAACCTGGTTTCCCGCGACCGGGAATTTGCCGTTCAGGGTAGAACTGCGACCGGCGAACTTGTCTAATGGCGTATATACCTTGCGTGTTGAAGCCAGGGATGGAAGAAATAACAGCAGCGGAACCGTTCCTTTTGAGATTCAATTCACCGTTAATAGTGAGAACGCTATTAAGATCGCCGATCCTTACCCTAACCCTTTTACCAATGAACTATATTTCAAAATTGTAATCAGCGGCAATGAATTACCGGATGCGTTCGACTGGCAGGTAATCAACGTCAATGGGAAGGTTGTGGCGCATTATGGAAATTACAGCGCACCTGGCTTCCACATAGGCACTAATGAGTTGAGTTGGGATGGAAAGGATCAGCAAGGCAATGTATTGTCGAACGGTGTGTACATCTACAAAATGATGCTGTACACCAAGGACCGTTTTATAGAGAAAAAAGGAAAAGTTGTTTTGATGCGACGGCCGTAAAGCGGCAGGTATCCTTAGTTACTTGAATACAAAGTCAGTTTATTCAAATGTACCTTGGTAACATGTTTGACCCGGAGCGGATCGACAGCCGTCCAGTGTTTCACATAGTAAATTTCTACCGGCTTTCCTGAAAGTTCGCGTTGAAGTTCTCGAAACGAACGCTCTTTTTCTAAATCGTCCTGTATATAATAAAAACGATCGTCATCTTTTAATTTAAAGACAACATTTTTGTTTTGCGTCTCCAGCACTTGTTCAATCGTTCCTTGTGTCCGAAGTGTATTATCGGGAGTTGCGGGTGGCAAGGGCCTGAAAACTATCCCTAACGTGATCATCAAAAGCAGAAAAATACTAGCTACAACTATTTTTTTTGTTTGCATAATGGTTTAACGATGCTCAAAGATAATTAACGATACGGATAGCATAACGTTCATTCGTATAATTCATTACAAACTTTCGTTAGTAAAATTTTTTTTTAGTCTTTTGCTCAAAAACTTTGTCTTTTACCAAACTTTATCGTTTAATTTTGCATTTAGTATCCAAACCAAAAAAAGCAGCTGAATGACTGACCTCTAACGTTCAACCTTAAACGACCGAAAAGAAATTGAAAACATTGTTCACCATAATCTCAGCAGCCATTGCTGCTTACAACTCAAAGAGAACGCTTCCGTTCTATCTAATTGCCTGCACGGTGACCAGGCGACCTCGCCCTACGCGCTTTGTGCGTATCTGATACCTCCATCCGACACAAATTAAAAAGACGTAATGTCAAGGACATTGCGCTCTAGTGCTTCTGGCACGGTTGTTATATTATTCACGACAACTTTTAAAAAGAAATTGGAAAATCAAAAACTCATTGTCAGAGTAGCAACTGCTGACGATACACATTACGCTGAAACCATCACTACGGAGATGGAAGAATCAGCAAAAGCGCGCGGTACCGGAATAGCCAAGCGCTCACCAGCCTACCTCGAACAAAAAATGAAGGAAGGTAAGGCGGTTATTGCCACCACGCAGGACGGTACCTGGGTTGGTTTTTGTTATATCGAAGCGTGGGAACATGAAAAATATGTTGCCAACTCAGGCCTTATTGTTGCACCCGCTTTTCGAAAAACAGGAGTTGCTACTGAGATAAAGAAGAAAATCTTTAAGCTCTCCAGAGAAAAATATCCTGCCGCTAAAATATTTGGACTTACAACCGGATTAGCCGTCATGAAGATCAATTCGGATCTTGGCTATGAACCGGTGACGTATTCGGAACTCACAACAGATGAGGAATTCTGGAAAGGATGTCAGAGTTGTGTGAATTATGAAATCCTCATGAGTAAAGGTCGTAAAAACTGTATGTGTACTGCTATGCTGTTCGACCCGGCGGAGGCCGAAGCCAAAATTAAAGCAGCGGAGCTCGCGAAAGCAGAAGCTCAGGCAGCAAAACAACCCGAGCCTGTCCATGCCGACCACGAAGGCGTGACACACCGTCACCGTGAATTTAAGGGTAATCAGAAATTGTTTGAACGATGGCTTCGCTTCAAACAATTTGTGCTGCTAAAATCCTTCCGTAAGAAAGAAGCTGCCAGCGTTGATCCTTCCCAGAAAAGAAGGTCTCTACTTGGCATATTTTTTTGGTAATCCAGCATTCATGTTTGAAATTGCGCGCCTGACATCCTAAGGGATCGTCATGCGCGCATTTAGAACATTTATTAAATCGACAATATTAAAATGAAAAAGAAAGTAGTAGTTGCCTTTAGTGGCGGATTGGACACATCCTATTGCGTCAAATATTTAAGTGACGACAGGGGATTTGAGGTCCATACCATTACCGTCAATACTGGTGGTTTCGATGCAGACGAGGTAAAATCCATTGAGCAGCGCGCTAAAAACCTCGGCGTGGCTTCCCATAAAACTGTAGACGAGACGAAGAACTATTATGATAAGGTAATCCGCTACCTGATCTATGGAAATGTATTAAAGAATAATACGTATCCACTGAGCGTTAGCGCTGAACGAATGTCGCAAGCCCTTGCTACCGCTAATTACGCCAAAGAATTAAAGGCGGATGCTGTTGCCCACGGTAGCACTGGAGCAGGAAATGATCAAGTCCGTTTTGACATGATTTTCCATGTCCTGATTCCCGGTGTGGAAATCATCACGCCGATAAGAGATCTGAAGCTTTCAAGGGAAGAGGAAATTAATTATCTGAAAGCAAAAGGTATTCAGATGAACTTCGAGAAAGCGATGTATTCAATCAACAAAGGAATTTGGGGAACGTCAGTCGGTGGAAAAGAGACACTGAAGTCGATGGGTATGCTCCCTGAGTCAGCATGGCCCACGCAAGTAACGAAGTCAAACTCGGAAGAAGTCACGTTGTATTTTGAGAAGGGAGAACTTAAAAGAATCAATCAGGAAAATTTTAGTCACCCGGTTGAAGCCATTCAGGCTTTACAGAAAATTGCCGGCCCTTATGGTGTTGGCAGAGACATTCACGTTGGAGACACCATTATCGGAATAAAGGGTCGTGTGGGCTTTGAAGCTGCGGCACCAATGGTGGTGATAAAAGCACATCATGCCCTAGAGAAACATGTGCTTACCAAATGGCAGTTGAGTTGGAAAGATCAGCTCGCACAATTTTATGGTAATTGGCTGCACGAAGGTCAATACTTAGATCCGGTTATGCGGGATATTGAAGCTTATCTAAGCAGCACACAGCAACAAGTCACCGGCGAAGTAAAGATCCAACTGTATCCCTACCGCTTCCAGGTACTGGGAATCGATTCCACAAATGACCTGATGTCATCCAAGTTTGGTAAGTACGGTGAAATGAATTTGGGATGGACTGGAGATGATGTGAGAGGTTTTTCAAAAATCTTTGGCAATCAGACCATGATCTATCACCAGGTCAGAGAAGATGGTGCCAAGAGCTAAAAATTTTACGATGAAAAAAATTAACGTCGGTATTATTGGCGGAGCGGGATATACAGGAGGGGAGACCATCCGGTTATTGTTGAATCATCCGTATGCAACACTGACCTTTGTACACAGCAGAAGCAACGCTGGCAATCCGTTGCACGCTACGCATCCTGATTTATTGGGCGATACTTCTTTGTATTTTACCGATACCATTCAAGAGGATGTAGATGTTCTTTTTCTTTGTCTGGGTCATGGCGAAAGCAAGAAGTTCCTGCAAGACAGTCCTATTCCGAGTAGCATAAAAATTATCGACTTAAGCCAGGATTTTAGGTTAGGTGAAAGTTTACCTGGGAGAAACTTCATTTATGGCCTGCCTGAAATCAACAGAGAACAGATCAAACAAGCGAAAAACATTGCCAACCCGGGATGTTTTGCTACGGCGATTGAGCTAGGTTTGTTACCATTGGCGAACGCTGGTATTTTAAAAGAAGCCTATACTACCGGAATAACGGGGTCGACAGGCGCAGGTCAAAAACTTCAGGAAACCACTCATTTTACCTGGAGGGCAAATAATATCTCTGCTTACAAGACCCTGACACATCAGCATATAAAAGAAATTAATCAGACATTACGTCAACTCCAGCCGGGCTTTTCCGGAAACGTAAATTTCATTCCCTGGCGTGGAGATTTTGCCCGTGGTATCTACGTGAGCTCGTGTGTCACCGTTGATCTGCCTCTCGACGAAATCAAAAAGCTTTATCATAATTTTTACAAAGGTCATTTATTCACGTTTGTTGCAGATAACGGCATGGATCTTAAGCAAGTGGTTAACACCAATAAATGCCTGATTGGTCTGGAGAAAGAAGAGGATAAGCTGGTTGTGCACTCCGCGATTGATAATTTACTGAAAGGCGCTTCTGGTCAGGCCGTGCAAAACATGAACTTGATGTGTGGGTTTGAGGAAGATGCCGGCCTGAAACTGAAAAGCATAGTTTTTTAAATTGAAATATTTACATCTGCCTGCTTTAGCTGTTAGCAATTAAAAGCTTTTAATAAAATGAAACTATTTGACGTGTATCCCTTATTCAATATCAATCCGGTGAAGGGTGAGGGATCCTGGCTATGGGATGATAAAGGAACTAAGTACCTCGACCTCTACGGAGGCCACGCGGTAATTTCAATTGGTCATTCTCATCCGCATTACATAAAATCGTTAACAGATCAATTAAGCAATATTTCGTTTTATTCAAACAGCGTTCGCAATCCTTCACAAGAAAACCTTGCAGAACGACTGGGGCAATTCTCCGGTTATCCTGACTACCAACTTTTTCTTTGCAACTCGGGCGCCGAAGCAAATGAGAATGCTTTGAAAGTAGCCTCATTTGTTACGGGTAGGAAAAAGGTAATTGCATTCAAGAAAGCATTCCACGGAAGAACTTCTGGCGCAGTCGCAGTTACTGACAATCCAAAAATCGTATCACCTTTCAACGCAGGGCATGACGTTGTTTTTGTACCAATGAATGATGAAGACGCGTTTCTCGATGCGTTAGACAACGATGTTGCAGCAGTTATTATTGAGGGCATCCAGGGCGTAGGAGGAATTCAACTTCCCGAAGATTCGTTTCTCCAGTTTTTGGAAAGGGAATGTCAAAAGAATAATTCACTTTTGATATTGGACGAAATCCAATCCGGATATGGTCGTACCGGAAAGTTTTTTGCGCACCAGTATGCTGGGATAAAACCTCCTCTGATTACGATGGCGAAAGGTATGGGCAACGGATTTCCTGTAGGCGGGGTATTGATTCATGGCGATATTAAGCCCTGGTCTGGAATGCTGGGAACCACATTCGGTGGAAATTATCTAGCAGCCGCAGCCTGCCTTGCTGTACTGGAGGTAATGGAAAAAGAAAATCTTTTAGCGAATGCTACGCAAATGGGCGCCTATTTAATGGCTGAGCTTATTGCTGTTGAGAAAGTACAGCGGCTGAGAGGTAGAGGCTTGATAATAGGTTTCGATCTTCCTGAGGCGGATAAAGACGTCAGAAACAATCTGCTTTTCAAACATCATATTTTTGTTGGCGAAGCTAAGCCTAATACGATTCGTCTCTTGCCATCTTTGGCTTTAAGTAAAAACGAAATTGACATTTTTATTTCCGCACTGAAAAAAGAGCTGCCATGAAGAATTTTATCTCTGTAGAGGACGCTGGTAATATTAATCAGTTAGTACAAAAGGCCATTGCTTACAAAGCGAATCCATTAAAAGATAAATCCCTTGGTACTAATAAGCGTATCGGATTGCTCTTCCTTAACCCTAGCATGCGAACGCGATTAAGCACACAGATCGCAGCACAGAATTTAGGGATGGAGGCTATCGTTTTTAATGTCGGTCAGGATGGCTGGATGCTGGAGTTCGAAGATGAAGCGATCATGAGTGGAAGCACGGTGGAACATGTGAAAGATGCTGCACCGATTTTGGGCAGGTATTTTGATATTCTCGGTATCCGAACTTTCCCATCCCTTAAAAACAAAGCAGATGACTACAGTGAATTATATATTAAGCAATTTATTAAATATGCGGGTATACCTATCGTTAGTTTAGAGAGTGCAACGTTACACCCACTGCAAAGTCTTACGGATATCATTACGATAACAGAGACATTTAAGGAAAAAAGGAAACCTAAAATAGTGTTGACGTGGGCACCGCACGTTAAAGCACTTCCCCAGTGTGTAGCCAATAGTTTTTCTGAATGGATCAATGCATGGGGCGAAGCAGATTTTACCATTACGCATCCGGAGGATTACGAACTGGATGAGGCCTTTACTAAGGGTGCAGACATCTTGCACAATCAAGATGAAGCATTAAAAAATGCTGACTTTGTGTATGTGAAAAACTGGAGTACGTACGCAGACTACGGTAGAATTTATTGTAATGATCCTAAATGGATGTTATCGAATAAAAAATTGCAACTGACAAACAACGCAAAGGTTATGCACTGTTTGCCAGTCAGAAGAAATGTGGAGTTAAGTGATGAAATTCTTGACGGTCCCAATAGCGTTGTCACGCAACAAGCAACGAACCGGGTTTGGGCCGCGCAAGCTGTTCTTAGTGAATTATTGCAAGATAAAAAATGAACATGCGTATGCGTAAGAGAGCGCGTACGTTTCTTTTCACATAGGTTATGCTCTTCGTAAAAAAAATTAAATAACGCAGGCTCAAGTTCCATGGAGAAACTATTCATTATTAAGATTGGTGGAAATGTCTTGGATAATGAGGTTGCTTTGCAAGCTTTTCTAAAAGATTTTGCGTCAATCAACGAACGGAAGATTCTTATCCACGGAGGGGGTAAAATTGCCACACGGCTTGGGGAGCAATTAGGAATTGAATCCAGATACATCAACGGCCGCCGAATCACAGACGCCGCAACTCTTGATCTGGTAACCATGGTTTATGGTGGGTTGGTTAACAAGCAAATTGTTGCACAGCTCCAGTCATTAAATTGTAATGCACTTGGTGTGACGGGTGCTGATGGTAATATGCTAAAAGCCAGAAAGCGCCCGGTCAAAGACATTGACTACGGCTATGTAGGCGATATAACGTCAGAGGGTGTGAACAAAACTTTGCTTGCGTCTCTATTAAATCAAAATATCGTTCCTGTTTTTGCTCCGCTCACACACGCTGACGGGAAAGTTCTGAATACCAATGCCGATACCATTGCGTCTGTTCTCGCCGTTGGACTGAGCAACCATTTCGATGTTCGTTTGATATTCTGTTTTGAGAAAAAAGGCGTATTGAAAGATATCAACAACCTGGATTCAGTCATTCATCATTTACCAAAAAGTGTTTATGAAGATTTGCTTCCACAAAAGATTTTTGCGGATGGAATATTGCCTAAGCTTGAAAATGCATATGCTGCAATAGATGCGGGAGTGAAAGAAGTATTGATTGGTGAAGCCGGCGATCTTATAAAAAACACCGGACCTAAAACCGCTGGGACCTTGATAACAAAGTAGCTTGAAACCAATGGTTTATTTTTAGTTTAGAGTACACGGCATTTCATTCTATATTGAATAGACGTGGCTCACAAATTTTAATGAATGTTCTGCTATGAATGGGCTATACGAAAAGGCAACGGATTTATTAAGCAGGCTCATTGCTAAACCATCCTTTAGCAAGGAAGAAGATGGAACTGCTTCCATCATACGCGAATTTCTTGAGAAGGAAGGTGTAACCGTTCATCGCACCGGAAATAATATTTGGGCGAAGAATAAATTATTTACCCCTAATAAACCGACAGTTTTATTAAATTCCCATCACGATACCGTAAAACCCAACTCTGGGTATACACGTGATCCGTTCAAGCCTGAAATCATTGATGGTAAATTATTTGGATTAGGAAGCAATGATGCGGGTGGACCACTCGTTGCATTGATTGCAACTTTCCTTCATTTTTACAATCGTTCCGATCTAAAATACAACGTCGTTCTTGCTGCTACTGCGGAAGAAGAAATATCTGGTACGGGCGGGATTGAGAGCATTTGGAATGCACTGTCGCCGATTGATTTTGCTATCGTTGGTGAGCCAACGCTTTGCGACATGGCCACGGCCGAGAAAGGTCTGATGGTTCTCGATTGTACCTCGAAAGGCAAGCCTGGCCATGCTGCACGGGAAGAGGGTATAAATGCAATCTATGAGGCCCTTCCCGATATTGATTGGTTCAGACATTTCAAGTTTCCCAAACGGTCTGCAGCGCTGGGTGAAATGAAAATGACAGTAACCATCATTAATGCCGGAAGTCAGCATAATGTGGTGCCAGCTGAATGCAAATTTACGGTGGATGTTCGTGTCACAGATTCATACTCCCTTGAGGATGCATTGGAGATTATTAGGCAGCACGTAAAGTGCGACGTTAGGCCGCGCTCGTTGCGCATTCGCTCTTCAGGCATTGCTATGGATCACCCACTGGTATTATCAGCAAAAAAAATGGGATTGAAATTATATGGCTCGCCCACGACGTCTGACCAAGCATTAATTCCAGCACCTTCTGTGAAAATTGGGCCCGGCGACTCTGCACGTTCACATTCTGCTGATGAATTCATTTACCTTCATGAGATCGAAAAAGGCATTGAGACATATATCGCATTGCTGAATAATGTGATCTCGGTATGATTCTTTCAAACAATCCAGCTTTAATCGTGATTGATGTACAAGATGGCATCAAAGAGGAAACCCATTGGGGCGGAAACAGGAATAATCCGGAAGCTGAGAATAACATTGTAAAGTTATTGAAGCACTGGCGCAGACTAAGCCTGCCAGTTGTAATTGTACAACATTGCTCAGTTTCTCCTCAATCTCCTTTCAGACCGGGTGCCCCAGGTCACAAACTCATGGACTTCATAACAGTAAATCCGCATGAACGGCTGATTAAGAAATCGACAACAAATGCATTTATCAAAACCGGGTTGTCGGAATACCTTGAGGACAAAAAAATCAAATCTTTAGTTGTCACTGGCTTTGTGACCAATAATTCGGTGGAAGCAACCGCCCGATATGCCGGGGACATAGGCTTTAATACGACTGTAGTTAGCGATGCGACTGCTTGTTTCGACAAAATTACAATCAACGGCACAAAATATCCTTCCGATGTAGTTCATCAGTTATCTTTGGCAAATCTGAATGATGAATATGCAACCATCAGAACGACTGAAGAAATCATACTATCAATTTAAAACGACAATCCACAAATCCTAATCGAATGAAGCTCTGGCAAAAAGACAAGACGTACACGAAAGAAGTAGAAAAATTTACGATAGGAAGAGACCAGGAGATGGATATGTACATGGCACGATTCGATGTGCTGGGGTCGTTGGCTCACATCACAATGCTTGAATCCATCGGTTTGCTAAAATCAAATGAACTGGAAGTTTTATCTGCCGAGCTGAAAAACATTTATCATAAAATAAGACAGGGAGAATTCAATCTCGAGGCCGGTGTGGAGGATATTCACTCCCAGGTGGAAATAGAGTTGACAAAAAAAAGAGGAGAGGTAGGAAAAAAAATTCATAGCGGACGTTCACGCAATGACCAGGTTTTGTTGGATGTCAAACTTTACCTCCGTTATGAAATCGAACAGGTTGTTGGTGAAGTAAAAAATCTTTTTGAACTACTCATCGCCCAAAGCGAAAAATTTAAAGATCACCTGCTGCCCGGATACACGCATCTGCAACTGGCCATGCCGTCGTCTTTTGGGTTGTGGTTTGGCGCTTACGCTGAAAGTCTTGTTGACGATCTGATTACGATGGAAGCGGCCTATCGCGTTGTCAATAAAAACCCATTGGGTTCCGCAGCGGGTTATGGTTCTTCGTTTCCGCTAAATCGTAAAATGACAACGTCGCTTTTAGGGTTTGATGATCTTAACTATAACGTTGTGTATGCGCAAATGGGCCGTGGAAAAAGTGAACGTATAGTAGCCAGTGCGTTAGCCAACATTGGCGCAACGTTAGCTAAGCTTTCCATGGATGCTTGTCTTTACCTGAATCAGAATTTTGCCTTTATAAGCTTTCCGGATGAATTGACGACCGGGTCGAGCATCATGCCACACAAAAAAAATCCCGATGTTTTTGAATTGATCAGGGCTCGTTGCAACCAGATGCAAGCACTCCCGAATGATATCGCATTGGCAATGGCCAATCTTCCTTCAGGGTATCATCGCGACATGCAGTTACTAAAAGAAATGCTTTTTCCCGCTATCCAAAATTTGAAAGATTGCATGCGAATGGCGCATCTTATGCTGTCAAATATCTCAGTGAAAAAAGATATTTTGACAGATGACAAGTACAAGTTTTTGTTCAGTGTGGAGGAAGTAAACAAGCTTGTTCTTGCTGGTATGCCATTCCGGGATGCGTATAAAAAAGTAGGCTTGGATATTGAACAGGGGAATTATAGTCCAACTACTACCGTGCATCATACCCATGAGGGCAGCATTGGCAACCTTTGTCTGGATGATATTCGGAGATTGATGGATGACGCCATTACCCGCTTTGGTTTTGAGAAAGTAAATAACGCATTGCTAAAACTTTTAGAATAAAACCTCTTCCGGAAAATCAATCACTGGGTTTTTCATGTATTTTATTATGCCAGCCTATGAAAGAAATTGAAACATTAATTCCGCACCGGCATCCATTTTTGTATGTGGATAAGATCATATCCTTGTCGAGAGAGGAAATTATTGGTACGCGAATTTTTTCGGATACCGATAACTTTCTGACCGGTAGTTTTCCTGAGTTCAATTATGTTCCGGGCGTAATCCTTATTGAAGCAATGGCTCAATGTGGGGGAGCTGGTATAAAAAAACTAAATCTGGCAAATGGTCTGTTTGGATTTGCAAACATTGAAACTGCGAACTTCTACAAAGGCGTTGCGTATGGACAAGTTTTTAAAATGGTGATCACGAATATAAAGATCGCCGATAAATACATAAAACAATCCGGTACTGGTTATGTAGACGAAGTTGCCTGCATGACGCTAGTTTGGACCTGTGTTAAATTTCAGTGAGACCTTGCTGAAACCAACCTAATATTTCATAGGAACTTCGACCGCCGTCTTATCCCAACCTAACTTCATCACGGCTTGCTTGTCCCCCTTTCCTTCAAATTGAATAGAAAAATTTTCTAATGGTTCACTCAGGCTTGCAACAGGCACTGTGAATCTTGTTACATCGTTTTTCTCGTTGTACTTAAATGCACCCCAATAATCAAGATCACTGTTGAGTATGATGGTCCATTCCTTCTCGCCAGGAATTGTAAAAAGTGAATAAGTACCAGCCTTTACTTTTTTACCGCCCAATTCAACATCCTGGTAGAACTTGATTTCGGTGTTTTCATTCGCCCCTGTTCGCCACACCTTGCCATAAGGCACCAGTTTACCAAAAACCTCACGATCGTTTTTTGCGGGCCTGCTGTAGGTAACACGCGCGATTGCTTTGTCACCTTCTTTCCTGTCGTGAGCAAAATGATCGGGAAAGTACGCGTAGTCTAAAGGACTCTTATCAACCTTCCGGAAATTTTGAGCGTGCAGCCCGGAGAAACACATAGCCATGACTGCGAATGCTAGTAAGAAGTTTTTCATAGGGAGAGGGTTAAAAATAGATGCTGTTACTATAACTTATTGTTTGCCTTCAGTAATACCGGCCCATTAATGGATGTTCTACGATTGCGCGCTTAAGCTCAAGCAGGTCTACCGGGCCTTGATAACTATATACAATTTTTCCACCTGGCTCAACCAGTAAGGTATACGGCAATGCGCCATTCCACTTTGGATCGACAGCTTCAATTAGTTTGTAGTTATCCTCTCCATCGTAGAGGTAGTTTTTTACAGGCGAGTGAACCTTCTTAAGAAAATTCAATGCTTTGTCGCTGTTTTCAGGTTTGTCTGCCGATAAAGAAACAAATTCAAAATTACGGGCACCATACCAACGTTGTAATTCAACTAAGTCTGGATACTCAGCAACACAAGGAGCGCACCAGGTAGCCCACAGGTTAATAAGCCGGAGTTTATCAGAAGAGTTTTTAACAATATCTTTTATTTGACTTTCCTTTACTTTGTCAAGCGCGACAGGTTTTGCGGCCCACTGGTCTTCTACTTTCTTGTTGTACTGATCCTTCCAGCCCCACTTGACTGAGCAACCAAAAGTTTTATTTTCAGGGTTAGCCACAGGTTTTCCGGCAAGTAATGCATCTACAGCAGCACGGAGATCTTCTGCGTTGGCTTTACCTGGTTTTTCGATATTATCTATCCGGCCGATGTAAGCTAGTTTACGATCAACATCAAACACATAGGCATGTGGTGTTGCTACTGGACCGTAAGTAATTGCCATAGCTTGGGTATCACCATCATAGAGATAAGGAAAATTGTATTTCTTATCACGATGGCGGATGATCATCTCTTCATAGGAATCATTCAAGTCTGTGTATCCGCACTCTTCCGGAAGAAGCCCCATTGTACTATTCGGCATCACCCCTACTACTGCTACGCCTTTGTCTTTATATTCATCCGTAAATTTGATGATACGATCTTCATAAGCTTGTGCTGTTGGACAATGGTTACAAGTGAAGATCATCACCAAAACTTTCGCATCCTTAAAATCATCCAATGTATAAAACTTACCGGTTACATCAGGAAGATTGAATGGAGGTGCTACCGTGCCGATGGCGAGCGTTTTCACTTCCACTTCTGATACCCGCTGTGGATTTGGTTTAAAGCCAGTTGTTGATGCGGGGATAGAGTCATTTTTTTCCTGAGTGACTTCATCTTTCTTAGCCGGCTGACAGGCAACGAGGAGGGCTATTGATGTGATAATACAAAACGTACCACGATGTAAAAGGTGTTTGATTTTCATTTCCGGTATAGGTTATTGGTTAGGCAGTGTAAGCAAAGTGTCGGTCCTCAATTACACATTTGTGAAAATTTAGACTTTCTCTTCCAAACGGACAACAAGCGTATACTTTAAGAACGAAACAGGTTTCTGAACGGTATGTTTTTCTTACAGACGGAAGTCAAAGTTTAATGATTGGCTGAAGCGGCATTGTATTTTCGCCATACAGGTTGAATGCTTCTGCCTTTCACATACTTTTCAACTCCCTCGTTCAACGCCTTTTTATAAATAACGAGCGCTTCATGAATCTTCTGAACAGTTTCTTCAATGTCAGCATCGGAATGCGAAAATGAAACGATGCTTGATGGCATCAATAGTCCGCGCTTCATGGTTTCCTGAATGAACAAAGTACGGAAGGGCTGCGACGGCTGATTATTTTCATCGCGGGAAGTATAAACCGAACAACATGGAGGTCCAAGGATGGCAACTTTATCTTGCAGATCCAGATCTCGTGAAGCTTTCATGACACCATCTTCTAATTTTTTTCCCTGATCATACAAACGTTCAATGACGTTATGTTCTTTGTAAAACCGGATAGTAGCAATAGCCGCGGCCATCGCATGAGTTTCTGCGCCATGTGTTGTTGATAATAAAAACACTCTTTCTTTATCATGATATAATCCCCCGAGTTCCATAATTTCTCTTTTACCAGCTAACGCTGAAATGGCGAAACCGTTTCCCAGTGCCTTACCCCATGATGAAAGGTCTGGAACAATACCGAATTTTTTTTGTGCTCCACCTAAATGCCAACGAAAGCCGGTGATCATTTCATCTAGAATGAAAACAGCACCATGTTTGCGACAAAGGTCTTGGAGTTTGTGTAAAAAATTATCGACGGGTGGATCGATCTTTTCAGCTTCTAAAACAACGCAGGCAATTTGATTGGGATAATCAGAAAACATTCTTTCTGCACTGGCCAGATCGTTGTAATAAAATTTGGTGGTTAGGTTCTTTACGGCATTTGGAATTCCGTTGTCCATGGGAGTGGAGCCAATGAACCAATCGCTCACCGATAAAAATGGTTGACTACCACAAATACCTACCACGTCACGGCCGGTATATGCGCGTGCGAGTTTAACAGCACCGTCAGAGGCGTCTGAGCCATTCTTACAGAACTTAACCATGTCTGCTCCATCAATGATGCTGAGAAACTCTTCAGCGCATTCAAGTTCTATAGTAGAAGGACGCCCGAAATTTGTTCCCAGCTTCATTTGATTGCAAGCGGCGTTAATAATCGGTTCTATAGCATGGCCCAACGTCACACTGCGGAGTCCGCTGCCATATTCAATAAATTCGTTACCATCTACATCCCACACGCGACAGCCTTTACCTTTAGCGATATAAGGAGCCATCCCTTCAGGAAACTGGTCATCTCCTTTTGCATATGTATGTGCGCCCCCGGGGATAAGATCATTAAACCTCTTTTGCAAACGGTTAGATTCGGTGAATTTCATATATGGTAGAATTGAATTATTGAAAATTTGGTTGTCGTGGTTTTGGAACTGAACGTTTACACATCTTGTTGAAAAAGTCTATTTTATATCTCCAACAATAAAAAAGTTATACAACTTTACGGTTTAATTTTATCCGACTCAATGATCAAAGTCCTATAGAAATTAGTAATTGGTCATTCGTTAGGGCCTTTAACCTTACATTATTATGCACCCGCAAACGATTTTGATGATAATATTGATCATTACCCTTCTAAGCTACCTATTTGACCAGATTCTTGACTACATCAACCTTAAAGCACAGCGCACGGATATACCGAAAGAGGTCGAATCTTTTTATGAAAAGGAAAAATATTTAAAAGCATTGGCCTATCACGAGGAGAGAACAAAATTTTCGTTTCTTACTTCAGCTTTTGGTTTTTTACTTTCGGGATTAATGCTTTTGTTAGGCGGCTTTGGTTGGCTCGACGGACTGCTTCGCGTTGAAATTGAGAATGAAATTTTATTGGCGCTTGCATTCTTCGGAATATTGATGCTGACATCCGATATGCTTACAATTCCCTTTCAGTGGTATAGCACATTTGTGATTGAAGAGAAATACGGATTTAACAAAACCACCATTAAAACTTTTATAACTGACAAGCTCAAAGGATACTTATTAGGTGCTATCGTTGGAGGAGGATTACTTTCACTGCTTATATATCTCATTGAATTGATAGGCCCGTCTTTTTGGATTTGGTTCTCAATTATTGCTGCGATATTTATATTGGTGGTAAACATGTTTTACACCTCTTTGATCCTGCCGTTGTTCAATAAACTTACGCCACTGCCGGAAGGTGAACTTAAAACAGCAATTGAAAATTTTTCAAGAAAAGTAAACTTTCCGCTCGACAATATATTTATTATCGACGGATCGAAACGATCTAGGAAAGCAAATGCTTTTTTTTCTGGAATTGGTAAGAAGAAAAAAATTGTCTTATACGACACACTTATTTCGAGTCACACAACGGAGGAACTGGTGGCAGTGTTAGCACATGAAGTGGGGCACTTTAAGAAAAAGCATATTATTTGGGGATATATACTTTCGGTGCTTCAAATTGTCTTCACATTATTTGTCCTGTCACGCATGGTCTTCAATGAAGATGTATCCGTAGCATTAGGCGGTTCTCAGTTAGCCATCCATCTGAACTTGTTGGCGTTTGGGATATTGTTTTCTCCCATATCCGGAATCACCGGGCTGCTCATGAATATGTATAGCCGCAAAAATGAATTTGAAGCCGATGCTTATGCCAAAGAAACATTCAGCGGTGGAGCTTTAGTGAACGCATTGAAAAGACTCTCGGTCGATAGCCTTAGTAATTTATATCCGCATCCATGGTATGTGTTTTTTCATTACTCCCATCCACCGTTGCTAAAAAGGCTGGAAGCGCTAAAGTCTTGAGGTAAGAAGTCGCCTGTGGTTGTAATTGTTTTTCCTTAGAAGCTGTCGGCTGTGTCTCACGTTCAGCCCCGTGTCAGGTAACTGAGTGCCATCGCATATCCTTCGAGCCCGAAGCCGGTAATTAAGCCAATACATTTGGAAGTAATGAGGCTTTTATGGCGAAATTCTTCCCGGCTATAAACATTCGAAATGTGGACTTCAACGACCGGGGTCTTGATTCCTGCAATGGCGTCGTGTATGGCGACAGAGGTATGGGTATAGGCGCCCGCATTGAGAATGATGCCATCAAATGAAAAACCTACTTCGTGGAGTTTATTTACAAGTTCACCTTCAATGTTGGATTGATAATATTGCAACTCTACTGAAGGGAAGCGTTTCTTCAGCGTTTCGAAATAGACTTCGAACGACTCACTTCCGTAAATGGATGTTTCGCGTTTGCCAAGCAAATTTAGATTAGGTCCGTTAATGATTTGTATTTTCATGTATTACGAAGTGTTGAAGTGTTGAGGTTCGAAGTGTTGAAGACATGCAATTTCTCAGTCCGAACTCCTGAACTCATAACTTATTTGGTAGCAAGTTAATAAGTAAAGCCATTCAGAAAATCTGTTGCCTTGTTTTTTAAAAGGCATACCGGTTACTTCGCACCATGTGGGAGTTGCATATCAAACATTTTTCGAACTACCTGAAGTTGGAGCGCTCGTTGTCTGGTAATTCAGTTGATGCGTATGTGCATGATGTTGAGCTTTTACATCAGTTTATGTTAATGAAACATCCGCAGGTAGAGGCAACAAAAGTTACGTCAAAGCATCTTCAAGAATTGCTGCAGTACATTAATGAACTGGGTATGAGCGCACATAGTCAGGCCCGAATTCTTTCGGGCATAAAAGCTTTTTACAAATATTTGGTGTTTGAGGAATTATTGGAGAAGGACCCAACGACTTTAATTGAAGGACCTAAGCTAGGCAGGAAACTTCCCGACTCCTTAAGTTACATTGAAATAGAGAAACTCTTACAAGCAATTGATCAATCGAAGCCAGAGGGCGGACGCAACCGGGCGATGCTGGAAATTCTTTACAGTTCAGGTTTGCGTGTCAGTGAGTTGGTAGATCTGCGACTTAATAATATTCACGCTGACGTTGGCTTCCTTCGCGTTATTGGAAAGGGCAATAAAGAGCGGCTTGTTCCCATCGGACGCGATGCACTCAAATACCTGAAAATTTATATCGAGGAAATCAGGGGGAAAGCTCCCCACAAACCACCCCAAAAAGGATTTGAATCTTACACCTTTTTAAATAGAAATGGAAGAAAGCTGACACGAGAAATGGTTTTTATGATCATTAAAGGATTGGCCCTTCAAATCGGGTTGAAAAAAAATATCAGCCCGCACACCTTCAGGCATTCGTTTGCTACTCATTTAATTGAAGGTGGTGCTGACCTAAGAGCTGTACAAGAAATGTTGGGACATGAATCCATTACTACCACAGAAATCTACACGCATCTCGACCGGGATTATTTGAGACAGGTGGTTCAGGAGTTTCATCCGAGGAGCTGATAGAAAAGTTACCAGGTTCAGGCTTCACCGCGTTTCTGACAAAAAATCAAACAAATACGTATAGCAAAATAAACCCGAATGCCTTTATCTTTGGCGCATGTATAAATGGCTCATTCGTCCGCTTTTGTTTTCGGTCGACGCGGAAAAAATTCATCACTTTATTTTTAGCCTTTTAAAATTTCAAAGTAAACTTCCCGGAACCCGGGCTTTGCTTAATGGGATGTTTAATTTCCATCACCCCAAACTTGAAAAGACATTATTTGGAATAACGTTCAGAAATCCGGTAGGCCTTGCCGCCGGTTTTGACAAGGATGCTAAGTTGATTGATGAGCTTGCATCTCTCGGTTTTGGATTCATTGAAATTGGTACGCTCACACCATTGCCCCAACCGGGAAATGAGAAACCACGACTGTTTCGATTGCCTGAAGATCAAGCCTTGATCAACCGAATGGGATTTAATAACGGGGGCGTAAAAGCGGCAATTGAGCGTTTGAAAAAAAGGAAATCGGATATAATCATTGGAGGTAACATTGGTAAAAATAAAGTAACTCCCAACGAAAAAGCACTGGATGACTATGCGATCTGCTTCGATGCGCTCTTTCCATACGTTGACTATTTCGTGTTGAACATAAGTTCTCCCAATACACCCGGACTTCGCGAACTTCAGGATAAAGAACCGCTGCGAAAACTGCTGTTGCATATCAAACAACTGAGCACTGCGAAACCTTCATACAAACCCGTGCTATTAAAAATTGCACCCGATCTGGTAGACAGTCAGTTGGATGATATCATTGAGATTTTAAAAGAAACTAAATTAGATGGCGTAGTGGCAACAAATACCACCATTTCCAGAGATGGTCTGAAAACAGATCAAGCAGACGTGAAAGCTATTGGCAATGGTGGATTAAGCGGAAAGCCACTAACAGAAAGATCTACACAAGTTATCCGTTATTTGCGCCAGAAACTGGGAGCTACCTTTCCCATCATTGGTGTAGGAGGTATCATGACCCCAGAAGACGCACTTGAGAAACTTAAAGCAGGCGCAGACTTAATTCAGATTTATACGGGATTTATCTACGAAGGTCCGGGTTTCGCCAAATGCATTAATAAGGCAATTCTAAAATCCAAAAATTGATCATTGGTTTTTGAGCTTCTAATTTTTCAAGGGAAACTCAGTCTTGTTTATCAAAACTTACGGTTGCTTTTAACATCCCTTCAATGGCAATACCGGTATCAGGGTCTTCGTAAATACCTTCTTTCTCTAAATACAACACCAATTTAGAATCTGTTAAAGTCTGAATGTCATAGGTGCCGGAAAGGTCAACGAAATTTGTATTAAACGTTAAAGACATCGTTAGCTTCTCACCATCTTGAACCCAGGTACCATGTGAACGGACCCCACCTTGTGTCAAGGTAACAACACCGCCTTCCTCAAATTCAAGAAGTGGTTTCAAATTATTGTCTTCTTCTTCAAAACCTGAAGGGACGCCAAAAACAAGTACCTTGCCTTCTGCTTTTTTGCCTTGCCACGAGCCTTCAATGGATGCCGTCTTTTCATCCTCATCACATCCAAAAGGTCCAAATACTAACAACGCGGAGAATAAAACGGAGATAAGAATTTTAACTGTCATAGGCTTAAACGTTTTACAGTGTTGAGCCTGCTAGTCAGCAGACAGGACAGGCCGCCGTATGGCGGGTAAAATATGAGAGGACTTAAATAGTGCGAAACTTTACTCAATTAAAATACAATCAATTATTCAAGGTAAAACCTAAGAATAGCTCAATTGTTTCTGGAATCGGTGAGTGATATAAATCAGCGTTAGAAATTCGATGGCTGGCGTTGTAAAAAGTCAAGCGCTAGCGCCGAACTTCCACCAAATTTGAAGTTTTAAGCCAAACTTATTTCGCCAGGTCAAGCAAGAATGCATAATCCTGTGCTATTTCTTTGTAAATCTTAAACCGGCCGGTAGTTCCTCCGTGGCCGGTTTCCATATTGGTACGAAGATATATTTTGTTTGTATCCGTTTTCATGTCACGAAGCTTTGCTACCCATTTCGCAGGCTCCCAATATTGAACCTGCGAATCGTGCAGCCCAGTCGTTACCAGCATGTTCGGATAGGCTTGTGCTTTAACCTGGTCGTAAGGTGAGTAATCGAGCATATACATGTACGACTCCATTGTTTTCGGATTGCCCCATTCATCAAATTCATTTGTTGTTAACGGAATACTTTCGTCAAGCATTGTCGTCACAACGTCCACAAAGGGAACTTCAGCGATAACACCCTTGAACAGCTCGGGCCGCATGTTTACAACGGCTCCCATAAGCAATCCTCCTGCACTTCCTCCATTTGCAAAAAGTTTTTGTGGCTTTGTATATTTTTCCGCGACAAGGTATTCAGCACAATCAATAAAATCGGTAAAGGAGTTTTTCTTTTTAAACATTTTACCATCATCATACCACTGTCTACCCATTTCCTGTCCTCCGCGGATGTGAGCAATCGCATAAACAAATCCCCGGTCCAGCAAACTTAACGTGGTAATGGCAAATGCCGGATCCGTGCTATATCCGTAAGAACCATACGCATACAATAGGGTTGGGTTTGAGCCATCTTTTTTCAACCCTTTTTTGTAAACAATCGACATCGGTATTTTGGTGCCATCGTCAGCTTCGGCCCATTGTCTTTCGGTGACGTAGTCGGATGGGTTGTATCCACCAACAATTTCGTCTTGCTTTAACAATTTCTTTTCGCGTGTCCGCAAATTGTAATCATAGATGGAGTTAGGAGTCGTCAAAGATGTGTATCCATATCGTAAAATTTCTGTGTCAAATTCCAAGTTGATGGAAGGATATACAGTAAACGCGGGTTCTCCGAAATCCAGGTAATGTTTTTTTCCGGTTCTTTGATCGATAACGCGCATCAACGTGTTGGCATTCGCCTGTTCGCTTAAAACGAGGTAATCCTTAAAGATTTCAATACCTGTGACCATCGTGTCCTTTCGATGTGGAATTTTTTCTTTCCAATTTTTTCTTGAAGTCAGATTGTCCGGTGTTTCCATTAGCCTGAAGTTCTGCGCATCAAGGTTTGTAATCACATAAAAGTTGTTTTTATAATGATCGATCTCATACTCAAGACCCCGTTCACGTGGTGTAAATGGTTTAAAAGTATCATCGGGTGTATTTGCATTTAGGATATGGTAGTCGTTGGTTAACGTGCTGTTTGACCAGATGACCAGAAATTTTTTCGACTTAGTTTTACCAATACCCGTATAGAATGTTTCATCCTTTTCTTCATAGACAACTTTATCATTTGTAAATTCAGTACCCAATTTGTGCTTTACAATCCATCGCGACCGCAGAGTAACTGAATCTTTCCGCGTATAGAAATATGTTTTATTATCATTTGCCCAGGTAATATCACCTTCGGTGTTTGGAACAGGTTTTTCGGCCAGCGTACCGGTTCTCAAATCTTTCACGTAAATGGTGTATCGGCGGCGGCTAACGGAGTCTTCGGCATAAGCCAAAAAATTATTGTCTTCACTTACGCTCAAACCTTGAATGGAATAGTAACTATGTCCTTTCGCCAAAGTGTTTACATCCAGCAAAACTTCTTCGGTTGCATCTAATGATCCCTTTTTACGACAATAAACCGGATACTCCTGACCCTCATTAAAGCGTTTGTAATACCAGTAGCCATTGTCTTTGTAAGGCACCGACGCATCATTCTGTTTGATGCGACCTACTATTTCGTTATATAAAGTGGCTTGAAGACCTTCGGTATGTTTAAGGTTGGCAGTGAGGTAATCATTCTCGGCATTCAAATAGTTGATCACATTGGTAGTCTGCTCATCCTTTACTTCCGCATTCTTTTGCTCTTCACTGAGCCTCATCCAATAGTAGTTATCCACTCGAGTATTCCCGTTGGCCGTGAGTTCATGTGGAATTTTTTCGGGCTTCGGTGGTTCAATGGATTCTTTGGCTACCGAAGACTTCTCCTTTGTATTACAACAGATCAACAATATCATAACACCCAAAAAGGTGCCGCACTTGATTCCAGTTTTAATAAGCATAGGTGTAAATTTCAGTCACTTCCCTTACAAGATAGTGATGACGCGCAAAATTTCATGACTTCCTTTTGAATTTGTTGTGAGCTCATCAATCAAAAGATTGTCGTGCTCTTTTGAAATCTTTCGTACATACTTTGTTGAATTAAGGAGTGGTTAGACTACGAAGAACATTAAGAACATTGGGTATGATTGCAGTTTTATTTAGTTTTGCGCATTGAGGAAATAAATGGCACAAAACACATACAAGTCAAATACATTCAAAAAGCCAGAAAAGGAAAAGAAGGGTAGTAAGTCATCCTCTAAATTTAAATTCAGTCTTGGTTTTTTAAAGGACGCACGTTTCAAACTGGCCATCGGATTTTTTCTGATGATTGCCGGAATATACTTGCTGCTTGCCATGCTTTCATATCTGTTCACATGGCGAGCCGATGTAAGTGTTGTGCAGGCGCTAAGTGATTCTTCTTTGCTGGAATCTGGTCAGGAAGCAGAAAACTGGCTCGGTCTCTATGGTGCTGTTGTATCTCACTACATGATTTTCAGGTGGTTTGGTATCGCTGCATTTTTTCTTCCACCGTTGCTATTTCTGTTGGGATTCAAAATCGTTTTCCATCGTGAGCTGCTGCGCATTTTTTCATTTACGATTTTCTCGATTTTCACAGGACTTTGGACAAGTCTTTTGTTGGGTTACATGACGATGATTAATGAAGGCACCAGCGAATGGAGTTTTTTGGGCGGAGGCCTTGGCTATAACCTGGCAATATTGTGTGACGGCATGTTTGGCTGGGGAACTTTCTTAATCCTGATACTCTCGCTCTTTATCTTCATCATCTTTTATTTTAATGTCACATCCATTCCGCTTTTCGTTCGCGATCCGAAGCCTATGGGAAATGATGCCATTGTTGATGACGATAAAAAAGCAGACGAGGATGCTTTATTTTCTACCTACACAGATGATGAGGACAATTGGCCGGATAAGGTAGAACCAAAAATTAACGAGGTGAAACTGGAACCTCAGATGGAACTCAAGACTGTTAAAGACTTGCCGGTGAAACCTGCTCAGGAAGTAAAACTTGAGGTTCAGAAACCGTTGTCAGTTAAGATAGAACCTGTTCGGAAAGAAGCGAAACAAGAATTATTATTTACGGTCGAAGAAAACTTGGATACAGATAAACTCGCGGATCAGTTGGTAGAAGAGCAGGGACTATATGATCCAACACTCGATTTGAGTGGCTATAAATTTCCGCCTCTTGAATTACTCAACGAATATGATGCCGGTAAGGCCGGCGTTAGCCAGGAAGAGCTAAATCAAAATAAGGATCGTATCGTAGCAACGCTGGTAAATTTTAAGATAGGAATTCAAAGCATTAAAGCGACCATTGGTCCCACGGTAACCTTATACGAAATCGTGCCTGATGCGGGAATCAAGATCTCCCGTATCAAAAACCTGGAAGACGATATCGCACTTAGTTTATCCGCTCTGGGTATACGGATCATTGCGCCCATTCCTGGAAAAGGTACAATAGGTATTGAGGTGCCAAACAAGAACCGTGAGATGGTCAGTATCCGGTCAGTATTTTCCACGCAACATTTCGCTAAAACAGATAAAGAGTTACCCATTGCTTTGGGCAAGACAATTTCCAACGAAGTTTTAGTGATCGACCTTGCAAAGATGCCTCACTTGTTAGTTGCTGGTGCTACAGGTCAAGGTAAATCGGTGGGGCTTAACGTAATTCTCACCTCTTTGATATATAAGCGTCATCCATCACAATTGAAATTTGTGCTGGTGGATCCCAAAAAGGTTGAAATGTCTTTGTACTCGAAACTTGAAAGGCATTATCTGGCTAAGCTTCCCAACAGCGAAGAGGCTATTATTACCGATACACGGAAAGTTGTTCATACGCTCAACTCCCTTTGTATTGAAATGGAAAATCGGTATGAGATTTTGAAAGATGCAGGCGCGAGAAATCTAAAAGAGTATAATGCGAAATTTGTATCCCGTAAACTAAACCCAAAAGAAGGCCATCGTTTCTTACCCTACATCGTGTTGGTGATTGATGAGTTGGCGGATCTGATGATGACCGCCGGAAAAGAAGTGGAAACACCTATTGCCCGTTTAGCACAATTGGCACGTGCCATCGGTATTCACCTCGTGGTGGCTACGCAGCGTCCTTCCGTGAATGTTATCACTGGTGTCATTAAGGCAAACTTTCCAGCACGGCTATCTTTCAGGGTAACTTCTAAGGTAGATTCCCGAACGATTTTAGATACCGGAGGTGCTGACCAGCTGGTAGGACAAGGTGATATGCTGCTTTCATCAGGGTCTGATATTATCCGGCTTCAATGTCCTTTTGTAGATACACCTGAAATCGAAAAAGTTTGTGATTTTATAGGTTCGCAGCGTGGATATGACTCTGCGTACATGCTACCCGAATATGAGGGTGACGATGAAAGCGGCCCGTCTAGCGTTGATTTGTCCGATCGTGATGCCTTGTTTGAAGAGGCTGCAAAACTCATTGTAATGCATCAGCAGGGAAGCACGTCGCTGATCCAACGCAAATTAAAATTAGGTTATAACAGAGCCGGAAGACTAATTGATCAGTTGGAGGCAGCGGGTATTGTTGGCCCTTTTGAAGGAAGTAAGGCCCGCGAAGTGCTCATCAAGGACGAATTAAGTTTGGAACAATTATTGACTACTTTGAGAGAAAAACACAGTCAATTGTAATTTTTTAGCCTATTTTTAAGTTAATTGCCCCAATGAAAAATTTGTTCTTAGCCTTACTTACGCTCACTTTAGTCTACACAGCCACCGCTCAATACGATCCAAAGGCACTGGAAATTCTCGATGCGATGAGTAAAAAATACAAATCGATTCCTTCCTTTGAAGCCAACTTTGCCATTGTACTTACCAACGACGTCGAAAAAATCAATGAAGAGTTCAAAGGAAAAATCACCGTTAAGGGAGATAAATTCAGGATGGAGCTTCCAGAACAGGAAGTGATCAATAACGGTGCTACGGTTTGGACTTACTTGCCGGAAGCCAAGGAAGTGAACATCGATAATTACGATGCAAACTCCGAAGATGTGAATCCATCCAAAATCTATGAGCTCTACAAAAAGAACTTTAAATATTTATACTTACAGGATAAAGTTGAAGGTGGTGTAATGTGCGAAGAAATTGATTTGGTGCCTGAAAAAAAAGATGCGCAGTTTTTTAAAATAAAAATGTTCATCAACAAAAAATCGAAAAATATTCAAAGCTGGGTAATGTTTGATAAGGGTGGTAACCGTTACAAATACAGCATTACCAAGTTTAATCCTGGAGCGAATGTAGACGACAATTACTTCACTTTCGATCCAAAAAAATATCCAGGAGTGGAGGTCATTGACCTACGATGAATTCAGCACTCTCTTATCTGAAAAATTTTTCTGATTTCGATTCAACCCCACTATTAATAGATTAAGGGATAACGCATGAACAGGGCGCAGCTTTTCGAACAAATCAAAAAGAAAAACTCTTGTCTTTGTGTCGGATTAGACACCGATCTTTTAAAAATTCCAAAACACCTGCTGGCCACCAGCGATCCCATTTTCGAATTCAATAAACAGATTATTGATGCTACGCATTCGTATTGCGTGGCTTACAAACCAAACATTGCCTTCTATGAGGCACTTGGTCCGAAGGGGTGGGAGAGTCTTCAAAAAACACTGGAATATATTCCCAAAGATATTTTTACGATTGCCGATGCTAAACGTGGTGATATCGGCAATACTTCTGCCTTATACGCGCGCGCATTTTTCGAGCAGATGAATTTTGATTCGATAACGGTCGCACCTTATATGGGCGAAGACTCTGTGAAACCCTTTCTTTTGAAAGACAAGTGGGTCATTCTTCTGGCACACACTTCAAACTCAGGCAGCAACGACTTCCAGGTAATAGAGCTCAGCAGTAAACGAAGACTTTATGAAGAAGTAATTTTGAAATCACAACAATGGGCTACTCCGGATCAGCTCATGTTTGTGGTGGGTGCAACCCACCCGGAAAAAATCGAAAGCATTCGCGCGCTTGCGCCGGAAAATTTTTTTCTCGTTCCGGGCGTGGGTGCACAAGGAGGCGATTTGCAACTCGTAATGAAACACGGTTCGAATAAGCAATGTGGTCTTCTAATTAATTCTTCCCGTGCAATCATCTATGCCACCAATGACACAGACTTTGCTGAAAAAGCGGGAGCGGAGGCATTGAAAGTACAGGAGGAGATGGGTGAGTATCTGTCAAGGTATCTTTAATCCCTCCTTTATCCAGCCTCATAAAAGTTTGAAATTTCAGCCCGTGTTTACGAACTATTGATTTTCCCTCTACAAAGTTGTAAATCGTAGATCAATACCGTTAACTGTTAAATTTTAAACCGATGTCTGAAGCCTTTCTCCATTATTTATGGCAATTCCAGTATTTTGACAAAAATGAATTGAAAACTACTACTGGCGACCCAATCCAAATATTTAACCCAGGTTATCGCAATGCGCATGCAGGTCCTGACTTTAGCAATGCGAGAATAAAAATAGCAGATGTTGAATGGGTGGGCAGTGCTGAAATTCACATTCATGCCTCGGGTTGGATGGATCATAAGCATGATCGGGATGCTTCGTACGAAAATGTTGTGTTACATGTTGTTTGGAAAAATGATCGTGAGATAAGACGGAGAGATGGATCACCGCTGCCTACATTGGAATTGGGTCAGCGTGTAGACCGGAAGTTATTCATCGATTACCAAAAATTGGTCAACAGCCCTGAAAGCGTCCCATGTGCTCCTTACTTACCTGCGGTAAAAGAAATTACAAAGCTTGCCATGGTGGATAAGGTGATGATGAGTCGCCTCGAGGCTAAATCAAAAAGAGTCTTTGATATTCTCCAAAAAAATCACAATGACTGGCAGGAAACGTGTTACCAGTTGCTCGCCCGGAATTTTGGCTTCAAAGTAAACGCAGATCCGTTTCAGCAGCTGGCCCAGTTGCTTCCTTACAAAGTACTTCGAAAACATGGCGATAAATTACTGCACCTGGAAGCTTTGCTTTTCGGGCAAGCTGGTTTCCTGGAAGAAAATGCTGACGACGAACAATATCAACTGTTGAAGCGAGAATACAATTTACTAAGACAGAAATATCAGCTTTCCGATAGAAGACTCAACAAAGCGCAATGGAAGTTCTTAAGATTGAGGCCCGCAAATTTCCCAACGATACGGCTGGCGCAACTTGCCGCGTTAATATATGAGCGACCCATGTTGTTTTCTATGATGCTGGAAACAGAAACATATAAGGCGTTTGTCGCGCTTTTTTCAATCGAACAATCCTCTTACTGGATCCATCATTACCGATTTTTTAAAAATTCAAAAGAGCCGGTAAGTTGTATAGGTGAAGCCAGCATCTCAAACATTATCATCAATACTGTTGTACCTTTGCTCGTAGCCTATGGAAAATCAAAAGACGATCAGCGTTATATCGACCGGGCTATTGTAATCCTGCAACAAACGCCAGGTGAAAATAATGCAATCATAACGCAGTGGAAATCCCTTGGATTAAAAAGTAAATCAGCATTCGATTCACAGGCATTGATTGAATTGCAAAATAATTATTGTTCCAAAAGACGCTGCTTGGATTGTAATATTGGCATCTCATTAATTAACTCACGTCAGCAATGAAGGTTATACTTGCTGTTGTTAACATTGCATTTCTAGTCTGGGTATTTTACAGTTTATGGAAAAATGAAAAGCTTCCATTACGAAATTATTTTTGGCCCGCCTTGTTGTTAAAACTGTTTGCCGGAATTTGCCTGGGATTGGTTTACACATACTATTATTCGGTCGGAGATACATTCGTTTATCTTGCTGATGGTAAAATTTTAGCCCAATTGGGAAGAACTGATTTCGCGTCCTATTTAAGTTTTTTATGGTCAGGCGATGATAATTTTTCAGTTTGGAATGAACTAACATATCAGCAGCCCCGGGCACAATTCCTCGCCAAGATCACCAGCATTTTTTGCCTTCTTACAGATGACAACTATTGGATCATCTCATGTTATTTTTCGGGCATAACTTTTTATAGTGCATGGTTGCTCGTGAAAAGAATCATTACTTTACATCCGCCTGCCGAGGTTGCGGCTGTAGGAAGCTTTCTGTTTTTTCCGTCGGTTGTTTTTTGGACTTCAGGCATTATAAAGGAAAGTATAGCGATGGCTGGATTGTTCTTTCTATCCACCATCTTTCTGAAGGCATGGCAGCGAGATACTATTCGCCTTCTTGAATGGATTGTCGCGCTATTATCCTTGTGGATTGTCTGGAACCTGAAGTATTATTACCTCGCCATTTTTTTACCGGTTGTGTTAACCACGCTTGCATCGAAGTTAATAACACAAAAAATGAAGATGCAATCTTTGCTGTTTAAAGTAGCAGTGTGGTTTGCTATTTTCATTGTACCACTGCTTGTTATCAGCACGGTTCACCCCAATTTCTATCCCAGCCGTTTTATGGAAGTTGTTGTTACAAGCAATCAGGAGTTTCAATCCATTTCAGATATGGAAGATTTAATCGTGTACAATGAACTTGAAGCATCTGCCATAAGCATCCTGAAAAATATTCCGTGGGCGTTATTCTCAGGGTTGTTCCGGCCGTTGCTCACTGAAGTTCATAATCCATTACAATTTTTTATTGCCTTGGAAAATACAATGCTGCTTGTACTTTTCTTATTCGGGCTAAAAAGCATCAATCAACTGATAAGTTCAAAGCAACGAATGCTGTTGTTTTCCATTATTATGTATACGTTATTACTGTGTACATTTTTGGCCTTGTCAACACCTAACTTTGGTACACTTTCGCGGTATCGTGTTGGCTTTTTGCCATTCTTGGTTTTCCTCTTAACACTCGAAAATCCCTGGATTAATAAATTAATGACATCAAACCCTATCCGTAATCTTGTTCGCTAGTCCATCGGAATATAACTTTGTCGTCTATTTACAAAAACAGAATGGAAAACCCAGTAATCATTCTTGGCGCTAATTATCTTGGGCGACAGGCAAAAGACATTTTAGAAACCAATGGCAATGTAGTGTATGGATTCCTCGACGATAATAAAAAACTTCATAACACCGAAATTGACAACGCATCTGTGTTGGGTAGTACGGACGATGAAGCGTTTTTAAAACTTGTCGGAAAAAAATGTGATGTGTTTGTCGCCCTCGACGAAAACAAGTTGCGAAAAAATGTGGTCGCGATGTTGAACGAAGACTATAAAGTTCAACCGGTAAATGTCATTCCGCAAACTGCGAATATACCGGCCTCCACAGATATGGGACATGGTAACTTTATCGATCATGGCGTCAAGTTTGGGCCCGGGTCAAGTATTGGTAACCATTGCATCATACAAACAAATGCCATCATTGGCACTGAGACCAAGTTAGGTGATTTTGTACAAGTCGGAGCAGGTAGTATCATCAATGCAGGTAGCGAAATTCAGGATGAAGTTTTCATTGGATCGGGCGTCACCATCGTCGGCGGTGTTACTGTCGGCAAGGGTGCACGCGTTGGAGCAGGTTCTGTTGTAGTTGCATCTGTAAAGGCAGGCGAAACTGTCTTTGGAAATCCTGCCCAAAAAATAAATGCCTAAGCAACGTCGCATTGCTGAAACAGATCTTATCCTGAACAGGGATGGCAGTGTTTACCACCTTAATTTATTACCTAAACACATTAGCCCTACCGTTATTACTGTCGGTGATCCCGATCGTGTTTCAAGCGTAAGCAAATATTTTGATCAGATTGATTTTAAAATACAAAAGCGCGAGTTCGTCACGCATGTTGGAAAATTCAAAGGCAAAAAGTTAACGGTTATCAGCACGGGGATGGGAACCGATAATATCGAAATATTTTTTACCGAATTGGATGCTTTGGTAAATGTCGATTTACGAACACGAATCCCTAAACCGGAACAAAAAAGACTTCGCGTCATACGCATCGGCACTTCAGGGTCGCTACAAAAAAGCATTCCGCTTGATTCACATGTGGTGACAGACTATGCTATTGGCCTCGACAACCTGATGCATTTTTATAATTTAAAAATGGATGCTTTTGAGAAAAGAAAAGCCTCTGACATCCAACGAAAGGTCAATATGCCCTTTACCCCTTACGTCGTAAAGGGATCTTCAACTTTGAAAGATAAAATTGGGTTTGATATGATGGCAGGTAACACAGTAACGACACCGGGTTTCTATGCTCCCCAGGGCAGGGCGGTTCGACTGCATCCAAAGTATCCAAGATTATTACAGGCCTTAACCGATTATCACAGTAAGTCCAGTGGTTTCAAACTCACCAACTTTGAAATGGAGACTGCTGGCTATTATTCCCTTGGCCGGCTGCTTGGACACGACGTTTTAAGCGTTAATGCTATTATTGCGAACCGTGTCGATCGAAAATTTTCCCTAAATGCAACGGCCACCATTGATGCCTTGATCCGCAAAGTCCTGGATAGAATCTAATGGTATTTAAAATGTTGATCTACAGTTAGTTACCAGGATATAGCAAAAACAAACGATTAAACGCTCTTCGAACTATCCATTCGCATAATGTGTTTTCCAGCGACGTAAGGCTCATTATTGTAAAATCCTGAAAGGATGCGGTGTGCAATTTGTTCGATGATGAGTTCATCATCCGATTTTCCTTCTTTTCCTTGCCAGAAAATGCGATTTCTGTGCCGTTTCATATCATCTATGTATCCTTTTGCCCGATTGTATTGTTCATCAGTAAAGGTGATGGTAAAGCAGGTTTTTACTCTTTGTGTGTCCATAGCGTAGAATAAATTTGCAATAGTTATGCCATTTGGTTTATATACGAATTACTTAAAAACAAATGCTTGGGTCAACGGTTTGACCGTGACCGGGCAAAAGTGTTCGAGCATGAAACAATTTAATTTAAGTTATGTATGAAAAGAATTGCGCCTGACACCTACTTTCGGGGTGTATCTATTATGAGAAAGCCCACGATTTTTGAGCTATCCAACGGCATCCGTGTGGTTCACCAGTATATCCCAACAACTAATATTGTCCATTGCGGCATTGTGCTTGGCATCGGCAGCCGAGATGAAACAGCTGAAACGCAAGGCATTGCCCACTTTTGGGAGCATATGGCTTTTAAGGGAACGAAAAAACGTACGTCACTTGATATTATTAAAAGTCTTGACTCCGTAGGGGGTGAATTGAATGCCTTTACAGATAAGGAAAAGATCGTGTTTTATGCCTCGGTGCGTGATCAGTATTTTGAACGAGCTGTAGACGTGCTCACGGATATAACTTTCCAATCCACCTTTCCTGAAAAAGAATTGGAGAAGGAGCGGGGGGTGATCCTGGAAGAAATGGCGATGTATTTTGATAATCCCGATGATGCATTGCAGGATGAGATGGAAGCTTTAATCTTTAAAGGACATTCCATTGGAATGAATATTCTGGGAAATGAAAACACAGTTAATTCTTTTAAGAAACGCGATTTTATTTCCTTTTTCAAAAACCACGCCGATAACAGAAAGATCGTTTTTACGTGTGTAGGAAATATTTCGCTAGACCACGTAGAACGTATTGCCAAAATATACCTGGAGAACAAACCCGTTTGGAAGTCGAATATCAAACGGAAAAAATTTAACTCGTACAAACAGCGCGAGGCCATTCTTCAACGCGGTGTTAAACAAACCCGCTGTGCATTTGGCCGCGATGCCTATCCGTTGATGAACGAGAACCGAATTCCTTTTTTTCTACTGAACAATATTCTTGGCGGACCAGGAATGAATTCACGACTTAGCTTATCAGTGCGTGAAAAATATGGCCTGGTGTATGCCATTGATGCGCAATACCTGGCGTATGCCGACACCGGTATGTTCGCCATTTACTTCGGCACTGAACCCAAGCAAGTGCGAAAGTGCCTCAACTTAGTTCGCAAAGAGTTAGACAGGCTTTGTCATTCGCCTTTAAGTTCACGTGAGCTTGCATCGGCAAAAGAACAACTTAAGGGACAGCTTGCCATGTCCGAAGAACATAACCAAGGATTGATGATTATGATGGGACGCGCCGTGATTGACCTTAACCGCGTGCCGCCACTGCAAGAAGTCTACGAAAAGATTAACGAAGTTGATGCTGCACAACTGCAGGCTATTGCATGTGAGATGTTTGATGAAGAAAAATTAAGTTCACTCATCATCGAGCCCAAACATCCCTAACATTTTTTTATTCTAGGTAGCGCCAGGAAATCCGATGAATCACATACGGATTTTCTGGCTGCACCGTTAAAGTCCAGACTAGACAAGTCAAGGTGATTTTCTATGGCAGTAGAGCCAACTTTTGAAAACGTTTTATTATTTGCTTACTTTCTTATTAAAGAAAATATAGCAAAGGGATTAAGCACGAATAATGGAAATTGTCAATGAAGAGATTCAACGGTATGCAGAACAGCATACATCTCCCGAGAGTGATTTATTAAAAAAAATAAATCGCGATACACATGCCAACGTGCTTAGGCCCCGCATGCTGTCCGGGCATCTTCAAGGGCGCGTCTTGTCTATGATCAGTCATATGATCCGGCCTAAACGCGTTTTGGAGATTGGCACCTACACGGGATACTCAGCATTGTGTCTGGCAGAAGGGCTTGCGCCGGATGGAAAGCTTATAACGATCGATATTAACGAAGAACTCGAACCAAAAGTACGAGCGCATTTTGCCTCTGTCCACGACAAAATCGATTATAAAATCGGCGATGCCCTTCAAATTATTCCAACATTGACCGATACGTTTGATCTTGTTTTTATTGATGCCGATAAAAGCAACTACACCAACTATTTTGATCTTGTCATTGATAAAGTCCGCCCAGGTGGTTTTATACTCGCCGACAATGTTTTATGGAGCGGAAAGGTGTTAAATAAAAATCCCGATTCAGATACGAAAGTGATTCTTGCCTTCAATGAAAAAATTCAACGCAACTCACAGGTAGAAAATGTAGTTCTTCCGATTAGGGATGGCATTATGATGATAAGAAAACTATCTTTGTAGAACTTTTTAAACTATGAGACTATTTTTTGTTCTTTTCTTAACAGCAGTAATCACTGTTCAAGCGCAGCCGCCGCAGGTTCCTCATAAGATGGAGTTCGCCGGAATGACGCTTACCATTCGCGATGATGCACGCCGGGAAATTCAAAAAGATGTAAATGCATTAACCCAATCTCCAAGGCATCATAATATTAAAGTTGAACGGGCGAAGACTTATTTCCCTATCATTGAAAAAGTCTTCGAAGAAGAACGTATACCGGATGACTTTAAATATTTAGTGCTTCAGGAAAGCGCGCTGATTGCAGACGCAGTTTCTGTTTCAAACGCTGTTGGCTTCTGGCAATTCAAAGATTACACCGCGGTGGAAATGGGTTTGCGTGTAGACAAAGAAATAGATGAACGCTTGAATATTGTCTCTTCGTCGCGTGCGGCAGCGCGTTATATCAAAAAGAATAATTTTTATTTTAATAACTGGATCTTTGCACTCCAGGCATATCAGATGGGTGCAGGTGGCGCTATGAAAAGTGTTCCGAAAAATCTCAGCGGAGCAAAAAACATGGAAATTACCAGTTCAACCTATTGGTATGTAAAAAAATACCTCGCACACAAAATTGCTTTTGAGGATGCTGTAAAAGGTGAGGGCCAGATCAAGGCCATAGCTTATCAAAACAAAAGCAAAAAGATGCTGGCAGAGATTGCCAAGGAAGTATCCATCAGTGAGGACGAATTAAAACAATACAATAAATGGGCAAAGGCCGGCCATATTCCTGATGATCGCACCTACACGGTTATTATTCCAAGAGTGGGCGATGGTCCTGAAATTAAACTTCCAGAAACTGTCGTAGCATCAACTCCGACTGAGCCAGTTGCAAAAGATCCTTTCGTTCGCCCTGATCGGACCAAAATAAATGGCATCAAAGTTATTAAAGCATTACCTGGAGAAACTGCTGTATCTATTGCAAGCCGGGCTGGTGTACCCATCTCTGATTTTTTGAACTGGAATGATATTCCACGAAGTGCAAGAATTGAAACGGATCAGTATTATCTTCTTGGAAAAAAACGGGCACGTGCCCAGGAAGCATATCATAAAGTAGAACCAGGTGAAAACTTATGGGCCGTGAGTCAGAAGTATGGTGTTCAACTTAAAAAACTCAGACGCTATAACCGGCTGAATAGCAATGAAGATATTCAACCTGGCACCACGTTATGGTTGGCAGCAAAGAAGCCGAGAAATTCAAATAGCGAAGCACCATCCCCAGCTGAAGTAATAGAGGTTGACAAAGAAGGTGCAACGTTTGCCTGGGGGGCCGAATCCAGTTCAGGTGAAACGAGCGTATCCTTGCAGCCAACAGTTTCCTCAAATGAGACTACAGTCCCTGTAATTACCCCCGCGTCGGTTGCCGAACCTGTCATGCAGGAGAATTCTGATGAAAAACCACTTGATTCCATTCAAACCTTACAACCGGTTAAAGCGGTGACTATGCTGCCTGATTCGGCATCACAAAAATCAGAAACAATAGTTATCGCGGAGTCAAAAAAGAAAGAACACGTTGTTCAAGCGAAGGAAACGCTATATGGAATAGCGCACACCTATAATATTGGCGTGATGGATCTCGTCCGGTGGAACAACCTTAATCTACAGGACGGCATACGGCCCGGTCAGGTGTTAAAGCTTTCTGAAAACAGTGCCGAGGGCGAAAATTTGGCATTTACTTCTACCCTTGAGCACGAAGTGAAAACAACTGACACGCTGTACAGCATTGCTCGTAAATATGGTGTCACCATCAAGGATTTGATGGAATGGAATAATAAAAAGGATTTCTCACTGGCCATTGGCGAAAAGCTGAAAATACAAGGCAAGTAGTCAGGTTTTTTATGGCCTTTTAAACTATTTATTACTTGAATGGGGGTAAATTTGTTTGCATTATAGAGGGATATTGCAAAAAAGGATATTTTTGTGCTTACCGTAACCAGAGAATTTCTTTTTATTAATGCATACAGATACTAAAACAATTGACTTAGTAATGCTTGTGGATGATAACGATACTGATAACTTTATCAGTAAACGTATCATCGAAATCACAAAGTTCGCGAAACGTGTAGAAGTAAAAGGTTCTGGAAAAGCTGCTCTGGATTACTTACGGGAAAATCAGGATAGTACAGAAAATCTCCCCAGCCTCATTTTCCTCGATATTAACATGCCCATAGTTGATGGATTCGTTTTCCTGTATGAATTCGAGAAATTTAATGAGAACGTTAGAAATAAATGTAAGGTCATTATTTTGTCAAGCTCTGACAACAAGCGCGACATTGATAAGATTGTCAACAACAATCACGTTATAAAATTTATTACAAAGCCTTTAACGGAAGTAGCTTTAGACGAAATTAAGCTAAACAATATCTAATTTTTCGTTGTTTTGTGGTTTAAATAAAAAAACCCTAACAACATGAAAGTCTTTACTTCCATTGGCTTATTATTTCTTGGACTTTCCCTCAACATTTCTCTCGTTCAAGCGCAAAATGTCAAGCCCGATACACTTTCCAACTGGAAAAAGAAATTGGTGTTTAACATAAATGTTAATCAAGCTGCCTTTTCGTCTAACTGGAAAGCTGGTGGAGTTAATTCCCTTGGCATTAACGGTATGTTCAACTACAAGGCTAACTACAGCAAGAATCGCGATAGCTGGGATAATGAAATTGACTTTTTGTACGGCTTTGTGAATAACGCAGGCCAAGGCTATAGAAAAACAGTTGACCGGATTTTTCTGGATACCAAATACGGCTATAAATTAAGTGATGATTGGGGATTGTTTGCCTCCCTTAACTTTCAAACGCAATTCGCCAAAGGTTACAAATACGATAAGGATGTAAACGGCGTGGAGCAGGCCACAATGATTTCAGATATTATGGCACCGGCCTTTGTAACGTTTGCACTAGGCGCGGAATATCATCCCGTTGAATATTTCAGAGTTAGAATTTCCCCTTTTGCACCTCGACTTACGATTGTAAATGATCCTGCAAGGTTTATTCCATCCGTTGATCCTGTATCTCCTTATGGCGTCGTGCCGCCCGACGAAACTCGGTTTGAATGGTTAGCATTTCAATTGTTGGCTGAGTTTGATAAAGACATCGCTACCAATCTGAACTTGAAATGGAGATACCTTATGTTCGCGAACTATGAGACGTTTGCCCTCAAAACGATCGATCATCGCTTAGAACTAATGTTTAATGCTAAAGTTAACCGGTTTATCACGGTAGGATTGGGAGGAATTCTGTTGTATGACTACGACCAGGATCCCGGCGCACAGATAAGCCAGGTGTTTAATCTTGGATTCGCATACTCTTTTCAAAACTACGAAGATCCTAAATAGATTGTAGCCCGTCCTGGAATGGTCTGATTTATCAGACCATTTTTGTTTTAAGGGATTCGCCTCATTGATATAGCCGCATAGCTCGCCTGTCTTTGTTGATTTCTCATGGAAAAAATTAGTTATTAGCCAACCGTTTCTAAATTGCATTAAAGCGTAGGCTATGACGAAAGAAAAGTTTATTGACGCCATTAAAAAATCATACAGTACTCCACTTCCTTCAATTTATTTAGGTGCCGGCGTTTTAGATGGTGAAATTATAGGGGAGGCGAAAGTAAACCTTCCATTGCGCATGATGAACAGGCATGGACTTGTTACTGGCGCAACGGGTTCGGGAAAAACAAGGACATTGCAACTTATCGCAGAACAACTGTCGGTGGCTGGAGTTCCGGTCTTTATGCCCGACATGAAAGGTGATTTATCCGGCATTGCAAAAGAAGGTGTCGCCAATGATAAAATAAAAGAAAGGGCGGATGCCCTGGGGATCGACTATACGCCCTCAGCCTTTCCAGTTGAACTTTATTCACTGAGTGGAAAGTTAGGCGCTCAAATGCGCGCTACGGTCACCGAATTTGGTCCCGCACTCCTGAGTAAAATCCTGGAATTAAATGATACCCAGGCAGGCGTACTTAATATTCTGTTTAAATATGCGGACGATAAAAATCTGCCGATCGTTGATTTTAACGACTTAAAAAAAGTTCTCAATTATCTAACGGAAGGCCCGGGCGCAGCGGAAATAAAAGGAGATTATGGTAAAATTTCTACAGCCACATCTTCAACCATCTTAAGAAAAATTGTTTCGCTTGAACAACAGGGTGTTGATCAGATTTTTGGAGAAACTTCTTTTGATATCGACGATTTTTTCGAAAAAGTGGATGGTCGTGGCGTCATCAGCATATTAAACGTCTCTGATATTCAAAACCAACCAGCGATTTTTTCAACGTTTATGCTGGCATTGCTGGCTGAGCTCTATCAACGCCTTCCTGAAGCTGGCGACCTTGATAAGCCGAAACTGGTTTTTTTCCTGGATGAAGCGCATCTGTTGTTCAAGGATGCTCCTAAAGCTTTCCTGGATCAAATTGATCAGGTCATTCGCTTAATCAGATCGAAAGGTGTAGGTGTGTTTTTTTGTACCCAGCTTACGCAGGATATCCCACCCGTTGTATTAGGGCAACTGGGTAACCGTGTGCATCACGTTATCCGGGCATTTACCCCAAACGATGTCAAGGCTTTGAAGGAGACCGTTAAGACTTTCCCTAGCTCGGAATTTTATTCTATGGAAAAGCAATTCACGCAGTTAGGCACAGGACAAGCGTTCATTACCGTCTTAAATGAAAAAGGAATTCCGACCGCCACCGTGGTAACACATCTGGCACCTCCTACATCCGTCATGGGACCGCTCAGCTCAAGTGAATATGAGGAGATATTAAAAAATTCTGACCTCTATCGGAAATACAAAGACACCGTTAACCCGCAAAGCGCCTTTGAATTGCTTGAAGAGCGGATGAAGGCACAGACAATAACACAAGAAGAAAAATCTGTCGTGAAAACCACATCAAGCCGAAAGGAGAAATCTACATTTGATCAGGTGTTATCATCCCCTGTAGCTAAGCAGGTAGGAAGAGAAATTGTACGAGGTGTTTTTGGCGTATTGTTTGGTAAGTCAATTAGATCAACAAGTAGGAAGAGAAGTCTATTTTAGCTGACTCAAATTCCTTTTGTAAATCACAATTACGTGCGCGTCCAGGGATGTTTTGATTACTCGCGATTCAATATTTCAATCTCGGTTGCCAGATCCGGACCATGCTTTGAATTCAATTCGTTTAACGTACATAATCGTCGCCGTTTGGACAGCTAACTGATCCCAAAAGTAGCTGAAAATGAGCTGTAATTCCCGTGTTTTCGGACACTTTCAATAGATTGACCAATGCAGTGTTTCAATGATCAAAGTCTCCCTTTTTTTTACAACGGACGTCATTAAGCTAATGAACAATTTCTACCTTAGCCTTCGATTTAAACCATAAATGGTTAAGAGAATACAATAATCCTCTCAGATTCTCCCACAACCTCCCGGGACACACTAAATATTTTGTATCTATGATCACTTGGTGGATGAGGAAGAGGATGACCCTAATCAGCGCGGTAATTCTAATGGGTTGCGCGTTTATTGTCAGAGCCCAAACCGCTGAGAAAATAGAAACTCTGGATGCACGTCAATGGGACTTTACCAATAGATTTCCGCTTAAAGGAAATTGGAGTTATATCGAAAACAAATTGGTGTCGCCGAAAGCGATGAACCCAAGGGATTTTAACACAATGACTTTCCCATCGCTCTGGAACGACTATCGCGCCGATGGTAAAGGGACGGGTTGCGCTACTTATGCGTTAAACGTTTTGTTGCCTGATACAGTCACCATGTTAGCACTTGAAATCCCTCAACTATACAGCAGTTACAACGTTTGGGTTGATGGTCAGCACATAATTTCTGCAGGTGTCCCCGCATGCGATAAAGAAAATAGCGAGCCAAGATGGGTTTATCAGACTGTATCGTTTAAAGCTAAAGGAGACACGCTCCGTATTATGCTGCAATTGGCAAATTTTCATCATCATAAAGGCGGCGGAAAAAACCCAATTTATCTCGGAACTGTCAATAGCATCAATTCACACTTTAATTGGTCAATCGGTAGCAACGCTGTAGAGGCATTTATTCTTTTCGCCGAAGGGATTTTCTTTTTATTTTTTTACAAACGGATTCAGAAACCTGTCGTATTATATTTTGCACTGATATGCATTACGTGGTCAATACGGTCTGTGTTTTCAAACATTTATCCGGTAGCGCTGATGTTCCCTCAATTCTCATGGGCATGGCTGGTGCGAATTGAATATATCACGCTATATCTTACCGTAATCTGGGCCGCCTTATTTTTTAGTGCACTTTTTAAAGAAACGAGCAATAGAATTTTCGTCTATCTTCCGATCGGGCTAAACATATTTTTCGTATTGTTCACGTTGCTAACGCCAGCTACAATCTATACACGGTGGGTATCGCTGTACCTTATCGTTGCAGTTCTTGTAATACTTTATGGTGTTATATTAATTGTTCGCGCACTCGTCAACGATGAGCAAGGGTCATGGTTTTTGATGATAAGTATTTGGGTAGGAGTATTAATATTTGGTTACGATATCGCAGCCTATCAGAGCTCGTTCCCTTACAATATCGTTTTGTTAAATATTGGATATGTGACAATTTTCATTTTGACCACTGTTGCATTGTTGTTTCACCTCGGTATTTTTAAAAGTAAAATCGCAGAGAACAGTGTGTTGACCATAAACGATCTGTATGGTAAGGGGAAGAAATTATAAAGTTCGCGTGATATCGACTCGTTGTTAGAAAGTCTGCAAAATCTCAAATTAAAAATCCGGATCAAGTCCTAGCCGGTCGCGCATTTTTTTCAAAACCGGATTCTTGTCAAGCAGGTACTCAAATTTATCACGGGGGGTATAGAGCAATTGTTTATCATCTATTTCTCTCAACTCACCTGAAACTGTAATGGTATTGTTTTTTAAGTTTTCTCTCAAGTAACCAATCAAGTCACTTTTAAAACCGTTAAGCATCGTTTCCTGTACCGTACTCAACAAGTGAACAATAACATGATTTCCCCGAATTTCAACGGGCTGAATAAGCATCTGATATTCTGCCTGCAAGTTCTTTCGTTGTACTGCAAAATCTTTCCATACCTGCATCAGTTGTTCCGTAGTAAAGGGTTCGTTTAATTCAGATCTGGTTTCTAAAACTTGAGTGGCTTGCTCATTGGTAGATTTTCTGTTTAAAAGATCATTAAGTTTTATGGTTGTCTTAGAAGACGACTTAATAACGGGCTTATCGCCATTTCTAATTTTGGAGATGGGTGGGGTCGTTGGGATGGACTCAACGGCAACAGAAGGCCCGTTTTCTTTTACATCTGGTACAGAACGAGAGGATACTTCTTCAGCGGCAAGGCGAGGCGAAGAAGGATTCACATCACTTTTTTTTTTAATGCTTCCGTTGGTAATCCCACATCCTGAAGTTGTAGCACAGCCCCGACGTTCGCCATCTTCATCAAGGCCAGTTCAACAGCTAGTCGTTGATTTTTACAGCTCTTGTAATTGATATCGCATTGGTTGGCCAGATTAAGCCAGGTGAGCAGGAGAGACGGTGGAGAAGATTGTGCCTGAACAGCGTATTTTTTCTTGACGCTTTCGGGAACTTCCATCAGATTGGTTGTACGTGCATCCTGCGATACAAGCAAATTGCGTAGATGTTCACTTAATCCTACAATAAAATTATGCCCATCGAATCCTTTCCGAAGAATCTCATCAAACAATACCAAAGGTTGAGAATGATTCTGACTCAGCAGCGCATCGATAATCTCGAAATAATAGTCATAGTCGAGAATATGTAGGTTGCTCAGGGTTGATTTAAATGAAACACCTTTTCCTGCGGCATATGTAACCATCAAATCGAAAATGGACAGGGCATCCCGCAATGCGCCATCTGCTTTCTGAGAAATCAGGTGAAGTGCTTCGTCTTCTGCCGGGATTCCTTCGTGTTCAGCAATTTTTTTTAAGTGCTTGCTGATATCACTGATTTGAATCCTGTTGAAATCAAAAATTTGACACCGCGAAAGAATCGTCGGAATTACTTTATGTTTTTCAGTTGTTGCAAGGATAAAGATTGCATACGACGGCGGCTCCTCCAACGTTTTCAAAAATGCATTGAAGGCTGCATTGGAAAGCATGTGAACTTCATCGATGATGTACACCTTAAATTTTCCGAACTGCGGTGGATAACGCACTTGTTCAATCAGATTACGGATATCCTCAACAGAGTTGTTAGAGGCTGCGTCCAATTCAAAGATATTGAGGGAATTTGTTTCAGACTTCTCTTCAAAACCATTGATAAGGCGCGCAACGATGCGGGCACAGGTTGTTTTACCTACGCCACGTGGGCCACAAAACAAAAGCGCCTGGGCAAGCTTATTATTATCGATGGCGTTTTTAAGTGTGGTGGTGATATGCTCCTGACCAACCACTTCATCAAACCCTGTAGGCCGATACTTACGCGCAGAGACAACAAAATTTTCCATCCGCTGCAAGATATGCGTTGAGGTTTAAAGTTTAAAGTTTGACGTTCAAGGTTTTTCATTTAAGAAGAGAAAAAAGCTCAGTCAGCAATTTGGTAAATGGCTTAATCCTTTGGAGCAGAGGGGATAAGCTTTCCGCTGTAAGGTTTTCCCTTTAAGAAACTTTTTTCCTCCTATATTTGTCTCCCTTTTGCAACCAAAGCTGATTGCTGAAAGCTTTTGGGGCCGACCGGTTTTGACAGGATGTGTGATTCCGTGTGTAAGCATGCAGGCTCATGGAATGAGAGCCTTGAAAGATAGTTCCAAACCATACTTGGCGAGTCTAACTACGCCATGGCTGCTTAATTTATCCGATAGGGTAAATTAGCCTCGTCCCGATAAGATCGGGAAAGCCATCATCGCTCAGCGCTGTCGTTTTGCAGGCGCTGGTTAGCGGTGTCGTTTTGCAGAACTGCTACGCGTGATGTTGCTAAGCGCGGATAAGATCAGTAACTAAGGAGAAGTTTAGGCTGTTGCCTGCCTTGTTTCTCTCTACAATTCAAAGTCAACTAAGCATGTAGAAAGCGCGTGATTATCTTCTCTGGACGAGAGTTCGATTCTCTCCGGCTCCACCTTCGCCCGCCGAAGCGATGCCTCATCGCGAAGGCGGGCTTTTTCATAGCCACACACCCTTATTTTAGAACGCTTGCATTTCAGCGGGCTACGGCGGACGCAGTCCACCCATTCAACCCGATATTGAGCGTACTGTTCAATACGGAAAAATCATCAGGATTTCCGGTTGCCCCTTTACACAAAAAACATATTTTTTTTACAGTTTCAACAAATGGAAATTTGGGTTGTATATATTTTGAATTGTGCAGATGGAAATACTTATACGGGTTGTACCAATAGTTTTGCGGATCGCCTAATAAAGCATCGTGCTGGCTGTGTGAAATCGACTAAATCACGCCTTCCGGTATCTGTACTTCTGGAAATTACTTTTTACGATAAATACAAAGCTTTCAATTTTGAAAAATATTTGAAGTCGGGATCTGGAAGAGCTTTTTCAAAACGACATTTTCAATGATTTGCAAATATGGCTGTTCATATTCTCCCCTGCTCTATTTACCAATTCAACATCGAACTGGGCGCATAATCCCCGAAGTCCTACTGCGTAATTCGGTTCGTGATTTCTGCCTACGTACATACGTATTTATTTGCCCAGTAACTTATTGACTAGTAATATAGACTTAAAGTCCAACTGGTAATCTGACCCTCGAAGGCGAATTGGATATGCGCTTCCACTATATTGCTTGCATTGTGTGCATCCAATTGGCATTTTCGGTATTATGGCCAGCAAATAATTATATAAACGATGGACAACTTAAATGACGAATCTTCAGGCAATTCAAATGCAAAATCTGAAAATATTTCAGGTCATAAAGAAGTATTTCATCAGCCAGACACTCATTTTAAACCAAAAAGGTGGAAGGATTACTTCCTTGAATTTCTAATGATATTTCTTGCTGTTACGTTGGGATTCATCGCCGAGAACTTTCGGGAGTATATCAATGACATAGCAAAGGAAAAACAATATATAGAAGGCTTTATCAGCAATTTAAAAGATGATATGGCTAATTTAAGTCATGTAATCGAAGCTGACCGGCAACAGGTAAAGGGACTAGACAGCATGCTAATGCTAGCTCACGCTGACATGGCTATTGATTCCATCCGCAAATCTTTTTACCATTATGTGATTACTTACTGTTATAACTCATCATCTTTTAGAAGTAACGACGCAACCCTTCAGCAGTTAAAAAGCACTGGCGATTACAGGTTGATCAGAAAAAATCATGTTGCTGACAGCCTTGCAAAATATGAACGTGATATCCATAGCATTTACAAACAAGGTGAGTATTATGAAGTTTACTTTAAGGAAATTTTATCTGGATTGGATGAGTTAACTGACATGACCATTCTTACAGATACAACCCTTTTGATCAAGGGCAACATGATGAATAAACCCCTTCCACAATTACGCGGGGAGGATGGAAAATTGACAACTTTTTTCAATAAAATAGTCATCTTTAAGATTATTACGAATGCGTATGTAAAGCGTTATTTAGAGCCACAATTGGAAAATTCAAAACGATTACTTGTGTTTCTAAAAGATAAGTATGATATCCACGACTAAAATGGTGTGCTTAATATTTTACTTTTAGTATGCAGTATGAAAGAAAGTGAAATTCCATTGCATTATTGTTCCTTCTACACTAATCAGCGGCAGCATGCTGTTTAATTTTGTAGTTTTACTTCAGTTTACGTTTGGTTATATACGACGCTAACATGCTTTGAGTTCCAGTCACTGCGCTTAGCCAAGCGTTAGATGCTTTCGTAAACCAAACACCATAACATAACGAGCTATAATTATGAAAAAAGTTCCGACCCTTTTCGAATGGGCAGGCGATATAAAAACTTTTGAAACTTTGTTCACGAAATTCTATGAGAAGGTTTTGAAAGATAATTTATTAGGAGAAGTTTTTAAAAATATGTCAGATGAACATATTACACATGTCTCCCATTTTGTAGCCGAAGTTTTTGGAGGAGACAAACTTTATACCACAGAAGACAAAGGCAGCCATTCCATAATGATCGGTAAACACATTGGCAAAATGCTAACAGAAGAGAAACGCCAACGTTGGGTACAGCTTTTACTTCAAACGGCAGACGAAGTAGGCTTAAAAAGTGATCCTGAATTTCGGTCTGCATTTGTGGGCTACATTGAATGGGGAACACGACTTGCTGTTATCAATTCTCAATTAACTGAAAATCCAATCGACACAAGCGAACCCATGCCTAAATGGGGTTGGGGAGAAACAGGCGGACCCTATAGCCCTGGCGAAAATTAAAGTAGGATGATTTTTTTACTGAACTGAATGGTGTGATGAAACAGTATATCAGAGCGTCGGCTGGCGCCGCATAAGCGATAACACTGGATTTTATTATGAGGCGTGCAACAGTTAATGACAGACCATTAGTAGTTGATATTTTAAAAAAGTCATTTAATGACAACAAGAGTGTCAACGACGTTGTAAAACAGGACCGAAAGCGTAAACATCGAATCAGAAGATTGATGGAATATTCGTTTGATTTGTGTAATGCCTTTGGAGAAGTCTGGATGTCCGAGGATCTTCAAGCGTGTGCCTTAATACTTTTTGAAGATAAGAAACGAACCTCTTTAAGAACAATTCTTTGGGATTTAAAACTTGCATTTTCCGTAATCGGACTTAACAGGGTCAGTGCTGTCCTTAAGCGCGAGTCTATGATTAAAAATCACCATCCGAAAAATCCGTTTGCTTATCTGTGGTTCATAGGTGTGAGTCCCTCGAATCAAAATAAAGGTATTGGCAGCTCATTCATTCAGGAAGTTATACAAGAATGTGACCGTAAAAATCGCCCAATCTACCTTGAGACGTCGACCAAAAAAAATATCCCGTTTTATCAGAAATTCGGATTTGAGATTTTTCAATCTCTCAATTTGAATTATACGTTGTATCAACTGCGGAAGGTTAAGGCTTAACTAATTCCGGACCACGTGCAAATAGCCACACCGATGCTTTCAAGTGTGTGTGAACTACAAACGCATCAAACGATCATAGCATGCATTCATTTTACTCATTCCTCAATACGAATTTTTCAAAAATTGCTTTTTGTGCAGAACTGCCTTTGGAAATTAATCCGATACGAACTGCACGATCCCATGGCGGTAGAAATTTTCCGTCAATGGGTTGATCATTCAACGGCTGATAGTTTTTCCCATCGCCGCTGTAAGCAAAAGAAATCTGAGCTCCGTTTTTTACGGCCATACGCAGAAAGATTGTTTCCGATGGCTTGAAGACATTTTCTCCTAGAATTATGTCCTTACCATTATCTACTTTTGAAAGTACAAGTTTATCTTTTGTAATTAGTACGCGCACCATATTTTTATCATCGCCTATCAGGCCTAAGCCAGCGGTCGCCGATGAACCCTTTAACAAAATTTTAACTTCTGCCTGATAACTATCCGTAAGGGATTTGAATCCGACAAATGCACCACCGGTTGTATTGTTTGCCGCCAAGTCGAGCTTTCCATTTCTGACGACGGGTTGCGCAGAATCAAATACAGACCATTGCCATTCGGCTCCAAGATCAGCGTCTGTAAAATCGTCGACGATTTCTTTCGGCAAAGGAGATTCGGCTTGCGCCGTATTCACGAATGCTATCCATCCATCGGATGTAAATCTGAATTCCTGCAACAAACCCTGCCTGCCTGCATATACGTCACTTGTTTTGTTGTAAGCATGATACAAGAAGAAATTTTTCCCGTTATGCTTAACCGGTGTTCCATGGCCCGGGCATTTCCAATCGCCGCTCTCATCAAGCACTGGATTTTTATCATACTTTTCCCACGGACCTAATAATTTTTTTGAGCGTGCAATCCCTACGGCGTAAGTACATTCGCGCCCGCAGCAACCAGCACCTGCATAAAATGCATAATAATAGTCTCCTTCGCGGATCATCGACACACCTTCCACAAGATTTCCTTCCCAATCAGCATCGTTACGAAACAATTCTACGGGTTCACCAATAAAACCTGTTCGATCCTCCTTCATTTGTATAGCCCAGATCGGCGTGGGTTGCTTGACGCTGTTGCCATCTTCTTTCCAAATCAAATATAGTTTACCTGTTTCATCGCGCATTGGAAAGCCGTCGATAGAACCCGCCGCCTGGCACATTAACGGCCCGTGGTCGGTATAAGGGCCTTCCGGCTTATCCGCGCTTGCAACTGCAAGACATAAATTTCCATTTTTTTTATGAGCAGAATAGTAAACATATATCCTTCCGTTGTCATACGAAATTTCAGGCGCCCAAAAGTAATAGTCTGCCCAGTCAGGCAACTTGGTAAAGACCTGTCCTTTTGATTCCCAATGAAAAAGGTCGGTTGACTGGAGAATCGGGAATACAGGGGCCCAGTTAGAGGTAGTAGCTGTTGCCCAGTATGCATCACCAATTTTTACAACAGAAGGATCGGGGAAGTCGCCAGGCAAAACCAACGCTCCCGAGCTTTGGCTCCGTGCAACTTGAGAAATTATTGTCAGACAGAAAATAAAATACAATCGGATCATGGTTCGGCATTTATTATAACACGAATTTATTCAATTTCTCCCGAAGGAATATTTTGATCGGCATCCAACGCAACAGGTCGTCCGAAATCCGGTGTTCCATCCTCCTTCCAAGTGAATTTCTGCATGCGAACGGATCGATCGTCTTCACACCCTTGGCCAGCGCGTGGGTTTGCGTGATACAGCAGCCAACTTTCCGTCGAGTCCGGTGAGGCAAAAAAACTTGCGTGCCCCGGCCCAAATACCTGCCCGTCTGGAAATTTTGAAAACACTGGCTGATTTAATTTCGACCATGCAGCAGGATCCAGAAGGTTGGCAGACGAATTTGCCGTAACTAACCCCAGCGTATAGTCATCTGTCCAGCAACCACTGGCGGAGTACACGACAAAGATTTTATCGCCGTGTAACAAAAATTGGGGTCCTTCATTTACGCCAGGAGGACTTCCAATTAATTCCCACGGTAACTCCGGTTTGGAGATACGAACGCGCTCACCTTCCACGGTCCATGGATTAATCATCTTCGCGATGTAAATATCTTGCCGTACGTCGGTGTCACCTTCCCATCCGGACCACATAAAGTACAACTCCCCATTATGCTGAAGCAACGTTCCATCGATGGCCCATTTGTCGTCGGGAAGATCTAATTCGCCCCTGTCCACCCAAGTCCCCTGAAAGGGGTCTGGCGAAGTATTTTCCAGAACCCAGATGCGATGATTTGCATTGTTGCCATCATCTGCCGCATAATAAAAATACCAGGCGCCATTTGCATGATGAATTTCGGGTGCCCAGATATTCTTTGCGTTCATCCCAACCGTTGGAGGCATCCAGACTGTCTTGCTGGAGGCATTCGCTAGTGTCGACATCTTCTCGGTTTTATACAATTTCAGATTTGTGCCCGTTGTATGGGTAACATAATACACGTTTTCATATTCGGTGACCCAGGGATCCGGCCCTTTAGTAAGAATTGGATTTCTAAACTTATTTTTATCAGGTGTTGGGGCCGGCGTACTGGCGGTATCCTCCTTGCACGAAGAAGAACCTGCAACGACAAAAATCCCGCATAACAACAGGATATTCGCAGCGTGCCGAAAAATGTTAATCAGTTTATTTTCCACTTTCACATTAGAGATTTGAGAAAGCATTATGTCTAACGACATAATGCTTTCGATAACTACCACATCGGATTTTGTTCTAGTAACGGATTGACGTCACGTTCTTGTTGTGGGATAGGCAAACGTTCATCTTTTCCAATATCAAATGTTGCAAAACCTGGATCGCGGGCTGCCAACGCTGGCCCTAGATCACCCCACCGCGCCAGATCATTCCAACGGTGACCTTCCCCGGATAGTTCTAACAACCTTTCGTGTTTTAATTGTTCTAAAAATCCCTGTTGTGTTAAACCTGGCTGTGAAACTGATAACTTTTCCAGTCCTGCCCGTTCGCGTACGCGATCTACGTGCGCGTATGCTTCGGCGGTTGCGCTCTCAGCATTGAGACATTCGGCATACATCAGCAACACATCCGCATATCGTATATACCGCCAATTGTTCGGAGAATTATATCCTTCAAAATCTTTCCAATGATCGTTTTGAAATTTTCTGAACCAAACACGTTTATTGCCTACACCATATCGCTGTGTAAACGTCTGACCATAAATCATTGTTTGATCAGGTCCGTCTTCATCAGTAAAATCAAACAAAAAAGAGGCTGCTAACCGTGGATCTCGATCGCCGCCCCCAGTGGATTCAATCAGAAATTCATCCACAACCCAACGGTTCGCTTCACCATCCGACCAACCCACACCACTAGGACCAAAGAATTGGGCGATGGAAGTACCATAATTGAGATTGTCTGTTCTTGGATCTACGTCGTCATCATGATTTTCACTAGCGTTCAGTTCAAATTGCCATTCAAAAACTGATTCCATATTATTTTCAGTGTTAACGAGGAAATTATCACGGTAGTCAGGCATTAAGTCATAAAACGAGCTTCCTTCACCTTCCACCAGCCATTCTAGCGGTGTCAACGCCTCGGCATATTTTTGTTGTTGCATCAGCGCTTTCGCCAAGAGGGCATAGGCTGCACCTTTTGTTGCTCTGCCACGGTCAGATGTTCCGTAGTTGCCAGGTAAGGAATTAGCCGCCTCCGACAGGTCCTTTTCAATTTGTGCCCATACCGCCTCCGCAGAAGAAGTTTCTGGCCGATCGCTCGGTTTAGAGGTCGTAAGCATTAATGGAACGTTGCCCCAGAGCGAAACCAAATTATAGTAAAATAGTCCGCGTAAAAATTTAGCCTCTCCGAGAATTCGCGTCTTAAGCTGTTCGTCCATTTCAATAGCCGGCACGTTGTCGAGTACTTGGTTGGCACGAAAGATGCCTACATAAATATCGTTCCATATACCGTAAGCATTTCCATAATTGTAGTCGGTGATAAGAAATTGATCCATGTTGTTCACAATATCAGTCGCCGGACTTGTGCTCTTACCTTCGTCAGACCGAATGATATAATAGAACGGCATCCATCGCGATATCGCACCACGGTGCAACGTACTGTATATGGCATTTACACCGGCAACGGCATCATTTTGATTTTTCCAAAATGCCTCGACGGTCGCTTGATTTGGATTCTCAATATTCAAATCGTCATCGCAGCTGGTAAACCCACCAATGATGAGTATTGATAATAATATTGCTTTTTTCATAATAGTCTCACCTAGTTAAAATTCGCATTGAATACCTACGGAAAATATGCGGCTGGATGGCCAATTGCCTAAATCAACGCCGCGTTCAAGAATTCGTCCCTGAGGATTATTGGGATCTGTATTCCCAACGATGTCCGGATCAAGACCATCGTAGCCAGTGATGGTAAATAGATTCTGGCCACTGACGAAGAGCCGCGCGTTCTGAATATTCATGCGACTTAAGAAGGTGGCAGGAAGTCTATAAGCAAACTCAACATTTCTGAGGCGCACATAGGAACCATTCTCTAGCCACCGGTCAGTGTCGCCCCGGTTATTATCGATGATGCCTTGTTCGGTATCCAGCGCAATTCTCGGATCGCCCGTATTGGTGTTACTTTCTGTCCAGGGGCTTATGTCGCGTCTGAAGTTGGTGCGTTGATAACTGTCTAACGATCTTTTTACATCATTGTAAATTGTGTAGCCGAAAATACCGACCAGTTGCAGGTTAAGAGAAAACTGTTTGTATGATGCATTGAACTGTAGACCGGTCTGAAGGTTTGGCCATGGCGACCCGACAAAATCCCGATCTTCCGCATTGATCGTACCATCGTCATTCATATCGAGATATTTGACGTCGCCGGGTTTTGCAAAAGGCTGAATAACGGTTCCGCTGGTGCTGCGATAATTGTCAATTTCATCTTGACTTTGAAACAAGCCTTCCGACCGGATTAAAAACCATTCTCCCAGTGATCGCCCGACTTTTGTACGCGTGTTGCCAAATTGAATGTAGTCAATACCTTCCCCACGGTTACCAACGTCCTCCACTGTATTGTTGATAGTGGTAAAGTTCCCAGTGATATCCCATTTTAATTCGTTTTTAGTATTCCGATAGGTCGCTGCGAATTCTATCCCGGTATTGCGGATAGATCCTGCGTTAATAAATGGATTACCTCCTAGATTACCGAGGTAGCCTGCAACCGGCAATTGCAGAAGCGCATCCTCGGATAAAGAATTGTATGCCTCTATCGACAGGGAAATCCTATCCTCCAGGAAGCTGGCATCTATCCCGACATTCTTCACGATCCGCTCTTCCCATTTTAAATCAGGATTTGCCAATTGCGCCTGAGTGATGCCAACATAGGGAATTTGATCATCACCGAAAACAGCACGCGGTCCATTATTGATGTACACAGTATAGTCCCAGGAATTGAGGGGAACGATTCCTAATTCACCATAAGATGCATGCAATTTTAAATTACTGATCCAATCGACATTGAAGAAATCTTCTTCACTCAATCGCCATGCTAATGCTTCCGAATGAAATATACCGGTACGGTTGTTTGGTCCAAAGCGTGAATCTTTGTCTATCCGTCCCGTGAGGGTAAGTAAGTATTTATCCTTAAACGAATAGTTCACCCGGCCCAGATATCCCAGGATCTTATAGTCGATTGGCGTACCCCCTCCGGAAGTCGCTACACCGGTAGCCGACCCGATAGTTGTCATGTATCGATTATTAAATATCTGCAGATTCGTTCGTCCGCCGGTTGTTGATTCGCGGGTCGTATGCTGCTGACTGATTCCCAAAACACCATTTAAGTTGTGGTCTCCAAATACTTTTTTAAAGTTAACCGTATGCTCAAAAAGCAGGCTCAGAAAACGGGCCCGTTCTTCATCGACAGAGCTTGGTTTTGGAGCAGCGTTATATTGCCATATCCCAAGTTTTCTAACCGTTTTGTTGAAATCAAAACTTACCTCAGCCCCTGCGTTAAACCGGTAAGAAAGCCAATCGAATAGTTTTACATCAACATAAGCGTTGCCCACGAGTTTGGCGTAATTGCTGGTACCGAGGCTTAAATTATTTACCGCTACAGGATTGAAGGCATATGAAATTGCTTCGGTTGTTCCGATTCCCCATCCCTCGGGATTTAGATCAGTTACATACCCGGGCGACCTTACGGGGATAACGGGAAGCATCAGAGGCATATCATAAAAAGGATTGCCTTCCCGAGGGGTTTTTATATTTGTGTTAGTGAAAACCAGGTTCTCGCCAAAAGTTACCCGTCCCCGGGTGGTGCTTGTATTAATACGCAGACTTCCTCTATTGAAATTGTGTCCGATCAAGACGCCCTCGTTTTTAAACCAGCTTCCGGAAATAAGATAACTGTTCGTTTGAGATCCGCCCGAGAGTGTAATATTATAATCCTGCATGTTTCCTGTCTGAAGCATTTCTTCTTGCCAGTCTGTATTGACGATAGGATCGAAATCAGTTCCTACGCTAGGCAATGGTGTTTGTCCGGAATTTTCATATTGCGTCCGCTGCATTGCGGCAAACTCAGTGCTGTTCATGACATCCCACCGTTTGGGAATTGCCTGCACACCATACTTGGCCGACAAAGCAATCCGCGCAGGACCTTCTTTGCCTCTTTTGCTCGTAACAATAATGACACCGTTCGCAGCCCGCGACCCATAGATCGCAGCAGCCGATGCATCTTTTAATATTTGAATAGACTCTATATCATTTGTATTGATCGTAGTATTTGCATCCGCGATCATTCCATCGATGACATAGAGCGGATCGGTATTTGTAAAACTGGCCGCGCCGCGTATTTCAATCTTGGCCATCTGGCCTGGCGCCCCACCATTTCTTACCGTAACACCCGGTGCCAACCCTTGAATGGATTCTGCCAGGGAGTTCGACGTGACGCGGTTTGTTTCGTCTGGACTGATCACAGATACCGCACCAGTTAAATCCTTTTTGTCAACGGACTGATAACCTATGACAACAACTTCATTAAGGGACTGAACATCGGGCCGCAGCACAACGTCGATGGTGGTTCTACTATTGATAGGCTCTTCGATGGTTACATAACCGATAAATGAAAAGACAAGAGTTCCGCTGCTTGCGTCGTCTGGAATATTCAATGAATAGCGCCCCTCTGCATCTGTTGATGTTCCATTGGTAGTTCCCTTCAAAACCACATTAACGCCTGGAATCGCTGCATTCGCCTCGTCAGTTATTTTTCCGGTGATCGATAACAGCGTTAGCAGTGGTGGAGGTTCTTTGCTTTTGGTGATGTCCATGGGACTCACTGAAATCGTTTGGTTGATTTTTTTGAACTGCAGTTTTTCTAATCGGGAAAGCTCCTCCAGAATTTTTTTCATGGAGACATTCTCGTAAGTGAGATCATAACGCCGGTCAATCTTGCGGACCAAGTCGGTGTAAGCAAAGACGTAGGTTGTTTTCTTTTCGAGTGCAGTAAACACATCGGTAATTTTCGCCTGCTTCACCTCCAGGGTAACCTTCACATCATCGAGGTTTTGACCGTCGGAATCGTATGCCAGTACGAAGTTTATGCATATGGCCTGCATGAGAAAAAAACGTAATGTATACTTAGAAACAGTCATAAGTAGTTTCAGTAAAACTATTTTCATAAGTTTATATGGGTTTGAATTATTGATCCAATAATTTTCAGACTATAGTCCGGAGCGCATCGACCAAATGTTAACTCCGGACTATCCTTGTTATTTTTCCTTGTGGCGGGGGCCGATCCTGTTGTGTGATTTGTGTTAAAGTTTTCATACCTATCTATAAGCAACCTTTGCCATATATGTTTACCTGCCTGCCATTCATTTCAAAGTCGACTTTAAGAATGTAACTAAAACTCTTCAATACATTTTCAAGCGATTCGTTTTCATATTTTGCCGTAACAATACAATTCTCAATGGATGGGTTTTTTAGAACTATGTCGACGTTATACCAATTTTCGAGAATGATCACGGCGTCCTTCACCTTGATATGATCAAAATGCAGCGTATTATCTTTCCATGCGATATACTGGTCTACCGAGACTTGCTTTGTAGAAATGTCGGAACTCCGCGAAACGGTGGCTTGCTGATTGGGATGGAGCAATACGGTTTTGCCGTTAGATGTTGAAACATTTACGGTACCCTCCACTAAGGTCACGGCGACTGAATTACGTGTAGTTAGAACGTTGAAAGACGTGCCCAACACGGTGGTGGTAACATAGTCTGTCTTAACAATAAAAGGACGTGTCGCATCACGGGCAACATCAAAATATGCCTCTCCCTGCAGGCTCACCGCTCTAACATCTCCCATAAAATCTTCATGATAAGAAATGCTACTGGCTGCGTTCAACTTAACACGGGTTCCGTCCGGAAGTTTAATTTCCTTTTTTTGCCCTTTCAACGCAGAGACGTTTTTCATTTTCGCGGCGACAATGTGCGCTTGTTGTTCTGTGAAGCGGTTCCCGGAAAGGAAGAAATATCCGGCGGCTATAAAAATTATAGAAATTGTCGCCGCTATTCCCCACATGCGTGCGGGAGAAAAGCGTCGCGCGTTTCTGTTGAACACGGTCTGCGATTTAATATTTTGTAAGATCTCTTCCTTTATATGAGAACTCATGTTATTGATATCAGCCCTCTTTCCGCGATAGGACTCAAAAAATTGATCCAATAACTCGTTCTCTTTCAAGGAGGTCTTCCCCGACAGATACCGATCTAACAGGGCTTCGAAATCACGTTTGTTCATTTCCATTAACTACTAGTTGCACGCGATTGCATAAACCCCTATCGCCATCTTCATATTTTTTTAATGGATCAAAAAACTGGAAAAAGAGAGCGAGTAGTTTAGAACCTGCTAGCGAATTGAAGCAGACATGATTATGAAGCCATTAAAAGAATGAAAAGCCCTAGCTTATCTACAGAAGTATGCAGGATTTTTAATGCCTTTGAGATTTGGTTTTCAACCGTCTTGTGGGAAATATGAAGACGTTCTGCAATTTTTTTGTTGGAGAGCAGTTCAAACCGGCTGAGGTAGAATACCTCCCGGCATCGGTCCGGCAATGCTGAAATACTTTTGTCTAAAACAACTTGAAGTTCTTTTGCATCAAATTCTTCTTCTAACGTATTGGATGCTGAAATTGTGTTAATTCGATGCAGATGCTTTTCGGATATTTTGCCCGCACGCAGATGCATGAAACATTGATATTTAGCGGTTTGGAATAGATAGGCCTGGAGATTGTTGATGGTCTTCAAACCTCCCTTTTCAAATAAGCTGATAAATGTTTCCTGCACGACGTCCTGGGCGAGAGCGGTATCATTTAAAATCTTCATCGACGTATTGTATATGAGCGAACAATATCGATCATATATGCTGTTGAAAGCATGAGCATCCCCATTCTTGAACAGATCCAAGAGTTCTGTGTCCGTCGGTGAAAGGTGGGTCATGATTTTTTTGAAAACTTTACGAAGCTAACATTTTTGAAGCAAAAATTGATCGAATGGAATTCCAAAATAAGAAACCTCTCATCACAACTTGAAACACAGTGATAAGGGCATTCCATTTCTTTTTTCATTACATCATGGCTGCTGCTCGTTGAGTTAACTGTTATAAATGGCGTTCTACCCATAATATTCACCCGGCGCCTCCGCCAGTGACAGCTTTAACGGTACCACATTCTGATGGCCCGCACTAGGTAAATTTGTTAGGAGGTCAATCCAATACAAATTAACGCAGCATCTATTGCAAGTTTCTTTTGTGCCAGCACAAAAGAGTTTCAAAAATGATTTCTCGTTTGAGAACCCACTGCAAAATTTCATATTATTGATCTTAACTTTTTGAAAGTGATTACAAGCGTTATTGGATTTCTTATTTGTGCTGCGCTTATTACCTTGAGCGGCACACAGCTCTCAAAACAAGGTAACCGTCTGGCAGAACTTACCGGATTCAGCAAAGCATGGATTGGATTAATTCTTATGGCAACAGTCACCTCATTGCCGGAACTTGTTACAGGTCTAAGTTCAGTGGTTGTAGTTAGGGCTCCGGATCTTGCTGTCGGAAACGTAGTAGGAAGTTGCACTTTTAATTTGCTGGTTCTTTCCCTACTCGATTTAATGTTAAAAAAGCCAATCACGTCACTTGTAAAAACGAGCCATGTGGTTGCCGGATCATTCAGCATTATTTTATTGGCTTGCGTAGGCGTTGCAATCCTGTTGTCGCCGGTAACTCCAGCCATATTGTGGTTTAGCCCCTTTAGTCTATTGCTTTTATCCATTTACGTAGCAGCGATGCGTGGAATATTTTTGTTTGAAAAGTCGAACACCGTAACTCAAAACGAACAAGTAATTTCAGACGATCGGGACAAAAAAGACTTGAAGCATGTTCTGTCAATTTATAGCATTCACGCACTTGTGGTAACGATAGCCGCATTGTTTCTTCCATATTTTGGCGAAAGGATTGCTCAGCAAACTGGTCTCAGCGACACATTTTTCGGGACAGTATTTTTAGCAATTACTACGTCGTTACCAGAGCTTGTGGTTTCTGTTTCCGCTTTACGCATGGGCTCACTGGATATGGCAATGGGAAATTTATTGGGAAGCAACGTTTTTAACATCGCCATCTTGGCGATACTTGATCTATTTTACATAGAGGGTCCGTTGTTTGGAAGTATTTCGGGTACGCACTCGCTTTCGATACTGGCATCAATTATCATGACTGCTGTGGTGGCAATTGGTTTGGTAATTCGTCCTGAAAGAAAGGCCTGGCGTCTTGGGGTGGACACATGGATCATTCTTATCATTTATATGCTGCTTTTATTAATATTGAACTGACAAATGAAGATTGCACTTCTGACACTTGGTACCCGAGGTGATGTTCAACCTTACGCGGTTTTGGGCCACGCCCTTAAGCAACGGGGTCATCAGGTAACGCTATCGACCGCCAAGAATTTTGAGCAATTAGTTCGATCGTATGGAATTGATTTTTTGCCGGTGGATGCAGATTTTCAAGCGTTCCTGGAGACAGATGAGGGAAAAAAGATGATGAAGAATCCATTCAGGGCTCGCAAAAATCTTGAAATATGGGTCTATCCCATGATTTATAATTCCATGCGCACATTTTATAAGCTGGCTGTGAACAGTGATAAAGTATTATATCACATCAAAACACTCGGCGATTATTTTGCCGATCAATTCCCTAGGAAAATGATCCGGGCTAACGTTATACCTGCATTTCAACCAACGAAAGAATTTGTTAATCCAGTGTTCAGTGGACTTCATCTTCCCGCGTTTTTCAATAAAATTAGTTACCGTTTATCGGACTTGGGACTTAGAATGATGCTTAAGCCAATAAGGTCTTTTAGAGAAGAGGAGGGGTTACCAAAAAAAATTGAAAAGCCACAACTCCCTTCTATTTATGGTATTAGTCCTAGCTATTTGGAAAAACCTAAAGATTATCCGCCCGATTCTTATTTCACCGGCTTTTGGACAAGTCCATCTCAGGTAGCATTAGACCCAGAAATACTCGACTTTATAGCGGAGGGCGAGCCACCCCTGCTGTTGACATTTGGAAGTATGCCCTTTGTCAGTGGAGTCGATTTGCATGCAGTGCTAACACGCATTACAACAGTCTTAAACATAAGACTTATCATCGTCAAAGGGTGGGGTCTGTACGATACAAAAGCGCTTTCAAATAACAAGTCGATAAAGGTGATTACTTCAGCACCGTATGATGTGTTATTCCCTTTGGTAAAAGCGGTGATCCATCACGGAGGTATTGGTACAGCTGCAGCGTGTATACAAGCAGGAAAACCCTTCTTTGCTTGTCCGGTAATGTATCCGTTGGGTGATCAGCATTTTTGGGCAACGATAGGGTATAAGAAGGGTGTTGCATTGCCTCCGGTCCCATTGAAAAAATTAACGGAGCAATTGTTTATTGACCGCGTCAACGAATTATTAACGAACAAACAGCTTTATGATAATGCGGAAAGATTATCCGAACAACTTAGGGCAGAGAATGGCGTACAAAATGCTGCAGAACTAATTGAACATCTATAGATATCTGTATCGATTAAAAAAAGGCTAATGGAGGTGATCAGCACCATATCAGTTTCGAAATTTTTTAATAAAACTTCCGTCCTGGACAACGTCTCCATTCAGGTAAACGAAGGTGAAATTTACGGTTTTCTCGGCCTAAATGGTGCAGGCAAAACAACATTGATTAGAATTTTGCTGGGAATGATTAGACCTAATGAAGGTGTGGTTAAATTATTCGGAAAAGTGGTTGGAACGAAATTTAATAGCTGGAATGATATCGGTTATTTAGTGGAAACTCCTTGCGCTTACCCTAACCTTTCAGTCAACGAAAATCTGAAAGTTATGTACGAATTGAGGCACTTGAAAAATCGTTTATTAATTCCCGCAATCATTGACAGGCTTAAACTAACCGCTTATACTAATACTAAATCAAAAAATCTGTCGCTGGGAAATCAACAACGATTGGGTCTTGCCAAAGCATTAATGCATCAACCGAAACTTCTTATTTTGGACGAACCCATTAATGGCTTGGATCCGGAAGGCATTGTAGAGGTAAGGGAATTGCTAAAAGAACTCGTAGGTAAAGGTTCGACAGTCTTTTTATCAAGTCATATTCTGGGTGAAATTTCTAAAATCGCGAGCCGTATTGCAATCATCGATCATGGGAAATTGCTACAGCAGATGCCTACCGAAGAACTCAAGCATAAACTAATTAAAAGTGTATTAATTAAGACGAATGACAATCGACAAGCATTAAAACACTTAATAGATCGAGGCTACCAGGCGTCTTTAAAAGAAGGCGATGAAGTAGAAGTAAAGGGTGAAAAAGCAGTTCTTTATCCGGAGCATATCGCGAAACTCCTTGTCGATCACGAGATGGATCTCAAACAACTGTACGTACACACGGAAGATTTGGAGATGTTTTTTCTCCGAGCGATCAGAACGTAAATCTATGAGCGGCCAATTACAAGCATTGAAAGCAGAGTTGATTAAGAGTCAATACGCAAACATACTTTGGATAACATTTATTGCATTTGGATTGGCACCAGTGATGGGCGGTGTATTTATGCTTATCATGACAAACCCGGATGCCATCGCATTAGCAGGACCGCTAAAAGCAAAGTCCGACGTGATGCATTTTTCAGCCGATTGGAAATCTTATTTTGAACTGTTAACACAGGCGATTGGAGTGGGCGGCGTACTCGTATTTGGCTTTATTGCTAGTTGGATATTCGGTAGGGAATATTCTGAAGGCACTGCAAAAGATTTATTAGCGCTGCCCACGTCACGGACACAAATTATTAACGCGAAATTTTTTATTTATGGAGGCTGGAGCTTTGCTTTAGTAATTTCCAATTTACTACTAGGATTGCTAATCGGTACTTTACTTCAAATTTCCGACGCACAAAGCTTTTCTCTCGCTTCATACTTATTTGATAACTTCGTAACCACAGTACTAACAATACTTCTTGGAACGCCCATAGCATTTTTTGCAATTTGGGGAAAGGGTTACTTGGCACCCTTAGGTGTTGTTGCGCTGGCTTTGGTGTTTTCCCAGGTAATAGCGGCAGCGGGATTTGGTTATTATTTCCCATGGTCAGTACCCGGGCTTTTTAGCGGTGCAGGCGGTATCTATAAAGCTCAACTCAATTCCATGAGCTATACAATTTTGATACTGACAAGTTTTGCGGGTTACGTTGCAACAGTTTTCTTTTGGAAATTAGCGGACCAAACTAAATAAAAGTCAAAAATTGTTTGGTGCATTTCATGAGAAATTAAAATGAAGGTTGATTGATTGCTGAATTAATAGTGTCTTGTCACAAAGGTCAAAGATAATAAATGCCCCTCATCGTGCTCCATCATCTTTCTCATGACTTTCAGCGTGATCTCTCAAGTAGACCGAAAAAGTTGACCCTTCATCCGGAATACTTTTAACTTCAACATGTCCGCCAGCGGCAGCAGCCTGCATTTTTACCAGATGTAATCCAAGCCCTTTTCCTTCCGTGTGTGAATGAAATCTTTTGTATAATGAAAAAATTTCATTTCCGTATTTTGTCAAATCAATACCCAGTCCGTTGTCCGTTACTTCAAGACAAACAAATTCACTTACTTTCGATGTTCGAACCGTAATGAAAAGCGGTCGTTCGGGGGAGCGGAATTTAATGGCATTGCTGATGAGGTTAAACAAGATGCTATCGATGTATGCCTTTACAGAAGTTATATTTGGAGCCTCATCAAAATTCTCTACAATTGTGCCGCCCGTTTCCCATAAATCCTTGGCAAGGTTTGACTTTATGATTTGCATTTCATCGCTGAAGTTGATGTTGCTCAGACGGGCAGTGACGTTGCTTCTGATATTAAGAATCGTGGTTAAATCTTTAATAGTTACGTCCAGCTCAACCGTTGATTTAATGATGTTCTTGATAATGAGCTGCTCTTCTTCCCGATCATGGCGCGAGTAGCTAAGTACGTTTCCCAAACCGAGGATACGGGCCACCGGTCCCCGAAGGTTATGCGCAGATGCGAAAGCAAACTGCTCCAGCTGCTGATTATTGTTAAGCAATTCTTTCGTTTTTCGGGCCACTTCAATTTCCAGATACTCATTTTTGTTTCTGATTTCTGCTTGTTGCTGAAGTATTATTTCCTGTGCATGGGTAAGCTTGTTGTTTTGTAAAGTAACAAGATCGCGCTGCTCAACAATTTCTTCTTGTTGCCTTACCAATTGATCGTTCTGTGATCGCATTTCCTCGTTCTGTGCCTCGATTTCATCTTGGCGTCGTTGCAGTTCACGATTTTTTTCGGTGATTTCACTTGTTCTATCAGCGACCATTTGTTCAAGCCGTTCATTCTGCGACTTCAGCAGATCGGCACGTTCGATTTCCGCTGCTCGAAGTTGCCGTTCCAGTTCAAATTCTTTGAAAGTACGCCTGATAGTAAATATCAACGTAGGAACACAAATCAGGAACAGAAGGATTTGAAGCACATAATTATTTCTGAGGGCCGCGTGATAACGTGCTTTTGCATTTTGGAGAACTACATTCTCAAAATCATTTATGGCTCGCGCAAAGTGTTCGTACTGCAACCAAAGATGGTACCCCTTATCGCGATCCGCCAACCCAATGAACGCTGCTATGTTGTTTTCATCTACCAGTAATTTTAAATTCTTGTTGAGCGCTACATATGCTTCAATCGAATCTTTCAACAAATTGAATTCATCCATGGAATAATTTTCCTCCTTGAGAACGGTCTCAGCTAACTGGAGAATAGAATCCTTCCGGTCAAGGGCTTTGTGATAGGGATAAAGGTATCGTTCGTCTTTAAACAGCGCGTAGCTTCTTATTCCGAGATCAAGGTTGTGAATGATATCAATTGCGATGTAGGAGACGATCGTTTTGATTCGCTCAGACCTATTTTGCAAAGCAGTGTTTCTATTGATATTAACGCTATTTCTATACGTCAGGAGTATATTACCTGCAAGCAGAATGACGATCACAACGAATCCAATGACAACAGTTCTTCTTTTGGAGCGATGTTCCATATGATGAATGCTTAGCGAGAAGTTTCTTTACTTACTTTATGATGATCGCTGACTTGCTCGGATGAATGTCGTCGTAGATTATTCATAAACTTGAAATTTTTTTTTGTTAGTTGTTAACATCCTCATTTTTCTTTCTCGTCATATTTACCATGTGGCTCGACTTTGCACTTTACCGAACTGTGGCTCCAGATACCAGAACATCTACGGCATACTGGATCCTTCCTCCTTCATGAACGGTTTAATTTTACTCCTGGAACCCTGCATCGTTTTTCAGAAACCAAATATAAAATACTGAAAATCAGCTATATTTCTTAATTCCGTCCTGATATTAATCAGCTATAAAAAGGAATTTTTGTCGATGCTACGGCAGCTCCATCCATAAACACAACATTTGCTTTTAAAGAAGAGGCCTGCCTGCCACAGTTTTCTTTGAACTTAATGCAATTCTGTACAATTCGGCGCAAGATTTCGTATGGAGGTATGCAAGTGTGCCATATATAACGTTCATATTTCAAGTTGACCTGGAAAATATTAAGGTTTTAAGCTGTGAAAAATTTTTTAAACTAGTGATCAATCAATAAATTTGGTGCACAATGGATTATATGATGGTTAGAAAAAGAGATACAGGGTCAGTCATGGACTGAGTACTTCCCTTTATAAGAACAATTCACTGTTCTGAATAAGGCCGTATCAAATCGCGGCCAAAGGGTTCACTTTTTTCTAAATCTTCTTATTTTCCTATGCTAAAGTCCATCTACTTTGTTCTTAAAAGAACAAGAATAAATCTTTTATACAGGCAGCTCAAAAAATTATTGCCGTCAGCGCTGATAAGTTGGGTTAACAAATTATCCGCAAATTACGATCCTACGCCCCTAGTTATTGTCCAGGAGTTAGAGCCACAATATGTTAAAGCGGTTCGCCTACTTTCACATTTAGTAGGTCCGGCTAACATCGGCGATTACCTCGAATTTGGTGTTTGCCATGGCACTTCACTAATCTGCATGAATAAAGCTCTGCAGAAAAATCAAATTAATAATATCAGGTTATTTGGCTTTGACTCGTTCGAAGGGCTGCCGCCGAGCGCTGCATATGACCCTACTAACAATTGGCAACCCGGCGAATTTGCAAGCAGCATCGAATTTACCACCGAAAATCTGTCAAAGAATGGTATCGACTGGAACAGAACCTTTTTAATTAAAGGTTGGTATTCCGAGACGCTTACCGCCGATTTAAAGGCTAAATATAAGATAGAAAAGGCAAGTCTAATTAACATTGATTGCGATTTGCATTCATCCGCAAAAGAGGCGTTGGATTTTTGCGCGCCTTTGATCCGTGATTCAGCTGTCGTTTTTTTTGACGACTGGACTGAAGAGTACGTCGGTGAAAAACAGGCCTTCGATGAATTTCTGAAAGAAAATAGCCATTATACCTACGAAGATATTGGCGCTTATAAACCCGCCGGGAAAATCTTTCTGGTTCACAACATAAAAGCAAAACAGTCTAGCTAAATATCCGGCGCCATGACTTTCTTATCTTGATCATTTAAGCACTGAATGTTTTTGATTCAGGTTATAAATCAATTTCGAAAGAGCGCAGCTATAGTCATTCGCCGAGAATTCAAAGTAGATTCATACTAGGTTTTCATGTGGAAATGTTCGATTTGAGGGATAGTGCAATGAACAATATTTATAATAACCTAATTCAAATATTAATGACAAATGCCTGGCAAGAAAACTTGAATACATGGGTGTTTAACGAGCGAACCCTAATCATTAAAAAATATGTTGGCCAGACCGTTGCGGAAATCGTAGAATATTCTTTGCAAGAGAGCTATGGAGGGAAATTCTTATTAATTACAAACAGCAGTAAACTTGGACGTTTAACCTTGACGGTTAACTATGAAAATCCATTGCCAAAAATCAGGCTTGAGTCTGCAGATAAAAAAAACCTTTACATAGAATTGCAGGCCTATAATCAGTTTTCTGAAGAGCAAAAGCAGTTAATTGAAAATCACGTTAAAAAGTTAAAGGAACGTTTTATAACTAAGCGCGCTGAGTTGGATGAGAGAATATTTCATTTGCAGAAAACTAAAAAGCCAGACAAAAAAATATTGATTACGGCGTACGAATCCTTTGTAAGTGACATAGCCCACAAGGTTGAATCGATTGAGAGCACCGTACGCATGACGATCAATATCGCAAGTAATTTTACGGTTTACTTAACAAACCTCGAACATGAGGTCGAGTCGATACTACAGGAGATCGAGGAGATCTAAGAAGAACATTTAATATTAATTTAATGCTATTACATGCAAGCGCAGTTTAATGTCCCGATACTCTTCCTGGTTTTTAACAGACCATCTACAACAACAGTGGTTTTTGAAGCTATCCGGAAAATCAAGCCTAGTAAATTGTATCTGGCAGCAGATGGGCCAAGACAACACAAGGACGGCGAGCAGCAGAAATGTGAAGAAGTCAGAAAAATTATTACCGCAATAGATTGGCCTTGCCAGGTAAAAAAATTGTTTCGCGAAGAAAATCTTGGGTGCGGCAAAGGTGTCTCAAGTGGTATAACATGGTTTTTCGAGCATGAACCGGAGGGAATCATCCTGGAAGATGATTGCGTGCCAGACCTTACTTTCTTCCCTTATTGTGAAGAGCTTTTGGACCGTTACCGGAATGATAAAAGAATAATGGAGATTAGTGGCAACAATATTTGGACAACTCCTTCTACAGCTCCCGCTTATTCGTATTCTTTTTCCAACCATAATGGCATTTGGGGATGGGCGTCGTGGCGAAGAGCGTGGAATCATTATGATTATGAAATGAAGATTTATCCTACGATAAAAAATAAGGGATATCTTGAAAAGACATTCAACTCCATCTATGAAAGGGACTACTTTAAATTTGTTTTTGAACGAACGTATTTATTTCCTCACATTACGTGGGACTATCAATGGGAGTTGATCAAGCGGATTAACACGGGCCTAACCATCGTGCCGTCTATAAACATGGTGGAAAATATTGGTTTTGGAACTGATGCAACTAATACTACCAATGTTGACAACCCGGCAACACGGTTACAATCGGCACCGATGATTTTTCCTCTGAAACATCCTCCGTACATGGTTGTGGATGCAGAGGCGGACAGACAAGCCTTTATAAAATTCCACTCGACGCGATCGTCCCGTCTAAAAACTTTTATCAAAAGTAGTTTACCTGTCATTATTCAAAACAAGCTTTTTGAAGCAGCTATTGGCCGATTTATTCAACAACAAAAAAAGGCAGGGATTGCCCCCCGGGCAAGCCCTTGATAAAGTGAACTACATCTGAATGAAGCCGTCATCATAACCAACAAAAAAGTATTAATCAAGATTCTCTAATTTCTTTAAAATATTTCCGAACCTCTGCTTCATTGAGCTCCTGCCAATAACGGGTTGAATGAATTATTTTTTTATTTGCATCGAGCAAAGCCTCCGGTCTCGCAGGCAGACCTTTCCATGTGCAAGCAAACGGATGACTATTGCTTGCGAGATCACCAAGACGCAGCCCGACTGCACAAATTAAAACTGAGAAGGTGTGGTCTTCTTCTAGTTCGGTTCCAAAGGCATTCGGCAACGGTAATAATCCATGTTCACTTAGCTTTTCAAGGCCTGTCCGACTAAAAGCGTAGGTGCCGCCAAAAATCAAGTCTCCCATTTCATATCCATTGTCAAGTGCCTTGAAAATCAAATCCCGTATTTTCCAATATGTAACTGGATGCCGCAAATAAAATCGCGTAAATATTTTTGCGATGGAAACGATCATTGCTCGTCCGCCATTTTCCCACACATTCCCAAAATCATCAAGAGCGCGCAAACCTTTTACATACCTGCCGGCAAGGCCAACGTCTGGGTTATGCATGAAATATTCGAAAATATGATCTTCCGCGTTCGGGCCAATAATTAATGCATCTGTATCAAGGCGAAGTAATGCCCTAAAATCAAAATGATCCAGAGCAAAACGATAGGCCATGGACAAGGTGGTATACAATCCTAATCCTTTTCCATGATTTTTTCTAGTTTTTAAAATAATGGCATCCGGGTATGTACGGTGAATTATTTCGTAAACTGTCGGATGTTGACTATCGTCCGAAATAACAAGTTTACAATTGCAACGGACATAATGTTTAACACTTGCTAAAGTGTCGAGGATAAATTCTACTTTACAGGCCGGGCCAATAGGAACGACCACAACCAAGTCCACAAATGGTCTCATTAGAAACGCGATCGGAAAACAATAAATAATTTTTTTAGAAAACGAAATATGAGTCAAAGCCGCGAACAGCGGGACAGAGACATTGGCTGAGATTAGCCGAGATGAGTATTAATTAATCCTTGACTAGAACATTCTTCATATTCCAAAAATGCAGAAAAAAAATACACGAAGCAACAAAACGCACCCGGTTTATCGAACGCATAAATGATTCGAAACTTTATGCCATATCATGGAGTTTTGTTACCTTCAACCGTGGATAAATTTGTTGACTATGGGAAAAAATAAAAAAGGCGCTGCAGCCCCTTTGCCGGAAAACAAGAAACAGAAGGGCTATCACGCCAAGAACAACGGTAAGCCTAATAAACAACAGTTTAAGACCAACTGGAATAGTTTTAAAACAGTCTATGTGCGCCCAAGGTGATCGTTGTGAATAGCGCTGCTCAAACCTACTTCTGAATTCCACATTCTTCGCACGCTGCCGACGCGGTCAACTGATCAGCAATTTTATTCAACACTCAATTGATAATCCTTTATATCTGGAAGATATGGCCAGTCTGTTTTTTTCGTCCCGAATAAGCAAAACATATTTTTGTGAGATGAATCTGTCAGACTGCTTTTTTATCTGATAGTTAATGGAATTAATGTCAAAGGAAATGATCTCGATCTTGCCGAATTGTTTCTCCAGAATAAAAAACACTTTTTGCGAGCCACTATTTATCTCAACTGCCTTAAGCGTCTTCTCTCTTAACGCGTCGATTGTCCATGCAACAAGTATAAAAGATCCTACAATAGTAATAGAATACCATGAAAATTCGCGCGCATGATTTCTTAAAGGAGAAAGAAGTAACACGAAAAGTATGATACCAATAGCAAGAAGTATTCTGTTATAAATATCCCTTTTATGAAGGGACCTGGAGTTTGAGAAGATTATTTGACTCATTAACAGTTAAAGCACGGTACGACGTTTGGCCGGTGTACGATGTCCAATTGAAAAATGGTTCTAATTAATATTACAACTTGCTTAATCAGCGATCAATTAGGAGGACGCCTAAGGCCTGATATGCGCTAGCGGCATCTCTCGCAAACTTGAAATTGCTTTATGCAGTAAATTATATGCTGATTGCGAATTAATCTCCATGATCTGAACGATCTCGTCAATTTCTAAATTCTGATAAAACCTTAAATAAATAATTTCTTTTTGCCGTTTTGGCAATTGGTTAAGAAGGTCGGCAAACTTCGTAGCTGTATCCCGAAGGGTCTCTTCGCGGATCAAATGATGTTCGATGGAGAATTCCACATCAAAGTAATAATCGTCCTCAAGTTGTTCGGCCTGGTGATGCCACCTTTGCTGGTGAAGCACTCGCCAAATTTTATTTCTCAAGCACTTAAATAAATAGGAGCGAACGTAACTCAAGTTTCCAATAGTTTCGCGGTTCTTCCACAGTTCCAGGAAAAGGTCTTGAATACAATCCTTTACAAACTCCCCGTCTTTTGAAAATTTTAATCCATAAGTAAATAAGCTGCGATAATGCGCCTTCATTAATGTTTCATAACTCTGTTTATTACCTGCCTTAAACTCTTTCCAGAGTTCATGATCAGCTGTAGGGGAGAGTAGTTTTTCCAAGGTGGTGTTTACCTCGTTTGATTTAAGGCAAATTGAAATTAATTTTTTTTTAATATAAAACCAATGAAGGGGTAACATGTCGTCCAACTTTATTTATGAAGTGACGACTTTCAAAGAAGAAATAAAAAAAGTTTGGGAATAGTGAGTAGAAAAAAAATGTTTGTGTCTCCCCCTATATATACCAGTTGTAAATGAAGCATTATAATTTTTTTTCAGTTGAAGATTTTGTTCAAGACATCCGATTTCGGTCCTGGGTTAAACATGCTGAGGAAGACGCCACGTGGCAAGAATGGATTAATGAGAATCCTGATAAAAGAGATGTTATTGAAGAGGCAAGGACAATTGTGTTGGCAATTCATCCTGTAGAGGAAGAAAATATCACCGACGCAGAAATACATCTTGAAATACAAGGGATTCTTGGCAACCTAGAACGTGCTGAAATTGCTGAAGTAAAACCTCGCGCACAAAAATTTTCCATTCGCTTAAGTATAGCGGCATCTATTGGTGTGGCCCTGTGTGTTTTAGGTTGGTATACAGTGCAAGACACAAACAGCAATCAGTTACCTGTTGAGTCGGCGGTAATATCTTCTGCTTACGATATCGAACGTATTAATAAAAGTGACAAACCTCTTTTGATCAACCTTCCTGACAAGAGTTCTGTCCTTCTTGCAAAAAACAGTGTCATACGATACGCGAATAAGTTTAACGGCAAGACGAGAGAGGTAGTGCTCAAGGGGAATGCGTTTTTTGAAGTGACAAAAGATCCTGCAAAACCATTCTATGTTTATGCAGATCAAATTGTGGCAAAGGTTCTTGGGACCAGCTTTGAAATTGCTACGGATGGTGCAAATGACCAGACCCGCGTCACTGTTAAAACGGGTAGCGTTTCTGTCTATGCCGATCTGCAAAAAAATCAGGCAGCTTTTGAAAGTCAACCGAATGTCATTCTAACAAAGAATGAACAGTTCGTCTATAAAAGTGACGTAAACCAAATCCAGCACATTCGGCTTGATTCAGGGTCACTTACAAAATTGCCCGTGCCAGATACCTACATGGAATTCGAGGACACAAGAGTTATTGAAGTCTTTGCCCTACTGGAGAAAGTATATGGCGTCAAGTTCGATTATGAAAATGCAAAGATTAAAGAATGCTCTATTACGGCATCTTTTACCGACCAGCCTTTTACATTAAAACTGGATCTTATTTGCCGATCCATTGGGTTGCAATATAAAATTGTGAACGACAGGGTTTCAATTAGCGGTGCGGGATGCACACAAAGTAAATTTTAAGCTTATGGGTAAAAACGCTCTATGATATAAAATCTAATCAAAAAAAAGACTGGTGATGTTCGAGCACCGCCAGTCTTCACGTGTCTTAATATGTGTCTCAATTAAAACAATTAAATGTATGGAAAAATCTTTACATGGCCATTCCCCTTTTTTCTTGATTTTTATGAAAGTCGCAGTAGTTCCCATCATCGCTATAATGGTTTTCTCCGGCGTAACCTTGGCCATCGATTCGCGTGGTCAGGAAATACTCAAAAAGAAGATTTCCCTCAGCGCCGAAAACCAAGAATTAAGCCTTTTATTAAAACGGATTGAAGAACTAACAAAAATCAAGTTTATCTACAGCCCCCAGGTTATTCCAGTGCATGACCGGGTTACGATCAATGCGCATAATGATGAGTTGAACAAAGTACTGAAGACAATATTAACACCATACCAGGTAATTTTTGAAGCTGTTGAAACGCACATCGTTCTTCGGAAGGCCGATGTGCAACAACAAGACGTTGGGAGCATTTCGGGAAAAATAACGGACGAGAATAACCAACCTTTACCTGGCGTAAATGTACTAGAAAAAGGCACCACCAATGGAACTGTTACTGATTCTGAGGGAAAATTTACGTTGACGGTTGTTGATCAAAATGCCGTGATTGTAATATCCTTCATTGGGTACATAAGCGAAGAAATTGTAGTCGGCGAGCGAACAGTAATAGACATTCAGCTTATACCAGATATACAAACGTTGGACGATGTGGTTGTAATTGGATATGGACAAGCAAAAAAGGGTGATTTAACTGGCGCTGTTGCACGGGTGAACAGCAAGATTTACAAGGACCAGCCAATGACCCAAATCACCGACATGCTCACAGGCACTGTGGCGGGATTCAATGCTAATCAAAATACCACGGCGGCTGGCGGCAGTTCACTTCAGATCCGGGGGCCGAAATCGTTGAATGCTTCAACGGAGCCAATGGTAGTAGTCGATGGAGCAATATTTAACGGAAACATCAGCGATATCAATCCCTCTGATATTGAAACGATTGATATTTTAAAAGATGCAAGTTCGACAGCGGTATTTGGAGCGCGGGCAGCGGCAGGTGTTCTCATGATCACCACAAAGAAAGGAATCACCGGAAAGCCTGTCATAAATTTCTCTACCACGGTAGGCATAACAGAGGCCACCAACGATCTGAAACCTTTCGAGGCCGAGGGTTATCTTGACTTCAGAAGGGACGCACTGATATCATACAAAACAGGAAATCCTGATTATTATTTCTATAATCCTAATGCCCTTCCTTCTGGTGTAACCATCGATCAATGGCGAAGCGCAAATCCAAACGCACAGGCAGACAATACAACGGAATGGCTAAGCAGACTGCGGTTTTTTCCAATCGAATCGGATAATTATCTCGCTGGAAACACAGTTAACTGGTATGATGAGGTGATGCGTTCGGGCGTACGGCAGAATTATGATGTGAGCTTAAGCGGCGGGATGGAGAAGTTTACCTACTACTGGTCCGTTGGCTATACAAACAATCAAGGGATAATTCTAGGTGACGAATATTCAACGCTCCGCTCGCGGTTAAACCTGGATGTCAAGGTTACCGATTGGCTAAATGTTGGTTTAAATTCCCAGTTGGCAAGCAACGATGAAAGCGCGGTGCCTGCAGATTTGTATGCCATGTTTGTCAATAGTCCTTATGGTTCTGTATATGAACCCAATGGTAGTGTGAAATGGTTTCCCAACGATTATGCCGCTGTAGAAAGTCCGTTGATTAATTATGCGGGACAGGATAAATTAAGAAAGACAAATTCCATTTTTGCCGCCATATATGCAAAAGTGCAATTGCCCTGGGGAATCGAATATAAAATTTCATATCAACCGCGTTTGCAGTCGCGTAAAGATTATAATTTTTGGCCCTCGACAACAGTTATTGGCGGAGGAACGCATTCCAAAGGTTATGGCACACGAGAAGATTTTTCCCAATATGCCTGGATACTCGACAACCTGTTGCATTGGAACAAAGACTTAGGCGCGCACAACTTTGATGTAACGCTTTTATACAGCGGTGAAAAAAATCGCAGCTGGTCCTCTTTAATGACTAACGAAACTTTTCTACCCAACGAAAATTTGGGATACAATGGTTTGCAGTTTGGAGCAAAGCCATCGCTAGCGAACAACGATCAGCAAATTACCGGCGATGCAGTGATGGGCCGGCTGAATTATACGTTGCTGGATAAATATTTATTGACAGTCTCCGTGCGACGCGATGGATATTCTGCCTTTGGCAAAAAGAATCCCCGGGCTGTATTTCCGGCAGCTGCCATCGCATGGAAATTATCGGATGAGAATTTCTTTAGTGTCGATTGGATAAGCCAATTGAAGATGAGATTATCCTGGGGTGTAAATGGGAACCGGGAGATTGGTGCCTACTCCGCGTTGGCGCAAATAAATTCGAACTTGTATTATAATGGCACCAACGTACAAATGGGTGTTTACAATAACTCCTTAGCTAATTACGACCTGGTGTGGGAAAAAACTGAGTCAGTCAACTTCGGTGTAGACCTGGGGTTGTTCGAAGACCGGATAGAAGTGAGCGCCGAGTACTACGACATGACCACTACTGATCTATTGATGAACCGCCAGCTTCCCGTGTTGACAGGATTCACCAATATCACCACGAATCTTGGTGAGTTGGGTAATCGCGGATTTGAATTATCTGTGAACACCGTGAACTACCACACGCCCGCTTTCGCATGGAAATCGAATTTCGTCTTTTCCTTTAACAGGAATAAAATCAAAAAACTGTTTGGAGATTACGAGACCGTGATCATTGAAGGAAAAGAAGTAACGAGAGAAGTGCCGGACTATACCAATGAATGGTTTCCTGGCCAGGCTTTAGATCGCGTGTGGAACTATGATGTACAAGGAATATGGCAGGAAAATGAAGCTACTGATGCTGCCGTTTATCTGATGCAACCTGGTGATTTTAAAGCGGTGGATGTTGACAACAACGGCGTCTATGAAGCAATCCAGGATAAGCAGTTCATCGGTTATCGTCAGCCAAGATTCCGCTTGGGATTAAGAAATGAATTTACATTTTTGAAAAACTTTTCAGCATCGGTGTTTATCCGGGCTGACTTAGGTCATGTCGGGGCGTTCGACCAGGCGTTGAATCCTAGCTCTGAAACATTCGACAAGCGGAACAAAATGGCACTGCCTTATTGGACATCCACCAATCAAAACAACGAGTGGGCCAGGCTAAACACCAACATTACCTCTTTTGGCGGTGGACTGATGATCTACAAGGAAAGGTCATTTGTGAGAATTCAGGATGTTTCGCTATCGTACCACCTGCCGGCGAAGATCACGTCTAATGCACATTTGAACAATGTTCGGATTTATGGCGCTATACGCAATTTATATTCTTTTGATAAATGGCCTGGGTGGGATCCTGAATCTGGCGATATGCCCATGCCCCGGACGTATAGCCTAGGAGTATCATTTTCTCTATAGTCCGAAGAAAACTAATGTACACCTCAAATAATTAAAAAAATGAACCGTATATATAGCACTTCATACATTTTAGCATTGCTCCTTGTAATATCTTCGTCTTGCTCCAAAGAATGGCTGGAGCCGAAACCCCTTTCATTTCTTACTGCCGAGAATGTCTATCTGGACAAATCCGGCTTTCAATCCTTGTTGATCACGCTAAGAAAGGATCTCAAGCGACAGAATAGCGGGCAAATGAATTATCTGGTCATGGACTTTGCTGCCTCCGATTTGGGTTCCCCTTGGTCTCAGTTGGACTTCTATAAACTTACTCCGAATACCGATACTTACTACAAATTTCTGGCGGAGTTTGGGGAAGTATATGCGTCAATCAAAAACGCGAACGTGCTGATTTCCCGGATCGACGATATTAAATGGGAAAATGAAAATGATCGAAATATCATTTTAGCAGAAGGTTATTGGCATCGTGCATTTTGGTATTACCTGTTGGTGAATGAGTATGGTGATGTTCCATTTGTCGGCGAGGAGTTAACAGGTGCAAAGCTTGATTTTGCTACGCATAGCCGGTGGGCTATACTAAGCAAGATCCAGACGGATTTGGAATATGCAGTGCAGTGGCTCCCGGATCTTGCTCCTCCAGGCGAGATATCAAAGGGCGCAGGAAATCATTTGCTTGCAAAAGTCTATCTCGCGAACACAGAATTTGATAAAGCCATTGCTGCTGCGACAAGCGTTATTAATGGACCGTATTCTTTGATGACATCCAGATTCGGCGTTGCAGCAGGCGATGCTTCAAAAAATTTGATGTGGGATCTTCATCGACCCAAAAATTTCAACCTTCCTGAAAACAAGGAAACAATTCTCGCAACGGTCGACAGGTTGGAAGCACCAGCCGACGCGAGGTCCGAAGGTCTTTATACCATGCGCATGTATAACTCAGCATGGTTCCAGAGTTTTGTTCGCGACAGTGAAGGTAAACCTGGTATGGTTCTGAGTGGCCCGCAGTATGATTCATTAGGCCGGGGAAATGCAAATGTGCGACTGAGTCCCTATTATCAATATGGACTATGGAAATATGGAAATCAGTATTGGAAGAATACGACAGACCTTCGAAGAATAGATGCGAACTGGTACGACATGGATGAAATCGTATACAACAATCCCGCATCGGTTGATTTCGGAAAGCCAGTTAACAAGGCTTATCTGTTGGATCCACAGGATTCTGTCTATGGATTGTATGCTTCACCACTTTACATCACGTTTGTGCCACACGATGACAAAGCCCCGAGAATTGTAGGAGGCAACGGCGACTGGTATGTTTTCCGTCTCGCTGAAACGTATTTGCTAAGAGCTGAAGCATACTTCTGGAAAAGCAATTTTACTGCAGCCGCAGACGATTTGAATAAAATCCGGGAACGCGCTCAGGCATTACCCATCTCGGCTGGAGACGTTACCATCGATTTTATTTTTGATGAGCGGGCGCGCGAGTTGTTTGCAGAAGAGCCACGGCATGCAGAACTTGTCAGAGCATCGTACATCATGGCTAAATTAAACGTTGGTGGCTACAGTCTGACGGATTTTAGCGAACATAACTATTACTACGATAGAGTGATTACTTACAATAACCTGTATACCTTTAAGGTGCAGCGGCTGGGAAATGTGGCGCAAATCGCTCCGTTCCATGTGCTTTGGCCTATTCCTGCTAATGTAATTTTGGCGAATACCCTTGGCGTTGTAAATCAGAATGTTGGTTATGTTGGCGCAGATCGAAATGTTCCGCCATTGACAGACATTCCTTAACATAGAAACAGTTTGAAATTTTTTAACAATGGCTTATGAAAATAAACGAAGGCAAGATTGCACGCAGAGAATTTATTTCGGCAACCGCTGCTGCAGGGATTACAGCCCTGGGGTTGTCTTCATTTGCTCAAAAATTTTCAGAAGGAAAAAATATTAGGGTTGGGTTAATTGGTACGGGAAGCAGGGGTTGTGGCCTGGCAAGTCTTATTAAAGAAATGCCTGGCGTGGAGCTTGCGGGCTGTTGTGACATTTTACCAGAGCATTTGAAGGAGGGACTAAGACTCGCTTCACCAGGTGCAAAAGGTTATTCGGACTACAGAAAGCTGCTCGACGATAAAACAATCAACAGCGTTATTATCGCCACCCCGCTCTTCCTGCACCATGCGATGGCAATGGATGCTATCGACGCTGGGAAACATGTTTATCTTGAAAAATCATTGGCATATGATATTCCACAAACACTTGCCCTGGTCAGGAAAGTCAAGGAAAGTAAACTTGTTTTTCAAGTGGGTTATCAGTACCGGTACTATGGACTTTATCACCGCGTCAAGGAAATTATTTCTCAGAACTGGCTAGGAAAAATAACACACTTCGAATGCCAGTACAACAGAAACTCCAATTGGCGCAATCCCGTGAGCGATCCTAAACTTGAGCGGGTCATTAACTGGAGAATGTACCGTGAGTACTGTGGTGGCCCGCTTTCAGAATTGTGCGCACACGAAATTGACATGGTGAATTATTTGCTCGACAGTCACCCGGTAAAAGTGACTGGCATTGGTGGAATAGATTATTGGAAAGATGGACGTGATACGTATGATAATGTCCGTACGATTTATGAATATCCACAGGGCATAAAAGCAAGTTTCACATCGGTTCTTTCCAACGCATACAACGGTTACGGTATTCGGATTTTGGGAGACAAAGCCACGGTTGAAATTCAGCGGGATAAGGCATTCATCTATGCAGAAGCAACCGAGAACCTAAAAGGAACGGTGGACGGTGTATCTGGCGCAACGGTGAAAGCCACGACACAAGGTAAACCTGTGGAAATTGTGTTTAAAAAGCCCGGCGAAGAAGATGTTGAACCTACCACATTCGCCTTGCGCGATTTTTTTGAATGTATCCGAACAGGTAAAAAGCCTTTGTCGAATGCGGGAAATGCGGGGCTGTCGTCGATCGCTATTCATATGGGCAATGCAGCAATGGACACTGAAGCATTTCAAACCTGGAAACCGGAGTATGATATCCAGTGGTAACGTTGGTCCAACGAATGCCGGAATAAATCAGTGTATAACAATCGGTGGCTTTATCGACTCAATAAGAAGAATAACATAAATGAAAAGCAGAAGAGAATTTATGAAATTAACGGGTATAACCGGCCTTGGTCTGGCTGGAGGTCTTTCAGCAGGTTTAGGAACCTCTTCGACCAATAACGCACAGGCTGCATCACATTTGGTTGGCGCCAAGGGCGCAATGGCTGATAACACATCCAGCCTGCTCGGGGCGTATGGAAAGTGGGCTGCCAGCTTAACCGAAAATAAATTACCGTCACTTTCTTTTCGCAACAAAGAATTTACCAACGTCACTTCGTGGAAAGAACGCGCCCGAAAGCAGTTGTCGGACCGGCTGGCGATACCGGATCTGGGAGCGCTTCCTGTAGTCAAAGTAAACAAACAGTATTCATACGATGGCTTGCACATTGAGGAATTGACTTGGCAATTACCCTATGGCCCCGCCACCGACGCTATTATACTAAAGCCTCTCAATGCAAAGGGTAAGCTACCCGGTATTCTTGCTTTTCATGATCACGGCGGATTAAAATATTTCGGAACAAAAAAAATAACCCGCACTGCCGACAAGCTACATCCGATCATTGAAGATCATCAGAAGCGTGCTTATGGAAATATGGCGTGGGCCAACGAGGTGGCTAAACGTGGATATGTCGTACTGGTATCGGATACTTTTCCCTTTGCGAGTCGGAGGATATTACTGAAAGATGTGCAGCCAGTTGAATGGCGTGGGGGATTATCGGATCAGGATAACGATAGCCCGAAATATGTAGAAGCTTATAATGACTGGGCATACAATCATGAGCATGTCATTTCAAAATCGCTGTTTAGTGCCGGAACAACCTGGCCCGGTGTATTCTTTGCAGAAGACAAAAAGGCACTGGATATACTTTGCAATCGCCCTGATGTTGATGCGAACAACATTGGCTGTGGCGGACTTTCCGGCGGTGGAATGCGCACGGTTTTTATGGCCGGACAAGACGATAGAATAAAGTGCGCCGTGTGTGTTGGTTTTATGACCACCTGGCGGGATTTTGTTTTGAACAGAGCACCCAATCATACTTGGATGACCTATGTTCCGCTACTACCAAATGAAATGGATTTTCCGGAAATTTTAGGTTTACGAGTTCCTCTTCCAACCCTGGTGATGAACGATACCAACGATGAACTTTATACCCTGGACGAAATGAAGCGTGCAGATAAAATATTAGAGGAGGTGTATGTGAAGGCAGGAGCAAAGGATCGCTATAAATGTTCGTTTTATCCCGGGCCGCATAAGTTTGACAAGGAGATGCAAGCCGATGCGTTCGATTGGTTTGATCGCTGGTTAAAAAACTAAGGTCGCAACATGTTAGAGCATTAACAACGGATCGCATAGGCTCCTTTATTTTCATTTGCCTTTTGTTGTCTGGAATGGTTTGAAGTCCATTAAAGCGGGCGTGTTTACATAAGTTATTTCGGTTGTTCAATTACACGGAAGAAAAATTATAGTAGAAAAAACTAAAATTATATTTGAATGGATTCAAGCCGCAGAGAGTTCTTAAAAATTTCAAGTCTCGCCGGAATCGGGCTTGCCATCCCATCTGTCGTGAATGGCGGTAATGCTATGCCCGGAAGAAGCGGGAAAGCGAAGCATTTCAACATGAGCGGCTATGCAGCGCCGAAGATAGAAACCGTGCGAATCGGCTTTATCGGTTTAGGCAATAGGGGCCCACAGGCTGTCGAACGGATGACACACATCGACGGGACAGAAATAAAAGCACTGTGCGACCTACGCCCGGAGAAAGTAGATGCCGTTAAGAAAAAGCTCGAAGAATCGAAACGTCATCACCCTGAAGTTTATACGGGTCATGCAGAAGCGTGGAAAAAAATGTGTGACCGTACGGATATCGATCTTGTCTACATAGCCACACCGTGGGCATTGCACGCCCCGATGGCAATATATGCTATGAATCAGGGTAAACATGTTTGTGTGGAGGTACCCTGCGCACGAACGATAGAAGAGTGCTGGCAATTGGTCGAGACTTCAGAACAAACAAAGAAACATTGTATCATCCTGGAGAATTGCTGCTATGATTTTTTTGAACTGCTGACGTTGAACATGGCTCGCCAGGGTATGTTTGGAGAAATAGTTCACGGCGAAGGTGCTTATATTCATACGCTGCTCGAAGGAAATTTCTCCAAAGAAAAATACTATGACATGTGGCGGCTGAAAGAAAATTTACGAAACGGCAATTTATATCCAACGCATGGTCTGGGGCCTATCGCGCAAGTGATGAACATCAATCGCGGCGATAAATTGGAATATCTTGTCGCGGTCGCGAGCGCTGATTTTCAAATGGCTGCGATGGCGAATGAGTTGGCGTTGAAGGATGATTTTTACAAGCCTTATAGCAATAAAAAATTTCGTGGAAACATGAATACGACTACTATTCGAACTAACAAAGGGAGAACAATCATGCTGCAGCATGATGTTACCTCATCCGTTGTGTATTCACGCATCCATAAAATCAGCGGCACGAAAGGTTCTTGTTTAAAATACCCGCTTCCAGGAAAGATTGCATTCGGTCATGAAGATTGGGTACAGGAGGAGGAATATAAAAATCTAGAAAACAAATTTGTGGCGCCTATTGTACGGCAGGTCGGGGAGATGGCCAAACAAGTGGGTGGCCACGGTGGAATGGATTTTCTGATGGACTGGCGGACGATTGATTGTCTTCGGAATGGATTGCCCGTAGACATGGACGTTTATGATGCAGCCTCCTGGAGCGCCATCGCACCGTTGAGTGAGAAGTCAGTTTCGAACAGATCCAACTCAATTGATATTCCCGACTTCACGTCAGGATCATGGAAAGAGAATCTGCCAGTAGATATTTCGCTTCAAAAAGGTGGAACGACAAAAGTGATCCTTTAATGGTAGCGAACAAAAGTGCGACTACGGTTCCTTTAACCTCCGTCGAAAATCCAAAACGTTTGCTCTCGCTCGATTTTCTTCGCGGATTTATTATGGTGCTTTTGGCATTGGAAAGCGCGCGACTTTTCGAAGGACTACTTCATGTAGCCAAGGGCAGTTTCCTGGAAAAAATTCTTCAACAATTTTTTCATCATCCATGGAACGGCTTATACTTCTGGGATCTCATACAACCGGGATTCATGTACATTGCCGGTGTAGCTCTTGCACTCTCACTATTGAAACAGCAGTCTGCAGGAATGGAATGGATGCAATCCTTTAAAAAAATAGCGGTTCGTTGTGCCTGGTTATTTTTTCTGGGTATTCTCACTTACGCTGTGCAGCCCGAAGGACTTCTGCTGCGATTTACCAATGTGCTGACACAATTGTCGATCACACTACTCATCACCTTCTTTATCTTTTATTGGTCGTTCGCAGCGCAAATAATAATGTGTATCGGCTTACTTTTACTGACGGAGATCTTGTACAGGTATACTAATATTCCCGGTTTTGACGAGCCATTTACCAATCAACAGAATTTCGGAAACTATGTCGACTTCCTTTTATCCGGCCAGATGATTCCCGACGGATGGACATCTATCAATTGTATTCCAACGGCGGTACATACGATCGCCGGTTCTTTGACCGGGAAACTTGTGATGTCATCCCAAAATAAATTAAAACCGATTTTTATTTGGGGTCTGGCTTGCATCATTCTTGGAATCGGGTTGGACTTAACTGGAGTAACGCCCGTCATTAAACGCATTGCCACATCATCCTTTACACTGGTCTCGTTAGGCATTTGTTTGTTGGCATACGTTGCCTGTTACTGGTGGATAGATGTTAGGCGTCACCAAAAATATCTCGGGTTCTTTATCATTGTCGGAATGAATTCCATTTTCATTTATCTTTTTTTCGAGATTGTCGGAGCGCGATGGTTTAATGATCATGTCTTTGCGCTGGTGATCGGGTTGTCGAATATGATTTATATACCTGTTGCAGTCAGTACGATTGTTGCGTCGCTATGCATATTTACGCTCGAATGGCGCTTGTGTTACTTCCTCTATAGAAAGCAGATTTTTCTGAGAATATAAAAAATATTGTTAATAACAGATTTTTTAAAATATTGACGAACTTAATAACAAACTGGAAATGAATATTCAAATAAAAGAAGATGCAAAGGCGTTAGGAAAAAAAGCTGGCGCTGATGCTGCACAGGCAATACGAGCGGCAATTGCTTCCACAGGCAAGGCAAACATTATTCTTGCTACCGGCACAAGCCAGTTTGAAACGTTAAAACAACTTATCGCGGAAGATATTGACTGGAGTAAAGTAGTCATGTTTCATCTTGACGAATATATTGACTTGCCGGTAACCCATCCTGCGAGCTTCAGAAAATATTTACAGGAAAAATTTATTGCCAATGTATCGCCTTTAAAAGCTGTAAATTTGGTGAATGGTGAAGCAGACCCTGAAGAAGAATGTTCCCGTTTAGGAAAATTAATTAGCGCCCATCCTATAGATGTAGCACTGGTAGGCATCGGCGAAAATGGCCATCTGGCTTTCAATGATCCGCCTGCCGACTTCACCACGGAAAGGCCGTACATCATCGTAAATCTCGACGAACCGTGCCGACGGCAACAATTGGGTGAAGGCTGGTTCAAATCGTTGGATGAAGTGCCGCCGCGTGCAATCAGCATGTCGGTTAAACAGATCATGAAATCGAAGATCATTATATGTTCCGTCCCGGATAGCCGTAAAGCGTTGGCTGTCAAAAATTCAGTAGAACAGAAAATCAGTAACCTTTACCCAGCCAGTATATTGCAATCACATGCAGACTGCAGGCTTTACCTGGATAAAAATTCTGCCGCACAGCTCTCAAAAAGTAGTTCATATATAGCGTAGTCCATTATCTTAAATTCAGGCGGCAACATGACAGAAAAAATAGATATCGCTTCCCTCTCCAGAAGGCAAACTATTATTTCAGTCTCGATAATCGGGCTGCTGTTTTTTATTTTTGGTTTTGTTTCATGGGTCAATGCGATATTGATTCCGTATTTTAAAATTGCATGTGAGCTAACCAATTTTCAATCGTACCTGGTAGCCTTTGCGTTTTATATTTCTTATTTCGTTATGTCAGTGCCATCATCCTACCTGCTCAAGAGAGTGGGGTTCAAGAAAGGGATGATGTATGGATTCTTTTTAATGGCTGTAGGTGCATATATTTTTGTGCCCGCTGCGTACACACGTACTTACGAAATATTCCTGCTTGGCCTTTTTACCATAGGCACCGGGTTGTCCATACTGCAGACGGCCGCAAACCCATACATTACCGTGCTCGGCCCGAAAGAGCGGGCTGCACAAAGAATCAGTATCATGGGGATTTGTAATAAAGGAGCTGGCATACTGGCACCCTTGGTATTTGCCGCAGTTATTTTTAAGGCGACCGACACCGATCTGTTTCAGGACCTGGATACCATGGATGCCGTTGCCCGAAGCGCTGCATTGGATGAATTGATAAGGAGAGTGGTGGTGCCCTACAGCATCGTGGGTACAGTACTGGCAGGGCTTGGGTTGATGGTGCTTTATTCGCCGTTGCCCGAGATCAATACGGAGATGGAAAGTGTTGACGTGGCAGCGTCTAACTCGGGAAAGAAAACGATATTTCAATTTCCACACCTCATCCTCGGTGCCATTGGAATTTTTCTGCACGTTGGAACGCAGGTGATCGCTATCGATACGGTCATAGGCTACGCCAATTCAATGCACATAGATCTGATGGAGGCAAAAGTATTTCCGTCTTATACATTATCTGCTACAATGTGCGGCTATATTCTTGGAATAATTTCCATTCCAAAGTTCATCAGCCAGTTGAACGCATTGCGCATATGTACATTGCTTGGAACGGTGCTCACTTTGTTAATTATTTTTTCTCATGGGGAGGTTACTGTTTTTGGCCACGTGGCGGACCTTTCTATCTGGTTCCTTGTACTGCTTGGCCTTGCTAACTCTTTGGTTTGGGCAGGATTGTGGCCCCTGGCATTGGATGGTTTAGGGCGTTTTACAAAGCTCGGTGCTTCGGTCATGATCATGGGGCTGTGTGGAAATGCAATCCTCCCATTATTGTACGGCTATTTCGCTGATGAATATAACACCAGGCTTGCCTATTGGGTATTGTTCCCATGCTATCTCTATCTTGTCTTCTATGCGTTTTTCGGATACAAAATCAGGCGATGGTCTTTTTAGAACTTTAACAAATGGAACAGCAACGTTTAAAAATATTTAATGGCAAACTGATAACACCGGCGGGGATTGTATCTGGTACCCTTATCGTTGCAGATGGCATCATTACATCCGTCGGCGAGGAGAATGTAGAAGTAGATAACAGCATTGCAATTGATGCCCGTGGTCAATACATTTCTGCTGGGTTTATTGACATGCATGTCCATGGCGGCGGTGGTTGCGATTTTATGGATGCGGATGAAAAGGCTTTTCTTACGATTGCCGAGACGCATGCCAAGTACGGTACAACGGCCATGCTACCTACAACACTGACCAGCACGAAGGAAGAAATGATTCAGACGCTTCAGGTATATGAGGAGGCGAATGGAAAAAATCTAAACGGCTCGCAGTTTTTAGGCATGCACCTGGAGGGACCTTATTTTGCGATGAGCCAGCGCGGTGCGCAAGATCCTAAATACATCCGTAATCCGGATGTCGAAGAGTATCACGATATCTTATCCCGTACGGCTTGTATTCGGCGTTGGAGTGCGGCTCCCGAATTGGAGGGCGCGCTTGAGTTTGGACGGTATATAAAATCAAAAGGAATATTGCCTTCAGTGGCGCACACCGATGCCATTTATGAAGACGTCATCAAAGCCTTTGAGGTAGGCTATACGTTGGCAACACATCTATATTCCGGCATGTCAGGGGTTACAAGACGAAATGCATTCCGGTATGCTGGCGTTGTCGAAAGTGCTTTTATCATCGATGGCATGGACGTAGAGATTATTGCCGACGGTGTTCATCTTCCTGCGCCACTCTTGAAGTTGGTGTATAAAATAAAAGGAGCCGATCGGACGGCACTGATAACGGATGCTATGCGCGCGGCTGGGACTGATGTGAAGGAAAGTATTTTGGGAAACAAAAATACCGGATTGAAAGTGATCGTCGAAGATGGCGTCGCAAAATTGCCTGACCGGAATTCTTTCGCAGGAAGTGTTGCCACAGCCGATCGTCTTGTAAGAACGATGATATCAATGGCGGAAATTTCACTGGTAGATGCAATCAAAATGATCACGATCACCCCTGCCCGTATTTTAGGAGTCTCGGATCGAAAAGGGGAATTGGTTGTTGGAAAAGATGCTGACATCGTAATCTTTGATCATGATGTCACGATTTCAACAACAATTATTAAAGGAAAAATAGTATTTCAGCGATAACAACATGACACGATATAAAACATTTGCACTTGCATCAGGTATTCTTTGCCTTAGTTTCATCTTGAACGCTCAGGATGAAAATAATCTAAAGCTGAAAGATTTTCGCCCGGTTTCCATTTATAACATTCCTCAAACGACACCTGAAAAGGCAAAGTTTCCCGTCATCGATTTTCATTCCCACGATTATCCGGAAACTAATGAACAAGTAGATCAATGGGTGAAAACCATGGATGCAGCGGGCATCACAAAGAGTATTATCCTTTCGTATAAAACAGGCGCTGGGTTTGATTCGGTGGTTACCAAGTATTCACGTTACAAAAACCGTTTTGATATTTGGTGTGGTTTCGATTACACCGGCTACGGAAAGCCCGGATGGCAAAAGAACGCGATCAAAGAACTGGAACGGTGTTATAAAAAAGGTGCGAAAGGTGTGGGCGAATTAGGAGACAAAGGACTTGGTGAATTTTATTCAACACCTACGCCGGGATGGGGGCTGCACGTGGATGACCCGCAACTTAAACCGTTGTATGACAAGTGCGCAGAACTTAAAATGCCGGTTAATGTTCATGTCGCGGAAGACAAATGGAATTATCTGAAAGCTGATTCAACCAATGATGGCCTTATGAATGCCGCCATTTGGAAGGTGGACATGACAAAGAAAGGAATCTTGGATCACGATCAATTGATTTCTACACTTGAAAATGCGGTGAAGAATAATCCTAAGACAACGTTCATTGCTTGTCATCTGGCAAATTCGTGTACGGATCTGAATGTGCTGGGAAGATTGCTCGATAAATATCCAAATCTTTACGCTGACAATTCAGCCAGGTACAGTGAGATTGCACCGATTCCACGCTTTGCGCACGATTTTTTTGAAAAGTATTCTGATAGGATTGTGTACGGTACGGATATGGGCTTCTCAAAGCAAATGTATCAAATTACGTTTCGCATCCTGGAAACAAGCGATGAGCATTTTTACTATCATGATTTTTTCTCGCATCATTGGCCCCTGCATGGATTAGGACTCAGTGACGACACATTGCAAAAAATTTATAATACAAATTCTAAGAAAATCTTAGGAGAGTGACGGAGTAAATTTTCGAGAAAGGACTCGAAAATAAATCTCACGCTATAAATTTAGAAGAAAACAAGCAATCCCTATGGACATCAATTCCTTGTACCAGAAATTATTAGAACCTTCCAACGATCTGTTATCGGATATGGCCAGGCTTGACGGTGACATCACCATTCTCGGTGTCGGTGGTAAAATGGGCCCTGATCTTGCCCGACTTACCCGGCACGCTATTGATATGGCAGGGATAAAAAAAGAAGTGATTGGGGTCGCGCGATTTTCTGAGCCTGGGTTGCAGCAAGAGCTTGAACAGCATGGCATTCGAACATACAAAGCCGATCTGCTTCGGGATCAACAACTCCAGGAATTGCCAGTGACAAGAAATGTTCTTTACCTCGCCGGAATGAAATTTGGAACCACTGGAAAAGAGTCATTGACATGGGCCATGAACAGTTATCTGCCAGGCCGCGTGGCAGAGAAATTTAAGGACTCGCGCATCGTGGTTTTTTCTACCGGAAATGTATACCCGTTGATGCCGGTTCAATCAGACGGTGCAACAGAACAAGAACCAACTGGTCCTATTGGGGAGTATGCACAGTCATGTCTCGGCAGAGAACGGGTATTTCAATATTTTTCTTCGTTGAATAATACACCTACATTGATCTATCGGTTGAACTATGCGAATGATGTAACGTACGGCGTACTGCTGGATATCGCAAAAGCAGTATACGAAAAACGTCCCATTGATTTACGAATGGGGTATGTCAATGTCATCTGGCAAGGCGAAGCTAACGAGATGGCGCTACGCGCGCTTCACCATTGCGCGGTGCCCGCGAAGATATTAAACATCACTGGACCGGATACGTTATCGGTCAGGCGTATAGCCGAACAGTTCGCACAACTTTTTAAAACGAAACCTGTCTTTGTAAACGAGGAACAAAACACGGCTTTGTTGAGCAATGCGTCGGAATCGTATCGCTTGTTTGGTAAACAAAAAGTGTCGCTTGACCAAATGATGGAAGTGATCGCATCGTGGATTGTCATGGGTGGTAAAACATTGAACAAACCAACACACTTTCAGGAACGTGAAGGTAAATTTTAAAGAAACATGAATGAGCATAACGTTATGGACTTTCCGCAACTTGACTTAACCATTAATGCAGCCTTACAGGAAGGAACGGTTATTCCTGCACATCCACTTGCATTAAATGAAAATCGGAGGCTTGACGAGAGAAGACAACGGCTTCTAACACAATATTATCTTGCTGCCGGGGCCGGCGGTGTGGCAGTGGGAGTACATACCACGCAATTCGAAATCCGAAATCCTGGTGTAGAACTGCTTGAACCGGTGTTGCGTATTGCTGCCGAAGAAATCGATCGATCAAATGTACACCGCCCGTTCATCAAGGTGGCCGGAATTGTCGGGCCAACGGCGCAAGCCATTCACGAAGCGGAACTGGCACGGAAGTATGGATTTCACCTCGGCCTGGTTAGCATGGGCGGCTTAAAAGATTATTCGGAAGCCGATCTGATTGAGCGTACCCGGGCCGTTGCTTCGGTTATTCCTGTTTTCGGTTTTTACCTTCAGCCTGCTGTGGGAGGACGATTGCTCAGTTATCAATTCTGGCGTGAGTTTGCTGAAATCCCGAATGTATATGCGATCAAAGTGGCGGCCTTCAACAGATATCAGACGCTTGATGTAGTCAGGGCTGTTTGTGATTCGAGTAGGAGAGACGCAATCGCATTATACACCGGCAATGATGATAATATTGTTGCAGATCTTATTACGCCTTATCGCTTTATGGTCAAAGGTGTAACCGTTGAAAAAAGATTTGTCGGTGGTTTGCTGGGCCACTGGGCGGTGTGGACAAAGGCTGCAGTAAGTCTTTTAAAAGAAATAAAATCAAACCGCACAAATGACGAGCACATCGGTAAGCTTCTCGCCGACGGAATCAAAATCACCGACATGAATGCAGCCATCTTCGATGCCGCCAATTCATTTCATGGATGCATTCCCGGAATTCATGAAGTATTGAGGAGGCAAGGGTTGCTAGAAGGGCTTTGGTGTTTAAATCCGAAAGAAGAGCTTTCCCCTGGACAGCTAAACGAAATTGATAGGGTTATTCAAGCCAACCCCGACTTCATCGATGACCAATTTGTAGCGAGCTTTCTGAGTAAAACCGTTTTAGTTTAAGGATCAGGTGTAGGGATCGATGCCCGTGGGTGGCTTCTAGTCGGTTTAATGTTTTGTTTTCCAAAAAAGGGAAAATAAATTTCATCTTACACCGATTCATTTTCACGTTATACATCTTTATAACGCGGCTACACATATTGATATTCAGGTTATACATATGTATAGTCACGCTACACATATTGTAAGTCTGGCTACACATATGTATAACCGGAAGTTCAATATGTATAGTCACGTGTACAATATGTATAACGTGACTACAAAGATGTATAACCTGACTAACAATATGTATAACGTGAAATACAATATGTATAACCGGAAGTTACAGATGTATAACGGGGTGCCAAAGATGTGTAGCCTGACTACACAGATGTATTTTCACGTGTACAATATGTAAAACGTGAAAATCAATCGGTGTAAGATGAAAATAAAAACGGTTATCCTGCTTCAGTGGTCAAAAACGGGGTTTTTTAAACTCAAATAGCCAAATTTTTTTCATTTTTCAAAAACCTGCCGCGAATACGCGAACGAATTCACGTTGCCCCGATTGGGCTTACATCACAGGTTGAATTTCTGTAAATATCCGTACCCGGAATTTCAGCAATCCTTGAGATAAAACAACATCAGTGTACTTCACCGGAACAACTTATGACACTGCATCATAGCCTGATACAGGCTTGCCAAAATTAAAGAAATCAGGCATTGACAAGTAACACACCCAACATGAAATCCTCATTTACGCCGGCATAAGACTGCTCGATTTATCATTGTCTTCGGTTAATGCAATCGTTTTCACAAACGATACTTGTTTTTCTGCGTTGCTAAAATTATAATTGTATTAAATACACTTAATGTGTCAGTAGTCGGACGGTGCAATAGGGTTTAGTAACATCAGTGTAGTTAGGAAAATAGGCGACGTAACAACAAGCGATCAGATTACCTACCCGGAATTGAAGGCATGAACCAGTTTACTCTATTGAAAGAATCATCAAGAGATCTGGATTTGTTTCCACACATCAAGGAATTTGCTTTGACGAAAAACAGTACAATTCAACTGGACTCGTTTGTTATTGGGGTTTCTGACAGTATTCAAATTTACTGCGTGATTGACGGGAAATTTGAATGGATTCTCAACCAATGTCCCCATACGCTGTACCCTGGAGACATTGCTTTCGTTTTACCGGGACAAGAAATTGGCGGCGCAAAAGGTTTTCTCGATATAGGTACATTATATAGGTTATTCATTCAAGTTGAAAATGTTAAGCAGGGAGCTGGTATGCTCGGAAGCTGGAGTAGTATTTCAGAGAGCGAGCGACTCGCCATCGGCAATATCCTGCTTCTTAATAAAACACCGGTACTTAAAATAAAGGAAGCTGCAAACATCCTTTGTAAAATCCGTTCCGAAATCATGAGCCAGGAAATTGGATATCTCACGCGTGTCAATCATCTCATCGATTCATTGTTCATTTCAGTTGCACGACAATCCACTCTTCAGGCAGACTCCAGAAGAGATTTTCCGCGAACATTCATGAAACTTGAACGAACATTACGTCTCAATTTAGCGCATCAGTGGTCAGTAGAGGAAATGGCTGCATTGTTCGGTCTGGGAACAACATCGTTTACAGAAAAAGTAAAAAGTTTTACAGGTTTTTCGCCAATGAACTACTTGATCAATATCAGGATTTCGGAGGCAATTAAACTATTGAAGCGAGCGGATGCAAATTTCACTAACATTGCACTTGAAACAGGATTTTATTCGTCGCAACACTTTTCGACAACGTTCAAAAAGCTGACAGGTTATACACCCGGGCAGTTTAGAAAAAGGAATGCCTCCCAAAACACTTTAGACAATCCCCAATCTTATGGAATGCGTAATCACGATTGAACTTGGAACTAATGCAGTCCGGGTGGTGGCTTTTGATCTCAACGGGAATGCTATTGCGTCAGCGAAAGGATCTTATCCCACCTTCCACATTGAACCGGATTACAGCGAGCAGGATCCGGAACAAATGTTTATCACCATGTTATACGTCCTCAAAAATTTGTTGAGCGAGAAGGTTCATCCCAAAAACTACAAGGTAATTTCAATGTGTTTCTGTGCATCGATGCATAGTGTGTTGGCCATTGATAAAAATGGTGTGCCATTAGGGAATGCGATCACTTGGGCCGACAACAGGGGAAAGAAGGAAGCGAGCGAATTGAAGAGCAGCGAGCTGGGAAAAAAAATCTATGACACTACAGGGACGCCTATTCACCCCATGTCACCCCTTATTAAAATTACATGGCTTGGCAGGCATGATCCGGAAAGATTTAAGAAGACGTATAAATTTGTCGCCATCAAAAGTTATATAATTCAGCAGCTCACCCGGGGATACATTTTGGATTATAGCCTGGCGTCGGCCACAGGTCTGCTGAATATTTATAACCTCTCATGGGAACCGGATGCACTACACTATGCAGGTATCACGGCCGACAAATTGCCAGACGTTGTTCCGGTGTTTTATTCTCCTGGTAAATTGAGAAAAGAATATCAACGATCACTGGGATTGACGGACGATGTGAAAATTATTATCGGGTCGAGCGATGGATGTCTTGCAACACTGGGTGGGGGCGTTTGGGGCGAGGGTAAAGCTATTGTTACAATTGAAGATAGCGGAGCAGTTCGTACCGTCGGTAAAGAAGTATTGAAAGACAGCAAGCAGCGTTTTTTTAACTACCTCCTAACCGATAAGTTTTATCTCTCTGGTGGCCCTACCAATAATGGCGGAGTCATCTTCGAGTGGTTTGCAACGCACTTCGGCGATTTTAAAACTCCTTTTGATCTAGACTATACGTTAACAAATCTTATTCAGGAAGCCAACGCAGTGCCTGCTGGCTCCGATGGATTGATTTTCCTGCCGTATTTACTTGGAGAAAGGGCGCCCATTTGGAATGCCAATGCCCGCGGAACCTTCTTTGGAATTAACATCAAGCACGAAAAGCAACATTTTGTGCGAGCCGTTATTGAAGGTATTCTTTATGAAATTTACAGCATCGGTAAGATCCTCCAGGAGCACCGCGTGATCAACAGTCTTACGGTTAATGGAAGTTTTGCATCCATGCCATTTTGCGCACAGATGATCGCTGATATTTTTGACAAGCCTGTAAGCGTCGGTAAAAATCCTGATAGCATTGCACAAGGCTCGTTTTTATTAAGCGCCATAGATATGGGTGTTTATAAAAATCTTGATGAAGCTGCCGCGACGGTATTGTTACCCACCACGTATAAACCTCAAAAGCAAAACCACACTTTATATCAGAAGTACTTCGCTGTTTTCGAACGGCTAAGTACAAAATTGTATGATGAGTTTGAAGAAATTGCCAAACTTCAACATGATCCCATGAGCTGAGGCAGTTTGGCTGTTTCGAAGATGTTGCTGCTTCTTTTTCCAAAACTACGCATAATGCCTGAGGCAATATGCTCATCGTAACGTCCCGTCTAAGTCACTGAATAAGCTGAATTTTTTGTGTAAAAATCATCGTTGGCCTTTATTGGAAGCTACTTCTCACGGGGTTTAGAATATTTACATTATCTGTTCAAACGTTTGAACTGCGGTTAAACGCCGCTGCTCAAAATGTTAAAGCAGTTTAGTGTCAGTACACCTTATCTAAACCCAATCCAAAAACTATGAAGCATCTCTACGTATTGAGTATGGTTCTGCTACTTCATGTTGGGGCAATAGCACAGACAAATGAGCTATATGCTTCAAAGGCAGGAACCGATCAAAATTCCGGATCGAATTTGCAGCGTGTTACCGCTCGCGAGGCACTCGGCATCACAGGCCGAGTCTCCGACGAAAATGGCGAAGGCTTCCCCGGAGTCAACATTGTTGTAAAAGGTACCACAACCGGTACTACGACAGACGCTGACGGCAGGTATTCCATTGATGTACCTGATGCCTCAAGCATTCTTGTGTTTTCCTTTGTTGGCTATTCCGTTCAGGAAGTCGCCGTGAGTGGTCGAACCGTTATTGACGTGGCCATGAACCCAGACGTCAGATCTTTGGAGGAAGTGGTAGTTACAGCGCTAGGGATTCAAAAAGAATCAAAAAAATTAGGTTACGCCGTCACCAGCGTTAAAACCGATGAGCTTATAAAAAACAGGACGACTAACGTAATGGAGTCTCTTGAAGGTAAGGTTGCCGGTTTAAATATCACACCTCCTGCTGCCGGCGCAGGTTCAAGTATGCAGATACGCCTCCGCGGACAAGCAGCTTTTGCGGGAGCAAACAACGCACCGCTTATTGTAATTAATGGTCTTCCCATAGATCAGGATGCAAGGGGAGCCAATGGAGCAGGTGCAGTAGCACAGCGCGACCGGGGCGATAACCTTCAGAATATTAATCCGGATGACATTGAAAGCATGACGATATTGAAAGGCGCCACAGCTGCCGCCATCTATGGTGCTAGAGCGGCCAATGGAGCTATCATCATCACCACCAAATCCGGGAGTAAGAACCAGGGAATGGGAGTCGATTTTACATCGAGCTATACTACGTCGACGGCATTGAATTTCATGGACGAGATTGTCCAAACTGAATATGGCCAGGGATTAGCGGGCGCCAGATTTACTACGCAGGGACAGGCTCAAGGTAATGGTCAGTTTGGCTGGGGTGCGCGGTTAGACGGTGAGCCCACCATCAATTTTGATGGAGTTATGAGACCCTACTCCGCTTACCCTAACCAACTTTTTGACTTTTTGCGGACGGGCACAAATTTCACAAACACCGTTGGATTGTCAGGCGGTGGTGCGAACGGAAGTTTCAGGGCATCATTTTCAAATACGGATGCTAAGGGTATCGTGCCCAACAATGAATATAAGAAGCGGATTTTTAATGTTGGGATCAATCATAGCATCACGCAAAAACTCAAACTACAATTAAACCTCAATTATGCTAAGGAGGATAACAGCAACCCTCCTCAGATAGGTACGCAGGGTGACGGTGCTGTAAACTTCTTTAACAGGATGCCGATTTCCGTTCCACTGGAAGCCTACAGGGATAACGCTATCGATCCTGTTAGCGGATCCGAATATAAAACTAACGGATTCCTAGGCACAATTAATAATCCTTACTACGCCTTGCAAAAAGGACAATACTTTAACGAAGACAGAAATCGTCTTCTTGGAACTGCCACGTTACGTTATGATCTTACTAACTGGCTCTATGTGCAAGGCCGGTTTAACTATGATCATGCCAACAGTTTTATGGAGTGGAACGCACTTAACGGTACCGGAGCCACCACACTTTTCGAAGGCAGCACAGGTTATTATCGGGGTCGTTACGACATTGAGCAAACGGTAAGTACCGATATAAATGCAGACTTCCTGGTGGGTGGCAATAAGGAGTTCGGTAAATTCTCGATCGATGCGAGCGTAGGAGGAAACACATGGCGAACGAAGTGGCAAAGAAATGCTCAATATTCACGGCTTTTCGTGGCGCCTGATCTTTATTCCATTAGGAACGGAACGTCTTTCGGCACTAATGATACAGGTAATCCTCCCTTCCAACCTTATCAGTTTACGCGCAGCCGAATTAATTCACTCTATGGAATAGCTGAATTTGGATACAACGGGATGTTTTACTTGAATTTTACTGGCAGGCAAGACTGGTTCTCAGTTTTGAATCCGAACAATAATAGCGTATTCTATCCATCTATTTCGGGTAGCTTCATTTTCTCAGAATTGTTTGAAGCGCAGAACTGGCTTTCTTACGGAAAAGTAAGAGCTTCCTGGGCGGAAGTAGGCAGTGCTAATGGTGTAAACGTTTATGAAAATGTTTTAACGTATTCTATCAACCCGGCATTTAATGGCCAGACTTCAGGCGGAGTTAGCGGTGGTAATGTTCCTAACCCCGATCTTCGCCCCTTCACTGTAACAGAAAAAGAAATTGGCCTCGAGTTGAGATTGTTCAACAACAGGGTGCTTCTGGATGTTGCAGCGTTTGATAAAGTAACAACAGATCAGATTTTGAATGTTGCACTTTCCAATACATCTGGCTTCAATAATTTCAAACAAAACATAGCGTCGCTGCAGAACCGCGGCCTGGAGACTTTGATAGAAGTTACACCTTTCGAGACTAACAATTTTAGGTGGACAACTTCGTGGAACAACGCCTATCTCGCTACAAAAGTACTTGATGTTGGTAATGAGAGCGGGACCATATTGTTATTGTATTTTAATGGTACCGGTAATGAATTTCTTGGGGAATTAAGGTACACCGAAGGGATGCCAATGAACCAGTTGTATACGAGAACCTATCGAAGAAATGATAATGGTCAAATTCTTGTCAGCAACTCAGGTCGGTTACTGGCAACGACAAGTGCTACCCCGGGAGCAGAAAAAACGAATGGTTTTCTTCCTGTCGGTAGTTCCATCCCTAAACATGTCGGCGGTTGGAATAATACTTTTACATACAAAAATCTAACGCTGGGGGTACACCTTGACTACAAGTTTGGCGGCACGGTGCTGTCTTCTACGCTCTTGAACATGACAAGGCAAGGACATAGTAAGCTATCGTTGGAGGGCCGCCGTGAAGGAGAAAATGGCCTGGTAATTCCTAATAGTGTCAGAGAAAGCGATGGCGAAACCAATACCACTGTAATTCCAGTCACCGACCTTCAGGCACACTATACGGATTATCGGAACACGCAAATCGGAGATCCATTCACCTTTAAGTCAGATTTCATCAAGCTGAGAAACATTTCACTCTCTTACAATTTTACCAGCGTAATAGAAAAAGTCCCTGCCTTAAAATTTGTGAAGGGCCTGACCCTTTCCGCAGCTTGCCGTAATGTAGCTATTCTTTACAAAGACCTTCCAGGCTTGGATCCCGAAGCTGTCCAGTCTTCCGGTGATTTTAGAGCCGGCTATGAGAACTCTTCGCTTCCGACGACGCGTAATTACAACTTAAGCCTAAATGTTAGATTCTAAAACTATGAAGACCATAAAGCAATATATACTGATATGCATCGCCCTTCTTTTTGCGGCTGGATGCGATGAGGATTTTGTAGAGGTTAATACCAACCCCTATGCGGTAACGGAAGTTGATCCCGCGCTTTTGTTTGCCGGAGCGCAACGTTCTCACCTGGGAACCTGGGCTGCGGAACATACAATTGTTCAGCATTTTGTAAGTCCTTACAACCAGGGGGCTACACTCGGCTTCAATTTCAACTCAGATATCGACGGCATCAGTACGCCGAAGTGGGACCAATCTTATCCTGGACCGATCAGAAGTATTTCACAAGCGATGACGTTATTAGGACCCGATACGGAACGCGTTAACTTAATGAGCATGCTCCGCATTTGGAAGGTTCAAATATTCATGGGCCTGGTCGATGAATATGGCGATGTTCCTTACTTTGATGCTGGAAAAGGATTGGAAAGAACCAATGAATCTTTCTACCCTAAATATGACGATGATGCCGCCATTTATCTCGATCTGCATAAGGAGCTTCAGGAAGCACTCGCTGCATTAAACCCGGGTGCCGACTATGTTTCTGCCGACCTTTTTTATGGAGCGAATGCGCAAGCCGCTGTCAAGACTACAACATCTGCTGATCAGGTAGCCAAGTGGAAAAAATTGGGTAATTCCTTGTTGTTAAGATTAGGGATGCGCTATTCCAAGGCGGATCCGGCTAAAGCTCAGTCTATAGTAGCGGAAGCATTTGCCGGTGGCGTAATGGAATCCAATGCGGATAACGCATACGTTAAGTACGATGGGACGCTAAATGCGCAAACAGAAAACAATAACTTGCGAAACTTCTCTCACTTCAATTATGCTGCAGAGCCGTTCGTAGATCAACTGAAGTCAACCAATGATCCACGCGGAAAATTTATTTTAGCAACTTTCACAGATCCAGGTGCTGTTTCAAATGAGGCAAATCCTAATACAGATTTAGCCAGTCAGTTTGGTGTTCCTATTGGGGTGAACAACGTAACTCTCGCGGCCGGCGGTGTCCATAGAGGCCCTCGGGGAACTGGTCTTAATTATTCACAGATGAACGTATGGAAAGTGGCATCTCCTGCTGCCCCTGATTTCTATGTTACCTATTCGCAAACTTCTTTGTTGCTCGCAGAAGCAGCCGTTAGAGGTTGGGTGTCGGGTGATGCAAAAACGTATTACGAAAATGGTATTAAAGCTGACATGGAGGTGTATGCACTCTACCCGGGAACAACGGCAATCTCTACCACCGATATTGCAACCTATCTCGCCGATCCGGGTGTGGACTTCAACCAGGCGACCACTGATGAGGAAGCTTTTGAGTTGATCAATACGCAGTATTGGATTGTGAATCTTAGAAATGGGTCGGAAGCATTTGCCAACTTCAGGAGAAGCGGCTACCCGGTTTTAGCTCCTAATCTGGCTAATAACAATTTGAATGGCGGGTTCATCAGAAGGATGTCGTATCCTGATGTTGAAGGTTCCGCGAATTCAAAGAATTATGGCGATGCTGTTACGGCGATTGGTGGCGATAAGTTAACGACGCGAGTATTTTGGGATGTTCCCTAGTAACACCTCCTTACAAACATTTGAGCCTTCTTAAAGATAAGCAGCTTGGAAGAGGCCAACCTTAATGAGAAACCACCCATCCAAATCCACCTGTCTCTCACCTTTAGAGAGACAGGTAATTTTTACAATAATCGCCACTGTTTGTTATTGGAAGTTTTTCTTGTTCAAATATGGGATACTTGGCAGAAAGGTATAAGTGCGGAAAACTACTGCGGCACGGCGCTTCTTCGGTGTTGCGCGGCACAAAATGAAATCGGCGCAGGCAAGAACGACTAAAGATATAGAAACCTTACGGTTTAAAGTTAACCCCTGGTTAGGGTTAGTAAGTGGTTAAGGTCGGGTGGTAACACACCCGGCTACCATGCACATATTGAATTAGAGACGACAACAAAATTCTAGGAAGACCAGCACAGCATCATTTAATGAATGCGATAAAACAGTTGTTGCCTCCACCGACCCGCAGCTTTCTTGTTCTTCAATAGTTGTTGCAAACGTTGCTTGCAAATCCAATCCGGTTAGTTATAATTGTATAACCAACACTTATTTAGCAAATTCAATTTTTTCAACCTGTAATAGAACGGTGTTGGACTAAGCGCCGGCAACGAGATGATGATATGGAGAAAATGATGAAGACATTAGTATGCGCTCAGCCCCGGAAGTTTGAGTATCGTTATCAACCAACACCGGAGCTCATAAAAGATCATTCCATTATTAAAATTAAACGCGTAGGCGTTTGTGGCACAGACTTACACGCTTTTGAAGGCACCCAACCCTTCCTCAGCTATCCACGGATCTTAGGGCATGAGCTGTCGGGCGAACTGATCGCAGGAATAAATGCCCCCGGGTTCGAACTGAATGAAGTTGTTTCATTTATGCCATATTTCAATTGCGGTGAATGTATAGCCTGCCGTTCGGGAAGATCAAATTGTTGCGTGCGCCTTCAGGTTTGTGGTGTACATATCGACGGTGGTATGGCGGAATATGTGTTGGTTCCATCCAAATCCCTACTGCATGCTCAAGGGTTGAGTTTGGATGAAATGGCGTTGGTTGAACCTTTGGCAATTGGTGCACATGGGGTGCGGCGTGCAGCGGTTGAACCAGGCGAGTTTGTGTTGGTAGTTGGGACAGGACCGATAGGTATGGGAGCAATCGAGTTTGCGAGAATTGCCGGCGGAAAAGTAATTGCATTGGACTTGAACGAAAGACGCCTACAATTCTGTAAAAACAAGTTGGGTGTTAGCCATACCGTTAATGCCCTTGAGCCTGATGTCGATGGGCGCTTGCGTGAAATTACAAACGGCGATATGCCAACTGTTGTGATCGATGCTACTGGCAGTTTAAAAGCGATTAATAACGCTTTTAAATTTATGGCACATGGCGGACGGTTTGTATTGATCGGTTTGCAACGAGGCGATATTTCCTTCAGCCATCCAGAATTTCATAAAAGAGAAGGAACGTTAATGAGCAGTCGTAATGCGACCCGCGAAGACTTCGAGCATGTTATTTCATCGCTGAAGAATGGCGCCATCCGCCCTTCTACTTATATTACCCACCGCGCGTCGTTCAACAATGTGATAACAGAATTTGAAGGTTGGCTGAATCCAGGTTCGGGTGTTATCAAAGCGATGATCGACTTTGACTAGTAGGCAAAACATTGAAGTATTCTGATAATATTAACGTAAGCATATAATGTATTTTTTAACAAGGGTCGTGTGTTCGTTTCCGCTGCTGTTAATAGCAACAACTTTCAGCTTCGCACAGCATGACGATGTTTTAAAACTCTGGTACAAAAATCCTTCTGGGAGCACTTGGGAAAACGCCTTACCTGTGGGAAATGGTAGGTTAGGGGCAATGGTCTTTGGGAATGTTGCTCATGAAACCATTCAACTCAATGAACACACGGTTTGGAGTGGCAGTCCCAACAGAAATGATAACCCGGAAGCATTGGCTTCCCTCGGTGAAATCAGACAACTGATATTTGATGGGAACCAAAAACAAGCGGAGCAGCTTGCGAACAAAACCATTATTACAAAAAAATCTCATGGCCAGATGTTTCAGCCCGTTGGCAGTCTTCACCTGACCTTTAATGGACACAACAGTTTTACGAAATACTACCGCGAGCTCGATATTAAAAAGGCCGTAGCGAAAACTTCTTACACCGTAGGGGATGTTGTGTACACTCGGGAAGTACTGGCGTCATTCCCTGATCGTGTCATCGTCATCCGGCTGACAGCAAGCCGGCCGCGAAGCTTATCGTTTTCGGCAAGTTATTCAACACCGCAGCCAAAGGCTGTGATTCAAACATCCTCCACAAAAGAGCTCACTATTGCGGGCACAACGATTGACCACGAAGGAGTAGAGGGTAAGGTACGGTTTAAAGGGATCACGCGCATTAAACTGGAAGGAGGTACTTTATCATCGAATGATACCTCCCTGGTTGTTAAAGATGCGAACGCAGCCACGCTCTATATCTCTATAGCCACTAACTTTAACAACTATCAGGATATCAGCGGCAATGAAAACGAAAGAGCTTCTACATATATGAACGTTGCGTATCCAAAATCTTTTGAAAGAATTTTGAACGCTCATGTTAAAGCCTATCAAAAATATTTCGACCGCGTGAAGCTTGACCTGGGCGGTAATAACGCCGAAAACCTGCCGACAGATGAGCGTTTGAAGAAATTTAGCTCCTCCCATGATCCGCACTTTGCTGCGCTTTATTTTCAATATGGCCGCTACTTGCTGATCTCGTCTTCACAACCCGGTGGCCAGGCGGCAAATCTGCAGGGAATATGGAATCATAAAATAAAGCCACCCTGGGACAGCAAATATACCATCAACATCAATGCAGAGATGAATTATTGGCCTGCTGAGAAAACCAATCTGGCGGAGTTGCATGAACCCTTTTTGAAAATGGTGAAAGAACTTTCTGAAACTGGACAGGAAACGGCGAAAGTAATGTACGGGGCCAGGGGGTGGATGGCGCATCATAACACAGACATCTGGCGTGCAACGGGTGCCATCGATGGAGCGTTTTGGGGCGCATGGGCTTCAGGTGGCGGCTGGACAAGTCAACATTTGTGGGAGCATTACCTGTACAACGGCGATAAAGAATTCCTTGCTACTGTTTACCCTGTACTGAAAGGTGCGGCGACTTTCTATGTAGATTTTCTGATTGAGCATCCCAAGTATCACTGGTTAGTTGTTAATCCCGACATGTCACCAGAGAATGCACCACAAGCACACCAGGGATCCTCCCTTGATGTTGGCACCACCATGACTAACCAGATTGTTTTTGATGTATTCAGTTCTACAATACGTGCGGCAGAGACTTTGAAAAAAGATGCGGCCTTTGTTGACACCCTGAAGCAAATGCGCAAGCAACTGGCACCAATGCACATCGGACAGCATGGTCAACTGCAGGAGTGGCTGGAAGATATCGATGATCCGAATGATCATCATCGGCATGTTTCGCATTTGTATGGTTTATATCCTTCTAACCAGATTTCGCCCTATCATACGCCTGAATTGTACAGTGCCGCTAAGACTACGCTGCTTCACAGGGGTGATGTCTCTACCGGTTGGAGTATGGGCTGGAAAGTAAATTGGTGGGCTAAGTTGCTGGATGGTAATCACGCTTACAAGCTGATTCAAAATCAACTTTCACCGGTGGGAACGGACCGTGAGGGAGGGGGCTCCTACAACAACCTTTTTGATGCACACCCGCCTTTTCAAATTGATGGCAACTTCGGTTGTACTTCAGGAATTGCCGAAATGCTGATGCAGAGTGCCGATGGCGCCGTCAGCCTGATTCCAGCCTTACCTGATGTTTGGCCAACAGGCAGCGTTAAAGGCTTGCGTGCAAGAGGTGGATTTGAAATAGTTGAATTATATTGGAAGGATGCAAAGGTGACTAGGGTTGTTATTAAATCAACATTAGGCGGTAACCTTCGGCTGCGAGTTCCTAATGAAGTCAGGCTGGACAATGGTGTTGCGCTTAGTCAGGCAGTTGGAAAGAATCAAAATTCTTTATTTCAGACGGAAGAAACACCTGCACCCGTAATATCATCCAGGGCAAACGTAACCCCACCACAACTTAACGAAACATTGCTTTATGATATCAATACGCAGCCTGGCAAGACCTACACATTGAAAGCCAATTAATCATGATCAGGTTTATTGAACATCAACGACGATCAAGTAATAAGAATTGTAGCACTGCAAGACTTCTATTATTCTTATTTAGTTTCCTTATCGCGCTCACATCGTTCAGCCAGATACGGTTGCCCAAACTGGTTAGCGATGGTATGGTATTGCAGCGTGATACTAAAATAAAAATATGGGGATGGGCAACTTCGGGCGAAAAAGTTCGCGTTCATTTTCTCGGGGCAACCTATAGTTCCATTGCAGGAACCAATGGTTCATGGAGCGTTATGTTGCCGGAACTGAAAGCCGGCGGTCCTCATGAAATGAAAATCGACGGAAGCAATGAGATAACAGTGCGCGATATACTGATAGGTGATGTTTGGGTTTGTTCCGGTCAGTCCAATATGGAGTTCGTTATGATGTCATCAAGTTCGATTTATGGTGACGAAATTGCCCATGCTGAAAATAAATTCATTCGACAATTTACAGTCCCGAGAAAGTATACATTCGATGGCGACCAGGAGGATGTAGCATCTGGCTCATGGCAAAGTGTCGATCCTAAAACCGTTCTTAGGTTTTCAGCAGTAGCTTATTTTTTTGCTAAAGACTTGTACGCCAGATATAAGATCCCGATCGGTTTGATCAATGCATCCCTTGGAGGATCTCGTGCTGAATCGTGGATGAGCGAGGACGCCCTCAAACAATTCCCAAACCATTTTGAAGAATATCAAAAGTACAAAGACAGTACATTTATCGCGAATGTAGAAAGAGAGGATCGAAAAAGGATTGCCGCGTGGAATACACAAGCTCGGGAAAATGATGAAGGGTATAAAGATGCGCAAGGAGTTTGGCGTAAACCAGATCTTAATACTGCGACTTGGGACGAAATGGACGTGCCTGGATTTTGGGAGAAAGGAAAATTAGGGCCGGTTAACGGAGTGATTTGGTTCAGAAAAGATTTTGAAGTTCCCAATTCAATGGTAGGCGTAGAAGGCAAACTGCACCTGGGGAATATCGTGGATGCCGATTCGACTTTTATCAATGGAATTTTCGTTGGAGGCGTTGGCAATATGTATGTACCCAGAAAATATAATATTCCCGCTACCCTTTTAAAACCGGGAAAGAACACAATCATTGTTCGGCTTGTGAACCATACAGGAAAGGGAGGATTCGTGCCGGACAAACCGTACATGATAGCAGCAGGTCGGGACACTATTCGTTTAAGTGGCCTCTGGAAATACAGGCTTGGGGTTAAAATGGAACCGTTGATCGGACCAACCTTTGTCATGTGGAAACCCGGTGGATTATATAACGGAATGATTTCACCTCTATTATCCTATGCCATAAAAGGAGTGATTTGGTACCAGGGAGAATCAAACGTGAGTCGCGCAATCGAACATCGGACTTTGTTTCCAGCATTGATTAGAAACTGGCGAAATAAATGGCAGATAGGAGACTTTCCTTTTCTCTTTGTACAATTACCCAATTATCATGAAACCCAAGCCGAACCCTCTGAAAGTAGTTGGGCGATGTTCCGGGAATCACAATTGAAAACATTAACAGAACCTCGTACAGGAATGGCTGTGGCGATTGATGTTGGTGAATGGAATGACATCCACCCGTTGAACAAAAAAGACATTGGTATTCGGCTCGCATTGGCCGCGCAGCATGTAGCCTACGGTGACAATAAAATCGTGTATTCGGGTCCGTTATACGAATCCATGAAGGTGAAAGCCAATAGAATAATTCTTTCGTTCAGGAATACCGGTAGTGGAATCGTTGCAAAGGGAGGTGAACCGCTTAAGCAATTTGCAATTGCAGGTGCCGACAAAAAATTTGTTTGGGCTAAAACCGTCATAAGGAATAACCGCGTTGAGGTTTGGAGTGATCAAGTAACGAACCCAGTGGCGGTGCGGTATGCCTGGTCCGATAATCCGGATGGCGCCAACTTATTCAATCAGGAGGGTCTGCCAGCATCTCCCTTCCGCACGGATGATTTCTAACGGTATGTCTATAATGAAGAAGAGAGTAATAGCAACGATTTTGTTGTGCCAAACGGATTTCGTCGATTTAATTTCCCAGATACGTTTATAAGTAGTACATATGATCAAACAGCATCTCCCAAAATTAATATTGATAAGCATTATATCATGCGCTGCAGGTTTAGCCACGGCTCAGCCATCGAGAGGTCCGGTAATTGTTTCTCCGCAGATCAACGCTGATAACGCAGTAGTTTTTCGTTATCTGGCCCCGGATGCCAAAGATGTCAAGCTCAGCGCACAGTTTGAGAAAGCAGCGGTACCAATGACAAAAGATTCAACGGGTGTGTGGAGTGTGACTGTTGGTCCTGTGAAACCCGACATGTATCCATATCATTTTGTTGTGGACGGTATATCCGTAGCGGATCCAAAGAACTCGGCGATTTTTCCGAATGAAGGTTTTCAAAGCAGTATTGTTGAAATTACTGGTAATACGCCATTGCCACATACACTTCAGAATGTTCCGCACGGCACGCTTGCTTACCGCTATTATACATCACCTGTTTTAGGCATCAGGCCTGTAGTCGTCTATACGCCTCCAGGGTATGAAAAAGATACAAAGACAAAATACCCTGTGCTCTATTTGTTACATGGAACAACCGACACAGAAGAAACATGGACGAAGGTTGGCCGGGCAAACGTTATTCTTGACAATCTGATTTCACAGAGTAAATCAAAGCCCATGATCATTGTGATGCCTTATGGTCGTGCATATCCGGTGATCAGTAAATCGTCGGGTAGTCTACGAAACTGGGAAAATCTGCAAGCGTTCTCAAAAGATTTCTTAGACAATCTTCTTCCTTTTATAGAACAAAACTACCGGGTGAAGACAGACAAGGATAGCCGTGCCGTTGCAGGATTTTCAGGCGGCGGTGGAGAGACGTTGTACCTGGGCCTCAACCATCCGGAATTGTTCGGCTGGGTGTGCGGTTTTGCTCCGGGGATGTTAAAAGAAGAATTCGACCGCAATAATGCAGTAGCTTTTGCCAACCCGCAACTTACCAACAAACAATTGAAATTATTTTGGATCGGGGTAGGTAAAGACGATGGCTTGTATCCAGTCATTTCGGAATATCTCAAAGTTTTGGATGAAAAGGGGATCAAACATGAGACGCTTATTTCCGATGGAGGACATACGTGGATGAATTGTAAGTTGTATCTCACCACCATTTCGCAGAAGCTGTTTAGATAAGGTTTGACTAGCCACGTCAAATTTCAACCGTTGTCACAATCGATGCTTGCTTTTCCCGATAGCTTAATTTATAATTGTAGAATTAACACTTATTGAGATGACCAAAAGAATTATCGTTCTTATAATCGTCGCAGGTTGGATGGTATCCAGCATTTGTACTTTAGCGCAGTCGACTACACTGGTCAATCCCATTTTAACAGGGTTCTATCCTGACCCAAGTGTAGCCAAGGTAGGATCTGATTATTATTTGATCAATTCAACATTTTCTTATTTCCCCGGACTTCCGGTTTTTCATAGTAAAGATTTAAAGAACTGGAAGCAGATTGGAAACGTGATCAGCAGACCTTCGCAGATGAATTTTATGGGGCATCGCATGACGCGAGGATTATTCGCTCCAGCCATCAGCTATCATAATGGTACCTATTATGTCACATGCACGCTTATCGATAAGGGAGGAAATTTTGTTGTTACTGCAAATGATCCAGCCGGACCGTGGAGCGATCCGGTTTGGCTACCAGAAGTAAAAGGCATTGATCCGTCTCTCTATTTCGATGACACGAAAGCATACATTGTTTACAACAGTGATGCTCCTGAAAACAAGCCATTGTATTCAGGACACAGGACGGTTAGGATGTATGAATTCGATCCTGTAAATCTTAAAGTCGTTGGTGAAGAAAAAATCCTTATTAATGGCGGTGTTGACATCAGCAAGAAACCGGTGTGGATTGAAGCACCACATTTTATAAAGAAAGGGGAATGGTATTTTCTATATGCTGCAGAAGGTGGAACATCTGTAAATCATTCTGAAGTTGTTTTTAGAAGCAAATCGATTTGGGGACCTTTCATTCCGTATGAACATAATCCTATTCTGACACAAAAGGACCTACCAGCAGATCGCAAGCATCCCATCACATCTGCGGGTCATGCTCAATTTGTTGAAGGCCCGGACGGAAAAATGTATGCGATTTTTTTGGCAGTTAGACCTTATGAAGATAATTATTACAATACTGGGCGGGAAACATTTATTGCACCAGTGGAATGGAAAGATGGATGGCCCGTTATCAACCCCGATAGCAAGGAAATAAAATACACATACAAGACCAATTACAAAGAGATTAAGCAAAAGAATGCGCTACCACAAAGCGGGAATTTTCAATACACGTTGTCTTTTGAAAAGGAACTTGATCCAGCACTTATTTTTTTTCGGACCTGTGATAGCAGTTCATTTAGCCTAAGCAAGACAAACGGACTGACACTAAAACTCAAGCCGGAAACCTGCATGGAGCTTGGCAATCCTGCGTTCATCGGGAAACGTCAGCAGCATATAAATAGCAGCGCTGAAATAGCCCTGGACTTTTCAGCAAAGTCGGATAACGAAAAAGCTGGATTGATAATTTTTCAGGATGAAAAGCACTTCTATTATTTGTGCAAGTCAAAGGACAAGGGCAATGACGTTATACAACTTTTTAAAAGCAATCCTGAAAGCAACAACATGAATTTACTCACGCAGGTTTTGTTGGCAGCGGGCGCTGAAAAGATGCAGTTGCGTATTGATTCCGAGGGTAAAAACTATAGTTTTCGATATGCGCTTAAACCTAACAAATGGGTACTTCTGAAAGATAACGTTGATGCCAAATTCTTAAGCACGCATGTCGCCGGCGGATTCATCGGCTGCGTCTTTGGTATGTATGCTACTTCGTCTGGAATAGAAACATCGAATAGCGCATCCTTTAAATATTTGCGCTATGCTGGTAATGACCCAATGTTTAAATAATGAGCGCTGCCAGGTTTCCAACTGGAGTAAGATAGACTAAGGAATATGAAATTCATTGCGACACTGGCCACATTTATTCTGATTCACTATTGCGTTGTCGCACAGGTTAAGGAGGCTGTCAACCCAATTATTTTTGCCGATGTTCCAGATATGGCTATGATTCGTGTGGGTGATGTTTACTACATGAGCAGCACAACCATGCATATGAGCCCGGGGGTGCCGATCATGAAATCAAATGACCTGGTCAACTGGCACCTTGTTAATTATGCCTACGATACTTTAGCAAATGTTGATGAACTAAATCTTAATAACGGAAAAAGTACTTACGGGAGAGGTTCGTGGGCTAGCAGCCTTAGATATCACAAAGGGCAATACTACGTTACTACATTTGCCCAAACAACGGGTAAGACATACATTTTTACAACAAAGGATATTGAGAAAGGCCCATGGAAAGCATTATCTTTTAAACCCTCCTATCATGATCACTCACTATTCTTTGATGATGATGGGCGCGTTTACATGATTTATGGCGCGGGCAAATTAAAGCTGCTTGAACTCGATAGCGATGCATCCGGTATAAAAGCAGGAACCGTTGAGCAAGTTATTATCGAAAATGCCAGCGCAGCGGCAGGGACTAATATCATGCTTCCTTCGGAAGGTTCTCAACTGTTTAAAATCAACGGCAAGTATTATTTATTCAACATCGTGTGGCCCAAGGGTGGTATGCGAACTGTTATTATTCACCGTGCTGATAAAATCACAGGCCCTTACGAAAGTAAAGTAGCGTTGCAGGATCTGGGGGTTGCGCAAGGTGGTCTTATAGACACACCCGATGGTAATTGGTACGCTTATTTATTTCGGGATTACGGTGCCGTGGGACGCATACCCTATTTGGTGCCGGTACAATGGATTGATGGATGGCCTGTGTTAGGCGTAGATGGGAAAGTACCAGAGACGCTCAATCTACCTGAAAATAAGACGTTGATCCCTGGTATTGTTGCATCAGACGAATTTAATCGGAAGGATGGTGAACGTCCGTTGCCATTGGTTTGGCAGTGGAACCATAATCCAGACAACTCCCTTTGGTCACTCACCGATAGGAAAGGGTATCTTCGGCTTACAACGGGTCGGATAGATACATCTTTCTTTTTGGCAAGGAATACATTAACCCAGCGGACCATTGGGCCGGAATGTACCGGCATCACTTTCATGGATGTTTCAAATATGAAGGAAGGCGACTTTGCCGGCCTTGCGCTACTTCAAAAAAAATTTGGGATGGTAGGCGTACGGTATAGCAACGGAATTAAATCCATCGTAATGGTGAATGCTGAATCTGGAAAACCTGTCGACGTGGAAAGTGTAGCACTCGCCAGGAATGCAGTGTACCTCAAAACTGAATGCAACTTCAGAAACCTGGTGGACACAGCCGATTTTTTTTATAGCCATGACGGTAAATCGTGGACGCGCATTGGATCCCAGCTTCACATGGCTTACACGTTACCACATTTTATGGGGTACAGGTTCGGCCTGTTTAACTACGCATCAAGAAATATTGGTGGCTTTGCAGACTTTGATTTCTTCCGCATCGAAAATCGGATATCGGGACATTAGCGTCTTTTAGCAAAGGGAATCAGTCCGCGCAGTTACTGTTAGGCCAGACGACTCGTGTTTTGTTGTAAATGACGTCAACGCCGCCCCGCATGAAAAGGATACCCAATTAACGTAACTAAATAAAAAGCCAATGAAATGTGAATTCAATGTGAAAAAATCAATGACCAATGCGCTGCTTAGCTTGATAATGCTTGCCGGTGTATTAACAGTCAAGGGCCAGCCCCCAAGGGGACCGTTGGTGATTTCACCTCAGGTGAATCCTGACAAAACGGTTGTGTTTCGTTATCTCGCCCCACGGGCAAACGAAGTTAAATTAAGCGCGCAGTTTTTAAAAGAACAGCTGCCAATGGCTAAAGATACATCCGGTATTTGGAGTGTAACTGTTGGTCCTATTGACCCTGACATCTACCCATACAGTTTCAACGTAGATGGTGTAACGGTTATGGATCCTGCGAATGTCGCCTTTTTTCCAAATGAGCGTTTTAAAGCAAGCCTTGTGGATGTACCAGCAGACCCACCGTTAGTTCACGCAGTTAAAGATGTTCCGCACGGCACAGTTACATACGAGTACTACCCATCTTCAGAAAAGACAACAGGATCGCTCGTCATCTATACACCTCCAGGTTATGATAAAGACCAATCAAAAAGTTATCCTGTCTTCTACCTGATCAGCGGCACAACGGACACGGAAGAAACATGGTTTAAAGTAGGTCGCACAAATTTTATTTTAGACAACCTGATCGCCGAAGGTAAAGCCAGACCTATGATCATCGTAATGCCTTACGGAAATGTCGCTGCAAGGATTGCAGCACAAACAGGCGCGCCTAAACCAGCCGATCCAATGGGCCGGGAAAGCGCCGATGCCCTTAAGAGGGCAAAGGACTTCGAAAATGATCTTGTCAATAATATTGTCCCTTATGTCGAAAAAAATTACCGGGCGATCCAAACGCGCGAAAGTCGTGCGATCGGAGGCTTTTCGCGTGGAGGAGGGCAAACACTGCGATCGGCGTTTGGTAACATGGATAAATTTGCATGGATATGTTGTTACGCTTCGTATTTGTCTTCCAATGAAATGGAACGCGATTACAGATCCATCTACGAAAACGCAGCCAATACAAATCAACAACTAAAATTATTTTGGATAGGGGTTGGTAATGAAGACTTCTTGTACAATTCTACTGTAGAATTTATGGACTTCCTGAAAGCAAAAGGGGTAAACTACAAAAGTCGCATTACGTCAGGCGGACATACCTGGATGAATACAAAAAAATACCTTTCCGAAACGGCACAATTACTTTTTAAATAAGTGCCCTTTTGCCATGGGTGATAATTGGCGGCTTTAGTAACCACGAGCGAAAGAAAAACGACACGTGACAATAGGATACTTGAACAGCGTGGATCTTTTGAAAACTCACAGCACCATAGCGTCAAGCAATACTGAGCAAGCAGCCTGATTTATCAACTCGCACACAAAAATTTTTGACAACAAGATAATTGAAATACAATGAACCGACTTTTTTACACATTAATGATGTTGGCACTGACCACTATTACGGTTTCCGCACAAAGACCTCCAGCCATCAGTTCACCAGATGTTCATGCCGATCATAGCGTTACTTTCAGATACTTTTCCCGCAGGCTCAAAAGGTATCCGTAAGCGGAGAATTTTTGTCTGCCCCGGTTCCCATGAAGAAGGACACCTCTGGGATTTGGAGCGTTACAATACAATCTATTAAACCCGATATTTACCCTTATAGCTTTTGGGTTGATAGTGTACAGACAGCAGACCCGAATAACACCCACATCTTTGCAAATGAACGATTCAAGAGAAGTATCCTGGAAGTCCCTGGTGACAAACCGCTGATACATTCATTGCAGAATGTGCCTCACGGAAAAATCAGCTATGAATATTATAAATCAGGAACGCTCGGTAGCACGCGTACGGTACTGGTATACACGCCCCCCGGATTTAATCCCGCGGGTAAGACCAAATATCCTGTCCTGTATCTCATCCATGGTGGTTCAGACACCGAGGAAACATGGACTAAAGTTGGGCGCGCGAATCTGATTGCTGATAATCTTATCGCGCAAAAAAAAGCAGTACCCATGATCATCGTGATGCCCTACGGCAACGTACGGCCTAAGCCTATGGAGCAATTTACGGTAGATGTTATCCAGGATATTATACCATTTATTGAATCGAAATATCCGGTGATTCGGGAGAGTAAAGGCAGAGCGGTCGCCGGGTTTTCTGTAGGAGGTGGACAAACATTAAATATCGGGTTAACCCATCCAGATAAGTTTGCCTATGTGTGTTCGTATGCGCCCTATACGGCGACCGACGAGTTTCGAAAAAATTTCTCTGATTGGACACCTGATGCCGCAGCGATGAATAAACAATTGAAGTTGTTTACCATTAGCGTGGGGACCGAAGATTTTCTCTACGAAAGTGTAAAACAAAATATCGCGATGTTCAAAGAAAAGAATCTGAAGCTGGAGACTTTGATAGTACCTGGCGGCCATACCTGGATGAATTGCAAATTGTTTCTCGCCAACAGCCTTGCGCAATTATTCAAATGATCCTTCGTAACAAACAACAAGTTTGCAAACCGAGTATAATTAAAACCAAATGAAAAAAATATTTTCTTTTTTAATTGCTGTTCTCACGGTATTCACCGGATACGCTCAGGAAATTATCAAACATGCCCCGGAAGGTTTTGATGTGGCGCAGGCAACCTTTGCCCATGGGAAAATCGATACGGTATCCTATTCTTCAAAGACGGTGGGCGTTACCAGAAAAATGTTGGTCTATACGCCACCTGGTTATTCGAAGAAAATTAAATACCCGGTGTTATACCTGCTCCATGGCATCGGTGGGGATGAGAAGGAATGGTTGAAAGGAGGACAACCACATGTTATTCTGGACAACCTGTATGCACAGAAAAAATTGGCGCCCATGATTGTTGTGTTACCCAACGGTCGGGCAATGAAGGATGATCGTGCAACAGGCAATATTTTTGACAGCGTGAAAGTTCAGGCGTTCTCTACGTTTGAAAAAGATTTATTGAACGATCTGATCCCATTTGTAGAAAAAAAATATTCTGTCTACAAGGATCGTGAGCATCGTGCCATTGCGGGATTGTCTATGGGCGGCGGTCAATCTCTCAACTTCGGTCTTGGCAACCTGGATAAGTTTGCATGGGTGGGAGGATTTTCTTCAGCACCCAATACAAAAGCTCCTGAAGTACTTCTACCCGATCCGGCAAAGGCGAAAGGTCAGTTAAAATTGCTTTGGATATCATGCGGTGTTGATGATGGCTTGATGTCATTCAGCAAACGTACGCACGACTATTTGCAAGCACATGATGTCCCGCACATTTTCTATGTTGAGCCAGGTGCCCACGATTTTAAAGTATGGAAGAACGATCTCTATATGTTCTCACAATTGCTATTCAAACCCGTAAAGGTGAACGATTTTCCGAAATACGATTTGCTTGGATCCGCGGCAGCAACGAACGTAAGGTCAGCAAAGTATCCACGGATTGTTTCAGGCAGCCGTGCCCTGTTTAGAATAAAAGCACCGGATGCTCAGAAAATGCAAATCGATTTGGGAAAGAAGTATGATATGGTAAAAGGCAATGACGGGTTCTGGGAAGTTACAACCGACTCTCTCAGTGAAGGGTTTCATTATTATTCCTTGCTGATCGATGGTGTTGCCATAGCTGATCCTTCATCAGAAACTTTTTATGGAATGGGAAGGATGGCCAGTGGTATTGAAATTCCATTTGCAGGCGATGAATATTACGCGATAAAGAACGTGCCTCACGGGGACGTTCGGATAAAACGTTACTATTCGTCGATTACCAACTCATGGCGAAACATGTACATCTATACGCCACCGGGATATGATACAGCCGCTACAAAGTATCCAGTGTTGTACATTCTTCATGGTGGGGGAGAAGATGAAAGAGGCTGGGCTACGCAAGGAAAAACTGATCTCATCCTTGATAATCTTATTGCGGAAAAGAAAGCTAAGGCGATGTTGGTGGTAATGATGGATGGAAATTTTGGAAGTGGTGGTATCGCAGGTTTTGGTGAACAGTCATTGCGGATGTTTGAAAATGAATTGAAGCAATCTGTAATTCCTTTTGTAGAAAAGAACTATCGTACTGCTGCCGATGGGAACAGCAGAGCGCTTGCCGGCTTATCGATGGGTGGCTTGCAGACACTCTACGCGGGATTAAAAAATACCAATATGTTTTCTTACCTCGGCGTATTCAGTTCAGGATGGTGGGCTAATCAACCCAACCTTTCAAACCCTCAATATGAGTTCATGAAAAACAACGCCGGGACTATTAATTCTAATCTGAAAAGCTTTTGGATCGCTATGGGTGGACCAGAAGATATTGCACACAATAATTGCAAGGTCATGATGGGAAAATTTGATGAGATGGGAATAAAATATACTTACAGTGAATATCCGGGTGGTCACACCTGGCCCGTGTGGAGAAACAACCTTTATAATTTTGCACAATTGCTTTTTAAGTAAAGTGAAATAAAAGGATGGTCAAACCCAATCAGATCTGGTTTGACCATCCTACTATGCAAGATCTATTTCCTGGTACCAGAAACACTGCCTGCTAAGGGCTAGCTGAGATCCACACATTGGAATAGTGATGAGGTCCCTTGAGCAACACTTTAAAATACCCGGAGTTGGTTGGAACGCTGAACGTAAATTCTTCTTCGTGAATAGAAACCTCGCCGGCTTTTTTATAACTATCACTTCCACCGCTCTTGAAATTATTTTTATCGGCAAAAAAAATCTCTGCCTTGTCAGTATTAAGCTCGCTAAAGCTTTTCCATTTGACAGTGATAACATGCTCTTTCAACGTCGCCGAAAGGTTTGAAAAATCAGCTGTGCCTATGAATGGAACACCGTCTAATTCCCGACTTATGGTGTCAGGTATCGGCAATTGTAAATGATTGCATATCGATGGCAGTATATCAACAATAGCAGGATTTTGTTTGAAACGGTCATTTAACTTTTTACTGTTGGTGGTGATCCACGTTGTGCGTTCACGTTCTGATTGTCCACCATGATTTTTACCTTCGACAGCATCACGTCCGTGGTCAGTAGTAATAATTAGGAGCCAATCTTCGTTAAATTTTTCTTCGCGGACTTTAATCGATTCCCAAATCTTTTTTAGTTGAGCATCTGCATTTTTTACGGCATCATAGAACTGACGGCTATCTCCAAAACGGTGACCCATGTCGTCCGTGTATTCCAGATAGATCCACGAAAGATCCGGCGCGTTATTTAGGATGAATCGTGCGGCCTCATCACAAACGGCCTCATCAATTTTAAGGATATGGCTTGCATCTTTATTGTGTGGATATCTTATCGTGTCATGTTCAAGGCCGTCAAACTTATAATCGAGCGTTACTGATCCTGCCTGTTCAAGTCCCTCGCCAATTAATTTTGTTCGGTTATCCAACCATGTAGAAAAAATGGCAGTTTGAATTTTTGGATTAACTGTTTCAGCAATGCGAAAAATGTTCCAGTAGTGATAGTTAGGTTGGGAAATATCATTATCCCAGACGTTGTGCTTATGAGCCCATGTTCCAGAGAGCAAAGAAATATAGCCGGGTGCTGAGATGGTAGGCGTTTCGTTGTATGTGCCTTTCACCCCGCCGACGTAAGCGCGCGCAAATCCGCCGGTCTTTGCAATTTCGCCGAAGGTCGGGAGCGCCAATTTCTCAATGACATCAGCGGGAACGCCGTCCAGAATTACAAAGACAGCTTTTGGTTTTTTCTCTTGGACCTGCGCAGTTAAGTTGAATGCAATGCCTACACTTAAAAATACACTGACAATGAATTTAAGCTTTATCGTCTTTATGGGTAATTGCCTATGGGCAGCATTTATTTTCTGCGGATAAAATTTAAATATTTCCATCATTAAGAAACAAAGATCAATATACCAGTTTATTCATCCGTTCTAAACGGCGACATCGTCAAGAGTTGTAGTAAGTAACAAGTTCTAATTTCTAACAGCTTGTATCTTTTTGAAAATTCCGCAATGTAACATCGATGGGTGGGGATAAAATGACTCAACCAGGCTTGGAAAGAATTCTTTTTGGGTCATTGCTCGCATAATAACCGGCGTTTGTCGCAAAATCTTTCATTTATAAAATGTAACACTCCTTGATGCGTTACATTGTAAATCTTCTGAAATCAATTTTATTTATGCAAAGGAAAGAATTTATTAAACGATTGGGCTTGAGTAGTCTCGTAGCCCCTTTTGTTGCGGCATGTGGCAATGAGAATGTTGATCCAATTCCTGTTACAGATGCGAGTTCCACAGGCTCAGGATCATGTACCGTGTCACCATCTGAAACTGCAGGACCGTTTCCTACAAAAAGCCCGTCAAGTCTGGTGATGACCGATATCCGATCGGACAGAACTGGAATAGAAATGCAAATCCATATTACCATCCAAAATAAAAATAATAATTGTGCGGCTCTTTCCGATGCTATTGTTGATATATGGCATTGTGATAAGGATGGCTATTATTCAGAATATGGAGGAACCGGTATGCAGTCCCTTAATTTACAAGGCGTGCATTTTCTAAGAGGTCGTCAAAGCAGTGACACCAATGGATTGATTTCATTCAAAAGCATTTTTCCGGGCTGGTACAGTGGAAGGGCTCCTCACATTCACGTCCATGTCTACGATGCAACGGGCAAGTCTTTATTGGTAACTCAAATTGCCTTTCCTACGGATGTTTGTGATACAGTATATACAACTGCAACGCAGTTTTATAAAAAAGGAAAACAGGACACTTCAAATGCTGTAGATAACGTCTTCTCCGATTCATTGGCGAATCAAATGTCGACAATCGCAGGAAATGTAGCGGATGGTTATGTTCTTTCGCATACGATTATCGTAAGTGCTTAATGGTATGAAACATTAGCGTACTTTTTAACATGGAGCCTGAAGCTGTAATATATCTTGCTGGCCAAAGGGGAGGTACACATTCTCCAACCCATCGGAGTCTTCATGCTTTTAATTTCGGAACGTATCATCGCGATTACAGGCGCCCATTCAGAAATCTGACCGTATGCAATGACGAGACTTTAATGCAACAAGGAACTTTAACCTATTTCCTCCCTGATAATCATTTAATCTTTTTGTTACCCGTGATTGGTGGCTTTAATTATAAAGTTGGAAATGAGGCTGTGGAACATTTTGTTGACGTCGGACAGCGTGTTTTACTTTATTTGAAAAAGGCTTCAGTCCTGAACATAATCAACGAGTTTCAAAATGAACCTATCAATTTTATTTGTTGCTGGTTCTCAACTCATGGAACCGTTGATGAGCAATCAATATATTCCACATTTGACTTGGATGCGTCAAAAAATTCACTAATTAATATTTCTACATCTCCACGGTAAGTTGCCATATCGGAAAATTCTCGGGACGTCACCATTGTACTTTTAAAACCGCATTCTGCAGGCGACATGTGTTTGCTTTTGTACTGGAAGGCGCGTTCGAATTTCAGAACAGACTTCTGGAGCAAAGGGATGGACTCAGCCTGTCGAATGTGTCAGAACTTGAATTTGAAGCACTTTCAAATGATGCAATTCTGCTGCTTTTTGAATTGTCTTAGTAGTAACGGTCCAGTGTATTTACTTTTCCTAATGACCTTTAATTTAGTCCGAGATTTCATTCTTGATTTCTGCTAACAACTCCTTATCAGTCAAATAATACTTGTCCATAAAATTTTTTCCCTGCTGATAGAATTCCTTGCAGCTGGGGTCGTTGCGAACGAAATAGGCATATTGATAAATCTGGCTGCCAAGTCCGTGATACACCGGCATCAGATCAGTGGTTCGTTCGTGTATAGCGCGAAACTCATCATCACGCAGATAACTGAGTCCCCATTTGCCAAAGGCGAGCAAGTTTAATTGGTGATAATAAACGACATGACCGAGTTCATGCGCGAGAATGCCAACCTGTGCATCAAAGGGAAGTGAGCGTAGCAGAATGGGATTAAAGTAGGAGCCTTGCGCATCGTTCAATAAAATTAAATAATGCCTTCCCGTCCGTGGCCCCAGCAGCGTCCAGACATTTACAGTCGACTCCATCGGCGCGCCTTCTTGCGTGAGTATCATGTCGATCTTAACATCTTTTAGTTCTGGATAGGCAGAATATGCAATGGCTGCCGCGACTTCAAATCCTTCGGGAAGCCCTTTATTTTCTCCAATGATTGCTTTTAGGCTGTCAAGATTGTAGATGTGGTTTGCAAGAGTGTCCCTAAAAACATATGTTGAAACGTTAGTATCTTTTTGTGCAGGATCCACCGTTTGAACAATGACGGCGACTGCAAGTACCGAAATGGAAATGATAATGATTAGAATGAACTGACCTACCCGTTTCATTTATTTTAGTTTTTCGACATGCTCAAGTCTAATAAGTTGAATTTTTGAAGATGAATTATTTTTTCATTCTGGGTCCGTATTGTGGTGGTGTCGCCCCTAATTCCAACGCTCCTAAGTCAGGTGCTTTACCAGAATAATTGTCGTTTATATTATGGAGAACACAACCGGCGTCAACTGCTTTACTTGAAGGTTTCAAACTAAAATCAAATCCGTTTACTGGATAGACATGCCCTTTGTTAGTAACGTCAGGTAGCGGCACATGGGCAAATACATCATCTTCCAATTCCACACCATGTATTTCATGTTGTGTTTTCTTACTAAATTCTTTCAGTGATGTGAACTCGAAGGTTGTGAGTTGTTTTTCATCGGCATGGTTTAAAGAATCCAAATGCGGATAACGCCAGCGGTATTTCATTCCTCCGTGCTTTTTTTTCCGATAGCCATTATAATCCATCGAAGAATAGCGGGTAAATGTGGTAGCACTCAGTGCATGGCGGTTATCATCGGGGCCGATAAATAGATTATTTCTGAAATGTCCGTTTGAGAAATTGGTAATGGCTACATCAGCGACAAATGTATTCTGATAGGTAAATATCCCGGAAGGGCGCACGGTGTATTTTAATGCAGTGCCCGGTACGTTGTAGCAAATGTTCTTGAAAAAATATACGGGCCCTCCAAAGATAGGTTGTGCGCTTAACGCAGAATGATATGAATTAAAACCACGGTTTTCAAAAACTCTTATATTGTGAACGCCTCCATCCGCCTCAATGAAATCGTCAGCCATATTGAAGATGTCATTCCTGTAAAAGTCAATGGAGACACATTTAGGTTTACCGGCCTCGGGTAAACCATGTGTATCTACGCAAATGCCATCATGGAAAAACAATATAGCGTTGTGGCAAACCACATGACTTTGACCGTACACTTTAATGGCATAGTAAGAAGTTAGAGGAGATGGTTTTTCAAGTCCATACCAACCTACAAGCGTATCCGGATCATGACGTCCAACCATTACGTTATCGGCAATGTAAAAGTCTTTTGAGTCGGCGTTATAAGTTACCACCCCCATACCGATGTTTTCCATTTTACAATTCTTCACTGTCAGGCCGCTACATCCCATGACACGTTTAAGTCCGGCATAAAAAGCGATATCTGTGTTTCGAATGGTCAGGCCTTCGAAATAATGATAGTCTGCAGCCATTACATCAAACAATCTGTATGCCCCATCGCCATCGAATATTACTTCTCCATCGCCTGCGGCTTTGATAACAATTGGTTTTTCTGGCGTACCCTTTTGAGTCAGCACGTAGGCGCCATGGAAATCAAGTGCCAGGGAATCTGCATATTTCAGACGGTTACCTTTATATCTGCCGGCGTGCATTAAAATTACATCGCCGGGTTGAACACGCGGTTCCGGAACGTTCCACCAATCACCAGTATTCCCTCCTCCATAGTAAGCTTCGTTTAATCCTGTAAACGCGGGGACTTCCTTGTGACCACGATAACCCGGTGGATACACGTGAAAAACTTTTCCGCCTGTATAGGGTACAGGCTCAGCCTTTGTCTTGATTGAAACAATATGTTCACTTTGTCCTGTAACTCCATCCGGATCTGTCAACTGAAATCGACATTCGTAATTTGAATTTTCTTCAAGATTGAAAATACTTCCGGCGAACATGTTTTCCGTAGTATGTACCCAGGGTTGTTCATGTCCGTAAATCTTTTCCCCACCAATTCTCAGCAAGGGTAATCCTTTTTGCCAGGCGGTCGCCCCTTTTTTTCTAAATGAAACCTGCACACGCGCATTACGATTGTCATCATCGCTGATCCTCCATTCAAACCCGGCGCAAATCAGGGTGGGTGGTTCGATAATAAATTCTCCCGAAGTTGTTTTGTTAGACGCAGATCTCTGAAACCCATGTGATGCAACTGTCCACTCAAAAGTGAGTAAGATAGCTGTCGTTAAGAAAAATCTTAATTTCATTTGCTAAAGTGTGCGTTTTCTTTGTTGATTTTGGAGAGAGCGTTCAACGCCTTCTGGCTTCATCATCTTGATCCTGTAAGATCAAAAAAAATAAGGCCCACACTAAAGTTAGGAAATTGTTTTTTCTTCAATAGTTTTTTCTGAAAGCCATGTTCGGTTAAACGAGGCTTTTTAGTTTCTCCACAGTCAATGGCTTGGAAACAAAGTCGAACACCGCCTTATAGGACTTCGACTTTTCAATGTCATCAAGATCAATTGACGAGGTAAGTATTACGATCCTGCATTTGGCGAGGTATAACATCGGGAGTTTATGCAGCTCTTCAAGAAATTCCCAGCCATTCATTTCTGGCATATCAATATCGAGGAAAATAATTTCAGGTAACGGCATGGTGTGTAACAGGAGCCATTGCTTGAGCTGTTGCAATGCCATGTGCGCATCAGTGAAGACAACGGTTTTAAAATCAAAATGACATTCAATTATTCTTTGGTTCACGAGGTTAGCAACGGGATCATCATCAATTAGCAAAATATTTTTAGCTGATAACGCTGTCATGATTTTTAGGCAGATAGATGCTAAATTCCGAACCTTCATTGACTTTACTTTTTACCTCAACTTTACCTCCAAGCGATTCCACTTGTGTTTTGACAAGGTGTAAACCAACGCCTTTACCAGGGACTGAATGATTCAATTTTTTAAACAGCCCAAATAGTTTTGTTCCATTTTTATTCAAGTCAATGCCTGATCCATTGTCTCGTACAGACAGGCATATATAGTCTTTTTCCTCTGTTGAGTGAATATGAATGTGCAGTGGTCCTTCAGGTAATTTAAATTTGATGGCATTCGAAAGAACATTATAAAGAATGCTGTAAAAATAGTTTCTGATAGTAAATACTCCTTTGGCGTGGCGGAAGTCTGATGTGATAACAGCTTTACTTTCCGAAATCTCTTGGTGCAGCACTTGCATCACAAGTCTGAGTTGCGTTTCAAACGCTACAAACTCACGCTTTCCTTTTTCGGAATTCCGGACCGAAACAACGGTATTGATATCCCTTACGATGTTATCAAGATCGTTGGCCGCTTCTGCAATTTTATCTACAATAAATTGGTTCTCTTTCGGATCGACATCGAAAATGCTGGCGAGTCCTAGTATTCGTGCAATCGGAGCGCGTAAATTGTGAGATATCATGTACCCGAACTGGCCAAGCTCTTTGTTTTTTAATTGCAGACGGTCCACCAGCATCAGCGTTTCAACGTTCGCGTTTTTAATTTCTGTAATATCGATCATCATGTTGGACGCGCCTATTATAATTCCCTCGCCGTTAAAAGTAGGCGTCGGGTGCATGACCACATACCGTTTTGTGCCGTCGGGCCGTTCAATAATAATTTCTTCTTCGATCTTAATACCCTCTTTAATAGCCCGAGCCATAGGAGATGATTCATGTGTTACCGGAACATTCTCCTTGTCGTACAATTTCCACGCACCGCTCCATTTTTCTTTACTACGGTCAGGTACTCTTCCCCACAGTGTTTCTGCGGCTTTATTATAGATCATAATATTACCTTGCGAATCACAGGTATACACAGCAGCGGGTAAATCGTGTACTAGCTGGTTGTATAATTTTTCACTTTCTTCGATCCGTTTTCTTGCTTCCTCTTTTTCACGCTCGGTTTTTTTGCGTTCCGCTTCAATTCGGTATTTCTCCAAAGCATTCGTAACGGCAACAGGCAAGCGATGCAAACGATCTTTTAGAATGTAATCGTCTACACCTTTTTGTACAGCCACTACTGCAAATTCTTCACTTACCGCGCCGGTTACTAAAATAAACGGAATGTCTAAATTTGACTTTCTCAAAATTTCCAAGGCTTCAATCGAATTGAAGGCAGGAAGCCCATGGTCGCTGAGAATAATTTCAGGTTTAAATTCATGCAATGCGGTCTTGTATTGGTTTCTCGTATTTACCAATTTGACATCGCAGGCAATGTTGCTCTTTTTCAAGAGGCGTGCTATTAATTCTGAATCACTTTCCTCATCTTCCAGATGAAGTATCCTAATCTTCTCGTTTATCATACATCATGCTTTGTCCAACTGAACTTGAATCTCTTTTAATGTCTCAGGTATCTTCTCAAAATCATTTGTCTTATCAAAGAAATAGTCGGCACCCAATGTCATGCATGTGCTACGATACTGTGGTCCCGATAAATTTGTAAGCATAATAATTTTCATTGTTGGATATTTTCTTCTTAACTGAATAAGCAAGTGTACACCATTGGCTACCAGCATATCATCTTTAAGATTGATATCAAGAATGACAACATGGGGTACTCGCTCTCCGATCAAATGAAGGGCCGTAGCAATGTTCGTGGCGTTACCTAAAAACTTTACTTTCTCCACCTCATTTAACATCAAAGCAAGTCTTTCTGCGACGATGACAGAGTCATCCACAGTCATAATTTTCAAGTCTGACGAAATCGGGTTTTCCTTCATGGAAATATTTACTGATACAAAGAACGGCATGAAGATGCCCAGGGTTGATAGGAGTTTTGATGAAAGACATGTAGCACTTTGTACTACACACCATCGCCTTAGCGAGGCTTACGATTTAAAAGTTCCGCTTACACTAGGTTGTTATCGATTGCATAGCGTGTAAGCTCCGCATTGTTATTAAGTTTCAATTTATCAAGTATGCGGGAGCGATAAGTGCTGATGGTATTTACACTGAGGGATAATTGATCGGCGATGTCGGTCACGGTTTTGCCGGAAGCGATATGTTGAAGGACTTGAAGCTCCCGGTCCGAGAGTGATGCATATGCAGGCTTTTGATCATCTTCCAAAGTATCTATTAATTTCTCTGCAACCGATGGAGTGATATATTTTCGACCTGTTAATACTTTTTTCACCGCTGACAATAATTCTTCGGTGGCTGTTTCTTTATTTAAGAACCCTGACGCACCCGCCTTTAATACCCGAATAGCATACTGATCTTCCGAATGCATGCTCAGCATCAGCACGGGGGTTTTGATTCCTTCCGACCGTAATTGTTTTAACGTTTCAATACCGTTTCTGCCTGGCATGGAAATGTCCAGCAAGATAACGTCCCACGACTCTTTTTTCACGGCTTCCATAACCTCGTGGCTATTGGAAACTTCCTTAACAGTTGCTGCGGGAAATTCATCACATAAGATTTGGGCAAGCCCTTTTCTTACAACAGCGTGATCGTCTGCTACCAGGAAGTTCATGGTTCTAAAATTTTAGCGCGGTACTTTTAATCTGATAACGGTTCCTTTTTGTTTCTCACTTTGTATAGTCAGCTCGCCCTGAAATAGTAGCGCGCGTTCCCGCATTCCAATTAAACCCAAGGTATTTTTATTGGTGGCATCTGTATCCATCCCTTGCCCATTGTCTTTTACTTCAAGCACAATATAATCATGGTGCGCACTGATATTCGCTTCTACCTCGGTTGCTTTTGAATGGCGTGCAATATTGGTAAGCGTTTCCTGATACACCCGAAAAATGTTCGTTGAAAGATTTCTTTCCGGATTAAAATCTTCTACTCCTGCATGAAAAGTGGTTTTTATGCCGGTACGTTTTTCAAACTCCTGGCTTTGCCATTCCAACGCTGGCAATAGACCAAGATCGTCAAGGATTCCAGGACGCAATTCCGACGAAATGCGCCTAACGGTTTTTACGGTGTCATCAATGAGAGACATCATTGTTATAATTTTTTGCTGCACCGGTTTTTCACTCACTGAAAGATTTTTTGCTATCCACGATGCATCCATTTTTAACCCGGTTAGCTGTTGACCAAGTTCATCGTGTATCTCGCGGGCTATTCGAGTTCTTTCTTCCTCCTGAGCCTTTTCAAGATGAGCAGTAAGGCGTTGAATTTCATCAGTGCGTTCCCGTAATTTGTTCTCCACTGCCATCCGGTCGGAAATATCTATTCCCATTCCAATAAGGTATTCGAATCCATTATAACTGACCCGCCGGCCATTAAAGTAATAGGGTATTTTCTGTCGGTCCTTGGTATAAAAATGAGCCGTGACGTCAGATTTACCCGTTTCAAACACCTGGTCAATTCTTTGTTTTACCAAGTTTTTTTCTTCACCCTGAAAAAGTGATAATGGATGCAGCTTCTTCATTTCTTCAGCACTATAACCAGAGACCGTTTCGAAGTTTTTATTCCACTTTATAAATCTTCCTGAACGATCATACAAATAAAAAACTCCAGGCAATGCATTAATAATATACTCCGAAAGATTTTTTTCGGCAACCAACTGTTGGGTTTTCTCTTGTACCAACTCATTTAATTTAGCCGGCTGGCGTACAAGTGACCAGGCGAAAAGACCCGCAGTTACGGAGAGTCCAAAACCGAGGATCGCAAAGCCAAACACATTAAAAAGGGCTGAAGTCCTGTCGTTAGCGATAACATATAATTTCCATTCGCCATCGGGTACTTCGATGGAAACCACATGCCGGCTTTTTATTGCCATCGAAACTGGCAAAAAAAATTCTTCTTTTTGAGTAATGGGGTTAACTTTTGAAAGCTGATAAGTAAAATTTCTATTTTGGAGTGAGTCTATGCCTGCAGCTTTTAACAGTGTGCTTAATTTTATTAACACCACCGAAAAGCCCATAAAATTTTCGTCTTTATATATGGGAAGCCGGCCAACGACCGCAATGCCGCCTTGTTTTAAGTCCAACGGTCCTGCAAAGAAAAGTTCTTTTGATTTCATTGCCCGTAACGCCTCTTTACTGGTTGCTGAATCTTTAAGTATATTATATCCGATAGCACTTTCATTTCCTTCAAGAGGATAAATATGTGTTATCGTACCTCCGCTGGTGAGTTCAAGGGCGTCAATATATTTGTTGGATTCAACAATTTCTTTTGCCATGCTTTTGAAATCCGTGGGAACCCCGTATTCTGCTACGATAAAGGCTAACGTTTTTGTCGCAGAAAGGCTATAACTCAATGAAGATTTCAACCGGTCTCTTATAAAGTCAGCCTCGCGCGCTACTTTTTCCAATACCTCATCTTCACTGATGAGGTATCGCTGATAGGTTAACAATTGCGTCAGAACGGTGATCGCAACAAAAACGGCAATACCTGTTAATATCGGTTTCTTGCTTTTGATATGTTAATATATGTTTTTTCCTTCGAATTGAATCGGCAAAACATGGCAACACGAAACTGGCGAGGCGGCACGTTTAATGTATCCATTAAAACACAATTGAAATTAGCGACTGTAAAATTTTATCCCTGAATTGTAGAGTTTTTCCATACTTTCTTGCCCCAATCATCTGCACGTCGAATAGCCTATCGTTCCATTGCATTGATATCTAGGGTTTTAGCTGCGACCTAGTATTCGGTACATTATTTACTCATAGAGGAGCAGGAGACGATAGATACTCTTCACTATAAAACTAAATGTTTAACTAAAATTTTAAAATCATGAAAAAGGTATTTTTTGCAATTGCATTTTTAGCAGCTAGTTCAGTTGCTGTGTTAGCTCAGGATTCAGCTTCAGTAGCTCCTGCACAAACTCAATCAAGCTCAGCAGTACAGAGTGACGACCAAGATAAACAGGCTATTGCAACGAGTGAGCTACCTGCATCTATTCAAGCTTCCTTACAAGGACAGGACTACAGCGGCTGGACAGTAGCAAACGCACACAAGAAAGAAAAAGATGGCAAGACTATGTATAGTGTTGAATTAACCAAAGGATCAGAAACTAAAATGGTGAAATTCGACGCAGATGGTAATGTAGTTAAGGAAAAAGATAAGGAATAAATTATTCCAGTAGGCTTTATAAAAATGGGTGTCTAAATGGCACCTTTTTTTATGCCTTGTATTTAGACGGTAAAAATCCTGCACTATCCCCCGGGAAGGTCGTAATAGAAAAAAAATTTTTTGTTAAAGAATGATGTAAATAAGCATTTTCAAACGTTTCCAGCTCTTTTTTCATACCGATGAAATGCGTTTTTTGGCGATGAACGGTTACAAACAACGGTCAAATAGCATTTATGAATGTTGTCGTTAGTGTTGATGTCGCAGGACTTGGGTAATGGATTTCTCAAGGAAGGGGCGCAGTTTACACAAAGCGGCAATGGTTTGCTTGAATTTTAAACCAAAAACGGCTGGCATAATTTTTACCGCCTGAGAATCACGGAAAAATTAAACATCTGGTATATGGACAAGGAAAAGTTTTACAAGACGGTTTACAAGTTAGTCGAAGACTATTTTAATAGCTTCAGCAAAAAACCAAACTATTTACTCATCAATTCCCAATTTGACTTATCTCAATTCATTGATCAGGAAGATTTAAAGAAGAACGGTACTGATCGTTTCAAAGGAATGCAAATCGTCAGGACACCCGACATCAGTTCCGACAAAGTAATGGTGTATTAAGTTTCATATACATAGATAAAGAACTACCCGGCCAGATGTCCGGGTTTTTTTGTTGAATTATTTTTAACATCGCAGGAATATTAACAGACCTTACTTCAGACTACCCTCATGAAATATGTACGAATAGAAGGAGGACAAAAACTTTCATCCTTTATTGAACCGATGAAGGCCCAGTTATCCGATTTACCGGCGTTTGATAACGCCGACTGGATTTTTGAAATTAAATGGGACGGCTACCGCGCGATTGCAGAAATTAATTCATCAGGTAATAATAGGCTGTATTCGCGAAATGGGCTGACATTCGATAAAGCTTATCCAAAAGTTTTTGAAGCGCTTAAGTCCTTTAAGAAAAAAGCAATTATCGATGGAGAGATTGTCGTGTTTGATGAACAAGGAAAACCTAATTTTCAAAAGCTGCAAAACTATAAGAATAACGATAAATATCCCATTCACTTTTACGCCTTTGATTGTCTTGAAGCAAATGGCAAAAGCATTACTGACTTGTCTGTCGTTGAAAGAAAAAAAATCCTAAAAAGTATTCTGCCAAAATCGGATGTTATCCACTACTGCGATCATGTAGATGGAGAGGGGAAAGCACTTTTTCTTGAAATGAAAAAGATGGGTCTTGAAGGCATGATTGCTAAGCGAAAAGACAGTAAGTATTATATCGGAAAAAGAACGAGCGAGTGGCTTAAAATCAAAAACATTCAAACGCAGGAAGCTATCATTGTTGGTTTTACAGCACCAAAAGGATCAAGAAGTTCTTTCGGCTCCCTGCTTCTTGCAGTGAAGAAAAAAAGTAAGCTCGTATATATCGGTAACGTCGGTACAGGGTTCACGGATAAAAGCCTGAAGGAACTTTATACCAAGCTGAAAAAAATAATACGGAAATCAACTCCTCTCGATATACCCATAAAAGAAACTTCTGATATGACATGGGTAGACCCTGTTCTGGTATGCAATATAAAGTACACGGAGATAACTGAAGAAGGAAGTGTCCGACACCCGGTTTTTCAAGGCTTGCGCGTTGACAAGGAAGCGGATGAAGTCCATCTGGAGAAACCCGTTAAAAGAAGGAGTAAAAAATAACGACTGACTTCCACAATGCACTGCATTTATAACCCCACATATCAGGGAACTCCCTTACTTTTAAGCTAAAAAAGTAAGAACTAACACTTGTATCATATGTAAATGTGTAAGTGATTGTTCCTATGTAAGAAACCATCCTTAATTCAGCAGTTTAGATATTAGCTTCTGTCGTTCTTGAGGTAATATCCTGGATCTGGACTTCGGCATTTCTTCATCGGCCCAAAAAATTGAAGACATAGCTTGAATTCTTTCGGATTAACGGGAGTCACTTACAAGAACGAATATGTCCGCACAAATTTTTGCACTGAGCATTCAACTGAAGAAGTCAGCGATGTCTACCACATCATTGGAGCTCAATGAAGTCGTAACGAGGACGCTACTGGTCAATCTTAAGTGCTTCTACTCTGAAGCTATTATTTGGTCAACGCCAACCCGAATAGGTGTCTGGGTTGTGGGAGAATACGAAGATTTTTTAATCCATGCTTTTTCAGGATTCGAAGAAAATATTTCCTATATGAAAGTCTTTTCGGGAAGTGAAGCGGAGGAAATGTTTTATAGTATTACGAAAGGGAAAAAATGGAGAAACCTTCATGCATTAATTAAGTATAGTCTGTTGTGCAAGGCAGAGGCTATGGCAATAATGAACAGTTGCCTGGGGCCGACCCTTAATTTTATGGTCCGCAAGGGTCAGCAAGAGCTATTGCTACAACCTGTTCTATATGGTGGCAGACATTCCTGGATTGTAAGTAGTTCATCCAGGCATTTTAAAAAAAATATCATGTTAGTTGTTCACCCGGAATTATTTTACCGCTTCAGTATTAACTAATTCAGTATCGCAACGAGATATTTTTTACAGGCATTTGCTCTTACCAATTTCCCTCACGCAATTTCGTTCATTTCTTAAACGAAAACATTAGTCAATAAATTTGTATGTGCAGCATTCATCGCACATATTTTTGATGAATCGCCTCATGTACAGTTTTCGCCTGTCATAACCACCATTGCCCTCAGAAATATTTCAACAGGCAAAGTCTGATAAGAATGTGTTCGAAGTTTGTCCATGAAGTTAATTACTTCTAATTTAGGTTGGGCACAATGCGATTCACCCATTATTTAAAACTTCAACCTCTAACCAAATGGAAAACTCTACTATTAATCGACGACATTTTATAAAAGGTGCCACGGCGTCTCTGGCATTTTCGGCATTAGGCGCGCACGGGATGGATGCACTCAGTCAAGGTAAAACACTACGTGTAGCATTGATTGGGACGGGATGGTATGGAAAGAGCGATTTATTCAGATTGATTCAGGTTGCACCAGTGGAAGTAGTTGCCCTTTGTGATGTTGATAAAAACATGCTCTCGGCTGCCGCTGACCTTGTAAGCAAGCGTCAAAAATCAGGTAAAAAGCCGAAGCTCTATGGCGACTATAAAAAACTCCTTTCTGAAAATAAATTGGATATCGTCGTCATCGGAACGCCGGATCATTGGCATGCCCTTCAAACCATTGACGCTGTAAAGGCCGGTGCACATGTTTACGTTCAAAAACCGATTAGCGTAGATGTCGTAGAAGGAGAAGCGATGGTTGCAGCCGCGCGTAAGTATAATAAAGTAGTGCAGGTAGGAACCCAACGCAAGAGTACACCGCATCTCATTGAAGCTAAAAAAAATATTGTCGACGCAGGTCTCTTAGGTAAAGTATCACATGTTGAAATGTGTTGTTACCTGCACATGAGAAATGGTGCCAATCCTCCTTTGGAACCAGTGCCCGATTTTTTGGATTATGAAATGTGGACTGGCCCGGCGCCTCTTCGCCCCTACGACGGAATCCCACACCTGCGTTGGTGGCGTGCCTTCATGGAATATGGTAATGGAATTACCGGAGACATGTGTGTCCATATGTTCGACACCGTTCGCTGGATGTTAAAACTCGGCTGGCCTACACGCATCACCTCCAACGGCGGTATTTATGTACAGAAAGAAGCGAAATCAAATATTGCAGATACACAAACAGCTATTTTCGAATATCCTGAACTGAACTGTATATGGCAGCATCGCACATGGGGCACGCCCGATAATCCCGATTACCCATGGTCGTTTACCTTGTATGGCGACAAGGGAACTTTGCTGGCAAGTACCATGCGATATGATTTCACTCCCGTCGATAAGGATGCCGCGAAAATTCATAAGGATGTGGTTTATGAAAAAGAAAAATATCCTGAAGACTTAACCGAGGAACGTATTGAACTGAATGCTGCACCTGCTACCCGACTACACATGTTAGACTTCCTCGCGGCGATTGAAAAAGGAGGAAGGCCAGTTGCAGACATTGAAGAAGGACATATCTCTACGGCTAGCTGTATTCTGGCAAACATATCCATGCAAACCGGTCGACCTGTCGTCTATGATCCTAAAAAGCGACAAATTGTTGGTGATGCGGAAGCAAACGCACTACTGCAGCGTCCTTATCGCAAACCATGGGTGCATCCTGATCCGAACAACGTTTAACACTCTTTTGAAAAGCAATAATATTTTAATAAGCGTGCTTAGGTATAGGCCAGATTTAAGGACACTTTATGTGGCTTCCTGCCTGGCGCTTTGCCTTGTGTTGGCTGGTTGTTCCAAAACGCATGAGAACGCAGATGAAGGCCCATCTCCAGCGAAATCTCCTGCGGAAGAGGCAGCTACTTTTCAATTGCCAACTGGACTTAAAATTCAATTGGTGGCCGCGGAGCCGATGGTTCAGGATCCTGTTGTAATTACTTTTGATCCTGATGGGAGGCTGTGGGTTGTAGAGATGCGGGGCTTCATGCCTGACATCGACGGCAAAGGTGAAGATGAACGCGTGGGGCGCATTTCCATTCTCGAAGATACAGACGGTGATGGAATAATGGATCTCAGTAAAATCTATCTCGACAGTCTGGTGATGCCGAGGGCGTTGGCGTTGATTTCGGGCGGTGCCCTGGTGGTTGAAAATAAATCGCTATGGCTGACCGAAGACCTTAATGGAGATTTGATTGCAGATACGAAAACGTTGCTTGATTCCGCTTATGCTGGAAATCCCAGTCCCGAGCATTCGGGGAACGGACTTTGGCGGGGCATCGATAATTGGTATTACAATGCGAAATCTCGTTTTCGTTATCATCTTGTCGACGGGAAATGGTTGCGCGACAGCACGGAGTTTCGAGGACAATGGGGTATCAGCCATGACGATGAGGGCAGGTTGTTTTATAACTATAACTGGTCTCAACTGCATGCGGACCTTGTGCCACCTAACTATCTTTCGCGGAACAAAAATCACACGCCCACTACGGGAATAGATCATGGACTTACTATTGACCGTCGCATTTATCCGATCCGCCCCAACCCCGCTGTCAACCGTGGATACATACCTGGTACGTTGGATGAAAAAGGCCGTTTGCTTGAGTTCACGGCAGCATGTTCTCCGCTTTTCTATCGAGGGACGGCCTTAGCAAATGAATATTATGGAAATGCTTTTGTTTGTGAGCCGTCGGGTAATCTCGTAAAACGAAATGTGGTGGAGGACCAAGGGCTTATTCTAAAGGCTTATGACCCAAATCCCGGAACTGAATTTATTGCTTCCACGGATGAACGCTTTCGGCCCGTTTTTTTAGCCACCGGACCTGATGGAGCATTGTATTTGGCAGATATGTACAGGGGGCTTGTGCAGCACGGATTGTACGTCACACCTTATTTGCGGGAACAAACAATTCAGCGCAAACTGGTAAAACCAATACACTGCGGACGCATCTGGCGGATAGTCCCTGAGCATTGGACACCACCAAAAGTTGTGAAACTTTCGGCGGTGTCGTCTGAAGAATTGGTGGCAACTTTATCCAGCCCCAACGGATGGCACCGTGATGTAGCCCAACGGTTGCTGGTTGAACGCAATGATGGAAAGGTAGCGGCTCCATTAAAAGATCTGATCTTAAATGGAAAAGATGAGAAAGGACGCTTTCATGCTTTGTGGGTGCTGGAAGGATTGAAATTGCTCGATGCTGATTTACTTTTTCAGCTTTTGGGTGATCGAAGTACAATTGTTCGAACCGCTGCAGTAAGGCTATTAGAACCATTAGCCAAAACGGACAACGCCGTAAGAAAAAAATTAGGAGAAGTATTGTTGAAGGTTTCTGAAAAGGCACCTATCGAGCAAATTCTTCAAATATCACTGACTGCCTATGTGTTGGATTCGGATATGTCACATCTCCTGTTGGCCCGGATCATACAACGTTATGACACGTCAGCACTAATCCGCGATGCTGTGATGAGCAGCTTGGAAGACCAGGAGTTTACCTTTCTTATGAGTCTCTGGAACAGTCCTGCTTGGCAATCACAAAGTCCCTCCAGGGAAATTTTTACAGAGATGCTTACGACTGCTATTGTAAAGAAACGACAGCCGGAAGAATTATCGTCGTTGTTGTCTTTGCTAGGTAGGGATGCTCAATCTTCAGGCTGGAAAGAAAAAGCGGTGCTAACGGCCATGGCGGTTCAGGGTAAAAGTAGAATGAAGCCCATCCGTTTGAAGTCCGCGCCGAAATTGCTGGCTGCTTCGGATAAGACGAACGAGCAACTCAATACATTAAGATCAATCTTTGAATGGCCGGGACATGTAGCAGATACCACGCGTGCTCAACGAAAGCATCGGTTAGATGAGAATGAACAAATGCAATTCGTCTCCGGGCGACAACTTTATCTCACCACATGTGCAGGTTGCCATGGCTCTGACGGCAAAGGATTAAACCGGTTCGCTCCACCACTCATTGGGTCTGATTGGGTGTTAGGGGATGAAAAGCGCTTGGCGCTAATCTTGTTGCACGGAATGGAAGGACCAGTTCAAGTGAATGGAAAACTTTACGATGCACCCGAAATTCTACCCGTCATGCCATCCCATTCTACAATGGATGATGGATCAATTGCTTCCATTTTAACTTATATTAGGAACGAATGGGGAAATGATGCCGGCGCTGTTAGTAGACGTACCGTTGGTATGACCCGCGTTACATCACAAGGACGGGTTGTTCCATGGACCGCCGCCGATCTGGATAAGCATGTCGCCGAAATAAAAGCGAAGGAAGAAAAATAACGTAACACCAACCAATCTTTACTCCAATGGACCGAAGAGAATTTCTGCTTGACACCGCTTCAAAAGGACTTGGGGTCATGGCCCTGCCTTTTATGAAGCTTCCTGACTTTCTGAAAGAAACCCGCATGGGCGTAGTCGTTCATTCTTATGGAAGCCGGTGGCGTTCTAAAACTCCAAGTCAAAAGTATCCGGGTTTTGATGACGCCATTGCTATGCTCGAACACTGCCACAAAATCGGCGCTGGCGGGATACAGGTGATCGTGAAGGACTGGACTCCTGACTTCGCAAAAAAAATGCGTGACCGGCGGGAAAAACTTGGTCTCTACCTGGAGGGATCCATTGGGGTTCCTAAAGATGCTTCTGATGTTGGCAGGTTTGAACAGGAAGTTGTTCATGCGAAAGAAGCTGGCGCAACAATCTTACGCACGGTGGCTACTTCAGGCGGACGACGGTATGAAGTCTTCCACTCTCTTCAAGAAGTTCAGGACTTTAAGAAAAATGCAATGAGTGCTTTAAAATTAGCGGAACCCGTATTGCGAAAACATAAGGTTAAGCTAGCAGTAGAAAATCATAAAGATTGGCTGGCGCCGGAGCTGGTAAGTGCATTGAAGGAACTCAGCAGTGAGTGGATAGGCGTTACGTTGGATTTTGGCAACAGCATTTCCCTCATCGAAGATCCCATGGAAGTTATTGAAGCATTGGTGCCTTATATTGCCAGCACTCACGTCAAAGATATGGGTGTTGAAGAATATTCGGATGGATTTCTTTTGTCGGAAGTTCCCTTAGGAAAAGGCATTCTTGATCTGCCTAAGATCATTGCCTTGTGCAAGAAGCATAACCCCAACGTTACTTTTAACCTGGAAATGATTACACGTGATCCGCTTGAAATACCATGTCTGAAAAATGAATATTGGTCGGTATTCGACGGTGTTCCGGCCAGTGCGCTCGCGCGTACCCTTCGCATGGTTAAACAAAACAAGTACGCGACGGCACTTCCGCGGGTTTCGCAAAAGACTGCAGAAGAACGGCTTGCTGAGGAGGAGGAGAACGTGGTGAAGTGTCTGGCCTATAGCAGAGACCAGCTGGGATTGGTGTAGCAGATTTAGAAAATGTTCCAGTCGTTTATGTAATTTCCAATCTTCTAATTTTTTATTCTTCAATTATAAATCGTTTATGAGTAGAGAAATACTTCCGGGAGTTAAACAGTTTGATCTGAGCGGGAAAGTCGCCTTAATTACAGGGGGATCAAAGGGATTAGGGTTAGCCATGGCTGCCGGCCTTGCTTCCGCCGGTGCTAACATCATGTTGGTTAACCGAAATGAAAATGAAGGAATCCAGGCAGCAAAAGATCTGGCCGCCGACTACAAAATCAAAGCGATTTCATTTAGCGCCGATGTGGGTGATATCAAACAGACGGAAGCTATGGCAAAGGCAGCAATCGATGCTTTTGGTAAAATAGACATTCTGATTAATAGCGCAGGGATTAACATTCGCGGGCCCATCGATGAGATCACCCCGGAAGATTTTACAAAAGTAATGCATGTAAATGTTACGGGTACCTGGCTTTGCTCAAGAGCTGTGGTTCCTTTCATGAAAAAAAATAACGCCGGAAAAATTATTAACCTGGCGAGCACATTGGGCTTGGTGGGCCTCGCAAACCGCACACCGTATGCCTCCAGTAAGGGGGCCGTTGTACAAATGACTCGGGCACTGGCCCTGGAACTGGCGCCGTTTAATATTAATGTCAATGCACTTTGCCCGGGACCTTTTCTAACTGAAATGAATCTTCCCATTGCCGACACAGAAGAAGGGAAGAAGTTCGTGGTGGGGGCCACTGCATTGGGACGATGGGGCAAACTGCAGGAAATTCAAGGTGCAGCCATATTTCTGGCCAGCGATGCCGCCAGCTACATGGTTGGATCAATGATTACTGTCGATGGCGGATGGACCGCCCGTTAAATACACGATTTGCTTACCTCATTGGGAATATTGATCACCTTACAATCTAAATGCTCATGGAAGGATTAGAAAATACTAAAAAAACCAAGATCCGGTACGGGATGTTAGCGCTCGTATTTGTAAATGTTGTGATCAACTATTTGGACCGCAGCAATCTTTCGGTTGCAGCAGCCGGCGTCGGTGAAGAGTTGAAATTATCTTCTGTGCAGTTGGGTTTAATTTTTTCTGCATTTGGCTGGTCGTATGCAGCATTGCAGATTCCGGGGGGCCTGCTAGCCGACAGGGTAGGACCTCGCGTTTTATATGCGGCCTGTCTGGCAACCTGGTCGCTGGCAACAGTAGGACAGGGATTCGTAAAAGGATTTGCCAGTTTATTTGCTTTCCGCCTCGCAACGGGCGCATTCGAAGCGCCGTCTTATCCGATAAACAACCGGATTGTTACCAGTTGGTTCCCCGATAATGAAAGAGCTTCAGCCATTGCGTTGTTCGTCTCAGGTCAGTTTATCGGACTTGCATTTCTTACTCCGGTATTGGTAGCATTGCAATATTATGCCGGGTGGAGAGGATTATTCATCGTAACAGGAGCGGTGGGCCTTGTTTGGGCGTTGGTATGGTATTTCTTTTATCGTGATCCGTTAGACCACCCCAAGGTTAATGACGCCGAACTTAAATACATCGAACAAGGCGGTGGTGTCTTTAAGAAAAAGGATGCTCCTAAGACACCTGCCTGGCGATGGGAAGACTGGAAGCAGGTATTTAGTAACCGTACGCTGTGGGGTGTTTATATCGGTCAGTTTTGTGTAAACGCAACACTATGGTTTTTCCTGACGTGGTTTCCAACTTACCTCGTACAATACCGCGGCTTGAATTTTTTGAAAAGTGGTTATCTCGCTTCTATTCCTTTTCTGTCTGCGTGTGCCGGACTGCTGCTGTCGGGTTTTCTTTCTGACTACCTCGTAAGCAAAGGCAAGTCCGTGAGCATGGCGCGTAAAGCACCGATTATTTTTGGATTGATTTTATCAGGAAGCATTGTAGGCGCCAATTATGTGGATGATACTGCACTCATCATCGGATTTATGTCGCTTGCATTTTTTGGTGCGGGCATGGCTTTAATCTCATGGGTGTTCGTTTCTCTCTTGTCGCCACGGCATTTGATTGGCTTGACCGGCGGGATATTTAATTTTATGGGCAACCTGGCCTCAATTGTGGTGCCCATCGTTATCGGTTTTGTAGTCAGCGGTGGTGATTTTAAACCCGCGCTAGTCTTTGTAGGAACATTGGGAATAGTCGGTGCGTTCTCGTATATTTTTTTAGTAGGAAAAATTGAACGGGTCGTCGCAAAGTAGTTCCTTACCTGGTTGATTTGTTACTAATATGGTTATGAATAATATCCTGTTTTTGTTCCTTATCCTTTTACTTTCGTGTTCATCGCAAGAAAACACTTCAGTCAATAGCCTTGACGTTGTAATGACCGAGGCTGGTTTAATTTCCGGAGCGGAAAAGGAAGGTGTGCATGCATTTAAAGGAGTCCCTTTTGCAGCGCCTCCGGTTGGAGCGCTACGTTGGAAAGCGCCTCACCGACTTACCTCATGGACAGATACATTATCATGCAACGAATTTCGCGCTAGCCCAATGCAGAACGAACCAAAAGCTTTTCGCATGTGGACGGAGGAATTTCAGCCACCGGTTGAACCGATTAGCGAAGATTGTCTTTATCTCAACGTCTGGACGCCAGCAAAATCAACGGAAGACAAATTACCAGTCATGATTTGGATTCCAGGTGGTGCCTTCATCAACGGCTCGGGTTCATGTCCGATTTACGATGGGGAGGCGATAGCGAGGGAGGGAATTGTTTATGTGAGCATAAATTACAGGCTCAACATTTTCGGCTTCATGGCCCACCCCGAACTAACGAAAGAATCACCGCATAAAAGCTCGGGCAATTATGGTATTATGGATCAGATCGCCGCCATCGAATGGGTGAAAAAGAATATCAAAGCCTTTGGTGGCGATCCCGATCATATTACAATCGCAGGGCAATCGGCAGGATCAGCAGCGGTTCAGGCTGTTGTCTCATCACCTTTATCCAAAGGACTTTTCCAAGGGGCTATTGCACAAAGCGGAACGATCACCGGAAGACCTGTACGTTCCCTGAAAGATGCAGAGCAAATAGGCACTACGTTATCCGAAAAGTTGCCAGAACCAAAAATTGATGCGATGCGTCAACTCTCCGCAGATAGTCTCTTAACGCTGGGCAATACAATGCCTTTCGGAACCTTTTCTCCGATAATAGATGGGTATGTGATAACCGAAGACGTCAATACCGTCTTTAAAAAGAAAATGCACCATGATGTTCCACTGATGGCGGGATGGGTAACGGGAGATGCCATGAGAGAACCCAAACCCATGGATGAATTCAAAACTTCCGCTGATGCATATGGAAGGAATAAGGAAAAATTTTTCACTTTATTTCCTGCCACATCTGAGGAAGTTTCAAAAGCGTCTCAGCACAAGCTTGCTTTGGTTCAAGGCTTGGCGTATCCATACACACGATGGGCAGCTGTAAACAGCAACAACAGTTTTATTTATCAGTTCACCCATGTGCCGGTCGATAAACCAGATTTTCCTAACTACGGCGCATTTCACAGTGCAGAAATTCCTTATGCCCTTCACACCTTGAGCCATTGGGACCGGCCGTGGCGCGATGAAGACTATGCGGTTGAAAAATACATGACGGCGTATTGGGTGAATTTTGTAAAAACGGGAAACCCAAATGGTAACGGTTTACCTGAATGGAAACCTTACAACAAAGCGGACGGAAATATGATGGAACTGGGAAAGTCCCCTGCGCTAAGGCCCGGACTCTTTAAAGCTGAGATTGAGTTTTTTGAAACACAATCAAATGGTCAGTAGGTCTGGCGCTAACATATCGTTCAAGATTTATTCAAAGAAGTTTCTTTTTAGTTTTTCTCCCGGTCTCCAGTTTTACTTTAGTTTCCCGTAAGGCTATTTTCGGTATCGTATCTGCATTGTCCCTTAAATAATCTTCCAGAATTTCGCGGTTAAGCTTTACCATACTTCGAAGTACCCATGATATTGCTTTTGTAATCAGCACTTCTTTTTCATTTTTAAGACGATCTACATTTTGTAATGCAGTTAGTGACATGTCCATGTTGCTGACTTGATTTAACGGCGAGCAAAATAATACCAGGGACGCCCGCCGCTTCTGTATGTTTTTGCTCCTCGAAAACTTTAACAATAACGGTTTCCACGTCGCCCATTGATTTACAATCTCGGTTCGCGAATATTTATTTGTACATAGCCCATCGACTTCTGCCCATCCTTCTACGTGATTCAACCATTTATCAAATAACGCAGGCTTAAACATTTTTTGATCTGCTTTGGCATAATCCAATAGAATTCCGGCCATGTACTTTTCAGTAAACGTTTTGCCTTCAATTAAGTCGGTAATTAAAGCCGCAAATTCATTGGCAGGCATATCCTTATGCTCCCTGATCCAGTCTTTGGCAATTTTTCGCATTTGTGGAGAGGTAATTGGATACATAGGATGTTTATTCCCCAGATACGGATTGAGAAATGCATCTATTCCTGGTTTGCCTGAATTTTTCTTTATGTCATGAAGGATCTCGCGGTAAAATGCACTTTTCATCTTGATGAAATCTTTTATATTGGGCATTTATAATTTGACGATGTGTCAATACCAATGCGTTTCATAATAATATCCTTTTTCCTTTTAAATTCCCTCATCGCGATAGCCCAGCAAACTGCTTCCGTTAAGAATGAAGCGTTGCAGCTAAAAAAACTGATTTTGCAAAATCATTTCAATGCAAGGCCTGTCAATGATACCTACTCAAGCATTGTCTTCCATCATTTTTTAAATGTACTCGACCCTGAGAGGCTTTACTTTACGCAGGAGGATATAACGGCGCTATCCCAATTCAAATATAAAATCGATGATGATTTAACTGGTACCTCCTGGAATTTTTTACCTGCAGTCACACAACGGTTCAAACAGAGCTTGTTGCGGACGGAAGGTATTATCATACAAAATACCAAAGCCCCATTCGATGTATTTAAGAATGAGGTCTTCATTGCTGATACAAGCTGGGCGCCGAATGAAAAGTCTCTTGCAGATCGATGGTATAAAAATCTGAAATTTGAAACACTGAATGTTCTCATCCGCCTTCAGAAAAGAACACCTGAAGTGCCTGATAAGGATTTTATTAGTAAAAAAGAAGCCGAGGCAAGACTCAAAGCGCAGCGTAATAAAGTCAGAGTGATCCAACGAATCTTAAATCACGCCGCCGGTTACGAAAGTCATATCGCTTCCCAGTTTTTGCAGTCGGTGAGTTTGTCGTTTGATCCACATAGCAGCTATCTTTCTTTCGCGCAGATGGAAAACTTCCTTGCTTCGGTGAGTACAGAAGGATACTATTTCGGAATTAGTGTAGATGAAAATGATCGTGGTGAAATTATTATCGCGCAATTAACCCCCGGAGGACCGGCATGGAAGTCAGGAGAAGTTCATACCGGCGATGTTATACAGCAAATTCGGTGGGAAGGAAGTGATTGGATTGATGTTGATGGAATGACGAAGCAAGAGTTTAGTACTTTACTCGACGAATCTGTCAAGAACAGCCTGGAGTTTACGCTGATAAAGGCCGGTGGAATTGAGCGCACGGTCCGACTCCGAAAAGAAAAAATGTCAACAGATGAAAACAGGGTAAAAAGTTTTATTCTTGAGGGAGAAAGAAAAATCGGTTATGTTTCGCTACCTGGTTTTTATTCGGATTGGGGCGACAACGATGGATCACAGTGTGCCAACGACGTGGCTACAGAAATCCTGAAGCTAAAAAAAGAAAACATCGATGGCCTGATGTTGGATGTTCGCTATAACGGAGGAGGCTCTTTAAAAGAAGCTGTCGCCATGGCAGGTATTTTTATAGATGCAGGCCCGATGGGTGTATTAAAAGAAAAGTCCGGTGCCATCATCTCTGAAAAGGACATGAACCGGGGAACGGTTTACGATGGACCGCTTGTTCTTCTGGTGAACGGTTTTAGTGCATCCGCTTCTGAATTCTTGGCGGCGGCATTGCAGGATTATCACCGAGGTATCATTGTGGGAAGTAAAACTTACGGCAAGGCTACTGGTCAACAAATGTTCGCGTTGGAAGATAATCTCTCGAATAAGAAATCAGGTTGGGGATATACTACCATCACTAACTTTAAAATTTATCGAGTGACAGGAAAAACGGCACAACAACTTGGCATTCACCCAGATATTGCATTGCCTGATCTTTATGATTCTATTGATTTTGGCGAAGCATATTTAGAAGGCGCACTGTCTTCAGACTCAATATCCAAAAAAATATATTATACACCGTTGCGTCCACTGCCGTTGGACAAGCTGAAACAAAAAAGTGAAGTACGTGTAAAGAACAACAGTGGATTTCAACAACTGATAAGATGCAGTGCTTCACTGGCAGGATTAAATGAAAAATTTGACTCTGTATCATTGAATTGGCCAGACTACAAGAAATTAGTGAATAATGAAGGAAAAGAATTTGAGTCGTTAGCAGCGATAACCGAAAAGCCGACTTCTACTTTTAAAATCGGCCATCACTTTTTTGATCGAGAGCGCATGAAAGCTGACGACTACGTTCGGCAGGTCAACGAAGTATGGTCAAAAAACTTGTTAACCGATATCTCTTTGGAGGAGGCTTATTCTATTATTTGTGATTATATAAAAGAACCCTGATTATGAAACGTTTTTTATTGAGTGCCGCATTGCTGTTATTATGGATTATCAATGTTTCAGGTCAATCAGCCGGTGAGAGTCCTGTCGATCACATGAATGCGTTGAATGCCTTGGAGGAAAACTTATCTAAAAAATATCTGTCATACATGAGCGAGGTAGCGCATGGTAGTCGTGCGCGTAAAATGGAAAAACGCCGAACGGAATTAATCAATTCTGTGAATGAAGCCATCCGCCAGGGAGGAAAGTTACGCCCTTATAAAGGTGATGTTTCTTTAAGGGATGCATTTAAAGATTATTGGACCGTTTTGTTATCGGTGTTTAAAGAAGATTATGCAAAGATTGTTGACATGGAGGAAGTTGCTGAACAATCCTACGACGCCATGGAAGCTACGCTGCTGATCCAGGAAAAAGCCGGACAAAGATTGAATGAGGCTTATCGCAAAGTTCAAACGGGATATGAGACCTTTGCTGCAAAGCATAACGTGCGACTTACCGAAGGACAGGCTAGCAAACTGACTAAGCGATTGGAGCAAACGGGACGTGTAAACAGTTATATGAATAAACTCTTCTTGCTTTATTTCAAAAGCAATGTACAGGAAGGGCTCATGTTCAAGGCGATGGAAAAAAACGATGTGAATGGTGTTGAGCAAAGTAAGAACAGCCTTGCTAAATTTTCTACTGAAGGGTTAGCGCGATTGGATACCATTAAACCCTTTAATGGTGATGGATCATTGTTGACGGCATGCCGGAAAGTATTGACATTTCAGAAGGATGAAGCAGAAAACAAAGCGTCTTACCTGACTGAATTTTTGATCAAGAAGGAGGATTTCGAAAAGATAAAAAAATCGTTCGATGCCAAACCGTCAAATAAACGTGTTCAGGCGGACGTAGATGCATATAACAAAGCAATCGCTGATTACAACAAAGCCGTAAACGACTACAATAAAACCAATAACGACCTAAACGCATTGCGGGAAAAGATAATGGCGAGTTGGGATGCCAGTCGTAAAAGATTTATGGATCTTCATGTACCCCATAAGTTGTAAGAACTGCTTTTAACAGGGGTATTCACCTTCGGACGCCTCTTAAATGCCTGACGGGATATTTGTGTTGGAACGCTGTTTTTTACGTCTTCGGGTATATAGGTCTGACCAAGATGATAATGTATCAGTCCCCACAAAATCCCTTATTCAAGATATATGGAGGAATATCCGATGGCCATTTCTTTCATTGAGAATTTTTTAGAAACATAGTCATGGGCCACTTTTTGTAGATGCTCTTTATCAAAGGCAGCATCAATAATTTTCTGAAAAATATTTTCGAGTTCCACAGTATTGTCCAAGTCAAAAAACAAAGGCCAATCCGGAGGAAGCGTTTCGTCCAAACCCGGAGCCCGAGCAGCTATTACAGGCACACCCGACAATGAGCTTTCAATGGAGATTAATCCAAGTCCCTCGAACCGCGACGGAACGATTAAAAAATCAAAATCATAAATTTTTCCTGCGAGATTACCCACCGCACCATACATCAATACGTTGTCGTTTTGAGCGGCGAGGTTAGCAACCAGCTCTTTGTAAGGACCGTCTCCAACGAAGTGAAAGAGAATCCGATCCTTGATTTTTTTGTCGAGTTTTTGAATTACATCTACCAATATGTCCACACCTTTTTGTCGCACGAAACGGCCGCAAAAAGCTATGTTGATCCGCTGCGGATCCAGTTTAAAATGATGAGATTCTTTTTTTGGAGTAGGGCATCCGTTATAAATGACCATTGACTTGGAAGATATCGGCAACCTATAAGCTTCGCGGATTTTAAAGTATGCGTTAAGCGCTGCATGCGAAACGCCAATAATTTTGTCTTCCTTAAAGGATGATTCGACCACTCGTCCTACGTCTTGATGATCACTCCAAAGCTCGGTATTATGAATGGTGCGAACGATTTTAACCCTTTTTAAAGACCTTATTTTCAACGCAAGGCTCAATACAAAGTCTGGCAGGTCGGTATGGGAATGAATAACCTGTGGCTTCTCCTTTTGAATGTGATAGAGGAGATTAAAAGGAGCAATCGGCAGACTGGTTCGTTTACTGGTTCCTCCTAATGTAATTACCCTTATTCCTTTTGAACGCAGTTCTACTTTTTTTCTATATGCATAAAAAGATTTAGTGGCATACAACTCCACCATGATGAATTCGAATTTTCCAGGATGCAGCAGGGAGCATTGATCAATAAGATTGAAAGTAAGGTTTTCGGCACCTCCTAAATTGATAGAACTGACGATTTGAAATATCTTAGTCATACATGCTTTTTTTCCAACCGTCAAAAACCTTATTATAATCAATACGCATTCTCACCGGCGCCAAGGTTTCGTCAATGCTTTCCTTAACCGGTATATGACCAAGGAATATTTTTAATGCTAACCTGCTTTGATCAATATCATTTGGATTGAAAAGTGCGTCTTCCCCTGGTGTTGTAAGATAACTGCTTCCGGCAAACTGTGAACAGAAAACCTTCAATCCGAAAATCAAAGCCTCATTCACCACGGCACCGAATGGCTCATAAAAACTTGGCAGTGCAAATGCTGAGGCGCAGTGATACCATGCAAGAAGTTCGTCCCCTTCATATCGACCGGCTAAAACAACCGAGTTTTGTACGCCGTGCTTTTCTATACTACCCTGAATTTTTTCTCTTTCCGTACCATCACCTACCAATACCAATCTTACCTCCGGATCTTCTTTCAAAATTGGTGTTATGATTTCAATAAAATTCAACAACCCTTTTTCAGGTATGAATCGCCCGACAAACAACAGCACCTTTTTATTTTTCAAGTTGAATTTCTGAAAATGTGTTTTAGCTAATGGTACAAGTTTACCGGCATCTTTTCTCAACCTGAGCGGATCTTGAAACAAAGGGGAAACGATGACACGTTTTTTATCAAGACTGAATTTTGTTTGATAGAAATCAGCCACTTCATCCGAAAGTACAATGAGATAGTCCAAATGCTTTACTGAAAAACTCCGCACGCGATCACGCATGCCACTTTGTATATGCCGTGAAATTTCCAGACTGTCGTCGATCATCGAACCAATCTGTTGTTTGATGATGCCTAACTTTTTCAGCAGAATCAAATAAAGGGTTGTAAACGAATATTCGTATCCAATAATTATTTCGGGATTAACCTGACGTATTTTCTTAACCATACCAAACCTGAAGACCCTGCCCTTAATCCGGGGACCTTTCAGTAAAAATGAGTATTCGAAAATCAGCTTCTCCTGTAATTTGGATTGGTCAAACTTGTGATTCCAGACATTGTCAAAAATAAATACCACATGAAGTTCGAACAGCCTCGCGATCGCATTGAATTGATCAACCCGGTAAGGCGCAAGTGCAGGGTGAAAAATGAGTAGTTTCTTTTTTGACATATCGAAAGCGCAACTACTGTTTCCAGAGACCTGGTATGAGAACGCGTAGATGTATCGTTAGGTAGTGAAACGCCGCGCGAAAGAATCCATAGTGGCGATTTTCATAAATAAAGAACTGGTTGGGGTGATTCCCCAGCGGAGAATAAAGAGCTTTGATTCTTTTCTTTAATGGAACTGCCGGATTGCACCAATTCGCGATCTTGTCATGCAATTCACAATACCCAATGTAATCACGTGTGATAAAAATTTTAAATCCCTTTTTGATGGCTCTCAATCCATAATCGTGATCGCCCATAGCGTGCGGAAATATTGGATCGATGATGCCTACGCTTTTTGTGATTTCATCACTGATCAAAACAAAGTTACCATTCATGATATGGCATTCCTGCAACTGACCATTAGGTAAAATTATCTTGTCTTGTTTCGTTCTTCCGCCATACGAAAATTCTCTGGTCTTTTCCGTACAGGTAGAGCCACAGATAATGGCTTCTTGCCCCGCCGCTGCATAACATTCCAGCACCTCTTGTGTAGCATTCGGAAAAATGAATGTATCGTCGTTAATCCATAGGTAAAAATCGTGATGCTTTGTTGCTACAGCTGTTTTCCAGGCGAGGTGCATACCACCGTTCCAGTAGAGATTGCCGTTGCCTTGAATGATGTTTACTTCTCTGAAGGATTTTTTTACAGCTTCACCGGTTCCATCTGTGGAGCCGTCATCCACCAGGTAAACGTCAAACTTAAATTGCGTTCCTATTCCCGATTGCTTATACAAGTGGTCCAGACATTGTAAGGTCTTTGCCTTGCGGTTAAAGCATGTTAATATTACAGCAATGGTTACCATTCAAAAATCATTTAGCTAGATTATGAAGAAGCCGTCCTTTATGATAGCTGGTTGACTTCCCGTGTATATATTTGTCAAATTTATCTAAATTTTAAATGTCGACTATAAATATTTTGTGCTGCCTCCGGATGTAAAAAGTGCAAGTAGCGATGCAATCGAGTTCAACTGATATGCAGCGATTTCGGTCATCATTATTAATTGTTCTTGATGACGAAAGTCTCTATAATCATTCCGGATCCACCAGCATTTTCGCACCTTGGCTATATTATTTTCTACCGTGGTACGTAACCTGAAGTAATGAAAAAATCGAGTATATTTTTGAATCATCCGGATCGTAAAGACCCACATTCAATTGTTGATAAATTTGTATACAAATCATTTCCAGTAGCTAATACGTTTTAAATCCTTATGACAATCATAGAAAAACAAATTCATATACTCATTGGCTGCGCCGACGCCCGCGACTTAAGTCAGATCCAACTGGATGCCGTATCTAAAACCACAGCTGAATTTCTGAAGCAAGGCATCGAAGTGGAGATGCACGTTATTCGCGCAGCAGGTTCTTTCGTAACACCCGATGTGGTCATGGATATCAAACGGACTTTCGAAGAAGTGCAGCGTAACAATGAAAAGAATGTTCCGATGCGTTACTATGTTCACATTCAAACACACGGCCATCTTACCGAAGATTCCAACGATCATTATATAAGCCACGTGCATGACTTACACATCGTGGACGGATCGCCATTGAACTGCGGTATGCTAAATGCATCAGCAGTAGGGGTAGAGATAGAAGAGATGATCGTCGCGGAAAAGCCGGAAATCCAGGTGAAAGGTAAAACATATAAGATCGTCAATGACACGAGCATCAAGTTACTGCTGCGCGAAGTATATGCCTACGATGGTTATCTGGCCGGCGACTGGATTACAAGTATCGATTTACTCCGAACGCATCCACGACATCAACGTACGATGCTGGAAAAAGCAATTGCTACAGATCCTGAGTTAAAGGTTTTGGAAATTCAAATCACCAGTGGTATTCAGGACTATGCCATCCATTCGTTAATACGCGTAGATGATGGTATCCCAGAAGTGCCTTTCTGGGATACCGTTCAACACGAGGTGAGAAAGTTCGCCCAGAATAAAAGGGAGTCAAAAGAATTGTTGATCAATCAGTCGAAGAAGCAGACCCCGTTGGCAGGGTTGATTTCCATGAGCGATCCACGGCAAGCGTCAAGGTCGCGGGCGGCTAATTATTACATGACAAGAAAGGGAATTAAGCATACCGGTGAATATTTGCCTAATACCTTGTTTAATATGACAGGCACCTCTTTTGATATCCCTCAAACGCCATTTGGTCCCTATGTCATCGCAGGGTTTTATTTCGCTGTGAAATACCTCAAACTTTCCGATCAGATGGTAATGGGTTACGATACTGCACAAACCACGCGAATCATGCAAAAGATCAAAAACGACCCATTGATGAACATGTTTGTCAAGAAGTTTGACGTAAACCTGATTCCTATTAATCACATTGATTTACAATAGCGTGAAGGCTGTTTCGATAGCAACCCGATTTGTCTTAAGTACATAAACCTGTACTTTGAAACATGCTTAACCACTTTACTCACTCCGTAGCACCTCCACGGGATTTGTATTCGCGGCTGAAAAGGACTGAAACCCGACTGTGATGATTGCGATCGACATGGCCGTTGTTCCGGCAGCAATGAATACCCAAATGTCGATCGGCGTTCTGTATGCAAAGTTGCTCAGCCAGTAGTCTGTCATCAGGTAGGCTATGGGTGACGCCAATACAATACTCAGCGCAACAAGCTTTGTGAATTCTGAGGAGAACAATAAAACCAACTGAGAAATACTGGCGCCATGCAGCTTCCGGATGCCGAGCTCTTTTTTGCGCTGGTCGGCAGAAAATGCAGCCAATCCGAACAGCCCGAGGCAGGCGATGACGATTGCTAATATGGTAAACAGATTCAGGATAACACTCATCTTCCTTTCGTCGCGAAACGTATTATCGAACTCCTCATCCATGAAGCTGTATTGGAATGTAACGGCGGGATCAATCTTGGTAACTTCTCCTTTTACACCGTCGATGATTCGCTGGAGTTCTTCCCCGTTTTGGATGGAAGCTGAATTGAGTCGCATTGATAAATACGACGGGAAGCCCGCCGTATAACTCCAATGTTTGTCATTTTCATTGTGCATGATAAGCAACGGTCCGATGCGTTGCTTGACACTGTTGAAGTTAAAATTTTTGACAACGCCGATGATCTTAAGTTTTTCTTCCGATCCGAATGATTGTACTACATGCTTTCCAATAGGTGAGTCGTCCTTCCAGGTTTCCTTCGATCCGTAGCCGAGAACCTTCGCGGCTTCTTCATTGATGATGACATGATATTTATCGGCGGCATTCCCGGCGTCAAAATTCCGACCGATAATAAATTCCGTTTGAAGTAAGGGAAGATAATGCTCATCACAGCGCATGTAGTTGAGATCTACGACTGCTTGATCGGGTCCATCTGCGCGATAACGATCACCCGCCCAGACGTTGGGAGGCAGCGCGCCTGATTTAGCCACGATACTAAAGACGCTATTGTTTTGAAGTTTGGCTTTCAATACATCGGCGCCTTTTCCGAGTTGGTGTATGTTGTGAACTTGCAGTACATGGTCTTTGCTGATGCCGACGTCTACTGAACTCGCAAATGATAATTGTTTTTGAACAAAGAAGGTGCAAATGATCAGCGCGATGGAGACCGTGAACTGTAGCACCACCAGACCGTTGCGAATGCCAGTGCCTTTGAATCCAGCACGCAGTTTTCCTTTCAACGTTTCCGCGGGCTTGAACGCCGAGAGATAGAATGCGGGATAGCTTCCTGCGGATAGTCCAACGATAAGGATAAAAACTGCCAAAATTCCGAAGAAGTATGGGTTGGTCAAATGTGGCAGAAGCAGGATTTGTTTTTCGGCGACGGTATTAAAAGTATTCAGGGAAACCTGAACAAGTAAGAGTGCGGCCACAGTGCTTACGGATACAAACAAGACTGACTCGACAATAAACTGCCGGACAAGTGTGTTCTTCCCCGAACCCAGCACTTTTCTCACGCCAACTTCTTTTGCCCTGTTGCTCGATCGTGCTGTGGAGAGGTTCATAAAATTGATGGACGACAGCGCGAGGACGAGTGCGCCGATAGCTCCGAAGATCATTACAAAAGATGGATTTCCCGAAGGACCAAATCGGTTGAAATCCGGCGACTTTGCCAAATAGATATCTTGTAACGGTTGGAGATAAAGTGTCCAGGGTTGCCCCTTGGTGAATTGTTCGAAGGTTTGATTGAACACTCCCTTGGTAGTTTGTGCTGCCCACTTGGGAGGAACGGCCTGGAGTTTTTTCGTCAACGCCGTGATATCGGTTCCCTCATTGACCATTCCATACGTGGCGAAAACGGTAAAGATCCACGTTGACCTGCTCTCTTTAAATTCCGGTACGGAAGGGAGTGAACCGAGCATGTCGAATTGCAAGTGTGATTTGGCAGGAACATCGGCAAGCACTCCGGTGACAGTGAATGGCGTGTAAGTTCCGGCGGCAGATTTCGTTTCAATTAACTTTCCCATTGGGTCTGCATCTCCAAAATAGCGTTTGGCTGTCGAGGCCGTGATCACCATGCTGTTGGCCTCCTTTAATGCAGTGGCTGGATCGCCCTTCACGAAGGGAAAAGAAAACACCTTGAAAAAATTGTCCTCCGCCACAAAGTATTTCGATTCTGTAAAGTGTGTAGCCTCCTCGTTATTGTTTACGCGCATCAGCTGTTCGCCTATAAACATAATTCTCGTCAGCTCCTCGAAGTCCGGTATATCCGCTTTGATAGCTTCGGCAACGCCCGGGCCTGTGCATGAAAACTGTTCGTTCCAATTGTTCCAGATCATGGGTTGGTTGATGCGGTAGATCCGATCTCCATTCGCATGAAATGTATCGTAGGTGCTCTCGTCGTACACATATAATCCGATGGCCAGGGAAGTGGCGATACCCAGTGTCAGGCCGAGCAGGTTGAGGATCGTGAATTGCTTTTGTCGCACGGCGCTTCGCCACGCGATCTTAATCATGTTGCCCATAAACATAGTGTGGTGTTGTTTTTTAGCTGTGGAGGAGAAGCCAACGATCAGGTGGACTGCATCGACCCAGTACATTGCTTCGGCTACAAATTTTCCCTTTGCCGAGCGGCGATCTTCATACATTTCGTCGAGGTCTCCCAGGAATTCCTCGACGTATGCGCGTCCCACCCGTCGTTCAATAAGTGTTACGGCCATCCTTCGCGCTAACGATTTTCGGACGTTGCTCATAAACCAGGCTTGAGTTGAGGGATGAGGCTCCACATTTTTTGCCGGACTTCCTGCGAAGCCCGCAATTGTTCCATTCCTTTTGGAGTGATCCTGAAGAGCCGCTTCCGGCGGTCGCCTCGCTTTTCCGTGCTGCCACCGAGCTGTGATTCAAGCAACCCTTTGTCTTGAAGACGATAGAGCGTAATGTGTATGGCACCTAATAAAATGGTGCGTCCGGTATGTCGCTCGACTTCATTTTTCACAGAAATGCCGTAGCCATCGCCGTCTAAAATGCAGACTGCCAGTAATATGAGTTCTTCCAATTCGCCGATGACCCTGCTCATTTTATACCATTTACGATTATATACAAAATTATAACTAATGAATATACGCTCGAAAGAGTGCCGGGTTACAGAGAATGAGCAAACTTTTTTCTTCCGCCAGTTTTGGATCAGCCCGGCAAAAAACTCTTAGCGGCCAGCGACGGTCAACTGTGTTGTTTCTGTCTGAGCCCAGCAGACTTTAGAAACCTGGGTACAATCCTGTTTTGTACGATATTTTAGCCGAAGTACCTCGCCAGATTTTTTACCCTCCAACCTTTCCCTATTTTTGCACCCGAAACAGCCACCAGGCTCACACCCACATCAACACTTGAACACGTAAACACTTAAACACTCAGAAGGCTCCGTAGTACAATGGATAGTATTTCAGATTCCGATTCTGAAGATGCAGGTTCGATTCCTGCCGGGGCTACTAAAAACAGAGTGAGTGTGGAGAGCGAGAGCGACCACACTCACTCTGTTTTTCCCTCGCTCTCACACTCACTCTCACCCCCGGCTCACGCTTACTCTACTCTCGCCCTCACCCTCACACTACAGACAGCGTGAATGTGAGAGCGAGAGCGAATAAGGTGTAGCGGGTCTTTTCCCTCACCCTGCCACTTGAAATCCGTTGTAATTTTATTCATTTAAATTCACCCGTTATGTTCGATTTCGAAAAACTCACCGTCTACAAGAAAGCCAAAATCTTTAATGCAAGTATTCGGGCATTTATTAAAGCCACGAGACTAGACAGTACCACCAACGATCAACTTAGGAGAGCGGCGTTTAGTGTTGTTCTTAATTTGGCTGAAGGGTCTGGTCGGTTCAGTAAACCAGATCGCAGAAATTTCTACGTCATTGCGCGAAGTTCCATTTTTGAATGCATCGCCATTTTGGATGTGTTGAAAGACGAAGGTATGGTAGAGGAGAATATCTTCAAAGATTATTACAATCAGGGCGAGGAGCTTCTAAGATGTGCGCGGCATACTTTGCTGATACAGTGACATTGACCAACGGAGTGCCTATTGAAACTGTGAGTAAAATGTTGGCTATAAAAGCCTTAAAACTACGCAGCATTATGCAAAGATTGTGGACAACAAAGTGAGTGAGGATATGAAGGTTTTGAAGAGTAAGTATAGAAAGGTAATCTAATAAGATTTTGATGGTCGAATCCTATATTACTGAGACATGGCTTAAAATAAAAAAGAGGGAAAGTTCAATCGCTAGTTTCAGGTTAGAAGGAAGCAACTGAATAGCCCTCAAGATTTTTATAAATATTCCGATACTAAAATATCAATATCGGTAGGTTTAATACCATCGTTAACAGCAAAGATAACGTTTGCTTCGTTCATGTCAAGTGTTTTTTGCCCCCTGGCTTGGAGGTGCAAATTTAATAAGTCATAAAGATTTGGTTTTATCAAAGTTGTCATTGATTTATTAATAATTGTTGTTAAAGACAGATTATTATGAACATTGTTATTTGTTGATGGATTCCCTTTAAGGGAGAGATCTGTCCAAATTACTTTCCTTTCATGTAGGTCTATAATGATTGGAATTGCAACTCGTGTGGTTGCTGTCAGGTCAAACTTGTTTTCAACAGTCATAGGGTCATAAATTCTCCACTATTTGGGAATTGTCTAATCATAAATCCCGCGAAACAAATTGGCAAGTCACAGTAAGGCTGATTTGTAAATGAGTTTACACTCATTAAAACATTACAAATGAGCGCGATCATATACAGAAGGTCGTTGAGAATAATTATTGGTTATTCGGAGAGCAGTATCACTTAGTGTCCGCTGATCAAAATTTCGAAATTCTATTACAGAACTACCTCTATTTCTTAGAAAAAGGTGAGAAGATCCCGAAGAAGCTCGAAAGCAAGAATAAGCTCAAACGTCCAGATATTTTTATTTGTCGACAGTCTAGCGAACCGGACCCAACTGATAATGAATACACAATAGAGGAAAATGTAATTGTAGAATTAAAGCGTCCTTCGGTTGTTATTGGTAAAAAACAGTATAATCAAGTGGAGGACTATTTGAGGTTCATTATTGAGGAGCCTGGGTTCAATAGCCAATTAAGAAAATGGAAATTCATTCTTCTCGGTAAAGAAGTTGATTCTTTTATCCGTGATAAGTACGAGTCTCATAAAGCAAAGGGAAAGCGATTTCTTGTCGAAGCTGTACGGAACTACGAAATTTATGCTTTGACATGGGACGATCTCTTTAAAATTTTTGATAGCCGTCATAAACACTTGATCGATAAGCTAGAATTTAAGAACTCCATAATGGAAGAATTAGATTTAAAAGGTGTTCACTTCGATCGAGAAGCTTCAGACGAATTGACTAAGCAAGCCAGCTAATATCTTGACTTCCGAACTTGGACTCATGGCTTTCCACATCAGACTTAAATTCTGGCGCTAACCTACTCCGGGTGGCAAATGCTGAGTCTTGTCAAAAGACTACGGCATAAAATTCAATGAGCCTTCGGCTTTGTGTTTTTTCAAATTTATTTCGTTTCCTTTTGACAACCCTTCCACCCTTCGTTTGAGGTACACCATAATTTAATTCTTATGATTATGGAAAGCACAAATGAAAAAACATTATTCGAAGTATCCGAGATTCAGCTCTCGTACAAGTCCAAAGTTAAATCTTCGTTACGTCCAAAGATTTCATCGTCAAGAGATGCTGAAAATATTTTTCGGCAATATTGGAATGATGACGTTATTGAACTTCAGGAAGAATTCAAGATGATGCTCCTTAACCGTTACAACAAAGTTATTGGAATCTTCACCGTTTCTCAAGGAGGAATTGCTGGCACTGTTGCTGATCCAAAGTTAATATTCGGATGTGCGCTCAAAGCCGCTGCAAGTGGAATTATCTTGGTACATAATCACCCATCAGGTTCATTGCGGGCAAGTGATGCTGATATAAAGCTTACTAAGAAATTAAAAGATGGCGGTAACCTCTTAGACATTCAAGTCTTGGATCACATCATCATTACCAGCGAAGCATATTTCTCATTCGCTGATGAAGGGCTCTTGTAGCCCTTTCAAATTGCACTTACCTTTTCAAATTTTCTTCGGTGATTGAGTGATGAAACTGAGACTTGAAAAAAAAAATTGACTTTCAATTTGCGTCTTAAAAACATTCTTCTAAATTAGATTCATCGATGAGGCGGAAGTTATGTGCTATTATTTTGTGCGTTAGATTTAGACTTCTTCCTTTCGAATTCCTTTAAAAATTTTTGACAACCATTTTCTGAAATTAACAGCGGCCATAACGGGGCTGTGTACTAGTAGACTTGTGTGATTTGCCAGCAAGCATACTTGGTATACATGTATGCAGCCGTGTCTCGCGTATAGCCATTGCGATGTTTGATAGCTTGCGCATTGATGATGATGGCACCTTGTGTGTTTGTTGGGCGGAGTGCAAACCATGCTTTGTTGATCAGTTGTGGTGTTAATGCTTGTGAAAATTGTAAGTCAATAAATTTTGTTTTCGATCCATTCTTAATCTTTTAACAATGAAAGGAAATCTGTATCGCGTGAGGATAGCCTCGGTGGCATTGGTTGTCAGTTTGTATTCACTATATGGCTATTCGCAGACACCGATGGTTGCCATGCCGTCTCCGAATGCTGCAAGCCTGGGTACCTTTGGTGAAATACCGGTAAGTGGGTTTACAGGAGTTCCAAATATTAACATACCTGTTTACACGGCGAAAAGCGGAGACCTCAGCATCCCAATTTCACTTGCTTATCATACCTCTTTAGTTAAACCGGATCATCCTCCAGGCTGGATAGGCTTCGGGTGGGATCTCGCGACCGGAGGCAGTATTACAAGGATTTCAAGGGGAAACAATCTATACGATGAGAACTTAAACAACGGGCCAAATCCCTCCTTTCTTACATGGCGGCCGGTTTTTGCGCAGTCGGATTGGACGTCAGCTTCGAAGATTGACATGTTGACTGACCTTTTTCATCTAAACAACGATTATGAAGCCGACCAGTTTTCTTTCAATTTTGGTGGGTACTCTGGTACATTTTACTTGAATCACAATGGGGTATGGGTTGTACAATCTCAATCGCCCATGAAGCTGAAAATTGCTCAAACCTCGGCACAGTCTCAGCCGGGTTTTTTTGGAAATGCTTATATCATTGCCCGATACTATGAGACTTTTTCAATAACGACGGAAGATGGTGTCGAATACATCTTTGGCAATACTCCAATTAACAGTGATCCGACCGCGATTGAATTTAGCGTAAATGCAACCAAGAGCCAAAGTGGTAATCATCAAATGAACTTAATTCCGACAACGTGGAATCTCACAAAGGTCATTTCGCCAAGCGGATGGGAGATTGTTTTGACATACGTGCGGGGCACAGGAATTTACCAAATGACAAAATTCATGACTAAAACGTCCTCTAGGTACGATTACAACTATGCACCGTGTAGTTCATTGTTTCCCTTTGGACCGCCTTGCTATCAGGTGATCCAATCGTCTACCAGTTTGCTCAACGGTTACAATGTGAACCTTATATACCCGTCGTACCTCGATCAGATAACGATGAGGCACGCGACAATGGCCCCAACAGCAGACAATGGTCGCATTAAATTCAATCGATCCGTATCGACTCAACTTTATTATGACGCTATTGAGCTAGATCTTTACACGACTCCCGGTATGGGACCAGGTTTCAGCGGTTCAATTCGGCAAAAGTTGGATAATATAACGGTGTACAACCTGAAAAATGAGATTAAAAACCGTTTCAATTTTATTTATGCAGGGAGTCCTACGACAAGACTTCGTTTAGATAAGCTGGAAGAAATCGACGGTAGCGGAGGCGTAAAGAGGTACGAGTTTTACTATGACACCCAACCTCTACCAACCTATAATTCCGGAATGATCGATCATTGGGGATACTACATTGGCGGAACAAGTTATTATAATGCGGCGGCAGACATCATCACGACCCGCAATGTTACACCTGCGAATGCTCCTAAAATGCAGGCCGGTATTTTGAAAAAAATCACGTACCCCACCGGCGGCTCCACTGAGTTTGACTATGAACCACACTCTTACTCATCGGTTGTTACCAAGAGTCCATTTGCAATCGACAATAAAGGACAAAACTTGCTTACAGGGGGCGTTCGGATATCATCAACCAGGAACAGAGACAGTGATGGTAGAATCGTAGCTGAAAAAATATACAAGTACATTACCAACTATATTGGCGGAGGTACTTTGTCCAGCGGAATATTGGCCGGAGAACCCCGGTATACGGAACTTTGGGATTTTGGAAATGAACAATATGGATCTTTCTACGATCATATTGTACAACCTATGAGTTACACGAATGGAAGTCACATCACATATTCTGAGGTTACGGAAATTGAAGTTGGAAACGGCTACAAAGTATCAAAATTTACTAATTCTAACGACCCTAATTACCGCGACAAAGACGCATATTACACTCCCTTACTTACTAATAACTCGAAGAGTTTCCTACCCTTTAATAGCCTGGCTTACACGAGAGGAAATTTACTCAGCGAGACGACGTATAATGAGGCAAAAGCCATTCTTAGCGACATATCTTACCAGTACAATTATCAGCCACCCAACCAATACGACGCTAATAACACTAGGGCATTGTTTTACAGATGGTTCGATTTGTACAGGGTTCAGGCGGCCTACTCCGATTTTACTTTTTGCCCATACGTAATTAAGAAGACCGTTAAGGAATATAATCAAAGCGGAGCAAACCCAGTTACAAGTGTTATAGATTATACCTATACAATAAACAACCAATTAAAGGAAGAGAAAGCCACAGGTAGCGATGGTATCAAATTGGTAAATCGGTATAAATATCCTTTGGATTTTACTGCCGCGGAAAGTCCGTCTGAAATATCAAGATTAAAGGAGCTAAATATTATTGCGCCAATGATTGAAAAGATTACCTACCAGGATCTTGGAGCAACGAAACGGATAGTTGGAGGCGAGTATTATGAATTCAAAGAGTTTTATACGAAAATTGCAAAGCCCTGGAAAATTTACCAACTCAACTCAACCAGCTTACCGGATCTAAGCACCTTCTATTTTAAAAGACGTAATGTCGTTTCAACGCAAACTCAACATTTAGTTGTTGATGAATGTTGCCAACTATTGGCGACCACTCCATTCACAATTCCGAATTTGGGAACCATCGAAGCTTCCTTAACAATGCACTTGGAAAACGCGTCCCCATATCACGGGAATTTTCGCATTACAATTAACGGTCCGTCGTCGGAGTTTTTTGAATCGTTTACAGTCGTAGGAAGCACAATCAATGATGTCTATTCGATTGATTTTAGTAAGCCGCTCAATTTACTGCCTGGGAGTTATACAATTACGTTGGAGTACCGGCCAAGCGGGGGGTATGAGAACACCTACTATTATGGTTGGTGTGATCTCAACGTGGATGTAATCAACGGCTATCAGTATAATACTGAGATTGAACCCAGGATAATTCTCAATTACAATAGCGTAGGGAATACTATTGAAAATGAAAAAGTCAATGATTACGTGACATCGTACAAGTGGGGATATTCAAGTACAGAGCCCATCGCACAAATCACTAATGCAAGAGATAATGAAGCGGCCGTTTTCGACTTTGAGTCCGAGACGGGTACTATCACGGGCCTCCCTCACTCAGGTGTAAGACATCGAGACGGAGATTTTGCAGCGCCTTTTACACCTCCCAATTCAAAGCCCTACAAGGTAAGCTTCTGGTACAGGATTGGTACTGTATGGTATTTCTCAGGATTGCGTGATTACACTCAGCCAACTACTCTTACCGATGGTGAGGCGATTGATGACGTAAGGATTCATCCTGCGGATGCGCAAGTAAACACCTACACATACGACCCGCTAGTGGGAGCCAAATCGAAGAGCGATTTCAACAGCATGCCAACTTATTATGAATACGATTCATTCAACCGACTAAAACTAATTCGCGATCAGAACAACGATGTCCTAACGCTGTATAAGTACAACTATAAAAAGCAGTAAGGAAACCCTCAATGGTACCTAAGAAGAATTCAAATGAGCACGGAAGGATTCGAGCTCCGCGTTGGAATATTTTCATTAGCGACACCAACATCTTTACTATGCTACTAACGTGATCCTGCTGGGAAGCGCTAGCAGCTATAATAAAGAACGAATTGAGAAATGAGCGCAATCTTATCACGCAGCGTAGTTTTTATGTGGCATTTATTCTCAAAACAAATTTAAGACGACTCTTGCAAATAACATACTTCTATGAAACGCAGCATTCTAATCATTTACATATCACTCGCATTTTGTTCACATGCCCTCGCTCAAACGAGAGACGTGGTTGTTGATAAGTTTGCGCAGTTTGAGACTGGAGCCGACAAATTCTATGAATATCTTAAAACGAATGTGAAGTATCCAGCCGATGCTAAAAAAGATAGCGTCAGTGGTTTTGTTTATGTCGAGTTTATAATCGGTGAAGACGGAGCAATAATTTCAGAGTCCGTAAAAATTCAGAAAGGGCTTACACCATCGTGTGATGCTGAGGCGCTCAGAGTAATTCGAAGAGCGCCGAAATGGAAAGCTGGTTCCGCCAAAACGGGTGCTGCGATTAAGCAAAAGATAAGTTTTCCAGTCGAGTTTATTTTTCCATAGAATTTTCATTCTCCGATTCGCCGTGATCTAAACCCTTACCCAATCGTTCTCATGAAAAAAACAGTTGTTCCCGATTTTTTTAGAAACTTCCTTCTCCGCCACACAACAAAGTTGTTGAGGTGCTTAATGTTAATCGTTGCGATTTCCGTTTGCGTTTTTTTTAGGGGGAATGCTCAAATGGTTCAACATGTTAATGGTGCCCCATGCGTCGGGGTGCAATTAACTTTTGTTTTCTCGGGACCATCATGCAATTCCGTATACTGGAATGTCAGCGGAGGTAATTACACTGTCATAACGCAAAATTCAAGTTCAATAACAGTAAAGTGGAACAGCGCATATTCAAACGCATTCGTGACGGCAAACTATTCTGATTGTATGTATCCGCCTTACAGCGGAAGTGCTTATTCCCCGTCCTTGAACATAGCAAATGCAGTGACGCCGTCAGTATCCATCACTGGCAATCCAAATAACGTTTGTGTTGGAACAGCTATTACATTTCAAGCTGTCCCCACAAATGGAGGAACTCCATACTACAGTTGGAAAGTGAATGGAAATCCTGCGCCTGGTTCAACCAACAGCGCAACGTATGTCACAAGTGCCTTGACGAACGGTCAGCAGGTTACCTGCGTAATGACCACCAGCCTACCATGTGTGACCCAACAGGCGGCAACGAGCAACGCAATAACAATGTCGTTAACCTCGCCGAGCCCGGTTAGTGTTAATATCATTTCTTCTCCGATGCCGTTTTGTAATGGTGTTGGAAGTTTTAGTGCTTCAGTGTCAAATGGAGGATCAAACCCGACTTATACGTGGTATAGAGGACCAAACGTGGCTACAGATAATCAGTCGGGATTTCCTAGTGTATACGCACCCTCAGCAGCCTTCGCAGACGGCGTAAAAGTGAAATGTGTAGTGACCTCCAATCAGACCTGCGTTTCTGGCAATCCAGCGACATCAAATGAAATAACAGTATCTTCTGTTACAAATCCGATAACACCGTCGATGTTGGTTGACGCGTCACCTGCTAACTTTTGTGCGGGAAGTTCAGTAACTTTTACAGCCACCCCAACACAATCCGGGTACAGCATAACCAATTACAGTTGGAAGCTTAATGGCGCTCCCGTTGGGACCAACTCGAGTACATACACTGCAGTAATTAATTCAACAAGTACCGTATCAGTAACTTGTTCGGTAAACGGCTCCTGTCTTACAAGTACCACAGCCGATGGCAGTACCACGGTGGGGCCAGTGTTAACTACCGTAGGACTGACACCTTCAGGATCAAAAGCGATTTTTTCGAATGAATCTATCAACATTAAGGCGTCCCCAATCGGTATTGGCTACAGCTATGTTTGGAAATTGAATGGCGTTGCGTTGCCTGGTGCTACGGGTCCCGTATACACAACAAACACCTCCGGAACGTATACCGTGGACGTTACATTGAGCGGTTGTACTAAGACTAGCGCTTCTCTAGTATTGACGAGAAATACTGCACCTACCGTTATCGTATCTAATCAGACAATTACGCTACCTACAACGAGTGCGTCAATTTTAGCGACGGCTTCAGACCCGGACGGGTCGATTGACAGTTACCTATGGTCGCAATTGTCCGGACCTGTTACGGCTGTTCTGACGAATACAACAACAGCCACCTTGACCGCTACAGGTTTGACCGTAGCCGGAGTCTATATTTTTCGAATTATTGTAACTGATAACTCCGGCGAAACGGCGTATGCCGATGCTACAGTGACTGTCACTCCATTAGACAATAACTATAATTACATTAGGGAAACAACCGTAAACACTCCAGGTAAGAAATTAGAAACCGATATTCCGCCTCTTAGCATTGGTCAAAGAAATGAAACCATTAAATATTTTGATGGTTTAGGACGACCGATGGAAAATGTTATCACGCAGGGTTCTCCTTCTAGTCTGGATCTTGTCTATCCCATCGTTTATGATAAGTATGGGAGACAATCAAATAAGTATCTACCGTTTACAGCAACAGGGGAGAGCACCGGATATTATAAGCCGGTTGAAAACATCATCGCCAACATAAGTGGCGTTTTTCAAAACGGAGCATACCAGGGTATTGCTTTGCCATTTTACCAGTTAGACAGCAATTACGAAATCGCCGATGACTCCCGTCCGTTTTCCGAAACCGTATTTGAGGCTTCACCGCTGAAACGACCTAGTAAAGAATACGGACCCGGTTACGACTGGAGTTCGACACAAAAAAATAAATTTGTTCAGCATCTATACCTGACGAACCTACATGACGCCAACATAAATCCTGTTGCAGGTAAAGAGAAAGTGATTTCGTGGATAGTTAATGTTTCGGGACTTCCGGTCAGATCTGCCGTAACTTCTGGGTACATTCTTACAGGAGGATATTATGCGGACGGTCAATTGGCCGTTGAGCATATGGTTGATGAACAGGGAAATATTACAAGGGCGTATACTAATAAAAAAGGCCAGGTGATTTTGAAAAAAGTACAGGCAGCGGGCGCGGGGACCAATTTAAACACCATTACCGATTGGGCATTAACGTATTATATATATGATGACTTCAACAATCTTCGGTTTGTTTTTCAGCCTGAGTTGTCAAAGAAATTGCATGCTGGTGCGGATACATATGTTGTAACGGCAACAGACCTTTCCAATTTCGCTTTTCAATATAAATACGATGGCAGGAAGAGGATGATTGAAAAGCAGGTACCTGGAGTTGGTGCGGTTTACATGATATATGATAAGAGAGATCGATTGATAATGACACAGGACGCCAATCAAAGGGCTGGCGGAACTAAGTATTGGAGTTTTACAAAATATGATGCCATTAACAGGCCTGTGATGACCGGTACTTATATTAGCGCCAGTTCACCTTCTACGATGCAATTGGATGTAGATACGTATTATGGTAATTTGACAAGCGCGAAGGCGTGGTCTGAAAGTTACATCGGTAGTGTCGTAGGAAACATTCATGGTTACGACAACAAATCCTTTCCTCAGGAAACAAATGTAAATAACTATTTGAGCGTCACTTATTATGATAATTATGCATTTCGTTCTTTGATGTCCGGCAATTACAACTACTCAAATGAATCACTTAATTCAGGAGCATATACGCAGCCTGTATCGGAAAATTTGCAAGTGACCGGGCACGTAACAGGGACTAAGGTGAAGGTACTGGACGGCGGAGTAGTGGGTGGTGCAAACTGGCTAAACACCGTCAGCTATTACGACCAAAAGAATAACGTTATTCAAAATGTCACGGATAATGTGACTGGTGGGCAGGACAGATCTACAAGTTTGTATGACTTTACAGGGAAACTGCTAATGGCAAAAACGAACCATCTGGCATGGAAAAATTTTGTTAACGTTGCTGTCAGTGGAAACACGATGACAAAAAACGCCGGGGCAAACAATACATGGAATGCTGGCGCAGTTTCCAGGCAACAATTGCCTCAAGGGGTTAACGGTTGGGTAGAAGTCAAAGTATCTGAAACTACCACCAATCGGATGATCGGGTTTTCGGATGCAGATACCGATGCGAGCTATACCTCTCTCGACTACGCCATTTACTTAAACGGCGCGAACGCAAGAGCTTATGAAAATGGAACAGCCCGAGGAACAGCCGTAGCTATCGCTACTGGTGATGCACTTAAAATAGAGAGAATCGGAACTGCGGTAAAGTATTACAAAAATGGTGGATTAATCTATACGTCAACAGTTCCATCAAATACGGCACTAATGGTCGACGCGTCCCTATATTCAACTGGGGCGACACTAAAAGGAATACGAACATCATTCGATAATATTACTCGGCGGTACATCTATGATCATGGTAATAGGTTGCTTGAAACCTGGCATAGAATCAATTCACAAACTGAAGTCAGACTTGTATATAATGTATATAATGAACTCGGTCAACTTATTGACAAAAAGCTGCATAGTTTTGCATCGCAAGCTACTGATGCGAAACAAAGTGTAGACTATCGATACAACATTCGAGGCGCGCTTTCATCAATTAATAATGCTGAATTGACCCAAGACACAAATAACGATGACACAGGTGATTTTTTTGGAATGAATCTAGGATACAATGACAACATAGGAACAGGTGTTCTAGCGGCTGACTTGCTTTACAATGGAAATATTTCATCAATTAAGTGGAGTGTGAACCAGGGATTCGGACCGATCAAGGAAATGGCCTACAAGTACAGATATGATAAGATGAGTCGACTTCTAACGGCTACGCACAGGCAAGCGCAGACAATTGGTACCTGGTTAATAGGACAATTTGATGAGGGGGGACTCCAATATGACTTGAATGGCAACATAACCAAACTTCTCCGGAATGGTGATGGTGCAGTACTGATTGATAACCTCACTTATGATTACGGTGCGGGTTCTAGCAATAGACTATTGTACATCACCGACTCAGCTCCCGTGGGAACCAAATCAAAAGGATTTTACGACGGTAGCCCGGCAAATGCTACTGAGTACACGTACGATGCAAACGGGAATATGACACGGGACATCAATAAAGGAATTGGAACTGACGTGTCGGATAATATTAATATAATAACGTATAACCATCTCAACCTGCCAGAGACAGTGACGAAAGGAGGAAATTCTATTCGATACATTTACGACGCATTGGGGAATAAGTTGGCACAAATTGCTAACGCCGGGTCTTCGTCAAAACGGACTGACTATGTAGGCGAATTTGTTTATGAGAATGATTTTCAGCAATTTATTAGTCATGAGGAAGGTCGCGCTACCAAGGGGACGACAAAGTTGATTGTCAGAGACGCTGGTGACAGTTATTCAAACATGTCCTCCATCAACGCGAACCTCGCCACCTATTCAAGTCCGTCCAATGGCGAGAATTACGTAAGCGTGACGTCAAATGGAACAGCTCGATCTGGAATTTCCGCAATTGGCGGAACAGTAACAGTTCAGCCTGGTTATCGATACCGAATCAGGGCAAAGGGATACAGGACAACCAATCCAGTATATATTTCTATAAAAGTAAATAATGTAGACCTCAATTGGCCGGGTGCTGCACTACCTCAAAGTGCAACAACGGAATCCTGGGTTGAACAAATCATTACCATTCCCGCTGGAGGCTCAAATTTGCCCATGCAAGTCGGCCTGACCTGGAATGCGATAGCAGCGAACGGAGAAATCTTCTACTTGAATGAATTTGAAATTACCCAACTGATCAGCTTCACAAATGCTGAGTATCAATATCATCTTAAAGACCATCTTGGCAACATCAGGGTCACTTTTACAACAGCGACACCAACAACTCAATCTTATACTGCAACTTTTGAAACAGGTACACAGACATCCGAACAAAGTAATTTTATCAACTATTCGAGTACGACCTATGATCTGGTGGATCATACGGATGCCGGAACCACCTATCAAAAAGTACAATGGCTGAACGGAGGGGCTAGTGGTCGTGTTGGGTTGGCCAAATCTATTGCAGTAATGCCAGGAGATCAGATCACTGCTAGTGCCTGGTGCAAATACATGAACCTCGGGTCAACTGGAAACGCGACCTCATTTCTCACGGCGTTGGCTGGAGCGTTTGGAGTTTCATCTGGTTCGGTTGGTGACCAGTTAAAGTTATACAATGGATTCAATAGCTACGCTGCCACAGTGCCAGGGGGCGATCACCCGGGAGATACTGAAGAGGCGCCCAAGGCATTCGTTACTATACTGTTCTTTGACAGGAACTATAATTTAATAAATGCATCCTGGGATCAGGTCAATAATCCTCCTGGAGCGCAAACGAGTCCAACTGTAAAGCAGCCACCTCATGATCAACTTACAATTACAGCAACCGCCCCGGTGCCTGGCTATGCTTACATTTTTCTGAGTAATGAGCACCCTTTCTATGTAGATGTTTATTATGATGATGTCTCTTTTTCGCACACTCCTTCACCTATTGTGAGCACGGCGGACTATTATCCGTTTGGCCTAACATTCAATAGCTACACGAGAGAAAATACAACCGCGCAGGATTATAATTACAATGGAAAAGAGTTGCAAGACGAGTTGAATCTCAATTGGCTCGATTACGGAGCCAGAATGTATATGCCGGAAATTGGCAGGTGGGGCGCCGTTGATGCACTTTCGGGAAAATTTCAAGAATATTCACCATACAGTTATGCGTTGAACAACCCAGTCAACCTAGTAGATATATTTGGAACGGATGTGATAGAAACCGATAGCAGCACAATTTATACGGGCAAAGATGCTGAGGATTTTATGAACAATCGACTTCGTGATGAGCAATTGGGTTTTAAGAGTCCTAGGAGCTGGTTCGCGAGAAAGTACAACGATCTTATGGCGAAGGGGTATCTCAATAAAGCATTTGATTTTCAGGAGAGCCTTGGCAATTCATTTATTGGCAGGATTGATTTAGCTACATGCACCTACGTTATATATGTCCAAAATGATTTGGTGAGAGTTCTATCTTTTGGTATGACAAACTCTACCGGTACGGAGTTATTTAATTTGCTTTTTGATTTGTATAAAGGTGATTTAGAGTTCATGATGCCCCAAGATTTGATGCCTGCTCCAAATGTTCAGTCAGAAGCAGCAATATTCGCGCCGGGCATGTGGCGAGAGGCATTTGTGAAGGCCTACCCTAAGTTTGCCAGATTTTATAGAACAGGGTTAATGCAAGTCCATCATCGAATACCTCGAGACTATCGCGATCTATTTGGCCATGATGCCGTCGATAATTTATCTAACCTAGTGGCTTTACCAACTAAGCTTCATTACAAAGTCAGCAATGTATGGACAGCGTTCAAAGCAAGATTTCCAAACCCGACTCAAAAACAGGTTTCGGAGCTAGTTAGGGAGATTGATCAGATTATTAGCGAAATTGCGAATAATCTAGATGGAATAAAAAAATATTGATTTATGCAAGACGTGATTGTTGCAATTAAGAACTTGAAAGAAAGATATCCCCAGTTGATAGATACTTATCGTCCGGTGCGAAGTGATGTATTTACAGAGTTTGAGAATTATTTGCAGTGTGAAATTGATAGTGAACTAAAGGAATTGTATTCTTTTTCGGATGGCCTTGCTTTTTTGAACTATGTTTTAGTAAGCATTTCGAACAAAAAAATTGGTCTTCTTATTCCTCCACATGAGTTGGAGGAGAATAGGTTAAATTTTATGAGGGGCCTTGGCAAAAGGTTCATGGTAGATATTCATCCAAATAAAAGTCGGAAAGTTTGGTTCATTGATGAGGATACGTCTACGGATATTGTGGTGGCAAATTCGATCCATGAATTCTTTACTAAATTCTTGATGAAAATTGATGTGCTGTTTACTTCTTTCGATAGGAAAAAAATCGTTGCTTATTTTGAGGACGACGGGATGCCAGATGGTTTGGCCAGATGGTAGAGGGAAAACAGTCACTTCAGAATTCTATAACAAATTATAGTCAATTTGGCCGTATGGTGTCTCGTTTAACCCTAATCGTTCTGACCTTGCTCACTTTACCGGTATCCGCCCAGTCCATCGATAGTTTAATTACATCTGTCTCATCGGTAGATACTCTTACAAAAAAGGCTAACGAAAAACTGGATTCTATTCACACGTCAGCAGCTATTCGATACCACTCTTTAAAAAATTCATACGATTCTATTGTGTCGGTGGCCGATGATAAAATTATTAGACTGAATTACCAAATCGACAGTCTTAGGACGTTTAACTTACCAACAACGAAACTTACGCACAAGCTCGATAGTATTGGAAAATTCAAGAACGAAAAAATAGCAGCCGTAACATTCCAAGTTGAGAAACTAAGGTCAGACGTTTATCAAAAAGTGAATTCACTGCAGTTGCCTCCTGCTTTGTCAGGAAAAGCTGGGCAACTTACATCGACCGTGGATATGCTTAATGTATCATTGCCAAACACTGATTTACTAACATCATTTCAAAACCCTATGGACTTCGATGTTCCAACAATCAAGAATCCTTTGAGTGGCCAAGAATTAGGTGGTTTGAATTTGCCCAATGTGAATGCACCTTCTGTCGGCGTGGACGGCTTAGCGAATGTTGGAGATCAAGTCAATCAAGTCCAGTCGGAGATAGGTCGGCTTCCGACTGACACGGATGATGTTGGAAAACTTGCTGAGACCCAAGCAACGAATATTTCGGCTATCGCCGATGTGGAAAAAGAAATATCCCAGGCAAATGACGTCCCAAAAATGGCAGGTACTCTGCAAGACCAGGAGCAACTAAGGCAACGAGTGGTGAGCGAGGTGAAGGAACAAGCCGTCGAACATTTTGCCGGCAAGCAAGAACAATTGAATAGAGCAATGGAGTCCATCTCAAAATACAAAAACAAGTTCCCAACAGTAACAAGTCTGAATGATCTCCCAAAGAAACGGCCCAATGAAATGAAGAGTAAACCTTTTACTGAACGAATAGTTCCAGGTGTTGCCTTTCAGCTTCAAAAAAGGAATGGTGACCTTCTCGTTGATTTAAATGCATACATGGCGTACAGATTTACAACGCGCCTTTCGGCCGGAGGAGGCTGGAACCAACGGATAGGATATAGCACCCACTGGAATAACTGGACTTCAAAGGATGTACGTATTTATGGTCCCCGCGCGTTCAGTGAATACAAGGTCGCAAGAGGGTTCTCTGCGCGAATTGAAGTTGAAACCATGAACTCATTTGTTCCTTCACCTCTAAGAAGGACTGCTCAAGACCTCGGCAATCGCGAATGGGTGTGGGGAGTGTTTGCGGGAATTAAGAAGGAATACAAGTTTATGAAAAAGATTAAAGGTTCGACCATGATCATGTGCCGATTGTTTGACCCTCACCGCAAAAGTCCCTACGCTGATGTGGTCAATGCAAGGTTTGGGTTTGAATTTCCCGTGAAAAAGAATCCTGCACGGAAAAAAAATACTTGAGCCCTTTATCGCTAATAAATTTTTTTTGAAGCAGGATATTCACAGCGGAGAGTTCCTTTGCTGACTTGGCAGAATTCGAGAAAGAGTAGAAACTATTTTATTAAGTGCTATCATCCATATCTGATTAAATCAGTGATCTCTCGCTCGTTTTCACTTTAATAAGATAAATATTCGGATGCACGGTGAAATTTTTTAGTTTGAAAAAATATCCCAATAGTGAAGCATCTACCGCTTATAATTGTTTTAATGTCCAGTTCGTTTAACTGGTCTGCATCGGCACAAGGTACTTTCCTTAAAGTATATGATACTGAGTGGAGCTTCGAAAAAGTTCAAAATATCATTGAATCTAGTGATGATAATTATTTGATAGCAGGTGTTTATGCTGACACTGTGGGATCATACAACTTAATAATGAAGGTTGATGAGAAGGGGGAAAAAATATGGGAGAGGCATCTTGGAAATCCCACTTTCAACATTCGACCCAGTACTTTGATTACTAAAATAAAAAATAACTCCTATTTGGTTCTAGGAAGTGGAGATGACGTAAGCTTGTACAGGTTAGATGACGATGGGAACGCCGAGTCGTATCGGATCGATATTGATACGTTGCGTAAGGCGGAGAGCATGGACCTTACTTTAGATGGAAATCTGATTGTGGCCGGAGAAATTCTGCAATATAAAAGCCTGCTAAATGATATCATTTTGATTAAGACAGATCTTAGCGGCGTTGTGTTGTGGGCAAAATTATATGGCAGCATGGATTTAAGTGAGCGGCCGACGAAGATTTTTCAGTTGGATGATGGCGGATATATCGTAATCGGCAATGAATATTCATGGCTTACCGACAACGAAAACGTTCTAGTATTTAAGATCGATTCGAATGGAAACGAAATTTGGAGGAAGGTTTTTGACTGGGCGCACCAAGATCACCCTACGGATATGATTGAAACCCAAGATGGGAATTACATTTTTATGTGCTACGAAAGCGATTTTGAATATGTCGACCACCGAATTGTGAAAATTAATAAGGGTGGTGGAATAATTTGGGAGAAAATGCTGCGCCGTAGCGTAGAAGGGTACCCGAGAACTATGGTTGAAATCCCATCCGGTGGATACATGATAACAGGTTTTTCTATAGAACCCTCGAACAATCCTCCTTATCCCCTTTATCAGTTATACTTTTGGCGCTTATCTTCAGATGTTGAAGTGCTATGGCAAAAAAAATATTCCCTTAGTCCAATCGAAAGCACTGGATGGGACATCATCAACGCAGAGGATGGAAATTTTATAACCGTGGGCCAAGTCATCGTTAATGAAAACGAGCATTTTGATGATGGAAACTTCAATATATTTCTCTTGAAGATGGACTCCCTTGGCTGTCATATGAATCACCTAGATCTGGGAAAGGATACCGTTGCCTGCGCGGGTCCGGTTGCATTAAATGCAGGCCACGACTATGATAATTATCAGTGGAGCACAGGTGACAGCGAACCAACCATTGAAGTGCATACAACGGGCGAGTATACGCTAAGGGTAGGTACTGAAAACGAGTGCTTTAAAAGTGATACTGTATTGGTGACGATTAAAGACTGCACCCTATATGACCGATGTAAAAATATAGGGTATGCCGAGGAAGAGATAAAACTTCCAAATGTTATTACAGCAAATGGGGATCGTTTGAATGAATTCTTTGTAGTCCCAGACATGATGCTTGAATCCAAACTATCCGTTTACAACCGTTGGGGGTCGCTTGTTTACTTTAACGAAAAGTACGACAACAGCTGGAATGGAGAAGGTCTGGGAAGTGGTACTTATTATTACATGCTTGTGAATAAATGTTTGAGTAAGGAATTTAAGGGTCCGTTCAGTTTACTTCGGTAGTGTACAAAGGTTGTTCAACCTTTGTATAAAAATTTAACTTGAAGTGAAGTGTTGGACGTCTGTAAGTATGTCGCGGCCAACATCGTGCGTGTTCCGATAGTATGTTGTGGTTCATGTCATTTCTGATACATTTTATAGTCACTGGGACACTTTCACTCATTTACAAATTCCTGTATGTTATTTCTTATGTACTTGATTTTGATTTTATGCAAGGGTTCTTTCCTATTCAATGCATAAAAAATAGAGTCTAAGGCGTTTAATGGGTTGTTGTCATACGATTTACTAAAATTCTCTATTGTCCCGTCGTCGTACTTTTTTAGGTCGCCTTTTATGGAGTCATAAATTAAATTCGCTCGTCTTACAAGGTTAGCATACTGCGGAGCGCCAATTGTCGAAAATGCGTCTTCTGTCAAATCAGCAAATTGTCCACTTGAATTAAAATAAAATTGATTGAATCCTCCATTACTAACTTCACTTTCTAAAATCGATGACACATAGATGGCCCGTTGTCCTTTAGACAAATTTCTCACAATGTGTGCCTCATTCGAGAATTGCGAGTCCATTTTTGATCGAATACCATCAACTATAGTCTGTTCAAGATTGTAATCCGTTAAATTGTTGAGACTATCGACAGTTAATACATGATCTTGTCTTGTGCAGCTAACAAGTATTAGTAGAGAAATTAGTATGGTAGCTTTTGATTGTGTCATTGTGCAAAGGATATTACCGGACAACGGTCATGTATATGGCGTATTCGCTAAGATAGGATACACAACCGAATTCATGCAAAATAATCAAATCCCCGGACACTTTCAATTCGGTGCGTCACCTTTTAAATGTTGCTTAGATTGACGCACTTCAACTCAATTGGACAGAGTCGGTGAGCGATGCGTTCCACTCACACCTAATTCAGAAGCAAATGAAAGTTTTCAGACTGGAAATGATTTTCAGCGTTTTGTGTAAACCAACGTTAATTTTCCATTGACCACACAGGCGTTGGGTTATCATTCTACCTGTAGACTATTGGCAGGGTTAATATAAGGACGGCTATTTAGAAATGCATTTTGCTAAGTTGTGGCAACTCGTGTGGCAATTTTGTGGCAGCGGAGAGTTCGAGCCATGATTAAGTGGCAAAATGGTGGCAATATTCGGAGGAAACGTTGGGAAGACGTGGCAACGAAAAATCAAGTACGCTAACGATTTACGGAAACGATAGGAAACCGCCGGAAAAAACTTTCCACCCTGCCGAGGCTACTTTTTCGATGTTTTGTAGCCAAGGATGTGGCCAAAATACTCTGCAAACGCAGTATTTAAAAATTGTACCCACCATTTGAGGCCTATTTGTAGCCAAAAATTAAAGTTAAAAATTTCTAAACTTCGTAAACTTCAAGGCACCTCGTTAGTCAGTTGCAGATTTTTGCACAACATAACATCGCCCGGATTTATAAATTTGATTACTTAATAATCAAATTTAAATATGCCCATCCACGACATCTATTCTAAAAGACAAAAACTGCTGAGAGGAGAGGTTCCTGAAATTTTTCAGTATGACTATATTCCTGAACCATTGAGAATCCAAATTTTGCATATCATAGATGATTGCTGTGGAAGCAAAAACGTACATCTGTATCAGAACGTCAATCATGTTTTATGTCGAGAGTATGGCGTTTTAGCATTAGTCAATGGTTCAGGAAACGGTACTACGCATGTTACTACTTTTTTCCGCATAACGCGCAACTATGAGCAGGCTTTGGATGTAATTGAATTAGCATTCCAATTTATTAATAATGTTACTAGGCGAACAAACTTTGACCGAAAACCATCTATAACTGCCGACAATGCAATTGATGAACTAAACATCAGGTTCAAGGAACATGGTATTGGATACCAGTTTATTTCGGATAAAATAATTAGGATGGATTCTACCTATACACACTCTGAAATTGTATTACCTACCCTAACCCTTTTAAGCAGTAAAACCTTCGCAGGTGCAAATGAAGAATACTTAAAAGCACATGAACATTATAGGTATAGAAGGAATAAAGAATGCGTTAATGAATGCCTCAAGGCATTTGAAAGTACTTTAAAGATTATTTGTAAGGAAAAAGGTTGGGCCTTCCGACCAAAATGATCCTGCAAAGAAGTTAATAAAAATTTGCTTCGATAACGGCTTGGTTCCGACATACACTCAGAATCAGTTTACATCGTTACAAAATTTAATCGAAAGTGGAGTCGCACCAATTAGAAATAAGGTAGGTGGTCATGGTCAAGGACAAGTTCCTCTGGATGTTGATGACGGATTAACCCGATATGCATTAAATCTTACTGGTACGAATATCATCTTTCTTATTGAGCAAAGTGGAATAAAATCGAATTAATATGGATATAGAAAAAGAAATAAATTAACTGAAAATGACAGTTGCTTTGCAAAAAAAAATTAATTGAAAAGACTGCGCATACACATTTCAGTGTGTCGGGTGGACAGGAGCATCTAATAAAAAACTTAAAAAATGATTTTCTGAAAAAGTACCCCCAACATACGGAGACAATAGAGGAGTACAATTATCATTATCTTGTCTAGGTAACCCGGCCATTAGTACAATTGGTACTACGACTCGAATTCAACATTTAGGGACTCCTTTATGCCATAGGAAAATAATGGCATTGATATAATTTTCATCAATGATTCTACGAAGTCAAGGCATTGGCGTGTGGATTAATAAAATAGTGCAATTGTACTACGTCCTAAAAATACCCAATTGGCTGGAAAAAATATAAATTATTGTCGAACCAAAACCCCCGATATATGGCAACCTATAAAGTACCTGAAAATATTTGTAAGTCTTTAGATCCAGTGGGCGAACTAAAAAAAATTGAACAAACAATTAAGGAAGGAAAAACAGTGGAATTTTTATCATTTAAGTTTACCGATTATAAACAGGTTAAAGAAGTTATTACCGCATATTGCAATCTTACCAATGAAGAAAAAATCAAGAAATTTCTTAAGTACCTATTTACACCGGAAAGAAGAAAAAAACAGGACGAACTAATTAAATTTTTACTGAAAAAATAGTTTTAAACTGTAATAGCTAAGACTTGATCTGACAGTTGAGCAGGCATTCCTTCCTCACAGGCAAAGGTAGCCACCGCTCCAAAAAAGTCAAGGGCTTCGCGAGTGGCCGCGCAAAATCAACCGCACAGCCA